>NZ_CM173430.1:5765000-5965450 GCF_057767015.1 Pseudomonas sp. B12(2026) | reverse complement strand
GGATATCCCCCAAAGAAGGCGCAAAGCGAAATAGGCCGATATTGTAGCCCTGCCGGGAGAACTTATCCACATAAGATACGACCGGGGAGGCAAGCAAAATCAAGATGTTAATGATTGTGCCGATTGTCGGGTAAGCGCGCGGCGAACCTTGTGGATAACCGCTGGATGGGGCAGGGGATCACCCTGGTGAGCGACCTGTGGAAAAATCCGCTGTGGAAAAACCATCCACCTGTCCCCAGCTTTCCAACTGCACGAGCACAAGTCGCGCACCTGTTCCAGACAGGGTTTTCATTCCTCAGGAACGCGACTTTCAGCGGCCTCCAACGACTTATTCACAGCCGAGCCGTTCAACAGTCATAATCAACGCTTCTATCTTTCAAAAGAAAATCTTGCCCTTTCTTATTCAATTTGTATCCGCCGCTGGTTGGAAATTGACCTGACCGCCCGATTTCACTAGAATCGCCGGTCTCTTTAAACGGGGTCACTGCGACCTCATGTCGTCAACCCAGGTACCGAATCATGAAACGTACTTTCCAACCCAGCACCCTCAAGCGCGCTCGCGTTCACGGTTTCCGCGCTCGCATGGCCACCAAGAACGGTCGTCAGGTTCTGTCGCGTCGTCGCGCCAAGGGCCGCAAGCGTCTGACCGTCTGATTTGTCTGACACAGGTGGTGAGTCAAGGCTTCGACCGGGATAAACGTCTACTGACAGCCCGGCACTTCACGGCAGTCTTCGACTCCCCCACCTCCAAGGTTCCCGGCAAGCACATCCTGCTGCTGGCGCGCGAAAACGGTCTCGATCACCCCCGCCTCGGCCTGGTGATCGGCAAGAAGAACGTCAAGCTCGCCGTCGAGCGCAATCGCCTCAAACGCCTTCTCCGCGAGTCCTTCCGCCACAACCAGCAAGCGCTGGCCGGCCTGGACATCGTGGTTATCGCGCGCAAGGGCCTCGGCGATCTGGAGAATCCCGAACTGCACCAGCAGTTCGGCAAGCTCTGGAAACGCCTGTTGCGCAATCGGCCCAGCCCGGAACCCGCGACAGACTCTCCGGGAGTGGCCGACAGTTCCCATGCGTAGACTGGCGTTGTTACTGATCCAGTTTTACCGCTACGCCATCAGTCCCATGATGGGCAGGCACTGTCGTTTCTACCCCAGCTGTTCCTGCTACGCGCAGGAAGCCATCGAAACCCATGGCTTCCTGCGTGGTGGCTGGCTGGCCGCTCGTCGCCTCGGCCGCTGCCACCCCTGGCATCCCGGTGGTTATGACCCGGTACCGCCAGATCCATCCAAGCCCGCCCCTTCCTCGACGGCCGAGTAACCATGGACATCAAACGTTCAATCCTATTCGTCGCCCTGGCAATCGTGTCCTACGCACTGGTTCTCCAGTGGAACAAGGACTACGGTCAGCCCGAACTGCCAGCGCAGACCGCGACCTTCAACCAGAACGAAGGCCTGCCGGATACATCCGTACCTGCCGGCGGCACGGCCAATGCCGACGTACCGACCGCCCAGAATGCCCAGGCGACTCTACCTGCCGAGCAGAAGCCGGCGGCCGTCAGCGACCAACTGATCCGCGTGAAGACCGATGTCCTGGACCTGACCATCGATCCGCGCGGCGGCGACGTGGTCAAACTGGGCCTGACCCAGTACCCACTGCGCCAGGACCATCCGGAAGTGCCGTTCCCGCTGTTCGAGCGTGACCAGCAGCGCACCTACCTCGCCCAGAGCGGCCTGACCGGCGCCGACGGCCCGGATGCCGCCGCCAGTGGCCGTCCGCTCTATGCATCGGCCAAGACCAGCTACGAGCTGGCCGACGGCCAGGACCAGTTGGTCGTCGACCTGACCTTTGCCCAGAATGGCGTCAACTACATCAAGCGCTTCACCTTCCACCGCGGCCTGAAAGCCGATTGCACCGAGAAGGAAAGGGCGCAGAAGAAGCTCGAGTGCATCAACCCCGATGCCTATCAGATTGGCGTGACCTACCTGATCGACAACCAGAGCGACCATGCCTGGAACGCCTCGGTGTTCGCCCAGCTCAAGCGTGACGCCAGCGCCGATCCGTCCTCCACCACCGCCACCGGCGTGTCGACCTACCTCGGCGCTGCGGTCTGGACCCCTGAAAAGCCCTACGTCAAAGTGCCCATGAAGGACATGGACAAGGAGTCGTTCAAGGAAACCGTCCAGGGTGGCTGGGTCGCCTGGCTGCAACACTACTTCGTTACCGCCTGGGTGCCCGCCAAGGGCGAAACCCACAACGTGATGACCCGCAAGGACGCCCAGGGCAACTACATCGTCGGCTTCACCGGCCCGAGCATCAGCGTTGCGCCGGGCGCCAAGGGCGAAACCAGCATGACCCTGTATGCCGGTCCCAAGCTGCAGCAGTACCTGGGCCAGCTGTCCCTCGGCCTGGAGCTGACCGTCGACTACGGCCCGCTGTGGTTTATCGCCCAGCCGATCTTCTGGCTGCTGCAACATATCCACAACCTGGTGGGCAACTGGGGCTGGTCGATCATCCTGCTGACCATCGTCATCAAGCTGGCATTCTTCCCGCTGTCCGCCGCCAGCTACCGTTCCATGGCCCGCATGCGCGCCGTGTCGCCGAAGATGCAGGCGCTGAAGGAACAGTACGGCGACGACCGCCAGAAGATGTCCCAGGCGATGATGGAGCTGTACAAGAAGGAGAAGATCAATCCGCTGGGCGGCTGCCTGCCGATCCTCGTGCAGATGCCGGTCTTCCTGTCCCTCTACTGGGTACTGCTGGAAAGCGTCGAGATGCGCCAGGCTCCGTGGCTGGGCTGGATCGTCGACCTGTCGGTGAAGGACCCGTTCTTCATCCTGCCGATCATCATGGGCGCCACCATGCTGGTCCAGCAGATGCTCAACCCGACACCGCCGGACCCCATGCAGGCCAAGGTGATGAAGCTGATGCCGATCATCTTCACCTTCTTCTTCCTGTGGTTCCCGGCCGGTCTGGTGCTGTACTGGGTTGTGAACAACTGCCTGTCGATCGCACAGCAGTGGTACATTACCCGTCGGATCGAGGGTGCCGCGAAGAAGGCCTCCGCCTGATCGCCACTCCCGCCGATTGCCAAGACGCCCCCTCGTGGGGCGTTTTGCTATGTGGATAGTTTTGCCAAGTACCCTGTTTGTCCCGAGAAAACCGCGAGACCGCCGACATGAATGCAGCCCGTGAAACCATCGCCGCCGTCGCCACCGCCCAGGGCCGTGGCGGGGTCGGCATCGTCCGCGTCTCCGGTCCGCGTGCCCGGGCCATGGCCATCACCCTCAGCGGCCGCGAGCCACAGCCCCGCCACGCGCACTACGGGCCGTTCCACAGCAATGACGGCGAGGTGATCGACGAAGGCCTGCTGTTGTACTTCCCGGGCCCGAACTCCTTCACCGGCGAGGACGTGCTGGAACTGCAGGGACACGGCGGCCCGGTGGTCATGGACATGCTCCTGCAGCGCTGCCTGCAGCTGGGCGCCCGCCAGGCCCGCCCGGGTGAGTTCAGCGAGCGTGCCTTCCTCAACGACAAGCTCGACCTGGCCCAGGCCGAAGCCATCGCCGACCTGATCGAAGCCAGCTCGGCCCAGGCGGCGCGCAACGCCGTGCGTTCGCTGCAGGGCGAGTTTTCGCGCCGGGTGCATCGCCTCACCGACCAGTTGATCCAGCTGCGCATGTACGTCGAGGCGGCCATCGACTTCCCCGAGGAGGAAATCGACTTCCTCGCCGATGGACACGTCCTTTCGCAACTGGACGGCGTGCGCGCCGAGCTGGCCGCCGTACTGCGCGAGGCCGGCCAGGGTGCGCTGCTGCGCGATGGCATGACGGTGGTGATCGCCGGTCGTCCCAATGCCGGCAAATCCAGCCTGCTGAACGCCCTGGCAGGGCGTGAGGCGGCCATCGTCACCGATATCGCCGGCACCACCCGCGACGTGTTGCGCGAACATATCCACATCGATGGCATGCCGCTGCACATCATCGACACCGCCGGCCTGCGCAGCACCGAAGACCATGTGGAAAAGATTGGCGTCGAACGGGCCCTGAAGGCCATCAATGAGGCAGACCGCGTACTTCTGGTGGTGGACTCCACCGCTCCGGAGGCCAGCGATCCCTTTGCACTGTGGCCGGAGTTCCTGGACAGCCGCCCGGATCCGGCCCACGTCACCCTGATCCGCAACAAGGCGGATTTATCCACAGAGTCGGTTGGCCTCGAAGAAAGCACCGACGGACACGTCACCATCACGCTGTCCGCCCGCTCGGGTAACGGACTCGACCTGCTGCGCGAACACCTCAAGGCCTGCATGGGCTTCGAACAGACCGCGGAAAGCAGCTTCAGCGCGCGCCGGCGCCACCTGGAGGCCCTGCGCCACGCCGGTGAACACCTCGAGCACGGCCGCGCGCAGCTCACCCTGAGCGGCGCAGGCGAGCTGCTGGCCGAGGATCTGCGCCAGGCTCAGCAGGCCCTGGGCGAAATCACAGGCGCCTTTACCCCGGACGATCTGCTGGGACGCATCTTCTCCAGCTTCTGCATCGGCAAATGACCTCACTTCCACGGGGCGCCATCAAGGTCCACCGAAATCCTTGAAACCCGCATGAACACTGGGTTTCTTGCCTATTAAGCTCTGTTGAAGCACGACAGAAAGATCGTCTGATCTCGTGCCCAGATTTATGTCCAAGTAGTGGTTTTAACCTGAGCCTTCCGCTGTCTGGACACTCGCCCTGAAGGCTCTCAAGCCCAGGGACAAGACCTATACCGTCGGCGATGATCGCGGCCTGTACCCGGCGACTACCTCAAGCATGCAGCAGATAGCTCAGTCCAGCTGCTGTATTTCCTCAGGTCGAAAAGACTGAGTTATGCCTTTTGTAGGAAGTGTCCCTTTTCGTCCATCTAATCCAAACGGACGATTTGAGCTGTGCCACGAAATACCGAAAGTTCGCCAGCGCCATCTATTTCTACGACAGCGTTTACCCGATGACCTGTCGCGGAGGGAATGGAACTGGAGATCGCATGAGAAATAACAACAGCAAACACGCGCGCTTCACCGCCTCCCCAAGACCACGCTTCCACACCCAGCAGCTCATCCTCCCGCTGTTCGCCCTGTATAGCCTGTTGTCCTGCGGCGGCCAGCGGCCTGCCTGGACTCACCGCCAGCAGCCACTTCCATATCGGCACCGACTCCCTGGTGATTGCGGTTCGCCCCGACCGGCAACACGAGGATGGCATGATGTTGCGCGAGGGCTCACAGCCCGGTCCACAGTGACGTCGTAGTTCCCTCTCTCAATTGCATCCAGCCATGGCGTGGCGTGACCGCGCCTGGCTTTACACACCCAAAAAACAAGAAAGCATTGGAGGCGCGGAGTGAAGACGTACTGGATAGCCGTATGTCTGGTCCCCGGTCTTATCATCGGGGAAGCACGGGCCGATCGACTGGCCGAGCTGGAGGCACAGGTGGCGGCGCTGGCGAGCCAGATTGCGGCGCTGAAGCAGGAGCAGGTGAAGCTGCAGGCGGCCGCTCCTCCTGTGGAACCGCCCCGTAAGGTGGTCACCGGCGGAGTAATGCCCGGCTCGTTCCTGCTGCCCGACAGCGATACCTCGGTGAAGATCGGCGGCTTTGTGCGCGCCTCGCTGATGAGCGATTTCCAGGGCAGCCTCGGCAACAGCCAAACGGTGCTGCTGCCTTATTCACCGAAATATGGCGGAATTCCATACGACGGCACCCCATACACCAAGCGCAAGGGGCAGGTGCAGTTCGAAGCGCGCGAATCGCGGCTGAACATCGAGACTAGGACCCCCACGGAGTATGGCGAGCTGCGTACCCTGATCGAGGGTGACTTCTATGGCACTGGCGGTACCAAGGCCACCACCAACTCGGTTTCGCTTCGCCTGCGCCACGCCATGGCCGAACTCGGTCCCTGGATGGTCGGGCAGTACTGGTCGAACTTCGCCGATCCCCGCCAGGGCCCTGAAGTGTTCGACTTTGGTGGCCCGGTGGGCCTCCCCGCCCTCAACCGGCAAACGCAGATCCGCTATACCGACGAACTGCACCCGAAGCTGGAGCTCTCAGCCGCGATCGAGCAGCCAGTGCAGGATTTCACCGGTGCCGACACGGTTCTGTTCGGTGCCGGCATCAACAACATCAGCAACAACTCCATCGACAAATCGCCGGAGCTGACCGCACGACTGACCCTTGCCGACGGTTGGGGGCGCCAGTCCGTCGGAGCCGCCCTGCGCCAGTTGGACGCCGACGATGGCGGCGGTCTGGACGACCAGCTCACCGGCTATGCATTCAACTATCAGGGACAGCTCGCCGTGGGGAAACAGGACAAGCTCTACTACGACCTGGTGTATGAGCGTGGTGCCGGCCGCTACCTGACCCAGACGCCACCCTCAGCTGCGCTCTACAAGGGCAGGCTGTATGCCATCTCCGGCCAGGGCGTGAACATCAGCTATCAGCACTGGTGGTCGGAGAGCTTCCGCTCGAACCTCAGCGCCGGCCTGATCCGGCTGGACAACCCACATCCCGCCACTCCACTCACCCAGTTCGACGGGGTACGCTCGCTGCACGCCAACCTGCTGTGGAGCCCCGCCGGGCCCAAGGTCCTGCTCGGCCTCGAATACACCTACGCGGGCATCCGCAACGAGGCCCATCAACGGGGGAGCGGGCAGCGCCTGAACCTGGTCACACAGTTCGGTTTCTAGCCCCACAATCGAACGCAGTGATCTCCGCCTCCAGCACAATCCTGCGCCGGCAAGTAATCCACTACGCCGTCTTCAATGCTGATGACAGAGCCGCCGCTCCTGCCCGCTGATCCTTCAATGGACAAGCTATCCACAACCTAAAAAACTGAAAAGCCCCGTCACACCTGGCTTTCAGCCCGCCTAAAGCTCATTCCACAGGGATCCTTGAACCCTGTGGAAAACACCCGTACAGCTACGTTGACAACACCTGGCCCAGGACGTGGATAAATCCGCCTGTTGATAACGTTACGCTTAATCCACAGGCTAGGAACCGGAGATCCCCTGGCACGCGACAGCATCGACACAGGGTTGTTATTCCGTGAAAGATCGATGGAATAAGGGCTACAGATGGTTATCCACAGAAACCGGCTTCACCATACATAAACACAAGCTCTAAAAAGATTTAAAAAATTCCTCTCTCTTTTATTTTCTATAGAAGCCTTCAGTACCGATTGGCTATTTTTTGTCCAGGTGCCTTCAATCGAGAGCCCTTAGCCCCTATACTGTCCGGCTCTCTTATTTCTCCTTGATCGACAGGCACGAGGTGCGTGGTGGATTTCCCTTCCCGTTTTGACGTGATCGTGATCGGCGGCGGCCATGCCGGCACTGAGGCCGCACTCGCGGCTGCACGCATGGGCGTGAAGACGCTGCTGCTCACCCACAATGTGGAAACTCTCGGCCAGATGAGCTGCAACCCCGCCATTGGCGGGATCGGCAAAAGCCATCTGGTGAAAGAGATCGATGCGCTGGGCGGTGCCATGGCACTGGCTACCGATAAAGGCGGCATCCAGTTCCGCATCCTCAACAGCCGCAAAGGGCCCGCCGTACGTGCAACCCGTGCGCAAGCCGACCGCATCCTCTACAAGGCCGCGGTGCGCGAGATACTGGAAAACCAGCCGAACCTGTGGATATTCCAGCAGGCCTGCGACGACCTGATCGTCGAGCAGGATCAGGTGCGCGGCGTGGTGACCCAGATGGGTCTGAAATTCCATGCGGATAACGTCGTCCTCACCGCCGGTACCTTCCTTGGCGGACTTATCCACATCGGCCTGGAGAATTACTCCGGTGGCCGTGCCGGCGACCCGCCGTCCATCGCTCTGGCCAGGCGCCTGCGTGAACTGCCGCTACGCGTCGGTCGCCTGAAGACCGGCACACCGCCGCGAATCGATGGTCGCAGCGTCGATTTCAGCGTGATGACCGAACAACCGGGCGACACGCCGACTCCGGTGATGTCCTTCCTCGGTTCGCAGGAGATGCATCCGCGCCAGGTCAGCTGCTGGATCACCCATACCAACGCGCGCACCCACGAGATCATCGCCGCCAACCTCGATCGTTCGCCCATGTACTCCGGGGTCATCGAGGGCGTCGGTCCGCGCTACTGCCCGTCGATCGAGGACAAAATCCATCGCTTCGCCGACAAGGACAGCCATCAGGTATTCCTCGAACCGGAAGGCCTGACCACTCATGAGCTGTACCCGAACGGCATTTCCACGTCGCTGCCCTTCGACGTGCAGCTGGATATCGTCCGTTCGATCCGCGGCATGGAGAACGCCCACATCGTGCGTCCCGGCTACGCCATCGAATACGACTACTTCGATCCGCGCGACCTGAAGTACAGCCTGGAGACCAAGGTCATCGGCGGGCTGTTCTTCGCCGGCCAGATCAACGGCACCACCGGCTACGAAGAGGCCGGCGCCCAGGGCCTGCTCGCCGGCACCAACGCCGCGCTGCGTGCCCAGGGCCGCGACAGCTGGTGCCCGCGCCGCGACGAGGCGTACATCGGTGTGCTGGTCGACGACCTGATCACCCTCGGCACCCAGGAGCCGTACCGCATGTTCACCTCGCGCGCCGAATACCGGCTGATCCTGCGCGAGGACAATGCCGATCTGCGCCTGACCGAAAAAGCCCGCGAACTGGGCCTGATCGACGACCACCGCTGGGCGGCCTTCGAAGCCAAGCGCGAAGGCATCGAGCGTGAAGAGCAGCGCCTGAAGAGCACCTGGGTTCGTCCGAACACCCCGCAAGGCGATGCCATTTCCGCGCGCTTCGGTACACCGCTGGCCCATGAGTACAACCTGCTGAACCTGCTGGCCCGGCCGGAAATCGACTACGCAAGCCTCGCCGAAGTGACCGGTGCCGGCGCGGAAGACCCGCAGGTCGCCGAGCAGGTGGAAATCCGCACCAAGTACGCCGGCTACATCGACCGCCAGCAGGAAGAGATCGCCCGCCTGCGCGCCAGCGAGGACACCCGGCTGCCTGTGGATATCGATTACCAGTCGATCTCCGGCCTGTCCAAGGAGATCCAGCTCAAGCTGGGCAACGCCCGTCCGGAAACCCTAGGGCAGGCCGGCCGCATCCCGGGCGTGACCCCGGCGGCGATCTCCCTGCTGCTGATCCATCTGAAGAAGCGCTCGTCCGGCCGTCAGCTGGAGCAGAGCGCCTGATGTCCCTGGTCAACGCCCGCCACGCCGACGAACTCGCGCGTGGCATCGAAACGCTCGGCCTGAACATCGACGCAACCATCCAGCAGCGGCTGCTCGACTACCTGGCCCTGCTGGCCAAGTGGAACAAGGCGTACAACCTGACCGCCGTCCGAGATGTGGACGAAATGGTCTCGCGCCACCTGCTCGACAGCCTGAGTATCGTCCCGCAGTTCGAAGCCGCCGGCGGCGAACGCTGGCTGGACGTCGGCAGCGGCGGCGGCATGCCCGGCATTCCGCTGGCCATCCTGTTCCCCGGCAAGTCCCTGACCCTGCTCGACAGCAATGGCAAGAAGACCCGCTTCCTCACCCAGGTGAAGCTGGAGCTGAAGCTGGACAACCTGCAGGTTATCCACAGCCGGGTGGAGGCCTTCCAGCCCGAGCAACCGTTCAACGGCATCGTCTCCCGGGCGTTCAGCAGTCTCGAGGACTTCACCAACTGGACGCGCCACCTCGGCGACACCCGGACCAACTGGCTGGCCATGAAAGGCGTACACCCCAGCGAGGAGCTCGCGGCACTCCCGGAAGATTTCCGGGTCGAAGCCGAACACGCTCTGGCGGTGCCGGGTTGCCAAGGCCAGCGCCATCTGCTGATACTGCGCCGCATTGCATGACGGGGAGTGGGGAAAACCATGGCTAAGGTATTCGCGATCGCCAACCAGAAAGGCGGCGTCGGCAAGACCACGACCTGCATCAACCTCGCCGCATCGCTGGTCGCCACCAAGCGCCGCGTACTGTTGATCGACCTCGATCCACAGGGCAACGCCACCACCGGCAGCGGTGTGGATAAGTTGTCCCTGGAACATTCCATCTACGACGTGCTGACCGGCGAATGCGACCTGGCCCAGGCCATGCAGTTCTCCGAGCACGGTGGCTACCAGCTGCTGCCCGCCAACCGCGACCTCACCGCCGCGGAAGTGGTGCTGCTGGAGATGGACATGAAGGAGCACCGCCTGCGCCAGGCGCTGGCGCCGATCCGCGAGAACTACGATTTCATCCTCATCGACTGCCCGCCGTCGCTGTCGATGCTGACCGTCAACGCCCTGTCCGCCTCGGACGGCGTGATCATCCCGATGCAGTGCGAGTACTACGCGCTGGAAGGCCTGACCGACCTGATGAACAGCATCCAGCGCATCGCCGAGCGGCTGAATCCGGCGCTGAAGATCGAAGGCCTGCTGCGTACCATGTACGACCCGCGCATCAGCCTGACCAACGACGTCAGCGCGCAGCTGCAGGAGCATTTCGGCGACAAGCTCTACACCACCGTGATCCCGCGCAATGTGCGACTGGCCGAGGCGCCCAGCTTCGGCATGCCGGCGCTGGTCTACGACAAGCAATCCCGCGGTGCCATCGCCTACCTGGCGCTGGCCGGCGAGCTGGTGCGCCGCCAGCGTTCCGCCCGCACCACCGCCCCCGCCTGAGAGATTAAGGAACCCGCATGGCCGCCAAGAAACGAGGTCTCGGACGCGGGCTGGACGCCCTGCTCAGTGGCTCCAGCGCCGCTACCCTGCAGGAAGAAGCCGTCCAGGTCGACAGCAAGGAACTCCAGCACCTGCCGCTGGACCTGATCCAGCGCGGCAAATACCAGCCGCGCCGCGACATGGACCCGCAAGCCCTGGAAGAACTCGCCCAGTCCATCAAGGCCCAGGGCGTGATGCAGCCGATCGTGGTGCGCCCGATCGACAAGGGCCGCTACGAGATCATCGCCGGCGAGCGCCGCTGGCGTGCCAGCCAGCAGGCCGGCCTGGAGCGGATCCCGGCCATGGTCCGCGAAGTGCCGGACGAAGCCGCCATCGCCATGGCGCTGATCGAGAACATCCAGCGCGAGGACCTCAACCCCATCGAGGAAGCCGCCGCGCTGCAGCGCCTGCAGCAGGAATTCCAGCTGACCCAGCAGCAGGTCGCCGACGCCGTCGGCAAGTCCCGCGTGACCGTGGCCAACCTGCTGCGCCTGATCGCCCTGCCGGAAGAGATCAAGACCCTGTTGTCCCATGGCGACCTGGAGATGGGCCATGCCCGTGCCCTGCTCGGTTTGCCGGAAAACCGGCAGGTCGAGGGCGCGCGACATGTTGTCGCACGGGGCCTCACCGTGCGCCAGACCGAAGCCCTGGTGCGCCAGTGGCTCAATGCCCCGGCGGAACCTGTCAAAGCGGTCAAGAGCGACCCGGACATCAGCCGCCTGGAACAGCGTCTGGCCGAGCGCCTGGGCGCTCCGGTGCAGATTCGCCACGGACAGAAGGGCAAGGGACAGTTGGTGATCCGCTACAACTCCCTCGACGAACTTCAGGGCGTTCTCGCCCACATCCGCTGATACGAACGTATATGTAGGGGTCGTCGGAAATCACTACCTGACGGTTGAACGGGTATGCCGCGCCCCCTATACTCTGCGCGCAATTTTGTCGGCACAAACTATGCCAAGTTGTTGATTTGCGAAGCCGACACCAGAGGACTTTGAGACAGATGGAACCCCGCAAGCCCAATCGCCTGCCCTTCCATCGCCAACCGGCTTTTCGCCTGTTGCTCGTCCAGCTGGTGGTGCTGCTCATGGGGGCAGCGGCCCTGTGGTTTGCCCGGGGATCGGTCGCAGGCTATTCCGGCCTGCTGGGTGGCCTGATTGCGTGGTTGCCGAATCTGTACTTTGCTCGCAAGGCGTTCCGTTATAGCGGCGCCCGCTCTGCCCAGCTGATAGTCCGGTCCTTCTATGCCGGTGAAGCGGGGAAACTGATTCTGACGGCAGTGCTTTTCGCACTGGCGTTCGCAGGTGTGAAGCCGCTGGCGCCCCTGGCGCTGTTCGGCATCTACCTCCTGACCCTGGTGGTCAGCTGGTTTGCACCCCTGTTGATGCGAAACACATTTACAAGACCTTAGAGCGATTGAGGCAAACATGGCAGCAGAAAGCGCTTCGGGTTACATCCAGCACCACTTGCAGAACCTGACCTTCGGTCGTCTGCAGGACGGTTCCTGGGGGTTCGCCCACACCGCCGAACAAGCCAAGGATATGGGCTTCTGGGCATTCCACGTTGATACCCTGGGTTGGTCCGTATTCCTCGGCCTGGTATTCATCTTCATCTTCCGCATGGCGGCCAAGAAGGCTACCAGCGGTCAACCTGGCGGCCTGCAGAACTTCGTCGAAGTTCTGGTCGAGTTCGTCGACGGCAGCGTGAAGGACACCTTCCACGGCCGTAACCCGCTCATCGCACCGCTGGCGCTGACCGTGTTCGTCTGGATCTTCCTGATGAACCTGGTCGACCTGGTGCCCGTGGACTTCCTGCCGCTGCTGGCGGCGAAGATCACCGGCAACGAGCACCTGTTCTTCCGCGCCGTGGCCACCACCGACCCGAACGCCACCTTCGGCATGTCGATCGCGGTGTTCGCGCTGATCATCTTCTACAGCATCAAGGTCAAGGGCATCGGCGGCTTCCTCGGCGAACTCACCCTGCACCCGTTCCACAGCAGCAACATCGTGGTTCAGATCATCCTGATCCCGGTGAACTTCCTGCTCGAGTTCGTGACCCTGATCGCCAAGCCGGTATCCCTGGCACTGCGTCTGTTCGGCAACATGTACGCCGGCGAGCTGATCTTCATCCTGATCGCCGTGATGTTCGGCGCCGGCATCCTCTGGCTGGGCGGCATGGGCGTCGTGCTGAACTGGGCGTGGGCCGTGTTCCACATCCTGATCATCACCCTGCAGGCGTTCATCTTCATGATGCTGACCATCGTCTACCTGTCGATGGCCCACGAAGACAGCCACTGATCCCTGAATTCTGTACGCCCTCTCCCGCTTGGGAGGGGGTGAAAGAAGAGTTTCACCACCTTAACTTGCTTCACCTTTAACCAACACGACAAAAAGTCGGGAGGAAAAATGGAAACTGTAGTTGGACTCACTGCTATCGCCGTTGCTCTGCTGATCGGTCTGGGCGCTCTGGGTACCGCCATCGGCTTCGGCCTGCTGGGCGGCAAGTTCCTGGAAGGCGCTGCTCGCCAGCCGGAAATGGTCCCGATGCTGCAGGTGAAAATGTTCATCGTGGCCGGTCTGCTCGACGCCGTAACCATGATCGGTGTTGGTATCGCTCTGTTCTTCACCTTCGCTAACCCGTTCATTGCTCAGGTTGCCCAGTAATTTCCGACATCCGGAAATCTGTGACTGAACAACGAACGAGCGAGGTATTGGCGTGAACATTAATGCAACTCTGATCGGCCAGGCCATCGCGTTCGCCATCTTCGTCATCTTCTGCATGAAGTTCGTATGGCCGCCGGTTATCGCGGCTCTGCACGAGCGTCAGAAGAAGATCGCCGACGGTCTGGACGCTGCCAACCGCGCAGCTCGCGACCTGGAACTGGCCCACGAGAAAGCGGGTCAGCAACTGCGCGAAGCCAAGGCTCAGGCAGCTGAAATCGTCGAGCAGGCGAAGAAGAGCGCTAACCAGATCGTTGACGAAGCTCGCGAACAGGCTCGTGCCGAAGGTGACCGCATGGTTGCCCAGGCCAAGGCTCAGATCGAGCAGGAACTCAACAGCGTCAAGGACGCCCTGCGTGCCCAAGTGGGTGCCCTGGCCGTCTCCGGCGCCGAGAGGATCCTGGGTGCTTCGATCGATGCCAACGCGCAAAAGCAGCTGGTTGATCAACTGGCCGCCGAGATCTAAGCGAGGGCGATATGGCAGAACTGACCACGTTGGCTCGTCCTTACGCGAAGGCGGCTTTCGAGTACGCCCAGGCTCATCAGCAATTGGCCGATTGGTCCGCTGCTCTGGGTGTGCTGGCTGCAGTGTCGCAGGACGACACCGTGCGCCAGCTGCTCAAAGAGCCCCAGCTGACCGCCGCAGCCAAGGCTGATGCGCTGATCGACGTGTGTGGCGACAAGCTCAATGCTCCGGCCCAGAACTTCGTCCGGACTGTGGCTGAAAACAAGCGGCTCGACCTGCTGCCGACCATCTTCGAGATGTTCGAGCAACTCAAGGCCGAGCAGGAAAAGCTGGTCGAGGTCGAGGTCACCAGTGCCTTCGCCCTGGACCAGGAACAGCAGGACAAACTCGCCAAGGCTCTCAGCGCCCGGCTCAGTCGCGAAGTGCGACTTCATGCGTCGGAAGACGCGAGCCTGATCGGCGGCGTGGTGATCCGCGCCGGTGACTTGGTAATCGATGGCTCGGTGCGCGGCAAGCTCGCGAAACTGGCCGAAGCGTTGAAATCTTGAGTTTGAAGGGGCAGCGGCATGCAGCAACTCAATCCTTCCGAAATTAGTGAAATCATCAAGGGGCGCATCGAGAAACTCGATGTAGCTTCGCAAGCGCGCAACGAAGGCACCATCGTCAGTGTTTCCGATGGCATCGTGCGCATCTTCGGTCTGGCCGACGTCATGTACGGCGAGATGATCGAATTCCCGGGCGGCGTCTACGGTATGGCGCTGAACCTGGAGCAAGACTCCGTCGGCGCCGTGGTTCTGGGTGAATACCAGGACCTCAAAGAAGGCATGAACGCCAAGTGCACCGGCCGCATCCTGGAAGTACCGGTTGGTCCGGAACTGCTGGGTCGCGTGGTCGACGCACTGGGCAACCCGATCGATGGCAAAGGCCCGATCGATGCCAAGCTGACCGACGCCGTCGAGAAAGTGGCGCCGGGCGTGATCTGGCGTAAGTCGGTAGACCAGCCGGTCCAGACCGGTTACAAGTCGGTCGACGCCATGATCCCGGTAGGCCGTGGCCAGCGCGAGCTGGTCATCGGTGACCGTCAGATCGGCAAGACCGCCCTGGCCGTTGACGCCATCATCAACCAGAAAGACAGCGGCATCCGCTGCGTCTACGTGGCCATCGGTCAGAAGCAATCGACCATCGCCAACGTCGTACGCAAGCTGGAAGAGAACGGCGCCCTGGCCAACACCATCGTGGTGGTTGCCAGTGCCTCCGAATCCGCTGCTCTGCAGTACCTGGCGCCGTACTCCGGCTGCACCATGGGCGAATACTTCCGCGACCGCGGTGAAGACGCCCTGATCGTGTACGACGACCTGTCCAAGCAGGCCGTTGCCTACCGCCAGATCTCCCTGCTGCTGCGCCGTCCGCCGGGCCGTGAAGCCTACCCGGGCGACGTGTTCTATCTCCACAGCCGTCTGCTGGAGCGCGCATCCCGCGTTTCCGAAGAGTACGTCGAGAAGTTCACCAACGGCGAAGTGAAAGGCAAGACCGGTTCCCTGACCGCCCTGCCGATTATCGAAACCCAGGCTGGTGACGTTTCCGCGTTCGTTCCGACCAACGTGATCTCCATCACCGACGGTCAGATCTTCCTGGAAACCTCCATGTTCAACTCGGGTATCCGTCCGGCCGTCAACGCCGGTATCTCGGTATCCCGCGTTGGTGGCGCGGCCCAGACCAAGATCATCAAGAAGCTGTCCGGCGGCATCCGTACCGCGCTGGCCCAGTACCGTGAACTGGCGGCCTTCGCCCAGTTCGCCTCGGACCTGGACGACGCGACCCGCAAGCAGCTCGAGCATGGTCAGCGCGTTACCGAGCTGATGAAGCAGAAGCAGTACGCGCCGATGTCCATCGCCGAGATGTCGCTGTCCCTGTACGCCGCCGAGCGTGGCTTTCTGCAGGACATCGAGATCGCCAAAGTGGGCGCCTTCGAACAGGCGTTGATCTCCTACTTCCAGCGTGAGCACGCCGCTCTGCTGGCGAAGATCAACGAGAAGGGTGACTTCAACGACGAAATCGACGCAGGCATCAAGGCCGGCATCGAGAAGTTCAAGGCCACCCAAACCTGGTAAGCCGCAGCGGGGGTCGGTAACGGCCCCCGCCTGCTAACCCGATAGGTGTGAAATGGCAGGCGCAAAAGAGATTCGCAGCAAGATTGCGAGCATCAAAAGCACGCAAAAAATCACCAATGCCATGGAAAAGGTGGCGGTGAGCAAAATGCGCAAGGCACAACTGCGCATGGCGTCCGGCCGTCCCTACGCGGAGCGCATTCGCCAGGTGATCGGCCATCTGGCCAACGCCAACCCCGAGTACCGTCATCCGTTCATGGTCGAGCGTGAAGTCAAGCGCGTCGGCTACATCGTGGTGAGCTCCGACCGTGGTCTGGCCGGCGGCCTGAACATCAACCTGTTCAAGGCGCTCGTCAAGGACATGGCGGCCCAGCGCGATCGTGGCGCGGAGATCGACCTCTGCGTGATCGGTGCCAAGGGCGCATCCTTCTTCAAGAACTATGGCGGCAACGTCGTTGCGGCCATCAGTCACCTGGGCGAAGAGCCGTCGATCAACGATCTGATCGGCAGCGTCAAGGTCATGCTGGATGCCTACCTGGAAGGGCGTATCGATCGCCTGTACGTGGTTTCCAACAAGTTCATCAACACCATGACCCAGAAGCCGACCGTGGAGCAGATGATTCCGCTGGTGGCCGAGGACAACGAAGACCTGAAACACCACTGGGACTACCTCTACGAGCCCGACGCCAAGGCCCTCCTCGACGGCCTGCTGGTGCGCTACGTGGAATCCCAGGTGTATCAGGCGGTGGTTGAGAACAACGCCTGCGAGCAGGCGGCCCGGATGATTGCAATGAAGAACGCTACCGACAACGCCGGTGATCTGATCAGCGAACTCCAGCTGGTCTACAACAAGGCACGTCAGGCGGCGATCACCCAGGAAATCTCGGAAATCGTCGGCGGCGCTGCCGCGGTGTAAGAACAGGTTCAAAATTCAGAGGAACCAGACATGAGTAGCGGACGTATCGTTCAAATCATCGGCGCCGTGATCGACGTGGAATTCCCGCGCGATGCCGTGCCGAACATCTATGAGGCCCTGAAGGTTCAGGGCGTCGAAACCACCCTCGAAGTTCAGCAGCAGCTGGGCGACGGCGTGGTCCGTTCCATTGCGATGGGTTCCACCGAAGGCCTCAAGCGTGGCCTGAACGTGGAAAGCACCGGCGCAGCCATCTCCGTACCGGTCGGTAAAGCGACCCTGGGCCGGATCATGGACGTACTGGGCAACCCGATCGACGAAGCCGGTCCCATCGGCGAAGAAGAGCGTTGGGGTATCCACCGCGAAGCTCCCTCCTATGCCGATCAGGCTGGCGGCAACGAGCTGCTGGAAACCGGCATCAAGGTAATCGACCTGGTCTGCCCGTTCGCCAAGGGCGGTAAGGTCGGTCTGTTCGGTGGCGCCGGTGTAGGCAAGACCGTGAACATGATGGAGCTGATCCGTAACATCGCCATCGAGCACAGCGGTTACTCCGTGTTCGCGGGTGTGGGCGAGCGTACCCGTGAGGGCAACGACTTCTACCACGAGATGAAGGACTCCAACGTACTGGACAAGGTAGCCCTGGTATACGGCCAGATGAACGAGCCGCCGGGAAACCGTCTGCGCGTTGCCCTGACCGGCCTGACCATGGCCGAGAAGTTCCGTGACGAAGGCCGTGACGTACTGCTGTTCATCGACAACATCTACCGTTACACCCTCGCCGGTACCGAAGTGTCCGCACTGCTGGGCCGTATGCCGTCCGCAGTAGGTTATCAGCCGACCCTGGCCGAAGAGATGGGCGTTCTGCAGGAGCGCATCACCTCCACCAAGCAAGGCTCGATCACCTCGATCCAGGCCGTATACGTTCCCGCGGACGACCTGACCGACCCGAGCCCGGCGACCACCTTCGCCCACCTCGACGCCACCGTGGTACTGTCCCGTGACATCGCCTCGCTGGGTATCTACCCGGCCGTGGACCCGCTGGACTCCACCTCCCGTCAGCTGGACCCGCTGGTCATCGGCCAGGATCACTACGACGCCGCCCGTGGCGTGCAGTACATCCTGCAGCGCTACAAGGAACTGAAGGACATCATCGCGATCCTCGGCATGGACGAACTGTCCGAGTCCGACAAGTTGCTGGTGGCCCGTGCTCGTAAGATCCAGCGCTTCCTGTCCCAGCCGTTCTTCGTGGCAGAAGTCTTCACCGGCTCGCCGGGCAAGTACGTCTCCCTGAAGGACACCATCGCTGGCTTCAAAGGCATCCTCAACGGCGACTACGACCACCTGCCCGAGCAGGCGTTCTACATGGTCGGCGGCATCGAAGAAGCCATCGAGAAAGCGAAGAAGCTGTAATCCGTGCGCCCGGCAACGGGCGCTTACGTGAGGCAAGGGTATGGCTATTACTGTCCACTGCGACATCGTCAGCGCCGAAGCGGAGATCTTCTCCGGTCTGGTCGAGCTGGTCGTTGCGCACGGCTCCCTGGGTGATCTGGGTATCGCTCCGGGCCACGCGCCGCTGATCACCGAGCTCAAGCCGGGTCCGATCCGCCTGGTGAAGCAGGGTGGCGAGCAGGAGGTGTACTACATCTCCGGCGGCTTCCTCGAAGTACAGCCGAACATGGTCAAGGTTCTCGCCGACACCGTGATTCGCGCCGGCGACCTCGACGAAGCGGCTGCCCAGACCGCACTGAAGGAAGCTGAGAAGGCTCTGCACACCAAAGGTGCCGAGTTCGACTACAGCTCCGCCGCAGCCCGCCTGGCCGAAGCCGCAGCGCAACTGCGCACGGTCCAGCAGGTTCGCAAGAAGTTCGGCGGCTAAGCCGCGCGAAGCCCTTCGGGGCTTCAGCGACAAATTGGAAAAGGGTAGCCTTGGCTACCCTTTTTCTTTTTCCACGCCGGGGTCCGCCCCGCTTACCAGGACGGTCTGTCACTCATGTCCCTCGAAATCGTCATTCTCGCCGCCGGCCAGGGCACGCGCATGCGTTCGGCCCTGCCGAAGGTCCTGCACCCGGTTGCCGGCAAGCCGATGCTCGCCCATGTGATCGATACCGCGCGCACGCTCGGCCCTTCCCGCATCCATGTGGTGATCGGACACGGCGCGGAACTCGTGCGCGAACGGCTGCAGGCGGATGACCTGAATTTCGTGATCCAGGAGCAGCAGCTCGGCACCGGCCACGCCGTGGCCCAGGCCGCGCCGTTCCTGAGTGCGGACAAGGTGCTGATCCTCTACGGCGACGTGCCGCTGATCGAGCAGCCGACCCTCGAGCGGCTGATGGCCCAGGCCACTGCCGAACAACTGGCGCTGCTCACCGTCGAGCTGGATGACCCGACCGGCTACGGCCGCATCATCCGCGCTGCCTCCGGCGAGGTTCAGGCCATCGTCGAGCAGAAGGACGCCACCCCCGAGCAGCGCGCCATCCGCGAAGGCAACACCGGCATCCTCGCCGTGCCGCGCGAGCGTCTGGCCGGCTGGCTGTCGCGCCTGTCCAATTCCAACGCCCAGGGCGAGTACTACCTCACCGACGTGATCGCCATGGCCGTGGCCGACGGCCTGCGCGTGGCCACCGCGCAGCCGCAGGCCGCGATGGAAGTCCAGGGCGCCAACGACCGCCTGCAGCTTTCCGAGCTGGAGCGCTTCTACCAGCTGCGCATGGCGCGCCGCCTGATGGCCCAGGGCGTGACCCTGATCGACCCGGCGCGCTTCGACGTGCGCGGCGAGGTCAGCGTCGGCCGCGACGTGCAGATCGACGTCAACGTGATCCTCGAAGGCCAGGTGGAGATCGAGGACTTTGTTTCGATCGGCCCGAACTGCTACATCAAGGACAGCACCCTGCGCCGTGGCGCCATCATCAAGGCCAACTCGCACCTGGAAGGCGCCCACGTCGGCCCGGACAGCGATGTCGGCCCGTTCGCCCGCCTGCGTCCGGGCAGCGTGCTGGAGCGCAAGGTGCATGTGGGTAACTTCGTCGAGCTGAAGAACGCCCACCTGCAGGACGGCGTCAAGGTCGGCCACCTGACCTACCTGGGCGACAGCGAGATCGGCGCGCGCACCAACATCGGCGCCGGCACCATCACCTGCAACTACGATGGCGCCAACAAGTGGCGCACCACCATCGGCGAGGACGTCTTCATCGGCTCCAACAATTCGCTGGTGGCTCCTGTGGATATCGGCACCGGCGCCACCACTGGCGCGGGTTCCACTATCACCGCCGAGGTTCCGCCCAGCACCCTCGCGGTCGGCCGCGCCAAGCAGCGGGTGATCGAAGGCTGGAAGCGTCCGGAAAAGATCAAGAAATCCTGATGCTCCCCCGTCCAGCCTGTGGATAGTTTTTTATTCACAGGCTGGCGTCATTCCGTCCCATCATTCACAGATGTTCCCCGATCCGCGCTGCCGCCCGGCCCGGGGTTTTCTTCCTGCCGGAGTCTTCCGATCATGCTCGGCGTCGCCGTCCTGATCTTTCTGATCACCGACCCGTTCGGCAACATCGCGGTATTCCTCGCCGCCCTGAAATCCGTCCCGGCCGAGCGCCGGCTCAAGGTCGCGTTGCGCGAGCTGCTGTTCGCGCTCGGCCTGCTGCTGCTCTTCCTCACGCTCGGCGAGCACATCCTCACCGGCCTCGGGCTGTCGAAGGAAGCCACCGGAATCGCCGGCGGCATCATTCTCTTCGTGGTCGCCATGCGTCTGATCTTCCCGACCCCGCAGGGCGTGCTGGGCGACATGCCCGACAGCGAGCCGCTGCTGGTGCCGCTGGCGACGCCGGCGGTGGCCGGTCCCTCGGCGCTGGCCATGCTGATCACCCTGCGCACCACCTACACTGGTCCGTTGTGGGAGCTGTACCTGGCGGTGATCCTGGCCTGGGCGGCGACGGCACTGATCCTGTTGCAGGCCTCGTTCCTCCAGCGCTTCCTCGGCCCCCGAGGACTGACCGCCGTGGAGCGCCTGGCCGGCATGCTGCTGATCATGCTCAGCGTGAACATGCTCCTGCAGAACCTGCGCAGCGTCCTGCACATCGCAGCGTGAGTGACCCGATGACCATCCGCGCCCTCAGCCTCGTCCTGTCCGCCCTGTTGCTCGCCGGCTGTGCCGGGCAGGGGCTGCAGATCGATCGCGAGCACGTCTCGCGGAACCAGGACAGCCGCATCCAGTACGTCATCATCCACTACACCTCGGAGAACCTGGAGCGCTCGCTGAAGGTCCTGACCCGCGGCGAAGTCAGCGCCCACTACCTGATCGGCGACCAGCCGCCGACCATCTACCAGCTGGTGGACGAGAACCGCCGCGCCTGGCACGCCGGGCAGAGCGAGTGGCAGGGCCGCACCTGGCTGAACTCCACCTCGATCGGCATCGAACTGGTCAACCCCGGCTACCGCGAAACCCCCAGCGGCAAGATCTGGTACCCCTATCCGGACGCGCAGATCGATGCGCTGATCGCCCTGCTCAAGGACATCGGCAAGCGCCAGGGCATCACCCCGGAACACATCCTCGGCCACAGCGACATCGCCCCGCAGCGCAAGGTCGATCCGGGCCCGCTGTTCCCCTGGAAGAGACTCGCCGACGCCGGCCTGATCCCCTGGCCGAAGCCGGGGGAAATCGCGCGCCGCCTCGGTGAGCTGAACGGCCAGTTGCCCGACCCGGGATGGTTCCAGCAGCAGCTGGCGCGCCACGGCTACGCGGTGCCGCTCAACGGCGTGCTGGATGAGCAGACCCGCAATGTGATCGCGGCCTTCCAGATGCGCTTCCGCCCGCACCGTTTCGACGGCGAGCCGGACCTGGAAACCGCCGCGCTGCTGCTCGCCGTGCCGACCAGCTAGAACGGCAGCAGCACGTAGAAGCGCGAGCCCTTGCCCGGCTGCGACTGCAGGATGATGCGCCCGCCGTGCAACTGCACGATCTCCTTGCACAGGGCCAGGCCGAGGCCGGCGCCGCCTTTCTTGTGGCCGACCTGGACGAAGGGTTCGAAGATGCGGCTCTGCTGGCTGAAGGGAATCCCGTCGCCGTTGTCCTCCACGACGATCGCCACCCGCTCGTCGTGGCAACGCGCCTGCAGCCGTATCACGCCGCCCTCGGGGGTGTGGCGCAGGGCGTTGCTGACCAGGTTGTCGATGACCCGCTCGATCTGCAGGCGATCGAGGTTGAGCGGCGGCAGGTCCGCGGCGGTTTCCAGCTGGATGTCGATGAACTGGCTGCTCGCCTGTTCTTCGAAGCGCTGCCTGGTCTGCGCGAGGATATCGACGACGTCGCAGGGCTGCAGGTCGAGTTTCTGCGTGCCGCTCTGGTAACGGGAAAAATTCAGCAGGTCGCCGATCAGCAGCACCAGCCGGCGCATCTCCTCGTCGACCGTGCTGATCAGGTCGTGCTCGCGGGAGCCCTCGGGGAAGCTCAGGCGCTCGGAGAGCAGGCCGAAGGCCATGTGCATGCCGGTCATCGGCGTGCGCAGCTCATGGGAGGCGCGCAGCACGAAGTCGTTGCGCACCCGCTCGAAGGCCCGCTGCTCGGTGACATCGCGGACCACCATCACCGCGCCGATATTGCGTCCGTCGTCGTGGGTCACCGGGGACATGCCCCAGGTCAGCAGCCGCTGCTCGCCGCCCACCTCCACCACCAGGTCCAGCGGGGTTTCCTCCAGCAGGTTGCCCGCCAGCACCTGCTGGATGGCCCGGGCCAGCTCCGGGTTGTCCAGCAGCGCGCCCAGTTCCTGGCCGTGCGGGTCGCTCCGGGAGAACAGCTGGCGGCTGGCGACCGGGTTGGCGTGTTCGATGCGGCCAGCGCGGTCGAGGATCACCAGGCCGTAGTCGATGCTGTCGAGCACCGCCTGCAGGCGCCGGCGACCGTAGCCGATGGCCTGGATATTGCTCTCCCGGTAAAGGCGCAGGGCTTCCGCCATCAGGCCGAAGCGGCGGCTCAGGGCGGCCATCTCGGCCACCGGGGAAATCGGCAGGGTCACGTCGAAATCACCCTGGCCGATCTTGTCCGCCGCCTTGGCCAGGGCGCTGATCGGCGCACCGAAGCGGCGGGCGATGCCATGGGCGGTGACGAAGCCGATCAGCAGGATGGCCACGCCCACCAGCCCGAGCAGCCCGCTGATCAGCAACGTACGCGTGCGGGCATCGCTTTGCTGGGTGTCGATGTTGCGCATGGCGAATTCATGCAGGGCCAGCAGGTTCTGCCGGAGGTCCTCCAGGCTGCGGCCCAGGTCGCTGTCGTCGAGCCGCGCGGGGTGTTCGGGGCCTGCGCTGCGCGTGGCGTCGACGAAGCGCTGATGGGCATCGGCGATCTGCCGCAGGAACTGCTGTTCCGTGTCGCTGGAGGCGCGCTGCTGGCCACGCACCAGCGCCTCGCGGAAGTGCTGGCGGGCGGCTTCCAGGTGCTGGACATCCGGCTCCGGGCTGAGTACCTGGATCAACTGGTCGCCCAGGGCCTGGCGCAACTGCTGGCTGACTTCGACGGTGTCGAAATTGCGCTGGATGATCTCCGCCTGCTCGCGGCCGGTGAACACCGCGCTGAACAGCCCCAGCAGCAGCCCCAGCAGAGCCACCGTCATGAGCGCCGAGATGCTCAGGAAGAGCCGCGTGCGCAATGTCAGCGGCAGGCGCAGTTTCACAGGCTGTACTGCTTGCGTTTGCGATACAGCGTGGACGCGTCGATGCCGAGGGTCTTGGCCGCCTGGTCGAGGGTTGCGCTGGAGGCCATCACGGCGGCGATATGGGCTTTTTCCAGCTCTTCCAGGCTGAGCGCTTCACCGATGCGTGGCGCGGCGTTCGGCGAGTGCTCGCCGGGGGCGAGGTGCTCGATTCCGATCAGCTCCTGATTGCAGATGATGCTCGCACGTTCGACCACGTTTCTCAGCTCGCGGACGTTGCCGGGCCAACCATAGCGGCGCAGCAGGTCGCGGGCCTCGTCGGTGAAGCCGCGGGCCGGACGGCCGTAGTCCTTGACGAAGCGGGCGAGGAAGCGCTCGGCGAGGCAGAGGATGTCTTCGGCGCGTTCGCGCAGCGGCGGCAGGTTCAGCACGATGACGTTCAGGCGGTACAGCAGGTCCTCGCGGAAGCTGCCCTGGGCGACCATGCCGGCCAGGTCGCGGTTGGTCGCGGCGAGGATGCGCACGTCGGCGTTGCGCGTCACCGGGTCGCCGACCCGCTCGTACTCCTTGTCCTGGATGAAGCGCAGCAGCTTGGGCTGCAGGACCAGGGGGAAGTCGCCGATCTCGTCGAGGAACAGCGTGCCGCCGTCGGCCTGGCTGATGCGCCCGAGGGTGTTCTCGGTGGCCCCGGTGAACGCGCCGCGGGCATGCCCGAACAGCTCGCTTTCGGTCAGCTCGGCATTCAGCGACGGGCAGTTGATGGTCACGCAGGCTTTCTTCACCCGCTTGCTCCAGCCGTGGATGGCCCGCGCCAGCTCGCCCTTGCCGGAGCCGGACTCGCCGAGAATGAGGATATTGGCGTCGGTGGCGGCCACCTGGCGGGCGGTTTCCAGCACGGCGGCCATGGCCGGGCTCTGCGATTCGAACACATCGCCCTGCTTGCGCATCTCGCCTTCCAGCACCTCGATGCGCGCCGTGAGCTGATGGACCTCCAGCTGCTTGGCAGCGGCCAGGCGCAGCTGATCGGGGCTGCAGGGCTTGACCAGGTAATCGGCGGCGCCGCCCTGCATGGCGTTCACCGCGCTGTCCACGGCGGAATGGGCGGTGACTATCACCACCCGCATCCAGGGCGCCTGCACGCGCATCTGGGCGAGTACGTCCAGGCCGTTGTCTTCGCCCAGGCGCAGGTCGAGGAAACACAGGTCGAATACCTGGTGCTGCAGCAGCGTTTCAGCCTGGGAGGCGCTGGCGGCGGTCGCCACGCTATAGCCCTCGTCCTCCAGGCAATAGCGGAACGAGCGCAGGATCGCGGGCTCGTCATCGACCAGAAGGATGCGGCCTTGTTGTTCAGGCGGAGCGTCCATTCGGGGTGTTCCTCACTATTTTGCTCAGGATATTTCTTAGTCCCGGAAATTTCGTGCAAGTTGCAAAGCCCCTTCCCTGGCGCATCGGGCAGGGTGCATGGGGAAAAGTTATCCACATATCGGGTAATTCGTTGAAATAACAGGGTTTATCAACAGGCATGGCACTGCCGTGGGGGTTGTGCTGTCTCTAATGGCAGTACAGAAGAACGCCAAGGAGCACACCATGCCCTTCCCGAAGCTGCTTGCCATGGCCCTCGGCGGCGTGTTGCTGGCCAGCCAACCGCTGGTCGGCCAGGCCGGGGAATCCACCCTCACCGAACAACTGGCCGAGGCGCGCCAGGAGGGATCGATCTGGACCGCCATCAATCTCAACCGTGACCTCAAGCCTTTCCAGCTCAGCGTGGACGTGGAAAAGGGCCGTGCCGTGCTGGGCGGCAAGGTCGCCAGCGAGGAACAGCGGGAACTGGCGGCGCAGGTAGCGCTGAGCGTCGAAGGCATCACCGCTGTGGATAACCGGATTACCGTCGATCCGGCGCTGGCCAGCGGCGAGGCACCGCGCAGCGATGCGGTGCAGCGCTGGGACGACGCGGCGCTGGCCGCCCGGGTCAAGGCGAAGCTGCTGCTGGACAAACCCGCCGAGGGGCTGGACATCAAGGTCTCCAGCAAGGCGGGCGCGGTCACCCTGGAAGGTACGGTGCCCAGCGAGGAGGCCAGCCGGCAGGCCGCCCACCTCGCCGCGCAGACCGAGGGCGTCGCCTCTGTGGATAACCGCCTGAAGGTGGTGCCGGAGGGCTCGTCGACCAAGAAGCTGGAAGACTCCGTGAATGACGCCCAGGCGGCGGTCAGCGATGCCTGGATCACCAGCCAGATCAAGGCCGAGGTCCTGGCGCGCCATGCCCTGGGGGGGCTGTCCATCGGCGTCTCCACCCGTGATGGGGTGGTCAGCCTCCGTGGCGTGGTGCCCAGCGATGCCGAGCGCCAGCAACTGATCGACGCCGCGCGCAACACCCGCGGTGTGCGCGAGGTGGACGCCCGCGACCTGAAGGTGGCGGGACAGGCCGCCAGCCTGAATGGACCGGCGGTTCGGGGGGACCTGCGCCGGTGCGGTTGCAAAACGCACGGCGAAAGCCCGGCAATCGTGCAGGATGCCGGCGGAAATCCTCTTCGAGGATAAATCAACTGATTGTTTTCAAAGGAAAAACAAGACTGGAAGAGCCTGGCACGTGGCGTGCAGATTCCCCTGGAAACCAGTCCATGCCGCCCGCGCGGCGAGGATGCGGCGATAGCCAGGAGAAGCGGGATGAACAACCACGAAACGCCAGTCGACGTCTGGAGCCGGGTCTTGATAGCCATTGCTCTGCTGCTGTTGCTGATCTACCAGCTGCAGCCGATGTCCCGGGCCTCGACCGATCCCGGCGTACTTATCCCCAGCACATCCAGCTCCATCCCGCTGCCGGATGCCTCGCGTTATCCACAGCCGCTCCCGGCCTGGGATAACGCCAGCTGGCACCGGGCCGCACCGTCCGGCGAGTCGCCAACGGCGACCGTGCGTCACGGTGGCTGGGTGTTCTGATTGCGGAGTGTGCCAGCTGCCTGTCCAGCGTCCGGGGAGAATCGCTGTCCCGGCAGCAGCGCCGACTCGATAACGAGAAGAGGAGAAATCCCATGCTCAGTTGGGCCCTGACATTCCTGGTCATCGCGATCATCGCCGGCGTACTCGGTTTCGGCGGTATCGCCGGTACCGCGACCAGCATTGCCAAGATCCTGTTCGTACTCTTCCTGGTGCTGTTCGTCGTGTCGTTCATCATCGGACGCCGGCGGGGCTGACACCTTTCCCCTCCCGCGGACAAGGAGCCTGGCGATGGGGGAATCCGCAATCTGCTGCCCGGCCTGCCCGTGCCGGCCGGCGCATGACCAGGGGGCCGGGATGCTCGGGATGATCCAGGTCCTGAGCGACCCAGGGGTACAGGGAGTACCTCCGCCGCGGCGGACCGGGTCAGGGTAACGGCTGCGACGGAGCCGGCGTGAGGCTTGCACCTCACCCCGGCTCCGCGGCGCCCAGGCCTTACGGCGCGAAGGTGGCGGCGTCGCGCGCCCAGCCGTCGAGCACCGGTTTCAGGTCTTCCAGCGTCAGCTGCGTGCTGGCGTTCTCCAGCGTCTTGCCCGCCCCCTTGCGCACCACCCTGGCCACCGGCCTGCTGGTGGCGCCGTCCAGCGCTTCCAGTTCCACATAGACCTCGGTGTCCTGGTCGCGGGTCCCCATGGCGGTCGAGGTGGCCGCCACCACCAGGGCGATCGGGATCACCTCGTAGGCATGCAGCCCCTCGGTGGAAACGTTCACCCCGGTGATCGCGGTCCTCAGCACCAGGGTGTCGCGGTCGGCCTGCCGGACCACCCGGTAGCGGCTGCCCAGTTGCATCTCGATCTGCTGCCTGAGGTAGTCGGGAATCGCGTTCAGGGTCGCCTGGTCGACCTTCCCGGTCGGCTTCGGCTGCGGGAAGTACACCGGCTGCTCCACCAGCACCGAGCTGTAGTTGCTCAGTTTCAGGTTCGGCTCGACCCAGCGCAGCACCGGCTGTCCGCTGGGCGAAGTGGCGGGCTTGAGCTGGGAGTAGTCGCCGAGGAAGCCGGAATACTGCGAGGCATCCGGCTTCTGGCTGGAGCAACCGGCCAGCGCCAGGGCGCCGGCCAACAGCAGGGTGGGTACTACCGGGAGTCGCGTCATGGAACGTCCTTTTTCTGGTTCTTTTTCTGGTCGGGTCATTGCTGCCGAACGGCCAGCCCGGCCACGTGTTCGCCCTGGAATCGCGCCAGGGCCAGTTCCTTCTCGCTGGGCTGGCGCGAGCCGTCCGCACCGGCGATGGTAGCGGCTCCGTACGGCGAGCCCGCTCGAAGTTCACTGATATCGGTCAATTCCGGCGCGCTGTAGGGCAGGCCTACAATCACCATCCCGTGGTGCGCCAGGGTGTGCCAGAACGAGGTGATGGTGGTTTCGCCGCCGCCTCCGGTACCGGTGGAGGTGAACACGCTGGCGAACTTGCCGATCAGCGCGCCACTTATCCACAGGGCGCCGGTCTGGTCGAGGAAGGTGCGCATCTGCCCGGCCATGTTGCCGAAGCGGGTGGGGGAGCCGAACAGGATCGCGTCGTAGTCGGCCAGCTCCTGCGGGCTGGCCACGGGGGCCTGCTGGTCGAGTTTCGCGCCCGCGTTGCGAGCGACGTCCGCGGGCATGGTCTCGGGCACGCGCTTGAGCGTCACCTCGACGCCGGGAACCTTGCCGGCGCCTTCGGCGACGGCTTGGGCCATGCGCTCGATATGACCGTACATCGAGTAATAAAGGACCAGGACCTTCTTCATCGCGGGCTCCTTTCTTCATGGATGACGGCCATCGGCGGCCGGACAGAATCCAGCCTAGCCGGCTTTACAGACCGCTGCGCGACAGGCGTCGGGAATCCTGACCCGTGTAGAAAATCAAGGGGATGGAAACCTGGAACGCCTGTTTCAAGTGCCTTTTCCTATGCCGATCGTGCATAGGGTAGGCGCCTCCGGCATTAGACGAGGGACTGGGGCGTAGGAATCATGCGCCCCTTTTTCGCAGGCCGTCGGTACCCCGCTGGCCTGGCGGAACCC
This sequence comes from Pseudomonas sp. B12(2026), assembly GCF_057767015.1. Classification (NCBI taxonomy): domain Bacteria; kingdom Pseudomonadati; phylum Pseudomonadota; class Gammaproteobacteria; order Pseudomonadales; family Pseudomonadaceae; genus Pseudomonas; species Pseudomonas sp. B12(2026). Next base: position 5,936,933 of record NZ_CM173430.1, on the reverse strand, counting down.
CGACTTCCACAAGAATCAAGGGTGACTCAACTATGGGCAAAGCCAAGCTCAGCCTCGCCTGGCAGATCCTCATCGGCCTGGTACTCGGTATCGCCTTGGGCGCCGCGCTCAACCAGTTCAGCGCGGACAAGGCCTGGTGGATCGGCAACATCCTCCAGCCGGCCGGCGACATCTTCATCCGCCTGATCAAGATGATCGTGGTGCCGATCGTGATTTCCTCGCTCATCGTCGGCATCGCCGGCATGGGGGATGCGAAGAAACTCGGTCGGATCGGCCTGAAGACCATTTTCTACTTCGAGATCATCACCACCGTCGCCATCGTGGTCGGCCTGCTGCTGGCGAACCTGTTCCAGCCCGGCGCCGGCATCGACATGAGCACCCTGGGTACTGTGGATATCTCCAAGTACACGGAGACCGCCAAGGAAGTCTCGCACCACCACGCGCTCGTCGAGACCATCCTCAACCTGATCCCGTCGAACATCTTCGCGGCCATGGCCCGCGGCGAGATGCTGCCGATCATCTTCTTCTCGGTGATGTTCGGCCTGGGACTGTCCTCGCTGCCGACGCCGACCCGCGAGCCGCTGGTGAAGATGTTCCAGGGCGTGGCCGAGGCCATGTTCCGCGTCACCCACATGATCATGTGCTACGCCCCCATCGGCGTGTTCGCGCTGATCGCCGTGACCGTGGCCAACTTCGGCTTCGCCTCGCTGCTGCCGCTGGCCAAGCTGGTGGTGCTGGTGTACTTCGCCATCGCCTTCTTCGCCTTCATGGTGCTGGGCCTGGTCGCGCGCCTGTTCGGCTTCTCGATCCTCAAGCTGATGCGCATCTTCAAGGATGAACTGGTCCTGGCGTATTCCACCGCCAGCTCCGAGACCGTGCTGCCGCGCATCATCGAGAAGATGGAAGCCTACGGCGCGCCCAAGGCGGTGAGCAGCTTCGTGGTGCCCACCGGCTACTCCTTCAACCTCGATGGCTCGACCCTGTACCAGAGCATCGCGGCGATCTTCATCGCCCAGCTCTACGGCATCGACCTGTCCATCGGCCAGCAGCTGGTGCTGGTGCTGACCCTGATGGTCACCTCCAAGGGCATCGCCGGCGTGCCGGGCGTGTCCTTCGTGGTGCTGCTGGCGACCCTGGGTAGCGTGGGCATTCCGCTGGAAGGCCTGGCCTTCATCGCCGGCGTCGACCGCATCATGGACATGGCGCGCACCGCGCTGAACGTGATCGGCAACGCCCTGGCCGTGCTGGTGATCGCCAAGTGGGAAGGTGTCTACGACCCGCAGAAGGGCGCCCGCTACTGGCAGGCCATGCAGGAAGGCCGCGCCGAGGAAGCGCCCGAAGGCGCGCAAGGCACCGTCAGTCGCTGACCCGCAAGGGTTATCCACAAGGCCCCGGCAACGTCCGGGGCCTTGTCGTTTCTGGCGCCGCGAGCGCTCCTGCCGCTATCATCCGGGCCATTCCAAGGGGGACTCTGCATGCTCAACGGCCTGTGGCTGGGCTTTTTCATCGTCGCGGCGGTCACCGCGCTTTCCCGCTGGCTGCTCGGGGGCGAGGCGGGCGTCTTCGCCGCCATGGTGGAAAGCCTGTTCGCCATGGCCAAGCTGTCGGTGGACGTGATGGTGCTGCTGTTCGGCACCCTGACCCTGTGGCTGGGCTTCCTGCGCATCGCCGAGAAGGCCGGGCTGGTGGAAAGGCTCGCGGTCCTGCTCGGTCCGCTGTTCCGCCGGCTGATGCCGGAAGTGCCCGCCGGCCACCCGGCCATCGGTCTGATCACCCTGAACTTCGCCGCCAACGGCCTGGGCCTGGACAACGCCGCCACGCCCATCGGCCTGAAGGCCATGAAGGCGCTGCAGGAGCTCAACCCCAGCAGCACCACCGCGAGCAACGCGCAGATCCTCTTCCTGGTGCTCAACGCCTCGTCGCTGACCCTGCTGCCGGTGACCATCTTCATGTACCGCGCCCAGCAGGGCGCGGCCGACCCGACCCTGGTGTTCCTGCCGATCCTCCTGGCCACCAGCGCCTCCACGCTCGTGGGCCTGCTCAGCGTGGCGCTGATGCAGCGCCTGCGCCTGTGGGACCCGGTGGTGCTGGCCTACCTGATTCCCGGCGCCGTGGGCCTGGGCGTGTTCATGGCCGTGCTCGCCGGCCTGTCGGCGACCGCCCTGGCGCAGCTCTCCTCGCTGCTGGGCAACCTCACCCTGTTCGGCCTGATCCTGCTGTTCCTGGTGCTCGGCTGGCTGAAGAAGGTGCCGGTGTACGAAACCTTCGTCGAAGGCGCGAAGGAAGGCTTCGACGTCGCCAAGGGCCTGCTGCCCTACCTGGTGGCCATGCTCTGCGCGGTCGGCGTGCTGCGCGCCTCCGGCGCGCTGGAAATGGCGCTGGGCGGCATCCGCTGGATAGTCGAGGGCGCCGGCTGGGACACCCGCTTCGTCGACGCCCTGCCCACCGCGCTGGTCAAGCCGTTCTCCGGCAGCGCGGCGCGGGCCATGCTGCTGGAGACCATGCAGTCCCACGGCGTGGACAGCTTCCCGGCGCTGGTGGCGGCGACGGTGCAGGGCAGCACGGAAACCACCTTCTACGTGCTGGCCGTGTACTTCGGCTCGGTCGGCATCCAGCGCGCCCGCCACGCGGTGGGCTGCGCGCTGCTGGCCGACCTGGCCGGCGCGCTGGCATCGATCGGGGTGTGCTACTGGTTCTTCGCCTGAGCGTCTGGCTCGCGCATCCGCGCGGGCTGCGGCGTTCTGCCCCAGCGTGGTTCCGGGCGGCATTGACTTATGTCAGACCCGCCCGGCACCCGCAGGAGAAGGATAGGCTCAATCCCATCCCTCTTCGCCAGCGGAGACCGCGTAATGATCACCCACAACTCAGCCGAGCTTGCAGCCCTCGGGGCTGTAGGCGCCGATCACTGGATCGAGACCCTCGACGACGGCAGCCACGTGCTGATCCGCCCGCTGCGTTCGGAAGACCGTGAACGCGAACGCCTGTTCCTCGAACGCCTGTCGCCCTTGACCCGCAAGTTCCGCTTCCATGGCGAGGTGAAGATCGACGAGAGGCTGCTCGACCACCTGATGGACGTGGATTACCAGCAGACCATGGCCTTCATCGCGCTGACCCATGTCGACGGCGAGCTGTGTGAAGTCGGCATCAGCCGCTATGCGGCGGTGGATGGCAAGCAGTGCGAGTGCGCGGTGACCGTCGCCGATGGCTGGAAGCAGATGGGCCTGGACGTCGCGCTGATGCGCCACCTGATCGACGTCGCCAAGCGCAACGGCTTCAGCCAGATGTACTCGATCGATTCCTCCATGGACCGCGACATGCGCGACATGGCCCGCGAACTGGGCTTCCACGCCCAGCTCGATCCGGACGACGCCTGCCAGGTGGTCCGTCGCCTGGCCCTGTAAGAAGTCCCCTGGTCCGGCGGGGCCTCAGCCTCGCCGGCGCCACAACGCAAGGCCCAGCAGCACGGCGACCAGCAGCACGGCCACCGCCGCCAGCGGGTAGACCGCGTCGTCGTCCAGCAGCGGCTTCTCGATGCGCAGGTAGCCGTCGTCCTTGAACAGGCGCTGCGCCAGCTCGTTCATCTGTTGCAGGCTGACCTTCGCCAGGCGCTTGTCCTCGTCGGGGAAGCGACCGTCGTCGAAGTCCGCCAGCGCGCCCCAGTAATAGTCCGCCAGCGTCGCATTGCCCGGCGTGCTCCAGGCCAGCTGGGCACGGGCCACGCGCTGGATGCGGCTGAAGCGCGCCGGGTCCAGCCCGTCGTGGCGAATCCTCTCCAGCACCTCGTGCAACGCCTCGAGCGTGGCGTCCTGGTCGTCGCGCTCGATGTCCGCGTTGAGGCTGAGGAAGCCCTGGTTGGCCCAGGCGCTGCGCTCGCTCCACGGGCCGTACGACAGCTCGCGGCGGACCCGCAGCTCGGTGTAGAGCAAATCGTTGAGGTAGGCCTGCAGGAGGTCCAGGGACGCGCTGTCGGCGTCTTCCGGCTCGGGGAATATCCAGTGCAGCACCGCGCTCTCGCCGAACAGGCTGGTGGTCAGCGTGCGCTGGCGCTCGGCCGGCCCCTTCATCACCGGCAGCTCGCGGCGTTCCGGGGTGGCGTGATCGACCAGGGCGCCGTAGGTACGGCCCAGGTACACCGGCAGGTGCGGATCGAGGTCGCCGACGATGATCAGCGTCATGTTGCCCGGCACGTACCAGTCCTTGCGCAGCTGGTCCAGCTGGGCCTGGTTCAGGTGTTCCACCGGCGGGCGTTCGGCGCAGGCCAGCCCCAGCTCCACGGCGAGCTGCTCCTGGCCGGCGCGGCTGACGTTCTGGTGGTCGAGCCAGCGCTGCAGGTGCGAATAGTGGCCGCCGTCCTCGCGCACCAGCACCTGCTTGGCCGAGGCGATCTTGCGGGCGTCCAGCTGCGTGCGGGTGATGGCTTCGAGCAGCAGGTCGAGCACCTGGCGCTGGGTCGCCGCCGGCGACTCGACGACGAAGGCCGTGTCGCCTTCACTGGTATAGGCGTTCCACTGGCCGCCCAGGGCCTGCATGCGCGCTTCCAGGTCGGCCTCGTCGCCGCCGTCCAGGCCGCTGAAGAACAGGTGCTCCATCAGGTGCGGCAGCTGGCGGTCGTGGCAGGAGAAGTCGCTGAAGCCGACGCCGACGATCAGGCGGATGGAGACGTGGCCCTTCTCGCCGGTGGGTTTGAACAGCACGCCCATGCCGTTTTCCAGCTGATAGGCCTCGACCTTCTGGCGCTGGTCGGCGCACGACCAGCCGGCAAGCAGCAGGGACAGCAGGGGGAACAACAACCAACGCATGAACGGGGAGCCTGGACGCAAAGCGATGAGGATAGCGGATCGGGCGCCCCGAACCTACCCGCAATCCGCTCTGCGGCTGGCTGGCTCCTTGCATCATCGCCCACGGGTTCTATCGTCACTGTGGGCGTTCGCGAGGCGGAATAGCCTCGGGCGACGGACGGCGCTGCCGTTCGCCGGGGATGAGCGATTCGGAGGCACCATGCGTGTGCTGATTACCGGTGCGGCCGGTTTCCTTGGTCAGAGCCTGCTCAACGAGCTGGCCGTGCAGCATCTCGACTGGACCCTGATCGCCGCCGATGTCCGCTGCCTGGGTTCGCAGGGGCTGCGCCCGAACATCGAGCCGCTGCAACTGGACATCAGCGTGCCCGCCAAGGTGCGGCACTGCATCGAGACATGGCGTCCCGAGGCCATCGTGCACCTCGCCGCGGTGATCAATCCGCCGCGCGAAATGTCCGAGGCGCAGCTGCACGCCATCGAGGTCGGCGGCACCCGGACGCTGATCGAGGCCGCCTGCGAGGGGGGCGTTTCGCAACTGATCGTCACCAGTTCCGGCTCCGCCTACGGCTACCACCCCGACAATGCCGAGTGGATCGACGAGAGCCAGCCGCTGCGGGGCCATCCGCGCTTCCTCCATGCCCGCCACAAGCAGGAAGTCGAACTGCTCCTGGCCAGCGCGCGGCAGCGTTATCCACAGCTCAAGCAACTGGTCCTCAGGCCGGGCACCATCCTCGGCCGGCGTGTGCATAACCCGCTTATCGAACTGTTCGGCCAGCGCCGCCTGCTGGGCGTCACCGGCCACCCCAGCCGCTTCGTGTTCATCTGGGACCAGGATGTGGTGAACGTGATCCGCCAGGGACTGGAGCAGGGCAGCGAGGGCATCTACAACCTGGCGGGGGATGGCGCGCTGTCGCTGCGCGAGATCGCCGGGCTGCTCGGCAAGCCATACCGCTCCTGGCCGGCGCCCTTGCTGCGCGCCGGCCTCGGGGTGCTCAAGCCGCTGGGGCTGTCGAAGTACGGCCCGGAGCAGGTGGACTTCCTGCGCTACCGGCCGGTGCTGGACAACCGGCGGCTCAAGGAGGAGTTCGGCTACCAGCCGCGCTACTCCAGCCGCGAGGCGTTCCTGGCGTTCCTCGATGCGCGCGGGATGAACGGCTGACGCCGGGCCTGTGCGCCAGTCTGTGGGCAAGCTGTAGACAAGTTTGTGGAAAACCGCTCCGGCGAGGGGCCGGAGCCGTCTGGCCTCAGCTTTCCGCGTGACGGCAGCGCTGCCGGTATTCGCCCGGCGTCAGGCCCGTCCAGTGGCGGAAGGCGCGGAAGAACACGCTGGGCTCGGAGTAGCCGAGCAGCGCGGCGATATCGGTGGCCGACAGGTTGCCTTCGCCGAGATAACGCTCCGCCAGCTGCCGGCGGGTATCGGCGAGCAGCTGTTGATAACTGCTGCCTTCCTCCGCCAGGCGCCGCTGCAGGGTGCGCTCGCTCAGGCCCAGTTCGCAGGCCAGGGCCGCGCGGCCCGGCTCGCCGTGGGCGAGCTGCTTGCCGAGCAGCGCCACCACTTTCCCGCTCACGCTGGCGCTGGGCAGGCGCGCCAGCAGTCCTTCGGCGTGCTGGCGCAGGAGGTCGCGCAGCGGTGCGTTGGCCTGCGGCAGGGCGGTACCGACCATCGCCCCGGGCAGGCCCAGCGCATAGTCCGCCGCGTCGAAGCGCAGCGGGCAGGCGAAGGCGGTTGCGTAGTCGTCGAGGCATTCCGGCTGGCGGTGCATGAAGCGGCAGCCGGCGAACTCGAGGCCGGGCAGCAGGGCCTTGAGCTGGCGCGCCCAGAAGCCCAGCATGGCCAGCGCGCGGGCGCGGCTGGCGGGGCGTTCGGGGTTGAGCGGGCGGTAGGTGATCCAGACCACCTCGGGCTGCGCCTCGACCGCCACCTGGCCGCCTTCGCCGACCAGGCGCTGGTAGCGCAGGGCCGATTCCAGGGCGTCACCCAGGGTCGTGCTGCTCTGCAGCAGGTAGCCCAACGCGCTGAAGGACGCCGGTGACAGCGCGCGGCCCAGCGCGAGGCCGGGTTCGCGGTTGGGCAGGCGGGCCTGGATCGCGTCCCAGAGCGGTTCGTGCCGGGCGAAGTCGATGCGCGCGTCGGGATCGCCGAGCTGGGCTTCGTGCAGGCCGCTGGCGGCGAGCAGGGATTCGCGGTCGAGGCCGAGGCGGGCCGCGGCCAGCAGCACGGCCTGGGTCAGGCTGACGCTGACCGAGGGCGTGCGGTGTGTTTGAAAGCGTTCGTCCATGGCGGCGGATTCTGCCCTAACCCCGGGCCGGGGGTAACCTGTCGTTCGCGGCTTTGCGCGGCGCCCGGCAAGCGCCGCGCGCAATTTCCCGCCGTCATCCCGCGGCGCGCGAGCCCGGTGTCGGGGGCCGTTGCTCCTGCGCCCGCTGCACTTCCCGTTCGACGAAGTCGTCGTCGCCGTCGGCAGCGCCGGGCTGGGCGTCCGGGTCGTCCAGCACCGCGTAGGCGATGGCGCAGAACAGCGAGTTGAGGCGCTTCATGTCGCTGATCAGGTCCAGGTGCAGCGAGCTGGTCTCGATGCTCTGCACCACCTGCTGGCGCAGGCGGTCGACATGGGCGTGGGCATAGTGGCGCTCCTGCAGGCGGAAGCGCTGCTTGGCGCGCCGCAGGCGCCGCGCGCCTTCCTTGTCGCCATTGAGGAACACCGAGAGGGACAGGCGCAGGTTGTCGGCCAGTTGCCCGTGCAGCACGGTGATCTCCTCCAGGCCGTTGTCGGAGAACGAGCGGCTGCGCGAGGTCTTCTTGTCCTGCACGGCGCCGAGCATGTGCTCGATGATGTCGCCGGCCTGTTCCAGGTTGATCGCCAGTTCGATGATCTCGGCCCAGCGGCGGCTGTCGCGCTCGCCCAGGTCCTCGCGGGGCATGCGCGCCAGGTACAGCTTGATCGCGGTGTAGAGCGCGTCGACGTCGTCATCCTGCTTGCGGATCTGCTTGGCCAGCAGCTGGTCGCCGCTGTGGATAACCCGCATCAGGCTGTTCAGCATCTGTTCGACGATGTCGCCCATGCGCAGCGTCTCGCGCACCGCGTTGACCAGTGCCAGGCTCGGCGTGTCCAGCGCCGCCGGGTCGAGGTGGCGGGGCCGCACGGTGTCCTCGGGGGATTGCCGGTCCGGCAGCAGCCGGGTGCACAGCTGCGCCATCTGCTCCGTGAGCGGCAGGCAGGCGAGGCAGCGGGTGGCGTTGTAGAGCACGTGGAAGGCGATCACCAGTTCCTGGGTGCGGAACGGCCAGTCGTCCAGCCAGTGGGCCACCGGCCCCACCAGCGGCAGCACCAGCAGGCAGCCGGCGAACTTGAACAGCAGGCTGCCCAGGGCCACGCGCCGGCCGGCGGCGTTCTGCGAGACCGAGCTGATCAGGGCGAGGATGCCGCTGCCGAGGTTGGCGCCGACCACCAGGCACAGCGCCACCTTCAGCGAGATCACCTTGGAGGTGGCGAGGGTCGCGGTGAGCAGCACGGCGGCCAGGCTGGAGTAGGAAATCATGGCGAACAGCGCGCCGGTCAGGGCGTCGAGCATCACGTCGCCGGTCAGGCTGGAGAACAGCACCTTCACGCCCTTGGCCTGGGTCATCGGCTCGGCGGCGGTGACGATCAGCTGCAGCGCCAGGATGATCAGCCCCAGGCCGATGAACACCCGGCCGAGCTGGCCGGCGCGGCTCTGCTTGCGGCTGAGGAAGAGGATCACCCCGAAGAAGATCAGCAGCGGCGAGAGCCAGGACAGATCCAGGGTCAGCACCCGCGCCATCAGCGCGGTACCGACGTCGGCGCCGAGCATGATCGCCAGGGCCGGCGCCAGCGCCATCAGGCCGGTGGCGACGAAGGAGGTGGCCAGCAGCGCGGTGGCGTTGCTGCTCTGCACCAGCGCCGTCACGCCGATGCCGGCGGCGAAGGCCAGCGGCCGTTTCCGTACGCTGTGGCTCAGCACGCGGCGCAGGTGGGTGCCGTAGACCCGGAGGATGCCGGTGCGGACGATATGCGTGCCCCACACCAGCAGGGCGACGGCGGAGAGCAGATCGAGCAGTTTGAGCATGTCGGGCCCCCTCTCGCTTTCGGGGTCGCTGACCTCAACGGCCCCCGACGACCTTGCCCGCAACCCGGAAGCGCGGGAGGCCGATAAGGACACGGCAGCGTGCAGGCGTTGTCATCTAACTGTCTTGGTAGACCCCCGTCCGTCCCTGAGGGTTCGCCAAATGCCTGATTCGCTGGGGTTCCTGTGCTTGAGTAAAGCCGATCCGGGCGGGATGTGGCGGCGCGCCAGCGAATTTCCCGCAACCCGCGCGGACGGGATGCCCTGTGGATAGAATCACGGGGAACAGAGTCACTGCCGGGCATGCGGCCCGGCGAGCGAGGAGTGTGCATGGGATATGTGCGAGCGCGCGTTCTGCGGGCCGGCCTGATCGCCCTGCTGCTGGCGCTGGGGGCGTGCAGCAGCCTGTTCGGCCGCGATCCGTTGCGGGTCGACCTGGTCGGGCTGGAACCGTTGCCCGGGCAGGGCATGGAGGCGCGCTTCCTGGTGAAGCTGCGGGTGCAGAACCCCAACGAGCGGGCCATCGACTTCAACGGCATCGCCCTGGACCTGGCGGTGAACGGCCAGCCGCTGGCCAGCGGGGTGAGCGATGCCAGCGGGCAGGTGCCGCGCTTTGGCGAAAAAGTGATCAGCGTGCCGATCAGCATCTCGGCGTTCTCCGCCTTCCGCCAGGCCTGGGGCCTGTCCGGCGGGCCACCGCGCCAGGGCATGCCCTACGAGATCAACGGCAAGCTGGCCGGCGGGCTGTTCGGCACGGTGCGCTTCAACGACAAGGGCGTGCTGAACTGGCCGGAGCCGGTCGCACGCCCTTGAAGGTCTACCAACTGCGGCTGAAATAAATGCCGCGATCAATGGACAACCACGGCGCGCTTACCTTGAAGCCGTCCTCGCCGCGGAGTTTGAGGAGGTTCACGCGCTCAATCTGTGGAGCACTGATCTTTTCCAGTGATGTGCGCTCGGCGCTAGCCAGCAACTCAGGACTTTTCACCCAGTCCTGAAGATTGCGGGGTGTCAGCTCCAAGGTCACCAGCCAGCCTTTTTCTACCGCTGGGCCAAACTCATCTTTGCCCAGCTCCGAGACGTCCTTGATCTGGACATTGAACCCATCGCTATAGCAGAAGCCCTTGTATTCGGGCTTATAGGCGCTCTTGCCGGCTGCCGTAAGGGTATAGGTCAGCCCGTCCTTGTTCAGTAGGCCGACCTTCACGAGGGCATCGAAAGACTTTGCATCGTCTTCGCCTGGCGCACCTTGAGTACCGAGCGTGACGGGGATTTGCTCGAACATCCCGGTGGCGCAGGCAGGCTCATCCAGCTTGAGGGAGGCCAGCTGATTAAGGATTTCATCGTTGGAGGGTTTTCCGCCGGAACAGGCGGCGAGCAGGAGCGATACCGACAGTACGCCGGCTACAGAGAGCTTTCGGGGCATGATCTTTCTCATCCTTGGAAATGAACGCGGCCCTCTATCTCGGGCCGCGCAGATCATAACAGTGGATGAGGCCGGTTATTGGCCGGGGATGTCTTTCCGAAGTTTCACCGGGTCCGCTTCCTTCTTTCCCAGCGCGGTGCGCATGCGGATGTTCAGCGCTTCCACCGCCAGCGAGAAGGCCATGGCGAAGTAGACGTAGCCCTTGGGCACATGGACTTCGAAGGCCTCGGCGATCAGCACGGTGCCGACCACGATCAGGAACGACAGCGCGAGCATCTTCAGCGACGGGTGCTTGTCGATGAAGTCGCTGATGGAGCCGGCGGCCAGCATCATCACCAGCACCGCGGCGACGATCGCGGCGACCATCACCGGCACGTTGGAGACCATGCCCACCGCGGTGATCACCGAGTCCAGCGAGAACACGATGTCGATGATGGCGATCTGGACGATGGTGCCGAGGAAGCCGCCCATCATGCTCTTGGGTTCGCCCTCGGTGTCGTCTTCGCCTTCCAGGCCGTGGAAGATCTCGGTGCTGCTTTTCCACAGGAGGAACAGGCCGCCGAAGAACAGGATCAGGTCGCGCCCGGAAATGCCCTGCTCGAACAGGTGGAACAGGTCGGCGGTGAGGCGCATGACCCAGGTGATCGACAGCAGCAGCATGATGCGCGTGATCATCGCCAGCGCCAGCCCGAAGAAGCGCGTGCGCGGCTGCATGGCCTTGGGCATGCGGCCGACCAGGATGGAGATCATGATGATGTTGTCGATGCCCAGGACGATCTCCAGGGCAGTCAGGGTGAAGAACGCAATCCAGATTTCAGGGCTGGTCAGCCATTCCATTACGGGTTTCTCGAGTCAGTCGTTGAACAGGGAAAACAGGTCCGGCGCCGAGTGCGGGCCATTGCCGGCGTGCGCGGCGGCCTGCGAGAGTACCGGGAGCTCGCCGCGGGAGAAAGCGTCAATCGACGTGAGGCACGTGAGTGGCCCGCCTGTCGGCGGCCAAAGTGGGGCGTTTCAGGCGAGCGCCTGGATCGCCCCCATCACCAGCAGCAGGCTGGCGCCGGCCAGCAGCGTCTGCAGGGTGATGATCCCCGCCATCAGGTGGCTCTCGCCGCCCAGCTGGCGGGTGAGCACGTAGGCCGTCGGGGCGGTGGGCAGGGCGAAGAACAGCACCAGCAGCGCGCTTTCCAGCGCCGGCAGGGCCAGCAGGCGGGCGATGGCGAAGGCCAGCAGCGGCATCCCCAGCAGGCGGACCACGCAGTTCCAGCCCAGCGCCGGGACCTCCGCGCGCAGCTCCTGCGGCTGCAGCGCCGCGCCCACGCAGAGCAGGCCCAGCGGCAGGCTGGCCACCGCCAGCAGGTTGAACAGCCGGTCGCTGCCGCCGGGCAGGCCGATGCCGCTCAGGTTGAGCAGCGCACCGGCCAGGCAGGCGAGGATCAGCGGGTTGCGCACGATCGGCAGCAGCAGCGCGCGCAGGCTGATGCCGCGCTCGGCGGTGAGCGCCCAGACCGACATCACGTTCACCGTCGGCACCATCAGCGCCAGCATCAGCGCGGCCAGGGTCAGGCCGGGCTTGCCGTACAGGCTGCCCACGGCGGCCAGCCCCAGGTAGGTGTTGAAGCGCAGCACGCCCTGGGCGATGGCGCCGAAGCGCGCCGCGCTCCAGCCGCGCAGGCGCTTGGCGATCAGCAGGGCGACCCAGGCCACGCCCAGGCCGAGCATCACCGCCAGCGCCTGGCGGGCCAGGCCCGGGTCGTCCAGCGGCGCACTGGCCAGGCTGCCGGCCAATAGCGCTGGAAACAGGATGAAATAATTCAGTCGCTCGGCGGCGGGCCAGAAGGCCTCGCCGGGGAATCCCCTGCGACGCAGCACATGGCCGCCGACGATCAGCGCGAACAATGGCCAGAGGGCCTGGAACAGAGCGGTCACGGCGACCCCGCGATGGTGGAGGAGCCGGCATCTTGCCTAGTCGCGCGCGCCTGCGGCAAGGTCTGTGGATAATTCCTTGTTCCGCCCTGGCGGGGTTTTCCACCGTGGAATCGCCCTGTGGAAAGCTTTTCCACAGGGCGCCGGGCGCAACCGCGTGGCTGTTCGCATGCAGGCGCCAGGCGCTCCCCGCCCAGCCGCGGCGATCAACCGGCGCGCACGCCCCGGCTGCGCTGCACCGGACGGGTGCGATTTCGCTGGCAAGGCAGCTTTTTCTTATGACGCAACGACATATTTAATAATTTTCCGAGCCTCCCCCTTCGGCCACCATCCCTGGGTCGCATGCCGCCGGCGAGCGCGTTCCAGACGCCTGCGCCACAGAGCCCAAAGCCCGCGCATGTCCCGGTTTCCCCGGCCTCCTGGCCACTGCCGCAGTACATCGACAAAAAAGCCAAACGGCTGTGGGAGTGCTTAATGATCAAGTTCTTGCCCGCGCGCTACAGCGCGGATTCCGGCATGGCCACCGACGCCGTTTCCAACGCGCGGGCCGGCACCCTGTATCCAGCCCGTGACCCGGGCAACGTCAAGGAACAGGCCCGCCGCCGCGCGATGGGCGCTGTGCGGCGCTACCCGACACTTCCCACGCCAATCGGTAACGACCATGTCTTCCACTGAGCAAACCTTCGATTACCTCATCGTCGGCGCCGGCTCCGCCGGCTGCGTCCTGGCCAACCGCCTGAGCGCCGACCCCTCCGTGCGCGTCGGCCTGCTGGAGGCCGGCGGCAGCGATGCCAGCCCGCGCGTGCAGACCCCGGCCGGCACCATCACGCTGTACAAGAGCAAGGTGTTCAGCTGGAACTTCTACTCCGCGCCGCAGAAGCGCCTGAACAACCGCTCGCTGCATTGCCCGCGCGGCAAGGCCCTCGGCGGTTCGAGCTCGATGAACAGCATGATCTACATCCGCGGCCACGCCTCGGACTACGACCGCTGGGAAGCCGAAGGCTGCCCCGGCTGGGGCTGGAAGGACGTGCTGCCGTTCTTCAGGAAATCCGAACGCAACCTGCTCGGCCAGGACCCGGCCCTGCACGGGACCCTGGGCGAGCTGATGGTGGACAAGCCGCGTGACCCCAACCCGCTGTCGCACCTGTTCATCAAGGCCGCCGAACGCCTCGGCCTGCGCCGCAACGACGACTTCAACGGCCGCGAGTTCGAGGGCGTCGGCATCTACAACGTGACCCAGAAGGACGCCAGGCGCCTGAGCAGCTACCGCGCCTTCGTCGCGCCGCTGCAGCGCCCGAACCTCAGCGTGCTGACCGGCCGTCAGGTGGGCCGCCTGCTGCTGGACGGCGGGCGTGTCACCGGCATCGAGCTGCGCAGCGGCGAACGCCTGCAGGCGCGCCGCGAGGTGATCCTGTCCGCCGGTTCCCTCGGCTCGCCGCAGATCCTGCTGGCCTCCGGCATCGGCCCGGGCGCCGAGCTGAAGGCCGCCGGCATCCCGGTCAAACACGACCTGCCGGGCGTGGGCAAGAACCTCCAGGACCATCTCGACGGCCTGGTCACCGTGCGTTCGCCCAGCCCGCTGAGCCTGGGCTTCTCCCTTGGTTCGCTGCCGCAGATTCTGCTCTCGCCGTTCAAGTACCTGCTGGCGAAGAAAGGCTGGCTGACCACCAACTACGTCGAGGCCGGCGGCTTCGCCCGCACCCCGCTGGCGGAGGGGCTGGCCGACGTGCAGTTCCACTTCGTGCCCGGCTATCGCAGCCACCGTGGCCGCCTGTTCGAATGGGGCCATGGCTACGCCGTGCACACCTGCGTGCTGCGCCCGAAGAGCATCGGCGAGTTGCGTGTGAAGCCCGGCGGCGACATCGAGATCGACTACAACTTCCTCGCCAACGAGGAAGACGGCCGCGTGCTGGTGGAAGGCGTCAAGCTGGCGCGCAGGATCCTCGCCCAGCCGGAGTTCGACAGCCTCCGTGGCGCCGAGATGCTGCCCGGCCCGCAGGTGCAGACCGACGAGCAACTGCTCGAACACCTGCGCGAATACGCCGCCACCGTGTTCCACCCGGTGGGCACCTGCAAGATGGGCGAAGACCCCATGGCGGTGGTCGACCTGCGCCTGCGCGTGCACGGCCTGAAGGGTCTGCGCGTGGTGGACGCGTCGATCATGCCGACGCTCATCAGCGGCAACACCAACGCGCCGTGCATCATGCTCGGCGAGCGCGCGGCGGCGATGATCCTGGAGGAGAGCCGCACGACATCTGCCGCACCGGCCCAGGCCGTCCCGGCCTGATATCAAGGGCGCCCTTCGAGCGCCTTTCGCGGACAAGGTCCGCTCCTACGGTTATCCACAGCGCTGGATTGGCTCTCGTAGGAGCGGATCTATCCGCGAACCGACCGGCAGGCCGGTGTCCGTTCCGATAATCCCAGGTTGTGGATAAACCCCTACAACCCCAGCTCGCTCAGAGACGGGTGATCGTCCGGCCGGCGCCCCAGGGGCCAGTGGAACAGGCGCTGGTCCTCGCTGATCGGCAGGTCGTTGATGCAGGCGTGGCGTTCATACATCAGGCCGTTCTCGTCGAACGCCCAGTTCTCGTTGCCGTAGGAGCGGAACCAGTTGCCCGAATCGTCGTGCCACTCGTAGGCGAAGCGCACGGCGATGCGGTTGTCGGTGAAGGCCCAGAGTTCCTTGATCAGCCGGTATTCCTGCTCGCGGACCCATTTGCCGGTGAGGAACTGGACGATCTGCTCGCGGCCCTGGACGAAGGTCGCGCGGTTGCGCCAGCGGCTGTCGGGGCTGTAGGCCAGCGATACGCGGTGGGGATCGCGGCTGTTCCAGCCGTCTTCGGCGAGGCGGACTTTCTCGATGGCGGTTTCCCGGGTGAAGGGCGGGAGAGGGGGACGGACTTCGCTCATGGTGGCCTCCGATAGGCGGGTGGTGAGGAACCTGGTGCCCATCCTCCGCCCGACCCGGCAATGGGTAAATGACGGTGACCCCACAGATATTGCCAATCGCCGCGCGACGCTCTTGCTCGCGAACAGAGTCAACCGGCGACTCAAGAGCTGGGCGGGTTCGCGAGCAAGCTCGCTCCTACAACAGCCTCTTGTGCAATCCGCCCCGGTCCTGGCTCGGGCACACGCCGAACTTCGCCCGGTAGCTGCGCGACAGGTACGAAGGCGTCTCGAAGCCGCAGGCCACGCCAATTTCCAGCACGCTCATGTCGGTCTGGCGCAGCAGCTGGCGCGCCTTGTCCAGGCGCAGGCCGAGATAGAAGTTCGATGGCGTGTCGTGCAGGTGCAGGCGGAACAGGCGCTCCAACTGGCGCCGGGTGACCTGGATGTGCTCGGCCAGTTCGAGGGTGGAGAGCGGCGGCTCGGTGTGGCGCTCCATCTCGCCGATCACCCGCACCAGCTTGCGGTTGTTCACCCCGTAGCGGCTGGCCACCTGCAGACGCTGGTGATCCTGGCGGGTGCGGATGCGCCCGACCACGAACTGCTCGGAGACCTGCACCGCCAGCTCCGGGCCGTGGGCCTGGGCGATCAGGTCGAGCATCAGGTCGATGGACGCGGTGCCGCCGGCGGAGCTGATGCGCCGGCCGTCGATCTCGAACAGTTCCTGGGTCGCCTGCACCTGTGGATAAGTCTCCCGGAAGGCCTCCAGCGCCTCCCAGTGCACCGTGCAGCGCTGGCGCTGCAGCAGCCCGGCCTCGGCCAGCACGAAGCTGCCGGTGTCGATGCCGCCCAGGGTCACGCCATCGCGGTCGAGCCGGCGCAGCCACTGCAGCAGCGCCGGAGTGCAGGCGCGCAGCGGCTCGAAGCCGGCCACCACCAGCAGGGTATCGCCCGGTCCGAGCGCTCCCAGGCCGCCGTCGGCATTCATCGACATGCCGTTGCTGGCCAGCACCGGCCCGCCGTCCAGGCTGAGCAGGTGCCAGCGATACAGCTCGCCGCGGAAGCGGTTGGCCACCCGCAGCGGCTCCACGGCGGAGACGAAACCCATCACGGAAAAGCCGGGCAACAGCAGGAACCAGAAGTCTTGGGACATGGCGGGTACCGTGCGATTCGGGGGCGGCCGGGTGGCGTTCGATTGGCATAGTGCAATTGGCCGGCGCTGGCAATCGGGGTGGTCGCTGCTGTGCAAGAGCTGGTCGCCGCAGTGCGATTCGCCCCGCCTGCGGCTGCGTAACGTGAACACCAGTCCCCGCAAGGGACCGCATGACAAAACAACAACGATAACCAACGCCGCAAAGGCCTTGTGGGAGATGTCATGAAGCAATCGATCAAAGCGCTCTGCTGTGCCGTGCTGTCAGTCGCCGCCAGCACCACCTGGGCCGCCGAGCCCGCGCAGTGCCGGGACGTGCGCATGGGCACGGTGAACTGGACCGACGTGGTGGCCAGCAGCGCCATCGCCGAAGCCGTGCTCGACGGCCTGGGCTACAAGGTCAAGCAGACCAGCGCCTCGCAGCAGATCATCCTGGCCGGCATGGCCGACAAACAGCTGGACCTGTTCCTCGGCTACTGGCAACCGACCATGCAACCGGTCGCCAGGCCCTACCTGGAAAAGCAGCAGATCGACGTCATCACCCCGCCGACCCTGGCCGACGCGCAGTCCACCTACGCCGTGCCGACCTACGTTTACGACGGCGGTCTGAAGACCTTCGCCGACATCGCGAAATTCCGGGACCAGCTGGGCAACAAGATCTACCTGATCGAGCCGGGCAGCGGCTCCAACCGCATCACCGCCGAGATGATCACCCAGGACAAGTTCGGCCTGAAGGGCTTCCAGGTCGTCGAGTCCAGCGAGGCCGGCATGCTCACCGCGGTCAAGCGCGCCATCAAGCGCAAGCAGTGGGTGGTGTTCTTCGGCTGGAAGCCGCACCCGATGAACCTGCAGATCGACATGAAATACCTCACCGGCAGCGGCGACGTGTTCGGCCCCGACGAAGGCTCCGCCACCGTCTCCATCATGACCGCCGGCGGCTACCAGCAGCAGTGCGGCAACGTCGCCAGGCTGCTGCACAACCTGAGCTTCACCAGCGAACAGGTCAGCCAGGTGATGGAGCCGATCCTCGACCGCACCCAGCCGGTGGACGCCGCCAGGGCCTGGCTCAAGGCGCACCCCGAGTCCCTGCAGAAGTGGCTCGACGGCGTGACCACCTTCGACGGCAAGGACGGCCTCGGCGTCGTCCAGGCCTCGCTCAAGTAACTCCCTCTACAGGACACCCTGCGCCTCGCCGCGCAGGGGTTCCGTTCGCCCGCAATAAGGAGTGCCACCGTGAACCATGAAGTCATCGTCACCTGCGCGGTGACCGGCGCCGGCGACACCGTCGGCAAGCACCCGGCCATCCCCGTCACCCCCAAGGAAATCGCCGCCGCCGCCATCGAGGCCGCCAAGGCCGGCGCCACCGTCGCCCACTGCCACGTGCGCGACCCGCAGACCGGCAAGCCGAGCCGCGACGTGAACCTCTACCGCGAAGTGGTCGAGCGCATCCGCGAGAGCGACACCGACGTCATCATCAACCTCACCGCCGGCATGGGCGGCGACCTGCAGATCGGCCAGGGCGAGCAGCCGCTGGAGTTCGGCGCCGGCACCGACCTGGTCGGCCCGCTGGAGCGGCTCAAGCACGTCGAGGAACTGCTGCCGGAAATCTGCACCCTGGACTGCGGCACCCTCAACTTCGGCGACGGCGACTTCATCTACGTCTCCACCCCGGCCCAGCTGCGCGCCGGCGCCAAGCGCATCACCGAGCTGGGCGTGAAGGCCGAGCTGGAAATCTTCGACACCGGCCACCTCTGGTTCGCCAGGCAGATGCTCAAGGAAGGCCTGCTGGAAGACCCGTTGATCCAGATCTGCCTGGGCATCCCCTGGGGCGCGCCGGCCGACACCACCACCATGAAGGCCATGGCCGACAACATCCCCGACGGCCTGACCTGGGCCGGTTTCGGCATCGGCCGCTCGCAGATGCCCATGGTCGCCCAGGCCATGCTGCTGGGCGGCAACGTGCGGGTCGGCCTGGAGGACAACATCTGGCTCGACCGTGGCGTGCATGCCAGCAACGGCCAACTGGTCGAACGCGCCATCGAGATCATCGAACGCCTCGGCGGCCGCGCCCTGACCCCGGCCGAAGGGCGCAGGAAGATGAACCTCAAGCCCCGTACCTGACCGCAACGCTTTTCGTAGGAGCGAGCTTGCTCGCGAACCCGCCCCGCTGTGGGCTCATGTTCGCGAGCAAGGGCTAGGCGCCCCCTCGGTCCTACAGGTAACCCCCATTCCTGCTGGAGTCTTCCATGTCCTTCATCACCCACATCAAGAGCTTCGCCGCCCTCGGCAGCGGCGTCATCGGCAGCGGCTGGATCGCCCGCGCCCTGGCCCACGGCCTCGACGTCATCGCCTGGGACCCGGCTCCCGGCGCCGAAGCCGCGCTGCGCGCACGCATCGCCAACGCCTGGCCGGCGCTGGAGAAGGCCGGCCTCGCCCCCGGCGCCTCGCCCGATCGCCTGCGCTTCGTCGCCACCATCGAAGAATGCGTGCGCGACGCCGACTTCATCCAGGAAAGCGCCCCCGAACGCCTCGACCTGAAATGCGAGCTGCACGCCAGGATCAGTGCCGCCGCCAAGCCCAACGCGCTGATCGGCTCCAGCACCTCGGGCCTGCTGCCCAGCGAGTTCTACGCCGATGCCACGCACCCCGAGCGCTGCGTGGTTGGCCACCCGTTCAACCCGGTCTACCTGCTGCCGCTGGTGGAAGTGGTGGGCGGCGAGAAGACCGCGCCGGAAGCCGTCCAGGCCGCCATCCAGGTCTATGAATCCCTCGGCATGCGCCCGCTGCACGTGCGCAAGGAAGTCCCCGGCTTCATCGCCGACCGCCTGCTCGAAGCCCTGTGGCGCGAGGCGCTGCACTTGGTCAACGACGGCGTTGCCAGCACCGGCGAGATCGACGACGCCATCCGCTTCGGCGCCGGCCTGCGCTGGTCCTTCATGGGCACCTTCCTCACCTACACTCTGGCCGGCGGCAACGCCGGGATGCGCCACTTCATGGCCCAGTTCGGTCCGGCGCTGCAACTGCCCTGGACCTACCTGCCCGCCCCCGAGCTGACCGAAACCCTGATCGACCGCGTGGTGGAAGGCACCGCCGAGCAGCAGGGCACGCGCAGCATCGCCGAGCTGGAGCGCTACCGCGACGACTGCCTGCTGGCGGTGCTCGGAGCGATCAAGGAGACCAAGGCGAAACACGGCTTCGCCTTCGCCGACTAACCTCTTCCGTTCACCACCCGCTCCGAACCACCCCCTCTCCCCCTGGGAGAGGGCCGGGGTGAGGCCTCACGGACACGCCGCCATGCACGCCCTGAAAACCTACGAAACCCCCATCCTCGCCGAGTGGACCGACTACAACGGCCACCTGCGCGACGCCTTCTACCTGCTGCTGTTCAGCTACGCCACCGACGCCCTGATGGACCATCTGGGTCTTGATGCGGACAACCGCGCGGCGACCCACAACTCGCTGTTCACCCTCGAAGTCCACCTCAACTACCTGCACGAAGTGAAGGAAGGCGAACCGGTGGAAGTACGCACCCAGCTGATTGCCCACGACCGCAAGCGCCTGCACGTTTTCCACAGCCTGCACCGCGCCGGCGAAGCCCTCGCCCTGGCCGCCAGCGAGCAGATGCTGCTGCATGTGAACCTGGATGGCGGCGCGCACTCGTCGCCCTTCGACGGCGTAGTGCTGGAACGTGTGCTGGCGCTGGCCGAGGCGCACCGCAGCCTGCCGCGCCCGGAGCATGTCGGGCGCACCATCGGCCTGCCGGGGTGAGCGCCAGTGATGGGGCGCTACCCGCTGTCCGCCGCCATGCAGGCCTTCGTCGCGCAGACCCAGGCCTTCGCCACAAGCGATCCGTCCATCGCCGCCCAGCGCCTGGCCTATGAGCGCATGGCGGTGACCTTCACGCCGCCGCGCCCGCCGGGCCTGCGCATCAGCGAGCTGTGCCTGGATCGCCTGCCCACGGTCCGCCTGTGCCGTCCGGCGGGTACCTCGCCGGACGCCGGCTGGCCCACCGTGCTTTACCTGCACGGCGGCGGCTGGATGCTGGGCGGCATCGGTTCCCACGAGTTCATCACCGCCGAACTGGCGCTGGAGCTGGGCGCGCTGGTGGTCGCGGTGGACTATCGGCTGGCGCCGGAGCACCCGTTCCCCGCCGCGTTGCACGACTGCCTCGCCGTCTGGCGCCGCCTGTACGCCGGCACCCTCGGCGAGCCCGTGGACAGGTCGCGGCTGCTGGTGATGGGCGACAGCGCCGGCGGCAACCTCGCCGCCGCACTCTGCCTGGCCCTGCGGGAGGCGGGCGAGCCGCCGCCCGCAGGGCAGGTCCTGATCTACCCGGCCCTCGGCAACGGCGAAACACCCTCGCGGGCGGCCTGCGCCGATGCTCCGCTGTTGTCGCGCGCGGACCTCGACGCCTGCCTGGCCGCCTACCTGCCCAATGCCGGGGATCGCCGCGATCCATTGGCGCTGCCGTTGCGGGCGGGTGACTTCAGTGGTCTTCCGCAGGCCTTCATCGCCGTCGCCGAGTTCGATCCGCTGCGCGACGACGGCGCGCTCTATCGGGACCGCCTGCGCGAGGCGGGGGTGGCCGTCGAATATTTCCCGGGGGCAGGGCTGGTCCACGGCTGCCTGCGGGCGCGCGACGCGGACGAGGTCGTGCAGCTGCGCGCCGCGCTGCTGGAGACGCTGCGCCGCTGGCTGCGCTGAGGACAAAAAAATCCCCTGGGACGCCCGACGCGTGACAGGGGAGAAAGCGAGCCGATATCGGCCTCTCAGTGTGCTCGAAGCCCGGGCCGGCAAGGCTTCCGGGTTCGGTATGGATTTCAGTCTGCCGATTTGCCTGTGTACGCGATTAGCCGAAAACGACCTGCGCGTGCCCGTTGCGGACATTCCGTCGGCCGGGTGCTTGCCGCCCTCCGCCGGGCTTACCAGAATCGATGGAAACCCAAGCCGTTTCCAGGAGAACCGCCATGATGCACGCCGACCTGATCGACCAGGACGATTTCCGCGAGCGCCTGCAGGCGCTGGGCTTTGCCGTGCCGCCGGACGTCACCGCGGAACAGGCTTGCGAATACGCCGTGCGTGCCCTGACCCCGGAGCGCTCGCTGGCCCTGCGCCGCCTGGTGGAAGAAATGCTCGCCGGCAACGCCACCCTGCTGCCCGCCGTGCGCGAGGCGATCTCCCGCCAGCTGCTGCCGGCGCTGGTGCCCCGGCCGTAACCGTTGGGCGCACGGGAGAGCCGCTCCCGTGCGCCGTTTTCTATCGGGAACGGGAAACGGCCCACGTTCCAGAATGCCCGCGACCAATCCGTGCTGCCCCGGCAGGTATCGGCGTTTCCTTAAAGCATTAGTTTTCCATTTCATTGCAACTATTATCCTGCGTAACAAGCGCGATTTCTTTCCTCTTATTACCTGCGATGTAAGAACTTTCTTTACTGATGGGTGAAGTTATCCATCCGCCCCAAACTCCATTGATTTGATTTCTGACGAGCGGCAAATATTCATATTCGCCGCGAGCATGCGGTTATTTCTGGATAACGGGGAAAGTGAACGAATGGAAATCACGAACTTTGGAAAGTTGTTTGCGGCGGCTGTAGTGACCAGCCTGGTTGTTGGTTGCTCCTCTGGCGGAGGGCATCATAATAATTACACTGCGGCTGCTACCGAAAAGCCTTCCACGAACCCGGGTGACACCGGAAACTCTGGTAGCACGGGAAATACAGGCGGCACTCCCACGGCCATCCCTGTCAGCGCCGCAACCGCAGGTACCGCTTCGGGGCAAACCTATGTAACGCCTGGCGGCGTTACTTATACGCTGACTGGCACTCCGGGTGTCAGCATGAGCAGTGGTTCCAATGGCTCCATGAACTATGCAAGCAATGGCTCCGCCGGCTACGCACGTTATGGCGCGTGGTACTCGAAGGCCCACACGACCACCGTGTACTTCTACACCGGCAATAACCCGACGGAGGCAGGCCAGGTGCCCACCACGGGTACCGCTACCTATGTGGGTAAAGCGATCCGGACCAATACCAGCGATGGCACCTCCGTCACCGGCGGCAGCACGTCGGTCAACTTCAATGTCGACTTCGGCGCGAAGACCATCACCGGTGCGACCGAGAAGAATGCCGTTATCAATGCGGTGTCCATGAAAGGCACCATCAACGGCGGCGGCTTCAGTGGTGGCGCCACTTCCGGCGCGGCGAACGGCAACTTCTCCGGGCATTTCTATGGCCCTGCCGCTCAAGAACTGGCCGGCATCGCCACCTTCAAGGATGCCAAGCAGAATCTGGCGTTTGGTGCAGCCAAACAATAAGCAACTGCGACGTACAGGATGGAAGGGGAAAGACAAGTCTTTCCCCTTCTTTTTTATCCGCATCAGAAATTGCCTGTCTCCATGAATGTAACTCACGTTGCTGCTTGTCTGGCCGCGATTACGCCTGCCGCTGTGTTCGGGGCTCCGCCGGAAAATACTCCCCTCCCGGCCTCTGTTGATATTCACCCGGAGGATCATCGCCAGGTGCAGACCCGGGTCTCCATCAATCCTATTACCAACGAGCAACTCAAGAACGATCCTGTACTGGCCGGTCGCTTTCTCAGCCAGGCCGTGGACGATGAACGATGGGATGTGGTGCGCAGCCTGTTGCCTGTCTATCGGGCCACTCCGCAGCATGACCCGATACTGCTGGCATACGCGGACGGTGCTCTGGCCCGGCAGGATGGCGATTACGCGAGGGCCATCGCTGTATACCGCGAGCTGCTGGCGGCCAATCCGAACCTGACGCGTATCCGGCTGGATCTGGCACGCATGTTGTTCGAAAACCGCCAATATGACGCTGCCCGTTTTCAGTTCGAAAAAGCGAGATCCGAACATCTGCCAGATGCGGTCTCGGAGAACGTACAGCACTATCTGGCGGCGATCGATCGCGCCGCCGGCTGGTCGGGCTCGCTGGAGCTGAGCTATCTGAACGACGACAACGTCAATAACGCCTCCAGTGGAAAGTACATCAGGATCGGTGATCGGCAGCTTGCGCGAAGTGCAGACTCCTATCCGCAACATGGACATGGGCTGGATTACGCAGCGTCATTACTGCGTGATTTTTCACTGGCCGATCATCACGGCATCAGGTTCCAGGGGCAGGTCGCCGGCAGAAGCTATTGGGACAACCATCGGTTCGATGATGTGACAGTGCGAAGCTATCTTGGCTATTCATACTCCGATGCCCAACAGCGTCTGTCGCTCCTGCCGTTCTATGAAAAGCGTTGGTACGGCACGGAGCCCTATTCGGCCGGTGGAGGATTGCGTACGGAATACAGCCGGCTGTTATCGCCGAACTGGCAGTCCGGTACGGCTCTCGAATACCAGCGTCTGCGCTACGACAATCCAGGATATGACTACCTCGACGGGCATGACCTGCTGCTCTCGTCGACGTTGGGCTATGCGTTCAGCAGCCGATTGGCCATTTATGGTGGCGTAGATGCTGGTAAGCAATTTACTCGCTCCGACGCGGACACCAACCATCTTGCGGGAGTCAGATTGGGATTCGAGGCTGAGCTGCCTTATTCCCTGGGGGCATCGCTATCACTCGGAGAACTTCGGCGAGTCTATGAGGCGGAGAATGATATTTTCTCCGTTCGACGCAGAGATACAGAAGAGAACTACCTGCTTTCGTTCTGGCATCGAAATATCTATTTCTTGAGCGTGATGCCGAAGCTGAACTTTTCCTATCGGCGAGTCGACAGCAACATTGGCTACTACAGCTACGAGCAAAAGCGGGTTTATCTGAGTGCTACGCGCTCTTTCTGAAGCCAGGTGTTCGAAAAAGACGAGTAGATCCGGTGACTGCAATGGCTGCGAGCAGTTGCCAGCTATTAATGCCAGCAATGACTCAGGGATCAGTTCATGATCGGGCGTTGTTTGTTCAGTAGCGGTGCATTGCATGAGAACGGGAGGCTGATGGCCTCCCTTTTTCTGTTTCTGGTGCATGAGGGTCGTGAATGCGGGCTCAGGCCGATGACAGCAGGTCGGGCTCCAGTTCCAGTGGGGTGAGCGGGAAGATACCCTCCACCGCCTCACCCAGCAGGGCGACGTAGCGGCGGTCCTGGTCTTCCACCGTCACCTTGCGGCCGCTGTCCAGCGGCAGGGACGGGCAGAGGATGCGCGGCCCGTCCGGCTCCTGCAGCAGCAAGGCGGGGTGGGTGGCGCTGGCTTGGGTCTTGCCGCGCAGGGTGAGGCGGCAGGGGGTTATTTGTTGCGATAGCCAGATGCCGCGCAACTCGCAGTCGCCGCTATCTGTCGTTTCCACACTCGCCACGCGCGCCAGGCACCAGGGCCCGGCGGGAGCCGTGCGGACGCCGAGCCATTCACCGTTGGCAGGGGGAGGCGAGTCGCTCCAGCACCCGCTGAAGTGTCGCTCGGTGGTGCGCACCCATGTCAGCGGGAAGGTTTCCGGCAGCGCGGAAGGGGCCTGGGTGAATTCGATGTCATCCAGATGCGTCAGCGGTTCGTCGAGCCGGTCGCGACCATTGGAATGCCGGGACCAGATGTCGCTCTCCTGCGGCTGGCGCAGGAAATGCCCGGCATCGAGCCTGGTGTCCTGGTGCACGCCGAGGTGGGCGAGCAGGGCCTGGACGCCGCGGCAGATTTGCCAGGGTTCGACGGGGGCGCCGGCTTTGCCTTCCCAGCAGGCGAGCAGGTGGGCATTCAGGTCGAAGCCTTCAGTGCTCGCGCTGGCGGAGGTGAAGCACGTCAGCATGCCGAGGAGTTCGTCCAGTTCCAGGGCGAGGCCGCTGCCGTCGGAGGCGGCTTCGCGGAACGGGCGGTCCTGGTTGTGGGCGAGCCGCCAGAAGCTGTTCGCCTGTTCCGGGCCGATGCGCACGATGGAGGAGAAGGCCTGGGCGGATTCGATCAGCGCCGGCAGGCTGGATGGTGGAATCTCCAGCGGTCGCGAGCCGGCGACGAGCAGGGTGTGCAGGTAGCCGCCGCCGACGGTCTGCTCACGCTGTTCGAAGGACTCGCCGTCGCCCACCGGCAGGTGCTGGACATCGAGGTGGGTGGCGCGCCGGTAGAGCTGGTGGAGCAGGGTCCACAGGCCGGCGGGGGCGTCGTGCTGGTTCAGCAGGCGGCTGAAGTAGATTTCCTGGGCGCTGCGCAGCATGCGCTGCATCAGCAGGGACGTGGACTTGAGCTCGGTCTGCCGGGTCCGCAGGAGGAATCCGTAGCCGATCAGCAGGCGCCGGTGCAGGGCGAGGATGAGTTGCTCGGCCCTGTCCGCGCGGGCTTGTTCGAGGATGGTGCTGCGTTCGGCGAAGAGGTCGGTGAGGTTGCGGCTGACATCGAAGATTTCCGGCCGCAGGCGCTCCAGCTCGCGGTAGAACTGGGTGCCGGTCAGGCGCTGGTGCTCCAGTTCGTCGGCCGTGCGGTAGAGCTTCTGCGTCCGTTTTGCCAAGTATTCAAGGGTGGTGCGCATGTCTCCTGTACCTCTGAAATATGCTGAGCCCAGCGAAATTTCAGAGGCTGCGGGATTACCTGGCGCTTGCGATTAGGATGAGTCTGAAACAGACGGGATGCTGGACGGCGTCACGAAAAAGGGAGGCCGAGGCCTCCCTTTTTACGGTCGCGGCTTGCGCTTACAGCACGCGCACGCTGGCGAAGGTGGATTCGCCCTGGGCCTGGCTGAGGGCGGAAATCGCCGAGGAGTTGGGCATCAGGGCCAGGTCCTGCGGGATGGGCATGACCATGACCGGTTGGCCGATGGGCTGGCCCTGGCGTTCGTCGCGCGGCGGGATGCCGAAGTATTCGCGGTAGCACTTGGAGAAGTGCGGGGTGGAGACGAAGCCGCAGACCGAGGCGACTTCGATGATCGACATGGAGGTCTGCTTGAGCAGCTGGCGCGCGCGGATCAGGCGCAGCTTGAGGTAGTAGCGCGACGGCGAGCAGTGCAGGTACTTCTGGAACAGGCGCTCGAGCTGGCGGCGCGAGACGTTGACGTAGACGGCCAGTTCGTCGAGGTCGATGGGCTCCTCGAGGTTGGCTTCCATCAGCGCGACGATTTCCTGCAGCTTCGGCTGGTTGGTGCCGAGCATGTGCTTGAGCGGCACGCGCTGGTGGTCCTGCTCGTTGCGGATGCGTTCGTAGATGAACATCTCGGAGATGGCGGCGGAGAGTTCGCGGCCATGCTCGCGGCCGATCAGGTGCAGCACCATGTCCATCGGCGCGGTGCCGCCGGAGGAGGTGAAGCGGTTGCGGTCGATGGAGAACAGGCGGGTGCTCATGGCCACGCGGGGGAAAGCTTCCTGCATGGCGGCCAGGCATTCCCAGTGCACGCTGCAGTCGTAGCCGTCGAGCAGGCCGGCGCGGGCCAGGGCCCAGCTGCCGGTGCACACGGCGCCAAGCTTGCGGCCGTGGCGGGCCTGGGCCTGGAGGAAGGTGACGTGGTCGCGGGTGACGCTGCGCTGGATGCCGACGCCGCCGACCACGATCAGGGTGTCCATCTGCGGGGCGCTGTCGCAGGCCGCGTCGGGGGTGATCTGCAGGCCGTCGCTGGCCCAGACCTGGCGGCCGTCGAGGCTCAGGGTGTGCCAGCGGTAGAGTTCGCGACCGGAGAGCTGGTTGGCCATGCGCAGCGGTTCGACCGCCGAGGCCAGGGAGATCAGGGTGAAGTTGTCCAGCAGCAGGAAGCCGATGGACTGCGGAGCTCGGTTTTGCGGCGCAGCTCCGGGGTTGAACGCGTTCATTCGATCACCTCACGCTAGTCACAGTCGCCTCTATGGAGGCGTTTCTTATGCTTGTTGTCTGCTCGGGAAATCCGCCCTGGGCGGTCCCCTGGCTGTTCCTCTACCTATTGCAAGGCAAATGCCATGCCTGCATTGATTGATCGTTCAATAAAAAAAGAAAACGGCATGAATATGCCGTTTTTGAGGGATCGGATTGCGACTTGCCGCAAGTCGCAAATACGCATGGGGAAAGGGCTGGGGATTTTGGTAGCACTCACCGCTCAGCCGGTCGGCGACGCGATGCACCAATAGGTAACGCTCGGCGGGGAGTCGGTACGTGCGTACCGCTGCGCCAGAATGTGGCGTAGCGGCGGCAGCGTGGTCGATTTCGGGCTCAGCATTCGATGCTGCTGACGGCCAGGCCGCCGCGCGAGGTTTCCTTGTATTTGTCGTGCATGTCGGCACCGGTGTCGCGCATGGTGCGGATCACCTGGTCGAGGCTGATGAAGTGCTGGCCGTCGCCGCGCAGGGCCATCTGGGCGGCGTTGATGGCTTTCACCGCGGCGATGGCGTTGCGTTCGATACAGGGCACCTGGACCAGCCCGCCGACCGGGTCGCAGGTCAGGCCGAGGTTGTGTTCCAGGCCGATCTCGGCGGCGTTCTCCACCTGCTCGGGGCTGGCGCCGAGGACTTCGGCGAGGCCCGCCGCGGCCATGGCGCAGGCCGAGCCGACCTCGCCCTGGCAGCCGACCTCGGCGCCGGAGATGGACGCGTTCTTCTTGCACAGGATGCCGACGGCGGCGGCGGCCAGGAAGTAGTCGGTGACGTCGCTCTCGCGGGCGTCGGGGTTGAAGCGCATGTAGTAGTGCAGCACTGCCGGGATGATCCCCGCCGCGCCGTTGGTGGGCGCGGTGACCATGCGTCCGCCGGCGGCGTTTTCCTCGTTCACCGCCAGGGCGAAGAGGTTGACCCACTCCATGGCGCTCAGGGTCGAGCCGATGACGTTGGGCTTGCCGATTTCCTGCAGGTTGCGGTGCAGGCGTGCGGCGCGGCGTTGCACGTTGAGCCCGCCGGGGAGGATGCCTTCCTGGCTGAGGCCGTTGTTCACGCAGTCGCGCATGGCCTGCCAGATGCTCTTCAGGCCCTCGCGGATGTCGGTCTCGCCGCGCCACATGCGCTCGTTGGCCATCATCAGCTCGGACACGCGCAGGCCGTGGCGGCGGCACAGGGTGAGCAGTTCGGCGGCGCTGGAGAAGTCGTAGGGCAGGACGGTGTCGTCCGTATCCAGGCTGCCGGAAGCGGCCTGGCGCTCGTCGACGACGAAGCCGCCGCCGATGGAGTAGTAGGTATCGCCGTGCAGTTCGCCGTCGTTGTCGAAGGCGGTCAGGCGCATGGCGTTGGGGTGGTAGGGCAGGTTCTCGTCGAGCAGGCGCATGTCGCGCACCCAGTCGAAGGGCACGCGGTGGACGCCGGCCAGCGACAGTTCGCCGGATTCGCGCAGGGCCGCCATGCGCGGCTCGATCTGCCGGGGGTCGATGCGGTCGGGCCATTCGCCCATCAGGCCCATGATCACCGCGCGGTCGGTGCCGTGGCCGACGCCGGTGGCCGACAGCGAGCCGTACAGCCGCACTTCGATGCGGCGGGTGCGTTCGAGCAGCTGGCGCTCGCCCAGGACGCCGACGAACAGCGCCGCGGCGCGCATGGGGCCGACGGTATGCGAGCTGGAGGGGCCGATACCGATCTTGAACAGGTCGAACACACTGATTGCCATGCCGGACTCCGAGCGGGCTGCGCATCCTGCGAGGGTGGGGGAAGGGGCGCGTCCCTGCGCCCGTGTTGCCTGCCCATCATCGACTCAAGCGCCTGCGCGGCCCCCTCCGGCACCGACCCGGCCATGTCCAAAAGCGCCGCGGGCGCTCCGCGACGGAGCACGCTGGCGCCGACAGGCGGCGCCGGTGTTCCCATGCCGACGAAGGCGTGCCTGCCCACGACATATCGGGGGCGGACATCGACTGGCCGATAGGCGCGGGAATCCGGCTTGCTCCATGATCCTGGCCCGACGAACGGTATCGGACCGTGCGCGCCCCCTTCCCGCAGTCAGAGGCTGGTCTCATGAAGAGTCTTGTGTCGTCGCTGTTGGCGTTATCCGTGGTACTGCCGGGCGTCGCCCGGGCTGCCGAGCCGGAATCCTGTGCCGTCGTGCGTTTCGCCGACGTGGGCTGGACCGATATCACCGTCACCACCGCGGTCGCCCGCCAGGTGCTCAGCCGCCAGGGCTACCGCACCCAGGTGGTGCGGCTGTCCGTGCCGGACACCTACAGGGCGCTGGCGGAGCAGAAGATCGACGTGTTCCTCGGCAACTGGATGCCGAGCATGGCGGGCGACATCAAGCCCTACACCGACAAGGGCACGGTGGAAACCGTGCGGGCCAACCTCGAAGGCGCCAAGTACAGCCTGGCGGTGCCGCGCTACGCCTATGAGGCGGGGCTGAAGAGCTTCGCCGATATCGCCAGATTCAAGGAGCAGCTGGACGGCCGCATCTACGGCATCGAGCCGGGCAACGATGGCAACCAGCTGATCCGCAGGATGATCGCTGACAAGGCCTTCGGCCTGGGCGACTTCAAGCTGGTGGAGTCCAGCGAGGCCGACATGCTGGCCTCTGTGCGGCGCGCCGGAGCGCTGAAACAGCCGATTGTGTTCCTCGGCTGGGAACCTCACCCGATGAATACGCGTCTTCAGATGATGTACCTGGACGGCGGCGACGACTATTTCGGACCCAACTATGGCGGTGCCACGGTCTTCACCAACGTCAGAGCAGGCTATCTTCAGGAGTGCCCGAACGTCGCGCGGTTGCTGAAGAACCTGAAGTTCGACCTGGCGATGGAGAACCAGCTGATGGACGCGGTGCTCAACGAGCGGCTCAATCCGCGCCAGGCCGCGAAGGGTTGGCTGAAGGCCAATCCGCAGGTGCAGGAGGTCTGGTTGCAGGGTGTCGCGCCCCGTGTTCCCGGCGCTGCGGCGCAGGGCCCGAAGTCAGGCGAAACGGACTGATCGCGACCCGTGCAGGTCGCCTGCGGCGGGCCTTGCGATTGGATGCGACATGCCTGGTGCTGAATGCGACTTCGCCTGCACTGGTTGCGACTTACCCGGTATGCGGCGAATTTTTCCTGTTCCATGATCGATTACGAAATGACAACGAAAGGGCCTGCAATCGGCCCCACCAATAAAACAAGAGACCGTCGCGCCCCACGCGGGAAGCGCCGGCCGCCCCACCCCGCAGAGGAGTACGCTCATGAAAGGTTGCAAGTCTTTGCTGCTGGCTGTGTCCATTTGTGCGCCGCTGGCGGTTCAGGCCGCTGAACCTGAGTCGTGCGGCATGGTTCGCTTCTCCGACGTCGGTTGGACCGACATCACTGTGACCACCGCTACTACCCGCCAGGTGCTCGAATCGCTTGGCTACGACACCAAGGTGACCATGCTGTCCGTGCCGGTGACCTACAAGTCGCTGGCGAACAAGGACCTCGACGTGTTCCTCGGCAACTGGATGCCGAGCATGGCCAACGACATCAAGCCCTACGCCGACAATGGTTCGGTGGAGACGGTGAAGGCCAACCTCGAAGGCGCCAAGTACACCCTGGCGGTTTCCCAGGCGGCCTATGACGGCGGGCTGAAATCCTTCGCCGACATCAGCAAGTTCGCCGACAAGCTGGATCACAAGATCTACGGCATCGAGCCGGGCAACGACGGCAACCGCCTGGTCCAGGGCATGCTCGACAAGAACCAGTTCGACCTGGGCAAGTTCAAGCTGGTGGAGTCCAGCGAAGCCGGCATGCTCTCGCAGGTCGGACGCGCCGACCGCCGCAACCAGTGGATCGTGTTCCTGGGCTGGGAGCCGCACCCGATGAACACCCGCTTCAAGATGAAATATCTCGAAGGGGGTGACGAAGTATTCGGCCCCAACTACGGCGGCGCGACCATCTACACCAACGTGCGCAAGGGCTACGCCCAGGAATGCCCGAACGTTGGCAAGCTGCTGAGCAACCTGACCTTCACCCTGGACATGGAAAACAAGCTCATGGACGCCGTGCTCAACGGGGGTAAGAAGCCCGAAGAGGCGGCCAAAGCCTGGTTGAAGGACCACCCGGAACTGCTCGACGCCTGGCTCGCCGGCGTGACCACCCGTGACGGCAAACCGGCCTTGGCGGCAGCCAAGGTGGCGTTCTCGAAATAAGAGCCGAAGTAATTGCCGTTGGCCGAATCCCTTAGCTTCTGATGGGCCCGCATTATGTTTCTGACTGACCACAAGCTCCCGCTGGGCGAACATATCGCCGCCTTCGTCGATTGGCTCACCCAGCATGGCGCCGCTGTATTCGACAAGATCTCCGACACCCTCGAGTTCCTCATCCACGGTGTCACCAACAGCCTGCTCTGGTTCAACCCACTGGCGCTGATCGCGCTGATGGTCATCCTGGTGTTCTACATCCAGCGCAGTTGGGGGCTGGCGGCGTTCGCCCTGGCCTCGCTGCTGCTGATCCTCAACCTGGGTTACTGGCAGGAGACCATGGAGACCCTGGCGCAGGTGATCTTCGCCACCGTGGTATGTATCGCCCTCGGGGTGCCGCTGGGCATCCTGGCGGCGCACAAACCCTGGTTCTACACAGCGCTGCGGCCGTTGCTGGACCTGATGCAGACGGTGCCCACCTTCGTCTACCTGATCCCCACCCTGACCCTGTTCGGCCTGGGTGTGGTGCCGGGCCTGATCTCCACGGTGATCTTCGCCATCGCCGCGCCCATCCGCCTGACCTGCCTGGGCATCCAGGACGTGCCGGCGGAGCTGATGGACGCCGGCAAGGCCTTCGGCTGCTCGCGCTGGCAGCTGCTCACCCGTATCGAACTGCCCCACGCCATGCCCAGCATCGGCGCCGGGATCACACAATGCATCATGCTGTCGCTGTCGATGGTCGTCATCGCCGCGCTGGTGGGTGCCGATGGCCTCGGCAAGCCGGTGGTCAACGCACTCAACACGGCGGACATTTCCCTCGGCTTCGAGGCCGGTCTGGCCATCGTCCTGCTCGCCATCCTGCTCGACCGGGTGTGCAAGCAACGTTCGCTGCGGGGGAGGTAAGCACTATGTCGGCGATTCGATTCGAACATGTGGATGTGATCTTCGGCACCCACACCAAGGAGGCCCTCAGGCTGCTGGACCAGGGCATGGGCCGCGAGGAAATCCTCAAGCGCACCGGCCAGGTGCTGGGAGTGGAGGACGCCAATCTCGACGTCAACCGCGGCGAAATCTGCGTGATGATGGGTCTCTCCGGCTCGGGCAAATCCAGCCTGCTGCGCTGCATCAACGGCCTCAACCGGGTCAGCCGCGGCAAGTTGCTGATCGAGCACGAAGGCCAGCAGGTGGACATCGCCAACTGCTCGCCGGCCACCCTCAAGACCATGCGCACCAAGCGCATCGCCATGGTGTTCCAGAAGTTCGCCCTGATGCCCTGGCTGACCGTGGCCGAGAACATCGGCTTCGGCCTGGAGATGCAGGGCCGCCCGGCCAGCGAACGGAAGAAGGTGATCGACGAGAAGCTCGAGCTGGTCGGCCTGTCGCAGTGGCGCGACAAGCGTCCGGACTCGCTCTCCGGCGGCATGCAGCAGCGCGTCGGCCTGGCCCGCGCGCTGGCGATGGATGGCGACATCCTGCTGATGGACGAGCCCTTCTCCGCGCTGGACCCGCTGATCCGCCAACAGCTGCAGGACGAACTGCTGGTGCTGCAGCGCCAGTTGCACAAGACCATCGTCTTCGTCAGCCACGACCTGGACGAGGCGCTGAAGATCGGTACGCGCATCGCGATCATGAAGGACGGCCGCATCATCCAGCACGGCAAGCCCGAGGAAATCGTGCTCAGCCCGGCGGACGACTACGTGCGCACCTTTGTCGCCCATACCAACCCGCTCAACGTGCTGTGCGGCTCCAGCCTGATGCGCGGCCTCGACCAGTGCCGCCGCCAGGCCGACGAAGTGTGCTTCGACCAGGGCCGCGACTGCTGGCTCGGACTGACCGAGGGCAACCAGATCAAGGCCGTCCGCCAGGGCAGCAACATCATCGACCTGCAGCAATGGCGCCCGGGCGACCCGGTGGAGAAGCTCAAGCACGAGCCGACCCTGGTGGACGTCAACATCCGCATGCGCGACGCCCTGCAGATCCGCTACCAGACCGGCCATAAGCTGGTGCTGCAGGAACAGAACCGCGTGGTGGGCGTGCTCGGCGACAGCGAGCTGTACCACGCGCTGCTGGGCAAGAACCTGGGCTGACGGGGCCTGGGGCACTCGACGCCGGCTCGCCGCGAGGGGAGCCGGCGTTTTTGTTTGTTCGTTTGCGCAGGCGTGCCCAACGGGCGCACTGATCGCAGGCAAGGCCTGCTTGTGCCGGCGGGGGTCGTGTAGGAGCGGATCTTATCCGCGATGCTCTTGGGCCCGGCGTTGCCGGGATTCGCGGACAAGGTCCGCTCCTACGAGCGCGCGGTGTGGCGGCTTTTCGTAGGAGCGAGCTTGCTCGCGAACGGATTTCCCTGCGGCTCAGGTGCTGGGTGGTTCGCGAGCAAGCTCGCTCCTACAAGGGCCGACGCCCAGCGCCGGGTAGATCGATAAACCGTAGGAGCGGACTCCGTCCGCGCTAGCCCTGCACGGGGTCAGGATCGCGGACGGAGTCCGCTGTCAGTGCTTGAGCTCGGCCAGCCCCTTGAGCAGCGCTTCGTGGAAGCGCTTCGGGTCCTGGATCTGCGGCGCGTGGCCCATGTCGTCGAATTCCACCAGGGTGGCGTTGGGGATCGCCTTGGCGGTCTGCTTGCCCAGCTCGGCGTAGTTGCCCAGCCTGGGCTTGAGCTCCGCCGGGGCGAGGTCCTTGCCGATCGCGGTGTTGTCCCGGGTGCCGATCAGCAGCAGGGTCGGCATCTTCAGCTGGCCGAATTCGTAGACCACCGGCTGGGTGAAGATCATGTCGTAGAGCAGCGCCGAGTTCCACGCCACGCGCTCGTGGCCGGCGCCGTTGAACAGGCCGGCGAGCATGTTCACCCACTTGTCGTACTCGGGCTTCCATTGCCCGGCGTAGTAGGTCGCCTGCTCGTACTGGCGGATGCTCTCGGCGCTGGTCTTGAGCTCGCGCTCGTACCACTGGTCCGGGGTGCGGTAGGGCACGCCGAGGGCCTTCCAGTCCTCCAGTCCGATGGGATTGACCATCGCCAGCTGCTCCACCTGCTGCGGGTACATCAGCGCATAGCGGGTGGCCAGCATGCCGCCGGTGGAGTGGCCCAGCAGGGTGACCCTGCCGACCTTCAGGTGCTCCAGCAGGGCGTGGGTGTTGCTCGCCAGCTGCTGGAAGCTGTACTGGTAGCGCTCGGGCTTGGTGGATTTGCAGAAGCCGATCTGGTCCGGCGCGATGACCCGGTAGCCGGCCTCGCTCAGCGCGGTGATGGTGGTTTCCCAGGTGCCGGCGCAGAAGTTCTTGCCGTGCAGCAGCACCACGGTGCGGCCGTTGGGCTGCTTCTTGGGCTTCACGTCGATGTAGGCCATGTGCATGTGATGGCCCTGGGAGGCGAAGCTGAAGTGATCGACCGGAAACGCGTACTGGAAGCGCTCCAGTTCGGGGCCGTAGGTGGGCCGGGTTTCGGCGGCGTGCAACGGCAGGGCGGCGGCCAGTAGCAGGGCGGGTAGCCAGCGGCGCATCGGGGAATTCTCCAGGTGGTGGGGCACAGGGGGAAGGCAATAGGGTGTCAGATTTTTCGGCCGGACGCCCGCATCGGCAGTCTTCCCGGGTTTTCACCGCGCGATCGGGCCGGAGATGAAGTCGTAGGATGGCATGGAGCGCAGCGATACCCATCGCCCCGCACACCATCAGCATGGGTATCGCTGCGCTCCTCCCATCCTACGCAGAGCAAGGGTCAAGCGGCCGTGACGCCTGCGGTGAGCCAGTCGATGAACAGCGAGAACAGCTCCGCCTGGGAGTTGATCGCCAGCTTGGTGTAGAGGTGCTTGCGGTGCATGCGCACCGTCTCCGGGGAGATGTCCAGCACCCGCGCGCTGGACTTCACCGAATGGCCGCGCAGCAGCAGGTGGGCGATTTCCCGTTCGCGCTCGGTCAGCAGGTCGCTGCCGAAGTTCATGAAGGCCGCGCGGATGTGCCGGTTCAGCGGCGCCTGGGCCGCCGGCGCGCTGCCGTCTCCGCGCCCGGCGAGCAGCAGGTCGAGGCCGCCGTTGCGCTCGAACTGGCGGACCAGCTCGCGCACCAGCGGCAGCGCCGTGGCCAGCAGGTCCAGCTGGGTCTCGCTGAAGCGCGCGCCGCTGTGGCCCTGGTAGAGGCACAGGGAAACCTTGCGCTGCTCGCCCAGGTCGACGATGAAGTGGCAGTCCTCGGTGCAGCCGCACCTGAGGTAATAGGTCTTGTAGTACTCGCTGGCGAAGAAATCGTCCGGGGCGATGTCGGCCAGCGGGTAGAAACCTTCGACGAGGCCGTCTTCCATGGCCAGGCAGAAGGGGTCGAGCAGGTAGCCGCGGGCGTAGTAGCGGTCGATCAGCGCCTCGTGGTGCGCCGGGGCGATGCCGCGCTGGTACAGCGGCTGCGGTGGTTGCCCGCGCTGTTCCAGGCCGAGGATCAGCGATTCCACCGGCACCAGGCAGGCCAGCGCATCGGCCAGGCGCTCGACGAACACCACCTCGCCGACACTGGCCATGGCGCGCGCCAGCCCCGCATGCCAGGCATGCAGGGCCGGTGCGTCGGACGATTCGCTCAAAGCCTGGGGTTCGCTCATGCCCGGCAGTCTAGAGGGCTGCCGGGGGGCAGGCAAAATCCTCGGATCGCTCATCAGTGCCCCGCGTAATCACCGCTGCGCCGCAGGTCCTCGGCGGCTTCGAGGATGGATTCGCGCAGGGTGTCGACGATCTCGTCGACCTGCTCGCGGGTGATGGTCAGCGGCGGCGACATCACGTTCAGGTGCACGATCGGCCGCACCAGCAGGCCGCGCTTCTGCGCGCGCAGGTGGATCTTCTCGCCGATGTTCAGCGCCTCGGGGAACAGCGCCTTGCTGCGCTTGTCGGCGACGAACTCGACGCAGGCCATCAGCTTCTGGCAGCGCACGCTGCCCACCAGCGGCAGGTCGGCCAGCTCCTGCAGACGCCGCTCCAGGTAGGTGCCGACATCGTTCACGTGCGCCAGCAGGTTCTCGCGCTCGATGATCTCGATGTTCTTCAGCGCCGCCACGCAGCTCACCGGGTGCCCGCTGTAGGTGAAGCCGTGGGCGAAGCAGCGGCCCTGGTCGGCCTCGGCGATCACCTTCCAGATGCGTTCGGAGAAGATGCACGCGCCCAGCGGCAGGTAGCCGGAGGTCAGGCCCTTGGCGGTGGTGATGATGTCCGGCTGCATGCCGAACACCTCCTCGGAGGCGAAGAAGGCGCCGAGGCGGCCGAAGGAGGTCACCACCTCGTCGGCGACGTAGAGCAGGTCGTACTTCCGGCACACCTCCCACATGCGCTGGTGGTAGCCCTTCGGCGGGATGATCACCCCGCCCGAGCCCATGATCGGCTCGGCGAAGAACGCCGCCACGTTGTCGGCGCCCAGCTCCAGGATCTTGTCCTCGAATTCCCTGACCAGGAATTCGAGGAAGTCGCCCTCGGTCATCCCCTCCGGCGCGCGGTAGGGATTCGGGCAGGAAACGTGGTGGATGACGTCCTTGAGGAAGTCGAACTCGGCCGGGTGGTCGGCGGCCTTGCCGCCGAGGGACATGGTGAGGAAGGTCGAGCCGTGGTAGGCGTTGACCCGGCTGATGATGTGCTTCTTGGCCTGCTTGCCGCGGCAGTTCTGGTAGTACTGGATCAGCCGGTAGGCGGTGTCCACGGCGGTGGAGCCGCCGGTGGTGAGGAACACGTGGTCCAGGTCGCCGGGCGCCAGTTCGGCGAGCTTCTCGCAGAGCTGGATGGCGCTGACGTTGGCCATGTCGCAGAAGGGGTTGGAGTAGGCCAGCCGGCGCACCTGCTCGGCGATGGCGTCGGCCATTTCCGCGCGGCCCAGGCCGATGTTGGTGCACCACATGCCGCCCACGGCATCCAGGTAGCGGTTGCCCTGGGTGTCGTAGATGTAGGCGCCCTCGCCGGCGGCGATGTTCAGCGCACCGTTCTCGCGGTGGTCGTCGAACAGGTGGAAGCCGTGCACGTAGTGGGCCTTGTCGGCGGTGACCAGCTGCTCGTCGTTGAACTGGGCGAAGAAGGCCGGGGTTGGGGTGGTCATCGTCTGTACCTTTCGTATTTCGGTTATTCGTGTGGGGGAGAGCCTTCTCCCCGTGCCCCCGCCGTTAAGGCAGGGGGCGTTCATCTCGATCCATCAGGAGCCGGTCTTCACCGCATTCCAGGTGCGGGTGATCAGCCGGGTGGCCTTCGGGCCCTGCACCTTCTGGGTGAACAGCCGGGCGCGGGTCTCGGCGTCGGGGTAGATCGCCGGGTCGTTGCGCACTTGCGCGGCCAGCAGCGGGGTGGCGGCGGCGTTGCTGGAGGCGTAGCGGATGAAGTCGCTGACGTCGGCGGCGACCCTGGGCTGCAGCATGTACTCGATGAATTTGTGGGCGTTCGCCACGTGCGGCGCGTCGGCCGGGATGTAGAAGTCGTCGAACCAGATCAGCGAGCCTTCCTGGGGCACGAAGTAACCCAGCTTGACCTTGGCCCCGGCCTCGTCGGCGCGGGCCTGGGCGGTGGCGTAGTCGCCGGACCAGGTCATCGCCATGCACTGGTCGCCGTTGGCCAGGCCGTTGAGGTAGCCGGTGGAGTCGAACTTGCGGATGTACGGGCGGATCGACTGCAGCAGGTCCTGGGCGGCCTTCAGGTCCTCGGGCGAAGCGCTGTTCGGGTCGCGCTTGAGGTAGGCCAGGGCCAGCGGGAGCACGTCGGTGGGCGAATCGATGATGGTCACCCCGCAATCGGCGAATTTCGACACGATCTTCGGATCGAACAGCATCGCCAGCGAGCCGATCGGCGCGTCGGGCATGCGTTGCCTGATCTTGTCGACGTTGTAGGTGATGCCGTTGCTGCCCCAGGTGTAGGGCGCCGAGTACTTCACCCCCGGATCGTAGTGCTCCAGGTGCTTGAGCACGTCCGCATCGAGGTTGTTCCAGCTCGGCAGCTTCGACTTGTCCAGCGGCTGGAACACCCCGGCCTTGAGCAGCGGCGGCACCAGGGCGGCGTTGAGCACCACCAGGTCGTAGCCGGAGCGGCCGGGCAGCAGCTTGCCCTGCACGGTCTCGTAGGAGTCGAAGGTGTCGTAGACCACCCTGATGCCGGTGGCCTTCTCGAAGTCGGCGACGGTGTGCTCGCCGATATAGTCCGACCAGTTGTACAGCCGCAGCGTGTTGGCGCCGGCGCTGTCCTCTGCGTGACCCACTGCCGGCAACGCCAGCAGTGCCGCGCCGAGTACTGCAGCGAGGGTTTTCTGCATGTCAGTCCACCTGTTGTTGTTGTCTTCGCGGTTGTCCCCACTGTCGGCCAGCCCCGGTCGGCGGGCCATTCCCCGAACGGGTAGGTAGGGCTGGCATCCAGTCGAACAATCGTTCAGATTGGCCGCCTGAGATGTCCGGAGCCCGGCAATGACCCAGGAAGTCCGCTTTTCCCGACTGGAGCCCGAGCAGCGCAAGGCGCTGCTGATCGAGGCGACCCTCGCCTGCCTGAAGCGCCACGGCTTCCAGGGCGCGTCGATCCGCAAGATCTGCGCCGAGGCCGGGGTCTCGGTGGGGCTGATCAACCACCACTATTCGGGCAAGGACGAACTGGTCGCCGAGGCCTACCTGACCGTCACCGGGCGGGTCATGCAGCTGCTGCGCGAAGCCATCGCCGAAGCGGCGCCGGATGCCCGCGCGCGGCTCTCGGCGTTCTTCCGCGCGTCGTTCTGCGCCGAGCTGCTCGACCCGCAGCTGCTGGACGCCTGGCTGGCGTTCTGGGGCGCGGTGAAGACCGCCGAAGCCATCAACAAGGCCCACGACCATTCCTACGGCGAGTACCGCGCGCTGCTGGCGCAGGCGCTGGACGAACTGGCGCAGGAACAGGGCTGGGCCGACTTCGACGCGGACCTCGCCGCCATCGCCCTCAGCGCGCTGCTCGACGGCCTGTGGCTGGAGTCCGGCCTGAATCCCAACACCTTCACCCCGGAGCAGGGCGTGCAGATCTGCGAAGCCTGGGTGGATGGCCTGCAACAGGGCGGCCGGCGGCGCTTCAGCCGGGCCCCGGCGGTATGTTGATCGGTCGTTCAACCAACGATAATCTGCCGCCTGCGCAGGCCCGCTCCTGCAGACCTTTCTAGACTGATAACAGGATGCCCCGCCGCGAGCGCGGTGGCCTCAGCAGGGTATGGCGATGACTTCCCGTGTATTGATCGTCGACGACGATCCGCTGGTTCGCGAGCGCCTCCAGGCTTACCTGGGCGAGGAGGGCTACGAAGTGCTCTGCGCCGGCACCGCCGAACAGGCCGAGGCGATCCTCGCCGAGGCCGGGCAGCCCATCGACCTGGTGCTGCTCGCCATCCGCCTGCCCGGCAAGGACGGCCTGACCCTGACCCGCGAGCTGCGCCTGCGCTCGGAGGTCGGCATCATCCTGGTCACCGGGCGCGACGATGACATCGACCGCATCGCCGGCCTGGAATGCGGCGCCGACGACTACCTGGTCACGCCGCCCAACCCCCGCGAGCTGGTGTCGCGCGCGAAGAACCTGATCCGCCGCGTGCGCCACGCCCGCCAGGGCTCCGCCGCCCCGCCGGCGCGGCAGAACCGCAAGCGCTTCGCCCGCTGGACGCTCGACCCCGACCGCCGCCGCCTGATCGACCGCGACGGCAGCGAAACCCTGCTGACCCACGGCGAGTTCCAACTGCTCGGCGTGTTCCTGCGCAACACCGGCCACACCCTGAGCCGCGACCAGCTGATGGACCAGATCCGCAACCGCGAATGGTTGCCCAACGACCGCTCCATCGACGTGCTGGTCGGCCGCCTGCGCCGCAAGCTGCGCGACGACCCGGCCGAACCCGAGCTGATCATCACCATCCACGGCGCCGGCTACCTGTTCACCGCCACGCCCGTCGACGCCTGAGGCTCGTTCCTGTCCTCGCCTCGAGGACCGAGCGAACCTGCATAACGCCGTAGCCGCCGGGGAAATCCGTTCGCGAGCAAGCTCGCTCCTACAGGGGCCGAGCCCGCCTGCTGATTGTTCGAAGTTGTAACAACGCTGGCCGCGAAGCGCCTGGAATCCCCCGTAACCCCCGCGCCACGCGGCCTTCCCGCTGCTGCCGGGGGCTTTGCAAGCCCCCCTTCCGGGTGGATTGCCGGCTTGCTGAACAAGTGTTTAGTATTGGCTCCAGCGCTTCATCCGCCTCAGCACAATCGACTACAAGAACGAGGGCAGCATGACTCAGCCATCCCCGCTCAGCCGGGTCCAGGACGGCATCGCCTGGATCACCCTGAACCGCCCCGGGCAGCGCAACGCGCTCGACGTCCCCACGCTCAACAACCTGCTGGCCCTGCTCGACGCCCATGAGGCCGACGCGGCCGTGCGCGTCATCGTCCTCACCGGCGAGGGCCGCAGCTTCTGCGCCGGCGCCGACCTCGCCGAATGGGCCGAGGCCGAAGCCCGTGGCGAGCTGGAAAGCTACGGCTGGACCGAAGCCGCCCACGCCCTGATGCGCCGCCTGCACGGCCTGGACAAGCCGACCATCGCCGCCGTCAACGGCACCGCCGTCGGCGCCGGGATGGACCTGACCCTGTGCTGCGACTTCCGCATCGCCGGCGCCTCCGCGCGCTTCAAGGCCGGCTACACCGGCATGGCCTACTGCCCGGACGCCGGCGCCAGCTGGCACCTGCCGCGCCTGATCGGCAGCGAAGCGGCCAAGCGCCTGCTGTTCCTCGACGAGCTGTGGCACGCCGAGCGCGCGCTGCACGCCGGGCTGGTCGGTGAAGTGGTCGCCGATGACCGGCTGCTCGCCCACGTCGGCGAATTCGCCGCGCGCCTGGCCGCCGGCCCGACCTTCGCCTTCGCCCAGACCAAGCGCCTGATGCGCGACGGCGCCGCCCGCAGCCTGGCCCAGCAACTGGAGGCCGAACAGGCCGCCGGGCTGCTCTGCGGCCGCAGCGAGGATGCCGCCGAGGCGCTGCGCGCCGTGGCGGAAAAACGCTCCCCCCAATTCAAGGGCCGCTGAAGGCCGGCAGGTGACGTGATGGATTTCCAACTGACCCAGGAACAGGAAATGCTCGTCGAGGCGGTCAAGGCCTTCGTCGAGAAGGAACTGCTGCCCTACGAGGAAGAAGTCGACCGCGCCGACGCGGTGTCCCCGGAGCTGGCCGCGCGGATTCGCGGCAAGGCCCTGGCGGCCGGCTTCTACGCCTTCAACATGCCCGAGGAGGTCGGCGGCGGCGGCCTCGACTACCTGTCCCAGGCGCTGGTCGAGCGCGAGCTGTCCAAGGTCTCCTGGGCGCTGCACGTGTTCGTCGCGCGGCCCTCGAAGATCCTCATGGCCTGCAAGGGCGAGCAGGTCCAGGACTACCTGCTGCCGTGCGTGCGGGGCGAGAAGATCGACTGCTTCGCCCTCACCGAGCCGGGCGCCGGCTCCGACGCCAACTCGATCAAGACCCGCGCCGTGCGAGACGGCGACGACTTCGTGATCAACGGCGCCAAGCACTTCATCAGCCACGCCGGCCACGCCGACTTCGCCATCGTCTTCGCGGTGACCGACACCTTCGAGCGCAACGGCAGGAAGCGCAACGCCGTGACCGCCTTCCTGGTGGACAAGGGCACGCCGGGCATGACCGTGCGCCGCGGCCCGAAATGCGTGAGCAACAAGGGCTACCACACCTACGAAATCTTCTTCGACGACTGCCGCGTGCCGGCCTCCAAGGTCCTCGGCGAAGTCGACAAGGGCTGGGACGTGGCCAACGCCTGGCTCACCGCCGGCCGCGTGATGGTCGCCGCCAACTGCGTCGGCCAGGCCCAGCGCGCGCTGGACCTGGCGCTGCAATGGTCGGCCGATCGCAAGCAGTTCGGTGCGCCCATCGGCAGCTACCAGGGCATCGCCTTCAAGCTCGCCGACATGGCCACGCAGATCCGCGCCGCAGAGCTGATGACCCTGCACACCGCGTGGAAGATGGACCGCGGCAGCATGACCGATGGCGAAGCCGGCATGGCCAAGCTGTTCGCCAGCGAAGTGCTGGGCAAGGTCGCCGACGAGACCGTGCAGATCTTCGGCGGCATGGGCCTGATGGACGAAGGCCCGGTGGAACGCATCTGGCGCAACGCGCGGATCGAGCGCATCTGGGAGGGCACCTCGGAAATCCAGCGCCACATCATTTCCCGCGAACTGCTGCGGCCGCTGCTGCGTTGAGGCCCCTGCGATGAAACGCGAAAACCTCCAGCGCCTGCTGGCGCCCCGGCACCTGGCCTTCATCGGCGGCCGCAGCATGGCGCGCGCGCTCAAGCGCTGCGCCGAAGGCGGCTTCCCCGGTGCGATGTGGCTGGTCAACCCGCAATACGACGAACTCGAAGGCGTGCCCTGCGTGCGCAGCATCGCCGAGCTGCCCGAGGGGCCGGACGCGGTGTTCGTCGCCACCAACCGCGACCTGACCTTGCAGGCCGTCGCCGAACTGGCCGCCAGGGATGCCGGCGGCGCCATCTGCTACGCCTCCGGCTTCGCCGAGACCGGCGCCGAGGGCGAGGCGCTGCAGCGCCGCCTGCTCGCCAGCGCCGGCGACATGGCCCTGCTCGGCCCCAACTGCTACGGCCTGCTCGACTACCTGCACGGCGCCGCGCTATGGCCGGTGGCCCACGGCGGCCACCTCGTCGAGAAAGGCGTGGCGGTGCTGACCCAGAGCGGCAACTTCGCCTACAACCTGTCGATGAGCGACCGCTCGCTGCCCATCGCCTACATGGCCTCGGTGGGCAACCAGGCGCAGCTGGGCGTGGCCGAACTGATGGACGTGCTGCTCGACGAGCCGCGCGTCACCGCCATCGGCCTGCACCTGGAGGGCCTGAAGAACGTTCCCGGCTTCGCCCGCGCCGCCTTCAAGGCGTTGCAGAAAGGCATCCCGGTGATCGCCCTGAAGACCGGCGTGTCGCAGATCGGCGCCGAACTCGCGCTCAGCCACACCAGCTCCCTGGCCGGCTCCGACGCGCTGTACGACGCACTGTTCGAGCGTCTCGGGGTGATCCGTGTGAGCGGCCCGGTGAGCTTCATCGAAACCCTGAAAGCCGCCGCCTGCGGCAACCTGCCGGCCGGCCCCAGTCTTGCCGCGCTGGCCTGTTCCGGTGGCGACGCCGGGCTCATCGCTGACTACGCCGAGCGCAACGGCCTGAGCCTGCCCAAGCTGGTCGACGCGCAGCGCATCGAACTGGCCCAGGTGCTGCCGGACTACGCCAACATCGCCAACCCGCTGGACTTCACCACCGCCATCTGGGGCGACGGTCCGGCGCTGGAGAAGATGCTCGACAGCGCCCTGCAAACGTCCGCCGACGCCGCCCTGCTGGTGCTGGACTACCCCGGCGAGGAAACCGGCGAGCGCCCGCAGTGCGACCTGCTGCTGCAGCTGTACTGCGCCGCGCTGGAGCGTCACGGCAAG
Source organism: Pseudomonas sp. B12(2026) (assembly GCF_057767015.1). Classification (NCBI taxonomy): domain Bacteria; kingdom Pseudomonadati; phylum Pseudomonadota; class Gammaproteobacteria; order Pseudomonadales; family Pseudomonadaceae; genus Pseudomonas; species Pseudomonas sp. B12(2026). Next base: position 5,893,338 of record NZ_CM173430.1, on the reverse strand, counting down.
GTCGGCTTCATCGCCTCGGCGCTGCCGGAACTGCTGCCCGCACATGCCCGCGAACGGCTGCACGCCCGGGGCGTCGCCGCGCTGCAAGGCGTGGAAGACGGACTCGCCGCGTGGAGCCGCATCGCCCATTACCGCCAGCGCCGCGAAGCGCTGCTGGCGCGTGGTGAAGCCGCGCTGGTGCCGCTCTGCCCGCAGGCGCTGGGCGGCGAAGGCCGGCTGCTGGACGAATGGCAGTCCAAGCAGGCGCTGGAACCCTTCGGCCTGCCGCTGCCGCGCGCCGCCCTGAGCACGCCGGCGCAGGCCCGCGAAGCGGCCGCCGATCTCGGCTTCCCGCTGGCGCTGAAAGTGGTCAGCGCCCAGCTGCCGCACAAGACCGAAGCCGGCGGCGTGGCGCTCAACCTGCGCAACGCGGCGGCGGTGGAAGCGGCGCTGCTCGACATGCGCGAAAGCCTCGCCCGCCACGCGCCCGGCGTGCCCTTCGAGCAGGTGCTGCTGGAGCGCATGGCCAACCCGCCGCTGGCCGAGCTGATCGTCGGCATCAAGCGCGAGAACGGCTTCGGCCTGGCGCTGGTGCTCGGCGCCGGCGGCATCCTCGTCGAGCTGCTCAAGGACAGCCGCAGCCTGCTGCTGCCGACCACCGACGCGGCGATCCGCGCCGCCCTGCTGGGCCTGCGCAGCGCGCCGCTGCTCACCGGCTTCCGTGGTCGCCCGGCGGTGAACCTGGAGGCGCTGGTGGAAGCCATCCGCGCAGTGGCCGACTACGCCTGCGAGCATGTGGACAACCTGCTGGAACTGGACGTGAACCCGCTGCTGGCGGACGCCGACGGCGCCGTGGCGGTGGATGCGCTGATCCGCACCGCCGAATGAAACGCACAGACTTGTAGGAGCGAGCTTGCTCGCGAACCTGGCCCCGCGCGGGATTCGTTCGCGAGCAAGCTCGCTCCTACAAGGTCATGCCATAGCCTTGGGGAGAAACCTCATGCAAGAGAACAAGCACCTCACCGGCGGCCAGGCCCTGGTCCGCCTGCTGGCCAACTACGGCGTCGACACCGTGTTCGGCATTCCCGGCGTACACACCCTGGAGCTGTACCGCGGCCTGCCCGGCAGCGGCATCCGCCACGTGCTGACCCGCCACGAACAGGGCGCCGGCTTCATGGCCGACGGCTACGCGCGCGTCAGCGGCAAGCCGGGCGTGGCCTTCATCATCACCGGCCCGGGGGTGACCAACGCCGCCACCGCCATCGGCCAGGCCTACGCCGATTCGATCCCGATGCTGGTGATCTCCAGCGTCAACCACAGCGCCAGCCTGGGCAAGGGCTGGGGCTGCCTGCACGAGACCCAGGACCAGCGCGCCATGACCGCGCCGATCACCGCGTTCTCGGCTGTTGCCTTGAGCCCGGAGGATTTGCCCGAGCTGATCGCCCGTGCCTACGCCGTGTTCGACAGCGAGCGTCCGCGTCCGGTGCACATCTCCGTGCCGCTGGACGTGCTCGCCGCGCCCATCGCCCGCGACTGGACCCACGACGTCGTACGCCGCGCCGGCCGTGGCCAGCCCAGCGCCGATGCGCTCCAGCAGGCTGTGGATAAGCTCAAGGCTGCCCGGCGGCCGATGATCATCGCCGGCGGCGGCGCGCTGCATGCCGCGCAGGCGCTGGCCGCGCTGAGCGAGCGCCTGGCCGCGCCGCTCTTCACCAGCGTCGCCGGCAAGGGCCTGCTGGCGCCGGACGCGCCGCTGTCCGCCGGCGCCAGCCTGTGCACCCAGGCCGGCTGGGACATGATCGCCGAGGCCGACCTGATCCTCGCCATCGGCACCGAGATGGCCGACACCGACTTCTGGCGCGAGCGCCTGCCGCTGACCGGCGAGGTGATCCGCGTCGACGTCGACGCGCGCAAGTTCAACGACTTCTACCCGAGCGCCGTGGCGCTGCTGGGCGATTCGAAAGCCACCGCCGAAGCGCTGCTCGCCGCGCTGCCAGGCGCTGCCCGTGAAGCCGACAGTGCCCGCGCACGCATCGAGCGTCTGCGCGCGCAGGTCGACGCCGGCCACGCGCCGCTGCAACTTATCCACAAGTCGATCCTTGAGCGCGTCGCCAGGGCCCTGCCGGACAACGCCTTCATCGCCAGCGACATGACCCAGCTGGCCTACACCGCCAACTACCTCTACCCGAGCCAGGCGCCGCGCGGCTGGCTGCACCCCACCGGCTACGGCACCCTCGGCTACGGCGTGCCCGCCGGCATCGGCGCCAAGTTCGGCGCGCCGGAGCGTCCGGGGCTGGTGCTGGTGGGCGACGGCGGCTTCCTCTACACCGCGCAGGAACTGGCCACCGCCACCGAGGAGCTGGACAGCCCGCTGGTGGTGCTGCTGTGGAACAACGATGCGCTGGGGCAGATCCGCGACGACATGCTCGGCCTCGACATCGAGCCCATCGGCGTGCTGCCGCGCAACCCGGACTTCGCCCTGCTCGGCCGCGCCTACGGCTGCGAGGTGCGCCAGCCGCAGAGCCTGGACGAGCTGGAGCGCGACCTGCGCGCCGGCTTCGCCCACCCGGGCGTGACCCTCATCGAACTGAAACACGCCTGCGCCAGGTAGGTCCGTCGTACCCGCCGGGGCCGCGCAAGGCCCTGCGCCATCCCGCGATGCTGTGAACAGCCGCCGCCCTTCCGCCTGGAGAGCGGCGGGTTCGAACCTTCAGGAATCCCCACGACATGAACGTACTGATCGTCCACGCCCACAACGAACCGCAATCCTTCAGCACCGCGCTCTACCGGCTCGCCGAGGAAACCCTGCGCGGGCAGGGCCATGAAGTGCAGGTCTCCGACCTCTACGCGATGAACTGGAACCCGGTGGCCAGCGCCGCCGACTTCGGCGCCCGCGCCAATCCCGAGTACCTGGTCTACGCCCTGGAGCAGCGCGAAGGCGCCAAGGCCGGGACCATCGCCGCCGACATCCAGGCCGAGCTGGACAAGCTGCTCCGGGCGGACCTGGTGATCTTCAACTTCCCGATCTACTGGTTCTCCGCGCCGGCCATCCTCAAGGGCTGGTTCGACCGCGTGCTGGTCTCGGGCATCTGCTACGGCGGCAAGCGCTTCTACGACCAGGGCGGGCTGGCCGGGAAGAAGGCGCTGGTGACCGTGACCCTCGGCGGGCGCGACCACATGTTCGGCGACGGCGCCATCCACGGCCCGCTGGAAGACATGCTGCGGCCGATCCTGCGCGGCACCCTGGCCTACACCGGCATGAGCGTGCTGCCGCCCTTCGTCGCCTGGCACGTGCCCTACATCGATAACGAGGCGCGCCAGGGCTTCCTGCGCCAGTACCAGCAGCGCCTGCAGCATCTGGATCAGGACCGGCCGCTGGAATTCCCGCGCCTGGAGCAGTTCGACGAGCGCCTCTACCCGCTGGCCCGTTGAAGACTCTGTGCAGGATGGCGTGGAGCGAAGCGATGCCCATCGGTGGCGATGGGGGCGGCGGCATGGGTACCGCTTCGCTCCACCCATCCTACGGTGGTGATCAGAGCCGATCGGCCTTGAACGAAAAAGGGCGGCCATCCGCGGATGGCCGCCCAAGGAGAAAGAGTCAGTCGCTGCAGCCAGGTATGCGCGGGGGAGTTGGCCGTCGATTGGTGTATCGGCGGCCGTACGATGAGCCTGGTATGCCCAACGTTGCTGCAGCGACTTGGCCGGCACTATACGTGGTAACAATTGGTAAAAAACGACCCTATACTGCGATTCAGTTTTGCGGCTTGGACAACAATTGCCGCAGTGTCCAACCGGGTGGATCAGCAGGGGGAACCATGGACGTACTTCACGCGATGCGCGCTTTCGTCCGGGTGGTGGACACCGGCAGCTTCACCGCCGCCGCCAACGCCCTGGGGTTATCCACAGCCCAGGTCTCGCGCGTGGTTTCCGACCTGGAGTCGCAGCTCCAGGCCCGCCTGCTGCACCGCACCACCCGCCGCCTGGCGCTCACCGAGACCGGCGAGCGCTACCTGCAGCGCTGCCGGGAAATCCTCGCCGACGTCGACGAAGCCGAGGCCGAGGCCAGCGGCGCGCACCTCAGCCCGCGCGGCCGCCTGCGCGTGCATTCGCTCAACGGCCTCGGCCAGCGGCACCTGGTCCCGCTGATCTCGCGCTACTGCGAGGCCTACCCCGAGGTCTACATCGAGCTGACCCTGGCCCAGCGCCAGCCGGACATCCTCGAGGAAGGCCAGGACGTGGTGATCACCCGCGACCGCGAACTGCCCGACTCCGAGTTCGTCGCCCAGACCCTCGGCACCATCTACAGCGTGCTCTGCGCCAGCCCCGGCTACCTCAAGCGCAGGGGCGTGCCGCAGAGCGTCGCCGACCTGCGCCAGCACCAGTGCCTGCGCCTGCAGGACCCGACCTTCCCAGAAGGCTGGGCCTTCGAGGAAGGCAACGACGAGAGCGTGATCCACCCGCGCGATACTTTCATGGTCAACGTCGCCGAGGCGCTGACCGGCGCCGCCAGCGCCGGCATGGGCATCTGCCTGCTGCCCAGCTACGTGGCCGCGCCGGCGCTGCGCCAGCGCAGCCTGGTGCGCGTGCTGCCGCGGCACAGCCTGCATGTGCGGCAGATCTTTGCGCTGTACCCGTCGCGGCGCTTCCTCGACGCGAAGATCCGCACCTGGGTCGAGTTCCTCAAGGAGGAACTGCCCAAGGCCTTCCAGGCCGACGAAGAAGTGCTCAACGATCCTGTCAACTGGGCCTGAGGCACATCGCCAGCGCGGCGGATCGCCGCGGAGCGCTCTGGATCGGGTTTTTCCGAGGACTTTCGGCGATTGTTGTCTTTTAGACAATGATCTGTTGGTTAGCCGGCTATTTTTCTGCCCACTGTTGCGCCGTAACCTTTCTCCAACCCCGACCAATCGGGTGTTCTGAAAGGATCCACACCATGTCCCGTTCGCTTTATGCCGCTGCCCTGCTGTCTGTTTGCACCCTGTCCTTCGCCCAGCTGAGCTTCGCCGAAGAATCGCGCCTGATGACCGACAAGATGGTCAAGGCCAACGCCGCTGCCATTGCCCAGCAGCAGGCCCCGTCGTCCGAGCGGACCGTCAAGGCCGCCGCCGGCAGCCGCGCCGATTCCTGATCGGCCAATTCCCCCGGGAGGTCCGGAGCGTGAGCCGGACTTCTCAACACCTTGCGCCGCATACGAGATGCGGCGTTTTTTTTGCGCGCGCGAAATTCGACTATTGCAGCGGCAGTAACAGTCTTTCGTCGCTGCCGGCCTGTATTTCTGTCTGATAGGTCAATATCATTGACCCAACGACGCGTCCCCCGGGCAGCGTCGTTCCCGGCCGGTGTGCCGGCAAGCTTCCCGACGCCGATCCTGATTGCTCCAAATCGACGTCTACCTCAAGGCCGCTGCTTTCAGCGGCCTTTTTTTATACCCGGGCAGCGCATCCGTGGCCTGCCTGCAAGCCGTCCGTTCCGGCAGGATGCTCCCGGGAAAGCGGCATGTTCGAAGCAGGTCGGGCCAGGATGGCGGTAGCAGCATCTTGTCGCACTGGCCCGGCGCCCGGCCGCCTAGCTACACTGCAGGCGTCCTGACGGAGAGGAATCCATGCAGCTGTCGTCCTGGACCCATGAAGGGTCCGCCGGTTTCACCCTGCGCGGTTGGCGCAGCGAGCCCAGCGGCAAGCCGCTGTTGCACTTCCTGCATGGCAACGGCTTCTGCAGCCGCGCCTACGAGCCGCTGCTCAAGCTGCTGGCGAAGGATTTCGACCTCTGGCTGTGCGACGTCCAGGGCCATGGCGACAGCGACCACGGCGGGCGTTTCCACGGCTGGAACCGCAATGCCGAGATGGCGGTGGAAGCCTTCGAGGCCGGGCGCGGACTGTTCGGCGAGGTGCCGCGCTACGCCTGCGGCCACAGCTTCGGCGGGGTGCTGAGCAGCCTGATCCTGGCCCGGCATCCGCCGCTGTTCCAGCGCGCCGTGCTGCTCGACCCGGTGCTGTTCACCCCGGCGATGATCGGCGTGATGGCGCTCTCCGAGGTCCTCGGCCTGCACCAGCGCCGCACCATGGTGCAGAAGGCGCGCGCGCGGCGCAGCCAGTGGCCGGACCGCGAGGCGGCCTACGCCGGCCTGCACGGCCGCGGCATTTTCAAGGGCTGGACCGACGCCGCGCTGTGGGCCTACGTGGAGCACGCAATGAAGCGCAGCGAGGCGGGCGTCGAGCTGAAATGCCGGCCCAGCCGCGAGGCGGAAATCTTCAGCTCCTTCCCCAAGCGCCTGTGGCCGTCGCTTAACAAGGTGGTGACGCCGACCCAGGTGCTGTTCGGCGAACGCACCTACCCCTTCGTGCCCAAGGCCGTGGCGCGCTGGTGCGCGATGAACACGGCGATCAGCGCGCAGTGCGTCGACGGCGGGCACTGCTTCATGCAGGAGTTCCCCGACGACAGCGCCGAGCGCGTGTCGCGCTTCCTGCTCGGGCACGAATGAACGATCCGGCCCGGGAGTCCGTCTGGCTGGCGCTGTCCGAGCTCTGGCTGGACACCAGGCTGGACGACGACGATCTGGCCGCGATCGCGCGGACCCTGGCGATCAGCGGGTTTTCCCGAAGGGAACTGAAGGCCATCTACCGCCTGGAAGTGGCGCCGGTGCTCTGGGGCAATAGCCGGGTGGCGGCGGGCGTCTGGGAGGGCTTCGATCCCGACTGGCTGTTCGAGGCCTGCCGCTGCAACCAGCAGCGCCGTCATTCGCTGCGCCATCGGCTGCGTTGCCGGCTGCTCCGGCGGGCGATGACCGCGGCGGTGGACGAGGACTGGCGGAAGATCCTGGCGCAGCTCTAGTCGCCGACCTTCTTGTCCTGGTGCGTGCGGCGCCATTCGTCGAGGCGCACCACTTCGGCCCTGGGGCGCGGCGGCGGGGTGTCGTCGAACACGGCGTCGACGATCTCGTCGTCCGCCGGGTTGAAGGTCGCCACCGGCGCGACGCTGGCGCGCGGCTCGGGGGCCATGCGGAAGGGCGCCAGCTCGATGCGGCCCAGATACTGGCCGAACATGCGGATGCTGCCGGCGTAGCGCTCCTGCCCGGTGGCGGTGAATTCGAAGCCATACTCGCGGGCCAGGCGCAGATGGTTGCGGCCATCGCGGCGCAGGCGGATGCGCTGCAGGGCCATGGCGTCGTCGAGCAGCTCCACGCCCTCGCGCGCGCAGTGCTGCTTGGCCAGGACCAGCGCGCGCTCGCGGATGCCGTGGGCGCGCCACCACCAGGCGGCGGCCGCGACAACCAGCATGAAGACGAAAAGATTGCCCAGGTCCACGTAAGCTTCCTCGGAGTCGGCGCACCAGCTTACTCACTCCGCCGCCGGGCGGCGAGGGGGCGGATGTTCACAGCCTGCGAATTGCGCCCCATACTGCCCCATTCCGTAGCAGGACACCGTTATGTCGCGCACTCCCCACGTTCTCGCCATCCAGTCCCATGTCGTCTTCGGCCACGCCGGCAACGGCGCCGCCGAGTTTCCCATGCGTCGCGTCGGGGTCAACGTCTGGCCGCTGAACACCGTGCAGTTCTCCAACCATACCCAGTATGGCCACTGGACCGGCCAGGTGCTGCCGCCGGAGCAGATCCCCGCGCTGGTCGACGGCGTCGCCGCGATCGGCGAACTGGGCAACTGCGACGCGGTGCTGTCGGGCTACCTGGGCAGCGCGGCGCAGGGGCGTTCGATCCTCGAGGTGGTGCGCCGCATCCGCGAGGCGAACCCGCGCGCGGTGTACCTGTGCGACCCGGTGATGGGGCATCCGGAGAAGGGCTGCATCGTCGCCCCGGAAGTCGGCGATTTCCTGCTCCACGAGGCCGCCGCCGTGGCCGACTACCTGTGCCCGAACCAGCTGGAGCTGGACAGCTTCTGCGACCGCCAGCCGACCTCCCTGGAGGACTGCGCGGCCATGGCCCGCGGCCTGCTGGTGCGCGGCCCCAAGGCGATCCTGGTGAAGCACCTGAATTACCCGGGCAAGCCGGCGGACGCCTTCGAGATGCTGCTGGTGACGCTCGAACAGACCTGGCACCTGCGCCGTCCGCTGCTGGCCTTCCCGCGCCAGCCGGTGGGCGTGGGCGACCTCACCTCCGGGCTGTTCCTGGCGCGTCTGCTGCTGGGCGACGACCTGCGCAGCGCCTTCGAATTCAGCGCCGCCGCCGTGCATGAAGTGCTGCTGGAAACCCAGGCCTGCGGCAGCTATGAGCTGGAGCTGGTGCGTGCGCAGGACCGTATCGCCCATCCGCGGGTGAAGTTCGAGGCGGTGCAGCTGGGGTGATTGCGCGGCGGTCGTGATGGGGCGTGCCGCGGCTGTTCGCGAGCAAGCTCGCTCCTACAGGTCTGCGCCGGGCTGCTTTTCGTAGGAGCGAGCTTGCTCGCGAACCTGCCCAGGCGCGGTTGAGACGCCGTGCCTCAGGCCGATTGCGGCAGCGGGTCGTCGTCGGACGCCGCCACGGCGGCCTGCCGCTCCACCTGTTCGAGCATGCCCCGGGCGATTTCCCGTTCGCCCATGATCACCAGGTTCGCGCCGTTCTGCTCCAGGTAGTCCACCTCGGCATCGAAGTGCGCGCGGGCGATGATGTTCAGCCCCGGGTTGAGCGCCCGTGCCTGGCTGGCGATCTGCCCGGCCTCGAAACCGTTGGGGATGGCGATCAGCAGCCAGCGCGCGACGCCGATGTTGGCCTGGGCGAGCACGTCCGGATTGGCGGCGTTGCCGACCACCACCTGGAGGCCGTATTCGCGCAGTTCGGCGGCCTTCTCGCGCTTGTCCTCGATCACCACCAGCGGCACCCCGCCCGTGCGCAGGCGTTCGCTGACCCGCGCGCCGACGCGGCCGTGGCCGATGAGGATCGCGTGGTCCCGCTCCAGCACCGGCGGCGGCAGGTCCTGGGCTTCGCTGTGCGCCACGCCCGGCTCGCGCTCGGCCTTGCGCGCGAGACGCGCCTGCAGGCGGTCGATGGCGATGAACAGCAGCGGGTTGACCAGGATCGACAGGATCGCCCCGGCCAGGATCAGGTCGCGGCCCGCCTCCGGCAGCAGCTGCAGGCTGACGCCCAGGCCGGCGAGGATGAAGGAGAACTCGCCGATCTGCGCCAGGCTCGCGGCGATGGTCAGCGCGGTGCTGTTGGGATGGCCGAACAGGCGCACGATGATGTACGCCGCCACGGATTTGCCGAGCACGATGACCAGGAAGGTGGCCAGCACCGGCAACGGCTGGTGGATCAGGATCGCCGGGTTGAACAGCATGCCCACCGAGACGAAGAACAGCACGGCGAAGGCGTCGCGCAGCGGCAGCGAATTCTCCGCCGCCTCGTGGCTGAGCTCGGATTCGTTGAGGATCATCCCGGCGAAGAACGCGCCGAGGGCGAAGGACACGCCGAAGACCACCGCCGAGCCGTAGGCGATGCCCAGGGCGATGGCCAGCACGGCGAGGGTGAACAGCTCGCGCGAGCCGGTCTTGGCCACGCGCTCCAGCGCCCAGGGCACGATGCGCCGGCCGCCGAGGATCATCACCGCGACGAAGGCGGCGACCTTGCCCAGGGTCAGCAGCACCGGCAGCAGCAGGCTGCCTTCGTTGCCGTCGCCCCGGCCGCCCAGCGACCCGGCCAGCGCCGGCAGCAGCACCAGGGTGAGGACCATCGCCAGGTCCTCGACGATCAGCCAGCCGATGGCGATGCGGCCGCGCCTGGTGTCGATCAGCTGGCGCTGCTCCAGGGCGCGCAGCAGGACCACGGTGCTGGCCACCGACAGCGCCAGGCCGAACACCAGGCCGCTGCCGAAGGTCCAGTCCATCGCCCACGCCAGGCCCATGCCGAGCAGGGTGGCCACGCCGATCTGCACCACCGCGCCGGGAATGGCGATGGATTTGACCGACAGCAGGTCCTTCAGCGAGAAGTGCAGGCCGACGCCGAACATCAGCAGGATCACGCCCAGTTCGGCGATCTCGCCGGACAGCGCCTGGTCGGCGACGTAGCCGGGGGTGAAGGGGCCGGCCAGCACGCCGGCGACCAGGTAGCCCACCAGCGGCGAGATGCGCAGACGGTTGGCCAGGGCGCCGAGGACGAAGGCCAGCACGAAGCCGACGGCGAGGGTGGTCAGGAGCGGGGTGTGATGCATGGTCTGGCCTCCGGGCACTCAGGGAGCGGCCGGCCGGGGCCGGGTCGCTCGACGGTGGGTCACGGGGGCAAACCCGCGCATGAAAAGTCTAGGCGTGGCAAGCAATTCCTACCTTGCTTCCGCGCAAGGGTAACCTGTTGACGCAAAGGGGAATTTCCGCGACACGCGGCATTTCTTATCAAGAAATGTCGCGATCGTCCGTCATTCGTCGCGAAGCTCCTTGTAGCGCTGCTCCAGCTCCTGGCGAATCTGCCGGCGCTGCTGCGCCTGGGCGAAGCGGCGCTTCTCGTCCCGGGTCTGCGGCTCCAGCGGTGGCACGTTGGTGGGTTTGCGCTCGTCGTCCAGCGCCACCATGGTGAAGAAGCAGCTGTTGGTGTGGCGCACGGATTTCTCGCGGATGTTCTCGGTGACCACCTTCACGCCGATCTCCATGGAGGTGCGGCCGGTGTAGTTCACCGAGGCGAGGAAGGTGACCAGTTCGCCGACGTGGATCGGCTCGCGGAAGATCACCTGGTCCACCGACAGGGTGACGACGTAGTGGCCGGCGTAGCGGCTGGCGCAGGCGTAGGCGACTTCGTCGAGGTACTTGAGCAGGGTGCCGCCGTGGACATTGCCGGAGAAGTTGGCCATGTCGGGGGTCATCAGGACGGTCATGCTGAGCTGGTGGTTGCCGGGTTCCATGGGGTTCTCTGTGGCGAGTGGGAAAGGGACCCACTCTGGACGAACCGGGGTGGGGCTGGCGACACAGTTTTTTCTATACAGCCCATTGGCGAGGACCGCCAGGGGATTCCGCCGGAAGCGGGCGGCCTTGCGCCGCCCGTCCGTTGCGCCGGTCAGCGGCCGGCGGAGAGGCCGAAGTCGATGGCCAGGTCGGCGCCGGTGATGGCCTCGGACTGCGGGGTGCAGAGGTACCAGACCAGCTCGGCGACTTCTTCCGGGCGGATGAAGCGCGCCACCTTGCCCTGTGGATAATCCTTCAGCAGCGCGCGCTTGTAGCCGTCCGGGTTGCCCTGGCCGTAGCGCTCGGCCTGGTAGTCGAGCATCGGCGTGGCGATGTCCGCCGGGGAGATGGCGTTGACCCGCACGCCCTGTTCGGCCAGTTCCAGCGCCAGGGTGCGGGTGAGCATGGTCAGCGCCGCCTTGCTCGCGCAGTAGGCGGCCGAGCCGCGATAGGCCTGGCGGCCGGAGTCGCTGGAGATGTTGACGATGCAGCCGTGGTTTTCCTTGAGGTAGGGCGTCGCGGCCTGGCACATGTAGAAGGCGGCCTTGAGGTTGACCCCCAGGACCAGGTCGAAGTCGTCCTCGTTGAAGTCTTCCACCGGGCCTTCGCGCCAGACGCCGGCGGCGTTGACCAGGGCGTCGAGGCGGCCGGTGCGGGCGAGGATGTCGGAGACCAGGCTGCGGCAGTTGTCGGCGCGGCGCAGGTCGCCCACCGCGGTGGCGTCCAGCGGCACCTGGGCGTTCAGTGCGTGCAGGCCGGCGCGGTCGACGTCGGTGGCGGCGATGCGCCAGTGACTCTGGGCGAAACGTTTGGCGATGGCTTTTCCGAGGCCACCGGCGGCGCCGGTGATCAGTACGACAGGAGTGCTCATTGTCTACGGGTTCTCCCTGCCTGAGAGAGGACGGCGGCCGGCAGGCAGTTCCGGCGGGCGCCGTATCGACCACTGGGACGCACCCGCGCCCCATGGAATTACAGACCAAGAAAAGACCAGATTCTTCACCCTGGCAGGGTAAATTTTTCGTAAGTCTTCCGTGTGTCGGCGGGTGAGCCGGGAGCGGGATTCCCGGGGGCGCGGATCATGCGCCCCGCGGAAGGTCGTGCGGAGTTATCCACAGGCGCTCGCGGTCATCCGTCGTTTCGCCGTGTCGATCAGGCGTGGTGCAGATACCAGCGCCAGTCCTGCTCGCCCACCTCGCCCATGAACTGGCGGTATTCCTCCCACTTGATCGCCAGGAACACCTTGAAAAATTCCTCGCCCAGCGCCTCGCGGGCCCAGGCGGAGGACTCCAGCGCGCGCAGCGCGGTGAGCCAGTCGGTGGGCAGGAACTCGGTGGCCTGCTCGTAGCCGTTGCCGACGATCGGCGCGCCCGGGTCGATCTGCTCGTGGATGCCTTCGTGGATCGCCGCGAGGATCGCCGCCGCCGCGAGATACGGGTTGGCGTCGGCGCCGCAGATGCGGTGCTCGATGTGCCGGCTCTTGGCCGGGCCGCCAGGGACGCGGAAGGACACGGTGCGGTTGTTCACTCCCCAGCTCTTGGCCAGCGGCGCGTAGCTGTTGGCCTGGAAGCGGCGGAAGGAGTTGGCGTTGGGACAGAAGATCGCCAGGGAGTCGAGCAGGCGCGCCATCATGCCGCCGATGGAGTGGCGCAGCAGCGGGGTGCCGTGGATGTCTTCGCTGGCATAGAGGTTGTTGCCCTCGGCGTCGGCGAGGCTGACGTGCAGGTGCATGCCGCTGCCGGCGCGGTCGCCGAACGGCTTGGCCATGAAGCAGGCCTGCAGCCCGTGCCTGTTCGCCACGCCCTTGACCAGGCGCTTGTAGCGCACGCCTTCGTCGATGGCCTGCATGACGTCGAAGCGGTGCTCCAGGGTCAGCTCGACCTGGCCCGGCGCGTATTCGGAGATCGCCGTGCGCACCGGCAGGCCCTGGGCCTCGCAGGCGGCGTAGAGGTCGTCGAGGAACGGCTGCAGCTGCTCCAGCTCGTAGACGCCATAGACCTGCGGCGCCTCCGGACGGACGCCGTTCATCTGCACTGCCGGCTGCGGGCGGCCGCTGGCGTCGCGCTGCTTGTCCAGCAGGTAGAACTCCAGTTCCACCGCCATCACCGGGTGCAGGCCGTCGGCCTTCAGCCGGTCGACCACGCGCAGCAGCGCCTGGCGCGGATCGGCCGGGGTGGCCGGCAGGCCCTGGGTCGGGTGCATGCTCACCTGCAACTGGCCGGTGGGGCTGGCGCGCCAGGTCTGCAGGGTCAGGCTGCCGGGCAGCGGGTAGGTCCAGCAGTCGGCGTCGGCGACTTCCCAGACCAGCCCGGTGCTTTCGACGTCCTCGCCCTGCATGGTCAGCGCGAGGATTGAGCTGGGCAGCGGGCGGCCGTTGTCGTAGATCGCCAGCAGCTCGTCGCGGTGCAGCAGCTTGCCGCGCGGGATGCCGTTGGCGTCGATGATGAAGAGTTCGATGCTGCGCACTTCCGGGTGGGCGGCGAGGAAGTCTTCGGCTTCCTTTCGATCGGCGAATTGCATGATGGTCCTCGCGTAGGGTGGATGGCGCTTCATCCATCCACCGGGATTGTGTGGGTGGATGAAAAGAGCGTCATCCACCCTACGGGTCTGGGCTCCGGCGTTCGTAGGGCCCAGAAGCCGGGGTAGGGGTTGTTTTGATCAGGCCTCGCGCGCGCCGGGGATCGCCAGCAGCTCGGTGATGCCGGCATCGAGGGTCTCGATCAGGCGGTCGACGTCGGCGGCGGTGGTGTCCGGGCAGCACAGGGTCATGTTGTGGAACGGCGTGATCAGGATGCCGCGGTTGATCAGGTACAGGTGCAGGGCCATCTGCAGCTCGTCGTGGAACGCGGCTTCGGCCTCGGCGCCGGTGCGCGGCGAGACGGCGCAGAACTGGAACTCGCTGCGCGCGCCGAGCTCGGTCACCGACCACTTCAGGCCGTGCTTGGCGATCAGCCGGCGGAAGCCGTCGGCCAGGCGCTTGGCCAGCGGCAGCATGTGGTCGTAGGCCGCCTGGGTCATCACCTGTTCCAGGTTGGCGCGCATGCAGTGCATGGCCAGGGCGTTGGCCGAGAGGGTGGTGCCCATGCCGCTGTGACCGTGGCCGTGGCTGTCTTCCTGCGCCTGCTGGCGCGAGGCGGCCATGCGCTCGGCCATCTCCGCGCTGCAGCCGAAGATGCCGCAGGGCACGCCGCCGGCGATCGGCTTGCCGACCACGAAGAAGTCCGGGTCGAGGTTCCACAACTTCGTGCAGCCACCGATGTTGGTGGAGATGGTGTGGGTCTCGTCGATGATCAGCAGCGCGCCGTACTTGCGGGTCAGCTCGCGGCACTTCTGCATGAAGCCCGGGTCGGGCAGGACCATGCCGATGTTGGTCATCGCCGGCTCGCACAGCAGGGCGCAGACGTCCCCCCGGGCCAGCGCGGCTTCCAGCGCCGCGACGTCGTTGAAGGGGATGGAGCGGCTGTGCTGGGTCAGGTCGTAGGCCTGGCCGACCAGGCCGGAGCGGTGCACGGTCGCGCCGTCGCGGTGGCGCACCATCACGTCGTCGACGGTGCCGTGGTAGCAGCCGTCGAACACCAGCAGGGTCTTGCGCCCGGTGACCGCGCGGGCCCAGCGCAGCACGTAGCGGTTGGAGTCGGTGGCGGTGGCGGTCACCTGCCAGAACGGCAGGCCGAAACGCGCGGCGAGCAGTTCGCCGCAGACCACCGCGTCTTCGCCGGGGAGCATGGTGGTCAGGCCGTTGGCACCCTGCTCGGCGAGGGCGCGGGCGATCGGCGCGGGGGAGTGGCCGAACATGCTGCCGGTGTCGCCCAGGCAGAAGTCCACATAGTCATGGCCGTCCACGTCGTGGAAACGGGCGCCCTGGGCACGCTCGACGAACAGCGGGCAGGGCGTCGACCAGTCGGCCATCCAGTGCATCGGCACGCCGGCGTACAGCGACTGGCGCGCGCGCTCGGCGAGGGCGACGGACTTGGGGTTCTGTTCCAGGAAGCGCTGGCGCTCGCGGGCGGTGAAGAGATCCACGGCCTGTTGGGCGATTCCGCTGGCGGTCATGTTGCACACCTCGTTTGTTTTTTTGCACATCTTCTATTTGTGATCACAAAAAAGTCAATACACTGGATATGCAGCCTGATAATCTGCGCTGCGAAGAATTTTGTGATCACAGATTGTGGTTATCCACATGACAGACGTGCTGTCGGTGGATGGCGGCAATGCAAACAGGGGATACGCGAGATGATGCACGACTGCAGCCTGACCTTCGCCCAACTGCCGGCGCCACCGGCCGGCCGGGAGTGATGCGCGATGGCCGACAACCTTCAGGAACAGCTGTACCAGAACCTGCGCCAGGCCCTGCTGAGCGGGCGCTTCCAGCCCGGCGAGCGGCTCAAGATCCGTGACCTGGCGCAGGAGTGGGGCACCAGCCCGATGCCGGTGCGCGCCGCCCTGCAGCGGCTGGTCGCCGAGGGCGCGCTGGAAGGCGAGCCGCAGCGCTCGCTGCGGGTGCCGGTGATGACCCGCGAGCGCTACCTGCAGATCCTGCAGGTGCGCCAGTCGCTGGAGGGGCTGGCGGTGGAGGATGCGGCCCGGCATCTGCAGCCCAGCGACATGGAGCTGCTGCGCGACTGCACCGCGCGCATGGAAAGCGCGCTGAACGCCCGCGACGTCCAGGGCTATCTGGACGCCAACAGCCTGTTCCACCTCACGCTCTACAGCGCCTGCGGCAACCCGACCCTGCTGCGCATGATCGAGGCGCTCTGGCTGCAGGTCGGGCCGTTCTTCAACCGCCTGTTCACCGAGGCCGACCTGTCGCTGCGCCTGAACGACTTCCACGAAGACGCGCTGCGCGCCCTGGAGCGTGGCGATGGCGCGGGCGCGCGCAAGGCCATCGAGCAGGACCTGGGCTATTGCGGCCAGTACCTGCTCAATCTGCTCGAACTGGAGAGCGGGGGGCTGCTGGGGGCGCGTTAGGCCCCGCAGCGCTGCAGATGAGGCCGGTCAGGCGCGCAGGTTGCGTTCGCCTGACCGCGATCGGCGTCTCGGCTCAGGGCGTCTTGATGAAGCGGACGTTGTCCTTCTTGATCAGGATGGTGTCGCCATTGAGCTGCTCGAACTCGTAGTAGTCATTGTATTTGTCATAGTCGGAGTGATCCTTCACCAGTATTTCGCTGCCATCCTGCAGCGTCACCACGGCCTTGTCGGCGCATCCGGCGAGACCGAGCAGCAACAGGCTGGTGAACAGGGCTTTGAACTTCATAGCGTCTCCACAACGAGGCATCGTGCCCGGCCTGTGAAGCAAGGGCCAAAGGTACGGTGAGTTGCCAGTGAGACCATCGAAGTGTCAGGAAATTCCGAAGCCCCGCTTCAGGTGTCGAGCCATACGTCGCGTGCCCAGGTCCACACCGAGTCCCAGGTTTCCTCGGTGAGCTCGCCGTCGGCCCAGAGCACCACCTCGCCATCCTCGGCCACCGCATAGTAGTCGTCACCATCGGCGCAGAGCGGTATCAGCTCGCGCGGCAGGCCCATCGACCAGGCCACGGCGGCCACTTCCGGCAGGTAGGTATGGGAGTGCGGATCGGTCACGGTGACCGGCTCCAGGCGGCCATAGATCACGTCGCTGACTTGAAGAAGAAACTCACGGAATTCCGACGGAATGCCGATCAGCAGGGCTTCTTCGATCTCCACCAGCAGTTCTTCGTCCGGCAGCTCCAGCGGGACGGGAACCGGCTCGTTCGCTTCACGCAGTTTCTCGATCACATCTTCCACAGGCGGGGGCCTCTCTACGCTGGATGGTGGCGCGCTTTATACAGTAGTAGCCGGCACTTCGCGCAAGACCAACGCCGTGGCGCCGTCCGGACGGGCGGCCCGCCCGGTGGGGCGCAGCGGAGGCACATCCCGCGGAAACGAAAAAGCCCGGCCGGGGCCGGGCTTTTCCAGTGTCGCGCGGGATCAGTTCTGGCGGATGCCCGCGACCAGCCAGGGCTGGTTCTCGCCCTGGGCGCGCTCCATGCGCCAGCTTTCGCTGAAGGCTTCGCCCTGGTCGAAGCGCGAGGACTTCGACACGCCGCTGAAGGTCAGGGTGGCGATGGTCTTCTCGGCGGTGTCGTCCACGCCTTCGAGCTGCACGTCGAGGTTGTCGATGTAGGTCGACTGGTAGCCGTCGCCCAGGTCGGCGCGCTCCTGCTTGAGGAACTGCAGCATCTGCGGGGTGACGAACTCGCCGATCTTGTCCATCTCGTTGGCGTCCCAGTGCTGCTGCAGGGACATGAAGTGCTCGCGGGCGGCGCCGATGAAGCGGGCTTCATCGAACCAGCTCGGCGCGTTGATCACCGGGCGGGTGTCCATCACCGGGCGCGCGGCACCGCCGAAGACCGACGGCTGGGCCGGCATTTCGCGCTGCATCGGCGCGTGGCCGTGGCCGGCCATGGCGGGCTGATGGCTCTGCTGCTGGCGGCGACGGGACGCGATGAAGCGGAAGGCGATGAAGGCGATCAGCGCGATGATCAGGATGTCGAGGAACTGCATGCCCTGGAAGCCGTCGCCCATGAACATGGAGGCGAGCAGGCCGCCGGCGGCCAGGCCGGCCAGCGGGCCGAGCCAGCGCGAAGCGCCACTCTTGGCGGCGGCACCGGCAGCGGCGCCGGCGGCCGGAGCGGCGGCGGTGGAGGTATTCGGGGCGGTGCTGGGCTGTACCTGGCGGGTCTGGTGGCTCGGCGCCGAGCCCAGGCTCTTGCCGCCACCGAAACGTTTGGCGGCGTTGACGTCGAGGCTGAGCGTCACGGCGACACAGAAGGCCATGGCAAGGCTGAGAAAGCGCTTCATCGTTGTCATTCTCTTGGTGGGTATACGACGCGCGTCATGTTGCCGAGCATCGCCGCCTTCGACCAGCCGGATTTTGTTTCGCGCTGTTGCCTTGCCTCCAGGTGACGGGATTTTCCTTCCGAATCAGTCTGTTACTGATTCTTTCAGGACCGCCCGGGGGCCAATGCGGGTGTTAGGCTGCGCTGAGCGAGGCCGTCAGCCGCGCGATCCCCCTGATCCCACGCCGCGAGGACCGCCGACCATGCATGCCATCGATTTCGTCCAGGATCTGGCGGTGATCATGCTGATCGCCGGCTTCGTCACCATCCTCTGCCACCGCTTCAGGCAGCCGGTGGTGCTGGGCTACATCATCGCCGGGGTGATCATCGGCCCGCACACCCCGCCCTTCGCCCTGGTGCACGACGAGGGAAGCATCAGAACCCTCGCCGAACTGGGGGTGATCTTCCTGATGTTCTGCCTGGGCCTGGAATTCTCCCTGCGCAAGCTGTTCCGGGTCGGCGCCACGGCGTTCATCGCCGCCTTCCTGGAGATCACCCTGATGCTCTGGGCCGGCTTCGAGATCGGCCGGCTGTTCGACTGGGGCACCATGGATTCGCTGTTCCTCGGCGCGATCCTGGCGATGTCCTCGACCACCATCATCATCAAGGTACTCGGCGACCTGAAGCTGAAGAACGAGCGCTTCGCCCAGCTGATCTTCGGCGTGCTGATCATCGAGGACATCCTCGGCATCGGCATCATCGCGCTGTTCTCCGGCATCGCCGTGAGCGGCGCGGTGGAGGCCGGCCAGGTGTTCGCCACGGTCGGCAAGCTGAGCCTGTTCATGGTCGTCGCGCTGGTCGTCGGCATCCTGCTGGTGCCGCGCCTGCTGGCCTACGTGGCGAAGTTCGAGAGCAACGAGATGCTGCTGGTGACGGTGCTCGGCCTGTGCTTCGGCTTCTGCCTGCTGGTGGTCAGGCTGGAATACAGCATGATCCTCGGCGCCTTCCTGATCGGCGCGATCATGGCCGAGTCGCGCCAGCTGGCGCAGATCGAGCGCCTGATGGAGCCGGTGCGCGACATGTTCAGCGCGATCTTCTTCGTCGCCATCGGCCTGACCATCGACCCCCGGGTGTTGGTGGAATACGCCGCGCCGATCCTGGTGATCACCCTGGTGGTGGTGCTGGGCAAGCTGGTGTCCTGCGGCACCGGCGCCTTCATCGCCGGCAACGGCGGGCGCACCTCGATGCGCGTGGGCATGGGGCTTTCGCAGATCGGCGAGTTCTCCTTCATCATCGCCGGGCTGGGCATGAGCCTGGGCGTCACCAGCGACTTCCTCTACCCGGTGGTGGTGGGCGTCTCGGCCATCACCACGCTGCTCACGCCGTACCTGATCCGCTCCGCCGACCCGCTGGCGCTGTACCTGGGGCGCAGCCTGCCGTCGCCGATGGTGCGGGTGTTCAGCCTGTACGGCGAATGGCTGCGCAGCATCAGGCCGCGCGGCGACAAGGCGGTCCTCGCCGGGATGATCCGGCGCATCCTGCTGCAGGTCGGGGTGAACCTGACGCTGGTGATCGCCATCTTCTTCGGCCTGGCCTACTTCGCCGGGACCCTTGCCCAGTGGCTGGCCGATGTCGTCGAGCACGAAGCGCTGCACAAGGCGCTGATCTGGGGCGCCGCGCTGCTGCTGTCGCTGCCCTTCCTGATCGCCGCCTACCGCAAGCTCAAGGCGCTGGCGATGCTGCTGGCGGAACTGGGCGTGAAGGAGGAAAGCGCCGGCCGCCATACCGCGCGGGTGCGCCGGGTGATCGCCGAGCTGATTCCGCTGCTGTCGCTGGGCGGGATGATGCTGCTGCTGGCGGCGCTCAGTTCGAGCATCCTGCCGCCGGGCGAGCTGCTGGTGGTGGTGGCGCTGATCGCAGCATTGGTGATCGCGGTGTTCTGGCGCTGGTTCATCCGCGTGCATTCGCGGATGCAGGTGGCGCTGATCGAGACCCTGGAGCAGGGTGGCGACGGGCAGCACTGAGCCGGCCTACTGAGCGGGTGGGAATGGCGTGTAGGAGCGAGCTTGCTCGCGAACCAGCCCCGCGGCGGAGTCGGTTCGCGAGCAAGCTCGCTCCTACGAAGAGCAAAAAACTGCGCTGGCGCGTCAGATCGCTTCCAGCTTCGCGTACCCCATCATCAGCCACTTGCTGCCTTCGCTGTCGAAGTTCACCTGCACCCGCGCCTGGGCGCCGGAGCCTTCGAAGTTGAGGATCACGCCGTCGCCGAACAGCGGGTGGCGCACGCTCTGGCCGAGGCTGAAGGGGGTGTCCGGGACGTTGGCGCCGCTGAACAGGTTGCCGCTGCGCTGGCCGCCGGCGAGCGGGCGGCTCACCGAGTTGGACAGGCGCACTTCCTGGATCAGGCCCGGCGGGATTTCGCGGACGAAGCGCGAGACCTTGTTGTAGGTCTCGCTGCCGTACAGCCGGCGGGTCTCCGCGTAGGTCATGACCAGGCGCTGCATGGCGCGGGTGATGCCCACGTAGGCGAGGCGGCGCTCCTCTTCGAGACGGCCGGGTTCTTCCAGGCTCATCTTGTGCGGGAACAGGCCTTCCTCCATGCCGGCGAGGAACACCAGCGGGAACTCCAGGCCCTTGGCGCTGTGCAGCGTCATCAGCTGCACGCTGTCCTCGAAGGCGTCGGCCTGGGTATCGCCGGATTCCAGCGCGGTGTGGTCGAGGAAGGCCACCAGCGGCGGGGTGTCCTCGTCGTCCGGGGTCTCGAAGGCGCGGGCGGCGCTGACCAGTTCTTCCAGGTTTTCCACCCGGGCCTGGCCTTTCTCGCCCTTTTCTTCCTTGTGGTAGGTGATCAGCCCGGACTGCTCGATGACGATCTGGGTCATCTGGTGCAGCGGCAGGCCTTCCACCTTCAGCGCCAGCAGGTCGACGGTCTCGAGGAAACCGTTCAGCGCGCTGGCGGCGCGGCCGGCCACGGCCTTGGCGGCGATCACGTCGTTGATCGCCCGCCACATCGAGGTGCCATTCAGGCGCGCGGCGTTGCGGATCGCCTCGACGGTCTTCTCGCCGATGCCGCGCGGCGGCACGTTGATCACCCGCTCCAGCGCGGCGTCGTCGTCGCGCAGGCGGATCAGGCGCAGGTAGGCCAGGGCGTTCTTGATCTCGGCGCGCTCGAAGAAGCGCTGGCCGCCGTAGATGCGGTAGGGAATCTTCTCGCGCAGCAGTGCCTCTTCCAGCACCCGGGACTGGGCGTTGGAGCGGTAGAGGATGGCGATTTCGCTGCGCTTGAGGCCGTCCTTGCGCAGGGCGTCCTCGATGGTCTCGACGATGTAGCGCGCCTCGTCGTGCTCGTTGAAGCCGGCGTAGAGGGTGATCGGCTCGCCGTCGGCGCCGTCGGTCCAGAGTTCCTTGCCCAGGCGCCCGCTGTTGTTGGCGATCAGCGCGTTGGCGGCCTTCAGGATGGTGGCGGTGGAGCGGTAGTTCTGCTCCAGGCGGATGTCCTCGGTGCCGGCGAAGTCGTCGGCGAAATGCTGGATGTTCTCGATCTTCGCGCCGCGCCAGCCGTAGATCGACTGGTCGTCGTCGCCCACCACCATCAGGCTCTCGCCGCCCTTGGCGAGGAAGCGCAGCCAGGCGTACTGCACGGCGTTGGTGTCCTGGAACTCGTCCACCAGGATGTGGCGGAAGCGCCGCTGGTAGTGCTCCAGCAGGCTCGGACGGTTGCGCCAGAGGTCCAGCGAGCGCAGCAGCAGCTCGGCGAAGTCGACCACGCCGGCGCGGGCGCAGGCCTCTTCGTAGGCCTGGTAGATGCTGACCATGGTCGACAGGTAGAGGTCGCCGCTGGCCTGGATGTTCTGCGGACGGTTGCCCTCGTCCTTCTGTCCGTTGATGAACCACTGCGCCTGGCGCGGCGGCCAGCGCTGCTCGTCGAGGCCCAGCTCGCGGACCACGCGCTTGACCAGGCGCAGCTGGTCGTCGCTGTCGAGGATCTGGAAGTTCTCCGGCAGCCCGGCTTCCTGCCAGTGCGCGCGCAGCAGGCGGTGCGCCAGGCCGTGGAAGGTGCCGACCCACATGCCGGCCGGATTGATCCCCAGCAACTGCTCGATCCGCGCGCGCATCTCGGCGGCGGCCTTGTTGGTGAAGGTCACGGCCAGGATGCTGTGCGGCGAGGCGCGCTCCACCTGGATCAGCCAGGCGATGCGGTGCACCAGCACGCGGGTCTTGCCGGACCCGGCGCCGGCGAGCACGCGCTGGCGCCCCAGCGGCGCGGCCACGGCCTGGCGCTGCGGGTCGTTGAGGGAGTTGAGCAGGAGGGAAAGGTCGTCGTTCATGGGACGGCATTCTACCGACGGGCGGTTTTCCCCGGCAAACCGGCCCGCCGTCCGGCGCAGTCCCGACGAAAGTTGGGCAGGCAGCCGGCCAAATGCCATCTGTCATGCTTGGGTGGGGCTGCCTCCTCGGTTATGCTCCGCCGACGCCTAGGCCAGACAACTAGAAAAACCGCCTATGACCGCTTATGTAGAGCCTTCGGCGATCCCGGTGAGCCATGCCGAGATTCGCCAGCAGTATGCTCACGAGATCGCCGTCGAACGCACCCGCCTGCTCTACCAGGGGTCGCGGGTGCCGACGCTGCTCATGCTGCTCAACGGCCTGGCCTGCGCCGGCCTGCTGTGGGACCAGGTATCCGCCGGGCTGCTTTCCGGCTGGCTGGTGTCGCTGGTATTGCTGGCCGTGCTGCGGCTGATCCAGGTTTCCGCCTTCCACGCCGCTTCCGCCGAGCGCCAGGCCAGCCGCCACTGGCAGCGCGCCTTCCTGTTCGGCGCCGGGGCTTCCGGCCTGACCCTGGCTTTCGCCGCCATCGCCCTGGTGCCGGCGGACGCCTTTCTCCAGCAGTCCCTGGTGTTCGGCCTGATCGCCGCCGCGATCCTTTCCGCCAGCGTGGCCTACGCAGTCAGCCTGCCGGCGTTCCTCACCTTCGCCTTGCCCTGCCTGTTCCCCTCGATTGCCTACCTGCTGCTCAGCCAGAACCCGCTGCAGCAGGGCTGGGGGCTGCTCGGGGTGATCCTCCTGGCGGCGCTGCTGGTGGTGGCCTGGCAGATTCACCGGCTGGTCCACACCAGCCTGCTGCGGCGCTTCCAGGCCCAGGCGCTGGTGGCGCACCTGGAGCGCGCCAACAGCCAGGCCGAGGCGCTGAACCACGACCTGGAGCGCGAAGTCGAGCAGCGCCGCCGCGCCGAGCGCGAGCTGTGCCGCGCCCGCGACGCCCTGCAGGCGCGGGTGGAGGCGGGCAGCGCGCAGCTCAGCCACACCGAGGCGCGCCTGGCGCTGGCGCTGGAGGCCAGCGAGCTGGGCCTGTGGGACTGGAACCTGCTGACCGACGAGGTGCACCACTCGCACCTGGAGGAAATCTTCGGGCTGACCCAGGCGGCGGTGAAGAGCGTACGCAACGACCTGCGCCCGCGCCTGCACCCGGACGACCTGCCGCTGCTGCGCCGGGCGCTGGTCGAGCACCTCAAGGGGCGCACCGACGGCTACCGCATCGAATACCGCGTGCGCCACGCCGACGGCCACTGGGTCTGGGTGGAGGACCGCGGCCGGGCGATGGCGCGCGACGCCCGCGGGCAGGTCACGCGGATGGTCGGCACCCGCGCCGACATTTCCGCCCGCAAGCTGCGCGAGGAAGAACAGCACCTGGCCGCCACCGTGTTCGAGGCGGCCAGCGAAGGCATCGTCATCCTCGACCCGGACTACCGCCTGATCGCCCTCAACGAGGCCTTCATCCGCCTCACCGGCTACCGCCGCGAGGAGCTGCTGGGGTGCAACGCCAGCCGGCTGATGGGCTCGGCGGAAACCCTGCGCCGCTACCAGGGCATCCGCGCCGAACTGGAGCGCAACGGCACCTGGCAGGGCGAGCTGATCGACACGCGCAAGAACGGCGAGCTGTACCCGCAGTGGCTGCAGCTCAACGTGGTGCGCGACGGCCGCGGGCAGGTGACCCATGTGGTCGGCTTCTTCGCCGACCTCACCGCCCGCCGCGACGCCGAGGAGCGCCTGCGCTACCTGTCGCACTACGACGAGCTCACGGGCCTGGCCAACCGCACGCTGTTCAAGGAGCGCCTGCACGAGGCCGGCCAGCGCGCCCGCCAGGATGGCCGCACGGCGGCGCTGCTGCTGATCGACCTGGACCGCTTCAAGCTGCTCAACGACAGCCTCGGCCACGAGGTCGCCGACCAGTTGCTGCGGCAGATGGCGCGGCGCATGACCCAGACGGTGCCCGAGGCGGACACCATCGCCCGGCTGTCGAGCGACGAGTTCGCCGTGCTGATCGACTCCTACGCCAGCCTCGCGGCGCTGGCGCGCCTGTCCAGCCGCCTGCTGGCCAAGCTGCGCACGCCAATGACCGTGGGCGGCCACGAACTGGTGATCAGCGCCTCGGTGGGCATCAGCCTGCTGCCGGACAACGCCTGGGAAATCTCCGCGCTGATGAGCCAGGCGAACATGGCCATGCAGCACGCCAAGCACCTGGGCGGCAACACCTTCCAGTTCTTCACCGACAACCTGCAGGCCTGCACCCTGGAGCGTCTGCAGCTGGAAACCCGGCTGCGCAAGGCCATCGACGAAGGCCAGCTGGACGTGCACTACCAGCCCAAGCTGAACCTCGCCAACGAGCGCCTGGACAGCGCCGAGGCGCTGGTGCGCTGGCGCCACCCGGAGATGGGCATGGTGCCGCCCGGCGACTTCATCGGCCTGGCCGAGGAGACCGGGCTGATCGGCGCCATCGGCGAGTTCGTCCTGCGTCGCGCCTGCCAGCAGGCCCGGGCGTGGCAGCGCCAGGGCCACGAATTGCGCGTCTCGGTGAACCTCTCGGTGCACCAGCTGCGCACCGGCAACCTGGTGGAGCTGGTGCGCGCCGTGCTCGACGAGACCGGCCTGCCGCCGCGCCTGCTGGAACTGGAGCTGACCGAAAGCCAGCTGCTGGACAACGTCGAGAGCGTCACCACGACCTTCCGCCAGCTGCGCGAGATGGGCGTGACCCTGGCCATCGACGACTTCGGCACCGGCTATTCCTCGCTCAGCTACCTCAAGCGCTTCCCGGTGGACTACGTGAAGATCGACCAGACCTTCATCCGCGACCTGTCGCAGCAGGGCGAGGACGCGGCCATCACCCGGGCGATCATCGCCATGGCGCACAGCCTGGAACTGAAGGTGGTGGCGGAGGGCGTCGAGCAGGCCGAGCAGCTGCGCTTCCTGCGCGCCCACGGCTGCGACGAGATCCAGGGCTTCCTGATCAGCCCGCCGCTGCCGGCCGAGGGCGTCCTCGACCGATTGCAGGCGGGCGTCCCGGCGCCCTGAGCCGCGGGGTTACTGGTGCTGGTGCTCGTGGTCGGCGGAGATGCCCTGCAGCACGTTCTGGTCGATCTCGCTGAAACTCAGCACGCGGCCGCCCTCGGCACTGGCCATGCGATCGGCATCCGCCCGCTGGGCGAACGACGCGAGGGTGGCGCCCATGCCCCCCGGACGCTTCACGCCGACCACGTAGAAGGCGCTGGTGGCGTCGACCAGGTGCCGGTCATCGGGATGGTTCCAGTCGCTGCGGGCCATGTCGTGCACGTACAGGCGCGCGCCGCTGTGCTGGTTTTCCGGCTGCAGCCACCAGCCGAGCAGTTCGGCGGTGGAGCAGAACTTGTGCACCGCGCCGGGGGCGACCGCTTCGCCCTTGGGCCCGGGGAAGTCCTCGATGAGCATGCCGCAGACGTGGCATTCATCGCCCTTCTGGAACGGCACCGGGGCCAGGTTCGCGGTTTCCTCGGCGGCGTTGTCGCAGCCGGCCAGGAACAGGCTGAACAGGCCGGCCAGCAGGCCGAGGCGGAGGTGACGGGACAACAGCATGGTGATTCCTCGTGTCAGAGCGGGCGCCGGCGGAACAGCGCGTAGGCCAGGGCCAGCGCCGCCAGGGTCCAGCCGCACAGGGCCAGCCACAGCACGGCGGGCGCTACCGGCAGGTCGTTGCCCAGGGACAGGACGCCGCCCAGCTCGGCGCCGAAGCCGGGCAGGTTGATCAGGCGGTACAGGTCGGTGGGGTTGAGCATCAGCAGCCAGGGCAGCAGGTTGGCGCTGATCTGCCCCTTGCCGATCACCAGCAGCGCCAGCAGGGCGAGGTCGAACAGCAGCACGAAGAAGAACCACACGCCCAGGGCCAGGCCGGCGGCGGTGGATTTCTCGCTGACCCGGCTGCTCAGCGCGTAGGCGATGGCCAGGAAGGTCCAGCCGAGCAGGCAGGACGACAGGATGAAGCGCCCGAAGGAGGCCAGCAGCTGCCCCAGCGGGATGTCCTGGACCAGCACGGCGATGGCCAGCGCGGCGGCGGAGAAGCCCAGCAGGGTGGCCAGGCCGAGGACCATGCCGTGGCCGAGGAACTTGCCCAGCAGCAGCTGGCCGCGGCTCAGCGGGTAGGTCAGCAGGAGCATCAGGGTGCCGCCTTCCTCCTCGCCGACGATGGCGTCGTAGGCCAGCAGCAGGGCGATCAGCGGCATCAGGAAGGTCGCAAGGCTGGTCAGGCTGGCGAGGGTCGCCGGCAGCGAGGTGAAGCCCACCTGGCCGCTGGCGGCGGCGCCGAGCCAGGCGATGCCGACGGCCAGCAGGGCGAACAGCAGGCTGATGGCGAGCAGCCAGCGGTTGCGCAGGCCATCGGCCAGTTCCTTGCGGGCGATGTTCCAGAGCGGATTCATGAGTGTGTTCCCGTGGCGGGGTGGTTGTCGCCCATGTGGTGGCGATAGAGGTCTTCCAGCGACGGCGGCAGCACCTCGAGTTCCTGCGCCCGGCCTGCGAGCAGCTCGCTGAGCACCTCGTGCTGCCGGCTTTCGCTGACGCGCAGCTCCAGGCGCCGTCCATCCAGGGCCTCGACGCCGTGGCCGGCGGCCCGCCAGCGGTGCGAGCGGTCGTCGTTGGCCGCGCCGGCGAAGCGGATGCGCACCGGCAGGCCGGCG
Organism: Pseudomonas sp. B12(2026); assembly: GCF_057767015.1. Lineage (NCBI taxonomy): Bacteria > Pseudomonadati > Pseudomonadota > Gammaproteobacteria > Pseudomonadales > Pseudomonadaceae > Pseudomonas > Pseudomonas sp. B12(2026). The sequence continues at coordinate 5,866,727 of NZ_CM173430.1, read as the reverse complement.
TCGCGGCGCAGTTCGGCCAGGCTGCCGACCTTCAGCAGGCGGCCCTTGGCGAGGATCGCCGCGCGGTCGATGTGCGACTCGACGCCCGGCAGCACGTGGGAGCAGAGGATGATCCCGGTGCCCTGCGCGCGCAGGCGGTCGAGCCACTGGTACAGCTCGATGGTGGCGATGGGGTCGAGGCCGACGGTGGGTTCGTCGAGCAGCAGCAGTTGCGGCTGGCCGAGCAGGGCCTGGGCCAGGCCGAGGCGCTGGCGCATGCCCTTGGAGTAGGTCTTCACCCGGCGCCCGGCGGCGTGGTTGAGGCCCACCTGTTCGAGCAGGTCGTCCACCTCGTGGGCGGCGGCGCCCTTGAGCCGGGCGAAGTGCTGCAGGGTCTCGCGGCCGGTCAGCTGCGGGTAGAAGGTCACGTTCTCCGGCAGGAATCCGGTGCGGCGGCGCACCGCCGGGTCGCTCGGTTCCTTGCCGAACACCCGCACGCTGCCGCGGGTCGGTTGCAGCAGGCCGAGGATCAGCTTGATCGTGGTGGTCTTGCCGGCGCCGTTGTGGCCGAGCAGGCCGAGCACCTCGCCGGCGCCCAGTTGCAGGTCGAGGCCGTGCAGGGCGGTGAAGCCGCCGTAGTCCAGGGAGGCCTCGCGTATCTCGATGGGTTTCATGACCGTGGTTCCTGGTCCGGGGCCCGCATCAGCGGGAAACTGTCGCGCACGCCGGGCGGGCGGGTGACGGGGAAGGCGCGCTGGACCCAGCGCAGCAGCTCGATGGCCGGGCTGGTCATCAGCAGTTGCACCTGCGGGTACATCCACAGCAGCTGGTCGACCTTGTCGTTGGGTTCGTAGGCGACGTCGCCGATCCCGTCGGCGTTGCGGTCCCAGCCCAGGTAGTCGCTCCAGAAGTTGCCGCGGCCGTCGGCCGACCATTCCTGGGTCCGGCTGGCCACGTACTTGACCTGCTGGCGGTTGCCGATGAAGACGTTGCCGGCGATGCGGTTGTCCTCGGAGCCGGCGGTCAGGTGGATGCCCAGGGCGCTGTTTTCGAAGCGGTTGTTCTCGATGCGGTTGAACAGCGAGTTGTAGATGAACAGGGCCTTGCCTTCGGCGCCGGAGATCATCGCGTCGCCGCCGCCATCGCCGCTGCGCACACTGTCCACCTGGTTGTCGGTGAGGGTGGAGTAGGTGATGTAGTTCATCAGGATGCCGTAGTTCTGGTCATCCACCGAGCGGTTGCCGACCACGGTGAGGTGGTGGCTCTGCATCAGCGCGTAGCCGGTGCGCGTATGCCGGGTCAGGTTGCCGATCACGCGGCTGTTGTTGGTGAACATGTAGTGCACCCCGTAACGCAGGTCCTCGAAGCGGTTGTCTTCGATGGTGCTGTCGTTGGAGGTGTCGATGTAGACGCCGTCGCGGGTCTGGTGCACCTGGTTGCCGCGCACCAGGGCGTTCTTCACCGCGTAGAGGTGGATGCCGTTGCCACGGTCCTGGGAGCGCACGCTGGGGTCGCCCTGGATGTGGTTGTCGAGGATCTGGACATCCTGGGTGGCGTCGAGCCAGATACCGAAGCCGATGCCTTGCAGGTCATTGCCGCGGACGATGGTGCCCTTGGCGATCTTGTCGACGAAGATCGCCGCGTCCATGGCCGTCAGGTCATGGCCCCAGTTGCGCAGGGTGCAGCCTTCGACGGTGACGCCGGGGACCCGGACGTGCAGCGTGCTGCCCTGGCCCAGGCCGTCGATCAGCGCGCCGGGCGCGCAGCGCAGGTGCAGCGGTTGGTCGATGGTGTAGTTGCCGGTGTAGTTGCCGGCCGGCAGGGTGCGGATTTCCCCATCGGTCTGCAGCGGCAGCTGGTCGATGGATTGCGGCTGCGCCTGGGCGCCCGCCGCGGACAACAGTAGCGGCCACAGCAACAGGGCTAGGCTTGGCCTCGTGGGTAACATGCAACACCTTCTCATCAATGGCCCCGCCGGCGGCTGCCGGCGGGGCCAGGGGCCTGGAATCAGGCCTTTTCCACCAGCATGCGGCCGACCATTTCCATGTGCAGCGCATGGCAGAACCAGCTGCAGTAGTACCAGTGCAGGCCGGGCTTGTCAGCGGTGAAGGTGATGGACGAGGTCTGGTGCGGGCTGATTTCCATGCTCGCGCCATGGTTGACCATGACGAAGCCGTGGGTCACGTCCTCGATCTCGTCGATGTTGGTGATGGTGACGGTGACTTCGTCGCCCTGCTTCACGGTGAACTCGGTGATGCCGTAGGTGGGCGCCGACGAGGTCATGTACACGCGCACCTTCTTGCCGTCGCGGATGACCTTGTTGTCCTTCATCAGGTCGATGCCGTCGGCCTTGGCCCGTTCCACCGTCGGGGCGAAGAACGGATCGTTGCGGTCCCAGATCTTCTTGGTCTTGATCTGGTCGCGGCGGGCCAGGATGCAGTCGTGCGGCTCGGCGAAGGTGGGGCCGTCGTGGAGCACCTTCATCTCGTCGCCGGAGATGTCGATCAGCTGGTCGTTCTCCGGGTGCAGCGGGCCGGTCGGCAGGAAGCGGTCCTTGGAGAACTTGCTCAGCACGATGACCCACTTGCCGTCGGCTTCGCTGGTCTCGGTCAGCGAGGCGTGGTTGTGGCCGGGCTGGTACTGGACGTCGAGCTTCTGGCGGATGTAGTCGACCTTCTCGCCCTTGTAGGCGCGGCGGGCGTCTTCCAGGTTCCACTTGACCAGCTGGCTGTCGATGAACAGCGTGGTGTAGGCGTTGCCGCGACCGTCGAAGGTGGTGTGCAGCGGGCCGAGGCCCAGTTCCGGCTCGCCGACCACCACGTCACGCGCGTCCTTGAGCTTGCCGGCGAACAGGTCGGGCAGCTTGTCGATGGCGATCATGGTGCAGGTCGGGGACAGCTTGCCGTTGGCGATGAAGTACTTGCCGTCCGGCGAGGTGTTCAGGCCGTGCGGGTTCTTCGCCACCGGGATGTAGCGGGTGACGGCGCTGTCCTTGCCGTCCTTCTTGCGGCCATCGACCACCGGCACCTTGCTGTCGCCGAGGGTGATGAAGCGCTTGGCCTTGATTTCCTTCTCGATCGCCGGGATGTCGAACACCACCACCCAGTCGCGCTCGTTGCGCATCATGCCGGCCAGGTCGGTGGCCTTCTCCGAGTTGTAGCAGGTGGAGGCGGAGAAGCGACCGGTGTAGTCCGCGTCGGTGTTGTCGAGGTTGCCGTCGACGATCACCTGCCAGGCCACTTCCATGGTCTCGGCGTCGACCGCGTTGTACATGGTGAAGGCGTTTTCGCCGGTGATGTCGAAGCTCGATCCGTCATTGGGATGCGGGATGACGAATTCGGCGTTGCAGAGCACGTACTTGGTGTGCGGCACCTTCTGCAGGCGCAGGCCGTGGATCGCCTGCACGTTGGGGATGGTGGTGATCTTGTCGCACTTCATGATGTCCAGACGGATACGTGCGATGCGGCTGTTGGCCTTGTCGTTGATGAACAGGTACTTGCCGTCGTACTTGCCGTCGGTCATCGAGATGTGCGGGTGGTGGCAGTCGCCGTTGTGGAAGCGCGCGCCCTCGCCGAGAACGTGCTTGCTCTCGTTGGTCAGGCCCCAGCCGGTGGCCGAGTCGGTGTTGAACACCGGGATGCGCATCAGTTCGCGCATCGACGGAACGCCCATCACCCGCACTTCACCCTGGTGGCCGCCGCTCCAGAAGCCGTAGTAATCGTCCAGCTCGCCGGGGGCGACGTGGATCTTGTCCTGGGCCGATTTCACCGCTTCCGCCCAGGCTTCGCGGGAGGTGAACGCGCCCATCGAGCCGGCGGTCACCAGTGCCGCTGCGCCGGTAACCGCGGAGGCGCCGAGGAAGCCCCGGCGGCTGAGGCCGGTCGATTCTTCCTGCTGCTGTTTCTTCTCAGTCATGGTTTGCTCCTTTCCATAAGGCGACAATTCAGATTTCTTGCACCGCAATCAGCTCGGGCTCGCTCGTGGTCGCGCGTTTGCCACGTTTCTTGCGCTTGTTCACCAACGGCGGACACTTGTTCTCGTTGTGATAGGTCATCTGGCAGTCGAGGCAGTAATGGCACTCGTTGGCGTTGATCCGGCCGTCCGGATGGATCGCCTGGATCTCGCACTCCTTGGCGCACAGCTGGCACGGCTGGCCACACTCCTTGCGGCGCTTGAGCCAGTCGAACAGCCGCGCCTTGCCGGGAATCGCCAGCGCCGCGCCGAGCGGGCAGACGTAGCGGCAATAGACCTTGCGGCTGAACAGGTTGACGATCAGCAGCACCGCGACATAGGCGACGAACCACCACTGGCGGTCGAAATGCAGGGTGATGGCGGTCTTGAACGGTTCCACCTCGGCGAACCGCTCGGCGCTGGACAGCGATTCCAGGGAGACGCCGAACAGCACCATGAGGACGATGTACTTGATCGCCCACAGGCGTTCATGGACCGCGAAGGGCAGCTCGAACTGCGGCACCCGGAGCTTGCGCGCGAGCTCGTTGAGCAGCTCCTGCAGGGCGCCGAAGGGGCAGAGCCAGCCGCAGAACACGCCGCGTCCCCAGAGCAGGACGCTGGCGGCGGTGAAGGTCCAGAGGATGAACAGCACCGGGTCGATGAGGAACAGTTCCCAGCGGAAGCCTTCGAACAGCGAGTGGACGAAGGTCAGCACGTTGACCACCGAGAGCTGGCCCAGGCAGTACCAGCCGATATACACCAGGGTGAACATCAGGTAGCCGCGGCGCAGCCAGTGCAGCATGCGCGGCCGGCGGGTCAGGTTGTCCTGCAGGAAGAGGATGACCGCGAGCAGGCCCAGGGCGCCGACCAGCACGCTGATCTGGAAGCTCTTCTGGTACCACACGCGCAGCCAGATCGGCCGCTTGGCGTCTTCCAGCGCTTCGAGTTCCTCGGCGGTCGGCTGCGGACGGTCCAGGTAGGCTTCGGGCGTCTGGTAGGACAGGTTGAAGGTGGTGAACAGGCTGGCCACCGGGCCGGTCTGGCGACGCACCAGCAGCTCCAGGTCCCAGGGAGTGCCCGGGTCGAAGCGCTGCGCCGCGCGGACGATGAAGATCGCCATCTCGGGGAAGTGCGGCATGCCGGTGGCGTAGGTGTCCGAGAGGCGGATGTAGTCGAGGTCGCGGAAGCTCATGATGTCGCCGAACTGGCGGATCTGCACCCGGTCGAAGATGCCGCCGCGCACGTAGCCCGAGCCCTTGAACGAGTACTGGCCGTCGCCCATGACCACCACGGCGTGCTCGCCGGGCTTCAGGCTGTCCATCAGGTCGCGGTACTGGCGCTCGCCGAGCAGGTTGCGGCCGATGCTCGGCGGGTTGAGCAGCGCGGTATAGAGGTCGATGAAGGTTTCCCCCCGCTGCTGCGGGTCGTTGGCCTTGCCCACCTTCTCCGCCTCGGTGCCCTTGAAGGCGTCGTCGATCTGCCCGCGGGTCAGCGTCAGGCGGCGGATGGCGCCGCTGCCGAGCATTTCGTCCCAGCTGGCGCCCTGGAACAGGTCGGCGCGCACGTTGGCGGGCTTGGGCCGGACCTTGCCGGTGTCCTTGATCAGGCCGAGGGAGACCGCCACGGTGCTGGCGGCGCGCATGATGATCTCGTTGACCACCATGACCGTCACGGTGGCGCCGGCGACGGCATCCACGGTGACCGTCTGCGGATCGCCGGAGCGGCCCACGGCGACCCGCTGGTCGGCGCGCAGCCCGGAGTAGCCGCCGGTGAAGGCGTGCAGTTTGGCTTCGGGAATGCCGATCAGCAGGATCGGCTCATGGTGTTCGAGGACGTAGGCGTCGCGGATCACGGCTTGCGGATCGAGGATCAGCTGAACGTTGATCGGCTTGCCGGAGTAGGCCGGCATGCGGGTGACGCTGAAGCTCTGGAAGGCATAGCCGAGGAGCTTGTCGCCCTGGGACAGGCGCCGTACGCCATATTCGCCTTCGGGCTCGCCGATATGATCGGCCTGGGGGAACACTTGCAGGATGCGGGTACGTTCCAGGGCGCTGAGTTCCGCCCCATGGGCGACCAGGCCGGCCATCAGCAGCAGACAGCCAAGCAGTGCCCCGAACACATTGCGAACGCGGACCATTGGGGCCCCCTTCCACCAATCGCCGCTAGAAAAGCTGCGCTACGTCAGGGAACGGCGGCCTCTGACGTAGCGCATGGCATTACTTGAGGGTGACGATCCACTCGGCCAGGGCCTTGGCCTCTTCCGGGGTCACGTTGTTCGGCGGCATCTGCATCTGGCCCCACTTGCCTTTGCTGCCGGTGGTGATGCTCTTGACGATCTGGTCAACACCGTCCTTCTGCGCGGCGTACTTGGCGCCGACCTCCTTGAGGGCCGGGCCGACCAGCTTCGAGTCGACGGTGTGGCAGCCCACACAGGGTTTCGACTTGAACAGGTCTTCGCCGGGACTGGCCATTGCAGTGGCCTGGAACGCCAGACCGCCGAACAGCACGGCAAGCAGGGCTTTGTTCATGTACACATCTCCTCATTGGCTTGGCGTCTCAGCGCCGATTGGGTCCGGCGGAGTCTAGCCGGCATTGGCGGCAATTCTAGGAGGACGCGCTCGGCTTCCGCTTGATACCAATCAAGAACTCCCGGCGCTGCGCTTGAGACGAGGGGCCTCAGTGGGTAGTTTGCCCAGCCATAGCTTTCGACGGAGACCCACACGCCATGAACGCCCCCGCTCAGAACATCCCGCCGCTCTTCTACCAGGCGACCGGCAACGAGGTGGCGCTGTTCACCGAGGCTTCCGCGCAGGGCATGCCGGTGCTGATCAAGGGCCCGACCGGCTGCGGCAAGACCCGTTTCGTCCAGCACATGGCGCAGCGCCTGAACCTGCCGCTGTACACCGTGGCCTGCCACGACGACCTGTCGGCGGCGGACCTGGTCGGCCGTCACCTGATCGGCAGCGACGGCACCTGGTGGCAGGACGGCCCGCTGACCCGCGCGGTGCGCGAGGGCGGCATCTGCTATCTCGACGAGGTGGTGGAGGCGCGCCAGGACACGGTGGTGGTGCTGCACCCGCTGGCGGACGACCGCCGCGAGCTGTTCATCGAGCGCACCGGCGAAGCGCTGGTGGCGCCGCCCGGCTTCATGCTGGTGGTGTCCTACAACCCCGGTTACCAGAACCTGCTCAAGGGCATGAAGCCCAGCACCCGCCAGCGCTTCGTCGCCCTGCGCTTCGACTACCCGGCGCCGGAGGTGGAGGCCGGGATCATCGTCCGCGAGGCCGGCGTTTCCGCCGAGCTCGCGCAGCGCCTGGCGCAACTGGGCGTGGCCCTGCGCCGGCTGGGCCGGCAGGAGCTGGAGGAAGTCTGCTCGACGCGCCTGCTGGTGCTCACCGCGCGCCTGCTGCAGGCCGGCGTGGCGCCGCGCGACGCCTGCCGCGCCGGACTGGCCGAGCCGCTGTCGGACGACGAAGCCACGGTCGCCGCACTGATGGACCTGGTCGATGTCCACTTCGCCTGAGGTTTCGCTCGCTGCCCGGCGCCTGCCGGGCGACCTGGCGATGTGGTTCTTCATCCTCGCCGAGCTGACCGTCTTCGCCATCCTGATCATCGTCTTCGCCGTGGCCCAGCACCTGGACGGCGCGGGCTTCCGCGCCGGGCGCGCGGAGCTGGACCTGTCCATCGCCCTGGCGCTGACCCTGACCCTGCTCACCGCCGGCTTCTGCGCGGCGCTGGCGGTGGAGCAGGTGCGCCGCCGGCGCCAGGGGCGCGCGGCGGTGCTGCTGGGCGTCGCCCTGCTGCTGGGGCTGGCGCATGTGGCGCTGAAGTCCGGCGAGTACTACCACCTCGCCGCGCGCGGGCTGGACCTGGAATACAGCACCTTCTTCACGCTGTTCTGGCTGATCACCGGCTTCCACTTCCTGCACGTGTGGCTGGGGCTGGTGATCCTCGGCTGGATGATGCTGCGCTGCCTGCGCGGCGCGTACCGCGGCGATGCGCTGGGCGGGCTGGAATCCGGCACGCTGTACTGGCACATGGTCGACCTGGTCTGGGTGGTGCTGTTCCCCTTGGTCTACGTATTGGCGCCCGCATCATGAAGACATTGCTCATCGCCTGGCTGCTGATGCTGCCCATGTCCGTCGCCGGGGTCTGGCTGGGCCATCATGCGCCCGATGCGTTGCTGCCGGTGGCGGTGATCCTCGCCCTCGGCCTGGGCAAGGCCTGGCTCATCGCCCTGCGCTTCATGGAACTCGGCCACGGCCCGCGGCTGTGGCGTTCGCTGCTGCTCGGCTGGCCGCTGGTGGTCACCAGCGTGATCCTGGCGCTGCACGCGACCCACTGAGTTTCCAGCGGGGAAATATCCGGCCTTCGGGCACTCCATGACGCCACGCCACGCCCCTCGGCCGTGGCGTCCGCCGCCGCCTGCGTCATCCTGGCGCATTGCGCAACGCACTGATTTACCTACGAAAAAAATACCTGACTTAAAGCATTGGTCTTTCTTGATCGCCATCAAGCGGGTTCATTCGGCGCCCTTCCTAAAATGGCATCGGACCGTGACCTAGGAGGGCCCCATGTCAGAGACATTCACCAAAGGTATGGCGAGGAACATCTACCTGGGAGGAGGCGTGTTCTTCTTCCTGGTGTTCCTCGCCCTCACCTATCACACAGAGAAGAAGTTCCCCGAACGCACCAACCAGAGTGAGCTCACCGAGTCGGTGGTGCGCGGCAAGCTGGTCTGGGAGCAGAACAACTGCATCGGCTGCCACTCGATCCTCGGCGAAGGGGCCTACTTCGCACCCGAGCTGGGCAACGTGGTCGTCCGCCGCGGCGGCGACGCGGCCTTCGACACCTTCCTCGCCGCCTGGATGAAGATGCAGCCGTTGGGCATCCCCGGCCGCCGGCAGATGCCGCAGTTCCACCTCAGTGACCAGGAGGTCTCCGACCTCGCCGCGTTCCTGCGCTGGACCTCGAAGATCGATACCAACAAATGGCCGCCGAACAAGGAGGGTTGATCATGACCCCGAGCAATCCGCATCTGAAATTCGCCTCGCAGGCAGTGGCCAAGCCGTACTTCGTGTTCGCCCTGATGCTCTTCGTCGGGCAGATCCTGTTCGGTCTGATCATGGGCATGCAGTACGTGGTCGGTGACTTCCTGTTCCCTGCCATTCCCTTCAACGTCGCCCGCATGGTGCACACCAACCTGCTGATCGTCTGGTTGCTGTTCGGCTTCATGGGCGCGGCCTACTACCTGATCCCCGAAGAGGCCGACCGCGAGCTGTACAGCCCGAAACTGGCCATCGTGCTGTTCTGGGTGTTCGCCATCGCCGGCGTGCTGACCATCCTCGGCTACCTGCTGGTGCCCTACGCGGGCCTGGCGAAGCTGACCCACAACGAGCTGCTGCCGACCATGGGCCGGGAGTTCCTCGAACAGCCGACCATCACCAAGATGGGCATCGTGGTCGTGGCGCTGGGCTTCCTCTTCAACATCGGCATGACCATGCTCAAGGGTCGCAAGACCACCGTCAGCGTGGTGATGATGACCGGTCTGGTGGGCCTGGCGGTGTTCTTCCTGTTCTCCTTCTACAACCCGGAGAACCTGGCGCGTGACAAGTACTACTGGTGGTGGGTCGTGCACCTGTGGGTGGAAGGCGTGTGGGAGCTGATCATGGGCTCGATGCTGGCCTTCGTCCTGATCAAGGTCACCGGCGTCGACCGCGAAGTGGTGGAAAAGTGGCTGTACGTGATCATCGCCATGGCCCTGATCACCGGCATCATCGGCACCGGTCACCACTTCTTCTGGATCGGCGCACCGGGCGTCTGGCTGTGGCTGGGCTCGATCTTCTCCGCGCTGGAACCGCTGCCGTTCTTCGCCATGGTGCTGTTCGCCTTCAACATGGTGAACCGTCGCCGCCGCGAACACCCGAACAAGGCCACCGCGCTGTGGGCCCTGGGCACCACCGTGACCGCCTTCCTCGGCGCCGGCGTGTGGGGCTTCCTGCACACCCTGGCTCCGGTGAACTACTACACCCACGGTTCGCAGCTCACCGCCGCCCACGGTCACCTGGCCTTCTACGGCGCCTACGTGATGATCGTGCTGACCCTGATCAGCTACGCCATGCCGCGTCTGCGCGGGATCGGCGAAGCGCCTGACGCCCGTTCGCAGAGTCTGGAAATCTGGGGCTTCTGGCTGATGACCATCTCCATGCTGCTGATCACCCTGATGCTCACCGCCGCCGGTGTGGTACAGGTCTGGCTGCAACGCCTGCCGGCTGACGGCGCGGCACTGCCGTTCATGGCCACGGTCGAGCAACTGAAGATCTTCTTCTGGCTGCGCCTGTACTCCGGCTTCGGCTTCCTCATCGGGCTGGTCTGCTACCTGTTCAGCTTCCGCCAGCGCGGTCGCCTCCCGGTAGCCGTCGCCCAGGTGGGCTGACGATCCTTCCACCCGGGGGCCCGTCCGCGCTGCGGCGGGCCCCTTTTTCGTTTTTTGCAGGGGGCGCCATGACCATCCACATCGAAATCGAAGAAGGCTTCGGTCGCGTCTGGCACCGCTTCATCACCCGCCACGCCAGCCCGGAGTTCGAGGAGGCCGCGGTCTCCCTCGACGAAGTACGCCGCAGCCTGCTGCTGCTGTTCCGCGGCACCGGCGGCGAAGCCGGGGTCGGCGTGGAGGCGGCCAGCGCCCGCGAGCTGCTGGTGCGCCGCAGCCTGCTGCAGCAGGTCGCCGGCACCTGCCAGCAATTGCCGGTGGCCTGGTTCGACGCCGACTCCCTGCGCCTGCCCGCGCAGCTGGCGGTATTCCCCGACGCCGAGCTGAACCGCGAGCTGTACCGCTGGCTGGCGCTGCTCGCCGCCCACAGCCAGCCGATGCGCCACTGGGCGCGGGACAACCAGGCCTGGACCCTGGCCGTGCTCGAACGCTATCCGCTGCTGCGCCCGCGCTACCACCGGCTGGTGGACGGGCTGCTCAGCCTGCGCCCCGATCCCGCCGCGCTGCCGCCCGCCGAGGCGGCGCTGGAGCGCGTGCTGCGCCAGGCCCTGCACGAGCCGGGCAGCGTCCAGCAGTTGCCGCGCAGCGAGAAGGCGCCCTGGCCGCTGCCGCTCTGGCTCTATCCGCCGCAACGCCTGTCCGCGCCGCAACACGCCGAACTGGTGGACGGCGAGGAGCAGGGCCGCTCCGCCCACAGCGAAGCCAAGGGCGTGGCGCGCAAGCGCGCCGAACGCACCGAGCAGGACCCCGGCCGCGGCGGCCTGCTGCTGTTCCGCCTGGAAAACCTGTTCAGTTGGTCCGAGCACGTCGAACTGGACCGCGCCGGCGACGACAGCGAAGACCTCGATGCCGCCCGCGTGGCCAACGATCTGGATCACCTCAGCCTGTCGCGGCAGCGGCAGAAGAAGGGCGGCGGACTGAAGTTCGACCTCGACCTGCCGGCCGCCGATTACGACGACATACCGCTGGGCGAGGGCATCCGCCTGCCCGAGTGGGACTACCGCCGCCAGCAGCTGCTGGCCGACCACGTCTGCGTGCAGCCGATGCTGCCGCGCGATGCCGTGCCGGCGCCACTGCCCGACGCCCTGGCGCCCGTCGCGCGGCGCCTGCGCCGGCAGTTCGAGAGCCTGCGCCTGCAGCCGCAGTGGATGCGCCGCCAGCCCCAGGGCGCGGAACTGGACCTGGAAGCCTGGCTGGATTTCAGCGTCGAACGGCGCCTGGGTTCCTGCAGCGAGCCGGGCCTGTTCATGGAACACCGGCAGACCCGCCGCGACCTGGCCTGCCTGCTGCTGGCCGACCTGTCGATGTCCACCGACGCGCACATCGACAACGACCACCGGGTCATCGACCTGATCAGCGACAGCCTGCTGCTGTTCGGCGAGGCCCTGCAGGCGGTGGGCGACCGCTTCGCCCTGTACGGCTTCTCCTCGCTGCGCCGCCACCAGGTGCGCCTGACCCAGCTGAAGACCTTCGACGAGCGCCACGACGACAACGTCCGCGGGCGCATCCGCGCACTGCGCCCGGGCTACTACACGCGCATGGGCGCGGCGATCCGCCAGGCCACGCAACTGCTGCTGGAGCGCAAGGAGCACCAGCGCCTGCTGCTGATCCTCACCGACGGCAAGCCCAACGACCTCGACCTCTACGAGGGCCGCTACGGCGTCGAGGACACCCGCGAGGCGGTGCTCGAAGCGCGCCGCGCCGGGCTGCTGCCGTTCTGCATCACCATCGACCGCGAGGCGGCGGCCTACCTGCCGCACCTGTTCGGCAGCCAGGGCTACCTGCTGCTGAACGACCCGGCGCAACTGCCGGTGCGCCTGCCGCAGCTGTACCGGCAACTCACCCGGCGCCAGGGTTGACGCCGGAATCCTGATCCCGCTCCTGCGGGTGTTTCAGGACAGATCGAGGGGGTAATGCGCAGGCCGCCCAGGTGCGCGACTCATCCTGCGAGGCTGAAGGGAGAGGAATTCTTGTAGGAGCGAGCTTGCTCGCGAACCGGAGCCTGCTGCGGGTCTGTTCGCGAGCAATGACGATGGCGTCCCCCTCGCTCCTACGAAAAGCAGTTCAGTGCGGGACTAGCGCGGCAGCCAGAACATCATCACCACGCAGAACACCAGCAGTGCCGCGCAGAACCAGCGGAAGCGCCGCAGCCGGCGCTGCCGCGCCAGCTCCTGGTCGGCGGGCAGCGGCATGCCGCATTGCGGGCAGTCGCTGTGCGCGTCGGGGCTCTGGTGCTGGCAGTACAGGCATTGGCGCATGGTTTACTCGAACTGTTCCAGGCGGGCGGTATCGAGCACCTGCACGGTGCGCCCGTCGAGGTCGATGATGTGCTCGTCGATCAGCCGCCGCAGCACGCGGGAGAAGGTCTCCGGCTGGATCGACAGGTGCCCGGCCACCAGTTGCTTGGCCATCGGCAGCTCGAAGCGCCGGTTATCGCCGCCCTGGTGGTTCAGCAGCGTCAGCAGGTAGCGCACCACGCGGTGGGTGGAGTTCTTCAGCGACAGCGTTTCGATCTCGTTGATCCGCCGGTGCAGGCGTACGCAGAGGGTGGCGAGCAGGGAGAAGGGCAACTGCGGGTTGCTGTGCAGCAGCTCCATGTAGGTGCGGTTGGTGAAGCGGTAGACCTGCGTGGGCTCCAGCGCCTGGGCCGAGGCCACGTAGTTGGGGGTGTCCATCAGCATCATGGCTTCGGCGAAGGTCTGCCGGCTGCCGACGACCTCCAGCACCTTCTCCTGGCCTTCCGGGGTCAGGCGGTAGATCTTCACCGCGCCGGAAATCACGAAATAGAAGGCATGCGCCGGCTCACCCTGGAGGAACAGCTTGTCGCCTTTCTCCAGGTTGAGCAGGGTACTGGTGGCCAGCAGCTGCTCCAGCTGTTCCTCGTTGAGCACGTTGAACAGGTGGTGGCCGCACAGAATCTGGTGGTGGACGCGATGCGCGAGCATGGCGGAGAACTCCTGGGCGGGGACAATCCTCCCAGTATGCGCGCCATCGCCCGGCAATGCGATGAGACATGCTGTCATTAGCGGGGCTCGCGTCGGTCAGGCCGCCTTGTTCGCCCCGATGAACAGCAGGTTGTTCTCCAGGTGGATGTGCTGCATCAGGTCGCGGCGCAGCTCCTCCAGCCCGGCGTAGAGTGCGCGCCAGCTGTTGCAGGCATTGCCCGGCGCGGTGATGTCGTCGGTCAGGTCGGCCAGCACCGCCAGCGATTGCGCGTGCTCGTCGTGCTCATGGCGCATCACGCCGATCGGCCCCTGCACGTGGGTCAGCGGGATGCCCTGGCGCAGCCAGGGAAACAGCACGCTTTCCTCCTTGCACATGTGCCATTCGAGCTCTTCCATCATCTTCTTCAGGTGCGCGGCCAGGCCGGCGGGGCACTGCGGGTGCGCGGCATGGGTGCGTTCCACCCGCTCGGCCAGCGGGATCAGCGCCGGCAGCTGCTGGCGATGCACCTGGTGGTAGCGCGCGAGGATGTGGTCGATCAGCTGGTCGTTGCTGGACTGCCGCCAGTCGTGCTCATCCGCCCCGGGGTTCAGCGTCCGGAGTGCCTCGGCGATGTGCTCGACGTCCAGCCCCAGCTCGGTGGCGGCGTCGCGCAGGCTGCGCTGGCCGCCGCAGCAGAAGTCCAGCTTGTAGTCGTGGAACAGGCTGATGCTGCCGGGCAGGCTGCAGGCCAGGTCGCTCAGGGTGCGTTCGGTGAGGTTTTCGTTCATGGCAGGCCTCGGGTGGCATGGGCACGGCGACTACCTTCGCCGTAGCGGTCGGGCCAGTCTATGGAGGCAGGGGCGCCGGGCACCTTGATTGCAGTCAAGCGCCTTCGTGGGCGAGTTCCTGCTCGTCGCCGCCGGCGATCCGCATCAGCTCCTGCGGGCTGCACACCAGCAGTTTCTGCCGGCCGCCGCGAACCAGGCCGCGTTCTTCCCAGGCGCTGAGGATGCGCGAGACGGTGTGCAGGGTGGTGCCGGTCATCTCGGCGATATCCTGGCGGGTTACCGGGAAATCGATGCGGATGCCGTCGACTTCCGGCGAGCCGGACTGCTGGATCAGACGCAGCACGGTATGCGCGACGCGCCGCTCGACTTCCTCGGTGGCCAGCTCGCAGAAGCGCACGTGGGCTTCCTGCAGGCGCACGCCGATGGCCTGCACGGTGTTCAGCGCGAAACCCGGATGGCGCGCCAGCATGGATTCCCACTGGCTGGTCGGCCAGGACAGCGCGAGGCTGTCCAGGGTGGCGGTAGCGGTGGCGGGGTAGTCCTGCCGGGCGAGGGCGCGGACGAAGCCGAACAGGTCGCCCGGATTGACCATGCGCACCAGCACGCGCTGGCCGTCGCCGGTCAGCTGGGTGGCTTTCAGGCGGCCATGGATCAGCAGGTAGAACGCGTCGGCCGGCGCGCCCTGCTCGAACACGGTGGTACCGCTGCGCAGGCGCAGCACGCTGGCCTGGCGCAGAAGAGCGTCCTGTTCCTCGCGGCTACTGTTGGCGAACGGTGGAAGGTTCGCCAGCCAGGCGCGGTTGAGGGAGAGATTGGCGGTCACGGCAATGATTCCCTGGGTCCCGCCGCAGCATAACCGTGATGACTGCTGGCGAAACTTGAGGGGGATCAAGGGATATCTCTGACCAGGCGGAATCCCAGGTTGTCCGGCGGCTGGCCGGCGGCGCAGCCGCCGCCGCGGGCGTCGCGGACGAAATCGTTGATCGCCGCGCGGTGTCGGCCTTCGGCGATGCGGATCGAGCAGGCCTCGATGCGGCTGAGCTGCGCGCCCTGGCCGTCGAGGTTGACCCGCTGGTGGCAGCTCCGGGTCCATTCCCAGACATTGCCGCCCAGGTCCGCTACGCCGAATTCGTTGACCCCGTGGCTGCCGCGGGGCTGCGCCTGCGCCGGTGCGCCGGTGCGCGTCTGCGCCTCGAAGCTGTAGCGCGCCAGCCAGCGCCGCGCCGGGTTGCTGCCGTCGTCGCCGTCGATGCGCAGGGCGTCGTCGGCCCAGCGCGAGCCGGCGAAGAAGGCCCATTCCTGGTCGGTCGGCAGGCGCCAGTCCTGGCCGGTGCGGCGCGACAGCCAGTCGGCGTAGAACTGCGCGTCCAGCAGGCTGGCGCCGGTGATCGGCAGGTCGTCGGCGGGCGTGTCGCCTTCGCCCAGGGACAGGCAGTCGCCGTCGGCCACGCAGCGGGCATATTCGGCCTGGCTGACCTGGTACTTCATCACCTCGAAGCGCGGCTGCAGGTGTTCGACCCGCGCCGGTGCGTCGATGGCGCGCTTGTCCTGCCAGTAGTCGCCGGCCGGGCGGAAGGTGAACTCCCGCGCTTTCAGGCGCACGGTTTCCGGCGCCAGCCGGGGGTCGTTGGTGGGGCTCAGGAGCAGGACGGCGGCGCCGAGCAGAAGCGCGCCGGGCAGGCCGATCAGGGTTGTCTTGCGCATGGGCTGCGGTGTCCGGAAAGTCGCCGGGGCATGGCCGGCCCTCGCGGGCCGGCCGGTGGTGTTACTTGATCGGCGTTGGCGGCTCGATCTGGCTCATCAGGTCGGAGTTCCACTGGCCCTCGACCTGGAAGTGCGCGGTGGCGCCCAGCAGCACGCCCTCGATCAGGTTGTGGTTGAGGTAGGCGTACAGGCCCGGCTGGAGGAAGGTGTAGAGCGCCGCGCCGGCCGCCCCGCCCGGGATGAACCAGGTTTCCAGATCCTCCTCCGGCGGGTTCTTGAACTTGCCGCTGGCCCAGACGTGGTCGCCGTGGCCGCCGATCAGGTGCGGGCGGGTGTCGCGGTTGGCCTGGGAGTGGATGATCAGCACGGTCTCGCCGACGTTGGCCTTGAGGGCGTTCTTGCCGGTCAGGGCGCCGACCTTGCCGTTGAACACGATGTGGCTGGGGATCAGCCCCTTCATGACGCCCTGCATGTCCATGAAGCCGTCCATCGGGCTTGCGTACTGCTTGAACTTGCCGTCCTTGTCACGCGGGACGTAGAAGTCCTGCTCGCCGATGTAGAACACCTTGTCGTACTTCAGCGGCTTGCCCGCGCGGTCCTTCAGGCCGTCGCGCGGCAGCACCATGAGCGCGCCGTTCATGCCCGACACCACGTGCCAGGGGATCATCGCCCCGCCCGGGGCGCAGTGGTAGACGAACACGCCGGGGCGGGTCGCCTTGAAGCGCAGCTTGACCTGCTCGCCGGGGCCGACGATGGTCAGCGCGCCGCCGCCCAGGGCGCCGGTGGCGGCGTGGAAGTCGATGTTGTGGGTCATGCTGTTGGTGGCCGGGTTGACCAGGGTGAGTTCGACGTAGTCGTCCTGGTGCACCACCATCAGCGGCCCGGGCACCGAGCCGTTGAAGGTCATGGCGTGGACCTTGGTGCCGTCGTCGTCGAGGACCAGGGTCTTCTCCTGGATGACCATGGTGAACTCCACCACCTTCGGCTTGCCCGTGGCGCGCAGCTCGTGGGCGTGGACGAAGGGCGGGGTCAGCAGTTCGACCTTGGTGCGCTCCAGCTTGGACAGGTCAGGCGCCGGTCCCATGTTCTTCGGTGCCGGTTCCGCGCTGGCCATAGCCTTGCCACTGCCGAGCATGGTGCCGGTGACGCCGAGAACCACCGCGCCAGCCAGCAGGGTGCGACGGGAAAGGGACATCTCTTCCTGATCATGCATGGGGTACTACTCCGAATTGGACAAAACTGTCGTTGGATACAGAAAACCCCGACGGACGTTCGTCTTCTTTGAGCCGGAACAAACAAGCCCCCAGCTGGACAACGTGTCGCAGGCCCTGATGTGCGCCAGCTCGCGTTTCCCCTCCGCTGGCGACGGAAGCGGGCAAGTCGGGGGAGGGCGAGGTAAGATTCCCCCCACTGATCCACCCCTCCCGCACCCGGCGTGCGGGCTCCAACGGACAAGGACCCTTCATGCGTCTGCACGGATTCACCCTGCTGGCCCTGACGATCGGCTGCCTCGGCGTGCAGGAAGCGCGCGCGAGCAGCGACGACGCCTGCTACCCGAGCTGGAACCTCAAGCGCGACTCGCTCGACGGCTGCAACAGCCTGCCGTTCCTGAGCCCGGGCAATGACAGCCGGGTCAACCTGCAACTGCTGCTGGCCGACGCCGGGCAGGCGGCGATTGCCGACCGGCCGCTGTCCGACGACGAGCAGCAGCTCGGTTACGCCAAGGTGCCGTTCCCGCTGGCGCGCCTGCTCGACGACGGACTCTCCGGCGACACCGAGGGGCCGGCCGGCGGCACCCAGGCCTCCGCGCCGCTGGCCGACCTGGTGGCGCGCATCGGCCTGCCGGCGGACAGCCTGGCGCAAGCTGCCGACAGCTTCGCCAGCGGCGAAGGCAGCCGCTGCCGCAGCAACAACGCCGGCACCGCCCAGGACTTCCTCGGCCAGCTGCTGGTCGCCGAGGGTGTGCCGGCCGAAGAGCGCAAGAGCCTGGCGCGCGGCCGCCTGAGCCTGCTCGGCGCCTGCCAGTGGGACGACACCCACCTCGCCGTGATGCTGCCCGCCGACCTGCAATCCGCGCCGGGCAAGGCATTCGCCACCTACCTCCGGGGCGCGGCGGAGTTCTACAGCGGCCGCTTCGGCGAGGCGCTCAAGGCCTTCCGCGCGCTGCAGAACAGCGACCAGCCCTGGCTGCAGGAAACCGCGCGCTACATGGTCGCCCGCAGCCAGCTCAACGAGGCCCAGCAGAACGCCTTCGACGACATGGGCTACCCCGACCTGCGCAAGGTCGACAAGAACGTCCTGAAGAGCGCCGAAGCGAGCCTGGGCGACTATCTCAAGCGTTATCCACAGGGCCGCTACGCCGCCTCGGCCCGGGGCCTGCAGCGCCGCCTCTACTGGCTGATGGGCGACGAGGGCCGCCTGGCCGGGGAGTACGCCGGACTCTTCGCCCGCCGCGACGCCGACGCCGACCTCGGCCCGTTGATCCAGGAAGTCGACAACAAGCTGCTGGTCACCGCCCACCCGGCGGACGTCCGCGACCCGCGCCTGCTGGCCGTGCTCGACCTGATCCAGATGCGCCACCACGAGCCGAACGAGCCGCGCGCCCTCGACAGCGCCGCCCTGGCCGCGCAGAAAGCGCTGTTCGCCGAGCAGCCGGCGCTGCACGACTACCTCACCGCGGCCTACCGCTTCTACGTGGAGGACCAGCCGGCCGAGGCGCTGAAGAGCCTGCCCGGGGACATCCCCGAGACGCTCGACTACCTCGCCTTCAGCCAGCAGACCCTGCGCGGCTTCGCCCTGGAGGCCGGCAACGACTGGCTGGGCGCCGAGAAGCTCTGGCTGCACCTGCTGCCGCGGGTCCGCCAGCCGCTGCAACGCGACCAGCTGGAACTGGCCCTGGCGTTCAACTACGAGCGCAGCGACCGGCTGGTGAAGGTCTTCGCCGAGAATTCACCGGTGCAGACGCCGATCATCCGCGAGACTCTCCTGCGCCACGTCGCCGGCCCCGAGCTGCTGCGCCAGCAGGCGCGCGCCGCCTCGGTCTCGGTCGAGGAGCGCGACACCGCGCTGTTCGCCCTGCTCTACAAGGACCTGCTGCACGGCCAGTACCAGGCCTTCATCGACGACCTCGCGCTGCTGCCCGCCGAGCCGGCCGGCAAGCCGCTGGGCGCCAGCATCGGCTACCTCTACGGCAGCCTGCCGCTGAGCCTGTTCCAGTGGCCGGGCGGCAAGAACGACAGCGGCTACGAGTGCCCGGCGATCGCCGACGTGGCCCGCGACCTGCTGCAGAACCCGCAGCCGCCGAAGGCGCTGAACTGCCTGGGCGAGTTCATCCTGCGCAACGGCCTGGACGGCTTCCCGCTGGACAACCCGCCGGGCGCGCGCGAGCTGGGCGGCAGCGAGTCGCTGTTCCCCGGCAGCGCCTATTCGCGCATGGACGGCTACCTCAAGGTCATCGCCGACCCGCAGGCGGTAGAGGACGACCGCGCCTATGCGCTGTTCCGCGCGATCAACTGCTACGCGCCCAGCGGCTTCAACGGCTGCGGCAGCCAGGACATCGCCCCGGCCCAGCGCAAGCAGTGGTTCCGCACCCTCAAGAGCCAGTACGCCGCCACGCCCTGGGCGAAGGCGCTGAAGTACTACTGGTAAGCCCGATGCTGCGCAGCGTCGCGGTCGGACTGGCGCTGCTGCTGGGCAGCGCCGCGGCCGGCGCGGGCGAGGTGGATGCCGCCGACCACGATGCCTTCTGGCTGTGGAGCGGCGTCGCCGCGCAGCCGGTGCTGGCCCGGGCGCGCACCCTCTACGTGCTGCAAGGCCAGGTCAGCGCGCCGCGCTACAAGGACGGCAACGCCCGGCTGATCGCCCAGGGCATCGCCATTCCGCGGCTGTCGAGGGGCGAGGTCTGGGTGGTCTACCGCGCCCATACCCTGCACTGGCACGAGGACATCTACCGCACCCTGCTGGCCCAGCTGCGCCGCTGGCGCGAGGCCGGCAATCCGGTGGTGGGCGTGCAGATCGACTTCGACGCGCGCACGCGCTACCTGGGCGAGTACGTCGACTTCCTCGAGGACCTGCGCAGGCGCCTGCCGGCGGACTGCCGGCTGAGCATCACCGGGCTGATGGACTGGGGCAGCAACGCCGCGCCGGAAACCCTCAACCGCCTGGCCGGTGTGGTGGACGAGGTGGTGGTGCAGACCTACCAGGGGCGCCGGACCATTCCCAACTACGCGGCGTACCTGCCGCGGGTGGCCCGGCTGCAGCTGCCGTTCCGCATCGGCCTGGCGCAGTACGGGGAGTGGCAGGCGCCGGACTATCTGGCGAAGAGCCCGTGGTTCAGGGGGTATGTGGTGTTTCTGCGGAATCCCTAGCCCATGCGGGCTGACAGGGACTGCTTCCGTAGGATGGCGTGGAGCGAAGCGATACCCATCGATCCGTGCGCAGGCAGCATGGGTATCGCTTAGGCTCCACCCATCCTACGTTCGTGTCGGATGGTTGCTCCGGCGTCAAGCACTCTGCCGTTGTTCCTGCGTGTGCTGGAACGCTGATCGCGGACAAGGTCCGCTCCTACAAGTGCCGCGCTACCGTGCTTTCCGTAGGAGCGGACCTCGTCCGCGATGCTTTCGGGTCAGCCGCCGCACCCGCCCTTGCCGCACCCGCTCCCGCAACCACCCGCCGCCGCCGGCTCCCGCGCATCGCGCGTGGTGCCGCCGTTCAGGTTGCGCATCAGCAGCGCGTACTGCAGGTCCAGCTCCCCGGGCACCGGGATGTAGACCACATGGCCGTCGCCGGGCGCGACGCCGATGGCTTCGCCGCGGTTGTTCTCCAGCGCGTGCAGGCGGAAGGTGCGGTTGCCGGCCGGGGTCATCAGCTCGACGCTGTCGCCCACCTCGAAGCGGTTCTTCACCCGCACCTCGGCTAGGCCGTGGCGGCGTTCGCCGGTGAACTCGCCGACGAACTGCTGGCGCTCGGAGAGGGAGTTGCCGTACTGGTAGTTCTGGTACTCGTCATGCACGTGGCGGCGCAGGAAGCCTTCGGTGTAGCCGCGGTGGGCGAGGGACTCCAGGGTGTCCATCAGGCCGAGGTCGAAGGGGCGGCCGGCGACGGCGTCGTCGATGGCCTTGCGGTACGTCTGCGCGGTGCGCGCGACGTAGTAGTGGGACTTGGTCCTGCCCTCGATCTTCAGCGAATGCACGCCCATCTGCGCCAGACGCTGCACATGCTGGATGGCGCGCAGGTCCTTGGAGTTCATGATGTAGGTGCCGTGCTCGTCCTCGAAGGCCTCCATCAGCTCGCCGGGGCGGTTGCCTTCCTCCAGCAGGAAGATGTCCCTGGTCGGCGCACCGATGCCCAGGGTCGGCTCGACGTTGCGCACCGCGTGGCCCAGTTCGTCCTCGTGGGCGGCGTGGGTCTGGTACTCCCAGCGGCAGGCGTTGGTGCAGGTGCCCTGGTTGGGGTCGCGGTGGTTGATGTAGCCCGACAGCAGGCAGCGGCCGGAGTAGGCCATGCACAGCGCGCCGTGGACGAAGACTTCCAGCTCCATGCCCGGCACCCGCTCGCGGATCTCGCCGATTTCCTCCAGCGACAGCTCGCGGGACAGGATCACCCGCTTGAGCCCCTGCTGGCGCCAGAACTCCACGCTGGCCCAGTTCACCGCGTTGGCCTGTACCGACAGGTGGATATCAACCTCGGGGAAATGCTGGCGAACCAGCATGATCAGGCCGGGATCGGACATGATCAGCGCATCCGGCCCGAGGGCGATCACCGATTCCACGTCGTGCAGGAAGGTCTTCAGCTTGGCGTTGTGCGGGGCGATGTTGACCACCACGTAGAGGCGCTTGCCCTGGGCGTGGGCCTCGTTGATGCCGATGGCGAGGTTGGCGTGGTCGAATTCGTTGTTGCGCACCCGCAGGCTGTAGCGCGGCTGGCCGGCGTAGACGGCGTCGGCGCCGTAGGCGAAGGCGTGGCGCAGGCTCTTCAGCGAGCCGGCGGGGCAGAGCAGTTCGGGGGAAAACGGAGTGTGGGACATGGTGGCGCGGCGGGTCGTGGGAAAAGGCTGCCAGTCTAGGAAATCCGCGGCCTGCGCGTGCTGAGCGAAGTCAACGGATCATGCGCCCGCACCCCGCGACGTCATGCCCCGGCGTGCTCTTCGTAGGATGGGTGGAGCGCATCCTGTGATATCCGGTGACGGCATCACTCCAGCCAGCGCCGTCCCTGCAATTCCAGCAAGGTCTGCGCCTGCTCCGGCCCGTTGCTGCCGGCGGGGTAGGGGCGCGGGCTCTGGTAGTGCTCGTGCCAGCCCTTGATGATCGGGTCGACCCAGCGCCAGGCGGCTGCCACTTCGTCGCGGCGCATGAACAGGGTCGAGTCGCCCTCGATCACGTCCAGCAGCAGGCGCTCGTAGGCGTCCCAGCGGCGCTTGTTGTGGCTGAAGGCCTGGGCCAGGTTGAGGTCCAGTTCCACCGGTTCCAGCTGCATGCCCTTGCCCGGCGCCTTGGCCATCAGCTGCACGCTGATGCGCTCTTCCGGCTGCAGCCTTATCCACAGGCGGTTGGCCGTGCTGGCGGCGCCGCCGATCAGGCCGTTGGGCACCGGCTTGAACTGGATGACGATCTCCGAGCACTTCTTCGCCATGCGCTTGCCGGTGCGCAGGTAGAACGGCACACCGGCCCAGCGCCAGTTCTCGATCTCGGCCTGTACGGCGACGAAGGTCTCCGTATCGCTGTCGTTGTCGACATTTTTCTCGAACCAGTAGGCCGGCACCTCCTGCCCGCCGATGTGCCCGGCGGTGTACTGGCCGCGCACGGTCTTGTCCTGCACGTCCTGCCCGGAAATCGGCTTGAGCGCCTGCAGGACCTTTACCTTCTCGTTGCGCACCGCCTCGGCGTCGAAGCGCACCGGCGCTTCCATCGCCACCAGGCAGAGCAACTGCAGCAGGTGGTTCTGCACCATGTCGCGCATGGCGCCGGCGTGGTCGTAGTAGGCGCCGCGGTTCTCCACGCCGAGGGTCTCGCTGACGGTGATCTGCACGTGATCGATGTGGCCGTTGCGCCACACCGGCTCGAACAGGGTGTTGGCGAAGCGCAGGGCCATCAGGTTCTGCACGGTTTCCTTGCCCAGGTAGTGGTCGATGCGGAACACCCGCGATTCGTCGAACACTTCGCCGATCGCCTGGTTGATCGCCAGCGCCGATTCCAGCGAATGGCCCAGCGGCTTCTCCAGCACGATGCGCGCCAGCGGCCCGGCCAGCCCGGCGACCTTCAGGTTCTGCGCGATCGGCGCGAACAGGCTCGGCGCGGTGGCCAGGTAATGCACCAGCACGCGGCCTTCGCTGCGCTTGAGCGCCTTGGCCAGGCGGCCGAAGTCGGCGCTTTGCGAGGCGTCCATCGCCAGGTACTCCAGGCGCTGGGCAAAGCTGCGCCAGGCCTCGGCGGAGAAGTCGTTGCGCGCCACCTGGGCGCGGCAGTTGCGTTCGGCCAGGGCGAGGTAGGCGGCAGTGTCGCGGTTGCCGCGGGCGAGGGCGAAGATCCGCGTGTCGGCCGGCAGGCGATTCTCCCGGTGCAGGTGGTAGAGCGCCGGCAGCAGCTTGTGCAGGGCGAGGTCGCCGCTGCCGCCGAACACCAGGATGTCGCAGGAACCGGGAAGACTAGGACTGGCGGGCGTATTCAAGACTTATTCCCTGGGCGTGGCGAGTCGATTTGTAGTATAATTACAACAAGACTACAGAATTCTCAGACAATCACCACCGAGCCTACCCCTGTGAACCTTTTGCAGCACATTGCCCAGTCGCGTCATCTGCTCCGCAAGTCGGAGCTCAAGGTTGCCGATCACGTGATGCAGGACCCTGCATCGGTCATGCACAGCTCCATGGCGGACCTCGCCCACGGCGTCGGCGTCAGCGAGCCGACCATCGTGCGCTTCTGCCGCGCCATCGGCTGCAGCGGTTTCCAGGACCTCAAGCTCAAGCTGGCGCAGAGCCTGGCCGCCGGCGCCAGCTTCGGCCAGTTCTCGATCAACGAGACCGACTCGGTGGCGGACTTCAGCCTGAAGATCTTCGACACCACCCTGCACTCGCTGATGGAGGTGCGCGAGCACCTCGACACCCACGCCCTGGAGCGCGCCATCGCGGCCATCGCCCATGCCCAGCGCGTGGAGTTCTACGGCTTCGGCGCCTCCGGCGCGGTGGCGGCGGACGCCCAGCACAAGTTCTTCCGCCTGCTGCTGTCGGCGGCGGCCTATTCCGACCCGCACATGCAGGCCATGTCGGCGGTGACCCTGAAGCCCTCGGACGTGGCCATCTGCATCTCCCAGTCGGGCCGCTCCAAGGACCTGCTGGTGACCGCCAACCTGGTGCGCGAGGCCGGCGCCACGCTGATCACCCTGTGCCCGAGCCAGACGCCGCTGGCGGACCTGGCCACGGTGAACCTGGCGGTGGATGTGCACGAAGACACCGACATCTACACTCCGTTGACTTCGCGTATCGCCCACCTGGTGGTGATCGACGTGCTGGCGATGGGCGTGGCCATGGCCCGCGGCCCGGACCTGGTCAACCACCTCAAGAGCGTGAAGCGCAGCCTGCGCAGCCTGCGCCTGTCGCCGAAAGTGGTGAAGAGCCACGAGGAGCGCCCGGAAGAGGCGTCCTGATCCGGCAGGCCGGCGATACGTGATTCCCTCGTACGGGCTGCTTCGGCAGCCCGTACGCTATCCCGTGCGGTGCTGTGCCTGACGGAGAACCTGTGATGGATCATGTGCAATTCTGGACGCTGATCGACGACGCCCGTGCCCGTGCCCGCGCCGCGTCGCCCGCCGATGTGGCGGCGCAGCTGGTGGAGCTGCTGGCCGGGCGTGATGAGCGCGACATCCTGCTGTGGGGGCAGATCTTCGGCGAGTACCAGCGGCTCTCGTACAAGAACCGGCTGTGGGCCGCCGCCTACGTGATCAACGGCGGCTGCAGCGACGACAGTTTCGACTACTTCCGCGCCTGGCTCACCGCCCAGGGCCGCTACGTCTTCCTCGATGCCCTGGCCGATCCCGAGAACCTCGCCGAGTTCGATGACATCGAGCCGTACGAGTCGTTCGACGAGGCCATGCTGGACGTCGGCTGCGCCGCGTATTTCAGGAAGCACGGCATGGCCCGGCGCGACTACGAGCGCTTCGATGCCGCCCTCGATGCCCATCCGCTGGACGCGCGGGTGAAGGCGGCGATGCTCGCCGAGATTCGCTACGCGGCGGATATCGATGCCGAATGGGACGAGGATGAACTCGACGCCCTGCTGCCCAGATTGAGCCAGAGGTTCGCCTGACGGGGTTCCTCAAAACGTCATCTTCCGTGGCCATTCTCGTGTCTCCAGCCCTTCGGCCTTGGGAGATGCGAGATGCCCCGCCATATCGACGATACCCAGCTCCAAGTGGACAGCAAGACCCGCCGCAAGCTTGAAGACCAGCGGCGCATGCAGTTCCGCCGCGCCATCGAAGACCGTATGGAGGCGCAACGCCTCGCCGTGGAAACCTCCGATTACCCCGATCTGATCGCCGTCGCCTACCTCACTTCTGCGCGGGCGGGCCGGCGAAGCGCTCGGCCAGCTGGCTGATCAGCGCCCGCTCTTCACGGATGAAGGCGACGAACGCCTGGGCCACCGGGCTCAGGCGCTTGCCGCGGGCGTGCACCAGGCACCAGCTGCGGTAGAGCGGCAGTTCCTCCACCGGCAGCTCGTGGAGCATGCCGGTGTGCAGTTCGCGGCTCACCGCATGGCGCGGCAGCAGCGCCAGCCCCAGCCCCGCCAGCACCCCTTCCCGCGAGCCCTCCAGCGAAGCGAACTCCAGCGTCTGCGGGAAGTGCGCGCGTTTCTGCTGGAAGTGTTCCTCGCAGGCCTTGCGCGTGCCCGAGCCGGGCTCGCGGATCAGCAGCGGGTAGGGCTCCAGGTCCTTCAGCGACAGCTTGGCGGCATTGCACAGCGGATGGCCCGGCGGCGCCACGGCGACGATCGGGTTGTTCAGGAAGGGCAGGAATTCCAGCGCCATGTCCTGCGGCACCAGGGACATGATCACCAGGTCGTCGCGGTTGTCGGAGAGGCGCTTGATCACCTGGGCGCGGTTGACCACCGTGAGGTTCAGGCTGACGTCCGGGTGCTGCGCCTGGAACGCGGCGAACAGGTGCGGGGTGATGTACTTGGCGCTGGACTCCACCGCCAGGCGCAGCTGGCCCTGCAGCGAACCCTTGAGGTCGGAGAGGTTCATGTCCAGCACTTCCAGGCGCTGGAAGATGTCGTTGGTGGCGCGCAGCAGCGCGTCGGCGGCGTCGGTCTGGTAGAGCTTCTTGCCGATGTACTCGAACAGCGGCTGGCCCACCAGCTCTTCCAGCTGGCGGATCTGCAGGCTGACCGCCGGCTGGGTCAGGGCCATTTCCTCCGCCGCGCGGCTGTAGGAACGGCTTTCGCACACCGCGCGGAAAACCTGCAGCTGGCGAAGGGTCATTCGCATCAATGACTTGCGCATCGAGGGCGGCTCCCTGGCGGTATTTTTCGGCAACTATAAGTCATTTTTTATGGCTACCCCAATAATTATTGATTTTGGTTAATCCTCCTTCCCGCGCTAGGGTAAAAAAACGCCGGAACCCGCTCCGGCCCACAGGTCCCGCCGCCAGTACCGGGGCTGCCGATTGGTTTTTACGCCGGGGTCCACAAGGCCCGGGCCGAGGGAAAGCCGCAGTGATCAAGAAAATCCTGATCGCCAACCGTGGGGAGATCGCTGTCCGGATCGTGCGCGCCTGCGCCGAGATGGGCATCCGTTCGGTGGCCGTCTATGCCGACGCCGACCGCCACGGCCTGCACGTCAAGCGTGCCGACGAAGCGCACAGCATCGGCACCGACCCGCTCGCCGGTTACCTCAACCCGCGCGCCCTGGTGAACCTGGCGGTGGAAACCGGCTGCGACGCGCTGCACCCGGGCTACGGCTTCCTCTCCGAGAACGCGGAGCTGGCGGAAATCTGCGCCGAGCGCGGGATCAAGTTCATCGGCCCGAGCGCGGAAGTGATCCGCCGCATGGGCGACAAGACCGAGGCCCGCCGCAGCATGATCGCCGCCGGCGTGCCCTGCACCCCCGGCACCGAAGGCAACGTCGCCGACCTCGCCGAGGCCGTCTCCGAAGCCGAGCGCATCGGCTACCCGGTGATGCTCAAGGCCACCTCCGGCGGTGGCGGCCGCGGCATCCGCCGCTGCAACTCGCGCGCCGAGCTGGAGCAGAACTTCCCCCGCGTCATCTCCGAGGCCACCAAGGCCTTCGGCAGCGCCGAAGTCTTCCTCGAGAAGTGCATCGTCAACCCGAAGCACATCGAGGCCCAGGTGCTGGCCGACTCCTTCGGCAACACCGTGCACCTGTTCGAGCGCGACTGCTCGATCCAGCGCCGCAACCAGAAGCTCATCGAGATCGCCCCCAGCCCGCAGCTCACCCCCGAGCAGCGCGCCTACATCGGCGACCTCGCGGTGCGCGCGGCCAAGGCCGTGGGCTACGAGAACGCCGGCACCGTGGAGTTCCTGCTCGCCGATGGCGAGGTGTACTTCATGGAAATGAACACCCGCGTGCAGGTGGAACACACCATCACCGAGGAAATCACCGGCATCGACGTCGTCCGCGAGCAGATCCGCATCGCCTCGGGCCTGCCGCTCTCGGTCAAGCAGGAAGACATCCAGTACCGCGGCTTCGCCCTGCAGTTCCGCATCAACGCCGAGGACCCGAAGAACAACTTCCTGCCCTCCTTCGGCAAGATCACCCGCTACTACGCCCCCGGCGGCCCCGGCGTGCGCACCGATACGGCGATCTACACCGGCTACACCATTCCGCCTTACTACGACTCGATGTGCCTGAAGCTGATCGTCTGGGCACTCACCTGGGAGGAGGCGCTGGACCGGGGCCTGCGCGCGCTGGACGACATGCGCGTGCAGGGTGTGAAGACCACCGCGGCGTACTACCAGGAAATCCTCAAGGACCCGGAATTCCGCAGCGGCCAGTTCAACACCAGCTTCGTCGAGAGCCACCCGGAACTGACCGAATACTCCATCAAGCGCAACCCGTCGCACCTGGCCATCGCCATCGCTACCGCCATTGCCGCCCACGCTGGCCTGTGAGGATCATCGAATGAGCAAGAAAGTCACCGTCACCGATACCATCCTGCGCGACGCCCACCAGTCGCTGCTGGCGACCCGGATGCGCACCGAGGACATGCTGCCCATCTGCGACAAGCTCGACCGGGTCGGCTACTGGTCGCTGGAAGTCTGGGGCGGCGCCACCTTCGACGCCTGCGTGCGCTTCCTCAAGGAAGACCCGTGGGAGCGCCTGCGCAAGCTCAAGGCCGCGCTGCCCAACACCCGCCTGCAGATGCTCCTGCGCGGGCAGAACCTGCTCGGCTACCGCCACTACAGCGACGACGTGGTGCGCGCCTTCGTGGCCAAGGCGGCGGTCAACGGCATCGACGTGTTCCGCATCTTCGACGCGATGAACGACGTGCGTAACCTGCGCGTCTCCATCGAGGCGGTGAAGGCCGCCGGCAAGCACGCCCAGGGCACCATCTGCTACACCACCAGCCCGGTGCACACCATCGACGCCTTCGTCGCCCAGGCCAGGGCCATGGCCGCCATGGGCGTGGACTCCATCGCCATCAAGGACATGGCGGGCCTGCTGACCCCCTACGCCACCGGCGAACTGGTCAAGGCGCTGAAGGCCGAGCTGAGCCTGCCGGTGTTCATCCACTCCCACGACACCGCCGGCGTCGCCGCCATGTGCCAGCTCAAGGGCATCGAGAACGGCGCCGACAACATCGACACCGCCATCTCCAGCATGGCCTGGGGCACCAGCCACCCGGGCACCGAGTCGATGGTCGCGGCCCTGCGCGGCACCCCGTACGACACCGGCCTGGACCTGGAGCTGATCCAGGAAATCGGCGTCTACTTCTACGCCGTGCGCAAGAAGTACCACCAGTTCGAGAGCGCGTTCACCGGCGTGGATACCCGCGTACAGGTCAACCAGGTGCCGGGCGGGATGATTTCCAACCTGGCCAACCAGCTCAAGGAGCAGGGCGCGCTCAACCGCATGAACGAGGTGCTCGAGGAAATCCCGCGGGTGCGCGAGGACCTGGGCTTCCCGCCCCTGGTCACCCCGACCTCGCAGATCGTCGGCACCCAGGCCTTCTTCAACGTGCTGGCCGGCGAGCGCTACAAGACCATCACCAACGAAGTGAAGCTGTACCTGCAGGGCCGCTACGGCAAGGCGGCGGGCGCGATCAACGAGCAACTGCGCCGCCAGGCCATCGGCAACGAGGAAGTCATCGAGGTGCGCCCGGCCGACCTGCTCAAGCCCGAGCTGGACAAGCTGCGCGGCGAGATCGGCGCCCTGGCCAGGACCGAAGAGGACGTGCTGACCTACGCCATGTTCCCGGACATCGGCCGCAAGTTCCTCGAGGAGCGCGCCGCCGGCACCCTGAAGCCCGAAGAGCTGCTGCCGATCCCCAACGGCAACGGCGTGGCCGCCGCCGGCGGCGAGGGCGTGCCGACCGAGTTCGTGGTCGACGTGCATGGCGAGAGCTACCGCGTGGACATCACCGGCGTCGGCGTGAAGACCGACGGCAAGCGCCACTTCTACCTGTCCATCGACGGCATGCCCGAGGAAGTGGTGTTCGAGCCGCTCAACGAGTTCGTCAGCGGTGGCGGCGACAAGCGCAAGCAGGCCAGCGGGCCGGGCCACGTCACCACCACCATGCCGGGCAACATCGTCGATGTGCTGGTGAAGGAAGGCGACAGCGTCAAGGCCGGCCAGGCCGTGCTGATCACCGAGGCGATGAAGATGGAAACCGAGGTGCAGGCGGGCATCGCCGGCACCGTGAAGGCCATTCACGTGGCCAAGGGCGACCGGGTCAACCCCGGTGAGATCCTGGTGGAAATTGAAGGCTGACCAAGGACAGACGGGTCTTTGAGGTTCAGTCCCCGGGGGAGCACGATGCTCCCCCTTTTTTTGTCCGCGCGAAGGGTTTGTTTGATCTGCGTCGGAGACTTTCCGCGCAAACCCTCCTAACGTTCCACGCTGGAAAAACTGACCAGGGTGCGGCGATGGGGAAAGTCGTTCTGTTGTGGGTGTTGCTGTGCGCCAGCGCACAGGCATCGGAGATGATGGATCGGCTCGCCGCTCTGGAGAAGGACCCCGCCAAGCGCGAGCAGGCCTATGCCGCCGCGGAGGACCGCATCCTGCTGTGCAGCAAGTGCCACGGCAAGGACGGCAACAGCAAGCGCGACTACATTCCCAACCTGGCCGGACAGAATCCGCAGTACCTGTTCGATGCCTTCGAGAAGTACGTCGACGGCCAGCGCACCGACTTCGTGATGAACCAGGCGGCCAAGCTCCTGACGGTCAACGAGCGGGTCAACATCGCCTTCTATTTCAGCCAGCAGAAGGTCCTGCCCAAGCCCGAGGCCGCGGCCCTGGACAAGGCGCTGGTGGCGCAGGGCGCGGAGCGCTTCGGCGGCGTCTGCGTCACCTGCCACGGCACCGCCGCCCTGGGGCACGACGGCATTCCGCGCATTGCCGGCCAGCCCCGGCAATACCTCAACCACGCCCTGCAGCGTTACCGGGACAAGGACCCCAGCCGGGCGAATTCCCCCATGCTCGGCGTGGCGGCGCTGCTCAGCGACGAAGACATCGCCTCGCTGACCGCCTATCTCAGCCAGTTGCAGCCCTGAGGGCGCGCCCCCGCGAGAAGCGACCCGGCGCAGAGCGGCCGGACGCGCACCCGAGGAAACCCACGGCTGAACGAAACAGCCCGGCGAGTGCCGGGCTGGTCCGAACGGTCGCGGCGACTCAGAAGGCCATCTGCCACTGCGCGATCAGCGCGTGGTTCCGGGCGTTGTCCCCCAGCTGCCCGCTGTAGCCGAGGCCCAGGGTGTTGCGGGCCGACACGCCGACATCGAAGCCGACATCCAGCAGCAGGCTGTCGCGATCCAGCGCCGCGCCCTGGACGCTGAAGGCGCTGCCGCCGGCGAGGAAGGACTGGCGGGTGTCGCTGTCCACGTCACCGAAGGTGTGGCGCCAGCCCATGCCCAGGCGCGGGGTGAAGGTCATGCCGTTGCTCAGCGTATCCAGGTGGGCGATGCGCAGACCGAGGGTGCTGCTCAGGTTGTCCTGGTCCTGCGAGTCGACGTGCAGCGCGGCGGCGCCGCCCTTTTCGTCGTAGGAATCACGCTCGTAGCGCTGGTAGTCCAGGCGCACGTAGGGCTCCGCGCTCAGGCGGCCGCTGCCCATGGCATAGCCGGTCTCGGCGAAGGCCTGCCAGCTGTCGGCGTCGTAGTCGCCCTTGGGACGATCGCTGAAGCCGTCGAACTCGACGCGGCGCTTGCTCTCGCCGTCGTGGCGGCTGTAGGCCGCGCCCAGGCGCAGGGCCAGCGGGCCGCTCTGGTGCAGCGCGTAGGCGCCCAGGTGCCAGCTGTCGATGTCGCCGGAGACGCCGTCGTGGCCGTCCAGGTCGGTGTGCGAGTAGCCGCCGAGCACGCCCAGGCGCCAGTCCGGGGTCACCGCCCAGTCGGCGCCGAGCAGGGCACCGCCGGTGTCCTGCTGCAGGTCGCCGCTGTCGCCGTCGTCGCCATCGAGCTCGCCGTGACCGCCGATGCCCTGCAGCCAGAGGCGGCCGGCGGCGTTCGGGTCGTTCAGGTTGCGCGCTTCGCTGGGCACGCCGGTGGCGGCGAGCAGCGGCGCGTCGCCCTGTTCGGTGGCGGCCAGCAGGCCGCTGCTGCCCAGCTGGCGCACGGCGCCCAGCATGGCGCCGCCGACCAGCTGGCTGCTGGCCAGGGTGGCGGCGGAGAGGCTGGCGTTGCTGGCGCCGGCCAGTTGCTCCAGGGCCCGGGTGGCATTGCCGGCATCGCTGCCGAGCAGGGCGTTGTACAGCGCGCCGCCGCCCTGGCTCTGCAGCGCGGCGCCGACGTGGCGGCCGTTGCTGCTCTGCGCCAGGTCGCCGAACTGCACGTCATTGCGGGTCAGTTGCAGGTCGACGCTGTTGCTGCCGTAGCTCAGCGTCGGGGTGAGGAAGGCGAAGTTGCTCTGCACGTCGGCGAACTGGCCGTTCACCCCGCCGGCGGCGTTGAGCACCTGCACGCTGCTCTGCCACGGCCAGTTGCCCTGGCCGGCCTGCACGGCGAGGTGCGCACCGTCCAGGGACGCCGTGCCATCGACCTGCAGGGTGGCGTGCTCGCCGCCGGGCTCCACGCCGAAGGACAGGGTCGACCCGCTGCGCAGGTTCAGGTCGCCGGTGACATGGGCGGCGCCCAGCGCGGAGGAGGTGACCAGGTTGCCGGAGATATCCAGGCCGCCCACGCTGCCGCTGCCGGCGTAGGTGGCGCCCTGTTCGACCTGCAGGGTGCCGAGCAGGCTGCCGTCGTTGACCAGGGCGGCGCCGCTGCGGACGCTGCCGCCTTCGCTGAAATCGTTCTGGCTGGAGAGGGTCCAGAGGCCCTGCTTCACGTCCAGCGCCTCGAAGTTGGCGCTGTTGCCGAAGCTGCCGCCGGCGGCATCGTCGAGGATCAGGCTGTCGCGGCCCGCGCCGCCGTCCACCAGGCCGACGAACTGGCTGCCGCTGAGCAGGGTCAGGCTGTCGTCGCCGCCGCCCATGTCCAGGGCGACGCCGCCGTTGCTGCTGATCAGGCCGCCGTTGACCACGCTGTCGGCCTGGGTGCCGATGATGCGCACGGCGTTGCCGCCCTGGCCGATGATCTGGCCGTAGTTCTCCAGGTGGGTGGCGTAGGGCGCGTCGCCGGTGGCGCTGTCGTCGATGAGGATCGCGTTGGCGGCGCTGCGGATGGTGGCGCCGGTGCGGTTGATGATGCTGCCGCCGCCCATGGCGATGCCTTCGGGGCTGTTCGGCGCGCCGTCCTTCTCGCCGGCGGCGCCGGTGCCTTCGATGATGCCGTGGTTGTCGATGTTGCCGAGGCCGTCGATGTCCACGCCGTCGCCGTCGCCATTGGGCGCCAGGCCGTTGTAGGAACCGGTGATGCGCCCGTAGTTGGTCACCGTGCCATCGCCGTCGGAGCCGAAGCCCGAGCCGTTGCGGCCGATGATCACGCCGTCCGCGTAGTTGACCAGGGTGGCGCCGACGTCGGTGGTGATGCCGTGGCGGCCGCCGCTGATCAGGCCGTGGTTTTCCACGCGGCCGCCCGAGGCGCCCTGGAAGTCGATGCCGTCGTACTTGGCATCGTCGTCGGTCATGTCGGCGCTGCTGATTTCGCCGTAGTTGATGACGGTGGCGTTGCCGCCGGGACGGATGCCGTCGTTGCCGTCGCTGTGGATGACGCCGGTCGCGCGGTTGATGATGGTGCTGGCGACGTCGCTCTGCAGCGCGTCGATGTCCAGCGCCTGGCCGGTCTGCGAGGTGATGCGGCCGGCGTTGTCGATCAGCAGGCTGCCGCCGGTGAAGGCGTTGTCCATGCGGATGGCGTCGTCGAAGCCGAGGATGCGCCCGCCTTCGCGGTTGATGATCTGGTAGAAGCGGGTGGTGTCGTCGTCGCCGCCGGTGTCGACCACCCGGCCGGTGGTGGACTGCATCAGGCCGCTGTTGTCGATGACCACCCCGGCGCCTTCCGCCGCGCCCTTGAGGTTGACGCTCTTGCCGCTGGTGACCAGGCTGCCGTTGCCGGTGACCTGCAGCGTGGTTTCGTTGCTCAGGGTCAGGCCGGTGGTCGAGGCGCTGTCGATGGTAATGGTGGTCGGCGCGATGGTCGCGTGGGCCGACTCGGCAGCGAGGGCGCTCACCACCAGGGCGATGCGCAGGGCCAGGGGGGACGGCTTGTGCAGCATGGCTGAATCCTTTTCTTATCGGGTGGCCGATTTTTATAACGACGGATTCTTACGCTTTTGTAACCATGCTGGCCTTGTGCCCTGCCTGCGTGCCCGGCGGGAATTCGAGAAACCCTATATACTTTGCTGTCTTTCTACCGTTTCCGATGTGAGAACCGCCGTGAGCCAACTGCCTCCCTGCCCGAAATGCAACTCCGAATACACCTATGAAGACGGCTCCATGCTGGTTTGCCCGGAGTGCGCCCACGAGTGGTCCGCCGACGGCGCGGCCGAGGCCGATAGCGATGCCCGCGTGATCAAGGATTCCGTCGGCAACGTGCTGCAGGACGGCGACACCGTCAGCGTGATCAAGGACCTGAAGGTCAAGGGCTCGTCCCTGGTGGTGAAGGTCGGCACCAAGGTGAAGAACATCCGCCTGGTGGACGGCGACCACGACATCGACTGCAAGATCGACGGCATCGGCGCGATGAAGCTGAAGTCGGAGTTCGTGAAGAAGGTCTGAGCCTTCTCGCAGCCAATGAAAAGCCCGGCCATGTGCCGGGCTTTTTTGTTTCCTATGTGCCGCGCGGTGGCGCTATTCCTTGTAGTAGACGATCTGGTTGCTGGTCGCCAGCAGCTCGCCCGACTCGCTCCACAGCTCCGCCGCCTGGTCGAAGAAGCCGTTGCGGAAGGCCTGGCCACGGGCGTCGCCGAGCAGGTAGCCGGTGCCGGCCTCGGCCAGCTGCGCGGCGTCGGTGTGGAAATAGGTGGTGATCGACACGGTGCCCGCCGGCACCCGGGTGGCGCGGCGCAGCCAGATGCGCGGGTAGAAGATGTCGCTCATCGCCGCCAGGGACAGGAAGTCCAGCGGGCGGGCTTCGGCGTCGCGCAGCCAGAGCTGGCTGCGGCTGTGTTCGCCGCTGCCGTCCCACTGTTCCGGAAGGGCGCCGCTGATGGCGCGCAGCTCGTATTGCTGGATCCAGGCCACGCCCTTGCCGAGGTGGGTCATCCGCGCCAGTTCGGCGGCCGGCGGCACCTGCGGCATGTGCAGGTCGGAGTGGCTCCAGGTCTCGCGGCGCAGGGCGGTGACCAGGGTGGCGGTGGTGGTGACCTGTGCCTCGCCGTTCTCGTCGGCCTGCAGCAGCTGCAGCAGCCAGTGCTGGGTGGAACGGTTGGTGCGCACCGGCGTGGCCTGGACCTGGAAGGCCCCGGCGACCACGGCGCTGGCGTAGTTGACCGTCAGCGACAGCGGGCTGCCGAGCAGCTGCGGATGGCGCAGCGCGCCCTGCAGGAGGATGGCCGCGGTGACGCCGCCGAAGGGGCCGACCATGTTCCAGTAGTCCTGGCTGGTGTGGCCGTCGTAGAGGCCGGGTCGGCCTTCCACGGGTTGCAGGGCGACGGCGCGGTCGAACGGGTGCAGGGTGGTAGCGGTCATGACTCTCTCGGCGCTTCTTGTTCTGGGAAGAGGGTCTTGTAGGGGAAAGCGCCGAGGTGGGTCAAGCGAACCCAGGGGCAGCCCCCGTTTCGGCGCGAACCGCGTTGCTGCGCCAAATCGCGCCAGGCTAGACGCGGGACGACGGCAATGGCATTCCCTTGTCTAGTCCCGCAACGACGCATGGCGTGATTTGCCGCGCAACCCGAAGGGACGGAGCGTATTTTGCGCAGCCTCGTTGCGCCGAAATACCAGCTGCAGGAGGTGCCAACGCACACACCGGACCTGCGCGGAATACGCTTCGTCGCGGTCGTGACGGAACGGGGGCAGCCCTTGACGTCAGGGCGTGACCTCGAAACGCAGCGTGCCGATCACCTGCCCGGCTTCGGTGAGCACCTGCACCTGCCAGCGCCCGGTGGGATCGCCGGGGAAGTTCTGCTTGTGCGTCCAGGCGCGGTAGCCGGCCTCGCGGCCGCCCCGGATGTCCAGGGCGATGCGGTCGACTTCCTGGCCGTTCAGGCGCCAGGCGTGGTAGATGCGCTCGTTCAGCCCGCGCGGGGCGCTGATCGCGGTGTAGGCGTAGAGGCCCTGGCTCCTGATCTGCGCGGCGCTGACCGTTTCCAGGCCGTCGCCGGGGGTGCGCTGGCTGTTGTCGAAGCTCTCGGTCACCGCCATCTCGGTCATCCACAGGGTCGACGGCGGCACCCAGGCGCGGGCGAACCAGCCCACCGCGCCGATCGACAGGGTCAGGCCGACCAGGGCGAACCAGCGCCACCATTTGTGGATCTTCACCGTCACCGCCAGGCTCGGGAAGGACAGCAGCACGGCGATGCCCAGCGCCAGCCGGTAACTCTGCGGGGTGCTCAGCTGGAGGAGGATCGGCAGCGCGGTGAGCAGCACCGCGAACAGCGTCAGGGTGTGGTAGCCGAGGAAGGTCCAGCGCCGCACCGAGAGGAACCTGTAGTAGATCGGGTCGGTGATCGCCATCAGCCCGGCCAGCGCCAGCGCGCCGGTGAACAGCGCCTGGCCGCTGTTCCAGGTGGTGGTGACGAAGAAGAACGGCAGGCAGAAGAACAGGCTTTCCTGGTGGATCAGCTGGGTCGCGTAGCGCAGCAGGCCCGGCGGCACTTCCCAGCCGAAGCGGCGCTTGAAGCGGTCGGTGAGCAGGTTCTCCAGCATCAGCCAGACCCAGCTCACCAGCATGACGATGGCCATCACCCGGGCGAAGCCGGCGCGGTGGCGGTCCACCATGATGAAGCTGAACACCCCGGAGCAGAAGCCGAACAGGGCGACCAGGTGCGGGTAGCGCTGCAGCAGGCCGAGGACGAGGGTGATCAGGCGCTGCACGCGCGCTTTCCAGATGAGCATGGGGCGGGGCGGGATAACGAAAGCGAAAGGAGGCGGGATTGTAACCCCAGGGGTCGGGCCGAGGGGAGGACCACCGCGGCCGAGGCCGGTTCGCCCGCAGGCCCGCTCCCGCGCCGAGGCGCCTCAGCGCTTGCCGCTCAGCTCCTCCCGCGCGTAATCGACGAACAGCTGCGCCGGCTTGGTCAGCTGGGCGCGCTTGAGCCAGGCGGCGACCAGCCCGGAGGCGCTGACGTCCTCGGCGATGTTCACCATCACCACCTTCCGGCCGTCGTAGGTGCATTCCGAATGCGGGCGGGTCACCAGCACCGAGAAGCCGAAGCCCTGGCCGACCATGCCGCGCACCATCTCGATCGACGGCGAGCTGAAGGCAATGTGCGGGTTCAGCCCCAGTTCCTCGAAGATGCTCACGAAATAGGTGCGACTTGGCTGCACATCGAGCAGGATCATCGGCTCCAGCGCCAGGTCGCGCAGGGACACCTTGTCCTGCCGGGCGAAACGGTGATCCTCCGGCAGCAGCGCGTAGGGGCGCTGCGGCGGCATCAGCGGATCGGTGGCGATGGTGGAGTCCAGGTCGTGCTCGTAGAGCAGCGCCAGGTCGAAGCGGCCGGCGGTGAGGCCCTGCACCAGCTCCTGCTGCTCGCCGTCGCTGATGCGGATTTCCACGCCCGGGTAGCGCTCGCGGAAGCCCGCGATCAGGCGCGGCAGGTAGAGCGGGGCGACGGTCTCGAAGCAGCCGATGTCGATCTGTCCGGCCACCACGTCGTTGTCGGCCAGGGCGTTCTGCTCGAACTCGTGGGCCATGCGCAGCAGCTCCTGCGCCTTGCGGTAGAAGCGCGCGCCGCTGGGGGTGAGGGAGACGCCCTGGGCATGGTGGCGGATGAACAGCTGTACGCCGAAGCTCTCCTCCAGGCCCTTGATCGCCGTGGAGATGGACGGCTGCGCGATGTACAGCTTGCGCGAGGCCTCGGCCACGCTGCCGCATTCCACGGTGGTCACGAAATACTTCAGTTGCCGCAAGGTATAGGACGCCACTGCACGCCTCGTTGGTGTTTTTTTATACAGTTGATGTTTTTTTATACAAGATACCGCGTCGGGCCGGCCGGCGGTGGCGGCCCGTGGCGAAGATTTTCCTCGCCGGAGACCACATTTTTCATGGCCTTGGCCGCCTGCTGCGTCCCTCCGGGCGCGGGCATACTCCCACGCAGCCCCCGAAGGCACCCTGCAATTCCCGTACACGCAGCCCGGAGTAAAGCTCATGCGCATGGCCCTATGGCAGACCTGCGGCCTCCCCGGCGACATCGCCGGCAACCTCGACCAACTGCAGCGCCAGGCCGGTGCCGCGGCGGCCGCCGGCGCGCAGCTGCTGCTCTGCCCGGAGCTGTGGCTGGGCGGCTACAACGTGCCGCAGCGCATGCACGAACTGGCCGAGGCGGCGGACGGCCCGTCCGCCCGGCGCATCGGCGAGCTGGCGCGGCGCTTCGGGCTGGCCATCGCCTACGGCTACGCCGAACGCCATCCCGCGGGCGGCAAGCCGTACAACGCGGTGCAGGTGATCGGCCCGTCCGGCGAGGCTCTCGGTCACTACCGAAAGGCGCACCTGTTCGGCGCCATGGAACGGGAAGTGTTCAGCCCGGGCGATGTGCTGGAAACCCCGTTCGACTACGCCGGCTGGCGCATCGGCCTGCTGATCTGCTTCGACGTGGAGTATCCCGAAGCGGTGCGCAGCCACGCGCTGAACGGCGCCGGGCTGATCCTCATCCCCACCGCGCTGACCCCGGAATACGGCGCGGTGCCGGGCCTGATAGTCCCGGCGCGGGCGGTGGAGAACCAGCTGTTCGTCGCCTACTGCAACCACTGTGGCGTGGAGGACGGGCTGGCCTTCCTCGGCGGCTCCTGCATCGTCGCGCCCGACGGCGAGCGCCTGGCCGCGGCCGGGCCCGCGGAGAGCCTGCTGATCGTCGACCTGGACCCCGGGCAGCGCGCGCGCCAGGCCGGCACCTTCCCCTATCTGCCGTGCCGCCGGCCCGAGCTGTACGCCGCGCTCGCCCGCTGAGAGGCCGGCCCGGAGCCGTGCACCGCGAGCGGGCAGGGTGCTCCGGGGTGGTGCGGGGCTGACCAGCTTTTTCATATATCCCGAAGACAAATTTAATAATTTTCCTTGGCCGGGGCTTGGGCGACCATCGATCGCACTTGCAGAACAACAAGGTCGCCGTTCGAGCGACTGAAACAGGAGCGCCTTGGTGCACGAGCTCAACGACTGGCGGCAGCGCGCTGCCCGGCAGACCTTCATCGACGCCGCCCTGATCGGCGGCCGCCGCGTGGCCGCGCGAGACGGCGCCACCTTCGCCTCCATCGACCCGGCGACCAACCGCCTGCTGGCCAACGTCGCCGCCTGCGGCGAGGCCGAGATCGACGCCGCCGTGCGAGTCGCCCGCCAGGCATTCGAACAAGGTCCCTGGGCGCGCATGGCGCCGCGCGAGCGCAAGGCCGTGCTGCTCAGGCTCGGCGAACTGATGCTGGCGCACCGCGACGAGCTGGCCCTGCTCGACAGCCTGAACATGGGCAAGCCGGTGATGGACGCCTGGAACATCGACGTGCCTGGCGCCGCCGGCGTGTTTGCCTGGTACGCCGAAAGCCTGGACAAGCTCTACGATCAGGTCGCGCCCACCGCGCAGGACGCCCTGGCCACCATCACCCGCACCCCGCTGGGCGTGATCGGCGCCGTGGTGCCGTGGAACTTCCCCCTCGACATGGCCGCCTGGAAGCTGGCGCCGGCGCTGGCCGCCGGCAACTCCGTGGTGCTCAAGCCCGCCGAGCAGTCGCCGTTCTCCGCCCTGCGCCTGGCCGAGCTGGCGCTGGAAGCCGGCCTGCCCGAAGGCGTGCTGAACGTGGTGCCGGGCCTGGGCGAAACCGCCGGCAAGGCCCTCGGCCTGCACCCGGACGTGGACGCCCTGGTGTTCACCGGCTCGACCCAGGTCGGCAAGTACTTCATGCAGTATTCCGCGCAGTCCAACCTCAAGCAGGTCTGGCTGGAGTGCGGCGGCAAGAGCCCGAACCTGGTGTTCGCCGACTGCCGCGACCTCGATCTTGCCGCCGAGAAGGCCGCCTTCGGCATCTTCTTCAACCAGGGCGAAGTCTGCTCGGCCAACTCGCGCCTGCTGGTCGAACGCTCGATCCACGACCAGTTCGTCGAGAAGCTGATCGCCAGGGCCCGCAACTGGGCGCCGGGCGACCCGCTGGACCCGGCCAGCCGCGCTGGCGCCATCGTCGACGGCAAGCAGACCGCCGGCATCCTGCGCTTCATCGACGAGGCCGCCAGCGACGGCGCCCGGCTGGCCTGCGGCGGCCGCCAGCTGAGCTTCAACGGCTCGGGCAACTTCATCGAACCGACCATCTTCACCGGCGTGCGCCCGGACCAGCGCCTGGCCCGCGACGAAGTGTTCGGCCCGGTGCTGGCGGTCATCCCGTTCGACAGCGAAGACGAAGCCGTGCGCCTGGCCAACGACAGCCCCTACGGCCTGGCCGCCTCGCTGTGGAGCGACGACCTGCACCGCGCCCACCGCGTGGCGCGCCGGCTGAACGCCGGCACGGTGTCGGTGAACACCGTGGACGCCCTCGACCCGGCGATCCCGTTCGGCGGCGGCAAGCAGTCAGGCTTCGGCCGCGACCTGTCGCTGCATTCGTTCGACAAGTACACCCAGCTCAAGACCACCTGGTTCCAGCTGCGCTGAATCGGATTTTCGCAACCGAACCGCTCGAGACGGCCGGTGAGACTGCCCAGGTAAGTCCGTCGCCCTCGATCCCCTGCAATCCCCGGTGGCCCGATGTACGCCCCGGGAACCTGGAGAATATCGATGACCGACCCGACCCGACCGCAACGTGACACCCGCGATTACCAGCAGGCGGACGCGGCCCACCACATCCACGCCTTCCTCGACCAGAAGGCGCTGAACGCCGAGGGCCCGCGCGTGATGGTGCGCGGCGAAGGCCTGTACCTGTGGGACAACGACGGCAAGCGCTACCTCGACGGCATGTCCGGCCTGTGGTGCACCAACCTCGGCTACGGCCGCAAGGACCTCACCGCCGCCGCCACCGCGCAGCTGGACGAGCTGCCGTACTACAACATGTTCTTCCACACCACCCACCCGGCGGTGATCGAGCTGTCCGAGACGCTCTTCAGCCTGCTGCCGGACCACTACAGCCACGCGATCTACACCAACTCCGGCTCCGAGGCCAACGAGGTGCTGATCCGCACCGTGCGCCGTTACTGGCAGGTCGCCGGCAAGCCGCAGAAGAAGATCATGATCGGCCGCTGGAACGGCTACCACGGCTCGACCCTGGCGGCCACCGCGCTGGGTGGCATGAAGTTCATGCACGAGATGGGCGGGCTGATCCCGGATGTCGCGCACATCGACGAGCCCTACTGGTTCGCCGCCGGCGGCGAGCTGACCCCGGCCGAGTTCGGCCGCCGCTGCGCGCTGCAGCTGGAGGAGAAGATCCTCGAACTGGGTGCGGAGAACGTCGCCGGCTTCATCGCCGAGCCGTTCCAGGGCGCCGGCGGCATGATCTTCCCGCCGGAAAGCTACTGGCCGGAAATCCAGCGCATCTGCCGCCAGTACGACGTGCTGCTGTGCGCCGACGAAGTGATCGGCGGCTTCGGCCGCACCGGCGAGTGGTTCGCCCACCAGCACTTCGGCTTCCAGCCCGACACCCTGTCCATCGCCAAGGGCCTGACCTCCGGCTACATCCCCATGGGCGGCCTGGTGCTGAGCAAGCGCATCGCCCAGACCCTGGTCGAAGAGGGCGGCGTGTTCGCCCACGGCCTGACCTACTCCGGCCACCCGGTGGCGGCGGCGGTGGCGGTGGCCAACCTGCGCGCGCTGCGCGACGAGGGCTGGGTCGATCAGGTGAAGAACGACACCGGCCCGTACCTGCAGCAGTGCCTGCGCGAAGTCTTCGGCAAGCACCCGCTGGTGGGCGATATCCAGGGCGCCGGCTTCGTCGCCGCGCTGCAGTTCGTGGAGGACAAGGCCACCCGCAAACGCTACGACAACGAGAACGACCTGGCCTGGCGCTGCCGCACCATCGGCTTCGAGGAGGGCGTGATCATCCGCTCGACCCTCGGCCGGATGATCATGGCCCCGGCGCTGGTGGCCGGCCGCGCCGAGATCGACGAGCTGGTCGACAAGACCCGCCGCGCGGTCGACCGCACGGCCGAGGAAATCGGCGTGCTGTAACGGCACGACCTGTAGGAGCGAGCTTGCTCGCGAAGCTCTTTCGCCGGAGTGATTCGCCAGCAGGCCTGGCTTGGGGTTCGCGAGCAAGCTCGCTCCTACGAAACACCGGAACACCGAACAACAACGCCGCGGGCGCGAAGACGCCCGCGCGATGGAACCCTTTTGGCCGGCTTCTGGCCGGCTGCTGCCCAGCAACACAACAACGCCAATCGGCTGTGGGAGTCTGTTCCATGTATTCGTCCTTGCTCAAGCACACCACCCTGACCTGCGCCCTTCTGGCCACCGCCGTCGCCGGCGGTGCCCAGGCGCAATCGCAGAACCTGACCGTGATCTCCTTTGGCGGCGCCACCAAGGCGGCCCAGGAGCAGGCCTATTTCAAACCCTTCGAAGCCAGCGGCGCCGGGAAGATCGTCGCCGGCGAGTACAACGGCGAGATGGCCAAGGTGAAAGCCATGGTCGACGTCGGCAAGGTCACCTGGGACGTGGTCGAGGTGGAAAGCCCCGAGCTGCTGCGCGGCTGCGACGAGGGCCTGTTCGAGCGCCTCGACCCGGCGGTCTTCGGCGACGAGAAGCAGTTCGTGCCCGGCACCCTGAGCGAATGCGGCGTCGCCACCTACGTCTGGTCCATGGTCATGGCCTACAACGGCGCCAAGCTCGCCAAGGCGCCGGCCTCCTGGGCGGACTTCTGGAACACCGCCGAGTACCCGGGCAAGCGCGGCCTGCGCAAGGGCGCCAAGTACACCCTGGAGATCGCCCTGCTGGCCGACGGCGTGAAGCAGGAAGACCTGTACAAGGTGCTGGGCACCAAGGCCGGCGTCGACCGCGCCTTCGCCAAGCTCGACCAGCTCAAGCCGAGCATCCAGTGGTGGGAGGCCGGCGCGCAGCCGCCGCAGTGGCTGGCCGCCGGCGACGTGGTGATGAGCGCCGCCTACAACGGGCGCATCGCCGCCGCCCAGAAGGAAGGCGTGAAGCTCGGCATCGTCTGGCCCGGCAGCCTCTATGACCCGGAATACTGGGTCGTGGTGAAGGGCTCGCCGAACAAGGCGCTGGCCGAGAAGTTCATCGCCTTCGCCAGCCAGCCGCAGACCCAGAAGACCTTCTCCGAGAACATCCCCTACGGCCCGGTGCACAAGGGCACCCTCGACCTGCTGCCGGAGAACGTGCGCGAGGCGCTGCCCACCGCGCCGGCCAACCTGGAAGGCGCCCGCGCCGTCGACTCCGCCTTCTGGGTCGACCACGGCGAGGAACTGGAACTGCGCTTCAACGCCTGGGCGGCGCACTGATCTCCCTTTCCTGATCCGGGCCCGGCGTTCGCGCCGGGCCTGCCTTGCCAACCTCGCGTGAGAATCATAATGACAACGACGCAAAACCAGGCGGCGACCCTGGAGCTGAGCACCATCCAGCCCATCGCCGCACATGAACGACACGGCCGCGCCCGTGACCTCTTCACCATCTGGTTCGGCAGCAACATCATGCTGCTCACGGTGGTGACCGGCGCCCTGGCGGTCACCGTGTTCAAGCTGCCGTTCTTCGCCGCGGTGCTGGCGCTGGTGCTCGGCAACTTGGTGGGCGGCGTGTTCATGGCGCTGCACTCGGCCCAGGGCCCGCAGCTGGGCGTGCCGCAGATGGTGCAGACCCGCGGCCAGTTCGGCTCCTTCGGATCCTTGCTGGTGGTCGCCCTGGTGGTGATCATG
Source organism: Pseudomonas sp. B12(2026) (assembly GCF_057767015.1). NCBI lineage: Bacteria > Pseudomonadati > Pseudomonadota > Gammaproteobacteria > Pseudomonadales > Pseudomonadaceae > Pseudomonas > Pseudomonas sp. B12(2026). Next base: position 5,823,357 of record NZ_CM173430.1, on the reverse strand, counting down.
TACCTGGGCTTCTTCGCCTCCAACCTGGTGCTCGGCGGCCAGGCGCTGCACGCGCGCTTCGAGGTGATCGGCACCAACACTGGCATCCTGATGGTGGGCGCGATCAGCGTGATCGCCACGGTGTTCGGCTACCGCCTGATCCACGGCTACACCCGGGTGATGTCCTGGCTGTCCGGCGCGGTGCTGCTGGTCAGCTTCGTCTGGCTGGTGTTTGTCCACGGCCTGCCGGCGGACCTGCTCGAACGCAACGAGAACAACATTCCCGGCTTCCTCGGCGCGCTGTCGATCGCCGCGCTGTGGCAGCTGGCCTACGCGCCCTACGTGTCCGACTACTCGCGCTACATGCCACAGGGCACCGGCGCGCGCACCGCATTCTGGTCCAGCTACTGGGGCTGCTGCCTGGGCTCGATCCTGCCGATGCTGCTGGGCGTGCTGGTCGGCCTGTCGGTGGGCGAGGGCGACGTCATCGCCGGCCTGATCGAGATGACCGGCGGCTTCAGCGCCGTGATGGTCGCGGTGTTCTCCATCGGCATCGCCGCCACCAACTCGATGAACCTGTACTGCGGCACGCTCTCGGCCATCACCGTCGGCCAGACGCTGATCCCCGCCTGGACTGCCCGCGCCGGCTGGCGCGCGGTGATCGCCCTGGTGCTGTTCGGCGGCTCGCTGGCCATCGCCCTGCTCGGCCAGGACAACTTCATGGCCAACTACACCAACTTCATCCTGCTGCTGCTCTACGTGCTGGTGCCCTGGAGCGCGATCAACCTGGTCGACTACTACCTGGTGGCCCACGGCGAATACGACGTGCTGTCGTTCTTCCGCCGCGACGGCGGCATCTACGGCACCTTCAACTGGACCGCGGTGAACTGCTACATCCTCGGCATCCTGGTGCAGATTCCGTTCATGTCCACCGCGCTCTACACCGGCGCCGCCGCCCAGGCCATGGACGGTGCGGACATCTCCTGGGTGGTCGGCCTGGGCGTGGTCTCGCCGGTCTACTGGCTGTTCAGCCGCAAGCGCCAGCGCAGCCTGAAAGGCGCCCGCGCATGAGTCGCCGCACCGGGTTCTTCTTCGATGAGCGCTGCTTCTGGCACGCCACCGGGCTGCACGCGCTGATCCTCCCGGTCGGCGGCTGGCTGCAGCCGCCGGTGGGCGCCGGCCATGCCGAATCGCCCGAGAGCAAGCGCCGGCTGAAAAGCCTGATGGACGTCTCCGGCCTCAGTGACCAGCTGCAGCTTTCCAGCGCGCCGCTGGCCAGCGAGGAAGACCTGCTGCGGGTGCACCCGGCCAGCTACCTGGAGCGCTTCAAGGCCTGCAGCGAAGCCGGCCACGGCGACATGGGCGAGGAAACCATGGTCAGCCACGGCACCTACGACATCGCCCGGCAGTCCGCTGGCCTGACCATCGCCGCGGTGGACGCCGTGCTGCGCGGCGAGCTGGACAACGCCTACGCGCTGTCCCGTCCGCCGGGCCACCATTGCCTGCCGGATCGCGGCATGGGCTTCTGCTACCTGGCGAACATTGCCGTGGCGGTGGAGACGGCCAAGGCGCGCCATGGCATCCAGCGCGTGGCGGTGCTGGACTGGGACGTGCACCACGGCAACGGCACCGAGGCGATCTTCTACGGCCGCGACGACGTGCTGACCCTGTCGATCCACCAGGCCGACTGCTACCCCACCGGCTCCGGCGCGGTGGACGACATCGGCGCGGGCGCGGGCAAGGGCTACAACCTCAACGTGCCGCTCTATCCGGGCAGTGGCGATGACGCCTATCGCGTGGCGATGGAGACCATCATCGTGCCGGCGCTGGAGCGTTTCCGGCCGCAGCTGATGGTGGTCGCCAGCGGCTTCGACGCCAACGGCGTGGACCCGCTGGCGCGCATGCTCGCCCACAGCGAGACCTTCCGCTTCATGACCGCCGCCGTGCGCGCCGCCGCCGAGCGCCTGTGCGACGGCCGCCTGGTGGTGGTCCACGAGGGCGGTTACGCCGAAGCCTACGTGCCGTTCTGCGGCCACGCGGTGATCGAGGAAATGGCCGGCGTGCGCACCGAGGTGGTCGATCCCTTCCTGCCGATGCTCGAAGGCCAGCAGCCGGACGCGGAGTTCCGCGCCTTCCAGCGCCAGGCGCTGGCGCGGATGGCGGGGAAGTTGCTGGGCTGACGGTTTGGCCGGGTGGCGTATAACCGGGAACGGTTATGCGCCCTACGGACCGATCCCGCCCCGAAGCTGCCCGGCGTTCGCGCCGGGCATCGGTCCCGCGTTCCGCGCCATGACGACGACACCCGCCAGGCGCGGTGATCGCCGGTCCTGGCATGGCGGCTGACCTTCGCCGTCAATGGCCGGGCGGTGCCCCGCTACGGTGTCCGAGCTGCTAGGGTGGGGGCCAAATCCAGAAGAACGGATCGCCTCCCCATGAAGCTTCTGCTCCTGCCCCTCGGCCTGCTGGCCGCCTCCACCGCCGCCCAGGCGGCCGACTGTGCCAATCCCATGGACCAGGCCACCTTCAATGCTTGCGCCGCCCGGGAATATGCCGCCGCCGACAAGCGCCTCAACCAGGCCTACGACGCCTATCGCCAGCGCCTCGACGCGAAACAGAAGGAGGGCCTGAAGGATGCCCAGCAGGCCTGGTTGCATTACCGCGACCTGCACTGCAAGTTCGCCGCCTCTTCGGTGGAGGGGGGCTCGGCCTACGCCATGGTGTTCGACGGCTGCCTGGCCGAAGTCACCGATGCGCGGGTGAAGGAGCTCAAGGGGCTGTCCAGTTGCGAGGAAGGCAGCTTCGACTGCCCCGCGCCGAAGCCTTGATGCGGCTCTTGCGGGAGCGAGCTTGCTCGCGAACGGGGTTCGCAGCTGGGCGGTTCGCGAGCAAGCTCGCTCCTACAGGATTTCACCTGTGATCTGCGGTGCGCCTGGGCGGCTCTCGTAGGAGCGGATCTTATCCGCGATCCGCACGGCACGGCGCTGGGCCGGGACATCGCGGACAAGGTCCGCTCCTACACGAGGCTTCACCTGTGGTTTGCGGTGCGCCCGGGCGGCTCTCGTAGGAGCGGATCTTATCCGCGAACCGCAAGGCACGGCGCTGGGCTGGGACATCGCGGACAAGGTCCGCTCCTACGGGCGCGCCGTGGCGTACGGCAAAAAAAGAGGGAGCCCGAAGGCTCCCCTGGAGAGACGGCCGCGGAAGTGGATCGCGGCCGTGGGCGGGTGCGCCGTCAGGCGGCGCGGAACAGGTTGTGCGGGTCGATGACGAATTTCTTCGGCACGCCGGCATCGAACTCGCCGTAGCCTTTCGGCGCGTCGTCCAGGGTGATGACTTCCACCCCGACGATGTCGGCGATCTTGATGCGGTCCCACATGATCGCCTGCATCAGCTGGCGGTTGTACTTCATCACCGGGGTCTGGCCGGTGTGGAAGCTGTGCGACTTGGCCCAGCCCAGGCCGAAGCGGATGCTCAGCGCGCCATGCTTGGCGGCCGCGTCCACCGCGCCCGGGTCCTCGGTGACGTACAGGCCCGGAATGCCGATCTTGCCGGCCACGCGGGTGATGCCCATCAGCGAGTTCAGCACGGTGGCCGGAGCCTCGTGCTGCGAGCCGGAGTGACCGTGGCCACGGGCTTCGAAGCCCACCGCGTCGACCGCGCAGTCCACTTCCGGCTCACCCAGCAGGTCGGCGATCTGCTCGTGCAGCGGGGTGTCCTTGGATAGGTCGGCGATCTCGAAGCCCTGCGCCTTGGCGTGGGCCAGGCGGGTCGGGTTGACGTCACCGACGATCACCACGGCGGCGCCCAGCAGGCGGGCCGAGGCAGCGGCGGCGAGGCCGACGGGACCGGCGCCGGCGATGTAGACGGTGCTGCCCGGACCGACGCCGGCCGTGACCGCGCCGTGATAGCCGGTGGGCAGGATGTCGGAGAGGCAGGTCAGGTCGCGGATCTTCTCCATCGCCGCGTCGCGGTTCGGCAGCTTCAGCAGGTTGAAGTCGGCGTAGGGCACCAGCACGTATTCCGCCTGGCCGCCGACCCAGCCGCCCATGTCGACGTAGCCGTAGGCGCCGCCGGCGCGGGCCGGGTTGACCGTCAGGCAGACGCCGGTGTGCTGCTCCTTGCAGGTGCGGCAGTGGCCGCAGGCGACGTTGAACGGCACCGAGACCAGGTCGCCGATCTTCATGGTTTCCACGCCACGGCCGATCTCGACCACCTCGCCGGTGATCTCGTGGCCCAGCACCAGGCCCTGCGGCGCGGTGGTGCGGCCACGGACCATGTGCTGGTCGGAGCCGCAGATGTTGGTGGAGACCACGCGCAGGATCACCCCGTGGTCGATCTGCTTGCCTTGCGGGTCCTGCATCTTCGGATAGGGGATGTTCTGCACTTCGACCTTGCCCGGGCCGAGATAAACCACACCACGATTGCCAGACATACGCATTCCTCATTGTTTGTGGGTACAAATGCGGCCCTTGGGGCGCGCGGTTTTGCACTGGGATGTCGTGTGTTGCGCGACAGGGCCGGAACAGCGGGCAGCCGGCGGTTCTGTCGGTGTTGCTCGGTGGTCGGGTGAGCGCTGGAAGAGCCTCTCACCCCGGCCCTCTCCCGGAGGGAAAGGGGTGTTTGTCGATGTTCCGGCTTCAGCCGGCTTGCGTTGCGTGCATGGGTTCGCGAGCGCCGCAGGGTTACAGCACCACCGTCCGGTTGGCGTTCAGGAACACTCGTTTCTCGATGTGGTAGCCCACGGCCTTGGCCAGGGTCAGGCACTCCACGTCGCGGCCCTTGGCGATCAGGTCCTCGGGGTAATGGGCGTGGTCCACCGGCTCGACGCCCTGGGCGATGATGGGGCCCTCGTCGAGGTCGTTGTTGATGTAGTGGGCGGTGGCGCCGACCAGCTTCACGCCCTTCTGGTAGGCCTGGTGGTACGGCTTGGCGCCCTTGAAGCCGGGCAGCAGCGAGTGGTGGATGTTGATCGCCCAGCCGTCCAGGCGCCGGCACAGCTCGGGGGAGAGCACCTGCATGTAGCGGGCGAGGATCACCAGCTCGGCGCCGGACTCCTCGATCACCCGCCAGACCTTCGCCTCCTGCGCGCCCTTGTCCTTCGGGTCGAGGGCGAAGTGGTGGTAGGGGATGCCGTGCCAGCGCGCCAGGGGTTCCAAGTCCGGGTGGTTGGAGACCACCGCCACCACGTCCATCGGCAACTGGCCGATGCGCTGGCGGTAGAGCAGGTCGTTCAGGCAGTGGTCGGCCTTGGAGACCATGATCACCACCTTGCTGCGGTAGCCCGGCGGGGTCAGCTCGACGTTCATCTGGAAGGGCGAGACGCGCTCGGCGAGGCCGGCGCGGAAGGCCGCCTCGTCGAAGCCGTCGGCGGCACGGAACTCGATGCGGATGAAGAAACGCTGCGCCAGGCGGTCGTCGAAGGAGTGGTGCTCGGTGACGTAGCAGCGCTGCTCGAACAGGTAGCGCGTGACCACGTCGACCGTGCCCAGCAGGCTCGGGCTGTCGGCGGTGAGGATCCAGGTATCGGGAGTGCGGCTCATGCTCTGGCTCCGATGGGGTAGCGCCCCTCTCCCGGCGGGAGAGGGGACCGGGCGCGGCTCAGGCGGCGACCTGCAGGCCGTACTCGGCGCAGGCGTCCTGCAGCCACAGCCAGAAGTAGTCGGAGAAGCTGCGGCGCACCACCAGCTCCCAGGTGTGCTCGCCGGTGTGGCGGATCACCAGCTGGGACTTGGCGAAATTGGTGCCGACCGCCTTGCCCACCGGGAAGTTGCTCGGATGCACGTCGTAGCCGGTGGACTTCATCAGCACGTCGCGGACCTTGGCGCCTTCCAGCTCCAGCAGGGTCTGGCCGCCGCTGACGTTGATCACCGAGTAGTGCAGGTCCTCGCCCAGGGCCTCGCGCAGCCGCTGTTCGACGGCGAATTCCTCACCGCCGGGGACGATCAGCAGCCACTCGTCCGGGCCGAGCCACTGCAGCGAGGTGTCGCCGCTGGCCACCAGGGTCAGGGCCACCGGCAGCTCCAGGCCCAGCGCCTTGTGCACGCCGCCGGCGAAGGCCGGGTCGTGGGCGTCGCCACGCAGGGTCAGGTGGCCGAGGAATTTCTTCTCGCGCAGGGTCACGCCGGCATTGGCCACCTTGCGCGCGGCGAGCCGGTCCAGCTCGGCGTGGTGCAGGGGCGATTCGGCCTGGATGCCGTCTTCGGGGCGTTGCTGGTAGAGGTTGGCTTTGCTCATGTTCTGTTCACCTTGGGGCGCGCTGCGCCTGGAAATCGGTCAGCCCGCTCCGCTGCCGGAGCGGGCGCGATGGATCAATCCACGTTCTGCCGTTCGCCTTTCGGGTCGTAGAACACCGAGCTGCAGATCTCCGCTTCCACCACACGGCCGTCGGCCAGCGGGGCGTAGACCTTCTCGCCCATGCGCTTGAGGCCGCCCTTGACCACCGCCAGGGCGAAGCCGTGGCCGAGGCTGCTGCTCATGTAGCTGGAGGTGACGTGGCCGACCATGTTCATGGGGATCGCCTGCTGGGTGCTGAACACCAGCTGCGCGCCCTCGGGCAGGACGTCCATGGGATTGCTGGGTTTGAGGCCGACCAGCTGCTTGCGGTCGTCGCGCAGGCAGTCGGAGCGGTTCATGCCGCGCCAGCCGATCCAGGAGAACGGCTTGGTGCGGCCCACCGCCCAGCCCATGTTGAGGTCGTCCGGGGTGACCGAGCCGTCGGTGTCCTGGCCGACGATGATGAAGCCCTTCTCGGCACGCAGGACGTGCATGGTCTCGGTGCCGTACGGCGTCAGGCCGTACTTGGCGCCGTGCTCGACCAGGGCCTCCAGCACGCCCATGGCGTAGTTGGCCTGGATGTTCACCTCGTAGCTCAGCTCGCCGGTGAAGGAGATGCGGAACACCCGCGCCGGCACGCCGGCGACCTTGCCTTCCTTCCAGGTCATGAAGGGGAAGGCGTCCTTGTCCAGGTCGATGTCGGTGACTTCGGCCAGCAGCTTGCGGCTGTTCGGGCCGGACAGGGTGAGGGTCGCGTAGTGGTCGGTGACCGAGGTGAAGTACACCTTCAGCTCCGGCCATTCGGTCTGGTGGTACAGCTCCAGCCACTCCAGCACGCGGGCGGCGCCGCCGGTGGTGGTGGTCATGACGAAGTGGTTGTCGGCGAGGCAGGCGGTGACGCCGTCGTCGAAGACCATGCCGTCTTCCTTGCACATCAGGCCGTAGCGCGCCTTGCCCACGTCGAGCTTGGTCCAGGCGTTGGTGTAGACGCGGTTGAGGAACTCGCGGGCGTCCGGGCCCTGGATGTCGATCTTGCCCAGGGTCGAGGCGTCGAGCAGGCCGACGCTTTCACGCACGGCGCGGCATTCGCGGGCCACGGCGGCATGCATGTCTTCGCCGCGCTTGGGGAAGTACCAGGGGCGCTTCCACTGGCCGACGTCCTCGAACTCGGCGCCGTTCTTCACGTGCCAGGCGTGCAGGGCGGTGAAGCGCACCGGCTCGAACAGGTGGCCGCAGTGACGGCCGGCGACGGCGCCGAAGGTCACCGGGGTGTAGTTCGGGCGGAACATGGTGGTGCCGGTGTCGGCGATGCTCTTGCCCTGGGCGCGGGCGGCGATGGCCAGGCCGTTGATGTTGCCCAGCTTGCCCTGGTCGGTGCCGAAGCCCAGCGCGGTGTAGCGCTTGACGTGCTCGATGGACTCGAAGCCCTCGCGGCAGGCCAGTTCGATGGCGGCGGCGGTGACGTCGTTCTGGGTGTCGACGAACTGCTTGGGCGCCCGCGAGGTGGACTTCTCGTGGGGCACCTGGAACAGCGCCAGGGTGGCGTCCTCGGCACGCTCGGCAGCGGCCGGCAGGTCGCCGTCCACTGCCTTGAAGCCCGCGTCGACAGCCGCCTGGCTGCCGGCCTGGTAGCCGTCGGCCAGGGCCTCGGCGAGGCGGAACACGCCGTTCACCGCGCCGGCGCAGATACGCTTCTGGAAGGCCAGGCCGGGGACGAAGGCAAGGATGTCCTCGCGCCATTCCGGCTTGCCGCCCAGGTGCGAGGCCAGGTGCACCACCGGGCTGTAGCCGCCGGAGCTGGCGATCAGGTCGCAGTCCAGCCATTCGCCCGGGGCGGTGACCTTGTGGCGGAAGGTGTCGATGGCGGCGACTTTCGCACCGCTCACGCGCTTGCTGCCGCGGGCCTCGATCACCGCGCTGCCGGTGATCACGCGCATGCCGCGCTTGCGTGCTTCCTCGACCCACTGGCCCTGCGGGTTGGGGCGCGCGTCGGCGATGGCGACCACCTGCAGGCCGGCTTCCTGCCAGTCCAGGGCGACGCGGTAGGCGTAGTCGTTGTTGGTGGACAGCACCAGCTTCTTGCCCGGCGCCACGCCGTAGCGGCGCACGTAGGTGGAGACGGCGCCGGCGAGCATGTTGCCCGGCACGTCGTTGTTCGCGTAGACCAGCGGCCGCTCGTGGGCGCCGGCGGCCAGCACCACGCGCTTGGCGCGCACGCGGTGCACGCGCATGCGCACCTGGCCCAGCGGCGCGGTCTCGCCGAGGTGGTCGGTGCGGCGCTCGTGGATGGTGAGGAAGTTGTGGTCGTGGTAGCCGTTGACCGTGGAACGCGGCAGCAGGATCACGTCCGGGCAGGCTTCCAGCTCGGCGATGGCCTTGGCCACCCATTCCTCGGCCGGCTTGCCGTCGAGGGTTTCGCGGGTGTCGAGCAGGCTGCCGCCGAATTCTTCCTGTTCGTCGGCGAGGATCACCCGCGCGCCGCTGCGCGCGGCGGCCAGGGCGGCGGCGAGACCGGCGGGGCCGGCGCCGACGATCAGCACGTCGGCGTGGTGGTTCATCCAGTCGTAGCTGTCCGGGTCCACTTCGGTGGGCGCGCGGCCAAGGCCTGCGGCCTTGCGGATGTACTTCTCGTAGGTCAGCCACATGGACTGCGGGTACATGAAGGTCTTGTAGTAGAAGCCGGGCGGCATCATTTTCCCGCCGACCTTGCCGAAGATCCCCATGAGGTCGTTCTGCACGTTCGGCCAGCCGTTGGTGGCGGTGGCCACCAGGCCGCTGTACAGCGCCTGCTGGGTGGCGCGCACGTTGGGCACCTGGGTCGCTTCGCGCGAGCCGATCTGCAGGATGGCGTTGGGCTCCTCGGCGCCGGCGGCGACGATGCCGCGCGGGCGCGAGTACTTGAAGCTGCGGCCGAGGATGTCGACGCCGTTGGCCAGCAGGGCGGCGGCCAGGGTGTCACCGGCGAAGCCCTGGTAGCTCTCGCCGTTGAAGCTGAAGGTCAGCGGCTTGTTGCGGTCGATGCGACCGCCACGGGACAGGCGATTGATCTGGCTCATGACTAGGCCTTCTCCACGGCGGGCTGGACGGCGGATTTCTTCTCGGCACCGGCGGCGGTGATGCTGGGTTTTTCGCCGATCTTGTAGGTTTCGAGGATTTCGTAGGTCACCGTGTGGCGGGTGACGTTGAAGTACTGGCGGCAGCCGGCGGCGTGCACCCACAACTCGTGGTGGATGCCGCGCGGGTTGTCGCGGAAGAACATGTAGTCGCCCCACTGCTCGTCGGTGCAGGCGCCGGGGTCGAGCGGGCGCGGGATGTGCGCCTGGCCCTTGGCGTGGAATTCCTCTTCGGAACGCAGCTCGCCGCAATGGGGGCAGAAGATGTTCAGCATGGTCGGGGCCCTCTTAGTGCGCGACGGCGGCAGCGCCGTGTTCGTCGATCAGCGCGCCGTTGTGGAAGCGTTCGATGGAGAAGGGCGCGGCCAGCGGATGCGGCTCGCCCTTGGCGAGGGTGGCGGCGAAGACGTTGCCCGAGCCGGGGGTGGCCTTGAAGCCGCCGGTGCCCCAGCCGCAGTTGAAGAACAGGTTCTTCACCGGGGTCTTGCCGATGATCGGGCAGGCGTCCGGGGTGGTGTCGACGATGCCGCCCCACTGGCGGTTCATGCGCACGCGGGAGAGCACCGGGAACATCTCGACGATGGCCTGCAGGGTGTGCTCGATCACCGGGTAGGAACCGCGCTGGCCGTAGCCGTTGTAGCCGTCGATGCCGGCGCCGATGACCAGGTCGCCCTTGTCCGACTGGCTGATGTAGCCGTGCACGGCGTTGGACATGATCACGCTGTCGATGATGGGTTTCAGCGGCTCGGAGACCAGCGCCTGCAGCGGGTGGGATTCGATCGGCAGGCGGAAGCCGGCGAGCACCGCCATGTGCCCGGAGTTGCCGGCGGTGACCACGCCGACGCGCTTGGCGCCGATGAAGCCGCGGTTGGTCTCGACGCCGATCACCGCGCCGTCCTGCTTGCGGAAGCCGATCACTTCGGTCTGCTGGATCAGGTCCACGCCCAGGGCGTCGGCGGCACGGGCGAAGCCCCAGGCCACGGCGTCGTGACGGGCCACGCCGCCACGGCGCTGCACGGTGGAACCCATGATCGGGTAGCGCGCGCTCTTGGTGCAGTTCAGGTAGGGAATCTCTTCGGCCACCTGCTGGGCGTTGAGCAGCTCGCCGTCCACGCCGTTCAGGCGGTTGGCGCTGACCCGGCGTTCGCCGTCGCGCATGTCCTGCAGGGTGTGGCAGAGGTTGTAGACGCCGCGCTGGGAGAACATGACGTTGTAGTTGAGGTCCTGGGACAGGCCTTCCCACAGCTTCATGGCGTGTTCGTAGAGGTGCGCGGCTTCGTCCCACAGGTAGTTGGAACGCACGATGGTGGTGTTGCGCGCGGTGTTGCCGCCGCCCAGCCAGCCCTTCTCGATCACCGCGACGTTGGTGATGCCGTGCTCCTTGGCCAGGTAGTAGGCGGTGGCCAGGCCATGCCCGCCGCCGCCGACGATGACCACGTCGTACACCGGCTTGGGCGTGGGCGTGCGCCACATGCGTTGCCAGTTCTCGTGGTGGCTCAGGGAGTGCTTGAACAGGCCGAAGCCGGAGTAGCGTTGCATGGGGTGCTCCTGAATATCTCGTGTCGCGGCGTTCTGCCTGTAGGAGCGAGCTTGCTCGCGAACCCGCTGCGGGGGTATTCGCGAGCAGGCTCGCTCCTACAAAAGAGCCTCGGGAAATCTCAACGGTAGACCGGGAAGTCCGCGCACAGCCCGGCGACCTGGGTGGCCACCTTGGCCTCGACGTCGGCGTCGCCCAGGTGGTCGAGCACGTCGCTGATCCAGCCGGCCAGCTCGCGGCACTGTTCTTCCTTCAGCCCGCGGGTGGTCACCGCCGGGGTGCCGATGCGGATGCCGGAAGTGACGAACGGGCTCTGCGGGTCGTTCGGCACGGCGTTCTTGTTCACCGTGATGCCGACGCGGCCGAGGGCGGCGTCGGCTTCCTTGCCGGTCAGGCCCTGCTTCACCAGGCTGATCAGCATCAGGTGGTTGTCGGTGCCGCCGGAGACCACGTCGTAGCCGCGCTGGATGAACACCTTGGCCATGGCCTGGGCGTTCCTGATCACCTGGGCCTGGTAGTCCTTGAAGCCGGGCTCCAGCGCTTCCTTGAAGCACACCGCCTTGGCGGCGATCACGTGCATCAGCGGGCCGCCCTGGGCGCCGGGGAACACCGCGGAGTTGAGCTTCTTCTCGATCTCCTCGTTGCCGCGCGCCAGGATCAGGCCGCCGCGCGGGCCGCGCAGGGTCTTGTGGGTGGTGGTGGTGACCACGTCGGCGTAGGGCAGCGGGTTCGGGTAGAGGCCGGCGGCGACCAGGCCGGCGACGTGGGCCATGTCGACGAACAACAGCGCCCCGACCTTGTCGGCGATGGCGCGGAAGCGCGGGAAGTCGAGGGTCTTGGAGTAGGCGGAGAAGCCGGCGACGATCATCTTCGGCTTGTGCTCCACGGCCAGGCGCTCGACCTCGTCGTAGTCGATCAGCCCGGTGGCGGTGTCCAGGCCGTACTGCACGGCGTTGTACAGCTTGCCCGAGGACGACACCTTGGCACCGTGGGTCAGGTGGCCGCCGTGGGCCAGGCTCATGCCCAGGATGGTGTCGCCGGCATTGAGCAGCGCGAGGTACACGGCGGCGTTGGCCGAGGAGCCGGAGTGCGGCTGGACGTTGGCGTAGTCGGCGCCGAACAGCTGCTTGGCGCGGTCGATGGCCAGCTGCTCGACTTTATCCACATGCTCGCAGCCGCCGTAGTAACGCTTGCCCGGATAGCCTTCGGCGTACTTGTTGGTCAGCCCGCTGCCCTGGGCCTGCATGACGCGCTTGCTGGTGTAGTTCTCCGAGGCGATCAGCTCGAGGTGGTCCTCCTGGCGGGCCTCCTCGGCATCCATTGCCGCGAGCAGTTCGTCGTCATAGCCCTGGATCTGGTCGTGCTTGCTGAACATCGCTGGGTCTCCTGCGGCGCGGGACGTGCGCCAATGGCTGGTGCGGGACCGAGCGGCCCCCTTGACTGCGATGGTATGACCGGCCCTGCGGGCCCAGATGCCTATGTACGCCACGGGGAAGTGCGTTTGCGACATGGTTGTCGCACGGGGGAAGGCCGGATACTCGTCGCGTCGGGGCCGAAGAGGCTGCCAGTTGCGACACGGACGCACTAAACTGCGCGTCTTACGAAACGCGAGGACGCCATGAACCGTTCCCTGACCCTGCTTTCCGCCCTGCTGGTCGCCGCGACCCTGCAGGGCTGCGGCGACGACAGCAAACCCGTGAAGGCCGCCACCCCCGAGGCCGCCCCCGCCGCCGCGGCCACCCCGGCCGGCGACAGCTGCACCGGCCACGAGCTGGAACAGGCGCTGCCGCCGACCAAGGCCGTCTACGGCTATCCCTATCTCTCCCGCGAGTGCGGCTACGACGACGCCACCATCGTCTACGGCAAGGCCGACGGCAGCCAGCGCCTGGTGGTGACCCTCACCGATACCGGCATGCCGGCGCCGGGCGCCGACCAGCAGGGCGAGGCCGCCCGGCAGTACCTGGCCGCCCAGGCCAAGGTGCGCGAGACCACCAGCAAGAACATCGCGCTGCTCAACTCCGCGCGCCAGGCCGCGCTGCAGAACGGCACCGCCGCGCAGTTCGGCGGCGAGCAGTACCTGCCGGTGATCGACAGCACCCGCATGGGCGACCCGCTGGCGATCAGCGTGCCGGGGCCGGACGACAAGACCGGCGAGTCGACCCTCACCGGCCTGATCAAGGGCCGTTACGTGCTCAACATGAGCTCGGTGGACAAGCCCAACGGCGGCACCACCCAGTCCCTGCGCGAGCTGTTCGTGCCGATCTCCGAGCAGATGGCGCTGACCAAGCTGCCCTGATCGACCGCCAGGCCTCTCGCACAGAGAGGCCCCGCGCCCCCTCCGGCGGCGAGCGACTATCCGTTGCTACGCTGCTGCCAGACGTACCACGTTTTCCGAGGCCGCCCATGACCGACAACACCCAGCAGTTCGCCAGCGACAACTATTCCGGTATCTGTCCCGAGGCCTGGGCCGCCATGGCCGAGGCCAACCGCGGCCACGAGCGCGCCTATGGCGACGACCAGTGGACCGCCCGCGCCTCCGACCATTTCCGCGAGCTGTTCGAGACCGACTGCGAAGTGTTCTTCGCCTTCAACGGCACCGCGGCCAACTCCCTGGCCCTGGCGTCCCTGTGCCAGAGCTACCACAGCGTGATCTGCGCCGAGACCGCCCACGTCGAGACCGACGAGTGTGGCGCGCCGGAGTTCTTCTCCAACGGCTCCAAGCTGCTGCTGGCGCGCACCGACGCCCAGGGCAAGCTGACCCCGGAGGCGATCCGCGAGATCGCCCTCAAGCGCCAGGACATCCACTACCCCAAGGCGCGCGTGGTCACCATCACCCAGGCCACCGAGGTCGGCACCGTCTACCGCCCGGACGAGCTGCAGGCGCTCAGCGCCACCTGCCGCGAGCTGGGGCTGCACCTGCACATGGACGGCGCGCGCTTCTCCAACGCCTGCGCCTCGCTGGGAGCGACGCCGGCGGAGCTGACCTGGAAGTCCGGCGTCGAGGTGCTCTGCTTCGGCGGCACCAAGAACGGCATGGCGGTGGGCGAGGCCATCCTGTTCTTCAACCGCGAGCTGGCCGAAGGCTTCGACTACCGCTGCAAGCAGGCCGGCCAGCTGGCCTCGAAGATGCGCTTCCTCGCCGCGCCCTGGGTCGGCGTGCTGCAGGACGACGCCTGGCTGCACTACGCCAACCACGCCAACCAGTGCGCGCGCCTGCTGGCCGAGCGCGTGGCGGACGTGCCGGGCGTCAGCCTGATGTTCCCGGTGGAGGCCAACGGAGTCTTCCTGCAGATGTCCGAGCCGGCGCTGGAAGCCCTGCGCCAGCTGGGCTGGCGCTTCTATACCTTCATCGGTGCCGGCGGCGCGCGCTTCATGTGCTCCTGGGACACCGAGATCGCCCGTGTCGAGGCGCTGGCCGCCGACATCCGCAGGGTGATGAACGCCGTCTGACTTGTCCCCAGGCGCTGGGGACGGTTGCTCGCGCAAGCTGTCCCCTTCCTGTGGATGAATGGCTGCAAGCCACGGTGGGCGTGGCTTGCAATGACGCGATCAAAATTCGATCAGTGGCGCTCTTCGTAGGAGCGAGCTTGCTCGCGAACCGAGGTCCGCCCGCCTCCCATATTTGCCAGGAATGAGCGGATGTTCGCGAGCAAGCTCGCTCCTACGAGGGGCCGGCAGTTCGGAGCAGGCTGCCGCTGGCCATCAAATCCTGGACAGCCTTGTGATAATGCTGTGGATAAGGTTTGCGGAAAGGCCCGCTGCCCACTGCCCGGCGAACCTCCCTAAAAGTCGCGTGTGGATTCGTGAAGGCCATATACGGCGCGGCTTTCAGCGCTTTTTCGGCGACTACCGAAACACTCCACAATGACTGTGGAGCCAACGCTGGCAAAACTGTGGATAGACTGTTGGCGCGTGGCTGCGAGGCAGGCGTGGCGTGCCTCCGGAAAGGTTGCCTGTTTTTTGATCAACCGCGGTTTTTCAATGGCTTGCGAGCCTGTGTATCGATTCTCCGGACTTTCCTGTGTACGGCTTGTCCTCCGCTATCCCCGGAATGTGTTGACCTCGCTGTGCGGCACCTGTGGAAAAGAGCCCGGGAGGCGCGACTGGCGGGGCCTCCGCAGGGTTGTACGAATATTGACCAGGCGTTTGCGCAAGTCATTGATCCACAGATGCTTTTCCCCAGCCAGCGGGGCTGCGCAAAACTTTCCACAATGCCTGTGGGGCGAATCCCGCAGAAGGTGTGGACAACCTGTACCCAGATCGCTGGACGCCTTGCCGGGCGCGGCTCCGTCGCGTCAGGTCGTTTTTTGACCAATCGCTGCGGGCCCGATGGATTCTGGCTTCCGGCGGATTTCGCGCGATGTTTTCCACACTGGCTGTGCAGCGTTCTGCCGGGAAGGTGTGGGCGGGTTGTGGATGGATCGCTGTAGCAGCGATGGCTGCTGGGTTGCGCCGGGGTGATCAATTTTCATCCATGGGCGCCGGAGGTGACTGCCTATAATCCATGAACTGCGAAGCAGGAACCCTGGGGGCGGGAGATCAGCATGTCCAGTTACTCGGTGGAACAGATCCGCACGGTCGCCCTGGTCGGCCACGGCGACAGCGGCAAGACGCTGCTCGCGGAAGCGCTGCTGCAAGGCAGCGGCGCGATCACCAGCATGGGTTCGCTGGAGCGCGGCGACACGCTCTGCGATTCCGATCCCATGGAACGTGATTACCATCACTCGCTCGCCGCCGCCCTGGCGCATTTCGAGTACGAGGGCGCGCACGTGCGCCTGATCGATACGCCCGGCTATCCCGACTTCATCGGCCATGCGCTGCCGGCGCTGGCGGCGGTGGAGACCGCGCTGGTGGTGGTCAACGCACAGAACGGCATCGAGCTGACCACCCGGCGGATGATGGACTGGGCCGGCGAGCGCGGCCTGTGCCGGATGCTGGTGGTGAACAAGATCGATGCCGAGCGCGTCGACCTGCCGGCGTTGCTGGCGGATTTGCGCGAGGCGTTCGGCAAGGAAGTCCTGCCGCTGAACCTGCCCGCCGAGGGCGGCGCACGGGTGGCGGACTGCTTCTTCGAGCCCGATGGCGAGGCCGACTTCTCCTCCGTGGCCGAGGCGCACCAGGCGCTGGTGGACCAGGTGGTGGAAGTCGACGAGGCGCTGATGGCGCATTACCTGGAAGAGGGCGAGGTGGCGCCCGAGGCGCTGCACGAGCCCTTCGAGCGGGCGCTGCGCGAGGGCCACCTGATTCCGCTGTGCTTCGTCTCGGCGCGCACCGGCGCGGGCATTGCGGAGTTGCTCAGGGTGCTGGCGCGGCTGGCGCCCAACCCCGCCGAGGGCAACCCGCCGCTGTTCGTGCGCACCGACGAGAGCGGCGCGGTGCATGACTTCCGTTCCTCGCCAGATCCCGATGGCCATGTCCTGGCCCATGTGTTCAAGGTGGTGATCGACCCCTTCGTCGGCCGCCTGGCGGTGTTCCGCGTGCACCAGGGCACGCTGCAGCGGGACATGCAGCTGTTCGCCGGCGATGGCCGCAAGGCGTTCAAGGTCGGCCACCTGCTGCGCCTGCAGGGGCGGAAGCATGAAGAGGTGCCGCACCTGATCCCCGGCGACTTCGGCGCCCTGAGCAAGGTCGACGAACTGGAGTACGGCGTGGTCCTGCACGACTCCCACGACGAGGACCACATCCGCCTCAAGCCGCTGAATTTCCCCACGCCCATGCAGGGCCTGGCGATCGATGCCAGCCGCCGCGGCGACGAGCAGCGCCTGGCGGAGGTGCTGCAGCGCCTGCAGGCCGAGGACCCCTGCGTGCGCCTGGACTACAACGCCTCCACCCAGGAAACCGTACTGCGCGGCATGGGCGAGCTGCACCTGCGCTACCTGCTGGAGCGCATGTCCGGCCAGTACAAGCTGGAGGTGCAGACCCGCGCGCCCAGCGTGCCGTACCGGGAAACCGCCACGCGCATGGCGGAGGGGCACAGCCGGCACAAGAAGCAGACCGGCGGCGCCGGGCAGTTCGGCGAGGTGTTCCTGCGCGTGGAACCGCTGCCGCGCGGCGGCGGCTTCGAGTTCATCGATGCGGTCAAGGGCGGGGTGATTCCCGGCCAGTTCATCCCCTCGGTGGAGAAGGGCGTGCGCTCGGCGCTGGCGGCGGGGCCGCTGGCGGGCTTCCCGGTGGCCGACGTCAGGGTCACCGTCTACGACGGCAAGAGCCATTCGGTGGACTCCAAGGACATCGCCTTCCAGGCCGCCGGGCGCAAGGCGATGCTCGATGCGCTGCGCAACGCCGGCGGGATCGTCCTGGAGCCGGTGGTGAGCATCGAGGTGACCGCGCCGGATGCGCGCCTGGGCGATATCACCGCCGACCTGACGGGCCGCCGCGGCCAGGTGATGGGCACCGAGTCGCTGTCGAGCCATGTCGCGCTGGTCCGCGGCCAGGTGCCGCTGGCCGAGCTGGAGGGCTACGCCAACCGGCTCAAGTCGATCACCGCCGGGCAGGGCCTCTACGACCTCTCGCCCAGCCACTACAGCGCGGTGCCGCAGGATGTGCAGCAGCGCCTGTCCAGCAGCTACAAGGCGGCGCCGGAAGAAGACTGAAGCGGTGTGGATATTCGTCGCGGCCGGGACGTGGAACGCGCCCCGGCTGCGCTGTCGCGCGCCCGTTGCGGGCGTGCCCGCGCGGGTTGACAAAGTCAGGTGGCATGCGGGTTGCAGACGGGATCGGGACGGCCAGCCGGTCCGGCCGCGGGTGTCTCCGGCCTTGCGCCGGCACCTCCGCAGCCTGTGGATAACCCGGTGGGTAACGTGTGCGGCGGGTGGGGGCAGGCTGTGATCAGTCTTCGCCCGCCGGGTCCTCGCCGGCGATGCCGCCGCCCTGCGCCATGGCCGTCGCGGGGTGAGGCCCCTGGTGGCCGGCCGGGGGCTTGATTACCCTTGCGCTTTTGCCAGGGGAGCACGAAGGATCATGGACGGACGGACGACGGATGCGTCCCTGGGGCAACTGTTGCTGAAGGGATTGCTGGAGGTTGCCTGGATCGGTGTCCTGATGGCGCTCGCTGCGCTGTTGCCGCTGGCCTGGATGGCCCTGGGCTGGCTGGCGCTGCTGGGCGCGGAATGGGCGACGGACCGCTGGCGCGGCAAGGTGCCGTTCCGTCTGCAGCAGGCGCTGTTCTTCTGGATCCTGGGTGGCGGCCTGGCACTGAGCCAAGCATTGCCGGGATTCTGGACGGGGCTCGGCGCCGGCCTTGGGCTGATCATCGTCTGCCTGCTGGTGCAGATGCGTTTCGAGCGTGGCTTGCGCCTGGAGCGCCAGAGCCCCGAGCCGCTGGACGTCCCGTTGCCGCCCGGCGCCAGCGCCTGGGGCGGCGGGGAACCGCAATGCACGCCGGAGGGCGAGCCGATCCGGGTGATCGGCGGTGGCGAGATCGCCATGGGCGGCCCGGTCATCTGCGACTACCTGATGCCCGACGGCTGTTTCATTCCCGACGGCAACCCTTCGGCGCGCTTCTCCAGCGACGGCCGCCATTTCGTTTCGCCGATGCCCAGCCGGGGCGCGTGGGGGCTGCTGATCTTCGACCGCCGGGAGCGCCTGCTCTACCGCTGCCCCGTGAGCGATTTCTGGGAGCTGGACAGCGTCAGCGAAACCGAGGTGATCGGCCGCTGCAGCCCCCTGACCTCGAACGCGCCGCAGCGCCTCGACCTGCAAGCGCTCAAGGCCACCGCCGAGGCCGAGCCCTTCGTCGCCATCGGTGATCTCTGGCTGCCGCAAGGCGAGTGGCAGCGCTGGGCCGTGGACCTGCAGCCGCAAGCGCTCCCGGCGCCGGCCGGAGGCCCGCGCCTGGAAAGCCGCCCCTGGCTGCCGGACAGCCTGCTGGCGCTGGACGATCCCTTCGAGCCCTTGCGCGCCTGCCCGGCCGAGCTGTGGATAAACGGCCAGGCCAGCGGCCTGTACCTGTCCAGTCGGCAACCGGCGATGGCCTGGCGCGATGACGCTCAGGCGCTGCTGTTCCAGGCCGCGCGCGAGCCACTGGGCCGCGCGCGCTACTGGCTGTGGCGGCACGCGGGCGGCGTACAGCCGTTGGGCGAGCCGTGGACCGCGTTGCCTGACGAGCCCCATGTCGGCGCTCCCGAGCTGCTGGCGCTGGAAGACGGCCGGGCCCGCTTCGGCCTGGTGCTCGCCCAGCCCTGCCTGTCGTACGAGCAGCATGGCTCGCTGGGGTCGTACAGCTACTCGACCCTCTTCCTGCTCCAGGGCCACGGGCCGGACGACCGCCCGCGCTGGGTCGAGTCCGACATGCCGCGCCTGGATCTCCTGCTGCCCCTCGATGGGCCGGGCGGCAGGCCGGGCTGCCGGTTGCAGAGCGCACCGCTGGCCGACGGCCGGCGAGCGACCTGGGAATGGCGGCGCGATGACCCCGATGCGGAGCGTGGCGCCTATGCGCTGCGGCTCGGTGACTGGCAGCTGGACGGCGAATGGCTGATCGACCACCGGGTATCCGATTGCGGCCGCTACCTGGCCCTGGTCGCCTTCGCCGAGGCGCCGACGCTGCCGCAACGCCTGGCCATCCTCGACTGCCAGGAGCGCCGCCTGGACTGGCTCGACGAGCCGCTGGCCGATCTCCACCTGCAAGGCTTCGTCGACGGCAAGGTGCATCTGGTGCGTCTGCTCGGGCGCAACGCCTACCAGCCGCCGAGCGGGCCGGGCGAGGGGGATCCCGGCCTGCTGCGGCGTTTCGACGAGGCCCTGCCGGCAGCGCAGGCGTGGCACGCGTTCAGCCGCGGGCACGACGACTGGCGGCTCTATTACGAGCAGGAGCGGGTGGCCTTCGACGGCCTTGCCTGGCGGCGGCAGGCCAGGGTGCGCTGGCTGGATGCGCCGCCACGCGCCTGGAGCGACGGCGGCTTCGTCCTGCCGGCAGCGGTCGCGGGGGATGCGGCCTGGGGCTTCGGCTTCGACTACGACGCCGTCCACCGGGACGAGGACGTGCGCGCCGGCTTCAGCCGCGCCGGTTACCTGCTCACCGCCTCGGGCATCGGTATCGCCGGGCTGGCGGCGCCGATGATCTGGTCCGCCGATGGCCGCTACCTGGCGCTGACCCGGCACGTCGGGCGCTACGAGGAAAGAGGCCTGGAGGCGGACCAGTGGCGTCTGCTGCTGCTCGACGTGCGGGAGCGCACGCTGCGCCGCTATCGCGACAACCTGGGCGGATGGCCGTGCTTCGAGGCCTTCGATGCCGACCTGCAGTTCCGCAGCGGCAGCGACGATCCGCGTGCAACCGCCAGGTCAGGGCGCTACGTGCTCGACCTGGACGCCCTGCTGAAGGCGCCCGCCGAGCCGCTGCGGGCCTGCGGCGAGCGCTGGCTGCCGGCGGAGGAGCTGCCGCGGCGGGAGTACTGGGAGCGCCTGGCGTTTCCGCCGCGGCCTTAGTATTCGATCACCACGTCGCCCTTGGGGATGCTGCAGCAGGACAGGATGTAGCCTTCGGCCACGTCTTCGTCGGTGATCCCGCCGTTGTGCTCCATCTCCACTTCGCCGGAGCGCTTCATCACCTTGCAGGTGCCGCAGATGCCCATGCCGCAGGCCTTGGGGATGTGCAGGCCGAGCTTGGCGGCGGCGGCGTGGACGGTCTCGCCCGGCGCCACGCGGATGCTCTTGCCGGTTTCGGTGAATTCCACCTGGTGCTGGTCGGCCACCGGCACGTCCGCCGCCTCGGCGGCTTCGGCGGCGAGTTCCTTCACCTCCTCGCGGACTTCCGGCGGCGTCGGGCCGAAGGCCTCCTCGTGGTAGCGGGACATGTCGAAGCCTTCGGCTTCGAGCAGGCGCTTGACCGCGTGCATGTAGGGCGTGGGGCCGCAGCAGAAGATTTCCCGTTCGAGGAAGTCGGAGGCGATCATCTGCAGCATCGGCTTGTTCAGGTAGCCACGGTAGCCGGCCCAGGTCTCGCCGATCTCGTACTTCTCGCAGATCAGGTGCAGCTTGAAGTTGGCGATCCGCGAGGTCATGTGGTCGAGCTCGCGGTGGTAGATGATGTCCTTGGGCGTGCGCGCGCTGTGCACGAAGATCATGTCGACGTTGCCGTTGGTGTCGAAGAACCAGCGCGCCATGGACATCACCGGGGTGATGCCGACGCCGCCGGAGAGGAACAGCACCTTCTCCGCCGGGAAGTCGATGGCGTTGAAGTTGCCCACCGGGCCGTGCACCGGGATCTGGTCGCCTTCCTTGAGGTTGTCGTGCAGCCAGTTGGAAACCTTGCCGCCGGGCACGCGCTTGATGGTGATGGAGAAGCTGTAGGGCACCGAGGGCGAGCTGGAGATGGTGTAGGAGCGCATGATCGGCTGGCCGTCGATCTCCAGCTCCAGGGTGACGAACTGCCCGGGCTTGAAGAAGAACATGATCGGCGCATCGGCCATGAAGCAGAAGGTGCGCACGTCCCAGGTTTCCTGGATGGCCTTGACGCAGCGCACCAGGTGGCGGCCGTTGGTCCAGGTCTGGGTATTCACCGGATTGAGGAAGTTGTTCGTCGACATGCTGTCTCTCCGCGCACGCGGGCCGCGTGCGGCCTGATGGGGCAGCGCCGGGGCCGGTGCGCGTCGCGGACGACGCCGGGAGCACGGGCCTTCCGGCATGCCTGATGGGGCCGATTGTGTGCACGAGGCCGCCGCGTCCATTTACCTGCCAGCGACATTTGCATGCTCATCGCGACCTGCCACCTGGGGTGCGGGCTTGCGCGTCGGAAACGGATGCGGTCGTGTCGCCCATGGATAAGGGTCCTGCCGGGGCGCGGCGCCACACTCAGCCCCAGCCGAGCAACCCATTGTGGTTGAACGAGGACGATGGGCAACGGCGCTCTCGGCGCGCCTCGCACCCGTCGCATCTGCGCCCTGCGTGGCAAACCGTATCAGCCACTTAATTTCCGCCGGCAGCCCGACGGCTGCGGCATGAGGACCCACCGATGGACGTCACCACTACGCTGAGTCTGGGCGATCCGCTGGAACCGGCCCGCAAGGCCACCGCCGAGATGCTGCAGAGCCGCGACCACAGCTTCTCGCTGCCACAACCCTTCTACAGCGACGAGCGCCTGTTCCAGATCGACATGCAGGAGATCTTCCACAAGGAGTGGCTGATCGCCGGCATGACCTGCGAGATCCCCGCCAAGGGCAACTTCCTCACCCTGCAGATCGGCGACAACCCGATCATCGTCCTGCGCGGCGCCGAGGGGCAGATCCACGCCTTCCACAACGTCTGCCGCCACCGTGGCTCGCGCCTGTGCGTCAGCGACAAGGGCAAGGTCGCCAAGCTGGTCTGCCCCTACCACCAGTGGACCTACGAGCTGGACGGCCGCCTGCTGTTCGCCGGCACCGAGATGGGCGCCGACTTCGACATGAAGGACTACAGCCTGAAACCGGTGAACGTGAAGACCGCCGGCGGCTACATCTTCGTCTCCCTGGCCGAGAACCCGCCGGCCATCGACGACTTCCTGCGTACGCTCGAGCACTACATGGAGCCGTACGACATGGAGAACACCAAGGTCGCGGTGCAGACCACGATCCGCGAGGCGGCCAACTGGAAGCTGGTGATCGAGAACAACCGCGAGTGCTACCACTGCAACGGTTCGCACCCGGAATTGCTCAAGACCCTGCTGGAGTGGGACGACGTCACCGATCCGCGCGCCAGCCAGGCCTTCAAGGACCAGGTCGCCGCCTGCACCAAGGCCTGGGACGAGGAGCAGATTCCCTACGCCCACGCCAGCTTCGGCCTGCGCAACCGCATCGTGCGCATGCCGCTGCTCGACGGCACCGTGTCCATGACCATGGACGGCAAGCAGGGCAGCAAGAAGCTGATGGGCCGGATCAAGAACCCGGACCTGGGCTCCATGCGCATCCTGCACCTGCCGCATGCGTGGAACCACTGCATGGGCGACCACATGATCGTCTTCACCGTGTGGCCGATCAGCGCGCAGGAAACCGTGGTCACCACCAAGTGGCTGGTGCACAAGGACGCGGTGGAGGGCGTCGACTACGACGTGCAGCGCCTGCGCGAAGTCTGGGACGCCACCAACGACCAGGACCGCCGCCTGGCCGAAGAGAACCAGCGCGGCATCAACTCCAGCGCCTACCAGCCGGGGCCGTACTCCAAGACCTACGAGTTCGGCGTGATCAACTTCCTCGACTGGTACAGCGAGCGGATGCTCAACAACCTGGGCGAGAAATCCGCCCACGCCCGGCTGGTCGCCGGCGAGTAACCGCCCCATCCGGCGCCCCTTCGCGGGGCGCCGTCGTTTCGGAGGATTCGGCGTGGACGCACTGCTCTTCTACAGCAGCTCCGCCTTCGTCACCGGCCTGGTGGCGTGGAACCTCTTTGCCTGCTGGCGCAAGCGCTGAAGCCGCTGACGCGGCCCGCTCTCCTGTAGGAGCGAGCTTGCTCGCGAACCCGCTTGGCGCCGGTCCTGCCGGCGGATCGCGGAGAAGCTCTTGCTCTTCGTACGGTGAATGACACTTTGCGTTATCCACCGTTCTTTGTGATCGGTGTTTCTGCGCCGCTTCGGCGTGTGCTGGGAGATTTTGTTTCGCCCTCCCGGGCGAGTCCCTTTTGGCGTCCCAAAAGGAACCAAAAGGACCCGTCCCGACATCCGGGTCTTCGCTGCGCTCAGACTGCCCTCCTTCCGGTATCGCTCCGAGGGTCGGCGTACAAGGGCCGTCCCTGGCCCTTTACGCCTCTCGCGCAATACCTCCACTCGGCCTCCTGACGGGACTCTGCGCGCGCCGGATGTTTCGGTGTGACAGGCAGAGCCGGAGCTGAAGGATCGCTCTTCGTAGGATGGCGTGGAGCGAAGCGATACCCATCAAGGTGGATAACGCTGCGCGTTATCCACCCTACGAAGAGTAAGAGCATCGCGGACAAGGGCTAGGCGCCCCCGTCTCTCCTACAGGGTGCACCGCTTTTGTAGGAGCGGAGCTTCTCCGCGATCCGCCGGCCGGGCCGGGCCAGGCAGGTTCGCGAGCAAGCTCCTACAGGTGCGGGCGCGGCGGCTCCCGTAATCCCCGACTTCCTGCCCGGCTTCCCCCGCTGCGCCGCAAACGCTGTCGCCCATGTCGCCAGGTTGACGCTTTCGGTACGACCCTGGTCGCTTTCGAACCGGGTCGCCCCCGGAGGCGGGGATATCCTGCCTCAAAGCGTCGGCACAAGTCCCGGCGCACCACGCCCGACAAGCCTTGCCTGATATAGAGAGACGCCAAGATGAGCCCAGCCGAACTTCACGCCGACAGCATCGTCATCGATGGCCTGATCATCGCCAAGTGGAACCGCGAGCTGTTCGAGGACATGCGCAAGGGCGGCCTGACCGCCGCCAACTGCACCGTCTCGGTGTGGGAAGGCTTCCAGGCCACGGTGAACAACATCGTCGCCAGCAACAAGCTGATCCGCGAGAACAGCGACCTGGTGATCCCGGTGCGCACCACCGCCGACATCCGCAGGGCCAAGGAACAGGGCAAGACCGGCATCCTCATGGGCTTCCAGAATGCCCATGCGTTCGAGGACCAGCTCGGCTATGTGGAGATCTTCAAGCAGCTGGGCGTGGGCATCGTACAGATGTGCTACAACACCCAGAACCTGGTCGGCACCGGCTGCTACGAGCGCGACGGCGGCCTCTCCGGCTTCGGCCGCGAGATCGTCGCGGAGATGAACCGCGTCGGCATCATGTGCGACCTGTCCCACGTCGGCTCGAAGACCTCCGAGGAAGTCATCCTCGAGTCGAAGAAGCCCGTCACCTATTCCCACTGCCTGCCCTCGGGCCTGAAAGAGCACCCGCGCAACAAGTCCGACGCCGAGCTGAAGTTCATCGCCGACCACGGCGGCTTCGTCGGCGTGACCATGTTCGCGCCGTTCCTCGCCAAGGGCATCGACTCGACCATCGACGACTACGCCGAGGCCATCGAGTACGTGATGAACATCGTCGGCGAGGACGCCATCGGTATCGGCACCGACTTCACCCAGGGCCACGGCCAGGACTTCTTCGAGTGGCTGACCCACGACAAGGGCTACGCCCGCCGCCTGACCAGCTTCGGCAAGATCGTCAACCCGCTGGGCATCCGCACCGTGGGCGAGTTCCCCAACCTCACCGAGACGCTGCTCAAGCGCGGCATGCCCGAGCGCGTGGTGCGCAAGGTCATGGGCGAGAACTGGGTACGCATCCTCGGCGAAGTCTGGGGCGAGTAATCCACTTTCCCCCTCTCCCTCTGGGAAGAGGGCCGGGGTGAGGGCTGCCGGCCGTAGGGTGGATGACGCTCTTTTCATCCACCGGCCCCCGCGCGGTGATCGACCTTTCCGGTGGATGGATAAAGCGCCATCCACCCTACATCTGACTTGATTCTGGAGTTACCCACATGTCCACCCACGCCCCCGAACTGCCCATCGAAGTCGACAGCGAAACCGGCGTCTGGACCACCGACGCCCTGCCGATGCTCTACGTGCCGCGGCATTTCTTCGTCAACAACCACATGGGCATCGAGGAGGAACTGGGCGCCGAGCGCTACGCCGAAATCCTCTACAAGGCCGGCTACAAGTCCGCCTGGCACTGGTGCGAGAAGGAAGCCGAGTGCCACGGCCTGGTCGGCGTGGAGGTCTTCGAGCACTACATGAAGCGCCTGTCCCAGCGCGGCTGGGGCCTGTTCCAGATCGAGCAGATCGACCTCGATGCGGGCACCGCCCAGGTGCGCCTGAAGCACTCGGCCTTCGTCTACGTCTACGGCAAGGTCAACCGCAAGGTCGACTACATGTTCACCGGCTGGTTCGCCGGGGCCATGGACCAGATTCTCCAAGCGCGCGGCAGCAGCATCCGCACCGTCGCCGAGCAGGTCTACAGCGGCGCCGAGGACGGCCACGACGACGGCCTGTTCGTCGTCAAGCCCCTCTGACCCGAACATCGGCAAACGCGGCCCGAGCGGGCTGCCACCACAACAAGAAACCTCTGATCCCGTGAGGATGCCGCAATGGCTTTCGAGGCAATGTTCCAGCCGATCCAGATCGGCAAGCTGACCATCCGCAACCGCGTGCTCTCCACCGCCCACGCCGAGGTCTACGCCACCGACGGCGGCATGACCACCGAGCGCTACGTGAAGTACTACGAGGAGAAGGCCAAGGGCGGCATCGGCCTGGCCATCTGCGGCGGCTCCTCGGTGGTCGCCATCGACAGCCCGCAGGGCTGGTGGAAGTCGGTGAACCTGTCCACCGACCGCATCATCCCGCACTTCCAGAACCTGGCCGACGCCATGCACAAGCATGGGGCCAAGATCATGATCCAGATTACCCACATGGGCCGCCGCTCGCGCTGGGACGGTGAGCACTGGCCGACCCTGATGTCGCCGTCGGGTATCCGCGAGCCGGTGCACCGCGCCACCTGCAAGACCATCGAGGAAGAAGAAATTTGGCGTGTCATTGGCAACTACGCACAAGCTGCCAGACGCGCAAAGGCGGGCGGCCTGGACGGCGTCGAGCTGTCCGCCGTGCACCAGCACATGATCGACCAGTTCTGGAGCCCGCGCGTCAACAAGCGCACCGACGAATGGGGCGGCACCTTCGAGGGCCGCATGAAGTTCGGCCTGGAAGTGCTCAAGGCGGTGCGCAAGGAAGTCGGCGACGACTTCTGCGTCGGCATGCGCATCTGCGGCGACGAGTTCCACCCGGACGGCCTGACCCATGAAGACATGAAGCAGATCGCCAAGTACTACAGCGACACCGGCATGCTCGATTTCATCGGCGTGGTCGGCTCAGGCTGCGACACCCACAACACCCTGGCCAACGTCATCCCGAACATGACCTATCCGCCGGAGCCCTTCCTGCACCTGGCCGCCGGTATCAAGGAAGTGGTCAACGTGCCGGTGCTGCACGCGCAGAACATCAAGGACCCGAACCAGGCCACGCGCATCCTCGAAGGCGGCTACGTGGACATGGTCGGCATGACCCGCGCGCACATCGCCGACCCGCACCTGATCGCCAAGATCAAGATGGGCCAGGTCGACCAGATCAAGCAGTGCGTCGGCGCCAACTACTGCATCGACCGCCAGTACCAGGGCCTGGACGTGCTGTGCATCCAGAACGCCGCCACCTCCCGTGAATACATGGGCGTGCCGCACATCATCGAGAAGACCACCGGCGTGAAGCGCAAGGTCGTGGTCGTCGGTGGCGGCCCGGCCGGCATGGAAGCGGCGCGCGTCGCCGCCGAGCGTGGCCACGACGTGACCCTGTTCGAGAAGAAGGACCAGCTTGGCGGGCAGATCACCACCGCCTCGAAAGCCCCGCAGCGCGACCAGATCGCCGGCATCACCCGCTGGTACCAGCTGGAGCTGGCGCGGCTGAACGTCGACCTGCGCCTGGGCACCGGCGCGGACGCCGACACCATCCTCGACCTGCGCCCCGACGTGGTGGTGCTGGCCAACGGCGGCCACCCGTTCCTGGAGCAGAACGAACACTGGGGCGCCGCCGAAGGGCTTGTGGTCAGCAGCTGGGACGTGCTCGACGGCAAGGTCGCGCCGGGCAAAAACGTGCTGGTCTACGACACCATCTGCGAATTCAGCGGCATGTCGGTGGCCGACTTCCTCGCCGACAAGGGCGCCCAGGTCGAGATCGTCACCGACGACATCAAGCCCGGCGTGGCCATCGGCGGCACCACCTTCCCGACCTACTACCGCAGCATGTACCCCAAGGAAGTGATCATGACCGGCGACCTGATGCTGGAGAAGGTCTACCGCGAGGGCGACAAGCTGGTGGCGGTGCTGGAGAACGAATACACCGGCGCGAAAGAGGAGCGGGTGGTCGACCAGATCGTCGTCGAGAACGGCGTGCGGCCGGACGAGAGCCTCTACTACGCGCTCAAGCAAGGCTCGCGCAACAAGGGCCAGATCGATGTCGAGGCGCTGTTCGCGATCCAGCCGCAGCCGTGCCTGAGCGAGCCGGGGGATGGCTACCTGCTGTTCCGCATCGGCGACTGCGTGGCCCAGCGCAACACCCATGCGGCGATCTATGACGCCCTGAGGCTGTGCAAGGACTTTTAAGAGCAGCGCCAAGCTGCAAGCTGTAAGCCGCAAGCAAGAGCCGGAGCGGGATTTGGCTCTTGCTTGCAGCTTGAGGCTTGTCGCTTGCAGCTGCGGCCAAGGTGGTTATCCATGTTGAGCACACTGCTTCCTATCCTCCTTTTCTCCGCCGTGGCACTGGCCGCCCTGGGCGCCGTGAAGCGCTTCGCGATGTGGCGCCGCGGGCGACCGGCCCAGGTCGACTGGATCGGCGGCCTGCTGAAGATGCCGCGCCGCTACCTGGTGGACCTGCACCACGTGGTCGAGCGCGACAAGTACATGTCGAAGACCCACGTGGCCACCGCCGGTGGCTTCGTCCTCGCCGCGCTGCTGGCGATCCTCGTGCACGGTTTCGGCCTGCACAGCCGCATCCTCGGTTTCGCCCTGCTGGCCGCCACCGCGCTGATGTTCTGCGGCGCGCTGTTCGTCGCCAAGCGCCGCCTCGACCCGCCGCCGCGCCTGTCGAAAGGCCCGTGGATGCGCCTGCCGAAGAGCCTGCTGATGTTCTCGGCGAGCTTCTTCATCGCCACCCTGCCGGTGGCGGGCATCCTGCCGGAAGGTTTCGGTGGCTGGTTCCTCGCCGCGATCCTCGCCGTCGGCGTGGCCTGGGGCGTGTCCGAGCTGTTCTTCGGCATGACCTGGGGCGGGCCGATGAAGCACGCCTTCGCCGGCGCCCTGCACCTGGCCTGGCACCGCCGCGCCGAGCGCTTCGGCGGTGGCCGTTCCACTGGCTTGAAGCCCCTGGACCTGGAAGACCCGATGGCGCCGCTGGGCGTGGAGAAACCCACCGATTTCACCTGGAACCAGCTGCTCGGCTTCGACGCCTGCGTGCAGTGCGGCAAGTGCGAGGCCATGTGCCCGGCCTTCGCCGCCGGCCAGCCGCTGAACCCGAAGAAGCTCATCCAGGACATGGTCATCGGCCTCGCCGGTGGCAATGACGCCAAGTTCGCCGGCAGCCCGTACCCGGGCAAACCGCTCGGCGAACACAGCGGCGGCCCGCACCAGCCCATCGTCGCGCTGGACGGCAAGGCCCTGGTGGACGCCGAGACCCTCTGGTCCTGCACCACCTGCCGCGCCTGCGTCGAGGAATGCCCGATGATGATCGAGCACGTCGACGCCATCGTCGACATGCGCCGCCACCTCACCCTGGAAAAGGGCGCGACCCCGAACAAGGGCGCCGAGGTGCTGGAGAATCTCATCGCCACCGACAACCCCGGCGGCTTCGCCCCCGGCGGCCGGCTGAACTGGGCGGCGGACCTGAACCTGCCGCTGCTGGCCGACAAGCAGCAGACCGACGTGCTGTTCTGGGTCGGCGACGGCGCCTTCGACATGCGCAACCAGCGCACCCTGCGTGCCTTCGTGAAGATCCTCAAGGCCGCCCACGTCGACTTCGCCGTGCTCGGCCTGGAAGAGCGCGACAGCGGCGACGTGGCCCGCCGCCTGGGCGACGAAGCCACCTTCCAGACCCTGGCCAAACGCAACATCGCCACCCTGGCCAAATACCGCTTCAAGCGCATCGTCAGCTGCGACCCGCACAGCTTCCACGTGCTGAAGAACGAATACGGCGCGCTGGGCGGCGACTACCAGGTGCTGCACCACAGCACCTTCATCGACGAACTGGTGCAGGGCGGCGCGCTGAACCTCGGCCAGAGCAAGGCCGACAGCGTGACCTACCACGACCCGTGCTACCTCGGCCGCTACAACGGCGAGTACGAAGCGCCGCGCAACGTGCTCAAGGCCATCGGCATCGAAGTCAGGGAAATGGCCCGCTCCGGCTTCCGCTCGCGCTGCTGCGGCGGTGGCGGCGGCGCGCCGATCACCGACATCCCCGGCAAGCAGCGGATCCCCGACATGCGCATGGCCGACATCAGGGAAACCGGCGCCGAGCTGGTGGCCGTCGGCTGCCCGCAGTGCACCGCGATGCTCGAAGGCGTGGTCGCGCCGCGTCCGGAGATCAAGGACATCGCCGAACTGGTCGCCGAGGTCCTCATCGAGGCCACCGAGGTGCCGGCAAAAAAGCCCTCGCTGGCGCGCCGTGAAGAAGCGGCGGAGGTGCATTGATGATCCCGTTGCACAGACCTGAACCTGTACCTGTAGGAGCGAGCTTGCTCGCGAACCTCGCCACTCCTGAGCTGGGTTTGTTCGCGAGCAATGACGAAGGCGTCCCCCTCGGTCCTGCAAAAACGCCCCTCACGTCGGAGGCCCAGTCATGAGCGACATCATCCGCCGCGACCCACGCGCCGAGTGGATCGCCCGCAACCGCCTGCATCCGCTGCACGCGGCCATGCAATCGGCCCAGGGCGGCGAGAGCCGCTGGATGGGCCCCAACGGCGTGATCCGCAAGAACCCCCACGCGGTTGGCTTCATCGGGCCGAACGGCGTCAAGCGCATCGACCGCTCCGGCAGCCAGCAGGGCACCGGCGGCAAGCGCAGCAGCGCGCCGGAGGTGGTGCAGCTGCCGCTGGTGACGATCGAGCAGCCGGCCTTCCTCATCGCCGTGGTGCCGGACATGGTCGGCGGCCGCCTCTCCAGCCACGATCGCGACCTGCTGGGCCTGGCCCGCAAGCTGGCCGGCAGCGACGGCGCGGTGCTGGCCGTGGTGTTCGGCGAACACAAGGAAACCACCTTCGACACCGCCGGCGTCGACCGCCTGCTGCGCATCGAAGGCAACGAATACGACGGCTACGCCCCGGAACAGCGGGTGCTGGCGCTGCGCTCGGCGAACAGCCAGTTCGCCCCGCGCCACTGGCTGCTGCCGGATAGCCGCAGCGGTGGCGGCGAGCTCGGCCGCCGGCTGGCCGCGAGCCTCGGCGAACGCCCGGCGACCCGCGTCTGGCAGGCCGAGGGCGAGCGCTGCGTCGGCCGCGCCGGCGCCGGCCGGCAGGACCTGCACCGCGACCTGCCACGCCTGATCCTGGCCGCCGCCGAGTGCGCCGAGCCGGTCAGCGAGACCCGTCATGAAGCCCGCGCCGTCGAGCTGGAAAGCAGCGTCGCACGCAATCTCCCGCGCATCGAGGACCTCGGCCCGGTGGCCGTGGACCCGGCACGGATTCCCATGGCCGAGGCGGAGTTCATCCTCTCCGGCGGCAACGGCGTGAAGGACTGGGAGCTGTTCCACCGCGCCGCCGTCGCCCTCGGCGCCACCGAAGGCGCCTCCCGCGTGGCGGTGGACGACGGCCACATGCCGCGCGCCCGCCAGGTCGGCGCCACCGGCACCTGGGTCACCGCGCGGGTCTATCTCGCCGTGGGCATTTCCGGGGCGATCCAGCACCTGCAGGGCATCGGCTCCTGCGACAAGGTGGTGGCGATCAACATGGATCCGGGCTGCGACATGATCAAGCGCGCCGACCTCTCGGTGATCGGCGATTCCGCCGCGATCCTCAAGGCGCTGATCGCGCTGGCCGACGCCCATCGCAATGGAGCGGCGCGCGATGCGGCGTAAGGCCCTGAACCATCTTTCCGTGGGCGACGCACGGCGCCGCTCGCATTTCGAGGTTTCGCCATGAACGACCTGAACATCGTCACCCTGGTCTCCATCGGCGCCCATCCGGCCTCCGGCCGCGCGCGCCGTGCCGAGCAGGATGCCCGCGCGGTGGAGCTCGGCCTGCGCCTGGCCGGCAAGCGCCTGCACGTGGTGCATGCCGGCGACGCCGGGGAAGAAGCGCTGCGCGGCTACCTGGGCATGGGCCTGGACGAGCTGTCGGTGCTGGAACAGCCCGCCGGCGCCGACGCCCTGCCGCCGTTGGCCGCCTACCTGGCGGACAGCGACGCGCAACTGGTGCTCACCGGCACCCAGGCGGAAACCGGCGAAGGCTCCGGCATGCTGCCCTTCCTGCTCGCCGAGCGCCTCGGCTGGCCGCTGGTGGTCGGGCTGGCGGAAGTGGAGAAGGTGGAGAACGGCAGCGCCCAGGTGCTGCAGGCCTTGCCGCGCGGCCAGCGGCGCCGGCTGAAGGTGCGTCTGCCCTTCGTCGCCAGCGTCGACAACGCCGCGCCGGTGGCCCGGCAAAGCGCCTTCGGCCCGGCGCGGCGCGGCTATCTGGAAGCCCACGATGTGGAAGTGGTGGACGATCCGCTGCTCGCCGAGGGCAACCTGCAACCCGCGCGCCCGCGTCCCAAGCGCCTGAAGGTGATCAAGGCCAAGACCGGCGCCGAACGGATGAAGGCCGCCACCGCCAAGGCTTCCGGCGGCACCGGGCAGGTGCTCAAGGACCTGTCGCCCGAGGCCGGCGCCGAGGCGATCTTCAAGCTGCTGCGCGAGGAAGGCGTCATCCGCGTCTGACCATAGAATCGACGGATACCGGTCGCGGACAAGGTCCGCTCCTACGCACGGAGCCTCCTGTAGGAGCGGACCTTGTCCGCGATTTTCCGGTCGAAATCGCCGATGGCGCCGGAAACTATTGAAACAACAAGAGAAAGAATCTCTAAGCCATTGAATTGACAGCATACGGCTCATCCGAAGATCGCCGTTTTCGCTGGCCCCGAGGCGCCCCTTTCTTTATCCTCCGCACCCTTTGAACGGCTTTGCGGAGGCTCCCATGCTCGATTCCACCCTCGAACAACTTGAACAGCTGGTCGCCGAACTGCTGCAGCAGAACGAAGTGCTGGTGCAGGACAACGCCGCCGTGCGCGAGGAGCTGCTCAAGGCCCGCGAGGAAAACGACAGCCTGCAACTGTCCCTCATGGAGCAGGAAGAGAAGCACAACGCCACCGCCACCCGCCTGCAGGCGCTGATCCGCCGCGTCAGCGACAGCCGCGCCCACGCATGAGCGGCGACGGTGTCCGCGTCCTGCGCATCCTCGGACGCGAGTACAGCGTCCGGGCGCCGGCCGGTGAAGAGCGCCGGCTGCAGGATGCGGCCGCGCTGCTGCAGGCGGAGATCGCCGCCAGCAAGAAGAAATTCCCCTACGTCACCAGCAATGAATTGATGGTGCTCTCCGCGCTCAACCTCTGCGCCCGCCAGCTCGGCGCGCAGGATCAGGACCAGGAGTGCGACGAGGCGGACGCCGTGCAGCGTATCGCCGCCCTCAACCGCCGGATTCTCGATCACCTGCAGCGGCAGGATTGAGCCCCCGCGCGTCTATTTCAGGCCGGTTCATACCGCGAACCACGGCTGATCGCGGACGAGGTCCGCTCCTGCGAAACCTGCTCCCTGCGTAGGAGCGGGCTGAAGTGGTCAAGCTCCGTCCGCGATGCTTTTCGCTGGGCCCCGGATCACAGGCAAAAAAAAGGGACACCGGGTAAGCGGTGTCCCTTCGAATGGAGAGTGGGCCGGGAGCCCCCTCAACCGGTGAGACATGGCGCCTCGGGTAAACCCGCGGCGCCGGGTGTAAAAGAAGGGACCGGGGGTAACCAATCCCTGAAAGGTGAGGAAGGAGTACTCCCCCTCAACCGGTGAGACGTGCCCGGCTCGCGCCGGGCGGGTGATCAGGCGCGCAGCGGAATCAGGCGCGGGGCGATCATGTTTTCCGGCTTCAGGATGTCGGCCAGGGTGGCTTCGTCCAGCAGCTTCTCCTCGCGTACCAGCTCCAGGACGCCGCGGCCGGTTTCCAGCGCGGTCTTGGCGATACGGGTGGAGTTCTCGTAGCCGATGTAGGGGTTCAGCGCGGTCACCAGGCCGATGCTGTGCTCCACCAGCTTGTGGCAGTGCTCGACGTTGGCGGTGATGCCGGTGATGCAGTGCTCGCGCAGCATGTCCATGGCGCGCTGGAGCAGGCGGATCGAGTCGAGGACCTTGTAGGCGATCAGCGGCTCCATCACGTTCAGCTGCAGCTGGCCGCCTTCGGCAGCGATGGTCAGCGCCAGGTCGTTGCCCATGATTTCGAAGGCGCACATGTTCACGGCCTCCGGGATCACCGGGTTGACCTTGCCCGGCATGATCGAGCTGCCCGGCTGGCGCGGCGGCAGGTTGATCTCGTTGATGCCGGTGCGCGGGCCGCTGGAGAGCAGGCGCAGGTCGTTGCAGATCTTCGACAGCTTGACCGCGGTGCGCTTGAGCATGCCGGAGAACAGCACGAAGGCGCCCATGTCGGAGGTGGCTTCGATCAGGTCGGCGGCCGGGACGACCGGCTGGCCGCTGATGGCCGCCAGGCGCTCGACGGCGAGCTTCTGGTAGCCGGGGTCGGCGTTGATGCCGGTGCCGATGGCGGTGCCGCCGAGGTTCACTTCGGTCAGCAGCTCCGGCGCCAGGCGACGCAGGCGGTCGAGGTCTTCGCTCAGGGTGGTGGCGAAGGCATGGAATTCCTGGCCGAGGGTCATCGGCACCGCGTCCTGCAGCTGGGTACGGCCCATCTTCAGCACGCTGGCGAACTCGACGCTCTTGGCGGCGAAGGCCTGGATCAGGCTGTCGAGGCTGGCCAGCAGGGTGTCGTGGCCGAGCAGCAGGCCCACGCGGATGGCGGTCGGGTAGGCGTCGTTGGTCGACTGCGCCATGTTCACGTCGTTGTTCGGGTGCAGGTACTTGTACTCACCCTTGGCGTGGCCCATGGCTTCGAGCGCGATGTTCGCGATGACTTCGTTCGCGTTCATGTTGGTCGAGGTGCCGGCGCCGCCCTGGATCATGTCCACCACGAACTGGTCGTGGAAGTCGCCACGGATCAGGCGGGCACAGGCCTCGCTGATGGCGGCGTGCTTCTCGTCCGACAGGTGGCCGAGCTTGTGGTTGGCATCGGCTGCCGCCTGCTTGACCATCGCCAGGCCAATCACCAGTTTCGGGTAGTGCGACAGCGGCACGCCCGAAAGGTGGAAGTTGTTCATGGCGCGCAGGGTCTGGATGCCGTAGTAGGCGTCAGAGGGGACTTCGAGGGTGCCGAGGAGGTCTTTCTCGATGCGGAACGATGCAACAGGGGACATGACGTGGGTTGTCTCGGAAGAACACGGCCAGTGCCGCGATGCCCGGTAGACTAGGGTTTTCGCCTTTCGTCGGCCAATGCTGTTAAAAGCTGCCTCATGCACAAACGGCATAATGTAGGCTGTGACGAATGGATGACGGCGAGCGTGCGCCTGTGTTACGCGCGCCCGGCTCCTGACCTATCGATCAGCATGTCGCCGCTGGAGTTGACGTGAACCTCGAAACCAAATGGCTGGAAGATTTCAGCACCCTGGCCGCCACCCGCAGCTTTTCCCAGGCGGCGGAGAAGCGCTTCGTCACCCAGCCGGCGTTCAGCCGGCGCATCCGCAGCCTGGAGGATGCCCTGGGCCTGACCCTGGTGAACCGCCAGCGCACCCCCATCGAGCTGACCGAGGCCGGGCAGCTGTTCCTGGTCACCGCGCGGGCGGTGGTCGAGCAGCTCGGCCAGGTGGTGCGCCACCTGCACCACCTGGAGGGCGGGCAGGGCGAGGTGCTGCAGTTCGCCGCCGCCCACTCGCTGGCGCTGGGCTTCTTCCCGGCGTGGATCGCGCGCCTGCGCTCGGAGGGCCTGAACATCGCCAGCCGCCTGGTGGCGACCAACGTCGGCGAGGCGGTGCACCTGCTGCGCGAAGGCGGCTGCGACCTGATGCTGGCCTTCTACGATCCCGACGCCGCCTTGCAGATGGACCCGGAAGTCTTCCCCTCGCTGCACCTGGGCCGCACCGAGATGCTCCCGGTGTGCGCGGTGAACTCCGCCGGGCTGCCGCTCTACGACCTGGACAGCGGCCAGAGCGTGCCGCTGCTGGCCTACAGCGCCGGCGCCTTCCTCGGCCGCGCGGTGAACCTGCTGCTGCGCCAGCGCAACCTGCGCTACACCACCGTCTATGAAACGGCGATGGCCGACAGCCTGAAGAGCATGGCCCTGCAGGGCATGGGCGTGGCCTGGGTGCCGCGCCTGAGCATGGAGGCGGAACTGGCGCGCGGCGAGTTGGCGGTGTGCGGCGGCCCGCACTGGGTCGTGCCGCAGGAAATCCGCCTGTACCGCTGCGCCCTGGTGCGCAAGGCGCAGATCCGCCTGCTGTGGCGCAAGCTGGAAGGCGGGCTGGGGCTGGACGAGACGCCCTGAGGCGGCGGACGATCGGGGGTTGTTGGATTTATTTGATAAGCATTATCATTTGCGGCTTTCCAGGGTCTTCCCCTCGCGCAGGCTCCGGCGCGGACCACTGGCGAGCGCCAATCCCCGATGTCCCATTCCGACCGACCGGCCGAATCCTGCGCCGCGGACGCCCCGGCGCCCGCCGATTCGCTGCCGCGCGAGGATTTCCTGCGGGTATTCCTGTCCCAGCGCCCGCGCATGGAAGCCCTGGTGCAACGCCGCGTCGGTTGTCGCGCCACGGCGGCGGACCTGGTGCAGGACCTGTTCCTGCGCTTCTGGAAGCGCCCGCAGGCCCCGGTGGAGGAGCTCGGCAGCTACCTGCTGCGCAGCGCCCGCAACCTGGCCATCGACCACCTGCGCGGCGAAGACGCCCGCGGCCGCACCCTGAGCGCGCTGCTGCACGATGACGACGGCGCGCAACCTTCGCCGGAGCAGGCGGTGCAGGCCGGCGCCGAACTGGCGCGCATAGAAGACGCCTTGCGCCAGTTGCCCGGACGTACCCGCCACATCTTCCTGCTCAGCCGCGTGCATGGCCGCACCTATGGCGAGATCGCCACGGCCATGGGGCTTTCCCGGAGCGCGGTGGAAAAACATATGATGCGCGCCCTCGATGCCTGCAAGGCGAGCCTGACGCCCGCTGCGCCGACCGATCGCCGTGGAGCCGCCGACCGATGAAGCCCGAAATCGCCACCTCGCCAGAGGATGCCCGGCGCCAGGCGCGCCAGTGGCTGCTGCGCCTGCAGGATGGTGGCGGCGAAGCCTGGCTGGGGGCTTTCCAGGCCTGGCTGGCGGCCGATCCGCAGCATGCTCGCGCCTATGCCGAGGCCGACGCGCTCTGGCAGGCCAGCGCTGCCCCTGCGCAACGGCTGGCGACGGAGGAGGGCGCTGTTCTGAACGCCTACCTGACCGCGATGGAGTGCCCTGCGCCGCGCCGCGCCCAGCGCAATCACCGGCGCTGGGCCTACCCGCTGGCCAGCGCCGCCTGCCTGCTGCTGATGCTCTGGGCCGGCGGCTGGTGGAAGCCGGGCAACGGGTTCACCGACCTGTCCGCCGATTACGTCAGCGCGCCGGGCGAGGTGCGCGAGATCACCCTGGCCGACGGTTCGCGCCTGACCCTCGATGCCGACAGCGCCGTCGCCGTGTCGCTCGCTGGCGAACAGCGCCGGGTCGAGCTGCTGCGCGGCGCCGCGTCCTTCGCCGTGAAGCATCTGTCCAGGCCCTTCGTGGTGCGCGCCGGAGAAGGCGAGGCGCGGGTGCTGGGTACCGAATTCGAAGTGCGCCGCCTGGGTGAGCGGACCCGCGTCACCGTCGCCGAAGGCCGCGTCTCGGTGCGCGCCAGCCACGCCGTGGGCCTGCCGGAAGTGGTGCTCGGTGCGGGCGAGCGGGTCAGCATCGATGGCGCGAAGCTGGGCGATATCCAGCCTGCTGACGCCCAGGCCGCCCTGGCCTGGCGCCAGGGATGGCTGACCTTCTACCGCGAGCCCCTGGGCGACGTACTGGAGCGCCTGGGCACCTACTACCCGGGCCGTATCGTGTTGCTCGATGGCGAACTGGCAAAGCGCCGGGTCAGCGGCAGTTTCCGCAGCGCCGACCCGCAGGCGGCGCTGGATGCGTTGCAGGCCGTGGTCGGTTTTCGCCAGCAACCGCTGCTCGGGCGTTTCCTGCTGATTCGCTGAACGAGGGAAAAAATTTCGAAAAGGCGGTGAGGTACTCCTGCGGCTGCTCCGTGTAGTGGTCATTAATGCGATTTATTCGCATGTGGAAAACGACCTTTCGAGCAAGAGAGCCTCCGATGATCCCGCTTTGCCGCGCTGTCCCCGAACTGTCCCTGAAACCGCTTGCCGCCTTGGTGCTCGGTGCCGCGCTGGCCGCCGCCCAGGCTCCGGCCGCATGGGCCGCATGGGCCGCAGACGCTGCCGCCGGCGCCGCGCTGCAGGCGCGCTTCAGCTTCGCCATCGCCGCCCAGCCCCTGCCCCAGGCGCTCAGCGAATTCAGCCGGGTGACCGGCCTCGGCGTGGTCTACACCGACGAGGCGCCCTATGACCTCGAGGCTCCGCTGGTGACCGGCCAGCTGAGCGCCAATGACGCGCTGAACCGTCTGCTCGCCGGCTCCGGCTACCGCTTCCGCGTCCTGGACGGCCACACCCTGACCCTGGAGCGCGCGCCCGCCGATACCCTGAGCCTGAGCGACACCACCGTCGTCGGCGAGACCGCGTCCGACAGCTACCAGCCGGCGCCGGTGGCCTCCATCGGCCGCACCGACACGCCGGTGCTGGAAACCCCGCAGAGCATTGTCACCGTCCCGGGGCAGGCGCTGCGCGACCAGAAGCCGCGCAACCTCGACGACGTCCTCGGCAACGTCAGCGGCGTGACCCAGGCCAACACCCTCGGCGGCACCCAGGATGCGGTCATGAAGCGCGGCTTCGGCGACAACCGCGACGGCTCGATCATGCGCGACGGGCTGCCTTCGGTGCTGGGCCGCAACCTCACCGCCACCGCCGACCACGTCGAAGTGCTCAAGGGCCCGGCCTCGCTGCTCTATGGCATCCAGGACCCGGGCGGCGTGGTCAACGTGGTGAGCAGGAAGCCACAGCTGCAGCAGTACAACGCCGTGACGTTGCGCGGCTCGACCTTCGCCCACGGCAAGCAGGGCAGCGGCGCGCAGATCGACACCACCGGCCCGCTGGGCGAGAGCAACCTGGCCTACCGGCTGATCGTCGATCACCAGGACGAGAACTACTGGCGCAACTTCGGCCAGCAGCGCGAGACCCTGGTGGCCCCCTCGCTGGCCTGGTTCGGCGAGGACACCACGGTCAACCTGAGCTACGAGCACCGCGAGTTCAAGACGCCGTTCGACCGCGGCACCGCCATCGACCCGCGCACCAACAAGCCGCTGGATATCCCGCGCACCCGCCGGCTGGACGAGCCGTTCAACATCACCGAAGGCCGTTCCGACCTGAGCCGCCTGGACATCGAGCACCGCCTCGACGACGCCTGGACGGCACACTTCGCCTACGGCTGGACGCGCGAGACCTACGACGACAACCAGGCGCGGGTCACCAAGGTCAACAGCAACGGCACCGTCACCCGCCGCGTCGACGGCACCCACGGCGCGGTGAGCAGCGACAGCTTCGCCACCGCCAGCCTGAACGGCGACCTGCAACTGGGCGGCTTTCGCCACGAACTGGTGGTCGGCATCGACAGCGAGAAGCGCAAGATCTACCGCGCCGACCTGATCCGCGACACCAGGAGCACCACCTTCGATTACCGCGACCCGGTCTACGGGCAGATTTCCCCCGCTACCAACGTCAGCCCCGGCGACAGCGACCAGACCGACAAGCTGCGTAGCGACTCGCTGTTCCTGCAGGACTCCTGGCACCTGGACGAGCACTGGATCCTGGTCGCCGGCGGCCGCTACCAGATGTACGACCAGTACGCCGGGCGCGGCCGGCCGTTCAAGGCCAACACCGACATCAACGGACAGAAGTGGGTGCCGCGCGCGGGCCTGGTCTACAAGGTCAACGACGAGGTCTCGCTGTACGGCAGCTACACCCGGTCGTTCAAGCCCAACTCCACCATCGCGCCGCTCTCCTCGGGCGAGGTGATCGACTCGGCGATCCAGCCGGAAGAGGCGTCGTCCTGGGAAATCGGCGGCAAGCTCGACATCCCCGGCCGCGTCACCGCCAACCTGGCGTTCTTCGACATCCGCAAGCGCAACGTGATGGTCACCCAGCTCGACGCCAACGGTGACAGCCGCGTCAGCACCGCCGGCAAGGTGCGCTCCTATGGCGCCGAGCTGGACCTCACCGGCCAGCTCAGCGAACGCTGGAGCCTGCTCGGCAGCTACGCCTGGCTGGACGCGGAAGTGACCGAGGACCCGGAACTGGAGGGCAACCGCCTGCAGAACGTGGCCAGGGAAACCGCCTCGCTGGCGGCGGTGTACGACGCCGGTTCACTGCTGGGCGGCGACGACCTGCGCCTGGGCGGCGGCGCCCGCTACGTGGGTAAGCGTGCCGGCGACCCGGCCAACTCCTTCGAGCTGCCGTCCTACACCGTGGCCGATGCCTTCGCCAGCTACGACACCAAACTGGGCGGACATAAGGTCGGTTTCCAGTTCAACGTGAAGAACCTCTTCGACCGCACCTACTACCCGTCGGCGGCGAACAACCTCTACGTCGCCGTGGGCGAACCGCGGCAGTTCGAGTTTTCGACCACCGTGGAGTTCTGACAGGGCGGGGACATGGCTCTCGCAGGAGCGGACCTTGTCCGCGAATTGCCCTGGCTCCGGCCTGACGATGCGGATCGCGGATGAATCCGGGGGCGCACGCTTTTGTAGGAGCGGACCTTGTCCGCGAATTGCCTCAACTCCGGTCTGTCGGCTGTATCGCGGACAAGGTCCGCTCCTACGGGTGAGGTGAGGCGCGGGACAAGGGCTGTCCCGCGCGATGGGCTTACATCTCGACCACGATCCGCCCTTCGATCTGCCCGGCGCGCATCCTGTCGAGGATGGCATTGATGTCGTCCAGCTTGCCGGCGCTGACGGTGGCCTTCACCAGGCCCTCGCCGGCGAAGTCCAGGGCTTCCTGCAGGTCGGCGCGGGTGCCGACGATGGAGCCGGTGATGTGCAGGCCCTTGAGCACCACGTCGAAGATCGGCGTGGGGAAGTCGCCCGGCGGCAGGCCGACCAGCGACACGCTGCCGCCGCGGCGGGCCATGCCGATGCCCTGGCCGAAGGCGCTGTTGGACACCGCGGTGACCAGCACGCCGTGGGCGCCGCCGATATCGCGCTGCACCACCGCCACCGGGTCCTCCTGGCGCGCGTTGACGGTCAGGCTGGCGCCCAGGCGCCGGGCCAGTTCCAGCTTGGCGTCGTCCACATCGACCGCCACCACGTGCAGGCCCATGGCCCTGGCGTACTGCACGGCGACGTGGCCGAGGCCGCCGATGCCGGAGATCGCCACCCACTGGCCGGGGCGCGCGCCGGTTTCCTTCAGGCCCTTGTACACGGTGACGCCCGCGCAGAGGATCGGCGCGATCTCGGTGAAGCCGACATTTTTCGGCAGGATGCCGACAAAGTTCGGGTCGGCCAGCACATATTCGGCGTAGCCGCCGTTCACCGAATAGCCGGTGTTCTGCTGGTGTTCGCAGAGGGTTTCCCAGCCGGTCAGGCAGTGTTCACAGCAGCCGCAGGCGGTGTACAGCCAGGGCACGCCGACGCGGTCGCCTTCCTTGACGCGGGTGACGCCGGCGCCGACCGCGGCGACGAAACCGACGCCTTCATGGCCGGGGATGAACGGCAGGCTCGGCTTCACCGGCCAGTCGCCCTCGGCGGCGTGCAGGTCGGTGTGACAGACGCCGGAGGCCTCGATCTTCACCAGGACCTGCCCGGGGCCGGGCAGCGGGACGTTGACTTCCTCGATCCGCAGCGGCTCGCCAAAGGCGTGGACGACGGCGGCTTTCATGGTCGTGGGCAGGGTCATGGACATTGCACTCGCTCCTTGAAGGGTGAGGGGCCTGCCCCATCCGGGCAGGGACGTGAAGGAAGAGTCTGAGCTTCTGGGCCTGGACGATCTTGAGCTGAGGCAAGCTTTTCCGGATGCCTGCGCACTCCGCCAGCGGGAAACGGCGGAATCGGGACGGACGGTCATGGCGGGTGCACCCCGGGGTGACCTTTGCGGTATACTGCGCCGCCTTCAAGCCGGCACTGCCCGCCGGTTTGGCCACGTACAAGCCACGCCTCCGACGAGCGTGGCTTGTTGGTTTCTGACGCGCCCAAGAGCGCACTTGAGAGAGGCACGACGATGAGCGCACTGGTTGGCGTGATCATGGGTTCCAAATCCGACTGGAGCACCCTGAGCCACACCGCGGACATGCTGGACAAGCTCGGCATTCCGTACGAAGTGAAGGTGGTTTCCGCCCACCGCACCCCGGACCTGCTGTTCCAGTACGCCGAAGAGGCCGAAGGCCGCGGCATCGAAGTGATCATCGCCGGCGCCGGCGGCGCGGCCCACCTGCCGGGCATGTGCGCCGCCAAGACCCACCTGCCGGTGCTCGGCGTGCCGGTGCAATCCTCCATGCTCTCGGGCGTCGATTCGCTGCTGTCCATCGTGCAGATGCCGGCCGGCGTGCCGGTCGCCACCCTGGCCATCGGCAAGGCCGGCGCGATCAACGCGGCCCTGCTGGCGGCGAGCATCCTGGGCGGCAAGTACCCGAAATATCACGTGGCCCTGAAGGACTTCCGGCGCGAGCAGACCGACATGGTGCTGGACAACCCGGACCCGCGTGACAGCTGAAAGAGAGCGAGCAGAACATGAAAATCGGTGTCATCGGTGGCGGTCAGCTCGGCCGCATGCTGTCCCTGGCGGGTACTCCGCTGGGCATGAACTTCGCCTTCCTCGACCCGGCTCCGGACGCCTGCGCACAGGCCCTGGGCGAGCACATCCGCGCCGACTACAGCGACCAGGAGCACCTGCGCCGGCTGGCCGATGAGGTCGACCTGGTGACCTTCGAGTTCGAGAGCGTGCCGGCCGAGACCGTGGCCTTCCTCTCGCAGTTCGTGCCGGTCTATCCGAGCGCCGAGTCGCTGCGCATCGCCCGCGACCGCTGGTTCGAGAAGTCCATGTTCAAGGACCTGGGCATTCCCACCCCGGCCTTCGCCGACGTGCAGTCCCAGGCCGGCCTCGACGCCGCCGTGGCCGGGATCGGCCTGCCGGCGGTGCTCAAGACCCGCACCCTGGGCTACGACGGCAAGGGCCAGAAGGTCCTGCGCAAGCCCGAGGACGTCGCCGGCGCCTTCGCCGAGCTGGGCAGCGTGCCCTGCATCCTCGAAGGCTTCGTACCCTTCACCGGCGAAGTCTCGCTGGTGGCGGTGCGCGCCCGCGACGGCGAGACCCGCTTCTACCCGCTGGTGCACAACACCCACGAGAACGGCATCCTGCGCCTGTCCGTGGCCAGCAGCGAACACCCGCTGCAGGCGCTGGCCGAAGACTACGTCGGCCGCGTGCTGGACAAGCTGGAATACGTCGGCGTGATGGCCTTCGAGTTCTTCGAGGTCGACGGCGGCCTGAAGGCCAACGAGATCGCCCCGCGCGTGCACAACTCCGGGCACTGGACCATCGAAGGGGCGCAGTGCAGCCAGTTCGAGAACCACCTGCGCGCCGTCGCCGGCCTGCCGCTGGGCTCCACCGCCAAGGTCGGCGAGAGCGCCATGCTCAACTTCATCGGCGAAGTGCCGCCGGTGGCCAAGGTCCTGAGCATCTCCGACTGCCACCTGCACCACTACGGCAAGGCCTTCAAGGCCGGGCGCAAGGTCGGCCACGCCACCTTGCGCTGCGCCGACCTGCCGACCCTGAAGGCGCGCATCGCCGAGGTCGAGGCGCTGATCGCCAGGGGCTGACGGCCTGCCGCTCACGGCGTCCCGAACAAGCCGCGTCGATCCCGACGCGGCTTTTTTCTGCCCGTCTCCCGCGCTGGCGCGGGTGGAACACGGAACGCCGGGGTTTTCTACACTGTCCCATGGCAGGCGCGCACCTACCGCGCTCAACCCACAAGGAGGGACTGTCATGGGCTTCATCGGAACCATCGTCATCGGCCTGATCGTCGGACTCATCGCGCGCTTCCTGAAGCCGGGCGACGACAGCATGGGCTGGATCATGACCATCCTGATCGGCATCGGCGGCTCGCTCCTGGCCACCTATGGCGGCCAGACACTGGGCATCTACGCCGCGGGCCAGGCGGCCGGCTTCATCGGCGCGATAATCGGCGCCGTCGTCCTGCTGGTCATTTACGGCCTGATCAAGAAGAATTGACGGTGATTTCCGGCCCTCTCCCGCAACGGGAGGGGGTGCTGGAGGAACTCCCGCCTGTGCCCGACCGGGCCTTTCGAGTCCACGATGCGCCGTACATTGCTCGCCTGCAGCCTGGTGCTGCTGACTTCCCTGGCATCCGCTGCCGAACTTCCCGAAACCGACTGGCTGTCCCTGATGCCGCCCAGTGACCGCAAGGCGCTGGAAGACATGCCGGAAATCACCCACAACGGCCCCGAAGCCAACGGCACCTTCACCAACAAGGGCGGCCTGAAGCAGACCGACAGGAAGATGCCGGCGGTGATGTATTCCGCCAAGACCGTCGCCGCGCTGAACGGCAAGGCGCTGCGCCTGGGCGGCTACCCGGTGCCGCTGGAGAACGACGCCAAGGGCCGCGTCACCGAATTCTTCCTGGTGCCCTACCCGGGCGCCTGCATCCACGTGCCGCCGCCGCCGCCGAACCAGATCGTGCTGGTGCGCTACCCCAAGGGCATCAAGCTCGACGACATCTACAGCCCGATCTGGGTCAGCGGCACGCTGAAGATCGAGAAGGTCAGCAACGAAATGGCCGACGCCGCCTACGCCATCGACGACGCCAGGGTGCGGCCGGTGCAAGAGAGCGACCTGTAGCCCTCGCGCCGCGCGGCTCTTCCCGTAGGAGCGAGCTTGCTCGCGAACGGATTTCCCGGCGGCTCCGGCGTCAGGCGGTTCGCGAGCACGCTCGCTCCTACGAAAAGCGGCCACAGCCTCGGCTACGCGCAGGGTTATCCGCCGTGATGGGTATCGCTTCGCTCCACGCCATCCTACGAAGAGCAATCCTTCAGCTCCGGCTCTGCCTGCCACACCGAAACATCCGGCGCGCGCAGAGTCCCGTCAGGAGGCCGAGTGGAGGTATTGCGCAGAGGGG
Organism: Pseudomonas sp. B12(2026); assembly: GCF_057767015.1. Lineage (NCBI taxonomy): Bacteria > Pseudomonadati > Pseudomonadota > Gammaproteobacteria > Pseudomonadales > Pseudomonadaceae > Pseudomonas > Pseudomonas sp. B12(2026). The sequence goes on along the minus strand of NZ_CM173430.1, from coordinate 5,778,677 downwards.
CGAGCGGCATGGATGCCGCGAGAGGCGTAAAGGGCCAGGGACGGCCCTTGTACGCCGACCCTCGGAGCAATACCGGAGCGAGGGAAGTCTGAGCGCAGCGAAGACCCGGATGTCGGGACGGGCCCTTTTGGTTCCTTTTGGGGCCCCAAAAGGGACTCGCCCGGGAGGGCGAAACCAAATCTCTCAGCACACGCCGAAGCGGCGCATGAACACCGAACAGGACGGCGGATAACGAACGCCAGAGGCGCCATTCGCCCTACCGAATTCGCTGTCGTAGGAGCGGACCTTGTCCGCGATCCGCACGGCACGGGGCCAATCGCGGACAAGGTCCGCTCCTACGAAGAGCAAGCCTCAGCTTTTCAGCGGCTCACCCCAGATCTCCACCTTCATCGTCTCGCTGCGCCCCGGCGCGACGCTCATCACGTCGTCCCAGACCCGCGCGGTCTCGATGCACAGCATGTTCTGCCAGGCATCGTCGGGGAACTGCGACAGGCGCGCGGCCTTGTCGACCCAGGGGTTCCACACCACCGCCGAGCGCGAGCCTCTGGCCTGGATGTGGATGCCGCGCTCCCAGAGCGGATCGCGGATCACCAGGGGCTTCTCCACGTCCAGGTAGATGCGGTCGGTTTCCCCGGCGATGCGCACCAGGCCGTGCTGCTCGCGTTCTTCCCAGTTCTCCAGGGTCTCGATGTAGCGGCAGCCCTGCAGGCCGTCGATGCCGATCTCGCGGCTGTCGCTCACCGCGAAGTAGGTGTGCAGCGCCTGGCTCACCGGCAGCGGCTTGTCGCCGAGGTTGTGGGTGGTCAGCTCCAGGGCCAGGCGTTCGCCGAAGCGCATCACCAGTTCCAGGCGCGCCGAATGCGGCCAGCCGGGCAGGCCGTGGCGGGCGTCGATGCTGAAGTGCACGGCCAGCTGGCCCAGTTCGTCGGCGATGTCGTCCAGCTGCCAGTCCACGGCGCGCACCAGGCCGTGGGCCGGGGCGCTGTCGCCGGCGAAGGCGGCGCGCACATCCACCGGGTTGCGCTCCAGGCCGCCGAACCACGGCCAGCACACCGGCACGCCGCCGCGCAGGGACTGGCCGTGGCGGAACTCGGCGGTTTCGCTCAGCCACACCAGCGGCGGCTGCTCGTGGGGCTGGTAGCTCAGCAGTTGCGCGCCCTGCTGGGCGATCAGGGCCTCACCATGGGCGGTATGGATGCGCCAGCAGGGCAGTTCGTCGACCTGCACCTGCTCGACGCGGGGCGTCTGGATATCGCTGCTCATGGCGGTCTCCGGGGCTGCGATGGGAAAAGGTCAGTATCACCGATCCTCCCCGCGCCGGGCAGTTCCCGGAGAATGAAAAGATCAGCCCTGGCGCAGGTCCGCCAGGTGCGTCCGCTGCAGTCTTTCGCCGTCGAAGTTGGACGCGTCCAGCCAGGCGTCGAAGGCCCGCCGGCAGCGCGGCCATTCGCTGTCGAGGATGGAGAACCAGGCGGTGTCGCGGTTGCGGTCCTTCACCACCATGTGCTGGCGGAAGCTGCCCTCGAAGGTGAAGCCCAGGCGCTGCGCGGCGCGCATCGAGCGGGCGTTGAGCGAATTGCACTTCCATTCCAGGCGCCGGTAGCCCAACTCGAAGGCCAGCCGGGCGAGCAGGTAGACCGCCTCGGTGGAGGCCGGCGTGCGCTGCATGACGCGGCCGAAGGCGATGTGGCCGATCTCGATCACGCCGTCCTTCGGGGTGATGCGCAGGAAGCTGAGCAGGCCGACGGCGCGGCCGCTGGCGCGGTCGATCACGGCGAAGAACAGCGGGTCGGCGCTGGCCGCGTTGCCGGCGAGCCAGGCGTCGAAATCCGCGCGTTCGGTGAACGGGCCGTAGGCCAGGTAGTCCCACAGCGCCGGGTCGGAGCCAGGGCCCTGCAGCGCCAGCCACAGGTCGTCGGCGTGGCTGGCCGGGTCCAGCGGCGCCAGGTTCACGTAGCGGCCGGGCAGGGTGTGGCGTTCGGGGCTGGCGACCGGGCGCCAGTTCAGCGGTTGCTGCTCGCTCATGGGTGGCTCCGGGGTCAGATGATCTTGCGGTACTGGACGAAACCGGAGCGGTCGGCGATCCGGTCGTAGAGGAACATGGCGTCGGTGTTGCTCTCGTGGGTCAGCCAGTGCACCCGCGCGGCGCCGCTGGCGCGGGCGTCGGCGTAGACGTGCTCGATCAGCGCCGCGCCGGTGCCGCCGCCGCGCTGGCCTTCGGCGACGTACAGGTCCTGCAGGTAGACGTAGTCGCCCCGGGTCCAGCAGGAGCGGTGGTAGATGAAGTGCACCATGCCGATGGCCTCGCCGCCGCGCCAGGCGAGGGCGGCGTGCATCGGCTCGGCCGGGTCGAGGAAGCGTTGCCAGGTGAGGGCGCTGGTGGCCTCGTCGATAGTGGTCTTGTAGAAGCGCTGGTAGCCCTGCCAGAGCGGCAGCCAGGCGGCGTGATCGTCAGCGGTGATCGGGCGGATCTCGACAGCGGAAGACATGGTGACGGCCTTGTGTGTGTTGGAGTGATTCCAGACTAGGTCGGGAATTGGTTCTGCTAAAGAGCCATTCATGGTGAAATTAAAGGAACCATTATCGCCGTTCCGGAATCCGTCCCATGAGCGTCCCGCTGCCTTTCAACCCTTCCGGCATTCGTCTCGATCCCGCGCGCCCGCTGGGTCTGCAGCTGTTCCAGGCGCTGCGCGAGCGCATCCTCGACGGCCGCTTGGCGGCGCGCTCGCGGCTGCCGGCGAGCCGCGACCTGGCGGCGTCGCTGGGCGTTTCGCGCAATACCGTGGTGCGCGCCTACGAGCAGCTCTATGCCGAGGGCTACATCGAGGGCCGCACCGGCGACGGCACTTATGTGGCGGAGCGGGTGCAGCCGGCGGTGGACGCCGTGCGCGGCGAGCCGCGCAGCGTGGATGCGCCGTCGCTGGAGCGCCTGGAACGGCACCATCTGCCGTTGCCGCCCAGCGGCGCGCCGCGTGCCTTCCGGGTCGGCGTGCCGGCCTTCGACCTGTTTCCCTTCGACACCTGGGCGCGGCTGCAGGCGCGTTTCTGGCGCGACCCGCCGCCGGATTGCCTGGGCTACGGCGACCCGGCCGGCGAGCAGCGCCTGCGCGAACTGGTCGCCGCCTACCTGCGCAGCACCCGCGGCCTGCACTGCGACGCCCGGCAGATCATCATCACCAGCGGTGCCCAGCAGGGCATCGCGCTGTGCGCCCAGGTGCTGCTGGCCGAGGGCGACGGCGCGGCCATCGAGAACCCCGGCTACCGCGCCGCCGGCCACGCCTTCGCCACCGCCGGCGCGCGCCTGCACGGCGTGCCGGTGGACGGCGAGGGCCTGTGCACCGGCGCGCTGAAGGAGCTGCCCGGCTGCCGGCTGGTCTACGTCACCCCCTCGCACCAGTACCCGACCGGGGTGACGCTGTCGCTGGCGCGGCGCCTGGAGCTGCTGGAATGGGCCGAACGCAGCGGCGGCTGGATCGTCGAGGACGACTACGACGGCGAGTACCGCTACAGCGGCACCCCGCTGATGCCGCTGGCGGCGCTGGATCGCCACGACCGCGTGCTCTACGTCGGCACCTTCTGCAAGATCGCCTTCCCGGCGCTGCGCCTGGGCTACCTGGTGGTCCCGCCGGCGCTGGCGCAGGCCTTCTCCCGGCGCCGCGCGCTGGATGTGCGGCACTCCGAGGTCGGCACCCAGCGGGTGATGGCCGACTTCATCGCCGAAGGGCATTTCCAGCGTCACGTGCGCCGCATGCGCCGCGCCGCCCGCAGCCGGCGCGATGCGCTGCTGCGCGGCTGGCCGGAGGTTTCCGGCTGCGCGCCGCTGCCGGCGGTGGAGGCCGGACTGCACCTGTGCGTGCGGGTCGACAGCCGCGAGCGCGAACGCGAGCTGGTGCAGCGCGCGGCGGCCGTGGGCGTGGAGGTGAACGCGCTGAGCGACTACTGGCTGCCGGAATCCAGCGAGCCGGAAGACCGCCGCGCCGGGCTGGTGCTGGGCTTCGCGGCGGTGCCCGAGGCGCGCATCGCCGAGGCGCTGAAGGCGCTGCGCAAGGCGTGGGCCTGAGCGCTCGCCGGGCATCCGCCGTGGGCGGTTCGGGGCGGCGATGATGCTGGATAACGCTTGGGGCGTTATTCACCCCAAGGCATGGGCGATGTAACGCCAGGCTATTTGCTTAGCCGACTTACGAAGTTGGCGGCGGGCATTGCGCCCCCTAAACTGCTGCCCCTCTGCAAACGCACTGCCTGGAGGCGCCATGAGCCTAGCCCTGTCCACCGTACCCGAGCGCAAATCCGGCGCGCTCTGGGTTGCCCTGCTGTTGCTGCTGGCGGGCGCGCTGTTTCTCGCGCAGGCGGCGAGCGGTCGCCTGGCCCTGCTGTTCCTGGTCGGCGGCGCGTTGGGGCTGACGCTTTACCACGCCGCCTTCGGCTTCACCTCGGCCTGGCGTGTGTTCATCCGCGAACGCCGGGGCGCCGGGCTGCGCGCGCAGATGGTGATGCTGGCGCTGGCGGTGCTGCTGTTCTTCCCCGCACTCGCCGCCGGCACCCTGTTCGGCGAGCCGGTGAAGGGGCTGGTGTCGCCGGCGGGCACCTCGGTGATCGTCGGCGCCTTCCTGTTCGGCATCGGCATGCAGCTGGGCGGTGGCTGCGCCTCCGGCACGCTGTTCACCGTGGGCGGCGGCAATGCGCGGATGCTGGTGACCCTGCTGTTCTTCATCGTCGGCTCGCTGGTCGCCACGCATCACATCGGCTGGTGGTTCGCCCTGCCGTCGCTGCCGCCGACGTCCATCGTGCAGTCCCTCGGCCTGTTCCCGGCGCTGGCGCTGAGCCTGGCGCTGTTCGCCGCCATCGCCGCGGTCAGCGTGGTGCTCGAACGCCGCCGCCATGGCGTGCTGGAGCTGATCGCCAGCAACGGCGAGCACGGCGCCGGCCGCTTCCTGCGCGGCCCCTGGCCGCTGGTGTGGGGCGCGGTGGCGCTGGCGCTGCTGAACTTCGCCACCCTGGCGCTGGCCGGGCGGCCGTGGGGCGTCACCTCGGCCTTTGCCCTGTGGGGCGCCAAGGCTGCCGAGACACTGGGCCTGTCGGTCCACGACTGGGCCTTCTGGCAGGCGGAGGCGAATGCCAAGGCGCTGGCCGCGCCGGTCTGGCAGGACATCACCAGTGTCATGGACTTCGGCATCATGCTCGGCGCGCTGCTGGCCGCCGGCCTGGCCGGGCGTTTCGCGCCGAACCTGAAGATCCCGGCGCGCTCGCTGGCGGCGGCGGTGATCGGTGGCCTGCTGCTCGGCTACGGCGCGCGCCTGGCCTACGGCTGCAACATCGGCGCGTACTTCAGCGGCATCGCCTCGGGCAGCCTGCATGGCTGGCTGTGGCTGGTCGCGGCCTTTTTCGGCAATGCCGTGGGGGTGCGCCTGCGTCCGCTGTTCTTCCCCGCCGAGCGAGTGGAAGAGCGCCTGACCGGCTGCTGAGTCAGGCGGGGCGGGGCGTCTCGCGTTCCGCCCAGTAGGTCTGCCGGTGCCCGCGCGCCTGGTAGTCCCGCGCCAGGGCTTCGGCCTCGGCGCGGGTCAGCTGGCGGCGCATGACGAAGCGGTTGCCGTTGTCGTCCAGGCGCAACAGGCACCAGTCCCGCTCAGGCATCGAGGGTCGAGGTCTTGCGCAGGCGCAGGGCGAGCATCACCAGCATCACCCCGAAGAACACCGAGTAGGCGCCGATCACCCACACCACCGCGACCGCGCCGGCGCCGGGGTTGGCGATCATCATCACGCCGAACAGCACCGACAGCACCCCGGAAAGCCCCATCCACCATTCGTTGGCCAGCGCCTTGCGCAGGCGGATCGCCGCGCTGATCTGCAGGATGCCGGTGAACAGCGCCCAGATGGCGATCAGCATGAGCAGGCTGAGCGCCGTCAGCGCCGGCCAGAAGAACGCCACCAGCCCCGCGCCGACGCCCAGCAGGCCGACCAGCACCAGTGGCCAGATCGGCCGTCCCGACTCGCGCATGCGCGCGGCGGCGAGCAGGGTGAACACCCCGTCGACGAAGGCGTAGGCGCCCCAGACCAGCACCAGCACGGCGAGCGCGATGGTGGGCGAGGCGATGGCCAGGATGCCGAAGATCACCGCCGCCACGCCGCGCAGGGCAATCCATTTCCAGTGCTGGCCGAGGGTCTGCCAGAGGGGGTGGTCGTTCATGACTGTCTCCCGGGAGGTTTCGCTGAAACCATAGTCGCTCGCCCGGGCCTGCGCCCGGGCGGCCCAGGTCAAGGATGCGGAAAAGAAAAGCCCGGCGCGTAGCCGGGCAAAAGGGCCTGCCGGGGCAGGCGAGCGGCGTCGGGCGACGCCGCTGGGGAGATCAGGCCGCCGGTGCCAGTACCGGCGGCGCGGCGTGGCCGTGGAGCGCCTCGTAGTCCGCCTTCATGGCCTTGTAGAGGCCGAACATGAACAGGATCAGCACCGCCGAGAAGGGCAGGCCGGCCAGCACCACCACCGTCTGCATGGCGGTGAAGTTGCCGGCGAACAGCAGGCCGATGGTCACCAGGGTGATCACCACCGACCAGAGGATGCGCAGCCAGTGCGGGGCGTCCTCGTCGAGGTCGCCGCCCTGGCGCGACAGGTTGGCCAGCATCACCGAGCCGGAGTCGGCCGGGGTGAGGAACAGCACGAAGCCGACGAAGATCGACAGGCCGATCACCACCTTGGCGAAGGGGTAATGCTCCAGCAACAGGTAGATCGACATCGACGGCTGCTCCAGCGCGGCCTTGCCGAGGTCGGCGGCGCCCTGGTTCATCACCAGCTCCAGCGCGCTGTTGCCGAACACCGAGAGCCAGGCGAGGGTGAAGCCCAGCGGGATCAGCAGCACGCCCATGACCAGTTCGCGCACGGTGCGGCCACGGGAGATGCGGGCGATGAACATGCCGACGAAGGGCGCCCAGGAAATCCACCAGGCCCAGTAGAACAGGGTCCACAGGCCCAGCCACTCCTCGTTCTTGCCGGCGCCGCCGCCGGTGTAGACGTAGAGGTCGAAGGTCTTGAGCACCAGGCCGTTGAGGTAGTCGCCGAGGTTCTGCACGAAGCCGTTGAGCAGCTCCAGGGTGGAGCCGCAGACCAGCACGAAGAGCAGCAGCGAACTGAACAGCACGATGTTCAGGTTGGACAGCCGGCGGATGCCTTTCTCGATGCCCGAGACCGCGGCCAGCGTGGCCACCAGGCTCATCACCAGCAGCACGACCAGCAGGGTGCTTTTCGAGTGCTGCATGCCGGTCAGGTACTCGATGCCGGAGGATACCTGCAGCGCGCCGATCCCCAGGTTGGTGACCAGGCCGAGCAGGGTGACGAAGATGCCGAAGCAGTCCACCGCATGGCCGGCCGCGCCCTTCACCCAGCGCTCGCCGAGGATCGGCAGCAGCGCCGAACGCAGGGCCAGCGGCTGGCGGTGGCGGTAGGCGAAGTAGCCGACGGCGAGGCCGACCAGCGCGTAGATCGCCCAGCCGTGCACGCCCCAGTGCAGGAAGGTCAGTTGCAGCGCCTGGCGTGCCGCCTGCGGGCTGCCGGCGACGCCTTCCGGCGGATGGTAGAGGTGGTCGATGGGCTCGGAAGCGGCGAAGTACAGCAGCGAGATGCCGATGCCGGAGGAAAACAGCATGCCGGCCCAGGCGCCGTAGCTGAAGTCCGGCTTCTCGTGGTCGGCGCCCAGCTTCAGGGTGCCGTAGCGCGAGAACGCGACCCAGAGGACGAAGAACAGATAGGCCCCGATGGCCAGCATGTAATACCAGCCGAAACTGTGCGAGAGCCACGTCTGCGTGCGGCCCAGGACCGCGCCGGCGCTGTCGGGAAAGAGAATGAGGGCGGCGGTCAGAACCAGGATCAGCGCGGTGGAGGCGTAGAACACGATCGGATTCAGACGTACCTGCTCGTTTGTTTTTATTGGCGAAGCAGTACTCATTTGGAGGATGACCCCATGGCAGTGAACGCATGGCGGCCGGCGGCGGTGCATAAGGCACGGCGACGGGCCGCGAACTACAGACACAACATTGCCGCCGCGACACTTCCGGCCCGGATTCTGCGATCCTTGGGGGTTGGAAAGCGACGCGGTGTTGAACGGCCCGGGCCTGCATGCACGCAAGGCTCGGAGCGGTTCACGGAGCGCAGCTTATTCTTAGTTGATTGAACGTTCAATAAAAACAAAATAGACTGGCCCAAGAAGTCGCCGGGCGGCACAGGTACGTCCAGGCGAAGAGGAGAGACGAAATGCCCAAGGTCGGTATGCAGCCGATTCGCCGTTCCCAGCTGATCCACGCCACGCTCGAGGCGGTGGACCAGGTGGGCATGGGCGACGCCAGCATCGCCCTGATCGCCCGTCTGGCGGGGGTCTCCAACGGCATCATCAGCCACTACTTCCAGGACAAGAACGGACTCCTGGAAGCGACCATGCGCCACCTGATGGCGGCGCTGAGCAAGGCCGTCGGCGAGCGCCGCAAGGCCCTGAAGAACGACGAGCCACGCTCGCGCCTGCGCGCGATCATCGAAGGCAACTTCGATTCGAGCCAGGTCAACGGGCCGGCGATGAAGACCTGGCTGGCCTTCTGGGCGGCCAGCATGCACCAGCCGTCGTTGCGCCGCCTGCAGCGGATCAACGACCACCGCCTGTATTCGAACCTGTGCTGCGAGTTCCGCCGGGTCCTGCCGCTCGCACAGGCGCGCGCGGCGGCCCGCGGGCTGGCGGCGCTGATCGATGGACTGTGGCTGCGCGGCGCGCTCTCGGGCGATGCCTTCGACACCGTGCAGGCGCTGTCCATCGCCTACGACTACCTCGATCAACAACTGGCCAAGCAGACCGGATAGCCCGCTGCGTCAGCCTTGCGTACTGACACCTAATAAGAGAGGACACTCGCACCATGGCTCGATTCGAAGTACAGAAGCTCTACATTGGCGGTCGCTACGTGGAAGCCACCAGCGGCGCCACCTTCGAGACCATCAATCCGGCCAATGGTGAAGTCCTCGCCCAGGTCCAGCGCGCGTCGAAGGACGACGTCGAGCGCGCCGTGCAGAGCGCGGTGCAAGGGCAGAAGGTGTGGGCGGCGATGACCGCCATGCAGCGCTCGCGCATCCTGCGCCGCGCGGTGGAAATCCTCCGCCAGCGCAACGATGAACTGGCCGAGCTGGAAACCCTCGACACCGGCAAGCCGCTGGCCGAGACCCGCAACGTCGACATCGTCACCGGCGCCGACGTGCTCGAGTACTACGCCGGCCTGGTTCCGGCCATCGAGGGCGAGCAGATCCCGCTGCGCGAGACCAGCTTCGTCTACACCCGCCGCGAGCCGCTGGGCGTGGTTGCCGGTATCGGCGCCTGGAACTACCCGATCCAGATCGCCCTGTGGAAATCCGCACCGGCCCTGGCCGCCGGCAACGCGATGATCTTCAAGCCCAGCGAGGTCACCCCGCTGAGCGTGCTGAAACTCGCCGAGATCTACACCGAGGCCGGCCTGCCCGACGGCGTGTTCAACGTCCTCACCGGCAGCGGCCGCGAAGTCGGCCAGTGGCTGACCGAGCACCCGCTGATCGAGAAGATCTCCTTCACCGGCGGCACCTCCACCGGCAAGAAGGTCATGGCCAGCGCGTCCAGTTCCTCGCTCAAGGAAGTCACCATGGAGCTGGGCGGCAAGTCGCCGCTGATCATCTTCGAGGACGCCAACCTCGACCGCGCCGCCGACATCGCCGTCATGGCCAACTTCTTCAGCTCCGGGCAGGTGTGCACCAACGGTACCCGCGTGTTCATCCCGCGCAACCTGCAGGCGCGCTTCGAGGAGAAGGTGGTCGAGCGGGTGAAGCGCATCCGCCTCGGCAGCCCGCAGGATGAAAACACCAACTTCGGCCCGCTGGTGAGCTTCCCGCACATGGAGAGCGTGCTCGCCTACATCGAGTCCGGCAAGGAACAGAAGGCCCGCCTGTTGTGCGGCGGCGAACGCGTCACCCAGGGCGCGTTCGGCAAGGGCGCCTATGTCGCGCCGACCGTGTTCACCGACTGCCGCGACGACATGACCATCGTCCGCGAGGAAATCTTCGGGCCGGTGATGAGCATTCTCGTCTACGACAGCGAGGACGAGGTCATCCGCCGCGCCAACGACACCGAATACGGCCTGGCGGCCGGCGTGGTCACCCAGGACCTGGCCCGCGCGCACCGGGCGATCCATCGCCTCGAGGCGGGCATCTGCTGGATCAACACCTGGGGCGAGTCGCCGGCCGAGATGCCGGTTGGCGGATACAAGCAATCGGGTGTCGGTCGCGAGAACGGTCTGACCACCCTGGCTCATTACACTCGCATCAAATCCGTGCAGGTAGAGCTGGGCGACTACGCCTCGGTGTTCTGACCGCCGCGAGCGAGCCCTGAACGGCCGGTCGCAGGCCCCACTCCCTGACCACCGGCCATCCCGAATACGCAGACACCGGCGCGCACGCGTCGCGGGTGGTGTCGTGCCCGAAAAAGAGGAAGGCCTGCATGTCCCAGGAATTCGACTACATCATCATCGGCGCCGGCTCGGCCGGTAACGTACTGGCCACCCGCCTGACCGAGGACGCCGACGTCAGCGTCCTGCTGCTCGAAGCCGGCGGCCCGGACTACCGCGCCGACTTCCGCACCCAGATGCCCGCCGCGCTGGCCTACCCGCTGCAGGGCCGCCGCTACAACTGGGCCTATGTGACCGACCCCGAGCCGCACATGAACAACCGCCGCATGGAGTGCGGGCGCGGCAAGGGCCTGGGCGGCTCCTCGCTGATCAACGGCATGTGCTACATCCGCGGCAACGCCATGGACTTCGATGGCTGGGCCAAGGCCAAGGGCCTGGAAGACTGGACCTACCTCGACTGCCTGCCGTACTTCCGCAAGGCCGAGACCCGCGACATCGGGCCCAACGACTTCCACGGCGGCAACGGCCCGGTCAGCGTCACCACGCCCAAGGCCGGCAACAACCCGCTGTTCCACGCCATGGTCGAGGCGGGCGTGCAGGCCGGCTATCCGCGTACCGAAGACCTCAACGGCTACCAGCAGGAAGGCTTCGGTCCGATGGACCGCACCGTCACCCCGCAGGGCCGCCGTTCCAGCACCGCGCGCGGCTACCTGGACCAGGCCCGCGAGCGTGCCAACCTGACCATCGTCACCCACGCGCTGACCGACCGCATCCTGTTCAGCGGCAAGCGCGCCATCGGTGCCACCTATCTGCATGGCGATGACAATGCGCTGAAGGAGGTCCGCGCCCGCCGCGAAGTGCTGGTGTGCTCCGGCGCCATCGCCTCGCCGCAGCTGCTGCAGCGTTCCGGCGTCGGTCCGGCGGCATTGCTGCGCGACCTGGGCATCGAGGTGGTGCACGACCTGCCCGGCGTCGGCCAGAACCTGCAGGACCACCTGGAGATGTACCTGCAGTACGCCTGCAAGCAGCCGGTCTCGCTGTACCCGGCGCTGCAATGGTGGAACCAGCCGCAGATCGGCGCGGAGTGGATGTTCCTCGGCACCGGCCTGGGCGCCAGCAACCAGTTCGAGGCGGGCGGTTTCATCCGCACCCGTGCGGAGTTCGAATGGCCGAACATCCAGTACCACTTCCTGCCGGTGGCGATTAACTACAACGGCAGCAACGCGGTGAAGGAGCATGGCTTCCAGGCCCACGTCGGCTCCATGCGCTCGCCCAGCCGCGGCCGCATCAACGCGGTCTCCCGCGACCCGCGCAAGCACCCGAGCATCCTGTTCAACTACATGTCCACCGAGCAGGACTGGCAGGAATTCCGCGATGCCATCCGCGTCACCCGCGAGATCATGAACCAGCCGGCCCTCGACCCCTATCGCGGTCGCGAGCTCAGCCCGGGGCTGGACAAGCAGAGCGATGCCGAACTGGATGCGTTCGTCCGCGAGCATGCGGAGACCGCCTTCCATCCCTCCTGCTCCTGCAAGATGGGCGAGGACGACATGGCGGTGGTCGATGGCGAGGGCCGTGTGCACGGCATGCAGGGGCTGCGCGTGGTGGATGCCTCGATCATGCCGCTGATCATCACCGGCAACCTCAACGCCACCACCATCATGATGGCCGAGAAGATCGCCGATAAGGTCCGTGGCCGCGAGGCCCTGCCCCGCAGCAAGGCCGAGTACTACAAGGCTGACGGAGCTCCGGTGCGCGGAAAGTCGTTGCGCTGATCGATTGCGAAGGGCAAGGACGGAAACGCCGGCATGACAGTCGGCGTTTCAGTTTTCAGCCACGGCGCGGTGGAACCGGACGGGTGCGGCCACTGCCGTCGATGGCGACGAAGACGAACACCGCTTCGGTGACCTTGCGCCACTCGCTGGACAGCGGATCGTCGCTCCATACCTCGACCAGCATGCGGATCGAGCTGCGGCCGACTTCCAGCGATTGCGTATAGAAGGAGAGCTGCGCGCCGACCGCGACCGGGACCAGGAACGCCATGCGATCGATGGCCACGGTGGCGACGCGGCCCCCGGCGATGCGGCTGGCCATGGCGGTACCGGCGAGATCCATCTGCGCCACCAGCCAGCCACCGAAGATGTCGCCAAAGCCGTTGGTCTCGCGCGGCAGGGCGGTAATCTGCAGGGCAAGGTCACCCTGCGGGATGGGATCTTCTTGTTCGAGCTCGATCATAGGTCAGGGCCTCTTGCCCCCGGCATTCTCATGGTGAGGTTGTGGAAAAGCTCTCCCAAGACACCTGACGGCGCAAGGCCTTGGGACAGCTTTTGATCGGCCTGCCCGCATTATATAGAGCCAGGTCCTCTACGACGACCTTGGGGTTCGGCTTTGCCCCGGGCGTGCACGCCTGTGTCGTCCCTGTGCAATTTGCTATGGTGCGGCACCGGTGGCTCGCCGTCGCCGTCATCCGCCTTGCCTGTCGAGAATAATCATAATGCCTTCTGTGAACGCTCCTGCCGTGCCGGCGTCACGTCCGTTGACCCGCAGCGACTACAAGACCCTGGCCCTGTCCGCCCTGGGCGGCGCCCTGGAGTTCTACGACTTCATCATCTTCGTGTTCTTCGCCACTGTGGTCGGCAAGCTGTTCTTTCCCGCCGACATGCCGGAGTGGTTGCGCCAGCTGCAGACCTTCGGCCTGTTCGCTGCCGGCTACCTGGCGCGGCCGCTGGGCGGGGTGATCATGGCCCACTTCGGCGACCTGCTGGGCCGCAAGAAGATGTTCACCCTGAGCATCTTCCTGATGGCGGTTCCCACGTTGATCATGGGCCTGCTGCCGACCTACGTGCAGATCGGCATCTGGGCGCCGCTGGCCCTGTTGCTGCTGCGCGTCATCCAGGGCGCCGCCATCGGTGGCGAAGTGCCCGGGGCCTGGGTATTCGTCGCCGAGCACGTCCCGCGCCGTCATGTGGGCTACGCCTGCGGCACGCTCACTTCGGGTCTGACCGCCGGCATCCTCATCGGTTCGCTGGTGGCGACGCTGATCAACAGCCTGTTCAGCGCCGAAGAAGTGCAGGGCTATGCCTGGCGGATTCCATTCCTGCTCGGTGGCATCTTCGGCCTGCTCTCCGTCTACCTGCGTCGCTGGCTGCACGAGACCCCGGTGTTCGCCGAGCTGCAACTGCGCAAGCAACTGGCCGAGGAAGTGCCGTTGGGCGTGGTCGTGCGCGAGCATCGCCCGGCGGTGGTGCTGTCCATGCTGCTGACCTGGGTGCTGTCGGCGGG
>NZ_CM173430.1:4972500-5762500 GCF_057767015.1 Pseudomonas sp. B12(2026) | reverse complement strand
GCTCCAGAAGTAGCTAGTCTAACCGCAAGGGGGACGGTTACCACGGAGTGATTCATGACTGGGGTGAAGTCGTAACAAGGTAGCCGTAGGGGAACCTGCGGCTGGATCACCTCCTTAATCGAAGATCCCAGCTTCTTCATAAGCTCCCACACGAATTGCTTGATTCACTGGTTAGACGATTGGGTCTGTAGCTCAGTTGGTTAGAGCGCACCCCTGATAAGGGTGAGGTCGGCAGTTCGAATCTGCCCAGACCCACCAATTGTTGTGGTGTGCTGCTGATCCGATGGGGCCATAGCTCAGCTGGGAGAGCGCCTGCTTTGCACGCAGGAGGTCAGGAGTTCGATCCTCCTTGGCTCCACCATCTTCAAATCGTCGAAAGCTCAGACATGAATGTTCAGGTTGAGCGAACATTGATGTCTGGTCTTTGTACCGGAACCGTTCTTTAAAAATTTGGGTATGTGATAGAAGTAGACTGAATAATCTCTTTCACTGGTGATTATTCAAGTCAAGGTAAAATTTGCGAGTTCAAGCGCGAATTTTCGGCGAATGTCGTCTTCACGTTCGAGACGTATGACCAGATTGCTTGGGGTTATATGGTCAAGTGAAGAAGCGCATACGGTGGATGCCTTGGCAGTCAGAGGCGATGAAAGACGTGGTAGCCTGCGAAAAGCTTCGGGGAGTCGGCAAACAGACTGTGATCCGGAGATCTCTGAATGGGGGAACCCAGCCAGCATAAGCTGGTTATCACACACTGAATACATAGGTGTGTGAGGCGAACCAGGGGAACTGAAACATCTAAGTACCCTGAGGAAAAGAAATCAACCGAGATTCCCTTAGTAGTGGCGAGCGAACGGGGACTAGCCCTTAAGCTTCTTTGAATCTAGCAGAACGCTCTGGAAAGTGCGGCCATAGTGGGTGATAGCCCCGTATGTGAAAGGTTCTTGGAAGTGAAATCGAGTAGGACGGAGCACGAGAAACTTTGTCTGAACATGGGGGGACCATCCTCCAAGGCTAAATACTACTGACTGACCGATAGTGAACCAGTACCGTGAGGGAAAGGCGAAAAGAACCCCGGAGAGGGGAGTGAAATAGAACCTGAAACCGTATGCGTACAAGCAGTGGGAGCCTACTTGTTAGGTGACTGCGTACCTTTTGTATAATGGGTCAGCGACTTATATTCAGTGGCGAGCTTAACCGAATAGGGAAGGCGTAGCGAAAGCGAGTCTTAATAGGGCGATTTAGTCGCTGGGTATAGACCCGAAACCGGGCGATCTATCCATGAGCAGGTTGAAGGTTAGGTAACACTGACTGGAGGACCGAACCCACTCCCGTTGAAAAGGTAGGGGATGACTTGTGGATCGGAGTGAAAGGCTAATCAAGCTCGGAGATAGCTGGTTCTCCTCGAAAGCTATTTAGGTAGCGCCTCACGTATCACTCCAGGGGGTAGAGCACTGTTTCGGCTAGGGGGTCATCCCGACTTACCAAACCGATGCAAACTCCGAATACCTGGAAGTGTCAGCGTGGGAGACACACGGCGGGTGCTAACGTCCGTCGTGAAAAGGGAAACAACCCAGACCGTCAGCTAAGGTCCCAAAGTTGTGGTTAAGTGGTAAACGATGTGGGAAGGCTTAGACAGCTAGGAGGTTGGCTTAGAAGCAGCCACCCTTTAAAGAAAGCGTAATAGCTCACTAGTCGAGTCGGCCTGCGCGGAAGATGTAACGGGGCTCAAACCACACACCGAAGCTACGGGTTCGTCGTAAGACGAGCGGTAGAGGAGCGTTCTGTAAGCCTGTGAAGGTGAGTTGAGAAGCTTGCTGGAGGTATCAGAAGTGCGAATGCTGACATGAGTAACGACAATGGGTGTGAAAAACATCCACGCCGAAAGACCAAGGGTTCCTGCGCAACGTTAATCGACGCAGGGTTAGTCGGTCCCTAAGGCGAGGCTGAAGAGCGTAGTCGATGGGAAACAGGTTAATATTCCTGTACTTCTAGTTACTGCGATGGAGGGACGGAGAAGGCTAGGCCAGCTTGGCGTTGGTTGTCCAAGTTTAAGGTGGTAGGCCGAACACTTAGGCAAATCCGGGTGTTCAAGGCCGAGAGCTGATGACGAGCTTTCTTTTAGAGAGCGAAGTGGTTGATGCCATGCTTCCAGGAAAAGCTTCTAAGCTTCAGGTAACTAGGAACCGTACCCCAAACCGACACAGGTGGTCGGGTAGAGAATACCAAGGCGCTTGAGAGAACTCGGGTGAAGGAACTAGGCAAAATGGCACCGTAACTTCGGGAGAAGGTGCGCCGGCGAGGGTGAACGATTTACTCGGTAAGCCCATGCCGGTCGAAGATACCAGGCCGCTGCGACTGTTTATTAAAAACACAGCACTCTGCAAACACGAAAGTGGACGTATAGGGTGTGACGCCTGCCCGGTGCCGGAAGGTTAATTGATGGGGTTAGCGAAAGCGAAGCTCTTGATCGAAGCCCCGGTAAACGGCGGCCGTAACTATAACGGTCCTAAGGTAGCGAAATTCCTTGTCGGGTAAGTTCCGACCTGCACGAATGGCGTAACGATGGCGGCGCTGTCTCCACCCGAGACTCAGTGAAATTGAAATCGCTGTGAAGATGCAGTGTATCCGCGGCTAGACGGAAAGACCCCGTGAACCTTTACTGTAGCTTTGCACTGGACTTTGAGCCTGCTTGTGTAGGATAGGTGGGAGGCTTTGAAGCGTGGACGCCAGTTCGCGTGGAGCCAACCTTGAAATACCACCCTGGCATGCTTGAGGTTCTAACTCTGGTCCGTAATCCGGATCGAGGACAGTGTATGGTGGGCAGTTTGACTGGGGCGGTCTCCTCCTAAAGAGTAACGGAGGAGTACGAAGGTGCGCTCAGACCGGTCGGAAATCGGTCGCAGAGTATAAAGGCAAAAGCGCGCTTGACTGCGAGACAGACACGTCGAGCAGGTACGAAAGTAGGTCTTAGTGATCCGGTGGTTCTGTATGGAAGGGCCATCGCTCAACGGATAAAAGGTACTCCGGGGATAACAGGCTGATACCGCCCAAGAGTTCATATCGACGGCGGTGTTTGGCACCTCGATGTCGGCTCATCACATCCTGGGGCTGAAGCCGGTCCCAAGGGTATGGCTGTTCGCCATTTAAAGTGGTACGCGAGCTGGGTTTAGAACGTCGTGAGACAGTTCGGTCCCTATCTGCCGTGGACGTTTGAGATTTGAGAGGGGCTGCTCCTAGTACGAGAGGACCGGAGTGGACGAACCTCTGGTGTTCCGGTTGTCACGCCAGTGGCATTGCCGGGTAGCTATGTTCGGAAAAGATAACCGCTGAAAGCATCTAAGCGGGAAACTTGCCTCAAGATGAGATCTCACTGGGAACTTGATTCCCCTGAAGGGCCGTCGAAGACTACGACGTTGATAGGTCGGGTGTGTAAGCGCTGTGAGGCGTTGAGCTAACCGATACTAATTGCCCGTGAGGCTTGACCATATAACACCCAAACAATTTGTGTGTTAGACGGTGAAGTCGACGAACCGAAAGTTCGTGAGAACCGCAAATACCTGTCACATACCCGAATCCGGATGAGCGTGTGCTGCAAGCCACGAGCGTCCTAAAGAATTGCTTGACGACCATAGAGCGTTGGAACCACCTGATCCCATCCCGAACTCAGCAGTGAAACGACGCATCGCCGATGGTAGTGTGGGGTTTCCCCATGTGAGAGTAGGTCATCGTCAAGCGCCTATCCCAAAGCCCCTGATCAGCCAACGCTGGTCGGGGGCTTTGCTTTTGCGCGCGGGAAAATTGGCGGGTTCTGGGCTGGCCAGGGTGCGGATAACCTCCGCCCTGCGTCGTTCGTGCTCGTCGTCAGCGGCCTGGCCGGGGTCGCGAGCACGCTCGCTCCTACAGAATCCTCAATGGCTCTATTTCCCTGCCTTTATTGCAGCTGTTTTGTCCTGCCAACCGTTCGTACAATTTTCCGATGCTGCTTCATCTGTCTGTCACATTCGTGTCATAGAGTCATCATGCGGCCTGATGAATTTGGCCCCTGTTCCATCCAACCTCATACTCCTCGAGGAGCAAGGCATGAAACTCAAGCGTTTGATGGCGGCCCTGACCTTTGTCGCCGCAGGCGTAGGCACCGCCAGCGCAGTTGCTGCGATCGATCCGGCCCTGCCGGAATATCAGAAAGCCAGTGGTGTGTCGGGCAACCTGTCGAGCGTTGGTTCCGACACGCTGGCCAACCTGATGACCATGTGGGCCGAAGAGTACAAGCGCCTTTACCCGAACGTGAACGTGCAGATCCAGGCTGCTGGCTCCTCTACCGCGCCGCCGGCTCTGACCGAGGGCACTGCCAACCTGGGCCCGATGAGCCGCAAGATGAAGGACGTCGAGCTGCAGGCTTTCGAGCAGAAGTACGGCTACAAACCGACTGCCATTCCGGTCGCCGTGGATGCCCTGGCAATCTTCGTGCACAAGGACAATCCCATCAAAGGCCTGACCATGCAGCAGGTCGACGCCATCTTCTCCTCTACCCGCCTGTGCGGCGCCAAGAAGGAAGTGAAGACGTGGGGCGATCTGGGGCTGACCGGCGACTGGGCCAACAAGCCCGTGCAACTGTTCGGTCGTAACTCGGTATCCGGCACCTACGGCTACTTCAAGGAAGAAGCCCTGTGCAAAGGCGACTACAAGCCGAACGTGAACGAGCAGCCGGGTTCGGCTTCCGTGGTTCAGTCGGTCAGCCAGTCCCTGAACGGCGTCGGCTACTCCGGCATCGGTTACAAGACCGCCAGTGTGAAGACCGTTGCCCTGGCCAAGAAGGAAGGTGGCGAGTTCATCGAGGACAACGAGGCCAATGCCCTGAACGGCACATACCCGCTGTCGCGCTTCCTCTATGTCTACGTCAACAAGGCTCCGAACAAACCGCTGAATCCGCTGGAAGCCCAGTTCCTGAAGATGGTGCTCTCCAAGTCCGGCCAGCAGGTCGTCGTGAAAGACGGCTACATCCCGCTGCCGGCGAAGGTCGCGGAAAAGGCAGCCAAAGAGTTGGGCCTATAATCAGCCCGCCAGCCGGGCGGCCAGAGTCGTCCGGCATGGGCTGAGGGATACTCGACCGGGCCCGCCAGCATGGCTCTGCTGGCGGGTTTTGGCGTGCCATTTCGATGTCATTTTTCTGTCATACAGAGCCGCTAGTCTGTCATCCATGAACGACCTGGCAAAATCCTCGATGACTTCTTCTCTCCCCGAGCGGATCGATTTCAATACGCCAGCGCTGCAGCGCAAGCGCCGCCTGCGCGCGCTCAAGGATCGGCTCACGCGCTGGTACGTCCTGGTCGGTGGCCTCGCAGTACTGGTCGCCATTACCCTGATTTTCTTCTACCTCGCCTACGTTGTGCTGCCGCTGTTCCGCGGTGCCACGCTGGAGGCGCACGACCCTCTGGCTCCGGCCTGGCTGAAGACGGCGCAGGCGCCGCTGCTGCTGAGTCTCGAAGAGCAGAACATGATGGGCCTGCGCGTCGCCGCCAATGGCGAAGTGGTGTTCTTCGATGCGAAGAAGGGCGATGAAGTGGAGCGTGTCGCGCTCAAGCTGCCCGCCGGCAGCAGCGTGACCTCCATCGCCGAGGATCAGCCGGGTCATCCGACCGTGGCGCTGGGCCTGTCCAACGGCCAGGCGCTGGTGTTCAAGCACACCTACATGGTCACCTACCCGGACAACAAGAAAACCATCACCCCGCAGATCAGCTACCCCTACGGCGAAGCGGCGATCACCCTGGACCCCCAGGGACGTCCGCTGGAGCACGTGGCGGTCGTTTCCGGTGATGACGGCCTGCTGCTGGCGGCCTCTACCGGCAGCGAGATGCTCCTGCTCAGCCTGACCAGCCAGGAAAACATGCTGACCGGCGAGACCTCGCTGGAAGAGGAGCGGGTCAACCTGCCGCAGATCGCCGAGCCGGTGAAGGCCCTCTACATGGACCCGCGCAAGCAGTGGCTCTATGTGATCAACGGCCGCGCCCAGGCCGACGTGTTCAACCTGACGACTCACCAGCTCAACGGCCGCTACAAGCTGCTCGATGACGCCTCCGCCGAAGTGACCGCCAGCAGCCAGCTGCTGGGCGGCATCTCGCTGATGGTCGGCAACTCCAAGGGTGGCATCGGCCAGTGGTTCATGGCCCGTGGCGAGGACGGTGATCCACGCCTGTCCCACGTGCGCGACTTCAAGCTCGGCGACCAGCCGGTGACCGGCATCGCTCCCGAGCAGCGCCGCAAGGGCTTCCTGGCCATCGACAAGCAGGGCAACCTCGGCATCTTCCACAGCACCGCGCATCGCACCCTGCTGGTGGAGAACATCGCCCCGGCGGCCGGCCTGATGGCCCTGTCGCCGCGCGCCAACCACCTGATCGTCGAGCAGGGCGGCGAACTGCGCCGCTACAGCGTCAGCAACCCGCACCCGGAAATTTCCTGGAGCGCGCTGTGGGGCAGGGTCTGGTACGAAAGCTATGACAAGCCCGACTTCGTCTGGCAGTCCACCGCTGCGAGCACCGACTTCGAACCCAAGCTGAGCCTGTCGCCGCTGACCTTCGGCACCCTGAAGGCAGCGTTCTACGCGATGATCCTCGCCGCCCCGCTGGCCATTGCCGCCGCTGTCTACACCGCCTACTTCATGGCGCCGGGCATGCGCCGCAAGGTGAAGCCGGTGATCGAGCTGATGGAAGCGCTGCCGACCGTGATCCTCGGCTTCTTCGCCGGCCTGTTCCTGGCGCCCTACGTCGAAGGCCACCTGCCGGGCATCTTCAGCCTGCTGCTGCTCACGCCGCTGGGCATCCTGCTCGCCGGGCTGACCTGGAGCCGGCTGCCCGAACGCATCCGCCTGAGCCTGCCGGCGGGCTGGGAAGCGGCGATCCTGATCCCCGTGGTCCTCGCCACCGGCGCCTTCTCCCTGTGGATGAGCCCGCACCTGGAAACCCTGTTCTTCGGCGGCGACATGCGCCTGTGGATCACCCATGACCTGGGCATCACCTACGACCAGCGCAACGCCCTGGTGGTCGGCCTGGCCATGGGCTTTGCGGTGATCCCGAACATCTTCTCCATCGCCGAAGACGCCGTGTTCAGCGTGCCCAAGAGCCTGACCTACGGCTCCCTGGCCCTGGGCGCCACGCCCTGGCAGACGCTGACCCGCGTGGTGATCCTGACCGCCAGCCCGGGCATCTTCTCGGCCCTGATGATCGGCCTCGGCCGCGCCGTGGGCGAGACCATGATCGTGCTGATGGCGACCGGCAACACCCCGGTGATGGAAATGAACCTCTTCCAGGGCATGCGCACCCTCGCGGCGAACGTCGCGGTGGAGATGCCCGAATCGGAGGTGGGCGGGACCCACTACCGCGTGCTGTTCCTCTCGGCACTGGTACTGCTTTCCTTCACCTTCGTGATGAACACCCTGGCAGAGCTGATCCGTCAGCGCCTGCGCAAGAAATACGCGTCGCTCTAAGCGACGGCGACGAGGCTACGTTCCGTGAAACAGAAACAGGAATCCGTCAAAGCGTGGTTCGCCAGCGGTTCGCCCTGGGTGTGGCTGAACGCGGGTGCGGTGTCCATCGCCGTGATCATGACCATCGGTCTGCTCGCGGTGATCGCCGTGCGCGGTCTCGGCCACTTCTGGCCGGCGGACGTGCTCGAGGCGACCTACACCGTTCCCGGCGATACGCCCAAGACCCTGATCGGCGAGGAAGTGCAGAGCGAACAGGTGCCGCGCGAACGCCTGCGCGCCGCCGGCCTGCCGGTGCCGGAGGATGCCCCGGCGTTCATGACCCGTGAGCTGCTCAAGCTGGGCAACCGCGACCTCTACGGCAGCGACTTCTCCTGGGTGATCGGCGAGTGGCTGAGCGACCGTCACTATCCGGCCGAGCTGGTGACCCTGGAGCGCCGAGAGTGGGGCAACTTCTACGGCTACCTGCTGAAGGTCAAGGAAAGCGGCAAGGTGGTCGCCGAAGGCCCGGCCGCCATGGCCGAGCTGCAGACCCGCCTCAAGCGCGTCGACGAGCTCTACGACAGGCTGTACCGGCTGGAGAAGGGGGACATCGGCGGGATCAACCACGGCCTTGAACGCCTGCGCCTGCGCGAGCGCCGCCTGCAGCTCGACGGCACGCTGGATGCCGCCGCCGAGGCCGACATCGCCGCCGGCCGTGCCGAGCTGAATGCCCAGTACCAGGCACTGGAAAGCCAGCTCAACGGCCTGCACCAGGAATTCAGCCGCGACAGCATCGTCATGCGCGATGCCACCGGCCAGGAAACCGAGATCAGCGTCGGCAGGCTGGTGCACGCCTACCAGCCAAACCAGATGGGCACCTGGGCCAAGCTGGGCTTCTACTTCGAGAAGTTGTGGGAGTTCCTCAGCGAGGACCCGCGTGAAGCCAACACCGAGGGCGGCATCTTCCCGGCGATCTTCGGCACCGTGATGATGACCCTGGTGATGGCGGTGATCGTCACCCCGTTCGGCGTCCTCGCAGCGGTCTACCTGCGCGAGTACGCGCGCCAGGGCCTGCTGACCCGCATCATCCGCATCGCGGTGAACAACCTCGCGGGCGTTCCCGCCATCGTCTATGGCGTGTTCGGCCTGGGCTTCTTCGTCTACGTGCTGGGCGGCTCGCTCGACCGGATGTTCTTCCCCGAAGCGCTGCCGGCGCCGACCTTCGGCACACCGGGCCTGTTCTGGGCCGCGCTGACCCTGGCGCTCCTCGCGGTGCCGGTGGTGATCGTGGCCACCGAGGAAGGCCTGGCGCGCATTCCGCGCGCCACCCGTGAAGGCTCGCTGGCCCTGGGGGCGACCAAGGCCGAGACGCTGTGGAAAGTGGTCCTGCCGATGGCCAGCCCGGCGATGATGACCGGCCTGATCCTCGCCGTGGCGCGCGCCGCCGGTGAAGTGGCGCCGCTGATGCTGGTGGGCGTGGTGAAGCTGGCTCCGGCGCTGCCGGTGGACGGCAACTACCCCTACGTGCACCTGGACCAGAAGATCATGCACCTGGGCTTCCACATCTATGACGTCGGCTTCCAGAGCCCGAACGTCGAGGCCGCGCGCCCGCTGGTGTATGCCACCGCGCTGCTGCTGGTGCTGGTGATCGCCCTGCTGAACTTCTCCGCCATCGCCATCCGCAACCGCCTGCGGGAAAAGTACAAGGCGCTGGAAAACTGATTCTGCCGACGGCGGGCCCGGCCCGCCGCCAAGCCTCCGAGGGAGACTGAGCATGCAACAACACACCGCCAGCCATGGCATCGACATCAGCGCGCTCGGCCGCGGCGATCGCCAGGGCATGGACCTGGGGAGCGAGACCGTCGCCCTCGAAGTGCCCGGCCTGAGCCTGTTCTACGGCGACAAGCAGGCGCTGTTCGACGTCAGCATGAACATCCCGAAGCAGCGCGTGACCGCCTTCATCGGCCCGTCCGGTTGCGGCAAGTCCACCCTGCTGCGCTGCTTCAACCGCATGAACGACCTGGTCGACGGCTGCAGCGTGAAGGGCGAGATCCGCCTGGACGGCCACAACATCTTCGCCAAGGGCGTGGACGTCGCCGAGCTGCGGCGCCGCGTCGGCATGGTGTTCCAGAAACCCAACCCGTTCCCCAAGAGCATCTACGAGAACGTGGTGTACGGCCTGCGCATCCAGGGCATCAACAAGAAGCGCGTGCTCGACGAAGCCGTCGAGTGGGCGCTCAGGGGCGCCGCGCTGTGGGACGAGGTCAAGGACCGCCTGCACGAATCCGCCCTTGGCCTCTCCGGCGGTCAGCAGCAGCGTCTGGTCATCGCCCGCACCATCGCCGTGGAGCCCGAAGTCCTGCTCCTCGACGAACCCTGCTCGGCCCTCGACCCGATCTCCACCCTGAAGATCGAAGAGCTGATCTACGAACTGAAATCCAAGTTCACTATCGTCATCGTGACCCACAACATGCAGCAGGCCGCGCGCGTCTCGGACTACACGGCATTCATGTACATGGGCAAGCTGATCGAGTTTGGTGACACCGATACGCTGTTCACCAACCCGGAGAAGAAGCAGACCGAAGACTACATCACCGGTCGTTACGGCTAGGTTCTCGGTATTGCACCTGCGGTAGAACCTTCCCTGAGAACACATCAAGCCAGCGGCCCGGAGCCTGCGGCTTTCGCGGAGCGAACATGATCAACAAAGAAAGTCTCACCCACCACATCTCGCAGCAGTTCAACTCCGAGCTGGAGGATGTACGCAGCCACCTGCTGGCCATGGGCGGCCTGGTGGAGAAGCAGGTCAACGATGCGGTCAACGCGCTGATCGACGCCGACTCGGGCCTGGCCCAGCAGGTGCGCGACATCGACGACCAGATCAACCAGATGGAGCGCAACATCGACGAGGAGTGCCTGCGCATCCTCGCCCGTCGCCAGCCGGCGGCCTCCGACCTGCGCCTGATCATCAGCATCTCCAAGTCGGTGATCGACCTGGAGCGCATCGGCGACGAAGCCTCGAAGATCGCCCGCCGCGCCATCCAGCTGTGCGAGGAAGGCGAGTCGCCGCGCGGCTACGTCGAGGTCCGCCACATCGGCGGCCAGGTGCGCAAGATGGTGCAGGAGGCGCTGGACGCCTTCGCCCGCTTCGACGCGGACCTGGCGCTGTCGGTCGCCCAGTACGACAAGACCGTCGACCGCGAGTACAAGACCGCCCTGCGCGAGCTGGTCACCTACATGATGGAAGACCCGCGGGCCATCTCCCGCGTGCTCAACGTCATCTGGGCCCTGCGTTCGCTGGAGCGCATCGGCGACCACGCGCGCAACATCGCCGAACTGGTGATCTACCTGGTGCGCGGCACCGACGTGCGCCACATCGGCCTGACCCGCATGAAGGAAGAAGTGCAGGGCATCGGCAACGACGGCAAGCCCGAGTAAGGCTTCCGCCCGCCGCATCGACGAACCCGGCCAGGCGCCGGGTTCGTCATTTTATGCTCGGGCGGTGCCACGCCGATGGCATGTCGCCACCTGGCGAGGCTATCCTTCGCCCTATCGTTCGAAGGAGTCGCCGATGGGCAAGGTCAGTGTACTGGTCGTGGATGATGCCCCGTTCATCCGTGACCTGGTGAAAAAGGGGCTGCGGGACCACTTCCCCGGCCTGCAGATCGAGGAGGCGGTCAACGGCCGCAAGGCGCAGCAGCTGCTCGCGCGCCAGCGCGTGGACCTGATCCTCTGCGACTGGGAAATGCCCGAGATGTCGGGTATCGAACTGCTGGGCTGGTGCCGTGAGCAGGACGCCCTGAAGACCACGCCGTTCATCATGGTCACCAGCCGCGGCGACAAGGACAACGTGGTGCAGGCCATCCAGGCCGGCGTTTCCGACTTCATCGGCAAGCCGTTCTCCAACGACCAGCTGGTGAGCAAGGTGAAGAAGGCGCTGTCCCGCGCCGGCAAGCTCGAAGCGCTGGCCGCCCAGGCGCCGCAGCGCAGCCTGGCCGGCGGGCTGCCCAACGATTCGCTCAGCGCGCTCACCGGCGGCAAGGCCGAGGTGGTGCGTCCGGCTGCCCCCGCGGCGGCGCGCCCCGCCGCCGCTGCCCCGGCGGCCGCGGCGCCTGCCGCGCGCTCCGCCGCGAAGGGCCAGCAGGGCCAGTTGCGCCTGCCCCAGGTCAACCTGCCCTGCGTGATCAAGGCCCTGAGCCTCAAGGAAGCGCTGCTGCTGGTGAAGCGCGGCACACCGCTGCCGCAGGTGCTGGAAAGCGCCGTGCTGGACCTGGAGGAAGACAGCGACGTGGCGCGCCTCAACGGCTACCTGCATGCCGTGGCGGCGCTGGAACCCAGGCCCGACAGCGACTGGCTGCAACTGACCTTCCGTTTCGTCGACCGCGACCCGCAGAAGCTCGACTACCTGTCGCGCCTGATCGCCCGCGGCAGTTCCCAGAAGCATTACGTACCGGGCGCCTGAGCCGCTTGCCGACCGGCGGAGGGGACTGCATCACACCCCGGCCGCCGGCCGGTCGCCCGCCGGGAGCCGCGCTGCTAGTCTTGCCTCTGTCGCCATACCTATAACCAGAGTCGACATGCTAGGGCGCAGTATCTTCCTGTGCGGTCTGCTGGCCGTATCGGGGACGGCTTCGGCCGTGACCATCTACAAGTACACCGACGCCAACGGCGTGGTCACCTACACGGACAAGGCCGTGTCGGGTGCGGCGGTGTTCGTCTTCCGCGACCGCATGGTCGAGCACCTGGAGCAGCAGGTGAAGCTGGAGACCCGCAAGCACGCCGGCGGCGAGACGCTGCAGGTGCGCAACGACCTGTACGCGCCAGTGGAGGTGGAACTGAGCGTGACCGGCGCGCAGAACGCCGTCGGTGCGCCGGAGCGGCCGATCCGCTGGGTGCTGGCGCCGCGCAGCGCCATCCGCCTGGCGACGCTCACCCCGCGCGATCCCGGCAAGCCCATGCAGTACCAGCCCAAGCTGCGCTATGCCCTGGGCGATCCGCGCCTGCAACCGCTGTCCTACCTCTACGCGCTGCCCTGGGTGGGCGGCCCGTTCCGCCTGACCCAGGGCGCCAACGGCCGCTACAGCCATTTCACGCCCAAGGGCCGCTACGCCATGGACATCGCCATGCCGGTGGGCACGCCGATCATCGCGGCCCGTGGCGGCACCGTGGTGAAGATCGAGAATGGCCAGGACGGGCGCGGCAACAACCCGTCCGGCAACTTCGTGCGCATCCTGCATGACGACGGCACCATGGGCGTGTACCTGCACCTGATGCGCGGCTCGGTGCTGGTCCGCGAGGGGCAGCGGGTCGCCACCGGCATGTCCCTGGCGCGCTCGGGCAACACCGGCAACAGCAGCGGTCCGCACCTGCACTTCGTGGTGCAGCGCAACGTCGGCCTGGCGCTGGAGTCGATTCCCTACGACTTCTCCCAGCCGGTGGACAGCCTGCCGAACTTCGCGGTGGTGAAGGGCAACTGAGGCTTTTGGGGCGTGCACCGACGCGGGTGCTTTCGTAGGAGCGGACCTTGTCCGCGAAAGGGCCGACAGACCGCCTGCCGGCGGATCGCGGAGAAGCTCCGCTCCTACGGGAGCCGCACACCGCCCAATAAAAAAGGCTGCCCGAGGGCAGCCTTTTTCGTTCAGGGCCGTTCAGTCCAGCTTCACCACCTTGGCGAGGACGATCTTCGGGCCCTTCATCTTCTTCACGATGATGCGCAGGCCTTCGGCTTCGAGCACTTCCTCTTCCTCGGGCACGCGCTTGAGGGTGTCGTAGACCAGGCCGGCGAGGGTGTCGGCCTCCACATGGTCAAGGTCGATGCTCAGCAGGCGCTCCAGCTTGAACAGCGGGGTGTCGCCGCGCACCAGCAGCTTGCCCGGCTGGTAGGCGACGATGCCGCGCTCGGCCTTGCGGTGTTCGTCCTGGATATCGCCGACCAGCACTTCCAGCACGTCTTCCATGGTCAGGTAGCCGATCACCTTGTGGTCGGCTTCCTCCACCAGGGCGAAGTGCGAGCCGCCCTGGCGGAACTGCTCCAGCAGGCGCGCCAGCGGCATGTGCTTGGTGACCATCTCCAGCGGGTGGGTCAGCTCGTCGAGGTCGAAGGATTCCGGCAGGCTCTCCAGCGTGGTCAGGGCCAGCAGCAGGTCCTTGATGTGCAGCAGGCCGATGAACTCGCCCTTGCCGCTGTCGTACACCGGGTAGCGGCTGTACTTGTGGCGGCGGATGGTGGCGAGGATATCGTCCAGCGGCGCGTTGCGCTCCAGGTAGATCAGGTCCTCGCGGGAGTTGGCCCAGTCCACCACCTCCAGCTCGCCCAGTTCCACCGCCGAGGCCAGCACGCGCATGCCCTGGTCGCTGGGATCGTGGGCGCGGCTGGAGTGCAGGATCAGCTTGAGCTCGTCGCGGCTGTAGTGGTGCTCGTGGTGCGGGCCCGGTTCACCTTGCCCGGCGATCTTGAGGATGGTGTTGGCGCTGGCGTTGAGCAGCCAGATCGCCGGGTACATCAGCCAGTAGAACAGGTACAGCGGCGCCGCCGTCCACAGCGACAGCAGCTCCGGCTTGCGGATCGCCCAGGACTTGGGCGCCAGCTCGCCGACCACGATGTGCAGGTAGGAAATGATGAAGAACGCGGTGAAGAACGACGCGCCGCGGATGACTTCCTCGGAGTGCACGCCGACGGCGCCCAGCAGTGGTTCCAGCAGTTCCGCGAAGGCCGGCTCGCCGACCCAGCCCAGGCCCAGGGAAGCCAGGGTGATGCCGAGCTGGCAGGCGGACAGATAGGCGTCGAGCTGGTTGTGCACCTTGCGCAGGATGCTGCCCCGCCAGCCGTGCTGCTTGGCGATGGTTTCCACGCGGGTGGCGCGCAGCTTGACCATGGCGAACTCGGCGGCAACGAAGAAGCCGTTGAGCGCGACGAGGAGGAGGGCGAAGAGAATGAGACCGAAATCGGCGAAATAGGCGAGCAGGTTGCTACTGGGGGAAGGGTCCATGGTTCTGTTGGATAAGGAGTTGGACGGACAAGGATGCGGTTCACGGGCGCCACTGGCAAGCCCGTCGGGAGCAAACTCGGTGGCTCAGTTGCGGCGCTCGACCTGTTGCGGCGGGAAGTTGCAGGTAAAGCTGCTGCCCTTGCCCGGCACGCTGCTGATGTCCAGGCTGCCGCGGTGGCGCAGCAGCACGTGCTTGACGATGGCCAGCCCCAGGCCGGTGCCGCCGGTGCTGGCGTTGCGGCTGGAGTCGACGCGGTAGAAGCGCTCGGTCAGGCGCGGCAGGTGCTTGGGATCGATGCCGATGCCGCTGTCCTGCACCGCCAGGTGCGCGCCCTGCTCGTCGCCCCACCAGCGAATGTGGATATCGCCGTCCTCGGGGGTGTACTTCACGGCGTTGAACACCAGGTTGGAGAAGGCGCTGCGCAATTCGGCCTCGCTGCCCTTGAGCTTCAGCCGCGCATCGGCCTCCAGGCTGATGCGGTGGTTGCGCGCGCCGGAGAGCGCCTGGGCGTCGTTGCGGATCGACAGCAGCATCAGGTCGATCGCCACCGGCTTGTTGTCGGCCGGATAGTCCGTGGCTTCCAGCTTGGCCAGCAGCAGCAGGTCGTTGAGCAGGGTCTGCATGCGCCCGGCCTGCTGCTGCATCTGCTGCAGCGCGCGGGACCAGCGCGGATTGACGTCCTCGGCGTTGTCCAGCAGCGTCTCCAGGTAGCCGGTGATCACCGTCAGCGGCGTGCGCAGCTCGTGGGAGACGTTGGCGATGAAGTCCTTGCGCATCTGTTCCAGCTGGTGGACGCGGGTCACGTCGCGCACCAGCATCAGGTGCTCGCCGGCGCCGTAGAGGGTGATGTGGAACTGCAGGCGCAGGTGGTCGTTGACCGGCGAGGTGAGCTCCAGCGGCTCGCTGTAGTCCTCGTGCGCGAAGTATTCCTTGAAGCGCGGGTGGCGGACCAGGTTGGTCACCGGCTGGCCGCCGTCCTGCGGGCTTTTCAGGCCGAGCAGGCGTTCGGCGGAGATGTTCCACCATTCCAGGTTGCCGTCGCGGTCGAGCAGGATCATGCCGTCGCGCAGGGCGGCGGTGGATTCCTGCATGCGGTCGATCACCGCCTGCAGCCGGCCGCGGGCCTTCTGGTTGTGCCGCTGCAGGTGATAGATGCTGTCGAACACCTCGCCCCACAGGCCGTAGCCGTCGGGCGGGGCCTCATCGCCCTGGCGGGTCTTCAGCCACTTGTACAGGCGCAGCAGCTGCCAGAGGGTCCAGCCGAGGTAGGCGCCCAGGGCGGCCGCCAGGGCCCAGCCCCATTCGCCGGAGATCAGTCCGACGAGCAGGCCGCCGGCGGCGACTAACAGCAGGTGGCGAATCAGTACGCCACTCCAGTTCTGGGTCACGAAAGTCCGTTCCTTGTACCCGACGAGTCCGAGACCCGATCAGCTCTTGGTCGAGAAACGATAGCCGGTGCCGCGCACGGTCTGAACAAGATTTTCGTAGACCTCGCCGAGGGCCTTGCGCAGGCGGCGGATGTGCACGTCGACGGTGCGCTCCTCCACGTACACGTTGCCGCCCCAGACCTGGTCCAGCAACTGGCCGCGGGTGTAGGCGCGCTCCTGGTGGGTCATGAAGAACTGCAGCAGGCGGTATTCGGTCGGGCCCATCTCGGCCGGCCGGCCGTCGATGGTCACGCGGTGGCTGATCGGATCGAGCAGCAGGCCGCCGACTTCGATCGGCGTCTCGCTGTCGCCGGCACCGGTGCGGCGCAGCACGGCCTTCAGGCGGGCGACCAGTTCGCGCGGGGAGAACGGCTTGGTGATGTAGTCGTCGGCGCCGACTTCCAGGCCCTGGATCTTGTTGTCCTCTTCGCCCTTGGCGGTGAGCATGATGATCGGGATGTCGGCGGTCAGCTCGTCGCGCTTCAGGCGCCGGGCCAGTTCGATGCCGGAGGTGCCCGGCAGCATCCAGTCGAGCAGGATCAGGTCCGGCTTGCGATCGACGATCACCGCGTGAGCCTGCTGGGCGCTGTCGGCCTCGATGCATTCGTAGCCGGCCATCTCCAGGGCCACGGCGATCATTTCCCGGATCGGAGCTTCGTCATCGACGATGAGGATTGTCTTGCCAACCATGCTGCTGCCTCAGGAATTCTGTACTGCGCCGCATTAGATAACGGAATTATTTCAGTGATGTGACATGCCGATGTTAGCCGAAGACGGCGCGCCAGTCGGCTGGCACAGGCTCGTCTATGCTGAACGAGCCACCGCGCAAAGCCCGTCGCAAGGGGCGTGCTGCGCGGTGCCCCGGTCGACGGCAGGCCCGCTGCACGGCTGCCGGAAGCCGCGATCACGGTTGCGAGTGCGCAGTTGACGCCGCCCGGGCCGAGCGCCCTCGCGACAGTACCCGCGCCGCTCCACCTCAACAGAGGAGACACGCGATGAAGAGGTTTCTCCCGGCCCTCGCCCTGGGCCTGGCGCTCCCGACGATGACCGTGCTGGCTGCCGAGCCGGCGATGGAAAAGAACGGCATGCTGGTCGATGCCAAGGGCATGACCCTGTACACCTTCGACAAGGACAGCGGCGGCAAGTCGATGTGCAACGATGGCTGCGCGCAGAACTGGCCGCCGCTGCAGGCCGAGGCGGGCGCCATGGCCATGGAGGACTGGACGCTGGTCAAGCGCGATGATGGCAGCATGCAATGGGCGTACTACGGCAAGCCGCTGTACACCTTCGTTCAGGACAAGAAGCCGGGGGATGCGACCGGCGAGGGCAAGATGGGCGTCTGGCATGTCGCCAAGCCGCAGTAAGTCGAGTCGTGCCGCCCTCTCCCCGGGAGAGGGCGGCGCCCTGCGCATTCAGCGCAGCGCGTAGTCCAGCACCGTACCGAGGAAGATCGCCAGCCCCGCCCAGTGGTTGTGCAGGAAGGCCTTGAAGCACTTCAGCGGCTCGCGGTCGCGGGTGGAATGGAACTGCCAGGCGAAGCAGCCCGCCGCCACGGCCAGGCCCAGGTAGTAATACAGGTGCATCGCCAGCTTGTTGCCGGCCAGGATCAGCAGCAGGAGCATCAGGCCCTGCAGCGTCAGGTTGATCACCCGGTCGGCATCGCCGAAGAGGATCGCCGTGGACTTCATGCCCATCTTCAGGTCGTCCTCGCGGTCGGTCATCGCATAGTAGGTGTCGTAGGCCACGGTCCATAGCACGTTGGCGAAGAACAGCAGCCAGGCCACCGCCGGCAGGGTGCCGCCCGCCGCGGTGAAGGCCATCGGAATGCCCCAGGAGAAGGCCGCGCCCAGCACCACCTGCGGGTAATAGGTGTAGCGCTTCATGAACGGGTAGAGCGCCGCCACCGCCGCGCCGCCGAAGGACAGCCAGATGGTCTGCGCATTGGTGCACAGCACCAGCAGGAAGCTGGCGCCCAGCAGCACGAAGAAGGCGATCCAGGCCTCGCGCACCGTGATCCTGCCGGTGGCCAGCGGGCGGGCCTTGGTGCGCTCGACGTGGCCGTCGAGCTTGCGGTCGGCGAAGTCGTTGATCACGCAGCCGGCGGCGCGCATCAGCACGGTGCCGAGGGTGAAGATCACCAGGTTCTTCACGCTCGGCACGCCGCCGCTGGCCATCCACAGCGCCCACAGCGTCGGCCAGAGCAGCAGGTAGATGCCGATCGGCTTGTCCATGCGCGTCAGCTGGAGGAAGTCCCAGGCGCGGGGATGCAGGCGGGCGAGGGGTTTGATCAGGGCGACGAACATGGCGGCCTCCGGAAGCGATCCGGGGATTATACGGACTGTTCTTCCAGCCGGTGCCAGAGCGTGGGCAGGAATACTTCGGCGACCAGCACGCCGAGGCCGTCGCGGCTGAACAGCGAGCGGCGCCCCCAGGGGCGCTCGCAGCGGACTTCGGCGGGCATGCAGGCGGCCGGGTAGCGGCACACCTCGATGGGCCCGCGCTGGAAGGCGCGGTCGCTGAACAGCAGCTCGCCCAGGGAGCGGCTGCCGAGCAGGCGCAGGTCGAAGCCGGAGCCTTCCAGGGCGTTGCGCGCGGCGACGCTGCGGGCGAACACCCAGGGCTGGCCGTGGCCCTTCAGGTACACCTCGCGGACCCAGCCCAGGCTGCCGTCGGCCACGCCCAGGGCGGCGCATTCGTCCGCGCGCATCCGGTGCCAGCCCTCGGCCAGCGGCTGCACCGCGAAGCCGCCGGCGGACAGGGCGGTCAGCCGGCGCGTCAGCGAGCCTTCGTCGAACAGCCAGTCCAGGACCTGGGCGGAGGGCGCGGGGTGCAACTGGGCGGCGGAAAGCCAGCGGGGCGGATGGGACAGGGCGGCGTCGGGCACGGTGGTGACTGCGGGTGACCAGGGACGCGGCAGCTTAACATGGCGGCTTTGCGTGGCCGATTGCGTTCTGTGCAAGAGTGCCTTACGCCGTACCCCACCAAAGGTTTGGCCGGTCGGTCGGTACTTGCGCGCCGGGCCCATCGCCAGTACAAAGCCGACACAGGACGCAACGACGTTCCAGGGTACGAGAATGCGAGGTGGTAGCCGATGAAGAAGTGGCAGTGCGTGGTGTGTGGCCTGATCTATGACGAATCCAAGGGTTGGCCGGACGAGGGCATCGCCGCCGGAACCCGCTGGGAAGACGTGCCGGCAGACTGGCTGTGCCCGGACTGCGGCGTCAGCAAGCAGGACTTCGAGATGATCGAGATCGGCTGATCCCGCCCGGCTCGACCCGCGACGGCGGCCTTCGGGCCGCCGTCGGCGTTTCTGGCCCCCGGCGGGCCGCCCTGTCCCTGACGGCGTAGACTCAGGGGCAGCGCCGGGTTGACCCTGCTGACGAGGCCCGGCGGCGCGCCCGCCGTTGGCCGATGCGGGCAAATCCATTAGTTTCACCGGCAATCCGCGGAGGACCTGGCCGATGCGCAAATGGCAATGCGTGATCTGTGGCTTCATCTATGACGAGGCGCTGGGGCTGCCGGACGAAGGCATCCCGCCCGGCACCCGCTGGGAAGACATTTCCCCGGACTGGGTGTGCCCGGACTGCGGGGCCGGCAAGCAGGACTTCGAGATGATCGAAATCTCCTGAGAATCCCTCCCTGGCCCGGCTGCGCGCCGGCGGAACAAGGTTCTGGATGGATTCCAGGTTTCAGCACAGACGGCCGTCGTGCCGTCTTTCCGAAGTGGCATCTTTTGAGGTGGACAGAGCAATGAGCGAGAACGCACCGCTGGTGATCATCGGTACCGGCCTGGCCGGCTACAACCTGGCGCGCGAGTGGCGCAAGCTCGACGGCGAGACGCCGCTGCTGCTGATCACCGCCGACGACGGCCGGTCCTATTCCAAGCCGATGCTCTCCACCGGGTTCTCCAAGGACAAGGACGCCGACGGCCTGGCCATGGCCGAGCCGGGCGCCATGGCCGAACAGCTCAAGGCGCGCATCCTCACCCACACCCGCGTCACCGGCATCGACCCGGAACGCCGGCGCATCCGGATCGGCGAAGAGGAAGTCCGCTACCGCGACCTGGTGCTGGCCTGGGGCGCGGACACCATTCGCGTGCCGGTGGACGGCGACGCCCGGGAGCTGATCTTCCCGATCAACGACCTGGAGGACTACGCGCGCTTCCGCCGCGCCGCCGCCGGCAAGCGCCGCGTCCTGCTGCTGGGCGCCGGGCTGATCGGCTGCGAGTTCGCCAACGACCTCTCCAGCGGCGGCTTCCAGATCGACGTCGTGGCGCCCTGCGAGCAGGTGATGCCCGGCCTGCTCCACTCGGCCGCCGCCCAGGCGGTGCAGCGCGGCCTGGAAGGCCTCGGCGTGCGCTTCCACCTCGGTCCGGTGCTCGACCGCCTGCAGCACGCGGGCGAGGCCCTGGAGGCGCACCTCTCCGACGGCAGCGTGATCCCCTGCGACCTGGTGGTTTCCGCCGTCGGCCTGCGTCCGCGCATCGACCTCGCCGCCGCCGCGGGGCTGGAGGTCAATCGCGGCGTGAGGGTCGACCGCGAGCTGCGCACCTCCCACGCCAACGTCTACGCCCTGGGCGACTGCGCCGAGGTCGATGGCCTCAACCTGCTCTACGTGATGCCGCTGATGTCCTGCGCCCGCGCGCTGGCGCAGACCCTGGCGGGCAAGCCGACCGCCGTGGCCTACGGCCCGATGCCGGTGACCGTGAAGACCCCGGTGTGCCCGCTGGTGGTCTCGCCGCCGCCGCGCGGCAGCGCCGGCGAATGGCAGGTGGAAGGCTCTGGCGCGGACCTCAAGGTGCTGTGCCGCGATACCGCCGGTCGACTGCTCGGGTATGCGCTGACCGGGGCCGCCGTCAGCGAAAAACTCTCGCTTAACAAGGAGTTGCCGGCTCTTCTGGCGTAAAAGACCTCTATGGTGGCGTTTTTGCCGTGGGAATGTGTTCGCAAATTGTCAGACGATACTGGCGCACCTGCGTACGGCGTGCCATCCTCCCCCCGTCTGCCGCAGCCTAGAGCCTGTACGGCAAGCCTGCGGTGCCTTGGGCGCTGTTGGGAAGACAGCACGGACACAACAACAACAAACCGTCAAAGAGGCATCTACACCTATGCGTAAACCAGAACTCGCCGCCGCGATCGCCGAGAAGGCCGACCTCACCAAAGAACAAGCCAACAAGGTACTGAACGCGCTGCTGGATGAAATCACTGGCGCGCTCAATCGCAAGGACAGCGTCACCCTTGTCGGTTTTGGCACCTTCATCCAGCGCCACCGTGGCGCCCGCACCGGCAAGAACCCGCAGACCGGCCAGCCGGTAAAGATCAAAGCCAGCAACACCGTCGCCTTCAAGCCGGGCAAGGCGCTGAAAGACGCGGTCAACTGATCGCCTGGAACCCGGAGCCGAGCGGCTCCGGGTCGCCTCATCCTGTTACCTTTCCCCTCCTAAAGATCGGATGTAGTCCCTTTCCAATATGGCTACAATGCGCGGACTTTTGTCTCGAACATCGAGGTTTGTGCATGAAATTCCGTCTTTTGCTGTGGCTGCTCGGACGCATGATGGCCAAGGCCAGCCAGGAGAATCCGGCGTTCCGGAAGCAACTGGAAGGCAAGGACCTGGTGTTCCAGCTGCACACCCTCGACGGCAAGGTCGCCCGCCACTACATCGTCAGCAACCTGCGCGTCACCGCCCGCCGCGGCAGCCACCCGCAGCCGGCCTTCGCGCTCGGCTTCAGGGACGGCGCCTACGGCTTCGCCACCATGACCTCGAAGAACCCGCAGCTGGCGTTCATGCAGGGCATCCAGAACAAGGACATCCGGATCCAGGGCAACCCGGCGCTGGTGATCTGGTTCCAGGGGCTGGTGAAGTACCTCAAGCCGAAGAGGAAGAGCGCCCCGGGCAGCGACAAGAAGGCTGCCTGAGCAGCGGCGGAGAGAAGCGCGCGGACGGAAAAAGGCCCCTGACAGGGTAATGCTGTTCACTTAAGCGGAGCGGCCTTGCGGTCTACCGGGTAGCGGGTCTTGGACATCTTCACCGTCCGGGGTCGTGAAGGCCTTGGGCGGTGATCCAGGAACAACCCGCCGATTCCCGCCCGCAACTCCGATAAGCGTCGTCCTGTCGCGGAAACCGGGTTGGCCGCCGCCATCACGATCAGTTGCACGGCGATGTAGTGAGCCACCGGCTTGAAGCGGATGTCGCCGGGAGCACGGCCAAAGGCCACTGCGGCCTGGCTCGCCTCGCGGCGAATGATGTTGTAGGCCAGCAACAGTCCCCAGACTTCCTGGTAGATCAGTTCGATTTTCTTACTGCGCAGGGTCACTGCGTTCTGTTGCAGGGAGCTCTTGATATCGCGGAAGCCCAGTTCGATCTCCCAGCGTTCCTGATACAGATTGGCAATGGCCTTGGCGCTGTAGATATCGGCTGGCAGCGAGGTCAGTACGGTTTTGACCTTGCCCTGTCTCTCGTAGCTGACTTCCCGCACCTCCCAGTAGCAGGGCAGATTCGGATTGCGCTTCCTCGCCTGGGCTGACACCCGCATCCGCAGCAGGCGGTCCCCTTTGCCGTAGCGATCGATCTCCTCGCTGACCAACGCCTTGCGGGCCGGAATCAACCAGTGACGGTTGTCGCCGCTGGCCAGGCCCAGCAACAGGTTGGCACTCCAGAATCCCTTGTCGAACAGCGTCACCGAATGGCTGGGAATCTGCTGCACAAACGCATCAGCCAGGCGCATTTCACTGCGCCGGTAGGGGCTCAGTTGGGCATCCAGAATCAGGTGCGAGCGCACGTTCATCAGGGCTACGAGGCGCAGCATGGGAAACGGCGTCTGGCGGTCGGTGGCGGTATTACCGGAGCCGAAATGCTCCCGTAGCTCGGGGGTATCCGGGGTGCGCAGGAGCGCACCGTCCACGGCCAAGACCTGCAGGCCCTGCCAGGTATCACCGTCATAGCGCTCGCGCCCCCAGTGGTGACCGGTCTGGCGAAACAGCCACTCCACCGGATCGGCCCCTAGCCGTTTGCGGGCCTCGGTGACCCCGCTGCGGGCCAGCAGGTCGTGAGAGGCCAGTCCCTGGGCGCAGATGTTCAGGCGCCGCGCCACCTCATGGACCGGCTCGTCGCGGAACAAGGCCATGCCGAGCACCAGCCAGAGCACCTGATCGCTGGGCAGGCGCCGCCGTCGGATGGTGGCCTGCGCGGAAAGACCCAGTGCCGACGCCACCCACTCGATCGGGATGTTCTGGGTGAAGGTGCTGAGATCCGAGAAGTTGAACAACTCGCCCAGATCGAGCAATTGCTGTTGGAAAGACATAAAAAATCCGATGCCAGAGACCTGGCATCGGATTCTCGGGGAGCCCGGGCAACAGCTCAAATGCTTAAGTGAACAGCATTACCCTGACAGGGGCCTTTTTCATTTTCGATGGGTAAGTTGCGCCGAGTGCCGCCACGTAGGATGGGTGGAGCCTAGGCGATAGCCATGCTGTGAACGCAGCGTAGACATCGATGGGTATCGCTTCGCTCCACGCCATCCTACGGGCGAGGCAGAGCCTGCTGTCAGTGCCCCGGGCTGAACTGGCTGGCCAGTTCGCGCAGCACGGCTTCGGCTTCGAGCACCTTGCGCACGGCGTCCTCGGCCTTTTCGCGGGGAATGTCCAGGCGGTCCAGCAGTTCCTGCGGGATGCTCGTCTCCGGACCGCTGCCGATGCCGTGGTTGCGCAGCAGGCGGGTGGCCAGGCACACCAGGTTGGCGTAGGTCGCGCAGTCGCCGGCGTAGGACGGGTCGTGCTGGAAGCGCAGGGCGGTGTAGATCTCCTCGGGCATGTCCCAGGCGCGCATCAGCCAGGCGCCGATCTGCTCGCGGGTGATGCCCAGCAGGTGCTGCTCGACGAGGTTGTGCTCGACGTGCGGGTTCACTTCCAGGTGCCGGCAGATCAGCGAGAAGTGCGGCGGGAAGATGTGCGCCAGGACCAGGTAGCCGATGCTGTGCAGCAGGCCGCCGAGGTAGGTCAGGCCGGCTTCCGGGCGCTCGGCGCGCGGGATGGCGCGGGTCAGGCCCTCGATCACCGCGGCGGTGTAGATCGCCTGGTGCCAGTAGGGCGTGGCGTGCTGCGGCTGGTCCTTGGGCAGGCTGAGGGTCTTGCCCAGCGCCAGGCCCAGGGCCAGGTTGATCACCAGGTCGAAGCCCAGCACGCGGACGATGGCGTCTTCCACCGAGCGGATCTTGCCGGGCGCGGCGTAGTAGGGCGAGGCGGCCCAGCTGACCACCTGGGCGGCCAGCGCCGGGTCGGTTTCGACCACGCCGGTGATGTCGTCCACCGTGGCGTTGGGGTCGACGCGCAGCTTGATGATCTTCTGCGCGGTTTCCGGCAGCGGCGGAATCTCGATGGTTTCCTCCAGGCGCTGCTGGATGCGGCGGGCGGTGAACGCCTGCACTGCCTGGGTGATCTCGGCGCGGTCGTCGTCCGGGCGGTCGAGGTTCGGCCGGATGGCCTCCAGCAGCACGCCGAAGCGCGCGGCGCTGGCTTTTTCCAGCAGGCCGCGGAACGCCGGGGTGTCGATCTCCAGCAGGGTGCCGGCGGCGCCGGACTCGATCAGCAGCTGCGGCTCCTGCAGCAGGCGCTCGTCATACAGGCAGGGCGAACTGGTCAGCGGCGGCAGCGCCGGCAGGCGGCCGAGCCGGTGCTTGCCGAGCATGCGCTCCAGGCGTTCGGGCTTGATCGCCACCAGCTTGCGGCCGGTGAGTTCGGCCAGGCGGTTGAGGTCGAGCAGCTGGTTCTGCGGGAATAGCACCAGCAGCGTGCCGACGCCGTCCTCCAGCAGGCCGGCTTGGACACGGCGGGAGCTGGGCAGGGTCGGGGTATCGCGGACCTCGCGATAGGCGATCCCCAGCTTGTCGAGCAGCTGCAGGATGACCTCGGGGGCCTGCGATGAAGGGGACGGGGCGCGGGCGGCGTCGCTCATGAATGTGATCCGGTTATCAACGGCTGGGTCGGAGTATAACCAGCTAGCGAGCGTGACCGGCCAGTCAGCCGACCGGCGAGAGTGAGCTACGTCACACTTGCCCGTATTGCTGGCCGTGGCGCAGCCAGCGTGCCAGCAAGGGGCTGACCGATTGCGGCCAGTGCGCCAGCAGCGCCTGGGCGGCATCGCGCACCGCCGGCAGCAGGTCGGCGTCGCGCATCAGGTCGGCGACCTTGAACTGCAGCAGGCCGGTCTGGCGGGTGCCGAGCATCTCGCCGGGGCCGCGCAGCTCCAGGTCCTTCTCGGCGATGACGAAGCCGTCGCAGGTCTCGCGCATGATCCCCAGGCGTTCGCGGCCGATCTGCGACAGCGGCGGGTGGTAGAGCAGCACGCAATGGCTCGCCGCGCTGCCCCGGCCGACGCGGCCGCGCAGCTGGTGCAGCTGGGCGAGGCCGAGGCGCTCGGGGTTCTCGATGATCATCAGGCTGGCGTTGGGCACGTCCACGCCGACCTCGATCACCGTGGTCGCCACCAGCAGCTGCAGCATCCCTTCCTTGAAGGCTTCCATCACCACGGCCTTGTCCGCCGGCTTCATGCGCCCGTGGATCAGGCCGACGCGCAGTTCGCCCAGCGCCGAGGACAGTTCCTCGTAGGTGGTTTCCGCAGCCTGGCAGGTCAACTCTTCCGATTCCTCGATCAGCGTGCAGACCCAGTAGGCCTGGCGCCCTTCGCGGCAGGCGGCGCGCACCCGCTCGATCACCTCGATGCGGCGGCTGTCGGCCACCAGCACGGTGTTCACCGGGGTGCGGCCGGGCGGCAGTTCGTC
Organism: Pseudomonas sp. B12(2026); assembly: GCF_057767015.1. Classification (NCBI taxonomy): domain Bacteria; kingdom Pseudomonadati; phylum Pseudomonadota; class Gammaproteobacteria; order Pseudomonadales; family Pseudomonadaceae; genus Pseudomonas; species Pseudomonas sp. B12(2026). The sequence goes on along the minus strand of NZ_CM173430.1, from coordinate 5,736,848 downwards.
GAGGATCGAGGTGTCCAGGTCGGCGTAGGCGCTCATCGCCAGGGTTCGCGGGATGGGCGTGGCGGTCATGATCAGCTGGTGCGGGCAGAGCCGGCCGTCCACGCCTTTCTGGCGCAGGGCGAGGCGCTGCTGCACGCCGAAGCGGTGCTGCTCGTCGATGATCACCAGGGCCAGGCGCTTGAACTTCACTTCGTCCTGGAACAGCGCGTGGGTGCCGACGATCATCGGCACGCCGCCGCCGATCTGTTCCAGCGCGGCGGCGCGGGCCTTGCCCTTGAGCTTGCCGGCCAGCCAGGCGACCTCGATGCCCAGCGGCTGCAGCCACTTGCTGAAGTTGAGGAAGTGCTGCTCGGCGAGAATCTCGGTCGGCGCCATCAGCGCCACCTGGTAGCCGGCTTCCAGCGCCTGCAGCGCGGCGAGGGCGGCGACCACCGTCTTGCCGGCGCCCACGTCGCCCTGCACCAGGCGCAGCATGGGTTCGGGCTGCGCCAGGTCGTAGGCGATTTCCGCGCCGACCCGCTGCTGCGCGCCGGTGGGCTTGAAGCCGAGGTTCTTCAGGTACAGCGGCGGCAGGCGCCTGGCCGGCGGCAGCTGCGGCGCGGCCTGGGAGCGCACGCTTTCGCGCAGGCGCTGCAGCGACAGCTGGTGGGTCAGCAGCTCCTCGAAGGCCAGGCGGTGCTGCGCCCAGTGGCGGCCTTCGGCAAGTTCTTCCAGGTCGGCGTCCGGCGGCGGCCGGTGCAGGTAGCGGATGGCCTCGTCGAGCGGGCCGAGGCGGTAGTCGCGGGCCAGTTCCGCCGGCAGCCAGTCCGGCAGGCTCGACGGGCCCAGGCGCTGCAGCGTCTGCTCGCTGAGCTGGCGCAGGCGCTGCTGGGTGAGGCCTTCGGTGGTCGGGTAGATCGGCGTGAGCGTCTGCTCCACCGGCGCCGCGGCGGCGTCGGTGAGCGAGCGGTATTCCGGGTGGTAGATCTCCAGGCCCGAGGCGCCGGGGCGCGCTTCGCCGTAGCAGCGCAGGTGCGTGCCGCGCTTGAGGTTTTCCTTCTGCGCCTGGCTGAAGTGGTAGAAGCGCAGGCTGAGGGTGCCGGTGCCGTCCTGCAGGCGCACCAATAGACTGCGGCGCTTGCCCATCACCACGTCGGCGCCGGAGACCACGCCTTCGACCACCGCATCCTGCCCCGGCCGCAGCGCGCCGATGGGGGTGATGCGGGTACGGTCCTGGTAGCGCAGCGGCAGGTGGAAGAGGATGTCCTGGAGGTTTTCCAGGCCGACCTTCGCCAGTTTTTCTTCCAGCGCCGCGCCCACGCCCTTGAGCGCGGTGACCGGAACGTTCGACAGCTCGGTCATGCCGGCTCGGCTTCACCCTTGACGGTCGGCTTGGCGACCGAGCACAGGCGGATCGAGTCGGCCAGCACCTCGATGGCGCGCGGCCGCGGGAAGCTGGCGCGCCAGGCGATGGCGACGGTGCGGAAGGGCACCGGCGCGGTGAACGGGCGAACCTCGATCACCCCGGGTGCGTAGTGGTGGCTGTCCACCGCGGAGAACGGCAGCACCGACACGCCCAGGCCCGAGGCGACCATGTGGCGGATGGTTTCCAGCGAGCTGGATTCCACCGTGGTGTGCTTGTTCTCGTCGCCCTTGCGGGTGGTCGGGCAGGCTTCCAGCACCTGGTCGCGGAAGCAGTGGCCTTCGCCCAGCAGCAGCAGGCTCTTGTCGTTGAGCAGTTCGGCATCGATGCTCGGCTTGGTCGTCCACGGGTGGTCTGCGGGCATCAGCACGTAGAACGGCTCGTCGAACAGCGGCAGGGTCAGCACGTCGGCTTCCTGGAACGGCAGGGCGATGATGATCGCGTCCAGCTCGCCGGTGCGCAGCTTGTCGCGCAGGATGTGGGTGAAGTTTTCCTCGATGTACAGCGGCATCTGCGGGGCGACCCGGTGCAGCTGCGGGATCAGGTGCGGGAACAGGTACGGGCCGATGGTGTAGATGGCGCCGACCTTCAGCGGCGAGGTCAGCTGGTTCTTGCCGGCCTGCGCCAGTTCGCGGATGCCCTGCGCCTGCTCCAGCACCTTCTGCGCCTGCGCGACGATGCCTTCGCCCACCGGGGTCAGGCGCACGGCGCTCTTGCTGCGCTCGAAGATCAGCACGCCGAGCTCGTCTTCCAGCTTCTTCACGCCGACCGAGAGGGTCGGCTGGCTGACGTGGCAGCGCTCCGCGGCGCGGCCGAAATGTTGCTCCTGGGCAAGCGTGACGATATAGCGCAGTTCGGTGAGGGTCATGGCGACTAATCCGTTGAGGTGGCCCAAGCATAGCGGCTGCACCGCCGCGAACCAACCGCGCTAAACTCGCTGCCCCGATTCACGGAGCCGAGCATGAGCACGAGCACCTTCCCGAGCCTGATGATCGTCGGATGCGGCGACGTCGGCAGCCGTCTGGGGCGGCAACTGGCGGCGCGCGACTGGCGCGTCCACGGCCTGCGCCGCAACATCGCCGCGCTGCCCTTCGAGGTGCTGCCGGTGGCCGGCGACCTGGCGCAGCTCGAATGTCCGGACACCTGGCCGGTGGGCAGGCTGGATTACCTGGTGTTCTGCGCGGCCGCGACCCAGCACGACGAAGCCGGCTACCGCACCGCCTACGTCGACGGCCTGCGCAACACCCTCGGCTGGCTGCAGCAGCGCGGGCAGGTGCCCCGGCGCCTGTTGTTCGTCTCCAGCAGCAGCGTGTATGCCCAGCGCGACGGCGAGTGGATCGACGAGACGTCCCCGGCCGAGGCGCAGAGCTATTCCGGCAGCGTGATGCTCGAAGCCGAGCGGCTGGCGCTGCGGAGCGGCATTCCCGCCAGCGTGGTGCGCCTGACCGGCATCTACGGCCCCGGCCGCGAATGGCTGCTCAAGCAGGTGCGCGACGGCTACCGGGTGGCCAGCGAGCCGCCGCTGTACGCCAACCGCATCCACGCCGAGGACGCCGCCAGCCTGCTGGCCGCGTTGCTGGAAGCCGACCGCAGCGGCGTAGCGCTGGAAGACTGCTACCTCGGCGTCGATGACGACCCGGCGGCGCTGCACGACGTGGTCGCCTGGCTGCGCGAGCAGATGGGCGTCAGCCGCTGGTCCGACGAGCAGAGCGTGCGCCGCGCCGGCAGCAAGCGCTGCAGCAACGCCCGCGCCCGCGCGCTGGGCTGGGCGCCGCGCTACCCGAGCTTCCGCGACGGCTACGCGGCGATCCTCGCCGGCAAGGACGACTGAGATGGACGCCAACCGGCTGCTGGCGCGCCCCTGGTTGCCGGGGGTGGAGTTGTTCCATGCGGACTTCTCCGGCCAGCCGTTCGGCCGTCACAGCCACGATGCCTTCGCCATCGGCGCCATCCTCCACGGTGCCGGCGGCTACCAGTGCCGCGGCACGCACCACGTGCTGCCCGCCGGCACCCTGTCGCTGATGAACCCGGAGGAGCCGCACACCGGCAATGCCGAGTCGGAGCGGCTGATCTACCGCATGCTCTACATCGAGGAAGCGCGCCTGCTGCCGCTGCTCGGGCGCAAGCAGTTGCCGCGCGGCTTCCAGGCGCTCAATCCGCCTGACGACGGCCAGGTGGCGGCGGCGCTCAAGCGCGTGGTCACGGAGTTCGAGCGCAACGATGCGCTGGCGCTGGAGAGCGAACTGCTGGCGCTGCTGGAACTGGTGTTCGTCCGCCACGGCGGCCTGCGCGCGGCGCCCTCGGCGTCCCGCGACGGTGGCGTCACCGCGCGCCTGCGCGATTACCTGGAGGCGCACTACCGCGAAGCCGTGAGCCTCGACGAGCTGGCGGCCCTGCTGCAGCGCCATCCGCGCCACCTGATCGAGGCCTTCCGCACGGCCTACGGCGTGCCGCCGCACACCTACCTGCTGCAGCGCCGCGTCCGCGAGGCCAAGCGCCTGCTGGTGGCGGGCGAGAAGCCGCTGGAGGTCGCGCTGGCGCTGGGTTTCTACGACCAGGCGCATTTCTCCGGGACCTTCCGCCGCTTCACCGGCGTCACCCCGGGACGCTTCCTGCGCGCCACGCGCACCTGAGTTTCTTCCAAGACTGGCGGACCCCGGCGATTCCAGACTGCCGCTCCGCCGCTCTCGGGAGATCGCCATGTTCGCCGCCTTCGCGCTGGTCGCCAGCACCCACTTCGCCGCCCTGCTGTCGCCGGGGCCGGACTTCTTCCTGCTGATCCGCGCCGCGCTGCTGCGCGGGCGCCGGCATGCGGACGGCTGCGCGGCGGGCATCACCCTGGCCAATCTGGCGAGCATGTTGCTGGTGCTGTTCGTCCTCGGCCTGTTGCCGGAGGTGGCGAGCCGCGGGCTGCGCGTGGTGCAGTTGCTCGGCGGTGCCTATTTCGTCTGGCTCGGCAGCCAGGCGCTGCTGGCGCGGCGGGAGCTGGAGATTCCCACGGAGTCGGGCCGGCAGCGCGCCGGAGGATTTCTGCGCGGGCTGCGCGAGGGCTTCCTGGCCAGCAGCCTGAACCCGAAGCTGCCGATCTTCTACACCGGGCTGTTCGGCGTGCTCGGCCAGTTCCACCTGCCCGGCTGGGCGCTGGGCGCCTGCGTGCTGTGGATGGGCGCGGTGGTGCTGCTGTGGGACCTGTTGCTGGTGCGCCTGCTGGACCGCCCGCGCTGGCGCGGCTGGCTGAAGCGCAAGGTGACGGCGCTGGACCGGATTTGCGGCGGCCTGCTGCTGGCGCTGGGCGGGTGGCTGCTGTGGAGCGGGCTGCATTGATACAGCCCGCTCCCGAGGATCAGTCGCGTTCCAGCGTCCAGACCTTGTTGCCCGGCACGTACTGCGGCATCTCGTCGGCCTGGGCGCGGTTCACCGCTTCGAACAGCTCCAGCGTGTCGCCGTCGCGTTCGAACAGGTATTCGCGGCCCTGCTGGCCCTGTTGCAGCCAGATGCTGTCGTTGTCGCCGCTCATGGCCGCGCAGTCGCCGGCCAGGCACAGCGCGTAGCGGTCGGCGCCGGGCATGCCTTCGAGGCCGCCGTTGGGCAGGAACTTCACCTCGCTGCCCTTGCCCTGGCCTTCCTCGATCACCCAGGTACCGCTCAGGTAGGCGGCGTACAGGGCGTTCTCGAAGGTGCTGCCGGCCGGGCTCTGCGCGGCGGGCTGCTGCTTCGGGCGGAGGAAGCGCTGCTCGGGCCAGTTGTCGCTGCCCACCTGCACCAGTTCCTTGCCGTCCAGTTCCAGGGTTTCCTGGTTGCTGCCGTAGAAGTCGACGCGGTAGTGCCTGGGATCGACCTGGGTCAGCTGGCCTTCGCCCAGCTCGAAGCCGTTGCTGAAGGTGGCCTGGCTGGCCTTGGTGTCGATCTTCCATTCCAGGTTCGGGCCGTAGCCCAGCAGCGCCTCGCGCAGCTTGCCGCCCTTGCCGGCGGCGTCGATGGCAGCCTGGTTGACCCAGACGCCGGAAGGATCGGGCGGGGTGCCGGCACAGCCGGTGAGCAGGCCGATCAGGGCGCTCAGGATCAGGGCGCGACGCATGTTTGCTCCTAGCAGACAAGAGAACGGGGCCGCTGGGGCCCCGTGGGAATGCCGTATCGCTTATTCCAGGACGACGATGGCGTCCATCTCGACCTGGGCGCCCTTGGGCAGGGCGGCGACGCCGATGGCGGCGCGGGCCGGGTAGGGCTGGGTGAAGTACTTGCCCATGATCTCGTTGACCTTGGCGAAGTGCGACAGGTCGGTGAGGAAGATGTTCAGCTTGGCCACGTCGTGCAGGTAGCCGCCGGAGGCTTCGATCACGGCCTTGAGGTTCTCGAAGACCTGGACGGTCTGCTCTTCGAAGCCCTCGACCAGTTCCATGGTCTGCGGGTTCAGCGGGATCTGACCGGAGACATAGACGGTGTTGCCGGCCTTGATCGCCTGGGAATAGGTGCCGATGGCGGCAGGGGCCTTGTCGGTGTGGATAACGCTCTTGGTCATGTCGACTCCTTGGGGTGGGATCAGCTGCGCATGCGGGTGATGCGACTCACGCCCTTGAGCGCGCGCAGCTTCTTGATGACGCGGGCCAGGTGCACGCGGTCATGCACGCTGACGACCAGCTGGACCACGCTGATGCGGCCATCGCGCTCGTCCATGCTGATCTTCTCGATATTGCCGTCGGCGGCGTTGACGCTGGTGGCGAGCAGGGCGATCAGGCCGCGCTGGTGCTCCAGTTCGACGCGCAGTTCGACGTTGAATTCCCCGGTGACATCCTTGGCCCAGCTGAGCTGGATGCATTTTTCCGGGTTGTGGCGGATCTCGCTGATGTTCTTGCAGCTTTCCAGGTGCACCACCATGCCCTTGCCGGCGGACAGGTAGCCGACGATCGGGTCGCCCGGGATCGGCGTGCAGCACTTGGCGTAGCTGAGCACCAGGCCCTCGGTGCCGCGGATCGCCAGCGGCCCTTCGCTGCTCGGCGCGGCGCCCTCGCCCTCGCTGGACAGCAGGCGGCGGGCGACCACGTAGGCCATGCGGTTGCCCAGGCCGATCTCTTCCAGCAGGTCCTCGAAGACCTCCATGCGGTACTCGGCGAGCACGGCCTGGATGCGTTCCTGCGGGATCTTCTCCAGGTGGCTGTCGAAGCCGGCGAGGGTCTTGTTCAGCAGGCGCTCGCCGAGGTTGATCGACTCGGAGCGGCGCTGCAGCTTGAGCGCGTGGCGGATGTGCGTGCGCGCCTTGCCGGTGACCACGAAGTTGAGCCAGGCCGGGTTCGGCCGGGTGCCCGGCGCGGTGACGATTTCCACCGTCGCGCCGCTCTGCAGCGGTTCGGACAGCGGCGCCAGGCGGCGGTTGATGCGGCAGGCGATGCAGCTGTTGCCGACGTCGGTGTGCACCGCGTAGGCGAAGTCGACCGCCGTGGAGCCCTTGGGCAGCTCCATGATGCGGCCCTTGGGCGTGAAGACGTAGACCTCGTCCGGGAACAGGTCGATCTTCACGTTCTCGATGAATTCCAGCGAGTTTCCGGCGCGCTGCTGCAGTTCGAGGATGCCCTTCACCCACTGGCGGGCGCGGGCGTGGGTGCCCTTGGGCGACTCGTCCTCGCTGGACTTGTACAGCCAGTGCGCGGCGATCCCGTGGTTGGCCATCTCTTCCATCTCGCGGGTGCGGATCTGGATCTCGATGGGCACGCCGTGCATGCCGAACAGCGTGGTGTGCAACGACTGGTAGCCGTTGGCCTTGGGAATCGCGATGTAGTCCTTGAAGCGGCCGGGGAACGGCTTGTACAGGTTGTGCACGGCGCCGAGCACGCGGTAGCAGGTGTCGACCTTGTCGACGATGATGCGGAAGGCGTAGACGTCCATGATCTCGGTGAACGCCTTGCGCTTGCCGCGCATCTTCTTGTAGATGCTGAACAGGTGCTTCTCGCGGCCCAGGACCTGGCCTTCCATGCCTTCGCGGGCGAGGCAGTTGACCAGCGATTCCTGGATCTTGCCGACGATCTCGCGGCGATTGCCGCGGGCCTTCTTCACCGCCTGGCGGATGCGCTCGGAGCGCATCGGGTGCATGGCCTTGAAGCCCAGGTCCTCGAATTCCACGCGCATGCTGTGCATGCCCAGCCGGTTGGCGATGGGCGCGTAGATTTCCAGGGTTTCCTTGGCGATGCGCCGGCGCTTCTCGCCCGACAGCACTTCCAGGGTGCGCATGTTGTGCAGGCGGTCGGCCAGCTTGACCAGGATCACGCGGATGTCGCGCGCCATGGCCATGGCCATCTTCTGGAAGTTCTCGGCCTGCGCCTCGGCCTTGGACTCGAAGTTCATCTGGGTCAGCTTGCTGACCCCGTCCACCAGCTCCGCGACGGTTTCGCCGAACTGCGCGATGAGCGCCTCCTTGGCGATGCCGGTGTCCTCGATCACGTCGTGCAGCATGGCCGCCATCAGGCTCTGATGGTCCATGTGCATGTCGGCGAGGATGTTGGCGACGGCGAGCGGATGGGTGACGTAGGCCTCGCCGCTGCGGCGGCGCTGCCCGTCATGGGCCTGCTCGGCGTAGTAGTAGGCGCGGCGGACCAGGTTGACCTGGTCCGGGCCTAGGTAACTCGACAGTCGGTCGGCGAATGCATCTATGCCCGGCATGGGTTCACCCCCTGCCGAGCAGAACGTCGCGGCGCGCCTTTTCGTCGGCCCGACATCGACTTACAGGGCCTCGTTGTTGGCCTCGTCTTCGAATGCAGCGAACAGCGGCTCTTCTTCAACCACGTCCTCCTGCTGAACGATTTCAGCATCCACCAGACCGGAAGCGATCTCGCGCAGAGCGACCACGGTGGGCTTGTCGTTTTCCCACGGCACCTTGGGCTCCTTGCCGCCGGTGGCCAGTTGGCGCGAACGCTTGGTGGCGAGCATGACCAGCTCGAAACGGTTATCGACGTTGTCCAGGCAGTCTTCAACGGTGACGCGGGCCATGGTGTTCCTCGTTACGAAAATGAATGCCCGGAAAATACCGGGCGGACTGAATAGTCTAAAAAATCGCCAATCTTTATGGAAGAGCCTTCGCGCTTCCCATTCAGGCCAGCAATTGTTGCAGCAGTTCGGTATGGCGCTGCTGCTGGGCGTCCTGGCGCAGCTGGCGGGCACGGAAGATCGCCTTGAGGTCCTCCAGCGCGTGGGCGAAGTCGTCGTTGATCACCAGGTGATCGTACTCGACGTAGTGGCTCATCTCGCTGACGGCTTCGAGCATGCGCCGCTCGATCACCTCGTCGGCGTCCTGGCCGCGGTTGGTCAGGCGCTGGCGCAGGGCTTCCTGGCTCGGCGGCAGGATGAAGATCGACTGCGCCTGGGGCATCAGCCGGCGCACCTGCTGGGCGCCCTGCCAGTCGATCTCGAGGATCAGGTCGAGGCCTTCCTTGAGGGTCTTCTCCACCCAGCGCTGCGAGGTGCCGTAGAGGTTGCCGAAGACTTCCGCGTGCTCGAGGAACTCGTCGCGTTCGAGCATGGCGGTGAAGGTGTCGCGTGCGACGAAGTGGTAGTTCACCCCGTCCACTTCGCCCGGGCGCATGCCGCGGGTGGTGTGGGAGACGGAGACGCGCACGGCGGGCATGGCGTCGAGCAGCGCCTTGACCAGGCTGGTCTTGCCGGCGCCGGACGGAGCGGAAACGATGTACAGGGTGCCGGACATGGCGCTTTCCTGGAGTTGCGGTTGACGGTTGGTAGCCGGGAAACGCCCGGTTTACTCGATATTCTGGACCTGCTCGCGCATCTGCTCGATCAGCACCTTGAGGTTGACCGCGGCCTGGGTGGAGCGCGGGTCGAAGGCCTTGGAGCCCAGGGTGTTGGCCTCGCGGTTGAGCTCCTGCATCAGGAAATCCAGGCGGCGCCCGGCCGCGCCGCCGGCCTTGAGCACGCGGCGCACTTCGGTGACGTGGGTGGTCAGGCGGTCGAGTTCCTCGGCGACGTCGCTCTTCTGCGCCAGCAGGACCATTTCCTGCTCCAGGCGCTGCGGGTCGAGCTCGGCCTTCATCTCGGCGAAGCGGTCGAGGATCTTCTGGCGCTGGTTGGCCAGCATTTCCGGCACCAGCTGGCGCAGGCTGGCGACTTCTTCGAGCATCGAGGCCAGGCGTTCGTCGATCAGCTTCGCAAGCTCCGCGCCTTCGCGGGCGCGGCCGGCCTTGAGGTCATCGAGGGCCTGGTTGAACGCGGCCATGGCGGCGGCGTTGAGCGCCTGCGGATCGGCGGCGTCGGCCACCAGCACGCCCGGCCAGGCGAGTACGGCCAGCGGGTCGAGCGGCGCGGGCTGGCGGATCAGGCCGGCGACGGTCTCGGCGGCGGCGACCAGTTGCGCGGCGCGCTCGCGGTCGACCTGCAGCGGCTTGCCGGCGTTTTCCTCGATGAAGCGCAGGGTGCACTCGACCTTGCCGCGCGACAGGCCCTGGCGCAGCGCCTCGCGCACCGCGCCTTCGAGGTCGCGGAAGGCTTCGGGCAGGCGCAGGTTGGGTTCGAGGTAGCGGTGGTTGACCGAGCGCAGCTCCCAGCTGAGCGTTCCATGGGTCCCGGCCCGCTCTACGCGGGCGAAGGCGGTCATGCTGTGCACCATGGAGCTACCTCGCTGAAGTCTGGAGAAAACGCCCGACAAGTCGTCGGAAACCGGTAATTGTACCCCAGCGTGGCGCGCAGCCGCACGCCGGCGGTGGTTGCGCCCGTCCGCTGGCCTCTATAATGGCGGACATTCCCCCGCCAGCAACTCTGTACAGGATGCCTCGATGAACCGTCCCAGTGGCCGCGCCGCCGACCAACTGCGCCCGATCCGTATCACCCGCCATTACACCAAGCACGCCGAGGGTTCCGTGCTGGTCGAGTTCGGCGACACCAAGGTGATCTGCACCGTCAGCGCCGAATCCGGTGTGCCGCGCTTCCTCAAGGGCCAGGGCCAGGGCTGGCTGACCGCCGAATACGGCATGCTGCCGCGCTCCACCGGCGAGCGTAACCAGCGCGAGGCCGCGCGCGGCAAGCAGGGTGGCCGCACCCTGGAAATCCAGCGCCTGATCGGCCGCTCCCTGCGCGCCGCGCTGGACCTCTCCAAGCTCGGCGAGAACACCCTGTACATCGACTGCGATGTGATCCAGGCCGACGGCGGCACCCGCACCGCGTCCATCACCGGCGCCACCGTGGCGCTGATCGATGCGCTGGCCGTGCTGAAGAAGCGCGGCGCGCTCAAGGGCAACCCGCTCAAGCAGATGGTCGCCGCGGTTTCCGTGGGCATGTACCAGGGCGAGCCGGTGCTGGACCTGGACTACCTGGAAGACTCCGCCGCCGAGACCGACCTGAACGTGGTCATGACCGATGCCGGCGGCTTCATCGAAGTCCAGGGCACCGCCGAGGGCGTGCCCTTCCAGCCGGCCGAGCTGAATGCCATGCTGGAGCTGGCGCAGCAGGGGCTGCGCGAACTGTTCGAACTGCAGCGCGCCGCGCTGGCCGACTGAGCCGACGGGCGGCGTGCCCGACAAGGAGCGAGAGGATGAGCGAGGAACTGCCGGTACAACACAGCGAACCGAGCCGGGAAGCCCGGCAATGGGCGATGTTCTGTCACTTCGCGGCGTTCTTGTGCCTCGTCTTCCCCTTCGGCAACCTGATCGGACCGCTGATCGTCTGGCAGATCAAGCGCGAGTCGGACCCCTTCGTGGACCGGCAGGGCAAGGAGGCGATGAACTTCCAGATCACCGTGACCCTGGCGATCGCGCTCAGCTGCCTGCTGATGCTGGTGGTGGTCGGCTTCTTCCTGCTGGGGCTGGTGAGCATCGGCGCGCTGGTGCTGGTCATCATCGCCGGGATCAAGGCCAACGAGGGGGTCGAATACCGCTACCCCTTCACCTGGCGTCCGATCAAGTAGCCGTACCGCGGACATGAAAAAGCCGGCTCGAAGCCGGCTTTTTTCTGTCCGCCTCGCGGCGGTACGGGCGGACTCAGATGCTCAGCGTCCAGTCGTAGTCCACGATCAGCGGCGCATGCTGGGAGAAGCGCGGCTGGCGTGGCAGCTTGGCGCTGCGCACGAAGCGGCGCAGGCCCGGGGTCAGCACCTGGTAGTCGAAGCGCCAGCCCAGGTTGAGCATCTCGGCCTGTTCGCTGTCCGGCCACCAGCTGTACTGGTCGCCTTCGCGATTGACCTCGCGCAGGGCGTCGACGTAACCCATGGTGCCGAACACTTCATCCATCCAGCCGCGCTCCGGCGCCATGAAGCCGGGCATCTGCTGGCATTCGCGCCAGTTCTTCACATCCAGCTTCTGGTGCGCGACGTACAGCGAGCCGCAATAGATGTATTCGCGGCGCTTGCGGCGCTGCTTGTTCAGGTACTGGGCGAAATCGTCCATGAACTTGAACTTGTGGTTCAGGTTCTCGTCCCCTTCCTGCCCGGTAGGCAGCAGGAGAGTGGCAATACTCACCTTATCGAAATCGGCTTGCAGGTAGCGCCCGTAACGATCGGCCATCTCGAAGCCCAGCCCGCTTATGACGGCCTTGGGTTGCAGACGGCTATAGATTGCGACGCCACCCTGGGTGGGCACTTCGGCATCGCAGGCGTACAGGAAGTAGCCGTCCAGTTGGTAGGACGGGTCATCCAGATCGAAAGCGGAGGCGCGGGTATCCTGCAAGCAGATCACGTCGGCATTCTGGGCTTGCAGCCAACTGAGCAATCCACGCTCGGCTGCAGCCTGAATACCATTCACGTTCACACTGATGATCCGCATAAATGGCCCCCAAAATCACGTGTGTGTATGATACCCGAGCTCAAACGGTTTAGCTAAATTCATACCGGCCGGTTCTCTCCCATGCAGGCATATCAACGCGATTTCATCCGCTTCGCCATCGAGCGCGGCGTACTGCGCTTCGGCGAATTCACTCTCAAGTCCGGGCGCACCAGTCCGTACTTCTTCAATGCCGGGTTGTTCAATACCGGCGCTGCGCTGTCCCAGCTGGGGCGTTTCTATGCCAGCGCGGTGGTCGACAGCGGCATTTCCTTCGACGTGCTGTTCGGCCCGGCCTATAAAGGCATCCCGCTGGCAGCCGCCACGGCGATCGCCCTGGCCGAGCAGCATGGCCGCGACCTGCCCTGGTGCTTCAACCGCAAGGAAGCCAAGGACCACGGCGAGGGCGGCACGCTGGTCGGCGCTGCGCTCAGCGGGCGCGCGCTGATCATCGACGACGTGATCACCGCCGGCACCGCCATCCGCGAAGTCATGCAGATCATCGACGCCCAGGGTGCCCAGGCAGCCGGCGTGCTGATCGCGCTGAACCGCCAGGAGCGCGGCAAGGGCGATCTGTCGGCGATCCAGGAGGTCGAGCGCGACTTTTCGATCCCGGTCGTCAGTATTGTGTCGCTGGAGCAAGTGCTGGAATATCTCGCCGGTGATGCACAGCTGAAACAGCATCTGGCCGCTGTCGAGGCGTATCGCGCGCAATACGGTATCTAACACGCAACAAGGTGTCGGGCATGGCCGAGCAGGGTGCTTTCCGCAATAGGGTATTGATGGGGCTACTGGGGGCCATGCTCGCGGGCCAGGCGCTGGCCGCCGGACAGCCCGGCGGTCCGGTCGAGATGTACCGCTACACCGACGACAAGGGCGGGACCGTCATCGACCGTCTGGGCGTGCCGTCGGAGTACATCGGCAAAGGCTACGAGGTGCTCAACGACCAGGGGCGGGTGATCCGCGTGGTGCCGCCGGCGCCGACGGCTGCCGAGATCGAGCAGCGCAAGGTCGATGCCGCGCGCGCCAGCGCCGATGCGCAACTGCTGCGCCTGTACACCGGCGTGACCGATGTGGACCGTGCGCGTGACCGCAAGCTGACGGAACTGGATGCCCTGAGCAGCGTGACCAAGGGCAACCTGCAGGCGCTCAAGACCCAGCAGGCCGGCCTGCAGGCCCGTGCCGCCGACCAGGAGCGCGCCGGTCGCCAGGTGCCCGCTGACCTGGTGGCCCAGCTGTCCAACCTGCGCGACGAAGAGAAGCGCCTGGTGCAGGACATCGGCCGCTATCGGCAACTGCGCGAGCAGGCCATCACGAGTTTCGCCGCTGACCGCGCGCGCGTGGCGCAATTGCTCGGCGATTCCCACTGAGCCTTGCGGCTCACTGCTCCGGCGAACGCCTTTCGAATTCGTTGATCTTCCCCCGCAGCCAGTCCGGCAAGGGCTGGCTCGTCCGGTCTGCGCCGGCATAGACGTAGATCAGCTCGCCCAGCGTCAGCAACTGCTCGTCGCACCAGATCGCCAGCTGGAAGCTCAGGCTGCTGCGCCCCAGGCGGCTCACCCGCACGCCCAGCTCCAGCCAGTCGTCGAAGCGTGCCGGCGCCAGGTATTCCAGGGTGGTCTTCACCGCGAACAGATCGCCGCCGCCGCGCAGCAGGTCGGCTGGATAGTTCATGCCCAGGTGGCGGTAGTACTCTGTGGTGGCGACGTCGGCGTAGGTCAGGTAGTTGCCGTTGAAGACGATCCCTTGCGGATCGACCTCCGACCAGCGCACGCGCAGGCCGTGGAAGAAGCTGAAGTCATTGCGGGAAACGGGAGACGCGGCCATGCGGAACTCCGTAGGAAGCGGTTCAAGGCCTCGCCTTCGACGAGAGCTTGAGCCGCTTCTGGGAAAAACACCCGCGAGGATCGCTCCTGGCGGGTGTCTCGATCAGCGCTGCTTGCGGTTGGTGATCAGGGTACCGACGCCGCTGTCGGTGAAGATCTCCAGCAGCACGGCGTTGGGCACGCGGCCATCGATGATGTGCGCGCTGGTCACCCCGCCCTGCACCGCTTCCAGGGCGCAGCGGATCTTCGGCAGCATGCCGCCGTAGATGGTGCCGTCGGCGATCAGCTCGTTGACCTGCTCGGTGGTCAGGCCGGTGAGGACCTGGCCCTGCTTGTCCATCAGGCCGGCGATGTTGGTCAGCAGCATCAGCTTCTCGGCCTTCAGCGCCTCGGCCACCTTGCCGGCCACCAGGTCGGCGTTGATGTTGTAGGACTCGCCGTTGGCGCCCACGCCGATCGGCGCGATGACCGGGATGAAGTCGCCCTTCACCAGCATGTTCAGCAGCTCGACGTTGACCCCGGTGACTTCGCCCACATGGCCGATGTCGATGATTTCCGGCTTGGTCATCTCCGGCGTCTGGCGGGTGACGGTGAGCTTCTTCGCGCGGATCAGCTCGGCGTCCTTGCCGGTCAGGCCGATGGCGCTGCCGCCATGGCGGTTGATCAGGTTGACGATGTCCTTGTTCACCTGGCCGCCGAGGACCATCTCCACCACGTCCATGGTCTGCGCGTCGGTGACGCGCATGCCATCGATGAAGTGGCTCTCGATCGACAGGCGCTTGAGCAGGTCGCCGATCTGCGGCCCGCCACCATGAACCACCACCGGGTTGATGCCGACGGCTTTCATCAGCACCACGTCGCGGGCGAAGCTGTTCTTCAGCTCGTCCGTTTCCATGGCGTTGCCGCCGTACTTGATCACCAGCGTCTTGCCGACGAAACGGCGGATGTAGGGCAGGGCTTCGGCAAGGACGCGGGCAACCTGGGCGGCGTCATCGCGGCTCTGGGTCATGGTGGGCTCCGGCATAGTGCTACAGGTCAAAAGGGCAGGCTGAGGGCGGGATCGACCGCTTTCAGCTGGGTGCGGAACACGTCCTTGATGCGTTCCAGTTCTTCCTGGGAATCCGCCTCGAAACGCAGCACCAGCACCGGGGTGGTGTTGGAGGCGCGTACCAGGCCCCAGCCTTTGGGGTAATCCACGCGCACGCCGTCGAGGGTGGTGAGGTTGGCTTCACCCCACTGGCCGCGGGCCTGCAGCGCTTCGATCAGGGCGAACTTGCCCTCGTCGGTGACGGTGATGTTGATTTCCGGGGTGGAGATGTCCATTGGGAAGGCGGCGAACACGCGTTCGGCGTCGCGCTTGTCCTGGCTGATGATTTCCAGCAGGCGCGCGGCGCTGTAGATGCCGTCGTCGAAGCCGAACCAGCGCTCCTTGAAGAAGATGTGGCCGCTCATCTCGCCGGCGAGCAGGGCGCCGGTTTCCTTCATCTTCTTCTTGATCAGCGAGTGGCCGGTCTTCCACATCACCGGGCGGCCGCCGTAGCCGCTGATCAGGGAGATCAGGCGGCGGGTGCATTTGACGTCGAAGATGATGTCGGCGCCCGGATTGCGCGAGACCACGTCCTTGGCGAACAGCATCAGCAGGCGGTCCGGGTAGATGATGGTGCCTTCGTTGGTCACCACGCCCACGCGGTCGCCGTCGCCGTCGAAGGCCAGGCCCAGGTCGGCGCCGGTCTCTTTCACCTTGGCGATCAGGTCTTCCAGGTTCTCCGGCTTGCCCGGGTCCGGGTGGTGGTTGGGGAAGGTGCCGTCGACGTCGCAGTACAGCGGGATCACGCTGCAGCCCAGGGCTTCGATCAGTTGCGGGGCGATCACCCCGGCCACGCCGTTGCCGCAGTCCACCACCACCTTCAGCGGCTTGGCCAGGGCGATGTCGTCGCGGATCTGCTGGAAGTAGCGCGGCAGGATGTCGAGCTGCTGCGCGCTGCCCACGCCGGTGGCCAGGTCGTTGCTCTCGATGCGCTGGCGCAGGGCCTGGATCTGCTCGTTGGCCAGGGTTTCGCCGGCGATGACGATCTTGAAGCCGTTGTAGTCCGGCGGGTTGTGGCTGCCGGTGAGCATCACGCCCGACTTGCCTTCCAGCACGTTGGCCGCGTAGTACAGCACGGGCGTGGGCACCATGCCGATGTCGGTGACGTTGCAGCCGCAATCGAGCAGGCCCTGGATCAGGTGCTGCACCAGTTCGGGGCCGGACAGGCGGCCGTCGCGGCCGACGCTGACGTTCGGCTCGCCGCGCGCCAGGCTCTCGGAACCGATGGCGCGGCCCACCCAGTAGGCGGTCTCGGCGGTCAGGGTATCGCCGACCACGCCGCGGATATCGTAGGCGCGGAAGATGCTGGCGGGCAGTTGCGGGGCTTTAGGCGTGCTCATAGCGGTGGTTTGCTCCAATCCCAGGAGGTCCTGGTCTTCATCAAGTATGTCGATATCCAGAATATCGGTGTTCTGGAACAACGGATCGACCAATGGCTTCTCGGCGGCAGCCGGGGCGCGCGCCGCGCCGGCCTCGGGGGCCGGACGGGCGGGGGCATCGGGGCTGCTGGCGCCGGGGGGTTCGGCCTTGCGACGTGGTTGGCGGGCCAGCGCCTGAGCCACCGCCTGCAGACTCGGCAGGCTCAGCTCAGGGACTTTGGCAGTGCGTTGGCCGGCGAGTTCCTGAGCGAACTGGCCGAGGGCCTGGGCGTCCCTGGTCACGCGGCGCTGCAGGCCGCTCTGCGCCAGGTACACGCCGAACAGCGCGCCGACCAGCGCGAGCAGGCCGGCGAGGCCCAGCAGCGCGGGGGAATACAGCGGGGCGACCAGGGCCGGGCCGGCGGTGAAGTCGAGCTTCCAGTTCGGATTGCCGCTGCTCAGCGCTTGCGCCTGCTCGTCGGCGGCCTGGCCGGACTGCAGCAGCACCTGCGCCGGCGAATTGCCGAACTGCTGTGCCAGACGCAGCTGGCCGATATCGGCGGGCATCGGCGGCAGGCCGTTCAGCAGGCGCTGCAGGTCGACCACCAGCAGCAGGCTGCCCTGGATCGAGTTGTCCGCGGCGCGCAGCGCGGTGGCGCTGTACACCAGCCAGCGCTGGCCGACCTTGTAGGCCTCCGGGGCGACGCTCTGGCCGCCCTCGACGCGGTGCAGCATGTCCAGCGCCGCGTAGTTCAGCGGGCCGGGACGTTGTGTGTCCTGCACGGCCTGGCCGTTGGCGTTCAGGTGGACATCCACCAGGCCGTCCAGGTGCCATTGCGCGAGGGTCTTCTCCAGCGCGGCGATGCGGGCCGGGTCGTTGCTCTGCAGGGTCGGCAGCAGCTCCGGGTTGCCGGCGATGGTGCGGTTGTCGGCGGCCAGCTGGTTCAGCGACTGGTGCAGGGCGCCGGCCTGGCCTTCCGCCCAGGCGTTGGCCAGCTGCTGCCGGTGAACCTGCTCGGCGCTGCCGAACAGGCTGAAGCAGAGCAGCGCGCCGGCGGCGGCAACGCCGGCCACGGCGGCGGCGATCGCGGGCGCCAGGGGCTTCAGGTCGGTCTTCGCGGCGGTGGGCACGCGCTTGGTTGCCTTGCCGGCCGGCACGATGTCCGACAGGTCAGCTGCGTCCTTGGCGGTGCGTTGGAAAAGTTTCATGCAACGTCTCCTCGGCGATTCATCCTGAAATGAGCGATCAGTGGCTGCCCGAATGTCCGAAGCCGCCGGCGCCGCGCTGGGTTTCGTCGAAGCTTTCGACCAGCTCGAAATGCGCCTGCACCACCGGCACCAGCACCAGTTGGGCGATGCGTTCGCCGACGGCGATGTTGAAGGCGGTCTGGCCGCGGTTCCAGCAGGACACCATCAGCTCGCCCTGGTAGTCCGAGTCGATCAGGCCGACCAGGTTGCCCAGCACGATGCCGTGCTTATGGCCCAGGCCGGAGCGCGGCAGGATCAGCGCGGCCAGGCCGGGATCGGCCACGTAGATCGACAGGCCGGTGGGGATCAGCACGGTCTGGCCCGGTTCGAGGAGCAGGTCCTCCTTGAGCATGGCGCGCAGGTCGAGGCCGGCGGAACCCGGGGTGGCGTACTGCGGCAGCGGGAATTCGCTACCCAGGCGGGAGTCGAGGATCTTGGCTTGCAGAGAGTGCATTGAGTTCTCAGTGTCGTTTGGTGCGGTCAGCGATGAAGGCGATCAACTGGCGGGCGATCTTGCCCTTGCTGGTCTGGGCGAACGCAGTTTCGTGCAGCTCGCGGTCGATGACCGTGATGGCGTTCTCTTCGCTGTTGAAGCCGATCGACGGATTCGCCACGTCGTTGGCCACGATCAGGTCGAGATTCTTGTCCTTGAGCTTGCGCGCGGCGTACGCGAGCAGGTTCTCGGTCTCGGCGGCGAAGCCGACGCTGAACGGGCGGTCGCTGCGCTGCGCGAGGGTGGCGAGGATGTCGGGATTGCGCACCAGCTGCAAGAGCAGGCCGTCACCCTTGGTGGGGTCCTTCTTGAGCTTCTGCGCGGCGACCACTTCCGGGCGGTAGTCGGCCACGGCGGCGGCGGCGATCAGGATGTCCGCCGGCATCGCGGCCTCGCAGGCGGCGAGCATGTCGCAGGCGCTGACCACGTCGACGCGGTTGACCCGGTCCGGGGTCGGCAGGTGCACCGGGCCGGTCACCAGGGTGACGCGGGCGCCGGCCTCGGCCGCGGCCTCGGCCAGGGCGAAGCCCATCTTGCCGGAGCTGTGGTTGGTGATGTAACGCACCGGGTCGATGTTTTCCTGGGTCGGGCCGGCGGTGATCAGTACGTGCCGGCCGGTCAGGTCCTTGACTTCGAAGCAGTCGGCGGCGCGTTGCGCCAGTTCCTCGGCTTCCAGCATGCGCCCCGGGCCGACATCGCCGCAGGCCTGGCTGCCGGCGGCAGGGCCGAAGAAATGCAGGCCGCGCGAACGCAGCAGCTCGGCGTTGACCTGGGTGGCCGGGTCGCGCCACATGGCCTGGTTCATCGCCGGGGCGAGGGCGATCTGCGCATCGGTGGCGAGCACCAGGGTGGTCAGCAGGTCGTTGGCGATGCCCTGCGCCAGGCGCGCCATCAGGTCGGCGGTGGCGGGGGCGATCAGCACCAGGTCGGCCCAGCGGGCCAGCTCGATATGGCCCATGGCCGCTTCGGCGGCGGGGTCGAGCAGGTCCAGGTGCACCGGATGGCCGGACAGCGCCTGGAGGGTGAGGGGGGTGATGAATTCGCGGCCGCCGTGGGTCATCACGACTCGCACCTCGGCACCCTGGTCGCGCAGGCGGCGAACCAGTTCGGCGCTCTTGTAGGCCGCGATGCCGCCGCCGACGCCCAGGACGATGCGTTTACGATAGAGCCGCTGCATAGGTCGCCTTGATTTACGGAAATGGATGACGCGCGCTGAGGCCGGCGACGCCTCCCCAGGCCTCCGGCTGCGCGAAGCGAGGGGGCTAAGATAGCACAGCGCCCGCATGGGAACAGCGGGCCGGCCTGACTGGGAGGTCCTGTGAGCATTCGTGATTGGCCCGCGGCGGAACGCCCGCGGGAAAGACTCCTCGAACGGGGAGCGGCGAGCCTGAGCGACGCCGAACTGCTGGCCATCTTCCTGCGTACCGGCGTGGCCGGTTGCAGCGCCGTCGACCTGGCGCGGCGGCTGCTGGGCGAGTTCGGCAGCCTGCGCGCCCTGCTGGAAGCCGACCTGGATTCCTTCTGCAGCCACCTGGGCCTGGGCGTGGCCAAGTACGTGCAGCTGCAGGCGGTGCTGGAAATCGCCCGGCGCCACCTCGCCGAGCAGCTCAGCCGCGACTCGGCGCTGGAAAGCCCGCAGGCCGTGCGCGACTTCCTCAAGGCGCGGCTGCGCCATGAGCCCCACGAGGTGTTCGCCTGCCTGTTCATGGACAACCGCCATCGGGTGCTGGGCTTCGAGGTGCTGTTCCGCGGCTCCATCGACAGCGCCAGCGTCTACCCCCGGCAGATCGTCAAGCGCGCGCTGGCGCACAATGCGGCGGCGCTGATCCTCACCCACAACCATCCGTCCGGCATCTGCGAGCCGAGCCAGTCCGACCGCGTGCTGACCCGGCGCGTCATCGATGCGCTGGCGCTGATCGACGTGCGGGTGCTCGATCACTTCATCGTCGGCGACGGCGAACCGCAATCAATGGCCGAGCTCGGGATGCTCTGAGACGCGCCGCTGGATATCGCGCAGCAGGCGGTCTAGCCGCTCAGAGTTGCACCTTGGAAAAGTCCTGGCGGCCGAACGGGTTCACCGCATAGCCCTTCACGTTCTGCCGGGTCAGGGCCGAGGCGGTCGGGTGGGCCAGTGGCAGCCACAGTGCCTGGTCGTGGATGATCTGCTGGGCCTGGTGGTACAGCTCGCTGCGTTTGCCCTGGTCGGCCACGGCCTTGCCCTGGCTGATCAGGCTGTCGAGCTTGTCGTCGCAGTAGCGGGCGAAGTTCAGCCCGGATTTCACGCTGGCGCAGGAGAATTGCGGGGTGAGGAAGTTGTCCGGGTCGCCGTTGTCGCCGGCCCAGCCCATGAACAGCAGGTCATGCTCGCCGGCCTTGGCGCGGCGGATCAGTTCGCCCCACTCGATCACGCGGATCTCGGCCTGGATGCCGATCTGCGCCAGGTCCGATTGCAGCAGCTGCGCGCCGACACTGGGGTTGGGGTTGAGCAGGCTGCCGGACGGGCGGGTCCATATCGTGGTCTTGAAGCCGTCCTTCAGCCCGGCCTCGGCCAGCAGGGCGCGCGCCTTGTCCAGGTCGCGCGGGTAGCCGGGGATGTCCTTGGCGTAGCTCCAGGTGTTGGGCGGGTAGACGCCGTCGGCGGCGATGGCGCTGCCGGCGAATACGCTCTTCAGGTAGCTGCCCTTGTCGAAGGCGAGGTTGATCGCCTGGCGCACCTTGGGGTTGTCCAGCGGCGCGTGCTGGCTGTTGATGCCGACGAAGGCGGTCATGAAGGCCGGGGTCTGCTCGACCTTGAGCTCGGCGCTTTTCGCCGCCGCCTCGACATCCAGCGGCTTGGGCGACAGGGCGATCTGGCACTCGCCGCGCTTGAGCTTCTGCAGGCGCACGCTGGCATCCGGGGTAATGGCGAACACCAGGTTATCCACAGCCGGCTTGCCGCCGAAGTACCCGGGGTTGGCGGCGTAGCGCACCACGGCGTCCTTCTGGAAGCGCTTGAAGACGAAGGGGCCGGTGCCGATCGGCTGGGCGTTGAGCTTCTCCGGGGTGCCGGCCTGCATCAGCTGGTCGGCGTATTCGGCGGAATAGATGGAGGCGAAGCCCATGCTGAGCATCGCCAGGAAGGTGGCGTCCGGGTGGTTGAGGGTGAAGCGCACATGGTGCGGGTCGACCATCTCCACGGCATTGACCAGGCTCGGCAACTGCATCGACTGGGCGTGGGGGAAGCCGCTCTGCGCCACCTTGTGCCAGGGCTGCGCCGGGTCGAGCATGCGCTGGAAGCTGAACACCACGTCGTCGGCGGTCAGCGCGCGGCTCGGCGTGAAGTAGTCGGTGTGATGGAAGGTCACGCCGTCGCGCAGCTGGAAGTCGTAGGTCAGGCCGTCAGCGGAGACCGTCCAGCTCTCGGCCAGGCTCGGCACCACTTCGCCGCGGGCGGCGTCGAAGTCCACCAGGCGGTTCATCAGCACGTCGGCCGAGGCGTTGGTGGTGGTCAGCGAGTTGTACTGGACCACGTCGAAGCCTTCGGGGCTGGCTTCGGTGCACACGCTCAGCGAGGCGGCGCTGGCGAGGGCGGGGGATAGCAGGAGGGCGAGCAGGGCGAGACGCATGACGGACTCCGTGTGAGCTGGCAAGATGCCCATCCGCGAGGCTGGGCGGGTCATGCAAGGCTGTTGGCAGCCTCGAAGGGGCTACCCTAGACCAAGCCGCCGGCTGTCACAACGATGACAGGCGACGAACGGCACGGGTGCCACGCCCCATGGGGGCTGGCGCGCAGATTCCAGAGTAGTGCCCGCCCTTGCGGCGCGAAGTGTCTTTCTGATATAAAGCTGCGCTCTTTTCTGGGGCCCTGCTCTGATCTTGCGAAGCGATCGCGGCGATGTGGCAGTTAAGACCCCGGTGAAACTGAGAATCCAATCGAGTTAAGCAGCCAACCCATGCCGGGTTTGGCATGTGGTTTACAGAGGGCTGAGCCATGTCGAGAGTTTGCCAAGTGACCGGTAAGGGTCCGGTTACCGGGAACAACATTTCCCACGCACACAACAAAACCCGCCGTCGTTTCCTGCCGAACCTGCAGCACCACCGTTTCTGGGTTGAATCCGAGAAGCGCTTCGTGCGTCTGCGCGTTTCCGCCAAAGGCATGCGTATCATCGACAAGCGTGGCATCGAGGCCGTTCTGAACGACCTGCGCGCCCGCGGCGAAAAATTCTAAGGAGCACCGTCATGCGCGAACTGATCCGTCTGGTGTCCAGCGCCGGTACCGGCCACTTCTACACCACCGACAAGAACAAGCGTACCAAGCCTGAGAAGATCGAGATCAAGAAATACGATCCGGTTGTTCGCAAGCACGTGATCTACAAGGAAGGCAAGATCAAGTAATTGGTCTGCGCCCTTGTGAAGAAACCCGCCCTGGTGGCGGGTTTTTTCTTGCCTGCGGATTCCTCTCCGGGGCGCCGCCCGCGCAGAAAAAAGCCCGCCGATCGGCGGGCTTTTTCATGGCCGGGGGATCAGGCCTTCTGTTCGAAGATCACGTAGACCTTGCGGCACGGCTCCAGCACTTCCCAGGTGCCCTGGAAGCCGGCCGGGATCACGAAGCGGTCGCCCGCGCGCACGGTCTTGGCGCCGCCGTCCGCATCGCGGATCACCGATACGCCCTGGAGGATCTCGCAGTATTCGTGCTCGGTGTAGCTGACGTTCCACTGGCCCGGCTCGCCTTCCCAGATGCCCACGTTGAACTGGCCGCAGGGGCTGGCGTAGTGGTTGCGCACGTTCTGCGCCGGGTCGCCCTTGATGATCCGCTCCGGGGCGGGGCGGTAGTGTTCCGGGGCGGTGGTGGCCTGGGCGAAATCGACGATCTGGGCGACGTTCATGGCGGTCTCGATTCTTGTGTTGTTGGCGAGAATGCGTGCGTGCACGCGCAGCGACGTTGGATATTTACTCCAGTACGGCTGTCGGAAAATCATCAGCCGACGATTCCGGGGAGTCTATGTTTAATAAAACGAACGTAGCAAGGCTGTTTTGCCGCCTAGTGTAAAAAATATTGAAAATTACCGGTCTCCGGTTTAGGGTGGCGAACAGCATGCGTTTGCCCCGCCTTGCGGAATATTTGACAGCGCGCCCGCTCGGGCGCCTGGACCTTGGATAAGTACATTAATAAGAGGACACGTTGTCATGGGTACCCTCACTCGCGCCGATTGGGAAGCTCGCGCCAAGGATCTGAAGATCGAAGGCCGCGCCTTCGTCAACGGTGAATACGTCGACGCCGCATCCGGCGCCACCTTCGATTGCATCAGCCCCGTCGATGGCCGCTTCCTGGCCAAGGTCGCCAGTTGCGACACCGCCGATGCCGAACGTGCCGTGCAGGCCGCCCGTGCCGCCTTCGACTCCGGCGTGTGGTCGCGCATGGCGCCGGCCAAGCGCAAGAAAGTGATGATCCGCTTCTCCGAGCTGCTGCTGGAGAACGCCCAGGAGCTGGCCCTGCTGGAAACCCTGGACATGGGCAAGCCGATCAGCGACGCGCTGAGCATCGACGTGAACAGCGCCGCCAACAGCCTGCGCTGGAGCGGCGAGGCGATCGACAAGATCTATGACGAAGTCGCCGCCACCGCCCACAACGAACTGGGCCTGGTCACCCGCGAGCCGGTCGGCGTGGTCGCCGCCATCGTGCCGTGGAACTTCCCCCTGCTGATGTCCTGCTGGAAGCTCGGCCCGGCGCTGACCACCGGCAACTCGGTGATCCTCAAGCCGTCCGAGAAGTCCCCGCTGACCGGTATCCGCATCGCCCAGCTGGCCATCGAGGCCGGCATCCCGAAAGGCGTGCTCAACGTCCTGCCGGGCTTCGGCCACACCGTGGGCAAGGCCCTGGCCCTGCACATGGACGTCGACACCCTGGTGTTCACCGGTTCGACCAGGATCGCCAAGCAACTGATGGTCTACGCCGGCGAATCGAACATGAAGCGCGTCTGGCTGGAAGCCGGCGGCAAGAGCCCGAACATCGTCTTCGCCGACGCCCCGGACCTGAAGGCCGCCGCCGAATCCGCCGCCGCCGCCATCGCCTTCAACCAGGGCGAAGTCTGCACCGCCGGCTCGCGCCTGCTGGTGGAGAAGTCGATCAGGGCCGAATTCGTGCCGATGGTGGTCGAGGCCATCAAGGGCTGGAAGCCGGGCAACCCGCTGGACCCGGAAACCAACGTCGGCGCGCTGGTCGACACCACCCAGATGAACAACGTGCTGAGCTACATCCAGGCCGGCCACGACGACGGCGCCAAGCTGGTGGCCGGCGGCAAGCGCGTGCTGGAAGAGACCGGCGGCACCTACGTCGAGCCGACCGTCTTCGACGGCGTGAGCAATGCCATGCGCATCGCCCGCGAGGAAATCTTCGGGCCGGTGCTGTCGGTCATCGAGTTCAGCGATGCCGAGGAAGCCGTGCGCATCGCCAACGACACCCCGTACGGTCTGGCCGCCGCGGTGTGGACCAGCGACCTGTCCAAGGCCCACCTGACCGCCAAGGCGCTGCGCGCCGGCAGCGTGTGGGTGAACCAGTACGACGGTGGCGACATGACCGCGCCGTTCGGCGGCTTCAAGCAGTCCGGCAACGGCCGCGACAAGTCGCTGCACGCCTTCGACAAATACACCGAGCTCAAGGCCACCTGGATCAAACTCTGATCCCGGGCTAGGCCAGGCCGGCCCCATCCCGGGGCCGGTACTGACAAGAGCCATACCCGCGGCCGGGTTTCCCTCTGGGAAGCCCGGCCGCCGTGCATTGCGCATCGGGCATCCTTGCGGGCCCGGCGTGCGCTCCGGATGGAACAGGAGAAAGACAATGCGTTGGGGTGCCTATTCTGCGGTGAGCCTGTCGGTCATCAGCATCGGTCTGGCCCTCGGGCTGACCATGCCGCTGGTGTCGTTGCGCCTCGAGGGCTGGGGCTACGGCAGTTTCGCCATCGGCGTCATGGCGTCGACGCCCGCGGTGGGCGTGCTGCTCGGCGCGCTGCTCGCCGGCCGGCTCGCGGCGCGCGTCGGTACGCCGCGGCTGATGCAGCTGTGCCTGATCTCGGGAGCCTTCTCGATCGGCCTGCTGGCGCTGCTGCAGAGTTATCCGGTGTGGCTGCTGCTGCGCCTGCTGATCGGCGTGCAACTGACCGTGGTGTTCATCCTCGGCGAAAGCTGGATCAACCAGCTGGCCGTCGAGAAATGGCGAGGCCGCCTGGTCGCCCTGTACGGCACCGGCTATGCGCTGAGCCAGCTGTCCGGCCCGGTGCTGCTGACCTTCATCGGCACCAGCGACGACCGCGGCTTCTGGTTCAGCGTGTGCCTGCTGATCGGCGGTTCGCTGCTGCTGCTCGGCCGCGGCGGCGCGCCCAGGGTCGATCCGCACAGCACCTCCGGGCGCGGGCTGTTCGGCTTCTGCGCCAAGCTGCCGGCGATCGCCTGGGCGGTGGTGCTGTTCGCCGGTTTCGAGGCGATGATCCTCACCCTGCTACCGGTCTACGGCGTGCGCCAGGGCTTCCCGCAGACGGTGGCGCTGGCGATGGTCAGCACGGTGGTCATCGGCGATGCGCTGCTGCAATTGCCGATCGGCTGGCTGGCCGACCGCATCTCCCGGCAGACCCTGTTCAAGGCCTGCGGCATGGTGCTGCTGGCGAGCAGCCTGGGCATTCCGCTGTTGCTGCACGGCCCGGCGATCTGGCCGTTGCTGGTGCTGTTCGGCGCCAGCGCTGGCGGGCTGTTCACCCTGTCGCTGATCCTCATCGGCGAGCGCTACCGGGACGACGCGCTGGTCCGCGCCAATGCGCACATCGCCCAGCTCTGGGGCATCGGCTGCCTGATCGGCCCGCTGGCCACGGGCGCCGCGAGCCAGTGGATCAGCGGCCACGCGCTGCCGATGGTGATGGCGCTGGGCGCCGCGGGCTTCGTCGTGCTGGTGTCCTACCGCGGCCTGCCGCCGGCGATGCAGGCGACCGACGCCGAGCTGCAGCAGGAGCGCTCCTAGAGCATCTCCTCCAGCCCGATGGCGCCGGCGACCCAGGCATTGAAGCGGCGCCACAGGCTGCCCGGCTCGTGGTGCCGCGCATGCTGCTGGCCGTCGCGCTCGTTGACCCAGACCAGCCGGGGCTCCGCGCCATCGCGGTCGATCTTCACCTGGTAGCTGACGTTCGGCGACATGCCGGCCAGCGCCAGGCGGCGCACCTGCTCGGCCAGCTCCGGGCTGTCGACGATGACCCCGACCTCGGTGTTCCACAGCACCGAGCGCGGGTCGAAGTTCAGTGAGCCGACGAACACCTGCCGCCGGTCGAACACCGCCGCCTTGGTGTGCAGGCTGGCGTCGCTGGAGCCGCGCACCATCCAGGGCGCGCCGGCGATGTGGCGGTCCGGTTCGGCGCGCAGCTCGAAGAGCTTCACCCCGTGCTCCAGCAGGGTCATGCGGTACGGCGCGTAGCCGGCGTGCACGGCGGGCACGTCGGTGGCTTCCAGCGAGTTGGTCAGCAGGAGCACGCTGACGCCCTGGTCGGCGCGTTGGGTGAGGTAGTCGACCCCGGCGCGGGTCGGCACGAGGTACGCCGAGACCAGGATCAGCTCCCGGGAAACCCCGTAGAACAGCGGGGCGAGCTGGGTGCCCGCCATCTGTCCGGGCCTGGGCTGGCCGCCGTCGAGCACTTTCAGCGGGGCGTCCCAGATCGCGCGGGAGGGCGCCCAGACCAGGTCATCCAGCCAGTTGTCCAGGTGCGGCCGGTTGCTGTGGTGGTCGAGCCGGGTGACATAGCTCGAACGCTTCACCCGCGGGCGCTCCAGGTAGTGGTCGAGCCGGCGCCGGGCGCCGTCCAGCTCGTCCTTGCCCGGCCGGCTCCACAGGTAGTCGTCGATGGGCCGGCTCAGGGCGCTGTTCCAGTACTGGTCGAAGCTCAGCCCGAGGGACTGGGCGACCGGCCCGGCGCCGAGCAGGTCGAGGTCGCTGAAGTTCATCTCGGCCTTGGCGTCGAAATACTCGTCGCCCAGGTTGCGGCCGCCGACGATGGCCACGCTGTCGTCCGCCAGCCACAGCTTGTTGTGCATGCGCCGGTGCTGTTCGGAGAGATTGAGCAGGCGCCCCATGTTGCGCGTGAGGCCGGTGCTGCGGCCCAGGTGCAGCGGGTTGAACACGCGGATCTGGATGTTCGGGTGGGCGGCGAGGGTGCCCAGTTTGTAGTCCCAGCCATCGCTGCTGGTGTCGTCGATCAGGATGCGCACGCGCACGCCGCGGTCGGCGGCGTGCAGCACCTCGCGGATCAGCGCGCGGGTGGTGAGGCCGTCGTGGACGATGTAGTACTGGATGTCGAGGCTGCGCTGGGCCTTGCGCGCCAGCTCGGCGCGGGCGAGGAAGGCATCGATGCTGGAGGGCAGCAGGTGGAAGCCGGACTGCCCCGGGTGCTCGTTGGCGTGCTGGCGGACGGCGCTGTCCAGGGCCGTCCCCTGCGCCGGGAGAACGTGCGACGGCGCGGGCGGCGGCGCGCTGGCGCAGCCGCCGAGGACCAGCAATGCCAGCAGCAACAGGCGTGGGAGCAAGACAGGGTCTCCGGCAGTCCCGCCGTGGCGGACCGCCGGAGATTCTAGACGCTGCTCAGCCAGACAATGCCTCCTTGAAGCGGTGCCAGGCCATGCCCAGGGCCAGCAGCGGCGAGCGCAGCATTCTGCCGCCGGGGAAGGTGATGTGCGGCACCTTGGCGAACAGCTCGAAACCGCGGCTGTGCTGCCCGGCGATGGCCTCGGCGAGCAGCTTGCCGGCCAGGTGCGTGGCGTTCACCCCATGGCCGACGTAGGCCTGGGCGAAGTACACGTTGGGCTGGTTCGGCAGGCGGCCGATCTGCGGCAGGCGGTTGGCGCCGATACCGATCATGCCGCCCCACTGGTAGTCGATGCGGACGTTCTCCAGGTGCGGGAACACCTTGAGCATCTTCGGCCGCATGTAGGCGGCGATGTCCGCCGGGTCGCGTCCGGAGTAGTGACAGGCGCCGCCGAACAGCAGGCGCCGGTCGGCCGAAAGCCGGTAGTAGTCCAGCGCCACGCGCTGGTCGCACACCGCCATGTTCTGCGGCAGCAGGGCGTGGGCCTGCTCGGCGGACAGCGGCTCGGTGGCGATCACATAGCTGCCGGCCGGCAGCACCTTGCCGTCGAGGTAGTTGTTCAGGCCGTTCTGGTAGGCGTTGCAGGCGATCACCAGGGTCCTGGCGCGCACGCTGCCGCCGGCGGTGCGCACGCGCACCTCGCTGCCGTAGTCGATCGCGGTCACCGGCGAATTCTCGAACAGGCGCACGCCCAGGCTCTGCGCGGCGGCGGCCTCGCCCAGGGCGAGGTTGAGCGGGTGCAGGTGGCCGGAGCCCATGTCGACCATGCCGCCGACGTAGAGGTCGGAGCCGACGATGGAGTGCATGTCGTCCTTCGCGACCATGCGCAGCTCGTGGCGGTAGCCCAGGCCTTTGAGTTCTTCGAGGTCTTCGCGGAAGCCGTCGAGGTCCGACGGCTTGTTGGCCAGGTCGCAGTAGCCCCAGGTCAGGTCGCAGTCGATGCCGTAGCGCTCGACGCGGCGGCGGACGATCTCCACCGCTTCCAGGCCCATCAGCTTGAGTTCGCGCACGCCGTCGGCGCCGATCACCGGCGCGAACTGCTCGACGCCGTGGCCGACGCCGCGGATCAGCTGTCCGCCGTTGCGCCCGCTGGCGCCCCAGGCGATCTGCCGGGCCTCCAGCAACACCACCGAGAGGCCGCGCTCGGCCAGCTCGATGGCGGTGTTCAGCCCGGAGAAGCCACCGCCGATGATGCACACGTCGGCCTTTTCCTCGCCGGCCAGGGGCGGCACTTCGATGCGGCGGTTGACGCTCGCGGCGTAATAGGAAGGGGCGTGACGGTCGGTATGCACCGGCTGGCGAACGCGGGCGTTCATGTGCGATATCCTGATTTTTGTGTTGTTAAAATTTTACGCAGGATAAACGCCGACTTCCCGCCACGCCAATAGCCGGAGCCGTAAAAAGAGCCTGGAAGTTGTAAAAGTCCGGCAGATTGCCGCGAACGGCGGGGAATCAGTCCGGGATGGGCAAAGTCAGGCTTTCCTTGACTTCTTCCATGACGATGTAGCTCTTGGATTCGCGCACGTGCGGCAGCTTGAGCAGGATGTCGCCCAGCAGCTTGCGGTAGGAGGCCATTTCCGAGATGCGCGCCTTCACCAGGTAGTCGAAGTGGCCCGAGACGAGATGGCACTCCAGCACGTGGGGCAGCTTGAGCACCGAGCGGCGGAAGTCCTCGAAGGTATCGCCGGACTTGTAGTCCAGGCTGATCTCGACGAACACCAGCAGGCTGGCCTTGAGGTACTGCGGATTCAGGCGGGCGTTGTAGCCCATGATGATCCCCTCGCGCTCCAGCCGGCGCACGCGCTCGGTGCAGGGCGTGGTGGAGAGGCCGACCCGCTCGCCCAGTTCGGTGAAGGAGATGCGACCTTCCTCCTGCAGGATGCGCAGGATGTTGCGATCGATCTTGTCCAGTTCGCGGCGGCTTTGATGCTGGGTTCTCATGGGGAGGCGTGGCGTCGGCTTTTGGGGGAATGTCGGCAATATAGTCGGTTATGCAGGGAATATCACTGGCAGCGCTTGAACTTCCGTCAACCCTTGGCCAGCCTGTAGACCCATGCTCCCGCCGCAAGGTTCGGAGCCGGACGTTTTCCCCTGGAGCCCGGCATGTCGCTAGCGCGCCTGCGCACTGTCCTTCTGCTGCTGTTGCTGATCCTGGCGCTGGCCGTGGGCGGCGCGTGGCTGGCGTTGCCGCGCCTGCTGGCCGGCGCCGGGGTGAGCATCGAGCAGTGGCAGGGCCTGGGCGTGTCGCGCGCGGGGCTGCTGCTGGAGCGGCTCGCGCTGCAGCGGCAGACGCCGGACGGCGGCCGGCTCGCGGTGCGCGTCGAACGGCTGCGGCTGGGCTGGCCGCAACATGCGGACGGCCGCTGGCGGCTGGCGGAAGTGTCCGTGGGCAGCCTGGAGGTGCAACAGTGGCCGGGTACGGCGCCGAGCTCCGGCGCGCTGCCCGCGCCGGAGCAGTTGGGTCGCTGGCTGGCGCTGATGCCCGGGCGGCTGTCCCTGGAGCGGGTGAGCCTCGAACTGCCCTGCGCCCGTGAAGGGCGCTGCGCGCTGAACGGCAGCACGCACTGGGAGCAACTGCCGGATGGCGCCGCCGCGCTGGGCGGCGAGCTGCGCCAGGGCGGCCAGCAGCTGGCTTTCAATGGATTGTTGCAGCCCGGCGAGGGACAGTGGCGCCTGCAGCTGGACAGCTATCTGGACAACCAGCCGCTGCTGTCCCTGCAGTCGAGCTGGACCCCGGCTTCCCGCCGGCTCACCGGAACCCTGGCCAGCCCTGCGGTGCCGCCGATCCAGGCGGTGCGCAACTGGCTGGGCATGTGGCTGCCCACGCCGAACCTGCCGTTGCCGATTCCCGAGGCCGGGCGCCTGCGCCTGAGCTGGGACGCCACCCTGGCCGGCGCCGCCGCCTGGCCGGACTGGACGGGCCTGCGCGATGGGCGCGGCAGCGTCGATCTCGCCGTGCAATTGCCGCAGCCCTGGCCGCTGCCCGGCCTGGGGAACCTGCAGGGCGACCTGCGGCTGCTCGCCAGCGCCGGCGACAGGGGCTGGCGGCCCTCGATGATCGGCGGCGACCTGCGCCTGTCCGATCTCTACGGCGACTGGTTGCAGGCGCTGCCGGTCGGCCTGCGCCCGGCGCGCCTGACCCTGCATCTGGAGCCGGGCGTCGACGACGAAGCCGGCAGCGTGCGCGCCGACCTGCATGCCGTCGGCGCCGCCGACCTGCGCCTGCGCTCGCGCGTGGCGCTGCTGGAGGCGACTCCGCTGGCGCTGCAACTGAACGCCGCGCGGCTGCAGGGCAAGGTTCCGCACCTGGAAGTGGCCGGCCTGCGCGCGGACAACAGCCGCATCGACCTGGGCTTCGAAGGCCGCCTGGACAGCCAGTCGGCGACCCTGGCCTTCGCCGCCGGCCCGCAACTGCGCATCGACACCCTGAGCGGGCCGCAGGGGCTCAGGGCCAGCCAGCTCAGCGCGACCCTCGGCAACGGCGCCTTCAACCTGAATTACGCCAGCGACTCACCGCTGGCGCTGCAACTGGCGGCGCCGTTGCAGCTGGCGCTGGGCGAGCTGCGCCAGGCGCACCTCAGGCCGCTGGCCTGGAACGCCAGCGGCGAGCTGTCCGCCAGCCTCGACGCCCAGCGGTTCAAGGGCCGCGTGCAGAACGGCGGCGGCCTGGACGCCACGATCGACCTGGGCAACGCGGCGGACCGGGGGCTGAGCCTCGCCGCGCGCCTGCCGGAATTCTTCCTGGGCAGCGGCAATCCGCTGGAGAAGTCCCTGGCCGACTGGCCGGGGGTGCTCAGCCTGAACAACGGCCGGGCGAGCCTCGAACTGGACTGGCGCCAGCCGCCGGGCGGCGCGCCGCAAAGCCTCGAGCTGCGGCTGCGCGGGCAGGGGCTGGACGGCGTCTACGACCGCAGCGAAGTCCACGGCCTGGACCTGCAGGCGACGGTTGCGCTGAAGGGCTCGCAACTGGAGCTGCAACTGCCGCAGCTGAAGGTCGCCGCGCTGAACCCGGGGGTGACGCTCGGGCCGCTGTCGTTGCAGGGCAGCTACAAGGCCGCGCTGGGCGCGCCGATGGCCGGCCGCGTCGACTGGCGGCAGGCGGAGCTGGCGCTGTTCGACGGCCGTGCCTGGTTGCCGGCCGGAGCGCTGGATCTTTCCGCGGCGGACCAGGGTCAGACACTGAAGCTGGAAGGGCTGTCGCTGGCGGCGATCCTCCGGGCCTATCCGGCGGAAGGGCTGTCCGGCAGCGGGACCCTCGACGGCACGCTGCCGCTGCGCCTGGAGAAGGGCCGGCTGGCCATCCGGGGCGGCGAGGTGGCGGCGCGCGGACCGGGCGTGCTGCAGTTCCGCTCGGAGAAGATCCGCTCCCTGGGCCGCAGCAACCCGGCGATGCAACTGGTGGCCAGCGCCATCGACGATTTCCGCTACGACAAGCTGAGCAGCCGCGTGGATTATGATGGATCGGGCAGGCTGCTCCTCGCCCTGAGCCTGAGCGGGAGCAACCCCGCGCTGGAGCAGGGCCGGCCGATCAACCTCAACGTCAACCTGGAGGAGAACGTGCCCAAGCTGCTCACCAGCCTGCAACTGAGCGACCGGGTCAGCGAAACCATCCGCAAGCGCGTGCAGGAACGCCTGCGCAATGACCCGGCCGCCGCGCCCTGACCGCAAGGAGAACCCCCGATGCGCCTCCGCGCCTTACTCCCGTTCCTGCTCCTGGCCGGCCTGGCCCAGGGCTGCACGCCCACCGTGCAGCTCGCGGCGCCCAAGGAGCCGATCAACATCAACCTCAACGTGAAGATCGAGCACGAGATCTATATCAAGGTCGACAAGGCGCTCGACGGCATCATCAACGAGAACAGCGGGCTGTTCTGAGAAGGAGCCTATCCATGAGATTGCACCGCAAACTGGGCGTCGCGCTGGTCGCCTTCTGCCTCAGCCTGCCGGTCATGGCGATGAGCCTGGAGCAGGCCATGTCCGCCCTCGGCGGCGCCAAGGCCCAGGGCCTGGTCGGCGAGCAGACCGACGGCTACCTGGGCGTCGTCGACAACAGCGGGCAGGCCGCCGACATCGCCGCGCAGATCAACGCCGCGCGCCGCGCCCAGTACCAGAAGGTCGCCAGCCAGAGCGGCGCCACGCTCGGCGACGTGGAAGCCCTGGCCGGCCGGAAGGCCATCGAGCGCACGCCGGCCGGGCAGTTCGTGCAGGTCAACGGCCGGTGGGTGCGCAAGTAGGCATCCAAGGGGATTTCCCTGCCTGCCGCCCTGTGCGGCGGCGGGCGGGGAGTGGATCGGCGCGGGCAGGTAAGTCGTGTCGGAATGGCTTCTGGCGAGAGAAGTTCCGGCAGACTGTTCGTTGTTCGATATTTCTTCCTGTTCCGGTGAAATTTTCGCCAAATACTCGACCATCCGGTCTTGGTCGGAAATCGCCATATTCTGGTGGATGTCCCTCCGCTGTTGCGGCTTTTGCCAGGATTTTTCGTCAAATACAGCTTTTTAAATAGTGAATATCGCTGACGCCGACTTCCTATACTGCGCGCATCTACGTTCAGAATAAGAAACGTCCGCGCCCCCGCGCGGCGTAGGAGGCAAGAATGCGTGTTCTGGTGCTTGGCAGCGGTGTGATCGGTACCGCCAGTGCTTACTATCTCGCCCGTGCCGGCTTCGAAGTGGTCGTGGTCGACCGCCAGCCCGGCCCGGCCCTGGAAACCAGCTTCGCCAACGCCGGCCAGGTGTCCCCCGGCTACGCCTCGCCCTGGGCTGCCCCGGGCATCCCGCTCAAGGCCATGAAGTGGCTGATGCAGACCCACGCACCGCTGGCCATCAAGCTGACCGGCGACCCGAGCCAGTACGCCTGGATGTGGCAGATGCTGCGCAACTGCAATTCCAAGAGCTACGCGGTGAACAAGGAGCGCATGGTGCGCCTGTCCGAGTACAGCCGCGACTGCCTCGACGAACTGCGCGCCGAGACCGGCATTTCCTACGAAGGCCGCTCCCTGGGCACCACCCAGCTGTTCCGCACCCAGGCCCAGCTGGATTCCGCCGCCAAGGACATCGCCGTGCTGGAGAGCACCGGCGTGCCCTATGAAGTCCTCGACCGCGCCGGCATCGCCCGCGTCGAGCCGGCCCTGGCCAAGGTGGCCGACAAGCTGGTCGGCGCCCTGCGCCTGCCGAACGACCAGACCGGCGACTGCCAGATGTTCACCACCAAGCTGGCCGAGATGGCCAAGGCCCTGGGCGTGGAATTCCGCTTCGGCCAGGACATCCAGCGCCTGGACTTCGCCGGCGACCGCATCAACGGCGTCTGGGTCGATGGCCAGCTGGTCACCGCCGACCGCTACGTGCTGGCGCTGGGCAGCTACTCGCCGCAGATGCTCAAGCCGCTGGGCATCAACGCCCCGGTCTACCCGCTCAAGGGCTACTCGCTGACTGTGCCGATCACCAACCCGGACATGGCGCCGACCTCGACCATCCTCGACGAGACCTACAAGGTCGCGATCACCCGCTTCGACCAGCGCATCCGCGTTGGCGGCATGGCGGAAATCGCCGGCTTCGACCTGTCGCTGAACCCGCGTCGCCGCGCCACCCTGGAAATGATCACCACCGACCTGTATCCGGAAGGCGGCGACGTCAGCAAGGCCGAGTTCTGGACCGGCCTGCGCCCGGCGACCCCGGACGGCACCCCGATCGTCGGCGCCACCCGCTACCGCAACCTGTTCCTCAACACCGGCCACGGCACCCTGGGCTGGACCATGGCCTGTGGCTCGGGCCGCTACCTCGCCGACCTGATGGCGAAGAAGCACCCGCAGATCAGCACCGAGGGCCTGGACATTTCCCGCTACGGCGACGCATCGGAGGTCCAGAATGGCGATCCTGCGCCTGCACACTAACCAGCGGATGAGCCAGGTCGTCGTCCACAACGGCACGGCGTACCTCGCCGGCCAGGTGGCGAGCGATCTCTCCGGCGGCATCGAGCAGCAGACCCGCGAGGTCCTGGCCAGCATCGAGCGTCTGCTCGAAGAGGCCGGCACCGACGTCTCGCGGCTGCTCTCGGTGACCATCTACCTGAAGGACGTCGCCGCCGATTTCGCCGGCATGAACAGCGTCTGGGACCAGTGGCTGCCGCAGGGCGTCGCCCCGGCCCGCGCCACCGTCGAGGCCCGGCTGTGCTACCCGGAGATCCTCGTCGAGATGTCGGTGGTCGCCGCGCTGCCCTGATCCTTCCCGCGTAGCCCGGCCGTGGCGCCGGGCTTTCCCGCCCGTTCCACCCGTGCACCGTTCCAGCCAAGAAGAGAGTCCCGCCATGCGTCCCGCCCGTGCCCTGATCGATCTTGCCGCCCTGCGCCACAACTACCGTCTAGCCCGCGAAGTCAGCGGCGCGCGAGCGCTGGCGGTGGTCAAGGCCGACGCCTACGGCCACGGCGCCGTGGTTTGCGCCCGCGCGCTGGAAGCCGAGGCCGACGGTTTCGCCGTGGCCTGCATCGAGGAGGCCCTGGAGCTGCGCGAAGCCGGCATCCGCGCGCCGATCCTGCTGCTGGAAGGCTTCTTCGAGGCCAGCGAGCTGGAACTGATCGACGCCCATGACCTGTGGTGCGTGGTGCACTCGGCCTGGCAGCTGGAAGCCATCGAGCGCGCCCGTCCGTCGCGGCCGCTGACCGTCTGGCTGAAGATGGACTCGGGCATGCACCGCGTCGGTTTCTTCCCGCAGGACTACGCCGCCGCCCTGGCGCGCCTGAAGGCGCTGCCGCAGGTGGCCAAGGTCGTGCTGATGAGCCACTTCGCCCGTGCCGACGAGCTGGGCTGCGCACGCACCGAGGAGCAGGTCGCCGCCTTCCAGGCCGTGCGCGAAGTCGCCGGCGCGGGCCACGAAGTCAGCCTGCGCAACTCCCCCGGCATCCTCGGCTGGCCGAGCGTGCCCAGCGACTGGGTACGTCCGGGCATCATGCTCTACGGCTCCACGCCATTCGAACAGGCACATCCGCTGGCCGACCAGATGCGCCCGGTGATGACCCTGGAATCCAAGGTCATCAGCCTGCGCGAACTGCCGGCCGGCGAGCCGGTGGGCTATGGCGCGCGCTTCGTCGCCGAGCGTCCGGTGCGCGTCGGCGTGGTCGCCATGGGTTACGCCGACGGCTATCCGCGCCATGCGCCGGACGGCACCCCGGTATTCATCGACGGCAAGCCGAGCCGCATCATCGGCCGGGTCTCGATGGACATGCTCACCGTCGATCTGACCGACCTGCCGGCCGCCGGCCTGGGCAGCCGCGTCGAACTGTGGGGGCCGAACGTCCCCGCCAGCGAGCTCGCCGCGCTCTGCGGCAGCATTCCCTACCAGCTGTTCTGCAACCTCAAGCGGGTCCCGAGGGTCTACTGCGGCGAGTGACGGATACCATCCGTAAAGTTTGCGCAGGATCGACAGGCGATCTGTTGTAAATACTGAACGGTGTTGCCATGATACGTGGCACTTGGAACCCGCTCGGCTCTAGCCGTTGGCGGGTTCTGCCTTTCAGAGCCTGTTCACGATCTCGCGAGCTAGAGCAGAACAAGGCGAAAACGTCCGAGGGAGCGGAATTTACTTTTGTAAATGAGCATCCCGAGAACGTTTTCAACGCGGTTATGCCGAAGCGCAGCAGATCATGAACAGGCTCTTGAGCCTGCCTGAACACAAGAATAAGGAGGACCCCACCCTTGGACGTCGGTGCTCGTCTGCAAGCCATCCGTAAGCTCAAAGGATTGTCCCAGCGCGAACTCGCCAAACGGGCGGGTGTGACCAACAGCACGATCTCGATGATCGAGAAGAACAGCGTCAGTCCCTCCATCAGCTCGCTGAAGAAAGTGCTGGGTGGTATTCCGATGTCCCTGGTCGAGTTCTTCTCCCTGGACCTGGAGCAGAACAGCAACACCCCGGTGGTCTACAAGGCGGACGAGCTCAGCGACCTGTCCAGCGGCTCGATCATCATGAAGCTGGTCGGCAAGGACTATCCCAGCCGCGCCATCACCCTGCTCGACGAGACCTACCCCCCGGGTTCCGACACCGGCGACGACATGTATGCCCACGAAGGCGAAGAGACCGGTGTGCTGGTCGAAGGGCGCCTGGAGCTGACCGTCGGCGACGAGACCTTCGTGCTCGAACGCGGCGACAGCTACTACTTCGACAGCACCAAGCCCCACCGTTTCCGCAATCCGTTCGATGCCCCGGCGCGATTGATCAGCGCCACCACGCCGGCAAATTTTTGAGCAGCCGGTAGGACCGGCCAGACCAGCTGCGACCTAATGCCGCAAGGCCCGGCAAGGTGGCGCAATTGTTTCGAGCTTGCGGGCTTTGCCGTTATACTGCGCCCGCCCGCGCGGCCCGAGACTGTGATGACTGCTACCGCGCCTGGGTGTGATAAGCCACGATGAGGGTGAAAGGGTGAACCTGATTAGAAAAATGCTGGCAGCCCAAGCTGCCGTGCTGGCCCTGTGGGCTGTAAGCGCTCAGGCCGCAACCAACGATGACGCCATTGCCAAGCGTCTTGAGCCAGTGGGGAAAGTCTGCGTGCAGGGTCAGGAGTGCGCGGGTGTTGGCGCCGTGGCTTCGGCCGGCGGCGGCGGTGCTCCGCGTTCGGGCGAAGAGATCGTCGGCAAGGTCTGCACCAACTGCCACGGCACCGGCCTGCTGAACTCGCCGAAAGTCGGTGACAAGGCTGAGTGGAGCAAGCGTGCGCAGGCACAGGGCGGTATCGACGGTCTGCTGGCCCACGCCATCTCCGGCTTCAACGCCATGCCGCCGAAAGGCACCTGCGCCGACTGCTCGGATGACGAGCTGAAAGCCGCGATTAAACACATGTCCGGCCTGTAATAGCCGACCTGTGTGGAAAGAGCCGCCTCCGGGCGGCTTTTTCATGCCTGCGATTCGCCCTGCGCCCGATGCGCGGGCATGAAAAAAGGCGGGCCCTTGCGGCGCCCGCCTTTTTCACGCGTGGGGCGATCAGTCCTCGAGGAACTCGACCTGACCGCTGGCCAGGGACTTCACCCGGGCCAGGGATTCCACCCGGTAGCCTTCGCTTTCCAGCAGGGCGCGGCCCTCCTGGAAGGACTTCTCGATGACGATGCCCAGGCCGGCGATGCTCGCGCCCGCCTGCTGGATCAGGTCGATCAGCGCCTTGGCGGCGTGGCCGTTGGCGAGGAAGTCGTCCACCACCAGCACGTGGTCGGCGCTGGTCAGGTGCTTGGCGGAGATGGCGATGGTGCTTTCGGTCTGCTTGGTGAAGGAGAACACCTTGGAGATCAGCAGGTCGTTCTTCAGCGTCAGCGACTGGAACTTGCGGGCGAAGATCACCGGGACGCCCAGCTCCAGGCCGGCCATGACCGCCGGGGCGATGCCCGAGGCTTCGATGGTGACGATCTTGGTGATGCCCTGGTTCTTGAAGCGCTCGGCGAACTCGTGGCCGATCTGCTTCATCAGCGCGGGGTCGATCTGGTGGTTGAGGAAGGCGTCTACCTTGAGGACCTGTTCGGAGAGAACAACGCCTTCGCTGCGAATTTTGTCTTTGAGAGTGTTCACGGGGGTGCTTCCGGAGCGGCTGCCGCTGATGAAGCGCGTAATTCTACAATGCCAGTGGCCTTCTGCGCGACGGTCCGACCAATGCAATTGCTGATCGAATGGACAGTTTTTCGATGGGCGGAGAGTAACAGGCTTCCGTAGGAGCGGACAAAGTCCGCGATAGCCGTCAGGCAGCGGCCTGCCGGCCGGATCGCGGATGAGTCCGCTCCTGCGCAAAGTCAGGGGGAGGGGTGCTTGATCTTGTAGGAGCGGAGCTTCTCCGCGATCCGCCGGTAGGCGGCCGCGCAGCCTGCATGATTCGCGGACAAGGTCCGCTCCTACAGAGAGCGGTCTAGCGCTTGAGCATCGCCCGGATATCCGCCAGCGCGGAATTGCCCTTGGCCACCTTCACCTCCTGCGGCTCGTCTTCCTGGCCTTCCCAGACCAGGTCCTCGGGCGGCAGTTCGTCGAGGAAGCGGCTGGGCGAGCAATCGATGATCTCGCCGTACTGCTTGCGCTTGGCGGCGAAGGTCATGGCCAGGTTCTTCTTCGCCCGGGTGATGCCCACGTAGGCCAGTCGGCGCTCTTCCTCGATGGTATCGGCCTCGATGCTGGAGCGGTGCGGGAGGATTTCCTCCTCCACGCCGAGAATGAACACGTAGGGGAATTCCAGCCCCTTGGAGGCATGCAGGGTCATCATCTGCACGCCCTCGGCGCCTTCTTCCTCTTCCTGCTGGCGCTCCAGCATGTCGCGCAGGACCAGCTTGGCGATGGCCTGTTCGATGGTCATGTCGCCTTCTTCGTCGCGCTCCAGGGTGTTCTTCAGCGCGTCGATGAGGAACCAGACGTTGCCCATGCGGAAGTCGGCGACCTTGTCGCTGGAGGCGTTCTGCCGCAGCCAGTTTTCGTAGTCGATGTCCATCACCATGCTGCGCAGCGCGCCGATCGGGTCGTTGCCGGCGCACTGCTCGCGGACCTTGTCGATGAAGCGCTTGAAGCGCTGCAGGCGCTCGATGTAGCGCGTATCCAGATGCTCGGCCAGGCCCATTTCGTCGATGGCGTTGAACATCGAGGCGCCGCGCTCGGTGGCGTAGTTGCCGAGCTTTTCCAGGGTGGTGGAGCCGATCTCCCGGCGCGGCACGTTGATCACGCGGAGGAAGGCGTTGTCGTCGTCCGGGTTCACCAGCAGGCGGAAGTAGGACATCAGGTCCTTCACCTCCTGGCGTCCGAAGAAGCTGGTGCCGCCCGACAGGCGATAGGGAATCTGGTGGTGCTGGAGTTTCAGCTCGATCAGCTTCGCCTGATAGTTGCCCCGGTAGAGGATGGCGAACTCGCTGTAGGGCCGCTGCGTCTTCAGGTGGATGGTGAGGATTTCCATGGCCACCCGTTCGGCCTCGGACTCCTCGTTGCGGCAGCGGATCACCCGGATCGGGTCGCCTTCGCCCATCTCGCTCCACAGCTGCTTCTCGAACACGTGG
The DNA here is from genome assembly GCF_057767015.1 of Pseudomonas sp. B12(2026). Lineage (NCBI taxonomy): Bacteria > Pseudomonadati > Pseudomonadota > Gammaproteobacteria > Pseudomonadales > Pseudomonadaceae > Pseudomonas > Pseudomonas sp. B12(2026). Next base: position 5,697,091 of record NZ_CM173430.1, on the reverse strand, counting down.
GGGTTGTTGGCGATGAGGATGTTGGCGCATTTCAGGATGCGGCTGGTGGAGCGGTAGTTCTGCTCCAGCATCACCACCTTCAGCGAGGGGAAGTCTTCCTTCAGCTGCATCAGGTTTTCCGGCCGCGCGCCGCGCCAGGCGTAGATCGACTGGTCGTCGTCGCCCACCACGGTGAAGTGCGCGCGCTGCTGCACCAGCATCTTCACCAGCAGGTACTGGCTGGCGTTGGTGTCCTGGTATTCGTCCACCAGCATGTAGCGCACGCGGTTGCGCCACTTGTCGAGGATTTCCGGGTGCTCCTGGAACAGCTTCACCGGCTGCAGGATGAGGTCGTCGAAATCCACCGCGTTGTACGCCTTGAGCGTGCGCTGGTAGTGCAGGTAGACCATCGCGGCGGTCTGTTCCTTGGGATTGCGCGCCTTTTCCAGCGCCTCTTCCGGAAGGATCAGGTCGTTCTTCCAGCTGCCGATCAGGTTCTTGATCTCGTCCAGACCGTCATCGCCGGAATACTCCTTCTGCATGATGTCGGTCATCAGCGCCTTCACGTCGCCCTCGTCGAAGATCGAGAAGCCGGGCTTGTAGCCCAGGGCCGCGTGTTCCTTGCGGATGATGTTCAGGCCCAGGTTGTGGAAGGTCGAGACGGTCAGGCCCTTGCCCTCGCCGGGACGCAGCAGGGTGCTGACGCGCTCCTTCATCTCGCGGGCGGCCTTGTTGGTGAAGGTCACGGCGACGATGTACTGCGCGCGGATGCCGCACTGCTGCACGAGGTAGGCGATCTTGCGGGTGATCACGCTGGTCTTGCCGGAGCCGGCGCCGGCCAGCACCAGGAGCGGGCCGCCGACGTAGTTCACGGCCTCTTGCTGCCGGGGATTGAGTCGGGACATGAAGGGCGGGGGAGTCTGTGGCGAAGCGGGCGCGTATTCTAGCAGGCCGTGCCGGGAGGCGGGGCGCCGCTGGGAATCGCGGCGATCTGTGACGGGATCGTGTTTCCTGGTTTTGGATAAATCCGTACATGTATTAGGCTTGTGTGAGCAATACTTGAAGAAAACTCTTAAGAGTTTCTCTGAAGTTTCGTCTGTATCCGGGGAGCCGGGTCCGGCGGAGCCTTCAAAACCGGGAGAGCGGGCACAGGGACGGCGCCAGGTTTCTTCCCATCGCATGGACACGGGGGTCGCGTGGCAGCGTCGGTCGAACCAGCGCGCCTGCTCCTGCTGGCGGAAGCGCCACAGTGGGCCCAGCTACTTCGCGGACACCTGGCCGCGTTGGGGCAGGGCTATTCGCTGATCACCGCGCCGTCCTGGCAGGCCGCCAGCAGCCTGTTCGACGAAGACCAGGTCGGCCTGGTCCTGGCCACGCCCGGCAAGCTGCCGCCCGCCCATCAGTGCCACCTGCCAGTGATCCTGCTGCTCGAACGCGAGCCCGCGCAGGAGCCGGCGGGCGTCGCCGACTGGCTGGCGGCGGAAAGCCTCAACGCCGAAGTGCTGCGCCGCTGCCTGCGCTACGTGCGCGAGCGCGCCTCGCTGCAGCACACCCTGCAGAGCCTGGCCGAGCAGGACCCGCTGACCGGCATCGCCAACCGCCAGGGCTTCCAGACCCTGCTCGCCGCCCGCCTGAGCGAATGCGGCGGCCATGGCCTGGCGCTGGGGCACCTGGACTTGGACAACTTCCGCCACGTCAACGACGCCCTCGGCCACCAGGCCGGCGACCGGCTGATCCTGCAGGTGGTCGGCCGCCTCCGGGCGCAGTTGGACAGCGGCGACCACATCGCCCGCCTGGGCAGCGACGAATTCGCCCTGCTGCTGGATACCCGGCGCGACCCGGCGCGGGTGGAGCGGATCGCCGAACGCATCGTCGAGGCCCTCGGCGAGCCCTACTGGGTCGAGGGCGAAAGCCTGCTGCTGGGCTGCAGCCTGGGCATGGCCAACGCCCGCCCCGGCGACAGCGCCGACCCGCTGCTGTGGCATGCGCACATCGCCATGCAGCAGGCCAAGGCCCGCCAGGGCTGCACCTTCCATGTGTTCGACGAACGCATCAACCGCGGCGCGCGCAGCCTCGCCGACCTTGAAAGCGAACTGCGCCGCGCCTTGCGCCGCGACGAGCTGGAACTGCACTACCAGCCGCGCCTGGACCTGCACGACGGACGCATCGTCGGCCTGGAAGCGCTGGTGCGCTGGCGCCACCCCGAACGCGGCCTGCTCACGCCGGGGGACTTCGTGCCGCTGGCGGAGGAGAGCGGGCTGATCGTGCCGCTCGGCTACTGGGTGATCTCCCGCGCCCTGCGCGACATGCAGTGGCTGCGCGGGCGCGGCCTGCCGCCGCTGCACATGGCGATCAACCTGTCGTTCCGCCAGTTCCAGGACAGCCAGCTGCTGCCGACCCTGGAGCGCCTGATCCGCGAGCGCGGCGTGGACGCCCGCTGGCTGGAATTCGAACTCACCGAAACCGCCGTGATGCGCCGCAGCGACCAGGTGCTGCAGACCATGCAGACCCTCGGCCGGCTGGGCGTGCGCTTCTCGCTGGACGACTTCGGCACCGGCTTCTCCTCCTTCGTGCACCTCAACAGCCTGCCGATCACCCTGCTGAAGATCGACAAGAGCTTCGTCGGCGGCATGCACGAGCGCCCGGAAAACCTGCAACTGGTGCGGGCGATGATCAACCTGGCGCACAACCTCAAGCTCGAGGTGGTGGCCGAGGGGGTCGAGACCGGCGAGCAGCAGAAGCAGCTGAGCCAGTTCGGCTGCGACCAGGTCCAGGGTTACCTGATCAGCCGGCCGCTGCCGCTGGCGGAGCTGGCGCGCTTCCTGGTGTTCGGCGGCAGCCGGGCGCTGCGCCTGCAGGATTCGATCAACAGCTAGCAGGCGCCGAGGGCAGCTTCAGCCTCCTGCGGCCGCAGCAACCGGGCGGTCCTGGCCTCGAACGCCAGGCACAGGCCGATCGCCGCGCAGGCCAGGCCCGAGGCCAGCCCCCACCACACGCCGCCGGGCCCCCAGCCGAGCGGGAAGGCCAGCAGCAGCGCCATCGGCACGCCGACCAGCCAGTAACCGGCCAGCCCGACCAGGAAGGTGGTGCGCGCATCCTTCAATCCCCGGATCGCGCCCATGGCGATGCTCTGGGTGCCGTCGAACAACTCGAACCAGGCGGCGATCGCCAGCAGGCTGACGGCCAGCTCCACCACGTCCCGGTTGGTCGGGTCGCGTTGGTCGATGAACAGGCCGATGACCGCTTCCGGCGCCAGCCAGAACAGCGCGGCGAAGGCGAACATGCAGGCGCCGCCGAAGCCGATCCCCAGCCGCCCGGCGCGGCGCGCCTCGACCAGCCGGCCGGCGCCGTAGTGCTGGCCGATGCGGAAGGTCACCGCGTAGGAAATCCCCACCGGCACCATGAAGGCCACGTACACCGACTGGATGGCGATCTGGTGCGCGGCCAGCGCGGTGCTGCCGATGGCGCCCATGCACAGCGTGGCCACGGTGAACATCCCCGATTCCACCGCGTAGGTGCCGCCGATGGACAGGCCCAGGCGCAGGGATTCGCCGATCACCGCGAAGTCCGGCCGCCACAGCCCGCGCAACAGCGGATAGGCGTCGTAGGCCGGGTGCCAGCGCAGGTACAGCGCGAAGATCACCGGCAGGGCGTTCATCACCAGCGTGGTCACCAGGCCGATCCCCGCCAGCCCCAGGCGCGGCAGGCCGAACAGGCCCTCGATGAAGGCGTAGTTCAGGGCGAAGTTGGCCAGCGCGCCGATCACGCTGATCGCCATCACCGGGCCGGCGCGCTCGATGGCGCTGGTGAAGCCGCGCAGCACCATGAACAGCATGTAGCCGGGCAGGGCGAAGACGATGCTGCGCAGGAAACTCATGGTCCCGGCAACGGTTTCCGGCGCCTGGCCGAAGCTCAGCAGGACAGGCTCCAGGTTCCACAGCAGCAGCCCCGCCAGCAGCGACAGGGCGAGGCCGATCCACAGGCCGGCGCGGGTCGCCTGGACTACGCCAGCGACGTCCCGCGCGCCGTGGCGGATGGCGACCAGATTGCCGGTGGCCGCCACCACGCCGACGCAGACGGTGGAGACCAGCGCGTAGCTGGACGCGCCCAGGCCGCCGCTGGCCAGCGCCTCGCGGCCGAGCCTGCCCATCATCACGGTGTCGGTGAACACCATCGCCACGTACGCCAGTTGGGCGGCAATCAGCGGGCCGGCCAGGCGCAGGATGGCGGTGAGTTCGTCGCGGTAGAGGCGTTTCATGAGTCAGGCTCAGTCAGCGGCGGCCCGCAGAGGGGCCGTCCGGATGGAAAGGTGCCCATTCTGTGGCGTCCAGCCGGCCGGGCACAAAAGGAAAAAAGCGATGCGCTTCATGAGTCATACTCATGCCTGGAAAGCCCCGGAGCCCGCGATGAACCGCCAGTTGCCGCCCCTCTATGCCCTGCGTGCCTTCGAGGCCGCCGCCCGCCATGCATCCTTCACCCGCGCCGCCGAGGAACTGGCGATCACCCAGAGCGCGGTGAGCCGGCACATCCGCACCCTGGAGGAGCACTTCGCCTGCCGCCTGTTCCAGCGCCGCGGCCGGCAACTGGCGCTGACCGAGCCGGCGCGCCTGCTGCTGCCCGGCCTGCGCGACGGCTTCGATGCGCTGGAGCGCGCCTGTTCCAGCCTGCGCGCGGAGGACGGCGTGCTGCGCCTGAAGGCGCCCTCGACCCTGACCATGCGCTGGCTGCTGGCGCGGCTGAGCAACTTCCGCCTGCGCAACAGCGACGTCGAGGTGCAGCTGACCAGCGCCTGGATGGACGTCGACCAGGTGGACTTCGTCAACGAACCCTTCGACTGCGCGGTGCTGCTCAGCGCCGGGCACTTCCCGCCGGACTGGGAAGCCACCCTGCTGTTCCCCGAGTGGCTGATCCCGGTGGGCTCGCCGGCGCTGCTCGATGACGGCCCGTGGGACGCCGGGCGGCTGGCCGGCGCCGAGCTGCTGCACCCGACGCCGGACCGCCGCGACTGGCGCCGCTGGCTGCAGCGCATGGGCCTGAGCGAGCGGATTTCGCTCAAGGGCGGCCAGGTCTTCGACACCCTGGAGCTGGGCATCGTCGCCGCGGCGCGGGGCTATGGGGTGTCCATCGGCGACCTGGTGATGGTCGCCGAAGACGCCAACCAGGGCCGGCTGGCGCTGCCCTGGCCGAGCGCGGTGGCCAGCGGCGAAAGCTACTACCTGGTCTGGCTGCGGGCGCGCCGGCAGCAGGAGCGTCTGTGCCGGCTGCGCGACTTCCTGCTGGCCGAGGTGCAGGCCATGCAGCTGCCGCCGGTCGAGCTGCTCGACTAGCGCGGGCGCGCACGGATATGTCCTGCCGCGCACGGATACGTTCTGGCGCGGATGCGATGTTCCGCGTCGACATCGGTCGTCGAGCTGCAACATGGCTTTGCTAGGGTCGGCTCTGGACTAGTCCAGGGAGAGGCCCGCCGCGGATTTGTCCCCAACCCAAACGACCACCTCGGGGGAACCCCATGAAGCCCATGCGTACTCTGCTCGCCGGCCTGCTGCTGGCCGGCCTTGCCACCACCGCCCATGCCGCCACGGAACTCAAGCACTGGCCGGAAGCGGCCGCCAAACAGCTCGACGCCCTGATCGCCGCCAACGCCAACAAGGGCGCCTTCGCGGTCTTCGACATGGACAACACCACCTACCGCTACGACCTCGAAGAGTCGCTGCTGCCCTTCCTGGAAATGAAGGGCGTGCTGACCCGCGAAAAACTCGACCCCTCGCTCAAGCTGATCCCCTTCAAGGACGTCAACGGCCACAAGGAGAGCCTCTACAGCTACTACAACCGGCTCTGCGAAGTCGACGACATGGTCTGCTACCCGTGGGTCGCCCAGGTGTTCTCCGGCTTCACCCTCAAGGAACTCAAGGGCTACGTCGACGAACTGATGGCCTACGGCAAGCCGATCCCCGGCACCTACTACGAGGGGGATGCGCTGAAGACCGCCGAGATCAGCCCGCCGAAGGTCTTCACCGGCCAGCAGGAGCTGTACAACAAGCTGATGGAGAACGGCATCGAGGTCTACGTGATGAGCGCCGCCCACGAGGAACTGGTGCGCATGGTCGCCAGCGATCCGAAGTACGGCTACAACGTCAAGCCGCAGAACGTCATCGGCGTCACCACCCTGCTGAAGGACCGCCAGAGCGGCGCGCTGACCACCGCGCGCAAGCAGATCGCCGAAGGCAAGTACGATCCCGGGGCCAACCTGGACCTGGAAGTCACGCCCTACCTGTGGACCCCGGCGACCTGGATGGCCGGCAAGCAGGCGGCGATCCTCACCTACATCGACCAGTGGAAGAAGCCCATCCTGGTCGGCGGCGACACCCCCAGCAGCGACGGCTACATGCTGTTCAACGGCACCGCCGAGAACGGCGTGCACCTGTGGATCAACCGCAAGGCCAAGTACATGGACCAGCTCAACGGCATGATCAAGCAGAACGCCGAGGCCCAGGCCAAACTGGGCCAGACGGTCACCGCCGACAGGAACTGGGTGATCGTGACGCCCGAGCAGATTCAATAACCCCAAGCCGCTCCTCGGCCAGACGCGCTCCGAGTGCGTCTGGCCAACGGAAGTCGATTGAAGTTCGAATATTTCTGACATTCAGATAAGAAATTGCCTTGGGTATTCCCGGCCATCTGCCAGGGAACTGTTTATTAGCTTCGCCCTTGATCCATCCGGCCAGGAGGTTCTGGCCGGGTATTCAGAATCAAGGAGAAGCCTTTGGTCAGCAGACGCATAATTGTCGTTGCCTGGATATCGTGCCTTGCCGGTTCGCAATATCTGGCTGCCGCAGAAGAGTTCAATAACGCAGCCGTGGGGTCATATCAGGATCCAGGCTTCAATACAGATCGAAGTTATGCGGGTAACAACCAGGTAGATAGCGTCGACCCATTCAGCGGGGCGCTCAAGATACTGGTCAGGGACTTGGTCATTCCCGGTAATGGCGGCCTTGATATCGATGTGTTGCGTAACTACCAGAGCGTCACTAACAGCGTCGGTCCCTATAGCAACGGTTATGCGGAGCGTACGCCATTCGGTACTGGTTGGGATCTGCACTTTGGCAGGGTATGGGTCTCGGACACGTACAAGACACTCAATCAGGCGGATAACAACCGTGGCTGCCAGATTGCCCAGTCTGCCTCCAACCTCAATCCGATTCTTGAGTTACCGGATGGCTCACGACAGGTATTGGCCAATGGTGATGGCAATGACTATGCCTTCATCACCAAGTCACGCTGGATCGGCCGCTGCTTGCCGAGTAGCCAGAATAAGGGGGACGGTGGCCTTCTGGTGTTTTCACCCGAAGGGAGAAAATATGTCTTCGACCTGAAAGGTACCGTTTCTCCCGATCAGCAATTGCATAGTTACTTCGTTACCCGCATCGAAGATGCGGATGGCAATGCCCTGAACTTCAGCTACAACATCACTTCCTCCAACAAGCTTGCGCCGCATCATCTGTTAAAACGAATCAGCGCATCGGATGGTCGTTCGGTCGACTTTTCATACCGCGACGAAAATGGACCTCGTGCGGTCCTGAGCAGGATTGCCGCCAATGGCCGTTACATAGACTTCGATTATGTCGATGCGAACTGGAACGCAGGGGCGAAGCCGCACTATCTGTCGACGGTCAAATACCCGGACGGTACCCGCTGGACCTACACCTATAACAATACGAACTCGCTGGTGGGAACGGTGCCGGGACGATTCTCCATGACGGCCATGACCAGTCCCTCCGGGCTGAAGACGAGCTATGACTATGACGTCCTGCAGATGGGCGTGGACGTGGCGGAAAAGCTCAATGTCATCAAACGTCGGACATTGTCGGGGGTTACCGGTGTACAGCCCTCCACTCTGGTATGGAATTACCAGTACACCAAGGGTTACTCCCCCAGGAATGACCAGACGGTGGAAAACGGTCCCTTGCAGTGCATCACCTATGAACACGTGGGCAGTAACACCATCGCCAATGGTGCCTCGGGAGTGGATCAGGGGCTCTGGAAGGTTGGCAACCTGGTACGCAAGACTGTCGCCCGCCGCTCTGGAAGCACATGCGGTGCCGCCTTGCGCACGGAGACATATACCTGGGATCGCCAGGAACTCTCCACCCAGAAGGAAATGCGTCGCTACAACCTGCTGGTTGAGAACAGCACACGGGCACCGATCCTCAAGCAGCGGGTGATTACCCAGGACGGGGGCAGATACACCACGAATTACACCTACGACAGTTATGGACAGCCCTTGACTGTCTCGGAGCAGGGCGAGGCAAACCGCACCACCAGTTACACCTACACCCGCCCTGGTGGGGCATGGATGCTGGGCAAGGTTGCAAGCAAGTCTGTATCCGGTATCCCGGGCTCGATCAGTAGCAATTATACGAACGCTGGCCGCCTGTCCCAGATGTCCCGGTATGGCGTCGTCACTCGCTACACCTATACATCCAGGGGGGATCTCGCCAGAGAAACCGACGCCAACGGAAGGGTCACCCAACATTCCGATTACTACAGGGGCATTGCGCGGCAGACGGTACAGCCCGACGGTGGGATCATTGCGCGCGCTGTCAATGCAACCGGCACCCTGGCTTCGCTGACTGATCCCTTAGGGCGGGTGACCAGCTATGCCTACGACGCGATGAACCGCGTCACCATGATCCAGCTTCCCAAGAGCAGCTTTACCCGCTACGACATCCGCTACGACTTTTCCTCGTCAGGCGTTACGGAAACGTCCACCCGGGTGGGCTATACCCGGATTCGTCAATACAACCCCCTGGGCTTTCTGACCAACCAGCAAGAGCAAGGTGGCCCTTCACCTATCGTGACGAGTGCGACCTACCAGGCCGATGGGCAAAAAGTGTTTCTCTCCCTGCCGGGGTACGGCGCTGTGAGTGACACGGGCGAGCGTTTCGAATACGACGGCCTGGGGCGCCGAAAGGCCGTTCGGCATGCGGACGGATCGGCTCGTACCCTTGCGTACGGTGGTAGCAACCTGCAAACGGAGCGTGACGAAAGAGGTAACGAGACACGGCGATACCATGTGTCGTTCGGTGATCCGGATGAGCGCAGCCTTGCGCGAATCGAACAACCGAATGGCGTCACCACCGTTGTTACCCGGGATAACCTCGGTCGCGTTACAGCCCTCGAACAGGGCGGTTTGAGGCGTACCTATAGCTATGACTCCCGGGGCTTCCTCACCAGCGAATTCAACCCGGAAACCCAGACCACCACCTACGGCTACGATGCGACGGGCAATCGCATCAGCCAGACAGTGGGGGCTGCGACCACAGATGCGTATAGCTATGACGCGATGAACCGCCTCACCGCCAAGAATCTTTCGGGCGGTCAGACGTTCACGTTCTCATATGACCTCGGTGGCCGTCTGCTGAGGCAAACGTCCTATCAGGGCACTGCCTGGACTTTCACCTACAACGCCCATGACCAGATCATCCAGGAAACCCTGACGCTATCCAGTCCACAGCGCAGCTTCAGCATTGGCTATGGCTACAACTCGCTGGATCAACTGCACACCATTACCTACCCCAGCGGCCTCCAGGTGTTCTACAACCCTGATGTCTATGGCCGTCCCACCCAGGTCGGCAGTTTTGCCAGCAACGTGACTTTCCATCCCAATGGCGCGCTGAAGTCCCTGACCTTCGCCAACGGGCGGACATTGACGATCGGGCAGGACTCGCAGCGGTTGCGTCCTACGGATCGCCGGGTAGGCGGGCTCCCCCAACTCTTCGTCCCGATGGCCCAGCGTTATACCTACGACACGGCCGGCAACCTGACGCAACTGGTGGACGAAGTCGATGGCCGCTACAACCAGACAATGAGCTACGACGGGCTTGATCGTCTGACTGGCGCCAACGGCATCTGGGGCAACGCGACCTTCGCCTACAACACCCGCAATGACCTGACGGCGCAGAGTATCGGTGGTCGCCAACTGACCTATGGCTACGACGGCCAGGGCCGTCTCTCCACTCTCAGTGGTTCACTCAACCTCGCGCTGACCTACAACAATCGCGGTAACCTCACCCAGGGCCGCTCGCGTTACGCCTATAACAACGTCAACCAGATGATGCAATTCTGCATCGATCCGCAATGGAACTGCTCCTCCCCGACCGAGAGTTACATCTACGACCCTCGCGGATACCGCAGCGTCACCACCTTCGCCAACGGCATTCAGGAACTGGCCTTGTATGGCCAGGACGGTCGGCTGCTGCGCGAGGACTTCCCCGCCGACGGAGGCTTCGTCGAGCACATCTACCTGGCCGGTGAACGCATCGCCTCGCGAATGCAGTGCGAGTTCGTCGACAGCAATGGCAACGGCGTTTCCAACTGCCAGGAGCGCCGCTATCCGGTCGGCGGACGCTCAGGGATCGCTTTCTGAACAGGGAGAACAATCATGCGTCAATGGATGAAGCTGCTTGGCCTGGGGTTGTTGCTGATCAGCGGCGCGGCCCGCTCCGCCGAAGTCTTAGTGACCTATTACCACAACGACCTGCTCGGCTCGCCCGTCGCGGCGACCGACGAAGGGGGAAATATTCTCTGGCGGGAGCACTTCCGCCCCTATGGTGAGCGGCAGGATACGCCAGCCTATCGCGGCTACGGCTCGGTGGGCTTCACCGGACATGTGCAAAGCCAGTCCAGCGAACTGGTCTACATGGGAGCGCGCTATTACGACCCGGTGATTGGGCGGTTTTTGTCGGTGGATCCGGTGAGTAGTAATCCCCAGTCGCCTATGACATTTAATAGATATTCTTATGCAAATAATAATCCGCATGGATATCTTGATCCAAACGGAGCGGAAGTTATTTCGGTTGAATCTCGCAATAATGTCAAGTTGGCGGAGATGATAAACTCCCGTGCAAATATGACTTTTAGATTTAACGGAAAAAATAAGCTAGAGGTAACGGGTGCGGCGGCGAATGGTGGGTCAGGATACTACTCGGAACGGCTTGTGCAAGCCATAAATAGTGACAAGAAAATTTACTTAGATATTCGGAGCGAGTACGTCTCTCCGACTGGGGCAAGATATAAGGTTGATGAGGAGGCGAAAGGAGGGATGACACACTATACGTATCGTGATGGTAGTAATACGGTTGTAGTTTCCGGAGGCTCGTATAATGGTCTTAAAAGTGAGGATGGCAAAGTTCTACAGGATAATGCTGCCGATATACTGGCACATGAGTTAGTCGGGCACTCCATACCTAGGGTTGTTGGTGGTGATACGGGGAATGCTGTTTCAAACGAGAATAAGGTTAGGGCTCAGAATAATATCCCGTTACGAAGATCAGAACCTATGCACTTGGAGAACTAGTATATGGCTGGCCGGTTGGTGGTGGCTTTTGTCCTTTTCTGGTTGGTTGAATGTGCTTCTGGAAATCAAGTAGAAGAGTATCGCCTTGATGAGAAGATCGATAGGTCGGAAGCTATATTAATTGGTCGTGTTGTCTCGACGTCTAGACTCCCTGTTCCTGATAAATCTTATGCTGATGTTGAATTTGCAAATGTAGAGGTTCTGCGGAGTTTTGGTGGCTTTAATGTTAGTGAAATAATTAAGGTGGCTTTCCGGTTTGGGATTTCAGAGCTGGAGCCGCACTGTTGCACAGTTGGAAGGGGTTATCTTTTCTTTGTTTCAAAGAGAGAGGATGGTTTGTACTACTCGGTGAACGGTCCTTATGGAATATATGAGGTCGGAGCTGCCGATTAGACGTTTGTTGCTGTGGCCGGCAAAATGGTGGATTTATTTTTCTATTCTAAGCTTGGTCGGTAGATCAGAATTAGATTGCAGAAATTAAACCTGCCTTTTTTTGGATGCACGGTCTCAATGGGGACCTCGAATGAACAAGATGATTATGGCGGTTATAGTGGTCTGCGGAGCTTTAGCTTCTAGCACGGGTTGGGCGTATTTGTTGAAGCATCTTTCACTGGATGAAATGGTGTCAAAGTCAGACACTGTTTTTATAGGTGGGGTTGAATTATTGCAGTCGGATGGGGATAAAAAATTGCCCTATTTAAAATTGTTCACTCTCTGAAGGGCGGGGCGGCTGAGAAGGGGTTTATTTATAAAGGTAGTGGCGTGTCAGAGAATGATGTAATTTTATGTTGTGAGGTTGGAGGAGTTTACTTGGTCTTAGGCGTAAGCGGTACGGATGGGTATTTGTATGGGGCAAACGGCCCTTACAGTACTTATAGGGCTAAGTGATAGGAAAAAAGAAGCAGATTTATTTTTCTACTCTGAATCTAGTTGGCGGGTCAGGATTAGAGTGTGAAAAATAAATCTGTCCCGAATGGCACTTACTTAACCCGCCTGGGATGTCCACTTCTCCGAATCTCCGCACGCGCAGCTTGGCGCGTTCGGGTCAGTAAGGGGTAGGGTTTCGGCCTTCGCTTGAGCGCACGCGGCTCCACTCGGCCGGCACGGTTGCCAACACGTTGCTGGGCGATCAGGAGCAACAGACCATGTAGGTTTTCGGGTTGGCTCGCATCCGCCTCCAATTGCCGCCAGATCAGCCAGAGCTGGAGGCTGTGCTTGAAGCTCAGTTCCCGAGGCAAGCAATCCGCCATTGAGGCCGATTGCGCCATGATCAAACGGATCAGGTTGTGTGCCAGCAGGTAAATCCAGAGTTCCTTGGTCGCCATCGCGGGCGTTTTACAACTCAGTCGCTCGAGCCCCATCGTGGACTTGAGGTTGCGCAGGTCCAGTTCGACGTGCCAACGGCTTTTGAATAGGGCTTTCAGGGCCGCCTTGGGCGTTTGACTGGCGCAACTCAGTGTCGTGACCAAAACCTTGTCACCGGCTTTTAACTCCCGAACTTCCAGCCGGTCCGGCATCTGCTCGTAGTCCGTCAGGCCCATCCAGGGCGGACGCTTCCGAGGTTTCTCCAGGACAATCAGATGGTCGCGCGAGCCCAGACGTTTGCCGCGCCTAAAATCGGTACTGCGCCGACGCGCACCATATTGCTCGAACACGCCATCAATGCCGCGGCGCTGCAATTCGCACAGCAGAAAGTAGGTGGCATAATAGGCATCACCCACCAGAACATCGCCGGCGTTCAACGTATCGAGTATCGAGCGCAGCAGGGTTTGTTCGTCGCCACCCTTACCGCGAAAACGCCCCAGCGCCGCGTTCAGCACCGCACCACTGGAAAGGCAGACAATGCCCACCAGCCGGAAAAGCGGAAAACCAAGGCCTGGCTTTTGCCCACGCGATTGCGGATAGGCCGCCTGATTGGCAGCCGTATCCGGCAACGAGACCGTCGTACCATCCACGAGGCGCACCGGCCGCCCCATCCATTGCCAGGTCTTGGCTGCATAGCTGCTGATCAGGCTGCCGCTATTGCGGACCAGGGTGGACACCATCTCCACGGGAAGCCGCTGTCGCGCTCGGCAGTAGCCACCGGTGTGTGTGCTGCACGGTTTCAAACCGCCGAGCAATTGCTTGACCGCCAGGTCATTGACGGCTTTCTGGCAGGAACCATCGGCGCTTAACGCCTGGGCCATGAACATGGACAGCGTCTCCGTTGGCGGGAACAGGCGTTCCCGATGATCCGGCAGCAATGACTCCACGCAGTCGAACAAGTCGGGACCGGTCAGCAGGTTGAAGAACGCGTAGGCATCCGCGTTCGAGGCTTGTCGGCGGACACGCCGCTGTTGATGAAGGATGGCTTGGCGCCTAGGATTCATATGGGCTGCTCCTTGGGCTCGGTGTGTGCTCGCAACTATCACCGTAGACCAAGAGCGGCCTTTCTTTTTCTAATCAATCAGTTAGCACTAAGTAAGTGCCATTCAAATCTGTCCCCTTTTTAGTCCGTTGCTGATCAGCGGCGCGGCCCGCTCCGCCGAAGTCTTAGTGACCTATTACCACAACGACCTGCTCGGCTCGCCCGTCGCGGCGACCGACGAAGGGGGCAACATCCTCTGGCGGGAGCACTTCCGCCCCTATGGCGAGCGACAGGATACGCCAGCCTATCGCGGCTACGGCTCGGTGGGCTTCACCGGGCATGTGCAAAGCCAGTCCAGCGAACTGGTCTACATGGGAGCGCGCTATTACGACCCGGTGATCGGGCGGTTTTTGTCGGTGGATCCGGTGGGAGCGGAAGAGGAAATACCAGGTAGTTTTAATCGATATGCTTATGTACAGAACAACCCCCTTAAATTTTACGATCCAGATGGGCGCTGGTGGCATATCGTTGGCGGTGCGATTTCTGGTGCTATAGGGGGCGGCATCACCGGGTATGCAGCGAGCGGTGGGAGTGGAGCGGCAAAAGGCGCTGTATTGGGTGCTACTGCAGGTGCGGGAGTTGCAGCAGCATTTCAGCCACTAGCTTCTTACGCTGCTGGATCTTCCGCTGGGGCTTTTGTCGTGGCAGCTGGTAGTAATGCTGTGGCCAATGCTACTGGACAGTTTGTGGGGAATATAACTAATGGCAAAAAGACAACCGATAACTTAAACATGCCATCTATTATTGGAGCTTCGATAGGTGGGGCATTTGGTGCTGTAGGTGGAAAGGTTGTTGGAACATTTGGTCCACAGTATGCGCCAAGAGTTATAGGCTCAAATATGGCAGAAAGCTCATCCCCTGTTCCTTTGATTCCTTTGATTATTAAGTCGGGTATCGAGGGCGGCGCCTCTGCGTATGGGGAGCTAGGAGCCAATAGTAAAAGCTGGACATCACCTGTTGATCCTTCGCTGAAACAATCCGAAAGGAAGTAGGGATTTATGAGTTTTTATAGAGCGAAGAGTTTATTTGTTTTTTTTGGAGCTTCTGTATGTGTGGCGGGTTTTTTGATTCTTGTTGGGGCAATTTCCTCTGCTTTTGTCACATTGCCCTGGTATTTTGATAAGCTTTTCGTGGCTCTAGTGGTTATAGTTCTAGTGGGTGGAGGGGGCCAGTTTTTCTTGGTGTTTATTATAAGGTGTCCGTTTTGTGGGGCTCGCATGGCATCATTTGGGGTAGATGGGACCTGGCGATACGATTGGGTCAGGATTATGAATAAATCACGGAAAAAAGAGCCTCTTGTTTGTGGCGTGTGTGGCAGGGAGAGCTAGAAAAGCGTTTTCTCAGGTAAAGGGGACAGATACGGGAAAAGACAGATTTATTTTTCTACTCTGAATCTAGTTGGCGGGTCAGGATTAGAGTGTGAAAAAGAAATTTGTCCCTTTTTTAGGTCCTTTTTAGGCTTTTTAGTCGTCCAACAGCGAACAGCGTCAGGTGAGGTGGTCGCCGACCTGGCGCAGACCGTGTGCGAGTTGGACACCCTGGCCGCCGGCTTGCGCGACGAGGTCGGAGGCTTTCGCTGAAGCGCCGGTTGGGTCGGTCTTGCCACTGAACCGGCCAGAGCTACGGACAAGGCGGTGTCGGAGATAAGGACGTTTCCGTCAGCGGTTACAGTCCCTGGAAAGAACCATGTGCTTATCCTGAGTCGCTCATCGCCATTCCCTGCATGAGTGATCTCCCGATGACGCAACGCGGTTCAACCGATTCTTTCGACTATCTACTGATGCTGCGCGGCGCCTGCGCCGTCGCCGTGGTCTTGCGGCATTACCCGTTCAACCTCGCGCAACTGCCGGGCTGCGCTGGTTTGGGGTGGCTGCTGCGTCCATTCGGCTACGTGCCCGTGCTGCTGTTCTTCTGCCTGAGCGGCTACCTGATCACCCGTGGTTTCGCGAGCAGGCGCTATGACGTCCGTTCACCTGCCGGGCTGCTCAGCTACTACCGCAATCGCGTCCTGCGTGTAGTGCCACTCTATTACCTGTCCATTCTCTTGTGCCTGGCGATCTACTGGCCGCTCGCGCGGGAGCGAATGACAGAGGTGGCAGCGCTTTTCTGGTTTGCCGGCGCCTACAAGTTGACGGGCGAGGTAGTGCTCAATCACGTCTACTGGAGCCTACCGGTGGAGGTGGTATTTTTCCTGCTGGCGCCGATCGTTTTCCTGGCGTGCCATTGGCTTCATGGTAAAGCCGGGTTGGTGGGCTCCACAGGCTTGGTCAGCGTTGCGTATGGCTGTTTCGTGGTCGCGCGGTTTCATCATTTCCCGCATGCGTATGGCGTGCAGATGAGCCGCGAGACATGGAATCTGCTGGCGCACCAGGACATCGTTTACAACTTCGAAGTCTTTCTGCTGGGTGCGCTCGCCGCGATTCATCACAATCATGCGCCCGGCCCCGTTGCACGACCGACGCCGTGGTTCAGTGGGCTCTGTCTGGCGCTGCTCATGCTCCTAGTGCTGCTGCGCACCGGGATGGTTGGCGACGCGATGTTCATTGTCGGACGTGTAGACCCCTTCACGCTCTATTTGCTTCTACCTTTGCTGGGATTGTGGTTTCTCGTTTTTGTGCAGCGCTATGGCAATGAACAGCGGCTTGCCGTGGGATTTGTCGGGCGGACATTTCGTCGCGCACTGGAGCGGTTGGGGCACTGGTCCTACGGACTGTATCTGCTCCACATGCCGATGCTGTCGGCTCTGGAGCATTGGGTGCCACCGCCGGCCCAGGGTTTACTGTTCAGCGGCGTCACGCTGCTGGCGGCGCTGCTGGCATCGGCGGCGGCGTATCGTTTCGTGGAGATTCCCGTTATGAAATGGCGAGCGCGGGGGATTCCCATCTACCCGCGTGAGGACACAGAAACGGCCGGACGAAGAGCCGGGCGGGTCAGTCCCTGATCCGGCCCAACCCGTACTCCAGGCTGGCGGCGGAGAGTTCGCCCATCTGGCTGTGCCGCAGGCGCCCCTTGGCGTCGTAGAACAGCGTGGTGGGCAGGCCGTAGGAGCCGGTGGCCTGGCCCAGGCGGGTGCCGCTGTCGAGCAGCACCGCCGCATCGCTCAGGCCGCGCTCGTGCAGGAAGCGCTGCACCGTTTCGGCGTCATCGCCCTGGTTGACCAGCAGGAAGCGCACATCGCTGCGCTGTTTCTGCGCCGCCTCCAGCACCGGCATCTCGCGCCGGCACGGCGGGCACCAGGTGGCCCAGAGATTGACCACCAGGGGCCGGCCATCCAGCGCGCGCAGGTCGACCGGCTGGCCGCGCAGGTCCATCACCGTCAGCTCGGGAATCTGCTGGCTGCGGTCCAGCGCCGAGACCAGCGCCTTGCCGCCTCCCCAGAGACTCACGCCGACCACCGCCGCCACCGCCAGCGGGCGGCGCAGCCCGGGCTTGCGCCAGGCCAGCACGGTGCCGATCAGCGCGGCGGCGATGGCCCCCGGCAGCGCAAGAAAGCCGCCGTCGCGGATATCCACGATGCCCAGCGGCGTCGCCGCGTACTGCTCGAAGTAGCGCGCGACGAAGGCCAGCCGCGCCACCAGCAGGCCGCCGAGGAGCATGGCGAACAGCGCGCCTTCCGGATTGGCGCCGCGCTTGCGCCCGGTCAGCCAGCCGGCCAGCAGCGCGCCGAAGAAGCCGAGGTAGAGCAGGACCTGGGGCAGGGGGATGGCCAGCGGGCCGAGGGTGAGACTGGTCAAGGGAGGCGCCTTGCAAAAGAACAACAAGGTACAGCAGCACGGTGCGTTGCGGCAGCACCGGGCTGTGGATGTTCAGGCCGGCAGCAGCTCCTCGTCCTGCGCGCGCAGCTCGGCGGTCAGCCGCGTGGCGCAGGCGCCGACCTTGCGCACCGCGTCCTCGATCCGCGCCAGCTCGCGGCTGGAGTAGTTCATGCGCAGGCAGTTGCGGTACTTGCCCGAGGCGGAAAAGATGCTGCCCGCCGCCACCTGCACGTTGTCGCGGCGCAGCTCCTGGTTCAGCCGCAGGCTGTCGAACTGCGCGTCCAGCTCGACCCAGAGCATGAAGCCGCCGCGCGGCCGGCTGGCCAGGGTGCCTTCGGGGAAGTAGCGGCCGACCCACTCGCTCATCAGGTCGCGGTGGCGCTGGTACTGCGCGCGCATGCGGCGGATGTGCGGCTCGTAGTGGCCGCCGCCGACGAACTCGGCCAGCGCCGCCTGCGGCTGCGGCGCGCAGGTGCCGCTGGCGATGTACTTGAGGTGCAGGATGCGGTCCAGGTAGCGCCCCGGCACCACCCAGCCGGTGCGCAGGCCCGGCGCCACGGTCTTGGAGAAGGAACCGGCGAGCAGCACGCGGTCGTCGGCGTCGAAGGACTTGATGCTGCGCGGCCGCGGGAAGGCGTAGGCCAGCTCGCCGTAGACGTCGTCTTCGAGGATCGGCACGTCGTAGCGCGCCGCCAGAGTCAACAGGGCGCGCTTGCGCGTGTCGGGCATGATGTAGCCCAGCGGGTTGTTGCAATTGGGGGTGAGCAGGATCAGCTTCACCGGCCACTGCTCCATGGCCAGCTCCAGCGCCTCCAGGCTAACGCCGTTGATCGGGTCGGTGGGGATTTCCAGCGCCTTGAGCCCGTACGCCTTGAGCGCCTGCATGGCACCGTGGAAGCTCGGCGAGTCGATGGCGACGATATCCCCCGGCTGGCAGATGGCGCGCAGGGTGATGGCCAGCGCCTCCTGGCAACCGGTGGTGACGACGATTTCGCTGGGCGGCACCTGGCAGCCGGAATCCAGCATCAGCCGGGCGATCTGCTCGCGCAGCGCCAGCGAGCCCTGCAGGCCCTCGTAGCCCAGGCTGTAGACATCGGCGCGGCGCGCGGCGCGGACCATGGCGCGCTGCAGCGGCTTGAGCGACGGGCTGGAGATATCCGGCGTGCCGCGCCCGAGCTGGACGAACTCACCGCCCGGCGCGCGGCGTACCTGCTCCAGCACCTGGTCCCACTGCGAGACGTCCACCGGCCGCTGCGCCGGACGGGTCATCGCCGGCAGCGGCGGCAGATGGCGCCGCTCGGGGACGAAGTAGCCGGATTTCGGCCGCGGCTCCACCAGCCCGGAATCCTCCAGCACGCGGTAGGCCTGCTGCACGGTGCTGATGCTGACGCCGTGCTCGTCGCTCAGGGCGCGCACCGAGGGCAGGCGGTCGCCGGGGCGGTACAGGCCCTGCTCGATGCGTTCGCCAAGGGTGGCGGCAAGCTGCGCGTAGCGTTTCATGACAGATCTCCGCTGCCGGGCCGATCCGGCTGGATACAGTACAGATCAGGAAAAAATACGCCATTCAGAGGGGATTTGCTGGTCTCTGTATGGAAAAAACTCTTCCGCGTTGAATCTGTGATGCTTTTCGCCGATTCGTCACGCTATCTCCACGCCCGATGAACCCGGAAGAGGAGGAGCGACGACATGAGCGGCATGAGCGATGTACGCCTGACCCTGTATCAGCAGGAACTGCTGGGGCTTCGGGAGGCCACCGTGGCCCCGCGCGGCCACGGTGAGAGCCGCTGGCAGCAGTTCTGGCGCCGGGTGCGCACCCGCAAGCAGTTGCTGGAGTTGAGCGACGAGCAATTGCGCGACATCGGCGTCACCCGCGAACAGGCGCGGCTGGAGGCGCTGCGGCCGTTCTGGCGCTGCTGAAGAAAGGCCCCCGAAGTAAGAAAGACCCTCAGGTCCGGGGGCTGCTGAGGAGCCCGGCTGAAAGACAGTTCCGGGATGTTTGCCAGAAGAGTTCCCACGGCCTGGGCGTGCCTACCCGTTAACAAACGTGCCGATCGCAGGTTGCTTCACTCGGTCTCCCCTGACCCCGGAGAAGTGACCATGAACCTGCGTATTCTCATTGGCCTGGTGCTGTTTCTAGCCCTGCAAACATCCCAGGCCGAGTTCCGTTGGCGCGACAGTTCCAACAGCTATTGGCCAAGTGACCAGGCCGCCTGCGAGCAAGGCGAGGGCCTGCGGAAACTGGAGCAGAAGCGTTCCCAGAGCCCGAATGTCCAGTGGCGCATCAACAATCTGTCGGTCGCAGACATCGACGGCAGCGAATCCCTGTGCCGTTTCACCATCGAGCGACAGCTCTTTGGCATGTGGTTGCCCGACACCCTCAACGATTCCTCGGTCTACCTTTCCGGCCAGCCCGACCTGTGCCCCAGCGGCGTGCTGGACGCCAGCGGCCAATGCTGCGCCGAGTGCGCCAGCAATGAATGCAATGGCAGCAATCCGATCCTCGGTGCCACCGGCCAGAAGGTTCAGCTCGAAACCGACCTGAGCGTGCCGGGTTCGCTGCTGGGTTTGCACCGCAATTACTGGAGCAGCCGCAACCAGTCCGGCCCGCTGGGGCTTGGCTGGGTTCACGAATGGGACCTGCGCGTCGCCAAACTGGGCGCGAACCAGCTGAAACTCTATCGACCCGATGGCCGGGCGATCGGATTCAAGCTCAGCGGCAAGCTCTGGAGCGCTGCTCCCGAGGAACACTTGAGCCTGGTCGAACTGCCGAACCAGGCCGGCTGGAGCCTGACGACCGCGCAAGGCAACGTCGAGACCTACAACGCGCTGGGCATGCTCAGCCGTCTGCAACCGCGCGACGGACTTCCCCTCACGTTCAGCTGGCGCGCCGACGGTCTTCTGCAGCAGATCGTCGAGTCAGGCGGGCGCTCGCTCGCGTTCAACTACAACGGCAGCCAGTTGTCCCGCGTGGATTTCGGCAACCTGCACATCACCTACGGCTATGACGACCAAGGGCGTCTCACCAGCGTCGACCGTGCGGGTGCCAAGCGCCTCTACCACTACGAGGTAGCCGCTCGCCCGCATCTGCTGACAGGCATAACCGACGAGAACGGCGTGCGCTATGCCACCTGGGCGTATGACGAGGCCGGGCGTGCCATTTCCAGCAGCCATGCCGGCGACGTTGGCCTGGTGCGTTTCGACTATCTCGATGCCAATCGCACCCGGATCACCAACCCGCTGGGCAAGGCGACCGTCTTCCATTACCTGACCATCGGCGAGCGCCGGCTGATCTCGCAACGCGAGGGCGAGGCCAGCACCAACTGTGCCGCCGCCAGCAGGCAAGTGACCTACCGGGCGGATGGGTTGCCCGCCAGTCGCATCGACGCCAACGGCAACGTCACCACCTACGAGTACGACGCCCGTGGCCTCGAAGTGAGCCGCACCGAGGCGTCCGGCACCCCGCAGGCCCGCACCATCACCACCGAGTGGCACCCCACGCTGTACCTGAAAACCAAGGTCACCGAACCCGGCCGCGTCACCACCTACCAGTACGACGCGCAAGGCCGCCAGACCAGCCAAGCCACCACCAGCCTCTGAGCAAGGACGTCACCATGCAGATAAACACCCTGTACCGGCTGGGCGCGCTTGCCCTGGCCTGCGGCCTCGCCGTATCCGCAACCGCCGCCGAACGCCGCTGGAGCTACACCTACACCGCCCAGGGCCAGATCGAAACCGCCGACGGCCCGCGCACCGATGTCCAGGACATCACCCGCTACGCCTACGACGGCAAGGGCAACCTGATCAAGGTCAGCAACGCCCTCGGCCAGGAAACCCTGCTCGGCAACTACGACGATCGCGGCAACCCCGGCACCCTCACCGACGCCAACGGCGTGGTCAGCACGCTCACCTACAGCGGCGTCGACCCGCGGCTGGCCAGCATCACCACGGCCGGCAGCACCACCCGTTTCGACTACGACGCCGTGGGCCAGCTCATCCAGCTCACCCGTGGCGACGGCAGTTGGCTGAAGTACCGCTACGACCCGGCCCGGCGCCTGATCGGCATCGGCAACAACCTCGGCGAAAGCCTGGAATACGACGTCGACGCCAAGGGCAACCGCACCGCGCAACGCCTGAAAGACGCCAGCGGCACCCTGACCCGGCAGCAGACCTGGGCCTACGACGAACTCGGACGCCTGTTGCGCGCGGTAGGCGCCGCCGGCCAGACCAGACGCTACCAGTACGACCTCAACGACAACCCCACCGGCCGCACCAATCCCCGCCAGTACGGCAGCACCCAGAGCTTCGACGCGCTGGATCGCATGGTCAGCCAGACCGATGCACTCGATGGCGTGACCCGCCTGAGCTACGACGCCCAGGACCACCTCACCGCAGTCAGCGCCCCCAACGGCGCCACCACGCGCTACGCGTACGACGGCCTGGGCAACCTGACCACCCGCATCAGCCCGGACAGCGGCACCACCACCTTCGAGCACGACGCCGCCGGCAACGTGATCAGGCAGATCGACGCCCGCGGCGTCGTCGTCGAGTTCAGCTACGACGCACTCAATCGCCTGACCCAGCGGCATTACCCGGCCACGCCGGCGCTGGACGCCCAGTTCAGCTACGACGCCAACGCCAACGGCAACTTCGGCGTGGGGCGGCTGACAGGCGTGCGGGACGGCAGCGGCAGCCTCGCCTACCGCTACGACGCCCGGGGCAACCTCGTTGACCAGACCCGCACCCTGAGCATCAACGGCCAGAGCCTGACCGAAACGCTCACCTACCAGTACGACCCGGCCAATCAACTGACCGGCATCGGCTATCCCCGGAACATCCAGGCCGCCTACCTGCGCAATCCCGGCGGACAGGTCGGCCGCGTAACCTTGAGCGTCGACGGCGGCGCCAGCAGCGACCTCGCCAGCCAGATCGCCTACCTGCCCTTCGGTCCACTCAAGCAACTGACCTGGGGCAACGGCATCCAGCTCACACGCCACTACGACCAGGACTACCAACTGGCCGGGCAGCAAGCCGGCCCCTGGCACAGCGACTACCAGCGCGACGCCAACGGCAACATCACCCAACTGGCCAACAACCTCTGGGGCACGCTGGGCTACAGCTATGACGCACTGGACCGCCTGACCCGTGAACAAGGCGGCGACAGCAAACTGGAGTACAGCTACGACGCCAATGGCAACCGCATCGGCAAGGTCCGGCGCTATGGCGACACCGCCATCGCCACCGACTACCGCTACGCAAGCGCCAGCAATCGCCTGCAACTGGTCGGCAACCAGCCCATCAGCCTCGACGCCAACGGCAACCTGACCCAGGACCGCACCAGCCGCCTGCTCGGCTATGACGCGCAGAACCGTCTGGTCAATGTGCGCATCGACGGGCAACTGGCTGCCGAGTACCGCTACAACGGCCTCGGCCAGCGAGTCGCCAAGGTCACCCCGAGCGGCACCAGCACCTACCTCTACAGCCCCGACGGCCAGCTACTCGGCGAAAGCCTCTACGACACCACCGGCGCCATCCAGAAGAGCCACTACTACTTCTGGCTCGACGACCTGCCCCTGGCCACCCTGCAAATCCGCGTCGACGCCGGCGGCACCCTCGGCACGCAACTGCTCTACCTGCACAGCGACCACCTGAACACCCCGCGCCTGGCCACCACCGCCAACCAGCAGATCGCCTGGCAATGGCCGTCGGACGCCTTCGGCAACGGCGCCCCCGACCAGGACCCGCAAGGCAGCGGCCGGCAAACGGTGATCAACCTGCGCTTCCCGGGGCAGTACTACGACGCCGAAAGCGGGCTGCACTACAACTACTTCAGGGATTACGACCCGGAGGCGGGACGGTATGTAGAGAGTGATCCGATTGGGCTGGATGGTGGGCTGAACACCTATGGATATGTCGGTGCGAATCCTGTCGGCAATATCGATCCGTTAGGATTGCAGACAACCATTCTTTGCCCCCGGGTGACTATTGGGTTCGAAGGTATGACCGCCGGCTGCCCAGGTTCTGGCAGTACTCCCTCGCCAGTTGGAGGGGCTGTGAATACTGGAGGTATGGGGCTTTGGTGCGTATTAACAGGAACGTGTTCGGCGAATGAGTCAGAACCCGAAAATTGTCCTCCTACCCTCCCTGATGCCGGGAGCACAGATCATGCGGACCAGCGATCCGAAGAGGCAAAATCGGATGCTCATAGGCAGGTAGGTGATACAAATAAAATCATAGAAAACGGTAAGAAATATTATGACAATGACACAGGTAATACCGTGCATGTCGATGGAGACCGTGTTGTAGTTACAGATTCAAACGGTACAAAAGTCACGCAGTTCAAGAACACAAGAGCCAATACCGACGCAAGAGTTAGAGCCGGCCGATGGACCCCACTTTAAGAGGGAAGGCTAATGAAACTATTTGAAGAAGTAATCGTTTGGGGCAGAACCGATGATGACCTATTGGTTAAATATCGCTGCTTCAGAGACTTATCTAACAATTTGTTCAGCGTACAAAGTGCTGACTTCTTTAGGGGTACTACGAACCCAAAACAAATTCTTGATTCAGAGGCTCAATCTATTGAGCTATTTCTCGAGGAGTCACCTGAAACTCGCTGCACTTGGCATGGTTCTCTCCTAGAAGCCATCAAGAATCATACGGATGAATTCGATGCGGGCTGACAGTGCCATATAAATAGAAGCTAAAAGTGGAGATGGCTTTATTTCACAAGCTCTAACTCGGGCACGCCTGCGAAAAGGGGCGGATTTATTTTTCTACTCTAAATCTAGCCGGAGGGTCGGGTTAGAGTTCAGAAAATAAATTTGCCCCCTTTCTGTAGTGGATTCTGATAAATGAATGGATTTTCATTGGTCATCATGGTTTTGGTGTTAACGCTTTCTGGGATGACTCGCGCCGACTGCGTAAGTACGTATTGGATACCTTTTGATGCGGAGCTTTATGTGCCTGAGTCCGAGTCGTCAATTGAGTCGCGAGCATTTGAGAGGAATTCAATTCCTGTGACTTTGGCAAGATCATTAAGCCCTAGTGGTCTCCAAGATAAGAAAGGCAACTATAACCCTGGCAATGTGCGGGCTGTCATTCGTATGCCGGGGGTGTCTATTTATATAGACCGATTCGGCTGGACTCGTCAGGGGGATGCTTATGGAAAAGCAAGCATCCCTGAGATTGAGGAGAAGCTTTCCACCTCATGTGTGGATGATTGATTTTCAAAAAAACTCAGCGGATAGAAGAGACGAAAAGGGGCGGATTTTGGTGGTGCTTATGTAAGTGCCATCCAAAAATTGTCCCCTTTTTCTTGCGCTACGAAAAACTCTTGGGCATCTAAATGATCAGATCAATTTTGGTATCAATTCTCTCGATTATTGGTGTGCTTCTCTCGTTTGTGCCAAGTGCCACAAATGGAAATGAGATTATAGTCGTCGCAATATCAGTTTCAGGGGCATCAGAAGCATGGGCTCTTATAAATGTAGCAAGAATCAAAAAATGGATTATGGTCTTGCTGTCAATAGCAAATGCATACGTAATTCTTGATGGAGCGCTAAGGATGTACGAAAGTCATAGAGTGTTAGATGTCATCTAACTAAGGGTGATATTCAGAAGGGGGATGGATTTATTTTTCTGCTCTAAATCTAACCGGTGGGTGCAGTATTAGAGTACAGAAAATAAATCTGTCCCCTTTTTTTGTCCCTTTTTTGTCCTTTTTTGACGGAGACTGGCAAAGCGGAAAACCTAGAAATGGCACCTACGATGTAAACGGTAACAGGCTAAGAGATTAAGTCATGAATGCTTCAGTGTGTATAAATAAAATATCAACAAATTTTGACGAGAACTTTATTTTTGAGGCGTCGCTTAATCTATTTAAAGAGAAAGGGTCAAGCCGCCTAGTCAAGCAAGAAGAAAACTTAGTTTATGCGATTTATAGCGATCTTGAAGATGCCATTTTTGATACTCGCTCCGCTGCTGATAGCGTCGAGCGCGTACATTTTCTAGAATTGCTAGAAATTATGCTGTGGGCCGTTTATAAATATTGGAAGCCGCTGGCTGAGCAAGCTATTTCTTGCGGGAGTTTTGAGATTGATGAAAATTTGCTTAACAAAGAAGGGGTTTTTAAAGATTTTCGAGAAAATTTGAACTGCGAGGAGGGTGCGGTTTTACGAAAATACATCAACCCCTAAACTCAGCAAGGCGGATCAAGTGATCCGCCTTGTGCAAAACACTGTTGAAGCCCAATCCGTTGGCCAAAAAATCAATCGATACAGCCGAAGTGCAAAAAGTTCAGAAAATAAATCTGTCATTTTTTCTTTGGGGGATAAATATCCAGGAGAAAAATACCCGACAGGCCCTGGCTCTGAGCACAATAAAATCAAGAAATATGGCGATAGATCCTTTGAGTGATTGGTGAGATTATGAATGTCTATCTTCTGCAGCATGTCACTGATCGCCCGAGTGGCGAAGATGTGAAGGTAATTGGTATTTACTCATCTCTTGAGCTGGCGGAGAAAGCCGAGGCGGAAATCGCACAAGCCTCGGGATTTATAGATTATTCCGAAAGTTTTTATATCGACTCATATGAGCTTGATAAGACTTTCTGGGAAAGCGGCTTCTGATTGCAGTTCATGAAAGTTTGATTCTGCCTTGCGAAAAGGGGGCGGATTTATTCTTCTACTCTAAATCTAGCCGAGGGCCGGGTTAGAGTGCAGAAAATAAATCTGTTCCCTTTTTTGTTTACTAAGGAGCGCTTGAATTGACTATTAGGGTGTTGCTAAAGAAAGCAATGCAGGACAAACGCATTGTGTCAGTTTATACATCAGATGACTGGAGCAGCTATTCCGTTGGGTATGTGGCCGGTATTGACGATACTCATATATGCCTGGAGTCAATCACCGGTTCGGGAGAGTCCATTGGCTTCGAGATTCGATCTCTAGAGGAAATAACAAAGGTTGAGATCTCTGGAAAGTACGAAAAGAAAATCGAGATGCTGGCAAGTCACCAAGGGGAGATCATTCGCCCTGTTAAGCTTCCAGTTTCGAACGGCGGGATTATTCACAAAACTCTAGAGTTGGCTCTGCGCCGTAAATGCGTAATAACTATATGGCCTGAAGGCTCTGAGAGCTCTATTAGTGGATATGTCTCTTCAATTGAAAATGACGCTATTGTCATCCGGATTGTAGATGAATACGGTGGCGATGATGGAGTTTCAGTAATTCTACGAGTGGAGATATCGAGCATAGATTTTTGCACTAAGGAAGAACAGCTCCGCGAGTTCCTTAATAAAGAATCAAGCAGTATTCAGAAGCCCTGAGCATGTAGCTCTAAAAACACAAACCTACACCAGAGTATCTATGTGCGAAAAGGGGAAGGATTTATTTTTCTACTCTAAATCTAGCCGGAGGGTCGGGTTAGAGTTCAGAAAATAAATCTGCCCTTTTTTCGTTGAAGAGGTGCGATATGGAAAATAAGGAACAGATTTTTCGTCTATGGTCGCCCATCGAAAATATCCCGGATCGACTAGTTCTTGAGTCTATTGCGGATGGGAGAAATGGTCTGGTAATTGTGCTGGCTGAAAATATTATCTCTAACGTACGATTGATCATCCACTTTTACCTCAAAGATATAGCTGGATATAAAGTCTCGAATGATAGTTATACGTGGCGAAGTGATAGTGTCCGCCTAAGAGAAAAAATATGCGCTCTTAATCTTGTTGAAAACTCTAATTATTTGAGTTGGTTCATTGAAGAGACTTATGGAGCTGTGGATTTTCGTGAGGCTAAGCATTACTGCTTGCTTTTGGCAGAGGAAACTATAGATATAGTTGCTGTGGGTTCACCAAAAGTCTACTTTGTAACAATTTAAGGCGAAAAGAGATTTGAAAAGGGGCGGATTTATATTTCTATTCTAAGCTTGGTCGGTAGGCCGGAGTTAGAGTGCAGAAAGTAAATCTGCACCTTTTTTATTGGGGTGAAAATTATAATTGGACTCTCTTTCATAGCCTTGCTGCTGGTTGGGTCTTGGGGGTTGATAAAATGCCTGTCGATAAAGGGCGAGCTGGAAAGTACTCTCAAAGAGTCAAACTTGACAGGGCACGAATTTTACTCCTCTGTTCTGCTGCAAATTAATCTATATAGAGATGCAGCATCAAAAGGGATAAGCTCTGATAGAGAATTGGTAATCAAGAGTTACATTCGTGCTGAAGTGATCTCGGTTGCAGCATTTTCTTGTCTTGTTATTTTGCTTGCGGTGATAAAGTAACTTTGCTCTGAAGGTACAAGGGGCGGATTTGTTTTTCTACTCTAAATCTAACTGGAGGGCCAGGATTAGAGTGCAGGAAATAAATCTGTCTCCTTTTTCCTAATGCCCGGCGCGGTATTGCAGCGCTTCAGCAAGGTGCGGGCGGCCGATGGCCTCCGCCTGCTGCAGGTCGGCCAGGGTGCGGGCCACCTTGAGAATCCGGTGCAGGGCGCGCAGCGACAGGTTCAGGCGCTCGCCGGCCTTCTCCAGCCAGGCCTGGTCTTCCGGGCTCAGTGCACAATGTTGGTGCATCTTCTTCAGGTCGAGGAAGGCATTCGCGCAGCCCTGGCGGTTCAGCTGGCGCTGGCGCGCGGCGGCGACCTGCACGGCCAGTTCCGCGCTGCTGATGCTGGGCCCGCTGGGCGCGAGGCTGGTGCTTTCGCGGCTGACGGTGAGGTGCAGGTCAATGCGGTCCAGCAACGGCCCGGAGAGCTTGGCGCGGTAGCGTTGGACCTGCTCCGGCGAGCAGCGGCAGCGCCCGCTGGGGTCGCCGAGATATCCACAGGGGCAGGGGTTCATCGCGGCGACCAACTGGAAGCGCGCGGGAAAGCGTACGCGGCCGCTGGCGCGGGCGATGACGATCTCGCCGCCTTCCAGGGGCTCGCGCAGAACCTCCAGAACCTTGCGGTCGAACTCGGGCAGTTCGTCGAGGAACAGCACACCTTCGTGGGCCAGGGTGATTTCGCCGGGCTGCGGACGGCTGCCGCCACCGACCAGCGCCGGTGCGGAAGCCGTGTGGTGGGGCTGGCGGAAGGGCCGCTGCGGCCAATGGGTCAGCGGCCCGCGTCCGGCCACGGAGTGGATCGCCGCCACCTGTAGCGCTTCGTCCTCGTCCAGCGGTGGCATCAGGCCGGGCAGGCGGCTGGCCAGCAGGGTCTTGCCGGTGCCGGGCGGTCCGCTGAACAGCAGGTTGTGCGCGCCGGCGGCGGCCACCAGCAGAGCGCGCTTGGCGGCGGCCTGGCCCTGGACTTCGGCGAGGTCGGGGTAGGGCGGAGTGCTGCGCAGCAGGCCGTTCGCCTCGTAGGGCCGCAGGCGCTCCTGGCCGCTGAAGTGCGCGGCCAGCTCCAGCAGGTGGCCGACCGCGTAGACGGTCAGGCCGCTGGCGAGGCTGGCTTCCTCGGCATTCTCCTTCGGCACCACCAGCGCCCGCCCGGCGGCGCGGGCGGCCAGCGCGGCGGGCAACACGCCCGGCACCGGGCGCAGGGTGCCGGAGAGCGCCAGCTCGCCCAGGCATTCCAGGTCGTCCAGGCCGCTCGCGTCGGCGAGTTGCCCGCTGGCAGCGAGGATGCCCAGGGCGATGGCGAGGTCGAAGCGGCCGCCGTCCTTCGGCAGATCGGCGGGGGCGAGATTGAGGGTGATGCGGCGGGCGGGGAAGTCGAAGCCGGCGTTGAGCAGGGCGCTGCGCACGCGGTCCTTGCTCTCTTTCACGGCGCCTTCGGGCAGGCCGACCAGGGTCAGCGACGGCAGGCCGTTGGCCAGGTGCGCCTCGACGGTGACACCGGGGGCCTCGACGCCGACCTGGGCGCGGCTGTGGACGATGGCCAGGGACATGGATCACTCCTTGATCGCATGCCGCCCGCGTGGCGGCTTATTCGCCGTCGGCGGGCGGCGAGAGTTTGCTTTCCAGTTCCGCGACCTTGGCTTCCAGCGCTTCGAGGCGGGCGCGGGTGCGGGCGAGCACGACCATCTGGCTGTCGAATTCGTCGCGGCTGACCAGGTCGAGCTTGCTGAAGGCGCTCTGCATCAGAACCTTGAACTGGGCTTCCAGCTCGGCCTTCGGCAGGGGCGATTCGCCGCCGAACAGGCGTCCGGCTTGTTGGCTGATGGCGTCGAGGAAGGCTTTGGGCGGCAGCATGGTGGGAAGGTTCCGGATTGAATCAGGCGCGAAGTCTATCACGCGGCCAGCGCCGGCTGCGGCGCGGCGCAAGGTGAAGGGTTGCACGCTTTTTGAGCGATGTGCCCGTCCGGCGTGCGCTCTTTCGGTGCGGTCGCTGCCGGCTGGCCAATGGCCGGAACCGGCGGATTTCAACCAAGTGCCTGAAAGCAGGGGCATTTCACCGAGCTGGCAAGGTTCATGCTTTGGGGCATGCATGGCGTGCACCGATGCAGTACCGGTGCGGCAGGCGAAGCGGAAATCGCGACGCATGAGGCGGCTGGATAAGAGCTGGTGTGCCGAGGTAGGGCGGCCGGCGCATTACAAAAGCCAGACACTGCGCTTAGACTTGTCTCGGGTTCGTTCTTCCTGGGGCGGGTCCACCAAAACACGGGAGAGAGTTACATGAAGCTAGTCACAGCCATCATCAAGCCGTTCAAGCTGGACGACGTCCGTGAGTCGCTGTCCGAGATCGGCGTGCAGGGCATCACTGTGACCGAAGTCAAGGGCTTCGGCCGGCAGAAGGGCCACACCGAGCTGTACCGTGGCGCGGAATACGTCGTCGATTTCCTGCCCAAGGTGAAGATCGACGTCGCCATCGCCGATGACCAGCTGGATCGTGTTATCGAAGCCATCACCAAGGCCGCCAATACCGGGAAGATCGGTGACGGCAAGATCTTCGTCGTAAACCTGGAACAGGCCATTCGTATCCGTACCGGCGAAACCGGCACCGACGCGATCTAAGCCCAGCCCACACCGAACCCCCACGCCCCAGGAGAAACAACAATGACTCTGCGCAGATACGCAGGGCTAGGCGCCCTATTGCCTCTCGCAATGCCCGGACTGGCCCTGGCCGACGAGGCCGCGGCCCCCGCCCTGAACAGCGGCGACACCGCCTGGATGCTGATTTCCAGCGCGCTGGTGCTGCTGATGACCATCCCCGGCCTGGCGCTGTTCTACGGCGGCATGGTGCGCGCCAAGAACGTGCTGTCGATCATGATGCAGTGCTTCGCGATCACCGCGCTGGTCAGCATCCTCTGGGTCGTCTACGGCTACAGCCTGGCCTTCGACACCGTGGGCATGGAAAAGGGCGTGATCAACTTCGCCTCCTTCGTCGGCGGCCTGGACAAGGCGTTCCTCGCCGGGCTGACCAGCACCGGCCTGACCTCCGCCACCGCGCTGTTCCCCGAAAGCGTGTTCGTGATGTTCCAGATGACCTTCGCGATCATCACCCCGGCGCTGATCGTCGGCGCCTTCGCCGAGCGCATGAAGTTCTCCGCGCTGCTGATCTTCACCGCGCTGTGGTTCACCATCGTCTACGCGCCGATCGCCCACATGGTCTGGAGCGGTGACGGCGGCCTGCTGTGGGACTGGGGCGTGCTGGACTTCGCCGGTGGCACCGTGGTGCACATCAACGCCGGTGTCGCGGGCCTGGTCGCCGCGCTGGTGCTGGGCAAGCGCAAGGGCTACCCGAACGCCGCCATGGCGCCGCACAACCTGGGCTACACCCTGATCGGCGCCGCCCTGCTGTGGATCGGCTGGTTCGGCTTCAATGCCGGCTCCGCCGCCGCCGCCAACGGCACCGCCGGCATGGCCATGCTGGTCACCCAGATCGCCACCGCCGCCGCCGCCCTGGGCTGGATGTTCGCCGAGTGGATCACCCACGGTAAGCCGAGCGCCCTGGGCATCGCCTCCGGCGTGGTCGCAGGACTTGTGGCCGTCACCCCGGCCGCCGGCACCTGCGGGCCGATGGGCGCCATCGTGATCGGCTTGGCCGCCGGCGTGATCTGCTTCTTCGCCGCCACCAGCCTCAAGCGCGCCGTCGGCTACGACGATTCCCTGGACGCCTTCGGCGTGCACGCGGTCGGCGGCATCGTCGGCGCCCTGCTCACCGGTGTGTTCGCCGCGCCCGCCCTGGGCGGCTTCGGCACCGTCACCGAGATCGGCGCCCAGCTGTTCACCCAGTTCAAGGGCGTGGCCTTCACCATCGTCTACACCGCGATCGCCAGCTTCGTGATCCTCAAGGTGCTGGACCTGGTCATCGGCCTGCGCGTCAGCGAGGAGGAGGAAACCATGGGTCTGGACCTCTCCCTGCACAACGAGCGCGGCTACAACCTGTAAGGGTTCGCGCGAGTTCGACGAAGGGCGCCATCGGGCGCCCTTTGTTTTTTTCTGCATCACGCTAGAATGCGCGCGCGTCACCGTTCCGGACGGAGGAGGGCCCGCCATGTGGCAGCAGAAATCCATCACCCTGCGCCCGCGTTCGCGCGGCTTCCACCTGGTCACCGACGAGGTCCTGGCGGCGTTGCCGGAGCTCGCGAAATGCCGCGTCGGCCTGCTGCACCTGCTGTTGCAGCACACCTCGGCATCGCTGACGCTGAACGAGAATGCCGACCCCTCGGTGCGCCGCGACTTCGAGCGATTCTTCAATCGCCTGGTGCCGCAGGGCGAGGGCGGTTACGAACATGATTACGAAGGCCCGGACGATCTGCCGGCGCACTTCAAGGCCAGCCTGCTGGGCTGCCAGCTGACCCTGCCGATACAGGATGGCCACTTGGCAATGGGCACCTGGCAGGGTATCTATCTCGGCGAGCACCGTGACCACGGAGGCCCGCGCAGGATACTGGCGACCTGGCAGGGCGAGCTTGTGTGAATTTTTTCCGGCGGCGTTCGTCAAAGCGCGCAGCTGGGCTATAACTAACCTGCTTTGCAGCACCACGAGGTAGAACAATGAGCGACGAAGAACTGGAACAGGA
Organism: Pseudomonas sp. B12(2026); assembly: GCF_057767015.1. Lineage (NCBI taxonomy): Bacteria > Pseudomonadati > Pseudomonadota > Gammaproteobacteria > Pseudomonadales > Pseudomonadaceae > Pseudomonas > Pseudomonas sp. B12(2026). Next base: position 5,664,657 of record NZ_CM173430.1, on the reverse strand, counting down.
CGAGCTGGACGGCGCCGACGAGGACGATGGCGAGGAACTTGCCGCGGCTGACGATGGCGATACCGGAGCAGACAGCGGCGATGGGGATGAAGCCCCTTCTTCCAAGGGCAGTGGCAAGAAAGCCAAGGCCGCGGTAGAGGAAGAGGAACTGCCCTCGGTCGAAGCCAAGCAGAAGGAGCGCGATGCCCTGGCCAAGGCGATGGAGGACTTCCTCACTCGCGGTGGCAAGGTGCAGGAGATCGAACCCAACGTGGTCGCCGATCCGCCCAAGAAGCCGGATAGCAAATACGGCAGCCGCCCTATCTGATATCTGACGCGACATGAAAAAGCCCCGCCGCTCCGTTGGGAGCGGCGGGGCTTTTTCATGTCCGCTTGCTGCGTCGTCTCATGGGCGTAGGAGCGGACTCTGTCCGCGATCAGCCGTGCCCCTGCGCGATTCGCGGATAAGATCCGCTCCTACAACAGCCAATCCCGCGCCGCTCTGCTCTACGTAGGAGCGGACTCCGTCCGCGATCGACATCCGGCGCGCGCAACTCAGCGCGGATGAATCCGCTCCGACAAGAGCGTTTCCCCGCCAGCGGGAGACCTCACAGCTTCGCCAGCACCCCCGGCAACTCCGTCAGGTTGTGGATGATCGCGCTGGGCGCTTCTTCCCCCTCCCACGCCTTGCGCCCCGGGTTGAACCAGACCGCCTTCATCCCCGCGCGCCGCGCGCCGGCGATGTCGTCGCTGGGATGGTCGCCGATGTGCACCGCGTTTTCCGCCGCCACACCGCCGCGCCGCAGGGCTTCCCGGAACGGATGCGGGTCGGGCTTGCCGACGCCCAGCTCCTCCGCGCACAGGGCGAACTGGAAATAGTCGGCCAGCCCCAGCCGGCGCACGTCGGCGTTGCCGTTGGTGAGCACGCCGAGGATGAACTGGTTGGCCAGCCGCTCCAGCGTCGGATGCACCTCGGGGAACAGCGCCACCTGATGCCGCGCCTGGAGGAAGGTCTGGAAACCGGCCTCGGCCAGGTCGGCGGCCTCGGCCTGTGGATAACCGGCGTCGAGCAGCGCATGGAGCAGGATGCGCCGGCGCAGTTCGCTCAGCCGGTGGCGGAGCATCGGGTCCTGCCCGAGCAGGCGCGCGCGGATCGCCCACAGGTGCTCGATGGGCACCGGGCCGAGCCGTGCGGCGTTCACCGCCAGCCATTCGCGCAGGGTGGCTTCCGCGCTGTTCATCACCGGGGCGACGTCCCACAGCGTGTCATCGAGGTCGAAGGTGACCAGACGGATACTCATTCTTCAGCTCCCGGCTCGCCGTCTTTCTTGCGGTGGGCCCGCGGGTGCGCCTGGTCGTAGACCGTGGCGAGGTGTTGGAAATCCAGGTGGGTGTAGATCTGCGTGGTGGCGATGTCGGCGTGGCCGAGCAGCTCCTGCACGGCGCGCAGGTCCTGCGACGACTCCAGCATATGGCTGGCGAAGGAGTGCCGCAGCATGTGCGGGTGCAGGTGCTGGCCGAGCTCGCGCACGCCGGCCTGGCGCACCCGCAGCTGGATGGCGCGCGGGGTCAGGCGCTTGCCGCCGCGGCCGATGAATACCGCGTTGTCCTGCGGTGCGGCCAGCGCGCGCAGGGGCAGCCAGGCCTCGATGGCCTGCCGCGCCGCGCGGCCCACCGGCAACTCGCGGACCTTGTTGCCCTTGCCGTGCACGCGCACCAGGCCTTCCTTGAGGTCGAGCCATTCCAGGTCGAGGCCGACCAGCTCGGACAGGCGCAGGCCGGAGGAATAGAACAGCTCCAGCACGGCCTGGTCGCGGCGGGCGATGAAATCGTCCTCGACGCCGCCGTCGAGCAGCTGCGCGGTGCGGTCGGTGTCGAGGGTGCGCGGCAGCTTGCGCGCGCCCTTGGGCGCGGACAGCCCGTCGGCCGGATTGTGCCGGCACTGGCCCTCGCGGATCAGGTACTGGAACAGCCCGCGGGTGGCCGACAGCAGGCGCGCCAGGCTGCGGCTGGCCAGGCCCTGCTGGTGCAGGCGGGCGACGAACAGGCGCAGGTCGCGCACCTGCAGCGCCGGCCAGTCGCCGAGCGCGGCCTTCTCGCAGAGCGCGGCGAGACGCGTCAGGTCGCGGCGGTAGCCGTCGAGCGTGTGGACGGACACCTGGCGCTCGTTGCGCAGGTGTTCCAGGTAGGCATTGATGCCAGCTTCAAGCTCCAAGCGACAAGCTCCAAGTGAAAAGCGCCGGGTACCGCGACCGCTTACGGCTTGCAGCTTATAGCTTGCGGCTTCGCGTTAGCGCACCGAGCGCAGCGGCGTGGCGAAGCGCGGCATGACCCGCGCGAGGACTTCGGCGACGTAGCCGAGGAACAGGGTGCCCAGCGAGCTCTTGTAGTGCTGCGGATCGGGGCTGCCGATCGCCAGTACGCCGTGCAGGCCCTGGAAGGTCAGCGGCACCACGGCGGCGGAGCTGACCTGTTCGCGCTCGTTCTCGCAGAACAGGAAGGCCAGCTCGTGGGGGCGCAGCACGCCGCAGACGGTCTTGCCGCCGGACAGCAGGCCGCCGATGGCCTGGTGCGCCTCGGCGCTGCTCACCGAGCGGCCCACCGGCAGGTTGTTGTCGCTGAACAGGATCAGGCTGACGAAGGGCACCTGGAATTCGTGGCGCAGGCTGTCCTCGACGGTGCTGACCACGTCTTCCAGGCTGGTGGCGTCGAGCAGGTCGAGCACCAGGCGGCGGGTCTTGTCGAACAGCCGGTCGTTGTCGCGGGCCACGTCCATCAACTGCGACAGCCGATGGCGCATCTCGATGTTGCGCTCGCGCAGCAGGCGCACCTGGCGCTCCACCAGCGACACGGCGTCACCCGGCTGGTGCGGGATGCGCATCTCCGGGATCAGCTCGTCATGGTCGACGAAGAATTCCGGGTGCCGGCGGAGATAGTCGGCGACCTGGTCGGCTTCGAGGGTAACGGTCGGGTCCTGCGGGGTATCGGTCATAAGCGTACCGGTTCAGCGCCTGTCCAATGTCTGCCTGCGCTTTGCTCATGTGGCGTTGGAAACAGGCTCAAAATGCTCATCTACATTCGTAAACTGCGCTTTCTGCCTGTTTCCGCCTTGTCCGAGCTGCGCTCGGCAAGACCTGGAACAGGCTCTATAGACGTACCTGGCCTTCAAAGACCCGCACCGCGGGCCCGGTCATCATAACGGGCTGACCCGGTCCTGCCCACTCGATGGACAACCGGCCGCCGGGAAGCTCGATCTGCACCGGCGATTGCAGCCAGCCCTGGCGGATGCCGGCCACCGCCGCCGCGCAGGCGCCGGTGCCGCAGGCGAGGGTCTCGCCGGTGCCGCGCTCCCAGACGCGCAGGCGCGCCTGGTGCGGATTGACCACCTGCAGGAAGCCGATGTTGGCCTTCTGCGGGAAGCGCGGGTGGACTTCCAGCTGCGGGCCGAGGGTGCGCACCGGGGCGCTGTCCACGTCGTCGACGCGCAGCACGCCGTGCGGGTTGCCCATGGAGATCGCCGCCAGCTCGACGCTCTGGCCATCCACCTCGACCGTGTAGCTCAGCGCTTCGGCGTCGGCCTGGAACGGCACCTGCGCGGGCTGCAGGCGCGGTGCGCCCATGTTGACGGTGACCTGGCCATCGTTGGTCAGGATCAGCTCGATCATGCCGCCCTTGGTTTCCACGCGGATGTTCTTCTTCGTGGTCAGGCGCTTGTCGACGACGAAGCGCGCGAAGCAGCGCGCGCCATTGCCGCACTGTTCGACCTCGGAACCGTCGCAGTTGAAGATGCGGTAGCGGAAATCCGCCTCCGGCGTGCTCGGCGGTTCGACGATCAGCAGTTGATCGAAACCGACCCCGAAATTGCGGTCGCCCCACTGTTTCACGTGGCGCGGTTGTACGTGGGCGTGCTGGCTGACCAGGTCCAGGACCATGAAGTCATTGCCCAGCCCGTGCATCTTGGTAAAGCGCAGAAGCATCGTCGTCTCGGCCTCAGTCCGGCAGCAGGCTTTCGCCGGCGAACAGCTCTTCGATCGTCTCGCGGCGACGCACCAGGTGCGCCGCCGAGCCATCCACCAGCACCTCGGCGGCGCGGCCCCGGGTGTTGTAGTTGGAACTCATCACGAAACCATAGGCGCCGGCCGAACGAACGGCCAGCAGGTCACCTTCTTCCAGGGCGAGGCTGCGGTCCCTGGCGAGGAAGTCGCCGGTTTCGCAGATCGGCCCGACCAGGTCGTAGGTGCGCGCTTCGCCAGCGCGGGCGACGACCGGGGTGACGTCCATCCAGGCCTGGTACAGCGCCGGGCGGATCAGGTCGTTCATCGCTGCGTCGACGATGGCGAAGTCTTTGTCTTCGGTGTGTTTCAGGTACTCGACGCGGGTCAGCAGCACGCCGGCGTTGGCGGCGATGTTGCGGCCCGGCTCGAACACCAGCGCCAGCGGGCGGTTGCCCAGGCGCTCGCGCAGGGCGCGGATGTATTGCGCCGGCTCCGGCGGGGTTTCGTCGCGGTAGCGCACGCCCAGTCCGCCGCCCAGGTCCAGGTGGCGGATGGCGATGCCGCGCGCGGCGAGGCGGTCGACCAGCGCCAGCAGGCGGTCGAGGGCGTCGAGGAAGGGGTCCAGGCTGGTCAGCTGCGAGCCGATATGGCAATCGACGCCGATCACTTCCAGGTTCGGCAGCTGCGCGGCGCGGGCGTAGACCGCCTCGGCGGCGTCGATGGCGATGCCGAACTTGTTTTCCTTGAGGCCCGTGGCGATGTACGGGTGGGTCTGCGCGTCGACGTCGGGGTTCACCCGCAGGGACACCGGCGCCTTCACGCCCAGTCCGGCGGCGACCGCCTGCAGGCGCTCCAGCTCGACGTCGGATTCGACGTTGAAGCAGTGCACGCCGACTTCCAGCGCGCGGCGCATGTCCTCGCGGGTCTTGCCGACGCCGGAGAACACCACTTTCGAAGGATCACCGCCGGCGGCCAGCACGCGCTCCAGCTCGCCGCGGGAGACGATGTCGAACCCCGCGCCCAGGCGCGCCAGCACGTTCAGCACGGCGAGGTTGGAATTGGCCTTGACCGCGAAGCACACCCGATGCGGCACGCCCGCCAGGGCATCGGCGTAGGCGCGGTACTGTTGCGTGAGGTGCGCGCGGGAATAGACGTAGGTCGGCGTGCCGAAGCGCTCGGCGATCGCCGACAACGGCACATCCTCCGCGAACAGTTGCCCGTCGCGGACGGAGAAGGCGTCCATGGGAGTTGCCCTCAGAGACCGTAGCGGTCCTTGCTGTGCTCGCTCTTGGCCTTCTCGTCGTCCGGCAGGTACAGCGGTCCTTTCTGGCCGCAGCCGGCCAGCGCGGCGGTAAGCACGGCGAGCGCGACGAAGGGAAGCAGCAGTCGCTTCATGGCGGAATCCTTGTAATAAAGCGTCAATTGGACCGGAGTATACCGACCCCCCGCCGCCTTGCCTATTCGAGCGGGCTCCCGTCCGGCGGGGCTTGCGGGTAGGATTGCGATAAAAAAACGGAATGGCCGATGGACTATCGCGATCCCCTGCCCAGCTCGGTGTCGGTGGCCTACCTGAAGGGCCTCGTGGAGCATCTGCAGCGCCTGGGCGTCGATCCGGCGCGGCTGCTGGCGACGGTGCATCTGCAGCCCTCGATCCTCACCCTGCGCGATCAGCGCATCGCCGCCAGCGCCTACCTGGAACTGGTCGGCGCCGGCGTGCGCCTGAGCGGCGACGACAACCTCGGCCTGCACCTGGGCGAGGCGGTGCGTCCCGGTTACTACGGGGTGCTCGGCTACCTGGCGATGAGCTGCGCGACCCTCGCCGACGCCCTCCACCGCCAGGCCCGCTACGCCGCGCTGGTGGGCAACCTGGGCCGCGTGAAACTGGCCGACGAGCCGCCCCGCGCGGGTTGCGAGCCGTTGGTGCAGCACAGCTGGGAGCCGCTGCTGCCACAACAGCAGCGGCAGATGAGCGAGGAGACGCTGGCCGGCTGGGTCAGCTTCGGCCATTGGCTCAGCGGGGTGGACGAGGCGCCTTTCGAGGTGCGCTTCCGCCACGCCGCGCCGGCCGACATCAGCGAACATGCGCGCATCTTCCGCTGCCCGGTGCTGTTCGATCAGCCGGACAACGCCCTGGTCTTCCCCCGGCGCCTGCTGGCCCTGCCGCTGGGCCAGGCCGACGCCGAGGTGCACCGCACCCTGGACGCCTACGCCGAACGCCTGCTGGCGGCGCTCAACCGGGGCGACAGCGTGCTCGACCGCGCGCGCCTGGCGCTGGCGCGCCAGCTGCCGGAGCAGGGCGCGGACCTCGAACGCCTGGCGCAGGGCCTCGCCCTGAGCCCGCGCACCCTGCAGCGCCGCCTGCGCGACACCGGGTTGTCGTTCAGCCGGCTGGTGGACGAAACCCGCCAGCAGATGGTGCTGCACTACCTGCGCGACCCGGCGCTGGACCTCGCCGACATCGCCTATCTGCTGGGCTTCAGCGAGGCCGGCTCGCTCGCCCGCGCATTTCGGCGCTGGACGGGGCAGAGTCTGGGCGAATACCGGCGTAGACTGAGCCCTTTGACCGACCCCGAGGACGATGCATGAGCACCTTGAGCGAAGCCCGCTTCCATGACCTGGTGGACGCCGTACAGGTAACGGTGGAGGACGCCTTCGATGACAGCGACCTGGACGTGGACCTGGAGAATTCCAGCGGCGTGCTGAGCGTGCGCTTCGAGAACGGCACCCAGCTGATCCTCAGCCGCCAGCCGGCCCTGCGCCAGCTGTGGGTGGCGGCGCGTTCCGGCGGCTTCCACTTCGACTACGACGAATCCGGCGCCCTGTGGGTCTGCGACAGCACCCGCGAACCGCTGGGCGCGCTGCTCAACCGCACGACCCTGGAACAGGCGGGCGAGGATGTCGAGTTCCCCGGCATCTGAACCGCGGGCGAGCGTCGCCTCGCCCTGCTGCCGGCGCTGCTGCCTGGACGAGGCGGACGTCTGCGTCGGCTGCGGCCGCACCCTGGGCGAGATCCTGGAGTGGAACGAGGCCGACGGCGAGCGGCGCCGGGCGATCCTGGCGGAGTGTGAAAAGCGCCGAAACAACCGCTCGCCCGAGTGGTGAGCGGCCGGTGTTGCTTATTTTTCGTGCTGTGTTAGTGTCCGGAAAAACCCCGCCTTAGGGCGGGGTTTTTCATTTTTCGAATACCGGGAGCGTCACCCCCCGATCGCTCCCGATGCCAGAGAACCAGGGCCCCGAACGCGTGAGCGTCCGGGGCTCTCCTGTAAGGAGACTGCCAACCATCATGACCACTTCGCCGTCCATCACCGTTACCCGGCTCGACCTGCAACGTCTGGAGCGCCTGCTCGACAGTCTGGATGAGTACGGTCCCGCAGCCGAGGCGCTGGAGGCCGAACTGGCCCGCGCCACGGTCGTCGGCCACGACGAGGTGCCGCCGGGCGTGGTCACGATGAATTCCAGCGTGCGCTGCCGCGAGGAAGGCAGCGGCAAGGAATACCACCTGACGCTGGTCTACCCGGCCGACGCCGGCGCCGAGGGCAAGGTGTCGGTCCTCGCGCCGGTGGGCACCGCGCTGCTGGGCCTGACCACCGGCCAGACCATCGACTGGCCGGCCCCCGGCGGCAAGCTGCTGAAGCTGACCCTGCTGGAAGTGGAATACCAGCCTGAGGCGGCCGGCGACTTCGATCGCTGATCCGTCGATCTCCGGGGACGCGCTCCCCGGAGCCCCGCCACCGGGCGCTTCGCGCCGCGGCCGTTCAGGCCTCGGCCAGCGCCCGGTTCAGAGCCAGCTCCAGGCTCTGCTTGTAACGCAGGAAATGCACCGTCTGCAGCTCGCCGCCTTCCTGCATCGCCGACAGGTCGAGGTCGGTGATGTAGCAGGGGTAGCGCTCCTGGCCGCTGCGCTGGCCGAGGATGTGCCGAGCCACCGCGTGGAACAGTCCGTCGCCGTATTCCAGCTCGGAGAACTCGCGGTGGTTGCAGTACAGCGTGGTGCGCGCGCGTTGCCCGTCGCCGGGCTCGATGATCGCCTGCACGTTGTAGTACGACAGCGCTTCCAGCGCCTGCGGCGCGTTGCGCCGTTCGATCCGCTGTGCGCGCTGGCGGCCGTTGGGCAGCACCTCGTAGAAGAGTATCTCCGCGCCTACCGGGCCCTGGCCCTCCAGCAGCGGCAGCAGCGCGTTGCGCCGGTACTGCACCGATTGCAGGAAGCGTTGCAGCGGCAGCAGCAGGCTTTCCTCGCTGTCGCAGGTCTGGCGACGGCGCCAGAGCGCGTTGCGTTCGTCGAGGACGCTGATCTCGGCGTTGCCCTCGTCCAGGCGGTAGAACACCTGCACGGTGTTGGCGCGGCCCAGCGGCAGGATCAGCGCCAGGTCCTCGCCTTCCAGGGCGTGCCGGTCCAGTTGCAGGAAGCCGTTGTCCTGCTGGCTGTCGCCCAGGTGCTCGATCAGCGCCGGCAGGCCTTCGACCACGCGGTGGCTGACCTCGCCGGGGGTCAGCCGCAACAGGTGGAAGTGCTGGCGCACCTGCAGCAGGTAGCGCCCGCCGCGCCCGCCGGCGAGCTGCCCATGGGCATCGCGGAACAGGTCTTCCACGCGCTGGGCGATGGCGACGGCGCGGTTGCGGCAGAAACAGCGCACCAGCAGGCGCGGCGGCGGGGCGTCGGTGGGCAGGCCGTTGAGGAAGTCGCGCAGGCAGTCGAGCAGCGCGTGGGGCCCGGCGAAGCGGCTGACCACCAGCTCGTTCCAGCTGTTCAGGGTGATCTGGTCGAGGGTCAGCACCAGGTTGTCGCGCACCCCGGAGTAGCCGAGCGAGTCGGTGCGCTCGGTGGTCATGTGCACGTTCATGTGGCTGTGCTGGCGCAGCGGATCGAGGCCGACGTTCACCAGGATCAGCGTCTGCACCGGCACGCTGCTGCGCAGCAGGGCGCTTTCCGGCACCTCGGCGAGCGGCAGCGGGAAGGCCTGTTGCAGGCTGCCCAGAAGGTTCTGCACCTCGTATTCGCTGAGGTCGCTGCTGCCCGGTTGCAGCGACAGCCGGGTGCTGGCGTCGATCACCCCGTTGCGGTGACTCCAGGCCAGCAGCTCCATCAGGTCGCGGGCCCGGCGCAGCGGGGCGAAGTCGGCCATTTCCTGGAGTGACAGGTTGCCGCTGAACAGCGCCCAGTAGGGCGGCTTGCCGGCTTCCGCGGCGCTCTGCTGGGCGAGGGTGAGGATGTCCTCGGCGAGGTCCGGGGCGATGCCCGGGTTGATGAACTCGACCTTGCCCGCCTTGCGCTCGAAGGCGGCGTACAGGCGCCGGCCGAGGACGCCCAGGTCGCGCGGGTTGATGCCGCTGGCGGCGTGCTGCAGGCGGGCGAACTGGGAGAGGAAGCGGTAGCTGTGGGTCAGTTCGTTGACCAGCGCGCGGCGCTCCAGCAGCACCTGGCGGACCTTCCACTGGCTGCGGCTGTCGAGCAGCCCGTAGGCGCGGCTGTCCCAGTTCCACTCGGCGCACAGGCGCTCCATCAGCTTGCGCTGCCAACTCTTGCTGCCCTGGCGCGGCGGGCGGCTGAGCTTCTTGCCGACCTTCAGGTACAGGCAGCGGCGGATCAGCTCCAGGCGTTCGCGTTCGCCGCGCGCCGTCAGGTATTCCTCCAGGCGGCGGTAGAGCATCACGTAGGGGTCGAGCTCCTCCTCGTCCAGCCGCCCGGCGTAGATCGCCTGCTTGTAGCGCAGGCTCAGGCAGCCGACGTTCGGGTGCTCGCTGGCGTAGACCTCGGTGAGCAGCAGCTTGAGCACCGACTTGTAGGGCGACTCGATGCCCTTGAACAGCTGCCACATGCCCGCGCCGATGAACTCGCCGGGCGGGATGCGCGCCAGGTGGCCGAGGTCGAGGACTTCCTCGGCGCGGATGAAGCGCTTGCTCAGCAGGGTTTCGCAGTACTGCGCGTAGCGGCCTTCCTCGTAGACCGGCACCAGCCACCACAGCGGCGTGCGCCCGCCGAGCCAGATGGCGGTGCGGTAGAACTCGTCGAGCAGCAGGTAGTGCTGGCTGGTGCCGCAGTCGTCGGAGGTCAGGCGGGCGTCGCGCGCGCCCTGGGTGAAACGCTGCGGCTCGACGAGGAAGCAGTGCGCCTCGGCGCCCTGGGTGGCGGCCCACTGTTCCAGCAGGTCGCACTTGCGGCGCAGCTCGGCCAGCGCCTGCGCGGAAAGGTCGGCGGCGTGGCAGACCCACAGGTCCAGGTCGCTGCGCTCGTCCTGGGCGACGGTGCCCAGGCTGCCCATCAGGAACAGGCCGTGGATCGGCAGCGGCGGGTTGCCGCGGCGCGGCTTGTAGCTGAAGGAGCGGGTCAGGCGCTGGGCTTCGGCGAGCAGTTCGTCGTCCGGGACGAAGTTGGCCAGCCCGGCCGGCGTTGCCGCCGAGACATAGCCGGGGAGCAGCGGATGGTTGACGTCCAGCAGCAGCGGCAACAGCTTCAGCACCAGTTGCTGGCGCGTGGACAGCGCCTCGCTGGCGCGCCGCAGGCGGCCGGCATTGACCTTGAGGAAGCGCTGGCGCAGCTGCGCCAGCACCTTGCGGTCGATGCCGTCGTCGATATCCGGGCGAATCTCGGGGGTGAGCGTCATGGCGTACTGCTGCCTGGCCAGCGGCGCCGCATCAGGTGCTGCGGCGCCCGGAAATTTGCCAGGTTATCGCCTGCTCGTGACGATTCTTGAGGTCAGCCGCGCAGGATGTTCAGCAGGACCTGGGCGTGCTCGGCGGCGTCGAGTCCCAGGCTGGTCAGGTAGCCGCCGTCGGGGGCGTCGATCAGGCCCTTGGCGTGCAGCCGCTCGGCGGCGGCGACCGCCTCCCGCGAGGCGTCATGGTGGACTTTCAGGCCCGCCTGGTTGTTCTCCAGATCGAAGAGCGCCAGCAGGTCCAGTTCCGCAACCATTTCTTTGGTGAAGGTCATACACGCAGCTCCCAATGATCAGTGAGGCCCCAGTGTAGTCCGAAGTCCTGCCCGTTCGGCAAGCGCCGTCACGCGTCCTCGCCGGGCAGGGTCGGCAGCGCGCGCAGGGCCTGCTCGTACCACTCGCCGTCGAAGGCGCGGTCCCCGGCCAGCATGGCTTCGATCTCGTGGGCGAGCACCAGGGCCATCAGGTGCAGGGCGTCCTCGCGCTCGTAGCCGACCAGGGTGAGCTTGTTGAACACCGCGCGGGCGGCCGGCGGGCTGTCGCTCTCGATCTGGTTCTCGATGGCCTGGATCAGGGTTTCTTCGGCGAAGGATTCTTCGCCATCGTCTTGCTCGGTCATCGCGTTGTTCTCCGCTGGACTTGTGAAGCCGCCGGAAGTTGGCCAACCTGCGGGCAACTTCCGGCTGTAGAAGGATTGTCGGGCGACATGATCACCTATTACACCCTCGTCGGCGACCGCCTGGTGCGCCACAACGCCAGCGACTGCCACGGCATGCCCAGCGACACCCTGTGGATCGACCTGTTCCAGCCCACCGCCGAGGAGGAGAAGCTGCTGGAGTCGATCATCGCGGTGGACATCCCGACCCGCGAGGAAATGGCCGAGATCGAGGATTCCTCGCGGTTCTACGAGAGCAACGGCGCGCTGTACCTGACCACCACGGTGGTCGGCGGCATCCGCGAGCACAAGCCGAGCACCTCGGAGGTCACCTGCGTGCTGACCCCGCACTGGCTGGTGACGGTGCGCTACACCGACCTGCTGGCCTTCCGCACCTTCGAGGCGCGCAGCCAGCGCGGCGGCTGCCGGGGCGGCAGCGACCAGCTCTTCGTGACCCTGATGGACAGCGTGGTGGACCGCATCGCCGACGTGCTGGAGACGGTGCAGCAGCAGCTGGATTCGCTGTCCAGCGGCATCTTCCACGAGGGCCGGGCCGCCGGCGGCAAGGCCGACCTGCAGGGCATCGTCAAGCAGCTGGGGCGCAGCAATTCGCTGCTGTCCAAGCTCAACGAGAGCCTCCTGAGCATCAGCCGGCCGCTGTCCTACTTCCGCCAGGGCAGCAACGGCTGGATCAGCGAGGAGGTGAAGCAGGGCATGAAGTCGGTGGAACGCGACGTGCGCTCGCTGAGCGAGTACCAGTCGAAGATGTCCGCGGAGATCACCTTCCTGCTGGACGCCACCCTCGGCCTGATCAACATCGAGCAGAACAGCATCATCAAGGTGTTCTCCATCGCCGCCGTGCTGTTCCTGCCGCCGACCCTGGTGGGCACCGTGTACGGCATGAACTTCCAGCACATGCCCGAGCTGGCCTGGCTGGCCGGCTACCCGATGGCGCTGGTGGCGATGGTGATCTCGGCGACCATTCCCTACTACTGGTTCAAGTACAAGGGCTGGCTGTAAGGCGTTGATGCGGGTCAACGAGGGCCCGCGACGCGGACTGCACAGTGGTGGGCCCACTTCGTCTCACAGGAGGAGACCATGCCGCAGTCCGACGCCCACAAGCTCATTCACTCCCGCACCCCCACCGCGGGCGGCGAGGACATCCGCGCGCAGAGCCAGGGCGCGGTGGCGCTGACCGTCGCCATGGCCCCGCCCGGCAGCAACGAGGATTCCACCTCCGCCGACCTGCCCGCCGGCTATCCCTACCGCAGCCGCCTGCAGCGCCGGGAGTACGAGGCGCAGAAGGCGCTGCTGCAAGTCGAGCTGCTGAAGGTGCAGAGCTGGGTGAAGGAGACCGGCCAGCGCATCGTGGTGCTCTTCGAGGGTCGCGACGCCGCCGGCAAGGGCGGCACCATCAAGCGCTTCATGGAACACCTCAACCCGCGCGGCGCGCGGGTCGTGGCGCTGGAGAAGCCCAGCGACGCCGAACACGGCCAGTGGTACTTCCAGCGCTACATCCAGCACCTGCCCACCGCTGGCGAGATCGTCTTCTTCGACCGCTCCTGGTACAACCGCGCCGGCGTCGAGCGGGTCATGGGCTTCTGCACGCCGCGCCAGTACCTGGAGTTCATGCAGCAGACGCCGGAACTGGAACGCATGCTGGTGCGCAACGGCATCCACCTGATCAAGTACTGGTTCTCGGTGAGCCGCGAGGAACAGCTGCGCCGCTTCGTCTCGCGCCGCGACGACCCGCTCAAGCACTGGAAGCTGTCGCCCATCGACATCCAGTCGCTGGACCGCTGGGACGAATACACCCAGGCCAAGGAGGCGATGTTCTTCCACACCGACACCGCCGATGCGCCCTGGGTGGTGATCAAGTCCGACGACAAGAAGCGCGCGCGGCTGAACTGCCTGCTGCACTTCCTGCACGCGCTGGACTACCCCGGCAAGGACCCGAAGATCGCCCGCGCGCCGGACCGCCTGCTGGTGGGCCGGGCCGCCGAGCTGGACCGCGACGAGCTGGACCGCCCGGCGCAGGCACTGGCCCTGCGCGGGGCGGCGGTCCCGGCCTGAGCCTTATTGCTGGCTGATCTGCATCAGCTGGCCGGACACCGCCCGGGCGTTGCGCTCGACGATGATCGGCGCCCAGGGCCGGCCCGAGGCGCTGACCACGCTGTTGCTCTTGCTGTTCATGTCCTGCAGCGCCTTGCTCAGGTACTCCCAGCGGGTGCGCAGCTTCTGGGTCGCGTCGCCCTCCGGCAGCTGGGCGATGCGCTGCGAGAGCAGCGGCAGCAGCACGCTCTCGTCCTGCCCGAGGTAGACCTGGGGCTGCTCGCGCGCCAGCTCCAGGCCGCTCATGTAGGCGCGGCCCAGGTACTGGGTGGCGAGGTATTCGACCCGCACCGGCAGCTCCCACAGCGGAATCTGGCTGGCATCGGCGCTGGCCGGGACGAAGCGCTCGATCCGCTCCAGCAGCCCGCGCAGGGCGCGGCTGAGGTCCTGGTTGTAGCGCCAGGGCAGGTCTTCTTCTTTGGGGCCGTAGGAAACGCCGTTGCGTATCTGGGTAACGAAGTCCGCGTGGGCCTTCTTCAGCGCCTCGTCGGATCTGGCGTAGGCCTTGATCGTCTGGTCCAGCGCGGCCAGGTCGTTTTCCAGTTGGACGGCGTGTTTTTCCTGGAAGCCTTCGCCGCGCAGCAGCAACAGGCTGTTGATCGAGCGGCAGGTGTTGACCTGCATGCCCTGCAATTGCAGTTCGTCGGTGGGCAGGTTGGCCTGGGCGGCGAGGGCGAGGAGTCCGAAACAGCACAGCAGGATACCGCGAAGCACATCGAGCTTTCGGAACATGGCTGGAGTTTCCTTATTGTTATTGTGTGCCGCGCCGGGCGCCGTCCGACGCCAGGGCTGCGACTCTCCCAAGGCTAGCGCCGAACGCCGCCCGTGCAACCGTCCGAAAGAGTGATTCACCGGGCTCGGGCGCGGGATGCGCTGGGCCTCCAGGCCCTTGAGGATCTGGTCGGTGGTCTGCCGCGACAGCGGGAGCATCGCCGCCAGCTGCAATGGAAACCCCCGTCGATCACCTTGCCCCGGCCGCCCGCTAGCCGGCGCCGTTGAGCTGGCGCAGGATTCGCGCGCTGTCGGGGTCGGCGGGGAAGAAGGTTTCCAGCGCCAGTTCCGACAGCGTCACGTCCACCGGCGTGCCGAACACCGTGATGGTGCCGATCAGGCTGCAGACGCCCAGGTCGGTCTGCAGCTGCACCGGGATCAGCACCATGTCGCCACTGGCCGCCTCGTCGCAGGGCGGCGCCGGATAGGCCGCGAGCTCCTCGCGCAGCGCCTGCAAGGCCGGGTCGCCGCTGGTTTCGAAGTCGCGTTGCAGACGCTCCAGCACATGCGCCTTCCACGGCCCGAGGTTGAGGATGCGCGGCGCCAGCCCGGCGGGGTGCAGGCTCATGCGCAGCACGTTGACCGGCGGCTGCAGCAGCTCCGGGGCCACGCCGACCAGGAAGATGCCCACCGTGCGGTTGGAGGCCAGCAGGTTCCAGTGGCGGTCCACCAGCATCGCCGGGTTCGGCTCGTGGGCCTTGAGCAACTGGTCGATGGCCTGTTTCGCCACGGTCAGCGCCGGGTCGTCCAGCTCGCGCTCGGCGTACACCGGCGCGTAGCCGGCGGCGCTGAGCAGGCGGTTGCGCTCGCGCAGCGGGATGTCCAGCTGTTCGGCGAGGTGCAGGAGCATCTCGCGGCTGGGCAGGGCGCGGCCGGTCTCGACGAAGCTCAGGTGGCGCGTGGAAATCTCCGCGTCGCAGGCGAGGTCGAGCTGGCTGAGTCGGCGGCGCTGGCGCCATTGGCGGAGCAGGGCGCCGACGGGGAGGCTGGGGCTGTTCATGGGAACGAACGATAGACCCGGGCTGGCGGCCCGGCCATTACCTGGCAGGTAATCGACCGGCCGCGCCGCCGGGCGGAACCTGTGGTCGTGCGCCGCCAATCGGCGGCGCCCCGCCGAAGGAGGATTCGCCATGACTCTGCTGCAACCGTCCCCGCTGCTTCGCCGCACCCTGCAGGCCGATGCCCTGGCCAGTGGCACCACTGGCCTGCTGATGGCGCTGGCCGCCTATCCCCTCGGCGAATTGCTGGGCGTGCCTTTCGTGCTGTTGCTGGTGGCCGGCATCGTGCTGCTGCCCTTCGCCCTGGTGCTGGCGTGGATGGCCAACCAGCCGGCGCTGTCGCGCGCCGGCGTGTGGGTGGTGATCGCCGCCAACCTGCTGTGGGTGATGGAAAGCCTGCTCCTGCTGGTCGGCGGCTGGGTGCAGCCGACCAGCCTGGGCTACGCCTTCATCATCGGCCAGGCGCTGGTGGTCGGGCTGCTCGCCGAGCTGGAATTCTTCGGCCTGCGCCGTTCCGCCGTCCTTGCCCTGTAATGGGCAAGTGGTTCGCGAGCAAGCTCGCTCCTGCAGGCCTGCGCCGGCGTGCTCTTCGTAGGAGCGAGCTTGCTCGCGAACATTCCCGGCACCGGCCTCTCCGGCAGCACCGCCGTTTGGGACAGGCATCTTTGTCGGATGGGCGCAGCGATACCCATGCGGTCGGTGCGCTGAATCGATGGGTATCGCTGCGCTCCACGCCATCCTACGCAAGTGGTCACCGGTGCGGCTGTAGGCGCTGCCCGCGAATCGCTTTACGCCAAGGCTTCGCGGACGAAATCCAGGCGGTCCTGGCCGAAGAACATCTCGTCGCCGACGAACATAGTCGGCGCCCCGAACATGCCACGCCTGATCGCCGCCTCGGTGTTGGCCTTCAGCGCGTCTTTCACCTCCTGCTCGGCGGTCAGCGCCAGCAGCGCCTGCGGATCGAA
The DNA here is from genome assembly GCF_057767015.1 of Pseudomonas sp. B12(2026). NCBI lineage: Bacteria > Pseudomonadati > Pseudomonadota > Gammaproteobacteria > Pseudomonadales > Pseudomonadaceae > Pseudomonas > Pseudomonas sp. B12(2026). The sequence goes on along the minus strand of NZ_CM173430.1, from coordinate 5,648,526 downwards.
GCCCGCCGCGGCCAGCAGCGGACCGAGCACCGCCGGGTCGCCCAGGTTCAGCGCGTCCACCCACATGCCCTTGAACACGCAGGCCAGCAGCGCCTCGAAGCGCTCCGGCTGGCGCATCTGCACGCCGGTGGCGGCGCGCATCAGGGTCAGGGTGTTGATCGGGAAGTGCGGGTTCATCGTCAGCGGCACGCCATAGCGGCGGGCGAAGCGGGCGATGTCGATCAGGGTGTAGCGGCCCTTGGCCGGGATGGCGATGGGCGAGGCGTTGCCGGTGGCCTGGAACACGCCGCCCAGCAGCACCGGGCGATAGACCAGCCCGGCGCCGGTTTCGGCGCAGATTTTCGGCAACTGGGTGTAGGCCAGGTAGGAAGTCGGGCTGCCGAAATCGAAGTAGAACTCGACGCTTTTGCTCATGGGTGGCTCTCTTCTTCTTGTGGTTATGGGCTTGTCACCAGCGTTCTATCCACGGACGCAGATCCAGTTCGAAAGTCCACGCGTCCCTGGGTTGGGAGTGCAGATACCAGTAGCTGTCGGCGATGTGCTCGGGGTCGAGGATGCCGTCCTGGTCCTTCAACGCGTAGCGCTCGGGGAAATTGTCGCGGATGAATTCGGTGTCGATGGCACCGTCCACCACCACATGGGCGACGTGCAGGCCCATCGGCCCCAGTTCGCGCGCCATGCTCTGGGCCAGGGCGCGGATGCCGTGCTTGGCGCCGGCGAAGGCGGCGAATCCGGATGCGCCGCGCAGGCCGGCGGTGGCGCCGGTGAAGAGGAGGGTGCCGCGCTGGCGCCCGACCATGCGCTTGGCCACCTCGCGGCTGGTGAGGAAGCCGGAGAAGCAGGCCATTTCCCAGATCTTGAAATACTTGCGCGCGGTCTCTTCGAGGATGCTGCACGGCACGTTGGCGCCGATGTTGAAGACGAAGGCTTCGATCGGGCCGATGTCGCGCTCGATGGTTTCCACCAGCTCGATCACCGCCTCTTCCTTGCGCGCATCCGAGGCGAAACCGTGGGCCTCGCCGCCTTCGGCGCGGATGGCGTCCACCAGCGGCTGCAGCTTGTCCGCCGAGCGCCGGGTGACGCAGGCGACAAAGCCCTCGCGGGCGAAGCGGCGGGCGATGGCGCCGCCGGTGGCGTCGCCGGCGCCGATTACCAGCACGACTTTCTTGTTCGACATTCTCGTTTCCTCTGCGGTACGCGGAATTGGGTAAACGGTCGTTAGGTAAACGAACGTTATGTTAACCTCCGCCGTATCGTCAACCGCTTCCGGAGGCGCCCGATGCGCTATTCAGCCACCCACAAGGAAGAAACCCGCCAGCGCCTGCTCGACAGCAGCGGCGCGCTCGCCAAGCAGGGCGGCTTCGCCACCACCGGCGTGGACGGGCTGATGAAGGCGGTGGGGTTGTCCGGCGGGGCGTTCTACAACCACTTCGGATCGAAGGACGAGCTGTTCGTCGCCATCGTCCAGCGCGAGCTGCAGCAGAGCGTCGAGCGCCTCGCGGCCAAGGGCAAGGTGCTCGACCGCGCGCGCCTGGAGCGCGGGCTCAAGCGCTACCTGAACGTCACCCATGTGCAGGACGCGGCGGCCGGCTGCGCGATTCCGGCGTTGGGCGCGGAGATCGCCCGCGCCGAAGAATCCGTGCGGCACAGCGCCGAGGAGGCGCTGCTGGAATTGCAGCAGGCCTGGGCCGAGGCGCTGGGTTCGCCGGAGGATGCCTGGGCGCTGCTGGCGCAGTGCGTCGGCGCGCTGCTGCTGGCGCGGATGGTCGCCAGCGGGAAGACGCAGAAGGCGATCATCGAATCGAGCCGGGATTTCCTCTTGCGCCATCTGGACGAAGAAGGGCGGGATCAGGACCTGTAGGAGCGAGCTTGCTCGCGAACAAACCCCGCTGCGGGGCCAGGTTCGCGAGCAAGCTCGCTCCTACAGGCGTTCAACAGGCTGGCTCTCGTAGGAGCGGAGCTTCTCCGCGATGCTCTTCAGCGGGGCTGACCTTTCGCGGACAAGGTCCGCTCCTACGAAAGCGCCGTTGCCCCGGCGCAGGGGCGCCGGTCAGACATTCGCCACCGGATGGAACGCCTTCGGCTTGAAATACAGCGTCTCGCCGCGCGCCAGGCCCGTCAGGCTGTCGTGGTCCTTCACCACCTCGGCCTCGATCAGCTCGTCCTGGCCTTCCACCTTGAGGGTCACCCGGGTGATCGCGCCCAGCGGGCGGATCTCGCGGACTTCGGCGGCGCGGTGCTCGGCCACTTCGGAGCGCGACAGGGAAACCTCGTGCGGGCGGAACAGCAGGTGCTCGTCGCCGCCGATGTGCAGGCGGTTGGAGTCGCCGAGGAAGTGGTAGACGAAGTCGCTGGCCGGGTTCTCGTAGACCTCGCCGGGCGAGCCGATCTGCTCGATCACGCCCTTGTTCATCACCACGATGCGGTCGGCGACTTCCATCGCCTCTTCCTGGTCGTGGGTGACGAACACGGAAGTCAGGTTGATCTCCTCGTGCAGCCGCGCCAGCCAGCGGCGCAGCTCCTTGCGCACCTTGGCGTCGAGGGCGCCGAAGGGTTCGTCGAGCAGCAGGATCTTCGGTTCCACCGCCAGCGCGCGGGCCAGGGCGATGCGCTGGCGCTGGCCGCCGGAGAGCTGTTCCGGGTAGCGGTCGGCGAGCCAGTCCAGCTGCACCATGTTGAGCAGTTCGTGGACCTTCTCGGCGATGCGCGCTTCGCTCGGGCGCTCTTTCTTCGGCTTCATGCGCAGGCCGAAGGCGACGTTGTCGAACACCGTCATGTGGCGGAACAGCGCGTAGTGCTGGAACACGAAGCCGACGTTGCGGTCGCGCACGTCATGCTGCGAGACGTCCTCGCCGTGGAACGCGATGCTGCCGGCGTCCGGGGTCTCCAGGCCGGCGATGATGCGCAGCAGGGTGGTCTTGCCGCAGCCGGACGGGCCGAGCAGGGCGACCAGCTCGCCGCTGTGGATATCCAGGTTGATGTCGTTCAGCGCCTTGAAGGCGTTGAAGTGCTTGCTGACGTTACGGATTTCGATGCTCATGGCGTGGCTCTCATTTATTCATCGTCAGCTTTGACTTTGCTGCGGGACAGGCGCGACTCGCTCCACTGCTTGAGCAGCAGGATGACCAGCGCCATCAGCAGCAGCAGGGTGGCGACGCTGAAAGCGGCGACGTGGTTGTACTCGTTGTAGAGAATCTCGACGTGCAGCGGCAGGGTGTTGGTGACGCCGCGGATGTGCCCGGAGACCACCGACACCGCGCCGAACTCGCCCATCGCCCGCGCGGTGCAGAGCACCACGCCGTAGATCAGGCCCCATTTGATGTTCGGCAGGGTCACGTGCCAGAACATCTGCCAGCCGTTGGCGCCGAGCAGGCGCGCGGCCTCTTCCTCCTGGGTGCCCTGTTCCTGCATCAGCGGGATCAGCTCGCGGGCGACGAAGGGGAAGGTGACGAAAATGGTCGCCAGGACGATGCCGGGCACGGCGAAGACGATCTGGATGTCGTGGTCGGAAAGCCACTGGCCGAAGTAGCCCTGGGCGCCGAACAGCAGCACGTAGATCAGGCCGGCGATCACCGGCGAGACCGAGAACGGCAGGTCGATCAGGGTCACCAGGAGGCTCTTGCCGGGGAACTCGAACTTGCTCACGCACCAGGCGGCGGCGACGCCGAACACCAGGTTCAGCGGCACCGAGATGGCCACGGCGAGCAGGGTGAGTTTCAGCGCGGCGATGGCGTCGGGCTCGGCGATGGCGGTGAAGAAGGTGCCCAGGCCCTCCTTCAGCGCTTCGCTGAGCACCACGAACAGCGGCAGCAGCAGGAACAGGGCGAAGGCCAGCCAGGCCAGGCCGATCAGGGCGCGGCGGCCCCAGACATTGCCCCGGCGGGCGGCGTTGGCGGCAGCCGCGGCGGAAAGGCTTGCGGTACTCATGGCGCGCTCCTCAGGGCGTTTCGATGCGGCGTTGCAGCAGGTTGATCAGCAGCAGCAGGACGAAGGCGACGACCAGCATCAGCACGCCGATGGCGGTGGCGCCGGTGTAGTCGTACTGGTCCAGCTTGACCATGATCAGCAGCGGCAGGATCTCGGTCTTCATCGGCATGTTGCCGGCGATGAAGATCACCGAGCCGTACTCGCCGACGCCGCGGGCGAAGGCCAGGGCGAAGCCGGTCAGCCAGGCGGGCAGCAGCGCCGGCAGCAGCACGTGGCGGAACACCTGCAGCGGTCTGGCGCCCAGGCAGGCGGCGGCTTCCTCGACTTCACGCGGGATATCCGCCAGCACCGGCTGCACCGTGCGTACCACGAAGGGCAGGACCACGAAGGTCAGCGCCAGGGTGATGCCCAGCGGGGTGTAGGCGATCTTCAGGCCGATCTCGGTGGCGAAGCGACCGACCAGGCCATTGGGCGCATACAGCGCGGTGAGCGCGATGCCGGCCACGGCGGTGGGCAGGGCGAAGGGCAGGTCGATCATCGCGTCGATGATCTTGCGCCCGGGGAAGCGGTAGCGCACCAGCACCCAGGCCAGCAGGGTGCCGATCACGCCGTTGATCAGCGCGGCGACCAGCGCGGTGCCGAAGCTCAGCTTGAGCGCGGCGATGACGCGCGGCGCGGTGATGATGGCCCAGAACTGATCCCAGGAGAGCTGGGTGGTCTTGAGGAACATGGCCCCCAGCGGAATCAGCACCAACAGGCTGAGATACACCAGGGTGTAGCCCAGAGTCAGCCCGAAGCCGGGTATGACCGGGGAGATGCGTCGTGACATGTTCTGTCCTTACTCTGCGTTGGAACGCTTGGTTTCTCTGGAGCTGGTAGCAGGGCGGAAGTCGATTTCTACTTCCACCATCGGCACCCGCACGGAGGCCGGTGGTGGATCGGTGAAGCGCGATCCACCCTACGTGCTGGAGTCCGATCCGGTCGTAGGGTGGAAGTCGCTTTTTACTTCCACCATCGGCACTCGTGGGGAGGCCGGTGGTGGATCGGTGAAGCGCGATCCACCCTACGTGCTGGAGTCCGATCCGGTCGTAGGGTGGAAGTCGCTCTTTACTTCCACCGTCGGCGCTCGTGCGAAGGCCGGTGGTGGATCGATGAAGCGCGATCTGCCCGACTTGCTCATTGCGCCTGGTAGATCCTGTCGAAGATGCCGCCGTCGTTGAAGAACCTGGGCTGCGCGACTTTCCAGCCGCCGAAGTCCTTGTCGATGGTCACCAGGTTGAGTGTCGGGAACTGCTTGGCGAACTCGGCGGCGACCTTCTCGTTGCGCGGGCGGTAGAAGTTCTGCGCGGCGATGCGCTGGCCTTCTTCGCTGTACAGGTACTTCAGGTATTCCTCGGCGACCTTGCGCGTGCCTTTCTTGTCGACGGTCTTGTCGACCACGGCCACCGGCGGTTCGGCAAGGATGGACACCGACGGGACGACGATCTCGAAGTTCTCGCCGCCCTGTTCCTTCTTGGCCAGGAAGGCTTCGTTCTCCCAGGCCAGCAGCACGTCGCCGATGCTGTTGTTGACGAAGGTGATGGTCGAGCCGCGGGCGCCAGTGTCCAGAACCGGCACGTGCTTGTACAGGTCCTGCACGTAGGCTTGCGCCTTCTCGTCGCTGCCGTACTGCTTCTTCGCCCAGGCCCAGGCGGCGAGGAAGTTCCAGCGGGCGCCGCCGGAGGTCTTCGGGTTGGGGGTGATGACTTCCACGCCCTGCTTGGTCAGGTCGCCCCAGTCCTTGATGCCTTTCGGGTTGCCCTTGCGCACCAGGAACACGATGGTCGAGGTGTAGGGGGTGCTGTTGTCCGGCAGGCGCGCCTGCCAGTCGGCGGGCAGCAGGTTGCCCAGCTTGTTCAGTTCGTCGATGTCGCCGGCCAGGGCCAGGGTCACCACGTCGGCCTTCAGCCCGTCGATCACGGCGCGGGCCTGCTTGCCGGAGCCGCCGTGGGACTGCTGCACGGTCAGGTCGTCGCCGCCCTGGGCCTTCCAGTGCTTGATGAAGGCGGCGTTGTAGGCCTGGTACAGCTCGCGGGTCGGGTCGTAGGAAACGTTCAGCAGTTGGGTCGCGGCCGAGACCGGGCCGGCAATCAGGGTAGAAGCCAGTGCGCTGGCGAGGGCGGCAAAGGCGAAACGGCGGATGGACATGTGCAGCTCCTGAAGAGTCATTGGCTTGGCAGGTCTTGTAAGGGCGTGCTCAGCTGCGCATTCGCGGCTGGCTGCTGCAGTACCGGTGGGGCATGGCGACGCTCCGGTTGTCCGGTCATGTCACGGGTTGAGTGCGCGCAGGTCTCAGGCTTGTTTGCCGGTGCTCTGTTGCAGGCGGAATTTTTCCTTGCGCTCGATCTGCACCACCTGGCCGTTGTGCACGGTGATCTCGACGGCGCCGAAGCGCAGGCCACGCAGGGCGCTTTGCACTTCGCGCAGGATGTTGGCTTCGTCCTGGCCGTCCAGGCTACGGAGGGGGGCGCTCATGGGGTGTCTGCTCCTGATGGGTTGACAGCCGGCTGTTTCAACGGACGGCCGCGCGGTGTGAGCGCATCTTAGGCAGGAGCCGATTATTCTTAAAAATACTGTTTAAGAATTTTTATATATCAGAAAGTTTTTACAGGGCTTTCACCGGATGTCGCGCGGCAGTTGCGGCAGCAGGGTGCCGGCCGGTTGCGGTGCGCCGTACCAGTAGCCCTGGCCGAGATCGCAGGCGTGGGTGAGGAGGAACGCCGCCTGGTCCGGGCGCTCGATGCCCTCGGCGACCACCTGCAGGCCCATGCTGTGGCCCAGGGCGATCACCGCGCAGGCGATGGCGGCATCCTCGGAGTCATCCGGCAGGCCGGCGACGAAACCCTGGTCGATCTTCAGCTTGTGCACCGGCATGCGCTTGAGGCGCATCAGTGAGGAATAGCCGGTGCCGAAGTCGTCGATGGCCAGGTGCACGCCGAGCAGGCGCAGCTGGCAGAGCAGTTCCAGGGCCTGGTCGAAGTTCTCCATCACCGCGCTTTCGGTGACTTCCAGCTCCAGGTGGTGCGGTTCCAGGCCGCTCTGTTGCAGGGCCAGGGCGACGCGCTCTTCCAGGCCGCCGCGGTCGAACAGCCGGCTGGAGACGTTGACCGCGATGAAGTCCAGGGTGATCCCGGCGTCCAGCCATGCGCGCATCTGCCGGCAGGCCTGCTCCAGGATCCAGGCGTCGATGGCGGTGATCAGACCGCTTTCCTCGGCCACCGGGATGAACTCGCTCGGCGGCACCAGGCCGCGCTGCGGATGCTGCCAGCGCACCAGCGACTCGACGCCGACCATGCGCCCGCTGGCCAGGTCGTGCACCGGCTGGAAGTAGATGCGCAGCTCGTCGTGGTCCAGCGCATGGCGCAGGGCGGCTTCCACCTGCACGTGGGAGCGCGCGCGGGCGGTCAGCTCGGGGGTGTAGAAGGCGTACAGGCTGCGGCCGCTGGTCTTGGCCTGGAACAGCGCGGCGTCGGCGTGCTGCATCAGGTGGTCGACGTTGTTGGCGTCCTCGGGGAACAGGCTCACGCCAAGGCTGACGGACATGTAGATGGTCTGCCCGCTGACCTCGAACGGCGCGTTCATCGCCTCCAGCAGGCGCTGGGCGAGGCTGCTGGCGTGCTGTTGCTGCAGGCTTTCGAGGATCACCGCGAACTCGTCGCCGCCCAGCCGCGCCAGGGTGCAGCGCTTGTCGAGGCAGCCCTGCAGGCGTTCGGCGATGGCCTTGATCAGCAGGTCGCCGGTGCTGTGCCCGAGGCTGTCGTTGATGTGCTTGAAGTGGTCCAGGTCGATGTTCAGCAGGGCGCCGCCGCCCTGTTCGCGTTCGGCGCGGGCCAGCGCCTGCTCGATGCGCTCGCGCAGCAGCAGGCGGTTGGGCAGGCCGGTGAGCGGGTCGTGGTGGGCGAGGAAATCCAGCTCGTGCTGCGAACGCTTGAGGCTGCTGAGGTCGGAAAACACCGCCACATAGTGGGTCAGCTCGCCCTGGTCGTTACGCACCGCGCGGATGTGCTGCCACTGCGGGTACACCTCGCCGCTCTTGCGGCGGTTCCAGATTTCGCCGCTCCACACGCCGTCGCGCTGCAGGGCGTCCCACATGCCTTGGTAGAAGGCGGCGTTCTGCCGCCCGGACTTGAGGATCGACGGCTGGCCGCCGAGCACGTCCCCGGCCGCGTAGCCGGTGATGCGCGAGAACGACGGGTTGGTGTGCACGATGATGCCCCGGCTGTCGGTGACCAGCAGGCCTTCCTGGGTCGCTTCGAACACCGCCGCGGCCTGGCGCAGGTGGTCTTCGTTGTTGCGCTGGCGGGTGATGTCGCGGTTGATGCTGGTCATGCGCAGCGTTTCGCCGCTGGCGCTGCGCTCGACGCGGCCGCGGGCGTGGATCCAGCGGTAGCCGCCGTCGCTGTGGAGGATGCGGTAGACGCAGTCGAGGCGCTCGCTGAGGCCGTCGATGTGGTCCCGGTAGGCGGCGAGGGTGGCGTCGCGGTCCTCGGGGTGCAGGCGGTTTTCCCAGAGCAGGAAATCGTCGCTCAGGTGCTCGGCGGGCAGGCCGATCAGGCTGGCGTAGCCCTGCGAGTAATGGACGCGCTGGCTGCGCAGGTCCCAGTCCCAGACCCCGTCCTCGGCCACGTTGAGCGCGCGGCTCAGGCGTTCCTCGCGGTCGGCCATGGCGTTGAAGGTCGCCTGCTGGTTGCGGAACTGCCGGTTCAGCAGGAGGAACAGCAGCAGCGCGCTGACGACCAGGAACGCGAACTTCTTGGCGGTCATCCAACGCAGGGTCTGGACCGGCTCGGTGAAGACCATTTGTAACCAATGATCACTCACCAGTATCCAGAGGGAAGCGAGCACCAGGTACAGCAGGCTGATGCGCAGGGCGCTAAGACGTGGGTTCATGCGGTGGCGAGGCGAAGGTATTGGCTGCGCAGTATAAAGGATGAGCAGAGGTGGGCGTTCATATCTAAAAGACCGGATGGTTTTCCGGACCCGCTTGGTGATAATGCCAGCTGACTTTGTCCGGCAAAGTCGCTCTTTCACACCACCCCCGAGGTTCATCATCGACCATGTGGTACAACGGTTTCCTTGACCTGTCGCCGTGGCAACTGGTGGCGGTCACCCTGCTCCTGACGCACGTCACCATCGTCAGCGTCACCGTGTATCTGCACCGCTATTCGGCGCACCGCGCGCTCGAACTGCACCCCGTGCTGCAACACTTCTTCCGTTTCTGGCTGTGGATGACCACGGGCATGAACACCCGCGAGTGGACCGCCATCCACCGCAAGCACCACGCCAAGTGCGAAACCGCCGAGGACCCGCACAGCCCGGTGTTCAAGGGCCTGGGCACCGTCCTGCGGCGCGGCGCCGAGCTCTATCGCGAGGAAGCGAAGAACGCCGACACCCTGCGCATCTACGGCAAGAACTGCCCGGACGACTGGCTGGAGCGCAACGTCTACGGCCGCTTCCCGCTGGGCGGCATCTCGCTGATGCTGCTGATCGACGTCGCCCTGTTCGGCGCCCTCGGCCTGACCGTCTGGGCCGTGCAGATGGCGTGGATCCCGCTGTGGGCCGCCGGCGTGGTCAACGGCCTGGGGCATGCGGTCGGCTACCGCAACTTCGAGTGCCGCGACGCCGCCACCAACCTGGTGCCCTGGGGCATCCTCATCGGTGGCGAGGAGCTGCACAACAACCACCACACCTACCCGAACTCGGCCAAGCTGTCGGTGAAGACGTGGGAGTTCGACCTGGGCTGGGCCTGGATCAAGCTGTTCAGCTTCCTGCGCCTGGCCAGGGTCGCCCGCGTGGCGCCGATCGCCCACCGCGTGGAAGGCAAGGGCAGCCTGGACATGGACACCGCCATGGCCATCCTCAACAACCGCTTCCAGATCATGGCCCAGTACCGCAAGCTGGTGATCGGCCCGCTGGTGAAGCAGGAGCTGGCCAAGGCCGACGCGTCCGTGCGCCACCTGTTCCGCCGCGCCAAGCGCCTGCTGTCCCGCGAGACCAGCCTGCTGGAAGAGCGCCACCAGGCGCGCATCCAGGACCTGCTGGCGCAGAGCGCGGCGCTGACGGTGATCTACGAGAAGCGCCTGGCGCTGCAGCAGATCTGGGTCAAGACCAGCGCCAATGGCCACGACATGCTGGCGGCCATCAAGCAGTGGGTGCAGGAGGCGGAAGCCAGCGGCATCCAGTCCCTGCGCGAGTTCGCCGAACAGCTCAAGACCTACTCGCTGCGCCCCGCCATGTAAACGTGAACTACCGTCCACGGACGATGTGAAGCCGTTTGCAAGAAAAGCCCGCCGTTCGGCGGGCTTTTCGTTTATTTTGCAACGGCCTGACGTAGTTTGCGGTCAGAGCCCCGGTCAATGAGCGGGAGGCGCCGACACATGGATGAACCCAACAAGATGCCTGTGGATCAGGATGAAGCCTTGCTGGCGCTGCTGCACAGCCGCGCCGAGGTGCAGCGGCTGAAGGAGCGCGAACAGCTCTTCAGCGCCCTGCTGGCCAGCATCAATTCGGTGCTCTGGGCCTTCGACTGGCAGGCCCAGCGCATGGTCTATGTCAGCCCCGCCTACGAACGCATCTTCGGACGCTCCGCGGCCCTGCTGCTGGCGGACTACAACGAGTGGCGCAACTGCATCTATCCCGATGACCTGGACTACGCCCAGAGCAGCCTGCAGGAAGTGCTCGAACGTGGCGCCATCGAGCAGCGCGAATACCGCATCCTGCGTGCCGACGGCGAGGTGCGCTGGCTCAGCGACAAGTGCTTCGTCAGCCAGCACGGCGAGGCCGGGCTGCCGCAGCTGATCGTCGGCATCGCCGACGACATCACCGACAAGAAGCACATGGAGACCGAGCTGCACCGCCTGGCCACCACCGACGTGCTGACCCAGAGCAGCAACCGCCGCTACTTCTTCGACAGCGCCGAGCAGGCGTTCCGCGACTGTAAGGCGAGCTCCACCCCGCTGGCGTTCCTCCTGCTGGACGTCGACGATTTCAAGAAGGTCAACGACGTCTACGGCCACCAGGTCGGCGACGTGGTGCTGCAGCGCATCGCCCAGAGCGGGGCGGGTGCGCTGCGCCGGGGCGACCTGTTCGGCCGCATCGGCGGCGAGGAATTCGCCGTGCTGTTGCCGGGCTGCAACGAGACGACGGCGCGGCTGATCGGCGAGCGCCTGCAGCGGGAAGTCCAGCGCCTGCGCTTCAACGAGGCCGAGCATTACTTCAGCGTGACCATCAGCCAGGGGCTGACCCTGCTGCAGCCGGACGACCAGAATCTGTCGGCCCTCTACAGCCGCGCCGACGCGGCGTTGTACCAGGCCAAACGCACCGGCAAGGACCGCATCGTTCAAGGATGAAACACTGCCAGCCGTTCCAGGCTGGCAGGATTAATACTTTTCGACTAATACCACTGTTACAGGGCGGAGAATAAGCCGCGCTGCCAAATCAACGATGACATTAAATTGGCGGCTTGATAATCAATGAGTTACAAGTGTGTGTCTGCCTTTTGTCGGATTATTGGCGGCTCGGTGCTTCATTGATTGACACGCATCAGGCCGCCCCACTATTACTAATCACATAGCAATATCGTGTGGTGTCTGGATGAGACACCAGGGGAGTTGTCCCACGAGCAGCGTGTCACGGAAGATTCGATTCACCCCCCTGTCTTCCCGTCACCTCCCGTTCCCAGTCCGAGCGCTTCCGTAGCTTTTGCCGCAACGGAAGCGAGGTATTTTTCACTGTCGTTTCCCGGAATTTCGGAGTTGGCCGAAGGGCGGTAGCTTTGCCCGGCGGAAAGCAGCGGCCATTTCAGGGATAGCAGTCTGATCAATCGCTGATCGAATCGGGTCATTCGAACTCGGGCGGTAGCTTTGTCTTCGAATTTCGCCAGAGGCCCGGCGCACGGCGATCTCCGCTAGCGGAGCCACTGTCGATGAGCGCAGAAGAAATGCCGGCCGGTGCAACTTCGGTTGCCGCCGGGGCAGACGCAAAAGCCTTGCTCGCAAACGTCCGGGTCATTGCGCGCAAGTGCATATCCGAGCGGCCTGTCCGAAAAACTGGCGCCAATACTTCGAAGTTCAAAGGGAAGTTTCATCCAGCCTTCGGATTCATGGCCGGATGTATTAACTCCGCTGTTCGAAGACTCACTTGCGCCGAACTTCCGACGGCACTTCAAAAGCACCATTCGCTATTTTCCTTATTGCTGAAACTGCAACTTTGTCCCCGTTCGGAAGTTTCCCCTCCGGCACTCGCCCGCGATGTGCCGTTCACGCATCCCGTCCCCGCCCTGACCGGGTACCCGAAGTGGGCGACGGAATTCCGGCGCGAACGCGCGCCCCATGCCGGCCGCAGGTGCCGGCATCACGACGAGAGCCGTGCGGCCCGCTGCGCCCCGCGCTCGCTAGGGAGTCAGGCTGATGACTGAACAATCCTTCCGCTCCAACTATGCCTGTGTGGTCGGTGGCGCAGGCCCGGCAGGCATGGGGTTCCTGTTCAACGCCTACAAGACCGGAGCGCTGGCCAGCCTGGCGCGCGCCGGCCTGCTGGTGGTGGACGCCGCGCAGGCGGTCGGCCGTGGCCGGCTGGGGGACTACCACATCACCGCCAACTCGGTGGGCGACGTATTCCTCGACTGCCTGCGCGATCCGGCGCTGCTGCCGATCTTCGCGCCGCTGGAGCATTCGGCGGCCTTCCGCCGCCTGCGTGAAGACCCCAACGGGGCGCCGATGCTCACCCAGGTCGGCGAGCTGCTGGCCCATGCCTCGACGCTGTTCATGCGCTACGTCACCCGCCATCTGGGGGTCGAGGTCGCGCTGGGCACCCGCATCGAGAAGATCACCGCCCACGACGACGGCGGTTTCCAGCTGGCCCTGCGCAGCGGCTCCTGCTCCTGGCAGGTGGAGGCGGGCGGGCTGGTGCTCAACCTCGGCGGCCGGCAGAACCGCGAGTACCTGCACTGGAGCCTGGCCGAGCAGGACCTGCACCTGGGCGCCGACGGCCCCATCGTCTATTCCTCCGACGCGCTGCTCAGCCTGAGCCCCGCCGAACTGGTGGAGCTGTTCGGCGACCGCGTGGCCCCGGACAGCCGCTTCACCGTGGTCGGCGGTTCCCACAGCGCCTTCTCGGTGCTCGACAACCTCGCCTGCGCCCTCGACTGCCTCGGTCTCGAACGCCTGACCCTGCTGCATCGCGCGCCGATCCGCCTGTTCTTCGAGAGCGTCGAGGAAGCCCGCGCCGCCGGCTACGTGGTGGACGAGGGCATGGACGTGTGCCCGGTGTCCGGCCGCGTCAACCGCTCCGGCGGGCTGCGCTACCGCGCGCACCAGGTGGGCACCGACGTGCTCGCCAGCGGCCACGTCAGCGGCACCCGGGTCAAGGTGGAGATGCTGCGCCTGGAGGACCGCTCGCCGGCCGTGCGCGAGCGCCTGGAGCAGTGCTGCAGCGAGCCGGGGGTGATGGTCCAGGCGATCGGCTACCAGCCCTGCCTGCCGGCGCTGCGGTATGCCAACGGCGAGCCGTTGCAGATACGCGAGAGCAAGGGCGGGCTGGATTCCGACGCCGCCGGCTGCCTGCGCGACATCAACGGGCGGCCGATCCCGGGGCTGTACAGCTTCGGCCTCGGCTCGGGGCTCGCGGCCAACCCGATGCTCGGCAGCGAGCGCTCCTTCGACAGCCGCATCTACGGCGTCTGGCAGTTCCACCACGATGCCAGCGGCCGGGTCATCGAGGCGCTGCAGGAACACCTGGCCAGCCGCGCGCAGCCGGCAGCGGCGCCGGCGCCGGACGTCCCGCTCGACGGCGCGCCCTTCGCGCTCTCCGCGCTGGGCTGAGCGGCGCGCCAGCCGCCATCAAGGGATTTTCCCCATCCATCAGAGGGATGCGACTGTGATCAATGTGACCAAGACGTATCTGGGCGACCTGGACAAGTTCAAGTCCTACGTGGAGCAGATCTACGCCAGCGGCTGGCTGACCAACCACGGCCCCTTTTCCACCGCGCTGGAGGAGCGGCTGCAGGACTACCTGGGCGTGCGCCACGTGATCCTCACCTGCAACGGCACCGTCGCCCTGCAGGTGGCCTACCGTGCGCTGGGCGTCACCGGCAGCGCGGTGACCACGCCGTTCAGCTTCGTCGCCACCAGCAGCACCCTGCACTGGGAGCACATCCGGCCGCGCTTCGCCGATATCGACGCGCGCACCTGGAACCTCGACCCGCAGCTGGTCGAGGCGAGCCTGGCGCCGGACACCACGGCCATCGTCGCCACCCACGTGTTCGGCAACCCCTGCGCGGTGGAGGAGATCCAGGCGCTGGCCCAGCGCAACCGCCTGAAGGTGATCTACGACGGCGCCCATGCCTTCGGCTCGCGCTACCGCGACCGCTCGGTGCTGGCCTGGGGCGACCTGAGCACCCTGAGCTTCCACGCCACCAAGCTGTTCCACACCATCGAGGGCGGCGCCATCGTCACCGCCGACGACGAGCTGGCCCGGCAGATCCGCCTGCTGTGCAACTTCGGCATCGCTGGGGTGGACCAGATCGTCGGCCCGGGGATCAACGCCAAGATGAACGAGTTCTCCGCCGCCATGGGGCTGTGCCTGCTCGACGACATCGACAGCATCCTCGCCCAGCGCGAGGAGATCGCCGCCCGCTACAGCGCCGCGCTCGGCGGCTACTACGACCTGCAGACCATCCAGGCCGGCGCGCGGCAGAACAACAGCTACTACCCGATCGGCCTGCGCAACGAGGAACAGGTGCTGCGCGTGCGCGACGCGCTGAATGCCATCGGGGTCAACCCGCGGCGCTACTTCTACCCCTCGCTGGACACCCTCGACTACCTCGCCCCGCAGCAGCCGCAGGCCATCTCCCGCGAGCTGAGCCAGCGCATCCTCTGCCTGCCGCTCTACCCGGGGTTGCCGCAGGAGGTGCAGCGCGCGGTGATCGAGGTGCTGCTGATGGAAAGCGGCCGGGTCGCGGTGGCGGTCTGAGGAGTCGATCATGCCGGCCAAACGCTCGCTGTCGATGATCCGCAATACCCTGCTCAACTATGCGGGGCAGGCCTACGCGATCGTCATCGGCATCCTGATCCAGCCGTTCTACCTCGGCCACCTGGGCGCCGAGGCCTACGGCCTGATCGGCTTCTTCGCGGTGCTGCAGACCTGGCTGCTGTTGCTCGACGTCGGTCTCTCGCCGGCGCTGGTGCGGCAGGTGGCGCACGTCCGCGGCGCCCACGGCGAGGCCTACGGCCAGGCGAGCCTGCTGCGTTCCTTCGAGCTGATCCTGCTGCCGCTGACCCTGCTCAGCTCGCTGGCGGTGTACGCCGGCAGCCCCTGGATCGCCGGGCGCTGGCTCAACGTGCAGGCGCTGAGCCCGGCGCTGGTGGCGCAGTGCATCAGCCTGATGGGCCTGCTGGTCGCCCTGCGCCTGTACGGCACGCTGTACCGCAGCGCGCTGCAGGGGCTGGAGCTGCACGGCTGGATCAACGGGATCAACGTCTTCGTCACCACCCTGCGCTACTTCGGCGGCCTGCTGCTGGTGGTCAGGGTCAGCCAGGACCCGCTGCTGTTCTTCGAATTCCAGGTGGCGGTGTCGCTGCTCGAAACCCTGTTGCTGGGCGCCAAGGCCTACCTGTGGATGGAGGTGCGCCTGCTGACGCGCTTCTGCTGGGACACCCTGCGGCCGGTGATTCCCTTCGCCCTGGGCATGAGCTTCACCTCCGGCCTGTGGATCATCCTCACCCAGCTCGACAAGGTGTTGCTGTCGAGCCTGATGCCGTTGCACGACTACGGCTATTTCTCCCTGGTGGCGCTGGTCAGCGGCGGCATCCTCAGCCTGGTCAACCCGCTGGCGCAGTCGCTGCTGCCGCGCATGACCATGCTGATCGCCGAAGGGCGCCACGACGACATGCAGCAGCTCTATCTGAAGGCGAACCGTTTCGTCTGTGTGCTGCTGTTCCCGATGGTCGCGGTGATCGCCGCCCATGGTCATGACCTGGTCCTGGCCTGGAGCGGCGATGCCGTGGCCGCCAGATGGTGCCAGCCGGTGCTGGTCTGGTACGTGCTCGGCGCCGGCCTGATGGCGGTGAGCAGCTTCCAGTTCTACCTGCAGTACGCCCACGGCCAGCTGCACCTGCACGTCTGGTACAGCGTGGTGTCGGCGCTGGTGAGCATTCCGCTGGTGGTCGCCAGCGCCTACCTGTACGGCGTGCTCGGCGTGGCGCTGTGCTGGTTCGGCCTGCGCCTGGTGTCCTTCCTGATCCTGCCGCCGATCGTCCACCACCGCTTCGGCGACGACCTGCACGCGCCCTGGCTGCGCGACACCCTGCAGATCGCCGCGCTGAGCGCCGCCGGCGTGCTGCTCGCCGAGCCGGTCTACGCGCTGCTGGCGCGTTCCGGCGAGCGCCTGGCGCTGCTGCTGGCGCTGGCCGCCTGCGGCCTGATCACCCTGACCCTGGTGGGCGTGGGCTCCGCCCCGGAGCTGCTGCGTCTGTTCAAACCCTCCCACAAGCCGAGTGTCTAGACATGGATATCCGCTCCGAGCTGCAGATCCTCTCCAACTGGCCGGAGGCCCCCGAACCGCTGCTGAGCGTGGTGTGCCTGGCCTACAACCAGGTGAACTACATCGGCCGCGCCCTGGACAGCTTCCTCGAACAGGTCACCGACTTCCGCTTCGAGGTGCTGGTCAACGACGACGCCTCCACCGACGGCACCACCGAGGTGATCGCCGACTACGCGGCGCGCTACCCGCACATCATCAAGCCGATCCTGCACAAGGAAAACCAGTACTCCAAGGGCGTGTCCCACGGCATGGCGGTGTTCCGCAAGGCGCGCGGCCGCTACATCGCCTACTGCGAGGGCGACGACTTCTGGACCGACCCGCGCAAGCTGCAGATCCAGGTCGACTTCCTCGAACGCAACCCGGACTACGTGATCACCTATCACGACGCCTACGTGTTCAACGAGGACGGCGTGATCAAGCCGCGCCAGCTCAGCGGCCGCTTCCGCCGCGACGCCAGCCGCCGCGAGCTGCAGCAGGCGCGGGCGATTTCCACCCTGACCGCCTGCTTCCGCAACGTCCTCGGCGAGATGCCCGAGGAGCTGCGCACCACGCGCATGGTCGACCTGTGCTGGTGGTCGCTGCTGGGCGCCTACGGCAAGGGCAAGTTCCTCGGCGAGATCCGCCCGGCCGCCTACCGCCGGCACAAGGGCGGGATCTTCTCCATGCAGGCCGAGCGCGTGCAGCAGCGGATGACCCTGCACACCTACTACTGCCTGTCGCGCTACTACCAGCGCATCGGCGAGCAGGCGCTGCACGAGTACTTCCTGGTCCAGGTCTGCCGCCTGTCGATGGCGGCGATTCCGGTGCCGCGCAAGATCGAGGCCTTCCTGCTGCTGCTCGGCAACCACGGCCTGAACCTGCTCAAGCGGCTGAACCCGGTCCACGCGCGCTGAGCCGCGCCATGTCAACGGAGGATGGATGTCCATGAGTATCATGTCCCGCTCGTCCCTGGAGAACTTCCAGGACACCCGTATCGACGTGGCCGGCCTGCTGCGCCTGCTCTTCGACCACAAGCGAATGATCCTCGTCGTCACCGGCCTGTTCGCCGTCCTCGGCCTGGGCTACGCGCTGACCGCCACGCCGATCTACGTCTCGGGGGCGATGATCCAGGTCGAGCAGAAGAAGAACGGCCTCAACGGCACCCCCGAGGTGATCAACCGGCCCGACTCGGTGTCCCTGGCGGCCACCGAGATCGAACTGCTGAAATCCCGCGCGGTGCTCGGCAAGGCGGTGGAGATCCTCAAGCTCTACATCGTCGCCAAGCCCCGGCACATGCCGCTGGTGGGCGACTACCTGGCGCGGCGCTTCCAGCCGACCCCGGCGCAGCCGCTGGCCGAGCCGCTGTTCGGCATGGGCGCCTACGGCTGGGGCGGCGAGCAGATCAAGGTGTTCCAGCTGGAAGTGCCCGACGCCTATCTGGGCGAGCCGCTGACCCTGGTCGCCGAGGGCGGCAACGCCTACGTCCTGCTCAACGCCGACGGCGAGCAGCTGCTGCGCGGCGAGCTGAACAAGCTGGTGGTCGACAAGGGCTTCAGCATCGAAGTCGACCAACTGGTGGCGCGCCCGGGCACCGAGTTCATCCTCACCCGCGACCGCCTGCTGAGCACCACCCTGGCCTACCAGAAGCTGCTCAAGGTGGTGGAGGCCGGCAAGGACTCCGGGATCATCTACATGACCCTGGAAGACCCCAACGCCGGCCAGGCCGACCTCATCCTCGACAAGATCAGCAGCCTCTACGTGCTGCAGAACGTCGAGCGCAGTTCCGCCGAAGCCTCCCAGCGCCTGCAGTTCCTGCGCTCGCAGCTGCCGATGGTGCGCATGGAGCTGGAACGCGCCGAGGCCGCCTACAACGCCTACCAGACCAGCGCCAAGTCCGCCGACATCAGCGTCGAGACCCGCGGCGTGCTGGACCAGGTGGTGACCATCGACAACCAGCTCTCCGACCTCAAGCTCAAGCGCGCCGAGTACGACCGCCTCTACGCCCCCGGCCACCCGACCTACCAGGCGCTGATGAAGCAGATGGCCAGCCTGGAGACCCGCAAGCAGGCGCTGCAGGGACGCATCCAGAACCTGCCGGCCACCCAGCAGGAACTGCTGCGCCTGAACCGCGACATGCAGGTCACCCAGCAGACCTACACCACCGTGCTGAACAAGGCCCAGGAGCAGGACATCCTGCGCGCCGGCACCATCGGCAACGTGCGGGTGATCGACACCGCCCAGGCCAACGTCGAGCAGCCGGCCAAGCCGATGCGCAAGATCATCGTGCTGCTCGCCACCCTGCTCGGCTTCTGCGTCGCGCTGGGCATCCTGTTCCTGCGCCAGGCCTTCTACCGCGGGGTGGAGAACCCCGAGGCGATCGAACAGCTGGGCCTCTCGGTGCTCGCCGCGGTGCCCTATTCCCGCCAGCAGGAGCGCCTGGAGAAGGAACGCAAGGGCGACATCGCCGCCCATGCGCCCAAGCTGCTCGCCGCCGCCAATCCGGGCGACCTGGCCAACGAGGCGCTGCGCAGCCTGCGCACCAACCTGCACTTCGCCCTGCTGGAAGCGCGCAACAACGTGGTGATGCTCACCAGCCCCGCACCCGGCGCCGGCAAGTCGTTCGTCTCCAGCAACCTGGCGGCGATCGTCGCCCAGTCCGGCCAGCGCACCCTGCTGATCGACGCCGACATGCGCAAGGGCTACCTGCACCGCGTCTTCGGCCTGACCCCGCGCCACGGCCTGTCCGACGCACTGAGCGCCCGCCGGCCGCTGAGCGAGGTGATCCTGCCCACCGAAGTGCCTGACCTGGACTTCATCTCCTGCGGCTTCGCCGCGCCGAACCCCTCGGAACTGCTGATGCACGACAACTTCGCCCAGCTGCTCAGCGAAGCCTCGGTGCTGTACGACCTGGTCATCATCGACACCCCGCCGGTGCTGGCGGTGACCGACGCGGCGCTGGTCGGCCGGCTGTGCGGCATCAGCCTGCTGGTGACCCGCTTCGGCCAGAGCCCGGCCAGCGAGATCGATACCGCCCGCCGCCGCCTGGGGCAGAACGGCATCCCCCTGCAGGGCGTGATCCTCAACGGGGTCAAGCGCAAGGCCTCGACCGCCGCCTACGACTACGGCGCCTACGCCTACCGCTACGACAACCGGGACTGAGCCCCGGCCCGGACACCCAACCCCCTGGCGCCTCCCGCCTGGCCCGCCGCTCATGACGGGCTGGGGTACGGATCGCCGGGCGCCAGCCAATCCTCGCGGGGCGGCGCTCCACGGAGCGCCCGGCCCCGTCCTCACTCATCGCCCGAAACGGCGTCGAGGCACGCATCATGAGTCACACCGACCCCCTTCACCGCTGGTACCTGATCCAGACCAAGCCGCACCAGGAGCTGCGCGCCGAGGAAAACCTGGTGCGCCAGGGCTTCGCCTGCTACCGGCCGGTGGTCGGCGAGGGCGCGCGGCCGCAGCCGCTGTTCCCCGGCTACCTGTTCATCCACCTCGATCAGCAGCACGACAACTGGTTCCCGATCCGCTCGACCCGCGGCGTGGCGCGCATCGTCAGCTTCGGCCCGCAGCCGCTGCCGGTGGCCGACGAGCTGGTGGAGGACATCCGCGCCCGCCTGCGCGCGCTGCCCGAGCGCCCGGCCGGCCGTTTCCGCCAGGGCCAGACGGTGTGCCTGCACTGCGCCGGGGACTGCGAAATGGAGGCGATCTTCCTCTGCGACGACGGCGCCGAGCGGGCGCTGATCCTGCTCAACCTGCTGCAGCGCGAACAGCGCGTGCGCGTCCCGCTGAGCCGCCTCTCGGCGGTGGGCGGGGAAAGGTGGCGGGCCTGAGCGCCCGCCGATCGACGAGGGAGACGCACCATCATGAGTGGATCGACCGTACTGGTGACGCTGACCTATGGCGACCGCCTGGAGTACCTGGAGGAACTGCTCGCCAGGGCCCTGCGCGAGCCCGACATCGCCCGCGCGATCGTCGTCAGCAACGCCTCGGTGGCGGAGCTGGACCGGCTGTTCAGGCTCTGGCCCAACCGCGTGCAGGTGATCGAGCTGGACAGCAACACCGGCTCGGCCAACGGCTACTGCGTGGGCATCGCCGCCGCGCTGAAGACCGGCTGCGAATACATCTGGCTGATGGACGACGACAACGCGCCGATGCCGGGTTCCTTCCCGCTGCTCCGGCAGCGCCTGCTCGACTGCATACAGCGCCACGGCGCGGACCGCACCGCGGTGCTGGGCTTCCGCCCGGAGCACCAGGCGGACGTGGTCGCCGGCGTGCCGACGCGCTTCATCGCGCCGCCGCGCTCCAGCTACTTCGGCTTCCACGTGCACCAGCTGCCCTACAAGCTCTGGCGCCGCACGCCCTGGGGCAAGCCCCGGCCGCGTCCGCTGGAGCCGCTGCTGGAGCTGCCGTTCGCCTACTACGGCGGGCTGCTGGCGCACCGCCGGCTGATCGAGCGCATCGGCCTGCCGCGCCGCGAGCTGGTGCTGTATGCCGACGACACCGAATACACCTTCCGCATCGGCGCCAGCGGCGGCCACCTCTACCTGGTGCCCGGCGCCGGCCTGGACGACCTGGAGCGCTCGTGGAACCTCAAGCAGCGCACCGCCAACATCTACGAGACCTACCTGCTCGGCAGCTCGGACCTGCGCGCCTACTATGCGGCGCGCAACCAGGCCTGGTTCGACAAGAACCTGTGGGTCGCCTCGCCACGGATGTACCGCTTCAACCGCTGGGTGTTCCTGCGCCTGCTGCACTTCTTCGCCCGCCGCCACGGCCGCCAGGGCCGCCTGCAGCTGCTGCTGCGCGCCATACGCGACGGCGAGTCCGGCGCGCTGGGCATGAGCCGGACGTATCCGCTATGAAACTGCTGTTCCTCAGCACCCTCTACGCCCCGCACATCGGCGGCGGTGCGGAGGTCATGCTGCAGTCCATGGTCGAGGGCCTGCAGGGGCGCGGGCATGCGGTGCAGGTGCTGAGCACTGGCCCGGACGCCGGCCTGCGCAGCGACTCGCACAA
This sequence comes from Pseudomonas sp. B12(2026), assembly GCF_057767015.1. NCBI lineage: Bacteria > Pseudomonadati > Pseudomonadota > Gammaproteobacteria > Pseudomonadales > Pseudomonadaceae > Pseudomonas > Pseudomonas sp. B12(2026). Next base: position 5,627,021 of record NZ_CM173430.1, on the reverse strand, counting down.
CGGCGTGCCGGTGCTGCGCGCCGGCCTGCGCAACCTCTACTGGCCGTTCGCCGACCCGCGCCCCGGCCCGCTGCGGCGGCTCGCCTGGCACGCGCTGGACCGCTACAACCCCGCCATGCGCGACGTGCTGGCGCGGGTGCTGCAGCAGCAGCGGCCCGACCTTGTGGTGTGCCACAACCTGTCGGGCTGGTCGATCGCCGCCTGGGACGCGATCCGCGCCGCCGGCCTGCCCATCGTCCAGGTCCTGCACGACCAGTACCTCACCTGCCCACGCGGGATGCGCTTCAACAAGGGCCGGCACTGCGAGCGGCAATGCGGCACCTGCGCGCTGCTGCGGCGCTCCCATGCGCAGGCGTCGGCGCGGGTCGACGCGGTGGTCGGCGTCAGCCGCTACCAGCTGGCCGCCCTGGTCGACGCCGGCTACTTCGCCCACAGCCAGCGCTACGTGGTCTACAACAGCGCGCCCTGCGCCCACGCCCATGGCGAGCCGGCCGCGCCGGCGGGGCGCCGCCCGCTGCGCTTCGGCTTCATCGGCGCGCTGACCCCGAACAAGGGCGTGGAGTGGCTGATCGAGCAGTTCCAGCGGCAGGCCCTGGATGCCTCGCTGCTGATCGCCGGGCGCGGCGAGACGGCCTACGTGAACGCGCTGAAATCCCGCGCCGATCCGCAGCACGTGCACTTCGTCGGCTACCGCGAGTCCCGCGGGTTCTTCGCCGAAATCGACGTGGCGGTGGTCCCCAGCGTCGGCCCCGAGTCCTTCGGCCTGGTGGCGCTGGAGGCCTGCGCCCAGCACCTGCCGGTGATCGCCTCGACCCGCGGCGGCCTGGTCGAGATCGTCCGCGACGGGCTCAACGGCCTGCACTGCACCCCCGAGCGCCCCGACTCGCTGGGCGAGGCGCTGCGCCGCCTGGCCCTCGACGCGCCGCTGCGCCAGCGCCTGGCGGCCCGCGCGCGGGACAGCGTGGCGTCGATGCTCAGCGTCGAACGGATGCTCGACGAGTACGAAACCCTCCTGCGCCACACCCTGCTCAACCGTGGAGTCCACCATGGATCTGCAATCGCCGTATCCACGCCTTGAGCCCTCGCGCGGGATCGTCTTCGACCGCTCGCTGCTGGCGCTGTGGGTGGTGGTGGCGCTGCTGCTGGTGGAGACCTTCAGCGGGGCGCTGCGTTTCTACGCCGACCGGGTCGGGCTCTCCGCGCTGATCTACCTGCCGAAGATCGCCTGCGTGGCCGCGGTGGCCTGGGAGCTGCTGACCCGCCCGCAGCAGCGCGGCCTGTGGCTGCTGCTGGTGCTGGCGGCGGCCTCGCTGATGCTCGGCCGGCTGCACGGCGCGCAGTGGACGGCCGGGGCCTTCAGCGTGTTCATCTACGCGCCGCTGCTGTTCGGCCTGCTCTGCGGCCCGTACCTGGAGATGCACCGCAAGGCGGTGGGCTGGGCGATCGCCTTGTGCCTGGTCGCCTCGCTGGCGGGCATCGCGCTGGACATCCTCGGCAACGTGCCGTGGAAGGGTTACACCTACTCCATGGGCGGCGTCGAGATCAGCGGCAACCGCGCCTGGAGCGCCTACGGGCTGGACCGTATCGCCGGCTTCTCGCGGGTGTCGTCGAGCCTGGCGATCATGCTGGCGATCTTCAGCCTGTACCTGGGCTCGTTCCGCCTGCCGCTGCCGGCGCGCTGGCTGATCTACCTGGTGGCGCTGGCGGGCATCGTCCTGACCACCAACAAGTCCTCCGCCGTCGCCTTCGTCGTCGTCCTGCTGGTGATGAGCTTCGCCCGCAGCCGCCTGATCTTCCTGCTGGCCACCCTGGTGGTGGTGTTCGGCGCGCTGGCGCTGCCGCTCTACGGCCTGTTCGGCGGCGTCGAGCCGTACCTGGCCAGCTCCAGCGGCGACAACCTGATCGGTTCGATGGTGGATCGCCTGGTCAACACCTGGCCGGCGCTGATCAAGGTGATGGCCTACAACGGCTGGGCCTTCACCGGCGCCGGCCTGGGCATGACCGGCAGCGCCTACGGGGCCTACCCGGTGTTCGGCATCGAGCAACTGGCGGTGGCGGACAACTCGCTGCTCTACCTCTGGCTGCTGTTCGGCGTCGCCGGCGGCGCGCTCTACGTGCTGGCGATCCCGATGCTGATGCGCCTGCAGCGCCAGCCGGGGAGCGAGGCCCGCGCGCTGCTGGGCATCGCCTACTGCGTCCTGCTGGTCGGCTGGACCAGCGACGTGCTGGAGGCGCAGGTGCCCAGCCTGTTCCTCGGCCTGGCCATCGGCCGCGCGCTGCGCCCGCCGGAGGAGCTGGCCACGCCGCCGGCACCGCAGGCCTGGCGCCTGCAGGGCAACGGCCGGCTGCTGGGCCTGCTGCTCGCCGGGGTGCTGCTGGCCGGGGTGGGGCAGGCGCCGCGCGCGCTGGCCCGGGAAGTGCCGATCATCGAGGCGGGCCCGGCGGAGTTCATCGTCGGCGCCAGCACCCACCAGAACATCCGCGCCGGCAACCGCGACGGCATCAACCACCTGGCGCGGCAGGCCGGCATCGGGTCGTTCCGCGACGATGCCTTCTGGTCCAGCGTCGAGCGCGAGCCCGGCGTGCTGGCCATCGACGCCAGCTGGCGCGCGCAGCTGCGCAGCACCCGCGGCCTGGGCATCGACACCCTGCTGATCCTCGGCCTGGAGAACCAGTTCCACGGCAACGCCAAGCCGCGCGACGAGGCCTCCCGCGAGGCCTTCCTGCGCTACGTGCGCTACCTGGTGCGCAGCTTCAGGGGGCAGGTGGCGATCTACGAGGTGTGGAACGAATGGGACGTGGAAAACCCCACCGACAAGCATTTCAGCGACGACTACCTGACCCTGGTGCGTGCCACGGCCGCGGCGATCCGCGAGGAAGACCCGCAGGCCAAGGTGATCGCCGGCGCGGTGACGCTGCGCGGCATTCGCCAGGGCTTCGCCGAGCGCCTGCTGGCCGGCGGGCTGCTGGATGTGGTGGACGGCCTGTCGCTGCACCCTTCGGTGTATTGCGAGGGCGAGCTGGCGATGCCGGAGAACTGGCTGGCGTGGTTCACCGGCGTCAACCAGCGGCTCGAACAGGTCGCCGGCCGGCCGGTGCCGCTGTACTTCACCGAATTCAGCTGGCCGGCCCACGATGGCGCCTGCGGGATCAGCCGCGAGCGCCAGGCGGCCTACCTGGCGCGCGCCTACTTCCTGCTGCGCAGCCTGCCGAACGTGAAGGGCGCCTGGTGGTACGACCTGGTGGACGACGGCATCGACCGCCGCGACATGGAGCACAACTTCGGCCTGCTCACCGCCGACGGCAAGCCCAAGCCGGCCTACCAGGCGATGGCCAGCGTGGCCGGGATCATCGGCCACTACCGCTTCGTCGGCCGGGTGCCCAACGCCGACCCGAACGTCTACCTGCTGCGCTTCGCCAGGGCCGGCGACGAAGTGCTGGTGGCCTGGACCCTGGGCCACGGGCAGAACCTGAGGATCACCAGCCAGCCGGGCAGCTCCGACACCCTCTGGCGCCTGCGGGACTTCGACGGAGTGAGCGCCCGCCAGGGTGAAAAGGTGCCCTGGGCCTGCCCCGCGGGTGGCGGGCCGTGCCAGGCCGACATCCCCATCGATAACGCCCCGACGCTGCTGCGCAGCGCGCCGGGCTACCAACTGTCGCTGCGCTGAGCGCGCCGGCTTGCCGAGAGGACTTCCATGATCGTCATCAACGCGCGCTTCCTGTCCCAGGAAATCAGCGGCGTGCAACGCTTCGCCGAGCAGATCTCGCTGTCGCTGGCGCGCCTGCGCGGCGACGTGCTCTTCGTCGCGCCGCCCGGTCCGCTGCCACGGGAGGAGGTCGCCCGGCGCCTGCACGTCGAGCGCATCGGGCATAACCACGGGCACCTGTGGGAGCAGGTCGACCTGCCGCTGTGGCTGTTGCGCAACGGCCGGCCGCTGCTGGTGTCGCTGTGCAACACCGCGCCGCTGGCCTACGGCCGGCAGTTGGCGACGCACCACGACATCGCCTACGTGCGGCATCCCGAGAGCTTTTCCTGGCGCTTCCGCGCGCTGTACCGGACGCTGACCCCGCTGATGCTGCGGCGGGTGCTGGCGCTGGTCAGCGTCAGCGAGTTCTCGCGCCGGGAGATCGCCGCGCACTACCGCTTTCCGGCCGAGCGCATCCACGTGATCGGCAACGCGGTTTCCGCCGCATTCTGCCCCGGGCCCGTGCCGCTGGGCGAACGGCCCTACCTGCTGGCGGTGTCCTCGCCGGCGGCGCACAAGAACTTCGCCCGGATGATCGAGGCGTTCGACCTGCTGCACGACCTGGACGTCGACCTGCACATCGTCGGCTCGGCCAACCGCAGCTTCCGCCTGCAGTCCAGCGAACAGCACGAACGCGTGCACTGGCTGGGGCGCATCGACGACGACCGGTTGATCGAGGAATACCGCGGCGCGGCGGCCTTCGTCTTCCCCTCGCTCTACGAAGGCTTCGGCATCCCGCCGCTGGAGGCGCAGGCCTGCGGCTGCCCGGTGATCGCCGCGCGCAGCGCCTCGATCCCCGAGGTGCTGGGCGACTCGGCGCTGTATTTCGACCCCGCCGACACCCAGGCCCTGGCCACCGCGATGCGCCGCGTGCTGCGCGACGCCAAGCTGCGCGGCGGCCTGCGCAGCGCCGGGCTGGAGAACGTCCTGCGCTACTCCTGGGACCTCTCCGCGCTGCGCCTGTCCAGCCTGATCGACTCCTTTCTAGCCGAGCGCGCGGCCGAGCTGCCGCGCCTCAAACCGCTCGAATAGCCCGGTTCCCGGCTATTGATCGCGCCAAGGAGGCCACTGCATGAAAGGCATCATCCTCGCCGGAGGCTCCGGCACCCGCCTGCACCCCATCACCCTGGGGGTGTCCAAGCAACTGCTGCCGATCTACGACAAGCCGATGGTGTACTACCCGCTGTCGGTGCTGATGCTCGCCGGCATCGACGACATCCTGCTGATCTGCACGCCCACCGACCTGCCCAACTTCCGCGCCCTGCTGGGTGACGGCGAGCGCTTCGGCGTGCACCTGCAGTACGCCGTGCAGCCCTCGCCGGACGGCCTCGCCCAGGCCTTCCTGATCGGCGCGGATTTCATCGGCGACGACTCGGTGTGCCTGGTGCTGGGCGACAACATCTTCTACGGCCAGAGCTTCACCGCGCTCCTGCGCGAGGCCGCCGCGCAGGAGCGCGGCGCCACGGTGTTCGGCTACCAGGTGGCGGACCCGGGGCGCTTCGGCGTGGTGGAGTTCGACGCCGACGGCAAGGTGCTGTCGATCGAGGAAAAACCGCGGGCGCCGCGCTCCAGCTACGCGGTGACGGGGCTGTACTTCTACGACAACCGGGTGCTGGAGATGGCCCGGCAGATCCGCCCCTCGGCGCGCGGCGAGCTGGAAATCACCGACATCAACAACCTCTACCTGGAGCTCGGCGAGCTGCGCGTGAGTCTGCTGGGACGCGGCTTCGCCTGGCTGGACACCGGCACCCACGAGTCGCTGCTGGAGGCCGGCCACTTCGTCCAGACCATCGAGGCGCGGCAGGGGCTGAAGGTCGCCTGCCTGGAGGAGATCGCCTTCCAGCAGGGCTGGCTGTCCAGCGAGGCCCTGGCCCTGCAGGCCGAGCGCCTGGGCAAGACCGGCTACGGCCGCTACCTGCAGCAGTTGCTGCTGGACGCCCGCTCCTGAGATTGCCGGCCCCGGGCCGGCGCGTCACCGATCCATCTGCCGAACGTGGCAGCGGCGCCAGGATGGGCGCCGAGCGTTGCGAGGTTTTCCATGTCCATTCGATCGAAGGGAATACTGCGGGCCAACCAGTCCCTGCTGGCGCTGGCGCACCGCCTGCTCGATCTGCTGGTCATCGTCCTGTCCGGGGCGATCCTCCTGAGTGACGGCAGCGGTCTGCCGGACTCGCGGGTCTGGGTCTCGGTGCTGCTGTGCGTGATGCTGTTCCACTGGCTGGGCGAGCTCAACCGGCTCTACGGTTCCTGGCGCGGCGAGTCGCTGCTGCGCGAGTCGCTGATCGTCACCAGCTACTGGTCGCTGACCTTCTTCGCCGTGCTGCTGCTGGATGCGGCCGTGCGCCACGGCATCGTCGTCGACGCCCGGCGCTTCGCCTGGTTCGCCGTCGCGCTGCTGGTGATGTGCGCCTACCGCCTGCTGCTGCGCATCCTCCTGCGGGTGGCGCGCCGGCACGGCTTCAACAGCCGCAACGTGGCCATCTACGGCACCGGGGAGGTCGCCGCGCACCTGGCGTCGACCATCCTCGACGCGCCGTGGATGGGCCTGCGCCTGGTCGGCTTCTACGACGACCGCCCGCAGCAGATGGCGCTGGAGGCGCGGGTGCCGGTCAAGGGCGGGCGCCTGGCGCTGATCGAGGCGGCGCGCGGCGGGCAGATCGACAAGGTCTACCTGACCCTGCCGCTGTCCCGCGAGCCGCTGCTCAACGAACTGATTCGCGAACTCTCCGACACCACGGTGTCGGTCTACCTGATTCCCGACCTGTTCATGTTCGACCTGCTGCACGCGCGCAGCGAGAGCATCAACGGCCTGGAAACCATCAGCATCTTCGACACCCCCATGGACGGGCCCAACGCAGTGCTCAAGCGCATCGAGGACGTGGTCCTCGCCTCGCTGATCCTGCTGCTGGTGTCGGCGCCGATGCTGCTGATCGCCGTGGCGGTGAAGCTCACCTCGCGCGGCCCGGTGCTGTTCCGCCAGACCCGTTACGGGATGGACGGCAGGCCGATCCGCGTGTGGAAGTTCCGCAGCATGACGGTCATGGAAGACGGCGCGCAGGTGATCCAGGCCTCGCGCAACGACTGCCGCGTCACCCGCCTGGGCGCGTTCCTGCGACGTACCTCGCTGGATGAGCTGCCGCAGTTCTTCAACGTCCTGCGCGGCGACATGTCGGTGGTGGGGCCCCGGCCCCACGCAGTCGCGCACAACGAGCAGTACCGACGCCAGGTCAGCCACTACATGCTGCGCCACAAGGTCAAGCCGGGCATCACCGGCTGGGCCCAGGTCAACGGCTGGCGTGGCGAGACCGACACCCTGGAAAAGATGCAGAAACGCATCGAGTTCGATCTGGACTACATCGAGAACTGGTCCGTCTGGTGGGACCTGAAGATCGTTGGGCTGACCCTGTTCAAGGGGTTCGTTCACCGCAACGCGTTCTGAGCTGGTAGTCCCCTACCAACACCCTGCTTCAAGGAAGGATCGCCATGAAAACTCTGTACGTGATCGGCCTTGTCGTCGGCAGTCTGGCACTGCAAGGCTGTGTGTTCTCCCCCGGTCAGCACATGACGGATTCCGATGTCGAACGAGAAGCGCTGAAGGCGGGCATGCACGTCACCCTCGTGCCCATCACGCCGCAAGTGCTGCAAAACCAGGAAATGGCCCGCGCCAATGAGCCGGGCCTGCCGGCGGAGCTGTTGTCCTACCGGCCGCAGCAGGGTGAATACGTGATTGGCGCCGGCGACGTCCTGCTGGTCACCGTCTGGGATCACCCGGAACTGACCAGCCCCGGCTCGACGCAGCAGATGGAAGCCAACGGCCGCGTGGTCGGCGCCGACGGCAACATCTTCTTCCCCTACGCCGGCACCGTGGCGGCGGAGGGCCGGACGCCGACCATGCTGCGCGCCGAGCTGGCCCGCCGGCTGGCGAAGAAGGGCATCGTCGACCCGCAGGTGGACGTCACCGTGCTCACCTACGCGAGCCAGCACGTGGTGATGTCCGGGGCCTTCCAGAACGGCGGCCAGATGGAGCTGAACAACACGCCGACGACGCTGGTGCAGGCGGTGAGCAAGGCCGGCGTGGTCGCCGGCGAGGCTGACCTGTCCGGGCTCACGCTCAAGCGCGACGGGCGCGAGTACCCGATCGACGTCGACGCGCTGAACCGCAAGGGCTCCACCCTGAGCGGCATCTACCTGAAGAGCGGTGACCAGATCCACCTGCCCTACAACGACCGCAAGAAGGTCTATGTGGTGGGTGAAGTCCACCAGCCGACGGTGGTGACCTACCGCACCACCGGCCTGACGCTGCTGGAAGTGCTGGGCAACGCGGGCGGCCTCAGCCCGGAAACCGCCGACGGCGACTCGGTCTACGTGATCCGCGCCGGCGACCTGCAGCCGGGCGCCAGTGGCGACAAGACCGCCCTCACGGCGCAGGTCTTCCACCTGCAGGCGAAGCAGCCCACGGCCTACGCCCTGGCCCGCGATTTCGCCATGCAGCCCCAGGACGTGGTGTTCATCGGGCCGGCCAACATCACCCGGTGGAACCGCTTCATCAGCCAGCTGCTGCCGTCGGCCGCCTTCGTTGGCACCAGCGCCACGGTGGGACGCCCGTGACCTGATACCCGGTAGCCCTGCCAGCAGGAATCTTCGTACAGGTCTATCGGAAGGGCTGCATGGACGGCGGCTGCCCGGCCCAGGATCATCCGCGGGTCGCACGGACAGGTGCGACCTCTTGGACTGGCAGACGTCCGCTCCGGCGTTCTGCATTTCTTGGGCGAAACTCCACGATGCCCGTGGCCCGCCAGTGTTGCAGCACTGGCGGGCTTCTTTTTTTCTGCGCCGGGTACGTTGCGCGAGCGCCTTTGCGTCGCGGCGAGCCCCGGGCAAGAGCGCGACATGACGCCGCGTGGCAGCGGGAAACCTGTCGCCATCGCGCCGCTGCCCGGCGGGTATCCGGGGAGCCCGCCGCGCCCCGCAACCCGCGGCTGGCCGGGCTTCGCGCCAGTGCATCGCCCTGCCGCGCGGCTGCCGGGCAACCCTTTCAGCCGGGTCATCTGCCCAACGGAGGTACCTCGTCGGAGGTGCGGTTCCGGTGGAAACAGCGTGTTACCATATATTACTAAAGGAAATTACATAGTAATAATTAATTCTTTTTGGTTTTATAGAGCTTCTTCTATCGTTGCCCCAACGTCGTCACGAGGCCGGTTGGCCAGTGCGGTCGGGGTGGCGGTTTCCCGCCAGGATGAACGAGGTGATTGGCGGTTTCCCGCTCATGCGTCTGAGGCAATGGATCGGCCGGCAAGCCTGAAAGGCTCTGCTGGCGGGGGATCGGGCAGGCGAGGCCGGTTGGCCTGGGGTTTGCCTAGCAGTGGTGCCTGCCGGTGCAGCGCCACGACAACAAGACACGAGACCCGATCCATGCCGTCCCTGCCATCTTCTGCCTTCCCGCCTGCCTGCCTGCGCGTCACCCCTGCCTAGGGGCGCGTTGCATCACCACTGAATTCTCGCAGCTGTGCGTATCCGTACGCGCCGTGGCCGCTGCTTGCCGTTCGGCCGGGCTCCGGGGGAGCCAGCCGTCGTTCCGAATGGCCTGTTTTCAAGATCGATAAAATGGGGAAATCCAATGAAAAGAAGCACTCTCAAGCAATCGAGCCTGGCGCTCGCCATCGCTGCCGCGGGCCTGGCCCAGTCGGCCGTCGCCGGCGGGTTCATCGAGGACAGCAAGGCCAGCCTCACGCTGCGCAACTTCTACATCAACACCGATAACCGCAACGGCACCGCCGAGCCGAGCAAGCAGGAGGAGTGGGGCCAGGGCTTCCTGCTCAACTACGCCTCCGGCTTCACCGAAGGCACCGTCGGCTTCGGCGTCGATGCACTGGGCCTGCTCGGGGTTCGCCTCGACAGCGGCAAGGGCACACATTACAACCCGACCAGCTCGAACTTTTCCGGTACCGTCTTCCCCACCGATGGCGATGGCCGCGCGGTAGACGACTTCTCCCACCTGGGCGCCACCGGCAAGGTGAAGGTTTCCAGCACCGAGCTGCGCTACGGCACCCTCCTGCCGAAGCTGCCGGTGGTCACCTACAACGACGGCCGCATGCTGCCGCAGACCTTCGAGGGTGGCCAGGTCACCTCCAACGAGTTCAAGGACCTGACCCTGATCGGCGGCCAGCTGGAGCACGCCAAGGGCCGCAACTCGAGCAACAACGAGGGCCTGTCCATCGCCGGCGCGAACAACGCGCAGAGCGGCCAGTTCGTCAACAAGTTCTACTACGGCGGCGCCGACTACAAGCTGACCAAGGACCTGACGCTGCAGTACTACTACGGCAACCTGCAGGACTTCTACAAACAGCACTTCCTCGGCCTGCAGCACAACTGGGCGATCGGCCCGGGCGTGCTCAAGAGCGACCTGCGCTACTTCCACAGCAGCGACGACGGCAAGAACGGCCACGACAAGAGCTTCTACACCACCGGCTACTACGGTAACGGCGTGACCAAGGGCGAGGTCGACAACCGCGCCTGGAGCGGCCTGTTCACCTATACCCTCAGCGGCCACAGCATCGGCGCCGGCTACCAGCAGCTCAGCGGCGACAGCGACTTCCCGTTCATCAACAACGGCGATGGCGCCACCGCCTACCTGATCACCGACGTGCAGATCGGCAAGTTCCTGCACGCCGGCGAGCGCACCTGGCAGGTCCGCTACGGCTACGACTTCGCCCAGGCCGGCCTGCCGGGCCTGACCTTCCAGACCCTGTACCTGCGCGGCGACAACATCGACACCGCGCACGGCAACCAGAGCGAGTGGGAGCGCGACATCTCCCTGGCCTACGTGATCCCGGACGGCACCTTCAAGGGCCTGGGTTTCACCTGGAAGAACGCCGCCCTGCGCAGCGGCCTGCCGGCCGACGCGGTTTCCGGTTCCGCCGGGCAGCGCGACCAGGACGAGAACCGCCTGATCGTCAGCTACACCATTCCGCTGCTGTAAGCCGAGCGGGTTGAAGAAGGCCGCCGTCCCCGCAAGGGGCGGCGGCTTTTTCTTTTGGGATTTTCGTAGGAGCGAGGGGGACGCCTGGTCCTTGCTCGCGAACGGGTTCACCGGTTGGCGCCGGAGCCGATGCGGTTCGCGAGCAAGCTCGCTCCTACAGGGTGGCGTTCCGGCAGGGGCTTTTGCGGAATGCAAAAGGGCCGGCGCCCGGGAAGGCGACGGCCCTTTTTCAGCACCGGCGAATCAGCGCTTCTGCGGCGCCGGCTGCTGCTGGGTGATGCAGTGGATGTTGCCGCCGCCCAGGAGGATCTCGCGGCCCGGCACCATCACCACTTGGTGCCCGGGGAAGAGGCGCTTGAGGGTGGCCTCGGCCTCGGCGTCCGCCGGATCGTCGAAGCGCGGGGCGATGATGCCGCCGTTGACGATCAGGAAGTTGACGTAGGAGCCGGCCAGGCGGATCGACGGATCGCGCGGCTGGGTGCCGATCACCATGTCGATGCCCTGGCACTCGGCTTCGCTCGCGTGGATCGGGCCGGGGATGACGATCTTGTGCACGGTCAGCTGGCGGCCCCTGGCGTCGCGGGCGCTTTCCAGCACGCGCAGGGCGGCGTGGCAGCGCGCGTAGTTCGGGTCGTTGACGTCGTCGGTCCAGGCCAGCAGCACTTCGCCCGGGCGCACGTAGCAGCAGAAGTTGTCGACGTGGCCGTCGGTCTCGTCGTTGAACAGGCCGTCCGGCAGCCAGATCACGGTGTCGATGGCCAGGTGCTCGCGCAGGTTGGCTTCGATCTCTTCGCGGCTCAGGTGCGGGTTGCGGTTGTGGTTGAGCAGGCATTCCTCGGTGGTGATCAGGGTGCCTTCGCCGTCCACGTGGATGGAGCCGCCTTCGAGCACGAAGCCTTCGGTGCGGTAGCCGGCGCAGCGCTCGATGCCGAGGATCTTGCTCGCCACCTGGTCGTCGCGGTGCCAGGGGAAGTACAGGCCGCCTTCCAGGCCGCCCCAGGCGTTGAAGGTCCAGTCGACGCCGCGCACTGCGCCCTTGCCGTCGATGACGAAGGTCGGGCCGGTGTCGCGCACCCAGGCGTCGTCGTTGCTGATTTCCACCACGCGGATGTTGGCCGCGTCGGCCAGCTGGGCGCGGGCGTTCTCGTACTGGCCGGCGGAGACGCCGATGGTCACCGGCTCGAAGCGGGCGATGGCGCGGGCGACGGCGCTGAAGGCGGCCTGCGCCGGCTTGCCGCCGAGGCGCCAGTTGTCCGGGCGCTCGGGCCAGACCATCCAGGTCTGGGTGTGGGGTTCCCATTCCGCCGGCATGCGGAAGCCATCGGCGCGGGGAGTGCTGGTCAGAGTGGTCATGGGGTCACCAGGTTCGGCTGCTGGGGCGGAGGGGATCGCCATCCGCCGCGTGGGTTACTCGGAGAGGGTTTCGCCGTCGAGTGTCGCGATGGGCCAGTATAGGTTCGGCCGCCGGTCGCGGAACACACCCCAGGCGCTGCGGGTCTTTTCCAGGGCGTCGAGGTCGAAGCTGTGCAGCAGGATGCCTTCCTCGGTCTCGTTCAGTTCCTCGACCTTCCTGCCGAATTGGTCGGCGATGAAGGACGAGCCGTAGAAGGTGATGTCGTAGCCGTCCTGCTCCTCGCGGCCGATGCGGTTGGAGGCCACCAGCGGCATCAGGTTGGCGCCGGCGTGGCCCTGCTGGACGCGCTGCCAGTGGTCGCGGGAGCTGATGCTCGCATCGTGCGGTTCGCTGCCGATGGCGGTCGGGTAGAACAGCACCTCGGCGCCCATCAGCGCCATGCTGCGCGCGCACTCGGGGAACCACTGGTCCCAGCAGATGCCGACGCCGATGCGCGCGTAGGCGGTGTTCCAGACCCTGAAGCCGGTGTCGCCGGGGTTGAAGTAGTACTTCTCGTGGTAGCCGGGGCCGTCCGGGATGTGGCTCTTGCGGTACAGGCCGAGGTTGCTGCCGTCGGCGTCGATGATCGCGATGCTGTTGAAGCGGGCGCGGCCGGCACGTTCGAAGAAGCTGATCGGCAGCACGACCTTCAGTTCGGCGGCGACCTTCTGGAAATGCAGGATGGCCGGGTTCTCGTCCGCCGGGGTGGCCAGCTGGGTGTAGTCGGCGTTGGGCTTCTGGCAGAAGTAGGGGGTCTCGAAGAGTTCCTGGATCAGGATGATCTGCGCGCCCCTGGCGGCAGCCTGGCGGACCAGTTTCTCGGCATTGGCGAGGTTGGCCTGGACATCCCAGGAGCAGGCCATCTGGGTGGCCGCGACGGTCACTGTGCGGGTCATGGAGCACCTCTTGTTCGGATACTTATCGGTTATCCGGGCGCATTGGCGCGCCCGGCAAGGCCAGCAAGCGTGCTGAGGGACCACGGACGTGCGCGCCCGCGCCATGGTTCATCAGGGCTGAGGCGATTTATATCCGATAAAAATCGGTTTATGAAGCGCTGGTCGAAAATATTTCGCCCGTCTATCCGGATATTTACGGATAAAAATCGACTCAGGACAGGGGCGTGACCCGCTTTGGCAGGCAGGGCGGCAGGTACAGCGACAGGTAGGCATCGAACACCCGCATGCCTTCCTCGGCCAGGCGCTCGCTGATGTGCCCGTGACGCTGCACGGACAGGGCGTAGACGCGGTCGCCCAGCTCCATGGCCAGGCTGAACACCTCGATCTCGGCGGGCAGCGGCGGCAGTTCGAAGTGGCGCTCGAACAGCGCGCGCATGGCCTGGCCCAGCTGCACGTCGTGCTGGCTGTCGGCCTGGGTGACTTCGGCCAGGCCGTGGCTGGCGAGGATCAGCTGGCGCGCGGCGGCATCGTCGGCGTAGACCGCCAGCATGCGCTGTTCGACCAGCCGCGAGAGGTCGCGCCAGTCGCGCAGCGCGGCGTGCTCGACGGGCTGCTCCAGGCAGGCGCGGAAGGCGGCGTGGACGTCGCTGGTGAGGCCCTGGAGCAGGGCCGGCACGCTGGGGAAGAAGTGGTAGACGGAGGACGGCGGGATGCCGGCGCGCTCGGCCACCGCGTAGATCGACAGGCTCGCCGCGCCGCTGCCGGCCAGCAGCGCGCGGGCGGCGTCGAGGATCACGGCGATGCGCGCCTGGCTGCTGGCGCGGGGCTTGCGGGTGGGAGCGGACATGTCGACCTCCGGAGCTGGGCGGCTATTGGACGCCAGCTCCGGGGCGCTCGGCAAGTCAGCTGCCGCCGGCGCGCAGCTTGTCCCAGACCTCGGTGATCACCGGCGCGGTCTTCTCCGGCGCGGTTTCCAGGGTGAACAGGCGGCGCTTGGTCTCCTGGTCCGGGTACAGGCCGGGCTGGTCGCGCAGGGCGGCGTCGAGGAACTGCGCGGAGTCCTTGTTGCCGTTGGGGTAGAGGGTGGCGGCGGTGATCTGCGCGGCGACCTTGGGCTGCATCAGGTAGTCGATGAACCTGTGCGCGAGGTCCGGGTGTTCGGCGCTGGTGGGGATCACCAGGTTGTCGATGAACAGCACCGAGCCCTCCTGCGGCACCACGAAGCGCACCGGCTGGCCGGCGTTGGCGGCGCCCAGCGCATCGCCGACCCAGGCCATGGCGACGCACAGCTTGCCGCTGTTGAGGTCCTGGATGTAGCGCTCGCCGCCGTCGACGTAGAGCAGGCTCGGGCGCAGCTGGGCGAGCACCTCGCCGGCGCGGCGGATCTGCGAGGGGGCGCTGCGGGCGAAGTTGCGGCCCTGGTAGTTCATCAGCACCGAGAAGGTCTCGTCCGGCGCGTCCAGCAGGCTGATGCCGCAGCTCTTCAGGCGCTGGCTCTGCTGCGGGTCGAACAGCAGGCTCCAGCTGTCGGGCAGGGCACCGCCGAAGGCCTTCTCCGCCTCCGGGCCGTTGATCGCCAGGCCGACGGCACCCCACAGGTAGGGCACGGCATGCTGGTTGTTCGGGTCGACGGCGGCCAGCTTGCTCAGCAGTTGGGCGTCGAGGTGGCTGCGGTTGGGCAGCCTGGTGAAGTCCAGCGGCTGGATCAGCTTGTCCCTGATCAGCGCCGGCAGGTCGTTGTGCGAGGGCACCGCGACGTCGATGTGTTCGCCATCGCGCAGCGCTTTCTTGAGCTCGTCGGCTGCGCTGTAGGTGTGGTACTCGACGCGGATGCCGGTGTCCTTCTCGAAGTCCTTGAGCACTTCGGGGGCGATGTAGTCGTTCCAGTTGTAGACGCGGATAACCTGGTCGGCCCAGGCGGACAGCGGGCACAACAGCATCAGAAGCAAGGCGTACAGGCGTGGCATTGGCGATCTCCCTGAATGAACCACGTAATCAGCGGATGCGGCATTCACTCGCCGCTCGATGGCGCGACAGCAAGGACACGACAGACGCGATGGATGCCCGGGCGGGCGGATGGAGGCATCGCGGGCAGGCGGGAGCGGCGGGCATGGATCGCTGGCGCCCCTCCTCGCCGTCACGATGCCGCTGTCCCCGGATGTGCCAGAGGCACAAGGAAACGCCGGCACGGGGCCGGCGTTTCGTTTACCACTCAGACGGTGTGCAAGTACCAGTTGTACTCGAGGTCGGAGATCGAATACTCGAACTCCTGCATCTCATGCTCCTTGCACGCGACGAAGATGTCGATGTACTCGGGGCTGATGTACTTGTTCATCACGTCGCTGTCGTCCAGCTCGCGCAGTGCGTCGCGCAGGTTGTTCGGCAGGCTCTGTTCCAGCTGTTCGTAGGCGTTGCCTTCGATCGGCGCACCGGGCTCGACCTGGTTGCTCAGGCCGTGGTGGATGCCGGCCAGCACGGCGGACAGCAGCAGGTAGGGGTTGGCGTCGGCACCGGCGACGCGGTGCTCCAGGCGCACCGCTTCCGGCGCGCCGGTCGGCACGCGCAGGGCGACGGTGCGGTTGTCCAGGCCCCAGCTCGGTGCGTTCGGCACGAAGAAGGCGGAACCGAAGCGGCGATAGGAGTTGACGTTCGGGCAGAGGAAGGCCATCGACGCCGGCAGGGTCTCGAGCACACCGCCGATCGCGTGGCGCAACGCGGCGTTCTGCTCGGGATCCTCGCTGGTGAAGATGTTCCTGCCGTCCTTGTCGAGCAGCGAAACGTGCACGTGCAGACCGTTGCCGGCCTGACCCGGGTAGGGCTTGGCCATGAAGGTCGAGTCCATCTCGTGGTCGTAGGCGACGTTCTTGATCAGGCGCTTGAGCAGGACCGCGTAGTCGCAGGCCTTCAGTGCGTCGTCGACGTGGTGCATGTTGACTTCGAACTGGGCCGGGGCGCTTTCCTTGACGATGGCGTCGGCCGGGATGCCCTGGGCGCGGGCGCCGTCGATGATGTCCTGCAGGCAGTCGGCGTACTCGTCGAGGTCATCGATGGAGTAGACCTGCACCGATTGCGGACGCTTGCCGGAGATCGGCGAACGCGGCGGCTGCGGACGGCCGTTCACGTTCTCCTGGTCGATCAGGTAGAACTCCAGCTCGAAGGCCGCGACGATGGTCAGGCCCATGTCGGTGAACCGCTGCACCACCTGGCGCAGCACTTCACGCGGGTCGGCGAAGAACGGCTGGCCTTCCATCTCGTGCATGGTCATCAGCAGCTGCGCGGTCGGGCGCTTCTGCCAGGGTTCCATGGACAGGGTGTTGGGGATCGGGAAGCAGACGCGATCGGCGTCGCCAATGTCCAGGCCGAGGCCGGTGCTTTCCACGGTGGAGCCGGTGATGTCGAGAGCGAAGAGAGAGGCGGGGAGGTTGATGCCTTTCTCATAGACTTTGGGCAGGCTGGTGCGTTCGATGCGCTTGCCGCGAACCACACCGTTCATATCTGCAATAAGAAGGTCGACGAACTGGACCTCGGGATGTTCCTTCAGGAACTCACTCGCTTCTTCAAGCGAAACGGCACTCTGGGGTACCGACATGATGTAACACCTTTATTGTTAAAAATATCAATCATTCGAAGGCTGAGGTGTGAGTCAATCCGAATTGGCAAGGGTTGTCAATGTCGCACCAAAAAGGGGCACAAAAACCGCAATGTGCCATTTCTTGGGCGTTTCAGGTTGCTTCGGGCGAGCGGAGAGCCTTGGTTGGCGGGCTGTTCAGTAGGGCGTGTTTGATTTTTTACATTTCTGTTGTGTAAAAAAATGAACAAGGCTAAGCTCGGCCTCAAGCCCATAACACATACAAACACGGGTGCCTCATGTCTCGCCTGCCGTTAATCGGCGTGTCCGCCTGCGTCAAGCAGCTCGGTTCGAAACCCTACCACGTCACTGGCGACAAATACCTCAGAGCTGTGATCTCCGGGGCCGCCGGCCTGCCGGTGATCATTCCCTCCCTGGGCGAGGACATCGACCAGGAGGCCCTGCTGGCCGCACTCGACGGCCTGCTGTTCACTGGCTCGGCGTCGAACGTCGAGCCCTATCATTATAGTGGCTCCGCAAGCGAAGCCGGCACTCTTCATGATCCCGCGCGCGACAGCACCACGCTGCCGCTGATCCGCCGCGCCGTCGCGGCCGGGGTTCCGGTGCTGGGCATCTGCCGCGGATTCCAGGAAATGAACGTGGCCTTCGGCGGCACGCTGCACCAGAAGGTGCACCAGGTCGAGGGTTTCATGGATCACCGCGAGCCGGCCAACGAGCCGCTCGAGGTTCAGTATGGACTGCGGCACGCGGTAACCGTGCAGCCCGGCGGCGTTTTCGCCGGTATCGGGCTACCCTCGCAGTTCCAGGTCAATTCCATTCATGGCCAGGGCGTTGAACGTCTGGCGCCCGGCCTTCGCGTAGAAGCTCTGGCGCCCGACGGGTTGGTTGAGGCCTTCTGCGTCGAAGGTGCGCAGACCTTCGCGGTCGGTGTGCAGTGGCACCCGGAGTGGCAGGTCGAAACGAACCCCAACTATCTCGCTATCTTCCAGGCATTCGGCAAAGCCTGCAGCAAGAGGGCGGGGAACCGTTGAGCCTGGCGTTGGGGCCGGGCTCTCAAACCCTGAGGTCTTTATGACTAGCAAGTTAGACCAGCTGAGCAGCTGGCTGAAGGAACGCAAGATCACCGAGGTGGAGTGTCTGATCGCCGATCTGACCGGTATCGCCCGGGGCAAGATCGCGCCGACCAACAAGTTCCTCAACGAGCAGGGCATGCGCCTGCCGGAGAGCGTTCTGCTGCAGACCGTGACCGGCGACTACGTCGAGGACGAAACCTACTACGACCTGCTGGACCCGGCCGACATCGATATGGTCTGCCGCCCGGACGAGAATGCCGTGTTCCTCGTCCCCTGGGCCATCGAGCCGACCGCGATGGTGATCCACGATACCTACGACAAACTGGGCAACCCCATCGAGCTGTCGCCGCGCAACGTGCTCAAGCGCGTGCTCAAGCTCTATGCCGACAAGGGCTGGAAGCCGATTGTAGCGCCGGAGATGGAGTTCTACCTGACCAAACGCAGCGACGACCCCGACTACCCGCTGCAGGCCCCGGTAGGCCGTTCCGGCCGCCAGGAGACCGGTCGCCAGTCCTTCTCCATCGATGCGGCGAACGAGTTCGACCCGCTGTTCGAAGACATGTACGACTGGTGCGAGGCGCAGGGCCTGGATCTGGACACCCTGATCCACGAAGAAGGCACCGCGCAGATGGAAATCAACTTCCGTCATGGCGACGCCCTGGACCTGGCCGACCAGATCCTGGTGTTCAAGCGCACCATGCGCGAGGCGGCGCTCAAGCACAACGTGGCGGCGACCTTCATGGCCAAGCCGATGACCGGCGAGCCGGGCAGCGCCATGCACCTGCACCAGAGCATCGTCGACCTGAAGACCGGCAAGAACATCTTCTCCAATGCCGACGGCAGCATGAGCGAGCTGTTCCTGCACCATATCGGCGGCCTGCAGCGCCTCATTCCCGAAGCCCTGCCGCTGTTCGCCCCGAACGTCAACTCGTTCCGCCGCTTCCTGCCCGACACTTCGGCGCCGGTGAACGTGGAATGGGGTGAAGAGAACCGTACCGTCGGCCTGCGCGTGCCGGACTCCAACCCGGAGAACCGCCGCGTGGAGAACCGCCTGGCCGGCGCGGATGCCAACCCCTACCTGGCCCTGGCTGCCAGCCTGCTGTGCGGCTACATCGGCATGGTCGAAGGCATCAGACCCAGTGCCCAGGTCAAGGGCCGTGGCTACGAACGACGTAACCTGCGACTGCCGCTGACCATCGAGGCAGCGCTGGAACGCATGGAAGGCAGCAAGACCCTGGAGAGTTACCTGGGCGACAAGTTCATTCGCGGTTACGTCGCGGTCAAGCGCGCCGAACACGAGAACTTCAAGCGGGTGATCAGCTCCTGGGAACGGGAGTTCCTCCTGCTTTCCGTCTGATCGGCGTGGGGGCCGGCATCCTCGCCGGGCCCCGTGTTACTTAGAGAGAGGTTTTATCGAGATGACTAACCAGACCAGCGCCAAGACCCAGCATTGGCAGGCGCTCAGCCGCGAACACCACCTGGCTCCGTTCACCGACTACAAGCAGTTGAACGAGAAGGGCGCGCGCATCATCACCAGGGCCGAAGGCGTGTACCTGTGGGACAGCGAGGGCAACAAGATCCTCGATGGCATGGCGGGCCTGTGGTGCGTGAACGTCGGCTATGGTCGCAAGGAGCTTGCTGAGGCCGCCTACAAGCAGATGCAGGAGCTGCCCTACTACAACCTGTTCTTCCAGACCGCCCACCCGCCGGCGCTGGAGCTGGCCAAGGCCATCGCCGACATCGCCCCCGAAGGCATGAACCACGTGTTCTTCACCGGCTCGGGCTCGGAGTCCAACGACACCGTGCTGCGCATGGTCCGCCACTACTGGACCATCAAGGGCCAGCCGCAGAAGAAAGTGGTCATCGGCCGCTGGAACGGCTACCACGGCTCCACCGTCGCCGGCGTCAGCCTGGGCGGCATGAAGGCGCTGCACGAGCAGGGTGACCTGCCGATCCCGGGTATCGAGCACATCGCCCAGCCTTACTGGTTCGGCGAAGGCGGCGACATGTCGCCGGAAGAGTTCGGCGTCTGGGCCGCCGAGCAGCTGGAGAAGAAGATTCTCGAAGTCGGCGAGGACAAGGTCGCCGCCTTCATCGCCGAGCCCATCCAGGGCGCGGGCGGCGTGATCGTTCCGCCGGACACCTACTGGCCGAAGATCCGCGAGATCCTCGCCAAGTACGACATCCTGTTCATCGCCGACGAAGTCATCTGCGGCTTCGGCCGTACCGGCGAGTGGTTCGGCAGCCAGTACTACGGCAACGCCCCGGACCTGATGCCGATCGCCAAGGGCCTGACCAGCGGCTACATCCCCATGGGCGGCGTGATCGTGCGCGACGAGATCGTCAACACCCTCAACGAGGGCGGCGAGTTCTACCATGGCTTCACCTACTCGGGTCACCCGGTGGCGGCCGCCGTCGCGCTGGAGAACATCCGCATCCTGCGTGAAGAGAAGATCGTCGAGAAGGTGAAGGCCGAAACGGCACCGTATTTGCAGAAACGCTGGCAGGAGCTGGCCGACCACCCCTTGGTAGGCGAAGCCCGCGGGGTAGGCCTGGTGGCAGCACTGGAGCTGGTGAAGAACAAGAAGACCCGCGAGCGCTTTGACAAGGGCGTGGGGATGCTGTGCCGCGAGCACTGCTTCCGCAACGGTCTGATCATGCGCGCGGTGGGAGACACTATGATTATTTCGCCGCCGCTGGTGATCGAGAAGTCGCAGATCGACGACCTGATCACCCTGGCGCGCAAGTGCCTCGATCAAACCGCCGCAGTCGTGCTGTCTTGAGTCTTTCACCGGACCTTTGACAGACTGCGCCTGTGCGTTGGCCAGGCTCACCGGGTGGTGACGGATGGAACTGTCCACGCCACCCGGAACATCAAAAAAACAACGGAGCTACCCGCATGTTCAAAACCTTCGGCAAATCCCTGCTCGCTGTGACTCTGGCGGGCGCTGTGGCCGGTATGGCGCAGGCAGATGACAAAGTACTGCACGTTTACAACTGGTCGGACTACATCGCGCCGGATACGGCCGACAACTTCACCAAGGCAACCGGCGTCAAGGTCGTCTACGACGTCTACGACAGCAACGAAGTGCTGGAAGCCAAGCTGCTGGCCGGCAAGTCGGGTTATGACATCGTGGTTCCGTCCAACTCCTTCCTCGCCAAGCAGATCAAGGCCGGCGTCTACCAGCCGCTGGACAAGTCCAAGCTGCCGAACTGGAAGAACCTGAACCCCGACCTGATGAAGACCCTGGAAATCAGCGACCCGGGCAACCAGTACGCGATTCCGTACCTGTGGGGCACCATCGGCATCGGCTACAACCCGGACAAGGTCAAGGCCGTGCTGGGCGAGAACGCTCCGGTGGACTCCTGGGACCTGGTGTTCAAGCCGGAAAACATCCAGAAGCTGAAAGCCTGCGGCGTGAGCTTCCTCGACTCGCCGACCGAAATGCTGCCGGCCGCCCTGCACTACCTGGGCTACAAGCCCGATAGCCAGGACCCGAAAGAGCTGAAGGAAGCCGAAGCGCTGTTCCTGAAGATCCGTCCGTACGTCTCCTACTTCCACTCCTCGAAGTACATCTCCGATATCGCCAACGGCAACATCTGCGTGGCCATCGGTTACTCGGGTGACATCTACCAGGCCAAGTCCCGTGCGGAAGAAGCCAAGAACAATGTCGCCGTGAAGTACAACATTCCGAAGGAGGGTGCCGGTGCGTTCTTCGACACCGTCGCTATCCCGAAAGACGCCGAGAACCCGGAAGGCGCTCTGAAGTGGATCAACTTCCTGCTCGAACCGAAAGTCATCGCCGAGATCAGCGATACCGTCTCCTATCCGAATGGCAACTCCGCCGCGACTCCGCTGGTGAGCGAAGCCATCCGCCAGGACCCGGGCATCTACCCGACCGACGAAGTGATGAAGAAGCTGTACGCCTTCCCGGACCTGCCGGCGAAGACCCAGCGTCTGATGACCCGCAGCTGGACCACCATCAAGTCCGGCAAGTAATCGGGTAGTCGCCGGCGCGTCCGCGCGCCGGCCGATGTACCGGGTCGAGGGCAGGGGAGTGCGCTCCCCCGTCCGCTCCCGGCAGGAGATCCGCAGTTTCGATCAGTGGAATGGTCGCGCAAGTCGAGGCGCTCTCGCGCACCTGAAGGCTGTGGCGCTATCCACGGAACGGCCGTCGTCGCCAACCGACAGAAGAAACTAAAACAACGAGAGGACTCACGTGTGCGCACTCCTATCAGCAGAACCCTGATCGCAGCACTCTCCGTATTCGGCCTTTCCAGCATCGCCGAGGCGGCTCCGAGCGTGCATATCTACAACTGGTCGGACTACATCGGCGAGACCACCCTGGCCGATTTCGAGAAGGAAACCGGCATCAAGCCGGTGTACGACGTCTTCGACTCCAATGAAACCCTGGAAGGCAAGCTGCTGGCTGGCCGCACCGGTTACGACGTGGTCGTGCCGTCCAACCACTTCCTCGGCCGCCAGATCAAGGCGGGCGCGTTCCAGAAGCTGGACAAGAGCCAGCTGCCCAACTGGTCGAACCTCGACCCGGCGCTGATGAAGCAGCTGCAGGTGAACGACCCGGGCAACCAGTACGGCGTGCCGTACCTGTGGGGCACCAACGGCATCGGCTACAACGTCGACAAGGTCAAGGCCGTGCTGGGTGTCGACAAGATCGATTCGTGGGCCGTGCTGTTCGAGCCCGAGAACATGAAGAAGCTCAGCCAGTGCGGCGTCGCCTTCCTCGATTCGGGCGACGAGATGATGCCGGCCGTGCTCAAGTACCTGGGTCTGGATCCCAACAGCACCGACCCGGAAGACTACAAGAAAGTCGAAGCCAAGCTGATGGCGGTGCGCCCGTACGTCACCTACTTCCACTCCTCCAAGTACATTTCCGACCTGGCCAACGGCAACATCTGCGTTGCGGCCGGTTTCTCCGGCGACGTCTTCCAGGCCGCCAACCGCGCCAAGGAAGCCGGCAAGGGCGTGAACATCGCCTACGCGATTCCGAAGGAAGGCGCCAACCTGTGGTTCGACATCCTCGCCATTCCGAAGGATGCCTCCAACCCGAAGGCCGCCAGCGCCTTCATCAACTACCTGCTCAAGCCCGACGTGATCGCCAAGGTCAGCGATTACGTCGGTTACGCCAACCCGAACCCCAAGGCTGGCGAATTCATGGATGAGTCCGTGCGCAACAATCCTGAGGTGTACCCCCCTCAGGAGGTTCTCGACAAACTCTTCGTGCAGCATGAGCTGCCGCCGAAGACCCTGCGCCTCATGACCCGTTCCTGGACGAAGATCAAGTCCGGCAAGTAATCCGTAGACAGTAGTAATCCAAGCATGCCCGGCCGCATGGCCGGGCCTCCAGATTTGGGAGTTGTGGTAATGGCAATAGCCTCCGGTGCCTACAAGAAAGCCTTGAGTGGCGACCAGCAGCCTAAAGAGGTGCTGGTAAAAATCGACCGGGTCAGCAAGCAGTTCGATGAGACTCTGGCTGTCGATAGCGTGTCCCTGAACATCAAGAAGGGCGAGATCTTCGCCCTGCTCGGTGGCTCCGGCTCGGGCAAGTCGACCCTGCTGCGCATGCTGGCTGGTTTCGAGCGTCCCACTGAAGGTCGCATCTTCCTCGATGGCCAGGACATTACCGACCTGCCGCCCTACGAGCGGCCGATCAACATGATGTTCCAGTCCTATGCCCTGTTCCCGCACATGAGCGTGGCGCAGAACATCGCCTTCGGCCTCAAGCAGGACGGCCTGCCCAAGGCCGAGATCGACAAGATCGTCAACGAAATGCTCAAGCTGGTGCAGATGACCCAGTACGCCAAGCGCAAGCCGCACCAGCTGTCCGGCGGCCAGCGCCAGCGCGTGGCCCTGGCCCGCTCCCTGGCCAAGCGTCCGAAGCTGCTGCTGCTCGACGAGCCGATGGGCGCCCTGGACAAGAAGCTGCGCTCGCAGATGCAGCTGGAACTGGTGGAGATCATCGAGCGCGTGGGCGTGACCTGCGTGATGGTGACCCACGACCAGGAAGAGGCCATGACCATGGCCCAGCGCATCGCCATCATGCACCTGGGCTGCATCGAGCAGATCGGCAGCCCGATGGACATCTACGAGACCCCGGCCAGCCGCCTGGTCTGCGAGTTCATCGGCAACGTCAACCTGTTCGACGGCGACATCGTGGAAGACGTGCAGGACCACGCGGTGATCGCCTGTCCGCAGCTGGAAAACCCGATCTACATCGGCCACGGCATCAGCACCCGCGCCGAGAACAAGCGCATTACCTACGCGCTGCGTCCGGAAAAGGTCATGGTCAGCGCGAACAAGCCGGAGAGTCTGGAGCACGAAGGCTGCAACTGGGCCCAGGGCACCGTCTACGACATCGCCTACCTGGGCGGTCACTCGGTGTACTACATCAAGCTCGCCTCCGGCATGATCGTGCAAGCCTTCATGGCCAACGCCGAGCGCCACGTGGCTCGCCCGACCTGGGAACAACCCGTGTACATCAGCTGGTACGACGACAGCGGCGTGGTACTGCAATCATGAACATCGCCGCATCGTTCCTGAAACGCCTGCCCCGAGGGCGGCATGCCGTCATCGGCGTACCGTTCTTCTGGCTGTTCCTGTTCTTCCTGCTGCCCTTCGCCATCGTGCTGAAGATCAGCCTGGCGGCCGCCGACGTGGCCATTCCGCCGTACACCGAGGTGTTCCAGTACGCCGACCAGACGTTGCAAGTGGTGATGAACCTCGGCAACTACCTGATGCTGACCGGCGACCCGCTCTACATCGACGCCTACCTGGGCTCGCTGAAGATGGCGGCGATCAGCACCTTCCTGTGCCTGGTGATCGGCTACCCGATGGCCTACGCCATCGCCCGCGCCAGCAAGGAAATGCAGACCGTGCTGCTGCTGCTGATCATGATGCCGACCTGGACGGCGATCCTGATCCGCGTGTACGCCTGGATGGGCATCCTGTCCAACAACGGCCTGCTCAACAGCTTCCTGATGTGGCTGGGCCTGATCAACGAGCCGCTGACGATCCTCAACACCAACCTGGCGGTGTACATCGGTATCGTCTACTCCTACCTGCCGTTCATGGTCATGCCGCTCTACGCCAACCTGGTCAAGCACGACATGAGCCTGCTGGAAGCCGCCTCCGACCTCGGCGCGCGCAACTTCACCAGCTTCTGGAAGATCACCGTGCCGCTGTCCAAGAACGGCATCATCGCCGGCTGCATGCTGGTGTTCATCCCGGCGGTGGGCGAGTTCGTGATCCCGGAACTGCTCGGCGGCCCCGAGACGCTGATGATCGGCAAGGTGCTGTGGCAGGAATTCTTCAACAACCGTGACTGGCCGGTGGCTTCCGCTCTTGCCGTGGTGATGCTGGTGATCCTGATCGTGCCCATCATTCTCTTCAACAAGAACCAGGCTAAAGAGCTGGAGGGCAAGGTATGACCCACTTCAAGGCGATCTGCCCATCATCCCCTTCAACAGACTCTTCACCCAAGATCATGGCTAAAGAGCTGGAGGGCAAGGTATGAACAAGCGCTGGTCGTTCTCCAACATCATGCTGGTGTTGGGCCTGCTCTTCATCTACGTGCCGATGGTCATCCTGGTCATCTACTCCTTCAACGGCTCCAAGCTGGTGACCGTGTGGGGCGGCTGGTCGATCAAGTGGTACGTCGGCCTGATCGACAACCAGCAACTGATCGGCTCGGTGTTCCGCTCGCTGGAGATCGCCTTCTACACCGCGTTCTCCTCCGTGGCGCTGGGTACCCTGGCCGCCTTCGTGCTGACCCGCATCCCGCGCTTCCGTGGCCGTACGCTGTTCGGCGGAATGGTCACCGCGCCGCTGGTCATGCCCGAGGTGATCACCGGCCTGTCGCTGCTGCTGCTGTTCGTGGCCATGGCCCAGCTGATCGGCTGGCCCCAGGAGCGCGGCATCGTGACCATCTGGATCGCCCACACCAGCTTCTGCTCGTCCTACGTGGCGGTGGTGGTGTCGGCGCGCCTGCGCGAGCTTGACCTGTCCATCGAGGAAGCGGCCATGGACCTGGGCGCCAAGCCTTGGAAAGTGTTCATGCTGATCACCATCCCGATGATCGCGCCGTCGCTGGCGGCGGGCGGCATGATGTCCTTCGCCCTGTCGCTGGACGACCTGGTACTGGCCAGCTTCGTGTCCGGTCCCGGTTCTACCACCCTGCCGATGGAAGTGTTCTCCGCCGTGCGCCTGGGCGTGAAACCGGAGATCAACGCGGTTGCCAGCCTGATCCTGCTGACCGTCTCGCTGTTCACCTTCTTCGCCTGGTACTTCACCCGTCAGGCCGAGGAGCGTCGCAAGCGCGCGGTCCAGGAAGCCATGGAGTCCAACGCGACCGACTGGCAGCAGAAGAGTTCGACAGCCACCGCCTGACACCGTCTTGTCGGCCGGTTGCTTCCGGCGATTGTCGAACCACGGGCCACCTTCGGGTGGCCCGTGTCTTTTGTGCCCACGTTATTTCGAAGTGACTGGAAAATCAGGCTTTATCGGAAAATTCTGTAGATACAAAAGCCATTCTCCGGCGGAACCGCCAACTACTATTTAAAGCGTTCGGTGACGTCTACCGGCCTCCCCCCGAACCAGGGCCGGAAGCGTCAGCGGCAACTTCCAGTGAAACATTTGGCATACGTGCGGGAGAGGGCGCCCAATACAACACCCCGAGAGTTATCCCTAGGGGAAATAACGCGCCAGGGACGCTTCGGCATCTCCCGCAGCACTCTCTTTCAGGCTCCAGAAGAAAACCCCGCGAAAGCGGGGTTTTGTTTTTGGGGGCGGTGGCTCAGCGGCCTGCCGGCACCAGCTTGAGTAGCCCCTGGGTGCTGGCCTTCACCTCGGCCTCTGCGTAGTGCTCGGGCAGGTACTGGCCCTCGATGTAGGCCTCCGCCTGGTCGTCGTAGTGCCTGTCGAAGGGCACGCCGCTCTGGCCGACCGGGTTGATGCCCAGGGCGTGGGCGGGATCGGCGAAGTCGACCAGACGGCGGGTCGAGGGGCCGTAGACCACCTGCCAGGGCGCCGGGCCGACGCGATGCGACAGGTTGTTCGGCGTCTCGTGCCCGCCCGGCGCGGCGAAGGGGCCGACGTTGAACAGGCGGTCCAGCGGCTTCTGCTGCCCCAGAGGGTGGCCGTGGGTCAGGGTATGCGCCTTGCCCCACTGCCATTGCGCCGGATCCTCGCCGAGGGTGCTGCGCAGGTGCGCCAGGCTGGCCTTCCAGGCGGCCCTGACGGTATCGGCGCGGGTCTCCTTTTCCGGCGTCCTGCGGTTGTCCCACCAGGGCGAGCCGTCATCGGCGGCCAGGCGCGGCAGGGCGATATCCAGCACACGGGTCGACAGCAGGTTGTCGAAGAAGGCGTCGCCCATCTCGTCGCGCATCGCCGCGTCGGCGATCTGGTACAGCAGCTGGTTGAACAGGGTGGCGGCGACCGAATCGACCGGGTGATCGCCCTGCCAGGCCGCCAGTTGGTCGACCAGCGCCTTTTCCTCCGTGCTCGTGGCGGCCTCGCGCAGCAGCGGCAGCAGCGGCTCGAGGACATGCGGCCCGTAGCCGGTGGCGGTGTCCAGCTGCAGCGCCTGGCTGTTCTGCAGGTCCCACTTCACCGAGTCGTCGGACAGGCGCTGGTTCAGGCGCTGGCCGCGATCCGGCAGGTTGTAGTAACCCGGTATCGGCCGGCCATTGGCGGGGACCGGCTGGAAGTTGGCGGAGACGATGTAGCCGCGCGCCGGGTTCTCCTCCTGCGGGTTCGCGCTGAAGGGGTAATAGCCGCTCTTGTCGGCCTGCGCCGTGCTGCCGTCGAGCAGGAAATACGGCACCACGCCCTCCGGGCGCACCGGCAGTTGCGCCGCGGCCCACCAGCCGATGTCGCCGTGGGCGTTGGCCCAGATCACGTTGAGGCCCGGCGACTGGATCTTCGCCGCCGCGCTGCGGGCCTTGGCCAGGGTGTCGGCGCGGTTCAGCTCGTAGAAGCCGTCGAGGATTGGGTTCTGCGTCTCCAGGAACGCCCACCACATGGCCACCGGCGTCTTGCCCGAGGCGCTGCCGAGCGCGTCGTTGACCAGCGGACCATGGGGCGAGCTGCGCAGGGTGAGCTTCACCGGCGCCTGGCCCTTGACCGCGATGCTCTGCTCCTCGCTCGTCAGGTCGACCCACTGGCCGTGGTACCAGACCTGGTTGGGGTTGTCCGGATTGACCTTCTCGGCGACCAGGTCGACGTCGTCGTTCTGGAACATGGTCAGGCTCCAGCCGAAGCGCTCGTTGTGCCCCAGCGAGGCGAAGGGGTTGAGCGCCTGGTAGTGGCCGTAGAGCTCGAAGCCCGGGGCGCTGGCCTGGATCTCGTACCACACCGCCGGCACGGCGAAGCGGATGTGCGGATCGCCTGCCAGCAGCGGCTTGCCGCTTTTCGTGCGGCTGCCGGAGACGGCCCAGGCGTTGCTGCCCTCGAACTGCGGCAGGCCGGCTTCCTCCAGCGCCGCGTGGCTGATCCGGGCGATGGCGTTGAGGTCCTTCCAGTCGGCGGCGGCCAGCGGTTTCGGATTCAGTACGCCTTCGGGGTGCCAGTCGAGGTCGAAGACCTTCAGGTAATCCGCGCCCAGCTCGTCGCGCACGTAGGTCAGCACCGGCTCGGTGCGGAAGGCGGCGGCGAAGCTGTAGGCCATGTAGCCGGCGACGCTGACGGTGTCCTCGGCGGTGAACGGCCGCTTGGGAATGCCGAGGATGTCGAATTCCAGCGGGCGGGGATGGCTGGCCTGGAACTGGTTGACGCCGTCGAGGTAGGCCGCCAGCGCCTTCCACGCCGGGGAGTTCCTGTCCTGGCGGGCCACGTAGTCGGCGGCCTTGTCGCGGATGCGCAGGCTGCGGAACAGGCGGTCGGTGTCCAGCAGCTTGGGCCCCAGCACCTCGGCCAGCTCGCCACGCGCCAGACGCCGCAGCATCTCCATCTGGAACAGCCGGTCCTGGGCGTGGACGTAGCCGATCGCCCGATACAGGTCATCCTCGCTGCCGGCCTTGATGTGCGGCACGCCGCGCTCGTCGTAGCGGACCGAGACCTCGCTGTGCAGGCCGGCCAGGGGCAGCTGTCCGTCGCGGACCGGCTGCTTGCCGTGCAGGTACCAGCCTGCGCCCGCCCCGGCGGCGGCCACGAGCACGGCAAGGACAGTCAAAGTGCGTTTCATGCGTCAACTCCTTGTTGTTATCCGGGGGATTCTGCAAAGGAGGACTCGCCTCGCGCATTGACCCGATGTCCCGGCGCTGGAATTCTTTGGTCAAACTTCCTTGGTCAAACCATGAGCGCCCATGTCCGCCCCCGAGCTGAATTTCCCCGCCAGCCCCGCGCTGACCCAGTCCGCCACGCTGCGCCGGCTGCTGTACGAGTCGCTCGCCGACCTGGGCTTCGACCCCACCGACATCTACCGCCAGGCCCTGCAGAAGGTCCGCCTGCCGGCGCCGGCCCAGGGCGGCCGGCTGGTGCATGACGACGCGCCGCTGTTCTGGAGCACCCTCGACGAGATCACCGGCGACCGCGACATCGGCCTGCACCTGGGCGAGGTGATGAAGCCGCGCCTGCTGGACGTGGTCGGCTACCTGCTGATGGCCAGCGCCGACCTGCGCGAGGCGCTCGCCAGTTTCCTGCGCTTCCAGCACCTCCTCTCCGGGGGCTTCGCCGCGCAGATGCACGAGGAGGGCGAGCAGGTGCGGCTGATCCTCGACCTCAACTACCTGGGGGTGCCGAGCCTGCGCCAGCAGATGGAATGCGTGATGCTGCTGTTCCTCAAGCTGCTGGCGCTGATCACCGACGGCGAGTTCCGCGTCGCCGCCATCGAGTTCCGCCACGCGCCGCCGCGCCGGCTGACCGAGCACCGCCGGCTGTACGGGCTCGTCCCACGGTTCGGCCAGCCCCACGATGCGCTGCTGTTCGATCGCGTGCTGCTGTCGCGGCCGTCGCGCACCGCCAACCCGGTGCTGCACCACCTGCTCGGCGAGCACGCCCGCGAGCAGCTGGGCACCTTCGACGAGAACGACCTGCTCAACCGTCTGCGCTATCTGATCGACATGCGGCTCGGCGCGGGGGAGTGCTCGCTGCGCAGCTGCGCGGGCGAACTGGGGGTGCGTCCGGGGCTGCTGCAGCGCAGCCTGGCGGCGCGGGCGCAGACTTTCAGGGATGTCCGCGAGGAGGTGCGCAGGCAGCGCGCCGCGCGGATGCTGGAGCAGGGCGCGGCGATCCGGGAGGTGGCGCGCGCCTGCGGTTTTGCCGAATTGTCGCCCTTCTACCGGGCGTTCCGGCGCTGGTACTCGGCGCCGCCGGAGCGCTACCGGCAGCGGTTGCACGGGGGCGGCGCCGAGTCCTGAGAACCTGTTTACGATCTCGCGAGCTAGAGCAGAACAAGGCAGAAACAGGCGAGGACGCGGAGTTTACGAGCTGTAAATGAGCAAGTCCGAGCCTGTTTCTAACGCAGTTATGCCGACGCGCAGCAGATCGCAAACAGGTCCTGAGCGCGGTCAGTCAGCCAGCGGTATCTCCCGAGTCACTTCGAGCAGGGCCATGGCGTCGAGCTGGTCCTCGATCTGCAGGAAGCGCAGGGCGCGGGTGGGCGAGACGTCCTTGGCGATGCGCTTGACGTACTTCTCCTTCAGGTCCTGCTTGTCGTCCTGCAGGTCGAGAATCTGCTTCTGCAGCTTGGTCGCGTCGTCGTTGCTGACCGCGCCGGTGTTATAGCTGCCCGCGTAGTCGATGATGATCGCCAGCGTCTTCTTGCTCAGCTTGTCGGCCTCGGTGCGGTAGGTGTTGTAGATCGGCCAGAACTTCTCGCCTTCCTGCGAGTTGAGCTGCATGTTGGCTTCGACGATGCGCTTGCGCTTGTAGTCGATGTCCGCGATGCGATTGTTGATGGCCTGCTTGTGCTGCTCCATGACCTGGCTGCTGCTGGGCGTATCGTCGGCGTGGGCGGCCAGGGGCAGGGCAAGAGCGGCGCACAGGGCGAGGGCGGGATGAAGACGCATGTTAACTCCTTGATGGCGAGCGGCCCTTCATGGGCCGGCGCTGCAAGTGTAGTCACGGATTGGCGATCCTTTGCGGCGTTGCGTCATGACTTCGGCGCGCTGCTCCAGGGGCAGTAGCAGCCGACCGCCAGGGTATGGGTCGCCTGCACGCGGCGGCCCTGCACCAGCGCATCGAGGATCGGCTCGATGAAGCTGTTGGCCGAAGTGCATACCGCGCCTTCGCTGTAGGGGCCGAAGTAGGCGAGGTTGCCCTGGGCGTCCCAGATCGCCACGGCCGGGCTGGCGGGCAGTTGCTCGGAGCCGGGCAGCACCGCCAGCGTGCGCATGGACTTGAGGGTGTCGGGCAGTTGCCCGTGGCTGCCGGGCTGCTGCACGGCATAGAAGTCCACGCCTTGCGGGGCGAAGCGCGCGATCAGCTCGGCGAGGTGCTGCTGGTTGCCGACGTTGCACGGACAGGCCGGGTCCCAGAAATGCACCAGGCGGATGCGCCCGGGGCCGGCCAGCTCCGCCGGCAGCATCAGGTGG
Organism: Pseudomonas sp. B12(2026); assembly: GCF_057767015.1. Lineage (NCBI taxonomy): Bacteria > Pseudomonadati > Pseudomonadota > Gammaproteobacteria > Pseudomonadales > Pseudomonadaceae > Pseudomonas > Pseudomonas sp. B12(2026). The sequence goes on along the minus strand of NZ_CM173430.1, from coordinate 5,595,794 downwards.
TCGCCGGAGAACAGCTGCGGCTGCTGGCTGAATGGCCGGATGAAGCGCTTCTCGTACCACCCGTAGGTGGCGAGCAGGCCGGCGAGGCAGAGGGCGGCGATCAGCCAGCCGATGAGCGTTTTGCGGCGGGTGGACATGGCATTTCTCGGGAACGGGGCGTCAGGGGCAAAAGGCCGGAAACAGGCGCCGGCAACAAAGGCCGGTAAGATAGCCGCCAAGCTTGCCACGCGCGCGGCCGCGGCTGAATATCCCTGCAACGCGCCGTGCTTCCCGTCCACCTTCCGTCGATAAGCGAATCGCCATGCCCCAAGCCTTCCAGCCCGATCTGCTGCGTTCGCTCCTGCGACCCCTGGCCGCAGCGGAGAACGAGGGCAGCATCGCGCTGTACCAGCACTTCTACGGCCTCGACCTGGACGTGCGCCATCCGGGCCTGCGCAGCCGCCTGGGCACCTTCGAGGCCGGCGGCTACCTCATCGCCGCGCAGTACTGGCGGCCGGTGCTGGCGCGCGGGACCCTGGTGCTGCTGCACGGCTATTACGATCACATGGGCCTGTACCGCCACGTGATCGACTGGGCCCTGGGCATGGGCTTCGCAGTGCTGGCCTGCGACCTGCCGGGGCACGGCCTGTCGGAAGGCAAGGCGGCCAGCATCGGCGACTTCTCCGAATACCAGACGGTGCTGGCCGGGCTGCTCGACCAGGCCCAGGCGCTGGACCTGCCCAAACCCTGGCACCTGTGCGGGCAGAGCACCGGCGGGGCGATCCTGCTGGATTACCTGCTCAACGGCGCGACGCGGCCGGAGCTGGGCCGCACCATCCTGCTGGCGCCGCTGGTGCGGCCGCGCGCCTGGGGCTGGTCGAAACTCAGCTACCAGATGCTGCGGCCGTTCGTGGACTCGATCCCGCGGCGCTTCAGCGCGAATTCCAACGATGCGGAATTCCTCGCCTTCCTGCGCGAGCGCGACCCGCTGCAGCCGAAGACGCTGCCGACCGCCTGGGTCGGCGCGCTGGCGCGCTGGATTCCGCGCATCGAGGCGGCCGGCCATGGCGCGCAGAGCCTGCTGGTGGTGCAGGGCGACGCCGACGAGACGGTGGACTGGCGCTACAACCTGAAGGTGCTGGAAGAGAAGTTCGAGAAGATCGAATGCCTGCTGCTCACCGGCGCGCGGCACCATCTGGCGAACGAGAGCGAGACGCTGCGCCGGCGCTACTTCGAGTTTCTCAGCGAGCGGCTGGGCTAGCGGGCGATCACTGCTCGCCGGACGAAGCCGCCAGCCCGGCGCGCACGGCGGTCAGCGCGGCACGGTAGTAGTCGCGCCCGGCCGGCGATTCGCTGAAGGCGGCGAACTGGGCCAGTTCGGCGTCGCTCAGCTCGCGATAGACGTAGAGCAGGGTGTTGTCCAGGTCGGCGCCGATCTGCCCCATCAGCTTCTGCCGCTGTCCGTCGAGCATGCCCTGGGTCTGTCCGGCGCCGAGCAGGCCGGGGAGCATCTGGCTGAGGCTGTCGGCGGCGACGCTGGCCAGCGCCAGGCTGACCTCCGCGCCGGCCTCGCGGGCCGGCAGCACCCGGCCCAGGCGCTGCACCAGCTGGCGCCGGGCATCGCTGGCCTGCTGGCGCGGCAGGCCACGGGCGTACTTGAGCAACTGGTCGTTGCGGGTGGCGAAGGTCTCGGCGGCGGTGACCTTGCGCCCCAGCGGGGATTCGAAGAAGTTCAGCGCCGGGGTGCTGTCGGGCAGGTTCTGGCGCAGGCTGCCCAGGGCGCGCTGGTCGATGTCGGCGGCGGCGAAGCGGCGGTTGCTGTTGTCCACCAGGGTCTGGTAGAGCGCCGGCGGGAGGTTGCCCTGGTAGCGCTGCTGCGCGGCGTGCAGGGCGTCATTGAAGTGCGCGCGCTGCTCGGGCCAGCCGGCGGCCTGGTAGAGGCGCTGGTAGTTGTCGGCCAGGGCAGGCATGCCCAGTAGCAGAAGAGAGAGGGCCAGCAGTACGCGCATTGCAACTCCTTGTGGGCGGCAGGGTTCGCTCGCCGGGGGCTATTGTCGGCAAGGCTTGCCCCGCTTGTCGAGCCACTGGCGTCGGACGTTACAATGCGCCATGGACCTCGATATCGACGCTCTCCCCCTGCAGCGCATCGTTGACGACCTCGCCGACAAGGGCTGGTCGCAGCAGGATGCCTTCCTTCCCGATGCCCTGATCGCCGCGCTGGCGGGGGAATGCCGTGCCCGCGACTCGGCCGGCAAGCTGGCCGCCGCCGCCATCGGCCGTGGCGAGGGGCAGGCCGTGCGCGAGGGCATTCGCGGCGACCGCATCCAGTGGCTCGAGCCCGGCCAGTCCGGGGCCTGCGACCTCTACCTGCAGGTGCTGGACGAGCTGCGCCGGCAGATCAACCGCTCGCTGTACCTCGGCCTGGAAGACTTCGAGGGGCACTTCGCCCTCTATCCGCCCGGCGCCTTCTACCAGAAACACCTGGACCGCTTCCGCGACGACGACCGGCGCACGGTGACGGCGGTGTTCTACCTCAACCGCGACTGGCCGGAGGCGCAGGGCGGCGCCCTGCGCATGTACCTGGCCGACGAGCGGACGCTGGACCTGCCGCCGCTGGGCGGGCGCCTGCTGGTGTTCCTCTCCGGCGACTTCCCCCACGAGGTGCTGCCGGCCAGCCATGAGCGGCTGTCGCTGACCGGCTGGTTCCGCCGGCGCGGTGATTCGTCCTTCTGAGCCCCGGCTCAGTGCCCCCAGACCTTCAGGGTGCCGCTGATGTCGCGGATATCGCGGACCTCCAGCGTGCCCAGGCGTCCGTCGCCGATGTAGAGATCGCCCTTCACCCGCACGCGGATGGTCTGCGCCGGCAGGCCGCTGGCATTGAGCTGCTGGTTGATGGTGGTGAGGTCCGGCAGCGTCAGGGCCAGCTGCTGGGTGCCGCCGGCGTTGCGCACCACGTCGATCTTCAGGGTCGGCTGCTCGACGCCGAAGATCGGCAGGCTCAGGCCCAACTGCGCGGCGCCGTAGGGCAGGCTGCCGCCACGGCCGTTCGGGCAGTCGGCGGCACTCAGGCAGCCGTTGTCGATATACACGTTGCGCAGCGAGACGCTGCCGCCCTCGTCGTTCCAGGCGGCGCTGCCGATGTGCGCCAGCAGGTCGGCGCGCAGGCTGAGGCCGTCCTGGCCGGCGACCGCGCCCAGGCTCTCGTTGTCGAGGGCTTCGAGGGCGGCCTGGCTGGCCGGCAGGTGGAAGAGCGCCGCGACGGCCGCGGACAGGATGAGCAGGCGGGACATGCTGGAACTCCGAGGCGATTGGCCGGTGCGCCAGTCTGGTCAGGCGCCGCCCGGACGGCCAGTGGCGCACGGCGGTTCCCGCCAAAGGTTGTGCCGTGGAATCGCGCCGACGGGCGGTGGCAGCCGCGCGTCCAGACTTTCGGCGGGCCTGGAAGCGCCACCGGCGGGTCGGCGATGAACATCCTGTTACCCCGCGTGACCCGGGGAAGTCGAGCGGCTAGTCTGTGACGATTCGAAATGGAGTGATTGGCCCATGCAGAAGGTTCTCGTCAGCCGTTGCCTGCTCGGACACCGCGTTCGCTACGACGGTGGCGCGCACGGCCCGTTCGACCTGCTGGCGCGCTGGCAGGCCCAGGGCCGCGTGGTGGCGCTGTGTCCGGAAGTGGCCGGGGGCCTGCCGACGCCCCGCGCGCCGGCGGAGATTCCCGGCGGCCAGGGCGTGGCCGTGCTGGAGCGCGCCGCGGCGGTGGTGACCGTCGATGGCCTGGACGTCAGCCGTGCCTTCCTGATGGGCGCCGAAGAAGCGGTGGCGCTGGTGCAGCAGCACGACATCCGCCTGGCGGTGCTCAAGGCGCGCAGCCCGTCCTGCGGCCACCGCGAGAACTACGACGGCAGCTTCAGCGGCCGCCGGGTGCTGGGCGAGGGCGTCACCGCCGCCGCGCTCAAGCGCATGGGCGTGCTGGTGTTCAGCGAGGAGGAGCTGGACGCCGCTGCGGTCTGCCTGGCCGGGCTGGAGGCCGGAGGCTAGGACCTTTCCGAAAAGGCGCGGTTTTCCTTGAGCCGCCCGCCCTGGCGCCTATGCTTGTTCGTTCCATGCGGGAGGCGGACCCGGCCTGAGCGGGCCGTTCGCCTTCCGAATCCCGTGAAGAAGGAGACACACATGAGAACCAAGCTGCCTTGCCTCGGCCTCGCCGCGCTGCTCGCCGCTGCATCCGCGATTGCCGCCGACCTGCCGCGCACCCCGGCCCCGGAAGGCGCCAAGGTGTACTTCATCGAGCCGGCCGACGGCGCCACCGTCGACAAGACCTTCGTGGTCAAGTTCGGTCTCAAGGGCATGGGCGTCGCCCCCGCCGGGGTGGACTCGCCGGCCACCGGCCACCACCACCTGCTGATCGACCTGAAGGAGCAGCCGGCGATGAACCAGCCGCTGCCGGTGACCGACCACATCAAGCACTTCGGCAAGGGCCAGACCGAGACCGAAGTGACCCTGCCGCCGGGCAAGCACACCCTGCAGCTGCTGGTGGGCGACAAGAGCCACGTGCCGCTGGAGCCGCCGGTGGAGTCGCAGACCATCACCGTTATCGTGAAGTGATCTTCGTAGGAACGAACTCGCTCGCGAATGGGCCGCGCGCCGACACGGGCGGGGCACCATGAAAAAAGGGAGGCCGAGGCCTCCCTTTTTCGTTGCCGCCGGCTCTTAGAACAGGACGCGGCTGCGGATGGTGCCGTTGACGTGCTGCAGCTTCTCCAGCGCCAGGTCCGAGTACTCGGCGTCGACGTCGATCACCACGTAGCCGACCTTCTCGTTGGTCTGCAGGTACTGGCCGGAGATGTTGATGCCGTTGTCGGCGAACACCTTGTTGATCTCGCTCATCACGCCCGGGATGTTGGCGTGGATGTGCAGCAGGCGGTGCTTGCCCGGGTGCGACGGCAGGGCCACTTCCGGGAAGTTGACCGAGGACACCGAGGTGCCGTTGTCGCTGTACTTGACCAGCTTCTCGGCCACTTCCAGGCCGATGTTGGCCTGGGCCTCGGCGGTGGAGCCGCCGATGTGCGGGGTCAGGATCACGCGGTCCAGGTTGCGCAGCGGGCTTTCGAACTCTTCGTCGTTGGACCGGGGCTCGACCGGGAACACGTCGATGGCGGCGCCGATCAGGTGCTCGTCCTTGATCGCGGCGGCCAGGTGGTCCAGCTCGACCACGGTGCCGCGCGCGGCGTTGATCAGGATGCCGCCCTTCTTGATGGCGCGGATTTCCTTCTCGCCGATCATCCACTGGGTGGACGGCAGTTCCGGCACGTGCAGCGAGACGATGTCGCTCATGCCCAGCAGGTCGTGCAGCGAGCCGACCTGCTGCGCGTTGCCCAGCGGCAGCTTGGTGACCACGTCGTAGAAGTAGACCTGCATGCCCAGGGCTTCGGCGAGGACCGACAGCTGGGTGCCGATGGAGCCGTAGCCGACGATGCCCAGCTTCTTGCCGCGGATCTCGAAGGAGTTGGCCGCCGACTTGATCCAGCCGCCACGGTGGCAGGACGCGTTCTTCTCGGGGATGCCGCGCAGCAGCAGGATGGCCTCGGCCAGCACCAGCTCGGCCACCGAGCGGGTGTTGGAGTAGGGCGCGTTGAACACCGCGATGCCGCGCTCGCGGGCGGCGTTCAGGTTCACCTGGTTGGTGCCGATGCAGAAGCAGCCGACGGCGATCAGCTTCTTGGCGGCGTCGAAGACTTCTTCGGTCAGCTGGGTGCGGGAGCGGATGCCGACGAAGTGCGCATCGGCGATCTTTTCCTTCAGCTCGTCACCGGACAGCGCGGTCTTGAGGTACTCGATGTTGGAGTAGCCGGCGGCCTTGAGGGTGTCGACGGCGTTCTGGTGCACGCCTTCAAGAAGAAGGAATTTGATCTTGCTCTTGTCGAGAGAAGTCTTGCTCATCTGCTTTGAGTCCCGGGATGTGGCGAGAAAATGAACAGCCCTGGCCGTGCCGGCCGGTGCCAGGCAGCTCGGCGCCAAGTGGCGATCTGCGTGGGGTGCGTATGCTAGCATGTTCTCCCTTTTCCTTGCCCGGTTGCGACCTGAGCTGTTCTCAGGACGACCATGAATCCTTTGAGAGTTCCCCCGATGACCCGCGAAGCCCTGATCGAATCGCTCAAGCCCCTGCTGGAGCCCGGCAAGCTGCTGACCGACGCCGATTCCCTCGAGACCTACGGCAAGGACTGGACCAAGCATTTCGCCCCGGCACCGCTGGCCATCGCCTTCCCCAGGAGCACCGAGCAGGTCCAGGCCATCGTGCGCTGGGCCAATGAGCACAAGGTCGGCCTGGTACCCTCGGGCGGCCGCACCGGCCTCTCCGCCGCCGCCGTCGCCGCCAATGGCGAGGTGGTCGTGGCCTTCGACTACATGAACAAGGTGCTGGAATTCAACGAGTTCGACCGCACCGTGGTGTGCCAGCCGGGCGTGATCACCAAGCAGCTGCAGACCTTCGCCGAAGAGCACGGGCTGTACTACCCGGTGGACTTCGCATCCTCCGGCTCCAGTCAGATTGGCGGCAACATCGGCACCAATGCCGGCGGGATCAAGGTCATTCGCTACGGCATGACCCGCAACTGGGTGGCCGGCCTGAAGGTCGTCACCGGCAAGGGCGACCTGCTGGAGCTGAACAAGGACCTGATCAAGAACGCCACCGGCTATGACCTGCGCCAGCTGTTCATCGGCGCCGAAGGCACCCTGGGCTTCGTGGTCGAGGCCACCATGCGCCTGGAGCGGATGCCCAAGAACCTCACCGCGATGGTCCTCGGCACCGCCGACTTCGACTCGATCATGCCGGTGCTGCACGCCTTCCAGAGCAAGCTCGACCTGACCGCCTTCGAGTTCTTCTCCGACAAGGCCCTGGCCAAGATCATGGCCCGTGGCGACGTGCCGCCGGCCTTCGACACCGACTGCCCGTTCTACGCGCTGCTGGAGTTCGAGGCGACCACCGAGGAAGTGGCCAACGAGGCCCTGGCGGTGTTCGAGCACTGCGTCGAGCAGGGCTGGGTGCTGGACGGCGTGATGAGCCAGAGCGAGCAGCAGCTGCAGAACCTGTGGAAGCTGCGCGAGTACATCTCCGAGACCATCTCCCACTGGACCCCGTACAAGAACGACATCTCGGTGACCGTCGGCAAGGTCCCGGCCTTCCTCAAGGACATCGATTCCATCGTCGAAGCCAACTACCCCGACTTCGAGGTCGTGTGGTTCGGCCACATCGGCGACGGCAACCTGCACCTGAACATCCTCAAGCCCGAGAACCTGACCAAGGACGAGTTCTTCGCCAAGTGCGCGACCGTCAACAAGTGGGTGTTCGAGACCGTGCAGAAGTACAACGGCTCGATCTCCGCCGAGCACGGCGTGGGCATGACCAAGCGCGACTACCTGGGCTACTCTCGTTCCGAGGCTGAAATCGGCTACATGAAGGCGGTCAAGGCGGTGTTCGATCCGAACGGGATCATGAACCCCGGCAAGATCTTCGCCGAGTAAGGCGTCTTATCCAGAAGGGCCGGTCATTCCGGCCCTTCGCACGTTCAGCGCCCACGGACCGGGTGTGCGGCACCGCCGGGATGCGGGCGCCGCGCGGGGCCGCGAGCCTTGCGCGGGTCATCTCTTCCATCCGTTGCAGGAGTCGGTCATGAGTTACCAGCATCAGTATGTCGATGGCACCCCGATCCATTTCACCCTGGGCAAGGTGGTCTGCGTCGGCCGCAACTACGCGGAGCACGCCAGGGAGCTGAACAACCCGGTGCCGACCGAGCCGCTGCTGTTCATCAAGCCCGGTTCCTGCGCCGTGCCGCCGGCCGGCGGCTTCGCCATTCCCGAGGACCGCGGCGCGGTGCACTACGAGGCGGAGATCGCCGTGCTGATCGGCAAGCCGCTGTCGCGCAAGCCCAGCGCCGAGGAAGTGCTGGACGCCATCTCCGGCTACGCCCCGGCGCTGGACCTGACCCTGCGCGACGTGCAGGCCAAACTGAAGGAGAAGGGCCTGCCCTGGGAGCTGGCCAAGTCCTTCGACGGCGCCTTCGTGCTGGCGCCCTTCGTCAGCGCCGACCACTTCCCGGACCCGACCGACATCGGCATCCGCCTGAGCATCGACGGCGAAGTCCGCCAGGACGGCAACAGCCGCGACATGCTCAACCCCATCGTGCCGCTGATCCAGCACATCTGCGGGCACTTCTCGCTGCAGCCGGGCGATGTGGTGTCCACCGGCACCCCGGTCGGCGTCGGCCCGCTTTCCAGCGGCAATGAGCTGGTGCTGGAACTTCCCGGCGCCAGTCGATTCGAAAGCCGCGTGCTTTAAACCGTTGTCCCGCCGAAGGCCGCCGTTTGTGCGGCCTTCGTGTATCGCGGGATGCCTTGTCCGTGCCTGCCAACAAGAGTCGCCATGACCATTTCCCCGCTTCGTCCCCGCTGGCTGCTGCTGGCGCTGCTGCTGCTCCTGATCGTGCTCGCCGTGCTGACCCAGCGCTTCCACTGGGACGAGCGCGCCCGTCTCTGGCTGCGCGAGCAGGACGCCAGCACGCAGGAGCGCACCGAGAGCGTCTGGCTGCCGGGCTACCGCGCGGTGATCCAGGCCAAGCAGCTCACCGGCGGCCTCGAAGGCCAGGAAGCCTCCGACCTGGCCTACAACCCGGTGACCGGCACCCTGTTCACCGTCACCGGCAAGAAGCCGCTGCTCGCCGAGCTGTCGCTGACCGGCGACGTGCTGCGGGTGATCCCGCTGCTGGGCATGTCCAACCCCGAGGGCGTGGCGGTGCTGGAGAGCGGCAATGTCGCCGTGACCGACGAACGACAGAATTCCCTGACCATCTTCCAGGTCGACCCGCAGACCCGCGAGCTGAGCACCGGCAAGCTGTCCAGCTTCGACCTGGGGCCGCGCGGGACCAAGAACAAGGGCATCGAGGGCATCGCCTGGGACCCGCGCCAGCACCGCCTGCTGTTCGGCCAGGAGCGTGGCCCGCTGGCGCTGTTCAGCCTGCCCAGCGATGGTGGCCCGGGCCTGAGCGGCGCCCTGCGGCCGCTGCCCAGCGACCTGCCGATGACCAACCTGTCGGCGCTGAGCATCGATCCGCGCACCGGCCACACCCTGGTGCTGTCGGCGGAGTCGCACCTGCTGCTGGAGCTGGACGAACAGGGCGAGCCGGTCAGCTTCATCAGCCTGCTCGGCGGCCTCAACGGCCTGCACGAGCGGATTCCGCGCGCCGAGGGCGTGGCCATCGACGGCCAGGGCACCATCTACATGGTCAGCGAGCCGGACCTGTTCTACGTGTTCAAGCGCGAGCCGGAGCAAGCCGGGGGAAATTGACCTGAAGCAGGGGGCGTGGGGCGTTTAAGCCTGGGTTCAGCCTGAATTCAGCGTCGGTTCAGGCAGGCAACACTATGCTGAGCCCATCGAAAACGCCCCAGGAGGCTCCTTCATGAAACTTCGTCATCTCCCCCTGATCGCCGCCGCAGGCCTGTTCTCCACCCTCACCCTGGCCGCCGGCTACACCGGCCCGGGCAGCGACGCCGCCCGTCCGGCGCCTGCCGGCCAGGTGACCACCGTGAAGGACGCCATGGCGGCCCGCGATGACACCCCGGCGGTTCTCGAAGGCACCATCGTCAAGCGCCTGCGCGGCGAGCACTACGAGTTCCGCGACGCCACCGGAACCATTCAGGTGGAAATCGACGACGACGACTGGCCGGCCGGTGCTTCGGTGTCGGAAAGCACCCGGGTGCGCCTGACCGGCGAAGTGGATCACGAGCGCAAGGGCGTCGAGATCGACGTGGACCGCGTCGAAGTCCTGCAGTAAGCGACAGCCATGAAAAGGCCGCGCGGGGAGCGATCCCGGCGCGGCCTTTTTGTTTTGCGCTTTTCTGTAGGAGCGAGCTTGCTCGCGAAAGATCGTCCCGGGCGCACCGGGGCATCGGCGGATTGCCGGGGTTCGCGAGCAAGCTCGCTCCTACAAGAGCTGCGTCAGCCGATGCTTTCGAAACCCTGCAGCACGTTCACGGCGTTGATGCCGATCTCCTCCACCGCGTAGCCGCCCTCCATGACGAACAGGGTCGGCAGGCCGAGCCTGCCGATGGCTTCGCCCATGCGCAGGTAGTCCGGGCTGTCCAGCTTGAACTGGGAGATCGGGTCGTCCTTGAAGGTGTCCACGCCCAGCGACACGACCAGCACGTCCGGCCTGTAGGCGGAGATCTGCCGGATCGCCGCCTGCAGCGCCAGGCTCCACACCGACCAGTCGCTGCCCGAGGCCAGCGGGTAGTTGAAGTTGAAGCCTTCGCCCACGCCCTGGCCCTTCTCGTCGGCGTAGCCGAGGAAGTAGGGGTATTCGAAGCGCGGGTCGCCGTGGATCGAGGTGAACAGCACGTCGGCGCGGTCGTAGAAGATGTCCTGGGTGCCGTTGCCGTGGTGGTAGTCCACGTCGAGGATGGCCACGCGGCTGGCGCCCTGGTCGAGGATCGACTGGGTGGCGATGGCGGCGTTGTTGAGGAAGCAGTAGCCGCCCATGAAGTCCGCCGAGGCATGGTGTCCCGGCGGGCGGCAGAGGGAGAACACCGAGCGCGCGCCCTTGGCCAGTTCGGCCTGGCCGGTCATGGCGACGTTCACCGAGCTGGTGATCGCCGCCCAGGTGCCGGCGGTGATCGGCGCGCCGGCGTCGAGGGAGTAGTAGCCCAGGCGGCCGTCGATGCTGTCGGGCTCTTTCTGCCGCAGGCGCCGGGTGGGCCAGGCGATGGGCAGCATGTCGTGGGTCCGGCCGGTGGCCAGCCAGTCGCGCCAGGCGTGCTGCAGGAAGCGCACGAAGCCTTCGTCGTGCACCCGCAGGATCGGCTCCAGCCCGAAGTCGCGCGGGGCCTGGATGTCGCCGAGGCGCACCGCCTTGACCCGGTCCAGCACCATGTCGGCGCGGCTGGGCTTCTCGAAGCAGGGGGTGAACTGGCCGCCGATCAGCTCGTGCTGACCGTGGTGCAAGCGATGGTCGTCGGTGTAGATCGTCAACATCACGCGCTCCTCATGGCGCCGGGTGGCGCCCGCTGGGTTCCGGTTTTCGGGGCGGGTCCGCCCCCCGGCCGGGGGACGGACAGCGGGTCAGGGGTTTTCCTCGAAGTTCACGCTCGGCGCCTTGCGGCGGAAACCGCCGGTATGCACCGCCAGGTAGGCGAAGCCGACGGCGAACCAGCCCAGGCCGACGATCAGGGTCAGCTGCGACAGGCTGGTCCACAGCCACAGGGTCAGGCACAGGCCGACGAAGGGAACCAGCCCGTACTTCAGCAGGTTGGCCGCGCCGCGGCGGCGCTCGACGCCCAGGTAGGTGCGGATCACCGCCAGGTTGACCACGGAGAAGGCCACCAGGGCGCCGAAGCTGATCATCGAGGCCAGGGTGGTGAGGTCCAGCACCACCGCCAGCAGGGAGATCACCGAGACCACCAGGATCGCCACCACCGGGGTCTGGAAGCGCGCGTGCAGGGTGCCGAACAGGCTGCGCGGGAGGATGCCGTCGCGGCCCATGGTGAACAGGATGCGCGACACCGAGGCCTGCGAGGCCAGCGCCGAGCCGATGCAGCCGGCGATGTAGGCGGCGGTGAAGACGTTGGCGAGGAACTGTCCGCCGGCCTTGAGCATCACCTCGTTGGCCGCCGAGTCGGCGTTCTGGAACACGCTGCCGGGGAACACCAGCTGGCTGATCACCGCCAGCAGGGTGAACAGCAGGCCGGCGATCACCGTGGTGATGATGATCGCGCGCGGGATGTCGCGGCGCGCGTCGCGGGTTTCCTCGGCCATGGTCGAGACCGCGTCGAAGCCGAGGAACGACAGGCAGAGCACCGCGGCGCCGGCCATCAGCGGGGCGAAGCCGGGCTTGCTGCCGTCGCCTGTGAAGGCCACCGAAATGTCCAGCGCGGGGCCGCCGGCGAGGCTGTTCAGCGACATCGCCACGAACACCAGGATGAACACCAGCTGGGCGCCGACGATCAGGTTGCTCATGCCGGCCACCTGGCTGATGCCGACCACGTTGAGCACGGTGACCAGGGCGATGGAGGCGACCACGAAGACCCAGGCGGGGATTTCCGGGAAGGCGATGTTCATGAACAGGCCGATGAGCAGGTAGTTGATCATCGGCAGGAACAGGTAGTCGAGCAGCAGCGACCAGCCGGACAGGAAGCCGACCGCCGGGCCGAAGCTCAGGCTGGTGTAGGAGTAGGCGGAGCCGGCGATCGGGTACTTGCGCACCATGAAGCTGTAGGAGGCGGCGGTGAACAGCATCGCCAGCAGGGTGATCAGGTAGGAGGTGGCGGTGCGCCCGCCGGTCATCTCGGTGACCACGCCGTAGGTGGTGAACATGGTCAGCGGGACCATGTAGACCAGGCCGAAGAAGACCAGGGCGGGCAGCCCCAGTACGCGTTTCAGGCGGGCGTCGGCGAAGGCCGCGTCACCCTGGGTGGTGTGTGTGGTGCTGGCGCTGTATTGGCTGGCCATGGGGGATTCCTCGCGATTGTCGTGGCGCTTGCAGGGCGCGCGATGGGCCGGCGGTCGGTGGCCGTCCGGCGGTCGTCGGGCGGCGGATCAGCCGCTGCGGTGACGACGGGCGAGGAATGAAGGGCTGTGCTGCGGGGTGACGCAAAAACTGGTCATGGGCGCTCTCGGGATATTGTTCTTGTGGATGACGCGCTCGCGTTCCCTCGGGGTCTTCCGCGCCACTTGCGGTGGCGCCGGAGCTGGCCGCCTTGCCAGCCGGCCCCTGCGCGAGCCATCCGACTCTAGCAACCGGCGGTGGCCCCGCAGAACCTCGCAAAGGGTCAAAAAGGGATCGAGATGGCCAGCTTTCCTGTCAGGGAACACCCGGCGCGCACCGCCGCGCCGGGTGTCCTGCGGGTCACTTCTTCAGCTTGGTCCACACCTTGGAGCGCAGTTGCAGCGCCTTGGGCGAGCACAGCTGGAAGGCCTTCAGGCGGTCGAGCTTCTCGGCCGGGGTGTTGATCGCCGGGTCGTCGAACAGCTCCTTGTCCATGTACTTGTCCGAGCCTTCGACGGCGTTGTTGTACTTGGCGAAGTTGGAGGCCAGGGCGATGTTTTCCGGCTGCATCATCCAGTTCAGGAAGGCGTGGGCTTCCTTGATGTTGGTGGCGTCCTTGGGGATGGTCAGGTTGTCGATGAACAGGCGCACGCCTTCCTTGGGATAGACGTAGACCAGGCTGCCGCGCTGGGCGTGGGCGCGGTGGAAGGCGCCGTTCCACTGCTGGTGCATGGAGACTTCGCCGGCGGCCATGCGCTCGATGGTGCCGTCGCTGTTGTACATGGCCAGCATCGGTTTCTGCTTGAGCAGCAGGTCCTGGATCTTCGCTGCTTCCTTCGGGTCCTCGGTGCATTCGTTGACGCCCAGGTAGTAGGACGCCGGGGCGTACAGTTCCTCGATGGAGTTGAGCGCCACCACCTTGCCCTTCAGCTCGGCCGGCGGCTCGAAGAACGGCTTCCAGCTTTCGTCCAGCTTGCCGCCGGGGACCTGGGCGCTGTCGTAGCTGTAGCCGGTGGTGCCCCACAGGTAGGGCACGGAGTAGTCGTGGCCCGGGTCGTAGCTCAGGTTGCGGAACTTCTCCTTGAGGTTGGCCAGGTTCGGCAGCTGCGCCTTGTCGAGCTTCTGCAGCAGGTCTTCCTTGACGAAGATCTCGATGAAGCTGTCCGACGGCACCACCACGTCGTAGGCGCCGCCGCCGGCCTTGAGCTTGGCCAGCAGGGTTTCGTTGCTGTCGTAGGAGTCCAGGGTGGCGTGGATGCCGGTGTCCTTCTCGAATTTCTTCAGCAGGTCCGGCGGGAAGTAGTCGGACCAGTTGGCGAAGTGCAGCGTGCCCTCGGCATGGGCACTGCCGGCCAGCAGCAGGCTGGCGGCGAGGATCGTGCGGGCGATGGGGGTACGGCGGAATTTCATCGGTGAAGCTCCTTGCAATGTTGTTTTGATTGGCGGCAGGAGGTCAGCGGCGACGCTGGCCGACGTAGTACGACAACGCAACGAACGCGATGGAAATCAACAGTATTATTGAGGATATGGCGTTGATCTTCGGGGAAATGCCCATGCGGATGGAGCTGAAGATGTACACCGGCAAGGTGGTGGCGCCGGCGCCGGCGACGAAGTAGGTGATGACGAAGTCGTCCATCGAGATGATGAACGCCAGCATCGCGCCGGAGAGGATGCCCGGCATCAGCAGCGGGAAGGTCACCTTCCAGAAGGTCTTCCAGGGCGAGGCGTAGAGGTCCGCCGCCGCTTCGGCCAGGCGCGGGTCCATGCCTTCGAGGCGGGCGCGGATCGGCAGGTAGGCGAAGGGGATGCAGAACACGATGTGCGCCAGCAGGATGGTGAACAGCGACAGCTTCAGGCCGATGAAGGCGAAGAACATCAGGGTCGCCACCGCGGTGACGATCTCCGGCACCAGCAGCGGCAGGCCGAGCACGCCGCTCATCAGCGTCTGCCCGCGGAACCCCCGGCCGCGCATGCCCAGTGCGGCAAGGGTGGCCAGGGTGGTGGCGATGACGGTGGCGAGGCTGGCGACGATCAGCGAGTTCTTCGCCGCGCGGAGGATTTCCGGGTCGTCCGCCACCACCGCGTACCATTTCAGGCTGAAGCTCTCCCACAGCGTCGCCGACTGCCCGCTGTTGAAGCTCAGCACCACCAGCACGATGATCGGGATGTAGAGGAAGGCGAAGAACAGCCAGGCGGCGGGCCTGACCCCGGTGAAACTCCAGAGCGGGTTGGCCGACTTCATGGATGACCTCCATTGGCGCCCTGCTTGAACCTCATGCTGTAGATCAGCATCGCCAGCAGCACGAAGGCCAGCAGGGCGAAGGACAGCGCCGCGCCGAACGGCCAGTTGTGCGCCGTGCCGAACTGCAGCTGGATCAGGTTGCCGATCATCAGCGACTTACCGCCTCCCAGCAGCTCGGGAATGATGTAGCTGCCCAGCGAGGGGATGAACACCAGGATGCAGCCGGCGACGATGCCGGGCATGGACAGCGGGATGATGATCCGCCTGAGCGCCTTCCAGCGGTTGGCGCCGAGGTCGAAGGCGGCCTCCACCAGGCGCCAGTCCATCTTCTCCAGGCTGGTGTAGATCGGCAGGACCATGAACGGCAGGTAGGTGTAGAGCAGGCCGATGATCACCGCGTTGTCGGTGTAGAGGATGCCCAGCGAGGCATTGGAAAAGCCCAGCCCGTGCAGCCCCTCGTCGATCAGCCCGCCGTTGCGCAGCAGCAGCATCCAGGCGTAGACGCGCACCAGCAGGTTGGTCCAGAACGGCACCGTGACCAGGAACAGCAGCAGGTTGCGCCGGCGCTCGTCCTGCAGCGCCAGGTACAGCGCGGTGGGGAAGCCGATCAGCAGGCAGCCCAGGGTGGTCAGGATCGACAGCCAGAACGAGCGCTGGAAGATGCCCAGGTAGTCGGCGTTGAACGCCAGGCTGTCGTCCAGGTCGCGTTCCCAGAGGAAGTTGATGTAGGCCTCGACGGTGTGCTGGCCCCATTTCACGCCGCCGTAGTCCCCCGGTGCCTGGATCGACACGGCGAACATGATGCCCAGCGGCAGCACGAGGAGGACCACCAGCATGATCATCGCCGGGCTGGTCAGGGCCAGGCGGTTGAACAGCGATCTGCGCTCGGCCTGGGCGCGCAGCGTACTCATTCGGCCAGCACCCGGATGGCGGTGGCGGGAACGCGGACCCGCACCCGCGCGCCGGGCGCGTGGGTGGAAAGGGCGCCGTCGCGGTTCTGCTGGCGCACCCGGAAGCCGCCCTGACCGGCGACGTTGAGGTGGTACACGGTGTCGGTGCCGACGTAGACGATGTTCTCCACCACGCCTTCGAGCTGGCCGTCGTGGGCGAGCTCGGTGCGCTCCGGGCGGATCGCCAGGGTCACCTTGCCCGGCACGGTGGTGGCGGCCGGCAGCAGCTGGCCGTCGGGCAGGCGCACGTTGTCGCCGCTGGATTCGCCTTCGAGGAAGTTGGTCTCGCCGATGAAGTCGGCCACCAGGCGGTTGACCGGCGCCTCGTAGATTTCCGTCGGCGTGCCGATCTGCATGACCTTGCCACGGCTCATCACCGCGATGCGGTCGGACATGGTCAGGGCTTCTTCCTGGTCGTGGGTGACGAAGATGAAGGTGATGCCGGTCTCGTGCTGCAGGCGCTTGAGCTCGATCTGCATCTCCTTGCGCAGCTTGAGGTCCAGCGCCGAGAGGGATTCGTCGAGCAGCAGCACCTTGGGCCGGCTGGCCAGCGCGCGGGCCAGGGCGATGCGCTGCTGCTGGCCGCCGGAGAGCTGGTCGGCGCGGCGCGAGCCGACGTCCGGCAGGCGCACCAGGTCGAGCATCTTCTGCACCGTGGCGTCGATGTCGCCGCGGCTCTTGCCCTGCATTTCCAGGCCGAAGGCGATGTTCTGCGCCACCGTCATGTGCGGGAACAGGGCATAGCTCTGGAACACGGTGTTGACCGGGCGGCGGAAGGGCGGGAGGCCTTCCATCGCATCGCCGTAGAGGCGGATGCTGCCGGAGGAGGGTTGTTCGAAACCGGCGATCAGTCGCAGCAAGGTGGTCTTGCCGCAGCCCGAAGGCCCGAGGAGGGTGAAGAACTCGTTGGCGCGGATTTCCAGTGACACGTCGTCCAGGGCCTTGAGGCCTTGTCCGGGTGTACCGAACTCCATGCATATCCGCTCGATGGTGATCGCGCTGGTCATGCTGGTACCATGCAGTTAAGCAGTTGTTATTGTTGAGGTTTTACGGTTTCTTGGGCCGTTTCACCTAGCTGCGGATTGATAATGACCAAGCGCCGGGACGCGCAGAACGATAGATCAGGCCAATAAGGGATAAATCAGGCCAAGTTGAAAATGCCCTCTGGAAGGTCGGATTTCGGGCGTCGGGGGATCGCTGTTTGCAACGGCTCAAGGCGCGCGCGCAGGCAGGAATGACCGGTTCTGGCACGCTCGTAGGATGGGTGGAGCGAAGCGATACCCATGCTGTCGGTGCCGGGCTGATGGGTATCGCTTCGCTCCACGCCATCCTACGAAAAGCACTCCAGGGATCAGCCCCGATACAGGCTCGGACTCGCCCCGCTCCAGCGCTGGAAGGCATGGCGGAAGCTGGCCGTCTCGCTGTAGCCCAACTGCTCGGCGATCAGGTAGATCGGCAGGTCGGTGTCCTTGAGCAGCTGCCGCGCGCGGTCGAAGCGCACCTCGTCGAGCACCTGCTGGTAACTGGTGTTGTGCTGCTGCAGGTGGCGGCGCAGGGTGCGGGTGGAGCGGTGCAGGTGGCGCGCCACGGCGTCCAGGCTGGCGCTGTCCTGCAGGTGGCTGGTCAGGTGCTGGCGCAATTGTTCGATCACGTCGCCGCGGCTGCTGAGCGTCGCGCTCATGCGCAGGCACTGCTGCACGCCGTGGTGGCAGCTCACCGGATCGGCCAGCGGCAGCGGGCGGTCGAGCAGCGCCGGACTGAAGCACAGCGCGCTGGTCGGCGCGCCGAACTCCACCGGGCAGCCCAGGCGTTCGGTGTAGGTCGCCGCGTGCAGCGGCGGCCGGTAGGCCAGCAGCAGGCGGCGCGGGCGCACCGACTCGCCGAGCAGGTCGCGGATCACCGTGAGCAATGACGTCAGGCACAGCTCGGTGTTGAACACCGTCAGCTCCGGCGCGTAGCGGTAGCCGTCGGCGGTCAGCCGCACCTCGTCGCCGTGCGGCGCCAGGGCCAGGCGGAAGTAGGTGCCGAGCAGGTCGGGCAGGGCCAGTGCCAGTTGCAGCGCATCGCGCAGGGTCGGGCTGGCGAGCATGCTGTAGCCGAGGATGCCGTAGGCCGAGACATGCATGCGCAGGCCGAGGTAGAGGCCCAGCGCCGGGTCGTGGTGGCAGCCCAGGGCGTTGGCGAAGACCCGCAGTTCCTGGGCATGGGTGATGAGCTTCTGTGGGGTCAGCAGGTCCGCCTCGTCGATGCCGCTGCCCTCCAGCAGCCGCTGGCGCGGTATGCCCGCGTGATGCAGCACCTCGGTGGCCAGCACCACGGTGTGCAGGGTGGCTTGCGCGCGTTGTTCGGGAAGCAGGGACGTGGCCATCGGATAACCTTTCGCAACGGTCGACGGGGCTTGCGCTTAACTCACTCTAGCTTGCAGAAAAGTCCTACGCAGCCGTTAAGGTAGGCTTCAGCGGCTCCCGCGAAACTCCACTGTCAGACTGATCCTATCGAGCCATCCATGCGCCGCCTGCTCAAACCCCGTCGCCTTGTTCTGCTTCTGTCGTTGATTGCCTTGGCCATGTTGATTGCCCTGGAGCAGAGCTTCCATGTCTACGAGCGTGGCTGGTTCATATTCAAGGAGTGGCGCCATGCCGCTGAGTGGCAGGAAAAGTCTCTCTGGCTACCTGATTACCGCGTCGTGCTGGAGGCTCAGCCCATTCATGGGTTGGACGATGATGTCTCGGCGCTGACCTTCGACCCGGACCGCCAGACACTGTTCACCGTGACCAATCAGCCTGCGCAGATTATCGAGCTATCCCTCGAGGGGGCTGTGCTGCGCAAGATCACCTTGGAAGATTTTGGCGACACCGAAGCTATCGAGTACATCAGCAAGGGTGTCTACGTGCTCAGTGATGAGCGCCGCCAGCGCCTTTTCCGGGTTGTCCTGACCGACGAAACGCTGCATCTCGACGCCAGCCAGGCCCAGCAGTTGTCCCTGAAGTTGGGCAAGGCCGGTAACAAGGGCTTCGAGGGACTCGCCTATGACTCAGTCGGCAAGCGCCTCTTCGTTGCCAAAGAACGCGACCCGGTCCGAATCTACGAGGTCCGCGGCTTTCCTCAGGTGCAGGAGGGACAGCCCTTTGCCGTCCATGTCGTGGATAGCTCGGAGTACAACCGCAACCTGTTCGTCCGCGATCTCTCCAGCCTGCAATACGACGAGCGCAGCGGCCACCTGCTGGCGCTCTCCGATGAATCCCGGCTGGTGCTGGAGCTGAGCGCCGATGGTGATCCGATCAGTTCGCTGTCCTTGCTGCGCGGCATGCAGGGCTTACGGCGCAGCGTGCCGCAGGCCGAGGGCATCGCCCTGGACGACAGCGGGACGCTGTATCTGGTCAGCGAACCGAACCTCTTCTACGTGTTCCGCAAGCCGGTGGCGGACATGGAGTCGGAGTGACAAAAGGGATACAGTTGCCGCCCCCAAAATCAGTGGCGTTACCTCGGGAGCGGCCATGAACATCATCAAGGAAGCCCTGATCAACCGACGCCTCAAAAAGGCGCTCGACAGCCACCAATGCCGCCTGGCCGGCGGCATCAAGTCACTGCGCGACGGTGCGCGGCTGATCCTGGAGCCGGGCGTGAAGATCGGCAAGGCGGCGATCTTCTCCCGGGAGCTGGAAATCGGCGCCTACACCGATATCGTCAGCGGCGTCGAATTCCGCCATGTGTCGCGTATCGGCCGTTATTGCTCGATCGCCACCAAGGTGGTCATCGGCCAGGCGCGCCAGTCGCATCCCATCGACTGGCTGACCACCCACCATTTCGCCTCCAACCCCAAGCTGATCAAGCGTCCGATCAAGCGCGACCATCCCTGCCGCCCGACCGTGATCGGTCATGACGTCTGGATTGGCCGTGATGTTCTGATCCTCGACGGCGTCGAGATCGGTACGGGGGCGATCATTGGCGCGCAATCCCTGATCAATCGCGATGTACCGCCCTATGCCATCGTCGCTGGAACACCGGCACGGGTGATCCGCTACCGCTTCGAACCCGAGATGATCGAGAGGCTGCTGGCCAGCCGTTGGTGGGAATTGCCCCTGGGCGTGCTGGGCGAGCTGCCGCTGGACGACCCGCAGGCCTGCCTGGAGGCATTGGCGCATCAGGCGCCGGAGGCATCTTCGGCCCCGCGGCGCCTGCAGCTCGACTCCAGGCCGTTTCGCACGAGCCTGTTGCCGGTTTCGCGGCCGCCTCAGGCCTCGTCGCTGAGCACAGCCTCCGGCGCATAGCGCTTCACCGCCGCCACGCCGGCCTCGGCGCTGGCCTGGCTGGCGTACATCTGGCTCTGGCCGACGACCTGGCCGTTGGTGGCCTTGAGCACGAAATAGTGCTTGCCGTTGCTGGACGGCTTCACCTCGAAGGCGCCGTCGCGCTGGGAGTTCTTGCGCACCGATTCGATGCCGTCCAGCGCCGAGGCCTTGGCCTTGTACAGCTCGCTGGTCAGCACGATCTCGCCGTTGCTGGCGTGCAGGTTGAAGTGGAACTGGCCATCACTGGCCTTCTTGAGATGGTACTTGCCGGCCATGCCGTTTCTCCGCTGGGTTGAAGGTAACCACCAGCGTAGACGGTCGCGCGCGAAATGCAGGGCGTCATCGGGCGGATGGCGCCCCGGCGGTTCAGGCCTTGAGGGTCTTCACGCCTTCGGCGGTGCCGAGCAGCAGCAGGTCGGCCGGGCGCGCGGCGAACAGGCCGTTGGTGACCACGCCGACGATGTTGTTGATCGCCTCTTCCAGCTGCACCGGGCTGTCGATGCGCAGGTTGTGCACGTCGAGGATGATGTTGCCGTTGTCGGTCAGCACGCCCTCGCGGTACACCGGGTCGCCGCCCAGCTTCACCAGCTGGCGGGCCACGTGGCTGCGGGCCATGGGGATGACTTCCACCGGCAGCGGGAAGGCGCCGAGGATCGGTACCAGCTTGCTGGCGTCGGCGATGCAGATGAACTGCTTGGCCACCGCGGCGACGATCTTCTCGCGGGTCAGCGCGGCGCCGCCGCCCTTGATCAGCTCCAGGCGCTCGTTGGTCTCGTCGGCGCCGTCGACGTAGAACTCCAGCTCGCTGACCGTGTTCAGGTCGTAGACCGGGATGCCGTGGCCCTTCAGGCGCGCGGCGGTGGCTTCGGAGCTGGCCACGGCGCCGTCGAATTCGGCCTTGTGCTTGGCCAGCAGGTCGATGAAGAAGTTGGCGGTGGAGCCGGTGCCCACGCCGACGATGCTCTGGCTGTCGAGGTGCGGAAGGATGTGGTCGACGGCGGCCTGGGCCACTGCCTGCTTGAGCTGATCCTGGTTCATGGCGGACTGTCTTCTGGATGGTCGGCGCGGCGGGCGCCCGGGAAGGTGGGAAGCGACGAATTATAGCGGCCGCGGGCGCCTCGGTGTTGCGCCGCCGGGCAACTGTTATGGTCATCTGCGCGCGGATTGTTCGGTGGCCCGCCCGGCGGTGCCTGGAGTAGACTCGCAAATCCTCGAAAAAGCCGCCGATGTAGCCCTCCCGATGCTCGAACAATACGTCAAGAAGATCCTCACCTCGCGCGTCTACGACGTTGCCGTGGAAACGCCCCTGCAGCCCGCCCGCCAGCTCTCCGAGCGCCTGGGCAACCAGATTCTGCTCAAGCGCGAAGACCTGCAGCCGGTGTTCTCCTTCAAGATTCGCGGCGCCTACAACAAGCTGGCGCAACTGACCCCGGAGGAACTGGCGCGCGGCGTGGTCACCGCCTCGGCCGGCAACCATGCCCAGGGCGTGGCGCTGGCGGCGCGTGAGCTGGGGGTCAAGGCGACCATCGTGATGCCGCGCACCACGCCGGAGCTCAAGGTGCAGGGCGTGCGCGCCCGCGGCGGCAAGGCCGTGCTGCACGGCGATGCCTTCCCCGAGGCGCTGGCGTATTCGCTGAAACTGGTGGAAGAGAAGGGCTACGTCTACATCCACCCCTACGACGATCCGGAAGTGATCGCCGGCCAGGGCACGGTGGCGATGGAAATCCTCCGCCAGCACCCGGGGCGCCTGGATGCGATCTTCGTCCCGGTCGGCGGCGGCGGCCTGATCGCCGGCATCGCCGCCTACGTCAAGTACCTGCGCCCGGAGATCAAGGTGATCGGCGTCGAGCCGGACGACTCCAACTGCCTGCAGGCCGCCATGGCCGCCGGCGAGCGCGTGGTCCTCGGGCAGGTCGGGCTGTTCGCCGACGGCGTCGCCGTGGCGCAGATCGGCCAGCACACCTTCGACCTGTGCAGGGAGTACGTCGACGAGGTGATCACCGTCAGCACCGACGAGATCTGCGCGGCGATCAAGGACATCTACGACGACACCCGCTCGATCACCGAGCCGGCCGGCGCGCTGGCGGTGGCGGGGATCAAGAAGTACGTCGAGCGCGAGAGCGCCAGCGGGCAGACCCTGGTGGCCATCGACTCGGGCGCCAACATCAACTTCGACCGCCTGCGCCACGTGGCCGAGCGCGCCGAGCTGGGTGAGAAGCGCGAGGCGATCATCGCGGTGACCATCCCCGAGCGTCCGGGCAGCTTCAAGGCCTTCTGCGAGGCCATCGGCAAGCGCCAGATCACCGAGTTCAACTACCGCTACAACACCGACCGCGAGGCGCACATCTTCGTCGGCGTGCAGACCCACCCGGAGAACGACCCGCGCGCGGCGCTGGTGCAGCAGCTGCAGGAGCAGGGCTTCCCGGTGCTGGACCTGACCGACAACGAGCTGGCCAAGCTGCACATCCGCCACATGGTCGGCGGCCACTCGCCGCGGGTCAGCGGCGAGCAGGTGTTCCGCTTCGAGTTCCCCGAGCGGCCCGGCGCGCTGTTCAACTTCCTCAACCGCCTGGGCGGGCGCTGGAACATCACCCTGTTCCACTACCGCAACCACGGCGCCGCCGACGGCCGCGTGGTCGCCGGCCTGCAGGTGCCGGAAGACGAGCGCCACCTGGTGGCGGCCGCGCTGGAAGAGATCGGCTACCCCTACTGGGACGAGACGGACAACCCGGCCTATCGCCTGTTCCTCGGCTGACGCCGGGGCGCGGGGCCGCCGCGGCGGGTGCTAGTCTTCGCTGAACGCAGGATTGTTCACAGGAACGCATGACCATGGAAAGCTACCAGACCTTCCGAATCCTCCACGGCGTCGCGGCGGTGCTGCCGTTCCTCGCCATCATCGGCCTGGCCTGGTACGGCTGGCGCAGCTGGCGCGGCGGCGACGCCGGAAAGATCGCCACGGCGCTGCAGCGCATCGGCCTGGCCGGCTGGGTGCTGGTCGCCGGCAGCATCGCCAGCCTGCCGGTCACCGGCTGGCAGATGGTGCATGGCGCAGGCCTGCCGCTGGGGCAGAGCTGGCTGCTGGGCAGCGCCTGCCTGCTGATCGTCGCGACCGTCTTCTGGCTGCTGTTCACCACCCGCCTGTGGCGCATCCGCGAGCTGGCCCTGGCCGCACAGGGCGGCGGCGAACCGATCGCCGCGCGTGCGGGGCGCGAGTGGAAGTTCGGCCTGGCCTTCTTCGTCCTCGCGCTGCTGTGCGTGATCGCGATCCTGGCGCTGATGATCGGCAAGCCGGTGTGATGCGCGTTTCGTGAGCTTCTACCTGCTGCTCAAGACCCTGCACATCCTTTCCTCCACGCTGCTCTTCGGCACCGGCCTGGGCTCGGCCTACTACGCCTGGCGGGCGTGGCGCAGCGGCAGCCTGGAGGCGATCCGCGTCACCTTCCGCCACCTGGTCACCGCCGACTGGCTGTTCATCGCCACCACGGCGGTATTCCAGCCGCTGAGCGGCATCGCCATGGCGCATATCGCCGGCTGGCCGCTGGATTCGGGCTGGCTGCTCGCGAGCCTGTCGCTGTATGTCTTCGCCGGCGCCTGCTGGCTGCCGGTGGTCTGGCTGCAGATCCGCGTGCGCGACATGGCCGAGGCGGCGCACCGCGACGGTGCGGCGCTGCCGCCGCGGGCCTTCCTCTATATGCGCTGGTGGTTCGTCCTGGGCTGGCCGGCGTTCCTGGCCTTCCTGGCGATTTTCCAGCTGATGGTGAGCAAGACGCTCTGAGGGCTCAGTCGCGCAGGCTGATCACCGGCCAGCCGCGCTCGATGGCGGTGGCGCGCAGGGTGTCGTCGGGGTCGACGGCCACGGGGTTGGCCACCAGCTCCAGCAGCGGCAGGTCGTTGCGCGAGTCGCTGTAGAACCAGGAGTCGTCCAGCGTCAGGCCGGTCTCGCCGAGCCAGCGCTGCAGGCGGGTCACCTTGCCGCCCTGGAAGCAGGGCACGTCGCAGGTCTGGCCGGTGTAGCGGCCGTCCTGCATCCCGCACTCGGTGGCGATCAGCGTGTCCACCCCCAGGCGTTCGGCGATGGGGCCGGTGACGAAGCGGTTGGTGGCGGTGATGATCACCAGCTTGTCGCCGGAGGCGCGGTGCTCGGCCAGCAGGGCCTCGCCCTTGGCCAGGATGATCGGCTCGATGACCTCATCCATGAACTGGCGATGCCAGATGGCCAGCTGCTCCAGGCTGTTGCGGCCGAGGATCGCCTGGGTGAAGGCCTGGTAGGCGAACACGTCCAGGGTGCCGGCGACGTAGTCGGCATAGAAGGCGTCGTTGCGCGCCTGGTACTCGCCGGTTTCGACCAGGCCGCGCTGGCACAGCCATTCGCCCCAGCTGTGGTCGCTGTCGCCGGCCAGGAGGGTGTTGTCGAGATCGAAGAGAGCCAGTCGCACGTCGGATTACCCAGGGTTGCCAATGCTGGAAAGCCGCCTAGAGTAACGGCTTTTGCCGGCCCTGCCCATGATGCCGCGCCTCGCGTTGCCGCTGTCACGAGCTTTGTGGAACAATGCGGGCACACGCGATTTCGAGGATGTACCGCCGTGATCGATCCCGATGGTTTTCGCCCCAATGTCGGCATCATCCTTTGCAACGATGTCGGACAGGTACTGTGGGCACGGCGCATCAACCAGGAAGCCTGGCAATTCCCGCAGGGGGGCATCAATGCCCGTGAGACCCCGGAGGAAGCGCTGTTCCGCGAGTTGAACGAAGAGATTGGCCTGGAACAACAGGATGTGAAGATCCTCGCCTGTACCCGTGGCTGGCTGCGTTACCGCCTGCCGCAACGCCTGGTGCGGACCAACAGCCAGCCGCTGTGCATCGGGCAGAAGCAGAAATGGTTCCTCCTGCGCCTGACCGGCGAGGAGAGCCGGGTGCGCATGGACGTGACCGGCAAGCCGGAGTTCGATGGCTGGCGCTGGGTCAGCTACTGGTATCCGCTCGGACAGGTCGTGACCTTCAAGCGCGAGGTCTACCGCCGGGCCCTGAAGGAATTGGCACCGCGCCTGCTGGCGCGCGACTAGCGAACGCGAGATCAAGGAGTTAGACCCCGAGCCATGCTCAACACGCTGCGTAAGATCGTCCAGGAAGTGAACTCCGCCAAGGATCTCAAGGCGGCGCTGGGCATCATCGTGCAGCGCGTGAAGGAGGCCATGGGCACCCAGGTGTGCTCGGTCTACCTGCTGGACGCCGACAGCAACCGCTTCGTGCTGATGGCCACCGAGGGCTTGAACAAGCGCTCCATCGGCAAGGTGAGCATGGCGCCGAACGAGGGCCTGGTCGGCCTGGTCGGCACCCGCGAGGAGCCGCTGAACCTCGAGAACGCCTCCGAACACCCCCGCTACCGCTACTTCGCCGAGACCGGCGAGGAACGCTACGCCTCCTTTCTCGGCGCGCCGATCATCCACCACCGCCGGGTGATGGGCGTTCTGGTGGTGCAGCAGAAGGAAAAGCGCCAGTTCGACGAAGGCGAGGAAGCCTTCCTCGTCACCATGAGCGCGCAGCTCGCCGGCGTGATCGCCCACGCCGAGGCCACCGGTTCGATCCGTGGCCTGGGCAAGCTCGGCAAGGGCATCAGCGAAGCCAAGTTCGTCGGTGTCCCCGGCGCGCCCGGCGTGGCCGTGGGCAAGGCCGTGGTGGTGCTGCCGCCGGCCGACCTGGAAGTGGTCCCGGACAAGCCGATCGACGACGTCGAGGCCGAGGTCGAGCTGTTCAAGCAGGCGCTGGAAGCGGTCCGCGTGGACATGCGCAACCTCTCCAGCAAGCTGGCCACCCAGCTGCGCAAGGAAGAACGCGCGCTGTTCGACGTCTACCTGATGATGCTCGACGACGCCTCCATCGGCCTCGAGGTCAAGCGCATCATCCGCTCCGGCCAGTGGGCCCAGGGCGCCCTGCGCCAGGTGGTGATGGAGCACGTGCAACGCTTCGAACTGATGGACGACGCCTACCTGCGCGAGCGCGCCTCGGATGTGAAGGACATCGGCCGGCGCATCCTCGCCTACCTGCAGGAAGAGCGTAAGCAGACCCTTTCCTACCCGGACCAGACCATCATCGTCAGCGAGGAGCTGTCGCCGGCCATGCTCGGCGAAGTGCCCGAGGGCAAGCTGGTGGGCCTGATATCGGTGCTCGGCTCGGGCAACTCCCACGTCGCCATCCTCGCCCGCGCCATGGGCATCCCGACCGTCATGGGCGCGGTCGACCTGCCGTATTCCAAGGTCGACGGCATCGACCTGATCGTCGACGGCTATCACGGCGAGATCTACACCAACCCGTCGCCGCAACTGGTCAAGCAGTACGGCGACGTGGTCGCCGAGGAAAAGGAACTGAGCAAGGGCCTGGCCGCGTTGCGTGAGCTGCCCTGCGAGACGCTGGACGGCCATCGCATGCCGCTGTGGGTCAACACCGGTCTGCTGGCGGACGTGGCGCGCGCCCAGGAGCGCGGCGCCGAAGGCGTCGGCCTGTACCGCACCGAAGTGCCGTTCATGATCAACGACCGCTTCCCCAGCGAGAAGGAACAGCTCGCCATCTACCGCGAGCAGCTCTCGGCCTTCCATCCGCTGCCGGTGACCATGCGCACCCTGGACATCGGCGGCGACAAGTCGCTGTCCTACTTCCCGATCAAGGAAGACAACCCCTTCCTCGGCTGGCGCGGCATCCGCGTTACCCTCGACCACCCGGAAATCTTCCTGGTGCAGACCCGTGCCATGCTCAAGGCCAGCGAGGGCCTGGACAACCTGCGCATCCTGCTGCCGATGATCTCCGGCACCCACGAGCTGGAAGAGGCGCTGCACCTGATCCACCGCGCCTGGGGCGAAGTGCGCGACGAGGGCGTGGACATCCCCATGCCGCCCATCGGCATGATGGTGGAGATCCCCGCGGCGGTGTACCAGACCCGCGAGCTGTCGCGCCAGGTGGACTTCCTCTCGGTCGGCTCCAACGACCTGACCCAGTACCTGCTGGCGGTGGACCGCAACAACCCGCGCGTCGCCGACCTCTACGACTACCTGCACCCGGCCGTGCTGCAGGCGCTGAAGAAGGTGGTCGACGACGCCCACGCCGAGGGCAAGCCGGTGAGCATCTGCGGCGAGATGGCTGGCGATCCCGCGGCCGCCGTGCTACTGATGGCTATGGGCTTCGATTCGCTGTCGATGAACGCCACCAACCTGCCCAAGGTGAAGTGGCTGCTGCGGCAGATGACGCTGTCCAAGGCGCGCGAACTGCTCGGCCAGTTGATGACCTTCGACAACCCGCAGGTCATCCACAGTTCGCTGCACCTCGCCCTGCGCAACCTGGGCCTGGGCCGCGTGATCAACCCCGCGGCCACCATCCAGGCCTGACGCCAGGCTCCAATCCTCCCGGATCCGTGCATGACCGGGGCTCGAAGACGGTGAGGCCGGCGCGCCGGCCAAGGCGAAGCTTATGGAAGAGCTCGACGTCGGCCCCGGCACAGACCCCTACGAAAGCGCCCGCACCTTGCGCTATGCGCTGGACATCGTCAGCGATGGCATCTGGGACTGGCACATCCGCAGCAACCACGTCAGCCGCAGTCCCGGCTGGTACACCATGCTCGGCTACGGCGCGGACAGCCTGCCGGAAAACGTCGCCACCTGGCATGAAGTGATCCACCCGGAAGACTTCCAGCGGGTGATGGACGGCTTCAATGCCTACATCGAGGGACGCAGCGCGTGGTACGCCGAGGAATACCGCTGCCGCTGCCGCGATGGCGGCTACCTGTGGGTCAGCGATCACGGCCGCTTCGTCGAGTTCGACGAGGCCGGTCGGGCGACCCGGATGATCGGTGCGCACCGCAATATCCACGAGCGCAAGCTGGCCGAGCTGGCGCTGCAGCAGAAGAACCTCGAACTGCAGGAACTCAACCAGCAGCTGGAAGCGCTGGTGGAGGCGCGCACCGAGGCGTTGCGCCGGGCCAACCAGGCGCTCGCCGAGCAGGCCGCGATAGCGCTGCGCCTCTCCGAGATCGACCCGCTGACGCAGATCGCCAACCGCCGCCGCTTCGAACAGCAGATGCACGCCGAGTGGCAGCGCCTGCAGCGCCACGGCCATGCCTGCGCGCTGATGATGTTCGACCTCGACCACTTCAAGCGCATCAACGACAGCCTCGGCCATCCGGCCGGCGACCGGGTATTGGTGGCCGTGGCGGAAACCGTGCGGCGGCGGCTGCGCGAGGAAGACTGCTTCGCCCGCTGGGGCGGCGAGGAGTTCATCGTGCTGCTGCCGGAAACCAGCTGCGAAGAGGCGCGGGAACTGGCCGAACGGCTGCGCCTGAGCCTGCGCCGCGCGGACACCTCGCTGCCGGTGCAACTGACCGCCAGCTTCGCGGTCACCGCCATGCGCCCCGCGGAGGACCTGATGCTGCTGCTGCGCCGGCTGGACGACGGGCTCTACCGCGCCAAGCAGCAGCGCGACTGCATCGTGACCTGCTAGAGGCTCAGACGCACATCGCCCAGGCGCGCGCCGCTGGGGCCGAAGCTGCGCTCCAGCAGCTCGCGGCGGCCGTCCGCGTGGACGATCAGCGCCGTGCTGGCGCGGGTGCCGTAGTTCGGGCTGGCGATGAACACGCTCGACAGCAGCTTCTCGGTGGCCAGGCCGACGCCGGTTTCGGGCAGCTCCGCGTCGCCGGCCTGGTGCCCGTCGGCCAGCAGATCGACCAGCGTTCCGGCATCCGGCCGTTCCAGCTGTGTCTCCAGGGACGTGCGGGCCCTGAGCAGCTTCGGCCAGGGCGTGTCCAGCGCGGCATTGGACAGGCCGTGCACACCGGGCGCCACGGCCGTCGGCGGGCCGACGCGCGGGTTGAAGTAGCAGAGCTGCTGCGCATTCCCGACCAGCAGGTTGAAGCCGCTGTAGTCGCTGGCGCGGCGTGCGACCTGCTGCAGGTACTCCAGCGGCGCCTGCCGGCCCTGCAGGAAGGCGGCGACCAGCTCGCCCCGCGAGCGCGGCCCCAGCGGCTGGCCGGGATCACGGACGTTGGTCAGCGCGGCGAAGCGCCCGCCGGGAGCGACGCCCATCCAGGTGCCGCCGGCCTCCAGGTCGCGGCCGGCGTACAGGCCGGGAAAATCCTCCCACGCCGCCAGCGGCAGGGTGGGGCGGGCGTAGAACTCGTCGCGGTTGGCCGCGACGATCAGCGGCGTGGCGTGCTCGGGGCGCCAGGCGAAGACGATCAGGCACATGGGGCGAACTCCGTGGTGTGTCGGCAGTCTATCAACATCCGCCGATGTCCCGGAGTGGCTGGAGCGCCCGGGAGGCATCGGCTACCATGCCCGCTTTGTTCACGGAAGGTTGCCCATGGAGTTCGTGCTCTACCTGGTGCTGGGCGCCTGTGCCGGCGTGCTGGCGGGTCTGTTCGGCGTCGGCGGTGGGCTGATCATCGTTCCGGTGCTGGTCTTCAGCTTCACCGCCCACGGCTTCTCGCCCGAGGTGCTGACGCAGATGGCGGTCGGCACCTCGCTGGCGACCATCGTCTTCACCTCGGCCAATTCGATTCTCGAGCATCACCGCCGTGGCGCGGTGCGCTGGCCGCTGTTCGTCTGGATGACCGTCGGCATCCTGCTTGGCAGCGCGCTGGGCGCGATCACCGCGTCGAAGATCCAGGGGCCGGTGCTGCAGAAGATCATCGGTGTGTTCGCCATCCTGGTGTCGATCCAGATGGCGCTCGGCCTGCAGCCCAAGGGCGACGGCACCCCACCCGGGCGCACCGGCCTGGGTCTCGCCGGCGTGGTGATCGGCTGGGCCTCGGCGATCTTCGGCATCGGCGGCGGCTCGCTGACCGTGCCTTTCCTGTCCTGGCGCGGCGTCTCCATGCAGCAGGCGGTGGCGACTTCCGCCGCCTGCGGGCTGCCGATCGCCATCGCCGGTGCGATATCGTTCATCGCCGTCGGCTGGCACAACGCCCAGTTGCCGGAAATGAGCGTCGGCTTCGTCTACCTGCCGGCGCTGCTGGGCATCGCCGTGACCAGCATGTTCTTCGCGCGCATCGGGGCGCGGCTGGCGCACCGCCTGCCGGCGAAAGTCCTGAAGCGCCTGTTCGCCCTGCTGCTGTTCAGCGTGGGCTTGAGTTTCCTGATCTGAGTTTTTGCTAGGAGAAGCGGATGCTGCCTTATCCACAGATCGACCCGGTTGCGGTAGCGCTCGGGCCGCTGAAAATCCACTGGTACGGCCTGATGTACCTGATCGGCATCGGCGGCGCCTGGCTGCTGGCGTCGCGCAAGCTCGCGCAGTTCGATCCGGCCTGGACCAAGGAGAAGCTCTCCGACCTGGTGTTCTGGGTGGCCTGCGGCGTGGTGCTGGGCGGTCGCCTGGGCTACGTGCTGTTCTACAACCTGGAGGAATACATCGCCAATCCGACGCTGATCTTCGAGGTGTGGAAGGGCGGCATGTCGTTCCACGGCGGCCTGATCGGCGTGATGCTGGCGACCTGGTGGTTCGGCAAGCGCAATCACAAGAGCTTCTTCCAGCTGATGGATTTCATCGCGCCGCTGGTGCCGATCGGCCTGGGTGCCGGGCGTATCGGCAACTTCATCAACGGCGAGCTGTGGGGCAAGGTGACCGACGTGCCCTGGGCGATGATCTTCCCCACCGGCGGCCCGGAGCCGCGCCATCCGTCGCAGCTGTACCAGTTCGCCCTGGAAGGCGTGGCGCTGTTCGCCGTGCTCTGGCTGTTCACCCGCAAGCCGCGTCCGACCGCCTCGGTCTCCGGCCTGTTCGTGCTGTGCTACGGCATCTTCCGCTTCATCGTCGAGTTCGTCCGCGTGCCGGACGCCCAGCTGGGCTACCTGGCCTGGGGCTGGCTGACCATGGGCCAGCTGCTGTGCGTGCCGATGGTCCTCGGCGGCATCGCGCTGATGATCTGGGCCTACCGCCGCGCACCGGCGCAGCCGGCGGCGAACTGAGCATCGCCTGAATGAAAGAGCCCGCCGATTGGCGGGCTTTTTCATTGGCGGCTTTTCGCAGGAGCGGACTCCGTCCGCGATGCTCCCGGGCGCAGCCGATCGCGGATGAATCAACGCCTGCGGGAGGCTCCGGCGACTCCGGCCAGCTCCATCGGGAGCCGCACGCCGTCCTGCCCGGCGCTTACTTCTGCTCGCTCTGCGGCGTGACCCGCAGCACCTCCTCGATGGTGGTCAGCCCGGCGGCGACCTTCTGCGCGCCGGACAGGCGCAGGCTGCGCATGCCTTCCTTGAAGGCCTGGCGGCGCAGCGGGATCAGGTCGGTGTCGGCGCTGATCTGCTCCTTCACGGTTTCGCTCAGCAGCATGATCTCGTAGACGCCGGCGCGGCCGCGGTAGCCGGTGTCGCGGCACTCCAGGCAGCCGACGGCGCGGTGGGCGTTGGTCGGCAGCGGGGCGTTCCACGGCCGGGTCAGTTCCTGCCAGTCCGACTCGTCCAGCTCCATCGGCGCCTTGCAGTGCGGGCAGAGGGTGCGGACCAGGCGCTGGGCCATGACGCCGAGCACGGTGGCGCGGATCAGGTAGTAGGGCACGCCCAGTTCCAGCAGGCGGGTGATGGCGGTAGGCGAGTCGTTGGTGTGCAGGGTGGAGAGCACCAGGTGGCCGGTGAGCGCCGCCTGGATCGCCATCTCGGCGGTCTCCAGGTCGCGGATCTCGCCGACCATGATGATGTCCGGGTCCTGGCGCAGCAGGGCGCGCACGCCGCTGGCGAAGGTCAGGTCGATGTTGTGCTGCACCTGCATCTGGTTGAACGAGGGCTCGATCATCTCGATCGGGTCCTCGATGGTGCAGACGTTCACCTCGTCGGTGGCCAGCTGCTTGAGCGTGGTGTAGAGCGTGGTGGTCTTGCCCGAACCGGTGGGGCCGGTGACCAGGATGATGCCGTTGGGCTGGCCGGTCATGCTCTCCCAGCGGCGCAGGTCGTCCGGCGAGAAGCCGAGCTGGTCGAAGGTCTTGAGCAGCACCTCGGGGTCGAAGATACGCATCACCATCTTCTCGCCGAACGCCGTGGGCAGCGTCGACAGGCGCAGCTCCACCTCGGCGCCGTCCGGGGTCTTGGTCTTCACCCGGCCGTCCTGCGGCTTGCGCTTCTCGGCGACGTTCATCCGGCCCAGGGACTTGAGGCGGCTGACCACCGCCATCGCGACCTGCGGCGGGAACTGGTAGACGTTGTGCAGCACGCCGTCGATGCGGAAGCGCACCGTGCCCTGGTCGCGGCGCGGCTCGATGTGGATATCGCTGGCGCGCTGCTGGAAGGCGTACTGGAACAGCCAGTCGACGATGGTGACGATGTGCGCGTCGTTGGCGTCGGGCTCCTGGTCCGCAGCGCCGAGGTTGAGCAACTGCTCGAAGTTGCCCACGCCGCTGATCTTCTGGTCCTTGGCGGTCGCCCCGCTGACCGACTTGGCCAGCCGGTAGAACTCCACGGTGAAGCGCTGGATGTCGGCGGGGCTGGCGACCACGCGCTTGATCGGGCGCTTGAGGACGTGGATCAGGTTGCTTTCCCAGGCCTGCACGAAGGGCTGCGCGCTGGCGATGGTGACTTCGTCCGGCGCCACTGCCACCGCGAGGATCTGGTGGCGCTGGGCGAAGGCGTAGGACATCAGCGGGGTGACCGCGGCGACGTCGATCTTCAGCGGGTCGATGCGCAGGTAGGGTTGCCCCGAGTAGTCCGACAGCCAGTGCACCAGGGTGTCGAGGTCGAGCTTGCGGCCGCTGCGCTGGCGGTCCTCGACCTGCTGCGCGGCGAGGAATTCCAGCGGGTGCTGCTGGTTGTTCACCGCGCTGCGGCGGATGGCCAGGCACTGCTCGGCGTCATCCTGGGCCACGCGGCCCTGGCTCACCAGTTCGCGCAGAATGTCGCCCAGATCGAGCAAGCGGTCCTGGGCGGATGGGGCAAAGGCGGACATCGGGACTCCTGTTGGTCGTGGCGTGGGCGACGGGCAAGGGCGGGGCTCATGCAGGACCGAGGGGACGCCTGGTCGTTGCTCGCGAACCGGGTTGGCACGGTGTCGGGCCTGGTTCGCGAGCAAGCTCGTTCCTACGCAAAGCTGCCCGAGCTTATTTCAAAAGCGCCTTCCACGGCTTGAGGGTGAGCACAGTATGGGCCTGGGCCGCCAGGGCATCCAGGCGACCCTCGGCCTCCGGGCTGGCCAGCAGCTCTTCCAGCTTGGCCAGCTCGCCGTACAGGCGGTCGGTTTCCGGCAGCTCCAGCACACCGCGCGCCGGGCGCAGCCAGACCAGCATGCGCTGCAGGCGCGGCAACTGGTCGGCGAGCACCTCGGGCAGTTGCTGGGCGCGTTGCAGCGGCATGGCCTGGGCCTCTTCGGCGAGCATGCGCTGCAGCCACTTGCCGAACGCGGCGCCGCCCAGGCGGTTGGCGCGCTCGTTGCGGCCTTCGGTCCAGGCCTTGGCCAGCAGCCAGCGCGAGGTGTTCAGGGAGAACTGACCCCAGCGGGTGTTGGCCAGTTCCGTGCGGAAGGCTTCCGGTGCCTGTTGGCGCACGGCTTCGTCGTCGCGGCCCTGTTCGATGCGCGGCAGCCAGTCGGCGATCAGCGCATCGAGGGCGCCGCGCAGCTCGCGGGTGCTGGCGCGCGGCACGGCCTGGCCGAGGCTGCCAAGCAGGGCGCGCAGGTCCATCAGCTGGCGCAGCCAGTCTTCCAGCAGGCGCCAGTGGCCGTTGAAGCGGTATTGCTCGGCCAGGCGCTGGCTGCTGCCCAGCAGCGCCCAGGCCAGCGCGGCGAAGGCGCCGTCGAGCGGGGTTTCCGCCAGCAGCTTCTGGGTGTCGGGCTGGATGCTGTAGCTGGACGGGTCGAACAGCCGGTAGCCGCGCTCGGCCTTGCTGATGTCGCAGGGCATCAGCGGCAGGTCGGCGGCCAGTTCGAGGGCCAGCTCCAGCAGCGCGGCGGGTTCGCCCTGGCGCAGTTCCAGTTCCAGCTCGCAGATTTCCTCTTCCTGCTTGCCGGCGATCACCTTGCCCAGGTCCAGCGCGGCCTCGATGACCACCTTGGCCTTGCCGCGACCCCAGGCGATCTCGGCGCGCTGGCGGGTGAAGTCGGTGCTGAAGATCGGCTTGAGCTGCTTCTTGTCCAGGTCGGCCAGGGCGGCCGGCCAGCACTGGTCGTCGAGCTTCTTCAGGTCGAGCTTGTTCTTCTCCAGGTACCAGTCCCACTCGTTGCGCTCGGACAGCCCGGCGACGCTCTGGCCGCGGGTCTTCAGGGTCTGGATGAACTGCTCGCCGTCGCGGCGCATGCGCAGCGCGACGCGGGCGCGGGCCAGTTCGCGGGTCGGCGTGTCGTAGTACTGGTTGAACAGCTCGCGGGGTTCCCAACCGGACTTGTTGCGCTTCTTCAGCGCCGGGTGATCGCGCAGGGCGTCGAGGGTTTCGCGGCTGGCGCGCAGTTTGATTTCGGTTTCTTTCTGCATGGCGGTGTCCGGGTCAGAGCGGCTGCGCCCGTCCGGCGGAAGGCCGGCGGGCGCGGAAAAGACATCAAGGCTGTGCAGTCTACAGGGAGTTCGGCGCGGCTGCCGGGCGGCGCGAGGTTTTACCGCAGGCCGGCATGGTCCATAGTGGGGACGACGCCCCCGGAGGACACCATGCCGCTGCCGCCCCTGAAACAACGCTTCGCCGAGCTGATCGCCCTGCCGTCGGTGAGCTGCACCCAGGCCGCCCTGGACCAGTCGAACCTGCCGGTGATCGAGCGGCTGGCCGGCTGGCTGGACGACCTGGGCTTCACCTGCGAGCTGCAGGAAGTTTCACCGGGCAAGTTCAACCTGATCGCCGTGCTCGGCAGCGGCCCCGGCGGCCTGGTGCTGGCCGGGCACACCGACACCGTGCCCTGTGACGAAGCCCTGTGGAGCAGCGATCCGCTGCGCCTGGACGAGCGCGACGGGCGCTGGTTCGGCCTGGGCGCCTGCGACATGAAGGGCTTCTTCGCCCTGGCCATCGAGGCGCTGCTGCCGTTGCTCGGCCCGCCGCTGAAGCAGCCGCTGATCCTGCTCGCCACCTGCGACGAGGAAAGCTCCATGGCCGGCGCCCGCGCGCTGGCCGGCAGCGGGCGCACGCTGGGCCGCGCGGCGGTGATCGGCGAGCCGACCGGGCTGCGGCCGATCCGCCTGCACAAGGGCGTGATGATGGAGCGCATCGACATCCTCGGGCAGAGCGGCCACTCCTCCGACCCGGGCCTGGGGCATAGCGCGCTGGAAGCCATGCACGCCGCCATCGGTGAACTGCTGGCGCTGCGCGGCGAGTGGCAGCGCGAGTTCGCCAACCCGCAGTTCAGCGTGCCGCAGCCGACGCTCAACCTCGGCTGCATCCACGGCGGCGACAATCCCAACCGCATCTGCGGCCAGTGCGCCCTGGAGTTCGACCTGCGCCCGCTGCCCGGCATGCAGCCGGAGGCGCTGCGCCAGGCGATCCGCGAACGCCTGCGGCCGGTCGCCGAGCGCCACGCGGTGCGGCTCGACTACCGCCCGCTGTCCCCCGCCGTGCCGGCTTTCGAGGAGGCCGCCGACAGCGAGCTGGTGCGGTTCGCCGAAAGTCTGACCGGGCATCGCGCGGAAGCGGTAGCCTTTGGCACCGAAGCGCCGTATCTTCAGCAGCTCGGCTGCCAGACCCTGGTGCTCGGCCCCGGCGACATCGCCTGCGCCCACCAGCCGGACGAGTATCTCGCCCTCGAGCGCATCGAGCCGACCGTGGAATTGCTGCGCGGCCTGATCCGCCACTATTGTTTGTGACACTTGCCTGTATAACGCCCGAAACAGGGCCTAACGTACTGTAGAGGAGAAGCCTGTCGATGTTCCTGCGACGACGATAACCGCGCCGCCCGGCCCCCGGCCGCATTCGACAGACTTCCGCCCACCCGCACGACAGGCTTTTCAAGCAATGCACGACTACGTCAACTGGCTGCGCCACGCCTCGCCCTACATCAACTCGCACCGGGACTGCACCTTCGTGGTGATGCTCCCCGGCGAAGGCATCGAAGACTCCAATTTCGGCAACATCGTCCACGACCTGGTGCTGCTGCACAGTCTGGGCGTGCGCCTGGTGCTGGTGCACGGTTCGCGCCCGCAGATCGAGGCGCGCCTGGCCTCGCGCGGGCTGGCGCCGCGCTTCCACCGCGGGCTGCGGGTCAGCGATGCGCCGACCCTGGAATGCGTGATCGATGCGGTGGGCAACCTGCGCATCGCCATCGAGGCGCGCCTGTCGATGGACATGGCCGCCTCGCCCATGCAGGGCTCGCGCCTGCGGGTGACCGCCGGCAACTTCGTCACCGCGCGGCCGATCGGCGTGGTCGACGGCATCGATTACCACCACACCGGCGAAGTCCGCCGGATCGACCGCAAGGGCATCAACCGCCAGCTCGACGAGCGCAGCATCGTGCTGCTCTCGCCGCTGGGCTATTCGCCCACCGGGGAAATCTTCAACCTCGCCTGCGAGGACGTGGCCATGCGCGCGGCCATCGACCTGGGCGCCGACAAGCTGATCCTCTACGGCGCCGAGCGCGGCCTGCTGGACGATACCGGCAAGCTGGTGCGCGAGCTGCGTCCGCAGCAGGTGCCGGCGCACCTGGAGCGCCTCGGCGCGAGCTACCAGGGCGAGCTGCTCGACGCCGCCGCCCAGGCCTGCCGCGCGGGCGTGCGGCGCAGCCACATCGTCAGCTTCACCGAGAACGGCGCGCTGCTCTCCGAGCTGTTCACCCGCACCGGCAACGGCACCCTGGTGGCCCAGGAGCAGTTCGAACAGCTGCGCGAGGCGGGCATCGAGGACGTCGGCGGCCTGCTGGAACTGATCCGTCCGCTGGAAGAGCAGGGCATCCTGGTGCGCCGCTCGCGCGAGGTGCTGGAGCGCGAGATCGAGCAGTTCAGCATCGTCGAGCGCGAGGGGCTGATCATCGCCTGCGCGGCGCTCTATCCCATCGCCGATTCCGATGCCGCCGAGCTGGCCTGCCTGGCGGTGAACCCGGAATACCGCCACGGCGGACGTGGCGACGAGCTGCTCGAACGCATCGAGCAGCGCGCGCGCAACCTGGGGCTGAAGACCCTCTACGTGCTCACCACCCGCACCGCCCACTGGTTCCGCGAGCGCGGCTTCCAGCCCAGCAGCGTGGAACGCCTGCCGGCGGCGCGCGCGTCGCTGTACAACTACCAGCGCAATTCGCAGGTGTTCGAGAAGACGCTCTGATGTCGCGCAGCGGCGGCGACCGGGTGTCGCCGCCGGCTCGGGTCAGACGCTGAGCAGTCCGAGGATGCTGGCCTGGTAGGCGGCGACGAAGGTGTCGAAATCGCCTTCGGGCTGCTCTTCCAGTTCCGCCTGTTCCTCCAGCGACTGGTTGACCATCTGCTCGAAGCGCGCCCGCTCCCCGCTGGACAGCGGTTGCGCGCGCAGGGTGGCGGCGTGCTCGCGGCTGTGGCGCAGGGCGAAGGCTTCGAAGCTCTCGCCGCGCTCGCGCATTTCCGCCAGGACTTGCGCCGAGGGCGTCAGGCTGGCGTCGGCGAGCTTGGCGCGCTGCTGC
This sequence comes from Pseudomonas sp. B12(2026), assembly GCF_057767015.1. Classification (NCBI taxonomy): domain Bacteria; kingdom Pseudomonadati; phylum Pseudomonadota; class Gammaproteobacteria; order Pseudomonadales; family Pseudomonadaceae; genus Pseudomonas; species Pseudomonas sp. B12(2026). Next base: position 5,558,284 of record NZ_CM173430.1, on the reverse strand, counting down.
GCCAGGCTCTCGGCGTGCAGGCTGCCGCCACGGGCGCGGTCGAGCAGTTCGATGATCGGCGCGATGCCGTCGAGCAGGGCAGTGGCCCAGTCCTTCATTTCGATCTGCTGGCCGCCGCGCTCCAGTTTCAGGCCGGGGCGACGGCCTTCCTTGACCACCTTGTGGAAGTTGCTGGTGGCCGCGCCGCACTCGCAGCCGCCCAGCGGCGGGCTGTCGGAGAGCGCGCAGTAGAGCAGGAAGGCGTCGAGGAAGCGCGCTTCGGCGACGTCGATGCCCAGCGGCAGGAAGGGGTTGATGTCCAGGCAGCGCGCCTCGACGTACTGCACGCCACGGGCGATCAGCGCCTGGATCGGGCGCTCGCCGGTGTAGGTGATGCGCTTGGGGCGGATGGTCGAGTAGTACTCGTTCTCGATCTGCAGGATGTTGGTGTTGAGCTGCATCCACTCGCCGTTGACCTTGGTGCCGATCTTCTCGTACGGCGCGTAGGGCGTGCTCACCGCGCGGCGCAGGCTGTCGATGTAGCTGTCGAGGTCGTTGTAGCAGGGCGTGAGGCCGGCCTGGGCGTTGTTCTGGTAGCCCAGGTCGCTCATCCGCAGGCTGGTGGCGTAGGGCAGGTAGAGGGTGTGTTCGTCGAAGGCTTCCAGACCGTGCGGGCGGCCGCGCAGGAAGCCGGCGTCCAGCGCCGGGGAGGCGCCGAACAGGTACATCAGCAGCCAGCTGTAGCGGCGGAAGTTGCGGATCATCGCGATGTAGCGGTGCGACTGGAAGTCCCGCGCGCTCTTCTCGCTGCCTTCGGCCTGGCGCAGCAGTTCCCACAGCCCTTCGGGCAGGGAGAAGTTGTAGTGGATGCCGGCGATGCATTGCATGGTCTTGCCGTAGCGCAGCGCCAGGCCCTTGCGGTAGACGTACTTCAGGCGGCCGATGTGCGAGCTGCCGTAGCGGGCGATCGGGATGCTCTCCTCGTCCGGCAGTTCGCAGGGCATCGACGGGCTCCACAGGTATTCGCCGTCGAGCTTGTCGTAGGCGAAGCGGTGGATCTCGCCCAGGTCCTCCAGGGTCTTCTCGACGCTGTTGGCGGTCGGCGTGATGAATTCCAGCAGCGATTCGGAATAGTCCGTGGTGATCTGCGGGTTGGTCAGGGCCGAGCCCAGGGCGCGCGGATGCGGGGTCAGCGCCAGCTTGCCGTGCTCGTCGACGCGCAGGCATTCGCGCTCGATACCGTGCAGGCATTGGGTGAGCAGGGACAGGTTGGCGGCATCGCCGAGCAGCGTCAGGCGGCGGGAGAGTTGGTCGCTCAAGTTGGAAGTCCTTCACACGGCAGTCGCCCCACTATGGGGGTGGACTGGTCGGTCTACAAGGGGAGAACACCACCGGCGTGGTCGCCTGGCTGGGCGAAAGGTGCGCCGGCGCCCGCCATCCGCGGGCTCCGGCGTACAGCATAGGTCGGATGCGGAGGCGCGGGTTACAGCTGGGCGAAGGTGCCTTGTCCCTTCGCGACCAGCTTGTCGCCCTGGTGGATGTCGGCCTCGACCACCAGTGAGCGGCGCCCGGCGTGCAGGACCCTGGCCACACAGCGCACTTCGCCCTCGGCGACCGCGCGGATGTAGTTGATCTTGCACTCCAGGGTCACGCTCTGCCGGTCGAAGCCATGGGCGCCGGAGCAGGCCAGGCCCATGGTCACGTCCATCAGCGAGAACAGCGCGCCGCCGTGCATCATGTTGCCGCGGTTGCGCAGGTGCTCGCCCATCCGCAGGCTCACCTCCGCCACGCCGTCGCCGATGCTGACCGGCTCCAGGCCGACCATGTCGCTGAAGGCGCTGATCAGCGTGTCGCGGCTGGGTATCTCGCTCATCGGGCCTTCCTCACTTCTTCTTCAGTTGCTTGGCGTTGGCGAACAGCGAGGCCATGGCGTTGTTCGCCGGGGCCTTCTCCTGCTGGCGCGGGGCGCCGCGCTCGGCGCGCTGGCCACCCTGCGGACGACCGCCGCCACGCGGGCCTTCGACCTTCTCGCCGGGGGTGTCGCCCATGCGCATGGACAGGCCGACACGGTTGCGCGGGATGTCCACTTCCATGACCTTGACCTTGACGATGTCGCCGGCCTTGACCACTTCGTACGGGTCCTTGACGAACTTCTCCGACAGCGCGGAGATGTGCACCAGGCCGTCCTGGTGGACGCCGATGTCGACGAAGGCGCCGAAGTTGGTGACGTTGGTCACCACGCCTTCGAGCACCATGCCGGGCTTGAGGTCCTTGAGGCTCTCGACGCCGTCCTGGAACTCGGCGGTCTTGAACTCCGGGCGCGGGTCGCGGCCGGGCTTGTCGAGTTCCTTGAGGATGTCGGTGACGGTGGGCAGGCCGAACTGCTCGTCGGTGAACTTCTTCGGGTCCAGGCGCTTCAAGAAGCCCGAGTCGCCGATCAGCGAGCGCACGTCGCGGCCGGTGCCTTCCGCGATGCGCTGCACCAGCGGGTAGGTTTCCGGGTGCACCGCGGAGGCGTCCAGCGGGTTGTCGCCGTTCATCACGCGGAGGAAGCCGGCGGCCTGCTCGAAGGTCTTGTCGCCCAGGCGGCTGACCTTGCGCAGGTCGTCGCGGGTCCTGAAGGCGCCGTTGGCGTCGCGGTGCGCGACGATGTTCTGCGCCAGGGTGCTGTTGAGGCCGGAGATGCGCGCCAGCAGGGCGGCGGAGGCGGTGTTGACGTCCACGCCGACGGCGTTCACGCAGTCTTCCACCACCGCGTCCAGGCTGCGCGCCAGCTGCAGCTGGGAGACGTCGTGCTGGTACTGGCCGACGCCGATGGACTTCGGCTCGATCTTCACCAGCTCGGCCAGCGGGTCCTGCAGGCGGCGGGCGATGGAGACGGCACCGCGCAGCGACACGTCGAGCTCGGGGAATTCCTTCGCGGCCAGCTCGGACGCCGAATACACCGAGGCACCGGCTTCGCTGACCATGATCTTGGTGCACTTGAGCGCCGGATACTTTTTGATCAGCTCGGCGGCCAGCTTGTCGGTCTCGCGGCTGGCGGTGCCGTTGCCGATGGCGATCAGTTCCACCTGGTGCTTGGCGCACAGCGCGGCGAGCACGGCGATGGTCTGGTCCCACTGGTTCTTCGGCACGTGCGGGTAGACGGTGGCGGTGTCCAGCAGCTTGCCGGTGGCATCGACCACGGCGACCTTGACGCCGGTGCGCAGGCCCGGGTCCAGGCCCAGGGTGGCGCGCGGGCCGGCCGGGGCGGCCAGCAGCAGGTCGTGCAGGTTGCGCGCGAAGACGTTGATCGCCTCGGCGTCGGCGCCTTCGCGCAGCTCGCCCAGCAGGTCGGTTTCCAGGTGGGTGTAGAGCTTGACCTTCCAGGTCCAGCGCACCACTTCGCTCAGCCACTTGTCGGCGGGGCGGCCCTGGTTACTGATGCCGAAGCGCTCGCCGATCATGGTTTCGCACGGGTGCGCGGTGCCCGGCAGCTCTTCGCCGACCTTCAGCGCGACGCTCAGCACGCCTTCGTTGCGACCGCGGAAGATCGCCAGTGCGCGGTGCGACGGCGCGTTCTTCAGCGGCTCGTCGTGCTCGAAGTAATCGCTGAACTTGGCGCCTTCGCTTTCCTTGCCCGGCACCATGCGCGCGGTCAGGGTGGCGTTGTCCTTGAGGAACACGCGCAGGCGGTCGAGCAGGGTGGCGTCCTCGGCGAAGCGCTCCATGAGGATGTACTTGGCGCCTTCGAGCACGGCCTTGGTATCGGCGAAGCCCTTCTCGGCATCGACGAAGCGCGCGGCTTCGGTTTCCGGGGTCAGGCCGGGGTCGTTGAACAGCGCGTCGGCCAGCTCGCCGAGGCCGGCTTCCAGGGCGATCTGGCCCTTGGTGCGGCGCTTCTGCTTGTAGGGCAGGTAGAGGTCTTCGAGGCGGGTCTTGGTGTCGGCGAGCCTGATCTCGCGGGCCAGCTCGGGGGTCAGCTTGCCCTGTTCCTCGATGCTGGCGAGGATCGCGGTGCGGCGCTCGTCCAGTTCGCGCAGGTAGCGCAGGCGCTCTTCGAGCAGGCGCAGCTGGGTGTCGTCCAGGCTGCCGGTGACTTCCTTGCGGTAACGGGCGATGAAGGGAACGGTGGAGCCTTCATCGAGCAGTGCGACGGCAGCGGCGACCTGCTGCGGTTGAACGCGGCCGGAGGGCAGTGCGGAAAGCTCTTCGGCGATACGGGAGTTGATGCTGTCCATGAATCTACCTGGCAAGACAATCGAAAACGGGGCGCATGATCTGCTGCGCGTCGGCACAACGGCGTTGGGGCCGGCGCGCGGGATCATGAACAAGCTCATATCGAGCAGAGGGCGGGGAATGCTGGTGCCGGCCCCGCGACTGCTTCTGTGACAGCGCCCCGCCGCAAAAGCGCCGCATTATACCCACGACAATTTCACCCCGTGGGCGGCCGGTCGGGGAAAAATCTGCTAACAATGGACAGGCCGTGCCCTCCGCCCGCTGGGCGATAATGCACGCCGAATCAGATTCTGGGAGTTTCCATGAGCAACGCTGCCACCCTGCCCGAAGGCGAAAAGATTCTCGTGGTCGACGACGACGCGCGCCTGCGCCGTCTGCTGGAACGCTTCCTCGATGAACAGGGTTACCGCGTCCGCGCCGTCGAGAACACCGAGCAGATGGACCGCCTGCTGGCCCGCGAGCTGTTCCAGCTGGTGGTGCTGGACCTGATGATGCCGGGCGAGGACGGCCTCTCCGCGTGCAAGCGCCTGCGCGAGGCGAACAACCAGATCCCGATCATCATGCTCACCGCCAAGGGCGACGAGTCCAGCCGCATCTCCGGCCTGGAGCAGGGCGCCGACGACTACCTGGCCAAGCCGTTCAACCCGCGCGAGCTGCTGGCGCGGATCAAGGCCGTGCTGCGCCGCCAGGCGCCGCTGGTGCCGGGCGCGCCGGCGGGCGAGGACGAAGTGGTCAGCTTCGGCGACTACGAACTGCACCTGGCCACCCGCGAGCTGAAGAAGGGCGAGGAAGTGCACATGCTCACCACCGGCGAGTTCGCCGTGCTCAAGGCCCTGGTGAAGCACGCCCGCGAGCCGCTGACCCGCGACAAGCTGATGAACCTGGCACGCGGCCGCGAGTGGGACGCCCTGGAGCGTTCCATCGACGTGCAGATTTCCCGCCTGCGCCGGCTGATCGAACCCGACCCGTCCAAGCCGCGCTACATCCAGACCGTCTGGGGCGTGGGTTACGTCTTCGTTCCGGATGGAGCCAAACGTTAAGCTGCAAGCGATAAGCCTCAGGCTGCAAGCGGTGCCATGCTCCGGCAGCGCTTTTGCTTGAGGCCTGTGGCTTGAAGCTTGTCGCTTCAAAGCATGAAAACGCCCCTCTGGTTCCCGCAAAGCTTCTTCTCCCGCACGCTGTGGCTGGTGCTCATCGTCGTGCTGTTCTCCAAGGCGCTGACCCTGGTCTACCTGCTGATGAACGAGGACATGCTGGTCGACCGCCAGTACAGCCACGGCGCCGCGCTGACGGTGCGCGCCTACTGGGCGGCGGACGAGCGGTCGCGGGAGGCCATCGCCCAGTCCGCCGGGCTGAAATGGGCGCCCCACGAGCAGGGCCAGCCGGAGGAGCAGCACTGGCCGTACACGGAAATCTTCCAGCGGCAGATGCGCATGGAACTGGGCATCAACACCGAGACCCGCCTGCGCATCCATCACCCGTCGATGCTCTGGGTGCGCGCGCCGACCCTGGGTGACGGCTGGATCGGCGTGCCGCTCTACCCGCACCCGCTGCGCGGCCAGCAGATCTGGAGCGTGCTCGGCTGGTTCCTTGGCATCGGCCTGCTCTCCACCGCGGCGGCGTGGATCTTCGTGCGCCAGCTCAGCCAGCCGCTCAAGCGCCTGGTGGCGGCCTCGCGGGAGTTCGGCAAGGGCCGCAGCGTGCGCCTGCCGCTGGGGCCGGAAACGCCCAGCGAGATGGCCGAGGTGTACCGCGCCTTCAACCAGATGACCGACGACGTCGAGCAGGTCGGGCGCGAGCGCGAGCTGATGCTGGCCGGCGTCTCCCACGACCTGCGCACGCCGCTGACGCGCCTGCGCCTGTCGCTGGAGCTGATGCCCGAGAGCGACCGCGAGATGGTCGAGGACATGGTGCGCGACATCGAGGACATGGACGCCATCCTCGACCAGTTCCTCGCCTTCATCCGCGACGGGCGCGACGAGCCGGTGGAGGAGGGCGACCTGGCCGACCTGATCCGCGAAGTGGCCGACGCCTTCAACCAGAACGAAAACCGCGTGCGCCTGTGCCTGGAGACGCTGCCGCCGTTCCGCTTCCGCCGGGTGTCGATCAAGCGGATGCTCGGCAACCTGATCGACAACGCCCTGAACCACGGCGGCGGCAAGGTGGAGGTGGCGGCGCACGTGGCCGGTGGCGGCGGCGCGCCCTACGTGGTGCTCAGCGTGCTCGACCGCGGCGCCGGCATCGACCCCGAGGAGCTGGGCAGCATCTTCAATCCCTTCACCCGTGGCGACAAGGCGCGCGGCGGCAAGGGCACCGGCCTGGGGCTGGCCATCGTCAAGCGCATCGCCGCGCAGCACGGCGGCAGCATCGAGCTGCGCAACCGCGAGGGCGGCGGCGTGGAAGCGCGGGTCTGCCTGCCGCTCGGGTTGCTGCTGCCGCGCGACGCTCACTGATCCCAGCGCAGGGCCTTCCCTTCCAGCAGCGCCCGGCGTCCGTAGGGCCAGGCGCGGTTATGCGCGCCGTGGCCGCTGGGCAGGCCGTGGTAGAGCGGAACGCCCAGTGTGGCGACGTACTCGGTGATGATCTCTTCCAGGCTGTGCGCCACGCCCTTGCGCGGGCAGTCGGTGAAGCCGCCCAGGCACACCGCGCCCAGGCGCGCTCCGCCGAGGCTGTTGAGCAGCTGCCAGAGGCTGCGTTCGAGGCGGTAGTAGGGTTCGCCGACGTCTTCGAGGATCAGGATCGCCCCGTCCGGTACATGCAGCGCGCCTTCGGTGCCGGCCATGCAGGCCAGCGCGGTGAGGTTGCCGCCGATCAGCTCGCCGTCGACGGCCCCCTTCGGCCCGGCCAGGTGCCGCACCGCCAGCTTGCCGGGCGCGCCGGCCAGCACATGGCTGACCGAGGCCAGCGACGCCAGGCGCTCGTGCTGTTCGCTGGGCGCGCTGAGTGGTTGCAGGCCGAGGGCGGTGGCCACCGGCCCGTGGATCGCCGGCAGGCCGTGGCGGTGGAAGGCGCTGAGCAGGATGGAGATGTCCGAGAAGCCGATCAGCGGACGCGGCGAGGCGGCGCGCAGGCGCTTCCAGTGCAGCTGCGGGATGAGTTGTCCACAGCCGTAGCCACCGCGCAGGCACCAGACGGCGCTGACGCCGTCCAGCTCGAAGGCGGCGTGGAAGTCCTCCAGGCGCTGCTGCGGCGTGCCGGCCAGGTAGCGGTAGCGCGCGTCGGCGTGTTCGCCCAGGTGGTAGTCCACGCCCAGCACTTCCAGCTGGCGCAGGGTCGCCTCCAGCACCTCCTCGGCGATGGCCGAGGCCGGCGCGACCAGGGCGACGCGGCCTTCGATAGGCGACCATTTGAGTTCGGCGTGGGGGCGGGAAGCGGGCATGGGCTGAATCCGATGGTTGCAGGAGCGCTTGTAGGAGCGAGCTTGCTCGCGAAGGGTTCAGCGCGGCAATGCAGGCGGAAGGTTCACGCCCGCCGACCGAACGCGCGGACCCGAGGGGACATTCCGACCCTGCCTGGCCATCCTCGGCCGGGCGTTCGCCGGCGCAAGGCATGGGTCGCGAAAGCCCCGGCTCACCCCTTGCCCTGCGTCCGCGCCAGGTGCGGCCCGCCATTCTTCTCCAGGTACTCGATGATCACCCCGGCGATGTCCTTGCCGGTGGTGGTCTCGATGCCCTCCAGGCCCGGCGAGGAGTTCACCTCCATCACCAGCGCGCCGTGGTGGGAGCGCAGGATGTCCACGCCGGCGACCTTCAGGCCCATGATCCGGGCCGCGCGGATGGCGGTCATGCGCTCTTCCGGGGTGATCTTGATCAGGCTGGCGCTGCCGCCGCGGTGCAGGTTGGAGCGGAACTCGCCGGGCGCGGCCTGGCGCTTCATCGAGGCGATCACCTTGTCGCCGACCACGAAGCAGCGGATGTCGGCGCCGCCGGCTTCCTTGATGTACTCCTGCACCATGATGTTGTGCTTGAGCCCCATGAAGGCTTCGAGCACCGACTCGGCGGCCTTCTCCGTCTCGCAGAGGACCACGCCGATGCCCTGGGTGCCTTCCAGCAGCTTGATCACCAGCGGCGCGCCGCCGACCATCTCGATCAGGTCCGGCACATCGTCGGGGGAGTGGGCGAAGCCGGTGATCGGCAGGCCGATGCCCTTGCGCGACAGCAGCTGCAGCGAGCGCAGCTTGTCCCGCGAGCGGGCGATGGCCACCGATTCGTTGAGCGGGAACACGCCCATCATCTCGAACTGCCGCAGCACGGCGCAGCCATAGAAGGTCACCGAGGCGCCGATGCGCGGGATCACCGCGTCGAAGCCTTCCAGCGGCTGGCCGCGGTAGTGGATCTGCGGCTTGTGGCTGGCGATGTTCATGTAGGCGCGGAGGGTGTCGATCACCACCATCTCATGGCCGCGTTGCTGCCCGGCCTCCACCAGTCGGCGGGTGGAATACAGGCGCGGATTGCGCGACAGCACAGCAATTTTCATTGATCACCTGGAAGGGTGGCGGGAACCATGATGAGGGGTTTGTCTTGCACGTAGGTGAGGCCGGGGTTGACCACCAGCTGGCCATGCACGAGGGCCTTGGAACCCAGCAGCACGCGGTAGCGCATGGTCTTGCGGCAGGCCAGGGTGAATTCCACCGGCCAGGCGCGGTCGCCCAGGGCCAGCAGGGTGCGGATCACGTAGCGGGTCTGGGCCTGGCCGTTGGAGCTCTTGATGGTCTTCATCGTCACCAGCGGCGCCTCGCAGCGATGGCGGCGCTGCACCTGGGTGCCGAGGTGGGCGACGAAGCGCACCCAGTCCTGCCCGTCGCGCCGGAACGGCACGATGTCGCTGGCGTGCAGGCTGGAGGTGCTGGCGCCGGTGTCGATCTTCGCGCGCAGGCCGACCATGCCCAGTTCGGGCAGGGCGATCCACTCGCGCAAACCAATCACCGACAGGTGGTCGAATGTCTTCAAGGCAGGCGTCCCCGGCGTTTGCCGGCATTCTAGTCAGGCCGGTTGTGCCCCGCCAGCGGGCGCACGGTACACTCTCAGACCCGTATGACGAGGTTGTGAAGTGAGCGAGAAAGACGACGACAAGGTCCGCCTGGACAAGTGGCTGTGGGCGGCGCGCTTCTACAAGACTCGCTCGCTGGCCAAGGATGCCATCGAGGGCGGCAAGGTGCATTGCCGGGGCGAGCGCTGCAAGCCGGGCAAGGAGCCGAAGGTCGGCGAGGAATACGTGATCCGCACCGGCTTCGACGAGCGCACGGTGGTGGTCAAGGCGCTGTCCATGGTCCGCCGTGGTGCCCCGGAGGCCCAGCTTCTCTATGAGGAAACCGCCGACAGCGTGAAGCGCCGCGAGGACGCCGCCGCGATGCGCAAGGCCGGCGCGCTGGGCCTGCAGACCGACGGCCGGCCGACCAAGAAGCAGCGCCGCCAGCTGTTCAGCTTCCGCGAGCGGGAATGATCGACGGGCGAGGGCCGCAGGCGCCTCGCCGTGACCGGCTGCCGCTCAGGCCGCGATGACGCTCAGGCGGTTGAGCAGCGGAATCTTCGCCATCAGGTCGAACAGCGGTTCGGTCCAGCGCACCAGCGCGGCGCTGCCCGTGGCGGCGAACGGGGTGAAGCAGCTCCAGGCCAGGGCCACCAGCGCCATCTGCACGCCGCCGATGTAGTCGTCCTGGCCCCAGTGCGCGCCAGCCACCAGGCGCGGCAGCATGAACAGCAGCGCCAGGCCCCAGATCACCAGCCACTGCAGGGCGGTGCGGGCGAACAGGGTGAGGAACAGCGCCCAGATCAGCAGCACCGAGGCGTGGTCGCCGGGGAAGCTGCGGGCGGAGTCGTCCTTCACTTCGAAGGGGGTGTTGTCCCACTGCTGGAAGAACTGCTCCAGGCGCACGGCATCCGGGGCGACCGTCGAGATGCTCGGATGCTGCCAGCCCAGCTTGTGGGCGATCCTGGCGTAGAGCACACGCACCACCACCAGCAGCGCGGCCGCGCAGAGGAAGCCGAAGGTGGCCGCGCGGGCCTGGGCGGCCTTGAAGATCCAGTCGCCGCGGATCAGCAGGAGCAGCAGGATCACCCCCACCAGCAGGTCGAACACGCGGGTGCTGGCCACGGCCCAGACCAGGCGCCAGGCGGTATCGCTCGCCAGCGGCCCGTTGAGCAGGTGGAACAGGCCGAAGTCGAAGCGGTCCATCGCCGCCCGGGCGGGTTCCCAGAGCCACAGCAGGAGCAGTGCGAGGGCGAACAGGTGGCAGGCGATGAAAGGCTTCCAGGACCAGGTGGCTTGGAACGGATTGGCTTTATCCATAAAATCGAGACCCCTTACGAATCCATCCGGATACGGCTGGATACTGCAAAGCGCGCTCTATATAGACCTTTGCCATCAACTTGTCATTTATTTGTGCCTTCTCCCAGCGTTGTGCCCTGCATGTCTCAGATCGATCAAAGTCAGCGTTTCCTGTTCGACAACACCGATGTCCGCGGTGAACTGGTGGAGCTCGAACGCAGCTACGCCGAGGTGCTGGCCAAGCACACCTACCCGCAGCCGGTCGCCCAGCTGCTGGGCGAAATGCTCGCCGCCGCCGCGCTGCTGTGCGGCACCCTGAAGTTCGACGGCCTGCTGGTGCTGCAGGCGCGCTCCAACGGCGCGGTGCCGCTGCTGATGGTGGAATGCTCCAGCGACCGCGAAGTGCGCGGCCTGGCCCGCTACGACGCGGAGGCCATCGGCGATGCCGCCGGGCTGGCCGAGCTGATGCCCCACGGCGTGCTGACCCTCACCGTCGATCCGCGGAACGGCAAGCGCTACCAGGGCATCGTGCCGCTGGAGGGCGCGAGCCTGGCCGACTGCCTGTCGACCTACTTCGCCACCTCCGAGCAGCTGCCCACGCGCTTCTGGCTCAGCGCCGACAGCCGCCGCGCCCGCGGCCTGCTGCTGCAGCAGCTGCCGGCCGACCGTCAGCGCGACGCCGAATCCCGCGCCGCCAGCTGGCAGCACGTGACCACCCTGGCCGACACCCTCACCGCCGAGGAACTGCTGGGCCTGGACAACGCCACCGTGCTGCATCGCCTGTACCACGAGGACGACGTGCGCCTGTTCGATTCGCAGCCGCTGGTGTTCCGCTGCAGCTGCTCGCGGGAACGCTCGGCCAATGCGCTGGTCAGCCTGGGACAGACGGACGCCGAACACCTGCTGGTCGAGCAGGAGGGCGAGATCGTGATCGACTGCCAGTTCTGCAACCAGCGCTACCGTTTCGACAGCTCGGACGTTGCCCAACTGTTCTCCGGCGGGGGTAGCCAGGCACCGTCAGAAACCCGCCATTGACCGCCGCTATCCGTCCGATAGCCGTACCGATGACGCTCCTGCCGGATCAGGGGCTGCACGAAAACAGTTCTTTTCTGGCATAATTCCGCGACTTTTTCCCGTGGTAGTGGGAATTTGAAGTCACTACGCAATGTTTGGAGGACTCGGCTCCGGCCGATGGGGACCCACATGACGCAAGCCAATAAAGCCGTGTACACCGATATCAGCATTGCCCAACTGGTCGAGGAAGCCATTCGCCGCGGCGAAGGTCGCCTGGCCGACAACGGCTCGCTGGTCGTGGAAACCGGCCACCGCACCGGCCGCTCGCCTGCCGACCGCTTCATCGTCGAAGAGCCCGGCAGCAAGGACTCCATCGCCTGGGGCGCGATCAACCGCCCGTTCCCGGCCGACAAGTTCGATGCCCTCTGGGAACGTGTCCAGGCCTTCAACAATGCCCAGGACCACTTCGTTTCCCACGTCCATGTAGGTTCGGCCGCCGATCACTACCTGGCCGTCAGGATGACCACCGGCACCGCCTGGCAGAACCTGTTCGGCCGCGCGCTGTTCATCGAGCCCGAGCAGTACAACCCGGCCGGCCGCGACGAGTGGGAAGTCCTCAACGTCGCCAACTTCGAGTGCGTGCCCGAGCGTGACGGCACCAACTCCGACGGCTGCGTGATCCTCAACTTCGCCCAGAAGAAAGTGCTGCTCGCCGGCATGCGCTACGCCGGTGAAATGAAGAAAGCCATGTTCTCCGTGCAGAACTACCTGCTGCCGGAGAAGGACGTGCTGCCGATGCACTGCGCCGCCAACATCGGCGAAGAAGGCGACGTCACCCTGTTCTTCGGCCTGTCGGGCACCGGCAAGACCACCCTGTCCGCCGACGAAAGCCGCTACCTGATCGGCGACGACGAGCACGGCTGGGGCGAAGGCGTCGTCTTCAACATCGAAGGCGGCTGCTACGCCAAGTGCATCGACCTGTCCGAGAAGAACGAGCCGGTGATCTGGAAGGCCATCAAGTTCGGCTCCGTGCTGGAAAACGTCGTCCTCGACGACAACCGCACCCCCAACTACGCCGACGACAGCCTGACCCAGAACTCCCGCGCGGCCTACCCGCTGGAGCACGTCGAGAAGCGTTCCGAGAAGAACCTCGGCGGCGAACCGAACGCCGTGATCTTCCTGACCTGCGACCTGACCGGCGTTCTGCCGCCGGTGTCGATCCTGAACAACGAGCAGGCGGCCTACCACTTCCTGTCCGGCTACACCGCGCTGGTCGGCTCCACCGAAATGGGCTCGGGCAGCGGCATCAAGTCGACCTTCTCCACCTGCTTCGGCGCGCCGTTCTTCCCGCGTCCGGCCGGCGTCTACGCCGAGCTGCTGATCAAGCGCATCAAGTCCTTCGGTTCCAAGGTCTACCTGGTCAACACCGGCTGGACCGGTGGCGGCTACGGCGTCGGCAAGCGCTTCAACATCCCGACCACCCGTGGCGTGATCGCCGCCATCCAGAGCGGCGCCCTGGTCGGTGCCGAGACCGAGCACCTGGACATCATCAACCTGGACGTGCCCAAGGCCGTTCCGGGCGTCGAGACCGGCCTGCTCAACCCGCGCAACACCTGGGCAGACAAGGCCGCCTACGACGAAGCCGCCAAGGGCCTGGCCGGCAAGTTCATTGAGAACTTCAAGAAGTTCGACGTGAGCGACGCCATCAAGAACGCCGGCCCGCAGCTGTAAGCGCGCCCGTTCTCGAAAGAGCCGCCTTCGGGCGGCTTTTTCATTTGCACGGCTTTTTTGTAGGAGCGAGCTTGCTCGCGAACAGCCGGCTTCCGGTTCGCGAGCAAGCTCGCTCCTACAGTGGACACTCATAGGCTCAAGGGTCCGTCCACGACAGGCAAGGGAGATACCCGCATGCTCGACACCCTCGAACGCGTCTTCGGTTTCCGCCAGTTCCGCCCCGGCCAGGAGGCGGCGGTCAGCGCCGTGCTGGCCGGACGCCCGGCGGCGGCGATCTTCCCCACCGGCTCGGGCAAGTCGCTGTGCTACCAGCTGCCGGCGCTGCTGCTGCCGCACCTGACCCTGGTGGTCTCGCCGCTGCTGGCGCTGATGCAGGACCAGCTCGCCTTCCTCGCCCGCCACGGCATCGCCGCCGCCAGCATCGATTCGGTGCAGAGCCGCGAACAGGTCGCGCAGAGCATGGCGCGGGCGCGCAGCGGCGAGCTGAAGGTGCTGATGATTTCCGTCGAACGCCTGAAGAACGAGCGCTTCCGCAATTTCATCAGCGAGGTGCCGATTTCCCTGCTGGTGGTGGACGAGGCGCACTGCATCTCCGAGTGGGGCCACAACTTCCGCCCCGACTATCTCAAGCTGCCGGACTACCAGAAGCAGTTCTGCATCCCCCAGGTGCTGCTGCTCACCGCCACGGCCACGCCGGCGGTGATCGCCGACATGCGCGCCAAGTTCGGCATCGCCGAGACCGACGTGATCACCACCGGCTTCTACCGCGCCAACCTCGACCTGCAGGTCGAGCCGGTCTCCAGCGCCGACCGTCGCGCGCGGCTGGTGGAATGGCTGCAGGCCCGCGCCGGGCAGCCGACCATCGTCTACGTCACCCAGCAGAAGACCGCCGAGGAGATCGCCGCGCACCTGGCCGGGCGTGGCATTCCCGCCTGCGCCTACCACGCCGGGATGGAGCACCTGGAACGCGAAAGCATCCAGCGCTGCTTCATGGACGGCGCGCTGAACTGCATCGTCGCCACCATCGCCTTCGGCATGGGCATCGACAAGAGCGATATCCGCCAGGTGGTGCACTACGACCTGCCCAAGTCGCTGGAGAACTACAGCCAGGAAATCGGCCGCGCCGGGCGCGACGGCCAGCGCTCGGAATGCCTGGTGCTGGCCAACCGCGACAGCCTCAACGTGCTGGAGAACTTCGTCTACGGCGACACCCCCGAGCGCGAGGGCATCCGCAACGTGCTGGAGGAAATCGCCCAGGCGCCGAACGGCCAGTGGGAGCTGATGCTGACCGCGCTGTCGGACCAGTCGAACATCCGCCAGCTGCCGCTGAAGACGCTGCTGGTGCAGCTGGAGCTGCGCGGCATCATCGCCCCGCGTTTCGCCTATTTCGCCGAATATCGCTACAAACTGCTCATCGATTCCGCCGAGCTGCTGGGGCGTTTCGAGGGCGAGCGGCGGCAGTTCGTCGAGGCCATCCTCAACACCTCGGCCCGCGCGCGGCTGTGGGCCACCCTGGATTTCGACACCCTCTACAGCCGCCACGGCGCCGAGCGCGCGCGGGTGGTGAAGGCGCTGGACTACTTCCAGGAACGCGGCTGGATCGAGCTGGAAAGCAAGCAGATGACCGAGGTCTATGCGGTGCGCGATGCGGCCTTCGATGTGGATAAGCTGAGCGAAGAGCTGCACCGCTACTTCAAGCGCCACGAGCAGAGCGAAATCGCCCGCATCGGCGCCATGCTCGACCTGCTGGCCAGCGCGGACTGCCTGAGCGGGCGCCTCGCCCGGTATTTCGGCGACCAGCAGGCGCCGCGGCAGTGCGGGCACTGCTCGGTGTGCGCCGGCCGCGTCGCCCACCTGCCGGAGCCACCGGCGCTGCCGCCACTGGACGGCCAATCGCTGCCCAACCGCTGCGCCGCCTTCCTGGAGAAATACCGCGCCGCCCGTGGCGCCGCGCCCAGCGCCGACTGCGTGACGCGCTTCCTCTGCGGCATCAGCGTGCCGGTCTTCGCCCGCCTGCGGGCGCGCACGCTGCCCGGCTACGCGACGCTGGAGGATTACCCCTACGCCCGGGTGCGCGACTGGGTGCAGGCCCAGCTGTAACGGCGCCGCGCACGACTAAAGGTCGGCGTGGCGCCGGGGCTGCCTTGTAGGGTGTGGGGAAGCATTCCCGCCTAGACTCATCAGGGCGTTGCAGCAAGGAGCCCCGCGCATGTCCGTCGAGCATCTGGATGTACTGATCATCGGCGCCGGCCTGTCCGGCATCGGCGCCGCCTGCCACCTGCAGAAGCAGTGCCCCGGCAAGTCCTACGCCATCCTCGAAGGCCGCGAGGCGATGGGCGGCACCTGGGACCTGTTCCGCTACCCCGGCATCCGCTCCGACTCGGACATGTACACCCTGGGCTACAACTTCAAGCCCTGGACCGATCCCAAGGCCATCGCCGACGGTCCGTCGATCCTCCGCTACATCCGCGAGACCGCCCGCGAATACCGCGTCGAGGACAAGGTCCGCTACCGCCACCGCGTGCTCAAGGCCGACTGGGACAGCGCCAGCGCGCGCTGGAACCTCAGCGTGCAGCGCGGCGACGAGGCCGAGCCGCTGCGCATGAGCGCGCAGTTCCTCTTCATGTGCACCGGCTACTACCGCTACGACGCCGGCTACACCCCGGACTTCGCCGGGCGCGAGCGCTTCGCCGGGCAGATCATCCACCCGCAGCTGTGGCCCGAGGACTTCGACTACAGCGGCAAGCGCATCGTGGTGATCGGCAGCGGCGCCACCGCCGTCACGCTGATCCCCTCGCTGACCGACAAGGCCGCCCACGTCACCATGCTGCAGCGCTCGCCGTCCTACGTGATCAACCTGCCGGAGAAGGACCCGATCTCCAACTTCCTGCGGCGCTTCCTGCCGGATAAGTGGGTCTACCGCCTGGCGCGGGCGCGCAATGTGACCCTGCAGATGATCTTCTTCATGGCCTCCCGGGCCTTTCCCGGCGCGGTGCGCAAGTTCCTGCTGAAGATGGCCAGCCTGCAACTGGGCAAGGACTTCGACATGCGCCACTTCAGCCCGCGCTACAAACCGTGGGACGAGCGCGTGTGCTGCGTGCCCGACGGCGACCTGTTCAAGGCGCTGCGCCAGGGCCGCGCCTCGGTGGTCACCGAGCACATCGAGCGCTTCTGCGAGAAGGGCATCCTGCTGAAGTCCGGGCAGGTGCTGGAGGCGGACGTGATCGTCACCGCCACCGGCCTGGACCTGGTGATGTTCGGCGGCGCCGAGCTGGCCGTCGACGGCGCGCCCTTCGACGTGACGAAAAGCATGGGCTACCGCGGCATCATGCTGCGCGACCTGCCCAACCTCGCCGCCATCGTCGGCTACACCAACGCCAGCTGGACGCTCAAGGCCGACCTTTCCAGCGAATACTTCTGCCGCCTGATCAACCACCTCGACGCCATCGGCATGCGCCAGTGCACGCCGCGCCAGAGCCACGGGCCGGTGAAGGAGGAGCCCTTCCTCAACCTCAACTCCGGCTACATCCGGCGCGCCGCCGGGCGCATGCCCAAGCAGGGCGACCGCACGCCGTGGAAGCTCTACCAGAACTACGCGCTGGACCTCGCGCTGCTGCGCTTCGGCAAGGTCGAGGACGGCTACCTGACCTTCACCTCGCCCAAGCAGCGCCAGGCCCCGCCAGCGCCGGCCGGAGCGCTGGAGGGCTGATCCCTCGCGGGCGTGCGCCCGCGCCATTCCATCGAAATGCTGGATGAACACTATCGATACGCCGTTCTATAACGGGCCTTCCGCTCGGCTTACCATGCGCGCCTTTTCGCCCATGCATGCCAGAGGAAATTCCATGCATATCGATGACGCCATCCGCAGCCGCCGTTCCATCCGTGGTTTCGACACCTCCTACGTGATGAGCCGGGAGGAGAAGGACGAGCTGCTGCAACAGGCGCTGCTCGCCCCCACTTCCTTCAACCTGCAGCACGTGCGCCTGGTGGACGTCAGCGACCCGCAGCTGCGCGCGCACATCCGCGAGGTGGGCTGGGACCAGGCGCAGATGACCGAAGCCTCGATGCTGGTGGTGGTCTGCGCGCAGGTCGACAGCTGGGAGCGCAACGCCAAGCGCGTGTGGGACGGCGCCCCGGCCGAAGTGCAGGACTTCATGGTCGGCGCCATCGACGGCTACTACCGCGACAAGCCGCAGACCCAGCGCGACGAAGCCATGCGCAGCTGCGGCCTGGTGGCCCAGACCCTGATGCTCGCCGCCCGTGGCCGCGGCCTGGACAGCGTGCCGATGGTCGGCTTCGACTTCGACGCCGTGGGTAAGCTGATCAACCTGCCGGCCAACCACGTGATCGGCCTGATGATCGCGGTCGGCAAGCAGGCCGTCGAGGCCAGGCCGCGCATCGGCCGGCTGCCGGCGGACGAGACGATCCTCCGCGATCGCTTCTGATTCCCACGAAAAACGCGCCTCCGGGCGCGTTTTTCGTTTTCCGCTTTTCGTAGGAGCGAGCTTGCTCGCGAACCGCCCGGCACTGGTGTGCCGGGTCGAATCTGTTCGCGAGCAAACTCGGGCCTATAGGTTTGGCCATTGGCGCGCGGCCGGAGCTCGCCGGGTTGGCGGAAACCGTGCATCAGCGCCCGCTGGAGTGGCGCAGCCTCACCAGCGAGATGATCGCCGCCTGCCACCGCGACCCGCAGAAAATCGGTGCCACCTCGGTGGACTTCCTACAGTACTGCTACGCGCTGCTCAGCGGCCGGTGGCTACAGGCGGCGTGCGAGGGTGATGCGGACCTCTACTGCGCCGAGTTCTATCTGAAGCGCATCCAGCCGCGCGCCGGGGCTTAGTCCGTCGTCTTGTTCAGCTTGCGATACAGGGTACGGGGGCTGACCCCGAGAATGCGCGCCGCTGCATTCACCTCGCCGCCGACCTTCGGCATCAGCCAGGCCAGGTAGCGCGATTCCAGGGTTTCCAGGTCCACCCGTTCGCCCAGCTGGAAATATTCGCCGCTGGGCACTGGGCTGGATGGGCTGCATTGCGCTTCGTTCTGGAAGTCGACGAGGGTGATTTCGCCGCCGTCGGCCATCAGGCTGGCGCGTTCGATCAGATTGCGCAGTTCGCGGATATTGCCCAGGTAGCGTCGCCCGGCCAGCCAGGCCAGGGCTTCGGCGCTGATGCTGCGATTCTTGTGGCGATCCACACGCTTGAGCAGGGAGCGGGCCAGCAGGGGGATGTCGCTGGCCCGTTCGTGCAGCGACGGAGTGTGGATGGGGAAGGTGTTGATACGGTGATAGAGGTCGCGGCGGAAACTCTCCGCTTCGACCATCTCATCGAGTGCCCGGTGGGTGGCGCTGACCAGGCGAAAGTCGGCATGCAGGGTTTCGAGACCGCCGACGCGGCGGAAGGTGGCGGTCTCCAGCAGGCGCAGGAGTTTCACCTGTAGCGACAGTGGCAGCTCGCCGATCTCATCGAGGAACAGGGTACCGCCCGAGGCGGCTTCCACCAGGCCATGCTTGCGGTGGTTGGCGCCCGTGAAGGCGCCTTTTTCGTAGCCGAACAGTTCGCTTTCGAAGAGGCTCTCCGTCAGGCCACCGCAGTCCACGGTGACGAACGGCCCGTCACGGCGTTCACTGGCCTCGTGG
Organism: Pseudomonas sp. B12(2026); assembly: GCF_057767015.1. Classification (NCBI taxonomy): domain Bacteria; kingdom Pseudomonadati; phylum Pseudomonadota; class Gammaproteobacteria; order Pseudomonadales; family Pseudomonadaceae; genus Pseudomonas; species Pseudomonas sp. B12(2026). The sequence goes on along the minus strand of NZ_CM173430.1, from coordinate 5,539,440 downwards.
ATCGCCTGGGCCACCAGCTCCTTGCCGGTGCCCGTCTCTCCCAGCAGCAGGACCGAGGCGTCGGAAGCGGCGACGCGCTGAATGCGTTCGAGCATCTTCCTGAAGCTTGGCGCGCGTCCGACCAGGCCGCGCGCGGCTTCCTGGCTGCTGGCCTGGCGCAGTACGCGCATGGTTTCGACGAAATAGCGAATCTGCCCCTTGCTGTCGGGGATCGGCACCATCTCCACGGCCACGTGTTCCTCGCCGCGCGGCGTGTGGTGCAGGTGCAGGACTTTCTCCGGCGTGCCCTTCTTCCGGCAGCGTCCCAGCGGACAGGCTTCGCCTGCCTGGTCGCACGGTACGGTGAAGTGGTGCGAGACCTCGTAGCAGGTGCGCCCAATCAGCGCTCCGCCGGAGGAAAACTCATCCAGGTAGGCGCGGTTGGCGGCGACGATGCGGTAGTCGCGATCCATGATGATGCGCGGTTCGGGCAGGCAGTCGAGGAAGGCGACCAGCTCGCCCAGGGCGGCATTCGAGGTCATGACGGAACCTCTGACAAAATTGTCGGAAGATTTTGCCATATATGGCGAGAAAGACGGGATTATCCCTTGGTTGCGTCTTGGAATTTTTATTATCTATTTGAAATATAAGAATATTTATAAGTTTCAGGTTGATGGCACGTCTCTTGTAATGACTTGTTCAGAAGTAGGAACCCTGGTTGTCCGAGATGAAGGCACTCCGTCCATCCACGTCATCGCTGGCTTGCAAGCTGGCCCTGGCCATCATCCTGAAAACACTGTTGCTCGGTTTGCTCTGGTGGGCGTTCTTTGACCAGCCCAGGCTGGCGCAGGACGTTCAGACGATTTCCGCGGGTCTGCTTGACAGGGTTCCTGCTTCTTCCTTCCCCGCCCTTTCGCAGTAACGCCCCTGCAAGGAGTCTCGCGCAGATGCTCAGCGACCATCTGGTGGATCTGTCACGGCTGCAATTCGCCGTGACGGCTATGTACCACTTCCTATTCGTCCCGCTCACCCTGGGCCTGACTTTCCTGCTGGTGATCATGGAGACCAGCTATGTCCTCACCGGACGCGAGGTCTACAAGGACATGACCCAGTTCTGGGGCAAGCTGTTCGGTATCAACTTCGCCCTGGGCGTCACCACCGGCATCACCATGGAGTTCCAGTTCGGCACCAACTGGGCGTACTACTCCCACTACGTCGGTGACATCTTCGGCGCGCCCCTGGCCATCGAGGGCCTGATGGCGTTCTTCCTCGAGTCGACCTTCATCGGCCTGTTCTTCTTCGGCTGGGAGCGCCTGTCGACACGGCAGCATCTGCTGGTCACTTTCCTGATGGCCATCGGCTCGAACCTATCGGCGCTGTGGATTCTCATCGCCAACGGCTGGATGCAGGATCCGGTCGGCGCCGAGTTCAGCTACCAGACCATGCGTATGGAGCTGACCGATTTCTGGGCGATGGTGTTCAACCCCACGGCCCAGGCCAAGTTCGTGCATACGGTCTCCGCCGGCTACGTGACTGCTTCGGTGTTCGTCCTGGCGATTTCCAGTTTCTACCTGCTGCGCGGGCGCGACGTGGATTTTGCCAAGCGCTCGTTCCGTATCGCCGCAGCGTTCGGTTTTGCCTCGGCCTGCTCGGTGATCGTTCTTGGCGACGAATCCGGCTATACCGTCACCGCTTCGCAGCAGACCAAGCTGGCGGCTATCGAAGGCATGTGGGAAACCCACCCGGCACCAGCACCCTTCACGCTGTTCGCCATACCCGACGACGAGGCGCGTGCCAACCACTATGCCCTTCAGGTTCCCTGGCTCATGGGGTTGATCGGCACCCGTTCGCTGAGTACGCAGATTCCGGGCATCCACGACATTCAGGCGCAGAACCGCGCGCGCGTGCTCTCCGGTATCCAGGCCGTGCGGGCGCTGGAAGTGTTGCGAAAGCGTGACGCCGACCCGGCTGCGCATGCTGAGGCCCGGGCTGCATTTGATGCGCACAAGGCCGATCTCGGTTTCGGCCTGTTGTTGAAGAAGTACATCCAGGATGTCGGCCAGGCCACGCCGCAGATGATCGACCAGGCTGCGCGCGACACCATTCCCAGGGTCTTCCCGTTGTTCTGGGCATTCCGTGGCATGGTCGCCCTGGGCGTGGGCTTCTTCGCTCTATTTGCCTGCGCGCTGTACTTCAGCCTGAAGGACAGCTTTGCCGACAAGCGCTGGTTGTTGCGCTGGGCGGTGCTCTTCCTGCCGACACCCTGGCTGGCCAGCGAACTGGGCTGGTTCGTCGCCGAGTATGGCCGCCAGCCGTGGACCATATATGGCGTGCTGCCGACGCACCTCTCGGTGTCCAGCCTGACCCCGGCCAGCCTGTACGGCTCGCTGGCCGGCTTCATCGGCTTCTACAGCTTGCTGCTGGTGGTGGAAATGTACCTGATGATCCGCTTTGCCCGACTAGGCCCCGCCAGCCTGGGCACTGGCCGCTACAGCGGCGAACGGACCGACACCGTCCTGCCGGCCAACGGCTGAACCGAGGAAGCGAACATGATCGACTACATCACTCTGAAACTGATCTGGTGGGCGCTGGTGGGCGTCCTGCTGATCGGCTTCGCCATCATGGACGGCCATGACATGGGCGTGGGTACCCTGTTGCCCTTCGTCGGTCGCTCCGACGCCGAGCGGCGGGTGGCGATCAACACCGTGGGGCCGCACTGGGACGGCAACCAGGTCTGGTTCATCACGGCGGGTGGTGCCATCTTCGCTGCCTGGCCGCTGGTCTATGCCACTGCTTTCTCGGGCTTCTACTGGGCCATGCTGGCGGTGCTCTGGGCGTTGTTCTTCCGCCCGGTGGGGTTCGACTATCGCTCGAAGATCGCCAATCCGCGCTGGCGTCAGACCTGGGACTGGGGCCTGTTCGTCGGCGGTGCCGTGCCGCCGCTGATCTTCGGCGTGGCCTTTGGCAACCTGTTGCAGGGTGTGCCCTTCCATTTCGACGAAAGCCTGCGGCCGTTCTACACCGGCAGCTTCTGGGGTCTGCTCAATCCCTTCGCGCTGCTCTGTGGCCTGGTCAGTACGGCGATGATCAGCACCCATGGTGCGCACTATCTGATGTTGCGTACCGACGGCGAGGTATTCCGCCGTGCCAGGCTCGCGGCAATCGGCTTTGCGCCACTGTGCCTGCTGTGCTTCGTCGCTGCCGGTTTCTGGGTCGCCCGCCTGCCGGGCCAGGTGATCGTCGCTGGCGCCGACCCGGCCGCGCTGCCTGACCCGTTGGCGAAGAGCGTAATGCTGGTGGCCGGTGGCTGGATGCGCAACTTCGAGCACTGGCCGCTGCTGTGGTGCGTTCCGCTTCTGGGTTGCCTGTGCCTGCTGCTTGGCCTGCTGCTGGCGCTGCTCAGGCGCCCGGGGCTGGCTTTCATCGCATCGTCCCTGTCGATGACCGGCATCATCGCCACCGCGGGCGTCGCCCTGTTCCCCTTCGTGATGCCCTCGTCCACCCACCTGAACTCCGGGCTGACCGTGTGGGATGCGGTGTCCTCGCGCCTGACCCTGCAGGTGATGCTGGTGGCGACGCTGATCTTCATGCCGCTGATCGTCATCTACACCAGCTGGGCCTACAAGGTCATGGCCGGCAAGGTGACCCTGGCGTTCATCCGTGAAAACGACAAGAAAGCCTACTGAGGAGGTTCGCCATGGCCCTTATCGCTATCGCTTGCCAGAACGCGGCGGCCGTTGCTGCGCACGCCGGACGTTGCCGTCGCTCCATGCTCTCAGGTCGCTACGGCCACCGGGTGCCGGATGAGATCGTGCAGCACTGCCTCGGTGGCGCACCTGCTTCGCTGGAGGCGCGGACCAGCCGTTGCCTGTGTGGACAACCGGACTAGAGGACAGATCATGTGGTATTTCGCTTGGATTCTCGGACTGGGCCTGGCGCTGCTGTTGTCGGTGCTCAATACCCTGTATTGCGACGCCAGAGAGTCGAACGACGAGCCGTTCCGCTAGCTCCTGTGCGAGCCGGCTGGGGTGCGTCCCGCGTCCCAGTGTCGGACCGTGAAGTCAGACCCGCTCCCACACCTCGAACGCATACGCCGGCGTCTCGCCTTCCGCCTCGTGCTCGATGCTCGACGCCAGGTGCCACTGGCGCTCGTTGACCTCGGGGAAATGCGCATCGCCGGCCGGGCTCAGGCCGACGCGGGTCAGGTACAGCCGCTCGGCGCGCTGCAGCGCTTCGCCGTAGAGCTGCGCGCCGCCGATCAGCATCAGTTCCTCGGCGTCCTCTTCCTTCGCCCACTGCGCGGCGCGTTCCAGCGCGGCGTCGAGGCTGGTGAAGACTTCAGCGCCCTCCAGCTTCAGGCCCTGCTGGCGGGTGACCACGATGTTCAGCCGGCCCGGCAGCGGGCGGCCGAGGGAGTCCCAGGTCTTGCGGCCCATGATCACCGGCTTGCCCAGGGTCATGGCCTTGAAGTGCTTGAGGTCCTGCGGCAGGTGCCAGGGCAGGCGGTTGTCGACGCCGATCACGCGGTTCTCGGCAAGGGCGGCGATCATCGCCAGGGGCAGGGCTTGGGACATCGTGGCTCCAGGGGTGAACATCAGCGGGAACTCCCGTTGCCAGAGGATACCAGCCGCTCGCCCGCGGCGGGGCCGGGCGACGGCGGAACGCGCATGAAGAAGGTGCCGTCCTCGTTGACCTGGGTGATGCCGGTGGCCAGCACCCTGCGATAGTCCTTGAGGTTGAAGGCCAGCGTCTGCTCCGGGCGCTCGGCCTTGAGCAGCACCTGGGCGTAGGTGATGAGGATCTCGAAGATCTTCAGGTCGCCCGATTGCAGCCAGATGTACGACGGCCCGGCCTGGCGCGGCGGCTCGAAGGCCAGCGCGGCGGCGCCCGGTTCCGGCGCGAATTTCAGGTGCAGGCCGCTGGCGTCCAGCCAGCTGGATTCGACGCGCCCGCCGATGCCCACCAGCGGGAAGACCTTGTGGTAGTCCAGGTGCATCACGTTGCCCCGCAGCAGCGCGCCGGGGCGCTCCAGCGTCACCAGCGAATCCAGGTGCAGGCCCACCAGGCCCATGGCGCCGTAGCTGGGCACGCCGAGCACCTTCACGCTGTCGGGCCGGTAGTCGAGGCTGTCGCCGTTCAGCGTCAGCGTGCCGGACAGCCGCAGCGGCAGCCACGGCCCGACACCCAGCGGCTGCACCTCGCCGGCCACCAGCAGGCGGTCGCCTTCCACGCTCAGGACGAAGTTGCGCAGCATGCTGTCCGGGTAGGCGAGGATGTGCTGGTTGAACAGGCTGGCCAGTTGCGCGGGATCGAGGATCACCTCGCCCTCGGAGACTTCGATGCGCATGTCCTGCGGGCGGTCGAAATCCACCGGCTCGCCGGCCCTGAGCGGCACCAGCCAGCCCTTGAGCCGCGGGCTGTGGAAGCCGATATCGCCCTGGAAGTACATGTCCACGTCGTTGAGCAGGATGCCCACGCCGTCCTGGCCGGAATCGCGCACGCCGCCAGGGCGCGTGGCCCGGTAATCGGCGGCCGGCGGCGTCTGCTGGAACCAGCCCTGGCGCAGCACGCCCAGTTCGCGCTGCTGCCTGTCGATGGCGCTCTCGGCGGCGGCGGTGCCGGCGAGAGCCAGGCAGAGCAGGGGGACGAGGAGGATTTTCATAGGGCTTTCTCCTCCGGCACGGGCGCCTTCACCGGCGCTTTTGTGGGAGAAACGGCGATATGCACCATGCCGTCCTCGCGCAGGCGGATTTCGCCGTACTGCAGCTGGCGGCGGTAGTCGTAGAGGTTGAACAGCAGCGGCGCGTCGGGGCTGAGGCTGGTGAACAGCGCGTAGGCCTTGACCAGAATGGTCCGCGTCATCTTGATATCGCCGCCCTCGATGAACATGTAGCTCTCCGGCGCCTTCAGCTGTGGCCACTCGAGGTCGGCCAACTCGCCGCCCAGCAGCAGGTCCATGCCACCGTCGGCGAGCTTCAGGCTGCGCACGCTGAAGTCCAGCCGTGGCGGCGGGAACAGCCCGTCGAGGTCGACCAGGATGCGGTTGCCGAGCAGCTGCATGTGCGCGGTGTGCAGCTGCAGCACCTCGGACATCTCGATGGACGCGGCGCTCAGCGACGGCGTGACATCCACCCCGTCGACGAAGATGCGCTGCGGCACCAGCGCCACCTTCAGCGGGCCGGCCTGCTCGATCCCGGTGAGCATCCGCAGCGGCCGCCAGCGGCCCTTGCGCAGCAGCTCGCCGCGGACTTCCTGGCCGTCCTTGCGGGTCTTGAGGGCGAGGTTGCGCACCGGCGCGCCGGCGTTGCGCAGCTCCTCGTTGAGCAGCGTGGCGAGGGTGGCGTCGGCGACGAAGATATCCCCGGCCTGGATGCGCGCGACCATGGATTTCGGGTCGTCGAGCATCAGTGGCGTGCCGGCGCCTGCCAGCGGGCTCATCCGGATCAGCATCCGGCGGATGAAGAAGCCGATGTCGTCGTGCAGGCGGAAGTCGGTGTGGCTGATCCACAGCTGCGAGGTGTTGCTGTCGGACTGCCGCGCGCGGACGCTGGCGTCCAGCACCCGCGGCGGCACGGCCCGCATCAGCGGGGTGTCCGGGCCCCAGTCGGAGGGGCGCACCGGGGGCGTTTCCACGGCCGCCGCGGTGGCGGCGGCCAGCAGCAGGGGCAAGGCACTGAGCATCGGGCGCAGCATGGCGAGGTCTCTTTATTTTTCTTGTCCGGCGAGTCTGAGGCCGTGGCGGCCCGCCGCGAGCCCCTCCTTGGTTGGGTTGGCGCCGCCGGGTGTTACCGGCGGTGCCGGGACGCCACCGCACGCAGCGGTTATGCTTTGCCCTCAGTACCGATTGTCGGAGAACCCGTGAGCGAAACTCCCGCTTCCGCCCTCGAATCCCTGTGGCTGTGCGAGGCCGTGCGCCTGCGCGAGGAACAGGTCGGTCCCCTGGAAGACAGCGAAGCCAACCGCCGCGCCGTCGTCGCCGGCGGCAATCTCGCCCGGCGCCTGCAGCACCGCGCGTTGCTGCTGGCCGAACGCGACGGCCAGCGCGCCGCCCTGCGCACCTGGGTGCAGGGCTCGCGCCTGGCGCTCTACCTGCTGCTGGCGCTGGCGCTGTTCACCGGCGGCGGACTGGCCATCGCCGCGCTGGGCGACGGCCTGCGCCCGGTGAACGTGTTCTGGGCCCTGGCCAGCCTGCTCGGCCTGCACCTGATTACCCTGCTCGGCTGGGCGCTGGCCTTCTGCGCCGGCGGCGAGGCGGCCGGCGCGCTCGGGCGTTTGTGGCTCTGGCTGAGTGGCAAGCTGGCCCGCGATGCCCAGGCCGCGCAGCTCGCACCGGCGCTGCTGGTGCTGCTGGATCGCCAGAAGCTGACCCGCTGGGCGCTCGGCCTGCTGGTCCACGGCCTGTGGTTGGTGGCGCTGGGCAGCGCGCTGGGCGTGATGCTCGCGTTGCTGGCGACGCGGCGCTACGGCTTCGTCTGGGAGACCACCATCCTCGGCGGTGACACCTTCATCGGCCTGACCCACGCTCTCGGCACGCTGCCCGCGCTGCTCGGCTTCCCGCAGCCGGACGCCGAGCTGGTGCGCGCCAGCGGCGATGCCCTGGTGGCCAGCGAAAACGCGCGCCACGCCTGGGCCGGCTGGCTGGTCGGCATCCTGCTGGTCTACGGCGTGCTGCTGCGCGGCGCGCTCTGGCTGCTCTGCCTGTGGCGCTGGAGGCGCGGCCGCGCGCAGCTGGCGCTGGACGTCTCGCTGCCCGGCTACGCCCTGCTGCGCGAGCGCCTGATGCCCGCCAGCGAGCGCCTGGGCGTCAACGACGCCGCGCCGGACGCGCTGCTCGAACCCCAGGCGCAGGCCCCGGCGGCCGCCGCCGAGGGCGCGCTGCTGGTCTCCATCGAGCTGTTCGACCGGCCCCACTGGCCACCGAAACTGCCGGCGAGCATCGCCAATGCCGGCGACCTGGACGACGGCGCCCAGCGCCGCCACCTGCTGGAGCAGCTGACCCGCTACCCGCCGGCGCGCCTGGCGATCGCCTGCGACCCGCGCCGCTCGCCGGATCGCGGCACCCTGGCGCTGATCGCCGAGCTCTCGCGCTGCGCCGCCGCCACGCGCATCTGGCTGCTGCAGGCGCCGCCGGGCGAAGCGCTGGACGCCGAGCGCCTGGGCGACTGGCACGCCGCCATCGAGCGCCTGCACCTGCCGCACACCTCGGCGTCGCCGCTGGGCTGGCTGGAGACCGGGCATGACTGATGCGCTGAAACTGGCCGTGGTCGGCCACACCAACGTCGGCAAGACCTCCCTGCTGCGCACCCTGACCCGCGACGTCGGCTTCGGCGAGGTCTCCCATCGCCCGAGCACCACGCGGCACGTGGAAGGCGCGCGGCTGTCGGTGGACGGCGAGCCGCTGCTGGAGCTCTACGACACCCCCGGCCTGGAGGACGCCATCGCCCTGCGCGACTTCCTCGACGGCCTGGAACGCCCCGGCGAACGCCTGGACGGCCCGGAGAAACTGCGCCGCTTCCTCGACGGCAGCGAGGCCCGTGGCCGCTTCGAGCAGGAGGCCAAGGTGCTGCGCCAGCTGCTCGCCTCCGACGCCGGCCTCTACGTGATCGACGCCCGCGAACCGGTGCTGGCCAAGTACCGCGACGAACTGGCGGTGCTCGCCGCCTGCGCCCGGCCGCTGCTGCCGGTGCTCAACTTCGTCGCCAGCCCGCAGCACCGCGAGGAGCAGTGGCGCGAGGCGCTGTCCCGCCTCGGCCTGCACGCGCTGGTGCGCTTCGACAGCGTGGCGCCGCCGCTGGACGGTGAACGGCGCCTGTACGAAAGCCTCGCGCTGCTGCTGGAGCGCGCGCGCCCGCAGCTGGACCGCCTGGTGGCCGACCACGAGGCCCAGACCCTGGCCCGCCGCGAAGCCGGCGCGCGGCTGATCGCCGAACTGCTGGTGGACGTCGCCGCCTGCCGCCAGCTGGTGCCCGCCGGCAACGCTGCCGTGCGCGCTGCCACCGAGACGCTGCGCGATCAGGTGCGCAAGCGCGAGGACAGCTGCGTGAAGGCGCTGCTCAGCCTCTACGCCTTCCGCAAGGACGACGCCCGCGCCGCCGACCTGCCGCTGCTGGATGGCCGCTGGGGCGACGACCTGTTCAACCCGGAAACCCTGCGCCAGCTGGGCATCCGTCTCGGCGGCGGCGTCGCGGCCGGCGCGGCGGCGGGCGCGGGGATCGACCTGCTGGTGGGCGGCATGACCCTCGGCGCGGCGACGGCGCTCGGCGCCATCGCCGGCGGCGCCTGGCAGACCGTCGGCCACTACGGCCAGCGCCTGCTGGGCAAGCTCAAGGGCAGCCGCGAACTGTCGGTGGACGACAGCGTCCTGCGCCTGCTGGCGCTGCGTCAGCGGCAACTGCTGGCGGCGCTGCAAAGCCGGGGGCATGCGGCGGTGGAAGCGATCCAGCTGCGCTCGCCGGAAGACCGGCAGTGGCGCGAGGGCAAGCTGCCCGAGACCCTGCGCAGGGCGCGGGCGCATCCGGAGTGGTCGAGCCTGAATGGCGGCAAGCGGGTCGAGAAGAACGAGCGGCAGGAGGCGGTGGCGCAGCTGGCGGCGCAATTGCTGGAACCATAATTGCGTGCCCTGCACGCCTTTCGCGGACAAGGTCCGCTCCTACAGGGAGTGGGGCGCTGCTTTCGTAGGAGCGGACCTTGTCCGCGAAACCGCCGATAGGCGGCGCTCGCACAAACCCAATCGCGGACCCGCCGTAGGATGGGTGGAGCTTGCGATACCCATCAGCCGAGCCTGCCGGAAAAACGATGGGTATCGCTTCGCTCCACGCCATCCTACGAAAAGCCGCGCGCCTGCAGGCGCGGACTCCGCCGCGATGTTCGCCCTTTCCCGTTGGCTCAGGTGGCGGGCTTTTGATCCCGTAGGAGCGGACCTTGTCCGCGAAACCGCCGATAGGCGGCGCTCGTGCAAACCCAATCGCGGACCCGCCGTAGGATGGGTGGAGCTTGCGATACCCATCAGCCGAGCCTGTCGGGAAAACGATGGGTATCGCTTCGCTCCACGCCATCCTACGAAAAGCCGCGCGCCCTGCAGGCGCGGACTCCGTCCGCGATGCGCCTAGACCAGCGAAACTCTCTCCACCACCGGCCGCCCCGCGCGAATCTCCAGAATCGCCAGCGCAACCGGCAACTTGAACCGCCTTGGCCCGGCGCTACCGGGATTCAGGTACAGCACCCCGTCGCGCACCTCGTTCAGCGGCTTGTGCGAATGCCCGGCCAGCACCACGTCGATGCCCTCGGCCGCCGGATCGATGGCCAACCGCTTGAGATCGTGGATCAGGTAAAGCCGCAGCCCGCCCAGCTCCAGCAGCAAGGTTTCCGGCAGCGCGCCGGCCCAGTCGTCGGTGTCGTTGTTGCCGCGCACCACCTCCAGCGGCGCCAGTTCGCGCAGGCGGTCGAGCAGCGATTGGGGGCCGATGTCGCCCAGGTGCAGGATGCGCTCGCAGCCTTGCAGCGCCGCCAGCGCTTCGGGGCGCAGCAGGCCGTGGGTGTCGGCGATGACGCCGATGCGCAGGGAAGTGTTCATGCCGGGAGCATAAACGACGACGCCACCCGGAGGTGGCGTCGTGGCGGGGTCAGGCGTTGTGCGAGGCCCTGGCGGCGTCGGACTCGGGCAGGAACCAGTTCAGCAGCAGCGCGCAGATGCCGCCGGTGGCGACGCCGGACTCCAGCACGTTGCGCAGCGCGCCGGGCATGTGCGCGAGGAACTCCGGCACCTGCGACACACCCAGGCCCAGCGCCAGGCTGACGGCGATGATCAGCAGGGCGCGGCGGTCCAGGTGGGTGCCGGCGAGGATGTTGATGCCCGAGGCGGCGACCGCGCCGAACATCACCATCACCGCGCCGCCGAGTACCGGCTCCGGCACGGCCTGGATGACCCCGGCGACGCTGGGGAACAGGCCCAGCACGACCAGCATCGCGGCGATCCACAGGCCAATGTGGCGGCTGGCCACGCCGGTCAGCTGGATCACCCCGTTGTTCTGCGCGAACACCGAGCTTGGGAAGGTGTTGAACAGGCCGGCCAGCAGCGAGTTGGCGCCGTTCACCAGCACGCCGCCCTTGATCCGCTGCATCCACAGCGGGCCTTCCACCGGCTGGCGGGAGATCTTGCTGGTGGCGGTGATGTCACCGATGGCTTCCAGCGAGGTCACCAGGTAGATCACCAGCATCGGGATGAACAGCGCCCAGGAGAAGCCCAGGCCGAAGTGCAGCGGCACCGGCACCTGGAAGGCCGGCGCTTCGTGCATGCCGGTGAAGTCCAGGCGGCCCAGGTAGCCGGCCAGCGCGTAGCCCACGGCCAGGGCGATGACGATGGCGCCGCTGCGCATCCACACCACCGGGATGCGGTTGAGGATGACGATGATCGCCAGCACCAGGCCGGACAGCATCAGGTTCTCGCCGTTGGCGAAGGTGCCGTTGCCCATCGCGGAGAAGCCGCCGCCCATGCTGATCAGGCCGACCTTGATCAGCGTGAGGCCGATCATCAGCACCACGATGCCGGTCACCAGCGGGGTGATCAGGCGCTTCACGAACGGCAGGATGCGCGACACGCCCATCTCCACGAAGGAGCCGGCCATCACCACGCCGAAGATCGCCGCCATCACCGCTTCCACCGGCGTGCCGTTCTTCACCATCAGCGCACCGCCGGCGATCAGCGGGCCGACGAAGTTGAAGCTGGTGCCCTGGACGATCAGCAGCCCGGCGCCGAACGGGCCGAAGCGCTTGCACTGGACGAAGGTGGCGATGCCGGAGATCACCAGCGACATCGATACGATCAGGTTGGTGTCGCGCGGCGACACGCCCAGCGCCTGGCAGATCAGCAGGCCGGGGGTGACGATCGGCACGATGATCGCCAGCAGGTGCTGCAGCGCGGCGAGCAGGGCGACGGGCAGGGACGGGCGGTCTTCCAGGCCGTAGACCAGGTCGGGCTGGTTCTTCTCGGCGAGGACGGGGGTTTCTTGGGAACTCATGGCGGCGGTCCGGGAAAAAGAGCGCGATTTTACGGGGATGTGACGCGATCGCACAGTGCCATGGGGCGGTTCGCCGCGGTTTGCGCGGGGGCGGGCTTTTCGCAGGAGCAACCGTCCCGAGGGCCCCGTAGGATGGCGTGGAGCGCAGCGATACCCATCGTCCGGGCATCGACCACCGCGCCGGCAAGGCCGGGTCGGCACCAACTACGCCTGATCAGCGCGTGAACGCGCGGTAGGGTGGAAGTCGATTTTCACTTCCACCATTGGCACCCGCGTGGAGGTCGAAGGTGGATCGGTGAGGCGTGATCCACCCTACAGGCTACACAAGCTTCTTGCGCGGAAGACGTGGCGAAAATACGGAAAAAGATATCCGCAAAAAAATCCGCAAATAGAAGCGAGATTTTCTACCAGGCTAGCCGCGTAACCCTTGATTCATGTGGTTTACAGAGGTAAACGTTTCCGCAAAAATTTCCGCAGAAAACCAGGCTATGCTGTCAGCCAAACGCCCGTAGAAGCCTCCGATGATCACATCCAAAAGCTATCTCGATCCCGTTCTGCCGGAGAACCTGCCTGACTCGATCATCCAGGCGGCAGACCAGTTGCCACGAAAGGCGGAATTCCTGGCCGGACGGCTGGCCGCGGAAACCAGCGATCAGCTGGCGGGCCTCTTGAGGCTTACCAACACCTACTACTCGAACCTGATCGAGGGGCATCGCACCGAGATTGCAGACCTTCAAGCTGCCCGTTCAGTAACCAAACGGACCAGAAAGCAGCTCACGGATCTCGCCGTCCATCACATGTATGTGCAGGAGTTTCTTGAGCGGTTATTGCGCAAACGCCCGCCAGAGAGCTTTGCGAGCCTCTTCGATCCAAACCTCATACGGATGATCCACTACGGACTGTTCAAGGACGCGACTGAGCAGGACCTCACCCTGGATGATGGTCGCCAGATGACTCCGGGAAGGCTGCGGGGCGAGGAGAATGAGCAGGTGCAGGTCGGCGCACACATAGCGCCGGCGGCGTCGGCTGTGCTTCCGATGCTCAAGCATCTGCAGGAGCACTTTGGCAGGATCAGGGACCCCAGGCGGCAACTGATTGCAGTGTTGGCGAACCATCACCGCTGTGCCCTGATCCACCCATTCCTGGATGGCAACGGGCGCGTTGTCCGCCTGCTCACCCATCTGCAACTGGTGCAGTTGGGCATGCGGCCCATCCTCTGGTCCCTTTCCCGTGGTCTGGCTCGCCGGCAGGAGGACTACTACCAGTTCCTGGCCTTGGCCGACAGACCGCGAGAGGGCGACTACGATGGTCGCGGCCAGCTTTCCCAGCACCACTACTTCAGCTTCATCGAATTCATGCTGGACGTCTGTCGTGATCAGATCGACTACATGACGCAATCGCTCAACCCGGCGGAGCTGCGCGAACGGCTCACCCATGCGTTCGCAACCGATCTTGAGCTGCGGCGAGCCGGGATCAGGCCGACAAGCGCGCCCGCGGTGCTCGCGCTTTTGACGCAAGGCTCGATGCCCCGGGCCGAGTTCAAGGTGTTTACTGGCTTGAAAGATCGCTTGGCAACCGAGGAACTGGGCCGCCTTATCGAAGCGGGGATTGTGATCAGCGAATCCCCTCGCTCTCGCTCTGTTAAGGCGGGTCTGCCGGCCCGCTTCGCTGGCCTGATCTTTCCCAACCTTCACTTCCAGATGGCCACATGAATTAGGCATCAGGGGGCAGTTGGGGACTCACCTTGCAAATCTAAGATCAGCTTTTGGCCGCTCCCTGCCTGCCGCGACCAGCAGAAATCGACCCAATGCGGAAATTCAGGCTTTCGGCTTGTTGGACTTTCTCAAATTCCGATCGAGATAAAGGCGCAAGCGAGTGTCTTCTTGAGCCGCGCATAACATCGAAGCCGTTGGCGGGCTACAGATCGATGCCGGTCAGAACACGCGTCGGGAACGCATTGCAGAGATACTCCACGAAGGCGCTGATCTTCGAGCTGACCAGGCGGCGGGAAGTATGCAGGACCCACAGTTCGATGGGGCGATCGAGCATGCGGCCCCAGACGACGAGGTCACGCCTGCCCACCGCGGTTTCCGCCAGCGACCTGGGAAGCAATGCCGCGCCCGCGCCCGCGATCACCGCATCACGTATCGAAAGCATCGACGACATGCGGATCTGCACGTCGGGCACGACGCTGTTCAGCGTGTCGCCATCCTGATAGCGCCACACGCCGCCGTCATATCTGCTTGCGTATACGACGGCGGGCACGGATGGCGCCTCCCCGCCGGGCGCAGCAGTCGGGCGCTTGAGCGAAGGCGCCGCGACCAGCAGCATTTCGTCCCGTGCGAAACAGCGTCCTACCAGTGTCGCATCGGGGCTCGGGTTGATGCGTATCACCACGTCGTAGCCGTCCTCCACCAGGTCCGTGACGCGGTCGTCGGCCGTGATCTCCAGACGCACGTCGGGATAGGCCCTGGCAAAGCCGGCCGCCAGGCGACCGAGCAGGGTGGACGAGAACAGCACGGGTGCGCTGACGCGCAACCGGCCGCGCGGCGTTGACAGGCCGGCGGCCGCCATTTCGCCGGCCTCGACAATTTCCCCCAGCGGGCCCTGGATGCGCTCCAGCAAAGCCTGCCCTTCCTCCGTCAGGCGCAGCGAGCGCGAACCGCGCTCAAGCAGCCGTATCCCGAGGCTGTGTTCCAGGTCCATGACCCGTCTGGACAAGGTGGCCTTGGGCCGTCCGCTGGCGCGGCTGGCTTTGCCAAAACCGCCTTGAGAGACGACCAGATGAAAATCAGCCAGCGCGGACAGGTCCATAAAGTGATCCATATTTGAGACATGCTGTCCAAACAATACCGTCTTTACCGCTAAAACTGGAACAACCTATTGTGTGGTCCATGCGCTTCACGCGCTATTTCCCGACCTCTTGATAGCGGAGTACGACAAGATGACCACGCTTTGGGACCCAATTCGAATCGGCCGCATGAACCTTCCGCATCGCCTGGCGATGTCCCCGCTGACCCGTAGCCGCGCGCTGCCCGGCGGCACGCCGAGCGAGTTCGCTGCCGAGTACTACTCGCAGCGTGCCTCGCTGGGCCTGCTGATATCCGAAGGCACCCAGCCGTCCGAGGATGGCCAGGGCTTCCTCAACTCCCCGGGCATTCATTCCGACGCCCATGTGGCTGGCTGGCGCGAAATCACCGACGCGGTGCATGCCAAAGGCGGGCATCTGTTTATCCAGGTCATGCACGCGGGGCGCATGTCCCACCCGGACAACACGCCGCATGGGCGTCGGGCGGTCGCGCCGTCCGCCATCGAGCCCGATGCGCAGATCCACACGCCCACCGGCCTGAAGCAGGTTCCCGAACCGCGGGCGCTGTCCCTTGAGGAAATCCGCGCCACCGTCGCCGATTTCCGCCAGGCCGCCGCCCGTGCGATCGAGGCGGGCGCGGACGGCGTGGAAATCCATGCCGCCAATGGCTATCTCATCCAGCAATTCCTTTCGCCCAATGCCAATACCCGCGACGACGCCTACGGCGGGTCGATTGCCAACCGCATGCGCTTTGCCCTGGAGGTCGCGACGGCGGTGGCTGAGGAGATCGGCGCCGACCGCACGGGCATCCGCCTGTCGCCGGGCTCGCGCCTGGGCGGCATCGATGAAGGTTCGGGCTATGGCGAGCTGTACCGCACCTTGGTGGCGGAGCTTGCGAAACTGGACCTGGCTTACCTGCACATCGCCCACAACGGGGACGAAGCGCTCCTGAAGGACATCCGCGCCCTGTGGCCCAATGCCCTGCTGGTCAACCGGGTGAACCGGCCACTGGAGCTCATCGGGCAGGACGTCGAGACCGGCTTGGCGGACGTGTCTCCGGTCGGCAGGTGGGCGCTCGCCAACCCTGACTTCGTGCTGCGCCTGCGCGCCGGCCACCCGCTGAACGAACCTGATCCGCAGACCTTCTACGGCGGTGGCGCGCGCGGTTACACGGACTATCCCCAGCTGCAGGATCAGATGCAGGTTGTTGATTGATCTTCTGCGCAGTCTGCCGCTGGGCTGTTGGTTCGATGAGTGCCGGGCGGCAGGGCGAGTGGCCTTCTAAAACGATGGAAGGCCACCCCCGGAAAGCAATCAAAGGTTTTGTCCTCTGTATATGGCCCCGGCTTCGCCGGAATCTTGCTTTCGTTTTTCATCGGTGTTGCTCTCCTTTTCAGAGACGAAAGGGTAATTTCATTTTTGAGTTTCCCCCCCGCACTGAATTTGAAAACGAAGCCATAGTTTCGTTTTCCTCAACTTTGTAAACATCATTCTTGTAATCGAAAACAAAACTTAGATTTTCAGAGGCAGACCATGGCCAGCTACGTTCAGGTGCGCACTGCCGAAGACATCGGCAACGTCGTGAGAAAAACCAGAAAAGCGCAGAAAATTCTTCAGGAAGACATGGCTGACATAATCGGAAAAAGCCATGTTCATCTGCGCGACATCGAAAAGGGGAAGGGTACCGTTGCACTGAGCAGCGTGCTGAAGCTGTTTGAGGAGTTGGGTATCCGTGTTTACCTGGATGTGCCGAATCCATGAGCAGTAGTAGGGTGGAAGTCGTTTTTTACTTCCACCATAGGCACCCGTGTGCGGAGCTAATGGGATTTATTTTTCTACTCTAAAGCCAGCCGCGCTGGTCAGGGTTAGAGCGCTCAAATGAATTTGTTTCAATTCCTGCGCTTTTGCTCAAGCCTTGGTGTTCCAGGCAATTGCGCACAGGGCGATGCCGGCAATATTGAGTGAGACGGGATTGAAGGCATCAATCAGCATTGCTGGATTGAAAATCGCAACATCCAGCAACAGAGCAAGTAGCGCTGACGCAGCGACTGCAAGTGGCCAGTAACTGCGTGGTGCGAGTAATAGACAAAAGGCCAGGGCAATTTCTGCGGCTCCGGCAAGATTGGCGAAGAGCTCAACCTGGGTGATCCCGTGAGACTGGATCATGGTCCGCTCGCCTGGGCTTAGCCATAGCAACTTGGGAACGAGGCCGTGGTAGGCGAACATGAATGCCAGAGTTCCTCGGGCGATCCAGTTAATGCGCGCCAAGGTCCTCACTTTGGGGCCTTCAAAAAACGTTGCTCGTGATCGGGATCAGGCAAGAGGCACGTGTCGTATTTTCCGAAGAGCCGATAACGATTCAGCGCAATGCGATCGTACGCCCAATCTCGAAGCGTGCGGGGGACGCAGCGGAGAAGTTCCACTGGACGCCAAGTGGCAGGCAGTTGAGCGATGACTTCGAAAAATGCGTCCGAACGCACCCAATAGTGGTGGTCGCGGATTACCGCCATGGTGTCGAACTGATCCACGGGCAAACCTGCCCAGGCAAGCAGTGCCTGCCCTTCGGGGGACTGCACTGCCGCCAACCGGACTCGCCGGTGGCGGTCATGACGGATCAGGAACTTCGCCCAGCCATTGCACAGCTTACATACGCCGTCGAACAAGACGACCGTTTCGCCTTGCATGAGTAATGGCGCGGGTGAGGGGCGGATTTGGGATGCTGGCATAAGCGTGGGTCCGATGATGCCCGGATAGCTCGGATCATACTCACGTATCAGCCATGAGGTCAGCTTTTGGCCGATCTCTGTCGGTCGCGAAGGGCAGAGATCGACCCTGAGCGGTCCGTCGGCTCGCCCGAGAGCAACATTCGACGTAATATCGTAGTTCCTCATTGTTCGAGCTTTCGCATCATGGCCAGATCCGATCTTATTAAGGTTGCAAACGCGTTCCTAGATTGGGAAAAGCCATGGACGTTCTATTCGGCCGTATTGAATCAACTATCCCATGACCCCGAGACCCCGGCCATTTTCTTGCAAATCTGGGCCGAGGTATGCCGCTCCGACCACTGGCAGCAAGTGGACATATCGAAGGGCTGTGATGCTTGCGATTGTGGGCTCAAGAAAGAGTTTTCATGGTTGCCGGAGGACGCCCGTGCGCAGTTCGTGCGGGCTGCATCGTACCAATGGAAATAATTCGCCCCAAAGCGGACATTGAATCTAACTTGACCAATGCTTGAGCTAGCCCTGACTACCTTTTCAGTTGTAAGCGGTAGCTACCGCAGTCGCCCCTTTTAACTGATAGGGGGGGATGGATCTACTTTACAGCTGCTTGCCCCTCACTGAATTGATCAATTATCTCTTTTACTTTTTCGCTATCCCATGCACCACCATCAACAAGAAAGAACTGGCCGGATTGGTTTAGGCGGTCAGCTATATGGCTGTTGGACAGCCCTGCCTCATGCATGGAAAGAATCTTTGTGACCTGTCGGTTTGCTGATATATCCTCCACGTACGCCGGAGATGTTTTTGCATTACAGAAAGAGCACTTTACAGTCCTTAGGCCTATTAATCCCTTGCATTTAGGGCATTCTCTAATGCCTCTCTTCCAGTATATTTTTGCCGACCTGCGTTTGCTCTTGTAATATATTTTTGCGTAAATCATCCCCATTACGTGTGAGTTTGGGATTGAAACCAGAGTACAGATTAATGCAATAGTCTCTCCTGCTCTTCCTAAAAATGCAAAATAAAACCCGATCAAGAATAGTATAAGCGAACCTGGGAGGGTCAATATTCCGATTGCTAGTAATATCGGTAATTGTAATTCCCCTGTCCCTCCTGAAAACATGAATGCAAGTGATATTGCTGTTGGAATACTTAAATAGAGCCCGGAAGGGAAAAAATCTTTCAGTTCGTCCTTTTCCATTTCTTCCATGCCTAGATGTAAAAGTCATAATTCGATTCGGATCTAAAAGGGAGCATGACCTTTGGCTACATCATGGAGTTTAGCAGCGTGCCCTTGGTCTGCTTTTGGCGATTCATTGCCAGCCCTCGCAGGCAGCTATTGGCCGGTCTGTGCCCATTGAAACCGGCAGAAGTCGACCCACTGCGGACATTGGCTACTCAAACTGAAACGATCCATTTTGAGAGTAGCCCGAAGCCGTCAGCGCTTCTGTTCTACGAAATGATTGGACTGCCATGCAAACCGACGTTGGACTGAGCGCTTTTCTCCATTCGGGCAGGTCTGTTCTGTGATTTTAAAGACCAGTGTTGTTTGGGGAGTCCCTTCGTTCTCAACGTTGATGGAGTCAATATTGGCTGCCACACCGTCTAGCATGCGTTCACCGCACATGCCGCACCCAGGGTCCTGGTTCACATAGAACAAGGATTCAAGCTCAAATGCTTTGCCTCCTTCTTTAGGCTTGAGGTAGAGCACTTCGTAGATAGCGTCCCAAATTCCGCCATGCAGATTATTGGTCAGCAAGAGAGCAAAATGCTTCTTGTTGGGGCCGTTGAACTCAAGCGGGACTGAAAGGTTGGCTCTGTAGTACCTATCCGGGAAAGCGTATGTGCCATCGGTTGCGTTGAAGTAATACAAACCCTGTTCGATCCGACCGGTGTCGATCTGTGTGACCAAGAACTCTCTGTCGTTAAGACGGAAGCAGAGTGTGGGTTTACGCACATCTGAATGGGAGAGATAGAAGTCATTCAGTTTGCTAAAGAGGCGCGTAGTCAGTGCCGCCTCGCACGGCTGGAACCAGGAACCGGCATTAGCGGTACTTGAAAGCAGCAACATCAAAAAGGTCGCCGCTTGAAGAAATCCTTTCATGGTCATTCGCCCTTGACCCCATCTCACTGATCTGAACGCCCAACGAGCAGAACATCGATTTTCGCACCGCAGAGAGCCGACCAAAGGATCATAGCTGTAATGGGGAAACAGAGAGAAAAGAGGCGAATCTGCTCCAACTCCGAACGTCCGCTCCTGGCCGATCTCTGCCAGCCACATCGCTGCGCCACGCCATCGTATGAAGAATACCCACAGTCCCAGGCGCCTGCGGAGTCTCGTCAGGTCGGTGGGGTGGAAGTCGCTTTTTACTTTCGCCATTGGCATCCGCGCGTAGGTTCTATGGTGGATCGGTGAAGCGTGATCCACCCTACAAGAGTTGGAAGGCGACATAAGTTGTCAGTTTCTGCTGTTGGTTGGGGCACTTTTTGTTATTGAGGGGTAGTTGGAGTGTGGGGGATTGCGGCTTGTTGAGTCGTTTTTGTTTGTCAGGAAATTTCTGAAGGCATAGGAGGATTTGGACTACATATCTGCTGTATCCGTGGGTCATTTAATCCACATCACCGGGAGTTCCGGGTGGAACTTTCTGGATTAATTGAATGATCCTCGGAGATAAAATCGTGAGTACATCACAAAAGGGTTTCACACTTATCGAGTTGATGATCGTCGTGGCGATTATTGGCATTTTGACGGCGATTGCTATTCCGGCCTATCAGGACTACACGGCGCGTGCGCAACTATCTGAAGCTCTGTCTCTTGCTGACGGGCTAAAAGTCGCAGTTAGCGAGACCTTTTCCCAGGACGGCAGTTGCCCCGACAATAGCGGCGGGGCAGCGGATGGGCTTTCTGCTGCTGGTGATATCAATGGAAAGTACGTTGACAAAGTAACGGCGGGCGGTACTGCTGCAGCAACTGGGGGTTGCACCATCGAAGCAACCATGAAGTCGACAGGTGTGGCGTCAGGTATTGCTGGTGAAACTCTTACGCTGACGTTGATTAATGCTGATAAAGGCTCCTATGTTTGGACCTGTGCCTCCAGCGCAGATGATAAATATGTACCGAAGGCTTGCCAGTAATTGATATTTAAAAAAGCCCGGCATGTGCCGGGCTTTTTTATTGGCTCAAGAATATCAGCCGTCGAGCAACGCCTTATTCCGCACCGCACCCTTGTCGGCGCTGGTCGCCAGCAGGGCATAGGCCTTCAGCGCGGTGCTGACCTTGCGCGCACGCGGCTGGGCCGGTTTCCAGCCCTTCTTGTCCTGCTCGACACGGCGGGAGGCCAGTTCTTCATCGCTGACCAGCAGGTTGATGCTGCGGTTGGGGATGTCGATCAGCACCTTGTCGCCGTCCTGCACCAGGCCGATGGCGCCGCCCGCGGCGGCTTCCGGCGAGGCGTGGCCGATGGACAGGCCCGAGGTGCCGCCGGAGAAGCGGCCGTCGGTGAGCAGGGCGCATTGCTTGCCCAGGCCCTTGGACTTCAGGTAGCTGGTCGGGTAGAGCATTTCCTGCATGCCCGGGCCGCCTTTCGGGCCTTCGTAGCGGATGATGACGATGTCGCCGGGCTTCACTTCGTCGGCGAGGATGCCTTTCACGGCGGCGTCCTGGCTTTCGAAGATCTTCGCGCGGCCCTCGAAGACGTGGATGGATTCGTCCACGCCGGCGGTCTTCACCACGCAGCCGTCGAGGGCGATGTTGCCGTACAGCACGGCGAGGCCGCCTTCCTGGGAGTAGGCGTGCTCGACGCTGCGGATGCAGCCTTCGGCGCGGTCGTCGTCCAGGCTCGGCCAGCGGGTGCTCTGGCTGAACGCGACCTGGGACGGGATGCCGGCGGGGCCGGCCTTGAAGAAGGTGTGCACGGCTTCGTCGCGGGTCTGGGTGATGTCCCACTGGGCGATGGCCTCGGCCATGCTCGGGCTGTGCACGGTGCTGACGTCGGTGTGCAGCAGGCCGCCACGGGCCAGCTCGCCGAGGATGGAGAAGATGCCGCCGGCGCGGTGCACGTCTTCCATGTGGTACTTCTGGATGTTCGGCGCGACCTTGCACAGCTGCGGCACCTTGCGCGACAGGCGGTCGATGGCGCGCAGGTCGAACGGCACGTCGGCCTCCTGGGCGGCGGCCAGCAGGTGCAGGATGGTGTTGGTGGAGCCGCCCATGGCGATGTCGAGGGTCATGGCGTTCTCGAACGCCTTGAGGGTGGCGATGTTGCGCGGCAGGACCGAGTCGTCGCCTTCGCCGTAGTAGCGCTGGCACAGCTCGACGGCCAGGCGGCCGGCGCGCAGGAACAGCTGCTCGCGGTCGGCGTGGGTGGCCAGGGTGGAGCCGTTGCCGGGCAGGGACAGGCCGAGGGCTTCGGTCAGGCAGTTCATCGAGTTGGCGGTGAACATGCCGGAGCAGGAGCCGCAGGTCGGGCAGGCGCTGCGCTCGTATTCGGCGACTTTCTCGTCGGAGCAGCTGTCGTCGGCGGCGACGACCATGGCGTCGACCAGGTCCAGGCCGTGGCTGGCCAGCTTGGTCTTGCCGGCTTCCATCGGGCCGCCGGAGACGAAGACCACCGGGATGTTCAGGCGCAGGGCGGCCATGAGCATGCCGGGGGTGATCTTGTCGCAGTTGGAGATGCAGACGATGGCGTCGGCGCAGTGGGCGTTGACCATGTATTCCACGGAGTCGGCGATGATTTCGCGCGACGGCAGGGAATAGAGCATGCCGTCATGGCCCATGGCGATGCCGTCGTCCACGGCGATGGTGTTGAATTCCTTGGCCACGCCGCCGGCTTTCTCGATCTCGCGGGCGACCAGTTGGCCCAGGTCCTTGAGGTGCACGTGGCCGGGGACGAACTGGGTGAAGGAGTTGGCGATGGCGATGATCGGCTTCTTGAAGTCTTCGTCCTTCATCCCGGTGGCGCGCCAGAGGGCGCGGGCGCCGGCCATGTTGCGGCCGTGGGTAGAGGTTTTCGAGCGGTAATCGGGCATGACACGTTCCTGCGGCTGATCAGGTATCGGTGGGAGTCGCTGCGGTGGCGGCGTGCTGCGGATGGCGCTGGCCGGCAAGAGCGCGAGCGGACTCGACAATTCGTATCGTGAGCACGGTATGCACCGGATGCAAACGGCAGGTGGCGTCGCATGGGCATCGGGGCGCGGAGCGTGGCGGGGTCGCCGCCTGCTTGGCCGGGGCTCACTGGCCCGCCTGGGGATAGGTGGCAGGAATGCCCGGATTCTACGACGGCCCTTGCCGCCAGGGAAAGGCTGGCGGTCGATGCCGGCGGGAGCAGGCGTTGGATTGATGCGTAGCCCGTAGGATGGCGTGGAGCGAAGCGATACCCATCGTTCCCGGCAGGTTCGGCTGATGGGTATCGCAGGCTCCACCCATCCTACGGGCGCCGGGCGGTGTTCGGCTCGTCTGTGCGGGGGGATTAGGGGCGCGTCACCCATCCTGCGCGCTGGACGCTTTTCGTAGGATGGCGTGGAGCGAAGCGATACCCATCGTTTCCCCGACAGGTTCGGCTGATGGGTATCGCAGGCTCCACCCATCCTACGGGCCCGCGCGGTGTTCGGCTTGTCTGCGCGGGGGATGAGGGCGTCATCCACCCTATGCGCTGCCGGCTGGCGCAGGCCGCGACGGGTGTCAGCCGTTGGGCAGCAGGCGGACGGTGAGGCTCTTGATGTAGCGGGTTTCGGGGATGGCCAGATGGACGGGGTGGTCCGGGCCCTGGCCGCCGCGTTCCAGCAGCTGGATGTTGCGGTCGAGGTGGCGGGCGCTGCCGAGCAGGATGTTCTGCAGGTCGTCCTCGGGCAGGTGCATGGAGCAGGAGGCGCTGACCAGGATGCCGTCCTTGGACAGCAGGCGCATGGCCTGTTCGTTGAGGCGGCGGTAGGCGGCCTCGCCGTTCTTCAGGTCCTTCTTGCGCTTGATGAAGGCGGGCGGGTCGGCAACGACCACGTCGAAGCGTTCGTCGGCGGCCTTCAGCTCGCGCAGGGCTTCGAACACGTCGCCTTCGACGCAGGCGACCTTCTCGGCGACGCCGTTCAGCGCGGCGTTGCGCTCCACACCGTCGAGGGCGAAGCCGGAGGCGTCCACGCACATCACTTCGCTGGCGCCGAAGGCTGCGGCCTGGATGCCCCAGCCGCCGATGTAGCTGAACAGGTCGAGCACGCGCTTGCCCTGCACGTAGGGCTGCAGGCGCGCGCGGTTCATGCGGTGGTCGTAGAACCAGCCGGTCTTCTGGCCGGCCAGGACCGGAGCCTCGAACTTCACGCCGTTCTCTTCCAGGGCGACCCATTCCGGGACTTCGCCGTAGGCGTTGGCCACGTAGCGCTCCAGGCCTTCGGCGTCGCGGGCGCTGGAGTCGTTCTTCCACAGTACGGCGCTGGGCTTGAGCACTTGCAGCAGGGCGGCGAGGACGTCGTCGCGGTGCTTTTCCATGGTCGCCGAGGCGAGCTGGACCACCAGCACGTCGCCGAAGCGGTCCACCACCAGGCCCGGCAGCAGGTCGGAGTCGCCGTAGACCAGGCGGTAGAAGGGCTTGTCGAAAAGGCGGTCGCGCAGGCTCAGCGCCACGTTCAGGCGGTGAACCAGCAGGGATTTGTCGAGAACATGCTTGGTATCGCGGGAGATCAGGCGGGCGCAGATGAGGTTGTTCGGGCTCATCGCGACGATGCCCAGCGGCTTGCCGTTGGCCATTTCGAGGATGGCCTGCTCGCCGGCGCCGAAACCGTTCAGCGGGGTGGCGGCGACGTCCACCTCGTTGCTGTAGACCCACAGGTGGCCGGCGCGCAGGCGGCGCTCGGCGTTGGCTTTCAGACGCAGGCTGGGCAGGGTCATGGGAAGGGCTCCGGCAAAAGTGCGCGATTATAACGCAGCGGCGCGCGCCGCCGGAGCGCGGCGCGTGCCTTTCCATCGGCTGTTCAGGCGGCGAGGCTTTCGATCAGTTGCCTGCTGAAGACGGGGATGTCGTCCGGCTTGCGGCTGCTGATGAGGTGGCCGTCCTTGACCACCGGGCGGTCCACCCAGTGGCCGCCGGCGTTGTTGATGTCGTCCTTGAGGGAGTTCCAGCTGGTCAGGGTGCGGCCGTTCACCAGCCCGGCGGAGACCAGCAGCCAAGCGCCGTGGCAGATCACCGCGATGGGTTTGCCGGCCTGGTCGGCGCGCCGCACCAGTTCCTGGGCCTTGGGCAGGCTGCGGATCTGGTCGGAGTTGATCACGCCGCCGGGCAGCAGCACGGCGTCGTATTCGTCGATGTGGGCGGTCTCGAAGGTGCCGTCGACCTTGAAGTTGTCGGCGGGGTGGTCGTGGTTCCAGCCGCGGACCTTGTCGGTGTTGTCGGAGAGTATGCGGACCTTGGCACCGGCCTGTTCCAGGGCGTTGCGCGGGCCGGTCAGTTCCACTTGCTCGAAGCCGTCGGTGACCAGGATGGCGATCGTCTTGCCGTTGAGGGTGTGGTTCATGGTGGATCTCCCGTTTCGTCCTTTCTGGGCGTAAAGATTCCGACACTGCCGCCGATGAAAGTTCAGTCAAAAGAGCCGGTCCCAGAACGTTGCGCTCTGGGTAGACTGTGCGCTCCGTCAACTTTCAGCCATGTCCGCCATGTCCCAGGAACTTTCCGCCGAACAGATTCGCCAGGTCTTGCAGGGCATCAGTGTGCCGCCGCAGCCGCAGATCATGGTCGACCTGCAGATGGAGCAGGTCATGCCCAACCCGGACCTGAAGGCGATCGCCCGGTTGATCGGCCAGGACCCGGGGCTCTCCGGCGCGTTGCTGAAGCTGGTGAACTCGCCGTTCTTCGGCCTGGCCAACCGCATCACTTCGATCCAGCGCGCGGTGAACCTGCTGGGCAGCCGTTCGGTGATCAACCTGATCAACGCCCAGTCGATCAAGGGCGAGATGAGCGACGCCACCATCGTCACGCTCAACCGCTTCTGGGACACCGCGCAGGACGTGGCGATGAGCTGCCTGACGCTGGCCAAGCGCATCGGCTACGAGTCGGCGGACGAAGCCTATGCGCTGGGGCTGTTCCACAACTGCGGCATTCCGCTGATGCTCAAGCGCTTCCCGCACTACATGGCGGTGCTGGAGGAGGCCTACGCCAGCGCCAGCGACGAGCGGCGGGTGGTGGATACGGAGAATCGCGTGCTGAACACCAATCACGCGGTGGTCGGCTATTTCACCGCGCGCTCCTGGCGGCTGCCGGAGCATGTCTGCGAGGCGATCGCGAACCATCACAATGCGTTGTCGATCTTCAGCGACGACAGCGC
Source organism: Pseudomonas sp. B12(2026) (assembly GCF_057767015.1). Taxonomy (NCBI): domain Bacteria; kingdom Pseudomonadati; phylum Pseudomonadota; class Gammaproteobacteria; order Pseudomonadales; family Pseudomonadaceae; genus Pseudomonas; species Pseudomonas sp. B12(2026). The sequence goes on along the minus strand of NZ_CM173430.1, from coordinate 5,513,608 downwards.
CCGCGACACGCAGTTGAAGAACCTGCTGGCGATCCTGAAGATGGCCGAGCACATCTGCGGCTCATATCGGGTGCTGGGCAACCAGCCGGAAGACCACGAGTGGCAGAGCATCCGCGCCAGGGTGCTGGATTACGTGGGGCTGTCGGAGTACGACTTCGAGAACCTCAAGAGCAGCATTCTCGAGTTGGGCGTGGGGCAGGGGACGTACTGAACCGCCACTCTCCGTAGGATGGCGTGGAGCGCAGCGATACCCATCGATTACTGGATTGGTGGCTGGGACGCTTGGCCCTGGCTCCGTAGGGTGAATAACGGCTAAAGCGTTTCCGCCGTCTTGGTCGGTGTTTTTGCGCCGCTTCGGCGTGTGCTGGGACTTCTTGTTTCGCCCCCTCGGGCGACCCACTTTGGCAAACGACCCAAAGTGGGCAAAGGTCTGTGCCCCTGCATCCGGTTTTTCGCTTAGGCGAAAAATTCCCTCGTTCCATCGAAGTTTCAGGGGCCCGCGTTGACGGGCCATCCCTGGCCCGACAACGCTCTCGCGGCATCCATGCCGCTCGACCCCTGAAACTCCGATTCCACTCGGCCTCCTGAAGGGGCGCTCCGGAGTGTGCGGATATTTCTCTGGAAGTCTTCAAGAGCCAAAGCCCAAAGCCCAAAGCACAGCGCGCCCGGGATTTGCTCGTGTAGGAGCGGACCTTGTCCGCGATCAGCCCGGCTCAAGAGCTTCGCGGACAAGGTCCGCTCCTACAAAAGCCGCACGTTCCGTAGGAGCGGACTCCGTCCGCGATGCTCTTGCTTTGCGCAGCGTTATCTACCTGATGGGTATCGCTTCGCTCCACGCCATCCTACGACGCGCAAATCCTTCAGCCGCAGCTCTGCCTGTCACACCGAAACATCCGGCGCGCGCAGAGTCCCGTCAGGAGGCCGAGTGGAGGTATTGCGCAGAGGGGCGAGCGGCATGGATGCCGCGAGAGGCTTGAAGGGCCATGGATGGCCCTTGCAAGCCGACCCTCGGAGCGATACCGGAAGGAGGGCAGTCTGAGCGAAGCGAAGACCCGGATGTCGGGACGGGCCTTTTTGGTTCCTTTTGGGGCCCCAAAAGGGACTCGCCCGGGAGGGCGAAACCAAATATTCCAGTACACGCCGAAGCGGCGCAGAAACACTGAACAAGACAGCGGATTAGTCACTCAGCAAACCACAGGTGCGGGTTCGGTGGCGAAGGCCGGCGGTGCGCAGGCATGAAAAAGCCGGGCATCTGCCCGGCTTTTTCGTTCAACGTCGGTGATCAGTCGAGCATGTCGCTGAAGCGTTCATCCTTCTTGTAGGCGATGGCCTGGCTGAAGCCGGGGACCTGCACGCCCTTGTCGCTGATCTCGATGCCGTGCTCGTCGATCATGTCGTTGCCGAAGTTGTAGATGATGTCGAAGCGGCCCTGGGTCGCGGCTTCGTCGTACTGGCGGGCGGCGCTGCGGGTGGCTTCGCGGCGGGCCTGGTAGGCGGCGAAGGCGGCATCGCCGTGGCGCTTGCGCAGCATCTTCTCGGTGACGGCGGGGGACAGCAGCACGCCGGTGGCGTTGTTGCCGCCGAAGCCCTTTGAGTTGATGAAGCAGACTTCCAGGTCGTCGCGGCGCACGTCGGTGTTGGACAGGCTGATGTGGTCCTTGAACACGTCGTCGGCGAAGGTCTCGACGGTCTTGATGCCGGGGATCACGCCGTAGCGGAAGGTGCCGAGGGCGGAGATCAGCTGGTCGGCGCTGGCGGTGGCCAGGGAGTGGCCGACGAAGGCCTTCGCCGCGGCGATCGGCCAGTCGCTGATGCCGAAGGCGGTGGCGACGCGGTCGAGGATTTCCGATTCGGTGACGCGGTTGGCCGGGGTGCTGGAGCCGTGGGCGTGGACGAAGCTGTGCTGGCGCACGCTGTCCGGGCCGACGATCTGGCTGGCGGCGGCCACGGCCTTGGCCATGGTCAGGTAGTTGCCCGGGCCGGGGGCGGAGATGGATTTCTTGAAGCCGTCGGCGTTGATGAATACGTCCGGCACCGAGCCGTGGATCTCGGCGCCCAGCTCCAGGGCCAGGGCGTCGTCCATCAGCACCACGTACTGCGCGGATTCGGCCAGGGTGAAGCCGCAGTTTTCGCCGAACGGGCGGCTGGCGCGGCGGAAGTCGACGTCGTCGCGGCCTTCGATGTGGCGCAGGCCTTCCTCGGTGGCCAGCGCGCCCATGGCGGCGTAGCCCTCGATGATCTCGGAGGTGAGCGGGGCCTCGGCGTTGCCGACGATGACCACGCGGGCCTGGCCGCTGGTGATGACGTCGAGGCCCTTCTGCAGGTTGTAGAGGAAGGTGGCGCAGGCGCCGGTGATGCTGCCGGTCATGCCGACGCTGCCGAGCACGTAGGCGTTGATGAAGTCGGTGGGCATGCTGTTGAAGCCCAGCGGCAGCTGCTTGGCCGAGACGCGGTGGCCGCGCAGGCGCGATTGCAGCAGGCCGCCGTAACCGTTCTCGTCCAGCTGGCTCATGATGCTGCTGGAGAATACGGCGATTTCGTCGGGCTGCACGTGATTGCAGATGGTCTGCCAGTCGATGCCGACGGAGCGCACCGCGTCGGTGGCGGCGACCACGGCCATCTGCAGGCCGCGCGGGTGGAAGCGCGAGTTGTACAGCTCGCCCGGCTCGAAGCCGGTGGGCAGCTGGCCGGCGGATTTCACCGGCAGCGCGCGGTGGCTGTCGACCTTGAATTCGCAGCTGTCGTGTAGGGTGACGCGGACTTCGCCGTCTGCGAGTTCTTCCACCGACCAGTTGGCCGGCAGCGGCTCGGGCAGTTGCTTGCGCAGGGTGCTGAAGGTGACGGGGCTGCCGGCGGCGCTGACGGTCAGGCTCTTGTGGCAGTGCGCGGCATCGACGTCGAGGTATTGCAGTTCGATGCGGCGGATCAGGGTGGACTGGCAAATCTGTCCGGCGAAGCGCTGTTCGATTTCGGCGAGGGTCAGGGCCCGGCCGTCGGCGTCGAGGTATTGCCCGGCGTCGAACTTCACCAGTTTCATCATCACCGCGAGGCCGGCGAGGGTTTCCTGGCGGGCGGTGTCATCCATGGATTCGAGGACGGTGCGGCGGAACCCATGGTGGAACGAGCTGCGGCCCGCAGCGTTATACCCACCAAAACCAACGATGACCGGTAGTCGAGACATCTCTCGGAAACTCCTTCAGCAAGTCCATCTTGTACGTCGGGGCGGCGGTTGCCCGTGGCGGGTCGGCCCGGCGGCACAAAGCCAGGGGTGGCTTCTAGCGATTCAATGCTTTAGCTGACGAGAATGATGACCGCCGAGTCACGCCAACGCCAGGAATTGGCGGAAGAAGTCGACGAATTTCCAGTGGGATCGTGCAGGAATTTCGGAAGGGAACCGGGAGCCGGCAGGGGCCCCCGGGGGTATTGCGGGTGTCGCTCAGCGGTACTCGATGCCGGCTTTCTTGGTGCTGACGCGGGTGCCGGACTTGCCTTCGGTGATCGCCACGATGTTTTCCAGCGAGCCGATCACCGCGTCCTTGCCGGTGTTGCGGGCGAACTCGATGGCCGCCATGACCTTCGGGCCCATGGAGCCGGCGGCGAAGCCGAGGCGTTCCAGTTCGTCCGGGTGGGCCTGGGCGATGGCCTTCTGGGTCGGCTTGCCCCAGTCGACGTAGGCCGCGTCGACGTCGGTGGCGATGATCAGGATGTCGGCGGCGAGCTCCTGGGCCAGCAGCGAGGAGCAGAGGTCCTTGTCGATCACCGCTTCGACGCCGGAGAGTTTCTTGCCGGCTTCGTCATACATGGTCGGGATGCCGCCGCCGCCGGCGCAGATGACGATGGTGCCTTTCTCCAGCAGCCATTTGACCGGGCGGATTTCGAAGATGCGCTTGGGCCGCGGGCTGGCGACCACGCGGCGGAACTTGTCGCCATCGGGGGCGATGCTCCAGCCTTTTTCCTTGGCCAGGGCTTCGGCTTCTTCTTTCGAGTAGACCGGGCCGATGGGTTTGGTCGGGTGCTGGAAGGCCGGGTCCCTGGCGTCGACTTCGACCTGGGTGAGGATGGTGGCGAACGGCACTTCGAACGGCAGCAGGTTGCCCATTTCCTGTTCGATCATGTAGCCGATCATGCCTTCGGTCTCGGCGCCGAGGACGTCCAGCGGGTAGGGGGAGACCTTTTCATAGGCTGCGCCCTGCAGGGCCAGCAGGCCGACCTGCGGGCCGTTGCCGTGGGCGATCACCAGTTCGTTGCCCGGCGCGACCTTGGCGATCTGCTCGGCGGCGATCCTCACGTTGGTGCGCTGGTTGTCGGCAGTCATGGGTTCGCCACGACGCAGCAGGGCGTTGCCGCCCAATGCGACGACGATACGCATATTCATTTCCTCCGAAAGGGTGGAAACGCCCCCGGACCGGCGACGGCGTCGCGGTCCGGGGGCGCCCGGCGTTACATGTCGGCGAGGGTCGAGACGAGGATCGCCTTGATGGTGTGCATGCGGTTTTCCGCTTGCTCGAAGGCGATGTTGTAGGGGGACTCGAAGACGTCCTCGGTGACCTCGATGCCGTTCTTCAGCGCGGGGTACTGCTCGGCGATCTGCTTGCCGACCTTGGTTTCGCTGTTGTGGAAGGCGGGCAGGCAGTGCATGAACTTCACGCGCGGGTTGCCGGCGGCCTTCATCATGTCCATGTTGACCTGGTAGGGCAGCAGTTCCTTGATGCGCTCGCCCCAGGCTTCCACCGGCTCGCCCATGGAGACCCACACGTCGGTGTGGATGAAGTCCACGCCCTTGACCGCGACTTTCGGGTCTTCGGTGATGGTGAGGCGGGCGCCGCTTTCTTCAGCGAACTTGTTGCAGGCGGCGATGTGCTCTTCGGTCGGCCAGAGTTCCTTGGGCGCGGCGATGCGCACGTCCATGCCGAGCTTGGCGCCGATCAGCAGCAGGGAGTTGCCCATGTTGTTGCGGGCGTCGCCCAGGTAGGCGTAGCTGATGTCGTGCAGCGGCTTGTCGCTGTGCTCGCGCATGGTCAGCACGTCGGCCAGCATCTGGGTCGGGTGGTACTCGTCGGTCAGGCCGTTGAACACAGGTACGCCGGCGAACTTGGCCAGTTCCTCGACGATATCCTGCTTGAAGCCCCGGTATTCGATGGCGTCGTACATGCGGCCGAGTACGCGGGCGGTGTCCTTCATGGACTCCTTGTGGCCGATCTGCGAGGAGTTCGGGTCGATGTAGGTGACGTTGGCGCCCTGGTCATAGGCGGCCACTTCGAAGGCGCAGCGGGTGCGGGTCGAGGTTTTCTCGAAGATCAGCGCGATGTTGTTGCCCTTGAGGTGCTGCTGTTCGGTGCCGGTGTACTTGGCGCGCTTGAGGTCGCGGGACAGGTCGAGCAGGTAGCGCAACTCGCGGGTGCTGTGGTGCATCAGGCTGAGCAGGTTGCGGTTGTGCATGTTGAAAGCCATGTTCTTTCTCCTGGTGGGATGGAAGCCTTGGCCCCGTCAGTACAGCTTGTGGCTGGCGAGGAGGGCGGCCGGGTCGGGCCGCCCCTGAGGTCTGTGCGCTCGGTTGGGCGATCAGTAGTCGATCGGGTCGCGGATGATCGGGCAGGTCATGCAGTGACCGCCGCCACGGCCCCGGCCCAGTTCGCTGGCGCTGATGGTGATGACTTCCACGCCGGCCTTGCGCAGCAGGGTGTTGGTGTAGGTGTTGCGGTCATAGCCGACCACCACGCCCGGTTCCAGGCAGACCACGTTGTTGCCGTCGTCCCACTGCTCGCGCTCGGCGGCGAAGCTGTTGCCGCCGGTTTCCACGACGCGCAGTTTCTTTAGGTTCAGGGCTTCGCCGACCACGCTGATGAAGTCCTTCTCCTCGCGGTGGATGTTGAGGCCGTAGGGGCTCGAGGTATCCGGGCGCAGGCTGAAGGGCACGATCTCCTTCACCACTTCCGGGAAGACGGTGACCAGGTCGCGGTCGCAGAAGCTGAACACGGTGTCCAGGTGCATCGCGGCGCGGGACTTGGGCAGGCCGGCGACGATCACGCGCTCGGCCGCGCCCTTGGCGAACAGGTTCTGCGCGACCTGGCCGATGGCCTGGCGGGAGGTGCGCTCACCCATGCCGATGAGGACGACGCCGTTGCCGATCGGCATCACGTCGCCACCTTCGAGGGTGGACATGCCGTGGTCCTTGTCCGGGTCGCCGTACCAGATTTCGAATTCGGCGTTGATGAATTCCGGGTGGAACTTGTAGATCGCGGTGGTCAGCAGGGTTTCCTGACGTCGCGCCGGCCAGTACATCGGGTTCAGCGTCACGCCGCCGTAGATCCAGCAGGTGGTGTCGCGGGTGAACTGGGTGTTGGGCAGCGGCGGCAGCAGGAAGCTGGAGTGGCCCAGGTAGTCGCGGTACATCTTCAGCGCCTTGGCGCCTTCGCTGTCCGGAATGTCGTCGGCGGCGACGCCACCGATGAGGAATTCGGCCAGCTTGCGCGGCTCCAGGCTTTCCAGCCAGCCGCGCAGTTCCTGGGTCAGGCCCAGGCCGACGCTGTCGTTGGTGATCTTGCGGTCAAGGATCCACTTCAGCGCTTCGGGGTTCTGCACGGTCTCGGTCAGCAGGTTGTGCATTTCCAGGACGTCGATGCCGCGCTCGCGCATCTTGGTGACGAAGTCGAAGTGGTCGCGCTTGGCCTGGTTCACCCAGATGACGTCGTCGAACAGCAACTCGTCGCAGTTGCTCGGGGTCAGGCGTTGGTGGGCGAGTCCAGGCGAGCAGACCATCACTTTGCGCAGTTTGCCGGCTTCGGAGTGGACGCCAAGTTTGGTTTTTTCCGTGCTCATGAGAGGTCTCCAGGAGTTACAGAGAAAGGAAGCCGTCGTACAGACCGTAGGCCGCGATCAGGAACCCGATCGCAACGCCTGCGAAAATCAGCTTCTCGACATTGGTGAAGACGGGTTGCCCCACTTCACGTTTTGCGATGGCAAAGAGGATTACCCCCGGCGCGTACAGCAGCGCCGACAGCAGCAGGTATTTCAGGCCACCGGCGTAGATCAGCCAGATGGCATAGATGACCGAGATGGCCGCAATGATCAGGTCCTTGCTGCGGTCGGCCGGGTCCTTGTCGTAGGTCTCGCCTTTCACCGCCAGCAGCAGGGCGTAGGCCGCGGACCAGAAGTACGGGATGAGGATCATCGAGGTGGCCAGCAGCAGCATCTTGGTGTACGGGTCCATGCCGTCGGAGCTGCCCGAGGTGAAGAAGGTGATCACCAGGAACACCTGCACGCAGATGTTGGTCAGCCACAGGGCGTTGGCCGGCACCTGGTTGGCGTTCTCCTTGCGGAGGAACTCCGGCATGGTGTGGTCCTTGGCCGCGGCGAACATGATCTCGGCGCACAGCAGCACCCAGGAGAGCAGGGCACCGAGCAGGGAGATCAGCAGGCCGACGCTGATCAGCACCGCACCCCAGTGACCGACCACGTGCTCCAGCACCAGCGCCATCGACGGGTTCTGCAGCTTGGCCAGTTCCGGCTGGGTCATCACGCCCATGGACAGCACGTTCACCAGCACCAGCAGCAGCAGCACGGTGATGAAGCCGATGACCGTGGCCTTGCCGACGTCGGTACGTTTTTCCGCACGGGAGGAGAAGATGCTCGCGCCTTCGATGCCGATGAACACCCAGACGGTGACCAGCATCATGTTGCGCACCTGGTTCATCACGCTGCCCAGTTCCGGATTGCTCGCGCCCCAGAAGTCAGCGGTGAAGATGTCCAGCTTGAAGGCGAACAGGCAGATCAGGATGAACAGGAACAGCGGGACGATCTTGGCGATGGTCGTGATGGTGTTGATGAACGCCGCCTCCTTGATCCCGCGCAGCACCAGGAAGTGCAGGGCCCACAGCAGCACCGACGCGCCGATGATCGCCGCGAGGGTGTCGCCCTTGCCGAAGACCGGGAAGAAGTAGCCCAGGGTGCTGAAGAGAAGGAGGAAGTAACCGACGTTGCCGAGCCAGGCGCTGATCCAGTAGCCCCAGGCCGAGGAGAAGCCCATGTAGTCGCCGAAGCCGGCCTTGGCGTAGGCGTACACGCCGCCGTCGAGCTCGGGTTTGCGGTTGGCCAGGGTCTGGAAGACGAAGGCGAGGGTCAGCATCCCGACTGCGGTGATGGCCCAGCCGATGAGGATGGCACCGACGTCGGCGCTGGCGGCCATGTTTTGCGGGAGGGAGAAGATACCCCCGCCGATCATGGAACCAACGACCAGGGCTGTCAGCGCGCCGAGTTTTAGTTTTTGGCTGCTTTCTTGCGACATTTATGAATCTCCCTATAGGTATTTGGAGAGTTGAGGCTATTAAGCGCCTGGGGTCAGGGAGGCTCCCTGACTCAGATCAATAGCTTGCTATCCAATGTATTGAGCGGCACTCCAGCATCCGCCCACCCCGCAGATAAGATAGAAGGGGTTTTTCAATAACGCCTGATTTAGAGGGGATTTCTTGAAAGTTTAATAACCGGGATGTGGCCGCTGTGTGGCAGCGACGGAGTGCCGTCGCTCTGGCCCGCGCGAAGCGTCGAGGCTACAGATGGTCTGTCAGGCGTGCGGAGCGTGCAGGAGGCGGCCGAGGCGCAGCAGGAATGCTGGCGTCATGCAGGGGAGGGGGATTGGCCGGGGCAGGATCACTGCGCCCGGCGAAGCACCCTGCGAAACGAGGGCGCGAGATGGCCAGTAGCCGAAGGACACCGCCGGGTTCGTGGCCCGACGGGCGCGGCGAGACGGGCACGCCGCGAAGATGTGATGCGCAAGGCAATCGCACCCATGTCGCAGAACAGGTGTATGCCGGGGATGAAGACTACGCGAGACCTCGCGGCAGCGCTGTTCGCCCTTGGTCGCAGATGCGGGGCGGCGGGCTGCCGCTCAACCCTCGGCGTCGTCGGCGGAACCTCCGCCACCGGAGAACAGCAGCCCATGCTTGCGCAGCTTGTCGTGCAGGGTCTTGCGCGGTATGCCGAGGGCCTCGGCGAGGCTGCGCAGCGAGTTGTGCGGGCGGCTCATCTCGGCGGCGATCAGCGCGCGCTCGAAGGCCTCGACCTGTTCGTTCAGCCCTGTGCCGGCAGTGGCTGGAAGCGCCTGGGAACCAGTCTCGTCCAGCCCGAGGTCGAGCCCCAGCGCGTAGCGCTCCGCGGCGTTCTGCAGCTCGCGCACATTGCCCGGCCAGCCGTGGGCCAGCAGTTGCGCGCGCTGCGCGGAGTCCAGGGGGCGTGCCGTCAGGCCGTGGCGCTGCGCGCCCCGCTCGGCGAAGTGCTGGAACAGCAGGAGGATGTCGTCGCCGCGCTCGCGCAGCGGCGGGATGCGCAGGCTGGCGACGTTCAGGCGGTAATACAGGTCGGCGCGGAAGCGGCCTTCGTCGGAGGCCAGGCGCAGGTCCTCCTTGGTCGCCGCGACGATGCGGATGTCCAGCGGGATCAGCTGGTTGGAGCCCAGGCGTTCGACAGTGCGCTCCTGCAACAGGCGCAGCAGCTTGACCTGCACGTCCAGGCTCATGCTCTCGATCTCGTCGAGGAACAGCGTGCCGCCATTGGCGTATTCGAACTTGCCGATGCGCCGCTTCTGCGCGCCGGTGAAGGCGCCCTGCTCGTGGCCGAACAGCTCGCTTTCCACCACCGACTCGGCCAGCGCCCCGGCGTTGATGGCGACGAAGGGGCCGTTGCGGCGGCTGGACAGGTCGTGCAGGGCGCGGGCGACCACTTCCTTGCCCGAGCCGGTCTCGCCGAGGATCAGCACGTCGGCCTGGATCGCCGCCAGCGAGGCGACCTGCTGCTGCAGGCGCTGCATGGGCGCGGACTGGCCGACCAGGCGGCCGCGCAGTTCCTTCTGCTCGGACAGCGCCAGGCGCAGGCTGCGGTTCTCCAGCACCAGGCGGCGCACGTCGAGGGCGCGGCGCACGCTGTCCAGCAGGGCATCGCTGGGGAAGGGCTTTTCCAGGAAGTCGTAGGCGCCGGAGCGCATGGCCTTGACCGCCAGCGGCACGTCGCCGTGGCCGGTGACCAGGATCACCGGCAGTTCGGCGTCCTGGGCGTGCAGCTGTTCCAGCAGCTGCAGGCCGTCGATGCCGGGCATGCGGATATCGCTGACGATCACCCCGGGCCAGTCCCGCGCCTGCTGCGTGTCGAGCTGGCGCGCGTCGGCCAGGGCGACGACCTTGAAGCCAGCCAGGTCGAGAGTCTGGCTCAGCGCCTGGCGCAGGTGCGGATCGTCGTCGATCAACAGCACCTGGGTGGTGGAATCGAAGGGCGCTGCCGAACTCATGCGCGGGTTTCCTCCTGCGGCGTCGAAGTCACGCCGGGGATGCCCGGCAACAGGTGCAATTGTACGAGAGCGCCGCCCTCGGGGTGATTACCCAGTTCCAGGTGGCCGCCGAGGGTGCGCAGCAGGGTGTCGCAGATGGCCAGGCCCAGCCCCAGGCCCTTGGCGCTGGTCTTGGTGGTGAAGAAGGGCTCGCGGGCATGGGCCAGCGCCTGCTCGGAGAAGCCGGGGCCGTTGTCGCGCAGGGACAGGATGATGCGTTCGGGCGTCTGCTCGGCGGTCAGCCAGATGCGCCGCGGCGGCGCCTTCTCGGCGAGGGCGTCGAGGGCGTTGGAGAGCAGGTTGGACAGTATCTGACGCAGCCGGGTCTCGCCGGCCTGCACCCAGATCGCCGCGTCCGGCAGGTCGCGCAGCAGCTCGACGTTCATCGCCTGCCGGCGTGGCGCCACCAGGGCCAGGGCGTCGTTGAGCGCCGGCTGCAGGGCGACGTTCTCCGGCGCGCGGCGCGCTCCTCGGGCGTAGGCCTTGAGGTGGCCGATGATCGAGGCCATGCGCGCGGTCAGTTCGCCGATCTGCTGCAGGTTGCCGCGCGCGTCGTCGTAGCGCTCGTGGTCGAGCAGCACGCGGGCGTTGTCGGCGTAGCTGCGGATCGCCGCCAGCGGCTGGTTGAGCTCGTGGCTGATGCTGGCGGACATGGTACCCAGGGCGGTCAGCTTGCCGGCCTGCACGACTTCGTCCTGCGCATGCATCAGTTCGCGCTGCGCCTGCTCGCGGTTGCTGACCTCCTCCTGCAAGCGGGTGTTGGCGCCTTCCAGCGCCTGGGTGCGTTCCTGTACGCGCAGCTCCAGCTCGTGCTTGGCCTGCGCTTCGAGCTCGATGCGCTCCAGGTAGTGGCGGCGGCTGATGGTCAGCAGCGAGAGCAGCAGGAGCAGGGCGACGAGGGTGGCCGCGCCGATCAGCACGACGCTGCGCACCGGGCCGTCCACCTGGGTGCGCGGGGTGTAGATGCTGACGGTCCAGCCGGTTTCCGGCAGTTCGCGGCTCTGGCTGATCCAGCGGCGCTGGTCGATCTTCAGCGGCAGTGGATTCAGCACGGGATAGGGAATGTTCTCGGCGATCTCGCGCTGCTTGGCGGGCGACAGCTCGCGGCTGGCATGGAAGCGCCAGGCCTTGTTGGACGACAGGATGACCACGCCGTTGCTGTCCATCACCAGCAGCTGGTCGGGCGTATTGCCCCACAGTTGTTCCATGTGCTCCAGGTCGACTTTCACCACCAGCACGCCCAGTAGCGTCTCGCCGTCGCGCACCTCGCTGGCGAAGAAGTAGCCGCGCCGCTTGGAGGTGGTGCCCAGGCCGAAGAAGCGCGCCGGCCGCCCCTGCATCGCTTCCTTGTAATAAGGACGGAAGGAGAAATTGATACCGACGAAGCTGTCGGACTGGTCCCAGTTGGAGGCGGCGCGGGTCAGGCCGTCCGGCTGCATCAGGTAGATGACGTCGGCGCCGGTGCGCTCGCGGATGCGCGCCAGTTCGAGGTTGGCGGCGCTCTGCAGGGCCGGGTCGCCGGGGGACTGCAACGCCGCGCGCAGGGTGGGCAGGTCGCCGAGGATCGGCGGCAGGTCCTCGTAGCGGCGCAGCGTGCCGAGCAGGTTGGCGACGTAGAGGTCGAGGGTCTGCTGGTTCTGCCGGGCGATCTGCTCGCTGTAGTAGCGCTCGGCGACGTGGTGCAGGGGCCAGAGCAGCGGCGCGAGCAGTAGCGCGAGAAGGGCCAGCGAGCGCCAGCGGGTGAGGTGTAGGTTCAAGGCGGCGTATATCACATGCGGTTGCTTCCGCCGCCGATGCTACACCGATCAGCGTTGAAAGGGCTGCGTCTCAGGGGCTTTCAATCGAAGAGTTCGGCGTCCGCCAGTCGACGGCCTTCGCGATCCTTCGCGGAGAGAGTCGGTTCGCCGTCGAGAGGCCAGTCGATCGCCAGCTGCGGGTCGTCCCAGGCGATGCAGCGCTCATGCTCCGGTGCCCAGAAATCCGTGGTCTTGTAGAGGAACTCGGCATTTTCGCTGAGCACCAGGAAGCCGTGGGCGAAGCCCTCGGGAATCCATACCTGCCGCTTGTTCTCTTCGCTGAGGACCTGTCCGACCCACTGGCCGAAGGTCGGTGAGCTGCGGCGGATGTCCACGCTGACGTCGAACACCGCACCCTGGATGACGCGCACCAGTTTTCCCTGAGCCTGGCGGATCTGATAGTGCAGGCCGCGTAGGACGCCTCGGGACGAGCAGGAGTGGTTGTCCTGTACGAAATTGACCTTGCGGGCGATCGCCTGCTCGAATTTCTGCTGGTTGTAGCTTTCGAAGAAGAAGCCACGGCTATCACCGAAGACCTGGGGCTCGATCATTAGAACATCGGGGATGGCCAGCGGGCTGATTTTCATCGGTACACCGTTTGTGTCAGGAGGCGTTGGAGATACAGGCCGTACCCGCTTTTGGCCAGCGGCGCGGCCAGCCGTTGCAGGACTTCCGGGCTGATCCAGCCCTGGCGGAAGGCGATCTCCTCCGGGCATGCGACCTTGAGTCCCTGCCGGTTCTCCAGGGTTGCGATGAATTGACTGGCTTCGAGCAAGGACTCATGGGTACCGGTATCCAGCCAAGCATAGCCGCGCCCCATGATCTCTACCGACAACTCGCCCTGTTCCAGGTAAATGCAATTGACGTCGGTGATTTCCAGTTCGCCGCGTGCCGAGGGGCGGAGGCTCTTGGCGATCTCGATGACACGCTGATCGTAGAAGTACAGTCCGGTCACCGCATAGGTGGATTTTGGCTGCCGGGGCTTTTCCTCAAGGCTGACGGCCTTGCCGTGCGGGTCGAACTCCACGACGCCGTAACGCTCGGGGTCATGCACGTGGTAGGCGAAGACAGTGGCACCTCCTTCCCGTTGCATGGCGTTGGCCAGGAGTTCCTGCAGGTTGTGGCCGTAGTAGATGTTGTCGCCCAGCACGAGGACGCTGAGGCTGTCGCCCAGGAACTGCTCGCCGATCAGGAATGCCTGGGCCAGGCCGTCCGGCGATTCCTGGATGGCGTATTGCAGTTCGATGCCCCATTGATTGCCGTTGCCCAGCAGTTGCTGAAACCGGGGAACGTCCTGTGGTGTAGAGATGATCAGCATTTCCCTGATGCCTGCGAGCATCAGGGTGCTGAGCGGGTAATAGATCATTGGTTTGTCGTACACCGGCAGCAGTTGCTTGGACACCGATAGTGTGGCCGGGTGTAGTCGGGTGCCTGCGCCTCCGGCGAGGATTATGCCCTTGCGCTTCATGCGGGCTTTTCTCCTGCCAGTTCGATCAGCATCCGCTTCATGTGAGTTTCCCAGGCGGGCAGGGTCAGTCCGAAGGTCTCCCGTAGTGTGCGGGTGTCGAGTCGAGAGTTGTGGGGGCGCATTGCCGGCAACGGGTACTCTCGGGTCGGTATCGGCAGCACCTGCTCTGGCGAGGTGCGTAGTGGCAATCCCAGGCCGATGGCCTGCTCGATCACGAAGCGCGCGTAGCCGTGCCAGCTGACCGCGCCATCCGCGGTCAGGTGATAGAGGCCTGCGAGCGCTTGGGCGTCAGGACGATGGCGCAGTTGTGCGAGTACCTGGGCGGTAACGTCGGCGATCAGCTCGGCACTGGTCGGCGCGCCGAACTGATCGACAACCACGCGCAACTCCTCGCGATCCGCCGCCAGGCGTAGCATGGTCCTGGCGAAGTTCGCACCGCGCGCGGCGTAGACCCAACTGGTACGGAAGATCAGGTGGCGGCAACCGCTGGCGAGAATCGCCTGGTCGCCTTCCAGCTTCGTTCTGCCATAGACGTTGAGTGGTCCGGTGGGGTCGTTTTCGCGGAAGGGCTGGGTGCCGCTGCCGTCGAATACATAGTCGGTGGAATAGTGCACGAGCCAGGCATCCAGATCGGCGGCAAGTTCAGCCAGTACTCCGACAGCCTCGGCATTCACCCTCCGTGCCCGGTCGATGTCGGTTTCCGCCTTGTCCACTGCGGTATAGGCGGCCGCGTTCACGATGATCGAGGGGCGTTCCGCGTTTACCAGGGCGCGCAGGCCCGCCAGGTCTTCCAGATCGCCGCGCCGGCGATCACAGACGATCAGCCGCCCCAGGGGAGCAAGGGCGCGCTGCAGCTCCCAGCCGACCTGGCCGTTGGCACCGAGGATCAGGATGTCGTTCATATGTACTGTTGGCTCAGCCATTCACGATAGGCACCGCTGGCAACGTTCTCGACCCAGGACTGGTTGTCGAGGTACCAGCGGACGGTTTTGGCAATTCCACTATCAAAGGTCTCTGCTGGCTTCCAGCTCAGCTCATGCTCCAGACGCGTGGCATCGATGGCGTAGCGTCGGTCGTGGCCGGGGCGGTCCTTGACGAAGCGGATCTGCTCACGGTAGCTGCGACCATCGCTACGCGGGGATTCCCGGTCGAGCTCGTCGCAGATGCGGTGTACCACTTCCAGGTTGGATTTCTCGTTCCAGCCACCGACATTGTAGGTCTCGCCCACTTGCCCTGCCGCCAGTACGCGGCGAATGGCGCTGCAGTGGTCCTTGACGTACAGCCAGTCGCGAATCTGCTGGCCGTCGCCGTAGATCGGCAGCTTCTCTCCGGCCAGGGCATTGCGGATCACCAGGGGGACCAGTTTCTCCGGAAAGTGGAACGGCCCGTAGTTGTTCGAGCAGTTTGTGGTCAACACCGGCAGCCCGTAGGTGTGGTGATAGGCGCGGATCAGATGGTCGGAGGCGGCCTTGGATGCAGAGTAGGGGCTGTTGGGCTGGTAGGGGTGTTGTTCGGTGAAGGCGGGGGCCTCGGGGGCGAGGGAGCCGTATACCTCGTCGGTGGATACATGCAGGAAGCGGAACTCTTCCTTGCGCCGGTCATCCAGCGTGATCCAGTAAGTGCGCACTGCTTCGAGCAGGTGGAAGGTGCCGACCACGTTCGTCTGGATGAAGTCCTCCGGCCCGTGGATCGAGCGATCAACGTGCGATTCCGCAGCGAAGTTGACCACGGCCCGCGGCTGGTACTCGGCCAGAAGACGATCCACCAGTGCAGCATCACCGATATCTCCATGCACGAAGGTATGGAGGGGGTTTCCTTCCAGGCTGGCGAGATTCTGCAGGTTTCCGGCGTAGGTCAGTTTGTCCAGGCTGATTACGGTTTCAGAGTGTGCAGCGAACCAGTCGAGGACGAAGTTGGAACCGATGAAGCCGGCACTACCTGTTACGAGGATCGTCATGGATCAGAGCCCCTGTAGGAGCGATACGGCAACCTGCAGGGGTTGTCGGGAAACATCGGTTGGTAGGCGCCTGACTGGTTGATCAGCGACAGTGCGGTTGCGGCTGGTCAGGACTGGACAACTCGAAGATTAGCTGGTTCTCGGGAGTCGAGCGTCGGTGCTTGAGTTAGTGCCAATCAGGTATGTTGCCATGCTGATGGTAGTTGATCGTGGGATATTCATCGTCATGCGCTTACCTTGATCAACTGAAGGACTGGTCGGACAAGACAAGACCCAGCCGCAGATCGTCGGGCAGACACCTTGGGTAAGGCCATGAACTACTCGGCCAGCAGCTGGGGCCGCTTGGCTGCGCTACATCCTCAAACGCCTGCCAGCCGCCAGCCGCGTCGGATATTACGAAGCGCTATTGTCGTGGAACTGCTCACTAGCTTCTGCATCTTAAAAAGAGGAGGGCTATGGCTCGCCTACGGCGCGAGCTACAGCAGGAAGTCTTGAGAGCAATGTGCGACGTTCACGTGGCTACCTCCTTGAATATCGCCGATCAAACCATCCGCCTCACATGTCCGTTCGGCGTTGGATATAGATGTGATCGACGATGTCGCCATCCGGCACATAACCGCTGACGGTTTCACGTAGCAGCTGCCGAACCTGAACGAAATCATCCGCTTCAACAGCCGCGAGCAATGCTGCCAGACGCTCCTTGAGCACGTCCCAAGAAAGGTACTCCTCGTTGGCGCGCATGATCATGGGATGCTCGGTTGGCTGCACGTTGTCGCCAATCAGAAGCTCTTCGTAGAGTTTCTCGCCCGGACGCAGCCCGGAAAACTCGATGGAGATATCCCCGTGCGGATCGGACTCGGAGCGCACGCTAAGTCCCGACAACCTGATCATCTTCTCGGCCAGGTCGACGATTTTCACCGGGCAACCCATATCGAGCACGAACACATCGCCGCCCTGCCCCATGGACCCCGCCTGAATGACCAACTGCGCAGCCTCCGGAATGGTCATGAAGTAACGCGTGATATTCGGGTGAGTGACCGTGACCGGGCCACCCCGCTTGATCTGCTCACGGAAAAGCGGAATCACCGAGCCGGAAGACCCCAGGACATTGCCGAAGCGCACCATGGTGAAACGGGTCTTGTTCACCTGGTGAACGCTACCCTCGCCATACAATGCTGGCGCCGCCTCTCGGCTCAGCGCCTGCAGTACCATTTCCGCCAGCCGCTTGGTGCTGCCCATGACGTTGGTCGGCCGCACCGCCTTGTCGGTCGAGATCAGCACGAAATTCGCCACGCCTGCCTTGATCGCCGACTGTGCGGTATACAGGGTGCCCAGCAAATTGTTCAGTACCCCCTCGGCGATGTTGTGTTCCACCATCGGCACATGCTTGTAGGCCGCTGCGTGATAAACGGTATTCACCTGCCAGGTTCGCAATACATCCTGCAGCCGCACCGGATTGCGGATCGAGCCAAGTATCGGCACCAGCTGGATCTTCAGCGATTCGCGAACGATGCGCCGCTCCAACTCGCTGTGAATGCTGTAGAGGTTGAATTCGGAATGCTCGAACAGAATCAGCACCCGAGCCCCGGAAGAAAGAATCTGCCGGCACAACTCCGAACCAATCGAGCCCCCGGCCCCAGTAACCAGCACCGATTGCTTCTTGATGCAACGCTCGAACAACGCTTGCTGTGGCGGCACGGCATCGCGCCCGAGCAGGTCGGCAATATCGACTTCCTGCAGATCGTCGACCTTGACCTTGCCGCTGGCCAGGTCCATGACCCCTGGCACCGAGCGGACGTGCAGCGGATAGGCTTCGAGCATCCCCAGCATTTCACGACGACGCCCACGAGAAGCCGACGGAATGGCCAGCAACACCTCGCTCGCCGCCGTCTCATCGATCAACTGCGCGATATGCTTGGGCTTGTATACCTGCAACCCGGCAATGACCCGCCCGGCAATGGACGAATCGTCATCGATAAATGCCACCGGCAACAGGGTGCGGCCCATGCGCAAGGCTGCCACTAGCTGATTGCCCGCGGCGCCGGCGCCATAGATGGCCACGCGTATGCGTCCGTCACCCCGGGTGATATTGGCTCTTGCCCGGGGGTCGAACCAGTCGCCCATGAAGAACTGGCGCATCGCCAGGCGCAAACCGCCCAGTAGCACGAGGCTCAGCCACCAATAGTTGAATACCATCGAGCGTGGCACATTCACCGGGCTTCCACGGTACCAATACACCACCAGAGCCAGCAGCAACGCCGAAAGCGAAACCGCCTTGGCAATGGCGACCAACGCATCGTTGCCCAGGTAGCGCATCACCGCCCGGTACATGCCGAAACGAACGAAGAGTGGCAAGGCAATCAGCGGCGCGGTAACGAACAACCATCCATGGCCATTGAAAGGGCGAACGGCATCGAATTCGCCCAGGCGGATGACGAAAGCCAGCCACAGGGCAATCCAGACCAGGAAAATATCGACAGTGACTTGAAGGATGCGCTTGTAGCGACGAGGCATCCGAAGCAAGCGCGTGCGCATTGATTCAACTAATCTCAGCATGACGATTCTTATATAACCATATGAATTTCAGTGCCGAACGCGGTCGCCAGTGCCCTTTCCAGCAACCGTTTGAAAAATGAAGCTGAAATAATTTCGCACGGACATTTCGCAGATCATTCTAGCATCGGTTTCTGCCAACTGCTTTGGGGTAGACATATCGATCTCGTTCACCTGAGCCAAGCCGGTAATGCCTGGTCGTACGGCATAGACGCCCAACGCTTCACGCTCAGCAATCAACTCATCCTGATTGAATAAGTTAGGTCGCGGGCCGACAAGACTCATCTCGCCCTTTAGCACGTTCCACAGTTGCGGTAACTCATCGAGCTTGGTCTTGCGCAGAAAACTCCCCATTTTCGTAATGGAAGAGGCAGATGCGAGATGACTGGCAACAGAAGCGGTATCCAGTTTCATGGTTCTGAACTTAACAAGAGTAAAAGGCCTTTTTGCTCGCCCGACACGCTCTTGCATGAATAATGGCGAGCCAGTGTCCAATAAACCAAGCACATAAATGAGCAGCAAGACCGGAGAGCCAACAACCAGCCCCAGTAAAGAAAAAACGACATCAAAAAATCGAATCATCAAGCACCCATTGAATCCAATCCATTTAGAAACTGGGCAGAGACCGATCTATGGTCAACACCCTATCTCACTCGTCCCGGCCAGGTCTTACAACCCGCATCGCTCGGGGAGCACTGCCTAGAGGCCGCAACGACGAGAGTATTCGCTCCCCGCCTCCAGCAGCGCCTGGCGAGCCAACTTTCGGGGTTGCCACCCAAGCACACTCCGCGCCTTCGAGGCGTCGACACGCAACGACTCAAACAACTGCGTATACATGGCCCGCTTACCAAGGAGGGTCGCGCCTATTGAGAGCAACCGCGCTGGCATGGGAAATAGCCGTGCCCGGCGCCCCATTCCTTCTGCCAGAATATGAACTAACTCCTCAGTAGAGAGATCATCACCATCCGCCGCTAGGAAAAGCTCCCCTGCTGCAGCCGGATGCACTACACATGTGGAGACTAACTCAACCAGGTTATCCAGAGCGATCATGCTGCGCTGGTTATTCAGACCTCCAAACGGCAGCGGCATCCCCTTTTCAACTACCCGCAGCAACCGGGCGAAATTGCCAGGAGCATCAACCCCATAGACAAGCGGTGGGCGAATGATCACCAGCTCCGTCTCAGAACCCGCAAGGAGACTCTGCAGCCCCTGCTCAGCCTCAAGCTTTGAAAGCGCATAATCGGCGTGAGGATTGGGTTCGGAGCTCTCATCAAACGGTTTAGCTGAAGTCTTTGCTCCATTTACACCGATAGAACTGAGGAAAACAAAGCGTTTAACCCCAGCCCTCCGTGCGGCGCGCGCAAGCTCCAAGGTGGCATCGCGATTGATCGCACGGAAAGTCGCCAACGGATCGCGGCTCTCATCGTGCATAACATGTGCCCGTCCAGCCGAATGAACTAAACAATCCATCCCGCTCAGACAATTGAGGAGAAATGCACCATCTTCCAGTGAGCCCTTGTGGTAGGTCACTCCGGCTTTATCGGGGACATCCGTACGAACAAGGCCATGAACAGAAAATTCTCTACTTGCCAAGTTCTCACACAACGAAGTGCCGATGAATCCATTGGCTCCGGTTACGAAAACCCTCATTACATCTAAAGTCCAGTCAGAAAGTTCTATTTGAATGAGTTAAGTGCCTTAACTACAACCTTAACCTCATTGAGCGTTAGCGATGGCCCCATAGGCAAGCTCAAGACCTCCTCATGAATCGCTTCGGTGAGTGGCAGGCTGAGTTCAGAATAGTCACGATAGGACTCCTGCTTATGCGGGGGAATCGGGTAATGGACCAGGGTCTGCACCCCCGCTGCCTGTAAGTGATCCTGCAACGCCTGGCGCCGCTGACTGCGTATAACGAAAAGATGCCAGACGTGCTGCTCCTCGCTCCCCCAGGCCGGAAGCTGGATCAATGGGGTGTTTACTTCCGCCAGGTAGAATTCGGCAATCTTGCGACGATGTGCTGTTTGTCGGTCCAAATAGCGGAGCTTGACACTCAGCATGGCAGCCTGAATTTCGTCCAGACGGCTATTTACTCCCTGGTAGAGGTTCTTGTACTTCTCGTGCGAACCATAGTTACGTAGCGCGCGCAGAGTTTCCGCCAAGCGATCATCGTTGGTCGTAATGGCACCTGCGTCGCCCAGCGCGCCTAGGTTCTTGCCTGGGTAGAAACTGAAGCCCGAAGCATGTCCCCAGCTTCCGGCTTTGCGTCCATCAAGGCTTGCACCATGAGCTTGTGCGGAATCCTCCAAGACAAGCAGATGGTGCCGCTCGGCGATAGCCATCAACGCGGGCATATCTGCCAGGCGACCATACAGATGTACAGGCAGAAGTGCCCGCGTACGGCTAGTAATGGCCGCTTCGACATTGGCAGGGCTGAGGTTGAAGCTGTGTACATCCGGTTCGACGAAAACCGGAACCAGGCGGTTCTCAGTAATGGCCAGGACACTGGCAATGTAGGTATTGGCCGGAACTATTACCTCATCCCCCTCGCTCAACAGGCCAAGCTCTTTCCAGGCGCGCAAGGTGAGGATCAAGGCATCCAGACCGTTGGCCACGCCAATGCAGTGCCTTACCCCGCAGTACTCAGCAAACTCTTCTTCGAAGCGGCTCAACGCGTTGCCAGCGATATACCATCCCGAGTCGATAACGCTGGCACAGGCAGCTAGCAACTCATCTCGATATTGGTTATTGATCGCCTGTAAGTCCAAAAACTTAATCATGATTCAACTTCCTGATGACACGCGCGGGGTTTCCGGCGACGACGGAGTGAGCCTCTACATCTTTGGTCACCACAGCTCCCGCACCGACCATTGCGAACTCACCGATTGTAATGCCCGGTAATAAAGTTGCGTTGGCACCGATACTCGCGCCACGCCGGACAGTAATCCCCGAAAACACCTCTGGATAGACTTTCGATCTTGGCATGAGGTCATTGGTGAACGTAGCATTAGGGCCAATAAATACATCATCCTCAATGCGTGTGCCGTCCCAGAGAAATACCCCTGACTTGACTGTCACCCTGTCGCCAATAATCACATCGCCCTCAATCAAGGTATGTGCGCAGATATTGCAGTCAGCGCCAATCCGAGCGCCACGCAGAATCACGACAAATTGCCAGACCCGGGTTCCGCTGCCAATACTGGCCTCAGCGATATCGGCCAGAGGATGAACGCTAGCCATGCTTCACGGCCTCCAGGAATCGCTCGTAGTCACGTATATAATCAGACTCATCGTAGTACTCGCTAGCCAATACCATCAGGACGCAGTCCTGACTGAAATCATGCATTTCTCGCCAAACCATGTCCCCGATCATCAGCCCTTTAGCGGGCGAGTCGAGCCAGACTTCTTCCCGGCAATTGCCATCATCAAGGATGAAGCGGCAGTACCCAGTGACACAAATCGCGACCTGCTGCAATTGGCGATGAGCATGGAAACCACGGGGAACCCCTGGTTTCATTCCGGTCATGTAATAGACACGCTTGATGTCGAAGGGAATATTCTTGTTGCCCTCAAGGGCGATCAACTGCCCGCGACCATCGCCGATGGCATCGAATGATACCCACTTGCTCAGCGTCATGATCAATGCTCCGTAACGAGAGAAAGCAAGTACTGGCCGTAGCCATTCTTGCTGAGGCCCTGCCCTGCTTGTAGCAGCTCATCCGTGCTGATCCAACCATTGTTGAAGGCGATCTCTTCCAGACAGGCGACTTTTAGTCCCTGCCGGTGTTCGATGGTCTGCACGAACATGCCGGCCTCCAACAAGCTCTCATGTGTACCGGTATCCAGCCAGGCGAAACCGCGTCCGAGCACTTCAACATGCAGGGCGCCTCGCTCAAGGTAGGCCTGATTGATGCTGGTGATTTCCAACTCACCACGCTTCGAAGGCTTCACCTGCTTGGCAATTTCCACCACATCGTTGTCGTAGAAATACAGCCCGGTGACAGCATAGCTGGACTTCGGCTGCCTAGGCTTTTCCTCGATTGAAACCGCCCGCATCTGCTTGTCAAAAGCGACGACACCGAACCGCTCGGGGTCTTTGACCTGATAACCGAAAACCGTTGCGCCCTGACTACGACTTGCTGCCTCACGCAGCATGGGAGTGAAGCCCTGCCCATAAAAAATGTTGTCCCCAAGGACCAGACAGACGGAATCAGACCCTATGAATGACTCGCCAATAATGAAAGCCTGAGCAAGACCATCCGGACTCGGCTGCACCGAATAACTCAGAGATATCCCAAATCTAGCACCGTCTCCCAGCATGCGCTCGAAACTAGCTAGGTCTTCGGCAGTGGTGATGATCAATACCTCGTGGATCCCTGCCAGCATCAGGATCGATAATGGGTAATAAATCATCGGCTTGTCATACACAGGCAGCAGTTGCTTGGATACGCCCATGGTGACTGGATAAAGCCGAGTACCGGAGCCCCCGGCAAGAATGATACCTTTCATATAAAGTCTCTCGATTAGCCAGTAATGCCGAGGCGCTCACGCTTATAGGAGCCATCTTGGACACGTTGCCACCAGTTGGAATTCGCTAAAAACCATTCGACAGTTTTTCGGATTCCACTCTCGAAGCTCTCTTGTGGGAGCCAGCCCAGTTCGCGTTGGATCTTGCCCGCATCAATGGCATAACGCTTATCGTGACCGGGCCGGTCCTGAACATAGGTGATTAAATCCTCGTAACGTGCCAAACCAGCAGGCTTCTCTGGAGCCAGTTCCTCCAGTAAAGAGCAGAGTGTACGCACAACCTCCAGATTCTGTTTCTCGTTGTGCCCACCAATATTGTAGGTCTCTCCCACCACACCTCGAGACACCACTTCATACAGCGCTCGAGCATGATCTTCCACATACAACCAGTCACGCACTTGGTCGCCTTTTCCATACACAGGCAAAGGTTTCCCCTCTAATGCATTAAGAATCATCAGCGGGATAAGTTTTTCCGGAAATTGATAAGGACCGTAATTATTCGAACAATTGCTAATCAGTGTCGGTAAACCGTAAGTGCGCTGCCAGGCACGCACTAGATGGTCGGAACTGGCCTTGCTTGCAGAATAAGGTGAGCTAGGCGCATAGGGCGTCGACTCGGTGAAGAGGTCCTCAGGAGATTCCAAGTCACCATACACCTCGTCAGTGGAGATGTGGTGAAAACGGAAAGTTGCCTGCTTCTCTTCCGTCAGTGTTCGCCAGTATCCCCGAGAGGCCTCTAGCAAGGTATAGGTGCCAACGATATTGGCCTCGATAAAGGCAGCCGGTCCATCGATAGAGCGATCAACATGTGACTCGGCAGCCAAGTGCATGACTGCATCGGGTTGGTAGGTTTTGAAAACCCGGTCAAGTTGCACTCGATCACAAATATCTACCTGCTCGAAGCTGTATCGGTCATTTGCTGAGACCTCCGCAAGTGACTCTAGGTTACCGGCATAGGTGAGCTTGTCCAGATTGACCACACGATTCTGTGTAGTGCGAAGGATATGCCGAATAACAGCGGAACCGATAAAGCCGGCACCCCCAGTAATAAGAATGACCATAATTTATTTCGCTTTGACCTTGGAGATGAATGGGCGAAAGACTACATCGAGAACAAAATGCAGACAGGTTGAGCAATATCTTAAGACTGGATTTAGAATGTCCTTGTTTTTCCGGAGGACCTTCATTTTTTCCTCGAATAGAATGCCTCGCTCACGCATCTTCGCGATGGAGCTTTCATCATGTAGACGATAAAAAAGTAGTTCTTCATCTAGATAACAAAAGAATGTGACGGCTGAGGCTCTCAATAAAAAGTCCCAATCCTCAAGACGCAGACCTGTTTCATCGAAGCCGCCGATTGAGTCGTAAAGCTTACGAGTGAAGAGGATCGTGCCAGCCGGAATGAAGTTGTACAGTGTCAACTTATTCCTAACGTTGCCGGCAAACAGAAACCGTGAAGCCTTACCTTCGCGACGATCCCGACCAAAGGTGCGAGCATTGCTATAGCACAAATCAGAAAGCGGATGCTTGAGAATATACTCAAGCTGCCTCTTCAATTTTTCGGGATGCCACATATCATCCGAGGCAATAATAGCAATGTATTCACCGCTGGCGTGTTCCCTGACGGCTCGGTTGAGGGTTCTGCATAGCCCTTCGTTACCCTTCAAGATAAGCTTAAAAGAATACCTCTTCGACTCCTCAAGTCGACGAAGAAATTCCGCACTCCCATCGGTAGAGCCATCATCGATCACGGTGAGTTCAATCGAAAAAGTATCTCTGAACTGTTCAGAAACACTCCTTATTGCCTCGCCTACATAATCTATATGGTTATAGCTAGGAATGATTACGCTGATGACCGCTGAATTGCTAGTCATGACTATTTACTCAAGATTTCCTGATAAAGTGCTATTAACTTCTTGCCCTCACTATCCCAATTGTATTTCTCCAGCACAGCGATACGCCCCCGCTTTCCCATTTCACGAGCTTCAGATTGGTGAGTGAACAAATGGTCGATAGCCGTTGCTATTTCAACTGGATCGGCAGGGTTGACACATACACCGCACTTATTACCTTCGATAATGGTTCTCCAAAGAGGAAAATTCGAGCCTATGACAGGAATACCCGCCGACATGTACTCGAACATCTTGTTAGGCTGGGCATCGACGTGATTGGGCGCGGGGAGGAACGTTACAACACCGGCGACCGAACGGCTCATGATCTCTCGGACCTCGCCACGATCGACAAAACCGTGGTCATTGACCGAGTTCCAACCTGGACTTTCCTTGCAGCGCTCGCCAGTAGGCGGCTCACTGAAATTTCCCACCAAGGCAAGGCGTGCACCGGATTTGGTATATGCCATGGCATCAACCAACTCAGGAACTCCACGAACGGCGGTCATCGCGCCGATGTAGCAGATGATCGCTCGATCAGTATCCCATGGCAGAAGCTCCCCCAGCTCGTCGAGCAAGGGGTAGTTGTTCACATCAAGGGACTGACAAGAAATTGATATAAATTTGTCCCGAATGGCAGGTGTAGCAGAAATAATATAGTCTAATTTTTTGCAGACACGCTTTTCATATAAAGAGAACAATGTGGACACTGCCACACGAGCAAAACGCCCAAGATAAGGTTTGCTCATGATATCGGCGGGAAAGTCTTCATGAGAGTCGAATATTACTTTTTTGCCGAGCGCTTTGAGTTTTACCGCAACAGGCAATAATTCAGGGTCATGCAGATGATAAAGGTCCGCGTCCAGTTCGAGCGCTTTATTGAGGATACGCTTTGTACTTTTGGTCATCCGGGAAAGGCGGCCACCGTCATGAGCACCCACATCAATAATATTGACGCCACTCTTTTCCTCATTCCCTTTGCCGTCAGCTACAACGAGAAACATGGAGTATCCAGCAGTCGCGAGTGTCCTGCACTCTTTCCAGAAAATCCGAACATCATACCGCGGGTGAACGGATGTCAAATGAGCTATTCGTCTCACAGGAACCTCTAAATATTATTTTTTGACACAAAAGCTCAAGGTGTCATCTGGAAAAAAATACCCGGCTGGGCAATAAGCACTTCTTTTTGAAATGCATTATCTAGGGTGCCGAGCTCAATTTTGTATATTATATAAGGCGTCGTGTCCGAAGTGCTTAGATAGAATCCAATCCGACTAAGCGAATTGTAATCATCGGAGTCGTAGTTATGGAATCCCTTGACGGAAAAAATGATTAGCTTGCATTCGTTTCCAGTAATTTTCGGCCAGTATCTAACTATTGTTTTATTTAGAGTGTTAGTTGCGCGAATGATGGGAGTGAACTCCTCTTTATTTGTGCACACTTTTATATACACCAAACTAGAATCATTTAACCTAATCGTCGTCTCTGGCACTAGTTCAATGAGTGCGATTTTAGAGTTTGGTCCATCCAGCAGTCTCGCTGGATCCACTTTTACACTCCCACCATCTGTAATGGCATCATAATGAGATGTAATTTTAAACTGAACTTCGCCTGGGTCCATGGCAGCAACGACCTCGCTGGGAGGTTCTATCTCTTTATATAAAGTAACTACATTTCCATTGTAGCTGCTATTTAGGGAGCAGTCGTCTAGTGGTTCTTCGGTTTTTATTTTTAAAAACGCCTTATCTTTAGTGGATGATGCACCTTTGTTATTGGTCATATATGTGCGCCCTGTCCGACTTCCCTTGCATGATAAATGCGTTTCAAAAGTATCTTTCAGGTATGGGTGCGGGAAAGAAATAAGTGAGACAATATATTCATATGAAGAACCATCTCTCCGGAACTGAATTGGGTACGCTTTCCTGAAGATATTTTCTCTGTATTCAGCTTCTTCCTTGTAGAAAACGTCGCCCGACATTTCATAAAGTGATCGAAACTCAAGCAGTTCGAATGTGAGGTACGAAATCATATTTACTTGGCGCGGGTTAAGTTGGTAGTAGGCATACCCAGTGCTGCGGAATGACTGAGATAGTGCTTTTGTTTTACGCAAGGCGCACTCATAAAGCTCCGTTGCATCGTCTTTTGTTTCTGCGTGCCGAGTAAGGATTAATAATGACTGCAAGGCAAGTAGATGGCCATTCAAGACAACAAGGACTTTGTTATAAGGAATGGATTGATGTGCGTATTCAACGAGATGGCAACCATCTGGATCCCGAATAACCACACCGCCGTCACTCATTTCTCTAATGCTGCTTTTGAATAAATTTATAGCTGCCTCAGAAAAATCCTTACGCCCACCATCTTTGCTTAAATCAAGAAGCAAAAATGATAGAAAGAGGTTCCCCATTCCAGAGTACCAGTTTTCTGGATATATGCCGTGAGGATCGGGATAGTTAAGCGTAGGGCTTGGTTGCAGAAGGGAGTATTTATCAATCAAAGCACTGGCAAATGCTTCAGAACTCCCAGTGTCATCGCGCATTTTTCTGAATAATTCGCCAACCTCTTTAAGCGGGTGTTTGCTTTCATTGATGTTTTCGATCGTGAGCGCGCCATTGTGGTCATGGACCCATGTAAATGGAGCATAATAAGAGTCGGCATAGAATTCCTTGTGCACAAATAGCATATATATAGCAAGCGTCGATACTGTAACTATTGTTGCTCCTAAAATTAATAAAGCAGTGCTTCTATGCATTAGGTCTCCTTGGGGTATCACCAAGATCTACTGAGTTAACAGTCGGCAACTGACGCTTAGATATAAAGAATAATAGTGCTAAAACAACCATGTGACTCAAATTGTACGATTCGCTTTTTCAAAGCTCAGGGAGCCTAATCGGCTTAAAACATAACAACCCACGATCATCAATCCTCCTCCCCCAGTCAACAACAAGGTAGGCAGAGGGCTGTTAATCGCCTGCACAAAAATGGGAACAAGAAGAACTATGTATTTGGTGCCACGAAAAAGCGTGCGCAGCATGGTAAAGAACAGCAGCAAAGGAATAATTGAAAACCAGCCAAGATTGACGTAGGCGTCCGCTAGGAAATTAACATTTGCATTGTCGCCACCTGTATAATAAGTGTCACCAATTAACCTTGCCGGCAGTTCTGAATGCTCATATTCAACAAAGGATGATAAGAAGCTATAGCTATAAAGCAGTAGGTCGTCGGCGAAATAGTCAATATAGCTAAATGAAACATCTGCAGGAAGAATGAGAAATCTGTGCACGATCGCCGGAGTCCATACATCGCCAAAAAACTTGAACGTACCTGCTCCCAAAATAGTTAAAAAGATTAACGCGCACAAAATAGTGGCTGACCTGCCTCTTTTTGATGCAGATGTTAGAAAGTATATCAACGCTAATAAGAATAAATAAACCTTATCACCAGCAACTGCATAAATAGCCACGACATATAAAATTCCAATCAAATTAAAGAGCTTGATTCTGCTCACAAAAATCAAATAAACCGCAAAGACATATACAGACCAAGCATAGAGATAGACCCAGAGACCACTACCCTCTAACCATTCCGCAAAAGATCTACGTCGTTCATAGACCGAGTCAAAGCCAATCCCTACGGAGACATTGAAATTCTTTAACAGAATCGCCCCGAGCAGAAAAAGTATTAGTGTATACAGGGCTCCAATGGCAAGCTCAGGTTTGTTGTTGTCGAAAGATGATAGCCAGGTGTTTCGATGCAGAACGGAAAGATAAAGAGAGAAAAATAACAAAAACCAAAAAACCGAACAAAATGCCAAGTAGAGAAAATCATCCTGTTCGATCCAGTAAAGAGTTCCCATAGGGGTAAATATGGAAAAAAACAAAAAGCTTAACGAGCAGTCAAAAATATCAAGCTGCTTGGTCATATAAAGAAGATACGAAGGTAATACTAAAACGTACGAAACCCAAGAGATCCAGTATTCGGTTGAGAAAAAATATCCTTTAGACTCAACGCCATATACTCCAAATATGTGCGAAACTGAAAAAACAAAGTAGTCTACGCATGACTTGAAAATCATGCCTAAAACCATAAGAGCGATTGTGCCGTCGAAGCGAACACCTATCTTCATCCCCCTCACAGCACACCCTACTTGAATGACATGAGCTGATGAAGAACTTCTAGGGCGGCAGCTCCATTCCCATATGGTGCAACATTCGAGACGCCAGGTTCATACACTTTATCAAAGAAGCTTGCTAGGTCATGCCGCATTGGCGAGGCTAGCGTATTCCATCCTAGTTCAACCAACTCGGTCCATTCGGTTTCATCACGTAAAGTGACACAAGGTACACGATGGAAATAGGCCTCTTTCTGAACACCGCCAGAATCAGTAGCCACAAGAGCTGCGTTTTTTTCAAGCATGACCATGTCGAGATAGCCTAGCGGGTCGACGACTTTTACATTCTTGGGGACAGATAAACCAAAACTGACTATGCGTTTACGTGTGCGAGGATGTAACGGTAGGACAACAGGTAGACGTGCAGCCGCAAAACCGGCAAATATATTTTGCAGCCTCTCTACAACATCCGTATTCTCTTGGCGATGCACGGTGGCAAGAATATAGTCACGCATCTGAAGTCCTAAGTCTTTCAAGATACTGCTTTCTAGCTCCGCTTTTTTTCCAAAAAAAAGTGCCGCGTCATACATCACATCCCCGACATTGGCAACATGCGGACCAGAAATTCCCTCGTTGGCCAATGTATTCACCGCAGCGGCATTAGGAGCGAGTAAAAGATCGCTAGCATGATCTGTTAAACGGCGATTGATTTCCTCAGGCATAGATTTGTTAAAAGAGCGGAGACCCGCCTCAACGTGAGCCACTGGAATATGCAACTTGGCGGCTGCTAAGGCACCTGCCAAGGTAGAATCTGTATCGCCGTAAACCAAAACCCAGTCAGGTCTCTCCTCTAACAATACAGCCTCAATACCTTCAAGCATGCGACCAGTGTTCTGCCCGTGTCCTCCCCCGCCTACACCCAAATTAAAATGCGGATGAGGAATATCTAACTCATCAAAAAAAATATCGGACATGTTTGCATCAAAATGCTGTCCTGTATGCAGAATTTTTTCTTCAAACTCACTTGCATTACTAAGCGCCTTGGATACTATCGCGGCTTTGATAAACTGAGGTCGGGCGCCCACAACAGTAATAATTTTTTTCAATCTTAAATTCTCGCCAAGTCAATTAAGGAAGGTTTTATTTATTCGGCGGCAGCTTTCGTTGTGGCCGCTGCACGTTGAAAATTTGAGCGGCTTTCGAACTGTCCCTGCAAAAATTTCTCGCGGAATGCCTACTTCTCTGCGCCGCCAGCGCGTTACTTGCTCAGTTTGTCAACATCAGGAAACACCACGAGCATCGCAGACTAGCAGGTGCCTGTGGCCCAGCACCAGATTCGTCAAGTCGAACAGCGAAAACAGCTGCTGCGCCTCGTTCTTCGGTAAACTCCGATAGCGAGTCTTGTAATGCTTGCATAGGTTTTTGACCACATGGAACGGGTGTTCAACCTTGGTACGCATCCTAGCCTTGGCGTGCTCGAAAAGATCCAGTAATGCTCCATGCTCATCATTCGGCAGTGCCTTGCGCTGACCTCGCTTCATCGTAACGTGCCAGTCCACTTTTCCTTACGCTTCTCGATGCCCTGATGGCTCGCGCCGCCGAAGGCAATCGTTTCTTGGTTATGCCGCGACGTGTGAGCCTGGGTCACGCCCGTCGTCGTCGCAAGCACCCCATGCCCATGCACGAAGGCCGATTCGACATCGATGCCGAAGTGCCACCGATTGCCCTTCTTGGTCTGGTACATACCGGGATCACGTGCCCTCTCCCGGGGCTTCTTCGAGGGTGGGGCGGCGATCAAGGTGGTATCGACGATGGTGCTCTCACACCTCACCAGGTTTCTCTCGGCTAGGTGCCCGCTGATGACGTCGAAAATCCTATGCATCAGTTCATGGGTTTCGAGCAAGCGCGGCAACTTCAGCTGGGTGACAACCGGGGTATCTTCATGTTCCAGGTCGATACCGACGAAGGGGAGGATCGACTGGCTGTCGTAGATGACATCCTCGCTCCCCTCATCGGAGAGGCCGGGGCACTGCCGAGCGACGTACATCTGCAGCATGCGTTCAAGGCTAATCGGAGGGTGCCCGCATCGCTCGCCTGTGGGGTAGAAAAGCTCCGGAGTGGCCCCGTGGGTGACAGTATCGATTTCGGTCAGGAAGCGATCACGGCGGGTCAGCTTTTTCTTGGTGACATACTCGAGGTAGGAAAAGCTCGATTGCATGGCTAGGGCTCGTTGGGCGTGTGCGCGATTATCGCAAGCAGAGTACAGTTACGGAGCGGCTGGGGGCATTCGAATAAACCGTGTTTCGTTAAATAGCCATTCCTATTCCATGCTACATTGATTGGCCTTTAATATTACTACCGCACGGATTATAATTAAATTTTTTTATATGAAGAAGTAAGGCGGCTATAGCTAGCCCATATCCAACCGCTCCTGCTATGGAGAAGCAAATAATCGCGGCTGTCGAACTTTGGATTTCATATCCGTAAAGAATGGCGGCAGTTTTTGCCAGAAGCATAATGCCATGTATATATAAGTTTGTTTTCTGCCCATCTGTAACCAGTAAAAGCAGGGAGACAGGTGAATAGACAAATTGCACGGATAATCCCACTATCATCCATGCTGCATACTGCCCTGCGTCGTACCAGTCAGCCCCGAATATGAAAGCAAAAAGATCAGTCGCAAAGAAGAACACAACGAGGGTCGGGGTAATAGCAATGAGCGTTAATCCAAGCACCGCCTTGAGCGCCATTCTGTATAGCGCACCACTATCTCGGGCAGCACGGCTACTGCCAAATAGAACTTGTCCTACGGCCTGCCCAAGTAACGACATTGGCATTGAAAGAGTGCGTTCAGCTAACATGTACGAGCCGGCGACAGTCGGATTGAAGAGTGCGGCCAGCAGTAGATTCGGTAGTTGCGTGCTCATCGTATTTACGAAGGCCGCTGGCACATCATAGATAGGAAAACGCCGATATTTATGGAGTAGCGCAAGCATCCGGGGTTTACCGATACCGCTACGCAATACTTTCGGCAACTCTGCGCCCCGCCCCAATCTGAGCGCGCCTGCAGCCTGTCCAGCCAATTGCCCAAGAATCAGCCCTAAGGCCCCGAGCCCCCAAAAGCCAGTAGTAATCTGCGTAATTACGTTAGCAAGACTTTGCAGCATCTTGGTCCGGGCAATCGACGTATATTGCTGTTTACGCACAGCCCAGTAATTAAATGCTTTGTAGATGCCGGCGCAGAAAATGACAATTGGTAACAGCCACAAGTGTTTAGTAAGTTCAGGAATACCGCTTAGCTGCGCAATCTCCCCACTAAAAAAAGCAATCAAAACTAGGCTCAGGACTGCTATCCCCGCATTGATCGCAAGAGATAAAAGCAGCAGGATTTGAGCACTCTGTTGATTGCGTGGCAGTGGAATGGCGAACTCATATCGCATGCTAGAGATGACGAGAATAACGGACATCACTGCTGTAAACACTGCCAGTACACCAAATTCATCGGGCGTATAAAGGCGTGTCAGCAGAGGCATCGCCAGCAACAATATCAATTGCCCTGCAGCTGTGGCTGAAGTGAGAGAAAATACGGCTCTGAAAAAATGATTGCTCAGCAGCCGTTCTCTCAAATTAGAAAGGCTCATTCTTTCCTGCCGAGCTTATCCACTATAGTTGTCACCTGCTTTGAGCTCAGATAGGGATGCATAGGCAGGCTGATCACTTGCTCTGCCAGCGCATCACCAACCGGCAAGTCGACGGTTGAGTCCGCTACAGCAGGTTGCTTGTTCAGAGGGATCGGATAGTGGATGGCTGTTGGAACCCCACCTTCTTTGAGCTTGGCTTGTAGCACTGTACGATTTTTGACTCTCACGGTGAACTGTGCATATACGCTAGAATTGTGTGCCTCTATATAGGGTGCCTCAATGCCAACATTATTTAGCGCATCGCTGTAAGACTGGGCAACCTTTTGTCGCAATTCCAGTTCTTCAGAAAATATTTCCAGCTTGGGTAAAAGAATTGCCGCCTGAAGCGTATCGAGCCGGCTATTAACACCGATGCATATATGGTGATAGCGACGATCTTGACCATGACGGGCGATCTGACGTATGACTTTGGCCAGCTCTTCGTCATTAGTAAAAATCGCGCCGCCGTCGCCATAGCATCCTAGCGGTTTGCTAGGGAAGAAACTGGTGCAGGCAATAGTGCTCAAATTACAAGAGCGCTTGCCCTTGTAAGTGGCACCAAAGCTCTGTGCAGCATCCTCGATAACGGGAATACCGTGCTTGGAGGCAATAGCGTTGATAGCATCGAAGTCGGCGCACTGACCATACAGTGAAACTGGGATGATTGCCTTAGTTCGTGGGGTGATGGCCGCCTCGAGCAATTTTGGATCAAGGTTATATGTGCGTGGATCGATATCGACATAAACCGGTTTTGCACCCAATAGAGCCACAGTCTCTGCCGTCGCTATATAGGTGAATCCAGGAGTAATGACTTCATCGCCAGGGCCAATTCCTAAAGCCATCTGCGCAATCTGCAGAGCATCGGTACCGTTGGCACAGGTAATGCAGTATTTGGCTCCAGTGAAGGCGGCAAGCTTTTCCTCGAGTTCAGCCACTTCCGGGCCGAGGATATATTGGCCATGAGCCAAAACTCGCTGAATACCGGCATCAATCTTGTCCTTGATACGGGCTTGCTGGGCTTTCAGATCGATGAATTCAATCATTTACTGTGCATCCACTTTATTCAGTCTATTGCCACTCAACACATAGCATGAGCCCGTGTGCGGACAGACCGCCTGCCCTTCACCATGAACCGGCAACTCCAGTTGCTCGCCAAACTCGCTCATCCAGCCGACTTGGCGCGCCGGTACGCCGACCATTAGAGCGTAAGCAGGTACATCCTTGTTGATCACCGCACCTGCCCCGACAAATGCGAACTCACCAATGGTCACGCCACAAATGATGGTGCAATTGGCACCAAGGGTGGCGCCGCGCTTCACCAAAGTGTCTCGGTATTGACTCTTGCGCTCGATTAAAGAGCGTGGGTTGTAGACGTTGGTGAAGACCATACTTGGGCCGCAGAACACACCTTCTTCGAGGGTGACGTTGTCGTAGACAGAAACGTTGTTCTGCACTTTGCAGTGATCGCCAATTACAACCTTGTTGCCAACAAATACGTTCTGACCCAGAGAGACGCCCTTGCCAACGCGCGCGCCGCTGCAGACATGCACGAAGTGCCAGACTCGCGAACCATCGCCGATCTGCGCGCCATCATCGATGATGGCGGAGGGATGCACCTGATAGCTCATGGATACCTCAGCGATTCAGGTTCTTGAGGAACGGATGACCTTCATCGTTCTGTACGCCTACGATCGCGGAGGAGCGAATAGTATTGACGGTCTCCACGCAATGGCGTGCATCCTCGATACCATAGCCTCGCCCTGCGAGTATTTCCTGGTAACTGGTGGTATGCAGATCCGTGAAGCCTTCCGAAAACTCCATTTCCTCGCCATTGACAGTGATGGAGCGGTAAGTGGGTTTCTTGCCTTTTACCGAATTTGGAAGGTCATTGGCATCGATAGACAGGAACCAGCGGACTCGAGCCTTTTCGTATTCGAGGTATCCGGCTGCCTTGTTATCAGCGGAAAAATGCACCACGTTGCGCTGCAACTTACCAAAAATGAAGTGCAGCATATCGTAGAAATGCACACCAATATTGGTTGCCACACCGAAGGATTTGCGCGGATCCCCTTTCCAGCTCTCCATATACCATTTTCCGCGGCTGGTGATGTAAGTCAGCTCCACATCGTATTTATGGCTGGTATTTTCGCGGGCCACCTTGTCCTTCAGATCGAGAATCGCCTGATGATGGCGCAGTTGCAGAATATTGTAGACGCGCTTGTCGGTTTCTCGCTCGATCAGCGCCAGTTCATCTAGGACTTCAGGCGTTGGTACCAATGGTTTTTCGCAAATCACATCACAACCCAGGCGCAGGCCTGCGGCAATGTGAGCATGGTGCAAGTAATTGGGTGTGCAGATTGAAGCGTAATCGAGTGCAGTTGCCGGATCGCGCTTGATGCGGTGGGCGTGCTCAAGAAAGCGCTCAAACTCGGTAAAAAACTCACTTTGTGGCGAAATGCTGTCGATGATCCCGACCGAGTCGTTAATGTCGTAGGCAGACACCAGCACATTGCCGGTATCCTTGATTGCACGCATGTGGCGGGGAGCGATGTAGCCGGCGGCACCGATCAGGGCGAAATTTTTCATGGGTATTCCTTGCGAGTCGGTTGCCCTGCAAAGCGGTTGAAAACCTTGCAGGGCAGGAGCTGCTTGACAGCAAATCAGGCTTTGACGATGTGTTCGGCCGAAGTACGGTATTTGCCACGGCTGTCGACGATCAGCTTGGCGTGCTGCTTGATCAGCTCATAGTCGAACTTATCGTGATCAGTGGCCAATATCACCGCGTCAAAGTTGGCTAGGTTTTCTGCAGTCAACTCTTCGCTGCTCAACTCGAAATGGTGCTCACGCATTTTCGGGAAGACAGGAACATGCGGGTCACTGTAGGCGACAAGACCACCCTTCTCCTCAATCAACTCCATGATTTCCACTGACGGTGACTCACGCATGTCATCGACATTCTTCTTGTAGGCGATGCCTAGTACTAGAACTCGGCTTCCCTTCAGCGCCTTGCCACTGTTATTGAGCCCATCCATCAGCTTGCTAAGGACGTACTCTGGCATTGCCCGATTGACCTCGCCAGAAAGCTCAATGAAGCGGGTATGCAGACCGTATTCACGAGCCTTCCAGGTCAGATAGAACGGGTCGATGGGAATGCAATGGCCTCCAAGTCCGGGACCAGGATAGTAGGCTGTGAAGCCAAACGGCTTGGTTGCGGCAGCGTCTACTACTTCGAAGATATCAATGCCCATGCGGTCGGCAACAACCTTCATTTCATTGACCAGACCAATATTGACCGCGCGATGGATATTCTCCAGTAGCTTGGTCATTTCCGCGGCTTTGGTTGAACTGACAGGTACTACCTGATCGATTGCTTGCTCGTACAAAGCAATGCCAACTTCTAGGCATGCAGGTGTATGGCCACCAATAACCTTTGGAATAGTGCGAGTCTCAAAATTTGGGTTGCCTGGATCTTCCCGCTCAGGCGAATATACGAGGAAAATATTTTCTCCCACCACCAAGCCGCCCTCTTGTACGCGCGGCAAGAGTTCCTCTTTCGTAGTTCCAGGGTAGGTGGTGCTCTCCAGAGAGACGACTTGGCCCGCACGCAGGTATGGCTTGAGTGCATCGGTCGTATTGATAACAAAACTCATATCCGGCTCACGATATTTGTTCAGCGGAGTCGGAACGCAGAGAATTAAGGCATCACACTCAGCGACACGGTTGAAGTCGCTAGTGGCAGTAAATCCACTTGATCGGGCAGCAAGGATCTTCTCGGCGGGGATGTGTTCAATATAGCTCTCGCCCGCATTGAGCATGCTTACTTTGCTTTCGTCAATGTCGATGCCGAGCACATTGAAGCCAATTGCGTTGTAACGCAGCATAAGCGGCAAGCCAACGTACCCCATGCCAACTATGCCAATAATGGATTCCTTGGACTTGAGGCGCTCAATTGTTGCTTTGTACATATGTTAAAGTCCATTTAATATAATGGTGAAAAATTGCTCATCGGAGAACTCCGAAAAGGATACGGTCATCTTGAGGAACTGTATTATTGGCATCCTTATCAACCTAGTTTCGCAGTTCGTCTAAGTAATACGGTGCGAATAAACGCAACAAAAACCCCAAGCATCCCGCCCAGGACCAGTCCCAGTGCCACAATAAGCGCCTTTTTGGGTTTGATCGGGGTCTGCGGCACTTCCGCGCTGCTGTCCAAGGTGTACACGGAAACGTTGTCCGGATTCACGTCCACGCGCTTGAGAAACTCCATCTGGTTTTCCAGTCCGCGCAGTTCGGCGATAAAGGGATCATCATTCTTGCGCTGCTCCAGCACGGTCAATTCAGCGCGTATGGCTTTGGCACCACGCATGTACATCAGGTTGCCATCCATGAACTGGGCTAGATCACCGTCGGACGAGGTCTTGCCTGCCGTGACCTGGGGGGCATCGATGCCGACGGTTTCGGCCACTTGCTGGGCCTCGCGCAAACGAGTAATGCGGTCTGCTCGACGTTTTTGCGCACTGGCACGCAGCACTTCGATCTGTCGCTCGATGGATTGCGCCTTGGTGCCGATCTCGGTCAACAGGTTGGCCTTCATATCGGCTTCGGTCTTCTCCTCCACCAGGCTCACATAGCGGTTGGCCCAATCAGCGGCGGTTTGCGGATCTTCATGCTGCACCGTGATGGTGAAGTAGTCAGGGTTGTTCTTGGTGTCCGGCGCCTTTACCGCCAGCAGGTCGTTGAATCGGATCCACAGCCGATCCTGGGCGTCATTGGCTACGGCTTCGTTCAAGCTAGGCAGATAGGCTTTCTGGAACAGTTCTCGCTTGACGCCGTCGGACAGCAGATTGCGCTTGAACACCCGATAAACGTCTTCGACTTTGTACTCAGATAGCTCGGCTTCGTGACGTCCCAGGTTGTAGCCGGCGATATCGCTCAGTCGCGGAGGCAGTACCCCCGCCCTGGCCTCGTAGGTCGGCTTACTTAGAAAGGCAAAGGCGGCAGCGCAGGCGACTGCAATGATTGTGATAATGGCAATAAGCCATTTTTGCGACCAGAGGCCTTGGAATAATTCGATCAGATCGATCTCATCGCGCTGGTTGCTTGGGCTGGCCGGGGAATTTAGGTTCAACTTGGGCTCCGCTTTCTATTGGCACTGGCTCTGGCCACGGGCGGAAACCTTTTGGGTTTTCAGCCGACCGGGCTCTAGATAAATAGGTTTAACGAGCGAGGCACTCTGCGGTGCCGCTGCGCCCCGCAGCAAGCGGGGACTCTCTGGGTATTACAACCTCCATGTCGCGACGTTTCTGGGTATAGCGTCGCAATGCCTATGCCAGCTCCTGCTTGGCCATCGGCCCTCGATATGCGATTCGCATCTCTGACGGCCAATCGCGCACGCGGGTAACGAAGCGAATCAATCCTTTCTGATCCGCGTGAGCAAAATATCTGATCAGCATGAGCGGAATAACCACTTATGGTATGAGCTTGCGCCCGAATGTCATAGGGCTGCCTGTCCATTTCCACGAATCCGCCCCGAGGACCGAAACGCTGGAGCAGCCTATCGGTCGTGCCCTCGGCCTGGTAGCCGGCGGACAAAACGCTGTGCCCGGCGACACCCAGCATGGCCTTGAGGTAGTTGACGATAGGGCCGCAGGAGCACATGCCATGACGGCTGGTTTGGGCCAGGCAATTGGCCATGGCCTGATGTGCCGAGTGACTGCCCATCGTCAGCAGCTCGTCGAAGACCAGTGACTTGAGCTCGTTTCTGACTTGCAGTGGAGCTTCGGCATCTCAAAAAAGCTCAAGTTCCCGATAGACGCGAGTGAAACGATTCGCCAAGGGAAAGAGCCGAGGATGCTGGGAGGGTCGTGCTGGTCGATGACCACCATAAGCTCCGTCTCCCCAGGTGAGGTGGACGTTGGAGGGAGCATCGGCACATTTCAACACGGCACAGGGCCGCTCGTGCTAGCCCGCTTTGAAAACGAAAAAGCCCCGCATCGCTGCGGGGCTTTCTGAATGATGGTGCCGGCACCAGGAATCGAACCCGGGACCTACTGATTACAAGTCAGTTGCTCTACCTGCTGAGCTATACCGGCATAGGGGGTGGCCATTATAGCGGCGCGGCCTGGGGTGTAAACCTCTGATTTTTCTGCGTGATCTGTAATCCCGATCAGTGCCCGCCGGCCGTCGCTGCGCCGGGTTTGGCGCCGAACGGGGGCCTGGCCAGGCAGATGATCACCAGCATGGCGAGGAACAGCCAGCCGAGCAGGGTGAAGTAGTCGACGGTGGCGATCATGTAGGCCTGGCTTTCCACCATGCCGTCCAGCAGCGCGGCGCTGTGCTGGCTGGGGCCGCCGAGCTGCTCGAGGGTTGCCCGGGTGGCCGGGTCGTACTGGCTGAGATTTTCGCTGAGGTAGGCGTGGTGCAGGGTGGCGCGGCGGTTCCAGAGCCAGGTGGTGAGGGATGCGGCGAAGCTGCCGGCCAGGGTGCGTAGGAAGGTGGCCAGGCCCGAGCCGTCGGCGATCTGGTCCGGCGGCAGGTCCGAGAGCAGGATGCTGAGGATCGGCATGAAGAAGAAGGCCACGCCGAAGCCCATGAGCATCTGCACCAGGGCGACGTGGGCGAAGTCGACTTCGGTGGTGAAGCTGGCACGCATGAAGCAGGTTGCGGCCATCGTCAGGAAGGCCAGGCCGGCGAGCATGCGCAAGTCGAAGTTCTGCGCGTAGCGTCCGACGATCGGTGAGAGGAATATCGGCAGGACCCCGATCGGTGCCGCCGCCAGACCCGCCCAGGTGGCGGTGTAGCCCATCTGGGTCTGCAGCCAGAGCGGCACCAGCAGCCCCATGCCGAAGAAGCCGGCGTAGCCGCCGACCAGTGCCAGGGTGCCGGCGGTGAAGTTGCGGTGCACGAACAGCCGCAGATTGACGATCGGGTGCTTATCGGTCAGTTCCCAGATCACGAACACGGCCAGGGCGACCACCGCGATCACGCTGCCGCCGATGATGAAGCCGGACTCGAACCAGTCCAGGTCGTTGCCCTTGTCGAGCACGATCTGCAGGGCGCCGACGCCGATCACCAGCATCGCCAGGCCCATGTAGTCCATCGGCGCGCGCTTGATCACCACCGGACGTTCGCGCAGTTGCTGGTAGACCACCATGGAGGCGAACAGGCCGATGGGCACGTTGATGAAGAAGATCCACGGCCAGCTGTAGCTGTCGGTGATCCAGCCGCCAAGGATCGGCCCGGCGATGGGGGCCACCACGGTCACCATCGCCAGTAGCGCCAGGGCCATCCCGCGTTTCGCCGGTGGATAGATGGAGATCAGTAGGGTCTGGGTGATCGGGTACAGCGGCCCGGCGACGAAGCCCTGGAGGGCGCGGAAGCCCACCAGCATGCCCATCTGCTGCGCCACGCCGCAGAGAAAGGAGGCGATCACGAACAGCAGGGTGGCGGCGATGAACAGCCGCACTTCGCCGACGCGCCGGCTGAGCCAGCCGGTCAGCGGCAGGGCGATGGCGTTGCTCACCGCGAACGAGGTGATCACCCAGGTACCCTGCTCGGCGCTGACGCCCAGGTTGCCGGAGATGGTCGGCAGCGCCACGTTGGCGATGGTGGTGTCCAGCACCTGCATGAAGGTCGCCAGCGACAGGCCGATGGTGGCCATCACCAGGCTGGGCGGGGTGAAACTGCTGTTCTGACTCATGGATGCGGACGTATCAGCGCTGGGCGGTGCGGTGGCTGGCGTCGGCCAGGTTGGCGTGGATCAACTGTTCGATCCGCTGGTCGGCGGAGGCCAGCTGCTGCTGGTAGACGTCGGTGGAGAACAGCGCCTCGTGCGGCGGCTGCTGGGCCAGGGCGGGGCCGCTCTGGTCGTGCAGGCTGACGTTGACGTCCATCGACAGGCCGATGCGCAGCGGGTGCTTGGCCAGCTCGTCCGGGCTGATGCGGATGCGCACGGGCACGCGCTGGACGATCTTGATCCAGTTGCCGGTGGCGTTCTGCGCCGGCAGCAGGGAGAAGGCGCTGCCGGTGCCGACGCCGAGGCTGTCGACGGTGCCGGAGTACTTCACTTCGCTGCCGTAGAGGTCCGAGCGGATCTCCACCGGCTGGCCGATGCGCATGTGCTTGAGCTGGGTTTCCTTGAAGTTGGCGTCGATCCATACCTGATCCAGCGGAATCACGGCCATCAGCGCGGCGCCCGGCTGTACGCGCTGGCCGACCTGCACGGTGCGCTTGGCGACGTAGCCGGTGACCGGCGCGACGATCACCGCGCGGGCGTCGTCCAGGTAGGCCTGGCGCAGCTTGGCGGCGGCGGCCTTCACCTCCGGGTGGGAGGTGATGACGGTGTCGTCGACCAGGGCGCGGTTGGTGTCCAACTGCTGTTCGGCGCTGGTCAGCGCGCTGCGCGCGGTGTCCAGGGCGTCGCGGGCGTGGGCCAGCTCTTCCCGGGAGATGGCACCGTCGTTGGCGAGATTCTGCCGGCGCTTGAAGTCCGCCTCGGCCTTGCTCAGGGCGACCTTCTTCGCCGCCACGTCGGCCTTGTAGCCGTCGACATTGCTGAACAACCCGCGCACCTGGCGCACGCTGCGCGCCAGATTGGCCTCGGCCTGCTGCAGGGCGATATCGGCGTCGCTCGGGTCGAACTTCACCAGCACCTGGCCCTTCTGCACCAGATCGCCGTCATCGGCGCCGATGCTGACCACGGTGCCGGTGATCTGCGGGGTGATCTGCACGACGTTACCGTTGACGTAGGCGTCGTCGGTGTCCTCGTGCCAGCGGCCGTAGAGGAGTTGCCAGGCCACGCTGGCGATGCCGGCCAGCACGACGACGGCGAGCAGGATCAGCAGCCAGCGCTTGCGCTTGGGGTTGCCGTTCTGGACTTCTTGCGGGGCGGTGCT
The DNA here is from genome assembly GCF_057767015.1 of Pseudomonas sp. B12(2026). NCBI lineage: Bacteria > Pseudomonadati > Pseudomonadota > Gammaproteobacteria > Pseudomonadales > Pseudomonadaceae > Pseudomonas > Pseudomonas sp. B12(2026). The sequence goes on along the minus strand of NZ_CM173430.1, from coordinate 5,472,421 downwards.
CATCTCGGGTGCCTCGTTCAGTGCGCGGCGGCCGCGTTCGCCTGGGCGAGCGGGGCGGGTGTGGAAGTGGGGTCGGGCTGGTAACCGCCGCCCAGGGCCTGGACCAGTTGCACCGAGAGATCGATGCGCTGGGCGTCCAGGCTGGCCAACTGGCGTTCGGCGACGAGCAGCTGCTGCTGCACGCTGAGGGCGTCGAGGTAGTTGCCGACGCCTTCGCCGTAGCGGCGCATGGCCAGGTCGAAGTTGGATTTGGCGATGTCCCGCGCGTCGCGCTGGTCATCGATCTGCTGCTGGAGCGAGCGCAGCCTGCCGATGTCGTCGCTGACCTCGCCGAGGGCGTTGACCAGGGTCTTGTTGTACTGGGCCACCGCCAGGTCGTAGTCGGCGTCCTTGCCGGCGAGGTTGGCGCGCAGGCGGCCGCCGTCGAAGATCGGCAGGGAGATGGCCGGGGCGATCTGCAGGAAGCGGCTCGGCGCCTTGAGTACGTCCTCGGTGTGCATGGCGGCCAGGCCGACCATCGCGCTCAGGTTGAGGTTGGGATAGAACTCGGTCTTGGCCGACTGGATGTCCTTGGCGGTCGCTTCGACGCGCCAGCGCGCGGCGACGATGTCCGGACGGCGGCCGAGCAGTTCGGCGGGCAGGTTCGAGGGCAGCGCCAGCGCTGCGGGATTCAGCACTTGCGGGCGTTGCAGGCTCTGCCCGCGATCGGGGCCCTGGCCGAGCAGCACGGCCAGCGCGATGCGGTCGCTGGCGATCTCCTGCTCCGCCGCGGCCAGCTGCTGCTTGGCGCTGGCTACCTGGGTCTGCGTCTGCTGCAGCTGAACCTTGCTGTCCAGGCCGGCGTCCATGCGTTTCTGGCTGAGCTGGTAGAGGTGTTGCGAGCGCTCCAGCTCGTCACGGGCCAGATCGCCGGCGACGAAGGCGTGGGCCAGGTTGCTGTAGGCGCGGGCGACGTTGGTCGACAGGTTGATGGCGGCTGCCTGGCGGTCGACCTCGGCGGCGTTGGCCTGGCCGAGGGCCGCTTCCCAGGCGGCGCGCTTGCCGCCCCAGAGGTCGAGGTCATAGCTCAAGCCCAGCGACAGGTACTTCACCGCCGAATAGCGACCGCCCATCGGCGCCGGCAGCACGCTTTCGGGGGCGCGGATGCCGGAATAGCTGGCGGTGCCCGTCACGCTGGGCAGGCGTTCGGCGTCCTGCGCCTGGGCGGCGGCGATGGCCTGGCGGGCGCGGGCACTGGCGATGTCCAGGTCCGGCGTGCCACGCAACGCCTCGTCGATCAGGCCGTCCAGTTGCGGGTCGCCCAGGCTGCTCCACCAGCGTTGGCTGGGCCAGGCGGCGGGGGACAGCGGGGTGCCGTCGAGGGTCGTGCCCGCTTTCAGGCTGGCGGGGTCGGTGGCCTGGCCGCTGGGCAGCAGTCCCGACGAGCTGACGCAACCCGCGAGCCCCAGCACGGCGCCCAACACGCAGGCCGGCAGACGGGCGAAGCGCAGGTCGATCATGTCCGTTTCTCCCGCGCCGGGCCGCTGGCGTCGATGCCGTGGGCGCGCAGAATCTTGTCGAGCAGGCCGGTCAGGGTGTGCAGTTCCTCGCGGGACAGGCAGCCGACCAGCTCGTTCATCGCCGCCGCGGCGATCTTCGGTCCCTGGTCGTGCATGGCCTGGCCGGCTTCGCTCAGGTGCAGGCGCACGCTGCGCCGGTCGTTCGGACAGGGCTGGCGGACCAGCAGGCCCTTGCGTTCGAGACGATCGAGCATCCGCGTCATCGAGCCGCTGTCGATGGACAGCTCGCGGCACAGCTCGACCGGGGTGTTGGCGCGGGCCTCACCGATGAAGAACAGCACCCTGAACTGGGCCGCGGTGATATCCAGGTGCGCCAGATGCTTGTCCAGCAGGCGGTCCTTGAGGAGCGCGGTGGCGCCCAGGAGGTGACCGATGGAGCCCTTGAAGGGGAAGTCCGCGACGTCGTAGTGATTCATGACAAGGCTATTAGCTGTCTAGGCAGGAAGGTGTTCGGCAATGTTACTGCCTAGGCAGTGATTGACAAGGGCTGATTGTCGCAATGGAGGAACAATCAGTTCCATGAATCGTGATTGGTATGCGGATAGCAACAGGCGCCGCTTGAGGCGGGTCCGAAAGACCGGGTCTTATGCACAGTGGCCGGCGGGCTTGGTGCAAAATCGAATATTCGCCGTGCGGTCCGTCACGGACTCTTCTAACTAATTGTTTTTAAAGGATATAGAAGAGGTGATTGGAAAATGATCGAGACACTCCGGTGCCCTCTGGGCCGGGCGTTGGCGCGTTTTTTCTCGACGATTTCAACAGAGTTATCCACAAGGGGTGTGGATGGATGTCTGGAACGCCCGTCTCAGGTGCGTTCCGCGAGCAGAAGCAGGTTGCGGGGAGTCATGCGTGGATTGCAGAAGCGGCCGAGGGTGACTGCATAGCCCCGTTCCTGGAGAAAGAGCGCGCGATCGAGCAGCAGCCACAGCTCCAGGGGGCGACGGAACAGCCCGCGCACCAGTTCCAGGTTGCGCACCGCGGCCAGGCGCTTCCAGCCTTGCGCCTCCAGGGCCTGCCAGTCGCGCTCGGCGGGGGCCGGCAGGCCTTTGAGGGCGGCCAGGTCGCGGCAATAGTCGGCGAACGGCTTGTCGAGCCAGGCCGGCGGGACCGAGGGGATCGGCAGGTAGTCGTCGATTCCGCGCAGCTCCCGCTGCAGCAGGTCGAACGCCAGGCGGCGCGCCATCGAGCGGTCGCGCTGGCGGCGGACGCGCGCGCCCGCGGTGACGGTTTCGGCGAGCGGCAGGCGCAGGTCGTCCCGCGACAGCAGCAGTTTCGAGTCTTGCGCCGTGCCGGAAAGGGGGCGGTAGAAGTCCCCATTGATACGGTTATAACAGCAGGGCGCGACGGCCAGCTGGCGGCAGCCGCGTTCGCTGGCCAGTTGCAGCAGCCGGACGTGCAGGTCGCCGCAGGCGTGCAGGGCGACCGCCGTATGCCCGGCTTGCAGGTGTTCGGCCGCGCCCTCTTCGAGCACATCCTGCTGGCGATGCGTGGCCTGCAGCCCGTGCCGGTCGCTCAGACGCTGCCCGTCTGCCACCAGCGCCGCCTCGTATTCCAGGCTGAGCAGCGGCAGGCCATCGCACGCCAGCAGCCGGCCGAGATGGCCCTTGCCGGCGCACCAGTCGAGCCACCGCTGGGGCTGCTGGACGAAGCGCAGGCGACTGGCGAAGGCTTCGATCTGTTGCCATTTGCGGCCGGGCACGTCGACCGTCAGGGCGGTGGGCCGCCGGCCGGGCGCGGCTGCCGGCAATTCCCCGACGGCGGACAGCCGGGCAGCGCTGGCGGCCAGCGTGGGAAAGGGTGCGGGGGCGTGCAGCTGTACGGTGAGGTGGTGGGCCGCGTCGGCGTCTTCCAGGCTGCGGTCACGCAGCCAGCCGGCCAGCTCCGGGTGTTCGCGCTCCCACGGCAGTTCGCGCACGGTGAACGGCTTCGGCCGCCAGAGTGCCTGGTGCTGCAGCAGGAATTCGTCCAGCTCCAGGAAGCGCTGGAGCAGGTCGGTGCCGGTCAGGGGAGTGTCGTTCGGGTACACGGCGCAAGGCGGGGAAGGCCACGGGGCGCGCAGTATAGCGGCCCCGTGCCGGGTTGGGCGCGCCGGTCAGCGGCCCTGCATGGAGTCCACCCGCAGCCAGTGTTCGGCCAGGCGGAAGATGCGGGTCAGAACCAGCGTGATGACCAGGTAGAACACGCCGGCCAGGCAGAAGAACAGCATGGCCTCGTAGGTGCGCGCGATGATGGTGCGGGTCATGCCCATGATGTCGAACAGGGTCACGGTGTACACCACGGCGCTGGCCTTGAGCATGAGGATCACCTCGTTGCTGTAGGCCGGCAGGGCGATGCGCGCGGCACGCGGCAGGATGATGTGGAACAGCGCCTGGCGCCGCGACATGCCCAGCGCGCGGGCGGCTTCCACTTCGCCAACGGGAATGGCGTGGATGGCGCCGCGGAGGATTTCCGCGATGTAGGCTGCCGTGTGCAGCGTCATGGTCAATAGCGCACACCAGTATGGGTCGCGCAGGTAGGGCCAGAGATTGCTTTTGCGCACGGCCTCGAACTGCGCCAGGCCGTAATAGACCAGGGCCAGCTGCAGCAACAATGGCGTGCCGCGGAAGAAGAAGACGTAGGCATAGGGCAGGGCGCGCACATACCAGTGCCGCGAGGCGCGGGCGATGCCCAGCGGCACTGCCAGGCACAGGCCGGCGACCACGGCGATGGCCAGCAGCTCCAGGGTCAGCTGCGCGCCCAGGAGCATCTTCGGCATCCACTTGAGAATCAGCTCGATATCGGTCATAGCTCGTTCCTCACGAAGCCACGGCCGGCGCGGCGCTCAAGGTAATGCAGGGCGGCCATGACGAAGATGGTCAGACCCAGGTAGATCAAGGCGGCCACCATGTAGAAGGTGAAGGGCTCCTTGGTCGCGTTGGAGGCGACGCTGGCCTTGCGCATGATTTCGTCGAGACTGATCAGCGAGACGAGGGCGGTATCCTTCAGCAGAATCAGATAGAGGTTGCCCAGGCCCGGCAGTGCCACACGCCACACCTGCGGCAGCACGACGCGCCAGAAGATGCGCGGGGCGGAAAGGCCCAGCGCCTGGCCGGCCTCGCGATGCCCCTTGGGAATCGCCAGCAGCGCGCCGCGGAATACCTCAGTGGCGTAGGCGCCGAAGCACAGGCCCAGGGCACAGGTGCCGGCGGCGAAGGGCGACAGGGCGAGCTCGGGGTGGCCGAACAGGTCACCCAGGGCGTTCAGCCCGGTCACGGTGCCGAAGTAGATCATCAGGACCCAGAGGGTCTCGGGCACGCCACGCACCACGGTGGTGTAGAAACCGCCGAGCGTGCGCAGGAAGGGGTTCTTGGATGTCTTGGCTACCGCGCCCAGCAGGCCGAGGATCAGTCCGACGCAGACTGCGGCGAGCGAGAGCTTGAGCGTCATCCAGGTGCCGGCGATCAACTGATCGCCAAAGCCGTGCAGGTCGAAAATCATGGGGAATCACGCCTGAGGGCGCGCGCCGCCCGAGCCCGGGCGGCGCGGCAGGTGCATCAATAGATGCTGAAGGGGAAGTACTTTTCGTTGATCTTCTTGTAGGTACCGTCGTCGACGATTTCCTTCAGAGCGGCGTTCAGCTTGTCGCGCAGCGGGTCACCCTTGCGCACGGCGATGCCGATCTTGTCGTTGTCGAACACCGGCTCGCCCTTGAACTCGAAGTCCTTGCCGGCGTCGCTCTTGAGCCAGTCGTATTGCACGAACTTGTCGGCCAGCACGCCGTCGAGGCGGCCGGAGGAGAGGTCGAGGTAGGCGTTTTCCTGGGTGTCGTACAGCTTGATGGTCACGGTGTCGGACATGTTGTCTTCCAGCCAGGTGCCGGCGATGGTCGCGCGCTGGGCGCCGATCACCTTGCCCTTCAGGAAGCCCTTGTCGGTCTTGAAGTCAGTCGACTTGGGGGCCACGTACTGCAGCTTGTTGGTGTAGTACGGGCTGGTGAAGTCCACCGCCTGCTTGCGTTCGTCGGTGATCGACATGGAGGCGACGATGAAGTCGAACTTCTTGGCGTTCAGCGCGGGGATGATGCCGTCCCAGTCGGAGGTGACGACGTCGCACTCGGTCTTCATCTTGGCGCACAGCGCCTTGGCGATGTCGAGGTCGAAGCCGACGACCTGGCCGCTGGCGTCGATGCCGTTGAAGGGCGGGTAGGCGCCTTCGGTACCGATACGCAGTTTTTCCGCGGCGATGGCATTGCCCCCGATCGCCAGGGTGGCCGCGACGGCCAGGATGATCTTCTTATAGTTCTTCATGCAGTAATGCTCCGTTAGCGGTGGCTGGACATGAATTGCTTACAGCGTGCCGACTGCGGGTTTTCAAACACCTGCTGCGGCGATCCCTGCTCTTCTACCAGGCCCTGGTGGAGGAACACCACCTCGCTGGAAACCTGGCGGGCAAAGTTCATTTCATGGGTGACCAGCAGCATGGTGCGGCCTTCCTCGGCGAGCGCGCGGATGACGTTGAGCACTTCCTGGACCATTTCCGGGTCGAGTGCGGACGTCGGCTCGTCGAAGAGGATGACCTTGGGCTGCATCGCCAGGGTGCGGGCGATGGCGGCGCGCTGCTGCTGGCCGCCGGAAAGCTGGGCCGGGAAGCTGTGGCGCTTGTCGGCGATGCCGACCTTGGCCAGCAGGGCCTCGGCGATCTCGATGGCTTCGGCGCGGGTCTTGCCCAGCACACGGCGCGGCGCCTCGATGATGTTGTCGAGGATGCTCATGTGCGGCCAGAGGTTGAAGTTCTGGAAGACGAAGCCCAGCTCGCTGCGCAGACGGTTGATCTGCTTGCTGTCCGAGGCGACCAGCGACCCGTCCTTGGCCTTCTTCAGCTTGAGCTCTTCGCCGGCGACCAGGATCTGGCCCTGGTGCGGGTTCTCCAGCAGGTTGATGCAGCGCAGGAACGTGGATTTGCCGGAACCGGAGGAGCCGAGGATGGAAATGACGTCGCCGTCACGGGCAGTCAGGGAAATGCCTTTGAGCACTTCCAGGTCACCGTAGCGCTTGTGCAGGTTACGGATTTCCAGTGCGGGTATGGCCTCGGCCATAAGGGGCTCCTCTGTTTTTATTAGGACGCTCTTGCAGTGGGTTACTGCAGAATCGGGGCCATCCTGGCGAGGGGCAAGCTAACACGCGTCCCGGGGTGCGCCAAGCGGTCAACCGTCGCTGTTCCCCGGGATAGCGGCAAGTTGTCGCATTGCCACAGCGTGTTGTCGCCTGGGCTGAACTAGCGGGTCGGATACGGCGGCATGCCTTCGCGGGGGCGCGATAGTGCCAGCTTCCGCGCACGGGGAAAAGACCGGCGGTCCGGGCGACCGCCAGTCCCGTTCACTGCATCATCTGGCGTAGCTGCGGGGCCGGTTCTTCGATGGCGTCGGCGGGCGACACGTCATCCTCGGATTCCGCGGGCTGGCTGGCCATCAGGTTCGGGTGGCCGGAGAGGCGGGGAATCGGCAGCACCTTGTCCTCGGCGAGGCCGCTCGCGCCCGGTTCGCTGGCATTGAGCGGGGATTTGCGCGGCTCGGTCATGACGTGGAAGTCGGTGATCTCGATGATGCCCCTGCCCTCGGCCAGCAGGTGGAAGGAGAACGCCTTGCGCGCCTGCTCGTTGTCGAAGGAGAACGACACCGCCAGCGGCTGGTTGCGCTTCACCGGCGGGAACTCCGGCATCGGGATCGGCACCGGCTGCTCGAACGAGCGGGTCTTGAGCTGGATGCGCGCGCCCTGGCTGTCCATCTGGACTGCGCGGATCTTCAGGCTCACCGTGGTGCGCGAGTTGGCCGGGAATTCCAGGTACTGCGCGCCGATCAGGTTGTCGGTGTACTCGTTGGTGACCTGTGGCTTCAGGCGAATGCGCTCGCGGGTGGCGAACTGGTATTCGCGCGCCGACTGGGCGTTGACCACCGACTGGTCGAGGATGTCGGCGCGGGCCGTCATCAGGCGTGCGTCGCGGCCGCTGAAGCGGCCCGTGAACTTGGCGCTGTCGGCAATGAAGCCGTCGCTCTTGTAGCGCCGGCAGACCTGCTGGAAGTCGCACTCGATGAAGGTGCTCTTGCCGTCGTGATAGCGCTGCATGCCGTTGGTGAAGGAGACCATTTCCCGACCGGTCTCGTAGTCGCGGAACAGCGAGCGGCCGGCGATATCCTGCGGCGCCTTGATGGCGAAGTAGTCGAGGATCGACGACTCCAGGTCCACGTGGCCATAGACGCCGTCCTTCACTGGCGGCAGCACGGCCTGTTCCGGCGCGAGCACCAGGTTCAGCCCCCAGGCCGAGGCGAGGCGCACGTTGTCGATGCCGTGGGACTCGTCGGAGGTGATGATCACCAGGGTGTCCTTCAGTACGCCCTTGTCTTCCAGCCCCTTGAGGAAGGCGTCCACCGCGTCGTCCAGGTAGGCGATGGCGGCCTGGCGCGGCGTCGGGTATCTGGCCAGGTATTCCGGGGTGGTCGAGTAGGGCTGGTGGGTGCCGACGGTCAGCAGGGTGAGCATCCACGGCTGTTTCTTCTGCCGCAGCTGGCCGACGTAGTCCAGCGCGCCTTCGAAGAAGGCCTTGTCGTCCATGCCCCAGGCGAACTCCAGGTAGGGCTTCTTCTTGAACCAGTCGCGACCGCGGGTCTTGTCGAAGCCCATGGCCGGCATGACCTTGTCCTTGGCCATGAAGCGCAGCCCGGCGCCCTGCAGGAAGTGGGTGCTGAAGCCGGCCTGGTGCATCTGCGCCGGCAGGCACTCGGCGGCGCGGGTCGGGTTGCCCAGCAGTTCGACGCCCTTGGGCGTGCCGTTGTCCAGCTTGCTGTAGTCGCCGCAGAGCATGGCGTAGAGGCCGCGGATGGTCTGGTGGCTGTGCACCACGTAGTCCGGGGTGGTCATCGCCCGTTCGGCCCAGGTGCTGAGCTTGGGCATCATCGACTCTTCGTAGCTGCTGCTCAGGGCCGCGCGGTTGGTCGCGACGTAGGCGCCCGGAATACCTTCCATGGCGATGATCAGCACGTTCTTCGCCTGGCCGCGGCCGGCCAGCAGCGGGGTGCCGCTCAGGTCGTGCTGGGTCAGGCCGGTGACGTTCGGGATGACTTCCGGCAGATCGCGGTCGCGCCAGTCCTGGTAGGCCATTTCGGCGCTGGTGACGGCGCGCGATACCAGTTGGTGCGGCAGGTTGAACTGCTTCCACATCTCCGCGTCGCTGGGCTGGAAGTACTGCAGGCCGAAGTGCCCGGCCAGTAGCGTCGCCGGCAGCGCATAGGCGAAGCGTGGCAGCGGCTGTTCCTGGCGGCGCCAGAGCAGGGCGCAGAGCAGGATGCCGGCGCCGATGGCGATCGCCAGGTGCAGGTGGTTCAGGCCGCCGCCCTCGGTGGAGTTGGCGACGAAGGTCGGGTCGGCGAGGAAATGCAGGTCTTCCGGTGCGGGCATGCGGCCGACGGCGCTGACCAGTTCGGCCGTGCCGATGACCGACAGCGCCCACGCCAGCATCACCGGTATGGCGATGAACAGGCGCCGGGTGTGCAGCGCGACGACCAGCAACGTGCCGAGCGCGAGGTCGGACAGGTAGCCCAGCCCGGTACCCCAGCCGAGGCTGTAACGGCCGACCAGGGGGACCAGCAGGAAGAGGGCGGACAGAGTGGCCAGGTTGCCCCGTGAATTCCACCAGCGAATGAGTGCGCGCACAGTGACTCCGCTACGAAACATCAAACGCCGGGGGATTTCACCAAAAAAGCGGAAATCACCCGGCTTGTCATGATTCTGAAAGAACAACGTGCTACGTGCCAGTAGACAGTGTAGTTCGGCAAACATTCGACACGATTCGTGCGCGGGTGCCCGGAAAGCGGAGGGGAGGTGCGGAGGGGAAATGAAAAAGCCCCTGAAATCTCGCGATTTCAGGGGCTTTTCGGAAGGCTTGGTGCCCAGGGACGGAATCGAACCGCCGACACGGGGATTTTCAATCCCCTGCTCTACCAACTGAGCTACCTGGGCAACGTGGCGCGCATTAAAAGGGTTTTCGGAAGGGGTGTCAAGCGCGCCGCGAAAAAAATTTTCAGTTAATACCGAAGCTTACGCGCTGGGCGGGACGTAGCCTTCGGCCTGGGCGTACTCCTCGCCACTGAGGAACTTGTCCATTTCGGCGGTGAGGAACTTGCGATCGTCGGCGTTCATCATGTTCAGGCGACGCTCGTTGATCAGCATGGTCTGGTGCTTCTGCCACTCGTCCCAGGCCTTCCTCGATACGTGGTCGAAGATGTCCTGGCCCTTGGCGCCGGGGTAGGGCGGGCGATCGAGGCCGGGCAGCTCTTCTTTGTACTTGCGGCACATCACCAGTCGGGTCATGACATTTCTCCTGCGTTGAGCACGTCGGCGGCTCGTTTGAGCAGCTTTTTCACCGGGGCGGCGAGGCCGAGCCGCGGTGGGGTGGCGAGGTTATACCAGAGCCAGTCGGCCTCGGCCACGGCGGGGGCTGCGTCCTCGACGCGCACCAGCCAGGGCTCGATGGCCAGCTGGAAGTGGCTGAAGGTGTGGGTCAGGCCGGGCAGTTCGCGGCGCTCGCCCAGGCGCAGGGCGTGGCGCTGGGCCAGCGGGTCGAGGGCGGTCAGGTCGTCCAGCTCCGGGAAGCTCCACAGCCCGCCCCACAGGCCGGTCGACGGACGGCGGTAGAGCAGGATGCCGCCCTCGCGGTTGGCCAGGATCGGCATCAGCGTGCGCTTGCGCGGCAGTTCCTTGCGCGGCTTGGGCATCGGGAAGTCGCCCTCGCGGCCCAGCAGGTGTGCGCGGCAGCCCTCGCGCAGCGGGCAGAGCAGGCAGCTCGGCCTGCTGCGGGTGCAGAGCGTGGCGCCCAGGTCCATCATCGCCTGGGTGTAGTGGTTGACCCGCCCGTGCGGGGTGAAGCGTTCGGCGGCGTCCCACAGTTGCCTGGCCACCTTCGGCTCGCCGGGGTAGCCGTCGCAGGCGAGGTAGCGCGCCAGCACGCGCTTGACGTTGCCATCGAGGATCGGCGCGCGCAGGCCCATGGCGATGCTGGCGATGGCGCCGGCGGTGGAGCGGCCGATGCCGGGCAGTTCGGCGAGCTGCTCGACGTCGCGGGGGAATTCGCCGCCATGCCGCTCCATCACCGTCTTCGCGGTCTTGTGCAGGTTGCGCGCGCGGGTGTAGTAGCCCAGGCCCGTCCACAGGTGCAGCACTTCGTCTTCCGGCGCGGCGGCGAGGTCCGCCACCGTCGGCAGCGCGCTCATGAAGCGGTCGTAGTAGCCCATCACGGTGCTGACCTGGGTCTGCTGCAGCATGATTTCCGAGACCCACACCCGGTAGGGCGTGATGTTCTGCTGCCAGGGCAGGTCATGGCGGCCATGGCGGTCGAACCAGTCGAGCACCGCCGAGTTGAAGCGTTCCGGGGTCATTTCTTCTTGAACAGCCCTTTGAGTGCGTCTTTGAGTTCGGGACTGACCTTGTCGCCGAGCTTCTCTTCGAGTTTTTCGTTGAGCCGGTCCCCGGCCAGTTGCGCGGCGATCTTGCCGAGGCCGTCCTTGTCCAGGCGGCAGGCCTTGGCGCCCAGTTCCAGCGGGCCGCGGCAGCGCAGCGGCCATTCCACGCCCACGTAGCGCTGGTTCACTTCGCAGGCCGGGTCGGGCATGTCGCTCTTGTCGCCCTCGATGATCACGCCGAGGCGGTAGTCCATGCCCAGCACGCGCAGGTCGATGTCGCCGTCGCCCTTGACGGTGAGGCCGGGAATGCTGGCCTTGAGGTCCGGGTTGCTGGCCACGCCGTTCTTGAACACCAGGTTGCCCTGCAGCTCGCGGAACGGCGTGTCCTTGCCGCCGTGCTCGGTGGTCAGGGCCTTGCGGTTGAGGGTGGCGATGCCCTGGCACAGCTGCTGTTCCAGGTTGGCGTTGAGCAGCACGCCCTGGGTCAGGACGAAGCGCGCGGTGCCGTTGAGGTTGTCGATCCAGTCCTTCTGGCTGACGCCCTGGGTGCTGATGTCGGCGTCCAGGTCCAGCAGGCCCTTGACCGGCGGCTTCTGGCCCTGGGATTCGACCAGGCGCTCCACCGGCACGCCGGCGATGTGCTTCTGCGCCTTGAGCAGCGGCACGTCCTGGCGTGCGTCGAGGCTGGCGCTGGCGTTGAACTTGCCGTCGTAGAGCTCGCCGCGCAGGTCGTCGAGGTTGAGCAGGCCGCCCTGGCCGCGCAGCTTGAGGCTGGCGTTCTCGATCGGCAGCTTGTCGAGGGTCAGCTGGCCGAGCTGCAGGGCTGCGTCCAGGTCGAGATTGCGCAGGCGCGCGACCGGCAGCATGGGCGCATCGCTCCAGGCCTGCTGGGTCGGCGCGTTGGGCAGCGGGGTATCGCCCTTGATGGCGTTGCCGGCGGTCGCCTCGACTTCGGCCCGGCGCGCGGCGCTGGTGGCTTCCCCGGCCTTGGCGGCCTTGGCCGGCAGGTAGCGGTCGAGGTCCAGGCGGTCGCCGCTCAACTGGGCGCGGATGGCCTGCTTGCTGAAGTCGGCGATGCCGAGGTTGCCGCTGAAGTTGCTGTCGTCGAGCTTCAGCTTGATGTCGCCGAGGTTCAGGCTGTTGCGGTTGCCGGCCAGGCGGGTGGACAGTTCCAGCTTGGTCAGGGTGTTGGCGTCGGCCATTTCCGGCAGGGTCTGGCCGATGCCGGTGAGGAATTCGCGCAGGTTGAACGGCGCCAGCGACAGGCCGCCGTCGAACTTGGGTTCCTTGTCCAGTTCGCGGGCCTTGATCTCACCGAGGGCGCGCAGCTGGTTGACGCTGACCTTCAGGCCGTTCCACTCGGCGACCTGGGCGGCCTGGTCGAGCACCAGCTGGCCCTGGGCGCTGTAGCTGGCGGTCTTGCCTTGCAGCGGATCGCCGGACACTTCGCCGGAGAGCCTGGTGTCTTCCAGCTGGTAGCGCTTGAGCGCGCGGTCGAAGCGCAGGTTGCCGGTCAGTTCGGTGCGGACGCGGATCACCGGCTGGTTGCTGCCCAGGTAGGCGCTGAACTTGAGCGGGATGTTGCTGCCCTCGCGGATGGCGCCGGTGCTCAGTTCGATGCCTTCGACGCTGTAGTTCCTGCCGCTCTGCGCGTCGGCGTAGTCGATGCGCGCGTTCTTCACCGTCAGGCTGTCGATGTCGAGCTTCATCGGCTGGCGCGGTTGCTCGGCGGCCGGTTTGGCCGGTTCCTCCGGAGCGGGCGCAGGTTGCGCGGCGGCGGGCGTGCCGTTGGCCGGCTGGGCGGGCTTGCCGATGTTCTCCCAGTTGCCGGCGCCGTTCTTGTCGCGGTTCAGGCTGAGGTTGAGGCCCTCGACGCGGATGTCGCTCATCTGCACTTCCTTGCGCAGCAGCGGCAGCACGCGCACCGACAGGCCGAGCAATTGCGCGTCGGCGAACGGCTGGTCGGGCGCCTGCAGGGTGGCCACGCTGGTGTCGTGCAGCTCCAGGCCCAGCCAGGGGAAGAGGCTCCAGCCGATATCGCCCTTGAGGTTCAGTTCGATGTTGGCCTTGTCGCGGGCCAGTTGGCGGATTTCGTCCTTGTAGTCGTTCGGATCGAAGAAGTGGGTCAGCACGAAGCCGGCGGCGACGATGAGCAGCAGCAGGGCCAGGACGACGATGCCAAGGAGTTTGCCGAACGCTTTCATGGACGGGACCTTGTTCAGACGGCGGATGGAATAGCGGAGAAGTATATCAATGACGCACCCGCGCCCCAGCCCGGAAGGCGGAGCGCCAGTATTGCGGGTTTGAGTGGGAAGCCGGCGCGCGGTTCCCGTCCGCTGTCAGTCCTGCCCTGCGCGGCGCAGCACGGCGTCGATGGCGGCGCGGGCCTGCGGGCTGTTCTTCCAGCAGCTGCTGCCGGTCAGCGCGGCGCCGTTCTGCAGGATTTCCTCGGCGCTGGCGCCGCGCAGCCGGGCGAAGCTGTCCAGGCCCATCTGTTCCAGGCGTTGCAGCACGGTCGGGCCGACGCCCTTGAGGGCCAGCAGGGCGTCGCGTTCGGCGGTGTCGAAGGGCATGCACGTCTCCTTGTGCGAAATGGGTCAGGTTGGCTCGTGCGTCAGGCCGAGATGTTCGGCGAAACGTGCCGCCTCGGGTCGGTCGCCTGGCACCGCCAGGCGCAGCGCGGCGCCCTGCAGGATGGCCAGGCGCTGGGCTTCCTCCAGCAGCCGCCGGGCGACGCCGCGGTTGCGGGTGACGCGGCGCACGCACAGGCGCGAGAGGCGCCAGGTGCCGCTATCGAACTCGACCCAGGCGGCGCCCAGCAGGCGGTCGTTGAAGCGGCCGGTGAACAGCCGGCCCTCGGCAAGCCCGCGCTCGACCAGTTCGGCGGGACTGGCGAAGGGCGCCAGCAGCCAGTCCGGGGCATCGGCGTAGATCTTCAGCAGGTCCTGGCGGTCCTGGTCGCTGGGTTGGGTCAGGTGCTGGACGACGACGGGCATGGGCAATCCTCGGATTCGAGCCGCGCAGTGTAGGGACAACCGAGACCATCGGCCAGCGCCGACCACCGCCCATAGCCGCACCGGGCCTGGCGCGCCTATAATGCCGGCCCCTTCTTATAATTACGTGCAGTGTTAGCTGTGGAGCTGGTGATGGCCGAACGCAAGGCATCCGTCGCGCGCGACACCCTGGAAACCCAGATCAAGGTTTCCATCGACCTGGATGGAACGGGCAAGGCCCGCTTCGATACCGGGGTTCCCTTCCTCGAGCACATGATGGACCAGATCGCCCGCCACGGCCTGATCGACCTGGACATCGAGTGCAAGGGCGACCTGCATATCGACGACCACCATACCGTCGAGGACATCGGCATCACCCTCGGCCAGGCCTTCGCCAAGGCCATCGGCGACAAGAAGGGCATCCGCCGCTACGGCCATGCCTACGTGCCGCTGGACGAGGCGCTGTCGCGCGTGGTCATCGACTTCTCCGGCCGCCCGGGGCTGCAGATGCACGTGCCGTTCACCCGCGCCAGCGTCGGCGGCTTCGACGTCGACCTGTTCATGGAGTTCTTCCAGGGCTTCGTCAACCACGCCCAGGTGACCCTGCACATCGACAACCTGCGCGGGCACAACACCCACCACCAGATCGAGACGGTGTTCAAGGCCTTCGGCCGCGCGCTGCGCATGGCCATCGAGGTGGACGAGCGCATGGCCGGCCAGATGCCGTCCACCAAAGGGTGCCTGTGATGCAGACGGTAGCCGTCATCGACTACGGCATGGGCAACCTGCACTCGGTGTCCAAGGCGCTGGAGCGCGTGGGCGCCGGCCGCGTGCTGGTGACCAGCGACGCCACGGTGATCCGCGAGGCCGACCGCGTGGTGTTCCCCGGCGTCGGCGCGATCCGCGACTGCATGGCCGAGATCAGGCGCCTGGGCTTCGACGAGCTGGTGCGTGAAGTCAGCCAGGACCGCCCGTTCCTCGGCATCTGCGTCGGCATGCAGGCGCTGATGGAGCGCAGCGAGGAGAACGACGGCGTCGACTGCATCGGCCTGTTCCCCGGCCAGGTGCGCTTCTTCGGCAAGGACCTGCACGAGGACGGCGAGCACCTGAAGGTGCCGCACATGGGCTGGAACGAAGTGGCGCAGAGCGTCGACCACCCGCTGTGGCACGACATCCCGGACCGCGCGCGCTTCTACTTCGTGCACAGCTACTACATCGAGGCCGGCAACCCGCGCCAGGTGGCCGGTCGCGGCCATTACGGGCGTGACTTCGCCGCCGCACTGGCCGACGGCTCGCGCTTCGCCGTGCAGTTCCACCCGGAGAAGAGCCACACCCACGGCCTGCAGCTGCTGCAGAATTTCGCTGCCTGGGACGGCCGCTGGTAAGCCATGGCACGCCAGAAGGACAAGCCGGCGATCCTCGAACTCGACGGCGCCCAGCGCCAGAGCGCGGCGCGGGCGATCCAGCGTTTCCTCGAAGAGCGCTTCGAGCTGGACGTCGGCTCCTTCGAGGCCGAAGAGGCGCTGGACTTCTTCCTGCGCGAGTTCGGCCCGCTGTTCTACAACAAGGCGATCTTCGACGTGCAATCTCACCTGAAAGACCGGTTCGAGAGCATCGAAAGCGACTTGTGGGCGCTCGAGAAGAGCTGACCCGACCCCATTCAACCTTGGATTCGAGCAGGTTCAACCCATGCTGATCATCCCCGCAATCGATCTGAAAGACGGCGCCTGCGTGCGCCTGCGCCAGGGCCTGATGGAAGACGCCACGGTGTTCTCCGACGACCCGGTGTCCATGGCCGCCAAGTGGGTGGAGGGCGGCTGCCGCCGTCTGCACCTGGTGGACCTGAACGGCGCCTTCGAAGGCAAGCCGGTCAACGGCGAAGTGGTCACCGCCATCGCCAAGCGCTACCCGGACCTGCCGATCCAGATCGGCGGCGGCATCCGCTCGCTGGAGACCATCGAGCACTACGTCCGCGCCGGCGTCAGCTACGTGATCATCGGCACCAAGGCGGTCAAGCAGCCGGAGTTCGTCGGCGAAGCCTGCCGCGCCTTCCCCGGCAAGGTGATCGTTGGCCTGGATGCGAAGGACGGCTTCGTCGCCACCGACGGCTGGGCCGAGGTCAGCGAAGTGCAGGTGATCGACCTGGCCAGGCGCTTCGAGGCCGACGGCGTCTCCGCCATCGTCTACACCGACATCTCCAAGGACGGCATGATGCAGGGCTGCAACGTCGAAGCCACCGCCGCGCTGGCCAACGCCACGCGCATCCCGGTGATCGCTTCGGGCGGCATCCACAACCTGGGCGACATCCAGAAGCTGCTCGACACCCGTACCCCGGGCATCATCGGCGCCATCACCGGCCGCGCGATCTACGAAGGCACCCTGGACGTCGCCGAAGCACAGGCGCTGTGCGATCGTGAAGCGGCAAGCGGCAAGCCGTAAGCCACAAGCTCTTACTTGCAGCTTGAGGCTTGTCGCTTGAAGCTGCTTTCGGAGAAAGCAATGACCCTGGCTAAACGCATCATTCCCTGCCTCGACGTGGACAACGGCCGCGTGGTGAAGGGCGTCAAGTTCGAGAACATCCGCGACGCCGGCGACCCGGTGGAAATCGCCCGCCGCTACGACGAGCAGGGCGCGGACGAGATCACCTTCCTCGACATCACCGCCAGCGTCGATGGCCGCGACACCACCCTGCACACCGTCGAGCGCATGGCCAGCCAGGTGTTCATCCCGCTGACCGTGGGCGGCGGCGTCAGGACGGTGCAGGACATCCGCAACCTGCTCAACGCCGGTGCGGACAAGGTCTCGATCAACACCGCCGCGGTGTTCACCCCGGAGTTCGTCGGCGAGGCCGCCGCGCGCTTCGGTTCGCAGTGCATCGTGGTCGCCATCG
Source organism: Pseudomonas sp. B12(2026) (assembly GCF_057767015.1). Taxonomy (NCBI): domain Bacteria; kingdom Pseudomonadati; phylum Pseudomonadota; class Gammaproteobacteria; order Pseudomonadales; family Pseudomonadaceae; genus Pseudomonas; species Pseudomonas sp. B12(2026). Next base: position 5,455,549 of record NZ_CM173430.1, on the reverse strand, counting down.
ACGCCAAGAAAGTCTCGGCGCCCGGCGAAACCCCGCGCTGGGAAATCTTCACCCACGGCGGCCGCAAGCCCACCGGGCTGGACGCGGTGGAGTGGGCGAAGAAGATGGAAGGCCTGGGCGCCGGCGAAATCCTGCTCACCAGCATGGACCAGGACGGCGTCAAGAGCGGCTACGACCTGGGCGTGACCCGCGCCATCAGCGAGGCGGTGAACGTCCCGGTGATCGCCTCCGGCGGCGTCGGCAACCTGCAGCACCTGGCCGACGGCATCCTCGAAGGCAAGGCGGATGCGGTGCTGGCCGCCAGCATCTTCCACTTCGGCGAGTACAGCGTGCCGGAAGCCAAGGCCTACCTGGCCAGCCGCGGCATCGTCGTCCGCTGACGCGCCTCCGGGCCGGGGTTCTCCCGGCCCTTCGGGGCCCGCGCCCGGTCGCCGCGGCCCCTTCGCTTGCCAACCCTGCCTGCCTACCGCCGGTCGCGGTGATGGCGTTTGGATGTGTGATTGCCATCCCTTCAGGGTTTATTGGCGTCAATTCTCCGAGTAAGCTCAGCGCCTTCTCAGAAATGTCACACACAGGAATTCCCAGATGCTTAAGCGCATTCTGCTCGCATGGATTGGCTGCGGCCTGCTGCTGGCCGGCACGGCACAGGCGGAAACGGAAGGCTACAGCATGGTGCTGCTGACCGAGAATTTCCCGCCGTACAACATGGCCATCAACGGCAAGAACTTCGCCCAGGAAGACAACATCGACGGGATCGCCGTCGACATCGTCAAGGAGATGTTCAAGCGCGCCGGCATCCAGTACAGCCTGACCCTGCGCTTCCCCTGGGACCGCATCTACAAGCTGGCGCAGGAGAAGCCCGGCTACGGCGTGTTCGTCACCGCCCGCCTGCCCGAGCGGGAGAGCCTGTTCAAGTGGGTCGGCCCGATCGGCCCGGACGACTGGGTGATGCTGGCCAAGGGTGACAGCAAGATCGCCCTGAACAACCTGGATGAAGCCAAGAAGTACCGCGTCGGCGCCTACAAGGGCGACGCCATGGCCGAGTACCTGGCCAAGCACGGCTTCGAGCCGGTGCTGGCGCTGCGCGACCAGGAGAACGCCGGCAAGCTGCAGGACGGCCAGATCGACCTGTGGGCGAGCGGCGACCCGGCGGGCCGCTACCTGGCCAAGCAGGCCGGCGTCACCGGCCTGAAGACCGTCCTGCGCTTCAACAGCGACCAGCTGTTCCTGGCCCTGAACCGCGAGACCCCGGACGACGTGGTGCAGAAACTGCAAGCCGCCCTGGACAAGATGCGCGCCGAAGGTTTCGTCGACGACGTGCTCAACAGTTACCTGTGATACCCCGGGCCGGCCAGCCGCCGGCCCGGGTGTTTCGGCGCCGGTCCTCCCGGCGCCGGTAATGCCAAGGAAGGCAGACGAGTGACGTATTCCGTCCCCCGCAGGGATGCCGCAAGCCAATAACGATAACCAAAGCGAGCGGTATGACCATGCTGAAAGTCCTGATCAAGACCCTGACCCTGGGTCTGCTGTTGGGGGCCGCCACGGCCCGCGCCGAGTTGCCCGCCGATTACAAGATGGTGCTGCTCACCGAGAACTTCCCGCCGTTCAACATGGCGGTGGACGACAAGAACTTCGCCCGCGACGAAGGCATCGACGGCATCAGCGCCGACATCGTCCGCGAGATGTTCAAGCGCGCCGGCATCCAGTACAGCCTGAGCCTGCGCTTCCCCTGGGACCGCCTGTACAAGCTGGCGCTCGACAAGCCCGGCTATGGGCTGTTCTCCACCACCTACACCCCCGAGCGGGTGCCGCTGTTCAAGTGGGTCGGGCCGATCGCCAAGACCAACTGGGTGCTGCTGGCGCCGGCCGGCAGCAAGATCGCCGTGAAGGACCTCAAGGACGCCGCCAAGTACAAGCTCGGTGCCTACAAGAACGACGCGGTGAGCCAGAACCTGGAGAGCCAGGGCATCCCGGTGATCAATGCGCTGCGCGACCAGGAAAACGTGAAGAAACTGACCTCCGGCGAGATCGACCTGTGGGCCACCACCGACCCGGTCGGCCGCTACCTGGCCAAGCAGGAAGGCGTCTCCGGCCTGCAGACCGTGCTGCGCTTCAACGAGGCCCAGCTCTACCTGGCGTTGAACAAGGACACGCCGGACGAGGTGGTGGCGCGCCTGCAGAAGGCGCTGGACAGCATGCGCGCCGACGGCTTCGTCGAGCAGGCGACCAACAACTATCTATAAAAGAAGGTCGGGCGCCGAACTCCGGCCAGGCCTTGTAGGACCGAGGGGGACGCCGGGTTCTTGCTCGCGAAGCGGATTCGCCGGGTATTCCGATGCCGGGCTGTTCGCGAGCAAGCTCGCTCCTACGAAAGGCGGTGTTTACCGGTAAACACCGTCGCGCCCATGGCCTTGCATGGCGCGGTTGCCGCGCTCGGCGATCACCTGCGCCGGCTGCACCAGCTCGAAGCCCTGGGCCGCAAGGCCCGGCAGCACGCGCCTGAGCACCGCCAGGGTCGCCGGCTTCGGGTGGCCGATCATCACCACCGAGCCCTGCTTGCGCGCCAGTTTCAGGCCGCGCTCCATCTGCTCCAGCACCGCCGCCTCGCTCGGATCGTCGTCGAGGAACACGTCCCGCGACAGGCTCGCCAGGCCGATCTTCTGCGCCTCGGCGGCGGCCACGGTGGCGGCGCTGGTGCGGCTGTCGAGGAGGAACAGGTGGCGCCGCTGCAACTCGGCGGCCAGCCAGGCCATGGCCGGGCGGTCGGCGGTCATGCGGCTGCCTTCATGGTTGTTCAGGCCCTGTGCGCAGGGCACCCTGGCCAGCGCCGCGTCGAGGCGGCGGGCGCGCTCTTCCTGGCTCAGCTCCGGGCGCCAGGCGAACTCGCCGCCCGCCGGGTCCATGGGCATGTGCAGCAGCACGGTGCGCCCGAGCCGGTTCGCCTCGCCGGCCAGTTCGGCGGCGTGGGGCGTGTCGGGGATGATCGCCAGGGCGATGGCGGGGGAGAGTTCGAGCACCTGGCGGTCGCGCGCCAGGTTCTGCCCGAGGTCGTCGATGACGATGCTGACCAGCGGCCTGGCGCCGTCCGGTGCGGGCGCCGCCGGCGCCGGCTGGCACAGCAGGGCGGCGACGCCCAGGCCGAGCAGCAGCCGGGCCCGGCGCATCGGTCAGTTGTTGCCGCGGCTGACGCTGAGTCCTTTCAGCAGGCTGAGGGCCTGGCTGAGCTGGAAGTCGCTCTCCTGCGGACGGTCTTCCGGGCGTTTGCCGGACGCCGTGGGACGATCCTGGCCGCCGTTGCCGTTGGCCAGGTGGCCCTGCAGGTCGGCTTCCTTGAAACCGTCGAACTCGCTCTGCTCGCGGGTCACCTTGGCGCGCTCCACCTCGATGTCCGGGGTGATGCCCTGGGCCTGGATGGAGCGGCCGTTGGGGGTGTAGTACAGCGCGGTGGTGAGCTTCAGGGCGCGGTCGTTGTTGAGCGGCAGCACGGTCTGCACCGAGCCCTTGCCGAAGCTGTCGGTGCCCATGAGGATCGCGCGCTTCTGGTCCTGCAGGGCGCCGGCGACGATCTCGGCGGCCGAGGCGCTGCCGCCGTTGATCAGCACCACCAGCGGGACGCCGTCGCTCGGGTCGGACGGATCGGCGGAGAAACGCAGCTCGGAATTCGGGATGCGGCCCTTGGTGTAGACGATCAGGCCCTTGGTGAGGAAGGCGTCGGCCACTTCCACCGCCGACTGCAGCACGCCGCCGGGGTTGTTGCGCAGGTCGAGGACCACGCCCTTGAGCCGGCCGTTGTTGGCCTTGCGCAGGCTGCTCAGCGCCTTGACGGTTTCCTCGCCGGTGTTGACCTGGAACTGGGTGATGCGCAGGTAGCCGAAGCCCGGTTCGAGCATCTGGCTGCGCACGCTCTTGACCTTGATGATGGCGCGCTTGAGCTCGACGTCGAACGGCTTGCCGCCGCCGCGCACGATGGTCAGGGTGATCGGCGAGCCGGGCTTGCCGCGCATGCTGTCCACCGCCTCGTTCATCGACTGGCCCTTGGTCGGCTTGCCGTCGATCTTGACGATCAGGTCGCCCGGCTGGATGCCGGCGTTGGCCGCGGGGGTGTCGTCGATCGGCGAGATCACCTTGACGAAGCCGTCCTCGCTGCCGACCTCGATGCCCAGGCCGCCGAACTCGCCGCTGGTGCTTTCCTGCAGCTCGGCGAACTCTTCCGGGCCGAGGTAGGCGGAGTGCGGGTCGAGGTTGCTGAGCATGCCCTTGATGGCGTTTTCCAGCAGCGTCTTGTCGTCCACCGGCTCGACGTAGGCGGCCTTCACCCGGTCCAGGACCTCGGCGAAGGTGCGCAGCTCATCGAGCGGCAGCGGAGCCTCCTTGCCGTTGGCCGCGGGAGCCGTAGCCGGGGCGTCGGCGGCCTGTGCCGCACCGAAGCCGAGCAGCAGGGCCAGGGCCAGGGTGGTGAGACGGAAAGCTTGCGACATGTTTGACTCCTAAGGCGGGTTCGCCGCTTATCCCTGCGTGCGACACCAGGTGGACGGGTCCGCCGGGCGGCCCTGATGGCGAATGGCAAAATATACCGCCGGGGTGCTCTGCCCACCGCTGGCACCTACGGTCGCGATGGGGTCGCCTGCTTTGACGGTGTCGCCGGCGTCCTTCAGAAGACTTTGATTATGCCCATAAAGGCTGAGGTAGCCACCACCGTGGTCGAGAATGACCAGCAGGCCGGCGCCGCGCAGCCAGTCGGCGAACACCACGCGGCCGCCATGCACGGCGCGCACCGTGCTACCGGCCTGGGCGCCGATCAGCACGCCGTCCCAGGTGGCGCGGGGGTCGTCGCCGCGCGGGCTGCCGTAGCGCGCCAGCACGCGGCCGTTGACCGGCCAGGGCAGCTTGCCGCGGGCGGCGTCGAAGGCGCCGCCGAAGCCTGCGCCGCTGGCGACCAGCGGGCCGCTGTAGTCGGCGCGGGGCTTACCCGGTGCTGCGGGCTTTTCGTCACGCTCGGCCAGTTCGCGCTCACGTTTTGCCCGCTCACGCTCGGCGGCCAGGGCGCGCTGGCGCGCTTCCTCGGCTTCGCGGGCCTGGCGGGCGAGGGTTTCCTCGATGGTCTTGAGCACCTTGTTCAGCTCGGCCTGGCTCTGCTGGCGGTCCTTGAGCTTGCGGTCGCCGTCGCTGTAGTCGCTGTTGAGCTTGGCCAGGGTCTCCTGGCGCGCCTTGCGGGCCTCGGCCAGCTCCTGGCGGCGTGATTCCAGCGCGTTCTGCTGCTCGACCTGCTGGTTCTTCTGCGCGGTGATGTCCTGCTCGACGCTGGCCAGCTGGCTCAGGGTCTCGTTGAACGCGGTGAGCTGTTCCAGGCGGGCCTTGCTGATGTAGTCGTAGTAGGTGAGGGTGCGGCTGAACTTCTCCGGGTGTTCCTGGTTCAGCAGCAGCTTGAGGTATTCCTCGCGGCCGCTCTGGTAGGCGGCGCGGGCCTGGATGGCGATCAGGCGCTGCTGCTCAAGGCGCGCGCCCTGGAGTTTTTTTTTCTCCCCGTCGAGGCGTTGCAGCTCTTCCTCGTTCTTCTTCAGGTCGTCCTGGATTTGCTGGATCTGCTTCTCCAGGTCGCCCATCTGGGTTTCGGTGGACTTGAGCTGCTTCTGCACCCCGGACTTCTCGTCCTGGATGTTCTGCAGGTTTTTCTTCAGCTCAGTGATGTCTTTCTGCGTCTGCTCCAGCTGGCGCTGGGTGTCGGCACGTTCGTCGGCACCGGCCGCAAGCGGGCTCAGGAGGCAGATCAGCAGCAGCGGGAGGAGGGCGCGAGGCATTGGGTGGCGGGCACCTGGATTCTGGACGGGCCTAGTATGCCCGTGGCGGGCGCTAAAAAGAACGCCCCAAGACCGCGTGGTCCGGGGCGTTTCGTCTGACCGGCGGGAGCTGGCTCACGTTCCCGCCTGATCGTCCGGCAACGGCGTCGCCTTACAGCAGGGTGACGATCGATTTGCCGGTCATTTCCTTGGGCTGTTCCAGGCCCATCAGCGTCAGCAGGGTCGGCGCCACGTCGGCCAGCACGCCGCCCTCGCGGATGCTCAGCTTGCGCTTGCCGACGTAGACGAACGGCACCGGCTCGCAGGTGTGCGCGGTGTGCGCCTGGCCGGTCATGGCGTCTTCCATCTGCTCGACGTTGCCGTGGTCGGCGGTGATCAGGGCTTCGCCGCCGACCTTGTCCAGCGCCGCGACGATCCGACCGACGCAGGTATCCAGGCACTCGACGGCCTTCACCGCGGCCTCGAACACGCCGGTGTGGCCGACCATGTCGCCGTTGGCGTAGTTGACGATGATCACGTCGTAGCGCTGGTTCTCGATGGCGTCGACGATCCGGTCGGTGACTTCCGGCGCGCTCATTTCCGGCTGCAGGTCGTAGGTGGCGACCTTGGGCGAGGGGATGAGGATGCGCTCTTCGCCCTCGAACGGCTCTTCGCGGCCGCCGGAGAAGAAGAAGGTCACGTGGGCGTACTTCTCGGTCTCGGCGATGCGCAGCTGGGTCTTGCCGTTCTTCGCCAGGTACTCGCCCAGCACGTTGTCCAGCGACTCGGGCTTGAACGCGCTGGGCGCCGGGATGCTCGCCGCGTACTGGGTCAGCATCACGTAGCTGGCCAGCTTCAGCTCGCGCTGGCGCGCGAATTCCTTGAAGCCCGGCTCGACGAAGGCGCGCGACAGTTCGCGGGCGCGGTCGGCGCGGAAGTTCATGAAGATCACGGCGTCGCCGTCTTCCACGCGCACCTGGGCGCCGATGCGGGTGGCCTTGACGAACTCGTCGCTCTCGCCGCGCTCGTAGGCGGCGTGCAGCGCGCCCACGGCGGAGTCGGCGGTGAATTCGGCAGTGCCTTCGGTGATCAGGTTGTAGGCGGCTTCGACGCGGTCCCAGCGGTTGTCGCGGTCCATGGCGAAGTAGCGGCCGATGATGCTGGCGGTGCGGCCCTTGCCCAGGCGGGCGAAGGTGTCGTCGAGCAGTTGCAGCGACGGCTCGGCGCTCCTGGGCGGGGTGTCGCGGCCGTCGAGGAAGGCGTGCAGGTAGATTTTCTCGGCGCCGTGCTGGGCGGCCAGTTCGGCCATGGCGACCAGGTGGTCCTGGTGGCTGTGCACGCCGCCGTCGGACAGCAGGCCGAGGATGTGCACCGCCTTGCCGGCGCCGGCGGCCTTGTCGACCGCCCCGGTCAGCACCGGGTTCTCGAAGAACTCGCCGTCGCGGATGGCCTTGGTCACGCGGGTGAAGTCCTGGTAGACGACGCGGCCGGCGCCCAGGTTCATGTGGCCGACCTCGGAGTTGCCCATCTGGCCGTCGGGCAGGCCGACATCCATGCCCGAGCCGGAGATCAGGCCGTGCGGCTGGCTGGCCAGCAGGCGGTCCCAGTTGGGTTTCTTCGCGGCGTGGATGGCGTTGAATTCCGGGCTATCGCTATGGCCGAAGCCGTCCAGGATGATCAGGACCAGCGGTTTGCGCGTTGCAGTCATAGGTACGGCTCTTTCCGGGAACAGAGGGGGGAGAGCCACTTTACGATCCGCTGCGCGTCGGCATCACTGCGTTGCAAACAGGCTCGGAGTGCTCATTTACAAACGTAAACTGCGCTTCCCCGCCTGTTTGCGCCTTGTGCTGCTCCAGCTCGCGAGATCGTGAATCGGCTCTCGGAAAAGGACCCGCATTTTACCGATTGGTGCCGACAGACGCCATGATCCGCAGGGTGCAGCCGTCAGATACGCGCGTGTATACTGGCCGGCATTTTTACGTCTGGATGTCCTGCGCCATGTCCTCGTTCCTTCCCCGTCTGATCGAATTCGCCACCCATCACTACCTGCTGGTGGGCGCCCTGGTGGTCCTGCTGGTACTGCTGGCCCTGCATGAAATGCGCAAGAGCGGCCGCGCCCTGTCGACCCGCGAGCTGACCGCTCTGGTGAACGCCGAGCAGGCCGTGGTCCTCGATATCCGCCCGGCCAAGGAGTTCACCACCGGCCACATCGTCGATGCGCTGAACATCCCGGCGGACAAGCTGAACGCCCGCCTCAGCGAACTGGACAAGCACAAGGCCAAGACCATCATCGTGGTCGACGGCATGGGCCAGCACGCGGGCACCTGGTGCAGCGTGCTGCAGAAGGCCGGCTTCAATGCCGCCAAGCTCTCCGGCGGCATCGGCAGCTGGCGTGGCGACAACCTGCCCCTGGTGAAGTGAGATGCCGTCGATCCTGATCTACACCAGCGCATGGTGCCCGTACTGCATCCGCGCCAAGGCCCTGCTGGACCGCAAGGGCGTCGCCTACGAGGAAATCTCGGTGGATGGCGAGCCGGGCGTGCGCGCCGAGATGGCCAGCAAGGCGGGCCGCACCTCGGTGCCGCAGATCTGGATCGACGAGGTCCATGTCGGCGGCTGCGACGATCTTTACGCGCTGGAACGCGCGGGCAAGCTGGATACGCTGCTCACGGCGTGATCCCCAATCCTGAAACGACGAACAAGAAGGTCCCGAAATGACTGAACAAGCCAACGGCGCAGGCCAGCAAGACAACAACCCGCAGTTCTCGCTGCAGCGCATCTACATCCGCGACCTCTCCTTCGAAGCGCCCAAGGCGCCGGAAATCTTCCGCCAGGAGTGGCAGCCGAGCATTTCCATGGACCTCAACACCCGCCAGAAGCAGCTCGACGGCGACTTCTACGAAGTGGTGCTGACCGTTTCGGTGACCGTGAAGAACGGCGAAGAAACCGCTTTCATCGCCGAAGTGCAGCAGGCCGGCATCTTCCTGATCAAGGGCCTGGATGCTTCCAGCATGAGCCACACCCTCGGCGCGTTCTGCCCGAACATCCTCTTCCCGTATGCCCGCGAGACCCTGGACAGCCTGGTGGTGCGCGGTTCCTTCCCGGCGCTGATGCTGTCCCCGGTGAACTTCGATGCGCTGTACGCGCAGGAAATCGCCCGCATGCAGTCGTCCGGCGAGATCCCGGCGCAGTAATCGCCGACGCCGAACGAGAAAGGCGCCTTCGGGCGCCTTTTTCTTTGCCTGCGATTTGTTGTTGAGCAAATTTTGACCGGCGCTTCCCGGGGCGCGCGGCGTCTGGCTTTGGCAGTCTTATCCACAGGCTGTTCCTGGGGTTGCTCAGCCGTTCTGGGGGTAAGCGTGCGCAGTGTTCTTCTGTAGGAGCGAGCTTGCTCGCGAACCGCTTTTCCCGGGACTTCGGCGCCGTGGCTGTTCGCGAGCAAGCTCGCTCCTACAGGGAAGGAAGTCGGCTCCGGCGTTCAAGTTTGGTGCGTGCGCACTGGCAGGGCGCAGGGCAGGGCGCTCCCGGTCCGTCCTGGAATACCCGATGCAGAGGCGCTCGCGCAGTGTCAGGGAAGCTTGTGGATATCCCGCGAACCCCCGGAATACCTGACGTATAGCCATCCGGAGCGCTGTCCCGGCGGCAGCTGAATCGCCCCGCGAGCGATCTTGGCACGCCCTCTGCAATACCTCTGACAACAGCGATTTCAGGGGCCTCGGTACAGGCAGGCTGGGGAACCCCTCTTTTACATCGTGCGAGCGCGCCGTTCGAAGCAGCGGCCGTCGCAACCGGTTCGGGGGTCCTGGTACAGGCAGGCCGGGGAAACCCCCTTTTTATTCCGCAGCCGCTGCCCTATTCGGGCCGCACCCTGACGTTCAGGCGCCACTGGCCGTCCGCCTCGCTGCTGTCCCAGGCGCCTTGCAGGCGGCGGGTCGACAGCAAGGTCAGCAGAACGCCTTGCCCCCGGGGTTCGAGCGTCCAGCGCAGCGGCAGACCGGAAATCCGCAGCTGGCCCTGGCGCGCCTCGGCGCTGGCGTCGATCTGCAGCGCCAGGGCGTCTTCCAGATGACCGGCGCGCACCGCCGGCTGAGCATCCAGCAGGACCAGCAGGCCATCCGCCGCCGGCTCGATGGCGAGTATCCGCGGAGGCCCTTCGGCCGGCGGATTCACCAGGCGGCCGATCATCAGCCCGACCAGCAGCCCACCCACGCACAGCGAAACCAGGACCCGCAGCCACGGCCTGGGCCGCATTTGCGCCTGCGCGGGAGTAGAATGCCCGCCGTTCTCAGGCCCGGAGCGCTGCATGTTCCACGTGATCCTCTTTCAACCGGAAATCCCCCCAAACACCGGCAACATTATCAGGCTGTGCGCCAATGCGGGCTGCGGCCTGCACCTGATCGAGCCGCTGGGCTTCGAGCTGGACGACAAGCGCCTGCGCCGCGCCGGGCTGGATTACCACGAATACGCCAGCGTGCGCCGCTACGCGACCCTCGACGAGTGCCTGGAGCAACTGGGCCATCCACGCCTGTTCGCCTTCACCACCAAGGGCTCGCAGCCGTTCCATGAAGTGGCCTACCAGCGCGGCGACGCCTTCCTCTTCGGCCCGGAAAGCCGCGGCCTGCCGGATGAGGTGCGCGAGTCCCTGCCGCCGGAGCGGCGCGTGCGCTTGCCGATGCGCCCCGGCTGCCGCAGCCTGAACCTGTCCAACACCGTGGCGGTCAGCGTCTACGAGGCCTGGCGCCAGCTCGGCTTCGCCATGGACTGAGCTTTTTTTGAGCGATCCGCGCAAAGCCGCGCAGGGCGGGGCGTGCAACGGCTTGCCCCAAGCTTATCCACAGCCGGGCGCACAGCGCGTGTGGGCAAGCCCGGAGTTCCTGCACAGAAACCGCGCAAACCCGCGGACCGCGCGTGCTCTGGGCTGTAGCACGTTCCTTCCCCGTTCCGTGCACAGTGTTATCCACAGGTTCTGGGGATAGCCCCGAGCTGCTCTTGCAGGAGCGAGCTTGCTCGCGAACGGATCCCCCCGGTGGATTCGATGCCGGGCGGTTCGCGAGCAAGCTCGCTCCTACGAAAAATAAAATTCCGCACCCATGAAAAAGGGGCCTTCCGGCCCCTTCGTCGTTGCAGGACGTCAGTCTTCGCCGTCCTCGTCCGGGCCGTCGATCTTCATGCCCAGTTCCTTGATCTTGCGGGTCAGGGTGTTGCGCCCCCAGCCCAGCAGCACGGCGGCGTCGCGGCGGCGGCCGGCGGTGTGCTTGAGGGCGGTCTCGATCATGATCCGCTCGAAGGCCGGCACGGCGCTGTCCAGCAGGCTCGACTGGCCGCGCCCCAGCGCCTGGTCGGCCCACTGGCGCAGGGCCTGTTCCCAGTTGGCGGCGGGCAGGTTGTCCTGCGGCTGGGTCAGCAGTTCCGGCGGCAGGTCGTCGGTGTGCACCTCGCGGCCGGAGGCCATGACGGTGATCCAGCGGCAGGTGTTCTCCAGCTGGCGCACGTTGCCCGGCCAGGAGAGGTTCCGCAGGTATTCCTCGGTCTCCGGCTTGAGCAGCTTGGGCTCCACCGCCAGCTCCTGGGCGGCGCGGGCGAGGAAGTGCCGGGCCAGCGCCGGGATGTCCTCGCGGCGGTCGGCCAGGCGCGGGATGTGGATGCGGATGACGTTCAGGCGGTGGAACAGGTCCTCGCGGAACTTGCCCTCGCGCACCAGGTTTTCCAGGTTCTGGTGCGTCGCGGCGATGATCCGCACGTCCACCTTCACCGGGGTGTGGCCGCCGACGCGGTAGAACTCGCCGTCCGCCAGCACGCGCAGCAGGCGGGTCTGGGTGTCGGCCGGCATGTCGCCGATCTCGTCGAGGAACAGGGTGCCGCCGTCGGCCTGCTCGAAGCGCCCGCGGCGCTGGTTGGCCGCGCCGGTGAAGGCGCCTTTCTCGTGGCCGAACAGCTCGGATTCCATCAGGTCCTTGGGGATCGCCGCCATGTTCAGCGCGATGAACGGCGAGGCCGCGCGCGGGCTGTGGCGGTGCAGGGCATGGGCGACCAGTTCCTTGCCGGTGCCGGATTCGCCGTTGATCAGCACGGTGATGTTGGAGTGGGAAAGGCGGCCGATGGCGCGGAACACCTCCTGCATCGCCGGCGCCTCGCCGATGATCTCCGGGGTGCGCGTCTGGTTGGCCGGCACGGCCAGGCCCTGCTGTTCCTGGGCGTGCTGGTTGGCGCGCTTGACCAGGGAGACGGCCTCGTCAACGTCGAACGGCTTGGGCAGGTATTCGAAGGCGCCGCCCTGGTAGGAGGCTACCGCGCTGTCCAGGTCGGAATGGGCGGTCATGATGATCACCGGCAGGCGCGGGTACAGCTCGCGGATCTGCGCCAGCAGGTCGAGGCCGCTGGCGCCGGGCATGCGGATGTCGGAGATGATCACGTCCGGCTGCTGCCGGCCGAGGCGGCTGATCACGCTGTCGGCGCTGTCGAAGCTGACCGTGCTCATGCCTTCCTGCTGCAGGGCCTTTTCCAGGACCCAGCGGATGGAGCGGTCGTCGTCGACGATCCAGACGGTCTCTGATCGGCTCATGGTCAATGCACTCCTCGTTCCAGGGGCAGGAACAGACTGAACACGGTATGGCCGGGGTGGCTCTCGCATTCGATCAGGCCCTGGTGCTGGCTGATGATGTTCTGGGTGATGGCCAGGCCGAGCCCGGTGCCGTCGGCGCGGCCGCTGACCATGGGATAGAAGATGGTGTCCTGCAGTTCGGCCGGGATGCCCGGGCCGTTGTCGATGATCTCCACCTTGCACACCAGGCGGTGGCGCGTGTGGCCGATGGTGAACTGGCGCAGGGTGCGGGTACGCAGGGTGATGCGGCCCAGCTTGAGTTCGTTCTGCGAGGCAATCGCCTGCATGGCGTTGCGCACGATGTTGAGCACCGCCTGGATCATCTGCTCGCGGTCGAGCAGCAGGTCGGGGATGCTCGGGTCATAGTCGCGCACCAGCGGGATGCTGCCCTGGGTCTCGGCTTCCACCAGGCTGCAGACGCGCTCCAGCACTTCGTGGATGTTGGTGACCGAGAGCTGCGGCAGCTTGTTCGAGCCGAGCATGCGGTCCACCAGGTTCCGCAGGCGGTCGGCCTCTTCGATGATGACGTTGGTGTAGTCCTTGAGCGATTCGTCCGGCAGCTCGCGGGACAGCAGCTGCGCCGCGCCACGGATGCCGCCCAGCGGATTCTTGATCTCGTGGGCCAGGCCGCGCACCAGCAGCTTGGTGGTTTCCTGCTTGGACAGCTGCGCCTCTTCCTTGGTGATCCGCAGCAGCCGGTCGCGCGGGTGGACTTCCAGCAGCAGCAGGGTCTCGCGGCGGCTGAGGATGGGCGTCACCGCGTAGTCCACGGTGATCGACTGGCCGGTGAGCGAGGTCAGGGTCGCCTCGCGCTTGGTGAACGGGTGCGCCTCTTCCACCGCCTGCTGCAGGGACTGCAGCGCCTCGGGCGATTCGGTGAACAGCTCGCTGATGAACTGGCCGTGGCTGCGCTGGCCGCTGACCGCCAGGAGCATCTCCGCCGCCGGGTTCATGTATTCCAGGCGCAACCCGGCATTGAGCAGGATCACCGCCGTGGTGAGGTTGTCGAGCAGCAGGCGGAGCTGGGGTTCGGTAGGCATGGCGTCTGAAATGTCCCAAGACTGTGCGGGAAAATGCAAAAAGCAAACCAGGCCCCGAAAAGACGCGCATTTCGGCGTCTGGCGCCGGTTTGCGAGGCGCGGGCGGGCGATCTGGCCGAAGGGAGTGACCTGAAATGGGGAGAGTATAGAAAGTGGTGCAGGCCAACGCACCGATATGGTGCGTTTGTGCCGGGGTGCGCGCCGCCGTCAGCGGCTGGCGGCGCTGAACTGGCGGGCGCTGTCCGGGGCGGCCGCTTCGGCCACCGAGACGCGGAACATGTGGAAGGGCTGGTTGGGCGTCTGCTCGATGGTGCGGCCCAGGGTGTCGATGATCTCCACCGACAGCTGGTGGGTGCCGCGGTCGATGTTGTTCAGCGGGAAGACCGGGCTGCGGCCGGGTTCGCCCACCGGCTTGCCGTCCAGCAGCAGGCGGTAGAGGTGGCCGGGGAGCAGGGCCGGATCGCTGGTGACGGAAACGATCAGCGCGCCATCGTTGGCGCGGATGGTGGTGTCGGGCTCCGGCACGATGATGCGCAGCAGCTGGTAGGCCGGCGGTCCGGGCGGCAGCGCCGGCGTCGCGGGCGCGTAGAGCGGCGGCGGCATGCGCACGCCGGGCTGGTTGGGCATGGCGTTGGGCGGCGCGAGCAGCAGCTTCTGCGCATTGCCGCGCGGCGGCTGGTCGGTGAAGACGCGGTTGCCGTCCTTGTCGATGTAGGTGTAGACCTCGGCGCTGGCCGACAGGCAGCACAGCGCCGACAGCAGGAGCATCACCAGGTGGCGCATGTTCAGTTGCCCGTCCTGGGTTTCACCTGGGGGCGCGCCGGGCTGTTGGTGCTGATGCGCTGCAGGGTGAAGTTCACCGGCGGGCTGCTCTGGATCACCTGGTCGCCCTGCAGGACCTGCACGGCGAGGCTGTGCTCGCCGCGCTCGAGGTTCTCCAGGCCGATGCTGGTGGCGTGGGTCGGTGCGCCGTAGGGCTGGCCGTCGAGCAGCAGCTGCAGCTGGTGCTCCGCGGCCAGCGCCGGCTGGACCACGACGTCGACGACGAAGGAGCCGTTGTTGGAGCGCAGGGCTTCATCGTTGGGCACGTTGCTCAGGGCGAGGATGGCGTAGGCGCTCTGCGTTGCGACCTCGCCGGTGCCGGCCCCGGCGCTCGCCGGTATCTGCGGGGTGACGGTATTGGTCGGTGGCAGCTGCACCGGCTGTGCGCCGACGTTGCTCGGCGGCTGGTTGGTGAACACCGTCTTGCCGTTGGCGTCGGTGTACTTGTAGATCTGCGCACTGGCTGGCAGCGCGGCGGCGAGCAGCAGGGCGGTGAGGATCAGGCGCATGGGCGATCTCCGGATGGTCGTGGCAAGCCTTGCATTGCCGACGACGGCTGGCAAGTTGCCTATTGTGATTCAGCATGGCAGCTCACAGTGTGCGCTGCCGCTCGCCGACGGACCTTTGGCGGGGCGCCGTGGTCCTTGACCACGGCGCGTCTCCCGTCCTCTGTATGATGCGGGCGAGCCTTCCTGTACCTGCCTCTGGGGTGTGCCTGTGACCGACCTGATCCGTTCCTGTTTCCGTCAGTGCCTGCTGCTGTGCTGCCTGTGCGCCGGCCCGCTGCTCGCCGGCCCCGCGCTGGCGGCGCTGCCCGGCCCGCTGGCCGGCATGACGGGGGGCGGCGAGCAGGTCAGCGAGGCGCAGCTGCAGCAGTCGCTGGACCAGGTCATCCGCACGCTGGAGAACGACCAGCAGCGCGCCGACCTGCTGAAGAAGCTCAAGCAGTTGCGCGATGCGAGCAAGAAAAGCGCGGACCAGCAGAGTGGCGTGCTGGGGCTGATCGGCGGCACGCTGGGCAGCCTGGAGAAGCAGTTCGAAGGCGCCAACAGCCCGCTGCTGCGCTGGAGCGAGCTGTTCAGCCAGGCCCGCGACGAAGTGCAGACCCGCATCCCGTCCTGGCAGGAGCTGCCGGGGATGCTCTTCGACTTCCTCCTCGTGCTCCTGCTCTGGGCCTGCGTGGCCCTGGGGCTGCGCTGGCTGGCGCGGCGCATGCAGGATCGCTTCGGCCTGGCCAGCGAGCTCCCGCAGAATCCCAAGACCCGCGACCTGCTGCTGTTCGCCCTGCGCAAGCTCGGTCCCTGGCTGGTGGCGTTCCTGATCACGGTCTACCTGTCGGTGGTGCTGCCCAGCTCCCTGGGCAAGCTGCTGGCGATGGTGATGGCCTATGTGCTGGTGTGCGGCACGCTGTTCTCCGCGCTGTGCGTGATCTCCCTGTCGCTGCTCGGCGGCCCGCACCGCATGCGCGCGCTGGACATCCTGCGGCGGCGCGCCTTCCGCCCGCTGTGGCTGATCGGCAGCCTGGCCGCGCTGGGCGAGGTGATGCACGACCCGCGCGTGACCGAAAGCCTCGGGCAGAGCACCGCGCTGTGCGTCGGCTCGCTGGCGAACATCTTCGCGGCGCTGTTCACCGCGCTGTTCGTCCTGCAGTTCCGCCGGCCGATCGCCCACCTGATCCGCAACCAGCCGCTGGAACGCCGCCTCAAGCGCCGCGCCCTGCATGAGCTGGTCGAGCTGGTGGGTTCGCTGTGGTTCTTGCCGGTGCTGGTGCTGGTGGGGATTTCCCTGTTCGCCACCGTGGTCACCGCCGGCGACAGCACCTACGCCCTGCGCCGCGCGCTGCTGTGCGCGCTGATCGCGGTGGTGGCGATGACCGTCAACGGCCTGATCCGCCGCGCCCAGCTGCGCTCGACGCGCCACGGCAGCCGCCGCTCCGCACCCTATGTCGAGCAGTTGCAGAAGTTCGCCTACACCCTGCTGCACATCGCCAGCCTGCTGCTGTTCCTGGAGGTCGGCCTGCGCGTCTGGGGCATGTCGCTGATCCGCTTCACCGAGGGCGACGGGGCGGCGATCAGCCTCCGCCTGATCAGCTTCGGCACCACCCTGCTGGTGGCCTGGCTGGTGTGGATCCTCGCCGACACCGCGGTCCAGCACAGCCTCGGCCTGGGCGGCAAGAGCCGCAACAACCCGCGCGCGCTGACCATGCTGCCGCTGATCCGCAACGTGCTGTTCGTGACCATCGCGGTGATCGCGCTGATCGTCGCCCTGGCCAACATGGGCATGAACGTCACCCCGCTGCTGGCGGGCGCGGGCGTCATCGGCCTGGCCATCGGCTTCGGCGCGCAGACGCTGGTGGCGGACCTGATCACCGGCCTGTTCATCATCATCGAGGACTCGCTGTCCATCGACGACTACGTCGACGTCGGCGGCCACCTGGGCACCGTCGAGGGCCTGACCATCCGCACCGTGCGCCTGCGCGACCTGGACGGCGTGGTGCACACCATCCCGTTCAGCCAGATCAAGAGCATCAAGAACTACTCGCGGGAGTTCGGCTACGCCATGTTCCGCTGGCCGGTGCCCGCCAGCATGCCGATCGACGATGCGGTGGCGCTGGTCCACGAGGTCACCCACGACCTGCGCGGCGACCGCGACATCAGCCGCGCCATGTGGTCGGCGCTGGAGATGCAGGGCGTCGAGAGTTTCGACAATGGCCAGGCGATCCTGCGTTTCCGCCTGAAGACCGCGCCGATCCGCCAGTGGGAGGTGCAGCGCGCCTTCAACCTGCGCCTGCGGCAGAAGCTGGACAAGGCCGGCCTGGAGCTGTCGATGCCGCGCCTGAACGTGCAGCTTTCGCGGATGCGCCCGTCGTCGCGCGAGGATGACGACGGGCGCGGCGAGCCGCAGGGCAGTGGTATCTGATTGCGCCGCCGCTCCTGCAAGGTGCCTCCTGCACGCAGGGAATCACCTGGCCGCACTTTCCACGGGCAATAAAAAAGGCCTCCCGAAGGAGGCCTCAATGCTGTCGCTGTTTATTGGTATTCGTGGATCAGACGCTGTAGTACAGGTCGTATTCCAGCGGGTGCACGAAGGTGCGCACCTTGATTTCTTCTTCGCTCTTGATCTCGATGTAGGCATCGATGAACTCGTCGGTGAACACGCCGCCCTTGGTCAGGAACGCACGGCCCTTGTCGAGTTCTTCCAGCGCTTCCTTCAGGCTGCCGCAAACCTGCGGGATTTCCTTCGCCTCTTCCGGCGGCAGGTCGTACAGGTTCTTGTCGGCGGCATCGCCGGGGTGGATCTTGTTCTGGATGCCGTCCAGGCCGGCCATCAGCAGCGCGGCGAAGCACAGGTAGGGGTTGGCCGCCGGGTCCGGGAAGCGCGCTTCGATGCGGCGGGCTTTCGGGCTGGAAACGTACGGGATGCGGATCGAGGCGGAGCGGTTGCGGGCCGAGTAGGCCAGCATGACCGGGGCTTCGAAGCCCGGAACCAGACGCTTGTAGGAGTTGGTGGCCGGGTTGGTGAAGCCGTTCAGGGCCTTGCCGTGCTTGATGATGCCGCCGATGAAGTACAGGGCGGTGTCGGACAGGCCGGCATAGCCTTCGCCGGAGAAGGTGTTCTTGCCGTCCTTGGAGATCGACATGTGCACGTGCATGCCCGAGCCGTTGTCGCCGTACAGCGGCTTCGGCATGAAGGTCACGGTCTTGCCGTAGGCATCGGCGACGTTGTGGATGCAGTACTTCAGGGTCTGCACTTCGTCAGCCTTGGCAACGAGGGTGTTGAACTTCACACCGATCTCGTTCTGGCCGGCGGTGGCCACTTCGTGGTGGTGGACTTCGACGACCAGGCCCATCTCTTCCATGGCGTTGCACATGGCGGTACGGATTTCGTGGTCGTGGTCGACCGGCGGTACCGGGAAGTAGCCGCCCTTCACGCCCGGACGGTGGCCCTTGTTGCCCGACTCGATGTCGGCGTCGGTGTTCCAGGAGGCCTGCTCGGAGTAGATCTTGAACATCGAGCCGGAGATGTCGGACTTGAACTTCACTTCGTCGAAGATGAAGAACTCCGGCTCCGGGCCGACGAATACGGTGTCGCCGATGCCGGTGGACTTCAGGTATTCCTCGGCGCGCTTGGCGATGTTGCGCGGGTCGCGCTCGTAGCCTTGCATGGTGCTCGGCTCGATGATGTCGCAGACGATGATCAGGGTCGGCTCTTCGGTGAACGGATCGAGCACGGCGGTGCTGTCGTCCGGCAGCAGGATCATGTCGGAGGCTTCGATGCCTTTCCAGCCGGCGATGGAGGAGCCGTCGAACATCTTGCCGGCTTCGAAGAAGTCGTCGTCCAGCGCGTCGCGGGCCGGCATGGTGACGTGGTGCTGCTTGCCTTTGGTGTCGGTGAAGCGCAGGTCTACCCACTTCACGTCATGATCTTTGATCAGTTGTTGCGACTTGTACGACATGCTGTCCTCCAGGAGGGATTAGAGCTGGGAACTTCTGTGCCCCAGTATCGGGTGATGCCGGCCGGAATAGTCCGCCAGGGCAACCTGCATCACAAGAGAGCAAGTTGCGTGCCAGTGCCCGTAATCGTGCAGGACCGCTGATTTGCGGGGTTCCGGCGAGCGTAACCGGAAATTGCAGGTCAATAGCGCACCATTTTGGTGCCTGATTGTGGTGCGCCTGTCCATTTTGGTGCGCACAAAAGAAAGTCTCCGATTTCTGCTCAAGTCTTGAGCAATTTCGGATATAATCCGGCCCCTTTTTTTCTGTCCCATGGCAATCGCCCGGTTCGCATGAAACTCATCGTCAAGGTCTTCCAGGAAATCACCATCAAGAGCCGGCCGGTGCGCAAGCGCTTCATCCGCCAGCTGGCGAAGAACATTCGCACGGTGCTCCGCGACCTCGATCCCGAGCTGCTGGTGGAGGGCGAGTGGGACAACCTCGACGTCGAGACCAAGGTCACCGACCCCAAGGTCCTGCGCGAGATGATCGAGCGCCTGACCTGCACCCCGGGCATCGGCCACTTCCTGGAAGTGCACGAATGCCCGCTGGGCGACTTCGACGACATCCTGGAGAAGTGCAAGCTGCACTTCGCCGACAAGCTGCCGGGCAAGATCTTCTCCATGCGCTGCAAGCGCGCCGGCAAGCACTCCTTCACTTCCATCGACGTCGAGCGCTACGTCGGCGGCGGCCTGCGCCAGCAGTGCGGCGCGGCGGGCGTATCGCTGAAGAACCCGGAAGTGGAAGTGCGGGTGGAAATCCGCTACGACCGCCTGTACGTGATCCACGCCCAGCACGCGGGCCTGGGCGGCTACCCGCTGGGCGCGCTGGAGCAGGTGCTGGTGCTGATGTCCGGCGGCTTCGACTCCACCGTCGCGGCCTACCAGATGATGCGCCGCGGCATGATCAGCCACTTCGTGTTCTTCAACCTCGGCGGCCGCGCCCACGAGCTGGGCGTGATGGAAGTGGCGCACTACCTGTGGGAGAAGTTCGGCCGTTCCCAGCGCGTGCTGTTCGTCAGCGTGCCCTTCGAGGAAGTGGTCGGCGAGATTCTCACCAAGGTCGACGACAGCTACATGGGCGTGACCTTGAAGCGCATGATGCTGCGCGCCGCCAGCCGTGTGGCCGAGCGCCTGGAGCTGGACGCGCTGGTGACCGGCGAGGCGATTTCCCAGGTGTCCAGCCAGACCCTGCCGAACCTCTCGGTGATCGACCGGGTGACCGACACCCTGGTGCTGCGCCCGCTGATCGTCAGCCACAAGCAGGACATCATCGACACCGCGACGAAGATCGGCACCGCCGAGTTCGCCAAGCACATGCCCGAATACTGCGGCGTGATCTCGGTGAACCCGACCACCCAGGCCAAGCCGTACCGCGTCGAGCACGAAGAGTCCAAGTTCGACATGGCTGTGCTGGACCGCGCCCTGGAGCGCTCCACCCAGATGACCGTCGATCGGGTGATCGACGAGCTGGGCAAGGACCTGCCGGTGGAAATGGTCGGCGAAGTGCTGCCCGGCCAGATCGTGGTCGACATCCGCCACCCGGACGCCCAGGAAGATGAACCGCTGGCGCTCGAGGGCATCGAAGTCCTGGCCATGCCGTTCTACGCGATCAACAGCAAGTTCAAGGAACTGGACCCCAACCGCCAGTACCTCCTGTACTGCGACAAGGGCGTGATGAGTCGCCTGCACGCCCACCACCTGGTCAACGAAGGGCACACCAATGTGCGTGTTTACCGTCCGCAATAAAGGCGCGGACTGCCGCCGCCGGCCCGGACTGTTTGGCGGCAGTATCCGCCACCGACCTCCCGACACATTCGGTGCGTAGGCTCACGCCCTGACCTTTTGCACCGCCGCGCCGAGGCCCGGCCCCCGCTGCCCGAAGGCAGCCGTAGATTCACTATCGAGACTGACACTGTGATCGAAAAACTGCGCAATATCGCCATCATCGCCCACGTCGACCATGGCAAGACCACCCTGGTGGACAAGCTGCTGAAGCTGTCCGGCACCCTCGACCGCAAAGAAGCGGAAAGCGAGCGCGTGATGGACTCCAACGACCAGGAAAAAGAGCGCGGCATTACCATTCTGGCGAAGAACACCGCCATCAAGTGGAACGGCTACAACATCAACATCGTCGACACCCCCGGCCACGCCGACTTCGGTGGCGAGGTGGAGCGCGTGATGTCCATGGTCGACTCCGTGCTGCTGGTGGTCGACGCCCAGGACGGCCCCATGCCGCAGACCCGCTTCGTGACCCAGAAGGCCTTCAAGGCCGGCCTGCGTCCGATCGTGGTGGTGAACAAGGTCGACCGTCCGGGCGCGCGTCCGGACTGGGTCATCGACCAGATCTTCGACCTGTTCGACAACCTCGGCGCCACCGATGAGCAGCTCGACTTCCCGATCGTCTACGCCAGCGCCCTGAACGGCATCGCCGGCATGGACCACGAGAAGATGGACGACAACATGGACGCCCTGTTCCAGGCGATCATCGACCACGTCCCGGCGCCGGAAGTCGACGTCGACGGTCCGTTCCAGATGCAGATTTCCCAGCTGGACTACAACAGCTTCCTCGGCGTGATCGGCATCGGCCGTATCGCCCGTGGCCGCGTCAAGGCCAACACCCCGGTGGTCGCCATCAGCGACGACGGCACCAAGCGCAACGGCCGCATCCTGAAGATCATGGGCCACTCCGGCCTGCAGCGCGTCGAAGTCGCCGAAGCCGAAGCCGGCGACATCGTCTGCGTCTCGGGCATGGACGAGCTGTTCATCTCCGACACCCTGTGCGACCCGCAGAACGTCGAAGCCCGCCCGCCGCTGACCGTCGACCAGCCGACCGTGAGCATGACCTTCCAGGTCAACGACTCGCCGTTCGCCGGCAAGGAAGGCAAGTTCGTCACCAGCCGCAACATCAAGGAGCGCCTGGACAAGGAACTGCTGCACAACGTGGCGCTGCGCGTCGAGCAGGGCGAGAGCCCGGAGAAGTTCAAGGTCTCCGGCCGTGGCGAACTGCACCTGTCGGTTCTGATCGAAACCATGCGCCGTGAAGGCTTCGAGATGGCCGTCGGCCGTCCGGAAGTGGTGATCATCGAGAAGGACGGCGAGAAGCAGGAGCCCTACGAGAACGTCTCCATCGACATCGAAGAGCAGCACCAGGGCTCGGTGATGGAACAGATGGGCCTGCGCAAGGGCGATCTGAGCAACATGATCCCCGACGGCAAGGGCCGCGTGCGCCTGGAATACACCATCCCGGCGCGCGGCCTGATCGGCTTCCGCAACAACTTCCTGACCCTGACCTCGGGTACCGGCATCCTCACCTCGACCTTCAGCCACTACGGCCCGATCAAGGCCGGCGAAGTGAGCAACCGCCAGAACGGCGTGCTGGTCTCCATGGCCACCGGCACCGCGCTGACCTACTCGCTGGAAACCCTGCAAAGCCGCGGCAAGCTGTTCCTCGGCCCGGGCGACGAGATCTACGAAGGCCAGCTGGCCGGCATCAACAGCCGCGACAACGACCTGGTGATCAACCCCACCAAGGGCAAGAAGCTCGACAACATGCGCGCTTCGGGCAAGGACGAAGTCATCGCCCTGGTTCCGCCGATCCGCTTCACCCTGGAGCAGGCGCTGGAATTCATCGCCGATGACGAGCTGGTGGAAGTGACGCCGAAGTCGATCCGCCTGCGCAAGAAGCTGCTCGACGAGAACGACCGCAAGCGCTACGAGCGCAGCAAGGTCTGACTCGACCAGCAGTGAGAAAGAGCCGGGCGTATGCCCGGCTTTTTTTTTGCCCCGTTGCCTGAGCCAGACGCGACGCTGGACTGTGCAGGCGCGAGCCTGCTCGCGAACAGAGCCCCGCTGCGGAGTCGGTTCGCGAGCAAGGACCAGGCGCCCCCTCGGTCCTGCGAAAAGCTGCCTTCGCGTGGCCGCAAGGCAGAGTCGCGACGTCTGATTCTGCGAAGCGGCGAGATCGTCGGCGCAGGCCAGGGGCCGGGCCGATATACTCCGCTGCCCGGGTGGTATCGCCCGGTTCGGGATGGATTCGTACAGAACTTCAAGGATTCGAAAGCATGCAATGGATTTTCATGCTGGTCGGCCTGGTCATCGGCGCCGCTGCGGGCGAGTCGATCACCGGGGCGGTGCTGGGCGCGGTGGTTGGCCTCGCGCTGGGGCAGGCGATCGCGCTGCAGGCGTTGCAGCGGCGTAACGCGGCGATGAGCCGGGAGTTGTCGGCATTCGCCGATCGCTTCGAGCTCGGCACCGGCAAGCTCCATGAGCGGCTGCTCAAGGTCGAGCAATCCGTTCAGCAGGGGCGGGGTGCACCTGCACCTGAGGCCGAGCCCGTGGCGCGGGCGGCTACGCCTGACGTGCCCGAGCCGGCGCATGCCGTTGCGGAGACGACGGATCTCGACTGGGACATCGAGCTGCCCGCTGCCGAGCCGGCACCCGCGGCAGCGGCTGTGTCTGTCGAAGCGCCCAGCGAGTGGTCCGAGCTGGCCCTCGAACCGCGGGAAGCGCCCGCTCCCCGCGCGCAAGCGCCGCAAGCCGAGGCCGAGGCGCCCCGGCCCCAGGTCGCTCGCGCCACACCGCCGCTGCCACCCGAGCCTCCGGCACCGTCCCCGTTCGACCGCGCCTTCGGGGCCGCCCGCGACTGGCTGCTGGGCGGCAACACCGTGCTGCGTGTCGGCGTGGTGCTGCTGTTCCTCGGCCTGGCCTTCCTCCTGCGCTACGCCACCGAAGGCATGACGATGCCGCCGCAGGGCCCCTACATCGGCACCGCCTTCGCCGCGCTGGCGCTGCTCGGCCTGGGCTGGTGGCTGCGCCATCGTCGCCCGGCCTACGCGCTGATCCTGCAGGGCACCGGGATCGCCGTGCTGTACCTGACGGTGTTCGCCGGCATCAAGCTGTACCCGGCGATGAACCACGGCGAGGTGCTGGTCGACCCGCGGGCCGGGTTCGCGCTGCTGGTGGCGGTCACCCTGTTCTCGGCGATCCTGGCGATCCTCCAGGACGCCCTCGGCCTCGCCGCGGCCGCCGCGCTGGGCGGCTTCGCCGCGCCGATCCTGGCGTCCTCCGGCGGCGGCAACCACGTCGCGCTGTTCAGCTATTTCGCCCTGCTCAACGCCGGCATCTTCGCCATCGCCTGGTTCAAGGCCTGGCGCCTGCTCAACCTGATCGGCTTCTTCGGCACCTTCGGCATCGGCCTGGCCTGGGGGCTGCGCTCGTACACGCCTGAACTGTTCGCCACGACCGAGCCGTTCCTGATCCTGTTCTTCCTCACCTACGTCGCCATCGGCCTGCTGTTCGCCCGCCGCCGCCTGCGCGAGGCTGCCGGCGGGCCGCAGGACGATTCCCGCGACGCCCTGCTGCGCTGGTCGGCGCGGCAGACCGACTATGTTGACGGCAGCGTGCTGTTTGGCACGCCGCTGGTGGGTTTTGGCCTGCAATACGCGGTGATCCGCCACCTGGAATTCGGCGCCGCGTTCAGCGCCCTGGCGCTGGGCCTGTTCTACATGGTCCTCGCGCGGCTTCTGGCCGGGCGCACCGCCGGCCGCGCATTGCTGCTGGTGGAGACCTGCCTGGCGCTGGGCGTGGTGTTCGGCAGCCTGGCGATTCCGCTGGGCCTCGATGCCCGCTGGACCTCCGCCGCCTGGGCCGTGGAGGGCGCCGGTATCTACTGGCTCGGCCTGCGCCAGCAGCGGCCGCTGGCGAGGGTCTTCGCGCTGCTGCTGCAGGTGGGCGCGGCGCTGGCGTTCCTCGGTGGTCTGCATGCCGATCCGCTGTCGCTGACGCTGTTGGAAGGCGCACCGCTGGGCGCGCTGATGCTCGGCGGGGCGCTGCTGTTCGGCTTCCGGAACCTGCGCAACGCCGATCCGCGGACACTGCGCGGCTGGGAGCCGAAGGTGCGGCCGGTACTGGCGACCTTCGGCCTGGGCTTCCTCTACCTGATCGCGCCGTTGTGCCTGGGCGCCGACGGCACCGCGATGGTCTGGGCGGTCGCCGGGCTGGCCACCCTGTTCGCCGGCCTGCGGCTGCGTTCGCGCACCTTCCTGGCCTGCGCCTTCGCGGTGCAACTGCTGGGGGGTGCGGTCTTCCTGCTGCACCTGCGCGGTGCCGAGGCGGGGAGCGGTGTGCTCGGCTCGGGCTGGCGCGGGCTGGTGACGGCCTCGCTGATCGGCCTGGCGCTGATCGCCGGCATGCTGATCGCCGCGCGGGACTCCCTGGTGCGCGACGACCGCCGGCTGATGCTCGGCCTGAGCGTCGTCCTGCTGCTGGGGTTGGCCTTCCTCAACCTCGCCGTGCTGTTCGTGTTGCCGTGGCGGACCGCCGCCGCCGTCTGGGCCGGCAGCGGCGTGCTGATCCTCTGGCTGAGCCTGCAACTGCAGCAGCGCGCGGCCTTCGTCTTCGGCCTGGCGCTGCAGGTGATCGGCGCGGGGGCGTTCCTGATCGGCGGCCCGGCGCTGTTCGGCGACCTGCCCGGCGAAGGACTGAAACCGCTGGCGCACATGGGCTTCTGGACGCCGGCGGTGCTGGCGCTGGCCGCGCTGGCCGGTGCCTGGCGCCTGCATCGGGCCAGCGAGCATGAGCGTCGTCTGGCCCTGGGCGGATTGGGCCTGGAGCAGTTGACGCAACTGCTGCTGATCTGGGGCGCCGGCTGGTGGGCGCTGACCGGGCTGTGGGAGATCGCCCGTTTCGTGCCGGGTGACATGCGCGAACACGTGGCGCTACTGGTCGCCGCCGTCAGCGTGGCGCTCGGCTCGGCGCTGGCGCGGCGCGAGCAATGGCGCGCCTTGGCATTGCTGTGCCTGGCGTTGTCGCCACTGGCCGTGGTGGCGCTGGCCAGCGCCTGGAACCTGGAATACCACCCGCTGGCGCAGCTGGGGTGGCTCGGCTGGCCGGCGCTGTTCGCCGCGCATTTCCTTGTAGTGCGCCGGCTCGATGGGCTGTTGCCACGCGTGGCGGCGCAGGCGGCCCACGTGCTGGGCTGCTGGCTGGTCCTCGGCGTGCTGGCGCTGGAACTGCGCTACCTGTTCTTCGCCCTGGCCGAGCACTACAACGCCTGGCGCTGGCTGGGCTGGGCGCTGGTGCCGAGCTTCTACCTGATCCTGATGGGCGGCGTGCGCCGCCTGCCGTGGCCGGTGGCGGCCTTCGAGCGCGAGTACCGGGCGATTGCCGCCGTGCCGGTGGCGGTGGCGCTGCTGGGCTGGTTCTGGCTGGTCAACCTGTTCAGCGATGGTTCGGCGGAACCGCTGCCCTATCTTCCGCTGCTCAACCCGCTGGAGCTGGGCATGCTGATCGTGCTGGCGGCGGTGTTCCAGTGGACGCGCCTGGGCCTGCCGCAGCTCGGTCTCGCCGAATCCACCCTGCGCCTGCCGGTGCAGGCCGTGCTGGGCGCTTCGCTGTTCGCCCTGCTGACCATGGCGGTCTTCCGCACCGCGCACCACTGGGGCGGCGTGCCATTCGAGGCCTTCGCCCTGCGCGAGTCGATGCTGGTGCAGGCGGGCCTGTCCATCGTCTGGGCGCTGATCGCCCTGGGCCTGATGATCGCCGGGCACCTGCGCGGTCGCCGCGATTTCTGGCTGGTCGGGGCGGCGTTGCTGGCGGTGGTGGTGATCAAGCTGTTCCTCGTCGACCGCGCCAGCGGCGGCAGTCTGGAACGCATCATTTCCTTCATCGGCGTCGGCGTGCTGATGCTGATCGTCGGCTACTTCGCGCCGCTGCCGCCGCGCCGGCCGGCAGCTCCCCAACAGGAGCAGCCGCAACAGGAGCAACCCTCTGCATGAAGCTGAACACGTTTTTCCTGATCGCCGGCGCCTGGGCGTTCGGCTCCGCCGCCAGCGCTGCGCCGGTCCCGGCGGACTTCGCCAACCGGGTGCCGCTGGAGGTCGCCGGCAAGGGGCCCTGGTACCGCCTGCAGCTGCCAATCGAGGTGCTGTTCGCCGCCCGTCACGGCGACCTGCGCGATGTGCGCATCTTCAATGCCGAGGGCGAGGCGCTGCCCTACAGCCTGCGCACCAGCGCGGCCAGCGAGAGCCGGGTGCGCAGCGAGGTGCGGGCGCGCATCTTCCCGTTGCGCGGGCAGAGCGGCAGCGCCGCCGCCGACAGCGTGAAAGTGCTGCGCAGCACCACGGGCACCATTCTGGAGATCACCGCGGGCGCGTCGGACCCGCAGCAGGTGCTGCGTGGCTGGCTGCTGGAGACCGGCAGCGGCGACCTGCCGCTGGACCGCCTGCAGCTGGACTGGACGGCCGAGGCCGACGGCTTCCAGCGCCTGCGCATCGAGGCCAGCGACGACCTGGAGCATTGGCGTTCCCTCGGCGAAGGGCAGTTGGCGCGGCTGGACTTCAACGGCCAGCGCATCGAGCAGAACGACATCGCCTTGCCCGGCGAGACGGCGCGCTACCTGCGCCTGTGGTGGGAAGCGCCGCAGCAGGCCGCGCAACTGAGCGGCGCCACCCTGGGCGGCAGCCGCAGCAGCAGCGGGCCGATTCCCATGCTGTGGTCCGCGCCGCTGGCGGCCAAGGCCGATGCCAACGGCGAGTTCAGCTGGAGCCTGCCGCTGGCGCTGCCGGTGGAGCGCGTGCGGATTCCGCTGGAGCAGGCCAATACCCTGGCGCCGGTGGCGCTCTCCGGCCGCCACGATGGCAATGTGCAGTGGACGCCGCTGGCGCGTGGCGTGCTCTATCGCCTGCCGGGGGAGAGCGGCGAGATCACCCGGGCGGAACTGGAACTGCCGGGCTTCCCGGTCAGCCAGCTGCGCCTGCAACCGGACGCCCGTGGCGGCGGCCTGGGCGGCGCGACAGCGAACCTGAGCATTGGCGTGCGCGCCACCGAGGTGGTCTTCCTCGCGCGCGGTGGCGAGCCCTATCAGCTGGCGGTCGGCAGTTCGTCGGCGGCCGATGGCAGCCTGCCGCTGGCCACCCTGGTGCCGGGCTTCGATGTCGGGCGCTTGTCCGCCATGGGCGAGGCCCATCTCAAAGGCGGCCTGCAGGCCCGGGTTGTCGAGACGCCGGGCGCGGAGCCCGAGGCGGACGGCCGCTGGAAGCGCTACGGCCTGTGGGCCGTGCTGTTGGCCGGCGTCGGTCTGCTCGGGCTGATGGCGCTGAGCCTGTTGCGCGGCAGTCGCCGGCAAAACTGAGCAAGGTTCGCGGAGATGGCCGCGAGATAGGGTGCCGCCCGGGAAAACTCTGCTACTGTGAGGGCGTTCTGTCCGCCCGATAAAAACAAGCATGGAGTAGCAGAATGATCAGACAGGCGCTCACCCCGTTGGCGGCTGCCTGCGTATTGGCGATTGCCTCGCAGGCCTCGGCAGCCCCTTCCCCCTATTCGACCCTGGTGGTGTTCGGCGACAGCCTCAGCGATTCGGGCCAGTTCCCCGACGCCGGCGGCCCGCCCGGCGCCTCCACGCGCTTCACCAACCGCACCGGCCCGACCTATCTGGACGGCAGCGGTGAAGTCTTCGGCCCCACCGCGGCGATGATCCTCGGCGGCAAGCTGGGCGTCTCCTCCGCCGATCTCAATCCCTCGACCTCGCTGGTCGCCGGCACCCAGGACGGCAACAACTGGGCGGTGGGCGGCTACCGCACCGACCAGATCTACGACTCCATCACCGCGCCGGGCGGCTCGGTGGTCAGCGCCGGGGGCGCCACCCGCACCCGCGACGGCTATCTGGTGGGCCGCCTGGCGGACCCGAACGCGCTCTATTACCTCACCGGCGGCGGCAACGACTTCCTCCAGCTGCAAATCACCAATGACCCCACCGCGCGCGCCGCGGCGGGGCGCCTGGTGGACAGCGCGCAGGCCCTGCATGACGCGGGCGCGCGCTACATCATGGTCTGGCTGCTGCCCGACCTCGGCCTGACTCCGGCCACCAACGGCACCCCGTTGCAGTCGTTCGGCACCCAGCTGTCCGGCATCTTCAACGAGGAACTGGTCAGCCAGCTCGCCGCCTCCGGCGCCAACGTCATCCCGCTGAATATCCCGGGCCTGCTCAAGGAAGTCCTGGCCGACCCGGGCGGCTTCGGCCTGGCCACCGGCACCAACCTGGTGGGCACCTGCTTCAGCGGCAACAACTGCCCGGAAAACCCGCTCTACGGCCGCCACGGCAGCAGCCCCGATCCGACCAAGCTGATCTTCAACGATGGCGTGCACCCGACCATCGCCGGCCAGCGCCTGATCGCCGACTACGCCTACTCGGTGCTCGCCGCGCCGTGGGAAGCGACCTTGCTGCCGGAAATGGCCCTGGGCACCTACAACGCCTACCAGGACGAACTGCGCAGCCAGTGGCTGGCGGACTGGGAGAACTGGCAGGGCGCGGGGCAGTGGCGCGGTTTCATCAGCGGCGGCGGCCAGCACCTGGACTACGACGACCAGGACAGCGCCGCCGAAGGCGATGGCTTCGGCTACAACCTGACCCTGGGCGGCAGCTACCGCCTCGATGACGCCTGGCGCATCGGCGCCGCCGCCGGCTTCTACCGGCAGAAGCTGGAGGCCGGCGCCGAGGACTCCGACTACAAGCTCAACAGCTACCTGGGCAGCCTGTTCGTGCAGTACCAGCAGAACCGCTGGTGGGCCGACGCGGCGGTGACCGGTGGCTACCTCGACTACGACGAGGCCAACCGCAAGTTCGCCCTCATCGAGCGCACTGTCGAAGAGAAGGGCGACACCGACGGCAACCTGCTCGCCTTCAGCGGCCGCCTCGGCTACGACATCGCCCAGGGCGGCGAGAACTGGCACCTGTCGCCCTTCGTCAGCGCCGACTGGGCGCGGGTGAAGGTGGACAGCTACGAAGAGGACGGCGGCCACTCCACCTCGCTGGCCTTCGACGAGCAGAACCGCTACTCCCGCCGCCTCGGCGCCGGCCTGCAGGGCAAGCTCGACCTGTCGGCGCAGACCCAGCTGTTCGGCGAGGTGGCGGTGGAGCGCGAGTACGCCGACGACACCCGCAACATCGGGATGAACTTCACCAGTCTGCCGGCCAACGGCTTCACCCTGCAGGGCTACACCCCGCAGAGCCACCTGCAGCGCCTGGCGCTGGGCTTCTCGCAGAAGCTGACCCCGGAGCTGTCGCTGCGCGGCGGCTACAGCGCGCACCACAGCGACGACGACCTGCAACAGGGCGTCAGCCTGGCGCTGAGCCTGGACTTCTGACCGAGCGCCGGGAGAGGCGCTTGCCGCGCCTCTCCCGGTGCGTCCCGCAACCTCTTCCACACCGGGATCACGCCGCCGGCCGTGCCGTTCGTCACGCCGCCGTGGCGCGGCATGGGGAACCGCGCACGCGGCGCCGGCCCCGATGGCGGCTGGGCCGGGATCGTCCGGACGCTGCCCGATGGCAAGGCGGGGCGCGGCTGAAGGCCGCTGCCGGCTCGCGGGAGGTGGGAACTGCCCGTGGCTGGCGGGTTCCAAGCATTCGGTGCGGCCTCCGTGCAGGAGGCGTCGCAACCGATTCCACGCTAGAATGCGCCCTGATTTTTCCCTTCTCCCCTGGAGTCCTTCATGTCCCGCGTTACCCTCAGCCGCTACCTGATCGAGCAGACCCGCAGCCACAACACGCCGGCCGACCTGCGCTTCCTCATCGAGGTGGTGGCGCGTGCGTGCAAGGAAATCAGCCATGCCGTGTCCAAGGGCGCCCTGGGCGGCGTGCTGGGCAGCATGGGCACCGAGAACGTGCAGGGCGAGGTGCAGAAGAAGCTGGACGTGATGTCCAACGAAATCCTGCTGGAAGCCAACGAGTGGGCCGGCAACCTGGCCGGCATGGCCTCCGAGGAAATGGACCACCCCTACCAGATTCCCGGCAAGTACCCGAAGGGCGCCTACCTGCTGGTCTTCGACCCGCTGGACGGCTCCTCCAACATCGACGTCAACGTCTCGGTCGGCACCATCTTCTCCGTGCTGCGCTGCCCGACCGAGTACCTGAGCCAGAACGACAGCCTGCGCGAGGAAGCCTTCCTCCAGCCGGGCACCACCCAGGTCGCCGCCGGCTACGCCATCTACGGCCCGCAGACCATGCTGATCCTGACCCTGGGCAACGGCGTCAAGGGCTTCACCCTGGACCGCGAGCTGGGCAGCTTCGTGCTGACCCACGAGGACATCACCGTCCCCGCCAGCACCGCCGAATTCGCCATCAACATGTCCAACCAGCGCCACTGGGAAGCCCCGGTGAAGCGCTACGTGGAAGAGCTGCTGGCCGGCAAGGAAGGCCCGCTGGGCAAGAACTACAACATGCGCTGGATCGCCTCCATGGTGGCCGACGTGCACCGCATCCTGACCCGCGGCGGTGTCTTCATGTACCCGCGCGACGCCCGTGAGCCGGAGAAGCCCGGCAAGCTGCGGCTGATGTACGAAGCCAACCCGATGTCCTTCATCATCGAGCAGGCCGGCGGCGCCGCCACCAACGGCAAGCAGCGCATCCTCGAGATCCAGCCGGACAACCTGCACCAGCGCGTCGCGGTGTTCCTCGGCTCCAAGGAAGAAGTCGAGCGCGTCACCGGCTACCACCAGGAAGGCTGATGCCCGGCGAGGCCCATTGGCAGGCGCTGCTGGACTGGTGGTTCGGCAGCGCGCTGGATGCCGTCGAGGTGTCCGCGCAGCGCAAGGCCCTGTGGTTCGGCAAGAGCGCCTGCCAGGACGTCGATTCCGACAACCGTTTCGGCGGCCTGGTGCGCCAGGCCCTGGACGGCGGCCTGCGGGACTGGGAAACCGAGCCGCAGCGCTGGCTGGCGCTGATCCTGCTGCTCGACCAGCTGCCGCGCATGATCTTCCGCGACACCCCGCGCGCCTACGCCGGCGACGCTCGCGCCCGGCAACTGGTGCGCCGGGGCCTGGAAGCCGGCTTCGACCGCCGGCTGTCGCGCATCGAGCGGGTGTTCGTCTACATCGTGCTGGAGCACGCCGAGGACCTCGCCAGCCAGGACCAGGCGGTGCGTCTCTACGAGGAACTGCAGGCCGAATCCGGCGATGCCGAGAAGGTCCTGTTCGCCGGCTATCTCGCCTATGCGCGCAAGCACCGGGCAGTGATCGCCCGCTTCGGCCGCTTCCCCCACCGCAACGCCATCCTCGGGCGCCCGTCCAGCGCCGAAGAAAGGCGGTTCCTCACGGAACCCGGTTCGCGTTTCTGAATCCAAGCGGTCGGCCGATCCGGCTGCCCTGTGCCAAGATTGTTGGCCTGCCCCCAAACAACGGAGTTGTCGAATGTCCTTGCGCCGCCTCGCGCTCGTCGCGTTCTGTGTCGTTCTGGCTGCCTGCAGCAAGATCAACCAGGAGAACTATTCCAAGATCAAGACCGGCATGACCAAGGCCGAGGTCGAAAGCCTGATCGGCAAGCCCACCGAATGCTCCGGCGCGCTGGGCGTGACCAGCTGCACCTGGGGCGATGACAATGCCTTCATCAGCATCCAGTTCGCGGGTGACAAGGTGCTGCTGTTCTCCGCCCAGAACCTGAAGTAGGATCGCCTGGAGCGGGCGCCGGGGCCGGCTGCGGCCGTTGCTTTCGCGCACCATGAAAAAACGCCCCGAGGGGCGTTTTTTCATGGGCGATGCAGGGCGGGAGCTCCCGCAGGAGCGGGCCTTGTCCGCGATTGCCCCGGTGCAGTGCGGTGCAGTGCGGTTCGCGAGCAAGCTCGCTTGTATGGCGTAGGGTAGGAACCTGTCGGGGGTGGAGGGACCAAGCTCGCTTCTGCAAACCAGACGGTAGGAGACTTCTCCCACCCACGCGCTCACGCCAAGCGCCGATAAGGAATCCATCGGAAACTGAGTAGCAGCTCAGACCGACAATACCGGCAAGCCTGCGCTGATGTGAGCCCCGACAGGTTGTTCCATCTTCCCCGTCGGAGTACGCCATGACAAGCCAGGTCCCCGTTATCGGTATCGATGTTGGCAAGGACTCGCTGAGTCTCTGCCATGCCCATTCAGGCGAAGTCAGCGAGTTGCCCAACGAGGTCCGCGCGATCAAGGCTTGGCTCAAGGAGCTGCCCGCCGGCTGCGCCATCGCCATCGAAGCCACTGGCACCTATCACGTGGCGGCAGCGACCCTGGCGTATGCCAAGGGGCACCGGGTCTACCTCATCAACGGCTATCGCTTGAGCAACTACCGCAAGGGGATTGGCGGTCGTAACAAGGATGATCGCAGCGATGCCCAACTCCTGGCCCGCTATTTGGCTCACGAGCACGCGCAGCTTGAGCCCTGGCAGCCGCCCAGCAAGACCTACACCCGCCTGCAGACCCTGCTGCACCGCCGCAGCCTCCTGGTTCGCAGCGCGACGGCCCTGCGGCAGGGCTTTGCCCAGGATGGCGAGCTCAAGAGAGCACTCAAACCGGTCCTGCGGCGCATGGCGGTGCTGGAGCTGCGTCTGGAGAAGCTCATTCAGGCTGCCCTGCACGACGCCGGCCTGGGCGAGCAGAGCCAACGCTGCCAGGCCATCGAGGGTATTGGCCCATTGACCGCGGCGGCCCTGAACATGGCCTTTCTGCGCGGCAGCTTTCGCAACGGTGATGCATTCATCGCGTTTCTGGGACTGGATGTGCGGGTCAAGGAGTCGGGCCGCTATTGCGGCCAGCGCAAGCTGACCAAGCAAGGGAGCCCCGAAGTGCGGCGCCTGCTGCACAACGCCGCGATGTCCGCTGCCCGGACCCACCGCTGGCGCGATCTCTACCAGAGCTACCTGGCGCGGGGACTGAAGAAAACCCAGGCGCTGACCATCCTTGCACGCAAGCTGGCGAGAATCTCCTTTGCCCTGATGACCACCCAACAGCCGTACCGACCTGCGGGTGATACGGCGGGGTAGACATAGAATCTCCTACGAAGAGCGCTCCGGCGTTTCCCTGTGCTCGCGAATGACGCCGGGACGGTCGCAGTTCAGCCCAGCAGCTCGCGCAACACCCCGGCGAACTCCCGCGCGCTCTGTTCTTCCAGGGCGTGCCTGCCGTCGCGCACCCGCCATTGCCCGGCGACCATCACATCGCGCACCTGGCGGTCGCCGCCGGCGAACAGCCAGCGGTTGAGGATGGCGTCGCCACGGGCGCTCTGCAGGTACGGATCGTTGCCGTCCAGCACCAGCAGGTCGGCGCGCTTGCCGACGGCCAGTTCGCCGGTCGGCTGGCCGAGGGCCTGGGCGCCGCCGGCGAGGGCGGCGTCGAACAGGGTGCGGCCGACCATCGGCTGGTCCTTGCCGTAGAGGCGGTTGCGGCGCTGGTCACGCAAGCGCTGGCCGTATTCCAGCCAGCGCAGTTCCTCGACCACGCTGAGCGACACGTGGCTGTCCGAGCCGATGCCGAAGCGGCCGCCCTGGGCGAGGTAGTCCACCGCCGGGAAGATGCCGTCGCCCAGGTTCGCCTCGGTGGTCAGGCAGAGGCCGGCCACCGCGCCGCTGCGCGCCATCGCCGTCACTTCGTCGGCTTCGGCATGGGTGGCGTGGACCAGGCACCAGCGCTCGTCCACCGCGACGTTCTCGTACAGCCATTGCAGCGGACGGCGGCCGCTCCAGGCCAGGCAGTCGGCGACTTCCTTCTGCTGCTCGGCGATGTGGATGTGCACCGGGCAGCCGCTGTCGTCGGCACCCAGCACCTCGGCGATCTGCTGCGGGGTGACCGCGCGCAGGGAGTGGAAGCACAGGCCGAGGCTCTGCTGCGGCTGGCTCGCCAGGTGCGCGCGCAGGCCGTCGATCAGCTTCAGGTAGCCGTCGGTGCCGTTGATGAAGCGGCGCTGGCCTTCGCTCGGCGCCTGGCCGCCGAAGCCGGCGTGGGAATAGAGCACCGGCAGCAGGGTCAGGCCGATGCCGGCATCCGTCGCGGCCTGGCTGACGCGCAGGGCCAGCTCCGCCGGGTTGGCGTAGGGCTTGCCGTCGCTGTCGTGGTGCACGTAATGGAATTCGGCGACGCCGGTATAACCGGCCTTGAGCATCTCGATGTAGAGTTGGCGGGCGATTATCCCGACCTGCTCCGGCGACAGGCGGCCGACCAGGCGGTACATCAGGTCGCGCCAGGTCCAGAAGCTGTCGTTGGGGTTGCCGGCGACTTCCGCTAGGCCCGCCATGGCGCGCTGGAAGGCGTGCGAGTGCAGGTTCGGCATGCCCGGCAGCACCGGGCCGCGCAGGCGCTCGGCGCCCTCCGCGCTGGCATCCGGGGTGATGGCGGTGAACAGGCCCTCGGCGTCGATCTCGAAGCGGACATTGCGCGCCCAGCCGGAAGGCAGCAGGGCGGATTCGGCGAACAGGACGGACATGCGCGGGGCCTCGCGGGTTTCTTCGAATTTGTATATACATATACAGACGTTTGCCGAGACCGTAAACTGCAAGGCACCCGACGGTCGTCACAGGGCTTGTATGCACCGGTCGAATCCGGTACATGCCGGAGTCAGCCCCAGGCCTTCGCCCGCCGTCGCCCAGACAAGGAGTTTCCCGTGCCCGCATCGCCCACGCCTACCCCGCCCTCCGAGGGTTCGTCGCTCGCCGCGCAGATGGGGGAAATTCCCGCGCCGCTGTACGCCCGCGTCAAGCAGCTGATCATCCAGCAGATCCAGTCCGGCACCTGGCCGCCGCACTACCGCGTGCCGTCCGAGGCGGAGCTGGTCGACGAGCTGGGTGTCAGCCGCATGACCATCAACCGCGCGCTGCGCGAGCTGACCGCCGACGGCCTGCTGGTGCGCATGCAGGGCGTGGGCACCTTCGTCGCCGAGCCCAAGGGCCAGTCCGCATTGTTCCAGGTGCAGAACATCGCCGAGGAAATCACCGCTCGCGGCCACAAGCATCATTGCGTGGTGGTCAGCCTGATCGAGGAACTGGCCACCGCCGAGCGCGCGCTGGCGCTGGACGTGCGCGAAGGGCAGCGCATCTTCCACTCGATCATCGTGCACTACGAGAACGATATTCCGGTGCAGATCGAGGACCGCTACGTCAACGCGGCCGTGGCGCCGGACTACCTGAAACAGGACTTCACCGGGCAGACGCCGTTCGCCTACCTGACCCAGGTTGCGCCGCTGAGCGAGGGCGAACATGTGGTCGAGGCGGTGCTGCCCAGCCCCGAGGAATGCAAGCTGCTGTCCGTCGACCGCCACGAGCCGTGCCTGCTGATCCGCCGGCGTACCTGGTCGGGGCGCAATACCGTCACCAGCGCGCGCCTGCTGTATCCGGGCTCGCGCTACCGCCTGGAGGGACGTTTCAGTTCATGACCGATTTGACGTTGCTGCGCGCCGCCGACTGCCCGGTGATGCCCTGGAAGAATGGCGCGGGCACCACCCGCGAGATCGTCCGCGATGCCGGCGACGGCCTGGAAGGCTTCGGCTGGCGCGTGTCCATCGCCGACGTCGGCGCGCCGGGGCCGTTCTCCGCGTTCATCGGCTACCAGCGCGTCATCAGCGTGCTGGAAGGCGAGGGCATGCGGCTGAACGTGGATGGCACCGATTCCCGCGACCTGCGTGCGCTCGATGCCTTCGCCTTCGATGGCGCCAGCGCGGTGGATTGCACACTGCTGGGTGGCGCGATCCGCGACTTCAACCTGATCTATTCGCCAGCCCGCTATCGTGCGCGGCTGCAATGGCTGAAGCTGGATAGCGCGGCGCATTTCTTCAGCAGCGCGAGCACGGTGCTGCTGTTCAGTGCGGGAGAGGGCATCCACGCCAGCCTGAACGGTGTGGCCAGCGGTGTGCTGGGGCTGCATGACACGCTGATCGCCGAGGGCGCTGGCGTGCTGCAGGAGTGGCGGCTGACGGTGGCGGGCAGGGCGGATATCTGCCTGATCGAGCTTGAGCCACGCTGAATAGCAAAGGGCGCCGAGAGGCGCCCTTTTGGTTCGTAGGATGGCGTGGAGCGAAGCGATACCCATCAAGTCCTGAGCGGTGATCCGCATGGGTATCGCGCCGCTCCACCCATCCTACGGTTCTGAACATGGCTCCATACGCCATGCCCGCTCCTGCAGGTAGACGCGGGTGCGGCGTTTTTCGCGGTGATCCGCATGGCAATGGCGCCGCTCCGTGCAGGAGCGGGCCATTGCCCGCGATGGCGTAAAACGCCGTCGATCTCCTGTCAGGCGTACAACCGCGAATAATCGATCCAGCGGCTCATCACGCCATCCTCCACCCACGCCCGCGCCGCGGCGATGTCCGGGGCGAAGTAGCGGTCCTGCTCGTAGTGCGGCACCTGGCTGCGGATCAGCGTGCGCACTTCCTGCAGTTGCGGCGAGCTTTGCAGCGGTGTGTGGAAGTCCACGCCCTGCGCAGCGGCCAGCAGCTCGATGGCGACCACGCCGGCGCTGTTGCCGGCCATGTCCAGCAGACGGCGGGCGGCGAAGGTGGCCATGGAGACGTGGTCCTCCTGGTTCGCCGAGGTCGGCAGGCTGTCCACCGAGGCCGGGTGTGCCAGGGTCTTGTTCTCCGAGGCCAGTGCCGCCGAAGTGACCTGGGCGATCATGAAGCCGGAGTTCAGGCCGCCTTCCTTGACCAGGAAGGCCGGCAGCCCGGACATCGCCGGGTCCACCAGTTGGGCGATGCGGCGCTCGGACAGCGCGCCGATCTCCGAGATCACCAGCGCCAGCACGTCGGAGGCCATGGCCACCGGTTCCGCATGGAAGTTACCGCCTGACAGAACGTCGCCGTCGGCGCTGAACACCAGCGGGTTGTCGGAAACGGCATTGGCCTCGCGCAGGAAAACGCCCGCGGCGAAGCGCAGGTGATCCAGGCAGGCGCCCATTACCTGAGGCTGGCAGCGCAGGGAGTACGGGTCCTGCACACGCTTGCAGTCGATGTGCGACTGGTTGATCGGGCTGTCGTGCAGCAGATCGCGGTACAGCTCGGCGACCGCGATCTGCCCCGGCTGGCCACGCACTTCCTGGATGCGCGCATCGAAGGGCACGAACGAGCCCTTCAGCGCTTCCACTGTCAGGCTGCCAGCGACCACTGCGGAGATGAACAGCTTCTCCGTCGCGAACAACCCGCGCAGGGCCAGAGCGGTGGAGACCTGGGTGCCATTGATCAGCGCCAGGCCTTCCTTCGGCCCCAGTACCAGCGGCTCGGCGCCGGCGATGGCGAGGCCCTCTGCAGCTTCGAGGATGCGCCCTTGGTGACGCACCTGGCCGACGCCCAGCAGGGTCGAGGACATGTGCGCGAGCGGCGCGAGGTCGCCGGAGGCGCCCACCGAGCCCTGCGACGGAATGCACGGGTAGACCCGCGCCTTGTAGAGCTTGAGCAGCGTCTCGATCACCGGCAGGCCGACGCCGGAGAAGCCGCGCGCCAGGGAGCCGATCTTCAGCGCCATGATCAGCGCCACGCTGGCGTCGTCCAGCAGCGGGCCGGTGCCGGTGCAGTGGGAGAGGATCAGGTTGCGCTGCAGGGTGGCGAGCTGGTCCTCGGCGATGGAGGTACGCGCCAGCAGGCCGAAGCCGGTGTTGATGCCGTAGACGGTGCGCTGGTCGGCGATGATCTGGCTGACCGTCTGCGCGCTGCGCAGGATCGCCTCGTGGCTCTGGTCAGCGAGCTGCAGGTCGGGTTGGTGCTGGTAGATGGCGCGCAGCTGGTCGAGGTCGAACTGGCCGGGCGTCAGGAGCAGGGTTTCGGGCATGTCAGCATCCTGGGTTCGGTGGAAGTGTTACCGTAGTAGGTTCCTGTATATACAGGTATAGCAATCGCTATGCCATGGTACGCCCGGGCCCGGGCTACCGTGGTTCACCCTGCTGCGTAGTGATTCTGGATGAAGTGAATGTCACCTCCGGTGGCATTTCCAGTCCGATGGTTGTGGGCAAATCGCGGATCGGCGGCTAAACCCAATGGGACACCAACGCGCCCGGAGACGCCCATGTCCGCCCCCCGTTGCCTGTTCGCGCTGCTGCTGGCCTTCGGCCTGTGCGCGCAGACCCTTGCCGCTGGCTGCCCCTATCCGAAACCCGTGGTGTTCGCCGGGCTGAACTGGGAGAGCGGCATGTTCACCACCGAGGTTCTGCGCTTCATCCTGGAGAAGGGCTACGGCTGTCAGACCGACGCGGTGCCGGGTAACACCGTGACCATGGAGAACGCGTTGAAGCAGAACGATATACAGGTCACCGGCGAGCAGTGGGCCGGACGCAGCACCGTCTGGCAGCAGGCGGAGAAGGCCGGTCAGGTGTTCTCCGTGGGCGAGACGGTGAAGGGCGCCAGTGAAGGCTGGTGGGTGCCGGACTACGTGGTGCACGGTGATGCCGGGCGCAGCATCAAGGCTTCCGCGCCGGACCTGAAGTCTGTCAGTGACCTGCCCAGATACAAGGCGCTGTTCAAGGATGACGAGGAGCCGGGCAAGGGCCGCTTTTACAACTGCCCCACCGGCTGGACCTGCGAGATCGTCAACACGCAGAAGCTCAAGGCCTATGGGCTGACTGACAGCTACGTGAACTTCCGCACCGGCGCCGGCCCCGCGCTGGATGCGGCGATCAGCTCGGCCATCGCCCAGGGCAAGCCGGTGCTCTTCTATTACTGGGCGCCGACGCCGCTGCTGGGGCGTTTCAAGCTCGTGCAGCTGGAGGAACCGCCGTTCAGTGAAGCGGCCTGGAAGACCCTGACCGACCCGAACGACCCCAACCCCAAGGGCTCGCGCTCGTTGCCGGCGAAGATCAGCATCGGCGTGTCTCGCGACTTCCACGACAAGGCGCCAGCGCTGGTGCAGGTGTTCGAGAAGGTCGAACTGCCGCTGCCGCTGTTCAACGCGCTGCTGGCGGACATGGCCGAGCATCATCGTGATGTGGCGGATGTGCGGGCGAAGTTCTTCCGCGAGCATCGGGAGCTGTGGTCGACCTGGGTGTCGGCAGAGGCGGCGACGAAGATCGACGCGGCGTTGAAGTGATGCGCAACGGCGGTTCGCGAGCAAGCTCGCTCCTACAGGGCCTGCGCCGGCCCGCTCTTCGTAGGAGCGAGCTTGCTCGCGAACATCGCCGCTGCTGACTTCCATTTCCTGCTCGGAAATAACTTGTCTATACAACTTGTGTCCCTTGGTAGCGAGTGGTGTTACCGAACGCCACGAAACGGTGCAGGTAAGCCTTCTTCTGGTGCGGTTATCTGAAGGATGGCCGTTTCTGCCAGTCGGTCATGATTTGTGCAATTCAAGTTTTATTCCTTATAAATCAACTGGTTGATCATTTTTCTCGATTGGCTGAGTGTCCCTCCAGTCAAGGTTGGCCTCTGCTTTGCTTATACTTGTACATACAAGCATAGACATGATGGTGGCGAGTCTCTCGGCACCGTCGAACGAACCGCCGGGCCGCCTCCACGGCCACCGACCTGAGCAAGCGAAGGAGCCTTCCGTGACCAAATACCGCGACGTCGAAATCCGTGCCCCGCGCGGCACCCAGCTGAACGCCAAGAGCTGGCTGACCGAAGCCCCGCTGCGCATGCTGATGAACAACCTCGACCCGGAGGTGGCAGAGAATCCGAAGGAGTTGGTGGTGTACGGCGGCATCGGCCGCGCCGCGCGCAACTGGGAGTGCTACGACAAGATCGTCGCCACCCTGAAGGAACTGAACGACGACGAGACCCTGCTGGTGCAGTCCGGCAAGCCGGTCGGCGTGTTCAAGACCCACGCCAACGCGCCACGAGTGCTGATCGCCAACTCCAACCTGGTGCCGCACTGGGCCAACTGGGAGCACTTCAACGAACTGGACGCCAAGGGCCTGGCCATGTACGGCCAGATGACCGCCGGCTCGTGGATCTACATCGGTAGCCAGGGCATCGTCCAGGGCACCTACGAAACCTTCGTCGAGGCCGGCCGCCAGCACTACGCCGGCAACCTCACCGGCCGCTGGGTGCTCACCGCCGGCCTCGGCGGCATGGGCGGCGCCCAGCCGCTGGCCGCGACCCTGGCCGGCGCCTGCTCGCTGAACATCGAGTGCCAGCAGAGCCGCATCGACTTCCGCCTGAAGACCCGCTACGTCGACGAGCAGGCCAAGGACCTGGACGACGCCCTGGCGCGCATCGCCAAATACACCGCCGAAGGCAAGGCGATCTCCATCGCCCTGCACGGCAACGCCGCCGAAATCCTCCCGGAACTGGTGCGCCGTGGCGTGCGCCCGGACATGGTCACCGACCAGACCTCCGCCCACGACCCGCTCAACGGCTACCTGCCGGCCGGCTGGACCTGGGAGCAGTACCGCGACCGCGCGCAGACCGAACCGGCCGCGGTGGTCAAGGCCGCCAAGCAGTCCATGGCCGTGCACGTCAAAGCCATGCTCGACTTCCAGAAACAGGGCGTGCCGACCTTCGACTACGGCAACAACATCCGCCAGATGGCCAAGGAAGAGGGCGTCGACAACGCCTTCGACTTCCCCGGCTTCGTCCCGGCCTACATCCGCCCGCTGTTCTGCCGTGGCGTCGGCCCGTTCCGCTGGGCGGCGCTGTCGGGCGACGCCGAGGACATCTACAAGACCGACGCCAAGGTCAAGGAGCTGATCGCCGACGACGCCCACCTGCACCGCTGGCTGGACATGGCCCGCGAGCGCATCAGCTTCCAGGGCTTGCCGGCGCGCATCTGCTGGGTCGGCCTGGGCCAGCGCGCCAAGCTCGGCCTGGCGTTCAACGAAATGGTCCGCAGCGGCGAGCTGAAGGCGCCGATCGTGATCGGCCGCGACCACCTCGACTCCGGCTCGGTGGCAAGTCCCAACCGCGAGACCGAGGCCATGGCCGACGGCTCCGACGCCGTGTCCGACTGGCCGCTGCTCAACGCCCTGCTGAACACCGCCAGCGGCGCCACCTGGGTCTCGCTGCACCACGGCGGCGGCGTGGGCATGGGCTTCTCCCAGCATTCGGGGATGGTGATCGTCTGCGACGGCACCGACGAAGCTGCCGCGCGCATCGCCCGCGTGCTGACCAACGACCCGGCCACCGGCGTGATGCGCCATGCCGACGCCGGCTACCAGATCGCCATCGACTGCGCGAAGGAGCAGGGCCTGAACCTGCCGATGATCACCGGCAAGTAATGCGGTAACAGCCAGTCAGGACCAGGGAGAGGGCCGCCGCGCGGCGTGGTGCGGCGGCCCGGTCCGTAAAGAAGCAGTACATCGACAGACAAGAATTCCCTTCGGGAGAACAATAACGATGTCCCAGGCCAGTGATAGCTCCAAACCCCTGATCGAAGTGCGTTCGATCAACTACATCCCCGAGGCCGAGCGCCACGGCAAGCTCTACAGCCAGTTCACCCTGTGGCTGGGCGCCAACCTGCAGATCACCGCCATCGTCACCGGCGCCCTGGCCGTGGTGCTGGGCGGCGACGTGTTCTGGTCGCTGATCGGCCTGCTGATCGGTCAACTGCTGGGCGGCGGGGTGATGGCGCTGCACGCGGCGCAAGGGCCCAAGCTCGGCCTGCCGCAGATGATTTCCAGCCGCGTGCAGTTCGGCGTCTACGGCGCGGCCATTCCCATCGTGCTGGTGTGCCTGATGTACCTGGGCTTCACCGCCACCGGCACGGTGCTCTCCGGCCAGGCGCTGGGCCAGTTGTTCGGCGTCAGCGACAGCGTCGGCATCCTGATGTTCGCCAGCGTCATCGTGCTGGTGACCGTGCTCGGCTACCGGGTGATCCACGTCATCGGCCGCATCGCCAGCGTCATCGGGGTGATCGCCTTCGTCTACCTGTTCAGTCGCCTGATGAGCCAGACCGATGTCGGCGCGCTGCTGCAGATCCGCCACTTCAGCTGGAGCAGCTTCCTGCTCGCGGTATCCCTGGCCGCGTCCTGGCAGATCGCCTTCGGCCCCTACGTCGCCGACTACTCACGCTACCTGTCGAGCAGCACTTCCTCGCTGAAGACCTTCCTCGCCGTGGGTGCAGGTTCGGTGATCGGCGCGCAGGTGGCGATGATCTTCGGCGTGTTCGCCGCGGCTGGGGCCAACGGGCAGTTCGCCGGTCATGAAGTGGCCTACATCGTCGGCCTGAGCGGCAGTGGCGCCGTCGCCGCACTGCTCTACTTCAGCATCGCCTTCGGCAAGATCACCATCTCGACGCTGAACTCCTACGGCAGCTTCATGTGCATCGCCACGGTGATCAGCGGCTTCCGCGGCCATCTGGAAGTGAGCCGCCTGCAGCGCCTGGTGTTCGTCCTGCTGATCGTCGGCGCCGCGACCCTGATCGCGCTGCTCGGCCAGCATTCGTTCCTCGGCGCGTTCAAGTCCTTCATCCTCTTCCTGCTGGCCTTCTTCACCCCGTGGAGCGCGGTCAACCTGGTGGACTACTACTGCATCACCCGCGAGCACTACGACGTGCCGGCGCTGGCCGACCCCGATGGCCGCTACGGCCGCTGGAACATCCCCGGCATCAGCGTCTACGTGATCGGCGTGCTGGTACAGCTGCCCTTCATCTCCACCAAGTTCTACACCGGTCCGCTGGTGGATGCGCTGGGTGGCGTGGATATCTCCTGGATCATCGGCCTCGTGGTTCCGGCCGTTCTCTATTACCTGGTCGCCCGGCGTGTCACGCGGGCAGTACCGGACCGGCTGATCCTGCCGGTCCGCACCTGAACAGACCGGCCCGGCCGCGCGGCCGCAAGCCCGCGCGGCCCTTGCACTGCCCAACCTCATTCACGTTTAGGAGCATCAGATGAACAACACCAAGAAGACGCTGCTGGGCCTGTTCCTTTCCGCCGGTCTGCTGGGCGGCACCATGGCTTCGGCCCAGGCCGCCGGCTGGTGCGAGAGCGGCAAGCCGGTGAAGTTCGCCGGGCTGAACTGGGAGAGCGGCATGCTGCTCACCGACCTCATGCAGATCATCCTGAAAAACGGCTACGGCTGCGAAACCGACAGCCTGCCGGGCAACTCCATCACCATGGAGCAGGCGCTGGCGAACAACGACATCCAGATCTTCAGCGAAGAGTGGATCGGTCGCAGCGACGCCTGGAACAAGGCCGCCGCCGCCAACAAGGTGATCGGCGTGGGCGCGCCCATCGTCGGCGCCACCGAAGGCTGGTACGTGCCGCGCTTCGTGATCGAGGGCGACAAGGCGCGCAACATCGAAGCCAAGGCGCCGAACCTGAAGGCCGTGACCGACCTTGGGCAGTATTCCGAGCTGTTCCGCGACCCGGAAGAGCCGGGCAAGGGCCGCTTCTACAACTGCCCGGCCGGCTGGACCTGCGAGCTGGAAAACTCCGAGATGCTGAAGAAGTACGGCCTCGAGGACAAATACACCAACTTCCGCCCCGGCACCGGCCCGGCCCTGGATGCCGCCGTGCTGTCGAGCTACAAGCGCAAGGAGCCTATCCTCTTCTACTACTGGTCGCCGACGCCGCTGATGGGCCAGGCCGACCTGGTGAAGCTGGATGAGCCGGGCGTGAACAAGGACGTGAAGATCCAGGTCGGTCTGTCCAGGACCTTCCACGACCAGGCTCCGGAACTGGTGGCCGTGCTGGAGAAGGTCAATCTGCCCATCGACCTGCTGAACCAGAACCTGGCGAAGATGGCCAAGGAGAAGCTCACCTCCGAGCAACTGGCCAAGGCCTTCCTCAAGGAACATCCGGAGGTGTGGACCACCTGGGTCAGCGAGGACGCTGCGAAGAAGGTCCAGGCAGCGCTCTGAGCGCCCGAGCCCTGATCGTCGCGAGTGACGGCCAGGCAAGGCGAAAGGCGATGAGGACGCGGAGCTTACACACAGTAAATGAGCAGTCCGATCCGGCTTTCAATGCCGCCTGGCCGAGCGCAGCAGATCAGGGACAGGTGCTCACGCCGCCGAATCCGGAGGAGCGCTGCTCCTCCGGCGATGCCCACTCCTGACGAGTACGTGCCATGTTTCCCGAACGCTTCACTTTCTCCATCGCCGACCGGGTCAACGGTTGGGTCGATGCCCTGGTCACCAATTACGGCGACGTGTTCCGCCACATCTCCGACACCCTGCTGTGGGCCATCGTCAACCTGGAGAGCGTGCTGCGAGCCACTCCCTGGTGGCTGATGCTGGCCATCGTCGCCGGCATCGCCTG
Organism: Pseudomonas sp. B12(2026); assembly: GCF_057767015.1. NCBI lineage: Bacteria > Pseudomonadati > Pseudomonadota > Gammaproteobacteria > Pseudomonadales > Pseudomonadaceae > Pseudomonas > Pseudomonas sp. B12(2026). The sequence continues at coordinate 5,410,921 of NZ_CM173430.1, read as the reverse complement.
GCACGCCACCCGGCGCGTCCTGCCGACCGTGGTGATCGTCGGGCTGCTGTTCCTGGTGGGAGCCGTCGGCCTGTGGGACAAGCTGATGCAGACCCTCGCGCTGATGATGGTCGCGACTATCATCTCGGTGCTGATCGGCATCCCGCTGGGCATCGTCGCCGCGCGCAGCGACCGCTTCCGCGCCGTGCTGCTGCCGCTGCTGGACATCATGCAGACCATGCCCAGCTTCGTGTACCTGATCCCGGTGCTGATGCTGTTCGGCCTGGGCAAGGTGCCGGCGATATTCGCTACCGTGATCTACGCCGCTCCGCCGCTGATCCGCCTCACCGACCTGGGCATCCGCCAGGTCGACCGCGAGGTGATGGAAGCCATCACCGCCTTCGGCGCCAACCGCCGCCAGCAATTGTTCGGCGTGCAACTGCCGCTGGCGCTGCCGAGCATCATGGCCGGCATCAACCAGACCACCATGATGGCCCTGTCGATGGTGGTCATCGCCTCGATGATCGGCGCCCGTGGCCTGGGCGAGGACGTGCTGGTGGGCATCCAGACCCTCAACGTCGGCAAGGGCCTGGAAGCGGGCCTGGCCATCGTCATCCTCGCCGTGGTCATCGACCGCATCACCCAGGCTTACGGCCGCTCGCGCCACCATGAGGCCAGCAAATGAGCAAGATCCAGGTCAAGAACGTCTACAAGATCTTCGGCGCCAAGGCCGACGCGGCGCTGGCGATGATCCGCCAGGGCAAGAGCAAGGCCGAGGTGCTCGCCGCCACCGATTGCGTGGTCGGGGTGAACGACCTCTCGCTGTCCATCGAGGCCGGGGAAATCTTCGTCATCATGGGCCTGTCCGGTTCCGGCAAGTCGACCCTGGTGCGCCACTTCAACCGCCTGATCGACCCCACCAGCGGGCAGATCCTGGTGGATGGCGAGGATGTGCTCGCCTACGACGCCGCCGCGCTGGAGAACTTCCGCCGGCGCAAGATCAGCATGGTGTTCCAGAGCTTCGGCCTGCTGCCGCACAAGAGCGTGCTCGACAACGTCGCCTACGGCCTGAAGATCCGTGGCGAGAGCAAGGCGCTGTGCCAGGAGCGCGCGCTGCACTGGATCGCCACCGTGGGCCTGAAGGGCTACGAGAAGTCCTACCCGCACCAGCTCTCCGGCGGCATGCGCCAGCGCGTCGGCCTGGCCCGCGCACTGGCCGCGGACACCGACATCATCCTCATGGACGAAGCCTTCAGCGCCCTCGATCCGCTGATCCGCGCAGACATGCAGGACCAACTGCTGGAGCTGCAGAAGACCTTGCACAAGACCATCGTCTTCATCACCCACGATCTCGATGAAGCCGTGCGCATCGGCAACCGCATCGCCATCCTCAAGGACGGCCAGCTGATCCAGGTGGGCGCGCCCGCCGACATCCTGCACAAGCCCGCCGACGAGTACGTCGACCGCTTCGTCCAGCGCCGCGTCGCTGCGCTGTAAGAGCCTGTTGGAAGTCGCGCCGAGCGTGGCTCAGGCAAGGCAAAAGCAGGCGAAAAAGGAGTGGTAAATGAGCATTTTGAGCCTGCTTTTAACGCAGCATGAGCAAGCGCAGGCAGACATTTAACAGGTTCCAACGCCATTCGCCGGCGGGGAAGGAGCTTCCCCGCCTACAGGAGTTCCGCATGTCGTCCTCTTCCACCATCACCTTCGGCAACGGTCCGCTGCGCTGGCAGGACCTGGTCGCGGTGGCGCGCCAGGGCGCGCGCCTGCACCTGTCGACGGCTGCCTGGGCACGCATCGACAACGCCCACGGCATCGTCGAGCGCATCGTCAGCCGGGGAGAGCGGGCCTATGGCATCAGCACCGGCCTGGGTGCGCTGTGCAACGTGGTGCTGCAGGGTGAGCAACTGGCACAGCTGTCGCGCAACACGCTGCTCAGCCATGCCTGCGGCGTGGGCGAGCCGCTGAAGGACGAACAGACCCGCGCGATCATCGCCGCGGCCATCGCCAACTACAGCCACGGCAAATCCGGCCTGCACCGCCGTGTGGTGGAAGCGCTGCTGGCGCTGCTCAACCACGGCATCACCCCGCGCGTGCCGGCGCAGGGCTCGGTGGGCTACCTGACCCACATGGCCCACGTCGGCGTGGCGCTGCTGGGCATCGGTGACGTGAGCTATCGCGGCGAGGTCGTTCCCGCCGCCCGCGCCCTGGCCGCCGAAGGCCTGGAGCCGGTGCAGCTGGGCGCCAAGGACGGGCTCTGCCTGGTCAATGGCACGCCGTGCATGACCGGCCTGAGCTGCCTCGCCCTCGACGAGGCGACCCGCCTTGCACAGTGGGCCGACGTGATCGGCGCGATGAGCTTCGAGGCCCTGCGCGGGCAGATCGACGCGTTCGACGCCGAAATCATCGCGCTCAAGCCGCACCCGGGCATGCAGAAGGTCGGCGCCAACCTGCGCGCGCTGCTCGAAGGCAGTGAAGTGATCGCCAGCAACAAGGGCATCCGCACCCAGGACGCCCTGAGCATCCGCTCCATGCCGCAGATCCACGGCGCCTGCCGCGACCAGCTGGAACACGCGGCGCGGCAGATCGAGACCGAACTCAACTCCGCCACCGACAACCCGCTGGTGCTGGGTTCGCCGGACGACTACCGCGTGGTGTCCCAGGCCAACCCCCACGGCGAATCCGTGGCCATGGCCGCCGACCTGCTGGCGATCGCCGTGGCCGAGCTGGGCGGGGTCTCCGAGCGCCGCCTGGACCGCCTGGTCAACCCGCTGGTCAGCGGCCTGCCGGCGTTCCTGGTGAGCCAGCCGGGCGTCAACTCCGGGATGATGATCGCCCAGTACGTCGCCGCCTCCCTGGCCGGCGAGAACCGCCAGTTGGCGCAGCCCGCCGTGGTGGACAACTTCGTCACCTCCGGCCTGCAGGAAGACCACTTGAGCCTGGGCACCAGCGCCGCGCTCAAGCTCGGCCGCGCCCTGGACAACAGCCGGCGCATCCTCGCCATCGAATACCTGCTGGCCGCGCAGGCATTCGAATTCCTCAAGCCGCAGCGCTTCGGCAGCGGCACTGACTGCGCCTGGAGCCTGCTGCGCGAACAGGTGCCGGCCTACGACAGCGACCGCTGGCTGGCGCCGGACATCGCCCGCGCCGCCGAGCTGCTGGCCGACCCGGCGGCGCTGCACAACGTCGGCGCGAGCATCGGGAGACTGCAATGAAACACCTCTGGCAGCACTGCCACGCGGCGACCCTGCGGGACGGCCGCTACTCGATCATCGAGGACGCCGCGATCATCACCGAAGGCGGGCGCATCACCTGGATCGGCCCGCGCGCCGAACTGCCGGAGCTCCAGGTGCAGAGCACCGACCTGGGCGGCGCCTGGGTCACCCCGGGCCTCATCGACTGCCACACGCACCTGGTGTTCGGCGGCGATCGCAGCGGTGAATTCGAGCAGCGCCTGAACGGCGTCAGCTACGCCGAGATCGCCGCCGCCGGCGGCGGCATCGCCAGCACCGTGCGTGCCACCCGCGAGGCCAGCGAGGACGAACTGCTGGCCAGCGCCATCAAGCGCGCCCGGCCGCTGCTGGCCGACGGCGTGACCGTGCTGGAAGTGAAGTCCGGCTACGGCCTCGACCTGGAAAGCGAGCGGCGCATGCTGCGCGTCGCCCGCCGCCTGGAGCAGGCGCTGCCGGTGACGGTGCGCACCACCTGCCTGTCCGCCCATGCGCTGCCGCCGGAGTACGCCGGGCGCGCCGACGACTACATCGAGCAGGTCTGCCAGCACATCCTCCCGGCCCTGGCCGCGGAAGGGCTGGTGGACGCGGTGGACGCCTTCTGCGAGCACCTGGCGTTCTCCCCCGCGCAGGTCGAGCGGGTGTTCCAGGCCGCCAAACGCCTGGGCCTGCCGGTGAAGCTGCACGCCGAGCAGCTGTCCTCGCTGCACGGCTCCAGCCTCGCCGCGCGCTACGGCGCGCTGTCCGCCGATCACCTGGAATTCATGGACGAAAGCGACGCCATCGCCATGGCCGAAGCCGGCACCGTCGCGGTGCTGCTGCCGGGCGCCTTCTTCGTCCTGCGCGAAACCCAGCTGCCGCCGATGGACGCCCTGCGCAAGCACGGCGTTAACATCGCCATCGCCAGCGACCTCAACCCCGGCACCTCGCCGGCGCTGTCCCTGCGCCTGATGCTGAACATGGCCTGCACCGCCTTCCGCCTGACCCCGGAAGAGGCCCTGGCCGGCGTCACCCTCAACGCCGCGCGCGCCCTGGGCCTGGCCGACAGCCACGGCAGCCTGGAGGCGGGCAAGGTCGCCGACTTCATCGCCTGGGACATCCAGCGCCCCGCCGAACTGGCCTACTGGCTCGGCGGCGACCTGCCCAAGCGCGTCATTCGTCACGGCGAAGAGCTGTGAATTTGCTTTTCGTAGGAGCGAGCTTGCTCGCGAACCGGACTCCGCAGCGGGGCTGTTCGCGAGCAAGCTCGCTCCTACAAGAGACATCTCGCCCGTATTGGAGATAGCTACCCATGGATAACGTTCTCGAATTCAAACGCGGCCGCGTGCCGCTCTTGATCAGCATGCCTCACCCCGGCCTGCGCCTGACCCCGGCGGTGGAAGCCGGCCTCGTCGACGACGCCCGCGAACTGGCCGACACCGACTGGCACATCCCGCAGCTCTACGCCTTCGCCGAGGAACTGGGCGCCAGCACCCTGGCCGCCGGCTACTCGCGCTACGTCATCGACCTCAACCGCCCGGCCGACGACAAGCCGCTGTACAGCACCGCCACCACCGGCCTCTACCCCGACACCCTGTTCGACGGCCGCCCGCTGTTCAAGGACGGCTTGGCGCCGTCGCCCGAGGAGCGCGCCCGTTACCTCGCCGAAGTCTGGACGCCCTATCACCAGACCCTGGCCGATGAACTGGCGCGCCTGAAGGCCGAGTTCGGCTACGCGCTGCTGTGGGATGCGCACTCGATCCGCTCGCACATCCCGCACCTGTTCGATGGCAAGCTGCCGGACTTCAACATCGGCACCAACAGCGGCGCGAGCTGCGACCCGCAACTGGCCGAGCGCCTGGTGGCGGTGTGTGCGGGGGCGCCGGCGTACCGCCATATCCTCAACGGACGCTTCAAGGGCGGCCACATCACCCGCCACTACGGCCAGCCGCAGCAGGACGTGCACGCGGTGCAGCTGGAACTGGCGCAGTGCAACTACATGGACGAGCAGGCGCCCTTCGGCTACCGCGAGGACCTGGCCGGCCCCACCGCCCAGGTGATCCGCCGCATGCTGGAAACCTTCATCGCCTGGGGCCGCGAGCGCTACGGGCGCTGAGTTTTACGCAGCTTCCTGCCGCTCCGGGACTGTCGGCGCGGCGCCGCCGGACCACGCATCCCGGCGGCGCTTCCCCGGGGCGGCAGGGGGCTGTCTTTTCATTTGAAGCGGTGTTGCACCAGTTGCTTCTCGGTGTCGCTGCTCAGCTCAGCGGAAGCGGGTGATGTGCGAGTCCGAGTAGTAGAACTCGTTGCGACTGTCTCCCTGGCTGAAAACCAGGCCGTAGTCTTCCAAGTAGTAGCGGGTGTCGATGCGCTTGTACTCGTCGTCGACCACTGAACACTTGATCTCCTTGGCTCGGCCGGTGAGTTGCAGGTTCAATTCAGCGGCGGCCAGTTCTCGGGTAACGTCGCAGCGGGTTTCCTGGTCGAATCGGGATTGGCCCGTCATGCTGAAAGTGTCGCGTTGAGTGACCCGATAGGCGAGGTGCTCGCCGACCGGTAACTGCTTCCAGTTCCCTTCCAATTCCAGTTTCTCCACCACATGAGTCCCCTGCGCTGCGCCGCTGAAGTGAGTGACGCTGCTGAGTTCCACCATGCCCATGAAGCTGGTTTTCTGCGCGACGTAGCCTGAACCCAACTGCTTGATCCGTAGCAGCCCCGGTACTTCACCTGGCTGGATCCAGAACTCCTCGGTCAATGGCTTGGTTTCGCCCTTGAAGGTTGAGGTGCCTTCAGTACGAAGGTAAGTCAGAGATTGCTTGGGCGCGGTGAGTCCGAGGGATGCCACACTATGAACGATGCCCGCTTCTAATGTGGGTTGGTTTTCCAGATCCGGAGCAGGTTTGTCACGCTTTTCCGCGCGCGCCAAGCTGGATAGCTGTGCGCTTGGTTTACAAGCGGCTTGCAGGATGGTGCGGTAATCGGCGGAGGCGGAGGTGAAGGGCTGTGTACTCGGGGTTCCCTCAATGCGACCATCGGTGACTCGTTGCAGTTGGTCGAGGTCATATCCGGCTACCCATGTGTAGGTGCTCCGCTGGCAATTGACTTCAAGCTGTTCGACTTTGCTGCCGTAAGGCGCCTGATAGGGGGGATCGTAAGCCAGCGATGGGGAGTCGAAAGCTGCCCAGAGGCGCAGGCTGCCATCGGTCCGTGGTTTCAGGCTGGCAATGTCCAGAAGAATCTGCCCTTGGGCGTTGTTTTCGAAGCTCCCCAGTTTTCGCCAGTCCGGAGCCTGTGCGCAGGCCTGCTGTATCTGGGGCAAGTCCCGTAGAGTCCTGGCGGTTTTGGCTGTCAGTGCTATCGGTCCGCGATATTGCGACTTGCCCACCCCGTACATGCGATTGGGGGTATCGATATATAGCCAACTGGCGCTATCGCCTGAGCAGCGAACCTGAAGCTGCAAGGTGGCGCGGGGCAGGCGCAGGGCGAGCGCGACTTCCGTCTCTGTACGCAAAACACTGTTCTCAATGATATTGGCGGGAGCAGCGGAATCGGTTACCAGCTTGTCCAGTGAATCCGTGGGCTGTTTCGTGGCGGAGGGAAAAGTGGCGCAGGCGCCGAGAGCAAGGAGCAGCGGCGAGAGGAGTAGCGGGCGAAGTTGGGCCATGGAGAGTCCTTTCAGATTGGAGTTCGGCCCCGTCTGGGGCACGTAAGGTTTGGGCAATTCCGTATTTGTGACAATGATGTGCAGCAATTGAGGCCAACTACTGGCATCAGGATCCCTCTTCAGGAATCCTGTCGCCCTGAGCCTGGGGAGCGGTTCTGGCCAACTGAGCCTCGGCATGCCGCACCAGCATCTCCAGCAGCAACGCCTGGGTGTGCGGCGGCGTTTCGTCGGCGCGGGTCAGGGCGTAGAGCGTCACCTTCACGGTGGGTGACAGGGTTCGCTGCACCGTCAGGCGTTCGTCCGCACCCAGTGCGGTGAAGGGGTCGACCAGCGCCAATCCTGTTCCCGCTTCCACCAGTGTGCGTGCCAGCGCATAGGTCTGCACCGCGATGCGCACGCGCGGCGGCGGTTCGACGTTCGCCAGATGGCCTTCCAGCCGCGCGGACAGCGGGTCGGAGGTGGACAGCCCGATCATCGGCTCGCCGGCCAGTTCGTCCAGCGTCAGCGGCAGGCCCAGGCGGTCCGCCGGCCAGTGGCCGCGCGGCGCCAGGGCGACCAGCGGGCCGCTGGCGATGGGCTGCGAGCGCAGGCCGGGGTGGTCGGTCTGCTGCAGGGTCAGGGCGAGGTCGAGCTCGCGCATCAGCAGGTTCTGCACCAGTTCGCGGGAGTGCTGGGTGGCCAGTTCGCAGCTGCTCTGCGGGTAGCGGTCGGTCCATTCGCGGATCACCGGCGGCAGCAGCGACAGCGCCATGGCCGGCGTGGCGCCCACACGCAGGCGGTTCTCCGGCTGGCCGCGCAGGCTTTGCGCCAGGCGCCGGACGCCCTGCAGGCTTTCGCTGACCTTGGCCACTTCGCGTTCGAGCTCCAGCGCTTCGGGGGTCGCCTGCAGCTTGCCGCGCACGCGCAGGAACAGCGGGAAGCCCAGTTGCTGTTCGGCGTGCTGCAGCACCTTGGTCACGGCCGGCTGCGAGACGTGCAGCAATTGCGCGGCGCCGCTGACCGACCCGGTCTCACGAATGGCCTGGAACACTTCGATATGGCGCAGGCGCATGGGCGTCTCCCCTGGGTGGCTAACCGATGTGTATAACGCAAGGTTATGGGTTGCCCATGTTTATTCATTGTTCGCCGCCTGTCACCCGGGACTAAGGTCGAGGCCAGGATTGGAAGGGCAGTGAGGCGGCAATGGCACGGCGGGTTTGCATCATAGGCGCGGGCGTGGTCGGACTGGCCACGGCTCATGCGCTGGTCCTCGAAGGCTTCGACGTCACCGTGCTGGAGGCGCGGGATCAGGCTGGGTTGGAGACCAGCTTCGCCAATGGCGGCCAGTTGTCCTACCGCTACGTTGCGCCGCTCGCCGATGCCGGCGTGCCGCAGCAGGCGTTGGGCTGGCTGCTGCGCGGGGACTCGCCGCTGCGCCTGCGCCCGCGTCTGGACCCGGCGCAATGGCGCTGGCTGCTGGCGTTCACCGCCGCTTGCCGGCGCTCGGTGAACCAGGCCAACGCGAAACACCTTCTGCGCCTCGCGCTGTTCAGCCAGGCCACGCTGGCGCAGTGGCGCGAGGATGGGCTGGACGGATTCGACTGGCGGCGCAACGGCAAGCTGGTGGCCTTCCGCGACGAGGGCAGCTTCCGCAACGCGCGGCAGAGCCTGTCCGATCCTTCCGCGCAGTTCGTGCTCTCGGCCCAGCAGTGCCGCGAACTGGACCCGGCGCTGGAGCGCGCGCCCTTCGTCGGTGGCATCCATACGCCGGACGAGGAGGTCGCCGACTGCTTCCTGTTCTGCCAGCGGCTGGTCGAGCGGCTTGAGGCATCCAGCCGCTGCCGGATTCTCTATGGTCATCCAGCGTCCCGGCTGATCCTGCGCAACGGCGTCGTGGCCGGCGTGGAGGCGGGGGTGAGGAGCTTGGAGGCCGATCATGTCGTGCTCGCCGCCGGCTATCGCAGCGCCGCGCTGCTGCCGGGCGGGCCGCGCCTGCCGCTCTATCCGCTCAAGGGCTATAGCCTGACCGCGCCGATCCGCGCCAGCGACCATGCGCCGGACGTGAGCCTCACCGACTACGACCGCAAGGTGGTCTACGCGCGCATCGGCGACCGCCTGCGCATTGCTGCCATGGTCGACATCGTCGGCTTCGACCCGCGTCTGGAGCCCAAGCGCCTTGCGCTGATCCGCCAGCAGGCGGCGCAAACGCTGCCCGACGCCTGCGACTATGCCGCCGCCATCGAATGGGCCGGTATGCGCCCGGCCACGCCCACCGGCGTGCCCCTGGTGGGCGCCTGTGGGCCGCGCGGCCTGTGGCTCAATCTCGGCCACGGCGCGCTGGGCTTCACCCTGGCCTGCGGCAGCGCCCAACTGATCGCCACGCAGATCGCCGGGCACCGGCCGGCTATCGACACCACTGGCCTGACACCCGAGCGTCTGGCCGGTTGATTCCATCGGATCAGGAGACCCCACCATGCAACTCACACGCATCGCCACCAATGACCGCCTTTCCGGCGCTATGGTCTTCGGCTCGCTGGTGTTCCTCTCCGGACAGGTGCCCGGTCAGGCTACCGATATCCAGGGCCAGACCCGCGAGGTGCTGGCGAAGATCGATGCGCTGCTGGCCGAGGCCGGCACCGACAAGGCGAACGTCCTCAGCGCGACCATCTACCTCAAGGACATCGCCGCCGACTTCGAAGCCATGAACGGCGTCTGGTCCGCCTGGCTGCCCGATGGCTGCGCGCCGACCCGCACCACGGTGCAGGCGCTGCTGGCGCGACCGCCAGTGCTGGTGGAAATCACGATAATCGCCGCACGGCCTTGAACTACGACTCACAACAACAAGAGGGAGCGAACCCATGAAACGAATCGCACTGGGAATGCTGGCGGCGTCCAGCCTGGTCTGCGCGCTGGCGCAGGCGAACGAAGCGCTGGACGGCACGCTGAAGAAAGTCGCCGATCGCGGCTCGATAACCCTGGGTTATCGCGACGCCTCGGTGCCGTTTTCCTATCTGGGCGACAACAGCGGCCAGCCCATGGGCTACTCGGTGGAACTGGCCGGCAAGGTGGTCGAGCGCATCAAGCAGAAGCTCGACAAGCCCGATCTTGCGGTGAAATACAACCTGGTGACTTCGCAGACGCGCATCCCGCTGGTGCAGAACGGCACTGTCGACCTGGAGTGCGGCTCCACCGGCGTCACCGCCGAGCGCATGAAACAGGTCGCCTTCTCCTATGGCTTCATCTACGTGAAGGGTCAGTTGCTGACCGCCAAGGACAGCGGCATCCAGGGCTTCGACGATCTCAAGGGCAAGAACGTGGTGACCACCGCCGGCACCACCAACGAGCGTTACCTCAAGGCTTATAACGCCGAGCATAAGCTGGGCATGAACGTGGTCAGCGCCAAGGATCATGGCGAAGCCTTCCTCATGCTGCAGTCCGGCCGCGCGGTGGCCTTCTATATGGACGACGCGCTGCTCTATGGCGAGCGGGCCAAGGCGCGCGATCCGCACCAGTGGGTGGTGGTGGGCGAACCGCAGTCGCGGGAGATCTACGCCTGCATGGTGCGCCGCGACGATCCGCAGTTCCTTGTCCTGGTCAACCAGGCCCTGGCCGACCTGTATGCCTCCGGCGAGATCAAGGGCATCTACCAGCGCTGGTTCGAACAGCCGATCCCGCCGAAGAACCTCAACCTGGAATTCCCCATGACGGCCGAGTTGCGGGCGATCATCGCCAAGCCCACCAGCGAGCCGGTGCAGTAAACCCGCTAGCGCTGCAGGCCGAGGTGGCGGATCAGCGGTTGCGCCTCGGCCAGGCGCTCCCAGACGTCTTCGAGCAATTCGGCGGGATAGAAGGAGGGCAGGTGCGGCAACTCCGTGCGCGGCACCCAGGCCACGTCGCGGATATCGAACTCGTCGCCGCCCAGGCCGCGCAGGTTGTCCAGGCTGACGTCTCCCGTCCAGGCATCCACGCGGTAGAACAGCTCCATGTGGAAGCGTCCGGCCAGCGGTTCGGCGAACTCGCGGACATACACCAGCGGGCCGACTTCCACGGCAAGCCCCGTTTCTTCGAAGCATTCGCGGCGCACCGTGTCGCGAGTGGATTGGTCCTTGTCCGACTCGAAGCCGCCGCCCGGCGGAATCCAGTACAGGTCACCACCGACCTCGTGGCGTACCAGCAGGATCTCGTCATTGCGCACCAGCAGGCCGGCGGCGCGGATGCGGTGTTGCAGGGGGGAAGTCATTGCCAGTCCAGCCGCGCCAGCTTCCAGTCGCCGCCGTCGCGCCACCATTCCAGTTTCACCGCGTAGTGCGCGGCGCTGTCGGGGATCAGGTTCTCGGCGCCGGTGAGGGCGACCTGCGCCTCGGTGCGCCCGCGATTGGAATAGGTCGGGTCGAGCTGGCTGGTGCTGCTCAGGACGATCACCTTGATCTGCTGGTGGCGCAGGAACATCAGCGCCATGGTGCGCCGCGCCCAGTCGCGGTCGAATTCGCCGTTGGCGCGGAAGCCGGCGTGCAGCTGTTCCATCACCGCCCCGCTATTCTTGGCTTCCAGGTTGTCTTGCAATTGCTGGACGGCGGCGTCGAGTTGCACGCGTGGGTCTTCGCGGCCGCAGCCGGTCAGCAGGAAACCCAGCAGAAACAGGGAAAGAAGCAACTTCTGTGGCATGGCAGATTAACTCCTTTATGGGTTTTTCTCCGGGCCGGGTATCATGCCCGACACCTCGGGGGCCGGTGACTCGAACAGGGGCGCGCGCTGCGGCAACGCGACTACCTGCAAGGCACCCACAGGCCCTAGGATGGTTACTGGTCCGGGAGTGACCGTACGCACTGATCCAGGAGCGCGCCATGCAATCTTTGTATCCGGAAATCAAGCCTTACGCCCGCCATGAACTGGCCGTCGAGGGGCCGCACGTCCTTTATGTGGATGAAAGCGGCATGCCCGACGGGTTGCCGGTGCTGTTCGTCCATGGCGGACCGGGCGCCGGTTGTGACGCGCTGTCGCGGCGCTTCTTCGATCCGAACCTGTACCGCATCGTCACCTTCGACCAGCGCGGCTGCGGCCGCTCCACGCCCTACGCGAGCCTGGAGAACAACACCACCTGGCACCTGGTGGCGGACATCGAGCGCATCCGCGAGCAGCTGGGCATCGACAAGTGGGTGCTGTTCGGCGGCTCCTGGGGCTCGACCCTGTCGCTGGCCTACGCCCAGGCCCACCCCGAGCGCGTGCTGGCGCTGATCCTGCGCGGCATCTTCCTGTGCCGGGAGCAGGAGATTCACTGGTTCTACCAGGAGGGCGCCAGCCGCCTGTTCCCGGACTACTGGGAGGATTACCTGGCGCCGATCCCAGCGGACGAGCACGGCGACCTGCTGCACGCCTTCCATCGCCGCCTGACTGGCCCGGACCAGATCGCCCAGATGCACGCCGCCCGCGCCTGGTCCACCTGGGAGGGGCGCACCGCCACGCTGCGGCCGAACCCGGCGGTGGTCGACCGCTTCTCCGATCCGCACCGCGCGTTGTCCATCGCCCGCATCGAGAACCACTATTTCGTCAACGCCTCCTTCCTCGAGCCGGACCAGCTGCTGCGCGACATGCACAAGATCGCCCACCTGCCGGGGGTGATCGTGCACGGCCGCTATGACATGGTCTGCCCGCTGGACAACGCCTGGGCGCTGCACAAGGCCTGGCCCAACAGCGAACTGCAGATCGTCCGCGACGCCGGCCACGCGGCCAGCGAGCCGGGCATCACCGACGCGCTGGTGCGCGCGACCAACGAAATCGGCCGCCGTCTGCTGAACCTCCCGCCGGAGGCTGAATGAAGGGGCTGATCCAGCGGGTGCGCGGCGCCCGCGTCGAGGTCGACGGCGAAGTGGTCGGCGCCATCGACCACGGCCTGCTGGTCCTGGTGGGAGTCGAACCGCTGGACGGCGAGGAGTCGGCCAATCGTTTGTTGCACAAGCTGCTTAACTATCGAGTGTTTGGCGACGATGAAGGTAAAATGAACCTTTCGTTGAGCGATGTCGGTGGCGGCTTGTTGCTGGTATCGCAGTTCACCCTGGCCGCGGACACCCGCAAGGGGCTTCGGCCGAGTTTTTCCAGCGCGGCGCCACCGGAAAGGGGCGCCGCGCTGTTCGATTTTCTTGTGGAACAGGCGCGAGCCCGTCATCCCCTGGTCGCCACCGGTCGTTTCGGCGCCAACATGCAGGTCCACCTGGTCAATGACGGGCCGGTGACCTTTCTTCTGGAGGCTTGAACACGCGGCAGCCTGTCACAACGCCGTGGGATGATGGTTAGGGCATATGCGCACAGAACAATGCGGCTCCGGGAGCTTGCAGTACCCGTCGAAAAAAGCGGGGAATCATTCATGCTCACCGGGGTCGGAACTCAATCGTCGACATTTTGGCATCGCTTTTGTCGGCCTTATCAGCTTCATGTTCACGGACGAGGGGGACTCGTGATTTTCCGTTCCGTTCAACAACCTCTTTCACGCAAATTCCTGCGCGTGCTGATCGGCTCCGCCCTCGTGGCGTTGAGCACCAGCCAGGCATGGGCTTTCAATCTCGATGACGTGGCCGAGAAGGCCAAGGCTCTGGCGGGTGAGAAGTACAGCGCACCGACCAGCAACCTGCCATCGGAATTCAGCGAAATGAAGTTCGCTGACTACCAGCAGATCCGCTTCCGCAACGAGAAGGCCTTGTGGGCCGGTGAAAAGACGCCGTTCAAGATCAGCTTCTATCACCAGGGCATGCATTTCGACACGCCGGTGAGGATCAACGAGGTCACCACCACCAGCGTCAAGGAAATCAAGTACGATCCCTCGCGTTTCGACTTCGGTTCGCTGAAGTTCGACGCCAATGCCACCAAGGATCTGGGTTACGCCGGCTTCCGCATCCTCTATCCGATCAACAGCCCGGAAAAGCAGGACGAGATCGCCACCTTCCTCGGCGCCAGCTACTTCCGCGTCATCGGCAAGGACCAGTGGTGGGGCCTGTCCGCCCGTGGCCTGGCGCTGGACACCGCGCTGCCGTCCGGCGAGGAGTTCCCGCGCTTCCGCGAGTTCTGGATCGAGCGTCCCAAGCCCACCGACAAACACCTGGTGATCTTCGCCCTGCTGGATTCGCCGCGCGCCACCGGCGCCTATCGCCTGATCGTCCGTCCGGGCAATGACACCGTGGTCGACGTGAAGGCCCGCGTGTACCTGCGCGACAAGGTCACCAAACTGGGCCTGGCGCCGCTGACCAGCATGTTCCTGTTCGGCTCCAACCAGCCGTCCCCGGAGCACAACTTCCGTCCGCAGCTCCACGACTCCAACGGCCTGCAGATCCATGCCGGCAACGGCGAGTGGATCTGGCGTCCGCTGAACAACCCGAAACACCTGTCCGTCAGCGCCTACAGCGTCGAGAACCCGAAAGGCTTCGGCCTGCTGCAGCGCGGCCGCGAGTTCTCCCGCTACGAGGACCTGGACGACCGCTACGACCTGCGTCCGTCCGCCTGGGTCGAGCCGCAGGGCGACTGGGGCAAGGGCACCGTCGAGCTGGTGGAAATCCCCACTCCGGACGAGACCAACGACAACATCGTCGCCTTCTGGAACCCCGAGAAGCGCCCGGAGAACGGCGAGCCGCTGGACTTCGCCTACCGCATGCGCTGGACCAAGGACGAAGAGGCGCTGCACGACCCGCAATCCGCCTGGGTCATGCAGACCATGCGCTCGGTCGGCGACGTGAAGCAGAAGAACCTGATCCGCCAACCGGATGGCAGCATCGCCCTGGTCGTCGACTTCGTCGGCCCGACCCTGCGCGCGCTGGCCGGCGATGCGCCGGTGAGCACCCAGGTGAGCACCGATGACAATGCCGATCTCAAGGAAAACAGCCTGCGCTACAACGCGGTGACCCAGGGCTGGCGCCTGACCCTGCGGATCAAGGTCAAGGATCCGAAGAAGCCGACGGAAATGCGCGCCGCGCTGGTGAATGGCGGCCAGACCATTTCCGAAACCTGGAGCTACCAGCTGCCTGCCGATGAATAACTCCACCGCTACCACCGCGCCGGTGGCCGACTACCTCGCGCACCTGCCGCTTTCCGCGGCGGAGCGCGAGCGCCTGGCCCGGGCCGGTTCCTTCAGCGAGCTGCACGAGCAGCTCGCTGGCGATGATTCCCAGAACGAAGACGCCGCGCTGGCTTCGGTCGGCGCGCGCCTGCGCCACGGCTACGGCCAGGAACTGGACGACGCCCGGATGCTGGGCATGGACGACAACGGCCGCACCTACCTCAAGGCCGCGCCGCCGATCCAGCGCAGCAAGGTGCTTCCCGAACCCTGGCGCACCAACCCGCTGATGCGCGCCTGGCGCCGCCTCACCGGCCGCAGCAATCCGTCCAAGCCGTCGCGCGACTTGCCCAAGGCGCGCTGGCAGCGGGTCGGCTCCTGGCGCCGGTTCATCCTGGTGCTGCTGATGCTGGGCCAGACCAGCGTCGCCACCTACTACATGAAAGGCATCCTGCCCTACCAGGGCTGGGCGTTCGTCGACCTGGAAGAGCTCAGCCGCCAGACCTGGCTGGAGAGCCTGGGGCAGGTGCTGCCCTACGTCATCCAGTTCGGCGTGCTGATGCTGTTCGCCATCCTCTTCTGCTGGGTGTCCGCCGGCTTCTGGACCGCCCTGATGGGCTTCTGGGAGCTGCTCACCGGCCGCGACCGCTACCGCATCTCCGGCAGCAGCGCCGGCAGCGAGCCGATCGCCGCCGAGGCGCGCACCGCCATCGTCATGCCGATCTGCAACGAGGATGTGCCGCGGGTCTTCGCCGGCCTGCGGGCGACCTACGAATCGGTGGCCGCCAGCGGCGAGCTGGACCGCTTCGACTTCTTCGTGCTCAGCGACACCAACCAGCCGGACATCGCCGTGGCCGAGGAAAAGGCCTGGATCGAGCTGTGCAACGAGGCCAAGGGCTTCGGCCGCATCTTCTACCGCCGCCGCCGGCGCCGGGTGAAGCGCAAGAGCGGCAACATCGACGACTTCTGCCGCCGCTGGGGCGGCCAGTACAAGTACATGGTCGTCATGGACGCCGACAGCGTGATGAGCGGCGACTGCCTGACCAAGCTGGTGCGCCTGATGGAGGCCAACCCCGAGGCCGGCATCATCCAGACCGCGCCCAAGGCGTCGGGCATGGATACCCTGTACGCGCGCATGCAGCAGTTCGCCACCCGCGTGTATGGCCCGCTGTTCACCGCCGGCCTGCACTTCTGGCAGCTGGGCGAGTCGCACTACTGGGGCCACAACGCGATCATCCGGGTGAAACCCTTCATCGAGCACTGCGCCCTGGCGCCGCTGCCGGGCAAGGGTTCCTTCGCCGGCGCGATCCTCTCCCACGACTTCGTCGAAGCCGCGCTGATGCGCCGCGCCGGCTGGGGCGTGTGGATCGCCTACGACCTGGAAGGCAGCTACGAGGAATTGCCGCCGAACCTGCTGGACGAGCTCAAGCGCGACCGCCGCTGGTGCCACGGCAACCTGATGAACTTCCGCCTGTTCCTGGTCAAGGGCATGCACCCGGTGCACCGCGCGGTGTTCCTCACCGGCGTGATGTCCTACCTGTCGGCGCCGCTGTGGTTCTTCTTCCTGGTGCTGTCCACCGCGCTGCTGGCAGTGCACCAGCTGATGGAGCCGCAGTACTTCCTGGAGCCGCGCCAGCTGTTCCCGATCTGGCCGCAGTGGCATCCGGAAAAGGCCATCGCGCTGTTCTCCACCACCCTGACCCTGCTGTTCCTGCCCAAGCTGCTCAGCGTCATGCTGATCTGGGCCAAGGGCGCCAAGGGCTACGGCGGCGTGATCAAGGTCACCCTGAGCATGCTCCTGGAGATGCTCTTCTCGGTGCTGCTCGCCCCGGTGCGCATGCTCTTCCACACCCGCTTCGTGCTGGCCGCGTTCCTCGGCTGGGAAGCCCAGTGGAAGTCGCCGCAGCGTGACGACGACGACACCCCGTGGAGCGAGGCGATCCGCCGCCACGGCCTGCAGACCCTGCTCGGCCTGTGCTGGGCGCTGCTGGTGGCCTGGCTGAACCCGCGCTTCCTGTGGTGGCTGTCGCCCATCGTCGGCGCGCTGATGCTGTCGATCCCGGTCTCGGTGATCAGCAGCCGGGTCAAGCTCGGCCTGGCCTCGCGCGACGAGAAGCTGTTCCTCATCCCCGAGGAATACGACACCCCGCGCGAGCTGCGCGCCACCGACGAGTACACCTACCAGAACCGCTGGCAGGCGCTGAAGGACGGTTTCGTCCGCGCCGCCGTCGACCCGGTGCTCAACGCCCTGGCCTGCGCCATGGGCACGGCGCGCCACGGCGAGGCCGCGTCCATCGAGGCGATGCGCGCCGAGCGCGTGCAGAAGGCGCTGGACGCCAGCCCCGAGCAACTGGATGGCGGTCTGCGCCTGGCGCTGCTGAGCGATCCGGTGGCGCTGTCGCGCCTGCACCTAGCGCTCTGGCAGGGCAACAAGGAGCAATGGATCGGCCATTGGCGGCAATCGCTGCAGGCCGACAGCCATGCGCCCGCCGTGCCGCTGGCGCCGGTGGCCGAGCAGGCGGCGATTTCGCTGCCCGCCGCGCAGTCCTGACGCCCGCTCGCCCTCGTCCTGCCGTGGACGAGGGCGAGCGGCGAGTTTCCCGGTTTTCCCGCTGCGGCGCTGCTGGTACCCTGCGCCAGCCATCCAGAAAAGATTGAGATATCCGGCGCATGGGGTACGCTTCGCACCCTTCCGGTGCGCGGTATGCCGTTTTGCCCGCCGCATCGCGGGATCTGGGGACAACAAGAAGACCTTTCACTTGCTTGGGAGTATGGGGATGAAGAAGTACCTGGCATCGCTGGTCATGGGCGTCTGCGCCCTGGTGGGCGTGGCCTCGGCGCAGGCTGGCGCCATCGATGAAGCGGTCAAGCGCGGCACGCTGCGCGTGGGCATGGACCCGACCTACATGCCGTTCGAGATGACCAACAAGCGCGGTCAGATCGTCGGCTTCGAAGTGGACCTGCTCAAGGCCATGGCCAAGGCCATGGGCGTCAAGCTGGAACTGGTCTCCACCGGCTACGACGGCATCATCCCGGCCCTGCTGACCGACAAGTTCGACATGATCGGCTCGGGCATGACCCTGACCCAGGAACGCAACCTGCGCCTGAACTTCTCCGATCCGTTCATCGTGGTCGGCCAGACCCTGCTGATCCGCAAGGACCTGGAAAACGAGATCAAGTCCTACAAGGACCTGAACGATCCGAAGTACCGCCTCACCTCGAAGATCGGCACCACCGGCGAATTCGTTGCCAAGAAGCAGCTGTCCAAGGCCCAGTACCACGGCTTCGACAATGAGCCCGAAGCGGTGATGGACGTGGTCAACGGCAAGGCCGACGCCTTCATCTACGACTCGCCCTACAACGTCGTCGCGGTCAACAAGTTCGGTGCCGGCAAGCTGGTCTTCCTGGACAAGCCGTTCACCTACGAGCCGCTGGCCTTCGGCCTGAAGAAGGGCGATTACGATTCGCTCAACTTCATCAACAACTACCTCAAGCAGATCCACGAAGACGGCACCTACGAGCGTCTGCACGACAAGTGGTTCAAGAGCACCGACTGGCTGAAGGACATGGAGTAATCCGCGTCCGACGCTGGTTCATCCGACGCGCAGGCCCCGGCCTGCGCGTTCGCATTTTCACGGTAGAGATTCGTGGCTAGAACGAAACGCGCAACCTGGCCCTGGCATGGGCTGACCGGGCTGATCCTGCTGCTGATGGGACTGGGCTTCTGGTACACAACATCGCAGATGTCTTACGAGTGGCGCTGGAACCGCGTCCCGCAGTATTTCGCCTACCAGGCGGAAGAGTCGCTGCGTGCGGACAGCATCTCGCGAGTGGAGAAGATCGAGACCCAGGGCGACAACGCCCGCGTCACCCTGGTGGATGACGACGGCAAGGAGCAGCTGCTGACCGTTGCCGCCAACAGCCTGCAGTTCGCCGAGAACGATGACGTCGCCGAGGGCGATGTGGTCGGCGTGACCCGCCACTGGGCTGCCGGCCCGTTGGCCTGGGGGTTGTGGACCACCCTGTGGATTTCCTTCGTGTCCGGCGCCGTCGGCCTGCTGATCGGCCTGTTCACCGGGCTCTGCCGGCTGTCGAAGAACCCGACCCTGCATGACCTGTCGACCCTCTACGTCGAGCTGGTGCGCGGCACGCCGCTACTGGTGCAGATCTTCATCTTCTACTTCTTCATCGGCACCGTGCTGAATCTCTCCCGCGAGTTCGCCGGGGTGGCGGCGCTGGCGCTGTTCACCGGCGCCTACGTCGCCGAGATCGTCCGCGCCGGCGTGCAGTCCATCGCCCGTGGCCAGGACGAGGCCGCCCGTTCCCTCGGCCTGAACGCCGCGCAGTCGATGCGCCACGTGATCCTGCCGCAGGCCTTCAAGCGCGTGCTGCCGCCGCTGGCCGGGCAGTTCATCGGTCTGGTCAAGGACACCTCGCTGGTCTCGGTGATCGCCATCACCGAACTGACCAAGAGCGGCCGCGAGGCGATCACCACCTCGTTCTCCGTTTTCGAAATCTGGTTCTGCGTCGCCGCGCTCTATCTCGTGATCAATCTGCCGCTGTCGCACCTGGCGAGGAATCTGGAACGGAGGCTCGGCCAAAGTGATTGAAGTCCGCAACCTGACCAAGGTCTTCGACACCCGCGGGCATACCGTCCGCGCAGTCGACGATGTGACCACCGGCGTGGCCAAGGGTGAAGTGGTGGTGGTGATCGGGCCGTCCGGCTCGGGCAAGTCCACCTTCCTGCGCTGCCTGAACGGCCTCGAAGAGTTCGACTCCGGCTCGGTGAGCATAGACGGCGTCGACCTGGCCAACCCGAAGACCGACATCAACGCCTACCGCCGCGAAGTCGGCATGGTGTTCCAGCACTTCAACCTGTTCCCGCACATGACCGTGCTGGAAAACCTCTGTCTCGCGCAGAAGGTCGTGCGCAAGCGCGGCAAGGCCGAGCGTGAGGACAAGGCCCGGGCGCTGCTGGCCAAGGTCGGCATCGCGCAGAAGGCCAACGAATACCCCTCGCGCCTCTCCGGCGGCCAGCAGCAGCGCGTGGCGATCGCCCGCGCGCTGTGCATGGAGCCCAAGGTGATGCTGTTCGACGAGCCGACCTCGGCACTCGACCCGGAAATGGTCGGCGAGGTGCTGGATGTGATGAAGACCCTGGCCCAGGAAGGCATGACCATGGTCTGCGTGACCCACGAAATGGGCTTCGCCCGCGAGGTGGCCGACCGCGTGCTGTTCTTCGATCACGGCAAGCTGCTGGAGGACGCATCGCCCGCGCAGTTCTTCGCCCAGCCCAAGGACCCGCGCGCGCAGACCTTCCTGCGGCAGGTGCTTTGAGTCTGCTGCCGTTGTGAAAAAGCCGCCTTCGGGCGGCTTTTTTGTGCCCGCTGGATGGGGCGTGGCTCTTGTAGGAGCGGACCTTGTCCGCGATAGACGGAGCTGCCGGCGCGGTTCGCGGACAAGGTCCGCTCCTACGAAAGCAATGCCTTCCTCCAGCCGTATGCCGTGTGCCGAGCGCGCAAAAAGAAACCGCCCCGAAGGGCGGTTTCTCATGGAGCGTCGATCAGCGGTTGCGGGTCAGCAGCGCGGGACGTTCGCTCTTGCGGCGCGGTTCCAGCTCTTCCAACTGCTCGGCGGTGGGGAAGCGATCGGTGCGGACCAGGTCGCGCTTGTTGATCACCACCGGCTGGCGGGTCGGCTTGGCGGCGCCGTATTCGCTCGGCTCGCGCAACGGTGCGTCGTTCATCCGCGAGGCCGGTGCCTTGCCGCCGCGCTTGCGGCTGCCCTGGGCGTTGCCGCCCTGGCCCTGCCCACGGGTACCGCCGGGTTTCTTGGCGGCCTTGCCTTGGCCCTGACCCTGGCCACGGTTCTGGCCATTGCTGCCCTGGCCACCTTGGCCACCCTGTCCACGGGCACGCTGCTGCTGACCCTGGTTCTGGCCTTGGCCCTGACCCTGGCCGCCACGGCGGCGCTGGCCACGCGGCTGGTCCTTGTCCGGGAAGGGGCTGACGTAGTCGGCGCGGTTGCCGAAGTTGTCGAAATCGTCGTCGAGGAACTCTTCCGGATCGCGATCCGGATCGGTCTTCGGCGAGCGCTGCTGCTTGGGTTGCTGCTGGCGGCCCTGGCCCTGCTGGCGTGGCTGGGCATTGGCGTTCGGCTGGGCATCCGCGCCCTGGCCGTCACCCTTCTTCTTGCCACGGCCGCCACGGCGGCGGCGCTTGCCGGCCGGCTTGTCGCCGTCGGCCGCTTCGCCTTCAACGGCGGGAGCGGCGCTCTGCTGCTCTTCTGCCTGCGGCTGTTGCGGCTTGTCCTTGCTGCGCTCCTTGCGCTCGCCACGCTTGGCCTTGTCCTTGCGCGGCTGGCGCTGGGTGGCTTCCTTCGGCTCGGGCTGCTGGACTTCCGGCAGCACGCTGTCGGGGTCGAAGCCCTGCATGTCGCCGTCGGGGATGCGCTGCTTGGTCAGGCGCTCGATGGCCTTGAGCAGCTTGTCCTCGTCCGGCGCCACCAGCGAGATGGCTTCACCGCTGCGTCCGGCGCGGCCGGTACGGCCGATGCGGTGGACGTAGTCTTCCTCGACGTTGGGCAGCTCGTAGTTGACCACGTGGGGCAACTGGTCGATGTCCAGGCCGCGGGCGGCGATGTCGGTGGCGACCAGGATGCGCACGTCGTTGGCCTTGAAGTCGGCCAGGGCCTTGGTGCGCGCGTTCTGGCTCTTGTTGCCGTGGATCGCGGCGGCCGGCAGGCCGTGCTTGCTCAGGTATTCGGCGAGGCGGTTGGCGCCGTGCTTGGTGCGGGTGAACACCAGCACCTGCTCCCAGGCGCCCACGGTCACCAGGTGCGCCAGCAGTACGCGCTTCTGTACCGCGGGGATGCGGAACACGCGCTGCTCGATGCGCTCGACGGTGGTGTTCGGCGGGGTGACCTCGATGCGCTCGGGGTTGTGCAGGAGCTTGTTGGTGAGGTCGATGATGTCTTTCGAGAAGGTCGCCGAGAACAGCAGGTTCTGGCGCTTGGCCGGCAGCTTGGCGAGGACCTTCTTCACGTCGTGGATGAAGCCCATGTCGAGCATGCGGTCGGCTTCGTCGAGAACGAGGATTTCCACGTGGGACAGGTCGACGCTGCCCTGGCCGATCAGGTCGAGCAGGCGGCCGGGGCAGGCCACCAGGACGTCGACGCCCTTGGACATGGCCTGGACCTGGGGATTCATGCCGACGCCGCCGAAGATGCAGGCGCTTTTCAGCGGCAGGTCGCGGGCGTAGACCTTGAAGCTGTCATGCACCTGGGCGGCCAGCTCGCGGGTCGGGGTCAGCACCAGGACGCGCGTCTGGCGCGGGCCATGGCGGTGTTCGCGGTCGGGGTGGCCTTCGGGAAACAGGCGCTCGAGGACCGGGAGGGCGAAGCCGCCGGTCTTGCCGGTGCCGGTCTGCGCGGCGACCATCAGGTCGCGGCCTTGCAGCACGGCGGGAATGGCGCGTTCCTGGACCGGAGTGGGGCGCGCGTAGCCGGCGGCTTCGACGGCGCCAGCCAGGGCCTCGGAGAGACCGAGGGAAGTAAAGGACATGCGGGGTTCCTGTAGGCCGGCAACCTGCCGGCTCGAGGGCGCGTGGTTCCAAGCTCGGGGCGAGCGCTCAGCCGGGGCTGGAGGCACTCCGTCCACGAACCGCCGGCGCTGCGCTGGCCGGGGTTGCGGACGGTAAGCCCGGAGCAATGATCCTCAGCGTGGGAGCTTGAGGTTGTTCCAGAGCGCCAGGCTGGGTTCAGCCTGGTTCAGGGTGTAGAAATGCAGTCCGGGTGCGCCGCCTTCGAGGAGGCGTTCGCACATGTCGGTGATCACTTGCTCGCCAAAGGCCTGGATGCTGGCGATGTCGTCGCCGTAGGCTTCCAGCTGCTTGCGAATCCAGCGGGGGATTTCCGCGCCGCAGGCGTCGGAGAAGCGGGCCAGTTTGGTGTAGTTGGTGATCGGCATGATACCCGGTACGACCGGGATACTGACACCGAGTTTCTCCGCACGCTCGACAAAATGGAAGTAGCTGTCGGCGTTGAAGAAGTATTGTGTGATGGCGCTGTCGGCGCCGGCCTTGACCTTGCGCACGAAGTTGGCGAGATCATCCTCGAAATTGCGCGCTTGCGGGTGAACTTCCGGATAGGCGGCAACTTCGATGTGGAAATGATCGCCGGTCTCGGCGCGGATGAACTCCACCAGCTCGTTGGCGTAGCGCAGCTCGCCGCTGGCCATGCCCATGCCCGAGGGCAGGTCGCCGCGCAGGGCGACGATGCGGCGGATGCCGGCGTCCTTGTAGTGGGCGAGCAGGGCGCGCAGTTCGGCCTTGGTGTCGCCTACGCAGGACAGGTGCGGAGCGGTCGGCACCTGCACTTCGCCGT
Source organism: Pseudomonas sp. B12(2026) (assembly GCF_057767015.1). Taxonomy (NCBI): domain Bacteria; kingdom Pseudomonadati; phylum Pseudomonadota; class Gammaproteobacteria; order Pseudomonadales; family Pseudomonadaceae; genus Pseudomonas; species Pseudomonas sp. B12(2026). The sequence goes on along the minus strand of NZ_CM173430.1, from coordinate 5,387,673 downwards.
CGAGCTGCAGCACGGTGGCGAGGGTACGGTCGCGGGTCGAGCCGCCGGCGCCGTAGGTGCAGGAGAAGAAGTCAGGCTTGTACGCGGCCAGCTGGCGCGCGGTGGCCAGCAGTTTTTCGTGGCCGGCTTCGGTCTTGGCGGGGAAGAACTCGAAGCTGAAGCGGCGTTCTTGAGACATATGGAGAAGGTTCCCTTCTCAGCGTCAAGCGTCAGGCTTCAAGCTGCAAGCGGGGTAGGCCCGGCTTGCAGCTTGTGGCTTGCAGCTTGCGGCTGCTCTTAGTAACGATAGGTGTCCGGCTTGAACGGGCCTTCCACGGTAACGCCGATGTAGTCGGCCTGCTGGCGGGTCAGTTGGGTGACCACGCCGCCGAAGCCCTTGACCATCTCCAGCGCCACTTCTTCGTCCAGCTTCTTGGGCAGCACTTCGACGGTCAGGCGCAGGGCCTTGTCGGCAGCGGACAGGTCGGCGAACTTCTGCTCGAACAGGTGGATCTGCGCCAGCACCTGGTTGGCGAAGGAGCCGTCCATGATCCGCGACGGGTGGCCGGTGGCGTTGCCCAGGTTCACCAGGCGGCCTTCGGCGAGCAGGATCAGGTAGTCGTCGTTGTGCGGATCGAAGCCGTCCTTGCCGGTACGGTGGATCTTGTGCACCTGCGGCTTGACCTCTTCCCAGGCCCAGGTCTTGCGCATGAAGGCGGTGTCGATCTCGTTGTCGAAGTGACCGATGTTGCACACCACGGCGCGCTTCTTCAGCGCTTTCAGCATGTTGGCGTCGCAGACGTTGACGTTGCCGGTGGTGGTGACGATCAGGTCGATCCTGCCCAGCAGCGCGGCGTCGACGCTGGCCTCGCTGCCGTCGTTCAGGCCGTTCTTGTACGGGGAGACGACTTCGAAGCCGTCCATGCAGGCCTGCATGGCGCAGATCGGGTCGACTTCGGAGACCTTCACGATCATGCCTTCCTGGCGCAGGGACTGGGATGAGCCCTTGCCCACGTCGCCGTAGCCGATCACCAGAGCCTGCTTGCCCGACAGCAGGTGGTCGGTGCCGCGCTTGATGGCGTCGTTCAGGCTGTGGCGGCAGCCGTACTTGTTGTCGTTCTTGCTCTTGGTGACCGAGTCGTTGACGTTGATCGCCGGGACTTTCAGGGTGCCGGCCTTGAGCATGTCGAGCAGGCGGTGCACGCCGGTGGTGGTCTCTTCGGTGATGCCGTGGATCTTCTCCAGCATCGCCGGGTATTTCTTGTGCAGGATATCGGTCAGGTCACCGCCGTCGTCCAGCACCATGTTGGCGTCCCACGGCTGGCCGTCCTTGAGGATGGTCTGCTCGATGCACCATTCGTACTCCTGCTCGGTCTCGCCCTTCCAGGCGAACACCGGGATGCCGGCGGCGGCGATGGCGGCGGCGGCCTGGTCCTGGGTGGAGAAGATGTTGCAGGACGACCAGCGCACTTCGGCGCCCAGGGCGACCAGGGTCTCGATGAGCACGCCGGTCTGGATGGTCATGTGGATGCAGCCGAGGATCTTCGCGCCCTTGAGCGGCAGCAGGCCGGCGTACTTGCGGCGCAGGCCCATCAGCGCGGGCATTTCCGACTCGGCGATGATCAGCTCGCGGCGGCCCCAGGCGGCCAGGGAAATGTCGGCGACTTTAAAATCGGTGAAACCGGCAGGCGTCATCACAGCGCTCATGCGTAACTCTCCATTCGTTGTCTGCGAATGGGCGCCGTTGATGCGTTTGGCGACCGGCGGTTGCCGACCGTGACGCGCCCCATCCGAGCCTGACAGGTCGAAGCGGTTTCGCCCTGCTGCAGCGCCCCTCGGACGGGTGGCGGGAACGGCCGGAGCGGAGCCGGCCGTGGTGAAGCCTGCGGATTATAGCCATGGCGCCGGACAAGCCCAAGGCTTTTGCTCGCCTTCGGTGAACTGTCCGGCGACTGGCTCCCCGCCGCGCCCGCGCCAGGGGCCGTGAAAACCCTGGCGCGGGCGCCGCTGCGGGGATCGGTGCGTCCGCCGGGCGGGCGCCGGGTGGGTCAGACCACGCCGCTGTCGCGCAGCCTGCCGATGGCCGCCTGGTCCAGGCCGAGCACGCCTTCGAGGATTTCTTGCGTGTGCTGGCCGAGGGTCGGCGGGGCGTTGCGGTATTGAACCGGGGTCTCGGACAGGCGGATCGGGCTGGCCACCTGCGGCACGCTGCCGGCCAGCGGGTGTGGCAGGTCCACGCGCAGGCCGCGGGCGATCACCTGCGGATCGGCGAACACCTGGGACAGGTCGTTGATCGGCCCGCAGGGCACGCTGGCCTGTTCCAGCACGCTGATCCACTCGGCGGTGGTGCGCATCACGGTGGACTGGCGGATCAGCGGGATCAGCACGTCGCGGTGGGCGACCCGCGCCTTGTTGGTGGCGAAGCGCTCGTCGGTGGCCCATTCCGGGTGGCCGGCGAGTTCGGCGAACTTGCGGAACTGCCCGTCGTTGCCGACGGTGAGGATGAAGTCGCCGTCGGCGGTGGGGAAGTCCTGGTAGGGCACGATGTTCGGGTGCGCGTTGCCCAGGCGGCGCGGCGGCACGCCGGTGGTCAGGTAGTTCAGGGTCTGGTTGGCCAGGCAGGCGACCTGCACGTCCAGCAGCGCCATGTCGATGTGCTGGCCGATGCCGCTGACGTCGCGGTGGGCGAGGGCGGCGAGGATCGCGGTGGAGGAGTAGAGGCCGGTGAGGATGTCGGTCAGCGCCACGCCGACCTTCACCGGGCCCGCGCCGTCCTCGGCGTCGGAGCGGCCGGTGATGCTCATCAGGCCGCCCAGGCCCTGGATCATGAAGTCGTAGCCGGCGCGCTTGGCATAGGGGCCGAACTGGCCGAAACCGGTGATCGAGCAGTAGATCAGCTTCGGGTTGATCGCCTTCAGCGATTCGTAGTCCAGGCCGTAGGCCGCAAGGCCACCGACCTTGAAGTTCTCCAGCACGATGTCGGCCTTGGTCGCGAGCTCGCGCACCAGGCGCTGGCCTTCGGGCTGGGTGAAGTCGATGGTGAGGGATTTCTTGTTGCGGTTGGCCGACAGGTAATACGCCGCTTCGCTGGTGTCGCGGCCGTCGGCGTCCTTGAGGAACGGCGGGCCCCAGGCGCGGGTGTCGTCGCCGCTGCCGGGGCGCTCGATCTTGATCACTTCGGCGCCGAGGTCGGCGAGGATCTGCCCGGCCCAGGGGCCGGCGAGAACGCGCGAGAGGTCGAGGACACGGATGTGGGTAAGAGCAGACATGCGTCTAGCCTCAAGCGATAAGCCTCAAGCCACAAGCTGAGCGGTTTTCGCTTGCAGCTTGTGGCTTGCAGCTGGGAACTGCCTTAGAAGAAGGCCTGGATACCGGTCTGGGCGCGGCCGAGGATCAGCGCGTGGACGTCGTGGGTACCTTCGTAGGTGTTCACCACTTCCAGGTTGACCAGGTGGCGGGCCACGCCGAACTCGTCGGAGATGCCGTTGCCGCCGAGCATGTCGCGGGCCATGCGGGCGATGTCCAGGGCCTTGCCGCAGCTGTTGCGCTTCATGATCGAGGTGATTTCGACGGCGGCGGTGCCTTCGTCCTTCATCCGGCCCAGGCGCAGGCAGCCTTGCAGGGCGAGGGTGATCTCGGTCTGCATGTCGGCCAGCTTCTTCTGGATCAGCTGGTTGGCGGCCAGCGGGCGGCCGAACTGCTTGCGGTCCAGGGTGTACTGGCGGGCGGTGTGCCAGCAGGCTTCGGCGGCACCCAGGGCGCCCCAGGAGATGCCGTAGCGGGCGGAGTTCAGGCAGGTGAACGGGCCGCGCAGGCCGCGCACGTCGGGGAAGGCGTTTTCTTCGGGGACGAACACGTTGTCCATCACGATCTCGCCGGTGATGGAGGCGCGCAGGCCGACCTTGCCGTGGATCGCCGGGGCGGACAGGCCTTCCCAGCCTTTTTCCAGGACGAAGCCGCGGATCTGGCCTTCGTCATCCTTGGCCCAGACCACGAAGACGTCGGCGATCGGGCTGTTGGTGATCCACATCTTGGCGCCGGTCAGGCGGTAGCCGCCGTCGACCTTGCGCGCGCGGGTGATCATCGAGCCCGGGTCGGAGCCGTGGTTCGGCTCGGTCAGGCCGAAGCAGCCGATGTATTCGCCGCTGGCCAGTTTCGGCAGGTATTTCTGCTTGGTGGCTTCGTTGCCGAATTCGTTGATCGGCACCATCACCAGGGAGGACTGCACGCTCATCATCGAGCGGTAGCCGGAGTCGACACGCTCGACTTCGCGGGCGATCAGGCCGTAGCACACGTAGTTCAGGCCGCTGCCGCCGTATTCGGTGGGGATGGTCGCGCCGAGCAGGCCGGTCTCGCCCATCTCGCGGAAGATCGCCGGGTCCGTCTGCTCGTGGCGGAAGGCTTCCAGTACGCGCGGGGCCAGCTTGTCCTGGGCGAACTGGTAGGCGCTGTCGCGGACCATGCGCTCTTCTTCGGTGAGTTGCTGATCCAGCAGCAGCGGATCTTCCCAGTTGAAGCTTGCTTTGTTGGCCATGGAGAAACCTCGGAACAGACAATGAAGGACCCGACAAGTCTAGGCGGGCACGGTGTCGGCCATCCTAGTCAGCCGTCGGGAAGCCGGACAACCGACTAATTCGCACGCTGTTGTGCTATTTTGTCACTCCGTAATTGTATCCCTGACGCGCTTTTCCACGCTTCCTTCTCTATATGGGTATAGCGTTTCATCCGGCCCGTCCGTATCACGAGATTCCGAAGAGGCATTCGATGCGACGCAAGATCCCGACCACCGCGGCGCTGGTCGCCTTCGAATCCGCCGCCCGCCACGAGAGTTTCACCAAGGCCGCCGACGAGTTGTCGCTGACCCAGAGCGCCATCTGCCGGCAGATCGCCGCGCTGGAGGAGTTCCTCGGCGTCGGCCTGTTCCGCCGCTCGCGGCGCGGAGTGAAGCTGACCGAGGCCGGGCTGAACTACAGCCGCCGCATCGCCGCGCGCCTCGATGCGGTGGAGCGCGACACCCTGGCGGTGATGGGCCAGCAGGGCGGCGGCACCCTGGAGCTGGCGGTGGTGCCGACCTTCGCCACCCAGTGGCTGCTGCCCCGGCTGAAGGACTTCAAGCGCCTGCACCCGGAAGTCACGGTCAACCTGACCAACCGCACCCGCCCGTTCCTCTTCGCCGACACCGAGTTTGACGCCGCGCTGTATTTCGGCGACGGCGTCTGGTCCGGCACGGAGGCCAACTTCCTGATGCACGAGAACCCGGTGCCGGTGTGCAGCCCGGAGCTGCTGGGCGGGCGGACCGGGCTGTCCGCCGCGCAGATCGCCGAGCTGCCGCTGATGCAGCAGACCACCCGGCCCTACGCCTGGCGCCAGTGGTTCGGCTCCCTCGGCATGAGCATCGCGCACGACATGGGCGGCACCCGCTACGAGCTGTTCTCCATGCTCGCCGAGGCGGCCATGCTCGGCATGGGCGTGGCGCTGATCCCGCCGATGCTGATCCAGCGCGAGCTGGCCGACGGCAGGCTGATCGTGCCGATGCAACATGCCTATTTGAGCGAAAACGCCTATTACCTGATGATTCCCGAGCGCAAGGTGGAGTCGGCGACCCTCGGCGCGTTCCGCGACTGGCTGGTCGACGAGGCCGCCCGCTACCGCGCCGAAGCCGGCCTCGGCTGAACCTGCGCATCCCCGCCCACAAGGCGAACCTCCAAGGAGTTCACATGAATTTCCACACCCGCAAATGGGTAAAACCCGAAGACCTCAACCCGAACGGCACCCTGTTCGGCGGCAGTCTTCTGAAGTGGATCGACGAAGAAGCGGCGATCTACGCCATCGTCCAGCTGGGCAACCAGCGCGTGGTCACCAAGTTCATCTCCGAGATCAACTTCGTCAGTTCCGCCACCCAGGGCGACATCATCGAGCTGGGCATCACCGCCACCGAGTTCGGCCGCACCTCGATCACCCTGACCTGCGAAGTGCGCAACAAGATCACCCGCAAGAGCATCCTCACGGTCGACAAGATGGTCTTCGTCAACATCGGCCCGGACGGCCACCCGGCGCCCCACGGCCGCACCGAGATCAAGTACATCAAGGACCAGTTCAAGGACGACGCCATCCCGCAGGCCTGATCGCCTGCCACGTCTTTCCCTGCGGGCCCGGAGCGACGGCGCGCCGCGGCGAAACCCTTTGCTTTTGCGTCGATTGAATGTGAGCCTGTGCCCGCCTACGGCGGGCATTGGGCCGATGCAGCCTCCCCGCCGCTCCAGCAAAACAACGACCGGGGAGAGACCATGCACACCACCTTCGCATCCACGTTGCGCCAACTGGCCGTGGCCACCTGCGCCAGCCTGCTGCTGGCCGGCGCCGCGCACGCCGCGCCGCTCAAGGCCGACGCCAAGCCCGAGGCCGGCACCTTCAAGATGGGCATGCAGCCCTGGCTGGGCTACGGCCAGTGGTACGTCGCCGAGCAGGCCGGCGCCTTCAAGGCCAACGGCCTGGAGCAGGTCGAGCTGGTCAACTTCACCGAAGACAAGGACATGAACGCCGCCCTGGCCAGCGGCCAGATCGACGGCGGCAACCTCGCCACCCACACCGCCATGGCCATGGTCGCCGCCGGCCTGCCGGTGAAGATCGTCCTGTTGCTGGACCAGAGCACCAGCGCCGACGCGCTGATCGTCGACCCGTCGATCAAGACCCTGGCCGACCTCAAGGGCAAGCAGGTCGCCTACGAGGAAGGCACCACCAGCGACATCCTCCTGCACAGCGCCCTGCGCAAGGCCGGCCTGAGCCTCGCCGACGTGCAGCCGGTGCCGATGCCCGCCGCCAACGCCGGCAGCGCGCTGATCGCAGGGCAAGTCCCGGCCGCCGTGACCTACGAGCCCTACCTGTCCGCCGCCAAGCAGCAGAACCCCAAGGTCGAGCTGCTGTACAAGGGCTCGGATGACCCGGGCATCATCAGCGACGTGTTCGTGGTCCGCGACGAAGTGCTGAAGGAGCGTCCCGGCCAGGTGCTGGCGCTGCTCAAGAGCTGGGAAGCCGGCCTCAAGCACTACCAGGAGAAGACCGCCGAAGCCCGCGCCGCCATCGCCAAGGGCGTCGGCGCCGACGAAGCGGAGCTGAGCAGCGCCTTCGACGGCGTGCACTTCTACTCCCTGAAGGAGAACAAGGCCGAGCTCAAGGGGGGCTTCCAGAAGGGCTCCTTCGAGCACATCCAGAAGGCCGCCAGCGAAGCCGGCATCCTCCAGCAACCGGTCGCCCCGGCGCGGGCCATCGACGCGCGCTTCGTCGAGGCGCTCTGAGGCACCCCCGCGCGCCGGCTCCGGGCCGGCGCGCGTCTTCACCCGTCCGGCGAGCCCTCCATGAAAGCCCGTAAATCCCACCCGCTGTTCACCATCGGCAAGCCGATCGCGCAGCGCCACTTCCTGCTCATCGGCGGCGCCGTGTTCGTCCTGCTGGCGCTGCTCTGGTGGCTGGCCGGCGCCAGCGGCGCGGTGCCGAAGATCTTCCTGCCGGCGCCCGGCGACGTCTGGGCGCGGATGCTCAAACTCTCCGCCGACGGCACCCTGTGGGCGGACCTGAAGGTCAGCGTGTACCGCATCGCCGTGGCCTTCCTGGTGTCCTCGGCGATGTCCATCGTGATCGGCGTGTTCGCCGGCTGCTACGGCTTCTGGAAGGCCGCCACCGAGCCGCTGGTGGACTTCGTGCGCTACATGCCGGTGGTCGCCTTCGTCCCGCTGACCATCCTCTGGGCCGGCACCAGCGACTTCCAGAAATTCCTCATCATCTGGATCGGCACCTTCTTCCAGCAGGTGCTGATGGTGATGGACGCCATCAAGCGCGTGCCGGCGGACTTCGTCGGCCTCGGCCGCACCCTCGGCATGCCGGACCGCCGCATCCTCCTGAAGATCGTCCTGCCCAGCGCGCTGCCGGGCATCTGGGACGCCCTGCGGATCAGCCTCGGCTGGGCCTGGACCTGGCTGGTGCTGGCCGAGCTGGTGGCCGCCACCTCGGGCCTGGGCTACCGCATCACCGTGTCCCAGCGCTTCTTCCAGACCGACACCATCATCGGCTACATCCTCCTGCTCGGCGTCCTCGGCCTGATCACCGACCAGGCCATGCGCGCCGCCGAGAAGGTCCTGTTCCGCTACAACCGGAGGCGCGGCTGATGGCGACCCTGGAAATCTCCGGCCTGCACAAGAGCTTCGCGGTCGGCAAGGAGCGCCGCGAGGTGCTGCGCAACATCGACCTGACCCTGGCGGACAACGAATTCGTCTCCATCGTCGGCACCTCCGGCTGCGGCAAGAGCACGCTGCTGTCCATCGCTGCCGGCCTGGAAGACTTCGACAGCGGCAGCGTGAAGGTCGACGGCGTGCCCATCGCCGGCCCCGGCCTGGACCGTGGCGTGGTGTTCCAGTCCTACACCCTGCTGCCCTGGCTGACCGCGCGGCAGAACGTCGAGTTCGCCCTCAAGGCCGCCGGCCTGTCCCGCGCGCAGTGCCGCGAGGTCGCCGACGAGCACCTGGCGCTGGTGAAGCTGGAGAAGTTCGCCGACGCCTACCCGAACGAGCTGTCCGGCGGTATGAAGCAGCGCGTGGCGATCGCCCGCGCCTTGTCCTACCGGCCGAAGATCCTGCTGATGGACGAGCCCTTCGGCGCGCTGGACGCCATGACCCGCCACCAGATGCAGGAGCTGCTGACGCGCATCTGGGAGATCCACCGGCTGACGGTGATGTTCGTCACCCACGACGTGGAAGAAGCGGTCTACCTCTCCGACCGCATCGTGGTGATGGGCCTGGGGCCGGGGCGGATCAAGACCACCTTCGAGGTCAAGCTCGGCCGCCCGCGCCACGAGGACATGGCCGCCAGCGCCGAGTTCATCGACCTGCAGCGCCAGGTGCTGCGCTCGATCCGCGAGGAAGAGCAGGGCGCCGCCGTCCTCTGAGGTCCACCAGCCGGCGCGGCGGGCTCATTGCGCGGGCCGTGCCGGCGGCTTGTCGGCGACCCGGGCGGTCGGGGTAGAATCGAGCTGGTCTATACCAGGAGTTCGCTTCGTGCTCGCCACTACCCTGGTGCTGCTGGCCGCCCTGCTGCACGCCACCTGGAACACCCTCGTCAAATTCAGCAATGACCGCCTGCTGGTGGTCGCCTGCATGGACCTGGTCGGCGTCGGCGCCGCGCTGCTCATGCTGCCCTGGACCGACGTGCCGCCCGCCGACGTCTGGCCCTGGCTGCTGAGCGCCGTGGCGTTGCAGCTGGTCTACCGGGTGCTGCTGATCCAGGCCTACAAGGTCGGCGACCTGGGGCTGGTCTACCCGCTGATGCGCGGCCTGTCGCCACTGGTGGTGCTGGCGCTGACCCTGTACTTCGGCGGCGAGCGGCTCAGCGAGCGGCAGGTCCTCGGCATCCTGCTGATCCCGCTGGGCATGCTCTTCCTGCTCAAGGGCGGCGGCGGTTCGAAGCTGCCGTGGATCGCCTTTCCCACCGTGCTGCTGATGGGCCTGTGCATCGGCAGCTACACCTGGACCGACGGCAACGCGCTGAAACGCTGGCCGCAGCCGCTGGACTACCTGGTCTGGCTGTCGCTGCTCTCCGGCCTGCCGTTCCCGCTGGTGGCGCTGGTCGGACGCACCCGCGCCTTCGCGAAATTCTGGATCAGCGACTGGAAGCTCGGCATCGGCGTCGGCCTCTGCGTGCTGCTCAGCTACGGGCTGGTGCTCTGGGCCATGCGCCTGGGCTCCATCGCCGAGGCCGCCGCCCTGCGCGAGACCAGCGTGCTGCTGGTGGTGCTGTTCGGCATGCGCTTCCTCAAGGAGCCTTTCGGCCTGCCGCGCCTGGCGGCATGCAGCCTGGTGCTGGCGGGGATGCTGGTGATGAAGTTGTGACGAGCGGACATGCCACCGTTACCCGCTCGTCTGTGGGATGAGCGCCGGCGCCGACCGGGCCGCTAATGTCGAAGGTTCCGCCGCTCATCCGTTCGACAGGCCGGGGCGCCTGAGCGGAGTCGGGCTGGCTGCGACCGATGGCCGCAGCCGGCTCAGCGTGCTCTGGATCATTCGGGGATCGGGGCGGATAATCCGGCGCTTCCGTGTCCAGCCGTCCCACAAGAGTCCCCCCATGAAGTTGAAGACCCTGCTCGTTCTGCTGCTCGCCGGCGCGGCGCTCGCCGGCTGCCATCGCCTGGACCCCAACTCGCCGGAGGCCAAGCGCCAGGTGGTGTTCAAGGAGCTGCTCAAGACCAGCGAGGACATGGGCGGCATGCTGCGCGGGCGCATTCCGTTCGACGCCGAGAAGTTCCGCGCCGGCTCGACCAGGCTGGGCGAACTGGCCGACAAGCCCTGGCAGTATTTCCCCAGCACCCAACCGCCGGCTGACCAGGTGGAGAACTCCGATACCCGAGCCAAGGCGGAAATCTGGCAGCGCCAGCTGGAGTTCCAGGCCGACGCCAAGACCTTCGAACAGGCCGTCCGCGCCCTGGGCGACAACACCCGCAACGCCGCGCCGACCGCCGAGGGCGTGCGCCAGGACTTCGCCGCGGTGGAAGACGCCTGCGAAGCCTGCCACAAGAAATTCCGCGCGCTCTAACGCGTTGTTTTCGTAGGAGCGGACTCTGTCGGCGAATCTCCGGCGGGGCCGGGAGCAAGAGCATCGCGGATAAGATCCGCTCCTACGAAAGCCGGAGCGTATAGCGCTCGGCGTTACGCTTCGTCCGCGATTCGCCGGCATGGCCCGCTCCTGCGGAAATCACATGCTCCGCGCGCTCCCGTAGGAGCGGATCCTATCCGCGATCCGGCCGACAGGCCGGCCCCGGAAGACCGTTGCGACACCCATCGGCATTGCCTGCACGGTCCTCGATGGGTATCGCTTCGCTCCACGCCATCCTACGGCGCTTCATTCCTCCAGCTCGGCGCGGGGCTCCGCCAGCTTGTCCTTGCGCTTCTCGACCTTCTGCGCGTCGCCCTTTTCCAGCGTTGTCCGCAGGCTGGCGCTCTGCTCGCCCGTTGCCCGGGGGCCTGGCTGGCGCACGATGGCGGCCATCAGGGCAGCGCTTCGGAACATTTTCGGAGTCCCGGGTTACCAAACACTAAGACGTTGGAAGGCGGCGGCTAGAGTGTGTCATGGAGTGGCGCTGCACCTGAGGGCCTGGAGCTAGGCCGGCGTTCACGGGGCCCGCGCGGCGGGCGAGGAGGGGCGGGATGCGTGTGGCGATTCGCGTCGTGCAGGGACTCATCGCGTTGCTCGTGCTGGTGTTGCTGGCCGGTATCTGGTGGTACCTGCCGGGCGAGCTGCGGGAGCGCCCGATGCTGGGCGGCACCAGTGAGGATTCCTCGATCCGCCTGGGCGAACGGCGGCGCAGCTACGTCCTCTATGCGCCGCGCCAGCTTGCCGAGCGGCCGGCATTGCTGGTGGTGCTGCACGCCTCCATGAGCAACGGCGAGCGGATGCGCCGCGACAGCGGCTACCGCTTCGACGCGCTGGCGGACCGCGACGGCTTCCTGGTGCTCTACCCCGACGGGGTCGGCGGGCACTGGAACGACTGCCGCAAGGCCGCGACCTACAGCGCGCGCCGCCTGAACATCGACGATGTCGGCTTCCTCTCGACGATGATCGAGCGCCTGCAGCGCGAGCGCGGGGTCGATCCCGCACGCGTCTTCGTCGCCGGCTATTCCAACGGCGGGCAGATGGCGCTGCGCATGGCGGCCGAGGCGGCGGAAAAAGTCGACGGCGTGGCGGCGGTCGCCGCCAGCCTGCCGAGCGCGGAGAACGATGCCTGCCGGGCCGCGCAGCAGCCCAAGGCAGCCTTGCTGATGAACGGCACGCGCGACCCGATCAACCCCTACGCGGGTGGCGTGGTGACGCTGTTCGGCTTCGGCAACCGGGGCCGGGTGCTGTCGGCGCAGGACTCCGCCCTGGCGCTGGCGCGCCGCAACGGCCAGGGCGGCGAGCCGAGCCAGGAGCGGCTGACCACCATCGGGCCGGTGTGGACGCAGCGGCAACGCTGGAATGCCGCCGGCGCGGCGCCGGTTGAGCTGGTGACGGTGTATGGCGGCGGGCACCTGCTGCCGCAGCCGGTGTATCGGCCGCCGCGCCTGCTGGGGCTGGCCGATCCGGAGCTGGATGGGCCGGCAGAGATCTGGCGGTTCTTCAGCGAACTGCCGCACTGAGGCTCAGATATCGATCACCCAGCGCGGGTCGAAACCGCTGTCCTCGCCCGGGTAGGCCCCGGGGTTGGCCACCACCCGGGCCTTGCCGATGCGGTAGTCCTGCCGTTCGTGGACGTGCCCGTGCACCCACAGGTCGCAGCGCTCCACCAGGGATTCCAGGTTCGAGGCGAAGGCCGGCGACAGGGCGTCGCCGACATAGGGCTCGGGAATCGAACGGCCGCAGGGGGCGTGATGGGTGACCACCACGGTGCGCCCGGCGAAGGGCTGCGCCAGTTCCGCTTCCAGCCATTCGCAGGAGGCTTCGCAGAGATCGCGGCTCAGCTCCGGGGTGAAGGGCTGGGTGAAGTAGTCCACGCAGCGGAAGTCCGGCATCAGCAGCAGCGCCTGCTCGACAGCGAGTTCCGCGCCGCGCTCGCCGTAGAGCTGGAAGTCGGTCCACAGGGTCGCGCCGAGCAGGCGCACGTCGCCCAGCACCACCGCGTCGTTCTCCAGGAAGTGGATACCCAGCGCCCGCGCCAGGTTGCGCATGGACTGGGTCAGCTCCGGCAGGTCGGAGTGGTAGAACTCGTGGTTGCCGGCGACGTAGACGATCTCGCTGTCGGGAAACGCCTCCCGCGCCCAGTGCAGCCCTTGCAGGTGCTCGTGGATATCGCCGGCGAGGATCACCAGGTCGGCGGCGGCCTCGGGCAGCGCGCGGCCACCCGAGAAGTGTTCGTGGTGAAGGTCGGAGAGGATACGCAGGCGCATGGTCGGTCACGGCGGCGGCGGGGGTGTTCATTCTGCGCGCGCTTCGTCCGGATTGCCCAGCCCTTGACCTGTGTCATGGCATGGCCGGTCGGGCGAAAATACCCACCCGGAATTAAGGGATGATTCAGATGAAAGCATCAGTTTTCCCTTGGAAAATCAGTCTGGGAGGACTCCATGAAACTCATCTGGATCACCCTGGCCGCCGTCGCGGCGGCCTTCGGCCTGGCCCTGTTCCTCGACCCTCCGGCCACGGTGGACGTCTGGGTCATCCGCAAGCAGGCCATCCTGCTCACCGGCGTCGCGTCCTTCGCCCTGATGTCGCTGATCATGCTGCTGGCGGTGCGCCCGGCGTGGCTGGAGCGGCCGCTGGACGGGCTGGATCGCATGTACCGGGCGCACAAGTGGGCGGGCATCCTCGCCATCGTGCTCGGCCTGCTGCACTACCTGATGGAGCTGGGCGGGCCGCTGCTGGCGAAGTTCTTCGGCAGGCCGGTCAAGGGGCCGCGGATCGAGACCTTCCTCGACGTCTTCCGCGGTTCGGCCAAGGACCTGGGCGAATGGTCCGCCTGGCTGCTGGCGGCGATGCTGGTGATCACGCTCTGGCAGCGCATCCCCTACCACCTGTGGCGCTACGTGCACAAAACCCTCGCGGTGATCTACCTGGTGCTGGCGTTCCACTCCGTGGTGCTGGCGCCGGCGGGCTACTGGGCGCAGCCGATCGGCTGGCTGGTGGCGCTCTGCGCGGCCGTGGGCAGTGTGTGCGCGTTCTACTCGCTGAGCGGGCGGATCGGCCGGCGGCGGACCCATGCCGGCGTGGTGGTCGCGGTCGAGCGCCCCGGCGAGCGCATGCTGGAGGTCACCTGCAAGCTGCAGGGCAACTGGCGGCACCGCGCCGGGCAGTTCGCCTTCCTGACCTGCGACCGCCTGGAAGGGCAGCATCCCTTCACCCTGTCCAGCGCCGACCGCGGCAATGGCGAGGTGCGCTTCAGCATCAAGGCCCTGGGCAACTACACGCAGCGCCTGCAGGACAGCCTGCGGGTCGGCGACCCGGTGAAGGTGGAGGGGCCCTACGGCCGCTTCGACTTCCGCCGCGACAAGGGCGGGCGCCAGGTGTGGATCGCCGGCGGGATCGGCATCACGCCGTTCCTCGCCTGGCTGGAGTCGCTGCAGGAGCGGCGCGACGAGTGCCCGGAGGTGACGCTGCTGTACTGCGTGCGCGCGCCGTCCGACGCCATCTATGCCGGCCGGCTGCGCGAGCTGTGCGCGAAGCTGCCGCGCATCGACCTGCGGGTGCATTACAGCGAGAGCGAAGGCTATCTGCAGGCCGCCGATCTTGAATTGCACCCCGGCCCCCAGGGGCGCTGGCCGAGCGTCTGGTTCTGCGGCCCGCGGGGGCTGGCCGACCTGCTGCGGCGTGACCTGCGCCGCCAGGGCATGCCGCTCAAGCGCTTCCACCAGGAAGCCTTCCAGATGCGCTGAGGCGCCTCAGAAGCCGACGATGCCGGCGTCCTGCAGCCGCTGCCGCAGCTGCAGGACGTCCGGCGCCTGGAAGAAGTTTTCCAGCTGAACGGCGCGCACCTTGCCGATCCCCGGTTGCGCCTGCCATTGCCCGGCGCTGCGCGCGGCCAGGGCGGTCCAGTCCTCGTCGCGGGGCAGGGCATCGGGAGAGGGCACGCCAAGGGCGCGCAGCCAGGTGGCGAAGGAACGCTGGCGCGCCAGCTGGAACTGCTGGTGCAGGTTCGCCGCGCTGCGTTCGCCCAGGCCGGGCACTTCGCGCAGTTGCTCGGGCGTCAGCGCCAGCCAGTCGAGCAGTCCTTCCAGCAGGCCGGCATCCCGCAGGCTCCGCCAGGTACCCGGCCCCACGCCGGATAGCGCCAGTCCCTGCTTGCCACTGAGCCACTCCAGGCGGGCGAGGAATTGCTGCTGGCAGTCGGCCGTCGCCTGCCAGCAGGTCTGGGCGCCGTATTGCCCGTCCGCCGGCGCCGCGACATCGCTGCGTGTCGGCGAGCGCCAGACCACGCCGTCCAGGCGCGGGATGGTCAGGCCGGCAAGGGCGATGGCGACCTGGTCGCCGGGACGGATGTCCAGGCTGCGCCAGCGCTTCAGCGAGCCCGCGCCGACACGCTGGATGTTGCGCCCGTCCAGCTCCACCAGCGCCAGGTGCAGCACCGGCGTTACCCGGCCGCTGCGCCCGACCTTGAATTCGACCCGGCGGACTTCGGCCAGCGCCTGCTGATACGGATATTTCCACGCGACCGCCCAGCCCGGAGGCTGCGCGCTCCAGCGCTTGCCCGGCGGACGCACGCCCTGGCGGATGACGATGCCGTCGCTGGCGAAGGGCAGCGGCTGCCGGTACCAGCGCTCGCGCCAGGCCTCGATCTCGGCGAACCCGCTGACCGGCACGCTCAGTTCGGCGCTGTCGGCGAAGCCCAGTTGTCGCAGACGGTTCAGGCGCGCCGGCATGTCCAGCGGACCCTCCGGAAGCTCCCAGACGAACAGGCCGATCTGTTCTCCCTCGCTGCCAAGCGACTTGCGCGCCATCAGCCCGGCCACCTTGCCGCGCGCGCCCAATCCGCCCTGGCGGGCCTGGACGTGCTCCGGCAGGCGCCAGTAGAGCTCGCCCTGCAGCACCAGCCGGCCGTGTTCGCCGGGCAACTGCCGGGGGATCGCCGGCACCTGCCGCGCATTGGCCGTCCAGTCCTGCCCGGCGATGCCGTCGCCGCGGCTGATCGCCTGGCGCAGCCGGCCGTCCTGGTAGACCAGGCTGACGGCGACGCCGTCGACCTTGGGCTGCACCCACAGGTCGCTGCGGTGGGTCAGCCAGCCGCGCACGGCGGCGGCGTCCGGGAGCTTGTCGAGGCCGGTGTGGACGATCGGGTGGCGGACCTCGCCGGCGCTGCTGGCCAGCGGCGCGTCGGCGGCCACGGGGACCTGCGGATAGCAGGCCTGCCATTGCCGCAGCCGCTCGCGGGCCTGGTCGTAGAGCTCGTCGGCGACGGGCGAGACGCCCTGCCGGTGGTAGGCGTCGTCCCATTGCGCGAGTTGGGCCTGCAAGGCGCGGATTTCGTTGCCGGCCTGTTCGGGCGTCCAGTGCGGGCAGGCGGGGGCGGCGAGCGGCAGGCAAAGCAGGAGGGCGAGGAGCGAACGTGGCATGGCGGGCATCCGTGCGGCGGGGAGAGCGCCAGCCTAGAGGCCGAGCGCGGCGGGCGATGCCGAGCTGGAACGCGGATTCTTCGCAGCGGCGTGTCGGACGCCGGAAACGAAAAAGCCCCGCCGGGGCGGGGCTTTTCCGAGGACGGACCTTACAGGCCGGCGGCGTCACGCAGGGCGGCGGCCTTGTCGGTGCGCTCCCAGGTGAAGGCGGTGAAGGTGTCGTCGCCGTAGGTCATTTCGAACGGGGTGCGGCCGAAGTGGCCGTACGCCGCGGTCGGCTGGTACATCGGGTGCAGCAGGTCGAGCATCTTGGTGATCGCGTACGGACGCAGGTCGAAGTGCTCGCGGACCAGCTGGACGATCTTGTCGTCGTCGATCTTGCCGGTGCCGAAGGTGTTGATCGAGATGGAGGTCGGCTGGGCCACGCCGATGGCGTAGGACACCTGGATCTCGCAGCGCTCGGCGAGGCCCGCGGCGACGATGTTCTTGGCCACGTAGCGGCCGGCGTAGGCCGCCGAGCGGTCGACCTTGGACGGGTCCTTGCCGGAGAAGGCGCCGCCGCCGTGACGGGCCATGCCGCCGTAGGAGTCGACGATGATCTTGCGCCCGGTCAGGCCGCAGTCGCCCACCGGGCCGCCGATCACGAAGTTGCCGGTCGGGTTGATGTGGAACTGGGTGTCCTTGTGCAGCAGCTCGGCCGGCAGGACGTGCTTGATGATCAGCTCCATCACGCCTTCGCGCAGGTCGTTGTAGCTGACTTCCGGGTTGTGCTGGGTGGACAGCACGATGGCGTCGATGCCGACCACCTTGCCGTTCTCGTAGCGGCAGGTGACCTGGGACTTGGCGTCCGGGCGCAGCCACGGCAGCAGGCCGGACTTGCGGGCTTCGGCCTGGCGCTCGACCAGGCGGTGGGAGAAGCAGATCGGCGCGGGCATCAGCACGTCGGTTTCGTTGCTGGCGTAGCCGAACATCAGGCCCTGGTCGCCGGCGCCCTGGTCTTCGGGCTTGGCGCGGTCGACGCCCTGGTTGATGTCCACCGATTGCTTGCCGATGATGTTCAGCACGCCGCAGGTGGCGCCGTCAAAGCCGACGTCGGAGCTGTTGTAGCCGATGTCGATGATGACCTTGCGCACCAGGTCTTCCAGGTCGACCCAGGCCGAGGTGGTGACTTCGCCGGCGATGATCGCCACGCCGGTCTTCACCAGGGTCTCGCAGGCCACGCGGGCGTATTTGTCCTTGGCGATGATGGCGTCGAGCACCGCATCGGAAATCTGGTCCGCGATCTTGTCCGGATGGCCTTCGGATACGGATTCGGAGGTGAAAACAGAGTATTCGCTCATCTAACGGTTCCTATCATTTACCGGTGGGTGAGGACGCTTCGCGAATCCGGCTTGGCGAAATGCCGTACCTGGATCTGAAAGCCATTACGTAAACCAATGTACAAACTTTCGCCGGGCTCAAGCCCCGCGGAATCGGCCCAGTGGGCCAGGTCTTCCTGTTCGAACCCCAGCCAGAGGTCACCGCAGGCCTCGCGGGCCCAACTCTGGTCGTGGCTGCAGAGCTCCGTCACCAGCAGGCTGCCACCGGGTTTGACCAGGTGCGCCAGCTGCTTCAGGGCATCCGCCGGTGCGGCGAAATGATGCAGCACCATGTTCAGCACCACGCAGTCCGCCGCGTCGTCGGCGTCCTGCAGGGCATCGGCCAGCCGCAGCCGGACGTTGTGCAGACCTTCGCTGGCGCAGCGTTGCCGCGCCATGTCGAGCATCGCCGCGCTGTTGTCCAGCGCGGTGACCTGGTCGAAGCGCCGGGCCAGCTCGGGGAGGAACCCGCCGTCGCCGGGGCCGACTTCCAGCGCCGTGGCGCCGGCAGGGAAACTCAGCGCGTCGAGCAGCGCCAGTACGCTTTCGAGGTATTGCGGCAGTCCTGCGATCAGGTCCTGCGTGGCCCGGAACTTCTCCGCGCTGCGGGCGAAGTAGTCGCGGCTCACCGCGGCGCGCTGGGCGTGCACGCTGGCGATGCGCGCGCTGACATCGAGCGGCAGCACCAGGCTGTCGACCTCGTCGAGCAGCGCGCCGTGCAGCGTGCCGCCGAGGCTGTCGGCCTGGGGCAGGGCGCGGCGATAGAAGATCGCGTTGCCTTCGCGCCGGGTCGCCACCAGGCCGGCCTGGGCCAGCACCTTCAGGTGGTGGCTCATGCCCGACTGGCGGGTGCCGAAGATGTGCGCCAGCTCCAGTACGCCGAACGAATCGTTGGTCAGGGCGCGCAGCACGTTCAGCCGCAGCGGATCGCCGCCGGCCTTGCACAGGGCAGCCAGCTGGTCGCATTCGTCGTGGCGGATTTCGGGCAGGCGCAGGCTCATAGGTCGCGCAGTCTAGTCGTGGGTCCCCGGGTGGGCAATAGCTGTATCAAAAAGTTTTGATATTGGCGGATGAGCGGTTTTTGATCAGTTGGCCGGCGCGGCCGGGTGCTGTGCATCAGGCATCTGCCGATCTGTCATTGCCCCGCGGGGCCCGGCTGGGCGAAAATGCTGGCCTTTTTTCATTCCCTTCGAAGTTTCGAAGCAGCCCCCGCAGGAGATTCAGCGATGCCCAGCCGTCGTGAGCGAGCCAACGCCATCCGCGCACTGAGCATGGATGCCGTGCAGAAAGCCAACAGCGGCCATCCCGGCGCCCCCATGGGCATGGCGGATATCGCCGAAGTGCTCTGGCGCGACTACCTCAGGCACAACCCGGGCAACCCGCAATGGGCCGACCGCGACCGCTTCGTGCTGTCCAACGGCCACGGCTCGATGCTGATCTACTCGCTGCTGCACCTGACCGGCTACGACCTGTCGATCGACGACCTGAAGAACTTCCGCCAGCTCAACTCGCGCACCCCGGGCCACCCGGAGTACGGCTACACCGCCGGCGTCGAGACCACCACCGGCCCGCTGGGCCAGGGCATCGCCAACGCCGTGGGCATGGCGCTGGCCGAGAAGGTGCTGGGCGCGCAGTTCAACCGCGACGGCCACGCCATCGTCGATCACTTCACCTACGCCTTCCTGGGCGACGGCTGCATGATGGAGGGCATCTCCCACGAGGTGGCTTCGCTGGCCGGCACCCTGCGCCTGAACAAGCTGATCGCCTTCTACGACGACAACGGCATCTCCATCGATGGCGAAGTCGAAGGCTGGTTCACCGACGACACCCCCAAGCGCTTCGAAGCCTACGGCTGGCAGGTGATCCGCAACGTCGACGGGCATGACGCCGACGAGATCAAGACCGCCATCGACACCGCGCGCAAGAGCGACGCCCCGACCCTGATCTGCTGCAAGACCGTGATCGGCTTCGGCTCGCCGAACAAGCAGGGCAAGGAAGAGTGCCACGGCGCTCCGCTGGGCAACGACGAGATCGCCGCCACCCGCGCCGCGCTGGGCTGGAACCACGGCCCGTTCGAAGTCCCGGCCGAGATCTACGCCGAGTGGGACGCCAAGGAAGCCGGCGCCAGCCACGAGAACGAGTGGAACCAGCGCTTCGCCGCCTACCAGGCCGCGCACCCGGAACTGGCTGCCGAGTTCCTGCGCCGCGTGGCCGGTGAACTGCCGGCGGACTTCGCCGAGAAAGCCGCGGCCTACGTCGCCGAAGTCGCCGCCAAGGGCGAAACCATCGCCAGCCGCAAGGCCAGCCAGAACGCGCTGAACGCCTTCGGCCCGCTGCTGCCGGAACTGCTCGGCGGCTCGGCCGACCTGGCCGGCTCCAACCTGACCCTGTGGAAGGGCTGCAAGGGCGTGAGCGCCGAAGACGCCAGCGGCAACTACATGTTCTACGGCGTGCGCGAGTTCGGCATGAGCGCCATCATGAACGGCGTGGCCCTGCACGGCGGCTTCATCCCCTACGGCGCGACCTTCCTGATCTTCATGGAATACGCCCGCAACGCGGTGCGCATGTCCGCCCTGATGAAGCAGCGCGTGCTCTACGTGTTCACCCACGACTCCATCGGCCTGGGCGAGGACGGCCCGACCCACCAGCCGATCGAGCAGCTGGCCAGCCTGCGCCTGACCCCGAACCTGGACACCTGGCGCCCGGCCGACGCGGTGGAATCCGCGGTGGCCTGGAAGCACGCCATCGAGCGCGTCGACGGTCCGTCCGCGCTGATCTTCAGCCGCCAGAACCTGCCGCACCAGGCGCGCGACGCCGCCCAACTGGCCGACGTCGCCCGCGGCGGCTACGTGCTGAAGGACTGCGACGGCGAGCCGGAACTGATCCTGATCGCCACCGGCTCCGAAGTCGGCCTGGCCGTGCAGGCCTTCGACAAGCTCAGCGCCGAAGGCCGCAAGGTGCGCGTGGTGTCCATGCCGTCCACCAGCGTGTTCGACCAGCAGGACGCCGGCTACAAGCAGGCCGTGCTGCCGGTGCAGGTCGGTGCGCGCATCGCCATCGAAGCCGCCCATGCCGACTACTGGTACAAGTACGTGGGCCTGGAAGGCCGCGTGATCGGCATGACCACCTTCGGCGAATCGGCCCCGGCGCCGGCGCTGTTCGAGCACTTCGGCTTCACCGTCGAGAACGTGCTGGAAGTGGCCGCCGAGCTGCTCGACGCCTGACGCGTGCCTGAACCTGCCGGGGCGCACCGCGCCCCGGCAGCGATCTCCAAGGGATAACAATGTCCAAGCGCCCTTACCGAGTTGCCCTCAACGGCTACGGCCGCATCGGCCGCTGCGTGTTCCGTGCCCTGCACGAGCGCCGCGCCAGGGCCGATTTCTCCATCGTCGCGCTGAACGACCTGGCCGACCTCGCCAGCCTCGAATACCTGACCCGCTTCGACTCCACCCACGGCCGCTTCCCCGGCGAGGTGAGCGTGGACGACGGCTGCCTGCACATCGGCGGCGATTGCGTGAAGGTGTTCCGCGAGGCGACGCCCGAGGCCATCGACTGGCGCGCGCTGGACGTCGACCTGGTGCTGGAGTGCTCCGGTGTCTACCACGTGCGCGCCGATGGCGAGCGTTTCCTCGCCGCCGGTGCGCCGCGCGTGCTGTTCTCCCAGCCCATGGCCAGCGAGACGGACGTCGACGCCACCGTGGTCTTCGGCATCAACCAGCAGGGCCTCACCGGCAGCGAGAGGCTGGTGTCCAACGCCTCCTGCACCACCAACTGCAGCGTGCCGCTGCTCAAGCTGCTGAACGAGGCGCTGGGCATCGAGTACGTGTCGATCACCACCATCCACTCGGCGATGAACGACCAGCCGGTGATCGACGCCTACCACCACGAAGACCTGCGCCGCACGCGCTCGGCCTTCCAGTCGGTGATCCCGGTGTCCACCGGCCTGGCGCGTGGCATCGAGCGCCTGCTGCCGGAACTTGCCGGGCGGATTCAGGCCAAAGCAATCCGGGTGCCGACGGTGAACGTCTCGGCGCTGGACATCACCCTGCAGGTCTCCCGCGACACCACCGCGCAGGAGATCAACCGGGTGCTGCGCCAGGCCGCCACCGAGGGCCCGTTGAAAGGCCTGCTGGCGTACACCGAGCTGCCCCACGCCAGCTGCGATTTCAACCATGACCCGCACTCGGCCATCGTCGATGGCAGCCAGACCCGCGTTTCCGGTCCCCGCCTGGTGAACGTGCTGGCCTGGTTCGACAACGAGTGGGGGTTCGCCAACCGCATGCTCGACACCGCAGGGCACTACCTGCGGGTCGCCGCTACCGAACGTTAATCAAACAGCCCCAACAGGACTGACAGTCATGACCGTGTTGAAGATGACCGACCTCGACCTCCAAGGTAAGCGCGTACTGATCCGCGAAGACCTCAACGTTCCGGTGAAGGACGGTGTGGTCAAGAGCGACGCGCGCATTGTGGCCTCGCTGCCGACCATCAAGCTGGCCCTGGAGAAGGGCGCGGCGGTGATGGTCTGCTCGCACCTGGGCCGCCCGACCGAGGGCGAGTACTCCGAAGAGAACAGCCTGCAGCCGGTCGCCGACTACCTGGCCAAGGCCCTGGGCCGCGCGGTGCCGCTGGTCAAGGACTACCTGGGCGGCGTCGAGGTGAAGCCGGGCGAAGTCGTGCTGTTCGAGAACGTGCGCTTCAACAAGGGCGAGAAGAAGAACGCCGACGAGCTGGCGCAGCAGTACGCCGCGCTGTGCGACGTGTTCGTCATGGACGCCTTCGGCACCGCCCACCGCGCCGAGGGCTCGACCCACGGCGTGGCCAAGTTCGCCAAGGTCGCCGCTGCCGGCCCGCTGCTGGCCGCCGAACTGGAAGCCCTGGGCAAGGCCCTGGGCAACCCGGCGCGCCCGATGGCGGCCATCGTCGCCGGCTCCAAGGTGTCCACCAAGCTCGACGTGCTGAACAGCCTGGCGCAGATCTGCGACCAGTTGATCGTCGGCGGCGGCATCGCCAACACCTTCCTCGCCGCGGCCGGTCACAAGGTCGGCAAGTCGCTGTACGAGGCCGACCTGGTCGACACCGCCAAGGCCATCGCCGCCAAGGTCAGCGTGCCGCTGCCGGTGGACGTGGTGGTGGCCAAGGAGTTCGCCGAGAGCGCCGTCGCCACCGTCAAGGACATCGCCGACGTGGCCGACGACGACATGATCCTGGACATCGGCCCGAAGACCGCCGCCCAGTTCGCCGAGCTGCTGAAGACCTCCAGAACCATCCTGTGGAACGGCCCGGTCGGCGTGTTCGAGTTCGACCAGTTCGGCGAAGGCACCAGGACCCTGGCCAAGGCCATCGCCGAAGGCTCCGCCTTCAGCATCGCCGGCGGTGGCGACACCCTGGCGGCCATCGACAAGTACGGCATCGGCGAGCAGATCTCCTACATTTCCACCGGTGGCGGCGCCTTCCTCGAGTTCGTCGAAGGCAAGGTCCTGCCGGCCGTCGAAGTGCTGGAGCAGCGCGCCAAGGCCTGAGGCCGGCGACAGCAGGTCCCTGGGCTCCGGCGGCGAATACGCCGACCCGCTCCCAATCCGCACGGCGCCGCCCTCGTCTGATCGGGGGCGGCGCTGGCGTTCCTGCGGCGGGGCGGGCAAGCTGGCGCACTGGATATCCGGCGGGAAAGCCGTCTCAAGGGAGAGTCGCCCGATGCTGCGTTATGTTGTCCCGGCCCTCGCGCTGTCGCTGGTCGCGGGATGCTCGAGCCATTCGTCCGGTGGCGCCGGCGCTAAAGCGGGCGGCTGGAATCGCTGGACCTGCGACAGCCAGGCCGAAGCCATCTGGCGTTACGTGGATGCCAGCAAGTCGGTGGTCGACCTGCGTCTGGGCGAGGATGACGTGGTCCATCACCTGGAGGAGGAACCCGGCGGCGCTGGCGCTTTCTATAGTGACGGACTGGTCGGATTCAGCATCACCGGGGACCAGGGGCTGATCTACTGGGTCGAGAGCAACGATCTCATCGGCCGAGGTTGCAAGTAACCCCGGGCGCCGACTGTCCGGCCCGGGCCGCAAGACTTGAACACGGCCTGCCCCTGCGGCAGGCTTTTGAATTACGTTAATGAGCCCGACTTCTGGGAGAAGCGAAAACCATGGCACTCATCAGCATGCGCCAAATGCTGGACCACGCCGCCGAGTTCGGCTACGGCGTCCCGGCTTTCAACGTCAACAACCTCGAGCAGATGCGCGCCATCATGGAAGCGGCCGACAAGACCGACTCGCCGGTGATCGTGCAGGCCTCCGCCGGCGCGCGCAAATACGCCGGCGCGCCCTTCCTGCGCCACCTGATCCTCGCGGCCATCGAAGAATTCCCGCACATCCCGGTGTGCATGCACCAGGACCACGGCACCAGCCCGGACGTCTGCCAGCGCTCCATCCAGCTGGGCTTCAGCTCGGTGATGATGGACGGCTCGCTGAAGGAAGACGGCAAGACCCCGGCCGACTACGACTACAACGTCCGCGTGACCCAGCAGACCGTGGCCTTCGCCCATGCCTGCGGCGTGTCCGTGGAAGGTGAGCTGGGCTGCCTGGGCTCCCTGGAAACCGGCATGGCCGGCGAGGAAGACGGCGTCGGCGCCGAAGGCGTGCTGGACCACAGCCAGCTGCTGACCGACCCGGAAGAAGCCGCCGACTTCGTGAAGAAGACCCGGGTCGACGCCCTGGCGATTGCCATCGGCACCAGCCACGGCGCCTACAAGTTCACCAAGCCGCCGACCGGCGACACCCTGTCGATCCAGCGCATCAAGGAAATCCATGCGCGCATCCCCAACACCCACCTGGTGATGCATGGTTCCTCCTCGGTACCGCAGGACTGGCTGGCGATCATCAACGAATTCGGCGGCGAAATTCCGGAAACCTACGGCGTTCCGGTCGAGGAAATCGTCGAAGGCATCAAGTACGGCGTGCGCAAGGTGAACATCGACACCGACCTGCGCCTGGCCTCCACTGGCGCCATCCGTCGCTTCCTGGCCAAGAACCCGAGCGAGTTCGATCCGCGCAAATACTTCGCCAAGACCATCGAAGCCATGCGCGACATCTGCATCGCCCGCTACGAAGCCTTCGGCACCGCCGGCCACGCCTCCAAGATCAAGCCGGTCTCCCTGGAAGGCATGTTCCAGCGCTACGCCAAGGGCGAGCTGGAGCCGAAGATCAACTGATCCCGGCTTTGTTCGCTGAAGAGCCCCGCCCCGCGGGGCTCTTTCGTATTCGCCAGAAGGAGATCGATGGCATGTCGATGTTGCTGCGTGCCGGGCTGGCCGCCTTGTCGCTGGCGCTGCTGGCCGGCTGTTCGCTGCGTCCGGCGCAACCGCCGGCGCCACCGCCCAAGCCGCCGGTGGACCTGCCGGTGGACGCGCAGAACTGCCTGAGCCACCAGGAATGCACGCTGAAGACCTCGCGCACCTTGCTGTTCGTCTTCGACTACGCCGAGGCGGGCGCGGCGCTGGTGGAGAACGAGAACCGCGTGCTGAGCACGCCGGAGAAGGCGCCGAATAACGGCTGGCCGGCGATCCGCATCCAGCTTGCCGATCCCGATGGCGGCCGCTTCGAGTTCCACAGCGAATGCCGGCAGAAACGTTGCCGGGTCAAGGATTCGCGCCTGCTCAGCTGCTACCGTAGCTATCTTGATGGCAAGAGCCATCTCGACGGCAAGGCCTGCCGGTTCCGCTGAGCCCTCCCGCTCGGGCCGGACGGGCTCTGGAGGAACGATGACGGATGTACATGGCAGTGCGCGGGACGGTTACGCCCGCGAAGCGAAAGCCTACGCCCACGGGCGCCCGGACTATCCGGAGGAGTTGCTGGGCTGGCTCGGCGAGGCGCTGGAGATCGGCCCGGGCAAGGACGTGGTCGACCTTGGCGCGGGCACCGGGAAGTTCACCGCCTTGCTGCTGCGCACCGGTGCGCAGGTCACGGCGATCGAGCCGGTGGCGGCGATGCGCGAGCAACTGAGCGCGGCCCTGCCGACGGTGAAGGCGCTCAATGGCACCGCCCAGGCGATTCCCCTGGCGGCGCAGAGCCTGGATGCGCTGACCTGCGCCCAGGCCTTCCACTGGTTCGCTGACGAGCGGTCGCTGGCGGAAATCCACCGGGTGCTGCGTCCGGGCGGCCATCTCGGCCTGGTCTGGAATGTCCGTGACGAGCGGATCGACTGGGTCGCCGAGGTGAACCGCATCGTCGAGCGCTACGAAGGCAGCACGCCGCGTTTCCATACCGGCCAGTGGCGCCGGGCGTTCGCCGAGGCGCCGTTCGGGCCTTTGCGCCTGCGCGAATTCAGCTACCAGCATGTCGGCCCGCCGGAGCAGGTGATAGTGTCGCGCGTCCTGTCGGTCAGCTTCATCGCCGCGCTGCCGGACGAACAGAAGCAGCGGGTCGCCGAGCAGCTGCGCGAGCTGATCGCCAGCCATCCGCAGCTGAAAGGGCGTACGGAAGTGGCGTTCCCCTACCGCACCGAGGCCTACAGCGCCCGCGCGCTGGGCTGAGCGGGGAATCAGGTAGACTGGCGGCCGGATTTCCCGCCAGTCGCTTCCCCATGCAGCCGCTTCGTTATCTCCAGGCCTACCCGCAACAGCTCCAGGACCAGGTGCGCCAGCTCATCGAGCAGGACCGCCTCGGCCAGTACCTGGAGCGCCGCTATCCCGGCCGCCACGACGTGCAGAGCGACAAGGCGCTCTACACCTACGCCATGGACCTCAAGCAGCGGCACATGCGCACCGCGCCGGCGGTGGACAAGGTGCTCTACGACAACAAGCTGGACGTGGTGCAGCGCGCCCTCGGCCTGAACACGGCGATTTCGCGGGTGCAGGGCGGCAAGCTCAAGGCGAAGAAGGAGATCCGCGTCGCCTCGCTGTTCAAGGACGCCGCGCCCGAGTTCCTGCAGATGATCGTGGTCCACGAACTGGCGCACCTGAAGGAACGCGACCACGGCAAGGCCTTCTACCAGCTCTGCGAGCACATGCTGCCGGGCTATCACCAACTGGAGTTCGACCTGCGCGTCTACCTGACTTGGCGCGATCTGCCTCAGTAGTACAGGCGCGCCAGGTAGAACAGGCCAAGGCTCCAGGGCAGCAGCAAGGCCAGACCCAGATAGCGGAGCGCCGTCCGTCGGACGCCCTCCCGGCCGCCCAGCCAGCCGATGCCGGCAAGAAACAGCGCGAAAACCGTCAGCCCCGCCAGGATCAGCCGGTACTGCTCCGGCGTGGGCGAGCTCGGTTCGAGCGTGACGTGGCTGAGGTGCCAGATGCAGAACGCTGCCGCGGGCAGCAGCAGTGCGAGCGCAGCGATCGAGCGGCCGGGCAGGCGCAGCAGGAAGGCGATGAACAGGCCGGCCAGCCCTGCGCAGGCGATCAGCGCAGCGAACAGCTGGTCGAGGTAGACGAGATCGGGGGCGGGCGCGAGGACGCGGGGCGCGGCCAGCAGGCGCAGCAGCGGCGCGCCGAGCAGCAGCGCGATCAGGCAGAACAGCCAGCCAGGCAGTTGGCGCAGCATGCGGATGTCCCGGTTTCGTTGCTGCGGCAAGCCCCGGGCGCGCCGGATGGGGTCGGTCGTCCGGGGCTGTTCGCCGCCGCAAAGGTGAGATTAATCAATGATTTGGCTAAACGCCACGGTTTCTTTGAGAAGCATTCCGTTCAATGCAAAAGCCCCTCTTGCGAGGGGCTTTTGCCTGCCTGTCAGAACAGGTCGATCGGTGCTTCTTCCTCGGCCGGCATGCCGCTTCCCGGAGCGCTTCCCGGAGCCAGTTCGCTCATCGAGGGCGGCGTGTCCTCGTTCTTGAACAGCTCGAAATAAGCGCCCGGCGTGCCCGGCGCCGCCGCGCGGCCGGTCACCGGATCGATGCGCAGGCTGACCATGCCGGCGGGCTCGGACAGCAGGTGCGACGGCCGGTCCTTCAGCGCGGCGCCCATGTAGCGCATCCAGATCGGCAGCGCCACGTTGCCGCCGTACTCGCTGTGGCCGAGGCTTTCCGGCTGGTCGAAACCGACCCAGACGGTGGTCATGTAGTCGGCGTTGTAGCCGGAGAACCAGGTGTCCTTGGACTCGTTGGTGGTGCCGGTCTTGCCGGCCAGGTCGTCACGCTTGAGCGCCAGGGCGCGGCGGCCGGTGCCGCGCTTGATCACGTCCTGCAGCATGCTGGTCATGATGTAGGCGGTGCGGGCATCGATGATGCGCTCGGCGGCGGCCGGCTCGATGGTGGTCCTGGCCAGGCTCGGGTCGTCGTTGCCCAGTTCGTTGGTTCCGCTGGGCTGGGCCTGGGCCTGGGCTTGCTCGGCCTGCGCCGGGTCGTTCGGCACGCGGGCCGGGTTGGCCTGGTAGACGACCTTGCCGTCGCGGCTTTCGATGCGCTCGACCACGAAGGGCGAAATCTTGAAGCCGCCGTTGGCGAAGGTACTCCAGGCGGTGGCGATTTCCAGCGGCGTCAGGGTCGCGGTGCCGAGGGCCATCGACAGGTTCGGCGGCAGCTCGTCCTTGTTGAAGCCGAAGCGGCTGATGTAGTTGCGCGCGCGCTCGACGCCCAGCCCCTGGAGGATACGAATCGACACCATGTTGCGCGACTTGTACAGCGCCTCGCGCATCGGGATCGGGCCGAGGAAGGTGTTGGTGTCGTTCTTCGGCCGCCAGACCTTGTCCAGGTACTCGTCGTAGAACACCACGGGGGCGTCGTTGATCAGCGAGGCGGCGGTGAAGCCGTTGTCCAGCGCGGCGCTGTAGATGAACGGCTTGAAGCTGGAGCCGGGCTGGCGCTTGGCCTGGGTCGCGCGGTTGTAGTTGCTCTGTTCGAAGGAGAAGCCGCCAACCAGCGCGAGGATCGCGCCATCCTGCGGGTTCAGCGAGACCAGCGCGCTCTGCGCGGCGGGCACCTGGGTCAGGCGCAGCGAGCCGTCGTCGCGGCGTTGCACGCGGACCACGTCGCCGGGCTGGACCACGTCGCTCGGCTGGCGAGGCATCGGGCCCATGCTGTTGTTGCTGAGGTAGGGGCGCGCCCACTTCATGCCGTCCCAGGGGAGTGCTTCTTCCTTGCCGTCACGGGTCATCACCATGACGCCGCTCTTTTCCACCTGGACGACGATGGCCGGCTCCAGGCCGCCGAGCGGGCGCTGCTGGGCGATCGCCTGGCGCCAGGCGTCGCGGGTCTTGCCGGGCAGGCGGGTCTCCGGACCACGATAGCCGTGACGTTGGTCATACTCCTGCAGGCCGTCGCGCAGGGAGTTGTTGGCGAGCTCCTGCAGGTCGCTGCGCACGGTGGTGTAGACGCGGTAGCCCTCGGTGTAGGCGTCGCCGCCGAAGCGTCCGACCAGCTCGGCGCGGGCCATCTCGGCGATGTAGGGGGCGGCCAGTTCAGGGCTCTGTACGTGGTAGGACGCCCCGACGGGTTCCTTCACCGCTTCGTCGTAGCGTGGCTGGTCGATGAAGCCCAGCTTGAGCATGCGCTCGAGGATCCAGTTGCGGCGCTCCAGGCTGCGCGCCGGGTTGGCCAGCGGGTTGTAGCGCGACGGGGCCTTCGGCAGGCCGGCGATCATCGCCATCTGGGCCAGGCTCAAGTCCTTGATCGACTTGCCGTAATAGACCTGGGCGGCAGCTTCCACGCCGTAGGCGCGGTTGCCCAGGTAGATCTTGTTGACGTACAGCTCGAGGATCTCGTCCTTGGTGAGCGAGCGCTCGATCTGCAGCGCAAGCAATATCTCGTTGATCTTCCGGGAGAAACTGCGCTCGTTGGTGAGGAAGTAGTTCTTCGCCACCTGCATGGTGATGGTACTGCCGCCGGTCTGGATATGCCCTGTCTTCAATAATTGGGCAGCAGCACGCATCAGGCTCTTGACGTCCACGCCATAATGGTTCGCGAAATTGTCATCCTCGGCCGATAACAGTGCGTGGGTGAAATCCTGGGGGATTTCGGCAAAGCGGATCGGCGTACGGCGCATTTCGCCAAACTCTGCTATCAATCTGTTATCGCTGCTGTACACCCGCAACGGCATCTGCAAACGCACGTTGCGCAAGGCCTCCACGGACGGAAGGTTGGGGCTGAGGTAGAGATAGGCGCCGCTGAAACTGAGCAGCAATCCACAGATTATGGTGACGCATGTCCACCACAGAAACTTCAGCAGGCGCATTGGAAGGTCTTGGATTTCCAGAGAAAAGAAAGAGTTAAGCGGATGGCGCGGCAAAAAGGGAAAAGCTGATCACATTATAAGCAGTTTTTTTCCCATCGAGCCATTTGCGCGGGTGTCAAGTCTGGTATCTAATGTGAAAAAACATAAATCGTCCGTAAGTCTCGGATGCTGATAGGAAATCAGTCGTGCTAGGGCTCTTCAATAAGAAAGCGAACACGCTGCTGGGGATAGACATCAGTTCGACTTCGGTCAAACTTCTCGAATTGAGCCGCTCGGGAGGCCGCTACAAAGTAGAGGCCTATGCCGTCGAGCCGCTCCCGCCCAATGCAGTGGTAGAAAAGAACATCGCTGAGCTGGAGGGTGTCGGCCAGGCGTTGTCACGCGTGGTCGCCAAGGCGCGCACCGGCGTGAAGACGGCTGCGGTCGCTGTCGCCGGCTCGGCGGTCATCACCAAAACCATCGAGATGGATGGCGGTCTCTCGGAAGACGAGCTGGAGAACCAGCTGAAGATCGAGGCCGACCAGTACATCCCCTATCCGCTCGAAGAAGTCGCGATCGACTTCGAGGTGCAGGGCGTTTCCGCAAGGAACACCGAGCGCGTCGATGTGCTTCTCGCCGCGTGCCGGAAGGAAAACGTCGAAGTGCGCGAGGCGGCCCTGGCACTGGCGGGGATGACGGCCAAGGTGGTCGACGTCGAAGCCTATGCGCTGGAAAGGGCGTTCGGCCTGCTCGGCGATCAGTTGGGCGGCAATGCCGACGAACTCACCGTCGCGGTGGTCGACATCGGCGCCACCATGACCACGCTGAGCGTGCTGCACCACGGCCGCACCATTTACACGCGCGAGCAACTGTTCGGCGGGCGTCAGCTCACCGAGGAGATCCAGCGCCGCTACGGTCTGTCCGTGGAGGAAGCCGGTCTTGCCAAGAAGCAGGGCGGTCTTCCGGATGACTATGACAGCGAGGTTCTGCAACCGTTCAAGGATGCCGTCGTTCAGCAGGTATCCCGTTCGCTGCAGTTCTTCTTCGCAGCCGGTCAGTTCAACGATGTGGACTACATCCTGCTGGCGGGCGGAACGGCTTCCATCCCTGACCTGGACAGGTTGATCCAGCAGAAGATCGGTACTCCGACACTCGTGGCTAACCCCTTCACCAACATGGTGCTGAGCGGAAAGGTCAATGCGGGGGCGCTGGCCAGCGATGCGCCGGCGCTGATGATTGCCTGCGGTCTGGCGATGAGGAGTTTCGACTGATGACCCGCATCAACCTATTGCCGTGGCGGGAGCAGCTGCGCGAAGAGCGCAAGCAACGCTTCCTGGTGATCCTGGGTGGCGTGTTGCTGGTGTCTGCCGGCCTGGTGTTCCTGGGCGATCAGTACCTGAATTCGTCGATCGAGAATCAGAACGCCCGCAACGATTTCCTGCGCAAGGAAATTGCCGTGCTCGATGCGCGGATCAAGGAAATCAGCGAACTGAAGACCCGCCGCCAGCAGTTGCTGGAACGCATGAAGATCATTCAGGACCTGCAGGGCAACCGTCCGATCATCGGCCGGGTGTTCGACCAGTTGGTGCGTACGCTGCCCGATGGCGTCTTTTTCACCAGCCTGAAGATGACCGGGAAGTCCATCGCCATCGCGGGGGCGGCCGAGTCGAACAACCGGGTGTCCACCCTGATGCGTAATCTGGATGCCTCCGAGTGGCTGGTGTCGCCAAACCTGACGGAAGTGAAGGCGGTGACCCAGGGAGGGCTGGATCAGGCGAACCTGTTCCAGTTGACCGTTCAGCAGACTCAGCCCGGGGCCGAACAGGCAGAGCAGAAGAACGTTGCGCAAGGAGCCAAGAAATGAGTCTGGCCAGTTCCCTCGAGAGCTTGCGCAAGATCGACATCAGCGATCTTGACCTGAACAACCTTGGCTCCTGGCCGGCGGCTGTGAAGGTTATCGCCTGCATCCTGCTGACGGCCGTGGTGCTCGCGCTTGGCTACAACTTCCATCTGAAGGACCTGCAGGATCAGTTGGATCGGCAGCGTGCGGAGGAAGAGACGCTCAAGCAGCAGTTTGCCTCCAAGGCGTCCATGGCGGCGAACCTGGAGGCCTACAAGGCCCAGATGAAGGAAATGGAGGAGTCCTTCGGCGCCCTGCTGCGGCAGTTGCCCAGCGATACCGAAGTGCCGGGGCTGCTTGAAGACATCACCCGTACCGGCCTGGGAAGCGGGCTGGAGTTCGAGGAGATCAAGCTGCTGCCGGAAGTGACCCAGCAGTTCTATATCGAGCTGCCCATCCGGATCAGTGTCGTGGGCGGATATCACGATCTGGCGACATTCGTCAGCGGCGTGGCCAGTCTTCCACGGATCGTTACCCTGCACGACTTCGAGATCAAGCCTGCCAGCGCCGACAGCACGTCCAGGCTGAGGATGAGCATTCTGGCCAAGACCTATCGCTACAACGACAAGGGCGTAAAGGTTGGTGACAAGGGCGTGAAGGCTAAGGCGAAAGCCCCGAGCGCGGGAGCCAAGAAATGAAAGGGCGCCTGATTATTTGTAGTTTCCTGCTCCTGAGTCTGAACGGGTGTGGTTCCGGGGGCGATTTCGGCGATCTGCAGGCCTACATGGACGAAGTTCGCGCGCGTCCCCAGGGTGCCATCGAACCGTTGCCCAAGTTCCAGCCGTACGAGGCGTTCACCTACAGCGCCGCGGCATTGCGCAGCCCGTTCCAGCCGCCGGTCAAGATCGACCTGGCGGTGAAGCAGAAGGGCAACAAGGTCGTCAAGCCCGACGAGACCCGGGTCAAGCAATTCCTTGAAGGTTTCAATATCGAAACCTTCGAGATGGTGGGCACCTTGTCCAAGGACAGCCAGATGTTCGCTCTCGTGAAAGGTGCGGGAGGGGTGCACCGGGTACGGATCGGCGACTACCTGGGGCGCAACGACGGCAAGATCGTTGCGATCAGCGAGGGCAAGGTCGACGTGATTGAAATCGTTCCTGATGGTGAGGGTGGCTGGCTTGAGCGTCCGCGTAGCCTGACTCTCAAGGAACGTTCCTAAGGGCGGGGATGAAGATGGATAACCAACAGCAGTCTGCACGACGGATTCAGACGATGAATAGAACACTTTCCCGCCTGAGCATCTCCTTGCTCGCGGCAGTCTTTGCGCCAGCCCTGCTGGCCGCCAACCTGCAGAGCGTCGATGTGGCGGCCCTGCCGGGTGATCGGGTCGAGCTGAAACTGGGCTTCGACGGGCCGGTGGCGGCGCCGCGCGGTTACACCATCGAGCAGCCGGCGCGTATCGCGCTGGATCTGCCGGGTGTGCAGAACAAGCTGGGCAGCAAGAACCGCGAACTGGGCGTGGGCAATGCTCGCAGCCTGACGGTGGTCGAAGCGAAAGACCGCACTCGCCTGATCGTCAATCTGGGCACCCTGGTGCCTTACACCACCCGGGCGGATGGGTCGAACCTGTATGTCGTGGTGGGCGGTACCCCAGGGGCTTCCAGTACCGTCGCGTCGGCGGCGCCGGTTTCCACATCGATCGCCAAGCCGGCCCAGCCCAAGCCCTATATTCCTGCGGGCAAGGCTATTCGCAACATCGACTTCCAGCGCGGCGAGCAGGGCGAAGGGAATGTCGTGATCGATCTGTCCGATCCGACGGTCAGCCCGGACATCCAGGAGCAGGGCGGCAAGATCCGTCTGGACTTCCCGCGTACCCAGCTGCCGGACAACCTGCGGGTACGTCTGGATGTGAAGGACTTCGCCACGCCGGTGCAGTTCGTCAATGCGTCCGCATCGGGTGACAAGGCCAGTATCTCCATCGAGCCGACCGGCCTGTTCGACTATCTCGTCTATCAGACCGACAATCGGATGACCGTCAGCATCAAACCGCTGACCGTCGACGATGCCGAGAAGCGAAAGAAGGACACCTTCGCCTACACCGGCGAGAAGCTGTCGCTGAACTTCCAGGATATCGACGTACGTTCGGTGCTGCAGCTGATCGCCGACTTCACCGATCTGAACCTGGTGGCGTCCGATACCGTCCAGGGCAATATCACTCTGCGCCTGCAGAACGTGCCGTGGGATCAGGCGCTGGACCTGGTGCTGAAGACCAAGGGCCTGGACAAGCGCAAGGTCGGTAACGTGCTGCTGGTTGCGCCGGCGGAAGAGATCGCGGCGCGTGAGCGTCAGGAGCTCGAGGCGCAGAAGCAGATTTCCGAACTGGCCCCGCTGCGTCGCGAACTGATTCAGGTGAACTACGCCAAGGCCGCCGACATCGCCAAGCTGTTCCAGTCGGTTACTGGTGCGAGTGGCGCTCCGGGGGCTCCGGCTGCGGGCGCGGACAATCGTGGTTCGCTCACTGTCGATGACCGCACCAATGCGATCATTGCCTATCAGACCCAGGATCGCCTGGACGAGCTGCGCCGTATCGTCGCCCAGCTGGACATTCCAGTTCGTCAGGTGATGATCGAGGCGCGTATCGTCGAGGCCGCTGTGGATTACAGCAAGAGTCTGGGCGTTCGTTGGGGTGGTGCCGTCAGTTCCGGCAACTGGGACTTCTACGGCAAGGACGGCGCTCGTACTGTCAGCGATGGCCAGCTGTTCCTGCCGGGCACCGATACGGTGGGCAACTGGACAGCAGAGGACGGTGTGGCTCCGGTTCCCTTCGTCGACATGGGGGTCC
The DNA here is from genome assembly GCF_057767015.1 of Pseudomonas sp. B12(2026). Classification (NCBI taxonomy): domain Bacteria; kingdom Pseudomonadati; phylum Pseudomonadota; class Gammaproteobacteria; order Pseudomonadales; family Pseudomonadaceae; genus Pseudomonas; species Pseudomonas sp. B12(2026). Next base: position 5,353,471 of record NZ_CM173430.1, on the reverse strand, counting down.
TCAATAGCACCTCGGGTATCGGCATCGGTTTCCTGAGCGATCATGCCATGCTCGATCTACAGCTTTCCGCCATGGAGAAGAGCGGCAATGGTGAAGTGGTTTCCCAGCCGAAGGTCGTCACCTCCGACAAGGAGACCGCGAAGATCCTGAAGGGCTCGGAGATTCCCTATCAGGAAGCCAGCTCCAGTGGCGCGACCTCGGTGTCCTTCAAGGAGGCGGCGCTGGCCCTGGAGGTGACGCCGCAGATCACCCCGGACAACCGCATCATCATGGAAGTGAAGGTCAACAAGGATGAGCCGGACTACGCCAACCAGTTGAACGGCGTACCGCCGATCAAGAAGAACGAGGTGAATGCCAAGGTGCTGGTCAACGATGGCGAGACCATCGTGATCGGTGGCGTGTTCTCCAACACCCAGACCAAGGCGACCGACAAGGTTCCGTTCCTTGGGGACGTCCCCTTTATTGGCCGACTGTTCCGTCGCGACTCGGTAACCGACAGCAAGAGCGAGCTGCTGGTTTTCATTACTCCGCGGATTATGAATAATCAGGCCTTTGCAGTCGGCCGTTGATCAATGTCGTGTCCAACTTGATTCTGGTAGGCCCGATGGGAGCTGGGAAAAGCACCATCGGGCGTCTTCTCGCCAAAGAGCTTCACCTCGTTTTCAAAGATTCGGATAAAGAGATCGAGCAGCGCTGCGGAGCCAACATCCCCTGGATATTCGATGTCGAGGGCGAGGCGGGCTTCCGCGAGCGTGAGCAGGCGATGCTCGCCGAGCTCTGCGCCGAAGGTGGCATGGTCATCGCCACCGGCGGCGGCGCGGTGATGCGCGAGGCCAATCGCTCGATACTCAAGACCGGCGGCAAGGTGATCTACCTGCATGCCTCGGTCGAGCAGCAGATTTCCCGCACGGCGCGCGACAAGAATCGCCCGCTGCTGCAGAAGCCCAACCCGGATCAGATCCTCCGTGACCTCATGCAGGTGCGCGATCCGCTGTACCGCGAAATCGCCGATGTGATCATCGAAACCGATGAGCGGCCGCCGCGTCTCGTGGTTCTGGAGATACTGGAGCGCCTGCGAGAACTGGAGCGCCATTAACGGCGCTGCAATCTGCGGTATCCTAGTCCCCTTTCCTGCCTGGGGGTTTCATGCGCACACTCAACGTCGATCTGGCCGATCGCAGCTACCCGATCCATATCGGCGAAGGGCTGTTGGATGATCCGCGCTGCTTCGAGCCGCATATCCGCGGCTGTCAGGTCGCCATCGTCACCAATGAAACCATCGCGCCGCTGTACCTGGATCGACTGCGGAAGACCCTCTCGGGCTACAGGATCACCTCGGTGGTGCTGCCCGACGGCGAGGCCTACAAGCAGTGGGAAACCCTGCAACTGATCTTCGACGAACTGCTCAAGGCGCGGCACGACCGCAAGACCACCCTGATCGCCCTCGGCGGCGGCGTCATCGGCGACATGACCGGTTTCGCCGCTGCCTGTTACCAGCGCGGCGTGGACTTCATCCAGGTACCGACCACCCTGCTGTCCCAGGTCGACTCCTCGGTTGGCGGCAAGACCGGCATCAACCACCCGCTGGGCAAGAACATGATCGGGGCGTTCTACCAGCCCCGGGCGGTGGTCATCGATACCGCCACCCTGCGTACCCTGCCGCCGCGCGAACTCTCCGCCGGCCTCGCGGAAGTCATCAAGTACGGTTTCATCTGCGACGAGCCCTTCCTTGCCTGGCTGGAAGCGCGCGTGGATGACCTGCTGGCCCTGGAGCCGACCGTGCTGACCGAGGCCATCGAGCGCTCCTGCGCCGCCAAGGCCCGCGTGGTCGGTGCCGACGAGAAGGAAACCGGCGTCCGCGCCACCCTCAACCTGGGTCATACCTTCGGCCACGCCATCGAAACCCACATGGGTTATGGCGTCTGGCTGCACGGCGAAGCCGTGGGCGCGGGAACCGTGATGGCACTGGAGATGTCGCATCGACTGGGGTGGCTGACGGAAGCCGAGCGTGATCGCGGCATCCGCCTGCTCGCCGCGGCGAAGTTGCCGATCGTCCCGCCGCGGGAAATGAATGCCGAGCATTTTCTCGAGCACATGGCCGTCGACAAGAAAGTGCTCGATGGACGTTTGCGTCTGGTCTTGCTCCAAGGGCTGGGGGCTGCGGTCGTGACCGCCGAATTCCCCCGTGAGATTCTGGAAGAAACGCTGCGCACTGACTACCAGACACTGGTCGGTCAGGCAGGAGAACACTGAGGTCCCATGTCCAGCTTGCATGCCGATGAGGCCTTCCTGGCCCACTACCAGTTCAGCCACGACCCGTTCGCACCGCGGGTTCCCGGCTTCAAGTTCTTCCCGGCGCAGCGCAAACCCGTGTTGGGCCAGTTGCACCACCTGGCGCGCTACAGCCACCTGCTGTTGGCCGTAACCGGTCCGCTGGGCAGCGGCAAGACCCTGCTGCGCCAGGCGCTGGTGGCCAGCACTAACAAGGACGCGGTGTCCAGCGTGGTCATTTCCGGCCGTTCGGTGACCGACGAAGCCACCCTGCTGCGCCAACTGGCCCAGGGCCTGGGCATTACCCAGACCAGCCTCGAAGCCATCCTGGCCAAGGTTGCCCAGCTGGCGATCACCGGGCAGGACGTCTACCTGCTGGTGGACGACGCCGAGCAACTGCGCGACGACGCCCTGGAAGTGCTGCTGCTCCTGGCCGCCGGCAACTCCGAGGCGCGCCTGCACGTCTTCCTGTTCGGCGAGTCGGCGTTGCTGTCGCGTCTGGAGGTGCTCTCCGAAGGCGAGGAGCGCTTCCACGCCATCGAGCTGCAGCCCTACAGCGAAGAAGAGACCCGCGAATACCTGGCGCAGCGCCTGGAAGGCGCCGGGCAGGGCATCGAGTTGATTTCCGCCGACCTGCTGGCCGATATCCACGAACAGTCCGGCGGTTGGCCGGGGGCGATCAACCAGAGCGCCCGCGACGCCATGATCGAGGCGATGCTGGCTGACCGTGGCGGTGCCCGCAAGGCGGCCGGCCCCGGTTTCAAACTGCCGAAGAAGCATCTGGCGATCCTCGGCGTGGTCGCCATCGGCGTGATCGCTGCCTGGTTCATGCAGGGCAAGACCAGCAAGCCGGATGCCGCGAGCAACACCGCCGCGCAAAGCTCCTCGCAGCTGCCGCTGGGTGGCGCCGCGCCGCAGCCGGGTGCGGCCCCGCAACCGGACGCCCAGGGCTCCGGCCCGTCGGTCGAGTTCGCCGGCTCCAACCAGCCGTTGCCGCTGCCGCTGGTGGGCGAGAGCCAGCCGGTGATCCGCGAGCCGATGGCCCAGGCCGGTGGCCAGGATGACGCCGATGACGGCGGTATGCCGTCCGCGGCCATTCCGCCGACCGTAACCACCACCGCGCCGCCGGTGACGCCGCTGGCCAGCAACGCCCCGGCGCCGCTGAACCCGGTACCGCCAGCACCGACCCAGCAGCAGGCCGCCGCGCCGCAACCGGCACCGACGCCCGCGCCGCGTCCCGAGCCGGTCAAGCCCACCGCTACCGCGCCGGCCAAGCCTGTCCCGGTTGCCAAGCCAGCGGCGACCAAGCCGGCAACCACCGTCGCCAGTGCCAAGCCGGCAACGGCGAGCAAGCCCGCCGCCACCGGTAGCGCCGGCGGCAGCAGCTGGTACCAGTCCCAGGCCGGCTCGCACTACTCCGTACAGGTGCTGGGCACCGGTTCGGAAGCCAGCGCCAAGGCTTTCATCAGTCAGCAGGGCGGTGGCGATTACCGCTACTTCCGCAAGAACCTGCAGGGCAAGCCGTTCTACGTCGTGACCTACGGCAACTTCGCCGACCGCGCCTCCGCGCAGGCGGCGATCAAGAAGCTGCCGGCGAAGATCCAGGCCTCCAAGCCCTGGGCGCGCCCCTTCTCCAGCATCCAGCAGGACATCGCTGGCGCGCACTGAAAGGCCGCTGCGTCGCAAAAATGAAAATGCCGAAATCCGCTCATGCGGGTTTCGGCATTTTTCTTTCAGAAATGCGACATCGAATTTCTGTAGGGCGTCATAAAAATTAGTGACGCCGCTTTCACCGTGTGTACAATGACCTCCCTTTGCCTATCGGAAACTTGCCGCTTGAGCGGGTAGACGGGCGAAGTGCTTGAAGATGGGTCTGCTGACGTTTCGACATGGCCGAGACGGAGCCGCCGCCGCGTAGGGTAAGACGCGGCAGACAACGCGGTTTGCGTCATTCCAGGTGAACCAGGGGCATAGCGGCGCCGCACATGAGAGGCGGCCCGTGCCTTCGGGGTGCGCGGGAAACCGGGCTTGCCCGAGCGAAACGGGGGCGCGGCAATGCGGCACATGGCGAAACGTCAGCAGACCCAAGAAATTAAAAAAGTTTTGCCGGTGAGAGTTCCCTATGAAAGCAGGTCTGTACCATCCTGAGACGTTCAAGGATAACTGCGGATTCGGCCTGATCGCCCATATGACGGGCGAGGCAAGCCATGAACTTCTGCAAACCGCCATCGAAGCACTGACCTGCATGACCCACCGAGGTGGGATCAACGCGGACGGGAAAACCGGGGACGGCTGCGGGCTGCTGATCCAGAAGCCCGACCAGTTCCTGCGCGCCGTGGCCAAGGAGGCCTTCGGGGCCGAGCTGCCCGCCCAGTACGCGGTGGGCATGGTCTTCTTCAACCAGGACCCGGTGAAAGCCGAAGCCGCCCGCGCGAACATGAATCGCGAGATCGAGCGTGCCGGCCTGAAGCTGGTCGGCTGGCGCAAGGTGCCGATCGACACCAGCGTGCTGGGCCGCCTGGCGCTGGAACGCCTGCCGCAGATCGAGCAGGTGTTCATCGGTGGCGAAGGCCTGTCCGACCAGGAATTCGCGGTCAAGCTGTTCAGCTCCCGCCGCCGCTCCTCCGTGGCCAATGCCGAGGACGCCGACCACTACGTCTGCAGCTTCTCGCACAAGACCATCATCTATAAGGGCCTGATGATGCCGGCGGACCTCGCCGCCTTCTATCCGGACCTCTCCGACGAGCGCCTGAAGACCGCCATCTGCGTCTTCCACCAGCGCTTCTCCACCAACACCCTGCCCAAGTGGCCGCTGGCCCAGCCGTTCCGCCTGCTGGCGCACAACGGCGAGATCAACACCATCACCGGCAACCGCAACTGGGCCCAGGCCCGTCGCGGCAAGTTCAGCAACGAGTGGATGCCGGACCTCGACGAGCTCGGCCCGCTGGTCAACCGCGTGGGTTCCGACTCCTCCAGCATGGACAACATGCTCGAGCTGATGGTCACCGGCGGCATGGACATGTTCCGTGGCCTGCGCATGATCATTCCGCCGGCCTGGCAGAACGTCGAGACCATGGACGCCGACCTGCGCGCGTTCTACGAATTCAACTCGCTGCACATGGAGCCGTGGGACGGCCCCGCCGGCGTCGTGCTGACCGACGGCCGCTACGCCGTCTGCCTGCTCGACCGCAACGGCCTGCGCCCCTCGCGCTGGGTCACCACCAAGAACGGCTACATCACCCTCGCCTCGGAAATCGGCGTATGGGACTACAAGCCCGAGGACGTCATCGCCAAGGGCCGCGTCGGCCCGGGCCAGATCCTCGCGGTGGATACCGAGACCGGCCAGCTGCTGCAGACCGAGGACATCGACAACCGCCTCAAGTCGCGCCACCCGTACAAGCAGTGGCTGCGCCAGAGCGCGCTGCGTATCCAGGCCACCCTGGACGACGACCAGGGCGTGGCCAGCTACGACAGCGACCAGCTTAAGCAGTACATGAAGATGTTCCAGGTCACCTTCGAGGAGCGTGACCAGGTGCTGCGTCCGCTGGCCGAACAGGGCCAGGAAGCGGTCGGCTCGATGGGCGACGACACGCCGATGGCGGTGCTCTCCAAGCGCATCCGCTCGCCCTACGACTACTTCCGCCAGGTCTTTGCCCAGGTGACCAACCCGCCGATCGACCCGCTGCGCGAGGCGATCGTGATGTCCCTGGAAACCTGCCTGGGCATCGAGCAGAACATCTTCGAAGAGTCCCCGCACCACGCCAACCAGGCGATCCTGACCAGCCCGGTGATCTCCCCGGCCAAGTGGCGGACCCTGATGAACCTGGAGCGTCCGGGCTTCGATCGTCACCACATCGACCTGAACTACGACGAGTCCGTTGGCCTCGAAGCAGCCGTGCGCAACATCGCCGACCAGGCCGAGGAAGCCGTGCGCGCCGGCAAGGTGCTGCTGGTGCTCTCCGACCGCCACATCGCCCCCGGCAAGCTGCCGGTGCACGCGGCCCTGGCCGTCGGCGCCGTGCACCACCGCCTGGTGCAGACCGGTCTGCGCTGCGACTCCAACATCCTGGTGGAAACCGCCACCGCCCGCGACCCGCACCACTTTGCGGTACTGGTGGGCTTCGGCGCGTCCGCGGTCTACCCGTTCCTCGCCTACGAGGTGCTCGCCGACCTGATCCGCACCGGCGAAGTGCTGGGCGACCTCTACGAGGTCTTCAAGTACTACCGCAAGGGCATCTCCAAGGGGATGCTGAAGATCCTCTCGAAGATGGGCATCTCCACCATCGCCTCCTACCGCGGCGCCCAGCTGTTCGAAGCCATCGGCCTGTCCGACGAGGTCACCGGCCTGTGCTTCCCGGGCACCCCGAGCCGCATCCAGGGCGCTCGTTTCCTCGACATCGAGAACGAGCAGAAGCTGCTGGCGAACGAAGCCTGGAACAGCCGCAAGGCGATCCAGCAGGGCGGCCTGCTGAAGTTCGTCTACGGCGGCGAGTACCATGCCTACAACCCGGACGTGGTGAACACCCTGCAGGCCGCCGTGCAGCAGGGCGACTACGCCCGGTTCAAGGAATACACCGCGCTGGTGGACCAGCGCCCGGTGTCCATGCTGCGCGACCTGCTCAAGGTGAAGACCGCCGAGCAGCCGCTGAGCCTGGACGAGGTCGAGCCGCTGGAGTCCATCTTCAAGCGTTTCGACGCCGCCGGCATCTCCCTCGGCGCGCTGTCGCCGGAGGCCCACGAGGCCCTGGCCGAAGCCATGAACCGCCTGGGCGGCCGCTCCAACTCCGGTGAGGGTGGCGAAGACCCGGCGCGCTACGGCACGCTGAAGAGCTCGAAGATCAAGCAAGTGGCCACCGGCCGCTTCGGCGTGACCCCGGAATACCTGGTCAACGCCGAGGTCCTGCAGATCAAGGTGGCCCAGGGCGCCAAGCCCGGCGAGGGCGGCCAGCTGCCGGGCGGCAAGGTCAACGGCCTGATCGCCCGCCTGCGCTACGCGGTGCCCGGCGTGACCCTGATCTCGCCGCCGCCGCACCACGACATCTATTCCATCGAAGACCTCGCCCAGCTGATCTTCGACCTCAAGCAGGTCAACCCGCAGGCGCTGGTGTCGGTGAAACTGGTCTCCGAGCCCGGCGTCGGCACCATCGCCGCCGGCGTGGCCAAGGCCTATGCCGACCTGATCACCATCTCCGGCTACGACGGCGGTACCGGCGCCTCGCCGATCACCTCCATCAAGTACGCCGGCAGCCCGTGGGAACTGGGCCTTGCCGAGGCGCACCAGACCCTGCGCGGCAACGACCTGCGCGGCAAGGTCCGGGTGCAGACCGACGGCGGCCTGAAGACCGGCCTGGACGTCATCAAGGCGGCCATCCTCGGCGCCGAGAGCTTCGGCTTCGGCACCGCGCCGATGATCGCCCTGGGCTGCAAATACCTGCGCATCTGCCACCTGAACAACTGCGCCACCGGCGTCGCCACCCAGAACGACAAGCTGCGCAAGGACCACTTCATCGGCACCGTGGACATGGTGGTGAACTTCTTCACCTTCATCGCCAGCGAGACCCGCGAGTGGCTGGCCAGGCTCGGCGTGCGCAGCCTGGAAGAACTGATCGGCCGCACCGACCTGCTGGAAATCCTCCCGGGCGAGACGCCCAAGCAGGGCAACCTCGACCTCACGCCGCTGCTGGGCAGCGACCTGATCCCGGCCGAGAAGCCGCAGTTCTGCGTCGTCGAGAAGAACCCGCCGTTCGACCAGGGCCTGCTGGCCGAGAAGATGGTCGAGCTGGCCCGTGGCGCCATCAAGGATGCCAAGGGCGGCGAGTACGAGCTGGACATCTGCAACTGCGACCGTTCCATCGGCGCGCGGATTTCCGGCGAGATCGCCAAGGTCCACGGCAACCAGGGCATGGCCAAGGCGCCGGTCACCTTCCGCTTCAAGGGCACCGCGGGCCAGAGCTTCGGCGTGTGGAACGCCGGCGGCCTGCACCTGTACCTGGAAGGCGACGCCAACGACTACGTGGGCAAGGGCATGACCGGCGGCAAGCTGGTCGTCACCCCGCCCAAGGGCAGCCCGTTCAAGTCGCAGGAATCGGCCATCGTCGGTAACACCTGCCTGTACGGCGCCACCGGCGGCAAGCTGTTCGCCGCCGGCACCGCGGGCGAGCGCTTCGGCGTGCGCAACTCCGGCGCCCATGCCGTGGTGGAAGGCACCGGCGACCACTGCTGCGAATACATGACCGGCGGCTTCATCTGCGTGCTGGGCAAGACCGGCTACAACTTCGGCTCCGGCATGACCGGCGGCTTCGCTTATGTCCTCGACATGGACAACACCTTCGTCGACCGTGTGAACCATGAGCTGGTGGAAATCCAGCGCATCAGCGGCGAAGCGATGGAGGCCTACCGCAGCCACCTGCGCAAGGTCCTGGTCGAGTACGTGGCGGAAACCGCGAGCGAGTGGGGCACGCATCTGCTGGAGAACCTCGACGACTACCTGCGTCGGTTCTGGCTGGTGAAACCCAAGGCCGCGAGCCTGGGTTCGCTGCTGACCAGCACCCGTGCCAACCCGCAATAAGCGCCCGAAGTCTGGAGAGGTCTCGAAATGTCTGAACGTCTGAATAACGACTTCCAGTTCATCGAAGTCGGGCGCAAGGATCCGAAGAAGAAGCTGCTGCGCCAGCGCAAGCGCGAGTTCGTGGAAATCTACGACCTGTTCAAGCCGCAGCAGGCGGCTGATCAGGCCCATCGCTGCCTGGGCTGCGGCAACCCGTACTGCGAGTGGAAGTGCCCGGTGCACAACTTCATCCCCAACTGGCTGAAGCTGGTCTCCGAAGGCAACATCCTCGCCGCCGCCGAACTGTCCCACCAGACCAACACCCTGCCGGAAGTCTGCGGCCGGGTGTGCCCGCAGGACCGCCTGTGCGAAGGCGCCTGCACCCTGAACGACGGCTTCGGCGCGGTGACCATCGGCTCGGTGGAGAAGTACATCACCGACACCGCCTTCGCCATGGGCTGGCGCCCGGACATGTCCAAGGTCAAGCCCACCGGCAAGCGCGTCGCGGTGATCGGCGCCGGCCCGGCGGGCCTGGGCTGCGCCGACGTGCTGGTGCGCAACGGCGTGACCCCGGTGGTGTTCGACAAGCGCCCGGAAATCGGCGGTCTGCTGACCTTCGGCATCCCCGAGTTCAAGCTGGAGAAGCATGTCCTGTCCCGTCGCCGCGAGGTCTTCGGTGGCATGGGCATCGAGTTCCGCCTGAACACCGAGGTGGGCAAGGACGTGACCCTGGAGCAGCTGCTCGACGAGTACGATGCCGTGTTCATGGGCATGGGCACCTACACCTACATGAAAGGCGGCTTCCCCGGCGAGGACCTGCCCGGCGTGCACGACGCGCTGGACTTCCTGATCGCCAACGTGAACCGCAACCTGGGCTTCGAGAAGTCGCCGGAAGACTTCGTCGACATGAAGGGCAAGCGCGTCGTGGTGCTGGGCGGTGGCGACACCGCGATGGACTGCAACCGCACCTCGATCCGCCAGGGCGCCAAGAGCGTGACCTGCGCCTACCGCCGCGACGAAGAGAACATGCCCGGCTCGCGCCGGGAGGTGAAGAACGCCAAGGAAGAAGGCGTGAAGTTCCTCTTCAACCGCCAGCCCATCGCCATCGTCGGCGAGGACAAGGTGGAAGGCGTGAAGGTGGTCGAGACCCGTCTCGGCGAGCCGGACGCCCGCGGCCGCCGCAGCCCCGAGCCGATCCCGGGTTCCGAGGAGATCATCCCGGCCGAGGCCGTGCTGATCGCCTTCGGCTTCCGCCCGAGCCCGGCGCCCTGGTTCGACCAGCACCAGATCGAGATCGACAGCCAGGGCCGCGTCATCGCCCCGGCCGGCGGCCAGTTCAAGCACCAGACCGGCAACCCGAAGATCTTCGCCGGCGGCGACATGGTCCGCGGTTCCGACCTGGTGGTGACGGCGATCTTCGAGGGGCGCACTGCGGCCGAGGGCATCCTCGATTACCTCGGGGTGTAAGTGCGCCAGCTATAAGCGGTAAGCATAAAGCTGCAAGCAAGAGCAGCGCAGCGCAAGCTGTGGGCTTGCAGCTTGCAGCTTGCAGCTTGCAGCTTGCAGCTGCGGCAGAATGCCGCGTAAGACAAAAGGCACGGCCCCCGCCGTGCCTTTTCTTTTGGGCTTTGCGAAAATGCCCGCACTTTTTTTCCGGATGCCGTTATGACTGCCCTGAAGAACGATCGCTTCCTTCGCGCCCTGCTCAAGCAGCCCGTCGATGTCACCCCCGTCTGGATGATGCGCCAGGCCGGCCGCTACCTGCCGGAATACCGCGCCACCCGCGCCAAGGCCGGCGACTTCATGAGCCTGTGCATGAACCCGCAACTGGCCTGCGAGGTGACCCTGCAGCCGCTGGACCGCTACCCGCAGCTGGACGCCGCGATCCTCTTCTCGGACATCCTCACCGTCCCCGACGCCATGGGCCAGGGCCTGTACTTCGAGACCGGCGAAGGGCCGCGCTTCAAGAAGGTCGTGACCACCCAGGCGGACATCGACGCCCTGCCGATCCCCGATCCGGAGAAGGACCTGGGCTATGTGATGGATGCCGTGCGCACCATCCGCCGCGAGCTGAACGGCCGCGCCCCGCTGATCGGCTTCTCCGGCAGTCCCTGGACCCTGGCCACCTACATGGTCGAAGGCGGCTCCAGCCGCGACTATCGCAAGTCCAAGGCGATGCTCTACGACAACCCGCAGGCCATGCACGCCCTGCTGGACAAGCTGGCGCAGTCGGTCACCAGCTACCTCAACGGCCAGATCCGCGCCGGTGCCCAGGCCGTGCAGATCTTCGATTCCTGGGGCGGCAGCCTGTCGGCGGCGGCGTACCAGGAGTTCTCCCTGGCCTACATGAAGAAGATCGTCGCCGGCCTGATCCGCGAGAGCGAAGGGCGCCGCGTGCCGGTGATCCTCTTCACCAAGGGCGGCGGCCTGTGGCTGGAATCCATGGCCGACACCGGCGCCGAGGCCCTCGGCCTGGACTGGACCTGCGACATCGGCAGCGCCCGCGCCCGCGTCGGCGACAAGGTCGCCCTGCAGGGCAACATGGACCCGGCGGTGCTCTACGCCAAGCCGGAAGCCATCCGCGCTGAAGTGGCGCGCATCCTCGCTGCCTATGGCAACGGTAACGGCCACGTGTTCAACCTCGGCCACGGCATCACCCCGGAAGTCGACCCGGCCCACGCCGGCGCCTTCTTCGAGGCGGTGCACGAGCTGTCGGCGCAGTATCACTGAGCGTTGCGCTGACCTGAAAAAGCCCCGCATGTGCGGGGCTTTTTCGTTTTTGGCGGATGGGTTCGCGAGCAAGCTAGCTTACGAAAAGCGCTGCCATCTCTCCCTGTAGGAGCGAGCTTGCTCGCGAACGGCCAAGGCGCCGGCCTTGCCGGCGGATCGCGGACGGAGTCCGCTCCTGCGAAAGCCAATCCGGGCGTAGGAGCGGACTCCGTCCGCGATGCTTCTGAAAGGCAGATCTACCCCGGGGAACGAAAAGCCCCGCCAATCGGCGGGGCTTTTCGTTCCCTGATGGAGCCTTGCGCCCCATCAGGGTGCATCACGCAGCGTCGGCAACCATGCCGGCGGCGCGCTGGCTCTTGCGGCGGTTCGACACCAGCAGGCCGGAGCAGACCACCACGATGGACAGCAGCGCGGTGGCGACCACCTCGATGCGGTGGTCCGGACGGATCAGCATGATGATCAGCGCAGCGCTGATGAACAGGATCACCGCCCAGGTCAGCCAGGGGAAGAACCACATCTTCAGGGTCAGCTGGTGGCCCTGGGCGAGCAGCTTCTTGCGCATGCGCAGCTGCGACAGGGCGATCACCAGGTACACCAGCAGGGCGATGGCGCCGGAGCTGGCCAGCAGGAAGTTGAACACTTCGGCCGGGGCCAGGTAGTTGGCGAAGGTGCAGAGGAAGGCCATGGCGGTGGACAGCAGCACGGCGTACACCGGCGTGCGGCTGGCGCTGGTCACCTGGGCGATCTTCGGCGCGTCGCCGCGCTTGCTCAGCGAGTACATCATGCGCGAGGCGGTGTAGAGCGCCGAGTTCAGGCAACTGGTCACCGAGACCAGCACGATGATGTCGACGATCAGCTTGGCGTACGGGATGTGCAGGTGTTCCAGCACGGTCTGGTAGGAGCCCATGCTCACCAGGCGCGGGTCGTTCCACGGCACCAGGCAGACCACGATCAGGATCGACAGCAGGTAGAACAGGGCGATACGCCAGATCACCGAGTTGGTGGCGCGGGTGATCTGCTGCGCCGGGTCCTTGGACTCGGTGGCGGCGATGGTGACGATCTCCGAACCCATGAAGGAGAACATGGTGGTCAGCAGCGCGGCGAGCACGGCGCCCCAGCCACGAGGCAAGAAGCCTTCGCTGGTCAGGTGGCCGATGCCGCTGACTTCCGGGTTCAGCGAGACACCGAAGATGGCGGCGCAGCCCAGCACGATGAAGGCGATGATCGAGCAGACCTTGATCAGCGCCAGCCAGAACTCGAACTCACCGTAGTTCTTCACGCTGAACAGGTTGGTCACGGTCAGGGCGGAGGTGATCAGGAAGGCCAGCACCCAGATCGGTGCGCCGGGCACCCAGGCGTGGATGATCGCCGCGGCGGCGTTGGCTTCCAGCGGGATCACCAGCACCCAGAACCACCAGTACAGCCAGCCGATGGTGAAACCGGCCCAGTGACCGATGGCGCGGTCGGCATAGGTGGAGAAGGAGCCGCTGTCGGGTTGCGCGACGGCCATTTCGGCCAGCATGCGCATGACCAGCACCACCAGCAGGCCGGCGATCAGGTAGGACACCAGCACGGCGGGGCCGGCTTCGGCGATGGCGTGGCCGGAGCCCACGAACAGGCCCGCACCAATGGCACCGGCGATCGAAAGCATCGTGACGTGACGATTTTTCAGGCCCTGGGAGAGGCCGGAAGAAGGAGTGCTGCTCATGCTTTACCTACAACTACAGGAGGGAATTGCGTACTGCGGGAGTCGAGGTCCGTTTCGGGATTCCAACAAGTCGTGCGTTATTCTTGACGCAAGGAGTGCGCCATATTTTGTTACGACTTTGGTCGTAGGGTGGGAAATATAACTACAACGCCCGCGGGGCGGGCGTTATCTGAATTGGCTGGCTTACCTTTACGCGACTTGTTTATGTCGGTTTTGGATAAGAACTTCTCTTCATGTGTAGAAACTACCCATGCCTTGCGGGGCTGGGAATGTCGCGCGGTAACACCGGCAGGCGGGCCAGGTGCAGCGCCACCAGGACCGCGATCACCAGCAGGCTGGCAATGAACAGCCCCACGCCGTTCCAGCCATAGCGGTGCCAGAACACCCCGCCCGCGGTGCCGGCGATGCTGGAGCCGACGTAGTAGCTGAACAGGTACAGCGACGACGCCTGGCCCTTGGCTTTCAGGGCGCGGCGGCCGATCCAGCTGCTGGCCACCGAATGCGCGCCGAAGAAGCCGAAGGTGAACACCAGCATCCCGATCAGCACCAGGGCCAGCGGCTGCAGCAGGGTGGCCAGCAGGCCGCCGAGCATCAGCACGATCATCGCCCAGAGCACCTTGCGCCGGCCCAGGCGGTCGGCCAGGGAGCCGACCCAGGCGGAGCTGTAGATGCCCGCCAGGTAGACCACCGAGAGCAGGCCGACCACCGCCTGGCTCAGGTGGTACGGATCGGCCAGCAGGCGGTAGCCGATGTAGTTGAACAGGGTGACGAAGGCGCCCATCAGCAGGAAGGCTTCGAGGAACAGCCAGGGCAGCCCGGCATCGCGGAAGTGCCCGATGAAGCCCTCGGCCAGCTGGCGCGGCTTGAGCGGCGCCGGGTGGAAGTTCTTCGACTCGGGGAGGATGCGCCAGAACAGCAGGGCCGCGGCGAGGGAGATCACGCCCAGCGTGGCGATCGCCACGTGCCAGTTCACGTAATCCACCAGCACGCCGCTGATCAGCCGGCCGCTCATGCCGCCGATGGCGTTGCCGCCGATGTACAGCCCCATGGACAGGCCGATGTGCTGCGGGTGGATTTCCTCGGAGAGGTAGGTCATGCCCACCGCCGCCAGGCCGCTCAGCGACAGGCCGAGCAGCGCGCGCATCGCCAGCACGCCGTGCCAGGTCGGCATCACCGAGCTGGCGAGAGTGAACAGCGCGGCGAGGATCAGCGAGGCGACCATGATCGACTTGCGCCCGATGGCATCGGAGATCGGCCCGGTCACCAGCAGGCCGAAGGCCATGGTGATGGTCGAGATGGACAGCACCAGGCTGCTCTGCGTCGCCGTCAGGTCGAAGGCCTTCGACAGCACCGGCATCATCGGCTGCACGCAGTAGAGCAGGGCGAAGGTGGCGAAGCCGCCGGAGAACAGCGCAAGGGAGGTGCGCATGAAGGCCGGGGTGCCTTTCTCGATATAGGTCTCGATTTCCTCGACGACGCGCACCACGTCGCCGTTGGCTTCGCGGGCGCGATCCAGCAGGTCGGATGGCTCGCTCGGCGCGGAGTGTTCTTCTTCCCGCAAAGCCCGCAGGGCAGGTTGGCTCACGACACACCTCGGATTGATGGCGGCAGGACGGCCTGGGGTGGCGGCAAGGGCGCGCGCGGCCAGGCATACGGCAGGTTGGCAGTCGTTATTGGGCTTGTGTGGAAAGGATAAGGAGCGGGCTTTATTATTTCCAATATATTAATCGACACGTTTGATATCTATTACGAATCGATGGGTGCTGAATGGAACTGCGACACCTGCGTTACTTCATCGCCGTGGCCGAGGAACTGCACTTTGGCCGCGCCGCAGAGCAGCTGGGCATCTCCCAGCCGCCCCTGAGCCAGCAGATCCAGGCGCTGGAGGAGGAGATCGGCGCGCGCCTGCTGGAGCGCACCAACCGACGGGTGGCGCTGACCGAGGCCGGGCAACTGTTCCTCGCCGAAGCGCGGCTGGTGCTGCAGCAGGTCGACCGCGCGGTGCTGCTGGCGCGCCGCGCGCACCAGGGCGAGCTGGGCGAGCTGAAGATCGGCTTCACCGCCTCCGCGCCGTTCACCTCGACCATTCCGCGCAGCATCCTGGCGTTCCGCCAGGCCTACCCGGACGTCCACCTCGACCTGCAGGAAATGAGCAGCGGCCGGGCCGTCCAGGCGCTGCTGGAGGAGCGGGTGCAGGTCGGCCTGATCCGGCCGATCGCGCTGCCGGACACCCTGGAAGCGGTGGAACTGTTCAGCGAGCCGCTGGTGGCGGTGCTGCGGGCCGACCACCCGCTGGTGGAGTCCAGCCAGGACGGGCTGGAGATCGCCGCGCTGGCGGACGAGCCCTTCGTGTTCTTTCCGCGCAGCTACGGCACCGGCCTCTACGACCAACTGATCGCCCTGTCGCGGCAGGCCGGCTTCAGTCCGCGCATCGCCCAGGAGGCCGGCGAGGCGATGACCATCATCGGCCTGGTGGCCGCCGGGCTGGGCGTCACCATGCTGCCGGCCTCGTTCCGCCGCACGCGGGTGGACGGGGTGGTCTACCGCACGCTGCTCGACCCCGGGGCCACCAGCTCGGTCTGGCTGGTGCGCCGGCGCGACGAGCGCTCGCCGCTGGCTCAGTCCTTCATCGACCTGCTGACCCGCGAGGTAGCGGCCTTGCGCGCCGACGGCTGAGCCGGCCGACGGAACGCTCGCCGTTGTCATGACCATTGCATAGAATCCGAAGCACTCGAATGGATCCCGGAGGGACGGCTCATGCGGCGCGTGGTGTTCAATCAGAAAGGCGGAGTGGGCAAGTCGAGCATCGCCTGCAACCTGGCGGCGGTCAGTGCGGCGGAGGGCTATCGCACGCTGCTGGTGGACCTGGACGCCCAGGCCAACTCGACGCACTACCTCACCGGCCTGACCGGCGAGGACATTCCCGTGGGCATCGCCGACTTCTTCAAGCAGACCCTTTCATCCGGCCCCTTTGGCCGCAAGGGCAAGGTCGACATTCACGAGACCCCCTTCGACAACCTGCATGTCGTCACCGCGAGTCCGGAGCTGGCCGACCTGCAGCCCAAGCTCGAGCAGAAGCACAAGATCAACAAGCTGCGCAAACTGCTGGACGAACTGTCCGACGACTACGACCGGATCTACCTGGATACCCCGCCGTCGCTGAATTTCTACACCGTATCGGCACTGATCGCCGCCGATCGCTGCCTGATTCCCTTCGACTGCGACAGCTTCTCCCGCCAGGCGCTGTACGGGCTGCTGCAGGAGATCGAGGAGTTGAGGGAGGACCACAACGAGGACCTGGAAGTCGAAGGCATCGTGGTCAACCAGTTCCAGCCGCGCGCCAGCCTGCCGCAGCAGCTGCTGGATGAGCTGGTGGAGGAGGAACTGCCGGTGCTGCCGGTCTACCTGATGAGCTCGGTGAAGATGCGCGAGTCGCACCAGGCCTGCATCCCGCTGATCTTCCTCGAACCGCGGCACAAGCTGACCCAGCAGTTCGTCGAGCTGCACAACCTGCTGGAATCCTGAGCTTCCTGACGATCGACGGCGCCGCTCCCGCCCGGGGAGCGCGACGGCCCGCTCAGCGCCACGCCGGCAGCGGCGCCCGACCGGCGAGCCGGTTCACTGCGAGATGAGCAGGTCGCACGGCGGCCGGCGCAGGAAGTGCCGGGTCGAACTGCCGAGCATGGCCTGCTCGATGGCGCCGCGGCTGCGGCTGCCGAGGACCAGCAGGTCCGGCGTCCATTCCCGCAGCGCGGTCTCCAGCGCCTGCTGGAAGTTTCCCTGTTGCACCGCGCAGAGCAACTGCGGCCCTTCGGCCGGCAGCTGCGCGCGTTCGTCCTGCAGGGTCTGGTGCAGCAGCGCACGCTGGGTTTCCAGGTGGGCATCGGCGCGTTCGGCCTTGCCCGGCTGGTAGGCGTTGAGCGCCAGCAGCTCGGCGCCGGCCGGCAGCAGCCGGTAACCGGCGCGCCAGGCCTGGCAGGAGCACAGCGACAGGTCCAGCCCGGCCAGGGCCCTGGCATAGGGCGTGGCGGCTTCCGACACCGCCAGCAGGATCGGCGAGCGGCAGTGGCGGGCGATGCGCTCCAGGGTGGTGCCGTCGAAGCGCTCAAGTATCTGCTGGTGATGCGCGCCGATCACCAGCAGGTCGGCCTTGAGCTCCTGCGCCGCCTGGATGACGGTGGGCGCGGCGCGGCCCTGGCGGATCAGCAGCTGATAATCGGCGATGGCGTTGGCCGCCGCGGCGTCGCGCAGCGCGACCTCGGCGGCCTCACGGACCGTGTGCATCATGCGGTCGGGAAAATATTCCTCGATCACATGCAGCAGGGTGACTTTCGCGCCGTGCTGGCGGGCCAGCTGGGCGGCGCGGCGCACCGCGATGTCCGCTTCCACGCTGAGGTCGTGGGCGACGAGCAGGTTCCTGTACATGATGGCTTCCCTCTGTGGCGCTTCCACTGTCGTACCACGCGGGCGGTTTCATCTTGATGCAGGGCAACGGCCGGTCGTCAGCGGCTGCGCAGTTGATAGACGGCGTGGCTCTCGGCGACGACGGTGCCGTCCTCGCCCTTGAGCTGCAGGTCGAGGATGAAGTCGGACTTGCCGTTGCGCGCCGCTTCGTCGCCGATCCGCTGGATTTCCTCCGCGCTGATCCGGGCGTCGACGGTCACGTCGCTGGCGGCCGGGCGCAGGAAGCGCAGGCCGGCTTCCTTGACGATGGGGTAGAAGCGCCGGGCATCGAAGCTGGTCAGCATCAGCACGCCGCCAGGCAGCTCGGCCACGGTGAACAGCGCGCCGGCGTACATGTTGGCGATGTGGTTCTCGTTGCCCTTGAGCGGCATGCGCAGGCGCACGTGGCCCGGCTCCAGCACCTCGGCCCTGAGGCCGGTGCGCTTGACGAAGGCGATGTGTTCTTCGGTGAGCTGGCGGATGAAGTCTTCGGGGTAGGGCATGGGCGCGCTCCGGTTCGCCGAGGGTGGCCTGCCCAAGACTAGCCGCGCCGCGCAGCCAGGCAATGACCGCGCGGATTGACCGGATCGCTCAGCGGGCGCGGCTTCAGATGCCGTTGCGGGTCAGCCAGTCGAGCAGTTGCGGCAGCGGCATGGCGCCGCTCTGGCGCGCCACTTCCTGGCCGTTGCGCAGCAGGATCAGGCTGGGAATCGAACGGATGCCCAGGCGCGTGGAGAGGTTCGGGTTGGCGTCGCTGTCCAGCTTGGCCAGGCGCACTTTGCCGGAAAGCCGCGCGGCGGCCTGCTCGAATACTGGCGCGAAGCTCTTGCACGGGCCGCACCAGTCGGCCCAGACGTCCACCAGCAGCGGCAGGTCGCCCTTGGCCTGGGCGGCGAAGCTGGCTTCATTGACCTCGAACGGGCGGTCGACGATCACCGGCGACTGGCAGCGGCCGCAGCGCGGCGCGTCGCCCAGGCGCTCGGCGGGTACGCGGTTGAGGCCGTTGCAGTTGGGGCAGGGGACGATCAGGGATGCGGACATGGCGAGGCTCCAGAGGCTATGACGCCAAGGTGGAGCCTCGCGGTCCGGGTTTCAAGCCTCGGCGGCCTGCAGCGCTTGAGCCAGGTCGGCGAGGATGTCGTCGATGTGCTCGATGCCGATGGACAGCCGCACCATGTCGCGCGGTACGCCGGCCTTTTCCAGTTCCTCGTCGTTGAGCTGGCGGTGGGTGGTGGAGGCCGGGTGGCAGGCCAGGGACTTGGCGTCGCCGATGTTGACCAGGCGCACCACCAGCTTCAGCGCGTCGATGAAGCGCGCGCCGGCTTCCTGGCCGCCCTTGATGCCGAAGGAGAGGATCGACGCCGGCTGGCCGCCCATGTAGCGCCGGGCCAGTTCATGCTCGGGGTGATCCGCAAGGCCGGCGTACTTCACCCAGCTGACCTGCGGATGCTCCTGCAGGTACTGCGCGACCTTCAGCGCGTTGTCGCAATGGCGCTCCATGCGCAGCGCCAGGGTTTCCAGGCCCTGCAGGATGAGGAAGGCGTTGAACGGCGACAGCGCGGCGCCTGTGTTGCGCAGCGGCACCACGCGGCAGCGGCCGATGAAGGCGGCGGGGCCGAAGGCTTCGGTGTAGGTCACGCCGTGGTAGGACGGGTCCGGGGTGTTGAGCAGCGGGAAGCGCGTCTTGTTCTCGGCCCAGGGGAACTTGCCGGAGTCGACGACCATGCCGCCGATGCTGGTGCCGTGGCCGCCGATGTACTTGGTCAGGGCGTGGACGACGATGTCCGCGCCGTGCTCGAAGGGCCGGCAGAGGATCGGCGTGGCCACGGTGTTGTCGACGATCAGCGGCACGCCGTGGCGGTGCGCGGCGTCGGCCAGGGCCTTGAGGTCGACGATGTTGCCTGCCGGGTTGCCGATGGATTCGCAGAACACCGCCTTGGTGCGCTCGTCGATCAGCGCTTCGAGGGCGGCGATGTCGTCATGGGGCGCGAAGCGGGTCTGGATGCCGAAGCGCGGCAGGGTGTGGGCGAACAGGTTGTAGGTGCCGCCGTAGAGCTTGGCCACCGAGACGATGTTGTCGCCGGCCTCGGCCACGGTCTGGATGGCGTAGGTGATGGCCGCCATGCCCGAGGCCACGGCCAGCGCGCCGACGCCGCCTTCCAGCGCGGCCACGCGTTCCTCCAGCACCGCGTTGGTGGGGTTCATGATCCGCGTGTAGATGTTGCCGGCGACCTTCAGGTCGAACAGGTCGGCGCCGTGCTGGGTGTCGTCGAAGGCGTAGGAGGTGGTCTGGTAGATCGGCACGGCCACTGCCTTGGTGGTCGGGTCGGGGCTGTAGCCGGCGTGGATGGCCAGGGTTTCCAGTTTCATTGTTCGAGCATCCTTGGGACGGAGAGGCCCGAGGATGCGAGCGGCGCCCGGCTCCGGTCAATGACCGGGAGCAATATCCGCTCCGCGCGCCTAGAACCCTTGCTCCTGAGCTTATAACCGGGTCAGGAGGAGCAACTGATCTCCAGGTGCTTGCCCCAGTCCGGCGGGCGGCGGGTGAAGGCCTCGGCGCCGGGCTGTTCCTCGAAGGGCCGGCTGAGCACCTCGTGCAGGCGGCGCACCACGCTGAAGTCGCCCTGCTCGGCGGCGTTGATGGCTTCCTGGGCCAGGTAGTTGCGCAGCACGTAGAGCGGGTTGACCGCGTGCATGCGGGCGCGGCGCTGCTCCTGGCTGCCGCCTTCGCGATCGGCGCGGGCGCGGTATTCGGCGGCCCAGGCGTCGAAGCCGGCGAGGTCGACGAAGTCCTCGCGGACCACCGCCAGCGCCTGCTCCGGCGCCTGTTCGCCGAGGCGGCGGAAGAACAGCGTGTAGTCCACCGCGCCTTTCTGCATGGCCTGCAGCAGGGTCTGCACCAGCTCCAGGTCGCCGTCTTCGGCCGTGGCCAGGCCCAGGCGGCGGCGCATCAGGTCGAGGTAGTGCGCCTGGTAGAGCGGCAGGAACAGGTCCAGGGTGGCGCGCAGCTCGTCGACCTCGACGAAGGGCGTCAGCGCCTGGCCGAGCGCGGCGAGGTTCCAGTGGGCGATGGGCACCTGGTTGCTGAAGGAGTAGCGGCCCATGTCGTCGGAGTGGTTGCAGATGTGGTTGGCGTCGAAGTCGTCGAGGAAGGCGTAGGGGCCGTAGTCGAAGGTGATGCCGAGGATCGACATGTTGTCGGTGTTCATCACCCCGTGGCAGAAGCCGTAGGCCTGCCAGTAGCCGATCATCCCGGCGGTGCGCTCGACGACTTCGCGGAACAGCGCGAGGTAGGGCTTCTCGTCGCCCAGGCATTGCGGGAAGTACGACTGCAGGACGAACTCGCCCAGGGTCTTCAACTGCTCCGCCTGCTGGGTGTAGTAGAAATACTCGAAGTGGCCGAAGCGCACGTGGCTGGGCGCCAGGCGCAGCAGCATGGCGCCGGTTTCCCGGGTTTCGCGCCACACCGTGGTGCTGGAGCCGGTGACGCACAGGGCGCGGCTGGTGGGGATGCCGAGGGCGTGCAGGTATTCGCTGGCGAGGAATTCGCGGATCGACGAGCGCAGCACCGCGCGGCCGTCGCCCATGCGCGAGTAGGGCGTCTGCCCGGCGCCCTTGAGGTGCAGGTCCCAGTGTTCGCCGGCGTCGTTGAGCACCTCGCCCAGCAGCAGGCCGCGGCCGTCGCCCAGGCGCGGGTTGTAGGCGCCGAACTGGTGCCCGGAGTAGACCATCGCCCGTGGCTCGGCCGTTGCCCACAGCTTGTGGCCGGCGAACAGCTCGGTGAACGCCGGGTTGTCCGCTTCGCCCGGGTCGAGGTCGAGCAGCGCCATGGCCGAGGGGCTGGCGATGACCAGGCGCGGGTCGGCGATGGGATCGGGCAGGACTTCGGTGGAGAAGACCTCGCCCAGGCGGGCGAAGCGGTTGTCGAAGGTCAGTTGGTCGAGCGTTTTCAAGGGCTGGCTCCGGACATGTCCGAGCATTGTGCTCGGACATGTCCGGAGGCGTCCAGCCTCAGGCCGTGCCGACTTCGGGATCGTCCTGTGCCGGCCGCGCCTGCACCGGCTTGGCCTGCACCGGCGCGGCGGCGGGCTGCTGGCCGATGACCAACTGGGCTTGCTGGCCCTGCAGGTTCTTCACGAAGACGTCGACCTGGTTGAAGGCCATTTCGATGTTGTGCTCGCGGAAGGCCAGGGCGATGTGGGTCAGGGTCTCGTCCACCGCCGGGTTGCGGTCGCCCAGCTCGCGCACGTGGAAGCGCAGCTCGTAGTCGAAGGTGCTGGCGCTGATCGTGGTGAAGTACAGCACCGGCTCCGGGTCGCGCAGCACGCGGGGGTTGGCGTGCACGGCGTCGAGCATGATCTTGCGCGCCAGGGCCAGGTCGCTCTCGTAGGCCAGGCCGATCTTGATGGTCACCCGGGTCACGGTGTCGCTCAGCGACCAGTTCACCAGTTGCCCGGTGATGAAGGTCTGGTTGGGGACGATGATTTCCTTGCGGTCGAAATCGGTGATGGTGGTGGCGCGGATGCGGATCCGGCTGACGGTGCCGGACAGGCTGCCGATGGTCACCACGTCGCCGATCCGCACCGGGCGCTCGAAGAGGATGATCAGGCCGGAGACGAAGTTGGAGAAGATCGCCTGCAGGCCGAAGCCCAGGCCGACCGAGAGCGCGGCCACCAGCCATTGCAGCTTGTCCCAGCTCACCCCCAGCGTCGACAGCGCGCTGACGATGCCGACGCCGCTGATGATGTAGGAGAGCAGGGTGGTGATGGCGTAGGCGCTGCCCTGGCCCAGGGTCAGGCGCTGCAGCACCAGCACTTCCAGCAGGCCCGGCAGGTTGCGCGCCAGGGCGACGGTCACGGCGGCGATCACCAGCGCCATGAGGAAGTCGCTCAGGCTGATCGGCGTGGTCGAGGCCGTGTCGCCGGTGCCGCTGCTGTACTGGTAGAGGGTCACGTTGTCGAGGTAGGAGACCACGCTGATCAGGTCGGCCCAGACCCAGTACAGGGTGACCACGAAGCCGATCAGCAGGCCCAGGCGGATCAGCCGCATCGACTGCTCGTTGATCTGCTCGATGCCCAGGGTCGGCTCTTCCACCACGTCGCCGCCTTCGATGTCCCGGGCCGGGGCCTGGCGCTTGGTCATCGCCCGCTGGTAGGCCAGGCGCCGCGCGGCCACGCCCATGCCGCGGACGAAGGTGGCTTCCACCACCATCCAGAACATCAGCAGGAACAGAGTGTCGATCAGCCGGTCGGTGAGCTTGAGCGCGGTGTAGTAGTAGCCGAAGCCCACCGCCAGGAACAGCGCCACCGGCAGCACGGTGAAGCCCAGGCCGACGATCATCTTGACCATCGACGGGCGCTGGCTGGCGGGGCTGCCGAACAGCAGCTTGCCCAGCATCCAGGTCATCGCGGCGTAGCCGAACAGGACGATGGCGATGCCGATCACGTCGTCGGCCAGACTGGCCGGCTGGTGCTCGGCGACGGTGACCACCGCGACCAGCGACATCACCACCAGGCCCAGGCGGCGCATCAGCTTGCCGAGGAACTGCGTCTGCGCCTGGCTCCAGTGGAAGTGCCGTTCGGCGATGCTGCCCGGGCGCAGGATGCGGTGCGCGGTGTAGAACACCAGCCAGACCTGCGCCATCTCCAGCAGCGCGCTGCCCAGGGTGGCGTTCTGTCCGCGCGCATCGAGCAGCAGGGCCAGGCCGGCGATGGCCAGCGCCAGGGTGCCGGGCAGCGCCAGCAGCACGGCGAGCAGCAGGGCCAGCGGGGTGTGCATCTGGCTGTCGCGCTTGAAGTGGCCGATGTCGTCGTTCAGCGATTCGAGCTTGTCGTAGAGGAACCGGCGCTTCCACAGCAGGCCGGCGACCAGCAGGAGCAGCGGCAGGAACAGGAAGGGCCGGTCGACCAGGCCCTCGCCCAGCTCCTTCACGCCCGCGCCCCAGGGCACCTCGGCCAGCTGGTGACGCATCAGCGTCGGGGTCATCTTGAACCACGACAGGTCCAGCGCGCGGTTGCTGGGAATCCAGAACATCTGCTCGTCGAGGGTGGCGCGCAGCTTGTCGCTGGTTTCCTTGAGCTGCTTCTGGTTGAGCTGCAGGGTGATCGCCTCGTTGAGCAGCGCGTTCATCTCGTGGTTGAGGCGCTCCATCAGTTCCAGGCGGGTGTTGACCAGCTCGCCGAGGTCGTGGCGCAGCTGCGGGGTGAGGCTTTCCTGCGGCTGCTGGGCCAGCAGCTTGTCGAGGTACGCCTCGGTGTCGTTCAGCTCGTCGCGCCGCTGGTTCAGCTCGAACTGGTACAGGCGCAGGTCGGCGATCTCGTCGGCCAGCTCCTGGTCGGTCTTGATCACCGGCAGTGACTGCTTCTGCTGGTAGAGGATCTTCGACAGCAGCAGGCTGCCGCGCAGGGCGTTGATCTGCTCGTCCAGGGTCTGCTCGCCCTGGGCCAGGTTGTCGAGCCGCTGCTTGGTTTCCAGGTTGCGCCGGGTCAGGACGTTGAGGCGGTCGGTGGTGCGCAGCAGGTAGTCGGAGAACTTGAGGTTGGTGGCGCTCTCCTGGCTGAGCAGGCTGTCGGTGCCGGTCGCCTGGTCGGCGTCCTTGGACAGCGCGGCGACGGTCTTCTCCGACTGCTCGCGGCGCTTTTCGCTGATCATCGCCTGCAGTTCGAGGGCTTCGCGCTCCTCGCGGGCGATGCGCTCGGCCAGCAGGTCGCGCTGGCTGGAGGCGAGGTCGAGGATCAGGTTGTTGCCGGCCAGCTGCTGGCGCAGCAGCTGGTTCTGCACGGTGAGCGCGGCCTGTTCGGCTTCCAGTTCGTCGCGCCGCTCGGCGATCAGCGGCTTGCCGTTTTCCTTGCCGCTCTTGAGCAGCCCGGCGATCTCCAGCAGGCGTGTCTGGTTCTTGCTCAGGTCCGCCTGGGCGCGCTCGGGGCGGGTCTGCGCGGTGAGCATGTCGCTCTTGGCGTCGGCCATTTCGCGCTGCCAGGCGGCCAGCTGGGTGGACTGCTCGTTGAGCCGCATCTCCAGCTGGGTCGCGTTGTAGCTGGCGTAGCGCTGCGCGGCGGGCTTGTCGCTGGTGCCCTTGAGGCGGTTCAGGGTCTTCTGGTTCTCGCCGATCAGCCGGGGCGCGTCGGCCAGCCGGCCCTTGAGCTCGGCCAGCTGGTTCTCGCTGTCCTGCCTGGCCGCCAGCAGCTTGAGGGTGTTCTCCAGGCTGGCCTTGATCGGCTTGGCCTCGGCGTCCGAAAGCTTGCGCCCGGCCAGGCCATCGAGGCCCTGCTGCACCTGTTCGGCGCTGGGCGGGGCGTTGTCGGCGGCCAGCGCGGGCAGGCCGGTGAGCGGGCCGCCCAAAAGGACGGCGGTCAGCAGGGTACGCAGCAGGAATGACATGGTCGCGATCGGCGGCTCGTGCGGAAAAGGGGTGAGGGTAGTGCTGGCTGGCCGGCGCCCGCAAGCGGACACCGGTGGGCGGTCAGAGGAACAGGCCGGGGCCGGGGCGGCCTTCGGGGAATTTGACCCCGACCTTGCGGATCTTGTTCCCGTCCAGGGCGGCGACGGTCCAGGTCAGGCCGTTCCATTCCACCTGGTCGCCGATGATCGCCTGGCCGCCGATTTCGTGGGCGATGAAGCGGCCCAGCGTCTGCTCGCCGTCCACGCCTTCCAGCTTCAGGCCGTACAGCGAGGCCACGGCGGAGAGCTGGGCGTCGCCTTCGAGCACGAAGTCGCCGAAGAAGCGCGCGCCCAGGCCGCGGTCCGGCGCCTGGCTGAACAGCTTGCCCAGCGGCGAGAGGTCGTGCTCGTGGCCGATCACGCAGAGGATGTCGTCGGCTTCGAGGATCGTACTGCCCGAGGGGTGCAGCAGCTGGGTGCCGCGGAACAGCGCAGCGATGCGCGTGCCCTCGGGCATCTTCAGCTCGCGCAGGGCGGCGCCGATGCACCACTTTTCCTTGCTCAGGTGGTAGACGAACAGCTCCCACTCGCTGGTCGGGTGCACTTCCAGACCGGCGCGGGAGATCGGCGCCGGGTCCGGCGGCACTATCACCCGCAGCAGCTTGGCCGCCCAGGGCAGGCTGGTGCCCTGCACCAGCAGCGACACCAGCACGATGAAGAAGGCCACGTTGAAGAACAGCTGGGCGTTGGGCAGGCCGGCCATCAGCGGGAACACCGCGAGGATGATCGGCACCGCGCCGCGCAGGCCGACCCAGGCGATGAAGACCTTCTCGCGGCCATGGAAGGCGCGGAACGGAATCAGCCCGACCAGCACCGACAGCGGGCGCGCGACGAGGATCATCCACAGCGCCAGGCCCAGCGCCGGCAGGGCGATGGGCCAGAGGTCGTGGGGCGTGACCAGCAGGCCGAGGACCAGGAACATGCCGATCTGCGCCAGCCAGGCCATGCCGTCGAGCATGTGCAGGATGCCGTGGCGCGAGCGGATCGGCTGGTTGCCCAGCACCAGGCCGCACAGATAAATGGCGAGGATGCCGCTGCCGTGCACCGCGTTGGCCAGGGCGAAGATCAGCAGGCCGCCGCTGATCACCAGCAGCGGATACAGGCCGTTGGCCAGGTGGATGCGGTTGATCACCTGCAGCAGCAACCAGCCGCCACCCAGGCCGAGCAGGGAGCCGATGCCGAATTCGCGCAGGAAATGCCAGAAGAAGCTCCAGCTGGCGCCTTCGCCGTGGGCCAGCATGTCGATCAGGGTGACGGTGAGGAACACCGCCATCGGGTCGTTGCTGCCCGACTCGATCTCCAGGCTGGCGGTGACCCGCTCGTTGAGGCCCTTGCCGCCGAGCAGGGAGAACACCGCCGCGGCATCGGTGGAGCCGACGATGGCGCCGATCAGCAGGCCTTCCATCCAGCTCAGCTTGAACAGCCAGGCGGCGGCGATGCCGGTCAGGCCGGCGGTGATCAGCACCCCGGCCGTGGCCAGGGAGAGCGCGGGCCAGAGGGCCACGCGGAAGCTCGCCACCCGTGTGCGCAGGCCGCCGTCGAGGAGGATCACGGCCAGCGCCAGGTTGCCCACCAGGTAGGCCATGGGGAAGTTGGAGAAACCGATGCCGCCGGGGCCGTCGGTGCCGGCGACCATGCCCACGGCGAGGAAGATGACCAGGATCGGGATGCCCAGGCGCGATGACAGCGAACTGACCAGGATGCTCATGCCGATCAGCACAGCAGCGATCAGGAAATAGCTGTTGATGGCCACGGCATCCAATATGTCGACCTCCTGGGGGACGGGGGGAGTGGCGACGCTACGTGGATTGAGGATGCAGGCCGCATGCCAATCGATTCTAACCTGCGGATTTGCAAGGCTGTCAAAGGTTAGTTGAGGAACCTGCGGCGGGGGTTTCCGGGCTGTGCGCGGTATCGCTCCGGGCGGGCACCGAGGCAGCCGCTTGTCGGGGCGCCGCAGTCGGATGCCCTGGCACGGGGCGTCTGGCCACGGGCATAAAAAAGCCCCGGACGTGACCGGGGCCGGAGGGACATGCGGGACTAGAACCAGGCGTCCTGCATGGCGGAACAGGTGTCGTCGCGGGCTTCGAGCAGCGCCAGTTCGTGGTGGCAGGACGGCACTTCCCAGGTCAGGAAGTAGCGCGCGGCCTGCAGCTTGCCGCGGTAGAAGTCGCTGTCGGCAGCGGTGCCGCGCGCCAGGCCTTCCTCGGCGCGGATCGCCTGTTCCAGCCAGCGCCAGCCGATCACCGCGTGGCCGAACACCTTCAGGTACAGCGCCGAGTTGGCCAGTCCCTGCGCCACGCGGCCCTGCATCAGGTCGCCGAGCAGCCCCAGGGTGGTCGCCGAGAGGCGCGTCATCAGCTGTTCCAGCGGCTCGCGCAGCCTGTCCAGCGAGGGGTGCGCCTGAGCGCGCTGGCAGCACAGGTTGATCAGGCGGGTCAGCTGCTTGAGGCCGGCGCCGTTGTTCTGCGCCAGCTTGCGGCCGAGCAGGTCCAGCGACTGGATGCCGTGGGTGCCTTCGTGGATCGGGTTCAGGCGGTTGTCGCGGTAATACTGCTCCACCGGGTATTCGCGGGTGTAGCCGTGGCCGCCGAGGATCTGGATCGCCAGTTCGTTGGCCTTCAGGCAGAACTCCGAGGGCCAGGATTTGACGATCGGGGTGAGCAGGTCGAGCAGTTCGTGGGCCTGCCGGCGCTCGTCCTCGGAGGGCAGCGTCTCGCAGTCGTCCACCAGGCGCGCGGTGTACAGGCCGAGGTCGAAGGCGCCCTCGACGTAGGCCTTCTGGGTCAGCAGCATGCGCCGCACGTCGGCGTGCTCGATGATCGGAACCGGCGCCGAGGTCGGGTCCTTGGCGTCCACCGGGCGGCCCTGCGGGCGCTCGCGGGCGTACTCCAGGGAATACAGGTAGCCGGCGTAGCCGAGCATGATGGCGCCCATGCCGACGCCGATGCGCGCCTCGTTCATCATCTGGAACATGTAGGCCAGGCCGTGGTGCGGCTTGCCCACCAGGTAGCCGACGCACTCGCCTTTATCGCCGAAGTTCAGCGCGGTGGAGGTGGTGCCGCGCCAGCCCATCTTGTGGAACAGGCCGGCCAGGGTCACGTCGTTGCGCGCGCCGAGGGTGCCGTCGGGGTTGACCAGGAACTTCGGCACGATGAACAGGCTGATGCCCTTCACCCCGGCCGGGGCGTCCGGCAGCTTGGCCAGGACCATGTGCACGATGTTTTCCGACAGCGGGTGATCGCCGCCGGAGATGAAGATCTTGTTGCCGCGGATCCGGTAGCTGCCGTCGGCGGCCGGTTCGGCGCGGGTGCGGATGTCGGCCAGGGACGAGCCGGCGTGGGGCTCGGTCAGCGCCATGGTGCCGAACCAGCGGCCTTCGATCATCGGCTGGAGGAACAGGCGCTTCTGCTCGTCGCTGCCGAAGGTCTCGATCAGGTGGCTGGAGCCCATGCTCAGCATCGGGTAGGACGAGGTGGCGATGTTGGCCGACTGGAAGTGCGCGAAGCAGGCCCGCGCCAGCAGGTGCGGCAGCTGCATGCCGCCCTGTTCGAAGCTGCGCGAGGCGTTCTGGAAACCGGCCTCGTTGAAGGCGTCCACCGCCGGCTTCACCTCGGGGATCAGCACGGCGGCACCGTCGACGTACTGCGGTTCGTTCTCGTCGTTCTTGCGGTTGTGCGGGGCGAACAGTTCCTCGGCGATGCCGCGGGCGGTGCCCAGGGCGGCGTCGAAGGTCTCGCGGTTGTGCTCGGCGAAGCGCTCGCGGCGGGTCAGGGCCTCGGCGTCGAGCACCTCGTAGAGTTCGAAGGCAAGATTGCGGGAACTGAGCAGGGTCTCGGACATGGATCGACCTCCGTGGGAATCGCCGCAGTCTAGTCTGGTGAATGAAGCTCGCACAGAATCATCCACGAGCGTGATAAAGGGCTAAAACACCTCGACTACGGCTACACTGCGCGCCTTGAGGAGTCTGCCATCCATGAACTACCGCCACGCCTACCACGCCGGCAACCACGCCGACGTGTTCAAACACATCGTCCTGGCGCGCATCTTCGCCCTGATGGCGCGCAAGGACACGCCTTTCGCCTACCTGGACAGCCATTCCGGCATCGGCCTGTACGACCTGCTGGGCGACGAAGCCAGCCGCACCGGCGAGTTCGAGTCGGGCATCGGCCGCCTGTGGGAGCGCGATGGCCTGCCGGAGCTGCTGCAGGACTACCTGGAGGTGGTGCGCGCGCTCAACCCCGACGGCGAACTGGAGTTCTACCCCGGCTCGCCGGAGCTGGCGCGCCGCCTGACCCGCCCGCAGGATCGCGTGCTGCTCAACGAGCTGCACCCCGAGGACGGCCGTCTGCTCAAGGCCAACATGGCCGGCGAGCGGCGCATCGCCGTGCACCAGGGCGACGGCTGGCTGCTGCCGCGCGCCTTCCTGCCGGTGGCGGAGAAGCGCGGCGTGCTGCTGATCGACCCGCCGTTCGAGCAGGGCGACGACCTGGAGCGCTGCGTGACCGCGCTGGACGAGGCCATCGGCCGCATGCGCCAGACGGTGGTCGCCATCTGGTATCCGATCAAGGACCGCCGCCAGCTCAAGCGCTTCTACCAGCGTCTGGAGCAGAGCTCGGCGCCCAAGCTGCTGCGCGCGGAACTGTGCGTGCACCCGGCGGACAGCCCGGACCGCCTGAACGGCTCCGGGCTGGTGATCGCCAACCCGCCGTGGCCGCTGGACGAGGAGCTGCGCGGGCTGCTGCCCTGGCTGGCGGACACGCTGGCGCAGAGCGAAGGCAGCTGGCAGCTCGACTGGCTGATCGCGGAATGAAAAAGCCCCGGCAAGTGCCGGGGCTTTTATTTTGGGCTTTTCGTAGGAGCGAGCTTGCTCGCGAACTGGCCTCGCAGCGGGGCTGTTCGCGAGCAAGCTCGCTCCTACAAGAGCCGCCTTACGCCTGCATCCTACGACGCCGCCGGGAATTTTCCCCGGCGCGAAGGGCTCACGCCGGCAGGCAGACGCCCGTGCCACCCAGGCCGCAATAGCCGTTGGGGTTCTTCGCCAGGTACTGCTGGTGGTAGGCCTCGGCGTAGTAGAACGGCGGCACCTCGCGAATTTCCGTGGTGATCGCGCCGTAGCCCTTGGCGGCGAGCTCCTTCTGGAAGGCTGCCTGACTGGCGTCGATGGCGGCTTTCTGGGCGTGGTCGAACCAGTAGATCGCCGAGCGGTACTGGGTGCCGGTGTCGTTGCCCTGGCGCATGCCCTGGGTCGGGTCGTGGGATTCCCAGAAGACTTTCAGCAGCGCCTCGATGCTGGTCTCGCGCGGGTCGTAGACCACCAGCACGACTTCGCTGTGGCCGGTCAGGCCGGAGCAGACTTCGTCGTAGGTCGGGTTCGGCGTGTAGCCGCCGGCGTAGCCCGCCGCCGTGACCCACACGCCCGGCTGTTGCCAGAAGCGCCGCTCGGCGCCCCAGAAGCAGCCCATGCCGAGGACGATCTGCTGCAGGCCGGCGGGGAAGGGCGCGCTCAGCGGGCGGCCGTTGACGTAATGCGCTTCGGGTACCGGCATCGGGCTCTCGCGGCCGGGCAGGGCCTGGGCGGAACTGGGCAGTTCCATCTTGTGGGCAAGTATTTGCGAGCGCAGGACCATGGCATTCGTCTCCTTTGGGAAGGGCGGCAATAGACTCTCGTATTCGGCAGAGGTTACAGCGTTTTTTCCCTGCTGCGGGGTTCAATTCGGGCGGCAGGGGTAACGCTGCAGGCTGGCGGAGAGGTCGTCGCCGGGGATCGGCCGGTCGAACAGGTAGCCCTGGCCGATGTCGCAGCGGTTGCGCCGCAGGAAGGCCAGCTGCGCGGCGGTCTCCACGCCCTCGGCGACCACCTGCAGCTTGAGGTTGTGGGCCATGGCGATCACCGCCGAGGTGATTTCCATGTCGTCCTGGTTGTCCGGGATGTCCTTGATGAAGCTGCGATCGATCTTGATCACGTCGATGGGGAATTTCTTCAGGTAGCTCAGCGACGAATAGCCGGTGCCGAAGTCGTCCATGGCCAGGGTCAGGCCGAGGTTCTTCAGGCGTTCCAGCTGCTGGCGGGTGTCGTCGGTGGCGTCCAGCAGCAGGCTTTCGGTGAGTTCCAGCTCCAGCTGGCCGGCGGGGATGTTTTCCTCGTGGAGGATCGCGGCGATGGAGCCGACCAGGTCGGGGTCGCTGAACTGCTTGGGCGACAGGTTGATGGCGATGTGCAGCTCGCCCAGGCCCTTGGCGGCCAGCTCGCGCACCTGCCGGCAGGCCTGGCGGATCACCCACTTGCCGATGGGGATGATCAGCCCGGTTTCCTCGGCCACGCTGATGAACTGGTCGGGGCGGATCATGCCCTTTTCCGGGTGCTGCCAGCGCAGCAGCGCCTCCAGGCCGAGCAGCTGGCCGCTGCGCAGGCACAGCTTGGGCTGGTAGTGCACCGCCAGCTCGTCCTGCACCAGGGCGCGGCGCAGGTTGCTCTCGACGAACAGCTTGTAGCTGGCCTCGGCGGTCAGCGCCTCGGTGAAGGTCTGCACCTGGTGCTTGCCGTTGGCCTTGGCCTTGTGCAGCGCGAGGCCCGCGTGCTTCATCAGGGTCTGCGGGTCCTGGCCGTGCTGCGGCGCGTAGGCGATGCCAATGGAGCCGGTGATGCTGATCAGTTGGTTGTCGACGAACAGCGGCTTGTCCAGCACGTCGAGGATCTGCTCGGCGATCCGCTCGCCACGGCCGGCCACGGATTCCTCCAGCAGCACGGCGAATTCGTTGCTGGCGAAGCGCGCCAGGGTGGCGCTGTCGTTCAGGCTGCTGCGCAGGCGCCGGGCGAGGTTGACCAGCAGTTTGTCGCCGGTCTGGTGGCCGAGGCTGTCGTTGATCCGCTTGAAGTTGTCGATGTCCACCAGCAGCAGGCTCAGCGAGTGTTCGCTGCCGGCCTGCAGGCGTTCTTCCAGGGCGCTGATGAAGTAGTGCCGGTTGGCCAGCCCGGTGAGGTTGTCGCGGTAGGCGAGCTTCTCGATGTGCTGCTGGGCCAGCTTGCTCTGGGTGATGTCTTCGTAGATGCCGATGTAGTGGGTCAGCTCGCCCCGGTCGTCATGGACCTTCGACAGCGACAGCTGGCCCCAGTAGGGCTCGAGGTTCTTGCGGCGGCTGCGGAACTCGCCCTGCCAGCTGTTCTGGGTGACCAGGGTGGAGCGCGCGTCGAACAGCAGCTCGCTGAGGTTGGCCAGGGCCGGCAGTTCCGGCAGGCGGCGGCCGCGCACTTCGTCGGCGCCGTACTGGGTGATGGCGGTGAAGCTCGGGTTGACGTACTCCACCAGGCCGTCGCGGTCGATCAGCAGGAAGGCGCTGGCGCTCTGCTCGACGGCGCGCTGGAACAGGTGCAGGGCGCTGGAGGCGTTGCGCCGCTCGTGGTTCATCAGCACCTGGGCGTACTGGTCGGCCAGCTCGCCGGCGAAGGCGATCTCGTCGCTCTGCCACATGCGCGCTTCGCCGACGTGCTCCAGGCACAGCACGCCGACCACTTCGCCGCCGATGCGAATGGTGGCGTCGAGCAGCGCGCTGACGCCCTGCGGGTGCAGGTAGTGCCTCGCCAGCTCCTGGGTGCGCGGGTCCTGCAGGGCGTTGTGGGCGTCGATGGCGCGGCCGCTGTGGATCGCGTCGAGGTAGCGGGGGAAGCGGCTGGCGTCGATGTCCTGCGGCTTCTCGTACTGGTCGGTGTCGCGGCGGTAGGCGGTGACCGCCTCCAGGCGATTCTCCGGAAGCAGGCGCCAGATGCCGGCGCGGGCCACGTCGTAGGCTTCGCAGGCGGCCTGGGCGATCAGTTGCGCGGCTTCCAGCAGCGGGTCGCTGGACAGGTAGCGGTGCCGCGCCAGGCGCAGGATGAGGTTCTGCTGGGCGCGCGAGCGCACCAGGTGCTGCAGGTGCTCGTCCTGGGAGCGCTGGTACATCTCCAGGGACATCTTCAGGCGGATGTTCTGCGCTTCCAGGTCCAGCAGGCGCAGGTCCGGTTCGGCAGCCGGGGTATCGCCGTCATCCTGCAGCAGGTAGCCGTGCAGCAGTTGCCGGCCGTGCTGCTGGAAGGCCTCGCCGACCTCCAGGATGTTCAGCGTGCCGCGCGGCGAGTGCAGGCTGTAGCGCACCCGGTAGCGGCCGTCCGCGAGCAGCTGTTGCTGCACCTGCTCATGCAGGCGATGGCGCGCCTCGGGCTCCATCAGGCTGGCGTAGGGACCGTCGAGGATGCCGCAGAGGTCCTGGGCGGGCACGCCGATCTGGCGCTCGCAGCCCGGGTCGAGGAACAGCAGGGTCCAGCTGGGTTCGTTCAGGCGCTCGAAGCGCAACATCCCGAGCCGCGAGGGGACGGGGAGCTGCGTGACAGCCTCGGCCGCCGGACGGCTGGCGGCATCGGGATGACTCTTCATGCGCGGAGGATTTCCAGGTACTGGCGAGGTGCATGGCCTCGGCCGACTTCGATGGGCGTGGGCAAGATTTGCATGAGGCGCTAGGCGCTGACAAGCCAAGCCTGTATCGGCTGTCCGGCAGGGAAGTTGAGCTGCGCGCGGATCCGCGGGGAGACGCTCGGGCCGTCCCGGGCGGACAAAAAGAAGCCCTGCTATCCGGCAGGGCTGGAGAGTACGAGCGTGGCGTGCTCGTCGAGAGGCGGGCGGGCACGGGGCCCGCCCGGGTAACGCTCTTTACAGCAGCAGGGTGCGGATGTCGCCCAGCAGGTCGGACAGGCGCTTGGTGAAGCGCGCGGCGGCGGCCCCGTTGATCACGCGGTGATCGTAGGACAGCGACAGCGGCAGCATCAGGCGCGGCTGGAAGGCCTTGCCGTCCCACACCGGCTGGATCGTCGCCTTGCTCACACCGAGGATCGCCACCTCCGGCGCGTTGACGATCGGCGTGAAGCCGGTGCCGCCAATGTGGCCGAGGCTGGAGATGGTGAAGCAGGCGCCCTGCATGGCGTCGGCGGAGAGCTTCTTGGTGCGCGCCTTTTCCGCGAGGTCCGCGGCTTCGGCGGCCAGCTGCAGCAGGCTCTTCTGGTCGACGTTGCGGATCACCGGCACCAGCAGGCCGTCCGGGGTGTCCACGGCGAAGCCGATGTGCACGTACTTCTTGCGGATCAGCGCCTTGCCGCTGGGGGCCAGGGAGCTGTTGAAGTCCGGCAGCTCCTTGAGCAGGTGCGCACAGGCCTTGAGCAGGATCGGCAGCACGGTCAGCTTGACGCCGGCCTTCTCGGCGGCGGCCTTCTGCGCCACGCGGAAGGCTTCCGCCTCGGTGATGTCGGCCGAGTCGAACTGGGTCACGTGCGGCACGTTCAGCCAGCTGCGGTGCAGGTTGGCGGCGCCGACCTGCATCAGCCGGGTCATCGCCACTTCTTCCACTTCGCCGAACTTGCTGAAGTCGACTTCCGGAATCGGCG
This sequence comes from Pseudomonas sp. B12(2026), assembly GCF_057767015.1. Taxonomy (NCBI): domain Bacteria; kingdom Pseudomonadati; phylum Pseudomonadota; class Gammaproteobacteria; order Pseudomonadales; family Pseudomonadaceae; genus Pseudomonas; species Pseudomonas sp. B12(2026). The sequence goes on along the minus strand of NZ_CM173430.1, from coordinate 5,318,920 downwards.
GGATGCCCGCGCCGCCAGTGGCGCCTGCCGGCGCGCCGGACTTGGCGCGTTGCAGCTGCTCCTTGACGAACGCCTGCACGTCTTCCTTGAGGACGCGGCCCTTGGGACCGGTGCCCTTCACGTCGGACAGCTCGACGCCGAACTCGCGGGCGACCATGCGCACGGCGGGGCCGGCATGGACCTTGGCGCCTTCGCGGCTCGGCGCGCCCACCGGAGCGGCTTGCGCCGGCGCGGCGGCGGCCGGGGCCGGAGCCGCGACAGGTGCAGCAGCGGCCGGAGCCGGAGCGGCAGCCGGTGCCTCCACGGCGGCGGGCGCGGCGGCGCCGGCCACCTTGAGCTTGAGGATCAGGGCGCCGGTGCCGACTTCGTCACCGACCTTGATCGACACGCTTTCCACCACGCCGGCGGCCGGCGAGGGGATTTCCATGCTGGCCTTGTCCGACTCCAGGGTGATCAGCGACTGGTCGGCTTCGACCGTGTCGCCGGCTTTCACCATGACTTCGATGACGTTGGCCTTGCCGGCCGAGCCGATGTCCGGGACGTGGATGTCCTGCACGCTGGCGCCGGCGGCCGGAGCGGCAGCCGGTGCCGGGGCAGCGGCCGGAGCCTCTGCCTTCGGAGCCTCGGCGGCCGGTGCCGCGGCCTTGGGCGCTTCGGCAGCCGCCGAACCACCTTCGACTTCCAGCTCGAGGATCTCGTCGCCTTCCTTCAGGGTGTCGCCCACCTTGACCTTCAGGCTCTTCACCACGCCGGCTTTCGGCGAGGGGATTTCCATGCTGGCCTTGTCCGACTCCAGGGTCAGCAGGCTCTGGTCGGCCTCGACGGTGTCGCCGACCTTGACCAGCAGCTCGATGACTTCACCCTGGCCGTTGCCGATGTCGGGTACACGAATCAGTTCGCTCATCGTGCCTCTCCTCAGCAGTCCAGCGGGTTGCGTTTTTCGGGGTTGATGCCGAGCTTGGCGATGGCTTCGGCCACTACCTTGGGCTCGATATCACCACGGTCGGCCAGGGCTTCCAGCGCGGCCAGAACGACCCACTTGCGGTCCACTTCGAAGAAGTCGCGCAGCTTGCGGCGGCTGTCGCTGCGGCCGAAGCCGTCGGTGCCCAGCACCTTGTACTCCTTGCTCGGGACCCACTGGCGGATCTGCTCGGCGTAGAGCTTCAGGTAGTCGGTGGAGGCGATCACCGGGCCCTTGCGGCCGGCCAGGCACTCCTCGACGTAGCTCTGCTTGGGCTTCTGCCCCGGGTGCAGGCGGTTGTGGCGCTCCACGGCCAGGCCGTCGCGGCGCAGTTCGTTGAAGCTCGGAACGGACCAGACGTCGGCGCCGATGCCGAAGTCGTTGCGCAGGATCTTCGCGGCTTCCTCGACTTCGCGCAGGATGGTGCCCGAGCCCAGCAGCTGCACGTGGTGCGCGGCTTCCTTCTTGTCCTCCTCGAGGAGGTACATGCCCTTGATGATGCCTTCCTCCACGCCCTTGGGCATGGCCGGCTGAACGTAGTTCTCGTTCATCACGGTGATGTAGTAGAAGACGTCCTGCTGCTCCTCGATCATCTGGCGCGCACCCTCGCGGATGATCACCGCCAGCTCGTAGGCGTAGGTCGGATCGTAGGTGCGGCAGTTGGGGATGGTCGACGCCAGCAGGTGGCTGTGGCCGTCCTCGTGCTGCAGGCCTTCACCGTTCAAGGTGGTACGCCCGGCGGTGCCGCCGACCAGGAAGCCGTGGGTGCGGCTGTCGCCGGCGGCCCAGGCCAGGTCACCGATGCGCTGGAAGCCGAACATCGAATAGAAGATGTAGAACGGCAGCATCGGCTGGTTGTGCGTGGAGTACGAGGTACCCGCGGCGATCCAGCTGGACATGGCGCCGGCTTCGTTGATGCCTTCCTCGAGGATCTGACCTTTCTTGTCCTCGCGGTAGAACATCACCTGGTCCTTGTCGACCGGCTCGTACAGCTGGCCGACGGAGGAGTAGATGCCGAGCTGGCGGAACATGCCTTCCATACCGAAGGTACGGGCTTCGTCCGGCACGATGGGGACGATGCGCGGGCCGAGTTCCTTGTCCTTGACCAGCTGCGAGATGATCCGCACGAAGGCCATGGTGGTGGAGATTTCGCGGTCGCCCGAGCCGTCGAGGATGGCCTTGAGAGTATCCAGCGGGGGAACCGGGACCTGGAAGCTCTTGGCGCGGCGCACCGGCATCACGCCACCCAGGGCGGCGCGGCGGGAAGCCAGGTACTTGGCCTCGGCGCTGCCTTCCTCGGGGCGGTAGAACGGCAGGTGTTCCAGATCGGCATCCTTGATCGGGATGTCGAACTTGTCGCGGAACGCCTTCAGGGACTCGACGTCGACCTTCTTGACGTTGTGCGCGATGTTCTTCGCTTCGCCGGAGCCTGTGCCATAGCCCTTGATGGTCTTGGCCAGGATGACGGTCGGCTGGCCCTTGTGGTTGACCGCCTGGTGGTAGGCCGCATAGACCTTGTAGGGGTCGTGGCCGCCGCGGTTGAGTTTCCAGACTTCCTCGTCGGAGAGGTCCTTGACCATCTCCAGCAGCTCCGGACGCGCACCGAAGAAGTGCTCGCGCACGTAGGCGCCGTCCTTGGCCTTGTAGTTCTGGTATTCGCCGTCGATGACTTCGTCCATGCGCTGCTGCAGCAGGCCGGCGGTGTCCTTGGCGAACAGCGGGTCCCAGAAGCGGCCCCAGATGACCTTGTTGACGTTCCACTCGGCGCCGCGGAACACGCCCTCGAGTTCCTGGATGATCTTGCCGTTGCCGCGAACCGGGCCGTCGAGGCGCTGCAGGTTGCAGTTGATGACGAAGATCAGGTTGTCCAGCTTCTCGCGGCCGGCCAGGGAGATCGCGCCCAGGGATTCCGGCTCGTCGCACTCGCCGTCACCCATGAAGCACCAGACCTTCTGCTTGCCGGCGGGGATGAAACCGCGGCTCTCCAGGTACTTCATGAAGCGCGCCTGGTAGATCGCCTGGATCGGGCCCAGGCCCATGGACACGGTGGGGAACTGCCAGAAGTCCGGCATCAGCCAGGGGTGCGGGTAGGAGGACAGGCCGTTGCCGTCCACTTCCTGGCGGAAGTTGTTCAGCTGGTCTTCGCTGATGCGCCCTTCGAGGAAGGCGCGGGCATAGACGCCGGGGGAGGCGTGGCCCTGGAAGAACACCAGGTCGCCGCCGTGTTCTTCGGTCGGGGCCTGGAAGAAGTAGTTGAAGCCGATGTCGTAGAGGGTCGCCGAGGAAGCGAAGGTGGAGATGTGGCCGCCCAGGTCCGGGTCGTTCTTGTTGGCCTTCATCACCATGGCCAGGGCGTTCCAGCGCACCAGCGAGCGGATGCGCCGCTCCATGAACAGGTCGCCGGGCATGCGGGCTTCGTGGGTGACCGGGATGGTGTTGCGGTACGGCGTGGTGATGGCGTAGGGCAGTTGGGTACCGGTGCGGGTAGCCAGTTCGCCCATGCGGGTCATCAGGTAATGGGCGCGTTCCTCACCTTCACGGTCCAGGACCGATTCCAGGGCGTCCAGCCATTCCTGGGTTTCGACGGGATCGAGGTCTTGCATGGCTTGCTCCAGGGCGGAAAGGCTTCCAGAATCGGAAGCCAGTAGATCGTTGCCGACAGCTGCGCCGGCCTTGTGGGCGACGCGGCGAATTCTTGGAAGTGCTCCGGGGTGTTTCCGGCGGGTTGTAGTTTTACTACAAAACGCCAATGGATACACCCCTCCGCCAGAAAAAGTTAGTAGTAAAACTACAGGGGCGCGAAAAGACAGGAATGCCGGCGCCTCGCCGACCACCCAGGATAGATCATGAGCCTGCCGTCCCTGGCCGCCGTACCGGCCACGCTGAAGCCCCTCGCCGAGCGGGCGGAGCAAAGTTTCCGCACCGCCGTTTCCCAGCTTTCCCCCGAGCATGCCGCGCAGCTCGATGCCTGGTCCGACGAACGGCATGCCGATTTCGCCCGCGTCTGCGCCGGCAGCGATTTCGTCGCCGAGCAGGTGGGGCGTGATCCCGCCTTTCTATTGGAGCTGGCCGCGAGCGGCGACCTGGAGCGCGGCCTGCAGCCGGGCGAAATGCGCGCGTGGCTGGAAGCGCTGCTGCAGGATTGCGCCGATGAAGACGAACTGGGCCGCCGCCTGCGCCGTTTCCGCCGGAACCAGCAGGTGCGCATCATCTGGCGCGACCTGACCCGCCGCTGCGACCTGGCCGGCACCTGCCGCGACCTGTCCGACCTCGCCGATGCCTGCATCGACCAGGCCTGCCACTGGTTGCACCTCCGCCACTGCCAGCAGTTCGGCACGCCCATCGGCAACCGTTCCGGGCAGCCGCAGCAACTGGTCGTGCTGGGCATGGGCAAGCTGGGGGCGGGCGAGCTGAACCTGTCGTCCGACATCGACCTGATCTTCGGCTACCCCGAAGGCGGCGAGACCCAGGGCGCCAAGCGCGCGCTGGACAACCAGGAATTCTTCACCCGCCTGGGGCAGAAGCTGATCAAGGCGCTGGACGCCATCACCGTCGACGGCTTCGCCTTCCGCGTCGACATGCGCCTGCGCCCCTACGGCTCCAGCGGCCCGCTGGTGTACAGCTTCGCCGCGCTGGAGCAGTACTACCAGGACCAGGGCCGCGACTGGGAACGCTACGCGATGATCAAGGCGCGGGTGGTCGGCGGCGACCTGGAGGCCGGCCAGCGCCTGCTGGAGCTGCTGCGGCCGTTCGTCTACCGCCGCTACCTGGACTTCTCCGCCATCGAGGCGCTGCGCAGCATGAAGCAGCTGATCCAGCAGGAAGTCCGGCGCAAGGGCATGAGCGAGAACATCAAGCTGGGCGCCGGCGGCATCCGCGAGGTGGAGTTCATCGCCCAGGCCTTCCAGCTGATCCACGGCGGCCGCGACCTCAGCCTGCAGCAGCGGCCGCTGCTGCGGGTGCTGGCGATCCTCGAGGGGCAGGGCTACCTGCCGCCGCAGGTGGTCGCCGAGCTGCGCGAAGGCTACGAATTCCTGCGCTACGCCGAGCATGCCCTGCAAGCCATCGCCGACCGCCAGACGCAGATGCTGCCGGAGGACGAACTGGAGCGCATCCGCGTCGCCTTCATCATGGGCCACGCCAACTGGTCGGCCTTCCATGAGGCCATCGGCCACTGGCGCGAGCGCATCGACTGGCACTTCCGCCAGGTCATCGCCGACCCGGACGAGGACGAGGACGGCAAGGTCGACGCCACCATCGGCGGCGAGTGGATCCCGATCTGGGAAGAGGCGGTGGACGAGGAGTCCGCCTGCCGGCAGTTCGCCGATGCCGGTTTCGCCGAGCCGGCGGCGGCCTGGAAGCGCCTCACCGACCTGCGCCACGGTCCGCAGGTGCGCGCCATGCAGCGCCTGGGCCGGGAGCGGCTGGACGCCTTCATGCCGCGCCTGCTGAACATGATCGCCGAGCGCGGCCCGGCGGACGTCCTGCTGGAGCGCGTGCTGCCGCTGATCGAGGCGGTGGCGCGGCGTTCGGCCTATCTCGTGCTGCTCACCGAGAACCCCGGCGCGCTGGAGCGCCTGCTGACGCTCTGCGCGGCCAGCCCAATGGTGGCCGAGCAGATCGCCCGCTTCCCGATCCTGCTCGACGAGCTATTGAATGAAGGGCGGCTGTTCCGCCCGCCGCAGGCCGCCGAGCTGGGCGCCGAGCTGCGCGAGCGGCTGATGCGCATCCCCGAGGACGACCTCGAACAGCAGATGGAGACCCTGCGCCACTTCAAGCTGGCCCACGGCCTGCGCGTGGTGGCCTCGGAAATCGCCGGCACCCTGCCGCTGATGAAGGTCAGCGACTACCTGACCTGGCTGGCCGAGGCGATCCTCGAACAGGTGCTGGTGCTGGCCTGGGACCAGCTGGTGCGCCGCCATGGCCGGCCCAGCCGCGCCGACGGCACGCCGTGCGATCCGGACTTCATCGTGGTCGGCTACGGCAAGGTCGGCGGGCTGGAGCTGGGCCACGGCTCGGACCTGGACCTGGTGTTCGTCCACGACGGCGACCCGCAGTGCGAGACCGACGGCGCCAAGCCCATCGACGGCGCGCAGTTCTTCACCCGCCTGGGGCAGAAGATCATCCACTTCCTCACCGCGCAGACGACCTCCGGCACCCTCTATGAGGTGGACATGCGCCTGCGTCCCAGCGGCGCCTCCGGCCTGCTGGTCAGCTCGCTGCGCGCCTTCGAGGCCTACCAGTCGGGCGAGGCCTGGACCTGGGAGCACCAGGCGCTGGTGCGCGCGCGGGTGCTGGCCGGCTGCAAGCGGGTGGCCGGGGCGTTCGAGGCGATCCGCGCGAAGATCATCGGCCAGCAGCGCGACCTGGACGAACTGCGCCGGGAAGTCAGCGAGATGCGCGCGAAGATGCGCGACAACCTGGGCACTCCCGGCACCGCCGCCGGAACCCTGCCGAATGCCTTCGAGGCGGCGGCGCCGTTCGATCTCAAGCAGGACGCCGGTGGTATCGTCGATATCGAATTTATGGTGCAATATGCGGCCCTGGCCTGGTCGTGGCAGCATCCCGAATTGCTGCAGTTCACCGACAACATCCGCATTCTGGAAGGGCTGGAACGGGCTGGCCTGATCGCCAGCGAGGACGTCCGTCTCCTGCAGGAGGCCTACAAGGCCTATCGCGCAGCCGCCCACAGATTGGCTTTGCAGAAGCAGCCGGGTGTCGTGAGTGGTGACCATTTCCATGATGAACGGCGCGGAGTGATGAGGATGTGGACGGCGCTCGCGCTGACCTGAAATCCCCGGGCATAACCAACGAAATATTTCGTAAGGAGCTGGCAAAGATGTCGATGGCCGATCGTGATGGTGTGATCTGGTATGACGGTGAACTGGTGCAGTGGCGCGATGCGACCACCCATGTGCTGACCCACACCCTGCACTACGGCATGGGCGTGTTCGAGGGCGTGCGCGCCTACAACACCCCGGAAGGCACCGCGATCTTCCGCCTGCAGGCGCACACCGACCGCCTGTTCGATTCGGCGCACATCATGAACATGAAGCTGCCGTTCACCAAGGAAGAGGTCAACGAAGCCACCCGCGCCGCAGTCCGCGAGAACAACCTGGAAAGCGCCTACATCCGCCCGATGGTCTTCTACGGAAGCGAAGGCATGGGCCTGCGCGCCTCCGGCCTGAAGGTCCACGTGATCGTGGCCGCCTGGCACTGGGGCGCCTACATGGGCGACGACGCCCTGGAGCAGGGCATCAAGGTGCGCACCAGCTCCTTCACCCGCCACCACGTGAACATCTCGATGACCCGCGCCAAGTCCAACGGTGCCTACATCAACTCCATGCTGGCCCTGCAGGAAGCCATTTCCGGCGGCGCCGACGAAGCCATGATGCTGGACCCGGAAGGCTACGTGGCCGAAGGCTCGGGCGAGAACATCTTCATCATCAAGGACGGCGTGATCTACACCCCGGAAGTCACCGCCTGCCTGAACGGCATCACCCGCGGCACCGTGCTGACCCTGGCCGGCGAGCTGGGCATCAAGGTGATCGAGAAGCGCATCACCCGCGACGAGGTGTACATCGCCGACGAAGCCTTCTTCACCGGCACCGCCGCCGAAGTCACCCCGATCCGCGAAGTCGACGGCCGCCAGATCGGCCTCGGCCGCCGTGGCCCGGTGACCGAGAAGCTGCAGAAGGCCTACTTCGATCTGGTCACCGGCAAGACCAGCGCCCACCCGGAATGGCGCACCCTGGTCAAGTGATGCCCTTGCGCCGGGTCACGGGGAAGGGTGAAACCGGCCCGGCCGCGTTGTCGGTCGCGCCGGACTCCGGGCGTTCGATGCCCGGAGCCCGTCCGCGAGGCCTGCGCCGCACGGCAACGGTGAATGAGAACGGGGAGGCGTGAGCCTCCCCGGTCGTTTCTGGAAAACGCATGAGAATTCTGATCGTAGGCCCCTCCTGGGTGGGCGACATGGTGATGGCGCAGACGCTGTTCCACTGCCTGAAGCAGCGCCATCCCGACTGTGTGATCGACGTGCTGGCGCCCGACTGGAGCCGGCCGATCCTCGAGCGCATGCCCGAAGTGCGCCAGGCCCTGAGCTTCCCGCTTGGCCACGGCGTGCTGGATATCGCCGCGCGCCGGCGCATCGGCAAATCCCTCAAGGGGCAATACGACCAGGCCATCCTGCTGCCGAATTCGCTCAAGTCCGCGTTGGTGCCGTACTTCGCCGGCATTCCCAGGCGCACCGGCTGGAAGGGCGAGATGCGCTACGGCCTGCTCAACGACATCCGCGCGCTGGATAAAGAGCGCTACCCGCTGATGATCGAACGCTTCATGGCGCTGGCCTACGAGCCGGGCGCCGAGCTGCCGCAGCCCTATCCGCAGCCGCGGCTGTCCATCGAGGCGCAGAGCCGCGAGGCCGCCCTGGCCAGGTTCGGCCTGAGCCTGGACCGCCCGGTGCTGGCGCTGTGCCCCGGCGCCGAGTTCGGCGAGGCCAAGCGCTGGCCGGCGGAGTATTACGCCCAGGTCGCCGAGGCGAAGATCCGCGCCGGCTGGCAGGTGTGGATCTTCGGCTCGAAGAACGACCATCCCGGCGGCGAGGACATCCGTTCGCGGCTGATCCCCGGCCTGCGCGAGGAGTCGGTGAACCTGGCAGGCGAGACCGCCCTGGCCGAGGCCATCGACCTGATGTCCTGCGCCGGTGCCGTGGTCACCAACGACTCCGGCCTGATGCACGTGGCCGCCGCGCTGAACCGCCCGCTGGTGGCGGTCTACGGTTCCACCTCGCCGCAGTTCACCCCGCCGCTGGCCGAGCATGTGGAAATCGTCCGCCTCGGCCTCGACTGCAGCCCCTGCTTCGACCGCGTGTGCCGCTTCGGCCACTACAACTGCCTGCGCGAACTCAAGCCGCGTCCGGTGCTCGAAGCCCTGGACCGACTGGTCGCCGACCCGGTGGATGTGGAAAGCGCTGAATGAGGGTTCTGCTGATCAAGACCTCGTCCCTGGGCGATGTCATCCACACCCTGCCGGCATTGACCGACGCCGCCCGCGCCATTCCCGGCATCCAGTTCGACTGGGTGGTCGAGGAAGGTTTCGCCGAGATTCCCGCCTGGCATCCGGCGGTGGCCCAGGTGATCCCGGTGGCGATCCGCCGCTGGCGCAAGAACCTCTGGCAGACGCTCAGGAGCGGCGAATGGAGCCGCTTCAAGCGGCGCCTGAAGGAGGTCGATTACGACCTGGTGATCGACGCCCAGGGCCTGCTCAAGAGCGCCTGGCTGACCCGCTACGTGCGCCGCCGCACGCCGGTCGTGGGGCTGGACCGCGAGTCCGCCCGCGAGCCGGCCGCCAGCCGCTTCTACACGCGCACCTACCCGGTCGCCTGGGGCCAGCACGCCGTCGAGCGCGTGCGCCAGCTGTTCGCCCAGGCGCTGGACTACCCGCTGCCGGCCGGCACCGGCGACTATGGCCTGGACCGCAGCCGCCTGCTGGACTCGGTGGAAGGCGAGCCCTACCTGGTGTTCCTGCACGGCACCACCTGGGTCACCAAGCACTGGCCCGAGGCCTACTGGCGCGAGCTGGCGCAGCGCATGGGCGAGCGCGGCTGGTCGGTGCGCCTGCCCTGGGGCAACGATGCCGAGCGGCAGCGCGCCGAGCGGCTGGCCCAGGGCTTGGAAAACGCCTCGGTGCTCCCCAAGTTAAGCCTCGCCGGCATGGCCAAGGTACTGGCCGGCGCTTCCGCCTGCGTGGCGGTCGACACCGGGCTCGGACACCTGGCGGCCGCCCTGGACGTGCCGACCCTCTCGCTGTTCGGCCCGACCAACCCGGGATTGACCGGCGCCTACGGGCGCTCGCAGGTACACCTGGCCAGCGACTGGCCCTGCGCGCCCTGCCTGCAGAAGACCTGCACCTACCAGCCGACGGCCGAAGACAAGCGCCAGTTCGACCTGCGGCATGAACAGCCCCTGTGCTTCACGCGCCTGAATCCGCAGCGCGTGGCGATCCAGCTGGAGGCGCTGCTGCTGGCCCCGGAGACGCTTCGATGATCCTGGCTTTCGTTCTCTACAAATACTTCCCGTTCGGCGGGCTGCAGCGCGACTTCATGCGCATCGCCCTGGAGTGCCAGCGGCGCGGCCATGCCATCCGCGTCTACACGCCGATCTGGGAAGGCGAGGTGCCGCCCGGCTTCGACGTACGGGTGGCGCCGGTGAAGGCGCTGTTCAACCACCGGCGCAACGAGAAATTCAGCGCCTGGCTGGCCGCCGACCTCGCGCGCTCGCCGGTGGACCGGGTGATCGGCTTCAACAAGATGCCGGGCCTGGACCTCTACTACGCCGCCGACGGCTGCTTCGAGGACAAGGCGCAGACCCTGCGCAACCCGATCTACCGCCGCTGGGGCCGCTACAGGCACTTCGCCGACTACGAGCGCGCGGTGTTCGCGCCCGAGTCCAGGACCGAGATCCTGATGATCTCCGAGGTGCAGCAGCCGCTGTTCATCAAGCATTACCGCACCCCCGAGGCGCGCTTCCACCTGCTGCCGCCGGGTATCGCCCAGGATCGCCGCGCGCCGGCCAACGCCGCCGAAATCCGCGCCGAGTTCCGCCGCGAGTTCAAGCTGGCGGATGACGACCTGCTGCTGGCGCAGATCGGTTCCGGCTTCAAGACCAAGGGCCTGGACCGCAGCCTCAAGGCGCTGGCCGCGCTGCCGCGCGCGCTGCGCAAGCGCACCCGGCTGATCGCCATCGGCCAGGACGACCCCAAGCCGTTCCTGCTGCAAGTGAAGGCGCTGGGCCTGTCGGACAACGTGCAGATCCTCAAGGGGCGCAGCGACATCCCGCGCTTCCTGCTCGGCGCCGACCTGCTGATCCATCCGGCCTACAACGAAAACACCGGCACCGTGCTGCTGGAGGCGGTGGTGGCGGGGCTGCCGGTGCTGGTCACCGACGTCTGCGGCTACGCCCATTACATCGACGAGGCCCGCGCCGGTCGCGTGGTGCCGTCGCCCTTCGAGCAGGAGCGCTTCAACGCCCTGCTCAAGGACATGCTGGAGGATGACGCGGCGCGCGCCGAGTGGTCGCGCAACGGCCTGGCCTTCGCCGACAGCGCCGACCTCTACAGCATGCCGCAGCACGCCGCCGACCTGATCCTGCAGGAGCGCCCATGAACGTTCGTGCTCTCGTAGGAGCGAGCTTGCTCGCGAACAGCCGAACGCTCCGTGCCAACCCGTTCGCGAGCAAGCTCGCTCCTACAAGCGAGGGCTCGCTGTGAAGTTGGAATTGAAAGAGCCGTTCAAGCGCCTCTGGGCCGGCAAGGACCCCTTCGCCGAAGTCGAGCGCCTGCAGGGCAAGGTCTACCGTGAACTGGAAGGCCGCCGCACCCTGCGCACCGAAGTCGACGGGCGCGGCTACTTCGTGAAGATCCACCGCGGCATCGGCTGGGGCGAGATCGTCAAGAACCTGTTCAGCGCCAAGCTCCCGGTGCTCGGCGCGGGCCAGGAGCAGCGCGCCCTGGAGCGCCTGCACCAGGCCGGCGTGGCGACCATGACCGCGGTGGCCTATGGCGAGCGCGGCGGCAATCCGGCCGCGCAGCACTCCTTCATCATCACCGAGGAGCTGGCGCCGACCACCGACCTCGAAGTCTTTTCCCTCGACTGGCTGAAAACGCCGCCCGAGCCGCGTCTCAAGCGCGCGCTGATCGCCGAGGTGGCGAAGATGGTCGGCACCATGCACCGCGCCGGGGTGAACCACCGCGACTGCTACATCTGCCATTTCCTGCTGCACACCGACCGCCCGATCGGCGCCGACGACCTGCGCCTGTCGGTGATCGACCTGCACCGCGCCCAGACCCGCGCCGCCACGCCGCGCCGCTGGCGCGACAAGGACCTGGCGGCGCTGTATTTCTCCGCGCTGGACATCGGCCTGACCCGCCGCGACAAGCTGCGCTTCCTGCGCGGTTACTTCCAGCGCCCGCTGCGCGACATCCTCCGCGAGGAAGCCGCGCTGCTGGCCTGGATGGAACGCAAGGCGGCCAAGCTCTACGACCGCAAGCAACGCTACGGAGACCTGCTCTGATGGCCGGCTGGGTACTCGAAGCCGACTACCAGCATCTCGCCGCCGATTTCGGCAGCCTGGATGCCGTGTTCGCCCTCGAAGGCGAGCGCATCACCAAGGATGCGATGTCCGATGTCGTGCGCGTGGAGCGCGACGGCGTGCGCTATTACGTCAAGCGCTACCGCAAGCCGGGCAAGGGACTGCGCCGCTACCTGCCGCGCCCGCGGGTCAAGGCCGAGTGGCAGAACCTCAAGCAGTTCGCCAAGTGGGGCATTCCCACCGCGCAGGTGGTGGCCCAGGGCCTGGAGCGGGTCGACGGCGCCTTCGCCCGCGGCGCGATCATCACCCGCGAGCTGGTCGGCACCGAGGACCTCCACGCCCTGGCCAAGCGCAACGACCCGCGCCTGCGGGACCGCGCCTGGGTCGAGCACGTCAGCCGGCAGCTGGCGGCCTACACGCGGATCATGCACGACCACCACTTCACCCATAACGACCTGAAGTGGCGCAACATCCTGGTGGACGAGGCCGGCACGGTGTTTTTCATCGACTGCCCGATCGGCGGCTACTGGATCGGCTTCATGCTCCGCTACCGCATCACCAAGGATCTGGCGACCCTCGACAAGGTCGCCAAGTATCACCTGTCGTACACCCAGCGCCTGCAGTTCTACCTGCTGTACCGGCGCCGCGAGCGACTCAACGCCTCGGACAAGAAGCGCGTGCGGCGCATCGTCCATTTCTTCGAGGGACGCGAGTGAAGGATTTCATTGCCAGCGACGACCAGGCGCTGCTCGAACGCAATGCCCTGGCCGATTTCGATGCCCTGTGGAACCTGCAGCTGGACGCCGTGGACGAGCCCAACACCGAGCGCGGTGGCTGGAGCAGCGTCTACCGCCTGGAGCTGGACGGCACCGCCTACTACCTCAAGCGCCAGAGCAACCACCTGACCCGCAGCCTGAGGCGGCCGCTGGGCGAACCGACCTTCAGCCGTGAGTTCCGCAACATCCAGCGCTACCACCAGCTCGGCATCCCGTCGATGCAGGCGGCCTTCTTCGGCGCGCGGCAGGTCGGCGGCGAGCGCCGGGCGATCCTGATGACCCGCGCGCTGGAAGGCTGGCGCGACCTGGACAGCTACCTGCAGAACTGGTCGAACCTCGCGCCGGAGCGGCGCCTGGCGATCCTGCGCGCCTGCGGTATGCTCGCCCGCCGCCTGCACGAGGCCGGGCAGATGCACGGCTGCTTCTACCCCAAGCACATCTTCCTGCGCGAGACCGACGAGGCCTTCGAGGCGACCCTGATCGACTTGGAGAAGACCCGTCCGCTGTGGCTCGGCCAGCACGACCGCGTGCGCGACCTCGAACCGCTGCTGCGCCGCGCGCCGGACTGGAACGAGACCGATGTGCGCAACCTGCTGGCGGCCTATCTGGGCACCTCGGCCAGCGGCCGGGAAGTCGATGACTGGTACCGCCGCCTCGGCGCGCGGCGCAAGAAGAAGGAAGGCCGCGCATGAGGTTGTCCGCCCTGCGCGACGCCGGTCGCACGCCCGCGCTGCCGCTGCGTGTCGAGCTGGAAGACGGCGCCGGCCCGGCCGAACTGCGCCTGGACAGCCTGCTGCGCGTGCTGCCCGGGCAGCGCTACGTCGGTGCGGCCAACTGGCGCGGCCGCCCGGTGCTGGCCAAGCTGCTGGTCGGCGGCAAGGCGGCGCGGCATTTCCAGCGCGAGCGCGAAGGCGTGCGCCTGCTCGCCGGGCAGGGCCTGACCACGCCGGCGCTGCTGGCCGACGGCCTGCAGGATGGCGAGGGCGGCTGGTTGCTCTTCGAGTTCCTCGACGGCGCGCAGAGCCTGTGGGACGCCTGGCGCGCCGTGGAAGGCGAGCCGCCGCTGTCCGATGGACAAACCGCGGTCATCGCCGAAGCGCTGACCGCCATCGCCCAGCTGCACGCCAAGGGCCTGTGGCAGGAAGACCTGCACCTGGACAACCTGTTGCGCCACGCCGGCCAGCTGTACCTGATCGACGGCGCCGGCATCCGCGCGGAAACCCCGGGGCAGCCGTTGTCGCGCAAGCATGTGCTGGAAAACCTCGGCGTGTTCTTCGCCCAGTTGCCGGCCAGTCTCGATCCCCATCTGGAAGAACTGCTGATCCACTATCTGCTGGCCAACGGTGAGCACGCGCTGCCGCTGGAAGCCCTGCAGAAGGAAATCGCCAGGGTTCGACGCTGGCGCGTCGGCGACCTGATGAAGAAGATCGCCCGCGACTGCAGCCTGTTCAGCGTGTTCAAGGGACCGTTCGGCCTGCGTGCGGTGCGCCGCGAACAGGAGGAGGGGCTGCAGCCGCTGCTGGCCGACCCGGATGCCTTCATCGCCAGGGGGCACATCTACAAGACCGGTGGCGCCGCCACCGTCGCCCGTGTCGAGCTGGATGGCCGGCCGCTGGTGGTCAAGCGCTACAACATCAAGAACCTGCTGCACTGGTTCAAGCGCTTCTGGCGCCCCAGCCGCGCCTGGGCGTCCTGGCGCGAGGGCAACCGCCTGGACTTCCTCGGCATCGCCACGCCGCGCCCGCTGGCGGTCATCGAGCGCCGCTGGCTGTGGCTGCGCGGCCCGGCCTTCCTGATTACCGATTACCTGGCGGGTCAGGATATAATCGCCCGTTTCAAACCCTACCTGGACCAACCGGAGGGGGGCGGCCTGCCGCCGGAAACAGACCTTGCAGCCCTGGACAGACTGTTCGCGGCGCTGGTGCGCGAACGCATCAGCCACGGCGACCTGAAGGGGCACAACCTGTTCTGGCAGGAGCAGGGCGAAGGCGGGCAATGGTCCTTGATCGACCTCGACGCCATGCAGCGCCACTCGCGAGAGGCGAGCTTCGCCCGCGCCTACGCCCGCGACCGTGCGCGCTTCCTGCGCAACTGGCCAGAGGGCAGCGCATTGCACCAGCTGCTCGACGAACGTTTACCGCGGGTGCCCGGCACCCGCCCAGATGAAAGAGGCTAGACCCTGTGGCATTGACCATCCTCGGCCTGTCCGGCGCCGTAAGCCATGACCCTTCCGCCGCCCTGTACATCGACGGCAAGCTGGTCGCGGCTGTCGAAGAAGAGCGCTTCGTCCGCGACAAGCACGCGAAGAACCGCATGCCCTACGAGTCGGCCAAGTTCTGCCTGGAGCAGGCCGGGATCAAGCCGTCGGACGTTGACGTGGTGGCCATTCCCTTCGCCCCCATCAGCATCTTCGACAAGGCCCGCTGGCACTACGCCAAGCGCTACGCCTACGCGCCGGACCGCGCGCTGGACGCCATCCTGCTCGGCAACCGCCGCTATCACCGCTACTACAAGCGCATCCAGTGGTGCCTGCAGCAGCTGGGCTTCGACCTGAAAAAGGTCAAGATCCAGCCGGTCGAGCACCACCTGGCCCACGCCTCCAGCGCCTACCACTGCTCCGGCTTCAAGGAGAAGACCGCGATCCTCGGGATCGACGGCAAGGGCGAGTACGCCACCACCTTCTTCGGCTATGGCGAGAACGGCAAGATCCACAAGATCAAGGAGTTCTACGATCCGGACTCCCTGGGTGGCCTGTACGGCGCGATCACCGAATACCTCGGTTTCGACATGCTCGACGGCGAGTTCAAGGTCATGGGCATGGCGCCCTACGGCGATGCCAGCAAGTACGATTTCTCCCGCCTCGCCAAGTTCGAGAACGGCGAGCTGATCATCAACACCGACTACGCCAACGTCATCGGCTTCCGCCGCTACAAGGAAAAGGGCAAGGGCTACTACTTCTCGCCCAAGCTGATCGAGTGGCTGGGGCCGAAGCGTGAAGGCGACATCGCCGACGATCCCTACATCCACTACGCCGCCAGCATCCAGGCGCTGTTCGAGAAGCTGGCGCTGGAGATGATGGACTACTACCTGGGCGACATCATCCGCGAAACCGGCAAGATCGCCTTCGCCGGTGGCTGCGCGCTGAACGTCAAGCTCAACCAGAAGATCATCGCCCGTCCCGAGGTCAAGGAGCTGTACGTGCAGCCCGCCTCCAGCGATGCCGGCACCGCGGTCGGCGCCGCCGCCTACGTGTCCTGGGAGCGTGGCGTGCCGGTCGAGAAGATGGAGCACGTCTACCTCGGCCCGGAATACAGCAACGAAGACGTCATCGCCGCCTGCGCCCGCCACGAGGCCAAGCCGGTCTGGCGCAAGATCGACAACGTGCCCGAGCTGATCGCCAAGGTGCTGGTCGACGGCAACCCGGTGGCCTGGTTCCAGGGCCGCATGGAGTTCGGCCCGCGCGCCCTCGGCGGCCGCTCGATCATCGGCTGCCCGAGCGTGGCCGGCGTGGCCGACCGCATCAACGCGCAGATCAAGTTCCGCGAGCGCTGGCGGCCCTTCTGCCCGTCGATGCTCGATACCGTCGGCCCGCAGATGTTCAAGATCGACCACCCGGCGCCCTTCATGACCTTCACCTTCGAAGTCAACGAAGAGTGGAAGACCCGCGTGCCGGAAGTCGTCCACGAGGACGGCACCTCCCGCGCCCAGGTGCTCAAGCGCGAGTTCAACCCGCGCTACTACGACATGATGAAGGAGCTGGAGAAGCTCACCGGCAACGGCGTGGCGCTCAACACCTCGCTGAACCGCCGCGGCGAACCGATGATCTGCTCGCCGACCGACGCGCTGAACATGTTCTACGGGTCGGACCTGCAATACCTGATCATGCAGGACATCCTGGTGGTCAAGGATGGCGCGGAGTCCTATGACTCGCTCGGCTGAACCGCGCGTCCTGCAATTCTGCCACGGCTATGACGGGCCCTTCCTGGATTGCGCCCGTCAGTACGCCAGCCTGTTCGCCGGCACCGGCTACCGGGTCACCACGGTGTTCCTCACCGGCGCGCCCGATCCGGAAGTGGCTGCCGGCTGCGCCAGCGACGAGGTGCTGTTCCTCGACTACAGCTCGCGGGACATCCGTGGGCTGAAGCTCAAGGCGATCCGCGATCTGCGCGAGATCGCCCGTTCCCGTGACTTCCGCTTCTGCATCGCGCACCGCTTCAAGCCGACCTGGATCGCCATGCTCGGCACCAGGCTGCCGATCATTGGCGTGCACCACGGCTTCGGCGACTTTCAGCGCCTGGGGCGCAAGCTGTTCGCCCGCTTCTTCGCCGAGCGCCTGAGCCTGCTCGGGGTTTCCAACGCCGTGCGCGACGAGATCCGCGCGTGCCTGCCGGCCTGGCCGCAGGAGCGCATCGAGACCCTGTACAACCGCGTCGACGTCGACGCCTTGCAGGCCGCTCAGATCGACCGCTATCCGGCGCGCCAGCACCTGGGGCTGGCGGACAACGCCTGGGTGGTCGGCAACGTCGGCCGTCTGCATCCGGACAAGGACCAGGCGACCCTGCTGCGTGGTTTCGCCCAGGCTCTGCCGCGGCTGCCGAACAACAGCCTGCTGGCGATCCTCGGCAAGGGCCGTCTGGAAGACGACCTCAAGGACCTGGCCCGCGAACTGGGCATCGCCGAGCGCGTGCTGTTCCTTGGCCAGGTGCCTGATGCCAAGCGCTATTTCAAGGCCTTCGACGTATTCGCCCTGAGCTCCGACCACGAGCCGTTCGGCATGGTCCTGCTGGAGGCGATGGCTGCCGGTGTACCGGTGATCTCCACCTCTGGTGGCGGCGCCGGCGAAGTGGTCGAAGGCGTCGGCATCCTGTTCCCGCTGCGTGATGAAAACGCCCTGGCCGAAGGGCTCGGGCACATGGCGGCGCTCGACCGTGGCCAGCGCGAAGCCTGCGCGCAACAGATGGACCAGCGCTTGCACACGCGCTTCTCCGACGCTGCCGTGCGCCGCGAGTTCTGGAGCTTGCCGTTGGTAAAAGCGCTTGCTGCCGGAGCCCACTAGCGGCCCCTCCGATCCCCACTTTTCTTGGCCTGGACGCCGGTGCGACCCTTGGCGATTCATTGATGAGCGCGCGATTGCATATGTTGGAACTGGAGCTGGAAAGTGGTCGGCGTTGGCTGAGCGACGGGGATGTTCGGATTCCCATCGCTGAGTTCGGAAATTGTCGCGGGCGCCACCAGGGCAGTGTGTTCCTGTTAGCCTCCGGGCCGTCCGCCGGCGAGTTTCCGCTTTCCCGCTACGCGGACTGGCCAGTCATTGCCATGAACGGTTCCATCGTCCGTTGCGTCGATCAGCACATCAGTCCGTTCTTTTATATCTGCGATGATCCCGGCTTCGTGCGCGATCGTCCGGATCTGGCCTGTCTGGGGGCGCGCAGCGCTGTCCATCTGGCCATGAGCCTGGACTGCCTGCAGGCGTTGCATCGGCATGACCCTGCATTGTTGCCGCAGAGAGCCAGTGTCATGTTGCTGGAACGGGTCAATCGCATGCATGGCCTGGCTGTGCGTTCGGATCGCTCTTATGCATGGTCCATCCGCAATGATCCCGATCTGATCTGCGGGTTCTCCCTGTTGCGCAGAAAGACCAATCGCATAGGCTTCAGCCGCGACATGAGCAAAGGTTATTTTGGCGCCCGTACCATTCCTTATGCCGCAGCGCAGTTGGCGTGCCACCTGGGCTTCAGCCAGGTTTTCATTGTCGGAATGGACCTGAACAAGAGCATCGGCCGCTTCTACGAAACCGGCTCGGCGGCCTTGCCCAGCAGCCTCGACGAGGATTTCGACGACTATATCCTGCCCAGTTTCCGGATCGTGGCCGAGAAGGTCATGCCCCGGTATCCCCTGAAACTCTTCAATCTGTCGCGGGACAGCCGGTTGCCGGCCAGCGTCGTGCCGAAAGTCGAACCGACCGATCTGGATGCATTGCTCGAAGGTGAGATGGTGGCGAAGGGCGGCAAGCGTTTTCGAGTGAGGTCGTGATGGATCTGCAGCAACTGATCGAGTGCTGGAAATGCGAAGTCTCGAACAAGAAGAAGCCCGGCAGCCGCATCGGACTGTTGAGCAACATTCTCAAGCGAGCCTACAAACATAATGTGCTGCGCTATCTGTTGCAGTTTCGCCTGGCTCAGTTCCTGTATGCCAAGGGTGGGGTGCGGCGTCGTTATGCGCTGCGCATGCAGCGCAGGTTGAACCGGCGCTATGCCGTGGATATCAGCGTTGCCGCGCAGATCGGTCCGGGCTTCCGTATCGCGCACCTGCCGGGGGTCGTCATTACCGGCTATGCGCGGATTGGCAGGAATTTCTTCATCCGGCAGAACTCGACCGTGGGGATCAAGACGTTGGGGCTTTCCCGCTACTCCCTGGTGATTGGCGACAACGTCAGCCTTGGCGCGCACAGTTGCATCATCGCCGATGAACTCAAGATTGGAAGCGGTGTCACCATTGGGGCGATGTCATTCGTCAACAAGGACCTTCCCGCGGGTTGCACCTACTACAACGTTCGCCAGAGTCATATCGTTCCCCCCACGTCCTGAAACGGCGATCGCCTTGACCGACTTATTCGGCGTCCCCTACTCTTCGCGCGCATTGCCTTTATCGGTGGCCTGCTTCGCGGGAGGCTTGGTAAGGCGCATGGAAGCAGAGCGGCAGCCAGATCCGGCCCGGGATGTAAGCTAATTCGATTGCCCGCAGTCCGGGATGCAAAGGTGAGTCTTGAAAGTTCTGTTCCTGGTCCAGAAAGAACAACGCGCCATCCTCGATCGCCTGTATGACGGCATCGCCGAGCATTGCGAGTGCGACCTGCGCTGGTTGAGCAGCGACGAGCAGGCCAACCTGCGCCGTTATTTCCGCGAGCAGGTGGATGTCTCAAAGTACGACCGCATCCTGTTCTTCCTGCGTTTCAAGAAGGAAATGCGCCAGGCCGCCTTCATCCGCAGCGTGCCCAATCTGGTCATCCTCGAACACGATGCGTACCAGAACTACATCCCCTGCAAGTACACCGGGAAGTTCAGCGCGCACTACCGCCGCCTGCCCTGGGCGCGGGTGATCAGCTCGGGCTACATGGTCAGCGAGCGGTTGCGCCAGGAAGGCTTCGACGCGGTCTTCGTGCCCAAGGGCTACGACCAGGACCTGCTCCATGACCTGGGCCGGGAGCGCGACATCGAGCTGGCTTTCGTCGGCAGCACCGGCAGCGTCGCCTACAGCGGGCGCAAGGCGCTGCTGGAGGAGCTGGGCAGGGTGGAAAACCTGCTGGTCACCAAGACCAATTCGGGTGAGGACTACCTGAACACCCTCAACCGTATCCGCTTCTTCGTCAGCGCGGATGTCGGCATGGGTGAGTACATGATCAAGAATTTCGAGGCCATGGCCTGCGGCTGCGTTCTGCTGGCATACGACCAGGGCGAGGCGGAGAACCGCGCGCTCGGTCTGCAGGACATGCACAACGTGGTGTTGTATCGCGACGTGCCCCAGTTGCGCAGCAAACTGCAGCAACTTCGGGCAGATCCGCAACTGGTGGCGCGGATCGCCGAAGCTGGGCGGGCGCTGGCGCAGGAGGGCTTCGGGTTCGGGCAGATCGGTGCGCGGATCGTCCAGGCCATGACGCCCCCTCTGCGCGAGCGGTCGCAGGCAGGCATGCTGGAACGTCTGCGCATGGCGCTGAGAGTCTGACTCGTGCCGAATCCAATGGCAGTTGCCGAGAGCACTGCGGAATACCCGCTGATCTCCGTACTAGTGCCTTGCTACAACCGCGAGTGCTACATCGAAGAGACGCTGCTGAGCATTCTCGAGCAGGACTATCCGAACTTCGAACTGATCGTGGTGGATGACGGTTCGCAGGATGCCAGCGCCGAAAGGATCCAGGCGCTGCAGCAACTCCATGGATTCCGGTTCTATCGCCAGAACAACCAGGGTGTCAGTGCCGCGCTCAATACCGCCTTGAGCCATGCCCGTGGCGAGCTGGTGGCGACACCGGACTCCGACGACATCATGATGCCGGGGCGCCTGCGCCTTCAGGCACGCTATATGAAGGAACATCCCGAGGTCGGCTGCCTCGGTGGGCGCGTCGTCTACATCGATGCCGACGGCAAGCGCCTGAAGGGCGAGCCGCGCGAGGGTGTGCGCCGCTACAGCTTCGACGACCTGCTGGGGCAGGCCATCGCCATCGGTGCAACCGTGGCCATGTACCGCCGTGAGGCCATCGACCGGGTCGGCGGCTACGATCCGGAGATTCGCATCCAGGATTTCCAGATGACCCTGAAGATCGCGTATCTGGGCTATCGGGTCGAAGTGCTGCCGGATGTGGTCAGCGGGTACCGCCGTCATGAAGGCAACCTGTCGAAGACGGCCTACAAGCGCCAGCTCGATTACGATCGCATGGCGGTCGCCCCTTACCGCGATCATCCGGCCTATGCCGCCGGCATGACCTGCATCGTCAACAAGGCGCTCAAGCAGTCCGTAGTCAGTGAAAAGGGCTATGCCTGGTCGCTTCTGCTCCAATTGCCGCCTTGGCGCTGGAATCGCGTCACTTTGCGGCGGATTCGCCATTTGCTGTTCAAGTTCGGGTAAGGGAAAAGTTTGTCGATGAAGGATGTGATAGCGCACGCCTGGGGGGCCTGGTGCCCGCACCTGACGCCGACCGGGTCGGGCCAGCGGCGAGGGAGCAGGATCGCCGAGGCGATGCTCGGTATCGGCGTGCTGTGGAGCATCGGTGGCGTGATGCTGACGCCGACTATGAAGTTCTACTCCCAGATGATCGTGTTGTTCGTCTACCTGCCGTCGCTGTGGCTGTGCATTGTTCGTCGACAGGAGCTCGGACACTTGCTCCGGGCCCACAGGGAAATGTGGGTGCTGCTGGCGCTGTTCGGCTGGGCGGTCCTGTCGCTGCTCTGGTCCAAGGGGGGGGGTGACCCGCTGGGCGAGCTCAAGGGTGTGTCGCTGTTCATGCTGCTGATCCTGGGCTGGGTGCTCTGGGGGCGTGCGGACGAGCGTCGACTGCGCCTGGCCATGCTCTCGCTGGCGCTGGTGATCGGCATCTACAGCATGGCTGCCCTGATTCTGCAACCGCACTACCGTGATGGACGCATGAGCGGGTTTGGCGGCTTCCTTGACAACTCCAATGCGGCAGCCTATTCGATCGCCTTTGTCACTGTGATGTGCGTACCGCTGCTGCCACGCCGGGGCTGGCAGCAATTGCCCTGGGTGATCCTGCTGGCCGCCTCGCTGGCTTATGTGGTGTTGTGCGGCAGCCGGGGGGCGCTGTTGGCCCTGATGGTCACGGCGATCTTCAGCCTGAGCCTGGTGCCGGGCCGGATTGCCAAGCTGCTGCCACTGCTGTTGCTGCTGGGTGGAGCGATTCTGTTCGTCGTCGAGCCGGGCCTGATGGCGCGGGGGGACTCTCAGCGTTTCGAACTGCTGCGCAATGCCTGGGCACAGATCCAGCAGCACTCCTGGTTGGGGGTGGGACTTGGCGCCGATTATTCGGTATCCAGTGGCAGTAGCACCTTCCGCAATGGGGCGCACAATTTCCTGGCGCACACCGCTCTCCAGTACGGCGTGCCGGCGCTGCTGGTGTTCCTGCTGCTGTGGGGAATGATCGGCCTCCACGCCTGGCGTTGCCGAACCCGCGCGCTGGGCCTGTCGGTGATGCTGCTCTGGGTGTTTTCCAGCGTGGCCATGCAGTTCGACGTCTTCAGCCTGTGGGAGCGCACGCGCGCCATGTGGCTGATGCCCTGGGTGGTGATTCTGCTGGGGCTGTGTCTGGAGCGGTGGCCGCAGGTACGGCCGGCGATCATGGAGCCGAGCTGAGGATCTGCTTGAGCTCCGGCAGGCTCCAGCGCACCTGGCTGTGCGCGAGATAAGCCTTCGACAGGCTGTCGGTGTTGCCCGCCAGCAGCCACTGGCGGTCGTTGGCATAGCGCAGCATGTGGGCGAAGTTGCGCTTGCGCTGCAGGCGCGACAGCGCCCGGCGTTGCTTCTTCATGTCGGCGAGGTCGATCAGGCCCAGCCTGCCTTCGGGCGTCTTTACCACGTTGCCCAGGTGCAGTGAACGGAAGTACACGCCCTGGTCGTGCAGTTCGGCGATCAGCGTGCCCAGCTGTGCCGCCAGTTGCATGTCACCCTCGCCGGCGGCGATGACCTGGCGCAGCGTGTCGCCCGGCAGCGGCCGGTAGTGCACCGCGTCGCGGGCGATATCGGCAATGCGGTAGACCGCGATGATCTCGGGGCAGGGCACCGCCAGGCGCTGCAGCGTCTGGGTGTTATCGGCGAAGCGCTGCGCGTAGGGATAGAACGCCGCCGAGGAAATCAGCCGCTTGCGCCGGAACAGTTTCAGGAAGTTGCCGTCCGCCAGGCGCAGGACCTTGTCGCCATGCTTGTCGGCTTCCAGCACCAGGGCTCCGGCGCGTAGCGATTCGTAGGCGGAGAGGGCGAGGTCTTGCATGACGGCTTCCTGATCGAGAGCCGGCTATAGTAGCCCAGCCGCCGGGCAAACGAGAACGCTGTGTTATAATCGCCGACCTTTTAAGCGTGCGATTCCTACATGGCCGGTAAAGAACTCCAGGCGCCTTCCAGCGTGAAGATCTACTTCCGACTGCTCTCCTACGTGCGGCCGTACGTCGGGATGTTCCTGCTCAGCATCGTCGGTTTCCTGATCTTCGCCGCCACCCAGCCGATGCTGGCGGGCATCCTCAAGTATTTCGTCGACGGCCTGGCCCATCCGGACGCCAAGCTGTTCCCCGAAGCGCCCTGGGACTGGCTGCGCAACCTGTCTCTGGTGTTCGCCGTGCCGCTGCTGGTGGTGCTGATCGCGGTCTGGCAGGGCATCGGCTCCTTCCTCGGCAACTACTTCCTGGCCAAGGTCTCCCTGGGCCTGGTGCATGACCTGCGCATCGCGCTGTTCAACAACCTGCTGACCCTGCCCAACCGCTACTTCGACAGCCACAACTCCGGGCACCTGATCTCGCGCATCACCTTCAACGTGACCATGGTCACCGGCGCCGCCACCGATGCGATCAAGGTGGTGATCCGCGAAGGCATGACCGTGGTCTTCCTGTTCCTCGCGCTGGTCTACATGAACTGGAAGCTGACCCTGGTGATGCTGGCCATCCTGCCGGTCATCGCGCTGATGGTGACCAGCGCCAGCCGCAAGTTCCGCAAGCAGAGCAAGAAGATCCAGGTGGCCATGGGCGACGTGACCCACGTTTCCTCCGAGACCATCCAGGGCTACCGCGTGGTCCGCAGCTTCGGCGGCGAACCCTACGAGCGCGAGCGCTTCCTGCACGTCAGCACCGAGAACACCGCCAAGAACCTGCGCATGAACAAGACCTCGGCGGTCTACACCCCGATGCTGCAACTGGTGATCTACAGCGCCATGGCGGTGCTGCTGTACCTGGTGCTGCTGCTGCGCGGCGACGCCAGCGTCGGCGACCTGGTGGCCTACATCTCCATGGCCGGCCTGCTGCCCAAGCCGATCCGCCAGCTCTCCGAGGTCAGCTCCACCATCCAGCGGGGCGTGGCCGGCGCCGAAAGCATCTTCGAGCAGCTCGACGAGAAGCCCGAAGTGGACAACGGCACCGTCGAGCGCGAGCGGGTGAACGGCCGCCTGGAAGTGAAGAACCTCAACTTCACCTACCCGGGCACCGACAAGCAGGTGCTCAAGGACCTGAACTTCACCGTCGAGTCGGGCCAGATGGTGGCGCTGGTCGGCCGCTCCGGCAGCGGCAAGTCGACCCTGGCCAACCTGATCCCGCGCTTCTACGACCACAGCGACGGGCAGATCCTGCTCGACGGCGTGGACGTCGAGGACTACACGCTGAGCAACCTGCGCCGGCACATCGCGCTGGTGACCCAGCAGGTCAACCTGTTCAACGACAGCGTGCTGAACAACATCGCCTACGGCGACCTCGCCAGCAAACCGCGCAGCGCGGTGGAGAAGGCTGCCGAGGACGCCTTCGCCCGCGAGTTCATCGACCGCCTGCCCAAGGGCTTCGACACCGAGGTCGGCGAGAACGGCGTGATGCTCTCCGGCGGCCAGCGCCAGCGCCTGGCGATCGCCCGCGCGCTGCTCAAGGATGCCCCGGTGCTGATCCTCGACGAAGCCACCTCGGCGCTGGACACCGAGTCCGAGCGGCACATCCAGGCCGCCCTGGAGAAGGTGATGGA
The DNA here is from genome assembly GCF_057767015.1 of Pseudomonas sp. B12(2026). NCBI lineage: Bacteria > Pseudomonadati > Pseudomonadota > Gammaproteobacteria > Pseudomonadales > Pseudomonadaceae > Pseudomonas > Pseudomonas sp. B12(2026). The sequence continues at coordinate 5,293,883 of NZ_CM173430.1, read as the reverse complement.
GGGCCGCACCACCCTGGTGATCGCCCACCGCCTGAGCACCATCGAGGCCGCCGACCTGATCCTGGTGATGGACCAGGGCCATATCGTCGAGCGCGGCAGCCACGAGCAACTGATCGCGCAGAACGGCTACTACGCCCGCCTGCACGCACGGCAGTTCGCCGACGACCCGGCCGAGGCCGAATCCGGCGCCGAGCAGTCGGTATGACGCCAGCGCGGACCACCCCGACATGCTGAAGCGCCTGCGCCTTTTCCGCGAACGCGGCTGGACGCCCATCGCGGCGGCCGACTATGCCGCCGCCTGGCAGCAGTTCGGCGGTAGCGTCGCCACTCACCCCGACGTGGTCGAGCGCCTGGCCGGCCTGGCCGGCATTCCGGTGCGCTATCTCGGCTGGTTCGACGGCGACGAGCTGTGCGCCGCCGTGCCGGCTTGGGGGCACAACCTGGCGCTGTCCAAGGACGTGCTCAAGCGCGAGGGCAAGAAGGCCCTGTTCGACCTGGGCAACGCCGAGGTCATCCTGCCGATCGCCGAAGGCGCGCGCATCGAACTGCGGCACAAGGTGCGCTACCTCTCCGAGCTCAACCGCGAGCAGGTCAGCGACGCCCGCGAGCAGCCCGAGCAACTGGCGATGAACCGCGCGCCGGCCGACTTCTCGAAGAAATTCCGCTACAACCAGCGCCGCGAGCAGCGCCTGCTGGAAGAGGCGGGCGGCGTGCTGCAGCCGATGAGCGAGCTGAGTCCGGAGGAGCAGGCGCGCATCTACGCCGACCTGTTCCAGCGCCGCTGGGAGTTCGAGGTGCCGGGCAAGGCGCGGCTGGCCGAAGTGTTCGCCCTGATGCGCGAATTCATGCGCGGCTCCCTGGTGCGCCTGGACGGCGAGCCGGTGGCGATCCAGATTCTCTACCGGGTCGAAGCGCCGAAGTGGATCAGCGTGGAATACATCAACGGCGGCGTCGCCCCGGAGAACCGCGAGTTCAGCCCCGGCAGCGTGCTCAGCTTCGTCAACACGCAGGAGGCCTGGGCCGAAGCCGAGGCGCTGGGCAAGCCGCTGCGCTACTCCTTCGGCCGCGCCGACCGCGAATACAAGGACCGCTGGTGCCATCGGGTGCCGGTATTCCAGGTCTGATACGGACACGCCGGCCTTCGCGGTGACCGCAGGATGGCGTGGCGCGAAGCGATACCCATCGCGGCCTCGCAGGTAGCGCCGATGGGTATCGCACGCCGAAGAGCAGTGCGTCCCGACAGGATTACGGAGAACGACCATGAGCGCCCGCAAGCAGCAACTGCTCAAACAGCACCGCCGCAAGAAGCGCGTGGCCCTGCTCATCACCGTGCTGGCGCTGGTCCTGCTGGGCATCTTCGCGCCCTGGTGGAGCGTGCCGCTGGCCGTGATCCTCGGCTGGGTCGCCCACGAAGCCTGGTTCGCCGACCACCTGTTCTACTCGCCGCGCGACAGCTACCGCTACGACTTCCCCGCCGGCAGCGTGGCGCTGCCGGTCGCCCTCGGCCCGCACGGCCTGCATGTCGCCGAAGGCGCGTTGCCGGCGGACGCGGAAACCCTGGTGCTGGAAGTCGACATCAAGGCCTCGCTGCTCGGCCGCTGGCTCGACCCGCAGGTGCTGATCGAGGGCGTCGAGGCGGATCGCCAGGACTTCGAGCGCGGCGTCGGCGGCAAGCGCTACATCAACCTCTCCGGCCAGGGCGCCGCCCTGCGCGCCGGCCACCTGCGCCTCCACGGCCGCCACTGCCGCCTGGCGCAGCAGGGCGTGCTGCACGCCTTCCACAATCCCGACTACGCCCGCCAGCGCCTGCTGATCATCGCGCCCCACGCCGACGATGCCGAGCTGGCCGCGTTCGGCCAGTACAGCCGCTGCGAGGATGCCTGGATCGTCACCCTGACCCAGGGCGAGATCGAGGCCGAACACTACCAGCGCCTGGGCCTGGACAAGGCCGCCGCCGCCCGCCTGAAGGGCCGCCTGCGCACCTGGGACAGCATCGCCGCGCCGCTCTGGGGCGGAGTGCCCGCCGAGCGCTGCGTGCAGCTGGGCTACTACTGCCTGCAACTGCCGGCGATGGCCGCCGAACCGAGCCGGGCCTTCGGCTCGCGCGAATCCGGCGACACCGATACCCGCAGCGTGCGCGGCTTCAATCCGCTGCCGTTGCCGGGCGACCGCGACGGCGCGCCGACCTGGCTGAACCTGGTGGCCGACCTGATCACCCTGATCGAGCACATCCGCCCGGAGGTGATCCTCACCGCCCATCCGGAACTGGACCCCCACGCCGACCACGTGCAGGCCACCCGCGCCGTGCTCGAAGCCATCGGCCGCAGCAGCTGGAAGCCGCAGACCCTGCTGCTCTACGCCAACCACCTGCACGACAACGACCGCTGGCCGATGGGCCCGGCCGACGGCGGCATCGCCCTGCCGCCCTGCATCGAACCCCTGCCGGCCGATCCGCTGTGGAGCCCGGCGCTCGACGCCGCCACCCGCATCGACAAGGCCCAGGCCCTGGCCCTGCAGCACGACCTGCAGACCCCGCTGACCGGCAAGAAGCGCCTGCGCCGGCTGATCCAGCGCGTGCTCGCCGGGCGCCGCTGGCCGGCCAGCGGCGAGGACGAATTCTTCCGCAAGGCGGTGCGCCGCCACGAGCTGTTCTGGGTGCGGAAAATCCACTGAGCGGGGGCTGACCGCCCGCTGTCCGTCTCAAGTCGCAGCGGGCGGCTATGGTATTATCCGCGGCGATTTCGACCTGCGGAGTTCCCATGAAACTGACCATGCCCCGATTCGATCAGGCCCCCGTGCTGGTGGTTGGCGACGTTATGCTCGACCGCTACTGGCACGGCGCGACCTCGCGCATCTCGCCCGAGGCGCCGGTGCCCGTGGTGCGGGTCGAGCAGCATGAGGACCGTCCCGGCGGCGCCGCCAACGTCGCGCTGAACCTCGCCGCCCTCGGCGCCCCGGCCTTCCTGGTCGGCGTCACCGGCGTCGACGAGGCCGCCGACAGCCTCAGCGACAGCCTGCAGGCGGTGGGCGTGACCACCCGCTTCCAGCGCATCGCCGGCCAGCCGACCATCGTCAAGCTGCGGGTCATGAGCCGCCACCAGCAACTGCTGCGCGTGGACTTCGAGGAAGCCTTCCGCACCGACGCTGCGGCCCTCTCCGCCGACGTCGAGGCGCTGCTCGACCAGGTGCGCGTGCTGGTGCTTTCCGACTACGGCAAGGGCGCGCTGAAGAACCACCAGCAGCTGATCCAGGCCGCCCGCCAGCGCGGCATCCCGGTGCTGGCCGACCCGAAAGGCAAGGACTTCGCCATCTACCGTGGCGCCAGCCTGATCACCCCGAACCTCTCCGAATTCGAAGCCATCGTCGGCGGTTGCGTCGACGAGGCCGAGCTGGTCGCCAAGGGCCAGCAACTGATGACCGAGCTGGAGCTCGGCGCGCTGCTGGTCACCCGTGGCGAGCACGGCATGACCCTGCTGCGCCCCGGCCACAGCGCCCTGCACCTGCCGGCCCGCGCCCGCGAAGTGTTCGACGTCACCGGCGCCGGCGACACCGTGATTTCCACCCTGGCCGGCGCCCTGGCCGCCGGCGAGGACCTGCCGCAGGCCGTGGCCCTGGCCAACCTGGCCGCCGGCATCGTCGTCGGCAAGCTCGGCACCGCCGCCATCAGCGCCCCGGAACTGCGCCGCGCGGTGCAGCGCGAGCAGGGCTCCGAGCGCGGCGTGCTGAGCCTCGACCAACTGCTGCTGGCCATCGAGGACGCCCGCGCCCACGGCGAGAAGATCGTCTTCACCAACGGCTGCTTCGACATCCTCCACGCCGGCCACGTGACCTACCTGGAACAGGCGCGCGCCCAGGGCGACCGGCTGATCGTTGCGGTCAACGACGACGGCTCGGTGACCCGCCTGAAAGGCCCGGGCCGGCCGATCAACAGCGTCGACCGGCGCATGGCCGTGCTGGCCGGCCTCGGCGCGGTGGACTGGGTCGTCAGCTTCGGCGAAGACACCCCCGAGCGCCTGCTCGCCGAAGTCCGCCCGGACGTGCTGGTGAAGGGCGGCGATTACGGCGTCGACCAGGTGGTCGGCGCCGGGATCGTCAAGGCCTACGGCGGCGAGGTGCGCGTGCTCGGCCTGGTGGAAAACAGCTCCACCACCGCCATCGTCGAGAAGATCCTCCACCAGGGCTGAGCCTGCTCTTCGTCGGAGCGAGGGGGGCGCCTGGTTCCTGCTCGCGAATGGCTCCGCTGCGGGGGCGGTTCGCGAGCAAGCTCGCTCCTACACGCCGTAGGATGGCGTGGAGCGAAGCGATACCCATCGATGACCCGGCAGGCAACGCCGATGGGTATCGCAAGCTCCACCCATCCTGCGGACTCGCCTCCAGCCTCGCGATCCGGCCGGCAGACCGAGAGTCGCCACTGACCGCTCTGCCAATGGTTGGCGGCAAAGCGGTCATGGTCCCCCCGCCGATTCCCGGCGCATGATCGCTGGCATCCTTCCCGCGTGGAGCGAGATGCCATGACCACCGATGTGCAGGGCCGCGCCCTGGCCATGCTGAACCGCGTCGCCCAGGCCGACTGGCCGGATCGCCTGAAGCTGCGCAAACCCTTCGAGAAGCTGCTCTACAGCGGCAGCCGCACCGGCTTCCGGCTGGTCAGCGAGCGGGCCGCCAAGCAGACCAGGGCCCCGCGCGAGGCCGACCCGGACGGTCTGTTCGACCTGTCCCTGTCCGACGAGCAGCAGATGCTGGTGGAGATGCTCGAAGGCTTCGCCGCCGAGGTGCTGCGCCCGGCCGCCCATGACGCGGACGCCAGGGCCGGCCTGAGCCTGGAGCTGCTGGCCCAGGCGCAGGAACTGGGCCTGACCCACTACGGCGTCGGCGAAGTGCACGGCGGCATGGCCGGCGAGCGCACCGTGGTGACCAACGCGCTGATCGCCGAAGCCCTCGCCCGCGGCGACCTGAGCCTGGCCGCCGCGCTGCTGGTGCCGCTGTCGGCGGCCAACTGCATCCGCCGCTGGGCTTCGCCCGAGCAGCAGGCGCGCTGGCTGCCGGCTTTCATCGGCGAAGACGCGGCGCCGCTGATCGCCATCGCGGTGAACGAGCCGCAGCTGCTGGCCGATCCGCAGCGCCTATCCACCAAGGCACGCAAGCGCGGCGGGCATTACCTGCTGTCCGGCGAGAAGTGCCTGGTGCTGCGCGGCGTGGACGCGCAGAAGCTGATTGTCGCCGCGGAGGCTGGCGATGGCCCGGCGCTGTTCCTCGTCGATACCCGTGCCCGGGGCGTCGAGGTGCGTGCCGAGCCGGCCATGGGCCTGAAGGCCGCCGGCACCGCGCGGGTTCGTCTGAAGAGCGTGAAGGTGCCGGCCGGGCAGCGGTTGGCGGCGGAGCGCTTCGACTACACGGCCTTCCTCGACCACGCCGCGCTGGCCTGGTGCGCGCTGGCGGTGGGCACCGGGCAGGCCGCGCTGGACTATGTGATCGCCTACTGCAACGAGCGCGAGGCGTTCGGCGAGCCGATCAGCCACCGCCAGGGCGTGGCCTTCATGGTCGCGGACATCGCCGTCGAGCTGGACGCCATGCGCCTGATGCTCTGGCGCGCCTGCGCGCTGGCCGAGCGTGGCCAGGCGTTCCACCGCGAGGCGTATCTGGCGCGGCTGCTCTGCGCCGAGAAGGCGATGAAGATCGGCACCGACGCGGTGCAACTGCTCGGGGGCCACGGTTTCACCCAGGAACACCCGGCCGAGCGCTGGTATCGCGACCTGCGCGCGGTCGGCCTGATGGCCGGCGGCCTGCACCTCTGAGGAGCTGCCCATGTACCTCGAAACGCCGAAGAAATTCCGTACCCTGCAGCACCAGGCGCGCCAGGTGGCGGAGAACTACCTGCGACCGATCTCGCGCAAGTACGACAAGGCCGAGCACGCCTATCCCAAGGAGCTCGACCTGCTGGCCGCGCTGCTCGACGGCATGAACGCCGGCTCGCCGGACGCCGTCGGCGCCACCTCCGCCAGCAAGCGCAAGGCCGGCGCGGAGGAGGGCGTGAAGAACGGCGGCAACCTCTCCGCCTGCCTGGGCGTGATGGAAATGTGCCGGGGCGACGTCGGCCTGCTGCTGGCCATGCCGCGCCAGGGCCTGGGCAACGCCGCCATCGCCGCGGTGGCCAACGAGGAGCAGCTCCAGCGCTTCTCCGGCACCTGGGCGGCCATGGCGATCACCGAGCCGGGCTGCGGCTCCGACTCGGCGGCGATCCGCACCAGCGCCACCCGCGATGGCGAGCATTACGTGCTCAACGGCGAGAAGATCTTCGTCACCTCCGGCGCCCGCGCCGACGCGGTGGTGGTCTGGGCGACCCTGGACAGGAGCCTGGGCCGCGCGGCGATCAAGTCCTTCGTGGTGGAGAAGGGCACGCCGGGGATGACCGTCACCCGTCTGGAGAAGAAGCTCGGCATCAAGGCCTCGGACACCGCCTCGATCAGCTTCAGCGATTGCCGCGTGCCGGCGGCCAACCTGCTGGGCAACGCCGAGATCGACGTGGGGAAGGGCTTCGCCGGGGTGATGGAGACCTTCGACAACACCCGCCCGCTGGTGGCGGCCATGGCCGTGGGCGTGGCCAAGGCGTCGCTGGACCGCACCCGCGAGCTGCTGAAGAAGGCCGGCTGCCGCTTCGACTACCGCCAGGCGCTGCTGACCGCCAGCCATGCCGAGGCGATGCTGTACCGGCTGGAGGCCGAATGGGAGGCCGCGCGCCTGCTGACCCTCAAGGCCGCCTGGATGGCCGACAACCGCCTGCCCAACTCCAGGGAGGCGTCCATCGCCAAGGCCAAGGCCGGGCGGGTGGCCAACGAGGTGACGCTGAAGTGCGTGGAGCTGGCCGGCGCGCTGGGCTATGGGGAAGAGGAACTGCTGGAGAAGTGGGCGCGGGACTCGAAGATCCTCGACATCTTCGAGGGCACCCAGCAGATCCAGTTGCTGATCATCGCCCGGCGGTTGCTCGGCAAGAGTTCCAGTCAGCTGAAGTGAACGGCCAGTGGTCGTGGGCGGTTTTTCGTAGGAGCGAGCTTGCTCGCGAACCGCCCAACGACGGAGTGGCTGGTCAGCTTTGTTCGCGAGCAAGCTCGCTCCTGCAGGGAGTGCTACTCCGATCAGGCCGTCAGGCCAGCCGGATCACGGTGGTGGGATCAGGCCGTGCGCCGCCCGCTGCCGGCATTGCCGGCGGCGGGCGGCCACTGCTCCATCCATTCGCGGAAACGAATGCGCTCCTCGCGCACCAGCCAGCCGTCCTGGGCGGCGAAGCTTTCCGACAGCCACAGGCCCCGGGTGCCGGCCTTGCGCAGCTCGCCCTTGCTCAGGGTGTAGAGCTCGCCGGTGGGTTGGCCATGGTCCAGCGGCAGCAGGTAGAGGTCCGGCCGGCGGCGGTCCAGGCGGGCCACCAGCGGGCCGCTTTCGAGCTTCTCGTCGACGTGGAACAGGCTGACGTCGCGGGCGTCCCGGGGCAGTTCCATGCGCAGGTCGTAGACCAGTTGCAGCGAGGCGGTCGGCAGGTGCACGTACGCCTGCGGGCGCTCCAGCAGGCGCAGCGCGCCGGCCTGCACCGGGCGCGAGGCGCCGGACAGCGGGGTGAGGGAGAAGTGGCCGCTCTCGCGGTAACGCAGGCTGCCCTCGTAGGGCGTCGGCAGCCAGGTGTCGCCGAAGCGCCCGCCGAGCCAGCCGTCGGCGGTTTCCACCAGGCACTCCTCGGCGACTTCCTGGATCGCGGTGAGCAACGGCAGGTTCAGTTCGTGGGCCGGCACGTAGCCGGAGATCAGCTTGAGCACCGTGTCGCCACGGTCCAGGCGGCGCTGGCGCACCAGGATCCAGTGGTCGCGGCCCTGGAAGTTCAGGGTCAGGCGCACCGAGACGCCGAGGTTGGCCAGTTCGGTGACGAAGCGTTCGCAGTGATCGACCTGGATCGGCCGGCGGCGCTCCAGCACCTGGGCGAAGTTCAGGGGCTTGCCGAGGGTCTGGTAGGTGAGACCGTCCGTGCCGGCTTCCACCAGCAGGGGCAGGGTCTTGAAGGCGGTCGGGTCCTTGCGGGCGAGCATGCGGGGCATGTGGGCTCCTTTTCGTACAGGGCACCGGGCGGCGCCGAGGCGAACACTGGCCGTCTGCTGGAGGCGGTCGGGCCGATCGATTGCGCGGGTCGCTGAAGCCGAGACAGCCTTGCACCGGCCCTGGTGCTATCGAAAATCAAGAGGATTTCCGGATTTTTCCCTGAAAGGCTTGGTGATTCCGGGGCTATTGCTTGGGAATCACCGGCCGGCGACATTTTCTATGCCCACGGTTTTCCCCGGGGGAGACTGAGCATGGCACAGGAACAGGTCATTCACATGACCGCCGATCAGCGGTCGAGGACTTCGGCGGCGATGCTCACGTTATGGCGCAGGTGCAGCGGATTGATGGTCCCGACGATGGCGCTGGCCACCCCGGGATGCCCCAGCACCAGCTCGAAACTGGCGCGCACCGGGTCGACGCCGGGGGCGAGGGCGGCGTGGCCGCTGGCCAGGGCCTTCTTGATCAGGATGCCGCGGCCATGGGCCAGGGCATGGTCGATCACGGCCTTTTCCGCCTGCTCGTTGAGGTTGTAGGTGACCATCGCGCAGTCGCCGCGCTCCAGGGCCAGCAGGCCGCCGTCGACGGTCTTGCCGGAGAAGCCGAAGCCGCGGATCAGGCCCGCTTCCTTGAGGCGCTCCAGGGTCGCGTAGACCTCGGTGCCCTGCAGGATGTCCAGATCGTTGCCGTCGGAATGCACCAGCACCAGGTCGATGTAGTCGGTTTCCAGGCGCTTGAGGCTGCGCTCCACCGAGCGGCGGGTGTGGGCGGCGCTGAAGTCGAAGTGCGACTGGCCGGCGTCGAACTCCTCGCCGGTCTTGCTGACGATCACCCACTGGTCGCGCTGGCCGCGCAGCAGCGGGCCGAGGCGTTCCTCGCTGCGGCCGTAGGCCGGCGCGGTGTCGATCAGGTTGATGCCCAGCTCGCGGGCCAGTGCGATCAGGTCGGCGGCCTCGCGGTCATCGGGGATGCGGAAGCCCTCGGGGTACTTCACGCCCTGGTCGCGGCCCAGCTTCACGGTGCCCAGGCCCAGCGGCGAGACGTTCAGGCCGGTGCTGCCCAGCGGGCGGTGCAGGTGGTGCAGGGTCTTCATCCGAGCAGTTCCTCCCACACCGGGCGGGCCATGGCCGGGCGCGGCAGGTCGGGCAGGGCGGTGCCCGCCTGCGGGCGGATGCCGTGCTTTTCCAGGGACTCCAGCACGCGATCGGCGAAGTTCGGCGCCAGGGCCAGCTTGGTCGGCCAGCCGACCAGCAGCGCGCCGTCTTCGGCAAGGAAGGCGCTGTCCGGGCGCAGCAGGTTGCTCTGCGCCGGCTCGGCGCGGTCAACCCGCAGGGTGGCCCAGCGCGCGGCGGACAGGTCGATCCAGGGCACCAGCTTGTGCAGTTCGCGCTGCGCCTCGGCGATCTGCCCGGCTTCGTCGCGGGCCACGCCGCCGGCTTCGGCGAGGTCGCCGCCGAGGTACCAGACCCACTGGCCATCGCCCAGCGGATGGGTGGTGACGGTGACGCGCGGCTTGGGGCCGCCGCCCAGGCAGTGGGCGTAGAGCGGTTTCAGCGTCGGCGCGGTGACCAGCACCATGTGCAGCGGGCGGCGCTGCATGGCCGGCTGCTCCAGGCCGAGTTCGCGCAGCAGCGCCTCGTTGCCGGCGCCGGCGCTGAGCACCACGCGCTGGGCGCGGATTTCGCGGCCATCGACGCGCAGGCCGGCCAGCGTGTCGCCGTCGCGCAGCGCTTCGATGCGCTCGCCGGCCAGCAGGCTGTCACCGGCCAGTTCGGCGAGGCGGGCGATCAGGCTGGGCACGTCCAGCACCAGTTCGGTGAGGCGGTAGGCCTTGCCCTTGAAGGCCTTGTCCTGCAGCGCCGGCGGCAGGTCGGCGCCCTTCACCTGGGCGACGCGGCTGCGCACCGCCTTGCTGGCGAAGAAGCTGGTGAGATTGCCGGCCAGGCCGCCGGGCGACCACAGGTAGTGCGCGTCGGACAGCACGCGCACGCCGCGCAGGTCCACCTCGCCGCTGCCGGCCAGGCAGTCGCGCCACAACGCCGGCATGTCGGCGATGGCTTCCGAGGCGCCGGTCAGCGCGCCGTGCAGCGCGTACTTGGTGCCGCCATGGATGATCCCTTGCGAGCGCATGCTCTGCACGCCGCCCAGCGCGGCGTTTTCCACCAGCACGGTGGAAAAGCCGGCGCGTCGCAGGCGGGCGTTGAGCCAGAGACCGGCGATGCCGCCGCCGACGATGAGGATGTCGGTGCTCAGGGATTCGGACATGAAAGCGCCTCGAGGGAAAAACGAAGCGCGCAGTATAACGCCTGGGAGTGGCGGCAAACGCTTGCCGGCTCAGGCTGTTCTCGTAGGAGCGAGCCTGCTCGCGAACGCCATCAGATACGGGGGCTGGTTCGCGAGCAAGCTCGCTCCTGCAAATTGAGGGCGCAGGTTCAATGGCCGGCGGTTCGGGAGAACAACTGGATGACGATCACGCCGCTGACGATCATGCACATGCCGAGGATGGCGGGGGTGTCGAGCTTCTGCTGGTAGAGCACCAGCGCGGCGACGCTGACCAGCACGATGCCCAGGCCGGCCCAGATGGCGTAGGCGATGCCCACCGGGATGCTGCGCACCACCAGGGTGAGCATCCAGAAGGAAATCGCGTAGCCGACGATCACCAGCAGCAGCGGCAGGGGAGTCGACAGGCCCTTCACCGACTTCAGCGAGGCGGTGGCGATCACTTCGGCGACGATGGCGATGGCGAGGTAGAGATAGCCGGGCATGGTGGGGCCTCTCCGGAACGACACGCCGCTCGGTATGAGCGACACGCAGCTGACGTTCGGTCTGCCGGGCATTCTAGTCATCCGGGTGATGGGATAAAGTCATTACCTATCTGCTATTGAGATAGGTTGCGGAGATAGGCCATGCAGTGGAACCTGGATCAGTTGCGGCTTTTCGTCAGCGTTGCCGATCAGTCTTCCTTCTCGGCGGCGGCGCGCCAGCTCCGGCGCGTGCAGTCGGCGGTGAGTTCGTCCATCGCGTTGCTGGAAAGCGACCTGGGCGTGACCCTGTTCGAGCGCAGCAGCGGCCGCCAGCCGGTGCTGACCGCCGAGGGCCGGGCGCTGCTGGCCGAAGCCCGCGAAGTGCTGCGCCAGTGCGAGCGCCTGGAGAGCCGCGCGCTGGCGCTGGTGCGCGGCACCGAGCCCCTGCTGCGGCTGGCGCAGGACGAGGCCATGCCTTATCAGCCGGTGCTCGCCGGGCTGCAGGCGCTGGCCCGGGAGTTCCCCACCCTGGAGGTACAGCTGGCCAGCGGCGCCCAGGGCGACGTGGCGCGCAAGCTGCTGGAGCGCCGCGCCGACCTCGGCCTGCTGTTCCACCACGAGGGCATGCCCGAGCAACTGGAGCGCCAGCGCCTGGGCACCATCGAGATGGTCACCGTCTGCGGCGCCGGGCACGAGCTGGCGAAGCTGGACTATGCCGACCGCCGCGAGCTGGCGCGGCATCGCCAGCTGCTGATGGCGCCGCAGGACAGCCGCTACCCCGGTGGGGAGCAGATCAGCCCGCTGGTGTGGCGCGCCGACAGCTTCTACGCCATGGCCGAACTCTTGATGCGCGACCTCGGCTGGGCCTGGCTGCCGCGCCACGTGGCGCAGTACCCGGCCTACCAGCCGCTGCTGATCGAGCTGGCCAGCGACTGGACGCCGCCAGCGTTGGTGGTGGAGCTGGTCTGGCGCCGCGACGAGCCCCTGGGGCCGGCGGCGCAGTGGCTGGGGGAATGCTTCGCCGAGCACCTCGCCGCGCCGGTGTGACTGGCTTTTCGTAGGACCTTGTCCGCGAAGTCCCGGCGCCCTGCCACGACTATCGCGGATAAGATCCGCTCCTACGGGGCCGGGCTGTAGTCGATGCGGTGCTGGTTGATGGGTATCGCTTCGCTCCACGCCATCCTACGGACCGTGCTCGCATCGCGGTTTGGCGTGCTTTTCGTAGGAGCGGACCTTGTCCGCGAAGTCCCGACGCCGTGCCACGGCCATCGCGGATAAGATCCGCTCCTACGAGAGCGGGACGCCCCGGCGGCGCGGCCGGAAGCGGGCGGTCGTGCGGCTGCGGGGCAGCGGTGCGGGCAGGTAATTTGCTACTCTCCGCCGCCATGAACCGGACCCTCTATACCCTGCTGTTCCACCTGGGCCTGCCGCTGGTCGCGCTGCGCCTGTTCCTGCGTTCGCGCAAGGCGCCGGCCTACGCCCGGCGCGTTGGCGAGCGCTTCGCCATCGGCCTGCCGGCGCTCAAGCCCGGCGGCATCTGGGTGCATGCGGTGTCGGTGGGCGAGAGCATCGCCGCCGCGCCGATGATCCGCGCGCTGATGCAGCGCCATCCGGACCTGCCGATCACCGTCACCTGCATGACGCCCACCGGCTCCGAACGCATCCGCGCGCTGTTCGGCGACCAGGTGCAGCACTGCTACCTGCCCTACGACCTGCCCTGGGCGGCGGCGCGTTTCCTCGACCGCGCGCGCCCGGTGCTGGGTGTGATCATGGAAACCGAGCTGTGGCCGAACCACATCCATCAGTGCGCCCGGCGCGGCATTCCGGTGGCGCTGGCCAACGCGCGGCTGTCCGAGCGCTCGGCGCGCGGCTACGCGCGTTTCGCCGGGCTGACCCGGCCGATGCTGGAGGAGATGAGCTGGATCGCCGTGCAGACCGAGGCCGAGGCCGAGCGCTTCCGCCGGCTCGGCGCACGCCCGGAGTGCGTGAGCGTCACTGGCTCGATCAAGTTCGACCTGACCATCGACCCGGAACTGCTGGCTCGCGCCGATGACCTGCGCGGCCAGTGGCAGGCGCGGCAGCGGCCGATCTGGATCGCCGCCAGCACCCATGCCGGCGAGGACGAAATCGTTCTCGCCGGCCATCGCCAACTGCTGGAGAAACACCCGGACGCGCTGCTGATCCTGGTGCCGCGCCACCCGGAGCGCTTCAATCCGATGTTCGAGCTGTGCGCCCGCGAAGGCTTCCGCACCCAGCGCCGTTCCACCGGCGAGCGGGTGACGGCGGACATCCAGGTGCTGCTCGGCGACACCATGGGCGAACTGCTGTTCCTCTATGCGCTGGCCGACGTCGCCTTCGTCGGCGGCAGCCTGGTGCCCAACGGCGGGCACAACCTGCTGGAGCCGGCGGCGCTGGGCAAGCCGGTGCTGTCCGGGCCGCACCTGTTCAACTTCCTCGAAATCGCCGCGCAATTGCGCGAGGTCGGGGCGCTGCGCGAGGTGGCCGACGCGCCGTCGCTGGCGGTGGCGGTGGCCGCCCTGTGGGACGAGCCGGCGGGCGCCGCGCGCATGGCCGAGGCCGGGCTGGGCGTGATGAAGGCCAATCAGGGGGCGCTGGAGCGGCTGCTGAACGGGTTGGGGCGGTTGATCAAGGGCTGAGGGCAACCTTTCGCGCCGAAGCGCAATGGTTGCACCTGTAGGAGCGAGCTTGCTCGCGAAGGCTCTTCCAGAAACATCGGCGTCAGGCGGGTTCGCGAGCAAGCTCGCTCCTACAGAATCCGAGCCTCAGAAGGTCGGCGGCGTGATCACCCACAGCACCACGGCATCCACATCCCCCGGATTGCCGTAGCGGTGCGGCTCCTGGCTGGAATAGCTGAAGCTGTCGCCCTCGCCCAGCAGGAAATGCCGCTCGCCCACCCACAGTTCGAACGTCCCGCTGAGCAGGTAGCCGGCTTCCTCGCCGTCGTGGCTGTAGCTCTGCTGGCTGTAGGTGCCCGGCGGGAAGCGCGAGTGGAGGATTTCCAACTGGCGGCTGGGCTGCGGGCTGAGCAGTTCGTCGACGATGCCGTCCTCGTAATGCACGCTGGTGCGCGCGTTGCGCCGCACCACGTAGCCGGCGTCGGCCGGGTCGACCTGCACTTCGCTGGCGAAGAACCACTGGATGGTCACGCCCAGGCTGCGGGCGATGTTGAACAGCGCGGGGATCGACGGGTAGGCCAGGTTGCGTTCCAGCTGGCTGATGTAGCCGGCGGTGAGGCTGCTCTGCTCGGCCAGCTCCGCCAGGGTCATGCCGCGCCGCTTGCGCAGGCCGCGGATGCGGGTGCCGAGGAATTGCGCTTCGGCGTTGGCGGGGGCGTCCTGCGGGGCTTTGCGGCTCATGCGGCGAGGGTCCTGGCGAATGGCGTCGTGGGGCATTCTAAACAAAGCCGCTTCAGGGCGGCGTTGTTTAGATCGCCAGCCGAAAGCTGTAAGCCGCAAGCGACAAGTGAACAGCGGCTCTTGCTTGCAGCTTGAGGCCTGCCGCTTGCGGCTGCTCTTATACCGCCCAACCCGCCTTGAGCCCCTCGTAGATCGCTTCCTCCGCCGTGCGCGGCGCCAGGCAGTCGCCGATGCGGCGCACCTCGGCGAGGTCGGCGATCTGGTCGGCCAGTTCGTCCACCGGCTGGTGGCCCTGGCAGAGCACCAGGGTGTCGATGCCTTCCACCAGCATCGGCTCGCCGCTGGCGGTGTGTTGCAGGTAGACGGTGCTGTCGTCGACGCCGTACAGGCGGGCGTAGGTCGTGATGGCGATGCCCAGGCGGTGCAGCTCGCCGGCCATGTGGTCGCGCACGTAGAGCGGCAGGCTCTCGCCGGCGTGGGTGCCGTTCACCGCCAGCTGCACCTGGTGGCCGTCGCGCACCAGGCGCTCGGCGATGCCGGGGGCGATCCAGTCGGCGCGCCAGTCGGTGACCAGCACCGAGCGGCCGATCTTCACTTCGCCGCGCAGCACCTGCCAGGCGTCCACCACCTGCAGGTTGCCGGCTTCCTCGTAGGGCGGGCGATAGGGCTTGGCGCCGGTGGCGACGATGACCACGTCGGGGCGTTCCTGCTCGACCAGCGCGCGGTCGACACGGGTGTTGCGCCGCACGTCGACGCCGGCCAGTTGCATCTCGCGCTGCAGGTTGGTGGAGGCGCCGCCGAACTCGGCGCGGCGCGGCAGCAGCTGGGCCAGATTCACTTGCCCGCCAAGCTGGCCGCTGGCCTCGCAGAGGGTGACGTCATGCCCGCGCTGCGCCGCCACCGCGGCGGCCTTCATGCCCGCCGGCCCGCCGCCGACCACCAGCACGCGCTTGCGCCGGGCGGCCGGATTACGTTCGGCGTAGATCAGCTCGCGGCCGGTTTCCGGGTGCTGGATGCAGGAGATCGGGTAGCCGCGGTGGAAGTGGCCGATGCACGCCTGGTTGCAGGCGATGCAGGCGCGCACGTCGTCGTGGCGGCCGTCGCCGGCCTTGTTCGGCATCTGCGGGTCGCAGATCAGCGCGCGGGTCATGCCGCAGACGTCGGCCTGGCCGCGGGCGAGGATCTGCTCGGCCTCCTGCGGCTGGTTGATGCGCCCGGTGACGAACAGCGGAATCTCCAGGCTGCGCTTGAAGGTGCCGGCCTCGTTGGCCAGGTACGCGGCCTCGATGGCCATCGGCGGGACGATGTGGATGGCGCCGCCCAGCGACGCCGAGGTGCCGGCGACGATGTGCACGTAGTCCAGTTCGCCCTGCAGGGCTTTCACCGCTTGCAGCGATTCGTCCTCGGTGAGGCCTTCCGGGTCACGCTCGTCGGCGGAGATGCGCAGGCCGATGATGAAGTGTTCGTCGGTGGCGGCGCGCACCGCGGCGATCACCTCGCGGGTGAAGCGCAGGCGCGCGTCGAGGTTGCCGTTGTAGCCGTCGCCGCGGTGGTTCACCCGTGGGTTGAGGAATTGCGCCGGCAGGTAGCCGTGGCTGGCCACCACTTCCACCCCGTCGAGGCCGGCGGCGTGCAGGCGGCGCGCGGCGGCGGCGTAGCCGGCGACGATCTCGTCGATCATCGCCTGGCTCAGCTCGCGGGGCATCACCCGGAAGCGCTCGTTGGGCGAGGCGGACGGCGCGTAGGCCACGGCCAGCAGGCCGTCGCTGGATTCCATGATCTCCCGGCCCGGGTGGAACACCTGCGACAGCACCACGGTGCCCTCGGCATGGCAGGCCTCGGCGATGCGCCGGTAGCCGGGGATGCAGGCGTCGTCGGTGGCCATCAGCACGTGGGAGGTGTAGCGCGCGCTGTCGTGCACGCCGGCGACCTGCAGCACGATCAGGCCGACGCCGCCCCTGGCGCGGGCGGTGTGGTAGGCCACCAGCTGATCGTTGACCAGGTTGTCGGTGGGCATCGAGGTGTCGTGCCCGGTGGACATGATGCGGTTCTTCAGCGTCTTGCCGCGAATCTGCAGCGGGCTGAACAGGTGGGGGAACTGGCTCATCGGGCGACTCCGGATTCTTGTTGTCGTGCAGTGCTTGAACATCGGCCGCGCGCGGCGCGGCGGGGCGATCGACTAGGCGTTGCGGGCCTGCCAGTCGACCGGGTAGAGGGCGTAGAACACGCAGGCCTTCTCGCCTTCGTAGGCCAGCGGGGTGCGCTCGGGGACCCAGATCACATCGCCCGGCCGGGCCTCGATCACGCGGTCGGCCAGGCGCAGGCGGAAGCTGCCTTCGAGCACCACGATCAGCTCGTCGTAGAGCACCGTCCACTCGATGGACACGCCGTCGAAGCGGGCCAGGCCCGCGCCCATGGTCTGGCTGTCGGCCGGGCCGATCAGGCGGCAGATGGCGGCGCGCTCGCTGGGCTCGCCGCCGTAGGACTGGAACTGCAGGGCGGACTGCTGGAAGTGACGGACCTGGGACACGGCGGCTTCTCCCGAATCGGAAAATGTTGTCTAAGTTGAGGCTATAGAAATTTACCAATAGTAAAAAATCAACTTGTTTTTTTAAAAGTGACTGGGTAGTTTCGATGCCGCACCCGGACTTCTCCGGGGCAACCGCGACGTGCTCCACAACAACTACAAGAGGAGAGGCGCATGAACCGTCCAGCACGGTCCCCCCTCGCTTTGCGGGCCCGCCCGCAGGCCACCGATCTACCTCTGCCCGTTGTTCCGGCGCGCCCGTCCGGCGTGCGCGCGGCCATTCCGGCCGCGCCCGCTGCCACCTTCGACATGGGGTATGCCCGATGACTTTCCGCGAGAACATTTTCCGCAAGCGCCTCAAGAACGCCGCGCAACCGCTGCTGCTCGCCGTGGGACTGTGCTGCGGCGCCGTCCAGGCCGCCGAGAGCATGGTGGTGGTCGGCTACGGCGGCGCCGGCCAGAAGGCCCAGGACGTGGCCTTCTTCCAGCCGTTCAGCAAGCAGACCGGGGTCGGGCTGACCCAGAGCGAGTACAACGGCGAGATGGCCCGCATCAAGGTGATGGCCGACACCGGCCACGCCGACTGGGACGTGGTGCAGATCGAGGGCCCGGACCTGGCCCGCGGCTGCGACGAGGGACTGTTCGTGCCGCTGGACTGGCAGCAGATCGGCGGCAAGGACCAGCTGATTCCCAATGCCGCCAAGGACTGCGGTTCCGCCGCGCTGGTGTGGGGCGTGGCGATTGCCTACGACGCCGACCGGCTCAAGCCGGCGCCGACCTCCTGGGCGGATTTCTGGGATCTGAAGACATTCCCCGGCAAGCGCGGCCTGCGCAAGCGCGCCATCTACAACCTGGAGTTCGCCCTGCTGGCCGACGGGGTGAAGCCCGCCGACGTCTACAAGGAACTGGCGACCAAGGCCGGCGTCGACCGCGCCTTCGCCAAGCTCGACCAGATCAAGCCCTACGTGCAGTGGTGGGAAGCCGGCGCGCAGCCCGCGCAGTGGTTGGCCGCCGGCGACGTGGTGATGACCTCGACCTACACCGGGCGCATCGCCGACGCCTTCAAGGGCGGGCGCAACCTGCAGGTGGTCTGGCCGGGCAGCCTGTACGGCATGGACTACTGGGCGATCATCAAGGGCTCGCAGCACGTCGACTCGGCGAAACGCTTCATCGCCTTCGCCAACCAGCCCGATGCCCAGGTCGACTACGTGAAGCAGATCGCCTATGGCCCGACCAACCGGCAGGCCGCCGAGCGCCTGCCGTCCGACCTGGCCGGCTGGGTGCCGACCTCGACGCAGAACCTGCCGCAGGGGTTGGCGATGGACGATGAATTCTGGGTCGACCACGGCGAGGAACTGGAGGAGCGCTTCAACGCCTGGGCTGCCCAGTGAGGGAGGGCGCCGGGGGCTTTTCCCGGCAATAGGGGCAGCGTTGCTCTGGCAGTCGTGCTGGCGGGATGGATCACGCGCAGCGTTATCCATCGTGATGGGTATCGCTTCGCTCCACGCCATCCTACGCAGAGCAAATAGAGCAAATACAGGCGCGCAAAAGAAGAAGCCCCGCGATGCGGGGCTTTTTCGTGGTGCTCAGTAGCGGGTGTTGTTCTTCAACTGCGCTTCGGCGGCCTTGGCCAGGTCCGGCGGCAGGAAGTCGCGGTCCGGGTCGTAGTCCGGCTTCAGGTAGCTGCTCAGGGCCTGCAGGTCGCTCGGCGACAGGGTGCCGGCGGTCTGCTTCAGGCGCAGGTTGTCGAGGATGTAGTCGTAGCGGGTGTTGTTGTAGTCGCGCACGGCGCTGAACAGCGAGCGCTGGGCGTCCAGCACGTCGACGACGTTGCGGGTGCCGACCTGATAGCCGATCTGGGTGGCTTCCAGCGAGCTCTGGTTGGAGATGATCGCCTGCAGCCGCGCCTTGACCTGCTCCACGTCGGTGTTCACCGCGCGATGCTGGTTGCGCGCGTCCTGCACCACCTGGCGGCGCTGGCTTTCGCGCAGCTGCTCGCTCTGGTTCAGGCGCTGGTAGGCCTCGCGCACCTGGGAACTGGTCAGGCCGCCGCTGTAGATCGGCACGTTCAGCTGCAGGCCGATGCTGCTCTGGTCGACCCACTTGCCATAGTGCGTGGTGCCGGGCGTATTGACGAAGCCCAGGGCGTCGTTGTCGCCCTTCTGGTACTGCGCCACGGCGTCGACGGTCGGCAGGTGGCCGGCCTTGCGCTGGCGCAGGGTTTCCTCGGCGGCGTCGACCGCGTAGTTGCTGGCCTGCAGCGCGAGGTTCTGCTGCACCGAGGTGTCCACCCAGGCCTTGGCATCGTTGGGCACCGGCGCGACCACCGGCATGGAGTGCAGGATGCCTTCGAGGGCGCTGTACTCGTGGTTGGTCAGGGTGACCAGGGCCTGGAAGGCGTCATCCACGCGCTGCTCGGCGACCAGCCGGTTGGCCCGGGCGGTGTCGTAGCTGGCCTGGGATTCGAGCACGTCGGTCTTGTCCGACAGGCCGACGTCGAAGCGTTCGTTGGACTGGTCGAGCTGGCGCTTGAACGCCGCTTCCTCGGCCTTGCTGGCGGCCAGGTTGTCCTGGGCGCGGAGCACGCCGAAGTAGGATTCGGCGCTCTGCAGGATCAGCGCCTGCTGGGTCGAGGAGAATTCCAGCTGGGCCTGTTCGCTGACGTTCTCCGCCGCCTTGAGCTGGAACCAGCGGTCGGCGCGGAACAGCGGCTGGCTCAGGGTCGCCTGGAGCACCTGGCTGCTGCGGTTGAGCGTCAGGTTGGGCTCGTCCAGCGAGGTGCGGGAGTTGCCCAGGTTGGCGCCGGCGTTGATCTGCGGCAGCAGGCCGGAACGCGCCTGCGGCACGGCTTCCTTGCGGGCCATGTAGTCGGCCTGCGCGGCGGCGAGATCGGCGTTGTTGTCGACGGCGTCCTTGTAGACGCTGATCAGGTCCGTCCGGGTGGACTGGGGAGCGGCGGCCGGAGCGGGCTGTGCAGCCCAGGCAAAGCCTGTCGTGGTGGCCACGGCGACAGCCAGAGAGAGTCTGCGCAGCATTCGTTCGTCCTGGAAAGTGATGCGAGGTGGAGGCAAGGCTACGGTTGCCGCCGGTGGCGGTCAAGGCACCCTCTTACGGGGCGTCCGAGGCTGGAGTGTAGCCGCCTGCGCGGTTTTCGGCCGGGCGGCATTGGCCAATCGTTGCGCACTTGATTAGACTGCGGGCGTTCTTGTCGGGGTGCCCCATGCGAAGGGCTGAGATCGGATAGTTCCGGATCCCGTTGAACCTGATCGGGTTAAGACCCGCGTAGGGAACAAGAAGTCCGCATCCCCGGCGCCTTCCCGCCCCGGCCCCAGCCCTCTCAGGGATGCGTCTCTTCGCCGCTCGGTGCGGCTCCCTCGGTTCAGGTTCTCCCCGGCAGTCACCCCCAGGAGAGCTTGGATGAGCACCCAGAAAAACAACGTCACCCGCCTTGAACAGCTGGACCGCCAGTCGACCCAGCCCTTCCCGAATTCGAAAAAGGTCTACCTGACCGGCTCGCGCCCGGACATCCGCGTCCCCGTGCGGGAAATCTCCCTGGCCGACACCCCGACCGCCTTCGGCGGCGAGAAGAACGCCCCGGTGATGGTCTACGACACCTCCGGCCCCTACACCGACCCGGACGTGCGCATCGACCTGCGCAAGGGCCTGCCGGACGTGCGTTCGCGCTGGATCGACGAGCGCGGCGACACTGAAATCCTCCCCGGCCTGACCTCCGAGTTCGGCCAGTCGCGCCTGGCCGACGCCAGCCTCGACGACCTGCGCTTCGCCCACGTGCGCACCCCGCGCCGCGCCAAGGCCGGGGGCAACGTCACGCAGATGCACTACGCGCGCCAGGGCATCATCACCCCGGAGATGGAATACATCGCCATCCGCGAGAACATGAAGCTGCAGGAAGCCCGCGCCGCCGGCCTGCTCGACGCCCAGCACCCGGGGCAGAGCTTCGGCGCCAGCATTCCGAAGGAAATCACCCCCGAGTTCGTCCGCGACGAAGTGGCCCGCGGCCGCGCGATCATCCCGGCGAACATCAACCACACCGAACTGGAACCGATGATCATCGGCCGCAACTTCCTGGTGAAGATCAACGGCAACATCGGCAACAGCGCGCTGGGCTCGTCCATCGAGGAAGAGGTGGAGAAGCTCACCTGGGGCATCCGCTGGGGCGCCGACACGGTGATGGACCTGTCCACCGGCAAGCACATCCACGAGACCCGCGAGTGGATCCTGCGCAACAGCCCGGTGCCCATCGGCACCGTGCCGATCTACCAGGCGCTGGAGAAGGTCAATGGCATCGCCGAAGACCTGACCTGGGAAATCTTCCGCGACACCCTGATCGAACAGGCCGAGCAGGGCGTGGACTACTTCACCATCCACGCCGGCGTGCTGCTGCGCTACGTGCCGCTGACCGCCAAGCGCGTCACCGGCATCGTCTCGCGCGGCGGCTCGATCATGGCCAAGTGGTGCCTGGCGCATCACCAGGAGAATTTCCTCTACACCCACTTCGAGGAAATCTGCGAAATCATGAAGGCCTACGACGTCAGCTTCTCGCTGGGCGACGGCCTGCGTCCGGGCTCGGTGGCCGACGCCAACGACGCCGCGCAGTTCGGCGAGCTGGAGACCCTCGGCGAGCTGACCCGGATCGCCTGGAAGCACGACGTGCAGGTGCTGATCGAGGGCCCCGGCCACGTGCCGATGCACCTGATCAAGGAGAACATGGACAAGCAGCTGGAGTGCTGCGACGAGGCGCCGTTCTACACCCTCGGCCCGCTGACCACCGACATCGCGCCGGGCTACGACCACATCACCTCGGGCATCGGCGCGGCGATGATCGGCTGGTTCGGCTGCGCCATGCTCTGCTACGTCACGCCCAAGGAGCACCTGGGCCTGCCGAACAAGGATGACGTGAAGACCGGCATCATCACCTACAAGATCGCCGCGCATGCTGCCGATCTCGCAAAAGGCCACCCGGGCGCGCAGATCCGCGACAACGCGCTGTCCAAGGCGCGCTTCGAGTTCCGCTGGGAAGACCAGTTCAACCTCGCCCTGGACCCGGACACCGCCCGCGCCTTCCACGACGAGACCCTGCCCAAGGACTCGGCCAAGGTCGCGCACTTCTGCTCCATGTGCGGGCCGAAGTTCTGCTCGATGAAGATCACCCAGGAAGTCCGCGACTACGCCAAGGAAAACGGCCTGACCGACGAGCAGAAAGCCATCGAGGCCGGCTTCCAGGAGCAGGCCGCGCGCTTCAAGGACGAAGGCTCGGTGATCTACAAGCAGGTGTGACCGGCAGCACCCTGTAGGAGCGAGCTTGCTCGCGAACAGCCCCGCAGCGGGGTTCATTCGCGAGCAAGCTCGCTCCTACAAGAGCCAAAGCCAGAACAAAATCCATTCCAACGACACTGAGCCCTGCACGCATCGTGACCGCCACCAACTACTCCCCCACCGTCGTCGTCGGCAGCGCCCAGCGCGTGCTCGGCCTGCGCGACGTGTTTTCCCTGTGGTTCTCCCTCGGCATCGGCCTGATGGTGCTGCAGACCGGCGCGCTGCTGGCGCCGGGCCTGGGACTGGCCGGCGCGCTCGGCGCGATCCTGCTCGGCACCCTGGTCGGCGTGCTGCTGCTGGCCGGCGCCGGGGTGATCGGCACCGACACCGGCCTCGCCGCCATGGCCTCGCTCAAGCTCAGCCTGGGCAGCCACGGCGCGGCGCTGCCGGCGCTGCTCAACCTGCTGCAACTGGTGGGCTGGGGCGCCTTCGAGATCATCGTCATGCGCGACGCCGCCAGCCTGCTGGCGACCCGCGCCTTCGGTGACGGCAGCGCCTGGACCAGCCCGGCGCTGTGGACCCTGGTGTTCGGCGCGCTGGCGACCCTGCTGGCGGTCAGCGGGCCGCTCGCCTTCGTGCGCCGCGTGCTGCGCCGCTGGGGCATCTGGCTGCTGATCGCCGCCTGCCTCTGGCTGACCTTCGACCTGTTCCGCCGCGCCGACCTGGCCGCGCTCTGGGCCCGGGCCGGCGACGGCTCGCTGCCGTTCGCCGTGGGCTTCGACATCGCCATCGCCATGCCGCTGTCCTGGCTGCCGCTGATCGCCGACTACTCGCGCTTCGGCAAGCACGCCGGGCACACCTTCGGCGGCGCCGCGCTGGGCTTCTTCATCGGCTGCTTCTGGCTGATGGGCCTGGGCGTGGCCTACACCCTGGCGTTCGCCGAGGGCAGCGACGCCAACGCGCTGCTGCTGGCGCTGGCCGGCGCCGGCATGGGCATCCCGCTGCTGCTGATCCTGCTGGACGAGTCGGAGAAGGCCTTCGCCGACATCCACTCGGCGGCGGTGTCCAGCGGCATCCTGCTGCCGCTGAAGGTCGAGCACCTGGCGCTGGCCATCGGCGTGATCTGCACCCTGATTGCCTGGTTCGCGCCGCTGGCGCAGTACCAGAACTTCCTGTTGCTGATCGGCTCGGTGTTCGCCCCGCTGTTCGGCGTGGTGCTGGTCGACCACTTCGTGCTGCGCCGCCGCGCGCCGGCCGCCATCCCCCAGGGCCTGCGCTGGGGCTCGCTGCTGGCCTGGGCCGGCGGCGTGGTGGTCTACCACCTGCTGGCCAACTACCAGCCGGACCTGGGCGCGACCCTGCCGGCGCTGGTGGTGGCGGGTGTGCTGCAATTGCTGCTGGGGCGGATCGGCGCCAAGGCGCTGGCTTCGGCGTGATGCTGTTCGCGAGCAAGCTCGCTCCTACAGGATCAGACGCCCGGTCATGCTGGACGGGCTCTTCGTAGCGAGCTTGCTCGCGAATCAATCCCTTACTGCGCCCCGCGCCCCGGGAAGTAATAGGTCTTCACGATGCCGTTCAGGCGCGGGTAGGGCAGCTTCAGCTCCGGATGGCCGACCGAGTGCGGGGCGATGCGGTCGATGTCGTACTTGAGCGTCAGCGCGCCGAAGGTCAGGGCGAAGTGCGGGGTGGCCTGGAACGGCCAGTCCTTCGTGAAGTCCGGGTCCTGCTCCTCCAGCTTGTTCTGCAGGACCCACGCCTGGTGCGACAGCCGTGCGGTGTTCCAGAAGGCTTGCTCCTGGCCGGGCAGGAGAATGTCCTGCAGGCCCAGCACCTTGTGCAGGCGCCGGTCATAATTGATGAAGGCGCGTCCCGGCTGGCCATACTCGCCGCCGGTGAAGCGATAGCTGGACAGCTCGAGGATCACCAGACCGTCATGCTGTTCGCGGATCTTGGCTTGCAGGTAGCTGCTCCAGCCGGGCTGGGCGCCGTCCAGGAAGCGCTTCTCGTAGACCTCCAGGCTGGCCGGCGCGGCGCCGTCGGGGCTGCGCGCCAGCTCCAGCAGCTGCTGCTCGATCGCTGCGTTGAGCGCCGGTTCGTCGTCGAAGCCCAGGGTGTCCAGGTTGAACAGCGGGCATTGCTCGCCCTGGCAGCCGGGCTTGAGGTGTTCGAAGGCGATGTGGCGGGCGGACAGCGGTTCGTCGAGGCCAGGCTTGAACAGGCTCTGGCAGGCCCCCAGGAACAGGCAGAGGCTGCCGAGGGCGGCGAGTTTCAAAAGACGCATGGGATTCCTTGTCGTCGCGGACATGGGCGGGTTGGACCGTCAGCGCGGCCGCAGGTTCGGCGGCAGTATGAACCACTCCGGCGCGCGGCGGCAGGGTGTGGCGGCCCGCCCGCGCAGCCCGCCGGACGGTCCGAGAAAGAGGCTGCGCCACGCCGGGCGGCGCGATAGGATGGCGCGAAGTTCAATCGATCAGTGAGTGGAACGGGATGTCGGAAACGTTCAAGCCAGGCCCCCAGGATGTCGAGATCCAGAAGCGCGAACAGTGCTTCAAGGGCTTCTACAAACTCGACCGGCTGCACCTGCGGCACCGGCAGTTCGCCGGCGGCATGGGCCCGCTGCTGACCCGCGAGTTGTTCGTGCGTCACGACGCCGTCTGCGTGCTGCCCTACGATCCGCAGCGCGACGAGGTGGTGCTGATCGAGCAGTTCCGCGTCGGCGCGATGGACGCCGGGGTCAACCCCTGGCTGCTGGAACTGGTCGCCGGCCTGATCGACAAGGACGAAGAGCCCGAAGAGGTCGCCCGCCGCGAAGCGGTGGAGGAGGCCGGCCTGACCCTCGGCGCGCTCTGGCCGATCGCCCAGTACCTGCCGTCGCCCGGCGGCAGCAACGAGCTGGTGCACCTGTTCGTCGGCCGCTGCGACAGCGGCGCCGCGACGGGCATTCACGGCCTGGCGGAAGAGGGCGAGGACATCCGCGTGCACGTGCTGGCCTTCGAGGAGGCGCTGCAGGCCGTGCGCGACGGTCGCATCAACAACGCGGCGAGCATGCTCGCCCTGCAATGGCTGGCGCTGAACCGCGCCGAGGTTCGGGGGTTATGGGTGTGAATCTGCTGCGCGAGCGCTATCGCGTCGACCTGGCGGGATTGCAGGCGACCTGCGAGGCGAACTACTTGCGCCTGATGCGCCTGTTGCCGGAAATGCGTGAAACCCGGGTCTCCCGCCGCGTGGCGCTCAGCGAGGGCGAGCGGCTGCTCGGCGTGCTGGCGCTGGACGTGCTGGAAGCCTGCCCCTACACCACCGTGCTGCGGGTGAGCCAGGAACTGGGCCTGCCCTGGCTGCCGGCGCCGCGGCTGGAAGTGCGGGTCTACCACGATGCGCGCATGGCCGAAGTGGTCGGCGCGGAGCAGGCGCGCCGCCTGCTGGCGATCTATCCCTATCCGAACCAGGCGATGCACCAGCCGGACGAAAAGAACCAGCTCAACCTGTTCCTCGGCGAGTGGCTGAGCCATTGCCTGTCCTGCGGTCATGAGCTGGAGCCGGTGCTGCAGCGCTGATCTGTCATGATGGCGCATGGCCATGATATGATGCCGCCCGTTCATCGTGCGCCGCGTGTGCCTAACTGTGATCTGTGACGCTTTCCCGGTTTGCCCGCAAGCGTGGCTGTCACCATACTGATCACTCATCCGTGGACGCCGCCTCACAGGAGAAGGCGCATTGCCTCCAGTGCCTGAATTCCCTTCCGATACCGCCTCGGTCCTGCTGGTCCAGCTGTCCGACAGCCATCTGTTCGCAGAGCCCGATGGCCGTCTGCTGGGCATGGACACTTCCGACAGCCTGAGCCAGGTGGTCCGCCTCGTCCTCGACGAGCAGCCGGGCATCGACCTGGTGCTGGCCACCGGCGACCTGTCGCAGGACGGCAGCCTGGCGTCCTACCAGCGTTTCCGCGAGATCACCGCGCCTATCGCTGCGCCGATCCGCTGGTTCCCCGGCAACCATGACGAACTGCAGACGATGCGCGAAGCGACCGCCGGCAGCGACCTGCTGCAGCCGGTGATCGACCTGGGCGCCTGGCGTGTGATCCTGCTCGACTCCACCATCCCGGGCGCCGTGCCGGGGCAGGTGACCGACGAACAGATCGGCCTGCTCGAACGCGCCATCCAGGCCGCGCCGGACAAGCATCTGCTGATCAGCTTCCACCACCACCCGGTCTCCATCGGCAGCCTGTGGATGGATCGCATCGGCATCTACAACCCGGAAAAACTCTTCGCTGTGCTGGACCGCTACCCGAACGTGCGCTGCCTGCTCTGGGGCCACGTGCACCAGGAGATCGACCGCATGCGCCGCGACGTGCGCCTGCTGGCCTCGCCGTCCACCTGCGTGCAGTTCACCCCGGGCAGCGAGGATTTCTGCGTCGACAGTCCCGCGCCGGGCTACCGCTGGTTGCGCCTGCATCCCGACGGTTCGCTGGAAACCGGCGTCTCGCGGGTGACCGGCATCGACTTCGAGATCGACTACAGCGTCAAGGGCTATTGAGGCCGGCCTCGTACCAGTCGCCATCCCCGGTTCGATCCACTTGCGGCATGCCGCTTGCAGCTTGTAGCCTCCCGGCCCATGACTGCATTCCTCTATATCCACGGTTTCAACAGCTCGCCCGCCTCGCAGAAGGCGCGCCAGTTCGTGGCCGCCATGCGGCACCTGGGGCTGGAAGGACAGGTCCGGGTTCCCGCGCTGCACCACCATCCGCGCCAGGCCATGGCGCAGCTGGAGTCGGCGCTGGCGGAGCTCGGCCAGCCGCTGCTGATCGGCAGCTCGCTGGGCGGCTACTACGCGACCCATCTGGCCGAACGGCATGGCCTGAAGGCCGTGCTGATCAACCCGGCGGTGGCGCCGCACCGGCTGTTCGACGGCCAGCTCGGGCCGCAGACCAACTATTACAGCGGCGAGACCTGGGAGCTGACCCACGATCACGTCGAGGCCCTGGCCGCGCTGGAAGTCCCGGCGCCGGTCGATGGCGCGCGCTACCAGGTGTGGCTGCAGACCGCCGACGAAACCCTGGATTACCGCGCCGCCGAGCGCTACTACCGGGCCTGCGCCCTGCGCATCGAGGCGGGCGGCGACCACGGGTTCCAGCACTTCGCCAGCCACCTGCCGGCGCTGCTGGCCTTCGCCGGGATACCCTCCGGCCTGTGGCGCGACGTAGACTTCTCGACCTTTGAACCAATTTCCTCTGATTAAGTAGGGACCCCATGGCCCAGCAGAACGCCTATAACGCAGACGCCATCGAAGTCCTCTCCGGCCTCGATCCGGTGCGCAAGCGCCCGGGCATGTACACCGACACCACCCGTCCCAACCACCTGGCCCAGGAAGTCATCGACAACAGCGTCGACGAGGCGCTGGCCGGCCACGCCAGGAGCGTGCAGGTGATCCTCCACGAGGACAACTCGCTGGAAGTGATCGACGACGGCCGCGGGATGCCGGTGGACATCCACCCCGAAGAGGGCGTGCCGGGCGTCGAGCTGATCCTCACCAAGCTGCACGCCGGCGGCAAGTTCTCCAACAAGAACTACCAGTTCTCCGGCGGCCTGCACGGCGTGGGCATCTCGGTGGTGAACGCGCTGTCGACCCTGGTCGAGGTGCGCGTCAAGCGCGACGGCAACGAATACCGCATGACCTTCGCCGACGGCTTCAAGTCCAGCGACCTGGAAGTGGTCGGCAGCGTCGGCAAGCGCAACACCGGCACCACCGTGCGTTTCTGGCCCGACGCCAAGTATTTCGACTCGCACAAGTTCTCGGTCAGCCGCCTCAAGCACGTGCTCAAGGCCAAGGCCGTGCTGTGCCCGGGGCTGCTGGTGAGCTTCGAGGACAAGTCCAGCGGCGAACGCATCGAATGGCACTACGAGGACGGCCTGCGCTCCTATCTGGTCGACTCGGTCTCCGAGCACCTGCGCCTGCCCGACGAGCCGTTCTGCGGCACCCTGTCCGGCAACAAGGAAGCGGTGGACTGGGCCCTGCTGTGGCTGCCCGAGGGCGGCGAATCGCTGCAGGAAAGCTACGTCAACCTGATCCCCACCGCCCAGGGCGGCACCCACGTCAACGGCCTGCGCCAGGGCCTGCTGGACGCCATGCGCGAGTTCTGCGAGTTCCGCAACCTGCTGCCGCGCGGCGTCAAGCTGGCGCCGGAAGACATCTGGGAGCGCATCGCCTTCGTCCTCTCGATGAAGCTGCAGGAGCCGCAGTTCTCCGGCCAGACCAAGGAGCGCCTGTCCTCCCGCGAGGCCGCCGCCTTCGTCTCCGGCGTGGTCAAGGACGCCTTCAGCCTGTGGCTCAACGCCCACCCCGAACTGGGCCTGCAACTGGCCGAACTGGCCATCAGCAACGCCGGCCGCCGCCTCAAGGCGGGCAAGAAGGTCGAGCGCAAGAAGGTCACCCAGGGCCCGGCGCTGCCCGGCAAGCTGGCCGACTGCGCGGGGCAGGACCCGATGCGCGCCGAGCTGTTCCTGGTGGAGGGCGACTCCGCCGGCGGTTCGGCCAAGCAGGCGCGGGACAAGGAATTCCAGGCGATCATGCCGCTGCGCGGGAAGATCCTGAACACCTGGGAAGTGGACGGCGGCGAAGTGCTCGCCAGCCAGGAAGTCCACGACATCGCCGTGGCCATCGGCGTCGATCCGGGCGCGGTCGACCTGAGCCAGCTGCGCTACGGCAAGATCTGCATCCTCGCCGACGCCGACTCCGACGGCCTGCACATCGCCACCCTGCTGTGCGCGCTATTCGTCCGCCACTTCCGCCCGCTGGTGGAAGCCGGCCACGTCTACGTCGCCATGCCGCCGCTGTTCCGCATCGACCTGGGCAAGGAAGTCTTCTACGCCCTCGACGAGGCCGAGCGCGACGGCATCCTCGACCGCCTGGCCGCCGAGAAGCGCCGCGGCAAGCCGCAGGTCACCCGATTCAAGGGCCTGGGCGAGATGAACCCGCCGCAGCTGCGCGAGACCACCATGGACCCGAACACCCGCCGCCTGGTGCAGCTGACCCTGGAAGACACCGAGGGCACCGTGGAAATCATGGACATGCTGCTGGCCAAGAAGCGCGCCGGCGACCGCAAGTCCTGGCTGGAAACCAAGGGCAACCTGGCGGAGGTGTTCGCCTGATGCGCTGGCTGCTGGCGGCTCTCGGGCTGTTCGCCGGCCTGGCCCAGGCCGAGACCGCGCCCATGGTGGTGTCGAACACCCTGCAGTTCGTCTCCGAGCATCCGGTGGATGGCATGCCCAAGGGCAACCTGTCGGGCCTGGCCAACTGCGCCGGCGAATTCTGGGCGGTCTCCGACCGTGACGACGACCGCATCTACCGCCTGCTGCCCGACGAGCAGCCCGGCAAGGCCTGGCAGGCCAGCGCCGAGCCGTTCGTGCCGCCGGGCGTGCCGGACAGCGGGCTGTCCTGGGGCATGCGCGCGCGGGCCAGCGTCGGCAGCCTGATGCGCGGCGGCGCGATGGACTTCGAGGCCATCGGCTGCGATCAGGCGGGCAACCGCTATGTGGCCAGCGAAGGCTACGCGGCCGTCCTGCTGCTGCCGGCGGCCGGCGAGGCGTCCTGGCTGCCGCTGCCAAAGAGCCTGCTGCGCCAGGCCCGGGCCAACGGCCTGCTGATGAATTTCAATGCGCTCTACGAAGGGCTGGCGATCAGCGCGGACGGCAAGCACCTGTGGCTGGCGGCGGAACGCCAGCACCGTGGCCTGCTGCGGGTGCGCAGCGACAACGGCGCCTGGAAGTGCGAGGGCAACTGCGTGCTGCTCAGCGAGGGTGGCGTGGCGATGCCGCCGCCGGAGCTGGGGAGCGAGCGTCCCCTGCCCATCGATTTCTCCGACCTTGCGCTGTACAAGGACAAGCTGTTCACCCTCGAGCGCCTGGCGCACCAGGTCTGCCGGCGCAACGCCGACACCGGCGCGCAGGAACAGTGCTGGTCGTTCGCCGCCGGGGCGCTGGCGCCGGAGCGGCGCTACGACCTGCCCTACGGCGTGGCCGAGGCGCTGCTGATCGACGACAAGGGCGCCTGGATCGGCCTGGACAACGGCGAGCACGGCCGCGCCGACGGCGATTCGCGGCCCTACGTGCTGCGCTTCGCCGCGCCCAGCGGCGGCTGGCTCGGTGGCAAATGAGCGACGCGGTGCCGGGGAAGCGGCTGGGCAAGGTCATGATGTTCCTCGCCTGGGGCGCGGGCATCCTGCTGGCCACCCGCTATTTCGGCGCCTGGGAAGAGCGCCAGCACAACCCCAACGCGCAGCCGCAGTCGACGCATGGCGCCGGCTACGTGGAAGTGCGCCTGCTCGGCAACCGCGCCGGCCACTATGTGGTCGACGGCAGGATCAACGGGGCGCCTGTGACCTTCATGCTCGACACCGGCGCCACCCAGGTGGCCATCCCGCAGGCGCTGGCCGCTCGCCTGGGGCTGCCGCGCGGCGCGCCGGTCACCCTGAACACCGCCAACGGCCGCAGCGAAGGCTGGCGCACGCGCCTGCCTTCGCTGGAACTTGGCGATATCCGTCTGAACGACGTGTCCGCGCTGGTCGCGCCGGGCATGGAAGGCGACGAGGTGCTGCTCGGCATGAGCGCCCTCAAGCAACTCGATTTCACCCAGCAGGACGGCACCCTGGTGCTGCGCCAGCAATCTTCACCGTGAGGCACGCATGAGCGAAACCCTCGATCTGAGTCTGGAGGGCGTGGAGCGCCGGTCACTGGCCGACTTCACCGAACAGGCTTACCTGAACTACTCCATGTACGTGATCATGGACCGCGCCCTGCCGCATATCGGCGACGGCCTCAAACCCGTGCAGCGGCGCATCGTCTACGCCATGAGCGAACTGGGCCTGGACGCGGACGCCAAGCACAAGAAGTCGGCGCGCACCGTCGGCGACGTGCTGGGCAAATACCACCCGCACGGCGACTCGGCCTGCTACGAGGCCATGGTGCTGATGGCCCAGCCGTTCTCCTACCGCTACCCGCTGGTGGACGGCCAGGGCAACTGGGGTGCGCCGGACGATCCCAAGTCCTTCGCCGCCATGCGCTACACCGAAGCGCGCCTGTCGCGCTACGCCGAGACCCTGCTGTCCGAGCTGGGCCAGGGCACCGCGGACTGGGTGCCTAACTTCGACGGCACCCTGGAAGAGCCGGCCGTGCTGCCGGCGCGGCTGCCCAACCTGCTGCTCAACGGCACCACCGGCATCGCCGTGGGCATGGCCACCGACATTCCGCCGCACAACCTGCGCGAAGTGGCCGCCGCCTGCGTGCGCCTGCTGGACCAGCCGGACGCCACTGTCGGCGACCTGATCGAGCATGTGCCGGGCCCGGATTTCCCCACCGAGGCGGAAATCATCACCCCGCGCGCCGACCTGCAGAAGATCTACGAAACCGGCCGCGGCTCGGTGCGCATGCGCGCCGTGTACCGCATCGAGGACGGCGACATCGTGGTCACCGCGCTGCCGC
This sequence comes from Pseudomonas sp. B12(2026), assembly GCF_057767015.1. Lineage (NCBI taxonomy): Bacteria > Pseudomonadati > Pseudomonadota > Gammaproteobacteria > Pseudomonadales > Pseudomonadaceae > Pseudomonas > Pseudomonas sp. B12(2026). The sequence goes on along the minus strand of NZ_CM173430.1, from coordinate 5,262,406 downwards.
ACCAGGTCTCCGGGGCCAAGGTGCTGGAACAGATCGCCGGGCAGATGCAGGCCAAGAAGCTGCCGATGGTGGCCGACCTGCGCGACGAGTCGGACCACGAGCACCCGACCCGCATCGTCATCATCCCGCGCTCCAACCGCGTGGACGCCGAAGAACTGATGACCCACCTGTTCGCCACCACCGACCTGGAAAGCTCATACCGGGTGAACATGAACGTCATCGGCCTGGACGGCAAACCCCAGGTCAAGGACCTGCGTCAGGTGCTGAGCGAGTGGCTGACCTACCGCACCGACACCGTGCGCCGCCGCCTGCAGTTCCGCCTGGACAAGGTGGAGAAGCGCCTGCACCTGTTGGAAGGCTTGCTGGTCGCCTTCCTCAACCTCGACGAAGTCATCCACATCATCCGCACCGAGGACCAGCCCAAGCCGGTGCTGATGCAGCGCTTCGAGCTCTCCGAGCTGCAGGCCGACTACATCCTCGACACCCGTCTGCGCCAGCTGGCGCGCCTGGAAGAGATGAAGATCCGCGGCGAGCAGGACGAGCTGGCCAAGGAGCGCGCCAAGCTGCTGGCGATCCTCGGTTCCAACGCCAAGCTGCGCAAGCTGGTGCGCGACGAGCTGATCGCCGACGCCGAGACCTACGGCGACGCCCGCCGCTCGCCCATCGTCGCCCGCGCCGAGGCTCGCGCCCTGTCGGAAACCGAGCTGATGCCGACCGAGCCGGTGACCGTGGTGCTCTCCGAGAAGGGCTGGGTGCGCTGCGCCAAGGGCCACGACATCGACGCGACCGGCCTGTCCTACAAGGCCGGCGACGGCTTCAAGGTGGCCGCGCCGGGCCGCTCGAACCAATACGCGGTGTTCATCGACTCCACCGGGCGCAGCTATTCGCTGGCCGCCCACAGCCTGCCCTCGGCCCGTGGCCAGGGCGAGCCGCTGACCGGCCGCCTGACCCCGCCGCCGGGCGCCACCTTCGACCGCGTGCTGCTGCCCGAGGACAGCGCGCTGTACGTGCTGGCCTCCGACGCCGGCTACGGCTTCGTGGTCAAGGGCGAGGACATGCAGGCCAAGAACAAGGCCGGCAAGGCCCTGCTCAGCCTGCCCGGTGGCGCGCAGGTCATGGCGCCGCGCCCGGTCGCGGATGTCGAGCAGGACTGGCTGGCCGCCGTCACCACCGAAGGCCGCCTGCTGCTGTTCAAGGTCTCCGACCTGCCGCAACTGGCCAAGGGCAAGGGCAACAAGATCATCAGCGTGCCGGGCGACCGCGTGGCCAGCCGCGAGGAGTACCTGACCGACCTGGCGGTTCTTCCGACGGGCGCGACGCTGGTGCTGCAGGCGGGCAAGCGGACGCTCTCCCTCAAGGGTGACGATCTGGAGCACTACAAGGGGGAAAGGGGCCGCCGGGGCAATAAACTGCCGCGCGGTTTCCAGCGGGTGGACAGTCTGCTGGTAGAATCGCTGTCTCAGGACTGAGACGTGGCTCGATACACTCTGCCTCTGGAGCTCGGGCGTCGGTTGAGGGATGATACGTCCCTTTGGCAGCCGGCGCCCCCGGCGCGTTGCCTGAAGTTACTTGAAATGTTGGATGTAGCGCCGATTTTCGGCGAATGACGGTGATTCACGATGAGCGCTCTGCGCGTCCTTGCATGTCTTTCTCTCGCCAGCGTCCTCGGTCTGGCGGGCTGCACAGTGAATCGACCGACCCAGCTGTATCAACTGGATGCAGGTGCAGCGTCGGTTCCGACCCGCGAAAATGGTGTCGCTGTGCTCCTTGGCCCGGTATCCCTGGCCGACTACCTGAAGCGCGAAACCATGGTTCAGCGTCAGGCCGACGGTATTCTCAACCTGTCCACCGACGCCCGTTGGGCGGGCAATCTGGAAACCAACGTCAGCCAGCAACTGCTGCGCCTGCTGTCGAGCCAGCTCGACAGTACCCGCCTGGCCCTGTTCCCGGAGAAGCCCGGCTTCACCCCGCAGGTGCAGGTCATGCTGACCATCAGCCGGCTGGATTCCGGCCCAAAGGAGCCGGCGGTGCTGGAGGCGCGCTGGCGCCTGCTCGACCCGAAGGGTGAACTGCGCGACAGCCGCGTGTTCCGCGAGGAAGAGCCGCATTCGGGCAGCATCCAGGACCAGGTCCGCGCCCAGGGCGACCTGTTGCGCAGGCTGTCGGTCCAGTTGGCCAAGGACGTTCGCCCGGTCGCCGCGGCGGTGGCCGAATCGACGGCCGCGCCGGCACGCAAGCCGGCGGTCGCCAACACCGGCGAGCAGGCCAAGCCCAAGGAAGAGGGGCCGAAAATCCCGCTGGTGGTGCCGATCCGCACCGATGTCGAGGTCTACCGCTTCTGACGTCGTTCGGCCCGGAAAGCTGGTTTTCCGGGCCGTTCCATGTTGCCGGGGCGGTATCCCGGCGCAGCCGCCCAGCTTGACATCTTCTTGACGCACCCCGTGGTATCAAAGGCGCCGTTTGCAGGTCTCGGATGCGCGGAGCTCTTTCCGCAGCGCGCCTGCGAGGGGCTCGGCGTGTCGTCACTTCCACTTTCCTTTCCCGGTCAGGCAGATGCTGCCTTGACCCGGCAGGCGCTGTGCGTCGCCCTGGCGGCGCGCGTGCGGTTCCCCTGGGAGAGGCTGCGCCACGGCCCCGGTTGCTTTCCGATCACCCACGGCGAGCCCGGTCCGGATCATTCCGCCCAGCTCGCCGCGTTGCCGGCGGCGTCGCTGCCTGGCGGCGGCCATTGCCCGCTGCGCGTGAGCAACGCCAGCCCGTTCGGTTCCGTACCATGAAGTTTCTGTTATCCGCCCTGGTGTTCGGTTTGCTGCTGTGCGGCTGCCAGGGGACCGATCGCCACGAGCAGATCGCCCACGACCAGGCATTCTTTCGCCAGCACCCGATGCAGCCGCTGCAGGTGAGCGCCCCTGGGGGAAGTTTCATCCTGCCGTTGCTGCCGGATACCCAGTTCTACGCCGAGAACAACCGCCGCGAACTTCGCCTGTTCCGCAGCGAAGAACGCTTCGCGGGGCTGCCCTACGAACCGGCGCTGGCCTTTTTCGCGCAGACTTCGTGGCTGGCGAGGAATGCCGAGGCGCTGCAGGTGCCGATGGTGGTGCATCTGGGCGACGTGGTGCAGAACTCCGCCAGCCTCGGCCAGTGGCAGGTCGCCAGCGGCGCGATGCGGGTGCTGGAGGAGGGCGGCGTGCCCTACAGCATCATGAGCGGCGACCGGGATATCCGCGGCGCCACCACGCCCGACGACCAGCGCTCGTTCCGCGATCGCTTCAAGGATCATTTCGGCCCGCAGCGCGCGGCCTGGCAGAGCACCTACGGCGGCAGCGACCCGCTCGGCCTGAGCCAGTACCACCTGTTCCGCAAGTACGGCCAGTCCTTCCTCCTGCTGGCGCTCGACTGGAGTCCGTCGAAGGCGACGCTGGCCTGGGCGCAGCAGGTCATCGATGCGCATCCGCACGTGCCGGTGATCCTCGCGTCGCACAACATCCTCTATCGCAAGGCGGGTGAGGCGCCGCAGCTTTCCCACGAGGGCAGCGACAGCGGCCCGCTGCTCTGGGAGCAGCTGATCCGCCGCAACGACCAGATCTTCCTGACCCTCAGCGGACACGTCGAAGGCTCGGCCCATGCGCGGATGCTCAACGACCAGGGGCACAGCGTGGACATGGTGATGGTGGACTTCCAGGATGAGTACCTGGGCGGCAACGGTCTGCTGCAGCTGCTGGAGCTGGACCTGCGGCACAACCGCATCGACGCGCTGTCGCTGTCGCCCTGGGTGCTGTGGAAGCGGCAGTTCTATCCGCGGGCGTTCAGGGACTGTGCCTCGGAGCAGGACCTGCGCTGCGATCAGTTGCTGCCGGCGCCGTCGGCGGGCTGGGACAACCGCTTCCGTATCGATCTCGATTTCCGCGCGCGCTTCGCCGGCTTCCAGGGTTACTCCGCGCAGCTGCCGGACGCCGCGGCGGAAGGGCCTTCGCTGCTGCAGCAGGTCCAGGCGCAGCTCGAATCAACCGCGCGGGCGCAGCAGGCGGCGCAGCGCGATGCCGCCAAGGGCAACGCCCAGGCAGGGTATCCAGACCCAGCGCGCCTCTGACAGCAGCACCTGCGCACCGCGCGGGCCGAGGAAGCGCGACAGGCCGATGGGCGAGACCTCGATGGGGTGCAGGGGCAGGAAGTAGCGCTGCCCGCTCCACGGCCAGAACCAGGCCACGCCCAGCCCGCCGTCGGTCATGGCGTCGAGCAGGCTGTGCGACGCGGTCGCCAGGCCGATCCACAGGCCGGCCTTCAGCGGGCCGCAGCCGAGCGGGCGGCAAGCGGCGGCACCGAGCGCACCGGCCAGGGCGGCGAACAGCAGCGAGTGGCTGAAGCCGCGATGCCCCAGCGCATCCCCGTAGGCGATACCGAACCTGAAGGCGATGACGTCGAGATCGGGCAGGCAGGCGGCGAGCATGCCGGCCAGCAGCAGGCGCGGCGGGATCACCCGTGAGCCGAGCGCCAGGCCGACGGCCAGCGCCGGCAGCGGATGGGTGATCAGGGTGGTCATGGAGTCCGCTCCATGAGGGGCCTCGCGGCCCCGGCATCAGCTGGTGCGCAGGGCGCGCATGCGCGAGAGCTGGCGCTCCAGCATGGAGGGGTAGGGTTCCTTCAGCCATTCCACGCAGCTGGCGTTTTCCGGGCTGGCGATGGGGCGGATGCGCGCCCGTTCGCGGACTTTCTCGTCGTCGCCGATGGATTTCTCCACCAGCAGCAGGTTGCGGCTGTGCTGGCTGAGCGCGAGGGCGTCCTGCGCCGCCGATTCCTGCAGCAGTTCGGCCTGTTCGAGATCGGCGACGTCTTCGCCCAGGGTCAGGCCCAGCTGCAGTTGCAGGGTGATGCCGCTGTCGGCCACTTCGATCTGCAGGGCATGGCCCAGCGCGCGCATCAGCTCGCCGCAGCACAGGGCGTTGGTGAGGAATTCCTCGTCGTGGTCGCGGCTGTGGAAGAGGATCAGGCTGCCGCCGTCGTTGAGGGTGTACAGCGTGCCCTTGTACAGGCGCGCGGCCTGTTCCAGGCAGTCGCGGTAGCGCTGCAGCAGGTCGACCAGGCGCGGGCGCGGCAGGCGGCGCAGCTGTTCCTGGGCGCCGAGCTGAACGGCCAGGACGGCGCTGGTGCCGCTGGACAGCGGTTCCGGTTCGGGCTCGATCTCGGGCGCTTCGTCCTCGATGGCCGGCTCTTGGGCGAGGTCCTCGAAGCCTTCCTCGGGGAAATCCTCGTCGCTCTCGTCGCCGTGACGGGCGGCGGGGGCCGGCAGTTCGTCCTCGGAGAAGATGTTCTCGTCGAACTCGTGCTCGTCAGCGCTGCCGGCCTTGTCCGGAGCCGGCGCTTTCGGGCGCGGGGCGGGCGCGGCGACCACCGGCTCGGGCGCCGGCGGTTTTTCCGGCACCAGGCGCGCTTGCAGCTGGCGGGCGAGGTCGCCGATCTCGTTCTGCAGGCCGGCGCCCGGTGCGGGATCGTCCGGATCGCGCAGCCAGACACGCAGCTGTAACAGCGGTGTGGAAATCTGCCGGCCCAGGCGCAGGCCGAAGGTCAGGGTGAGCAGCAGCAGGATCAGGCTGATCAGCCCCATGCTCTGCAGGCTGACGGTCATCGGCTGCTCGAACTGGCGCATGTTCAGGCTGATGCGCAGGTGCCCGGCGATCACTTCCTGGAAGGTGATCGGCGTGGAATACAGCCCCTCGGTGTCGCCCAGCAGGCCCTGCTTGGGCCGGGTGCCGGCTTCGGCGAGGATGCGGTTGTCCACGCTGTAGATCGCCGCGTGGGCCACCAGCGGGTTCTTGGTCAGGTTGTTGAGCAGCACGTTGAGGCTGAGGATGTCGTTGGACACCAGCAGCTCGGTGGCGGACTGCGCCGTCTGGGTGGTCAGGCTCTGGCCCAGGGCGTCGGCCTGCTGCTGCATGGCCTGCTTGAACTGCATGCCCATGACCCAGGCGTAGATCACCAGCGCGGCAGCCACCAACAGCAGGGTGTGGATGGCGATCCGCAAGGCGATCGGCACGCGGCGCTGACGCAGGGCGTGGAAGAGCAGCAGGAAGAAATTGTCGGGCTTGACGGAGGTGGGCCGGGTCACAGCGGGCTCGGTCTTCAGTAGGGCAGATGCGGGGCAGTATAACGAGCCCCCTCCGGAGGGGCAAAGCGCCGCAGGGCCTGTCAATACGACGGAAGCCGGAACGGCGGGGGCGAACGCCCGTCATTCCGATCGGCGGCGCTGCCCGCCAACCGGGCGAGCGCTCCGGAAAGAAGGTAGAATACCGGCCTTTTTTACACGGCGGAGACAGCGCCTTGCGCGAAATCGTCCTGATCAACATCACCGGGGAAGACCGCCCCGGTCTCACCGCGGCCATCACCGGCGTGCTGGCCCAGGGTGGCGTGAACATCCTCGACATCGGCCAGGCGGTGATCCACGACACCCTGTCGTTCGGCATCCTGGTCGAGATTCCGGATACCGAGCAGGCCTCCTCGGTGCTCAAGGACGTGCTGTTCACGGCCTACAAGCTCGACCAGCAGGTGCGTTTCACGCCGGTTTCGGAAGATGACTACCGGCAGTGGGTCGGCGGCCAGGGCAAGCCGCGCCACATCGTGACCCTGCTGACCCGGCGGGTGACCGCCGAGCAGCTGCAGCGGGTCAGCTCGATCACCGCCAAGTACGGCCTGAACATCGACCAGATCGACCGCCTGTCCGGGCGCATGGGGCTGGATGTGCCGGCGGACCAGGGCAAGGGCTGCATCGAGTTCTCGGTGCGCGGCGAGCCGGCCGATCCGGCGGCGCTACGCACGGAGTTCCTCAGCGTGGCCCAGGAGCTGAACGTCGACATCGCCTTCCAGCAGGACTCGGTGTTCCGCCGCAACCGCCGCCTGGCGGTGTTCGACATGGACTCCACGCTGATCGAGGCCGAGGTCATCGACGAACTGGCCAAGGCTGCCGGCGTCGGCGACCAGGTTTCCGAGATCACCGAGCGGGCGATGCGCGGCGAGCTGGATTTCCGCGCCAGCTTCAAGGAGCGCCTGGCGCTGCTCAAGGGGTTGTCCGAGGAGGTGCTGGAAGAGATCGGCGCCTCGCTGCGCCTGACCGAGGGCGCCGAAACGCTGTTCGCCGAGCTCAAGCGCCTGGGCTACAAGACCGCCATCCTCTCCGGCGGCTTCAACTATTTCGCCAGGCAGTTGCAGGTGCGCCTGGGCATCGATTACGTGTTCGCCAACGAGCTGCAGATCGTCGACGGCAAGCTGACCGGCGTGGCCATCGAGCCGATCGTCGACGCCCAGCGCAAGGCCGACCTGCTGCGTGAGCTGGCGGCGAAGGAAGGCCTGCAGCTGGAGCAGACCATCGCCGTGGGCGACGGCGCCAACGACCTGCCGATGCTCGGCCTGGCCGGCCTGGGCGTGGCCTTCCGCGCCAAGCCGCTGGTCAAGCAGTCGGCCAAGCAGGCGATCTCCACCCTGGGGCTGGACGGCATCCTCTACCTGCTCGGCTTCCGCGACCGCGAAGGCGCCGATGGGCGCTGAACCGCGCCGGAAACGAAAAAGCCGCCCGATGGGCGGCTTTTTCGTTTCACTCCGGTCCTGTGAGCAGCGGCGGGGTGGTTTCTCGTAGGAGCGAGCTTGCTCGCGAACATCCCCGCTGCGGGGGCAGAGCCCGCGAGCAAGCTCGCTCCTGCAGGATCACTCCTCCGAGGCGAAGTCGTAGTCCATCGCCTGGCTGGGTCCTTGTAGGTAGTGGCCCTGGATGTAGTTGGCGCCGGCCTGCCAGAGGGTCGCCAGGGCGCTGGCGCTTTCCACCATCGGCACTATGGTCAGCTTGGCCTGGGCGTGCAGGCTGGCCATCAGGGTCTTCAGGGTTTCCTGGTTCTCCGCCTTGTTCAGGTCCTGCACGTAGGAGCCGTCGACCTTCACGAAGTCGACGCTCATGTGCTTGAGCGTATTGAACGGGTTGAGCGCGCAGCCGAACTGGCACAGGGCGACCTGGCAGTGCAGCTCGGTGAGCCCCAGGCTGAGCGCCTTCGCCTGCTTCAGGTAGCTGATCGCGTCCGGCTCGCTGATCTGGATGATCAGCGCGTCCGCCGGCAGGCGCGAGGCCTTCAGCGCCACGCTCAGCCAGGGCAGCAGCTCGGCGTCCTGCAGGCTGGAGCTGGAGAGGTGCACGAACAGCTTGGTCTCGTGCCCCTTGGCGCGGTGCTCGGACAGCAGCTTGATGGAGTTGAGCAGGACCCAGCGGTCGATCTTCTCGGCCAGGCCGCCCGCCTTGGCGGCGGCGAGGAAGTCCGCCGGCGGTACTTCCTGGCCCTGCGGATTGAGCAGGCGCAGCAGCACCTCGTAGTGCTCGTGGGTGTCGCCGCGCAGGCTGATGATCGGCTGGAACAGCAGGCGGAAGCTGTTCTGCTCCAGGGCCTGGCGGATGATCGCCAGGGTGTCGCCACGGTTCGCCGCGGCGGCCAGTTCATCGGCCGGGTCGTAGAGCTTCAGGCCGTTGCCGTCGCTCTGCGCGATCTCGTCGGCGCTGCGGTGGGCGCGCTCGATGACGTCCTGCGCGCGGGTGGTCTTTTCGTCCAGCCCGGCGACGCCGACGGACAGGGTGACCTGCGCCGTGCGGCCGTGGATGTCGAACAGGTGGCCTTCGATCTTCTTCAGCAGGCTGGCGAACAGCGGCCGGGTCTGGTCGGGCTGGAGCCCCGGCAGCAGCACGGCGAACACGTCGTCGCTGAAGCGGGCCAGCTGGGCTTGCTGCGGGAAGTGGGCGCGCAGCAGGTTGCCGAGGTCGGCGAGCAGCAGGTCGATGCTGGCGACGCCGAGGTTCAGCTGCAGCGTCTGGGCGCGGTCGAGCAGCATGTAGGCGAAGCTGGCCGGCTGGCTGGCGGTCACCGCGCGTTCCACGGCGCCGTCCATCAGGTCGAGGAAGTGGCCGCGGTTGTACAGGCCGGTGACCAGGTCCTGGCTGCTGACCTCGCGCAGTTTTTCCTCGAGCTGGGCGTTGTCGGTCTCGGCGCGGATCACCACCTGGATGCACGGCTCGCCGTCGTAGGTGGCCGGCGAGAAGGACATGCGCGCGCTGAAGTCCTGGCCGTCCACCTTGATCCCGCTGCAGGTCAGCTCGGCGTTGTCCTCGGTGGTCTGGTAGCCCTTGAGGAAGTCCTTGAAGGTCGCCTGGTCGCTGCCGGCGATCAGGTCGATCATCGGCATGCCTTCCAGTTCTTCCGCGTCGTCGTAGCCGAACAGGTCGACGTAGGCGCGGTTGGCGTAGATGTGCATGCCGTCATGCACGTAGGTGATGGCGTCCACCGAGCTGTCCAGCAGCAGCTGGCAGCGTTTTTCCGTTTCGCGCAGGGCGACTTCGGCGGCGCGGCGGGCGCGGCGCTCCTCGAGGTTGGCCAGTTCGCGATTGGCGACCAGGATCAGGCGCTCGTCCTCGCCTTGCGGCAGGGCGTCCTGGGCGCCCAGGGCGAGGGCCTCGGTCACCGCGTCGGAGTCGTTGCCGGCGATCAGCTGGATGAACGGGATGTCCTTGGCCTGGCGGCGGATGCTGCTCAGGGCGTCGCTGGGCGCCATGGCGCCGCTGTCCGGGGCTGCGATCAGCAGGTCCCAGCCCTGCGGGAGGACTTCCAGGAGGTCTTCGCTGGAGGTGATGCGGTGGACGCGGGTCGCGCGGCCGGCATTGCGGAACAGGCTGACCAGGCGCTCGGCTTCGTTTTGTGAGTCTTCCAGGATCAGCAGGCGGACGGTTTTCTTTTCATTGGCCATGGGCGAGGCTGCTTATACCGCACTGGACGGCAGCAAATAGGCGATGAATGGAGATTTTTCCGAATCTACAGTGACTTCCAGAGTGAGTCAAAGTCTTCCTCCCCGCCGCCGGCGCGGCCGCCCGATGCTGTGATCGGCTTATCGTTCATTGCCGCGATGGGCTCCTGTGCCCGGTATTCGAACTGGGTGAAGCTGCCGGTCGCGGTAACCCTGCGGGTGAGGGTGGCGCGGCGTTCCTCGCCGTGCAGGTTGATCTGCACGCGATTGCCCTCCTGGAACGGCAGGCGCGGGGTGATCACCGTGGCCGGCCGCGAGATCGCGGAGATTTCCGGCAGCAGCAGGGCGCGCAGGTAGTGGCTGCCTTGTTCGGTCTTGCGCAGCAGTTGCAGGCCGCAGGGCTGGGCGAGCGGTGCGACCAGCTCGATGCCCATCTGCGTGCCGCCGCCGCGGACCTGGCGGATCCAGCGCACCACGGCGATGCTCCAGCCCTGCTCCGGGGTGTCCTGGATGCCCAGCAGCTCGCCGGCCTGCAACTGGTTGGGAATCTCCTTCGGCCATGTCAGGCAGTAGCCGCCCGGGCTGTGGTTGACGATGGGCAGGGTGAAGACCGGATAGTCGTCGCGGGGCGCCTCGGCCGCGGGGTGCTTGCCGTCGGTGGGCGTGATGGGGGTGTACTCGATTTCCTCCAGCGACATGCCGGGTTGCCAGTCCTTGACCTGTCGCGCGTCGAAGGCGTTGGACCAGGCGTCCTGGCCATCGGCCTTGAACACCGGGGTCTGGACCTGCGACTGGATCTTGAGCACGTCGGCGAAGTTCTGCCGGCCGGCGAGGAAATAGTGCAGGGCGCTCATGCCGATGCAGACGATGAGCTGGCCATGGCCGGGGGTGCGCTGGAAGGTCCGCTCGGCGATGTCGCCCCAGGCGGCGGCGAGGTGCTGCAGGAGGTCGACGGAAATGCCTTCGGGCACCTTCAGCCGCGCCTGGGCGCGGTTTTCCGGGAGCAACAGCAGGTATTCCTTGATCAGGTCGACCAGGGCGTGCGGATCGATCCCCAGCCCGCCGGGCAGGTCGCCCTCCTTGAACAGGGTGCGGTAGCGCGGCGCGCCGTCCACCTGGGGAACGACGACGAACAGGGTCGAGGGCGCGTCGGCCGGCTGGATGTGTATCTCCGCGCTCCAGCCTTCCAGCGCTTCCGCCAGGCGGGCGATGTTGTGCTGGCGCATCTGGTTGCAGCGCGCCGAGCCGAGCATCAGCGCCACCAGGTAGGCGTGCTCGATGCTCAGGCCCTGGGCGTCGCGGGCCAGGGCGTCGCGGATCTGCAGGTGCTGCAGGTCGTGCTGGCGCGCCAGCTGGTACAACTGGTGGAGTTCCAGCCAGAGCCCTTCCGGCACCGGGCAATAGAGTTGCGAGGAGCGGACCAGCGGCCCGCACAGGGCGCGGATGGCGCGCTGGATGGCGGCCGCCAGCAGCTGCGTGCGTTCGCGGGTGACGCGGGAGGCCTCGCGCACGACGATCAGCTTGTAGCCGATGGCCAGGTGGTTCTGCAGGGCCTGGCAGAGGTTGGCGACCTTGCGCGGGCGCTCGTCGAGGACGATGGACTGGTTGAGGAAGTGGCGCTCCAGGTGCTGGCAGACGAACTGGACTTCCGGGCGGAACAGTTCCAGCAGGTGCAGGCGCGTCTCCGCCGGGAGCTTCAACTGGTTCAGCTCGATCAGCCCCTGGTAGAGCTGGCGGGCGGTCTCGCCCAGGTTGGCCTTGGGCAGGTGGTCCAGCCAGTATTTCAGCTCGCGCGCGCTGGCGTTGCAGAAGCTCAGGCTCTCGTGCGTCGGGGTGGGGACACGCAGAAACTGCTGGGGACTGTTGTCCATGGCGGGATAGGGTTCTCCACATTCTGGGCCGTTTGGTGGACCGGCCGGTCGTCACGCTCGGCTTTTGGCGAACTCTAGCAGCATCCGTCGCGCACCGCAGCCCATCGCTGGGTGGGTGCGCCGACGGGTCACGGCAGGGGCGTTTCGCCCCTGATCTGGCGTTGCAGGGCGTCGCTGGCGGAGGCATGTGGGGTGACGCGCAGCCAGCCGTCGCCCTGGGGGATCACCGCGTGGGCGGCCCATTCGACCAGGTCCTGGCGGCGGCAGGCGCCGGTGTTGCCCTTGCCGGCGCCGGCGACCACCTTGTAGACCAGCTGGTCCTGGCGCGCGCGCTTGCCGGGGTGGTCGTCGATCACCTGGCGCACCGCCCAGGCGTTGCCGCTCAGTGCATTGCTGTAGCAGGCGCCGAGGAGGATGTCGTCGGGGCCGAGGCGCTGCGCCTGGGCGTGCTCCTGGGCCAGCTGGAGGATCTTCAGCAGGTCGTCGAACTGCACGTCGATGAACGAATCCATCTTGCGCAGCGCGTGGTAGAGGTCTTCCGGCGCGGGTCCCGCCGGCAGCCGCGGCGTCGCCGGCAGGCGCGCCAGCGGCGCGGGGTAGCGGCGCCAGGCGAACATGCCGTTGAAGAGCACGGCCACGGCGAGGATCAGCACCACGTTGAGCAGCACCGGGCTGAGCACGTAGTGGAAGCCCAGCGCGGTGATCGCCGGCCCGCCGGAAACCGCCGCCAGTGCGGTGGCGCCGCCCGGGGGATGGATGCAGCGGGCGTAGTGCATGACCAGGATCGCCGTGCCGACCGCCAGCGCCGGGGTGAAGGCCTGGTCGGGGAAGAGTTTCTGGCAGGCCACCCCGACCGTGGCCGACAGCAGCTGGCCGCCGAGCACCGCCCAGGGCTGCGACAGCGCGCCGTGGGGCACGGCGAACAGCAGCACGGCGCTGGCGCCCATGGAGGCGACGACCCAGATGGCCGCTTCGCTGGGCAATACCCAGTGGGTGACGGCGTAGATGGCGGCGATGCCGCACAGCGCTCCGCAGGCGGAGAGCCACTTTTCCAGATGGCTGGTGGCGTTGGCCCGCCAGCCCATGAGGTGCAGGAAGGATTTCATGACGAGGGACGACAAGGCAGCAAGGCGAACAGCATGGCGGGCGGCTCATTGGCCGCCCGCCTTATAAAGCGGGCGTCAGCCCTGGCGCGCGCCACCCAGGCGCTGGCCCATGCGGACCGGGCTGGTGGCCGCGAGGTTCTCGGCCCAGCTGACCTGCTGCGGCCCGAACAGCACGATGGCGGTGGAGCCCAGCTTGAAGCGGCCCAGCTCGGCGCCTTTCTCCAGGTGGATCGGCGCGCGCGCGGCTTCGTCGTAGGCGAAGGTCTTCAGCTCGCGCTTGGGCGGCGTGACCAGGCCGGCCCAGACAGTCTCGATGGAGGCGACGATCATCGCGCCGACCAGCACCACGGCCATCGGCCCGCGCTCGGTGTCGAAGATGCACACCGCGCGCTCGTTGCGGGCGAAGAGTTCCGGCACCTGCTCGGCGGTCAGCTGGTTCACCGAGAACAGCCGGCCCGGCACGTAGACCATCTCGCGCAGGGTGCCGGCCAGCGGCATGTGCACGCGGTGGTAGTCCTTGGGCGACAGGTAGACGGTGGCGAACTCGCCGCCCATGAAGGGCGCGGCGCGCTCGGCGTCGCCGCCCAGCAGTTCCATCAGGCTGTAGCTGTGGCCCTTGGCCTGGAACACGCGGCCGTGCTCGATCGGACCGAGCTGGCTGATGGCGCCGTCGGCGGGGCTGAGCACGCTGTCGGCGGCCTCGTCCAGCGGGCGGGCGCCGTCCTTCAGGGCGCGGGTGAAGAAGGCGTTGAAGTGCTCGTAGGCGCGCAGGTCCTCGACCTGGGCTTCGCGCATGTCCACTCGGTAGCGCCGGGCGAACCAGGGGATCAGGCGGTCCTTGAACCAGGGCGCGCGGCATTCGGCGGCGCAGCCGATCAGGCGCGACAGCAGGTGATGCGGCAGCAGGTACTGGCCGAGGATGAACAGACGATCTTTGAACGACATTCCTTAAACCTCTACAGGGGTGTCGGGGTGGTTGCCCCATTCCGACCAGGAACCGGCGTAGCCCTTGACCCGCGGATAGCCGAGGGACTTGGCCACCAGGTAGGTGAAGCCGGAGCGGTGGTGGGTCTGGCAGTGGGTGATCACTTCCTTGTCCGGGGTGATGCCCAGGCTCTGGAGAATCTGCGGCATATCGGTGCGGATGCGCAGCGCGCGGGCCGGGTCCATGCCGGCGGTCCATTCGAAGTTGACCGCGCCGGGAACGTGCCCGCCCTTGGCGGCGAGGACTTTCTGGCCGCTGTATTCGCTGGGGTTGCGGGCGTCCCAGACGACCATGTCGGCGGCGCCCAGGCGGCTTTGCAGGTATTCGCGGGTCGCGGTGGGTTCGTCGTGCAGGGTCAGCGGCAGCGGGCCGCCGGCCGCTGGCGGAACCTCCCGGCTCAGCGGCAGGCCGTCGGCGAGCCAGGCGTGCAGGCCGCCATCGACGTAGTGGTAGCGCGGGTGGCCGATCACATCCAGCAGCCAGATGAAGCGGCCGGCCCAGCCGCCGCCTTCGTCGTCGTAGACCACGTAGACGGCATCGGGGTTGTGGCCCAGTTCGCCGAACAGCGCTTCGAGGTCGGCCTTGGCTGGCAGCAGGCCGGGCGCCGGCGTGCCGCCCAGCTGGGTGCGCGCCGGGGCGACGAAGCGGGCGCCGGGGATGTGGCCTTCGGCGTAGCGCGCGGCGCTGGTCAGGTCGACCAGGATCAGTTCGGCGGCGTCGAGGCGGCTGGCGAGGTCGGCCGGTTCGATCACCAGGGGCAGTGCGGAGAAGGCGGACATGTCGGAGTCTCCCGGTACGGCGGACGGTCCGCCGTGATGATGGAGGCGGCGTGAGCTGGCGGCCCTGGGCTGCCCGTTGCGGGGCGCTAGTCTAAAGGGCCGCCAGTGTACCGGAAATCCCGGCGATCGCCGCGTGGCTCAGGACGCGCCGCGGGACATCTGCCGGACCGCCTGTTCGATGCACTGCGCGGTGCGGCCGAAGGCCTGGGCGTGCAGGTCGCCCAGCGGCTGGCCGTTGCGGTCGGCGGCCAGCAGCATGACCACCCGGTTGCCGTTGCCCAGCGAGCGCAGCAGCAGGTGCTCGCTGGGCAGCAGCGCCTTCAGCGCGCCGGGCAGCACGGCGGAAAACTCGGCCATGTTCGTCGGGCTCAGGCGCAGCAGCGCCGGTTGCTGCATCAGCTTGCGCAGCAGCGCGCTGGCCGCGACTTCCAGCTTCAGCTGGTCGGCCTGCGCCGGCAGGCCGAAGTGGCGGCGGGTCTGCAGCCACGCCTGGCCGCGATCGGCGAGGAGGATCAGACCGCGCTGCAGGCCGCCGGCCTGGAGGGCGGCGCTGGCGGTGTCGAGCAACTGCACGGCGTTGCCGAACGGCGAGGGATTCTGCAGCAGGCGCGCGCAGTGCTGGCGCCATTCGGCGAGGGTGTCCGGCGGGGCGGCGGACGCCGGGGCGCTGAGCCAGCGCTGGCTGTCCCAGGGCCAGAGCAGCGCTTGCGCCGGGTGCCAGAGCAGCGGGCGGGCGTGGCGCCGGGCGCTTTGCGCGGCGAGGCCGTGGACCTGCTGCTGCAGTTCGGCCAGCGGCATCTGCAGGTAGAGCGCGGTGAGGCGCTGCCAGCGCAGCATGTGCGGCCCGCCCCAGGACTGGTGGGCGGCCATCGCCAGGCTGTTGGCCAGCAGGATGGTGTTGGCCGGGCGGGTCAGCCAGCGGGCCAGTTCCGGGTCGGCGTCCAGGCGCTGCTGCTGGCCCAGCGGCTCGGGCTCGGCATGCGCCACGTGCAGGGCGCGCACCAGCAGGCGGCGGTCATCGCTGAGCAGGGTGAAGCCCTGGCCGATCCATTCGGGCAGCCGCCAGCGCTCGGCCAGCGCGTGGCACAGCGGCAGCAGGCGCATGCCGAGCAGCTCCCGCTCGACTTCGGCGCTGCAGCGTCCCTGTCCATAGACCTGGCGCTGCCAGGTTTCCAGCAGCTCCGGCCGCGCGGTGGCCAGTGCCCAGAGCGGCGCGAGGGTGAACAGGCTGCCCCAGTGGATTTCCTGCCAGAGGCGCGCCAGGCGGTTGGCGAACAGCCCGCTGGCCTGCTGCATGGCGTGGCGGCTGATCAGCAGGAGCTGGCTGAGGGCGCGCGGCATCTGCGCCTCGGGCAGGCTCGGCAGCTGGTCGAGCAGCTGGGTGACACGCGCCAGGCCCAGGCGGTTGAGGGCGGCTTCCAGGCTTTCCGCCGGATTGTCGCGGGCGCTCTCGGCGCGGTTGGCCTCGCGCAGGATGGCCAGGGCCAGGGTCGGGCAGTCCTGCAGGAGGTCGGAAATGTCGCGGATCGAGCGACGGCTGTCGCCCAGTGCGCGGCGAATCTGCTCGCGTTGCTCCTGGGGGATGGGCAAAGGCAGCTCTTCCAGCAGGGAGAGCCAGTCTGCGAGACGCTCTGGGTTGGGCACGGGATTGGACATGCGTGAGGCGCCGAACTGGTTTTTAGTGTTTTCGGCCTATAGTCTTGCCCGAAATTTCCGATAACAACAGGGAGGCAGGAAAAGTGCCTCCCTTTCTGTTCACAGCTTCAGTCCGGTCCCCATGTCAAAAATCATCGGCATCATCGTCATCCTGGGCAGCGTGCTCGGCGGGTACATGCTCTCTGGCGGCAAGATCGCGGCCATCATCCAGCCGTTCGAACTGCTGATCATCGGTGGTGCGGCGCTGGGCGCCTTCCTCCAGGCGAACCCGGGCAGCACGCTCATGACGGTGCTGAAGAAAGCGCCGAAGATGTTCAGCAACCGCTTCACCCACGTCTTCTACCTGGAAGTGCTGGGCATGCTCTACGAGATGCTCAACAAGAGCCGCCGCGAGGGCATGATGGCGATCGAGGCGGACATCGAGGACCCGGGCGCCAGTCCGATCTTCAGCAAGTACCCGGCGGTGCTCAAGGACGAACGCATGACCGCGTACATCTGCGATTACCTGCGCATCATGTCCTCCGGCAACATGGCGCCCCACGAGCTGGAGGGGCTGTTCGACATGGAGCTGGGCAGCCTCAAGGAAGACCTGGAGCATCCCGCCCACGCGGTGACCCGCGTGGCCGACGGCCTGCCGGGCTTCGGTATCGTCGCCGCGGTGCTCGGCATCGTGATCACCATGGCGCTGCTCGGCCAGGGCAGCCAGGCGGACATCGGCCACCACGTGGCGGCGGCGCTGGTGGGGACCTTCCTCGGTATCCTCGCCGCCTACGGTTTCGTCGGCCCGCTGTCCAACGCCCTGGAGCACGACGCCAAGGAAGAATTGAACCTCTACGAGGCCATCAAGGCCTGCCTGGTGGCCTCCGCCTCGGGCATGCCGCCGTCGCTGGCCGTGGAGTTCGGCCGCAAGGTGCTGTTGCCGGCGCATCGCCCGAGCTTTGCCGAGCTTGAGCAGGCGGTTCGCGGGCGCTGAAGCATGGATAACAACCAGCCGATCATCGTCAAGCGCGTCAAGCGCTATGCCGCCGGCCACCACGGCGGTTCGTGGAAGATCGCCTTCGCCGACTTCGCCACCGCCATGATGGCGTTCTTCCTCGTGCTCTGGCTGCTGTCCTCGGCCACGCCGGAGCAGAAGAAGGCCATCTCCGGCTACTTCCAGGACCCGATCGGCTTCACCGAAAGCGCCAGCCCCTATGTGATCGACCTGGGCGGCACGCCGACGCCGGCGCCGGACAAGACCCTGAATCCACAGATCCAGGCGCAGCCCGAGGCGGACGAAACCCGCGACAGCCCGCAGGACGATGCCAAGGTCAACGCCGAACAGGCGGAGAACCTCGCCGAGAAGATCGAGCACGAGCGCCTGGAACTGTTGCTGCAGGAGCTGCAGAACAAGGTCGACGAGAACCCCACGCTCAAGCGCTTCAAGGACCAGATCCTGTTCGAGATCACCCAGGACGGCCTGCGCATCCAGATCGTCGACTCGGAGAACCGGCCGATGTTCGACCTGGGCAGCGCGCGCCTGCAGCCGTATTTCGAGGACATCCTGCTGGCGCTGGCGGAGACCATCAAACAGGTGCCGAACAAGATCAGCATCAGCGGCCACACCGACGCCAAGCCCTACGCCGGCAATGGTGGCTTCGGCAACTGGGAGCTCTCGGCGAACCGCGCCAACGCCGCGCGGCGCACGCTGGAGGCCGGCGGTTATCCGGAGGACCAGATCGCCCGCGTGGTCGGTTACGCCTCCTCGGCGCTGTTCGACCGTGACAAGCCGCTGAACCCGGTGAACCGCCGCATCGACATCATCGTCCTGACCAGGAAGGCGCAGCGTGCCATCGAAGGCCAGGACAGCGGCGCCACCCCGCCCGCCGACGGCGCCGCTGCACCGGCAACCGCCGCGCCGGCCGCCGCCAGTGGCGCGCCGGCCGCTGGCCAGGGAGAGCCGCTGCCGCCGGCGCAGCTCAAGCAGAAGCTCAACCTGTTCGACGACGGCGGCACGCTGAAGCTCGACGAGCTGAACAAGCAGCAGTGAGAAACGAGAAGGCCAGCTGGAAAGCTGGCCTTTTTCGTTGCGCTATCTGTGTCGTGAGCATGGCGGGGCGGGCTTTCGTAGGAGCGGACCTTGTCCGCGATCCGGCCGAAAGGCCGGCGATCTGGCTTCAACGGATGTCCCGGCTTCGCCGGGATTTCGCGGAGAAGCTCCGCTCCTACAGGCGGGTGCAGGCATAGGGCGGCGGATAACGCCCGAGGCGTTATCCGCCCTGCGAGCGTGTCTAGTAGTCGTCTTCCGGCAGGCTGGCGAGGATGTGCCGGTAGCTGGCCATCCGCTGCGGCGAGACACGCCCCTCATCCAATGCCTTGAGCAGCGCGCAGCCCGGCTCGCGGTCGTGCTTGCAGTCGCGGAAGCGGCAGTGGCCGAGCAGGTCGTGGAACTCGATGAAGCCGGCCTCGACATCGTCGCGGCTCACATGGCCGAGGCCGAACTCGCGGATGCCGGGGGAGTCGATCAGGTCGCCACCGGCCGGGAAGTGGAACAGCCGCGCGGTGGTGGTGGTGTGGGTGCCCTTGCCGGTGACTTCCGAGAGGTCGCCGACGCGGGTGTCGACGCCCGGCAGCAGCGCGTTGACCAGCGACGACTTGCCCACCCCGGACTGCCCGACGAACACGCTGACGTGCTCGTTCAGCGCGGCGCGCAGGGCGTCCATCGCCAGGCCGTTGAAGGCCGAGACCTCCAGCAGCGGATAGCCCAGTTCGCGGTAGGTGCCCAGCAGCGCATCGATGAAGGCGGCGTTTTCCTCGTCGATCAGGTCGGCCTTGTTCAGCAGCAGCAGCGGCTTGATGCCGGCGTGCTCGGCGGCCACCAGGTAGCGGTCGATCAGGTTGGCGTGGGGTTCCGG
Source organism: Pseudomonas sp. B12(2026) (assembly GCF_057767015.1). NCBI lineage: Bacteria > Pseudomonadati > Pseudomonadota > Gammaproteobacteria > Pseudomonadales > Pseudomonadaceae > Pseudomonas > Pseudomonas sp. B12(2026). Next base: position 5,243,353 of record NZ_CM173430.1, on the reverse strand, counting down.
GCGCGGCGCGAAGACGATCACGATGCGGTCGACGTTGGCCGCCACCGGCTTGAGCACGCCGCGCATGTCCGGGCGGCACAGCTCGGAGGTGCGCGGCAGCTGCGCGACGATCACGCCGATGCCCTGGTTGCCGGGGCGCCAGACCACCTGGTCGCCGGTCACCAGCGGCGGCAGGTTGGCGCGCAGGTGGCAGCGGAACACTTCGCCGGCGTGCTCGCCCTCCTGCGCCTCGACTTCCACCTGCACCCCGAAGTGGGCGATCACCTGGCCGGTCTGCTCCGCTCCGAGGTCGCCGCCTTCCAGTTCCTCCAGGGCGCGCGACTCGCGCTTGGCCGCGCGGGCGGCACGTTCTTCCTGGATCTTTTCGATGCGCCAGCTCTGCCGGCGGGTGAGGTGACGCTTGGCCATAGGGTGTCCACAGGGAAAATCGCGCCGGAGTTTAGCATGCGCGCGCCCGCTTCCCGCTAAACTACAGGGCTGAGCTGAGGAGCCCCATCATGCAGAACCCACAGAACCTGATCTGGATCGACCTGGAAATGACCGGTCTGGACCCGGACAAGGACGTCATCATCGAGATGGCGACCATCGTCACCGACAGCAACCTCAACATCCTCGAGGAAGGCCCGGTGATCGCGGTGCACCAGAGCGAAGAGTTGCTCGCCGGCATGGACGAGTGGAACACCCGTCAGCACGGCCAGTCCGGCCTGACCCAGCGCGTGCGCGAAAGCACCATCTCCGCCGCCGAGGCCGAAGCCATGACCCTGGCCTTCCTGGAGAAATGGGTGCCCAAGCGCAGCTCGCCGATCTGCGGCAACAGCATCTGCCAGGACCGCCGCTTCCTCTATCGGCACATGCCGAAGCTGGAAGGCTACTTCCACTACCGCAACCTGGACGTCTCCACCCTCAAGGAGCTGGCCGCGCGCTGGGCCCCGGCGGTGCGTGACGGCTTCAAGAAGGGCAACACCCACCTGGCGCTGGACGACATCCGCGAGTCCATCGCCGAGCTGCGCTATTACCGCGAGCATTTCATCAAGGTGTAAGCCCGGCATCCCTCGCCGGGGCGGGCGCAATCGCGCCCGCGTTCGGGGGGCGTCAGGCGCCGTGCCGGCGTAGCGCCCACTCCACATGCTCGCGCACCAGTTCCGAGGGGAACTCGCGCCGCGCCTTCAGCGCCTCGATCACCGGGATGGTGGAGGGCGCATTGCCCAGGCCCACGGCCAGGTTCCGCAGCCAGCGCTCGTAGCCGGCGCGCCGCAACGGCGAGCCTTCGGTGCGGTTGAGGAATTCCTCCTCCGACCACAGGAACAACTCCGCCAGCGCGGCATTGTCCAGGCTGTGGCGGGGCTGGAAGTCGCCCTGGTCGGTGGCGCGGGCAAAACGGTTCCACGGGCAGACCATCTGGCAGTCGTCGCAGCCGAACACGCGGTTGCCGATCAGCGGGCGCAGGTCCTCGGGGATCGCGCCCTTCAGCTCGATGGTCAGGTAGGAGATGCAGCGCCGTGCATCCAGCACGTAGGGCGCGACAAACGCCGCCGTCGGGCAGATGTCCAGGCAGGCCGAGCAGCGTCCGCAGTGTTCCGTGCCGTGGGGCGGGTCGACCGGCAGCGGCAGGTCGGTGAACAGTTCGCCGAGGAAGAAGTAGCTGCCGGCCTTGCGGTTGAGCGCCAAGGTGTTCTTGCCGATCCAGCCGAGGCCCGACTGCTCGGCGATGGCCTTCTCCAGCACCGGCGCGCTGTCGACGAAGGCGCGGAAGCCGAACGCGCCGACGCGCTGCTGGATGCGCTCGGCCAGTTGCTGCAGGCGCTTGCGGATCAGCTTGTGGTAGTCGCGGCCCAGGGCGTAGCGCGATACATAGGCCTTTTCCGGATTGCCCAGCACCTGCGCCATGCGCGTGTCGCCGGGCAGGTAGTCCATGCGCAGCGAGATCACCCGCAGCGTGCCGGGCACCAGTTCGTCCGGCCGCCAGCGCTTGCTGCCGTGGGCGCCCATGTAGTCCATCTCGCCGTGGTAGCCCGCCTCCAGCCAGCGCTGCAGGTGCTCGCCGTGCTCCTCCAGGTCGAGCCCGGCGATGCCGACCTGCTGGAAGCCGAGTTCGCGCCCCCAGTCCTTGATGGCGTGGGCAAGTTCGTCATAGTCGAGCGTCGAATCATTCATGGGGGCGGGAAAGCAGAGTCCGGGTAGGTATAATTCTGCCAGACCTTGCCGGCGCCGGCCTGCCTGCGTGCCAAGGCGACACCTCTGCCGCCCGGAAAAGCGATGACTGCCCATCCCCACGACGATCTGCCCCTGAATCTGTACAGCGCGCAACAGGTGCGCGATATCGACGCGCGCCTGATCGCCGCCGGCACCCCCGGCTTCGAGCTGATGCGCCGCGCCGCCCACGCCGCCTGGCGCGCCCTGCGCCGACGCTGGCCGGACGCGGGGGAGATCAGCGTGCTGGCCGGCCACGGCAACAATGCCGGCGACGGCTACCTGATCGCCGTCCTGGCCCTGCGCGCCGGCTGGCGCGTGCGGGTGCTGGCGGTGGGCGATACCTCGCGGCTGTCCGGCGACGCGGCGGCCGCCCACGGCGAAGCGCGGGCGGCGGGCGTGACGATCGAAGGCTGGAGCGACAGTGCGCAACTGCGCGGCGTGCTGGTCGACGCCCTGCTCGGCACCGGCCTCGGGGGCGAGGTGCGCGAGCCCTACGCCTCGGCCATCGCCGCGCTCAACGCCAGCGGCCTGCCGGTGCTGGCGGTGGACATCCCCTCCGGGCTCAGCGCGGACACCGGCCAGGTGCTGGGCTGCGCCGTGCGCGCCAATCTCACCGTGACCTTCATCGGCCTCAAGCTGGGGCTGTTCACCGCGAGCGGGCCGGACCAGTGCGGCGAGCTGGTGTTCGACGCCCTGGACGCCGACCCGGCGCTGCTGCCCGGGGACTGTCTGGCGCGGCGGCTGGCGCCGGCCAGCCTTGCTCGCCTGCCGTCGCGTTCGAAGGCGGCGCACAAGGGCCTGTTCGGCCATGCGCTGGTGATCGGCGGCGACAGCGGCATGGGCGGCGCGGTCCTGCTGGCCGCGGAAAGCGCGCTGCGCTGCGGCGCCGGCCTGGTATCGCTGGCGACCCGCGCGCCGCACGTCGCCAGCGCGCTGGCCCGTTGCCCGGAGCTGATGGCGCGGGGCGTCTCCTCGTCCGCCGAACTGCTGCGCCTGGCCGAGCGCGCCAGTGTGCTGGTGGTCGGCCCGGGTGTCGGCCGCGACGCCTGGGGGCGCGTGCTGGTGAGCGCGGCGGCGAGCCTGGAACGAATCCAGGTCTGGGACGCCGATGCGCTCAACCTGCTGGCGGATGGCCTGGTCGCGCGTCCGTCCGGCGCCTGGGTGATGACCCCGCATCCGGCCGAGGCAGCGCGGCTGCTCGGCCTCTCCACTGCCGAGGTTCAGGCCGACCGGCCGCAGGCGGCCCACGCGCTGGCGCAGCGTTACCAGGCGGTGGTGGTGCTCAAGGGCGTCGGCAGCCTGGTGGCGGCGCCCGACGGCCGGCTGGTGCTGTGCGGCCACGGCCATCCGGCCATGGCCGGCGCGGGGCTGGGCGATGTGCTTTCTGGGGTTCTCGGCGCGCTGCTGGCGCAGGGGCTGCCCGGTTTCGACGCGGCCTGCCTGGCGGTCTGGCTGCACGCCCGCGCCGGCGAGTCGCTCGGCCCGCGCGGCCGGGGGCTGGCGGCCGGCGATCTGATTCCGGTCATTCGCCAATTGCTCGAGGAACACAGCCCATGCCTGAACTGAATCTGTTCGCCGAGGGCGAAGAGGCCATGTATGACCTCGGGCGGAAGATCGCCGCGGCGACCGGCGGGCGTGGCGTCATCTACCTGCACGGAGATCTGGGGGCGGGCAAGACCACGCTGTCGCGCGGCATCCTGCGGGGGCTGGGGCACGGCGGCGCGGTGAAAAGCCCGACCTTCACCCTGGTGGAGCCCTACGAGATCGGCCCGGTGCGCGCCTTCCACTTCGACCTGTACCGCCTGGCCGACCCGGAGGAGCTGGAGTTCCTCGGCATCCGCGACTACTTCGAGGGCGATGCCCTGTGCCTGATCGAATGGGCCGAACGGGGCACGGGTGTTTTGCCAAAGGCCGACATGGACATTACCATTAGTCCCCATGCGGGCGGACGCATGCTGCGCCTGACACCGCAGGGTACGCAGGGCGAAGCCTGGTGTGCCGCCCTGGCCACGGGAGCATGAGAAAAAACATGGGTTGGGGGTTGCGCCTGCGGGCGCTGTTCACGGGGATGACTGTTTTGCTGGCAATGATTGCCGGCGAGGCTTCTGCCGCCACGCAAATCAAGAGTGTCCGCATCTGGCGGGCGCCGGACAACACCCGGCTGGTGTTCGATCTGTCCGGTCCGGTGCAGCACAGCCTGTTCACGCTCAGCGCGCCCAACCGCGTCGTCGTCGACATCAATGGCGCGCAGATGGCCGCCGCGCTGGACAAGCTCAAGCTCGGCAACACGCCGATCACCTCCGTGCGCGCCGCCCAGCGCTCGCCCACCGACCTGCGCCTGGTGCTCGACCTGAAGGGCCAGGTCACGCCCAAGAGCTTCGTGCTGGCGCCGAACCAGCAGTACGGCAACCGCCTGGTCGTCGACCTGTACGACCAGGGCGCCGATATCGCGCCGGACGTCCCGGCCACGCCAACCCCGAACGTACCCGCAACGCCGGTGGCCCCGAGCCAGCCGGTGGCGAAGCTGCCGGCACCCAGCGGCGGCAAGCGCGACATCGTGATCGCCATCGACGCCGGCCACGGCGGCGAAGACCCGGGCGCCCTCGGGCCGAATGGCCTGCACGAAAAGAACATCACCCTGGCCATCGCCCGCGAGCTGCAGCGCCAGATCAACCAGATGAAGGGCTTCCGCGCCGAACTGACGCGCACCGGCGACTATTTCATCCCGCTGCGCGGGCGCACCGCCATCGCGCGCAAGAAGGGCGCCGACCTGTTCGTCTCCATCCACGCCGACGCCGCGCCCAGCAGCAGCGCCTTCGGCGCCTCGGTGTTCGCCCTCTCCGACCGCGGGGCGACCTCCGAGACCGCGCGCTGGCTGGCCGACAGCGAAAACCGTTCCGACCTGATCGGTGGCGATGGCGGTGTGAACCTGGACGACAAGGACAAGATGCTCGCCGGCGTGCTGCTCGACCTGTCGATGACCGCCACCATGTCCTCCAGCCTCGACGTCGGCCACAAGGTGCTGACCAACGTCGGCCGGGTGACCTCGCTGCACAAGCGGCGCGTGGAACAGGCCGGCTTCATGGTGCTGAAGTCCCCGGACATCCCGTCGATCCTGGTGGAAACCGGCTTCATCTCCAATCCGAGCGAATCGAAGAAACTCGCCAGTTCCTCGCACCAGCAGTCACTGGCGCGTTCCATCGCCGGCGGCGTGCGCCAGTACTTCGTGCAGACGCCGCCACCGGGCACCTACATCGCCTCGCTGCGCGACGGCGGCCAGCTGCCCAGCGGCCCGCGCGAGCACGTGGTGGGCGCCGGCGAGAGCCTGGGCATGATCGCCAGCCGCTACGACGTGAGCACCGCCTCCATCCGCAGCGCCAACGACCTCAAGAGCGACACCCTGAAGGTCGGCCAGGTGTTGAAGATCCCGGGCACCGCCCTGGCGTCCCAGCAATGAGCGAGTCGAACCGTATCCAGCTGCTGACACCGCGGCTGGCCAACCAGATCGCCGCCGGCGAGGTGGTCGAGCGTCCCGCCTCGGTCATCAAGGAACTGCTGGAAAACTGCCTGGACGCCGGCGCCAGGCGCATCGACGTAGAAGTCGAGCAGGGCGGCGTGAAGCTGCTGCGCGTGCGCGACGACGGCGGCGGCATCCCGGCCGATGACCTGCCGCTGGCCCTGGCGCGTCACGCCACCAGCAAGATCCGTGAACTGGAAGATCTGGAGCGGGTGATGAGCCTGGGCTTCCGCGGCGAAGCGCTGGCCTCGATCAGCTCCGTCTCGCGCCTGACCCTGACCTCGCGCACCGCCGATGCCGACCAGGCCTGGCAGGTGGAGACCGAGGGCCGCGACATGCAGCCCCGCGTGCAGCCGGCGGCCCATCCGGTGGGCACCAGCGTCGAGGTGCGCGACCTGTTCTTCAATACCCCGGCGCGGCGCAAGTTCCTGCGCGCCGAGAAAACCGAATTCGATCACCTGCAGGAAGTCATCAAGCGCCTGGCCCTGGCGCGCTTCGACGTGGCTTTCCACCTGCGCCACAACGGCAAGACCATCCTTTCTCTGCACGAAGCGAAGGACGAGGCGTCCCGCGCCCGCCGTGTCGGCGCCGTGTGCAGCCCCGGCTTCCTCGAACAGGCCATGCCCATCGAAGTGGAGCGCAACGGCCTGCACCTGTGGGGCTGGGTCGGCCTGCCGACCTTCTCCCGCAGCCAGCCGGACCTGCAGTACTTCTATGTGAACGGCCGCATGGTGCGCGACAAGCTGGTCGCCCACGCGGTGCGCCAGGCCTATCGCGACGTGCTGTACAACGGCCGTCATCCGACCTTCGTGCTGTTCTTCGAGGTCGATCCGGCGGTGGTGGACGTCAACGTCCACCCGACCAAGCACGAGGTGCGCTTCCGCGACAGCCGCATGGTCCACGACTTCCTCTACGGCACCCTGCACCGGGCGCTGGCCGAGGTGCGTCCGGACGACCAGCTGGCGCCGCCGGGCGCCACCACCCTGAGCGTGCCGCGCCCCACCGGCTCTGCCGCCGGGGAGTTCGGACCGCAGGGCGAGATGCGCCTGTCGGAAACCGTGCTGGAGGCGCCGGCCGCCGCGCGTGCCTGGCAACCCAGTCCGTCCTCGGGTGGCTCCGGCGGTTCAGGTGGCGGTGGGTACAGCTATCCACAGGCACGCTCGGAGATTCCGCCGATCCAGGAGGCCCAGGGCGCCTACAAGGCCTACTTTGCACCGCTGCCCGATCAGGCGCCGCAGGCGCTGCCGGAAAGCAGCCAGGACGTGCCGCCGCTGGGCTATGCGCTGGCGCAGCTCAAGGGCATCTACATCCTCGCCGAGAACGCCCATGGGCTGGTGCTGGTGGACATGCACGCCGCCCACGAGCGCATCACCTACGAGCGCCTGAAGACCGCCATGGCCAGCGAAGGCCTGCGCGGCCAGCCGCTGCTGGTGCCGGAATCCATCGCCGTCAGCGAGCGCGAGGCGGATTGCGCCGAGGAGCACTCGGGGTGGTTCTCCAGGCTCGGCTTCGAGCTGCAGCGGCTCGGCCCGGAAACCCTGGCGATCCGCCAGATTCCCGCGCTGCTCAAGCAGGCCGAGGCCACCCAGCTGGTACGCGACGTGCTCGCCGACCTGCTGGAGTACGGCACCAGCGACCGCATCCAGGCGCACCTCAACGAGCTGCTCGGCACCATGGCCTGCCACGGCGCCGTGCGCGCCAACCGCCGCCTGACCGTGCCGGAGATGAACGGCCTGCTGCGCGACATGGAAGTCACCGAGCGCAGCGGCCAGTGCAACCACGGCCGGCCGACCTGGACGCAACTGGGGCTCGACGAACTGGACAAGTTGTTCCTGCGCGGACGTTGAGTAAGCCAGGGTTAAGCTTTCTGCAGTAAACTGCGCGCCAAACGATTCAGCAGTGCGCAACAACGAGTCCCCGATGTCCTCCCTGCCTCCCGCGATTTTCCTCATGGGCCCCACCGCCGCCGGCAAGACCGACCTGGCGCTGGAGCTGGCGCGCCTGTTGCCGGTGGAGCTGGTCAGCGTGGATTCGGCGCTGATCTACCGCGGCATGGACATCGGCACCGCCAAGCCGTCGCGCGAGGTGCTGGCGGAGTTCCCGCACCGCCTGATCGACATCCGCGACCCCAGCGAAGCCTACTCGGCGGCGGAGTTCCGCGCCGATGCCCTGGCGGCGATGGCCGAGATCACCGCTGCCGGACGCATTCCGCTGCTGGTCGGCGGCACCATGTTGTATTTCAAGGCGTTGCTGGAGGGCCTGGCCGACATGCCCGGCGCCGATCCGGTGGTGCGTGCCGAGCTGGAAGCCTGGGCCGCGGCCGAAGGCTGGGGCGCCCTGCATGCGGAGCTGGCGCGCGTGGACCCGGAGTCGGCCGCACGCATCCACCCGAACGATCCGCAGAGGCTCACCCGGGCGCTGGAGGTCTATCGCGTGAGCGGTATGTCGATGACTGCGCACCGCCAGCGCCAGGCGAGTGAAAGTGCGGGTTTCGGCGCGCGATTGCCGTATACTGTCGCCCATCTGGCGATTGCGCCTCTGCAGCGTCAGGTACTGCACGCGCGTATCGCGCAACGTTTTGACCAGATGCTGGAACAGGGCTTCATCGCCGAGGTCGAACGCCTCCGCGCAAGAGGTGATTTGCACGTGGGGCTGCCGTCCATTAGAGCGGTGGGCTACCGGCAGGTATGGGATTACCTCGAGGGCAAACTGACCTACGCTGAGATGGTGGAGCGCGGCGTCATCGCCACGCGGCAACTGGCCAAGCGCCAGTTCACCTGGCTGCGCAGCTGGAGCCATCTACACTGGTTGGACAGTCAGGCAAGCGACAATTTGCCGCGTGCCTTGAAATACCTTGAGGCGGTCTCCATATAGGCTCGAGACCTTAATTCTGGCCGTCTATCCTTGGGGTTCAGGACGGCGTTAAGCCAATTCGACTACTTACTAAATCAGTTATTTACCCTTACAAGGAGTGCGGCATATGTCAAAAGGGCATTCGCTACAAGACCCTTACCTCAATACCCTGCGCAAAGAACGCGTCCCGGTTTCCATCTACCTGGTCAACGGCATCAAGCTGCAGGGCCAGATCGAATCCTTCGACCAGTTCGTGATTCTGCTGAAGAACACTGTCAGCCAGATGGTCTACAAACACGCCATCTCCACTGTCGTTCCCAGTCGTCCGGTGCGTCTGCCCAGCGGTGATCAGCCGGCCGAGCCGGGCAACGTTTGACGGGAGTCCGCCTTGTTCTTTGAGCGCCCGGGTGGTGGGGAACGGGCCATTCTGGTCCATCTGGAAGGTCAGGACCCCGAGGCGCGCGAAGACCCGCAGGAGTTCCAGGAGCTGGCACGCTCGGCGGGCGCGGAATCCGTAGCCTTCATCAGCATTTCGCGCCACCAGCCCTCAGCCAAGTACCTGATCGGCAGCGGCAAGGTCGAAGAGTTGCACGACCTCGTCCATGCCGAGGAGGTCGAGCTGATCATCTTCAATCACACCCTCACTCCGAGTCAGGAGCGCAACCTCGAGCGCGCGCTCGAATGCCGTGTGCTCGACCGGACGGGGCTGATTCTGGATATCTTCGCCCAGCGCGCCCGCACCCATGAGGGCAAGCTGCAGGTCGAGCTCGCCCAGCTCGAGCACATGAGCACGCGCCTGGTGCGCGGCTGGACTCACCTCGAGCGGCAGAAGGGTGGTATCGGTCTGCGCGGCCCGGGTGAAACCCAGTTGGAAACCGACCGCCGCCTGCTGCGTGGGCGCATCCGCCAGATCAAGTCGCGCCTGGAGAAGGTCCGCAGCCAGCGCGAGCAGGCCCGGCGCGGCCGCCGGCGCGCGGAGATTCCCGCGGTGTCCCTGGTCGGCTACACCAACGCCGGCAAGTCCACGCTGTTCAACGCGCTGACCGCCTCCGAGGTCTACGCTGCCAATCAGCTGTTCGCCACCCTCGACCCGACGCTGCGCCGCCTGGAGCTGGACGACGTCGGTCCGGTCGTGCTGGCCGACACCGTGGGCTTCATTCGCCATCTGCCGCACAAGCTGGTCGAGGCGTTTCGGGCTACCTTGGAAGAGTCGAGCAATGCCGACCTGCTGCTGCACGTGATCGACTCCCACGAGCCGGAGCGCGATGCGCAGATCGAACAGGTGCTGGCGGTGCTGGAAGAAATCGGCGCCAATGAGCTGCCGTTGCTCGAGGTGTACAACAAGATCGACCTGCTGCCGGACATGGAGCCGTGGATTCAGCGCGACGAGCTTGGCAAGCCCGTCCGGGTCTGGCTGTCGGCGCGCGAGTCGCGCGGGTTGGAACTGCTGGAGCAGGCGATTGCCGAGTTGCTGGGAGAGGACCTGTTCGTGGGAACGCTCTGCCTGCCGCAACGCCTGGGGCGGCTGCGGGCGCAGTTCTTCGAGCTGGGTGCGGTACAGTCCGAGGGGCATGACGAGCAGGGGCGCGCCGTGTTGCAGGTTCGCCTGCCGCGTGTCGAGTTGAATCGTCTGGTCAGCCGAGAGGGCTGGCAGCCGGCGGAGTTCATTGCGCAACACACTTTGCAATAAAGCCCGGAACACTGCTTTTGGCAGTGGCGGGGGCATTCGGTAGCATGGGTGGGCGCGCCGTGGGCGCGTTTTCGCGTTATCAGATGGAGAGCGCTATGGCTTGGAACGAGCCGGGTGACAACTCGAACAAGAACGACCAGGACCCTTGGGGTGGACGCCGTGGTGGCGGCCGCCAGGGTCCGCCTGATCTGGATGAAGCCTTTCGCAAGCTGCAGGACAGCCTGAACGGCATCTTCGGCAAGCCCAAGCGCGGCAGCGGTAGTGGCGGCGGTGGCAACGGCAGGGGCGGCAGCCTGGGGCTGTTCGGCATCGGCCTGGGGATTCTCGCCGTGCTGTGGCTGTACAACGCCATCTACGTGGTGGACGAACAGGAGCAGGCGGTGATCCTGCGCTTCGGCAAGTACCACGAGACCGTGGGTCCCGGCCTGAACATGTACTTCCCGCCGATCGACAAGAAGTTCCAGGAGAACGTCACCCGCGAGCGTGCCTACAGCAAGCAGGGGCAGATGCTCACCGAGGACGAGAACATCGTCGAAGTTCCGCTGACCGTGCAGTACAAGATCAGCAACCTGCAGGACTTCGTGCTCAACGTCGACCAGCCGGAAGTCAGCCTGGAGCACGCCACCGAAAGCGCCCTGCGCCACGTGGCGGGATCGACCACCATGGACCAGATCCTCACCGAGGGCCGCGAACAGATGGCCACCGAGGTGCGCGAGCGTCTGCAGCGTTTCATGGACACCTACCGCACCGGCATCGCCGTGACCCAGGTGAACATCCAGAGCGCCGCCGCGCCGCGCGAGGTGCAGGAGGCGTTCGACGACGTGATCCGTGCCCGCGAGGACGAGCAGCGCGAGAAGAACCAGGCCGAAGCCTACGCCAATGGCGTGGTGCCGGAAGCCCGCGGCCAGGCGCAGCGCATCATCGAGGAGGCCAATGGCTACCGCGATGAAGTGGTGGCCCGTGCCCAGGGCGAGGCGGCCCGCTTCACCAAGCTGGCCGGCGAATACCGCAAGGCACCGGAGGTCACCCGGCAGCGTCTGTACCTGGACGCCATGCAGGATGTCATCAGCCAGAGCAGCAAGGTGCTGGTCACCGGCCAGCAGGGCCAGAACAACCTGATCTACCTGCCGCTGGACAAGATGATGAGCGGCCGAGCCTCGGCGACCCCGGACAGCGCGCCGAGCACGACCGGCAGCACGCAGGACATCGGTTCGCGGGTGGCCAACGACCTGCAGCAGCGTGACATGCGTACCAGGGAGAGCCGCTGATGAGTAACAAGTCTCTGATTGCCCTGATCGCCGCCGTCGTTGCCGCGGTTGCGCTGTGGAGCAGCGTCTATGTCGTGCAGCAGACCGAGCGTGCCGTGCTGCTGCGTTTCGGCCGCGTGGTCGATGCCGACGTCAAGCCGGGCCTGCACTTCAAGATTCCGTACGTCAACCAGGTGCGCAAGTTCGACGGCCGCCTGCTGACCCTGGACTCGCCGACCCAGCGCTTCCTGACGCTGGAGAAGAAAGCGGTGATGGTCGACGCCTTCGCCAAGTGGCGCGTCTCCGATGCCGAGCGTTTCTACACCGCCACTTCCGGCATGAAACAGATTGCCGACGAGCGTCTGTCCCGCCGCCTGGAAGCCGGCCTGCGTGACCAGTTCGGCAAGCGCACCCTGCACGAAGTGGTTTCCGGTGAGCGCGATGCGCTGATGGGCGACATCACCGCTTCGCTGAACCGCATGGCGCAGAAGGAGCTGGGTATCGAGGTCATCGACGTACGCGTCAAGGCCATCGACCTGCCCAAGGAAGTGAACCGCAGCGTGTTCGAGCGGATGAGCACCGAGCGTGAGCGGGAAGCCCGCGAGCACCGCGCCAAGGGCCGCGAGCTGGCCGAAGGTATTCGTGCCGACGCGGACCGTCAGCGCCGCGTGCTGCTGGCCGAGGCTTATCGTGAAGCGGAAGAAACCCGCGGTGACGGCGATGCCAGGGCGGCGGAGATCTATGCCAAGGCGTTCACCCCCGAGCCGGAGTTCTTCGCCTTCACCCGCAGCCTGAAGGCCTATCGCGAGAGCTTCGCGGACAAGAAGGACATGCTGGTGCTCGATCCCAGCAGCGACTTCTTCCGTTATCTGGAAAGAGCCAAGCCCTGAGCCAAACTCTCCGGCGGGCGGCAGCGCCCGCCGGAGAAATCGTGTTATCATGGGTCAGCCGGGAAATCCCGGCTTTTTTGCGTCCGCGAGAATCATGTGGCGGGAACCGGGCGAAGCGTTCTGTCCATTTCCGGTGCTGGAAGGCATCCGAGCCCACATGGCCGGCGTGACGCCGTGAGTGGGCTCGGTCGCCTGGGCGACCGCGGTCTGAGACTCATCGGGCTGGGCGGAATGCCGCTCGGCACCGTCCTTCTTTACTGCATTCATTGAAGTGCCGCCCGGCTGAAAGGGGAGAGGCGACATGGCAACGGTAGACCGCTGGCTGCTGCCAGATGGGATCGAAGAAGTGCTGCCACCGGAGGCGGCGCGCGTTGAAGCAGCCCGCCGTCAGGTGCTGGACATGTTCCAGCGCTGGGGTTACGAGTTCGTCGTCACCCCGCATATCGAATACCTGGAATCCCTGCTGACCGGCGCCGGCCAGGATCTGGACCTGCGGACCTTCAAGGTCACCGATCCGGCCTCCGGCCGCCTGATGGGCTTCCGCGCGGACATCACGCCGCAGGTCGCCCGCATGGATGCCCACAGCCTGCGTCGCGAAGGCCCGAACCGCCTGTGCTACGCCGGCAGCGTGCTGCATGCCCGCCCGCGTGCGCTGGCCACTTCGCGCAGTCCGATCCAGCTGGGCGCTGAGCTCTATGGCGACACCGGTTCCGCCGGCGACGTCGAAGTCATCAGCCTGATGCTCGACATGCTGGGCATGGCCCAGGTGCCGGACGTGCACATGGACCTCGGCCATGTCGGCATCTACCGTGGCCTGGCGCAGGCTGCCGGCCTGTCCGGCGAAGTCGAACAACTGCTGTTCGACGCCCTGCAACGCAAGGCCGTGGACGAAGTCGCCGCGCTGACCGAAGACCTGCCGGGCGACCTCGCCGGCATGCTCCGCGCGCTGGCCGAGCTGTGCGGCAGCCGCGAAGTGCTGGGGCAGGCGCGCAAGGTGCTGGCCGGCGCCCCGGCCCCGGTGCAGGTCGCGCTGGCCGACCTGACCGCCATCGCCGATTCGCTGGCCGAGCGCTTCCCGCAGCTGCCGCTGTACTTCGACCTCGGCGAGCTGCGCGGCTATCACTATCACACCGGTGTGGTGTTCGCCGCGTTCGTCCCCGGGGTTGGCGAGTCCATCGCCCAGGGCGGCCGCTACGACGACATCGGCGCCGACTTCGGCCGTGCGCGTCCGGCGACCGGTTTCTCCACCGACCTGAAGACCCTGGTCACTCTCGGCCGCGCCCAGCTCGACGAGCCGCGCAGCGGAGTCTGGGCGCCGGCCGACGGGGCTGGCTTGTGGCAGGCGGTGCAACAGTTGCGCCGCCAGGGCGTGCGCGTGGTACAGGCGCTGCCCGGGCAGGATGCGGCTTCGGCTACCGAAGCGGGCTGCGACCGGCAACTGCTGGTTCGCGATGGCAATTGGCAGGTGGCGCCGCTCTGAGGCGCGCCACTTCGAGTTTCCGCCGGCCGCGGCCGGCACCGAACATCCACGATGGGGACAAGTGTTATGGGTAAGAATGTCGTAGTCCTGGGCACCCAGTGGGGTGATGAGGGCAAAGGCAAGATCGTCGACCTGCTCACCGACCAGGCCGCCGCCGTGGTGCGTTACCAGGGTGGCCACAACGCCGGTCATACCCTGGTGATCGACGGTGAGAAGACCGTGCTGCACCTGATTCCATCGGGCATCCTGCGCGAAGGCGTGCAGTGCCTGATCGGCAACGGCGTGGTGCTGGCGCCCGACGCGCTGATGCGCGAGATCGCCAAGCTGGAGGAGAAGGGCGTACCGGTGCGCGAGCGCCTGCGCATCAGCCCGTCCTGCCCGCTGATCCTGTCCTTCCACGTAGCCCTGGACCAGGCTCGCGAGAAGGCCCGTGGCGACGCCAAGATCGGCACTACCGGCCGCGGCATCGGCCCGGCCTACGAAGACAAGGTGGCTCGTCGCGGCCTGCGTGTCGGCGACCTGTTCCACCGCGAGCGCTTCGCCGCCAAGCTGGGCGAGCTGCTGGACTACCACAACTTCGTCCTGCAGAACTATTTCAAGGAGCCGGCCGTCGACTTCCAGAAGACTCTGGACGAGTGCATGGCCTACGCCGAGCAGCTCAAGCCGCTGATGGCCGACGTGACCTCGACCCTGCACGACCTGCGTCGCAACGGCGAGAACATCATGTTCGAAGGCGCCCAGGGTTCGCTGCTGGACATCGACCACGGCACCTACCCGTTCGTCACCAGCTCCAACACCACCGCTGGCGGCACCGCCACCGGCTCGGGCTTCGGTCCGCTGTACCTGGACTACATCCTCGGCATCACCAAGGCCTACACCACCCGCGTGGGTTCCGGCCCGTTCCCGACCGAGCTGTTCGATGACATCGGCGCGCACCTGGCCAAGGTCGGTCACGAGTTCGGCGCCACCACCGGCCGGGCCCGCCGTTGCGGCTGGTTCGACGCCGTGATCCTGCGCCGCGCCATCGAGATCAACAGCCTGTCCGGCCTGTGCCTGACCAAGCTGGACGTCCTCGACGGTCTGGAAACCGTGCGCATCTGCACCGGCTACAAGAACGCCGCCGGCGAACTGCTGATCGACGCGCCGACCGACGCCGACAGCTACATCGGCCTGCAGCCGGTGTACGAGGACATGCCGGGCTGGAGCGAATCCACCGTTGGCGTGAAGTCGCTGGAAGAGCTGCCGGCCAACGCCCGCGCTTACATCAAGCGCATCGAGGAGCTGGTCGGTGCGCCCATCGACATCATCTCCACCGGCCCGGACCGCGTCGAGACCATCGTCCTGCGCCATCCGTTCGCCTGATCCGCGCCGTGTATCGCAACGGGCCGCTCATGCGGCCCGTTGTCGTTTCTGCGGTAGGCGTTTTGTGATGCGGCACGCGCTTTGCTGGAAAAACGGACCGGCGTGCTTTCTGCGCCAGACATCCGTCGTCTTCCGGAGGAAGCCCCGCCGTGTCCGCCGTCCTGTCCCTGTTGCGCAGCCGCCTGCTGCGCCCCGCTTTCATCGCCCTGGGCATCGCGCTGCTGGCGCAGCTGGTCATCGCCCTGTGGCTCACCCGCAGCACTGTCGATGGTCTGGTCAGCGACCTCGGCGCGCACCTGGGTAACGAATCGCAACGTTTGGCCGCCGAGCTGGAACAGGCCGGCCGGGAAGTCACCTCCGGGCTGAGCGATCTCTCCGCGCGCACCCGCGAGCGGCTGGGCTCGGCGCTTTCCGCGCGGCTGGAGGAAGAGCAGGGCGAGCTGCGCCGGAGCCTGGAGCAGGGCCTGCGGCAGTCCGCCACGGAATTGGCGCAGCTGCTCGCCGCGGTGGCGCCCAAGGCCATGTGGGACAACGACGTGCCGACGCTTTCCGACTACGCCCGCCGTGCGCAGGGCAATCCCAACGTGCTCTTCGTGGTCTACGACGATCCGCAGGGGCAACACCTGACCCGTTACCTCAATCGCGAGGATGCGCGGGTCAAGGTATTGCTGGAGAAGGGCAAGGGCGAGCGCGCGCTGGACAAGGTGCTGGAGGCGGCGAGCCATGATGAGTCGGTGTTCCTGGTCGAGGCGCCGATCAGCCCGAACGGCGTGGAGATCGGCAAGGTGCGCCTGGGCGTTTCCACCGAGGCCATCGAAAAGCAGATCGCCGCGCTGGACCAGCGCTTCTCCGCCCTGGTCGCCAGCGGTGACCAGTTGGTGGGCGACAGCCTGGCGGGCGCGGCGGCCGACAGTACCAGGTCGCTGACCGCGCGGCTGCAGGCGGCGAAGCAGGCGGCGGACGACATGAGCCAGGGGGCGACGTCTTCCATCGAAGAGGCTGCCGGTTCCTTGCGCTGGCGGATCGGCATGGGCCTGGTGCTGGTCGGTCTTGGTGTGCTGCTGTGCCTGGCGGTGGTGCTTGGCCGTCGCGTGGTGAATCGCCTGCGCCTGTTGATCGACGCCCTGAACGATCTGGCGGCCGGAGAGGGTGACCTGACCCGCCGCGTGCGCCTGGATAGCCGGGATGAGCTGGGCGAGATGGCCACGGCGGTGAACCGCTTCGTCGACAAGTTGCAGCCCATCGTCCGCGAGGCCGGGCAGGTGGCGCAGCAGACCGGCAGCGAAATCGCCGCGCTGGCCAGCCGCAGCGCCAGCGCCGAAGCGGCGGCGGACCGGCAGCGCAACGAAGTGGCCGGCAGCCTGGAGGCGCTCTCCGGAATGGCGGCGGAGGCGGAGACGGAGAGCCGCATGATGCAGGCGGCGCTGGCCCGGGTGGGCGAGATCCGCAAGGCGGCGCAGGACAATGCGGCGATCGCCCGGCGCGTCGGCGGCCTGATCGAGACCCTGGAGTCCCGCGTGCAGAACGGCGCCGGCGTGATCGAGCGGCTGGCGCGGCAGAGCGAGCAGATCGAGGTGGTGCTGTCGGTGATCCATGGCATCGCCGAGCAGACCAACCTGCTGGCGCTGAATGCGGCCATCGAGGCGGCGCGGGCTGGCGAGAGCGGGCGCGGTTTCGCGGTGGTGGCGGACGAGGTGCGTGCGCTGGCGAGCAAGACCCAGCAATCCACCGGCGATATCCAGTCGCATATCGGCGCATTGCAGGAGGGCGCGCGCGAAGCGGTTTCCGCCATCGGCCAGGCGCGCGAGCAGGCGGTGCAGGGGCTGGCGGCGTTGCAGGACAGCGAGCGGCTGCAGCGTGAGGTGCAGAGTGCCGTGGAGGAAGTTCACGGTGCCATCGAGGCGGCGGCTCGTTCGGCGGAACAGCAGGCGGCCGGCGCGGCGGCGGTGCGCGGACGAGTCGAGGTGATCCATGCCGAGGCGGGGCGGGCGGCGGAGGCGGTGAGCGCGACGGCCAGCAGCGGGCGGGTGCTCGATGGCCTGGCCGGGCAGTTGCGCGCCAGTCTCGGGCAATTCAAGGCGTGAGGGTGGTGGGGTCGGGCGCTGGCGTCCGGCTCCGCGATTGGCGGAAAGCCGAAAACGAAAAAGCCGAGCAGTGCTCGGCTTTTTCGTTTGAAGATGGTGCCCAGGAGAAGACTCGAACTTCCACGGTGTTGCCACCGCTAGGACCTGAACCTAGTGCGTCTACCAATTCCGCCACCTGGGCATGCTTTTCAGCATGGGGTGCGATGATCACTCATCGTCTTGCGGTGATGCAACCCTTGGTCGCATCGGGCGGTCTATCGTTCGGTTATCAGGGTTCCGAACCCGCCGTGATAAAGCCTGTCAGTGACTGACTTTACCCTTGAATAAGTGGTGCCCAGGAGAAGACTCGAACTTCCACGGTGTTGCCACCGCTAGGACCTGAACCTAGTGCGTCTACCAATTCCGCCACCTGGGCACTGGATGCGATGATCGCTCATCGTTTCCGTGTTACAACGTCTGTCTGACGCTGTGGGCGCGAACTATACGGAGCCGGGTTTCGCTTGTAAACCCCTGATGCGATAAAAAATTTATTCGTGCCCAAAGCTGACCGACGAGCGGATTTCGCGCTTCAATAAGCAGATGGCGAACCATACCCATATATATAAGGTGACCGCACTTTAATGGCCGATTGGCAAAACCTCGATCCCGAGGCCGCCCGCGAGGCGGAAAAATACGAAAACCCCATCCCCAGCCGCGAACTCATCCTGGCGCATCTCGCCGAACGCGGCGCGCCCGCCACGCGGGCCCAGTTGCTCGATGAATTCGGCCTGTCCGGCGAGGAGCCGGAAGAGGCCTTGCGCCGCCGCCTGCGCGCGATGGAGCGCGACGGCCAGCTGATCTATACCCGCCGTGGCGCCTATGCGCCGGTGGACAAGCTCGACCTGATCCTCGGCCGCATCGCCGGCCACCGCGACGGTTTCGGCTTCCTGATTCCCGATGACGGCAGCGACGACCTGTTCCTCAGCCCGATGCAGATGCGCCTGGTGTTCGACGGCGACCGCGCCCTGGCGCGCGTGTCCGGCTTCGACCGCCGTGGCCGCCGCGAAGGCGCCATCGTGGAAGTGGTCGAGCGCGCCCACGAGACCATCGTCGGCCGTTACTTCGACGAGAGCGGCATCGGCACGGTGGTCGCCGACAACCCGAAGATCCAGCAGGAAGTGCTGATCCCACCGGGCAAGGCCGGCACGGCCAAGCACAATCAGTTCGTCCAGGTGCGCATCGATGTCTGGCCGAGCGTGCACCGCCAGGCCCAGGGCGAGGTGGTGGAAGTGCTCGGCGACTACATGGCGCCGGGCATGGAAATCGAAGTCGCCCTGCGCAGCTACGACATTCCCCACGTCTGGCCCCAGGGCGTGGAGAAGGAAGCGGCCAAGCTCAAGCCGGAAGTGCTGGAGAAGGACAAGGAGAAGCGCGTCGACCTGCGCGCCCTGCCGTTCGTCACCATCGACGGCGAGGACGCCCGCGACTTCGACGACGCGGTCTACGCGGAGAAGCGCAAGGGCGGCGGCTGGAAGCTGTTCGTCGCCATCGCCGACGTTTCGCACTATGTGAAGGTCGGTTCGGCGCTGGACGAGGAGGCGGCCAATCGCGGCAACTCGGTGTACTTCCCCGAGCGCGTGATCCCGATGCTGCCGGAGATTCTCTCCAACGGCCTGTGCTCCCTGAATCCGCTGGTCGATCGACTGGCCATGGTCTGCGAGATGAGCCTCTCCAAGGCCGGCAAGATGACCGACTACCAGTTCTACGAGGCGGTCATCCATTCCCATGCGCGCCTGACCTACACCAAGGTCAGCCAGTACCTGGAAACCCCGGACAGCCCCGAAGGCCAGCGCCTGAAGGAACAGCTGCCGGCGGTGGTGCCGCACCTGAACACCCTTTATGACCTGTACAAGGTCCTCGTCGGCGCGCGCCACGTGCGCGGGGCGATCGATTTCGAGACCCAGGAAACCCGCATCGTCTTCGGCGCGGACCGCAAGATCTCGGAGATCCGCCCGACCCAGCGCAACGACGCGCACAAGCTGATCGAGGAATGCATGCTGGCGGCCAACGTCGCCACCGCAAAGTTCCTCGAGAAGCACGGCATCCCCGCGCTGTACCGCGTTCACGACGGTCCGCCGCAGGAGAAGCTGAACAATCTGCGCCAGTTCCTCGGCGAGCTGGGCCTGACCCTGTACCGCGGCAAGGGCGAGCCGACCCCGGCGGATTACCAGAAGCTGCTGGAATCGATCCAGGGCCGCCCGGACCTGCAACTGATCCAGACCGTGATGCTGCGCTCCCTGAGCCAGGCGGTGTACAGCCCGGAGAACCACGGCCACTTCGGCCTGAACTACGAGGCCTACACCCACTTCACCTCGCCGATCCGCCGCTACCCGGACCTGCTGACGCACCGTGCCATCCGTGGCCTGATCCGCTCCAAGGCGGCTTCCGAGCACGTCCAGCGCGTCGGCGCCGCCAGCATGCCCAAGGCACGCATCTATCCCTACGACGAGCCGCGCCTGGAACAGCTGGGCGAACAGTGCTCGATGACCGAGCGCCGCGCTGACGAGGCGACCCGCGACGTCACCAACTGGCTGAAGTGCGAGTTCATGCGCGAGCGCGTGGGCGAGACCTTCCCCGGCGTGATCACCGCGGTGACCGGCTTCGGCATCTTCGTCGAACTGACCGACATCTTTGTCGAGGGCCTGGTGCATGTCACCGCGCTGCCCGGCGACTACTACCACTTCGATGCCGTGCATCACCGCCTGAGCGGCGAGCGCACCGGCCGCAGCTTCCGCCTCGGCGACAGCGTCGAGGTGGTGGTGGCGCGTGTCGACCTGGACGAGCGCAAGATCGATTTCGAACTCTCCGACAACGTGCTCAGCGCTCCGATCGGCCGCAAGAAGCGCGGCGAGAAGGCCGAGCCGGTGAAGGGCAAGGCCCGGGGCGCGGCGGCGAAGGACAAGCCCGCCAAGGCCCGGCGCGAAGTCGCCGACGATCCGTATTTCGCTCCGGACGTGTCGGTGCCGGCGGTCCAGCCGCGCAAGCGCAAGGTCGGCGTCGTCCAGGCGCTGCCCTCGGTGGCGCCGGAAATGCTGGCCAAGGCCGAGGAACTGCTTGGCAATACCGACGTGCGCAAGAGCCGCGAGTTGAAGAAGGCGCTGCTCGACGAAGCCAAGGTGGGCGGCAACAAGCCGTCGGGCCGTAAAGGGGCTGCCAGGGGCGCTCCGGCGGCAGGTGCCGGCAGCGCTCCGCGCAAACCGTCCAAACAGAAAGCCAAGGCCGCCAAGCCGACCAAGCATCGCAAGGGGCCGGCGCGTCCCAAGGCCGATGCGGGGACGGCGTCCGGTGAGCCGGTGCGCAAGCGTAAGGCGAAGAAATGAGCCAGTGGGAAAAGGTCTACGGGGTCCATGCCGTAGAGGCGCTGCTGCGCCATCACCCGAAGCGGGTCAAGCAGCTGTGGCTGGCCGAGGGCCGGCATGATCCGCGGGTCCAGGCGCTGGTCGAACTGGCCGGGCAGGTGCGCGTGCCGGTGGGCACGCGCGAGCGCAAGGAGCTGGACGAGTGGGCCGAAGGCGTGCACCAGGGCGTGGTCGCCGAGGTCAGCCCGAGCCAGGTCTGGGGCGAGAACATGCTGGAGGAGCTGCTGGAACGCTCTTCCGGTTCGGCGCTGCTGCTGGCGCTGGACGGCGTGACCGACCCGCACAACCTCGGCGCCTGCCTGCGCACCGCCGATGCGGCAGGCGCGCTGGCGGTGATCGTGCCGAAGGACAAGTCCGCCACCCTCAACGCCACGGTGCGCAAGGTCGCCTGCGGCGCCGCCGAGGTGATCCCGCTGGTCGCGGTGACCAACCTCGCGCGCACCCTGGAGAAGCTCCAGCAGCGCGGCCTGTGGATCGTCGGCACGGCGGGCGAGGCGACCCAGATGCTCTACGAGCTCGACCTCACTGGGCCGACCGTGCTGGTGATGGGCGCCGAGGGCAAGGGCATGCGCCGCCTGACCCGTGAGCACTGCGACTACCTGGCCAAGCTGCCGATGCAGGGCAGCGTCAGCAGCCTGAACGTCTCGGTGGCCACCGGCGTGTGCCTGTTCGAGATCGTCCGCCAGCGCCAGCTCAAGGCCGGCGCCTGAGGTCCCCACGCGAGGCGGATCGCACCGCCTCGCGCTGTTCAAATATTCACCAGATTTCCTTGCGCCCCCCGGCGCGCTTCTCTAGAATGTCGGCCCTTGTCGTCCGGGCAGGCGTTCGCGCGTACTGTTTTCGACGGCAAGGAAAAAATCATTCACTCCTTGCCTGACCGCTTCGTCGGCAGGCTGCAATCCGTAAGGAGCATTTATGCGTCATTACGAAATCGTGTTCCTGGTTCACCCGGACCAGAGCGAACAAGTCGGTGGCATGGTCGAGCGTTACACCAAGGCCATCGAAGAAGACGGCGGCAAAGTCCACCGTCTGGAAGACTGGGGCCGTCGTCAGCTGGCTTACGCCATCAACAACGTGCACAAGGCTCACTACGTTCTGATGAACGTCGAGTGCACCGCCAAGGCCCTGGCAGAGCTGGAAGACAACTTCCGCTACAACGACGCCGTGATCCGTAACATGGTCATCCGTCGCGACGAAGCCGTTACCGGCCAGTCCGAAATGCTGAAGGCCGAAGAGAGCCGCAACGAGCGCCGCGAGCGCCGTGAGCGTCCCGAATCGAACGAGGGCGAGTCCGCTGACGGCGAAGATAGCCGCGACAGCGCTGACGAGTAATCCCGGACCAGTATTGAGGAGCCACACACATGGCACGTTTCTTCCGTCGTCGTAAGTTCTGCCGTTTCACCGCTGAAGGCGTGAAAGAGATCGATTACAAAGATCTGAACACCCTGAAGGCCTATGTTTCCGAAACCGGCAAGATCGTTCCGAGCCGCATCACCGGCACCAAGGCCAAGTACCAGCGTCAGCTGGCCACCGCTATCAAGCGCGCCCGCTACCTGGCCCTGCTTCCCTACACCGACAGCCACGGCCGTTGAGATCGGGCAGTCGACCGGGAATTGATGGATAGATCGCATGCGCGCATTGGCTGAGTTCGTCATGCGAGGCCGCATGCAGGCGACCCTGGTGGTCGTCGCAGCCGCGGTACTGCAGCCGTTGTTCTGGCTCGGTGCCGCAGCAGGCAGTCTGGTGCTGTTGCGCCGTGGCGCCGGCGATGCCTTCGGCATCCTGGTCTGGGCGCTGCTTCCGGCACTGGCCTGGTGGTACCTGGGTGACCCCAGCGTGAGTCTGGTTCTGGTGGGTAGTGCCGTGCTGGCGCAGGTTCTGCGCAGCAAGGTGTCCTGGAACCAGGTGATGCTGGCGAGCGTTGTGCTCGGTGCGGTGTTCGTGCTGCTGCTCAGCACGGTGTCGGCCGGGTTGGTCGCGAGTCTTGCCGATGCGTTCGGCAAGGCGCTGCCGCAGGTTCTGGCCGAAGCCAAGCTTTCGCCGGAGCAGATGGCCGCCCTGCAGGCGGAGATGGTTCCGACCATCACCGGCCTGATGGCAGCCTCGCTGCAGACGATCAGCCTGATGTGCCTGATGCTGGCGCGTTATTGGCAGGCAGTGCTGTACAACCCGGAAGGGTTCGGCCGCGAGTTCCGCGCACTGCGCCTGTCGCCGGGCACGGCTATCGCGCTGCTGGTTGGCGTCGTGGCGCTGCCCTTCGCAGGTCCCGTGGCCACCATGCTGGCGCCGCTGTGCATGATCCCGCTGCTGTTCGCCGGGATCGCACTGGGCCACGGGCTGGTCGCGCTGAAGAAGCTTCCGGGCTTCTGGCTGGCGCCGCTGTACCTGCTGGTATTCGTGCTGGGCAATGTGATCTGTCTTGTCGCCGTGGTCGACAGTCTGTTTGATTTTCGCGGTCGTCTGGCCCGTCGCCAGAAAGCCGCGAACGGTGAAGGTTAAAAGTTAAGAGGTAAGACTCAAATGGAAGTCATCCTGCTGGAAAAGATCGCCAACCTGGGCAACCTGGGCGACAAGCTGAACGTAAAGGGCGGTTACGCCCGTAACTACCTGCTGCCGCAGGGCAAAGCCACCGCTGCCACCGCTGCCAACGTCGCTGCTTTCGAAGAGCGCCGCGCAGAGCTGGAAAAAGCCGCTGCCGACAAGAAGGCCGCTGCTGAAGCCCGTGCTGCCCAACTGGCCGAGCTGATCGTCACCATCGGCGCCCACGCCGGCGACGAAGGCAAGCTGTTCGGTTCGATCGGCACCCGCGACATCGCCGACGCCGTTTCGGCTGCCGGCTACCCGCTGGAGAAGAGCGAAGTTCGCCTGCCTGACGGCGCCCTGCGCACCGTTGGCGAATACAACATCGAAGTGCAGCTGCACACCGATGTTGATGCAACCCTGCACGTGGTTGTAGTCGCCGAGTAAGCGATCCGTCGCTAGGGCTGTTCGCGCACCTTGCGTGGACGAATCAGTCCGCTAACATCGGGCACGGTACTGGATCTCGGTACCGTGCCCTTTGTTTTTCCGCCGTTCCATTCAGCACGCAGAGCCAGCCCGAAGAGCCCATGAACGACATCACCGTCCCCGAGCAATACGACCTGCAGACCGCTTCCCTCAAGGTGCCGCCGCACTCGATCGAAGCCGAACAGGCGGTGCTGGGCGGCCTGATGCTCGACAACAACGCCTGGGAGCGGGTCTCGGACGCGGTGTCCGACGGCGATTTCTATCGCCACGACCATCGCCTGATCTTCCGTGCCGTCTACAAGCTCGCCGAAGGCAACCAGCCGATCGACGTGGTGACCCTCTCCGAGATGCTCGAGCGCGAGGGCCAGCTGTCCCAGGTGGGCGGCCTTGCCTACCTCGCCGAACTGGCGAAGAACACGCCCTCGGTGGCCAACATCAAGGCGTACGCGCAGATCATCCGCGAGCGTGCCACGCTGCGGCAGCTGATCGGCATCAGCAGCGACATCGCCGACAGCGCCTTCAACCCGGAAGGGCGCAGTGCCAACGAGGTGCTCGACGAGGCCGAGCGCAAGATCTTCGAGATCGCCGAAGCGCGGCCCAAGACCGGCGGTCCGGTGGGGATCAGCGACATCCTGGTCAAGACCATCGACCGCATCGACCACCTGTTCAACACCAACGATGCCTTCACCGGCATTTCCACCGGCTTCACCGACCTGGACGAGAAGACCAGCGGCCTGCAGCCGTCCGACCTGATCATCGTCGCCGGCCGTCCGTCCATGGGTAAGACCACCTTCGCCATGAACCTGGTGGAGAACGCCGTGTTGCGCAGCGACAAGGTGGTGCTGGTGTACTCCCTGGAAATGCCCTCCGACTCGATCGTGATGCGTATGCTCTCGTCGCTGGGCCGCATCGACCAGACCAAGGTGCGTTCGGGCAAGCTGGACGACGAGGACTGGCCGCGCCTGACCTCGGCGGTGAACCTGCTCAACGAGCGCAAGCTGTTCATCGACGACACCGCCGGCATCTCGCCCTCGGAAATGCGCGCGCGGACCCGCCGCCTGGCCCGCGAGCACGGCGAGATCGCCCTGATCATGGTCGACTACCTGCAACTGATGCAGATCCCCGGCTCCTCCGGCGACAACCGCACCAACGAGATTTCCGAGATTTCCCGCTCGCTCAAGGCGCTGGCCAAGGAGTTCAACTGCCCGGTGGTGGCGCTCTCGCAGCTCAACCGCTCGCTGGAGCAGCGCCCCAACAAGCGCCCGGTGAACTCCGACCTGCGCGAATCCGGCGCGATCGAGCAGGACGCCGACGTGATCATGTTCGTCTACCGCGACGAGGTGTATCACCCGGAGACCGAGTTCAAGGGCGTGGCCGAAATCATCCTCGGCAAGCAGCGTAACGGCCCCATCGGCACCGTGCGCCTGGCCTTCCTCGGCCGCTTCACCCGTTTCGAGAACCTCGCGCCCGGCATGTACAACTTCGAAGACGAGTGATGATGCCGCATTCCGCGTGACCGACGGGCGCCTTAAAATAGGCGCCCGTTTCGTTTCAGGACCCGCAGCCATGCGTCCGCTCGTCGCCACCGTCGATCTCCCCGCCATCCGCCACAATTACGCCGTGGCCAAGCGTTGCGCGCCGGGTCGCCAGGCGTTCGCGGTGGTCAAGGCCAACGCCTATGGGCATGGCGCGCGGGAGGTGGTCAGCAGCCTGCACGATGAGGCCGACGGCTTCGCGGTCGCCTGTCTGGAAGAGGCCGCCGAGGTGCGCGCATTGCACGCCGAAGCCCGCATCCTGTTGCTGGAAGGCTGCTTCGAGCCGGCGGAATACCTGATCGCCGCGCAGCTGCGGCTGGACGTGGCGGTGCAGGGGCGGGAACAGGCCCAGGCGCTGCTGGCCGCGAAGCTGCCGAGCGCGCTGAACCTGTGGCTGAAACTGGATTCCGGCATGCACCGCCTGGGCTTTTCGCCGGAGGCGATCCGCGACTGGCACCCGCGCCTGCGCCAGGCGCCGCAGGTGGCCGAGCTGAACCTGATGAGTCACTTCGCCTGCGCCGACCTGCGCGGCGATTCGTTGACCGAGGATCAGCTGGACAGCTTCCTCGGCCTGCTCGACCTGGATTTCGACCAGCGCTCGCTGGCCAATTCCGCCGCCGTGCTGACCATTCCCGCTGCGCACATGGACTGGATTCGCCCCGGCATCATGCTCTACGGCGCCACGCCCTTCGCCGGCATCGGCGCGGCCGAGCTGGGCCTGCGCCCGGCGATGAGCCTGGAGGCGCAGCTGATTTCGGTGCGCGAGGTGCCGGCCGGGGAGAGCGTCGGTTATGGCGCCGCCTGGGTGGCGCAGCGGCCGTCGCGCATCGGCACCGTCAGCTGCGGCTACGCCGACGGTTATCCGCGCCATGCGTCGAGCGGAACACCGGTGCTGGTGGGCGGGCGGCGGGTGCCGCTGGCGGGCCGGGTGTCGATGGACATGCTGGCCGTCGATCTCACCGACCTGCCCCATGCCGCGGTCGGCGATCCGGTCGAGCTGTGGGGCGCGAACCTTCCGGTGGACGAGGTGGCGAGCCACGCCGGGACCATCGGCTACGAGCTGCTGAGCAAGGTCACCGCCCGCGTGCCGCGCCGCTACCGCAGCTGATCAGGCGCGGCCTTGGGTGCCGTCCAGCCAGAGGTCGCTGCCCTCGTTGTCGCCTTCGCTGGCGATGGCGTAGCTCGCCCGGCCGTTGCCCTTCACTTCGTACAGCGCCTGGTCGGCGGCCTTGTACAGCTTGCTGAACTGCATGGCGTGGCTCGGGTAGATGGCCACGCCGATGCTGGGCGTAACGCGCAGCTCCAGGGTGTCGAAATGCACCGGGCGCGACAGCTCGTCGAGCAGGCGCCTGGCGATCTCGCGGGCGTGGCCTTCGGCGTCCGGGCCGGAAATCAGCGCGGCGAACTCGTCGCCGCCCAGCCGCGCCACGCAATCGCTGGTGCGCACGCACTGGCGCAGGCGCTGCCCGACGTTCTGCAGCATGAAGTCGCCGGCGTCATGGCCGTGGCTGTCGTTGATCGGCTTGAAATGGTCGAGGTCGACCAGCATCAGCGCCAGGGTTTCGCCGTTCTGCTGGGCGTGCTCCAGAGCCTGCTCGGCGCGCTCGACCAGGAAGCGGCGGTTGGGCAGGCCGGTCAGCGGGTCGTAGTGCGCCGCGTGCTGCAGCTGGGCCTCGCGCTCGCGCAGCAACTGGTTGTTCTGGGTCAGCTCGGCGGTGCGTTCGGCGACCGCCTGGGCCAGGTCCTGCTGGGTGCTCTGCAGCAGGGTCAGGCGCGCGTTCTTTTCGCGCTCGGCCTGCTCCACGGCCTGGGCGCTCTCCCGCTTCAGGCCGCGGATGCGCGAGGCGAGGGCGAAGGAGAAGAGCACCGACTCCATGGCGACGGCGATCGGGAAGACGTAGGTGGTGACCGGCGCCGGCTGCACGACGCCCAGGGCGCGCAGTACGGAGATGCTCACGCTGGCGAGCACCAGGCCGAAGCCGAGCAGGTAGAGGAAGGCCGGGAGCGAGCCCTGGCGCCAGCGCGTCAGCGCCGCGCCCATCGCCGCCGGCACGCCGATCAGGGTGATCGCCACCAGCATCCAGCCGGCGACGCCGCGCATCTGCAGGGCGCCCAGGGCGATGGTGAGCAGGTACAGCGCGCAGTTCAGGTTCAGCAGGTGATGCGCCCAGGGCACGTGGCGGCGGGTCTGCAGCAGGCTGATGGTGAAACGGTGCACGCACAGCCCCCACAGCGAGGGCAGGGTGATGCGGTCCAGCCACCAGGGCACCGGGTGCTCGGGCCAGAGGTATTTGAAGCCGTGGCCGCTCATGCCGAGGCTGAACAGCAGCGCCGCGGCGGTGGTCAGCACGTACCAGAAGTAGGCGCGGTCGCGCAGGGCCAGCAGGATGCACAGGTTGTACAGCAGCAGGGCGGCGATCAGGCCGTAGATCACGCCGAGGAACAGGTTGGTGTCGGCGTGGTGGTCCTGCAGGTCGTCCAGCGTCCAGATGCGCAGCGGAAAGGAGTTGCCGGCGGGGTCGTAGGTGCGCAGGTAGAGCCGCAGCGGACCCGTGCCTTCGGGCAGGTGGAACACCGGGCGGCGGTAGCCGTGGTCGCGACCGGCGGAAAAGGCCACCACTTCGCCGGAGAGCCGTTCCTGGTAACGCCCCCGCTCGTCGGGCAGGTACAGGCGCAGGTCCTTGAGATTGACCGCGTCCACTTCCAGCCACCAGCCGCCGGGCGGCGTTTGCCGGCGGTCGAGGTCCAGGCGCAGCCACCAGGGGCTGGCGCTCTGGCCGACGCTGGTGCGGCCGTTGGCCGGGGTGAAGTCGGGACTGCGCCGTACCTCGTCGAACGGCATCGCGCCGCTGCGATCCTCGAGGAGCGCCAGGCTGCCATTGAGCCAGGCGCCACTGGCGCTCGGGTCCAGCTCGAGCGCGGCGGCCTGGCCGGCCAGCAGCGCAAGCACCAGCATGAAAACATGACGCACGACACGCACTCCCTGTGCCTGGCGGGATGGTCCGGCAGGTACTGCCGATAGTGGCTGGAGTATAGCCAGATGATGGCAGGCGGAATCTACCGCGCGCCGGTTAAATCTGAGTTCATCAGTCGGACTTGTACACTTTTTGTGCTATATTCCGCGCCCGCGTTTTTCCGCGATACCTACTTCGAGATACCCGGTGCCCGTGATGCAAGCCGCCAAGCCGTTGTTCGACTATCCCAAGTTCTGGGCCGAGTGTTTCGGCCCGGCGCCCTTCCTGCCCATGAGCCGGGAAGAGATGGATCAGCTGGGCTGGGATTCCTGCGACATCATCATCGTCACCGGGGATGCCTACGTCGACCACCCGTCGTTCGGCATGGCCATCATCGGTCGCCTGCTGGAGGCCCAGGGCTTCCGCGTCGGCATCATTTCCCAGCCCGACTGGCAGTCCAAGGACGCCTTCATGAAGCTGGGCAAGCCGAACCTGTTCTTCGGCATCGCCGCCGGCAACATGGACTCGATGATCAACCGCTACACCGCCGACCGGAAGATCCGCTCCGACGACGCCTACACCGCCGGCGGCGAGGCCGGCAAACGTCCGGACCGCGCCAGCGTGGTCTACAGCCAGCGCTGCCGCGAGGCGTACAAGGGCGTGCCGATCGTCCTCGGCGGCATCGAGGCCTCGCTGCGCCGCATCGCGCACTACGACTACTGGCAGGACAAGGTGCGCCATTCGATCCTGATGGACGCCAAGGCCGACATCCTGCTGTTCGGCAACGCCGAGCGCGCCGTGGTGGAAGTGGCCCAGCGCCTGGCCGCCGGCGAGCCCATCGAGTCGCTCACCGACGTGCGCGGCACCGCCTTCGTGCGCCGCGACACCCCCGAGGGCTGGTTCGAACTGGACTCCACCCGCATCGACCGTCCGGGCAAGATCGACAAGATCATCAACCCCTACGTGAACACCCAGGACAGCGCCGCCTGCGCCATCGAGCAGGAGAAGGCCGGGCAGGACGACCCGGACCAGGCCAAGGTGGTCGAGCTGCTGCCGCATCCGCGCCTGGAGCGCGAGCGCACGGTGATCCGCCTGCCGTCCTACGAGAAGGTCAAGAGCGACCCGGTGCTCTACGCCCACGCCAACCGCGTGCTGCACCTGGAGACCAACCCGGGCAACGCCCGCGCCATGGTGCAGCGTCACGGCGAGAGCGACGTCTGGTTCAACCCGCCGCCCATCCCGCTGACCACCGAGGAGATGGACTACGTCTTCGGCCTGCAGTACGCCCGCGTGCCGCACCCGGAATACGGCGGCGCGAAGATTCCGGCCTACGAGATGATCCGCTTCTCGATCAACATCATGCGTGGCTGCTTCGGCGGCTGCACCTTCTGCTCCATCACCGAGCACGAAGGCCGGATCATCCAGAGCCGCTCGGAAGACTCGATCATCCGCGAGATCGAGGACATCCGGGACAAGATTCCCGCCTTCACCGGCGTCATCTCCGACCTCGGCGGGCCGACCGCGAACATGTACCGCCTGGGCTGCAAGGACCCGGAGATCGAGCGTCACTGCCGCAAGCCGTCCTGCGTCTGGCCGGGCATCTGCGAGAACCTCGACACCGACCATTCCTCGCTGGTCCAGCTGTACCGCCGCGCCCGCGACCTGCCGGGGGTGAAGAAGATCCTCATCGCCTCGGGCCTGCGCTACGACCTGGCGGTGAAGTCGCCGGAGTACGTCAAGGAGCTGGTGACCCACCATGTCGGCGGCTACCTGAAGATCGCCCCGGAACACACCGAGGAAGGCCCGCTGTCGAAGATGATGAAGCCGGGCATCGGCACCTACGACACCTTCAAGCGGATGTTCGAGAAGTTCTCCAAGGAGGCGGGCAAGGAGCAGTACCTGATCCCGTACTTCATCGCCGCGCACCCGGGCACCACCGACGAGGACATGATGAACCTCGCCCTGTGGCTCAAGCGCAACGGCTTCCGCGCGGACCAGGTGCAGGCCTTCTACCCCTCGCCCATGGCCACCGCCACGGCCATGTACCACTCGGGCAAGAACCCGCTGCGCAAGGTCACCTACAAGAGCGACGGCGTGGAGATCGTCAAGGGCGAGCGCCGCCGCCGGCTGCACAAGGCCTTCCTGCGCTACCACGACCCGAACAACTGGCCGATGCTGCGCGAGGCGCTGAAGGAAATGGGCCGCGCCGACCTGATCGGCAACGGCAAGCACCAGCTGATCCCGGCAACCCAGCCGACCGGCGACGGCGGCTACCAGAGCGCGCGCCGCAAGAACTCCACCCCGGTGGGCAGCAAGAAGGCCGGCAAGCCGCTGCTGACCCAGCACACCGGCCTGCCGCCGCGCGCCAGCGACGGCTCCAAGCCGTGGAACAAGGCCGCGGAAGACAAGGCCGGCGGCTACGCCAAGGGCAAGAAGCGCAGCACCAAGCGCCAGCCGAACATTCCGCGCTGATCCCTCTGCGCTGAGCTCCGAAGAAAGGCGTGCCCGCTAAGCGGTCACGCCTTTTTCCTTGAAGAACGCCACGTAGGCCTTGTCCACCTTCAGGATGTGGTGGGTCAGCCAGGTCTTCAGCAGGTCCAGCGCCTCGACCGAGACGGCCTCGCCATCCTCGTGGCGGTACAGCAGGTCGACGATCTGCCGGTTGAAGCGGTCGTGCTCGGCCCGGTGCGCCTCCTCCTGGGGATAGCCCAGGCGCTGGAACAGCACTTCCTCGACGATGAAGTGGTTCATCGTGTACTCCACCAGTTGCTCCAGCAGTTCGCCGATCGGCGGCCCGCGGTCATCCACGCCTTGCAGGCTGTCGAACAGGGCATTGGTGAGATCGACCAGCCAGCGGTGCTGCTCATCGATCCGCTCGATTCCGATGACGAACTCGTCGTTCCAGGGCATGAAGCTCATCCGCGCACTCCTTGTGGTGGAGCGCAGATCATCCCCATCCACCGTGGCGAGACAGTGACGCCCATCAATCAAAGTGCGATGTGTCTGAAAGGCTGGCGTGGCGCGGGATGTAGGAGTATTGTGCGGCGTAGTTGGTACGTTAGTTCCATATCATAAGAACAAGACCGGAGCCCGCCATGCGTCTCGCCACTCTCTCCCTGCTCGCCCTCTCCGTCGCCCTGGCCGCCTGCGGCGAAGGCGAGAAAACCGCCGCCGTCAGCACCGACTTCCAGAAGGACCTGCAGGCCCGCCTGATCAAGGCCAAGGCCGGCGATG
The DNA here is from genome assembly GCF_057767015.1 of Pseudomonas sp. B12(2026). NCBI lineage: Bacteria > Pseudomonadati > Pseudomonadota > Gammaproteobacteria > Pseudomonadales > Pseudomonadaceae > Pseudomonas > Pseudomonas sp. B12(2026). The sequence continues at coordinate 5,211,910 of NZ_CM173430.1, read as the reverse complement.
TCATCGAGATTCCCGCCGGCACCTACCACCTGGACCGCAGCCTGAGCCTGAAGGTGGACGGCGTGACCATCCGCGGCGCCGGCATGGACAAGACCGTCCTCAGCTTCAAGAACCAGAAGGCCGGCGCCGAAGGGCTGTTCGTCGACGCCTCCGACTTCACCCTGGAGAACCTCGCCATCGAGGACACCAAGGGCGACGGTCTGAAGGTCATCGGCGGCAAGAACATCGTGATCCGCAACATCCGCACCGAATGGACCAACGGCGCCTCCACCGACAACGGCGGCTACGGCATCTACCCGGTGCAGACCGAGAACACCCTGCTCGAAGGCAACGTCGCCATCGGCGCGTCGGACTCGGGCATCTACGTCGGCCAGTCGCGCAACGTGGTGGTGCGCAACAACCGCGCCGAGCGCAACGTCGCCGGCATCGAGATCGAGAACACCATCGGCGCCGACGTCTACAACAACGTCGCCACCGACAACACCGGCGGCATCCTCGTCTTCAACATGCCCAACCTGCAGCAGCCGGGGCGCGGCACCCGGGTCTTCGACAACGACGTGCAGGGCAACAACCACGACAACTTCGGCCACAAGGGCACCCCGGTGGCCAGCGTGCCGGCCGGCTCCGGCGTGGTGGTGAACTCCAACGACGACGTGGAAATCTTCGACAACAGGATCGGCAACCACAAGACCGCCAACGTCATCATCAGCAGCTACTTCAGCACCAACTATTCGGGCAAGGCCACCCAGCCGAACTTCGATCCCTATCCTGAGGGCATCTACATCCACGGCAACACCTTCGGCCCCGGTGGCGACAGCCCCGACCACCTGGAGCTGAAGGCGCTGAAGGTCGCCCAGTTCGGCCTCAACGGCCGCCTGCCGGACATCCTCTGGGACGGCTACTTCAACCAGGCGAAAGCGGTCGACGGCAAGCTGCCTGAGGCGCTGTCGATCTGCATCGACAACGGCGCCGCCGGCATCGTCAACGTCGACGGCCCCAACGGCTACAAGCACATCAGCACCGACATGAGCGTGCACCAGTGCAAGCTCAAGCCGCTGCCGAAGATCGAGCAGGCCGGCCTGGGCGAGAAGGGCGGCAAGGCATGAGCAGACACGGCCCGTTCCTGTTGTCGCTCGCCCTGGCCGCGGTACTGGCCGGGTGCGGGCAGGAGAGCAAGCCGCGTTATCAGCCCGAAGGCGACGATTACCCGGAAAAGCTCAGCGGCTGGGGCATGCTGCACCTGGCGGACGGCCACCTGACGCCGGCCGCCGATGTGCTGCCCTATGACCTGAACACCTCGCTGTTCACCGACTACGCGCACAAGATGCGTACCGTCTGGATGCCGGCGGGGCAGGCCGCGCAGTACGCCGAGGAGCGCTTCGACTACCCGCTCGGCACAGTGCTGACCAAGACCTTCTACTACCCCAGGGATGCCCAGGGGCACCTGCTGCAGAACAGCCAGGACGACCGCGACCCCAGGGCCGGCCTCGAGCTGGACAGGGTCCGCCTGGTGGAAACCCGCGTGCTGGTGCGGCAGAAGGACGGCTGGATGGCGTTGCCCTACGTGTGGGACGAGGACCAGCGCGAGGCGCGCCTGGAACTGGCCGGTGACACGCAGGCGCTGGAGCTGACCGGCGAGGGCGGGCGGAAGGTCGCCTTCAGCTACATGGTCCCCGACGCCAACCAGTGCGCCGAGTGCCACGCCGAGCAGAAGGGCGCGGGCATCGCCCCGCTGGGGCCGAAGGCGCGCCACCTGAACAAGGACTTCGCCTACGCCGGGGGCAGCGACAACCAGCTGCGGCACTGGCAGGCGCGCGGTTTCCTCAAGGGGCTGCCGGAGCTGGCGCAGGTGCCGCAGAACGCGCTGTGGGGCCATCCGCGCGCCGGCGAGGACCTGGAGAAGCAGGCGCGCAGCTACCTCGACGTCAACTGCTCGCACTGCCACAACCCCAAGGGCGCGGCGCGCACCTCCGGGCTCTACCTCGACCCGCACACCCCGCTGTCGATCGCCTACGGCCTGTGCAAACCGCCGGTGGCCGCGGGCGGCGGCACCGGCGGGCGGCTGGAGGACATCCACCCCGGCAGCCCGGAGAAGTCGGTGCTCAGCTACCGCGTCGGCAGCGACAAGCCCGGCGACATGATGCCGGAGCTGGGCCGCGGCCTGGTGCACAGGGAAGGGCTGGAAGTGATCGACCGCTGGATCGCCGGCCTGGACGGCGGCTGCTAGCGGGAAACGGCCCGGAGCCCGCGAGGGCTCTGGGCTGCGCGCTGCGACGGGCAAACCGCCGGGGTCGTGCTAGCTTTCATCAGGACCCTTTCTCTCGCAGGTGCGCTGCCATGGACGATACGAACATCATCAATGTGGGTACGCAGAAGATCAACGCGCTGTGGACGATGATTTCGCAGTACGCGCTCGCGTTCGGCGTGAAGATTCTCGTGGCGATTCTCTTCTGGGTGCTGGGGCGCTGGCTGATCGGCTTCGCGGTCGGGCTGGTCGAGAAAGCCTTGGCTCGACAGAGCGTCGATCCGACCGTACTGCGCTACGTCGGCTCCTTCATCACCGTCACCCTGAACATCCTCCTGGTGGTGGGCATCCTCGGCTACTTCGGCGTGCAGACCACCAGCCTCGCGGCGCTGATTGCAGCCATCGGCCTGGCCATCGGCATGGCCTGGTCGGGCCTGCTGGCGAACCTCGCCGCCGGCGGCTTCATCATCGTCCTGCGGCCGTTCAAGGTCGGCGACTTCATCACCGCCGGCGGCGTCACCGGCACCGTCAAGGAGATCGGCCTGTTCGCCACCGCCATCAACACCCCGGACAACGTGCTGACCCTGGTGGGCAACAACAAGATCTTCAGCGACACCATCCAGAACTTCAGCCACAACGCCTTCCGCCGCGTGGAGCTCAAGGCGCAGCTCTCCGGCGCCGCCGACTGGCAGGCCGCCGCCGCCGTGCTCAAGGAGCGCATCGCGGCGATCCCCAACGTGCTGAGCGACCCGCCGGTGGACGTGGAAATCCTCGAATTCAACCTGGTCGGGCCGGTACTGGCGGTGCGCCCGTACTGCCACAACGACAGTTACTGGCAGGTCTACTTCGACACCAACCGCACCATCAAGGACGCCCTGGGCACCGACTTCCCGGCGCCGATGCCGGCACAGACGGTGATCGTGCAGCAGTCGGCGGGCAGCTGATCGCATCCCCCTTTACCTGCTTGACACAGAAGCCACCGCAAGGTGGCTTCTGTCGTTTCTGGCCCGGTAACCGGGATGAACGGTCGGTTTTCGGGGATGGCCGGTCTAGCAGGTGAATTCCTTCAAGTCGAGTCATTTCCCGCACACAAGTTGAGGGATTTTTCCTATAGCGAGTGCGGATGCTCCCGGCTGCTGTGTCCGTCGTGACCGCGCACCCTAGGACGCATTACCCAGTGGGGTCGGATTACCCCCTCGGTTGCCATCCTCAGACCGTGCAAGGCCCATCCATGAACAGCTCCGCGAGAACCCTCGGCTTTACCTTGATCGAGATGATGACCGTTCTTGTCGTGCTAGCCATCCTGGCCAGCATGGCAGCCCCCAGCTTTACGAGATTGCTGCGCAGTAACCGCGCCAATGTCGATGTTTCCAAGCTGCTGCTCAGCGTTCAACTGGCTCGTACGGAAGCCATTCGAGGAACAACCAATGCCTGCATCGTATCCACAGGCTGGAGCGATGGCTGGCAGGTCCGTATCGATGCTGATCGCAATGGCGCCTGTACTGCGGGAGCCGTCCTGAAAGTTTTCCCTGCCTTACAGAAAGGCTCGACATTGACCGTAGTGAATGCTGCGGGACCTGCAGGAAGTGTCATGTTTGACCGGCTTGGTGGGGCGGTCGGATCAATCAGGCTGCAATACCGTGCCCAGACAGGTAAATGCGATAAGGATATCGATAAGGATATGACTATTGGCCTGAGTGGCCGCCTGGAAGTCACTTCCGCGAGTTGCAATTCATGAAGTCTTTATCTGAGTCCCGGACCGGGAATGGCTTCACTCTTGTTGAAGTGCTGATTGCAGTGATCGTTCTATCCATAGGTCTCCTGGGCGTCGCCGCGTCACACGTGAATGCCCTGAAGGCTAGTCAGGCTGCAGAGCAACGTACTCTGGCAAATATCATGGCGGCCGACCTGTTCGACCGTATTCGGGCCGATGTGGCCGAGGCAACTTCTTTTTCCCATGCCGCGGATGATCCGGCGCCAACGGGTGGGTCCAGCTTGGCCCAGACTGAATTATCCAGTTGGTTTTCATTGTTGAACAGCAGCTTGCCGGGCGCCAAGGCGGATATCGAAGTTTCTCGGAGTTCCGCGTCATCCATGGTGATTTACAAGGTTGTCCTGACGCTCACTATCCAGGATAGAAAGAAACTGGAGTCCGATGTTTCTCAGCAGTCAACCGAGCTTGTCTACTCATCTCTCGTAAGTCCTGGGGTATAGGATGCGTCCTTTCAACTATCAACGTGGCCTGGGCCTCGTTGAACTGATGATTGCCATTGTTCTAAGCCTGCTGATCGGGTTGGCTGTCATACGGGTTTTCCTGGGTCAGAAAGATTCCTACAACGCGCAGGACGAACTCAGTGTGATACAGGAAGATGCCCGGTTGGTATTCGAGATAATGGGGAGGGATTTACGCCAGGCTGGGTACTGGGGTTGTGCTTCGCGTGGTTCAGTCATTGCAAATCTTACAAGTGACGCGACACTGAACAGTGTTCAGGCCAAGTCTGTTCAGTGGGGTGAAAATAAGCTGGCACTGCTGTTTGCTGATTCACAGAGGCGTCTCAGTGTTGGAATTGATGCGAGTACGAACCAAGTTATCGTCCCGGGCTTGCCTGTAGGATCTACCATTTTACTGACCGATAGCAGTTGTGCTTCGCCAGCACTGATGGTTTTCGGGGGCAGTTTTTCTGCACTTTACAATGGCGGTTATGCCTATCCCCTGGGGCGTAGCAGTTACAGATTCGATAGAGCAACTTCGTCGATATACCGGGGTGTTAGCCCGGTCAGCAGCGGCTCGTTGTCTGAAGAACAATTGATTAACGGCGTAAGTGGATTTTCCCTGGAGTTCAACAAGGGGGGCGACTATGTGGATTCGTCAGGGGTGGGCGGTTGGAGTCCAACGGATTGGTCCGTGCTCAGTAGTATCAGAGTGACTGTAACGTTCAAGGGAAAAACCTTGGGGGCTCGGAAGTTCACCCAGGTATTTACACTGCGGAATCGCCTGCCATGAATAAATACTCGTTCGATGGCGCCGCTGGGCAAGGTCGGCAAAATGGCTCTGCTCTCCTCATAAGCCTGGTATTCCTTCTCCTACTTACAATCCTGGCAATCCATAGCCTTCAGGATGCCTGGCTTCAGGAGCGAATGGCCGGCAATTCCATCGAGAGGAATATTGCCTTTCAAAAAGCGGAAGTCAGCTTGAGGGCGGGAGAAATGTGGTGTTCCAACCCAAGTAATGTCCCCGCCGCAACATTACCAGTCGTGCCATCGGGAAGCAGATTGCCAGGGTCCGGTTGGGTTGATGTGGCCACCCAGGGTGGCGTGCTGAATTCCATTGTTGCTGGTCGTGGGCAAGCATTCTTCGCTGTTCGCAGGGCCGGAGCAGCATGGAATCTTTGCGAGGTGGAAGCAATAGGATATGGCCGGAATAGTTCTACGAGAGTGATTCTGCGTTCTTTCTATCGAGTTTCCATTTAGGCATAGGGCGGGTTGATTGTGTCTGAAATAAAAATTGAATTGTTTTGTATCCTGGCGCTTGGCGGATTGTTGGTTATTCCCTGGTCGGCACAGGCGGCGCGGGTGCCAACCGATATTTCCCAGGTTCCGCTCACCGTGGCAACCCAGGCCACGCCCAACGTAATGATCATGCTGGGAAACTCGAACTCCATGGACTCCGATGCGGCAGGTAATGCGGTTGGCAGTGCTGACCCAACCAGTAAGTCGGAAATTGCCCGGAAAGCAGTAAAGAATCTTCTTGATCGGTATGCTGGCCGTATCAATGTCGGCTTGGCGGCTTATCAGCAAAACCCAATGACCCTGCAATTCCTGGCTGCCTCGCCTTACGATGTGAGCTACAACCCGGCGGACTACGATCCGAACTACACTGGCCCCCGTGATGGGCAAACGAAGAAATACAGGGCGGCCAACCCTGTGTCGCCCGGGAGTTATATCTATTACAACATAAATCTCCCTTTCTACTCGCCTACCGATCCGGGGAACATATTTTGTTATTCTCCCCTCGCTGGCTTGATAAATCCAAATTACAACCCGGTCACCAATGCCAATCCCAGCAACTACATTTGCTGGTCGAGCAAGATCGGACCTAACAATACAATCCCAGCCGACACCGCCAGTTGCGGGGCGAGCGCGCTTGGCTTTGGCTATAGCGGTACATGTGGAATCTATGCCCTTGGTCCTACAGATCAGGATTTGGGCCAGGGTATTACCCATTTCGGACACTTGTTGGCCTCTTGGACGACTTCAAGGGCCTGGCAGGTGAATACATCTCCCGGACTTGGTTACGTGCATATTCCCATTGCGCCGTTGAATACGGAACAACAAGCAAAATTCAATACGAAACTGGCAACCTCTCAGTTTTCCAGCAACCAGCCCGTCAACCCGAGTTACCCCTTGCAGAATGCGGGACTTTCCCCGTTACAGGGCGCCGTGCGCACCATTCACAACTACTTTCAAGGCAGCCTGACAAGTGCCGACCAAGGCGGGCCATTGGCACGCCCAGCGAACACCTCCTCCTGTACGCGCAACTACGCCATGTTGCTGACGGACGGACTGCCCTCCGTAACGGTAGACGGTCTTGCCTCTCCGGATACCACAACGCTGCTGGCGAACCTGACCGCCGAAGTCAAGAACCTGCACGATGACAAGCAGGCGGGCGCCAATACGTATGTGATGGGCTTTGCCTTGCCATTTGGCGTCAATCCGCACCAACTGGATACTATTGCGGAGGCCGGCGGTACCAGTACCAGCTATTACGCATCCGATTCCGTCGGCCTTTCGACGGCGCTGGACAAGATATTCACCAGCATCGTCAATACCGCCGGAACGGCAAGCGCGGCGGCGGTAAGCGGCCCTTATGCCTCCTTGGGGAATATTCGCTATCAGGCTGGTTTTGAAAGCCAATATTGGTCGGGGAGTTTGACCGCGGAGGATATCGGCAGTGGTGCTGTGCGTTGGAGTGCACAGTCGCTGATGCCGGCCTATTCGGATCGAAATATTGTCACCATTGGCAATGGTGGAACTCAAAAAGCCTTTACCTGGGCCAATCTGACGCCGGCTCAACAAATACAGTTGGCGAATGGCCAGGATGCTGCAGCAGGGCAGGCTCGATTGGCCTGGCTGCAAGGCGATACCGCCAAAGAGCAACGCAATGGCGGTCCGTATCGAAACCGACCGAATGGTGTTCTGGGGGATATTGCCAACTCATCGCCGGTTTTTTATGACATGAGCACTGGCGGAGCTACACCTCTGAACTTTGTGAGTGCCGAAGATGCTCCACAAAGTTACTTTCAATATAAGAGACAGATTGCTGCAAAAGCGGGCAGATTCGCCAGCCTCTATGTGGGCGGAAACGATGGGATGCTGCATCAGTTCTGCGCCAATGATACGACTGCATTGAACTCATCGAATTGCAGCATCGGAGGAAAGAGCAGGGCTCCCGGCGGAGAGTTGTTCGCCTATGTTCCTTCGCAGCTTTTCCCCAACCTGCACAAGTTGACCGACCCTGGTTATGAGCATCAGTCCTATGTGGATGGCCCCATTACCATCAGCGATGCCAAGCTACGTGGGAGCTGGCAAAGCATTCTGGTGGGCGCCTTGGGGCGAGGGGGAGCGGGTGTCTATGCCTTGGCGCTTCCTGGCAGCAGTTCCTATTCTGGCAACAATGTTCTTTGGGAATATCCAGGCAGCGCCGCCGTTCCCGAGGATCTGGGCTTGACCCTGGGGGCGCCTGTGATTACCCGGCTGAAGTCCGGCTGGGTGGCCCTTGTTTCAAACGGATATAACTCCAGCAGTGGAAACGCCGCGCTGTTCGTTCTGGACTTGCAAACAGGGGCTCTGCTTAAAGAATTGGTAGTGCCCAATGCAACGGGCATCTCCAGCAATGGATTGGCCTCTCCGGCCATCCTGGATTACGACAGCGACGGCACTACAGACTACGTTTATGCCGGGGACCTGGCCGGGCGGCTATTTCGCTTCGATCTTCGTGCCGCGTCCTCTGCGAGCTGGGCGGTGGACTTTGATGGGCAACCGCTTTTTTCAGCCGGCAGTTCTCAGCCCATCACCTCTGCTCCCGCCGTATCCGCGATGGACCCTTATGGCGCGGTATCGATCGTACTTGGTACTGGCCGCTTCCTGGGAGTCTCAGATCGTACCGACCTGAACAGCCAAGCCCTGTATGGGATTCGCGACAAATGGGCAGGTGTCTCCAGCAACGGATTTGCCACTATCGTGCCGTCGCAGTTGGTTGCCCAGAGTGTGTTGTCAGAACCCACTGTTAACGGTGTGTCATCAAGATCGGTCAGCAATAATTCGGTCAATGCATCGAGCTCAGGATGGATGCTGCCTTTGCCGGATTCGGGGGAGCGTATTGTCAGCGCGCCCATTCTGCGCGGGACCAACTTGGTCCTTATGAGCGTTACGCCAAGTACCGATAATTGTGCAGCGGGAGGAACGAGCTTCTTAATGGAGTTGAATGCGGTGACAGGCGGAAGGCAGGACCGCCCCGCATTGGATATCAATAATGATGGGGTGCTGGATAGCTCGGATGTCGGTGATGATGGGATTCCGCCAAGTGCTATTGGGTTCGGCTCCGACATGGGGCAGATTGGTGGAATCCAGGCCGGAAAAAATAATCTGGAATATAAGCAGATATCGCTCAGCAATGGCACGACAAAGACCATAGCGGAGGAGTCCGCCACTTTGCCGCTGGGACGTTTGTCTTGGGAGCAGGTCGAGTAGTGATTATGGACAATCTTTCGAGTGGCAAAACTTCTCAGCGCGCCTTTACGCTGATCGAAGTTTTGATAGTGCTGGTGGTGATCGGCATCCTGGCGGCCATTGCCTACCCGAGCTATGTGGACGCGGTTCGCAAGAGCCGTCGTGCGGATGCGACGGCGACCTTGATGGATGGCGCGGCCCGCCTGGAGGCTTATTACACGCGGACAGGCAGCTATTTGAACGGTTCGGACTTGTCAGCCGTGTTCCAGGCGCAGGTCCCGGACAACGGGACGGCCTATTACACACTTCAAGCGGCGGATGATCCGCCCGCAACCGACACTACCTTCACGTTGCAGGCGGTTCCCGTCGGGGTGATGGAAGGGGACGACTGCGGAACGCTGAGCATCGATCAGTCAGGTGTGCGCAGTAGCTCTGGAATACTGGCAAACGATGCCTGTTGGCGGCAGTGAGTGCGAGCGCACTCAGGGGGGGTGCTTCTACCTGTTCCAACTGGAAAGTTTCGGGCGGCTGATGCCGCCCGTTTATAGCTGATCCAGACACCCCCGGTTACTGAGGGCGGAAATCCACCCACTTGGGCGCCGCCGAGGGCGTCCAGGCCTGCAGGGCGTCGACCAGTTGCGCGGGGGTACTGGCGCACTGGAGCATCTCTCGATGCTGCGGGCGGACGAAGCGTTCCTGCACCAGATGGTCGAGGAAGGTCAGCAGCGGATCGTAGAAGCCGTTGACCTGCAGCAGGCCCAGCGGCTTGCCGTGGTAGCCGAGCTGGCCCCAGGTCCAGACCTCGAACAGCTCTTCCAGCGTGCCCAGGCCGCCCGGCAGCGCGATGAAGGCATCGCTCAGTTCGGCCATGCGCGCCTTGCGGGCGTGCATGCCGTCCACTACCTCCAGGCGCGTCAGGCCCTTGTGGCCGATTTCCGCCTCTTTCAGGCTCTGCGGAATGATGCCGATGACTTCTCCGCCCGCCGCCAGCGCGGCGTCGGCCACCATCCCCATCAGGCCGACCGCGCCGCCGCCGTAGACCAGGCGGATGCCGCGTTCGGCCAGGTGGCGGCCGAGGGCTTCGGCGGCTTGCTGGTAGATCGGAGTGGCGCCGGGGCTGGCGCCGCAGAATACGCAGATGGAACGCAAGGACATGAACAGCTCCCACACCGGTGAAGACCGTCAGGGTAGCGGCTGGCGCGGGAGCGACCAAGACTTGCGCGATGGATTTCAGTCGTGCTGACCAGCGCCGCCGGAGGCGGCGAGGGCGTAACTGGCGAGCAGGCTTTGCAGCAGCGGGGGAAGTTTCACGGGGCAGGCTCCTGTGGTGTGGGGGTGTGGCGTCTATGCTAGGCGGGGTGCGCTGATCTGCCTCGTTGATGATCTGCATGGTCCTGATAGACATTCAGAGGCTTGCGCCAGGGTCAACCGCCTGTGTGTCGTTGGCCTGGTTCCGGGGAGATCGACCGCTCGTCGGGCCATTTCCCCCTCAGGTTCCCCACTCAACCTGCCCAGGAGGCTCGTATGTTCCGTAAACTCGCTGCTGTATCCCTGCTTGGTCTGTTCAGCGCCCCGCTGCTGGCCGCCGAATGCTCCGTGAACATCGAGGGCAACGACCAGATGCAGTTCAGCACCACGGCCATCACCGTCGACAAGAGCTGCAAGACCTTCACCGTCAACCTGTCCCACCCCGGTAGCCTGCCGAAGAACGTCATGGGCCATAACTGGGTGCTGACCACCGCCGCCGACATGCAGGGCGTGATCACCGACGGCATGGCCGCCGGCCTGGACAAGAACTACGTGAAGGACGGCGATGCCCGCGTGATCGCCCATACCAAGATCATCGGCTCCGGCGAGAAGGATTCGGTGAGCTTCGACGTGTCCAAGCTCAAGGCGGGCGAGCAGTACGCCTTCTTCTGCTCCTTCCCGGGCCACTCGGCCATGATGAAGGGCACCCTGGCCGTCCAGTGATCCCGGCTTCGTGCTGATGCGAAAAGCCCGACACAAGGTCGGGCTTTTCATTTCATGCAACGAAGATAAGGTGTCCCGGGTCGAATTCGCAGCAGGGGGGGACTCCATGTATCACGGTGAACGCTTCAACGCCTGGACCCATCTGGTCGGTGCCGTGCTGGCGCTGGCGGGCGGCATCTGGCTGGTGGTCGCCACCAGTCTGCTCGGCGAGCCGCTGCGCATCGTCAGCGTGGCGGTCTACGGCACCACGCTGACCATGCTCTACAGCATCTCCACGCTGTACCACAGCGTGCGCGGGCGGGCGAAGCTGATCCTGCGCAAGCTCGATCACCTGTCCATCTACCTGCTGATCGCCGGCAGCTACACGCCGTTCTGCCTGGTGACGCTCAAGGGCGCCTGGGGCTGGACGCTGTTCGGCATCGTCTGGAGCATGGCGGTGATCGGCATGTTGCAGGAGATCAAGCCGCGCTCCGAGGCGCGGGTGCTGTCGATCGTCATCTACGCGGTGATGGGCTGGATCGTGCTGATCGCCGTCGGTCCGCTGTACCGCGCGCTGGGCGGCGCCGGCTTCGCCTGGCTGGTCGGCGGCGGCGCCTTCTACACCATCGGCATCGTCTTCTTCGCCTACGACAGCCGCTTCCGCCACTGGCACGGCATCTGGCACCTGTTCGTGATCGCCGGCAGCCTGCTGCACTTCATCGCCATCTGGCGCTACGTCATTCCGGCGCGCTAGCGGCCGGCGCGGGATGAGGGTTCCCGCGCCGTCGGCCGGTCACGGCGTGGTCGGCAGCGCGCGCTTGTGGCGGGTCTTCTCGAAGGTGCGGACGATGATGTCGAAGGCTTCCCGGCTGACCTCCTGGCCATGCAGGAAGGCGTCAATTTCCTTGTAGGTCACGCCGTGGGAGTGCTCGTCCGGCTTGCCGGGGGCGAGGTCTTCGAGGTCGGCGGTGGGGACTTTTTCCACCAGGTTTTCCGGCGCGCCGAGGGTGCGGGCGATGGTGCGCACCTGGTTCTTCACCAGGCCGGTGAGCGGGGCGAGGTCGCAGGCGCCGTCGCCGAACTTGGTGAAGAAGCCCATCACCGCCTCGGCGGCGTGGTCGGTGCCGACCACCAGGCCCTGGCGGGCGTTGGCGATGGTGTACTGGGCGACCATGCGGATGCGCGCCTTGGTGTTGCCCAGGGCGAAGTCGCGGGTGGCCGCGGCCAGGCCTTCGAGCGCCTGGGTCTGCGCGGCCAGCGCCTGTACCGAGGGGCCGATGTTCACGGTGTGGCGCTCGTCCGGGAGGATGCATTCCACCGAGTCCTGGGCGTCCTGCTCGTCGCCCTGCACGTTGTACGGCAGGCGCACGGCGAGGAAGCGGTAGTCCGGGTTGCCGGTCTCGGCGCGCAGGCCTTCCACGGCGCGCTGGCAGAGCATGCCGGCGGTGAGCGAGTCGACGCCGCCGCTGATGCCCAGCACCAGGGTCTTCATCCCCGAGCCCTTCAGGCAGTCCTGGATGAAGCGCACGCGGCGCTGGATTTCGGCCTGGACGTCGTCCGGGCCGTTGAACGGCGGCTGGACATTCAGCTCGGTCGCGATGGCTTGCTGGGTGGCTTTCATGGATGTACCTCGATCCGGACGGTGACAGGCCGATGCCTGTCGCAATGCAGGAAAAATACCAGCGACCGCTGCGCCGGGTCGATGGTCAATTGCGCCAATCAGGCCTCTTCCAGGCGGCTCTGGATCCATTCCACGAAGGCCCGCACCTTGGGCACCGCCGCCGCGTGTTCGGGATAGGCCAGGTAATACCCGTTGCGGCTGGCCAGGCCGTGGTCCCAGGCGATCACCAGCTTGCCTTCGGCCAGTTCCTCCTCCACCAGGAAGCGCGGCAGCAGCGCCACGCCGCAGCCGGCTTGCGCTGCGCGGATGCACATGTAGAAGGTGTCGAAGCGCGGCCCGTGGTAGCTGTGCTCGCTGCGCCGGCCGAGGCTGTGGAACCACTCGTGCCAGGCCTCCGGGCGGGTGGCGTTCTGCAGCAGGACCAGTTCGGCCAATTGGGTTGGGTCGGTGAACGGCTGCTCCGGCAGGACCGCAGGCGAGCACACCGGCACCATTTCCTCGCCGAACAGGTGCACGCACTCCGCGCCGGGCAGGGCGCCGGCACCGAAGTAGAACGCGATGTCGCAGCGCGATTGCAGCAGGTCGCCCGGCTCCAGCTCCTGGCGCAGGTCGAGGTGGACGTTCGGGTGCAGATGGCGCCAGCCGTTCAGGCGCGGGATCAGCCAGCGCGCGCCGAAGGTTGGCGGCGTCGCCACCCGCAGCACCTCGGTCTCGCCGCCGTAGGACAGCAGGTAGTGGGTGGACATTTCCACCTGGGTGAGGATCTTGCGCACCTCCTGCAGGTACAGCTCGCCCGCCGGGGTCAGCTGCAGGCGCCGGCGCACGCGGCGGAACAGCAGGTGCTGGAGCATTTCCTCCAGCTGCGCCACCTGTTTGCTCACCGCGCTCTGGGTCAGGTTCAGCTCCTCCGAGGCGCGGGTGAAGCTCAGGTGCCGGGCGACCGCCTCGAAGCATTGCAGGGCGGTCATGGAGGGCAGGTGGCGTTTGCTCAGCATGGTGGGCGATTCATGAATTTACGGAATGATGTATGTAGGAAACGTCGTTTGTTGCGCCTCCGCAAGCCGTTTATTACTGCTGGCATTCCAGATGGTTCTGAACCCACAGGAGTCCGCATGATTTCCGCACTGCTCGAATCCCTCGGCGTCGACGCCCGCCAGTACACCGGCGGCGATCAGCTCATCCACTCTCCCATCGACGGCAGCCGCCTGGGCGCGGTGCGCCTGGAAAGCGCCGCCGAGGTGGAACAGAAGATCGGCCGCGCCGCCCACGCCTTCGAGGCCTGGCGCAAGGTGCCGGCGCCGCGTCGCGGCGAGCTGGTGCGGCTGTTCGGCGAAGAGCTGCGGGCGAGCAAGGCGGCCCTCGGCGAACTGGTCTCCTGGGAGGCCGGCAAGATCACCCAGGAAGGCCTGGGCGAGGTGCAGGAGATGATCGACATCTGCGACTTCGCCGTCGGCCTGTCGCGCCAGCTCTACGGCCTGACCATCGCTTCCGAGCGCCCCGGCCACCACATGCGCGAAAGCTGGCATCCGCTGGGCGTGGTCGGGGTGATCAGCGCCTTCAACTTCCCGGTCGCGGTGTGGTCGTGGAACACCGCGCTGGCGCTGGTCTGCGGCAACTCGGTGGTGTGGAAACCGTCGGAGAAGACCCCGCTCACCGCGCTGGCCTGCCAGGCGCTGTTCGAGCGCGCGCTGAAGAAGTTCGGCGATGCCCCGGAGCACCTGAGCCAGGTGCTGATCGGCGACCGCAGCGCCGGCGAGGCGCTGGTGGACGACGCGCGCGTCGCCCTGGTCAGCGCCACCGGCAGCACCCGCATGGGCCGCGAAGTCGGCCCGCGGGTGGCGGCGCGCTTCGGCCGCAGCATCCTCGAACTGGGCGGCAACAACGCGATGATCCTGGCGCCGAGCGCCGATCTGGACATGGCCGTGCGCGCCATCCTGTTCAGCGCCGTCGGCACCGCCGGGCAGCGCTGCACCACGCTGCGCCGGCTGATCGCCCACACGTCGGTGAAGGACGAGATCGTCAGCCGCCTGAAGGCTGCGTACTCCAAGGTGCGCATCGGCCATCCGCTGGAGGGCAACCTGGTCGGTCCGCTGATCGACGAACGCAGCTTCCTGGCCATGCAGGGCGCGCTGGAGCAGGCGCGCGGCGAGGGCGGCGTGGTGTTCGGCGGCGAGCGCCAGTTGGCCGAGCGCTACCCGAATGCCTTCTACGTGTCGCCGGCCATCGCCGAGATGCCGGAGCAGAGCGAGGTGGTGCGCAACGAGACCTTCGCGCCGATCCTCTACGTGGTGCCCTACGAGCACTTCGACGAGGCGGTGGCGCTGAACAACGCGGTGCCCCAGGGGCTGTCGTCGTGCATCTTCACCACCGACCTGCGCGAGGCCGAGGCCTTCCTCTCGGCGGTGGGCAGCGACTGCGGCATCGCCAACGTCAACATCGGCCCCAGCGGCGCGGAAATCGGCGGCGCCTTCGGCGGCGAGAAGGAAACCGGCGGCGGCCGCGAGTCCGGCTCCGACGCCTGGAAGGGCTACATGCGCCGGCAGACCAACACCGTGAACTACTCGCGGGAACTGCCGTTGGCCCAGGGCATAGTGTTCGACTGAACGCAGGCCTCGGGTCGAAGGTCACCCCGTAGGATGGGTGGAGCTTGCGATACCCATCGAATGCGGCATGGGTATCGCTGCGCTCCACCCATCCTACGGACTGCCATTCACAAGGTTCACTGATAAGGATCGCTGGATGCCGCTTCGCCAAGAGTGCCTGTGGGAATACCTGACTCCCGAACGCCCGGAAGCTCCGGTGCTGAACGGGGATCGCAAGGTCGACGTGTGTGTCGTCGGCGCCGGCATCACCGGCCTGTCCGCCGCGTTGCATCTGCTGGAGAAGGACCAGACGGTCTGCGTGCTCGACGCCCATGCCACCGGGCATGGCGGCTCGGGGCGCAACGTCGGGCTGGTCAACGCCGGCCTGTGGATTCCGCCGGACGAGATCGAGGCCGGCCTCGGCGCGGAGGTCGGCGAGCGGGTCAACCGCATGCTCGGCAACGCGCCATCGCTGGTGTTCTCCCTGATCGACAAGTACGCCATCGCCTGCCAGGCGCGCCGCGAAGGCACCCTGCACATGGCGCACAACGCCCGTGGCCTGGCGGACCTGCGCAGCCGCTGCGAGCAGTGGAGCCGGCGCGGGGCGCCCGTCGAGCTGCTCAGCGGCGCCGCATGCGAGGAAGCCTGCGGCACCGGCAGGATCGCCGGGGCGCTGCTCGATCGCCGCGCCGGCACCCTCAACCCGATGGCCTATGTCAGCGGCCTGGCGCGCGCGGTGGTCGGCCTCGGCGGCGAGCTGTACCACCATTCGCCGGTGGTCGGGCTGGTGCGCGTCGGCGATGCCTGGAACGTGATCACCCAGGGCGGCGTGGTCACCGCCGAGCAGGTGGTGATCGCCTCCAGCGCCTACACCGAGGGCGAATGGACGCAGCTGCGCCGCACCTTCTTCCCCGGCTATTACTACCAGGTCGCCTCGCGTCCGCTGGAGGGCGCCGAAGCCGCGCGCATCCTGCCGGGCGGGCAGGGCTCCTGGGACACCCGCCAGGTGCTCAGCAGCATCCGCCGCGACGCCGACGGCCGCCTGCTGCTCGGCAGCCTCGGCAAGGGCACCGGCAAGCCCGCGTGGTTCCTGAAAAGCTGGGCCGATCGCATCCAGCAGCACTATTTCCCGAAGCTGGGGAAAGTGGACTGGGAATTCACCTGGACCGGCTGCATCGACTTCACTCCCGACCATCTCATGCGCCTGTTCGAGCCGGCGCCGGGGCTGGTCGCCATGAGCGGCTACAACGGCCGTGGCGTCACCACCGGCACGGTGGTGGGCAAGGCCTTCGCCGACTTCCTGCTGGGCGGCGACGCCAGCGTCCTGCCGATGCCGCTGCGGCCGATGGAGGAAATTTCGGCCGCCGGCCTGCGTAGCCATCTGTACGAAGCGGGCTTCTCCCTCTACCACGCCGGGCAGTGCCTGCGGGTGGTGATCTGAGCCCGGCGATTCGCGGCCGGGGGCCTCCCGCCGCGTCTGCCCCAACGCTCGCTGCACTTTGGTCTAGCCTCTTATGGTGCGTTACCCCGACGGGTCTGCACCGCGGATGTGCAGTTCGGTGACAGCGATGGTTACGGAAGGGGTTGCGCCTGTGGTGGCTGGACGTATCAGCCCACGGGAAGGAGGGTTGCGCCTTTTTGATTGCCTGGTTGCACCTTCTGCTTTCGGCGGGTTGTCCATGCCTGGTGCTGACGCCTGCCAGCTCTGGCTGTTTTTGCTGTAGGTCTTGGTTAATAACAAAAACGAATGGCACGCCGCTTGCTGTCGATAAATCGCTCGATAGAGAAAATTGCCAACACCAAGTTCGCGCGCCATTACAAAAACCCTCAGGAGCAAAACTCCATGTCGCAGAAGATTTTCAGAAAAGGTTTTCTGGCTCTGGCGGTCACTACCGCGCTGGGCATGTCTTCCGTTGTACAGGCCGATCTCATCATCGGAGTCGCAGGACCGCACACCGGGGCGAACGCTTCGTTCGGCGAACAGTACTGGCGTGGGGCCAATATGGCCGCCGACACGATCAACGCCGCCGGTGGCGTCAATGGGGAGAAGATCAAGCTGGTGAAGGCCGATGACGCCTGCGAACCCAAGCAGGCGGTGGCGGTCGCCAACCGCCTGGTCGATCAGGACAAGGCCATCGCGGTGGTCGGCCACTTCTGCTCGTCCAACACCATCCCCGCGTCCGAGGTGTACGACGAGGCCGGCATCCTCACCATCACCCCCGGCTCGACCAACCCGAAGGTGACCGAGCGCGGCCTCTCCGGCATGTTCCGCATGTGCGGCCGCGACGACCAGCAGGGCGTCGTCGCCGGCAACTACATCGTCAACGTCCTGGGCGCCAAGAAGGTCGCGGTGATCCACGACAAGGACACCTACGGCCAGGGCCTGGCCGATGCCACCAAGGCGCAGTTGAACAAGCTGGGCGTCAAGGAAGTCCTCTACGAGGGCCTGACCCGTGGCGAGAAGGACTTCAACGCGCTGGTCACCAAGGTCCGTGCCTCCGGCGCGGACGTGGTGTTCTTCGGCGGCCTGCACCCGGAGGCCGGCCCGCTGGTGCGGCAGATGCGCGAGCAGGGCCTGAACACCGTGTTCTTCTCCGACGACGGCATCGTCACCGACGAACTGGTCACCACCGCCGGCGGCCCGCAGTACACCAAGGGCGTGCTGATGACCTTCGGCGCCGACCCGCGCCTGATCCCGGACGGCAAGGCGGTGGTCGACAAGTTCCGCGCCAGCGGCTTCGAGCCGGAAGGCTACACCCTCTACGCTTATGCCTCGGTCGAGGCGCTGGCCGCCGCCTTCAAGGGCGCCGGCAAGAACGATCCGCAGGCGGCCGGCAAGTGGCTGCACAGCAACCCGGTGCAAACCGTGATGGGCAAGAAGCAGTGGGACGAGAAGGGCGACCTGAAGGTCTCCGACTATGTCGTCTATCAGTGGGACGACCAGGGCAAGTACCACCAGCTGGAGAAACAGCAGTAAGCGTCCGGACGCTGCCCGGGCTCCGCAACGTCCCCGGCCAGACCCTGCGCGGTCCGGCCGGTGGCGTGGGCGCCCGGGCAGCGGCCGCGCACCACGTCCGATCTGCCGGCGCCGCCACGAGCGGTGCCGGCATCTCCGCAGGTCGGCGCTCGCCCGGCGACGGTCACGAGCCGTTCAGCCCGCTTGCTGCCAGCCTTTCCTGCCCTGTCTGTGTGAGTACCCAATCGTGGACGGTATCTTTCTTCAGCAAATGATCAACGGGCTGACCCTGGGGTCGGTGTACGGTCTGATCGCCATCGGCTACACCATGGTCTACGGCATCATCGGCATGATCAACTTCGCCCACGGCGAGGTGTACATGATCTCCGCCTACCTCTCGGCGGTCGCCCTGGCGGTGCTGGCGTTCTTCGGCCTGGAGTCCTTCCCGCTGCTGATCCTCGGCACCCTGGTCTTCACCATCTGCGTCACCGGCCTGTACGGCTGGGTGATCGAGCGCATCGCCTACAAGCCGCTGCGCAACTCCACGCGCCTGGCGCCGCTGATCTCCGCCATCGGCATGTCGCTGATCCTGCAGAACTACGTGCAGCTGGCCCAGGGCCCGCGCCAGCAGGGCGTGCCGACGCTGCTCGACGGCGCCTTCAAGTTCCACATCGGCGAAGGCTTCGTGCAGCTGACCTACACCAAGGTGTTCATCCTCATCGCCGCCTTCATCGGCATGGCGGTGCTCACCTACGTGATCCAGTACACCCGCCTGGGGCGCATGTGCCGCGCCACCCAGCAGGACCGCAAGATGGCCTCGATCCTGGGGATCAACACCGACCGGGTGATCTCCTACGTGTTCGTCATCGGCGCCGCCATGGCCGCGCTGGCCGGCGTGCTGATCACCATGAACTACGGCACCTTCGACTTCTATGCCGGCTTCATCATCGGCATCAAGGCGTTCACCGCCGCGGTGCTCGGCGGCATCGGCTCGCTGCCTGGCGCCATGCTCGGCGGGCTGATCCTCGGCGTGGCCGAGGCGCAGTTCTCCGGGATGATCAACACCGACTTCAAGGATGTGTTCGCCTTCGGCCTGCTGGTGACCATCCTGATCTTCCGTCCTCAAGGGCTCCTGGGGCGTCCCCAGGTATCGAAGGTGTGAGCATGATGTCCGCTACCCAGACCGCCGCCGCGGCGAAGACCGCGCGCATCGATATCAGGAAGAGCCTGGTCGACACCCTGCTCGCCGGACTGATCGCCCTGGTGGTGTTCGGTCCCATCGTCGGCGTGGTGCTCGACGGCTACGGCTTCAACCTCCAACCGGTCCGCCTGGCCTGGATGGTCGGCGCGGTGATGCTCGGCCGCCTGCTGCTCAGCCTGTTCCTGCAGACCGCGACCGGGCTGCGCGTGATGGATCGCTTCGAGACCTCCGACTCGGGCATCAGCGTGCTGCAGCCGGGCTACAAGACGCGCCTGCGCTGGATCGTCCCGCTGCTGATCGTCGCTGCGGTGATCTTCCCGTTCTTCGCCAGCAAGTACCTGCTCACGGTGATCATCCTCGGGCTGATCTACGTGCTGCTGGGCCTGGGGCTGAACATCGTGGTGGGCCTCGCCGGCCTGCTCGACCTCGGCTACGTGGCCTTCTACGCCATCGGCGCCTACGGCCTCGCGCTGGGCTACCAGTACCTCGGCCTGGGCTTCTGGACGGTGCTGCCGCTGGGCGCCGTCACCGCCGCGCTGGCCGGCGCGCTGCTGGGCTTCCCGGTGCTGAGGATGCACGGCGACTACCTGGCCATCGTGACCCTGGGCTTCGGCGAGATCATCCGCCTGATCCTCAACAACTGGCTGTCCTTCACCGGCGGCCCGAACGGCATGTCGGTGCCCTCGCCGACCTTCTTCGGCCTGGAATTCGGCCGCCGGGCGAAGGAGGGCGGCACGCCGATCCACGAATTCCTCGGCATCGACTACAACCAGAACCTCAAGTTCGTGTTCATCTACGCGGTGCTCTTCCTGGTGGTGCTGCTGGTGCTCCACATCAAGCACCGGCTGACCCGCATGCCGGTGGGCCGCGCCTGGGAAGCGCTGCGCGAGGACGAGATCGCCTGCCGCTCGCTGGGCCTGAACCACGTGCTGGTGAAGCTCTCGGCGTTCATGCTCGGCGCCTCCACCGCGGGGCTGGCCGGGGTGTTCTTCGCCAGCTACCAGGGCTTCGTCAACCCGTCGTCCTTCACCTTCTTCGAGTCGGCGCTGATCCTCGCCATCGTGGTGCTCGGCGGCATGGGCTCGACGATGGGCGTGGTGATCGCCGCCTTCGTCCTCACCGTGGCGCCGGAACTGCTGCGCAGCTTCGCCGACTACCGGGTGCTGCTGTTCGGCATCCTCATGGTGCTGATGATGATCTGGCGCCCGCGCGGGCTGATCCGCATCAGCCGCACCGGCTTCGCCGCACGCAAGGGGGTGGCGCCATGAGCGGTGACAAGATCCTCAGCGTCGAGCACCTGATGATGCACTTCGGCGGCATCAAGGCGCTCAACGACGTCAACCTCGACGTGGAGCGCGGCTCCATCACCGCGCTGATCGGCCCCAACGGCGCCGGCAAGACCACGGTGTTCAACTGCCTGACCGGCTTCTACAAGGCCACCGGCGGCAACATCCTGCTCAACACCCAGGGCGGCACCACGGACGTGATCCAGGTGCTCGGCCAGCCGTTCCAGGGCAGCGATTTCGTCAGCCCGGCGCAGTTCGGCAACCGCCTGTACTACAAGATGTTCGGCGGCACCCACCTGGTGAATCGCGCGGGGCTGGCGCGCACCTTCCAGAACATCCGGCTGTTCCGCGAGATGTCGGTGGTGGAGAACCTGCTGGTGGCCCAGCACATGTTCGTCAACCGCAGCCTGATCGCCGGCGTGCTCAACACCCCCGGCTACCGCCGCGCGGAAAGCGAGGCGCTGGACCACGCCTTCTACTGGCTGGAAGTGGTGGACCTGGTGGACTGCGCCAACCGCCTGGCCGGCGAGATGTCCTACGGGCAGCAGCGCCGCCTGGAGATCGCCCGCGCCATGTGCACGCGGCCCGAGCTGATCTGCCTGGACGAACCCGCCGCCGGCCTCAACCCGGCCGAGACCCAGGCGCTGGCGCGGATCGTCCGCTACCTGCGCGACCACCACGGCATCACCGTGCTGCTGATCGAGCACGACATGGGCATGGTGATGAACATCTCCGACCACATCATCGTGCTCGACCACGGCGTGGTCATCGCCCGTGGCGCGCCGGACGAGATCCGCCACAACGACAAGGTAATCGCCGCCTATCTCGGCGCGGACGAAGAGGAGCTGGTATGACGGCGCCGATGTTGGAGTTCCGTGATGTGGATGTGTTCTACGGGCCGATCCAGGCGCTGAAGAAAGTCTCGCTGAGCGTCAACGAAGGGGAAACCGTGGCGCTGATCGGCGCCAACGGCGCGGGCAAGTCCACGCTGCTGATGTCGATCTTCGGCCAGCCGCGCGCGGCCTCCGGTTCGATCTTCTTCAAGGGCCAGGACATTCGCCACAAGTCCGCGCACTACGTGGCCTCCAACGGCATCGCGCAGTCGCCGGAGGGGCGCCGGGTGTTCCCCGACATGACCGTGGAGGAGAACCTGCTGATGGGCACCATCCCCATCGGCATGGACCACGCGCAGGAGGACATGGAGCGCATGTTCGACCTCTTCCCGCGCCTCAAGGAGCGGCGCAACCAGCGCGCCATGACCATGTCCGGCGGCGAGCAGCAGATGCTCGCCATCGCCCGTGCGCTGATGAGCCGGCCCAAACTGCTGCTGCTCGACGAGCCGTCGCTCGGTCTTGCGCCCATCGTCGTCAAGCAGATCTTCCAGACCCTGCGCGAGCTGGCGAAGAGCGGGATGACGCTGTTCCTCGTGGAGCAGAACGCCAACCACGCGCTGAAGCTCTCCGACCGCGGCTACGTGATGGTCAACGGCGAAATCCGCCTGAGCGGCACCGGCGCGGAACTGCTGGGCAACCAGGAGGTTCGCGACGCGTACCTGGGCGGGCACTGAAGCCTGCCGCTCTTCGTAGGAGCGAGCTTGCTCGCGAACAAAACCCGCTGCGGAGATGTTCGCGAGCAAGCTCGCTCCTACAGGTTTCCCCTGCTTCCTGAAGAGGCGTATTCATGCAAGGCCTCCGCTTCCTCACCAACGCCGACGTCGCCGAACGCCTGGGTTATCCGCAACTGATCGAAGCCCTGCGCAGCGGCCTCGCCGGTGCATGCGAGGCCCCCGTGCGCGTCTGCCACGAACTGCCCGGCAACGCCTCGCTGCTGACCATGCCGGTGTGGCGGCCGGGGCAGGACATCGGCGTCAAGCTGGTCACCGTGTTTCCCGGCAACGGCGCGAAGAACCTGCCGGCGGTGGCCGCGCTGTTCTGCCTGTTCGACGGCGAGACCGGCCGTCCGCTGGCGATGCTGGAAGCCTCGGAAATGACCGCCCGGCGCACCGCCTGCACCTCGGCGCTGGCCGCCGACTACCTGGTGCGCCGCGATGCGCGCCGCCTGCTGGTCGTCGGCAGCGGCACCCTGGCGCCGCACATGGTCCGCGCCCACTGCGCGGTGCGCGAGTACGAGGACATCGCCATCTGGGGGCGCCACGCCGGGAAGGTCGAGGCACTGGTGAAGCGCCTTCAGGACGAAGGCTACCCGGCGCACGCCTGCGCCGACCTGCGCGGCGCCGTCGCGGCGGCGGACTGCATCAGCTGCGTGACCACCTCCCGCGAGCCCATCGTTTACGGCGCGTGGCTGCGTTCGGGCTGCCACCTCGACCTGGTCGGCGCCTTCCTGCCGAGCATGCGCGAGACCGACAGCGAAGCCGTGCGCCGCGCGCGCATCGTGGTCGATACCCGCGAAGGTGCGCTGGAGGAAGCAGGCGACCTGCTGATCCCGATGGGCGAGGGCGTGATCGACGAAAGCGCCATCCACAGCCAGCTGTCCGACCTGCTGCACGGTCGCGGCGCTCGCACGGACGACGGCGAGATCACCCTGTTCAAGTCCGTGGGTTATGCACTGGAAGACCTGATCGCGGCACGCCTGCTGCTTCAGTGACAGGGCCGGTGGGTTTGTCCAGAAAATCTGTGGGCCGGGCTGTGGATAACATCTGGGAGAACGCCTCCGGGCCCCGTGCCTACAGGCGCCGTCGCGGGCGGCTGATTTCTGTTCGATCGCCCTGCAACCCCTGTATGGATGGACAGTTCCGGTTCCCCGGGAAGGTTCCCGGCGGCTCCCGGTTGTCCACGCCAGCCGTTGAAAGACTTGTGGATAACCTTGGGAAGAACTTCCCCGGCGTAGTGCTGGCGCGGCTTGCAGCGCTGCGTTCGAAATTCGTCCAGCGCAAATGCGCCGCCGCGCTTGCCCACAAAAACGGTGGAGCAGGCTGTGGACAAGGTGGGCGCAAGTCCGAGCGGCCCCGCAGTGACGGGGCTTTCCGGCGGCTGTGCGGGTTTTATCCAGCGCCGCTGTAGCGCAACGCGGCGCGGCCGGGCTGTTATCCTGCGAGGACCGACCAGAACGCGCCCGCCGTGCCGCGCCGCCATCCCCCGGTGCGGAAAGGGCCAACCAAGAGGATCACGCGATGACTTCCACCCTGTTCATTACTGGCGCCACCTCCGGCTTTGGCGAGGCCTGCGCGCGCCGCTTCGCCCGCGACGGCTGGTCGCTGGTGATCACCGGCCGTCGCGAGGAGCGCCTGAACGCCCTGGCGCAGGAGCTCTCGGCGCAGACCGAGGTGCTGCCGCTGACGCTCGACGTACGCGACCGCGCGGCCATGACCGCGGCGGTGGACGGCCTGCCGGAGAAGTTCTCCAAACTGCGCGGCCTGATCAACAACGCCGGCCTCGCCCTGGGCGCCGACCCCGCACAGCAGTGCAGCCTGGATGACTGGGACACCATGGTTGACACCAACGTCAAGGGCCTGATGTACGCCACCCGCCTGCTGCTGCCGCGCCTGATCGCCTACGGGCCGGGCGCGAGCATCCTCAACCTCGGCTCGGTGGCCGGCCACTGGCCGTATCCGGGCGGCCACGTGTACGGCGCCACCAAGGCCTTCGTCGAGCAGTTCTCGCTGAACCTGCGCTGCGACCTGCAGGGCACCGGCGTGCGCGTCACCAACCTGGAGCCGGGCATGTGCGAGAGCGAGTTCTCCCTGGTGCGCTTCGGCGGCGACCAGGCGAAGTACGACAAGACCTACGCCGGTGCCGAACCGATCCAGTCCGCGGACATCGCCGAGACCATCCACTGGATCATGAACCAGCCGCCGCACATCAATATCAACAGCCTGGAGCTCATGCCGGTGAGCCAGGCCTGGGCGGGGTTCTCGGTGCATCGCAAGGGCTGATGCACCGCCCCGGTTTGGTGGGGGCGGACCCCGTCCGCGATAGCCCGACAGATGGCGTGATTCGCGGATAAGATCCGCTCCTACGAGAGCCGGTTCCCGCAGGAGCGTTGGTTTGGTGGCGCTTCTGTAGGAGCGGACCTTGTCCGCGATCGGCCGCGCTCAGGAGCATCGCGGACGGAGTCCGCTCCTACGGAAACGGGTACGCCGGACGTCGGTTCAGGGCCGCGAGCCGATCCCGGTCCAGTGCTTGGCGCCGATCATGACGAAGCGCAGCTGCTGGGTGACCTTGGCCTCGGGCGACAGGTGCGTCGGCAGGGAGTCGGCCGGCAGGTCGATCAGCTCGGGCAGGGTGGCGAACACCGTCTTCACCACCAGGTCGGCGATCACGTCGAGGTCCTGGGCCTGCAGGTGCGGCAGCTTGTTCAGCAGCGCCAGGTCCGCGGCGAGGTCGTCGGTGATGCGCTGGCGCAGTTCGCCCACGGCCTGGCGGATCGGCAGCGAGCCGCCGTACTGCTCGCGGGCGAGGAAGAGGAACTGGGTGCGGTTGGCGCTGACCGCGTCGAGGAAGATGCGCACCGACGCCTCGATCACGCCGCCCTGCTCGAACTCGTTGCGCCGCACCATGCGCAGGGTCTGGCGGAAGGTCTCGTCGACCTCGACGACCAGCGCCAGGCCGAGCTGGTCCATGTCGGCGAAGTGCCGGTAGAAGCCCGCCGGCACGATCCCCGCCGTCTTCGCCACTTCCCGCAGGCTCAGGCTGCCGAAGCCGCGGCCGCTGTCCATCAGGCTCCGCGCGGCATCCATCAGGGCCTGGCGGGTCTGTTGCTTCTGTTCGGCGCGGGGAGTGGACATACGGCGGTGCGATCCATGGCGAAGGCGCTGGCACTCTAGCAAATGCCGCCCGGCGCGGGGGAAGTTCCTGCGCAACACAGTGAACACGTGTTTGCTGTCTTGTCGCGCCTTCCCTTCGCCGGCCTGCGCTTGCTCCGGCCGCTGCTGGTGGCCTTGCGCGCCCTGGTGCGCGGCCGTTGGCTGCGCAAGGCGGATATCGACGCCGTGCTGCGCACCTGCAGCGCGGCTGGCTGCCGGACCGGGTGTACGCGCGGGTCGAGGCGCGGCACTGGTACCTGCGCCAGTTGCGCGGGTCGAGCAACCTGGAGGGCGGGCGGCTGTTCCACATGCTCACCGGCAACCTCAGTCACCAGACCGAACACCACCTGTTCCCCGACCTGCCGGCGCGGCGCTGTGCCGGGTTGTCGCGGCAGGTGCGCGAGATCGCCGCGCGCTACGGCCAGGCCTACAACAGCGGCAGGCTGTCGGCGCAATTCGCCACGGTGCTCAGGCGGATCTGGATCTACCGTCTGCCCAACCCGGCGGCCAATGGCTGAAGCGGATCAGGCGTGCCGGCTCAGCGGTGTGTGGACGTCCTCGCGCAGGGCGCGCAGGTCGGCGGCGTCCTGGTTGAGGTGGTGGATGGCTTTGAGCAACTTCTGCCGCAACAGGTCGTCCTGGACCTGATCGACTGCCCGCATGACTTCCAGCGCCGTGGCTTCGTTGTTGGTGGCAACGGCGTCGAGGGTTTTCCGCAGGCTGCGAGTGGCGTGTTTCACGATGGACCTCCTTCAAACTGCGTGCACCCTACGACACGAACATTTCCAATAAATTTCAGTAGTTAGCTACTGGATGGACGGTCGGTCCGGCGCATGGCGTGGCGTCAGTACAGCAGGCACAGGGCGATCAGCGGCACCAGGTTGAGCAACAGCACGCCGATCTTGTAAACCGCCATCCCGCCATAGTGCAGGGCGTCGAAGTGCTCGACGGAAATCTTGAACCAGCGCGAATGCAGACGATGCAGAGGCTCGTGGGCGAGGCTGAAGGCGGCGAACCAGATCAGCAGGACCACGTAGTTGAGCACGGTGCAGTAGAGCAGGAAGGGCTTGAGGTCGGCGGGTGTCATGGCGAATCTCCAGGCTCGTTTCCAGTTGGAGGTGTGCGGGCGGCCGATGGTTGCACTGCGATGGCGGCGGCGCCGGCCGCTGGCGATAATACCGGCGTCGCGGCGATGTGATCTTTGACGCGCCGGGGCTGTCCGATGTCGGGTGCCTGCCGGTCCTGCCCGCGGTGCCTCGCTGATTTCCACCCACTTTCGAATCGTCTGCCGGACTCGCCATGTTCAGCCCGCTCGTCACCTTTCCCGCACTCTATACCGCCACGCTGCTGATGCTCGCCGGCTCCGGCCTGTTCACCACCTACATGGGCCTGCGCCTGACCCAGGAAGGGGCGGGCGACCTGTGGGTCGGCGGCCTGATGGCGGCCTATTACTTCGGCCTGGTCTGCGGCGGCAAGTTCGGCCACAAGCTGATCTCCAGCTTCGGCCACATCCGTTCCTACGTGGCCTGCGCGGGCCTGGCGACGGTGATCGTGCTGATCCACGCGCTGGTCGCGCAGCTGGAGGTCTGGGTCGTGCTGCGCTTCGTGATGGGCGCGGTGATGATGAACCAGTACATGGTGATCGAGAGCTGGCTCAACGAGCAGGCCGAGGGGCACCAGCGCGGCAAGGTGTTCGCCGGCTACATGGTGGCGGTGGACGCCGGCCTGGTGGTCGGCCAGGGCCTGCTGGCGCTGAGCCCGGTGCTGGACTACAAGCCGCTGCTGCTGGTCGCCATCTGCTTCTCGTCCTGCCTGATCCCGCTGGCGCTGACCCGCCGGGTGCACCCGGCCAGGCTGGTGGCGGCGCCGCTGGAGTTCGGCTTCTTCTGGAAGCGTGTGCCGCAGTCGCTGGGCACCATCTTCGTCGCCGGCCTGATGGTCGGCGCCTTCTACGGCCTGGCGCCGGTGTATGCGGCGCGCAACGGCCTGGATACCTCGCAGTCGAGCCTGTTCGTCGGCATCAGCATCATCGCCGGCTTCTGCGCGCAGTGGCCGCTGGGCTGGCTGTCGGACCGGATGAACCGCAGCTGGCTGATCCGCGGCAACGCGCTGCTGCTGTGCGTCGCTTCGGTGCCGATGTGGGGGCTGGTCCAGTTGCCGTTCGGCCTGCTGCTGGCCAACGGCTTCGTCACCGGCATGCTGCTCTTCACCCTCTATCCGCTGGCGGTGGCGCTGGCCAACGACCACGTCGAACAGCCGCGCCGCGTGGCGCTCTCGGCGATGCTGCTGACCACCTATGGCGTTGGCGCCTGCGTCGGCCCGTTGTTCGCCGGCGCGATGATGCGTCACTTCGGGCCGGGCATGTTCTACATGCTGGTCTCGGCCTATGCGCTGCTGCTGATCTTCTGGGTCCAGCCCAAGCGCGTCACCGGCGTGCACCGCGTCGACGAGGCGCCGCTGCACCATGTGCCGATGCCCGATACCGTCAGCCCGATGGCCGCCACCCTTGACCCGCGCGTCGAGGAGGTGCCGGAGGAACTGGTGGTGGAAGCCCCGCCGACCATCGGCCGCTCCGACGGCGAGCCGGACAGCGCCGAAACCCGGGGCTGACGGCGTTCTGACAGGCTGCCCGCCCGGCTGGCGGCGGAAATAAGAAAGCCCGGCACAGGCCGGGCTTTTCTGGCGCCTTGCGGCGTACTGCTGGATCAGGCTTTCAGGTGGGCGTCGAAGACGATGTCGCCACCGGACTCGGCAACCATGTTGCCGTGCAGGCGATCGATGGTCTGGCTGGAGCCGTTTTCGGCAACGTCCATTTCCTGGTGCAGGCGATCGACCGACTGGCTCGAACCGTTTTCAGCGACGTTCAGCTGCTGGTGCAGACGGTCGATGGTGCGCTCGGAACCGTTCTCGGCAACGCGAACCTCATTCATTTCCTGGTGCAGACGGTCAATGGTGTGCTCGGAGCCATTGGCGGCAACGCGGGCTTCGTCGCCCATGCGCTGGTGCAGGCGGTCGATGGTGTGCTCGGAGCCATTGGCGGCAACGCGGGCTTCGTCACCCATCTGCTGGTGCAGACGGTCGATGGTGTGCTCGGAGCCGTTGGCGGCAACGCGGGCTTCGTCACCCATCTGCTGGTGCAGGCGATCGATGGTGCGATCGGAGCCGTCCTGGGCGATTTGCGGCTGGGCGGCGGGAGTCAGGATGGCCGGGGCGGCGAAGACGGCGCTGGCGGTCATCAGGGAAGTGAGTGCAAGGCTGAGGGCGATTTGGCGTTTCATTTCAAGTGGCTCCAAAGGGGGAGGAAGTTTTTGGCGACGGGGTTATTTTCCCTTCGGATTAATCGATTTAAAAACGATGACTCTCAATAGAGTGGATCAACGATGTCGATTATTTAGGGGCCTAATGTTCACTATCGTTGGAAATGATGTGACGCCGGAAAGCCCTCTGGGACGGTGCTTTCAGACGATTCAGGGGGTATTGCGGCGAGGGTGTCGCTGGCAGGGCGGGCTGGCCTGGCATTGATGCAGCTGTTCCAACTAGCCCCGGGGAAATAAGAAAGCCCGGCATGGCCGGGCTTTTCTTGCGCCTTGCGGCGTACTGCGTGGGGCAATCAGGCTTTCAGGTGAGCGTCGAAGACGGTATCGCCACCGGATTCGGCGACCATGTTGCCGTGCAGACGGTCGATGGTCTGGCTGGAGCCGTTTTCGGCCACGTCCATTGCCTGGTGCAGGCGATCGACCGACTGGTTCGAACCGTTTTCAGCGACGTTCAGTTGCTGGTGCAGGCGGTCGATGGTCTGGCTGGAGCCGTTTTCGGCCACGTCCATTGCCTGGTGCAGGCGGTCGACCGACTGGCTCGACCCGTTTTCAGCGACGTTCAGTTGCTGGTGCAGGCGGTCGATGGTCTGGCTGGAGCCGTTTTCGGCCACGTCCATTGCCTGGTGCAGGCGGTCGACCGACTGGCTCGACCCGTTTTCAGCGACGTTCAATTGCTGGTGCAGGCGGTCGATGCTGCGGCTGGAGCCGTTCTCGGCAACGCTCATCTCTTTGTGCAGGCGGTCAACCGAGTGGCGCGAACCGTTTTCGGCGACGTTCAGTTGCTGGTGCAGACGGTCGATGGTCTGGCTGGAACCGTTTTCGGCAACGCGGGCCTTGGCGGCGTCCAGTTGTTTCTGTTGTTGGTCCAGGGTGCGTTCGGCGCCGTCTAGGACCAGCAGTCGGGTCTGGCTGGCGTTCACGACCGGGGACTCTTGCTGGGCGCCGGCGAAAGCGGCATTGGCAGCAAGTACGGAGAGGGCAAAGCCAAGTACGAGGGTGCGTTTCATGATGCGGCTCCAGAAAGAGTGGGGAGTTCGTTGGACACGGGCTCAGTATCTGTTCTGGATTATCGATTGGAAAACGATGCTGCGAGATAGTCTGTATCGATGTCGATGATTGTCTGTTTTTCTGTTTAAAAACAAATAGTTGATCGATAGAAAAGTCTTCTATCAATGACCTTGATGGCGGCTATTGGTGTGATTGTTAGTATCTAATTAATGGATTAATTGGCCGGGCCGGCCCCGGGAAGCGCTCTGCAGCGCTGCTTTCGCCGCTTCGGCGATGATTTGCGGGGGGCCGGTCGGGCGGGAGGGGGCGGCGATCCGTGTGTCCCGCTTCCCGCTCAGGAAAGTTCCACCCACCTGCCGCTGCCGATTGCGGGAGATTTACCCCGCCAACGGTGGTCCAAAGCGACGGACCAAGGGAGAATGCCGGCGCGGCGGGCTCCGGCGGCCGTGGTTTCATCAATACCCCATGCAGCGGCTCTGGCGCCGGGATGCCAGGCCTTTCACCGACGCGGCAACCAGGGAGTTCACACATGACGCGCGGCCAGCGAATCTGCCTTTGGACCTTCACCGGCTTCATCGCCTTCTTCGCGGCGTTGCTGGTGTTCATCGCCACCTTCGACTGGAACCGGGTGAAGCCGATGATCAACGAGAAGGTGTCCGCCGAGCTGGGGCGTCCCTTCGCCATCAATGGCGACCTGCAGGTGCTCTGGCGTACCGAGCCGGAGCAGGACGGCTGGCGTGCCCTGGTGCCCTGGCCGCATTTCAGCGCCGCCGACATCACCCTGGGCAATCCCGACTGGGCCGCCGGCAAGACCGCCGCGCCGCAGTTCGCCAGCCTGGAGAAGGTGGAGTTCCGCCTCGCGCCGCTGCCGCTGCTGTGGCAGACCCTGAGCATCCCGCAGATCATCCTCACCCGCCCCAGCGCCGACCTGCTGCGCCTGGCCGATGGCCGCGCCAGCTGGACCTTCGAGCTGCCGAAGAAAGAGGAAGAGCCCAATCCCGAGCCGTCGCCCTGGAAGCTGGATATCGGCGAGATCGGCTTCGACAAGGGGCGCATCACCCTCGACGACGAGGGCCTCAAGACCCACCTGGAGCTGCTGGTGGACCCGCTCGGCAAGCCGGTGCCCTTCGGCCAGCTGGCCGGCAAGGCGATGGCCGGGACGGGCGCGGCGGACACCCAGGACTATGTGTTCGGCTGGAAGCTCAAGGGTGAGTACAAGGGCCTGCCTCTGAGCGGTTCCGGCAAGGTGGGCGGCATGCTGGCCCTGCAGGACGCCGCCAGGCCCTTCCCGCTGCAGGCGGAGATCGCCGCCGGCAGTACCCGCGCCAGTGTGGTCGGCAGGCTGACCGATCCGCTGAACCTGGGCGCGCTCGACCTGCGCCTGAAGCTGGCCGGCAGCAGCATGGCCAACCTGTTCCCGCTCACCGGCGTGACCCTGCCCGATACCCCGGCCTACGAGACCGACGGCCGCCTCACGGCGCGGCTGAAGGACCCCGGCGGCGCCACCTTCCACTACGAAGACTTCAACGGCAAGGTCGGCGGCAGCGATCTCCACGGCAGTCTGCTGTTCGTCAACCGCCAGCCGCGCCCGAAGCTCTCCGGCACGCTGCGCTCCGAGCAGCTGCGGATGGTCGACCTCGGCCCGCTGATCGGCGCCGACTCGAACAAGGCCAAGCAGGCGCGCGGCCAGGCCACCCGCCAGCCGGCGGACAAGGTGCTGCCGGTGGAAGAATTCCGCACCGAGCGCTGGCGCGCGATGGACGCCGACGTGGAGTTCACCGGCAAGCGCATCGTCCACAGCGACAAGCTGCCGCTCAGCGACCTCTACACCCACCTGGTGCTCAATGACGGCCAACTGACCCTGGAGCCGCTGCGCTTCGGCGTGGCCGGCGGCACGCTGGATTCGCAGGTCCGCCTGGACGGCGGCAAGACGCCGATGCGCAGCCGCGTCGAGCTCAAGGCGCGCAGCTTCAAGCTCAAGCAGCTGTTCCCCAGCTTCGCGCCGATGCAGACCAGCTTCGGCGAGCTCAATGGCGACGCCGCGCTGAGCGGCACCGGCAACTCGGTGGCGAGCATCCTCGGCGGCGCCAACGGGCAGATGAAGCTGCTGATCAACGACGGCCGGATCAGCAAGGGGCTGATGGAGATCGCCGGCCTGAACGTCGGCAACTATGTGGTGGCCAAGCTGTTCGGCGACGACGAGGTGAAGATCAACTGCGCCGCCGCCGACATCGGCATCAGCAAGGGCCTGGCGCAGCCGCGGGTGTTCGTGTTCGACACCGAGAACGCCATCATCAACGTGCAGGGCACCGCCAACTTCGCCACCGAGCAGCTGGACCTGGACGTGATTCCCGAGAGCAAGGGCCTGCGCATCTTCTCGCTGCGTTCGCCGCTCTATGTCCAGGGCACTTTCAAGAACCCCCGGGCGGGGGTGCACAGCGGTCCGCTGATGCTGCGCGGCGCGGGCATGGTCGCGCTGGGTGTGGCGGTGGCGCCGGCGGCCGCGCTGCTGGCGCTGGTGGCGCCCAGCCAGAAGGAGGACAACCAGTGCGGGCCGCTGCTGCAGCAGATGAAGCAGCCGTCAAAGGCGCCGGCGCCCGGCAAGCGTCAGTAGACCGGGATGTACAGGTCGGTTTCCGAGGCCGGGTTCTCCGGGCCGAGGAAGCGCTCGGTGTAGCGTTCCAGGTCGATGCCCTTGCGCGGAGAAAGGCCCGCGCGGGCGAGCAGGCTGGAGTAGATGGCCTGGAAGCTGTCGGCGATGTCCTGCACCGGGCCGGTGTGGGTGAACACCGCGTACTTCTGCGCCGGCACCTCGAACTTCAGCATGCCCTCGGGCACCGCCGCGTCGGCCTCCACCGGCAGCGCCGCGATGTAGTGGAACTCGCCGCCCGGCAGCTGCGCGCAGACGCCGTAGGCGCTCTTGTCCCGCGCGCTGGCGCTGATCTCGTGCTCGCGCGGCAGGAAGCGCTGCCAGAGCTGGCCGATGCTGTCGCCAGGGGCGCTGCCCCGATAGTCCATGCCGACCACGGTGAAGGCGGGTAACTCGATGATCCTGTGTTTCATGGCGTGCAGCTCCTTGCTGGGTGTTCGCATGATAAACGGCGGCGCGTCGGCGTGAATCCCTCCGCGTGGCGCCGCTCCTTCTCGGTAGACAGCCGAGCCGGGAGAACGTCATGCGCCTGTGCGGGCATGCTGAAGGGCGCCGGCGGCGCCTGGGAATGCGGGTGTGCGGCGGGAGCGGCCCTCACCCGGCCGGGGCGAGGGCCATTGGCTCATGGCTGGTAGTCGCGCTCGTGGCGGTCCAGCTCGGAGCAGGTCATGAAGCCCGAGCCGTCGACCTTGCCGCTGGCGTCGAAGCTGACATAGAAGGGCTGCTGCTGGCCCTCCTTGGCGAGGATGTAGCTGTTGCAGCTGCCGGCGTTCATCAGGCGCTTCTGCGTGGACGAGGGCGCCCCGCCGATGCGCAGCACCTGCTCCTTGCTCATGCCTCTGTCGACATCGCGAACCAGCGGCTCGGTGCGGAAGGTGATGTAGTTGACCGGATTCTGCACCTTGGTGGAGGCGCAGCCGGCCAGCGACGCCAGTACGAGCAATGCCAGCAGTGATCGTTTGTCCATCGTGCTCTCCTTGGTTCGAAGCGGCCTGGTTCGGTGGCGCACTTGCAAAACTTGGAGCGGCGAGGCGGCCGCGGAGTTCGGGAAATCTGCGCTACTGCGCGTCTTTCAGCGCATCGTCCAGGCGTTGCTGGTTCTGCACGTTGGCCTGGTCGATCTGCTGCTTGAGCTGCTGCATCTGCTGCTGGGCCTGTTGCGCCTGCTGGGCCTGCAGGTTGGCGGTGGTGGCCGCGGTGGCGGCCGTTTCGCCCAGGCCGCAGGCGGCGAGGGCGCAGGACAGGCCGGCGAGGGCGGCGAGGCGGAGGAGTGGCATGGCGGTTTCCGGCGTGAGGTGATGATTCACAACGCTAGCGCAAGGCGCGGCCGGCGTCAGTGCGCTCGGGCGCAATCCGCGCCTGTCGATGCCGCCGCCGGCCCCTGTCCCCGAAGGGCGAGGGGCCGCCTGGATCAGCCGTAGCGCTTCTTCGCCTCGATGGCCAGGCCGCTGCCGATCCCGCCGAAGCGGTCGCCGTCGACGTGGCGGGCGTTGGGCAGCATCGCCGCCACGCTCTGGCGCAGCGCCGGCACGCCGGAGGAGCCGCCGGTGAAGAACACAGTGTCGACCCGCGCCGGGTCGGCATCGGCGCCGGCGAGCAGCTCGCCGATGCTGCCGCGCACGCGCTCCAGCAACGGCGCGATGGCGCCCTCGAACAGCTCGCGGCTCAGCTCGGCGACAAGGCCCGGCTCGATGCGCGCCAGGTCGATGTCGCGGCGCCGGCTGTCGGAAAGCTCGATCTTGCTGGCTTCCACCTGGATCGCCAGCCAGTGGCCGGCGCGCTGTTCGATCAGCTTGAACAGGCGGTCGATGCCGGTGGCGTCGACGATGTCGTAGCGCATGTTCTGCAGCGCCAGCCGCGACTTCTGCGCGTACACCGCGTTGATGGTGTGCCAGGTGGCGAGGTTGAGGTGGTAGCTGGTGGGCATGAAGGCGTCGCTCTTCATCCGGCTGCCGTAGCCGAACAGCGGCATCACGCCCTGGATGCTCAGCTGCTTGTCGAAGTCGGTGCCGCCGATGTGCACGCCGCCGGTGGCGAGGATGTCGCCGTGGCGGTCGGCCACTTCGCGGCGTTCCGGGGACAGGCGCACCAGGGAGAAGTCCGAGGTGCCGCCGCCGATGTCGACGATCAGCACCAGTTCCTCGCGCTCGATGCCGCGCTCGTAGTCGAACGCCGCCGCCAGCGGCTCGTACTGGAAGGAGACGTCCTTGAAGCCGAGCTTGCGCGCCACGGCGACCAGGGTGTCCTGGGCTTCCTGGTCGGCCTTGGGATCGTCGTCGACGAAGAACACCGGGCGGCCCAGCACCACCGAGTCGAACTCGCGCCCGGCGACGCTCTCGGCGCGCTTCTTCAGCTCGCCGATGAACAGGCCGAGCAGGTCCTTGAACGGCATGGCGCTGCCCAGTACCGTGGTCTCGCTCTTCAGCAGCGAGGAGCCCAGCAGGCTTTTCAGCGAGCGCATCAGGCGGCCTTCGTAGCCTTCCAGGTATTCGTGCAGGGCCAGGCGGCCGTACACCGGGCGGCGCTCCTCGACGTTGAAGAAGATCACCGAGGGCAGGGTGATCTTGTCGTCCTCCAGGGCGATCAGCGGTTCCGTACCCGGACGCCACCAGCCGACGGTGGAGTTGGAGGTGCCGAAGTCGATGCCCAGGGCGCGGGCTTCAGTGGTCTGGAACATGGTGCGCGGTGTCCGGAGAAAAAACGGCCGCGCAGTTTACGCGAGCGGGAGGGGAAATCCAGGGTATCTGTCGGGATGCGGTGGTGGCAAAGAGGGCTTGGGGAGTACCTTGTAGTTTTGCTACATTGGTTTCCTGTAGTTTTCCTACAAGAGTTGTTGCCCACTGATTTCCTTTCCCACCCCGTACACGCAGTTGGAACCCACCATGCACAGAGCCTCCTTTCACGAATTGCGCAAGGAATTCCGCGCCTTACTGACGTCTTCCACCTGCTACCACACCGCTTCGGTGTTCGATCCGATGTCGGCGCGCATTGCCGCGGACCTGGGTTTCGAGGTGGGGATCCTGGGTGGTTCTGTAGCTTCACTACAAGTTCTGGCGGCGCCGGACTTCGCCCTGATCACCCTCAGCGAATTCGTCGAGCAGGCCACCCGCATCGGCCGCGTCGCCCGCCTGCCGGTGATCGCCGACGCCGACCACGGCTACGGCAATGCGCTGAACACCATGCGCACGGTGGGCGAGCTGGAGCGCGCCGGCGTGGCTGCCTTGACCATCGAGGACACCCTGCTGCCGGCGCAGTTCGGCCGCAAGTCCACCGACCTGATCTGCGTGGAGGAGGGCGTGGGCAAGATCCGCGCGGCCATCGAGGCGCGCATCGACGAGGAGATGGCGATCATCGCCCGCACCAACGCCGAAGTGCTGGAGGTGGACGACGTGATCCGCCGCACCCTGGCCTACCAGGCGGCCGGCGCCGACGCCATCTGCATGGTCGGCATCCGCGACTTCGAGCACCTGGAAGCGATCGCCCGCCATCTGAGCGTGCCGCTGATGCTGGTGTCCTACGGCAACCCGTCGCTGCGCGACGACAAGCGCCTGGCGCGCCTGGGCGTGCGCATCGTGGTGGACGGCCACGCGGCCTACTTCGCGGCGATCAAGGCCACCTACGATTGCCTGCGCGAGCAGCGCGGCGTCGACGCCTCCGACCTCACCGCGTCGGAACTGGCGAAGAAGTACGCCCTGCCCGAGGAGTACCAGATCTGGGCGCGGGAATACATGGAAGTGAAGGAGTAGGTCCGCCGTCCCGCGCCGTTTCAGTCTCGCGGCAGATGCGCCAGCAGGTATTCGACCTGCGCGTTGAAGGGATAGAGCAGCGTGCCCTCGGGTTTCTCCGCCTTGCGCAGGTAGGTCCAGCGCGAGAGCAGGGAGTCCCGGCCGGCACCGGCGGGTAGCGCCGCCAGGCGCTTGTCGATCGCCTCCTGCAGTTCACCGAGGCGCTGTGCATCCTCCCCGGTTTCCTTTCCCAGCAGGCGGCCATTGGCCCGCCGCGCCTCCAGCAGCGCCAGCTCGCGCAGTTCGTCTTCCAGCCCCTGCGGCGCCGGTTTGCGCTCCAGGATGAAGCTGTCGAACAGCCCCGCCACCTCCTGTGTCTGTCGCACCGCGTTGCGGATATCCACGCCTTTCTGCGTATAGGCCGTGCGCACCTGGTCCAGCGTCTGCCGATAGAGCTGCCAGAGGTCTCGCAGGCTGGTGGCGTTTTTCTGCTGCGACAATTGCTGCTCGAAGCGCTGGCTGAGCGAGTCCAGTCGCGTCAGGAAACGATCGTCGCCGGTGGCGCTGTACAGCAGCAGGTAGCGCTCCATGTCGTGCAGGCTGGCATCGGTGGCGTCGGCATTGGCCGCGCGCGGCAGCAGGCCGGTGAGCAGGAGGCTGGCGATCAGGGTGGAGGCGTAGCGCATGACGGAGTCCCGGGCAGGTGGAGGGCCGGCGATTCTCGGCAGCACGTGCGGCATGGACCATAAGACGCATCTGGTTCTGCGCTGCGACGCACTCGTCGCTTGGCGCGCCACTGGCCTTGCAATCACCGCCGGAGCCCTGCATATCTGGAGGCACACGAGCATTCCACGGGAGGTCGCCATGGCCAGCGGCTGGGCAAACGACGGAGCGGTTCAGGAACAGATCGACAGCACCATCGAGGACGCCATCGCACGGGCGCGCAACCAGCTGCCCAGGGGCGAGAGCCTCACGCACTGCGAGGAATGCGATGCGCCGATCCCCGAGGCGCGGCGCAAGGCGATTCCCGGCGTGCGCCTGTGCGTGAACTGCCAGACCGAGCACGACAAGGAGCAGGCGGCCTTCGCCGGCTACAACCGGCGCGGCAGCAAGGACAGCCAGCTGCGCTGATCGGGGCGTACCCCTGAGCATTCCGCGCGCGGGCTTTTCCGTCGAGGCTCGCCAATCCCCGTTCCAGCGAATCCCCCGCCGGTTGCCCGGCGGGCGTTACGGGGCGCTGCGCGGATCGAGGACCAGCTGCATGAAGGTCAGGTCCAGCCAGCGCCCGAACTTCTGACCCACCTGCGGCATCTGCCCGGTGGTGACGAAGCCGATGCGCTCGTGCAGGCGGATCGACGCCAGGTTGCCGCTCTCGATCGCCGCCACCATCACATGCAGCCCCTGGGCGCGGGCGCGTTCCACCAGCGCCTGCAGCAGCTGCACGCCCAGCCCCTTGCCGCGCTGGTCGGCGCGCACGTAGACCGAATGCTCCACCGTCTCGCGGAAACCGTCGAAAGCGCGCCACGGGCCGTAGCTGGCGTAGCCGACCACTTCGCCGCCGTCCTCGGCGACCAGCACCGGGAAACCTTGCTGGTTGCGCTGCTGCAGCCAGGCGCGGCGGTTTTCCAGGTCGACGGCGATCTCGTTCCAGATGGCGGTGGTGTTGAGCACGGCGTCGTTGTAGATGTCGCGCAGGCCGCCGAGGTCGGCTTGGCTGGCGTCGCGGATGAGCATGGGATGGTCCTTCAGGTGGGCCGGGTGCACGTAACGGAGCAACAGCCGTGCCGGTTGCGCCAGGCTGGTGCGCGGTGGCCGTGTCAGGCGGGGTTGGACGAAGACGGAGCGCCTGGGCCGGGCACGCTTGTGGTGCGTCTGCGCCGGCGCTGCGCCGCACGGGTGCGCAAGGGTAGCGTGGCTGGCCGGATATTGCCCGCGGCTCCGTCGCGATGCGTCAGGCCAGTTCCTTGCGCATGTATACCCGGTGGAAGCCGTTCTCCAGCCGCCGCTCGTATTCGCGGTAGCCGTTCTTCGCGTAGAGCTCGATGTTCTGTCGCATCCGCTCGTTGGTGTAGAGGTACAGCGAGTGGTAGCCCAGCTTCGCGGCGTCTTCCTCGGCGCGGACCAGCAGGCGGCGGCCGATGCCCTGGCCTTCGCACTCGGGCAGCACGGCGATGTTGTCGAGGAGGAAGCCTTCGCTGGTTTCGCGCGTCACCAGCAGCCCGACGGGATTGCCGCCCTGCTCGGCGATCAGCACCCGGTCCTCGGCGATGACCTGGTGGTAGTCGTCCAGCATCGGCGCCGGTTTGCGGCCGATCAGCGGAATCCACCGGGCATAGGCGGCGGCCGCGCAGACTGCGGCGAAGCCGGCATCGTCGTCGGCGGCGGGGCGCAGGGTGATGGACATGAAGGACTCCGGCGGGCGAAACGGGGCTGGCAGCTTGCCACTTGCCGGCGCCGTGCACCAGTGACAGGTCGCCTCGCCCGACCGGGGGCTGGCGGCGGCTCTCCGGCGGCCGGGCGAGCCGCCGCGGGCGTCATTGCGGTACGAAGTAGCCGCGCACGCCGGTCATGATGATCTGCGCGGCCAGGGCGCAGACGAACAGGCCCATCAGCCGGCTGACGATCTGCAGGCCCTGGTCGCCGAGGATTTTCTCGATCTTGTCGGACAGGTAGAGGCTGACGCCCAGGGTCAGGCAGGCGAGGGTGATCGCCGCGATGGCCAGCAGCTTGGTCTCCCATTCCTGGTTGACGCCCATCACCAGCAGCGCACCGATGGTGCCGGGGCCGACGGTGATCGGGATGGTCAGCGGGACGATGGTGACGTCCTGCTGCACGTTGTCGCTCTGGACCGTCGAGCGGCCCTGGGCCATGCCCAGCGCGGAGATGAACAGCACGCTGCCGGCGCCGATGCGGAAGGCGTCGGCGGTGATGCCGAACAGGGTGAAGATGTAGCGCCCGAACAGGTACAGCAGCACGCTGGCGACCAGCGCCGCCAGGGCCACGCGCCAGGCCATGTGCTTGCGGTCGCGCGGGGCGAAGCCGCGGCTCAGGCTGATGAAGCAGGACAGCACGAAGAAGGGGCTGTAGAGCACCAGCATCTTCAGGTACACGCTGGACAACACATGCATGGGGGGAACTCGTCCGGGTTGAGGTGTTTCACGCGCCGGGGCGTGCGTGGGCACAGCATAGCGGGTTGGGGCGCGGGGCGGCATGGTGGCGCGGTGGCGGTGTGATCGGACCCGCTCCTGCGCGAGCTTTCCCGTAGGAGCGGACCTTGTCCGCGATGCTCTTGTTCTTCGTACGGTGTTTCTGCGCAGCATTATCGACCGTCTTGTTCGGTGTTGCTGCGCCGCTTCGGCGTGTGCGGGAAGATTTTGTTTCGCCCCCTCGGGCGACCTACTTTGCCAAACGACGGATGGCCGCCCCACGCAAAGTAGGCAAAAGTCTGTGCCCCATCATCCGGCCCCGGCTTCGCCGGGGTTCCCTCGCTCCATCGAAGTTTCAGGGGCCCGCGTTGACGGGCCATCCCTGGCCCGACAACGCTCTCGCGGCATCCATGCCGCTCGACCCCTGAAACTCCGATTCCGCTCGGCCTCCTGAAGGGGCGCTCCGGCGTGCGCGGAGATTTCTCTGGAAGTCTTCAGGAGCGAAAGCAGGGAGGGATGCGCGAAAAGCTTCGCTGCAGGGGGCGTGAACGAGTAAGTGGCGGGGACATCTGTAGGAGCGAGCTTGCTCGCGAACCAGCCCCACTGCGAAGTCAGTTTGTAGTGGTCCGGAAATTCTGGACACCGAGATAGGAGCGAGTTAACTAACGCGACTATTGAGGTGATTTACATGGGTCATAGAAAACTATCGGACGCGCTCAAGCGCGAAGCAGTGCAACTGGTGGTAGCGCAGGGCTACTCGGTGCCGCAGGCAGCACAGGCCATGGGGGTGGGACCGACGGCGTTGCGGCGTTGGGTCTCGCAATGGCGGGCTGAGCAACCGGGTTCGGTCATCGATGATGCCCAGCGCATCCGTGCACTGGAGAGCCAGTTGGCGCAGGTGCAGCGCGCACTGGCAGAGGCGCAGGAAGAGCGTGACACGCTAAAAAAATCCACGGCCTTCTTCGTTCGGGAAATGCTGCGAGCTGGCAAATGATCGACCGAGTGAAGGGGGCCATGAGCGTCACGCGCTGCTGTCGCCTGCTTGGACTGGCGCGCAGCAGTTACTACGCGGCGCGTCATAAGCGCCCGAAACCACCCAGCCCGCTACTCTCGGCCGTCACGGACCTGCATGAAAGCAGCCGGCACACCTATGGCTCACGCCGGATGTCGGCGGCCTTGCGTCAGCAGGGGCATGCGGTGGGTCGGCAACGGGCTCGCCGCCTAATGCGTCAGGCTGGCCTGGCGGTGGCTCGACGGCGCAATCAGCACTATCGGCGGCACACCAAGCCGGCAGCGGCGGCCCCCAACCACCTCAATCGCCAATTCCAGCCGGCAGCCCCGAATCAGGTCTGGGCCGGCGACATCACCTATCTGCGTACGGCGCGTGGCTGGCTGTACCTGGCTATCGTGGTCGATCTGTATGCCCGGCGAATCGTGGGCTGGGCATTCTCGTCCGTGGCTGATACGGATTTGGTGATCCAGGCCCTGGAGCTCGCCGTGTCGATGCGACACCCGGACAACGGCCTGATGTTCCACTCCGATCAGGGGTGCCAGTACAGCAGCGAGCGCTTTGTGGACATGCTGCGACGTTTGCAGATCGTGCAGAGCATGAGTCGGCGCGGCAATTGCTGGGACAATGCAGTGGTGGAGCGAGTCTTTGCCAGCTTGAAGCGTGAGTGGATAGGCGAGCGGCGCTATCGAGACCAGCACGAAGCCAAAGCCGATGTGACACGATTCGTCGCCACCTACTACAACCATCAGCGTCTTCATTCGACAACGAAGCAGTTGCCGCCAGCCGTGTTCGAGGCGCGGGCGGCTTGATGCTCCTATAGCGGTGTCTAGAAAAACCGGACCACTACAGTTCGCGAGCAAGCTCGCTCCTACGAAAAGGCGGATTCAGGAGGGCAGGGCGTCGCTCTGCTGGTGCAGGCGGCGGTCGCGTTCGCCGACCCAGTAGGCCACCAGCTCGCGCAGCTGCGACAGTTCCACCGGCTTGGCCATGTGCCCGTCCATGCCGACCAGCCGCGCGCGTTCCTTGTGTTCGCTGAGGATGTGCGCGGTGAGCGCCACCACCGGGGTGTGCGGGCGCTGTTCGTGGGCTTCCCAGGCACGCAGGCGTTCGGTGGCGGAGAAGCCGTCGAGCACCGGCATTTCGCAGTCCATCAGCACCAGGTCGTACTGCGTCGACTTCATCGCCGCCAGGGCTTCCTCGCCGTTGCTGGCGGTGTCCGGCTGCAGGTTGAGCTTGCTCAGCATGCCGCGGATGACCTTGGTGGAGATGCTGTTGTCCTCGGCCACCAGGATGCGGAAATCGCTCGGCGGGACCGCGGGGGCCAGTTCGCCGCCGGCCTGCAGGTAGTTGCTCACGCCGCTCGGGCCGCGCTGCCCGAGTTCCTCGGCGAGGGTCGCCTTGAGGGTGTAGCCCGCCACCGGCTTGGCGAGGATGCGCTTGATCCCGGCGTTGCGGGCGATGATCTTGCTCGGCGCGTTGCTGATGCCGGTGAGCATGATCAGCAGGATGTCATGGTTGAGGTTGGGGTCTTCCTGGATCTTGGTCGCCAGTTGCATGCCGGTCATGCCGGGCATGTCCTGGTCGAGCAGGACCACGTCGAAGTACTCGCGCAGGTGCGCCTTGGTGCGCAGTTGGGCCAGCGCTTCCTTGCCGGAGGCGACGGCGCTGACGTTCATGCCCCAGGCGCTGCACTGCTGTACCACCACCTTGCGGCAGGTCTGGTTGTCGTCCACCACCAGCAGGCGCGCGCCCTGCAGCGGGCTGTCCAGATCGGCGGCGGATTGCTGCAGCTGCTGCGGGTCCAGCGGCAGGCTCAGCCAGAGCAGGTTGCCCGAGTCGCCGTCGCCGCTTTCCACACCGCTCTCTATTCCAAAGTCGCCGGACATCAGGCGCACCAGCTGGCGCGCGATGATCAGCCCGAGGCGGCTGCTCAGGCGGGTGGCGGAGAGGAAATCGCGGCTGTGCAGTTCGGCGGTGAGCAGCGCCTGGCGATCCTTGCTGTCCAGCGGGCGGCCGCTGTCCTGTACGGCGATGCGCAGGCGCGGGCGCTCCGGCGGACCGTCGAGCGCGACCACCAGCAGGATTTCGCCTTCGTCGGTCTGCTTGAAGGCGTTGTCCAGCAGGCTCAGCACGGCCTGGCGCAGGCGCGTCGGGTCGCCGCTGACGATGCGCGGCACCTGCGGCTGGGTGAAGCTGATCAGCTCGACCCGCTGCTGTTCGGCCTTGGCACGGAAGATCGCCAGGCAGTCCTCGATCAGCGCGCCGAGGTCGAACTGCACTTCGTCCAGCTCGATCTGCCCGGATTCCAGCTTGGAGATGTCGAGGATCTCGTTGATCAGCGCCAGCAGTTCGTTGCCGGCGCTGTGGATGGTCTGCACGTAGTCGCGCTGCTTGGCCGACAGCGGCGTGCCGAGCAGCAGCTCGGTCATGCCCAGCACGCCGTTCATGGGGGTGCGGATCTCGTGGCTGATCTTGGCCAGGAAGTCACCCTTGGCCTTGAGCTCGGCGACGTTGGCGGCGCGCTGGCGGCTGGCGGCGAAGTGCTCCTCCTGGAGCTTGCCCTGGCGTTCGGCGAGGGCGAGGCTGAGCAGGATGCCCACCAGGGCGGTGAGTCCGAGCAGGCCGCTGCCCAGCCATTCGGCGCGGGCCGGCAGGTAGCCCAGCAGCGAGGGCAGGCTCAGGCACCAGACCAGCACGAAGACGCCCATGCCCACGGCGAACAGGCGCGCCGGCTGGTAGGCGTGGGTCCAGTAGTAGACCGCCACCGAGAGCATGCCCAGGGTGACCAGGGTGATGAGGCCGTAGACCAGGTCGCTCAGCGGCACCGCGAGCAGCAGGTGCAGCGCCCCGCCGAGGACCATCAGGGCGGCGGTGCCGCCCAGCAGCAGGCGCTTGAGCGGCAGGCGCGGGGCGAGGCCGCGGAAGAAGCTGGCGGTGTAGCCCAGCGCGCAGAACAGCGTCAGCAGCAGGCTGAATTGCGCGGTGAGCGGCTGCCAGGACTGGTGGGCGCCGTACCAGGGGCTCAGCAGGCCGAACAGGGTGAGGCAGGCCAGCAGCAGGCTGGCGTGCACGCCAGCGAGCCACAGCCCGCTGGGGACGCGGGTGTAGGCATAACGCACGAGGTTGTAGACCAGCAGCATGGCGAGGCAGCCGATCAGGATGCCGAAATGCAGGGGCCGCTGCTCGTGGCTCGGCTGGGTCATGTCCTCGATGCTGATGCTGGGCCGCAGCGGCTGGCTGGAGGCCAGGCGCAGGTAAAGGTCCAGCGGTTCCGCGCTGGCGCGCAGCGGCAGGACGATGTCGCTGCTCAGCAGCGGACGCTGCAGCGGCGACAGGTTGCCGGCGCTCTTCTGCTCCAGCAGCTTCTGGCCCTGGAGGATGAAGAGTTCGACGCTGTCCAGGCTGGGGGCGAAGACGCGCAGTTGCTGCGGGTTCTCGCTGACCGGCAGGCGGTAGCGCAGCCAGGTCGCGCCGGGGCCGGCGGGGGCGTGCAGGTTGTCGATGTCGAGCGGGCTGAAGAGCGGGCTGTAGCGCGGGGAAAGGATGTCCTGCAATTGCAGGCGGGCGTCGCCGTCGTGGAG
The DNA here is from genome assembly GCF_057767015.1 of Pseudomonas sp. B12(2026). Classification (NCBI taxonomy): domain Bacteria; kingdom Pseudomonadati; phylum Pseudomonadota; class Gammaproteobacteria; order Pseudomonadales; family Pseudomonadaceae; genus Pseudomonas; species Pseudomonas sp. B12(2026). The sequence continues at coordinate 5,168,139 of NZ_CM173430.1, read as the reverse complement.
TTGAGACCAGCCGGGGTCCTGGCTTGCGGCCATGGCCGGGACACAGACCAGAGCGGCCAGCAGCAAGCTGACGAGGAGTCCTGTGGCAGTCCAGAGCCGACGCACGGCGAAGTCCCTTCGGTAGTGAGTGGGCGGATTATAGCCAAGTGCGCAGGGGGCCGTAATCCACACGGGCGCGCGGGGACCCGTGGCCGGAGGCGCTCCGCTCGAACGCCTCCGGTGCCGGGGCATCAGCCCTCGCCGCGCTCGCGGGCGATGGCGCGGTAGCCGATGTCCTTGCGGTAGAAACAGCCGTTCCAGCGGATCTTTTCCGCCAGGCGGTAGGCCTGCTCCTGGGCCGACGAGACGCTCGGGCCGATGGCCGTGGCGCACAGCACGCGGCCGCCGCTGGTGACGACCTGGCCGTCCTTCAGCGCGGTGCCGGCGTGGAACACCTTGCCGTCGAGCCTGGCGGCTTCGTCCAGGCCTTCGATGACGTCACCCTTGGCGTAGTCGCCCGGGTAGCCGCCGGCGGCCAGTACCACGCCCACGGTGGGACGCGGGTCCCAGGTGGCTTCGACCTTGTCCAGCGCCTTGGCCAGGGCGGCCTCGACCAGCAGCACCAGGGAGCTTTCCAGGCGCACCATGATCGGCTGGGTTTCCGGGTCGCCGAAGCGGCAGTTGAACTCGATGACCTTCGGCGCGCCGCTCTTGTCGATCATCAGGCCGGCGTAGAGGAAGCCGGTGTAGACGTTGCCTTCCTCGGCCATGCCGCGCACGGTCGGGTAGATCACTTCATCCATCACACGCTTGTGCACGTCGGCTGTCACGACCGGCGCCGGGGAGTAGGCGCCCATGCCGCCGGTGTTCGGGCCGGTATCGGCATCGCCGACGCGCTTGTGGTCCTGGCTGGTGGCCATCGGCAGCACGTTCTGGCCGTCGACCATGACGATGAAGCTGGCTTCCTCGCCGTCGAGGAACTCCTCGATCACCACGCGCGAACCGGCGTCACCGAAGGCGTTGCCGGCGAGCATGTCGCGCACGGCGTCCTCGGCTTCGGCCAGGGTCATGGCGACGATCACGCCCTTGCCCGCGGCCAGGCCGTCGGCCTTGATCACGATGGGCGCGCCCTTCTCGCGCAGGTAGGCCAGCGCCGGCTCGACTTCGGTGAAGTTCTGGTAGTCGGCGGTGGGGATCTGGTGGCGGGCGAGGAAATCCTTGGTGAAGGCCTTGGAGCCTTCGAGCTGCGCGGCGCCGGCGGTGGGGCCGAAGATGTCCAGGCCGCGCGAGCGGAACAGGTCGACCACGCCTTTCACCAGCGGGGCCTCGGGGCCGACGATGGTCAACTGCACGTTCTTCGCGGCGAAGTCGGCCAACTGTTCCAGGGCCAGCACGTCGATGTCGACGTTCTCGCACTTGGCTTCGGTGGCGGTGCCGGCGTTGCCCGGGGCGACGAAGACCTTCTGCACGCGCGAATCCTGCGCGACCTTCCAGGCCAGCGCGTGCTCGCGACCGCCGCTGCCGATGATGAGTATGTTCATAAATCTCTCCTGCGGAGAGAGCGGCAAGCCTTAAGCAGTAAGCCGCAAGCGGGAGCGGGGCTCTGGCTTGCGGCTTTTAGCTTGTAGCTTGCAGCTCGCTTCAGTGTCTGAAATGACGCATGCCGGTGAAGACCATCGCGATGCCGGCTTCGTCGGCGGCGGCGATCACTTCGTTGTCGCGCATCGAGCCGCCCGGCTGGATCACCGCGGTGATGCCGGCCTTGGCGGCGTTGTCGATGCCGTCGCGGAACGGGAAGAAGGCGTCGGACGCCATGACCGCACCCGCAACGATCAGACCCGCGTGCTCGGCCTTGATGGCGGCGATGCGGGCGGAGTTCACGCGGCTCATCTGGCCGGCGCCGACACCGACGGTCTGGCGGTGCTTGGCGTAGACGATGGCGTTGGATTTGACGAACTTGGCCACTTTCCAGGCGAAGATCAGGTCGTGGATTTCCTGCTCGCTCGGCGCGCGCTGGGTGACGATCTTCAGGTCATCGGCGGTGATCATGCCGATGTCGCGGCTCTGTACCAGCAGGCCGCCGTTGACGCGCTTGAAGTCCCAGCCCGGGGTGCGCTCGGCCGGCCACTCGCCGCATTCCAGCAGGCGCACGTTGGCCTTGGCGGCGACCACGGCACGGGCGGCCTCGGAGACTTTCGGGGCGATGATGACTTCGACGAACTGGCGCTCGACGATGGCCTGGGCGGTCTCGCCGTCCAGCTCGCGGTTGAAGGCGATGATGCCGCCGAAGGCCGATTCGGTGTCGGTGGCGTAGGCCAGGTCGTAGGCCTTGCGGATGCCGCCTTCGTTCTCCGGAACCACGGCCACGCCGCACGGGTTGGCGTGCTTGACGATGACGCAGGCCGGCTTGACGAAGCTCTTCACGCACTCCAGCGCGGCGTCGGTGTCGGCCACGTTGTTGAACGAGAGTTCCTTGCCCTGCAGCTGGATGGCGGTGGAAACGCTGGCTTCGCCCTTCTTCGCCTCGACGTAGAAGGCCGCGCTCTGGTGCGGGTTCTCGCCGTAGCGCATTTCCTGCGCCTTGATGAACTGGCTGTTGAAGGTGCGCGGGAAGGCGCTGCGGTCGGCGGTGGAGAGGGTGTCGCGCGCCTGGTCGATGGTGCCCAGGTAGTTGGCGATCATGCCGTCGTAGGCGGAGGTGTGCTCGAACGCCTTGAGGGCCAGGTCGAAGCGCTGGGCGTAGGTCAGGCCGCCGGCTTTGAGGGCCTCGACGACGCTGGCGTAGTCGCCGGCGTTGACCACGATGGCGACGTCCTTGTGGTTCTTCGCAGCGCTGCGGACCATGGTCGGGCCGCCGATGTCGATGTTCTCGATGGCGGTCGGCAGGTCGCAGTCGGCCTTGGCCACGGTCGCTTCGAACGGGTACAGGTTGACCGCCACCAGGTCGATCGGCTTGATGCCGTGCTCGGCCATCACCGCGCCGTCGATGTCGCGGCGGCCGAGGATGCCGCCGTGCACTTTCGGGTGCAGGGTCTTCACGCGGCCGTCCATCATTTCCGGGAAGCCGGTGTAGTCGGCCACTTCCACGGCGGCGATGCCGTTGTCCTTGAGCAGCTTGTAGGTGCCGCCGGTGGAGAGGATCTCCACGCCGAGGGCTGCCAGCTCACGGGCGAAGTCGACGACGCCGGTCTTGTCGGAAACGCTGATTAGTGCGCGGCGGATGGGCAGGCGGGTGGTTTGGTCGGTCATAACGGTTTCCACAAAGGCTACGGGCTTCCGGTGTCAGTCGGCGCCTGCGCGACCGAACGATCGCGGCCCGCCGCCTGCCACCGTGGTCAGAGAAGGTCGTACTGCTTGAGTTTCTTGCGCAGGGTCCCGCGGTTCAGGCCCAGCAGTTCGGAGGCTTTGGTCTGGTTCCCCTTCACGTGGTTCATGACGGTTTCCAGCAGCGGCGCCTCGACTTCGCAAAGCACCATGTTGTACACGTCCGTGACCGGCTGCCCTTCGAGATGGGCGAAATAGTTATGCAGTGCCTTTTCCACGCTGTCGCGGAGGGTCTGGCCCTCCTGCGTCGGAGTGGTCAGGTGCTGTTTAAGGTTGGCGTTGTCGCTCACGGGTGTCATTCCACTCACTAATGTCTCGGTCATCGTTGTCATGCGGCCACCCCTTCTCCGTTATTGTGGCGCTCGGCGAAGAACTGCCTGACGCTGGCGCACTGTGCATCCGTGTCCTGCAAACGATTGAACTGGGTGCGGAACTCCGCCGCACCCGGCAGCGTGGCGAGGTACCAGCCCACGTGCTTGCGGGCAATTCGCACACCCATGTCTTCCCCATAAAACGCATGCAATGCAGCGAGGTGTTCGAGCAGGATGCCTTCCACTTCGTGCAGGGTCGGCGCCGGCAGTGTCTCGCCGGTGCCCAGGTAATGATCGATCTCGCGGAAGATCCAGGGCCTGCCCTGGGCGGCGCGGCCGATCAGCAGGGCGTCCACCCCGGTCTGCTCGAGCACCTGCCGTGCCTTGCGCGGCGAATCGATATCACCGTTGGCGAAGACCGGAATGGAAACCGCCTGCTTGATCGCCGCGATGGTTTCGTACTCCGCTTCGCCAGTGTAGAGGTCGGCGCGGGTCCTGCCGTGCACCGCCAGCGCCTGGATGCCCGACTGCTCGGCGATCCGCGCCACCGTCACGCCGTTCCTGTTCTCCCGGTCCCAACCGGTGCGAATCTTCAGGGTGACGGGCACCTCCACCGCCGCGACCACCGCCTCGAGGATGTCGGCCACCAGCCGTTCATCCTTCATCAGCGCGGAACCCGCGGCCTTGTTGCATACCTTCTTCGCCGGACAGCCCATGTTGATGTCGATGATCTGCGCGCCGAGCTCCACGTTGCAGCGGGCGGCCTGCGCGAGCATCTGCGGGTCGCCACCGGCAATCTGCACCGAACGGGGCTGATCTTCGTTGTCGTGCTGCAGGCGCAGGCGCGACTTGCGGCTGTTCCACAGGCGGACGTCGCTGGTGACCATTTCCGAGACCACCATGCCGGCGCCGAGACGACGGCACAGCTGGCGGAACGGACGATCGGTAACGCCGGCCATCGGGGCCAGGATCAGTCTGTTGGGCAGTGTGTAGGAGCCGATGCGTACCACCGACCTGAGTTCCATGGTTAATGGGGCGGAAACACCGAAACGCCGCGCTGTGGAGCTCGCGGGTACGTGTCGGGGACCTGCCACCGGTGCTAGCAAAAAAGGGAGGGCATGATACCCGCTCTCGATGACCGGATAAAGGCGAATCTGGATAAATTCTGAACAGTCGGCGGCTTATCGCCCAAGGTAGGAAGACGAGCGGAACTGGCGCCGGACGGCCTTCTGGACTACCCGCCGGATCACTCCGGCGAGTGGAAGCTCAGGCTGTAGTTCACGGCCTTCGGACCCGGGTCGAGGATGTCCAGGGAAATGTGGATCGGCGTCTGCGGCGGCATCTCGCTCTGCCCGGCCAGCTCGCCCGAGAGGTATTCGCTGGGCTTGAAGCGGCGGCTGGCGATCAGCTGGCCGTTGAGGTCGGCGAAGCGCATCTCCAGCAGCGGGAAGGGCTGCGAGAAGTTCGCCCGGTTGTAGATGATCGCGTCGACCACCAGCGCGCCGCTGAAGTCCGGGTGGCTGCGCACCACCAGGTTGCTGCTGCGGATCTGCTCCACGTCCACCTTGGAGGGCAGGGTGCAGCCCAGTTCCGGGCAGGCCTGGGCGAACCAGGGGCGGTACTGGTCCTGGCGCGCCAGTTCCTCGAAGTGATAGACGATGTACTGCCCGGCCAGGCCGAGCAGCGCGACCAGGACCAGCAGCAGCCAGAACAGGCGGCGGCCCCAGCGGCGCTTGGGCTTCTGCCAGTCCAGTTGCAGCGGTTCGTCGCTCAGGTCGTGCAGGTCGTCGTGGCGCAGCGCGGGTTCGGCGCGGCGGTTGTCGGCGCGTTTGTCGGCGACGGCCGGCTGCTCTTCGACGGGCTCGGGTTCGTCATCGTCATCGTCGCGGCGGGCGCTGAAGGCCGGCAGTTCGTCGTCGTCATCAGCGGCGCTGATGCGTGGGGAGGCGACGACCGGCGCTGGCTCCTGCTCCTCCGCCTCGGGCTCTTCGTCGGGCTGGAGGCGGGCGGCGGGTGCCGGCTCTTCCGGTTCGTCGGCCGGCAGTTTGCTCAGGTTGGGCTCCTGGCGGGCGGTGCGACCGCCGTTGTCCTGTTCCTCCTGCAGCAAGGCCTCGGCCCAGCGCTCGTCGTGCGGGTCGCGCTTGTCCGCCTGGTGGACCTGCAGTGCCTCGCTGGGGCCGGGGGCGCGATCGATGCTAAGGAATTCCTGGGACAGCTCGAACTCGTCGAGCTTGGCCAGTTCTTCGTCGAGATTGAGGCTGTCCAGATCCAGGTCGTCGTGGATCCACAGCGTCTCTTCTTGCTTTGCCTTTGCCTGAGCGCTTTCGACACTGGCCGGTTCGCCGGTGGCCGGAGCTGGCGCAGGAGTCGGAGCGGGAGCCGCCGCCGGAGCCGGGGCAGCCGCTGCCGCCGGAGCTGCCGCCACGGCGGGCGCTGGCGCGGGGCGGGGTTCCGGCCGGGCTTCGGCTTTGGGTTCGGCGTCGACGGGCTTTGCCGCGACATCGCTGGAGTGACGCGCCGCGTGGGGCGCCAGCGGCCAGCCGAGGGTGGCGGTGCCGGGGAGCGGCGACGGCTCCGGTTTTTTCGGGGGCGGGGCAACGGCCGGTGCCGAGGCGGGCTTCGCCACGGCGGGGGCTGGGGCCGGTGCCGCCGGTTCTGCCGCGGGCGTGGGGGCCGGCGCGGGCTTCGGCGGGCTGGCGGACGGCGGGACCACGGTCGTCAGGGTCGGCGCCGGCGTCGGTTCGCCCAGCATGTTCTGCGGCGCGTTGAACACCTTCAGGCAGGTTCCGCAGCGCACAGCGCCACTGGCCGCACCCAGTTGCGCCGAGTTGACGCGGAAGCGGGTCTGGCAATGGGGGCACTGTGTGATGAAGCTGTCGCTCATGCGGCGGTCCGGCGGAAAATCTGGCGGTTAGTCTAACTCAAGCCCCGTACGGCGGGCAGTCAGCGGCGGCGGCCGGTGATGCGGATCCAGCCTTCCTGCTCGGCGGTCGGGTCGAGGTCGAAGGCGCTGGCATAGGCGGCGCGCACTTCCTCGGCCTGCTCGGCGAGGATGCCGGAGAGGGCCAGGCGGCCGCCGGATTTCACCAGCCCAGTGAGCTGTTCTGCCAATGAGACCAGCGGACCGGCCAGAATGTTCGCCACCAGCACGTCGGCAGGCTCCTTCGGCAGATCAGCGGGCAGGTAGACGGGGAATTTCGCCGGGTCGATGCCGTTGCGCGAGGCATTGTCGCGCGAGGCTTCCAGCGCCTGCGGGTCGATGTCGGTGCCGGCGGCGCGCTCGGCGCCCAGCAGCAGCGCGGCGATGGCGAGGATGCCCGAGCCGCAGCCGAAATCCAGCACGTACTGGCCGGCCAGTTCCTGGCCATCCAGCCACTGCAGGCACAGCGCGGTGGTCGGGTGGGTGCCGGTGCCGAAGGCCAGGCCCGGGTCGAGCAGCAGGTTCACCGCGTCCGGCTCCGGCGCTTCGTGCCAGCTGGGCACGATCCACAGGCGGCGGCCGAAGCGCATCGGCTTGAAGTTGTCCATCCAGCTGCGTTCCCAGTCCTGGTCCTCGATGCGCTCGACCTGGTGCTGCGGCAGCTCGCCGCCGGTCAGCAGGGCGAGGTGGGCGAGCAGCGCGGTCTCGTCGGTGTCGGCCTCGAACAGGGCGAGCAGGTGGGTGTGGCTCCACAGCGGGGTGGTGCCCAGGTCCGGCTCGAAGATCGGCTGGTCTTCGGCGTCCATGAAGGTCACCGAGACGGCGCCGACTTCCAGCAGCGCGTCTTCATAGGTTTCCGCCTGTTCCGGGGTGATGGCGAGTCGGACTTGAAGCCAGGGCATAGGTTTTCCTTCGGAAACAGCTTCAAGCCTCAAGCTTCAAGCTACGAGAAAAAGCAAGGGAGCGGACCAGCCGCTCCCTTTGGGGTGTCGCACATCATACCGCTTGCTGCTTGTCGCTTGCAGCTTGCGGCTGAATTAGTGCTTGTCCATGCCCAGCTTCTTCTCCAGGTAGTGGATGTTCACGCCACCCTTGCAGAACTCCTTGTCGCGGACCAGATCCTTGTGCAGCTCGGTATTGGTCTTGATGCCGTCGACGATCAGCTCGTCCAGGGCATTGCGCATGCGCGCCAGGGCTTCGTCGCGGTCCTTGCCGTAGGCGATGATCTTGCCCACCAGCGAGTCGTAGTTCGGCGGTACGGCGTAGCCGCTGTACAGGTGCGAATCCACACGCACGCCGTTGCCGCCCGGTGCGTGGAAGTGCTTCACCTTGCCGGGGCTGGGCATGAAGGTCTTCGGGTCCTCGGCGTTGATCCGGCATTCCAGTGCATGGCCACGGATGACCACGTCTTCCTGGCGGATCGACAGCTTGTTGCCCGAGGCGATGCTGAGCATCTCCTTGACGATGTCGATGCCGGTGACCATCTCCGACACCGGATGCTCCACCTGCACGCGGGTGTTCATCTCGATGAAGTAGAAGCGGCCGTTCTCGTAGAGGAACTCGAAGGTGCCGGCGCCACGGTAGCCGATCTCGACGCAGGCCTGGACGCAGCGGGCCAGCACTTCGGCGCGGGCCTGTTCGTCGATGCCCGGGGCCGGGGCTTCTTCCAGCACCTTCTGGTGACGGCGCTGCAGGGAGCAGTCGCGGTCGCCCAGGTGGATGGCGTTGCCCTGGCCGTCGGAGAGCACCTGGACTTCCACGTGACGCGGGTTGGTCAGGAACTTCTCCAGGTAGACCATCGAGTTGCCGAAGGCCGCGCCCGCTTCGGTGCGGGTCAGCTTGGCGGACTTGATCAGGTCTTCCTCGTTGTGCACCACGCGCATGCCGCGACCACCGCCGCCGCCGGCGGCCTTGATGATCACCGGGTAGCCGACCTCGCGGGCGATCGCCAGCGCGGTTTCCTCGTCCTCCGGCAGCGGGCCGTCGGAGCCCGGTACGGTCGGGACGCCGGCCTTCTTCATGGCGTCCTTGGCGGACACCTTGTCACCCATCAGGCGGATCACGTCGGCGCTCGGGCCGATGAAGGTGAAGCCCGAACGCTCGACCTGCTCGGCGAAGTCGGCGTTCTCGGCGAGGAAGCCGTAGCCGGGGTGGATGCCCACGGCGCCGGTGACCTCGGCCGCGGCGATGATCGCCGGGATGTGCAGGTAGGACTGCGCAGCCGGGGCCGGACCGATGCAGACCGCTTCGTCGGCCAGCGACAGGTGCATCAGCTCGCGGTCGGCGGTCGAGTGCACGGCCACCGTCTTGATGCCCAGCTCCTTGCACGCGCGCAGGATGCGCAGTGCGATTTCGCCGCGGTTGGCGATCAGTACTTTTTCCAACATCGCAGGTTCCCCGCGGCTTAGACGATGGTGAACAGGGGCTGGTCGAATTCGACCGGCTGGCCGTTCTCCACGAGGATCTGCTCGATCACGCCGCTGGTTTCAGCCTCGATGTGGTTCATCATCTTCATGGCTTCGACGATGCACAGGATGTCGCCCTTCTTCACGCTCTGGCCGACTTCGACGAAGTTGGCGGAGGTCGGCGAGGCGGCGCGGTAGAAGGTGCCGACCATCGGCGAGCGCACGGCGTTGCCGTTGAGCTTCGGTGCGGCCGGGGCGGCTTCGGCGGCCGGTGCGGCGGCGGCAGCGGCCGGAGCGGCTGCAACAGGCGCCGGAGCGTAGGCCGGGGCGGCGGCGTAGATCGGCGCAGCAGCGTTCTTGCTGTTGCGGCTGATGCGTACGGACTCTTCGCCCTCTTTGATTTCCAGCTCGTCGATGCCGGATTCTTCGAGCAGCTCGATCAGTTTCTTGACTTTACGGATGTCCATCAGTGTTCGCACTCCCAGGTGAGGTCACGGGCGTTCAAGTTGTTCAAGGGCGGATTCCAGGGCCAGGCGGTAGCCTGTGGCTCCCAGGCCGCAGATCACCCCTACCGCCACGTCGGAGAAGTAGGAGTGATGCCGGAAAGGTTCGCGTTTGTGCACGTTGGAAAGGTGCACTTCGATGAATGGGATGCTCACTGCGAGCAATGCGTCACGTAGGGCGACACTTGTATGCGTGAACGCGGCCGGATTGATGAGGATGAAGTCCACGCCTTCGCCTCGCGCGGCGTGGATCCGGTCGATCAGCTCATACTCGGCGTTGCTCTGCAGGTGCATCAGGTGGTGGCCGGCCTCGCGGGCGCGGCGCTCCAGGTCCTGGTTGATCTGCTCGAGGGTGACGGAGCCGTACTTGTCGGGCTCGCGGGTGCCCAGCAGGTTGAGGTTGGGCCCGTGCAGTACCAGTAAGGTCGCCATCTGGATGCTCTTGTCCTTCTCTATGGGCGGAAAAAGATAGGGCGGGACTATGCCGGAAAGCCGGCGTGACTGTCCAGTCATGCGGATTTTGCCGTAGATGTCGGCATGTTGCCAGCCGATTACGGCAGAAGCATTGCAGTCAAACGCTTGTCAGGAGCGCGATCCGGCCTGTTTGAGGCGGTCGGCCAGGGTGGCGGCGTCGGTCTCGCCGATGATGCGCAGATCGCTCCATTCGTCGCCTTTTGCCGAGAAGAACAGCAGCGCCGGCGGGCCGAACAGGTTGTAGCGGTCGAGCAGGGCGCGCTGTTCCTCGGTGCTGGCGGTCATGTCGAAGCGCAGCAGGACGAAGCCGGGCAGTTGCGCCTGGACTTCCGGGGTCGGCAGCACCTGGCGCTCGATGATCTTGCAGCTGATGCACCAGTCGGCGTACCAGTCCAGCAGCACCGGGCGACCGGCGGCCCGGGCGTCGGCCAGGGCGGCGTCGAGCTGGGCCGGCGAGGTGATGTTCTGCCAGTCGCCGGGCGTGGTGGACGGCGGACCGGCATGCAGGCCCGGACTGCTGCGGCCCAGCGGGTGCATCGGGTCGGATTCGCCGCGCAGGGCGCCGGTCCAGGCGGCCACCGCGTAGACCAGGAACATCAGGCCGAGCAACTGGCCGACGCGTTGCAGCGGCTTCTTCGGCCCCAGTTCGAGGGTGCCCATGGCGAGGGCGACGCCGCCGGCCAGGGTGCCCCAGAGGGTCAGCGCCACCGGGCCGGCGACCAGGCGTTCGAGCATCCAGATGGCCACCGCCAGCAGCATCACGCCGAAGACGTTGCGCACGCCGTTCATCCAGGCGCCGCTCCTGGGCAGCAGCGCGCCGCCGCCGACGGCGAAGATCACCAGCGGCGTGCCCATGCCCAGGCCCAGGGAGAACAGCAGCATGCCGCCGCCCGCTGCATCGCCGGTGCTGCTGATATAGAGCAGCAGGCCGGCCAGCGGGGCGGTGACGCAGGGCGAGACCAGCAGGCTGGACAGCACGCCGAGGGTGGCGGCGCCGGCGATGGAGCCGCCGCGGGTCTGGTTGGCCATGTTGTCCAGGCGATCGCGGACGAAGGTCGGCAGGCGCATCTCGAACACGCCGAACATGGCGATGGCGAAGACCACGAAGAAGGCCGCGAAGGGGATCAGCACCCAGGGCGACTGCAGCATCGCCTGCAGGTTGAGCTTGGCGCCGAACAGGCCCATCAGGGTGCCGAGCACCGCGTAGCAGACCGCCATCGGCAGCACGTAGGCCAGCGACAGCGCCAGGCCGCGCATGCCGCCCGGGCGGCCGCGCAGGACCACGCCGGAAAGGATCGGCAGCATCGGCAGCACGCAGGGGGTGAAGGTCAGCGCCAGGCCCAGGAGGAAGAAGATCACCAGGGCGCGGCCGAGCTTCTTGATCTTGCCCGGTTCATGGTCGCCCAGCAGGCTGGCCAGCGGATTGTCGCCGGACGTGGCCCTGGCGGCGCCGGCAGAGGCGGCGGCAGCGCTGACCACGCTGGCGGCCTGGCCGTCGGCGATCCGCAGGCGGGTGGTTTCCGGCGCGTAGCACAGGCCCTTGTCGGCGCAGCCCTGGTAGCTCACCACCAGGGTGAAGGGCTTGTGCTGCGGGTTGTTCAGCGGCACGTCGATGTCGGTGATGGCGTAGTAGACGACGCTGTCGCCGAAGTAGTCGTCGTGGTGCTGCTTGCCCGGCGGCAGCTTCACCTCGCCGACGCTCACGCCGCCGTCGGCCGGTTCGACCTTGAAGCTGAAGCGGTGCTGGTAGAGGTAGTAGCCGTCGGCATTGATGAAGCGCAGCTTCACCTGCTGGCTGTCGCTGTCCTCGACGCTGACGCGGAAGGCCTCGGCCACCGGCAGGAAATCGCCCTTGGCGGGTTGCCCGACGCTGAAGCCGCCGGTGTCGGCGGGTTTGTCGAACAGGCCGGCGGCAGCGGGCAGGGCGACCAGGAGCAGAAGCAGGGTGAGCAGGCGGCGCATGGACATCTCGCGGACTACGGAATGGCGGGCATGATAACGGAAAGCGCCCGGCGCGGCCCGTGCCGCCGCCGGGGGAGCTGTGACAAGAGATGAGCGGGCCGTCGGGGCCGCGGCGCGAAGCCGTGGCGCTCGTTCGTCGGTTGCGTCAATCGGCCGCGAACCGCCTGGGCACCTTGGAGGCAAACGGCTCACAAGCGCGCGGGGTGCTCAGCCGAACACTTCCACCCGGTTGCGCCCGCCGTGCTTGGCCCGGTACAGCGCCTCGTCGGCCTGGTTGGCGAGGGTCTTGATGTCCATCTCCTCGCCCAGCTCGGCAATGCCGCAGCTGAAGGTGCAGCTCAGGTCGCCGGGTTGCGCCGGGTAGCGGATCTCGGCGAAGCGCTGGCGGATGTCCTCCAGCACCTTGCGCGCCGCGTCCGCGTCGGTGTCGGGCAGGACCACGGCGAACTCCTCGCCGCCGTAGCGGCCGATGTGGTCGGTCTTGCGCAGGCGCTGCTTGAGGAACAGCGCCAGGCCCTTGATCACCCGGTCGCCCATGGGGTGGCCGAAGGTGTCGTTGACCTTCTTGAAGTGGTCGATGTCGAGCATCGCGAAGGTCAGCGGCCGGCCCTCGCGGCGCGCGCGGAAGCGGGCGTCGTCGAGCAGTTGCAGGGTGTGGGTGTGGTTGTACAGGCCGGTGAGGCTGTCGCGCACCATCCGCGCCTTCAGGCTGCGCGCCCGCGCCGCGCGGTTGCGCACGGTGGCGATCAGGTGGCGCGGCTTGATCGGCTTGGTGAGGAAGTCGTCGCCTCCTTCGCTCATGGCGTCGAGCTGCTTGTCCAGGTCGTCCTCGGCCGACAGGTAGATGATCGGCACGCTGACGTAGCGTTCGTGCTGGCGGATCACCTTGGCCAGCTCGGTGCCCAGGCATTCGGGCATGTACATGTCGAGGATGATCAGGTCCGGCTGGAATTCGGCCAGCTCGGCCATCACCGACAGCGGCGCGGTCAGCGCGCGGGTGACGATGCCGGCGCTGTTGAGGACCATCTCGGTGTGCGCGGCCTGGGCCCGGGAGTCGTCGACGATCAGCACGCGGAACGGCTCGTAGTACGCCGCGCGGGTCAGGGTCTCGATCTTTTCCAGCAGCGCGGAGGCGTCCAGGGCGCCGGTGAAGAAGTCCTGCCCGCCGGCGCGGGCGGCGGCCAGGCGGGTCGGGGTGTCGGTTTCCTCGTGGCTGAAGAACAGCACCGGCAGTTTCTGCCTGAGGCCGGCCTGGGCCTCGTCGGCCAGTGTCAGGCCCTGGGCCGGGCCGGCGAAGTCGATTTCCATCACGATGGCCGCCGGATGCCGCTCGGCCATCGCCGAGCGGAAGGCGTTGGCGTGTTCGCAGGGCTGCGCGGCCATGCCGAAGAATTCCAGCTGCTGGGCCAGGCGTCCGGCGCGCTCCAGGTCCTGCAGGGCCAGGTACACCGGCTTGCGCAGCGGCGGCAGGCTGGTCTGTTCGAGCTGGTCGCCGTGGCGCAGGCCGGTGCGCGACAGGCGCTGCATCAGGCCGTTGAGTTCGGTGATCAGGGCGCTGGACAGGCGTCCGCGGTTGTCCTGCACGGCGCCCAGGCACTGGCCGATGGCCCGGGCCAGGTCGGCGTGCTCGGCCTGCTCGAAACGCTCGGCGTAGCGCTGCAGGCGCAGGCAGGCCTCGCCCAGTTCCTCCATCCCGGCGCTGCTCCACTCCGAGCGCGACAGGCGCTGCCAGACCTCCAGCAGGTGGCGGGCCTGGTGGATCACCCGTTGGGCGAAGTGATGCTTGAGGCGATCGAGAGGGGGATCGTCGAGCTCGTTCATGGCGTGCTTCTTTATCCGGGCCGTACGCTGGGCGTGCGGGGCGGAGCGTGTCCGCCGCGATACACGATGATGGCCCTATGCTACCAGTCTCGAGCCGCAATAACAGTGCCTTCGGTCAAGCGTCCTGCGCTTTGTAATTCGCGCCGTTACCGCGCACCATGCGCAGGGTGGGCTGCGCTGAACGCACCGGGTACGGCATGCTTGCACGGCAGGATCGTTCCGCCGTGGCACCCCCGGGGCGGAATCGGGTCCAACCCTCTTCGTTTTAGTGATCTAAGGACTTTGCCATGTGGAACTGGAAGAAACGCGGCTCCGTGCGCGATCGCGTCGATGACTCGGTGGACGACGTGCGCGCCTACTTCGGCGGGCCCTGGCTGAGCCGCGTGCTCGGCGGTCTGCTGGGCGTCTACCTGTTGGTCGCCGGGGTGATCGGCTGGTACTGGAGCCAGGAGCCTGACCTCTTCCCCGTGCAGCAGGACGCCCAGGCCGCGGCCGAGCGTTCCGGCCGGCAGATGGTGGTCGGCTACACCACGGTGGAAACCCTCAAGGAAGTGGTCTCCACCCTGTTGAACAAGCCGGGCGGCTATCTCTCCAACGACATCTTCCCGCCGGGCCTGTGGCTGGACAACATGCCCAGCTGGGAGTACGGCACCCTGGTCCAGGTGCGCGACCTGTCCCGCGCGCTGCGCAAGGACTTCGCCCGCTCGCAGTCGCAGTCCACCGAGGACGCCGACCTGGCCCGCGCCGAGCCGCGCTTCAACTTCGACAACAAGAGCTGGGCGCTGCCGTCCTCCGAGTCGGAGTACGCCGAGGGCATCAAGTCGCTCGACCGCTACCTGGCGCGTCTGTCCGCCGACCCCGCGGGCGCGCAGTTCTACCCCCGCGCCGACAGCCTGAACAACTGGCTGGGCGACGTCTCCACCCGCCTGGGCTCGCTGTCCCAGCGCCTCTCGGCCAGCGTCGGCCGGGTCAAGCTCAACACCAACATCAAGCCCACCGCGCCGGTGGCGCCGGGCGAGGCGCCGCAGGTCGAGGAAGAGCTGCAGGAAACCCCCTGGCTGCAGATCGACAACGTGTTCTACGAAGCCCGTGGCCAGGCCTGGGCGCTGTCGCACATCCTGCGCGCCATCGAGGTGGACTTCGCCGACGTGCTGGCGAAGAAGAACGCCACCGTCAGCGTGCGGCAGATCATCCGCGAGCTGGAGGCCGCCCAGAATCCACTGTGGAGCCCGATGGTGCTCAACGGCAGCGGCTTCGGCGTGCTGGCCAACCACTCGCTGGTGATGGCCAACTACATCTCCCGCGCCAACGCCGCGATCATCGACCTGCGTCAGCTGCTGGCCCAGGGCTGATGGACGGGATCAGCGACAAGGAAGCCGCCCACCGGGCGGCTTCGGACGCCGAACAGGTCGCCTGGGTCAACCGCGACGACGAACTCAAGGGCAGCCTGCCGCGCGCGGAGCTGCGCGAGCGCGGGCTGATCGGCCGGGGCACCTTCATCCTGCTGTTCAACACCGCCGGCGAGCTGTGCGTGCACCGCCGCACCCTGAGCAAGGCGATCTACCCCGGCTACTGGGACCCGGCCGCCGGCGGCATGGTGCAGGCCGGGGAGAGCTACGCCGAATCCGCCGCCCGCGAGCTGGAGGAGGAGCTGGGCATCGCCGGCGTGGAGTTGCGCGAACACGGCACCTTCTTCTTCGACCAGCCGGACAACCGCCTGTGGTGCGCGGTGTTCTCCGCCGTCTCCGATGCGCCGCTGCGGCTGCAGCCGGAGGAGGTGCTGGAGGCGCGCTTCATCGACCCGCACCAGGTGCTGGCCGAGGCCCGCGCGGGCACGCCCTATTGCCCGGATTCGCTGGCGGCGCTGCGCAAGTATCTGGTGAGTTTCTGATGCTTTTCCTCGCTCCGGACTGCTCTTCGTAGGAGCGAGCTTGCTCGCGAATGGCCCCGCAGCGGGGTTGGGTTCGCGAGCAAGCTCGCTCCTACAGGTTTCCCCACCGCCCATGTCGCCAAACCACCGATCAATGACGCAATTTCGCTCTTAGCATTTGCCGGCAATGCTGGTACATTGCGCGACCTTTCCGGCCGGGTCCTCCGCCGGGAATTGCGCAGCCCCTGCCTGAGTGGGGCGTCGCGGTCGGCGTCTGCCGGCCATTCGTTGACCTGGCCCGGCAAGACCGGTTCAGGGGTGGCGAGCCAGAGCGGGGCAAGGCGGAAAGCGCCGAGGGAGCGGAGTTTACGGCAGTAAACGAGCATCCCGAGACGTTTTCCAACGCAGTCCCGCCGACGCGCAGCCGACCATGAACAGTGTCTTTGAGGCCAATCCTGGGGAATTAGCCCGGTGGTCAAGAAAGCATCCTCCCTGTCCGCCCTCGGCGGGCTCGTCTATTCCACTGATGCCGGCCGGCACTGCCCGGACTGCAATCAGCCCATTGCCGCATGCACCTGCAAGCAGGCCGGGATCCCGGCCGGCGACGGTATCGCCCGCGTGCGCCGCGAAACCAAGGGCCGCGGCGGCAAGACCGTGACCACGGTGAGCGGCGTGCCGCTGGCGGCCGAGGCGCTCAAGGACCTCGCCACCGCGCTGAAGAAGCGTTGCGGCACGGGCGGCGCGCTGAAGGACGGTGTCATCGAGATCCAGGGCGACCATGTCGACCTGCTGCTCGAAGAGCTGACCAGGCGCGGCCTCAAGGCGAAGAAATCCGGCGGCTGAGCCGACGCTCCCCCGGCAGGTTCTCCCCTGTAGAGAAAGGGTTCCAGGCGATGCGCGCCGCGCGCATGGCCGGCAAGCCCTTTCCCTAGATGGGAGATTCCCCGGCGCGCCCTCGCGCGTCGTCGGATTTTCCTAAACTTACCGCCGGAGCCGGCGGTCAACACGGCAACGTCACACCGGCCGACTAGGCTTTGACGACTCACCCGCTCGCCGGGCGGGTGCCTGCACACATTCGCGAAACCGAGGAGACCACCCCGCATGGCCGCTAGACGGACCCGCAAAGACGACGGCAGCAACTGGACCGTGGCAGACAGCCGCAGCATCTACGGCATTCGCCACTGGGGCGCCGGCTACTACGCCATCAACGACGCCGGCAATGTCGAAGTACGCCCGCAGGGCGCCGATGCCCAGCCGATCGATCTGCACGGGCTGGTCGGCCAACTGCGCGAAGCCGGCCTGTCGCTGCCGCTGCTGGTGCGTTTCCCGGACATCCTGCAGGACCGCGTGCGCAAGCTGACCGGCGCCTTCGACGCGAACATCGCGCGCCTGGAGTACCAGAGCCGCTACACCGCGCTGTACCCGATCAAGGTCAACCAGCAGGAAGCGGTGGTGGAAAGCATCATCGCCACCCAGAACGTCTCCATCGGCCTGGAAGCCGGCTCCAAGCCGGAACTGATGGCCGTGCTGGCGCTGGCGCCCAAGGGCGGCACCATCGTCTGCAACGGCTACAAGGACCGCGAGTTCATCAAGCTGGCGCTGATGGGGCAGAAGCTCGGCCACAACGTGTTCATCGTGATCGAGAAGGAATCCGAGGTGCAGCTGGTGATCGAGGAGGCCGCCAGCGTCGGCGTGCTGCCGCAGGTCGGCCTGCGCGTGCGCCTGTCCTCCCTGGCGTCCTCCAAGTGGGCCGACACCGGCGGCGAGAAGGCCAAGTTCGGCCTGTCCGCCGCGCAGCTGCTGTCGGTGATCGAGCGCTTCCGCAAGGCCGGCCTCGACCAGGGCGTGCGCCTGCTGCACTTCCACATGGGTTCGCAGATCGCCAACCTGGCCGACTACCAGCACGGCTTCAAGGAAGCCATCCGCTACTACGGCGAGCTGCGCGCCCTCGGCCTGCCGGTGGACCACGTGGACGTCGGCGGCGGCCTGGGCGTGGACTACGACGGCACCCACTCGCGCAACGCCAGCTCGATCAACTACGACGTCGACGACTACGCCGGCGTGGTGGTCGGCATGCTCAAGGAGTTCTGCGACGCCCAGGGCCTGCCGCACCCGAACATCTTCTCCGAGAGCGGCCGCGCGCTGACCGCGCACCACGCGGTGCTGATCACCCAGGTCACCGACGTCGAGCGGCACAACGACGAGCTGCCGAAGATCGACGGCCTCGTCGAGCAGCCGGAGATCGTCCAGTGGCTGGCCGACCTGCTCGGCCCGACCGACGCCGAGATGGTCACCGAGACCTACTGGCGCGCCACCCACTACATGAGCGACGCCGCCGCGCAGTACGCCGAGGGCAAGATCAACCTGGCGCAGAAGGCCCTGGCCGAGCAGTGCTACTTCGCCATCTGCCGCCGCCTGCACAACCAGCTCAAGGCCCGCCAGCGCTCGCACCGCCAGGTGCTCGACGAGCTCAACGACAAGCTCGCCGACAAGTACATCTGCAACTTCTCGGTGTTCCAGAGCCTGCCCGACACCTGGGCCATCGGCCAGGTGCTGCCGATCCTGCCGATCCACCGCCTGGGCGAGGAGCCGAACCGCCGCGCCGTGCTGCAGGACCTGACCTGCGACTCCGACGGCAAGATCACCCAGTACGTCGACGAGCAGAGCATCGAGACCAGCCTGCCGGTGCACGACGTGAAGGAAGGCGAGGACTACATGATCGGCGTGTTCCTGGTCGGCGCGTACCAGGAAATCCTCGGCGACATGCACAACCTGTTCGGCGACACCGACTCGGTGAACGTCTACCAGAACGACGACGGCAGCTTCTACCACGCCGGCATCGAGACCCACGACACCATCGAGGACATGCTGCGCTACGTGCACCTGTCGCCCGAGGAACTGATGACCCACTACCGCGACAAGGTGGCCGGCGCCAAGCTCACCGCGCGCGAGCGCGCGCAGTTCCTCGACTCGCTGCGCCTGGGGCTGACCCGCTCGGCGTACCTGTCGTCCTGATGGCGCTGCCGCTTTTGTAGGATGGCGTGGAGCGAAGCGATACCCATCGATGGCCTTCCCGGCATCATCGATGGGCAGCGCGGACGATCCATCTGTCCTGCGAATGCTGATCAAGCCCCGCCTCGGCGGGGCTTTTTTGCTCTTCGTAGGAGCGAGCTTGCTCGCGAACCAACCCCCGCAGCGGAGAGTGTTCGCGAGCAAGCTCGCTCCTACAAAAGCTGCCGCGCCGGAGCGGGCGGACCTTGCCCGCGATGCTCTTGGGCTGTGTTGATCGCGGATAAGATCCGCTCCTACAAGAGCGTCTGGGGTGCTGGTCAGGCGTCGCGCAATTCGAAGTGCGGGAAAAGCGCCTCCAGCTCCCGCCACAACTCCCGCGCCCCCTGCGGCGCCGGTGCGGCGATCAGTTGTGGATCGAGCTGCCGCCCGCTGCGGGCCAACTGCACCACGAAATTCTCCACTCCCATCCCGCGCAGGCGCGTGGCCAGGCGCCGGAGGCGGTCCAGGTCGAACAGCTGCCAGTGCACCGTGGTCCGGCACTCATGGTCCACGCCGCTTTCCAGCAGCAGCTCCAGGCTGCGCCAGTTGGCCAGGCCGCTGTGTTTCACGCCGGTGATGCTGTCCATCTCCTCGGCCAGGCTTTTCACATCGAACCCCACCCAGTCGGCATGCGGCAGCGCGTGGGCGAAGGCCCGCGGCTGGATGCCGGCGCTGTGCAGGCCGGCGCGGAAGCCCATCTCGCGCACGCTGGCCATGGCGCCGGGCAGCGCCGCCTGCAGGGTCGCCTCGCCGCCGCTGAAGACCACGGCCTGCAGCAGGCCCTGGCGGCGGCGGAGGAAGGCGAGGACGTCCGCCCAGAGGATTTCCACCTCGCCGCGCGGCGGGATCAGGTCGGGGTTGTGGCAATAGCGGCAGCGCCAGGCGCAGCCCTGGCAGAACAGCACGCAGGCCAGCAGCCCGGGGTAGTCGAGGGTGGTCAGGGGCACCAGGCCCCCGACCCTGAGCGTGGCGCTCATCGCGTCTCGCGGAAGTGGCGGCGCTCGCGGTGCTCGGATTGCTTGCCGGCGTTGAAGGCCGTCACCGGGCGGTGGTAGCCCATCACGCGGGTCCAGACTTCACAGCGCTGGCGCTGGCTTTCGGGCAGTTGGTTCGCGGTCATCGGTAGTGCTCCTTGTTTCGTTGGGTGAAGAGGTGGATCAGCCGCCGCAGGCGCCGCAGCAGCTCTTGGTCGCGCTGGCGGCGGCGCGCTGCAGCAGGTCTTCGTCGCACTTCGGGCAGAACTCGTGTTCGCCGGCCAGGTAGCCGTGCACCGGGCAGATGGAGAAGGTCGGCGTCACGGTCAGGTAGGGCAGGCGGAAGCGCCCGAGGGCGGTGCGCACCAGGGTCTTGCAGGCCTCGGCGCTGGAGATGCGCTCGGCCATGTACAGGTGCAGCACGGTGCCGCCGGTGTACTTGCATTGCAGGGCGTCCTGCAGCTCCAGCGCCTCGAACGGATCGTCGGTGAGGCCCACCGGCAGCTGCGAGGAGTTGGTGTAGTAGGGCGCCTCCGGGGTGCCGGCCTGGAGGATGTCGGGGTGGCGCTTCTGGTCCTCGCGGGCGAAGCGGTAGGTGGTGCCTTCGGCGGGTGTGGCTTCGAGGTTGTAGAGGTGCCCGCTGTCCTCCTGGAAGCCCACCAGCCGCGCCCGCACATGGTCCAGCAGCGCCAGCGCCATCTGCCGTCCGGCCTCGCTGTGCAGGCCTTCGCGGTCGTCGGTGAAGTTGCGCAGCATCTCGTGCAGGCCGTTCACGCCGATGGTGGAGAAGTGGTTGCGCAGGGTGCCCAGGTAACGCTTGGTGTAGGGGTAGAGCCCGGCGTCCATGTGCTGCTGGATGACCTTGCGCTTCACCTCCAGGCTGTCGAAGGCCAGCTCCAGCAGGTAGTCCAGCTGGCGGTAGAGGCCGGCGAGGTCGCCACGGTGGCGGTAGCCCAGGCGCGCGCAGTTGATCGTCACCACGCCCAGCGAGCCGGTCTGCTCCGCCGAGCCGAACAGGCCGTTGCCGCGCTTGAGCAGCTCGCGCACGTCCAGCTGCAGGCGGCAGCACATGGAGCGCACCTGGTTGGGCTGCATGTCCGAGTTGAGGAAGTTCTGGAAGTACGGCAGGCCGTAGCGCGCGGTCATCTCGAAGAGGCGCGTGGCGTTGTCGCTGTCCCAGGGGAAATCGTGGGTGATGTTGTAGGTCGGGATGGGGAAGGTGAACACCCGGCCGTGGGCGTCGCCGGCCTGCATCACCTCGATGTAGGCGCGGTTGATCAGGTCCATCTCGGCCTGCAGCTCGCCGTAGGCGAAGGGCATTTCCACGCCGCCGATGTAGGGAATCTGCTCGCGCAGGTCCTCCGGGCAGACCCAGTCGAAGGTCAGGTTGGTGAAGGGCGTCTGGGTGCCCCAGCGCGACGGCACGTTGAGGTTGTAGATGAACTCCTGCAGCGCCTGGCGCACCTGTTGATAACCCAGGCCGTCCTTGCGCACGTAGGGCGCCAGGTAAGTGTCGAAGGAGCTGAACGCCTGGGCGCCGGCCCACTCGTTCTGCAGGGTGCCGAGGAAGTTGACCATCTGCCCCAGGGCGCTGCTCAGGTGCTTCGGCGGCCCGGCCTCGACCCGCCCCGGCACGCCGTTCAGGCCCTCGTTGAGCAGGGTGCGCAGCGACCAGCCGGCGCAGTAGCCGGCGAGCATGTCGAGGTCGTGGATGTGCAGGTCGGCCTCGCGGTGGGCGACGGCGATGCCTTCGCTGTAGACCTCGTCCAGCCAGTAGTTGGCGGTGACCTTGCCGGACACGTTGAGGATCAGCCCGCCCAGGGAGTAGCCCTGGTTGGCGTTGGCGCGCACCCGCCAGTCTTCCCGCGAGAGGTATTCGTTCATCGACGCGGCGACGTCCACCAGCGTCTTGCGCTCGCGGCGCAGGCGGCCGTGGCGTTCGCGGTAGACGATGTAGGCCCGCGTGGTCGGATAGTGGCCGGCTTCCATCAGGGTGCGCTCGACCACGTCCTGCACCTGTTCCACGTCCAGGTCGTCCTGCGCCGGCAGGCGTGCCAGCACGCGGCGGGTCAGCTCCTGAGCGTGGGGCGCGGCGAACTCGCCGCTGGCCTCGCCGGCGGCGGCGATGGCGCGTTCGATCTTGCTCGGGTCGAAGGGGGCGGCCTCGCCGTTGCGCTTGCGCAGGCTGGCGGGCAAGGAGGACGAGGCGGTCCGTGTCTGGGTCATTGGGCTGTATTCCACAACATGATGTGCTTCGAGAAATTCAAAACAACAATATGTTGTGGAAATCTAACGGCGCCGCCCGAAGGAAAATTGACCTCGGTCAACGTTGGCGGTCAGACGGCTTTTGCCATCGGAGGTATTGACCGGCAGCCGATCCGGGGTCAGCCCAGCAACCGCGCCAGCCGTTCCGCCAGGCGCGCGGCGAGGTCTTCGTCGGTGACGTTGGTGAAGCTCATCAGCAGCGCCGGCTCGCGCCGTGCCGCCACGCACCAGGCGTTGAGCGCCTGCAGGCCCAGCCCGTCGGCGTGGGCGCGGGCGGCGATGGCCAGGTCGTCGCCGTCCACCGCGCCGATCAGGCTCAGGCCGCCGGGCGTGTCGGCGAAACGCAGGCGCTCGCCCACGCGCGCTTCCAGCGCCGCGCGCAACCACTGGCGGCGCTGCGCGTAGAGCGCGCGGGTGCGCTTGAGGTGGCGGGCGAAGTGGCCTTCCTGCATGAAGTCGCAGAGCGTCGCCTGCAGCAGTTCGGCGCAGCCGGAGGCGAACACCTGCTGGCTGCGCACGAAGTCTTCCACCAGCGCCGCCGGCACGACCAGATAGCCCAGGCGCAGCGCCGGGTAGAGCACCTTGCTGAAGGTGCCGGCGTAGAGCACGCGGCCGCCGTGGTCGAGGCTCTTCAGCGCCGGCAACGGGAAGCCGGCGTAGCGGTATTCGCTGTCGTAGTCGTCCTCGATGATCCAGGCGCCGCGGCTCGCCGCCCAGTCCAGCAGCGCCAGCCGGCGCGGCAGGCTGAGGGCGACACCGGTGGGGCTCTGCTGCGACGGCGTGACCAGGGCGAAACGGGCGTCGGCTGCGCGGGCGATGCCGTCTTCCACCCGCAGGCCATCGCCGTCCACTGCGATGGGCACCGGCACGCCGCCGGCGCGGCGCAGCAGCTCGCGGCCGCGCGGGTAGCCCGGGTCCTCGTGCCAGAAACGCTGGCCCGGCTGGAGCAGGGTGCGGCTGATCAGGTCCAGCGCGCCCTGGTAACCCGCGCAGATGAACACCTGCGCCGGATCGCAGACGATCCCCCGGGAAACCCCCAGGTAACCGGCCACCGCCTCGCGCAGCGGGGCGTAGCCGCAGGGCTCCGGATAGGCCAGGGCCGCCGCGCTCTGCTGGCGCAGGCGGCGCGCGCAGAGGCGCGACCACAGCGCGCGGGGGAAGGCGTCCAGCGCCGGCAGGCCGAGCTGCAAAGGTTTGATGGCCTGGCCGTGGGCGATCACCCCGGGCAGGCTGCGCTCCACCGTGGCCGGGGCGGTCCGCAGCGTCGGGGCCGGCGAGGCGCGCCCGGCGAGCTGCGGCGAGACCACCGTGCCCGCCGGCCCGCGCGCCTGCAGGTAACCCTCGCTGGTGAGCAACTGGTAGGCCAGCTCCACCGTGCCCCGTGCCACGCCCAGCTCGCCGGCCAGCCCGCGCACCGGCGGCACGCGCTCGCCGGGGCGCAGCGCGCCGCGGACGATGGCGTCCTTGATGCGTTCGTAGAGCTGGCGGTAGATCGGCAGCGCCTGGCCGGGGTCCAGCGGCTGGCGGAACGAGTCGATGGGCGCGCTCATGGCCTGTGCGATTCCCGGCGAAGTGAGGAAGTCGACTATGCCATGACCGGCGTCAAACCGTCTTCGCGGCGCAGGCGCAGGATCAGCGTCTAGGCTGTTCGGCAGTGTTGAAAAGCGCGCGCGCCGGCTCCATCTGTAAGGCACGACCCCGCTTTTTCCACCTGTTCGCCTCGCTGTGCGCGCAGCGGCTCCGGCCGTCCGCGCGATCCCTTCGTGTATTCAGGCGCCGACAGGTCCAACGCATGTGAGGAGTGACCGCTACCGATGGAATTCAAGGACTACTACGCGGCCCTGGGCATAGCCCCCGAGGCCGACGAGAAGGCGATCAAGACCGCCTACCGCAAGCTCGCGCGCAAGTACCACCCGGACGTCAGCAAGGAGCCGGACGCCGAGGCGCACTTCAAGGAAGTCTCCGAAGCCTACGAAGTGCTCAAGAGCCCGGAGAAGCGCGCCGAGTACGACGAATTGCGCCGCTACGGCCAGCAGGGCCCGCAGTTCCAGGCGCCGCCCGGCTGGCAGCCGCGCGGCGGCTTCGACGGCCCGCCGCCGGGGCACGAGCAGGATTTCTCCGACTTCTTCGAGCAGATCTTCGGCGCCCGCGCCGGCGCCGGGGCGCAACGCCAGCCGCGCGCGCACCGTGGCCAGGACGTGGAGATGGACGTGCCGCTGTTCCTCGAGGAAGCGCTGTCCGGCGACAGCCGGCCGATCAGCTTCAGCCTGCCCAGCTACGACGAGTACGGCCGCAAGCTGCCGCCGCAGAGCAGGACGCTGAACGTGAAGATCCCGGTGGGCACCACCGACGGCGAGCGCATCCGCCTCAAGGGGCAGGGCGCCGCGGGGATCAACGGCGGGCCGGCGGGCGACCTGTACCTGGTGATCCGCCTGGTGCCGCACCCGGTGTTCGATGTCGACGGCCGCGACCTGGTCGTCACCGTGCCGGTGGCGCCCTGGGAAGCCGCGCTGGGCGCCAAGGTGCAGGTGCCGACCCTCGGCGGGCGGATCAGCCTCGGCATCCCCGCGTCGAGCCAGGCCGGCCAGCGCCTGCGGATCAAGGGCAAGGGCCTGCCGAACAAGGGCGACGCCGCGCCCGGCGATCTCTACGCCGTGCTCAAGGTGGTGATGCCGAAGAACGCCGACGAGGCGACTCGCAAACTCTGGGAGGAACTGGCCGCCAGGGCAGCCTTCGATCCCCGTGCCGAATGGGGTAAGCGCGCATGAAGACGACAGTGATGGTGGTGGACTTCGACGAACTCTGCCAATCGGTGAACCTGCCCCGCGAGGTGCTCGTCGAGATCGTCGAGGTGGGCATCGTGGAGCCCCGCGAGCAGCGCGGCGGGCATTGGCTGTTCGATTACCAGGCGGTCGGCGTGGTGCGCCGCGCGGTGCGCCTGCGCCGCGAGTTCGAGCTGGACTGGCCGGGCATCGCCCTGGCGCTGCGCCTGCTGGACGAGGTGGAGGAACTGCGCGCGCAGAACCGCTACCTGCGCCAGCGCCTGGCGCGCTATCTGGAGGACTGAGGCGCTTTCACGGGAGTGCGGGCTGCGCCGGCTCGCGAGGGCCGGCGCAGCGTCGTTTCAGCGCGGCTGGTTCTGTTCGATCCAGCGGGCGAAGGCGTCGATGATGCTCTGCAGGAAGGGACGGGTCTTCTCGGACAGCTGCCCGGCCTCGTCGAAGAAGCTGCCGGCGCCGCCCAGGTAGGCTTCCGGCTGCTGCAGCACCGGCATGTTGAGGAACACCAGCGACTGGCGCAGGTGGTGGTTGGCGCCGAAGCCGCCGATGGCGCCCGGCGAGGCGCTGACCACCGCGCACGGCTTGCCGCCCCAGGCGCTCCTGCCGTAGGGGCGCGAGCCCACGTCGATGGCGTTCTTCAGTGCGCCGGGCACCGAGCGGTTGTATTCCGGGGTGACGAACAGCACCGCGTCGGCGCGGCGGATGCGTTCGCGGAAGCCCTCGTAGCTGGCCGGCGGCGTGCCGCTGTCGTGCTCCTCGTTGTACAGCGGCAGGTCGCCGATCTCCACGATCTCCAGCGCCAGGCCGGCCGGTGCCAGCTGGATGAAGGCCTTGGCGATCTTGCGGTTGAGGGATTCCTTGCGCAGGCTGCCGACCACTACGGCGACATCGAAGACTTGGCTCATGACGATTCCTTCAAGAACGGCGGTTGAGCGGATTGTTATAGACGATCGCGGCGGGCTCGTCCGCAGAGGAAGCCCTTCGGCGAAGCATGTCCCAGTGAGTTCGCGCGATCTTGGCTCTGTGGAGTGGGGCATGGCGTGGCTAGAGTCACTCCATCGCCACTGATCGCCCCGGGGTCCTCCATGTGCATGAAAGTGTTTTTCGCCGGCGCCAGCGGCGCCATCGGCAAACGCCTGCTGCCGCTGCTGCTGGCGCGCGGCTACGAGGTCCTGGCCATGAGCCGCTCGCCCGAGCGCGCCGCCGCCATCGAGGCGACCGGGGCGCGGGCGCTGGTGCTGGACGTGTATGACGCCGCCGGCCTGCACGCGGCGTTGCAGGACTTCCGGCCGCGCTGGGTGATCCACCAGCTCACCGACCTGCCGCCCGGCCTCGATCCCGCGCAGATGCCCGCCGCCCTCCCGCGCAACGCCCGCGTGCGCCGCGAAGGCAGCGCCAACCTGGTGGCCGCCGCCCGCGCCGCCGGTGTCGAGCGCCTGGTGGCGCAGAGCATCGCCTGGGCCTACGCGCCCGGCGTCGCACCCTTGCATGAAGACCAGCCGCTGGACCTCGGCGCCGACGGCAGCCGCGGCATCAGCGTGGACGCTGTCGCCGCGCTGGAGTCCGCCGTGCTGGGCGCCGGGCCCATGGAGGGCATCGTGCTGCGCTACGGCCGCCTGTACGGGCCGGGCACCGGTTGCGAGATCGCCGACCCGCGCCTTTCCGTGCATGTGGACGATGCCGCGCGTGCCGCCTTGCTGGCGCTGGAATGGGGCGCCCACGGCGCCTACAACGTGGCGGAGCAGGACATCGACGTCAGCTCGGCCAAGGCCCGCCATCGCCTCGGCTGGCGCCCGGGTTTTCGCCTGGCGGGCGCCGTGGCGTGAATTTCGTTCCCGGCCGCGGGACTCGCGCCGAAGCGGCTGCACCTGCCCACTGAAAACCTGCGAAAGGAGACCCGCATGACCCCGCTCACCCCCTTCAGCGCCGCCCAGCTCGACGCCACCCTGGCCCGCCTCGGCCTGCCGGCGGAGCGCCCGGCGCCGACGCTGGCGAACCTGGACCGGCTGATCGACGCGGCGCTGCACCGGCTGCCGTTCGAGAACCTCGACGTGCTGCTGGAAAAGACCGTGGACATCGACCCGCAGGCGGTCTTCGCCAAGGTGGTGGAGCAGCGCCGCGGCGGCTACTGCTTCGAGCTGAACAGCCTGTTCGCCCGCCTGCTGGCCAGCCTCGACTACCGGGTGACGCTGCTGGTCGGGCGGGTGCGCTGGGGCCTGCCTGCCGACGCGCCGCTGACCCCGCAGTCGCACCTGCTGCTGCGCGTCGACCTGGCTGAAGGCGCGCACCTGGTGGACATCGGTTTCGGCGGCCCGGCATCGACCCGCGCGCTGCCGCTGCGGGTGGACGAGGAACTGCCCGGCGGCTGGCGGATCACCGCCCGGGCCGAGGGCGAGCTGGAGATGGCGGCGCGCTCGGCCTCGGGCTGGCAGACGCTGTACCGCTTCACCCTGCAGGCGCAGCACTGGACCGATTACGCCATGCGCAACTGGTTCACCTCGACCTATCCGCAGAGCGTGTTCCGCCGCTCCCTGCGCGCGGCCATCAGCGAGGACGGCGCGCGGCTGTCGCTGCTCAACGGCCAGTTCTCCCGGCGCAGCGCCGAGGGCGACGTCGAGCAGCGCGTCATCGGCGACGCGGACGAGTTGCTGGCGCTGCTGCGCGAGCGCTTCCACCTGTGGCCGGCGGAGCAGGAGGTGCCGGCCTTGCGGCGGCGCCTGGGGGAATTGCTCGCCGCCGCGGAGTGAGCCGCGTTACCGATCGGCTCAGCCGATCATGCCGAAGCCGCGCGCCATCAGCGTCGCCAGCAGCGGCATGACCAGCAGCGCCAGCAGTTCCGCGCGGATGGTCAGGGTCACCAGCCGGCCCTGGCGTTCGCCGACCTGCGGGACCTGGCCGGCCTTGAGGTCGTTGCGCCAGTTGAGGAAGGTCATGGTCGGCAGGATCGACAGCAGCGCGACCAGCACGAACAGGCCGATCTTGGCGTGGAACAGGCTGTTGTGCAGGTAGTAGTCGCTGCCCTTGCCGAACCACACCACGCGCGCCGCGCCGGTCAGCAGCACCACGCCGGCGCAGGCGCCGTAGAGCAGGTCGACGACGACCAGGCTGCGCGCCCGCTGCAGGTCCAGCGGCAGGCGGAACAGGCGGTGCTCCAGCACCAGCAGGGCGAACAGGACGAAGATCGACAGGTAGTGCAGGTAGGCGGCGATGGCTTGGGCCATGGAGTGGGTCCTTCTGGTGGGGCCTTGGGGGAGGGCTTGTCGGGCCGTGCCAGGCACTGTAGAGGCTGGCACCCGCGCGTTCCAGCCGGTTCAGGTGGCGGCGGGCACCTGCCAGGCGTCCCGGCGCGTCAGCCGCCAGGCGTAGAGGCCGAGGATCAGCCCGCGCAGCGACATGAAGCAGAGGAAGGTCAGCCACAGGCCGTGATTGCCCAGCGGTTGCAGCGCGAGGCCCAGCGGCAGGCTGGCGGCGCAGGCCAGGAGCATCGCGTTGCGCATCTCGCGGGCGCGGGTGGCGCCGATGAACAGGCCGTCCAGCAGGTAGCTCCACATGCCGATCAGCGGCAGGCAGGCGAGGTAGGGCAGGTACTGGTCGGCGGTGGCGCGCACTTCGGGGATGTCGCTCTGCATCGCGATGAACAGTTCCCCGGCGAAGCCGAAGAAGGCCACGAACAGCAGGCTGGCGATCAGCGACCAGCCGCAGGCCACCACCAGCGAGCGGCGCAGCGCAGCGCGGTCGCGGCCGCCGATGGCATGGCCGCACAGCGCTTCCACTGCGTGGGCCAGGCCGTCGAGGGCGTAGGAGGTGATCATCAGGCCGTTGAGCAGCAGCGCGTTGGCCGCCACCGTGGCGTCGCCCAGGCGCGTGCTCTGCACCGTGAGCAGGAAGAACACGCCCTGCAGCGCCAGGCTGCGGATGAAGATGTCGCGGTTGACCATCAGCAGCGGCCGCCAGCTCGTCCAGGCGCGCAGGCGCGTCCAGTCCGGCTGGCCGGGGTAGCGGCGCAGGGCGCCGCGGGTCAGCGCCAGGCCCAGCAGCGCGCCGCTCCACTCGGCGATCACCGTGGCCCGCGCGGCGCCGGCCACGCCCCATTCCAGGCCGAGCACGAACCACAGGTCGAGGGCGATGTTGATCAGGTTGGTGGTCAGCAGGATCGCCAGTGGCGCGCGGGCGTTCTGCGTGCCGAGGAACCAGCCGACCAGCGCATAGGTGGCCAGCGCCGCCGGCAGGCCGAGCAGGCGGATGTGGAAGAACTCGCGGGCCAGCGAATCGAGCTCGGCGGACGGCCGCATCAGCGCCAGGGCCGGATCGGTCAGCGGCACCGCCAGCGCGCCGAGCAGCAGCGCCAGCCCCAGGGCGAGCAGCAGGCCCTGGCCGAGGATGCGCCGCAGCGCGCCGCCGTCGCTGCGCCCGGCGGCCTGGGCGGCGAAGCCGGTGGTGCCCATGCGCAGGAAGCCGAGCACGCCCACCAGCAGGGTGTAGAGCCCGCCGCCGACCGCCACCGCGCCCAGTTGGTGGGCGTGCGGCAGATGGCCGATCACCGCGCTGTCCACCAGGGTGACCAGCGGCACGGAGACGTTGGAGAGGATCATCGGCGCGGCGAGCGCCCAGACGCGGCGGTGGGTCGGCGGGTGACGCCAGGCTTCGAGCAGGGGATTCATGCGGGGCTCCTGAGCAGGCCCGCAGTATAGCGAGCCGGTTCAGGCGCGGGCGCCACTGGTAGGAGCGAGCTTGCTCGCGAACCTGCAAGGCACGGTGCCATGCGGTTCGCGAGCAAGCTCGCTCCTACGAAAAGCCGCAAATAACGGCGTTTTGCCCTGATTGATTGGCGCTCAGTCGGCTTTCTTGCGGTAGGCGCAGTAGCCGGGGCGCGGGCCGACCTGCGGGTGGTTGCGGCAGGTGTCCGGGCGCTTGGCGTAGATGGTGCACAGGCGGGTCTTGCGGTCCAGGTAGAGGCAGTCGCCGTTGCTCGAGCGGGTGAGGGTGAAGATGCCGCTCTTCTGGTTGAAGCGCTCGACGATGCCTTCCTTCTGCAGGCGCTTGGCGATGTTCTTCGCCGGCTCCTCGCGTTCGAATTCGTCGACGATGCCGATGCGGATCAGGTCGCCCACCTTCACTTCCACCGGCATGGTGCAGCAGGTGGCGTGGCAGTCCTTGCACAGACCCGAGGTGTATCTGGCCCAGGTTTCCAGGCGGTCGAGTTCGGCGTTGGCGATCAGCGGCGGTTTTCTCATGGCGGCATTCGGCTGGGCGGAGCGAGGCGCGCATCATAGTGGCGCCGCTGGAGAATTGCGCGGTCTTTCGACGAAGCGGGCCCTTCAGCGCGCCGAGAGGGCCGCGAGCCCGCCGTGGTCGCGCAGGTACTGGCGGAACAGCGGGTAGCAGACGTGGAACCAGGGCGTGAAGCGCTCGGGGTGCGCGGCCATCTCGGCTTCCAGGTCGGGCAGGGCGACGTAGCGGAAAGCGTCCGCCTCCCCGGGATCGGGGCGCGGCGGCCGTTCGTCGATGGCGCCGAACAGGTGGCCGTATTCGTGCTCGGTCATGCCGCCGGAGAGTTCCAGGCAATAGCTGAACTCGAACAGCTTGTGCAGCGCCACGCCCACGCCCATCTCCTCGCGCAGCCGGCGCTCGGCGGCGTGCCGGGCCGATTCGTCCGGGTATGGGTGGCCGCAGCAGGTGTTGCTCCACAGGCCGCCGCAGTGGTACTTGCCCGGCGCGCGGCGTTGCAGCAGCAGCTCGCCGGCGGCGTTGAACAGGTATACCGAGATGGCCCGGTGGCGCAGGCCCTGGCGGTGCGCCTGGAGCTTTTCCATCGTGCCGGTCGGGTTATCGTGTTCGTCGACCAGGATCACCTGGATGTCGGTCATGCAATTCTCCTGCGAGCGCACCGTCCGTGGCCGTTGCCCTTCAGCTTATCAGCCCTTGCGGATCATCCAGATGCCGACGGCGATGGCGACCATGCCGGCGATCTTCAGCGTGCTGACCGGCGCTTCGCGGAAGCCGGCCCAGCCGAAGTGGTCGAGGGTCATGGCCATGCCCAGCTGGCCGGCGAGCACCAGCACCATGAACATCAGCGCGCCGACGCGCGGGGCGGCGAAGGCGGCGATGAAGATGAAGAACATGCCGAGGAAGCCGCCGCACCACTGCCACCACGGCAGCCCGCGCAGGGCGGCGAGGCCGGGGATTTCGCGGTTGGCCAGGGTCAGCACCAGCAGGCCCATGGTGCCGACGAAGAAGGAGATCAGCGCGGCGGCCAGCACGCTGGAGACCTGCTTGGCCAGCTGGCCGTTGATGCCGGCCTGCAAGGGCAGGCAGGCGCCGGCGATCAGGGGTAGTACGAACATCCACCAGGGCGGCGTGGGCATGGAATGACTCCTGGGCAATCGAAGCGGAAATGGCAGCCGGCTAGTATGCACGAGACCGGTGCATCGCACTGCCCGACTCCTGGAGCCCGCCATGACGACTCTGCCCTCCCGCATCCTGAGCGTCCGCATCGAGCGGCGCTGGAACGAGGCCTACGACTTTCTCGCCGCGCCGGCGAACTTCCCGCGCTGGGCCTCCGGCCTGTGCAGCGCCATCGAGCCGCTGCAGGGCGACCTGTGGCTGGCGCAGACGCCGCAGGGCCCGCTGCGGGTGCGCTTCTCGCCGCGCAACGCCTTCGGCGTGCTGGACCACGACGTGCTGCCCGAGGACAGTCCGGCGATCCACATCCCGCTGCGGCTGATCGCCAATGGCAACGGCTGCGAATTGCAGCTCACGCTGCTGCGCCCGGCGGGAGTGGACGACGCCGCCTTCGAGCGGGATGCGCAGTGGGTGCAGAAGGACCTGCAGGCGATCAAGGGGTTGCTGGAGTCCTGATCCCGCGCTGATTTTCCCGTCCCTGTAGGAGCGAGCTTGCTCGCGAACCGCCTGGACGCCGGAGCTGCCGGCTGATCTGTTCGCGAGCAAGCTCGCTCCTACACGTGCGAAGTGCGCGGCCGATGTTGAGCCTTCGCCCGGCTTACCGTTCAGGCAATTCGCTCACACCGGCGGTTGACAGCCGGCGGATCGCTTGCAGAATTTTCCCCATGGCAGGGCTTCGTGCCCCGATCGCAGGCTGAAGTGACGGAGGTCGTCATGAAAGCGATAAGAAGAAAACATGCGCGCCATTACCTGCTCGCGGCTCTCATCGGGCTGGCCCTGCTGGGCCTGCACGAGTCCCTGCAGACGGATCGCCAGCAATCCGCCTGCCGTCCGGCTGGCAATACCCCTTGTGTCTACCCCTCGGCTGCTCACTTGGGTGTATTAATCGCCCCACTCTGAGTGGCACACTGACGCGCGTCAATGCGCCGCCGAGGACCCGCGTGCAAGGTCTGCGCCGCCTTCAGCTGGCGCATTGCCTCGGCTTGGCTATCTTTCTAAAACAGCAAGGGTCCGGCCATGTACCGGACGTACGCTGCCTGATCAGGAGACGCACGATGGATATGAACCGTCGGCAATTCTTCAAGGTCTGCGCTGTAGGCCTTGGAGGATCGAGCCTGGCGGCACTCGGGGTTGCGCCCCCGGATGCATTCGCCGACCAGGTCCGCCATTTCAAGCTTGCGCGCACCGTTGAAACCCGCAACACCTGCCCATACTGCTCGGTAGGCTGCGGCATCCTCATGTACAGCCAGGGGGATGCGGCGAAGAACGTTGCGCAGAACATCATCCACATCGAGGGTGACCCCGACCACCCGGTGAACCGCGGCACCCTCTGCCCGAAAGGCGCCGGCCTGATGGACTTCGTCCACAGCCCCAACCGCCTGAAATACCCGGAGGTGCGCGAGGCCGGTTCCAGCGAGTGGAAACGCATCGGCTGGGACGAGGCGCTGGACCGCATCGCCAAGCTGATCAAGGAAGACCGCGACGCCAACTTCATCGAGAAGAACGCCCAGGGCCAGACGGTGAACCGCTGGCTGACCACCGGCTTCCTGGCCGCGTCGGCGTCTTCCAACGAAGCGGGCTACATCACCCACAAGGTGATGCGTTCCCTGGGACTTCTGGCGTTCGATAACCAAGCGCGTGTCTGACACGGCCCGACGGTGGCAAGTCTTGCCCCGACGTTTGGCCGTGGAGCCATGACCAACCACTGGACCGACATCAAGAATGCCGATCTGGTCCTCATCATGGGCGGCAACGCCGCCGAAGCGCACCCGTGCGGCTTCAAGTGGGTGACCGAGGCGAAGGCGCACAACAAGGCGCGCCTGCTGGTGGTCGATCCGCGATTCACCCGTTCCGCATCGGTGGCCGACTATTACGCGCCGATCCGTACCGGCACGGATATCGCCTTCCTCGGCGGCCTGATCAACTACCTGCTGGAAAACGACAGGTACCAGAAGGAATACGTGCACAACTACACCGACGTCTCCTTCATCGTGAAGGAAGGCTTCGGTTTCGAGGACGGCCTGTTCAACGGCTACGACGCCGAGAAGCGCACCTATCCGGACAAGTCCTCCTGGCAGTACGAGCTGGGTGAGGACGGCTTCGCCAAGGTCGACCCGACCCTGACGCACCCGCGCTGCGTGTTCAACCTGATGAAGCAGCACTACAGCCGCTATACGCCGGACGTGGTGAGCAACATCTGCGGCACGCCCAAGGACATGATGCTCAAGGTGTGGGAAGAGATTTCCACCACCGCCGCACCGGACAAGGTGATGACCATCATGTACGCCCTGGGCTGGACACAGCACTCGGTGGGCTCGCAGATGATCCGCACCGGCGCGATGGTCCAGCTGCTGCTGGGCAACATCGGCATGCCCGGCGGCGGCATGAACGCCCTGCGCGGCCACTCCAACATCCAGGGCCTGACCGACCTGGGTCTGCTGTCCAACTCGCTGCCGGGTTACCTGACCCTGGCCGGCGACGCCGAGCAGGACTACACCGCCTACATCGCCAAGCGCACGGCCAAGCCGCTGCGTCCGGGGCAGTTGTCCTACTGGCAGAACTATCCCAAGTTCCACGTCAGCCTGATGAAGTCCTGGTTCGGCAAGGCCGCGACCAAGGACAACAACTGGTGCTACGACTGGCTGCCCAAGCTCGACGTGCCGGGCGCCGGCTACGACGTGCTGCGCTACTTCGACATGATGTACCAGGGCAAGGTCAACGGTTACTTCTGCCAGGGCTTCAACCCCATCGCCTCGTTCCCCAACAAGGCCAAGGTCGGCGCCGCGCTGGCCAAGCTGAAGTGGATGGTGGTGATGGACCCGCTGGCCACCGAGACCTCCGAGTTCTGGCGCAATGCCGGCGAGCACAACGACGTCGACACCAAGTCCATCCAGACCACGGTGTTCCGCCTGCCCACCAGCTGCTTCGCCGAGGAAGACGGCTCCATCGTCAACTCCGGCCGCTGGCTGCAATGGCACTGGAAGGGCGCCGAGCCGCCGGGCGAGGCACGCACCGACATCGCGATCATGGCCGGGCTGTTCCACCGCCTGCGTGGTGCCTACGCGAAGGACGGCGGCAAGTTCCCCGACCCGATCCTCGGCCTCGACTGGAGCTACCTGAAGCCCGACGAGCCGGGCCCGGACGAGGTGGCCAGGGAGTACAACGGCAAGGCCCTGGCCGAGCTGGTCGACCCGGCCAACGGCATGATCCTGGCGAAAGCCGGCGAACAGCTTCCGGGCTTCGCGCTGCTGCGCGATGACGGCAGCACCGCCAGCGGCTGCTGGATCTTCGCCGGCTCCTGGACGCAACTGGGCAACCAGATGGCCCGCCGCGACAGCAGCGACCCCTACGCCATGGGCCAGACCCTTGGCTGGGCCTGGGCCTGGCCGGCCAACCGGCGCATCCTCTACAACCGCGCCTCGGCGGATGTCAGCGGCAAGCCCTGGGACCCGAAGAAGAAGCGCCTGGTGTGGTGGAACGGCAAGGCCTGGGGCGGCACCGACGTGCCCGACTTCAAGGTGGACGTGCCGCCGGAAGCGGGGATGAACCCGTTCATCATGAACCCCGAAGGCGTGGCGCGTTTCTTCGCCGTCGACAAGATGGCCGAGGGCCCGTTCCCCGAGCACTACGAGCCGTTCGAGACGCCCATCGGGATCAACCCGCTGCACAAGAACCCGAAGGCCATCAACAACCCGGCCGCGCGGGTGTTCAAGAACGACATGGAACTGTTCGGCAAGGCCGACGAGTTCCCCTACGCCGCGACCACCTACCGTCTCACCGAACACTTCCACTTCTGGACCAAGCATTCCCACCTGAATGCGATCACCCAGCCGGAACAGTTCGTCGAGATCGGCGAGGCGCTGGCCAAGGAACTCGGCATCAAGGCCGGCGACCGCGTGAAGGTCTCCTCCAACCGCGGCTACATCAAGGCGGTGGCGGTGGTGACCAAGCGCATCCGCCCGCTGCAGGTCAACGGCAAGACCGTGCACCACGTGGGTATCCCCCTGCACTGGGGCTTCTCCGGGGTCGCGCGCAACGGCTACCTGACCAACACCCTGACCCCCTTCGTGGGCGACGGGAACACGCAGACGCCGGAGTTCAAGTCCTTCCTCGTCAACGTGGAAAAGGCGTGAGGTGAAGCATGAGTAGTCAAGACATCTACGCCCGCTCCGCTACTACCAC
This sequence comes from Pseudomonas sp. B12(2026), assembly GCF_057767015.1. Lineage (NCBI taxonomy): Bacteria > Pseudomonadati > Pseudomonadota > Gammaproteobacteria > Pseudomonadales > Pseudomonadaceae > Pseudomonas > Pseudomonas sp. B12(2026). Next base: position 5,132,916 of record NZ_CM173430.1, on the reverse strand, counting down.
GCCGATGCCCTCGGTGCGGCACCAGGAGGAAGTGGCCAAGCTGATCGACGTGTCCAAGTGCATCGGCTGCAAGGCCTGCCAGGTCGCCTGCTCGGAATGGAACGAGCTGCGCGACGAGGTGGGCCACAACCACGGCACCTACGACAACCCGATCGACCTGACGGACCAGTCCTGGACGGTCATGCGCTTCACCGAGCATGAGAACCCGGCCGGCAACCTGGAGTGGCTGATCCGCAAGGACGGCTGCATGCACTGCGACGAGCCGGGCTGCCTGAAGGCCTGCCCGAGCCCGGGGGCGATCGTGAAGTACGCCAACGGCATCGTCGACTTCAACCAGGACCACTGCATCGGCTGCGGCTACTGCATCACCGGCTGCCCGTTCAACATCCCGCGCATCTCGCAGAAGGACAACAAGGCGTACAAGTGCACCCTGTGTTCCGACCGCGTGGCGGTGGGCATGGAGCCGGCCTGCGTGAAGACCTGTCCGACCGGCGCCATCGTCTTCGGCTCCAAGGAAGACATGAAGGTGCATGCCGCCGAGCGCATCGAGGACCTCAAGTCGCGCGGTTTCGAGAACGCCGGCCTGTACGACCCGGAAGGGGTGGGCGGCACCCACGTGATGTACGTGCTGCACCACAACGACCAGCCGTCGCTCTACGCCGGCCTGCCGGACAACCCGACGATCAGCCCGATGGTCAGGTTCTGGAAAGGCCCCAGCAAACCCCTCGGCCTGCTGGCCATGGGCGCGGTGGTGCTGGCCGGGTTCTTCCACTACATCCGCACCGGCCGCAACCGGGTCGAGGAGGACGAGGAAGGCGGACCGGGCCCGGAAGGGCCGGTACACAAGGTCGACCCAGCGGTGCATGACTTCGACCCGCGTCGCAATCCGTGACCTCCCTGGCAGATGCTTTTGCCCCCTCTCCCGTCAGGGAGAGGGTCGGGGTGAGGGCAATGAGGATCGAGACATGAAGAAAGATATCCAGCGCTACAACGCCAACGAACGGAGCAACCACTGGATGGTGGCCATTCTGTTCATCCTGGCCGGCCTCTCCGGGCTGGCCCTGTTCCACCCGGCCATGTTCTGGCTGACCAACCTCTTCGGCGGTGGTCCCTGGACGCGCATTCTCCACCCCTTCCTCGGGGTGGCGATGTTCCTGTTCTTCCTCGGGCTGGTGGCGCGCTTCGCCCACCACAACCTGATGCAGGAGCGTGACATGCAATGGCTCAGGCAATGGCGCGACGTGGTCGCCAACCGCGAGGAAAACCTCCCGGAAGTCGGTCGCTACAACGCCGGGCAGAAGCTGCTGTTCTGGACCCTGCTGCTGTGCATGCTGGTGCTGCTGGTGACCGGCTTCGTCATCTGGCGGCAATACTTCAGCCACATGTTCGGTATCGACGTCATCCGCGTCTCGGCGCTGCTGCATGCCGTCGCCGCCTTCGTGCTCATCAGCAGCATCCTGGTGCACATCTACGCCGGCATCTGGGTGAAGGGCTCGATGGGCGCCATGCTCAGCGGCTGGGTCAGTCGCGGCTGGGCGCGCAAGCACCACCACGGCTGGCTGAAGGACGTGGAGAAGGGCAAGGGCCACTGAGTCGCGTTACCCGAGTGAATGCCGGCTGGAGGTGACTCTCCAGCCGGCACGGACAGTTCCCTCTCCCGCCGGGGGAGGGCCAGGGCGAGGGGCGCCGACGCCCCGCGCCGCAACCAACAAGGAGTCCTGCGTGTCAGGCCGAATCCTCGAACCCGGGCAGATCGAAGCTGCCGCCAACATCCCTCCGCTGTTCAACCTGCCACCCCACGACCTGTTCAGCCTCCGCGCCGCGCGCCTGCGCCAGCTGGCGCCGGGCAATCCGCTGCAGGGCTACCTCGAACTGATCGCCGGCGTCTGCGACGCCCAGCAGGCGCTTCTGGAGCGCAAACTGCCGCTGCCATCGCCGGATGCCGCCGCGCTGGCCCGCAGCCGCGAACACCGCATGCCGCCGCTGGCCTATGAAACGCTGGTGCGCGAAGGCGCCTGGCTGCCGCTGCTGGACGCCTTCCTCGACGCCTACGAGCCCACCGCCAACCCGGCGATCGTCGAGGCGCTGAAGACCCTGCGCAACGCCGACCAGGGCCAGCGCAAGGCCTGGGCCCTGGGCCTGCTCAACGGCCAGTTCGACCTCCTGCCGCCGGCGCTGGTGCCCTTCCTCGGCGCCGTGCTGCAGGTCGCCTTCAGCCAGTGGCTGCTGGCGCTGCCGGACGACACCCTGGCGGAAACCGACAGCCAGACCCTCTGCCCGGCCTGCGGCGCGCCGCCGGTGGCGGGGATGATCCGCCATCGCGGCAAGCACGCCGGACTGCGCTACCTGTCGTGCTCGCTGTGCTCCTGCGAATGGCACTACGTGCGGGTCAAGTGCAGCCACTGCACCGAGAGCAAGGGCCTGGCCTACTACTCGCTGCAGCGCGAGGGCATCGCCAGCGACCAGGCGCCGCTCAAGGCCGAGACCTGCCCCGGCTGCCAGTCCTACCTCAAGCAGTTCTACCTGCAGCACGACGAGCACGCCGAGGCCCAGGCGGACGACCTGGCCAGCCTCGCGCTGGACATCCGCCTCGCCGAGGACGGCTACCTGCGCAGCGCGCCGAACCTGCTGCTGGCGCCCGGCAGCGGCGGCTGAAACAAGGCTCTACGTAGGATGGGTGGAGCGCAGCGATACCCATCGAGGCCTGCGCAGCGACAGCATGGTTATCGCTGCGCTCCACCCATCCTGCAAAGGCATGACGCCCGCCCGCGCCCCGGTCTTCTAGACTGACTCCAGCCATCGCCCCCTGCACAAGGTTTGTCCATGACCTCGGTACGCCTGCCCTCCATCGACCGCCTGCTGCGCAGCCCGGCCTGCCAGCCGCTGCAGCAGCGCTACGGCCGCGAGGCCCTGCTCAAGACCCTGCGCGACCTGCTCGACGAACTGCGCGAGCCGGCGCGCCACGGCCAGCTGGCCGCCGTCGAACTGGAAGAGTCCGTGCTCGCCGGCCGCGCCGGCGAACGCCTCGCCGCGCACCACGCCAGCCGCGTGCGCCGGGTGTTCAACCTGACCGGCACCGTGCTGCACACCAACCTCGGCCGCGCGCTGCTGCCCGAAGAAGCCATCGACGCCATCGGCATGGCCGCGCGCTACCCGCTCAACCTCGAATTCGACCTCGCCACCGGCAAGCGCGGCGACCGCGACGACCTCATCACCGGGCTGATCCGCGAGCTCACCGGCGCCGAGGCGGTCACCGTGGTCAACAACAACGCCGCCGCCGTGCTGCTGGCGCTCAACAGCCTGGGCGCGCGCAAGGAAGGCATCATCTCCCGGGGCGAACTGATCGAGATCGGCGGCGCCTTCCGCATCCCCGACATCATGTCCCGCGCCGGGGTGAAACTGGTCGAGGTCGGCACCACCAACCGCACCCACGCCAAGGACTACGAAGCCGCCATCGGCCCGCGCTCGGGCCTGCTGATGCGCGTGCACACCAGCAACTACAGCGTGCAGGGCTTCACCGCCAGCGTCGCCACCGCGCAGCTGGCGCAGATCGCCCGCGCCCACGGCCTGCCGCTGCTGGAAGACCTGGGCAGCGGCACCCTGGTCGACCTCACCCGCTGGGGCCTGCCCAAGGAACCCACGGTGCAGGAAGCCCTGCGCGACGGCGCCGACATCGTCACCTTCAGCGGCGACAAGCTGCTCGGCGGCCCGCAGGCCGGGCTGATCCTCGGCAGCAAGGAACTCATCGGGCGGATCAAGAAGAACCCGCTCAAGCGCGCCCTGCGCGTGGACAAACTGACCCTCGCCGCGCTGGAAGCCGTGCTCAACCTCTACCGCGACCCCGACCGCCTCGCCGAGCGCCTGACCAGCCTGCGCCTGCTCAGCCGCCCGCAGGCCGACATCCGCGTGCAGGCCCAGCGCCTGGCGCCGGCCCTGGCGGCGCTGCTGGGCGAAGGCTGGAGCGTCACCGCCGAAGACGCCCTGGGCATGATCGGCAGCGGCGCCCAGCCGGTCGCACGGCTGCCCAGCGCCGCGCTGTGCCTGCGCCCGAACCAGCCCAAGCGCCAGCGCGGCCGCGCGCTGCTGGACATGGAGGAGCGCCTGCGCTGCCTGCCGATCCCGGTGGTCGGCCGCATCGACGACAACGCGCTGTGGCTCGACCTGCGCCAGCTCGACGACGAGCCCGGCTTCGTCGCGCAACTGCCGCTGCTGGCCGAGGACGCGGTGTGATAGTCGGAACCGCAGGCCACATCGACCACGGCAAGACCTCGCTGCTGCGCGCCCTCACCGGCCTGGAAGGCGACCGCCGCCCGGCCGAGCGCGAGCGCGGCATCACCATCGACCTCGGTTATCTCTACGCCGACCTCGGCGACGGGAGGCTCACCGGCTTCATCGACGTGCCGGGGCACGAGCGCTTCGTTCACAACATGCTCGCCGGTGCCAGCGGCATCGACCTGGTGCTGCTGGTGGTGGCCGCCGACGACGGCGTGATGCCGCAGACCCGCGAGCACCTCGCCATCGTCCAGCTGCTCGGCATCCGCCGCGCCCTGGTGGCGCTGACCAAGGCCGACCGCGTGCCCGCCGAGCGCGTGGCGCAGGCCGCAGGTGAAGTGCGGGAGCTGCTCGCCGACGGGGCGCTGGCTGATGCGCCGGTCTTCCCGGTCTCCAGCGTCACCGGCGAGGGCATCGAGGACCTGCGCGCGGCGCTGACCGATGCGGCCCGCGAAACCCGCGAGCGCGCGGCAACGGGCGGCTTCCGCCTGGCGGTGGACCGCGCCTTCAGCGTCAGCGGCGCCGGCGTCGTCGTCACCGGCACCGCCTTCGCCGGCAGCGTGAAGGTGGGCGACGAACTGCTGCTCGGCAGCGCCGGCCGCCGCGTTCGCGTGCGCGGCCTGCACGCGCAGAACCGCGAGGCGCAGCAGGCCCACGCCGGCCAGCGCGTGGCAGTGAACATCGCTGGCGAACGCCTGAGCCTCGAACAGATTCACCGCGGCGACTGGCTGATCGCCCCGGAGCTGCACGCGCCCACCACGCGCATCGACATCGACCTGCACCTGCTGCCGAGCGAGACGCGGGCCTTCGCCCACTGGACTCCGGTCCATGTGCACCTCGGCGCCCAGGATGTCACCGGCCGCGTCGCCCTGCTCGAAGGCGAGCGCCTGCAACCGGGCGAGCGCGCCTTCGCCCAGCTGGTGCTGAATGCGCCGAGCCATGCCGTGCATGGCGACCGCCTGGTGCTGCGCGACCAGTCCGCCCAGCGCACCCTCGGCGGCGGCCGCGTGCTCGACCCCTTCGCCCCGGCGCGCAACCGCCGCAGCGCGGAGCGCCTCGAACAGCTGCGCGCCTTGCAGGGCGACGAGCTGGAAAGCGCGCTGCCGACCCTGCTCGCCCATGCCGGCAACGGCCTCGACCCGGCGCTGCTGGCGCGGCAGTTCAACCGCCCGCGCGCGGGTTGGCGGCTGCCCGGCGAACGGGTGGAAGTGTCGACGCGCCTGGGCCAGCGGCTGTTCGCGGCGGAGCGCTGGAGCGCCTTGCAGCAGCAGGTGATCGACGCCCTGCAACGCTTCCACGGCGAACAGCCCGACGAGCTCGGTCCCGACCGCGACCGCCTGCGCCGCTATGCGCTGCCGCAGCTGGAGCGGCCGGTGTTCGTCGCCCTGCTGGAGGGTCTGCTGGCCGACCAGCGCATCGACAGCAGCGGCCCCTGGCTGCACCTGCCCGATCACCGCGTGCAGCTCGGCGAGAACGACGAGCGCTTGCGCGAGCGCCTCTGGCCGCTGCTGCTGGCCGGCGCCTTCGACCCGCCCTGGGTACGCGACCTGGCCCGCGAACTGGCGGCGGAGGAGGGCGACGTGCGCCTGCTGCTGCGCAAGCTCGCCCGCCTCGGCCAGCTGCACCAGGTGGTGAGGGACCTGTTCTACCCGGAAGAAACCCTGCGCCAGCTCGCCGGCCACGCCCTGCAGCTGCGCGACGAGGCCGGCATCATCCGCGCCGCCGCCTTCCGCGACCGCATCGGCATCGGCCGCAAGCGCTGCATCCAGCTGCTGGAATACTTCGACCGCATCGGCTTCACCCGGCGCTTCGGCAACGAACGGCGGGTCCGCGAGGATTCGGCGCTGGCGAGCGACGCGGCCGTGGAGGGTGCCTGACGGCCTCCGCCCGGAGGCCGGGTGGCTATTTCCCCGGCAGCGCCTGGTCCACCCGCTGCACCAGGTAGTCGTAGAACGGGTTGGACGTCACCCGCTGGAACAGGTCCAGGCCGACGATCAGCACGCCGCGTTCGCCACGGGGCATCAGCGTGCCGAGGCGGATGCCGAAATCCTCGCTCGGATCGGGGTACTGGCCGTAGAGCGCGTCGTTCGTCGGGAAGGGCAGCGCGACGTGGGAGAGCGAGAACAGGTCCGCCGGGTATTTCACGCCCAGCGGCTGGCGGCTCTGCTCCAGGCTGTGCGCCGGAATGTTCAGGGCGAACGCCTGGCTGTCTTCGGGCGTGTTGGAGACCACCGTCAGGGCATAGTCGCGCTTGCGCTCCGGCAGCAGGCGCGGGCCGAGCCTGGCCATGTCCGGGCGCATCAGCGGGCCGTGGCTGAGCGAGCGGTTGAGGTCGAACAGCACCAGTTCGCTGCCGTTGTCGGGCAGCCGGTCATACAGGTTGCTGACCACCGCCGGCGTGCTGACGGTGCTGTCGGCCAGCGACTGGAAGGTGAGGATCGGCGGCAGGCGGGCGAGGCTGCCGTTGCGGTTGGTCGCATCCAGGCTGCGCTGCAGGGCGTCGGTCAGCCCCACCGTCTGCCGCGCCGCGGCCACCGGGAAGGAGTTGTACTTGAACGGGTTGAACTCGGGCAGCACGCTGAGCCAGGCAGCCTTGGCGAAGGCCGGCAGCAGCGCCGGCAGCCCGGCCAGCCCGGCGAACTGGGCGAAGCGGGTGAGGCCGATCATCGGCGAGATCAGCACCAGCTTGCGGGGCATGGGCAGGGCCTTGTCGTCCAGCGCGTCGAGGCTGTACTTGAGCGCCAGCGCGCCGCCGTTGGAAAAGCCCACCAGCAGCAGCGGCGCGCCCGCGGGCGCCTGCGCGGTGGCCTCGCGCACGGCCAGCCGGGTGGCGGCCAGCCAGTCCTCCCAGGTCGCATCGGTGAGGCCGGCCGGCACCGTGCCGTGGCCCGGCATGCGGATCGCCACCACCACGTAGCCCTGCTGCCGCAGGTGATTGCCCAGGTGGCGCAGGCTGTAGGGGGAGTCGGTCAGCCCATGCAGCAACACCGCCGCGCCGCGAACCGGGCCGTCGGGGCGAAGCTCGTAGGAGCGGTTCCAGTCGCTGGCGAACTGGCCGGGGTAGACCTCGCTCTGGTCGAAGTAGCGGTTGTAGGCGACGCGCTCGAAGGGCTGCAGGCGGGTTGCCATTTCCTGGCGCATGCTCTGCATGAGCTTCGCCTCGGCGTCCAGGTAGCCGGCCCAGTCCGTGCGGTCGATGGCCTCGCTGTGCAGGTCCTTCGGCACCCAGGTGTGCCAGGGCTCCAGCGGCGGGATGTTGCGCAGCGCCGTGATGCGCAGCGCCAGCAGCAGAACGGTGATGGCCAGGACTGCGATCAGTGCCCAGAGCAGTCCCTTGGTGAGTTTCGCGTTCAGCATGGGGTTCCCTTGTCAGCGCATGCCGGACAAGGATAGAGCGATCTCGCTGCATTGGCAGCGACAGGCAACAATCTCGCCCCCTGCGTCATCCCTTCGCTAGCCACTGCAAGGTCATTGATGGCAACATCCCGTCCCTGCAAAAGATGATTGGCCGTTCGACACCTCTTCGACACTCCACCGGAGTTGGCAAGGGAAGCTGAAGAAACACCTCGCCAGTCCAAGAGGAAGGCAATCACGCCCGGTGGCGTGGCCGGGCTTCAAACCCGGTGGGGGACGGCAGCCGTTCCTGGGTGGGTTCGACTCCCACTGCCTTCCGCCAATCTCCCCGCCTAAACGCCGCATGGCTCTAGGCTTCCACGAAAATGCCTTCTCCAATTTCTGACGCAGTGTCGAAAAAGTGTCGATGATCTTTCACCGGACCGAAGCGAATCACATCCTGTAGAAAATCCGGCGCGAGGTGCGCGTAGCGCATGGTCATTGCAAGAGACGAATGCCCCAGAGTCTTCTGCAAAGTGAGAATGTTGCCGCCATTCATGATGAAATGACTAGCAAACGTATGGCGCAACACATGCGATTTTTGACCCCGTGGCAGCTTCACACCAGAAACGCCCACCGCAAAATCGAAGCTATCCCGACAATTACTGAAAGCACCATGCACCGTCAGATGCCCCCGCAAACGTGCTTCCAATTCCGGCGAAATCGGTACTGAGCGACGACGCTTAGACTTCGTATTCACGAAATGCACAAAGCCATCCCGTACACGATCCAAACGCAAACCCTGAGCCTCCCCCCAGCGACAACCAGTCGAAAGACACACCAGAGCAACCAACTCAACATGCGGACTACGGCGATGATCCCTGAGAGCAGCAAAAATCGCGTCAATCTGCTCATGAGTGAGATAGGACAGCTCCCGTTCCTGCAGCTTGATCGGCTTCACCCTACTCAGAGGATCACCGAAATCGATTTCACCTAGCTGATTCAGCTCGTTATAAAGCGAACGCAGGTAGCCCAACTCATTGTTCAAAGTCTTTCCACTGATCCCAGCAGCCAAACGCCGAGCACGATATTCAGTAAAAAGATTCCCCGAGACAGAAGACGCCACCGGATTGCCAAGGCTTTCAGCCAAGCGACAAAGCACCAGCGAACGACGCTCAGAGTCAGCCAAAGCATGGCCATGCAGAAGCGACCAACGCTCCACCAGCTCTAACAGCAAACGCCGATCCCTGGGCTTAGGGTTCCATGCAGGATTAAGCGCAACCTGAGAGCGGACCGTGGACTCAAAACGCTGAGCCTCGCCCTTCGTCTTAAATTTCTTGCGAAATCGACGCCCCTTAATGGGCTCAACATCAGCTTGCCAGCGACCATCATCAAGCTTAGAAATCGCCATCAGACAGCCCGACCCCAACGCACACGCCGTTCCTCAAGAAGATCCCGAATGTGCTTGTAGATATGGCGCTCTTCTTTGCCCTTAGCCTGATAGTGGTCACGGATAGTAGGCCAACACTCCCATTGCTTGAGCTGTGAAAACGCCCGTTCCGCGCCCACCCGCTCACGCGCAACGATCGACAGAAAATTTCCTAGAAACAGCTCCACGTTCTTGCCAGAAAAGCCACGGGCAGTTTTGTAGTAGCGCTTATAGACCGTGCCATCGAGCAGCGAGTCAACCTCAACAGCCACCACCACATCCTGCCGAATCAGGGTCCAAAACGCGTCATACAGACCCGGACGGACAAGCATACGGAACGACCCCAACGCATACTCCCAAAGCCCCTGGAGATGCCCGCCAAGCGATGCGTAGGAATGAGTAGCAATGCACTCACCAGTTTCACGAAGCACAGAGCCTTCCGCGAACTGGCGAACAATCGAATGATGAAAACGAGCTTCAATCCGATAGACCGGCTGCTCAGGGTCATAGTTGAGCGAATCGTCAGCATCGAAAGGATTGTCAGAACGACGCCACACCGATTCCCAGTAATCCAGCTTATCGATGGCCCGAGCCTGAGCCGTTTTGTTGTAGACGGCCAACTGCATACCCGCCGCAGAGCCGAACAGGAACGACTGGCCACGGCCATAGGTGGCCACGTTTTCATCAAAACAAACAGTCTGAATGCCGGAGTGATCACGCTGAGAGCGCGCACGGCAATGAAGACGCGCAACGAAATCAGCCGGAGGCGTCCAACCCTGCACATCGAGCGCGATATGCACCGCACATTGGTTGACCTCAACCTGCTCCAACACCTCAGCCGCGAAACCATCCAGCAGGGCCTGTAGCTGCTCAGGAGAGCGCGAATCAATAGCGTGAGGGGAAACCTCAATCTTGAGGTGAGAACCCACCACGTCAGCCTTTTCGTTGAAATTCTTGATCAGCAGGATCAAACCGAGATCGGCATTCTGGAGCTTGCACTGATAGCCGGAATCGCGGCCAACGCGACCCGCATGCCACACCTCGCCCGCGAACTGAACCAAACCGGGCTCCTCAAATAGCGCGAGCACCTGAGGACGAATCAGACCCTTGTAAAGCTGGCGAACCGTATCGACACCACAGCGAAGAATCCGCACCGAAGAAAGGTCAGTGATCGCAGCAGAAGACGGATCAATGAAAAGCCTGCCGCGCACATCCTCAACCGCCGTTTGCTTGTCGAGTCGAACCTGATCCTTTGCCTTTTTCATTCCGTTGCTTCCCCACTAATGTCCAACAATGTCCACTTGAAAATCTATTTATAAGACGTGCTACAGGGCCGTCTGGAGGGCCGTAGGCGACCGCTAGGGGGGCGTCCCCGTGCTGCGCCCGACGCCGCCCCCTATCGGCCGCCTTGGCCCCGGAGACTCACCAGCGCGAAGCGTAGGCAGTGCCAATTGCGCGGCTACCTGAGGGGCCGTAAAGGGCGCTTCTGAGAGGTCGGTAGGCCGAGATGGATCAAACACACGTGCGGAAATCATGACGACCAGGTTGGCCGCCTTCTCACGTGTCGAATCGAAGCGGAAAAGACGCCCCAACACCGGCACATCGGACAACACAGGAACACGTGACGTAGTGTTATCGCTCTGCTCCGACCGAAGACCACCCAAAACAATGCCCGAGCCATTGGCCAACTGGACCTTGGTCGAAATTCGCCTTGTGTTAGTGATGATGTCAGCGGCCGTCTTGTCGTTAGACACGCTGGAGGCATCTTGCTGAATCGTTAGCTCAATCGCCCCCGACGGCGTAATAAAAGGCGTCACCTGAAGCGTTACGCCCACATCCTGCCGCGTAATGGTTTGATAGGGGTTATCAGCCGGCGTCGCGCCCGACGTGGTAGAGCCGGTAATGAATGGCACGTTTTGACCAACCACAATGCTGGCCTGTTCACGGTTGAGCGTGAGCAACTGAGGCGTAGAAAGAATGCGGTTACGCCCGGTCGATTTAACCGCCTGAAAAAAAGCCCCCAGTGTCGGCCCATCAAAAGTCAGACTAAACCCAAGGTCCGAATAATCGACTTTCCCGAAAGCAGTACCTTTAATACTGAGACGGTTATTAGCCGCGGTAACGTTCAGACCCAATGACTGAAAATCATCGTCGGACAGCTCCGCCACAACCGCCGTAATCATCACCTGCCGACGAGGCCGGTCAATCTCCCGTACCACACGCCGAATCACCTCAAGCTGCTCAGCCGTAGCCGTAACAATCAATGCATTGGAAGTCGGAGATGGCGATACCATCGGCTGCGCCTGCCCCAAAGCAGCAGGCTTATCACCACCCGCAGCATCAGCCGCCATACGCGCATTGAGCACATCACGCACCGACTCAAAAGCGAAATCGGATTGCAGATGCTGAAGCTGAATCACCTCAGTCTTAAAATTGAGCGGAGCCGGCATTTCTTTAGCGCTAACCTGAATCGACTGCGCATCTGCCTTAAAATAAAAGCCAGCGGTCCGCACGGCCTGCCCCACCAATTCCTCAAGCTGCTCAGGAGAATCGTACTTTGCGTAAATCGAAAGTGGCGCAGAACGCAAATCAGCACCGACAATAAGAGACTTACCCAAATGAGCCGAAGCCCAATCTACAAGGTCCATCACCGTGCCCTCAGAAATATCAATTGCCTCTGTAGCGTGAACCACAGAGGCAAGCGACATCCCGAGCCCCAAAAGACCCCATTTGATAGAGATCATGATTAAGCCCTAGCGGTAGATTGACAGGTAATCACTGTCGCGGACCAACAGAGCCTCAGAGGCACCACGATCCTTAACAGTGATATTTTTTGCAGCGAGGTCTTTCGAATTAATGCGTTTGCCTTCTTTAGATTCGAGCACATAACGAATACCATCAGGAAAACGCTGAAAAGAAACAATCTTGAAATCGGAAAACTCTTCTTTAAGCTTCTTAGAAGGTTCAGGCGCTGGAGCCACCTTAACCTGCTCAGCCTCAGAAGCTTTGATAGAAGGCTTATACACAGCGGCAAAAGTCACCGAGGCAGCCAGCAAAGCACCTACAACAAAACCAGTAATAACCCGCGTGCGACGGAAGAAAATTTTAGTAGTTCGCATGTAAAACCCCACGTTACGAGCAGCAGCAGGAATACGGCGAACCCAATAGCCAGGGGGCAACATGGAATAACTACCCTTGTCATATTCCTTATCGTATTCCTGAGTCGTGTCATAAAAGTCATAAAACTCACTTCCACGATAGAACCACTCATCCACCTTCATCGAATTGAACTTAGCGCCATACTTCACAATTGCGTAATGCATCTTGGGAAGACAGCCATTCCAATAGCCCAACGTAAGGAAGCGACCAATAGGGCTCAAGAAAGGAATCTTAACGCGGTCCAATCGATTGATATAAACCACATGCTCAGCAATCGATTCACGGATTTGCTTATCAATAACGTTAATATTCTGAACAACAAGCCACAAATCCCAGCGGCGTTTGCGCAAGAAAAGAAAGAACTTCAAAAGATCGGTGCGGCCACCAGAGTTCCAATCGCGCGAGTTAAGCCAAACACCCGCTTCATCCAAAAAAATACCGCCAAACTGCTCTTCATCGTAAACATCACACCCCATACCCAAACCAACTAAATCATCAGCAGTAGGCAGATCAGGAAGACGCACGACGCGAGAATGCTTATTACCCGGACGACACAGCTTATTCATCCGCACATCGACATTGACAGCCACACGACGCTTTTTCTTGAGGTACTCAAGAATCTTCATCACCGCGAGCAGAGTCTTTCCGGCACCCAGTTTGCCGGTCACGATATAAACGGCCACAGCAAACCTCAGGTATTCTCAAACTTCTCAGCAAGCTTGACGATCCACATAAAAATCAAAGCCCGCAAGCGCGCAAGAAGTAGAGTCGAAATAGCGATAGGAATATTGCCAGGGAGCAACATCTGACCAACCGCAACGACATCAGAAGGAGCCAATGCAGCCACGCCAGACCCTATAGCGCCAATAGCAGCAGTAAAAGCCGCAATAGCACCACCAATGAAGGCGATAACCAAAACAATAAAGCCAATCCGGCTAAAGAACTTGGCAACAAACTGAAGAACCGGAGCAATTAGCGGCGAGATAAAACCAAGCAAAAACTTGGCAAGCTGAGCAAAGGCGCGCGGAAATAGCTTTTTAAGAAAACCAATAATCCAGCCCATCAGAACCCACCCTTCTCAGCTTTTGCATTCTCAAGCTTCAAGGCAGAGTAATAAATCCGCCATACGCCAATAGCCGTCAAAGCCCAAATAACCCATTCAAGAAGAGGCTTGACCTTACTAAGAACGCAAAAATCAAGATCAAGGCCAGTACTGTATTCACCTAGATTAAAACTAATCGAATACTTACCACACCCCGTAGCACTTGGAAGAATGCTTCCAAGAATATTATCAAGACCAACCCCCTGAGAGAACCAACCCTCAACAGTTGAATTGATCTTGTCTAATTCCTCTTGAAATTTTTCCTCTCTTTCTTCACCAATAGCTTCAGACTGTTCGCCAAGCTTCTTAGCGATATCATCACCAAGCTCGCCACCTAACCCCTCAGCTTCAGTATCTGAACCATCACCGGAACTATCATAATCATCCCCAAAAAGACCATCATAAATATCTTTCAGAAGACCATTACCCTTCTCGACAGCGCCCGTTACTTGATCGGCACCATCTTGAACAGTCTTATTCGTAGCAGCATCCCTAGCACCCTGGCCGGAGCTACCACCACCAGCACCGCCCGCAGGCATCGGATCATTGTCATCACGACCATCGGCATTACCACCATTGTTCGGATGGTCAGAAGAAGTAGGATCAATACGTTTCGGCGCAATCCCATCAGCGCCGTTGCTAGTAGCGATGCATTCAAGCTGACCATTTACATAATTACATTGCCGACTACTGTTAGGAAGACAAGTAAACTGACCGTTAATAGTTCCGCACTTATCCCCTGTCTGATAACACCAAGGCTTACCGTTATAAAGATCACAACCACCATTGTCTGGAGAAAGACAGACAGTATTTTCACCCATTTTTAGACAACGCGGATCTTCCGTATTGCTATCCGGCGTCTCTGTATAGTTTTCTTCAGGAATTGGCTCGCCTGAGCTAGATGGATTCCCACTCGGCTCAGCATTAAAATAACAAAGAGTTTCATTAGAGCCCGTGAAACCCTGAAACTCACACTTCTGCGTCGATTGAGAAGTCTTTACAAATTCACAACCATTTACATTAACAACAGATGGGCAAGCACTAGACTTTAGCGATGGGATATAAGTGCAAACAGTAGAAACCGTAATAGGTTTCTCATTTTTGCAGTCTTTCGGAACATCACAAACACCCGTCGATGGATTCAATACTCCACCAGACGGACAACTATCACCACGAAGAGCGAAACGACCATTGCCACCGGTACTATTTCCGTTTTGATCTTTGCCCAAACAAATAACTTCCCTATAACCGCCATTCAAGAAGTTAAAGCCGGCATGAACACGCCCCAAGGATTCGGTCCAAGCCCTACAGCCAGCATCTGGAGACGGCCATTTCCCAGGCGCATTACCGCTCCAGTAGTAATCCTCAGCAAAAGTAAATTGCCCCCACGCCATAAGCGTGAGGGCAACCAACAGGCGGATAGCCGCGCGCATCTACCCGCCTCCCGGTCAGGCGCCCGCAGCGCTGAAGATGCGCCCGGCGACCTTGAACAGAGCGATACCGCCACGGATGGCCGCGAACAGAACCGCACCCGCAGCCAGCAGAGTGCCCACGGCAGTACCGATATCCGTGAACATCTCAGTCAGCTCAGGCGGAATAGTGATCGCCGCATTGGCGTTCACAGTGGCGACACCCATAGCCAGGATCATGGCCAGAGCAGCAGATTTGCCAACGGATTGGCCCCCGGCTTTACCGGCCGGAGTCACTTCGTTGGATACAGCGGTCGCCAGAGGCGACAGTTGAGCGTTCAGTTTCATGAGGTGTTTCCTCTTTTACGTTGCGGCGTCGATGATTTCTTTCCACCCGAGGCGGAATTGCCCGTAGGCGACGCCTATCCCTACAGAACCCAAAGCAAGCCCAGCGATATACAGATACGCTTCCCAAGGAAGTGACATAGCCGTTACCTCTGATGCCCATGAATGAGGCCCAGCGCTACGCACTGGACGAGACCAAGAACAAGCTGGAGGGCGAACAAATCGCCCAAGGTGACGTTGGCGAGCCAAGCGGACATCAGGCGTCCCCCTGCACATTCGACATGAGTCGAGAATCCATCAGGTATTGCCCGGCTGCGCCGGTGACTTTTTCTAAAAAGCCAAGTCGTAAGGGCTCCGCCCTTACCATCCCGCCCTTCGCCAGGGAGTCAGAGGGCCGGGGGGATAGAGCTTCCCCCGCCCCTATGACTCGGAGGCTGTTTTGGTGGGAGTCCATCAAGGGTTCGCTTCGCCCGTGCTTCCGTTCGCCGGAGCGGTAAAGCTGCTCCGACGAGCCGGGAGCGCGGCCCTTGACGGGAGGAAGAGTGGCGCCGTCGAGAAGCCCGTAAGCGGCAAGATCGGCGCGATTGGAGGCCGCGCAGACGCCGGAAAGGTCGGTTGTCAGTGCGGGGGCGAACCGGGACGGCTCGCAGGGCTTACGGCACGCGATAGAGCAACGGCCAGAGCCCGCTAGGCCGTCCCGCCCCCCTTTGCCTACTCCGAACATCGAAGGCGCAGCGCGGCTGAACAGACGCGCCACGTCAAACGATGCCGACCGACCGGCGCACATGGCTTACGCCTTCTCAGCCGGAGCCGAACGGGAAGTCGGAGCGGCAGACGAGACGGTGCGGACCGCTTCCACATCGACGATGCGGGGTTGCATCTTGCCCCCCGCCGCCTTGACCAGCTTGAGGTGGAGCAGCAGCTCCACCGGCTCAGTCACTGCCGGGAATTTGTCGAATACCGACGGCTCAACCGCGATTTTGCTGATGGCCAGAGCGCGAGTGTCAGCAACACGGTCCGCTTCCGGCTGACGACCAACGAAAGCAGAGACGAACACCGAGCGTTCGACAGTGGTCCGCTCAACACCCAGCACCAGCATCTTTTGTTGCATTACTTGATCGAACATAGGAATTACCTCCCAGGGGGTTTAAGTGCCCGAAATGGGCGTTACAACTTGAATCCAAATTTCAATGCTTGCTCGCAGAAAGCTTCAAAACCTTTTCACTCATGCCTTTCCACATTCAACAACTTTGCAAGCGGCATATACCGATATCGACACCGCTTGAACTTCATTTCCCAAATCAAATTTGCCGCATAACCCGGATCAAATTTGACTGGGCTTTTCCTGCAATACGACATATACGAAAAGAAGGAATCCTGTTCAGCCTGTTTCTGATAAGCCCACTGCCAAATGAGGTCAAAAACGACCCTAGCGGGTAAAATCAGGACAACCAGCAGCAAGCCAAGCGCCAAGAACAAAACCACCGAGCTTAAGTAAATCTGTTCCACGATTAGCGGCCTCTTGCTGAAGCTGGAGAAACTCAGAGGTTTTAACTTGAACCAAGAATTTTTTAGCCGGATCACCCGGCTTTTCCTGGCGAGGGGGGATGATCGAAGTCATTATGTCCACCAATAAAAGAAGAAGACAGGAATCCCCATATAACCCGAAATAATCGTCACCCAAACGAAATAGTGACTAAGAATCCGACTTGGGGAGCAGGAGGTAACCGCCCAAAAACCCTTGCCGATTGTCGAATCCCTCAGTTCGAGAAACACTCCAAACAGACTTACGAGGATGACCGCAGTAGCAGGGACCGCGTACAAGTCGCCAAACACCCCCTTCAAGAAAAATACGGTGAGGACGACAGAAGGGACCATGTACCCGACCAGGGAAAGGACCCATCCGCTTAACGAAACATACTGAACAGTCACAGTCTTTTGCATGCGGCCTCCCTAAATATCTCCGTACTAACACCGGAATTACTCCAGGTTTCCCCAAAGCTTGCTATTAACAATCCGCTTAAGCACATAAAAAGCGGAAGGAACAAATACAAGAAACAAAATAAAGAACCAAATAATCCACAAATAAAAAGGGTTAAGCCCCGACACTACAAACTCAGAAGTCACCTTAATAAACGAGGCAATCAAAGAAAAAAGAAGAAAAACCACGCGCACAAATCAAAAACTTCTCTCATGATCAAGCCTCACGCCGTGCAGACTGACGTAATGCATTAAACGCCAGCTCATTAAGCCGCTGCTTAACTTCAAACGTAATCACATCAAGATCACAAAGAGCATCAAAATAGCCGCCAAGAGTCGCAAACGAAAAACGAGCCGAGTCAGAACCGGAATAGCGAATAATATTAAGAAGAGCAGAAATCCGAATTACAGAAGTGCGAGAGATATCCATTAGAAATCCTCCTTTTCAAGCAAACGCCTAGTAAGAAGGGCAACATTCACAAAAAGATATTTGCCAATCAATTGAGACGGGAGATAGCCCCGACGAATCCAACCCCGAACCGTTTCATGCTCTTCAGGCATCCCGATCCAGTCCGCAAAAACGCGCCACGGCAGCAGCGGAGGGGCTGCGCTGAGGTCCTTTGCCTTTATCTGTTCCAGTTCCATCGGCTTTACTGCACTATGTTGGTCTATAGAGGGCTAAGAAATGGAATATATCCATGACTATGTCCAGATATTAGCAAAGGGACTAAGTTCTGGACATAGTCCCAGTGATGAAAATATCAAATGGCCATGACCATAACCGATAGAGCATTACTATTAATTGAGATGACGAATCTCAACACCCTGACGCGAGCGGGGGAGACGAACTACGACCGATGGGCAAGCATCCGCCGAGGAAAAGCCAGGGTAGGCGCGGAAGAAATTGAAATAATCGGCAAGGTCTTTCCAGCCTATCGCTGGTGGCTAAGCACTGGAGAAGTCATGCCGGAGGTAGGGCAAACAAGCCCCGACTACGACGAAGCCAACAGAAACTTGCCCAATCAAAACGCGGGATAGCGATCACATCGGAAGTGAGTAGGCGCTGGTTTGCCCACGCTAGGAAGAAAGCAAGATGAGAAAATCAGTAATACTGGGAATGGTCATGATGACTCTGAACCAAGCTGGAGCAGCAGAAATCCCAGCCAGGGCGGTAACCATTCCATCCTCGGACTATGCAACAACCGATGATTTCGAGAGCAGAAACCTAGAAGGTAAAAGCGACCAACTGAAATGGTTTGCCAAGGTGGAACAGCTGTCAAAGACCGACCCCCGAGTAAACCAGTACACAAGCAACGAGTGCGTGGGCGCCCAAATCAACTTCAGGCAAAATCCTACAACCGAAGCGATGGACCTGATCTATAGAAGCTGTTTCATAAACACGCAATAGTGTCGAAAAAACGTCGAAAACGTAGACCAGTGAAGCCCAGCAAAGGCCAGAACACCCAGCGCGAAAGCCACGGATATCGCCTATAGACCATTGATATCCATAAGGTTTATAGGGTTCGACTCCCACTGCCTTCCGCCAATTCTCCTCTCTAAAACCCGCGTGACTCCAGCTTTTGGCTTTTCCGCCGAAGTCGATTCGTCGCTGCTGTCGAAAAAGTGCCGAAGGCGGGCGGCTGAGGTCAGTGCGTAAGGTCTTCGCCGCCCTGCATCCAGGCGGGGATATCCCTCGTGCCGTGGATTACACGCCACACATCGATGTGATCGCCGCGATCGATGTAGAACACCAGGAAGGGATAGCGCTTGAGCGCCCAGCAGTGCAGGCCGGGCAGGTCCAGCTCATGGGCGTAGCGGGATGAGCCGCTGGAGGGATGCCGGGCGATGTGCGCGTAGGCTTTCTCCAGGGCATCGATGAACCCGAGTGCCGCTTGTTCGGCCCCTTCGCCCAGGTAGTAACCGATGGCGTCTTCAACGTCCTGATTGGCGAGCTCGCGGGGGATGACTGGCTTGTTCTTCATCCCCGGGCCTTCCGCACCCGGTCACGCAGCGATTCGAAGTAGTCACTGCCTGCAGGAGGAGCGGGTTGCGATGCAGCTCCGGCCATCAACAAACCGCGCAGGCGTTGGCGATCCTGGTCCTTGCGAATCAGCTCGCGCACATATTCGCTGCTGGTGCCGTAGCCGCGTTGGCTGACTTGCTCGTCGACAAAACTCTTGAGCGCGTCCGGCAGGGAAATGTTCATGGTGCTCATAGGTAAATCCCCTACGAATGGCAAATTTTGCCAAGGGATACTAGCACTGCTCAGTGGAGGACGTGCTGAAAAGATACCTATGGTCCTTCATCGGAGCGAGGCTAATTGCCTCCTCAAAGATCACATCCGGCACCACTGCTCTTCGCAGGGAATGCCGTCGCCGTCCCCATCCATCTTCATGCCCGGGCAGCTTCGCAGGAAGGCCTTCGCTTCCGCGCACGACGTCATCTGCGAGCAGTATTGGCGGCCGTCGCAGCGGACGTTGAGTGTCGATTCGGTGCTGGTCGCCGGCGGCAGCACTGTTTCGCCGGGCTGATCCTCCGATACCGGCGCGGGAGAGGAGCGCAAGAAGCGCGACTGCCAGTCGGGGTTGTCCATGAACTGCCAGGCGAGCAGCGCCAGGGCCGCGAGGAAGATCCATTTCTTCATGGGAGCCACCAGGGTTGTGTTGCGTGGAATTCTAGCGGGTGGAGCCGATGGATTCTTCCGTCCCTAGGGGAATCGGCTGCTTCCCGGTCGCGGCACCCCATGCCCTTGAATCGGGGCCGTGGGGTGCCGCTGCAAGGTCAGCGATGTTGCGGTGGGATCAATCCAGCACGTTGCTCAGGACTTCATAGATGACGCCGGTGGCGATGGTGACCAGCAGCAGGTCGGTGCCGGCCTGCTGCCATTCGTAGCCGTCGTAATGCGGCAGGCGGCCGAGCAGGCGGCCGTCGAGTTTCTTGGCGATGCCGGGCGGAAGCGGTTTGCCGCGTGCGAGGTTTTTCCGGATGCCCGGCGGCAGTGCCGAGCCGGCGTCCCAGTAGTCCCGGTTACCGTCGAGGATGACGCGAACGCCGCCGACGTCGATCTGCGGGCCTCCGCCCTGCCAGTTATTGCCGCCGCCTTGACCGCTATGGCCCTGGTTGCCGTGCTGGCCGCCCTTGTCGTGTCCTTTGTTCTTGCCCTGGTCGGCCAGCAGCGTCGGACTGCTGCCAATCAGGGTCAGGCCCAGGGTCGCTGCCAGCAGGGTTTTCGCTCTGGATATCCGCATGTTGCCTCCGTCTCAGAATCCTGTTGCCGTTGAGCGTAGCCTCTGCGCCGCCATTTCGGCAGTAGATGAGTTGGTACTTGAGTGCTGGCATTTCGTCGGCATGGCCCGAACCATGTGGCGGTATCGCAGTCACAGCAGTATCTCAACCCCCGCCCCTGGAGGCGTTTCGATCATGAAGAAGACCTTGGTTGTTGCAATAGCCTGTGCATTTGCGCTCGGGACGACAGCCTTGCTGCCCGCCGACCTTTCGCCGATCGGTTCGGTTTACGCCAAGGGCAATGGCGGCGGCGGTAGTGGTGGTGGCAATGGTGGCGGTCACGGCGGCGGTAGCGGCAGTGGCCATGGCGGTGGCAACAGCGCTGGCCATTCGGGTGGTGGCATGTCCGATGGTCATTCGGGCGTCCACGGTGCCAAGAGCAATGGCATGACCGATGGCGTCGACCACGCCGGCAAGGCCACTCGTGATCACGGCCTGAGCGGCAATCACTACGGCAGCAGCAAGAACGACAGCGAGGGCCATGGCTCGACGACCTCGTCCGTGGCGCATTCCAAGGATACCCGTGGCCTGTCCAAGGCAACGGCGATCTCCGATACCACGCCGGGTACTCACAATACCAAGGGCCTGGGCAACGCTACCGATAACTCCACCAAGAACGACGACTGATCCACTCCAGCCGGCCAGGGACGGCCGCGCCCCTCACTGAACGGGGAAGTCGAAGTAAGTCTCGGGATAGGGCTCGGCCTTCAGCCGGTAATGCCACCATTCCGCGGCATAGGGCTCGAACCCGTGGCGCAGCATGGCCTGGCGCAGGGTTTCGCGGTTGCGGGTCTGCCGCACGCCGATCAGCGCCGTACCGTGGCGCGAGATGGGACCGAAGAAGTCGAAGCGGCTGCCCATGTCCAACTCCTCCCCCGTCCCCGTCTCCACCAGCGTCAGGTCGACGGTGCTGCCGCGCGAGTGCCCCGAGTGCTGGGCGATGTAGCCGTCGCGGAACAGCGCGCGCTTGTCCACGTCCGGGTAATAGCGGGCCTTCTGCCGGATGTCCCGCGGGTCGGCGGCCCAGCGGCGGAATTCATCCACGGCGCGCTGCGGGCGGTAACCATCGAAGATCTTCAGGGCCAGCCCGCTCAGGGCGAGGTCCTGCTCCACCGCGGCCAGTGCGCTGGCGGCTTCGCGGGTGAGGACGATGCGGGCCTTCTGATACCCCTCGATGGGCTCGCCGACGAAGTTGTCGCTGCCGGCGTAGCGCACGTCGTAACGGGCGGATTTCAGCACCTGGTCGAGGTAGACGAAGCCGGGCTGCGCCGGCTGGTCGGCGCGCAGCGGCAGGCAGGCGAGCAGGAGCAGCAGGGGCGCGAGGCGCCAGCGTTGCGCCGCGCCCGCCCGGCTCACGGGCGCAGGGCCTGCACCCCGTTGTCCTCGGGGTCGAAGTTGTCCAGGTACATGCGCCGGGCGAAGGCGTCCAGCGCGGCCTGGCCCTGCAGGAAGCGGCCACGGGCCTCGGCCCAGTCGTCGGGCTTGAGGCGCACCATCCAGCCTTCGCCGTAGCAGTCCTGGTTGATCAGCCCCGGGCGCCGCACCACGGCGTCGTTGCTGGCGAGGATGTCGCCCGCCAGCGGGCTGCGGGCGGAGGAGGCGGCCTTGGCGAACTCGACCACGCCGAAGCTGCGGTCGCAGTCGATATGCCAGCCGTCGCGCTTGGGGGTGAAGGCGAAGATCTGCCCGTAGAGGGCGCAGCCGTAGGCGGTGAGGCCGAGGGTGACGGCGCCGCCGGGCTCCTCGCGCAGCCAGAGGTTGTACTCGGGGGCGTACAGGAGGTCGTCGGGAAATTCCATGCCGTGCAGTTTCATTCGGGCCGCTCTTGGGGTCTGCGTTCTGTCGATGCCGCGTCAGTGCCGGATTCGAAAGGTTGGATTGTAAATGCCGCTTTCCCGGCGGTGTGCCTACAGGGTCAGCACCCGCTCGTATTCGAGGATCATCCGCGCCAGCTCGCCGCCGCTGGCGATTTCGTCGACCTCCTCGATCAGCCGGCTTTCGTCGATCGGCACGCCCGGTGCGCGGCACATCAGGAGGCGCGCGCCGGCTTCCTTGGCCTGCTGGATGAAGTGGCTGATGGGCTCGCCACCCTCGGCGGCGTAGAGGTGGTCGGCGACGTCCTGGAAGGCCAGGCGGGTGCCTTCGCCGCTGAGGAACAGGGTCACCTGGGCGTCCATGCAGGCCAGCAGGGTGGCGGTGTAGAAGGGCGCCGCGCAGCGCGCGGGGGTGCTCGGGCCGCTGCTGACGATGATCAGCACCCGCTGGTGGTCAGATGGGGTCAAGGGCTTTCTCCAGTTGTACCAGGGCGATGCGCCGGCCCTGCGGATCGGCGCGCTCGACGATGGCCTGCGGCCGATAGCCCAGCCGGGTGTAGAGCAGCAGCCCGACGGCGTTGGCGTTGAAGCAGGACACTTTCATCACCCGCGCCTTGTACTGGTCGCGGGCGAGTTTCTCCATGACGTCGATCAGGTACTGCGCCACGCCATGCCGGCGCGCCCAGGGCGCCACCATCATGTTGCCCAGCGCGCAGTATTCGCGCGGCTGCCACTGGTAGAAGTTGGCGAAGCCCGCCGCGCGCCCATCCAGCAGCGCCACGGTGCTGCCGCGGCGTTCGGCCATGGCGGCGGCGAGCTGGGCGACGGTCAGCGGCCAGCTCGCCTTGGGGTAGCAGTAGAAGAGTTCGTCGCGATCCTGGGGAAAGCGCACCACCTCGTCGAGGTCGCCGGCGGCGGCGGGGCGGTGGTCGAAGGCTGGATGTTCCACGCTCTCTCCCGGCTCAGTGCGGCGGATACTGGGCGATGATCTTCTGCACCGCCTCGTGGATCGCCGCTTCGCGTTCGGCGGGCGAGGGCGGGCTGCTGCGCATGATCTGCTCGCCGCTGCCGCGCCAGACCAGCTTGCCGTCCTTGGTGTCGAACAGGTCGACCTGGATGGTGGCGACCTTGTAGGTGAGGGTGCGGCTCTCGGCCATCGGCGGTCCACCCCAGTAGCCGCCCCAGTAACCGTTCCAGTAGCCGCCGCTGTAGGTGGTGATCTGGTCCTGGCGCTGGTCGACGATCAGGTAGGCGCGCATCTTCAGGTCGCCGACGTTGCCGTCCCGCGCCTGGCGCAGGCCGCGCTGCTCGAACTGCTCGGCGATCGCCTGGCTGATCCGCTGTTCGGTGAGGTCGCTCTTGATGCGCGGGTCGTCCGGGCGGTACTCGAACGCCGGTTGCGCCCAGCTCCAGGTCTGGTAGCGGGAGAAGTCGCGGGTGGTGTCGTAGTCGCGGCTGACGCTGGTGGTTTCACAGGCCGCCAGGCCCAGTATCAGGCCCAGCAACAACAGACGGCGGATCATGATCGGATTACTCCTGGGCAGAGTTCTCATCCAAGCGCAGAGTCCGCGCAAAGGCAAGCGGCAGAGCGGTCGCGCGCGCTGGAAGCGGAGGCCGGCAAGCGGCCGGTCAGCTTGGCGGATAGCCGTCCAGCGCCTTGCGCGCGGCCTCGCGCAGGGCGCGGGCCTGCTCGCTCTGGTTGCCGCCGCTGGCGTATTCGGCGCTGCCGCTCCACACCTGCTGCTGGCTGCGGGCGTCGAACAGGGTGATGTGCACCACGCTGACGGTGACCACGTAGGTGCGGGTGACCGGGTAGTAGCCGCCGCCGTACCAGGGATCGCCCCAGCCGCCGTAGTAGCCGCCGCCGTAGTAGTCGGTGGTCTGCCGGGTGCGTTGCTCGCTGGAGAGCTGGGCGCTGACCACCAGGTCCGCCGGCGCATCGCCCCGCGCCGGGCGCAGGCCGCGCTGGTCGAGGGCTTCGCTGACGGCGTCCTGCAGCGGGCCACCGAAGCCGGTGCCGTCGGCCCAGCTCCAGGAGCGGTAGTGGCCGTAGTCCAGCGGCGCCGCCGGGTAGCTGCCGGGGTCCGATTGCGGATGCGCCGCCGCTGCCGGCGCGGGCGGCAGCGGCAGCGAGGTGGCGGTGTAGGGATTCTGGCCCTGGCAGGCGGCCAGGGCGGCGAACAGCGGCAGGATCAGCAGGTAACGCGGCATGACGGACTCCCGCACGCCCGGACCGGTCGGCGTGCGCAACAGCAACTATGCGCTCAATCCTGTGGCCGGCACAGCCAGTGCAGGTAGCGCCCGAGGCCGGCGAAGGCCGGGTGCCGGCGGTATTGCAGCTCCATTTCCACCAGGTCCAGCGGCTCGGCCTTGTGCTGGAACTCCACCGGCATGTAGTCGTGGAATACCCGCACGCCGCTGCGCGCCTCGATCCGCCAGTGGCCGGCCATGGCCGCCTCCAGCACGCGCGGGTCGAGCGGTTCCTGCGGGGTCAGGCTCTGTCCTTCGCCGGCGAAGCGGTTCTTGCGCAGCTTGCGGAAGTGACCCTTGAGCAGGTTGCGGTAGATCAGCGCGTCGCGGTTGTAGAAGGC
Source organism: Pseudomonas sp. B12(2026) (assembly GCF_057767015.1). NCBI lineage: Bacteria > Pseudomonadati > Pseudomonadota > Gammaproteobacteria > Pseudomonadales > Pseudomonadaceae > Pseudomonas > Pseudomonas sp. B12(2026). The sequence continues at coordinate 5,108,197 of NZ_CM173430.1, read as the reverse complement.
CAGGGACAGCCAGCCGTCGGCGCGGGTCAGCTGGTGCAGCACGGGGAGGATCGCCAGCGGCTCGGCCAGCCATTCCAGCACCGCGTGGCAGATCACCAGGTCATAGGGTTCGTTGAGTCGGCCGAGCAGGTCCTGCCAGGGCGCCTCGATGAAGGTGGCGCCCAGGCCGGCTTCGGCGAAGCGCTGGCGCGCGCCTTCGAGCATCGGCGCGGCGGGCTCGGCGAGGGTGACGTCGTGCCCGCGCCCGGCCAGCCACAGCGACATGTGGCCGAGGCCCGCGCCGATGTCCAGCACGCGCAGCGGGCGCTCCGGCAGCACTTCGGCGAGGTCGGCCTGGAGCACCGCGAGGCGGATCGCGCCCTTGGCGCCGCCGTAGATCTTCTCCGCGAAGCGCGTGGCCAGTTCGTCGAAATGGCGGTCGCCGTTGCCGGGGGAATGGCTCACTTGGCGCCCCCCTCGATGAAGCGCCGTTCGCTGTCGGCCAGCTTGGCGCGCACCGCCTGGTCCATGTCGATGCCCAGCTCGGCGCAGAGCAGCAGGAGGTAGAGCACGATGTCGCCGACTTCCTGCCCGGCGTGGGCGAGTTTTTCCGGCGGCAGCTGGCGGGATTCGTCCTCGCGCAGCCACTGGAAGATTTCCACCAGTTCGGCCATTTCCACGCTGGCGGCCATGGCCAGGTTCTTCGGGCTGTGGAAGCGACTCCAGTCGTTGTGGTCGCGGATGGCGTGCAGGCGCGCGGTGATGGCTTCGAGATTCATAGGGCTTCGAGGTTCATGCAGATGGGGCTCCAACGTGAGCCCCATAGCTTCGGGCTTCAGGCCTCAGGCTTCAAGCGGCGCCCAGCTGCCGGCCATGTGCGGCAGCTCGTCCTTGCCGCGCAGGCTGAACTGCCCGGACGGCGCCGGCTCGCTGGCCAGCAGGTTGACCTGGGCGGGCAGCAGCACCGGCTTCTGGAAGCGCACCTCGACCCGATAGCCGGCCATCGGCAGCTGCTCGCCCAGCGCCGCCAGGCAGCGCGCCTTGTTCCACAGGCCGTGGGCGATGGCGCGGGGGAAGCCGAACAGCCTGGCGCTGGCGGCGGACAGGTGGATCGGGTTGTAGTCGCCGGCGACCCTCGCGTAGCGCCGGCCGATGTCCGCCGGACAGCTCCAGGCGTCGATCTGCTCCAGCGGCAGTCCGGCGGCCTCCGCGCGGGCCGGCGGGGTGCCGTCCAGGCGCAGGCCGCGGAACAGGATGCGGCTGTCGCCCTCCCAGAGCAGGCCGAGCTGGTCGTGCAAATGGGTGATGATGCTGAAGGTCACGCCCTTCTCGTGGGGCTGCAGGTCGGCCACCCGCACGCTGACGGTGAACGGCCCCAGCCCGCCGAGCGGACGCAACACGCTGATGCGGTTTTCCAGGTGCACCAGGCCCAGCAGCGGGAAGGGGAAGCGCGCGTCGGTGAGCAGCCCCATCTGCAGGGGGAAGGCAAGGATGTGCGGGTAGGTGGGCGGCAGCAGGTGGTTGTCGGGGAAGCCGCAGACCTTGCGATAGCGCTCCAGGTGCTTCGCATCGACCGTGACCGGGCAGCGCAGGCCGCGGCTCGGCAGGCTGCGGCCACGCACGCCGCGGCGCAGGGCGGCGCGGACGAACAGGCCGGTGAGGGCGGGGGGAGCGGACAGGTCGAGCCAATCGCGGGACATCGGGTATCTCCTGGCGGGTCATTCGGTCAGCTTAGCCGCCGCCGATAGACGGGCATTGGCCGAGGTTCCGCGGCGCGCGGCAGGCAAGTCAATCTGACCGCCCGGTTGTTCGGAAATTTCGCTCAAGCGCCGTCCTGAAGTTCTTGAGGGGGGATGGGAAAGCTGCCTAAGATGGGCCCGCCTCATGGATAACTAGAAAAACCACCATGCGTGATCTGACCGACGATGTGGCGCTGATGCGCCCGGTGATCGACGCCCTGCGGGCCTGCGGCACCGACCCCGACCGCGTGCTGGCGCGCGTTGGCCTGCCCGCCGGCAGCTTGCCCGCCGGACGCTTCCCCCACAGCGCGCAGAACCTGTTCTGGAAGGCCGCCGCCGAGGAATGCGGCCAGGAGCACGTCGGCCTCTATCTGGCCGGTCACCTGCCGGCGTTCCACGGCCTGCTGCTGGAATACCTGTTCCTCTCCAGCGCGACCTTCGGCGAAGGCCTGCGCCACGCCCTGCGCTACGTGCGCCTGCTCTCCGACACCCTCAACGCGCGCCTGGAAATCGAGGGCGAGCGCGCCGTGCTGCTGCTCGGCCATAGCGCCGGGACCAACCGGCATTTCCCCGAGATGCTCGCCGGCGCGGTGATCCGCCTGTTCCACGCCCTCACCGAAGGCGATTTCAAGCCCCGCGGAGTGCAGCTGATGCACCCGGACGGCGCGCCCGCCGAGCGCTACCGGGAAGTCTACGGCTGCCCGGCGGTGCTGGGCGCCGCGCGCTACGCCCTGGAGTTCGACGCCGCCGTGCTGGACAAGCCCTCGCGCCACGCCGCCCCGGAACTGCTGCGCATGCACGAGTCGCTGGCGCGCCGGCAACTGGCGGAAGTGGAGCGCCTGGACCTGGTGCGCAAGGTGCGCGAACTGATCGGCGTGCTGCTGGTGGACGGCGGCGCGACGCTGGAACAGGTCGCCGCCCGCCTGGACATGCCGGCCCGCCGCCTGCGCGAGCGCCTGGCCATGGCCGGGGTGCGCTTCAACGACCTGGTCACCGACTACCGCTGCCGGCTGGCCAAGGACCTGCTGCTCAAGACCGACGAGCGCATCGAGGTGATCGTCGAGCGCACCGGCTTCTCCGAGCCGAGCACCTTCTACCGCGCCTTCAAGCGCTGGGTCGGCGAGACCCCGGTGGAGTTCCGCCGCCGCGGCCGGCCGCAGGCGCCGGCGGAGTGATCGAACACCTTCGAGCGGAGTGCTGAGTAGGCTTTGCGCGCCTTTCCCAGCGCCGAGGAGTTCCCGATGCGAAGCCGAATCCGCCTGCCCCTGCTGTTGTCCGCCGTCCTGCTGCTGGGGGCCCGATGCGCCGTGGCCGGGGACGTGGGCGAAACGGCCTTCTCCCGTCTGGATCGGGATGGCAGCGGCTACATCGAGGCCGGCGACCTGGCAGCCATGCGCCAGCGCATGTTCTTCCGGCTGGACCGCAACCAGGACGGCCTGCTGACCCGCGAGGAGGTGACGCCGCCGGACACCGGCACGAACGCCTCGCCCTACGCCATCGCCTGGCCGGATGCGGACGGCGACGGCCGGATCGATCTGGAGGAGTTCCTGAGCGAGGAACCGGCGCTGATCGCGCGGGCGGATCGCGATGGCGACCACCGGGTGAGCGCCGGGGAGTTCCGTGAGCTGGTGGCGGCGCGGGGATAAGGCGCTCCTTCGGGAGGCGCGCATCGTTCAGCCCGATGCGCCGACGGCCGGCCTGCCGGCCGGATCGCGGACAAGGTCCGCTCCTACGAAGAGCGCATCGGCGCGAGTCGCACCCTGTAGGAGCGGACCTTGTCCGCGAAAGGCGTCAGGCCGCACAAACATCGCGGATGAGTGCGCGGATCAGGCGCCGAGCAAACTCTGCCCGCACACCCGCAACACCTGCCCGCTCACCGCGCCCGAGCCCGGCTGGGCGAACCAGGCCACGGCCTCGGCGACATCCTGCGGCAGGCCGCCCTGGCCCATGGAGTTCATCCGCCGGCCGGCCTCGCGGATGGTCAGCGGGATGGCGGCGGTCATCTGCGTCTCGATGAAGCCCGGCGCCACCGCGTTGATGCTGATGCCCTTCCTGCCCAGCACCGGCGCCCAGGCCTGCGCCAGGCCGATCAGCCCGGCCTTGCTCACCGCGTAGTTGGTCTGCCCGAGGTTGCCGGCGATGCCGCTGATGGAGGCGAGCAGCACCACGCGGCCGTCGTCGTGCAGTTTGCCGGCGTCCAGCAGGGCCTGGGTCAGCACCTGCGGGGCCTTGAGGTTGACGTCGATCACCGAGTTCCAGAACGCCTCGCTCATCTTCGCCACGGTCTTGTCGCGGGTGATGCCGGCGTTGTGCACCACGATGTCCACGCCCTCGGGCAGCGCCTCGACCAGTTGCGCACCGGCGTCGGCGGCGCAGATGTCCAGCGCCACGCCGCGGCCGCCCAGGCGCGCGGCGAGGGCGTCGAGGGCGCCCTTGGCCGGCGGCACGTCCAGCAGCACCACCTCGGCGCCGTCGCGGGCCAGGGTCTCGGCGATGGCCGCGCCGATGCCACGGGCGGCGCCGGTGACCAGCGCGCGCTTGCCCACCAGCGGGCGGCTCCAGTCCTGCACCTGCCGGCCGTAGGCGGACAGGCGGATCACCTGCCCGGAGACATAGGCGCTCCTGGGCGAGAGGAAGAAGCGCAGCGCGCCTTCGAGCTGGTCCTCGGCGCCCTTGCCGACGTACAGCAGCTGCACGTTGCCGCCCCGGCGGATTTCCTTGCCCAGGGAGCGGCTGAAGCCTTCCAGGCTGCGCTGCACGCTGGCGGCGACGGGGTCTTTCAGCGACTCCGGGGCGCGGCCGAGGATCACCACGTGCGGGCACTTGTCCAGGCCCTTGAGCGCACCCTGGAAGAAGCTGCGCAGCTCGATCGTCTGCTCGAAACGGCTCAGGCCGCTGGCGTCGAAGACGATGGCTTTCAGCTTCGGCCCGTGCTCGGCGGTCCAGCGTGGCAGGCCGTACTGGCCTTCGGCGAAGGCGAAGCGCGCGTCGGTCAGGCGTTCGGAAAACGCCAGCACCGCCTCGTTCAGGCTGCCCTCTCCGCCCAGCAGCAGCGCCCCGTCCACCGGCCGCGTGCGCCCGGCGCTCCAGCGCTCCAGGCGTACCGGCGCGGGCAGGCCGAGGGCGCCGACCAGGCGGCGGCCGACGTTGGAGTTGGCGAAGGCGATGTAGCGGTCGGTCATGGAACGGGCTCCTGCACGGATTCTCGAAGTGGCGACCACTCTACGCAGCCGCCGGAGCGGCGCAATTGACCGTGCTGACCTGGGCGACGGCGGGGCGGCCAATGCGACGCGACCGGCTAAGGTTAGCCTTGAGCGCACTTCAACGCTCATACCTCAGGAGCCCTGCATGACCCAACTGCGCCGGGTCGCCATCGTCGGCGGCAACCGAATTCCCTTCGCCCGCTCCAATACCGTGTATGCCACGGCGAGCAACCAGGAGATGCTGACCTGCGCGCTGGACGGCCTGATCGAGCGCTACAAGCTGCACGGCGAGCGCCTGGGCGAAGTGGTCGCCGGCGCTGTGCTCAAGCATTCGCGCGACTTCAACCTGACCCGCGAATGCGTGCTGAGCACGCGCTTGGCGCCGGAAACCCCGGCCTACGACCTCCAGCAGGCCTGCGGCACCGGCCTGGAAGCGGCGATCCTGGTGGCCAACAAGATCGCCCTGGGGCAGATCGACTGCGGCATTGCCGGCGGCGTGGACACCACCTCCGACGCGCCCATCGGCGTCAACGAGGGGCTGCGCAGGATTTTGCTGGAGGCCAATCGCGGCAAGTCCAACGGCGAGAAGATCAAAAGCCTGCTGAAGATCCGTCCGCGCCACCTGATGCCGCACATCCCGAGGAACGGCGAGCCGCGCACCGGGCTGTCGATGGGCGAGCATTGCGAGCAGATGGCGCAGACCTGGGCCATCCCCCGCGACGAGCAGGACAAGCTGGCCTACGAGAGCCACATCAAGCTGGCCGCCGCCTACGACGAGGGCTGGCAGAACGACCTGATGACGCCGTTCCGCGGCCTGGTGCGCGACCAGAACCTGCGCCCGGACATCAACCTGGAAAAGCTCGGCACCCTCAAGCCGGTCTTCGAGAAGGGCCCGCGCGGCACCCTGACTGCGGCCAACTCCACGCCGCTGACCGACGGCGCCTCGGTGGTGCTGCTGGCCAGCGAGGAATGGGCGAAGGCGCGCGGGCTGCCGATCCTGGCCTACTTCAAGGACGGCGAGGCGGCGGCGGTGGACTTCGTCGGCGGTCGCGAGGGGCTGCTGATGGCGCCGGCCTACGCGGTGCCGCGCCTGCTGGCGCGCAACGGCCTGAGCCTGCAGGACTTCGACTTCTACGAAATTCACGAAGCCTTCGCCGCCCAGGTGCTGTGCACCCTCAAGGCCTGGGAGGACGCGGACTACTGCAAGGAGCGCCTGGGCCTCGACGCGCCGCTGGGCGCCATCGACCGCAGCCGGCTCAACGTGAAGGGCAGTTCGCTCGCCGCCGGCCACCCGTTCGCCGCCACCGGCGGGCGCATCGTCGCCAACCTGGCCAAGCTGCTGGACGTGGCGGGCAAGGGGCGCGGGCTGATCTCCATCTGCGCGGCGGGCGGCCAGGGTGTGACTGCGATCGTGGAAAAGTAATCCAATACATCGGGGCGGCCGTGGCCGCTCCCACGATGTAGCAACTCCGTGACTTCAGGCGGCACCGCGCAAGCGGCGCCGCCTTTTTTTATCCGCGCGGCGGGAATGGCCGTTGCCTGTAGGAGCGAGCTTGCTCGCGAACCCGTCGCCCGCAGCGGGTTTTGTTCGCGAGCAAGCTCGCTCCTACGAAAAGCCGCCTGTTCAACCGCCCTGCAACATCCCCGGATGGATGCGCGAGGTGAAGGGCGTGGACAGCACCAGCGAGGTCTTGCTGGTGCCGAACTGCGCCAGGCGGTCGATCAGTTCCTCCAGCTCGCGGGTGCAGGTCACCGCGACCTTGAGCATCACGCAGGATTCGCCGGTGATGCGGTAGCAGTCGATGATCTGCGGGATTTCCATCAGCGGGTCGAGCATGGTGCTGCTGCGGTGGTCGTTCAGGCGCAGTTCGATCAGGCACTGGATCGAGCGGCCCAGCTTCGACAGGTCTACGCTGGCCTGGTAGCCGGTGATCACCCCGTCCGCTTCCAGGCGCGCCACGCGGTCGGCCACCGCCGGCGGCGAGAGGTTGATGCGCCGGGCCAGTTCGGCGAAGGACATCCGGCCGTTTTCCAGCAGCGCGGCGAGCAGGGCGCGGTCGTATTTGTCCATTGCTTCGGGCCTCGTGTGGATTCGACGGAAAGTCACCTGAAATTCCATCGAATGAAAAGTGTTATGCCTGCTTTGGCGTTGTCTGTGCCTTATCTGGCACGATCCAGCCTCATAAAATGAAGCGCTCCGCCTGCCTTGTCGAGCCCTTCCCATGACCACCTTGCCCATGCCCAGAGCCCGCGTCTCCCCGACCCTGATCGCCGCGTTCTTCGCCCTGTATTTCATCTGGGGCTCGACCTACCTGGTGATCCGCATCGGCGTCGAATCCTGGCCGCCGATGCTGATGGCCGGCTGCCGCTTCATCATCGCCGGGACCCTGCTGCTGGGCTGGATGCTCTGGCGCGGCGCGCCGCTGCCGACCTTCAGGCAATGGCTGTCGGCGGGCGCCATCGGCATCCTCCTGCTCAGTTGCGGCAACGGCGGGGTGACGGTGGCCGAGCACTGGGGCGTGGCCTCGGGCGTGGCGGCGCTGGCGGTGGCCACGGTGCCGCTGTTCACCCTGATCTTCGCGCGCCTGTTCGGCAACAGGACCACGGCGCTGGAGTGGGCGGGCATCGCCCTGGGGCTGTTCGGCATCGTCCTGCTCAACCTCGGTTCGAACCTGCAGGGCAGCCCGGCGGGCGCGGCGCTGATCATCTTCGCGGCGGCCACCTGGGCCTTCGGCTCGGTGTGGAGCCGGCGCCTGTCGCTGCCGGCCGGCGCCATGGCCAGCGCGGTGGAGATGCTGGTGGGCGGCGGCGTGCTGCTGCTGGGCAGCTTCCTCGGCGGCGAGCGCCTGGAGCAGATGCCGACGGCCGCCGGCTGGGGCGCGCTGGCCTACCTGGTGGTGTTCGGTTCGATCATCGCCTTCAGCGCCTACATGTACCTGCTGGCCAACGTGCGCCCGGCGGCGGCCACCAGCTACGCCTACGTCAACCCGGCGGTGGCGGTGATGCTCGGCGTGGTGTTCGCCGGCGAGCACATCGGCGTGGCCGAGTCCCTGGCGATGGCGGTGATCATCAGCGCCGTGGTGCTGATCGGCCTGCCGCAGTGGCGGCGCCAGGACGCGGCGTGAGCCCGGCCCGAAGCTGATTTCCCCGTAGGATGGGTGGAGCGGAGCGATACCCATGCCGTCGGCGTCGTGATCGATGGGTATCGCTTCGCTCCACGCCATCCTACGGTCGAGGTCTCGCTTGCCGGAGGCTCGGGATTTCTCTCCATGCAGCGACAAAGCCGCATCGCAGACCGCATCTGTCGCCATTGTGGGTCGCGGTGATTGGCGCACTATCCTACGCTTTGGCGGTTGTGCTTCTGTAAGAGACTGCCTACATGCAAGACCGGATTCCCGCCGAGTCGAACCTCGCCGAGCTGACCCTTCGCGGCCTGATCCTCGGCGCGCTGATCACCGTGGTGTTCACCGCCTCCAACGTCTACCTCGGCCTCAAGGTCGGCCTGACCTTCGCGTCGTCGATCCCCGCGGCGGTCATCTCCATGGCCGTGCTGCGCTACTTCTCCGGCTCCAACATCCTCGAGAACAACATGGTGCAGACCCAGGCCTCGGCGGCCGGCACCCTGTCCTCGATCATCTTCATCCTTCCGGGGCTGCTGATGATCGGCTACTGGAGCGGCTTCCCGTTCTGGCAGACCGCGGCGATCTGCTCCATCGGCGGCATCCTCGGCGTGCTCTACACCATCCCGCTGCGCCGGGTGATGGTGGTGAAGAGCAACCTGCCGTACCCCGAAGGCGTGGCGGCGGCGGAAATCCTGCGGGTCGGCAGCCATGACGAGGCCGACGGCCAGCCGGGCTCCGAGGCGAAGGCTTCCAGCGGCCCGGGCCTGCGCGACATCCTCTCCGGCGGCCTGGTGGCGGCGGCCTTCAGCCTGCTCAGCAGCGGCTTCAAGGTCCTCGCCGAAGGCTTCAGCTTCTGGCTCAGCGCCGGCCAGGCGGCGTTCCGCCTGTCCACCGGCTTCTCCCTGGCGCTGGTCGGCGCCGGCTACCTGATGGGCATCACCGCCGGCATCGCCATCCTCATCGGCGTGGTGATCGCCTGGGGCGTGGCGGTGCCGCTGCTCTCGGTGAACAGCGTGCTGGCCGCCGGGCAGAGCCTGCCGGAGCTGGCCAGCAAACTGTGGAGCAGCCAGGTGCGCTTCCTCGGCGCCGGCACCATCGGCATCGCCGCGCTGTGGACCCTGGCCACCCTGTTCAAGCCCATGGTGCAGGGCGTCTGGGCCTCGCTCAGCGCCGTGCGCGGGCGTGGCGAGGTGAGCGACCTGCGCACCGAGCAGGACCTCGCGGCGAAGTGGATCGTGGCCATCGCCGGCATCCTGCTGGTGGCGCTGTTCGCGGTCTTCGCGGTGTTCCTCGGCGAGGCCGCGCCGGACCTGCGCGGCTTCGGCTTCTGGGGCCTGGTGACGGCCTGCGTGGTGTTCGCCTTCTTCTTCGGCTTCCTGATCGCCGCCGCCTGCGGCTACATGGCCGGCCTGGTGGGCTCGTCGAGCAGCCCGATCTCCGGCATCGGCATCATCGCGGTGATCCTGGTGTCGCTGCTGATCCTCGGCGTCGGCTCGCTGAACGATGGCTTCCTGGCGCTGGAGGGCGGCAAGCTGGCCATCGCCCTGGCGCTGTTCACCACCTCGGTGGTGATCGCCATCGCCGCGATTTCCAACGACAACCTGCAGGACCTGAAGACCGGCTACCTGGTCGGCGCCACCCCGTGGCGGCAGCAGGTGGCGCTGATCGTCGGCTGCCTGGTGGGCGCCCTGGTGATCCCGCCGGTGCTGGACCTGCTGTTCAACGCCTACAGCTTCACCGGCGCGCTGCCGCGCGCGGGCATGGACCCGAACGCCGCGCTGGCCGCACCGCAGGCGACGCTGATGACCGCCATCGCCAGCGGGATTTTCCACGATGCGCTGAACTGGAACATGATCCTCATCGGCGTGGCGCTGGGCATCGCGCTGATCCTCGTGGACCTCCTCCTGCGCCGCACCGGCAAGGCCAGCCTGCCGGTGCTCGCGGTGGGCCTGGGCATCTACCTGCCGCCGACCATCGGCATGACCCTGGTGGTCGGCGCGCTGCTCGCCTGGCTGCTGGAGTCGGCGCTGAAGAAGCGTGCCCTGCGGGCCGGCGTCAGCGAGGAGAAATACGCCGACGAGCCCAGGCGCCGCGGCGTGTTGCTGGCCTCCGGGCTGATCGTCGGCGAGAGCCTGATGGGCATCCTGCTCGCCGGGGTGATCGGCACCACCGGCAAGGACGCGCCCCTGGCGCTGGTCGGCGCCGGCTTCGAGGACACCGCGCAATGGCTGGGGCTGGTGGTGTTCGTGGCGATCTGCGTGCTGTTCTACCGCAAGGTGCTGACCGGCACGCGCGGCTGATCCTTCGTCGTGATGCAAAAAAGGCGCCTGCGGGCGCCTCTTTCATTGTGGGACTTTGCCTATGCCTGGCCGCGCGGCTGACGAGTCGCGGCAACAGTGATATATGATGTCGATATCATTTATCGGAGGTTCCCATGCGCACCCTGGTCGATATTCCCGCGGAATACCTGGAACGCCTGAACGACATCAGCGAGCGGCAGCAACAGTCCCGTGCCTCGATCATCCGCGAGGCCATTGCCGAGTACCTGGTCAACCACGCACAGGCTGACGCCGACGCGGCGTTCGGGCTGTGGAAGGAGCGCCAGGTGGACGGCCTTGCCTACCAGGAAAAGGTACGCGAGGAATGGTGAGGGCCCTGTTCGACACCAACATCCTCATCGACTACCTGAACGGCTACCGGCAGGCGCGGGATGAACTGGCGCTCTATGGCGATCGCGCGATCAGCATCATCACCTGGATGGAAGTGATGATCGGCGTGACGCCCGGGACCGAAGCGGCGACCCGCGCCTTTCTTTCCAGCTTCACGGTGCTGGCGCTGGACGAGCGCATCGCCGAGCGCGCCGTGGAGGTGCGCCAGCGCCTGCGGGTGAAGCTGCCGGACGCGATCATCAAGGCCACGGCGGAAGTCGAGGGGCGGCTGCTGGTGACGCGCAATATCAAGGATTTCGCCGAGAGCGAGCCGGGTGTGCGGTTGCCGTATCGGTTGTGAGCTGGGCCGTTCCCTGTAGGAGCGAGCTTGCTCGCGAACGCATTCACCGGCAGCTCTGCTGCCGGGCGGTTCGCGAGCAAGCTCGTTCCTACGAAAGCATGTGCAGGCGTCCGCTCCCGGCTCAGCGCACCAGATGCAGGAACTGCAGGTGCCGCTCGTACTGGTCGAGCATGTCGTTGATGATCTGCTCCTTGCCGTAGCCCATCAGGTCGTAGTCCTGGCTGCCCTCGGAAAGGTGCACCTCGGCGCGGAAGTAGCGGCGGTTCTTCAGGTGCAGGCCGCCCATGCCGGCGCGGGCGAAGGCCGGGGTGAAGTAGCCGCGCATCGACACCTGGTAGAGGAACGGGTGCTGCTCGCCGTGGCCGATCTCCAGGCTCAGCTCCAGGTTGCCCAGGTCGAGGTCGGAATCCACCTGCAGGCCCTTCTCGCGGAACACCTCGGACACCTCGGCGATGGCCGGGCCGACCACGTCGGCCATGAAGCGGTACACCTCGTCGCGGGTGGGGAAGTGCACCGCCTGGGAGAGGCGCCGCTTCCAGCCGCCGGGCTTGGCCGGGGGCGGCGGCGCCAGGGAGTGGGCGCGGGCGCGCTGGCGCTGGGATTCGAGGTAGAAGGCCTTGTGCAGGCCCCACATCATCAGCAGCAGGATCAGCGAGAAGGGCAGCGAGGTGAGCACCACCGCCGACTTCAGCGCGTCGATGCTGCCGGCGAAGAGCAGGCCGCCGGTGACCAGCGCGGTGGCCACGCCCCAGAACACCCGCAGCCACTTCGGGCCGTCGTCGTCGGCGCTGCCGCCGTGGGCGGAAAGGGTGGAGAGCACCACGGTGCCGGAGTCCGCCGAGGTGACGAAGAACACGAAGCTGACCAGCACGGTGACGGCGATCACCGCGCGGCTGCCCGGGTAGTTCTGCAGCAGCTGGTAGAGCGCCATGGCGGGCTCCTCGACGGCCACCCGGCCCAGCTCGCCGAAGCCGTGGTTGAGCACCTGGTCGAGGGCGCTGTTGCCGAAGATCGACATCCACGCCAGGGTGAAGCCCAGCGGGATGAACAGCACGCCGAAGACGAATTCGCGGATCGTCCGCCCGCGCGAGATGCGCGCGATGAACAGGCCGACGAAGGGCGCCCAGGCGATCCACCAGGCCCAGTAGAACACCGTCCAGGCGCCCAGCCAGTCGCCGCTGTCGCCGTAGGCGTAGAGGTCGAAGCTCTTGGCCGGCAGGCTGCCGAGGTAATCGCCGATGTTCTGCACCAGGGTGTTGAGCAGGTGCTGGGTGGGCCCGGCGAACAGCACGAAGAGCAGCAGCGCGCAGGCCAGCAGCATGTTGATGTCCGAGAGCAGGCGGATGCCCTTGTCGACGCCGGAGACCGCCACCAGGATGGCCGCGCCCATCATCAGCGCGATCAGCGTCATCTGCACCGGGTGGCTGTGGGCGACGCCGAACAGGACGTCCAGGCCGGCGTTGAGCTGCAGCACGCCGAAGCCCATGTCCGCGCCCAGGCCGAACACCGTGGCGATGATGCCGAAGCAGTCCACCGCGTAGCCGATGGGGCCGTCGATGCGCTTGCCGATCAGCGGGTAGAGCGCCGAACGCAGCGCCAGCGGCAGGTTGTGCCGGTAGGCGAAGTAGGCCAGCGCCATCGCCACCAGGGCGAACACGCCCCAGCCGTGCAGGCCCCAGTGCAGGAACAGCAGCTGCATGGCCTGGCGCGCCGCCTCCGGGGTGCCGGCCGCGCCGTGCGGCGGCTGGAGGAAGTGCGTCAGCGGCTCGGACACGCAGAAGAAGAACAGGGTGATGCTGATGCCGGCGGCGAACAGCATGCCGGCCCAGGACAGGTAGCTGAACTCCGGCTCGTCGTGGTCGGCGCCGAGCTTGATCCTGCCGTAGCCGGAAAGCGCGGTGACCACCACGAAGATCAGGTACAGCGTCATCGCCAGCAGGTAGTACCAGCCGACGCTCCCGGCGGCCCGGGTCTGGGCGGCGAGCAGCCATTCACCGGCGCGCTGGGGCTGGCCGATGACTAAGAGCGCGAAGAGCAGGATCAGCGCCGCCGCACCGTAGAAGACCGGCGGGTTCATGCGCATGGAGGGACAGGGTGTTACGGACGGGGAGGGGGATTGGGCAACGGACAAAACGGGCGGGGTTCCTCGGGTTTTTCCTTGAACGAGCATTCAATGAAAACACGAGACGGCCTTCCAGGGCCAATCGGCGCGGCCGATGATCCCGCCGCCGGCCCCGTGCGGGGGCCGAGCGGAGCGGGTACTGCTTTACTTGCGGCGGGCTTTCTTGGCCTGGCGGATCTCACGGCGTTCCGGGTCGACCTGCGTAGGTACGTTCAGAAAGGCGGTGGCGGCGAAAAAGCTGGCAAGAGCGGCAAAGCTGGTCACGATAGTCTCCAAAGGCGTCGGGGAAATTGGGTCCCGACTGCCTGATAGCCATTTTCCCTGATCTTCATGACAAATATAAGTGAATGGTCTTGATGAGCAGTATTGGGTTGGTCGATGAGACTGCTTTTCGACTATTTGACCAGACAAAATCCTGAAATTGACTATTGGCTCAGGATTCTCTGCCGTCGGCGCTGGAGGCGGCGAATTCTTTCACTGCGACCATTCGTCGCCTCAAGTGAAACGGTTCAGCTAGCTGCCTCGTCCAGCAGGGCCTGCAACTGCTCGCGGACGCCCGGCCGCCGCAGAAACGCCCGCAGATCGGCCGGGGAACTGTCCGGCAGGTTCAGGTGCTGCGGCCCGATTTCCGCTCCCGGGGCGACCAGCAGGGCGAAGTGGATGACGTTCTCCAGCTCGCGGATGTTGCCCGGCCACGGGTAGCTTTCCAGCGCCCGCTGGGTGTCGCTGGCGATCTGCGGCACCGGCAGTTCCAGGCGTTGCGCGTGTACGCCGAGGAAGTATTCGGCCAGCGGCTGGATGTCGCCGATGCGCTCGCGCAGGGGCGGCAGGGTCAGGGTGCCGTCGTGCAGGTACTGCTGCAGTCCTTCGAGGAATTTCCCCGCGCGCACGGCCTGGCCCAGGTCGACGCTGGTGGCGGCCACCAGGCGCACGTCCACCGGCAGCGGCTCGCGGGCGCCGACGCGCAGCACTTCGCGCTCCTGCAACACGCGCAGCAGTTTGCGCTGCAGCGACAGCGGCAGGTCGGCGATCTCGTCCAGGTACAGGGTCCCGCCATTGGCCGAGCCGAACCAGCCGGCGCGGCTGCGCACCGGGCCGTTGTGCGCGCCGGGGGCGTAGCCGAACAGCTCGGCCTCGGCGTAGTTGCGGCTCAGCGCGCCGCAGTTGACCGCCACGAACAGGCCGGAACGCTCGCTGGCGCGGTGGATGTGGCGGGCCAGCAGTTCCTTGCCGGTGCCGGTCTCGCCGTGGATCAGCACCGGCTGCGGCAGCGGCGCCAGGCGTTCCACTTCGTCGCGCACCCGGTGCGAGCGCGGGTCGAAGAACACCAGCGCCTTGGCGCGGATGCTCAGCGGGCTGCGGTCGGCGTCGGGGAAAGTCAGCAGCGGCGCGTGGGGGGCGTTCATGGGGTTTCTCCTTCTGCCGCGCATCCGGCGTCGGTGGGAAAGGCGGCGCGGATGGCGGGCCTTTGCCCGGGTCGCCGATGACGGGGACCGCGAAAATAAAAACGCCGGTGCTGAGTGCTCACCGGCGTGAAAGCGGGTGCGCGGCAGACCGCGCGCCCGGCATGGGAGTCGTTGCGCCCGGCGGCTCGCCGGGCGGCGGATCAGAAGGCCGGCAGCACGGCGCCGTTGTACTTCTTCTCGATGAAGGCTTTGACTTCCGGGCTGTTCAGGGCGGCGGAGAGCTTCTTCAGGGCGTCGCTGTCCTTGTTGTCCGGGCGCGCCACCAGGTAGTTCACGTACGGCGAGTCGCGGTCTTCGAGGATCAGCGCGTCCTTCACCGGGTTGAGCTTGGCCTCCAGGGCGTAGTTGGTGTTGATCAGGTCGAGGTCGACCTGGTCCAGCACGCGCGGCAGCAGGGCCGATTCCAGCGCCTTGAACTTCAGGTGCTTGGGGTTCTCGGCGATGTCCTTCGGGGTGGCCAGGGCGTCGTCCGGCTTCTTCAGCTTGATCACGCCGGCCTTCTGCAGCAGGAGCAGGGCGCGGCCGCTGTTGCTGCCGTCGTTGGGGAGGGCGACGGTGGCGCCGTCCGGCAGCTCGCTCAGGGACTTGTACTTCTTCGAGTAGCCGCCGAAGGGCTCGACGTGCACGCCGGTCACGGTGACCAGGTTGGTGCCCTTGCCGGCGTTGAAGTTGTCCAGGTACGGCTTGGTCTGGAAGTAGTTGGCGTCCAGGCGCTTCTCGGCGACCTGCACGTTGGGCTGCACGTAGTCGGTGAAGACCTTGATCTCCAGGTCCACGCCTTCCTTGGCCAGGGTCGGCTTGATCAGCTCGAGGATCTCGGCGTGGGGAACCGGGGTGGCGGCGACCAACAGCTTTTCGCTGGCGAAGGCCGAGGTGCTGAAGGCGGTGGCGAGGGCGGTCAGAAGCAGCAGTTTCTTCATTGCGATGTCCTTGTGGGGCAGGTGACCGCTGGCATCCGAGCCGGCCGGGATAGGGCCTTCGAACGGGCGGTGGGTATTTTTCCGCGGCTTCGACGGCTGCGGTTGAGGGGCACCTTATCGGGTCTTTTTATTCCGATAAAATATTAATTTTTCATTTTTATATTCGATTTTGTTCATGAAGACCGAAACGGGCCGCCATGCGACAGCCCGCCGCGCGGCAACCCACCACGCCAGCCCGCGCGAAACCGCGGCGTAACATCGGGGTGCTTTCTTGATCGGCGTCAATGCAGATAGTGGTCCATTCTGAATGGCGCGACGAAGTGAACCCGAGCCGGCGAAAGAACCGGTGGCTAGAAACACGAACATCACGCAAGAACGCCCTGCGCATGCGCAAGGCACGGTGCCCGGCCACTGGCGTGGCGGGCGTCAGCCTGAAGAGGAAATGTCATGTTCGGACTCGAGGCGCTCGACCTGGCCCGGATCCAGTTCGCCTTTACTGTGTCCTTCCACATCATCTTCCCCGCCATCACCATCGGCCTGGCCAGTTACCTGGCGGTGCTCGAAGGCCTGTGGCTGAAGACGTCCGACGAGGTCTACCGTGACCTCTATCACTTCTGGTCGAAGATCTTCGCCGTCAACTTCGGCATGGGCGTGGTCTCCGGCCTGGTCATGGCCTACCAGTTCGGCACCAACTGGAGCGCCTTCTCGGCCTTCGCCGGGAGCGTCACCGGGCCGCTGCTGACCTACGAAGTGCTCACCGCGTTCTTCCTCGAAGCCGGCTTCCTCGGCGTCATGCTGTTCGGCTGGCACCGCGTCGGCCCCGGCCTGCACTTCTTCGCCACGGTGATGGTGGCCATCGGCACGCTGATCTCCACCTTCTGGATCCTCGCCTCCAACAGCTGGATGCAGACCCCGCAGGGCCACGAGATCGTCGACGGCGTGGTGGTCCCGGTGGACTGGCTGGCGATCATCTTCAACCCGTCCTTCCCCTATCGCCTGCTGCACATGGCGATCGCCTCGTTCATCGCCACCGCCTTCTTCGTCGGCGCCTCGGCGGCCTGGCACCTGCTGCGCGGCCGCGACAACCCGGCGATCCGCAAGATGCTCTCGATGGCCATGTGGATGGCGCTGGTGGTCGCGCCGATCCAGGCGCTGGTGGGCGACGCCCACGGCCTCAACACCCTCAAGCACCAGCCGGCGAAGATCGCCGCGATCGAGGGCCACTGGGACAACGAGGAGGGCGGGCCGACCCCGCTGATCCTGTTCGGCTGGCCGGACATGGCGCGCGAGGAAACCCGCTTCAAGCTGGAAATCCCGGTGCTCGGCAGCCTGATCCTCAATCACAGCCTGACCGAGCCGATCCCGGCGCTGAAGGACTTCCCCCGGCTCGACCGGCCCGACTCCACGGTGGTGTTCTGGTCGTTCCGGGTGATGGCCGGGCTGGGCATGCTGATGATCCTGGTCGGCCTGTGGAGCGCCTGGCTGCGCCTGCGCAAGGGCCTCTACCAGAACCGCGCGTTCCTCCGCCTGGTGCTGTGGATGGGGCCGTCGGGCCTGATCGCCCTGCTCGCCGGCTGGTTCACCACCGAGGTCGGCCGCCAGCCGTGGGTCGTCTACGGGCTGATGCGCACCAGCGATGCGGTGTCCCACCACAGCGTCGCGCAGATGAGCCTGACCCTGGTGATGTTCGTGCTGGTGTACTTCAGCCTGTTCGGCGTCGGCATCGGCTACATGATGCGCCTGGTGCGCAAGGGCCCGGTCACCCACGAGGGACGCGAGACCAGCCACGGCGGCCCCGGCCAGCAGCGCACCGCGGCGCGGCCGCTGTCGGCCACCGCCGAGGGCTTCGACGACGACGACGGCGCCAGCCCGGCGGGGAGGAACTGAGCCATGGGAATCGATCTTCCGCTGATCTGGGCGGTCATCATCATCTTCGGCGTGATGATGTACGTGGTGATGGACGGCTTCGACTTAGGGATAGGCATGCTCTATCCGTTCTTCAAGGACGAGGCCGACCGCGACGTGATGATGAACACCGTGGCGCCGGTCTGGGACGGCAACGAGACCTGGCTGGTGCTGGGCGGCGCGGCGCTGTTCGGCGCCTTCCCGGTGGCCTACTCGGCCGTGCTCTCGGCGCTCTACCTGCCGCTGGTGCTGATGCTGGTGGGGCTGATCTTCCGCGGCGTGGCCTTCGAGTTCCGCTTCAAGGCGCGGGCCGCCAAGCGGCACCTGTGGGACAAGTCGTTCATCGCCGGCTCGTTGCTGGCGACCTTCTTCCAGGGCGTGGCGCTGGGCGCCTTCATCGAGGGCATCCCGGTGCAGAACCGCCAGTTCGCCGGCGGCGCGCTGGACTGGCTGGCGCCGTTCCCGCTGTTCTGCGGCCTGGGCCTGGTGGTCGCCTACAGCCTGCTGGGCTGCACCTGGCTGATCATGAAGACCGAAGGCCGCCTGCAGGAGCGCATGCACGACCTGGCGAGGCCGCTGGCGCTGGTGCTGCTGGCGGTGATCGGCATCGTCAGCCTGTGGACCCCACTGGCCCACGAGGAGATCGCCCAACGCTGGTTCAGCCTGCCGAACCTGTTCTGGTTCCTGCCGGTGCCGCTGCTGGTGCTGCTGGTCTTCTACGGCCTGCTGCGCTCGGTGGCCGCCAACGACCATGTGAAGCCCTTCGTGCTCACCCTGGTGCTGATCTTCCTCGGCTACAGCGGCCTGGGCATCAGCCTGTGGCCGAACATCGTGCCGCCGTCGCTGTCCATCTGGGATGCCGCCGCGCCGCCGCAGAGCCAGGGCTTCATGCTGGTGGGCGCGCTGTTCATCCTGCCCTTCATCCTCGGCTACACCGCGTGGAGCTACTACGTGTTCCGCGGCAAGGTGAAGCCC
The DNA here is from genome assembly GCF_057767015.1 of Pseudomonas sp. B12(2026). NCBI lineage: Bacteria > Pseudomonadati > Pseudomonadota > Gammaproteobacteria > Pseudomonadales > Pseudomonadaceae > Pseudomonas > Pseudomonas sp. B12(2026). Next base: position 5,089,757 of record NZ_CM173430.1, on the reverse strand, counting down.
GGCGATGGCTACCACTGAGGGCCGCGCGATGACTCGCGAGGAACAGGGCAAGGCGCCGCTGCGCAAGCGCCTGGGCTGGCTGGTGCTGATCTGGGCGCTGAGCGTCGCCGCCCTCGGCGTGGTGGCCTGGCTGCTGCGCCTGTTCATGGCCGCGGCGGGGCTGGGCACGCCGCACTAGCCATTGCCGATACGCAATCCCATCCGGGCGCCGTCCCCCTGGCGTCCGTTCCCACATCCCCCGCATGCGTGTCGTGCGGGGGATTTTTTTGCTTTTCGTAGGAGCGGATCTTATCCGCGAATCCGGCCGGAAGGCCGGCGGCTGGGGTATGCACCGCTATGGCGATGATCGCGGAGAAGCTCCGCTCCTACAAGAGCGCAGCTGAGCGCGATGGTGATCAGTGCAGCTTGTCGCGCTTGGCCAGGGTCGGGAACAGCTTGATCCAGGCCCCGGTGACGACCAGCGTGCCGACGCCGCCGAGCACCACCGCCGGCACGGTGCCGAACCAGTGGGCGGTGACGCCGGATTCGAATTCGCCGAGCTGGTTCGAGGCGCCGATGAACAGGCCGTTCACCGCGCTGACCCGGCCGCGCATTTCGTCCGGGGTCTCCAGCTGCACGAAGGCGCCGCGGATCACCATGCTGATCATGTCCGCCGCGCCCAGCACCACCAGCACCGCGAGGGAGAACCAGAAGGAGGTCGACAGGCCGAAGGCGATGGTGGTGACGCCGAAGATGCCCACGGCGAGGAACATGATCCGTCCGACATTGCGCTCGATGGGGAAGCGCGCCAGCCAGAACGACATCAGCAGCGCGCCCACCGCCGGCGCCGAGCGCAGCAGGCCCAGGCCCCAGGGGCCGGTGAGCAGGATGTCCCGGGCGAACACCGGCAGCAGCGCGGTGGCGCCGCCCAGCAGCACGGCGAACAGGTCCAGCGAGATGGCGCCGAAGATGTCCGGGCGGCTGCGGATGAAGCGGACGCCGGCCAGCAGCGACTCCAGCGTGGCCTTGCCCTGGGCGGCCGGCGCCTGGCGCCGCGGCAGGGTCATGACCAGCATGCAGGCGATGAAGTAGAGCAGCGCGGTCGGGGTGTAGACCCAGAAGGCGCCGAAGGCGTAGAGCAGGCCGCCGAAGGCCGGCGCGGCGATGGTCGCCGCCTGCATGGCCGAGGCGGAGGCGGCCACCGCGCGGGGGAACAGCGCGCCGGGCACGATGTTCGGCAGCAGCGCCTGGGTGGTCGGCATCTCGAAGGCCCGCGCGGTGCCGAGCAGGAAGGCCATCACGAAGATCATCTCGCGGGTCACGCTGTCGGTGCTGGCGCCCACCACCAGCGCCACCGCCACCAGGCCCTGGCCGATCTGGCAGAGCGAGGCGATGCGCCGGCGGTCGTAGCGGTCGGCGACGTGCCCGGTGTGCAGCATGAACAGCACACGCGGGAGGAATTCCACCAGCCCGACCAGGCCGAGGTCGAGCACGTTGTGGGTCAGCTCGTAGATGTGCCAGCCGATGGCCACGGTGATCATCTGGAAGCCGCTGGCGGTGCAGACGCGGGCCAGCCAGAAGGCGAGGAAGGGGCGATGACGCAGCAGGGACGTGGCTTCGGCGGGCATTGGGATTATTCGTTAGGCGGCTAAGCAAGGGCCGCGCAGCGTAACACGGCGTTGCGCCTTTCCGCGTGCGGCCCCGGGCAACTTCGTTCGGTCAGCGCCCGGGAGTGAATAGGGCGAGCTGATCGACGCGCTGTCCCGGGCTGGCCTGCCCGGCGATCTGGGCGTACAACAGGTGGCCCAACCGAAGCCGGAGCAAGTCGTGCAGCATCTCGATCTGCAAGTGATCCGCCAGGCGCTCCAGTGGTCGAGCGCCGGCCAGCGTGTGTGGCTGTGCAGCGTACTTTTCACCTACGGCTCGGCGCCCCGCGCGCCGGGCTCGCTGCTGGCGGTCAACGCCGGCGGCCAGTGGGTCGGCTCGCTGTCCGGCGGCTGCGTCGAGGACGATTTCCTCGAACGCGTGGCGGCGGGCGAGTTCGCCGAACCGGTGGCCGTGGTGCGCTACGGCGACGGCAGCGACACGCGCTCGAACGTCCGCCTGCCCTGCGGCGGCATCCTCGACGTGCTGGTGGAAAACCTCGCGCCCGATTGCGACGTGCAGGCGCACCTGCGCGAGCTGGAATCGGCGCTGCTCGGCCAGCGCCGCCTGCTGCGCGAAGTCAGCCTGCTCGACGGCGCGCGCCGGCTGAGCGACGACCACGAGCACGGCCTGCGCGTGGAGCGCGAGGAAACCCGCGTGCGCCTGCGCGTCGGCGCCGCCCAGCGCCTGCTGCTGGCCGGGTATTCCAGCGTCGCGCACTTCTGCGCGGAGTTCGGCAAGGGCCTGGGCTTCGAAGTCATCCTCTGCGACCCCCGCGAGGAAGCGCTGGCCGGCGTGGTGCTCGACGGCATCGAAATCCGCCGCGAGCTGCCCTCGGTGTTCATCGCCAACGGCGGCTGTCATGCCGATACGGCGGTGGTGGCGCTGACCCACGACCCGAAGATCGACGACCTGGCGATGCTCGAAGCCGTGCGCACCGAGGCTTTCTACATCGGCGTGATGGGCTCGCACACCACCTCCGAGAAGCGCCGCGAACGCCTGCAGCGCATCGGCGGCCTGGGCGCCGCCGAACTGGCGCGCATCCACGCGCCCATCGGCCTCAACCTGGGCAGCCGGACCCCGGCGGAAATCGCCCTGGCGGTGCTCGCCGACGTCGTGCGCACCCGCAGCGGCATCGCCCGCGAGGCACTGTGACGGTCGTCGCGCTGGTCCTCGCAGCCGGGCAGGGCGAGCGTTTCGGCGCCGACAAGCGCCGCGCGCCGCTGGAGGACGGACGCGGTTTGCTGGCCCATGGCGTCGAGCGGGCGCGGGCGGCGTTCGACGAGGTGCGCGTGGTGCTGCGCGAGGGTGAGCGGGCGGAGGACTTCGGCCTGGCGGCGGGTTGCCGGGTTATCCACAGCCCGGATGCGGCGCTGGGCATGGGCCACAGCCTCGCGTGCGGTGTGGCTTCGCTGGTCGACTGCGAGGCGCGGGCCGCCGCCATCCTCCTTGGCGACATGCCCTGGATCGCCCCGGAAACCCTGCGCCAACTGGCCGAAGCCGCCACGGCGTCGACCATCCTGTTCCCGCTCCACGACGGCCAGCGCGGTCATCCGGTGCTGTTCGGCCGCGCGTTCTGGCCGGAGCTGACACGCCTGAGCGGCGATGAAGGCGCCCGCGCGGTGCTGCAGGCGCACCGCGAATGCTGCGTGGCGCTGCGGGTGGAGGATGCCGGCGTGCTGCGCGACGTGGACACGCCGGACGCCCTGCAGCTCTGATTAGGTTCGCGAGCAAGCTCGCTCCTACGAAGAGCACAACCGCTTACCCCGCGCGAGCTGCTCTGCCTGTAGGAGCGAGCTTGCTCGCGAACCAGCCTCAACGCTGGCCCAACCACTCCGCAATACGCGGCCAGATTTCCAGGCTGGCATTGCGCGACAGCAGCAGGCGGTTGTGGCTGTAGTCCTCGCGATGGCCCTGCGCCGCGCCGAACAGCTCCAGCCGCGCATCCGCTCCGCCGAAGGCCGCCACCAGCGTCTCGCAGCCGGCGAGCGGGGCGATGAAGCGGTCGCCGCTGCCGGCCACGCCCAGCACCGGCAAGGCGACGTCGCCGAGCCCGGCCAGGTAATCGAATCCCGCCAGCGAATCGAAGCGCCGCCGCAGGTTCCACCGGCACCACTGGCGCATCAGCCGCGCGCTCTCCGCTTCCGGCCCGGTATCCCGCGACCGGCTCGGCGCGATGCGCCGCCAGCCGAGCATCCAGTCGAAGGCGCGGATGGCCCAGCGATGCCGCAGGCTGGCGCCCGCCGCCGTGGCCTGCGCGCCCAGCAGCACCAGCCCGCGCAATTGCTGCCGCGCCAGTTCCGGGTTGCGCGCCGCCCACATCGAGACGATCAGCCCGCCGCCGGAGTGGCCGATCCAGAACAGCGCCGAATGGCCGCTGCGCTGGCGCACGGCAGCGAGGATCGCCGGCACGTCCTGCTCGGCGACGTCGTCGAAGCTGTGGCGGAACGCGTTGCGCTCGCTGTCGCCATGCCCGCGCCAGTCGAACAGCCAGCAGCTGAAGCCGAGCCCGGCGAGGTGCCTGGCCAGCCCGAGGCAGCTGCGGTGGTTGGAAAAGGTGCCGTGGGTCAGCACCACCGGCGGGCCGTCGGCCGGGCCGAGGCGGCGCAGGGCCAGGTTGACGCCGTCAAGGGTGGGGATCAGTTCCGGCGCGGGGAGGGCGGTCATGGCGGCGTCCTGGCTGGGGGCGATCCATGCTGCTCCGGCACTTCGGCCGGAGCAATCCCGGCCGGGTCATTTGGTCGCTTTCAGCACCACGAATTTCGGATTTGCCGCCACCTGCTCGACGCCGCGGAACAGGCGCTTGAGCTTGGCGTGGTAGCCCAGGTGGCGGTTGCCGACGATCCACAGCTCGCCGCCTGTGACCAGCGCCGCGCGGGCCTGCTGGAACATGCGCCAGGCGAGGAAGTCGCCGACCACCTGCTGCTGGTGGAACGGCGGGTTGCACAGCACCAGGTCCAGGGACTCGGCCGGCTGGCTGGCGAGGCCGTCGTCCGGGTGGATGTCCACGGGGCGCTCGCCGAAGGCGGCCTGCCAGTTTTCCCGCGCCGACTGCACGGCCATGTAGGACTCGTCCACCAGCGTCAGCTCGGCCAGCGGGTTCTGCCGGGCGAAGGCGATGGCCAGCACGCCGTTGCCGCAGCCCAGGTCGGCGGCGCGTACGGCGTGGTGGTAGTGCGGCAGGTGCGGGAGGAAGGCGCGGGTGCCGATGTCCAGGCCCTCGCGGCAGAACACGTTGGCGTGGTTGACCAGCGTCAGCGCCGGCTGCTCCAGGCGGTAGCGGGTGGGGTAGGGCGAGACCGGCGCGGGGCGCTGCGCGGCGCTGGCGATCAGCAGGCGCGCCTTCTTCACCGCCAGCGAGGCCTGCATCGGGCCGATGTACTTTTCCAGCAGGTCGCCGGCGGCGCGCGGCAGGTGCTTGATCATGCCGGCGGCGACCACCTGCGCGCCCGGCGCCAGCTGGCCGTGCAGGCGGATCAGCTGTTCCTCCAGCAGCGCCAGGGTCTTGGGCACGCGCACCAGCACCTGGTCGAACGGGCCTTGCGGGGTTTCGCTGGCGGGCGCGAAGGTCAGCGGCGCATCGCCCAGGCCGTTGCGTTCGAGGTTGCGCTGCAGGGCGATGAAGCCCAGGTGCGAGTCGCCGCTGCTGGTCAGGCGCACATGGGGCGCGAGGCTGGCGGCGAGGGCGCCGAAGCTGTCGTTGAGCACCAGGACCCGGCTGTCCGCGCCGACGCCTTGCTCGTGCAGGTGAGCGAGCAGGTACTCGTCGGCCGCGTCGAAGGCCTGCAGAGGGTCGTCCTGCTGTTCGGGGTGGCGGACCAGGTCGAGCTGGGCGAAGGGGCTGGCGAGGACGGGCATGGGGCTCTCGGGCGAAGGTGTCTGGCTGAGGTCGCGGAACAACGCGGATGGCAAGGGCTGGTGGCCCGTTGCAATCGTATTGTCATGAAACTGAGACGGGGTTGGCTGTCGGCGACTTGTGTGGACCGACTGAATACCGAAAAATTATCGCCTATCCGCCCCGCCTTCGTCTGCGTGGCGGCCTGCCAATAATAACCGGGCGCCCCGCGCGACCCGGTAGGGCCCGATCCCGGGACTGCGTCCCGCCGACCTGCGGCCACCAACCTCGGAAGTCTTCACGAAACCTCGACCCGCGACTCGCTCGCGTGCCGGGCTATTGCCATTGCATAAGGATGTCGATGTACCGTTCGTTGCTTGGGGTGGCGCTGTCCGCCCTGTTCCTGGTGGCCCAACCGGCCTTCGCCGATGCGCCCATCGTGATCAAGTTCTCCCACGTCGTCGCCGACGACACCCCGAAGGGCCGCGGCGCGCTGCTGTTCAAGAAGCTGGTGGAGGAGCGCCTGGCCGGCGAGGTGAAGGTCGAGGTGTTCTCCAACTCCACGCTGGTCGGCGATGCCGACGAGCTGCAGGCGCTCAAGGACGGCAAGGTGCAGATGCTGGCGCCGTCGCTGTCCAAGTTCGAGGGCTACACCAGGCAGCTGGAGGTCTTCGACCTGCCGTTCCTGTTCGATGACCTGGAGGCGGTGAAGCGCTTCCAGAAGCGCAGCATGAGCCGCGAACTGCTGCACTCCATGGCCCGCTCCGGCATCTACGGCCTGGCCTACTGGAACAACGGCATGAAGCAGCTTTCCGCCAACCGCGAACTGCGCGCGCCGGCGGACGTGAAGGGCCTGAGCTTCCGCATCCAGCCGTCGTCGGTGATCGATGCGCAGTTCGGCCTGCTCGGCGCCAAGGCGGTGAAACTGCCCTTCGCCGAGACCCTCCAGGCGTTGCAGGACGGCCGGGTGCAGGGCACCGAGAACACCTGGTCGAACATCGCCAGCCAGAAGCTCGACGGCGCCCAGCCGTTCGTCACCGAGACCAACCACGGCGTGCTCAGCTACATGCTGATCAGCAACCAGAAGTTCTGGAACAGCCTGCCGTATCCGGTGCGCATCCAGCTGGAAACCATCATCGACGAGGTGACGGCGGAGGTGAACAAGGATGCCGAGGCGCTGAACCAGAAGGCGCGCGAGCAGGTGGCCGGCAACGGCAAGGCGCGCATCGTCGGCCTGACCCCGGCCGAGCGCGAGGCCTGGCGCACCGCCATGCAGCCGCTGTGGAAGCAGTTCGAGGGCGAGATCGGCGGCGACGTGCTGCGCGCGGCGCAGGTGGTCAACCGCAAGCACTGATGCAGAGCAGGCTTGTGACTATCTATCGGGATAGCCACAAGCCTTGCGGGTGTTCCTTACGCTGCCAATACGGGAAAATGGGCCGGTTCTTGAGAAAGGAGCGGACGATGACCGCCAGCGAAGAGAAGTTCACCCGCCAGACCCTGCTGGACGTGCAGACCCTGACCCCCAGCCTGTTCACCCTGCGCACCACCCGCGACAGCGGCTACCGCTTCCGCGCCGGGCAGTTCGCCCGCCTGGGCGTGTACAAGCCCAGCGGCAGCATCGTCTGGCGCGCCTATTCGATGGTTTCGGCGCCCTACGACGAGTTCCTCGAGTTCTTCTCCATCGTGGTGCCGGGCGGGGAGTTCACCAGCGAGCTCAGCCGCCTGTGCGTCGGCGACCAGCTGCTGGTGGACCGCCAGGCCTTCGGCTTCCTCACCCTCGACCGCTTCCCCGACGGCCGCGACCTCTGGCTGCTGGCCACCGGCACCGGCCTTGCGCCCTTCCTGTCGATCCTGCAGGACTTCGAGGTGTGGGAGCGCTTCGAGACCATCAAGCTGGTCTACAGCGCCCGCGAGGAGAAGGAACTGGCCTATCGCGAGCTGATCGCCAGCTTCGCCGCGATGGAGCACCTGGCGGAGCACATCCACAAGCTGCAGTTCATCCCGGTGGTCACCCGCGAGAGCGTCCCCGGCTGCCTGAATGCGCGGATCACCACGCTGATCGAGAACGGCGAGCTGGAGCGGGCCGCTGGCCTGGAGCTGAGCCCGGAACACTCGCGGGTGATGCTCTGCGGCAACCCGCAGATGATCGAGGACACCCGTGCGGTGCTGAAGGAGCGCGGCATGAGCCTGGCGCTGACGCGCAAGCCCGGGCAGATCGCGGTGGAGAACTACTGGTAGGTTTTCGGAAACGGTGTCAGCCCACCCCGCCGTTGCGACGGGGTGGGCCGCAAACTCAGGGCGCGCGGTTGCGCTGTTCCTTGAGCAGGTCGCGGATTTCGCCCAGCAGTTCCTGGTCCTTGGTCGGTGCTGCCGGCGCGGCCTCTTCCTCGCGCTTGAAGCGATTGATGGCCTTCACGCCCATGAAGATGGCGAAGGCGACGATCAGGAAGTCCAGGCAGGTCTGGATGAACTTGCCGTAGGCCAGCATGACCGCGGGCGTGTTGCCCTCGGCGGCCTTGAGGGTGATCGCCAGGTCGGAGAAGTCCACGCCACCGATCAGCAGGCCGATGGGCGGCATGATCAGGTCGCCGACGAAGGACGAGACGATCTTGCCGAAGGCGGCGCCGATGATGATGCCGACGGCCATGTCGACCACGTTGCCCTTGACGGCGAAGGCCTTGAACTCGCTAAGCAGACTCATGCAGGAACTCCTTGTAACTGAGGGGGGACAGTTGGGCAGTTTAGCGGCCCGCCGCGGTCCGTTCACCCCGAATCGTTCGATGACCGGCGGTGCTGGGCGCGCCCGCCGGGTGGGCTAGGCTTAACGGGCAACCCATCCATGTGAGGAGGTCCGCCATGCCGCTCGAGCATCATCCCCTGTCCCGCGAATTTCCCGACCACAAGGCACTGATGACCCGGCTGCACGGGAAAGACGCCACGTTCACCCGCCTCGCCGCCAGCTACGAGGAGCTTGACCGGCAAATCTACGATATCGAGGACGGTCGCGCGGCGATGGACGACCTCTCGCTCAATTCACTGAAGCTGCAACGGGTGACGCTGAAGGACGAGATCGCCGACCTGCTCAAGCGATCTTCCTGAGCTTGATTGGTGTCAAGGGTGATGGCCTGCGCCAGGCGTAGGCTGCCGCCATCCTTTTCCAACGGGTGCCACCGCCATGCGTAAAGTCATTCCGTCCCCTGGCCCGTCCGTCACCAAGCTCTCCAAACGCAACGTCGAAACCCTCCGCGCCCAGGAGCGCCTGATCCGCCTGAAGCTGCAGTACGAGCTGCTGGACCAGCGCATCGGCCGGGTGGAGGAGGGCATCGAACGCCCCGACTGCACCCTGGCGTCGCTGCTGATGCGCCGCGAAAGCCTGCGGCACGACATGGAGTGTCAGTACCGCCGCCTCGCGGGCTGAGAACCTGCTTACGATCTGCTGCGCGTCGGCATAACTGCGTTGGGATCGGTTTCGGGGTGCTCATTCACTGCCTGTAAACTCCGCCCCCGCAACCGATCTCGCCTTGTTCTGCTCTAGCTCGCGAGATCGCAAACAGGTCCTGAAGCGCCTGCCCCGATTGGCTATGATGCGGGCTTTGTCTTCGACGGAGTCCGCCCATGGCCAAGGCCAAGCGCATGTACGGCTGCACCGAGTGCGGCGCCACCTTCCCCAAATGGGCCGGCCAGTGCGCTGAGTGCGGTGCCTGGAACACCCTGGTCGAGACCGTCGTCGACACCACGCCCACCGGCGGTTCCGGCAGCTCCGGCCGTGGCGGCTGGGCCGGCCAGCAGGCCAACATCAAGACCCTCGCCGAAGTCAGCGTCGAGGAGATGCCGCGCTTCTCCACCGCCTCGGCGGAGCTGGACCGCGTGCTCGGCGGCGGCCTGGTCGACGGTTCGGTGGTGCTGATCGGCGGCGACCCCGGCATCGGCAAGTCCACCATCCTCCTGCAGACCCTCTGCAACGTCGCCGCGCGCCTGCCGGCGCTCTACGTCACCGGCGAGGAGTCCCAGCAGCAGGTCGCCATGCGCGCCCGCCGCCTCGGCCTGCCGGAAGACAAGCTCAAGGTCATGACCGAGACCTGCATCGAAAGCATCATCGCCACCGCGCGCCAGGAGCAGCCGAAGGTGATGGTGATCGACTCGATCCAGACCATCTTCACCGAACAGCTGCAATCGGCCCCCGGCGGCGTCGCCCAGGTGCGCGAGAGCGCGGCGCTGCTGGTGCGCTTCGCCAAGCAGAGCGGCACGGCGATCTTCCTGGTCGGCCACGTCACCAAGGAAGGCGCGCTGGCCGGCCCGCGCGTGCTGGAGCACATGGTCGACACCGTGCTGTATTTCGAGGGCGAATCCGACGGCCGCCTGCGCCTGCTGCGGGCGGTGAAGAACCGCTTCGGCGCGATCAACGAGCTGGGCGTGTTCGCCATGACCGACCGTGGCCTGAAGGAAGTGTCCAACCCTTCGGCGATCTTCCTCACCCGCGCCCAGGAATCGGTGCCCGGCAGCGTGGTCATGGCCACCTGGGAAGGCTCGCGGCCGATGCTGGTGGAAGTGCAGGCGCTGGTGGACACCAGCCACCTGGCCAACCCGCGCCGGGTGACCCTCGGCCTGGATCAGAACCGCCTGGCCATGCTGCTGGCGGTGCTGCACCGCCACGGCGGCATCCCGACCTACGACCAGGACGTGTTCCTCAACGTGGTGGGCGGGGTGAAGGTGCTGGAGACCGCCTCGGACCTGGCGCTGATGGCGGCGGTGATGTCCAGCCTGCGCAACCGGCCGCTGGATCACCAGTTGCTGGTGTTCGGCGAGGTCGGCCTGTCCGGCGAGGTGCGCCCGGTACCCAGCGGCCAGGAGCGCCTGAAGGAGGCGGCCAAGCACGGCTTCAAGCGCGCCATCGTGCCCCGGGGCAACGCGCCGAAGGAGGCGCCGGCGGGCCTGCAGGTGATCGCGGTGACGCGCCTGGAGCAGGCGCTGGATGCGTTGTTCGAGTAGCCGCTTTTCGTAGGAGCGAGCTTGCTCGCGAACGCTTTCCCGATAACTGCGCGGCTGGGGCTGTTCGCGAGCAAGCTCGCTCCTGCAGGGGCGCTTCAGTGCTCGCCGAGCAGTGTCAGCTCCCGCTCCAGCAGGGACTTGTCGCCCAGGTTCAGCTCCACCAGCCGGCGCAGGTGGCTGATGGATTCCAGGTCGATGTAGCGGCAGTTGAAGCCCAGCAGGCCCTCGCGCTCCCAAGCCAGCTCGGCGTCCATGTAGACGTTGACGTCGAAGCCCAGGTAGATGCGCACCTGCACCGGTTCGCCGGTCACCACGTCCCAGTGCTCGGGGCGTTCCACCAGCACGCCCTGCAGCGACAGGTCGAGCAGCACGACTTTCCAGCGCCGCTCGCCCTGGCTGATTTCCGTGCCGGCATCGAAGGCGATGCGCCGGAAGCGCCGGCGCTCGGCGTGGTCGTCAGTCATGTCGTGGCTCTCCGGTCGATCGGGATCGCCTCAACTATAGCCAAGTGCCGTGCAATACGTCGGGCCGCCCTGCCGTCGTCTACCCCCTGGCGCGCGGCGGTCACGGGTTTGACAGGTCGCCGGGTCTCGCCAAAGCTCCATGGGCGTCAATCCAATACCAATAGCGGAGTGCAGAACATGGATAAGAAGTTCATCAGCAAGGGTTTGATCTTCGGGGTGCTGGGCGCCGCCAGCCTGTTGGCGCAGGCCGACGAGGCCGGTCAGAGCGGCAAGGGATGCGGCTGGGGCAACATGGTCTTCGAGGGCCAGCGGGGCCTGTTCCAGCACCTGCTCGCCACCACCACCAACGGCACCTCCGGCAACGCCACCTTCGGCCTGACCTCAGGCACCAACGGTTGCGACTCCAACCAGCGCATCAGCTACGGCGGCCGCTCGATCTTCGCCATGAACGGCATGCTCGACAACATCGCCGAGAACATGGCCCAGGGGCATGGCGAAGCGCTGGACGCCTACGCCGTCCTGCTGGGCATTCCCACCGAGGACCGTGCGCACTTCGCCCAGGTCACCCAGCAGCACTTCAGCGAAATCTTCACCTCGCAGAACGCCACCGGCGAACAGGTGCTGAACAACACCCTGACGGTGATGAGCCGCGACCAGGTCCTGTCGCAGTACGTCAAGCAGCCGGCCTGAGCCCCGCCGAACCGCGAAGGCCCGCCCTGGAGGCGGGCCTTTCTTTTGCGCGCTGCGCGAAGAGGTCGCAGTGAGGTTCGGGAAATAAACACGTCACCGACCTAGACTAAGGTCGTATGAACGGGTCGTAGGAAAGGACTAGAATTTTTTCTGCGAATTCTCGCCTTCAATCTGTCGGAAGCCTCGCTATGAACAATAACAACAACCTGCTGCGTCACCTCGCATGGCTTGCGGTGGCGATAGTCGGTGCCTTTGCCTTGGGAGTCGTGGCCCTTCGCCGCGGCGAAACCGTCAACGCACTGTGGATCGTCGTTGCGGCAGTCGCCATCTATCTGGTCGCCTACCGCTACTACAGCCTGTTCATCGCCGAGAAGGTGATGCAACTGGACCCCAACCGAGCGACCCCTGCGGTGCTCAACAACGATGGCCTGGACTACGTCCCGACCAACAAGCACATCCTCTTCGGTCACCACTTCGCCGCCATCGCCGGCGCCGGCCCGCTGGTCGGTCCGGTACTCGCCGCACAGATGGGCTACCTGCCCGGCACGCTCTGGCTGATGGCCGGAGTGGTGCTGGCCGGCGCGGTGCAGGACTTCATGATCCTGTTCATCTCCAGCCGCCGCAACGGGCGCTCGCTGGGTGAACTGGTGCGCGAGGAAATGGGGCAGGTGGCGGGGACCATCGCCCTGTTCGGCGCGTTCCTGATCATGATCATCATCCTCGCGGTGCTCGCGCTCATCGTGGTCAAGGCCCTGGCCGGCAGCCCGTGGGGCATGTTCACGGTGATGGCGACCATCCCGACCGCGATCCTCATGGGCGTGTACATGCGCTACATCCGCCCGGGCCGCATCGGTGAGATTTCGGTGATCGGCGTGGCCCTGCTGCTGGGCTCCATCTGGCTCGGCGGGCAGGTTGCCGCCAACCCCGAATGGGCCCCGGTGTTCAGCTTCACCGGCGTGCAGATCACCTGGCTGCTGATCGCCTACGGCGCCATCGCCTCGGTGCTGCCGGTGTGGCTGCTGCTGGCGCCGCGCGACTACCTGTCGACCTTCCTGAAGATCGGCACCATCGTCGCCCTGGCCATCGGCATCGTGATCGTCATGCCGGGCCTGAAGATGCCGGCCCTGACCCAGTTCGTCGACGGCACCGGCCCGGTGTGGAAAGGCGGCCTGTTCCCGTTCCTGTTCATCACCATCGCCTGTGGCGCCGTTTCCGGCTTCCACGCGCTGATCGCCTCCGGCACCACGCCCAAGCTGCTCAACCGCGAGCCGGACGCCCGCTACATCGGCTACGGCGGCATGCTGATGGAATCCTTCGTGGCCATCATGGCGATGGTCGCCGCCTCGGTGATCGAACCGGGCGTGTACTTCGCCATGAACAGCCCGCCGGCCGTGGTCGGCGCCGACGTCAACGCGGTGGCCGCCACCGTCAGCAGCTGGGGCTTCGTGATCACCCCCGAGGTGCTGACGCAGACCGCCAAGGACATCGGCGAAACCACCATCCTGGCCCGTGCCGGTGGTGCGCCGACCCTCGCCGTGGGCATCGCGCACATCCTTCACCAGGTGCTGCCGGGTGAGAACACCATGGCCTTCTGGTACCACTTCGCGATCCTCTTCGAGGCGCTGTTCATCCTCACCGCGGTGGACGCCGGCACCCGTGCCGGGCGCTTCATGCTGCAGGACCTGCTGGGCAACTTCGTCCCGGCGCTGAAGAAGACCGAATCCTGGACCGCCAACATCGTCGGCACCGGCGGCTGCGTCGCGCTGTGGGGCTGGCTGCTGTACCAGGGCGTGGTCGATCCGCTGGGCGGCATCAACACCCTGTGGCCGCTGTTCGGCATCTCCAACCAGATGCTCGCGGGCATCGCGCTGATGCTGGCCACCGTCGTGCTGATCAAGATGAAGCGCCAGCAGTACGTCTGGGTCACCGCCCTGCCGGCCGCCTGGCTGCTGATCTGCACCTCCGCCGCCGGGCTGATCAAGATCTTCGACTCGAACCCGGCCGTGGGCTTCGTCGCGCTGGGCAAGAAGTACGGCGCCGCGCTGGATGCCGGCCAGGTGCTGGCTCCGGCCAAGGACCTGGCCCAGGTGCAGACCGTGATGGTCAACGCCTACATCAACGCCGGCCTCACCGTGCTGTTCCTGCTGGTGGTGTTCAGCGTGCTGGTGTACTCCATCAAGGTCGGCGCCAGCGCCTGGAGCAAGAAGGAACGCACCGACAAGGAAGCGCCCTTCCAGCCGATTCCGGACGCCTGACGGAGGTTCATCATGTTCAACGACCTCAGCCGCATGGGTAAGTATCTCGGGCAGGCCGCACGCATGCTGGTCGGCATGCCCGACTACGACACCTACGTTCAGCACATGCAGAACAAGCACCCGGACAAGACTCCGATGACCTACGAGGAGTTCTTCCGCGAGCGCCAGGAGGCGCGCTACGGTGGCGGCAAGGGGAGACCGATCCGCTGCTGCTGATCGGATGAAACTGGCTGCGTGGCCGATGCTGCGTTGCCAGCGGCCGGAAAAATGCTCATCTACTGCAGTAGACTCCGCTTTTTCCGGCCACTGGCGCCTTGCCTCGGCTGCCTCGCCGACGTTTCATGAATAGAGATGCGGGCCGCGAGCGATCGCGGCCCGTTTTCATTTCCGATTGCCTGGATGTCCCCATGACCGATTCCGCAAGCGCGCCGCAGATTCCGGTGACCGTCCTCACCGGCTTTCTCGGGGCGGGCAAGACCACCCTGCTCAAGCACATCCTCAAGGCCGAGCATGGCCTGAAGATCGCCGTGATCGAGAACGAGTTCAGCGAGACGCCCATCGACGGCCAACTGCTGGGCGACGACGCGGTGCAGGTGATGACGCTGTCCAACGGCTGCGTCTGCTGCACCATCAACACCGACCTGGAGCGCGCGCTGTTCGTCCTGCTGGAGCGCCGCGACAACGGCGAGCTGGACTTCGACCGGGTGGTGATCGAATGCACCGGCCTGGCCGACCCGGCCCCGGTGGCGCAGACCTTCTTCGTCGACGAGACGCTGCGCGAGCGCTACCTGCTCGACGGCATCATCACCCTGGTGGACGCCGCCAACGCCGAGCGCCACCTGCAGGAAGCCATCGCCCAGGCCCAGGTCGGCTTCGGCGACCGCATCCTGGTGAGCAAGCGCGACCTGGCGTCGCCGGAGCAGTACGACGCGCTGCTGGAGCGCCTGCAGCGCATCAACCGCCGCGCCGAGATCCATCCGGTGGCGCACGGCGCCATCGAGCTGGAGCGCCTGCTCGACGTGCGCGGCTTCAACCTCAACGCCGACGTTGGCCTGCGCCCGCTGCTGCGCCCCGCGCGCCCGGCGGCGGACACCGCCGACCGCATCACCACCCTGGTGCTGCGCAGCGAGCGCGCGCTGGACATCGAGCGCCTCAGCGCGTTCATGGACGACCTGCTGCAATGGCACGGCAACTCGCTGCTGCGCTACAAGGGCGTGCTGAACATCGCCGACGAGGAGCGCCGCCTGGTGTTCCAGGGCGTGCTGCGGCTCTACGGCTTCGACTGGGACAGCGAGTGGAAGGACGACGAGAAGCGCGAGAGCGTGATCGTCTTCATCGGTGACAACCTGCCGGAAGAGCAGATCCGGCAAGGCTTCGAGGCCATCACCGGCGGGGCTGCCGCCTGAGCGGAAACGCCCGTTCGCGGGTGCGCTCCCGATGAAAAACGCCCGGCATCAGCCGGGCGTTTTCGTTTCGCTGGAACGCTTATTGCCGATGCAGCTTCCAGGCGTCCCCGTGCGGCGCGGTGCCCTTGTCGTACGGGCGGAACAGCAGCATGTACAGCAGCCCCAGCGCGATCACGATGCCGCCCACCAGGATGATCCCGTAGTTGAGGAACCAGGGCGCATCCGGGGTGCGCGGCCAGGACATGTTGACGATCGCCAGCACGCCATAGATCTGCGCGGCGATGTTCACCGGCCAGGCCCACTTGCCGAGGGTGAAGGCGCCGCTGGGCTTCCAGCCGCGCAGGCGGGCGAACAGGGCGCCGCCGACGATCATCTGGAAGGACAGGTAGATGCCGATGGCGGCGAAGCTCACCACCATGGCGATGGCGTTCTGCAAGTAGAAGCCGGCGCAGACGATCACGGCGGGAATCACCCCGCAGGCGATCAGCGCGGCGGTCGGCACGTGGGTGTTGGGCGACAGGCGCTTGAGCAGGCCGCTGCCCATCACCATCTCGTCGCGGGCGTAGGAGTACAGCAGGCGGCTGGCGGCGGCCTGCAGGCTGAGCACGCAGGAGACGAAGGACACGATGATCACCGCCATCACCAGGCGCGCGCCGGTGGTGCCGAAGGCGTTGTCGAGGATGGTGGTCATCGGGTCCTTGTCGGCGCCGGAGATCACCGCCTGCATGTCCGGTACCGCGAGGATCAGCGCCAGGGCGGCGAAGATCGCCGCGCCGCCGCCGATCCAGATGGTCATGCGCATGGCCTTGGGAATGCGCCGGCTGGGGTTCGGGGTTTCCTCGGCGACGTCACCGCAGGCCTCGAAGCCGTAGTAGAGGAACATGCCCGCCAGCGACGCGGCGAGGAACGCCGGCCAGTAGCTGCCGTCGATCTGGATGTCGAAGGTGTCGAACAGCACCGAGAACGGCTGGTGGCGCTGGAACAGCAGCAGGTAGGAGCCGATCACCAGCGCGCCGAGCAGTTCGCAGATGAAGCCGAACATCGCCACGCGGGCCAGCAGCTTGGTGCCGGAGAGGTTGAGCAGGGTGGCGATCACCGTCAGCGCCAGGGCGACGAAGGTGTTGGTCACCGGCGTGGATTCGAAGCCGAGCAGGGTGGCGATGTACGGGCCGGCGCCCAGGGCCACGGCGGCGATGGTCACGCACAGCGACACCGAGTAGATCCAGCCGACCATCCACGCCCAGCGCTTGCCCACCAGGCGCCGCGCCCAGGGGTAGACGCCGCCGGAGATGGGGAACTGTGAGACCACCTCGCAGAAGATCAGGCACACCAGCATCTGCCCGATGCCCACCAGCAGGTAGGACCAGAACATCGGCGGCCCGCCCACGGCCAGGCACAGGCCGAACAGGGTGTACACGCCGACCACCGGCGAGAGGTAGGTGAAGCCCAGGGCGAAGTTCTGCCACAGGCTCATGCTGCGTTCGAAATTCGAGGTGTAGCCCAGCGCGCGGAGCTGCTCCGCGTCGCGGTCCAGGGCGATGCCTGGCTGTACCGAGCTGTTCATCGTGATTGTCCTGGCGGCATCGACTGCCGCAGCGAAAAAGGCGTTGTTGTTATTCTCCGGCGCGCGGATCGCCCGCGCGCCGTCGCAGGCACTGCGGTTACAGCTTGATCCAGGTGGCCTTCAGCTCGGTGTACTTGTCGAAGGCGTGCAGCGACTTGTCGCGGCCGTTGCCCGACTGCTTGAAGCCGCCGAAGGGCGCGGTCATGTCGCCACCGTCGTACATGTTCACCCACACGCTGCCGGCGCGCAGGGCGCGGGCGGTGAGGTGGGCCTTGGAGATGTCGCGGGTCCACACCGCCGCCGCCAGCCCGTAGGGCGTGTCGTTGGCGATGCGCACGGCATCCTCGGCGTCCTCGAACTCGATGACCGACAGCACCGGCCCGAAGATTTCCTCGCGGGCGATCCGCATCGCGCTGCTCACGCCGTCGAACAGGGTCGGCTCGACGTAGGTGCCGCCGGTTTCCTCCAGCACGCGCTTGCCGCCGGTGAGAATCGTCGCGCCTTCGTCCTGGCCGGCCTGGATGTAGCCCAGCACCTGGTCCAGCTGGCGGCCGTCGACCAGGGCGCCGACGTTGGTTTCCGGGTCCAGCGGGTTGCCCGGCTTCCAGCCCTTGATGGCCTCGACCACCAGGGGCAGGAACTTCGCCTTGATCGACTTCTGCACCAGCAGGCGCGAGCCGGCGGTGCACACCTCGCCCTGGTTGAAGGCGATGGCGGCGGCGGCGGATTCGGCGGCGGCGGCGAGGTCCGGCGCGTCCTCGAAGACGATGTTCGGGCTCTTGCCGCCGGCCTCCAGCCAGACGCGCTTCATGTTCGACTCGCCGGCGTAGACCATCAGCTGCTTGGCGATCCGGGTGGAGCCGGTGAACACCACGGTGTCCACGTCCATGTGCAGCGCCAGGGCCTTGCCGACGGTGTGGCCGTAGCCCGGCAGCACGTTCAGCACGCCGGCCGGCAGGCCCGCGTCGATGGCCAGCCGGGCGATGCGGATGGCGGTCAGCGGCGAGCGCTCCGACGGCTTGAGGATCACCGAGTTGCCGGTGGCCAGCGCCGGGCCGAGCTTCCAGGCGGCCATCATCAGCGGGAAGTTCCACGGCACGATGGCGGCGACGACGCCGATCGGCTCGCGGGTGACCAGGCCGAGCTGGTCCTGGGAGGTGGCGGCCACTTCGTCGTAGATCTTGTCGATGGCCTCGCCGCTCCAGCGGATGGAGTCCGCGGCGCCCGGCAGGTCGACGTTCAGCGCATCGCCGATGGGCTTGCCCATGTCCAGGGTTTCCAGCAGCGCCAGTTCCTCGGCGTGCTCCTCCAGCAGCGCGGCGAAGCGGATCATCACGGCCTTGCGCGCGGCCGGCGCCATGCGCGACCAGACGCCGGAATCGAAGGTGGCGCGGGCGCTCTGCACCGCGCGCTCGGCATCGGCGGTGTCGCAGCTGGCGACCCTGGCCAGCAGGCGACCGTCCACCGGGCTGATGCAGTCGAAGGTGTCGCCGGAGGCGGCGGCAAGGTACTCGCCCTGGATGAAGGCGCGGCCCTCGATCTTCAGGCTCTTGGCGCGGGCTTCCCATTCGGCGCGGGTTGGCTGGCTCATGCGTATCGCTCCTCGTTCTTGCTGTTGTTGGCGGGGACGGCTCTCGGGCCGTCGCTGGCTAATACATTTAAAACCATATCTTATGATTTCGCGCTTGCCAATACTGGGCAAAAAACGAGCGTTCGAAAGAGGTTTTTGTGTGAAAATCCCTTGTTGAAAGCCCATGTATCCATTTAAAAATATGGAGACATAGTTTTGTGCGGAGCCGCTGCCACAGGGGCTTCCGCGCGGGGTAGACTTCGCCTCCGAGACCCAGACAGAACGCCAGAACAGGAATCCCCAGCGCAGGAAGCGTCCGTCACCGGCGCCCCGCGCATCGCTGCCTATGAACGAATTCAGGAAAGTCCGCCCCGCCAGCTTCATGCGCCTGCGCCAGGAAGGGCGCACCGAGGAAGTTGCGCGCCGACTGGTGGAAATGGTCGATCTCGGCCTCTACGCCGAGGGCGAGCAACTGCCCAGCGAAAGCGAGCTGGCGATGCAGTTCGGCGTCGCCACCGTGACCCTGCGCGACGCCCTGGCGGAGCTGCGCGAACGCGGCGTGATCGAGACCCGGCGCGGGCGCAATGGCGGCAGCTTCGTCTGCTCGCCGCAGCGCACCTCCGAGGACGCGCTGCTCGGCCAGCTGCGCCAGATGAGTGCGCTGGAACTGCGCGACCTGGGCGACGAGCACGTCGCCATCGCCGGCGCCGCCGCGCGCCTGGCGGCCCAGCGTTCCACGCCCGACGAACACGCGCGCATCGCCCAGTACCTCGATGCCCTGGCGAGCGCCACCACGCGCCAGGAGCAGCGCCGCGCCGATGCGCGCTTCCATATCGAGATCGCCGTCGCCGCCCAGTCCGTGCGCCTCACCCACGCGGAGATGCGCCTGCAGGCCGAGATCGGCGAATGGCTGTGGCTGCCGCGGGAGGGCTTCCCCGGCGCGGCGGCCATCGCCCAGGAGCACCGCGCCATCCTCGAAGCCATCGGCGCCGGTGACGCCAATCTCGCCGGTGCGCTGGCCGAGGCCCACGTCACCCGCGGGATCAAGCGCCTGATCAACCTGCGCCTGAGCCTGCTGCTCGACGACGGCTGAGTGGCACAGCCCTTGCTGCTTTCCCGGCGCGCCCGCCGCCCGCCGCGGGGGCGCGTCCAGTGATCCACCCAGCAGACCCGGCGGGCCTCTATGGCCCGCGTGATAACAAGAATTCGCGAGGCCCCGGTCATGTCCAGCACACAAACCACGGATGAACTCCAGCGTTGCGCCCAGCGCATCGACGCTTCCATCCGTAACGTTTTCCAGCGCCTCGACGAGCTGGCCGGCGAGGTCGTGGCGATCTGGCAGGAGCTCGCCGAAGAGGGCCGGCGACCGTCGTCGAAGGACCTCGGCGCGTTGCGCCCGCGCATCCGCCACGACCTCACCGACACCGGCGCGCGCCTGCACGGCACCGGCGTGGTGATCGAGCCGGGCGAGCTGGCCGACCAGGACATGTACCTGGAATGGTGGTACCACGGCCGCGGCGACAAGGTCGTGCCCATGAGCCTGAACTTCAACCGGCGCAGCGAGAACTTCTACAACTACCTCAACATGCCCTGGTTCTCCCGCCCGCGCAGCAGCGGCCAACCCTCGGTGGTCGGGCCCTTCGTCGACCTCTACGGCACCGACCTGTACATCCTCGCCTTCTCCGTGCCGATCCAGGTCGACGGCCGCTTCATCGGCGTCGCCGCCGCCGACATCGCCCTGCACGAGTTCGAGGGCGTGCTGCTCGGCAGCCTGATGCAGATGGGCCACGAAGCCCTGGTGGTCAACGGCGAAGGCCGCGTGGTGGCGGCCAACACCGCCAACTGGTTCGCCGGCGATCTCGCGCGCCGCACCCTCGGCCGCGAAGGGCAGGGACGGGAGCGGGAACTGGCCGAATCCTTCTCCCACTGGGCCGTGATCGAACGCCCGCTGAACCGCCGCCTGGCCGGCGCGGCCTGAGCGCGCCGGCGGCTGCCAAACGCCGCGCAATTGGCTAGGCTAGGGCGGTTCTTCCATTGACGGATACCGCCATGAGCCAGTCGCTCGACACCCTCTCCGACTTCGAACCGCTGAGTGCGGTGGATGCCCGCGTCCTCGGATGCCTGATCGAAAAGCAGGTCACCACCCCGGAAACCTACCCGCTGACCCTCAACGCGCTGGTCACTGCCTGCAACCAGAAGACCAGCCGCGACCCGGTGATGAGCCTCACCCCAGGCCTGGTCGGCCAGTCCCTGCGCCACCTCGAAGGGCGCGAGATGACCCGGCTGGTCATGGGCAGCCGCGCCGACCGCTGGGAGCAGCGCCTGGACAAGGCCCTGGAGCTGGTCAAGCCGCAGGTCATCCTGCTCGGCCTGCTGTTCCTGCGCGGCCCGCAGACCCTCAACGAACTGCTCACCCGCAGCCAGCGGATGCACGACTTCGACGACACCGAGGACGTCCGCCATCAACTGGAACGCCTCGCCGGCCGGGGCATGGCCGTGCAACTGGAACGCCTGGGCGGCCAGCGCGAAGACCGCTACATGCACCTGCTGGGCACCGAGGACGACCGCCAGGCCGCCATCGCCGCCAGCGGCAGCCGCAGCTCCGGCGAGCGCAGCGACGGCGCCGGGCATGACGAATCCCGCCTGGTCGAACTGGAAGGACGCATCGCCGCCCTGGAAGAACGCCTCGCCCTGCTGGAGCTGGGCATTTCGCGGGATTGAGTCAGGCATTCCCCTCTGGCCGATCGACCTTGGTCGGCCTGCCATCCCTCTAATCAGGCATTAATATTCGACGCCGATAGTGACTGCTTTGCCCGCTTTACCCGGAGTTCACCATGAATCGAAAACCTTCCCAGGCCCAGCTGAACGCCGTGCTCAGCCAGCTCTCGGAAACCGACTTCAAATCCGTGAACGACCTCGCCGGGCATCCCGAGGTCAATCTCCTCGTCATCCGCGAACTGTTCCGCCGGGGCTTGATCAAGGGCGTGCTGATCGACGACCCGTTTGGCGCCAAGGATGAAGACGGCCCATTGCTCTGCAATGCGGAGCGGCTGCGCCTGTGCAGGCCGTGTCTGGAAGTCGTTACACAAGGGAGTACGGAACCGCTGCTGCCCAGGTTGGGGTTCCTGACGTTCTAGGTAAATTGCGGGCAAGAAAAAGCCCCTGAAATTCACTAGGAAAATCAGGGGCTTATCGTTTACGTTTGGTGGAGCCGGGGGGATTTGAACCCGTTTTCTACCTGCCCCACTAATGGTCATTGTTGGTCAACGCCAATAAGACTGCGGCCTCCATCAATGCCAGGCTAGGTAGTAATGGCAAGTGGTGGCAATTGTTTTCGACATTTTTTCGACAGTGTCGGAACCATCTACGGCAACATATATCAGTCTTTACTATCCTTGTCAGAGTCGGATTTTGGCTTACTATTCTTTGGCTTCGCTGCTGGTGCTTTAGGAGGGGGGCTTTTTCCAAAGCTTGTATTCGAAGAGTGAATGTTCGTAAGATTTCTATTCACGATCTCCCTCCATCGCTCGCTGGAAGAAAAGGCAATCTTACTGTTTTCTAATATTTTTTGCATTTCCTCAGCGTGGAACTCCCAGGGGTTTCGCTTGCTAAGATTTCCGCGCAGCCTATTAACCTCATCCTTTAGTTGAGATATTTGTTCAGTTAGTTGAGCGCCTTGGTTTTTTGCGACTTGCATGGAGTTAATGGTTCTCTCCATTTCATTTAGTGCTCTGTCTCTTTCACCTGATAGCTCTATCATCTGAGCTTGCTTTGATTTTATATCGAGGGCCAGTATCTTAACGAAACTACCCATTTCATCCGCGCTTCCAGAAATTCGATTGAATGTCTGAAGGAAATACTCAATTAGCGTGTTGTCAGAGAAGTTTGGATATCTAATCTGATGGTCAATCTCGCTCCAGCCCTCCTCAAATATTGTTCTCACCTGAACTTCAATGAGAATCTTTTCTTTTTTTGGCTGCGTGCTGATTATATAATGAATTGAACGATATCCACTTGGGTGAATTTGTGCGCTAAACTCTCTTTCATCTACCTGAGGGGTTTGATCACCGCTGCGAATATAAATCTTCGGGGTCTCTTCAAGGTTCCAAGTGCAAGCAATCTCCTGATGGATCTCCTCAAAATCCTCCTTGAATAGATGCAAGGACCTAACGCCAATTAGATCGGTAATTATAGATCTGTAGTTGTCTTTGCATATGTTCTTGTACTTCTCCTTTGATTCAGGAGAGACAAGCTTTCTGACTATTTTCTCCAACAGATGCTCAGCGTCTTTGATTCGCCAACGAACCGAGTGTACTCGCTTGAACTTCTGCATGGTCCCCGCAATAAATCCGGCAGTATCACCTAATGAGTCTATCTTTGACTCATGATCAAGTCCGATTTCCTTTAGATGTTTCCATTCAATCCCAGCCGACTCCCAAACTTCGCTAGGAACTCTATTTCTAGCGAGGAAGTCCTCTAGCTCAAGATCTTTAATCATAGTGCGTCCCTTCATTCTTCCAGGTGCCTTGCTCTGAAGCTTCAATGGCTTGGAAGGTTATTGTTTAACATTCCATCTCAGGAAATATTCTCGTATTCAGCTATAGCCTTCCTGAGCTCCCTCTCAAGATTTACTGCCGACCTTAAAAGATTTGCGAGAGTCTCATGGTTTTCGTCAACTGCGGGCGACATAGAACTGGAGCGGATCTTTAAAGCTTCAGTGCAAGCCATGCGAAAATCAAGAATATTATCTCGCAAGGATTTATCTATAAATACAAGCGCGGCGCCATATGCCGTCCCGGATTTTTTCAGGCGCTCGGTAATGCTTTTAAGATGGGAAGTGAACACCTCGTGTTCAAAAGCATGCTCGCACTCAATCCTTGCCAGTGCAATGATGTCTGTCTCTAGTCCGGCATGGGCATCTAATATATCTGCTATTGCGGAGAATCTGCGTTCATAGAATTTAAGTGCAATGGATTTTTTTAAGTCCTGTGCTGCCTTAATCCTTTCTGTTTCCGCAATCAAGCTGACCTTATATGTTTCCAGCTCTCTCTGTAGCTGAGCTTGGTGTAAGGATAGATCCTTCGCGAGCTTTGTTTTCAGTTCTTCAATTTCAGCTGAAACAGATCTCGCGAGTATAGATTTAATTTTTTCTCGATAGTAGTAGGCAAGTGCCCCGCAAATAGCGAGGAAAAACGGTGTGGTTTTCGCTGCATAATCAATTGCAGTTAAAAACCATGACGCACTAGTTGCGACTGACTCCATTTTCTTCCTGCTCCATAAGTAATTGCACTAGCTGTTATCAATCTCCGCAGGCTTCTGTCTTTTTCTGTGCGGTTCGTTCTGAAGGATTCTGACTGTGCTGCTGCCACCAGAACTGGCACTGGGATGATTGGAAGCGCTTTTCCTGATTTGCGCGCGCTTGCTCTGCCTGGGCCTGGGCGAGTTGTTCAGCGTGCCGTTGTTTTCTGGCCTCTTCTTCTGCAGTCATTCGCTGCTGCATTTCTGCTTGGGTGCGTCTGGAGTTTTGCTCAACCTGCCTCATGGTCTGCTCCATGTGGGCAGCAGCTTCGTTGAGTGCGGCTTTGATGCGTTGCTCCTGGATGTAATCGTAGAGCAGCTTTCCGCCCCACAGGCCGCCGACGATGATGATCGCGGCCAGAATGATGGCGTGGCTGGGGTCCATGGGAGTGTGGGCGTGGCGAGGTGGCGCGGCTTTCCGGCCCCGACGTTCGTTGCGATCGTCGATTTCCTCGTCCATATCGAAGCTCAGGCTTTTGAGCTGTTCGTCAATCTCGCGCTTTTCCATGCACGTTGCGTCCTTGCTTGCTGGCGGACTCAGGGTCTACGTGGGTCGATTCTAACTGGCATGTAGGATGATGGCATCTTGAAAGTACGATAGCTCTGAAAAGCCTGTTTCGGCCTTATGGCGCTTCTGCGCTCTGCCATGTTGCGTCGACCAGTAGCCGCAACATGGAGCGAGCGATGAGCTATCTCGTACTTCAGCGTCATGCGAATGAGCGGATCGTGTTGACTGCGAACCAGGATGTGAGTGATGAGGACCTGATCCGGCACATCAGGGATCAGGGAATCGCGGTATGTGTGACGCGTACCGGGGAAAAGACGGTGAGTCTTGGGATCAGCGCGCCAGAGTCGATATTGATACTGCGCGCGGAGCTGCTGAAGCCCTACGTGCTGTAGTCAGTCTGTGAGAGTTATATCGATGGTAAGGCTGGCCGGTGGGTGGTCAGCCTTGCTCTCTGAGGTATCCGCATCCTGGGCGTGGATGCTTCGTGCGTACCAGCGTTTGCCCACCTTGGTAGTGAGTTCTATCCCGCGTCTTGATTGCTCAAGTTTCGATTTGCTTCGTCGTAGTCGGGACTGGTTTGCCCACTTTCCGGTGCAATCTGGCCGCTCGCTACCCATAGAGCGTACTGAGGATAGATTTTTACCAGCACCTCAACTTCCTCCGTACTCAATCTCACCCGCTTATGGCGAAGATTTTTCCAACGGCTGTAGCTGATGCTCGACTGCCTGACTAGATCGTCTAGACCGGTCTTATAGATAAGAGCTACAGCTCTATCCTGCATTGATTCCATAAAGTTCTATAAACCCAATAGGTTCAATATTTGCACTTCTGCGTTGCACTGGTATCTTGATTTCGTCAGTGCAACTAATGCACCGCTAATCCGCACTGATGGACCCCATCAAAGCCCAACATAGTGCAGGAAAGCCCATGGATGTGGAAGAAACGAACCTCACTCTGAAAGACCTACTTGCGCCCCCGCCCTTGATGCCGTGGCGCGCCTTCGCCGACTGGATACGTATGGGCGACCGCCACGACATCGTCTGGGGCTGGATTCGCAACGGCTACATCCCGTCGCAGAAGTACGGCAAACACATGATGGTCAACGTGGCGCAGCTGACCGCCATGCTGATGGAGAAGGAGACGCGACTGTGAGCACGCCCCAGATCACCCCCGAACTCTGCACCATCGCCGCCTTCGCCCAGATGTGCGGCGTGTCCTACGCCGAAGCGGAGCAATGGACGGAAGACGGCACCATCCCCAGCCTCGACCTGGGTACCTTCCGCATGGTCAACCTCGCCCGCTTCCGCGCCGACCTTGACAAGGGCAAGGCCACCTTCGACGCGGGGGACTACCGCCATGAATAGCGAGAGAGTGACCCTGGACGCCCAGAGCGCGCTGGCCTATCTGGGCCAGACCGTTCTCGTCGAACTGGCATGGGAGCAGGACCCGGAATCGCTGTGGTGCTGCATGCACATCGTTGGCGTTGCCCTGCAGGTGTCGGGTGTCCACGAAGACCCGTACTTCCTGGTCAAGAATGTCGCCAGCGACGACCCATTTCCCAACGAGATGTTCTGGACGAACATCCGCACGATCCGGGTGATGCGGCACCGCGACCGGCACGGTTCCGGCAACGTACTGGACCGCATCGCCCGCCCCAAACTGTCCCGGTCAGGGGCCGCGCTCCCGGCTCGTCGGAACAGCTCCACCGTTCCGGCGAACGGAAGCACGGGCGGAGCGCACCCTTGACCGCGCACCCGCCAGAAACAGCCTCGGCTGGGGAGTGTGGGGCAGCTCTTCCGCCCCGCGCTCCCGAGCCCTCGGCGGCGAGAGCGGGATGACAAGGGCAGCGCCCTTGGTGTTGATCTTCCTCCCGGCGCGCACGGGCCCCACCGACAGCCGCCGCAGCAGCACCCCGCCCTTCCAGTCCCTCTCGCTCCGCCAGCCACTCTCCTTCACGTCCTGGAGCGCGCCATGTCGGAGTACCTCTTCCTCAAGACCATCCTCTTCCTGCTCGCCGCCTACCTGTTCGGTATCTGGCAACTGCATCACCCCGATTACCCCACCTGTTGGCTCGATGCGGGTCGCCCCGGTTGCTGGACGTTGACCGACCCGCCGTAGGAGCGGCTCGCCTCGGAGCGACCAAGGCGGGGAGGTCGACGGCCCTGTAACACGTCAGACAACGCAAAACATACCTGTTGGTAATTGGACATTGTTAGGTGAATCCCATGAGAAAAGTGACCCACCAGAAACGTCTCTTCGTTCAAGCCGATGGCCAGATCATCGACGCTCCGCATGGCCGCCTGTTCATGGACTCGCAAGCCGGTGACTTCACCGACCTCTCGGGCGTTCGGGTGCTGCGGTGCGGCGTGGACACGGTGCGTCAGCTGTACAACGGCATGATCCGGCCCGAGGTGATGGCGCTGTTCGATGACAAGGAGTCCACCGCCGAGTTCGCCGGGCACCAGTGGTCCAAGGGGCGCATCGGCCGCGACTCCGGCTACCAGTTCCGCCTGCAGAACGCGGACCTGGGCCTGATCCTGTTGATCAAGAACCACAACATCAAGCTCGACACCCTCGGCGCGCACCTGAAGATCGAAGTGTCCCCACACACCATCGACGGCACCGATCCCTCGACGCTCCAGGACATGCTCGATGACCTCGCCGCCGCGGTACTGACGCATTGCGAGACGAACCAGTGTGCGGTGCACATCGCCCTGGATGTTCAGGGCTGGAACCCGCCTACCAACATCGTGGATCGCATGCACTGCCGCTCCAACCGGGTCCGCCAGATCAGCGGCATCGACCGCATCGAATTCGACGGCAACGCCTCGGTGTACGGACGTGGCGAGACCTTCATGTTCGGCTCCGCCAACGGGCTGCAGCTGTGCATCTACAACAAGTCGCTGCAGGCGCGCGCGAGCGACAAGCTGGACTACTGGAACGCGGTCTGGTCCAGCCTCAATGGCGATCCATTCGGCGAAGGTGAAGCCGCCTACAACCCGGACGAAACGGTGTGGCGCATCGAGTTCCGCTTCCACCACTCCATCGTCGATCAGTTCGCTCAGGGCACCTGCCTGCCCTCTGGCGCGGTGATCGCGACGCGGACCTACGCCGGGATATGCCCGCACCTGCAAGGCCTGTTCGGCTATGCCTGCGAGGCGTTCAAGTTGCTGTCCCGGGATGCCGTGTACGACCCGTTCTGGTCGCTGATCATGCAGGACGTGAAGGTCCAGGTCGAAGCCGATCCGCTGATCGAACGTGTCGAATACCGGCGCTACCACAAGACGGCCATGGGCTTCTCCGGCAAGAACTGCGAGATGTTCCTGGGCCAGTTCATCAGCCTCATCGCACGGGAGCGCGTCCCCGCAAAAAAGGCTATTGAGTCCGCCCACCGACTGGAATTCTGGCACGTCATCGAAGACCACTATCTGGCCAAGGGTTGGACTCGCCGCGAACTGGAGCAGCACATCAAGGACCTCATCTCGGACCGCTACCTCAGGCGAGGCTATGCCGTCTGATGAGCATCACCAAGCTCCCGGACGGCCGCTGGCTCGTTGATGTCGAACCGATCAAGGGCAAGCGCTTCCGCAAGCGGTTCAAGACCAAGGGTGAGGCCCAGCGCTTCGAAGCCACGGTGCGGCAGAAGTGCATCGAGAACCCTGCGTGGAGCCTGAAGCCCAAGGATCGCCGCAGGCTCTCCGAGCTGGTGCAACTCTGGTACGACCTGCACGGCCACTCACTGCGCGACGCGCCCCGGCGGCTCTCCAAGCTGCTGCAACTGGCTGCTCGATTGGGTGATCCGGTTGCGACACGTTTCGACGCATCCGCCTATGCACACCTGCGCCGTAAACGCCTGGAAAACGGGATATCGGGGAAGACCCTGAACAACGAGCTGGGCTACGTGCGAGCGGTGTTCAACGAGCTGAAAGACCTGGGGCAGATCGACTACGCCAACCCGCTGGCGGGGGTGAAGCTGCTGAAGCTCCAGGAGCGTGAGTTGTCATGGCTGACCACGGACCAGATCGGCGAACTCCTCGATGCTATTCGCAGCGGCTGCGACAACCCGCATACGGAGCTGGTGACGCTGCTGTGCCTGGCTACCGGGGCTCGATGGTCTGAGGCGGAAAAGCTGCCTCCACAACGGCTGCAAGGTAACGTCGTGACCTATGCCGGAACCAAGTCAGGCAGGGTACGCCACGTTCCGATCCCAACCGAGTTGGCTGATAAGATCAGAGCGCATTGGCGCAAGCATGGCCCGTTCACCTCCTGCATCACTTCCTTTCGCCGTGCCCTGGAGCGCACCACGATTCAGCTACCGCAAGGGCAGGCCAGCCACGCTCTGCGTCACACCTTTGCCAGTCACTTCATGATGAACGGCGGCAACATCCTTACCCTGCAGAAAATCCTGGGCCATTCGACGCTGACGATGACCATGCGCTACGCACATCTGTCGCCTGATCATCTTCAGGATGCAGTGAGATTCGGTCCGTTGTCAGGGGTTGCGGCCTTTCTTTAGAATTCCTTTGATGGAATATTTCATGGGGGTTATATTTCGTGGCGTGGGATATCGAGTACACCGATGATTTTGGTGACTGGTGGGAGTCTCTTTCTGAAGCTGAGCAAGAGTCCCTGGCAGTAACCGTACGTCTGCTTGAAGAGAGGGGACCGTCTTTGGGGCATCCCTATAGCAGCGGCATCAATGGCTCCCGTCATGGGCACATGAGGGAACTGCGAACCCAGCATGGCGGACGACCGTTACGCACGCTCTATGCGTTCGATCCCAGGCGCTCGGCGATACTGCTGATCGGTGGTGACAAGACGGGGGATGATCGCTGGTACGAGGTAAACGTCCCGGTGGCCGACCGCCTCTATGACGAACATTTGCGGCAGCTCCGCGAGGAGGGATTGATTGATGGCTAAGAAATTTGCAGACCTGCGGGCGAAGATGTCGCCCCAGGCTCAGGCCCGTGTCGAGGAAAACGCTCAGGCGCTGCTGGCCGAGATGCCGTTGAATGAGTTGCGCCAGGCCCGTGGGCTTTCGCAGAAGATGCTCTCGGAAGTGCTGCACGTGCAGCAGCCGGCCATCGCCAAGATGGAGAAGCGTACGGACATGTACATCTCCACGTTGCGCAGCCATATCGAAGCCATGGGCGGACAGCTGGAAGTGATCGCCCGATTCCCGGATGGTGCGGTGAAGATCAGCAATTTCGCGGATATCGAAGAAGCGCACGCCTGACCCCTGCGCTTCGACAGTTCTTCGACACCTCAAGCCGGAAAAGAAAAAGCCCCTGAGATTCGCTAGGAAAATCAGGGGCTTATCGTTTGCATTTGGTGGAGCCGGGGGGATTTGAACCCCCGTCCGCCAGTTCTCCGCTGTCGGTTCTACATGCTTAGCCATCTCTATTGAGTTAACTCCGCGCGGCCCGAGTGGCAGGGTGCTTGGAGCGAGCTGTATGAGTTTTAGCCGTTACGTCTACAGCGAACTTGGCGGCGATCCTGTTCTATCTGACAGACCTAATCTTCGGGTTTACAGGCATCCCCTAGGGTCTGCTGGGGCATTAAGCCGCCAGAGCGTAGTTGTCGTCGTTGGCAACTATAAAGTTGTGGCAGCGGATTTACGAGAACTGTCACCTACTCGGCATGCCCCTCGAGTTTTGTTACCGGCGTCGAATCCTAATCGGCCCCAAAACCTTTGAAGGTCCGGGCCATTCTACGGGAAAGCCGCCCCGAGGTCCAACCCGGGGCGGTGCAAGGCGTTGTCACGTCAGGAATTTCAGCACGGCCTCGGCCACCGCCTCGGAGCTGGCGGGGTTCTGGCCGGTGATCAGGCCGCGGTCGACTTCCACGTGGCTCTCCCAGTTCGGCCCCTTGCTGTAGCGGGCGCCGTTGGCCTTGAGCATGTCCTGGACGAGGAAGGGCACCACGTCGGTGAGGCCCACGGCTTCCTCCTCGCTGTTGGTGAAGCCGGTGACGTGCCGGCCCTGCACCAGCGGCTGGCCGTCCAGGCCGCGCGGGTGGCGGAAGACCGCGGGGGCGTGGCAGACGGCGGAGACGGGCTTGCCGCTGGAGTGGAAGGCCTCGATCAGCGCCACCGAGGTGCGGTCCTCGGCCAGGTCCCACAGCGGGCCGTGGCCGCCGGGGTAGAAGAGGGCGTCGTAGTCGTCGGCGCGCACCTCGCTGAGTTTCACGGTATTGGCCAGCGCGGCCTGGGCTTCGCCGTCCTGGCGGAAGCGGCGGGTGGCCGGGGTCTGGGCGTCTTCCTCGTCGCTCTTGGGGTCGAGCGGTGGCTGGCCGCCCTTGGGCGAGGCGAGGGTCAGGGTGGCGCCGGCATCCTTGAACACGTAGTAGGGCGCGGCGAACTCCTCGAGCCAGAAGCCGGTCTTCTTGCCGGTGCTGCCGAGCTGGTCGTGGGAGGTCAGGACTACCAGGATTTTCATGCTCACTCCTTCGGCGTATCGCGATGACGAGCGGCTGCCGCGGCAACGGCAGCCCGGACTGGTCAGTGTAGGCAATGCGCCGCGCGTCAGCGCGACAGGGTGATGCCCAGATAGGCGGCGTACAGCACGCCGTTGCACAGCAGCACCCAGATCGGCAGGCCGTCGCGCTGTGCATTGAGGCGCAGCCAGAGGGCGGCGCCGAGGGTGATCAGCACGCCGGTGAGCACCTCGGTGCGCGGCTGCCAGGGGGTGAGCAGGATGCCGATGGCGGGCAGCAGGGTGCCCTGGAACACCATCGCCCCGCTGATGTTGCCGAACGCCAGGGTGTCCTTGCCGCGGCGGACCCAGAGGATGCTGTTGATCTTCTCCGGTAGCTCTGTGGCGATCGGGATGATCAGCAGCGACAGCAGCAGCGCGGAGAGCCCCAGCAGGTGCGACAGCCCCTCGACGCCATGGATGAAGCCCTTGGCGCCCAGCACCAGCAGCACCAGGCCCAGCAGCAGTTGCAGCAGGATGGTGGCGAGATTGGTCGGCAGGCCGATGCGCGACAGGTACATGTGGTGGTCGGCCTCGGTGCCGTGGCCGTTCTCCACCAGTTCCTGCGACGCCTGTAGCGTCAGGGTGATGTAGGCGACGTAGGTGAGCACCAGCAGCAGGCTCAGGAGCACGCGCACGAGCAGGTGCTGGGTCGGCACGAACATGGCGACGGCGGCGATGCTGAAGGCGACCAGGAAGAAGTTCAGGTCGCGCTGCAGGCCGCTGCGCTCGGGGCGCACGCGCCCGCTCAGGCCCCGCGCGCGCAGGGCGAAGCAGGCCATCAGGCAGGTGGACAGGGTTGACAGCATCAGCGGCGCGCCGAGGATGGCGCCGACGCCGACCTCCTGGTTGAGGTTCACGTTGCTGGTGCCGGCGAACAGCGCCAGCAGGGGGATCAGGGTTTCCGGCAGCGCGGTGCCGATGGCGGCGAACAGCGAGCCGGTGACGCCCTCGGAGATGCCCAGGCGCTCGCCCAGGTGCTCCAGCGCGTTGGTGAAGAGTTCGGCGGCGACCAGGATCACCAGCAGCATGCCGAGCAGTTCGAGGATGAAGGTCAGCATGCGGCGGGCTCCCGGCGACCGGAGCGAAGGGTGAGGATCGATGGCATCAGGATGGCGCTCCCGGCCGCGATATTGCCTGTGACCACGCCTGCTCCCGTCGTGGCGGAGGTTGCGCGGCCGGGCGGGATCGCTGGTGCGTCGAGCTCACCCCATTCGCGGGGCACGCGGCGACGCCCCGATGACGCCGCGAATTCTAGCCGATCGGCCCGGTCACCAGGTATCGATCATCGCGCGCTTCTTGCCCTGGCGCGGCGCCGGGCGCGGCACCGAGGCCAGCCCGCGCAGCAGCCAGCGGCGGGTGTCGGCCGGGTCGATCACGTCGTCGATCTCCAGGTAGCTCGCCATGTTCAGCCCCTTGCCGTTGCGGTAGGCGGTGGCGACCAGCTTGTCGAACAGCGCCTGGCGCTCCTGCGGGTCTTCCACGGCGGCCAGCTCCTTGGCGTAGCCGAGGCGGATCGCGCCTTCCAGGCCCATGGCGCCGAACTCGCCGCTGGGCCAGGCCACGGTGAACAGCGAGGCGTGGAAACTGCCGGCGGCCATGGCCTGGGCGCCCAGGCCGTAGCCCTTGCGCAGCACCACGGTGAAGCAGGGCACGCCCAGGCTGGCGGCGGTGACGAACATGCGCGAGACGTGGCGCACGGTGGCGGTCTTCTCCGCCTCCGGGCCGACCATGAAGCCGGGGGTGTCGCACAGCGAGATGAGCGGCAGGTCGAAGGCGTCGCACAGCTGCATGAAGCGCGCGGCCTTGTCGCCGGCCTCGGCGTCGATGGCGCCGCCCAGGTGCATGGGGTTGTTGGCGATCAGGCCGAAGGGCTTGCCCTCGATGCGCAGCAGCGCGGTGATCATCCCGGCGGCGAAGTGCCGGCGCAGCTCCAGCACCGAGCCGCTGTCGGCCAGTTGCTCGATCACCTGGCGGATGTCGTAGACGCGCAGGCGGTTCTCCGGCACCGCATGGCGCAGCAGGCGCTGGTCGGCGCATTGCCAGCCGTCGGTGTCGCCCTGGAAGTAGGCGAGGTACTGGCGGGCGACGCGGGTGGCTTCGGCCTCGTCTTCCACCAGCACGTCGATCACCCCGTTGGCGCTCTGCACGTCGCTCGGGCCGACTTCCTCGGGGGCGAATTTGCCCAGGCCGCCGCCCTCGATCATCGCCGGCCCCGCCATGCCCAGGCTGGTATCGCGGGTGGCGATGATCACGTCGCAGCAGCCCAGCAGCGCCGCGTTGCCGGCGAAGCAGCGGCCGGAGACCACGCCCACCAGAGGCACCAGCCCGGAGAGCCGCGCGAGGCCGACGAAGCTCATGTTGTCCAGCCCGGCCACGCCGACGAAATCGGTGTCGCCCGGGCGCCCGCCGCCGCCTTCGGCGTAGAGCACCAGCGGGATGCGCCACTGCTCGGCGAGGTGCAACATGCGGTCGGTCTTCTTGTGGTTCATCACCCCCTGGGTGCCGGCGAACACCGTGTAGTCGTAGGCCAGCACCAGGCAGCGCGCCTTGTCCTCGCCGAACTGCGCGGCGTTGATGCTGCCCAGGCCGCTGACCAGGCCGTCGGCGGGGCTGCTGGCGATCAGTTCCTCGACGCTGCGGCGCCGGCGCTGGGCGGCGATGGCCAGCGCGCCGTATTCGATGAAGCTGCCGTCGTCGAGCAGGTCGGCGAGGTTTTCGCGGGTGGTGCGCTTGCCGATCCTGTGGCGCTTGGCGACGGCGTCCGGGCGGCGCTCGTCGAGGCCGATGGCGTGGCGCTCGATGACTTCGGCAAGGTCGGCGCGGATCGCGTCGAGGTCGATGACGGCGTCACGTTCATGGTGCTGCGCCTCGATCTCCGCCGGCTCGACGAACAGCAGCGCGCTGCCTTCGCCCAGGCTGTCGCCCGGCGTGGCGGCGAGGCTGTGGACGATGCCGCCGGCGCTGGCCTTGACCTCGAATTCCATCTTCATCGCCTCGACCACGGCGATGGTCTGGCCCTGGGCGACGGCGTCGCCCGGCGTCAGGTTCAGGCTGACCAGCACGCCGGCGCTGGGCGTCGCCAGCGGGATGCAGCCGGCCGGCGCCTCGCTGGCGCGGGAGTCTTCCGGCGCCGCGCCGGCATGGCTGAAGAAACGGTGCGGATGCGCGTGCTCCTGCGCGCCGAGCAGCGCCGGCAGGTGCTCCTCGATGTAGCGGGTGGTCACGCGGTTTTCGGCCACGTCCGGCTGGCGCAGCAGGTTGAGCAGCAGCGGGATGTTGCTCGCCACGCCTTCCAGGCGGAATTCGCAGAGCGCGCGGTAGGCGCGCTCGACCAGCTGCGGGAAGCCGCCGTTGCCGTGGACGATCAGCTTGGCCAGCAGCGAATCGTAGCCGGCGCTGTTGCGGTAGCCGGCGTAGCCGTAGCCGTCCACCCGCAGGCCGGGGCCGCTGGGCGGCTCGTAGGCACTGATCCGGCCGCAGGCGAGCTGGGGCGTGCCGTCGCTGGCGAGGCTTTCCAGGTTGATCCGCAGCTGCAGCGCGTGGCCGCGCGGCGCGGGAATCTCGGCCTGGGTCAGGTTCAGCTCGGCGAGGCTGGCGCCGGCGGCGATGCGCAGCTGCGCCTGCACCAGGTCGATGCCGGTCACCGCTTCGGTGATGGTGTGCTCGACCTGCAGGCGCGGGTTGGCTTCCATGAACACGAAGTCGCCGCTGTCTTCGTCGAGGAGGAATTCGAAGGTGCCCAGGCCGCGGTAGTTCACCGCTTCGGCCAGGCGCAGGGCGGCGGCGAGGATGGCGCCGCGCAGGCGTGGGTGCAGGTTGGGGCTGGGGGCGATTTCCAGCAGTTTCTGGTTGCGCCGCTGCAGGGTGCAGTCGCGCTCCCAGAGGTGGCTGACGCTGCGCCCGTCGCCGATCACCTGCACCTCGATGTGGCGCGCGCGGGGGATCAGCCGTTCGACGTACAGGCGCTCGTCGCCGAACGCCGCGCGGGCTTCGGCCTGGCAGCGGGCGTAGGCCTCGGCGATCTCCCCGACGCTGCGTACCGCGCGCATGCCGCGCCCGCCGCCACCAGCGAGGGCCTTGATCATCATCCCGGCGCCGGCGGGCAGTTCGCGGAAGAAGCGCTCGGCGTCTTCGCGGGCGGTGGCGCGGTTGCTGCCGGCGGCCAGCGCCACGCCGTGCTCGCGCGCCAGGTCGCGGGCGCGGGCCTTGTCGCCGAAGACGTCGAGGACCTCGGCCGCCGGCCCGACGAAGGTCAGCCCGGCGGCCTCGCAGCGGCGGGCGAAGCCGGCGTTCTCGGAGAGGAAGCCGTAGCCCGGGTGCACGGCGTCGCAGCCGTGGGCGAGGGCGATGTCGATGAGCTGCTGCTGGTCGAGGTAGGCGCCGGCGCCGCGTCCTTTCAGCGCTACCGTCTGGTCGGCCTGGCGGGTGTGCAGGGAGTCGGCGTCGTCCTCGGCGTGGATCGCGAGGGTCTGGATGCCCAGTTCGGCGGCGGCGCGGGCGATGCGGATGGCGATTTCGCCACGGTTGGCGATGAGCAGGTGCGTCAGGGGCATGGCGATTCCGGTTGTGATTCTTGTCGGTCGGCAATCGCTACATCTTAGGTAGGTGGTCGGGCGGGGGAATGAACTGCCATCTCGCGAATGGCGAGGGCTTCGCGGCGCTTATCGGCGCAGGGATGCGGCGAGCGCCCCGGCGCGGCGGGCACCCGGAAGCGGGGCGGCCGGCCGTCCAGGCCGGCCGTCGAGGACGAATCAGGACTTGGCGCTCTGCTTGAGCAGCTTCAGGGCTTTTTCGGTCTGGGCGATGCAGGCCTTGGTGTCGCCGGCCTTCTGGGCCTCGATGGCCTTTTCCTGCAGGCGCATGGCCTGGTCCTGGGTCTGGGCGTTGCCGGCGTTGGCCTGCACGGCGGCGTCGATCTTCTGGAGGTTGTCGCTGCACGGGTCGGCGGCGAAGACCGGCGACGCCAGCAGGGCGGCGGTAATGAGCAAGGCGGTACGTTTCATGGTTGTACTCCTGGCAAATTCACCGGGTTGTCGCGGGCCGCTCACGGGGACCGCAAAGGGTGGACTGCCGGATTTTTCGCCAGGTTCACACTTTTTCGCCGGTGGTTGCCGGCAGTTCGACGCAAACGCCCAGGCCGGCGCCGTCCAGTCCCGGGTGCAGGCTGATGCGCCCGTGGTGGATTTCCACGATGCGCTTGACGATGGGCAGTCCGAGCCCGCTGCCGGTGCTGCTGGCGGCGCCGGGGCTGCGGTAGAAGCGGGTGAAGATGGCCGCCTGCTCGGCCGGCGCCACGCCGGGGCCGTTGTCGCGCACCCAGAGCACCAGCCGGCCGTCCGCGCGCTCCAGGCTTACCGCCACGCGGCCGCCTTCGGGGGTGTAGCGCAGGGCGTTGCCGACCAGGTTGGTGAGGATCAGCCCGAGCCACAGCGGCACCCCCATCAGCGTGCTGCCCGGCTGGGTGTCGAGGGTGAGTTCGATGCCCTTGTCGATGGCCTGGGGGGCGAGTTCGGCGATGCTGTCTTCGGCGAGCAGGCCGAGGTCGACGGGGCTGAAGGTTTCGTGCAGTTCCTCGCCGTCGAGCCGGGCCAGCAGCAGGATCTGCTCCATCAGCGCGCCGATGCGTTCGACGCTGCGGCTGACCTGCCGCAGGCCGTGGGCGTGGGCCGCCGGATCGGCGGAGCGCAGCGCCACCTGGGCGTGGGTGCGCAGGCTGGCCAGCGGCGTGCGGATTTCATGGGCGGCATCGCTGGTCAGGCGGCGCTCGGCCTCCAGGGCCGATTGCAGGCGCTCCAGCAGCAGGTTGAGTTCGTTGACCAGGCTGTGCACCTCCACCGGCGCCCGGTTCAGCGACAGCGGATGCAGGCTGCGGGCGCTGCGCTGGTGGACCTGCTCGATCAGGCTGCGCAGCGGCGCCAGGCCCTGGCGCACGCCGACCCAGACCAGCACGAGGAACAGCGGCAGGGCCAGCAGCAGCGGGAACAGCGCGCTGAACAGCAGCAGGCGCAGGGCCTTGGAGCGGTAATGCAGGTCCTCGAAGACCCAGATGCGCACGCCGTCCGGCTCGGTCGAGGCGATCTGCAGGACCCGCCAGTGCAGGCCGTCCTGCTCCAGGTTGGAGAGGCCCAGCGGCTGCTGCTCGATGCCGCCGGGCGCCCCGTCGGTCGCCAGCAGGCGCTGGCCCTGGTACCAGATGGAGTAACCCAGGGTGGCTTCCCGGCGCAGCAGCGGCAGGCCTTCGATGGCCTTGCGGCTGCGGTCGAGGATATCGCCCGGCGGGGTGGGCTGGGCGTCGACGGCGTCGGCGATGTCCACCAGGCTCATCGCGGCCTGGCCGAAGTCGATCATGTCCTGGTCGTAGAGGCGGTTCACCTGCTGGTGGGTCAGGTGATAGGTGAACAGGCCGGCCACCAGCCAGCACAGGGAGATGCCGCCGATCAGCAGGAGCAGCAGGCGGCGGCTGAGCGAGCCGGCGCGGCGCGGGGCGGGATTCACGGCGGGGTCGGGTTGGCGGGGCGGTCGATGCCGTAGCCGATGCCGCGCACCGTGCGGATCAGGCCGTTGCCCAGCTTGCGCCGCAGGTGGTGCACGTGGACCTCGATGGCGTTGCTCTCCAGGTCGCCGTCCCAGCCGTAGAGGGCTTCCACCAGGCGCGCGCGCGACAGCACCTTGCCGCGCTGTTCCAGCAGCAGGCGCAGCAGCGCGTATTCGCGCGGGGCCAGTTCCACCGGCGCGCCGGCGAGGCTGACCAGGTGGGTGGCCGGGTCCAGCAGCAGCTCGCCGTGCTGCAGCAGCGGCGCGGCGCGGCCGGTGCGGCGGCGGGTGAGGGCGCGGACGCGGGCGAGCAGTTCGTCGAGGTCGAAGGGTTTGGTCAGGTAGTCGTCGGCGCCGGCGTCGAGGCCGGCCACGCGGTCGGCCACCTTGTCGCGGGCGGTGAGGATCAGCACCGGCGTCAGGTCGCCGCGCCGGCGCAGGGCGCGCAGCACGTCCAGGCCGTCCTTGCGCGGCAGGCCGAGGTCGAGCACCAACAGGTCGAACTCGTCGGTCTGCAGCGCCTGCTCGGCGGCCAGGCCATCGCTGACCCAGTCCACGGTGTCGCCTTCCAGGCCGAGCCCGGCGCGAATGCCGTCGCCCAGCAACGCGTCGTCTTCCGCCAGCAGGATTCTCATCGGTGCCCCCTCATCGCGCGGCGCCGCCGCGACCATCCCGAGCAGGATAGCCGCAGCGGCCGTTTCGCGGCAGAGCCTGGCAGCGCTCGCTTAACGGGGCGTTAAGACGGGCGTCGCCTGTAGGAGCGAGCTTGCTCGCGAATCCGGGCCCCGCAGCGGGGCTGTTCGCGAGCAAGCTCGCTCCTACGACGGTCACACCGGACGTGCGCGGGTCACGCGATCCACCAGATAGACCACGCCGCGATAGTCGATGCCGCCGTGGGCGGACAGGCCGATCTCGCAGGTGCGGCTGGTGGAGACGCCTTCCTCGCAATACTGCACCGCGTCTTTCAGCGTGCGCAGCGAGTGGGCGTTCAGCTCGGGCAGGGTGAAGCCCTTGTCGCCGGCGAAGCCGCAGCAGTGGATGCCTTCGGGGATGACCACCTCGCGGGTGCAGCGCTTGACCAGGTCGATCAGCGCCTGGCTCTCGCCCAGGTGCTGGGTGCTGCAGGTGACGTGCACGGCCACCGGCTTGTCCTGCGGCTGGAACTCCAGGCGCTCGACCAGATGGGTGCGGATGAACTTCACCGGGTCGTAGATCTTCAGCCGGTCGTCCGCCAGTTCCTGCACCAGGCGCAGGGTGCAGGGGCTGGTGTCGCAGTAGATCGGGTCGAGGCCGCCGCGGCTGGCGCGCAGCAGTTCGGCGAGCAGCTCGTCGCGCTTGGCGTCGGCCTGCTCCTTGTAGCCCTTGGAGGCGAACGGCTGGCCGCAGCAGAGGTTGTCGGCGTTGTCCGGGAAGACCACCTGGTAGCCGGCCTTTTCCAGCAGCTGGCGGGTCTTGTCGATCAGCGGCACCTGCTCCTCGTCGCCGGCCGCCGGGCCCATGGCGCGGGACACGCAGGCGGTCAGGTAGACCACGCGCGGCTTGCCGTTGTCGACGATCGGCGCGGCTGTGGACAGGCGCACCGGTTGCGGCATGGCCGGCGTCCACTGCGGCACGCGGCCCTTGCTGGCGTGGCTGATGGAGGCGCTGAGGCGGGCCAGGCGCGGCGCGCCCAGCAGCCTGCGCGCGCCGTTGGCGGCGTGGAGCATGAAGCGCGTGCCTTTCATCGCCGTGGCGAAGTTGCGCGCCAGCCAGGTGGCGGTGCCGGCGTGGTGGGCTTCCTCGCCGCGCAGCTTGCGGATCAGGTCGCCGGTGTTGATGTTCACCGGGCAGCGCTGGGCGCACAGGCCGGTGGCGGCGCAGGTGTCGATGCCCTGGTAGCGGTAGTCGCGCTCCAGTTCCGTGGTGTCGACGCCCGCGCGGCGCTTGGCCTGGATGTCGCGCCACATGACGATGCGCTGGCGCGGGCTGAGGGTCAGCCCCTTGGACGGGCAGACCGGCTCGCAGAAGCCGCACTCGATGCACTTGTCGACGATCTCGTCGGCGGCCGGCAGCGGCTTGAGGTTCTTCAGGTGCAACTGCGGGTCGTCGGTCAGCACCACGCCGGGGTTGAGGATGCCGCTGGGGTCGAGCAGGCGCTTGAGCTGCCACATCAGCTGGTAGGCGTCGTGGCCCCATTCCAGCTCGACGAAGGGCGCCATGTTGCGCCCGGTACCGTGCTCGGCCTTGAGCGAGCCGCCGTATTCCACCGCGACCAGCTGCGCGACGTCGTCCATGAAGGCCGAGTAGCGTGCCACTTGCTCCGGCGATTCGAAGCCCTGGGTGAAGACGAAGTGCAGGTTCCCCTCCAGCGCGTGGCCGAACAGGATGGCTTCGTCGTAGCCGTGTTTGTCGAACAGCTCGATCAGGCGATTGACGCCCTCGGCCAGTTGTTCGACGGGGAAGGTGACGTCCTCGATGATCACCGTGGTGCCGGTCTCGCGCACTGCGCCGACGGCCGGGAAGGTGTCCTTGCGGATGCGCCAGAGCTGGTTGTAGACCGCCGGGTCTTCGCTGAAATCGACCTGCTTCTCCACCGGGAAGTCGGCGATGGCGGCCATGATCTGGGCGAGCTGTTCGTGCAGCAGCGTCCGGGTTGCCGCGCGGGACTCGATGAGCAGCGCACAGGCGCCCTCGGACAGGCTCTTCACCCACGCCGGCATGCCCTGCATGTTCTCCACCGAGCGCAGGCTGCGGCGGTCCAGCAGTTCCACGGCGGACACCGGCTGCTGCTTGAGCACGGTCACCGCCTTGCAGCAGGTTTCCACGCTGGGGAAGACGATCAGCGCGCTGGCCTTGTGCGGGTGGTCCGGCACGGTGTCGTAGGTCACCGCGCTGATGAAGCCGAGGGTGCCTTCGGAGCCGACCATCAGGTGGGTGAGGATATCCAGCGGCTCGTCGTAGTCGACCAGGGCGTTCAGCGACAGGCCGGTGGTGTTCTTCAGGCGGTACTTGTGGCGGATCTTCGCGGCCAGCGAGGGGTTGGCGCGGGTCTGCCGGCCCAGTTCGGCGAGCTGGTCGAGCAGTTCGCCGTGGCTGTCGCGGAAGGCTGCGACGTTCTCGGGAATCTCGCTGTCCAGCAGGGTGCCGTCGGCCAGCAGCAGGCGCATGCCGGCGAGGGTGTGGTAGCTGTTCTGCGCCGTGCCGCAGCACATGCCGCTGGCGTTGTTGGCGACGATGCCACCGATCTTGCAGGCGTTGATCGAGGCTGGGTCGGGACCGATCTTGCGGCCGAAGGGGGCCAGCCAGGCGTTGGCCTGGGCGCCGATGACGCCGGGCTGCAGGCGGATCTGCGTGCCGCCGTCGCGGATGTCGCGGCCGTTCCAGTTGTCGCCCAGCACCAGCAGCACCGAGTCGCTCACGGCCTGGCCGGAGAGGCTGGTGCCGGCGGCGCGGAAGGTCACCGCGACCCGCTGGGCGTGGGCGGACTTGAGCAGGGCGGCGACTTCGTCTTCGCTCTCGACGCGGATCACCAGTTTGGGGATCAGCCGGTAGAAGCTGGCGTCGGTGCCGAAGGCCAGGGTCGAGAGCGGGTCGTCGAAGCGGCGCTCGCGGGGGATTAGGTGTTCTACCGTGTCGAGGAACGCGGCGGGCAGGCTCATGGCGGCTCCAGTCATCATCGGTGAGCGTGGACCGCTGGACGGCCCATCGGTGTTCTTTTGAGTCGAACGGGCCGGGAGGCACGTTCTTTTCGCAGGAGCGAGCTTGCTCGCGAACCGGGCGGGCACGGAGCTGGGCGGGTTCGCGAGCAAGCTCGCTCCTACGGGGGCTTGTCGTTAGCCGATTGCGCGCACCAGCGAGTCGCGGGTGATCTCGCCGATGGTCTTGGCGCCGGTCAGCACCATGGCCACGCGCATTTCCTTCTCGAACAGGTCCAGCAGGTTCTTCACGCCGGCTTCGCCGTGGGTCGCCAGGGCATAGAGGAAGGCGCGGCCGATGAGCACGGTGTCGGCGCCCAGGGCGATCATGCGCACCACGTCCAGGCCGTTGCGGATGCCGGAGTCGGCGAGGATCTTCAGCTCGCCCTTCACCGCGTCGGCGATCGCCGGCAGGGCGCGGGCGCTGGAGAGCACGCCGTCGAGCTGGCGGCCGCCGTGGTTGGAAACGATGATGCCGTCGGCGCCGAATTTCACCGCGTCCTTCGCATCCTCCGGATCGAGGATGCCCTTGATGATCATCGGGCCGTCCCAGAATTCACGGATCCACTCCAGGTCCTTCCAGGAGATCGACGGGTCGAAGTTGGCGCCCAGCCAGCCGATGTAGTCGGCCAGGCCGGTCGGGTTGCCGCGGTACTTGGAGATGTTGCCCAGGTCGTGCGGCTTGCCCAGCAGGCCGACGTCGAGGGCCCACTGCGGGTGGGTCATGGCCTGCCAGACGCGGCGCAGCGGCGCGTTCGGGCCGCTCATGCCGGAGTGTGCGTCGCGGTAGCGGGCGCCGGGCACCGGCATGTCGACGGTGAACACCAGGGTCTTCACGCCGGCGGCCTTGGCGCGCTCCAGGGCGTTGCGCATGAAGCCGCGGTCCTTCAGCACGTAGAGCTGGAACCACATGGGGCGGTCGATGGCCGGGGCGACTTCCTCGATCGGGCAGACCGATACGGTGGAGAGGGTGAACGGAATGCCTTTCGCGGCGGCCGCGCGGGCTGCCTGCACCTCGCCGCGCCGGGCGTACATGCCGGTCAGGCCGACCGGGGCGAGGGCCACCGGCATGCTCAGCGTCTCGTCGAACAGCCGGGTTTCCAGGCTCAGCTCGGACATGTTCTTCAGCACGCGCTGGCGCAGGGCGATGCCGGCCAGGTCGTCGACGTTGTTGCGCAGGGTGCGCTCGGCGTAGGCGCCACCGTCGGCGTAGTGGAAGAGGAACGGCGGCAGCTTGCGTTGGGCGGCGGCGCGGTAGTCGGTGGAGGCAGAGATGATCATGGGCTCTTCCGTCTGTAGAGATGATTGGGATCGAGCGAGCCGGGGCGAGACCGGTCGGAAATGGCCGGGGGCGCGGCGCCTACAACTGTAGGCGAGCGGCCCGGGGCCATTCCAACCCGGTATCGTCGACGCGCAGGCGATCAGGGCGCGATCAATGCACCAGCATGCCGGTGAAGATGTAGGCCTGGGCCAGGGTGATCAGGCCCACCATGGCGGCGAACATCAGGCTGTGCTTGAGGGTGAAG
This sequence comes from Pseudomonas sp. B12(2026), assembly GCF_057767015.1. Lineage (NCBI taxonomy): Bacteria > Pseudomonadati > Pseudomonadota > Gammaproteobacteria > Pseudomonadales > Pseudomonadaceae > Pseudomonas > Pseudomonas sp. B12(2026). The sequence continues at coordinate 5,047,345 of NZ_CM173430.1, read as the reverse complement.
CGGAACAGGTCGGATTCCTTGCCGACCATGCCGGTGGCGGCGCAGGCCACGGCGATGGATTGCGGCGAGATCATCTTGCCGGTCACCCCGCCGCTGGTGTTGGCGGCCACCAGCAGGGTGTCGTGGACCCCGATCTGGTGCGCGGTGGTGGACTGCAGCGAGCTGAACAGCGCGTTGGAGGAGGTATCCGAACCGGTCAGGAACACGCCCAGCCAGCCGAGGAACGGCGAGAAGAACGGGAAGGCCGCGCCGGTGCCGGCCAGGACCAGCGCCAGGGTGGTGGACATGCCCGAGTAGTTGGTGACGAAGGCGAAGGCCAGCACCATGCCGATGGAGAGGATCGGCCACTTCAGCTCGACCAGGGTCTCCTTGAAGGTGGTCAGACCAGTTTTTGCGCCGATGCGCAGGATGAACATCGAGATCACGGCGGCGAGGAAGATCGCGGTGCCGGTGGCCGAAACCGGGTCGAGCTTGAACACCGCGGCGATCGGCGTCGGGTTGGCGACGATGGGCGCGGTCTTCACCACCAGCTGGTCCAGGTGCGGGATGGAGAAGTTGAACACCAGGTTGTACAGCGCACCGCCCGGGGCGAACATCGCCTTGAACGGCTTCAGGGTCCAGATGGTGACCAGCACGGTCAGCACCAGGAAGGGCGACCAGGCCTTGAGGATTTCGCCGAAGCCGTAGGGCGAAGGCTCGGTGCCGCGGGAGCCGCTGCCGCCCAGGACCGCCGCGCCGCCGGAGACGCCGACCACTTCGCGCTCGGCGGCCGGCTGCCAGACTTTCAGGAACAGGGTCAGGCAGATCAGGCTGACCAGGGCGGAGGTGATGTCCGGCAGTTCCGGGCCGATGAAGTTGGAGGTGAAGTACTGGGTGATGGCGAAGCTGCCGCCGGCGACCAGCGCGGCCGGCCAGGTTTCCTTCACGCCCTTGAGGCCGTCCATCATGAACACCAGCCAGAACGGCACGAGGATCGACAGGAACGGCAGCTGGCGGCCGGTCATGGCGCCGATCTTGAAGGCGTCGATGCCGGTCACCTGGCCCGCCACGATGATCGGGATGCCCAGGGCGCCGAAGGCCACCGGCGCGGTGTTGGCGATCAGGCACAGGCCCGCCGCGTAGAGCGGGTTGAAGCCCAGCCCGACGAGCAGGGCGGCGGTGATCGCCACCGGTGCGCCGAAGCCGGCCGCGCCCTCGAGGAAGGCGCCGAAGGAGAAGCCGATCAGCAGCACCTGCAGGCGCTGGTCGCCGGTGATCGACAGCACCGAGCTGCGGATCACCTCGAATTGGCCGCTCTTGACCGTGAGCTTGTAGAGGAACACCGCCGCGACGATGATCCAGGCGATCGGCCACAGGCCGTAGGCGAAGCCGTAGCCGGCGGCGGCGACCGCCATGTCGGCGGGCATGCCGAAGGCGGCGATGGCGATGATGATGGAGAGGGCGAGGGTGATGCTGCCGGCGACGTGGCCCTTGAGGCGGAACACGGCGAGGGCGAGGAAGAAGAATACGATCGGAATGACGGCGACCAGCGCCGACAGGCCAAGGCTGCCGAGCGGGGTATAAATCTGCTGCCAGGTTTGCATCTGGTTGGCTCCCTAATTGTTTTTGGGTGGAGGGCCTGGTTGCCGGTCGGACGATTCCGTTGCGCTTGTGGCGCGCTGGCAGGCGGTCGACTGATCGCGGCGTTCGTTATTGTCGTGCAATCGACTTTCTGGTAAATTGGTAAGACCAATTTACAAAGCCGAGCGCTCAGGGTAAAAGCCCAGCCGCCGGCGTGTCAATTTGCGGCTGTCCGACTTTTGTCGATGACGCCCCGGTGGGCGGCGTGGTCTTGTGGCTGGCGCCGGGGCTGTCCAGGCTGCCGCGTTCGATGCGCAAGGTGCGGCGTAGAGCGTTTTTTCGTGGAGTTCAGGAAGATGGGTTTCAGTCAGGTCAAGCAGCGCCGTCTGTCGGATGACATCGTCGAGCGCCTGGAGGCAATGATCCTCGAAGGCACCCTCAAGGCCGGCGAGCGCCTGCCCGCGGAGCGCGTGCTGGCCGAGCAGTTCGGCGTTTCGCGGCCGTCACTGCGCGAGGCGATCCAGAAGCTGGGGGCCAAGGGGTTGCTGATGAGCCGCCAGGGCGGGGGCAATTACGTCAGCGAGGGGCTGGGCTCGATGTTCAGCGACCCGCTGCTGCATCTGCTGGAGAGCAATCCGGATGCGCAGCGCGATCTGCTGGAGTTCCGCCATACCCTGGAGGGCTCCTGCGCCTATTACGCGGCGCTGCGCGCGACCGAGGTGGATCACCAGCGTCTGACGCAGGCTTTCGACGCTCTGCAGGACTGCTATCGGCGCCACGGCAAGGTCAGCCGGGCGGAGGAGGGCGCGGCGGACGCGGCCTTCCACCTGGCCATCGCCGAGGCCAGCCACAACGCCGTGTTGCTGCACACCATCCGCGGCCTGTTCGACCTGCTCAAGCGCAACGTGGTGACCAATATCGGTGGGATGTACGCGCAGCGCGACGAGACCCGCGAACAGCTGATGCGCCAGCATCGCGACCTGTTCGAGGCGATCGTCGGCGGGCGGGCGGAAGCCGCGCGGGAGATTTCCCAGCGGCACATCGACTACGTGCAGGAAGTGCTGGCCGAAGCCCAGGCCCAGGAAGTGCGCCTGCAGCGGGCGCAACGGCGCCAGGGTACGGTGGACGCCTGACCGGCGACGCGCCCTCGCTGACGGAGGGCGCGCGGGGGCTCAGTCGTCCTTGCCGTGGCGCATGGCGCGCTGGATTTCCCGATTGGAGTCGCGCTCCTTCTCGGTATCGCGCTTGTCGAATTCTTTCTTGCCCTTGGCCAGTGCGATCTCGCACTTGATCAGGTGCTTCTTCCAGTACACCGACAGGGCGACGCAGGCGTAGCCTTTCTGCTGCACGGCACCGAACAGCTTGCCCAGCTCGCGCTTGTGCAGCAGCAGCTTGCGCGTGCGCACCGGATCGGCGATGACGTGGGTGCTGGCAGTGGTCAGCGGCGTGATGTGGCTGCCCAGCAGCCAGGCTTCGCCATCCTTGAGCAGCACGTAGCTGTCCACCAGCTGCGCCTTTCCGGCGCGCAGGCTTTTGACTTCCCAGCCGGCCAGGGCGATGCCCGCCTCGAAGCGCTGCTCGATGAAGTAGTCGTGCAGAGCCTTCTTGTTCTGCGCGATGGTCCCCGAAGGGTGTTTCTTCTGTTTAGCCATAGGCCGCGCATTATAGGGAGTCGCTCGCCGCGCCGCTATCGGGATGGCGCATGCCGGCATGCAAGCTTGAGGGGGCGTGGCTAATCTCGGAGAATGCGCGCTGTTTTTGATCAGCGGGCGTTCGAGTCGCCCCATAACAAAGCGAGACGTCTATGAGCACGCATATCCAGCGTTCGGCGCTGCTGCCCTATCCGGCGAGGGCGCTGTACGACCTGGTCAACGATGTGGCGCGCTATCCGGAATTCCTGCCCTGGTGTTCGGCTTCCACCGTGCTGGACGAAAGCGAGGTGTCGATGCGCGCCGAGCTGACCGTGGCGAAGGGCAGCATCACCCAGCGCTTCACTACGCGTAATGCGCTGGTGCCCGGCCAGAGCATCGAGATGAACCTCGAGGAAGGCCCCTTCACCCAGCTGCACGGCGTGTGGACCTTCAAGGCGCTGGGCGACAAGGCCTGCAAGATCTCCCTCGACCTGACCTTCGACTACGCGGGCGCGCTGGTGAAGGCGACCCTCGGCCCGCTGTTCACCCAGGCGGCGAACACCATGGTCGACGCCTTCTGCCAGCGCGCCAAGCAGCTCCATGGCTGAACCGGCGAGCATTGCCGTCGAGGTGGTCTACGCGCTGCCGGAGCGGCAGGCCCTGCTGCGCCTGAGCGTGCCCTACGGCACGCGGGTGCGCGAAGCGGTGCTGCTGTCGGGCATCGCCGCGCAGTTTCCCGGCCTGGATGTGCGGAATTGCCCGCTGGGCATCTTCGGCAAGGCCGTGGCCAGGCCCGATGAGCGCGTGCTGGAAGACGGCGAGCGGGTGGAGATCTACCGGCCGCTGATCGCCGATCCCAAGGAAGTGCGCAAGCAGCGCGCGGCGCGGGCCAGGGCGGCCAGGGGCTGAGCCTTCGGGCAAGGAAATCGAAGGCAACAAAAAGCCCGGCACTGGCCGGGCTTCTTCGTTGCAGCGGACCCTTATTGCGGGGTCGTGTCCAGCGGTTCCGGGGTCGGGATCGGCACGGTTTCCACCTGGTCCACTTCCTTCTGGATCTGCTCTTCCACGGAACCGGGCCTGGCCGGTTCTTCCTTGGGCTGTTCGGGCTGCTGGGCCGGCTGCGACGGCGTGGTGGCCGGGCTGCCTTCCTTGCCGAGGATCGACTCGTCGCGGCTCACGCCGGGCATGAAATCGCCGTTGAGGCCGATCAGCTGGTCGCTCTCGCCGAAGTGCAGGGTCACGCGCTCCTGCTGGCGCTGTGAGCCGCCCGGCTGGATGCTGTACAGGTAGTCCCAGCGATTGGGGTGGAAAGTGTCGGTGATCAACGGGTTACCCATGATAAACCGCACTTGGCGCCGGGTCATTCCGGGCTTCAACTGGTCTATCATGTCTTGTGTTACGACGTTGCCCTGCTGGATATCGATCTTGTAGACCCCCGGGAAAGAGCAACCGGCGAGTGCGGCGAGTCCCAGCGCGAAAGCGAGACTGGTCAGCATGAGCTTGGCGTTTTGCATCGAGGGGTGACTTCCACTATCTTGGCTGAGCGACGAAACCCCGATCATACCTGCATTGATGGAAGCTGCGAAGCATCCCGCGCCGAGAAAGCACACATGGTTGAAAATAACGAACTGCGCAAAGTCGGACTGAAGGTCACGCTGCCGCGCGTCAAGATCCTCCAGATGCTCGATTCCGCCGAGCAACGCCACATGAGCGCGGAGGATGTTTACAAAGCGCTGATGGAGGCGGGGGAAGACGTAGGTCTGGCCACCGTCTATCGCGTACTGACCCAGTTCGAGGCCGCCGGTCTGGTGGTTCGCCACAACTTCGACGGCGGCCATGCCGTCTTCGAGCTGGCCGACAGCGGTCATCACGACCACATGGTCTGCGTCGATACCGGCGAAGTCATCGAGTTCATGGACTCGGAAATCGAGAAGCGCCAGAGGGCGATCGTCAACGAGCGCGGTTTCGACCTCGTCGATCACAACCTGGTGCTCTACGTGCGCAAGAAGAAATAAGCGTACGCGCAATGCAGAACGGCGACCCTCGGGTCGCCGTTTTCGTTTAGCGGCTTTTCGCGGGAGCGGGCTTGCTCGCAAACGATTTTGCTGGCGGCTCCGGCGTTATGCGGTTCGCGAGCAAGCTCGCTCCTACAGGGATTTATCCCTGTGTCGCCGAATCCACCATCTTGCGCGCGTGGGCGAGGGATTCCTTGGTCAGGTCGACGCCGCCGAGCATGCGGGCGATTTCCTCGATGCGCTCGGCCTTCTTCAGGTTGGCGACGGCGGTGCGGGTTTCGCTGGTGTCGCGGTCCTTGTGCACGAACAGGTGCTGGTGGCCCTGGGCGGCGACCTGTGGCAGGTGGGTGACGGTTAGCACCTGGCCGCGCTCGCCCAGGCGGCGCAGCAGCTGGCCGACCACTTCGGCGGTGGGGCCGCCGATGCCGACGTCGACTTCGTCGAAGACCAGGGTGGGAATACGCGAGGTCTGCGCGGTGATCACCTGGATCGCCAGGCTGATGCGTGACAATTCGCCGCCGGAGGCGACCTTCGCCAGCCCCTTCATCGGTTGCCCGGGGTTGGCGCTGACCAGGAATTCCAGCTGCTCCAGGCCGTTCACCTGCGGCTCGTCCGAAGCGGCATCGCGCAGCTCGATGGCGAAGCGCCCGCCGGGCATGCCCAGGCGCTGCATCTCGACTTCCACCGCCTTGGCCAGTTGCGGCGCGGCGCTGCGGCGGATGCGGCCGAGTTCGTCCGCCTTCTCCCGATAATGCCGGGCATAGGCGGCCAGCTCGTCGCCCAGGCGCTCGACGGCTTCGTCGTCGGCGTTCAGCGCTTCCAGTTCATCCAGCAGGCGTTGCTGCAGTTCCTGCAGTTCGTGCGGCTGTGCCCGGTGCTTGCGTGCCAGGCTGTAGATGGCGTCCATGCGTTCTTCCAGTTGCTGCAGGCGCATGGGGTCGGCGTCGAAGTTGTCGACGAAGCGGTTCAGCTCGCCAATGGCTTCTTCGACCTGGATCTGCGCGCTGGACAGCAGGTTTACCGCTTCGCCCAGCGCGGGCGGCTGGCTCGGGAAGGCGGTGAGGCGGTTGAGACTCGAGGTCAGGGCGGAGAGCACGTTGCCGGCGTCGCTCTCGCTGCACAGTTCCACCACCTGGCGGCAGGCGGCGATCAGGCTGCCGGCGTTGCTCAGGGTCTTGTGCTCGGCTTCCAGCGTCTCCAGTTCGTTGTCGCCCAGGCCGAGGTTTTCCAGCTCTTCCAGCTGGTAGCTGAGCAACTGGTGCCGGGCGCGCTGCTCGTCTCCGTTGCGCGACAGGCGGTCCAGCTCCTGGCGAGTCTGCTTCCAGCGTTGCGCGGCGAGCTGTACCTGGCGCGCGAGGTCCTGGCTGCCGGCGTATTCGTCGAGCAGGCGGCGGTGGGTGTCGGCCTTGAGCAGGGACTGGTGCTCGTGCTGGCTGTGGATGTCGATGAGCAGCTCGCCCAGGTGCTTGAGGTCGCCGAGCGGGCAGGGCGTGCCGTTGATGTAGGCGCGGGAGCGGCCTTCGGCGGTGATCACCCGGCGCAGGATGCACGGGCCGTCCTGTTCCAGGTCGCGCTCGGCCAGCCAGTCGCGGGCCTCGGCGATGGCGGCGACATCGAAGCTGGCGAGAATGTCGGCCTTGTCGGCGCCGGGGCGGACCACGCCGCTGTCGGCGCGATCGCCCAGGGCCAGGCCAAGGGCGTCGAGCATGATCGATTTGCCGGCGCCGGTTTCGCCGGTGATCACGGTCATGCCGGCGGCGAGCTCGAGATCGAGGTGCTCGACGATGGCGTAGTTGTGCACGGACAGATGAACCAGCATGGGCGGTGGCTCCGCAGAAATGTCTGGTTATTTATACAGTATTTTCCGCCGCTGGCAATTCTCTCTCGTCTCCCAGGGCCTTCCCTTGAGGCCGGCACCCTTGAACTCGAAAAAATGCCCCCCATATAGACGGCAGAGTCGCGGATCATTGGGTTCGCTTTGTTTTCAAAGGCTTATTTTCTTTTTTGGAGAGTGGCATGTCTGACGAGCAACAGACTCAGGATTCCCAGTTCAACGAGCAGCCGGAAACCGGCGCCGCCGAGGACCTGAACGCCCGCGTGCTGGAGCTGGAAGAACAGGTCGCCGCGGCGAAGGACCAGAGCCTGCGCGCCGTTGCCGAACTGCAGAACGTCCGCCGCCGTGCCGAGCAGGACGTGGAGAAGGCGCACAAGTTCGCCCTGGAGAAGTTCGCCGGCGACCTGCTGCCGATCGTCGATACCCTGGAGCGCGCGCTGGAGATGTCCAGCCCGGACGACGGGGCGATCAAGCCGATGCGCGAAGGCATCGAGCTGACCCTGAAGATGTTCCACGACACGCTCAAGCGCTACAGCCTGGAGCCGGTCGACCCGCACGGCGAGCCGTTCAATCCCGAGCATCACCAGGCCATGGCGATGGAGGAGAGTGTGCACCTGGAGCCCGGCAGCGTGGTCAAGGTGTTCCAGAAGGGCTACCTGCTCAATGGCCGCCTGCTGCGCCCGGCGATGGTCGTGGTCAGCAAGGCGCCCGAACAAACCCCGCCTTCGATCGACGAGAAGGCTTGAAATCCACCACCCGGTCCCCATCTGGGTAATCAACCGAGCCAAAGACCCGCAACAGGGTCAGCGCGGAATCTAATTTCTGGAGAGTGAATATGGGCAAAATCATTGGTATCGACCTGGGGACCACCAACTCCTGTGTGTCCATCCTGGAGAACGGTAACGTCAAGGTCATCGAGAACGCCGAAGGCGCTCGTACCACCCCGTCGATCATCGGTTACGCCAACGATGGCGAGATCCTGGTCGGCCAGCCGGCCAAGCGCCAGGCAGTGACCAACCCGAAGAACACCCTGTACGCAGTCAAGCGCCTGATCGGCCGCCGCTTCGAGGAAGACGTCGTACAGAAAGACATCAAGATGGTGCCGTACAACATCGTCAAGGCTGACAACGGCGACGCCTGGGTCGAGGCCAAGGGCCAGAAGATGGCTCCGCCGCAGGTCTCCGCCGAAGTCCTGAAGAAGATGAAGAAAACCGCCGAGGACTACCTGGGCGAGCCGGTCACCGAAGCGGTCATTACCGTTCCGGCCTACTTCAACGACAGTCAGCGCCAGGCCACCAAGGACGCCGGCCGCATCGCCGGCCTGGACGTCAAGCGCATCATCAACGAGCCGACCGCGGCCGCGCTGGCCTACGGCCTGGACAAGGCCAAGGGCGACCACACCATCATCGTCTACGACCTGGGTGGCGGTACCTTCGACGTTTCCGTGATCGAGATCGCCGAAGTCGATGGCGAGCACCAGTTCGAAGTGCTGGCCACCAACGGCGACACCTTCCTCGGTGGTGAAGACTTCGACCTGCGCCTGATCGACTACCTCGTCGAGGAATTCAAGAAAGAGTCGGGCATGGACCTCAAGGGCGACCCGCTGGCCATGCAGCGCCTGAAGGAAGCTGCCGAGAAGGCCAAGATCGAGCTGTCCTCGACCCAGCAGACCGACGTCAACCTGCCGTACGTCACCGCTGACGCCAGCGGCCCGAAACACCTGAACGTCAAGGTGTCCCGCGCCAAGCTGGAATCCCTGGTGGAAGACCTGGTCACCCGCACCATTGAGCCGTGCCGCGTTGCGCTGAAAGACGCCGGCCTGGACGTCTCGAAGATCGACGAAGTGATCCTGGTCGGTGGCCAGACCCGCATGCCGCTGGTGCAGAAGACCGTTGCCGAGTTCTTCGGCAAGGAAGCGCGCAAGGACGTCAACCCGGACGAAGCCGTCGCCATGGGCGCCGCCATCCAGGGCGCCGTGCTGGCCGGCGATGTGAAGGACGTGCTGCTGCTCGACGTCACCCCGCTGACCCTGGGCATCGAGACCCTCGGTGGCGTGATGACCGCGCTGATCGACAAGAACACCACCATCCCGACCAAGAAGTCGCAGGTGTTCTCCACCGCCGACGACAACCAGGGCGCCGTGACCATCCACGTGCTGCAGGGCGAGCGCAAGCAGGCCGCGCAGAACAAGTCGCTGGGCAAGTTCGACCTGGCCGACATCCCGCCGGCTCCGCGCGGCGTGCCGCAGATCGAAGTGACCTTCGATATCGACGCCAACGGCATCCTGCACGTGGGCGCGAAGGACAAGGCCACCGGCAAGCAGCAGTCCATCGTGATCAAGGCCTCCTCGGGCCTGTCCGAGGAAGAAATCGCGCAAATGGTGCGTGACGCCGAGGCCAACGCCGAGGAAGACCGCAAGTTCGAGGAACTGGCCGCTGCCCGCAACCAGGGCGACGCGCTGGTCCACGCCACTCGCAAGATGATCACCGAGGCCGCCGACAAGGCCACCGCCGAGGAAAAGGCTGCCATCGAGAAGGCGCTGGGCGAGCTGGAAGTCGCCGTGAAGGGCGACGACAAGGCCGAGATCGAGGCGAAGATGAACGCGCTGTCCCAGGCGTCCGCTCCGCTGGCTCAGAAGATGTACGCCGAACAGCCGCAGCCGGGCGCTGCCGCTCAGGGCGAGGCCGCTGACGACAAGGCGGGCGACGATGTCGTCGACGCCGAGTTCGAAGAGGTCAAGGAGAACAAGTAAGCCGCGTGCTTGCTTCCGCTCCGGCGCACCGACCAGCGTGTCGGTGCGCATGAAACGTCGCGCGGGGGCTTGCTCCCGCGTCGGCGTGTCTGGGGGAGAGGTTTTCAAGGTGCAGGAAGGTTATGGCCAAGCGTGATTTTTACGAGGTACTGGGTGTCGAGCGTGGCGCCAGCGAGTCGGACCTGAAGAAGGCCTATCGCCGGCTGGCCATGAAGTTCCACCCGGACCGCAATCCCGGCGACAAGGAGGCCGAGGAGAAATTCAAGGAGGCCAACGAGGCCTACGAGATCCTGTCCGACGCCAGCAAGCGCGCGGCTTACGATCAGTACGGCCATGCCGGCGTCGATCCGCAGATGGGCGGCGCGGGTGCGGGCTTCGGTGGGGCGAGCTTCTCGGACATCTTCGGTGATGTCTTCAGCGACTTCTTCGGTGGCGGCGGCGGACGCGGCGGCTCCCGTGGCGGCCCGCAGCGCGGCGCCGACCTGCGCTACACCCTCGACCTGGATCTGGAAGACGCGGTGCGCGGCACCACCGTGACCATCCGCGTACCGACCCTGGTCGGCTGCAAGACCTGCAACGGCAGCGGCGCCAAGCCCGGCACCACGCCGGTCACCTGCACCACCTGCGGCGGTATCGGCCAGGTGCGTATGCAGCAGGGCTTCTTCTCGGTGCAGCAGACCTGCCCGCGCTGCCACGGCAGCGGCAAGATGATCACCGACCCCTGTGGCTCCTGCCACGGCCAGGGCCGCGTGGAAGAACACAAGACCCTGTCGGTGAAAGTGCCGGCCGGCGTCGATACCGGCGACCGCATCCGCCTGACCGGCGAAGGCGAGGCCGGCGCCCACGGTGGCCCGGCGGGCGATCTGTACGTGGTGGTGAACGTGCGCGAGCACGACATCTTCCAGCGTGACGGCAAGCATCTGTACTGCGAGGTGCCGATCAGCTTCGCTGACGCCGCCCTGGGTGGCGAGCTGGAAGTCCCGACCCTGGATGGCCGCGTGAAGCTGAAGATTCCCGAGGGCACCCAGACCGGCAAGCTGTTCCGCCTGCGCGGCAAGGGCGTCGCCCCGGTGCGTGGTGGCGGTGCCGGCGACCTGATGTGCCGCGTGGTGGTGGAAACCCCGGTCAACCTGGACAAGCGCCAGCGCGAGCTGCTCGAGGAGTTCCGCGGAACCCTGCAGGGCAACGCCTCCCATTCGCCCAAGGCCAGCGGCTGGTTCGAGGGCATGAAGCGCTTCTTCGACGATCTATGATGCAGGGTCCCGGGCGGTGACGAGCCGTCCGGGGCTTTCTGGCTTGGAGCTGTATATATGCGACGTATTGCCGTAATGGGCGCCGCCGGGCGCATGGGCAAGGCCTTGATCGAAGCGGTGCAGCAGACCGGCGGCAGCGCTGGCTTGACCGCGGCGGTCGGTCGTCCGGACAGCACCCTGGTGGGTGCCGACGCCGGCGAGCTGGTCGGCCTGGGCCGCATCGGCGTGCCGCTGTCGGGTGATCTGTCCAGGGTGATCGACGAGTTCGACGTGCTGATCGACTTCACCCATCCGACCGTGACCCTGAAGAACCTGGAAGTCTGCCGCAAGGCGGGCAAGGCCATGGTCATCGGCACCACCGGCTTCAGCGTCGAGGAGAAGGCGCTGCTGAGCGACGCGGCCAAGGACATCCCGATCGTCTTCGCCGCCAACTACAGCGTCGGCGTGAACCTCTGCCTGAAGCTGCTCGACACCGCCGCCCGCGTGCTGGGCGACGAGGTGGACATCGAGATCATCGAGGCGCACCACCGCCACAAGGTCGATGCGCCGTCGGGTACTGCGCTGCGCATGGGTGAAGTGGTGGCCAACGCGCTGGGGCGTGACCTGGAGAAAGTGGCTGTTTACGGGCGCGAAGGCCAGACCGGCGCCCGCCCGCGCGAGACCATCGGCTTCGCCACCGTGCGTGCCGGCGACGTGGTGGGCGATCACACCGTGCTGTTCGCCGCCGACGGCGAGCGCGTGGAGATCACCCACAAGGCCTCCAGCCGCATGACCTTCGCCCGTGGCGCGGTGCGTGCCGCGCAGTGGCTGGAAGGGCAGGGCAACGGGCTGTACGACATGCAGGACGTGCTCGGCCTGCGTTGAGCGCCTGCTTTCGATCTGCTGCGTCTAGCTCGCGAGATCGAAATCCGACGCTGAGCGGCATGGCCGTACGTCGTGCAAAAGGTGGACCATGATGTCGCTTTTCTGTAAACTACAGCTTTAGTGTGTCCACTAAAAGCAGCGCAGCATGATCACATAAAAAGCGGGATGACTTCTTCTGACGTCATCCCGCTTTTTTACAATCTGCGCACGCCCAGCCAGGCTTGAACTACGGGAGGTCTTCTTGACTAAGCCAGCCATACTTGCACTTGCCGACGGCAGCGTTTTTCGCGGTGAAGCCATCGGCGCCGACGGCCAGACCGTCGGAGAGGTGGTGTTCAACACCGCCATGACCGGCTACCAGGAAATCCTTACCGATCCTTCCTACGCCCAACAGATCGTCACCCTGACCTACCCGCACATCGGCAACACCGGCACCACGCCGGAAGACGCCGAATCGAACAAGGTCTGGGCCGCCGGCCTGATCATCCGCGACCTGCCGCTGCTCTCCAGCAGTTGGCGCGACAAGCAGTCGCTGCCCGACTACCTGAAGGAGAACGGCACCGTCGCCATCGCTGGCATCGACACCCGCCGCCTGACCCGCATCCTGCGCGAGAAGGGTTCGCAGAACGGCTGCATCCTCGCCGGTGACGACGCCACCGAGGAAAAAGCCCTCGAACTGGCACGCGGCTTCCCGGGCCTGAAAGGCATGGACCTGGCGAAGGTCGTGTCCTCCACCGAGCGCTACGAGTGGCGCTCCAGCGTGTGGAACCTGGAAACCGACAGCCACCCGGAAATCGCCGCCGCCGACCTGCCGTACCACGTGGTCGCCTACGATTTCGGCGTGAAGCTGAACATCCTGCGCATGCTGGTCGCCCGCGGCTGCCGCCTGACCGTGGTGCCGGCGCAGACCCCGGCCAGCGAAGTGCTCGCCCTGAATCCGGACGGCATCTTCCTCTCCAACGGCCCTGGCGACCCCGAGCCGTGCGACTACGCCATCCAGGCCATCCGTGAGTTCCTCGACACCGAGATTCCGGTCTTCGGCATCTGCCTCGGCCACCAGCTGCTGGCCCTGGCCTCCGGCGCCAGGACCGTGAAAATGGGCCATGGCCACCATGGCGCCAACCACCCGGTGCAGGACCTGGACTCGGGCGTGGTGATGATCACCAGCCAGAACCACGGTTTCGCCGTGGACGAGTCGACCCTGCCGAGTAATCTGCGCGCCACCCACAAGTCGCTGTTCGACGGCACTCTGCAGGGTATCGAGCGCACCGACAAGGTGGCCTTCAGCTTCCAGGGTCACCCGGAAGCCAGCCCCGGTCCGCACGACGTGGCCCCGCTGTTCGACCGCTTCATCGCGGCGATGGCCGAGCGTCGCTGAGACCTGACTCGAAGGGATAGAAGAAGATGATGCCGACCCTGGGAATCACCGACCTCTGGACCTACGTCCTGGGTACGCTGTTCATCGTCCTGCTGCCGGGGCCGAACTCGCTGTTCGTGCTCGCCAACGCCGCCCAGCGCGGCGTTGCGTCGGGCTACCGGGCGGCGAGCGCGGTGTTCCTGGGGGATGCGATCCTGATGCTGCTCTCGGCACTGGGCATCGCTTCGGTGCTCAAGGCCGAGCCGATGCTGTTCCTCGGCCTGAAGTACATCGGCGCCGCCTACCTGCTCTACCTCGGCATCGGCATGCTCCGCGGCGGCTGGCAGAAGCTGCGCCAGCCCCTGGCCGAAACCGCTGCGCCGGCCAGGGAGGTGGACGTCAACCAGCCGTTCCGCAAGGCGCTGCTGCTGAGCCTGTCCAACCCCAAGGCGATCCTCTTCTTCATCTCCTTCTTCATCCAGTTCGTCGACCCGGGCTACGCCTACCCCGGCCTGTCGTTCCTGGTGCTGGGCACGATCCTCGAGATCATCAGCGCCCTGTACCTGAGTTTCCTGATTTTTTCCGGTGTGCGTCTGGCGGCCTGGTTCCGTCGGCGGCAACGGCTGGCTGCCGGCGCCTCGAGCGGCGTCGGCGCCCTGTTCGTCGGCTTTGGCGTGAAGCTGGCCAGCGCAACCCTTTCCTGAATATTGCAACGAGAGTCCCATGCCCAAGCGTACAGACATCAAGAGCATCCTGATCCTCGGCGCCGGCCCGATCGTCATCGGCCAGGCCTGCGAGTTCGACTACTCCGGCGCACAGGCCTGCAAGGCGCTGAAGGAAGAAGGCTTCCGCGTCATCCTGGTGAACTCCAACCCGGCCACCATCATGACCGACCCGGCCATGGCCGACGCCACCTACATCGAGCCGATCAAGTGGCAGACCGTCGCCAAGATCATCGAGAAGGAGCGCCCTGACGCGCTGCTGCCGACCATGGGCGGCCAGACCGCGCTGAACTGCGCCCTGGACCTGGAGCGCCACGGCGTGCTCGAGCAGTTCGGCGTGGAAATGATCGGCGCCAACGCCGACACCATCGACAAGGCCGAAGACCGCTCGCGCTTCGACAAGGCCATGCGCGACATCGGCCTGGCCTGCCCGCGCTCGGGCATCGCCCACAGCATGGAAGAAGCCTACGGCGTGCTGGAGAAGGTCGGCTTCCCCTGCATCATCCGTCCGTCCTTCACCATGGGTGGCACCGGCGGCGGCATCGCCTACAACCGCGAAGAGTTCGAAGAAATCTGCGCCCGCGGCCTGGACCTGTCGCCGACCAACGAACTGCTGATCGACGAATCGCTGATCGGCTGGAAGGAATACGAGATGGAGGTTGTCCGCGACAAGAAGGACAACTGCATCATCGTCTGCTCCATCGAGAACTTCGACCCGATGGGCGTGCACACCGGTGACTCGATCACCGTCGCCCCGGCGCAAACCCTGACCGACAAGGAATACCAGATCATGCGCAACGCCTCCCTGGCGGTGCTGCGCGAGATCGGCGTGGAAACCGGCGGCTCCAACGTGCAGTTCGGCATCTGCCCGAACACCGGCCGCATGGTGGTGATCGAGATGAACCCGCGCGTGTCGCGTTCCTCGGCGCTGGCTTCCAAGGCCACCGGCTTCCCGATCGCCAAGATCGCCGCCAAGCTGGCCGTCGGCTACACCCTCGACGAGCTGCAGAACGACATCACCGGCGGCCGCACCCCGGCGTCCTTCGAGCCGGCGATCGACTATGTCGTCACCAAGATTCCGCGTTTCGCCTTCGAGAAGTTCCCGAACGCCGACGCCCGCCTGACTACCCAGATGAAATCCGTGGGCGAGGTCATGGCCATCGGCCGTACCTTCCAGGAGTCCGTGCAGAAAGCCCTGCGTGGCCTGGAAGTCGGCGTTGCCGGCTTCGATCCCAGGCTGGACCTGAGCGATCCGGAAGCCGAAAGCATCCTCAAGCGCGAGCTGACCGTGCCCAATGCCGAGCGCATCTGGTACGTCGCCGACGCCTTCCGCGCCGGCAAGAGCATCGCCGAAGTCTTCGACCTGACCCGCATCGACGAGTGGTTCCTGGTGCAGATCGAAGACCTGGTCAAGGATGAGGCGCACGTGAAGACCCTGGGGCTGTCCGCCATCGACCGCGCCCTGATGTACAAGCTCAAGCGCAAGGGCTTCTCCGATGCGCGTCTGGCCGCCCTGTTGGGTGTGACCGAGAAGAACCTGCGCAGCCACCGCCAGAAGCTCAAGGTCGTGCCGGTGTACAAGCGCGTCGACACCTGCGCCGCCGAATTCGCCACCGACACCGCCTACATGTACTCGACCTACGAGGAAGAGTGCGAGGCCAATCCGTCGACCCGCGACAAGATCATGATCCTCGGCGGCGGTCCGAACCGCATCGGCCAGGGTATCGAGTTCGACTACTGCTGCGTGCACGCCGCGCTGGCGATGCGTGAAGACGGTTACGAGACCATCATGGTCAACTGCAACCCGGAGACGGTCTCCACCGACTACGACACTTCCGACCGCCTGTACTTCGAGCCGGTGACCCTGGAAGACGTGCTGGAGATCGTCCGCGTCGAGCAGCCCAAGGGCGTCATCGTGCAGTACGGCGGCCAGACCCCGCTGAAGCTCTGCCGCGCCCTGGAAGAAGCCGGCGTGCCGATCATCGGCACCAGCCCGGACGCCATCGATCGCGCCGAAGACCGCGAGCGCTTCCAGCAGATGGTCCAGCGCCTGAACCTGCTCCAGCCGGCCAACGCCACCGCACGCAGCGAAGACGAAGCCCTGGCCCTGTCGAAGAGCATCGGCTACCCGATGGTGGTGCGCCCGTCCTACGTGCTGGGCGGCCGTGCGATGGAAATCGTCTACCAGGAGGAAGAGCTCAAGCGCTACATGCGCGAGGCGGTGAAGGTCTCCAACGACAGCCCGGTGCTGCTCGATCGCTTCCTGAACTGCGCCATCGAGGTCGACATCGACGCGGTCTGCGACGGCGAGACCGTGGTGATCGGCGCGATCATGCAGCACATCGAACAGGCCGGCGTGCACTCCGGTGACTCCGCCTGCTCGCTGCCGCCTTACTCGCTGCCCATGCACATCCAGGACGAGATCCGCGAACAGGTCAAGAAGATGGCCCTGGAGCTGGGTGTCGTCGGCCTGATGAACGTGCAGATGGCGGTGCAGGGCGAAAACATCTACGTGATCGAGGTGAACCCGCGCGCCTCGCGTACCGTGCCGTTCGTCTCCAAGTGCATCGGCGAATCCCTGGCCAAGGTGGCGGCCCGCGTCATGGCCGGCAAGACCCTGGCTGAAGTCGGCTTCACCGAAGAGGTGATCCCGCCGTACTATAGCGTCAAGGAAGCGGTGTTCCCGTTCGCCAAGTTCCCCGGCGTCGACCCGATCCTCGGCCCGGAGATGAAATCCACCGGCGAGGTGATGGGTGTCGGCGACAGTTTCGGCGAGGCTTTCGCGAAAGCCCAGCTGGGTGCCAGCGAGATCCTGCCGAATGCCGGTTGCGCCTTCATCAGCGTCCGCGAGGACGACAAGCCGCAGGCCGTTCAGGTCGCTCGCGACCTGGTTGCGCTGGGCTTCGAGGTAGTCGCCACTGCCGGTACCGCCCGCGTGATCGAGGCCGCCGGTCTGCCGGTGCGCCGTGTGAACAAGGTGACCGAGGGTCGTCCGCACGTGGTCGACATGATCAAGAACGACGAAGTCACTCTGATCATCAACACCACCGAAGGTCGCCAGTCGATCGCCGATTCCTATTCCATCCGTCGTAACGCTCTGCAGCACAAGATCTACTGCACCACCACCATCGCGGCGGGGCAGGCGGTCTGCGAGGCGCTCAAGTTCGGTCCCGAGAAGACCGTTCGCCGGCTGCAGGATCTCCATGCAGGAATCAACGCATGAGCAAATTCCCGATGACCGTCCAGGGCGCCCGCGCCCTGGAAGAAGAACTGAAACACCTGAAGACCGTTCTGCGTCCGCAGATCACCCAGGCCATCGCCGAAGCGCGTGAACTGGGCGACCTCAAGGAGAACGCCGAGTACCACGCGGCCCGTGAACAGCAGGGCATGTCCGAGGCGCGCATCCGCGACATCGAGGCCAAGCTGTCCAACGCGCAGATCATCGATGTCACCACCATCCCGCACAGCGGCAAGGTGATCTTCGGCACCACCGTGGACATCGCCAACGTCGAGACCGACGAGGCCGTGACCTACCAGATCGTCGGCGACGACGAGGCTGACATCAAGAACGGCAAGATCTCGGTCAGTTCGCCGATCGCCCGCGCGCTGATCGGCAAGACCGAAGGCGATGCCGTACTGGTGAAGACGCCGGGTGGCGACGTCGAGTACGAGATCGTTGAAGTCCGCCACGCCTGATCGGCAGGCCCTCGGCGCAGGTACCGCCAGTTGGCTGCTGGCCCAGACATTCTGGGTCGGCGGCCTTTGGCTGCTTCAGTTCGTAGTGCTGCCGGCGCTGGGCAAGGTCGGTCTGGCGCCGCTGCTGGTGCAGGCGGTGGCGGATACCCTGAAGCCGTTGCTGCTGGGGTTCGCCGGCTTCTGCGCGCTTCTCCAGGCTCTGGTGCTTTGGCAGGTGCGCGGATTCGGCGCCTTCACTCGCGAGATGCGCGGGCAGTTGCTGCTCAGCGTGCTGGCGATGACAGCGGTGTATTTCGGGGTGCGTCGGGTCGCGCCGGACGCCGAGCGCTGGCTGTTGTTCAACTATCTGGTGGTGGCGCTCTGCGGGTTGCTGCTGGTGCTGCAGCCGGCGCCGGGGCGGGACGGGCGGAACTGAGGCGGCGGAGCCTGGCTGGCTCCGCGCTGCCGGACCTGGCCGTCAGAGGCCGCTGAAGCGGCTGATGTTCGACAGGTTGCGGTTCGGCTTGGGATTGCGACGGTAGATCAGCGCCATCTTGCCGATGACCTGGACCAGTTCGCAGCTGCCGTTCTGGCAGAGTTCGTCGATCAGCGCGCGACGGTCGTCGCGTTCGACGATGCGGAACTGCACCTTGATCAGTTCATGATCGTTGAGCGCGCGCTCAAGCTCGGCCATCACGCCTTCCGAAAGACCGTTTTCAGCGACGGTCAATACCGGTTTCAGGTGATGCCCGATAGATTTGAACTGCTTTTTCTGCTCCTGAGAGAGCGCCATAATCTGACCCCTGGGAAAAAAGGCGGATATTCTACCCGAGTTTCGGATATACCGGGATGCCGCTCAGACGAGGTAATACGTGGCCCGTTCCAAGACTAGCCATCGCTGGCTGAAAGAACATTTCGACGATCCGTACGTGAAGATGGCACAGCGTGACGGTTATCGCTCGCGCGCCAGCTACAAGCTGCTGGAAATCCAGGAGAAGGACCGCATCCTGCGTCCGGGCATGACCGTGGTCGACCTCGGCGCCGCGCCGGGTGGCTGGTCCCAGGTCACCAGCCGGGTGATCGGCGACAAGGGCATCCTGATCGCCTCGGACATCCTGCCGATGGACAGTATCCCGGACGTCACCTTCATCCAGGGCGACTTCACCGAAGACGAGGTCTTCGCCAGATTGCTCGCGGCCATCGGAGAAAATCCTGTAGACCTTGTGATTTCCGATATGGCCCCCAATATGAGTGGACTGCCCGCCGTGGACATGCCCCGTGCCATGTTCCTCTGCGAGTTGGCGCTGGATCTCTGCACCCGGGTATTGCGTCCGGGGGGCGACTTCCTGATCAAGATTTTCCAGGGTGAAGGTTTCGACACTTACCTGAAGATGGTTCGCGAGAACTTCGAGAAGGTGCAGATGCGCAAACCGCTGTCTTCCCGCGACCGTTCGCGGGAGCAGTATCTGCTCGCACGAGGCTTCCGCGGCGCCTAGACTGGAATGATTGTGCCGGCTATTGGTCTATAGCTTGCAGGTTATGCTTGTGCCGGTGAGAACCGGAGTTCATAAAGGGTTACAGACGGCGCCTGCCGTGCCGCAGGGGTTGTGTAGTAATTTTGGCCGGAAGGAGTCTGGCCGTCGTGTGAAGCGGTTTCCAGGGCGGAGCCGGCTTCAGAGGGTAGTCAATTGAACGACATGGCAAAGAACCTGATCCTGTGGCTGATCATCGCGGCAGTACTGGTCACCGTGATGAACAACTTCTCCAGCCCGACCGAGCCGCAGACGCTCAATTACTCGGACTTCATCCAGCAGGTGAAGGACGGCAAGGTCGAGCGCGTGACCGTCGACGGCTACGTGATCACCGGCAAGCGTCAGGATGGCGACACGTTCAAGACCATCCGCCCGGCCATCCAGGACAACGGCCTGATTGGCGACCTGGTCAACAACAACGTGGTCGTCGAAGGCAAGCAGCCCGAGCAGCAGAGCATCTGGACCCAGTTGCTGGTGGCGAGCTTCCCGATCCTGGTGATCATTGCGGTCTTCATGTTCTTCATGCGCCAGATGCAGGGCGGCGGTGGTGGCCGTGGCGGCCCGATGAGCTTCGGCAAGAGCAAGGCGCGCCTGCTGTCGGAAGACCAAGTGAAGACCACCTTCGCCGATGTCGCTGGTTGCGATGAGGCCAAGGAAGAAGTCAGCGAACTGGTGGAATTCCTCCGCGATCCGGGCAAGTTCCAGCGCCTGGGTGGCCGTATCCCTCGTGGCGTGCTGATGGTCGGCCCGCCCGGTACCGGTAAGACCCTGCTCGCCAAGGCGATCGCCGGCGAAGCTAAGGTGCCGTTCTTCACCATTTCCGGTTCGGACTTCGTGGAAATGTTCGTCGGCGTGGGTGCTTCCCGCGTCCGCGACATGTTCGACCAGGCCAAGAAACACGCACCCTGCATCATCTTCATCGACGAGATCGACGCTGTCGGCCGCCATCGTGGCGCCGGTCTGGGCGGCGGTCACGACGAGCGCGAACAGACCCTCAACCAGTTGCTGGTGGAGATGGACGGCTTCGAGATGAATGACGGCATCATCGTCATCGCCGCGACCAACCGTCCGGACGTGCTCGACCCCGCGCTGTTGCGCCCGGGCCGCTTCGACCGCCAGGTGGTGGTCGGCCTACCGGACATCCGCGGTCGCGAGCAGATCCTGAAAGTGCACATGCGCAAGGTTCCGCTGGGTGACAACGTCGATCCGGCCGTGATCGCGCGCGGGACCCCGGGCTTCTCCGGCGCCGACCTGGCCAACCTGGTCAACGAGGCCTCGCTGTTCGCCGCCCGCTCCAACAAGCGCATCGTCGACATGCGCGAGTTCGAGCTGGCCAAGGACAAGATCATGATGGGCGCCGAGCGCAAGACCATGGTCATGTCCGAGAAGGAGAAGAAGAACACCGCGTTCCACGAAGCCGGCCACGCCATCGTCGGCCGCCTGGTTCCGGAGCACGACCCGGTCTACAAGGTCTCCATCATTCCGCGCGGCCGCGCCCTGGGCGTGACCATGTTCCTGCCGGAAGAGGATCGCTACAGCCTGTCCAAGCGCGCCCTGGAAAGCCAGATCTGCTCGCTGTTCGGCGGCCGTATCGCCGAAGAAATGACCCTGGGCTTCGAGGGGGTGACCACCGGCGCTTCCAACGACATCATGCGTGCCACCCAGCTGGCGCGGAACATGGTGACCAAGTGGGGCCTGTCGGAAAAACTCGGTCCGCTGATGTATGCGGAAGAAGAGGGCGAGGTGTTCCTCGGTCGCAGCGCCGGTAGCCAGCACGCCAATGTGTCCGGCGAGACCGCCAAGATGATCGACCAGGAAGTGCGCCGCATCATCGACGACTGCTACGGCACCGCCAAGCGCCTGCTGGAAGAGAACCGCGACAAGCTCGACATGATGGCCGACGCGCTGATGAAGTACGAAACCATCGATGCCGATCAGATCGACGACATCATGGCTGGTCGTACGCCTCGCGAGCCGCGTGACTGGCAGGGTGGCAACTCCGGCTCGTCCGGTTCCGCCACCTCGCCGCGTGACGAAGGCGGCCGCCAGGACAACCCGATTGGCGGGCCCGCCGGCGAACACTGAGAGCACTGAATGAGTTCGTTGTACCACCCGACCCGGTTGCCTTGCGGCAACCGGGTTCTTGATTTAACGCGCCCGCATGTCATGGGCATCCTCAATGTCACCCCCGACTCCTTCTCCGATGGCGGCCGTTTCAACCGGCTGGACGTGGCGTTGCGCCATGCGGCGGAGATGGTCGGGGCCGGCGCCACGCTGATCGACGTCGGTGGCGAGTCGACCCGGCCGGGTGCGCGAGTAGTGTCTCCCACCGAAGAGCTGGAGCGTGTGGCTCCGGTTGTGGAAGCTATCGCTCGCGAGCTGGACGTGGTGATTTCGGTGGATACTTCCACCCCGGCGGTGATGCGCGAATCGGCACGGCTTGGTGCCGGACTGATCAATGACGTGCGCTCGCTGCAGCGCGATGGCGCCCTGGATGCCGCCGTCGATACCGGGTTGCCGGTTTGCCTGATGCACATGCGTGGCGAGCCGGGAAACATGCAGGACGACCCGCGCTACCCGGACATCCTTCAGGAGGTCCGTGGCTTCCTCGAGGAGCGCATCGCGGCATGTGCGGCGGCGGGCATTGCCCGAGAACGGATCGTCGTCGACCCTGGCTTCGGTTTCGCCAAGACCCAGAACCATAACCTCAACCTGTTCCGGCAGATGGAGTGCTTGAAGGCGCTGGGCTGCCCGGTGCTGGTCGGAGTCTCGCGCAAGAGCATGGTCGGTCGTGCGCTGGGGCGCGAGGTCGATGGGCGCCTCTATGGAAGCCTGGCGCTGGCGGCGCTGGCGGTGGCCAAGGGGGCGAGTATTATCCGCGTCCATGATGTCGCCGAGACAGTGGATGTGATTCGAATGATTCACGCAGTTGAAAGTGCAAAGGAAGAGGGGGTATCCGCATGAGCAGGAAGTATTTCGGCACCGATGGTATTCGTGGCCGCGTTGGCACGCCGCCGATCACGCCGGATTTCGTGCTCAAGCTGGGCTGGGCAGTGGGCATGGCGTTCCGTCAGCAAGGCAAGTGCCGCGTGCTGGTGGGCAAAGACACCCGGATTTCCGGGTACATGTTCGAATCCGCGCTGGAGGCGGGGCTTTCCGCAGCCGGCGCCGACGTGATGCTGCTCGGTCCGATGCCGACGCCGGGTATCGCCTACCTGACCCGCACCTTCCATGCCGAGGCCGGCATCGTCATCAGTGCGTCGCACAACCCGCACGACGACAATGGCATCAAGTTCTTCTCCGGTCAGGGCACCAAGCTGCCCGATGAGGTGGAGCTGATCATCGAAGAGCTGCTCGACGCTCCGATGACCGTGGTCGAGTCGGCCCGCCTGGGCAAGGTGTCGCGTATCAACGATGCCGCCGGCCGCTATATCGAATTCTGCAAGAGCAGCGTGCCGTCCAATACCGACTTCGGCGGGCTTCGCATCGTGCTCGATTGCGCCCATGGTGCGACCTACAAGATCGCCCCGAGCGTGTTCCGCGAGCTGGGTGCCGAGGTGTCGGTGATCGGCGTGCAGCCGAACGGCCTGAACATCAATGACAAGTGCGGCTCGACCCATATCGAGGCGCTGCAGGAGGCCGTGCTGGCCGAGCACGCCGACCTGGGTATCGCCTTCGATGGCGATGGCGATCGGGTGATGATGGTGGATCACACCGGCGCGGTGGTCGATGGCGACGAGATTATCTTCCTCATCGCTCGCGACATGCTTGATCGCGGCAAGCTGCAGGGCGGCGTGGTCGGCACATTGATGAGCAATCTGGGACTGGAGCTGGCGTTGCAGGAGCTGCGCATCCCGTTCGTGCGCGCCAAGGTCGGCGATCGCTATGTGATGTCCGAACTGCAGGCACGAAACTGGCAGCTGGGCGGCGAAAACTCCGGCCATGTCGTATGCTGCCAGCATACGACCACCGGCGATGCCACCATCGCTGCGCTGCAGGTGCTGATGGCGCTGAAGGCGCGCGGCCAGTCACTGGCCGAGGCGCGGATGGGCATCCGCAAGTGCCCGCAGGTGCTGATCAACGTACGTTTCGCCGGCGGTACTGTCGACCCGCTGGAGCATCCGGCAGTCAAGGAGGCCTGCGCCAAGGTCACCGACGAAATGGCTGGTCGTGGACGTGTCCTGCTGCGTAAGTCCGGCACCGAGCCTCTGGTGCGGGTGATGGTCGAGGGTGACGAAGAGAGTCGGGTGCGGGCCTACGCCGAGCAACTGGCAAAAGTCGTTACTGAGGTATGTGCTTGATTTCTCTTGTCAGTTCTAAAACTGTCGAGTAATATCTGCGCCCACTTTGCTCAGCGAGGTACAGCATGCGTCGACCCTTGGTGGCCGGTAATTGGAAAATGCACGGTACCCGCTCCAGCGTAACGGAGCTGATCAAAGGCCTGCGGCAACTGGCTCTTCCTACGGGTGTCGACGTGGCGGTGTTTCCGCCTTGTCTGTACATCAATCAGGTCAAACATGGCCTGGAAGGTAAGGCGATTGCCGTCGGTGCGCAGAATTGCGCGGTAGAGCCGATGCAGGGCGCCTTGACGGGCGAGGTCGCTGCCAGTCAGTTGGCGGATGCGAGCTGCTCCCTGGTGCTGGTTGGTCACTCCGAGCGTCGCCTGATTCTGGGTGAAAGCGATGGTGTGATCAGTCGCAAGTTCGCCGCGGTTCAGTCGTGCGGCCTGGTTCCGGTGCTGTGTGTGGGGGAGACCCGCGAGCAGCGCGAGGCAGGCAAGACTTTGGAGGTTGTCGGGCGCCAGTTGGGCTCGGTGATCGAAGATTTGGGCGTCGGGGCGTTCTCCCGCGCTGTTGTGGCTTACGAGCCGGTGTGGGCGATTGGGACGGGGCTGACGGCTTCTCCCGAGCAGGCCCAGGAAGTGCACGCGGCGATTCGCGCGCAGCTCTCGGCGGAAAACGCCGAAGTGGCTCGCGGCCTTCGTCTCCTGTACGGCGGCAGTGTCAAGGCGGCTAACGCTGTTGAGCTGTTCGGAATGCCGGATATCGATGGGGGGCTCATTGGTGGGGCCTCCCTGAATGCGGATGAGTTCGGTGCGATCTGTCGCGCCGCAGGAAACTGAAGATGCTGGAAACAGTTGTAATCGTGATTCACCTGCTGATGGCGCTGGGTCTGGTTGTACTGGTCCTGCTTCAGCATGGCAAAGGTGCGGACGCTGGTGCGTCGTTCGGTGCCGGTGCTTCGGCCACCGTTTTCGGTAGCCAGGGTTCCGCCACCTTCCTGAGCCGTTTTACTGGTATACTCGCTGCAGTTTTTTTCATTACCAGCTTGGGTTTAGCGTATTTCGCTAAAGAAAAAGCTGATATGATACGTCACGCCGGGCTTCCTGATCCGGTGGTGATGGAGCAAAAGCAGGAACAGGCTCCGGCAGCTGGCGATGTGCCGGGTGCGCAAGAGCAGAAGCAGGCTCCTGCGGCCGGTGGCGGTGATGTTCCGGCGGCTCCTGATCAGAAGTAAGCAGGCAAGTTTTTTGCCGAGGTGGTGGAATTGGTAGACACGCTACCTTGAGGTGGTAGTGGCCATAGGCTGTAGGGGTTCGAGTCCCCTCCTCGGTACCATATACGAAAGGCCCGCTCTGCGGGCCTTTTCGTTCCGGAGTTTCGGTTGACCTTGCAAGGGCGTAACCGTATAATTTCGCACCAGCTTTGACGCGGGATGGAGCAGTCTGGTAGCTCGTCGGGCTCATAACCCGAAGGTCGTTGGTTCAAATCCAGCTCCCGCAACCAGTTTGGCAGAGCCCCTTTTAAGGGGCTTTTTGCTAGCTGGACAGTCCGCGCCGCCAGGGTAGGGCGGTCCTTAAGGGATGGGCGTTTCGCCCATTTTTTGTTTCTACGGCATACGCGAGGCGATCAGGTGTCGAGCAAGCTAGAACAGTTGCAGGCCTTGTTGGCCCCTGTAGTAGAAGCGCTCGGCTATGAGTGCTGGGGCCTGGAGTTCATTTCCCAAGGTCGCCATTCCCTGCTCCGGGTATATATCGATCGTCCGGAAGGCATCCTGATCGACGACTGCGAAATCGTCAGTCGCCAGGTCAGCGGCATCCTGGATGTGGAAGACCCGATCAGCGGCGAGTACACCCTGGAGGTGTCGTCGCCCGGCATGGATCGGCCTCTCTTTACGCTTGACCAGTTCGCCCGCTACGCCGGCGAGCAGGTAAAGATCAAGCTGCGCACGCCCTTCGAACGGCGGCGCAATTTCCAGGGCATTCTCCGTGGTGTGGAGGAGCAGGATGTGGTGGTCCTGGTGGATGACCATGAATACCTGCTGCCGGTCGACTCGATCGACAAGGCCAACATCATTCCCCGATTTGAGTGAGCCGCCAGAGCGCGGATTCCAATGGATTGAAAGGCGAGGCGTACGATGAGCAAAGAAGTACTGCTGGTTGTTGAGTCGGTATCCAACGAGAAGGGTGTACCGCCTGGCGTGATTTTCGAAGCGCTGGAGCTGGCCCTGGCGACCGCGACCAAAAAGCGTTTCGAGGACGAGGTCGACCTGCGCGTGCAGATCAACCGTGCGAACGGCAACTATGAGACCTTCCGTCGCTGGACCATCGTCGAGGACGAGGACTACTCCAACCCGGCTGCCGAGCTGACCGTCGAAGACGTGCAGGAA
Source organism: Pseudomonas sp. B12(2026) (assembly GCF_057767015.1). Lineage (NCBI taxonomy): Bacteria > Pseudomonadati > Pseudomonadota > Gammaproteobacteria > Pseudomonadales > Pseudomonadaceae > Pseudomonas > Pseudomonas sp. B12(2026). The sequence goes on along the minus strand of NZ_CM173430.1, from coordinate 5,021,481 downwards.
GAGCATCCCGGCATGAAGGCCGGCGAAGTCATCGAAGAGAAGATCGAGTCCATCGAGTTCGGTCGTATCGCCGCCCAGACCGCCAAGCAGGTCATCGTGCAGAAGGTCCGCGAAGCCGAGCGGGCCCAGGTGGTCGACGCCTACCGCGAGAAGGTCAACGAGATCATCTCCGGCACCGTGAAGAAAGTTACCCGCGACAACGTGATCGTCGACCTGGGCAACAACGCCGAAGCGCTGCTGGCCCGCGACCAGATCATCCCGCGCGAGACCTTCCGCGTCGGCACCCGCGTGCGTGCCCTGCTCAAGGAAATCCGCAGCGAGAACCGCGGCCCGCAGCTGGTCCTGTCGCGTACCGCGCCGGAAATGCTGATCGAACTGTTCCGCATCGAGGTACCGGAAATCGCCGAGCAGTTGATCGACGTGATGGCCGCCGCCCGTGACCCGGGCTCCCGCGCCAAGATCGCCGTCCGCTCCAAGGACAAGCGCATCGATCCGCAGGGCGCCTGCATCGGCATGCGCGGCTCGCGCGTCCAGGCCGTTTCCGGCGAACTGGGCGGCGAGCGCGTGGACATCGTCCTGTGGGACGACAACCCCGCGCAGTTCGTGATCAACGCCATGGCTCCGGCCGAAGTGGCGGCGATCATTGTCGACGAGGATACCCACACCATGGATATCGCCGTCGCTGAAGACAACCTGGCCCAGGCTATCGGGCGCAGCGGTCAGAACGTAAGACTGGCCAGCCAGCTCACCGGCTGGACCCTGAACGTGATGACCGAGGCCGATATCCAGGCCAAGCAGCAGGCTGAAACAGGCGACATCCTGCAGCGTTTCGTCGACGAGCTGGATGTCGACGAGGAACTGGCCCAGGTGCTGGTGGAAGAAGGTTTCACCACCCTGGAAGAAATTGCCTACGTACCGATGGAAGAGATGCTCAGCATCGACGGCTTCGACGAGGACATCGTCAACGAGCTGCGCTCGCGCGCCAAGGATCGCCTGCTGACCAAAGCCATCGCCACCGAAGAGAAACTTGCCGACGCACAACCTGCCGAAGACCTGCTCAGCCTCGATGGCATGACCAAAGAGCTGGCGGTGGATCTGGCGCTGCGTGGCGTAACCACCCGTGAAGATCTTGCCGAGCAGTCCATTGACGATCTGCTCGACATCGACGGCATGGACGAAGAGCGTGCCGGCAAGTTGATCATGGCCGCCCGGGCCCATTGGTTCGAGTAAGCATTCGCGGCCTGAGGAGAGAAGTGCATGACGCAAGTCACGGTGAAAGAACTGGCCAAGACGGTCGACACGCCGGTAGAGCGCCTGCTGCAGCAGATGCGCGAAGCCGGTCTGCCGCATAACGATGCCGAGCAGGTAGTGACCGACAGCGAGAAACAGGCGCTGCTCGCCCACCTGAAGGGCAACCATGGTGAGCGCGCGGACGAGCCGCGCAAGATCACCCTGCAGCGCAAGACCACCTCGACCATCAGGGTCGCTGGCAGCAAGACCGTCAGCGTTGAGGTGCGCAAGAAGAAGACCTACGTCAAGCGCAGCCCTGACGAGCTCGAGGCTGAACGCCAGCGCGAGCTGGAAGAGCAGCGCGCAGCTGAGGAAGCTGCCCGTCTGAAGGCCGAGGAAGAGGCTCGTCAACGCGCCGCTGAAGAAGAGGCTCGCCGTCAGGCGGATGCTTCCCGTCAGGCGGCTGCGGCGGCGTCGACCGCTGTCGCTCCTGCTGCCGCCGAAGCGCCGCGTGCTGCCGTTCCGGCGCCAGCCGCCGCCGCTCCGGCTCCTGCTGCTCCTGCAGCGGATGACCGCAAGAAGGAAGAGCCGCGTCGAGCGCCCAAGCGGGATGAGGAAGACGAGCGCCGCGATCGCAAGCATGCCCAGCATCGCCCGTCGATCAAGGAAAAGGAAAAGACCACTGCACCGCGCGTCGTGCGCAGTGGCGGCGACGATGACGACAGCTTCGGCCGTCGTGGCGGTGGTCGCGGCAAGGGCAAGCTGAAGAAGCGTAACCAGCACGGGTTCCAGAGCCCGACAGGACCGATTGTGCGTGAAGTGAATATCGGCGAGACCATCACCGTGGGCGAGCTCGCCCAGCAGATGTCGGTGAAGGGTGCCGAGGTCGTCAAGTTCATGTTCAAGATGGGCACTCCGGTGACCATCAACCAGGTGCTCGACCAGGAAACTGCCCAACTGATCGCCGAAGAACTCGGCCACAAGGTCAAGCTGGTCAGTGAGAACGCCCTGGAAGAACAGCTGGCCGAGTTGCTGAAGTTCGAAGGCGAAGCCGTTTCCCGTGCTCCAGTGGTGACCGTTATGGGCCACGTCGACCACGGCAAGACCTCCCTGCTCGACTACATCCGTCGTGCCAAGGTGGCTGCGGGCGAAGCCGGCGGCATCACCCAGCACATCGGCGCCTACCACGTGGAAACCGACCGCGGCATGGTCACCTTCCTCGACACCCCCGGCCACGCTGCGTTCACCGCAATGCGCGCCCGTGGTGCCCAGGCGACCGACATCGTCATCCTGGTGGTGGCGGCCGACGACGGCGTGATGCCGCAGACCCAGGAAGCCGTGCAGCACGCGAAAGCGGCTGGCGTGCCGATCGTGGTCGCGGTGAACAAGATCGACAAGCCGGACGCCAACCCGGACAACATCAAGAACGGCCTGGCCGCTCTGGACGTGATCCCGGAAGAGTGGGGCGGCGACGCTCCCTTCGTCCACGTGTCCGCCAAGCTGGGTACCGGCGTCGACGAACTGCTCGAAGCCGTACTGCTGCAGGCCGAAGTGCTCGAACTCACCGCCACTCCGTCGGCCCCCGGCCGTGGCGTGGTGGTCGAGTCCCGCCTGGACAAGGGCCGTGGCCCGGTTGCCACCGTGCTGGTCCAGGACGGCACCCTGCGTCAGGGCGACATGGTGCTGGTCGGCGTCAACTACGGCCGTGTCCGCGCGATGCTCGACGAGAACGGCAAGCCGATCAAGGAAGCCGGTCCGTCCATTCCGGTCGAGATCCTCGGCCTCGATGGCACTCCGGATGCCGGTGACGAGATGACCGTGGTGGCCGACGAGAAGAAGGCCCGCGAAGTCGCTCTGTTCCGTCAGGGCAAGTTCCGCGAGGTCAAACTGGCTCGTGCCCACGCGGGCAAGCTGGAAAACATCTTCGAGAACATGGGGCAGGAAGAGAAGAAGACGCTCAACATCGTCCTCAAGGCTGACGTGCGTGGCTCGCTGGAAGCACTGCAGGGCTCGCTCAGCGGCCTGGGCAACGACGAGGTGCAGGTTCGCGTGGTCGGCGGCGGCGTCGGTGGCATCACCGAGTCCGATGCCAACCTGGCGCTGGCCTCCAACGCGGTGCTGTTCGGCTTCAACGTCCGTGCCGACGCCGGTGCGCGCAAGATCGTCGAGGCCGAAGGCCTGGACATGCGTTACTACAACGTGATCTACGACATCATCGAAGACGTCAAGAAAGCCCTGACCGGCATGCTCGGCAGCGATGTCCGCGAGAACATCCTGGGTATCGCCGAAGTGCGTGACGTGTTCCGCTCGCCGAAGTTCGGCGCGGTCGCCGGCTGCATGGTCACCGAGGGTCTGGTGCACCGCAACCGTCCGATCCGCGTGCTGCGCGACGACGTGGTGATCTTCGAAGGCGAGCTGGAGTCCCTGCGCCGCTTCAAGGATGACGTTGCCGAAGTCCGTGCCGGCATGGAGTGCGGTATCGGCGTGAAGAGCTACAACGACGTTCGCGTCGGCGACAAGATCGAAGTGTTCGAGAAGGTCGAAGTCGCTCGTACCCTCTAAGAGGCAGCGAGCGTGAATGCAGCGCCCGGGCCAGCTTTGCAGCTGCCCCGGGCGTTTGCCGCTTTTTGACCCGGAGCCTGAAGGTACCGGGAAGCAGGTTAGGAAAATGGCCAAAGAGTACAGCCGTACCCAGCGTATCGGCGACCAGATGCAGCGCGAACTGGCGTTGCTGATCCAGCGTGAAATCAAGGACCCGCGCCTGGGCCTGGTGACCATCACCGGCGTCGACGTCGCGCGCGACCTGTCCCACGCCAAGGTGTACGTCACCGTGATGGGGCAGGATGACAATGCCGCGGTGGTGAAGCAGAACACCGACATTCTCAACGATGCGGCGGGCTTCCTGCGCATGCATCTGGGCAAGGTGATGAAGCTGCGCACCGTCCCGCAGTTGCACTTCAGCTACGACGCCAGCATTCGTCGCGGCGCGGAGCTGTCGGCGTTGATCGAGCGGGCGGTGGCGGAAGATCGCCGCCACGGCGGCGACTCCGAGGAGTAACGCGTGGCCCAGGTGAAACGTATCCGCCGTGCGGTCAACGGCGTACTGGTGCTCGACAAGCCGCGCGGCATGAGCTCCAACCAGGCCCTGCAGAAGGTGCGCTGGCTGCTCAACGCCGAGAAGGCCGGTCACACCGGCAGCCTCGATCCGCTGGCCACCGGCGTGCTGCCGCTGTGTTTCGGCGAGGCGACCAAGTTCTCCCAGTACCTGCTGGATGCCGACAAGGCCTACGAGACCGTCGCCCTGCTGGGCGTCACCACCACCACCGGCGATGCCGAGGGTGAGGTGGTCGAACAGCGCGAGGTGACCGTCGGTCGGGAAGCCATCGAGGCGGTGCTGCCGCGCTTCCGCGGCGACATAGAGCAGGTGCCGCCGATGTATTCGGCGCTGAAGAAGGACGGTCAGCCGCTGTACAAGCTGGCCCGTGCCGGAGAGGTAGTGGAGCGCGAGGCGCGTTCTGTTACTATTGCGCGCCTGGATTTGCTCGCCTTCGAGTCGCCCTGTGCGACGCTGGCCGTTTCCTGCAGCAAGGGCACCTATGTTCGCACCCTGGTCGAAGACATCGGCCGCGAACTCGGGTGTGGCGCACACGTCGCCGCCCTGCGCCGGACCCAGGCCGGGCCGTTCCAGCTGAGCCAGTCGGTGACGCTGGAGGAGCTCGAGAAAGTCCATGCCGAGGGCGGCAACGAAGCCCTCGACCGTTTCCTGCTGCCGGTAGATGCCGGCCTGGAGCACTGGCCGCTGCTGCAGCTTTCCGAGCACAGCGCCTACTACTGGCTGCATGGGCAGCCGGTGCGCGCTCCCGAGATGCCGAAGTTCGGCATGCTGCGGGTGCAGGATCACGAAGGTCGCTTCATCGGTATCGGTGAAGTGACCGACGACGGGCGCCTGGCGCCGCGTCGACTGATTCGGTCTTAAAGCCGAAACCGAGGGTGGCTGTCAGCAGGCACGGTCACTCCTCTTACTATGAACACAGGGAGAAGTCCCTGGCCTGTTACCTCAGAGGAAGCCCCATCATGGCACTGAGCGTCCAAGAAAAAGCCCAGATCGTTAACGAGTACAAGCAAGCTGAAGGCGACACCGGTTCCCCGGAAGTGCAGGTTGCACTGCTGTCCGCCAACATCAACAAGCTGCAGGATCACTTCAAGGCCAACGGCAAGGACCACCACTCCCGTCGTGGCCTGATCCGCATGGTTAACCAGCGCCGCAAGCTGCTGGACTACCTGAAGAGCAAGGACACCTCTCGTTACAGCGCCCTGATCGGTCGCCTGGGCCTGCGTCGCTAAGACGGCAAGCCTGAAGTGGGAAGCTGGGAGTCCGGGGTCGATGGGCGGTTCATATCGTTCATCGGCTCTGGCTCCCGGCTTTCTCGCTTTTCAGGGAATGACTTCGGGTCCGACTCCCGGCATTTCCACGATTTCCCCCAAGGCAACTAAAGAGAAGGTAGAGAAACCGTGAACCCGGTAACCAAGCAATTCCAGTTCGGTCAGTCGACCGTCACCCTCGAGACCGGCCGCATCGCCCGTCAGGCCACCGGTGCCGTCCTGGTCACCATGGACGACGTCACCGTGCTGGTCAGCGTGGTCGGCGCCAAGTCCCCGGCCGAAGGCCGCGACTTCTTCCCGCTGTCCGTGCACTACCAGGAGAAGACCTACGCCGCCGGCCGTATCCCGGGTGGCTTCTTCAAGCGTGAAGGCCGTCCTTCCGAGAAGGAAACTCTGACCTCGCGTCTGATCGACCGTCCGATCCGTCCGCTGTTCCCCGAAGGTTTCATGAACGAAGTGCAGGTCGTCTGCACCGTCGTTTCCACCAACAAGAAGTCCGATCCGGACATCGCGGCCATGATCGGCACCTCCGCCGCCCTGGCGATCTCCGGCATTCCGTTCGCCGGCCCGATCGGCGCCGCCCGTGTCGGCTTCCACCCGGAAATCGGCTACATCCTCAACCCGACCTACGAGCAGCTGCAGAGCTCCAGCCTCGACATGGTCGTGGCCGGTACCTCCGATGCCGTGCTGATGGTTGAATCCGAAGCCGACGAGCTGACCGAAGACCAGATGCTGGGCGCCGTGCTGTACGCCCACGAAGAGTTCCAGGCGGTCATCCGTGCCGTCAAGGAACTGGCTGCCGAAGCCGGCAAGCCGGCCTGGGACTGGAAAGCCCCGGCCGAGAACACCGTGCTGGTCAACGCCATCAAGGCCGAGCTGGGCGATGCCATCTCCCAGGCCTACACCATCACCGTCAAGCAGGATCGCTACAACCGCTTGGGCGAGCTGCGCGATCAGGCCGTGGCCATGTTCTCCGGCGAGGAAGAAGGCAAGTTCCCGGCCTCCGAGGTCAAGGACGTCTTCGGCCTGCTGGAATACCGCATCGTTCGCGAGAACATCGTGACCGGCAAGCCGCGTATCGATGGCCGCGACACCCGCACCGTGCGTCCGCTGCGCATCGAAGTCGGCGTACTGGGCAAGACCCACGGTTCCGCCCTGTTCACCCGTGGCGAAACCCAGGCCCTGGTCGTTGCCACCCTCGGCACCGCCCGTGACGCCCAGCTGCTGGATACCCTGGAAGGCGAGCGCAAGGACGCCTTCATGCTGCACTACAACTTCCCGCCCTTCTCGGTGGGCGAGTGCGGCCGCATGGGCAGCCCGGGCCGCCGCGAAATCGGTCACGGCCGTCTGGCCCGTCGTGGCGTCGCCGCCATGCTGCCGACCCAGGACGAGTTCCCCTACACCATCCGTGTGGTCTCCGAGATCACCGAGTCCAACGGCTCCAGTTCCATGGCCTCCGTCTGCGGCGCTTCCCTGGCGCTGATGGACGCCGGTGTGCCGGTCAAGGCGCCGGTTGCCGGTATCGCCATGGGCCTGGTGAAGGAAGGCGACAAGTTCGCCGTCCTGACCGACATCCTGGGTGACGAAGACCACCTGGGCGACATGGACTTCAAGGTCGCCGGTACCGACAAGGGCGTCACCGCCCTGCAGATGGACATCAAGATCAACGGCATCACCGAAGAGATCATGGAGATCGCCCTGGGCCAGGCCCTGGAAGCTCGCCTGAACATCCTCGGCCAGATGAACCAGGTCATCGCCCAGCCGCGCGCCGAGCTGTCCGAAAACGCTCCGACCATGCTGCAGATGAAGATCGACACGGACAAGATCCGCGACGTCATCGGCAAGGGCGGCGCCACCATTCGCAGCATCTGCGAAGAGACCAAGGCCTCGATCGACATCGAGGACGATGGCAGCGTGAAGATCTACGGCGAAACCAAGGAAGCTGCCGAGGCCGCCAAGCAGCGCGTCCTGGGCATCACCGCGGAAGCCGAGATCGGCAAGATCTACGTCGGCAAGGTCGAGCGCATCGTGGACTTCGGTGCCTTCGTCAACATCCTGCCGGGCAAGGATGGTCTGGTGCACATCTCGCAGATCAGCGACAAGCGCATCGACAAGGTCACCGACGTGCTGCAGGAAGGCCAGGAAGTCAAAGTCCTGGTTCTCGATGTGGACAACCGTGGCCGCATCAAGCTGTCCATCAAGGACGTCGCCGCCGCCGAAGCCTCTGGCGTCTAAGCGAACGGCAAAATGAAAGAGGGCCCCTTGCGGGCCCTCTTTTTTTGCCTGGAGAATGCGCCATTCGCCGATCTCGACCCAAGGATGCCCCGAGATGGACAAGCGTTATTGCCACTACCACAGCGCCCAGCCCGCCACCTGGCAGTGCCAGCCGTGCGACCGCCATTACGGCGATTGCTGCGTGCCGCTGAACGCTGACTCCCCGGAGTACGTGCCGGCTTGTCCGCTCTGCCGGGGCGCCCTGCGCTTTCTCGGCGCCGCCAACACCGCCCAGCCCTTCTGGGAGCGTCTGCCGCGCTTCTTCGCCTACGGACTGCAGAGCGGCCCCCTGGCATTCGCCGCACTGCTGGCGTTGGCCTGCGTGTTCATGCCGAGCGTCCTGCTGCTCTGGCTGTTGCTGTTCGCGGTGGCGACCAAATACCTGCACAGCGTGATCGAGGCCGCCAGCTTCGGCGGCCAGGACGCCCCGAGCCTGGCCGAGGCGTTTCGCCTGGACAGCCTGCGGGCGTTCTTCCAGCAACTGGCGGTGTTCCTCATCGTGCTGGCGCTGCTCTGGCTGGCGGCGGACTTCCACAGCGAGGCGATCTACTGGAGCGTCACCGTCGCGATCATGCTGGCGTTGCCGGCGAGCATCATCCGCCTGTCGCTGGACAAGAGCCTGGGCTCCGCGCTGAGTCCGGCGGAGATCGGCCAGGTCATGGGCGCCATGGGCTGGCGCTACCTGATCCTCTGCGTGTTCCTGTTCATCCTCTGGCAGTCGCCCAGCTACGTCGGCTGGTTCCTCTCCCACGGCCTGCCCCGGGTGGTGATGGTGCCGGTGGTGGCCCTGCTCAGCGGCTATTTCGGCGTGGTGATGTGCGCCATGATGGGCTATGCGGTGTTCCAGTATCAGGGCGAACTCGGCTACGCGACGGCCGGCGACGAGGCCGCTGAGGGCTTCGCCGCGCCGGAGTGGCGCCGCCGCAAGGCGCTGGCCGAGGCTGAGATACGGGTCAAGGAAGGGCAGAGCGGCGCCGCGCTGGAGATTCTGCTGGAGGCGCTGCGCGAGGGGGCGCAGGACCTCAAGCTCAATGAGCGTTATCACCAGTTGCTGTTCTCGGTGAACGCCCGTAGCGAGTGCCTCAAGCATCTGCCCCATTACCTGCCGCTGGCGATCCGTCTCAATCCGCCCCTGGCGGTGACGGCGTTCCTCAATGCGCGCCAGTTGCAGGCGGACTACCTGCCGGACGATCCCCAGGTCTGCGAGCGCCTCGCCGAGGCGTTGCTGGAGCGGCACAAGGCGCGCGAGGCGCTGAGCCTGCTGCGCAACCTGCATAAGCGCTTTCCCGATTACCCCGGCATCCCCCGCGCCTATCTGCTGGCGGCCCGGGGCTTTTCCGAGGAGCTTGGGCAGGTCGAGCCGGCCAGGCAGTTGCTGGCGTTCATCCGCCAGCGCTACCCGGCATTCGAGCAGATGAACGAGGTCGTGCAGCTGGAAGCCGTGCTGGCGAATCTCGGTGGAGGCGCCTGAGGGCGGTCGTGCAAGTTGCATGGCGGCCGAGCGGCGACTGTGCAATCTGCATACGGCTTGTTTCTGTAACCGGCTGATTCGTTTGTCTTTTCCTTGGGGCTGGGAGCTGGCACCGGGATTGCGAGACTCCTGATACAGCTGCCGTCAGGAGGAGGCAGCAGTCTTCACCCAGCAGGAGAGACCGCCATGAAACAACGCTTCAGCAAACTGGCCCTTGCCGCTGCCACCGCAACCGCCTTGAGCTTCTCGCTTGCCAACTCGGTGTTTGCCCAGCCGACGACGCTGGCCGCGAACGATACGATCCAGAAGACCGAGCAGGCGGTTTCCGACACCTGGATCACCAGCAAGGTGAAATCCATGCTGATCGCCAACAAGGACATCAGCGGCACCAACATCAAGGTCGAAACCAACCAGGGCGTGGTGTCCCTTTCCGGTGACGTCAGGACTGACGCCGAGCGCGAACTGGCCATCAAGACCGCCCAGGACATCAAGGGCGTCAAGGCCGTTTCCGCCGATGCACTGAAGGCGGCCGAATAGACGCGCCTACTGGCGGAACCAGAGGGCAAAGCCCCGCGGAGGGACCCGCGGGGCCTCTGCTTCAGGACGTGCGCGGCGCCAGGTGCTGCTGGTAGATCAGGATCTGCCGGGTCGGATCGGCGTCGGGGAAGTGCTGGCGCAGGAAATGCGTCATCTCGGCGATGGTCCGGGCATCCTGGCGCGGGTTCAGGCGCTTGGCCAGTTGCAGGGTCAGTGGCGGCAGCTGTTCCGGCCGTTGTCCGGATGCCGCCAGTCGACGCCAGCAGCCCAGCGCGCGTGCCGGCTCGTCGAGCAGCAGCAGGCTGCGCAGCAGGTGCAACTGGATGGCCGGATGGCCCAGCAGGTGCTGGCCGTTCGCGGCGCTCTCGTCGGCCAGCCGGCGCACCAGGGCATCGGCCTCCTGGCTGCGGGGCAGGGCGAACAGCTGCTTGAGCACGGGGCCCAGCAACGCGCGGTCCTGGCGCGCCCTGGCGACCCCGTACAGGCGCTCGATCAGCGGCAGGCGGCCGGGGTAGAGCGCGAGCAGTTCGCCCCCGCGCGCCGCCGCCTGGTCCAGCGCGAAGCGGCCGATCTGCTCGTCCAGCCCGCTCAGGGCGCGCTTGAACGGGGCGTCGGGATCCTCCTTGTCGAGATAGGCGTGGTCGACCTTCAGGCGCCCCAGCAGGCGCGGCAGCCAGACGGCGATGAAGCCCGACACCAGACCACCGATGTGCGCGTAGTAATTGACGTGATCTGCCGCGCGCAGCAGGCCGAAGAGTTCCTTGCCCAGCCACAGCGGCAATATCCACAGCGCCGGTGCCCTGAAGTAGCCGAGCAGGGGGCCCAGCCAGTAGAAGAAGCGGATGCGCCGCAGGCCGTAGACACCGATATACATGCCCATCAACCCGGAGATCGCGCCGGAGGCGCCGACGCCGGGGACCCAGGCCGGGTCCAGCGCCCACCAGAGCAGCCCCGAGCACAGTCCGGAAAACAGATACAGGCCCAGGTACATCCAGCGGCCCAGGGCGATTTCCAGGGCGAAGCCGAAGATGAACAGGAACACCATGTTGCCGGCCAGGTGCCAGAAGTCGCCGTGGAGGAACATCGAGCCGAACAGGCCCTCGACGGTGAAGCGCGCCGGGATGAAGCCGAAGCGCAGGCTGCTCAGGCGATCCCGCGCGCTTTCCGCCCTGGCGCGCGCGGCTTGCCAGGCGTTGTCCTGGCGATAGGCCGGCAGGCTGCGCAGGTCGTGGCCGAATTCGAGGTCGCTGAGGATCAGCCAGGCCAGTTGCTGGCGCGGCAGGGCTTCCAGGGCCTTGCGTTGGTCCGGTGCGATCCGCTCGCGGCGCTCCAGGGTGGCGCTGAACAGTGGCCGCTCCCGGCCCAGCAGGTCCTGTTCGAGATAGACCCGAACCGCCGCTTCGCGCCGCTCGTCATCGCCACCCTGGTAGCCGAAGAAGACGAGGACGTTGAGCAGTATCAGCAGCAGCGTGACGACCGGAGGCTTCTTCCAGTCCAGCGGGTGTTCAGCGGGTACGATGACCATGGGCGACCGATCCTTGGCGCGGGGATGGCGCAGGCTAGCATTGACGGGGGCGGGTGTCAGTTGCCGCCGCTGCGCTTGCTCTGGATGGTGGTCAGGCGGTTGCCCTCGAAGCGCACGAAATACAGCATGCCGTTCCAGGGTCCGTAGATCCATTCCTCCACCGTGACCTCGCTGCGCTGGCCCCAGTCGCCAACGACTTCCTTGTAGCCAAGGAACGAGCGCTCGACGGGCTCGCCGCAGCGGTCGAGCACTTCGCTGGTGAGGTTGCCGGTGCTGATCAGCTTGCTGTTGCAGCGCAGGCTGGCGGCTTCGGACTGCCCGGCGAGCAGCAGGAGTGCCAGCAGCGCCGGGCGTAGGCTATTGCGTAGGGTCAATTGCGCTTGAACTCGATTTTCGTGAGCCGGTTGGCTTCGAAGGTGAGGATGTAGATCGTGCCGTTGCGCGGGCCGTAGACCCATTCCTCCACACGGAACTCGCGGTGGTCGTAACCGCCCAGGGTATAGCCGACTTCATCGCGATGGTCGGGCGCGCCGCACTTCTGTTCGACTTCCCAGGCACGGTCGCCCGCGTTGACCAGGGCGCTGCCGCAACGCATGCTCTCGGCCTGCGCGGCGGCTGTGCAGAGCAGCAGTGAGCAGGCGACAAGGGCTTTCATGGTGCGATTCCTCACTCACTGTCCAGGTGGAGCTGGGTGGCCACGTTGCCTCCATTTTCCGCCTCGCCGAGGCTGACGTCGATCAGATAGACGCGGTCGTCGCCCAGCCCGCCCTTGGACACCAGGTAGTCCTTGATCTGCGTGGCGCGCTCCTGGCCGAGCTTGCGCAACAGCAACTGGCTGTCGCTCCAGGAGGTCAGCACCGCGTGTTCCAGCTTCACGGTGCGCTCCTCCTTGCTCAGCTCCTTCCATTCGTCCGGCGGCTGCTTCTTCAGGCGGGAGCGGTAGATCCCCTCCAGCAGGGCCGGTTGCAGGTCTTCCGGCACTTCCAGCTTGCTGGCGTCGCTGGGCACCTTTTCGCCGCTGCGTTGCAGCATGCTGTAGTAGTTCTTGCGGTACTCCTCCTGCAGACGTTTCCTGGCCAGCAGCGGGCCGTCGCTGCTGGCCGAGCTGACGCCCTCGACCTCCAGCTTCAGCGCCGGGCGCTGCTTGAGCGCGTCGGCCAGCTTGTCCAGGTTGGCCTGTGCTCCCGGTTCCAGTTCGCTGGAGCCCGGGGCGAACGTCACGCTGCCCAGGTCGGGGCCTTCGCCGCCGGCCAGGCCGGCGATGAACTTGAAGGGCGCCTGCACCGCGCGCACCACCAGGTTGCGCAGGGTCTGCCAGATGATCGGCATGACGCTGAACTGCGGATTGTTCAGGTCGCCCTCCACCGGCAGCTGGATGTCGATGTTGCCGTCGGCGTCCTTGAGCAGCGCCACCGCCAGCTTCACCGGCAGGTCGACCGCGTCGGGGCTGTCGACCTTCTCGCCCAGCTGCAGGTGCTCCACCAGCACCTTGTTGTCGGCTTTGAGCTTGCCCTGGGTGATCTGGTAGTGCAGGTCGAGGTTCAGCCGCCCCTTGCGGATCCGGTAGCCGGCGAACTTGCCCGAGTAGGGGGTCAGGGTGGTCAGCTCGACGCGCTTGAAGCTGGTGGCGATGTCCAGTTTCTCCAGCGGCGAGAAGGGGTTCAGGCTGCCCTTGATGGTCACCGGCGCGTACTTGTCGACCTTGCCCTTGATGTCCACCGAGGCCGGTTGCGGGTTGCGGTTGTCGAGGGTGCCGATTTCCCCGCTCAGCTGCTGGATGGCGGTGGCGAAGTCCGGGCGCAGGGTCAGGTCGGCGAAGTTGGCCGAGCCGTTGTTCACCTTCACGCCGCCGATGTGGATGCCCAACGGCTTGCCGCCGGCGGAGCTGGTATCGCCGGAGGACGGGCCGGCCGAGGGTGAGGCCGGCTGCGGGATGATCAGCTCGCTGACGTTGGTGGTGCGGTCTTCGTTGATGATGAAGCGGGCGTAGGGCTCTTCGAGCGAAACGCTCTGGATCGCCAGGCTGTCGCCGTGGCGGTAGGCCAGGCCGTCCAGCGTCAGCTTGGTCCATTTGACGAAGTCGCGGTTCTTGAGGGTGTCCAGGGTGTGCAGCTGGGTGACCTGGGCGCTGCCGTCGATGCCGAAGGCCAGCGGTGCGGTGCTCTTCAGGTCGACGTCGAGGTCGCTGGCGAGGAAGCCACTGCGCAACTCCAGGCGGATGAACGGATCGATGTAGGCCTGGGCGACGCGCAGGTCGATGTCGCGGGTGGCGACCTTCAACCGGGCGCTGACCGGGCTGAGGTTGACCTGGCCGCTGGCCTCGATCTGCCCGTGCTGGCCGAGACCGGTCTTGAGCTTGAGCTGCAGGGGCGAGGTGAGCTGGCTGTCGAGGTTCTGCAGGTCCAGGTCGAGAGGGCCGATTTCCAGCGCCACCGGCTTGGCCGGCGCACGGTCGGCCAGGTGCGCCTTGTAGCCGCGCAGTTGGGTATCGCGCAGCACCACGTGCCAGGCCTTTTCCGGTTCGGCGGCAGGCGCCGGGGTGGCGGGAGCGGCTGCCGGGGGCGGAGCCTGGGTGTCTGGCGCGGTGGCCGGGGCGTTCCCTTCAGGCGCCTTGGCGGTGGTGTCCGCCGGCTTCTCCGCGCCGGGCGCAGCCGCCTGGGCTGCGGCGGGCTGTGCGGCGTCCTGCGCCGGCGGCGCCGTTTCGGCCTGGGGCGCGGGCTCCTGCGGGCGCTTGTAGGGCTGGAAGTTGGCGAACAGCTTCTGCCAGTCCAGTTGCCCGTCCTTTTCCCGGGCGGCCCAGGCTTCCAGGCCCTGGCTGCGGATCTGACCGACCATGACTTCGCGCTTGGCCAGGTCCAGGCTGGTTTCGCCGACGTCGAGGCTGGCCAGGTTGGCCAGCGGCTTGCCGTCCGGCGCTTTCAGGCTGAGTTCGCGCAGGGTCACGGCAGCCTTGTCGAGCAGCAGCTGGGTGCCCTGGGAGAGGTCCAGATGGTAGTCGGAGGCGACGCCGAGTGTGCCGCTCTCCAGGTTCAGCGGCGCGTTGTCCCGCACATAGGGCCACCAGGCCTTGAGGGGGACGCCCTGGAGCGAGAAGCTGCCCCGGGAGGTCAGCGGCACCAGGCTCAGGTCGCCTTTCCAGTCGAGCTTGCCGCCGTGGGGGCCGACGGCCACGAGGGTCATCCTGGCGCCGTCCTCGGGCAGCGTGCTGAGGTTGCTCAGTTCGAAGCCCATCGGGTCGAAGAGGAACTCCACCGGCTTGCTCGGCCGGCTGTCGAGGAAGTGCAGGCTGCCCTCGGCCAGGCGGATGCGGTCGATGCGCAGCGGGAAGGGCTTGCCGGGCTCCTCCTGCGGCGGAGTCGGCTGGCTCGGCGGCAGCTTGAACAGCTGGGTCAGGTTCAGGGTGCCGTTCTCGGCGAACAGCAGTTCCGTGTGCGGCGCGTCCAGCTCGATATCGGCCAGATGCAGGTGACGCTTCCACAGGCTGTCGATTTCGAGGTTGGCGTAGAGGCGCTTGAAGCGCACCTGCTCTTCGCCGTCCTGGCCCAGGTGCAGCCCCCACAGGGTCAGTTCGAGGCTGAAGGGGTTCAGTTCGATGCGCTCCAGGCGGGCCGGAACGTTCGCGTACTGGGCCAACTGCTGGTTGACCACGCGCAGGGCGACCCCGGGAAGGATCAGGAAGCCCAGCAGGCAGTAGAAGAGGAACAGCAGCAACAGCGCGCCGATTGCGCGTTTCAATCCTTTGGGCATGGCGGGTGTCGTTTTCCGTCGTGACGTCGCGCTGGAGTATGGCACGGCTCAGCGTTTGCGATACACGAATGCCGTCTCAGGCGTCGTGCGTGCGCATCGGTCCGTGAGGCGATGGAGGCGCGCGAGCGGCTCCGGGCCGTCCATGCCCGGCAGATTGAGGTCGAGAAATAGCGGCTCCGGATGCTCCCTGCGCACGGCGTCCTGGCCGCCGCCGTGCCCCGCGGAGGCTTCACGAGCGACTTCGAGCTGCGAGCATCGAACGGCTCGCCATGGAGCGCGGGGTTAAAGACGTGCCGGGCAAGTGAGACCGTGGCTGCGAAGGGCCGGCTCAGCGGAGTGGCGGCAAGCCCATGCGCCGGCGGGCGCGGTGGACCGAGCCGTTGCGTACCGCCCAGCGCAGCAGCGGCACGCTGCGCCTCACGCTGGAGCGGATCAGCTGCCGCTGCAGGTTGCCCAGGCCCAGGCCGAGCTGGTCGGCGGCCCATTCGGGCAACAGATCGATACCCGCGCGCATCATCAGCGCGCCGAAGGGCTTGGCCAGGAAGCTGGGCGCCGGCGCGTTGAGCAGCACCTGCACGACTTCCCGGGTGCGCTCGTCGTAGCGCAGTTGCGGGCGGACGCGCTGCAGGTAGTCGGCCACCTGCTGGCGCGAACGGGGCACGTTGCGCGCGCCCAGGCGCTCGGCGACCAGGGCGATCTCGTCGTAGTAGCGGTCCTGTTCCGCCCCGGACAGCCCGGGGTTCAGGTAGCGCAGGTGGGAGGCGAGGAAGCTGCTGACCTCGGCCACATGGACCCAGGTGAGCAGGTCCGGGTCGTTCGCCGAGTAGCGGGTGCCGTCGGGGAGCGTGCCGTGGACCTGGTCGTGGATGCGCCGCACGCGTTCGATGAGCTTGTCTGCGTCGGCCCGCGAGCCGTAGGTGGTGGTGGAGATGAACTGCCCGGTGCGGCGCAGGCGGCCGAGCATGTCGGCGCGGAAGTTGGAGTGGTCCCATACGCCGCCGAGCGCGGCGGGGTGCAGCATTTGCAGGAGCAGGGCGGTGATGCCGCCGATCAGCATCGAGCTGAAGTCGCCGTGGACTTTCCAGCAGGTCGAGTCCGGGCCGAACAGGCCCGGATCACCCTTGGGCGACTCGAAGTCGACGCCGCCCAGGGCGAGGCCGGTCAGGCTGAGCACCTGGCTTTCGATATGACGGCGAACGGTTTCCATGACGGCGAACTGCGAACGACACGCTGCAAGTGGGACGTGCGCTTAGCTTAACCGCATGCCCACCCGCTTGCAGCCACCCCTTTACCGGTTGAGGCGGTTGTCGATCAGCCCCTGCACCACGCTCGGGTCGGCCAGCGTCGAGGTGTCGCCGAGGTTCTCCAGCTCGTTGCAGGCGATCTTGCGCAGGATGCGCCGCATGATCTTGCCCGAGCGGGTCTTCGGCAGGCCCGGTGCCCACTGCAGCATTTCCGGCCTGGCGAAACTGCCGATCTCCTTGCTCACCAGCGCCAGCAGTTCCTGCTTGAGCGCCTCGTCGGGCTGGACGCCATTCATCGGCGTGACGAAGGCGTAGATGCCCTGGCCCTTGAGGTCGTGCGGGTAGCCGACCACCGCGGCCTCGGCCACCGAGTCGTGCAGCACCAGCGCGCTTTCCACTTCGGCAGTGCCGATGCGGTGGCCGGAGACGTTGATCACGTCGTCCACGCGCCCGGTGATCCAGTAGTAGCCGTCCTCGTCGCGGCGCGCGCCGTCGCCGGTGAAGTAGTAGCCGGGGTAGGGCTTGAAGTAGGTGTCGATCATCCGCTGGTGGTCGCCGTAGACGCTGCGGATCTGGCTCGGCCAGCTGGCCTTGATGGCCAGGACGCCGGCGCCGGGGCCGTCGATTTCCTTGCCGCGCTCATCCAGCAGCGCCGGCTGTACGCCGAAGAACGGGCGGGTCGCCGAGCCGGGCTTGAGCGCGGTGGCTCCCGGCAGCGGGGTGATCAGGATGCAGCCGGTCTCGGTCTGCCACCAGGTGTCGACGATCGGGCAGCGGGTTTCGCCGACCACGTGGTAGTACCACTCCCAGGCTTCCGGGTTGATCGGCTCGCCCACCGAGCCGAGCAGGCGCAGGCTGGCGCGCGAGGTCTTCTTCACCGGCGCCTCGCCCTCGCGCATCAGCGCGCGGATGGCGGTGGGCGCGGTGTAGAAGATGTTCACCTGGTGCTTGTCGATCACCTGCCAGAAGCGCGAGGCATCCGGGTAATTGGGCACGCCCTCGAACATCAGGGTGGTGGCGCCGTTGGCCAGCGGGCCGTAGACGATGTAGCTGTGCCCGGTGACCCAGCCGACGTCCGCGGTGCACCAGTAGATGTCGTCGTCGTGGTAGTCGAACACGTACTTGTGGGTGATCGCCGCGCCCAGCAGGTAGCCGCCGGTGGTGTGCAGCACGCCCTTGGGTTTGCCGGTGGAGCCGGAGGTGTAGAGGATGAACAGCGGGTCTTCCGCGTCCATCGGCTCCGGCGCGCAGTCCTCGCTGGCGCCGTGCAGGGCCTCGTGGTACCAGATGTCGCGGCCTTCCACCCAGGGAATCTCGCCCTGGGTGCGCTCGACCACCACCACGGTGGAGACGTTCGGGCAGTCCGCCAGGGCCTTTTCCACGTTCTTCTTCAGCGGGACGTACTTGCCGCCGCGCACGCCTTCGTCGGCGGTGATCACCACGCGGCAGTCGGCATCGAGGATGCGGTCGCGCAGGGCGTCGGGGGAGAAGCCGCCGAACACCACCGAGTGGATCGCGCCGATCCGCGCGCAGGCCAGCATGGCGTAGGCGGTCTCGGGGATCATCGGCATGTAGATGCAGACCCGGTCGCCTTTCTCCACGCCACGGCTCTTGAGCACGTTGGCGAGGCGGCAGACATGGCTGTGCAGCTTGCGGTAGGTGATCTGCGCGGATTCGGCCGGATTGTCGCCTTCCCAGATGATCGCGACCTGTTCGCCACGGGTTTCCAGGTGGCGGTCGATGCAGTTGTAGGCGACGTTGAGCTGGCCACCCTTGAACCAGCTGGCCTGGCCGCGGGCCAGGTCGCCGTGGTGGACCGAGGTCCAGGGCTTGAACCAGTCGAGGAAGGCGGTGGCCTGTTCGCCCCAGAAGGCGTCCGGATGGTCCACTGACTGCCGGTACAGGCGCTGGTAGGCGTCATCGTCAAGGTAGGCACGCTGGCGCACGGCCGCAGGCACGGGGTGAAGGCTGATCTCGTACATGGCGAATCCTTGTTGTTGTGAGCCGAGATGCTCCCAAGGGTGCATCCAAGGCCAAGCGGGTTCAAGGGTAGTCCATGTGCTTTCGACGCGTCGTCGCCGCGGAACGTTCAGGTAACGGCCATTCCGGCCGGGCGGGCGGCAGAGCGGTCATTTCGTGGAGGGATGGCTGGTGCGCCTGGTGAGGCGCGGGGCGTGGCGCCCGGAGGGGAGTGGCAGTGCTGCTGCCGGCACGGCCGGACGGATGCGCTGGCGCGCACCCGTCCACGTGGCCATCAGCCGCGGTGACGACCGCGGAAGAAGTCGATCAGGCCCTGGGTGGAGGCGTCCTCGGCGGCGCTTTCCTCGCTACCGACCAGGCGGCCGTAGACCGCCTTGCCCAGCTCCTTGCCCAGCTCCACGCCCCACTGGTCGAAGGCGTTGATGCCCCAGAGGATGCTCTGCACGTAGACCTTGTGCTCGTACATGGCGATCAGCGCGCCCAGGCGGCGGGCGCTGATGCGCTCCAGCACCAGGGTGTTGCTCGGGCGGTTGCCCGGGATCACCTTGTGCGGCGCCAGGCGCTGCACTTCGTCCTCCGGCAGGCCCTTGGCGCGCAGCTCGGCCTCGGCCTCGGCGCGGTTCTTGCCAACCATCAGCGCCTGGCTCTGCGACAGGCAGTTGGCGTACAGCCACTGGTGGTGGTCGGCCACCGGGTTGTAGCTGGAGACCGGGACGATGAAGTCCGCCGGGATCAGGTGGGTGCCCTGGTGCAGCAGCTGGTGGTAGGCGTGCTGGCCGTTGCAGCCGACGCCGCCCCAGATCACCGGGCCGGTGCCGGCGGAAACCGGGGTGCCGTCCTGACGCACGCTCTTGCCGTTGGACTCCATGTCCAGCTGCTGCAGGTGGTCGGTGATGTTCCGCAGGTAGTAGTCGTAGGGCAGGATCGCATGGCTGCGCGCGCCCCAGAAATCGCCGTACCAGACCCCGAGCAGGCCCAGCAGCACCGGGATGTTGCGCTCGAAGGGGGCGGTGAGGAAGTGCTGGTCCATGCTGTAGGCGCCGGACAGCAGCTCCTTGAAGTTGTTGATGCCCACCGACATGGCGATCGGCAGGCCGATGGCCGACCACAGCGAGTAGCGGCCGCCGACCCAGTCCCACATCGGGAAGATGTTCTCTTCGCGGATGCCGAAGGCCACCGCGGCTTCCCTGTTGCTGGAGACGGCGATGAAGTGGCGGTACAGCTCCGCTTCGTTACCGCCCTGGGCCAGGTACCAGGCACGGGCGGCCTGGGCGTTCTTCAGCGTTTCCAGCGTGCCGAAGGACTTGGAGGAGACGATGAACAGCGTGGTTTCGGCGTTCAGGCGGCTGGACAGCTCGCGGAACTCGCTGCCGTCGATGTTCGCCAGGTAATGGCAGCGCACGCCCTTCTGCGCGAACGGCAGCAGGGCCTCGGAAACCAGCTGCGGGCCGAGGAAGGAGCCGCCGATGCCGATGTTCACCACGTCGGTGATGGGTTTCTCGGTGTAACCGCGCCACAGGCCGTTGTGCACGTAGCTGACCAGCTCGGTCATCTGGTGCAGCACGCGGTGCACCTCGGGCATCACGTCCTTGCCGTCCACCAGCACCTTGTCGCCGATCGGGCGGCGCAGGGCGGTGTGCAGCACCGGGCGGCGCTCGGAGGCGTTGATCACGTCACCGCGGAACATCGCCTGGATGGCCTCGCCCAGCCGGGCCTCTTCCGCGAGCTTCACCAGCAGGTCGAGGGTGTCCTGGCGGACCAGGTTCTTCGAGTAGTCCAGGAACAGGCCGCAGGCGCTGAGGGAGAAGCGCTTGAAGCGCTCCGGGTCCTGGGCGAACGCCTCGCGCATGGTGAAGTTCTGCAGGTCCTGACGATGGGCGGCCAATGCCTGCCAGCTCGCCAGGCGGGTGGCATCCAGCGGAGTGAGGTGATGTTCCATGACGTACCTTCGGGTGTGGCGTGCGTGTTTTGAGCCTGTGGTTCTCGACCTTGAAAGAAGCCCGGTGGTTCCGGGCTTTGCTTTCGGCTTCAGGCGAGCTGGACCGGGATGGCGTTGCTGGTGTGGCTGAGCTGGTTGCCGGGCGCTATGTACAGCATGCGCGGCTTGTAGCCTTCCAGCTCGGCGTCGCTGAACTGAGCGTAGGCGCAGATGATCACCCGGTCACCCACCTTGGCCTTGTGGGCGGCGGCGCCGTTGACCGAAATCATCCGCGAACCTTCCTCGCCACGGATGGCGTAGGTGGTGAAGCGTTCGCCGTTGTCGACGTTGTAGATCTGGATCTGTTCGTACTCGCGGATTCCGGCGAGATCGAGCCATTCGCCATCGATGGCGCAGGAGCCTTCGTAGTCGAGCACGGCGTGGGTGACTTCGGCGCGGTGCAGTTTGGCCTTGAGCATGATGCTCTGCATGGACGTGGCTCCTCTTCTTCGGGGCTGGGGAGGGCGGGCGAGTATGCCCGAGCCCCAGGGGCCGCTCAAGGTCGCGGCCGGCGTGGCCTTGAAGCGGGTTTCCGGTGCTCGGGCGGGGGTTCAGTCGATGTGGAAGGCGAGGTTGTCGATCAGGCGGGTGGTGCCCAGGAAGGCGGCGACCAGTATCACCAGATGATGGTCCTCGGCCGTGGCCGGGCGCAGCCCGGCGGACTCGCGGATTTCCAGGTAGTCGATGCGCAGGCCGGCCTGTTCGACCTGCTGGCGCCCGCCTTCGAGCAGCGCGGCGTAATCGCGCGCGCCGCCGCGGACCTGCTCGGCGAGCTGCTTCAGCATGCGGTAGAGCACCGGGGCGGCGGCGCGCTGCGCTTCGTTCAGGTAGCCATTGCGCGAGGACAGCGCCAGGCCGTCTTCGGCGCGTACGGTCGGCTCGCCGAAGATCTGCACCGGCAGGTTGAGGTCGCGCACCAGCTTGCGGATCACCGCCAGCTGCTGGAAGTCCTTCTCGCCGAACAGCGCCATGTCCGGCTGGACCATGTTGAACAGCTTGCAGACCACCGTGGCGACGCCGTCGAAGTGGCCCGGGCGGCTGCCGCCGCACAGCCCTTCGGAGACACCGCTGACGTGCAGGCGGGTCTGGCCTTCCATGCCGTCGGGGTACATCTCCTCGACGGTCGGCGCGAACAGCAGGTGGCAGCCGGCATTCAGCAGCTTTTCCTGGTCCGCGGCGAGGGTCCGCGGGTATTTGTCCAGGTCCTCGCTGGGGCCGAACTGCAGGGGATTGACGAAGATGCTCGCCACCACGAAATCGGCGCGCTGGCTGGCCTTGGTCACCAGGGCGGCGTGGCCGGCGTGCAGGTTGCCCATGGTCGGGACCAGGGCGATGCGCTTGCCTTCACTGCGCGCGCGGGCCACCGCGGCGCGCAGCTCGCGGACTGTCTTTACCGTATTCATGAGGCGAAACCGTGCTCCGGGCCGGGGAAGGAGCCGTTTTTCACGGCCTTGACGTAGGCGACCATGGCCGAAACGATATCCGGCTGGCCCTCCATGAAGTTCTTCACGAACTTCGGCGAACGGCCGGTCAGCGACAGGCCGAGCATGTCGTGCATCACCAGGACCTGGCCGTCGGTGCCGGCACCGGCGCCGATGCCGATCACCGGGATCTTCACCGCTTCGCTGATTTCCTGGGCCAGCGCCGAGGGCACGCATTCGAGCAGCAGCATGGCGGCGCCGGCCTGCTCCAGGGCGATGGCGTCGGCGCGCAGCTGGCGGGCCTGGTTTTCCTGGCGGCCCTGGACCTTGAAGCCGCCGAACAGGTTGACCGACTGCGGGGTGAGGCCCAAGTGGGCGCACACCGGAATGCCGAGCTGGGCCAGGCGCAGGATCGGCTCGGCGAGCCAGGCGCCGCCTTCCAGCTTGACCATGTGGGCGCCGGCCTGCATGACCGTTACCGAGTCGCGCAGCAGGCGCTCCAGGGACGTGCCCGATTCGAATGGCAGGTCGGTGAGGATCAGCGAACCCTGGTTGCCGCGCTTCACCGCGGCGGTGTGGTAGGCCATGTCCTCGATGGTGACCGGGAGTGTGCTGTCGTGTCCTTGCAGCACCATGCCCAGGGAGTCACCGATCAGCAGCACTTCGGCGCCGGCCTGGCTGGCAACGTGCGCGAAAGTGGCGTCGTAGGCGGTCAGCATCGCGATCTTCTCGCCGCTTTGCTTGAGACCTTGCAGGGTGGTCAGGGTGACATCAGGCATGAAAGTGTCCTCAGTTCTGCGCCGGGCAGGGGCAAACGGGCACCTATAGTCCGGATGGGGCGGACCGAAGTCAATTGCAGGTGTTACCGGACTGTTACGGCGTTACCGCCAGCGCTGCGCACCCCAGGGACGCAGGATGCCTCAGGACAGCCGCTCGAGGCCGGAGAACGGACAGGCGGCGAGCAACTCGGACAGCGCCCGGCCGTCGGGCAGGCGCAACTGCGGGGCGAGGTCGGCCAGCGGGTAGAGGACGAAGGCGCGGGCGTGCATGTGGTAGTGCGGCACGCGCAGGCGCGGTTCGTCGATCAGGCGCTCGCCGAACAGCAGGATGTCGAGGTCCAGTGTGCGCGGGCCCCAGCGTTCGTCCTTGCGCACGCGGCCTTGCTCCAGCTCGATGGCCTGCAGGGCGTCGAGCAGCGCCAGGGGCTCCAGTCCGGTGTCCAGCGCCGCCACGGCATTGACGTAGCGCGGTTGGTCCGGCGGGCCCAGCGGGTCGCTGGCGTAGAGGGGCGAGACGCCGGCCAGGGTGGTGGCCGGCAGCTGTCGAAGGGCTTTCAGCGCGGCTTCGAGTTGCTGGCGCGGCTCGGCCAGGTTGCTGCCGAGCCCGATGTAGACGCGTTCGCTCATTCCTCGCCGGCGCCTTCGGCACTGCTGCGCGGCCCGCGACGGCGGCGGTTGGCACCGCCACGGCGGCGTTTGCGCGGCGCGCCGCTGCTTTCTTCCTGGCTGGAGAGGTTGCGGATCATGCCGCGGCGCTCGCCATCGCTGGCGTCCTGGTAGTCGGTCCACCAGTCGCCCAGGCCGCCGGTTTCCTCTCCGGCGCTCTCGCGCAGCAGGAGGAAGTCGTAGCCGGCGCGGAAGCGCGGGTTTTCCAGCAGCAGGTCGGCCTTCTTGCCCTGGCGGCGCGGCAGGCGCTCCTGCATGTCCCAGATCTCGCGGATCGGGATGGTGAAGCGCTTGGGCACCGCCGTGCGCTTGCACTGCTCGACGATCAGCTCGTGGGCGGCGTCCTGCATCGCCGGGATCGGCGGCACGCCGCGCTCCTGCAGCTTCAGCACGCGCGCGGGCAGCGCCGGCCAGAGCAGCGCGGCGAACAGGAAGGCCGGGGTGACCGGCTTGCCCTGGCGGATGCGCGCGTCGGTGTTGGCCAGGGCCTGGCGCATCAGCTTGCCGGCGTATTCGGGGTTCTCCTTCAGCGCCTTGGCGCTGGCCGGGAACAGCGGTGCGAACAGGTCGTACTCGTTGAGCAGTTCGAAGGTGCGCTCGGCCTTGCCGCTGAGGAACAGCTTGAGCACTTCGTCGAACAGGCGCGCCGAGGGGATTTCGTTGAGCAGGTGCGCCAGGCGGCGGATCGGCGCGGCGCTGTGCTTCTCGATCTCGAAGTCCAGCTTGGCGGCGAAGCGCACCGCGCGCAGCATGCGCACCGGGTCTTCCAGGTAACGCTGCTCGGGGTCGCCGATCAGGCGCACCAGGCGGTTGCGGATGTCGTGCACGCCGTGGGCGTAGTCGAGGATGCGCTCGCCGGTGACGTCGAAATACAGGGCATTGATGGTGAAGTCGCGGCGCTGGGCGTCGTCTTCCAGGGTGCCGTAGACGTTGTCGCGCAGGATACGGCCGGCCTCGTTGCGCGAGGCGTGGGCGCTGTCGGCGTCATCATCGGTCTGCGGATGGTTGGCGCGGAAGGTGGCGACTTCGATGATCTCGCGCCCGAAGTGGACGTGGACCAGCTTGAAGCGGCGGCCGATCACCCGCGCGTTGCGGAATTCGGCGCGGACCTGCTCGGGCGTGGCGCTGGTGGCGACGTCGAAGTCCTTCGGCTCGATGCCCAGCAGCGGGTCACGAACGCCACCACCGACGATGTATGCCTGGTAGCCGGCCTTGGTCAGGCGCTCCACGACACTCACCGCGTTCCTGCTGAACTGATCCCGCCGCAGCGAATGCTGATGGTTGCCGATGATTTCCGGGGTAGTGCGGACGGCGCGCGGACGGCGCAGTGGGGATCGGATGGACTGGATCAGCTTTTTCAGCATGTGTGCACTATCGGGGAATGAATGTAGGGGGAGCGAACGCAGGTCCCGGTCTGCCCTGTAGCCTGGGCTTTTCGAGCGGATGCCGGAAATATTCTGCTGCCTCGAAACAACTGGCGGCAATTCTGGTGCCGTCGGCGCCGCGGCGATTCTAGCATCGTGGGGTGGGATGATGAAGGAAAGCAGGAAAAAGGACTTGCGGGGAGGTGGAGAGAGGGTGTAGCGAAAGCTACTGGGGGAGCCGAAGCTCCCCCCCAAGTAGGTGCGTGCTTTGTTTTTATTATGATGCCGGGCTTGTTGTTTTTGTTTGTAGACCCGTCCCTCGAAGCCAGTTGCTTCGGGGATGCTCCCCATGAGGGGATCCAATAGCAAACGGATTGCTTTGGTCGCTGAGCAAGCGATGATCTTGCGATCCAACCAGTCCTCGTGCTGCCTTCAAGCAGTTTTATTCTTCTCTGACTGGCTGCGGGATTGCTCCCGACGGCTACTCTTCTCCAAAAGAATCAGTTAGCTGCGCCTCCGCGATCTTGTTTTTGTTGTGCTGGAGTCGTTTCGTCTTGTTCTTATTGTGAGTTGTCGTGCTTGTTATTGTTGTTGTGCCAATAACAAAGCAGATGCCGTGCCAACTTTTGCAAATCCTTATTTTTCAAGGGTTTGCGAGGGTCAGCCTCTGAACGGCAGGCACAAAAAAGCCGGGTTTTCGTTACCGATGAACCCGGCTTTTGTTACGGAGCATGTCTGCGGTAACAGTGCGGAGCGCCTCAGGAGTCGGCTGATGCGCCGGACTTGCGGCGCGGGATGCCCAGGCGCTGGCGACGTTCCCACAGGCACTTGCGGCTGATGCCCAGCTTGCGGGCCAGCTCGGTTTCGGTCATGTGATCCTGGTGCTCGAGGACGAAATGCTGGAAGTAGTCCTCCAGCGACAGGTCCTCGGTGGGCTCGTGGTTGCTGGCGTTGCCGTTGGTCTGGCGGGCTTCGTCCTCTTCCACGAAGTCGTCTTCCAGGTCGTCCAGCTCGATGTCGATGCCCAGCAGGTCGGCGGGAATCTCCTGGCCTTCGCTGAGGATCACCGCGCGCTCGATGGCGTTCTCCAGCTCGCGCACGTTACCTGGCCAGGGGTAGTGGCGGATGGCCTGTTCGGCGTCGTGGGAGAAGCTCAGCGCCGGGCGCCCCATCTGCGAGCACTGGCGCGCCAGGAAGGCGCGCGCGATCTCCATGACGTCCGCGCCGCGCTCGCGCAGCGGCGGCAGTTTCAGCGAGATGACGTGCAGGCGGTAATAGAGGTCTTCGCGGAACTGGCCAGTCTTGGCCAGCATCTTCAGGTCGCGGTGGGTCGCTGCGATCAGGCGCACGTCGACCTTCTGCGACTGCACCGAGCCGACGCGGCGGATCTCGCCTTCCTGCAGCACGCGCAGCAGGCGCGCCTGGGCTTCCAGCGGCAGTTCGCCGATCTCGTCGAGGAACAGGGTGCCGCCGTCGGCGGCTTCCACCAGGCCCGCGCGGCCGGCGCTGGCGCCGGTGAATGCGCCTTTCTCGTGGCCGAACAGTTCGGATTCGATCAGGGTTTCCGGGATCGCCGCGCAGTTCACCGAGATCAGCGGCGCCTTGGTGCGCTTGGACAGGTTGTGCAGGGCGCGGGCGACCAGTTCCTTGCCGGTGCCGGACTCGCCCTGGATCAGCACATTCGAATCGGTGGGCGCGACCTTGCGGATCTTGCTGTACAGCTCCTGCATCGGCGGGCAGGAGCCGATGATGCCGATTTCGCCGTCCGCCGGGGCGGTGTTACCGCTGCTACGTTCGGCGGTCTTGGCGTTACCGCGGGCATCGCTGGGGGCGTTACGGGCCTCCTGGCCGTCCTTGAGGATGCGCGCCACGGCCTGGAGCATCTCGTCGTGGTCGAACGGCTTGGCGATGTAGTCCACCGCGCCCATCTTCATCGAGTCCACCGCCGAGCGCAGGCTGGCATAGCTGGTCATGATCAGCACCGGGGTGCCCTGGGCCAGCTTGATCAGCTCGGTGCCGGGCGCGCCGGGCAGGCGCAGGTCGCTGACGATCATGTCGAACGACGGGATGCTGTAGCGCTCCTGGGCCTCCTGTACCGAGCCAGCCTCGCTGACCTGGTACTGGTTTCGCTCGAGTAGTCGTCGCAGGGCGGAACGGATGATGGTTTCGTCTTCGACGATGAGGATATGTGCCATGTATTCAGCTCTCTCGACGTGCTCGTTTACTGCTCGGCCGTCGGGCCAGGATGCCGCGGCAAAGTAACGCTGATGCGGGTGCCGCATTCGCGTTCGGGGTCAGCCGGGCTGTCTATGGTGATTTGCCCATAATGCTCTTCCACGATCGAATAGACCAGTGCGAGGCCCAGGCCGGTCCCCTTGCCCGGGTCCTTGGTGGTGAAGAAGGGCTCGAACAGACGGTCGATGATCGATTTGGGAATCCCGCTGCCTTCGTCCTCGACGATCAGGTCGACGGTCTGCTCGGAGGCTTCGGTGCGGACGCGGATCGCGCCGTTGGGCGGCGAGGCGTCGCGGGCGTTGGACAGCAGGTTGATCAGGACCTGGGCCAGGCGCTGCGAGTCGCCTTCCACCCAGTGGCCCGGATCGCACAGGTTGAAGAACTGCACGTCGACGCTGCGCCTGTTCAGCGACAGCAGGCCGATGGCTTCCTGGGCGACGTCCGCCAGGCATACCGGCTCGGCGGCCACCTGCTTGCCGCCGGCGTGGGCGAAGCTCATCAGCGACTGCACGATGCGCGAGACGCGCTTGGTCTGTTCGAGGATCTGCCCGCTGATCTCGGTCAGCTCGCCGTCGCCCTCGCGCTCCTCGCGCAGGTTCTGCGCCAGGCAGGCGATGCCGGTGATCGGGTTGCCGATCTCGTGGGCGACGCCGGCGGCCAGGCGGCCGATGGAGGCCAGGCGCTCGGAGTGGATCAGCTTGTCTTCCAGCGACTGGGTTTCGGTAAGGTCCTCGACCAGCAGCACCAGGCCGCTGTTACCGGGCGCGAGGGGCTCCTCGATCGCCGCCTTGTGCAGGTTCAGCCAGCGGGTCTGGCCCTCGATGGACAGGCGTTGCTTGTGCAGGTGCTCGTCCGGCGCGTCGATGAAGCCTTCCAGCAGGCCGCGCCAGGGATCGGGCAGCGCCGCCAGGCGCGAGCCGACCACGCGCTGGGCGCTGACCCCGGTGAGGTCCTCGATGGCGCGGTTCCACATGAGGATTTCCTGGTCCTTGGCCAGCGAGCACACGCCCATCGGCAGGTCCTGCAGGGTCTGGCGGTGGTAGCGGCGCAGGGCGTCGAGTTCGGCGGCCAGGCCGGTGAGCCGGGAGTGGTAGTCCTCCAGGCGGCTCTCGATGAAGTGGATGTCCTCGGTGACGTAGCTCTCGCTGCTGGCCTTGTAGGGCAGGAAGGTTTCCACCATGTCCTGGGCCACGCTCGGGCCCATCAGGCCGGAGAGGTTGGCCTCGATGCGGTCGCGCAGGCGGCGCAGGGCGTAGGGGCGGCGCTCGTCGAAGGGCAGGTGCAGGTCGCGCAGGGCCTGCTCCACCTCGCGCTGCGCGGTCTTGGCGCCCAGCGGCTTGGACAGCTGGCTGGCGAATTCCTGCGGGGAGATGGCGATCAGCTCGCGGCGCTGCGGGCGGCGCACGTTGTCCACCGCGCAGGCTTCGGCGGCGCCTTTCTCTTCGTCGCTGGCTTCGGTGAACAGCGACACCAAGGTGAACACCAGCACGTTGGCGGCCAGCGAAGCCAGCGCCGCAAGGTGCCAGGTGGTGTCGTCGAGCACGTAGAGCGAATCGAACAGCGGCACATAGATGCTCTGCAGGTTCGCCACCAGCGGGGTGAGCATGGTCGCGCCCCACACCAGCATGCCGGCCACCAGGCCGGCGATGAAGCCGCGGCGGTTGGCGGTCGGCCAGTAGAGCACGGCCAGCGCACCGGGGAGGAACTGCAGGGTGGCGACGAAGGAGACGATGCCCAGGTTCGACAGGTCCTGCTCGGCGCCCAGCAGCAGGTAGAAGACATAGCCGGCGAGGATGATCGCGGCGATCAGCGCGCGGCGGGTCCATTTCAGCCAGCGGTAGATGTTGCCCTCGGCCGGCGGCTGGTAGAGCGGCAGGACCAGGTGGTTGAGGACCATGCCCGAGAGCGCCAGGGTCATCACGATGATCACGCCGCTGGCGGCGGAGATGCCGCCGACGAAGGCGGTCAGCGCCAGGAGCGGGCTGTCCACCGAGATGCCCAGGCCGAGGGTGAAGTATTCCGGGTTGGTCGAGGCGCCCAGGTGCAGGCCGGCCCAGAGGATCGGCGGCACCGCCAGGCTCATCGGCAGCAGGAACAGCGGCAGGCCCCAGCTGGCGCTGAGCAGCGAGCGCGGATTGAGGTTCTCGGTGAAGGTCATGTGGAACATGTGCGGCATCACGATGGCCGCGGCGAAGAACACCAGCAGCAGCGTGCGCCAGGGCCCTTCGGCCAGCGGCGTGTGCAGGGTGCTCAGGGCTTCCTGGTTCTGCAGCAGCCAGACTTCCAGGCCGTCCGGACCGCCGAACACGCCATACAGGGCGAACAGGCCGATGGCGCTCAGGGCGACCAGCTTCACCAGCGATTCGAAGGCGATCGCCATCACCAGCCCTTCATGGCGCTCGCGGGTGGCGATGTGGCGGGCGCCGAAGAGGATGGCGAACAGGGTGATCAGCGCGCAGAACGCCAGCGCCGCGCGGTTGGACCCGGACTCGCGGGTGAGGATGCTGATGGAGTCGGTCACCGCCTGGATCTGCAGCGCCAGCATCGGCAGCACGCCGATCAGCATGAACAGCGTGGTCAGCGCGCCGGCCCAGGTGCTGCGGAAGCGGAAGGCGAACAGGTCGGCCAGTGACGACAGCTGGTAGGCGCGGGTGATGCGCAGGATCGGGTAGAGCAGCACCGGCGCCAGCAGGAAGGCGCCGGAAACGCCCAGGTAGATCGCCAGGAAGCCGTAGCCGTACTGGTAGGCCAGCCCGACCGTGCCATAGAAGGCCCAGGCGCTGGCGTACACGCCCAGCGACAGGGTGTAGACCAGCGGATGGCGCACCAGCCGGCGCGGTACGAAGCCGCGCTCGGTGATCCAGGCGATGCCGAAGAGAACCATCAGGTAGGCGGCGCTGATCAGGATCAGCTGGGTGAGGCTAAAGCTCGTCAGCATCGCGCTGGCTCTGCAGGATGAAGGTGACGACGATCAGGATCAGCCACAGCAGGTACGGGCGGTACCAGGCACCGTGGGGATCGATCCACCAGTCCATGATGGCCGGCGAGAACAGGTAGATGCCCACGACCAGGAGCAACACCAGTCGGTAGATGTACATGTCGTCTCTCTCGTTGTTCGGCGGGCAGGCTACCTGTGCGCACAGTCGCCGGCAAGCCGGCCGCCGCTGGGGGTTCCTGCCAGTTTAGAGCCGTGCGTCTTCCAGCGTCAGGCTGTGGGGGATGGCTGTGGCGTCCCAGTGCGCGATGCCCCAGGCAAGTACTTCGCGCGGCGCGCATTGGGAAAGCTCGGCGGGCGGCTTCTGTCCCAGCGCCTTCAGCGCGCGCACCAGCAGCGGCGCGGCCTGGTCGGCCGCAAGCGGCGGCGAGCGGTAGGACTTGCCGAGCTTGTTGCCGTCGGGCTGGACGATCAGCGGCACGTGCAGGTAGCGCGGCGCGGCGATGCCCAGCAGTTCCTGCAGGTAGAGCTGGCGCGGGGTGTTGTCCAGCAGGTCGGCGCCGCGGACGATGTCGGTCACGCCCTGCCAGGCGTCGTCCAGCACCACCGCCAATTGGTAGGCGAACAGGCCGTCGCGGCGGCGGATGATGAAGTCGCCCACTTCGCGCCCCAGGTGCTGGCGGAACTCGCCCTGCAGGCGGTCGCTGAAGGCGTATTCCAGCTCCGGCACGCGGATGCGGATGGCGACGTCGCCGTGCCAGTCGTGCCGGGCGTCGCGGCAGGTGCCGGGATAGATGCCGTGGGTGCCTTCGAGCTGCTTGCGCGAGCAGGTGCAGGCATAGGCCAGGCCGCTGCGCAGCCACTGCTCGACCTGCGCGGCATAGGCGTCGCCGCGCTGGCTCTGGCGCTCCACCGGGCCGTCCCATTCGAAGCCGTAGCGTTCCAGGGTTTCCAGGATCGCCGCCTGGGCGCCGGGCATCTCGCGCGGCGGGTCGAGGTCTTCCATGCGCACCAGCCACTTGCCGCCTACCGCGCGCGCATCCAGATAGGACGCGACGGCGGCCACCAGCGAACCGAAGTGCAGGTAGCCGCTGGGAGTGGGGGCGAAGCGTCCGACGTAGCGGGAGGCGGGCATGGCGGTTCTCTGAGCGAGCGGCTTTAAGGCGCGCCTACTAAGGAAATGAAACGGGGCGCCGCAGCGCCCCGTTCGGGATCGATCAGCCTGGCTCAGGAGCCCAGCTGCTTTTCCTTGATTTCCGCCAGGGTCTTGCAGTCGATGCACAGGGTGGCGGTGGGGCGGGCCTCCAGACGGCGGATGCCGATCTCGACGCCGCAGGAATCGCACCAGCCGTAATCGTTCTCTTCGATCAGTTGCAGGGTCTCGTCGATCTTCTTGATCAGCTTGCGCTCGCGGTCGCGGGCGCGCAGCTCGAGGCTGAACTCTTCTTCCTGGCTGGCGCGGTCGGCCGGGTCAGGGAAGTTCGCCGCTTCGTCCTGCATGTGGTGCACGGTGCGGTCCACTTCTTCCATCAGCTCAACTTTCCATTTGTTGAGGATGGAGGTGAAGTGCGCGCGCATGCGTTCGCTCATGTACTCCTCGCCCTTGGTTTCCTGGTAGGGCTCGAAGCCACGAATCAGTTGGCTGCTCTGTTGTTTTGCTTTGGTGGGCATGGATGACCGCCTCTCACTCTCGCTAATCCTCTCGCGGATGGTCCTTCTCCGGCACCGCCGGCCCCGCGCTCGCAAGCGGGCGAACTTACCAGAACGATAACCGCGATGCTACTCCCGGTTGTCGAGCCTGCCGCCGCCCACACGTGACCCGGCGACCCGGTCGCCGGCGTCGATAGACATGGCTATCGAAATTTCTGCAAACCCATGCACGATCACCCGCATTTCTCGAACGAAACGTGCATTTTCAACGTGCGCCACCTTTGCTCCGGCGGCGCACCTGCGTTGCTCGGTGGCCTGTTAGAATCGCCACCCTGTCGTAAAGTTCGGAAAACCCATGACTACTTCCTACAGTGCACGCAGCCGCGCCATCGAGCCCTTCCACGTCATGGCGCTGCTGGCGCGCGCCAACGAGTTGCAGGCGGCGGGCCACGACGTCATTCACCTGGAAATCGGCGAGCCGGATTTCACCACCGCCGCGCCGATCATCGCCGCGGGCCAGGCCGCGCTGGCCAACGGGCATACCCGCTACACCGCCGCCCGCGGCCTGCCGCAGCTGCGCGAGGCCATCGCCGGCTTCTACGCCCAGCGCTACGGTCTGTCGATCGACCCGCAGCGCATCCTCGTCACGCCCGGCGGCTCCGGCGCGCTGCTGCTCGCCAGCAGCCTGCTGGTCGACCCGGGCCGGCACTGGCTGCTGGCCGACCCGGGCTATCCATGCAATCGCCACTTCCTGCGCCTGGTCGAAGGCGCCGCGCAGCTGGTGCCGGTGGGGCCGGAGAGCCGCTACCAGCTCACGCCCGACCTCATCGAGCGGCACTGGGATCATCACAGTGTAGGCGCTTTGGTCGCATCGCCGGCGAATCCTACGGGCACCTTGTTGCACCGGGATGAACTGGCCGCGCTGTCGGCCACGCTGAAGGCGCGCGGCGGCCATCTGGTGGTCGACGAGATCTACCACGGCCTGACCTACGGCACCGATGCCGCCAGCGTGCTGGAAGTGGATGACGACGCCTTCGTCCTCAACAGTTTCTCCAAGTATTTCGGCATGACCGGCTGGCGCCTGGGCTGGCTGGTGGCGCCGCCGGATGCGGTCGGCGAGCTGGAAAAGCTGGCGCAGAACCTCTACATCAGCGCCCCGAGCATGGCCCAGCATGCCGCGCTGGCCTGTTTCGAGCCGGAAACCCTGGCGATCTTCGAAGAGCGCCGCGCCGAGTTCGCCCGCCGTCGCGACTATCTGTTGCCGGCGCTGCGGGAGCTGGGCTTCGGCATCGCCGTGGAGCCGGAGGGCGCCTTCTATCTGTACGCGGACATCAGCGCCTTCGGCGGCGACGCCTACGCCTTCTGCCAGCACTTCATCGAAACCGAGCACGTCGCCTTCACCCCCGGGGTGGACTTCGGCCGCTACCAGGCCTCGCACCACGTGCGCTTCGCCTACACCCAGAGCGTCGAACGCCTGCAACAGGCGGTGGAGCGCATCGCCCGTGGCCTGAAGACCTGGCGTCCCTGATGCGCTTCGAGCCGGCGCTGGAGGAGGCGCGCCTGATCAAGCGCTACAAGCGCTTCCTGGCGGATATCGAGACCGCCGGCGGCGAGCGGCTGACCATCCACTGCCCGAACACCGGCTCGATGCTCAACTGCATGAGCGAGGGCTGCCGGGTCTGGTTCAGCCGCTCCGGCGACCCCAAGCGCAAGCTGCCGGGCACCTGGGAGCTGGCGGAAACGCCCCAGGGGCGCCTGGCCTGCGTGAACACCGGGCGCGCCAACCGGCTGGTGGAGGAGGCGCTGCTGGCCGGCAGCGTGACCGAGCTGGCGGGCTTCGATGAGCTGCGCCGCGAGGTCGCCTACGGGCAGGAGAACAGCCGCGCCGATTTCCGCCTGATGTTTGCCGGCAAGCCGGTGTACGTCGAGGTGAAGAGCGTGACCCTGGGCTTCGATGACAGCGCGGTCGCCGCCTTCCCGGACGCCGTCACCCTGCGCGGCGCCAAGCACCTGCGCGAGCTGGCGGCACTGGCGCGCGAGGGCGTGCGCGCGGTGCTGCTGTACGCGGTGAACCTGTCGGGCATCGAAGCGGTGCGGCCGGCGGCGGAGATCGACCCGGCCTACGCCGCGGCGCTGGCGGAGGCGCATGGCGCCGGGGTGGAAGTGCTGGCCTACGGGGCGCGGATCGATACGCAGGAAATCCGCCTGGCGCAGCCGCTGAAGGTGTTGCTGTAGCGGCAATTTCGCTGCGTGTTGTTCGCGAGCAGGCTCGTCTCCGGCCTGTAGGAGCGAGCTTGCTCGCGAACCCGCCGGGGCACGATTACTCGCCTACGCGTCGTCCATCTCATCCAGCCAGATGCCCTGCTCGTCCTCATGGCAGGGCAGGGGCTCCAGCCCATCGCCCAGGCAAGGCCCCTGGATGCACTCGCCCGTCTCGATCAGGAACAGCGCGCCGTGATGACCGCACTGCAACAGCCGGCCGGTGGCGTCGAGGAAGTGCTCCGCGGCGTAACCCAGCGGGATTTCCCGGTGCGGGCAGCGGTTGCGGTAGGCGTAGACGCGGCCTTGCCGGCGCACCACGAAAAGATTCAGGCCGTCGGCCTTGAAGCCCCGGCTCTGGCCTTCGGCCAGTTCGCGCGGGGAGCAGAGCAGGATCATCCGGGGGTCTCCATCCAGGGCGGGCATTATCCGCGTGCGGAGGGCGGGACCGGAAGAGGCGCGCGCCCGTGTGGCAAAGTGGCGCGGTTTTCAGGCCAGGTTGGCCAGTCGTTCCCGGGCCTCTTATCCTTTCGCGCAGGCCCTGAACCCGGAAGGTCGTCCTTGATTCGGATCGTTGCTGCTCGATCGCTGTTCCTCCTCCTCGGCTTTCTTCTGCTGCTGGCCGTCTGGCTGTCGCTGGCCCTCGGGCCGGTGAGCCTGCCGCTGGGCGATACGCTGCGGGCGCTGGCGCGCCTGGCCGGCCTGCCGGTGTCTGCCGACGGGCTGGGGCAGGCCGAGCTGATCGTCGGGCAGATCCGCCTGCCGCGCACCCTGCTGGGCGTTGCCGCCGGCGGCGTGCTGGCGCTGGCCGGCGTGGCCATGCAGGGGCTGTTTCGCAACCCGCTGGCCGACCCGGGGCTGATCGGCGTTTCCAGCGGCGCGGCGCTGGGGGCGGCGATCGCCATCGTCTTCGGGGCTGCCATCGGCGGTCTGCCGGAAGCCTTCGCGCCCTATCTGCTCTCCGCCAGCGCCTTCGCCGGCGGCCTGCTGGTGACTGCGCTGGTCTATCGCCTGGGCCGGCACAACGGCCAGACCAGCGTGGCCACCATGTTGCTGGCGGGCATCGCGCTGACCGCGCTGGCGGGGGCGCTGATCGGCCTGTTCAGCTACCTGGCCGACGACGCCACGCTGCGCACCCTGACCTTCTGGAACCTCGGCAGCCTGAATGGCGCCAGCTACCCCCGGTTGTGGCCGCTGCTGCTGATCACCCTGCTGGTGGCCTGCTGGCTGCCGCGCCGGGTGGATGCGCTGAATGCGCTGCTGCTGGGCGAATCCGAGGCGCGCCATCTGGGCTTCGACGTCGAGCGCCTGAAGGTCGAGCTGATTCTCTGCACGGCGCTGGGCGTCGGCGCGGCGGTGGCGGCCGCCGGCATGATCGGTTTCATCGGCCTGGTGGTGCCGCACCTGTTGCGCCTGCTGGTCGGGCCCGATCACCGTGTGCTGCTGCCGGCGTCGCTGTTCGGCGGCGCGATCCTGCTGCTGCTCGCCGACCTGCTGGCGCGGCTGGCGCTGGCCCCGGCGGAGTTGCCGATCGGCATCGTCACCGCGCTGATCGGTGCGCCGTTCTTCCTTTACCTGCTGATACGGGGGCGCGGCTGATGCTGACGGCGGAAAACCTGCTGGTGAAGCGCGGCGCGCAGACGGTCCTGCGGGACGTGAGCCTGGCCCTGCAGCCGGGGCAGGTGCTCGGCGTGCTGGGGCCGAACGGGGCGGGCAAGAGCACTTTGCTCGGCGCCCTCAATGGCGAGCTGCCGCTCTCCGCCGGCACGGTGTACCTCGATGGCCGTCCGCTGGCGGACTGGTCGGGCACCGACCGCGCCCGCCGCCTGGCGGTGCTGCCGCAGTCGTCGACGCTGAACTTCGCCTTCACCGTCGAGGCGGTGGTGGGCTTCGGTCGTCTGCCCCACGACAGCGGCCGCCAGCGCGACCGCGAGATCGTCGCGGCGGCACTGGAGGCGGCGGATGCGGCCCACCTGGCGGGGCGCAGCTACCTGGCGCTTTCCGGCGGCGAACGCCAGCGCGTGCACCTGGCGCGCGTGCTGGCGCAGCTCTGGCCGGGCGGCGCGGAGCAGGTGCTGCTGCTGGACGAGCCGACCGCGGCGCTCGACCCGCTGCACCAGCACACCACGCTGGCGGCCGTGCGCGAGTTCGCCAATCGGGGGGCGGCGGTGCTGGTGATCCTGCATGATCTGAATCTGGCGGCGCGTTACTGCGACCGCCTGCTGTTACTGCATCAAGGGCGGCCTCATCTGCAAGGCACGCCGGAAGAAGTGCTGCGTGCTGAACCGCTGCGCACGGTGTTCGGGCTGGACGTTCTGGTCCAGCGGCATCCCGAGCGCGGTCATCCGTTGATCATCGCCCGTTGAATGGAGTTCGCATGAAGTACCTTCTGGTTCCCCTGCTGGCGCTGTTGGGCGCCTGCCAAAGCTATGCCCCCGCGCCGCCGTTGCCGGCCTGGCAGAGTCCGGAGGGGCGCGACAGCGCCGATCTGGGCGTCATTCGTGATCTGCGCAGCGGCGAGCGACTCACGCCGCAGCAACTGCTCGACCGGCTGGCCACGGCGCCGCGCGTGCTGGTGGGCGAGCAGCATGACAACCCGGACCATCACGCCCTGCAGCTGTGGCTGCTGCGCGCCCTCGCGGAACGCCGCCCGAGCGGCAGCGTGCTGATGGAGATGATCAACCCGAACCAGCAGGAGCGCGTAACTGCCGCCCAGGCTGTGGCGGCCAGGGGCGAGGCGCCGCAGGACCTGATCGGCGCCCTGGCCTGGCAGCCGGGTTGGGACTGGTCGCTCTACGGCCCGCTGGTGACCTGGCTGGTGAAGCAGCCGGCGCCGCTGCTGTCGGCCAACCTGGATCGCAGCGAGATCCTGCGCATCTACGCCGAGCCGCCGGTGCTGGAGGGCGCGCGCTCCACGGCGAGCCAGGTGCGCGACAGCCTGCTGGACGATATCCGCGGCTCCCACTGCGGCCTGCTGCCGGAAAGCCAGTTGGCGGCGATGCTGGCGGTGCAGCAGCAGCGCGACCGGCGCATGGCCGAGCGTCTGCGGGCGGCGCCCGGACCGGCGCTGCTGATTGCCGGTGGCTTCCATGCGCGGCGCGACCTGGGCGTTCCGCTGCACCTGGAAGACCTGGGCGCGGGGCAGGGGCTGCGGGTGCTGATGCTGGCCGAGGTGGGCAGGGCCGTCGCGGCGGAGCAGGCGGATTACGTCTGGTACACCCCGGCGCTGCCGCCGACGGACCATTGCGCGGCGCTGCGCCAGTAGCGCGGACAGGGCCTGCGTGTCCCGCATGTGTGGGGACTCGCTTTTTCACAGGCAAAAAAAGACCCGGCAAAGTGCCGGGTCGAAACCGTGATTAGCCTGATGAGGAGATAATCTGAAGAGTCCGACTGCTTGGCCTCTCTAGCTTATCCACTGGCCTCGCGGCCAGTGAGCTAATAATAACTATTATCATTTGAGAGTCAACCTCTTTTGCGGAAATTTTTGCGTCCGCGAAAGTCTCTCCCGAAAAAACAGAAGCCCGGCACTGGGCCGGGCTTCTGCTCGCGGGCGCCGAACCTCAGCTCGCCTGGCGTTGCACGCGCAACTGGGTGACTTCCTTGTTCAGCAGGTCGATGCGCCGCGCCATGCCTTCGATCAGGCTGTGGGCGATGCGCGGGTTGCTCTGCATCAGGCTGAGGAACTGGTCCTTGGGAATGACCATCACCGTGCACGGTTCGCTGGCGATGACCGAGGCACTGCGCTTCTCGCGGGTGAACACGGCCATGGCGCCGAAGATCTCGTCCTTCTGCACGTCGCCGACCTTCTGGCCGTCGACGAAGGCTTCCGCATGGCCCTCGATGATGATGAACACGTGCTCGGCGTCGTCGCCCTGCTGGATCAGCTCGGCGCCGGCGGCGAAATGCTGGAAGCCGGTGGCCGGGCGGATCTCCGGCTGCTTCAGGTGCGCCAGGG
Source organism: Pseudomonas sp. B12(2026) (assembly GCF_057767015.1). Taxonomy (NCBI): domain Bacteria; kingdom Pseudomonadati; phylum Pseudomonadota; class Gammaproteobacteria; order Pseudomonadales; family Pseudomonadaceae; genus Pseudomonas; species Pseudomonas sp. B12(2026). The sequence continues at coordinate 4,983,848 of NZ_CM173430.1, read as the reverse complement.
CGTCGGAGAGCAGGGCGGTGTGGCCGATCAGGTAATGCAGGAACAGTTCCTGGCGCAGCTCGTCGTCATGGATGTGGCGGAGCACGTCGCTGCGCGAATAGGGGATCAGGCACAGCGGTTCTTCGCTGACGTAGCGGCAGGGCGGCAGGTCGATGCCCTGGCGCAGGCCGATCAGGTCGCCTTCCTGCAGATAGAACAGCGGGCGTTCGTCCACCAGGGCATGGACCAGGCCATTCTCGATGAGGAACAGGTGCTTGCCGGGCAGCTCGGCCTCCAGATCGTCGGAGCGTTCGAGGCGGATCGGTTCGTCGCAGGGCGCCAGACCGGCGAGCAGTTGCACCGGAATACCCTGCAGGCGGTTGATCAGTTGATCGGCATAGGCAGGTTGTTCACCGAGTAGGTACATGGCCGTAATTCCTTGAATGGCGGCAAGTCGAGGGCGCACGAAGGGCCCTGAAACCATAAGCGGGCAGGTACTTTTGCGTAAAGAATTTCCCACGGGGCTTGTGAGCTAGCTCTTGTTCCTCATGGGAAAAGTCTCAAGCTCACCCAGGAGCGCGGCTTTGTGCGCGGGTGGAAGGTCGTTCCAGTGCACGTCGAGCAAGGCGCCTTCGATGGCGTACAGGAGCACCTTCGAGGCGCGGAATCCGCGGGCCCTGACCGCCCGGTAGGCGCCTACGGCGCCCAGCCGGCGGAGGTCGGACGCACTGTGGATGCCGACGGCGTGCAGCCACTGGGCGGAAGTCTTGCCAAGATTCTTCAGGTGCAGCAGTTCGTCGTTCATCGTCGGTCCTTGCGATGCGGCACGAGGGGCATTGGATCTGAAGGGCCGTGAACTGCTCGTGGCGGCCGGGCACACCAGGGAAGTGTAGCGTGGCTTTGTGATATCGCCCTGCGCGGGCGGCAGGGCGAGGGGGCGGAGCCGCCGTGCTGGCGACTCCGGCTGGCGGGGATCAGAGACCCGGCAGGCGCTGGCGGATGCTGGCGACCAGGGCGTCCAGGCTGGCGGCGTCCGGGGTGTCGACGCGCTTGCTGTGCTGCTGCTCTTCGTCGCTGAGCGGCTCGCGGGCGGCCTGCTGGGCCTGGATGGTCTGCAGGGTGGCGTCCGACGGGTCGTTGCCTTCGCTTTCGCGCTGGGCGAGCCAGCCGGCGATGACGCTTTCCGGGGCATGGCAGTCGATGATGAGGAAGGGCACGCCGGTCTTCTCGGCCATCTTCCAGGCGGCCGCGCGCTGTTCGCGCTTGAGGAAGGTGGCGTCGAGCACCACCGGATAGCCGGCGCGCAGGATATCCGCCGCCAGCGTGTTGAGGCGCTGGTAGGTCGCCGCCGTGGCGTCGGCTGTATAAATGCCGGCCTGGTGCTGGCCGCGTTGCTCGGCGCTCTGCTCGCCGAACAGGCGCTTGCGCTCGACGTCCGAACGCAGGCGGATGGCGCCCAGGGCTTCCACCAGGCGCAGGGCCACCTGGCTCTTGCCGACGGCGGAGACGCCGACGGTCACCGCGAGGAAGCGCGACGGGATGGCGCTGTAGCTTTCCGCCAGGTTGGCGTAGTTGCGGTACTGGCGCAGGGTCGCGGCCTTCTGCACGGCGTCGGTCTGGTGCGCCAGGCTGAACAGTGCGATCTTGGCGCGGACCAGGGCGCGGTAGGCCTTGTAGAAGTTCAGCAGGTCCAGCGACTGGTAGTCGCCGGTGTATTCCAGGTACTGGCTGACGAAACGCCGCGACAGGCACTTCAGGCCACGGTCTTCCAGGTCCATGGCGAGGAAGGCGTAGTCGGCGGTGACGTCGGTGAAGCGGAACGGCTCGTTGAACTCGATGCAGTCGAACAGCACCACCTTGTCGTCGATGATGGCGGCGTTGCCCAGGTGGATGTCGCCGTGGCATTCGCGGATGAAGCCGTTGGCCTTGCGCGATTCGAAGACGCCGTGCAGGCGCACGAAGCTCGACTCGGCCCAGGCCTCCAGGGCGTCGAGCTGCAGCAGGTCGGCCTTGTCCGAGAGCAGCGGGCGGATCTGTTCGAAGTTCTGCCGCACCGGCGCCATGCAGGCGTCCGGGGTGCCCAGCGGGTGCTGCGCCGGGACCTGCGGGGTGCGCAGGTGGAACTCGGCGATCTGCCGCGCCAGGCCGTCGATATGCGCGGCGCCGAGTTCGCCACGGGCCTGCACTTCGCTGAGCAGTTGGGTCTGCGGGAATTCGCGACACTGGATCATGTATTCGATCGCCGGGCCTTCGCCGCCCAGGCGCGGGGCGCTCTCGCTGCCGGTGATCGGCAGGACGTCGAGGTACAGGCCTTCGGTGAGGCGCTGGTTGAGGCGCAGCTCTTCCTCGCAGAAGTGCTTGCGCGCGGCGAGGTCGGTGAAGTCGAGGAAGCCGAAGTTGACGGGCTTCTTGATCTTGTAGACGTAGGAGCCGGTGAGCAGGACCCAGGAAATGTGGGTTTCGATGACCCGGAAGCTTTCGACCGGATGAGGGTAGAGCGCCGGGTTCTGCAGCGCAGCGATCAGAGTCTGGCTCACGTTATGTCCTTGTCTGTCTATTTTTCGAGAGGCAGGCATTATGGCCGCTGGGTCCGGTGGTGCAAACACCGTCCGGCAACCAATCCGTCGCTTCGCGGTCGAAGCTCGGCAGTCCCGGCGCCGCCCCGCGCCAGCGCCTGGCAAGAATCCGGATACCGTCTGGCACGGTGTCTGTCCCCTGTGGATAAAGTACGTATAATGCGCCGCCATGACGCGTCCCCGATCTTCCAAATCCCGTAAAAAAAGCGGCAAATCGTCGCCTGCCATGCGCAAGTGGCTGGGCTGGGCATTCAAGCTCGGTCTGGTCGGCCTCGTGGTGCTGGCCGGTTTTGCCGTGTACCTCGATGCGGTTGTCCAGGAGAAGTTCTCCGGCAAGCGCTGGACCATCCCGGCCAAGGTGTATGCCCGTCCGCTGGAACTGTTCGTCGGCCTGAAGCTGGGCAAGGACGACTTCCTGCGCGAGCTGGACGCCCTGGGCTATCGCCGCGAGAGCGCGGTGAACGGGCCGGGCGCCGCCGCGGTGTCCGGCAACTCGGTCGACCTCAATACCCGTGGCTTCCAGTTCTATGAAGGCGCCGAGCCCGCGCAGCGGATTCGCGTGCGCTTTTCCGGCGATTACGTCGCCGGGCTGAGCCGCGCCAATGGCTCGGACCTCGCCGTGGCGCGCATGGAGCCGCTGCTGATCGGCGGCCTGTACCCGGCGCACAACGAAGACCGCATCCTGATCAAGCTGGACCAGGTGCCGCCGTACCTGATCGACACCCTGGTGGCCGTGGAAGACCGCGATTTCTGGACCCATCACGGCGTCTCGATCAAGTCCATCGCCCGCGCCGTCTGGGTCAACGCCAGCGCCGGCCAGTTGCGCCAGGGCGGCAGTACCCTGACCCAGCAATTGGTGAAGAACTTCTTCCTGACCAACGAGCGCAGCCTGTCGCGCAAGCTCACCGAAGCCATGATGGCGGTGCTGCTGGAACTGCATTACGACAAGCGCGAAATCCTCGAGAGCTACCTGAACGAGGTGTTCCTCGGCCAGGACGGCCAGCGTTCGGTGAACGGCTTCGGCCTCGCCAGCCAGTACTTCTTCAGCCAGCCGCTGTCGGAGCTGAAGCTGCCGCAGGTGGCGCTGCTGGTCGGCATGGTGAAGGGGCCCTCCTATTACAACCCGCGGCGCAATCCGGAGCGCGCGCTGGAGCGCCGCAACGTGGTGCTCGACGTGCTCGCCGAGCAGGGCGTGATCACTCCCGAGGAAGCCGCCGCCGCCAAGCAGGCGCCGCTGGGCGTGACCCGCCAGGGCAGCATGGCCAACAGCTCCTATCCGGCCTTCCTCGACCTGGTGAAGCGCCAACTGCGTGAGGACTACCGGGATGAAGACCTGACCGAGGAGGGGTTGCGCATCTTCACCAGTTTCGACCCCATCCTGCAGATGAAGGCCGAGTCCGCCGTCAGCGAAACCTTCAAGCGCCTCGAAGGCCGCAAGGGCGTCGCCGAGACCGAGACCGCCATGGTGGTGACCAACCCGGAAACCGGCGAGATCCAGGCGCTGATCGGCAGCCGCGACCCACGCTTCGCCGGCTTCAACCGCGCCATCGATGCAGTGCGGCCGATCGGCTCGCTGATCAAGCCGGCGGTCTACCTGACCGCGCTGGAGCAGCCGAGCCAGTACACCCTGACCAGCTATATCCAGGACGAACCCTTCCAGGTGAAGGGCAAGGACGGCCAGGTGTGGAAGCCGCAGAACTACGACCACCAGGCGCGCGGCACGATCTTCCTCTACCAGGGGCTGGCCAATTCGCTGAACCTGTCCACCGCCAAGCTCGGCCTGGACCTCGGGGTGCCGAACGTACTGAAGACCCTGGAGCGCCTGGGTGTCTCGGCGAACTGGCCGGCCTACCCGTCGATGCTGCTGGGCGCCGGCGCGCTGAGCCCGATGCAGGTGGCGACCATGTACCAGACCATCGCCAGCGGCGGTTTCAATACGCCGCTGCGCAGCATCCGCAGCGTGCTGGCTTCCGACGGCCAGCCGCTCAAGCGTTACCCGTTCCAGGTCCAGCAGCGCTTCGATCCGGGGGCCATCTTCCTGGTGCAGAACGCCATGCAACGCGTGATGCGCGAAGGCACCGCGCGCTCGGTCTACAACCAGCTGCCGGCATCGCTGACCCTGGCGGGCAAGACTGGCACCACCAACGATTCCCGCGACAGCTGGTTCTCCGGTTTCGGCCAGGACCTGCTGGCGGTCGTCTGGATCGGCCGCGACGACAACGGCAAGACGCCGCTCACCGGCGCCACCGGCGCGCTGCAGATCTGGACCAGCTTCATGCGCAAGGCTGATCCGCTGCCGCTGGACATGCCGATGCCGGATAATGTGATACAGGCGTGGGTCGATCCGCACACCGGACAGGGCACCGATGCCAACTGCCCCGGCGCGGTGCAGATGCCTTATATTCGAGGAAGCGAACCGGCCCTCGGCGCCGGTTGCGGAAACCAGACGCCGGCCAACGAGGTCATGGACTGGGTGCGTGGCTGGCTGAACTGATGCGAGAGGTCTGGAAGTGAGAAAAGCTTGGTATGCGGCGTCGGCGACTCTGGCGCTTCTTTCCGGTTGTGCGTCCCCGCAACACGGCGCGATTCCCGTGCAGGACTCCGGTACGGCTGTTTCCAACCAGGAGCACGTGGGCCGCAGCGGCGGCAATTATCAGGCGCCGGCCCCGGCCCGCGGCGGCCAGAGCGTCCCGCAGGGTGATTCCGGCGTGACCGTGATGGTGCCGCAGGATGCCGGTGCCGCACCGATCCAGACCTTCCCGGCGCAGACCGGCGCCGCGCCGATCAGCGCAGCGCCGATCACGCCGGGTTCGGCCTATTCGCAGCCGCCGGTGTCCACCACCGGCGGTATCACCTCGGCCGGTGGCTTCCAGTCGCAGACCTACCAGGTGCCGGCGTATCAGACCCGGCCAGCGGCGCCGTCCCCCCAGGGCGGCACCTACAGTGGGCCGTCGGGCATTCCGTCGAACAACACCGGCCTGGCGGCCGACGAGCAGCTCGATGGCCCGGTGCTGGCGCTGCTGACCACCGCGTCGCAGCAGCAGGGCGGCGGCGATCTCAATGGCGCCGCCGCCAGCCTGGAGCGCGCCCAGCGCATCGCTCCGCGCGAGCCGCAGGTGCTCTACAAACTGGCCCAGGTGCGCCTGGCCCAGGGCGACGCGGCGCAGGCCGAGCAGGTGGCGCGGCGCGGCCTGTCGCTGGCCGGCGGCCGACCGACCCTGCAGGCCAGCCTGTGGGACCTGATCGCCAAGTGCCGTGAACAGCAGGGCGACGCCGCCGGCGCCGCCGATGCCCGGCAGAAAGCCAAGGTGACCCTGTGATGGATGATCGTCTGCCGGCGATAGCCGATCAGCTGCTGCTGATCGAGCGCGAGCTGCGTGCCGTCGGTCTGTGGAGTGACGAGAGTCCTTCGCTGGAAAGGCTTTCCAGTCCCGAACCGTTCTGCGTGGATACGCTGGCGCTGGAGGAGTGGCTGCAGTGGATATTCCTGCCACGCATGAAGCTGATCATCGAGACTGGCGCGGACCTGCCTTCCGCATCGGGCATCCGGGCGATCGCCGAGGAAGCCTATGCCAGTGAAGGCGCGCGCGTACAGGCGCTGCTGGATGCGCTCGGCACGTTCGACCAGTTGATCACCGGGGAGCGCTGAGCGCTCCCGCGCTGCATCAGTTGCAGTTTGCCTGGATGGCTTTCTCGTTTTCGCCGATGCGTGCCTGACGCTCTTCTTCGGTGATACGGCGGTACTCGCCGTTTTCCTGCACGCGGACGCGTGGATTGTTCTTCAGCTGAGCCAGGTTCTGCCGCGCTTGCGAGCAATTCTTCGCCCGCGCGGCATCCTGCTGTGCGACTTCCTGCCGCACCTTTTCATCCAGGGCTTTCTGCTCGTCGTCCGTGCTGGATGCCGCCGGCGCCGGCTGGGGGGCGGCGGGCGGAGGGAAGCTCGGCTTGGGCGGGGCCGCGTTGGTGTTGACGGCCGAGGCGCTGGTGCCTTCCGGCGGCTGCGCGCCGAAATGCGTGACACCCTGGGCGTCCACCCATTTGTAGACCTGTGCGGCCATCACGGTCGGGGCCAGCGCGAGCAGCAGGCTGCCCATGAAAATCGTCCGTCGCATGCGTTGTCGGTCCTTGGGGTGCGGAGTCTGTCGATAACTATAACCAAATCGGCAGCTTATTCACTCTGAGAAAGTTCACATCCCTGCTTCATCCAAATGCCATATATGGCTTGACTTGCCCCCCTTGAATCAGAAGAATCCAAAGTTCGCTGCAGTGGGCCGGCCGCAAGCTGGTTTTACTCGGCAGACAAGAGGTGCTACCCGCGCCGCAAAGTTTCACCCTGTTTCGCGTTACCTCGCGCTGGGTGGAGGCTCTCCGTAACACAAACAGGAGTGTCTCCAGGTTCTGCTCAATCGGCAGTCGACGTAGCCGGCGATTACATTCGCCCATGTCTGCCGGGCAGCCATCCAAGTCGGTTCCCCACGTCGGGGTGTCCGTAATCGCGTTCTAGAGGTGACAACGTGGAGCTTTTATCCGGCGCTGAAATGGTCGTCCGCTCGCTGCGTGACGAAGGCGTTAAGTACATCTACGGGTACCCGGGCGGTGCCCTTCTGCATATCTACGACGCTCTCTTCAAAGAGAACGAAGTGACCCACATCCTGGTTCGCCACGAGCAGGCCGCCACCCACATGGCGGACGGTTATGCGCGCGCCACCGGCAAGCCCGGCGTGGTGCTGGTGACCTCCGGCCCCGGCGCGACCAATGCCGTTACCGGCATCGCCACCGCCTACATGGACTCCATCCCGATGGTGGTGATCTCCGGCCAGGTGTCGAGCAACATGGTCGGTACCGACGCGTTCCAGGAGACCGACATGGTCGGCATCTCCCGTCCGATCGTGAAGCACAGCTTCATCATCAAGCACCCGTCGGAAATCCCCGAGGTCATCAAGAAGGCCTTCTATATCGCCCAGTCCGGCCGTCCCGGTCCGGTGGTGATCGACATTCCGAAGGACATGGGCGATCCGACCCAGAAATTCGAATACAGCTACCCGAAGAAAGTGAAGCTGCGCTCATACAGCCCGGCGGTCCGTGGCCATTCCGGCCAGATCCGCAAGGCTGCCGAGATGCTGCTGGCAGCCAAGCGCCCGATCATCTACGCCGGTGGCGGGGTGATCATGGGCAATGCCGCCGAGCCGCTGACCGAAGTGGCGCACATGCTCAACGTGCCGGTGACCAACACCCTGATGGGCCTGGGTGGCTTCCCGGGTACCGACCGCCAGTTCGTCGGCATGCTCGGCATGCACGGCAGCTACACCGCCAACCTGGCGATGCACCATGCCGACGTGATCTTCGCCGTCGGTGCGCGCTTCGACGACCGCGTGATCAACGGTGAGACCGCCGCCAAGTTCTGCCCGAACGCCAAGATCATCCACGTCGACATCGACCCGGCTTCGATCTCCAAGACTGTCAAAGCCGACATCCCGATCGTCGGCCCGGTGGACAGCGTCCTGACCGAAATGGTCGCGATCCTCAAGGAAATCGGCGAGACCCCGAACAAGGAAGCCCAGGCAGCCTGGTGGAAGCAGATCGAAGAGTGGCGTGGCAACCGCGGCCTGTTCCCCTACAGCAAGGGCGACGGCAGCATCATCAAGCCGCAGACCGTGATCGAGACCCTCTGCGAAGTCACCCACGGCGATGCCTACGTGGCGTCCGACGTGGGCCAGCACCAGATGTTCGCGGCCCAGTACTACCGCTTTAACAAGCCCAATCGCTGGATCAACTCCGGCGGCCTGGGCACCATGGGCTTCGGCTTCCCGGCCGCCATGGGCGTGAAGCTGAACTTCCCCGACGCCGATGTCGCCTGCGTGACCGGTGAAGGCAGCATCCAGATGAACATCCAGGAGCTGTCCACCTGCCTGCAGTACGACCTGCCGGTGAAGATCGTCAACCTGAACAACGGTGCGCTGGGCATGGTCCGCCAATGGCAGGACATGCAGTACAACAGCCGCTACTCGCACTCCTACATGGAATCGCTGCCGGACTTCGTCAAGCTGGCCGAGGCCTATGGCCACGTCGGCATGCGCATCACCGACCTGAAGGACCTGAAGCCGAAGATGGAAGAGGCGTTCGCCATGAAGAACCGCCTGGTCTTCCTCGACATCCAGGTCGATACCAGCGAGCACGTCTACCCGATGCAGATCCGCGGCGGTTCGATGCGCGACATGTGGCTGAGCAAGACGGAGCGTACCTGATCATGCGACACATCATTTCCCTGCTGCTGGAAAACGAACCAGGCGCGCTCTCCCGTGTCGTCGGCCTGTTCTCCCAACGCAACTACAACATTGAAACCCTGACGGTCGCTCCCACCGAGGACCCGACGCTGTCGCGCCTGACCCTGACCACCGTTGGTCAGGATGACGTCATCGAGCAGATCACCAAGAACCTCAACAAGCTCATCGAGGTGGTAAAACTGGTGAATCTCTCGGAAAGCGCGCACATCGAGCGCGAACTGATGTTGGTGAAAGTGAAGGCCACCGGTGCCCAGCGCGCCGAGGTCAAGCGCACCACCGATATCTTCCGCGGGCAGATCGTCGACGTCACCAGCAGCGTCTACACCGTGCAACTGGCCGGCACCAGCGACAAACTGGACAGCTTCATCCAGGCCATCGGCACCGCGTCGATCCTCGAAGTCGTCCGCAGTGGCGTCACCGGCATCGCCCGTGGCGACAAGACTCTCAGCATCTGATTTGAAATAGGCCCACGAGGCCAACTGACAGGGGATTACCCAAATGCGTGTTTTCTACGATAAAGACTGTGACCTCTCCATCATCCAGGGCAAGAAAGTCGCCATCATCGGCTACGGTTCCCAGGGCCATGCCCACGCCTGCAACCTGAAGGACTCCGGCGTCGACGTCACCGTCGGCCTGCGCGCGGGTTCCTCCTCCGTTGCCAAGGCCGAGAACCACGGCCTGAAAGTCGCCGATGTCGCGACCGCCGTTGCCGCTGCCGATGTGGTCATGATCCTGACCCCGGACGAGTTCCAGGGCCGCCTGTACAAGGACGAGATCGAGCCGAACCTGAAGAAGGGTGCCACCCTGGCCTTCGCTCACGGCTTCTCCATCCACTACAACCAGGTCGTTCCGCGTGCCGACCTCGACGTGATCATGATCGCGCCGAAGGCCCCGGGCCACACCGTACGCTCCGAGTTCGTCAAGGGGGGCGGCATTCCCGACCTGATCGCCATCTACCAGGACGCTTCTGGCAATGCCAAGAACGTCGCCCTGTCCTACGCCTGCGGCGTCGGCGGCGGCCGTACCGGCATCATCGAAACCACCTTCAAGGACGAAACCGAAACCGACCTGTTCGGTGAGCAGGCGGTTCTCTGCGGCGGTTGCGTCGAACTGGTCAAGGCCGGTTTCGAAACCCTGGTCGAAGCCGGTTACGCCCCGGAAATGGCCTACTTCGAGTGCCTGCACGAGCTGAAGCTGATCGTCGACCTCATGTTCGAAGGCGGTATCGCCAACATGAACTACTCGATCTCCAACAACGCCGAATACGGCGAGTACGTGACCGGTCCGGAAGTGATCAACGCCGAATCCCGTGCTGCCATGCGCAACGCTCTGAAGCGCATCCAGAACGGCGAATACGCCAAGATGTTCATCACCGAAGGCGCCGCCAACTACCCGTCGATGACCGCCTACCGCCGCAACAACGCTGCCCATGGCATCGAAGTGGTCGGCGAGAAGCTGCGCGCCATGATGCCGTGGATCGCTGCCAACAAGATCGTCGACAAGACCAAGAACTAAGGTCTTTTCGACAACCGAAGAAACGCGGCGCTTGCCGCGTTTTTTCGTTCTTGGGTGGTGATCTGGTATAAAGCGGGGGCGCCGGGCCTGTCCGCGCAGTAGCGTGCCCCGGCATATCTCAGCCTCAACGAGTTCTCAAGGAATCGTCCATGAGTGAAGGTCACGAGGAGCCGAACAAGGCTTCCGACACCGAAGAAAGTCTGCTGCCCATCGATGAGCACATCGAAGAGGGCCACGACGCCGAAGGTCGCAAGGTCCGCCATCGCGGCATCTACCTGCTGCCCAACCTGTTCACCACGGCGGCGCTGTTCACTGGCCTGTACGCCATCATCAATGCCATGAGCGGCGAGTTCTCCAATGCCGCCATCGCCATTTTCGTGGCCATGGTGCTGGACGGCCTCGATGGCCGGGTCGCGCGCCTGACCAACACGCAGAGCGCGTTCGGCGCCGAGTACGACTCGCTGTCCGATATGGTCGCCTTCGGCGTCGCGCCGGCGCTGGTCGCCTTCGAGTGGGCGCTGAGCAGCCTGGGCAAGGTCGGCTGGATGGTCGCCTTCATCTATGTCGCTGGCGCCGCGCTGCGTCTGGCGCGCTTCAACACCCAGGTGGGCAAGGCCGACAAGCGCTACTTCATCGGTCTGGCCAGCCCGGCCGCCGCGGCACTGGTCGCCGGCACCGTATGGGCCTTCGCCGACTTCGACATCCAGGGCGCCAAGGTCTCGCTGCTGGTCGCGCTGATGGTCGCTGCCGCCGGCATGCTGATGGTCAGCAACATCAAGTACTACAGCTTCAAGGACCTCGACCTGCGCGGCCGCGTGCCGTTCGTGGCGATCCTGGTCGTGGTGCTGGCGTTCGCCGTGGTCTTCACTGACCCGCCGCGCATCCTGCTGCTGTTGTTCCTTGCATACGCCGCTTCCGGTCCGGTGCAATACTTGCTGCAGTTGCGCCGTTGCAAGCAGCCGCCTGTCGTGTAATTTCCCGCGGGCTCCGCAGT
>NZ_CM173430.1:3767500-4967500 GCF_057767015.1 Pseudomonas sp. B12(2026) | reverse complement strand
TCTCCTCGAAAGCTATTTAGGTAGCGCCTCACGTATCACTCCAGGGGGTAGAGCACTGTTTCGGCTAGGGGGTCATCCCGACTTACCAAACCGATGCAAACTCCGAATACCTGGAAGTGTCAGCGTGGGAGACACACGGCGGGTGCTAACGTCCGTCGTGAAAAGGGAAACAACCCAGACCGTCAGCTAAGGTCCCAAAGTTGTGGTTAAGTGGTAAACGATGTGGGAAGGCTTAGACAGCTAGGAGGTTGGCTTAGAAGCAGCCACCCTTTAAAGAAAGCGTAATAGCTCACTAGTCGAGTCGGCCTGCGCGGAAGATGTAACGGGGCTCAAACCACACACCGAAGCTACGGGTTCGTCGTAAGACGAGCGGTAGAGGAGCGTTCTGTAAGCCTGTGAAGGTGAGTTGAGAAGCTTGCTGGAGGTATCAGAAGTGCGAATGCTGACATGAGTAACGACAATGGGTGTGAAAAGCATCCACGCCGAAAGACCAAGGGTTCCTGCGCAACGTTAATCGACGCAGGGTTAGTCGGTCCCTAAGGCGAGGCTGAAGAGCGTAGTCGATGGGAAACAGGTTAATATTCCTGTACTTCTAGTTACTGCGATGGAGGGACGGAGAAGGCTAGGCCAGCTTGGCGTTGGTTGTCCAAGTTTAAGGTGGTAGGCCGAACACTTAGGCAAATCCGGGTGTTCAAGGCCGAGAGCTGATGACGAGCTTTCTTTTAGAGAGCGAAGTGGTTGATGCCATGCTTCCAGGAAAAGCTTCTAAGCTTCAGGTAACTAGGAACCGTACCCCAAACCGACACAGGTGGTCGGGTAGAGAATACCAAGGCGCTTGAGAGAACTCGGGTGAAGGAACTAGGCAAAATGGCACCGTAACTTCGGGAGAAGGTGCGCCGGCGAGGGTGAACGATTTACTCGGTAAGCCCATGCCGGTCGAAGATACTAGGCCGCTGCGACTGTTTATTAAAAACACAGCACTCTGCAAACACGAAAGTGGACGTATAGGGTGTGACGCCTGCCCGGTGCCGGAAGGTTAATTGATGGGGTTAGCGAAAGCGAAGCTCTTGATCGAAGCCCCGGTAAACGGCGGCCGTAACTATAACGGTCCTAAGGTAGCGAAATTCCTTGTCGGGTAAGTTCCGACCTGCACGAATGGCGTAACGATGGCGGCGCTGTCTCCACCCGAGACTCAGTGAAATTGAAATCGCTGTGAAGATGCAGTGTATCCGCGGCTAGACGGAAAGACCCCGTGAACCTTTACTGTAGCTTTGCACTGGACTTTGAGCCTGCTTGTGTAGGATAGGTGGGAGGCTTTGAAGCGTGGACGCCAGTTCGCGTGGAGCCAACCTTGAAATACCACCCTGGCATGCTTGAGGTTCTAACTCTGGTCCGTAATCCGGATCGAGGACAGTGTATGGTGGGCAGTTTGACTGGGGCGGTCTCCTCCTAAAGAGTAACGGAGGAGTACGAAGGTGCGCTCAGACCGGTCGGAAATCGGTCGCAGAGTATAAAGGCAAAAGCGCGCTTGACTGCGAGACAGACACGTCGAGCAGGTACGAAAGTAGGTCTTAGTGATCCGGTGGTTCTGTATGGAAGGGCCATCGCTCAACGGATAAAAGGTACTCCGGGGATAACAGGCTGATACCGCCCAAGAGTTCATATCGACGGCGGTGTTTGGCACCTCGATGTCGGCTCATCACATCCTGGGGCTGAAGCCGGTCCCAAGGGTATGGCTGTTCGCCATTTAAAGTGGTACGCGAGCTGGGTTTAGAACGTCGTGAGACAGTTCGGTCCCTATCTGCCGTGGACGTTTGAGATTTGAGAGGGGCTGCTCCTAGTACGAGAGGACCGGAGTGGACGAACCTCTGGTGTTCCGGTTGTCACGCCAGTGGCATTGCCGGGTAGCTATGTTCGGAAAAGATAACCGCTGAAAGCATCTAAGCGGGAAACTTGCCTCAAGATGAGATCTCACTGGGAACTTGATTCCCCTGAAGGGCCGTCGAAGACTACGACGTTGATAGGTCGGGTGTGTAAGCGCTGTGAGGCGTTGAGCTAACCGATACTAATTGCCCGTGAGGCTTGACCATATAACACCCAAACAATTTGTGTGTTAGACGGTGAAGTCGACGAACCGAAAGTTCGTGAGAACCGCAAATACCTGTCACATACCCGAATCCGGATGAGCGTGCGCGCAAGCCACGAGCGTCCTAAAGAATTGCTTGACGACCATAGAGCGTTGGAACCACCTGATCCCATCCCGAACTCAGCAGTGAAACGACGCATCGCCGATGGTAGTGTGGGGTTTCCCCATGTGAGAGTAGGTCATCGTCAAGCACCTATCCCAAAGCCCCTGATCAGCCAACGCTGGTCGGGGGCTTTGCTTTTGCGCGCGGAAAAGCTACCCATCTATCGAAGCTTTGAGCACGCCGCCTCGTCTACAATAGCGTCAACTTTCCTCTGAGCTTTTTCATGTCCGAAATCCAAGGTGATGCGCTACAGCACCTGCCGCTGGATCAGCTGACCGCGTGCCATGAGTGCGATCTGTTGATGCGGCGCCAGCCCGTGCCGTTGGGGCAGAGGTCGGTTTGTCCGCGATGCGGCTATGAGCTGGAGATACACCGCCCCTACATGGTGAAGCGCGCCTTGGCGCTGGTGCTGACGGCGCTGCTGTTCTACATACCGGCGAATTTCCTGCCGATCATGCACATCACCATCCTCGGGCAGGTCAGTACCGACACGGTCTGGAGCGGGGTACTGGGTCTTTACAATTCGAGCATGAAAGGTGTCGCCATCCTGGTGTTCCTGTGCAGCATGGTCATTCCGCTGGTCAAGCTGCTCTGCCAGCTGTTCGTGCTGCTCACACTGCATTTCAAAAGGATGCGCGAGCACGGCATGTTGCTGCTGCGTGGATACCAGCACTTGCGCGAGTGGGGGATGCTCGAGGTCTACCTGATGGGCATCCTGGTTTCGATCGTGAAGCTGATCGGCATGGCCGAGTTGCATATCGGACCGGGGCTGGCCTGCTTCGTGGCACTGTTGTTCACCCAGGTCTGGCTGGAAGTGACCATGTCCCACCACCAGGTCTGGGGCGAGCTGTCCGGGGAGTTCGACGATGCGAGCCATTGATGCCGGCCTCCTGATCTGCGGTGAGTGCCACCAGCTCAATCGTCGCGCCGAGGACGGCGAAACCACCTGCAGCCGCTGTGGCGCCGTGGTGCACGAGCGTCGGCCGAACAGCCTGGTGCGGACCTGGGCGCTGCTGATCACCGCTGCGATTCTCTACATTCCCGCCAACCTGCTGCCGATCATGACGGTCAACTTCCTCGGCAACGGCATGCCGGCGACCATCATGGAGGGGGTGATCGAGCTGATCAACGCGAACATGGTGCCGATCGCCACGGTGGTTTTCGTCGCCAGTATCGTGGTCCCCACCTTCAAGCTGGTCGGCATCACCCTGCTGTTGTATTCGGTACAGCGCCACCAGCCCATGTCTGCCAGGCAGAGGATCATGATGTACCGGTTCATCGAGTGGATCGGTCGCTGGTCGATGCTCGATATCTTCGTCATCGCGATCCTGGTAGCCCTGGTGAATTTCGGCAATCTGGCCACCATCGAAGCAAACCTCGGTGCGGCCGCTTTCGCCAGCGTGGTGGTACTGACCATGCTGGCTGCAGTGACCTTCGATCCCCGGCTGATCTGGGACAACACGGACGCGGAAAACGACGATGAGTGATCTTCCCACCCCGAAGATGCGCAAGACCACCAACTGGTCGGCTATCTGGATCCTGCCGCTGATCGCCCTGGCGATCGGCGCCTGGCTGGCCTGGAGGGCCTACGATCAGGCGGGGATCATGATCGATATCCGCTTCGAAAGCGGCGAGGGAATCCAGATCAACAAGACCGAGGTGGTCTTCAAGGGGATCGGCGTCGGCAAAGTGGTCGACCTGCATGTGAACAAGCCGGACCTGGGCGTCACCGCGGTCGTCGAGATGCGCAAGGAGGCGGCCGAATACCTGAGCAAGGACACCCGTTTCTGGCTGGTGAAGCCGCGTGTGTCGCTGGCCGGGGTGACCGGCCTGGAGACCCTGGTGTCGGGCAACTACATCGCCATCGACCCGGTGAAGGGTGAGCAGCAGAGGAGCTTCACCGCGCTGAAGGAGCCGCCGCCGCTTTCCGACAGCCTGCCCGGCCTGCACCTGACGCTGAAGGCCGAGCGGCTGGGTTCGCTGGAACAGGGCAGCCCGATCTATTACCGGCAGATTCAGGTGGGCCAGGTGAAGAGCTATCACCTGGCCGACGACCAGAAGACCATCGAGGTGAAGATCCACATCGAGCCGGCCTACGCCAACCTCGTGCGCAAACATACGCGTTTCTGGAACGCCAGCGGCATCACCCTGTCCGGCGACCTGAGCGGCCTCAAGCTGCGCACCGAGTCGCTGGCCGCCATCGCCGCCGGCGGTATCGCCTTTTCGACGCCGGAGAACTACTCGGACAGCCCTCCCACCGACCCGACCAAACCCTTCCGCCTCTATGAGGACTACGATGCCGCCCAGGCCGGCCTCAACGTCAGGCTCAAGGTCACCGACGTCAGCGGGCTCAGCGCCGGCAGTACGCCGGTGATGTACAACGGCGTGCAGGTCGGCACCGTGAAGAGCATCGACATGGACCAGGATTTCAACGGCGCCACCGCGTCGCTGTCCATGGACCCGCGCACCGAGGATTTCCTCAATAGCGGCACCGAGTTCTGGCTGGTCAAGCCGAGCATTTCCCTCGCGGGCATCACCGGCCTGGAAGCGCTGGTGAAGGGCAACTACCTGAGCGTGCGTTTCTCCAAGACCGGCGAGCCGACCCGCGATTTCGTCATCCGTCCCAAGGCGCCGCCGCTGAACCTGGACTCCCCGGGCCTGCACCTGGTGCTGACCACCGACAGGCTGGGCTCGCTGGAAGTCGGCACGCCGATCCTCTATCGGCAACTGAAGGTGGGGAGCGTGCAGAGCTACCAGCTGTCCCGCCGTGATCCGTCGCGGATGATCATCGGTGTGCATGTCGAGCCGGAATACGCCCACCTGGTGAACACCTCGACGCGCTTCTGGAACGTCAGCGGGGTGACCGTCAGTGGCGGGCTCGATGGCATCAAGCTCAAGAGCGAGTCGCTGCAGACCCTGATCGCCGGCGGCATCGCCTTCGATACGCCGGATCCCAAGGCGCCTCCGGTGACCAAGGTGCGGCGTTTCGCGCTGTTCGACAGCGAGGAGACGGCCCACGCCCGGGGCCTGATGATCGAGCTGCGTGCCGACACCGCCGATGGCCTCAAGGAAGGCACCGTGCTGCGCTACAAGGGCCTGGAAGTCGGGCGCGTCGAGCAGATGGCGCTGAACAAGGACATCAGCGGCGTGGTGATGAAGGTGCGCCTGACCCGCGCGGAGGATCGCATCGCACGCCAGGGCACGCGCTTCTGGGTGGTCGCGCCGGAGGTGGGGCTTTCCGGTGTGTCCCACCTGGGCACCATCGTCAGCGGCCAGTACATCGAAGTCCTGCCGGCCGACAAGCCGGGCCAGGCGCAGACCGCCTTCAGCCTGCTGGCCGGCGAACCGAACCGCCTGCTGGACGCCGAGGGTCTGCGTCTGACGCTGAGCGCGCCCCGCCGCGGCTCGCTGAAGACGGGTGTGCCGGTGACCTACCGCGAGGTGCAGGTGGGCAAGGTGACCTCCTTCGAGCTGGGCGAGACCGCCGACCGGGTGTTGATCCACATCCTGGTCGAGCCGCGCTATGCACCGCTGGTGCGCACCGGCAGCCGGTTCTGGATCACCAGCGGCGTGGGCGTGGAGGCCGGCCTGTTCAAGGGCGTGAAGGTGCGTACCGAGTCCTTCGAGACCATTCTCGCCGGCGGCGTCGCCTTCGCCACGCCGAACAACGCCGACATGGGGCCGCCGGCCAAGCCGGGGCAGACCTTCGCGCTGTTCGACGAGTACAACGACGAGTGGCTGAACTGGGCGCCGAAGATCCCGCTGGGCAAGGCGAACTGACCGCTTCACGAACAGGAAAAGGGCCGCGCTTGCGGCCCTTTTTCATTTCATTCCGCTTTTCGTAGGAGCGAGCTTGCTCGCGAAGGGTTTATTGCCGGATTCGGTGCTGTGCTGTGCTGTGCTGTGCGGTTCGCGAGCAAGCTCGCTCCTACAGGAACCGTCCGCGCCATCACGGTAGTCCGGAAAAGAAGAAGCCCCGCATTGGTGGGGCTTTTTCTTTGGCGTAGCGGGAAGACTCACGCCGGTTCGGCGCTGGCCTCCACGTCGTTGTGCGCCGCCTTCTCGGTATCCCGGCGGCGGATGAACTTCCAGTCCGCCTCGTCGATGTAGATGCCGTTGGGGCCGCTGCCGCCCTCCAGGTCGATGGCCACCTGCGCCGAGACCTGCGGCTTGACGCTCGCCAGGATCGGCACGAAGCCCAGTTGCAGGCTGGTTTCCAGCAGCGCCGACTGGTTGCGCTCGTCGATGTCCGCCGCCTCGTCGAGGTAGTAGGGCAGGCGCACGCGGCCGGCCTGCTCGCGGTCCATCAGGTGCAGCAGCAGGTACATGTTGGTCAGCGCCTTGATAGTCATGGTGGTGCCGTTGGATGCCGCACCGTCGATGTCGGTGTGCATGATCGGCTGGCCGCCCATCTTGGTGATCTCGAACGCCAGCTCGAACAGGTCCTTCAGGCCCAGTTGGTTGTTGTTCGCCGCCACCAGGCGCGACAGGTAGTCCTTGGCTTCCTCGTTCTTCGCATCCTGCTCGGCGCTCTGGGTCAGGTCGAACACCGAGAGATTCTCGCCTTCCTCGTACTGGCCGGCGCTGTGGATGATCTGGTCGATGTGCTTGAGCGCATCCTTGTTCGGCGCCAGCACGATGCGGAAGCTCTGCAGGTTCGACACCTGGCGCTTGTTGATCTCGCGGTTGAACAGCGCCAGCTGGTGTTCCAGGTTGTCGTAGTCGCTGCGGATGTTGCGCAGGGTGCGGGCGATGTCGGTGACTGCCGCGCGGCGCGCCTTGGCCAGGGTGAGCGCCTCGTCGGTGCGGTGCGCGTAGGCGTTGATCAGCAGTTGCAGGCGGCGCTCCGGGTCGTCCTCGCTGTCGAACTTGGCCACGCCCTTCAGGCGCACCTGGGCGTACAGCGCCTCGATCTGGCCGTCCACGCGCTGCAGCGCCTGCCAGGTGTCCTGGTAGTCGTTGAGCAGCGGCAGCAGGTTGTCCAGCGAGTCGTCCACCGGGTCCATGAACGGCGTGCCGAAGGGCAGGTTGGCGGGCAGCAACTGGCGGCGGCGCAGGGCGTCGTCGAGGGTGCGCTGCTTGGCTTCCAGGTCGGCGAGCTGGCGGCCGACCAGTTGCAGCTTGGCGGAGAGCTGCTGGACGCGCTCGGTGAAGGCGTCGGCGGAGCGCTTGAACTCGTCCTGGGTCGCTTCCAGTTGCGCCAGCTGTTCCAGCTTGGCCGGCTCCTCGGCGCTCAGGGTCTGGCTGCGGCGGAAGTCTTCCAGGGCCTTCTGCGCATCCAGCACGTCCTGGTAAAGCTTGTCCGCCTGCGCCTTGCTGGCGTTGCGGTCGGCGGCCACGGCCTGCTGGGTCTTGAGCTGCTTGAGCTCCTTCTCCAGGCGCTCCTTCTGGTCGCGCAGGGCGGCGCGGTCGGCCAGGGCCTGCAGGGCCGGCGGCTCGATGTGCGAGAGGTCGATGGACAGGCCGGGCACTTCGAAGCGCTCGCCCTTGAAGGCATCGAGGATCTTCTCGACGCTACCGACCCACTGGCCGTCCTCGTCCAGGCTCACGCCCTTCTCGCCCAGCGGCAGGCTGAACAGCGCGCCGTTGAACAGGCGCATCAGGCGCTCCACGTCCTGCTGGGAGAACTCCTCGCGCAGGCGCGCGTAGCTGTTGTTGTCGGCGTGTTCGAGCTGCTGGCGGACGCCCTTCAGGCGTTTCTCCAGGTCGCGCAGGCGCTCTTCCAGGTCTTCGCTGGAGAACTGCCGGGAGTGCGCCAGGGCGCCGGCCAGTTCGTCGTGGGCGTCCTTGGCGGCGAGCAGCTGCTGCTCCAGCACCTTGGCATCCTCGACCAGCGCGAAGCGGTTCTTCAGCACGGCCAGTTCGCCCATCCAACGCTGGATCTCGCTGATCTCGCGCTCCAGGCGCATCAGCTCGGCGGTGCTGCCGCGTTGTTCGTTCTGCAGGCCGTCCTGCTCGCGGCGGTAGTGCTCGGCCTGGATCACCAGCTCTTCCTTGCGCGCGCCGGAATAGTCTTCCCAGGTGCCCAGCAGGTTATCCAGCAGCGGCGAAAGGCGGTGCATCTTGCCGCGCAGCAGTTCGCGCTGGGTTACGCCGTTGGCCAGGGCTTCCACCAGCGGGCCGGCGGCGACCAGCGCCTGGTAGTCGCCTTCCATGCGGCGCACGTCGCGGAAGGCTTCCTCGCAGGCGGCGATGTAGTCGACGCTGCCCGAACGCAGGCTGTGCTCGAAGGCATCGAGGAACAGCTGCTTGAGCTTGGCGGCGGTGATCTCGCGCATGTGCAGCAGGTTGATGAACAGCGAGCGGAAGGTCTTCAGGCTCTGTTCGCTGGTGGAGCGCAGCGGGATCAGGGTCAGGTCCAGCGGGATCGAGGTGTGGCCGCCGACCAGCAGGCGGCGCAGCTCGTCGGGCTTGAGCTCGTAGGACTTGATGCCCTCGCGCTCGAGGTTGGCGTACAGCTCGCGCAGGCGCAGGCAGGTGCCGTTCTTCTGGTAGTGCTCAAGATCCAGCTCGCCCTGGTAGGCGAAGAACTGGTGGCCGAAGCCGCCGCCCGGGCCGCGTCCGCCGACGCCGATCACATGGCGGCCGTGGGGCAGGTCCAGTTCGATGAGGATGTAGCTGGTGTCGGTGGCGAAGTAGAACTTGCGCGAGGCTTCCAGGCTGTACTTGCCGAAGCTCATGTCGGACATGCGCGCGAGGATCGGGAACTGCAGCGCGTTGATCGACGCCGACTTGCCGAGGTTGTTCGCGCCGTACACCGACAGCGGCTGCTCCAGCGGGAAGATGCCGAGGCTGTAGCCGGCGGTGTTGAGCAGGGCGAAGCGGCGGATGCCGTAGCGTTCCTGGTTCATGCCTGGGCCTCCATGTCGGCTTGTTCTTCGGCGATGGCGCGGGCGAGGGCGTCTTCTTCGCTCTCTTCTTCAACAATGGCGGCCGGCTCGTCGATCACCACGATGGCATCGGCGGGATCTTCGGCCGGCTCGTCGGCGTACGACTCCAGAATCACCACCGGCTCGTCGTCCTCGTCCATCAGCGCGGGCGCGGTGAACTGCATTTCGCTGCTGTGCAGGTTGCTGGCCAGGTCGCGGTCCTGCTGGACCGACAGGCAGACATCGAGGAAGCGGTGGATCGGCGGCAGGAAGCGGTACACGCCGTTGTCCTCGGCGGCGAAGCCGAGCTGGGTGAGGCGGCGCATGACCTTCTCTTCCAGTTCTTCCTGGGTGGTCACTTCGGCCTGCAGGAACAGGTCGCGGTACTTGTCCAGCAGCGGCGGCAGCTCGTCGCGGCCGATGCTGCCGCCGTCGAGCACGGCCAGCGGGTCGCGGCCCTGGTCGGCGAGGTGCTCGACGAGGATGAAGGTGAACAGCGCCAGGCGCTGGGCGGTCTTGTTCACCTGGGCGCCGATCTGCTCGGGGACGAAGTAGTAGAAGCCGCGGGTGTCGCAGACCAGCTCGTAGCCCAGGCTGCGGAACAGCGCGCGGTAGGCGTCCTGCTGGTTGGACAGCTGGCTGTACAGCTCCGGGTCGCGGCGGCTGATGTGGAAACCCTTGAACAGCTCGCGGAAGATCGGCGCGAGCTGGGTCATTTCGGTGAGATTAATCTGCATGCGATTCGCTCTTGCTGTCCTTGCCAGCGGTCGGGCCGGCGATCAGGGCGAAGGAGCACAGGCTGACGCTGTGCTGGAGAGTGTCGTATTGGCGGCGCTCGAGGCGGTCGCGCTGGAAGCGGGCGTCGCGCGACAGGCGCGAGAACCAGTAGAGCAGTTCGTCGGTGGCGCCTTCGGGCTCCTGCTCCAGCAGCCACTGCATCAGGTCCGGCAGCGGCAGCGCAGCCTGGCAGCGGTCGAGCATCTCGCGGGCGGTGCGCGGCGAGCGCTGCGGGCCGTCGCTCTTGCGATTGCCGCTGGCCTTGGGGAAATGCGCAGGCTTGGGCTGGAAGCTGGCGAGGGCGAAGACATAGCTTTCGACCTGCGAGGCGCTGCCCAGGAAGGTGCTCTGCGGCCGGGTGAACAGCGGCAGCGCGGCCTGCGGCACGGCATCGATGCCCTTGCGGCGGATGACCGACAGCGCCAGGGCGGCGCCGCGGGTGATCGCGTTGTGCCGGCGGGCTTCCTCGCGCAGCGGCAGCAGCAGTTCGCGGGCGCGGCGCAGGGTGAGCTGGGCGGTGGTCTGCATTTCCAGGATGCGCGCGTGGGTGCGCAGCAGCTGGTCGTCGTCCACCAACTGGCCGAGGCGCGCCTGTTCGCCGAGCAGGCGCAGCAGCACCTGCTCCACGCGGCGCACGCCCTGCTCGAAGGCGCCGTCGGCGGAGACCAGCTGGATCATCGGTTCGACGTATTCGTCCCAGGTCGCCAGGACTTCCGCGTAGCGCTGGCGCAGCGGAATCTGCCGGTCGCTGGTCTTGGCCCGCTCGGCCACGGCGACCAGCGCCTGTTCGTCGTTGGCCAGTTTCTTCAGCACGTCGCGCACGCGCATGTCGAGCAGGCGCAGCTGGCGGGACAGGTCGTTGCCGTCGCGCACTTCGAAGGCGTCGCGGATGTAGCCGGCGAGGCGTTCCAGGTGGCGCAGGTAGGCTTCGATCTCCAGGCACAGGCCCAGGCGGTGTTCCTGGCGCAGGTAGGCGAGGAAGTCGTGGATCTGCGCGTTCAGCTCGAAGCGGTTGGGGCTTTTCGCCACCGGGACGAGGATGTCCAGGCGGACCCACTGGTCGAGCAGGGCGGTGATGTCCACCGGGGTGCTGTCGGGCAGCTGGCTGGCGAGCTGGTTGCGCAGCTCCACCAGGCTCAGGGTGCCGGCGTCGAAGCGCTCGCACAGCGGTTCGAGCAGCACCCAGTGTTCGGCAAGGGCGCGGAGTACGCGTCGTGGGTCGATCATCGGCTGAGTCGGGCCTGAAATGAACAAAGGGAGCGATTGTACTGCAAAGGCTCTGCACTGGCCGACAGAGTGACGAAACGTGTCAGATTGCGACGAAGCGAGCGGTCCCGCGTGAAGTCAATCACGGTAATTCGCGGCTAAATAGCAGAACTTTCTGGCATGTTTTCTGCCATGCCTCTGACAAGAGACAAGTCATCAGAATCTGATCTACCGCAATGACCTACGACGCCGCCCTCGCCAGAGCCCGGTGGGCCGAACTGGAGCGCCAGAACGACCTCGACTGGGACCTGGACGCCATCACCGACCGCAACGAAGCCATCGCTTTCCTGCAGCGCTTCGAGAACCGCTTGTGCATCTATTCGTCGTACGTCGAGAAGCTCTACAGCAACTACAGCTTCGTGATTCCGGAAAACCAGGACAGCGGCATCACCATCCTGGCCGATGACCAGGCCTGGTTCGACACCTTCCACGACATCCCCGCCGAGGCGGTGGAGCCCACCGGCATCCACATCCTGCCGGGCGAGACCATGGGCTTCAGCGGCCTGTACCTGAAGATCCCCAGCGAGCACCGCCTGGCGGCGTCCCGCGAGCTGCCGTTCCAGGATGGCCTGAAGCTGTTGATCAATCGCTACCGGATGCGCGAGGACATCTTCCTGCCGGTGCTGGTCAAGGGCGACCTGCGCGAGTACGAGGCACGCATGCCCTCGCTGCACCTGCACCGCCTGAACATCGCCAAGCTCCAGCGCCACTCGCGGCTGAACCTCGATTCCATCAAGGGCACCATCGCCGAGCACCTGATCGGGCTGTTCCGCCAGCATTGAGCCTGCGCCGGCCGTGAGCTGTAACCCGGGTGTGACGATGGGTAACAGCCGCGGCGGCGATTTCCCTTCCTGACCGACCACGGGCGTTCGTTCCGAGCGATCCGCCCGGCCATTACTCGACTATGGGTCGGCCCCTTCCTGGCCGGCAACTTCCTATAGTGGCATCACGGCGCCGAGCCGCTCATGACCCGGCGCCCGACGAATAACAACAGGCGCCCGACCAGAAGGAGCGCCAGGAAAGGAGAGTGCCATGCGTCAGTCCTCCGGTCCGTTCAGGCGTGCCCTGGCCCTGCTTTGCGGCGGCCTGCTGGCCTGCTCCGCCCAGGCCCGCATGCAGTCGCTGGACGACAGCGAACTGTCGTCCATCTCCGGCCAGGGCGCGATGCTCACCGTCGACGCCTCCACCTACCAGAACTACCAGTACACCCGGCTCAACTTCGGCGCCGACATCAACCTGCTGACCAACGTGGACCAGCTGAGCCTGGGCAATTACACCCGCACCGGCGCCAACACCGTGTCCAATCAGCCGGCCGACATCCTGATCAACAACTTCGCCCTCGGCCGGGTGGACAACGCCAACTCCGCCCAGGCGACCGTGGTGCCTTTCCAGATCCAGGACCCTTACGTCGAGTTCGCCTTCCAGACCAACGCCCTGGGCGTGCGCCAGCTGGTCGGCGCGCGGGTCGGCTTCGGCCGCGCGCTGGGCGACCTGTCCGGCGACATCCAGTCGCTGACCGGCAACCTGCAGGGCAGGATCTACGGGCCCGCCTCCATCGCCTACAACTACTACCAGCAGACCGTCGGCTGCGGCCTCACCACCTTCCTCAACTGCATCGCCCTGGCGGCGGCCGGGGATACGCCGGTCTACGCGGACGTCAACCTGCTCAAGTCCGGCACCGGGGAAACCACGATCAATGGTCTGCCGATCAACCGCGCCACGCAGATCGGCATCGCCAAGGGCGACTCGCTGCACACCGATTCCACCGGCCTGATCGCCTCGCTGATCCCGACCCTGTCGACCACCAGCAACTGCCAGGCGCTGGGCCTGACCACCTGCTTCGACCTGACCAACTACAAGACCATCTACATCGGCAAGCCGGGCGGCACCAACGTCGCCGCCGACGGCGCGCAGGGCATCTTCTTCTCGCTGCAGAACCAGAACGTGCCCTGGCGGGACCTGGCCAACGCCGGCAATTTCGTCAACACCCAGTCCGGCGCCTTCGCCAACTTCCCCAAGGTGGGCAGCGGCGCGGATACGGTCTACCCGATCCTGATCAACCTCTACGACGCCCTGCGTGGCCTGCCGCGCCAGTCCACCTGCATGGGCGCCCAGGCGGCGGGGTGCTGACATGGACGTACGCGGAACGCTCCTCGCCGGCCTGCTCGGCTGGCTGCTCTGCCTGCCGGCGCAGGCCATGAAGGCCCTGGACGATGAGCAACTGGGCGAGGTCAGCGGCGCGGGCCTGGGTTTCTTCATCGACGGCTTCAGCTACGACCAGGCCAGTGCCTCGGCAAAAATCACCGGGGTGAAGAACAGCGCCAACCAGGACGTCCAGGTGGACATCACCGGCGCCTACATCAAGGGCGCCGGCAGCCAGCGCGGCACGCTCGACACCAGGGCCTACATGGGCACGCCCATGCACCCGTTCACCTTCGGGCCGGTCGGCTACAAGGCCGGCGCCAACATCCCCGCCGGGCAGCAGGCGCTGCAACTGATGACGCCGACCTGGACCGACCCGATCAACGACACCCACAAGTTCGGCCTCTGGTCCTACTACCAGGGCTGCCTGTACGGCGAGAGCGGCTGCACCGATCCCACCCAGGCGACGACCAGGATCAACAGCGAGCTCAACGCCCTGACCTCCCAGCGCGACAGCCTGCTGAGCACCTACAGCAGCAACATGAGCGGGCTGAAGACCAGCATCGACACCGACATGGCCACGGTGAACGTCCGCCAGGCCGAGCTGAACACGGCGCAGGCCGATACCAAGGTGAAGTACAGCAGCATGGCTTCGCTGTACGACCAGTTGCCGGCGCAGATCTGCGGGCTCACCTGCCAGAGCAAGCCGGAGCTCGGCCAGACCTACAGCTGCCCGCTGTTCGCCAACTGCTCCGCGACGACCTCCTACAACAACTCGGTGTCGGCCTATAACACCAGCGCGAGCAACCAGGAGACCGCGCAGCAGAACCTCAGCGCGGCCTGGAACGTCACCTGGAACGGCAGGACCCTCAGCCAGCGCGCCAGCGACTACGACCGCTTCGTCCAGCTCTGCGGCGCGCAGAGCGGCACCGCGGCCACCTGCGTCGGCGGCACCGTCAAGCGCACGCAGGGCAACGTCGCCACCGTGCAACTGGTCGCCAACACCCTGCAGAGTTCCGGCAACACGCGCATCCAGGGCCTGGACGTCGGCCTGAAGACCACCTTCACCCTGCCCAGCGTCGCCTACAACAGCGATGGCAGCCAGGGCGCCACCAGCACCCGCCAGGACTACTTCGCCATCGACCTGCAGAACTTCACGCTCAACGGCTCCTACCTCAACCTGTGGGGCGACGCCGCCGGCATGAAACTGTCCATGAGCCTGCAGATGTACGCCGACAAGCTGATCATCAGCGGTTGCCAGACCTGCATGGACAGCGACCGCGCCGTGCTGAAGAACATCTACTTCGACCTCAACCTGGGCGACGCCAACTACCAGCCGGCCACCCTCACCGTGGCCAGCTCCGGCGAACTGGTGCTGAACGCGCCGGGCGTCACCTGGGCCAACCACGAGGCCTTCTACCAGAACGTGCAGAAGAGCAACATCAGCATCGGTGACCTGAGCATCAGCGGCACCGACCTCGGTTCGCAGGCCATTCGCGGCATGCGCATCGACTACCTGAACGTGCAGACCCACAGCCTGCCGCGATGAGGAGACTCGCCATGATCCTGCCAGCCAGCCGCGGCCTGCTCGCCGCCTTGCTCGTCGCCGCGCCGCTGGCCCATGCCGAGATGCAGAGCCTCGATGACGACGAGATGTCCGGCGTCACCGGCCAGGAAGGCGTCAGCCTGGCGCTCGACTTCAACCTCGCGGCCAATGCCGCCGATACCCGCTGCCCCGGCGGCTGCGGCGCGCGCCTGGCGATCCAGCCGCTGAACAGCACCGGTTTCGTCGTGCTGGACAACATCAAGGGCACCTTCAGCTTCGACGGCATGAGCCTGGACATGGTGACCATCAACAGCGGCTTCAACGGCGACGGCGCCCTGTTCAACCGCCAGGCCATGAAGATCGGCCTGACCAACGCCAGCGCCAGCAACCTGCAGTTCACCCTCGGCGGCGCCAACCAGGGCAAGGTCGCCGGCAGCGGCCTGCGGCAGATCAGCCTGCTCACCTACCAGGCCACCGGCGCGCTCAAGCTCACCGGCAACGTCTACGTCTTCGGCACGCCCTGAGCGCCGGCCGGCCTTTCCCCCCGGCGCGTTTCACGCGACAATCCCGCCTCGATGTGCCGGCCTGCCCGTGCAGGCGCCATTTACAGGTAACCGCCCCTTGATCGAAGAAGCCCGCCGCCGCGCCTACCTCGGCGCCATGCAGGTCGCCACCTGGCTGCCGCGCGTGGCGTTGCCGTTCGCCGCCCCGTCGCGCCCGCAACTGCTGGAAACGCCCGCGCCCGTGAGCGTCGAGGCCGCACCGCCGGTGCCCGCCGTCCAGGCCGTGCGTGAAGCCGCCGCTCCGGCCGCAGCGCCGGTGGCCGAGGCCGAGCGTTCGATCGCCGCCCGCGTGCTGCCCAAGCCCGCCGCGCCGGGCAAGCCGTCCCTGGCCGCGAAAACCGAACAACAGGCCGAGCCGGAAGCCGAACCCGTGGTTCGCGCCCCGGCCGCGCCGCCGCCGCGCTTCGCCCTGCAACTGCTGCGCGCCGGCGAATGCGCCCTGCTGGTGGAACTGCCCACCGGCGAGCCCCTGGCCAGCCGCGACCCGGCCTACCTGCTGCTGAAGGACCTGCTGCGCGCCGCCGGCCTGCCGGAAAGCCCGCAACTGGTGAGCGAGCCGGTGCGCTGGCCGCTGCTGGCGCGCGGCAACATGGACCAGGGCCCGCAGGCCGCCCGCGAGTTCGTCCAGGGCTTCGTCGCCGCGCGGCTGGAGGAGGGCGCACCCTGCGCCTGCCTGTGGCTGGTCGGCATGCCCGCCGTGCGCTTCGCCGGCGAGGCGGACGAAGAATCCCTGCTGCGCGAGCTGCAGGTCGAGGGTCTGGGCGTCGCCTGGGCCCTGCCGGGCCTCGAGCGCCTGGTCGAAGAACCCACTTTGAAAGCCGACCTCTGGCGCGCCATGCGCCGCGTTCGGCAACGCTGGATGAGTCAGACCCCCGCATGAGCGATGCCGTTTCCTTCCGCCCGATGACCGAGGCGGACCTCGATGCCGTTCTCAAGATCGAATACGCCGCCTTCAGCCACCCCTGGACGCGCGGCATCTTCACCGACGGCCTGAAGAGCTACGAATGCTGGGTGATGTTCGAAGGCACCCAGCAGGTCGGCCACGGCGTGATCCAGCTGATCCTCGACGAAGCGCACCTGCTCAACATCACCGTCAAGCCGGAAAGCCAGGGCCGCGGCCTGGGCCTGCGCCTGCTGGAGCACCTGATGACGCGCGCCCGCGAGCGGGGCGCGGTGGAATGCTTCCTCGAAGTGCGCGAGTCCAACCAGCCGGCCTACCGCCTGTACGAGCGCTACGGTTTCAACGAGATCGGCCGCCGTCGCGGCTACTACCCGGCGGTCGGCGGTCGCGAAGACGCCCTGGTGATGGCCTGCACATTGGTCGATTGACCTCCGTCATGGCGGTAAGAAAATTCCTGCGACTCGGGATTTTCTTAGGACATGGCACTCGCGTACCCTTGTAGCCCATAACAAAAAGAAAAAGGGTCGCAACATGAATCGCAGCGATGTGATCGTGGTGGGCGCCGGTATTTCCGGGCTGACCGCGGCCTGGCGCCTGGCATCGGCCGGGCGGCGGGTGAAGGTGCTGGAGGCCAACAAGCGCGTCGGCGGACGCACCCTCAACCATCATTTCGCCAGCGGCGAAGTGGTCGAGGTGGGCGGCCAGTGGGTCGGCCCGACCCAGGAGCGCATCCTTTCCCTGCTCGCCGAGCTGAACCTGTCGACCTTCCGGCAATGGAACCAGGGCGACAACCTCACCCTCTTCGGCGGCCGGCTAAAGCCCTATCGCGGCACCATTCCCAAGTTTCCGCCCCACGTCCTGCTCGACGTCCTGCAGGCCCACAAGCGCCTGGACCGCATGGCGCGGGAAATCCCCTTGAACGACCCCAGCCTGCACCCCAAGGCGGGGCTGTGGGACAGCCTGACCTTCGCCGAATGGCTGCGCCGCAACGTGCACACCGCCACCGGGCGCAAGGTGTTCGAGCTGATGAGCGGCGCCGTGTTCGCCGCCAGCCCCCATGACCTGTCGTTCCTCCACGTACTCTTCTACATCCGCAGCGGCACCGACCTCGATACCCTGCTCGGCGTCGAAGGCGGCGCGCAGCAGGAGCGCATCCTCGGCGGCTCCCAGCGCATCTGCCTGACCCTCGCCGAGCGCCTGGGCGATGCGGTGCTCACCGGCGAGCCGATCCGCGCCGTGCGGCAGAACGCCGGAGGCGTCGAACTGGTCAGCGATCGCGGCGTGCACCACGCCGCGCGGGTGATCTTCGCCATCCCGCCGACCCAGCTGCTGCGCATCACCCAGGAGCCGCTGCTGCCCAGCTGGCGCGACCAGCTCCTGCAGCGCCAGCCCCAGGGCGCGGTGATCAAGTGCATGGCGCTCTACGACACGCCGTTCTGGCGCGACAAGGGCCTGTCCGGCCAGGCCACCAGCGAGCTCGGCCCGGTGCGCCTGACGTTCGACAACAGCGTCCCCGGTTCCCCGCGCGGCGTGCTGCTCGGCTTCATCGAGGGCGACGAGGCGCGGCAATGGAACGCGCGGCCGGCGGGCGACCGTCGCGGCCAGGTGCTCGACTGCTTCGCTCGCTACTTCGGCGAGGCGGCGCGCGAGCCGGTGGATTACGTGGACAAGTCCTGGGCCGAGGAACCCTTCGCCCGCGGCTGCTATGCCGCGCTGTTCCCGCCGGGGCTCTGGACCGGCGGCGCCGCGCGTCTGCGCGAGCCCTACGGACGCCTGCATTTCGCCGGCACCGAAACGGCGACGCGCTGGATGGGTTATTTCGACGGGGCCGTGGAGGCCGGGGAACGCGCGGCGAGCGAAGTGCTCGGCGCCACAGACGAGGGAGGGGAGTATGTGCGACACCTTGGTATTGCGTAGCGACGGGGCCACCTGGTTCGCCAAGAACAGCGACCGCGAGCCCGCCGAACCGCAACGCCTGATCCGCCTGCCGGCCGTGCACGGCGACCGCGCGGCGACGGTGCGCACCACCTACCTGGAGATTCCCCAGGCGGCCGAGCGCCATGCCGTCATCCTCAGCCAGCCGGCCTGGCTGTGGGGCGCCGAGATGGGTGTCAACGAACGCGGCGTGGCCATCGGCAACGAAGCCGTGTTCACCCGCCTGACCCTGCGCGACGGCGAGGCGCTGCTGGGCATGGACCTGCTGCGCCTGGCCCTGGAGCGTGCGGCGACGGCGCGCGAAGCGCTGGCGGTCATCACCGAACTGCTGGAACGCCACGGCCAGGGCGGGCCGGCCGGCTACCGCAACAAGCGCATGCGCTACGACAACAGTTTCCTCATCGCCGACCGCGACGAAGCCTGGGTGCTGGAAACCGCCGGCCGGCTGTGGGCGGCGAAGAAGGTCGAGCGCTGGGCGATCTCCAACGCCTTGACGCTGGGCCACGACTACGACCTCTCCAGCGCCAACCTGGAGGACCAGGCGCGCCGGCTGGGCTGCTGGAACGGCCGGGGCGACTTCCACTTCGCCCGCGCCTTCGACGGCCGCATGCTGCCCTGGGTCGCCGGGGCGCGGCAGCGGCGGCAGCTCAACCAGGACTTCCTCGCCCACTGCCCGGCGCAGGTCGACTGGCTGGCGCTGGTGGTCGCGCTGCGCAGCCACGGCCACCGCGGCCATCGCTTCTCGCGCCACGACAACCGCCAGGTCTGCCTGCACGCCGGCAGCTTCTGGCGTCCCTCGCAGACCACCGCCAGCCTGATCGCCCGGCTGGACGGCGATTCGCCGCGCATGGCCGCCACCGGCACCTCCGCGCCGTGCCTGTCGATGTTCCAGCCGCTGGGCTTCGAGGCCGGCGCCGGCGAAGGCCTGCTCAGCCACGAGGATGCCGCCGTGGAAGAGTCCCTCTGGTGGCGCTTCGAGACCGTGCACCGGCGCGCGCTGTCCGACCCCGGCTTCGCCAACGCTCTGCGCGCCGGCCACGGCTGGCTGGAAACCGAGTTGCTGGCGGCGCTGGAGCGGCGCACTCTGGATTGGCCGCGCCTGGCCGCCGACGCCCGGGCCTGGCACAACGCCTGGCACCAGCTGGCGCTGCAGGAAGCTGCGCGCCCGCCGCGCTGGTGGCGCCTGAACGCGGCCCGCTGAATGTGGCTTGTCAGGCGCCTCGGTGCTGCGTAAGGTGCGCCAGCCAACGAAGAGGAGCCGGACATGAGCGAGTTGCAGGAACTGTTCGACAACAACGAACGCTGGGCCGAGGCCATCAAGCAGGAAGACCCGGAGTTCTTCGCCAAACTGGCGCGCCAGCAGGCCCCGGAATACCTGTGGATCGGCTGCTCCGACGCCCGCGTGCCGGCCAACGAGATCGTCGGCATGCTGCCGGGCGACCTGTTCGTCCACCGCAACGTCGCCAACGTCGTGCTGCACACCGACCTCAACTGCCTGTCGGTCATCCAGTACGCCGTCGACGTGCTCAAGGTGAAGCACATCCTGGTCACCGGCCACTACGGCTGCGGCGGCGTGCGCGCCGCCCTGCAGCAAGGCCAGCTCGGGCTGATCGACGGCTGGCTGCGCAGCATCCGCGACCTCGCCTACGAATACCGCGAGCACCTCGCCCAGTTCGAAAAGGAAGAGGACAAGGTCGACCGCCTGTGCGAGCTCAACGTCATCCAGCAGGTCGCCAACGTCAGCCACACCAGCATCGTGCAGAACGCCTGGCACCGCGGCCAGTCGCTCTCCGTGTACGGCTGCATCTACGGCATCAAGGACGGCCGCTGGAAGAACCTCAACGTCACCGTCAGCGGCCTTGACCAGCTGCCGCCGCAATACCGCCTGCGCCCGCTCGGGCAGGCGTGAACCGGCCGTCCGCCGGCGCGCCCCGCTGAGGGGCGCGGGCGGATCATGGAAAGGACAGACGGCGAGCGGAGGCCAGCGATGCATCGGTTGTGCGTGATCCCCGGCGACGGCATCGGCCGCGAAGTGGTGCCGGTAGCGGTCCAGGTACTGGAACGGCTGCTGCCCGACCTGCGCGTGGAACAGGCCGAAGCCGGCTGGGAGTGCTTCGAGCGGCGCGGCGTCTCGGTTCCCGACAGCACCCTGTCACGCCTGCGTGCCTGCGGCGCCGGCCTGTTCGGCGCGGTGTCCTCGCCCAGCCACCGGGTCGAAGGCTACCGTAGCGCCATCCTCACCCTGCGCCAGGAGCTGGCGCTCAACCTCAACCTGCGCCCGGTACGCTCCCGCCCGCACGTATCGCCCCACCCGGGCGTCGACCTGCTGATCCTGCGGGAGAACAGCGAGGGCCTCTACAGCGGCCGCGAACACTGGGAATCTGAAGGTGTCGCCATCGCCGAACGGGTCATCAGCCGCGCCGCCTGCGAACGCCTGGCCGCCGACGCCTCGCGCATCGCCCGCCTGCGCGGCGCCCGGCGCATCACCCTGGTGCACAAGGCCAACGTCCTGCCGCTTACCTGCGGCCTGTTCCGCGACACCTGCCGTGACCGGCTGGTGGAGGACGGCTGGAGCGCCGTGCTCGACGAACGCCTGGTCGACGTCGCCGCCCTGCAACTGGTCGAGCGCCCGGAAGCCTTCGACCTGATCGTCACCACCAACCTCTTCGGCGACATCCTCTCCGACCTCGCCAGCCACTGGGGCGGCGGCCTCGGCATGGCGCCGTCGCTCAACCTCGGCGACGGCATCGCCCTCGCCGAACCCGTCCACGGCAGCGCCCCCGACATCGCCGGCAGCGGCCGCGCCAACCCGCTCGCGGCCATCCTCAGCGCCGGCATGTTGCTGCGGCATCATTGGCAACTTCCCGCACTGGCTGAGCGGATCGATGTGGCGGTGGATGGTTTCCTGCGGGACGAGGGGAGTGTGGATTTCGGCGGGGAGACGACGCGGGTGATTGGGCTGGGGGTTTTGCAGCGGCTGGGTTGATCATCTCGTCATGGGATGTGGAAAACCGCCGTGCTGATGGGATAGAACCCGCAACCTGTCGGCCATCTTCCCCGCGCCGGTCTGCCTTGGCTCATGGCACAAGGCGAACCCGCTGGCCGCCTGTTCATGTCCTGCAGAGCAGCTTTCCGTTGTGCCCATGAGCGCTGCGGCTTCGACACGCCGGGGCAGATGACGCACATCCTCCGCCACACCTTACATGATGGGAGGAGGGGACATTCTCACGCTGCAGCGGATCCTCGGGTTCTCCTCGATCACGATGACCATGCGCTATGCGCACCTGTCACCGGAGCATTTGGAATCAGCCATGCGCCTATCGCCACTCGCGCAGCTCGGGCAATCTCAAGTATGCTGTCAATGATTTCATTGATTGCACCGGAGGATTCCATGGCCAGCATCACCATTAGAAACCTTGATGAAGACCTCAAGGCCAAGTTGCGCGTTGTGGCTGCGAATCATGGTCGTTCGATGGAGGAGGAAGTGCGCGTGATTCTTGCCCAGGCGCTCTCTCGAGAAGAGAAAGGCGGTGGCTTGGGAAGTCGGATCCATGCGCGCTTCGCATCTATCGGCGGGGCTGAGATTGAACTGCCGGCTCGCAAGACGAAGGCTCGGGCTGCGGACATTGACGAATGATTCTGCTCGATACCAACGTGCTCTCCGAACTGATGCGGGCCAAGCCTGATCCGGATGTGGTGGCATGGATTGATGCCCAGCCAATTCAGGAGCTTGTGATCTGCTCGATCACCGTGGCGGAGATCCTCTACGGCATTGCCAGGATGCCGAAGGGCAAGCGCAGGCAGTCTTTGGAGGATATGGCTGCTGCCATGTTCGATAAGGACTTTGCCGGGAGGATCTTGCCCTTCGACGCGGATGCTGCTGTGCATTACGCCGAGCTGGCGGC
Organism: Pseudomonas sp. B12(2026); assembly: GCF_057767015.1. Lineage (NCBI taxonomy): Bacteria > Pseudomonadati > Pseudomonadota > Gammaproteobacteria > Pseudomonadales > Pseudomonadaceae > Pseudomonas > Pseudomonas sp. B12(2026). Next base: position 4,945,347 of record NZ_CM173430.1, on the reverse strand, counting down.
AGTGAGTGAAGCGAAGGGAAGGATTGCCGATATGGCGGATGCGCAGATTGCGGCCATTGCCAGATTGCACGGGGCCCAGGTCGCCACACGAAACGTCCGCCACTTCGAGAGTTTTGGAGTGGCGCTAACTGATCCCTGGACTAGCTGAAGTCAGGCGAGAAAGCCTTGGTAGACGGGATGTAGTCGGTTTGTAGTCTGCCGGCCAAAACAAAAAGGGGTTAGCTTTCGCTAACCCCTTGTTTTGTATGGTGGCTACACCGGGACTTGAACCTGGGACATCAGCATTATGAATGCTGCGCTCTAACCGACTGAGCTATGTAGCCGAGTGGCGCGCATTTTCCGCAGATCGCGGAGGGGTGTCAACCCCTTTTCCTGAATATTTTTCTGATCTATCAATCGTTTAGCCGGTAGCGCGAGATTTTCGCGATAAGCGGCGGGGCAGGGCGGCCATGAAAAAAGCCCCGGCGGGTGACCGGGGCTTTTTCGTGTCTGGCTGGTGCTTAGACGTTAAAGCGGAAGTGCATCACGTCGCCATCCTTGACGATGTAGTCCTTGCCTTCCAGGCGCCATTTGCCGGCTTCCTTCGCGCCCTGTTCGCCCTTGAACTGGATGAAGTCTTCGTAGGCGACGACTTCAGCGCGGATGAAGCCTTTTTCGAAGTCGGTGTGGATCACGGCGGCGGCCTGCGGGGCGGTGGCGCCGACACGGACGGTCCAGGCGCGGACTTCCTTCACCCCGGCGGTGAAGTAGGTCTGCAGGTGCAGCAGTTCGTAGCCGGCGCGGATCACGCGGTTCAGGCCGGGCTCTTCGAGGCCGAGGGCTTCGAGGAACATGTCCTTCTCCTCGCCGTCGTCCAGTTCGGCGATCTCGGCTTCGATCTTGTTGCACACCGGTACGACCATGGCGCCTTCTTCTTCGGCGATGGCGCGGACGACGTCCAGGTGCGGGTTGTTCTCGAAGCCGTCCTCGGCAACGTTGGCGATGTACATGACCGGCTTGCTGGTGAGCAGGTGGAAGCCGCGAATGACACGCTTGTCTTCATCGCTCATGTTCTTCATCAGCGAGCGGGCGGGCTTGCCTTCGCTGAAGTGGGGAATGAGCTGTTCCAGCAGGGCTTTCTGCGCCAGGGCGTCCTTGTCGCCGCCCTTGGCGTTGCGGGCGACCTTCTGCAGTTGCTTCTCGCAGCTGTCGAGGTCGGCGAAGATCAGTTCGAGGTCGATGATCTCGATATCGCGCTTGGGGTCGACGCTGTTGGAGACGTGGATGACGTTGTCGTCTTCGAAGCAGCGCACGACGTGGGCGATGGCGTCGGTTTCGCGGATGTTGGCGAGGAACTTGTTGCCTAGGCCTTCACCCTTGGAGGCGCCCGCCACCAGGCCGGCGATGTCGACGAATTCCATGGTGGTCGGCAGCACGCGCTCGGGCTTGACGATCTCGGCCAGGGCGTCGAGGCGCTGGTCGGGCATCGGCACGATGCCGCTGTTGGGCTCGATGGTGCAGAAGGGGAAGTTTTCCGCCGCGATGCCGGATTTGGTCAGGGCGTTGAACAGGGTGGACTTGCCGACGTTGGGCAGGCCGACGATGCCGCAATTGAATCCCATGCTAGGTCCCTCGCGCCAGGTGGCGGAAAAGAGGTGTGATCAGGCCTTCTGGCTGTGCAGCTTCTGCATCGCGCGGGTCCAGTCCCCGTCGAGCATTTCCGGCAGCACGCCGAGGGCGAAGTCGATGCTGGTGTCGAGCAGTTCCTGTTCGGCGCGCGGGGCGCGGCCAAGAACGAAACCGGAGACCAGGCTGCTGTGCCCCGGATGGCCGATGCCAAGCCGCAGGCGATGGAAACCGTTCTGGTTGCCGAGCTGGGCGATGATGTCGCGCAGCCCGTTGTGCCCGCCGTGTCCGCCGCCCTTCTTGAGCTTGGCGACGCCGGGAGGCATGTCGAGTTCGTCGTGGGCCACCAGGATGGCTTCGACCGGAATGCGGAAGAATCCGGCGAGCGCCGCCACGGCCTGGCCGCTGCGGTTCATGTAGGTGGTGGGGATGAGCAGGCGAACGTCGCGGCCCTTGTGGCTGAACTTGCCGACCAGGCCGAAGTATTTCTTGTCGAGGCTCAGGCTTGCGCGTTGCGCGTCGGCCAGGCGCTCAACGAAAAGAGCCCCCGCGTTATGCCGGGTCTGGTCGTATTCGGCGCCTGGATTTCCCAGGCCAACGATCAGTTGTACGGCAGTCACGACGGGGGCCCCTTCCTTAAAGGCAATGGTGCGCGCGATTACTCGGCAGCAGCTTCGCCTTCACCTTCTTCTTTCACTACGCGGGAAGCGTGGATGTTGGCGACGGCCAGGTCGTTACCATGGGCCAGTTGCACCAGCTCTACGCCTTTCGGCAGTTTCAGGTCGGACAGGTGAACGATCTGACCCAGTTCTACCGCGGCCAGGTCGACTTCGATGAATTCCGGCAGGTCTTTCGGCAGGCAGGAAACTTCGACTTCGGAGATCACGTGGGAGACTTCGCCACCGCCAACCTTGACACCGACGGCGTTGGCGTCGTTCAGGAAGTGCAGCGGAACGTGAGCGGTCAGCTTGTGGTCGGCAACGACGCGCTGGAAGTCGGCGTGCATGACGAAACCCTTGGACGGGTGGCGCTGCAGGGCCTTGATCAGTACGGTTTCCTTGGCGGAACCGATGGCCAGGGTGATCACGTGGCTGAAGGCAGCCTCGTTCTCCAGCAGCTTGGAAACTTCACGCAGTTCCAGGGTGACGGATTGCGGGGCTTTCTCGCCACCGTAGATCACAGCCGGAAGCAGACCGGCATTACGACGCAGGCGGCGGCTCGCACCTTTCCCCAGGTCGGAACGCTCTTGGGCATTCAGTACAAATTCAACCATTTGACTCTCTCCAAAATGACAAGATCGCCCGGACGCTTGCGACCAGCGTTCGGGCGATTTTGCTTAAACCCCGCCGACATGACGGGGCGCTTTACGTCAGGCCTGTTCCGCCTTAGCGGAACATGGCGCTGATCGATTCTTCGTTGCTGATGCGGCGCATGGCTTCAGCGACAACCGGAGCGATGTCCAGCTGGCGGATGCGGCCACAGGCCTGGGCAGCGGCGGACAGCGGGATGGTGTTGGTCACCACCAGCTCGTCCAGTACGGAACCTTCGATGTTTTCGATGGCGCGGCCCGACAGCACCGGGTGGGTGCAGTAGGCGATAACCTTGGCGGCGCCGTGCTCTTTCAGAGCCTTGGCGGCGTGGCCGAGGGTGCCGGCGGTATCGACCATGTCGTCGACCAGCACACAGGTGCGGCCTTCGACATCACCGATGATGTGCATGACTTCGGACTGGTTGGCCTTCGGACGACGCTTGTCGATGATGGCCAGGTCGACGCCCAGGGACTTGGCAACGGCGCGAGCGCGCACCACGCCACCGATGTCCGGGGAGACGATCATCAGGTTCTCGAAGCGCTGGTCCTCGATGTCGTCGACCAGTACGGGCGAGCCGTAGATGTTGTCGACGGGGATATCGAAGAAGCCCTGGATCTGGTCGGCGTGCAGGTCAACGGTGAGGACGCGGTTGACGCCTACGACGGTCAGCATGTCGGCAACGACTTTGGCGCTGATGGCCACGCGGGCGGAACGCGGGCGGCGATCCTGGCGGGCGTAACCGAAGTAGGGGATGACGGCCGTGATACGAGTCGCCGAGGAGCGGCGGAAGGCATCGGCCATTACCACCAGTTCCATCAGGTTGTCGTTGGTCGGTGCGCAGGTCGGCTGGATCAGGAAGACGTCCTTGCCGCGGACGTTCTCGTTGATCTCGACGCTGATTTCGCCGTCGGAGAACTTGCCGACGGAAACGTCACCGAGGGGAATGTGCAGCTGCCGTACGACACGGCGTGCCAGATCGGGGTTGGCGTTCCCCGTGAAAACCATCATTTTGGACACGCTGCGGTACCTGTGTCGGCTTGAGGGTAGGCCCGGTTGAGCCAGAAGAAAATGGCAGGGGCGGCTGGATTCGAACCAACGCATGGCAGGATCAAAACCTGCTGCCTTACCGCTTGGCGACGCCCCTGTAGCTTACAACTTGCGGAGCAAGGTCTTCGTTGGTGCTGTACGTATAACCTGCGTGGGTTAATGGCAGGGGCGGCTGGATTCGAACCAACGCATGGCAGGATCAAAACCTGCTGCCTTACCGCTTGGCGACGCCCCTGTATCGTACAACCGACGACATTGCTTTCTTCTCAGGCCAGGCTTTGCAGCTTGCGGTGCAACATCGAGATGTTGCGACCCTGGGCGACGAAGCTCGGCAGAGTGGCCGGAAGTTGGCGGCGAACTTTATCAGCATCGCCCTGATTTGGGAAGCTCCCAAACACACAAGCTCCGGTGCCGGTCAATCTCGCTTCGGTAAATTTACCTAGCTGGATCAGTGCGTTACGTACATCCGGGTAACGTTTCTCGACGACCGGCTGGCAGTCGTTATGACCGTCCACCCCGAGAAGGCTGCGAACTTTAATGGGCGGAGTATCCCGTGTCAACTCGGGATCGGAGAAAACTTCTGCTGTGCTGACAAAGACTTGCGGCACAACGACGAGGAACCAGGGCTCCTCCAGCTCGACCGGCGTGAGCTTTTCGCCGACGCCTTCGGCGAAGGCCGCGCGGCCACGCACGAACACCGGCACGTCCGCGCCGAGGGTCAGGCCCAGCGCGGCGAGGCGGTCTTCGTCCCAGCCGAGCCGCCACAGATGATTGAGTCCGAGCAGGGTGGTGGCCGCGTCGGAACTGCCGCCGCCGATGCCACCGCCCATGGGCAGGCGCTTGTCCAGCCAGATGTCGGCGCCCAGCGTGCAGCCCGATTGCTCCTGCAGCCGGCGGGCGGCCCGGACGATCAGATTGCTGTCGTGGGGAACGCCGTCGATCTCGGTGTTCAGGCGGATCTGGCCGTCCTCGCGCAGGGCGAAGTGCAACTCGTCGCCGTGGTCGAGGAACTGGAAGAGGGTCTGCAGCTCGTGGTAGCCGTCGGGGCGGCGGCCGTTGATGTGCAGGAACAGGTTGAGCTTGGCCGGTGCCGGCAGGGTAAGGCGTTCCTGCATGTCACTGCCGGCCCGACTGGCTCGATTGGCCGGCGCCCAGTTGGCGGGGCTGCCAGGTCTTCACCACCAGGGTCACGTCGAGGTCCTGGCCATGCAGCTTCAGGCGCTCGGGCAGCCAGTAGCCGTTCTGCTCGCTGTAGCTGGTGTATTCCACCTGCCAGCCATCCTGTTCGAGCCGGGCCAGACGGCTGTCGCTGTCCAGGGTCAGGCGGCTCTTGCTGTCCGGTGCGGGCAGGCCGCGAATCCACCAGAGCAGGTGGGAGACCGGCAGGCGCCAGCCCATCTGTTCTTCCAGCAGGGCTTCGGGTGAGGTCGACTCGAAGCGGCCTTGCCCTGCGACCTCCAGGGTCACCGCGCCCTCGCGGCCGGTCAGGCGCGCGGCGCCGCGGCCCAGCGGGCCGGACAGTCGGATGTCGTAGTAGTCCTGGCGCTGCAGCCAGAACAGGGTGCCGCTGCCGGAGTCCTTGGGGGCGCGGATGCCCACCTTGCCGTCGATCTGCCAGCCGTCGAGGGTGGCGATGCGGGTCTTGTGGGCGCTCCAGTCGCTGGCGTTGCCCTGGCCTTCCAGGGATTCATGGGGGCCGAAGCCGGCGCAGCCGGCGAGCAGGGCAAGGGCGGCGGCCCCGAGAAGATGACGTAGACGCATGGATCAGAGGGTTCCGGAGCCGGTCAGGCGCTTCATGGTGTCGCGCAGGACGGCGCTGTCAGGCTGGCTTTGCAGGGCGGCGGCCCAGACCTTGCGGGCTTCGCCCTGCTTGCCCTGGGCCCAGAGCACTTCGCCCAGGTGGGCGGCGACTTCGTGGTCGGGGAAGCGCTCCAGCGCCTTGCGCAGGTATTTTTCCGCTTCACTGAGGTTGCCCAGGCGGTAGTTGACCCAGCCCAGGCTGTCGAGGATCGCGGGGTCGTCCGGGTTCAGCGTGTGGGCTTTCTGGATCAGCTCCTTGGCCTCGCTGTAGCGGGTGGTGCGGTCGGCCAGGGTGTAGCCCAGGGCGTTGAGCGCCATGGCGTTGTCCGGCTCGCGCTGGATGATCAGGCGCAGGTCCTGCTCCATCTGCGTCAGGTCGTTGCGCCGTTCGGCGAGCATGGAGCGGGTGTAGAGCAGGTTGGGATCGTCCGGGAACTGCTTGAGTCCCTGCTGGATGATGCCCCAGGCGCGGTCGATCTGGTTGCGGTTGGACAGGCCCTCGGCCTCGATCAGGTACAGCTGGATGGCGTAGTCCGGCTGGCGCTCGCGGGCTTCGGCGAGGAGGCGGGAGGCTTCGTCGAAGCGCTGCTGGTCGAGGAGGATTTCGGTCTGGCGCATCTGCGCCGGGAGGAAGTCGTTGCCCGGGCCGACCTTCGCGTATTCCCTGAGCGCGCTTTCCAGGTCCTTCTGCTCCTCGGCCAGGCGGCCCAGGTTGAAGTGGGCGGCGTCGACGTGGCTTTCGCGTTCGACCAGTTCCTGCAGGTAGACCTTGGCTTCGTCCCAGGCCTGGGCTTCCAGGCAGACCAGCGCCAGGGAGAAGCGCAGGTCGTCGTCGTCGGGGAACTGCTCGAGCAGCGCGGAGAACTCGGCCTTGGCTTCCTCCAGGCGGTTCTGCTCCACCAGCAGGCGGGCGTAGGCCAGGTGCACGCGCTTGTCGTCCGGGTGTTCCTTGATGCCGGTCTTGAGCAGCGGCAGCGCTTCGTCGCTGCGCTTCATGTTCTGCAGCAGGCGCGCACGCAGCAGCAACGGGGCGACCTCGTGCTTGCTCGCCTGATTGTCTTCGAGCAGGTGCAGGGCTTCCTGCGGGCGGCCGTCCTGTTGCAGCAGCAGGGCCTTGCCGAACAGCAGCTGGCCGTTGTCCGGGTATTTCTTCAGCAGGCGGTCGAAACTCTGCAGCAGGCCGGCGCGGGTATCCGGGTCGGTCTCGGCGGCGGACAGCGCAAGGAAGTCGAAGTGGGTGTCACCCTGGCCGTTGAGGACTTTCTCCATGTAAATCATGGATTCGTCGTACTGGCCGGTGCGCGCCAGCTGGATGGCGGCGGCGCGCTGGGCGTCGAGGTTGTTCGGCGCGGCCTTGGCCCAGATCAGCGAGGTGTCCAGGGCTTCCTGGTCGGCGCCCAGGTATTCGGCGATGCGGAAGGCGCGTTCGGCGACGCCCGGGTCGCGGGTGGCGCGGGCCTGCTCGACGTAGTTGGCCAGGGCGATGTCGAAGCGGTTGCGCTGGCCGGCCAGTTCGGCCACCAGCAGCGAAAACAGCGTCTCTTCACTGAATGAGCCGAACCGCTGCTCCTTTTGCGCCGCAGCGGCCTTGTCCTTCCCGGCGGAAGAATCATCCGGAGTTTTATGGGAGAGGGACTGGCAGCCGCCGAGCAGCAGCAGAGCAGTCAGCAGCGCAAGAGACTTGTTCATAGAGGAAGGACGGTGACCTGACCTGCAAGATGGGGCCCATCATGACATAAGGAATGTGGCAATCCCATGGGAAAGCACGGCATCGGGCCTTGTATACGATTTGCAGTGTGCGATACGTCGCGGGTGGTTGTCCTTCACAAGGCTAAGTAGGACAATTGCGGGCTTTCCGATCAGCTCAGCGATTCTGCATGGCCTTCATTGCCCTCGGTATCAACCACAAGACCGCGTCCGTGGCCGTCCGCGAGCGCGTGGCCTTTACTCCCGAGCAGATGGTCGAGGCCCTGCAACGGCTGTGTCGCCTGACATCCAGCCGCGAAGCCGCGATCCTCTCCACCTGCAACCGCAGCGAACTCTACCTGGAGATCGAGCATCCGGACGCCGGCGACGTGCTGGCCTGGCTGGCCGATTACCACAGCCTGGGGATCGACGAACTGCGCGCCTGCGCCTATGTGCACCAGGACGAAGAGGCGGTGCGCCACATGATGCGCGTCGCCGCTGGCCTGGACTCGATGGTGCTGGGCGAGCCGCAGATCCTCGGCCAGATGAAGTCGGCCTACGCCGTGGCCCGCGAGGCCGGCACCATCGGGCCGATGCTGGGCCGGCTGTTCCAGGCGACCTTCAGCACCGCCAAGACCGTGCGCACCGATACCGCCATCGGCGAGAACCCAGTGTCCGTGGCCTTCGCCGCGGTGAGCCTGGCCCGGCAGATATTCAGCGACCTGAGCCGCAGCCAGGCGCTGCTGATCGGCGCCGGCGAGACCATCACCCTGGTCGCCCGCCACCTGCACGAGCAGGGCGTGCAGCGCATCGTGGTCGCCAACCGTACCCTGGAGCGCGCCAGCCAGCTGGCCGAGCAGTTCGGCGCCCGCGCCATCCTGCTGGCGGACATGCCCGACGAGCTGGTCAACAGCGACATCGTCATCAGTTCCACCGCCAGCCAGCTGCCGATCCTCGGCAAGGGCGCGGTGGAGCGCGCGCTGAAGCAGCGCCGGCACAAGCCGATGTTCATGGTCGACATCGCCGTCCCGCGCGATATCGAGCCGGAAGTCGGCGAACTGGACGACGTCTACCTCTATAGCGTCGACGACCTCCACGAAGTGGTCGCCGAGAACCTCAAGAGCCGCCAGGGCGCCGCCGAGGCCGCCGAGGAGCTGGTCGGCGATGGCGTACTCGACTTCATGCTGCGCCTGCGCGAGCTGGCCGCCGTCGACGTGCTGCGCGCCTACCGCCAGCAGGCCGAGCGCCTGCGCGACGAGGAGACCCAGAAGGCCCAGCGCCTGCTGGCCAACGGCGCCGACCCGATGGAGGTGATGGCGCAGCTCGCCCGCGGCCTGACCAACAAGCTGCTGCACGCGCCCAGCGTGCAGATGAAGAAACTCTCCGCGCAGGGCCGCGTCGACGCGCTGGCCGTCGCGCAGGAACTGTTCGCCCTCGAGGAGGGCACTGACAAGCGATGAAAGCGTCCCTGCTGAGAAAGCTGGACACCCTGAGCGACCGCTACGAGGAGCTGACCGCGCTCCTGGGCGACGCCGAGGTGATCAGCGACCAGACCAAGTTCCGCGCGTACTCCCGCGAATACGCCGAAGTGGAGCCGGTCATCCTCGCTTTCCGCGAGTTCCGCAAGGTGCAGTCGGACCTGGAGGGCGCCCAGGCGCTGCTCAAGGACAGCGACCCGGACCTGCGCGAGATGGCCGAGGAGGAAGTCGCCGAGGCCAAGGCCCGCCTGGTCGGTCTGGAGGATCGCCTGCAACGCATGCTGCTGCCCAGGGACCCCAACGACGGCCGCAACGTGTTCCTGGAAATCCGCGCCGGCACCGGCGGCGACGAGGCGGCGATCTTCTCCGGCGACCTGTTCCGCATGTACTCGCGCTACGCCGAGAAGCAGGGCTGGCGCGTGGAGATCATGTCCGAGAACGAGGGCGAGCACGGCGGCTACAAAGAGGTGATCGCCCGCGTCGAGGGCGACAACGTCTACGCCAAGCTCAAGTTCGAGTCCGGCGCCCACCGCGTGCAGCGCGTGCCGGAGACCGAATCCCAGGGCCGCATCCACACCTCGGCCTGCACCGTGGCGGTGCTGCCCGAGCCGGACGAGCAGGCGGCCATCGAGATCAACCCGGCCGACCTGCGGGTGGACACCTACCGCTCGTCCGGCGCCGGCGGCCAGCACGTCAACAAGACCGACTCGGCGGTGCGCATCACCCACCTCCCGTCCGGCATCGTGGTCGAGTGCCAGGAAGAGCGCTCGCAGCACAAGAACCGCGCCCGGGCCATGGCCTGGCTGGCGGCCAGGCTCAACGACCAGCAGCAGGCCGCCGCCCAGCAGGCCATCGCCAGCACGCGCAAGCTGCTGGTCGGCTCGGGCGACCGCTCCGAGCGCATCCGCACCTACAATTTCCCCCAGGGGCGGGTGACCGACCATCGCATCAACCTCACCCTCTATTCCCTGGGGGAAGTGATGGAGGGCGAGGTCGAGCAGGTGATCGAACCCCTGCTGCAGGAATTCCAGGCCGACCAGCTGGCCGCGCTCGGCGACTGAGAGAGCGACGATGGCTACCATCATGACCCTGCTCAACGAGGCGCAATTGCCGGACTCGCCCAGCGCGCGCCTGGACGTCGAGCTGCTGCTCGCCGCCGCGCTGGACAAGCCGCGCAGCTTCCTGCGCACCTGGCCCGAGCGGCTGGTCAGCGACGAGGCCCGCGAGCGCTTCGAGCGCTTCCTCGCCCGGCGCCGCGCCGGCGAGCCGGTGGCCTACATCCTCGGCCGCCAGGGATTCTGGAGCCTGGACCTGGAAGTCGCGCCGCACACCCTGATCCCGCGCCCGGACACCGAACTGCTGGTGGAAACCGCGCTGGCGCTGCTGCCGGCCACGCCGGCCCGCGTGCTCGACCTGGGCACCGGCACCGGCGCCATCGCCCTGGCGCTGGCCTGCGAGCGTCCGGGCTGGCGGGTGCTGGGCGTCGACCGCGTCGCCGAGGCGGTGGCCCTGGCCGAGCGCAACCGCGAGCGCCTGGGCCTGGCCAATGCCGCCTTCCGCGCCAGCCATTGGTTCGCCGCGCTGGAAGGCGAACGCTTCTCGCTGATCGTCAGCAATCCGCCCTACATTCCCAGCAGCGACCCGCACCTCGCGCAGGGCGACGTGCGCTTCGAACCGTCGAGCGCGCTGGTTTCCGGGCGGGACGGGCTGGATGACATCCGCCTGATCGTCGAGCAGGCGCCCGGCCACCTGGAACACGGCGGCTGGCTGATGCTCGAACACGGCTACGACCAGGCCGACGCGGTGCGCGACCTGCTGCTCAGCCGTGGCTTCAGCGCCGTGGAAAGCCGCCGCGACCTGGGCGGCCACCAACGCATCAGCCTGGGGAGCTGGACATGCTGAGCGATAACGAACTGCTGCGTTACAGCCGGCAGATCCTGCTGCCGCAGATCGACGTCGACGGCCAGCTGCGCCTGAAGAACAGCCGCGTGCTGATCGTCGGCCTCGGCGGCCTGGGCGCCCCGGTGGCGCTGTACCTCGCCGCCGCCGGCGTCGGCGAGCTGCACCTGGCGGATTTCGACAGCGTCGACCTGACCAACCTGCAGCGGCAGATCATCCATGACAGCCAGAGTGTCGGCGTGAGCAAGGTGGATTCCGCCATCGCCCGCCTGACCGGGCTGAACCCCGAGGTGAAGCTGGTCGCCCATCGCCAGGCGCTGGATGCCGATTCCCTCGACGCCGCGGTGGCGGCGGTGGACCTGGTGCTGGACTGCTGCGACAACTTCGGCACCCGCGAGGCGGTCAACGCCGCCTGCGTCGCCGCGAAAAAACCGCTGGTGAGCGGCGCGGCGATCCGCCTGGAAGGCCAGCTCTCGGTGTTCGACCCGCGCCGCGACGACAGCCCCTGCTACCACTGCCTCTACGGCCACGGCAGCGAAGCCGAGCTGACCTGCAGCGAGGCCGGCGTGGTCGGTCCGCTGGTGGGGCTGGTGGGCAGCCTGCAGGCGCTGGAGGCGCTCAAGCTGCTGGCCGGCTTCGGCGAGCCGCTGGTGGGCCGCCTGCTGCTGGTCGATGCGCTGGGCACGCGCTTCCGCGAATTGCGGGTCCGGCGCGATCCGCAGTGCGCCGTGTGCGGGGTGGCGCATGGCTGACGCCGCGCCCATCGGCGTGTTCGATTCCGGCGTCGGCGGACTCAGCGTCCTCCGCGAAATCCACGCGCGGCTGCCCGGCGAGTCGCTGATCTACCTGGCCGACTGCGGGCACGTCCCCTACGGCGAGAAGACCCCCGAATACATCCGCGAGCGTTGCCGCGCCATCGCGCAATTCCTCCTCCAGCGCGGCGCCAAGGCGCTGGTGCTGGCCTGCAACACCGCCACCGCCGCGGCGGCGGCCGACCTGCGCGAGCTCCACCCGCAGGTGCCGATCGTGGCCATGGAGCCGGCGGTGAAGCCGGCCGCCGAGGCGACCCGCAGCGGCGTGGTTGGCGTACTGGCGACCACCGGTACGCTCAAGAGCGCGCGCTTCGCCGCGCTGCTCGATCGCTTCGCCGGCGATGTGCGGGTGATTACCCAGCCCTGTCCGGGGCTGGTGGAGCGCATCGAGGCCGGCGACCTGAGCGGGCCGCAGACGCGCGAGCTGCTGTGGCGCTATGTCGAGCCGTTGCTTGGCGAGGGCTGCGACACGCTGATCCTCGGCTGCACCCATTACCCGTTCCTGCGCCCGCTGCTGCGCGAGCTGATCCCCGGGGATATTTCCCTGATCGATACCGGCGCGGCGGTCGCGCGCCAGCTGGAGCGTCTGCTGCGGGCGCGCGAGCTGCTGGCGGAGGGGCCGGCGCAGCGGGCGGAGTTCTGGACCAGCGGCCCGGTTGAAGGCCTGGAGAGGGTCATGCCGGTGCTGTGGGGAAGCGAGGAGCCCGTCGGTTCGTTTGCCGGGTGACGGAAAAATTACCTGCCATAAGCCATGCTCTGTCAGGCAATTTTGATAAGTGGCCTTATAATAGCTAGCTATTCGCGGGGATTTTTCATTCAGCTTTCTAATAAAGGATGTACCGATGAAGAAACTACTCTCGCTGGCCGCCTTGGCCGCTCTTTCCCTCGGACAGGTTTTCAGTGCGCAGGCCGCCAGCGTCACCGGCGCGGTCGGTGCGACCGGCCAGGGCGACATGACCTATCGCCTGGGCCTGGGCTTCGACTGGGACAAGAGCTGGTGGGAGAGCTCCACGGGACATCTGACCGGCTACTGGGATGCCGGCTACACCTACTGGTCGGCCGGTGAGCGCGCCGGTGGCCGCCACTCGCTGTCGTTCTCCCCGGTGTTCGTCTACGAGTTTTCCGGCGAGTCGGTCAAACCCTTCCTCGAGGCCGGCATCGGCATCGCCGCCTTCACCGGCTCGGAAGTGGGCGACCGCGACCTGGGCGGCGCGGTGACCTTCGAGGATCGTCTCGGCGCCGGCCTGAAGTTCGGTAGCGGCCAGGCCATCGGCGTACGGGCGATGCACTATTCCAACGCCGGGCTCGGCCAGCCCAACGAAGGCATCGAGTCCTACAGCCTGTATTTCACGCAGCCGCTGTAACGACACCGCGATGAAAAAGCCCCGCCTTCGAGCGGGGCTTTTTTTTGACCTGCGTGGGGCCTTTCGTAGGAGCGAGCTTGCTCGCGAACAGTTTCAGCGCCGGTGCCGTGCGGTTCGCGAGCAAGCTCGCTCCTACAGAAGGGCATCGCCCTTCGGAAGACGGTCAGAGATGCTCCAGCAGGCGGCGGGCCGCTTCCAGACCGCTCAGCCAGGCGCCTTCGACGCGGCCCGAGAGGCACCAGTCGCCGCAGGCGTAGATGCCCAGGTCGGCGTCGGCCAGGGCACCGAACTGGTGGGCCTCCATCGGCCGCGCATACAGCCAGCGGTGGGCGAGGGCGAAGCCGGGGGCGTGCACGGCGCAGCCGATCAGCTCGGCGAAGGCGCCGCGCAGGTGCTCGATCACGCTCTCCTTGGGCAGGTCGATGTGCTGCTTGCTCCAGCTGCTGCTGGCGTGCAGCACCCAGGTGTCCAGCGGTCCGTCGCGGCCGGGCTTGGAGCGGTTGCAGGCCAGCCAGGAGAGCGGGCCTTCGTGCACGAAGCAACCCTGCACCGGGGTCTGCAGGGGCTCGGTGAAGCCCAGGGCCACGGCCCAGGTCGGCTCCATCGAGATGCTCGCCGCCGCCGCCGCCAGCTTCGGCGCGCCGGCCAGCAGGGCGGCGGCCTGGGGCGCCGGGGCGGCGATCAGCACGTGGCTGTAGGGGCCGTGGGTCTGGCCTTCGGCGTCCTGCAGGTGCCAGTGTTCCTCACCGCGGTAGACCTCGGTGATGCGGCAGGAGAAGGTGACGGTCTGGTCCTGCAGCAGGGCGCGGGTGATCGCGCTCATGCGCGGGGTGCCGACCCAGCGCGGTTGTTCGTCCGGCGAGGGGCTCAGTTCGCCGTCGCGGTACTGGTAGAGGGCCGGGTCCCATTCGGCGACCCAGCCCTGCTCGCGCCATTTCTGGACGGCGTCGAGGAAGCGCCGGTCGCGGGCGGTGAAGTACTGCGCGCCGAGATCGAGGGTGCCGGCTTCGCTGCGCTTGCTGGCCATGCGGCCGCCGCTGCCGTGACCCTTGTCGAACAGCTGGACGTCCTGTCCGGCGTCGCGCAGGGCGTGGGCGGCCGAGAGTCCGGCGATACCGGTGCCAATGATGGCAATGGGGGCGCTCATGACATGCCTCGTTGGTTGTGTATTTCAGAGTAACGAGCGTGATTGGCTTGTACAAATGGTTTGACCCGTACAATCGCCTGACTGCAATCACGCTCGTGATCGGCAGGAGCCCGATCATCGGAACCTTCTGCGCCGCGTCGGTTCCTCATGAATGGGCGCGGCCGGTTCCGGCACATACAGCGTAGACGCTCGATGCTGTGTGGGCAGGTGCAAGCTTCGCCGTCTCGTCCAGACTGAGGGTAGGTGGAACACGCTGACAAGGAGTTCGCCATGCATATTCTGTTGACCGGAGGCACCGGGCTGATGGGTCGTCGCCTGTGCCGCCACTGGAGCGCCGCCGGGCATCGCCTGAGCGTGCTCAGCCGCCAGCCGCAGCGGGTCGCCGCGCTGTGCGGCGAGCAGGTGCGCGGGATCGCCGATTTCCAGGACTACGGCGACGAGCCGCTGGATGCAGTGGTCAATCTGGCCGGCGAGCCCATCGCCGACAAACCCTGGACCGCGAAGCGCAAGGCGTTGCTGTGGGGCAGCCGGGTCGGCCTGACCGAGCGCCTGGTGGCCTGGCTGAAGACGCGCGACCAGCGTCCCGGCGTGCTGATCAATGGCTCGGCGGTGGGCTGGTACGGCGATGCCGGCGAGCGGCCGCTGGAGGAAAACAGCGCGGCGGCCGGCGAGGACTTCGCCAGCGAACTGTGCCTGGCCTGGGAGCAGATCGCCCGCGAGGCCGAGGCGCTGGGCATCCGCGTGGTGCTGGTGCGCAGCGGGCTGGTGCTGGCGCCCGAGGGCGGCTTCCTCAAGCGCATGCTGCCGGCGTTCCGCCTGGGGCTGGGCGGGCAGCTGGGGGATGGCCGGCAGTGGATGTCGTGGATCCATATCGAGGACCAGATCGCCCTCATCGATTTTCTTTTGCGGCGGGCCGATGCCGAGGGTCCCTATAATGCCTGCGCGCCGCAGCCGGTGCGCAACCGCGACTTCACCCGCGAACTGGGTCGGGCGTTGCACCGGCCGACCGTGCTGGGCGTGCCCGGCTTCGCCCTGCGGGTGATGCTCGGCGAGCTGTCGGTGCTGGTGCTCGGCGGACAGCGTGTGGTGCCGCGTCGCCTGCTCGACGCCGGTTTCACCTTCCGCTTCCCCGAGCTGCCGGACGCCCTGGCGGACGTGCTGCGCGAGCCGCGCTGAGCCGCCGGCCCGTCGTCGCGCCTGCGGCAACGGCGACAGGCCGGGCGGCAATCCGCTGCGTGTAAACTGCGCAGCCCCACCGGGCCCGCCCGGTGGGACCGTGAACCGTTTCCAAGGACATTGCATGACCCAAAACGCCCTCCTGCTGGTCAACCTGGGCTCGCCGGCCTCCACCCAGGTCGGGGACGTGCGCCGCTACCTCGACCAGTTCCTCATGGACCCCTACGTGATCGACCTGCCGTGGCCGATCCGCCGCCTGCTGGTGTCGATGGTCCTGCGCAAGCGTCCCGAGGAATCGGCCCATGCCTACGCGTCGATCTGGTGGGACGAGGGTTCGCCGCTGATCGTGCTCAGCCGCCGCCTGCAGGAGGCGATCCGCCCCTACTGGCCGCACGGTCCGGTGGAGCTGGGCATGCGCTATGGCGAGCCGTCCATCGAGGCGGCGCTGCTGCGCCTGAGCCAGCAGGGCATCACCCGGGTGACCGTCGCGCCGCTCTACCCGCAGTTCGCCGACAGCACCACCACCACCGCCATCGAGGAAATCCGGCGGGTCATGCGCGAGCGCGGCCTGAAGCTGGAGCTGACGGTGCTGCCGCCGTTCTACGCCGAGCCGGAGTACCGCCAGGCGCTGGTGGACAGCGTGAAGCCTTACCTGGAGCAACCCTACGACCACCTGCTGCTGAGCTTCCACGGCCTGCCCGAGTCGCACATCCGCAAGCTGGTGAAGGACGCCAGCCACGACCTCACCGTCGCCACCAGCCACGGCGTGCGTGACGAGGTGATGGCGGTCTGTTACCGCAGCCAGTGCCTGCGCACGGCGGAGGATTTCGCGGCGGGCGCGGGCCTTGAGGACGGGCGCTGGTCGGTGTCCTTCCAGTCGCGCCTGGGGCGCAACAAGTGGATCGAGCCCTACACCGAGGCACAGCTGGGCAAGCTCGGCCGGCAGGGCGTGAAGCGCCTGCTGGTGATGTGCCCGGCCTTCGTCGCCGACTGCATCGAGACGCTGGAGGAAATCGGCCAGCGCGGCAGCGAGCAGTTCCGTGCGGCGGGCGGCGAGGAGCTGGTGCTGGTGCCCTGCCTGAACGACCAGGCGCTGTGGGCGAAGGCGCTGGCGCAGCTGTGCGAGCGGATGCCGACGGCGATCTGAGCGCCGGCTGCGGCTCTTTACGGGAGCGAGCTTGCTCGCGAACCCGCCTGATGCCGGAGCGGCCGGATAGCTCGCTCCGACGGTAAAACCCGATGGCCAACCCCTGACCGGCCATCCATCAGCCAACGGCCAACGCCCGCATTCAGGGACCTGATAGTGGGCGCGCCGGGCGTCGGCAATGCCTACCCTGCGGGTTCTCCCCTTCGCCATCGCCGCGTTGGCGGCGTTCAGGAGCCCGGCATGCACAACAACAATAACGGCTACCCCTCCAGTCTCGTGGCATGGTCCACGGTCGCGATCCTCATGGTCGCCTACGTCCTGTCCTTCATCGACCGGCAGATCCTCAACCTGCTGGTCGGCCCCATCCGTCGCGATCTGGCGATCAGCGACACGCAGATGAGCCTGCTGATGGGCCTGTCCTTCGCGCTGTTCTACACCCTCTGCGGCATCCCACTCGGGCGCATGGCCGACAGCCGCAGCCGGCGCGGGCTGATCACCGTCGGCGTGCTGATCTGGAGCGCCATGACCGCCGCCTGCGGCCTGGCCCGGCAG
The DNA here is from genome assembly GCF_057767015.1 of Pseudomonas sp. B12(2026). Classification (NCBI taxonomy): domain Bacteria; kingdom Pseudomonadati; phylum Pseudomonadota; class Gammaproteobacteria; order Pseudomonadales; family Pseudomonadaceae; genus Pseudomonas; species Pseudomonas sp. B12(2026). The sequence goes on along the minus strand of NZ_CM173430.1, from coordinate 4,928,324 downwards.
TACTGGCAGTTCCTGCTGTTCCGCGTCGGGGTCGGCGTGGGCGAGGCGGCGCTGTCGCCGGCGGCCTACTCGCTGATCGCCGACAGCTTCCCGGCGCAGCGCCGCGCCACCGCCATCAGCGTGTATTCCATGGGCATCTACCTCGGCTCGGGCCTGGCCTTCCTGCTTGGCGGGCTGGTGATCAAGTTCGCCTCGGCCCAGGGCGACGTGCACCTGCCGATCCTCGGCGAAGTGCGCCCGTGGCAGCTGATCTTCCTGCTGCTGGGCGCCGCCGGCGTGCTCTTCACCCTGCTCATGCTGGCGGTGAAGGAGCCCGCGCGGCGCGGTGTCGGCGCCGGCGTGGTGGTGCCGATGAGCGAGGTGGGCGCCTACCTGCGCGCCAACCGCAAGACGGTGATCTGCCACAACTTCGGCTTCGCCTGCATCTCCTTCGCCAGCTACGGCAGCGGCGCCTGGGTGCCGACCTTCTTCGTCCGCACCTACGGCTGGGACGCCGGCCACGTGGGCGTGGTGTACGGCAGCATCGTCGCGGTGTTCGGCTGCCTGGGCATCGTCTTCGGCGGCCGCCTGGCGGACTACTGGGCCAAGCGCGGGCGCACCGACGCGAACATGCGCGTGGGCCTGCTGGCGGCCTGCCTGGCGATCCCCTTCACCCTGGTCTATCCGCTGCTGGACAGCGGCAACGCCGCGGCGGCGCTGATGGCGCCCATCGTGTTCTTCCTCAGCATGCCGTTCGGCGTCGCCCCGGCGGCGATCCAGGAGATCATGCCCAACTCGATGCGCGGCCAGGCCTCGGCCATCTACCTGTTCGTGGTGACGCTGCTGGGCCTGGGCGTCGGCCCGACCGCCATCGCCCTGGTGACCGACTACGTGTTCGCCGACGACATGGCGCTGCGCTACTCGCTGCTGATCGTCAGCCTGGTGGCGCTGCTGGCCGGCGCGCTGCTGCTGGCCCAGGGGCTCAAGCCCTACCGCGCGAGCCTGGAGCATCTGCGGAGCTGGAGCCTGGAAGGGGAGCGCTCCGGCGGCGCGATGCAGCGCCAGCCGGCGTGATCGGGGGCACCGGCGCCCCGTGTGATCTGTAGAGCGGGCTCCCTCCGCGATTGGCCCTGAGCGAAGGGGGATGATCGCGGACGGAGTCCGCTCCTGCGCAGGCGCATTGCATCGGCGTTTACCCGGGGGCGGGATTCCGTCGCGGTGGATTTCGCGGACAAGGTCCGCTCCTACGCGGGCCGGGGTTTCCCTGCACAGGCGGGCCATGCCCGGCAGAAAAAAGCCCCGCGATGCGGGGCTTTTTTCGTTCAGTGCGCCGAGGCTGGCGCGCTGTCGTCGGTGGGCTTCTGGTCGGGCCTGGCCAGCAGCGTGTAGACGCAGGGCAGGACGAACAGGGTGAACAGCGTGCCCACGCTCATGCCAGTGGCGATCACCACGCCGATGTCGAAGCGGCTCACCGCGCCGGCGCCGGTGGCGAGCAGCAGCGGGATCACCCCGAGCACCATCGCCGCGGTGGTCATCAGCACCGGGCGCAGGCGGATCGCCGCGGCTTCCTCCACCGCCGCGCGCACCGACAGGCCGCGCTCACGGCGCAGCTGGTTGGCGAACTCGACGATGAGGATGCCGTGCTTGCTGATCAGCCCGATCAGCGTCACCAGCCCCACCTGGGTGTAGATGTTCAGGCTCGACAGGCCGAGGAACAGCGGGATCAGCGCGCCGCAGATCGACAGCGGCACGGTGACCATGATCACCAGCGGATCGCGGAAACTCTCGAACTGCGCCGCCAGCACCAGGAAGATCACCGCCAGCGCCAGGCCGAAGGTGATCATCAGCGCGCTGCCTTCCTGCACGAACTGCCGCGAGGCGCCGGCGTAGTCGAAGGAGAAGCCGCGCGGCGACTCGTCCTCGGCGATGCGCCGCACGGTGTCGATGGCCTCGCCCATGCTGACCATCGGCACGCCGGAGATGATCGCCGAGTTGAGCTGCTGGAACTGGTTGAGCTGGCGCGGCCGCGCGCGCTCGTGGGTGGTCACCAGGGTCGACAGCGAGATCAGCTGGCCGCTCTGGCTCTTCACGTAGTAGTTGCCCAGCCAGCCCGGGTTGTCGCGGTAGGCGCGCTCGACCTGGGCGATCACCTTGTAGCTGCGCCCGTCGATGGTGAAGCGGTTGATCTCGCCCTCGCCCAGCAGCGCGCCCAGGGCGATGCCCAGGTCCTGCATGGTCACGCCCATCTGCGCGGCCTTGGCGCGGTCGATGTCGACCACCAGTTCCGGCTTGTCGAAGGCCAGGTCGAGGTCGAGGAAGGCGAACTTGCCCGACTCCTCGGCGCGCTTCTTCACCCGCTCGACCACCTGCAGCAGCGACTGGTAGTCGCTGGCGGTGTTGATCACGAACTGGAACGGCAGGCCCTCGCCGGTGCCCGGCAGCGACGGCAGGTTGAAGCCGAAGATCTGCAGGCCGGGGATCTTGTCCAGCTCCGCCTGCACCACCTGGAGCAGCTCCATCTGGCTGCGCTCGCGCTCGTCCCAGGGCTTGAGCAGCATGCCGCCGATGCCGGTCTGCACGCCGTTGTAGCCGTTGATCTGGAACGCCGAATAGTACTCGGGGAATTTGCGGAAGATGCCCTCGAACCCGGCGGTGTACTTCGACAGGTAATCGAGGTTCGCCGTCTGCGGCGCGTTGGACATGATGAAGACGATGCCCTGGTCCTCCTCCGGCGCCAGTTCCTTGTGGGTGAACATCAGCAGCAGCGGGATGATCGCCAGCACCAGCGCGGCGAACACCAGCACCACTGGCCGGGTGTTCAGGGTGGCGTGCAGGGTGCGCTGGTAGCGCCGCTTGAGCGCCTCGAAGAGCAGGTCCAGGCGATGGGCCAGGCCGCTGGGGTTCTCGTCGTGGCGCAGCAGGCGCGAGCACATCATCGGCGACAGGGTCAGGGCGACGATGCCGGAGATGATCACCGCGCCGGCCAGGGTGAAGGCGAACTCCTTGAACAGCGCGCCGGTCAGGCCGCTGAGGAAGCCGATGGGCGCGTACACGGCGGCCAGGGTGATGGTCATGGTCACCACCGGCACGGCGATTTCCCGCGCGCCCTCGATGGCGCCCTGGAACGGCGTCCTGCCTTCCTCGATGTGGCGGTGGATGTTCTCCACCACCACGATGGCGTCGTCCACCACCAGGCCGATGGCGAGCACCATCGCCAGCAGGGTCAGCAGGTTGATCGAGTAGCCCATCATCTGCATGAAGAACAGCACGCCGATCATCGACAGCGGGATGGTCACCACCGGGATGATCACCGAGCGGAGCGCGCCGAGGAACAGGAAGACCACCACGATGACGATCAGGATCGCCTCGCCCAGGGTCTTCACCACCTCGTCGATGGACGCCTGGATGAAGCGCGTGGCGTCGTAGGCGATGGACACCTGCAGGCTCGGCGGCAGCTGCTCTTCCAGCTCCGGCATCCTGGCGCGGACTTCCTTGATCACGTCCAGCGGGTTGGAGCTGGGCGTGCCCTTGATGGCGATGTACACCGAGGGGATGCCGTTGAACGAGCTGAGCGCGTCGTAGCTCGCCGCGCCCAGTTCGATGCGCGCCACGTCGCCCATCAGCACGCGGCGGTCGCCGGCGGTCTTCAGCGGGATGGCGGCGAAGGCTTCCGGGGATTTCAGGTCGGTGGCGGCGTTTACCGGGGTGAGCACCAGTTCGCCCTTCACCTCGCCGGCGGCGGAGAGGAAGTTGTACTCGCGCACCGCGCGGTCGATGTCACCGGCGGTGATGCCGTAGGCGGCCATCTTCACCGGGTCGAGCCACAGGCGCATGGCGAAGACCTGGTTGCCGAGGATTTCCGCCTCGGCGATCCCGGGCAGGGTGGCCAGCTTGGGCTGGATCACCCGGGACAGGTAGTCGGTGATCTGCGGGTTGCTCATCTGCTCGCTGAAGAAGCTGATGTACATCAGCGCCGAGGCGTCGGCGGCTTCCTTGTCCAGTACCGGGTCCTCGGCGTCGGGCGGCAGCTGGGTCTTCACCTCGCCGATCTTCGACAGCAGCTCGGTCACCAGGCGGTCGGTGTTGGCGCCGATGTGCGCGTAGATCGAGATCACCGAGTAGTTCTGCCGGCTCACCGAGGTCATGTAGTCGATGCCTTCGGCGCTGGCCAGGCTCTGCTGCAACGGCTGGGTGATGTAGCCCTGGATGGTCTCGGCGTTGGCCCCGGCATAGAAGGTGGTGACGGTGATCAGCGCGTTCTCCATCTGCGGGTATTGGCGGATCACCAGCCGGTTGAAGGCCTGCATGCCGAGCAGGACGATCAGCAGGCTGATCACGGTCGCCAGCACGGGGCGACGGATGAAGGGATCGGTAAAACCCATAAGCTCAATCCTTTGTGTTCGGAATTGCGGCGCGTCGGCCATGTTGCCTGGCCCCTGCGCGCGAACTCCGTGGCAGAGCGGTTGACTCTGGCTGCCCGCGCCGGCGGGCGGGGCACTGCTGTCGTGTCTGTGCGCTTACTGCGCGGTCGGGACTATCGCCACCGGCGTGCCGTTGTCGAGCTTGAGCTGGCCGGAGGTGACGACCCGCTCGCCGGGCTTGAGGCCCTCGAGGATCACCACGTCGCCTTCGCGGCGCTCGCCGGTCTTGACGAAGCGGCGCTCCACGGCGAGGGCGGGCGCGCCCTGGGCGTCGGTCCGGGCCTTGCCGTCCTTGTCCTTCTGCGGCACGACCACGTACACCGAGTTGCCGTAGAGGGTGAAGGCCACCGCGGTTTCCGGCAGCACCACGCGCGGCGTGCGGTCGGGCAGTTGCACTTCCAGGTTGGCGAACATGCCCGGCAGCAGCTTGCCGTCGGGGTTGGCCATGCTGGCGCGGACCAGCAGGTTGCGGGTCTCGTTGTCCACCCGCGGGCTGATCGCCTCGATGCGCGCCGCGAAGCTCTGCCCGGGATAGGCCGCGACCCGCACGCTGACGGTCTGGCCGGGCTTGAGCAGCGGGAAGTCCTGCTCCGGCAGGAAGAAGTCGACCAGCAGGGTGGAGAGGTCCTGCAGGGTGACGATCTCGGTGCCCGGCGAGACGTAGTCGCCCACGTCCACCCGGCGGATGCCGACGGTGCCGTCGAAGGGCGCGAGGATGCGCTTCTTCGCCAGCGCCGCGCGCAGCTGCGCGACGGTGGCGGTGGAGCGGTGCAGCTGGGCGGCGAGGCGGTCGTACTCGCTCTTGGAGATCGCCTGGCGTTCCACCAGGTTGCGGCCGCGGTCGTATTCCACCTGGGCCAGGCCGAGGTCGGCCTCGGCGGTGCGCAGGGTGGCGTCCTCGACGTCGTTCTCCAGTTGCAGGATGGGCTGGTTCTGCTTCACCTGGTCGCCGGAGACGAACAGGATGCTGCGCACGATGCCCGAGACTTCGGCGGTCACGGTCACGCCCTGGATCGCGCGCAAGGTGCCGATGGCCGGCAGGCGGCTCTGCCAGTCGCGCTGCTCGGCGTCGGTGGCGGTGACGTTGACCGGCGGACGCGGCGCCGCGAACTGGGCGATCTGTTTCTGGATGGCGAGGTATTTCGAGCCGGCGAGCACCGCGATGATGACGGCGACCACGCCCAGCATGATCAGCATGCGGCGCAACATCTTCCTGTTCCTTGGTACGTGCCTGGCGGCTATCGGCCGCGATGCGCTCGTCCGTGCGGAGCCGGACAGCCTTCCGTTCGCGGGATGTCGATCAGGCCCGGGAGCCTATACGGGACCGCCTCGTTGCGGGGCGGAATCTGGCACCTTATGCCTAGTTCCCGGGGGAGTCAAAGGCCCCGGATTACAAGACGTTTCCGCCCGATGCCGATCTGCTGGCGAGGTATTGCCGGGGCCACGTCCGTGTGGCCGGGGCCTCAGGCGCCGAGCTTGTGGGTGACTTCCGCGAGCTCGCCGGAGAGGCCGTGCAGATGGCGGCTGGCGCCCTGGGTGCGCACCACGTTTTCCTCGTTGGTGGCGCCGATGGCGGTGATCTCGACGAGGTTGCGCGAGATGTCCTCGGCCACCGAGGTCTGCTCCTCGGCGGCGGTGGCGATCTGCCGGTTCATGTCGCGGATCGCCTCCACCGCCAGGGTGATGCTGCGCAGCACCTCGCCGGCCTGGGTGACGCGTTCCACGCCCTGTTCGCTGCGGCTCTGGCCGTTCTCGATGGCGCGCAGGGCGTTCACCGAGCCGGTCTGCACGGTGTCGATGATCTGGTGGATCTCGGCGGTGGATTCGGCGGTGCGCTGGGCCAGGGTGCGCACTTCGTCGGCGACCACGGCGAAGCCACGGCCCGCCTCGCCGGCGCGGGCGGCCTCGATGGCGGCGTTGAGCGCCAGCAGGTTGGTCTGGTCGGCGATGCCGCGGATCACTTCGAGCACCTTGCCGATGCGCCCGCTGTCGCTCTCCAGGCGGCGGATGACCTCGGCGGTGTTGGCGATCTCGCTGCTCATCTCGGTAATGGTGAGGATGGTGCTGCGCATCACCTCGCCGCCCTGCTGCGCGTGCTGGTCGGCATCGTCGGCGGCGCGCGCGGCGTCGGCGGCGTGGCGCGCGACTTCCTGGGCGGTGGCGGACATCTCGTGCATCGCCGTGGCTACCTGGTCGGTGCGCGAGAACTGCTCGCGGGTGCCGTCGGCCATCAGCGTGGCGATGGCGTTCAGCTCGCCGCTGGCGGTGTCCAGCTCGCGGGTGCTGTGCCGGAGGCGGTTGAAGGTGTCGGCGAGGAAGTCGCGCAGGGTGTTGGCGGCGCGGGCCAGGCGGCCGAGCTCGTCGCGGCGGCTGGCGTCGACGCGCTCCTCGAAGTGGCCTTCGCTGAGCTGGGCGATGTGGTCGATCAGCCGGGCGATCGGGCCGACCAGGTTGCGGTTGACCAGCCACAGGCTGAGCAGGCCCAGGACCAGCCCGGAGACCAGCAGGATCAGGCTGCCGCCGAGCACGGTGCGCTCGGCGCTGGCGGCGATCCGGCTGGATTGCTCCTGGGCGCTGCGGTGCAGGTCGTCCACCAGGGCGCTCATCTGCTCGCTGGCGGCGCGGTCGATGCCCTTCACCGCGGCATCGCCGGCGCGCGGCTCGCTGCCGGCCTCGCGGTAGGCGTCGCGGCCCTTGCGGTAGGCCTGGCCGAGCTGGCGGTGCTCGTCGCGTAGGCGGGCCACCTGGGCCTTGAGTTGCGGGTCGTCGGCGGCGTTCTGCTCCAGGCGCTGGAGGATGTCCTGCACCCGGCGTTCCTGCTCCTCGAACTGGCCCCAGTACTTGTTCAGGTCGGCCGGCATCTGGCCGCGCAGCAGGACGTTCTTCCATTCCTGCACCTGGATCTTGAAGGCGACGTTGGCCTGGTCGACCAGTTGCGAGGATTGCAGCGGGCCGTCCAGCAGGCGCTGGTAGGCGCCGATGCTGCCGGAGAGGAAGTGGAAGCAGGCCAGGGCGATCAGCAGCACGAGCAGCAGGCTGCCGCCCAGCAGCGAAAGTATCTGGGTGCGCAGGGAAGTATTGGGGGACATGGTGGAACGCCTCTCGGGACGCAAAGGATTTCGGTCAGTCCCTTGCATCGGCAGCGCCCGGGTTTTCCTTAGTCCGGGCGGACGAGCGGCGGTGCGGCGACCGCTCTGGAACGGGGCTTCAGGCCAGGTGCAGGTGGTTGTCCCAGAACGCCGGCGGCAGCTCCAGCGGGGTGCCGGCGATGCGTTCGCCGCGGCAGTCGTAGACGCGGCAGCGACCCTGGCCGGAGGTGACGACGAAACCGTCCTTCACCGCGCCGACGCCGGCGCAGTCGGGCAGCGGCGCATCCAGTCGCACGGCGCCGGTATCCAGGTCCCAGATGAACAAGCGGTTGCCGCGCGGGGCGGTCAGCGCCACCAGGCGCAGCTCGCTGTGGACGGCGACGCTGGCGGTGTACTGGGCCATGGCCAGGCGCTGTTCGTCGGCCACGGGGAAGGGCTGGAAGGCCTCGCCGGGGCGCTTGATGGCGAGCAGGTCGGCGTGGTCGTGGCCGTCGCCCATGTACTGCTGGCCGGCGATGATGGTGCCGTCGGCGGCGATGGCCAGGTGGCGCACGCTGTTCATCTGTTGCGCCAGTGTTTCCCTGGAGATCAGGCCGCCGTCGCGCTTCATCAGCACCAGGCTCGGCTCCATGGCGTCGAGGTTCATCTCCACGCGGCTTTCGGCCTCGGTGCGGATGCCGCCGTTGGCCACCACCAGCGTCTCGCCGTCGGGCATCCACGACACCTGGTGCGGGCCGAGGCCGTGGGTGGAGAGTTCGCCGCTGTGGGTCAGTCGTTCGCCGTCGAAGCGGTAGACGCCGAGCATGCCGCGGCCCGGATCGGTGGTGTCGTTCTCGGTGGCGTAGAGCCATTCGCCGTCCCGGTGCCAGACGCCGTGACCGTAGAAGTGCCGGTCCCGCTGCGCGTCGAGGGTCTGCAGCAGGCGGCCGTCGTCCAGGTGGATCAGGTAGCTCTGCCGGCCCGGGCGGCGGGCGACGAACAGCGCCAGCGGCAGGCCGGGGTGTTGGACGATGTCGTGGCAGCGCAGGCCGACTTCGGTGGCGAACACGCGGCTGCCGTCCAGGCGGTAGCCCACCGCGTAGTGCTTGCCGTCCGCGTCGTCACGGGCGGACAGCAGCAGGGGCTCGCGGCCCTTGCGCGACAGCGTCCAGCCGCCGAAGGTCAGGGCACCGAGCAGCAGGCTGCCCAGGCCGAGCACGTGACGTCGCAACATGGTGTTCACCCCTTTCATTCATTCACCCTGATCTGGCGAGCTAGGGCCAGGCTAGGCGGAGAGCCACGGCGAATGCGGAGTTTGCTACTGCAAATGAGCAATTCGACGTGGCTCTCCAACGACGCATGGCTGACGCGCAGCCGATCAGTCGCCGTCGTTGGCGTTGAAGCCCAGTTGCACCCCGAGGGCCTTCGCCAGGTCGCTCTCGTGCAGGCGATGGATGGCGTTGAGGCTGTCGTACAGCTCGTTCAGCTGCTTGATCCCGGCGTCGTCCTTGAGCAGCTCGCTCAGCGGCTGGTTGATGGCCTTCAGCTTGCCGTGGGTGTCGGCGTAGGCGGCGTCGATCCTGCCTGCCAGCTCCTTCTGCGCGGCCGGCAGCAGGACGCGCAGGCCCTTGTTGTCGGTGCCGTTCCACAGCGCCTGGGCGCCGGTCAGGCTGGCGTCCAGGCTCGCCAGGGAGACGTCGCTGCGCCAGCCCTCGGCCTGGAACGGCTGCGGGATGCCCTTGCTCTGGCGGCCCAGCGGGGTGCCGAGTTTCTTCTTCAGCATGTCCAGCGCGGTGACCTGCACGCGCAGCAGCTCGGCGATGGCCTCGTGGGCATCGGCGTAGCGGTCGTTGGGGAACTTGGAGAGCTGGGCGAGCATGCCGCCGTCCTGCTTCCACTGCGCCAGGACGTTCTCCGCCAGGGCCTGCTGGTGCGCGGCGATGGCTTCCAGCAGCGGGCAGTAGCGCGCCTTGGCTTCGGCGTTGGCCAGGTCGATCTTCGCGTCGAAGAGGATGTACTCGTAGGCGGTCAAGCCCTGGACCACGACGCTGGACTTGTCCAGCGTCGCCGGGGTGATCGGGTTGCCGCTGCCCAGCAGCTGCTCGACCTGGCGCGCGACCAGGTTCTTCTTGTCCGGCCAGAACTGCACCTGCCAGGCGCGGTTGCCCTCGGCCAGCGGGCCGACCAGCAGCGGCTGCAGCTCGGCCCAGGCCTTCTGCGCGGCGAGGTAGTCGGCGCGGGCCTTGGCCAGGTCCTCGCTGCCCTGGCAGTAGGCCAGGGCGCTGGCGGCCAGGGCGCGGTCGGCGTCCACCCAGCGGCTGTAGGTCGGCAGGATCACCTGCTGGGCCAGCGTGGCGCTGGTGGTGGCCTGCGGGTCGGTGGGCGAGCAGGCGCCCAGGGCGATGGCGAGGCTGGTGATCAGTAGGCGGGGGCGGAACATGTTCGGCTCGGCTCCTTAGAGGGAATTCAGGAACGCCAGCAGGGCGTCGCGCTGCCCGGCGTCGAAAGTCAGTACGCGCTGCTTCGCCGCTTCGGCTTCGCCGCCGTGCCAGAGCACGGCTTCGAGCAGGTTGCGGGCGCGGCCGTCGTGGAGGAACTGGGTGTGGCCGTTGACCGTCTCGGTCAGGCCGATGCCCCAGAGCGGCGGCGTGCGCCAGTCGCGTTCGCCGGCGAGGAATTCCGGGCGATTGTCCGCGAGTCCGGGGCCCATGTCATGCAGCAGCAGGTCGCTGTAGGGGCGGATCACCTGGTTGGCCAGTTCCGGCTCGGCGGCGTTGGGCCCGGTGGTGAATTTCGGGGTGTGGCAGCGGGTGCAGCCGCTGTCGAAGAACAGGCCCTTGCCGGTCAGCACCTGCGGATCGTCGACCTTGCGCCGCGCCGGCACCGCGAGGTTTCGGGCGTAGAAGGCGACCTGGTCGAAGATGTGCTGGCTGACTTCCGGCTTGCCGCCGTCGATGGCGTTGCGGCAGTCGACCTGCGCCTCGGTGCAGTCGTCGCTGGGCACCAGGTCGCTGGTCAGGCCCATGTCGCCGGCGAAGGCGTGGGCATCCTGCTGGGGAACGTCGGGCTGCCCGGCCTTCCAGCCGAAGCGGCCGAGCGCGGTCTGCTGGCGCGCGTCGTCCCAGACCTGGTTGGCGCGGCCGCGGATGCCGTCGCCGTTGCGGTCGTCCGGGTCGGCGTTGGCGACGATGTCCGCCTCGCGGATCGATTCCAGCAGGCCCAGGCCGATCATCGGCGGGGCGATGCGCGCGGAGAACAGGGTGTCCGGGTGCATGGCGCCGTAGCCGAGGTCGCTGATGCGCAGGGTCGGCTTGCGCAGCTCGACCACGGTGCCGTCCTTGAAGGTCACCGGCAGCGGCTGGTAGTCCACCCGCACCTTGCCTTCGGGCGCTACGCCGGGAATCGCCGAGTCCTGCAACTGGCCGCCGTACACCGGCTCGGGCACCACGCCCAGGCGCTTGAGCGTGCGCGCATCCTCCGGGCCGGCCGGGATCGACAGGCGCACCAGCATGGACACCGCGTTGATGTCATCAGGCTCCGGCGGATGGCCGCGGCCGTCCTTGATGTGGCAGTTCTGGCAGGCGTTGGTGTTGAACAGCGGGCCCAGGCCGTCGCGCGCGGTGGTGGTGGACGGGGCGATCACCCAGGGGTTGCGGAAGAAACTGTTGCCCACGCTGAAGTCCAGGCGGCGGCTCGGGGTGAGGTTGGCCGAGGGCATGGAGTAGGCATTGCGGTCGCTCTGGCCGACCGTGGCGGCGCCGCCGGAAAGCGCTTCGCCGGGTTCGGCCACGGCGTGCCGGGAAGTCTCCGGCTTGCACGCGGCAAGGGCGAGGACACAGAGCAGCGGTACGAGTCGCAGATTGGCGCGGCGGTGGAGCATCGACTTCAGTTCCAGGGCGTGAAATAGCAACGTGCCATTTTATCAGGGGCGTTAAATGCAAATATGAAAAATTTGTATTTGAGAACCCGGATTTTCCGTCCACGAAAACGGCAAAGCCCCGCACGACGGGGCTTTGCCTGGACCGGCCGGCGCCGCGGCCTGGGGCCGCAGCGCCGACCCGCGCGGATCAGAACTGGTGATCGGCGGTGTCCGGCTTCAGGTCCTGCACGCCGACCGCGGCGGCGGCCTTCTCGATGGCGCCGGTCTGCTTGACCAGCGAGGCGATGGCGTCGCGGATCTTCTGCTGATCGTCCTTGTCTTCCGGGGCGATCATCTGGTCGAAGTGCACGCCGTCCTTCTCGGCACGGTCGACGATGGCCTGCATTCTGGCCTCGGTGGCTTCCAGGTCGGCCTTCAGCTCGCTGTCGGACTGGGCGTTGGCCTTGGCCACCAGGTCGGACAGGCTCGGGCCTTTCACCACGCTGCCGTCCACGCGCTTGTACTCGCCGGTGTAGATGTTGCGGATGCCCTTGGCATCGAAGAACAGGGTCTGGTGGGTGTTGTCGCTGAAGCAGTCGTGCTCGTCCTCGGTGGAGTTGGCTTCCAGGGCGACCTTCATGCGCTCGCCGGCCAGCTCGCCGAGGGACAGGCTGCCCAGGCCGAAGAACATCTTGCGCAGGTTGTTCTCGGCGCTGTCGGCCTCCAGCTTGGCGCGGTAGTTGTCGGCCACGCCGGCTTTCCAGTTGCCGGCCATTTCTTCCATCTGCGCCACCAGCAGGTCGGTGACCGCCTTCAGGTAGGCGGCGCGACGGTCGCAGTGAGCGTTGCTGCAGTCCTTGCCCTGGACGAAGTCGGTGTAGGGACGGTTGCCGGCGCCCGGCTGGGTGCCGTTCAGGTCCTGGCCCCAGAGCAGGAATTCGATGGCGTGGTAGCCGGTGGCGACGTTGGCTTCGGAGCCGCCCAGCTCGTTCAGGCTCAGCAGCTTCTCGCCGGTGATTTCCTTCACGTCGATCTTGTCTTCGCCGACCTGGATCTCGGTGTTGGCGATGATGTTGGCGGTGGCGCCGGCGTTGCCTTCGGCGTGCTGGTAGTCCTTGGCGACGTAGTCGATCAGGCCTTCGTCCAGCGGCCAGGCGTTGACCGCGCCTTCCCAGTCGTCGACCACGGCGTTGCCGAAGCGGAAGCCTTCGCTCTGCGAGTAGGGCACGCGCGCGGCCAGCCAGGCTTCGCGGGCGGCCTTCAGGGTGGCTTCGCTGGGCTTGGCGAGCAGCGCGTCGACGGCGGCCTGCAGGGCCTTGGCGGTGGTCAGGGCGTCGCCGAAGGTGGCTTCGGCGATGTCGGCGTAGTTCTTCACCACGGCCTTGACCGCGGCCTCGTCGATCTTGGCCGCCGCCGGGGCGTTGCTCTGGGCGCTGGCGGCCGGAGCGGCGGCCTGGTTCGCCGGGGCTTCGGCTTTCTTGTCATCGCCGCAGCCGGCGAGGGAGATGGCGATGGCCAGCAGGCTTGCGGTGGCCCAGGGCATACGTGTCATGAGGGGTTCCTTTGAGGTATAGGGGGCAGACGAGAGCTGAGTGCGCAAGAAAAACCGCAACATAATGCGAAAGATTTGCATTTTTGAAAAGGGTGTTCGATTGCGCGTGCCGGTGGTGGGGCCGGCAAGGCGGCGGATGCCGTGACTGCGGGGGCTTTCGCTTTTCGTAGGAGCGAGCTTGCTCGCGAACGGGCTGGGCCATGGTGCCGGGAGGTTCGCGAGCAAGCTCGCTCCTGCAGGGCCGGCTCCGGGATCAAGCGGCGGATGCCGGGGCCTAGTGCCGCTCCACCGATCCGCCGGAGCCGCCGGCGGCCTCGGCCAGGCGCCGGGCCTGCTTGAGGTAGAGGGTCAGCTCGCGCGCCGGCAGCGGCTTGCTGTACAGGTAGCCCTGCCCCTCGTGGCAACCCTCGGCGATGATGTAGGCCTCCTGCTCGACCGTCTCCACACCCTCGGCGATCACCTGCATGCCCAGGCTCTTGCCCAGCTGGATGATGGCGCGAACGATGGTGGCGTCGTCGTCGTCCAGCAGCAGGTCCTGGACGAAGCTCTTGTCGATCTTGATCTTGTCCAGCGGCAGGCTCTTGAGGTAGCTCAGCGAGGAGTAGCCGGTGCCGAAGTCGTCGATGGCGATCAGCGCGCCGGCGCGGCGCAGGCTCAGCAGGTGCTGGGCGGCGGTGGAGATGTCTTCCATCAGGCCGGTCTCGGTGACTTCCAGCTCCAGCGAACGCGGCGGCAGGCGGTGTATCTGCAGCAGGTTGCTGACCACCCGCGGCAGGGCGTTGTGGCGCAGTTGCACGGTGGACAGGTTGACCGCCAGGCGCAGGTCGTCGAAGCCCTGGTCATGCCACTCGCGCAGCTGCCGGCAGGCCTGGTCGAGCACCCATTCGCCGATGCTGAAGATGCTGCCGTTCTGTTCCGCCAGTGGGATGAACAGGTCCGGCGCGACCCAGCCCTGGGTCGGGTGCTGCCAGCGCAGCAGCGCTTCGACGCCGACCACGCGGTGGTCGCGGTAGTCCACCTGCGGCTGGTAGACCAGGTGCAGCTCGTTGCGCGCCAGGGCGTCGCGCAGGTCCTTCTCCAGTTCGCGGCGGCGGCGCATCTCGCTGTCGACGCTGGCGATGTAGAACTGGTAGCGGTTGCGCGAGCGGCTCTTGGCCAGGGTCATGGTCTGCTCGGCTTTCTGCAGCAGCTTCTCGGTGGTCTCGCCGTCCTCGGGGAAGAGGGTGATGCCGATGGTGGCGCGCAGGCGCACCAGGTGCTGGTCCAGCTCGAACGGCGCCTCCAGGTCGTCGAGGATCTGCTGGGCCAGCTCGGCGGCCTCGTAGGGCTGCTCGATGTCGGCCTGGACCAGGGCGAACTGGTCGCCGCCCAGGCGCGCCAGGGCGCCCAGGTGCGCGCTGCGGGTGCGCAGGCGGTCGGAGAGGGCGATCAGCAACTGGTCGCCGAACTGGTAGCTGTACTGCTCGTTGATCCCCTTGAAGTCGTCCAGCCCCAGGCACAGCACGGCGACCCGCCGCTGCTGGCGCGAGGCGCCTTCGAGGATCTGGTCCAGGCGCTGCTGCAGCAGCTTGCGGTTGGGCAGGCCGGTGAGGAAGTCGTACTGGGAGATGCGCAGCAGGCTGTCCTCGGCCTCGCGGCGCAGGTGGCCGTTGCGCTCGATGGAGGCGAGCAGCTGGTTGGCGGTGGTGACCCACAGGCCCAGCTCGTCCTTCTCGTGGCCATGGGGCATCGGCAGCTTGTGCTGGCTGGGGCGGTCCGGGTTGATCGAGGCGAGGTGCTCGATGATCTTCGACAGCGGCTTGGTCAGCATCCAGTGGTAGACCATGAACAGCACCAGGCTCATGGCCAGGGCGCGGAGGATGCCGGAGAGGAAGATGATCCCCGAGGTGGTGACGAAGTCCTCGCCGTAGGGCGCGGTGTCCAGGGTGATCCTCAGGTCACCGTAGTATTCGTTGGAGCCGCCGCGGCCGGCGAGGCGGATGGCGTAGTTCTGCTGGGCGCCGAGGATCGGGTCGGTCAGCCAGCGGGTGGAGGATTTCAGCAGCGGGCGGGATTTCTCCGCCAGCATGGGTTCGTCGGGATGGCCGATGGCGGCGTAGCGTACGGCCTCGTGCTGGAACAGCCCTTCGAGGACCTGCATCGCCATGTCGCGGTCCAGGCTGTAGACCGCCTGGGTGGAGGGGTCGCGGACCATCGCCAGGATGCGCTGGGCGTCGTTGTGCACCGCCTGGCGGGCCTTGTACGCATCGAAGACGATCTGGGCACAACTCAGTACCACCCCGACCACGAGGGCCGCGAGCAATACCATGCGCAACAGCTTGAGTGAAAGGCTGTGCCGGGGGTCCAGTTTCAAGGGGCTTTCCTTGTTCATCGCCGCAGGCGAAAGACTGGTCTGAGTATTGGCAAATGAGGCTGTGACGTCAAAGGGCCATTATCGCGATTTTGACCGCCTGGGCATTTCAGGTTAGCCGAGCCCCGCGCCTTGCGCGCGCAGAATGAAGAAACCCGGCACTGGGCCGGGTTTCTCGGGTCACGCTGGGGGCGGGAATCAGGCGGCGAAGTTCTTCGCCACGAAGTCCCAGTTCACCAGGTTCCAGAACGCTTCCACGTACTTCGGACGCAGGTTGCGGTAGTCGATGTAGTAGGCGTGTTCCCACACGTCGCAGGTCAGCAGCGGGGTGTCGCCGCTGGTCAGCGGGCAGCCGGCGCCGATGGTGCTGGCCAGGGCCAGGGAGCCGTCGGCCTTCTTCACCAGCCAGCCCCAGCCGGAGCCGAAGGTACCGATGGAGGTCTTGCTGAACTCTTCCTTGAACTTGTCGAAGGAACCGAAGGCGGCGTTGATGGCGTCAGCCAGGGCGCCGGTGGGCTGGCCACCGCCGTTGGGGCTCAGGCAGTTCCAGTAGAAGGTGTGGTTCCACACCTGGGCTGCGTTGTTGAAGATGCCGCCGGAAGAGGTCTTGACGATGTCTTCCAGGCTCTTGCCTTCGAACTCGGTGCCCGGGACCAGGTTGTTCAGGTTCACGACGTAGGTGTTGTGGTGCTTGTCGTGGTGGTATTCCAGGGTTTCCGCGGAAATGTGCGGCTCAAGGGCATTCTTCGCGTAAGGCAGCGGCGGCAATTCGAAAGCCATGGTGTCTCTCCTAATCTCACTCAGTCTGGGCTAGCGCGGCGAACGCGCGACCGGTACACGGGGCCGGTTTACGTGTTTGTCGCGGCATTCGGGCGTCGCTGCAATGCGTCCACGAAGGAACAGGGCAGCGCGCCAGTTGCGTCCGGCAGGCCGTAGCCGCCAGCGCCGCGAAGGTCCGATCATAGCACCCGACCTGCGGCATATCCACGCAGCATCTGTAGGGGCAAGGCCATACGGGAAGGGCCGCGCGGGCGTTCGCTTCACTATGCACAGACCCGGATGACGGATCGTCGTTCGGAGTTTTTCCGGCGCGCGGTCAGGTCAGTTGGCGAACACCAGCTGCGTCGCCATGCCCAGCATCATCACCGCCACCATCAGGTCCACCAGGCGCCAGGTGGCCGGCCGCGCCAGCCAGGGCGCGAGCCAGGCGGCACCCAGGGCGAGGGTGAAGAACCACAGCAGCGAGGCACTGGCCGCGCCCATGGCGTAGGCGCCCGGCGCCGCCTGCTGGGCGCCGAGGGAGCCGATCAGCAGCACGGTGTCGAGGTAGACGTGGGGGTTGAGCAGGGTCACCGCCAGCGCCGCCAGCAGCACGCTGCGGCGCGAGCGCGGGCCGGTCTGCGCGGCGTCGGCCATGGCTTCGGGGGCGATGGCCCGGCGCAGCGCCTTGAGGCCGTACCAGGCCAGGAAGATCACCCCGCCCCAGCGGGCGACGGCCAGCAGCGTCGGGTTCTCGGCGAGGAGCCTGGCCAGGCCGAACACCCCGGCGCTGACCAGGATGGCGTCGCACAGCACGCACAGCGTCGCCACCGACAGGTGATGCTCGCGGCGCAGGCTCTGGGCGAGGACGAAGGCGTTCTGCGCGCCGATGGCGATGATCAGGCCGGCGGCCATCAGCAGGCCGTTCAGGTAGCTCTGCCACATGGCTCAGGCCTCCGGATTCATGGATAGAGAGTCGGCGGCCAGGGCGCGCAGCACGTCCAGCGCGCGCGGGCCGTCGGCGTGGGCGACGAACAGGTGGTCGTGGTACCAGGCGGCGACCACGTTGCAGCTGATCCCGGCGCTGGCCAGGGCAGTCGCCACCGCGGCGGTCAGGCCGACCGCCTGCAGCGCCGAATGCACGTCCAGGGTCAGCCAGGCGGCGGCGTAGTCGAACGCCAGCCCGGCCTGCTCGGCCTCGGCGCGCGGCAGGATCAGCGTCAGCCCCTCGCGCTCGCGGAAGCTGCCCAGCGGCTGCGCGCCGGCCGGCAGACGGCCATCGGGCAGGGTGCAGAACACGTACTCGCCGTCGTTGAGTACCGGGGTCATGCCGCGCAGCAGCGCGGTCAGGGAGGTTTCGCCAGCCATGGATGGGACGTCCGTCGATGAGGGGGAATGCTGGCGATTGTCCGGCGTTCGGCTGTATAAGAAAAACCAATACTGCTGATGACTCATTAGGGAAACTGATCATGTTCGACTACAAGCTGCTCGCCGCCCTGGCCGCCGTGGTGGAGCAGGGCGGTTTCGAGCGCGGCGCCCAGGTGCTGGGGCTGTCGCAGTCGGCGATTTCCCAGCGCATCAAGCTGCTCGAAGCGCGGGTTGGCCAGCCGGTGCTGGTGCGCGCGGCGCGGCCGCAGCCGACCGAACTCGGCCAGCGCCTGCTCAACCATGTGCAGCAGGTGCGTCTGCTCGAAGGCGACCTGCAGCAATGGGTGCCGGCGCTGGACGATGGCGCCGCGCCCGAGCGCCTGCGCCTGGCGCTGAACGCCGACAGCCTGGCGACCTGGTGGGCGCAGGCGGTGGGCGACTTCTGCGGCGAGCGCCGCGTGCTGCTGGACCTGGTGGTGGAAGACCAGGAAGTCGGCCTCAAGCGCATGCGCGCCGGCGAGGTGGCCGGCTGCGTCTGCGCCAGCCCGCGTCCGGTGGCCGGCGGGCGCTGCGAGCCGCTGGGGGCGATGCGCTATCGCGGCCTGGCCAGCCCGGAGTTCGTCGCCCGGCACTTTCCCAACGGCGTGACGCCGCAGGCCCTGGTGCGCGCCCCGGCCATCGTCTACGGCCCGGACGACCAGTTGCAGCACCGTTACCTGAAGGCGCTCGGCCTCGACGGGCACTTCAGCTACCACCTGTGCCCGTCGTCCGAAGGCTTCGTGCGCATGACCAGCGGCGGCCTCGGCTGGGGCCTGGTGCCCGAGCAGCAGGTGAGCGGCGAGCTGGCGCGCGGCGAACTGGTGGAGATGCTGCCCGGGCAGGTGATCGACGTGCCGCTCTACTGGCACCACTGGCGCAACGGCGGCGAATTGCTTGCCGCGCTGACCCGGCACCTGCTGGCGAAGGCGCCGGGCGTGCTGGTGCCGATCAGCCGCGAATGACGATGGTGCCGCTGCCCGGCAGTTGCTCGATGCAGCGCGGGCCGAACAGCTGCGACGGGGTGAAGTAGCCGGCCGTGTCCGGGTTGGCCAGCAGGTGGCGCACGGCGAGCAGCACGCCGTGCATGGTCACGTCGTAGCCGTTGGCGGTTTCCAGCCGCGCGGTGCGCCGCTCGCCACGGGCGTTGCGCACTTCGCCCCAGACCCAGGTGCGCAGCTTGCCGCGGGCCAGTTCGTCGGGGCCGTGGACGCGCCTGTCCGCCTGCTCCTTGAGCCACTCCTGCACGCGCTCGCGGCCCAGCAGCGGACGCAGCTTGTCCATCACCCGCATGCCGAAGGCGGCGCCCGGGGGCACCGGCAGGTAGACCTCGATGTCGCCGATGCCGGTGGAGTACCAGGCCGTCGCCACGTCGCCCCAGGGGATGGTCACGGCATGCTTGAGGCCGCGGCCGAAGTCGATGTCGCGGCGCTTGTAGCCCAGCGGCACGTCGCGCAGGCGGCCGGCCTCGCGCACCTTGCCGCCGAGCTTGAGGCCCTCCACCGTGGTCCGGGCGGTGCCCGGCGACAGCCCGCTGCCGCTGTCGAAGCCGAGGGCGAGGTGGGTCGCCTCCGGCATGGCCTGCTTCAGGCAGGCGGCGACGCAGTCGGTGGGGATGACGTCGAAGCCCACACCGGGGCAGAGCGCGATGCCGGCCGCGCGGGCGACCTCGTCGAGGCCGTGGGCGTACTCGAACACGGCGATTTCGCCGGTGATGTCGACGTAATGGGCGCCGCTGGCGATGCACGCCTCGATCATCGGCGCGGCGGTGGCGGAGAAGGGGCCGGCGCAGTTGGCGAGTACCGCGACATCCGCCAGCGCGGCGTGGGCGGCGGCGCTGTCGCCCAGGTCGAAGACCCGGCACTCCAGCCCCAGGGCGCTGCCCAGCGCGTGCAGGCTGGCCGGGTTGCGCCCGCCGAGGAGCGGCGCCAGGCCCTCGCGCCGCGCCTGTTCGGCCACCAGTCGGCCGGTGTAGCCGTTGGCGCCGTAGATCATCCAGTGGGGTTTGCTCATGCTGTGTGCTCGCGGAAAATCCGATCCCTAAAGCGTAGTTCTTTCCGCCTCCCGTCCGTCACCGGCCGCAAGTCGTGCAACCCTGGCGCCGGGGCGCGGTCTGCAAGGATTCGTTTCCGGCGTGCGGGGCCGGGGCGGCCAACAGGAAAGCAGGAGTGGCGTGCATGAAGATTCTGGTCACCGGAGCCAGCGGGTTCATCGGCGGACGCTTTGCCCGTTTCGCCCTGGAGCAGGGGCTGGCGGTGCGGGTGAACGGCCGTCGCGAGGAGGCGTTGCAGCCGCTGGTGGCGCGCGGCGCCGAGTTCCTGGCCGGCGACCTGTCCGACCCGGCGCTGGTGCGCGCGCTGTGCGGCGATGTCGATGCCGTGGTGCATTGCGCCGGCGCGGTGGGCGTGTGGGGGCGCCAGGAGTATTTCCACCAGGCCAACGTGGCGCTGACCGAGGCGGTGGTCGAGGCCTGCCTGAAGCAGCACGTGCGCCGGCTGGTGCACCTGTCGTCGCCGTCGATCTACTTCGATGGCCTCTCCCGGGTCGGCATCCATGAGCGGCAGGTGCCCAAGCGCTTCGTCAACCACTATGCCTCGACCAAGTACCAGTCCGAACGGGTCGCCCTCGGCGCCCAGGAATTCGGCCTGGAGGTGCTGGCGCTGCGCCCGCGCTTCGTCACCGGCGCCGGCGACACCAGCCTCTTCCCGCGCCTGATCGCCGCGCAGCGCAAGGGCCGCCTGCGGATCATCGGCCAGGGCCTGAACAGGGTCGACTTCACCAGCATCCAGAACCTCAACGACGCGCTGTTCGCCAGCCTGATGGCGGACGACGCGGCGCTCGGCCAGGCCTACAACATCAGCAACGGCCAGCCGCTGCCGCTGTGGGACGCGGTCAACTACGTGCTGCGCCGCCTGGAGCTGCCGCCGGTGACGCGGCACATGCCCTATCCGCTGGCCCGCACGCTGGCGCTGCTCAACGAAGGCGTGTGCCGGGCGCTGCCGGGGCGCCCCGAACCGGCGCTGCACCGGCTGGGGGTGGCGGTGCTGGCCAAGGACTTCACCCTGGATATCGCCCGCGCCCGCCAGTACCTGGACTACGACCCGCAGGCCAGCCTGTGGGATGCGCTGGATGAGTTCTGCGACTGGTGGCGGCTGCGCGGGGGGTGATCGCCCGCTTTTTATAGGCGCGAAGGGGACGCCCGGTCCTTGCTCGCGAACCGGCTCCGCTGCGGGGGCTGTTCGCGAGCAAGCTCGCTCCTGTAGGGTGGCGTCCGGCGCTCAGCCGCGCAGCGGTCCGGAATACTGCCGCTCGCCGCCTGTCGCCGGGCGGAAGCTCGGCTCCTGCACCATGCGCGGCGGCATCACGCCGCTCAGCGCGCTGAGCCGCTGGCCCAGCTGTCGGGTTTCTTCCCGCTCGGAGCCGGCGCAGGCCTGGAGCATCCGGCGGATGGCATCGTCCTGCTGGAAGTGGATATCCAGTGCCTGTTCGTCGCGCAGCCGTCGGCGCAGGTCGCGCATGCAGTCCAGAATGGCCTTGTTGAATTCGATCACCCGACATTCCCCCACGAAAGGCGCCCTGGCGGCGCCACGTGTCCGGGGCGGAGCAAGCCACGTGCCACGCCGTCGCAAGGCCAGTGGCGACGGGGCGGCGAGGGGAACCGAGACGCCCGTGGCGAGGTCTTCTGTGCGCCGACGAGGTGCGTTGCGCTCCGTGATGGCACGCTGCTCACGCCTTCGCCCGAACGGATATACTGCGCCCAGCGCAGGCAACACGCCGCTTTCCCACAGGTTCACTCCATGCGTAACGACACGTTCGACGAATTCGATGATGTGCCCAGCCTCTCCACCGACTCCTCCGACCGCGACGAGTTTGGTCACCACCCGCGCCGCGTGGTCGAGCCCAGCGGCCGTCCGCTGCCCCAGCCGGCGAAGCAGGGCGGCAGCACCGCCCCGCTGTGGGCGCTGGTCGCGGCCCTGGCCATCGCCCTGGGCGGCGTGGCCTGGTGGAGCCACCAGCAACTGATGCTGATGGAACAGCAACTGATCGCCACCCAGGAAAGCTTCGCCAAGATCAGCGAGGAGGCCGCCGGTCGCCTCGACGACATCCGCGGCAAGTTCGTCGCCAACGAATCCAACGGCACCACCGACCGCGAGGCGCTGAAGCTGCAGGTCAAGCAACTGCAGGGCCGCCTGGCCGAGCAGGCGAAGGCGCAGCAGACTTCCCTGTCGGAATTCGACGGCGCCCAGGGCAAGCGCCTGGCGCAAGTCAGCGCCGACCTCAAGGCCCAGCAGGAGAGCGCCGCGCTGCTGATGTCGCAGCTCGACGTCAAGCTCAAGTCCATCACCGACGAACAGGCCAAGTACCGGAGCGTGCAGAGCGACCTGGCCGCCGCCAACCAGCAGATCCAGGGGCTCAACACGGAAATCGCCAACCTGAAGAAGCAGGGCAACCAGAGCCAGGCGATCAAGAGCCTGCAGGACGATCTGCTGATCCTGCGTTCCGAGGTCGATGGCCGGCAGAACCAGCAGGGCGGCAACACCGCCGAGTTCGACGCCTTCCGCGCCCAGGTGATGCGCAACATCAACACCCTGCAGCAGCAGGTGCAGAACCTTCAGCAGCAGCTCAGCGCGCGCTGACCCTCAACGCTGCCGCCGCTGCACAAGCCCTCGCTCTCCGGAGCGGGGGCTTTTTCGTTGGGCGACCCCCGGTGGCCGCGAGTCGTGGCGTCGAGCGGTTTTTGCCGGGGGCCGGCTCAATTCCAGCCCCAGAACATCAGCCACCAGCCGGCCAGCACCGGCGCGCCGGCCAGCGCCAGGCAGGCCAGCACGACCGGCTGGCGCAGCGGTGCGACGCCGCGCCGGCGGACGATCCGCCAGCCCAGCCACAGCGCCCAGGCTCCGGCACCCGCCAGCATCAGCGCCCGCGCCGGCTGCACCCAGGCGAGCACCAGCCCTTCGTAGCGCAGCAGCTTCACGGTGGTGGCCGAAAGCCCGAGGAACAGCCCGCAGCCGCCCAGCGGAATCAGCGCCTGGGCCAGGTGCGCGTAGAGCGCCCGGCCGCGCCCCGACAGCCGGCAGGCCAGGCGCAGCATCGCCGCCAGCCAGCCGCCCATGAGCAGCGCCCAGGCCAGCACGTAGACGACCAGCACGCCGCCATCGAGCCAGGTGAAGACGTCGTTGTTCTGCGGGTAATGTGTCAGCAGCCACCAGGGTGCGTCGGCTTCCAGCGGCCAGACGATCCCCCGTTCCACCAGCCATTCCGCGCTGCCCTGCTTGAGGGCGACGAACCAGGGGCTGAGCGTCCAGTTGAAGGCGCCCATGGCCAGGCCGATCACCCCGAAGAACAGCAGGCGCACGGGCCAGGGGCCTTCCGCGCGCTGGCCGTGCACGACGATTTCCTCGCTCGGCGAGCGCGGGCTCAGCGCCACGGCGCCGCGCTGGCCGCTGCAGCGGCCGCAGGAGTGGCACTCGGCGCATCCGGTCATGCGGCGGATGTCGATCAGCGGCGCGCAGTTCGGCGTCGGCAGGTGCGGCCCGGCATTCGCCAGCCAGCGCTCCTCGTCGACGCGGAAATGCACCGGCGCCAGCCGCGCGAGCAGGCTGAACACGCCGCTGACCGGGCACAGGTAGCGGCACCAGACGCGTTTGCCGCGCCCGTAGAGGAAGCCCACGAGGATCGCCGCCAGCGTCGAGCCGCCGAGGATCAGCAGCGCCGGCAGCGCGTAGTCGTAGACGCTGACCAGTTGCCCGTAGAGGGTGGTCATGCAGAAGGCCAGGAACGGCCAGCCGCCCCAGCGCATCCAGCGCGGCACGCCGCGTCCCCGGCCGTGGCGGCTGGCCCATTCGCTGAGCGCGCCCTCGGGGCAGAACAGGCCGCACCAGAGCCGTCCGAACAGCACCATCGAGAGGAGCACGAACGGCCACCAGATGCCCCAGAAGACGAACTGCGCGAACACCGCCAGGTGATCGAGCATGCGCGCCTGCGCCGGGGGCAGGTCGAGGCACGCCGGGACGATCAGCAGCACCGCGTAGAACAGCACCACGGCCCATTGCAGCCCACGGATCAGGCCGGCGTGCCGGCGCATGGCATCCCCCAGCCGGGCCAGCCACGAACGCACGCCGTTCATGCCAGCCGGGCCTCGGCGCGCGGTTCGCCGCGCCGGCACAGGCAGCGGGCCAGCAGCCAGTAGGCCGGCAGCAGCAGCGCCAGCAGCGTCGGCGCGGCGCGGTAACCGGCGAACCCGGCCAGCAGCGCGCCCGGGCCGTGGCTGTCGTCGAGCCAGGCGGAGGTATCCCAGAGCGGGTCGCCGAACAGGCCGTAGCACCATTCGGGCAGGTCCAGCGCCATGACCTGTCCGGCCACCCGGTCCAGCGCCGCCATCAGCAGGGCGCCGCCGAGCAGCAGCAGGAGGATTTCGCTGACCTGGAAGAAGCGCCGCCAGGTCAGTATCCGCGAGGACCACTGCAGCGCCGCGTAGGTGGCCAGGGCCAGCAGGAAGCCGAGCAGACCGCCCAGCGCGAGCCAGGTCCAGTCCGCGCTCTGCTGCGCGACGATGCCGTAGAGGAACACCACCGTCTCGCTGCCTTCGCGGGCCACCGCCAGCATCGCCAGCAGCAGCACGCCCCAGCCGCCGTCCCGGGCGATGCTGCGCTCGGCGTCCTGCTCCAGCTGGCGCTTCATGCCGCGCCCGTGGCGGTGCATCCACACCACCATCTGCAGGATCAGCAGGCTGGCGCAGAACACCATGGCGGCCTGGAACCATTCGCCGGCCGGCCCCGCCAGCCATTCGCCGGCGAGCATGAACAGCGCGGCCAGCGAGCAGGCCAGCGCCACGCCCAGCGTCACGCCGCTCCAGAGCATGCGCAGGCCGCGCGCCGGCTCGGGGCGATGGCTGAGCCAGGCATGCAGGATGCCGACGACCAGAAGCGCCTCGACGCTTTCGCGCCAGACGATGAACAGCGATTGCAGCATGGGGTAGCTCCGGATCAGCGCGCCACGATCTCGCCTTGCGGCAGACCCATGTGGAACTCGTCGAAGAAGGGATAACTGCCGGGACGCAGGGGATGGATCACCACGAAGGAGGTGACGCCCGGCGACAGCACTTTCTCCACCCGCAGCGGCGTGCTCTCGAATTCCGCCGGCCCGCTGCCGGCATTGCGCACGACGACCTTGAAGCGCTGCCCGGCGGGCACTTCCAGCGTTTCGGGGGTGAAGCGGCCATCGGTGATGGTCAGTTCATAGGTGGGGAGCGGTCCCGCCTGCGCGGCAACGGCGAACGGCACTGCCAGCAGGCAGAGGAAGATGCGCAACATGACGACCTCGCGACTCTCGGAAAGGGAACGCCGCACCCGCAGCGGGCGCGGCCCGCGCATCAGTAGCCGCCTTTCTTGCCGATGCCGGCGTAGGTGAAGTCGTATTCCACCTTGCAGGTCCCGAACCAGGGCGCCACGCCGGTTTCCTTGTCGACGTGGCGGCCGAACATGGACGCTTCGGACGGCGGCAGGATGGTGTAGGTCAGGTGGTACTTGCCCGGCCCGAGCAGCTTGACGTTGTCGCCGTAGTGCGGCCCGTCGCTGGCCACCATGCCGTGGAAGTCGCCCTTGAGGACCTGGTCGCTGCCGTCCTTGCGCAGTTCATAGGCCACGCTCAGGTGCGGCACCCAGCTGCCTTCCTGGAAGCCGTTGGGGTTGTCGGCGGTGGCGGCGATGTCGGCTTCCAGGTGCACGTCGGATTGCGCCGCGGCGCGCATCATTCCTGGCGGGTCCATTTCGATCGGCTGCAGGTACACCGCGCCGATCTCCATCCCGCCGCAGGCCTGCGGCGTGCCGATGGGGTATTCCTTGGCCGCCACGAACGGGCTGGCGAGCGCCAGCATCACGGGAATGGCACGATTGACTCGCATGGTCTTCTCCTGGGCTTGGTCGGTGAGAAACAGCGGGTCAGACTCTAGAAATTCTCGGGTGCCATTGAGAATGATTTGTATCAATAATTTCTGACATTCAGCGCCGCGTACCTCTTCCGGGCACCTCGCTGTCCCGCCAAGCGGCGTGCGCGACTGCGCCGCAAACGCGGCGCAGTGGTTCTCGACGACGGGAGCTCGGGCTACCTAGAAGCGGTAGTTGAGGCTGGCTTCGAGGGTCCGGGGTGCGCCGGGGGTGATGAGGTCCACCGAGCCGTGCGCGGAGGCGTAGTAATCACGGTCGAAGGCGTTCTTCAGGCGCAGCGCCATGTCCCAGTGCGGCACGCTGTAGAGCAGGGCCGCGTCGAAGGTGGTGTAGCTCGGCATCACCACCTTGTTGTCCAGCGCCGTGTAGCGGTCGTCGACGTAGTTGGCGCCGGCGGCGACGCGCCATTCCGGCGTGAGGCTGCGCACCAGCCAGAGATTGGCGCTGTTGCGCGGGGTGAGCGTGGGCACCTGGCCTTCGTTGGATACGCCGTTGGTCTTGCTGTTGGACTTGGTGATTTCCGCATCGAGGTAGGCGTAGCCGGCATAGATCTGCCAGTTGTCCGTCAACTGCCCGCTGATCGTGGCCTCGAAGCCGTCGGTGCGCTGCTCGCCGGCCAGCACGGTCAGGTTCGGGTTCGCCGGATCGGCGGTCTTCATGTTGGTGCGTTCGAGGCGGAAGATCGCCGCGGTCACCGAGAGGCGGTTGTCCAGCAGGTCCCACTTGGTGCCGATTTCGTAGTTGGTGGTTTCCTCGGGTTCGAGGTTCTGGTTCGACGGGCTGACCGCGAACACTTCGCCCGAGGGCTGGTAGCTGCGGCTGACAGAGACGTAATAGGACTGGATCTGGTCGGGCTGGTAGACCAGGCCGGCGCGTGGGCTCCAGGTCTTGTCGGTGCGGTCGAGGTCGACGTTCTGCGCGCGATCGTCGTCATATTCCTGGCCGAAGATGTCGTAGCGCACCCCCAGCAGCGCTTTCCACTGGGCATTCAGCTCGATCAGGTCCTGCACGTAGAAACCGGTGGTCTCCTGGGAGTTGGTGCCCTTGGACGACAGGTTGGCGGCGTGATCCGGGACCGGAACCAGGCCATCGCGGAACACCGGGACCTGGGCCACGTTGTTCTGGTTGAACACCCGCTGGTGCTTGTCCTGGAAGCCGACCTCGACGCCATACAGCAGGCTGTGCTGCATGCCGGCCAGCTGTGCCCGCTGCTTCAGTTCGGTCTGGTTGAACAGGCCATATTCGTCACGCGCCACGTTGCCGCGGTTGAGCTTCACCAGCAGTTCGCCGTCGGGAGCGGTGACGAAGCGGGTCGGGCTGCTGTCGGCCAGGGTGTTGTTGCGGTCCAGGTCGTAGCGGTAGAAGCGGCTGGTGTTGGTCAGGGTGAGGTCGTCGTTGATGTGGTAATCCAGGCCGGAGGTGAGCGAGAACACCTCGCTGCGGGCATAGTCCTGGTCCGGGTCGCCGGAGCCGAAACGCTTGTCCCGGTCGACGTCCACCGGCCGGTTGCCGAGGGCGGGGATGCCGAAGTCGATCAGCCGCTTGTCGTACAGGTAGCTGGCGCCGAGGTTCAGCTCCAGGTCGTCGGACAGCTGGAAGTAGGCCGAGGGCGCGATGGCCTTGCGGTCGATGTAGCCGTCGTCGCGGAAGGTGTCGCTGTCCTCGAAGGCGCCGGTGACGCGGTACGCCTGGTTGGTCTGCCGGTCGGCCCAGCCGGTGTCGAACTGCGTGCGGCGCTTGCCCTCGCTGTCGACGGTCATGCCGACCTCGTGCCTGGGCGCGAAGCCGGGGGTCTTGGAGACGCTGTTGATCAGGCCGCCGGAAGAGCCACGGCCATAGAGCACGGCGGCGGGGCCCTTGATGACCTCGACGCGCTCGACGTTGGAAAGGTCGCGGAAGTACAGGGCATCGTCGCGGATGCCGTCGATGTACATGTCGCCGATGGCGCTGAAGCCGCGGATGGTGACTTGGTCGCGTTGCCCATCGCCGTTGGACAAACCGACGCCGGGTACGTTTTTCAGCACGTCCTCCATGGACTGGGCACCCTGGTCCTTGATCACGCTCTCGGGCACGACGTTGACCGTCTGCGGGATGTCTCGCAGGGGCGCGTCGATCTTCAGCGCACTCTTGCTGTCGCCGGCGTTATAGCTTGGCTGCTCGTAAGCGCCGGTGATGGAGGTCTCCGGCAGCGCCAGGGCGTCCTGGGACTCGGCGTGAACGGTGGGGATGACCAGCAGGCCCAGTATCGAGAGGGATGCCGGGGCAACGGACTTTTTTGCCATTGGGGCGACTCATTGTTTTTTGTGGTTAATGATTTGTTAATTATTCTCAAGTGCGAATTGTATGTAAATGATATTGATTTGGTTTTCAGGTGATTCCGCTTGCACATCGAAGCGCCGGCCGAGCGCATGGGCTCGTCGACCGCGCGGGCAGGCGCCTGGAAATCTCTATCGATGCGGACGGGGAGGGGGAGCGGCAGCCTGACGGGCCGCGCCTGATCCACCTGCCGCTCGACGACAGGTGGATCAGCTCTTCGTAGGAGCGAGCTTGCTCGCGAACCTCTCGGCGCCGAGGCTCGGCCTGTTCGCGAGCAAGCTCGCTCCTACAGGAACGCGCTCACGCACTTGGCGTTCGGGAATGAAAAAAGGGCGCCTTCGCAGGAAGGCGCCCTTTTCGCTGGTGCTGGCCCGGCCCTTACAGGCGCGGGTAATCCAGGTAGCCGACCGGGCCCTTGGCGTAGAAGGTCTCCGGGTGCGGCTCGTTCCAGGCGGCGCCTTTCTGCAGGCGGGTCACCAGGTCCGGGTTGGCGATGAACGGAATGCCGAAGGCCACCGCGTCGGCCTTGCCGCTTTCCAGCCATTCATTGGCGGTTTCCCGGGTGAAGCGCTCGTTGGCGATGTACACGCCGCCGAAGATTTCCTTCAGTTTCGGGCCGATGCTGTCGTCGCCGGCTTTCTCGCGGGTGCAGATGAACGCCACGCCGCGCTTGCCCAGCTCGCGGGCCACATAGCCGAAGGTGGCCAGCGGATCGGCGTCGCCCATGTCGTGGGAGTCCATGCGCGGCGCCAGGTGCACGCCGACGCGGCCGGCGCCCCACACGCCGATCACGGCGTCGGTGACTTCCAGCAGCAGGCGCGCGCGGTTCTCGACGGAGCCGCCGTACTGGTCGGTGCGCTGGTTGGTGCTGCTCTGCAGGAACTGGTCGAGCAGGTAGCCGTTGGCGCCGTGGACTTCCACGCCGTCGAAGCCGGCGGCCTTGGCGTTCTCGGCACCGATGCGGTAGGCCTCGACGATGTCGGCGATCTCTTCGGTTTCCAGGGCGCGCGGGGTGACGAATTCCTTGATCGGACGCACCAGGCTGACGTGGCCGGCCGGTTTGATCGCGCTCGGCGCCACCGGGGTCTCGCCGTTCAGGTACAGCGGGTCGGAGATGCGGCCGACGTGCCACAGCTGCAGCATGATGCGTCCGCCGTTGGCGTGCACGGCCTTGGTGATGTTGGTCCAGCCGCGCACCTGGTCGTCGGACCAGATGCCGGGGGTGTCCGGGTAGCCCACGCCCATCGGGGTCACCGAGGTGGCCTCGCTGAGGATCAGGCCGGCGTCGGCGCGCTGGGTGTAGTACTCGGCCATCAGCGCGTTGGGCACGCGGCCTTCGTCGGCGCGGCAGCGAGTCAGCGGGGCCATGACGATGCGGTTGGGCAGTTCCAGGTCACCGATGACGATGGGATCGAAAAGCGTGGTCATTGCGTTACTCCGGGGCGTGAGGATGGAGGATCAATCGAGAACGGTTTGGGTCTGGTTGGGCTTGCCGCTGAAGGCGATCATCACCGCGAGCAGCGCGAGCACGGAAAGCAGGGCGCCGGCCAGGGGCACGCGGGTCAGGCCCAGGCCGTGGTCGATGACGCTGCCGCCGATCCAGGCGCCGATGGCATTGCCGACGTTGAAGGCGCCGATGTTCAGGGTGGCGACCAGGTTCGGCGCGGCGCCGCCGACGCGCACCACGTTGACCTGCAGGGCGGGCACCGCGGCGAACGCGGCGGCGGCCCAGATGAACAGGGTGATCTCGGCCGGGATCAGCGCGGCGCTGGTCCAGCTCAGCACGCTGGAGACGATCGCCATGGTGGCGAACACCCCGGCCAGGGTGGTGCCCAGGCGCCAGTCGGCGAGGCGCCCGCCGACGATGTTGCCCAGGGTCAGGCCGAGGCCGATCAGCACCAGCGACCAGGTGATGCCGCGCGGCGAGACCCGGGTGACTTCACCCAGCAGCGGCGCGACGTAGGTGAACAGCGCGAAGACGGCCGCCGAGAACAGCACGGTGGTGCCCAGCGCCAGCCACAGCGGGCCGTTGCGCAGCGCGGCGACTTCCCGGCGCATGTCCACCGCTTCCTCGTCGTGCTTCTTCGGCAGCACGCGCCACAGGCCGATCAGCGCGGCGACGCCGATCAGGGTCACCGCCCAGAAGGTCGAGCGCCAGCCGGCGACCTGGCCCAGCGCGGTGCCGGCCGGCACGCCGAGGACGTTGGCCAGGGTCAGGCCGGTGAACATCAGCGCCACGGCGGACGCCTTGCGGTTGGCCGGCACCAGGCTGGCGGCGACCACCGAGCCGATGCCGAAGAAGGCGCCGTGGCACAGCGCGGTGATGATCCGCGCGAGCATCAGCAGGCCGTAGTTGGCGGCCACCGCGCAGAGCAGGTTGCCGAGGATGAAGATGCCCATGAGCATCAGCAGCGCGGTCTTGCGCGGCAGGCGGGCGGTCAGCAGCGCCATGATCGGCGCGCCGATGGCCACGCCGAAGGCATAGCCGCTGACCAGCCAGCCGGCGCTGGGAATGGAGACGGAGAGGTCGCCCGCGACCTCGGGCAACAGGCCCATGATCACGAATTCCGTGGTGCCGATGGCGAACGCGGACAAGGCGAGGACGAGAAGCGATGTGGGCATGCGCCTGCTCCTGGAAAGTGGGATGGTGTTGGCGGGCAGTCGCCGGTTACAGCGCTTCGCTCAGGTGGCGAACAAAGGCCTGGATGGTTTCCTCGTTGCGCTTGAAGAAATTCCACTGGCCGACTTTTCGACTGGTCACCAGGCCCGCGCGCTGGAGGGTGGCCAGGTGCGCGGAGACGGTGGATTGCGACAGACCGGTGCGCTGGTCGAACTTGCCGGCGCAGACGCCGATCTCGAAGGATTGGTGTTCCTGCTCGACGAAGTAGCGCTCCGGGTCCTTCAGCCAGCGCAGCATGTCGCGCCGCACCGGGTGGGCCAGGGCCTTGAAGATTTCGTCGAGATCGAGAGTGGGTTGTTCAGTCATGGGCGCATCGGTATATCGCGTTGAGGCGAACTATATATCGGGCAAAGACGATATGAATTCGTTTGGGGCGATAGTAATGATCGACTGGCGTGATAGTAGCCTTCGAGGTGCGCGCTGGAGCGCGCTCTTGTAGGAGCGGAGCTTCTCCGCGAACACCGGCGCGCACTGAACGCTTCGCGGACAAGGTCCGCTCCTACGAAAGCGCACCACAGCCGATCGGCGACGGCTTCCGTTCACACAGTCCCGCAGCATTCCGCGCTACCCTCTGCCCATGAACTATCTCGCGCATCTCCACCTGGGCGGCGACCGGCCCGCCCAACTGCTTGGCAGCCTCTATGGCGACTTCGTCAAGGGACCGCTCGCCGGCCAGTGGCCCGCCGACATCGAGGCGGCGATCCGGGTGCACCGGCGCATCGATGCCTTCACCGACGGCCACCCGTTGATACACCTCGCCAAGACGCGCTTCCCGCAGGAGCGCCGGCGCATGGCCGGCGTGCTGCTGGACGTGTTCTTCGACCACTGCCTGGCCCGCGACTGGGCGCTGTTCTCCGACGAGCCGCTGGAGTACTTCACCCATCGCGTCTACGGTGTACTGGGCCGCACGCCCGGCTTGCCGGAGCGCCTGGCGCGCATCGCGCCGCGCATGGCCGCGCAGGACTGGCTCGGCAGTTACCGGGAATTCGAGGCGCTGCAGGATGTGGTGTCCGGGATGTCCCGGCGCCTGTCGCGCCCGGCCCTGCTGGACGGCGCCTGGGAGGAGCTGGAGCGCTTGTACCTGCCGCTGAGCGCCGACTTCCGCGAGTTCTACCCGCAGCTGCAATCCTTCGCCAGAAATCTGCCGGAGTCGATGAGCGGTCCGGGCTGACTTGATATGTGTCAACCGTCTGGCGCACCGGAGCGTGTGCAATAGACCCATCTGAACGCCGATGAGAGGAGCAGCATGATGAAGTCGTTAATGGTCGCAACGGACCTGTCTGGCCGTTCGGAAAAGGCTTTGCATCGCGCGGCGGCGCTCGCCAAGCGTTTCGCCTGCCCCTGGACCGTGCTCTACGTGGTCGACGAGGACCAGCCGGCCGCGCTGGTCGAGCAGGAGGCGACCCAGGTCAAGATGATGCTGGAGGCGCGCCTGGTCGAGCTCGCCGGACTGGGCGGCAGCAGCCCGAAACTGATGGTCGAGCGTGGCGATCCGAATCAGCGGATTCTTTCCGCGGCCAAGAGCATGGACGTCGAGCTGCTGGTGATGGGCGCCCATCGCAAGAGCGTGCTGCGCGACATCTTCGTCGGCACCACGGTCGAGCGCGTGCTGCGCGCCGGCCAGTTGCCGGTGCTGGTGGTCAACCAGCCGGCGAGCGGGGAGTACCGCGACCTGCTGCTGGCGCTGGACACGTCCCATGCCTCGGCCAACGCGGTGAATGTCGCCGGCGCCCTGGGCCTGCTCGACGGTGCGGTGCGCCGTGGGGTCTATGCGTTCAGTCCGCTGGCCAAGGGCATGATGCAGTACTCCGGGGTCAGCGAGGAGCGGGTCGACGAGTTCGTCAGCACCGAGACGCGCCAGGCCGTGGATGAGCTGAAGCAGTTCCTGCGCGACGAGCAGCTGGAAGATCGCATCGATGAACAACTGGTGGCCGTCGGGCTGCCGGGCAACGTCCTGCAGCGGATGGTCGACAAGCGCCGGCCCGATCTGCTGGTCATGGGCACCCGGGGCATGGGCGGGATCAAGCGTGCCCTGATCGGCAGTGTCGCCGACTACGCGCTGCGCGAACTGGATTGTGACATCCTGGTCGTGCCGCCGGAGGCCGGCGCCTAGAGACTGTTTTCAGGCGTCACCGGGCGGCCCGAGGGTGCCGTCCGGCGCGCTCCGGAAGCCGCCTCGCCAGAGTGGGAACCCGCCGGCCGTGGGTTACGGCGGGCTCCAGCTCCTTCCTGTCTTCGCTCCGCTTTTCCAGAACGTCTCAGGCCGCGATGGCCGTTTCTTCCTGAATGTCACAGACCACCGCGTGGATCGCGTTGCGCGCCTGTTGCGCCAGCAGCGTGCGGTCCTGGTGGGCGCTGGACAGCGCCGGCAGCAGATGGATTTCCACCACGCCCCGATCCTGGCCGAACAGCCGCCGCAGGTGGCTGACCAGATCGTCGTCGCCGATGAAGGGCGCCAGCTCGCACGGCCGGTCGTCGCGGCGGTAGCGCAGCGCCACCGGCTGCACCGGCACGCCGGCCTCGATGGCGCTGGCCAGCAGGCGGCCGTGGAAGGTGCGCAGGTCGCGGCCATCGGTGGTGGTGCCTTCCGGGAAGACCAGCAGCGAGCGGCCGCGCGACAGCTGCGTGGCCAGTTGCGCGTTGACCATCCGGGCATCGCCCGAACCGCGGCGGATGAACAGCGTGCCGGCCTTCTCCGCCAGCCAGCCAGCCACCGGCCACTGGCGCACTTCCGCCTTGGACAGGAAGGTCAGCGGCAGCAGCGCGCCGAGCAGCGGGATATCGACCCAGGACACATGGTTGGACACCCACAGCATCGGCTGGCCGGGCAGCTCGCCGTGCACCTTCACCGCGAAGGGCAGGGCGGCGCTCAGGCGCGCCAGGAACCAGCGGGTCAGGCGCTGGCGCAGGGGCATCCAGTCGCGGCCGGGCAGGCGCTCCAGCAGGCTGACGAAGCAGGCCAGCGCCAGGCCCGTCGTCAGCACCAGCAGCAGGCGGGCGACGCGCAGCCAGGCGCGCAGGCTGCGCATCAGACCGCTGCCTTGAAGTGGCGGGCGTAGCGCGGGCAGAGCTCGTCGCGCTTGAGCAGGATGAACACGTCGGCGACGCCGAAGTCCGGGTCCCAGCAGGGCTCGCCGCAGATCTTCGCGCCCAGGCGCATGTAGGCCTTGAGCAGCGGCGGCAGCTCGGCGGTGAGGTTGTCCGGCACCTCCAGCGGCGGCAGCGGGGTCTTGGGCTCGGCGCGCAGGTTCTGCTGGCACAGGTAGCGGTCGCGCAGGCGCTGCATCACCGCGCGGGCCTGGATGCCGCCGTCGCGCATGGGGATGCTGGCGCAGCCCATCAGGTAGCGGTAGCCGCCTTCGTTGAGCACCTCGGCCAGCTCGCTCCACAGCACCGCGATGGTGCCGCCGTTGCGGTAGTCCGGGTCGACGCAGGTGCGGCCGATCTCCAGCACCGGGCCTTGCAGGTTGCCCAGGCCGTCGAGGGCGAATTCTTCTTCACTGTAGAAACGGCCCAGGCGCTCGGCGGCGCGGTGGTCGAGCAGGCGGGTGGTGGCCACCAGCGCGCCGGTGTTCAGGTCGCGCACGCCGATGTGGGCGCAGTGGCTGTCGTAATCGTCCATGTCCAGCCCCTGCTCCGCGCCCTTGAGCCGGGCGTCGAACTCGCTGCTGAACACGCGGTAACGCAGGGCCTGGGCTTCGCGCAGGGCGCGGGCGCCGTGCAGACGCACGGCCTGGAGACGGCGCTGCGCCGTGGTGTCACAAGAGAGGGCGATCTGACTCATGCGAGTGCCTCCGTGAGCCGGCCATGCGGGTTGCGGCCGGTCGGCTTTGTTGTGCAAGCTCAGGCTAGGAATGAGCGGTGTCACCCCCATGACGGTGCGGTGATGCTTGTATGACAGCGATGAAAGCCCTGAAGAAGGAGCACCGCGATGCCTTGGAAATGTCTGCTCGGCCCGCAGGATCGACTGCCCGCCGGAGCCGCTCTGGACGACTGGTACGCCGCACTGCTGGAACGCGCCGGCGCGCTCGGCAGCTTCGAACTGGCGGTGCTCGGCGGACGCCTGGCGGCGACCCCGGGGCTGGCCTTCCTCGCCGGCTACCAGGCGGCCCTGCGCGCGCTCTGGCCGGCGGCGCCGCTGAGCCTGGGGGCGCTGTGCGTGACCGAGAAGAAGGGCGTGCGTCCGGCGGACCTGCAGACCCGCCTGGACGGCCTGGTGCTGCACGGCAGCAAGGATTTCGCCACCGCCGCGGACAGCGCGGCCTGGTGGCTGGTGGCGGCGCGCGACGAAGAGCCCGGCACGGCGCCGCGCCTGGCGATGGCCGTGGTGCAGGCCGGCGCGCCCGGAGCGAAGCTGGAGCCGCTGCCGGCCCTGCCGCTGCTGCCGGACATTCCCCACGCCCGCCTGCTGCTCGACGGCGCCCATTGCGAGCGCCTGCCCGGCGATGGCTGGGAAACCTACAGCAAACCCTTCCGCACCCTGGAAGACACCCATGTGCTGGCCGCGATCTGCGCCTGGCTCTACGGCCTGGCCGCCGAGCTGCACTGGCCGGCGGAGCTGACGCTGCGCCTGGCCGGCGTGCTGGCCGGTTGCGCGGAAGTCAGCCGGCAGCCGGCCCACCAGGCGGAAACCCATCTGTTGCTGGCCGGGGTGTTCAGCCAGTTCGAGGGACTGTCGGCGGCCCTGGATGCCGCGTTCGCCACGGCTGATCCGGCGCTGGCGGCGGCCTGGACGCGCGACCGTGGCGTGCTGGCGATCGCCGGCGCGGCGCGGGCCAGGCGCCTGGAGAAGGCGTGTGCGGCGCTGGGGCTTGATCCAGGTCAGTGAGCCATGGGTAAAGGGTCGGTAGCCTTTGCGGCCTTTCTGCGGTCGTACCCAGAAATTTCCTCGCGGCTACCCACTTTTTTCCCGCTCACCACCTTGACAGGAATTACCCCATGCGACGCGAACCCATCGTGCTGTTCGACGACGGCAAACACCAGTGCCTGTGTTTCGACGATCTGGTGAGTGGCGATGGGGTCCAGTCCAACCAGTTCCTGATCGTCGACCACGGCAAGCGCCTGCTGCTCGATCCGGGCGGAGACCTGACCTACACCCCGCTGTCGCTGGAGCTGTCCAAGCTGTTCCCGCTGCAGGAGCTGGACTTCATCTTCGCCTCGCACCAGGACCCGGACATCATCGCCGCCCTCGACAAGTGGCTGCTGCACACCCCCGCCAAGGTCATCTGCTCCAAGCTCTGGGCGCGCTTCCTGCCGCACCTGACGGCCAACTACCTGGCGGTCAGCCACGGCATCTCCACCTATGACCGGGTCATCCCGCTGCCCGACCGTGGCGAATCCGTGCAACTGGGGCGCTGCCAGCTGAAGATGATCCCCGCGCACTTCCTGCACTCGGTGGGCAACTTCCAGGTCTTTGATCCGGTGAGCAAGATCCTCTTCTCCGGCGACATGGGCGCCTCCCTGGTGGACGACGCCACCCCGGTGCAGGACTTCGCCGCCCACCTCCCGCACATGGAAGGCTTCCACCGCCGCTACATGGCCTCCAACAAGGTCGCCCGGCTGTGGGCGTCGATGATACGCGGGATGGACGTCGAAATGATCGTGCCGCAGCATGGCCGGCCCTTCGTCGGCAAGGAAATGATCAGCGCCTTCCTCTACTGGATCGAAAACCTGCAGTGCGGCATGGACCTGCTGGGGCCGGAGGATTACCAGGTTCCGCGCTGAGAGCCTGCCCACGATCTGCCGTGCGTCGGCATGACGGCGTTAAAAACAGGCTCTGACCGCTCATTTACAGCTCGTAAACTCCGCGTCCTCGCCTGTTTTTTCCTTGTTCTGCTCTCGCTAGCAAGATCGTGAGCAGACTCTGACCGATTGCGCCAATCGTCCTTGAATACGGCACGATCGGCGCTTAATCCGTCATCTTCGCCGTGCTAGGGTGCGGGCCGACCCAATAACAAGAGGCCCCCCGATGCCCTTCCCCCTGCGCTCTTCCCGCAGCAAGCCGGTGCTGCGCGCGCTGGCCCTGGCCAGTTGCCTGCTCAGCGGCCACGCCCATGGCGACGACGCCTGGCCCGAGGCCGACTGGCCCCACGGCGCCACGCCCGCCGGCGCCGCCGTCCAGGCCTTCGAGGACTACGCCTTCCCCGCGCGCGACGACGCCACCCGCAAGGGCGTGCGCACCGACGCCGTGGTGGTGATCCGCGACGGTCAGCTGATCTACGAGCGCTACGCCGGCCCGACCCGCGCGCAGACCCCGCACCTGGCCTGGTCGATGAGCAAGAGCGTGATGGCCAGCGTGCTCGGCGTGGCCTTCGGCGAGGGTCGCTTCCAGCTCGACGACACGGTCGCCAGCCACTTCGCCCCCTTCGCCGCGCACCCGGACATCCACATGCGCCACCTGCTCAACTGGGCTTCCGGCCTGGCCTGGCAGGAGGACTACGAATACGCGCCGGTGCGCTCCTCGGTGGTGGCGATGCTCTACACCCGCGGCCGCGACGACATGGCGAAATTCGCCGCCGACTTCCCGCTCGACGCGGTTCCGGGGCAGCGCTTCCGCTATTCCAGCGGCGACAGCAACGTGCTCGCGGCGACCCTCCGGCAGATGGTCGGGCCGCAGGCTTACGCGGACTACCCCTGGACCGCGCTGTTCCAGCCGCTGGGCATCCAGTCGGCGGTCTGGGAGCGCGATGCCAGCGGCACCTTCGTCGGTTCTTCCTATGTCTACATGACCGCCCGCGACATGGCGCGCATCGGCCTGCTGATGCAGCGCGGCGGACGCTGGAAGGACCGCCAGTTGCTGCCGCAGGCGTGGATGCAGTTCGTCCTCGCGCCATTCCCCAACTACAAGCCGCAGGCGGAAAAGCCCGGCGAAGCGGTGCCCGGCGGCCAGTGGTGGCTGAACCGCGCGGTGGCCGGCGCCCCGGCGCCCTGGCCGAGCGCGCCGGAGGACACCTTCGCCGCCCTCGGCCACTGGGGCCAGGCGCTCTACGTGATCCCCGGGGAGAAACTGGTGATCGTCCGCTACGCCGACGACCGCGACGGCAGCTACCAGCACGACGCCTTCCTCAAGCTCGCCCAGGCGGCCTTCGCCCACGGGGAGATGCAGCCATGATCCGCCGTCATCCGCTCCTCGGCGCACTCGTCCTGCTGCTGCTCGCGCTGGTCCTGGTCGCCTGGCCGAACCGCGTCCACCTGGCCGCCTTCCCCGGCATCATCGGCGCCTACACCGCCAAGGAATACTGCTCCTGCCGCTACGTTATGGGGAACTCGGCGGACTATTGCCGGGCCTATACCCAGCAGTACGTGCCGATCAGCGCCTTCCTCGACGACGAAGCGCACAAGCGGGTGACCGCCCGCGGCCTCGGCAGTACCCAGACGGCCGCCTGGCTCGGCGCGCGCGAAGGATGCCGGCTGATGCACCAGGCAGATGCTTTGCCCGACTCGGGCAACCACTGACGGGCGCGTTCCACGGAGCGGGGCGGCCCGCTTCGGAGGACCGATGCCCTCTCTGAAATGCACGCTGATCTGCGCGTTGCTGCTGGCCAGCCCGCTGGCGCTGGCCGAGTGGCAACTGGACGGCGACACCTCGCGGATCAGCTTCGTCTCGGTCAAGCGCGGCAAGATGGCGGAAGTGCAGCGCTTCGACCAGTTGTCCGGGCAGATCGACGACAAGGGCGCGGTGCGCCTCGTCGTAGCGCTGGCCACCATCGACAGCGGCCTGGCGCTGCGCGACGAGCGCATGCGCGACGCGTTCTTCGAGGTCGAGCGCTACCCGGAGGCGACCATCACCAGCCAGCTCGACCTGAGCCGCTACGACGACCTGCAGGTGGGCCAGTCGCGCCCGGAAAACCTCGACTTCGACCTCGACCTGCACGGCCAGCAGCGCCGGCTGAAAGCCGAAGTGCTGGTCAGCCGGCCCAGTGAGGAGCGTATCGAAGTGACCACCCTGGAACCGCTGGTGCTCAAGCTGATCGACTTCAACCTGGAGGAGCGGCTGGAGCCGCTCAAGGAAGTCGCCAACCTCCCGTCGATCACCCCCGAAGTCCCGGTGTTCGCGGTGCTCGGCTTCCGCCAGGTGATCAAGCAGGCGCCGTGACGGCAGGACGCTCTCGTAGGAGCGGACCTTGTCCGCGATTGATCCCGTGCCGTGCGGTTCGCGCAAGGACTGGGCGTCCCCCTCGGTCCTACGAAAAGCGCGCCGGCGTGGGCCTGTAGGAGCGAGCTTGCTCGCGAACCCGCCCAACGCCGGACCTGCCGACTGATCGCGGACAAGGTCCGCTCCTACGAAGAGCTGAGGTGCCGTTGCAGGCTGGAACCCCGGGAAAAGCGCCGCGATTTCCCCCGGCTTTTGCCCACGGATCAGACCGACGCGGCGACCGCGACGGCAGGCGGCTGATGCTCTACCTGGAAGCCGAAGCCACAACTGGCGGAGAGGGCGAGGATGAGCGCGAACAGCAGGGCGGTCTTCATGGCGATTCTCCTGCGCTTCAGGGGCGGGCGACTTCCAGTCTACGCCCCGTCGTCCGGTGCGCGCCGAAGACCAGGAAACTGCCCGCCGCGAACAGCCAGGCGCTGATGCCGCCGTAGCCGAGCACCCAGCCGAAGCCCTGCACCAGGGCGGCCCGGGCGGCGGCGGGAGCGCCGCTGTCCAGTTGGCCGCTGGCGATGCTCGCGGCCAGTTGCAGACGTTCACCGCCCTCCATCTCCGGCAACCCGGCGGAGACGCCGGACAGCAGGATCAGCCCCATCACCGCGATGTTGATCGCCAGCGAGATCATCCGCGCGCTCATGTCGATGCCCGAGGCCATGCCGGCGCGGGCGGCGGGCACGGCGGCGGTGGAGGTGTTGGTCACCGTGGTGTTGGTCATTCCCAGGCCGATGCCGGCCAGCACGCAGCCGGGCAGCAGGGTGAGCCAGCTGGCGTGCGCCACGGCGCTGCCCCAGAGCATGAGGAAGAAGCCGGCGCCGATGAGGAACATGCCGCCGGGGATCACCCAGCCGGGTTGGAAGCGGTGCGCGAGACGCTCGGCGATGGGCGGCACCAGCAGCGTCGGCAAGGTGTAGGCGAGCAGCGACCAGCCGGCGGTCACGTCGTCGTAGCCAAGCACGCCGTGGTAGTAGACCGGCAGGTAGATCATCAGCGGCCAGAAGCTGACGTTCATCCCCGCCGAGCCGAGCAGGGCGCCGGAGAAGGCGCGGATGCGCAGCACCGAGAAGTCGAACAGCGGGTGGGCGACGCGGCGCTCGATCACGATGAAGGCCGAGAGGCACGCGATGCTCAGCGCCAGGATCGCCAGTGCCGCCGGGCTGGTGACGCCCATGCCGGCACCCTGGGTGATGTAGAAGACGGTACCGAGCACCGCGAGGGACAGGGTGAGCATGCCGCCGAGGTCGAGCCGTTCGGCCGCCGGGTCGCGGGACTCCACCGCGCCGTACTGCGCCAGTGCCAGGGTGAGCAGGGCGAGTGGCCCGTGCACGAGGAACACCCACTGCCAGCTGGCCAGGGCAACGATGGCGCTGCCGATGATCGGCCCGAAGCCCAGGCCGATGCCGAAGATCACGCCCCAGGCGGCGAAGGCGCGGACGCGCTCGGCCGGGTCGCTGAACTGGCTGGTCAGCACCGCCACCTGGCAGATCAGCATGACCCCGCCGGCGGCACCCTGCAGGAAGCGCCCGGCGATCATGCTCGGCATGTCGCTCGCCAGCCCGCAGAGCAGCGAGGTGAGGCCGAACAGCGCCAGGCTGATGACGAACAGGCGCTTGCGGCCGAAGCGGTCGGCCAGGGTGCCGGCGGCCATCAGCACGCTGGTGACGGCGATGGTGTAGGCGTTCATCACCCATTGCAGGTCCTGGAAATCGCCGTGCAGCACGCGCTCCAGGGCCGGCAGGCTGGCGGGGACGCTGGAGATTTCCAGACCGAACATCATCGCGGACAGGCACACCGCCGCCAGGGCGATGAGGTTTCTGGGGTTGTGGAGGGCAGTCATGGGAGGGGCTCCGTTTTCCGAGCCACCATTGTCGAAAAGAACAGGGTTCCCCATTGGCTCCGTTTCGTCCCATCATTGAGTCTTCTCGGGATTCAAACGGGCAGACCGATGGACGACCGACTCGATGGCATCGCCACCTTCGTCCAGGTGGTGGACGCCGGCAGCTTCGCCCTGGCGGCGGAGCGCCTGAACCTCACGCGCTCGGCGGTGGGCAAGGCCATTGCCCGGCTGGAGGCGCGCCTGGGCGTGCGCCTGCTGCAACGCACGACGCGCAGCCAGAACCTCACCGACGACGGCCAGGTGTTCTACGACAGCTGCGTGCGCGCGCTGGCCGAGCTGGATGCCGCGCATACCGCGCTGGAAGGCGGACGGATGGAGCCGCGCGGACGGCTGCGGGTCAGCGTGCCGATCTCCTTCGGCCACCTCTGCGTGGTGCCGCTGATGCTGGGGCTGGCGCGACAACATCCGACGCTGAAGATCGACCTGTCCTTCAGCGACCGCCGCGTCGACCTGGTGGAGGAAGGCTTCGACCTCGCCGTGCGCATCGGCCCGCTGGGCGACAGCGCCACGCTCGCCGCGCGCAAGCTGGGCGTGCAGTACACCAGCATCGGCGCGGCGCCGTCGTACATCGCGCAGCACGGCATGCCGGAAGGGCTCGACGATCTCGCCGGCCACGCCGCCATCAGCTACTCCGTCGCTGGCGTCACCTCGCCCTGGGACCTGCGCGACGACGACGGCCACGCGCGGCGTATCGACATCGACCCGCAGCTGAGCATGGACGACCTGCAGGCCATCACCGCCGCCGCCGTGGCGGGCTTTGGCCTGGCGCGCCTGCCGTCCTGGCTGCTGGCCCGGCATGTGAAACCGGGCGAGCTGGTGGTGGTGAAGGGGCGCT
This sequence comes from Pseudomonas sp. B12(2026), assembly GCF_057767015.1. NCBI lineage: Bacteria > Pseudomonadati > Pseudomonadota > Gammaproteobacteria > Pseudomonadales > Pseudomonadaceae > Pseudomonas > Pseudomonas sp. B12(2026). Next base: position 4,887,109 of record NZ_CM173430.1, on the reverse strand, counting down.
GCAACCTGCCGCCGCTGGACATCCATGCGGTGTGGCCGAAAAGCCGCTACATGCCGTCGAAGATCCGTTGCGCCATCGATGCGCTGGTGGCCGGGATTCCCGCAATGCTCGCCGACTGAACCCTTTGCGCCGGCGACTGCCCAAGGGCTCGCCCGCCGGCCGGTTTGCAAGCCGGCGGCGGGCCGCTATCGTTTGCCGCTGTTACACCCATTCATGTGCATAAGGGATTCCATGCGCTCGCTGTTCGTCTTCCTCCTCGCCACCTGCTTCGCCGCGTCCGCCCAGGCGGCCTGGTACCTCGACTACGAGTCCTCGCGGCTGACCTTCGTCACCAGCAAGAACACCGATATCGCCGAGGTGAACCGCTTCCTGGTGATGCACGGCACGGTCGACGCGCAGGGGCAGGCGGAGCTGCGCGTCGAGCTGGATTCGGTGAACACCGGCATTCCGCTGCGCGACGAGCGGCTGCGCGAGACGCTGTTCGATACCGAGAAGTACCCGGAGGCGCGGATCACCGCGCGGCTGGACCTGCGGCCGATCAGCGACCTCGCCAGCGGCGTGCAGCTGGAGATGCGCCTGCCGCTGCGCCTGGAGCTGCACGGCCAGGCGAAGGACTACCGCAGCGATGTGCTGGTCACGCGCCTGGACGATCACCGTTTCCAGGTGGTGACCCTGGCGCCGCTGGTGATCGATGCCGCTGATTTCGGCCTGGCGCCGGGCGTGGCGCAGCTGCGCAAGCTGGCCGGGCTGAAGAGCATCGGCCTGTCGGTGCCGGTAGGCGCCGTGCTGATCTTCGTGTCGCGATGAGCGGACCGGTCTTTCCCTGGCGCAGCGGCAACCGCTTTGCCCTGTTCTGCGACGGCGAGCAGTTCTTTCCGCGCATGCTCGAAGCCATCGACGGCGCCCAGCACCAGGTCGAGCTGGAGCTCTACCTGGTGGAAAGCGGCAGCTGCGCCGAGGCCCTGCTGGACTGCCTGCTGGCCGCCCGCGCGCGCGGCGTGCGGGTGCGTTGCCTGTTCGATGCCTTCGGCAGCCTGAAGCTCTCCACCGCCTGGCGGCGCCAGCTGCTGGAGGCGGGCGGCGAGCTGCGCCATTACAACCCGCTGAGCTGGAAGGCCGGGCTGCGCAACCTGTACCGCGACCACCGCAAGCTGCTGCTGGTGGACGGACGCATCGCCTATGTCGGCGGCACGGGCGCCACCGACGAGTTCTGGTCGGCGCGGGACAACCGCAGCGACTGGCACGAGGTGATGGTGGAAATGACCGGCGGCATCGTCGCCGACTGGCTGCGACTGTTCGAGCGCCAGTGGCAGGCGACCTTCGGCGGCCGCGCCTGGAAGCCCCGCGAGGAGGTGCTGCTCAGCCGCCTGCCGCCGCGCCCCAGCGCCGGCCAGGGCATGGCGCGGGTGGCCTACGCCGACGCCAGCCAGCACCGCGACATCCTGCAGTCGCTGGTCCGCTCGCTGCTCGGCGCGCGCCAGCGCATCTGGCTGGCCACGCCGTATTTCCTGCCGAGCTGGAAGGTTCGCCGGGCGCTGCGCAAGGCCGCCCTGCGCGGCGTCGACGTGCGCCTGCTGCTCACCGGCCGGCTCACCGACCACGCGCCGGTGCGCTACGCCGGCCAGCGCTACTACCCGCGCCTGTTGCGCGCCGGCGTGCGGGTCTTCGAGTACCAGCCACGCTTCCTTCACCTGAAGATGGTACTGGTCGACGATTGGACCAGTGTCGGCTCCTGCAACTTCGATCATTGGAACCTTCGCTTCAATCTGGAGGCCAATGTAGAAGCGTTCGATCCGCAGTTCACTGCGGCGGTCGCCGAGTGTTTCGCCGCGGACTTCCAGCAGAGCCGCGAGATAGACCTCGGCAGCTGGCATGCCCGGCCCTGGTGGAAGCGCCTGCGCGAACGGCTGTGGGGCTCCCTGGACCGGCTGGTGGTGAACTTCCTCGACCGCCGGCGCTGACCGGTGGAACGCCCGAACCGATTTTTCGAATAGGAGAGCGGCGTTGAGTACGATTCAGAAGGAACGCTTCATCGGCCTGGAGTGGCTGCGCTTCCTGCTGGGCCTTTACGTGGTGGTCTACCACACCCTGCACAGCTACCCGGCGCAGCAGAAGTTCGCCGGCCTGGACGAGCTGACCAGCCTGGGCTTCTTCGCCACCAGCAGCTTCTTCGTGCTGTCGGGTTTCCTGCTCTGCCACGTCTACGTCAGCGACGGGCAACTGCGCGAAAGCCCGCGCAGCTTCTTCACCAAGCGGCTGTCCAACCTCTACCCGTTGCACATCTTCTCGATCCTGCTGACCATCGGCGTGCTGCTGGTGGTCAGCGGCCTGGGGATAGGCCCGGACATCGAGCAGGCCACGCCGCGCTTCGTCATCTACGACACCAACGAGGCGATCGGACGGCTCCAGCCGCAGCTGTTCCACCACTGGATGAGCGACCGCGAGCTGCTGTTCAACAGCATCCTGCAGCTCACCATGATGCAGGCGTGGAACCCGTACTACCTGACCTTCAACGCGCCGCTCTGGTCGCTGTCGACGCTGTTCTTCTTCTACCTCTGCTTCCCCTACGTCGCGCCACGGCTGGCGCGGGTGCAGCACAAGTGGCGCTGGCTGCTCATCCTCTGGCTGCTGTACCTGGTGCCGCCGCTGCTGGTGGTGGCCAGCCAGCAGTACGGCATGCCCTGGACCGGCCTGCTGCACCGCAACCCGCTGCTGCGCCTGCCGGAGTTCCTCGGCGGCATCCTCGCCTACGGCCTGTTCCGCCGGTACAAGGACGCCGGCCAGACGCCGGGCCGCTGGCTGGCGCTGGCCATGGGGGCGTTCGTGCTGGTGAATTTCCTGGTGGCGGACTACCTCTACACCCACGGCGCCAAGTTCTGGTACTTCCTGCTGCACAACGGCCTGCTGCTGCCGGCGCAGTTGCTGCTGGTGTACCTGAGCGCGCTGCCGCGCGACCCGCGCAGCAGCCTGGTCCGCCGCTGGTCGCCGCGCCTGGGGGCGGCGTCGCTGTCGCTGTTCGCCCTGCACGTGCCGCTGTTCACCCTGTTCTCGCGGACCGAGAAGCTGATCCGCGCGCCGGGCGATTGCCTGGCCGACTGGGACTTCTGCGTCGACGCCGCGACCCGCCAGCCGCTGTCGCTGTGGCTGTACCCGCTGTTCCTGTTGTTCATGGTGACGAGCTGCGTGCTGGTACAGGAGCGCTGCGTGGTGCCGGTGCGCAGATGGCTGGTGCGCCATTTGCTGCCGGCGCCGCCCTCGCCGCCGACGCGGCGGCGGGTGGCGACGCAGTCCTGAGCCATTGCAGCGCCGGCCTTGCCGGCGGATCGCGGACAAGGTCCGCTCCTACGGTACGGGCTGCGCTTGTGTAGGAGCGGATCTTGTCCGCGAATGGCGCCGTGCCGGGATACCGCGGACGAAGTCCGCGCCTACGGTGCGGGCTGCTCTCGTAGGAGCGGATTCATCCGCGATCGATGCCGCCGCGGAATATCGCGCAGAGCCCCGGCTCGGCCCAACTACGCTTGTCAGTCGTTGAGGTTGTAGTAAGTTGCCCCGTCGGCCATCACTTTGCCGTTAGCGGCATCCAGCGGACGAAAACGACCATGCCCACGGACATCCGCCTGCTCAGCGGCGAAGCCATCCGCCCCTTCATCGATGACCTGGCGCGCCTGCGGATCACCGTGTTGCGCGAATTTCCCTACCTCTACGATGGCAGCCCGGAGTACGAGGAGAGCTACCTCGACACCTATCTGCGCTCGGCCTGGAGCCTGTGTGTGCTGGTGCTCGACGGGGGCCGGGTGGTCGGCGCCGCCACCGGCCTGCCGTTGCAGGACGAGAGCGAGGCGTTCCAGCGGCCCTTCCTCGAACAGGGCTGGAACCCCGAGCGCATCTTCTACTTCGGCGAGTCGGTGCTGCTGCCGGCCTACCGCAACGCCGGCCTCGGCCTGCGCTTCTTCGAGGAACGCGAGCGCTTTGCGCGCGGGCTGCAGCGTTTCGACTGGTGCGCCTTCTGCGCGGTGCAGCGCCCGCCGGACCACCCGGCGCGTCCCGCCGGCTACCGGACGCTGGACGCATTCTGGCTGCACCGGGGCTTCAGTCCCTGCCCGCAACTGCATGCCCAATACCACTGGCGCGACGTCGGCGAACCGTTCGACAGCGCCAAGCCCATGTCCTTCTGGCTCAAGGAGCTGACCTGATGATCCGCATTGCCGCCTGCCAGTACGCCATCGAACTGCACGAAAGCTGGGACGCCTACGCGCGGCATCTCGAAGACCTCTGCGCCGGGGCGGCGGAGCAGGGCGCGCGCCTGCTGGTGCTGCCCGAATACGCCGGGCTGGTGCTCAGCGGCCTGTTGCCGGCGCAGCAGCGGGGCGACCTGCACGGCTCCATCGCCGGCCTGCAACCCTGGCTGCCGAAGTGGCTGGCGCTGTGCGGCTCCATCGCGCGGCGGATGAACCTCTACTTCGTTCCCGGCTCGGTGCCGATGCGCGACGCGGACGGCCTCTACCGCAACCGCGCCTGGCTGTTCGGCCCCAACGGCCTGCTCGGCACCCAGGACAAGCTGCTGATGACGCGCTTCGAGCGCGAGCAGTGGAACCTCGCCGGCGGCGAGGGCCTGCGCGTGTTCGACACCGAGTTCGGCCGGCTGGGCATCCTGATCTGCTACGACAACGAACTCCCGCTGCTGGCGCGCACCCTCGCCGAGCAGGAGGTGGACCTGATCCTCGCACCCAGCTGCACCGACACCGAGGCGGGCTATCACCGCGTGCGCATCGGCGCCCAGGCCCGCGCGCTGGAGAACCAGATCGCCGTGCTGCACGCGCCCACCGCGGGCCGCGCGCCCTGGTCGCCGGCGCTGGACCAGAACGTCGGCCGCGCCGGCCTCTACGTCCCGCCGGACTACGGCATGCCCGCCAACGGCGTGCTGGCGCTGAGCGAGGAACTGACGCCTGCGGAAAGCCGCTGGCTGGTGCATGACCTGGACCTGGAGAAAGTTCGCCGGGTCCGCCGCGAGGGGCAGGTGTTCACCCGCCGCGACTGGCCGGAGCAGTTCACCCCGGGACGGCTCAGGGTGCTGAGTCAGTAGCCGGCCCGGGCGGGGGCGATCTGCGCCCGACGGCGAACGCATCGACCCGGACTTTCGACGGGTGGCAAGGCGGGGCGCCGTGGTTATGCTCCGGGCATGACCACAAGAGGGACATTCCATGCTCCGACTGGCCCTGTGCGCCTTTCTCCTGCTGCTGGCCGGCTGCAGTTCGCCCGGCGCCTTCTTCGGTGCGCTGGACGGGCCGATGTTCAGCGCGCAGCCGGGCGATCCGCAGCATGCGACGGTGTACATCTACCGGCCGCAGAACCAGTGGTCCGACGAGGAGCTGGAAGCGCCGGGGCTGTTCCTCGATGGCGAGCTGATCGGCAGCCTGCCGAGCAACGGCTATTTCGCCATGGTCTTCGAGCCGGGCAGCTACCCGTTGCAGATGCGCCGGCCGCTGCTGGGCAGCTTCTGGACCTTCTTCGCCGGCGGCACCCTGGACTTCACCCTGATCTCCGGTTTCGCCCTGGAGGCGAAGGCCGGCGAGGTCTACTACCTGCGCTACGACGAAACCCACACGCCGCCCAGGTTCCAGCACAACGCCGGGGAGGGCGCCGGGCCGCTGAACCTGGTGGGCAACGAGCTCGGCTCGCGGGAGATTCCCGCCACCCGCCGGGTGCAGGAGCCGGTGAGGATCGCCGCCGGTGGCCGCAAAGCGCCCGAGCCCGGCCTCTTCGAGCGCATCGGCCTGTAGCCGGAGCTCGACGGCAGGACGTAGTAGCGGCCTATTACCCGCCGGTCGAGCGACTGGCTAAGCTCTCCCGCATGCCCGGCCACAATGGCCGGGACCTGCCGGGAGGGTTTGCAGATGGCCGCGAAGAAGATCCTGATGCTGGTCGGCGACTACGCCGAAGATTACGAAACCATGGTGCCGTTCCAGGCGCTGTCGATGGTCGGGCACAGCGTCCACGCCGTCTGCCCGGACAAGAAGGCCGGCCAGAGCGTGCGCACCGCCATCCACGATTTCGAGGGCGACCAGACCTACAGCGAGAAGCCTGGGCACAACTTCGCCCTCAACGCCGACTTCGCCAGCGTGCGCGCCGAGGATTACGACGCGCTGCTGATCCCCGGCGGCCGCGCCCCGGAATACCTGCGCCTGAACGCCAGGGTGATCGAGCTGGTGAAAGCCTTCGACGCGGCGCAGAAGCCCATCGCCGCCGTCTGCCACGGCGCCCAGCTGCTGGCCGCCGCCGGCGTGCTCAAGGGCCGCGCCTGCAGCGCCTACCCGGCCTGCGGCCCGGAGGTGACGCTGGCCGGCGGCGAGTACGTGGACATCCCGGTGGACGCCGCCCATGTCGACGGCAACCTGGTCACCGCCCCGGCGTGGCCGGCGCATCCGGCCTGGCTGGCGAAGTTCCTCGAAGTGCTGGGCACGAAGATCAGCCTGTAGACTGGCCGGTCATCGAAGCTGGAGAAACCGTCCATGTGCGAACTCTATGTGAAGGCCGACCCGATCCTCTACGAGTCGCGCTCCCGCTCGCTGCGCATCCGCGGCGTGGTCACCACGCTGCGCCTGGAGAACCAGTTCTGGGACATCCTGCGGGAGATCGCCGAGGTGGACGGCATGACCACCAACCAGCTGATCGCCAAGCTCTACGACGAGGTGATGGACTACCGCGGCGAGGTGGTGAACTTCGCCTCCTTCCTGCGGGTGAGCTGCACGCGCTTCCTCGCCCAGCGGCGGGACAGGGTGGCGGAGCTGAGCCTGGTGTCGCGCAGCGCCTGATCGGCTGGGCGGGCGATGCCCGCCTTCGCGGACAAGGTCCGCTCCTGCGGTCGGGGCCGGGGAGCTCGTCGTAGGATAGGTGGAGCCTGCGATACCCATCAGCGATGTTGCCGGCGGCATCGATGGGTATCGCTTCGCTCCACACCATCCTACGAACAGACTCTCCAGAAGGGTTCGGGTTGCCCGCTCCTGCCGCGCGTGGAGTGGAAACTGCTTTTCGTTTCCATGGCTGGTGTTATACCGGGCTCCGCTGGTGGAGCGGTGAAGCGTGATCCACCCTACACAGTGCTCCGTCCGTAGCCCGGATGAAATCCGGAAAGCCTTTACGGGGCGTGGAGATACCCAAGGCGAGGAGTGCTTCTTGACCAGAAGGCCTGTTCGACCCAGTCGTTCAGGTTGTAGCAGTTGGTCGCTCGGGCGATTTTTCTACAGTAGAAGTGGAAGAACACCGGCCACCAACCAGTGACTGGTTTTTAGACTCGATCTGGCCGAAGTGCGCCAGGTACGCGCCGAGGGGTAGGTGTTCACCTGGCGCGACTGGTGGAAGCAGGTTGGGCAGGTACCGTTGCTGGCGAACTGAGGCTCCTGCGTTCCGGGCATTCCTGGCCCAGCAGAGTCAAAAGTCCTTGAAGTAACCGGCCGCGATCTCACCGTAGCGACGTGCCCCGATTTCGTTCAGGTGATGGTTGTCGTGGTAGATCAGGGTGTTGTCGACGAAGGGGGCGGAGGCGAACAGCGGCTCTCCGGAAAGGTCGAGGAACCGTGCGGACGGATGGCGGGCGACGATGTCTGCGATGGTGCGGTTGGCTGCCTGCCATTGACTGTTGAGCTTACGGCTGACAGGCAGGTGTAGTTGCTCGAAGCGGTTCATGCGCAGCATGTCCGAGTCGAACATCGGCAGTTGAGCCATCACCAGCACCTTCTGCCCCTTGGCATCGGTGTCTTCGAGGAACCGCTCGAAGGCTTTCAGGAAGGCCGGGCTCTGGACCTGGTACTGCCACATGGCTGCGATCACGATCTTGTGCGCATCGCGGATAAAGGGCTTTGCGGCGGCGATCTGCGCCGTGCACTGGGGGCGGGCCCATTCGGGCAGGCGTTCGACGTCGAACCCTGGGATGGTCACGCAGCTGCTGCCAGTGATGATTCGGGCGGAAGAGTGGTTGGCCATGCCTACCTGATCGAAGAACAGATTCAATTGCGCGGCATGGCTGTCACCGAGGACCAGCAGCGTTTCGGTGCCGGTCCGGTCACCGTGGATGCAGTCGCCGACTATCTTGCCGTGGCAGATATCCGCATTCACGGCATAGCGGGTCTGTTCGATGGGAAGCGGCGCAACGATGGAGCGATTGAGCTTGCTGGAGGTGGCGATCAACGGAACTGCCACGATACCTAGTGCAAGGAACCGCACCAGAGTTGCGCGAAGGTTGCGAGTCGAACGGAACGGTCGCTCGATCCAGCGATAGGACAGGTAGGACAGGCCGAAGGTGAGCAGGGCGAACGCCAGGAGCTCGGCAGGCTCCAGCTCGTACCTGCCGGTGTAGTAGCGAATGCCCGCGAGGACCGGCCAGTGCCAGAGATAGAGCGAGTAGGAGAGGCCACCGATCCAGACCATAGGGCTGGTGGACAGGAAGCGGCTGACCGGACCGTGCCGCGAGGTGATCATCAGCGACGCGCCCAGGCAGGGCAGCAGCGCGATCCAGCCCGGGAAGGAGTGGGATTCGTCTATCCAGATCAGACTGCTGACCACGACTGCCAACCCGATCCAGGCCAGGAAGCTGGCCTGGCGTGACGAGACGATGGCGCTGGGCCTGAGCACCGCCAGACTTGAACCGACGAGAAACTCGGGGATGCGGGCCAGCAGGGAAAAGTAGGTCGCCTGGCGGTTGCCGGACTCGGCAAGGCGGTAACTTACATAGGCGGTCACCAACACCACCAGAGCAGGCATTAGCCACTTGTACAGGCGCGTCGGTAACAGGGCCAGGAACAGTGGCAGTATCAGATAGAACTGCATCTCCACGGCCAGGGACCAGGTGTGCAGCAGGGGAAGCTCATGGGCGCTGGGGGCGAAATAGTCGCCGAACCCGGCGAAATAATGATTGCTGTTGAAGTACAGCGCCGCGTTGAGGCTTTCCTTGAAGAAATTGAAATCGGTTGGGGTCAGTAGTGCCGACATCACGGCCGCCACCACCAGGAGCAGCACCAGATAGGCTGGGGCGATGCGCCTAAATCGGCCCAGGTAGAAGTCCTTGAAGCTGAAGCGCCCCTGTTCCCGTTGGCGCAGGATGATGGAAGTAATCAGGAAGCCGGAAATCACCAGGAAGATATCGACACCGATGAATCCGCCCGGGAGCCAGGCCTTGTTCGCATGGAAGATCATTACCGCCAGCACGGCTATGGCACGTAACCCCTGGATGTCACTGCGCATCGAGAGATCGGAAAGTGCCGATCGCGGGGCGCTCGCAAAGGCGGCGTCCTGGCGCACGGAAGGACCGACATGGGTGTTCATGCTGGGCAGATCATCCTCGGGCAGCGGGTACCTCAATGTATCTGGCGGTTTCAATGGGAATGTGGAACCGCCCGGCAAACGAAATGCCCGGCATTGTGCCGGGCATTTCTTCTTGCGTCAGCGGCTTACTGCACTTCCACCGCCAGGCTTTCGGCGATCTTCTTCTGCCAGATGGCCGGGCCGGTGATGTGCACCGACTCGCCCTGGGTGTCGACCGCAACGGTCACCGGCATGTCCTTCACGTCGAACTCGTAGATCGCTTCCATGCCCAGTTCGGCGAAGGCCAGGACCTTGGACTTCTTGATCGCCTGGGCGACCAGGTAGGCGGCGCCGCCCACGGCCATCAGGTACACGGCCTTGTTGTCCTTGATCGCGTCGATGGCGATCGGGCCGCGCTCGGACTTGCCGATCATGCCGAGCAGGCCAGTCTGCTCGAGGATCTGGCTGGTGAACTTGTCCATCCGGGTCGCGGTGGTCGGGCCGGCCGGGCCAACCACTTCGTCACGTACCGGATCGACCGGGCCGACGTAGTAGATGAAGCGGCCCTTGAGGTCCACCGGCAGTGCTTCGCCCTTGTTCAGCATGTCGACCATGCGCTTGTGCGCGGCGTCGCGGCCGGTGAGCATCTTGCCGTTGAGCAGGATGGTCTCGCCCGGCTTCCAGCTCTGCACTTCTTCCGGGGTGATCGTGTCCAGGTCGACGCGGCGCGCGCTCGGGCCGGCTTCCCAGACGATTTCCGGGTAGGCGTCCAGCGACGGCGCTTCCAGTTCGGCCGGGCCCGAGCCGTCGAGCACGAAGTGGGCGTGACGGGTGGCTGCGCAGTTGGGGATCATGCACACCGGCAGCGAGGCGGCGTGGGTCGGGTAGTCCATGATCTTGACGTCGAGCACGGTGGTCAGGCCGCCCAGGCCCTGGGCGCCGATGCCCAGCTGGTTGACCTTCTCGAACAGCTCCAGGCGCAGTTCCTCGATGCGGTTCTGCGGGCCGCGGGCCTTCAGCTCGTGGATGTCGATCTCGTCCATCAGGACTTCCTTCGCCATCACCGCGGCCTTCTCGGCGGTGCCGCCGATGCCGATGCCGAGCATGCCCGGCGGGCACCAGCCGGCGCCCATTTCCGGAACGGTCTTGAGCACCCAGTCGACGATGGAGTCGGACGGGTTGAGCATGGCCATCTTCGACTTGTTCTCGGAGCCGCCGCCCTTGGCCGCGACGTCGACCTCGACCTTGTCGCCGGGGACGATGGAGTAGTGGATCACCGCCGGGGTGTTGTCCTTGGTGTTCTTACGCGCGCCGGCCGGGTCGGCCAGGATGGAGGCGCGCAGGACGTTCTCCGGCAGGTTGTAGGCGCGACGCACGCCTTCGTTGATCATGTCGTCGACGCTCATGGTGGCGCCGTCCCAGCGCACGTCCATGCCGACGCGGACGAACACGGTGACGATGCCGGTGTCCTGGCAGATCGGGCGATGGCCGGTGGCGCACATGCGCGAGTTGATCAGGATCTGCGCCATCGAGTCCCGGGCGGCCGGCGACTCTTCACGCAGGTAGGCCTCATGCATGGCCTGGATGAAATCAACCGGGTGGTAGTAGGAGATGAACTGCAGGGCATCGGCGACGCTCTGGATCAGGTCGTCTTGCTTGATCACGGCCATGGAGCACGGTCCTCTTCAGGCAGGTAAGACAGGTCACGCGGGAATACAGGCGCCAGGCCTGCTGCATCGGGATTTCGCCGTCACGGCGGCGGCGAAAAAAGGCGCCGTAGTATAGCGCTGCGGCCGGTTGCCGCGCACGCGCCAGTGATCCGACCTTGGTCACAGAGGCCCTGACCGCCAGCATTCCGGTCGGCTAGGCACCCGGACGCTTTGGGAGTACAGTGGAGGCGAAGTGCCATTACGGGATGGAGCCCCATGAGCACACTGCTGAAGCAGCGCGCCTTACAAAAACTATTCATCAGGCGATTCGGCATGGCCGTCGGGACTTATGCACTGGCGCTGCTGTTGCTGTGGATGGCGGTATTTGGTGATTTCTTCCGTGGCACGCTCACCTTCGCCCTCGGCGCCACGCTCCTGGTCGCGGCGAGCCAGCTGGTGTTCTTCTGGCTGTTCCTCACCGGGCGCAACCAGCGCTTCGCCGACCCCAGCCTGACCGAGCCGCAGGTGCTGGTCGGGATCGCCTGGCACACCCTGTTCCTCGCCAACGTCGATACCGCACGGGGCACCCTGCTGGTGTTCTACGTGCTGATCCTGCTGTTTGCCGTGTTCGAGTTGCAGCCCAGGGTCTTCGCGCGTTGCGCGGCGCTGGCGTTCATCGCCTTCGCCGGGCTGAACCTGTGGGAAGCCTTCCAGCACCGCCTCGAGCTGCCCGCCCAGGCGGTCCTGCAACTGCTGGTGCTGTTCATCGTGCTGGGCTGGCTCAGCCTGTTCGCCGGCTACGTCCAGGCGCTGCGCCAGCGCATGCGCCAGCGCCGCTACGCGCTGCAGGCCCACCAGGACACGCTGCGCGGGATGATGCGCCAGCTGGAGGACCTGGTGGCCACCGACGAGCTGACCGGCCTGTTCAACCGCCGTCACTTCCTGCGCCTGGCCGGCCGCGCGCTGGAGAGCATGCATGAGCGCCAGCGCCACGGCCTGGCGCTGATCGATCTGGACCACTTCAAGCGCATCAACGATATCCACGGCCACGCCGCCGGCGACCGCGTGCTGCAGACCTTCGCCGCGGTGGCGCGGGCCTGCCTGCGCGAGGGCGACATCCTGGCGCGCTACGGCGGCGAGGAATTCGTCCTGCTGCTGCCCAATGCCGACGCCGACCGCCTGACCAGCTGCTGCGAACGCCTGCGCATGGCCTACGGCGATGCCGAACCGGTGGGCGTGAACATCGAAGCGCTGAGCCTGTCGGCGGGGATGACCCTGCTGGAGCCCGGCGACAACCTCGACGAAGCCTTGCAACGGGCCGACCAGGCGCTCTACCGTGCGAAACGCAGCGGACGTAACCGCTGCGATGCCGCATGGGAGTGGACGCGTGCCTGAGATACGGGCCGGAGCGCAACGCTGGACGGTGCCACCCGGAACCAACCTGCTCGATGCCCTGCGCGGGGCCGGCATCGCCGTGCCCTACAGTTGCCGCGCCGGCAGCTGCCACGCCTGCCTGGTGCGTTGCACCCGCGGCGAGGTGCTCGACGCGCAACCCGAGGCGCTGGACGCCGCGCGCCGTGACGAAGGCTGGCGGCTGTCGTGCCAGTGCCGGGTGATCGAAGACCTGGCGGTGGAAACCTTCGACCCGCAGCGCGACGGCCTGCCCGCCAGCGTCGCCGAACTGGACTGGCCGGCGGCGGACGTCCTGCGCCTGCGCCTGACCCCGCAACGCCCGCTGCGCTACCGCGCCGGGCAACACCTGATCCTCTGGAGCGCCGAAGGCGTGGCGCGGCCGTACTCCCTGGCCAGCGTGCCGGGCGTCGATCCCTGGCTGGAGTTCCACATCGACTGCCGCCTGCCCGGCGCCTTCAGCGACTTCGCCCGCCAACTGAAAGTGGGCGATAGCGTCCGCCTGGGTGAGCTGCGCGGCGGCGCCCTGCACTATGACCCCGAATGGCACGAGCGGCCGCTGCTGCTGATGGCCTCCGGCACCGGCCTGGCGCCGCTCTGGGGCGTGCTGCGCGAAGCGCTGCGGCAGCGGCATGCCGGGCCGATCCGCGTCATCCACCAGGCCCATGACCGCGCCGGCCACTACCTGGCCGAACCGCTGCGCGCGCTGGCCGCGGCGCATCCGGAGCTGGAGGTGACGCTGGTGAGCGCGGCCGAGTCGGCCGAGGTTTTGGCGCAACTCCGGCTTGTTTCGCGGCGGACCATCGCCTTACTCTGCGGCCATCCCGGCAGCGTCGACGTCTTCGCCCGCCGCCTCTACCTCTGCGGCGTGCCGCGCGGCCAGACCCTGGCCGACCCGTTCCTGCCCCACGCCTGACGCTGGCGCGCGGCGCCAACGTCCAATAAGAAAGGATTTGCCATGAGCGAACAGCTTCTCGTCGAGCGCGAACAGGGCCTGCTGACCCTGCGCCTGAACCGTCCGGACAAGATGAACGCGCTGACCCGCGCCATGTATTCCGCCCTGGCCGAGGGCCTGGAGGCGGCGGAGGCGGACCGTTCCGTGCGCGCGGTGCTGATCACCGGCGGCGCCGAATGCTTCACCAGTGGCAACGACATCGGCGACTTCCTGCAGGAACCGCCGAGCGGGCCGGACAGCCCGGTGTTCCGCTTCATGCGCGCGCTGATGGAGTGCAGCAAGCCGGTGGTCGCGGCGGTGGCCGGCCCGGCGGTGGGCATCGGCACCACCCTGCTGCTGCATTGCGACCAGGTCTTCGTCGCCCGGGGCAGCAAGCTGAAGATGCCCTTCGTCAACCTCGGCCTGTCCCCGGAGTTCGGCTCCAGCTTCCTGGTGCCGCGCCTGGTCGGCCCGGTGAAGGCCGCCAGCCTGCTGATGCGCGGCGAAGGTTTCAGCGGCGAGCAGGCGGTGGCCTTCGGCATCGCCAACGAAGCGCTGGCCGACGGCGCCGCCGCCATCGAGCGCGCCCGCGAGGTCTGCCGGTCCTTCCTGCAACTGCCGCCGGCGGCGGTGGCGCTGAGCAAGCGCCTGCTCAAGGCGCCCTACATCGAGGAACTGCGCCGGGTGGTGGCGGAGGAGGGACAACTCTTCGTCGAGCGCCTGCACTCGCCGGAGGCCCACGAGGCGCTGAGCGCCTTCACCCAGCGGCGCCAGCCGGATTTCTCGAAGTTCCTGTAAACGCCTGGCCCCGGTGAGGCTTTTGTAGGAGCGAGCATGCTCGCGAACCGCCTGGCACCTGCGCTGCCGGGGAATCTGTTCGCGAGCAAGCTCGCTCCTACAGGTTCCGGTTAGCGTCGGGCGGCTTTTTGCAGGGGGGTATCCGCGATTTCCAGCTTGCGGATCGCGGATGAATCCGCTCCTGACAAGAGCCCACTCCGGCGAACGATGGTGGGCTGGGTGAAGAGAGAAGACAGTCGCTTGGAGGTTGCCCACACAATCTGTGGAGTGCGCTGTGGATAAGCTCTGGGGCAACCCGGTGAACCCACGGCAGCCGTGGCCTGCAGGGGATTGGACGGTATTTGAGCGACACCCGGCAGGTTGCCCACAGTAGATGTGGAAGGCGTTGTGGATAAGCTTGGGGCCAAGGTGCCGAACCCGCACGGCGCCTGGCGTTCAACGCATTGGTTGCCCTTTGAGCAACCCGAAATGAAAAGGCCGCCCCGAGGGGCGGCCTTTCTCGCTCATAAAGAGCGTCTATTGCAGGATCAGACCAGCAGGTCGCCCACGTGCAGCACCTTCATGGTGTTGGTACCGCCCTGGGTGGTGTAGCTGTCGCCCTTGGTCAGGATCACCCAGTCGCCCTTGGTCACCACGCCACGCTGCAGCAGCGCGTCGACGGCTTCCTGGCTGACCCGCTCCGGCGGCAGCGCGGCCGGGTCGAAGGGGATGGTCTCCACGCCACGGAACAGCGCCACGCGGGCCTGGGTCTCGCGGTGCGGGGAGTAGGCGAAGATCGGCACCGAGGAGCGGATGCGCGACATGATCAGCGGGGTGAAGCCACTCTCGGTCAGGCAGATGATCGCCTTGATGCCCGGGAAGTGGTTGGCGGTGTACATGGCCGCCAGGGCGATGCTCTCGTCGCAGCGCTCGAAGGTCTGGCCCAGGCGGTGGCTGGACTTCTTGGTGGTCGGGTGCTTCTCGGCGCCGGTGCAGATGCGCGCCATGGCCTTGACCGCTTCCACCGGGTATTCGCCGGCGGCGGACTCGGCCGAGAGCATCACGGCGTCGGTGTAGTCGAGCACGGCGTTGGCCACGTCGGAGACTTCCGCGCGGGTCGGCATCGGGTTGTGGATCATCGACTCCATCATCTGGGTCGCGGTGATCACCGCTTTGTTGTAGCGGCGCGCGTGCTGGATGATCTTCTTCTGGATGCCCACCAGCTCGGCGTCGCCGATTTCCACGCCGAGGTCGCCACGGGCCACCATCACCGCGTCGCTGGCGCGGATCAGGCCGTCGAGGGCTTCGTCATCGGCCACGGCTTCGGCGCGTTCGATCTTGGCCACCAGCCAGGCGCTGCCGCCGGCTTCGGTGAGCAGGCTGCGGGCGTATTCCATGTCCTTGGCGTCACGCGGGAAGGACACGGCGACGTAGTCCAGGTCCATGCTCGCGGCGAGCTTGATGTCGGCCTTGTCCTTGTCGGTCAGGGCCGGCGCGGTGAGGCCGCCGCCACGGCGGTTGATGCCCTTGTGGTCGGACAGCGGGCCGCCGATCAGCACTTCGCAGACCAGTTCGTCGGCCTTCACTTCCTTCACCGCCATGACCACGCGGCCGTCGTCCAGCAGCAGTTCGTCGCCTACGCCGCAGTCCTTGACCAGGTCCGGGTAGTCGATGCCCACGACGTCCTGGGTGCCGACGTCACGCGGGTGGCTGGTGGAGAAGCGGAAGGTGTCGCCGACCGCCAGTTCGATGCGCTTGTTGGCGAATTTGGCGATGCGGATCTTCGGCCCTTGCAGGTCGCCGAGCAGCGCGACGAAGCGGCCGTGCTTGGCGGCCAGCTCGCGGACCAGCTTGGCGCGGGCGCGGTGTTCGTCGGGAGTACCGTGGGAGAAGTTCAGGCGGGCGACGTCGATCCCGGCGAGGATCAGCTGTTCCAGGACTTCGGGGGAATTGCTGGCTGGGCCGAGGGTGGCGACGATCTTGGTGCGGCGAAGGGACATGCGGGACTCCTAGGGGAAAGCAAGCAGCGGTCAGGCCGCCCGAAGTGGGTTGCGGGGCAGCCAGGACGCCATCTTACGCTGTTTCAGGTGACAGGTCTGATCACCAGCAGATCGCATTCCACTTCTTCGAGCACGCGCTCGGCGGTCTGGCCGATCAGCGCGTTGTCGAACTGCCCGCGGGCGACCGCGCCCATCAGCAGCAGATCGATGCCGTTGTCGCGCACATAGGCGGGGATCACCTCCTCGGCGAAGCCCTGGTCGAGCCGGGTGCGCGTGCGGTCGATGTCCGGGTACTGCGCCAGCAGGGCATCGAAGGCTTCGCGGTGGTGGGTTTCGGTGCGCTTCACATAGTTG
This sequence comes from Pseudomonas sp. B12(2026), assembly GCF_057767015.1. Taxonomy (NCBI): domain Bacteria; kingdom Pseudomonadati; phylum Pseudomonadota; class Gammaproteobacteria; order Pseudomonadales; family Pseudomonadaceae; genus Pseudomonas; species Pseudomonas sp. B12(2026). The sequence continues at coordinate 4,870,688 of NZ_CM173430.1, read as the reverse complement.
TCGTAGTCGGCCAGCAGTTCGGCGTTGAACGCCAGGGTGTGCGGCACCGCGACGTAGGCGTGCAGGTAGTGCGCCTGCAGCTTCAGGCGTTGTTCGAATTCGCGCGCCACGCCGATCAGGCGGTGGTCCAGCGCCGCCGGCTTGTCGCTGGCGTGCAGCGGGTCGAGCGCCGCGCACAGGCGCTCGCCGCGCCACTGGCCGTGCTGCACCAGCCACAGCGGCTGCGGGCAATGGCGGATCAGCTGCCAGTCGTTGTTGGTCAGCACCAGGCGCTTGAGCAGGCTGTGGTGGTGGGCGGACTTGAGCACCAGGTCGGGCTGGCCCTGCTCGCAGTGCAGGACGATCTGCCGGTGCTGCGATTTGCCCCAGCAGACCTCGCACTTCACCTCGATGCCGGCCTGGCGCAGGGGCGCGGCGAGTTTCTCCAGCCACACCAGGCGCTCGTCGAGCAGGTTCTGCCGGCCCCGCTCGAGGTCGGCCGGGTCCAGCAGCAGGGCGTTGTCCAGCGCCGGGTTGAATTCGCAGACCAGCAGTTCCAGGCGGGCGCCGCTGCGTTCGGCGATCCACTGGGCGCGGGTGAGCGCGGGCTGGTCTTCGCGGGTGGGGTCGATGACGACGAGCAGGTGTTGGAGTTTCATGTCGGCTTCCTCGCGCGGGCTGCGGCCATTGCAGACCAAGCCTGAAGCGTAGCGCTTGACCTGGGTCAGCGCCGCACGCGGACAGCCGATCTCAGTTGCGCGGGGTGTTCTGGTTCAGCGCCTGGTCGAGGTGCCGCGCCGCCTTGTCGGCGAGGTCGCCGTCGGGGAACTCGGCCAGTTGCCGGCGCAGGTAGGCGATGGCCTGGTCGCGGTCGGGGTGCGGGTTGTCCGGCGCCATGTACATCAGGCCGAGCTGGTAGAGCGCCTTTTCGCGGATGTCCGGCGGGATGGCCGGGTCGTTGGCGCCCAGCAGGTAGAGCTGCGCGGCCTCGCCGACGCGGTCCTTGAGCACCGCGCGGCGCGACAGCAGGGTCATGTCCGGGTCGAGGCCGGGCTTGTCCAGGTCGAGGTTGTACTGCGGTTTCCAGTCCGCCAGCAGTTCGCGGGCGCTCTTCTGCACCGGCTCCCTGGCGCGCTGGCGGATCACCAGGATGCGCGCGTCGGCGTGGGCGGCGGCCTGGGTGCCGGGGAACTCGCGGTCGATGCGCTCGAAGTACTGCAGCGCCTTCGCATCGTCGCGCTGGTCGTTGAAGCGGCTCATGTAGATCAGGCCGATCTGGTACAGCGCGATGGCGCGCACTTCCGGGCTGTAGCGGGTGTTGCCGTAGCCGCTCAGGTAGAGCTGCTCGGCCTGCGCGCTCTGGTTGTCGCGGATCGCCTGGGCGCTGTAGGTCAGCAGGTCGCCTTCCTCTTCCACCGCAGCGGTCATGCGCTTGTTCTTCAGCTGCTTGTATTCGGCGACCTCGCCGGTGGTGACCTGGGCGACGAACAGCGGCGTGGTGGGGGCGCAGGCGGCGAGCAGCGGCAGGAGCAGCGCGAAGGGCAGGGCGAACGATGAGCGCATGGCATCTCCTTGGCGCCGGGGGCGTGATCCGCGCCAGTCTAGTGGCGGGCTACAGTCCGGCCAAGACGGGCCGATACACTTCCCAACGGAGGATATGCCCATGCGAACCCTGACCACCGCGCTGCTGCTTCTGAGCCTTGCCGGATGCACCAGCTGGTCGATGAACCGCCACCTGAACAACGCCTATCGCGCGTACGACAACGGCGATTGCGGGCAGGTCATGCTCGAACTGTCGAAAACCGAGCGCAAGAGCCGCGCGCGGCCCTGGCTGCAGCCGGAGATCTCGATGCTGCGCGGGCTGTGCCTGGAGCGGCAGGCGTATTTCGTCGACGCCGCCCAGACCTACCAGTTCATCATCGCCCGCTACCCGGCCAGCGAGTATGCTTTCCGCGCCAGGGCCCGCCTGGAGACGCTGCGCGTCAATGGCCGGGTGCCCGGCGAGGGCGCGCGCAGCCCTGCGCTCACGCCCTGACCGCCGGTCGGTGGCGAACTTGAGCGCTTGCGTTGGCTGGCTAATCTCATGGAGTGACTTCACGGAGGAGGTTGGAATGCGTGCCTTGTGGCTCTGCGTCTGGTGTTTCCCCCTGTTGGCGAGTGCCGACATCTATCGCTGGACCGACGCGCAGGGCAAGGTGCATTTCAGCGAAACCCCTCCACCGGGGGCGCAGCGCATCGAAGTGAAGCCCCAGGTCGTCGAGCGTGACGCGGCGACCCGCGAGCGGGAGGAGCGCGCCCGCCGGTTCTACGACGCCCGCCGTGACGAACAGGCCGCCGCGCAGACCCAGGCGGCCCGGCAACAGGCCGAGCTGAGTGCCCAGTGCGCGCAGTGGCAGCACGACCTGAGCGCGCTCAGCCTGGGCGGTCGCTACTTCACGCAGGGCAGCGACGGTGAACGAACCTACTACAGCGATGCACAGATTGACGCCGCCCGTCGCGAGCTGGAAGCGCGACTGGCGGAAGGTTGTCGTTAGGACTGGCCCCCAGTGGGCGGCATCGTCATACTGGACGACATCTCATAGCGAAACGCCATTATGCGCCATCAACGACATATCGAGCGCCATCAGCTGCCCTACTACCTGAAGGTGTTCAACAGCATCACCGACAAACCCATGGGCTATCTGGGCAACGTCTCGCTGGACGGGATGCTGCTGATCAGCCAGCTGCCGATGCTGGTGGGCGGCCGTTTCGACATGCGCCTGAAGATTCCCGGGCACGACGGCAAGCTGCAGCTGATCGAGTTCTCCGCGACCTGCCAGTGGTGCCGCGAGGACGTCAATCCGGGCAACTTCGACTCCGGTTTCAGCCTGGTGGCGCCGCCGGTGGAATATGTCGAACTGGTCGATGCGCTACGCCGTTATTTCAGTTTTCGCCGGCAGGTGGAGTCGGTCTGAAGCGCAGGACGCGCTGACCGACCTGACCGGTTCGGACGCCAGGGAACGGGTGTCCGCAACAGGGCGCGCGGTTACAGCGCGCCAGCCTTCTTCCAGCCCAGGTAGCGGCTGACCAGCTCCGGCCCGAGCTGGCTGGGCCGGGCGTCCAGCACCGGGACGCCGTGGGCCATCAGTTTCTCGTGCAGCCCGGCGCGGGCGTTCAGGTAGTCCACCGTGCCGCAGTAGGCCAGCGCCTCCTCGTAGCTCTCCACGGGCGCCTGCCGCAGGCGGTCGAGCACTTCCTCGCGCAGGCTGGCCACCAGCACCCGGTGTTGCCGGCCCAGGCGCTTCACCGCGGCCACCAGTTCCTCGTCGTCCTCGTCGCGCAGGTTGGTGATGATCACCACCAGGGCGCGGCGCCGCTGGCGGGTGAGCACTGCCTGCACCGCCGCCGGGAAGTCCGCCGCCCGCTGGCTGCTGTCGAGGTCGTAGACGCCGTTGAGCAGCGTGCTCAGCTGCGCGCTGCCCTTGGCCGGCGGCAGGTGGCGCGGCTGGTCGCCGGCGAAGGTCATCAGGCCCACCGCGTCGCCCTGGCGCAGCGCGACGTAGGCCAGCAGCAGGGCGGAATTGAGCGCATGGTCGAAGTGCGAGAGGTCGCCGTCGTGGCTGCGCATGCGCCGTCCGCAGTCGAGCAGGAAGAGAATCTGCTGGTCGCGTTCGTCCTGGTATTCGCGGGCGATCGGCGTGCGCTTGCGCGCGGTGGCTTTCCAGTCGATCTGCCGCAGGGTGTCGCCGTCGCGGAATTCGCGCAGCTGGTGGAACTCCAGGCCCAGGCCGCGGCGCTGCCCGGCGCGCACGCCGATGCGGTTCAGCCAGTGGTCCACGGCCATCAGTTCGGCGCCGTAGATGCGCGCGAAGTCGGGGTAGACGCGGGTTTCGCTGCGCTCTTCCAGGTAGCGCCGGCCCTTCCACAGGCGCAGCGGGCTGGACAGTTCCACCTCGCAGCGCGGGAAGACGAAGTGCCCGCGCGACAGCGGCCGCACGCGATAGCCCAGCTCGGTCTGCTCGCCCGGGTGCAGCTCGACCACCTGCGGCAGGTGCTCGAAGTCCATGGCGGCGGGCAGGTGATCGAACACCGTCACCCGCTGCACCTGCGCGTAGCGATGGTGCAGTTGCAGGCGCACCTCGCTCCAGCGGCCCAGCGGCAGGTTGCCGCTCATCTGCCGCTCCAGGCGCGGCGACGGCAGGCGGCGCAGCCACAGGGCGTCGGCCAGCGCGAGCAGCGCCAGGGCGCACAGCGCGCCCCACCAGAGGCGGCCGAGCAGCGCCGGCGGCGGGGCATCCAGGGCCGCCGCCGCGCCCAGCGCGATGGCCGTGGCCAGCAGCGCGCCGAGCAGCGCGAGAAGGGCGCGCGATGGCTTCATAGGCGCGGCGCCGGTACCTGGTCGAGCAGTTGTTGCAGCACCTGGTCCACCGACAGCCCCTCGATGTCCAGCTCCGGCGACAGCCGCACGCGGTGGCGCAGCACCGCCAGGGCGCTGCCCTTGACGTCGTCCGGCAGCACGAAGTCGCCGCCGCGCAGCAGCGCCCGCGCCCGTGCGCAGCGCACCAGCGCGATGGACGCGCGCGGCCCGGCGCCCAGCGCCAGGCCCGGCCAGTTGCGGGTGGTGCGGGCGATGCGCACGGCGTAGTCCAGCACCTGGTCGTCGATCGGCAGGTCGGCGGCGATCTTCTGCAGCGCCATCACGTCCTTTTCCTTGAGCAGCGCGCGGATCGGCGCGACGTCGAGCATGTCGCTGCGCGCCGAGCGGCTCACCTGGCGCACCAGGGTCTGTTCCTCGGCTTCCTGCGGGTAGTCGATGCGCAGCTTGAGCATGAAGCGGTCCAGCTCCGCCTCGGGCAGCGGGTAGGTGCCTTCCTGCTCGATGGGGTTCTGCGTGGCCAGCACCATGAACGGCTGCGGCACCGGCAGCGCGCGGCCTTCGAGGGTGACCTGGCGCTCCTGCATCACTTCCAGCAGCGCCGCCTGGGTCTTGGCCGGCGCGCGGTTGATCTCGTCGGCCAGCAGCAGGTGGGTGAACACCGGGCCCTTGCGCAGCTTGAACTGCTCGGTGGCGAGGTCGTACACGGCGTGGCCGGTGACGTCGCTGGGCATCAGGTCGGGGGTGAACTGGATGCGCGCGAAGCCGCCGTCGAAGCAGCGGGCGAGGGCGCGCACCAGCAGGGTCTTGCCCAGGCCGGGCACGCCTTCGATGAGCACGTGGCCGCCGGCGAGCAGGGCGGTCAGCACGTCGTCGATCACGCCCTGCTGGCCGATCAGCGCCTTCTGCAGCTCATGGCGCAGCGCCTGGGCCAGCTGGCTGGCGCGCTGGCGCTGGGCGATCGGATTGGAGGTGGGGCTGGCGGGTTCAGGTGTCTGTTCGCTCATAGGGCATTCCTGAGGCTTTGCAGGTGGGCGACCTGGCGGGTGAATTCGGCGATGGCCATGCGTTGCTGCGGATAGGGGCGCATGGCCTGGCTGATGGCGCTGACCGGCAGCCGCGTCATGCGGCCCAGGGTCTGCCATTGTTCGGCGATCGGCAGGCGTTCGAAGCCCGGCTGGCGCTGCCGCGCGCGGCGCAGGATGTCGCGCTGCAGCCCCTGCAGCAGGGCGATCTGGCCGCGCTGGCGGAGGATGAAGTCGGCGCCGGCGCGCAGGTGTTCTTCCAGTTGCCGGCGGCCGAGGGCCGGGCCCGGCTGCAGCGGACCCTGGCGCAGGCCCTGGCGCCACAGGGCGAACGCCAGCAGCAGGGCGCAGGCGATCAGCGCCTGCGGGAAGTAGCGCGCCAGCAGGCTGAAGAGGCTGGCGCCGTCGGCGCGATAGACCAGGGTCACGTCGCTGTCCTGGGTCAGGTACCAGAGCAGCCAGGCGTTGTCGTAGCTGCTCAGCTGGCCGTTCTGCCAGATCCAGTTGTCGGTCAGCACCGTGACCAGGCCCTTGCCCTGTTGCAGTTGCAGCAGGTGGGTGGCCTTCGCGCTGTTGGCCCAGGCGTAGGCGAGGTTCTTCGAGTCGAATAGGTGGTAGTCGGTGTCGAAGTCGATGTAGGCCGGCGCCTTTTCGTTTTCCAGGTAGAGCTTGGTCAGCCGGGGGTAGGGATCTTCTTCCTCGGCCGGGACGGCGGGGTCGGCGTCGTCGACCGCGGGGGCGGCCGGCTCCTGTGGAGCGCTTTGCTCCGCGTCGGACTTGTCCTGCGCTTGGGCGGCGCCCTTGTCCTTGTCGAGGTCCTCGGTGAGGAACTGCTGCACGCCCAGGCGATCGAGCAGCAGGTCGCCGCTCTTGCCCTGTTCCTCGTCCCACAGGCGTTCGGCGGTGACCACCAGATGGCCGCCGCGCGATGTCCAGTCGAGCAGGCGGCTGGTCTGGGTCGGCGTGAGGTTCTCGCGGCTGCCGAGCAGGATCAGCGTGTGGCCCGTGCTCGGTAGCTGGTCGAGCGCTTCCAGCCCCCTGGCCGTGGCGACCGTCAGGCCGCGTCCGCGCAGGTAGGTTTCGGCGGCCAGGTAGGGATTGGCGCGGGCCTCCGGCGCGGGGCCGTGCTCGATGGTTTCGGGGTAAGGCCGGAGGTGGGTGTAGAGGTAGTAGCCGGCGGCGCCCAGTACCAGCAGGGCAGCCAGGGCGAGCAGCAGGACGACGGGCCGCTTCATGGCCGCACCTCGTTGCCGAACAGGCTGCGCCATTGCTCGCACAGGCTCTGCTTGAGGCCGTCCCGGGGCGCGCGGTGGCCATAGGCGAGCGCCTGCCAGTGCAGGGTCAGGCTGCGGGCGAAGCTGTGCAGCGGCGGGTTGTCGAGGGTCTCGACCCGCGCCAGCAGCTCGCCTTCGGTGGTGGAGTCGCGCAGCGGCAGGCGGAAGTCATGCAGCAGGCGGCTGAGCAAGGCGCGGTAGAGCAGGCCCAGCGCGGCGCGCGGCTGTTCGTCCCAGAGGCGCTCGGCTTCGCTGGCGACGTCGTCGGGCAGGGTTTCCGGGGCCAGTTCCAGGCCGAACAGGACGCTCGGCACCTCCCGCCGCGGGCGCTGCGGCAGGCCGATGCGGCCGGCGAACAGGCGCAGCCACTCGCGGTAGCGCCAGACCAGCAGCACCACGACGCTGAGCAGCGCGCCCCACAGCAGCACTTCGATGACCTGGGCGATGGACTTGAACACCCGCCAGTGCTCCAGCGCCTCGAAGAACTGCTTCAGGCTCCGTTCCTGGCCGGTGGTGTCCGGCTTGTCCTTGTCCGGGTCGCCCAGCCGCCAGCGGGTCACCGTCTCGCTGTTGCGGAACGGCGGCGCCGCCAGGATGGCCTCGGCGGCATGCCGTGACTGCTCGCTGTTCAGCACCTGGTTCTGCAGGCGCTCGGCCTGGGGGCCGTTGGGGTTCTGGTCGGGCAGCGGGCAGCTGGAATGCGCTTCGTCGGCCGCCCAGGCGCTGGCGTCGGGCAGCGGCGCCAGGCAGGCGGCGGCCACCAGCAGCAGCGCGTAGGCGCTGCCGATTAGGCGCTGGCGCAGGCGGCGCAGCACCAGTTCGATGTCCCAGGCTTCCAGCTCGGTGCGCCGGTTCAGGTAGAGGGTGAAGCCGCAGGCCACGTAGACCGGCTCCCAGACCACCAGCAGCAGCGCATAGAGCAGGTTGCTCAGGTGCTCCAGCCAGCCCCATCCGCCCTCGGCGAGGCTGATCAGCGATTGCCATTTCCAGTCCGCGACCCACTGTTGCGGCAGCAGCAGGTAGAGCAGCGCGGACAGCCCGAGCCACAGCGCCAGCTCGAAGTGCATGCCGATCACCGTGAGCCAGGTGGCGCCTCCCGCGTTGCGCTGGCCGAGGACCGCCAGGCGCTGGCTGCGGGCCGGGCCCTTGAGTCCTTCGAGCTGCAGCACCGGCAGGTCGAAGCTGCGCGTCGGGCTTGCGCGGCGCCACAGCAGGCTGGGCAGCAACTGGTTCCTGAGCAGGCCGGGGAAGGCCCGCAGCGCCTGCCCGAGGGTCGGCGTGTCGCCGAACAGGGCGCGCGACAGGATGTACAGCGGCAGGCGATCGAAGGCCGGCTTGAGCCACCAGAACAGCAGGATCGCCCAGCCGGAATAATTCCACAGCAGCAGGCTGAGCAGGACGAACACCGGCAGGGTGACCAGCGCCCAGCTGGCCATCAGCAGGCCGGCGTGGCGGCGCGCCAGGAGCATCCCCAGGTCCAGGGCTTCCCAGGGGCTGCGCGGGCGGATGGCGACGCTGGCGTCAGTCAGGCGCATGACGGCTCCGTCCGGCAAACAGGAAATAGCCGCCGACCAGCAGCCAGAGGCAGGCGCCGACGATGTACTTCACGGTCGCCGGGAACTGCGTGATCGAGGACCAGTAACCCTCGATGAAGGCGGCGATCAGCAGCAGCAGGATCACCCCGCCCACCAGCCGCACGGCGCGGGCGGCCGCCTGGCGCAGCGCATCGATGCGGCTCAGGCGGCCGGGCGCCAGCAGCGCCCAGCCGAGCTTGAGGCCGGCGGCGCCGGCGAAGGTGATGGCGGTCAGCTCGAACGCGCCGTGGCCGATGACGAAGGACCAGAAGGTGTCGATGTAGCCGACCTGGGTCAGGTGGCCGGCCACCGCGCCGATCATCAGGCCGTTGAACAGCAGGAAGAACAGGCTGCCCAGGCCGAACAGCAGGCCGCTGGCGAAGGTCTGAAAGGCGATGCCGATGTTGTTCATGATGTAGAAGGCGAACATCTTCCAGTCATCGCCGGTGTCGCGCTCGCCCATCGGCCCGAGGCGCGCGGTATCCGGCGAGTACATGCTCTCCATGTCGGCCACGCGCTCGGGCGACATGACGCTGTAGACCAGGTCGGGGAAGTGGTAGGTCAGCAGCCCCATCAGCAGCAGGCAGCCGTAGAACAGCAGGCTGGCGGCGGCGATGCAGCGCCACTCCTCGCGCACCAGGCGGGGGAAACCGGCGGTGACGAAACCGAGGATGCGCGCGCCGAGATGGCTGCGGTGCCGGTAGAACTGCTGGTGGCCGCGCATGGCCAGTTGCTGCAGGTGATCGATCAGGTGGCTGCTGTAGCCGCGCTCCTGCGCCAGCGCCAGTTGCTGGCAGATGCGCCGGTAGTCCGCGGCGAACTCGTCGGGGCGCTCGGAGGCTTCCCGGCGCTTGCCGTTCTCCAGTTGCTCCAGGCGCTTGCCGAAACGCTTCCACGCGCCCTGGTGGCGTTGTTCGAAGAGGGCCTGCTTCATGGGTTCACCCGGCCGCTGCCGAGCAGGCCGCTGGCGATGGCGTTGAGGCGCGCTTCGGCATCCTCGGGCGCCACGCCGAGCGGTTCGGCGAGGATGCCGGCCAGCTCCTCGCGGCGCGCCGCGGACAACTGCCCGGCGCGCTCGGCGAAGCCCATCATGGCGCGCTGCTCCTCCAGGTTCAGCGGCCAGGGCGCCAGCTCCGGCGCAACCTCCGGCAGTTGCGGGCGGCCCGGCGGCGGGTCGCGGTAGATCACCAGCGTGCCGGCGGCCAGGTCGCCCAGGCGCTTGAACGCCGGGTTGGACAGGCAGCTGAGCAGGCCCAGGGTGTAGCCGAACGGCAGGATGTCGGCGAAACGCAGCAGGTTGCGCAGCAGCGAGGCGGACCAGCCGACCGGCGTGCCGTCATCGTGGACCACGCGCAGCCCCATCAGCTGCTTGCCGGGCGAGCGGCCCTGGTTGAGCACTTCGAACAGCACCATGTACCACCAGGTCATGACGAAGGTGAGCAGCAGGCCGAGACCGGTGCCGAGCTGGCCGAGGAAGGCCAGCGCCATGAACAGGGCGAACATCAGCAGGGCGCGGATGCCCAGGTCGACCAGGTAGGCCATCGCGCGCGGAATGACGCCGGCGGGACGCAGCAACAGGTCGATCCCTTCCGGCGTCTCCACGTGGTAACGGGTATCCAGCACCGGGCTGGGCGGACGGCTGTCCGGGCGTGGAGCTGCGGCTGCGGTCAAGGGGAATCGCTATCGATGGCTGAAAGGCAGATGCTAGCCAGCGCGTTGCGGCGAGGCAACCGCGCTGGCCGAGAAATGCGGGCCGTATCAGTTCGGCTGCGGCAGGACACCGAAGATGGTCCGGTAGAGCACGCCGATCGAGACGATCATCAGCGGCATGCTCCAGACCAGGCCGATGCCCAGCGGGAGCATGCTGACGGCCATGATCAGGCACAGCACGATGAGCAGCCCGAAGACCTTGAACCAGTGCTGGCTGATGGCCTTGCGCGAGGTTTCCAGGGCCTGCCAGGGGCTCAGCTTGCGCTCGACCACCAGCGGAATGGCCAGCGCGTAGGCGATGCTCAGGTAGATGCCCGGGATCACCAGCAGGAACAGGCCGAGATAGACCAGCAGGGTCATCACCAGGCCGGTGGCGAGCAGCGGAACGAACAGGCCGAAGTGACCGAACATCTCGTTGAACGAGACCGGCTGGTCGGCGGCGCGGCGAATGCCGAGCATGTTGATGCCGGCGAGGAACGGATAGCCGACGGCGGAGGCGAGTATCCCGACCACCACCTGCAGGAGCAGGGCGGCGAAGCCCTGATGGATCGATCCGGAAGCGGAGATGCCCAGGCCGAGGAACATGCGCAGCGCGAAGCTGATGACCTGGGTTACTGCCCCGTAGACGAGCATGCCGGCGACCACCGTGCCCTTGATGCCGTTGATGCGCTGCCAGGCTTCCTTGAGGACGCCCTCGATGGAGAAGTCATAGCCTCGGGCCAGGGCTTCTTCGATGCTGGGAACCGAACCCTGCTCGGCGTCGTCGTGCAGGGGGCTGGCCGGTGGTGCGAAAGGATTGAGGGAAGTGCCTGTGTTCATCGTCATGCTCCGGAGCTCTGGATGATGGAAGCGCAGGAGTTTGCCGAGAGGGCGGAGGCAAATAATTAGGATGATTCCCGAACAGGCAATGGAAAAGCCTGACTCATTGGCGTTCGCCATTGTAGGAATCGGCCAGGGAGGGCCTGCATGTTCAGCGCTCTCCCTGGCAGTCTTCGCAGGTGCGGCGATAAAGCACGCCGATGTGCACGACCATCCATGGCAGCCGCCAGATCAGCGCGAGGCATCCAGGGCCAGCGCCGCGGCTTGGAAGTGCGGCGGGGCGCACTGTTAGACTGCGGTGCAACCGAACGCAGGCAAGGACACGCGCCATGACCGCCAGCATCTTCTGGTACGACTACGAAACCACCGGCATCGACCCGCGCCGCGACCGGCCCCTGCAGGTCGCCGGCATCCGCACGGACGAAGCGCTCAACGAGATCGGCCAGCCGCTGAATCTCTACTGCCGTCCCAGCGACGACATCCTCCCGCATCCGGCGGCCTGCCTGGTCACCGGGATAGTCCCGCAGCGGCTGGAGGACCAGGGCCTGGGCGAAGCGGAGTTCATGACCCGCCTGCACGCCGAGCTGGCGCAGCCGGGCACCTGCGTCGCGGGCTACAACACCCTGCGCTTCGACGACGAAGTGACGCGCTACAGCCTCTACCGCAACTTCTTCGACCCCTATGCCCGCGAATGGCAGGGCGGCAACAGCCGCTGGGACCTGATCGACATGGTGCGCACCGCCTATGCGCTGCGCCCCGAAGGCATCGTCTGGCCTGAGCAGGACGGCGTCGTCACCCTGAAGCTGGAACGGCTCACCGCCGCCAACGGCATCGACCACGGGCAGGCCCACGACGCGCTCTCCGACGTGCGCGCGACCATCGCCCTGGCGCGGCTGATCCGCGACCGCCAGCCCAAGCTCTACGACTATCTCTACCGCCTGCGCAGCAAGCAGGGCGTGCTGGACCAGGTCCGCCTGCACGAGCCGCTGGTGCATGTGTCCGGACGCTTTTCCGGCGCGCGCCACTACCTGTCGGTGGTGCTGCCGCTGGGCTGGCACCCGCGCAACCGCAACGCCCTGATCGTCTGCGACCTGGCCGCCGACCCGGCGCCGCTGCTGGAACTGGACGCCGAGACCCTGCGCCAGCGCCTGTACACGCGGCGGGACGAACTGGCCGAGGGTGAGCTGCCGGTGCCGTTGAAGCTGCTGCACATCAACCGCTGCCCGGTGGTGGCGCCGCTGAACGTGCTCCGCCCGCAGGACCGTGAACGCATCGGCCTTGATCTGGATGCATGCCTCAAGACCGCCCAGGCGCTGGTGCAGGCGAAGACGACCTGGCAGGACAAACTGGCGCCGATCTATACCGAGGAAAGTTTCACCGGGTCGGAAGATCCGGAGCAGCAGTTGTATGACGGATTTATCGGAGACCGCGACCGCCGATTGTGCGAGCAGGTACGTCAGGCAGATCCTGTCCGATTGGCGAAAGAGCAATGGCCGTTCGATGATCCGCGACTTCCCGAACTTCTGTTCCGATACCGGGCGCGTAATTTTCCGAAAACTTTGTCTGCCATCGAACAGCAACAATGGCAGGACTTCTGCCGCCAACGCCTGAGCGCCCCGGAGTGGGGCGCACCGAATACTCTGGAGAACTTCGACAGGGCAATGGCCGAGCAGTTGGGAAATGCCGGCGCGGAAGACCGCGCGGTGCTCGAAGCCTGGGCCAAATATGCACTCGCCTTGCGCGGGCGCTATGGTCTCTAGCTTTCGCCGGGCAATAAAAAACGCCAGCGCAAGGCTGGCGTTCTTTATTGCCGAAGGGCTTAGCCCAGCAGGGTGGCCCAGCCCTCGACGGCCTCGGCGCCCCACTTGGCCTTCCATTCCTTGAGGGTCTTGTGGTTGCCGCCCTTGGTCTCGATGACTTCGCCGGTGTGCGGGTTCTTGTATTGCTTGACCTTGCGCGCGCGCTTGCTGGTGGTGCTCTTTGCCGTGCGCGGCGACTTGCTCAGTTTCGCGTCCGGGTCCAGCAGGGCGATGATATCGCGCAGGGACTTGCCGTAGCTGGCCATCAGCGCCCGGAGTTTCTCTTCGAACTCAAGCTCTTTCTTCAGCTTGTCGTCCTGTTCGAGGGATTTCAGGCGCTCTTGAAGTTCCTTGATGGCTTCTTCGGTGGCACGGTACTCGTTGATCAGCGACATGTTGGGTACCTTAATCTTGAGGTCCAGCGGTGGCGGATAGTTTGTAGCTACACATAATAGTCAGCGGAGTTGTTCAAGTAAACTCCGTAGAAAACTTTTGTGAGTAATTAGTGATGTATTTAAGTTATTAGCCCGGCAGATTTAACCGGAGCATTCGCGCCAGGCCTAATTGGCTCTCGTCGGCGACTCCCGCGCAGTGCTGAACTTTTCCCCTCCAGCCGCTAGAATGGCGGCCTTCGCGATGTATCTGGAGTACACCCATGCGCACTTTTCGACTGGTGATCGCCTGCCCGGACGGGGTCGGCATCGTCGCCAAGGTGAGTAATTTCCTGGCCACTTACAACGGCTGGATCACCGAGGCCAGTCACCATTCCGATAATGACAACGGCTGGTTCTTCATGCGGCACGAGATTCGCGCCGACTCCCTGCCGTTCGACATCGACGGCTTCCGCCAGGCCTTCGCGCCCATCGCCCGCGAGTTCTCGATGCAGTGGCGCATCACCGACTCTTCGGTGAAGAAGCGCGTCGTGCTGATGGCCAGCCGTGAGTCGCACTGCCTGGCCGACCTGCTGCACCGCTGGCACAGCGGCGAGCTGGACTGCGAGATTCCCTGCGTGATCGCCAACCACGATGACCTGCGCAGCATGGTGGAGTGGCACGGCATTCCGTACTTCCACGTGCCGGTGGACCCGAAGAACAAGCAGCCGGCCTTCGAGCAGGTGTCGCGCCTGATCGACGAGCACCAGGCCGACAACGTGGTGCTGGCGCGCTACATGCAGATCATCCCGCCGGACCTGTGCCAGAAGTACCGCCACCAGGTGATCAACATCCACCACAGCTTCCTGCCGTCGTTCATCGGCGCCAAGCCGTACCACCAGGCCTCGCTGCGCGGCGTGAAGCTGATCGGCGCGACCTGCCACTACGTCACCGAGGACCTGGACGCCGGCCCGATCATCGAGCAGGACGTGGTGCGCATCAGCCACCGCGACGACATCGAGGACCTGGTGCGCCTGGGCAAGGACGTGGAGAAGCTGGTGCTGGCCCGTGGCCTGCGCTACCACCTGGAAGACCGCGTGCTGGTGCACGACAACAAGACCGTGGTGTTCGACTGATCCGCGATAGCTCGTTCGCTACACTGGGTACTCCGCACGCGCCTGCCGTCGCCTGACGGCGGGCGCCGCGCCCGACCGGAGACCGCCGCGATGACCGATCCGAAGAACCCCGGCACCGCCACCCCGCCGCCCACCCTGGGCGAAGGCTGTACCCGCCGCTACGACCCCGAAGCCTTGAGCGAAGAGGATGGCACCGAGTTTCCCGGCGCCGCCGAGCTCTGGGATTCGCTCAAGCCGCAGACCCCGCCCGCAGACGACACGCCCTCGGGCGACTGAGCCTCAGTCTTTCTCCCGTAGCCCCACCAGCTTGCGCAGCAGCGGCCGCCCCGCCAGCAGGGCGAACACCGGCGCGCCCATCACCAGGTAGAAGTAGTAGGTCACCACGCGCCAGATGAGGATGGCCGCGGCTGCCGTGGACTTGCCCACCAGCGGCGCCAGCAGCGCGGCGGAGGTCAGCTCGGTGCCGCCGGCGCCGCCCGGCAGCAGCGTGGCGAGGCCGGCGGCCAGCGACAGCAGCTGGATCAGGAAGGTCCAGGCCCAGTGCAGTTCCACGCCCAGCGCGCGCAGCGTCAGGTAGAGCACCGAGAAGCGCAGGGTCCAGTGGCAGCTGGTGAGGAAGAAGATCAGCGCCAGGCGCCGTTTCGGCTGGCGCAGGCTGCTGACCAGGGTGTCGCGGAAGTGCAGGCATTTGCGCGCCCAGTGCAGGCGCCGGCGCGGCCTCATGCCCAGGCGCAGGAGCAGGCGCCCGTTGGCGCGGATCACCGGGCGCTGGAAGCGCGCCAGCAGCACGACCCCGAAGAGGATGCCGCCCAGCAGTACGCCGCTGGTGATCAGCGACGTCTCCAGGTCCGGGCTGACGCTGTAGGACAGGGTGGACACCAGCACCGCCGCCAGCGCGCAAAGGAAGAACAGCAGGTCGCTCAACTGGTCCACGGCGAAGATCGCGCTGCTCTGCGCCGGGCGCATGCCGTGGCGCGACAGCAGCATCATCAGCGTCAGCGGTGCGCCGGTGCCGCCCGGGGTGGCGTAGAAGGCGAATTCCGAGGCCATGATGATGCCCACCGAGCGGACCCGGCCGATCTCGCCGGCGCGGCCGTTGAGCAGCACCCGCAGCTTCTGGGCGTTGATCAGCCAGCACAGCAGGATCATGCCGAACATGATCAGCAGGCTGTCGAGGGGGAACGCCAGGATGTCGGCGAGCATCTCCTGGCCGCCCAGCACCAGGGGAACCAGCGAGGCGCCGACCAGGCCCAGCAGCAGCCACCAGGCGCGACTCACCGGCGCGCCTCCGGCAGGGGCGGCAGGGTGGCGGGAGCGGGGCAGGGCGGGGGAGCGTTCTGGCCGAGTCGTTGTTTCATGCGCAGTGGACCGTCAGCGGGAGCGTGCGTTCGCCGGACTTTCCGTGGGCAGGGCGCCGCCGGCTGGCGGCGCCCCTGACTCACTCGGCGGACTTCTCGCCGGCGCCTTCTTCCAGCGCCTTGTTCTCCCAGCCTTCCTCGCCCGGCAGGATCAGGTTTAGCAGGATCGCGACGATGGCGCACAGGGCGATGCCCTTCAGGCCGAAATCGTCCGGGCCGGTGCCGGTGCCGATCAGCACGCCGCCGATGCCGAACACCAGGGTCACCGAGACGATGCACAGGTTGCGCGCCTGGGACAGGTCGACCTTGTGGCGGATCAGGGTGTTCATGCCCACCGAGGCGATGGTGCCGAACAGCAGGCAGAGGATGCCGCCCATCACCGGCACCGGGATGCTCTGCAGGATGGCGCCGAACTTGCCGACGAAGGCCAGGCCGATGGCGAACGCCGCCGCCCAGGTCATGATCTTCGGGTTGTAGTTCTTGGTCAGCATCACCGCGCCGGTCACTTCCGCGTAGGTGGTGTTCGGCGGGCCGCCGAACAGGCCGGCGGCGGAGGTGGCGATGCCGTCGCCGAGCAGGGTGCGGTGCAGGCCCGGGGTCTTCAGGTAGTTCTTGCCGGTCACGCCGCCTATCGCGATCACGCCGCCGATGTGCTCGATGGCCGGGGCCAGCGCCACCGGGACGATGAACAGGATGGCCTGCCAGTTGAATTCCGGGGCGGTGAACTTCGGCAGCTCCAGCCAGGGGGCGGCGACGATCTTCGCCACGTCGACCACCCCGAAGGCGAAGGCCAGGCCGTAGCCCACCAGCACGCCGGCGATGATCGGCACCAGGCGCAGCATGCCCTTGCCGAACACCGCGACGATCAGGGTGGTGATCAGCGCCGGCATGGAGATCAGCATGGCGGTCTTGTACGGGATCAGCTCGCTGCCGTCGCCGGCCTTGCCCATCGCCATGTTGGCGGCGATCGGCGCCATGGCCAGGCCGATGGAGATGATCACCGGACCGATCACCACCGGCGGCAGCAGGCGGTCGATGAAGCCGGTGCCCTTGATCTTCACCGCCAGGCCCAGGAAGGTGTAGACGAAGCCCGCCGCCACCACGCCGCCCATGGTCGCGGCCAGGCCGAACTGGCCCTTGGCGAGGATGATCGGGGTGATGAAGGCGAAGCTCGAAGCCAGGAACACCGGCACCTGGCGGCCGGTGACGAGCTGGAACATGAGGGTGCCGAAGCCGGCGGTGAACAGCGCGACGTTCGGGTCCAGGCCGGTGATCAGCGGCATCAGCACCAGCGCGCCGAAGGCCACGAAGAGCATCTGCGCGCCGGAGATGACCTGGCGCCACAGCGGTTCGTTGAATTCATCGGCCATGAATCAGGTGTCCTTCTGCTTGGTGCCGAAGATCTTGTCACCGGCATCGCCCAGGCCCGGCATGATGTAGCCGTTCTCGTTCAGGCACTGGTCGATCGACGCGGTATAGATGAGCACGTCCGGATGCGCATCGTTGACCGCCTTGATCCCTTCCGGCGCCGCCACCAGCACCATGGCGCGGATGTCCTTGCTGCCGGCCCTCTTCAGCAGGTTGATGGTGGCGACCATGGAGCCGCCGGTGGCCAGCATCGGGTCGATGATCAGCGAGCGGCGCTCGGCGATGTCCGGTGCGAGCTTTTCCAGGTAGGTGTGCGCTTCCAGGGTTTCCTCGTTGCGCGCCACGCCCACGGCGCTGACCTTGGCGCCCGGAATCAGGCTGAGCACGCCGTCGAGCATGCCGATGCCGGCGCGCAGGATCGGCACCACGGTGATCTTCTTGCCGGCGATCTTCTCCACCTGCACCGGGCCGGCCCAGCCTTCGATCTCGTAGTTCTCCAGCGGCAGGTCCTTGGTCGCTTCGTAGGTCAGCAGGGCGCCTACTTCCTGGGCCAGCTCGCGGAAATTCTTGGTGCTGATGTCATGGCGGCGCATCAGACCGATCTTGTGTCGGATCAGGGGATGGCGGATCTCGAGTATGGGCATGGACGGGGTCTCCGGACGGGCTGGCAAAAAAATTGCGGTAGCGTAATGCATCCTAGCCACCTTGGGCCACGATTGTTGGCGAGTTTCGTCCGCTGCCCCTTGCCCCATGGCACGCCTATAGGTACCTTTCCGCACTTTTTCCGGAGAACCCCCATGTCCGTCGATCTCGCGCACATCCGCCAAGTCATGGCCGAAGCCGACTGCCTTTACACCAACGCCGAGGTCGAGGCCGCCATCGCCCGCGTGGCCGAGGCCATCAACGGCACCCTGGCCGAGACCAACCCGGTGGTGTTCTGCGTGATGAACGGCGGCCTGATCTTCTCCGGCAAGCTGCTGCCGCTGCTGAATTTCCCGCTGGAAGCGTCCTACCTGCATGCGACCCGTTACCGCAACGAGACCACCGGCGGCGAGCTGTTCTGGAAGGCCAAGCCGGAAGTCTCCTTCATCGACCGCGACGTGCTGATCGTCGACGACATCCTCGACGAAGGGCACACCCTCTCGGCGATCATCGACTTCTGCAAGCACGCCGGCGCCCGCCACGTGCACACCGCCGTGCTGATCGACAAGGACCACGACCGCAAGGCCCGCCCGGACCTGAAGGCCGACTACGTGGGGCTGTCCTGCATCGACCGCTACATCTTCGGCTACGGCATGGACTACAAGGGCTACTGGCGCAACGCCGCCGGCATCTTCGCGGTCAAGGGCCTGTGACGATGAGCGGGCCGCGTTTCCTCGACAGCGCGCTGTTCGACGAGCTCGCGGCCCGCGCCGCCGCCAGTCCCCGGCGCCGGCAGAACCACAACTTCCACGAGCAGGCCGAACCCTGCCACCGGCTGCTCAACGCGTTGCAGCCGGACAGCTACATCCCGCCGCATTGCCATCGCCACCCGGACAAGGCCGAGAGCCTGCTGGCGGTGAAGGGCGCGCTGGGCCTGCTGGTCTTCTCCGACTCCGGCGAGCTGCTCGCCACCCGCGAACTGCGCGCGGGCGGCGAATGCGTCGGCGCCGACCTGCCGCCGGGCACCTTCCACGCCATCGTCGCGCTGGAGCCGGACAGCGTGATGTTCGAAGCCAAGGCCGGCCCCTTCGTGCCGCTGGCCGAGGACGAGCGCGGCCAGTGGGCCCCGCGCGAGGGCGAGGCGGGCGCCGCCGAATACCTGGCCTGGATGCGGGCGCAGTTTCCGGCCTGACCCCTGCTGCGACCCTTGGCGCCGGTTGTTCCCGTAGGAGCGGACCTTGTCCGCGAAAAGCGCCTGTAAGGCACTCCGATGGGGCCGGGAGCCAGGATTTCGCGGACAAGGGCCAGGCGCCCCCGTCGCTCCTACTGAATGCATTGAATCCTGTCGATGCATGCATGGCGAAACACGCATTTTTGCCGATGCATGCCCCACCTATCCTGCGGCCCTCACGAAAAACCGCCCGAGGTTCGCATGTCCCGTCTTCTCTATATCGATGGCCAGTGGCAGGCCGCCGACAGCGGCGCCGTCCTGCGCCCGATCGATCCGTCCACCCGTGAAGCGCTGCCGGAAGTCGCCTGCGCCGCCGCCGCCGATATCGAGCGCGCCGTCACCGCGGCCCGGCGTGCCTTCGCCGACTGGCGCCAGACCCGTGCCGCCGAGCGTGCCGGCTACCTGCGCGGCTTCGCCGAACAGCTGGACGCCCGCCGCGAAGCGCTGATCGCCCTGCAGATGCAGGCCAGCGGCAAGCCGCGTCTGGAGGCCGAAATCGACATCGGCGACGCCATCGCCACCTTCGCCTACTACGCCGAGCTGGCCGACCAGCTGGACACCCGGCAGAACGCCGAAGTCGCCCTGCCGGACGCCGGCTTCCGCTCGCAGACCCGCTTCGAGCCCCTCGGCGTGGTCGGGCTGATCGTGCCGTGGAACTTCCCGCTGGTGACCAGCGCCTGGAAAGTCGCGCCGGCGCTGGCGGCGGGCTGCACCGTGGTGCTCAAGCCGTCCGAGATCACCCCGCTGATCGAACTGGTGCTGGGTGAAATCGCCGACGCCATCGGCCTGCCCGCCGGCGTGCTGAACCTGGTGCCCGGCCTGGCCGATGCCGGCGCCGCGCTGTGCGGCCATCCGGGCATCGCCAAGCTGTCCTTCACCGGCAGCAACGCCGTGGGCCGCAAGGTGATGGAAGCCGCCGCCGCGCGCACCCTGCCGGTGGGACTGGAGCTGGGCGGCAAGTCGCCGATCCTGGTGTTCGAGGACTGCGACCTGGACGAGGCGGTGCAGTGGATCATCGCCGGCGTCTACTGGAACGCCGGGCAGATGTGCTCCGCCACCTCGCGCCTGCTGGTGCAGGCGTCCATCGCCGATGCGCTGCTGGCCAAGCTGAAGGCCGCAGTGGAGGGGCTGCGCGTCGGCAACCCGCTGCTGGGCGAGACCGACATGGGCCCGATGACCAGCGAGGCGCAGTACCGCAAGGTGCTCGACTACTTCGCCGTCGCCCGCGACGAGGGCCTGAATTGCCTGACCGGCGGCGAAGCCGGCGAGGGCTGGTTCATCCGTCCGACCGTCTATGCCGAGGTGCCGGCGGACAGCCGCCTGTGGCGCGAGGAAATCTTCGGCCCGGTGCTCTGCGTGCGCCGCTTCGACGACGAGGCTGACGCCCTGCGCCAGGCCAACGACAGCGACTTCGCCCTGGCCGCCACCGTGTGCAGCGCCGACCTGGAACGCGCCCAGCGCGTGGCGGAGCGCCTGGAGGCCGGCCACGTCTGGCTGAACTCGCCGCAGGTGGTGTTCCCGCAGACCTCCTGGGGCGGCGGCAAGCGCAGCGGCATCGGCCGCGAGCTGGGCCCGTGGGGCCTGTCGGCGTTCCTCGACATCAAGCACATCACCGCGCCGCGCTGATTGATTCCACTCCGTGCTCCAGGCGCAGGTCCTCCACCAGCGCCTGCAGTGCTTCGTTGTGTCCCGGCTCGTCGCGCACCACCAGGCTGTGGGTGATGCCGTAGCCGAGGCGGTCCGGCAACAGGGCGCGCATCTCGCCCTGTTGCACCCAGCGCTCGGCGTAATGCGTCGGCAGGTAGCCCAGGTGCGTGCCGGCGCGTACCGCGAGGAGCACCGCTTCCATGTGCTGGGTGAAGGCCGTGCTGCGCTGCGCGTCGGCCGGCAGCTGCACGTCGGCCACCGCATAGCCGTGCTGGACCCAGTCGCAGCTTTCCAGCTCGGCGGCGTCCGTCACCTCCTTGTCGAACAGCGGATGTTCGCGCCCGCAGAACACCGCCACCCGCTCGTGGTACAGCGGCTCGTAGCGCAGGTTCGGCAGGCGCCGGCTGAAGCAGGCGATGGCCAGGTGCAGGCGGCTGTTGAGCACCAGGCGCTCCAGTTCGCTGGAGGATTCGATGAGGAAGTGCAGGCGCACGTCCTGGTCGCGGCGGTTGAAGCGCGCCAGGGTCTGGTGGATGCGCGCGCCGGGGAGGGTGGCGATGTTGTCGGCCAGGCCGATGTGCAGCTCGCCGACCAGCCGCCCGGCCAGCGACTGAACCTGGTCGCGGAACTCGCCCAGCGCGGCGAACAGGTTCTGCGCGTAGTCCAGCACCCGCTCGCCTTTCTCGGTCAGGCGGAAGCCGCCCTTGCCACGCTCGCACAGGCGATAGCCCAGGCGCGTCTCCAGGCTGGCGATGTGCGTGCTGATGGTCGACTGGCCCATGCCCAGTTCGCCCTGGGCGGCGGAGAAGCCGCCGCAGCGCACCACGCAGGCGAAGATGCGCAGCAGGCGCAGGTCGAGGTCGGAGACGTTGTGCAGCATGGTTTTTTCGATGTTTATGGATGGTTGCTTCGAAGGCTATCAATGTATCGGTGCGCTCGCCATGTGCGCCTGTCGTGCCGCTCCGGGCGCGTGCTAGAGTGCTGCGCCCTGTCCCGCGGAGGTGATGATGTCCGTTCGCATGCCGGGCGCCGTGCTGGCGCTGCTGTTCTGTCTCCCTCTTGTCGCCGCTGCCGCGCCGATGCACAGCCAGTTCCTGCCGCCGGATGATGCCGGCCTGCGCCAGGGCGAGCCGGAGCAGCAGCAACTGCTGCAGGTCACCGAATACAGCGTGGTGCTGGGCAACCAGCGCCAGTCCAGCCAGCAGCCGATCCCGATCACCACGCCGGCGCTGCTGCGCCTGAAAGGCAAGCCGATGAACAAGGGCGCGGAGATCAGCCAGGTGGTGATCAGCTTCGACGCCGAGGGCAAGAGCCTGAAGAAGCCGGTCTACGACGAGAAGACCCGCGTGCTCAGCCTCTATTACCCACAGGCGGCTTATCCACAGCTGCTCGACCTGCTGCGCAACGGCACCGTCTATGTGCAGTTCCTCAGCTATGCCAACGGCCATATCTGGGCCGACCTGCACACCGGCGCGGTGCGCGCGCGTTGAGCCACGCCCGCGCGCAGGGTTAAACTCGCCGTTCCGTGGCGCCCGGCCTGAACCGATGCGGGCCGCGATCCCCGAGTCAGTCGTAGAGAGAAGCGAGCGATGCGTAAAGACAAGAAGCAGGTGATTGGCGAAGAAATCGGCGATGACGCCATCAAGCTGTTCCTCAGCGTGGAGCCGGCCGACGACACCCCGCCCTCCCTGCACAAGCTGGTCAAGGCCTACCGTGGCCTGCGCATCGACGACTTCGAGCGCTTCGTCGGCTTCTTCGTCGAGGCTGGTTACGACCTGTCCGCCAAGGATGCCAAGGGCCAGGACTTCATCGCCCTGGTCCAGGACCAGCGCCAGGCCGAGCCCTATATCGAAGTGATCAAGGCTGCCCGCGGCTGATCGCTTCGACTCGTTGAAAAGCCCGCCTTGTGCGGGCTTTTTCGTTTCTGTTGCCCGGTGCTTCTCGAGGCCCGCTTTCGTAGGAGCGGACCTTGTCCGCGATGCTTTTTGTTTGGGTGTTTCTGCGCCGCTTCGGCGTGTGCTGAAAGATTTTGTTTCGCCCCCTCGGGCGACCTACTTTGGCAAACGACCCAAAGTAGGCAAAGGTCTGTGCCCCATCATCCGGGTCCCGCTTCGCGGGACTTCCCTCGTTCCATCGAAGTTTCAGGGGCCCGCGTTGACGGGCCATCCCTGGCCCGACAACGCTCTCGCGGCATCCATGCCGCTCGACCCCTGAAACTCCGATTCCACTCGGCCTCCTGAAGGGGCGCTCCGGCGCGCGCGGATATTCCTCTGGAAACCGCTTTTGCTTTTCGTAGGAGCGAGCTTGCTCGCGAACCCATCCCCGATTCCGCGCCTAGACTTCTCCTTACAACGATAACGACAGGCGAGGACGAAGCCGTGCAAGTACAGCCCTATCTGTTTTTCCATGGTCGCGCCGATGAGGCCATTGCCTTCTACCAACACGCCGTGGGCGCCGAACTCAACATGCTGATGCGCTACGAGGAAGCGCCCGGCCCGTCGCCGGTGCCGGACGGTTGGCTGGACAAGGTGATGCACGCCAGCCTGCGGATCGGCGATAGCGAGGTTCTGCTGTCCGATGGCCGTGGCGAGCACAACGCCGCCTTCAATGGTTTCTCCCTGCACCTGGCGCTGCGCAGCGTGGTGGCGGCGGAGCAGGCGTTCGCCGCGTTGGCGGAGGAGGGGCGGGTGGACATGCCGCTGGAGAAGACCTTCTGGGCCCAGCGCTTCGGCATGCTCACCGACCGCTTCGGCGTCGGCTGGATGGTCAGCTGTCACTGACCGCACCGGAAACGAAAAAGCCCGCCGGAAGGCGGGCTTTTTCATGGGCGCAAGGCTCAGGACGCGGCGATGATCTGCAGCCGGTCGGCGGTCATCAGGTTGACTTCGCGGTAAGTCGCGGCGTCGGTTTCCAGCTGCTTCTCGCGGGCCGGGAAGATTTCCTTGAGCTTGGCGGTCCACTCGGCCGACTTGTAGCGCTCGGGGAAGCAGCGCTCCAGCAGGCCCAGCATGATCGACACGGTGACCGACGCGCCCGGGGAGGCGCCGAGCAGGGCGGCGATTGTGCCGTCCTCGGCGGCCACCAGCTCGGTGCCGAACTGCAGGATGCCGCCTTTCTTGGCGTCCTTCTTGATGATCTGCACGCGCTGGCCGGCCGTTTCCAGGCGCCAGTCGGCCGGGTTCAGCTCGGGGTAGAACTTGCGCAGGGAGTCGATGCGCTGCTCCATGGACTGCATGACTTCCTTCACCAGGTAGCGGGTGAGGTCCATGTTGTCGCGGGCCACGGCGAGCATCGGCAGCAGGTTGCTGGTGCGCACCGAGAGCGGCAGGTCGAGGAAGGAACCATGGCGCAGGAACTTGGTGGAGAAGCCGGCGTAGGGTCCGAACAGCAGGGACTTCTTGCCGTCGACCACGCGGGTGTCCAGGTGCGGTACGGACATCGGCGGGGCGCCCACTTCGGCCTGGCTGTAGACCTTGGCCTGGTGGTGCTTGACCACTTCCGGGTTGTCGCAACGCAGCCACTGGCCGCTCACCGGGAAGCCGCCGAAGCCCTTGCTTTCCGGGATGCCGGACATCTGCAGCAGCGGCAGCGCGCCGCCGCCGGCGCCGAGGAAGACGAACTTCGCGTTGATCCTGCGCGCTTCGCCCGACTGGGTGTTCTTGATGTCCACCAGCCAGCCGTCGCCGTTGCGCTCCAGGCCCACCACCTTCTGGAAGTAGCGGACTGCGCTGCCTTCGCGGCTGGCCAGGTAGCTCAGCAGCTGGTTGGTCAGCGCGCCGAAGTTGACGTCGGTGCCGCTTTCCACGCGGGTGGCGGCGACCTGCTCGTCGGCCGGGCGGCCGGGCATGGTCAGCGGCGCCCATTCGCCGATCGTGGCGCGGTCCTCGGTGTACCGCATCGAGGCGAACGCGTGGTGCTGGCTGAGCAGCTCATGGCGCTTCTTCAGGAAGGGGATGTCCTTGCCGCGAACGAAGCTCATGTGCGGAACGGGGTTGATGAAGTTGCGCGGCGAGCCGAAGGCTTCCTTCCCGGCGAGGTAGGCCCAGAACTGCTTGGACACCTCGAACTGGGCGTTGATGTTCACCGCCTTCTTGATGTCGACCGAGCCGTCGGCGGCCTGCGGGGTGTAGTTCAGCTCGCAGAGACCGGCGTGGCCGGTACCGGCGTTGTTCCACGGGTTGGAACTCTCGATGGCTCCGGACTCCTGCAGTTCGACGATCTCGAGCTTGACGCCCGGATCGACCTCCTTGAGCAGGACAGCCAGGGTTGCGCTCATGATGCCGGCGCCTACCAGCAGCACGTCCATCGATTCGTAATCGTTCTGCGCCATTAACGCGTCTCCAGAAATCTATCAGCAGCCAGTTGTGACAGGGACTTCGCGCTGAACGCGGATAAGCCGCCTGTCCGAATTCTTCTCAGGTCAAAGGACCTTTCGCGAATGCGCCCAAGCCGGGATCGGAGGAGGGGGAAATGCGTTCCTTCTCGGCAGTCCACGGCGGACGTCGGGCATCCGCAAGTGCATCCGGGTGGGCGCTTATGCGCGGCTTCCGGTGCCGAAAAAGCGATTCAGTGCTGCGGTGTCAGACGTTAATGGTGCTGCTACCGACGCAAAACTATTCATTGCTCGCCACACTCTCGTGAAGTAGTGAAAAACCTTCAGATCACGCTCTTTTGGAGGCGTGAAACTCAAAGGGGGTCGTCGTTGCGGGCCGGTCCGGTCTCCGTACGGAGTGGGCGGCTGCATCCTTGCCAAGCGTTCTGCGCAACGAACGTAATGTGCGACGGCCAGTGACCGAGGCGAGTGGCGACTCTCTTTGAGGGGAGGCAGAGGCGAGACACGGTGTGTCGGCATCGTGCGGGGCCCGACCAGGAGGCGTCCTTATAATCGGGGGGCGATTATAGCGGCGAAAGAAAAAAAAAGCCCTGCACCTTAGACTTTTTTCCTAGTACATACCTCTTGATTTGCCTTTCCCGTCCCGAGGAGGTGCGCCCCGCACCTGGGCGGGTCGATACGGCGTCCGGCCGCGCCGGCCAGGGAACCCGGGAAGCGGATTCCGCGTCCAATGGCCAGGCGCTATCTGCCCGCGCTGACGGCCGGTATACTGCCGGCCATTGCCCACCCCATGGAGAGATGAGCATGCTGCAACGCTTGTTGCTCAGCTTTATCGCTGTTGCCAGCCTGGCCCTGAGCGGCTGTGCCCTCAGCCCGCAACAACTCAACCCGGACCCGGTGTTCAAGGGCCCCATCGCCCCCGTTGGCCAGGGCCAGCCGGTGGTGGTGAAGGTCGTCGACGGCCGTCCCAGCACCTCGCTGGGCACCCGTGGCGGCCTGTATTCCGAAACCAGCTCGATCACCGTGCGCAGCGAGGACGTGATTCCCAAGCTGCAGGCCCAGGCCGAAGCCGCCGTGCGCCTGCTGGGCTTCACCCCGTCGCCGAACGCCTACAACGCGCCGCAACTGACCCTGACCCTGGCCGAACTGAAGTACCAGTCGCCCAAGGAAGGCGTGTACGTCACCGAGGCCGACATCGGCGCCACCTTCCGCGTCGACGTGCAGAACAGCGTGCGTCGCTACAGCGGCCGCTACGGCGCATCGACCAACCAGCGTTTCGGCATGGCGCCCAACCAGGCGACCAACACCAAGCTGGTGAGCGAGGTGCTCAGCGATGCCCTGAACCGCGTGTTCAAGGACCCGACCATCGGCCAGACGCTGAACCAGCGCTGATCGATTCCGGCATGAAAAAGCCCGGCCTGAGCCGGGCTTTTTCATGGGCGGCCGAACGTGCGGGTCAGGCCGCCTGGCGGTACGGATCGACTTCGCAGAACGGTACGCGCTCGTGGGTTTCCGGCAGGTCCAGGTGTTCGTGGCCGCAGGCCTGGGTATAGACCAGCCAGTGGTCGTCCTGGACGTTGAAGGACAGTTCGGTGACCACTGCTTCGATTTCTTCCAGGTGTTCGATCAGGTAGGTGCTTTCGTGGGGGACGATCTCGAGCATGACGAATCTCCTAGCGAAGGACCGGATGGGCAGAATCGTTGAAGCCAATGGCGTGCCAGGTGGCAGAGGGGTCTTAGACCCTTTTCCGATAATTCTTACGCTCGTCGTAAATGAGCGTTGCGCGCTGGCTGAGGCGACTGGCCTGCGGATAAAATGCGCGACGAATATTTCTCATCCATGACGGGCGATGCCCGTTCATCCAGCAGACTCACCCCCGGCTTTCCTTCGCGATAACTGGCGTGCAGTCCCGAGGCGGAGGTTGTGATGTCGCTGCAGGCGCTCTGGAATCTGTTCCAGGCCCATCCCGGCCGGATCCTCAATGATCTGGCGCTGTTCTTCGCCCTTGCGGGCGCCTGGCTGTTGCTCGCCACCCGCCGCCGCGAACGCCTGGCCCTGGCGCGACTGGTCGCCGAAAGCGAGGTGCAGCCGCAACCGCTGGACAGCTTCGAGCCGACGGCCCGGCTGAACCGCTTCTTCTACCGTTTCGGCTTCGCCTGCATGGCGCTGGCGCTGGCGGTCAGCTGGTTCAGCACGCGGCTGTGATGCGACGGAATTGAAAAAGGCGCCCGAGGGCGCCTTTTTTCATGCCTGCCGGAGGCGGTACTGGTTCAGTACCGGGTTGGCGTATTGCAGGATCAGGTAGGCGCGCTGCTCGATGGGGCAGGCCGCCAGGCGACGCTCCCATTCGGTGCGGGCGCGGCGCAGTTCCTCGCCCTTGAACAGGCTCTCGGCGGTGGGCACCTGCAGGCCCGGGTCGCGCAGCTCGGAGGCCTCGTAGGCCAGGTAGTGCACCGGGAACAGCCGGTAGTTGCCGAGGATCTGCCGGTCCAGCTCGGCGGCCAGCTGCTTGGCGTCGCCGAACTCGCCGGTGACTTCCTCGCCGAAGTTGATGTGCACGCGGCCCTTGTAGCCGGTGATGCCCTGGACGATGCTGCGGTCGTCCTCGCCCGGCGCCTTCTTATATTCGCCGGTGCTGGCGCGGGTGAACATCTCGCAGGCCTTGGCGGCGTCGCAGGGGTCGTATTCGTAGCTGATCGACACCGGGATCAGGTGCAGCTCGCGGACCACCTGGGCGAACGGCTCGTCCTTGCGGCTCATGTGGAACATCTTGAGGATCGCCGAGTCGGTGCGGTCGTCACCGTCCTTGGCGCGGCCCTCGGCCTGGGCGATCCAGATCGACTGGCCGTCCTTGCAGATCGAGTGATTGATGTAGGCCGAGAGGTTCTGGTACGCCGCCAGCTTCTCGCGCCGGCCGCTGATCGAGCGGTGCACGATGAAGCTCTTGTTCAGGCGCATCAGGTCGCTGACGAAGGGCTTCTGCAGCAGGTTGTCGCCGATGGCGATGCGCGGCGTCGGCAGCTTGGCGTGGTAGATCGCATAGTTGCAGAAGGCCGGATCCATCACGATGTCGCGGTGGTTGGCGATGAACAGGTAGGCGCGGCCGGGCTTCAGGCGCTCGACGCCGGAGTAGGTGACCCCGTCGGTGGCATGCTCGATGGTGCGGTCGACATAGGGCTCGAACTTGTCCTGCAGCGCGACGATGCTGCGGATGCCGGTGACTTCGCGGGCCAGCCGATGGGCTATAAGTGGTCTGAGCAGCCAGCCGAGCGGGCCGGACAGACGGGGAAAGCGGTAACGCGCCAGCGCGCCGAGGAAGGCGTCATCGCTCAGCAGGCGTTGCAGGACGGCCGGGACTTCGGCGTCGTCGTAAGGTCGGATGGCTTCGAACTCGCCCATCATGCTCTCTATGAATTTTTTTGGGATATCACGGGCCGGGCCGCGAAGTAGACGACTCGGAGGGCTCCCGGGGGACCGCCTGGTCAGGCCGGGCGCCCTGAAAGACCGCGCGATTATAAACGGAAGTCACAGGGGAACCAGCGATGCTCGAACGTCAGGCCTATACCTGCCCCTATTGCGGCGAGCCGGCGGAGGCGCTGCTCGACCTCTCCGGCGGCGACCAGCGTTACTATGAAGACTGCCCGGTGTGTTGCCGGCCGATCCTGTTCCAGCTCTGCACCGACGGCGTGGACTGGACTCTGGAAGTGCAGCGGGAGGACGACTGATGCAGCGAATCTACGAACCCGCCGACCTGATCGAGGCCGAGTTGCTGGCCGGGATGCTGGCCAACGAGGGCATTTCGTCGCACCTGGGCGGGCGCCACCTGCTCGGCGGTATCGGCGAGCTGCCGGGCATGGGCCTGCTGCACCTGTGGGTCGAGGACGAGCACGCCGAGCGCGCGAGGGAACTGATCGCCGCGTACAATGCCGCGCAACCCCTGCCGGGGCCCGCCGACGACAACGACGCCGGCCCTGGCGTCCTGCTCTGCTGATGGTTCCTCCCCCGTCCTCATGAATCCTTTCCTCCCATGACCAGCCGCTACGCCCTGTTCCGCTGGAATCGCGAGCTCGCCGACAGCGCCGGGTTCCCCGCAGAGTTGCAGCCGCAGTGGAACCTCGCCCCCGGCGCGCGCGTGCTGATGCTGCGCGAGGAGGGCGGTGCGCGCCGCGCCGACTTGGCGCGCTGGGGCCTGACGCCGGCCTGGCTGAAGGACCTGTCGCGCACGCCGGCCCACGCCCGCGCCGAAACCATCGCCGAGCAGCCGATGTTCCGCGACGCCTTCGCCCAGCGCCGCTGCCTGCTGCCGGCCAACGGCTTCTACGAGTGGCGCGGCGTGCGCAAGCGGCCGCACTGGCTTTCCGGCGGCGGGCTGATCTGTTTCGCGGCGGTGTGGGAGGCCTATCCGGTGGCGGGCCACACCTATTACAGCGTGGCGATGGTCACCCAGGCGGCGGGCGACATGCGCCGGCCGCTGATCCTCGACGCGGCCGAGCAGGCGCAGTGGCTGTCGAACGACACCGATACGGCGCGGCTGCTGGAGCTGCTGCAACTGCCCCAGGCGCGCCTGCGCGAGCAGGTGCTGGCGAATTTCGTCAACGACCCCGCCTGCAACGGGCCGGAGTGCCTGACCCCGGCCTGAGGGGCGGATTCCCTGTAGAAGAGAGGGGGCGCCCAGCCCTTGTCCGCGAAGGCCTCGGGGCACTCCTGTGTCGAGGGCATGAACACCCGTAGGAGCGAGCTTGCTCGCGAACGGGGCCTGAGCGGCGCGCTGCGGTGATTTCCCGTGGGGACGGATTCCGCCTCGCGGGATTTCGCGGACAAGGTCCGCTCCTACGAGATCAAGAGCCGCAACCATGCAGCGCTGGCGCCCTGTAGAAGCGGATCCATGTCCGCGATCACGCTACACCTTGAACTGATTCACCAGCCGCCGCTGCTGCTCGGCCAGCCGGGTCAGCTCGGCGCTGGCCTGGGAGGCCTCGTCGGCGCCGCCGGCCACCTGGTTGGCGACCAGGCCGATGTTGCTGACGTTGCGGTTGATGTCCTCGGCCACCGCGCTCTGTTCCTCGGCGGCGCTGGCGATCTGGGTGTTCATGTCGTTGATCACCGACACCGCCTGGGTGATCGATTCCAGCGCCTGGGCCGCCTCGCCGGCGTGGCGCACGCTGTCGTCGGTCTTCTCCTGGCTGTGCTGCATCACCTGCACCACTTCGCGGGTGCCGTTCTGCAGCTGCTGGATCATCGACTGGATTTCCTCGGTGGCCTGCTGGGTCTTCTGCGCCAGGTTGCGCACCTCGTCGGCGACCACCGCGAAGCCGCGCCCCTGTTCGCCGGCGCGTGCCGCTTCGATGGCGGCGTTGAGGGCCAGCAGGTTGGTCTGCTCGGCGATGCCGCGGATGGCCACCAGGATCGCGTTGATGTTCTCGCTGTCGCGGGCCAGGGCCTGCACCACGTTCACCGCGCGGCCGATCTCGCCGGCCAGCGCCTGGATCGCCGCCGAGCTGCTCTCGACGATGCGCTTGCCCTGGTGCGCGGCCTGGTCGGCGTGGTTGGCCGCTTCCGCCGCGTGGGTGGCGTTGCGCGCCACGTCCTGGGCGGTGGCGGTCATCTCGTGGACGGCGGTGGCCACCAGCTCGATTTCCGCCAGTTGCTGCTGCACGCCCTGGTTGGTGCGGATGGCGATGTCGGCGGTGTGCTCGGAGGAATCGCTGACGTGCTGCACCGAGGTCACCACCTGGCCGATCATGCCCTGCAGCTTGCCGAGGAAGGTGTTGAAGCCCCTGGCGATCGAGCCCAGTTCGTCGGCGCGGTCGCTGGTCAGGCGGCGGGTCAGGTCGCCTTCGCCCTGGGCGATGTCGTCGAGCATGCCGACCAGCTGGCGCAGCGGGCGGGCGATGCCGTGGCCGACCAGCCAGATCACCGCCAGGCCGATGGCGGCGACGAGCAGGCCGACCAGGGTCATGCCGAGGGTGTCGCCGTCGCGCTGGGATTTCAGGTCGCTCTGCAGTTTGTTCAGCTCGCCCAGCACCGCGTCCTGCGGCAATTGCAGCACCAGCGTCCAGCGCGCGCCGGTGTCGGCGATGGAGAAGGGCAGGAACAGCTCGATCTGGCCGTGCTGCGCGTCGAGCGTCGACAGCGGCTGGTCCAGCGTGAGCCCGGGCAGCTTGGCGACGGCATCGGCGTCCAGCACGCTGGCGGCCGGCTCGCCGAGCTTGCCGGCGTCCTTGGTGTAGGCGACCAGGCGGCCGTTGCTGGAGATCAGCGCCATCTCGCCGGCGCCGTCGTAGAGGTGGCTGTCGGCGTTCTTCAGCAGGGTCTGGATGAAGTCCAGCGACAGGTCGACGCCCACCGAACCCTTGAACTGGCCGTTGACCAGGATCGGCGCGTTGAAGGAGGACATCAGCACCATCTTGCCGCCCATCTCGTAGGGCGCCGGGTCGATGATGCAGGGCTGGCGCTTCTCCTTCGGGCACAGGTAGTACTCGCCCTCGCGCACGCCGGTGGGCTGGATCTTCTGGCTTTCCAGGGTGTCGCCCATGGCCTCGACGGTCAGGCTGCCGTCGGCCTTGCGGTACCACCAGGGCATGAAGCGGCCGCTGGCGTCGTAGCCCGCGCGGCCGGCGTAGTCGCTGTCGTTGCCGGCGAAGGCGTTGGGTTCCCAGCCGGCGAAGGCATCGAGCAGCTTGGGATTCTGCTCCACGGTCTGGCGCAGCAGGCCGGACATCTGCTCGCGGCCGATGCCCAGCCGCGCGGCGCCGCTGGCGTCGGTCTGGTCGATCAGGGCGTTGGTGTTGGCCAGGTCCCTGGCGACGGTCAGCGGGTATTCCAGCTCGCGCTGGATCTGGCTGACCTGGCCGCGCGCCATGGCCACCAGGCGCTCGTTGATCACCTGTTCGAGCAGGCGCTGGGTGCGCTCCTGCACCATGGCCTCCGTCCGCGCCCCGGCGAACAGGGCGTACAGCACCAGTGCAGCGACCACCGCCAGGACGCTGGCGCCGGCCAGCACCACCACGGAAAACTGGATCGACTTGAATTTCATACCGGGTACCCGACTGTCCCTGAGCCTGCGTGTCCTTCCTTATCGGCACGGCCGGGAGGATTCCTTAGGCGGCGGTTGTAATGGGTTGTAACGAGGTCGGGCGCCGCCCGTTGCGGGGTGGTTGCCGGCCACCGGGGGGCGGCCTACCATGCGCGCTGTCTTTGGCAGATTGCGCAGTTTCAGGAGAGCAGCATGCCCCGTATTTTCCGTGTCGCCGGCCTGGCCGCAGCCCTGCTGCTGAGCGCTTGCCAGCAGGTGAACACCACCAGTGGCGGCGTTGTCGGCGTCAACCGCCAGCAGAACATGTTCAGCATGCTGTCCAGCGAGCAGGTCGATCAGATGTACGCCCAGTCCTACCAGCAGACCCTCGGCGAGGCGTCGAAGGCCGGCAAGCTGGACGCCAGCAGCGGCGATGCCAGGCGCGTGAACGCCATCGCCCGCCGGCTGATTGCGCAGACCGGCACCTTCCGCCCGGACGCGCCGTCCTGGAAGTGGGAAGTCAACGTGATCAAGAGCGACGAGCTCAACGCCAACTGCGGCCCCGGCGGCAAGATCATCGTCTACACCGGGCTGATCGATCAGCTCAAGCTGAGCGACGACGAACTCGCCGCGGTGATGGGCCACGAGATCGCCCACGCCCTGCGCGAGCACGGCCGCGAAGCCATGTCCGAGGCCTATGCCCAACAGATGGGCCTGGGCATCGGCGGCGCCCTGCTGGGCCTGGGCCAGAGCAGCGTCGACCTGGCGCAGCAGGTCGTCGAATACAGCCTGACCCTGCCCAACAGCCGGCAGAACGAGAACGAAGCCGACCTGATCGGCCTGGAACTGGCCGCCCGCGCCGGCTATAACCCCAACGCCGCGACGACGCTGTGGCAGAAGATGGGGCAGGCCGGTGGCGAGGCGCCGCCGGAAATCCTCAGCACCCACCCGTCCGACAGTACCCGGATGGCCAACCTGCAGGCCGCTATTCCCAAGGTGATGCCGCTGTACGAGCAAGCCAAGGGCCAGTGAATGGCCCGCCAGGAGCGGCGCGCGGTAGCGCCGCCTTGCAACCTGAACAGGGAGCGCCCGTGAAAATCGCCGTACTCGGAGCCACAGGGCTCCTCGGCCACCATGCCGCCCGCGCCATCAAGGCCGCGGGACACCAGCTGGTGCTGATCCATCGGCCGTCGTCGCAGATCCAGCGCCTGGCCTACCTCGAACCGGAATGCCGGGCCGCCGAACTCTTCGACCACCAGGGCATGGCGCGCGCGCTGAGCGGGCTGGACGCGGTGATCTTCAGCGCCGGCTACTACCCGGTGCGGCCGCGCCGCTGGCAGGAGGAGGTGGCCAGCGCCCTGGACCAGACCAACCATTTCTACGCCGCCTGCCTGCAGGCGAAGGTGCCGCACATCCTCTACGTCGGCTCGGCCTTCGCCATGCCGCAGCACCCGCAGGGGCTGCCGGGGCACGAAGGGCTGTTCTACGAGGGCCTGCCCACTGGCAAGAGCGCCTACGTCATGTGCAAGTGGGCGCTCGACGAGCAGGCCCGCGAGCAGGCCCGTGGCGGCTTGCCGGTGGTGATCGGGATTCCCGGCATGGTGCTGGGCGAACTCGACATCGGCCCGACCACCGGCCGCCTGATCACCGCCATCGCCCATGACGAGATGCTTCACTACGTGCCGGGCCGGCGCAACGTCATCGACGCCGCCGAGGCCGGCCGCGGCCTGCTGCTGGCGCTGGAGCGCGGCCGGGTCGGCGAGCGCTACCTGCTCACCGGGCACAACATCGAGATGGGCGAGCTGACCGCCACCATCGCCCGCCTGCTCGGCAAGCCGGCGCCCACGCCGATGCCGCTGCACCGCGCGCGCGCCCTGGCGACCCTGGGCCGCTGGCGCTACCGGCTGACCGGCAAGATGCCGCTGCTGGACGATACGGCGATCGAGGTGATGGCCGGGGGGCAGTTCCTCGACGGACGCAAGGCGCGCGAGGAGCTGTGCTTCGAGTCCCAGGTGCCGCTGGAGGAAACGCTGGAGCGGGCGATCGCCTGGTTCCGCGCCAACGATTACCTCTGATTCGTGCGCGCGGTGGACTGCTCTTGTAGGAGCGGATCTCATCCGCGATGACCGCGACAGCGGTGCCGTTCTCGACTACCGGCCTGCCGGCCGGATCGCGGATGAGATCCGCTCCTACGAAGAGCACGAAAAAGCCCGGCGGGTGCCGGGCTTTGTCATGTCAGGGCAGCGCCTTCTCGGCGAAGGGCCGGTTCTGCAGGCCCATCTGCGCGCGGAAGCTCTCCATGTCGAACATGGTGCACAGTTCGAGGACTTCCCCGGTGCTGCTGAACACCCAGAAGCCCATGGCGGACAGGCTGAGGATCTTCTTGCTGGCCGGATAGCCGAAGGCGGGGCGGGAGATGCTGCCCAGCAGGGTGCTCCAGGTGAACACCTTGTTGCCTTCGCGGATGCATTCCTCCACCACCACCTCCAGGTCCGGCATGGCCGAGCGGATCTGCTCCACCAGCTTGCGGTAGCCGGCGTTGTTCAGCGGCTGCGCGGTGAAGGCGCTCTTGTAGATGAAGTCCGGGCTGTGCAGCTGCTCGGCCAGCGCCAGGTGACCCTTGTTCCAGGTGAGGTCGATGTGCTGGCGGGCGAGCTTCTTGAGATCCTTCTCCGGCATGGCGCCTCCTGAGGGCTGGGACGATGGCGCATCACTGTGTCGCGGATGCGCGGCACAGGCATTGGCCGGCGCGCCAGCCCCCAGGCGCTCAGGCGTCAGAACACCCCGCCGACCTTCAGCGCGTGCCACGCGGCGGCCAGGCCGAGGACCGCGAAGGCGGCGGCGGCGAGGCGGCGGATCAGGTTGAGCGGCAGGCGCTCGGCGGCGAAGTTGCCCGCCAGCACCACCGGCACGTTGGCGATCAGCATGCCCAGGGTGGTGCCCATCACCACCAGCAGGAAATGCGGGTACTGCGCGGCCAGCATCACCGTGGCGACCTGGGTCTTGTCGCCCATCTCGGCGAGGAAGAAGGCGATCAGGGTGGTGAGGAAGGGGCCGAACTTCTTCAGCGCGCCTTCTTCGTCGTCATCCAGCTTGTCCGGAATCAGGGTCCAGGCGGCCACGGCCAGGAAGCAGGCGGCCAGCACCCAGCTCAGCACGGTTTCCGAGAAGAACGAGGCGACCCAGCTGCCGATGGCGCCGGCGGCGAAGTGGTTGGCCAGGGTGGCGGCGATGATCCCGGCGATGATCGGCCAGGGCTTGCGGAAACGCGCGGCGAGGACGAGCGCGAGCAGTTGCGTCTTGTCGCCGATTTCGGCCAGGGCAACGATCAGGGTTGGGACGAACAGGGATTCCATCAGGCTTCCTAAGGGGCGGGTCGACTCGGCACCATGACACGCGCCACCTGCCCGCCCCGGGTCAGGTCGCTCGTGTCATAGGTCTTGTCAAACCCGGGCCTGGACGATGCAGGCGTGGGTCGCACGCGCCATGGTCTGCGGACCAAGTGTGTTGACGCGTGCCGGGCGAGCTGGGCGCTCGCGGGAGACTACTCCCCTAGGACGGCGCGCATTCTGCCCAAGTCGCCGGACTTGGGCAAGCCTGCGCGTCGGATCAGTCGCGGCCGGGGCGCACGTCCATGTCCTCGTAGCGGACGAAGCGGGTGCCGTTCTTCACGCGGTAGCCCAGCCAGATCGCCAGGAACAGCGGCAGGGTGATGTAGGTGGCGATCAGCCCGGCCCAGTCCACCTGCTCGCCGACGAACGCCTGGTAGTTCTGCCCCAGGGTGATGACCAGGCAGAGGACGAAGGCGAACAGCGGGCCGAAGGGGAACCACTTGGCGCGGTAGGGTAGGCTGCTCAGGTCGCCGCCCTGCAGGACGAAGGCCTTGCGGAAGCGGTAGTGCGACACGGCGATGCCCAGCCAGACGATGAAACCGCACATGCCCGAGGCGTTGAGCAGCCAGGTGTAGACGGTCTTGTCGCCGATGAAGCTGGTGAGGAAGCACAGCGCGCCGATGACCGTGGTGGCGTACAGGGCGTAGCGCGGCACGCCGCTCTCGGACACCTGGCTGAACAGGCGCGGCGCCTTGCCCTGGGTGGCCATGGTGTAGAGCATCCGGGTCGAGGCGTACATGCCCGAGTTGCCGGCGGAGAGGATCGCCGAGAGGATCACCGCGTTCATCACCCCCGCCGCGGCGGCCAGGCCGGCGCGCTGGAACAGCAGGCTGAAGGGCGAGGTGCTGATGTCGCTGCTGTCGGTCTTGAGCAGGTTCGGATCGGTGTAGGGGATCAGCATGCCGATCACGAAGATCGACAGGATGTAGAACATCAGGATTCGCCAGAACACCTGGCGGATGGCGACGGGAATGGACTTCTGCGGGTTTTCCGACTCGCCGGCGGCCACGCCGATCAGCTCGGTGCCCTGGAAGGAGAAGCCGGCGATCATCGCCACCCCGATCATCGCCTGCAGGCCGCCGGCGAAGGGCGCATCGCCGGCGGTGAAGTTGCTCAGGCCGGGGCTGTCGATGCCGTGCATGATGCCGATGATGCTGGCCAGGCCGATGCCGATGAAGATCACCACGGCGACCACCTTGATCAGCGCGAACCAGAACTCGCTCTCGCCGAAGCCTTTCACCGAGAAGAAGTTGAGCAGGAACATGATGCCCAGGAACACCACGCTCCAGTAGATGCCGGGCACGTCGGGGAACCAGAACTTCATCACCAGCTGCGCGGCGACCAGCTCCGCGGCGATGGTCACCGCCCAGTTGTACCAGTAGTTCCAGCCCATGGCGAAACCGAAGCCATCGTCGATGAAACGGCTGCCATAGGTGCAGAACGAGCCGGAATCGGGGATGTACGCCGCCAGTTCGCCCAGGCTGCTCATCAGGAAGAACACCATCAGGCCGATCAGCGCGTAGGCCATCAGCGCGCCGCCGGGGCCCGCGGTGGCGATGGTGCTGCCGGAGGCGACGAACAGCCCGGTGCCGATGGAGCCGCCGATGGCGATCATGTTCAGGTGGCGCGGCTTGAGGGAGCGCTTGAGGTGATGCGGCTTTTCCTTCGGCCCCATGGCGAAAGTCAGCTCGACATCGTTGGTTCTTCGGTTCACGGGTGTCCTCGATGGTCTGGGCATGCCGCGGCGCGCCGCTCCGGCGGCTCGCGGCGGTGTCTCGGGTCAGCGGCGCCGGGCGCTGTAGATGCGGAAGCCGTCGGCTTCGGCCAGGGTCTGGCAGGGGCCGAGGTGCTGCTCGATCAGCGGCGGGTATTTCAGGAAGCTGTTGGCCACCAGGCGCAGTTCGCCGCCGGCCGCCAGGTGGCGAGCGGACTGGCGCAGCAGGTGCTCGGTGGCGGCGTAGCTGGTGTGCACGCCCTGGTGGAAGGGCGGGTTGCTGACGATGGCGGCCAGGTTTTCCGGCGCGGCATCGATGCCGTCGCCGGCGATCACCTCGCCGTCCAGGCCGTTGGCGGCCAGGGTCAGGCGGCTGCTCTCGACGGCGAAGGCATCGACGTCCAGCAGGGTCAGGCGGCTCTGTGGATAACGCCGCTTGAGGGTGGCGCCGATGACGCCCGCGCCGCAGCCGAAGTCCAGCAGATGGCCGCTCGGCAGGCCGTCCAGATGCTCCAGCAGCAGCGCGCTGCCGCGATCCAGGCGGCCGTGGCTGAACACGCCGGGCAGGGTGACCACCTGCAGCGGGCCGTCGCTCAGCGGCAGTTCGTAGCGTTGCGCCAGGGCGTGCAGCTCGGGCGCCGCCGGCGCGCCGTCGACGTGCGCGTGCCACAGCTGGCAGTGGCGGGCGCTGTCCAGCTTGCTGGCGCGGCCGAATGCGCCGAGCTGCTTGCTGGCGCGCTCGACGCCGGCGCGCTTCTCGCCGACCAGGTACAGCTCGCCGTCCGCCACGCGGCTGGCCAGGGCGGCGAGCAGGTAATCGGTGAGTTCGCGGGATTTGGGCAGGAACAGCACGGCGGCGTCGAAGCGGCCTTGCGGCGCCGTCGCGCCGAAGTGGCAGCGGCCCGGGTGGCGCGCCTCGAGCTGCGGGTGTTCGCCGGCGTGCCAGCTCCAGCCCTGGGCCTGCGGCAGGTCGCCGAGCAGGGCGTCGGCGGGCAGGCCGGCCAGCAGGACGCGGCCCTGGAAGCGCTCGATCTGGCGCAGCAGCACTTCGCTGGTGGGGGCGTTGGACATGCGGCCTCCTCGAAAAAAGGGCGCGAGTTTAGCAGGGCTGCGGCGGCCGAGCCTAGGCGAGCCGCACTTCGCCGTCGCTCCAGAGGTCGTTGCCGCGCAGCTCCAGGCGGCCCGCCGCGACTTGTTCGCGCAGGCGCCAGGTGGCCAGCAGGTCGCTGACGAACAGGCCGTCGACGTAGGCCATGGTCGGGCCGATCAGCGATTGCAGCGGGCGCCAGGATTCGCTGGCGCTGTCCAGCAGGACGTGGTCGATGTGCGCGTAGCCGGCGCCGCTCAGCTCGCCGTCCAGCCACAGGCGCAGTTCGGCGTCCTCGGCCAGCGCGCGTCGCCAGTCGTCGCCCAGGCGCTGGCGTTCGGCGGCGTCCACTTCATGGCTGGCGGCCAGGGCGTTGGCCAGTTCGACGGGCTTGAGCATGGCGATGGCGTGGCGGTCCTCGCAGCGGCACTGGCCACTGCCGGCGCCGACGCTGCGCAGGGTGACCTGCGCCGGCAGCAAGGCGCAGGCGCGGCGCAGCAGCAGTTGTTCGCTGGCGCTGTCGCCATGCCAGAGGGTGACGGTGGCGGCGTCCGGGCTGCGCAGCCAGTTCGCGTCGCTGGCCAGTTCGAGGGCGATCTCGCGCTGGCGCAGGGCTTCGCCGCCCAGTTCATGCCAGAACGCTGCACGTTGCCGGCAGGGCGGGTTGTCGACGTCGAGCAGGGGGCCGACGGCCAGGTCGTCCGGCATCACGCGGATTCTTTTTTCGGTCAGCACGCCGGCCTCCACCGCCCGGCGCAGGGCGTCGGCGGCACCGTCGCCGCAGACCAGGTGCAGGCTCACGGCACCACGACCCGGCGCGGCTCGCCGGCGAAGAAGGCGGCGGCGTTCTCGCTGAGCTGGCCGACGATGCGCTGCCGCGCCTCGCGGCTGCCCCAGGCGCTGTGCGGGGTGAGGATGAAGCGCGGGAGGTCGCCGGCCAGCAGCGGGTTGCCGTCCTTCGGCGGCTCGACGCTGAGCACGTCGAAGGCCGCGCCGCCCAGGTGGCCGCGGCGCAGGGTGTCGGCCAGCGCCTGTTCGTCCACCAGGCCGCCGCGGGCGGTGTTGATGAGGAAGGCGTTCGGCTTCATCAGGTCCAGCTGGCGCTGGCCGATGAGGTGGCGCGTGGCCTCGGTCAGCGGGCAGTGCAGGGTGAGGGCGTCGACCTGCGGCAGCAGTTCGTCCAGCGCCAGGCGGTCGGCGCGCGGCGGGCGGCCCGGCAGCGCGCCGAGCAGCACGCGCATGCCGAAGGCTTCGGCGAGCTTCGCCACCGCCCCGCCCAGTTCGCCGTGGCCGAGCAGGCCGAGGGTCTTGCCTTCCAGTTCGACGATGGGGAAGTCCAGCAGGCAGAACTGCGGCGCCTGCTGCCAGCGCCCGGCGCGGATCGCCGCCTGGTAGTCGGGCAGGCGGGTGGCCAGGGCGAGCAGCAGCATCAGGGTGTGCTGGGCCACCGACGGGGTGCCGTAGCCCTGGCAGTTGCTCACCGTCACGCCGTGGCGGCGGGCGGCGGCGAGGTCGATGTTGTTGGTGCCGGTGGCGGCGACGAGGATCAGCTTGAGCTGCGGGCAGCGCTCCAGCGCGGCGGCGTCGATGCGCACCTTGTTGCTGATCGCCACCTGCGCGCCGTCGAGCCGTTCGGCCACCTGCTGCGCATCGCTGCGCCCGTGCAGGACCAGTTCGCCGAACTGCGCGCGCAGCGGCGCGAGGTCGAGGTCACCGAGGTCGAGGGAGGCATGGTCGAGGAAGACGGCGCGAGCGCTGTTCATGGGGGCTGTACCTTTTGCGGCAAAACGGACTGACGTAAGGTTGTCAGCCTAACCGGTTTTCCACAGGCGTGCGGAGGCTCGATGTACTGGACGGAATTTCTCACCGTGGCGTTCATCCACCTGCTGGCGGTGGCCAGCCCCGGGCCGGATTTCGCCGTGGTGGTGCGCGAGAGCGTGACCCACGGGCGCCGCGCCGGCACCTGGACGGCGCTGGGCGTGGGCTGCGGGATTTTCCTGCATGTCACCTATTCGCTGCTGGGCATCGGCCTGATCGTTTCCAGGTCCATCGTGCTGTTCAACGCGCTGAAATGGCTGGCCGCCGCCTACCTGCTGTACATCGGCTTCAAGGCGCTGCGCGCGCGTCCGGCCAGCCCGTCCGCCCCGGCCGCCGAGGGCGTCGCCGAGCCGCTGGTGCGCACGGCGCGCGGAGCCTATGTCGCCGGTTTCGTCACCAACGGGCTGAACCCGAAGGCCACGCTGTTCTTCCTCTCGCTGTTCACCGTGGTGATCAACCCGCACACGCCGCTGGCGGTGCAGGCTGGCTACGGCGTCTACCTGGCCGGCGCGACGGCGGCCTGGTTCTGCCTGGTGGCGCTGCTGTTCAGCCAGCAGCGCGTGCGCGCCGGCTTCGCCCGCATGGGCCACTGGTTCGACCGGATGATGGGCGCGGTGCTGGTGGGGCTGGGGATCAAGCTGGCGTTCACCGAGTTGCGCTGAGCGTGCGGCGTGACGCTTTCGTAGGAGCGGACCTTGTCCGCGAATCGCGCCGGCATCTCAGGATTTCGCGGATAAGATCCGCTCCTACAAGAGCCGCACGGGATTCGCGCCATAGGAGCGGTGGGGCGGGGTGCGGGGCGCGGGTTCAGACCTTGATTTCCGCCAGTTGCGCCAGCGCCTGCAGATACTCCCGCGGATTCTCCCCCAGCAGCCGGCGGAACATCGCGCTGAACGCCCGCCCGCTGGTGTAGCCCAGCGCCGCCGCCACGCCCTGCACGCTCTCGCCGGCCAGCAGACGGGGCAGCGCTTCGGTCAGGCGCAGCTGCTGGCGCCATTCCTGGTAGCTCATGCCCAGCTCCTGGCGGAACAGCCGCGCCAGGGTGCGCGAGCTGGCGCCCACCTGCTGGCCCCAGTCCTCCAGGGTGTGCGGATGCTCGGGGTTCTTCAGCAGCGCCTTGCAGATCGCCTGCAGGCGCCGGTCGGCCGGTAGCGGCAGGGCCAGCGGCAGGCGCTCCAGGGTGGCGATCTCCAGCAGGATCAACTGTTCCAGCAGCGGCAGCGCCGGCTCGCCCGGCTGCGCCTGCCAGCGGATGCAGCGCAGGATCATCTCCCGCAGCAGCGGTGTGACGGCCAGCACGCAGCAGTCCGTGAGGTGCTCCGGGCAGGCTCCGGCATGGATGAACAGGGTGCGCATGCGCACCTCGCCGGACATGTGGATCTCGTGCCGGGTGCCCGGCGGAATCCACACCGCGCGGGTCGGCGGGATGACCCAGGCGCCCTGGCGGGTGACCAGCCGCATCAGGCCGCTGGCGGCGTAGAGCAGCTGCGCCTGCGGGTGATGGTGGGGCTGCACGTGGTGGCCGTCGAGGTAGTCGAGGCCGACGGCGGCGAGGCGCTGGTCGTCGGGAAGGTGGAGGTCCATGTCGGGTTCGATGACTTTTCTGTCAGGTATGCGATTTATCGACAACCTAGCATGGACGCTCATCCCACCCAAGCCGAGCGCCCGAGCCATGTCCCGACCTCGAACGATCATCCGCTACATCAATGCCGCCCACGTCATCGACCACATGTTCATGCTGATCTACCCGGCCGCCGTGCTGGGGATGACGCAGAGCTTCGGCCTGCCGTACGCGCAGATGATCGGCCTGTCCCTGGGCGGCTTCATCGCCTTCGGCGCCTGCTCGATCCCGGCCGGCTGGCTGGGCGACAAGTGGGACCGCCGGCAGATGATGCGGCTGTTCTTCCTCGGCATCGGCGCGGCGGCGATTCTCACCGGGCTGGCGAACTCGGTGCCGCTGCTGGTCGCCGGCCTGACCCTGATCGGCGTGTTCGCCGCGATCTACCACCCGGTGGGCACGGCGATGCTGGTGGCGCATGCGCAGAACCGTGGCCACGAGATCGGCATCAACGGCATGTGGGGCAACCTGGGCGTGGCCTTCGCCGCCCTGCTGACCGGTTTCCTCAGCGCGCAGTTCGGCTGGCGCGCGGCGTTCATCCTGCCGGGGGCGGTGGCGCTGCTGATCGGCATCGGCTTCGCCTGGCAGGTGCGCGCCGAGGCGCCGCTGGCGGTGACGCATCCGGCGCCGCGCGGCGTCGGCGGGCAGAAGCTGTCGATGCCCCGGGTGTTCGGCGTGCTGGCGCTGGTGACGGCCACCGGCGGGGTGGTGTTCAACGCCAGCACCGTGACCTACCCGCGCCTGTTCCAGGTACGGCTCGACGAGCTGCTGGCCTCGCCGCAGAGCCTCGGCGTGGTGGTCAGCCTGGCCTATGCCTTCGGCGCCGTGGCGCAGCTGATCATGGGCCGTCTGCTCGACCGCTTCAGCCTCAAGGGGCCGTTCCTGGTCATGACCTTCTGCCAGGGCCCGCTGCTGGTGGCGCTGGCCTACGCCGAGGGCTGGCCGCTGGCGGTGCTCGGCGGGCTGTTCATGTTCGCGGTGTTCGGCCAGGTGACGGTGAACGACGCGATGGTCGCCAACTTCGTCGCGCCGCGGTGGCAGGCGCGGGTGTTCGCCCTGCGCTACTTCGTCTCCTTCGGGGCCAGCGCGGCGGCGATCCCGCTGATCCGCTACATCGAGCCGCGCCACGGACTGGCCGGGCTCTACCTGATCCTGGCGGTGCTGGGAGCGATCACCTTCCTGGCGGCGGTGGTCTTTCCGCGCACGGCGCCGCATGGGGCCAGGGTGGCGAAGGCTTAGGCCGGGGCGTTGCAGCAGGGCGGTTCGCGAGCAAGCTCGCTCCTACAAGAGCAATCGCGGTTGCGGGCCCGACAAAAAAGGGGCGCCAGTGGCGCCCCTTTTTCATGCCTGATGCGGAATCAGACCAGTTCGATCGCCACCGCGGTGGCTTCGCCGCCGCCGATGCACAGCGAGGCGATGCCGCGCTTGCCGCCCGTCTTCTGCAGGGCGTTGATCAGGGTGACGATGAGCCGCGAGCCGGTGGAGCCGACCGGGTGGCCCTGGGCGCAGGCGCCGCCGTAGACGTTGACCTTGGCGTGGTCCAGGCCGTGTTCGCGCATGGCGAGCATGGTGACCATGGCGAAGGCTTCGTTGATCTCGAACAGGTCGACGTCGTCCTTGTTCCAGCCGGTCTTCCTGAACAGGTTGGTCATGGCGCCGATGGGGGCGAGGGTGAACTCGGCCGGGTCCTGGCTCTGGGTGGCGTGGCCGACGATCTTCGCCAGCGGCTTGAGATTACGGCGCGCGGCTTCCTCGGCGGTCATCAGGACCAGCGCGGAGGCGCCGTCGGAGATGGAGCTGGCGTTGGCGGCGGTGATGCTGCCGTCCTTGCGGAAGGCCGGGCGCAGGCCGGGGATCTTGTCCGGGTTGGCGGTCAGCGGCTGCTCGTCGTCCTTCACCACGGTCTCGCCCTTGCGGGTGGTGACGGTGACCGGGACGATTTCGGCGGCCAGCGAGCCGTCGGCGATGGCGGCCTGGGCGCGCTTGAGCGATTCGATGGCGTAGGCGTCCATCTCTTCGCGGGTGATGCCGTACTGGTCGGCGGTTTCCTGGGCGAAGGAGCCCATCAGGCGGCCGCTGCGGGCGTCTTCCAGGCCGTCGAGGAACATGTGGTCCTTGATCTCGGCGTGGCCCATGCGCAGGCCGGTGCGGGCCTTCTCCAGCACGTAGGGGGCGTTGGACATGCTTTCCATGCCGCCGGCGACCATCACGCTGTTGGTGCCCGCCTTGAGCAGGTCGTGGGCCAGCATCACGGCCTTCATGCCGGAGCCGCAGAGCTTGTTGATGGTGGTGCAGCCGGTGGCGGCCGGCAGGCCGGCGTTCAGCGCCGCCTGGCGGGCCGGGCCCTGCTTGAGGCCGGCGGGCAGCACGTTGCCCATGATCACTTCCTGCACGTCCTCGGGCTGGATGCCGGCGCGGGAAACGGCTTCGCGGATGGCGATGGCGCCCAGCTCCGTGGCGGTGACGCCGGACAGGCTGCCCTGGAAGCCGCCCATGGGAGTACGGGCGCCGCTGACGATGACGATCTCGGACATGAAACTACCTCTTCGCTCTTGTTGTGGGAGCCCGCGCATGGCCGGCTGCTCCAGCTCTCAGGCCATACCCGGGCCCCGGGTAAGGGTATCGGTCGTGAACGACCGGGCGGGGGTGATTCTACCGCGTGACCGGATTGCGCCAAAGAGTCATCGGCAAATCACTCTTTTGACTGATGAATGGGCGCCGGCGGGTCTCTAGAGTCGGACTCATCCTGATAAGTCCCACCCTGCAATCCAGCCTTGAGAGTGCGCGCGTCATGCTGAAAACCCGTGTCATCCCCGCTGCACAGAACGCCTACCAATACCCGTTGTTGATCAAGAGCCTGCTGCTGTCGGGCAGCCGTTACGAGAAGGGCAGGGAGATCGTCTACCGCGATGCCGTGCGCTACAGCTAC
This sequence comes from Pseudomonas sp. B12(2026), assembly GCF_057767015.1. NCBI lineage: Bacteria > Pseudomonadati > Pseudomonadota > Gammaproteobacteria > Pseudomonadales > Pseudomonadaceae > Pseudomonas > Pseudomonas sp. B12(2026). The sequence continues at coordinate 4,826,494 of NZ_CM173430.1, read as the reverse complement.
GCCACCTTCAACGAGCGCGTGGCGCGGCTGGCCAACCTGCTGAGCGAGGCCGGGGTGAAGGCCGGCGATACCGTGGCGGTGATGGACTGGGACAGCCATCGCTACCTGGAATGCATGTTCGCCATCCCGATGATCGGCGCGGTGCTGCACACCATTAACATCCGCCTCTCGCCCGACCAGATCCTCTACACCATGAACCACGCCGAGGACCGCTTCGTGCTGGTCAACAGCGAGTTCGTGCCGCTCTACCAGGGCCTCGCCGGCCAGCTGACCACGGTGGAGAAGACCCTGCTGCTCACCGATGGCGCCGACAAGAGCTGCGCGCTGCCCGACTGCATCGGCGAGTACGAGACCCTGCTGGCCGCCGCCAGCCCGCGCTACGCCTTCCCCGACTTCGACGAGAATTCGGTGGCCACCACCTTCTATACCACCGGCACCACCGGCAACCCCAAGGGGGTGTACTTCACCCACCGCCAGCTGGTGCTGCACACCCTGGCGATGGCCTCGACCATCGGCAGCCTGGACAGCATCCGCCTGATGGGCACCGACGACGTGTACATGCCGATCACCCCGATGTTCCACGTCCACGCCTGGGGCGTGCCCTACGTGGCCACCATGCTGGGGGTGAAGCAGGTCTACCCGGGCCGTTATGAGCCGGAGCTGCTGTGCAAGCTGATCCGCGAGGAGAAGGTGACCTTCTCCCACTGCGTGCCGACCATCCTGCAGATGATGCTCAACGCCGCCAGCGCCAAGGACCATGATTTCGGCGGCCTGAAGATCATCATCGGCGGCAGCGCGCTGAACCATGCGCTCTACGACGCCGCCAAGGCCCGCGGCATCCAGCTGACCGCCGCCTACGGCATGTCCGAGACCTGCCCGCTGATTTCCTGCGGCTACCTCAACCAGGAGCTGCTCGCCGGCAGCGAGGACGAGCGCACCACCTACCGGATCAAGGCCGGCGTGCCGGTGCCGCTGGTGGAGGCGGCGATCATGGACGACCACGGCCGGTTCCTCCCGGCGGACGGCGAGTCCCAGGGCGAACTGGTGCTGCGCGCGCCCTGGCTGACCCAGGGCTATTTCCGGGAGCCGGAGAAGGGCGAGGAGCTCTGGGCCGGCGGCTGGATGCACACCGGCGACGTCGCGACCCTCGACGGCATGGGCTTCATCGACATCCGCGACCGCATCAAGGACGTGATCAAGACCGGCGGCGAGTGGCTGTCCTCCCTGGAGCTGGAAGACCTGATCAGCCGCCACCCGGCGGTGCGCGAAGTCGCCGTGGTCGGCGTGCCCGATCCACAGTGGGGCGAGCGGCCCTTCGCCCTGCTGGTGCTGCGCGAGGGGCAGTCGCTGGACGCCAAGGGACTGAAGGAGCACCTCAAGCCTTTCGTCGAGCAGGGACACATCAACAAGTGGGCGATTCCTTCCCAGGTCGCCGTTGTTACCGAAGTTCCCAAGACCAGCGTCGGCAAGCTCGACAAGAAGCGTATCCGGGTAGACATCGCCCAATGGCAGGAGGCCGGCAGCGCCTTCCTTTCCACGGTTTGAGCGACGACCGGCTGGTCACTGCGTGGAGCGTGCGTGCCAAGCAAGCGCTTGGCCGCCCGCAGCCCAGTGGTGGTGCCGCTCCGGGCCTGCGCAGGCGTCTAGGAAGGGGCTTTGTAGGCGAAATCACACTTTAGAGCGATCAAGCTGCGGGGGACGCTGGATATAGTCGCCACTACTCATAACAAAAAACACATGGAGTAGCGTCGATGAAAACCATGCAACATATCTGGCGGCTGGCGCGGTTGCCGCTGGCGGTCAGCCTGGCTTCCTCGCTGGCGACCCCCGCTTCCGCCGTCACCTTCAATATCGGGGAAATCGAAGGCTCGTTCGACTCGTCGCTGTCCGTGGGGGCCAGTTGGTCGACGGAGAGCCCGAACAAGAACCTCATCGGCGTCAACAACGGTGGCAAGGGGCTGTCCCAGACCTCCGACGACGGCCACCTGAACTACAAGTCCGGCAAGACCTTCTCGAAGATCTTCAAGGGCATCCATGACCTCGAGCTGAAGTACCAGGACACCGGCGTGTTCCTGCGCGGCAAGTACTGGTACGACTTCGAGCAGAAGGACGAGGGCACCGAGTTCAAGCCGCTCAGCGACCACAACCGCAAGGAAGCCGCCCAGGCCTCCGGCGCCGAACTGCTCGACGCCTTCATCTACCACAACTACACCATCGGCGAGCTGCCGGGCACCGTGCGCCTGGGCAAGCAGGTGGTGAACTGGGGCGAGAGCACCTTCATCCAGAACGGCATCAGCGTGATCAACCCGTTCGACGTGACCGCCTTCCGCCGTCCGGGCTCCGAGATCAAGGAAGCCCTGGTGCCGGTGAACATGTTCTACCTGTCGCAGAACCTCACCGACAACCTCTCCGCCGAAGGCTTCTACCAGCTGGAATGGGACCAGACGGTGGTCGACAACTGCGGCACCTTCTTCTCCCAGCCGGACGTCGTCGCCGACGGCTGTACCCAGAACCTGGCGGTGCTGACCAACAACCAGACCTCGATCAACACCCTGAACGCGCTGCTCGGCCCGAGCCTGGCGCTGACTCCCTCGCCGTGGAACGAGGGTATCGTGGTCCAGCGCGGGCCCGACCGCGACGCCCGCGACAGCGGCCAGTACGGCCTGTCGCTGAAGTACTTCGCCGACAGCCTGAACACCGAGTTCGGCGGCTACTACATGAACTACCACAGCCGCCTGCCGATCTTCAGCGGGCGCGGCGCCGATGCCTCCAAGGTCGCGCAGATCAACCAGCTGATCACCAACATCGCCGCCATCAGCCCGACCCTGGCGGCCCAGGCCGGCGCCGCGGCCATGGCCGGCAATTCCAGCTACTTCATCGAGTACCCCGAAGACATCCACCTGTACGGCCTGAGCTTCTCCACCACGCTGCCCACCGGCACCGCCTGGAGCGGCGAGATCAGCTACCGGCCGAACGCCCCGGTGCAGCTGAACACCACCGACATCCTCTATTCCGGCCTGGACCCGGTGGCCATCGGCGGCAACCACGTCTACGACAACGCCTCGGTGCTGACCGGCACCGCCGGCGAGGACCTGCACGGCTACCGCCGCAAGGAAGTCACCCAGCTGCAGACCACCTTCACCCACTTCTTCGACCAGGTCATGGGCGCCGAGCGTCTGACCATGGTGGGCGAGATCGGCTGGACCCACGTCGGCGGCCTGGAAAGCCAGAACAAGGCGCGCTATGGCCGCGACCCGGTGTTCGGCCCCGGCCCGCTGGCCGGCAACCTCAGCGGCCTGCCGACCTGCGAGGCACTGAACACCTCCACCCTGGGCACCCCCAACGCCAACAACGTCAGCCGCAACTGCGAAAGCGAAGGCTTCACCACCGCCGACTCCTGGGGCTACCGCGTCCGCGCGATCTGGGACTACAACGACGTCTTCGCCGGCGTGAACCTCAAGCCGAACGTGGCCTGGCAGCATGACGTGGACGGCTACTCGCCCGGCCCGGGCGGCAACTTCGAGGAAGGCCGCAAGGCGGTCAGCCTCGGCGTCGACGCCGACTACCTGAACACCTACACCGCGAGCCTGGCCTACACCAGCTACTTCGACGGCAAGTACTCCACCGTCGACGACCGCGACTTCGTCAGCCTCAGCTTCGGGGTGAACTTCTAAGCCGGCCGTTCAACCGGCCCCGGCCCGCACCCGCGGCGGGCCTTCCGCGCGGCCGGCCAGACCGGCCGCGCAGGGTGGCAGACAAGACCCGCGAACCCTCCCGCCAGGGGCGGCCATCGCGGTGGGCAAGACTCAACGAGGACGACAAACGAATGAGAACAACAAAGATCCTGCTGCACACCGGCGCGCTGGCGCTCAGCCTGCTCGCCAGCCAGGTGATGGCGGCCGTCTCCGCCGACGAAGCGGCCAAGCTCGGCACCACCCTGACCCCGGTCGGCGCGGAAAAGGCCGGCAACGCCGATGGCAGCATCCCGGCCTGGACCGGTGGCCTGGCGAAGAACGCCGGCACCGCCGACAGCAAGGGCTTCCTCTCCGATCCGTTCGCCAGCGAGAAACCGCTGTTCACCATCACCGCGCAGAACGCCGAGCAGTACAAGAGCAAGCTGACCCCCGGCCAGCTCGCCATGTTCAAGCGCTACCCCGACACCTACAAGATGCCGGTGTTCCCGTCGCACCGTACCGCCACCCTGCCGGACAGCGTGCTGGCGGCGACCAAGCAGAACGCCACCACCACCAGCCTGGTGCAGGGCGGCAACGGCCTGCAGAACTTCCAGACCGCCAACCCCTTCCCGATCCCGAAGGACGGCCTGGAAGTCATCTGGAACCACATCACCCGCTACCGCGGCGGCGCCGTGCGCCGTCTGGTGACCCAGGCCACCCCGCAGGTGAACGGCTCCTATTCGCTGGTGTACTTCCAGGACGAATTCGTCTTCCGCACCAACCTGAAGGACTACGACGCCAGCAAGCCGAGCAACGTGCTGTTCTACTTCAAGCAGCGCGTCACCGCGCCGGCGCGCCTGGCCGGTAACGTCCTGCTGGTGCACGAGACCCTCGACCAGGTCAAGGAACCGCGCCTGGCCTGGCTCTACAACGCCGGCCAGCGCCGCGTGCGCCGTGCCCCGCAGGTCTCCTACGACGGCCCGGGCACCGCCGCCGACGGCCTGCGCACCTCCGACAACCTGGACATGTACAACGGCGCGCCGGACCGCTACGACTGGAAGCTGGTAGGCAAGCAGGAACTGTACATCCCGTACAACAACTACAAGATGGACGATCCGAAGCTCAAGTACGCCGACATCATCAAGGCCGGCCACCTGAACCAGGACCTGACCCGCTACGAGCTGCACCGCGTGTGGCACGTGACCGCCACCCTGAAGCAGGGCGAGCGCCACATCTATGCCAAGCGTGACTTCTACATCGACGAGGACACCTGGCAGGCCGTGGAGATCGACCACTACGACGGTCGCGGCACCCTCTGGCGCGTGGCCGAGGCCTTCAACCAGTACTACTACAACTACCAGGTACCGTGGTACACCGCCGAAACCCTGTATGACCTGCTGTCCGGCCGCTACCTGGTGCTGGGCCTGAAGAACGAGGAGAAATCCGCCTACGACTTCAACTACAGCGCTTCGGAAAGCGACTTCACCCCCGCGGCGCTGCGCCAGGAAGGCGTTCGCTGATCACGGGTTAACCGCTGTAAGGAAAAACCGGCCCGAGGGCCGGTTTTTTCATGGGCGATCGGACTGATGAGGGAAAAGGCCGAATGTCTCAGGCGCGACTTCTGGTCACCTTGTAGGCGTTGGCAACAAAATCGACTTCAAATACCTCTCGCGAGCGGCTAGGCTCGGTCGACATCAACAAGAGCTAGAGCAAGAGCCAGGCTGATGACCGACTTTTCGCCTCTGCCAAGACTGGCCGAGATCCCCGCCAGCACCGTGGGCAACCGGTTCTTCCGGCCGCCGCTGCCGCATGGCCACGTCTCCCGCTCGCGCTTGTGCGAGCGCATGGCGTCCGGGTTGGAGGGGCGGCTGATCCTGGTGTCTGCGCCGGCGGGGTTCGGCAAGAGTTCGCTGGCCATCGAGTTCTGCCAGACGCTGGACAGCCAGTGGCGCAGCCTGTGGCTGGGGCTGAGCACCAGGGACAGCGATCCGGGCCGCTTCCTCGAACGCCTGCTCGAGGGCCTGCGCCTGCACTTTCCCATGCTCGGCGAAGAGGCGCTGGGCATCCTGAAGATGCGCCAGCGACACCAGCCGTTCGCCTTCGAGGCCTGGCTCGACGACCTGCTCGACGAACTGCTGGACAGCCTGTCCGCCGAGCGGCCGCTGCTGCTGGTGCTCGACGACTACCACCTGGCCCAGGGCGCGGTGCTCGACCGTTGCCTGCAATTCCTCCTCAACCACCAGCCGGCCGGGCTGGTGCTGCTGGTCACCAGCCGCCAGCGCCCGGACTGGCACCTGGCGCGCCTGCGCCTGTCGCGGCAGCTGCTGGAGTTCACCGAACAGGACCTGCGCCTGACCGCCGAGGAAACCGCGCGGCTGGTCTCCGCCAACGGCGCGCAGCTGGACGACAACGCCCTGGACAACCTGGTCGAGCGCAGCGAAGGCTGGATCGCCGGCCTGCGCCTGTGGCTGCTGGCCCACGGCGACGAACTGGCGGCGAAGGTGCCCGACCTGTCGGTGCACGGCGCCGAGGAACTGATCCGCGATTACCTGCTGGAAGAAGTGATCGACCAGCAGTCGCCGGACGTGCAGGTCTTCCTCTACCAGACCGCGCGCTTCGAGCGCTTCTCCGCCGAACTCTGCGACGCCCTGCGCGATGCCCACGACAGCGCGGCGATCCTGCGCCACCTGCAGCAGCACCAGGTGTTCCTGGTGCCGCTGGACGAGCAGGGCCAGTGGTTCCGCTACCACCACCTGTTCTCCGACCTGCTGCTGGCGCGGCCGCTGCCCGGCTCCGGTCCTTCGGCGGCGGCGCTGCACCTGCGCGCCTGCCGCTGGTTCAGCGCCCAGGGACTGTTCGACGAGGCCGTGGAGCAGGCCCTGCGCGCCGGCCACCCGGAGGTGGCGGCGAACCTGGTGCAGAGCCTGTCCGAGGAACAACTGCTGGCCGAGCAGAACGTCGCCACGCTGCTGCGCTGGAAGATGGACCTGCCCGACAGCCTGCTGGCCAGCACACCGCGCCTGATCGTGCTGTACAGCTGGGCGCTGGCGCTGGCCTGCCAGCTGGACGCCGCCGAGGAACTGGCGTTGCAGCTGTCGCGCTTCCTGCCGGCGGCAGATGCCGCCACCCAGCGCGACCTGCTGGCCCAGTGGCAGGCGCTGGGCGGGGTGATCGCCCGTGGCCGCGGCGACATCGAGACCGCCGCGCGGCATTGCGAAGAGGCCCGGCTGGGGTTGGGGCCCGAGCGTTTCGGGCCGCGCCTGCTGTGCCTGTCCACCCTCAGCAACCTGGCCATCGTCCGCGATGACCTGTGGCGCGCCCGCGAACTCAACCGGGAAGCGCTGGAGCTGGCGCAGCGTTTCGGCAACCCGCTGTTCGAGGCCATGGTGCATTACGACCGCGCCCGCGTCCTGCAGGCGCGCGGCGAGGTGCTGCGCGCCGAGGAGGAAGTGCGCCAGGGGCTGGCGCGGCTGTCCGGCCTGTCGGCGCAGCGCCGCTACGCCGTGCGCGGGCGGCTGATGCTCTACCAGGGCTACCTGCGCAGCCTCGCGCTGCAACCGGACGAGGCGCGCAGGTGCCTCAAGGCCGGGATCGAAGAAGCGCGCGCCTGCCGGGATATCAGCCTGGTCATCGGCTTCTGCGTGCTGGCCAGCCTGGAAGGGCGGCTGGGCAACTACACCCGCGCCTTCGCCCACCTGGCCGAGGTCGAGCGGATGATGCACGTCTGGGACGTGCCACCGGTCTACTACCTGTCGGCGATTACCCTGATCAAGTGCGAACTCTGGCTCGGCCAGGGCCAGACCGAACTGGCGGCCGCCTGGCTGGAGCGCCTGCGCGACACCTACACCGGCGCGGAGTCGGCCATGCCGCCGGAGTGCTCGCCGCAACTGCCGCGAAACGTGGAGATGCTCCAGGCGCGGCTGGAACGCTGCGAAGGCCAGCCGGCGGCCGCCGAGTCGCGCCTGCGCGCGGTGGCCAGCGGCGCGCTCGAGGTCGGCGCCCAGTTGCAGGCACGGTTTGCGCAGGGCCAGCTGATCGCCCTGCTGCTGCAGGAAGGGCGCGACTGCGAGGCGGCGCAGGTGCTGGAGGAGTACCTGCCGGCGCTGGCGGTCGGCCTGCTGATACCGTTGCACGAGACGCTGCTGCAGCACCCGGACTGGTTGCGCGAGCAACTCGACGGCCGCGCCCCGAGCGTTGAGCTGGAGGCGCTGCGCGAGCGGCTGCCGGCGCCGCCGGAGCGCTGCGCGCAGGTGGCGGACTGCCTGAGCGGACGCGAGCTGGCGGTGCTCGAACTGATCGCCCAGGGCTGCTCCAACCAGGAGATCAGCGAGCGGCTGTTCATCTCCCTGCACACGGTCAAGAGCCACGCCCGCCACATCAACGACAAGCTCGGCGTGGAGCGCCGCACCCAGGCGGTGGCGCGGGCGAAGGAGATGGGGCTGTTGCGCTAGCGGCCGGAGCCTGGCTGCGGCATCACATCGCCTTCTTCTTCTCCGCCTCCGCCGGCGCGCTCAGGTCCAGCGCCTTCGGCGCCGCCTGCCCCTTGGCCGGCGCGGCCAGCTGGCGCTGCACGTCGTCCTGGATCGCCTGCAGCACCGGCAGCAGGTCGCGCATGTTCTCGCGCACTTCCGCATAGGCATGTTTCTGCGCCAGCTCGTCGACGCGCATCAGCAGCTGCGCGCGCACCTCCAGCGGCAGGTGGACGAACAGCTCGGGCATCTGCCGGGACAGTTCGGCGCTGTAGAGCACCAGGTCCTGGCGGTCGAACTGGGCGGTCAGGCCCAGGTAGTCCAGCGCGCTGCTGGTGAGCATCGCGGCGGCCGCCTTGGCTTCCTGCATGCCTTGCAGGCGCACCGGGTTGCGTTGTTCGTTCTGCGCCAGGGTCATCCAGAACTCCACCGTCAGGTTGAACAGGATGGCCTGCTCGCGCAGCGAATAGCTCATCAGGCCCAGCGCCTCGGCGCCGTAGGGCTGCCGGGCGGCGCGGAAGTCGAAGTACAGGCGCATCAGCTCCTTGAGCTTGAACAGCACCTCGCGCGCCTCGTTCTGCCGCAGCTCCAGCGGCGCGTAGATGTTCAGCTGCGGACGGAAGTTCTCCTCGCTGACCATGCGCTGGTAGATCGGCCCGGTGAACTCGCCGCTGCGCCGGGGCAGGCCGTTGGCCTGGGTTTCGTCGATCTTCTTCAGCGCGTCGATCAGCAGCTGGTAGTCGGCGCTGGTCCAGGGGCGCTGGATGTCGGGGATCTTCTGCCCGAGGTAGTACAGCTCGGCGCTGGAGGCGGGACGGCAGAGAACCAGCAAAAGGATGGCCAGCGGCCAGAGCAGACGGCGTGGTAGGTTCGGCACGAACGGGCTTTCCTTGCGCGGGAGCGGTCGGCCTAGGTTAGCGAGGCCGGGGGGCGGCGTCATCCCGCGCCTTGGTTGGGTGCAACGGGGGAGGGGCGATGGAATCGGCGGCGGTCAATGCGGTCTTCGAGGACCTCGGCGGCTTCGGCGCGGTGGCGCGCCAGAGCGAGGGGCCGCTGGTGGGGCACCTGCAACGGGCCAACATCCAGCTGGCGAGCATTCCGGTATTCGTCGCCAAGGGCCTGGCCGATACCACGGTGAACGACCTGCTGGATGCCGCCAAGGTGTCGCGGCGCACCTTCTACAAATACTTCCAGGGCAAGCTCGACGTGCTCGAAGGCATCTACCGCACGGCGGTGCAACTGCTGCTGATGCGCTTTCGCGAGATGCGCACCGACGCCGGCAGCACCGACGCCTGGCTGCGGGCGATGGTCGAGCGCTTCTTCGACTATCACCTGGCGGTGGGGCCGATCATCCGCCTGATGCACGAGGAGGCGCTGCGCACCGACTCGCCGCTCGCCGCCCACCGCGCCGAGGCGCACCGGGAGCTGCGGGCGCTGCTGGAGGAGCGCTTCCAGGGCGAGGGCGTGCGGCACGCGGCGCTGACCTACCAGGCGCTGATCTGGGCGCTGGAGGCCACCTCGCTGGACCTGCTGGGCAAGGGCGGCGACGCCCCGCTGGACGAGGTCAAGCGGGTGATCGGCGACCTGTTGGTAACGACGCTCTGCTCACGCACTACCTAGGTTAGGCGCGGCGGCAAACCGGCTGTGCTGTGATCGGCATCCGAGAACAACAAGCACGGGAGTCACCGTCCATGTCCGCCACCCTGTCCCTGCAACCGCCACTGGCCGAGGGCCTGGCCCGCTACGGTTTCGGCGCCCTGCCGCTGGAGGCGCTGAAGGAGCGCTACGCCGCGCCGGAAACCGGCTCGCGCTTCATCAGCGTCGACGGTTTCGACATCCACTACCGCGACGAAGGCAGCCACGACAAGCCGGTGCTGGTGATGGTCCACGGGGTGATGGCGTCGCTGCACACCTGGGACGGCTGGGTCGCCGAGCTGGCGGAGCACTTCCGCATCATCCGCCTCGACGTGCCGGGCTTCGGCCTTACCGGCGGCGGCAGCGACCGCGACTACAGCGGCGAGCGCCTGGTGAAGGTGTTCGGCATGTTCCTCGACCGCCTGGACCTCAGGCACGTCTCCATCGCCGGCAACTCCCTGGGCGGCTACATCGCCTGGAACTACGCGCTGGCGCAGCCGCACCGGGTGGAGCGGCTGATCCTCATCGATCCGGCCGGCTACTACATGCGCAAGGTGCCGCTGATGATCGGCAGCGCCGTGCTGCCCGGCGCCGGCATCCTGATGCCGATGTGGATGCCGCGTGCGCTGGTGGCCCAGGGCATCAAGGAAGTCTACGGCGACCCGCGCAGGATCAAGCCGGGGGTGGTCGACCGCTACTACGACATCAGCCGCCGCCCGGGCAACCGCCGGGCGATGATCGATATCTTCCGCGTGTTGGTGAAGGCCAACCGCGAGGAGCTGACCGGCACCCCGAACCGGGTGGCGGAACTCAGGGTGCCGACGATGCTGATGTGGGGCGAGCGCGACCGCTGGATTTCGCCGCGCCACGTGCCGATGTGGCAGCGCGACGTGCCGGGGATCGAGGTGAAGGTCTATGCGGGCGTGGGGCATATCCCGATGGAGGAGATTCCCCAGGAGTCGGCGGCGGATGCGTTGCGTTTCCTGCATGCCTGAAGGCTGATCGCCCCATGAAGAAAGCCCGGCCAAGTGCCGGGCTTTGTCGTTCCGCCAAACCGCTCTTCGTAGGATGGCGTGGAGCGCAGCGATACCCATCGATTCCGGTGCACGGACCGCATGGGTATCGCTGCGCTCCACGCCATCCTACCCGGGCGCTCCCGGTTGTTTCCGGTACGCCTGCCCGGAAAGGATACGGGCGGGGCTTTCGTAGGAGCGGACCTTGTCCGCGAACGGCGGGCATGGCCCGCCCCTCGATGAACGCCAAGAACAACACCGCCCCGACAGTGCGGGGCGGCGTTCAGAACAGCGGCGGATCAGCCCGCATGCGCCAGCGGCTGCGGGTCGTACTCCTTGCGCACCTCATGCAGCAGGTCGAGGTTGTTGTGCTGCCAGGGATGGAAGTCTTCCTTGAAGAAGTCCAGGTACTGGCGCGCCAGCGGGCGGAACACGCCGTGCCTGCCCCAGCTCCACTTCAGGCCGTCGCGCCAGACCCGCCAGTTCCACAGCAGGCCGTCCTTGCGCAGCATGTGGGTGAGGCCGCGGAAGGTGTCGAGGACGAAGAAGAAGGTCGCCATCAGCATCGCCCGGCGCAGCAGCTTGCGGCTGCCGCAGACCTGGTTGTAGACGTCGAAGGCCACCGCCTTGTGCTCGGTCTCCTCCAGCGCGTGCCAGCGCCACAGGCGCTGCATCACCGGGTCGGCGCCGTGCATGGTGCGCGGGTCGGTGAGCAGCCCGTTGGCCATGATCGCGGTGATGTGCTCCAGCGCGGCGGTGGCGGCCAGCTGGCGCTTGGCGGGGAATTTCTTCTGGGTGTAGCGGATGCGCGCCTGGGCCATTTTCTCGATGCGCGTGATGTCGTAGCCCTGGTCGCGCAGGCGCTGGCTGTACACCAGGTGCTCGCGGCTGTGGTGGCCCTCCTGGCCGATGAAGCCGCGGATCTGCTCCTTGAGCAGCGGGTCGCTGATGTCCTCGCGGAAGTGCCGCACCGAGTCGATGAAGAAGCGCTCGCCGTCGGGGAACAGCACCGACATGGCGTCGAACAGGTGGGACTTGAAGGCGTCCCCGCCATGCCAGTGACGCGGCAGCGGATCAGGCAGATCGAAGTCCATGTGCCGGGGCTTGATTTCCAGTCCTGCGGGGGTGGTACTGGCCATGGCGGCTCCATTTTTGTGGTTATCCATGGTCGGTACTGTGGTCTTGTGGGAAAAGCCCTACAAGGTTATTGTCTGCCAACTTTCCGGTCATATCCGGCCAGCGGTCGACACAACAAGAACGATGAAACAACCGCTCAACTTCACCGCCGAACTGGTGCCCGTCGCCTATGCGCAGGCGCTGCTCGATCTCGCCGAGGAGCTCGGCGTGCCCCGCGCGCGCCTGCTCGAACTGGCCCGCGTGCGCCCCGAGGTGCTGCAGAGCCCCAACGCCCGCCTGTCCTTCATCGACTTCAACCTGCTCGCCGGCACCGCGCTGGCGCATTGCGGCGAGCCGGCCTTCGGCCTGCTGCTGGGGCAGCGGCTGAACGTCTCCACCCACGGCATCCTCGGCTACGCGGTGCTCTCCAGCGCCAACCTCGAACGCGCCATCGGCTTCGCCCTGAAGTACTACCGCGTGCTCGGCCTGGCCTATGACCTGGAAATGGTGGAGGACGACGGCGTCTCCTACCTGCGCGCCAGCGAGTCGATCCCGCTCGGGCCGATGGGGCGGTTCGCCGCCGAGGGCCTGATGACCAGCCTGTACACCATCGCCCGCTTCCTCGTCGGCGAACCGCTGCACGGCGTCAGCGTCGGCTTCGGCCATCCCGCGCCGGCCTACGCCGCGCGTTACGCCGAGGTGTTCGGTTGCGAGGTGCTGTTCGACCAGCCGTTCCACTTCATCGGCCTGCCCAGCGAATACCTGGCGCGGCCCATGGCGCTGGCCAACCCGGCCACGGTGCAGATGTGCGAGCAGCAGTGCGAGGCGCTGCTGGCCACCCTGGACGTGCAGGAAGGCCTGCTGACCCGCATCCGCCGCCTGCTGCTGGCGCGCCCCGGCGAATTCCCCGACCTGGAGACGGTGGCCGGCGAACTGCACACCAGCGGCCGCAGCCTGCGTCGACATCTCTCGAACCTGGGCACCACCTACCAGGAAGTGCTCGACGACGTGCGCAAGCGCCTGGCGCTGCAATACCTCAGCACCACGCACCTGCCGCTCTACGAGATCGCGCTGCTGCTGGGCTTCAACGACCCGTCGAACTTCCGCCGGGCGTTCAGGAAGTGGACCGGCAAGCAGCCCGCCGACTACCGCCGCGACCTCTGAGAGCCTGTCTACGATCTGCTGCGCGTCGGCATAACTGCGTTAAAAACAGGCTCGGAATGCTCATTTACAGCTCGTAAACTCCGCGTCCTCGCCTGTTTTTGCCTTGTTCTGCTCTAGCTCGCGAGATCGTAAACGGGCTCTGATTACCGGCTCGCCAGGGCCGGGCGGAATCGGCGAAAATACCGCCCCGCCCAATCCATCGAGTGAGCCCCTGATGAGCGAGCAGCCCGCGCTGATCCGCGAAACCTTCCCCGTCGGCCCGTTGCAGTGCAACTGCACCATCATCGGCGACCCGCTGACCAAGAAGGCCATCGTCGTCGATCCGGGCGGCGACCACGAACTGATCCTGCAGCGCCTCGACGCGCTGGGGCTGAAGGTGGTCAGCATCATCCACACCCACGCGCACCTCGATCACTTCCTCGCCTCCGGGCAGATGAAGGAGAAGACCGGCGCCACCCTGCACCTGCACAAGGACGACCAGTTCCTCTGGGACAACCTGGAAATGCAGTGCCGCATGTTCGGCGTGCCCTACACCCCGGTGCCGTCCCCGGACCGGTGGCTGGCGGACGACGAGGAGCTCGCCTGCGGTTGCGGCGTGGCCCTGCACACGCCGGGGCATACGCCGGGCTCGATGAGCTTCTGGTTCCCCAGGGACCGGCTGCTGATCGCCGGCGACACGCTGTTCCGCCGCAGCATTGGCCGCACCGACCTGTGGGGCGGCGACTACGACACGATCGTCCGTTCCATCCGCGAGCGCCTGTACGCGCTGGACGAGGAGGCGACCGTCATCACCGGGCACGGCCCGGACACGCGCCTGGGCGACGAGATGCGGGAAAATCCCTTCATCCGCGCTTAAGGTGGCAACGGAATCATTTGCACCACCTACGCTCTAACCTGCCGCCCGATAATGGGTGTTTCGCCATTCGAGGAGTCCTCCTTCATGTTCACTGCACGTAGTCTGTCCATGGTTGCGGCCGTCACCGCCTTCGCCCTCATGGCCGGTTGCGCTTCCCAGAACCCCTATGATCCGAACACCCAGGCCCCGGCCGAGGGTGGCATGAGCAAGACCGCCAAGTACGGCGCGCTGGGTGCCCTGGCCGGCGCCGTCGCCGGTGCCGCGATCAACCACGACAACCGTGGCAAGGGCGCGCTGATCGGCGCCGCCGCCATCGGTGCCGCCGCCGCCGGCTACGGCTACTACGCCGACAAGCAGGAAGCCAAGCTGCGCCAGCAGATGCAGGGCACCGGCGTGCAGGTCGAGCGCCAGGGCGACGACATCAAGCTGATCATGCCGGGCAACATCACCTTCGCCACCGATTCGGCGAACATCGCGCCGTCCTTCTACGCCCCGCTGAACAACCTGGCGGGCTCCTTCAAGGAGTTCAACCAGAACAGCATCGAGATCGTCGGCTACACCGACAGCACCGGCAGCCGCCAGCACAACATGGACCTGTCCCAGCGCCGCGCGCAGTCGGTGGCGACCTACCTGACCTCCCAGGGCGTCGACGCTTCCCGCGTGAGCACCCGCGGCATGGGCCCGGACCAGCCGATCGCGTCCAACGCCGACGCCAACGGCCGCGCGCAGAACCGCCGCGTCGAGGTGAACCTGAAGGCCCTGCCGGGCGCCCAGGGCACCGCGCCGCAGCAGTAAGCCGCGCCAATGAAAAAGCCCGCCGATCGGCGGGCTTTTTTTTTGCTCTTCGTAGGAGCGAGCTTGCTCGCGAAGCGGAACCGGCAGGTGTCAGGCGGTTCGCGAGCAAGCTCGCTCCTACAGGAAACGTCAGGCCTTGGCGCTGGCCGGAAATTCGCGGTGCAACTGGGCCAGCATCTGGTCCTTGCGCTCCCACAGCTGGTTCACCCACTGCTGGAACTCGGCGCGGTAGCCCTCGTCCTGGTCGTAGCTCTTGCCGACGAACTGGCGCGGAATCTCCAGCTCCTCGAAGCGCACCACCACCTCGCGCAGCTTGCCGGACAGCAGGCACCAGAAGGTCGGGCGGCCGTCGGGGTAGTGGATGGTGACGTTCACCAGGGTGCGCAGCTGCTCGCCCATGGCGTCGAGGACGAAGGCGATGCCGCCGGCCTTGGGCTTGAGCAGGTGCTGGAAGGGCGACTGCTGTTCGTCATGCTTGGCCGGGGTGAAGCGGGTGCCTTCGAGGAAGTTGAAGATCGCCACCGGGATGCGGCTGAACTTGGCGCAGGCCTTGCGGGTGGTCTCCAGGTCCTTGCCCTTCTTCTCCGGGTACTTGGCCAGGTAGGCCTTGGAATAGCGCTTCATGAAGGGGAAATCGAGCGCCCACCAGCACAGGCCGATCACCGGAACCCAGATCAGCTCCTGCTTGAGGAAGAAGCGCAGCAGCGGCACGCGGCGGTTGAGCTGGTACTGCAGGACGAGGATGTCGACCCAGCTCTGGTGGTTGCTGGTGACCAGGTAGGAGTGGTCGTACTCCAGGCCCTGCAGGCCCTGGACATTCCAGCCGGTGTCGCGGACCAGGTTCATCCAGCCCTTGTTGCAGGCGATCCAGCCTTCGGCGATCAGGCTCATGATCTTGCTGCACACCTGCTGCGCGCCGGCGAAGGGCAGCAGCAGCTTGACGATCGACATGCCCAGCAGGGGAAGGCACCAGCACAGCGTGCTCGTCACCAGGATCAGGGTGGCGAGGATGCCGCGCAGGGTGTGCGGGAGGAAACTCAACATCGGGGAATGGTCCTTGTACGTGGGCGCCCGGCGAACCGGGCGCGTGATGCGTTCGTGGGCACATCCCTGGTGCCTGACAGTCAGCCGTCCTTGCCGCTGTCCGCCTGGATCGCCGTCAGCGCGATGGTGTAGACGATGTCGTCCACCAGCGCGCCGCGCGACAGGTCGTTCACCGGTTTGCGCAGGCCCTGCAGCATCGGTCCGATGCTGATGCAGTCGGCGCTGCGCTGGACCGCCTTGTAGGTGGTGTTCCCGGTGTTCAGGTCGGGGAACACGAACACGTTGGCGCGCCCGGCCACCGGGCTGTCGGGGGCCTTCTGGCGGCCGACGCTGGCGATGGCGGCGGCATCATACTGCAAGGGGCCGTCAATCAACAGATCGGGGCGTTTTTCCCGCGCGATGCGCGTGGCTTCCCGCACTTTCTCGACATCTGCGCCGGTTCCGGAGTCGCCGGTGGAGTAGCTGATCATCGCCACCCGCGGGGTGATGCCGAAGGCCTGCGCGGAGTCGGCACTCTGCACGGCGATCTCCGCCAGGTCACTGGCCGAAGGATCGGGATTCACCGCGCAGTCGCCATACACCACCACCTGGTCGGGCAGCAGCATGAAGAACACCGAGGACACCAGGTTGTAGCCGGGCGCCGTCTTGATCAGCTGCAGCGCCGGGCGGATGGTGTTGGCGGTGGTGTGGATGGCGCCGGAAACCAGGCCGTCCACCTCGTTCAGGGCGAGCATCATGGTGCCCAGCACCACGTTGTCCTCCAGCTGCTGCTCGGCCATCGGCGCGTTCAGGCTCTTGCCCTTGCGCAGCTCGACCATGGGCTCGACGTAGCGGCTGCGCACCAGGTCCGGGTCGACGATCTCCAGGTCCGCCGGCAGCACGATGCCGAGCATCTGCGCCACCGCCTGCACGTCGTCGGGCTTGGCCAGCAGCACGCAGCGGGCGATGCCGCGGGCGTGGCAGATGGCGGCGGCCTGCACGGTGCGCGGCTCGCTGCCCTCGGGCAGGACGATGCGCTTGCCCGCGCGGTTGGCGCGCTGGGTCAGCTGGTAGCGGAACACCGGCGGCGACAGGCGCAGCTCGTGGGGCGCGCCGCAGCGCTCCTTCAGCCATTCGAAGTCGATGTGCCCGGCGACGTACTCGGTGACGCGCTCGGCGCGCTCGCGGTCGTCCACCGGGATTTCCTTGTTCATCCGGCTGAGGTCGCCGGCGGTGTCGAAGGAGCCGGTCTTCACCGTCAGCACCGGCAGGCCGCCCTGCAGCGCGCTGCGGCACAGTTCCATGATCCGCGCGTCCGGGGTCAGCCCGGAGCACAGCAGCAGGCCGGCCAGCGGCACGCCGTTCATGGCGGCGAGGCAGGCGGCGAGGATGATGTCGTCGCGGTCGCCCGGCACCACCACCAGCACGCCGGGCTTGAGCAGGTGCACGGTGTTCGGCGCCGAGGGCGCGCAGAGGATGATCTTCTGCACGCGGCGCTGTTCGTAGTCGCCGGCGTTGAGCACGCCGGCGTTCAGCAGGTCGGCCACGTCGCGGGTGCGCGGGGCGTTCAGTTCGTCCTGCCAGGGGATGCAGCCGAGCAGGCGCACGTCGCCCTCGCGCAGCAGCGGGGAATGCTCCTTCAGGCGCTCGCCGAACAGCCGCGCGGCGGCCTCGGCGTCACGCGGCAGGTCGTCGCTGCCGTGGTCGCGCACCTTGTTGACGATCAGGCCGAGCAGCTGCGGGTCGCGCGGGCCGCCGAACAGCTGGGCGAGGATCTCGATGCGGTCGGACAGCTCGTGCACCGTCTCGTTGTCCGGCGCCGACACCAGGATCACCTCGGCATCCACGCTGCGCGCGAGGTGCCCGTTGATGCGCGCGGCATAGCTGGCGTGCTTGGTCGGCACCATGCCTTCGACGATCATCACGTCCTTGCCCTGCGCCGCCTGGTTGTACGTCCCGACGATGTCTTCGAGCAGTTCGTCGAGCAGGCCGTCGCCGAGCATCCGCTCGACCTTGGCCAGCGACAGCGGGGTCGGGGCGTCGAGGCCGTGGGTGCGGGCGACCAGTTCGCTGGAGCGCTCCAGCCCCTCGTCGCCCGCGTGGGGCTGGGCAATGGGCTTGAAGAAACCGACCTTCAGGCCGGCGCGCTGCAGGGCGCGGATCAGCCCCAGGCTGGTGGACGTGAGGCCGACGCCGAAACCGGTCGGGGCGAGGAAGAAGGTATGCATCCGGGCTCCTTAAGCCGTGCGGGAATGAGTTCTGCCCTTGTGGGGCGAACCTTGGAACATGCCCGATGTCGGCCTGCACTCACCCATGCGGCGTTCGGCGAGACCTTGAACATGTCCCCTGAATATTCAGTCGAGGACGGCCAGGGTGTCGAGTGCGATCTGCCGTTCCTCGTTGGTCGGGATCACCAGCACCCGGGGATGCCCGGGCAGGTGGATCGGCCCGCCGATGCCGCCCACGCAGTGGGCGTTGGCTTCGCCGTCGAGTTCCAGGTTGAGCACGTGCAGGTGCTTCACCGTGAGGTTGCGCACCAGCGGCGAGTTCTCGCCGATGCCGCCGGTGAAGATGATGCCGTCCATCCGCGGCAGCGCGCAGGTCAGCGAGGCGAGGGACTTGGCCAGCCGGTAGCAGAACACCTCGATGGCCAGCGCCGCGCCGGCGTGGCCCTGTTCGCGGGCGTGCTCCAGGGTGCGCATGTCGTTGGACAGCCCCGACAGGCCGAGCAGGCCGCTGTCGTGGTTGAGCATGTGGTCGATCTTTTCCAGGCTCCAGCCCAGGGTGCGCTGCAGGTGGCTGTGCAGGTTCGGATCGACGTCGCCGCTGCGGGTGCCCATCATCAGGCCCTCCAGCGGGGTCAGGCCCATGCTGGTGTCGCGGCTCTGGCCGTTGGCGATGGCGCAGGTGGAGCTGCCGTTGCCCAGGTGCGCCGACAGCCAGTTGCTGTCGCCCACCGCCAGCCCGCTCATCTCGGCTGCCATGTGGCTGACATAGCGGTGGCTGGTGCCGTGGAAGCCGTAGCGGCGCACGTGCTGCTCGCGGTACAGCGGCTCGGGGATGGCGTAGCGGTAGGCGCGCTCGGGCAGGCTCTGGTGGAAGGCGGTGTCGAACACGGCGATGTGCGGCAGGTCCGGGTAGAGCGCCATGGCGGCGTCGATGCCGAGCAGGTTGGCCGGGTTGTGCAGCGGCGCCAGCGGCGAGGTCTCGCGGATCGCGCCGAGCACTTCGTCATCCAGCAGCGAGGCCTGGGTGAAGCGTTCGCCGCCGTGCACCACGCGGTGGCCGATGGCGTGCAGCTCGCCCTGGGCGGCCTGGGCCACCAGCGGCAGCAGGCGGGCGAGGGCGGCCTTGTGGTCGCCGCCGGGCAGCTCCAGGGTCTGCGGCTGCGCATCGCCCTCGCCCTGCCAGCGCAGGCTGGCGCCGGCGCTGCCCATGCGGTCGGCCAGGCCGTGGAGGATGAAATCGTCGCGCCCCTCGCGGACCAGGGCGAACTTGATCGAAGAACTGCCGCAGTTGATCACCAGGATGTTGCGTGCCGGCATGCTTGCTCCTTGTCGCTTGTCGGATTCCGTCGAACCGCTCGGCGCTATCCCGCGGGATCGTCGCCCCGGTTCCCGGCGCACCAGCCGCAGGGGAACGGGCGGCCGATCTGCGCCTTGCGCTGCTGTTCGTCGAGCACCCAGGGCCTCGATTGCCACGGCGGCTGGTGGCGCAGGTGCTGGGTATGGCCGCAGGACAAGACTGCCACCCAGTGGCCGTTTTCATCCTGATGAAAGTCAAGCAGGCGCGGGCCGTCCGCGCGGCCCCGTCCGTCCGTCTTCGGGTCGCATTCGGGGGCGGCGCAGCGTAAACTCGCGCGTTCAACTTCTATATCAGAAAGGTTTCGTACCATGCAGATCGCGGCCAACAAGGCGGTTTCCATCGACTATACCCTGACCAACGACGCGGGTGAGGTCATCGACAGCTCCGCCGGCGGCGCTCCGCTGGTCTACCTGCACGGTGCCCACAACATCATCGCCGGCCTGGAGAAGGCCCTGGAAGGCAAGCAGGTCGGCGACGAGCTGGACGTCACCGTCGAGCCGGCCGATGCCTACGGCGAATACAGCGCCGAACTGGTCGCCACCCTGACCCGCGAAATGTTCGAAGGCGTGGACGAGCTGGAAGTCGGCATGCAGTTCCACGCTTCGGCTCCGGACGGCGGCATGCAGATCGTCACCATCCGCGACATCGATGGCGACGACGTCACCGTCGACGGCAACCACCCGCTGGCCGGCCAGCGCCTGAACTTCAAGGTCAAGGTGGTCGACGTGCGCGAGGCTTCCGCCGAGGAAGTCGCCCACGGCCACATCCACGGCGAAGGTGGTCATCACCACTGATCGCGTTCACCGGTCGGACAGCGACCGGTGAAGCCATCATTGAGCTGCTAAGCTCAATCTTGAAAGGCGCCTTCGGGCGCCTTTCTCATGCAACGAAGCCAGGACGATTTTCCCGTACCGACTGGGATTGCGCAGAGCGACGGACGCGCTGTCCGCCCTGCGCGGGCACGCTGTGCCTACCTCTCCAAGGAGCAAGCAATGAGCGCTTTTCACGATCTGACGCTGCAAGGCCTCGACGGCCAGGATCTGCCGCTGGCCCCACTCAAGGGCAAGGTAGTGCTGGTGGTCAACGTCGCCTCGAAATGCGGCCTGACCCCGCAGTACGCCGGTCTGGAGAAGCTCTACCAGCAATACAAGGATCAGGGTTTCGTGGTGCTCGGCCTGCCGTGCAACCAGTTCGCCGGGCAGGAGCCGGGCAGCGAAGCCGAGATCCAGTCGTTCTGTTCGCTGAACTACGGAGTCAGTTTCCCGATGTCCTCCAAGTTGGACGTCAACGGTTCGGAACGCCATCCGCTGTACCGCCTGCTGGCGGGCGAGGGCGCCGAGTTTCCCGGCGACATCACCTGGAATTTCGAAAAGTTCCTGCTCGGCCCGGACGGCCGCGTGCTGGCACGCTTCAGTCCGCGCACCGCGCCGGATGATCCCGCATTCGTGCACGCCATCGAGAAGGCGCTGGGCGCCTGATCCTCTCCGGCGGGAGAGGGCGCTTGCGCCAATCCCGCCGGCATTTCCCCCTCCCGGCTTGTTCCGTGCCTGGCGCGGCGGCTTAATCGGGCGACCTGATCCCGGAGCCCGCCATGAGCCGTTTCGCCGCCGAATCGTCCAGCCTGCCCGCCACCCCGGACGCCCTGCGCGCGCTGATCGAACAACGCCGCGCGGTGCGCCGCTTCCTCGCTGAACCGGTGCCGGACGCCGTGCTGCGCGACTGCCTGGAACTGGCGGTGCTCGCGCCCAATGCCTGCAACCTGCAGCCGTGGAGCTTCCAGGTGATCCGCGATGCCGAACTGCGGCGGCAACTGCTGCCGGTGTGCCTGGGGCAGAACGCGGCGCGCACCGCGCCGGTATTGATCGCCGTGCTGGCGCGCCCGGACACCTGGCGCGAGTCCTGCGCGGCGATCCTCGACCAATGGCCCGAGCCGCAGGTACCGGAAAAAATCCGGCACTTCTACCGCAGCACCGCGCCCTTCCAGTATGACCAGGGCGCGTTCGGCCTGCGCGGGCTGTTCAAGCGCGCGCTCTACGCGCTGGTCGGCCTGCGCCGCGCGCTGATGCGCCAGCCCAACAGCCACGCGCAGATGCGCCTGTGGGCGGCGAAGTCCACCGCGCTGGCGGCGCAGAACCTGATGCTCGCCCTGCAGAGCCACGGCTACGCGACCTGCCCCATGGAGGGTTTCGACGAAGTGCGGCTGCGCAAGGTGCTCGATATTCCCCGCCGCGCCGTGCCGATCATGCTGCTGGCGGTGGGCCGCGCCGCCGACAACGGCGTCTACAACCCGCGCCTGCGCTTCCCGCTGGAGCAGCGCGTCAGCTGGCACTGAGCGTTTCGAGGGGCGGTAGCGCGGCGAGGGTTTGGAAGGAAAATCACCGCGATCAATGATGCTGGGAAAAGCGAGACGACCGGTCATATTCTCGCTCCCCATGAACAGCATCCGACTCGACAAGCGCGACCTGATCCTCGCCAAGGGCTCCCTGGCGATGACCCGCAGCGGCTACCACGGCACCGGCGTGCAGGACATCGTCCAGGCCGCCGGCATCCCCAAGGGCTCCTTCTACCACTACTTCCAGAGCAAGGAAGACTTCGCCCTGCAGGCCCTGGAGCACCTCTACGCGCCGCGCCTGGCGCGCTACGCCGAGGCCCTCGGCAACCCGGCGCTGGGGCCGCGCGCGCGCATCCTCACCTATTACCGCGAACTGCTGGCGCACTTCGCCCGGCAGGAAAAGCTCGAATACCACTGCTTCATCGGCAGCCTCAGCTTCGAGATGGCCGAGCTGTCGCCGGCCATCGCCGCGCGCGTCGACGGCATCCTCCAGCAGTCCATCGACACCCTGCGCGACTGCCTCGCCGAGGCCCAGCGCGCCGGCGAGCTGCCGGCCGCGGAGAACGTCGGGCAGCTCGCCGAGTTCATCGGCAATGCCTGGCAGGGCGTGCTGGCGCGGCTGAAGGTCAGCGCCTCGCTCAAGCCCGTGGAACGCTTCATCGAATGCCTGGAGCACCTGCTGCGGGCCTGAAACATCCCTCATCCCCCACAAAAACGAGACGACCGGTCGCCTGGCCGTCATGGAGACCTGAATGACCGCATCCGTAGACACCCTGTTCTCGCCCTTCCGCCTGGGCGGCCTGGAACTGCCCACGCGCATCGTGATGGCGCCGATGACCCGCAACTTCAGCCCGAACGGCGTGCCCCACGCCCAGGTGGTCGAGTACTACCGCCGCCGCGCCGCCGCCGGCGTCGGCCTGATCGTCACCGAAGGCACCACGGTCAACCACAAGGCCGCCAACGGCTACCCGAACGTGCCGCGCTTCTACGGCGAGGACGCCCTGGCCGGCTGGAAGCAGGTGGTCGACGCGGTGCACGCCGAGGGCGGCAGGATCGTCCCGCAGCTGTGGCACGTCGGCGCCGTGCGCCGCCTGGGCACCGAGCCGGACGCCAGCGTCCCCGGCTACGGCCCCAGCGGCAAGGTCAAGGACGGCACCGTGCTGGTCCATGAAATGACCAAGGAAGACATCCAGGAGGTCATCGCCGCCTTCGCCCAGGCCGCCCGCGACGCCAAGGCCATCGGCATGGACGGCGTGGAAATCCACGGCGCCCACGGCTACCTGATCGACCAGTTCTTCTGGGAAGGCAGCAACCAGCGCAGCGACGAATACGGCGGCAGCCTGGCCAACCGTTCGCGCTTCGCCATCGAGCTGATCGAGGCCGTGCGCGAGGCTGTCGGCCCGGATTACCCGATCATCTTCCGCTTCTCCCAGTGGAAGCAGCAGGACTACAGCGCCCGCCTGGTGCAGACCCCGGAAGAGCTGGAAGCCTTCCTCAAGCCGCTGTCGGATGCCGGTGTGGATATCTTCCACTGCTCCACCCGCCGCTTCTGGATTCCGGAGTTCGAAGGCTCCGAGCTCAACCTCGCCGGCTGGACCCGCCAGCTGACCGGCAAGCCGACCATCACCGTGGGCAACGTCGGCCTGGACGGCAGCGAGTTCCTCGCCTTCTTCGGCAACACCGACGAGGTGGCGCAGCCGTCGGGCATCGACGGCCTGCTGGAGCGCCTGGACAACCAGGAGTTCGACCTGGTCGCCGTCGGCCGCGCCCTGCTGGTCGACCCGGACTGGGCGCTGAAGGTGCGCGACGGCCGCCTGGCCGATATCAAACCCTTCAGCCGCAATGCGCTGACGTCGCTGGTCTGATCCGCGGCAACCTCCGCCCTCGTAGGAGCGAGCTTGCTCGCGAACCACCCCGCTGCGGGCATGTTCGCGAGCAAGCTCGCTCCTGCGCGGTTATGCCCTGACCCGGGTCTGGGTTATGACGGGTCATGGATCGCCTGAATGGTCTGAAAGCCCCGTCCTAGGCGTTTACAAATCTTTTCCGAGACCCACCTTTGCGCATGCTGACTTCAAGGTGTGAAACGGGCATTGTATGACCGATTTCACACAACAATAGGCCGGGATACGGCCATAGGAGTAAGCCATGCGGATCGGCTTGGTGGTCGATGCGACCTGTGACCTGCCCCCCGAATTTCTCGCGGCCAACAATATTCGTGTCCTGCCCATCGGCATTCGCCTGGGCGAGCGCCGCATCGTCGATGATCGCGATCCCGACACCACCCTGAGGTTCTATTCCCAGGACCTGCCCACGGTCGGTCCCGAAGACGGCAGCGAGCCCCTGAGCCCCGCCGCCACCCACGACTGGTTCCTGGAACAGCTGGTCACCGATTTCGACTACGTCATCTGCCTGACCGTCAGCAGCCAGCGCAGCCCGATCTTCGAGCATGCCACCCAGGCGTCCTTCAGCCTGCTGCAGAGCTACAAGGAGCGCCGTGCCGCCGCCGGCGTCGCCGGGCCCTTCGCGCTGCGGGTGATCGACAGCCAGACGGTGTTCGCCGGCCTTGCCGTGCTGGCCGCCGAAGGCGCGCGCCTGCTCCGCGAAGACCAGGCGCCCAACGCCGTGCGCACGCGCCTGGAGCAGCTCAGCCAGCAGATGAACACCTTCCTGGTCGCCAGCGACCTGGGGCACATCCGCCGCCGCGGTTTCCAGAAGGGCGACCGCAGCAGCATCGGCGACCGCCTGCGCGGGGCCTTCCTCGGCATCGGCTCGATGCTCGACATGAAGCCGGTGCTGAGCCTGGTGCAGGGCGAGGACAAGCCGGTGTCGGTGTCGCCGAACTACGAGAAATCCGCCGAGCGCCTGCTCAACTTCGCCCGCGCGCGGGTCGAGGCGGGCGAGCTGCTGGCGCCGCAGATGTGCCTGAGCTACGCCGGCGATCCGTCCGCGCTGCGCGACCTGCCGGGCTTCGCCGCGCTGGAAGCGGCCTGCCAGGCCAAGGGCGTGCAGGTGCACCTGGCGATGCTCAGCCCCACCGGCGGCATCAACCTGGGCGCCGGCGCCATGAGCCTGTCCTTCGCCGCCGAGCCCAAGCCCTTCGCCTGATTCCTATTTGGGCAGGGAGGAACCTTCCGCGCGGCCCAGGCAGGCGAGGTTCTTCCCCGGCAGCCCGGCGCGGCAGGCTTCCTGCAGGTAGCCTTCGAAACGCTCGACCACCGCGTCCCACGCCTGATGGATGGCGTGGTGGCGGGCGTTCAGGCGCACCCGGCGCAGGCGCTCCGGGTCGCCCAGCAGCCAGCTCGCCACCTCGAAGAAGCCCTGGTTGTCGCCCGGCGCGGCCAACACGCCGTTGTGCCCGTGGCGGATGTGCTGCCCGGCCGCCGCCTGGTCGAAGGCGACCACGGCGAGGCCCGAGGCCAGGGCCTCCAGCACCACGTTGCCGAAGGTTTCCGAGAGGCTGGGGAAGAGGAACAGATCGCCGCTGGCGTAGTGCCGCGCCAGTTCCTCGCCGCGTTGCAGGCCGCAGAAGCGCGCTTCGGGCAGTTCCTTCTGCAACTGGGCGCGCTGCGGGCCGTCGCCGACTATCACCAGGCGCAGCTTGAGCTGCGGGTGCGCCGCGCACAGCGCGCGGAAGCTGTTGCCCAGCAGCGACAGGTTCTTTTCCGCCGCCAGCCGGCCCACGTGCAGCACCGCGATGTCGCGCTCGCCCAGGCCCCACTCGCGGCGCAGCGCATCGTCGCGGCGGCCGGGCTGGAACAGTCGGCTGTCGACCCCGCGCGACAGCTGCGCCAGGCGTTCGAAGCCGCGCCGTTGCAGCTCCAGCGACTGGCTGACGCTGGGCACCAGGGTCCGCTGGGTGCGGTTGTGGAACCAGCGCAGGTACAGGGTCACCAGGCGCATCAGCGGGCCGAAGCCATAGTGCGCGCTGTATTGCTGGAAATTGGTGTGGAAGCCGCTGATCACCGGAATCCGCAGGCGCCGCGCGGCGCGCAGGGCGGCCAGACCGAGCGGGCCTTCGGTGGCGATGTAGAGCACGTCGGGGCGCAGCCCCTTCCAGTGGCGCAGCAGCTTGTGCAGGCAGGACTGGCCCCATTGCAGCCCCGGATAGCCCGGCAGCGGCCAGCCCCGGGTCAGCACCAGCTCGGCATCGCTGTGGCGGCCGCTGTCGCTCTGCTGCCGCGGGCGCACCACCTGGATCTGATGGCCGAGGCGCAACAGCCCCGCGGCCAGCCGGCCGAGGGTGTTGGCGACGCCGTTGATTTCCGGCGGAAAGGTTTCGCTGATCAGCGCGATGCGCAGGGGGTTCTTGGTCATGCACGCAGTGTCTCGGCGCGCAGTGGCGCGCCGATGACGCGGCGATGATCGAAATATGACAGCCGCCCGGAGGCGGCCGCGGGTCAGCGCACCAGCGCCTTTTCGCCGCCCTCGCGCACCCAGAACAGCACCGCGCCGGCCACGGCGGCGGGCATCGCGACCAGGTTGACCACCGGGATCAGCAGCGCCAGGTAGGTGATGCCGCCGAAGCCCATGCAGGCCCAGCGCTTCTCGCGCAGCCAGGCGAGCATCTCGTTCCAGCCCAGCTGGTGGTTGTCCGCCGGGTAGTCGATGTACTGCACGGCCATCATCCACACGCCGAACAGCAGCCAGAGCGGCGCGGCGATCAGGTTCAGGCCGGGGATCAGGCTGAGGATCAGCAGGCCGATGGCGCGCGGCAGGAAGTAGCCGAGCTTGCGCAGTTCGCGGCCGAGGGTGCGCGGCACCATGGCCATCAGTTCGCTCCAGCTGAAGGTCGGGAAGTCGTCGGTGCCGCGCACCACCACCTCGACCTTTTCCGCGAGGAAGCCGTTGAACGGCGCGGCGATCAGGTTGGCGATCAGGGTGAAGGTGAAGAACACGATCAGCAGCACCAGCGCGACGAACAGCGGCCAGAGGATGAATTCGAGGAAGTCCAGCCACGCCGGCAGGGTGGGCATCAGGGCGTCGACCCAGTGGCTGAACTGGTTGACGGCGAAGCCGATCAGGCCGACGAACAGCAACAGGTTGATGCTCAGCGGCAGCAGGACGAACAGCCGCAGGCCGGGACGCATCATCAGTTTCAGGCCTTCGCTGAGGTATTGCGGGCCGCTCAGGGTAGACATGGGATTCTCCAGGGGGACTCTCCAGGGGGGGAAGCGCCGGGGGTGAAGCGCCTGCGACCTTAGCAGACCCGGCGAACGGCCGGCGAGCCGTCTGTTTTGCCGGGTGTGTGGCGCTTCAGGGGCGGCTGTAGCGCTGGCAGCGATTGCGCTCCTGCTTGGCCTGGTACATGGCGATATCGGCGGCGCGGGTGAGGCCCTCGGCGTCGCCGGCGTCCTGTGGATAAAACGCGATGCCGATGCTCGGGGTGACGAAATCGATGTTCTGGCCGCCCAGCTCGTAGGGGCTGCCCAGCACTTGCAGCAGGCGCACGCCGAGGCCCTCGGCCTGTGGCGGTTCGGCGTTTTCCAGGAGCACGGCGAACTCGTCGCCGCCCAGGCGGAATGCCTGGTCCGGCTGGCGCAGGCTGTTCTGCAGGCGTTGGCCGACGGCGGCCAGCAGGGCGTCGCCGGCGGCGTGGCCGAAACGGTCGTTGACCTGCTTGAAGCGGTCCAGGTCGATGTACAGCAGGGCGACCCGCCCGCAGCGGGTGATCGAGGCGGGCAACTGTTCGTCGAACGCCTTGCGGTTGCCCAGGCCGGTCACGGCATCGCGGAAGGCCAGGTCGATCAGCAGGTTCTGGTAGGCGACGTGCTGGCTGATGTCGCGCAGGATGCCGCGGAAACCGCCGAACTGGCCCTGGTGGTCGCGGATCACCGAGGAGCGCGTCTCGCAGGTGAGCAGGCGGCCGTCGCGGCATTTGAAGGGCGCGGAGAAGGTGGTTTCGCGCTGCTCGTCGCGGGCCTGGCCGTAGAGTTCGCGGGCGCGCCGGGCGTCCTCGTCGAGCAGCAGCCGGGCGTAGTGGCGGCCGACCAGCTCCTGGGCCGGATAGCCGAGCATCCGGCACAGCGCGGCGTTGACGGTGAGGATGATGCCCTTGTCGTCCATCTCGAAGTAGCCGTCGCGGATCGCGTCGAGGATCGCCCGGTCCCGCGCCTCGCTCTGCTCCAGGCGGTCGAGCATGTGGTTCATCTCGCCGGCGAGCTGGCCGAGCTCGTCGTTGCCCAGGTTGCCGAGGCGCTGCTGGTTGTCCTCCGGGCCGATGTGCGAGACCTCGCGGTTGAGCGTGCGCACCCGGCGGATGATCCAGAATTCCAGCGCCAGGTAGGCCAGCAGCAGGGCGCCGGCCAGCAGCGCCAGGGCCAGGTAGAGGAACAGGTGGATGGCCTGCTGGCCCTGGAGGTACAGCGGCCTCGGGCTGATGACCTCGATGCGCACCTGCGGCCGGCCCCTGGAGTCGAGGTAGAGCAGCGACATCTTCTGCTGGTTCGGGCCGAGCAGGCGGCGCGGACTGAGCAGGGTGGCGCCGCGGCTGCCGGGAATGTTCAGCGGCCGCCAGCCGTTGCCGGGGTGGGCGTTGCCGGCCAGGTGCAGGCGCGCGCCCATCTGCTCTTCCAGGGCGGCCATGCGTTGCCGGTCGAACAGCACGCCGGCGATCATCGCGCCGGCCGGTTCGGCGCCATTGCTGATCGGGTAGCTCAGCAGCAGTTGCGGCACGCCGTCGATCTGCACCAGCTGGTCGAGGCCGTGCCGCGCATCGCCCTGGACGTCCAGGGCGCCGAGGTCGATGGCGCTCTTCAGGATGTCGCGGCGCAGCTCGTCCGGGGCCGGCGTGGACATGCCGGGGAAGCGGCCGGGCAGGTCGTCGAGCTTCCAGCGCTGGGCGACGATGCGGCCCTGGCGGTCGACGTACAGCACATAGTCGAAACCGAGGAAACCCAGCAGGTCGACGTCGAGACTCCGCGCGACGAACTGCGGGTCGGGCTGGTGCATGAAGGCCTGGCCGCTGTCCCGCGAGGCATAGCTGCGCGCGATGTCGAGGTAGCGCTGGCGCTCGAAGGCGATGCGCTTGTGGATGATGCGCACCTCGTCGGCCAGGCGCTGGCGGTCGCCGCGGTCGAAGCGGTCGAGCAGGATCATTTCCGACAGCATCCACACCCCGGCCAGGGCGGCGGCGAGCAGGGGCAGGAACAGCAGGAGCAGGCGGGCGCGAAGGTTCATGGGACGACACACGGCCTTTGTGTCTGCTTGAGTCTAGCCAGCCCGCCGGCATAGGCGCGGCCTATGGAGTGCATTGAGATTGGACATTTCCGCGGGATGCGGAGGAGGCGCTAAGCTGCGTGCCATGTCGAATTGCGCGGGGTGGCGGCTGATCCGGAGCTCCCTGACTTATCTCAAGGGGCTTGCGGAGAACTGCGGGACAATGCGTTCCGTGGCCACGGCCACGCCGCAGGGTGCCCTCTCCAGGCCATGCGGCCCCGCGCAGGAAATCTTTCAGAGGAGCTGCCGTTCCTCCCAACCTTCCCCCTGGTACTTTGGCAGCTCCCTTTTCTTTTGCCTGACTCTCTTTAGCCCTAGTTGAAAAAGGAGGCTGCGATGTCCGGAAGTCGCCACGCACGGGTCATCATTCTGGGTTCCGGTCCGGCCGGCTACAGCGCCGCGGTCTACGCCGCCCGCGCGAACCTCAAGCCGCTGCTGATCACCGGCCTGCAGGCCGGCGGCCAGCTGACCACCACCACCGAGGTCGACAACTGGCCGGGCGATCCCCACGACCTCACCGGGCCCGCGCTGATGCAGCGCATGCAGGAGCACGCCGAGCGCTTCGAGACCGAGATCGTCTTCGACCATATCCACGGCGTCGACCTGGCCGGCAGGCCCTTCGTGCTCAAGGGCGACAGCGGCACCTACACGGCGGACGCGCTGATCATCGCCACCGGCGCCAGCGCGCGCTACCTGGGCCTGCCTTCGGAAGAGGCGTTCATGGGCAAGGGCGTGTCCGCCTGCGCCACCTGCGACGGCTTCTTCTACCGCAACCGCGAAGTGGCAGTGGTGGGCGGCGGCAACACCGCCGTGGAGGAGGCGCTGTATCTGGCCAACATCGCCAGCAAGGTGACCCTGGTGCACCGCCGCGACAGCTTCCGCGCGGAGAAGATCCTGCAGGACAAGCTGCGGGCGCGCATCGCCGAGGGTCGTATCGAGCTGCGGGTGAACGCCCAGGTCGACGAGGTGCTGGGCGACGACATGGGCGTCACCGGCGTGCGCCTGCGGCACAACGATGGCGCCACCTCCGAGCTGAAGGTGGACGGCCTGTTCGTCGCCATCGGGCATACGCCGAACACCTCGCTGTTCGAGGGCCAGCTCGAACTGAAGGACGGCTACCTGGTGGTCGCCGGCGGCCGCGAGGGGAATGCCACGGCGACCAATATTCCCGGTGTGTTCGCGGCGGGGGACGTGGCCGATCATGTCTACCGCCAGGCGATCACCTCCGCCGGTGCCGGCTGCATGGCGGCGCTGGACGTGGAGCGCTACCTGGATTCCCTGTAACGGCCCGAAGAGCCGGCGTGCAGGAAGAGGCCCCGCTTGCGGGGTCTTTTTCTTTCCTCTGGCGCGTGGGGGCAGACCTTGACTGCGAAATCCACTGTGGAGGCATCTCCTGCACGGGAACGCCCCGTAGGAGCGGACCTTGTCCGCGATGCTTTTGCTCTTCGTGCGGTGGATAACACTTTGCGTTATCCACCGCTGTTTGCGGTCGGTGTTTCTGCGCCGCTTCGGCGTGTGCTGGGACTTCTTGTTTCGCCCCCTCGGGCGACCTACTTTGGCAAACGACCCAAAGTAGGCAAAGGTCTGTGCCCCATCATCCGGCCCCGGCTTCGCCGGGGTTCCCTCGCTCCATCGGAGTTTCAGGGGCCCGCGTTGACGGGCCATCCCTGGCCCGACAACGCTCTCGCGGCATCCATGCCGCTCGACCCCTGAAACTCCGATTCCACTCGGCCTCCTGAAGGGGCGCTCCGGCGCGCGCGGATATTCCTCTGGAAACCGCTTTCGCTTTTGGCTCTTTGTAGGAGCGAGCTCGCGAACCACGGCTGATCGTAGGGTGGATAACGCGCAGCGTTATCCACCGCGATGGGTATCGCTTCGCTCCACGCCATCCTACGAAGAGCGATCCTTCAGCCTCGGCTCTTTCTGTCACACCAAAACATCCGGCGCGCGCAGGGTCCCGTCAGGAGGCCGAGTGGAGGTATTGCGCAGAGGGACGAGCGGCATGGATGCCGCGAGAGGCTTGAAGGGCCATGGATGGCCCTTGCAAGCCGACCCTCGGAGCAATACCGGAGCGAGGGGAGTCTGAGCGAAGCGAAGACCCGGATGTCGGGACGAGTCCTTTTGGTTCCTTTTGGGACGCCAAAAGGGACTCGCCCGGGAGGGCGAAACCAATAACCCCAGTACACACCGAAGCGGCGCAGAAACACCCAACCCCGAAAAGCAAAAAGCATCGCGGAGAAGCTCCGCTCCTACGAAAGCGATGCACCCTGTAGGAGAGACGGGGGCGCCTAGCCCTTGTCCGCGACCCGCCGGCAGGGTCTGCGTCAAGCGGGTTCGCGAGTAACTCGCTCCTACAGGATTGCCCCGCGAGCCGGTCGATTGAGCGCGCAAGAAAAAGCCCCGCATCAGCGGGGCTTTTTCATCGAACCCAAAAACCTCAGCCGCGGCGCGACAGCGGCTGGCGCTCGAAGTTGACGCCGGCCAGGCCCGTGGCCTGCAGCGCGCGGATGTTGGCGTGGTCGGTGCCCTCGGGATTGTCGCGCACGGCACGGTAATGCTCGCCGAACGCCAGCAGGGTCTCCTCCAGGCTCAGGCCTTCGAGGATGGCGAAGCCCAGGGTCTTGCAGGAGCCTTCGTTCTGCCCGGCGGGGTTTTCCACCGTGCCGTTGGTGAAGGCGCTGGGGCTGTAGCTGTAGTGCTCGGCGATGAACGCCAGGGTGTCGGTGAACAGGTGCTGCTCGCTGCGCAGGCGCGCGCGAAAATCGGTCAGGGTCATCAAGGCAAACTCGTCAGTGCTTTTTCGCGTTATCGAAGGCCGCCTGCTGTTCGGGCGTCGCTTCCTTCTGGTACTTGGCCTTCCATTCGGCGTAAGGCATGCCGTAGATCTCCTCGCGGGCCTGGTCGGGGCTGACCTCCAGGCCCATGTCGTCGGCCGCGGCCTTGTACCACTTGGACAGGCAGTTGCGGCAGAAACCGGCAAGGTTCATCAGGTCGATGTTCTGCACGTCCTTGCGGGTGCGCAGGTGCTGCACCAGGGTGCGGAAGGCGGCGGCTTCGAGTTCGGTGCGCTGCTCGTCGGTCAGGTTCATCGGCTCGGTCATGGCGTGTCTCTCAACAAGGGCGCAACAGAGGCGCATGGCGGGGCTGGGAAGATTCTAGGGGCGGGGCAATCGGCCAGCAACGCCCGTTGGCCGGCTGGTACGGGCGTGCAGATTGCTCGACCGCCCGGTCAGCGCTGGGCGGCCAGCGCGATGGATACCGATTCGGCGAAGCGCAGGGCGTGGGGCTTGTCCACTTCCACCTCGGCGTAGCGCACGGCCGGGTTGCGCATCACCAGGTCGAGCAGTTCCTGGGTCAGGCGTTCGAGCAGGGCGAAGCGGTTTTCCTCGACGTGGGCGATGATCGCCTTGGTGATGGTGCGGTAGTTCAGGGCGTGGTCGATGTCGTTGACCTGCACCGCCTCGTTCGCGGGGTAGAGGATGGTGAGGTTGATCAGCACGTCCTGCTTGTTGAGGATTTCGTCCTCCTTGATGCCGATGTAGGTGCGCACGCGCAGATCCTTGACCCGGATTCGCGCCATGCCCGGCTCCAGTCGCGTCATTTCACTTGCTCCGTCCGATCAGTTGCAGGAATTCCTGGCGGGTGGTGTTGGACGCGCGGAAGGCGCCGAGCATCACCGAGGTGTTCATCACCGAGTTCTGCTTCTCCACCCCGCGCATCATCATGCACATGTGCTGGGCCTCGATCACCACCGCCACGCCGGCGGCGCCGGTGACCTGCTCGATCGCCTCGGCGATCTGCCGGGTCAGGCTTTCCTGGATCTGCAGGCGGCGCGCGAACATGTCGATGATGCGCGCGAC
Organism: Pseudomonas sp. B12(2026); assembly: GCF_057767015.1. NCBI lineage: Bacteria > Pseudomonadati > Pseudomonadota > Gammaproteobacteria > Pseudomonadales > Pseudomonadaceae > Pseudomonas > Pseudomonas sp. B12(2026). Next base: position 4,793,757 of record NZ_CM173430.1, on the reverse strand, counting down.
CTTCGACAGGCCCAGCACCTTGCCGGTGGGAATGTACGCCACATGGGCCTTGCCGATGAAGGGCAGCAGGTGGTGTTCGCACAGCGAGTAGAGCTCGACGTCCTTGACGATCACCATCTCGTCGTTGTCCGAGGCGAACAGCGCGCCGTTGACGATCTCCTCCAGCGTCTGCTCGTAGCCGTGGCAGAGGTAGCGCATGGCCTTGGCGGCGCGCGCGGGGGTGTCGAGCAGGCCCTCGCGGTCGGGGTCTTCGCCCAGTCCCAGGAGAATCTCGCGGTAGTGGCGCGACAGGTCTTCGATCATTGTGGGAGTCCTCGCACCCGCGCCGGGCGGGTCATTTCAGGTGCCGGCCGCCGTTGACGGTCAGGGTCGTGCCGGTCACGTAGGGGCTGTCGAGCAGGTAGCGCACGCTCTGGTGGATCACCTCCGCGCCCGGCTCGATGCCGAGGGCGGATTTCGCCAGGGTGCGCGCGCGGTAAGCCGCGTCGTCGCCTTCGTTGAACAGGATCAGCGCCGGCGCGATGCCGTTGACCTTGATGCGCGGGGCGAAGCGCGCGGCGAAGGACAGGGTGAGGTTGTCCAGGCCGGCCTTGCTGGCGCAGTAGGCGATGCGGTTGGCGCTGCCCTTGCGGGCGACGTCGTCGGAGAGGTGGATGATGTCCGCCGGGGCGCCGCGTTCGACCGCGTCGCGTTCGAGCAGTTCGGCGCAGCGCAGGTTGATCAGGTAGGGCGCGAGCATGTGCAGGCGGAACAGCTCGCCGAAGGCGTCCGCCTCCTGGCCGGGCTGCTCCGTGATCCACGCCGAGGCGTTGTGGATGATCGCGCGCAGGCGGTCGGTGCGGGATTTCAGCTCGTCGATGAAGGCGAGGATGCCGGCTTCGTCGGCCAGCTCCGCGTGCAGGCAGGTGGCGCCCAGCCGGCGCAGCTCAGTGACGCCGGGTTTCTCCTGGCGGTAGGTCGCGATCACCGGCTGGCCTTCCTGCAGCAGGCGTTTCGCGCAGTGCAGGCCGATGCGCTGGCTGGCGCCGGTGATCAGGATGGGAGCCGGGGTGTTGCCCATGCGCGCCTCGTGAAGTGGGGGGAACGGCGTGCCGGAATGTCCGAGCGACGGGGTAGGGCAAAACTATACCAGCCCCGGCGCGGCCCGGCACGGATGGGGCATAATGGGCGGCCTTGTCTTGCCTTGCTTGTGGGAGTCTCCATGAAAGTCGCCATTCTGTCCGGCTCGGTCTACGGCACCTCCGAAGACGTCGCGCGCCACGCCAGGCGCCTGCTCGAAGCCGCCGGCTTCGAAGCCTGGCACGACCCGCGCGCGACCCTCGACGGCCTGCTGGCCTTCGCCCCCGAGGCGCTGCTGGTGGTGACCTCGACCACCGGCATGGGCGAGCTGCCGGACACCTTCCAGCCGCTGTACTACGCGCTGCGCGACCGCCTGCCGGACTGGCGCGGGCGTCCGGGCGGGGTGATCGCCCTGGGCGACACCAGCTATGGCGACACCTACTGCGGCGGCGGCGAGCAGGTGCGCGAGCTGCTGGCGGAGCTGGGCATGCGCGAAGCGGTGCCGATGCTGCGCCTGGACGGCAGCGAGACGGTGGACCAGGAAACCGACGCCGAGCCGTGGATCGCCGAATTCATCGCCGCGCTGAAAGCCTGATGCATCCCCGCGCACGTTATCTGATCGACACCCTCGGCCTCGCCCCGCACCCCGAGGGTGGTTTCTATCGCCGGGTGTTCGATTCGAGCCTGACGGGCGCCGATGGCCGCCAGCAATCCTCGGCCATCTTCTTCCTGCTGCCCGGCGGCACGGTCAGCCGCTGGCACCGGATCGACGCCGACGAGCTCTGGCACTACCACGAAGGCGGCTCGCTGGAGCTGCTGGTGGCCGAGACGCCGGAGGTCGTGCGCATCGAACGCCTGGGCCCGGTGGGCGAAGGCAGCCTGCCGCAGCGCGCGGTACCCGCCCACGCCTGGCAGGCCGCGCGTTGCCTGGGGGATTACGTGCTGGTGGGCTGCAGCGTGTCGCCGGCGTTCGAGTTCGCTGGGTTCAGGCTGCTGGCGGATGACGCGCAGGCGCAGCGGGACTGGCCGCGGCTGGCCGGGGAGTTTGCCGGGCTGCTGTAGAGCGGTTCGCGAGCAAGGATTGGGCGTCTACAGATCCGCGCCGGCGTGCTCTTCGTAGGAGCGAGCTTGCTCGCGAACCGCCTCGCTCCGAACCCCCATTCGTAGGATGGGGGGAGCGAAGCGATACCCATGCTGCTCGGGGCCGGATCGATGGGTATCGCTTCGCTCCACGCCATCCTACGGTTCAGGTTCGTGCTTCGCGGGCTGGATGCAGGGGCATCTCCTGCATCAGCTCCAGCCACGCCTTGGCCGCGTTCGACAGGTAGGCATCGCGCCGCCAGATGAAGCTGATGTCCCAGCGCAGCTCCGGCTCGCGGAGCAGTACGCGCGCCACGCCCGGACGCTCCAGTTCCTCGGCCACCACCCGCGGCAGCAGCACCACGCCCTGGCCGGCGGCGACCAGCGCGCCGAGGAAGTCCGCCTGGCCGCTGCGGCCGCCTTCCTTCGGCTCGAAGCCGGCCTCGCGGCAGGCGCGCAGCAGGCGGTCGTTGAGGGTGAAGCTCTGCTGGTAGAGCAGGAACGGCGTGTCGGCCAGCTCCACCAGGCTCAGGCTGTCCCGCGTGGCCAGCGGGTGGTCGGCCGGGAGCAGGGCGTCCAGCGGCTCGTTGCAGAACGGCTGGTGGTCGAAGGCCGGGTCTTCCGGGGTGAGGCCGCCGCCCAGCTCCAGTTCGCCGCGGTAGACCTGTTCCTCCATGGTCTTGCTGCCGCCTTCGATCAGGTGCACGGCGATGTTCGGGTAGCGCCGCCGGTATTCGGCGAAGCGCCCGGCGAACAGCGCGTCGGCGCCCAGCAGCGGCAGCCCCAGGCGCAGTTCGCCGCGGTGCAGGCGGCTGAGGTCGTCGAGCTCGGTGAGCAGTTCACGGCGCAGGCGCAGCATGTCCTCGGCGCGGCGCAGCACCACCTCGCCGGCGGCGGTGAGGCGCACGTTCGGGCCGCTGCGCTCCAGCAACTGCACGCGCAGGCTCTGCTCCAGCTGGGCGATCTGCTTGCTCACCGCCGACTGGCTGGCGTTCAGGTGCACCGCCGCCTGGGTGAAGCTGCCCTGGCGCACCACTTCGGCAAAGGCGCGCAGCTGCTTGAATTCCATTCTGGAATGACTCCGATTCGAACAATTCGTTTTGGCGATGATAGGCGCGGGCGTAGGCTTTGCGCCATTCCCGAACGCTTTTCTTCTTCCCCGAATCCATCGAGACCGCTGCCATGTTCCGCCGCGCCGCCCGCCTTTTTCTCGAACTCGCCGTGCTGGTCGCCTTCTGGTGGATCGGCGGCTGGATCGCCAGGCTCACCGGCCTGCCGCTGCCCGGCGGGGTGATCGGCCTGGCGCTGCTGCTGGCGCTGTTCGCCAGCGGGGCGATCCGTCCGGCCCTGCTCCAGGGCGGTGCCGGCCTGTTGCTGGCGGAGATGCTGCTGTTCTTCATCCCCGCGCTGATGAGCCTGCTCGACTACGGCCCGCTGCTGCGCAGCGAGGGCTGGAAGATCCTGCTGGTGATCGCCGCCAGCACCGTGCTGGTGATGCTGGCCACCGCGCTGGCGGTGGAATGGATGTGTCGCTGGAGGTCGCGCCATGAGCCCCGATAGGCAAGCGCTGTTCTGGCTGGCCGTGACCCTTGGCGGCTACCTGCTCAGCCGTACCCTCTACCGCCGTTTCCAGCAGTACTGGCTGTCGCCGATCGTCTTCGTGCCGGCGCTGCTGTTCGCCCTGGCGATCCCGCTGCAGGCGAGCTACGCCGATTACGCCCGCGACACCAACTGGCTGGTCGCGCTGCTCGGCCCGGCCACCGTGGCCTTCGCCATTCCGATCTGGCAGCAGCGCGCCCTGCTGGCCCGCCACTGGCCGGCGCTGCTGACCGGCATGTGCGCCGGCTCCGCGGTGGCCATCGGCAGCTCCTGGGCGCTGGCCCGTGCGCTGGCGCTGGACGGCCAGGTGACCCTGTCGCTGCTGCCGCGCTCGATCACCACGCCGTTCGCCATGGAAATGTTCCACGACCTGGGCGGCGTGCCGGAACTGACCGCCGCCTTCGTGATGATCACCGGGGTGTTCGGCGCCCTGGTCGGCGGCCTGCTGATGCGCCTGCTGCGGCTGCGCTCGACCCTGGCGCGCGGCGCGCTGCTGGGCGTGGGCGCCCACGGCGCGGGCACCAGCCGGGCCTACGAGTTCGGCGGCGAGGAAGGTTCGGCCGCCGGCCTGCTGATGGTCCTGACCGGGCTGTTCAACCTGCTGCTGGCGCCGCTGCTGGCCGGGTGCCTGTGATCAGCTGAGCTCGAAGGCATCGAGCATGCGCGAGGTCTCGGCGGGGGAGTTGAACATCATCACGTCGATGATCGACAAGCCGGTCTCGAAGGTCGGCCGCCGCTGGTCGTAGGGTGCCAGCCTGGGTTCGTGGAAACGCAGGGTCAGCCCGGCCGCCTGGTACTTGTCGCGGTCGAAGAAGTGCTGGCCGCCCGGCGGGTTCCAGTACTCCTCCACGCCACCCAGCGCCTTGCAGATGTTCAGCGCCCATTCGTCCGCCGCCCGTGGCGGCTCCAGCTCCAGGTCCATGCGCGAAAGCACCGGCATCTGCCGGGGAAAGCCCAGGTAGGCGCAGGTCGCCTCCAGGGTCGCCTTGTTCACCGAGACGATGTCCTCGAAGGGGTGGTCCAGCGCCGCGCCGATCATCTCGCGGACGTCCCGGTAGTAAGGCGCGCTCCGCCGATAGATCTCCAGTTGCGAGAACAGGCTGCGGCGCCAGTCCTGGCGGTTGTCCACCCGCACGTCCTTGATCAGGGTCTCGCGGCGGTGCTTCACCTTCGGCACGCGGACGTACAGCCAGCCCTCGTGCTGCTTGAGGATGCGGTTGCGCTCGATCCAGCCGTGGTGGATGTACTGCACCGTGTCGAACAGCACGAACAGGTCGGTGTGCTTGATGAGGCTGAAATACCCCAGGTAGGGGAAGAAGTAGGGTTGCATGATGGCGGTTTTTTTCACGGGGCATCCTCGCTGACCGGCATGGAGTCTCCTCCCGACTCCCGGGTACCGCTGAAGTGTTTCGGTATGTTTCTGTGCGGCGGAAATGTGCGTTGAAGCACGCGCCGGAGAGGCCCGCTGCCCTGAGCGGCAGGGACGCTTCCGCCCGCCCGGGGCGCTCTGCGCTGGGCGGATTGCGCGGTGGGAATGGCTGTCGCCAGGGCTTCGGAAAGCGCCGGGGCGCATGGCCACTATAGGTGCGAATGCCCGGGGCGCAAGGCGCTCCCGCGGGCGGGCTGATGGTGTGATATTCAGCGAATCAACTGTCAGTTCCGTGACAGCCGGCGCCGTGGGCGGCCGACTAGACTGCTGGCTCGCATAACAACAACGAAGAGGCTACCGACCATGCACGCCGCTCACCCCACGCCTACCGTGAACGTCAAGGAGCAGGTCTCCGCCGCCGAATGGCAGACCCGCGTCGATCTCGCCGCCTGCTACCGGCTGATCGCCCTGCAGGGCTGGGATGACCTGATCTTCACCCACATCTCCGCCAAGGTCCCCGGCACCGAGGACTTCCTGATCAACCCCTACGGCATGATGTTCCACGAGATCACCGCGTCGAGCCTGGTGAAGGTCGACCTCTCCGGCAGGAAGCTGATGGACAGCCCCTACGACATCAACCCGGCCGGCTACACCATCCACAGCGCCATCCACGAGGTGCGCCACGACGTTTCCTGCGTGCTGCACACCCACACGCCCGCCGGCATCGCGGTGTCCGCGCAGAAGCAGGGCCTGCTGCCGATTTCCCAGCAGTCGCTGTTCGTCCTCTCCAGCCTCGCCTACCACGGCTACGAGGGCGTGGCGCTGAACCACGACGAGAAGGCGCGCCTGCAGGCGGACCTCGGCGAAGCCAACTTCATGATCCTGCCCAACCACGGCCTGCTGACCTGCTCGGCGACCATCGCCGACACCTTCCTGATGATGTTCACCCTGCAGCGCGCCTGCGAAATCCAGGTGCTGGCCCAGGGCGGCGGCGCCGAGCTGATCCTGATCCCGCAGCCGATCCTCGACGGCGCCCGCGCCATGGCGGCGGCCGTGACCAGGAGCAAGCAGGGCATGGGCGGCGCGCTGGCGTGGCCGGCGCTGCTGCGCAAGCTGGACCTGCAGAACCCCGGCTACCGCGACTGATGGGCCTGCCCGGCATTGCCCTGTGCGACTGGCGCGCGCAGGGCGGCTCCTTCACCTTCCGTGGCCATTCCATCCGTTTCTGGAGCGCCGGCAGCGGTGCGCCGCTGCTGCTGATCCACGGTTTCCCCAGTGCCTCCTGGGACTGGCACTACCTGTGGCGGCCGCTGGCCGAGCGCTACCGGGTGCTCGCCTGCGACATGCTCGGCTTCGGCGACTCCGCCAAGCCCCGCGGGCATGACTACCGCATCCACGAACAGGCCGACCTGCAGCAGGCCCTGCTGGAGCACCTGGAGGTGCGCGAGCCGGTTCACCTGCTGGTGCACGACTACGGCAACAGCGTCGGCCAGGAACTGCTGGCGCGGCACGAGGAGGGGCGATTCGACGCGGCGTCCTGCGTGTTCCTCAATGGCGGGCTGTTCCCGGAGACCCACCGCGCAGTGCTCTCGCAGAAGCTGCTGCTCGGCCCGTTCGGCGTCCTCTTCGGCAGGCTGTTCGACCGCAAGCGCCTGGCGCAGAACTTCGCCAAGGTGTTCGGCCCGCAGACCCAGCCTTCGGAAGCGGAGCTGGACAGCTTCTGGAGCCTGATCCGCCACAACGACGGACAGCGGGTGATGCACCGGCTGATCCACTACATCCTCGACCGCCGCGAGCACCGCGAACGCTGGGTCGGCGCGATGCAGCGCACGCGCGTGCCGCTGCGGGTGATCGACGGGCCGCTGGACCCGATTTCCGGCGCGCACATGGTGGCGCGCTACCGGGAGCTGATCCCGCAGCCCGATACCGTGCTGCTCGACGGCATCGGCCACTACCCGCAGGTCGAGGCGCCGGAGCGGGTGCTGGAGCACTACCTGGCGTTTCGCCGGGAGCGCGCGAGGTAGATCCGGACGGGGCCTCGCCGATCTTCGGAATTGGCTGATGGTTCGTCCTTCATCGGCGCGCATAGCGTTGCGGCTTTTTCCAGCCGGAGACCGCCGCCATGCCGCTCAACGCCATCATTCCCGTCCGCCGCCCGCAGGGCTCGCTGCTGTACCGGGCGCTGCTGCACCTGCGCCGGGACTTCGCCTGGATCGCCGTGCCGGCGCTGCTCCTGCTGCTGGCCGGCGCTGCGGCGGGCGGTTATTTCGCCTGGCAGCTCCAGCACTGGCTGCCCGCCGCCGGCGCCGTCCTGGCGTTGCTGCTGGCGCTGGGCCTGGTGCTGTTCTGGAGCGAATACGACTGGTGGCTGTTCAAGCTCGGCCCGCGCGAGAAACTGAACCTGCCGATACGTTGATCATCCCCCGGCCTTATCGGGCACCATTCGCCCTGATCGTCTTGGTTGTGACCCGCTGGCGACTGCCGGACACTCCGGAAAAACAGACCTGCCTGGAGTCCCAACCATGAGTGATGCCCTGCGTTTCGACGGAAAAGTCGTGATCGTCACCGGCGCCGGCGGCGGTATCGGCCGCGCCCACGCCCTGCTGTTCGCCAGGCACGGCGCGAAGGTGGTGGTCAACGACCTGGGCGGCAGCACCCACGGTGAAGGCGCCAACGCCTCGGCCGCCGACCGCGTGGTGGCCCAAATCCGCGAAGCCGGCGGCACCGCCATCGCCAACCATGACTCGGTGACCGACGGTGACAAGATCGTGCGCCAGGCGGTGGAAGAATTCGGCCGCATCGACGTGGTGGTGAACAACGCCGGCATCCTGCGCGACAAGACCTTCCACAAGATGGAAGACGCCGACTGGGACCTGGTCTACAAGGTCCACGTCGAGGGCGCCTACAAGGTGACCCGCGCCGCCTGGCCGTTCATGCGCGAGCAGGGCTACGGCCGGGTGATCTTCACCTCGTCCACCTCCGGCATCTACGGCAACTTCGGCCAGAGCAACTACGGCATGGCCAAGCTCGGCCTCTACGGCCTGACCCGCAACCTCGCCATCGAGGGCCGCAAGAACAACATCCTGGTCAACGCCATCGCCCCCACCGGCGGCACCCGCATGACCGAAGGGCTGATCCCGCCGCAGGTGTTCGAGCAGCTCAAGCCCGAACTGGTCAGCCCGCTGGTGGTGTACCTGGGCAGCGAAGCCTGCCAGGAGACCTCCGGCCTGTTCGAGGTCGGCGGCGGCTGGATCGGCAAGGTGCGCTGGGAGCGCAGCCTGGGCGTGGGCTTCGACCCGCGCAAGGGCTTCGATGTGGAGGACGTGGCGGCCAACTTCGCGCAGATCTGCGACTTCGAGAATGCCGCGCACCCGAAGGACAACGTCGAAGCGCTGCGCGAGATGATGGCGAACCTGCAGAAATACGCCGGCTGATCCGGCCAGCCCGACCGGCGGAACGGCCAGCGGGGCTGTTCCCGTGCGGCGGACGCAGTAAGGTGAAAGGGCCGGCTTGAAGCCGGCCCTTTGCATTTCCGCTGCCCGAAGGAGTTCGCCATGAGCGTGATAATCGAGAGGAACGGCCCGGTGACCACCCTGGTCATCGCCCGCCCGGCGGTACGCAATGCCGTGGACCTGCCCACCGCCCAGGCACTGGCCGATGCCTTGCGCGATTTCGAGCAGGACGAGGAGGCGCGGGTCGCCGTGCTCGCCGGCGCCGGCGGGACCTTCTGCGCGGGGGCCGACCTGGCGGCGGTGGCCGAGGATGGCGAGCGGCGCAACCGCCTGGAAACCGAAGGCGACGGGCCGATGGGCCCCAGCCGGATGCAACTGTCCAAGCCGCTGATCGCCGCCATCGAGGGCTATGCGGTGGCCGGCGGGCTGGAACTGGCGCTGCTCGCCGACCTGCGGGTGATGGCCGAGGACGCGGTGTGCGGGGTGTTCTGCCGGCGCTTTGGCGTGCCGCTGATCGACGGCGGCACCGTGCGCCTGCCGCGCATCATCGGCCAGGGCCGGGCGCTGGACCTGATCCTCACCGGCCGCCCGGTCGGCGCGCAGGAGGCGCTGATGATGGGCCTGGCCAACCGCGTGGTGCCGCGCGGGCAGGCGCTGGAGGCGGCGGAGGAGCTGGCGCGGGAGATCGCCGAGTTTCCCCAGCGCTGCATGCTGACCGATCGCGCCAGCGTGTTCACGCAGTGGAACCTGTCCTTCGACGTGGCGCTGGCCAATGAATTCCAGGGCGGGATGGCGGTGATCCAGAGCGGCGAGACGGTGGAAGGGGCGAAGCGATTCGCCGAAGGGGAAGGGCGGCACGGGGAGTTTTGAGGTCCGCGCCGCTTTTCGTAGGAGCGAGCTTGTTCGCGAACCTGCTTGGCGCCGGCTCTGCCGGCGGGTCGCGGACAAAGTCCGCTCCTACAGGGGAACACGGCTTTCGTAGGAGCGGAGCTTCTCCGCGATGCTTTTGCTCTTCGTAGGGCGGATAACTCGCAGCGTTATCCACTGTCCTGTTCGGAGTTCATGCGCCGCTTCGGCGTGTGCTGAGACTTCTTGTTTCGCCCTCCCGGGCGAGTCCCTTTTGGCGTCCCAAAAGGAACCAAAAGGACCCGTCCCGACATCCGGGTCTTCGCTTCGCTCAGACTGCCCTCGCTCCGGCATTGCTCCGAGGGTCGGCTTGCAAGGGCCATCCCTGGCCCTTCAAGCCTCTCGCGGCATCCATGCCGCTCGCCCCTCTGCGCAATACCTCCACTCGGCCTCCTGACGGGACCCTGCGCGCGCCTGCGATTTCGGTGTGACAGGCAGAGCTGCGGCTGAAGGATCGCTCTTCGTAGGATGGCGTGGAGCGAAGCGATACCCATCAGGTGGATAACGCTGCGAAGAGCAGACCGCGTCGCTCACTTGCGCTCGATGATCACGTAGGTCTTGCGCACGGTTTCCTGGATATCCCACACGCCCAGGCTGTTCTGCGGCAGCAGGAAGGCGTCGCCGGCCTGGAAGGCGATGGGCTCGCCGTCGTCCGGGGTGAAGGTGCCGCGGCCGGCGATGAAGTGGCAGAACTCCTGCTCGACGATCTGCCGGCGCCAGCGGCCGGGGGTGCATTCCCAGATGCCGGTTTCTACGCCGTCGGGACGCTCGACGGATTCCACGCGGGTTTCCGACACCGGCTCGCCCAGCGGCACGGCGACCGGGTTGGCTTCGCCGAGCTCGGCGTGCAGGGTGTTCTTCAGGTGGGTGAGTTTCATTCGTGGCTCCAGTGGGTTCTTGTGAGGGCGGATCAGCCGACCTTCCAGGTCATCAGGCCTTCCATGGTCGCGGCGACTTTCTCCGCCAGGCGGCGGCGCCAGGGGGCGCTGTGCGGGTTGGCCAGCACTTCGTCTTCGTGCACGAAACTGCGGATGATCGCGTTGTAGCCCAGCCAGCGGCAGGGCTCGGGCTCCCAGCCGCGCAGGCCGTCCTGCAGGCGGCGGTCGTCGATCACCCAGGGCTGGCGGGTCAGCGCGCTGTCCTGGCCGAGGATCAGGTCGGCGAGGGTGCGGCCGCCGAGGTTGGTGGCGCCGACGCCTTCGCCGCCGTAGCCGCCGGAGAGGGCGATGCCATTGCGGCGGTCGATCAGCATGTGCGGGTGGAAGCGCCGCGACATGCCGAGGTTGCCGCCCCAGGTGTGGGTGATGCGCACGTCCTTGAGCTGCGGGAACAGCTCGCCGAACAGGTAGCGGCGCAGCCCCACTTCATCGTCGGTCAGGCTGAAGTCGTTGCGCAGTTTGCCGCCGAAGCGGTAGCCGCCGCGGGCACCGAAGGCCAGGCGGTTGTCGACGGTGCGCTGGCCATAGGTGACCTGGCGGCTGAATTCGCTGAACGCCTGGCCCTGCGCCAGGCCGATCTCGGCCCACACCGCTTCGGGCAGCGGCTCGGTGGCCACCAGCAGGCTCTGCACCGGCAACTGGTAGTTGCCCAGCGGCGGCAGGTCGGCGGCGTAGCCTTCGATGGCCGGCACCACCCAGTGCGCCTTCAGCTCGCCCTGGTCGGTGCGCAGCAGGCCGGGCGCCCAGTGGGTCACGCGGCTTTTCTCGAAGATCTGCACGCCTTGGCGCTCCACGGTGCGGGCCAGGCCGCGGACCAGCTTGGCCGGGTCGATGGTGGCGCAGTGGGGGGTGTGGATGGCGCCCAGCGCGCTGGGGATGCGCAGTTGCTCGGCCAGTTCGCTGGTGCTCAGCCAGCGGTAATCGTCCTCGGTCAGGCCCTCGGCATGCAGGTGCGCGAGGTAGTCGCGCAGGCGCCGCTCCTGTTCCGGGTAGCGCGCGGCGGCATACAGCGCGCCGCCCTTGCGGTAGTCGCAGTCGAAGCCTTCGCGTTGCAGCACGCGGGCGACTTCGTCGGGGATGTCGTGCAGCAGGTCGTAGGAGGCGCGGCGCTGTTCGGCGGAAAGGCCGGCGAGCAGGCGGTCCTCGCCGAGGATGTTGCCCATCAGCCAGCCACCGTTGCGGCCGGAGGCGCCGAAGCCGGCGGTCTGCGCCTCGACGATGGCAATCTTCAGCTGCGGCGCGCGCTGCTTCAGGTAGTAGGCGGTCCACAGTCCGGTGTAACCGGCGCCGGCGATGGCCACGTCGACTTCCTGCGTGCCTTGCAGGGAAGCGCGCGGGACGAGGTCGTCGTCCAGTTGGTTCATCCACAGACTGATATGACGCCATGCCGACATAGACGACTCCGGAAGGGGAAACGGGGGAATGTCGGCAAGCCTAGAAGCGGCGCGGGTTCCTGTCGTCTGCGCGGGTACGCGGGGAGAGCCCGCGCGCCCGCCGGCACGTGCCGGTCAGGCGTCGCCCTGCTGGTCGCGCAGGCGTTTCAGGTATTCGCGCGGGGACTGCCCGGTGTGCTGGCGGAAGCAGCGGTAGAAGGCCGACAGCGAGTTGAAGCCGGCGGAGAAGGCCAGCTCGTCGATGCGCGCCGGCAGCGGCGGGCGCAGCTGGCCGAGCAGGTGGGTGAGGCGCGTCTGGTTGACGTACTGGTAGAAGCTCAGCCCCATCACCTGGTTGAGCAGGTAGGAAATCTGGTTGCGGGTGTAGCCGGTGGCGTTGGCCACCTGGGTCAGGTCCAGGTCCGGCGCCAGGTACGGCTGGCTCTTGCCGAAGTAGTGCTCCAGGTCGCTGGCCAGCTGGCTCAGCTGGCGCGGCGAGAGGCCCAGGCGGCTGGTGGCCGGGCGCGGGTCGCTGGCCTGCGTGCGGTTTTCGGCGCCTTCGCGCACCACCGAGGCGTACTCGTTGATCCGCCAGATGCGGCCGTCGCGCACGGTGATCGCTTCGCTGGAGTGGAAGGTCGCCAGGCGGCCGCTGAGGGTCACGGCGATGCGGTACTGGATGAAGGCGGTGTCGCCATCCACGCGAATGCGGTCGATGTGCCTGAGGAACTCTTCCGGCCGGCTGGGCATGGTGCCGCGCACGTACTCGCGCAGCTCGGAGAGGCCCAGGCGGCGGTTCTGGAAGTAGTCGTTGTACTCCACCTGCGGATGGTAGAGCGCGAGCACCGCTTCGAGGTCGCGCTGCTTCCAGCACTCGTGGTAGCGCAGGACCACCTCGCGGGTCTGGCCGGTGAGGTGGCTGTCGGTCGGGCGTTGGTCGATGGCTTGCATAGGCCGCCAAGGATGCCCCAGAACCATGCCGTTGGGGTAGTGGCAATGCCCGCCGCGCTCTCCAGGCGCTGTCCACGCACTATCCAGATGCTCGATGACCCGACATTGCGTGCGCCAATGTCGGCCGAAGAGCCCCGTGCCAGAGGGGGGATTCACTCTTTCGGGCGACACCGCGAATACCACCTTGGAGCGCTTGGTGGCCATCAGGGGCCTGAGTAGGGTGTAGCCACCTCGACACAGTCAGGAGAGCCGCATGACAACAAAAACAAGGCGCGGATTCTTCCAGCCGCAACTTCTCGCCACTGCCGTCGCCCTGGGATGCGCCGCCCAGGCTCAGGCCGTTTCGTTCAACATTGGGGAAATCGAAGGACAGTTCGACTCCAGCCTGTCCGTGGGGGCCAGCTGGAGCACCCAGAGTCCCAAGCAGGACCTGATCGGCGCCGCCAACGGCGGCCACGGCATGACCCAGACCAACGACGACGGACGCCTGAACTTCCGCAAGGGCCAGACCTTCTCGAAGATCTTCAAGGGCATCCACGACCTGGAGCTGAAGTATGGGGACTTCGGCTTCTTCACCCGTGGCAAGTACTGGTACGACTTCCGCCTGGAAGACGAAGATACCGAGTTCAAGCCGATCTCCAACAGCGGCCGCAAGGAGGGCGCCAAGTCCTCCGGGGCGCAACTGCTCGACGCCTTCGGCTACTACAACTACGCCATCGCCGACATGCCCGGCACCGTGCGCCTGGGCAAGCAGGTGGTGAGCTGGGGCGAGAGCACCTTCATCGGCAACAGCATCAACACGATCAACCCCATCGACGTCTCCGCCTTCCGCCGGCCCGGCTCGGAAATCAAGGAAGGCCTGATCCCGGTGAACATGCTCTACATGTCCCAGAGCCTCACCGACAGCCTCTCGGTGGAGGGCTTCTACCAGCTGGAGTGGGACCAGACGGTGCTCGACAACTGCGGCACCTTCTTCTCCACCACCGACGTGGCGGCCGACGGCTGCAACAACAACTACAACATCCTCGACAAGAACACGGTCACCGCCCTCAACGCGCCGGCGACCAAGGCGCTGCTCGACTCCCTGGGCGTGACCGTGACCCCCGAGGGCCTGATGGTGCCGCGCGGCGCCGACCGCGACGCCCGCGACTCCGGGCAGTGGGGCCTGTCCCTGCGCTGGCTGGGCGATGACGTCGAATACGGCGCCTACGCCATGAACTACCACAGCCGCACGCCCATCGTGAGCATGCAGAACGCCAGCGCCGCCGACATCGTCAACGCGGCGACCGTCCCGCCGCTGGCCCAGCCGATCCTGCTGGGGCGCGGCAGCTACTTCCTCGAATACCCCGAGGACATCCGCCTGTACGGCCTGAGCTTCTCCACCACGCTGCCCACCGGCACCGCCTGGAGCGGCGAGCTCAGCTACCGGCCGAACATGCCGCTGCAGCTCAACACCACCGACCTGACGCCGAAGCTGGCCACCACCGTGGCCGAAGGTCTCGCCACCGGCGGCGTGGCGGGCGCCCTGGCGCAGGCCGGGCGGATCAGCCACGGCTACGTGCGCAAGGAAGTGACTCAGGCGCAGACCACCTTCACCCACTTCTTCGACCAGACCATGGGTGCCGACCGCCTCACCCTGGTGGGCGAGGTCGGCGTGACCTACGTCGGCGGCATGACCAACGAGGTCGACGCGCGCTACGGCCGCGACTCGGTGTACGGCGTGCCGGAGAATGCGGCGGCCGAGGCGGAATATGGCAGCGGCGGCTTCTATACTTCTTCGTCGTGGGGCTACCGTGCCCGCGCCATCTGGGACTACAGCAACGTGTTCGCCGGGGTGAACCTCAAGCCCAACCTTGCCTGGTCCCATGATGTGAACGGTTACGGTCCGGTCTTCAACGAAGGCAGCAAGGCCGCCAGCATCGGCCTCGACGCCGATTACCAGAACACCTATACCGCGAGCCTGAACTACACGAACTTCTTCGGCGGCGACTACAACACCATCGTCGACCGCGACTTCGTTTCGCTCAGCTTCGGCGTGAACTTCTGATCTGCCAGACCAAGGAATCGACGTATGAGAACGACAAGAATTCTTCAATGCGGCGCGCTGGCCCTGAGCCTGCTGTCCTGCGGAGTGATGGCGGCGGTGTCCGCCGACGAGGCGGCCAAGCTGGGCACCAGCCTGACGCCGATGGGCGCGCAGAAGGAAGGCAACGCCGACGGCAGCATCCCGGCCTGGACCGGCGGCATCGACAAGAGCGCCGGCAGCGAGGACGCCCACGGCTTCCTCAGCGACCCCTTCGCCGGCGAGAAGCCGCTGTTCGTGATCACCGCGCAGAACGTCGGCCAGTACAAGGACAAGCTGTCCGAGGGCCAGGTCGCGCTGTTCAAGCGCTACCCGGATACCTACCGCATCCCGGTGTACCCGACCCACCGCACCTTCTCGCAGCCGGCGGAGATCTACCAGGCGGCCAAGGTCAGCGCCACCAACGTCCAGCCGATCAACGATGGCAACGGCCTGGATAACTTCGACAAGAGCCGCTACTACGCCTTCCCGATCCCGAAGAACGGCGTCGAGGTGCTGTGGAACCACATCACCCGCTACCGCGGCGGCAACCTGACGCGCACCATCGTCCAGGTCACCCCGCAGACCAACGGCAGCTACACGCCGATCCGCTTCGAGGAAACCGTCGCCTTCCCGCAGAACATGGCTGAAGTCGACCCCTCGAAGACCTCCAACATCCTGCTCTACTTCAAGCAGTCGGTAACGGCGCCGGCGCGCCTGGCCGGTAACGTGCTGCTGGTCCACGAGACCCTCGACCAGGTCAAGGAACCGCGCCTGGCGTGGATCTACAACGCCGGCCAGCGCCGCGTGCGCCGCGCCCCGCAGGTGGCCTACGACGGCCCCGGCACCGCCGCCGACGGCCTGCGCACCTCGGACAACTTCGACATGTTCTCCGGCGCGCCGGACCGTTACGACTGGAAACTGGTCGGCAAGAAGGAGATGTACATCCCCTACAACAGCTACAAGCTGGGCCTGCCGACCGCCAAGTACGACGACATCGTCAAGACCGGCCACCTCAACCAGGACATGACCCGCTACGAGCTGCACCGGGTCTGGGAAGTGGTGGGCACCGTCAAGCCGGGCGAGCGGCACATCTACGCCAAGCGCCACCTGTACCTCGACGAGGACAGCTGGCAGATCGCCGAAGTCGACCAGTACGACGGCCGTGGCCAGCTGTGGCGGGTTTCCGAGGGCCACCAGATGTTCAACTACGCGCACCAGGTCGGCGGCTACGTGCCGGAGGTCGTCTACGACCTGATCGCCGGCCGCTACCTGGCCCTGGGTCTGTTCAACGAGGAGAAGAACGGCTACCAGTTCGGCATCAAGGCCAACATGGCCGACTTCACCCCGGCAGCGCTGCGCAACGCCGGCGTGCGCTGATCCGCCCCACGCTCCCTGGTCTTTGCCCCGGCGCCTCACGGTAGGCGCCGGGTTTCTTTTTTCCGCCGGCGCAGCGTCTGCGCCGGGCCTGCAGCGGTTCGCGCTATGGCGCGCCATGAATGCGGCTGATGGTCCTTTGCCGGCTCCGCGCCGGGGCATAGTCTGGCCCGCAGCAAATGGCCGGAAGAAGCCGATGTCGACAATCGCCCTGTACAGTTCCGCGCTGCCGCGCCCGCCTCGCCAGCACCTGCCCCGCGAGCGCCTGGGCAGCGGCCTGGGCGCCGCCGAATGCCGCCTGCGCCTGCTGGTGGCGCCGCCGGGCTGCGGCAAGACGGTGCTGATGAGCGAGTGCGCGCGCCGGGCGCCGGCCGGCACCCGCGTGGTCTGGCTCGGCCTCGGCGGCCGGGCGCTGGAACCCGCGCAGCTCTGCGAGCGGCTGGGCGAGGCGCTGGGCGTGGCCCGCCCCGGCGAAGAGGCGCTGAGCGCCTGGCTGGAGACCGCGAGCGAGCCGCTCTGGCTGATGCTCGACGATTACCCTCGGGCCCCGGACGTCGCGCTCGACGACTGCTTCGACCGCCTGCTCGCCGTGGCCTCCCCGCAGGTCGGCTGGTGGCTGTCCAGCCGGCGGCGGCCGCAGTGCAACCTGACCCGCCTGCTGCTCGAAGGCGAGCTGCTGGAGCTGGATGCCACGGCCCTCGCGCTGACCCAGGGCGAACTCGACCGTTACCTGCAGGCGTCCGGCCTGGAGTGGCCGCAGGCCCAGCGCGAGGCGCTGCACGAAGCGACCCGGGGCTGGTTCGCCGGCGTCCGCCTGCGCCTGCTGAGCCTGGCCAGCGACGGCCTGGCGCCCTGCGCGACACAGATCGCGGAGAGCGGCAGCGCGTTGCTGCAGGACTACCTGCAACGCGAAGTCCTGGCTTCGCTGCCCGCGCCGCTGGCGGACATCCTCTGCGCGCTGGCGGCCATCCCGCGCTTCGGCCGGGAGCTCAGCGACTACCTGTTCGACGACCCCGGCCAGGGGCTGGACGGCCTGCTCGCCTGGGGCGCGCTGGTCGAGCCGGTGGACGACACCCTGCACGGCTTCCAGGTCGCGCCGATGCTGGCGCCGGCCCTGGCGAGCCTGTCCCGCTGGCCGGCGCCGATGCTGCACCGGCGGGCCTGCCAGTGGTTCAGCCAGCGCGACGACCTCCATGCGGCGTTCGAACACGCGCTGCTCGCCGAGCAACCCGACGTGGCCGCCAGCCTGTTGCAGCGCTTCACCGAGGAGCAACTGCTGTACGGGCGCAACATCGAGCGGGTGCTCAAGCTGCGCGAAACGCTGCCGGACGAGCTGCTGTGCAGCACGCCGCGCCTGCTGGTGCTCAACGCCTGGACGCTGCTGCTGGTCGGCCGGCTGGACGAGGTCGAGGCGCTGCTCTCGGGGTTCACCCGCTTCCTGCCGATGCCCGGCGCGCGCCGCCAGCGCGCGCTGGTCGCGCAGTGGCAGGGCCTGGCCGGGGTGCTCACCCACGCCCGCGGGCGGGCCGGCGCCCACGAGCTGCTGCGCGAGGCGCTGGAGTGCCTGCCGGAGGACGCCTGGGCGCAGCAGCTGATCTGCCTGTCGGCGCTGACCCAGCAGGCCCAGGCCGATGGCGACCTGGCGCAGGCCCGCCTGATCAACCGCGATGCGCTCAAGCTCGCGCGGCTGCACGGCAGCCTGACCTTCGAGGCGCTGCTGGAGCTGGACCGCGCCCAGTGGCTGGAGCAGCGCGGCGAGCTGCAGCGCGCCGACGCCCTGCTGGCGCGGGTGCAGGACTATCTGGACGAGATGCGCGTGACCGGCAACGCCATGGCCGGGCGCGTGGCCCTGCGGCGCGGCTGGCTGAGCCTGCGCCAGGGACGCAACGAGGAGGCGCGCGAGCTGTTCATCGTCGGCCTCACCGAAACCCGCCGCAGCCAGGACCCGAACCTGATCTACGGCCTCGCCGGCATGGCCTGGCTGGATGCGCTCGACGGCGACATCGACGGCGCCTTCAACCGCCTGCAGGACGTGGAGCGGCAGATGCAGCTGCAGCATGTGCCCGAGGCCATGTACCGCGGCCCGCTGCTGCTGGCCAGCGGCGCCCTGAGCCTGCGCCAGGGACGGGCGGGGCAGGCGCGCGAGGTGCTGCTGCGGGTCGCCTCGCGCTGCCGCGCGGACCACCTGAGCCCGCCGGCCGCCACGCCGGACATGATCCTGCGGGTGGAGCACTACCTGGCGCTTGCCGAGCTCTACGACGGCGAGGTCGAGGGCGCGCTGCGGCGCCTGTCGACGATGCTCCCCGAGCTGCTGCGGCAGGGCCGCAACACGCTGGCCTGCGATGTCTGGCTGGCGCTGGCCGAGGCCCGCTATCTGGCCGGCAGCCCGGACCAGGCGCGCGCCGCGCTCGACGAGGGGCTGGCGCTGGTGCGGCGCTTCGGCCTGTTCGCCGCGCTGGGGGAAACCCAGCGCCGCCAGCCGGCGCTGTTCGGCCTGCATCCCTGCTCCGGCGAGATGGCGGCGCCGGGCCTGCTCAGCCTGCGCGAGCTGTCGGTGCTGGAGCTGATCGCCCAGGGCTGCTCGAACCTGGAAATCGGCGAGCGCCTGTACATCTCGCTGCACACGGTGAAAACCCACGCCCGCCGGATCAACGGCAAGCTCGGCGTCGAACGGCGCACCCAGGCGGTGGCGCGGGCGAAGGAACTGGGGCTGCTGAAGGCCTGAGGCTCAGTGCAGGGCCTTGGGCGGCACGCTGATTTCCGCCAGGCGCTGGGCCAGGCGCAACTGCTCGGCGGGGTCGTCGCTGAGCAGCATCGCCCGCTCCAGGTCGTAGCGTTCGGCCTGCGGGCAGTCCAGTGTGTGGTAGAGGTCGGCGCGGGCCAGGTGATCGCCGACGCTCGGCGGACCCAGCTCCAGCACGCGCTGGGCATCCTTCAGCGCGGCCAGCGGCTCGCCGACGCCCAGGTGCAGTTGCCGCAGGTTGCGCGACAGGCGCTGGAGCATCTCGGCGGCGCTGGCGTTCTGCAGGTGCGCGGCGGACAGCTCCACCAGCGGCCCCAGCTGGCGGGCCAGCAGGTCCCGGCAGTCGCGGGTGTAGAGGCGGCGGCCGGTGGCCGGGTCGAGCAGGTGATCGGCGCCGGGGACGCGCAGGAGGAAGCGCCCGGGGAAGTTCACCCCGACCAGGGCGATGCCCTGCCGGCGCGCCAGTTCCAGGGCGATCAGCGCCAGCGACAGCGGCTGGCCGTGGCGGCGTTGCAGCACCTGGGGGAGCAACGCGGCGCGGGGTTGCAGGGGGAAGTCGTCGTCTTCGGCGAAGCCCAGTTCGCTCAGGCGGCGCAGCAGCGCCTGCGCCCGGTCGGCGTCGCCGGCGGCCACCGGCAGCACCACCGCGACCTGATGCACCAGGCTCTCGATCAGGCGCAGAGCCTGTTCCGGCGGCTGGTGCGGCGCGTGCTCGGCGGCGATCCACAATGCCGCCTCGAACAGCGCCGGTGGCTCCTGGGCAAGGCAGGCGAGGCAGGCTTGACGCGGATTCATGGCGTTCTCCGGCTGATCCTGCGGTTTTAACCGCTGCGGCCGTGCTCGTCCAGTCTCCGCCGGCGCGACGTTCGTCGCGGGTAAACGCGGCGGGAAGCCACTGCCTATACTGTTAGGGCCCTGTTGCAAGGGCGCCCGTCAACAGCAAGGGAGCGCCGCCATGTTCGACATGATGGAAGCCACCCGGCTCGAGTCGCTGCATCTCGCCCAGGACCCGGCCACGGGACTCAAGGCCATCATCGCCATCCACAATTCCCGGCTCGGGCCGGCGCTGGGTGGCTGCCGCTATCTACCCTATCCCAGCCAGGAGGCCGCCCTGCGCGATGCCGCGCGGCTGGCCCAGGGCATGAGCTACAAGGCTGCGCTGGCGGGCCTGCGCCAGGGCGGCGGCAAGGCGGTGATCATCCGCCCGCCGCACGTGGCCAATCGTGGCGAACTGTTCGAAGCCTTCGGCCGGTTCATCGATTCCCTGGGCGGTGCCTACATCACCGCGGTGGACAGCGGCACCTCCAGCGCGGACATGGACTGCATCGCCCAGTACACCCGCCATGTGACCAGCACCACCAGCGGCGGCGACCCCTCGCCGCACACCGCGCTGGGGGTGTTCTCCGGCATCCGCGCCAGCGCCCAGGCACGCCTGGGCAGCGATGACCTGGACGGCCTGCGGGTCGCCATCCAGGGCCTGGGGCATGTGGGTTACGCGCTGGCCGAGCACCTGTCCGCCGCCGGCGCGGAACTGCTGGTCAGCGATATCGATTCGGGAAAAGTGCAACTGGCGGTGGAGCAGCTGGGCGCGCGCCCGGTGCCCAACGAGGCACTGCTCACCACGCCCTGCGACATCCTCGCGCCGTGCGGGCTGGGCGGGGTGCTCAGCTCGCAGGTGGCCGGCCACCTGCGCTGCGCGGCGGTGGCGGGCGCGGCGAATAACCAGTTGGCGCAGCCGGAGGTGGCCGAGGAGCTGGAGGGGCGGGGAATCCTCTATGCGCCGGACTACGTGATCAACTCCGGCGGGCTGATCTACGTCGCCCTGCAGCACCAGGGCGAGTCGCTGCCGACGATCACCGCGCACCTGTCGCGGATCGCCGAGCGGCTCACCGAGGTCTACGCCCACGCCCAGGCCGATCACCTGTCGCCGGCGCGGATCGCCGACAAGCTGGCCGAGCGGATCCTCTACGACGAGTACTCGGGGCACTGAGGCCCCGGGGCTCACGCTTCGGCGGCTTCGCCGAAGATGTCGTTCAGCGCTTCGGGCTGGTTCTTGAAGGCGCGGGCGAAGGCGTCGCGGTTCCTGGCCATGAAGATGCCGATCTCCTCGACCTGGTCCTCGTTCAGCGAGGGCACCGCCTTGTGCAGCACCCCGGCCAGCGTTTCCGCCAGCTCCAGCATCCTGTCGTGCCGGTCGGCTTCCGCCTTATCCATGAACAGGCGCTCCGGATCGCGGCTGCTGCGGTACACCACTTCGACGGCCATTCATCACCTCGTGAGCCTTCTCTTGATTGGGGGGAGTGAAATTTACTGTGTATTTATACAGTAAAGTGATTGCGCAATGCTACTGCCGTTGTGCGAACCATCCGTCAGAAGCCAGGACGTCGAGAAGGGTATGGCGATGACCCGGAGCGAGGCGCGCGCCCTGATGTCGCACGCAGCCGCTCCGACGTGACCGGCGCGAGGCGCCGTCAGTCAGAAATGTTCAGAAGGTAGGAATTGGCTTAGGAAGCGGCGAGCAGACCGCTGCCGCCGCGTGGCAGCGAGGCCAGCAGATGCGGCGCGGTGCCGCCTTGCTCGATGGCGATGCCGAAACGGATGCTGCGGATGCAGCGCTGCAACTGCTCCGGGTCCTGGAGCTGGCTGCTGCGGATCATGCGGCGCGCGGCGACGCCTTCATCGGTGGAGAGGGTGAGGACGATGCTGCCGTCGAGATGTTCGAGGCTGAAGTTGACGCGGTACTGCTGCTGGAAGGCGTCGGTCAGTACCTGAAAGGGACTTTCCATGAATCGGTCCTGCCTGTTGTGGGACGTGTTTCTGGATGGACCGGAGGGCCGGCGGAAAAGTTCGCGGCCATGTTGTCGCAGCGCGCTGCCATCATGACCGTGCATCATCGATGGCCTGGTGCTTGCAGGCTTTGGCTGGCGGGTTTCACCCAAAAATCCTGTGTTGAGCGGAGAACCGACGAATGAAACTGGACTGGGCCGAGCGCCTGCGTGAACGGATGCACGGCTGTGCCGAATCCCTGGGCAACCTCCTGGTGGAAGGCTTCCACTACCTGGCGCTGTTCGCCATCGGCGGCACGGTGTTCTGGTCGGCGGCGGTGTCCTTCGGCGAGATGATGGGCAAGGGCCACGCCAGCATCGACGACATCCTGCTGCTGTTCATCTACCTCGAACTGGGCGCGATGGTCGGCATCTACTTCAAGACCAACCACATGCCGGTACGCTTCCTGATCTACGTGGCGATGACCGCGCTGACCCGCCTGATGATCGCCGACATCCAGCACAACCACGTGCCCGACGACGGCATCATCCTGGTCTCGGTGGCGCTGTTGCTGCTGGCGCTGGCGATCCTGGTGGTGCGCTACGCCTCCTCGCGCTTTCCCTCGTCGAGCGCGTCGCAGCGCGGCGAGCGCGACCTGATCGGCGACGGCGAGCAGTGACCCCCGGCCGGTTCGTTCCGGCCTCTCGAAGTGGCGGCGGATGCACTACCATCGGTGCATCCGCCGCCTGAGAAGTTCGAGCCCATGAAGGGATGGAAGCTGTTCGCACCCCTGCTGATCCTGGTGATCATCGCCGTTACCCTCTATCTCCGCCTGCACACCCAGCCCCTGCTGCTGCAGGGCGAGGCGGACGCCACCGACGTCATCGTTGCCTCCAAGGCCAAGGGGCGTGTCGAAGTGCTGCACGTGCGGCGCGGCGACGACGTCAGACAGGGCCAGGTGCTGATTTCCCTCAGCAGCCCGGAACTGCAGGCCCAGCTGGATTCCCTGCGCGCCGCGCGCAACCAGGCGCAGGCGAACCTCGACGAATCCCTCCACGGCACCCGCGAGGAAACCCTGCGCGCCCTGCAGGCCAGCCTGTCCCAGGCCCAGGCCGAGCAGCACAACGCGGACCTGGAATTCCAGCGCAACGAGGAACTGGCCGCGCGCGGCTTCGTCTCCCAGGCGCAACTGGACCAGTCCCGGCGCAGCCGCGACGTGGCGCGCAACCAGGTGGCCGAGGCCCAGGCCAATCTCGACCAGGGCACCCAGGGCGACCGCGAGGAGCGCCGCCGCGCGCTGGAGGAAGCGGTACGCCGGGCCGACGCGCAGATTCTCGAACTGCAGGCGCAGACCGACGACCTCAAGGTGGTGGCGCCGGTGGACGGCGAAGTCGGGCCGATCCCGGCGGAGCAGGGCGAGCTGATCAACGCCTACAGCCCGCTGCTGACGCTGGTGCGGCTGTCCGACGCGTACTTCGTGTTCAACCTGCGCGAAGACATCCTCGCCGATGTGAAGAAGGGCGATGAAGTGCGGGTCCAGGTGCCGGCGCTGAAGAACGCCGAGGTCCGGGCCAGGGTCGGCTACATCGCGCCGCTCGGCGACTTCGCCACCAAGCGCGCCACCCGCGCCACCGGCGATTTCGACCTGAAGACCTTCGAGGTGCGGCTGTATCCGGAGCAGCCGGTGCAGGGCCTGCGACCCGGGATGAGCGCCCTGTGGCAGTGGCGGCAATAAGGCGCAACCTGCAGCGTTTCGCCCAGGCCTTCGGCAGCGAAACGCGGATCGCCCTGCGCAGCTGGACCATCCACTGGCTCGGCTGGCTCTGGCCGCTGCTGCTGTTCGTGGTGATCAGCGGCGTGTACCAGGCCGGCACCCTGCTGGACATGCCGGTGGCGGTGGTCGACGCCGACCACAGCAGCCTGTCGCGGCGCATCGTCCGCGAGCTCGACGCCGGCTCCCACGCCACGGTCGAGGTGCTCGGCGGCGGCCTGCAGCAGGGCCTGCGCCGCCTGCGCATGGCCGACGACTACGCGCTGCTCTACATCCCCCGCGACTTCGAGGCCGACGCGCTGGCCGGGCGCCAGCCCACCGCCGAGCTGTTCTACAACTCGCTGTTCTATTCCGCCGGTTTCTACTCGACCCAGGACTTCAGCGGCCTGATCGGCACGCTCAACGCCGAGCTGCGCCCGCGCCTGGCCGCCGGGATGGACCTGGCGATGCCGCCGCTGGCCAGTGTCGCGGTGTCCTACGAGAGCCTGTTCAACGCCAGCGGCAACTACATCTACTTCCAGCAGTTCGCCGCCATCGTCCACCTGCTGCAACTCTTCGTCATCGTCGCCACCGTCCATGTGCTGGCCCGCGAGGCGCCGGAGCTGCGCTCGTCCTCGCCGCACATCCTCCGCGCCCAGGCCCTCGGCGTGCGGCTGCTGGGCAAGCTGACGCCCTACACGCTGCTGTTCGGCACGCTGCTGATGGTCGAGCTGTTCCTGCTGGTGGAGCTCAACGGCGCGCGGATCAACGGCAATCCCTGGTGGATGCTGGCGATCACCGTCTGCTACGTGATGGCGGCGCAGAGCGTCGGGCTGGTGCTGTTCATCTTCACCGCCAACCGCTTCAGCGCCTATTCGCTGATCGGCCTGCTGATCGGCGTGGCGCAGACCTATTCCGGCGTGCTGATCCCGGAACTGGCGATGCCGCAGATCGCCCGGGTGATCTCCGAGGCCGAGCCGCTGACCCACACCCTGCACGGGCTGTTCGACCAGTTCCTGCGCCGCGCCCCGGCCGAATCGGGGCTGTACGCCTGCGCCAAGCTGCTGCTCTACCCGCTGCTCGCCTACATGATCGCCAAGATGCGCCTGCGCCGGCGCCTCGACCTGAGCCCGGCGTAAGGAGCCGCCATGCAGAACTTCTGGAACGTCTTCCGCCAGTCCCTGCGCAACATGCTCGGCAAGCCGCTGTGGCTGATGATGGTGCTGTCCGTGGCGCTGACCACCTTGCCCTACGCCCACCGCACCATGGACGACCTGCCGGTGGCGGTGATCGACATGGACCACAGTGCGGCCTCCCGCGAGCTGGTGCGCCTGCTCGACGCCGCGCCGAAGATCGCCGCCGTCGGCTACGACCAACTGCCCGAGGCCCAGCGCGACCTGGCCTGGCGCAAGCTGTTCGCCGTGGTGATCATCCCGCTGGACTTCGAGAAGCGCGTGCTGCGCGGCGAGGACGTTACCCTGCCGATCTTCGGCGACGCCACCAACCGCATGGCCAACGGGCAGATCCAGCAGGACATCAACGCCACCTACAGCGAGCTGTCGCTGCGCTACAACCGCGACCGGCTGATGAGCCACGGCTTCTCCGCGACCCAGGCGGACGTCCTGCTGCAACCGGTGATCGGCCAGCTCACCGACCTGTTCAACCCCGGCACCAGCTTCGCCGCCATCGTCCTGCCGGGGCTGGTGACCCTGATCCTGCAGCACAGCCTGCTGCTCTCCTGCACCCGGGTGAACCTCAACCTGCGCGGCGGCACCCCGCGTTCGCTACGCCAGCCGGCCTCGACCCGCTTCGGCCGCTACGCCGCGCAGCTGTCGATCTGGACAGTGCTGGCGATGCTCTTCTACGTGATCTGGCCGTGGATGATGGGCTACCGGCAGACCGCCTCGTTCTTCATGCTGATGGGCCTGGTGCTGCCGTTCCTGCTGGCGGTGATCGCCATGAGCGAGTTCATCGCCGAGGTGCTGCCCTCGGAGGAGGCGGTGTACCTGACCATGACCTTCATCACCCTGCCGCTGTTCTACATGGCCGGCTTCACCTGGCCGCCACAGGCCATGCCGCAGTGGGTGCAGCTGCTGGCCGACGCCATTCCCTCGACCTGGGCGATCCGCGCGGTGGTGGAGATGAACCAGATGAACCTGCCGCTTTCCGCGGTGGCCGACAGGATTCTCGTGCTCTTCGCCATGGCGGCGGCCTATGGCCTGCTGGGCACGCTGATCTACCAGTACCGCAACTGGCGCTGGGACCAGGTCAAGGGTTGGTAGGCCGCGCAGACGGCACCGTTCGGTCTAGAGTGAGGGTTCCGGATTTTCGAGGAGCTTCTCATGAGTGCATTGAACGGCAAGGTCGCGGTAGTCACCGGCGCGGCCAGTGGCATCGGCAAGCAGATCGCCCTGACCCTGGCCCGGGCCGGCGCGGCGGTGGCCATCGCCGACCTGCAGCGCGATGCGGCGCAGCGCGTGGTGGAGGAAATCGAGGGCGCCGGCGGCAAGGCCCTGGCGCTGGCCATGGACGTCACCGACGAGCAGGCGGTGGACAGCGGCATCGACCGTGTCGTGGCGACCTTCGGCGGTATCGACATCCTGGTCTCCAACGCCGGCATCCAGATCGTCAGCCCGTTGCAGGACTTCGCCTTCGCCGACTGGAAGAAGATGCTCGCGATCCACCTCGACGGCGCCTTCCTCACCACCCGCGCCGCGTTGCGCCACATGTACCCGGCCGGCCGCGGCGGGGTGGTGATCTACATGGGCTCGGTGCATTCCCATGAGGCTTCGCCGCTGAAGTCCGCGTACGTCACCGCCAAGCACGGCCTGCTCGGCCTGGCCCGCACCCTGGCCAAGGAGGGCGGGCCGCATGGCGTGCGCTCCCACGTGGTGTGCCCCGGTTTCGTGCGCACGCCGCTGGTGGAGCGGCAGATTCCCGAGCAGGCGCGGGAGCTGGGCATCAGCGAGGAGGAGGTGGTGAAGAAGGTCATGCTTGGTGGCACCGTGGACGGTGAGTTCACCACCGTCGATGACGTGGCGCAGACCGTGCTGTTCCTCGCCAGCTTCCCGTCGGCGGCGCTTACCGGGCAGTCGGTGCTGGTCAGCCATGGTTGGGGGATGCGTTGAGCGGTTTCTCCGGGAACCTCGCCTGTGGCTGACTCCGGGCTTTTCGTACGGTGTTCATGCGCCGCTTCGGCGTGTGCTGAGAGATTGGGTTTCGCCCTCCCGGGCGAGTCCCTTTTGGGGCCCCAAAAGGAACCAAAAGGGCCCGTCCCGGCATCTCGGCCTCCTGACGGGACTCTGCGCGCGCCTGAAACCTTGGCTGCTCCATGCTGGGAACGGCTCTTCGTAGGATGGCGTGGAGCGAAGCGATACCCATCACGGTGGAAAACGCTGCGCGTTATCCACCTACAAGGGCATCGCAGACGGAGTCCGCTCCTACGGTGGGATTGGCTTTTGTAGGAGCGGATCTTATCCGCGATCCGGCCGCCAGGCCGGCCCCGGATTATCGCGGACAAGGGCTAGGCGCCCCCGTCGCTCCTACAGAGGCCGACGCTCGCTCAAACCGCCTTGGGCAATGGTGCGAACAGCGCGTCGATATCGGCGTCGTCGAGCTGCCAGTCGGAGCCGCTGCCTTCGAGGATGCCGGCGGCCAGGGCGGCCTTGTCGCGCTGCAGCAGCTGGATCTTCTCTTCCACCGTGCCGCGGGCGATCAGCTTGTAGACGAACACCGGCTTGTCCTGGCCGATGCGGTAGGCGCGGTCGCTGGCCTGGTTCTCGGCGGCCGGGTTCCACCAGGGGTCGTAGTGGATCACGGTGTCGGCGGCGGTCAGGTTCAGGCCCACGCCGCCGGCCTTCAGGCTGATCAGGAACAGCGGCACACGGCCCTCCTGGAAGTCCTTCACCGGCGCGCGGCGGTCGCGGGTGTCGCCGGTCAGCAGGGCGTAGTCGAGGTTGCGCTCGGCCAGCGCCTCGCCGATCAGCGCGAGCATCGAGGTGAACTGCGAGAACACCAGCACGCGGCGGCCTTCTGCGAGCAGTTCCTCAAGCATGTCCAGCAGGTAGACCAGCTTGCCCGAGGTCACCGTGCGCACCGCTTTGCCGGACGGCGGCGGGGCCTCCTTGTTCACCAGGCGGATGTCGCAGCACACCTGGCGCAGCTTGAGCAGCGCCTCGAGGATGATGATCCGGCTGCGCGCCAGGCCGCGCCGGGCGATCTCGTCGCGCACCTTGCGGTCCAGCGCCAGGCGCACGGTCTCGTAGAGGTCGCGCTGCGCCTCGCTGAGCTCGATGTGCTGGACGAACTCGCTCTTGGGCGGCAGTTCCGAGGCCACCTGCTCCTTGGTGCGGCGCAGCAGGAACGGGCGGATGCGCGCGGCCAGGTGCGCCAGCCGCGCCTGGTCGCCGTGGCGCTCGATCGGCGTGCGGTAGTCGATGGCGAACTGGCGGGCGTCGCCCAGCCAGCCCGGCAAGAGGAAATGGAACAGCGACCACAGCTCGCCCAGGTGATTCTCCAGCGGCGTGCCGGTCAGGCACAGGCGGTTGCGCGCGCGCAGGTGCCGCGCGGCCTGGGCCGCCTTGGTGCCGGCGTTCTTGATGTTCTGCGCCTCGTCGAGGATCAGCAGGTGGTATTCGTGCTGCGCCAGCTTTTCCGCGTCGCGCGGCAGCAGGGCATAGGTGGTGAGGATCAGGTCGTGCTCGGCGATCCTGGCGAACGCCTTGCGCCGCCCGGCGCCGTGCAGGGCGAGCACGCGCAGGTCGGGGGTGAAGCGCTCGGCCTCGTCCAGCCAGTTGGGGATCAGGCTGGTGGGCATGATCACCAGCGCCGGGCTGGTCAGGCGCCCGGCCTGTTTCTCCAGCAGCACGTGGGCGAGGGATTGCAGCGTCTTGCCCAGGCCCATGTCGTCGGCGAGGATGCCGCTGGCGCCGACTTCGCGCAGGGTCTGCATCCAGCTCAGGCCTTCGTGCTGGTAGGCGCGCAGCTCGGCGTTGAGGCGGGCGGGAATCGCCGCCGGGCGCGCGCGGTAGTCGCGCAGGCGGTGGGCGATCGCGCGCAGCTGCTCGCCGCCTTCCCAGGCCAGCGGCAGCGCCTCCAGCTCGGAGAGGCGCGAGGCGTCGGGCGCGCCCATGCGCAGGCGGCGCACCGGCGGCTGTTCGCCGAGGTAGAACTCCGACAGCGTGCCCAGCATCGGCTTGAGCTTGCCGAACGGCAGCGATACCCGCAGCGGGCGCTCCGAGGCGGTCTGCCAGGTGTGGATCGGGTTGCGCCCGGCATCCAGGCGCAGCACCAGTTGCTCGTCGTCGGCATGCCGGGCGAGGGTGGCCGGGTCGAGCAGCGCCGGCATGCGCCGGATCAGCTCGATCAGCGACGGCAGCAGGCTGATGCGGCGGCCGTCGACCTGGATGCCCAGCTCCAGGTCGAACCACTGGCGGTCTTCGGTTTCCTCGATCTCGGCGTACCAGTCCTCCACCGGCGAGATGTCGAAGACGAATTCCGGGCGCACGTCGATTTCCCAGCCCTGCTCGCGCAGCTGCGGCAGGCCCTCGCGCATGAAGCTCTGCCAGGCGCTGTCGTCGGGCAGCTCGAACATTTCCCCGGCGCTGTCCTCCAGCGCATCGCTGCGCCGCATCGCCGGCTTGAAGCCCAGTTCGCGCAGCTCGCCGCGCCAGGCGTGTTCGTGTTCCAGCTGGCGGCTGACGCGGACGATCTGGTCATCGCGGAACACCCGGATTTCGCGGCCCGAGCGCGGCGTGACGCTGCCCGAGACCGGCATGTCGCCATACAGGAAGGCCAGCGCGGCGCGGTGCCGGGAGATGTTCTGCATGCGCCCGCTGCGCAGGTCGAAGCCGCTGTGCACGTGGCTGCCCAGGGTCAGCCGCGGCCGCGGCGCGAGGGGATCGGGCGCCGCGGGGGGCCGTGGGGATTCGGCGGGTGGCTTCATCCGGGTTTCCTTCCGGCTGTCCGGCCGGGTACGCAAACGCCCGATGATACCGCGATTCTTCTCGGGCGGGACGCGGAAGGAAACCGGCGGTCAACGGGCGAATCGCTTGGCGCCCGCCACGCACAGCACCACGGCGATGGTGGCGCCGGCCATCAGCGGGCTGACCTGCTCGTGCAGCAGCAGGCCGGCCAGCGCCAGGCCGAAGAAGGGTTGCAGCAGCTGCAGCTGGCCGACCGCGGCGATGCCGCCGGTGGCCAGGCCGTGGTACCAGAAGAAGAAGCCGATCAGCATGCTGAACAGCGACACGTAGCCCAGGCTCAGCCAGGCCGGCCAGCTGGCGCCGGTGAAGCTGGCCGGCTGGGTGTACCAGGCCAGCGGCAGCATCAGCGGCAGGGACAGCACCAGCACCCAGCAGATCACCTGCCAACTGCCCAGGTGGCGGGCGATGCGCCCGCCCTCGGCATAGCCCAGGCCGCAGACGACGATGGCGGCGAGCATCAGCAGGTCGCCGGTGAAGTTGCCCGCGCCGCTCTGCGACAGGGCGAAACCGGCCACCACGGCGCTGCCCAGCAGCGAACAGATCCAGAACGCCGGGCGCGGCTGTTCGCCGGCGCGCATCACGCCGAACAGCGCGGTGGCCAGCGGTAGCAGGCCGACGAAGACGATGGCGTGGGCCGAATTGACGTGTTTCAGCGCCAGCGCGGTGAGCAGCGGGAAACCCACCACCACGCCGCCGGCCACCACCAGCAGGGGGAGCAGGTGCTGGCGCGCCGGCAGCTTCTGCCGCAGCAGGAGCAGGATCGCCGCCGCCAGCAGGCCGGCGATGCTGGCGCGGGCCAGGGTGAGGAAGGTCGGGTCGAAGTCGGCCACCGCCACCCGTGTCGCCGGCAGCGAGCCGCTGAAGATGAGGACGCCGAGGAAGCCGCTGAGCCAGCCGCCCAGATTGCCGTTCATAGTGATTCATCCCGTGAGGTTCGAGCCTCGAGGATGCGCCGCGTCCCGCCGGGCGGCCAGTGACAGACAGGTACAATCTGCGCAAACTGTCCGGAAATTATCCCGGTACACATTATCCAGGGGCAGGCGAGGGCGGCATGGGCAGGCCAAAGAGCACGCGGGTCGATTCGGTGATGCATCACGTGCGCGAGCGCCTGGCCGCGCGGGCACTGGTGCCGGGCGAGCGGCTGCCGTCGATCCGCCAGTTGGCCGAGCAGCTGGAGGTGTCCAAGACCACGGTGGTGGAGGCCTACGACCGCCTCGCCGCCGACGGGGTGATCGCCGCCCGGCGGGGCTCCGGCTTCTATGTCGCCGGCCACGCGCCGCCGCTGTCCCTGGCGGATGTCGGCCCGGCGCTGGACCGCAGCATCGATCCGCTGTGGATATCCCGGCAGTCGCTGGAGGCCGCCGATACCTCGCTCAAGCCCGGCTGCGGCTGGCTGCCGCCGTCCTGGCTGCCGGAGGACGAACTGCGCCGCGCGCTGCGGCAGATCGCCCGGGCGCCGCAGTCGAGCCTGCTGGAATACGGCCGCCCGTACGGCCACGCCGGCCTGCGCGAGCAACTGGCGCGGCGGCTGGCCGAGCATGGCGTGCCCGTCGGCGCGCAACAGGTGGTGCTCACCGACAGCGGCACCCAGGCCATCGACCTGGTCTGCCGCTTCCTGCTGGAGCCGGGCGATTGCGTGCTGGTGGACGACCCCGGCTACTTCAACTTCCAGGCGCTGCTGCGCGCCCACCGGGTGCAGGTGGTGGCCGTGCCCTACACGCCGAACGGACCGGACATCGCCGCCATGACCAGCCTGCTGGAGCAGCACCGGCCGCGCCTGTACCTCACCAACTCGGCGTTCCACAACCCGACCGGCGCGGTGCTCTCGCCGCTGGTCGCGCACCGCCTGCTGAAGCTGGCGGAGGCCCACGGCCTGCTGATCGTCGAGGACGACATCTTCGGCGACTTCGAGCATGAGAGCGCGCCGCGCCTGTCGGCCTTCGACGGGCTGGAGCGGGTGATCCAGGTCGGCAGCTTCTCCAAGACGCTGTCGGCGTCGGTGCGCTGCGGCTACATCGCCACCAAGCCGGAGTGGTGCGAGCGCCTGGTGGACCTGAAGCTGGCCACCAGTTTCGGTAACAGCCCGTTCAGCGCCGAGATGCTCTTCGAACTGCTGCGCAAGGGCAGCTACCGCCGCCACCTGGACAGCCTGCGCGCCCGCCTGGCCGACGCGATAGGCGAGACGCTGCTGCGCCTGCGCGCGCTGAATATCCAGCCGTGGCTGGAGCCGCGCGGCGGCATCTTCATCTGGGCCTGCCTGCCGGGCGGGCTGGATGCCGCCGAAGTGTCCCGCGCGGCGCTGGCGGACAACCTGGTGCTGGCGCCGGGCAACGTCTTCAGCCTCAGCCAGAGCGCCACCGGATTCCTGCGCTTCAACGTCGCCCAGTGCCTGTCGCCGCGGGTGTTCGAGGGGGTGGAGCGGGCGATGGAGCGGGCGCGTGGGCGCTGACGGGGAATGTTTTGGGGGCGGTTGGAAGGTTTTCTTTATCCGAGCGGAGGCGTTTGGCTGATACACCGGTAGGAGCCAGCCTGACACCGGCCCTGCTGGCGGATCGCGGACAAGGTCCGCTCCTACAAAAGCCGAACCCCTCCGTAGGAGCGGACTCTGTCCGCGATGCTTTTGCTCTTCGAACGCGCAGCGTTATCCACCGCGATGGGTATCTCTTCGCTCCACGCCATCCTACGAAGAGCCGCTCCCAGCATGGAGCAGCCAGAGTTTCAGGCGCGCGCAGAGTCCCGTCAGGAGGCCGAGTGGAGGTATTGCGCAGAGGGGCGAGCGGCATGGATGCCGCGAGAGGCGTAAAGGGCCAGGGACGGCCCTTGTACGCCGACCCTCGGAGCGATACCGGAGCGAGGGGAGTCTGAGCGCAGCGAAGACCCGGATGCCGGGACGGGCCCTTTTGGTTCCTTTTGGGGCCCCAAAAGGGACTCGCCCGGGAGGGCGAAACCAAATCTCTCAGCACACGCCGAAGCGGCGCAGAAACGCCAAACAGGACGGCAGATAAAGCACCCCGGAACAATCCGCGATCCGCAAGCAAGCCACGCACGCAACGATAAGGCCTTAGTTAGCCCCCGAACGCCTGCCGATATTCCCCAGGCGTTCCACCCACCACCGAACGGAAGCGATTGGCAAAGTGGCTGGCACTGGAGAATCCGCAGGCCAGCGCCACCTGCGCAAGCGGCTGCCGGGTGTCGCGCAGCAGGTGCTGCGCCAGGGCCACGCGGCGCGCCAGGACGTACTGGTGCGGCGGCATGCCGAAGCTGTCGCGGAACATCCGCGCGAAATGGTATTCCGACAGCGCCGTCTGCGCCGCCAGCTCGCCGAGGGACAGCGGCTGGTCCAGCCGCTGTTCGATGTACTCCGCCACCCGCCGGCGCATCGCCGGCGCCAGCCCGCCCTTGAGGCGCAGCCCTTCGCGCAGGCCGACCTGGTTGAGCAGCAGGTGGTCGATCAGCTCGTGGGCCAGGCTGCTGGTACGGATGCGCTCACCCGGCTCGTGCCAGTCCAGCTTCACCAGCTGGCGGAAGCGCGCCGCCTGCTGCGGATCGTCGAGGAAGGTCCGTTCATGCAGCTGCAGCTCGCGCGGCTCGCGGTCCAGCAGGCGGATGCAGCCCAGGGCGAACTGTTCCTGGCCGATGTACAGGTGGGCCAGGCGGATGTCGCCGTTGACGATCCAGGCCGACTCGGCGCCGGCGGGCATCACGCACAGCTTGTCCGGCGCGCCCTTGCTGCCCGGCGCGCCGCGGCGGAAGGTGCCGGTGCCGTCGTTCAGGTAGCAGGACAGGGTGTGGTGGCTGGGCGCGTGGTAGTCGCGGGCGTCGTGGCTGTTGCTCCAGATGGCCGCGGACAGCCCGTCGCCCAGCTCGGCGCAACGCTCCAGGCGGGCGTTGGGCGATGAGCTCATCGACTGGAAGACTTCGAGCTGTTGGATGGCGGACATGGGCGTTCCTCTGTTGTGTCCACTCTACCCGCGCGGGCGCGCGTTGCCAGCGTGGTTTTCGCAATAAGCGCAAGAATCTGCAAGCCGGCGCCGGGGCAGGGCGGGAGACTGTTCCCGCATAACCCGGAGACCGCCATGAACCTCTCGCTCTACCTGCTCACCGTGCTCATCTGGGGCACCACCTGGATCGCCATCAAGCTGCAGGTCGGCGTGGTCGCCATTCCGCTGTCCATCGCCTACCGCTTCAGCCTGGCGGCGCTGGTGCTGTTCGCCCTGCTGCTGGTCTCGCGCCGCCTGCAGCCGCTGGGGCGGCGCGGCCAGGCGATCTGCCTCGCCCAGGGGCTGTGCCTGTTCTGCGTGAACTTCCTGTGCTTCTACACCGCCAGCCAGTGGATTCCCAGCGGGCTGATCGCCGTGGTGTTCTCCACTGCCACGCTGTGGAACGCGCTGAACGCGCGGATATTCTTCGGCCAGCGCATTGCGCCCAACGTGCTGGGCGGCGGCGCGTTCGGGCTGGCGGGGCTGGCGCTGCTGTTCTGGCCGGAGCTGTCCGGCCATGAGGCCTCGCGGGAAACCTTCTATGGCCTGGGCTTGGCGCTGCTCGGAACGCTGTGCTTCTCGGCCGGCAACCTGCTTTCCAGCCTGCAGCAGAAGGCCGGGCTGCGGCCGCTGTCGACCAACGCCTGGGGCATGCTCTACGGCTCGCTGATCCTGCTGGCGATCTGCCTGGTGCAGGGCGTGCCGCTGACGTTCGATACCCGCATCGAGTACGTCGGCTCGCTGCTGTACCTGGCGATCCCCGGCTCGGTGATCGGCTTCACCGCCTACCTGACCCTGGTCGGTCGCATGGGGCCGGAGCGCGCGGCGTACTGCACCGTGCTGTTCCCGGTGGTGGCGCTGAACGTCTCGGCTTATGCCGAGGGCTATCAATGGACGCTGCCAGCGCTGGCCGGCCTGGCGCTGGTGATGGCCGGCAACGTGCTGGTGTTCCGCAAGCCCAGGCCGGTGCTGCAGCCGGCGCGGGCGTGATGGTGTGATCCCGCGGGAGGGCAGCTCGAGTTTGAGGAGTCGGCGCCGGTAAGCAAACCAGAGCGGCCTTTGGCCGAGGATCAGGGTGCCCATCCATCGCCAACGCCTGCGCGGACCTTTGCCGCCCGCCCCGGATTGCCTGCCGGTATCTGATGAGACGAGGGCGGGTTTCCCCGTTCCGAAAGACATTGCTCTCAGCTACCAATCTCACTACCTGAGCATTCTTTTCATGCCGATCTGACCGTCTGGATAAGCCACATCCGATCACATCCAGGCTTTTTTCTGAGGTCTCCTTCGACTTTTCCCTAGATCAGATATGACTTGTCCTTGGCTGTCATATCGCTATCATGTCGCCCGACGACCTTCTGGCTGTAAAAAAGTTCCCTTGGTTTGGCGGGTCGCGTCGTATTGAAGTGGCTTGTTATGCAAGGATGCTTTACGCAATGAATGCCTCGCTTTCTCTGGCCCGCAGAAATGATGAAATCGACCTGCTGGCCCTGTGTCGTGCCCTTTGGACATACAAGTTCCTGATCCTGGGGGTAACACTTTTCATCTGCGCTTGTTCCGCGCTGTACGCCGTATTGGCGACGCCTGTGTATCAGGTGGAAAGCGTGCTCCGGCCCGTGGCGCTCAGGGACCTCGATGGGCTCAATGAAACCAGGCTCTTGGAGCTGAGTCCCACCGACGCATTGAAGCGTGTTGGTGTGGCGCTGGAGTCTTATAGCGTTCGCCTGCAATTCCTACGTGATAATCCGGAGCTGACGACCGCGCTGCGGGTAGGCGATGAGCCACTTGAGCAGATGCTCGAGCGCCTGAACAGGGACGGATTTACCGTGTTGCGCCCGGACCTGAAGAAGGCGCCGGACAGTTCAACATTTGTAGGGTTGCGTTTGCTCTACCCGGCCGGGGTCGACGGCGTCGCGATCGTCAATGGCTTGGTGGTCGCTGCCGTGGAGCGGGAGCGCCAGCGAATCCAGGATGATTTCTCCGTTCTCCTGGCTAATCGCCTGGCACAGGTCGAGAGCCAGATCGCGGCCCAGCGGGCAGCCTATGACGCCGGCAAAGAAGCCAAGATAGCGGCGCTTCTGGAGGCCGACCGCCTCCAGACAATTCAGCTTCAGGACGAGCTCCGCGCGCTTCGCCAGCAATTGCAGGTTCGGCGGCAAAATCGCATCAAGCAACTCAATGAAGCGATTCAGATCGCTGAGCGACTGCATATCTCCAAGCCAACCACGCCTTCTGCTCTGGGCGAAAGCGGTCGGGAAACGCAGGGGAATGTCTTCCGGACCGAGGTCACCAACCAGCAGATACCTCTCTATTTCATGGGGGTGGAAGCCCTGGATGCTGAGCGATCTGCCTTGACTGCCCGACAGTCGGACGATTTTTCCGAGCCTCGTATTTCCGAGATTCAGAAACAGCTGGCGCTGCTCTCCCATAACCGTGAGGTCGAGGTGCTGCGGGAGCGCGCGAACGAAGAGCTGTTCCTTGCGAATCTTGCCGCACTCACCGAACAGCGGGCCAAGCTGGAGCACCTGAACGTTGATTTCTCGAAACTGCAGCTGGTTCAGCTCGATCAGTCCGCTGCCGAGCCTTCGGCGCCGGTGCGGCCTCGCAGGATGCTGATCATGGCGCTCGGTCTGATTGTCGGCTTGATGCTTGGCGGACTCGCTGCGCTCGTGGCCGTGGTCAGGAGCGGGGGGCTACGTGCCGGATCGGAATCAGTAGGTCAGTTGGGCAACCAGGCCAGGGGCGCTGCCTTTGAACGTGAAGTCGTCGCATAGCTTGGTCGGGCTCGCCTCTTCGTTCAGGCAGGAGCAGGCGACGTCGATGGTGAAGCCTGCACGCAGGGTCCATTGCGGATTCAGTTTGTAGGCTGCGCTGACACTGTGGACCCCGGCGTCGAGCCATTCCTGTTCTTCGGTGACGGTGCCCAGGGCCATCACCGCCCCCCATCTTGATTTCTTCCAGGCGGCTCTGGCGGGGCCAGGTACTGCCAAGTACCGGGCCGCTGCTGGAAGCAGCGGTGGTGTCACTCATCTGTAGGATGGGTGGAGCTTGCGATACCCATCAACGGCGTCCACACGTTGATCGATGGGTATCGCTTCGCTCCACGCCATCCTACGGAAAGCAGCTGCGGATCAGGCTTTCCAGGTCTGCGGGTTGACCAGGTTCTTCGGCCGTTCGCCGCGCAGCGCCGCCTCGAAGTTGTCCAGCGCGCATTCGGCCATGGCGCGGCGGGTGTCGAAGGTGGCGGAGCCGATGTGCGGCAGGGTCACCGCGTTGGGCAGGGCGAACAGCGGCGATTCGGCCAGCGGTTCCTTCTCGTAGACGTCCAGGCCGGCGGCGAGGATGCGTTTTTCCTGCAGCGCCTCCACCAGCGCGGCTTCCTCGATCACCTGGCCGCGGGCGATGTTGACCAGGATGGCGTCGGGCTTCATCAGCTCCAGCTCGCGCTTGCCGATCAGCTTGCGGGTCTTCTCCGACAGCGGCACCACCACGCAGACGAAATCCGCCTCGCCCAGCAGCTCGTCGAAGCCGCAGAAGCGCGCGCCCAGTTCCTGTTCCAGTTCCGGCTTGCGGCTGTTGCCGTGGTAGAGCACGTCCATGTTGAAGCCGAAGCGGCCGCGGCGGGCGATGGCCGCGCCGATGCGGCCGAGGCCGAGGATGCCGAGCTTCCTGCCGTACACGTCGACGCCGAACTGCGGGGTGTCCACGGTGCGCTTCCACTGTCCGGCCTTGGTCCAGGCGTCCAGCTCGGCGGTGCGCCGGGCGGTGGCCATGATCAGCGCGAAGCCGAGGTCCGCGGTGGTTTCGGTGAGCACGTCGGGGGTGTTGGTCAGCGGGATGCCGCGCTGGTTCAGGTAGGCGAGGTCGTAGTTGTCGTAGCCGACCGAGACGCTGGAGATCACTTCCAGCTGAGCGGCCTGGGCCAGCTGCTTCTCACCCAGCGGGCGGCCCACGCCGATCATGCCGTGGGCGGTCGGCAGGGCGGCGGCCAGTTGCGCGTCGACGTCGCCCTGCCTGGGATCGAGCATGGTGACGTTGAACTGGCTGCGCAGGCGGTCGAGGTGTTCCGGGGCAAGGCGGCTGAAGACGAAGACGTTCTTTTTCATGGCTCTCGGACGGCTGGGGATCGGGAGGGCCTACCCTACCATCGGCGGGCCGGAGCGGTGCAAGGCTGGCGTGCGCGCAGGGCGGTTATCGAATGGCGGGCGGTGCTTCCTTCTCTTGTAGGAGCGAGCTTGCTCGCGAACCGCATGCTGCCGGGCGCGCCGGCAGAGCGTTCGCGAGCAAGCTCGCTCCTGCACAAAAGAAGGGCTATGTGCCGGGATGAAGAAGGGTTCGCGGGCAAGTTCGCCTACACCGGGGGCGGAGTTACATCGGGCGAACTTGCCCGCAAACGCGGGGAAAGGGGATCAGGAAACGACGCTGGCCACGCCCGCGCCGTCGGCCTGGAGCACGCCCGGCAGGTTTTCGCGCAGGTAGGCGACCCAGGTCTTGATCTTCGCGTCCAGGTATTGCCGCGAGGGGTACAGCGCGTAGACGTTCAGCTGTTGCAGGCGGTGGTGCGGCAGCACGCGCACCAGCGAGCCGTCGCGCAGGCCGTCGATGGCCGAATAGACGGGCAGGGCGCCGATGCCCATGCCGGAGCTGATGGCCTCGGTCATGGCGTCGCCGACGTTCACCTGGAAGGGCGAGGGGCCGAGGGTGATCATTTCCTGGCCGTTGGGGCCGTCGAACAGCCAGCGGTCCAGTGGCAGCACCGGGCTGAGCAGGCGCAGGCAGGCGTGATCGACCAGCTCCGCGAGGCTTTTCGGCGCGCCGCGCTGCGCCAGGTAGTCGGGCGAGGCGCAGAGGATGCTGTAGGTCTCGCCGATGCGCTGGGACACCAGGCCCGAGTCCGGCAGTTCGGAGGCGACCACGATGGCCACGTCGAAGCCTTCGTCGAGCAGGTCGGGCACGCGGTTGGCCATGGTCAGCTCGAAGGTGACCTCCGGGTGCTGCTGGCGATAGTTGGCGATGGCGCGGATCACGTAGTGCTGGCCGATGCCGCTCATCGAATGCACGCGCAGGCGGCCGGCGGGGCGGGCATGGGCGTCGCTGGCCTCGGCCTCGGCTTCCTCGACGTAGGCGAGGATCTGCTCGCAGCGTTGCAGGTAGCGCTGGCCGGCCTCGGTCAGGGCGATGCGCCGGGTGGTGCGGTTGAGCAGGCGCGTCTGGAGGTGCGATTCGAGATTGGCCACGGCGCGCGAAACGTAGGCGGTGGTGGTGTTCAGCTGCTGCGCGGCGGCGGTGAAACTGCCGGTTTCCGCGACGCAGACGAACGCTCGCATGGTCTGCAATGTGTCCATGGGGGCCTCGTCAGTGGGAGCGGCGTATTGTCACACGGATGACTCTATATATTGTTTCATTATCGGTAACAAACAATCACAAATCAGTCGGCTTATCCGTTCCCCTCCGCCTCCCTAAAATTCAATCGCCGCAATTGGCTTCGCCGGTATCTCCACGCTGAAGAGCCCAAGCTGAAAAGCCCACGCTGAAAAGCCAGACCACCTTCCAGGACCCTCACTGTGTCGCGTCACCTCGTGAAAGGACTGACGTTCGTCTGCTCCTTTGTCATTTTTTCAACAATCGCCGGATGTATCAGCACCAATGGCATCGCCCCGCAGGAACAGCGCCTGGGCGACAACGGGCTGTCCACCGATGCCGCCATCGCCCATGCCAACCGCGAAGCCGGCTGGCCGGCCGAGCAGTGGTGGCGTGCCTACGGCGACCCGCAGTTGAATGCCTGGGTGAAGACCGCGCTGGAGGGCAGCCCGAGCCTGGCCCAGGCCGAGGCGCGGGTGCGCATGGCGCTGTCCATGGCCGGCATCGCCGAATCCGCCGAGTCGCCGCAGATCAGCGCCGATGCCTCGCTGACCCGCCACCGCTGGCCGACCGACTACTTCTACGGCCCGGGCGACCTGGCCGACACCACCACCTTCAACAACAACGCCGCCCTGGGCTTCAGCTATTCGCTGGACCTCTGGGGCCGCGAGCGCAGCAACACCGAGCGTTACCTGGACATCGCCAGGATGACCGCCGCCGAGGCGCGCATGGCCCAGCTGGAGCTGGAGAGCAACGTCGTCCGCGCCTACATCCAGCTGTCGCTGCAATACGCCGAGCTGGACATCGCCGAGGCCATGCTCAAGCAGCAGCAGGGCATCCTCGCCCTGGCCCAGCGCCGCCTGGCCGGCGGCATCGGCACCCATTTCGAAGTCAGCCAGGCGGAAGTCCCGCTGCCGGAAACCGAGCGCAGGATCGAGGCGGTGGACGAGGAAATCCAGCTCACCCGCAACCAGATCGCCGCCCTGGCCGGCAAGGGCCCCGGCGCCGGTGCGTCCATCAAGCGCCCGAGCCTGAAGCTCGCCGAAGGCCCGGGCCTGCCCAGCAAGCTGCCGATGGAACTGCTCGGCCACCGCCCGGACGTGGTCGCCAGCCGCTGGAAGGTCGCGGCGCAAGCCAAGGGCGTGGACGTCGCCCGCGCCGAGTTCTATCCCAACGTCGACCTGGTCGCCAGCATCGGCTACAGCGCGGTGGGCGGCGGCGTGCTGGAATTCCTCAACGCCGAGAAATTCACCTACGGCGTCGGCCCGGCGATCTCCCTGCCGATCTTCGACGGCGGTCGCCGGCGCTCGCAGCTCGGCCAGGAGTCGGCCGGCTACGACGCCGCCGTGGCGCAGTACAACCAGACCCTGGTCAACGCCCTCAAGGGCATCTCCGACCAGCTGATCCGCATGCACTCCATGGAGCTGCAGCAGGGCTTCGCCGAGAAGTCGGTGGCCGCCGCCCAGCGCACCTACGACATCGCCACCAAGGCCTACCGCGGCGGCCTGACCGACTACCTCAACGTGCTCAACGCGCAGAGCCGCCTGTTCCAGCAGCAACTGGTGGAGCAGCAGGTGCGCGCCGCGCGCCTGGCCACCCATGCCGGTCTGGTGGTCGCCCTCGGCGGCGGCCTGATGGAGGTCCGGGACGGCCCGAAGGAACAGAAGATGGTGCCCGACACCGTCGACGTCCGCGCGGTCAGCGAGCGCTGAGATGGCCGGCGACTCCTCTCCGCTCAACGGCAGCACCGCCGCCGGCCCGGCGGCGCCGCTCGACGCCCTGCGCCGCGCGCTGCTGGACTGGGGCCGCAGCGACGGCGTCACCTGGCTCTACATCGCCAAGGTGCTGCTCGCCGCGCTGCTGACCCTGTGGCTGGCGATGCGCCTGGAGCTGCCGCAGCCGAGCACGGCGACCATCACCGTGTTCATCGTCATGCAGCCGCAGAGCGGCCAGGTGTTCGCCAAGAGCTTCTACCGGATTCTCGGCAGCCTGATCGGCCTCTCGGTGATGGTCGCGCTGATCGCCATCTTCGCCCAGGAGCGGGTGCTGTTCCTGCTCGTCTCGGCGCTGTGGATCGGCCTGTGCACCGTGGGCGCCGCGCGCTACCGCGACTTCCGCTCCTACGCCTGCGTGCTGGCCGGCTACACCGCCACGCTGATCGGCCTGCCCGCCACCCTGCACCCGGAAGCGGCGTTCATGTCGGCGATCTGGCGGGTGCTGGAAATCAGCCTCGGCATCCTCTGCTCGATGCTGGTCAGCGCCACGCTGTTCCCGCAGACCTCCAGCACCGCCATGCGCAATGCGCTGTACCAGCGTTTCGGCGCCTTCGCCGGCTTCGTCCTGGACAACCTCGGCGGCGGCGAGCGGCCGAAGTTCGAGGCCGCCAACGTGGCCTTCGCCTCCCAGGCCGTGGGCCTGGAGGCGCTGCGCAGCGTCACCCGTTTCGAAGACCCGCACATGCGCCTGCGTTCGGGACGCCTGTCGCGCCTGAACAACGAGTTCATGGTCCTCAACACCCGCTACCACGCGCTGCACCAGCTGCTCGCGCGCCTGCGCGCGCAGGAAGCCGCGTCGGTGCTGCGCGCCCTGCAGCCGTGCCTCGACGAACTGACCCAGGTGCTCGCCCCGTGGCGCGGCCAGTCGGTGACCGAGCGCGACGCCGAGCGCCTCGCCGCGCAGCTGGAAAGCCACCGCGCGCGGATGATGCGCTGCATCCGCGCCGGCCGCGCGCAACTGCCCGCCGAGCAGGACGACCCCGACGCGCTGCTGGACTACAACACCGCCGGCGAGCTGCTCTACCGACTCGCCGACGATCTCTACAACTACGCCCTGACCCACGCCTCCCTGGCCGCCCACAAGCACGAGCGGGAGAACTGGAAGCACGGCTTCTCGCCCAAGGCCAACCTGGTCGCCTCGCTGGTGGCCGGCGGGCGCACCGCGCTGATGGTGCTGGTGTTCGGCATCTTCTGGATCGAGACCGCCTGGCCCAGCGGCAGCACCTTCGTGCTCAACGCCGCCGCCGTCGCCGCGCTGGTCTCGGCTGCGCCCGACCCGGCGAAGATGGCCATGCAGATGGCCGTGGGCACCTTCTTCGCGGCGATCCTCGGCTTCTCCGAGACCTTCTTCGTGTTCCCGCACCTGGACGGCTTCGTCCTGCTGGCCTGCGCCCTGGTGCCGGTGTTCGCGGCGGGCGCCTTCCTCTCGATCAAGCCCGGGTACGCCGGCTACGGCCTCGGCCTGCTGGTGTTCTTCAGCTTCGGCGCGATCCCGGCGAACCTGACCGTCTACGACCCGGGCCGCATGCTCAACGAATACATCGCCCTGGTGCTGTCGCAGAGCATGGCCGCGGTGGTCGCCGCGGTGATCATGCCGCCGACCAGCGCCTGGCTGTGGCGCCGCCTGGAGACGGACCTGCGCCTGCGCGTGGTGGAAGCCATCAGCGGCAAGCTCGACGGCCTCGTCTCGTCCTTCGAGAGCGGCACCCGCGACCTGCTCAACCAGGCCTACGGCGTCGCCGCGCGCAGCCCGCAGATGCAGCGCCGCCTGCTGCGCTGGACCTTCGTGGTGCTGGAGATCGGCCATGCGGTCATCGAACTGCGCGCCGAGCAGGAAGCCCTGCCCGGCGAGCCCTGCTACGCCGAAGCGACGCCCTGGCGCCAGGCCATCCGCGCCATGGGCCGCGCGCTGATCCGCCTGTTCGTGAAGCCCTGCGCGGCCAACCGCGAGCGCGCCATGGCCGCCGTGCAGCACGCCATCGACTGCGTGCGGAACACCGACGAGCCGCGCGCGCCGGACTTCGAAAGCTCGCCGCTGCGCCGCGTGCTCAGCTACCTGCACTTCATCCGCAGCAGCCTGCTCGACCCGCAGTCGCCGCTGCGCGATGGCGACACCTCTTCAGGAAGAACCGCCCATGTTGCCTGACCTGCCCCGCGAGATCGCGTTCCACGGGGTCTATATGCCGACCCTGACCCTGATGTTCATCGTCGCCGCGGTGATCTGCTGGGGCCTCGACCGCATCTTCGCCTCCATCGGCCTGTACCGCTTCACCTGGCACCCGGCGCTGTTCCGCGTGTGCCTGTTCGCCTGCCTGTTCGGCGGCCTGTCTCTGACCATCTACACATAACGAGCGTGCATCAATGAGCCTCAAATCCATCATCAGCCTGCTGGCGACCCTGATCATCCTGGCGGTCGCCGCGTTGATCGGCCGCGCCCTCTGGGTGAACTACATGGATACGCCGTGGACCCGCGACGGCCGGGTGCGCGCCGACATCATCAACGTCGCCGCCGACGTCTCCGGGGTGGTGGTGGACGTGCCGGTGCGCGACAACCAGCAGGTGAAGAAGGGCGACCTGCTGATGCAGATCGACCCCGACCACTACCGCATCGCCGTGAAGCAGGCCGAAGCGGCGGTCGCCTCGCGCAAGGCCACCCTGCAGATGCGCCAGCTCAACGCCAAGCGCCGCCGCGCGATGGACGAGGAAGTGGTGTCCCGCGAGAGCCTGGACGACGCCAGCAACACCGCCGCCG
This sequence comes from Pseudomonas sp. B12(2026), assembly GCF_057767015.1. NCBI lineage: Bacteria > Pseudomonadati > Pseudomonadota > Gammaproteobacteria > Pseudomonadales > Pseudomonadaceae > Pseudomonas > Pseudomonas sp. B12(2026). The sequence goes on along the minus strand of NZ_CM173430.1, from coordinate 4,750,483 downwards.
CCTCCGAGGCCGACTACCAGCAGGCCCTGGCCGCGCTGGACGCCGCCAAGCTGAACCTGGAACGCACCCAGGTACGCGCCTCGGTGGACGGCTACGTGACCAACCTCAACGTGCACCGTGGCGACTATGCCCGCGTCGGCGAGGCGAAGATGGCGGTGGTCGACGAGAGTTCCTACTGGATCTACGGCTACTTCGAGGAGACCAAGCTGCCGCACATCCGCGTCGGCGACCCGGCCCAGCTGCAGCTGATGAGCGGCGAGCGCCTGAAGGGCCATGTCGAGAGCATCGCCCGCGCCATCTACGACCGCGACAACCCGGAAAGCCGCGAGCTGGTGGCCGACGTCAACCCGACCTTCAACTGGGTGCGCCTGGCCCAGCGCGTGCCGGTGCGCATCCACATCGACGAAGTGCCGGACGGCGTGCTGCTGGCGGCGGGCATCACCGCCACCGTGATCGTCAATCCGCAGACGCGCGATGCGGAGCGCTCCGACGGAACGGCCGCCGCGGCGCAGTGATGGATCAGGATACGGGAGCTGCGGCTCCCGTTTTCGTTTGGGGCGTGGATCGGAAAGGCATTGCCCCTGCGCTGATGCGCTTTTGTGTAGGAGCGGAGCTTCTCCGCGATCACCGCGATAGCGGTGCAATCCCGAGCCACCGGCCTGTCGGCCGGATTCGCGGATAAGATCCGCTCCTACGAAAGCAGGGCTCCGCGCTCGCCTGTTCCCATGGGCCCCGCGTTCGTGGGATGCCCCTCAGACCAACCCCGGCGCGGCGAAGTGCGGGCGGACCGGGTAGCCGTCGAGCAGCGCGTTGGTCTTCTGCGGGTCCAGTGCGCCGTTGAACGGCAGGTCCAGCGCCTGGCGGTGGATGCCGGTGGCGGCCAGCCACAGCGTGTCGATGCGCGCGGCCAGCGCCCCGGGCACGTCGGTCACCAGCGAATCGCCGACGAACAGGATGTGCCCGGCGCCGCGCGCCTCCAGCTGCCGCTGGGCGATGCGGAAGGCCGCCGGATCGGGCTTGCCGTACCAGTGCACGCTGCCGCCTTCCTCGGCGAAGGCTTCGGCCAGGCGGCCGGCGCCGAACACCGTCTTGCCACCGGAGACCACCACGCGGTCCGGGTTGGCGCACAGGAATGGCTTGTCAGTGGCGCCGCGCAGCGGGGCGAAGCGTTCCTCCAGTTCGTCCTGGGGGAAGCTGCCGACGCCGAGGATCAGCGCGGCGGCCTGCAGGTCGGTGCAGAAGCGCTCGCGGATTTCCACCGGCCAGGAGGTCAGCGCATCGCCCACGCCGACGGTGTAGATGCCGCCGCGCTGGAACTCGTGCTCATGGGTGAAGGCGTCGATGGCCAGCTGGCCGGAGGTGGTGATGCCGCTGTAGAGGTCGCGGGTGACGCCCAGGCGCTCCAGGGTGTCGGCCATCTCGGCGACGCTGCGCGAGGCGTTGCTGAGGAACCATACCGGACGCCCCTCGGCGGCGCGCCGGCCGAGCCAGGCGAGGGCGCCGGGGAATGCCTCGAAGCCGTCGATCAGCACGCCCCAGAGGTCGAGCAGGAAACCGTCGTAGCCGGCGCAGAAGGCGTCCAGCCCGGCGTGGTCGATGTAGCGGGTGTGGGTGACGGCGCTGAAGCGGGGGGAGGTCATGGCGGGCCTGTCGAGCGGGTGGGAAAGGCTCCTAACCTACCGCACTCGCAGGCATTTGGCGTGAACGTCGCGGCTCAGTGGCCGGGGTGCGGCGCGCGGGTTTCGCTGAAGGTGCTCACCAGCCACTCCTTGAGGTGGCAGCTGGAGAGGGCGGTGGTGCTGCAGTCGCCGCTGGCCAGGGCCTGGCGCAGCTTGTCGACGTCGGCCTTCTGCACGTAGGCGATGGCGTCGCGCATGTCGTCCTCGGTGCCGAAGCCGCCGTCGGTCATTTCCTTCAGCGCGTCTTCCTTGCTCCAGCCCTCGACCACGGTGCGGTACATGGCCGCGAACAGCCCGGTGCGGTCGCGCCCGTGCTTGCAGTGCATCAGCACCGGCCCCTGCTGCTCGGCCTGCTGGAGGATGCGCAGGACCTTCAGCACGTCGGCGTCGTCGACGCGGTCTGCGTGGGTCGGGAAGCTCACGACATCGATCGGCTGGTCGCCGATCCAGGTCTTGTCGTCGTCCTTGATGAAGCTGACCACGGTCTTCACCTTGAGCTGCTGCAGTTCCGCCAGGTTCTGGCTGCCGGGCAGGGCGCTGCGGTAGAGGGTCGGCGACATCTGGTAGAGGTTGAACGACTTGTCCACCGGCCTGGCCCAGTCGGCCTGCGTCTCGCCGGCGGCGAGGGCGGGGAGGGTGGTCAGGGTGGCGATCAGGGCAGCGACGCCAGCGGCGCCGCGCAGAATGCTGGGGAAGGGCATGGGCACTCCTCGAAAGGTCCGCGCCACCTTATGGCGCGGCGAGTGGTGCCCGGATGAAATGAGTGTGAAAAAAGCGTGAAGCGGTTCAGCGGGCGTCTTTGGGCAGGAATCGCGCCAGCACGCCGGGGCGGAAGAACCACCAGACGCACAGCGGGTAGCACAGGTAGTTGAGGGCGTAGAGCAGCAGCGCGGCGGGACTCGGCGTGTTCCTCCAGGCCGCCAGCCCGATCAGGACCAGGTAGAGCAGGGCGAGGCCGCCGCCGTAGAGCGCGGTCAGCCGCCAGCGCTCGGCGGTTTCCGCCAGGCGTTTGTGCCGGCGGGCGAACCAGAAGGCCATGGCGGCGGCGATCAGCGCCGCCGCCAGCAGGGTGGCCGGCACCCCGCCGATGCGCAGCAGCCCGCGCGCCACCACGTTGACGACGAAGGCGGCGAAGATGCCGGTGAGGGCGAGGTAGCGGATCTGATAGCTCATCAGAGTCGTCCGTCGAGGCCGAAGCGTTTCTTCAGCACCTTGTCCAGCAGCCCGCCGGGCAGCCAGCGGGCGATCAGCGGCAGGCTGCGGCTGCCGTGGCCGATGCGCACCAGGCGCGGGCGCGGCGAGCGCTGCACGGCGGCGAGCAGCTGGCGGGCGAAGTCGCTGGCGGGGGTGGGTTTGTCCTGGGAGGCGGCGGCGCGCGCCTGGATGAAGCTGCGCAGCGGCCACCAGGCGGAATCCTCGCTGACCACCGCGGCCATCTCGCGGCTGGCGTTGGCGCCGAAGTTGGAGGCGATGGCGCCGGGCTGCACTTCCAGCACCTCGATGCCGAAGGGGGCGAGTTCCAGGCGCAGCGCCTCGTTCAGCGCGTGCACTGCGGCCTTCGATGCGCAATAGGCGCCGGCGAAGGGGGTGACCAGCACGCCGGACACGCTGCCGATGTTCACCACCAGCCCGCGCCGGGCACGCAGCGCCGGGAACAGCGCGCGGGTCAGGCCGACCACGGCGAACACGTTGGTCTCGAACTGCCGGCGCAGCGCCTGGCTGCCGCCGTCCAGCAGCGGGCCCATGGCGCCGTAGCCGGCGTTGTTGACCAGCACATCGAGGCCGCCGGCTTCGTGCTGCACCTGCTCGGCCAGCCGGGCGACGGCGGGTTCGTCGTTGACGTCCAGTTGCACACTGCGGAAGCCGGCCTGGCCGAGGGCGGCGACGTCTTCGTCGCGCCGGGCGGTGGCCCAGACCTGGTAGCCGGCGCGGTGGAAGGCATCGGCGAGGGCGCGGCCGATGCCGCTGGAGCAACCGGTGATGAGCGCGACGGGCTGGGGCATGCTGGGCGGTCCTTGGCTGGGGGCGGGACTAACGTACCGGATTGCGGGGTGGAGGTGAATCGGTTGCGTGGGGTGATGTTGCGAAGTTTTTGCGCGGCTTTGGTGGGTGCTGGGAAATGGTGTTATCCGACGTCTTGTTCGGTGTGTATGCGCCGCTTCGGTGTGTGTTGGAAGATTTTGTTTCGCCCCCTCGGGCGACCTACTTTGCCAAACGACGCAAAGTAGGCAAAGGTCTGTGCCCCTGCATCCGGTTTTTCGCCTAGGCGAAAAATTCCCTCGCTCCATCGAAGTTTCAGGGGCCCGCGTTGACGGGCCATCCCTGGCCCGACAACGCTCTCGCGGCATCCATGCCGCTCGACCCCTGAAACTCCGATTCCGCTCGGCCTCCTGAAGGGGCGCTCCGGTGCACGCGGAGATTTCTCTGGAAGCCTTCAAAAGCCAAAGCCCAAAGCACAGCGCGCCCGGGATTTGCTTGTGTAGGAGCAACTGTCTTTTACTCGAAGTCAGTTCTCCAGCAAGTGCCGTCCCGGACCATCGCATTGAGCCGTACGATCAGAACTCGCATGCAGGCCACCAACGCGACTTTGGCGCATCGGCCGTTTTCGCGTAGGCCGTGATAACGAAGAGCGAAGCTCTTCTGGTAACGAATGACCGACCAGGTTGCCATGTAGAGGATGCGTCGAATCATGCCGCGCCCTCCGCGGATACGGCGTTGCCCCGACTTCTGGCCGCTGTCGCTGTTGTAAGGGGCCAAGCCGACCAGGGCGGCGATCTGGCGACGGTTGAGTTGTCCCAGTTCTGGCAGGTAAGCCAGTAATCCTGCGACGGTTACCGGGCCTACACCCTTGACCTGACTGAGTTGCTGGACCTGCTCGGAGTCCACCGCAGCCATGGCCTCGGCGATTTGCTCGTCATAGCTGCAAATTCTGGCCTTCAAGGCCTTGATGGCGTCCTCCAGGCATTGGCGGACAAAGGGGTCGTTGGCCTGTTGCAGGCGCCGGCGCTCATCATCGCGCTGCCCAACCAGTTGCTCGCGACGTTGCACCAGCTCTCGCAGCCGCTGGCGCTCCGGCGAAAGAACCGTACTGGGGGCTTCCTCCAGCGTTTGGGCCAGATGCGCCAGGACGGCCGCATCGATGGGGTCGGTCTTGGCCAACTTGCCCATGGCGGTAGCAAACGCCCGAACCCGTGTGGGATTCAAGCGAGAGACTGCGTGGCCGGCTCGGGACAAGGCATGCAGGACGCCTCGCTCATATCCACCGGTAGCCTCCAGCACAATGCGGCCGGGCTTCTCCTCGGCGAAGAGCGTCACTAACTGCTGATGTCCCGCTTCGTCATTGGAAACGCTCAAGCTCCTGCCCTGTGGGCGGAACCATACGGCCAGTGAGTCCTTGGCAACATCGATACCGATCCAACACGTCATGCTTCAACCCTCGTAAACTGCATGGCGAGAGCGCTCTGACTGCCCACGCTTGTGGTTCGAGGTTGTGCTCGTTCAACTGTTCGGGCTTTGGTCAGAGGACGGCGGGAGGCAGCTTGGGCTCCTACTCGTGCTACTAACACTGCGGACCTGCAGCTTGCTTCCCGCCGCTCTCACCTTCGATCCTATCGAAGTCAGCAGACACAAGCGGACCTTGTCCGCGATCAGCCCCGCTCAAGAGCTTCGCGGACAAGGTCCGCTCCTACGAAAGCGCTGCACCCCGCAGGAGCGGACTCCGTCCGCGATGCTCCTGCCTTTCGTGGATAACGCGCAGCGTTATCCACCTGATGGGTATCGCTTCGCTCCACGCCATCCTACGACGCGCAAATCCTTCAGCCGCTGCGCTGCCTGTCACGCCGAAATCGCAGGCGCGCGCAGAGTCCCGTCAGGAGGCCGAGTGGAGGTATTGCGCAGAGGGGCGAGCGGCATGGATGCCGCGAGAGGCTTGAAGGGCCATGGATGGCCCTTGCAAGCCGACCCTCGGAGCAATGCCGGAAGGAGGGAAGTCTTCGCGCAGCGAAGACCCGGATGTCGGGACGGGCCCTTTTGGTTCCTTTTGGGGCTCCAAAAGGGACTCGCCCGGGAGGGCGAAACCAAATCTCTCAGCACACGCCGAAGCGGCGCAGAAACACCCAACCAAAAGCATCACGGAGAAGCTCCGCTCCTACGAGAGCGGTAACCCCGGAAACCGTAGGAGCGGACCTTGTCCGCGATCCGCCGGCAGGGCCGGCGCCATGCGGCTTCGCGAGCAAGCCCGCCCCGACGCCGAGCGCACATGAAAAAGCCCCCGCACCAACCGGTGCGGGGGCTTCGGCGCCGATGAGGGAAGCGCCCGGTTCAGCGAACCACTGCCTGCACTTCCACGTGTTCCGTGGTGCGGCCATAGACGTCTTCCAGACGCTCGATATCGTCTTCTCCCAGGTAGCTGCCCGATTGCACCTCGATGATCTCCAGCGGGATCTTGCCCGGGTTGGCCAGGCGGTGGACCGAGGCGATCGGGATGTAGGTGGACTGGTTCTCGGTGAGCAGGAAGACCTTCTCGTCACAGGTCACCTCGGCCGTGCCGGAGACCACGATCCAGTGCTCGGCGCGGTGGTGGTGCATCTGCAGCGACAGGCGCGCCCCCGGTTTGACGCTGATGTGCTTGACCTGGAAGCGGCCGCCCATGTCCACCGAGTCGTAGGAACCCCACGGACGGTAGACCTGGCAATGGTTCCGGGTCTCGCTGCGGCCGGCGGCGTCGAGCTGGTTGACCACCTTCTTGACGTCCTGCACGTGGTCCTTGTGGGCGATCATCATGGCGTCCTTGGTCTCGACCACCACGATGTCTTCCAGGCCGACCACCGACACCAGCTTGCCGTTGCCGTGCACCAGGCAGTTGTGGCTGTCGTGGACCACCACGTCGCCCACGGTGACGTTGCCGTCGGCGTCCTTGTCGTGGACTTCCCAGATCGACGACCAGCTGCCGACGTCGTTCCAGCCGGCGGCCAGCGGGACCACGCAGGCGCGGCGGGTCTTTTCCATCACGGCGTAGTCGATGGAGTTGTCCGGGCAGCACTCGAAGGTGGCGGCGTCGATGCTCACCACGTCGCCGTCGTGCTGGCTGCGCTCCAGGGCCAGCAGGCAGGTGTCGTAGATGTCGGTGTCGTGCTTCTTCAGCTCTTCCAGGAAGCGGCTGGCGCGGAACAGGAACATGCCGCTGTTCCAGTAGTAGCCGCCTTCCTCGACGAACTGCCTGGCACGGGCTTCGTCGGGTTTCTCGATGAAGCGCTCGACGCGGATCACGCCTTCCGGCAGGCCGCGCTCGTCGCCGGACTTGATGTAGCCGTAGCCGGTTTCCGGGCGGTTGGCGGGTACGCCGAAGAGCACCATCTCGCCCTTTTCGGCGGCGTTGGTGGCCAGCGCGAGCGCGCGCTGGAAGGCGCGCTGGTCCTCGATCACGTGGTCGGCGGGGAGCACCAGCAGCAGCTCGTCACGGCCTTCGGCGAGCAGCTTCATGGCGGCGATCGCCACCGCCGGCGCGGTGTTGCGGCCGAAGGGTTCGAGCAGGATCGCCTGGGTGCTCAGGTGCAGCGCGTCGAGCTGCTCCTGGACGATGAAGCGGTGCTCCTGGTTGCTGACCACCAGCGGCGGTTCCATGCCTTCGAAGGCCAGGCGCTCCAGGGTCTGCTGGAACAGGGTGTGGTCCCCGGTGAGGGCGAGGAACTGTTTGGGATACTGCTTGCGGGAAAGAGGCCAGAGTCGCGAGCCGCTGCCACCGGAAAGGATTACTGGGATCATGTGGATTCTCCTAAAGCGTTCATGAGTTCTGTCTGCCGTGCCATGTCTGGTGGCAGGGCGTGCCTTGTGGGTGACCTCTCCTGTGCGTGCCGTCGTTGCGGCGCACTGTTTCTTCTGCCGGTGCGATGCCGGTCTTGTTGTTCTGGAAGGGAAGGGGCGCTGCGGGAGCGCCCTCACCCCGACGCCCGCCCCGGAGGGCGGGCAGGCAGTTCATGCCGGCGGCAGACGCGCGGTCTCGCCCGCACTCCGGGTGGGAGTGGCTGGGGAACGGCCGCCGGCGCATGGCTCAATCCACCTTCACCGGGCGCTTGACCCACACCGGGTTGAGCTTGCCGCCCTCGCCGGTGACGTAGAGGCAGACCACTTCGCCGCGTTCGAGGGTGACCGGCTTGAGGTCGCTGACCTTGGTCGCGCCATCGAACAGCGCCAGGTTCACCCGCACCGGGTTGATCTCACGGTCGCCGTGGCTTTGCGGGGCGACGTTGCTGACCACGTCGGTCTTGCCATCGGCGGTTTTCAGGGTCAGGGCCTTGCCGCTGAGGTTCTGCACGCGGACCAGGGCTTTCTGCTTGTTCCTGAACGGCGGCTCGGACACCAGGCGCGGCTGGCCGCCGGGCTGGCTGACGAGGGTGTAGTAGGCGTCCGGATCGAGCTTCACCGGCAGGCTCTGGCTGCCGACCTTGGCGGTGTAGCTGCCCGCCGGGAGGAACTTGAAGTCGCTGGAGCCCAGCGGCGAGACGTCGTTCAGGGTGGCGTTGCCGACCGCGACGTTCAGTTCGGCGCTGCCGGCGTTGTAGGCCCGTACGAAGGCCGAACCCTTGGGCGCCTGTGGGCCGTAAAGCGCGCCTTCTCCACCGGCGAAGGCGCCAAAGGACGCGGCGCCCAGGCAGAGGGCCAGCGCGGACGACTTCAGGGTGCGAATGGTCAGTCGGTTCATGGGGTTGTACCTCCGTCTTCTCTCTCTTGTGGGCACGGGAGGTGCCCTGCATAGGCGCTTATCGCGCCGTGGGGTTTGCTGCCTGGTTGGCCGCCAGGCGTTCGTCGCGGTTACCTGCCGCACGCAATTGCGCCACCCAGTCCGGGTTGAACTGGCTGAGGTCGCTGTGCATCGGCAGGTAGCGCTCGGGGAATTCCCAGACCAGCAGTTGCGCAGGCTTCTGCTTGAAGCCTTCGTCCTGCAGGAGTTCGAGCATCGGTTCCAGGGGGCCCTTGCCCTCCTTGGCGTAGTTGATGACGTCCGCCGAGAGCGCCTGCTTCAGCGCGCCGGCGAAGTTCCAGCGCGCGTTGGCGCTGTAGCTGGTGCCGACCAGGGCGACCCGCGGCTGGGCGCTGTCGCCGAACAGGTCGCCGCCGCTGCTGTTATCAGCGCCGGACGCGGCCTCCTCGGCCGGGTGGGTCTGGCGCTGTTCGAGCTGGTCCTCGGGTGGCAGCAGGTTGCTGAACAGCGGGTCCAGCGGCAGGAAGGTGAGCAGGTCGCCCTTGTGCGGGCCACTCTTGCCGGCTTCGGTGACGAAGGTCTGGGTCGGCAGGTCGGCGCCCTGGCCTTCGCGGATGCTCTCGCCCAGGCGCTGGGCCACGGCCTCGGCGCCCAGCGGTGTCCAGTGGGTGTCGGTGCGCAGGAAGACCTGGCCGTTGTCCTTGGCGCGCTCCAGGGTTTCCAGCAGCTCCGGCGCGGCCATGCCGGCCTGGCGGGCGCGCTGCAGGAAGTCTCCGTAGAGCGAGGCGTGCAGCGCCGCCGGCTGTTCCTTGCCCAGGTACTCGGGGTAGAGGCGGGTCTTGGCCGGGATGATCGCCAGCACCAGCTTCACGCCGCGGCGTTCGAGCTCCTGCTGCACGCCACGGATCAGCGCCCAGTTGTCGTCCAGCTGCTGCCGGGTGGGGGCGGGATTGAACTCTTCATCGGTGAACAGCCAGCCGTCCTTGCCGATCACCACGCCCGGGCGGCCTTCGTCGAAGACGGTGTAGTCCAGCGCGGCCCAGAGGTTGGTGCCCAGGCGCTTGAGCGGGAATTCGTCGTCGTAGTGGCCTTCGAAGGCGTGGGACAGCTTGCCGTTGAGCACGGTGGTGCCCTCGGCGGCGGAGAAGCTCGGGAAGGCCTTCAGCGACAGGCCGGCCAGGCCCAGCAGCATCCCGCCGCACACGGCGATGTAGGTGTACTGCAGGGGTTTGCTGATCTTGGTGGGGGATGGAGTCGGTTGCATGATCCGGCCTCGCTCAGAACTGGAAGTAGAGGAACGGCGAGTAGCTCTGCGCCGAGAGCTTGAGCACCGAGGCGGCGAACAGCAGGAGCAGGGCGACGCGGAACGCCAGCACCGGCAGCTGCTGGGAAACGGCGCCGCCGGACGCATAGGCGACGGCCGCCGGGCCCGGGCGAACGCTGGCCGGGCCGGCGGATTCGGCCTGCTCGGCCTTCGCCGCGGCCTTGGGCGCCTTGCTCTGCAGCGGCTGGTTGTAGAACTGGCGGAGGCCGAAGAAGGCCAGGACGATGTAGGCGATCACCAGGGTGCCGACCTGCAGGCCGGTGAGGCTGGCGCGGTTGAGTTCGGAGAGCTTCCAGTCGCCGAAGCCGAACATGGCTTCGTACATGCGCCAGGCCACGTGCAGGTTCTCGGCGCGGAAGATCACCCAGCCGACGATCACCAGGAGGAAGGTGAAGACCCACTTCAGCGGATTGAGCACGTGGGGCGCGGCGTTCACCCCCAGGGCGCGCTCGATGGCCAGCCAGGCGCCGTGCCAGGCGCCCCAGATGATGTAGGTGACGTTGGCGCCGTGCCACAGGCCGCCCAGCAGCATGGTCAGGATCAGGTTGCGGTAGGTCTGGAAGGTGGTGCCGCGGTTGCCGCCCAGGCTGATGTACAGGTAGTCGCGCAGCCAGGTGGACAGGCTGATGTGCCAGCGCCGCCAGAATTCGGTGATGGACTGGCTGACGTAGGGCTGGTTGAAGTTCTCCATGAAGCGGAAGCCCATCATTAGCCCTAAGCCGATGGCCATGTCGCTGTAGCCGGAGAAGTCGAAGTACAGCTGCGCGGTGTAGGCCAGCGCGCCGAGCCAGGCGTCGCCGGTGGTCGGGGCCTGCAGGGCGAAGCAGTGGTCGGCCACCGCCGCCAGGGTGTCGGCGATGAACACCTTCTTGACGAAGCCCTGCATGAAGCGGGTGCAGCCTTCGGCGAACTTGTCCACGGTGTGGGTGCGGTGGTTGAACTGGTCCACCAGGTCGCGGAAGCGCAGCACGGGGCCGGCGATCAGGTGCGGGAAGATCGCCACGAAGGCCGAGAAGTCGATCAGGTTGTGCGTGGCCGGGGTGTCGCCGCGGTACACGTCGATGATGTAGCTGATCGATTCGAAGGTGTAGAAGCTGATGCCGATGGGCAGCAGGATGTGGGTGAGCACGAAGGGCTGCATGCCCAGCGAGGTGATGATCTCGTTGAGGCTGTCGACGCCGAAGTTGGCGTACTTGAAGTAGCCGAGCACGCAGAGGTCGACCGCCACGCCGAGGAGCAGCCAGCGCTGCGCGGGCTTGGTGCGCACGCCGGCCGCGCCGATGCGCAGGCCGATCCAGTAGTTGAACAGCGTCACGCCGGCGAACAGGAGCAGGAAGTCCACGCGCCACCAGGCGTAGAAGACGTAGCTGGCGACCAGCAGCAGGAGGTTCCGGTAGCGGTTCCCGCTCAGGTAGTACAGGCCGAGGAATATCGGCAGGAACAGGAACAGGAACACGTTGGAAGAAAAGACCATTCCGCGTCTCTCTCTGGAGCTTCAACACTTGAGTCGCTCCAGCCCTTCTTCCGGCGCCTCGCTGGGCGCCCAAGGAAAGGCCGGATAAACCCGCCATTTCCTCCCCTGGTGTCGCTTAATCTGTTGCGCCCGCCCGCGTCTTTGCCGCGCGGGTCGGGTGGTGTCGCTCCGGAGCGGGGCCTTGCCCCCGCTCCGCCCCCGTCCCGGCGGGAGAGGGGTCTTTCAGGTCGAACCTCTCCTCGTCAGGGAGAGGCCGGGGCAGGTCGCGGCTTCAGCTCCCCGTCCCCTGTCGGTTGAAAACCTTGGTCACCTCGCCGCCCAGGCGGAAGCTGTTGAAGGGTTCCATCTTCTTCTTCCAGTCCTGGGTCTTCGGCGCGCAGCTGTAGAGCGCGCAGTAGGGCTCCAGCCAGGCGAACTTGCTGTTTTCCTTCAGGTCGCCCATGTCCTGGTCGTCGCCGGCCTTCTCGTCGAAGGCTTCCTGGTCGTCCACGCCCTGCATCACGCGGTTGGCCAGGCGCTGCAGGGCGCCGTTGTTTTCCTGGCGCAGGTCGACGCCGTTGACCTGGGCGAAGGCGGCGATCATGGTCAGCGGCGGCAGCGAATAGTTGTGGTAGGACAGGGCGCGCTGGCGGCGCTTGAGTTCGTTGGGCAGGTAGCCGTCCGGGTCGACCTGGTTGGCGGCGACCTTGAACTCGCGCACCGACCAGTCGAACAGGTCGCGGCGGTTGGTCACCACGGCGGTGGACATCACCGACCAGGCGGCCCAGTAGGAGTGGTTGTTGATCTGCTTGAGCGGCAGGTCGCTCCAGTCGCGCACCACCTGGCTGCCCAAGGTGCTGAACCAGTTCTCGATGGTCCTCGACTGTTCCGGGTAGGCGGCCAGCGGGCGGCTGCTGGAGAACTTCAGGCGCATGTAGGACGACGACAGGCTGCCCAGCGCCCATTTGCGCATGGACTTGCCGGTGTGGTTGAAGTCGGTGCTTTCCAGCGCGCCGGCCTGGGCCCAGGCCTCCAGCCAGCTCATCGCGCAGTCCAGGTCGCCCTTGTTGCCGCTGCGCATGTACTGGGTGATGAGCTTGGCGGTGCCGCGCTCCATCTCGGTGATGTCCTTGATCTGGTTGCGGAACTGTTTTTCCGCGTCGGCATTGAGCGTCGAACGCGAGGAGTCCGAGCCCTTGTACTTGCTGGTGAACTGCAGGCTGCCGGTGTACGGCGTGGGGATGGCCGGGCAGTTGTCGGAATCCTTCTTGCTGCCCTTCTCGCCGACGGCGGAGAAGTAGCCCGGCGGCGGCACCAGGTCGGCGGCGTGACTGGCCTGGCCGCCGAACAACGCGCCGACCACGGCGACGGTCAGGCCGATTCGGGCAACGATGGGGGTCTTGATCTTGCGTAAGCTGGGCATGGTAATCCTCCCGCGCTTTCAGTTGGCGGCCACGTCGGCCGTGCTGGCTTTGGGCGTCTGGCAGAGCTTGGCCTCGACTTCCAGGCCCGCCGGCATGTCTTCCGGCGCCTCGATTTCCAGGGAGAGGAACTGCTGGTCCGACCAGTCCTCGTCGTTGCGCAGCTCGAAGACGTAGCGTCCGCCGGTGTCCACGGCCTTGGACTGCTCGATCTTCAGCTGCTCGCGACGACCGTTCATGTACCAGATGGTGTTCTTCAGTTCGTGCACGCCGGGGTCGCTGTAGGTGACGTCGGCGGTGTAGCTGCCCGAGCGGATCGGCAGCGCGCCGCTGTTCACCAGCACCTCGTTGCTGCCCGCGTGCAGCTTGATCTTGCGGGTCATCACCGGCTTGCCGTCGGCGCAGCCGTTGTCCACCAGCGGCATGGCCTGGCGGTAGAAGCTCTTCTGCGCCATGTCGTAGTGGGTGGCGAATTCCCAGATGAGGATCTTCGGCGGCTTGTCGTGGAATTCCTTGCTGGTCATGTAGGCCAGCAGCGAGCTGTCGAAGCCGCCGCCGGAGACCGCGTTGTTGAGCACGTCGACCTTGGCGTACTCCTCCAGGAAGCCGGCGAAGTTGTACGCCGGGCCGCTGTTGGAGGTGCCGACCAGGGCGACCTGGGCGTCACCGCCGTCGCCGAACAGGTCGCCGCCGCCGGAGTCGCCCACCGGCTCGGTCTCGAAGCGGTCGACGTACTGCGGCGCGTAGCCGCTGCCGCACAGCTGCGCGGCGGCCTTGTGGAAGGTGCCGAGCTTGGACAGCAGGCCCACGCGCTTGCTCTCGAAGTCCTTCTTCGGCACGTCGTTGTAGGCCGGGATCTCCTTCAGCGTCTCGGCCACGATCTTCGCGCTGCGCATGGCGCCGTAGGGGGTCCAGTGGTGGTCGCCCTTGAAGTAGAAGGCGTGCTCCTGCTTCTCGTCGAACAGCGGGGAGAAGTCCGGGGTATAGATGCCGGCCTTGCGGAACTGGGCGATGGTCGCCAGGTAGTTCTGCTTGGCCAGGTCGAAGTTGAAGCTGGCCTTCTCCTGCGGGTTGAGCTTCTCGCGGTTCACCAGGCCACGGGTGGGCTGGTAGACCACCACCAGGTCGATGCCCTTGCGCTTGAGCTCGTCGCGCAGTTGCTTGAGCTCGCGCCAGCCTTCGGGGGTGGTGCCGAAGTCGGTGCGCAGGTCGTAGGTGGTGCGGAACAGCCAGTCTTCCTGGGCCGGCACCAGATGGGTGAAGAAGCCCAGGTACTTGGTGTTGTAGGCCGCGTCGTTGGCCGCGTTCGGGCACAGGGCCGCGGTCGGCTGGGCGGTGTAGGTCGGCGCCGGGGCGTCGGCGGCCAGGGCCTGGTGGGCGAGCAGCAGGCCGGCGGCGAGGCCCGACAGGCGCAGCAGGTTGGAAGTCATCGGTTTCATGGTCGGTCCTCAGTTCTGCAATTCGGCCTGGCTTTCCACGGGGTCGAGCAGCACGGCGCGTTTCTGGCGCACCAGCAGGTCGAAGATCTGGTCCTGTTTCTCGCCCAGCACGCCACTGAAGGAGATGCCGGAAGATTTGGTCGGGCCAAGCATGTCCACCTTGTAGAGCTCCAGCGACAGCGGCGAGTCCACCGACAGCGGGCCTGAGCCGTTGCCGGCCAGCTTGCCGCCGACCACGATCAGCGAGACCTTGGTGTCGAAGGGGTCGAGGTCGATGTTGCGGTCGGTGTCGGTCAGGTCCTTGATGTGGCCGTACACGCCCATCAGCTGGTTGCCGGCGGCGAGGTTCTCGTACAGGCGGATGTTCACGCTGTTGCGGATGCGGATGCCGTGGCGCTGGTTGGCCAGCACCTGGTTGGCGTAGAGGAGGTTGTCGCCCGACTCGTAGAGGGTGATGCCGTCGGAGTGGTTGCGGTACACCTCGTTGTAGGCCACCAGGTTGCCCTCGGAATTACGGTCGAGGACGATCCCGGAGAGGTGGTTGTCGTAGGTCTTGTTCTTGAAGATCCAGCTGTCGTTCACCTCGCGGGAAACGATGATGCCGTGCTTCTTCTTCGTGCCGTGGACGGTGTTCTCGGCGATGACCAGGCGGCGCGAGCGGTCGTGCGGGTCGATGCCGTAGATGATGTTGTCCTTGTAGGTGTTGCCGCGCACCACGAGGTCGTCGGCCTCGTAGCAGTAGAAACCGTACCAGGCGTCGACGAAGGTCGAGCCGATCACCCAGCCCTTCGGGCGCGGGCGCTTCATGGTCTTGTCCATGCCCGGGCTGTACTGCGAGATGGAGATGCCGTAGGCCTTGGACGAGTTGTAGCCGAAGCTTACGAAGGTGCTGTTCACCAGGTAGGCCTCGGCGCCGCCCCAGGAAACCAGGAACGGGCGGAATTCCTTCGGGCTCTTGAACCAGGCCGGCTCCTTGCGGGCCTCGTTCCAGGCGGTGACCTTGGTGTCACGCACGAACAGCTTGCCGTCGTTGACCAGGAACGCGCCGCGGTCCTGGGACAGGCGCAGTTCCTTGACCTTGCCGTCGATCTCCAGGGTCGCGCCCTGGCTCACCACGATGGGCAGGCGGGCGACGAAGACGCCGGGCTCGACCTGTTCCAGCGCATTCTTCGGCAGCTTGCCGGCGAGTTCGGCGAGGCTGACGTAGCCGCCTTCGATGAAGATCGCCTGGGGCATCTGGCGCTGGCGCTTGACCCACTCGGCGAGGCGGTTCTGGCCGCCGGTGAATTCCTTCAGCGGCTGCTGCTGGACCATGCGCTGCACCAGGGCCTTGCCGTGCCTGCTGCGGTCGATCTTCTTCTGCACCGCCTCGGCGGTGTAGCCGGAGAGGTCGGGCAGCTTGGGCGGGTCCAGGTGCAGCGGTTCGCTGGGCGCGGCGGTCACGGTGTAGTTGCCGGATTCCTTCAGCGTCTGGGTGTGGCCCGGTTCCTGGCCGGGGTTCTCCTGCGGCGCCTGGTCGGCGCCGCCGGCTTTCGCGCTGTCATTCCTGGCATGGCCGGCGGCGGCCGCCTTGCTGCCGGCCTCGGCCTTGGCCGCGGGTTGTGCCGCCCAGGCCGGCGCGCCGGCGCTGAGCAGGCCGCCGAGCAGCAGTGCGGTCAGCGGCAGGGCGTGTAACGGGTGGCGGTTCATGGCCGTGTCTCCTTGGGCGTGGCCATCCACCAGGCACCCGGCCACGCGCCGGGTGCGGCGGAGTGCGAGGCGGGGTATCTGGTGGATGTTCATCGCTACAGTCCTCAGAAGCGCCAGATGACGTCGACGAAGGCGTGGTGCATGGTCGAGTCGACGTGGCTGCCGTAGGCGTCGCCCGGCTTGAACACGCCGCCACGCAGGCGTATCAGTGCCGAGGGTTCGTCCACGTACTGGCTCATGGACGCCGGCAGCAGGCCCTGCTTGAAGTACTTGGTCACCACCAGGTCGACCTCCTGGCCGAGGTCCTTGGAGTCGTTCACCAGCGGGGCGCTGATGCCGCTGTTGCCGATGTCCGAGTCGCCGTCCACGCGGCGGAACTTGTTGTAGATGAGGCTGGCGTCGTAGTCCTCGCGCAGTTGCCAGGCGCCGAACAGGGTGGCCGCTTCAAGGTTCGAGAGCTCGCCGCGGAAGGCTTCGCCGAAGCGGTTGGCGCGGGCGCGGGTGCCGGTGAAGTTGGAGCGGTTGCTCTGCAGGCCGGTCTGCTCGAACTGGTCCTCGCCATCCTTGCCGCCGCCGCTGCCGCGGGCGTAGGCCGCACCGGCGCGCCACTGCTCGTCGATGTTCCAGCGCAGGCCGAGGTCGACGCCGTAGGCATCCACGTCGCCGCTCTGCTTGCCGGTGGCGACGGTGTCGCCGTTCACCGCGGCGGTGGTCAGGCGGTCGCGGTTGCCGGTCAGCCAGGTGGCGCTGGCCCAGTAGTTGAGGGGCATCTGCGAGCGCCAGTTGTAGCCGTCGCCGTTGGCTTCGATGCCGACCCAGGTGAGGTCGCCGGTGGAGCGCTTGTCCAGCGAGTCGATGGTTTCGCCCGGGTCCGGCAGGTTGCCGCTGTCGTCGGAGTGGTGCAGGCGCAGGCCGACCCAGTGGTTGGGCATCCACTGCGTGGAGATGTCGCCGAAGACGTGGGCGCGGTCCTCGTCCTCCGGCGCCAGGTCGGTGATGTCGGTGCGGTAGTCGGAGAAGCGCTGGGCGGTGCCGAGGTGGGCGCGCAGCAGGGTGGTGTCGAAGGTCCAGTTCAGGGCCTCGATGTTGGTGTCCTGCCACATGCCGCTGTCGTCGCGCAGGCGCTGGCGGCCGAAGCGCAGGTGCTCGCCGGGGTACTGGGTGAGGCCGGCGTAGTCGACCCAGAACTCGCGCAGGGCCAGGTAGGCGTCGTCCGGCTCGCGCTTGTTGTCGCTGCCGTTGCTGCCGCTGCTGTCGTTGGTGATGTCGTCGGACTGCAGGGTGTCGGTCTGGATGGTGTCGGTGGCGGCGACCGCCTGGCCCATCATGTAGGCGCTCCAGTCGCCCCACTGGCCGAAGGCCCAGGGACGCAGGTCGATGCCGATGCCGTTGAGATCGCCGCCGGGGGCGGTGCCCAGGTCGCGGTCATCCTCGGATTCGGCGGTGACCTTGATGTCGATACCGAAGTTCTTCGGCGGCTCCTCGGCCGCCTGGGCGAAACTGCCGAACAGGGTGCCGGCGAGGCTGAGGCCGGCGCCGAGCATGGCTGGGAACAGGCGTGCGCGGCGAACAGCGGAAGCCAGAGCTCGCGGCTTAATCCCTTCGACAAGAGCAAACGGCGGGGTGGTCATCAGGTCAATGCGCTTCATAGGTTTTCTTGTTCCTGGTTGTTCTGCAGAAGGCTGACGGTGGCTTGCCAGTTGGCGCCGCGCGTTTGTTCCTCGCGCTTGAGCAACTGCTGGGCCGCGGTGCGGTCGGCCGGTTGTATCTGCGGCTCGATCTGCGCCATCAGGTCACTGGCGGTGGGGACCTGCTGGCGTTTTGCAAGCTCGCCGAAGACGTAAGCGTTGACCAGATTTGGCCGAATGCCACGTCCCTGCGAATACAATTGCGCCAACGCCATGTCGGCGCTGGCCTGCCCGGCCCGCGCGGCGATCAGCAGATGGTCCACGGCCTTCTGTGGATAGACCCTGCCGAGGAAGCCCCGGCGGTAGATCTGGCCCAGGTAGTAATGCGCCTGGGGCTCGGTGGCGGCGGCCTTGAGCAGGTGCTGTTCGGCCTTCTGCGGCTCCTGCGGAGCCCACTTGCCGTCGTAGTAGAGGCGCCCGAGCAGCAGCTCGGCGCGCGGTTGGGCGGCGTCCTGGGCTTTCTTCAGGTAGTCGAGCATCTGGTCCAGGTCGCCCAGGTCGGGGTTGTCGTACTGCAGCTTGGCCAGGCTCACCCAGGCGGCCGGGTAGGCCGGGGCGATCTCGCTCAGCAGGGCCTGCGCGGCTTGCGGGTCGGGCGTGCCGACGTTTTCGTCGGCCAGCACGCCGGCCACCGACTCGACGCGCTCGGAGGGCACGCGGCCGGCCTTCCAGGCGGCCTTGAGCGCTTCGATATGAGCCTTCTGCTTATCCGCGTTGCCCTGGATCTGGTACACGGTGGCCAGCTCCATCCAGCACACGTCCATGCGGTTCAGCCAGCGCTGGCAGACCTGCTCGACCTCGCCCAGGTGCTGGTTGTAGGTGCCCTGGGTGCGGTACAGGATGATCTGCGCCAGGTCCGCCTGCGGCAGGCCCTGGGCGCGCCACTGGTCGATGCGCTGCTGCGGGTTCACGTTCGGCCAGGCCTGCGGGTATTGCAGGTAGAGGACGATCAGCGGCACCAGCGCGCTGTCCTCGCCCTCGTCGAAGGCGCGGGTCAGCAGCTGTTCGGCTTCGCGGCGCTCGGCGTCGGTGCCGCCGGGCTTGGCCGCCAGCCACTTGCCCAGGCGGGCGCGGGCGCGCGGCGAGGTTTCGGCGGCGTCGCGGTAGAGCTTCTCGGCGCGGGCCTGCTCGGCGGGGTCGCCGGTGGCGGCCTGCATGTCGGCCAGACCGACCTGTGCGTCGGCGTAGCCCAGGGTGGCCAGGGACTGGAAGTTGGCCTGGGCGGTGGCGATGTCGCCACGCTCCAGGGCCTCCTGGGCCAGGCGCTGGTCGGGCAGGCCGGCGCAGCCAGCGGCCACGGCGATGGCCAGTGCCAGGGCCAGCTTCGGTGCCAGCTTCAGGACGGGGGCTTCGACGGGACGGTTCATGGCAGCTTCCCTCATTAACGTGCGGTGGCCAGGGCCATCGCCTTGTTCAGCAGGGTGCGGCCCGGCAGGCCGCCGATGCTGACTTCGGTCGGCCGGCCGGCGAGCTGGGTGTCCAGCGGCTGGTCGGGCTGGATCTGTACGCGGATTTCCGAGGCCAGGTCGCCGTCCACCGGCGCGGTGCGGACGATGCGGCCGCCGCGTACTTCGCTGTCGCCGGCGATCTGGAAGCTCACCGCGGTGCCCGGCGAGAGGTCGGCGGCGCTGCGGTAGGGGAAGCGCGCCTCGACGGTGGCGGTGCTGTCGCGCGGGGTCAGGATGAAGATCACGTCGCCCTTGTTGGCGAACTGGCCATTGGCCACGCGCTGCTCGATCACGCGGCAGTCGCACGGGCTGGTCAGGGTGCCTTTCATCTGGTGGCCGAACAGCTTCTCGATGTTGCTGGGGTTGAGCTGTTCTTCGGTCAGGTTGCCCTTGAGCAGGTCCAGCAGGTTGGCGGAGAAGCTGGCGATCGGCGCGCCCTTGGCGACTTCGGCGCCGGCTTCCACCAGGCTTTCCACGGTGCCTTCGCGGGGCATGGTGATCTGCTGGTTGGCGACGTTGACCACGCCCGAGTCGGCGCGGGTGACGAAGTACAGGTTGTAGATCTGGTTGAGGATCACCGCGAAGGCGCCGACGCCGACCACGAAGATCGCGGTGCTCAGGGTCACCGCGCGGATGCGCCCGAAGAAGCCCATGCCGGCGCCGCCGATGCCGTGCTTGCGGGCCTTGGTGAAGTTCTCGCGCTGCAGGGTGTTGAGCATGTCGCCGACGCTGATCACCTCGCCGGCGAGGAAGGAGGTGATCAGGTAGCGCAGCGCGGCGACCTCGCGTGGCTTGAGGTGCTGGAACTCGCAGCCGACGCGGCGGCTGTCGGGTTCGAAGGAGCGCACCTGGAAGTCCACTTCCAGGGAGAAGCTGATGCTGTCGATTTGGAACAGCAGCTTGCCCTTGTGCAGGTCGCCTACCTGGACCGGCGCGGCGCTGGCGGTGAAGGCGAAGCCGCCGGCGGAGATGTCCAGCAGGCGCGCGTCGACGCCTTCGCGGTTGGCGCCGATGTAGCGGATGCGCGCGGGCAGCTTGACCCGGGCGTGCTGGCGTTGGGCTTCGGATTCGTGCACGACGTTGACATTGACGGCGGTATTCATGTGGGCGAGTCCTGTTCGTAGCTAAAAAGGGTCGTCAGACGATGGTCAGCAGCACGGCAACGAACACGCTGGCCGCGGAGAAGGTCATGGCTCGCGAGGACCAGGTGTTGAACCATTGCTGGAAGCTGGCCAGGCCGCGGTCGAGCTTGGTGTTCTGGCGGGTCCACGACTGCTGGTCGAGGCGGAAGAACACGTAGATCTTCACCAGGGCACCGACGATCTGGTTGTAATAGAGGATCAGCGGATAGGCCGGCCCGATGTGGTGCCCCGACAGCGACAGCAGCAGGGTCAGCACGAAGCGGGTGAGGCCGATCCACAGCAGGTAGATCAGCAGGAAGGCGATGCTGTACTTGATGCTGGCGATGATCGCGGCGACCAGGCCGAGCAGGCAGGTCCACATCGACAGGCGCTGGTCGAACAGCACCACGCTGGTGAACCAGCCCAGGCGCTGCGGGCCCAGGGCCAGGGCGCGGGAGTTCTGCCGCAGGTTGTTGCCGTACCAGCGGAACATCAGCTTGCGGCTGGCCTTGATGAAGCTCTTCTCCGGCGGGTGCTCGACGGTGTTGATCGCCGCGTCCGGCACGTAGAAGGTGTCGTAGCCCAGGCGCATCAGGCTGTACCAGCTGGACTTGTCGTCGCCGGTGAGGAACTGGAAGCGGCCCAGGCGCCAGTGGTCCAGGTGGTCGCTTTCCACGTCGGTGATGAAGTCCGGGTCGGTGACGACCTGGGCGCGGAACACCGACATGCGGCCGGTCATGGTCAGCACGCGCTTGGAGAGGGCCATCGAGCACATGTTGATGTGGCGCTGGGCGAAGCGCAGCTTGTGCCACTCGCTCATGATGTAGCCGCCCTGCACCTCGCAGAATTCGTTGGTGGTCAGGCCGCCGACATTGGGGAAGAGCTTGAACCAGGGCACGGTCTTGCGCACCACGCCGGGCTCCAGCACGGTGTCGCCGTCGATCACCGCGACCACCGCGTGTTCGTCCGGCAGGTCGCGGGAGATGGCGCGGAAGCCGTGGGCCAGGCCGTCGCGCTTGCCGGTGCCGGGAATGCGCACGAAGTCCAGGGAAACGTGTTCCGGCGGGTTGAGTTTGCGCCACTGCTGCTTGATCAGCACCTCGTCGGACATCTCGACGATGGAGCACACCACGGTGGTGGGGTAGCCGCAGGCGATGGCCTCCTTGATCACCGAGCGATAGACCATGGAGGTGGTCAGCGCGTCGATGCGGAAACTGGTGACCATCAGGAAGACATGCGATGGATCGGCCGCGTCGCCCATCTTGCGCAGCTTGCGGCGGTAGTAGGGGTAGACCCCGTAGAGGAACAGCATGCCGCGCAGGAAGTGCAGGCCGCCCATGGAGTAGCGCCAGATGCCGACCGCGCCGATCAGCAGCAGGAAGTCCTTGGAGTCGGCGTCGAACACGGTCTTGGGCACGGCCAGCGCCAGCCCCATCAGCAGGCTGAGGAAGACCAGCCAGCCCGTGGCTTCACCGATTGCTCTTTTGTAGGTTTCCATCGTCGTGCATCCGTTGGGTTAGGCCCGGTTACCAGCGCGCTTGGCGCGCTGGTAACCGGAGCTTTTCGCTTTGCGGGTAAGGTCTCGATCGAGCGAGCTAGAGTCCGGCAAGGCGGAGAGGGACGAGGAAGCGCAGTTCACTGCAGTGAATGAGCATTCCCGAGTTCCTCTCCAACGCCGCCGGGCCGACGCGCAGCCGATCGAAACGGATCACCAGCAGATGCCTTCGGCGCGGTCGTCGGTGGTGCTCGGCATGAAGCCGATCAGGTCGACCACCTTCTTGCCGGCGGGCGCCTTGTTCACCACGTCGACGAACAGCTCGTCGCCGTTGCCCAGCACCAGCACGTCGGAGGTCTTCACCACCGCGTCGAGGTCGGAGACCAGCAGCGAGGAGACGTGGGGGATCTTCGACTCGATGTACTCCTTGTTCGCGCCATGGACGCGGGCGTACTCGACGTTGCGGTCGAAGATCTGCAGGTCGTAGCCCTTGCCGATCAGCATCTCGGCCAGCTCCACCAGCGGGCTCTCGCGCAGGTCGTCGGTGCCGGACTTGAACGACAGGCCGAGCAGGCCGACCTTGCGGCTGCCGTGCGCGCTGATGATGTCGAAGGCCTTCTGCACCTGGTGCTGGTTGCTGCGCATGATCGAGCCGAGCATCGGGTGCTCGACGTCCAGCTGGCTGGCGCGGTAGGTGAGGGCGCGCACGTCCTTGGGCAGGCAGGAGCCGCCGAAGGCGAAGCCGGGCTTCATGTAGTAGCGCGACAGGTTCAGCTTGCGGTCCTGGCAGATCACGTCCATCACCTCGCGGCCATCGACGCCCACCGCCTTGGCGATGTTGCCGATCTCGTTGGCGAAGGTGACCTTGGCGGCGTGCCAGACGTTGCAGGTGTACTTGATCATCTCGGCGACCTCGACGGTCTTGCGGATGATCGGCGCGTCCAGCTCGCGGTAGATCTCTTCGAGCAGGTCGCCGGTCTGGGTGTCCAGCTCGCCGATGACGGTCATGGGCGGGAAGTCGTAGTCCTTGATCGCGGTGGATTCGCGCAGGAACTCCGGGTTGGTGCCCACGCCGAAGTCGACGCCGGCCTTCTTGCCCGCGCAGTCTTCGATGATCGGGATCACCACGTTGTTCACGGTGCCCGGCAGCACGGTGCTGCGCACCACCACGGTGTGGCGCTCTTTCTTCTCGCGGATGGCGTAGCCGATCTCGCGGCAGACCGACTCGATGTAGCCCAGGTCCAGGTCGCCGTTCTTCTTGCTCGGCGTACCGACGCAGATGAACGACACATCGGTGTCCAGCACGGCCTTCTTGAAGTCGGTGGTGCCCGACAGGCGACCGGAACGGATGCCCTGCTCCAGCAGCGCTTCCAGACCGGGTTCGACGATGGGCGACTTTCCTTTGTTGATCAGATCGATCTTGGTGGTGGAAACATCCACCCCGACGACTTCGTGGCCTCGTGCGGACAGGCAGCCGGCACACACTGCGCCAACATACCCAAGACCAAAGATGCTGATTCGCATCGCATTCACCTCGTTCAATTGTCGAGCTTTCAAATTTGCCCCGAGGGGCGGTTTATTCAGGCTGTTCCGAAGAGCAACTTATTTAAGGTCGAGTGAACCCGCGGAAGGCACTTTCAGGTGTCCTCCGTACTTCCTCCGGTCAGGCAGGGAAAGTAGTGCTAAACTTCAGAGCACTGTATTGGGGCAAACTTCAATATGCCTGCCCTGTGTTGTTTCAGCAGGATTACAGTGGGGCTGTGTTATCCGTGCTGGTGTGCTCGAGTCTGCATCGATGATTACCTTCTCATCTGAAAAGTTCAGTTTTTCATGGGCTTGTGATCGTTAAATGCCGATATGGAATTATCGGTAGAACCAAAACACCCATGCCATCAATGAACTTCGTGAGTTTCATAAATGGTTGTTGCGGAAATAGGATTTTTTTCAAAAGCGGTTAGTTCCTTCCATTCATCCCGTTCCTGAAATCTTCTGAAATATCCAAGTGACATCATTTGATGCCGGGATGCTGGCCAATCAGGAGTTGTTCAGCGGGAATTCCCCGCAGTGCAATCTGCAAGATGCCGGAAAGTTCACTTTAATTTTTCGTTAAATGCGACCGCGCATCGCCTCGATGCATTCATTCAGCCGCCGTTCAGCTTTTTCCATTGCAAGTTGCAATCGTGAAATGCACGTCATGGCAATGGGCTGTTAGTGGCCACCGGACGGCTGGCGGAGGCGGAAATCGGCAGGTTTTCCTGCCAGGGAAGGCGGATTTTCGCTCGAAAAAAAGTCCCGCCATCTGCCGCGAAGCAGACGAACGGCTATCAAGACCCTTCGCGGAGCAAGGACATTGAGGCGCTTTTTGTACAAGAAGTAGCCAATTCGTAGCCTTTTGACTGACTCATTTCATGGTCAATGGCTTACAGGCGAATTGGCATCAGGCGGGGAGAGGAGGCCGGAATCGCGGGGAGGGGAGCCCGACGGGCTCCCGAGGTGGCGGGTCAGTCTTCGGGATGGTCGCGCAGGAACACCAGCTGGTCCGGCTTGGAGTGCTCGGCGCTATAGGCGTAACCCGCGTAGTCGAAGTCCTTCAGGCCCTCCGGGCTCCGCAGGCGCTCCTTGACCACGTAGCGCGCCATCATCCCGCGGGCCTTCTTGGCGTAGAAGCTGATGATCTTGTACTGGCCGTTCTTCAGGTCCTTGAACTCGGTGTCGATCACCCGCGCGTTCAGCGCCTTGCGCTTCACCGCGCCGAAGTATTCGTTGGACGCCAGGTTCAGCAGCACCTCGTCGCCCTGCTCGGCCAGGGCCTGGTTCAGCCAGGTGCTGATGCGCTCGCCCCAGAAGGCGTAGAGGTCCTTGCCCCGGGCGTTGGCCAGTCTGGTGCCCATTTCCAGGCGGTATGGCTGCATCAGGTCCAGCGGCCGCAGCACGCCATAAAGGCCGGACAGCATGCGCAGGTGGCGCTGGGCGAAGTCGAAGTCGTCCTCGCTGAAGTCCTCGGCCCGCATGCCGGTGTAGACGTCGCCCTTGAACGCCAGCAGCGCCTGCTTGGCGTTGGCCGGGGTGAAGTCCGGGTGCCAGCTGCCGAAGCGCGCGGCGTTCAGCCCGGCCAGCTTGTCCGACAGGCTCATCAGCTCGGCGATCTGCGCCGGCGACAGCTCCCGCAGGATGCCGATCAGTTCCTGCGCATCGTCCAGGTGCTCGGGCAGGGTGAAGCGCTGCGTCACCGGCGCGGTGTCGTAATCCAGGGTCTTGGCGGGGGAAATCACCATCAGCATCGTGCGGTCTCCTACAAGCGAGCGGCGATTGTAAGGAGTCGCGGGCGATGGCTCCAGCTATGGGAGCGATAGGCGCTGAAGCGGGGCGGGGACGAAATTGCGCGGGGTGGGACTTCTAAAACTAGCGCCGCGCGAAACCGTCGCCAAGGTATTTCGTCGTAGGAAGAAAAAAAGCTGCGTGAGAAGGAAAAAGACTTTTTATCGTCATGTTTTTTCCTGTATTTCTGGAGACGTAGACCGCCGAACCCTGCAGACAGGTGGCGGCCCCGGCCCGTCCCTTATATGCAGAGCACTCGCGCCCCGGCAGCGAGAGCAGGCGGCTCACCGCTCGGCGGAGCGCTGTAACGGCATTCCGTCGTAACGCCACCAGAAGAGGTGAACCGCGTATGGATGACCATGGACGCTCCAGCCCCACCCAGCCCACCCTGTACGTCCTCGATACCAACGTTCTGATCCACGATCCCAACGCGCTGCTGAATTTCCAGGAACACCACGTCGCCATTCCGATGACGGTGCTGGAGGAGCTGGACAAGCTCAAGACCGGAAAGCACACCGTGGCGGCGGAGTGCCGCCAGGCGATCCGCCTCATCGATTCGGTACTGGGCGAGGCCTCTCCCGATCAGGTGGAGGATGGCGTCCCCATCCAGCGCGGCAAGAGCGGCCCCTGCGGCAGCCTGTCGATCCTCATGAGCAAGCGGGCCGAGCCGATCACCTGGCTGCCCGAGCACCTCAACGACAACAAGATCATCAACCAACTGGTGGAGCTGAAGAGTCGCCATGGCAGCCGGCGCGTGGTGCTGGTGACCAAGGACATCAACATGCGCCTGAAGGCGCGCGCCTGCGGGGTGTTCGCCGAGGACTACCACACCGACCAGCTGGTCGATGACGTCGCCCTGCTGTCGCGTGGCTACCACTCGCTGCCCGGCTCGTTCTGGGACCGCGTGAGCAAGGTCGAGACCCGCCAGGACCACGGCCGCACCTGGCATCGCGTACAGCTCACCGACAACCTGCCGGCGGTGCACATCAACGAGTTCATCGTCGACGAGCAGGGCTTCGTCGGCTGGATCAAGGGCATCCAGCAGGACGAACTGCTGATCCTCGACCTGCACCAGGAGCCGCTGCTGCACCAGGAGGCGTGGGGCCTGCGGCCGCGCGACATCTACCAGGCGCTGGCGCTCTATGCGCTGCTCGACCCGGACATCCACCTGGTCAACCTGTCCGGCGCCGCGGGTTCGGGCAAGACCATCCTGGCCCTGGCCGCCGCCATCGAGCAGACCATGGTCAGCAAGCGCTACCGCCGCATCATCGCCACCCGCAGCGTGCAGGGGCTGGACGAGGACATCGGCTTCCTGCCGGGCACCGAGGCGGAGAAGATGGAGCCCTGGCTCGGCGCCATCACCGACAACCTGGAGGCGCTGCATTCGGACGACGAGTGCACCCACGGCAGCGTCGACTACATCCTCAGCAAGGTGCCGCTGCAGTTCAAATCGCTGAACTACATCCGCGGGCGCAGCTTCCAGCAGAGCCTGATCCTCATCGACGAGTGCCAGAACCTCACCCCGCACCAGATGAAGACCATCATCACCCGCGCCGGCAACGGCTCGAAGGTGATCTGCCTGGGCAACCTGGCGCAGATCGACACGCCCTACCTGTCGGCCACCAGCTCGGGCCTCACCTACCTGACCGAGCGCTTCAAGGACTTCCCCCACGGCGTGCACGTGACCCTGCAAGGGGTGCCGCGCTCGGTGCTGGCGGAGTTTGCCGAGACGCATCTGTAACCAACCGGGCCCGCCAATCGGCGGGCCTTTTCTTTCCGTGCGGGCGGTTCGCGAGCAAGCTCGCTCCTACAGGTCCGGTGCTCGCGGGAAGCACGGGTGCGACAGGCCCGCTCGTCGCAGGAGCGAGCCTGCTCGCGAACCCACCCGGCTCCATCGCCCATCCCGCCGGTACCTCTTCCTGTATACAATCCTTCCTCCAACGCGCCGCGCGCCATACTGCCGGCGGCGCGTCCCGGGGTTACACTGTTCCCCCTGATCGTCCGCATTCTCCGGAGAGTTCCCGCCCGTGCTGACCCATCTCGATTCCCAAGGCCGCGCCAACATGGTCGACGTCACCGAAAAAGCGGTGACCTCCCGCGAGGCCGTGGCCGAAGCCCGGGTGCGCATGCTCCCGGACACCCTCAGGCTGATCCAGGACGGCGGCCACCCCAAGGGCGACGTGTTCGCCGTGGCGCGCATCGCCGGCATCCAGGCGGCGAAGAAGACCCATGAACTGATCCCGCTGTGCCACCCGCTGCTGCTCACCAGCGTCAAGGTCGAGCTGGCGCCGGAGGGCGAGGACTGCGTGCACATCGTCGCGCGCTGCAAGCTGGCCGGGCAGACCGGCGTGGAAATGGAAGCGCTGACCGCCGCCAGCGTCGCCGCGCTGACCATCTACGACATGTGCAAGGCCGTGGACCGCGGCATGACCATCGAAAGCGTGCGCCTGCTGGAGAAGCTCGGCGGCAAGAGCGGCCATTACTTGTTGGAAGACAGCGTGGCAAAAGACAGCGTGGCAGGAGACACCCCATGATCCGCGTGCAGTACTTCGCCCGTTACCGCGAAGCCCTCGGCCTGGACGGCGAGCAGCTGGACTGGAGCGCGTCCCTGGCCAGCCTCGACGACCTGCGGCGCCTGCTGCTGGAGCGTGGCGAAGCCTGGGCGGTGCTCGGCGAGCAGAACCTGATGTGCGCGCGCAACCAGGAACTGTGCTCGCTCGACGAGCCCCTCGCCGACGGCGACGAGGTGGCCTTCTTCCCCACCGTGACCGGAGGCTGAAGCCATGGCGATCCGCGTCCAGGCGGCGGCCTTCGATCCGGGCGCCGAACTCAATGCGCTGCACGACGCCAACGTCGGCGTCGGCGCGGTGGTCGGCTTCGTCGGCTACGTGCGCGATTTCAACGACGGCCGCGAGGTCGGCGGAATGTTCCTCGAACACTATCCGGGCATGACCGAGAAGGCGCTGGAGAAGATCGCCGTCGAGGCCAACCAGCGCTGGCCGCTGCTGCGCCTGGACATCCTGCACCGCATCGGGCGCCTGGAACCGGGCGAGCCGATCGTCTTCGTCGGCAGCGCCAGCGCCCACCGCCAGGCGGCGTTCGACGCCTGCAACTTCGTCATGGACTACCTCAAGACCCGCGCGCCGTTCTGGAAGAAGGAAGACACCCGCGAAGGCCCGCGCTGGGTTGAAGGTCGCTGCAGCGACCAGTCCGCGGCCGAGCGCTGGGAGCGCTGATCCGCGCCCGCGGTATTGCGCTGCGGCAATACATCGGCGATCTCCGGGGAACGGCGGAGTGGTACCTCCTAGGAGGAATGGGCGGCGTCTTCCAACGGGCGCAGGCTGGCGCCAGCCAAATTTCGGAAAGCCCCCATGAGCCACCTGAGCACCCAGGAATTCCAGGCGCTGGAGATCGCCGTTCTCACCGTCAGTGATACCCGCAGCCTGCACAACGACACCTCCGGCCAGGCCCTGGTGACTTCCCTGCAGCGCGCCGGCCACGCCCTCGCCGAACGCCAGCTGGTGATCGACGACATCTACCAGATCCGCGCCGTGGTCTCGGCCTGGATCGCCGACCCGAAGGTACAGGTCGGGCTGATCACCGGCGGCACAGGTTTCACCGCCCGCGACAACACCCCGCAGGCCGTCGCGCCGCTGCTGGAACGCACGGTGGACGGCTTCGGCGAACTGTTCCGGCAGGTCTCCCGCGAGGAGATCGGCACCTCCACCATCCAGTCCCGCGCCCTCGCCGGCATCACCAACGGCACCCTGATCTGCTGCCTGCCCGGCTCCACCGGCGCCTGCCTGACCGCCTGGGAAAAGATCCTCGTGCAGCAGTTGGACAGCCGCACCCGGCCGTGCAATTTCGTCCCCCATCTCAAGCGCCTGCCCGAGCGCCCGGTGCTGGTCTGCGGTACCCGCTCATGAGCGGCTGCGGATGTTCCGGCGCCGGCCTGCGGCCGGTGGACGAGGCCATCGCGGCGCTGATGGCGTTCGTTCCCCTGCCGCCGCCGGCGGTACGCATCGAGCTGGAAAGCGCGCGCGGGCGGGTGCTCGCCGAAGACATCCTTGCGCCGCTGGACCTGCCGCTGTGGGACAACAGTGCGATGGACGGTTACGCCCTGCGCAGCGCCGATGCCGACGGCGGCGCGCGGCTTAGGATTTCCGGCTACATCGCCGCCGGTGACGCGGCGCAGGCCGAACTGCAACCCGGCCAGGCCATGCGCATCTTCACCGGCGCGCCGCTGCCGCCGGGCGCCGACAGCGTGATCGCCCAGGAAGACTGCCAGGTCGACGGTGACTGGCTGCAGGTGCCGCCGGTCGCCCACGGCAGCCATGTGCGCCGGCGCGGCGAGGAGCTCTGCGCAGGCGACCTGCTGCTCAGCGCCGGGAAAGTCCTGCGCGCCCAGGAGCTGGGCCTGCTGGCCAGCGTCGGCCTCGACCGCGTGGCGGTGTACCGGCCGCTGCGCGTGTGCCTGCTGAGCAGCGGCGACGAGCTGCGCGAGCCGGGCGAGGCGCTGGCGCCGGGGCAGATCTACAACGCCAACCGCTTCAGCATCGGCGCGCTGCTGCGCGGCTGGGGCATGGAAGTGCACGACTACGGCGTGCTCGCCGACACCCTGGCGGCCAGCCGCGACGCGCTGAGCCTCGCCGCGTCCGAGTGGGACGTGCTGATCACCAGCGGCGGCGTGTCGGTGGGCGACCGCGACTACCTCAAGCAGGCGATCCGCGAGCTGGGCGAACTGCACCTGTGGAAACTGAAGATCCAGCCGGGCAAGCCGCTGGCCTTCGGCAGCGTCGCCGGCAAGCCGTGGATCGGCCTGCCGGGCAACCCGGCCGCCGCGCTGGTCACCGCGCAGGTGGTGGCGCGGCCGTTCCTCTGGCGCGCCCAGGGGCGCAGCGCGGTGGAGACGCTGCCGGTGTCGCTGCCGGCCGGCTTCGACTGGCCCACGCCCAACAGCCGCCGCCAGTACCTGCGCGCGCGTCTGGAGCTGGACGCCTCGGGCGTCGCGCGCGTCTGCCCGCATCCGCAGCAGGGCTCGGCCATGCTGCGGGCGGCGAGCTGGGCCGACGGCCTGGTGGTGGTGGAGGCCGGGCGCACGTTGCGCATGGGCGAGCCGGTGCCATTCCTGGCGTTCAGCGAACTCGGCGCCTGATGCCGTTCCCGGCCGCCGGCGGGTTCCGGCGGCCATCCATTGGTCAGGGGGATACATGCAACTGGTCTGTCCGGCGGGGAGTCTGCCCGCCTTGAAATCGGCCCTGCGCGAAGGCGCCGACGCCATCTACGTCGGTTTTCGCGACGACACCAACGCCCGGCACTTCGCCGGCCTCAACCTCGACGAGCGCCAGCTGCGCCAGGGCGTGGAACTCATCCACAGCGCCGGCAAGCAGATGTACGTGGCGGTCAACACCTACCCCGGCGCGGCCGGCTGGGCGCGCTGGCAGCGCGCCGTGGACCATGCCGCCGACCTGGGCGTGGACGCGCTGATCGCCGCCGACTGCGCGGTGCTCGGCTACGCGGCCAAGCGCCACCCCAAGCTCGCCCTGCACCTGTCGGTCCAGGGCTCGGCCACCAACGTCGCGGCGCTGGCCTTCTACCACGAGCGCTACGGCATCCGCCGCGCGGTGCTGCCGCGCGTGCTGTCGCTGGCGCAGGTGCGCCAGGTGGCGGCGAACAGCCCGGTGCCGATCGAGGTCTTCGCCTTCGGCAGCCTGTGCATCATGGCCGAGGGGCGCTGCCACCTGTCGTCCTACGTCACCGGCGAGTCGCCGAACCTCTGCGGCGTCTGCTCGCCGGCCAAGGCGGTGCGCTGGAGCGAGGAGCCCGAGGGGCTGACCTCGCGCTTGGGCGACGTGCTGATCGACCGCTACGCGCCGGACGAACCGGCCGGCTACCCGACCCTGTGCAAGGGCCGCTTCGTGGTCAACGGCGAGCGCTTCCACGCGCTGGAGGAACCCACCAGCCTGAACACCATCGACCTGATCCCGCAGTTGGCGGAGATCGGCGTGGCGGCGGTGAAGATCGAGGGCCGGCAACGCAGCCCGGCCTATGTCGAGCAGGTCACCCGGGTCTGGCGCCAGGCGCTGGACGCCTGGAAACGCGCGCCGCAGGACTACCGCGCGCTGACGCAATGGCAGGACGCCCTGGACAAGCTTTCCGAAGGCCACCAGACAACCCTGGGCGCCTACCATCGATCCTGGCAGTGAGGAAGTCGTGATGAAACTCAGCCTGGGACCGGTGCTGTTCTACTGGGACCGCCGGACACTCCTGGAATTCTACGCACAGATGGCCGAGCAACCGCTGGACGCCATCTACATCGGCGAGACCGTCTGCTCCAAGCGCCGCGCGCTGTCGCTGGACGACTGGCTGGGACTGGGCCGCGAGCTGCAGCAGCAGAGCGGGGCGCAGATCCTGATCTCCGGGCTGGCGCTGATCGAGGCGTCGTCGGAGCTGTCGTCGCTGCGCCGGCTGTGCGCCAACGGCGAGCTGCGCGTGGAAGCCAACGACATGGGCGCGGTGCAGATCCTCAGCGGGCTCGGCGTCGAGTTCGTCGGCGGGCCGGCGCTGAACGTCTACAACGGCCATGCGCTGGGCGAGCTGCGCGCCGCCGGCCTGCGCCGCTGGGTGCCGCCGGTGGAATGCTCCGGCGAGCAGATCAGCGCGGTGATCGAACAGGCGCGGGAACTGGGCATCGACGACGTGGAAACCGAAGTCTTCGCCTACGGCCACCTGCCGCTGGCCTACTCGGCGCGCTGCTTCACCGCGCGGGCGGAAAACCGGCCCAAGGACGACTGCCAGTTCTGCTGCCTGAACTACCCCGAGGGCATGTCGATGCTCAGCCAGGAAGGCACGCCGCTGTTCACCCTCAACGGCATCCAGACCATGTCCGGCGAGGTCAGCAACCTGCTGGCGGACTACGCCTCGCTGCAGGAATGCGGCGCCGACCTGCTGCGCCTGAGCCCGCGTGCGCAGGGCATGGTGGAGGTGGTGCAGGCCTTCGACCGGGTGCGCAAGGGCGCCACGCCGCCGCTGGCGGTGGAAGGGTGCAACGGATACTGGCATGGCCGCCCGGGCATGCTGCGCAGCGATGAGGTGAACCTGTGTTGAGTCTTGAAGCCGGCGCCCTGCGCGCCGCCGACCATTTGTTGCCGCTGGCCGCGCGCGTCCCTTCCGGGCTGCAGCGCGCGGTGCTGCAGCGTGCCGCCAACCGCCTGTTCGCCGAACCGCTGGCGGACGGCGCCTTCGACATCCTCGACGGCCACTGGCTGCGCCTGGAAGTGAGCGATCTCGGCCTGGGCTGGAGCCTGACCCGGGGTCGCGACGGCCTGCGCTTCGCCGACGCCTGCGCGCCGAGCGTGACCATCCGCGGCAGCTGGCGCGACTTCCTGCTGCTCGCCGGACGGCAGGAGGACCCGGACACGCTGTTCTTCCGTCGTCGTCTGGTGATCGAAGGGGATACCGAACTGGGGCTGGCGGTGAAGAACCTGATCGACAGCCTCGACCCGGACAGCCTGCCGGCCTGGCTGTGGAACGCCATGCGCCGCGCCAGCCGGGTGGTGCAGGAGAACGCCTGATCCGCTCGCCGTAGGATGGCGTGGAGCGAAGCGATACCCATCAGTTGCCCTGCCGGGACTGCGTGGGTATCGCAAGCTCGCGGAACGCCGCCCGACCCATCCTGCGTCAGCGCCCGTCCGTTGGCCTTGTGCCTTGCCTGGGCTGCGGAGCCTCAGGCCGGGACGCGCACGAGGAACTGCAGTTCCTCGTAGAGCATCTCGAAGTCCTGCACCGGCGCGTCCTGGCCGTAGCGTTTCTTCAGGCCGTATTCGGTGAGGGTGATTTCATGCTCGGCCTTCACCCCGTGGCGCGCCAGGCAGTTCTGCACGCAGTGCAGGTGGCAGCCGTCCACGGCGATGATCGGCCGGCCGGAGCAGGCCTTCTTCACCAGCGCCGGCACGTCGCCGCCGACGCCCGCGATGCAGGACATCTCCGCCAGCCCGTCGCGGTCCAGGCGCAGGGCGAGATCGTTGGCCAGCTGGGCGAGGTTGGAGCAGCCGGAGCAGGAATAGACGAGGGGCAGTTGCGGCGAGGGCGGCATGGGGACCTCCAGGGTGAGAGCGGCAGTGTCCCGCTGCGACGTGGTGTCGCGACATGATCTGAATCAAGTTGCGTAGATCACTACTACCAGGGAGGTACAGACTTCCGCAGGCGCGAGCAGGGGCTGTGCAGGCGAGGCCGTGTTCGGGCGTGGCGAGATCGTAGGATGGGTGGAGCTACGATCCGGGGAAGGCTCTTCGTAGGAGCGAGCTTGCTCGCGAACAAGGTCCGCAGCGGGGTTTGTTCGCGAGCAAGCTCGCTCCTACAGGTAGGGTCATGGTCGGCGTGGCGATCAGACCAGATGCTTCTCCACCGCCCACACCGCCGCCTCGACCCGCGAGCGCATGCCGAGCTTGTGCAGCACGCGCTTGACGTGGACCTTCACCGTGCCTTCGGTGATGTCCAGCTTGCGGGCGATCATCTTGTTGCTGTAGCCGTTGGCGAGCTGGCGGAGGATCTGCCGTTCGCGCTCGGTGAGCTCCTCGATGCCCTTGGGCCGGTCGTCGCCGCGCAGGGCCTGGGCCAGCACCTGGGTCAGCTGCGGGCTGATGGCGAGCTGGCCGGTGGCGGCCTGGCGGATGTGTTCGAGCAGGCGCTCGGGCTCCATGTCCTTGAGCAGGTAGCCGTCGGCGCCGGCGCGCAGCACGTTGATCACGTCGTTGCGGTCGTCCGAGACGGTGAACACCACGATGCGCGCGTCGACGCCGTTCTCGCGCAGCGCGCGCAGGGTGTCGAGGCCGTTCATGCCCTTCATGTTCAGGTCGAGCAGGATCATGTCCGGCTCCAGCTCCGCGGCCAGGCGCAGGGCCTCTTCGCCGCTGCCGGCCTCGCCCACCACGCAGAGGTCGTCCTCGAACTCCAGCAGCTGGATCACCCCCTTGCGCATCATCGGGTGGTCATCGACGAGGAGGATGCGGGCGCGGTCGTCGGTGGGGGTGGTCATGAAAGGGTCTCCGGGGATTGCGACAGGGTTTTGTGGGTGAAGCGCACGCTGACGCGGGTGCCGTGCGGCTCGCGCGGGGCGATGTTGAAGGAGGCGTCGAGGGTCTGGCTGCGTTCCCGCATGATGCTAAGCCCATAGTGCCCACTGCGGCTCTGCGCTGGGTCAAGGCCCACTCCGTCATCGTCGATGGTGATACACACCTGGCCGTCGGCGTCACTGGCGAGGCTTACCCGCGCGTGGCTCGCGCGGGCATGGCGCACTACGTTGGAGAGCGCCTCGCGGATGATCTGCAGGATGTGGATCTCCTCGTTGGGGTTGAGCGGGAGGTGCGCCAGGCGGTTGTCCAGCTCGATGGCGAGGTCGCCGCGCTCGCCGAATTCTTCCACCGTCTTCACCAGCGCCGCCTCCAGGCTGGATTGCTCCAGGCTCAGGCGGAAGGTGGTGAGCAGCTCGCGCAGTTGCCGGTAGGCGCTGTTGAGGCCTTCGCGCAGTTCGTCGAGGGTCTCGTCGATCTTCTGCGCGGACTCCTCGCGCTTGAGCAGGGTGGCCAGGCGGCTGACCTGGATCTTCAGGTAGGACAGCGATTGCGCCAGCGAGTCGTGCAGCTCGCGGGCGATGGTGCTGCGCTCGGCGAACAGCGCCAGGCGGTTTTCCTGGTCCTGCTGCAGGGACAGCGCGAAGGTGCGCGCGATGTTGTCGCAGAAACCTTCGACGAACTGGTGCTGCCAGTCCTCCAGGCGGCCGCTGGCGGTCTCGATGAACAGTTCGCCGAAGCGGTGCTCGCCGATGCTCAGCGGCTGCATCAGCAGCGGGTTGATGCCGCGGACGGAGTCGCCGCAGTAATTGGCCTGGGCGCGGCAGGCGCCGCAGTTGCCCTGCAGGCAGAAGCTGCCGGTGACGCCGTCGGTGGTGAGCGAGGTGTAGGCGCGCTCGACGCCGTCCTTGTTCAGGCAGAGGGTCACCTTGCCGGCCTGCAGGACGCGCTCCAGCTGGTTGAGCAGCGGTTGCAGGGTGCGTTCGTCGTAGGGGTCCTGGCCCAGGCGGCGGGCGCTGGCGTAGAGCAGCTCCAGGCGCTGGTGGCTGCTGGAGAGGTCGCGGGTCTTGTCCTCGACCCGCGCTTCCAGCTCGCCGTAGATGGCCTGCAGTTCCTCGGCCATCTGGTTGAAGCGTTCGCCCAGCTGGCTCAGTTCGTCCTCGCCGCTGCTGCTGACCCGCGCGCTGAGGTCGCCGCGCCCGAGCCGGCGGGCGGTGCTGGTGAGGTCGCGCAGCGGGCCGACCACGTGGTAGCTCAGGTCGTAGAGGCTGACGAAGACCACCAGCAGGCTGAGGAACAGGCACAGGCCCTGCACCGTGCTGAGCATCGTCGAGCGGTGCTCGGCGTTGTTCTGCAGCGTGCCGACGAAGGTGTCGATGTGGTTGACGAAGGTGTCCAGGGTTTCCAGCAGCGGGGCCCGGGACAGGTCGAGCTGCTCCAGTTCCCGGCGCAGTTGCGCGTGCTGCCGGCGGATCGGCGCGTCGGCGTCGGCGCGCTGCAGCAGGTGGCTGATCTCGGGGCTGTCCAGGCGCGCGCTCAGCGTCTCATGCAGCGCCTGGCGGTTGATCGGCGAGGGGTCGAGCGCCAGGCGATAGGTGAGCATGCGCAGCGAGCCGGCCTGGTTGATCACCGCGGCATCCTGGTGCGAGTAGTCGGCGAACAGCAGGGCGCTGAACATGCCGGCGAGCGCCAGGGAAACCAGCAGGGTGAGGTAGCAGCCGAAGCGCACGACGATGGATTTGCGCAGGGCAGGGCGGCCGGCGGGGGTACTACCCACAAAGATCCGGTCGCTGCCGGAAGGTTCGCTGGAGTGCACCGTACTCATTGAAAATGCCTTTTAAAACAATACTTTAGGTGTAGGAAAAAAGCATACTCCCTAAGGGGTAGCGCTGCGCATCTGCTCATGAATCGCCCTTTGGCTCATTGATGGCGATCAACAGTCGGGACTTAAGCCTTACCTAACGTGCGGGCAAAGCCATTACCGAGTGAGCTTAGCCATGCTCTCCCATCGTCAGAAACAGTACTCCGTGCTCGGCATGAGCACACTGGCGTTCGCCGTGAACTTCGCGGTCTGGACGATGTTTTCGATCATCGGTATTCGCATCAAGGAGGAGCTGGGCCTGTCCGAGGCGCAGTTCGGCCTGATGGTGGCGCTGCCGATCCTCACCGGCTCGCTGGTGCGCCTGCCGCTGGGGCTGATCACCGACCGCTTCGGCGGCCGCATCGTGTTCTTCATCCACATGCTGCTGGTGGCCATCCCGATCTACGGCCTGGCCTTCGCCACCCTCTACTGGCACTACCTGGTGCTGGGCCTGTTCGTCGGCCTGGCCGGCGGCTCCTTCGCGGTGGGCATCGCCTACACCTCGTCCTGGTTCGAGAAGCATCGCCAGGGCACCGCCATGGGCATCTTCGGCGCCGGCAACGCGGGCGCGGCGATCACCAACCTGGTGGCGCCGATGATCGTGGTCGCCTTCGGCTGGCGCATGGTGCCGCAGATCTACTCGGTGGCGATGCTGGTCACCGCGCTGCTGTTCTGGTGCTGCACCTGGACCGACCCGGCCCACGCCAAGGGCGGCGACGCCGACCCGAGCCGGCCGCGGCCGACCCTGGCCAAGCAGCTGGCGCCGCTGGGCGAGCTGCGCGTGTGGCGCTTCGGCCTGTACTACTTCTTCGTCTTCGGCGGCTTCGTCGCCCTGGCCCTGTGGCTGCCCAAGTACTACATCGCCGAGTACGGCCTGGACCTGAAGACCGCTTCCTTCATCACCATGCTGTTCACCCTGCCGTCGGGCATGGTCCGCGCCCTGGGCGGCTGGTTCAGCGACCACTACGGCGCCCGTTCGGTGAACTGGGGCGTGTTCTGGATCTGCCTGGTCTGCCTGTTCTTCCTCTCCTACCCGCAGACCACCATGACCATCCACGGCATCAAGGGCGACGTCAGCCTCGGCATCGGCCTGAACGTCTGGCTGTTCACCTTCCTGGTGTTCGTCGTCGGCATCGCCCAGGGCTTCGGCAAGGCCAGCGTGTACCGGATCATCCACGACTACTACCCGCAGAACATGGGCACCGTCGGCGGCATGGTCGGGGTCATCGGCGGCCTCGGCGGCTTCTGCCTGCCCATCCTGTTCGGCTACGCCGCCGACCGCATCGGCGTGCGTTCCTCCTGCTTCATGCTGCTGTTCGGCCTGACCGTGGTCTGCATGGTCTGGATGCATTACGCGATCAAGCAGCAGCGGCGCATCGACGGCCAGGCCCAGGTGGCCGGCTTCGACGCCTCCCCGATTCCTTCCAGCCAAACTTGAGGTAGTGCCGTCATGGGCATGATCGTCAATCCCCAACTGAAAGCCGCCATAGGTCCGTTATTGATCGACTGGCGTCCCGAAGACTCCGAGTTCTGGGCGCAGAGTGGCAAGCGCATCGCCACCCGCAACCTGTGGATTTCCATCCCGGCGCTGCTGCTGGCGTTCTCCGTGTGGATGATCTGGAGCACCGTCACCGTGCGCCTGAACAGCGCCGGCTTCAGCTTCAGCAACGACCAGCTGTTCATGCTCGCCGCGCTGCCGTCGATCTCCGGCGCCACCCTGCGGGTGTTCTACTCCTTCATGGTGCCGATGGTCGGCGGCCGCCGCTGGACCGCGCTGTCCACCGCCTCGCTGCTGATCCCCTGCATCTGGCTGGGCTTCGCCGTGCAGGACCCGACCACCCCTTACTGGGTGTTCGCCACCATCGCCCTGCTGTGCGGCTTCGGCGGCGGCAACTTCGCCTCCAGCATGTCCAACATCAGCTTCTTCTACCCGAAGAACCAGCAGGGCACCGCCCTGGGCCTGAACGCCGGCCTGGGCAACCTGGGCGTCTCGGTGATGCAGTTCGCCGTGCCCCTGGCGGTGGCCGGCGGCCTGTTCGGCGCCTTCGGCGGCGAGCCGCAGCAGCTGACTGACGGCGGCCGCCTGTTCCTGCAGAACGCCGGCTGGATCTGGGTGCCCTTCATCGCCGTGGTGGCCGTCGCCGCCTGGTTCGGCATGAACGACATCGCCGACGCCAAGGCCTCGTTCCGCGAGCAGTCGGTGATCTTCAAGCGCAAGCACAACTGGCTGATGTGCTGGCTGTACGTGGCCACCTTCGGCTCGTTCATCGGCTTCTCCGCCGGCTTCGCCATGCTCAGCAAGACCCAGTTCCCGGACATCAACCCGCTGCAGTACGCCTTCCTCGGCCCGCTGGTGGGCGCCCTGAGCCGGCCGCTGGGAGGCTGGCTGGCCGACAAGTTCGGCGGCGCGCGCATCACCCTGTGGAACTACGTGGCGATGATCGGCGGGGTGTTCGCGGTGATTTCCTTCCTGCCCGGCGCGGGCGGCAGCGGCAGCTTCTTCGGCTTCCTCGGCTCGTTCATCGCGCTGTTCTTCTTCGCCGGCATCGGCAACGGCAGCACCTTCCGCATGATCCCGGTGATCTTCCGCAACGAGTGGGCCATGCGCCTGCTGAAGGGCAACGTTTCCGAGGCCCAGGCGGCCAAGAGCGCCAGCATGGAGTCGGCGGCGGTGATCGGCTTCTCGGCCGCCATCGGCGCCTTCGGCGGCTTCTTCATTCCCAAGGCTTTCGGCACCTCGCTGGCCATGACCGGCAGCGCCGAGGGCGCCCTCTACGTGTTCGTCGCCTACTACCTGAGCTGCATCCTCGCCACCTGGTGGTGGTATGCGCGCAAGGGGGCCGAGAGCCCGTGCTGATCCCCGTGGCGGGCGCTGTCCGCGCCCGCCGCATTCCCGTTTAGCGAGCTTGATTGGTGTTTGTACGCCCGGCGTAGACCGGGTGAGGAGATATAGATGAGTTACCTGCTCGACCGCCTGCAGTTCTTCAAGAAGAAGCAGGGCGAATTCGCCGATGGTCATGGCGAAGTCAGCAACGAGAGCCGTGCCTGGGAAAACAGTTACCGGCAGCGCTGGCAGCACGACAAGATCGTGCGCTCCACCCACGGGGTGAACTGCACCGGCTCCTGTTCCTGGAAGATCTACGTGAAGAACGGTCTGATCACCTGGGAAACCCAGCAGACCGACTACCCGCGCACCCGCCCGGACCTGCCCAACCACGAGCCGCGCGGCTGCCCCCGCGGCGCCAGCTACTCCTGGTACATCTACAGCGCCAACCGCCTGAAATACCCCAAGGTGCGCAAGCCGCTGCTCAAGCTGTGGCGCGAGGCGCGCGCCGTGCACAAGGACCCGGTGAACGCCTGGGCCAGCATCGTCGAGGATTCGGCCAAGGCCAGGAGCTACAAGAGCGAGCGCGGCCTGGGCGGCTTCGTCCGTTCCAGCTGGAACGAAGTCACCGAGATCATCGCCGCCGCCAACGTCTACACCGCCAAGACCTACGGCCCCGACCGTGTGGTCGGCTTCTCGCCGATCCCGGCGATGTCCATGGTCAGCTACGCCGCCGGCGCCCGTTACCTGTCGCTGATCGGCGGCGTGTGCCTGTCCTTCTATGACTGGTACTGCGACCTTCCTCCCGCGTCCCCACAAATATGGGGCGAGCAGACCGACGTGCCGGAATCGGCCGACTGGTACAACTCCAGCTACATCATCGCCTGGGGCTCCAACGTCCCGCAGACCCGTACCCCCGACGCGCACTTCTTCACCGAGGTCCGCTACAAGGGCACCAAGACCGTCTCCGTCACCCCGGACTACTCCGAGGTGGCCAAGCTCACCGACCTCTGGCTCAACCCCAAGCAGGGCACCGACGCCGCGCTGGGCATGGCCTTCGGTCACGTCATCCTCAAGGAATTCCACCTCGACAAGCCCAGCGCCTACTTCGTCGACTACTGCCGCCAGTACACCGACATGCCGATGCTGGTGCTGCTGGAGCCGCACGCCGAGGGCGTGCTCAAGCCGACCCGCTATCTGCGCGCGGCCGACCTGGCGAACAATCTCGGCCAGGACAACAACCCCGAGTGGAAGACCATCGGCCTCGACGAAATCAGCGGCGAGCTGGTCTCGCCCACCGGCGCCATCGGCTACCGCTGGGGCGAGTCGGGCAAGTGGAACATAGAGGAGAAGGAAGGCGGCCAGAAGCGTGACACCCGCCTGGCGCTGACCCTGATCGACGGCCCGGAACAGGCCTGCGACGTCGGCTTCCCGTACTTCGCCGGGCAGGAACACCCGCACTTCAAGGGCGTGGAAAACGACGAGGTGCTGGTGCGCCGCGTGCCGTTCCGCGAGATCACCGGCGCCGACGGCAAGACCCTGCGCGTGGCCACCGTCTACGACCTGCAGATGGCCAACTACAGCCTCGACCGTGGCCTGGGTGGCGGCAACGTCGCCGCCTCCTACAACGATGCCGACGTGCCCTACACCCCGGCGTGGCAGGCGCGCATCACCGGCGTTCCGGCGGCCCGCGCGATCCAGGTGGCCCGCGAGTTCGCCGACAGCGCCGACAAGACCCACGGCAAGGCCATGGTGATCATCGGCGCGGCGATGAACCACTGGTACCACATGGACATGAACTACCGCGCGGTCATCAACATGCTGATGATGTGCGGCTGCATCGGCCAGAGCGGTGGCGGCTGGGCGCACTACGTCGGCCAGGAGAAGCTCCGCCCGCAGACCGGCTGGGTCCCGCTGGCCTTCGGCACCGACTGGAGCCGCCCGCCGCGGCAGATGAACGGCACCAGCTTCTTCTACCTGCACAGCTCGCAATGGCGCCACGAGAAGCTGTCGATGCACGAAGTGCTGTCGTCGCTGGCCGACACCAGGCAGTTCCCCGAACACGCGGTGGACTACAACATCCGCGCCGAGCGCATGGGCTGGCTGCCGTCCGCCCCGCAGCTCGACCGCAACCCGCTGCGCATCGCCGCCGACGCCGAGAAGGCCGGCCTGCCGGTGCAGGACTACGTGGTGCGCGAGCTCAAGGCCGGCAACCTGCGCGTGGCCAGCGAGGCGCCGGACGATCCGCAGAACTTCCCGCGCAACATGTTCGTCTGGCGCTCCAACCTGCTCGGCTCCTCGGGCAAGGGCCACGAGTACATGCTCAAGTACCTGCTGGGCACCAAGAACGGCGTGATGAACGACGACCTCGGCAAGGCCGGCGGCCCGTGCCCGGGCGAAGTGGACTGGGTCGACCAGGGCGCCGAAGGCAAGCTGGACCTGGTCACCACCCTCGACTTCCGCATGTCCTCCACCTGCATGTACTCGGACATCGTCCTGCCGACCGCCACCTGGTACGAGAAGGACGACCTCAACACCTCCGACATGCACCCCTTCATTCACCCGCTGTCGGCCGCCACCGACCCGGCCTGGGAAGCCAAGAGCGACTGGGAGATCTACAAGGCCATCGCGAAGAAGTTCTCCGAGGTTTCCGTCGGCCACCTGGGCGTGGAGAAGGACCTGGTCACCGTGCCGCTGCTGCACGACACCGCCAACGAGCTGGCGCAGCCGTTCGGCGGCAGCGACTGGAAGAAGGGCGAGTGCGAACCGGTTCCTGGCCGCACCATGCCGACCCTGCACGTGGTCGAGCGTGACTACCCCAACACCTACAAGAAGTTCACCTCCCTCGGCCCGCTGCTGGACAAGCTGGGCAACGGCGGCAAGGGCATCGGCTGGAACACCGAGAAGGAAGTGAAGCTGCTCGGCGAGCTGAACCATCGCGTCACCGAGCCGGGCATCAGTGAAGGCCGTCCGCGCATCGAGAGCGCCATCGACGCCGCCGAGGTGATCCTCGCCCTGGCGCCGGAAACCAACGGCCAGGTCGCGGTCAAGGCCTGGGACGCGCTGGCGCAGATCACCGGCCGCGAGCACAACCACCTGGCGCTGCCCAAGCAGGAAGAGAAGATCCGCTTCCGCGACGTCCAGGCGCAGCCGCGCAAGATCATCTCCAGCCCCACCTGGTCGGGCCTGGAAGACGAGCACGTGAGCTACAACGCCGGCTACACCAACGTCCACGAGATGATCCCGTGGCGCACCATCACCGGTCGCCAGCAGTTCTACCAGGATCACCCCTGGATGCAGGCCTTCGGCGAGGGCTTCGTCAGCTACCGGCCGCCGGTCAACACCCGCAGCACCGACAAGCTGTTCAACAAGAAGCCCAACGGCAACACCGAGATCACCCTGAACTGGATCACCCCGCACCAGAAGTGGGGCATCCACTCCACCTACACCGACAACCTGCTGATGCTCACCCTGTCGCGCGGCGGCCCGATCATCTGGATGAGCGAGAACGACGCCAGGCGCGCCGGCATCGAGGACAACGACTGGTGCGAAGTCTTCAACGCCAACGGCGCCGCGACCTGCCGCGCGGTGGTCAGCCAGCGCGTGAAGGACGGCATGGTGATGATGTACCACGCCCAGGAACGCATCGTGAACCTGCCGGGCAGCGAGACCACCGGCACCCGTGGCGGCCACCACAACTCGGTGACCCGCGTGGTGCTCAAGCCCACCCACATGATCGGCGGCTACGCGCAGCAGGCGTGGGGCTTCAACTACTACGGCACCGTCGGCTGCAACCGCGACGAGTTCGTCGTGGTGCGCAAGATGAACAAGGTCGACTGGCTCGACGAGCCGGAGCACGGCGGGTTGGGCGGTGACGCCCTGCCGCAACCGCTGCCCCAGGATATTTGAGGATTACTGCCATGAAAATTCGTTCGCAAGTCGGCATGGTGTTGAACCTCGACAAGTGCATCGGTTGCCACACCTGCTCCATCACCTGCAAGAACGTCTGGACCAGCCGCGAAGGCGTCGAGTACGCCTGGTTCAACAACGTCGAGACCAAGCCCGGCATCGGTTACCCGAAGGAGTGGGAAAACCAGGAGAAGTGGAAGGGCGGCTGGAAGCGCAACGCCGACGGCTCCATCGTCCCGCGCATCGGCGGCAAGTTCCGCGTGCTGGCGAACATCTTCGCCAACCCGGACCTGCCGGAAATCGATGACTACTACGAGCCCTTCGACTTCGACTACCAGCACCTGCACACCGCGCCCAAGGCCCAGCACCAGCCGGTCGCCCGCCCGCGCTCGCTGGTCTCCGGCCAGCGCATGCAGAAGATCGAGTGGGGCCCGAACTGGGAGGAAATCCTCGGCACCGAATTCGCCAAGCGGCGCAAGGACAAGAACTTCGACAAGGTCCAGGCGGACATCTACGGCGAGTACGAAAACACCTTCATGATGTACCTGCCGCGCCTGTGCGAGCACTGCCTGAACCCGGCGTGTGTGGCCTCGTGCCCGAGCGGCGCGATCTACAAGCGCGAGGAAGACGGCATCGTCCTCATCGACCAGGACAAGTGCCGCGGCTGGCGCATGTGCATCAGCGGCTGCCCGTACAAGAAGATCTACTTCAACTGGAAGAGCGGCAAATCCGAGAAGTGCATCTTCTGCTACCCGCGCATCGAGGCCGGCCAGCCGACCGTCTGCTCCGAGACCTGCGTGGGGCGCATCCGCTACCTCGGCGTGCTGCTGTATGACGCCGACCGCATCCACGAAGTGGCGAGCTGCGAGAACGAGCGCGATCTGTACCAGAAGCAGCTGGAGATCTTCCTCGACCCGTTCGACCCGAAGGTGATCGCCCAGGCCCGCAAGGACGGCATCGCCGACAGCGTCATCGAGGCCGCGCAGAAGTCCCCGGTGTACAAGCTGGCGATGGACTGGAAGCTGGCCCTGCCGCTGCACCCGGAATACCGCACGCTGCCGATGGTGTGGTACGTGCCGCCGCTGTCGCCGATCCAGAACGCCGCCGCCGAAGGCCATATCGGCAGCGACGGGGTGATCCCGGACGTCGAGTCCCTGCGCATCCCCGTGCAGTACCTGGCCAACCTGCTGACCGCCGGCGACACCGCGCCGGTGCTGCTGGCGCTCAAGCGCCTGCTGGCGATGCGCGCCTACAAGCGCGCCGAGCACGTCGAAGGCAAGCAGGACCTGGAAGTGCTGGAGAAGGTCGGCCTGAGCGTGCACCAGGTGGAAGAGATGTACCGCTACCTGGCCATCGCCAACTACGAGGACCGCTTCGTCATTCCCGCCGCGCACCGTGAAGAGGCGCTGTCGGATGCCTTCGCCGAGCGTTCCGGCTGCGGC
The DNA here is from genome assembly GCF_057767015.1 of Pseudomonas sp. B12(2026). Classification (NCBI taxonomy): domain Bacteria; kingdom Pseudomonadati; phylum Pseudomonadota; class Gammaproteobacteria; order Pseudomonadales; family Pseudomonadaceae; genus Pseudomonas; species Pseudomonas sp. B12(2026). The sequence goes on along the minus strand of NZ_CM173430.1, from coordinate 4,706,601 downwards.
TTCAGCTTCGGCAACGGCTGCTCCAGCAACTCCGGCGTCAACCTGTTCGGCGGCAAGGCCGTGGACAAGCGCAACGTCATCCAGACCGTGCAGATCCAGGAGTGAGCACCATGAGCATTTCCATGGAAAGCCACAGCCAGTTGCTCAAGCTGAGCGCGCTGCTGCTGGACTACCCGCGCGCCGAACTGCGCGAGGAAAGCCTGGCGCTGCACGCCCTGATCCGCACCTGCGACCTGCCCGAAGCGCAGCGCGACGGCATCGCCGCGCTGCTCAACGAGCTGTGCCAGGGCGACATCCTCGATGTGCAGGCACGCTATGACGGCCTGTTCGAGCGCGGCCGCTCGGTCTCGCTGCTGCTCTTCGAACACGTTCACGGCGAAAGCCGTGACCGTGGCCAGGCCATGGTCGACCTGATGCAGCGCTACAGCGACGCGGGCCTGGCCATCGACGTCAACGAGCTGCCGGACTACCTGCCGCTGTACCTGGAGTTCCTCGCCCTGCAGGACGCCGGGGCGGCGCGCTCGGGCCTCGCCGAAGTGGCGCACATCCTCGCCCTGCTGGCGGTACGCCTGGAGGAACGCGACAGCGCCTATGCCGCAATCTTCCAGGGCCTGCTGGAACTGTCCGGCGAGCGCCCGGACCTCGGCGCGCTCAAGCGCGACCGCGAGCAGGAAGTGCGCGACGACAGCCTGGAAGCCATCGACAAGGCCTGGGAGGAAACCCCGGTGAGCTTCACCGAGCCCGCCGCCGGTTGCCCGTCCTCCAGCCCCCGGCGGATCTCCACCTCCGCCGAACAACCCATGCAGTGGGTCGCCCAGCCGGTTCCGCAGATGCAGTACCGGGCGGCCAGAGAAGGAGCCTGATCCATGTCCCTCAATCTTCTAGTCTTCGGGGTCTATCCCTACGTCGCGCTGCTCATCTGCCTGATCGGCAGCTGGGCGCGCTTCGACCTGTCGCAATACACCTGGCGGGCCGGTTCCAGCCAGATGCTCAGCAAGAAGGGCATGCGGATCTACAGCAACCTGTTCCACGTCGGCGTGCTGTTCATCCTCGCCGGCCACTTCGTCGGCCTGCTGACCCCGCACTCGGTCTATTCGCACCTGATCAGCACCGAGAACAAGCAACTGCTGGCGATGGTCTCCGGCGGCCTCTTCGGCGTGCTCTGCTTCATCGGCCTGACCGGCCTGCTGCTGCGCCGCCTGACCGACGCCCGCGTGCGCGCCACCGGCAATGCGTCCGACCTGATGATCCTGGTGGTGCTCTACCTCCAGCTGATCCTCGGCCTGTCCACCATCGTCGCCTCGACGCACCACCTGGACGGTTCGGTGATGGTGATGCTGGCCGACTGGGCGCAGTCCATCGTCACCCTGCAGCCGCTGGCCGCCGCCGAAGCCATCGCGCCGGTATCGCTGGTCTACAAGCTGCACGTGACCCTCGGCCTGACCCTGTTCGTGCTGTTCCCCTTCACCCGCCTGGTGCACATCGCCAGCGCCCCGGTGTGGTACTTCGGCCGCCGCTACCAGGTGGTCCGCCAGAAGCGTCGCGCAGCCTGAGCATGAGCTTTCCCACTCCCCGCGCGGGAGTGGGAAACGGAGGTAATCGAAATGAGTTGTTCCCACTACGAAGCCAAGGTCGAACACGTCGACCTGCCGAAGATCGCCGTCAACGGCATCGCCATCGCCGAAGACGAACTGGCCCGCGAGCTGCAATACCATCCTGCTTCCAGTCACGCCGAGGCGCTGTACGCCGCCTGCCGCGCGCTGGTGGTGCGCCAGCTGCTGCTGCAGCGCGCCGACGCGCTGGGTCTTGCGGCCGACGCGGAGGAGGGCGAGGCCCCGGAAGAGGCGCGCATCCGCGCGCTGATCGACCGTGAAGTCGGCGTGCCCGAAGCCGACGAAACCGCCTGCCGCCAGTGGCACGCTGCCAACCCGACGCGCCTGACCTCGCCCTGGCGCATGCGCCTGCGCCACGTGCTGCTGGGCTGCGCGCCGGACGACCTGGACGGCCGCGCCAAGGCCCGCGAACAGGCCGAGGCGCTGCTCGCCGAGCTGCGCGAACACCCCGAGCGCTTCGCCGAGAAGGCCATGCGTTTCTCCGACTGCCCGTCCAAGGACGACGGTGGTGACCTGGGCTGGATCGAACCGGGGCAGACCGTCCCCGAGTTCGAGAAACGCCTGCTGCAACAGCAACCCGGCCTGCTCGGCCATCCGCTGGAAAGCCGCTACGGCCTGCACGTGGTCGAGCTGATCGAGCGCGATGGCGGCGAGCCGCTGGACTTCGCGCAAGCGCACCCGCGCATCGCCGCCTACCTGCGCGCCCAGGTGCTGCAGCGGGCGGTCAGCCAGTACATCAGCGTACTGGCGGGCGAGGCTCTGATCGAGGGCTTCGCCTTCGACGGGGCGGAGAGTCCGCTGGTGCAGTGACCCGGTTCCGGACCCCTCTCTCCTCATTCCTCCCTCCTGCAGGGGGAGAGGGGTTTCGGAAAAGGACAAGTCTATTGGCCGCCGCGCGCCACGGGGAGCGACGGCCGGAGTTGAACAGCATGCCCGAATGGATCGACGGCCAAGGCCGCAAGATCGACTACCTGCGCCTGTCGGTGACCGACCGCTGCGACTTCCGCTGCGTCTACTGCATGGCCGAGAACATGCAGTTCCTGCCGCGCCAGCAGGTGCTGACCCTGGAAGAGATCGAACGGGTGGCGCGGATCTTCGTCGAGCGCGGCGTGAAGAAGCTGCGCCTCACCGGCGGCGAACCGCTGGTGCGCCCCGGCATCGTCCACCTGTGCGACCGCCTCGCCGCGCTGCCCGGCCTGCGCGAACTGTGCATGACCAGCAACGGCTCGCAGCTCACCCGGCTGGCCGGCGACCTGCATGCCGCCGGTCTTACCCGCCTGAACATCAGCCTCGACACCCTCGACCCGCAGCGCTTCGCCGCGATCACCCGCACCGGGCGCCTGGAGCAGGTGCTGCGCGGCATCGACGCGGCGCAGCAGGCCGGCTTCGAGCACATCAAGCTCAACTGCGTGGTGATGAAGGGCCGCAACGCCGACGAAGTGCCGGCGCTGGTGGACTACGCCATCGCCCACGGGCTGGACATCAGCTTCATCGAGGAAATGCCGCTGGGCCAGGTCGGCCGCGAGCGCGAGGAGAGCTTCTGCTCCAGCGACGAGGTGCGCGCGCTGATCGCCGAGCGCTTCGAGCTGCTGGACAGCGCCGAGCACAGCGGCGGCCCGGCGCGCTACGTGCGTCTGGCGCAGCATCCGGGCACGCGCATCGGCTTCATCTCGCCGCACTCGCACAACTTCTGCGCCACCTGCAACCGCCTGCGCCTGACCGCCGAAGGCCGCCTGCTGCTGTGCCTGGGCCACGAGCATTCCCTCGACCTGCGCGGCCTGCTGCGCCGCCATCCGCTGCACGACGAACCGATCCTCGAGGCACTGCAGGGCGCCCTGCAGCGCAAGCCCGCGCGCCACGACTTCAGCGTCGGCGACGTGCAGGTGCTGCGCTTCATGAACCTCAGCGGCGGTTGACCGTTCCTCCCTCGGCGGGCCCTGCGCCCGCCCTTGCCTTGCCTGCGCCCTTCCTCACCCGCGGCGGATGACACAGCGTCGTCCGCCGCGGGTTTTCGGTTTATGCCAGACAAAAGAAAAGGCCCCGGCGACATGAGCGTATCGCGGGGCCTCGGGGCAATCTGCCAAGTTGAACCGTGGAAGCTAAAAAATCATGCGAAAGAATCAGTCGGCTCCTCCTCGGATTGCCTGGAACACCTCCAGCCTACGACCATCGCCCCGCTGCCGACATTCCTCCGAAGGAGTAGCGACGGGGCCGCAAAGGGGAGTGCGCCGGACGGTCGCAGGACGATTGACGTTCTGTACTTTTTAGTCCAGATTGGATTTTAAGTTTATGCGCACGGCGCGCATGGACGAATCACAACAAGACAGTCGCCTGGGCAAGGGCAAGGCAATGCCGCTGCGGCGCTCCGCGCCGCGACCCCGGACGGGCTATTCACTGCCAAGCCGAAACCCAACGGCCGGCGCTCGCTCGCCCGGTCGCGTCACCGACCACGCCACGGAGTTCATCGATGAATCGCAAAGCCCTGCTGGGCAGCCTGCTGCTGGCCGCCTTCACCACCTTCGCCCACGCCGACGACAAGCCGCTGCGCATCGGCATCGAGGCGGCCTATCCACCCTTCGCCTACAAGACCCCCGACGGCGGCATCGCGGGCTTCGACTACGATATCGGCAACGCCCTGTGCGAACAGATGAAGCGCAAGTGCCAGTGGGTCGAGCAGGAATACGACGGCCTGATCCCCTCGCTGAAGGTGCGCAAGATCGACGCCGCGCTGTCGTCCATCACCATCACCGACGAGCGCAAGCATTCGGTGGACTTCACCCACAAGTACTACTTCACCCCGGGCCGCCTGGTGATGAAGGAAGGCTCGCAGCTGGACGAGCAGTTCAGCCAGCTCAAGGGCAAGAATATCGGCGTGCAGCGCGGCTCCACCGCCGACCGCTTCGCCACCGAGGTCCTGGGCAAGGCCGGCGCCAACGTGGTGCGCTACACCAGCCAGGACGAGATCTACCTGGACCTGCTGGCGGGCCGCCTGGACGGCACCTTCGCCGACTCCATCCCGCTGGAGATCGGCTTCCTGCAGACCCCGCGCGGCAAGGGCTTCGCCTTCATCGGGCCGGAGTTCAAGGACCCGAAATACTTCGGCGAGGGCGCCGGCATCGCCGTGCACAAGGGCAATACCGAACTGGTCGGCCAGCTCAACGCCGCCATCGATGCCCTGCGCGCCAATGGCAAGTACAAGGAGATCGAGGGCAAGTACTTCAAGAGCGACATCTACGGCGATTGATTGGCCCGGCGTGTTGCAGGAAAGGCCGCCTTCGGGCGGCCTTTTTCATTGCGGCGGGTGGTTTTGCGCGTTCGCCTGGGCGGGACTTGCTCGCGAACCCGCCTGGCGCCGGCCCTGCCGGCGGATCGCGGACAAGGTCCGCTCCTACAAGGGGCACGGCGCGAACGGGGGCTCATCGCACAGGGTACGGTGGGACCGGCTTTCGTAGGAGCGGACCTTGTCCGCGATGCTCTCGCTCTTCGTAGGGAGGATACGCGCGGCGTCGTTCGCCGTGATGGGTATCGCTTCGCTCCACGCCATCCTACGAACGCGGCTCAGCAGTGGTCGGCTTGGCGCTTTCGTAGGAGCGAGCTTGCTCGCGAACCCGCTTGACGCCGGCCCTGCCGGCGGATCGCGGACAAGGTCCGCTCCTACAAGGGGCACTGAGCGAACCGGGGCTCATCGCACAGGGTACGGTGGGACCGGCTTTCGTAGGAGCGGACCTTGTCCGCGATGCTCTCGCTCTTCGTAGGGAGGATACGCGCGGCGTCGTCCGCCGTGATGGGTATCGCTTTGCTCCACGCCATCTTACGAACGCGGCTCTGCGGCGGGGGGCTTGGCGTTTTCGTAGGAGCGAGCTTGCTCGCGAGCCCGCTTGACGCCGGCCCTGCCGGCGGATCGCGGACAAGGTCCGCTCCTACAAGGGGCACGGCGCGAACCGGAGCTCATCGCACAGGGTACGGTGGGACCGGCTTTCGTAGGAGCGGACTCCGTCCGCGATGCTCCTGCTCTTCGTACGAACGCAGGCAGTCTCAGGCGCGCAGGAAGCCGATTGGCAGAGGGCAAGCAGCATTGCCGCGCACGTACGAGGCATCAGATCACTCGCCCCGCAGAGGGCTCGCCAACCAGCGGTCCCGCCGGGATATCCCGAGCAATCCACTCGGGAAAGTCGTGCTAGGATTTGCCCCCGGCTCCGATTTCTCGGGCGGTGCTGGCTCTCCGCCAGCGCTGCCACCCCTCAGCAGAAGGATCCAAGCAATGGCTCAAGTCACCCTCAAGGGCAATCCGGTTTCCGTCGATGGCAAGCTGCCGCAGAAAGGCGAACAGGCCCCGGCCCTCAAGCTGGTCGCCGGCGACCTCTCCGACGTCACCCTGGACAACTACGCCGGCAAGCGCAAGGTGCTGAACATCTTCCCCAGCGTCGACACCCCGACCTGCGCCACCTCCGTGCGCAAGTTCAACGCCGAGGCGAGCAAGCTGGCCAACACCGTGGTGCTGTGCGTTTCCGCCGACCTGCCGTTCGCCCAGGCGCGCTTCTGTGGCGCCGAAGGCCTGGCCAACGTGGTCAACCTGTCCACCCTGCGTGGCCGCGAGTTCCTCGCCGACTACGGCGTGGCCATCGCCAGCGGTCCGCTGGTCGGCCTGGCCGCCCGCGCGGTGGTGGTGCTGGACGAGCAGAACAAGGTGCTGCACAGCGAGCTGGTCGGCGAGATCGCCGATGAGCCGAACTACGCCGCCGCCATCGCCGCCCTGGCCTGATGACGCTGCCGGGCTGCCCCCCCGCGGGGCGGTCCGGCCGGCCGGAAAACCTTCCGGCCTCCTTCGGCGACATTCGCCGAAAATTCGTAACCCCCGGTAAATCAAAGGTAAATAGCGGGTAAAGAGACTTTGCCTGCGGCCTCGCTGTGCTTATCGTTCAGCCTCGCTATCCTCTATTTTTTCGCCATGACGACGACCATGACCCCAAGCAATGGAACCCTCCGTACCCTGCGCCCCTGGCTTTTCACCGCGATCATCTTCGCCGCCGTGGTGGGGCTGATCATGTGGCTGCACTCGACCTCCAGTGGCGCGCCGGCACCCCAGGGCGGTCGCGGCGGGCGGCCATCCGCGGGGCAGATGGCGGCGGGGCAGGGCGCCACGGTCACCGTCAGCGTCGCGCCCACCGTCAAGGGCGACCTGCCGGTGCACTACAACGCGCTGGGCACCGTCACGGCCTACAACACGGTCAACGTCCGCGCGCGGGTCAGCGGCCAGCTGGTCAAGGTGCCGTTCCAGGAAGGCCAGGAAGTGAAGGCCGGCGACGTGCTCGCGGTGATCGACCCGCGTCCGTTCCAGGCCGCGCTGGACCAGGCCCAGGGCACCCTGCTGCAGAACCAGGCGCAGCTGAAGAACGCGCAGATCGACCTGGCGCGCTACCGCGGCCTGTACGCCGAGGACTCCATCGCCAAGCAGACCCTGGACACCCAGGAGGCCCTGGTGCGCCAGTACGAAGGCACCCTGAAGACCAACCAGGGCCAGGTCAGCGACGCCAGGCTCAACCTTGAATTCACCCAGGTGCGCGCGCCCATCTCCGGCCGCGTCGGCCTGCGCCAGGTGGACGTGGGCAACCTGGTCACCTCCGGCGACACCACGCCGCTGGTGGTGATCACCCAGGTCAAGCCGATCTCCGTGGTGTTCAGCCTGCCGCAGCAGCAGCTCGGCACCGTCGCCCGCGAGCTCTACGCCGGCAAGCCGGTGCCGGTCCAGGCGCTGGACCGCAACCAGGACCTGACCCTCGCCACCGGCGTGCTCAAGACCCTGGACAACCAGATCGACACCACCACCGGTACGATCAAGCTCAAGGCCGGTTTCGAGAACGCCGACCACGCGCTGTTCCCCAACCAGTTCGTCAACGTCCGCCTGCTCGCCGAGACCCTGCGGGGCGTGCTGACCATCCCGGCCAACGCCGTGCAGCGCGGCAACGACGGCACCTACGTGTACCGCGTGGGCGAGGAGGACAAGGCCAAGCGCCAGCTCGTCACCCTGGGCGCCAGCGAGGGCGAGAAGGTGGTGATCACCGAGGGCCTGAAGGAAGGCGACCGCGTGGTCGTCGAGGGCACCGACCGCCTGCGCGACGGCATGCGCATGAACATCGTCGCCTCCGCCGAGCAGGCCCGCGAGGCCGCCAGCGAGGAGGGCGAGAAGAGCACCGCCAAGCCGTTCGGCTCGGACAGCCCGGTCCAGGACAGCGGTAAGCGCGAATGAACCCGTCACGCCTGTTCATCCTGCGGCCGGTCGCCACCACGCTGCTGATGGTGGCGATCCTGCTGTCGGGGATCATCGCCTACCGCTTCCTGCCGATCTCGGCGCTGCCGGAAGTGGACTACCCGACCATCCAGGTGGTGACCCTGTACCCCGGCGCCAGCCCGGACATCATGACTTCGTCCGTGACCGCGCCGCTGGAGAACCAGCTGGGGCAGATTCCCGGCCTCAACGAGATGTCCTCCACCAGCTCCGGCGGCGCCTCGGTGATCACCCTGCAGTTCAGCCTGCAGGTGAACCTCGACGTGGCCGAGCAGGAAGTGCAGGCGGCGATCAACACCGCGCAGAGCCTGCTGCCCAAGGACCTGCCGAACCAGCCGGTGTACAGCAAGGTGAACCCGGCGGACGCGCCGATCCTGACCCTGGCGGTGATGTCCCCGGACATGCCGCTGCCGCAGATCCAGGACCTGGTCGACACGCGCCTCGCGCAGAAGATTTCGCAGATTTCCGGCGTTGGCCTGGTCAGCATCAGCGGCGGCCAGCGCCCCGCCGTGCGCATCCGCGCCAACCCCGGCGCCCTGGCGGCGGCCGGGCTGAGCCTGGACGACCTGCAGACCACCGTCACCAACAACAACCTCAACGGCCCCAAGGGCAGCTTCGACGGCCCGACGCGCTCCTCGACCCTGGACGCCAACGACCAGCTGAAGTCCGCCGACGCCTACCGCGACCTGATCATCGCCTACAACAACGGCGCGCCGCTGCGCGTGCGCGATGTCGCCAGCGTCGAGGACGACGCCGAGAACGTGCGCCTGGCCGCCTGGGCCAACAACGCGCCGGCGGTGGTGCTGAACATCCAGCGCCAGCCGGGGGCCAACGTCATCGAGGTGGTGGACAGCATCAAGAAGATGCTCCCGCAGTTGCAGGCGACCCTGCCGGGCAGCCTCGAAGTGACGGTGCTCACCGACCGCACCACGACCATCCGCGCCTCGGTGGCCGACGTGCAGTTCGAGCTTTTCCTCGCCGTCTGTCTGGTGGTGATGGTCACCTTCCTGTTCCTGCGCAACATCTCCGCGACGCTGATCCCCAGCTTCGCCGTGCCGCTGTCGCTGATCGGCACCTTCGGCGTGATGTACCTCGCCGGCTTTTCGATCAACAACCTGACGCTGATGGCGCTGACCATCGCCACCGGCTTCGTGGTCGACGACGCCATCGTCATGGTGGAGAACATCGCCCGCTACCTGGAGCAGGGCGACTCGCCGCTGGACGCCGCGCTCAAGGGCTCCAGGCAGATCGGCTTCACCATCATCTCGCTGACCTTCTCGCTGATCGCCGTGCTGATCCCGCTGCTGTTCATGGGCGACGTGGCCGGCCGGCTGTTCCGCGAGTTCGCCATCACCCTGGCGGTGGCCATTCTCATCTCCGGCTTCGTCTCCCTGACCCTGACGCCGATGCTCAGCGCCAAGCTGCTGCGCCACGTCGCGCCGGAGAAGGAAGGCCGCTTCGCGCGCGCCGCCGGGCACTTCATCGAGCGGATGATCGAGCGCTACGCCGACGCCCTGCGCGTGGTCCTGCGCCACCAGAGGCTGACCCTGCTGGTGGCCATCGCCACCCTGGCGCTCACCGCGCTGCTCTACGTGTTCATGCCCAAGGGCTTCTTCCCGGTGCAGGACACCGGGGTGATCCAGGGCATCGCCGAGGCGCCGCAGTCGATCTCCTTCCAGGCCATGGCCGACCGCCAGCAGGCGCTGGCCAAGGTGGTGCTGCAGGACCCGGCGGTGGACAGCCTGTCGTCCTTCATCGGCGTCGACGGCACCAACGCCACGCTCAACACCGGGCGCCTGCTGATCAACCTCAAGCCCCACGCCCAGCGCGACGTCACCGTCAGCGAGGTGATCCAGCGCCTGCAGCCGGAGCTGGACAAGGTCGCCGGCGTGCGCCTGTACCTGCAGCCGGTGCAGGACCTGACCATCGAAGACCGCATCGCCCGTACCCAGTACCAGTTCACCCTGCAGGACGCCGACCCCGAGGTGCTCGCCGAGTGGGTGCCGAAGCTGGTGGATCGCCTGGAGCAGCTGCCGGAGCTGGCCGACGTGGCCAGCGACTGGCAGGACAAGGGCCTGCAGGCCTTCATCAACATCGACCGCGACACCGCCTCGCGCCTGGGCGTGAGCCTGTCGGACATCGACAGCGTGCTGTACAACGCCTTCGGCCAGCGGCTGATCTCCACCATCTTCACCCAGGCCACCCAGTACCGCGTGGTGCTGGAAGTGGCGCCGGAATTCCAGATCGGCCCGCAGTCGCTGGAAAACCTCTACGTGCCCGCCAGCGACGGCACCCAGGTGCGCCTGTCGAGCCTGGCCAGGGTCGAGGAGCGCCACACCCTGCTGGCGGTCAACCACATCGCCCAGTTCCCGTCCGCGACCATCTCCTTCAACCTCGCCAAGGGCGTCGCCCTGGGTGACGCGGTGCAGGCGATCCGCGGCGTCGAGGCGCAGATGGAGCTGCCGGTCAGCCTGCAGGGCAGCTTCCGCGGCGCGGCCCAGGCCTTCGAGTCGTCGCTGTCGAACACCCTGCTGCTGGTGCTGGCCTCCATCGTCACCATGTACATCGTGCTGGGCATCCTCTACGAGAGCTTCATCCACCCGGTGACCATCCTTTCCACGCTGCCCTCGGCGGGCGTGGGCGCGCTGCTGGCGCTGATGCTCTCGGGGCAGGACATCGGCATCGTGGCGATCATCGGCATCATCCTGCTGATCGGCATCGTGAAGAAGAACGCGATCATGATGATCGACTTCGCCCTCGACGCCGAACGCAACGAGGGCAAGTCGCCGCAGGAGGCCATCTACCAGGCCTGCCTGCTGCGTTTCCGGCCGATCCTGATGACCACCATGGCCGCGCTGCTCGGCGCGCTGCCGCTGATGCTCGCCGGCGGCGCCGGCGCCGAACTGCGCCGGCCGCTGGGCGTGACCATGGTCGGCGGCCTGCTGCTGAGCCAGCTGCTGACGCTGTTCACCACCCCGGTGATCTACCTGTATTTCGACCGCCTCGCCGCGCGCTGGGCCGCCTGGCGCGGCCGCCACGGGCTTGACGTGAACAGCATCGACCCGGCGGAGCGCGGGTGATGAACCTCTCCCGACCGTTCATCCTGCGCCCGGTCGCGACCTTCCTGCTGACCCTGGCGCTGCTGCTGGCCGGCATCCTGTCGTTCGGCCTGCTGCCGGTGGCGCCGCTGCCCAACGTGGACTTCCCCACCATCATGGTGCAGGCCGCGCTGCCCGGCGCCAGCCCGGAAACCATGGCCTCCACCGTGGCGACGCCGCTGGAGCGCGCGCTCGGGCGCATCGCCGGGGTCACCGACATGACCTCCAGCAGCTCCCTGGGCAACACCACCATCGTCGTGCAGTTCGACCTGTCCAAGGACATCGACGGCGCCGCGCGCGAGGTGCAGTCGGCGATCAACGCGGCGATGAGCCTGCTGCCCACCGGCATGCCGAACAACCCGACGTACCGCAAGGCGAACCCGTCGGACAGCCCGATCATGATCCTCACCCTGACCTCGGACACCTACTCCCGCGGGCAGATGTACGACCTCGCCTCGACCATCGTGTCGCCCAAGCTGGCGCAGGTGAAAGGCGTGGGGCAGGTGAGCATCGGCGGTTCCTCGCTGCCGGCGGTGCGGGTCAACGTGATTCCGGACCGGCTCAGCCACTACGGCATTTCCCTGGACAACGTGCGCACCGCCATCGCCAACACCAACGCCGACGGCCCCAAGGGTTCCCTGGAATTCGGCGGGCGCCACTGGCAGGTGGACTCCAACGACCAGCTGCGCACCGCCAGCGAATACGCGCCGCTGATCGTCCACTTCAACGCCGACACCGGCGCCGCGGTGCGCCTGGAGGATGTGGCGCAGGTCAGCGACTCGGTGGAAGACATCCGCAACGCCGGCTTCTCCGACAACCTGCCGGCGGTGCTGCTGATCATCACCCGCCAGCCGGGCGCCAACATCATCGAGGCCACCGACGCCATCCACGCGCAGCTGCCGATCATCCAGGACGTGCTTGGCCCGCAGGTGAAACTGTCGGTGATGGACGACCGCAGCCCGTCGATCCGCGCCTCGCTGGACGAGGCCGAGCTGACCCTGCTGATCTCCGTGGCGCTGGTGATCCTGGTGGTCTACCTGTTCCTGCGCAACGGCCGCGCCACGCTGATCCCCAGCCTGGCGGTGCCGGTGTCGCTGGTGGGCACCTTCGCGGTCATGTACCTGTGCGGCTTCTCGCTGAACAACCTGTCGCTGATGGCGCTGATCATCGCCACCGGCTTCGTGGTGGACGACGCCATCGTCGTGGTGGAGAACATCGCCCGGCGCATCGAGGAGGGCGACCCGCCGCTCCAGGCGGCGATCCGCGGCGCCCGCGAGGTGAGCTTCACCGTGCTGTCGATGACCCTGTCGCTGGTGGCGGTGTTCATTCCGCTGCTGCTGATGGGCGGCATCACCGGGCGGCTGTTCCGCGAATTCTCGGTGACCCTGGCGGCGGCCATCCTGGTCTCGCTGGTGGTCTCCCTGACCCTGACGCCGATGCTCTGCGCGCGCCTGCTCAAGCCCATCGAGCGCGGGCAGAAGAAGTCCCCGGTGGAGCGCCGGAGCAACCGCTACTTCGTCGCCTTCATGCTGCGCTACCGCGCAAGCCTGAGCTGGGCGCTGGAGCACTCGCGGCTGATGATGGTGATCCTGCTGGGCTGCATCGCGCTGAACCTCTACCTGTTCGTGGTGGTGCCCAAGGGCTTCCTGCCGCAGCAGGACTCCGGGCGCCTGCGCGGCTTCGCGGTGGCCGACCAGAGCACCTCGTTCCGCGCGCTGGACCGCAAGATGGCCGAGTTCCGCAAGATCCTCTCGGAAGACCCGGGCGTGGAGAACGTGGTGGGCTTCGTCGGCGGCGGCAGGTGGCAGTCGAGCAACACCGGCTCCTTCTTCGTCACCCTCAAGGACATCGGCGAGCGCGACTCGGGCGAGGTCATCGTCAACCGCCTGCGCAAGCGCCTGGCGCAGATTCCCGGCGCCGCGCTCTACCTGCAGGCCGGCCAGGACGTGCGCCTCGGCGGCCGGCAGAGCAACGCCCAGTTCGAGTTCACCCTGCGCAGCGACGACCTGACCCTGCTGCGCGACTGGGCGCCCAAGGTCGAGGCGGTGCTGAACAAGGTCCCGCAACTGGTGGACGTCAACAGCGACGCCCAGGACAAGGGCGTGCAGAGCCGCCTGGTGATCGACCGCGACCGCGCCGCCACCCTGGGCGTGAACGTGGCCGACGTGGACGCGGTGCTGAACAACTCCTTCGGCCAGCGCCAGGTGTCGACCATCTTCAATCCGCTGAACCAGTACCACGTGGTGATGGAAGTGGACCAACCCTTCCAGGAGTCGCCCGAGGAGCTGCGGCGGATCTACGTGATCGGCAGCGACGGCCAGCGCATCCCGCTGTCGGCCTTCACCCACGTGGAGCCCAGCCGCGCGCCGCTGACGGTCAACCACCAGGGCCAGTTCGCCGCGACCACCTTCTCCTTCAACCTCGCCCCCGGCGCCCAGATCGGCCCGGCCCGCGACGCGGTGATGGCGGCGCTGGAGCCGCTGCACCTGCCGCTGGAAATCCAGGCCACCTTCGAAGGCAACGCCGGCGCGGTGCAGGACACCCAGAACGACATGCCCTGGCTGATCCTGCTGGCGCTGGTGGCGGTGTACATCGTGCTCGGCATCCTCTACGAGAGCTACGTGCACCCGCTGACCATCCTCTCGACGCTGCCCTCGGCCGGTGTCGGCGCGCTGCTCACGCTGATGCTGTTCCGCACCGAGCTGTCGCTGATCGCCCTGATCGGGGTGATCCTGCTGATCGGCATCGTGAAGAAGAACGCGATCATGATGATCGACTTCGCCCTCGACGCCGAACGCACCCTCGGCCTGTCGCCGCGCGAGGCGATCCTCGAAGCCTGCATGAAGCGCTTCCGGCCGATCATGATGACCACCCTGGCCGCCATCCTCGGCGCGCTGCCGCTGATCTTCGGCGTCGGCGTCGACGCCGCGCTGCGCCGCCCGCTGGGCATGACCATCGTCGGCGGCCTGATCGGCAGCCAGTTGCTGACCCTGTACACCACCCCCGTCGTCTACCTCTACCTCGACCGCCTGCGCCACTGGGTCAACCGGAAGCGCGGCGTGGCCACCGACGGCGCCCTGGAGACACCCGTATGATCCGCCCCCGTTCCCTGTTCGCCCCCCTGGCGCTGGCCGTGGCCCTGGCCGGCTGCGCCATCGGCCCGGACTACCAGCGCCCCGAGCTGACGGTGCCCGCCAGCTTCAAGGAAGGCGACGGCTGGCGCCTGGCGCAGCCGCAGGACGGCTTCAGCCACGGCGCCTGGTGGGAGCTGTACGGCGACGCCACGCTGAACGACCTGCAGACCCGCCTGGTCGCCGCCAACCAGACCCTCGCCCAGTCCGTCGCCTCCTACCGCCAGGCGCGGGCGCTGGCCAAGGGCTCGCGCTCGTCGTTCTTCCCGACCCTCAGCGCCGACGCCGGCAAGACCCGCTCCGGCCAGGGCACCGGCAGCGGCGGCAGCGTGCGCCTGCCCGACGGCTCGACGGTGAGCAGCGGCGGCGGTGGCGGCATTTCCAACAGCTACGACGCCAGCCTCGGGGTGAGCTGGGAGCTGGACCTGTGGGGCAAGCTGCGCCGCCAGCTGGAAGCCGACACCGCGAGCATGGACGCCAGCGCCGCGGACCTCGCCGCCTCGCGCCTGTCGCTGCAGTCGGAGCTGGCCCAGGACTACCTGCAACTGCGGGTGATGGACCAGCAGATCAAGCTGCTCAACGACACGGTGGTAGCCTACCAGCGCTCGCTGACGCTGACCCAGAACCAGTACAACGCCGGCATCGTCACCAAGGCCGACGTGGCCCAGGCGCGCACCCAGCTGAAAAGCACCGAGGCCCAGGCCATCGACCTGGAATACCAGCGCGCCCAGCTGGAGCACGCCATCGCTGTGCTGGTCGGGGTGCCGCCGGCGCAGTTCGCCCTGGCCGCCGTGGACGGCGTCCCGGCGCTGCCGCCGGTGCCGGCGCTGTTGCCGTCCGAGCTGCTGCAACGCCGCCCGGACGTGGCTTCGGCCGAGCGCAGGGTGATCGCCGCCAACGCGCAGATCGGCGTGGCCAAGGCCGCCTGGTTCCCCGACCTGACCCTCACCGCCGCCGGCGGCTACCGCAGCGGCAGCTTCCAGAACTGGATCGAGACGCCCAACCGCTACTGGTCCATCGGCCCGCAGTTCGCCATGACCCTGTTCGACGGCGGCCTGATCGCCTCGCAGGTCGAACAGGCCGAGGCCAGCTACGACCAGACCGTGGCCAGCTACCGGCAGACCGTGCTCGACAGCTTCCGCGAGGTGGAGGACTACATGGTCCAGCTCAAGGTGCTGGAACAGGAGAGCGGCGTGCAGAAGGAAGCGCTGGACGCCGCCCGCGAGGCGCTGCGCCTGACCTTCAACCAGTACAAGGCCGGCACCATCGACTTCAGCAACGTGGTCACCACCCAGACCGCCGCGCTGTCCAACGAGCGCACCCTGCTGACCCTGCAGGGCAGCCGGCTGACCGCCAGCGTGCAGCTGATCGCCGCGCTGGGCGGCGGCTGGGACGCGGCGGGGATCGCCGAGGAAGGCCAGGCGCTGCGCGACTGACGGCGGCCGGTCCGGCTGCCCTCAGTGGGCGAAGAGCTGGCCGATATCGCGGAACGCCTTGAACTCCAGGGCGTTGCCGCAGGGGTCAAAGAGGAAGAAGGTGCCCTGTTCGCCGACCTTGCCCTGGAAGCGCACGTAGGGCTCGATGACGAACCGCGCACCGTGCTCGCGCAGCCGCTGCGCCAGGCGTTCCCAGTCCTCCCAGGGCAGCACCACGCCGAAGTGCGGCACCGGCACGTCGTGGCCGTCCACCGGGTTGGTGTGCGCCGCCTCCTGGCTGGCGGTGCGCGGGTGCTCGTGGATCACCAGCTGGTGGCCGAAGAAGTCGAAATCCACCCATTGCCCGCTGCTGCGGCCCTCGGCGAGGCCGAAGACCTCGCCGTAGAAGCGCCGGGCGAGGGCCAGGTCGTGGACGGGAATGGCCAGGTGGAAGGGCGAGAGGCTCATCGGTGTGCTCCTGTGCGGTTCAGGCCGGTACGGCCAGCAGGCGGGTGATGGCGGCCTCGGCCTCGCTCATCCGCCCGTGGCGGGCCAGGCGGGTGAAGGCCAGCAGGGCGCGTTCGTGCTCGGCGAGGTCGTCGAGGATGTCGCGGTCGCTGTCGTCGCCCTGCTCGGCGAGGGCGTCGTAGCGCTCGACGAAGGGCTCCAGCAGGTCTTCCAGCTGCTTCAGCGTCTGCGCCCAGTCCAGCCCCAGCCACTCGGCGGCGCGCTGGCGGCCCTGGGCGCCGGCCCGGGCGGTGTCGCCCAGCGGCAGGTTGTGGCGCTGCAGCAGGCGGGCCATGCGCAGGCCGGTCTGGCGCTCCAGCCGGGCCAGCAGGAGCATCGTGGAAGCGGCCTCGGGCAACTGCCCGGCGAGGCCGAGGAAGAAGTTCTCGCCGCGCACTTCACCGAGGTAGGCGGCCTGCAGCTCACTGGCTTGTCGATGCATGCGTCGGTCTCCCTTGCGGACAGCCAGCAGCTTAGACGATGCCGGCGGCGCATCGGCCGCGCATGTCGCGGCTGGGCCGGAAGGGGTCGCTCAGCGCTGCAAGCCGTAGTCCCGCTCGACCCGGCTGACGCGCACCCGGAAGGCGCTGTACCAGTCGCGGCGGCCGGCCTGCTGGGCCGCGCGGTGCTCGGCCTGCCGGCGCCACTGCGCGATGGCCGCCTCGTCGCGCCAGTAGGACACCGTGATGCCCAGGCCGTCGGCGCCGCGCGCGGATTCCACGCCGAGGAAGCCGTCCTGCTGCGCGGCCAGTTCGAGCATGCGCGCGGCGGTGTCCCCGTAGCCCTCGTCGAGGTCGCTGCGGCGGGAGGTGAAGATCACCGCGTAATAGGGCGGCTGGGGCGTGCTGGCGATCATGCGGGGCTCCCGACGGTGGTTGCGGCATGGCGCAAGGCCGCGGCGAGGAACGCCTGGGCCAGCGGTACGCCGATGCCGGCGAGCGCCTTGCGCTCGGGCTGGAACAGGGTGGCGAGGAAGAACGGGTGGTCGCTGGCTTCCAGCGCGCGGATGCTGCCGTCCTCGCCGTGGGCGCTGGCGCGCAGCGAGTCGCCGAACAGCGCGTCCTGGAACTGCGGGTTCACCCCGTAGCGGCAGCGATAGCCTTCGCGGATGCTCGGCAGGCCGTAGATGGCGGCCAGGCGCGAGCCGGGGCGCAGGGCGATGCTCTCGCTGACGTCCAGCAGCGCGCAGGGCAGGGCCTGGACCACCGGGCGCGCGGCGTCCGGGTCGGTCTCGGCGTGGGCCGCATCGTCCCAGCCGAGCACCTCGCGGGCGCGCTCCAGCAGCGCGTGCTGGAAGCCGCCGCAGGTGCCGAGGAACGGCACCCCGTGGGTGCGCGCATGGGTGATGGCGCGCAGCGCGCCGGCGGTATCGCGGTAGGGGCTGCCGGGCGTGCACCAGAAGCCGGAGTAGCCGTGCAGCGGCAGGCCGGCGGCCAGGGCCGGTGTCTCCAGCCAGTCGATGCGCAAGGTGCCGGAGTGCGGCAGCAGCGATTGCTCCAGCGCCAGGGGGATCGCCCAGTGCGCGGTGACGCGGCTGTCGGGATCGCCGATCAAGCCGATTCGCAGAGCTTTTCGCCGTCGCCCCATGCCTGCACCCTCTTTGCGCCAAGGCCCATTGGCGGGCCGATGGGCGCAATTTATAGTTGCGCTTGCGCAAGCTGAATGGGCGGTTGCGCAACCTCGGAGTGCGTCCATGCAATATCGTCTTGAGTACGCCGATCTCGCCCTGGTGCTGGCGCTGGTCCGTGGCGGCAACCTGGCCCGCGCGGCGGAGCTGCTGGATGTCGACGTCTCCACGGTGTTCCGCGCCGTGCGCCGGCTGGAGAAGGGGCTGGGCACCGCGCTGTTCGAAAAGGGCCGTCACGGCTACCTGCCGACCGCCACCGCGCGCCAGCTGGCCGGCCAGGCGGAACTCGCCGAGCAGGCGCTGGAGGCCGCGCGGCTGGGCCTGGAACAGGGGCACGAGGTGCTCAGCGGCACCGTCCGCCTGACCTGCTCGGATACCGTGCTGCAGGGCTTGCTGCTGCCGGCGCTGGCGCGCTTCATGAAGCGCTACCCGGCGCTCAACCTGGAGCTGACCACCTCCAACGCCTTCGCCAACCTGAGCCGCCGCGACGCCGATATCGCCCTGCGCCTGACCAGCGCGCCGCCGGAGCATCTCGTCGGGCGCAAGCTGGGCGACGTGCATTACGTTCTCTGCGCGCACCGCGATTACCTCGCCGAGCAGGGCCCGCGGCCCTGGCAGGAGATGAGCTGGATCGCGCCGGACGACTTCCTGCCCGATCACTCCAGCGTTGCCTGGCGCCGCCAGGTGTTTCCGGCGGTGGTCCCGGCGTACCGCTGCAACAGCATGCTCTCGGTGCTCGACCTGTGCCGCGCGGGACTGGGGCTGGCGGCGCTGCCCGCCTTCCTGCTGCGCCCCGGCGACGGCCTGCAGGTGCTGGAGGACGCGCTGCCGGGCTGCAGCACTAACCTCTGGCTGCTCACACGCCCGGACTGCCGCGCGCTGCGCGCGGTGGTGACGCTGTTCGAGGAACTGGCCGGGAACCTGTCCCTGGGCGCGCCGGCGGAGGCTGGCGGCCAGGGCTAGCCAAGGCGGGCGCCGGGAGCAAAGGCCCCGCGTGACGCGGGGCCCGTGGCGGTCACCAGCGGCGATAGTGCCCCGGCGGGCCGTAGTAGGCCGGTCCGTAATAGCGGGGTGCGTAGTAGCGCGGGCCGTAGTAACGCGGCGCCGGCACCACCACGACCGGGCGGTAGACCGGAACCGGCTGGTAGTACACCGGCGGAGGCGGGTAGTAGGCCGCCGGCGGCGGTGCGTAATACGGCTGCGGAGGCGGTGCGTAGTAGGGCGTGGAGCCGGCGACTATGGCCCCGCCGACCACGGCGCCGACCACCGCCCCGACGACGGCGGCATCGCTGTTGCTGTGGGCCGTTGCCTGTCCGGCGAGGGCCAGGCAACCGCAGAGTACGGCGAACTGGGGAAGACGGCGAAGCATGGTGCACCTCCTGGAACTCCGGCAGGGAGCCCCATATCTATCAGACATCCGCCGGCCCGGAAGCGTAAGCCCATCCGGTGTAAATGTTGTGTAAAAGGTGCCGCGCGGCTCTGCGCCGGGCCTTGCGTGCAGCAGCTTGCAATACTTCCCGGGCCCGTCGCCGGCGCCATGCTGCTAAGGTGGCGCCTTTCACGCCCATCACCAGATCAGGGAGACCTGCCATGCCCTTGAACCGAGTGACCCTGCTGTCGCTTTTCGCCATTACCGCGCTGGCCGGATGCAGCGCCAGGGACGCCGCGCCCGACGCCGCCTCGCAAACGCCGCCGGAACTGTCCGGCAGCTGCAACGCCAAGGCCGTGCAGTCGCTGGTCGGCAGGACCATCGACCCGACCCTGACCGAAGAGGCCCGCCGCGATGCCGGCGCCAACGTGGCGCGCGTGCTGCACCCGCACCAGCCGGTCACCATGGAGTACAACTCCCAGCGCCTGAACATCGATGTCGATGACCGGCAGGTGGTGCGGCAGGTCTCCTGCGGCTGATCCATCGCCCCACGAAAAAGCCGCCCATCGGGCGGCTTTTTCGTTTCGTTCGCGAGCAAGCCCGCTCCCACAGGGGCGCCGTGCTCTTCGTAGGAGCGGAGCTTCTCCGCGATCCGGCCGGCAGGCCGGTATCCATGGCAACGCACCGCTGGCGCGGTGATCGCGGACAAGGTCCGCTCCTACAAAAGCCGTTGCGCCACCGACCACACGCCCGCAGGCAGGCTCGCGAGCTTGCTCGCGAACCGTCCTCCAGACCCATCCCGCCCAATCAGATCGCCGAAAAACGCTCCCCCAGCCCGGAGTCGCGGAAGTGGTCGACGACATGCTCGACGAAGACGCGGGTCTTGGCCGGCAGGAGCTTCTGCGCGGCGTAGTAGATGGCGGTGTTGCCGGCATCGACGTACCACTCCGGCAGCACCCGCACCAGCCTCCCGTCGTCCAGGTACGGCAGCGCGTGCTGCATGCTCACCAGGGTGATGCCCAGCCCCATGAGCGCGGCGCAGCAGGCGGCCTCCGGGTCGCTCATGGTCATGCGTTCCCGCAGCGCGATGGGCGCCTGGGCCTGCTGGCGGTTGGTCAGCGGCCAGGGGCGCACCCGGCCGGTCTGCGGCGAGCGGATGCGGATGCCGTCGTGGCCGGGCAGGTCGCTCGGGTAGCGGACCGGCGGATGGGCGGCGAGATAGGCCGGCGAGGCCAGCAGCACCATGTGCGCCGGCGACAGCTTGCGCGCCACGACCCCGGGCGGCAGCTCGAAGCCGCCGCCGATGGCCGCGTCGAAGCCTTCGGCGATCAGGTCCACCTGGCGGTTGTCGAAGTGCCAGTCCGGGCGGATCGCCGGGTAGCGGCCGAGGAAGTCCGGCAGCAGCGGCAGGATGTAGTCGCGGCCGAACACCAGGCCCATGCTCACCTTCAGCATGCCGCTGGGCTGGCCGTCGGCGCTGGCCAGGTTGGCGATGGCGCTCTGCAGGCTCGCCAGGCCGCCGCTGGCCTCGACCAGGAAGCGCTCGCCGGCTTCGGTGAGGGTCAGGCTGCGGGTGCTGCGCTGGAACAGCCGCACGCCCAGGTTGGTTTCCAGCCGCGCGACGCTCTTGCTCACCGCCGCCGGCGTCAGGGCCATGCGCCGCGCGGCGGCGGCAAAGCTGCCGGCCTCGGCGCTGCGGACGAAGCATTCGATACTGATCAGGCTTTCCATGATGGGATTCCGGACATTCTGTATCGACTGAATATAGCGATTACCGGCTACTGCGGAAGTGCCCGGAGGTGGAGACTGGTCCCGTCGAATATCTCCCACCCCGTCAACGGAGTCCCACATGAGCACTACCCAATCCCTCGCCGGCAAGGTCGCCTTCGTCCAGGGCGGTTCCCGCGGCATCGGCGCCGCCATCGTGCAGCGCCTGGCCAACGAAGGCGCCGCCGTGGCCTTCACCTACGTCAGCTCGGCGCAGAAGGCCGAAGACCTCGCCGCCAGCATCGAAGCCGCCGGCGGCCGCGCCCTGGCGATCAAGGCCGACAGCGCCGACGCCGCCTCGGTGACGGCGGCCATCGACAGCGCCGCCAAGCGTTTCGGCCGCATCGACATTCTGGTGAACAACGCCGGCGTGCTGGCCATCGCCCCGCTGGACGAGTTCAGCCTGGAAGACTTCGACCGCACCCTGGCGGTGAACGTGCGCAGCGTGTTCGTCGCCAGCCAGGCCGCCGCGCGGCACATGGGCGAGGGCGGCCGGATCATCAGCATCGGCAGCACCAACGCCGAACGCATGCCGTTCGATGGCGGCGGCGTCTACGCCATGAGCAAGGCAGCGGTCGCGGGCCTGACCCGTGGCCTGGCCCGCGACCTCGGCCCGCGCGGCATCACCGTCAACAACGTGCAGCCCGGCCCGGTGGACACCGACATGAACCCGGAGCAGGGCGAGTTCGCCGCAACCCTGAAGAGCATGATGGCGCTGGACCGCTACGGCCGCGCGGAAGAGATCGCCGCGTTCGTCGCCTACCTGGCGGGCCCGGAGGCCGGTTACATCACCGGCGCCAGCCTGCTGATCGACGGCGGTTTCGCGGCCTGATCGGCTGCGCCTCGGCGCACAGGCGTTGAACACCGGCCCGGGGCGCAAGCTGCCGGGCCGGTTTCATCTGGCGCTCAGCCGCGGTCGCGGCTCTGGATATTCCAGTGCCCCGCCGTGGCGGCGAGTTTCTCCGAGAGCAGCTCCACCTGCTCGTAGAGGCGCAGCGTCAGCCAGTAGAAGCCCTGCTTCTCGAAGGAATCGGTGAGGTTCTGCGGGCGCTCGGGCAGGCTCTCCAGGCCCTGGCAGGCCTGCACCAGCTTGCTGGTGCGGCTGAACTTCAGCGCGTGGGCCGATTGCAGCAGCAGGCGGCCGATCAGTTGCCGGTGGATGTCCAGGCTCGACGGCACCGGCTCGATCTCGCCGGCCCGGGCGGCGAACTGGCGCGAGGCGATCAGCGACTCCAGGGTGCCCATGATCGCGCGGTGGATGCGCTGGATGATCTCCAGTTCGCGCAGCGGCATCCCGGTTTCCCGCGCCACCGGCCCGAGGTGGGCGCGCGCGGCCACCAGGCGGTGGTCCAGGTCCTCCAGCTGGCGGGCGAAGTGTTCGGCGCTGAAGTCGTGGCTCGACGACAGCTGGCCGTACATCCGCGCGCAGGCCCGCAGGTTGTCCGACAGCAGGTAGCGCCAGACGTAGACCGCCCGCAGCGGATAGATCTGCGAGAACAGCAGGGCGACGGCGACCCCGATCAGCACGTTGGCCGAGCGCCACAGCCCTTCGGTGAAGCCGGTTTCCCCCGGCCCGACGACGATGCACAGGGTGATCCCGGCGAGCAGCGCGACGTAGCCGGCGCGGCGGATGGCGAAGAACGCCGAGGCGGCGCCGAGCACCGACAGCAGCAGGTATTCCAGGAGCTGGGAGCGGGTCTGGTCGTAGATCGCGATCACCCCCAGGCCCACTGCCGCGCCGACCAGGGTGCCGACGGTGCGTTCGTAGGACTTGCCGCGAATGGTGCCCTGGTGCACCAGCCCGCCCATCACCACCAGCACCGTCACCGAGGCCCAGAGGCCGTGGGGCAGCTTCAGGACGCTGGTCAGCAGCATCGAGGCGAGCAGCGCCAGGCCGACCCGGACGCAGTGGATCCAGGCGGCGTAGCGGTAGCGGGTGTAGGGGTTGGCCAGGCGGCGGAAGGGCAGGGTGAGGATCGACGGGTGCTTCGCCAAGGGAAGCGGCTCCTGTGCGGACGGTGGCGATGCAGCAAGGTTAGCCGGTTGCGCCGCGGGTAGGCCAATCCCCGCGTCACTGGCGGCGGGTAGCCCGCGTCGTCCGGGGCTTTGCACCACATACAGGCAACGGCGAATTAACGCGGAATTGACGTTCTCCGTGGTCCACTGCGGCGACTTCCAAGCGCTGTGTTCCAGGGGACCACCATGCCTGCCCGCCCGTTGAGTCCCGCTGCTTCTGCCGTGCCGCGCCGGCGTCATCTGCGCAGCGTCCTGCTGGTCCTCGCCGTCCTGCTGCTGGTGGCGGGCAGCCTGGCGGGCTTCATGGTGCTGGTGCCGCCGCCGCCCTATACCCCGCTGTCCGGCCAGCCGGCCTCGCAGGTCACCCTGATGGCGCTGGGCGACCAGGGCAGCGGCGACCTCCAGCAATGGCGCGTGGCGCGCGGCATGGAACAGGTCCCCGAGCGCGAGGGCGGGCTGAACATGGTCCTTCTGCTGGGCGACAACTTCTACGGCAAGCCGCTGAAGGGGATCGACGATCCCGCCTGGCAGCTGAAGTTCGAGCGCGTCTATCACGGCGACTGGCTGGGCCGCGTGCCGTTCTACGCGGTGCTGGGCAACCACGATTACCCGACGTCCGCCGCCGTCGAGCTGGACTACGGGCGCCGGCATGCAGGCTCCGGCCGCTGGCAGATGTCCGAGCCCTTCTACGTGCGCGATTTCGGCGAAGCCGAGGGGCGTCCGCTGCTGCGCGTGGTGTTCCTCGATACCTCCCAGGGCAGCGCCGGCCGCCAGCGCCAGGTGGACTTCCTGCAGGAGGCCTTCGCCAAGGGCGGCCCCGCGCCGATGTGGAAGATGGTGGTGGCGCACCACGCGATCCGCAGCACCGGTGGCAAGCATGGCGATGATCCGCAGCTGATGGCGCAGTTGCTGCCGGCCATGCAGCGCAGCGGGGTGGACATCTACCTGTCGGGCCACGAGCACAACCAGCAGGTCATCGTGCGTCCCGGCGAGCCGGCCTGGGTGGTTTCCGGCGGCGGCGGACAGACCCTCGATCCGTTCAGGCCCGGCGCGCAGGGCGCGGACTCGCCGTTCGCCGCCGAGCGTCACGGCTTCGCCCGGCTGGCCTTCAGCGCGGAGCGGTTGCAGATGGCCTACTACGACGAGGACGGGCGCGCCGAGCAGCATTTCCGCTGGGAGCGGGCCTGCCCGTGGATGGCGCAGGGCTGCCTGCGCCGGGACGACGCGCCGCCGCTGGCGACAAACTGATCCCCCCGGTTCCGCGAGCGTCTCAACGCGCCGGCGCGACCTCGGCGAGCTGCGCGCACAGGCCGCGCAGCTGCTCGCACAGGCTGCGCCCCGCGCTGCCCAGCTCGGGGCGGGCGTAGAGCGCGAGCTCCAGCCCGTCGATCGGCGCGAAGCCCTGCGCGGCGTCGAGCAGGCGATGCCCGGCGTGACGGCTGCGCAACGGCAGCAGGCTGACGCCCAGCCCCGCCGCCACCGCCGCCGACAGGCTGGCCAGGCTGCCGCTGCTGTAGCTGATGCGCCAGCGCCGCCCACTGGCTTCCAGGGCGTGGATCATCTCCTGGCGGTACAGCGCGCCGAGCGGGAACACCACCAGCGGCAGCGGATCGCGGGCGGCGGCGGGGCTGTCGGCGCTGTCCAGCCAGGCCAGCGGCTCCGGCCAGTGCGCCAGGCAGTCGCTGTCGGCGCCCCATTGCTTGACCAGCGCCAGGTCCAGCTCGCCGCCGCGATACTGGCGCAGCAGTTCCTGGCTGAGGCCGCTGGAGACTTCCAGGCGCAGGCGCGGACGCTGCGCGCTGAAGGCCGCCAGCAGCGGCATCATGCGCTCGCCGGCGAAGTCCTCGGGCATCCCCAGGCGCAGCACGCCTTCGCTGTGCTCGCCGCTCAGCGCCTCGCGGGCCTCGCCGCCGAGCTGGAGGATGCGCCGGGCGTAGCCGAGCAGCCGCTCGCCCTCTTCGGTGGGCAGCACCTGGCGCTGGCTGCGGTCCAGCAGGCGGCAGCCGAGGGTCTGCTCCAGCCGCAGGATCTGCTGGCTGACGGTGGACTGGGTGAGGTGCAGCATGTCGGCGGCGCGGGTGAAGTTGCCGGCGTCCACCACCATCACGAAGCTGCGCAGCAGGTTGGGGTCGAGCATTCTCGTTCTCACTGGAAGACATGTTTCTATTTAATTTCAGCATGGAAAGCGCCTTCGTCATACTGCCGGCGTTCCTTGCGAGGCTGCCGCCGCGTCGGCGCGCCGGCCTCCCGATCCATCGACGAGACGCGCCATGCAACCCGAAGACTTCATGCGCGAGGCCCTGCAACTGGCCCGCGACAATATCCAGGCCGGCGGCCGCCCGTTCGGCGCCGTGCTGGTCAGGGACGGCCGGGTGATCGCCCGCGCCGCCAATTCCATCCACCTGGACCACGACCCGACCGCCCACGCCGAGCTGCTGACCCTGCGCCGCGCCTGCGCCGCGCTCGGCACCCCGCGCCTGGGTGGCTGCGTGATCTACGCCAGCGGCCACCCCTGCCCGATGTGCCTGGCGGCCATGCACCTGTGCGGCATCGAGGCGGCGTACTTCGCCTATTCGAACGACGAGGGCGAGCCGTTCGGCCTGTCCACGGCCGGGGTCTACCGGCAGATGGCCCTGCCGCCACGGCAGCAGGCGCTGCCGCTGCGGCCCTTGCGGCCGGCCGGCGAGGAGGGGCTCTACGCGCGCTGGCAGGCGCGCGGCGAATGAGCCGGAGCATCGCCGTAGCGGCGGACGAAGAGGCCCGCGCCAGCTGGATCGGCCTGCTGGTGATCGTCGCGCTGGGCATCAACCTGCGGCCGATCCTCACCTCCATCGGCCCCTTGCTCAGCGACATCCGCGATGCCACCGGCCTGGGCTTCCAGGCGGCGTCGATGCTCACCGTGCTGCCGGTGCTGTGCATGGGGCTGTTCGCCCTGGCCCTGCCCTGGGTCGGCCCGCGCCTGGGGGAACGCCGCGGCGTGGTCGCCGGCCTGCTGGCCATCGGCGCCGCCTGCCTGTGGCGCCTGCTGCTGGACGGCGGCATGGCGCTGATCGCCAGCGCGGTGCTGGCCGGCACCGGGGTGGCGATCATCCAGGCGCTGGTGCCGGGGGTGATCAAGCGCTGGTTCCCGCACCGGGTGCCGTCGGCCATGGGCCTGTATTCGGCGTCGCTGATGGCCGGCGGCGGCAGCGCGGCGGTGCTGGCGCCGGTGCTGTCGGAGCATTTCGCGCGCTGGCAGGTCGGGCTCGGCGCCTGGCTGCTGCCGGCGCTGCTCGGGCTGCTGCTGTGGGCGCTGGCGCGGCCGCGCGAGACGCCGCCGGCCACGTCGCCGCGGCAGACCGTGCAGCATTATTTCGGCAGCCGCCGGGCCTGGCTGCTGGCGCTGTATTTCGGGGTGATCAACGGCGGCTACACCAGCATGGTCGCCTGGCTGCCGGTGTATTACCGCCAGCTCGGCTGGAGCGCCCAGGCCAGCGGCGGGCTGATCGGCCTGATGACCGTCTTCCAGGTGATCGCCGCGCTGAGCATCCCGCTGCTCAGCCGCGGTTCGGCGGACCGTCGCGGCTGGCTGGGCCTGTGCCTGCTGATCCAGCTCGCCGGCTTCGCCGGGCTGATCCAGGCGCCGCTGCAGCTGTCCGGCGTCTGGGTGGCGCTGATCGGCTACGGCCTGGGTTCCTGCTTCGCCCTGAGCCTGACGCTGACCCTCGACCACCTGCCCGATCCGGGCGCGGCGGGGCGGCTGGCGGCCTTCGTGCAGGGCATCGGCTTCATCGTCACCGGGATCATTCCCTACCTGACCGGCTGGCTGCGCGACAGCACCGGCAGCTTCCAGGCGTCCTGGGTGCTGCTGGCGGTGTCGGTGGTGGCGATGCTGGGGGTGACGCTGCGCTTTTCACCCGGGGGCTATGCGCGGGCGATGGCCAGGTAGGCGATCGGGGCGTCCGGGGGGCGGACGTGTTGCCCTGCGCAGGGCGGAAGCGGCCCGCTCAGACCTCTTCCTTCAGTTCCTTCAGGTGCTTGTACACCGTCGCCCGGCCCATGTTCAGCACGTTGGCCACGTAGTTCGCCGCGCTCTTGCCCTTGAACGCGCCCTCGGCGTGCAGCGCCAGGACCAGTTCGCGCTTGTGGTCGCGGGTCAGGGTGGAAAGGCTCAGCTGGCGCTGGCGCAGCCAGGCGTGGAGGAAGGTGTTGATGCGCTCCTGCCAGTCGTCGCGGAACAGCGCGTCCGGCTGCGGGATGAGCTTGTTCGAGGAGAGGAACAGGTCCAGCGCCGCCTTGGCGGTCTCGAACAGGGTGATGTTGAGGTTGATGCACAGCACCGCCAGCGGCTCGCCCTGCGCGTCGCGCAGCACGGTGCTGATCGAGCGGATCTTCTGCCCGTCCCAGTTGAGCTTCTCGTAGGGGCCGATGTTGCGCTCGTCGGTGCTGCCTTCGAGCATGTCTTCCAGGGCCGAGTCGTCGCCGATCTCGCGCTTGGAGATGTTGTTGGCCAGGTAGGCCACGCGCTGGTCGCGCAGGTCGTGGATGACCACCTCGGCGTGGGGGAAGAACAGGGTGGCGATGGCGTCGGCGATCGCCTTGTAGTTGTCCAGCGGGTCTGCGGCGGTCATGGGCAAGGCTCTTGGGCGGTGGGGCCGGGCGGGCGCTGGCGAGTGTGCCGCAAGCGCCCGCGGGCTGTCACGGTCGGCGGCTCACTTGGCCAGCAGGCGCGCCGGCGAGAGCATCCCGGCGCTCAGGCCGTGGCGGGCCAGGTGTTCGGGCAGCGCCTGGTGGCGGATCAGCGCGGCGCTGGCCTCGCCCATCGCCGCCGAGGTCTGGATGCCGTAGCCGCCCTGGCCGGCCACCCAGTACAGGCCGGGCGTGGCCGGGTCGTAGCCGGACACCAGGTCGCCGTCGGCGAAGAACGAGCGCAGGCCCGCCCAGGTGTGGCTCGGGCGGCGGATGCTCAGCGTGGTGTGCTCCTCGATCTGGTAGATGCCCAGGGCGATGTCCAGCTCCTCGGGCTGCACGTCGTGGGGCTCCACCGGGTCGGCGTTGGCCGGCGAGCCGAGCAGCATGCCGGCGTCGGGCTTGAAGTAGAAGGATTCGTCCAGGCTCACCAGCACCGGCCAGGCGTGGCTGTCGACGCCTTCCGGCGGGCTGAACAGGAAGGCCGCGCGGCGCTTGGGCTGCAGGCCCAGCGGGGCGGCGCCGGCCAGTTCGGCGATCTTGTCGGACCAGCCGCCGGCGGCGTTGACCAGGGTTGGCGCGCGGTAGGTCTGCTGCGCGCAGCGCACTTCCCAGGCGTCGTCGATGCGGCGGATTTCCAGCGCTTCGCTGTCCAGCTGGAGGCTGCCGCCGTTGCGCCGGATGCCGCGCAGGTAGCCTTGCAGCAGGCCGTCGGTGTCGATGTCGGCGGCGCTGGGGTCGAGCATTGCGCCGTGGACCTTCTCGCGGCGCAGCACCGGGACCAGCGCGCAGGCTTCGTCGGCGCTGAGCAGGCGCATCTCCGGCACGCTGGCGCGGGCGCTTTCGAACTGGCGCCGGAGTTCTTCCGGGTTGCCGTCGAAGTCCACGGTCATCTCGCCGCGCGGGGTGAGGATCGGGTGTTCGGCGAAGCCCTCGGGCGGGTTGTCGAAGAAGGCGCGGCTGGCGGCGGTCAGTGCGCGCACCTGCGGCGTGCCGTAGGCCACGGTGTAGAGCGCCGCCGAGCGGCCGGTGGAGTGGTAGCCGGCGTGGGATTCGCGCTCCAGCACGGCGACCTTGCCGTGGCGGGAGAGGAAGTAGCCGGTGGAGGCGCCGGCGATGCCGCCGCCGATGATGAGGTAATCGACTTCGATCATGTTCGTCTCCGGCTCAGGCGTTCTTCATTTGCAGATGGTAGAGCGCATTGGCCAGGGCGACGTCTTCCAGGCCCAGGCCGATGGAGCGGAAGAAGGCGTGGCGCTGGTAGTCCGGCTTGGCCGCGCGGCCGCTGACCAGCTCGGGCAGGTCGCCGCGGATGCTGCCGTCCCAGCCGTGCTCGTCGCGGGCCAGGCGCATTTCGCCGGCGGAGGCGGGGGTGGTGGCGCGGTAGTCGCAGTACACGTCCATCCGCGCCAGCGACTGCGGCGGCACTTCGTGGGCGCGGGCGACGTTGGTGCTGATGGAGGTGATCAGCGCCGGCTTGCCGAGGATCGCCGGGTCCAGCACCGGGGTGCCGGAGGAGGTGCACAGCAGGATCACGTCGGCATCGGCCACGGCGGACTCGACGCTGGTGGCCGGTTCGGCGCGCGGGTCGATGGCGCCGAAGCGGGCCAGCACCCCGGCGTTCAGGTTCGGCGAGTAGACGCGGATGCCCTGCCAGTCGCGCAGGCCGGCGACGTAGCGCAGGTGCGCGCGGGCCACCGGGCCGCTGCCGATGATCGCCAGGCGCTTGGCATCCGGGCGGGCCAGCTCCTGCACCGCCAGCGCGGTGGTGGCGGCGGTGCGCGCGGTGGTCAGGCTGCCGGCGTCGCACAGCAGAAGCGGCTGGCCGCTCTCCATGGACATCAGCAGGCTCCAGGCGGTGACCAGCGACCTGGGCTGGCGGACGATGTAGGGCGAGGTCTTCACCCCGTAGACCTTCTGCGAGGCCAGCACGCCCAGGTAGTTGATGAAATCGCCGCCGCCGTTGGGGAATTCCACCAGCTGCTGCGCGGGTTGCACGGCGTTGCCGGCGGCCAGTTCGGCGAACATGTCGCGCATCGCCTGGAGTACGTCGACCCGTTCGAGCAGGCGTTCGGCCTCGGCCTGGTTGAGCGTGAGGGGCGGGGTGGCGGACATGGCGGGACTCCGGATATGGATTTATTTTTCCATTCTGGACTCTATTGTCTTTATCGGCAAGGACGTGCGGTCGGCTGGCACGACGGCTTTTCGTTTGTCCGCGATCACCGCGGCAGCGGTGCATTGTGATGGGCACGCCGGCCTGCCGGCCGGATCGCGGAGAAGCTCCGCTCCTACGCGAGCGCAGCGGTCCTGCGTGGGTGGGTGGTCGGCTGGCGCAACGGCTTTTCGTAGGAGCGGACCTTGTCCGCGATCACCGCGACAGCGGTGCATTGTGATGGGTATGCTGGCCTGCCGGCCGGATCGCGGAGAAGCTCCGCTCCTACGAGAGCGCGGCGGTCCTGCGTGGGTGGGTGGCTGGGCGGCGCAACGGTTTTTCGTAGGAGCGGACCTTGTCCGCGATCACCGCGACAGCGGTGCATTGTGATGGGCATGCCGGCCTGCCGGCCGGATCGCGGAGAAGCTCCGCTCCTACGCGAGCGCGGCGGTCCTGCATGAGGGCACGGTCGGGCCGCCCCTGTAGGAGCGAGCTTGCTCGCGAACCGCACGGCACCGGAGCCTCCGGCGGAATGCGTTCGCGAGCGAGCTCGCTCCTACGAAAAGCTACAGCTTGAACTGCGCCACCAGCTCTTCCTGGCTGCCCGCCACGCGGCGCAGGTGCTCGCCGCAATCGCGGGTGTGCGCGGCGGTCTTGCGGTTTTCCACGGTCATGTCGCTCAGGCGGTGCATGTGCTGGTTCACTTCCTGGGTGGTGGCCGCCTGTTGCTCGGCCGCCGCGGCGATCTGGAAGGCCATGGCGTGCACGCCCTGCAGGGAATCGTCGAGGGCGCCGAGGGCTTCCAGCACCGCCTGGGTGTCCTGTTCCAGGGTGTGCGCCTGTTCGCTGGCCCCGCTCATGCTCGCCTGGGCCTGCACGGAGGATTCGCCGAGGCTGCCGACGATGGCGACGATCTCGTCCGTGGCGGTGCGGGTGCGCTGGGCCAGGCTGCGTACTTCGTCGGCGACCACGGCGAAGCCACGGCCCGCTTCGCCGGCGCGGGCGGCCTCGATGGCGGCGTTGAGGGCGAGCAGGTTGGTCTGTTCGGCGATCGAGCGGATGACGTCCAGCACGGTGCCGATCTGCTGGCTCTCGCCGGCCAGCGTCTGCACCACGCCGTCGGCCTGGCGCAGGCCGCCGAGCAGTTGGTCCTGGCGGCCGATCATGTGCTGCAGCGTGCCCTGCATGGCGACGAAGGCTTCGCGCGCGGCGGCGCTGCCGTCGGCGCTGCGGCTGGCGCTGCCGGCGATCTCCTGCACGGTGGCGGCCATCTGGTCGACGGCGCTGACCACCATTTCCAGCGCTTCCTGCTGTTGGTCGAGGTGGCTGCTGGTGCGCCCGGCGGCGTCGAGGATGTCGCCGCTGGCATCGCCCACCGCCTCGCTGGCCTGGCGCAGGCGCTCGACCACCTGGCGCCAGGCCGTGGTCATTTCGCGCAGCGCCTGCATCAGCCCGCTGCTGGCATCGGCGTCGTCGCCCAGGCGCAGCTCGCCGCTGGCCAAGCGCTGCGCCAGCGCCGCCATGCTCGCCGGCTCGCCGCCCAGCGGGCGCATCACGCTGCGGCTGACCAGCCAGGTGCCGGCGGCGACGCCCAGCAGGGTCAGCACGCCCAGCACGAGGATCTGCCACATCAGCTTGCGCACCGGGGCGAACGCCTGGTCCTGGTCCATTTCCGCCACCAGCGCCCACTGCAGGTTGTCCAGGTTCAGCGGGACGAAGGATTTCAGCGCCGTCTGGCCGCTCAGGCCGGTTTCGCTGAGGCGCCCCTGTTCGCCGGCCAGGGCTTTCGCGCTGGCCTGGCCGGGCAGGGCGGCGGGGCTTTCGCTGCCGCGGCGGACGTGGTGGTCGGTAAAGCGCACCGAGTCCGAGCGCAGGCCGCCGTCGCCGCCCACCAGGTAGGTTTCCCCGGCTTCGCCCAGGCCCTGGCGGCTCTGCATCACCTCGTTGATCGCGGTCAGCGGCAGTTCCAGCACCAGCAGCAATTGCAGCTTGCCGCCGTCCTGGATCGGCGCGGCCAGCCATTGCACGGGCTGCTGGTCGTCCAGCGCGGGTTCCAGGTCGCTGATGGTGGCCTTGCCGCTGTCCAGGGCGGAGCGGACGAAGCGCCCGAAGGCGGTGTCGCGCCAGTTCGGGGCGCCGATGTTCTGCTGGTACTCGGCGCCGCGGCCGAGCGTGAAGACCACGCTGCCGTCGCCGGCCACCAGGCGCAGTTCGCGGTAGCCGAAGGTCTTGGTGAAGTTCTCGAAGACCGGCCGGTCGTAGTTGGCGGTGGTCACCAGGGACTGGCTGTCGAGGCCCGCATAGTTGCTGCCGAGACTGTTGGCGAGGTTGCTGAGCTGGTCGTGCCGGGCCTTCCAGGCGTCCATCAATTGCCGCTGCTTGATGTTGGCGACCGCCTCCAGGGCATTCAGGCTCTGATCTTCGAGGGCCCGGCTGGCCTGGAGGTAGACCACGATGGCCATCACCAGCACGGGGATCAGGCCGATCGAAAGGAAACTGAGGGCGAGTTTGATGCGCAAGGGCATGGGCGGATTCCGGCGACGTTTACTTGGAATTGTTCTCACGTGTCATGCAAGAAGCGTGCGAATTATTTTACGCCTGTAAATAAATCTGATCGGAAAAGGCAGGCGAAATGACGCCTCCGCCGAAGGGTGGCGTATTGCCATTGTTTGCGCGGGGGCTGCGCGAGGTCGTCCCGGCGGGTCCGGCGGGACAAACGGGGCGGGACGATGCGTCGTCGGCAAGGGGCGGTGTCACCGGGCGTAACACCGGCGGAAACGAAAAAGGCGAAGCCGGGTGGCTTCGCCTTATTCTGGAGCAGAGAGCTGCTACCGCGGGGGGATCAGTGCTTGCGCGGCACCGGCTTGAGCAGCTCGGTCGGCGGCATTTCGCAGTTGATCTTGCGGCCCAGCAGTTCCTCGATCGGCGGCAGGGCGAAGGCGTCGTCCTCGCCGGCGAAGCTGATCGAGGTGCCGGTGCTGCCGGCGCGGCCGGTACGGCCGATGCGGTGCACGTAGTCGTCCGGGTCTTCGGGCAGGGTGAAGTTGATCACGTGGCTGATGCCGTCGACGTGGATGCCGCGGCCGGCGACGTCGGTGGCGACCAGCACGCGGATCTTGCCTTCGCGGAAGCCTTCCAGGACCTTGATGCGCTTGTGCTGCGGCACGTCGCCGGACATCTGGGCGGCGCTGATGCCGTCCTTGGTCAGGCGTTCCTCGATGCGGCGCACCTCGTCCTTGCGGTTGGCGAAGACCATCACGCGGGTCCAGTCGTTCTGCGCGATCAGGTTGTACAGCAGCTTGTACTTGTCGCTGCCGGCGACGGCGTAGACGTGCTGCTCGACGGTGTCGCTGGCGACGTTCTCCGGCTCGATCTCGACGATGGCCGGGTCGACGGTCCACTGCTTGGCCAGGTTCATCACGTCGTCGGTGAAGGTGGCGGAGAACAGCAGGGTCTGGCGCTCGCCCTTGTACGGGGTCTGGCGGATGATCTGGCGGACCTGCGGGATGAAGCCCATGTCGAGCATGCGGTCGGCTTCGTCGAGCACCATCACCTCGACCATGTCCAGGTGCACCTCGCCGCGCTGGTTGAAGTCCAGCAGGCGGCCGGGGGTGGCCACCAGGATGTCGCAGAAGCGCGATTCCAGGGTCTTGAGCTGCTTGTCGAAGTCCATGCCGCCGACGAAGCTCATGACGTTCAGGCCGGTGTACTTGGCCAGGCCGACGGCGTCCTTGGCGATCTGCACCACCAGCTCGCGGGTCGGTGCGATGATCAGCGCGCGCGGCTCGCCCATGTAGCGCTCTTTCGGCGGCGGGGTCTGCAGCAGCTGGGTGATGATCGAGATGAGGAACGCGGCGGTCTTGCCGGTGCCGGTCTGGGCGCGGCCGATGGCGTCCTGGCCCCTGAGGGTGAAGCCCAGCACCTGCGCCTGGATCGGCGTGCAGTAGGGGAAGCCCAGGTCATGGATGGCGTGCATCAGGCGCGGATCGAGCTTGAAGTCGTGGAAGCGGGTCTTGCCTTCGGCGGGTTCCACCACGAAGTCTTCCAGCTTCCAGTTGTCCACCACCGGCGCCTTGGGCTTGCGCTCGCGGCGCGGCTTGTCGGCCCGGGGTTCGCGCGGCTTGTCGGCGCGCTCGGTATTTTCGCCGCGTTCGGCTTTGTCGGCGCGCTCGGCGCGCGGCTTGTCGGCCTTCGGCGCGCGGGCCGGCTTCTCGGCGGACTCGCCCTGGGGGCGCGGATTGCGCGGCTTGCGCGGGCGTTTCTCATCGCTCTGGGCGGGCTGGGAGGCAGCGGGAGCGGGGGCTGCCGGCGTGGCGACGGGCAGTTCGCCCTCGCCCTTGCTGAAGATTTTCTTGAGTGCTTTGAGCACGGTGGTCTCGTACTGGTTAAGGAATGAACGGCCGCCAGTGTAATGCAAGATGCCCGCAGGGCGAAGTGCCACAGGATTTCCCGGCTCTGGCGGGCCTCGGGGCAGCGCTCGCGGCGTCAGCCCACCAGGCGGTTGCGGCCCTCCTGCTTGGCCCGGTAGAGCGCGCTGTCGGCCCGCAGGATCAGGCTCGGCAGGTTTTCCTGGTAGTCCATCTGGGCCAGGCCGAGGGAGACGGTGACGCCCGGCAGCACGCCCACCGGCGAATAGAAGGAGCTGATCTGCTCCAGGCTCTGGCGCAGCCGGTTGCCGATGCGCCGGGCTTCGTCCAGGCCGATTTCCGGCAGCAGGATGACGAACTCCTCGCCGCCGTAGCGCGCCATGCTGTCCTTGGGCCGCAGCTGGCTGCGTAGGGTGTGGGCGACCAGGCAGAGGGCGTAGTCGCCGGCCAGGTGGCCGTGCTCGTCGTTGTAGTCCTTGAAGTGGTCGACATCGAGCATGAGCAGGCACAGCGGATGCGCGTTGAAGGCGCAGCGGGTGCTTTCGCGGTCGTAGATGTGCTCCAGCCAGCGCCGGTTGAACAGCCCGGTCAGGGTGTCGATGTTGGCGTTCTGTTCGGTGTCGAGAATGATCCGGTTGCCCTGGCGCACCTTTTCGCAGAGCACGCCGAGGAGGTTCTGCATCACCTGCGGGGAGTGCTGGAAGAGGTTGAGCAGCGACTCGCGGTGCAGGCGCAGCACGGTGGTCGGTTCGCTGGCGACCACGTAGGCGGACGGCGGGTCGTTGTCGATGAAGCTGATCTCGCCGGCGCAGTCGCCCGGGTGCAGGCTGGTCACCGGCTGGTTGTCGAGCGAGCCGAGGTACACCTTCAGTTGGCCGTGCAGGACCATATAAAGGAAGTGGTTGCGGTTGAACGGCGAAAGGAGGATCTCACCGGCTTCCAGCTCGCAGGCGCGGAAATCCTTCAGCAGCTGTTGCAGGCTGGCCGCGGCCACGTTCTGGAACAGGCGAAGGTGCTGCAATTGCTGGATGTCTTCCTTCCACTGCGCGGGCTTCATGGCGTGACGGAAGCGGGAGCTGGACTGGTGATGTGCACGACTGACTCTCCATGTAGTCCAATTCGCACATTGAGCCATCAGTATTAGTCAGATTTGGATACTGGCAATCTGGCTCCATGCCGGGCCGACCGGCGGTCGACCCGGCGGCTCATCAGTCCTCCAGCCACTCGATGTGGATCGCGTAGCCGCCCAGCCGCTCGGCCAGCGCCGTCCTCGCGTGCACATCGAGGTGGCCTGCGCGCAGGCGCGCCTTCTGCCCGTGGCGGTCGTCGGCCAGCACCTCGATGGCCGGGCGCGGCTGGAGGTGACGGACTTCCTCCTCCAGCACGCGGCGGATGGCGTCCAGGCGCAGCGCGGGCTTGAAGGTCTTGCCCACGGCGGTGACCGGGATGGCGTCCAGCAGCCAGACGTCCTTGGGCACCGCCGCCCGCTCCGGCACGTGCTGCGCGGCGTGCTCCAGCAGTTCCGCCTCGCTGGCCTGCACGCCCGGCTTGAGCTGGATGTACACCACCGGCAGCTCGCCGGCCTTGAGGTCCGGCTTGCCCACGGCGGCGGCCAGGGCCACGGCGGGGTGGCGGTGCAGGGCTTCCTCGATCATCTGCGGATCGATGTTGTGGCCGCCGCGGATGATCAGGTCCTTGCTGCGCCCGGTGAGCCAGATGTAGCCGTCGGCGTCGATGCGGCCCAGGTCGCCGGTGTTGAACCAGTCGCCGTCGACCCAGATGCCCTGGTTCTTGCCGGCCTGCAGGTAGCCCTTGAACACGGTGGGGCCGCGCAGGCAGAGGTTGCCGATCTCGTCGACCGCGGCGTCGCGCAGGTAGCGGCCTTCGCCGTCGAGGATCGCCGACTTCACCTGGCAGTAGGGCAGGCGCAGGCCGATGGAGCCGGGCCGGCGCTCGCCGCCGCGCGGGTTGCAGCTGGTGCCGCAGGTGCCCTCGGTCATGCCGTAGCCTTCGATGATCTTCAGCCCGGTCCGGGCCTCGAACTGGCGGATCAGCTCCACCGGCATCGGCGCCGCGCCGCACAGGGCGAAGCGCAGGCTGGAGAGGTCGCGGCCCTCGCTGGGCACCTGCAGCAGGGCTGCATAGATGGTCGGCACGCCGCTGAAGCTGGTCACCCGGTAGCGCTCCACCAGCTTCCAGAAGTCCTGGATCAGCGTCGGGTTGCGATAGCCCTGGGGGCCGGCCAGTAGCACCTGGGCGCCGCGCATGAAGGGGGCGAGGCCGGTGACCATCACGCCGTTGACATGGAACAGCGGCAGGCCGCAGAGCAGCACGTCGGCGCCGTCGTAGTCGGCGTTCAGGCCCATGATCTCGGCCATCGCCACTTCGTTGAAATGGCTGTGCGGCGCCAGTTTCGGCGTGCCGGTGGTGCCGCCGGTGTGGAAGTAGGAGGCGACTTCGTCCGGACCGATCACCCGGCCGCTTTCCAGGTGGTCGGCCGGGCACTGGGCGATCAGCTCGTCGAAGTCCAGCACGCCGGCCGGCAGCGCGCCGCGCTGGGCCTTGAGCGCCGCGCGCTGCGGCTCGGGCAGCAGGTTGGCGAGATCGACGGTGACGATGGCGGCCAGCTCCGGCAGCTCGTCGCGCAGGGCGGCGACCTTGTCCCACAGGTCTGTGCCGGGGAAGGGCGCCAGGGTCACCAGCACGCGGGAGTCGGCGGCGCGCACCAGTTCGGCGATGTGCGCGGGGTCGAGCAGCGGGTTGATCGCGTTGACGATCCCCGCCGCTTCGCCGCCCCAGATCACGTAATGGGTCTGCGGCAGGTTCGGCAGCAGGAACGACACCGCGCTGCCCGGCCGCACGCCGAGGCGGTGGAAGGCGTTCGCCGCCTGGGTGACGCGGGCGAACAGCTCGGCGTAGCTGATGCGCAGCGGCTCCTCGGCGGCCGAGCCCTGCAGCAGGAAGCTCAGGGCGGTTTCCGGGCCGAAGCGCTGCGCCGAGCGGCGCAGCAGTTCATAGGTGCTCGGCGGCAGGTCGCGATCCTGCAGCGGGACCTGTTCCAGGGCTTCGATGTCGCGCAGGCGGGTGATCGGGGCGTTCATCTTTCTTCTTGTTCTCCGCGGATGAGGGGATCAGAGGCGTTCCCGCAGCCACGCGCCGATGTCGCCGATCTCCTCGTTGCTCACCTCGTGGCTCATCGGGTAGGTGCGCCACTGTGCGGGCACGCCGTTGGCCAGCAGGAAATCGTACGCGGCGCGGCCCATGTCGGGCGCTACCACGTCGTCGAAAGTGCCATGCAGGCAGAGCGCCGACAGTTGTCTTTTTGTAGCCGGCAGGCTTATGCCTTCGCTGAATGTCGGGCCATAGGTGGACAGCGCCATGACCCCGCCCAGCTCGCCGTCCCAGCGCAGGTAGCCGGTGTGCAGCACCACGGCGCCGCCCTGGGAGAAGCCGGCGAGGATGATGCGCCGGGCGTCGATGCCCTGCTCGATCTGCCCGCGGATCAGCGCGATCACGGCGTCGGCCGAGGCGTCCAGCTGCGCTTCGTCGATGGCGCGGGCCGGCGCCATGGCGAGGATGTCGTACCAGCTCGGCGCGGGCATGCCGTTGAACACCGTGACCGGGCGGGTCGGCGCCTGCGGGAGGATGAAGCGCGTGCCGGCGAAGCTGCGCTGCAGCATCCGTGCTACCGGCTCGAAGTCGTAACGGTCGGCCCCCAGGCCGTGCAACCAAATGACGCAGGAGTCGGCCGGGCGGGAGGGTTCGAGGATCAGGGGCTGGGTCATGGAGGCTCCAGGGTGGGGCGGGCGCTCTGGGATGGGGCGTCGCGCGCGAATGCGGTGGGGTGCGCCATGCAAGAAGATGTCGCATGGCCATAACTTGTAGGACTTGACGTCTCTGGATTGTAGGAAGATTCGCGGAGCTGGTACGGGCCTTGCTACCTCAGGCTCCAGGCTGCGCCACCCCGCTTGCGGTAACACTTTACCGACCCCATCCGGAAAGCTGTACCGCAAGCGGGGTGGCGAATGCCTCGGGCTGCTCCAGGGCCCGTCGACGTCCGCCGCGGTCAACGGTGGGTGCGACGGGCCTTCGCCTTCACGCGCAATGATCTGCTTTCACCCGTTCCTGCCCGCATCACCCGCGGGCTCGGGGAAGGTCTGCAACGCCTCGGTGCGGTTTCCGAGAGCGGACTAGACTCACCCTTAGGTCTCCATCCCGTCAGTGGTCCTGCTTGTGCCTCACGAGGGTACGGCGGTGGAGCCGGGACTCCAGAACACTAAAAAAGCAACGGAGAAGATCGATGAAGATGGTGAAATCCACCCTGGCTGTGCTGACCACCGCCGCCGTGTTCGGTATCAGCGGCCTCGCCCATGCGGGCGCCACCCTCGATGCAGTAAAGAAGAAAGGCTACGTGCAGTGCGGTATCAGTGACGGTCTTCCGGGCTTCTCCTATGCCGACGCGAAGGGGCAGTACAAGGGCATCGACGTGGATGTCTGCCGCGCCCTGGCCGCCGCCGTGTTCGGCGACGCGAGCAAGGTCAAGTTCAGCCCGCTGACCGCCAAGGAGCGCTTCACCGCGCTGCAGTCCGGCGAGATCGACATCCTCTCGCGCAACACCACCTGGACCAGTTCGCGCGACAGCGCCATGGGCCTGAATTTCGTCGGCGTGACCTACTACGACGGCCAGGGCTTCCTGGTCAACAAGAAGCTCGGCGTGTCCAGCGCCAAGGAGCTCGACGGCGCCACCGTGTGCATCCAGGCCGGCACCACCACCGAGCTGAACCTGTCCGACTACTTCCGCTCCAACAACCTCAAGTACACCCCCATCACCTACGACACCTCCGACGAGAGCGCCAAGTCGCTGGAGTCCGGTCGTTGCGACGTGCTGACCTCCGACCAGTCGCAGCTCTACGCCCAGCGCATCAAGCTGGCCAAGCCGGACGACTACGTGGTGCTGCCGGAAGTCATCTCCAAGGAGCCGCTGGGCCCGGCGGTGCGCCAGGGCGACGAGGAATGGTTCGACATGGCGCGCTGGACGCTCTTCGCCATGGTCAACGCCGAGGAGCTGGGCGTGAACTCGAAGAACGTCGAGGAAACCGCGAAGAGCACCAAGAACCCCGACATCGCGCGCCTGCTCGGCGCCGAGGGCGACTACGGCAAGGACCTGAAACTGCCCAAGGACTGGGTGGTGCAGATCGTCAAGCAAGTGGGTAACTACGGCGAGATCTTCGATCGCAACATCGGTGAAAGCAGCGACCTGAAGATCAAGCGTGGCCTCAACGCCCAGTGGAACAAGGGTGGTCTGCAGTACGCACCGCCGGTGCGCTGACCCGACCCGCGCCGGCGCCCGGAGTCTGGGCGCCGGCCTGTTTCGAACGACGTGAAGCCTTCCGGGCGGTCGCGGGCGTGGTCCCGTGGCGGCCCGGCGGGGTTCCGAGAGGGCTTACATGCAGAATTCCATCAACGCCGGGCGTGCGCGGGGGCTCTCGCTCACCGATCCCACCGTCCGGGCCTGGGCCTTCCAGATCATCGCCGTGATCGTCGTCGTCGCGGTGGGCTGGTTTCTCTTCGACAACACCCAGACCAACCTCGAACACCGCGGCATCCAGTCCGGCTTCGGGTTTCTCCAGCACAGCGCCGGTTTCGGCATCTCCCAGCACCTGATCGACTACAGCGAAAGCGACACCTATACCCGGGTGTTCCTGGTCGGCCTGCTCAACACGCTGCTGGTCACGGTGGTCGGCATCTTCTTCGCTACCATCATCGGCTTCATCCTCGGCGTGGCGCGGCTGTCGCACAACTGGCTGATCCGCAAGCTGGCGACCCTGTACATCGAGACCTTCCGCAACATCCCGCCGCTGCTGCAGATCTTCTTCTGGTACTTCGCCGTCCTCGGGCCGCTGCCCGGGCCCCGGCAGAGCATCAGCTTCGGCGACCTGTTCTTCGTCAACAACCGCGGCCTGCAGATGCCCGCGCCGGTCGCCGCCGACGGCCTGGGGCCGTTCATCGTCGCGGTGATCCTGGCGATCGTCGGCTGGGCGGTGATCTGGAAGTGGGCCAAGGCCCGCCGCCACGCCACCGGCAAGGCGTTCCCGGTGTTCCTCAGCGGCCTGGCGCTGCTGATCCTGCTGCCGGCGCTGGTGGCGCTGGTGGCCGGCGCGCCGTTCCACTGGGACGTGCCGGTGCTGCAGGGCTTCAACTTCCGCGGTGGCTGGGTGGTGATCCCGGAACTGGTGTCGATCATCCTCGCGCTGTCGGTGTACACCGCCGCCTTCATCGGCGAGACGGTGCGCGCCGGCATCCTGGCGGTCAGCCACGGCCAGACCGAGGCCGCCGGCTCCCTCGGCCTGCGTCCGGGGCAGATCCTGCGCCTGGTGGTCATCCCGCAGGCGCTGCGGGTGATCATCCCGCCGCTGACCAGCCAGTACCTGAACCTGGCGAAGAACTCTTCGCTGGCGGCCGCCATCGGCTACCCGGACATGGTCTCGCTGTTCGCCGGCACGGTGCTCAACCAGACCGGCCAGGCCATCGAGACCATGGCCATCACCATGAGCGTGTACCTGGCCATCAGTATCAGCATTTCGCTGCTGATGAACTGGTACAACAAGCGCATCGCGCTGGTCGAGAGGTAGGAAGCAGACCATGGCAACTCATACCTTCAAGCCCGATCAGCCGCCACCGGCGATGAGCGTGGGCGTCGTCGGCTGGCTGCGCGCCAACCTGTTCTCCGGCTGGTTCAACACCCTGCTGACGCTGCTGGGCCTGTACCTGGTGTACCTGATCCTGCCGCCGTTGCTGGAGTGGGCCTTCATCAAGGCCAACTGGACCGGCGCGACCCGCGCCGACTGCGCCCGCGAGGGCGCCTGCTGGGTGTTCATCGGCTCGCGCTTCGGCCAGTTCATGTACGGCTTCTACCCCGAGGAACTGCGCTGGCGCGTGGACCTCACCGTGCTCTTCGTGATCTTCGGCGCGGCGCCGCTGTTCCTCAAGCGCTTCCCCTACAAGCTGAAGTACGGCCTGGGCTTCCTCCTGGCCCTGCCGCTGGTGGCCTACTGGCTGCTGCGCGGCGGCTTCCTCGGCCTGGAGAACGTGTCCACCAGCCAGTGGGGCGGCCTGATGCTCACCGTGGTGATCGCCGCGGTCGGCATCTGCGGGGCGATGCCGCTGGGCATCCTGCTGGCGCTGGGACGGCGCTCGAAGATGCCGGCGATCAAGGTCATCTGCGTCACCACCATCGAGTTCTGGCGCGGCGTGCCGCTGATCACCGTGCTGTTCATGTCCTCGGTGATGCTGCCGCTGTTCCTGCCCGAGGGGATGAACCTCGACAAGCTGCTGCGGGCCATGGTGATGGTGGTGCTGTTCGAGGCCGCCTACATCGCCGAGGTGGTGCGCGGTGGCATGCAGGCGATCCCCAAGGGGCAGTACGAGGCCGCCGCCGCCATGGGCCTGGGCTACTGGCGGACCATGGGCCTGGTGATCCTGCCGCAGGCGCTCAAGCTGGTGATCCCCGGCATCGTCAACACCTTCATCGCGTTGTTCAAGGACACGAGCCTGGTGATCATCATCGGCCTGTTCGACTTCCTCAACAGCATCAAGCGCGCCACCGCGGACCCGGCCTGGCTGGGCATGGCCACCGAGGGCTATGTGTTCGCCGCGGCGGTCTACTGGATCTTCTGTTTCAGCATGTCCCGCTACTCCATGCACCTGGAGCGCAAGCTGGACACCGGCCACAAGCGTTAGGAGTGATTCATCATGTCTGAAGCCACCCAAAAGACCGCACAGCCGGCCATCGGCGATCACGTGATGATCACCATGAAGGACGTGAACAAGTGGTACGGCCAGTTCCACGTGCTCAAGGACATCAACCTGGAGGTCAAGCAGGGCGAGCGCATCGTGCTCTGCGGGCCGTCCGGTTCGGGCAAGTCCACCACCATCCGCTGCATCAACCGCCTGGAGGAACACCAGCAGGGCAGCATCGTGGTCGACGGCACCGAGCTGACCAACGACCTCAAGCAGATCGAGGCGATCCGCAGCGAAGTCGGCATGGTGTTCCAGCACTTCAACCTGTTCCCGCACCTGACCGTGCTGCAGAACTGCATCCTCGCGCCCATGTGGGTGCGCAAGCTGCCCAAGCGCCAG
Source organism: Pseudomonas sp. B12(2026) (assembly GCF_057767015.1). Lineage (NCBI taxonomy): Bacteria > Pseudomonadati > Pseudomonadota > Gammaproteobacteria > Pseudomonadales > Pseudomonadaceae > Pseudomonas > Pseudomonas sp. B12(2026). Next base: position 4,664,446 of record NZ_CM173430.1, on the reverse strand, counting down.
GCCGAGGAAATCGCCATGCATTACCTGGAGCGCGTGCGCATCCCGGAGCAGGCCAACAAGTACCCCGGGCAGCTCTCCGGCGGCCAGCAGCAGCGCGTGGCGATCGCCCGCGCGCTGTGCATGAAGCCGAAGATCATGCTGTTCGACGAACCGACCTCGGCACTCGACCCGGAGATGGTGAAGGAAGTGCTCGACACCATGATCGGCTTGGCGCAGAGCGGCATGACCATGCTCTGCGTGACCCACGAGATGGGCTTTGCCCGCACCGTGGCGAACCGGGTGATCTTCATGGACAAGGGCGAGATCGTCGAGCAGGCCCCGCCGGACCAGTTCTTCGACAACCCGCAGTCCGACCGCACCAAGCTGTTCCTCAGCCAGATCCTGCACTGAGGCACGAAGCCCCCTCTGCCGTCGCGGGGAGGGGGCCGTCGGCCTTTCGCCAACTCGCGCTCGTCTCCCCCGATGGTCCTGCGCCGCCGCGACGGCGTATGCTGGAAGGCTCCATTGCCGTCATGGCGGCATCGACGCGCGCGGGTTGAACCCGGGCGGCGCATCGGTGTTCCCATGTACAGTGCTTTGTCAGGGATGGGCTAAGGTTGGAAATAGCTCGCCTGCAACGCCGTCCGAAGGAAGAGAGCCGACGTGAACCTGATCCTGTCTCCACTGAACCTTAGCAAGGCCAAGGCCTGGAGCGCCCATGCGGTGACCTCCAGCGGTGTCATCCTCGCGCTGCTGGCGCTGCTGGCGCTGGTCGACAACCGCCCCCAGGCCTGCCTGCTGTGGCTGGGCGTGGCCCTGCTGGTGGATGGGCTGGACGGCACCCTGGCGCGCAAGTTCGACGTCAAGGCGGTGCTGCCGCACTTCGACGGCTCGACCCTGGACCTGGTGATCGACTACCTGACCTACGTGTTCATCCCGGCGATCTTCGTCTACCGCTACGTGCCGCTGCCGCTGCACACCGAACTGCTGGCGGTGGGCGTGATCCTGGTGTCCTCGCTGTTCTGCTTCTGCAACGTCAACATGAAGAGCAAGGACAACTACTTCGTCGGCTTCCCGGCCGCGTGGAACGTGGTCGCGGTGTACTTCTACGTGCTCGCCCCGCACCCCTGGGTGAGCTTCCTCACCGTGCTGGTGCTGGCCGCGCTGACCCTGACCCGGATGAAGTTCCTGCACCCTTTCCGCGTGCGCCAGTTCATGCCGCTGAACATCGCGGTGACCTTCGTCTGGATGCTCAGCAGCGCGCTGCTGATCCTCCAGCAGCCGGTGGACCAGCCCTGGCTGCTCGGCCTGTGGTTCGCTGCGTCGGCCTACTTCATCGGCGTCTGCGTGTGGCGCACGGCGATGGAGTGGTTCCACTGACCCTCGCGCAACCGCGGTTTTCTTCTGCGTAGGATGGGTGGAGCGCAGCGATACCCATCGATACCCGTGCCATGAGCTGCATGGGTATCGCAAGCTCCACCCATCCTGCGATCTGGTTCGCGAGCAAGCTCGCTCCTACAGGGCGCTCCCGTTCCCCTGCCGTCCCATCAGCCGCTGCCGGAAGGCGCCCGGCGTCTCCCCGCACAACTGCTTGAACAGCCGCGCGAAGCTGGCGCGGTCGGCGTAGCCGATATCGCTGGCGATGCGCTCCAGCGAGCGCGCCGGGTCGCCCAGCGCTTCCTGCGCCGAGGCGATGCGCAGGCGTTGCACGTAATCGTTCGGCGTCATCCCCAACTGCTCGCGGAAGCGCCGCAGCAGGGTGCGCGTCGAGCAGTGCACGCGCTGCGCCAGCGCGGCCAGGTCGAACGGCTCGGCGTAGTTGTCCTCCAGCCACTCCAGCAGCGGCGCCAGCGCCGAGTCTGCGGGCAGCGGTTCGGGCAGCAGCGGGGTGAAGCGCCGCTGCCGGCCCCGGCCATGCTCGAACACCAGGGTGGCCGCCGCGCGCCGGGCCAGCGCCGCGCCGGCGTGGCGTTCGATCAGGTACAGGCACAGGTCCAGGCCGGCCTGCGCGCCGCCGGAGCAGAGGCGACCGCCGTCCTCGGTGCACAGCGCGTCGATGTCCAGCTTCACCTGTGGATAACGCTCGCGGAAGGCCGCTTCCAGCGCCCAGTGGGTGGTGGCGCGGCGGCCGTCGAGCACGCCCGCCTCGGCGAGCAGGAAGGCGCTGCTGCACAGGCTGCCCAGCTGCAGGCCGGGCGGGCTGCGGCGCAGCCAGGCGAGCAGCGGCTGGTTGGCGAGGCAGGTGGCGGCCACGTCCGGGCCGGTGGCGGGGATCAGCAGCAGATCGCAATCCCCGGCGCGGTCGAGCGCGCCTTCCACCTCGATGCGCCCGAAGGACAGGGCGACCGGCGCACCGTCGGCGCTCACCCGCAGCACCTCGAACAGACGCCGGCCGGCGAGCCGGTTGGCCAGGTGGAAGGCATCCATGGCCAGGCCAAGACTGGAACACAGCGTTTGCGGGCAGACGAACAGGGCTATCCTGAACATGACGTCTCACTGCGACTTTGGCGTTATCGATCATAATTTTGTCGATAATGCCAATCGTGTCCAGTCGAAGCCTCACCGATACTGCGCTCGACCCCACCACGCGAGCGCCGCCATGGCCCATCCCAACGCCCAGTTGATCGAACGCTTCTACCAGGCCTTCCAGCGCCGCGACGGCGACGCCATGGCCGCCTGCTACAGCGCCGACGTGCGCTTCAGCGACCCGGTCTTCCCCGCCCTGCGCGGCGCCGAGGCCGGGGACATGTGGCGCATGCTCACCGCGCGCGCCGAGGGTTTCTCCCTGAGCTACGAAGGCGTCGAGGCGGACGAGCAGCGCGGGACGGCGCGCTGGGTGGCGTCCTACACCTTCAGCGGGACTGGCCGGCGGGTGGTCAATCGCATCCGCGCGCACTTCGAGTTCCGCGACGGCCTGATCTGCCGTCACGTCGATGAGTTCGACCTGTGGAAGTGGTCGCGCCAGGCCCTCGGCGCCAAGGGCATCCTGCTGGGCTGGACGCCGCCGGTGCAGGCGGCGATCCGCGCGCAGGCCGCCCGGGGCCTCGCGGCATACCGCACACAACGGGCCGCGAAGGCCTGATGTCACGGTGCCGGGCTCGCCCGCGCGGGGCGGATAGGCTTAAATGACAGGCGACTCCGACAGGATGCCGCCATGATCACTCTTTTTCAGTTCCCGCCCGCCTTCAACGTGCCCAACGTCAGCCCCTTCTGCCTGAAGCTGGAAACCTTCCTGCGCCTGGCCGGGCTGGAATACCAGGTCAAGCACGTGGTCGACCCGCGCAAGGGGCCCAAGGGCAAGCTGCCGTTCATCACCCTGGACGGCAAGGCCATCGCCGATACCGCGATCATCATGCGCATCCTGCAGCAGTACTACGAATTCGACCTCGACGCCGGCCTCGACGCCCGCGGCCGTGGCTGGGCGGTGTCGATCACCCGGCTGTGCGACGAGCATCTGGTGCCGCTGCTGGTGTACTTCCGCTGGCTTGACGAGCAGGGTTTCCGCCAGGTGCGGGACGTGATGCTGCGCAGCGTCCCGGCGCCGCTGCGCCCGGCGGTGGGCATGTTCATGCAGCGCAAGATCCGAGGCGACCTCGCCGGCCGCGGCCTGATCCGGCACAGCCGCGACGAGCTGCTGAGCTTCGCCCGCGACGACCTCGAAGCGCTGGACGGCATGCTCGGCGACCTGCCGTACTACGGCGGCGCCCAGCCCTGCAGCGCCGATGCCGCCGCCTACGGCGTGCTGGCCAACCTGATCCTGAGCACCCTGGAAACCCCGCTCAACGACATGGCGCGCGGCTACGAACGGCTGGTGGCCTACTGCGAGCGCATGCAGGCGCGGGTCTGGGCCTCGTGACCGACGCGCCACCCAAGCCCTGGTTCGTCTACCTGGTGCGCGCCGAGAATGGCGCGCTCTACTGCGGCATCAGCGACGACCCGCAGCGCCGCTTCGAGACCCACCGCAGCGGACGCGGCGCGCGCTTCTTCCACTCCAGCCCGGCGCAGGCGCTGGTCTACGTCGAAGCCTGCCCCGGCAAGGGCGACGCCCTGCGCCGCGAGCGGGCGATCAAGGCGCTGACCAAGCCGGCCAAGGAGCGCCTGGTGCGGGCCAGCCCGGCCATCACCGGCGTGGATGTCGCGCTATCCGAGGCGTGAGGTAGGCCGCCGCCGCCCCTCGGGTTAAGCTGCCAGTCCACTTTCCGTCCGCTGGAGCCCGTGATGTCCGAGCTGATCCTGCACCACTACCCGACCTCGCCCTTCGCCGAAAAGGCGCGCCTGATGCTGGGTTTCAAGCAGCTGTCGTGGCACTCGGTGAGCATCCCGCCGCTGATGCCCAAGCCGGACCTGATGGCCCTCACCGGCGGCTACCGCCGGACCCCGGTGCTGCAGGTCGGCGCCGACATCTACTGCGACACCGCGCTGATCGCCCGCCGCCTGGAGCAGGAGAAGGCGGTGCCGTCGCTGTTCCCCGAAGGCCAGGAGTTCACCGCCGCCAGCTTCGCCCAGTGGGCCGATTCGGTGATCTTCCAGCACGCCGTCAGCCTGGTGTTCCAGCCCGAATCCATCGCGGCGCGCTTCGCCCGGTTGCCGGAGGAATTCCTCAAGGCCTTCATCGCCGACCGCGGGCAGCTGTTCAGCGGCGGCAGCGCCAGCCGCCTGCCGGCCGAGCAGGCCCGGCACCAGTGGCCGGTGTTCATGGCGCGCATCGAACAGCAGCTGGCGCGGGAGGAGGGCGACTTCCTGTTCGGCGAGCCGTCGATCGCCGATTTCGCCCTGGCCCACTGCCTGTGGTTCCTCAAGGGCACGCCGGTGACCGCGCCGCTGGTGGACGATTACCCGGCAGCCAGCGCCTGGCTCGGCCGGGTGCTCGGCTTCGGCCACGGCTCCGCCAGCGAGATGAGCGCGGAGGCGGCCATCGCCGTCGCCCGCGACAGCCAGCCCGCCGCGTTGCCAGAGGATGATTTCGTCGATCCGAATGGCTTCGGCGCCGGCCAGCGGGTGGCGATCGCCGCCACCGACTATGGCGTCGACCCGGTGGAGGGCGAGTTGCTGCACGCCGGGCGCGAAAGCCTGGTCCTGCGCCGCGAGGACCCGCGCGCCGGCACCGTCCACGTGCACTTCCCGCGCCTGGGCTTCAGCATCCGGCCGGCCTGAGCCCGACAGGGCCCGGGCACTGCCGCATCACCGGGGTGCGCAGGCGCGGCAGGTTCTCGGCCATCTCGCGGAAGTGCTGCAGGCGCTCGTAGCAGAGCGTCAGCTCCCCGCCGTCGCTGTTGTACCAGGCGTCCGGCGCGCCGCAGCTGACCAGCCGCAGGGTCAGCGGCCGGGGCGGGCGGAGCTGCTGGAAGAGCGTATCGACCAGTTGCTGCAGGCGGTTTCCGTCGTGCAGCAGGGCGATCAGCGGGGCGGTGGCCTCGGCATCGATCTGCGGCGCCTCGAACTCCACCCTCACCTCGGGGCGATGCTGTATCGCCAGCGTGCGCCGGGCGTGGCGCACCCAGTGCAGGGCCTTGCTGGCCTGCTGGAATTCGCGGTCGCAATAGACGGCGCGCTCGTAGGGCAGCCCGATCAGCGACGGCAGCCAGTCCAGCCGCTCCATGTCGCTGCCGTACAGCAGGCAGGCGATGTTGTAGTAGCGCTGTTCGTCCAGCGGATGGCTGTCCCAGGCCTGCACCTGTTCCAGCGGCGGCTTGGGCGTCTGCCATTCCAGGCGCCAGTAGTCGGCGATGTCCAGCAGGCGCGCGTCGACCTCGTCGCGCGGCAGTTTCGCGTAGAGCTGGAACAGCAGGATGAAGCCCAACTGGTCGGCGGCGTCCTCCTCGCGGCCCAGCACCGGCAGGTCGTACTCGTCGATCAGCATGTGCCCCATCTCGTGCATCACGCTGAATTCGGCGTTGGCCAGCACGAAGCGCGCGACGTTGGGCGAAAGCGGCGGCGCGGGATCGGCGCAGGCGATGCCGGCGCAGAGCAGGAACAGCAGGACGAGGTACGAAGGGTGCGCCCGGGAGTGCCCGGAGAGCGGAGGAGCAGCGGCGGTGAGAGCCTGGTCGGACATGGCGGCCACCGTGGAACTGAGGCGCCTCAATTGACTCTAGCAGCCGCCGGCCGCTGGTTTGCGGCGGTCCGTCGGAACGGGTGATTCACTGCAGGAACGCGATGGGCGCTCTCTCGGCCCATGTCCGGTGTGGCGCGGTTTGCTTTCCGTAGGAGCGGCAAGCTCGGCGCAGGTTTCTATGTAGGAGCGGACCTTGTCCGCGAAGGGCTTCGCTTTCTGCCGGAGCCCCCGGATTGTGAGCGAACATTTCGCGGACAAGGTCCGCTCCTACGGGAATGGCGTTCCTCCGGACACAAAAAAGCCCATCTCGCGATGGGCTTTTTTCAGCGCCGCGCGTCAGTTCTTGCGCCGCTTGAGCTGGTCGTGCAGCTGGGTCGGCAGGCCGCGGATGATCAGCATGTCGCGCTCCTCGTCGTATTCCACCTTGCTGCCCAGCAGGTGCGCCTCGAAGCTGATCGACAGCCCCTCGGCGCGGCCGGTGAAGCGGCGGAACTGGTTGAGGGTGCGCTTGTCCGCCGGGATTTCCGGCGCCAGGCCGTAGTCCTTGTTGCGGATGTAGTCGTAGAAGGCGCGCGGCGCCTGGTCGTCCATCAGCTCGGAGAGCGCGTCCAGGGCCATCGGCTCGCCGATCTTCGCCTGGCTGGTGGCGTAGTCCACCAGCACGTCGGTCTTCTCCCGGGCCTGCTCTTCGGGCAGGTCCTCGCTTTCCACGAAGTCGCTGAAGGCCTTGAGCAGGGTGCGGGTCTCGCTCGGCGGGTCGACGCCCTCGGTGCAGCCGATGAAGTCGCGGAAGTAGTCCGAGACCTTCTTGCCGCCCTTGCCCTTGATGAAGGAGATGTACTGCCGCGAGGTCTTGTTGTTGCGCCACTCGGAGATGTTGATCCGCGCCGCCATGTGCAGCTGGCCGAGGTCCAGGTGGCGCGACGGGGTGACTTCCAGCGACTCGGTCACCGCCACGCCTTCGCTGTGGTGCAGCAGGGCGATGGCCAGGTAGTCGGTCATGCCCTGTTGGTAGTGGCAGAACAGCACGTGGCCGCCGGTGGAGAGGTTGGACTCCTCCATCAGCGTCTTCAGGTGCTCCACCGCCTGTTTGCTGAAGGCGACGAAGTCCTTGCCGTTGTCCAGGTAGTCGGTCAGCCAGCCGCTGAACGGGTAGGCCCCCGACTCGCCCTGGAACAGGCCCCAGGCCTTGTTCGGCTTGGCGTTGTAGCTTTCGTTGAGGTCGGCCATCAGGTTCTCGATGGCCTGGGAGTCGCCCAGCTCGGCATCGCGCGCGTGCAGCGTCGCGGGGTTGCCGTCGGGCTTCTTGTCGATCAGGTGGACGATGGCGTGGCGAATCGGCATGGCGGACCCGGTTGTTCAGTGCCGGCCCCGCTGCCTCTCGGGCGGCGGGACGGGCGGATGATGGGAAAGCGCCAGAGTTTACCCGACCCGGCGGCGGGATGCGCGTTGCCTACCACTGCGCCGGCGGCAGGCGCCGGGTATGAAAGATGCGCAGGACCTGCAGGCGTCCGTCACGGATGCGGTAGGGAATCAGGTATGGATGGCTGGTCATCGCCCATTCGCGGGTGCCGGCGATGCGGCCCTCCCTTCCCGCTGCGGGATTCAGCGACAGCCGCTCGACGCCGGCGAGTACGGCGCTGACGAACGCCCGCGCGGCGGCGGGGTTGTCCCGGGCAATGTAGGTGGCTTCATCATCGAGGTTGCGCAGTGCCGTGCGCAGCCACTCAATCCGCATCGCCTGCCCATTTGCCCAGGACGGACTTCACTTCGGCATCGCTGGCGAAGTCGCCGGCATCCGCTTCGGCGATGGCCTTCTGGATCTCGCCGATCTGCCAGGACTCGCGCACCAGGTATTCGTCCAGCGCCTGGGCGGCAAGGAAGTTCTTGCTGCGTCCGGTGGCCTGGGCCAGCTTGGCGAGCGTATCGGACTGGTCGTCCGACAGCCGCAGGGACATGACGGGCATGGAGCACCTCAGGTGTAGTGTGTTGCACTACAAGATACTACAGCTCACTACGGTTGCCGTATGCGCCCATCGGTCGAGACCCATTCCGAGCCAGACGTCCGAAAGTGCTCAGTCCGCCGCCGGCATCGCCTCACCGTCACGCTCGCGCCGGTTGCGGCGCAACTGGCGCAGGCGGCGGATCACGTAGTTCAGGTGCAGGTGCAGCTCGTACAGCTCGTTGTAGTAGGACAGCGGCACCTCGACCTTGGCCAGCTCCGCCTCCAGCTGCTCCAGGCGCTCGATCTCGCTGCTCAGCTCGGCGCTGCCGGTGCGTTCGTCGAGGCGCCGGTCGATCTCGCGCAGGTAGCGGTACCAGCGGTAGATGCGCGCGCGGATGCGCCAGCGGTACAGCGGGCCGATGGACTTGAGCAGCGGGATGAGGATGGCGATGAAGGGGATCAGCAGGATGATGTAGCGGTCCGCCAGGGAGGCGATGCGAAACGGCAGGAAGCGCTGCAGCAGCGGCGGGCCGCTCTTGTAGTAGCGCTCGGCGTCGGCCTGCAGGGCCAGGGTGCGCGGCTCGGCGCTGGGGAAGGCGCCGGCCGGGTCGAGCAGGCTGCCCTTGCGCATCACCCGCCGCGCGGCTTCGAGGATCAGCGGGGTGAGCGCCGGGTGGAAGTTGTCGTTGATCACCAGGGTGGCCACCGGCGACAGCGTGGCCAGGTCCTGTTCCGGAACGTTCTGCGCCAGGTTGAGCAGGCCCTCGCTCACCTCCACCCGCTTGAGGAACGGAATCCGCGCCTCGTAGGCGTGGGCGCGGCGGAAGCCGGCCAGCTTCAGTTGCGGGCTGGCCGCCAGGCGCTGGATCAGCGGGTTTTCCGCCGGGCCGACGAAGAAGGCCGCGTCCAGCGTGCCGGCCAGCAGCTCATTGGCCACCGCGTTGCCGCCGCGGGCCTGCCAGGTCGCCGGCAGCGGATCGGCGGGGATGTCGTTGGCCTTGAGGATGGCCTCGGTCACCGCCTCGGTGCCGCTGCCCGGCGTGCCGATGGCCAGCCGCAGCGGCAGCAGGTCGGCGATGCGGTCGATCTTCACCTCGCGGCGCTGGAACAGCCACAGGGGCTCCTGGAACATCGCCCCGAGGGTCTGCAGGCCGGCGCGCCGCCCGGGCTCCAGCTGCTGCTCCTGGCCGCTCTGCACCAGCCCGATGTTCACCCCGCTGCCCTCGTCCAGCAGCTTCTCCAGGTTCTGCCGCGAGCCGGCGGTGCGCACCAGCTTCAGCTCGAAGCCCTGATTGGCCAGTTCCTCCTTCAGGCGCTCGCCGAAGACCGCATAGCCGCCGCCCGGCGCGCCGGTGGCGAGGGTGGCGCTCATCGGCGGCGGCGGTGCGACGAAGTAGAAGACCGCGGCCACCAGCGCGGCCAGCACCGGCACCAGCCAGAGGTTGGCGCGGATGAGGATGGCGAGGTCCTTGAGCATGTTGACGAGGCGTTGCATGGAGGGTCCTTGTCGAGTCGTGCCTTCCTGAAAGATAGCCAGCCTGCGCGGCGGCGGCCGGCGAATCCGCCATGGCGGACGCGGAAGCCGCTATCATCCCAGCCTTTGGATCACGGCGGCGGACGTCACGCACCATGCGCATTCTCCACACCTCCGACTGGCACCTGGGCCAGCATTTCATGGGCAAGAGCCGCGAGGCCGAACACGCGGCGTTCTGCGCCTGGCTGGTCGGGCAGGTGCGCGAGCAGGGCGTGGACGCGCTGATCATCGCCGGCGACGTGTTCGACACCGGCGCGCCGCCCAGCTACGCCCGCGAGCTGTACAACCGCTTCATCGTCGAGCTGCGCGCGACCGGCGCGCGGCTGGTGGTGCTGGGCGGCAACCATGATTCGGTGGCCATGCTGGACGAATCCCGCGAGCTGCTGGCGTGCCTGGACACCCGGGTGATCGCCGCCGTCGGCACCGACCTGGATGCCCAGGTGCTGGTGCTGCCGCAGCGCGACGGCGAGCCCGGCGCGATCCTCTGCGCGATCCCCTTCATCCGCCCGCGCGACGTGCTCACCAGCCAGGCCGGGCAGAGCGCGCAGGACAAGCAGCAGGCGCTGCAACAGGCGATCCAGGCGCATTACCGGCAGCTGTTCGAGCGCGCCGAGGCGCAGCGCGAAGCCCTCGGCCGGCACCTGCCGATCATCGCCACCGGCCACCTCACCACGGTCGGGGCGAGCGCCAGCGAGTCGGTGCGGGAAATCTACGTCGGCACGCTGGAAGCCTTCCCCACCAGCGCCTTCCCGCCGGCGGACTACATCGCCCTCGGGCACATCCACCGCCCGCAGAAGGTCGGCGGGCTGGAGCACATCCGCTACTGCGGCTCGCCCATCGCCCTGAGTTTCGACGAGGCCGCGCAAGCCAAGCAGGTGCTGCTGGTGGACCTGGACGACAGCGGCCTGCGCAGCGTCGGCGCCTTGCCGGTGCCGTGCTTCCAGCCGCTGAAATCGGTGTCCGGCAGCCTCGCCAGCCTGCCCGCCGAACTGGCCCGCGCGGCCGAAGAAGGCAGTGCCGAGCAGCCGGTGTGGCTGGAGGTGCTGGTGCACACCGACGACTACCTCAGCGACATCCAGGTGCGCGTCGAGAAACTCTGCGAAGACCTGCCGGTGGTCGTCCTGCGCACCCGTCGCGAGCGCGGCACTGCCCAGGCGGCGCTGTTCAGCGAGGCGAAGGAAACCCTCGACGAGCTCAGCCCCGAGGACGTGTTCCGCCAGCGCCTGGACAGCGAGGAACTGGACGCGCCGCTGCGCGAGCGCCTGACCGGGCTGTACCGCGAGGTGGTCAGCGAATTGCAAGAACAGGATCAGGAGCAGCGGCCATGAGAATCCTCAGCCTGCGCCTGAAGAACCTCAACTCGCTGAAGGGCGAGTGGAAGATCGACTTCAGCGCCGAGCCCTTCGCCGGCAACGGCCTGTTCGCCATCACCGGCCCCACCGGCGCCGGCAAGACCACCCTGCTCGACGCCATCTGCCTCGCGCTGTACCACCGCACGCCGCGCATGAGCGTGCTGTCGCAGAGCGGCAACGAGCTGATGACCCGGCACACCGCCGACTGCCTCGCCGAGGTCGAGTTCGAGGTCAAGGGCCAGCCCTACCGCGCCTTCTGGAGCCAGCGCCGCGCCCGCGACAGGGCCGAAGGCGCGCTGCAGGCGCCGAAGGTGGAGCTGGTGCGCATCGACCGCGACAGCGGCGAGGGGGAAATCCTCACCGACAAGATCGGCGACAAGCTCCGGCAGACCGAAACCCTCACGGGCCTCGACTTCGAGCGCTTCACCAAATCCATGCTGCTGGCCCAGGGCGGCTTCGCCGCCTTCCTCGAAGCCAGCGCCAACCAGCGCGCCGAGCTGCTGGAGGAACTCACCGGCACGGAAATCTACGGGCTGATCTCGCAGCGCGTCTTCGAGCGCACCCGCGACGTGCGCGGCGCGCTCGACCAGCTGCGGGCCCGCGCCGAGGGCGTCGAACTGCTCAGCGCCGAGCAGCGCGAAGACCTTGAACAGCAGAACCACCAGGCGCTGTTGCAGGAAGCCTCGCTGCAGGGCCGCCAGGTGGTGCTGCAGACCCAGCGCCGCTGGCGCGAGGAACTCGTCCGCGCCGAGCAGCAGATGCAGCAGGCCGGCGAGCAGGAAGCCGGCGCCCGCCAGGCGCTCGACGCCGCGCAGCCGGATCTGCAGCGCCTGGCCGCCAGCGAACCCGCCGCGCGCCTGCAACCGCTGCACCAGGCCTGGCGCGCCAGCCACGACAGCCTGGCGCAGGACCGCGCCGCGCTGGAGGACAACCGCGCCGAGCAGGCCGCCAGCCGCGAACGGAGCGCCGAGGCGCTGTGGAGCGTCAGCCAGTTCGCCGCGCAATTGAGCGCCACCCGCGACGCGGAACTGGACGCCCTGGCCGGGCAACGCCAGGCCCTGGAAGCGCGCCTCGCCCAGCAGCCGCAACGGGCGCGGCTGGGCGAGCTGCTGGGCGGCTGGCGCGCGCAGTTCGCCCAGCGCACGCGCCTGCTGGCGGCCGGCGCGGAGTTGCAGCGCCAGTTCGAACAGGCCGAGCAGGCATTCCGCGAGGCCGGCACCCGCCGCGACGGGCTGCAAGGCGCCGTCAGCCACAGCGAACAGGCGCTCGGCGAGGCGCGCCAGAACGAATCCGCCGCCCGGCAGCAGCTGGAAGCAGCGCTCGCCGGGGCCACCGAAGCGCAACTGCGCGAGCGCGAGCAGCAGTTGCAGGCGCTCGGCCGTGGTTTCGACCGCCTGGAGCAGATCGCCCAGGCATGCACCCAGGCCGCCGCGCAACTCGCCCGCTGGCAGCCGGAGCTGCTCGCCCTGCGCCAGCGCAAGAGCGAGCGCGACGGCGCCATCGTCGACCTGCGCGAGCGCTACAAGGCGACGCAGCAGCAGGTCGCCGAGCGGGAAAAGCTCCTGCAGCAGGAGCAGCGCATCCACCAGCTCGAACACTGGCGCGCGCAATTGCAGCCGGGCGAAGCCTGCCCGCTCTGCGGCTCCCGGCAGCACCCGGCGGTGGACGCCTACCAGGCGCTGGATGTCTCGGCCACCCAGACGGCGCTGGAACAGAGCAGGCGCGCGCTGGCGGAACTGGAAAGCCAGGGCATCGCCCTGCGCGGCGAACTGGCCGAACTGGAAGCGCAGATTCAGCAGGGCCAGCGCCAGCTCGACGACGCCGAAGCGACGCTCCGCCAGCAGCAGGATGCCTGGCGGCAGCACTGCGCGGCGCAGGGCCTGCAACTGGAGGATGAACAGGCGCTGGCCGCCGAACGCCAGCGTCACGAGGCGGCGCTGGCCGGTCTGCAGCGGCAGTTGAAGGCACTGGAAGAACACAAGGCGCGCCTGCAGCAGAGCGTGCAGGCGCGGGTAGACGCCGAGCGCGTGCACAGCGAGGCGGCGCAGCAGCTGGCGCTGTTCGAGGGCGAGCAGCAGTTCGCCCGGCAGCGCCAGGACGAGCGGACCCAGCAGATCGCCAGCCAGCGCGCCGAGCTGCAACAGCAGGAAGACGCGCTGACCGCCGCCCTGGCGGAGCTGGGCTACGGCCTGCCGGAAGACGGCGAACGCTGGCTGGCCGAGCGCGGCGAGGAGTGGCAGCTCTGGCAGCGGGACCAGCAGCTCGGCCAGCAGCTGGCCACCGCCGAACGCGATGCCGCGCAGGCCGCGAGCGCGGCGCGGGAGGCCGCACGGCAGTGGCAGCAGCGCTGGCAGGACGCGGCGTTCGCGGCGCGGCCGGCGTTGCCGAAGGCTGAAGAGCCACAGCGGGCGCTGGACGAAGCCGAGGCCCGGCTCAGCGCCAGCCAGCGCCAGGCCGACGCCCTGAGCGTCCGCGAGCAGGCGCTGCAGGAACGCCTGGAGCAGGACCAGGCGCGCCTGGCGCAGAGCCTGGACGTCTGGCAACAGGCGCTGGAGCAGAGCCCGTTCGCCGACGAGTCCGCCTATCTCGGCGCGCTGCTGGACGACGCCCAGCGCGCGGAACTCAGCGCCCTCAGGCAGGCCCTGGACACCGCCATCACCGAGGCGGCGGCCCTGCGCGCCGCGGCGCTGCGGGACGTCGAGCGTCTGCGCGCCGAGCCGCACGGCGACCAGCCGCTGGAGGAGCTGAACCAGCAACTGCTCGCCCTCAACGCCGAACTGCGCGGGCTGGGCCAGCGTCAGGGCGAAATCCGCGCGCAGTTGCAGGCCGACGACGCGCGCCGCGCCAGCCAGCAGAGCCTGTTCGCGGAGATCGCCCGGCAGGAGCAGGAGCACGACCTCTGGCAGCGCCTCAACAGCCTGATCGGCTCCGCCGATGGCGCGCGCTACCGGCGCTTCGCCCAGGGCCTGACCCTCGACCATCTGGTGCACCTCGCCAACCGCCAGTTGCAGCGCCTGCACGGCCGCTACCAGCTGGCGCGGCGCAGCGACGGCGAACTGGAGCTGGAGGTGATCGACACCTGGCAGGGCGATACGGCGCGCGACTGCCGGACGCTGTCCGGCGGCGAGAGCTTCCTGGTCAGCCTGGCGCTGGCGCTGGCGTTGTCCGACCTGGTCAGCCACAAGACCAGCATCGACTCGCTGTTCCTCGACGAAGGCTTCGGCACCCTCGACGGCGAAACGCTGGAAGTGGCGCTGGACGCCCTGGACAGCCTCAACGCGACGGGCAAGACCATCGGCGTGATCAGCCACGTCGAGGCGCTGAAGGAACGCATCCCGGTGCAGCTCAAGGTGCACAAGGGCGTCGGCATGGGCTACAGCCAGCTCGACGCGTGCTTCCGCTTCACCCCGGAGCAGGGCTGACGCCCGCCTTGCGCGTTTACACGGGCGCATGAAAAAAGCCGTTTCTCCTCGGGGAGAAACGGCTTTTTTCATCGGCAGTGCAGACTTACTCGCCCGGCTTCTTCAGCTTCGGGTTGGGGAAGAACTGCACGTTCTGGACATTGGGATCGGCGGGCTTCTTCAGGGCGCTGACGTTGACCCGGGTGGCCAGTTCCTTCGGCACCGACTGGCCCTGCGCATTGAGGGTGTCGGCATAGCCGCAGGCCACGCACTCGCGGTGCGGCACGCCGTCCTCGTCCCACATGACGATCTTGTCCTGCTCGCTGCACGCCGGGCACACGGCGCCGGCGATGAAACGCTTCTTCACTTCGCTCATCAGGCTGCCTCCTCGCTCAGGCCGGAGTGGCGCAACAGGGCGTCGATGGACGGCTCGCGGCCACGGAAGGCCACGAACAGCGCCATCGGCTCCTGGGAACCGCCCCTGGCCAGGATCGCGTCGCGGAACGCCGCGCCGGTCGCCGGGTTGAGCACGCCTTCTTCCTCGAAGCGCGAGAAGGCGTCGGCGGACAGCACTTCGGCCCACTTGTAGCTGTAGTAACCGGCCGCGTAACCGCCGGCGAAGATGTGCGCGAAGCTGTTGGCGAAGCGGTTGTACGCCGGCGGGCGCATCACCGCGACCTCGTCGCGCACGGTTTCCAGCACGTCGAGTACGCTGCGGCCGTCGCCGTGGCTGGCGTGCAGCTCGAAGTCGAACAGCGAGAACTCCAGCTGGCGGACCATCATCAGGCCGGACTGGAAGTTCTTCGCCGCGAGCATCTTCTCCAGCAGGTCCTGCGGCAGCGCCGCGCCGGTCTCGTAGTGGCCGGAGATCAGGGCGAGGCCTTCCGGCTCCCAGCACCAGTTCTCCATGAACTGGCTGGGCAGCTCGACCGCGTCCCAGGCCACGCCGTTGATGCCCGAGGCGCCGGCGTGTTCGACGCGGGTCAGCAGGTGGTGCAGGCCGTGGCCGAACTCGTGGAACAGGGTGGTGACTTCATCGTGGGTCAGCAGCGCGGGCTTGCCGTTCACCGCCGGGGTGAAGTTGCACACGAGATAGGCCACCGGCGACTGCAGCTCGCCACCGGCGGTGCGGCGGCGGTCGCGGGCGCCGTCCATCCAGGCGCCGCCGCGCTTGTTGGCGCGGGCGTAGAGGTCGAAGTAGAAGCGGCCGACGTGCTGGCCGTTTTCCTCGATCTCGAACAGGCGCACGTCCGGGTGCCAGCGCTCGAAGTCGCTGAGCTCGCGGATCTGGATGCCGTAGAGCTTCTGCACGATGGCGAACAGGCCGGAGAGCACCTTGTCGATCGGGAAGTAGGCGCGCAGGGCTTCCTGGGACACGCTGTAGCGCGCCTCGCGCAGCTTCTCGCCGAAGTAGCTGGCGTCCCAGCTCGAAAGGTCCGCGCAGCCCTGCTCGGCGGCGTAGGCCTTGAGCTGCTCCAGGTCCTGGGCGGCGAAGGGCTTGCTGCGCACGGCGAGGTCGCGGAGGAAGTGCAGGACCTGCTCGGGGCTCTCGGCCATCTTGGTGGCCAGGGACAGCTCGGCGAAGTTCGCAAAGCCCAGCAGGCGCGACAGCTCCTGGCGCAGGTCGAGGATTTCCTGCATCACCGGGCCGTTGTCGTTCTGCCCGGCGTTCGGGCCCTGGTCGGAGGCGCGGGTGCAGTACGCGGCGTAGACCTCTTCGCGCAGGGCGCGATCTTCGGCGTAGGTCATCACGGCGTAGTAGCTGGGGAATTCCAGGCTGATCAGCCAGCCGTCCAGTTCCTTGGCCTGCGCGGCCTGCTGCATCTGCGCCTTGGCCGAGTCGGTCAGGCCGGCCAGCGCGGCTTCGTCGGTGACGTGCCTGGTCCAGGCCTGGGTGGCGTCCAGCAGCTGGTTGGAGAAGCGGCTGCCGAGCTCGGACAGGCGCGTCTGGATTTCGGCGTAGCGCTTCTGCTGCTCGGCTGGCAGGTCGATGCCCGACAGGCGGAAGTCGCGCAGGGCGTGTTCGAGGATGGTCTTCTGGGCGACGTCGAAGTCCTTCGACTCGGGGCTTTCGGCCAGCGCCTCGTAGACCTTGAACAGCTCGCGGTTCTGGCCCAGCTCGGTCCAGTAGGCGGACAGCAGCGGCAGGCAGCCTTCGTAGGCTTCGCGCAGTTCGGCGCTGTTGCACACCGCGTTGAGGTGGCTGACCGGACTCCAGGCCTTGCCCAGGCGGTCATGCAGTTCGTCCATGGCCAGCACCAGGCCGGCCCAGGTCGGGGTGCCGTTCTGCTCGGCGAGAATGCGCGCGATGGCGGCGCGGTTGTCGGCGAGGATCTGCTCGATGGCCGGCTTCACGTGTTCCGGACGGATGGACGAGAAGGGCGGCAGGTCGTAGCTCTGCAGAAGGGGATTCGCGCTCACGGTGGCACCTTGGTTGAAGAAACACCCGGCCATCTTAAATACAATCGGCGCTCACCGCAGCTTGCGGCTTACTTGAGGGGAGCAGCTATCGTGACCATTCGAACCTATCAGGGCAAAACGCCCGTTCTCGGCGAGCGCGCGTTCGTCGACGCCAGCGCCGTGGTCATCGGCGACGTGGAGCTCGGCGCCGACAGCTCGGTGTGGCCGCTGGTCACCATTCGCGGCGACATGCACCGCATCCGCATCGGCGCGCGCACCAGCGTGCAGGACGGCAGCGTGCTGCACATCACCCACGCCGGGCCGTTCAACCCGGACGGCTTCGCGCTGACCATCGGCGACGAGGTGACCGTCGGTCACAAGGTGTTGCTGCACGGCTGCACCATCGGCAGCCGCATCCTGCTGGGCATGGGCTCGATCGTCATGGACGGCGCGGTGATCGAGGACGAGGTGATCCTCGGCGCCGGCAGCCTGGTGCCGCCGGGCAAGGTGCTGGAGAGCGGCTACCTCTACGTCGGCAGCCCGGTGAAGAAGGCCCGCCCGCTGACCGACAAGGAGCGCGCCTTCTTCAGCTACAGCGCCGACAATTACGTGAAGCTCAAGGACCAGCACATCGCCGAGGGCTACGCCGGCTGAGCGACCCGCACGCCGACCAGAGGAGAACACGCCATGCTGCTACGCGCCCAGACGTCCACCCTGCTGCTCATCGATATCCAGGAGCGGCTGTTCCCGGCCATCCACGACGCCGAATCGGTGCTCGAACACAGCGCCTGGCTGCTGGCCATCGCCCAGCGCCTGGGCGTGCCGGCGCTGGCCACCGAGCAATACCCGAAGGGCCTCGGCCCGACCCTGCCGGCGTTGCGCGATGCGCTGCCGGCGGACGCGTTGCTGGAGAAGATCACCTTTTCCGCCGTGACCGACCCCGGCCTGCTGCAGATGCCCGGCGGCGAGCGCCGGCAGTTCGTGGTCTGCGGCACCGAGGCGCATGTCTGCGTGCTGCAGACGGTGCTGGGCCTGCTGGCCGAGGACCGCGAGGTGTTCGTGGTGGAGGAGGCCGTCGGCTCGCGCCGGCCGCGGGACAAGGCGCTGGCGCTGGAGCGCCTGCGTCAGGCCGGGGCGGTGATCGTCTCGCGGGAGATGGTCGCCTTCGAGTGGCTGGAGCGCGCCGGCACGGAAGTCTTCCGCGAGGTCAGCAGGCAGTTCATCCGTTGAGCGTCATTTCCACAGTGCGCGCCATTTGGCGCGCTGCTCCGGTTCGAGGAAGGTCCAGGCGACGAAGCGGCTCTGCTTCTGGCCCTGGGCCATGTCCACGGTGCGGACGCTGACGGCGCCGGCCTTCTTCAGGGCGCGGCGGAATTCGTCGAGGTTGCCGGCCTTGGATACCAGCGAGCTGAACCACAGCACCTGTTTGCCGACTTCCGCGCTTTCCGCCGCCAGCTTGCGCAGGAAGGCGATCTCGCCGCCCTCGCACCAGAGCTCGTTGCTCTGTCCGCCGAAGTTCAGCGTGGGCAGCTTGCGCGACGGGTCGAGCTTGCCGAGGTTCTTCCATTTGCGCCGGCTGCCGCTGCTGGCTTCCCCGGGGGAGGAATGGAAGGGCGGGTTGCACAGCGTGGCGTCGAAGCGTTCGTCGGCGCCGAGCAGGCCGTGGAAGATGTGCCGTGGGTCGTGTTGCTGGCGCAGTTCGATGGCTTCGTCGAGGCCCGGGTTGCCGTTGAGGATGGCGTGGGCGGAGGCCAGGGCGGCGGGCTCGATGTCCGAGCCGAGGAAGCGCCAGCCGTAGTCGCGGTGGCCGATCAGCGGGTAGATGCAGTTGGCGCCGACGCCGATGTCCAGCACGCGCACCTGCGGCCCGCGCGGGATGCGGCCGGCGTTCTCCTCGGCGAGCAGGTCGGCGAGGTAGTGCACGTAGTCCGCGCGGCCGGGGATCGGCGGGCAGAGGAAGCCGGCGGGGATGTCCCACTGGCCGATGCCGTACTGCGCCTTGAGCAGCGCGCGGTTGAACACCCGCACCGCCTCGGGATCGGCGAAGTCGATGCTCGGCTTGCCGTAGGGGTTGGTGATGAGGAAGCGGCCCAGCTCGGGGCAGCCCTCGATCAGCGCAGGAAAGTCGTAATGCCCCTGGTGCCGGTTGCGCGGGTGCAGCAGGTTCGGCCGCTTGGCGGCGGGGTCGCGCAGCGGTGCGGAGGCTTTGGAGGGCGCGGCGGGGCGTTTCGGCGGTTTCGGCATGACGGTGCGCGGGGCAGGGAAGCGGTGGGCGATTTTCCCACAGTTGCGCGCCGGGCGCCTCAGCCGAGCAGCGCGTGGCCCAGGCGGTCGAGCAGCACGGCGCAGAGCAGGACCGGCAGCGGCAGGCCGAGCAGGGTACCGAGCATGTACGGCGCGAAGCCGATGCCGGAGAGCGCAAGGCTGTAGTTCAGCATCGGCGCGCTGACGAAGAGGTGGCGCAGGAGGAACACGGTGCCCGCCGGGCGCTGGTCGAGGTGGCTGAACAGTGCGCGGGCCACCCGGTTGTCCAGCAGGCGCAGGCCGTTGCCGCCCACCGCGCGCACCACCAGGAAGGTGATGGCGCAGGAGAACAGCGCCGCCACGTAGGTGGCCAGGCCGCCCCACAGCGTGCCCAGGGTCAGCACGGCGGCGGTGAGGAACACCAGGCCGGGAATGTGCAGCAGGTTGCCCAGGGTGAACAGCCCGATGAACAGCAGCAGGCCGCCCAGGAGGTGCTCCTCCAGCTTGCCGCGCAGGTAGTCGAGGCTGAATTCGTCGTCCAGGCCGCTGGCGCGGTAGAGCGCGAACAGCAGCGCGGCGAAGGCGATCAGCAGGATCAGCCGGCGAAAACGCCAGATCAGCGGCGGGACGGTCAGCATGCGGGCGGCTCAGGGGTATTGGAGGACGGCCTTGATCTGCGCCAGGTGCCCGGCGATCCAGCGCGGATCGATGGCGCCCCAGTCGCGGATGCGGTAGTGCCCGGCGTTGTTGCGCTCGCCGTCGTGCTGCTCGAACACGCAGTCGATGTCCAGGTCGGCCAGTGCGGCCAGGGTGTCCTGGGCGGTGCGCCGCGGCATCCCGGTGGCTTCCATCAGCGCCGGCACGCTGCTGGCGGTGCCGCTGTCGATCAGCCAGGCGACGTAGAGGCGGCGATAGAAACTGCTTTTGGTCTTGCTCACGTCCATCGAGACATTCCTTGTTGTTCGGCTGCGTCACTCGGCTACAGCGGCAGCAGCCAGGGTACCAGTACAACGCTGACGATCATCACCAGAATCGTGAAGGGTACGCCAAGCCTGACGAAATCTCCGAAGCGATAGCGTCCGGGGCCGAGCACCAGGGTGTTCACCGGCGAGGAGATCGGCGTCATGAAGGCGGCCGAGGCGGCCAGCGCGACGATCATGGCGAAGGCCTGGGGCGAGGCGCCGAGGGCCTTCGCGGTGGCGATGGCGACCGGCGCCATGAGCACGGCGGTGGCGGTGTTGGAGATGAACAGGCCGATCAGCGCGGTGAGCGCGAACAGGCTGGCGAGGATCGCGTAGGGCCCGGCGCCGCCGAGCACGCCGACCAGCCCGTTGACCGCCAGGGCGATGCCGCCGGTCTTCTGCAGGGCGAGGGCGAAGGGCAGCATGCCGACGATCAGCAGCAGGCTCTGCCAGTGGATGGCGCGGTAGGCACTGTCCATGTCGATGCAGCGGAAGGCGCCCATCAGCAGGCAGGCGATCAGCGCGGCGAGCACGTTGGGCACCAGCCCGCTGACCATCAGGATCACCATCACCGCCAGGCTGAACAGCGCGTGGGGCGCCTGGCTGGCGGCGGGCGCGGCGTCGTCCACCTCGGCCGGCAGGCCGAGCACCAGGAAGTCGCGGCCGCGCGCCTGCAGGCGGCGGATGTCCTTCCAGGCGCCGATCACCAGCAGGGTGTCGCCGACCTTCAGGCGGGCTTCCAGCAAACCCTCCACCAGTGCCTCGCGGTTGCGCCGCAGGCCCACCACGTTGAGGCCGAACTGGCTGCGGAAACCCAGCTCCAGCACGCTCTTGCCCTGCAGCGCGGATTCCGGCGGCAGGGTCACTTCGGCCATGCCCACTTCGTTGGCGCGTTCGGTGAAGTAGTCGCCACGCAGGCTCAGCGGCTCCAGGCCGTATTGGTGATACAGGCCGAGCAGGTCGGTGCGCTCGCCGTAGACGTCCACCAGCACCACGTCGCCGGCCTGCAGGATGAGGTTGGCGTGGGGGCTGAGGAGCTTCGTGCGGAAGTGCACCAGGCGCTCAATGGCCACCACGTTGGTGCCGGCGCGGGCGCGCAGCTCCGCGTCGCTCAGGCTCATGCCCACCAGCGGCGAGTCGGCGCGGATGCGCAGGCGGCGTTCGCGGCCGGCCAGCTGGTAGTCGCGGATCAGGTCGCCGAGGGTGCGGCGCCGGACGTTCTGCCCGGCGTCGTCATCGTCGCCCAGCCAACGCCGCGCCAGCAGCATGTAGCCGATGCCCAGGACGAGGATCACCAGGCCGAAGGGGGTGAAGCTGAAGAAGCTGAAACCCCGGGAGCCGGCGCGCACCAGCTCGCTGTGGATCACCACGTTGGGCGCGGTGGCGACCAGGGTGAGCATGCCGCTGATCAGCCCGGCGAAGCTCAGCGGCATCATCAGCCGGCGCGGCGACACCTGCAGGCGCGCGGCGATGCTCAGCACCACGGGGATGAAGATCGCGACCACCCCGGTGGAGCTCATCACCGAACCCAGCCCGGCCACCGCCGTCATCAGCAGCACCAGCAGGCGCGTCTCGCTGGAGCCGGCGCGGCGGGTCAGCCATTCGCCGATGCGGAAGGCCACGCCGGTGCGCACCAGGCCCTCGCCGATGACGAACAGCACGGCGATCAGGACCACGTTGGGGTCGGCGAAGCCGGCCAGCGCCTCCTGCACGCTGAGCACCCCGGAAAGGGGCAGGGCGACCATCACCAGCAGGGCCACCACATCCATGCGCGGGCGGTTGATGACGAACAGCGCCACGGCGCTGGCGAGCAGGAACAGGACCCAGATCAGTTGCAGGCTCATGCGCTTCCCTAGCCGGTTTCCGCTGGCATTGTGCCCGCTGGGGCGGGCGCAGTGCCTTGACCCGGTGCAGCTTAGCGAAGTTCGTGGGGCCTTGCGGGCCTCAGGGCAGGCGCGCCACCGGGGTGATCTGCCGCGGGTCGGTGCGCAGTTCGATCAGCGCCGGCCTGCCGCTGGCCTGGGCGCGGGCGAAGGCGGCGGGGAAATCCTCGCTGCGTTCGACGAGCTCGCCATGGGCGCCGAAGGCCCGGGCCAGGGCGACGAAGTCGGGGTTGCGCAGCTCGGTCGCGCTGATGCGCCCCGGATACTCGCGCTCCTGGTGCATGCGGATGGTGCCGAGCATGCCGTTGTTGACCACGATGACGATCAGCGCGGCGCCGTATTGCACGGCGGTGGCCAGCTCCTGCGGGTACATCATGAAGCAGCCGTCGCCGGCGAAGCACACCACACTGCGCTGCGGGTCGCGCAGCTTGGCGGCGATCGCCGCGGGGAAGCCGTAGCCCATCGCGCCGTTGGTGGGCGCCAGCTGGCTGCGCGGGCTGCGGTAGCGGTAGAAACGGTGCACCCAGACCGCGTAGTTGCCGGCGCCGTTGCTGATCACGGCATCGTCCGGAAGGACCTCGTTGAGGTGCTCGACGACCTGCGCGAGGTCGACCCCTTGCGGCGGCTCGGCGTTCTGCGGCGGTGTGGCATAGGCCAGGTAGTCGGCGCGGGCGGCGGCGGTCCAGTCGGCCCAGGGTGTGTCGGTGTCGGTGACGGGGGCGAGGCCGGCGAGGGCGGCGGCGATTTCCGGCATGCCGGCCTGGATCGTCTGGTCGGCCTGGTAGACGCGGCCCAGTTCGTCGGCGTCGGCGTGCACGTGGATCATCGCCTGCAGCGGACGTGGGCTCTGCACCAGGGTGTAGCCGGCGGTGGGCGTTTCGCTCAGGCGCGAACCCAGCACCAGCAGCAGGTCGGCGTCCCGCACCCGCGCAGCCAGCGCCGGCGCGGCGCCGAAGCCGAGCTGGCCGGCGTACTGCGGGTCGCGGTTGTCGATCAGGTCCTGGCGGCGGAACGAGGCCACCAGCGGCAGGCGGTTGGCGCGGGCGAAGGCGCGTACCTGCGCGCAGGCCTCCGTCGTCCAGCCGGTGCCGCCGACGATCAGCAGCGGGCGCTCGGCCCGGGCCAGCCGCTCGCGCAGTTCGGCCAGCGCGGCGCTGGACGGCGTGGCGCGGGTGATGGGCGTCGGCTGGATATCGGCGACCGACGCCGAGCCGAACAGCACTTCCTCCGGCAGGCCGATCACCACCGGGCCGGGTCGCCCGGACTGGGCGACATGGAAGGCGCGGGCGACGATTTCAGGGATGCGGCGGATGTCGTCGATCTCCGTGGCCCACTTGGCCAGGCCGCCGAACATCTGCCGGTAGTCCACTTCCTGGAAGGCCTCGCGGCCCTTGAAGGCGCTTTCCACCTGGCCGACGAAGAGGATCATCGGCGTCGAATCCTGCCGGGCCGTGTGCACGCCGTTGGCCGCGTGGGTCGCACCCGGCCCGCGGGTGACGAAGCAGATGCCCGGCCGCCCGCTGAGCTTGCCGTAGGCGTCGGCCATGTTCGAGGCGGCGCCTTCGTGGCGGGTGACGATGGTGCGGATCGAGGGCGCGTCGTGCAGCGTGTCGAGCACCGGCAGGTAGCTCTCGCCGGGGATGCAGTAGACGGTATCGACCGCATTGCGCAGCAGGGCGTCGACGAGGATCTGGCCGCCAGTGCGGACGGGAAGGTCGGACATGGGTTTCGGGCTCCTTGGGCTGGCGCCGGGGCCGCTCCCGGAAGAGCGCCGACGAACCCCTGGAGCGGCCCGGCGTTGCGATCTTCGGCGCAAAGCGCGGCGGGCGCCAAGTGAGCATTCTTCGCGAGGTCATTCCGTGCCGGAATGACGGCGGTGACGGCCGTTCAGCCTAGGCGCGCGGAGTGCTGCGGAATGACGCGATGTACCTGGTGCGGACTGTTACGGTTGCTGCTGGCGCAAGGTGCGCAGTTGTGCCAGCAGGGCCGGCAGATCGTCGCGAACGATGCTCCACAGGGTGTCGTTATCGATGCCCAGGTAGCCATGGATCAGGCGGTTGCGCGTGGCCACCAGCATGCGCCAGGGAATCTGCGGATGGGTTTGCCGCACTTCCTGGGGAATGCGCGTCGCCGCCTCGCCGATGATTTCCAGGTTGCGCAGGGTGGCGTCGTAGACCAGGTGGTTATCGACGAATGCCTGCTGGTCCAGTCCTGCACAGTAAGCCAGGACTTTCTCCGCGCAGATCAGCATATCGTCGACGTAGAAGTACCAGACCCGCTCCGGCCGTTCAGACATTCACCGCCTCCGCTTCGATGAAGGGGCGCAGTTCCGGGCGCAGGGCTTTTTCGGTAACCAGGTCGACGTTGCTGCCCAGCAGGTCCTCGAGGAAGAACTGCACGCCGAAATAGCGCTCCGAGGTGGCGGGGCCGTCGAAGTCCACCAGGACGTCCACGTCGCTGTCGGGGCCTGCGGTGTCGCGTACGGTGGAGCCGAACAGGGCGAGCCGGACCACGCCGAAGCGTCGCGACAGCTCGGGCTTGCAGCTTTCCAGCAGGGTCAGGACGTTGTCGCGGTTCATGGCGGTGGCCGGGCTACAGGGTCATGCCTGAAGGTAGCACAAGGGAAAAGCACAAGGCCCGCATTGGCGGGCCTTGTGGATGACGCTTACAGGCTGGCGATCTTCTCGCGCTGCTGGATCAGGTTGGTCACCGCCTGCTCGGCTTCGGCCAGCTTGGCGCGCTCCTTCTCGATCACGTCGGCCGGGGCCTTGGCGACGAAGCCTTCGTTGGCCAGCTTGCCGCCAACCCGCTTCACTTCGCCTTCCAGGCGCTGGATTTCCTTGTCCAGGCGGGCCATTTCGGCGGTCTTGTCGATCAGTCCGGCCATCGGCACCAGCACCTGCAGTTCGCCGACCAGCGCGGTGGCGGACATCGGCGGCTCTTCGCCTGCGTCCAGCACGCGGATGGTTTCGAGCTTGGCCAGCTTCATCAGCAGCGGCTCGTTGTCGGCCAGGCGGCGGTGGTCTTCGGGGGAGGCGTTGTTCAGCACCAGGTCGATGCGCTTGGCCATGGAGATGTTCATCTCGCCGCGGATCTGGCGGATGCCCAGCATCAGCGCCTTGGCCCACTCGATGTCGCCTTCGGCGGCGGCGTCGATCTTCGCCTCGTCGGCGACCGGCCAGGGTTGCAGCATCAGGGTGTCGCCGGACTTGCCAGCGGAGGCCTTGATGCGCTGCCAGATTTCCTCGGTGATGAACGGCATGAACGGATGCGCCAGGCGCAGCGCGGTTTCCAGCACACGCGCCAGGGTGCGGCGGGTGCCGCGCTGGCGCTCGACGGGCGCGTTCTCGTCCCACAGCACCGGCTTGACCAGTTCCAGGTACCAGGCGCAGTACTCGTCCCAGATGAACTCGTAGAGGGCCTGGGTGGCCAGGTCGAAGCGGAAGGCGTCGAGCTGGCGGGCGACTTCGATCTCGGTGCGCTGCAGGGCGGAGATGATCCAGCGGTCCACCGAGGACAGCTCGACCGGCTCGCCATTCACGCCGGTGTCCTTGCCATCGGTATTCTCGATGACGAAGTTGGCGGCGTTCCACAGTTTGTTGCAGAAGTTGCGGTAGCCCTCGACGCGGCCCATGTCGAACTTGATGTCGCGGCCGGTGGAGGCCAGCGAGCAGAAGGTGAAGCGCAGGGCGTCGGTGCCGTAGCTGGCGATGCCTTCGGGGAACTCGGCTTTCGTCTGCTTGGCGATCTTCTCGGCGAGCTTGGGCTGCATCATGCCGCTGGTGCGTTTATCCAGCAGGGCGTCGAGGGTGATGCCGTCGACGATGTCCAGCGGGTCGAGCACGTTGCCCTTGGACTTGGACATCTTCTGGCCCTGGCCGTCGCGCACCAGACCGTGGACGTAGACGGTCTTGAACGGGATCTGCGCGGTGCCGTCGCCATTCTTGATCAGGTGCATGGTCAGCATGATCATGCGCGCGACCCAGAAGAAGATGATGTCGAAGCCGGTCACCAGCACGTCGGTGGGGTGGAAGGTCTTCAGGTATTCGGTCTGTTCCGGCCAGCCGAGGGTGGAGAAGGTCCACAGGCCCGAGCTGAACCAGGTGTCGAGGACGTCTTCGTCCTGGCGCAGGTTGGCGTCGCCGAGGTTGTACTTGGCGCGCACTTCGGCCTCGTTGCGGCCGACGTAGACGTTGCCGGCGTCGTCGTACCAGGCCGGGATGCGGTGGCCCCACCAGAGCTGGCGGCTGATGCACCAGTCCTGGATGTCGCGCATCCAGCTGAAGTACATGTTCTCGTACTGCTTGGGCACGAACTGGATGCGGCCGTCTTCCACGGCGGCGATGGCGGGTTCGGCCAGCGGCTTGGTGGAGACGTACCACTGGTCGGTCAGCCAGGGCTCGATGATGGTGCCGGAGCGGTCGCCCTTGGGCACTTTCAGCGCGTGGTCGTCGATCTTGTCGAGGAAGCCCGCGGCCTCCATGTCGGCGACGATCTGCTTGCGCGCGACGAAGCGGTCCAGGCCGGCGTAGGCGGCGGGCAGGCTGGCGTCCAGTTCGGGGTTGACGCTGCCGTCGAGCTTGAACACCTGGGCGCTGGCCAGGATGGCGGCGTCCTTGTCGAAGATGTTGATCAGTGGCAGGTCATGGCGCTTGCCGACTTCGTAGTCGTTGAAGTCGTGGGCCGGGGTGATCTTCACGCAGCCGGTGCCGAACTCGCGGTCGACGTAGTCGTCGGCGATGATCGGGATGCGCCGGCCCACCAGCGGCAGGTCGACGAAGGTGCCGATCAGCGCCTGGTAGCGCTCGTCTTCCGGGTGCACGGCGACCGCGCTGTCGCCGAGCAGGGTTTCCGGGCGGGTGGTGGCGACGATCAGGTGGTCCTTGCCGTCGGCGGTCCTGTGACCGTCGGCCAGCGGGTAGCGCAGGTGCCAGAGGTGGCCCTTCTCGTCGTGGTTCTCCACTTCCAGGTCGGAAATGGCGGTGTGGAACTTGGTGTCCCAGTTGACCAGGCGCTTGCCGCGGTAGATCAGGCCGTCGTCGTGCAGGCGCACGAAGGCTTCCTTGACCGCGTTGGACAGGCCTTCGTCCATGGTGAAGCGCTCGCGCGACCAGTCCACGGAGGAGCCCAGGCGGCGGATCTGGCGGGTGATGGTGCCGCCGGACTGCTCCTTCCACTCCCAGACCTTCTCCAGGAACTTCTCGCGGCCCAGGTCATGGCGGGCGATGCCTTGGGCGGCCAGCTGGCGCTCCACCACCATCTGGGTGGCGATGCCGGCGTGGTCGGTGCCCGGCTGCCACAGGGTGTTGCGGCCCTGCATGCGGCGGTAGCGGATCAGCGCGTCCATGATGGCGTTGTTGAAGCCGTGGCCCATGTGCAGGCTGCCGGTGACGTTCGGCGGCGGGATCATGATGGTGTACGGCTCGCCGGAGCCTTGCGGGGCGAAGTAGTTCTGCTGTTCCCACAGGGGGTACCAGTGGGATTCGATGGCGTGCGGCTGGTAGGTCTTGTCCATGTGCGCGGCGGGACCCTGATAAGGCTAGACGGAAAACCGGTGAGTATAACGGGGCGCGGGGCGCTCAGGCCACCAGGGCGGCAGGCCGGGTGTCCGGGGAGGTGTCTGTAGGAGCGAGCTTGCTCGCGAACCTGCCCCGGACGGCTAGGGCATCAGGCGGTTCGCGAGCAAGCTCGCTCCTACGAAAGGCGGCGTGGTGCGGGGATCAGTGCTTGCGCTGTGCCAGCAGCCGCTGCAGGCGGGCTTCCAGGCGGCGCTGCAGTTCGGCCTCGATCTGCGGCACGAAGTCGTCGATGACGTCCTGCAGGATCAACTGGGCGGCGGCGCGCAGCTCCAGGTCCAGACGGTTCAGCTCGCTGGCCTGGGGCGAGGCTTTCGGCTCGGCGGGCTCGGCGGCGGGGGGCTCCGGCGCACGCGGCGCGGGGGTGACGACGTCGGACAGCAGCGGGATGTTGTCCGGCTCGAAGGATTCGGTGAGCAGCGGTGGCTCGGTACCCGTCTCGTCCAGCAGCTCCTGGATCGATTCCAGGTCTTCCAGCAGGTGGTCGGGGTCGTGCGGGGGCTTGCGGCTGTCCATGGTCTTGGCTGAAGCGTTCTCAGGGGCGTGGCAGGCGGTGGTCCTGCAAAGGATAGCCCTGCTCGCGGTAGCGGCGGAAATTCTCCCGCGCGGCCTGACGAATCGCAGGTTCCTCGATCACCAGTTCGGCGACCCGGTTGAAGCGGTCGACGCAGTTGGGAATGGCCAGGGTCAGGTTGATCAGCAGGTCACGGTGGCTCTCCGGCGGTTCGCCCAGGGCGAGTACCACCGGCGAGTCGGCGTCTTCTTCCAGTGCATTGTGTGGGATGAAGGTTTCGCCGCGGAAGTTCCACAGCCGGGCATCCAGCGCTTCGCGCTGGGCCTCGCCATCGCACAGCACGAAGACGCGCATGCCCTGCCGCCAGGCCTTTTCGGCGAGGCGGCAGGCGATGGTCAGGCGTGCGTCGGGATCGGCGCTGGGGATGACATAGAAGTCGACCCGGGTCATGCGTTCGATCCCATCGGCAGGTTGCGCTGTGCCATTACTTCACGCGGTCCAGCAGGTACTGGGTCAGCAGCGGCACCGGGCGGCCGGTGGCGCCCTTGTCCTTGCCGCCGCTGATCCAGGCGGTGCCGGCGATGTCCAGGTGCGCCCAGTGGTATTTCTTGGCGAAGCGCGACAGGAAGCAGCCGGCGGTGATGGTGCCGGCCTTCGGGCCGCCGATGTTGGCGATGTCGGCGAAGGGGCTGTCCAGTTGCTCCTGGTACTCGTCGAACAGCGGCAGCTGCCAGGCGCGGTCGTCGGCCTGCTCGCCGGCCTTGAGCAACTGGCGGACCAGCGCGTCGTTGTTGCCCATCAGGCCCGAGGTGTTGGAGCCCAGGGCGACGATGCAGGCGCCGGTGAGGGTGGCGATGTCCACCACCGATTGCGGCTTGAAGCGTTCGGCGTAGGTCAGGGTATCGCACAGCACCAGGCGGCCTTCGGCGTCGGTGTTGAGGATCTCGACGGTCTGCCCGCTCATGGTGGTGACGATGTCGCCCGGGCGGGTGGCGCCGCCGCTGGGCATGTTCTCGGCACAGGCCATCAGGCCGACCAGGTTGATCGGCAGCTGCAGTTCGAGCACGGCGCGGAAGGTGCCGAACACGCTGGCGGCGCCGCACATGTCGAACTTCATCTCGTCCATGCCCAGGCCGGGCTTGAGGCTGATGCCGCCGGTGTCGAAGGTGATGCCCTTGCCGACCAGCACGTGGGGCGCCTCGTCCTTCTTGCCGCCGTTGTACTGCAGCACGATCAGGCGCGGCGGCTGGTCGCTGCCCTGGGCCACGGCGAGGAAGGAGCCCATGCCCAGCTCGCGCAGTTTCTTCTCGTCGAGGACTTCGACCTTCAGGCCCTTGTATTCCTTGCCCAGCGCCTTGGCCTGCTCGCCGAGGAAGCTCGGGTGGCAGAGGTTCGGCGGCAGGTTGCCGAGGTCGCGGGTCAGGGCCATGCCGTTGGCGATGGCCTGGGCTTCCCTGGCGCCCTGCTCGACGGCGGCGGCATCGGCCTTGTCGACCAGCAGGGTGATCTTCTTCAGCTTCGGCGCGTCGGCCTTCTGGCTCTTGAAGCGGTCGAAGACGTAGACGCCGTCGGCCAGGGTTTCCACCTGCAGGCGCGCCTTGCCGTGGGCGGTGCGGCCTTTCACGGCGAGGTCACCCAGGGCCAGGACGGCGTCGGCGCCGCCCAGGTTCTTCAGGGTGGAGAGCACCGAGGAAACCAGTTTGCGGTAGGCGCGGTCGGAGAGGTCACGCTCTTTGCCGGCGCCGACCAGCAGGACGCGCTCGGCCTTAAGATTCGGCAAATCCTGCAGGAGTAGGGTCTGTCCGACCTTGCCGGCCAGGTCACCGCGCTTGAGCAGGGCGCCGATGGCGCCGCCGGTGACTTCGTCGACGGCCTTGGCGGTGGCGCCGAGCTTGCGGCCTTCGCCGACGGCGATGACCAGGGTGGCGGTCTTCAGGGTTTCCGGACGTACGCTTTTTACGAGGAATTCCATGGCTGAGTGTCCCCAGGACAAAGAGCTTGAGTGGTCTGCGAAGAAGATGGACTGCGCAGTGACAGGTCTGGCGAATCGCAGGATAATGCCGGCTATTTTCGCCTGGGCCGCGCTTGCGCGGGCCGGCAAGGCTTCACGGCGGCTAGTTTGAGCGTAGCCGCGTGAGCGTGACAACCCTGGAGTGTCCGGTTTGATTGTCTTCCGTTATCTGTCCCGTGAAGTGCTGATCACCATGAGCGCGGTGAGCGCCGTGCTGCTGGTGATCATCATGAGCGGCCGTTTCATCAAGTACCTGGCGCAGGCCGCCCAAGGCATGCTCGACCCGGGCTCGCTGTTCATGATCATGGGCGTGCGCCTGCCGGGCTTCCTCCAGCTGATCCTGCCGCTGGGGCTGTTCCTGGGCATCCTGCTGGCGTACGGGCGGCTGTACCTGGACAGTGAGATGACCGTGCTGACCGCCACCGGCATGAGCCAGCAGCGCCTGCTGGCCTATACCCTGGCGCCGGCGCTGCTGGTGGCACTAGTCGTCGCTTGGCTGAGCCTGTTGCTGGCGCCGCAGGGCATCACCCGGATGCAGCTGCTGCTGAACAAGCAGGATGCGATGACCGAGTTCGACACCCTGGCACCGGGGCGTTTCCAGTCGATGCGCGATGGCTCGCGGGTCACCTACACCGAGACCCTGGCCAACGAGCGCACGCAGCTGGGCGGGGTGTTCATCTCCGACAAGAACCGGCCGCGCAACGGCAGGGACGGCGGCAATTCGGTGCTGGTGGCGAGCAGCGGCGAGCAGCAGATCCATGCCGATGGCAGCCGCTACCTGATCCTCAAGGACGGCTATCGCTACGACGGCACGCCGGGGCAGGCCGACTACCGGGCGATCAAGTACGACACCTATGGCGTGCTGCTGCCCAAGCCGGAAGTCAGCAGCGAGATCGATGACCGCGACGCGATCCCGACCAGCGAGCTGATCGGCAGCAAGGATCTGCGCATGCAGTCCGAACTGCAGTGGCGTCTCTCCATTCCGCTGCTGGTCTTCGTGGTCACCGTGCTGGCGGTGCCGCTGTCCCGGGTGAATCCGCGCCAGGGGCGTTTCCTCAAGCTGCTGCCGGCGGTCCTGCTGTACATGACCTACCTGGCGCTGCTGATCACCGGCCGGGGCATGCTCGACAAGGGCAGGATCCCGCTCGCACTGGGCCTGTGGTGGATCCATGCGCTGTTCCTGGCGATCGGACTGCTGTTGCTGTACTGGGAGTCGCTGAGGCTCAAGCTGGCCGCCATGCGGACCAAATCCGGGCGGGAGCCGAAGCATGCGTAAGCTGGACCGTTACATCGGCGTCACCGTTTTCGTCGCCATCCTCGCCGTGCTCGGGGTGATCCTCGGCCTGGCCGAACTGTTCTCCCTCGTCGACCAGTTGGGGCAACTGACCGACACCTATACCCTCGCGGATGCGCTCAGGTTCACCCTGCTCACCGCCCCCGGCCGCGCCTACGACATGCTGCCGATGGCGGCGCTGATCGGCTGCCTGGTGGGGCTCGGCTCCCTGGCCAGCAACAGCGAGCTGACCGTCATGCGCGCCGCCGGCGTGTCGCTGCAGCGCATCGTCTGGGCGGTCATGAAGCCGATGCTGGTGCTGATGTTCGCCGGCATCCTGCTGGGCGAATACGTGGTGCCCTACACCGAGACCATGGCCCAGACCGGCCGCGCCCTGGCCCAGAGCGCCGGCGGGGTGGAGAGCTCGAAGGCCGGTCTGTGGCATCGCCAGGGCCATGAGTTCATCCATATCAACGTGGTGCGCTCCGACGGCGTGCTGCTGGGCGTGACCCGCTATGGCTTCGACGACGCGCGCCGTTTGCAGACTGCCAGTTTCGCCAAAAAGGCCACCTACCAGAACAACCAGTGGGTCCTGGAAGGCGTGACCACCACGATGTTGCATGCCGATGAAAAGCGCAGCGAGGTGGTGAGCAAGCCCCGTGAGGTCTGGGATATCCAGCTCAGCCCGCAAACCTTGCACACCGTGGTGATGGAGCCGGAGGCCCTGTCGATCAGCGGTCTGTGGAACTACATCCATTACCTGCAGGAGCAGGGGTTGAGTTCCAACCGCTATTGGCTGGCGTTCTGGACCAAGGTCCTGCAGCCGGCGGTCACGGCGGCGCTGGTGCTGATGGCGATTTCCTTCATCTTCGGCCCGCTGCGCAGCGTGACGCTCGGCCAGCGCGTCTTCACCGGCGTCCTGGTGGGCTTCACCTTCCGCATCGCCCAGGACCTGCTCGGCCCGTCCAGCCAGGTGTTCAACTTCCCGCCGTTGCTGGCGGTGCTGGTGCCCGCGGCGATCTGCGCCTTCCTCGGCATGCTGCTGCTGCGAAGGGCCGGTTGAGCGGAGCTCTTCCGCGAGATCCACGAAAAAGCCGGCGATTGCCGGCTTTTTCGTGTCCGAAGCCGGATCAGCCCCGGCCCTGAGTCGCCTTGCGTACGTCCTTGGGAATCTGGATCACCACGCTTTCCGAGTAGCGGTCGTGCCAGGTGCGCTTGTCCTTGTCCCAGAGCATCCACAGGAAGCCCAGGCCCAGGCAGGCCCAGGAGCCGATGGAAATGACGAAGCGCAGCAGTGCCTGCAGCAGGCTGATCCGCGAGCCGTCGGCATTCTGCACGCGAATGCCCCAGACCTGCATGCCGAGGGTCTGGCCGCTGTGGGTCCAGAACTTGGCGAAGAAGGCGAACAGGCTGATGAACAGCAGGCTGGACAGCAGCGGATCGCCTGTCAGGCCGCCCTGGTCGGCCAGTTGCCTGAGCTTCTCGCTGCCGTAGATGAGCCGGAGGACGCCCTGCTGATAGATCAGCGTCACGACCATCATCAGCGCCACGCAGAGCAGGAAGTCATAGAACATGGCGGCGAGGCGGCGAATGAGCGGGGCAGGCGGGAAGTTTCCCGCGGGCTGGAGCTGCGGTTTGGACATGGCGTCTTCTATGGCGGGTCGTGGGTCGGCGGGGCGCTGCCCCGGATGAATGGGGCGGGATTATACGGTTTCCGGCCGGTTAGGTTCTCGGCTGGATGCCGCTTGCCTGGAGGCGAGGCGAACGGTCGCATGGCAGGGATGTCGTTGCGCGGCGATGCAGCGAGGGCGTTGGTCAGTTGGTTGGAGTCTGTTGGGCGGTTCTGTCATCGATTGGCAGGGCTTGCATAACCTGGCCGGCGAGCGCAGGGGAGCCGCGGCGAGTTTTTCTGGCGGCGTTACCGCTCTATGTCCTGCATCTAATCCCTGTGGAGCCGATAAATAAGAGTGGTATGTGATTCACACTTTCAAATTAAAGCAGTGTTTCTCTTAACAAATTTTTGACATTTGTTATTTGGTTTTAAGGGAGAGTTTCAGCCCACGGTCGTGCACGAATCAGGATTTTCTGATGGAAATTCGATCGCGGCAGCTGTCGCGAGGGCACTTGTCGTGATCGGGGCGTTTCGCTCTAATGGCGCGCCCTTGCGGGCCTCTTGCAGGTCGGCTTTTCAAGGATTGGATCCAGTGAATTATTCGTTGATTAACTTTTTATACAGCGATGGGCGACGACTGGTCTCAAATTGCTGGTCAGCGGAATGGCAGTCCGCCGTTTCACTAATAGAGTTGTCTGGGAAGGCTTTGGAACAAGAGTCTGAATAAATGCCTATTCGTTCCCGTGGATTCACCCTGATTGAATTGATGGTAGTTGCGGCGATCGTCGCCATTCTGGCTGCCATCGCCTATCCCAGCTATCAGCAGTACGTCATTCGCGGCAAACGCTCCGCCGCGCAGGCGCAGATGATGGACATCGCCAATCGCGAACAGCAGTACCTGCTGGCCAACCGCGCCTATGCGGACAAGACCGCACTGGAAGCGGGCGGTTACGCGTTGCCCAGCGAAGTGTCGGGCAGCTACAGCTACGACATCACCCTGGGCACCGGAACGCCGCCGACCTTCACCATCACCTTCACCGCGACTGGCGCACAAGCCAGCGACGGCAACCTGACCCTGAAAAGCGACGGCACCAAGACGCCGCCGGCCAAGTGGTGATCGATATGGACGCCCCCCGACAGCGTGGTTTGACCCTTATCGAGCTGCTGGTCAGCATCCTGATCATTTCCCTGGGCCTTCTCGGCTTGGCCAAGCTGCAGGCGCGTATGCAGCTTTCGGAGATGGAGTCCTACCAGCGCGCCCAGGCGCTGTTGCTGCTCAACGATATGTCCAGCCGGATGACGGCCAATCCGAACAGCTCTGGCAACTATGTCACTGGTAGTTCCAGTCCCGTCGGCGCGGGTATGAGTTGCCCAACCAGCACCGCCACGCGCGCGCAAGCGGACAAGGCCGACTGGTGCAACAGCTTGCAGGGTGCGGCCGAAGTCGGCGGTGGTAGCGTCAAGGCCGGAGCCATGCTGGGCGGGCGTGGCTGCATCGAGTCCCTGGGCAGCGGACAGTACCTGATCACCGTGGCCTGGCAAGGCATGAGCCCCATTTCGGCGCCTCCTGCCAGCGTGGCCTGTGGCAAGGATGATTACGATGGCGGCTCAGCAGAATGCAAAGATGATCTCTGTCGGCGTGTGGTTACCACTATCGTGAGGGTGGCCACGCTATGAGGCGTACTTTCCAGCAACGAGGCTTCACCCTGGTCGAGATGATGGTCGCGGTGACCATCGGGCTGCTGATCATGGTTGGCGTCCTGACGCTTTACCTCAATCTGCGCCGCACCAACGACGATATGGCCAACACCAACTCGCTGATCGAGAATGGGCGCTTCGCTGTTCAACTGCTGCAGGAAGACCTGGCCCACGCCGGCTTCTGGAATGGCTATATCCCGCAGTTCGACGATTTGACGTCGAGCAATATTCCGACTGATGTGCCTGCGGCATTGCCGCCGGTATGCGGCGATTTCTCGACGTGGACGGTGGATGACAAGACTGCCGCCTTGGGCATTGCCGTGCAGACTTACTCGGCGGCTCCCCCGGGATGCTCCGGAATCGTCACCGACCTGGCGGCTGATTCCGACGTGCTGGTGGTCCGGCATGTTGAAACCTGCGTGCCAGGTATCGGCAACTGCGAGTCTTTAACAGCCGGCAAAGTGTACTTCCAGGTGTCTTCTTGTGACACCGAGCCCACATCCTCCTATGTACTTGGCACCGGCGGATTCACTTTGCATCAGCGCGACTGCCTCACCCTGGCGGAGCGGCGCAAGTACATCACCGACCTCTATTACGTGCGCGATTATGCGGTGACCCCAGGCGATGGCATCCCCACGCTGATGCGCTCGCAGTTCGACTACACCGGTGGTGCCACTCCCAGCAACGGCCAGCAGACGGCGGTGCCGCTGATCGAGGGGGTCGAGGCGCTTCGTGTCGAGCTTGGCATCGACAACGTCAGCGATTCCGGCGGCGCCGTGCATAACGATCAAGCGGTCATCTGGGCTAATGAAGACAACAAGACATCACCTACCAACCGCGGAGACGGTTCGGCAGATGGCAGTTTCATTCATTGCGACGAGGAACCGCCTGCGGCTCCCTGCACCATAGACGCGCTGATCAATGTGGTGGAAGCCAAGCTCTACGTCCTGGTGCGCAGTCGTACGGCAACGCCGGGTTATACCTCGGACAAGGAGTACGTCCTGGGGGGAAGTACCCTGGGGCCGTTCACCGATGGCTACAAGCGGCACCTGTTCACCTCCAGCGCAGCGCTGGTGAACGTTTCCCGTAGGAGGCAGACGCCATGAGCATAAGTGGCAAGGCGGGTGAGCAGCGTGGTGCGACCCTGGTGGTCGTCCTGGTGATGCTGCTGATGTTGATGCTGATGGTGGGCAGTGCCTACACCTTGAGCGGAACCAACCTGAAGGCGGTGGGCAACATGCAATTCCGCAACGAGGCCATCGCTGCAGCAAACATCGGTATCCAGCGGGTGCTCGGTTCGGCGTTCACCACGGCTCCGCAGGGCGAGCCGCTGGATGTTGACATCAACAACGACGGTATCAGGGATTACGTGGTGCAGATGGCCACGCCGGTGTGCATGAGCGCCAGGCCGAGTGGCAATGAGTCGCTCTGTGGCCAGGGGACCAAGAGTATGTGCAGTCAGGACTGGAATACCGTCTGGGCGTTGAATGCCACGGTGACCGATGACATGAGCGGCGCTTCGGTCAAGGTGCGTTCGGGGGTGCGCGTACAGCTCACCGATACGCAGAAACGTGCAGTGTGCGGAGTATGAAGATGAAAGCTCAGGGCAATGTCTCGGTCTTCTGGCGAGTTCTTGCATTGTGCGCTCTGTGCGTCGCGCAGGTGACGGTTCATGCGGAGGATATCGACTTGTTCGTCGGTACACCTCCGAACGAAGCTGACGCGCCGAACGTGTTGATAGTCCTCGACAACACAGCCAACTGGGAGACGCCGTTCCTCAACGAGAAGGCTGCTTTGGTGTCGGTGATCAACGGGCTTCAGGCGAACAAGTTCCGTGTTGGCCTGATGATGTTTACCGAGAGCGGAAATGGGAACAAAGGTGATGACGGAGCCTATGTTCGTGCTGCCATCCGCCTGTTCGACGATGCCACGAAGACCACGTACCAGACGCTGATGAACAGCCTGGATGTGGGGGGCGACAAATCCAACGGCGGCAAGATCAGCAAGGCCATGGAAGAAGCCTGGCTGTACTACTCGGCTGGGGTGCCCAACTCCGGCAACCAGAAGGTCAAGACCGACTATTCCGGCAATACCTCGGGTACGGTGGCCTCGAATGCCATCTACGCGCTCGGCAATAACGCACTGCCGGCGAAGGACAGTGGTCGCTACAATAATCCCATCATTGCCGGCTGCGCCAAGAACTTCATTATCTATATCAGCAACGGCGCTGCGCAGGACAATACCAACGACATCGAGCAGGCCACCGCTGCGCTGACCACGGCGGGCGGCAACACCACTGCGATTCCGATTTCCCCCAGCGGCTCGCAGGACAACGTGGCCGACGAGTGGGCGCGCTTCATGAAGAAGAGCCGCCTGAACATCACTACCTATACGGTGGATATCAACAAGGTCACCACTGGTCAGGGGCCAGGGTGGACCGCTCTGCTCAAGAGCATGGCTAACGTCAGCAGTGGCAAGTATTTCGACGTCAGTTCCACCGGCACCGAGATCGCCGATGCGCTGAATTCTATTTTCTCCGAAATCCAGGCGACCAACAGCGTGTTCGCCTCCGTGACCTTGCCGGTCAGCGTCAATACCCAAAGCACCTATCTGAACCAGGTGTTCGTCGGTATGTTCCGCCCCGATTCGGATTCCTTCCCGCGTTGGGCGGGCAACCTTAAGCAGTACAAGTTGGGGATGGTCAACGACAAGTTGCAGACGGTGGATGCTGCTGACAAAAGTGCGATCAACAGCGCTACCGGCTTCGTCACTGAATGCGCGCGGAGTTTCTGGACGCCCAGCACTACGGACACCTACTGGACCAACAAGCCGCAAGGCAATTGCCTGACGGTGCCGGGCTCGGATGTCTCCAACTCTCCGGATGGAAATATCGTGGAGAAGGGGGCGCAGGCTTACATGTTGCGCCAGTCCACTACTCGTACGGTGAAGACCTGTGCCCCCACGGGATGCACTACGCTCACCAATTTCAATACCGGCAACGCGGCAATCACTTCGACGCTGTTGGGCGTGGCGGACGCGGATCGTGACAACGTGATCAACTGGGCTCGGGGTGCCAACAACAAAGGCGATGAGTTCAGAGACCCCGCCGAGGTGCGCCCCTCG
The DNA here is from genome assembly GCF_057767015.1 of Pseudomonas sp. B12(2026). Lineage (NCBI taxonomy): Bacteria > Pseudomonadati > Pseudomonadota > Gammaproteobacteria > Pseudomonadales > Pseudomonadaceae > Pseudomonas > Pseudomonas sp. B12(2026). The sequence goes on along the minus strand of NZ_CM173430.1, from coordinate 4,626,884 downwards.
GTGCACGGCGATATCGTGCATTCGCGTCCGGCAGCCATCAACTACGGAACGGAGTCTGATCCCCGGGTGGTGGTCTACTACGGCGGAAACGATGGCTTGCTGCATGCCATCAACGGTAACCGTACCGCCAGCATCGGCTCAGTGAGTGCTGGCAGCGAGTTCTGGTCGTTCATGCCGCCGGAGTTCTATCCGAGCATCAAACGACTGCGCGACAACAACGTGACCATCAGCTTCCCTGGGCATACGACCGCTACGCCGACGCCCCAGCCCAAGTCCTACGGCATGGATGGCTCCATTACGGCGGTGCGGCAGGGCACCAGCACCTGGATCTATGCGGCCATGCGGCGTGGTGGGCGGGCTATCTATTCATTCAACGTCACGGACCCTGAATCTCCGACGCTGAAATGGAAACTCGGCTGCCCCAACATGGGTGATGACAACGGCTGCAGCACCGGCTTCAGTGAGATCGGCCAGACCTGGGCCACACCGACTGCCTTCAAGGCGACAGGCTATGGCAGCGGGACTGAAACGATACTGGCAATGGGCGGTGGCTACGATGTTTGCGAGGACGGTGATCCCAATACCTGTACCTCCAGCGCCAAGGGCAACAAGATCTATCTGCTGAATGCCGATAGCGGGGCGCTGCTCAAGACCTTCACGACCGATCGTGGCGTCGTCGGTGATGTGACCATGCTGACCGATAGCAACGGTATGGCGAGCTACGGCTATGCCACGGACCTGGGCGGTAACATCTATCGCATTTCCGGACCTGTCTCGAATACTACTGGGGCCAGCCCCCTCGGAAATACCGCGCCGGCTAACTGGGTCATTACCAAGATTGCTGCGTTGGGCTGTAACACCGCTTCCAGTTGCTCGGCGAATCGCAAGTTCATGTATGGCCCAGAAGTGGCGGTGGCCAACGGCGAGTACGTGATCGTTGTCGGTTCGGGAGACCGGGAGAAACCTATCCGCAGTTATACCTCTGCCATGACTGTGGACAATCGGTTCTACAGTCTGCGTGACAAGCCGATCGATCCGACCTGGCTGACCACCGAGAACGATACCTGCAGCGCTGATGTGATCTGCAATAGTTCGCTGCTGGCCATTACCAGCACTGCAACGCCGCCGGCCAGCGATCTCGCTGCTCATCCAAAGGGGTGGTACCTGGAACTGCAATCGACGGAGCAGGTGGTAACCTCCGCGCTGCTGCTATTCGATACCATCATTTTCAGTACCCATGAGCCAGCAGTACCCAGTACTACCAGTTGCGCCAGTCTCGGGACGGCACGCAACTACAACATCAACTATAAGAATGCCGAAGGTTCCAACGGCGATCGCTTCTCGGTGATTGCAGGAGGCGGGTTGGCACCATCGCCGGTGGCTGGCGTCGTCATACTCGATGATGGGACGCAGAAGCCCTTCATCATCGGCGGTGGTGACTGTGCCACCGATTCTTCGCTGCAAGGTTGCGAAGCCAAGCCTCCGGCAGCAGGCATCCGGCCGAAGTCCTGGGTGTTCTGGAACATCGAGCGATAGGAGCGGGGATGGCAATGCACTCTCGTCGAGCGTCCAGTGGCTTCACCCTGCTCGAACTGATGGTCACGGTTGCGGTGGCGGCGATTCTGCTCTCCCTTGCAGTGCCGTCGTTCACCGACGCCACCTTGGCCGGCAAGCTCAGCGCCAGCGCCAACGATCTGGTGGCTGGCGTGGCGCTGGGGCGTAGCGAGGCGATCAAGCGCAACAAAGTGACCAAGATGTGTGTGTCCAGCGATGGCAGCACCTGCGGCTCAGGCGGCTGGGAGCAGGGCTGGATCATCCTCGTCGACACTACCGTGATCCAGAAGCACGCAGCGGCGCCGGCCGGCTTCAAGGTCACATCCGAAGTCACGCATATCGACTTCCAGCCGTCCGGTGTCGGCAATACCCAGGCGAGCCTCACCGTCTGCCGGGCTACGCCGACGGTGGGCGCGCAGGAGCGGGTAGTGGATGTCAGTGCGACTGGGCGAGCCTATGTCAGCAAGACCAGCACTGGAAGCTGCTCGTAAGGCTTGCCTGAGCGAGGTCGGTATCCTGTAGGCCTCAAGATCAGTGACACGCCGGAGCGGAGGGGGAAATTCTTCTACGCCCGGCGAGGCTGAAGCTGACCGGGCCGATAAGCTGGGGCAGTTCCTCGATGGCGGCGCTGGGGCTCTTTGCCCCAGTAGGAGGCGCTTTCAGTGCCTCTGAGGCCTTGCCTTCTCATGCGACCAGTTCTGGATATTCTCCATTTTTCGCGCTGTGCCGAGGCGGGGCTTACGCTTGCGCCGAAGGGAAGGGGAAGTCCGCTTTGCGCTACTTCCAGGCTCAAGGGCAGATTTGTGGCAGCGCATAAAATCGCAGGCAACAAAAAACCGGCTCAAAGGCCGGTTTTGCTGGTGTCCTGGCACTTCTCTCGAAGAGTCAGGTGGTGCCCCGGGAGAGACTCGAACTCTCACTCTGTCGCCAGAAACGGATTTTGAATCCGCCGCGTCTACCGATTCCGCCACCGAGGCAATGGCGGCGCAGTATAGGGATGCGCTCTGCGGCGGTCAATCCGCTCGATTGGTCAGAATTTGGCAATTCCAGTAAGATATGCGGCCCTTCGAGATAGCTCCCCCCATGCGTGTCGCCGACTTTCATTTCGATCTACCCGAGGCGCTGATCGCCCGCCATCCGCTTGCCGAACGCCGCGCCAGCCGCCTGCTGGTGCTGGATGGTCCGAGCGGCGAGCTCAGCCATCGGCAATTCGCCGACATCCTCGGCTTCCTCAAGCCGGGCGACCTGATGGTGTTCAACAACACCCGGGTGATTCCCGCCCGCCTGTTCGGCCAGAAGGCTTCCGGCGGCAAGCTGGAGATCCTCGTGGAGCGCGTGCTGGACAGCCATCGCGTGCTCGCCCACGTGCGTTCCAGCAAATCGCCCAAGCCGGGTTCGACGATCCTTGTCGACGGCGGTGGCGAAGCGGAAATGCTGCAGCGCCACGACGCGCTGTTCGAGCTGCGCTTCAGCGAGGAAGTGCTGCCGTTGCTGGAGCGTGTCGGCCACATGCCGCTGCCGCCCTATATCGACCGGCCTGACGAGGCTGCCGACCGCGAGCGCTACCAGACCGTCTACGCCGAGCGTGCCGGCGCCGTGGCCGCGCCCACGGCCGGCCTGCATTTCGACGAGGCGCTGCTGGAGGCGATCCGCGCCAGGGGCGTCGATACCGCCTTCGTCACCCTGCACGTGGGGGCCGGCACCTTCCAGCCGGTGCGGGTCGAGCGCATCGAGGACCACCACATGCACCACGAGTGGCTGGAGGTCGGCCAGGACGTGGTCGATGCCGTGGCTGCCTGCAAGGCGCGTGGCGGCCGGGTGATCGCCGTCGGCACAACCAGCGTGCGTTCGCTCGAGAGCGCCGCCCGCGATGGGCAGCTCAAGGTCTTCAGCGGCGATACCGACATCTTCATCTTCCCGGGGCGGCCCTTCCATGTGGTCGACGCCCTGGTGACCAACTTCCACCTGCCCGAATCCACGCTGCTGATGCTGGTTTCGGCCTTTGCCGGCTACCCGGAGACCATGGCCGCCTACGCGGCGGCGGTGGAGCAGGGCTATCGCTTCTTCAGCTACGGCGATGCCATGTTCATCACCCGCAATCCGGCACCGCGCGGCCCCGAGGACTGATCCATGAGCTTCATGAAATTCGAACTGCTGGCCACCGAGGGCAAGGCCCGCCGTGGCCGCCTGACTTTCCCGCGCGGCGTGGTGGAGACCCCGGCGTTCATGCCGGTGGGCACCTACGGCACCGTGAAGGGCATGCTCCCGCACGACATCGAGGGCATCGGCGCGCAGATCATCCTCGGCAACACCTTCCACCTGTGGCTGCGCCCGGGCACCGAGGTGATCCGCAAGCACGGCGACCTGCATGACTTCATGCAGTGGCAGGGGCCGATCCTCACCGATTCCGGCGGCTTCCAGGTGTTCAGCCTGGGCGCGCTGCGCAAGATCAAGGAGGAGGGCGTGTACTTTGCCTCGCCGGTGGACGGCGCCAAGGTCTTCATGGGCCCGGAAGAGTCCATGGCCGTGCAGCGCGCGCTGGGTTCGGACATCGTGATGATCTTCGACGAGTGCACGCCGTACCCGGCCGAGTTCGACGTGGCCAAGCGCTCCATGGAGCTGTCGCTGCGCTGGGCCAAGCGCTCGAAGATCGCCCACGGCGACAGCCCCTCGGCGTTGTTCGGCATCGTCCAGGGCGGCATGCACGAAGAGCTGCGCATGCGCTCGCTGGAAGGGCTGAACGAGATCGGCTTCGACGGCCTGGCCATCGGCGGCTTGTCGGTGGGCGAGCCCAAGGAGGAGATGATCCGCGTGCTGGACTTCCTGCCGCCGCACATGCCGGCCGACAAACCTCGTTACCTGATGGGAGTGGGCAAACCCGAGGACCTGGTGGAAGGTGTGCGCCGGGGCGTCGACATGTTCGATTGCGTCATGCCGACCCGCAATGCGCGCAATGGTCATCTTTTCGTCGACACCGGGGTGATCAAGATCCGCAATGCGGTGCACAAGCACGACGAATCGACGCTGGATCCGACCTGCGATTGCTACACCTGCAAGCACTTCTCCCGCGCCTATCTCTACCACCTGGACAAGTGCGGGGAAATGCTCGGCAGCATGCTCAATACCATCCATAACTTGCGGCATTATCAGCGGCTTATGGCTGGTTTGCGCGAGGCAATCCAACAGGGTACATTGGCGAACTTTGTCGACGCCTTCTACGCCAAGCGCGGACTTCCCACGCCGCCGCTGGCGGACTGACCTTTCTTCGAATCATCGAAAAGCCTTGTGACAGGAGTTTCCAATGAGCTTTCTAATTCCCGCTGCCTACGCTGACGCCGCAGCCCCCGCCGCCGCTGCCGGCCCGGTTGGCACCGGCTTCGAGTGGGTGTTCCTGGTCGGTTTCCTGGTCATCTTCTACCTGATGATCTGGCGTCCCCAGGCCAAGCGTTCCAAGGAGCACAAGAACCTGCTCGCCGGCCTGCAGAAGGGTGACGAAGTCGTCACTTCCGCTGGTATCGCTGGCAAGGTGATCAAGGTTGCCGACGATTTCGTCGTCGTCGAAGTTTCCGACAGCGTCGAGCTGAAGTTCCAGAAGGGCGCGATCGCCGCGACCCTGCCGAAAGGCACGCTGAAGGCCATCTGAGCCAACCAACAGAAACCCAATCGACGGGGCGCATGATGCGCCCCGCGTCATAACGGGCGGTGTCATGCTCAACAAGTATCCCCTGTGGAAGTATCTGCTGATCCTGGCGGTCCTAGCCGTCGGTTTCATCTATTCCGCACCCAACCTCTTCCCGGATGACCCGGCCGTGCAGATCAGTGGCGCGAGCACTGCGCTGCAGATCTCCCAGTCTGACCTGGACAAGGCCAGCAAGGCCCTGGCCGATGCGGGCATCGCCGTCAAGGCGGGCTCCCTGGGCAAGAACAGCGGTCTGATCCGCCTGACCCGGCAGGAAGACCAACTGCCGGCCAAGGACATCGTCCGCCGCGCGCTGGGTGACGATTTCGTGGTCGCTCTGAACCTGGCGCAGACCACGCCGAACTGGCTGCGCAGCATCGCTGCCCGCCCGATGAAGCTGGGTCTCGACCTGTCCGGTGGTGTGCACTTCCTGCTGGAAGTGGACATGGACAAGGCCGTCGATGCCCGCCTGAATGTCTACGAGAGCGAGATCAAGAGCGTCCTGCGCAAGGAGCGCGTGCGTTATCGCAGCCTGCCGGCGCAGGACGGCGGCATCCAGCTGGGCTTCACCGAAGAAGCCGATCTGGACAAGGCCAGGTCGCTGATCGCCAAGGACTACCGTGATTTCGAAGTCACCCAGAGCGAGCGTGCCGGCATGCAGGTGCTGCGTCTGGCGATGACCCCGGCGAAGCTGGTGGAAATCCGCGAGTACTCGATCAAGCAGAACCTCACCACCGTCCGCAACCGCGTGAACGAACTGGGCGTCTCCGAGCCGCTGGTGCAGCGCCAGGGCGCCAACCGCATCGTGGTCGAGCTGCCGGGCGTGCAGGACACCGCCGAGGCCAAGCGTATCCTCGGCAAGACCGCCAACCTGGAGTTCCGCCTGGCCGCCGAGCCGGATGCGATCAAGTCCGCCACCGAAACCTTCGAATTCCGCGAGCCGCGCCGTCCGCCGGCGACCCTGGAGCGTGGCGTGATCATCACCGGTGACCAGGTCACCGACGCCAGCGCCAGCTTCGACGAGAACGGCCGCCCGCAGGTGAATATCCGTCTGGATGGCCATGGCGGCGAGCTGATGAACCGCGCGACCCGCAACAACGTCGGCCGCAGCATGGCGGTGGTGTTCATCGAGCAGAAGCCGATCACCCGCTACGTCAAGCAGGTGGTCGACGGCGTCGAGCAGGAAGTCGCCGTTCCGGCGTTCAAGGAAGAGAAGAAGATCATCAGCCTGGCGACCATCCAGTCGCCGCTGGGCAACCAGTTCCGCATCACCGGCCTGGACGCTCCGGGCGAGTCCTCCGAGCTGGCCCTGCTGCTGCGCGCCGGCGGCCTGGCCGCGCCGATGTACTTCGCCGAGGAGCGCACCATCGGCCCGAGCCTGGGTGCGGACAACATTGCCAAGGGTGTCGATGCGTCGCTGTGGGGCATGCTCTTCGTATCCCTGTTCATCATCGTGATCTACCGCTTCTTCGGTGTGATCGCCACGGCCGCCCTGGGTCTGAACATGGTCATGCTGGTGGCGCTGATGTCGATCCTCGGCGCGACCCTGACCCTGCCGGGTATCGCGGGTATCGTGCTGACCATGGGTATGGCGGTGGACGCCAACGTGCTGATCTTCTCGCGGATACGCGAGGAGCTGGCGGCGGGCATGTCCGTGCAGCGGGCGATCCATGAAGGCTTCAACCGCGCCTTCACCGCGATCCTTGACGCCAACCTGACCTCGCTGCTGGTCGGCGGCATCCTCTATGCCATGGGCACCGGCCCGGTGAAGGGCTTCGCCGTGACCATGTCCCTCGGCATTATCACCTCGATGTTCACGGCCATCATGGTCACCCGCGCGATGGTCAACCTGATCTTCGGCGGCCGCGACTTCAAGAAGCTGTGGATCTAAGGGGCCTGAGATGAACATCAAGATCGGTACTATCAACTTCATGGGCGTACGCAACATTGCGTTCGCCGGCACCCTGATCCTGACCCTGATCGCCCTCGGCAGCTGGTTCGTCAAGGGCCTCAACTTCGGCCTCGACTTCACTGGCGGTACGCTGATCGAGTTGACCTACCAGGAGCCGGCCGACCTCGGTCATGTGCGCTCCCAATTGGTGAAGGCTGGTTTCGGCGAAGCCGTGGTGCAGAACTTCGGCGACGCCAGGGATGTTCTGGTGCGCATGCCCAGCGATGACCCGGAGCTGGGCAAGAAGGTCGCTGCCGCGCTGCAGCAGGCCGACGCCGCCAACCCGGCCAGCCTCAAGCGCGTCGAGTACGTCGGCCCGCAGGTGGGTGAAGAGCTGCGCGACCAGGGCGGCCTCGGCATGCTCCTGGCGCTGGGCGGCATCCTGCTGTACGTCGGCTTCCGCTTCCAGTGGAAGTTCGCCCTGGGGGCGATCCTCTCGCTGATCCACGACACCATCATCGTGATGGGCGTGCTGTCGTTCTTCCAGATCACCTTCGACCTGACCGTGCTGGCCGCGGTGCTGGCGGTGGTGGGCTACTCGCTGAACGACACCATCGTGATCTTCGACCGGGTGCGCGAGAACTTCCGCGTATTGCGCAAGGCCAATCTGATCGAGAACATCAACATCTCGACCAGCCAGACCCTGCTGCGGACCATCGCCACCTCGGTGTCGACCCTGCTGGCGATCGCCGCCCTGCTGTTCTTCGGCGGCGACAACCTGTTCGGCTTCTCCATCGCCCTGTTCGTCGGCGTGATGGCGGGTACCTACTCGTCTATCTATATCGCCAACGTGGTGCTGATCTGGCTGAACCTGTCCAGCGAGGATCTGATTCCGCCGCCGAGCAAGGAGGGCGACGAGCGCCCGTAACAGCGCGTTCCCAGGCCTCCAGAGAAAACTCCCGCTACGGCGGGAGTTTTCGTTTGTAGGTCGTGTGTCGTGGGTTCGTCGGAACTTTCTTGCAATCTGAACGCTCCAAGGCAAGGTGAAGGGCAGAGCCCGAATCGAGACGATAGACAGGAGGTTCATGTGAACAAGTCGTTGCTCATCGGTACCGTGCTGGGCGCAGTAGGCGTGACTGCCGGTGGCGCCGTGGCCACATACAGTCTGGTGGATCGCGGGCCTGAATATGCCGAAGTGCTCGCTGTCCAGCCGGTCAAGGAAACCATCAAGACGCCTCGTCAGGTCTGCAAGGACGTCACGGTGACTCACCAGCGTCCTGTGAAGGACACCCACCAGATCGCCGGTACGGCGATCGGCGCCATCGCTGGCGGCCTGCTGGGCAACCAGATCGGCAGCGGTAGCGGTCGGAAGATCGCCACCGTGGCAGGTGCCGTCGGCGGCGGTTATGCCGGCAACAAGGTGCAGGAGGGCATGCAGGAGCGTGACACCTATACCACCACCGAGAACCGCTGCAGCACCGTCGAAGACACCAGCGAGAAGGTCGTCGGCTACGACGTGAAATATCTGCTGGACGGCAAGCCTGGTCAGGTCCGCATGGATCGTGATCCGGGCTCGCAGATTCCGGTCGACAAGAGCGGTCGCCTGGTCCTGGGACAGCAATAAGCAGTTGCCAGGAGTGAACGGAAAAGGCGCCCATCGGGCGCCTTTTTCTATGCCCGGCTTTTCGTACAAGCGAGCTTGCTCGCGAACCGCTTGGCACTGGGGCGCCGGTAAAAATTGTTCGCGAGCAAGCTCGCTCCTACAAGAGGGGGATTCCGGCGGGCAAGAAAAAGCCCGGACATCGCCGGGCTTTTTCTTGCGTGGCTCGGGCTCAGCGCTTGAGCGACGGCGGCAGGTGCGGCTGGATGCTGGTCAGCAGCGCCTTGAAGCACTTGGTGTTGCCGGCGACGATCTGGCCCTTCTCGAGGAACTCGTGACCGCCGGTGAAATCGCTCACCAGGCCGCCCGCTTCCTGGATCAGCAGGGCGCCGGCTGCCATGTCCCACTCGGACAGGCCGAACTCCCAGAAGGCGTCGTAGCGGCCTGCGGCGACGTAGGCCAGGTCCAGGCTGGCGGCGCCGGCGCGGCGGATGCCGGCGGTCTGGCCGACCAGGCTACGGAACATGCCCAGGTAGGCGTCCAGGTTGTCCATCTGGCTGTCGCGGAACGGGAAGCCGGTGCCCAGCAGGGCGCCTTCCAGGCTCTTGCGGTTGCTCACGCGCAGGCGGCGGCCGTTCAGCGCGGCGCCACGGCCGCGGCTGGCGGTGAACTCTTCCTGGCGGACCGGATCGAGGACCACGGCGTGCTCGAGGCGGCCGCGGTATTTGCAGGCGATGCTGATGGCGAAGTGCGGGACGCCATGGATGAAGTTGGTGGTGCCGTCCAGCGGATCGATGATCCACAGGTAGTCGGCGCCTTCGCCGCTGCCTTCGAGCATGCCGCCTTCTTCGCCCATGATTCCGTGGTTCGGGTAGGCCTTGCGCAGGGCGGTGACGATGGAGAGTTCGGCGGCGCGGTCGACCTCGGTGACGTAGTCCTTGGCCTCTTTCTCGTTGACCGAGAGGGTGTCCAGGCGTTCGATGGAGCGGAAGATCAGTTCACCGGCGCTGCGAGCGGCGCGCAGGGCGATATTCAGCATAGGCTGCATGGATGGGTCACCTGGGTCGTTAAAGAAAGCCGGACATTCTAACAGAAAACAGCGGTGCTCATAGGGTGACCTGTCGCCTGCGTGGCGCAAGCCCCACCGCTGCGGTAGGATTCCCTCCCTTTTTCGCTTTTGTGTGGAGTCGCTGGCGTTGCTCGACAGAATTCGCGTGGTGCTGGTCAACACCAGTCACCCCGGCAATATCGGCGGTACGGCCCGTGCGATGAAGAACATGGGGTTGTCGCGCCTGGTGCTGGTCGATCCGATGGATTTCCCCAGCGGCGAGGCCCGTGCCCGCGCCTCCGGCGCCGATGACATCCTCGATGCGGCGCTGGTCGTGCCGACCCTGGAAGACGCCCTGGCCGGCTGCAGCCTGGTGCTTGGCACCAGTGCGCGCGACCGGCGCATTCCCTGGCCGCTGCTCGACCCCCGCGAGTGCGCCACCACCAGCCTGCAGCATGTGCAGCAGGGCGGCGAGGTGGCGCTAGTCTTCGGCCGCGAATACGCGGGCCTGACCAACGAGGAATTGCAGCGATGTCAATTCCATGTGCATATCCCGGCCAATTCCGAGTTCAGCTCGCTGAACCTGGCGACGGCGGTGCAGGTGCTGGTCTACGAGGTGCGCATGGCCTGGCTGGCCGCGCAGGGCCAGCCGACCAAGCAGGAGAAGGTGGAAACCACCGCGATGCTCAACAGTCTGCCGGTGACGGCGGACGAGCTGGAGCGCTTCTACGCGCATCTGGAGTCCACCCTGGTGGACATCGGTTTCCTCGATCCGCAGAAGCCGCGCCATCTCATGTCGCGCTTGCGCCGCTTGTACGGTCGCAGCGGCGTCAGCAAGCTGGAGATGAATATCCTGCGGGGTATTCTCACCGAAACCCAGAAGGCTGCCCGTGGGGAGCTTTCCAAGCGGAGTGATGAAGATGTTTGAGCGTGTACGCGAAGATATCCAGAGCGTATTTCATCGTGACCCGGCGGCGCGCAACGCTTTCGAAGTGCTGACCTGCTACCCAGGGCTGCACTCGGTATGGCTGCATCGCGTGGCGCATGCCCTGTGGACGTCCGGCTGGAAGTGGCTGGCGCGCATGGTGTCGAACTTCGGCCGCTGGTTGACCGGCATCGAGATCCATCCCGGCGCGAAGATCGGCCGGCGCTTCTTCATCGACCATGGCATGGGCATCGTCATCGGCGAGACCGCCGAGATCGGCGATGACGTGACCATCTACCAGGGCGTGACCCTGGGCGGCACCAGCTGGAACAAGGGCAAGCGTCACCCGACCCTGGCCGACGGCGTGGTAGTGGGGGCGGGCGCCAAGGTGCTCGGCCCGTTCACCGTGGGTGCCGGCGCGAAGGTCGGCTCCAATGCCGTGGTGACCAAGGAAGTGCCGCCGGGGGCGACCGTGGTCGGCATCCCGGGGCGGATCATCATGAAGGATGACGCCGAGCAGCAGGCCAAGCGCCAGGCGATGGCCGAGAAGCTGGGCTTCGATGCCTATGGCGTCAGCCAGGACATGCCCGACCCGGTGGCGCGTGCCATTGGTCAGTTGCTCGATCACCTGCAGGCGGTCGACGGCCGTCTCGAGGGCATGTGCAAGGCGCTGACCGCTCTGGGTAGCGACTATTGCGCGAAAGACCTTCCGGCCCTGCGCGAAGAGGACTTCGCCGGGGTGAAGGATGCCGAGGACAGCAAGTCGGCGCAGTGATGCGCCGATGCTGGCTTCCTGCTAAAATGCGCCGCCGCCCGCTGGTTAATTCCGACTAAAGTGATAGGACTTATAGTTGACCTAAATAGTCGGAAAAGAGCATACTTTCTCCAAACCAGCGATTCTTCCCGGAAGTCCCCATGCGATTGACCACCAAAGGCCGCTATGCCGTCACCGCCATGCTCGATCTGGCGTTGCACGCCCAGCGTGGCCCGGTTTCTCTCGCCGATATCTCCGAGCGCCAGGGTATCTCCCTGTCCTACCTGGAACAGCTGTTCGCCAAGTTGCGCCGTGGCAACCTGGTGGTCAGCGTGCGCGGCCCGGGCGGCGGTTATCAGCTGTCCCGGGACATGGCCGGCATCCACGTCGCCCAGGTGATCGATGCGGTCAACGAGTCGGTGGATGCCACCCGTTGCCAGGGCCAGGGCGACTGCCATTCCGGTGCTACCTGCCTGACCCACCACCTGTGGTGCGACCTCAGCCAGCAGATTCACGAGTTCCTCAGCGGCATCAGCCTGGCCGACCTGGTCGAGCGCCGCGAAGTTCAAGAGGTGGCCCAGCGCCAGGATGAGCGCCGCGGTACGGGCACGACGCCGCGCCTCGACAAGATTGAAGCGTCCGCCATCGATTGAGCGAACGCCCGCCTGTAGGAGTTACCTGATGAAATTGCCGATTTACCTCGATTACTCCGCCACCACCCCGGTGGATCCGCGTGTCGCTCAGAAGATGGCCGACTGCCTGCTGGTGGATGGCAATTTCGGCAACCCGGCCTCGCGCTCCCACGTCTTCGGCTGGAAGGCCGAGGAAGCGGTCGAGAATGCTCGTCGCCAGGTCGCCGAACTGGTCAATGCCGACCCCCGCGAGATCGTCTGGACCTCTGGCGCCACCGAGTCCGACAACCTGGCCATCAAGGGTGTCGCGCACTTCTACGCGACCAAGGGCAAGCACATCGTCACCTCGAAGATCGAGCACAAGGCGGTTCTGGACACCTGCCGCCAGCTGGAGCGCGAAGGCTTCGAGATCACCTATCTGGAGCCGACTCCCGAGGGCATCATCACCCTGGCGATGGTCGAGTCCGCCCTGCGTGAGGACACCATCCTGGTGTCGCTCATGCACGTGAACAACGAAGTCGGCAGTGTCAACGACATCGCTGCCATCGGCGAGCTGACCCGCTCCCGCGGCATCCTGCTGCACGTCGATGCCGCCCAGTCGGCCGGCAAGATCGACATCGACCTGGAGAAGCTCAAGGTCGACCTGATGTCCTTCTCCGCCCACAAGGTCTACGGTCCCAAGGGCATGGGCGCGCTGTACGTGCGCCGCAAGCCGCGCGTGCGCCTGGAAGCCCAGATGCACGGTGGCGGCCATGAGCGCGGCATGCGTTCGGGCACCCTGGCGACCCACCAGATCGTCGGCATGGGCGAGGCCTTCCGCATCGCCAAGGAAGAAATGCACCAGGAAATGGCCCGCATCGAAGGTCTGCGCAAGCGCTTCTTCGAGCAGGTCCAGGGCCTGGAAGAGCTGTACGTCAACGGCAGCGCCACGTCCTATGCGCCGAACATCCTCAACGTCAGCTTCAACTACGTCGAGGGCGAGTCGCTGATGATGTCGCTCAAGGACCTGGCCGTATCGTCCGGTTCCGCCTGCACCTCGGCCTCGCTGGAGCCGTCCTACGTGCTCCGCGCCCTGGGTCGCAACGACGAACTGGCGCACAGCTCCATCCGTTTCAGCTTCGGCCGCTTCACCACTGAGGAAGAGGTCGACTACGCCGCCCAGAAGGTGGTGGAAGCCGTTTCCAAGCTGCGTGAGCTCTCGCCGCTGTGGGATATGTTCAAAGAGGGTGTCGACCTGACCAAGGTCGAGTGGCAGGCCCACTGACCCGCCCCATAGAAGTGAGGATTAGCCATGGCATACAGTGACAAGGTCATCGACCACTACGAAAACCCGCGCAACGTCGGCAAGCTCAACGCCGAGGACCCGGACGTCGGCACCGGCATGGTCGGCGCCCCGGCCTGTGGTGACGTGATGCGCCTGCAGATCAAGGTCAACGAACAGGGCGTGATCGAAGACGCCAAGTTCAAGACCTACGGCTGCGGCTCGGCCATCGCCTCCAGCTCCCTCGCCACCGAGTGGATGAAGGGCAAGACCCTGGACGAGGCCGAATCCATCAAGAACACCACCATCGCCGAAGAGCTGGCCCTGCCGCCGGTGAAGATCCACTGCTCGGTGCTCGCCGAGGACGCCATCAAGGCGGCCGTACGCGACTACAAGCAGAAGAAAGGTCTGCTCTGACGCGACTCGTTGAGTAAGGAGTTCCCATGGCCATCAGCATGACCGAATCCGCCGCCGACCACGTTCGCCGCTCCCTCGAAGGGCGCGGCAAGGGCGAGGGCATTCGCCTTGGCGTGCGTACCACCGGGTGTTCCGGCCTGGCCTACGTGCTCGAGTTCGTCGACGAACTGGCAGCCGAGGACCTGGTCTACGAGAGCCACGGCGTGAAGGTCATCATCGACCCGAAAAGCCTGGTCTACCTCGACGGCACCGAGTTGGACTTCACCAAGGAAGGCCTCAACGAGGGCTTCAAGTTCAACAACCCGAACGTGCGCGGTGAGTGTGGCTGCGGCGAAAGCTTCAACGTCTGAGGTCGGGTGTGGGTAGTCCTTGTCACTTCGCGCTGTTCGACCTGCAGCCAAGCTTCAGCGTCGATCTGGAAGCCCTCGGCAATCGCTACCGCGAGCTGGTGCGCAACGTCCATCCGGACCGTTTCGCCGATGCCTCCGAGCGCGAGCAGCGGCTGGCGCTGGAAAAGGCCGCCGAGCTCAACGACGCGTACCAGACGCTCAAGAGCGCTCCGCGCCGCGCCCTGTACCTGCTGGCCCTGCGCGGCAATGCGCTGCCGCTGGAAGCCACGGTGCAGGACCCGGAGTTCCTCCTGCAGCAGATGCAACTGCGCGAGGAACTGGAAGACCTCCAGGACAGCGCCGATCTCGACGGCGTGGCGCAGTTCAAGCGCCAGCTGAAATCGGCCCAGCAGCAACTGGAGGCGGACTTCGCCGACTGTTGGGACGATGCCGCCCGACGCGATCTCGCCGAACGCCTGGTGCGGCGCATGCAGTTCCTCGACAAGCTGGCGCAGGAAGTGCGGCAGCTGGAAGAGCGACTCGACGATTAATCCGCGCGGCCCGTGTCGCGCCCGATAAGCCTGATTAGAAACCGCATGGTCCTACTGCAGATCGCCGAGCCCGGACAGAGTCCCCAGCCACACCAGCGTCGGCTGGCCGTGGGGATCGACCTGGGCACCACCAATTCCCTGGTCGCTGCCGTGCGCAGCGGCGTTGCCGCGCCGCTGCCCGATGAGCGCGGCGAGGTCATCCTGCCGTCGGCGGTGCGCTACCTCGCCGATCGCATCGAGGTGGGGGAGAGCGTGCGCGTCGGCGCCTCCCTGGACCCGCTGAACTCCATCATCTCGGTCAAGCGCCTGATGGGGCGCGGCCTGGAGGATGTGAAGCAGCTTGGTGGTCAGTTGCCGTACCGCTTCACCCAGGGCGAATCGCACATGCCCTTCATCGAGACCGTCCAGGGCGCCAAGAGCCCGGTGGAAGTCTCGGCGGAAATCCTGCGCACCCTGCGTCAGCGCGCCGAAACCACCCTGGGTGGCGAGCTGGTCGGCGCGGTGATCACGGTTCCGGCCTATTTCGACGACGCCCAGCGCCAGGCCACCAAGGACGCCGCGCGTCTGGCCGGCCTGCACGTGCTGCGCCTGCTCAACGAACCGACCGCGGCCGCCGTGGCCTATGGCCTGGACAAGAACGCCGAAGGCGTGGTCGCCATCTATGACCTGGGCGGCGGCACCTTCGACATTTCCATCCTGCGCCTGACCCGTGGCGTCTTCGAGGTCCTGGCCACCGGCGGCGACAGCGCCCTGGGCGGCGACGACTTCGACCATGCCATCGCCGACTGGATCATCCAGCAGGCCGGCCTCTGCGCCGACCTCGATCCGGGCGCCCAGCGCCGTCTGCTGCAGACCGCCTGCGCGGCCAAGGAAGCCCTGACCGACAACGCCAGCGTGCCAGTCGCCTACGAAGGCTGGAGTGGCAAGCTCGGCCGCGACCAGATGGAAGCGCTGATCGATCCGCTGATCGCCCGCAGCCTGAAGGCCTGCCGCCGCGCCGTGCGTGATTCCGGCGTGGAGCTGGAAGAAGTCAGCGCCGTGGTCATGGTTGGCGGTTCCACCCGCGTGCCGCGCGTCCGCGAAGTCGTGGGCGAGCTGTTCAGCCGCGAGCCGCTGACCGATATCGATCCGGACCAGGTGGTGGCCATCGGCGCCGCCATCCAGGCCGATGCCCTGGCCGGCAACAAGCGCGGCGAAGAGCTGCTGCTGCTGGACGTCATCCCTCTGTCGCTCGGCCTGGAAACCATGGGCGGGCTGATGGAGAAAGTGATCCCGCGCAACACCACCATCCCGGTGGCGCGTGCCCAGGAGTTCACCACCTACAAGGATGGCCAGACGGCCATGATGATTCACGTGCTGCAGGGCGAGCGCGAGCTGGTCAAGGACTGCCGGTCCCTGGCGCGCTTCGAACTGCGCGGCATTCCGCCGATGGTGGCCGGCGCGGCGAAGATCCGCGTCAGCTTCCAGGTCGACGCCGACGGCCTGCTGGGCGTATCCGCCCGCGAGCTGTCCTCGGGCGTCGAGGCGAGCATCCAGGTCAAGCCGTCCTACGGCCTGACCGATGGCGAGATCGCCCGCATGCTGCAGGACTCCTTCCAGTACGCCGGCGACGACATGGCCGCCCGCGCCCTGCGCGAGCAGCAGGTCGAGGCCCAGCGCCTGCTGGAGGCCGTGCAGTCGGCGCTGGACGCCGATGGCGAGCGCCTGCTGGACGCCGAGGAGCGCCTGGCCATCGAGGCCAGCATGGAGACCCTGCGCGAACTGGCCGCCGGCAGCGATACCGCCGCCATCGAACAGCAGGTCAAGCGCCTGTCCCAGGTGACCGACGCCTTTGCCGCGCGCCGTATGGACGCCAGCGTCAAGGCCGCACTGGCCGGTCGCCGGCTCAACGAAATCGAGGAATAAGCGAAGATGCCGCAGATCGTATTTCTGCCGAACGCCGAACACTGCCCGGAAGGTGCGGTGATCGAGGCCCAGCCGGGCGAAACCATCATGAAGGCGGCACTGCGCAACGGCATCGAGATCGAGCACGCGTGCGAAATGTCCTGCGCCTGCACCACCTGCCACGTGATCGTGCGCGAGGGCTTCAATTCCATGGAGCCGTCCGACGAACTGGAAGACGACATGCTGGACAAGGCCTGGGGTCTGGAACCGGACTCGCGCCTGTCCTGCCAGGCCGTGGTGGGCGACAAGGACCTGGTGGTGGAGATTCCGAAATACACCATCAACCAGGTTTCCGAAGGTCATTGAGCGGAGAGCGGGCATGAGCCTGAAATGGACTGATGTACTGGAAATCGCCATCCAGCTGGCCGAGAGCAAGCCCGATGTCGATCCGCACTACGTGAATTTCGTCGATCTGCACAGCTGGGTGCTGGCTTTGCCGGAGTTCAGCGACGATCCCGCGCGAGGCGGGGAGAAGGTCCTGGAGGCCATCCAGGCCGCCTGGATCGAAGAGCTCGACTGAAGGGCGCGGCTCGCCGGCCGCGTACCCATTTGTCATGAACCCGCGTATAATTCGCGGGTTTTATCTTTAGGTGAGCTGTCAAAAATTCCCCGAGGGAGTTTTCCGCACCGCCGGCCCTGTCGCCGTCGGGCCGGTCCCGCGACTGCCGCCCATCGGGCGCAGCGCGCGGCAAACCCTAGAATCGCAGGAGCTCCTGGTCATGCCAGGGGCTCCTTGGCATTACCAACCTTGCTTTTTCGGAGTTATTTCCATGGCCCTGCAACGTACCTTCTCCATCATCAAGCCCGACGCTGTCGCCAAGAACGTCATCGGCGAAATCCTGACCCGCTTCGAGAAAGCCGGTCTGCGCGTCGTCGCTTCCAAGATGGTTCAACTGTCCGAGCGCGAAGCCGGCGGCTTCTACGCCGAGCACAAAGAGCGCGGCTTCTTCAAGGACCTGGTTGCCTTCATGACTTCCGGCCCGGTCGTCGTCCAGGTTCTGGAAGGCGAAGACGCCATCCTGCGCAACCGCGAGCTGATGGGCGCCACCGATCCGAAGAAAGCCGACGCCGGCACCATCCGCGCCGACTTCGCCGTTTCCATCGACGAGAACGCTGTTCACGGTTCCGACTCGGAAGCTTCCGCTGCTCGTGAAATCGCCTACTTCTTCTCCAGCACCGAGGTGTGCGAGCGCATTCGCTGATCAAGGCGAATGAGCGAGGGTGAATCCATGACTGATACCGCTGCAAAGGCCAACCTGCTGGGCATGACCAAGCCCCAGCTCGAGGAATTCTTCGAGTCCATCGGTGAAAAGCGCTTCCGCGCCGGCCAGGTGATGCAATGGATTCACCACTTTGGCGCCGTCGATTTCGACGCCATGACGAACGTCGGCAAGGCCTTGCGCGAAAAGCTCAAGGCCGTTGCCGAAATTCGTCCTCCGGAGATCGTCAGCCAGGACATTTCCTCTGACGGTACCCGCAAGTGGGTGGTGCGCGTGGCCTCGGGCAGTTGCGTCGAGACCGTGTACATCCCGCAAGGCGGCCGCGGCACCCTGTGCGTGTCGTCCCAGGCCGGTTGCGCGCTGGATTGCAGCTTCTGCTCCACCGGCAAGCAAGGCTTCAACAGCGACCTGACCTCCGCCGAGATCATCGGCCAGGTGTGGATCGCCAACCAATCGTTCGGGACCGTCCCGGGCAAGATCGACCGTGCCGTCACCAACGTGGTGATGATGGGCATGGGCGAGCCGCTGCTGAACTTCGACAACGTCGTGAGCGCCATGAGCATCATGATGGAAGACCTCGGCTACGGCATTTCCAAGCGCAAGGTGACCCTGTCCACCTCCGGCGTGGTGCCGATGATCGACAAGCTCGCCGAGGTGACCGACGTGTCCCTGGCGCTGTCGCTGCACGCACCGAACGACGAACTGCGCAACCAGCTGGTGCCGATCAACAAGAAGTACCCGCTGGAGATGCTGCTCGACGCCTGCTACCGCTACATCACGCGCCTGGGCAAGGAGCGCGTGCTGACCGTCGAGTACACCCTGCTGGCCGACGTCAACGACCAGCCCGAGCATGCCGAGCAACTGATCGCACTGCTCAAGGATTTCCCTTGCAAGATCAACCTGATTCCGTTTAATCCGTTCCCGCACTCCGGCTACGAGCGGCCGAGCAACAATACCATCCGCCGTTTCCAGGACATGCTGCACAAGGGCGGCTTCAACGTGACCGTGCGCACCACCCGCGGCGACGACATCGACGCCGCCTGTGGCCAGCTGGTGGGCCAGGTGATGGACCGCACGCGCCGCAGCGAACGCTATATCGCCGTACGCCAACTGGCGACGGACAACAACGAGCAGGCGTCCAACGCCGCCAACCGAAACTGACCTGGGGAGGATTCCGATGACCCTGCGCGCCGCGCTCTTCTTGCTGTTGGCAACCCTGCTGACGGGTTGCGTGACGTCTGGCAAACAGGATCCTCTGAAAACCGAGAAGGGGCGGGACGAGGCGCGCGATGCCTACATCCAGCTGGGTATCGGTTACCTGCGCAGCGGCAACGCCGAACAGGCCAAGGTGCCGCTGCGCAAGGCGCTGGAGCTGGATTCCTCCAGTGCCGACGCCCATGTCGCACTGGCTGCGGTCTACCAGACCGAGATGGAGCCGCAACTGGCCGAGGCCGAGTACCGCAAGGCGCTGTCCGCCCGCTCGGACGATGCCCGCATCCTGAATAACTACGGCGGCTTCCTGTTCGAGCAGAAACGCTACAAGGAAGCCTACGACGTCTACATCAAGGCCGCCGAGGATGGCCTCTATCCCGAGCGTTCGCGCATCTTCGAGAACCTTGGGCTGGTCAGCCTGCAGCTCAAGCAGCGGGAGCAGGCCAAGGACTACTTCGAGAAGGCCATTCGCCTCAATCGCAATCAGCCCAGCGCGCTGATCGAAATGGCCGAGCTCAATTACCAGGATCGTCAGTACGTTCCGGCGCGAGCCTACTACCAGGAATACCTCAAGCAGGGGCCGCAGACCGCGCGCGCCCTGCTGCTGGGCATTCGCCTGGCGAAGATCTTCGACGACCGGGATACCGCTGCCAGCTACGGGCTGCAACTCAAGCGTCTGTATCCCGCTTCTCCTGAATACCAGGCATACCAGGCGGAAAAATGATGAGCACGTCGCAGTCCGATGTCATCGGCACGACCCGCGCCAATCCTGGCGAAACACTGCGCCAGGCGCGCGAGAACAAGGGCTGGAGCATCGCGCAGGTCGCCGGCCAGCTGAACCTCACCGAAAACGCCCTGCGTCAGCTGGAGCAGGGGTCGTTCGAGCAGTTGCCGGGCCACACCTTCGCGCGCGGCTACATCCGCGCCTACGCCAAGCTGCTGGGCATGGACCAGGCACAGATGGTCCAGGCCTTCGACCATTACACCGGCACCGACGCCACCGGCAGCAACGTGCAGAGCATCGGCCGCGTGATCGAGCCGGTGCGTCTGTCGCGCAATCTGCTGCGCCTGTTCAGCCTGGCGCTGCTCGCCCTGCTGATCGCCTTCGGTTACTTCTGGTGGCAGGAGCGTTCCGCGCGCCCGCAGGAGAGCGGCAACCTGAGTATGGAGCATGTCGAGGTGGAGAGTGCCGACGGCACCACCGAGATCCATACGCTCGACGAGCCGGAAGACCAGGCGGTCGCCGAGGACCAGGCCAATGCGCCGGTCGTGCCTTCCGAGCCCGCCGACGATAGCGCCGCGGCCGAGGCTCCGGCCGAAGTCACCCCGCCGGTCGCCGCAAGCCCCGCCGCGCCGGTTGTCCCGGCCACCACCGAGGCCGCCCCGGCTCCCGCCGCTCCCGTGCAGCAACCGGCTGCCCAGCAGCCCGTCGCTCCGGCCGCCCCGGCTGCGCCTGTGGCAGCCCAGCCGGCCGCCGTTCCGGTGGTCGCCGCCGCCGGCCAGGGTGTGGTCAATATCCAGTACACCGAGGACTGCTGGACCCAGGTCACCGATGCCGATGGCAAGGTCCTGTTCGGCGCGCTGAAGCGCAAGGGCGACAGCCTGGAGCTCGCCGCCAAGGCCCCCGTGCAACTGCGCCTGGGTTACGCCCGTGGCGCGCAGGTCAGCTACAACGGCCAGCCGGTCGAAGTGACACCGGCGCGCGGCGGCACCGCGCGCCTGACGTTGGGTGGACAGTAAGATGCATTGCGAGTCTCCGATCAAACGCCGCCTGTCCCGCAAGATCTGGGTAGGTAACGTGCCGGTGGGTGGGGATGCCCCCATCGCCGTGCAGAGCATGACCAACACCGACACCCTGGACGTGGCCGCCACCGTCGGCCAGATTCGTCGTCTGGAAGAGGCCGGCGCCGATATCGTGCGCGTCTCCGTGCCGGACATGGACGCCGCCGAGGCGTTCGGCAAGATCAAGCAGCAGGTGAAAGTCCCGCTGGTTGCCGACATCCACTTCGACTACAAGATCGCCCTGCGCGTGGCCGAGCTGGGCGTCGACTGCCTGCGCATCAACCCCGGCAACATCGGCCGCGAGGACCGGGTGAAGGCCGTGGTGGATGCCGCCCGCGAGCGCAACATCCCGATCCGCATCGGCGTCAACGCCGGTTCCCTGGAGAAGGACCTGCAGAAGAAATACGGCGAGCCGACCCCCGAAGCCCTGCTGGAATCGGCCATGCGCCACGTCGATCATCTCGACAAGCTGGACTTCCAGAACTTCAAGGTCAGCGTGAAGGCCTCCGACGTGTTCATGGCGGTGGCCGCCTACCGCCTGCTGGCGAAAGAGATCGAACAGCCCCTGCACCTGGGCATCACCGAAGCCGGTGGCCTGCGCTCGGGCACCGTCAAATCCGCGGTCGGCCTGGGCATGCTGCTCGCCGAAGGCATCGGCGACACCATCCGCATCTCCCTGGCCGCCGATCCGGTGGAAGAGATCAAGGTCGGCTTCGACATCCTCAAGTCGCTGCACCTGCGTTCCCGTGGCATCAACTTCATCGCCTGCCCGAGCTGCTCGCGGCAGAACTTCGATGTGGTCAAGACCATGAACGAGCTCGAAGGCCGCCTGGAAGACCTGCTGGTGCCGCTCGACGTGGCCGTGATCGGCTGCGTGGTCAACGGCCCGGGCGAAGCCAAGGAGGCCCACGTCGGCCTCACCGGCGGCACGCCGAACAACCTCGTCTATATCGACGGCAAGCCGGCGCAGAAGCTGCAGAACGAAAACCTGGTGGATGAGCTGGAACGGCTGATCCGCGAAAAAGCGGCCGAGAAGGCCGAGGCCGACGCCGCCCTGATCGTGCGTGGCTGACCGCAACAAGGACCCTACGTGAGCAAGTCCCTGCAAGCCATCCGTGGCATGAACGACATCCTGCCGGAGCAGACTCCGGCCTGGCGTTACCTGGAACGTACCTTCGCCGAGCTGCTGGATGGCTACGGCTACAAAGAAATCCGCATGCCGATCCTGGAGTTCACCGAGCTCTTCGCCCGTGGCATCGGTGAAGGCACCGACGTGGTCGACAAGGAGATGTACACCTTCCTCGACCGCAACGGCGAATCCCTCACCATGCGTCCGGAAGGCACCGCGGGTTGCGTGCGCGCCGTGCTCGAACACGGCCTGTCCGGCGGCGGCCAGGTGCAGAAGCTCTGGTACACCGGCCCGATGTTCCGCTACGAGAAGCCGCAGAAGGGCCGCTATCGCCAGTTCCACCAGATCGGCGTGGAAGTCTTCAACCTGCCCGGGCCGGACATCGACGCCGAGCTGATCATCCTCACCTGGCGCCTCTGGCAGAAGCTCGGCATGGCCGACGCCGTGACCCTGCAGCTCAACACCCTGGGCTCCAGCGAAGCCCGCGCGCGCTATCGCGAAGCGCTGGTGACCTACCTGCAGGACCGCTTCGACCAGCTCGACGAAGACAGTCAGCGCCGCATGACCACCAACCCGCTGCGCATCCTCGACAGCAAGGTGGAAAGCACCCAGGCCCTGCTGGTCGACGCACCGACCCTGCACGACTACCTGGACGAAGAGTCGATCGCCCACTTCGAGGGCCTGAAGGCCCGCCTGGACGCGGTCGGCCTGCGCTACGAGATCAACCAGAAGCTGGTGCGCGGCCTGGACTACTACTGCCGCACCGCCTTCGAATGGGTCACCGACAAGCTCGGCGCCCAGGGCACCGTCTGCGGCGGTGGCCGTTACGACGGCCTGGTCAGCCAGTTCGGCGGCAAGCCGACGCCGGGCGTGGGCTTCGCCATGGGCGTGGAACGCCTGGTGCTGCTGCTCGACACCCTGGGCCTGGTTCCCGCGGAACTCAATCGCCCGGCCGACCTCTACCTCTGCGCCTTCGGCGACGCCGCCGAACTCGCCGGCCTGAGCCTGGCCGAGCGCCTGCGCGATGCCCTTCCCGGTGTCCGCCTGCTGGTCAACGCCGGTGGCGGCAGCTTCAAGAGCCAGTTCAAGAAGGCCGACAAGAGCGGTGCACAGTTCGCCATGATTCTGGGTGACGACGAACTGGCCAACCGCGTGGTAGGTTTCAAGCCCCTGCGTGGCGAGGGCGAACAACAGAACATCGCCTGGGACGCTCTGCCCGAGCACCTGGCAGCCTGCCTGCGGCAGGCTTGAGAATCGAGCGATAGGAGTATTGGGGTGAGTACGCGTACCGAAGAAGAACAACTGGCGGACATCAAGGACTGGTGGCAGCGCAACGGCATGCCCCTGCTGACCGGCGCCGCCCTGGCACTGGTGGTGGTGTTCGGCTGGCAAGCCTGGAAGAAGTACCAGAACAACCAGGCCCAGGGTGCCTCCATGGTCTACCAGGCCCTGCTGGAAACCGCCCTGAACCCTGCCGGCAAGCCGGACACCGCCAAGGTCGCCGAGCTGGCCAACAAGCTGACCAGCGAATATGCCGGCACCCCGTACGCCCAGTACGGCCGCCTGTTCGTCGCCAAGGTCGCGGTGGACAGCGGCCGGCTGGATGACGCCACCCTGGAGCTCAAGGCCATCGTCGACAAACCCGTGGACGCCACCCTCGGCGAGCTGGCGCGTCAGCGCCTGGCCCGCGTGATGGGCGCCCAGGGCAAGGCCGAGGATGCGCTGAAGCTGCTCGACGGCAACGTCGAGAAATCCTACGTCGCCACCCGCGAGGAACTGCGCGGCGACCTGCTGGTGCAGCTCAAGCGTGAAGACGAGGCGCGCACCGCCTACGAGAAGGCCAAGGCCGCCCTGCCGGAAGACGCCGCCGTCGGCGCCCTGCAGATGAAACTCGACGACCTTGCCAAGGGAGACGCCTGACATGCTGCGCTGGAAACATGCCGCGCTGCTCGCGCTGACTCTGCTGGCCGTGGGCTGCAGCAGCAACAGCAAGAAAGAACTGCCGCCAGCGGAGCTCACCGATTTCAAGGAAGAGGTCCGTCTGGAGAAACAATGGAGCCGCTCGGTCGGTGACGGCCAGGGCGAGCTGTACAACCTGCTCGAACCGGCGGTGGATGGCCAGACCATCTTCGCCGCCTCCGCCGAAGGCCGGGTCATGGCGATCCAGCGCGAAAGCGGCGACGTACTCTGGAAGAAGGACCTCGACCTGCCGGTTTCCGGCGCCGTCGGTGTCGGCAACGGGCTGGTCCTGCTGGGCACCATGCGTGGCGACGTGATCGCCCTGGACGCCGGCAGCGGCGAGCAGAAGTGGCGCGCCAAGGTCACCAGCGAAGTACTGGCCGCTCCGGCCACCAACGGTGACGTGGTGGTGGTGCAGACCCAGGACGACAAGCTGATCGCCTTCGATGCCTCCACCGGCAACCAGCGCTGGATCTACGAAAGCACCGTTCCGGTGCTGACCCTGCGCGGCACCGGCGCTCCGCTGATCGCCGGCCGCCTGGCGCTGGCCGGCCTGGCCAGCGGCAAGGTCATTGCCGTGGACGTCGAACGCGGTCTGCCGGTGTGGGAACAGCGCGTCGCCATCCCGCAGGGCCGCTCCGAACTGGACCGCGTGGTCGATATCGACGGCGGCCTGCTGCTGGCGAACGACATCCTCTACGTGACCAGCTACCAGGGCCGCGCCGCCGCGCTGGACGTGAGCAGCGGCCGCATGCTGTGGCAGCGCGAGGCGTCCAGCTACGTCGGCGTCGCCGAAGACACCGGCAGCGTGTTCGTCAGCCAGGCCAGCGGCACCGTGGAAAGCCTGGACTCCCGTGGCTCGTCCTCGCTGTGGAGCAACGACGCCCTGGCTCGCCGCCAGCTGTCCGCTCCGGCGGTGTTCTCGAGCAACGTGGTGGTCGGCGACCTGGAAGGCTACATCCACCTGCTGAGCCAGGTGGACGGCCGTTTCGTCGGCCGCGAGAAGGTCGACGGCGACGGCGTGCGGGTTCGCCCGCTGGTGGTCGGCGGCTGGATGTACGTGTTCGGCAACAGCGGCGAGCTGGTCGCCTACACCCTGCGCTAAGCTGAGCGTTACTGCCGGCCGCTGCCGTGGATCACGGCAGCGGCCGTCGTGTTTTAAGAAATTCTGAATTTTCCTGGAGAGCCGCATGGTTCCCGTAATAGCCCTGGTGGGCCGCCCGAACGTCGGCAAGTCCACCCTGTTCAACCGCCTGACCAAGACCCGCGACGCCATCGTCGCCGAGTACGCCGGTCTGACCCGCGATCGCCAGTACGGCGAGGCCAAGTGGCAGGGCAAGAAATTCATCGTCATCGACACCGGCGGTATCTCCGGCGACGAGGAAGGCATCGACGCGAAGATGGCCGAGCAGTCGCTGCAGGCCATCGAAGAGGCCGATGCGGTGCTGTTCATGGTCGACTCCCGCGCCGGCATGACCGCCGCCGACGAGATGATCGCCGAGCACCTGCGCAAGCGGAACAAGCGCAGCTTCCTGGTGGCGAACAAGGTCGACACCGTCGATCCGGACATCGCCCGTGCCGAGTTCAGCCCGCTGGGCCTGGGCCACGCCATCCCGATCGCCGCCGCCCACGGCCGCGGCATCACCCAGATGCTGCAGGAAGCCCTGGGCGACCTGTTCGTCCCCGAGCCCGAGGCGCCGGAAGACAACGACCTGCCGGGCGAACTGGAGGATGTCGCCGAGGGCGAGGAAGCCAAGCGCATCCCCGGCCCGAGCGAGAAGGATGGCATCAAGATCGCCATCATCGGCCGCCCCAACGTCGGCAAGTCCACCCTGGTCAACCGCATGCTCGGCGAAGAGCGGGTGATCGTCTACGACCAGGCCGGCACCACCCGCGACAGCATCTACATCCCCTTCGAGCGCAACGAAGAGAAGTACACCCTGATCGACACCGCCGGCGTGCGCCGCCGCGGCAAGATCTTCGAGGCGGTGGAAAAGTTCTCCGTGGTGAAGACCCTGCAGGCGATCCAGGACGCCAACGTGGTCATCTTCGTCATGGACGCCCGCGAAGGCGTGGTCGAGCACGACCTCAACCTGCTCGGCTTCGTGCTGGAGACCGGCCGCGCGCTGGTCATCGCCCTGAACAAGTGGGACGGCATGGATTCCGGCGAGCGCGAGTACGTGAAGACCGAGCTGGAGCGCCGGCTGATGTTCGCCGATTTCGCCGACATCCACTTCATCTCCGCGCTGCACGGCACCGGCGTCGGCCACCTGTACAAGTCGGTGCAGGATTCCTTCCGCTCCGCCGTGACCCGCTGGCCCACCAGCAAGCTCACGCAGATCCTCGAGGACGCCATCCAGGTGCACCAGCCGCCGATGGTCAACGGCCGCCGCATCAAGCTGCGCTACGCCCACCTGGGCGGCGCCAACCCGCCGCTGATCGTGATCCACGGCAACCAGGTCGACGCGGTGCCCAAGGCCTACACGCGCTACCTGGAGAAGACCTATCGGCGCGTGCTGAAGCTGGTCGGCACGCCGATCCGCATCGAGTACAAGGGCGGCGACAACCCCTTCGAGGGCAAGAAGACCCAGCTCACCGAGCGCCAGGTCAACAAGAAGCGCCGCCTGATGTCGCACCACAAGAAGGCCGAGAAAAAGAAGAAGGACAAGCGCAAATAAGCGCTGTCGGACTTCAGGCCGCAGGCTGCAGGCGATAGAGTAGGCGCTTCCCACTCATCGCCCGCAGCCTGTAGCCACGCCATGCTCACCAGCAAACTGCCGAATGTCGGCACCACCATCTTCACCCGCATGTCCCAGCTTGCCGCCGAGTGCGGTGCGCTGAATCTCTCCCAGGGCTTCCCCGATTTCGCCGGCCCCTCGCCGTTGCTCGAAGCCGTGACCCGCCACGTGATGGCCGGACACAACCAGTACAGCCCGATGACCGGCCTGCCGGCGCTGCGCGAACAGGTCGCGGCCAAGGTCGCCGGTTTCTATGGGCGCAACGTCAGTGCCGACGCCGAGGTGACCATCACCCCCGGCGCCACCGAGGCGATCTTCTGCGCGGTGCAGGCGCTGATCCGTCCGGGCGACGAGGCCATCGTCCTCGACCCCTGCTACGACAGCTACGAACCCTCGGTGGAACTGGCCGGGGGCCGCTGCGTGCATGTGCCGCTGGACTTGCCGGACTTCCGCATCGACTGGCAGCGCATGGCCGACGCGATCACCCCGCGCACCCGCCTGATCTTCCTCAACAGCCCGCACAACCCCAGCGGCGCGCTGATCGACCGCGCCGACCTGGATCGCCTGGCGGCGCTGATCCGCGACCGCGAGATCTACGTCATCAGCGACGAAGTCTACGAACACCTGATCTACGACGGCGTGCAGCACGCCAGCGTGCTGGCCCATGACGAGCTGTACGCGCGTGCCTTCGTCATCAGCTCGTTCGGCAAGACCTACCACGTCACCGGCTGGAAGACCGGCTACGTGGTGGCGCCGCCGGCGCTGTCGGCGGAGATGCGCAAGATCCACCAGTACGTGAACTTCTGCGGCGTGACCCCGCTGCAGTGGGCGCTGGCCGACTTCATGACCGCGTACCCCGAGCACCTGCGCGAGCTGCCGGGCTTCTACCAGGCCAAGCGCGACCTGTTCTGCAACCTGCTGGAAGGCTCGCGCTTCCGCTTCCAGCGTGCCGCCGGCACCTATTTCCAGGTGGTCGACTACTCGGCGATCCGCCCGGACCTGGACGACGTCGCCATGTCCGAATGGCTGACCCGCGAACACGGCGTGGCGGCCATCCCAGTCTCGGTGTTCTACCAGCAGGCCCCGGCGGACATGCGCCTGGTGCGCTTCTGCTTCGCCAAGAAAGAGGAGACGCTGCGCCAGGCGGCGGAAAGACTATGCGCGATCTGAAGCGACTGCCCGACCTGAAGCTGGCCGTGGTGCAGACCACCCTGGCCTGGCACGACGCCAAGGCCAACCGCGAGCGCTTCGCCGCGCTGCTGGAAAGCGCCCGTGGCGCGGACCTGGTGATCCTGCCGGAGATGTTCACCACCGGCTTCTCCATGGATTCCGAGGCGCTCGCCGAGCCGGAGGAGGGCGCCACCTACGCCTGGCTGCGCGAGCAGGCGGCCAGGCTCGATGCCGTGGTCTGCGGCAGCGTGATCATCCGCGCCGCCGACGGCAGCCACCGCAACCGCCTGCTCTGGGCGCGCCCGGACGGTGAAGTGCAGCACTACGACAAGCGCCACCTGTTCCGCATGGCCGGCGAGCACAAGCACTACACGCCGGGCGAGCAACAGGTGCTGCTGGAATGGAAGGGCTGGCGGATTCGCCCGCTGGTCTGCTACGACCTGCGCTTCCCGGTGTGGAGCCGCGATGCGCAGGACACCGACCTGCTGCTCTACACCGCCAACTGGCCGGCCGCGCGCCGCCAGCACTGGAACCGCCTGCTGCCGGCGCGGGCCATCGAGAACCTGTGCTACGTCGCGGCGGTCAACCGCGTCGGCGAGGACGGCAAGGGCCACGCCTATTCCGGCGACAGCCAGGTGCTGGATTTCCAGGGCGAGCCGCTGCTCGAAGCGGCCAACGGCGACGGCGTGTTCCACGCCACCCTCTCGGCCGAGGCGCTGGCCGCCTATCGCGAGCGCTTCCCGGCCAACCTGGACGCGGATCGCTTCGACATCCAGCCGTAAAGCGCGTCGACTGCTGATGCCATTCGCGGACAAGGTCCGCTCCTACGCAGAGCTGCACACCTTGTAGGAGCGGACCTTGTCCGCGATGCTTTTCGGCTCCGCTCAATACGCGCTGGCGGTATTCAGCCGCTGGATCGCCTCATCGCCCAGCTTCAGATCGACCGCCGCGATCAGGTCCGGCAATTGCTCCAGTTTCGACGCACTGGCGATCGGCGCGGTAATGCTCGGCCGCGCCATCAGCCAGGCCAGGGCGACCTGTGTCGGTGTGACGTTCAGCTCGCCGGCCACTTCCTCCAGCGCGTCGATGATGGCGAAGCCGCGCGCGTTCATGAAGTTCTTCACCTTGTAGCCCCGCACGCTGCTCTTGCCCAGGTCCGCCTCGCTGCGGTACTTGCCGGTGAGGAAGCCCGCCGCCAGGGAATAGAAGCTGATCACCCCCAGCCCCAGCTGCTTCACGGTGGGCTCCAGGTTGATCTCGTAGTTGGCGCGGTCGTAGAGGTTGTAGTTGGGCTGCAGGCTCTGGTAGTTCGGCAGTTTCAGGCGGTCGCAGACCTCGCGGGCCTCGCGCAGGCGCCGGGCGTCGAGGTTGGAGGCGCCGATCACCCGCACCTTGCCGCTGTCCACCGCCTTGGCGAAGGCGCCCATGGTTTCCTCCATGGCGGTGTGCGGGTCGTCGCAGTGGGCCTGGTAGAGGTCGATGTAGTCGGTCTGCAGGCGCTCGAGCGAACGCTCCAGGGCCTGCTCGATATACGCCGCCGACAGGCCCTTGTGGCTGTTGCCCATGTCCATGCCGACCTTGGTGGCGATCTGCACCTGGCTGCGCTTGCCGGTCTTCTTCAGCCACTTGCCGATCAGGGTTTCCGATTCGCCGCCGACGTGTCCGGGCACCCAGCGCGAATACACGTCGGCGGTGTCGATGCAGTCGATCCCGGCGTCGACCAGTGCATCCAGCAGGCGGAACGAGGTGGCTTCGTCCGCCGACCAGCCGAACACGTTGCCGCCGAATACCAGGGGCGGGATGGCCAGTCCGGACTGGCCCAGTTGGCGACGCTTCATCTGTCAGGTCTCCCCCGGTTGCTGGTTCGTTGAACCAGCATAGACCTTGGGACGTGGTTGACAGGCACGCAGGCGCTTGCGCACTATCGGAGGCCTGATTTCCCACAGCAGTTTTCCCATGCCTGCCAACTTCGACTCCGCGCTGCCGCTCCCGGGCCTCTCCGCCCAGGCTGGCGTATGCGTCGTCGTTGCCAAGAAATCGAAGAAACAGTCGCTCATTTGACCGGGGCGTGCTGTCCCGTCAGATGGGCTGACAGGACACAAGGCGCCAGGTCTCCAATTCCCCCCGCTTGATTCCCGCATCCCTCCCTGACGGCGACCAGACGGTCAGCCACAAGGAGTTTTTGCATGTCTACGTTTCGAGGAATTTGGGTGGCCCTGGCCACGCCCTTCCGTGCCGGGGAAGTCGACTTCGCCGCGCTGCACACCCTGGTCGCCCGCCTGCTGGAAGACGGCGTCACCGGCTTCGTGGTCTGCGGCACCACCGGGGAGGCGGCGGCCCTGAGCCATGAGGAACAGCTCGCGGTGCTCGATGCGGTGTTGCAGTGGGTCCCGCCGCAGCAGGTGATCATGGGCCTGGCGGGCAACAACCTGCGCGAGCTGCTGGCCTTCCAGCAGGAGATCCAGCGGCGCCCGCTGGCTGGCCTGCTGGTGCCGGCGCCGTACTACATCCGTCCGTCCCAGGCGGGTCTGGAGGCGTTCTTCCGCACCGTGGCCGATGCCGCCAGTGTGCCGGTGGTGCTCTACGACATTCCCTATCGCACCGGCGTGCGTATCGAGCGCGAGACCCTGCGGCGTATCGTGCGCCATCCGCGCATCGCCGCGATCAAGGATTGCGGCGGCGACCTCGAGACCACCCTGGCATTGATCGCCGACGGCGAGGTGGAGGTGCTGACGGGCGAGGACCTGCAGATCTTCAACAACCTGTGCCTGGGCGGCGCCGGGGCGATTTCCGCTTCCGCCCATGTGCGCGCCGATCTCTATGTGCGAATGCAGCGCCAGGTCGAGGCGGGCGATCTGGCCGGGGCGCGGGCGACCTTCTACCGTTTGCTGCCCTGGATCCAGGCCGCTTTCGCCGAGCCGAACCCGGCGGCAGTCAAGGCGGCGCTGGCCTTGCAGGGGTTGATCGCCGACGAGCTGCGCGAGCCGATGCAGCCTTGCGCCCCGGCCACGGTCGAGCGGCTGCGCGGCGTGCTGGCGGCGCTGGCCGATTAGGAGGGGAGGGCCGGCAAAGGGTTTTGCTCTATCATGACGGCCTGCCCATTGCCGAGTGCCCACCATGACCACGACTCCCTACCTGCTGGACCAGCTGGAAACCGCCGATATGCTGCTGATCGACGGCCTGCACGCCTGGCAGTTCGAGCTCAACGAGGCACTGCTGGACCAGGCCGATGCCGCCGCCCACGCGGAGCAGCCCTTCGCCAGCGAAGAGGTGGTGCTGCAGATCGAATCCATCGACGGCCGTGACCGCCGCCAGTGGCGCTTCAGCTACAACGAGGTGATGGAGGCCCGCTATCAGGCCGCGGATGAAAGCTGGCTGCTCCACGCCGGCGACCAGGAACATCGCCTGTGCTGCCTGGGCGCGGTAGCCGCCAGCGGCGACGACGAGTAAGACGAGAAGGCCCCGGTTGGGGCCTTCGGCGTTTCAGGGCTCGCCCGCGGGAGTTCAGGCGTTCATGCCCAGCAGGTAGGCGACGATCAGGCTCAGGCCGAACAGCGCGGCCATGACGGCGAGCAGGAGCAGCAGGCTGATGCCGAAGGCGCGCCAGTTCGAGAGGAAGGCGCCGCCTGCCGCGGCGTGGCGGTCCAGTTCCTCCCCGATGTTCTGTTTGGCGTACTGCTGCATGGCGAGGACCGTGACGATGTTGATCGGCACGGCGGGGAAGTTGCCCGGCAGCATCCAGGCGATGACGAAGACCAGCAGCAGGACACCGATGCCGGTCAGCCAGGTCTTGCGTACCTGCTCGGGGCGGCCGAGGCGCTTGAGGTTCTGCGCGATGACCCAGGCGCCGGCCACGGGTGTGCCGAAGAAGGTGGCGATGCCGACGGCGGCGAGACGGTAGAGCGGTTCGCCGGTGGCGACGCCGAGCGCATCCCGGAGGGCGGCGGCGGGTGTCTGGAAGGGATTGTCCTGCGGGGCGGTCGACATGTTTTCACTCCATGAAAACAGCCCCGGACGCACAAGGCGTCCGGGGCAAAGGGGACTGCGGTTATTGCCGGGCTTACGCGGCTTTCGCCTGGCCCAGCGTCACGGCGCGGTTCAGCGCGCTGAACAGCGCACGGAAGCTTGCGGTGGTGATGTTTTCATCGATGCCGATACCGTGCAGCGAACGACCACCCTCGACGCGCAGTTCGATGTAGGCGGCCGCGCGGGCGTTGGTGCCGGCGCCGATGGCGTGCTCGTTGTAGTCCATGATCTCGACGTCCACCGGCAGCGAGGCGACCAGGGCTTCCAGGGTGCCCTTGCCCTTGCCGTGCCAGTGGTGCTGCTCGCCCTTGTGGGTGACGTCGATGTCGATGGCGCAGATGCCGTTCTCTTCCTGCAGGCGGTAGCTCTTCAGGCCGAACGGCGAGACTGCCTGCAGGTACTCGCTCTGCAGCAGGCCGTAGATCTGTTCGGCGGTCATTTCCAGGCCCAGGCGGTCGGTCTCGTTCTGCACCACCTGGCTGAACTCGATCTGCATGCGGCGCGGCAGGCTGATGCCGTATTCCTGCTCCAGCAGGAAGGTGATGCCGCCCTTGCCGGACTGGCTGTTCACACGGATCACCGCCTCGTAGCTGCGGCCGATGTCCGCCGGGTCGATCGGCAGGTACGGCACTTCCCACACGGCGTCGTCCTTCTGCTGGGCGAAGCCCTTGCGGATGGCGTCCTGGTGGGAGCCGGAGAAGGCGGTGTGGACCAGGTCGCCGACGTACGGGTGGCGCGGGTGCACCGGAATCTGGTTGCACTCTTCCACCACCTTGCGCACGGCGTCGATGTCGGAGAAGTCCAGCCCGGGGTTGACGCCCTGGGTGTACATGTTCAGCGCCATGGTCACCAGGCACAGGTTGCCGGTGCGCTCGCCGTTGCCGAACAGGCAGCCTTCGACGCGGTCGGCGCCGGCCATCAGCGCCAGCTCGGATGCGGCCACGCCGGTGCCACGGTCATTGTGGGTGTGCAGGCTGATGATCACGCTGTCGCGCTTGTCGATGTGGCGACCGAACCACTCGATCTGGTCGGCGTAGTTGTTCGGGGTGGCGCACTCGATGGTGGCGGGCAGGTTGAGGATCAGGCGGTTGGCCGGGGTCGGCTGGAACACGTCGATCACCGCGTTGCACACCTCGACGGCGAAGTCGGTCTCGGTGGAGCTGAACACTTCCGGCGAGTACTCGAAGCCCCACTGGGTTTCCGGCGCGGCGGCGGCCAGGCGCACGATGGTCTTGCCGGCGGCCACGGCGATGGCTTTCACGCCGGCCTTGTCCTGGTTGAAGACGATCTTGCGGAAGCTCGGCGCGCAGGCGTTGTAGTAGTGGACGATGGCGCGTTTGGCACCCTTCAGGGACTCGAAGGTGCGCTCGATGAGGTCGTCGCGGGCCTGGGTCAGCACCTGGATGGTGACGTCATCGGGAATGTGGCCGCCCTCGATCAGCTCGCGGACGAAGTCGAAGTCGGTCTGCGAGGCGGACGGGAAGCCCACTTCGATTTCCTTCAGGCCGACCTGAACCAGGCACTTGAAGAAGCGCATCTTCTTCTCGGCGTCCATCGGCTCGATCAGCGACTGGTTGCCGTCGCGCAGGTCGGTGGACAGCCAGATCGGCGCCTTGTCGATGATCTTGTCCGGCCAGGTACGGTCGGGCAGGGAAATCGGGGTGAAGGCACGGTATTTCTTCGACGGGTCTTTCAACATGCTCATGAGCGGAATCCTTGTTCTCTGCGGCCTGCGGGCCTGCGCAAAAAAATGAAAAGAGGCGAAAGCGGGGGAAGGGCTCAGCCACGCAGTCGCGGGCTGACCAGGCGCAGGCAGGCGTGTTGGCGAAGCAGGATGAGGGTGTGTGCGGTTTTCATGAGTGCCAAGCTAATGGCCTGAGAGGTCGATGGCAAGCATTTGATAAAAATTGGTAGGAAAAGTTCCGTATGTAATTTTTCGGGTTATTTATTGCTGAAATTTTCAGTTATATGCAATTTATTGTGATGCCTCCGGCGCGCCCGGCCAATTCTGCGGCCACGTGCCGCAGTGGAGGCGAAAGACTCCGTGCGATCATTGCGTACCCGCTGCAGGCGGGAGTCTCCATCCGCAAGGACTTGATGTGATCCGTCGTACCCGACAAGGCATAGGTAACTGGCTGGCGCTGTTCGCCATGCTGATGATCTATGTCGGCCCGCTGGTATCCCAGTCGCTGCCGATGGATCACGCCATGCCCATGGGGCATTCCATGCCGATGGAGCATGGGCGGTCCATGCAGCACGAGCATGGCGTGGCCATGGCCGGGATGGACCACGGAAAAGGGCACTCCGCGACGGCACGAGTCGCCTTGTCGCCCTTCCACGGCAAGCAGCCGCTCGCCGCCGACGCCTTCATGGAGAAGTGCGGCTATTGCAGCCTGCTGATCCACAGTCCGTCTCTGACTCCGCCCGCCATCCTGCTGGGGGGCGACCTGCCCGCTGCGGGCACGCCGGTCGCCCAGCCGGTTTCCCCCGCCATTCCCGCTTCGCCGGTCTTCCCCGGCGCCCGCTCCCGTGCTCCACCGGCCCTGATCGGCTGACCTCCAATTCCGACTCCATCGACCGCCGGCGCGAATGAGCTGAACGCATTCGCCTGTGCGCCGTGCGTGTACGCCTGGAGCGGACGTATTCACCGATCATGGAATTCATGCAATGTCCCGCATGCAAATGCGCCGTCGGCCGCGTGCCCTCGGCCTGCGCGCCCTGTGCGCACTGACCGCCCTTGGCGGTTTCACCGCCGTCCCGGTTCTGGCCGAGGAAGAAGATCACTCCGCCCACGCGGTGGAGCTGGAGCCCAGCGTCATCACCGCCGTGGCCCAGAGTTCGCCGCTCACCGTGGTCACCGACCCCAAGCAGCCGCGCCAGCCGATTCCCGCCAGCGATGGCGCCGACTACCTCAAGACCATCCCCGGCTTCTCCGCCATCCGCAACGGCGGCACCAACGGCGACCCGGTTCTGCGCGGCATGTTCGGCTCGCGCCTGAACATCCTCACCAACGGCACCACCATGCTCGGTGCCTGCCCGGGGCGGATGGACGCGCCCACCTCCTATATCTCGCCGGAGACCTACGACAAGCTCACCGTGGTCAAGGGCCCGGAAACCGTGATCTGGGGGCCTGGCTCCTCGGCCGGCACGATCCGCTTCGACCGCGAGCCGGAGCGCTTCGGCGAGCTGGGCACGCGCATCAACGGCAGCCTGGTGGCCGGTTCCAACGGCCGCTTCGACCGCGTGCTGGACGCCGCCGCCGGTGGCTCCGAGGGCTACCTGCGCT
Organism: Pseudomonas sp. B12(2026); assembly: GCF_057767015.1. Taxonomy (NCBI): domain Bacteria; kingdom Pseudomonadati; phylum Pseudomonadota; class Gammaproteobacteria; order Pseudomonadales; family Pseudomonadaceae; genus Pseudomonas; species Pseudomonas sp. B12(2026). Next base: position 4,591,777 of record NZ_CM173430.1, on the reverse strand, counting down.
TCATCGGCAACCGCTCGCAGTCCGATGACTACGAGGACGGCGCCGGCAACACCGTGCCCTCGCGCTGGAACAAGTGGAACGGCGATGTCGCCGTCGGCTGGACCCCGGACGCCGACACCCTGGTCGAACTCACCGCCGGCAAGGGCGACGGCGAGGCGCGCTACGCCGGACGCAGCATGGACGGCTCGCAATTCAAGCGCGAGAGCCTCGGCCTGCGCTTCGAGAAGTCCAACATCGGCGATGTGCTCGACAAGCTGGAGGCGCAGGTCTACTACAACTATGCCGACCACGTGATGGACAACTACAGCCTGCGCACGCCCTCGGGCACCGGCATGATGGCGGGGCCCATGGCCTCCAACGTCGACCGCCGCACCCTGGGCGGACGCCTGGCCGCCACCTGGCGCTGGGACGACTTCAAGCTGATCTCCGGCGTCGATGCGCAGACCAACGAGCATCGCCAGCGCAAAGGCATGGGCATCAATACCTACGATGACCAGCCGTGGAACAAGGACGCGGCGTTCCACAACTATGGCGCCTTCGGCGAACTGACCTGGTACGCCGCCGAGCGCGACCGCGTGATCACCGGCCTGCGCCTGGACCGTGCATCGGTCAAGGACTACCGGCAGACCACCGGATCGGGCATGTCGATGCGGCCCAATCCCACCGCCGACGATACCCGCGCCGACACCCTGCCCAGCGGCTTCGTGCGCTACGAGCACGACCTGGCCGACACGCCCACCACGCTCTACGCCGGCGTCGGCCATGTGCAGCGTTTCCCCGACTACTGGGAGCTGTTCTCGCCGACCAAGGGCCCGGCCGGGTCGGTCAACGCCTTCGACGGCATCGAGCCGGAAAAGACCACCCAGCTGGACTTCGGCGCCCAGTACGAGGACGAGAAGTTCAAGGCCTGGGCCTCCGGCTACGTCGGGGTGATCCAGGACTACATCCTGTTCGACTACAGCACCGGCATGATGGGCAAGACCACCCAGGCGCGGAACGTCGACGCGCGGATCATGGGCGGCGAGCTGGGCGCGGCCTATGCGCTGAGCGACAACTGGCGGACCGACGCGACCCTGGCCTACGCCTGGGGCAAGAACACCACGGACGATCGCGCCCTGCCGCAGATGCCGCCGCTGGAAGCGCGCTTCGGCCTGAACTACGAGAAGGGTGACTGGAGTGCCGGCGGCCTCTGGCGGGTGGTCGCGCACCAGGGCCGGATCGCCGAGAACCAGGGCAACGTGGTCGGCTACGACTTCGACGAAAGCGCGGGCTTCGCGGTGTTCTCGCTCAATGGCGCGTACAGGCTGAACAAGAACTTCAAGGTCAGCGCCGGCGTCGACAACCTGTTCGACAAGGACTACGCCGAGCACCTGAACCTGGCGGGCAACGCCGGCTTCGGCTTCCCGGCGGACAACCCCGAGTCGATCCACGAACCGGGGCGCACGCTCTGGACCAAGGTGGACTTCAGCTTCTGAGCCCGACCGGCCCCCGCCGGTCGGGGGCCTCCTTGCGTGAGGAAACAACGAATGCAGAAGAAGACATTCGATTTCTACAACCTGGCCTGGCGCTGGCACTTCTACGCCGGGCTGTTCGTCGCACCCTTCATGATCCTGCTGTCGCTCACCGGGATCATCTACCTGTTCAAGCCGCAGCTCGATCCGCTGTTGTACCGCGACCTGCTGCAGGTGCAGCCGGGGGAGGTGCGCTTGTCCGCCGACCAGCAATGGATGCACCTGCTTCACCAGAATCCGAAGCTGCAGGTCAGCCAGTACCTGCCGGCGCCCGCCGCCGACCGCAGCGCCCAGTTCGTCGCCCAGCTCGATGGGCGCGAAGTGAACGCCTTCGTCGACCCGTACAGTGGCAAGCTGCTCGGCCTGCAGGATGCCAGGTCGAACCTGCAGGCCATGGCCCGCGCGCTGCACGGCGAGCTGATGATCGGCACGGTGGGCGACCGGCTGGTCGAACTGGCCGCCGGCTGGGGGATCGTCCTGGTGGTGTCCGGTCTCTACCTGTGGTGGCCGCGCAAGCGCTCGCTGCGCGTGCTGCTCTGGCCGGACCTGTCGCGCCGTGGCCGCGCGCTGTGGCGCGAGTTGCACGTGGTGATCGGTTTCTGGGGCGCGCTGGCGATGCTGTTCATGCTGCTCACCGGCATGACCTGGACCGGCTTCTGGGGCAAGTCCTTCGCCGATGTGTGGAACCGTTTCCCGGTGGCCATGTGGAACCAGGTGCCCAGGTCCGACCTGGAGGCGCGCACGCTCAACGAAGCGCACCGCCAGACCATCCCCTGGGCGATGGAAAACACGCCGATGCCGATGTCCGGCTCCCACGCCGAGCACATGGCTCACGGCGCCGGCGGCAGGGCGATGCCACAGATCAGCCTGCAGCAGGTGGTCGATACCGCGGACAAGGCCGGCGTGACGCCGGGCTACGCCATCGCCCTGCCCAAAGGGGAGGAGGGCGTGTTCACCGTTTCGGTATTCGCCGACGATTCGCGCAACGACGCCACCCTGCACATCGACCAGTACACCGGCAGGGTGCTTGCCGACGTGCGCTGGAGCGACTACGGCCTGGTGGCCAAGAGCGTCGAATCCGGGGTGATGCTGCACGAAGGCAAGATGTTCGGGCTGTTCAACCAACTGCTCATGCTCGCCGTCTGCCTGATGATCCTGTTCAGCGCGGTCAGCGGCCTGTGGATCTGGTGGAAGCGCCGGCCGCAGGGCCGCCTCGGCGTGCCGCCGCTGCCTCACGCACTGCCGGTGTGGAAGCGCGGGGTGGCGATCATGCTGATCCTCGGCATCGCCTTCCCGCTGGTCGGCGCTTCGCTGCTGCTGGTGTGGGCGCTGGATTGGATCGTGCTGTCGCGCATCAAGCCGCGTGGCCCGGTTTTGAGTTGAGATTGCTGCATTGATGAGGGTGGCGCGAGCGTCCACTCTGCCCCCTGCCGGGCGACAGGCTATGCTGCGGCGCGATCATGGCAGCTGCGGCCCGATGTTTTCCCGCCATGACGGCGGACCCGATCACCAGCCAACTGGAGTTTCGAACATGCGTAAAACCCTGCTCGCTTTCGCGGCCCTGCTGAGCGTTTCCGGCGCGGCGCTGGCCGACGAGTATCAGGCCGGCGACCTGCACATCGACAATCCCTGGTCGCTGCTGCTGCCGGCCAACTCGGTGAACGGCGCGGCCTACTTCGTCGTGGTCAACAAGGGCAAGGAAGCCGACCGCCTGCTCGGCGCCGACACCGAGCGCGCCGCCAGCGCGGAAGTCCACCAGCACGTGGAGAAGGACGGCATGATGAAGATGCAGAAGGTCGAGGGCGTGGACATCCCCGCCGGCGGCCAGGTGGTCTTCGCCCCCGGCCAGTACCACCTGATGCTGTTCGGCCTGAAGAAGCCGCTGGCCGATGGTGAGCGCTTCCCGCTGACCCTGCACTTCCAGAAGGCCGGCGAGGTGAAGGTCGAGATCGCCGTGCAGAAGGACGCGCCCGAGGCGCCCGGCATGGGCACCCAGATGGGCCACGACATGGGGAACATGAACCATGACATGGGGAAGATGGGCCATGACATGGGGAACATGGGGCACGACATGGAGCACATGGACCACAGCATGCCCGGCATGAAGATGAACTGACCGCCTGGCCGGCTGCGCGCTGCGGCGGCGGACTGGTGGGAAAATGAGGCCGGATCCCAGGTGATCCGGCCAATGGCCACCGCCCGTGGCCGGGAGGTACGGCATGCGCGGCATACACAGCGCCATCCTGCTGGCGGTTATTTCACTGCTGACTGCCTGCAGCCAGTCCAACCTGCACGACGACGAGCTGCCGCTGGACCAGCACCTGGCGAAGCTCGGCCTGCGCCAGGGCGATGCGGTGAAGTCGATCCCGGTACGGAGTACCGCGGGCTGGGAATACCTCGACAAGGGCCACATCGTCCTTGGCCAATCGCCGGGGCGGCGCTATCTGGTGGCATTTTCCGCTCCGTGCAACAACCTGGCCTTCAGCAATCGGCTGAATATCGGCGATACGCTGGGGGCGGTCACGACGCTCGACCGCATCATCTCGGTCGACTCGGCGGGCATCCCCGAGCCCTGCCAGATCGGCCAGCTCTACGAGCTGGAGCGTGTATCCAAGAAGCCGCAGCACGAGGGTGGCTATTGATTCGCCCTTGGGCGCTCCTCAGGGCTTGAACGCGCCGATGAAGATCGCCGGGTCGACGCGGGCGTCGTTGAGGCTGACGTTCCAGTGCATGTGCGGCCCGGTGGCGCGGCCGGTGGCGCCGACGCGGCCGACCACGCCGCCGCGCGGGAGCTGATCGCCCAGCTTCACGTCGATCTTCGACATGTGGCAGAACATGCTGATGAAGCCCTGGCCGTGGTCGACGAACACGGTGTTGCCGTTGAAGAAGTAGTTGCCGATCAGGATCACCTTGCCGGCGGCCGGCGACCTGATCGGGGTGCCGGCGGGCACGGCGAAGTCCAGGCCGGAATGCGGGTTGCGTTCCTCGCCATTGAAGAAGCGGCGCAGGCCGAAGGGGCTGGACAGCGGGCCGTCGACCGGCTTGTCGAGCACCAGGTTGCTCGGCGTGCCGGCGCTGAAGCTGCGATAGGCGGCGGTCTGCTCGGCCAGTTCGCGGTTGATGCGCTTGAGGTCCTCGGGCAGCGGATTCACCTGGCGGGTGTTCGAAAGTCGGATGCGCTGCTCCTTATAGTGCTTGCCATCGACGCCGAAGCCGAGGTTGCGGCTGGCGCCGCCCTGGCGCACGACGATCTGCTGGGCGCCGGCCTTGGCGGTCAGCGGGATGCCGACGATGGCGATCCAGTCGCGGCCTTCCTCGCGCACCACCAGCACCGGCTTGCCCTGGTAGGTGGCGGTGGGCACGGCGGCATCCCGGCCCAGCTGCACCACGGCGACGCCGCCGGGCACCGGCTTGTTCAGGGTGCGGCTGATGAAGCCTTCGGCCTGGGCGGGCAGGGCGAGGAGGGTGGCGAACAGCAGGCAGAAGGCTCGAAGCATGGGGCTTTCCGTGGTGCGACAGCGGATGGAACGGGCAGTCTACACGGGCCGGCGCGGCGGGCGGGTCGATTTCGTCGAAAGCGGAATGGCGCGGTGGACTGCTCTTCGTAGGAGCGAGCTTGCTCGCGAACCAACCCCCGCAGCGGGGCTTTCGTCGAAAGCGGACCGGTGCGGCACATCGGCTCTTCGTGGGAGCGGACCTTGTCCGCGATTCGCTCCGCGCCGGCTCATCGCGGACAAGGTCCGCTCCTACAAGAGCAAAAAGCTATCGGCGCAGGCCTTCCAACTGCTGGCGCCACAGCTGCTCCAGCGGCAGCACCTGCGCCGGACCATAGATCGCCTGGGCCTTCCCGAGGTGGGCCGCCCACAGCTGATCGCCATAGTCGTAGTGCCACCACTCGCTGGACAGGTTGCTGAACCCCGCTTCCCGCATCGCATTGAACAGCATCCGGCGGTTGTCGCGGATACGCCGCTGGGCTTCGTCCGGCGTGGCGATTTCTTCGTAGTGGCGGGTATAGGAGCGCGGCGTGGCCTCGTCGAACAGGCTGCCCATGTCCAGCCAGCGGCCGTCGCGGTCGCACAGCGTGAGGTCGATGGCGCCGCCGGTGAGGTGCGGGCTGGGCGACTCGGCGCGGCTGCTGGGCGGAGCGACGAACTCGCGGGTGCGTCGGGTCAGCTCGGCCGGGTCGGCGTCCGGTTCGTGCTGGCGGAGGATGTCGTAGAGCGTGTCGTACAGGTGCTGCTGCACCGCGAAGGGGCGCCAGGCGTCGAGGATCACCAGGCGCAGGCCGTCGGGCAGCAGGCGGGCGGCGTGCAGCAGGCGCTCGAAGACTTCGCTGCGGGCGTAGCACTCCGGCTGCGCGTTGGGCACGCCGAGGCGGTGATAGGCCGGCCACACCGCGAAGCCGCTGGCGATGCCCAGCGCCTGCAGCGGCTGGCCGCATTCGACGATGGGCATGCGGAAGGCTTCGGCCCAGTCCGGGTCGGGTTGCGGCAGGATCGGTGCGAGCAGGTCGGTCATCGCGGTTCAGTCCAGCAGGGAAAGGGTGACGGGCGCCTGGTGGTTGTCTTCCACCCGCACTTCCAGTTCGCCTTCGGCCAGCCGGGCTTTCAGGCGTTGGCCGTTCTTCGTCTGCGCGGCGCTGCGGATCGCCTGGCCGCGCTCGTCGAGCAGGATGCTGTAGCCGCGCCCCAGGGTCGCCAGCGGGCTGACGATGTGCAGCGTCTGCATCAGGCCGTCCAGGCGCTGGCGCTGTTCGCGCAGGATCGCCTGGGTGGCGCGGGGCAGGCGGCCGCTGAGATTCTCCAGGCGCTGCCGCAGCAGGGCCAGGCTGCGGCCGGGGTGCTGCGCGGCGAGGCGGGTGTCCAGGCGTGCCACGCGTTCCTGGCGGATCTGCAGCTGGCGCTCGAAGGCGCGGCGCAGGCGAATGTCCAGGTCGTCCAGGCGCTGGGCCTGCTGGCGCAGGCGCTCGCCGGGGTGGCGCAGGCGCCGGGCGGTGCCTTCCAGGCGCAGGCGCTCGCGGGTCAGGCGGTCCTGGATGCGCAGGATCAGCCGGCGGCGCAGGCCGTCCAGGCGCTGCTGCAGGTCGCCGCTGTGGGGCGCCAGCAGTTCGGCGGCGGCCGAGGGCGTCGGCGCGCGCACGTCGGCGACGAAATCGCTGATGGACACGTCGGTCTCATGGCCCACGGCGCTGACGATGGGCGTCACGCAGGCGGCGATGGCGCGGGCCACCGGCTCTTCGTTGAAGCACCAGAGGTCCTCCAGCGAGCCGCCGCCACGGGCCAGGATCAGCGCGTCGAAGCCCTGGGCGTCGGCCAGCCTGAGCGCGCGGACGATCTGCGCGGTGGCCTCGCGGCCCTGCACGGCGGTGGGCACCAGGGTCAGCTCGACCTGCGGCGCGCGGCGGCGGAACACGCTGATGATGTCGCGGATCACCGCGCCGGTGGGCGAACTGACGATGCCGATGCGCCGCGGATGGGCCGGCAGCTCGCGCTTGCGCTCGGCGGCGAACAGGCCCTCGGCGGCGAGCCTTTCCTTGAGCGCCTCGAAGGCCAGGCGCAGGGCGCCGTCGCCGGCCGGTTCGACGGCATCGGCGATCAGCTGGTAGTCGCCGCGCCCCTCGAACAGCGAGACCTTGCCGCGCACCCGCACGGCGAGGCCGTCGCGCAGGGCCTGGCGTACGCGCAGGGCGTTCTGCCGGAACAGCGCGCAGCGCACCTGGGCGTTGCTGTCCTTCAGGGTGAAATACAGGTGGCCGGACGCGGGGCGGGCGAGGTTGGAGATCTCGCCCTCGACCCACACCTGCGGGAACACGTCCTCGAGCAGGTGGCGGGCGCGCTGGTTGAGCTGGCTGACGGTCAGTACCTCGCGGTCGAGGCCCAGCCGTTGGAAGGGATCGTTCTGCATGGCGAGGGATGATAAGCCGGGCTCCGGACGGGGGCCAGCGCGCAGGGTCGAGAAAGCTTCGTTCAGATCGTCTGGTTGCGTTGAGCCATGCCCCCCAGCTGGGATATAATGCCGCGCTTCCATTTTTCCCGATCGGGAGCCCCCGCCATGCTGCGCATCAGCCAAGAAGCCCTTACTTTCGACGACGTCCTCCTGATTCCCGGTTATTCGGAAGTCCTACCCAAGGACGTGAGCCTGAAAACCCGACTGACCCGTGGCATCGAACTGAATATCCCGCTGGTGTCCGCCGCGATGGATACCGTGACCGAATCCCGCCTGGCGATCGCCATGGCGCAGGAAGGCGGCATCGGCATCATCCACAAGAACATGGGCATCGAGCAGCAGGCCGCCGAGGTTCGCAAGGTCAAGAAGCACGAGACCGCGATCGTCCGCGATCCGATCACCGTGACCCCGTCGACCAAGATCATCGAGCTGCTGCAGATCGCCCGCGAATACGGCTTCTCCGGCTTCCCGGTGGTGGAAGAGGGTGAGCTGGTGGGCATCGTCACCGGCCGCGACCTGCGCGTGAAGCCGAACGTCGGCGACAGCGTCTCGGCGATCATGACCCCGAAGGAAAAGCTGGTCACCGCCCGCGAAGGCACCGCCCTGGAAGAGATCAAGGCCGCGCTCTACGAGAACCGCATCGAGAAGATGCTGATCGTCGACGAGAAGTTCCGCCTGACCGGCCTGGTGACCTTCCGTGACATCGAGAAGGCCAAGACCTACCCGCTGGCGTCCAAGGACGAGCAGGGCCGCCTGCGCGTCGGCGCCGCCGTCGGCACTGGCGCCGATACCGGCGAGCGCGTTGCCGCGCTGGTCGCCGCTGGCGTCGACGTGGTGGTGGTCGACACCGCCCACGGCCACTCCAAGGGCGTGATCGAGCGCGTGCGCTGGGTGAAGGAAACCTTCCCGCAGGTGCAGGTCATCGGCGGCAACATCGCCACCGGCGAAGCCGCCAAGGCACTGGCCGAGGCTGGCGCTGACGCCGTGAAGGTCGGCATCGGCCCGGGCTCCATCTGCACCACCCGCATCGTCGCCGGCGTCGGCGTACCGCAGATCTCCGCCATCGCCAACGTCGCCGCCGCCCTCGAAGGCACCGGTGTTCCGCTGATCGCCGACGGCGGCATCCGCTTCTCCGGCGACCTGGCCAAGGCCATGGTGGCGGGCGCCTACTGCGTGATGATGGGTTCGATGTTCGCCGGTACCGAAGAAGCGCCGGGCGAGATCGAGCTGTTCCAGGGCCGTTCCTACAAGTCCTACCGTGGCATGGGCTCCCTGGGCGCCATGGCCGGTGCGACCGGTTCCTCCGACCGTTACTTCCAGGACGCCTCCGCCGGCGCCGAGAAGCTGGTGCCCGAAGGCATCGAAGGCCGCGTGCCGTACAAGGGCCAGCTGACCGCCATCGTCCACCAGCTGATGGGTGGCCTGCGCGCCGCCATGGGCTACACCGGCAGCGCCGATATCCAGGACATGCGCACCCGGCCGCAGTTCGTGCGCATCACCGGCGCCGGCATGGCCGAGTCCCACGTGCATGACGTGCAGATCACCAAGGAAGCCCCGAACTACCGCGTAGGCTAAGGGTTTCAGGTTAATGAGTCGGACACGGGGCTGCTTGATACAGCCCCGTGTCGTTTGAGAATTTCGCTACGAGAGATGGCCATGGCCCAAGACATTCACGCTCACCGGATCCTGATCCTCGACTTCGGCTCCCAGTACACCCAGCTGATCGCCCGCCGCATCCGCGAGATCGGCGTGTACTGCGAAATCCATCCGTTCGACATGAGCGACGACGAGGTTCGCGCCTTCGCTCCGCGCGGCATCATCCTGGCCGGCGGCCCGGAGTCGGTGCACGAAGCCAACAGCCCGCGCGCGCCGCAGGCCGCGTTCGACCTGAAGGTGCCGCTGTTCGGCATCTGCTACGGCATGCAGACCATGGCCGAGCAGATGGGCGGCAAGGTGCTGGGCTCGGACCTGCGCGAGTTCGGCTACGCCCGCGTCGACGTGGTCGGCAAGGCCCGCCTGCTGGACGGCATCGAAGACCACGTCGATGAAGACGGCGTGTTCGGCCTCGACGTGTGGATGAGCCACGGCGACAAGGTCACCGAGATTCCGGAAGGCTTCCACATCCTCGCCAGCACCCCGAGCTGCCCGATCGCCGCGATGGCCGACGACGCCCGCGGCTACTACGGCGTGCAGTTCCACCCGGAAGTGACCCACACCAAGCAGGGCGGCCGCATCCTCTCCCGCTTCGTGCTGGACATCTGCGGCTGCGAAGCCCTGTGGACCCCGTCCAACATCGTCAACGACGCCATCGCCACCGTGCGCGCCCAGGTGGGCTCGTCCAAGGTGCTGCTGGGCCTGTCCGGCGGCGTGGACTCCTCGGTGGTCGCGGCCCTGCTGCACAAGGCCATCGGCGACCAGCTGACCTGCGTGTTCGTCGACAACGGCCTGCTGCGCCTGCACGAGGGCGACCAGGTGATGGCCATGTTCGCCGAGAACATGGGCGTGAAAGTCATCCGCGCCAACGCTGAAGACAAGTTCCTCGGCCGCCTGGCCGGCGTCGCCGACCCGGAGCAGAAGCGCAAGATCATCGGCAAGACCTTCATCGAGGTCTTCGACGAGGAAGCCACCAGGCTGCAGGACGTGAAGTTCCTCGCCCAGGGCACCATCTACCCCGACGTGATCGAGTCGGCCGGCGCCAAGACCGGCAAGGCCCACGTGATCAAGTCGCACCACAACGTCGGCGGCCTGCCGGAAGACATGCAGTTCGAGCTGGTCGAGCCGCTGCGCGAGCTGTTCAAGGACGAAGTGCGCAAGATCGGCCTGGAACTGGGCCTGCCCTACGACATGGTCTACCGCCACCCGTTCCCGGGCCCGGGCCTGGGCGTGCGCATCCTCGGCGAAGTGAAGAAGGAATACGCCGACCTGCTGCGTCGCGCGGACCACATCTTCATCGAAGAGCTGCGCAACTTCGACTGGTACCACAAGACCAGCCAGGCCTTCGTGGTGTTCCAGCCGGTGAAATCCGTCGGCGTGGTCGGCGATGGCCGGCGCTACGCCTGGGTCGTCGCCCTGCGCGCGGTGGAAACCATCGACTTCATGACCGCCCGCTGGGCGCACCTGCCGTACGAGCTGCTGGAGAAGGTCTCGAACCGCATCATCAACGAGATCGAAGGCATCTCCCGCGTCACCTACGACGTGTCGAGCAAGCCGCCGGCAACCATCGAGTGGGAGTGAGTCGACGTCCTTCGGGACTGTCGTCAGCTCCAGCAGCCAGCAAGACAGGTTGGCGCTGGAGCTGACGGCAAGACTCGAAGCCGGATGAAGACCCTTCCATCCGCTATCCAGGCTTTACCGTCCTTGACGGTAAAGCCTGTTCGGGAAAGTTTGTTTCCCGGTATCAGCAGACGCCAGCCATTGGCCGCGCGATAGGCTGATCGACGTCAGGAAGGCGATGCGCAAAGCATCGTTGATCGGGGCAGCCTGCCGGCTTTCGAAACCGCCGGCCCAACGCCGTCACTCCCAGGACTGGGAGTACTGGTGGTCCTTGAACAGTTCCGGCAGGCCGGCGACCTGTTTGAAGCGCAGGATCTCCTCGGCATCCATGCCCAGTCGCTGCGCCACGGTCTCTTCACTCCACCCCGCTTGCAGCAGCGTGACGACGATCTCGGTCATGGGCTGGACACCGTGAATGCCCCGGGCCCGGTTATGCCGGATCGTGGCGGCGATGCGATCCTCGCGAGCCCCGCGCTCGCTGCGGACGGTCACGATGGGCAGATACCCGTGAAGGCGCTCCTTGATGGACTCCGAGCGCTTGCCCACCCGCTGGCGGTGGAAGCCGTCGACCACCACGCGGCGTTTCCCTTCCGGGTGCGAAACGATGGGTTGGGTGAATCCGTCGGTATCGATCGAGTGTTCGAGCAGCTTCAGTTCCGGCGGGGCCACGGAGTTCGGGTTGTAGTCGTTCCCCTGGACCTGTTCAGCCGGGACCCACTCGACAAAGTCGACGGGCTCTCCAACGAACGGACTCCGGGCGTGGAGGCTGCGCCGGATCCTGTTGATGGTCTCTATTTTCAGGTGCAAGGGAAGGCTGTCCAACTCTTCGAACAGCAACTCGGCTCGGCTGACCAGGTTATCGGGCATCTTGATTCCTTTCGAGTGTGGCCCACTTCCCGCGCGTGGAGAGTACGGAGAATCCGTGGGAGAGCAGAAGCGGGACGGAGCTGGCTTGCACGCGGGTCGTACACACCAGTTTGTGCCGGTCCGCATAGGTCAGCACCTGTTGCCGCAATGTCTTGAACACGCCGCGGCCGCGCGCTTCGACGTGCACATAGGCTTCGCGCCACATCAGTGTGTTGCTGCGGTGCTCGATGCTGGCAAAGCCCACGGCACGGCCATCGGCCTTGTCGGAGGCCACGAACCAGCGATAGAACGGCCCATCGTTGAGGGGATAGCCGCCGCACTCGCGACGAACGTGCGGGCTGGCAAAGAAGTGTCCGAGCAGCGCAAAGAAACGCGCCTCGTCGTCCAGGGAGCGGAGTTCGGTGAACTCGTAGTGGGCGGATGCATTCATGCCTTCACCTTGCCGCCGATACCCAGCGTCTTCATGTCTCGCTGGGCATTGCCGAAGGACAACGAGCGGGCCATGTCCTGCTTGAGCAGCGCCATGGCCACCCGGCGCCATGACGGTTGCGTCTTGCGATTCTCCAGTGCCGGAATCCCGGCGTCCGGCCAGGCGTCCAGCGGATAGCCGTGGACTGCCCACCAATGGATGAAGCGCTGGATGCGGCGCAGGTAGATGCTGCGCAGCGTTGAGGGCATGCTTTGCAGGAGGAACTGGCAGTACGCGCGCCAGGTGGTGAACGACGGAGGCAGGCCGAGTCCGCCCCGGTAACCCAGGAACCGCTGCCGGCAATAGCGCGCGGCGTAGTTGGCGCCAGCGACTCTCCGGACCACACGGACCCACGTATGGGGTTCGAGTTTGTGGAACAGGTCCAGGCCTTTGCGCTGGTCGTCGCCGAACGGCTGGCAGATGCGCATCTGGGAGAACGGCACGCCGGCCCGGTACATGAGGTCGTAGACGCGGTTATAGGCAAGGCGCGCGCTGCCGATGTACTTCCACAGGTCCTCGAAGCGCCAGTCGTAGATCGGGAAGAACGTGACGCATCGATCGCCCAGCAACGGATCGCGAGTGCTCCATTGAATCGGCGCTGGCTGGCCTTGCGGCGTCCAGGCGCTCTTTTTCAGCTTTGCGCTCTTCTTGACGGCGAGATAGCGGTTCAGTGACTCGTCTGAGCGGATGCCCACCAGGAATGCCGTCGATGCATCCTGCGCAAGCCATGCGTTGAAGGCGGGAAAGAACTCCTCGAACTCCATGCGGTGCCGAAAGAACGGGAAATAGTCCGGGTCGTTGATGACCGCGGGATGAGTCGGTAGCGGACGGATCCAGTCGGCTTCGCGCCCGGGCTCCCAGGGGCACCAGAAAGGCTCCTCCAGGCTCGATGCGTTGCGCAGGTTGATCGGCAGGCAAATCCACCACGGATGGACATCGTCCCGGTTGAGCATCTCCGTGACATGGTCGATCGTCGCCTGGTACTGGCCCTCCAGGTCGATGAACACCGCGTGGACCGGCAAGCGGTTCAGCTCGCGGGCAACTTCCAGGGCCAGTTGCAGCGTGACGGAGCTGTCCTTGCCGCCGGAAAACGCCACACAGACTCGTTCGAAGTGCTGGAACACCAGGCGAATTCTCGCCTTGGCCGCCTCATGGACGTTGATGTCCTGAAAATCCTTTGCCAATCATCCCCTCCCGTTTCTCAGCTTGGTTTCAGTGGGCGCGTTGCGATGAACGCTTGCACCACACGCAGGTGTACCGATGCCCGTGAGGTTTTAGCGGCGGGGCCATTGGCGGGATATGCGACGTGTCCGGGTGTCTTGCTGAAATATCCGATTTGCGGGCGTGAAAGAGGCGCTATCGGAACAACCTGCTGGACTGCACTTGAATGCCCTTGTGATCGGGAGAATAGGAAAACGGGTGCCGTTGATTGGCGCTGGCTCTTGAGATGACTTCTCATTAAACTGGTCGGCCGATGGCAGGCCGGCACTGCTCGTCACTCGGAGCCCTCCCAGCCCGCAGGCCCCGGGGGCGTCGAGGGCGGAGTGCGTTTAACGTCCCCTTAACGAAGAGGCTGGCATGCTCGCCGCCTTCTTCAGCAGGCCAGGACTGGCCTTGGCCTGATGTGTGAGCGGCGCTGTCGTCGCCGCTTGCAGTAGATCGGTGCAGCTGGCCGCAAGAGCCTGGCGCCGGGCGCGAAACGCGCCGATTCCGTGAAAGCCGATGGGGTCGCAAGTCCCTTGTTCGATGAGTCTGGACCCATGTCGTTTACCCGTAGACAAGTACTCGGCGGCATCGCCGGCCTGGCCGTGCTCGGCCTGGGCGCCGCTGGCGCGCGCATCTGGCTGGCGCGCCCGGAAGTGGCCGCCGAGCACGATTACGAATTGATCGCCGCCCCGCTGGACCTGGAGCTGGTGCCCGGCCACAAGAGCCCTGGCCTGGCCTATGGCGGGCAGGCGCCGGGCGTGGCGATCCGCGCGCGCCAGGGCGACTGGTTGCGGGTGCGCTTCACCAACAGGCTGGACGAGCCGACCACCATCCACTGGCACGGTATCCGCCTGCCTATCGAGATGGATGGCGTGCCCTACATCTCGCAGCCGCCGGTGCAGCCGGGCGAGAGCTTCGTCTACCAGTTCAAGACGCCGGACGCCGGCAGCTACTGGTACCACCCGCACCTGATGAGCAGCGAGCAGCTGGGCCGCGGCCTGGTCGGCCCGCTGATCGTCGACGAGCGCGAGCCCAGCGAGTTCGCCAGCGAGAAGGTGCTCTGCCTGAAGACCTGGCATGTGGACGAGGAGGGCAACTTCACGCCCTTCAGTATTCCCCGCGAGGCCGCGCGGGAAGGCACGCGCGGGAGCCTGTCGACGATCAACGGCGAGCGCACGCCGGTGATCGAGCTGCCGGCCGGCGAGATCGTCCGGGTGCGCCTGTTCAACGTCGACAATACCGTGACCTACCGCCTCAACCTGCCGGACGCCGAGGCGAAGATCTACGCCATCGACGGCCATCCGGTGCAGCCGCGCGACTTTGGCAACGGCCCGAAGGATCAGTACTGGATCGGCCCGGGCATGCGCCTGGAACTGGGCATCCGCGGCCCGGCGGAAGGCACCGAGCTGTCGCTGCGCAACGGTCCGGTGCGCCTGGCGACCATCCGTGGCGTGGCCAATCCCAAGGCGCCGACGGCCAGCTGGCCGGCCGCGCTGCCGCGCAACCCGGTGGCCGAGCCGGACCTGGCCAGCGCCGAGACCCTCAGTTTCAAGTTCGAGTGGGTCGGCGCCATGTCCGACTACTCCAAGGGCCAGTCGGCGCCGTCGCTGTGGCAGATCAACGGCGTGGCCTGGCAGGGTGGCGAGGAGCACAAGCACAACGCGCCGCCGCTGGCCAAGCTCAAGGAAGGCAAGAGCTACATCTTCGTGCTGCGCAACATGACCCAGTACCAGCACCCGATCCACCTGCACGGCATGGCCTTCAAGGTGCTGGACTCCGATCGTCGGGAGATCATCCCGTATTTCACCGACACCTACCTGCTGGGCAAGAATGAGACGGCACGCGTGGCGCTGGTGGCGGATAACCCCGGCCTGTGGATGTTCCACTGCCACGTGATCGATCACATGGAGACCGGACTGATGGGAACCATCGCGGTGGGCGAGGCATGGTGCGGCTGACCAACAGCAAGGGGCATCCGACCGTGAAGGGGCTGCGGCCGGTCATCGACCGCAGCCAGGACATCCCCTTCATGCGCCAAGCCATGGCCCTGGCCGAACAGGGTGCGGCGCTGGGCGAGGTGCCGGTGGGCGCCGTGCTGGTGCTGGACGGCCAGGTGATCGGCCGTGGCTTCAATCGGCCGATCACCTCCCACGACCCCAGCGCCCACGCCGAGATGGTCGCCATCCGCGAGGCCGCCGCGGCCGCGCAGAACTACCGCCTGCCCGGCAGTACCCTCTACGTCACCCTCGAGCCCTGCAGCATGTGCGCCGGGCTGATCGTCCATTCGCGCATCCAGCGCGTGGTGTTCGGCGCCACCGAGCCCAAGTCGGGCGTGGTGGTCAGCCGTGCGGCGTTCTTCGAGCAGGACTTCCTCAATCACCGGGTGCTGGTGGAGGGGGGCGTGCTGGCGGAGGAGTGCAGCGCGATGCTCTCGGCTTTCTTCAAGGCGCGCCGCAAGGGCTGAGCGGGCTGCTTTTTCGCATTCATGCTTGGCGCGCCGGTTGTCCTGGCTGGCGCCGGGCTGCGGGGTGCTCTTGTGGGGGCCGATGCCTTCGCTCGGGATTTCGCGGACAAGGTCCGCTCCTACGGGGTGTGCCCGGCGTGGCTCTCGTAGGAGCAACTGTCTTTTACTCGAAGTCAGTTCTCCAGCAAGTGCCGTCCCGGACCATCGCATTGAGCCGTACGATCAGAACTCGCATGCAGGCCACCAACGCGACTTTGGCGCATCGGCCGTTTTCGCGTAGGCCGTGATAACGAAGAGCGAAGCTCTTCTGGTAACGAATGACCGACCAGGTTGCCATGTAGAGGATGCGTCGAATCATGCCGCGCCCTCCGCGGATACGGCGTTGCCCCGATTTCTGGCCGCTGTCGCTGTTGTAAGGGGCCAAGCCGACCAGGGCGGCGATCTGGCGACGGTTGAGTTGTCCCAGTTCTGGCAGGTAAGCCAGTAATCCTGCGACGGTTACCGGGCCTACGCCCTTGACCTGACTGAGTTGCTGGACCTGCTCGGAGTCCACCGTAGCCATGGCCTCGGCGATTTGCTCGTCATAGCTGCAAATTCTGGCCTTCAAGGCCTTGATGGCGTCCTCCAGGCATTGGCGAACGAAGGGGTCGTTGGCCTGCTGCAGGCGCCGGCGCTCATCATCGCGCTGCCCAACCAGTTGCTCGCGACGTTGCACCAGCTCTCGCAGCCGCCGGCGCTCCGGCGAAAGAACCGTACTGGGGGCTTCCTCCAGCGTTTGGGCCAGATGCGCCAGGACGGCCGCATCGATGGGGTCGGTCTTGGCCAACTTGCCCATGGCGGTAGCAAACGCCCGAACCCGTGTGGGATTCAAGCGAGAGACTGCGTGGCCGGCTCGGGACAAGGCATGCAGGACGCCTCGCTCATATCCACCGGTAGCCTCCAGCACAATGCGGCCGGGCTTCTCCTCGGCGAAGAGCGTCACTAACTGCTGATGTCCCGCTTCGTCATTGGAAACGCTCAAGCTCCTGCCCTGTGGGCGGAACCATACGGCCAGCGAGTCCTTGGCAACATCGATACCGATCCAACACGTCATGCTTCAACCCTCGTAAACTACATGGCGAGAGCGCTCTGACTGCCCACGCTTGTGGTTCGAGGTTGTACTCGTTCAACTGTTCGGGCTTTGGTCAGAGGACGGCGGGAGGCAGCTTGGGCTCCTACTCGTGCTGCTAACACTGCGGACCTGCAGCTTGCTTCCCGCCGCTCTCACCTTCGATCCTACCGAAGTCAGCAGACACAAGCGGACCTTGTCCGCGATCAGGGTCCCGGCACGCGCGGAAGCCATGGCGGAGCGCGGTCCGCGAGCAAGCCCGACCCTGCGGCAGAGCCTCAGAGCTTCTCGTCCCGCCCCTCGCCATCCTCCGGCTTGGTCTTGTTCACGCCCGGCAGGTGCAGGCCGCTCTCGGCGAGCTGGCCGCCTTCCATCTGCGGCTGGGTCACCCAGGTGAGGATGTCGTAGTAGCGCCGCACGTTCTGCACGAAGTGCACGGTCTCGCCACCACGGGCGTAGCCGTAGCGGGTCTTGCTGTACCACTGCTTCTGCGCCAGGCGCGGCAGCATCTTCTTCACGTCGAGCCACTTGTTCGGGTTCAGGCCTTCCTGCTCGGCGAGCTTGCGCGCGTCGTCCAGGTGGGCGCCGCCGATGTTGTAGGCGGCCAGGGCGAACCAGGTGCGGTCCGGATCCTTGATGCTCTCGGGCAGTTCGTCCTTGATCTGGAGGTAGTACTTGCTGCCGCCCTGGATGCTCTGCTTGGCATCCAGCCGGTTGGCCACGCCCATCGCCTGGGCGGTGCGGTTGGTCAGCATCATCAGGCCGCGCACGCCGGTCTTGGAGGTGGCGTCGGGCTGCCACATGGATTCCTGGTAGCCGATGGCGGCCAGCAGGCGCCAGTCGGCATCGATCTTCTGGCCGCTCTGGCGGAAGTGCGGCTCGTACTTGGGCAGGCGTTGCTGCAGGTGCTGGGCGAAGGTGTAGGCGCCGACGTAGCCCAGCACGTCGACATGGCCGTAGTAGCGGTCCTTCAGGCGCTGCAGCAGGCCGTCCTGCCTGGCCTTGTCGAGGAAGGCGTTGACCTTGTCCAGCAGGCTGTTGTCCTCGCCGGCCGGCAGCGCCCAGGCCAGGCCGCGGGAGTCGCCGAGGTCGAAGGCGACGCGCACGTTGGGGAAGTACACCTGGTTCATCGCCAGTTCGTTGGAGTCGACCAGCGTCAGGTCGATCTCGCCGACATCCACCATGCGCAGCAGGTCGACCATCTCGTCGGCGTCGGATTCGCGGTAGGTGATCCTGGGGAAGCGCTTCTTCAGTTCGGCCAGTTGGGCGGCATGGCTGCTGCCCTTGAGCACGACGATGCGCTTGTCCTCCAGGTCCTCGGGGCGGGTAGGGCGCTGCGCGCCGTTGCGGAAGACCACCTGGGGCGTGACATCGAGGTAGGAGTGCGAGTAGCGCACCTGTGCGCTGCGGTCGCCACCGGGGGTCAGGCCCGCGGCGGCGAGATGGGGGCCGCCTTCATGGCCGAGCTGGCCGTAGAGGTCTTCGAGGTTGTCGGCGGTTTCGATCTGCAGCGTGACGCCCAGGCTGTCGGCGAAGCGCTTGGCCAGCTCGTATTCGAAGCCGGTGTCGCCGTTGCGATCCTGGAAATAGGTAGCGGGGCTGTTGCGGGTGATCACGCGCAGGACGCCGTCCTTCTGCACACGCTCCAGCACCGTCGGGACTTTCGCCTCGGTACAGCCGGAAAGCAGCAGAAAGATACAGGTCGCCAAGAACCAGGCGGTGCGACGCACGCGAGACACAGTCAGGGCAAGCATCGACGCAGTATACGCAAAGGCCGTGTGGCGCCATATCTCGACAGGCTGACGCTTCTCTGCTAGCTGCTGCGCCGTTCGTCGGCATTTTGACGCGGAAGGCCGCGTAATGCGGGCCGGTGACGGATAGCTCGAAGCGCTTCGAAGATGAAAGGCCCGGTCGGCGGCAGCGAGGAAGGCCGCTGGAAAGCTGCCGCCGTCCCGCGCTTTACGGTAGAATGCACGGCCTCTGTGGGCCGGCCCGTCCGGCCCCCACACTCCCCCTGTCTCCAGAGGCTGTTCCGACAATGCTGATCCTGCGCGGTGCTCCCGCCCTTTCCGCTTTCCGCCACGGCAAACTGCTCGACCTGCTGACCCAGCAGGTGCCCGCCGTCACCGGGCTGTATGCCGAGTTTGCGCACTTCGCCGAGGTCACCGGAGCCCTCAACGCCGAGGAGGAACAAGTCCTCGCCCGCCTGCTGAAATACGGCCCGAGCGTGCCGGTGCAGGAGCCCAGCGGCCGCCTGTTCCTGGTCGTGCCGCGCTTCGGTACCATCTCGCCCTGGTCGAGCAAGGCGTCGGACATCGCCCGCAACTGCGGCCTGGCCAAGATCGAGCGCATTGAGCGCGGCATCGCCTACTACGTCAGCGGCGAGCTGAGCGAAGCCGACGCGCAACTCGTCGCCGCCCGCCTGCACGACCGCATGACCCAGCTGGTGCTGGGCGAGCTGGAAGAAGCCTCCGCCCTGTTCAGCCACGCCCAGCCCAAGCCGCTGACCGCCGTGGACATCCTCGGCGGCGGCCGCGCCGCGCTGGCCAAGGCCAACCTCGACCTGGGCCTGGCCCTGGCCGAAGACGAGATCGACTACCTGGTGAAGAACTTCGTCGAACTGGGGCGCAACCCGCACGATGTCGAGCTGATGATGTTCGCCCAGGCCAACTCCGAGCACTGCCGCCACAAGATCTTCAACGCCAGTTGGGACATCGACGGCCAGGCCCAGGACAAGAGCCTGTTCGGCATGATCAAGAACACCTATGAAATGCACCACGAAGGCGTGTTGTCCGCGTACAAGGACAACGCCGCGGTGATGAAGGGCT
Organism: Pseudomonas sp. B12(2026); assembly: GCF_057767015.1. Classification (NCBI taxonomy): domain Bacteria; kingdom Pseudomonadati; phylum Pseudomonadota; class Gammaproteobacteria; order Pseudomonadales; family Pseudomonadaceae; genus Pseudomonas; species Pseudomonas sp. B12(2026). The sequence continues at coordinate 4,572,105 of NZ_CM173430.1, read as the reverse complement.
ACCTTGCCGGCCGCTTCTACCCGAACGGGGAAACCCGCGAGTACGGCGCCAGCGAGGAGCCGGTGCATATCCTGATGAAGGTGGAGACCCACAACCACCCGACCGCCATCGCCCCGTTCCCCGGCGCCTCCACCGGCTCCGGCGGCGAGATCCGCGACGAAGGCGCGACCGGTCGTGGTGCCAAGCCCAAGGCCGGCCTGGTCGGCTTCACCGTCTCCAACCTGAACATCCCCGGCTTCGAACAGCCCTGGGAAGTGCCCTACGGCAAGCCCGAGCGCATCGTCACCCCGCTGGACATCATGATCGAAGGCCCGCTAGGCGGCGCCGCATTCAACAACGAATTCGGCCGCCCGAACCTGGCCGGCTACTTCCGCACCTTCGAGCAGGCCATCGCCACCCCGCGCGGCGAGGAAGTCCGCGGCTACCACAAACCGATCATGATCGCCGGCGGCATGGGCAACATCCGCGAGGACCATGTGCAGAAGGGCGAGATCTCGGTCGGCGCCAAGCTGATCGTGCTCGGCGGCCCGGCCATGCTGATCGGCCTGGGCGGCGGCGCCGCGTCCTCCATGGCCACCGGTGCTTCCGCCGCGGACCTGGACTTCGCCTCGGTGCAGCGCGAGAACCCGGAAATGGAGCGCCGTTGCCAGGAGGTCATCGACCGCTGCTGGCAGCTGGGCCAGAACAACCCGATCAAGTTCATCCACGACGTGGGCGCGGGCGGTATCTCCAACGCCCTGCCGGAACTGATCAACGACGGCGGCCGCGGCGGCCGCTTCGAACTGCGCGCCGTGCCCAACGACGAGCCGGGCATGAGCCCGCTGGAAATCTGGTGCAACGAGTCGCAGGAGCGCTACGTCCTGTCCGTCGACGCCGCCGACTTCGAGACCTTCAAGGCCATCTGCGAGCGCGAGCGCTGCCCGTTCGCGGTGGTCGGCGAAGCCACCGAAGAGAAGCACCTGACCGTCGCCGACAGCCACTTCGGCAACAAGCCGGTGGACATGCCGCTCGACGTGCTGCTCGGCAAGCCGCCGCGCATGCACCGTTCGGTCACCCGCGAAGCCGAGCTGGGCGATGACTTCGCCGCCGCCGGCCTGGACCTGACCGAGTCCACCGAGCGCGTGCTGCGTCACCCGGCGGTGGCCAGCAAGAACTTCCTGATCACCATCGGCGACCGCACCATCACCGGCCTGGTGGCCCGCGACCAGCTGGTCGGCCCGTGGCAGGTGCCGGTGGCCGACTGCGCCGTCACCGCCACCAGCTTCGACGTCTACACCGGCGAAGCCATGGCGATGGGCGAGCGCACCCCGCTGGCGCTGATCGACGCCCCGGCCTCCGGCCGCATGGCCATCGGCGAGACCATCACCAACCTGGCCGCCGCCAGCATCGACGCGATCTCCGAGATCAAGCTCTCCGCCAACTGGATGGCCGCCGCCGGCCACCCGGGCGAGGACGCGCGCCTGTACGACACCGTCAAGGCCGTCGGCATGGAGCTCTGCCCGGCGCTGGGCATCACCATCCCGGTGGGCAAGGACTCCATGTCCATGAAGACCCGCTGGCAGGATGGCGACGCCGAGAAGAGCGTCACCTCGCCGATGTCGCTGATCATCTCCGGCTTCGCCCCGGTCAACGACATCCGCAGGACCCTGACCCCGCAACTGCGCCTGGACAAGGGCGAGACCGACCTGATCGTCATCGACCTGGGCCGCGGCAAGAACCGCATGGGCGGCTCCATCCTCGCCCAGGTCAACGGCCAGATCGGCCGCGCCGCGCCGGACGTCGACGACGCCGAAGACCTCAAGGCCTTCTTCGCCGTGATCCAGGGCCTGAACGCCGACGGCCACCTGCTGGCCTACCACGACCGTTCCGACGGCGGCCTGATGGCCACCGTGGTGGAAATGGCCTTCGCCGGCCACTGCGGCCTCGACCTGAACCTCGACGCGCTGGCCGACAGCCGCGAGGAACTGGTCGGCGCGCTGTTCAACGAAGAACTGGGCGCGGTGATCCAGGTTCGCAGCGACGCCACCCCGGAAGTGCTGGCGCAGTTCAGTGCCGCCGGCCTGGAGGACTGCGTGGCGGTGATCGGCCAGCCGGCCAACGGTGCCGACATCGAACTGGCCTTCAACGGCGAGCAGGTGTTCAGCGCCCAGCGCCGCAACCTGCAGCGTATCTGGAGCGAGACCAGCTACCGCATCCAGCGCATGCGCGACAACGCCGACTGCGCCGACCAGGAATTCGACGGCCTGCTGGATGAAGACAATCCCGGCCTGTCGGTGAAGCTGAGCTTCGACGTCAATGACGACATCGCCGCGCCCTACATCAAGAAGGGCGTGCGTCCGCAAGTGGCGATCCTCCGCGAGCAGGGCGTCAACGGCCAGGTGGAAATGGCTGCAGCCTTCGACCGCGCCGGCTTCGCCGCGATCGACGTGCACATGAGCGACATCCTCTCCGGCCGCGTCAGCCTGGAGCAGTTCAAGGGCCTGGTGGCCTGCGGCGGCTTCTCCTACGGCGACGTACTGGGCGCCGGCGAGGGCTGGGCCAAGTCGATCCTGTTCAACCGCCGTGCCCGCGACGGCTTCCAGGCCTTCTTCGAGCGCAAGGACAGCTTCGCCCTGGGCGTGTGCAACGGTTGCCAGATGATGTCCAACCTGCACGAGCTGATCCCCGGTTCCGAGTTCTGGCCGCACTTCGTGCGCAACCGCTCCGAGCAGTTCGAGGCGCGCGTGGCGATGGTCCAGGTGCAGGAGTCGCAGTCGATCTTCCTGCAGGGCATGGCCGGTTCCCGCCTGCCGATCGCCATCGCCCACGGCGAAGGCCATGCGGAGTTCGAGAGCGAGGAGGCGCTGCTGGAGTCCGATCTGTCCGGTTGCGTGGCGATGCGTTTCGTCGACAACCAGGGCAAGGTCACCGAGACTTACCCGGCCAACCCCAACGGTTCGCCGCGCGGCATCACCGGCCTGACCAGCCGCGACGGCCGCGTCACCATCATGATGCCGCACCCCGAGCGGGTCTTCCGCGCGGTGCAGAACTCCTGGCGTCCGGACGAGTGGCAGGAGGACGGCGGCTGGATGCGCATGTTCCGCAATGCCCGCGTCTGGGTCGGCTGAGTCCGGCTACGTGCGGTACGGAAAAGGGGAACGCTTCGGCGTTCCCCTTTTTCTTTGTGATGCCGTATAGCCGTTCGCGATCATGACGATCAGGCTGGAGGAGGGGGGGTGCCCGATCCGGAGATTCTTCCGGAAGTCCGCCCGGTGCAGCCGGGGCAGGTCCTGCGCCTGTGTCGCTGCGGTTGCTCGTGCGACGGCTCCCACGTGCCCGCTGCGCTTCCTGGGGCGTTGATCTCGAAGTCGGTCACAGATTTCGGACAAAGTCGTTCGCGGGTGAACGGCGCCGGAACCAGACGGTCGAAGCTGCACGATGATCGGTAAGCCATAAGAGGCAAAGTGCCACTATTTGTGGCAGCATTTGCCAGCCTTGGTACCTATTGCCACGGTCGTGTTCCTGTTTCGATCGGAGTGTCCGATGTACAAATTTTGCTTCTACGTTCCGGAAAGCCATCTGGAACCGGTCAAGAAAGCGGTATTCGCCGCAGGTGCAGGACGCATCGGTGCCTATGACAGCTGTTGCTGGCAGGTGCTCGGACAAGGGCAGTTCCGCCCGCTGCAGGGCAGCAACCCGTTCATCGGCCAGGCGGGCACCGTCGAGCAGGTGGCCGAGTGGAAGGTCGAGATGGTGGTGGCCGACGAGCTGATCCATGACTCGGTCAAGGCGCTGAAGGCGGCGCATCCGTACGAGACGCCGGCCTTCGAGGTGTGGCGGCTGTCGGACATGGTCTTCTGACACCCATGAAAAAGGCGCCTTCGGGCGCCTTTTTCATTCATGTGTGCGTCAGGGGCGGATCTCGATCAGCGTGCCGTCCTTCACCAGGCTCCAGACCTCGCGCAGATCGGAGTTGGTCATGGCGATGCAGCCGTTGGTCCAGTCCAGGGTGGAGAAGTACCACTCGGGGTATTCGTCATCCAGCGGGGTGCCGTGGATCATGATCATGCCGCCCGGCGACAGGTTCTTTTCCCGTGCCTTGGCCACGTCGCGCGCATTGGGGTAGGAGATGTGCATGGAGAGGTTGTACTTGTCGCTGGTCTTGCGCCAGTCGATCCAGTAGAAGCCTTCCGGCGTGCGGTTGTCGCCCTCGGCGAGCTTCGGTCCCTGCGGGCGCTTGCCCAGGGAGACGCGATAGCTCTTGAGGATCTTGCCGTTGCTCAGCAGGTGCAGTTTGCGCTCGGACTTGAGCACGAGAATCTTGTCGATGTGGCCGTCGAGCGTCGGTGTCGCATTGGCGTGCGAGAACGCTGCGAAGGTCAGACAAAGGACGGCGATCAGCCAGCGCATTGAAACGTATTCCCCAGTGATCCTAATGCCTTAGAGGCGGTGTTCAAGTCTTTTAGTTCTTTTTCTGTGCCAGCATCGGTGCGATGGCTTCGTTGCGTATCGGGAAGCTCTGTTTGAGCCGGTCCGCGAAGTAGCATTCTAAGGTACGGCCTACCGTGGGGAAAGCCAGCTCGGACCACGGGATGTCGGATTCTTCGAACAGCTGCACTTCCAGGCTTTCGTCGCCGGCGCGGAAGTTCAGGTCGGCCAGTTCGGCGCGGAAGAACAGGTACACCTGGCTGATGTGCGGCAGGTCGAACAGGGTATAGAGCTGCAGGTCGCGGACGCGGGCGCAGGCTTCTTCCAGGGTCTCCCGAACGGCGGCCTGCTCCAGGGTCTCGCCGTTCTCCATGAAGCCGGCCGGCAGGGTCCAGAAGCCCTGGCGCGGCTGGATGGCGCGGCGGCAGAGGAGGATGCGGCCTTCCCACACCGGCAGGCAGCCGGCGACGATCCGGGGATTCTGGTAATGCACGGTATGGCAGTGGTCGCAGACGTAGCGCGGGCGGTTGTCGCCGCTGGGGATGCGCAGGCTCACGGGAGCGCCGCACTGGCTGCAGAATTTCATGCCGGTTCCTTGTTCGGGTGTGCGTCCATCTTGCGCGCCGCGCCGGGCGTGCAGCAAGGGCCGGGGCTTGGGCAGTCCGGTCTTTCGTGCCATGATCCTTCCATTAAAAGAATCGGCCCTTTCCCGCAGGATGTTCGGCATGCTGGACCAGCTGCGCCAACGTATACAGGCGCACACGCCTCGCGACTTCGAACTGGACCGCAGCTTCCCGGAAGCGGCGGTCCTGCTCCCCATCACGCCTCACGAAGAACTCGTGCTCACCCTGCGCGCGACGGGGTTGTCCACCCACAGCGGCGAGGTGGCCTTTCCGGGCGGGCGGCGCGATCCCGGCGACGTCGACCTGATCCATACCGCCCTGCGCGAGGCGGAGGAGGAGATCGCCCTGCCGCCGGGCCTGGTGGAGGTGGTCGGGCCGCTGAGCACCCTGCTGTCCCGCCACGGCATCCTGGTCAAGCCATTCGTCGGTTTCGTCCCGGATTTCGTCGAGTACCGCCCCAATGACGGCGAGATCGCCGCGGTATTCAAGGTGCCGCTGGAGTTCTTCCGCGGCGACCCGCGGGAAACCACCCATCGCATCGATTATTTCGGCCGCAGCTGGTACGTCCCCAGCTACCTCTACGAGGGGTACAAGATCTGGGGGCTGTCCGCGATCATGCTGGTCGAGCTGGTGAACCTGCTGTACGACGCCCGCATCGACCTGCACCAGCCGCCCGCGCAGTTCATCAAGCTGAGCTGACGCCATTTCCCCTAGCCACGCGCACAATGAGCAGCCCCCGCCTGAGGAGAACTCCATGAAATACCGCCTGGGCTCGTCCCGAGTCGAAACCCATCCGGAAAGCTGGATCGCCCCCACCGCCACGGTGATCGGCAAGGTCCGCCTCGATGCCGGCGCCAGCGTGTGGTTCAACGCCGTGCTGCGCGGCGACAACGAGCTGATCCACGTCGGCGAGCACAGCAACGTGCAGGACGGCACCGTCATGCACACCGACATGGGCTACCCGCTGACCCTGGGCAAGGGCGTCACCATCGGCCACAACGCCATGCTGCATGGCTGCCAGGTGGGCGACTACAGCCTCATCGGCATCAACGCGGTGATCCTCAACGGTGCGAAGATCGGCAAGTACTGCATCATCGGCGCCAATGCGCTGATTCCCGAGGGCAGGGAAATCCCCGACGGCTCGCTGGTGATGGGCTCGCCCGGCAAGGTGGTGCGCGAGCTGACCGAGGCGCAGAGGAAGATGCTCGAAGCCAGCGCCGCCCATTACGTGCACAACGCCCAGCGCTACGCCCGCGAGCTGGCCGAGCAGGAAGAAGAATGACCGTCGAGCGCCCCGTGGCCTCGCCCTGCGTGCACGTCTGCGCGCTGGACGACGCCGACCTCTGCCTGGGTTGCCAGCGCAGCGCCGACGAAATCACCCGCTGGGGGCGCATGGACAACGCCGAGCGCCGCGAGGTGCTCAGGCGCTGCGAAGAGCGCGCCCGGCAGCAGGGCGTGCTGATCTAGATTTAGCGCGCCGCCGGACTTTCCATTTCCGGACTTTCTATTTCCGAACTATCGATTTCCGAACTATCGATTTCCGAACTATCCATTTCCGAACTTTCCCATCTCCGAGGTTCACGCAATGCCCCGTATTGGAACTCCCCTGTCGCCGAGCGCGACCCGTGTACTGCTCTGCGGCTCCGGCGAGCTGGGCAAGGAAGTGGCGATCGAACTGCAACGGCTGGGCTGCGAAGTCATCGCCGTCGACCGCTACGAGAACGCCCCGGCCATGCAGGTGGCGCACCGCAGCCACGTGATCAGCATGCTCGACGGTGCCGCCCTGCGCGCGGTGATTGAGCGGGAGAAGCCGCACTACATCGTGCCGGAGATCGAAGCCATCGCCACCGCGACCCTGGTCGAGCTGGAGAACGAAGGCTACACCGTCGTCCCCACCGCCCGCGCCGCGCAGCTGACCATGAACCGCGAGGGCATCCGCCGCCTGGCCGCCGAGGAACTGGGCCTGCCCACCTCGCCGTACCACTTCGCCGACACCTACGAGCAGTACGCCGCCGGCGTCGCGGCCGTGGGCTATCCCTGCGTGGTCAAGCCGATCATGAGCTCCTCCGGCAAGGGCCAGAGCGTGCTGAAATCCGACGCCGACCTGAAAGCCGCCTGGGACTACGCCCAGGAAGGCGGCCGCGCCGGCAAGGGCCGGATCATCGTCGAAGGCTTCATCGACTTCGACTACGAGATCACCCTGCTGACCGTGCGCCACGTCGGCGGCACCACCTTCTGCGCGCCCATCGGCCACCGCCAGGTGAAGGGCGACTACCACGAATCCTGGCAGCCCCAGGCCATGAGCCCGAAGGCGCTGGCCGAGTCCGAGCGCGTGGCCAGGGCGGTCATCGAGGCGCTGGGCGGCCGCGGCCTGTTCGGTGTGGAGCTGTTCGTGAAGGGCGATCAGGTGTGGTTCAGCGAAGTCTCGCCGCGCCCGCACGACACCGGCCTGGTGACACTGATTTCCCAAGACCTCTCCGAATTCGCCCTGCACGCCCGCGCCATCCTCGGCCTGCCGATCCCGGTGATCCGCCAGTTGGGCGATTCCGCCTCGGCGGTGATCCTGGTGGAAGGCACGTCGCAGCAGGTTTCCTTCGGTAACCTCGGCGCCGCCCTGAGCGAGCCGGACACCGCGCTGCGCCTGTTCGGCAAGCCGGAAGTGGACGGCCAGCGGCGCATGGGCGTGGCCCTGGCGCGCGATGCGTCCGTCGACGCCGCCCGCGCCAAGGCGACCCGCGCGGCCCAGGCGGTCAGCGTCGAGCTGTGAGCCGCTGGGCGGGGCTGATGTGGTGGGCGGCGGCGTTGCCGCTGCTGCCGCTGGCCCTGCCGATGGCCGTGCGCACCCGGCGCACGGCCTTGCGCCTGGCTCCTGCGGCGGGCGTCCGCGAGGGTGTCGCCGGGCCTGAGCGGGCGGGCGAGCCCTTTCGCCTGCTGCTGCTTGGAGAGTCCACCGTCGCTGGCGTCGGCGCATCCTGCCTGGACTTCGCCCTGGCCGGGCGGCTGGCTTCGGCGCTTTCCAGTCATCTGCGGCGTCCCGTCGCCTGGCGCGCGGTGGGGGAGAACGGCATCACCGCCGCCGAGGCCAGCGAGCGCCTGTTGCCGCTGGTCGCGGAGCAGGATTACGACCTGGTGGCGCTGGTCTTCGGCGTCAACGACACCACCCATTTCAGTTCCAGCCAGCGCTGGCTGGACGCTCTGCGGCAACTGATCGGGCATTTCCGCCGCCGTGGCGCGCGGGTCGTGTGCACGGCGGTGCCGCCGTTGCAGCACTTCACGGCGCTGCCCTGGCTGCTGCGGCAACTGCTCGGCTGGCGCGCGGCGCTGCTGGATCGCCAGCTCGGCGGACTGGCGCAGGCGCAGGGCGCGGGGTATTGCGAGGTCAGTCTGGAGATGCAGCCGCAGTTTCTCGCCATCGACGGCTATCACCCGTCGGCGCTGGGCTACCAGGTCTGGGGTGAGCACCTGGCGCAGTGGCTGGTTTCCCGGGATTGAATCTGCAGGCGCGGGTCATGCCCGCGAAGCGCTTCGCGGACAAGGTCCGCTCCTACGAAAGCGGCAGCCCCTTGCAGGAGCGGACCTTGTCCGCGATAAGCCGGCAGGGCCGGCTCGGGCTCAGCGAATGTCGTTCAGATCATCCTCGCGGGTTTCGCGCAGGCACAGCACCGCCAGCAGGCTCAGCGCCGCGGCAACAGAGACATAGCCGCCGACCCAGCTCAATCCACCGATGCCTACCAGCTTCTGCGCGATGTACGGCGCCACCGAGGCACCGAGGATGCCGCCCAGGTTGTAGGCCGCCGAGGCACCGGTGTAGCGCACATGGGTGGGGAAGAGTTCCGGCAGCAGCGCGCCCATGGGGGCGAAGGTCACGCCCATCAGGAACAGCTCCAGCGACAGGAAGACCGCCACGGACACCGGGGAGCCCTGGCTCAGCAGCGGCTCCATGGTGAAGCCGGAAAGGATCGCGGCGATGCAGCCGACGATCAGCACCGGCTTGCGCCCGAAACGGTCGCTGAGCCAGGCGGAGAGCGGCGTGGCGGCGGCCATGAAGAGCACGGCGATGCACAGCAGGCCGAGGAATTCCTCGCGGCTGTAGCCCAGGCTGCTCACTCCGTAGCTCAGCGAGAACACCGTGGAGATGTAGAAGAGGGCGTAGCAGACCACCATCGCCAGGGCGCCCAGCACCGTCGGCTGCCAGTGTCTGGCGAAGAGTTCGGCGATCGGCAGGCTGGCGCGCTCGTGGCGCTCCATCGCCTTGGCGAACACCGGGGTTTCCGCCAGCTTCAGGCGCACGTACAGGCCGACCATGACCAGCGCGGCGCTGAGGATGAACGGAATGCGCCAACCCCAGGCGCGGAACTGCTCCTCGGTCAGCAGGACGGCCAGGCAGAGGAACAGGCCGTTGGCGGCGAGGAAGCCGATCGACGGGCCCATCTGCGGGAACATGCCGAACCAGGCGCGACGCCCCTTGGGCGCGTTCTCCGTGGCCAGCAGCGCGGCTCCGCCCCATTCCCCGCCCAGCCCCAGGCCCTGGCCGAAGCGCAGCACGCAGAGCAGGATGGGCGCCCAGGCGCCGATGCTGTCGTAGCCCGGCAGCAGGCCGATCAGGGTGGTGGAGACGCCCATCAGCAGCAGCGAGGCCACCAGGGTCGATTTGCGCCCGATGCGGTCGCCGAAGTGGCCGAACAGCGCCGAGCCCAGCGGGCGGGCGAGGAAGGCGATGCCGAAGGTGATGAAGGCGCTCAGCGCCTGGGCGGTGCCGGAGGTCTGCGGGAAGAACACCGGGCCGATCACCAGCGCGGCGGCGGTGGCGTAGACGTAGAAGTCGTAGAACTCGATGGCGGTGCCGATGAAGCTGGCGACCGCGACGCGGGTGGTGGAGTTGGTCCGTTCGGCCGGCTGTGCGGCGGCAAGGGTGGCGCTGGTCATGGGAGTATCCCTGGCAGTCAGGCACGGCGACGACTCTGGCGATCGTGTCCGGCGTTCTTTTAAGGCATCGCCGTGGCGCGAGATGCGAGCGCGGCCCGGGTCGGGGCAGGGGAGGCGCGGCTCGCGGCGGGTCGGGGCGAGGCCGGCTGCTTCGCAAGGCAACGACGCGGGGTCGAGGCTCGGCGGGCGTGCGGGTGACTGGCCAGCGGAACCGCGCGGATAGCAGCGGCGGCTGGCGGGAGGCCGGGTAGGCCGTCCGGATTATAGGGGCGGGCGGGGCCGCTCAGGCAAGCTCGTCGCGCTGCGGTGCGGGCGGCGTGGGAATGCCGGGCAGCCAGACGCGCACGCTCTTCACGCGGTTCTCGCCGGACTGGAGGATTTCCAGGCGGTAGCGGCCGATCCGCAGGCACACCGCGCAGTCGGGAATCTGTTCCAGGGCCTCGGTGATCAGCCCGTTGAGGGTCTTGGGGCCGTCGCTGGGCAGTTGCCAGCCGAGGGTGCGGTTGAGGTCGCGCAGGTTGGCCGAGCCATCGATCACATAGGTGCCGTCGGCCTGCGGGTGGATGTCGGGGTTGCGCAGGGAGTCCTGGTTGCTGAACTCGCCGACGATCTCCTCGAGGATGTCTTCCAGGGTGATGATGCCGATCACCTCGCCGTACTCGTCGACGACGATGCCGATGCGCCGCTTCTGCTTCTGGAAGTTCAGCAACTGGGTCGACAGCGGCGTGCTCTCGGGCACGAAGTAGGGCTCCAGGCAGGCGGCCTTGAGGCTTTCCTTGGTCAGCTGGTTGTGCGTCAGCAGGCGCGCGATCTGGCGCATGTGGACGATGCCTTCGACCTGGTTGATGTCGTTGCGGAACACCGGCAGGCGGGTGTGGGTGGTGTTGCGCAGCTGGCCGATGATGGTCTCCAGCTCGTCGTCCAGGTCGATGCCCTGGACTTCGTTGCGCGGGATCATCAGGTCGTTCACCGTGATCTTTTCCAGGTCGAGGATGCTCAGCAGCATGTCCTGGCGGTTGGCGGTGAGCTTCTCGCTGGATTCGCTGACGACGCTCTTGAGCTCCTCGCTGCTCAGCGGCTTGCTGACGCGCTGGGTCGGGTCGAGGCCGAGCGCCCGCAGCAGCAGGTTGCTCACCCCGGTCATCAGCCACAGCAGCGGGCTGAACAGCTTCTGCAGCCACAGCAGCGGCAGGCTGGCGGGGAAGGCGACGCGCTCGGGGCGCAGCGTGGCGTAGGTCTTGGGGGTGATCTCGCCGAAGATCAGCAGCACCAGGGTCAGGACGATGGTGGTCGGCGCGACGGCCGCCTCGCCCCACAGGCGCAGGGCCAGCAGGGTGGCCAGGGCGGAGGCGACGACGTTGACGAAGTTGTTGCCGATCAGGATGGTGCCCAGCAGCCGGTCGGTGCGCAGCAGCAGCCAGCTGGTGCGCCGCGCGCCGCGGTTGCCCTGCTTGGACAGGTGGCGCAGGCGGTAGCGGTCGAGGCTGAGGACGCCGGTCTCGACGCTGGAGAAGAAGGCGGAGCAGAGCAGCAGGAAGACCAGCAGGCCGATCAGATAGCCGGGGTGGATGTCGCCCATGCGTCGGGTTCCTTCGGCGTTCCGCGGCGGTGCGGCACCGCCGCCGGCGTCAGATGTGCAGGATGAATTCCTTGACCAGCTTGCTGCCGAAATAGGCCAGCATCAACAGGCAGAAGCCCGCCAGGGTCCAGCGGATCGCCTTGTGTCCGCGCCAGCCGAGCTGATGGCGGCCCCACAGCAGCACGGCGAATACCACCCAGGCGAAAGCGGACAGGATGGTCTTGTGCGCCAGGTGCTGGGCGAACAGGTTGTCGACGAACAGCCAGCCGGAGACCAGCGACAGCGAGAGCAGCAGCCAGCCGCCCAGGAGGAAGCCGAACAGCAGGCTTTCCATGGTCTGCAGCGGCGGGAAGTTGCGGATCAGGCCCGACGGATGCTTGTGCTTGAGCTGGTGATCCTGCACCAGCAGCAGCAGCGCCTGGACCACGGCGATGGTCAGCACGCCGTAGGCGAGGATCGACAGCAGGATGTGCGCGAGGATGCCCGGCCCCTCGTTGATCGGCTCGAGGGTGCCGTGGGGCACGAACGCCGCCAGCAGGGTGGTCAGGGCGCCGAGCGGGTAGAGGAAGATCAGCAGGTTCTCCACCGGGATGCGCAGGCAGGCCAGCAGCGTCAGCGCGGTGATCGCCGCGGAAATCAGGCTGGCGGCGTTGAAGAAGTCCAGTACCAGGCCACCGGGCGTCAGCAGCTCCTGGCTCAGGCTGTAGGCCTGGCAGAGCAGCGCGACCACGCCCAGCAGGAGGAGCAGCGGTTTCTGCGGCGGGGTGCGGCGGGCCAGGCGAATGCTCTGGTAGACGGTGGTGCCGATATAGAGGACGGCGGCGATCAGGCTGGGCAGCAGAGGTTGCATAAGTCCTTGGAACAGTCCTTGGAAGGGGGACCCGAAAGGCCGTGAGTGTGGCATACAACGGCCCGGTCTAGAAAGCCGCCGGGAACAGTTCGCTTCCGGTGCGGGCGCGGTCCGTCACAGAGGGATCATCGGCGGTGTTGGCGCTGGCCGCACTTCGCTATAATCGCCGGCTTGCTGACAAGCCAAACCCTGACCCGACCGGGTCTGATTAGGAACGCGCATGTTCGAAAACCTTACAGATCGCCTCTCGCAAACGCTGCGCCACGTCACCGGCAAGGCCAAGCTGACCGAGGACAACATCAAGGACACGCTCCGCGAAGTGCGGATGGCCCTGCTGGAGGCCGACGTGGCCCTGCCGGTGGTCAAGGACTTCGTCGCCAAGATCAAGGAACGCGCGGTCGGCACCGAGGTTTCCAAGAGCCTGACCCCGGGCCAGGCCTTCGTGAAGATCGTCCAGGCCGAACTGGTCGAGCTGATGGGCGCGGCCAACGAGGACCTGGCACTCAACGCGGCGCCGCCGGCGGTCATCCTGATGGCCGGCCTGCAGGGCGCGGGCAAGACCACCACCGCCGGCAAGCTGGCGCGCTTCCTCAAGGAGCGCAAGAAGAAGTCCGTGCTGGTGGTGTCCGCCGACGTCTACCGCCCGGCGGCGATCAAGCAGCTGGAAACCCTGGCGGGCGACATCGGCGTGACCTTCTTCCCGTCCGACACCAGCCAGAAGCCGGTGGCCATCGCCGAAGCGGCGATCCGCGAGGCGAAGCTGAAGTTCATCGACGTGGTGATCGTGGATACCGCCGGTCGCCTGCACGTCGACGCCGAGATGATGGACGAGATCAAGCAGGTCCACGCGGCGATCAACCCGGTGGAAACCCTGTTCGTGGTCGACGCCATGACCGGCCAGGACGCCGCCAACACCGCCAAGGCCTTCAACGACGCGCTGCCGCTGACCGGCGTGGTGCTGACCAAGGTCGACGGCGACGCCCGTGGCGGCGCCGCGCTGTCCGTGCGCGCCATCACCGGCAAGCCGATCAAGTTCCTCGGCATGGGCGAGAAGAGCGAAGCGCTCGACCCGTTCCACCCCGACCGCGTGGCCTCGCGCATCCTCGGCATGGGCGACGTGCTCAGCCTGATCGAGCAGGCCGAGCAGAACATGGACCGCGAGAAGGCCGAGAAGCTCGCGAAGAAGATCAAGAAGGGCAAGGGCTTCGACCTCGAAGACTTCCGTGACCAGCTGCAGCAGATGAAGAACATGGGCGGCCTGGGCAGCCTGATGGACAAGCTGCCGATGCTCGGCGGCGTCAACCTGTCGCAGATGGGCAACGCGCAGAACGCCGCGGAGAAGCAGTTCAAGCAGATGGAGGCGATCATCAACTCCATGACCCCCGCCGAGCGCCGCGATCCGGAAGTGATCAGCGGCTCGCGCAAGCGCCGCATCGCCCTGGGTTCCGGCACCCAGGTGCAGGACGTCGGCCGTCTCATCAAGCAGCACAAGCAGATGCAGAAGATGATGAAGAAGGTCACCGCCAAGGGCGGCATGGCGAAGATGATGCGCGGCATGGGCAGCATGTTCCCCGGCGGCATGCCGAAGATGTGACCCGGAGGGCCCGCCAGCCGGCGGGCCGACGTGCTGCGGCTTGCGGCGCGGGGCTTTAGCTCATAGAATATGCGGCCTTTCGGGCTCCGTGCCCGAGGGCTGCATTTCTTTTTTGCAAGCAAACCATAGGAACAACGAACGCATGGTAACCATTCGTCTGGCTCGTGGCGGCTCCAAGAAGCGCCCGTTCTATCACCTGACCGTGACCAACAGCCGCAACGCTCGCGACGGCCGTTTCGTCGAGCGCGTCGGTTTCTTCAACCCTGTCGCCACTGGCGCCGAAGTCAAGCTGTCGGTCAACCAGGAGCGTCTGAACTACTGGCTGAGCCAGGGCGCTCAACCGTCCGAGCGTGTTGCTCAGCTGATCAAGGAAGCCGCCAAGGCTGCCTGAGATCGATGAACACGATGCCTGCTCCCGCCGAGGAGATGATCGTTCTCGGCAAGATCGTTTCGGTGCACGGCATTCGTGGCGAGGTGAAGGTGTATTCCTTTACCGACCCGTTGGACAACCTGCTGGACTACCGTCGCTGGACGCTCAGGCGTGGCAACGAGGTTCGACAGGCTGAACTGGTTCAGGGGCGCGTGCAGGGCAATGTCCTGGTCGCGAAGCTGAAGGGACTGGATGATCGCGAGATCGCCCGCACCTTCGCTGAATTCGAAATCCTGGTCCCGCGCAGCGAGCTGCCGGTGCTGGACGATGGCGAGTTCTACTGGAGCCAGTTGGAAGGTCTCAAGGTGATCGACCAGAACGGGCAACTGTTCGGGATTCTCGACCACATGCTGGAGACCGGCGCCAACGATGTGATGGTAGTCAAGCCCTGCGCAGGCAGCCTGGACGACCGTGAACGCCTGTTGCCCTATACGGACCAGTGCGTACAAGCGGTGGACCTGGAAGCCGGCGAGATCCGGGTGGACTGGGACGCGGACTTCTAATCCATGTGGGTAGGAGTCATCAGCATCTTTCCGGAGATGTTTCGCGCCATCAGCGACTACGGCATCACGAGTCGCGCGGTCAAGCAGGAGCTGATCCAGCTTCAGTGCTTCAACCCGCGGAGCAACACCGAGGACCGTCACCAGACGGTGGATGACCGGCCTTTCGGCGGTGGTCCCGGCATGGTGATGAAAATCAAGCCGCTGGAAGGCGCACTGGGCGATGCCCGGCAAGCCGCAGGCGGACCGGCGAAGGTGATCTACCTCTCGCCGCAGGGTCGCAAGCTGACGCAGGCGGCCGTGCAAGAACTGGCGAAAGAGGAACGACTGATCCTGATCGCCGGGCGTTACGAAGGCATCGACGAGCGCTTCATTGAAGAGCATGTCGATGAGGAATGGTCGGTTGGTGATTATGTCCTGTCCGGGGGTGAGCTTCCGGCCATGGTGCTGATCGACGCGGTCACGCGGTTGTTGCCCGGTGCACTGGGCCACGTGGACTCCGCCGAGGAGGACTCCTTCACGGATGGCCTGCTCGACTGCCCGCACTACACCCGACCCGAGGTGTACGCAGGCAAGCGTGTTCCTGAGGTGCTGCTCAGCGGCAACCACGAACACATCCGGCGCTGGCGTTTGCAGCAGTCCTTAGGCAGGACCTGGGAACGACGTGCCGATCTTCTGGATTGCCGCTCGCTTTCTGGAGAAGAGAAGAAGCTGCTGGAGGAATACATCCGCCAGCGGGACGATAGTTAACGTATCGATGGCGAGCGCGGTGCGCTTGTCTTAGGAGCACGAAATGACCAACAAGATCATTCAGCAGATCGAAGCTGAACAGATGAACAAAGAGATTCCGGCGTTCGCCCCCGGCGACACCGTAATCGTCCAGGTTAAAGTGAAGGAAGGCGACCGTCAGCGTCTGCAGGCCTTCGAAGGCGTTGTCATCGGCAAGCGCAACCGCGGCCTGAACAGCGCGTTCACCGTTCGCAAGATCTCCAACGGCGTAGGCGTCGAGCGTACCTTCCAGACCTACAGCCCGCTGGTCGACAGCGTTTCCGTCAAGCGCCGCGGCGACGTGCGCAAGGCCAAGCTGTACTACCTCCGCGAACTGTCCGGCAAGGCAGCGCGCATCAAGGAAAAACTGGTCTAAGTCACCGGTTCTCCAAAGAAAAAAGCAGCCTGAGGGCTGCTTTTTTCATGCCCGGAATTTGCCGGCCGACTGGTCCGGCCGCCCCATCTGCCCCCGGCAGCGCATTAGAAGCACAACACCCGCAGCACCGGCAGCCACCCTCATTGCATCAGGTAGCAGTGGCATGAGCCCCCGAGAGCAAGAAATCCTCCGCCGCACAGCGCTGGCGGAAACCCGCGTGACCAAGGCGATCTTCCCGCCCACCACCAACCACCACAACACCCTGTTCGGCGGCACCGCGCTGGCCTGGATGGACGAAGTCTCGTTCATCGCCGCGACCCGGTTCTGCCGGCTGCCGCTGGTGACCGTGTCCACCGACCGCATCGACTTCAAGCACCCGATCCCCGCCGGCTCCATTGTCGAGCTGGTCGGCCGGGTGGTGACGGTGGGCAACACCAGCCTCAAGGTCGAGGTGGAGGTGTTCGTCGAGAGCATGGCCGCCGACGGTCGCGAGAAGGCCATTCACGGCCTGTTCAGCTTCGTCGCCATCGACGACGACAAGCGCCCGGTGCCGGTCCTGCCCGGTTTCGAGGCCTGATCCTGACGTGAAATGAAGGAAGGCGCCCATGGGCGCCTTCCTTCATTTCAAGCAGGCCTCAGTGACGCAGGCTGATCTTCAGCGAGGCCTGGGACAGGTCGATGTTCTGCAGGCTCAGGCTACCCATGCTCTGGGTCTTCGGCGCGTGGGCGACGCGGATGTTGTCGAAGCGCACTTCGCCGATGGAGCTGGGCAGGCGCACGTTGATCGAGCCATCGGCGTTGAGGGTCGAGGAGGCGTGCAGGGTGTCGTACTGCACGTCGCGCATGGAGGTTTCGGCGTCCAGGCTGTCCACCACCGGCAGCACCAGCCGCGCGAGCTGCTTGACGGTATCCGCGCCGTCGCCGCCTTCCGCGCTGACCAGGAGGCTCTGCAAGGTGTCGTCGAACCCCTGGGCGCTGACGTCGCTCATCTCACGGTCGCTGAGCGGCTTGAGGCCCCTGGGCATCTCCTGGCGGGTGATGCTGGCCGGGGCCTGGCGCTGCATATCCGCGCTGGCCAGCTGGAACGGGCTGAGCAGCGCCGCGACGAGCGTCGCGGCGAGGCGCAGGTTGCTCTGCTTCTTCAGCGCCCGCGCGAGCTGGCGCTCGCTGATCCAGCCCTGCTGGATCAGGGTCTCGCCCAGCCGCAGCCCGTTGCCGAGCTGGAGCAGGATGGCCTGCTCCAGCTGCTGGAAAGTGATCAGACCCTTGCTGATCAGGATCTGCCCGAGGCGGGAGTGCTGTTGACTGGACATGGACGTGACTTCGCGGGTGGAATGATGGCGTTGTGAAATCATTGCCTGCCGGACTGCTACTGTCACCAGCCAAAAGATAGGCCGATGTTGCCGGTCGTCCGGCACCGTGGGGGTGTTTCCTATAGGGATAGCCGGGTTCCCGGGGGTTTCCAATGGCCCTGACGGGCGGGCTTGTGGAAGACTAACGGCCCCGGAACGCAACGATTTTCCCTATGAAGCCGCAGCCACATCCTTCCATCGACCGCTTCCTCGACACCCTCTGGCTGGAAAAGGGCCTTTCCGACAACACCCGTAGCGCCTATGGCAGCGACCTGGCGCTGTTCAACGGCTGGCTCGACGAGCGCGGGGTGGCGCTGGAGGCGGCGGGGCGCGAGGTGATCCTCGATCACCTGGCCTGGCGCCTGGGCGAGGGCTACAAGGCACGCTCCACGGCGCGCTTCCTCTCGGGGCTGCGGGGTTTCTACCGCTACTGCCTGCGGGAAGGGCTGATCGCCGAGGACCCGACGCTGCTGGTGGCGCTGCCGCAACTGGGCAAACCGTTGCCCAAGTCGCTCTCCGAGGCCGATGTCGAAGCGCTGCTGGCGGCGCCGGAGACCGACGACCCGCTCGGCCTGCGCGACCGCACCATGCTCGAAGTGCTCTATGCCTGCGGACTGCGCGTCAGTGAGCTGGTGGGGCTGACCCTGGAACAGGTCAACCTGCGCCAGGGCGTGGTGCGCGTTGTCGGCAAGGGCAGCAAGGAGCGGCTGGTGCCGCTGGGCGAGGAGGCGATCCGCTGGATCGAGCGCTACGTGCGCGAGGCGCGCGGCGACCTGCTGGCCGGCCGGCCGAGCGATGTGCTGTTCCCCAGCCTGCGCGGCGAGCAGATGACCCGGCAGACCTTCTGGCACCGCATCAAGCTGCACGCGAAGGTCGCAGGCATCGGCAAGAGCCTGTCGCCGCACACCCTGCGCCATGCCTTCGCCACCCATCTGCTCAACCACGGCGCCGACCTGCGGGTGGTGCAGATGCTGCTGGGGCACAGCGACCTCTCCACCACGCAGATCTACACCCACATCGCCCGGGCGCGGCTGCAGGACCTGCATGCCCAGCATCACCCGCGTGGGTGAGCGGGAGAATCCTTGCTCGCGAACCACGTTTCCCGGTGAGATTTGGCGTCAGGCGGTTCGCGAGCAAGCTCGCTCCTGCAAAAAGCAACGGCTCTGCCGCCGAAGCTTCCTGCTACAGCCTTTGGCTCGGTCTTGCCGGCCCGGTGTGATAGTCTTCGCCGACTGACCTCAGGAGTTTTCCATGCGTTTGTCCCGACTTCTGGCTGGCGCGGCCCTCGGCCTCGTCAGCACCCTTGCCCTGTCTGCCGAGCCGGACCAGGCGATCCGCAGCACCCTGCAGTCCCTGCAGCCTGACCTGCCCATCGAAAGCATCGCCAAGGCGCCCCTGGAAGGCCTCTACGAGGTGCAGCTCAAGGGCGGCCGCGTGCTCTATGCCAGCGCCGACGGCCAGTTCGTCGTCCAGGGCAACATCTACCAGGTGAAGGACGGCAAGCCGACCAACCTGACCGAGGTGGCCGAGAGCGCCGGCGTGGCCAAGACCATCAACGCCATTCCGACCGCGGACATGGTGGTCTTCCCGGCCAAGGGCGAGACCAAGGCGCACATCACCGTCTTCACCGACACCACCTGCCCGTACTGCCAGAAGCTGCACGCCGAAGTGCCGGAGCTGCAGAAGCGCGGCATCGAAGTGCGCTACCTGGCCTTCCCGCGCCAGGGGCCGAACTCGCCGGGCGATGCGCAACTGCAGGCCGTCTGGTGCTCCAAGGACCGCCAGGCGGCGATGACCGACATGTTCCATGAGAAGGAAGTGAAGGCCGCCAAGTGCGACAACCCGGTGAACAAGCAACTGGAACTGGGCCAGATGGTCGGTGTGCAGGGCACCCCGGCGATCATCCTGGCCAACGGCCAGATGCTGCCGGGCTACCAGCCGGCCGGCCAGATCGCCAAGCTGGCCCTGCAGGCCAAGTAAGCCGCGGGCTGCGCCTGGATTGACTAATAAAGAACCGCTTCGTAATGTGCGGTTCCTTCTGACAATGGACCGGGCCCGGGCCCGGTTCGATCCTGGTGCCTGACCACTGTGCCCGCCTCGTTGCGGGCACGCTGCGTCAGGCACCCTGCTGCTGTAATCATGGGGAGTTTCAGCGTGAATCCGGTGAGAGTGGGAATCTGTGGGTTGGGGACCGTCGGTGGCGGTACCTTCAATGTACTCAAACGCAACGCCGAGGAGATTGCCCGCCGTGCCGGGCGTGGTATCGAGGTTGCGCAGATTGCCGCCCGTCGCCCCAACCCGAAGTGCGAAACCGGTAGTACCCCCATTACTGCCGACATCTTCGACGTGGCGAACAACCCGGAAATCGATATCGTCGTCGAGCTGATCGGCGGCTACACCCTGGCCCACGAGCTGGTCCTCAAGGCCATCGAGAACGGCAAGCACGTGGTCACCGCGAACAAGGCGCTGATCGCCGTGCATGGCAACGAGATCTTCGCCAAGGCCCGCGAGAAGGGCGTCATCGTCGCCTTCGAAGCCGCCGTGGCCGGCGGCATCCCTGTGATCAAGGCGATCCGCGAGGGCCTGGCCGCCAACCGCATCAACTGGCTGGCCGGCATCATCAACGGCACCGGCAACTTCATCCTCACCGAGATGCGCGAGAAGGGCCGCACCTTCGCCGACGTGCTCAAGGAAGCCCAGGCGCTGGGCTACGCCGAAGCCGATCCGACCTTCGACGTCGAAGGCATCGACGCCGCGCACAAGCTGACCATCCTGGCGTCCATCGCCTTCGGCATTCCGCTGCAGTTCGACAAGGCCTACACCGAAGGCATCACCAGGCTGACCACCGCCGACGTGAACTACGCCGAGGCGCTGGGCTACCGCATCAAGCACCTGGGCGTCGCCCGCCGCACCGACGCCGGCATCGAGCTGCGCGTGCACCCGACCCTGATCCCGGCCGACCGCCTGATCGCCAATGTGAACGGCGTGATGAACGCGGTCATGGTCAACGGCGACGCCGCCGGTTCCACGCTGTTCTACGGCGCCGGCGCCGGCATGGAGCCCACCGCTTCCTCGGTGGTCGCCGACCTGGTGGACGTGGTTCGCGCCATGACCGCCGACCCGGAGAACCGCGTGCCGCACCTGGCCTTCCAGCCGGACGCGCTCTCCGACCACCCGATCCTGCCGATCGACGCCTGCGAAAGCGCCTACTACCTGCGCATCCAGGCCAAGGACCATCCGGGCGTACTGGCCCAGGTGGCGACCATCCTCTCCGAGCGCGGCATCAACATCGAATCGATCATGCAGATGGAAGTCGAAGAGCATGACGGTCTGGTACCGATGATCCTGGTTACCCACCGCGTGCTCGAGTCCCGCATCATCGAAGCCATCGCCGCGCTGGAAGCGCTGGATGACGTGGTCGGCAATGTCGTACGCATCCGCGTCGAACAGCTCAATTAACTCGGAGCGGCAAGCCACAGGCCGCAAGCTGCAAGCAGGTGCTCCGCTTGCAGCTTGAAGCTTGAAGCTTGCGGCTCAAACCGAAGGTTTGAAGAAATGCGCTACATCAGTACCCGCGGCCAGGCGCCCGCGCTGAACTTCGAAGACGTGCTGCTGGCTGGCCTGGCCAGCGACGGCGGCCTCTACGTGCCGGAAAACCTGCCGCGCTTCACCGTCGAGGAAATCGCCTCCTGGGCCGGCCTGCCGTACCACGAGCTGGCCTTCCGGGTGATGCGCCCGTTCGTCGCCGGCAGCATCTCCGACGCCGACTTCAAGAAGATCCTCGAGGAGACCTACGGCGTCTTCGCCCACAACGCCGTGGCGCCGCTGCGCCAACTGAACGGCAACGAGTGGGTGCTGGAGCTGTTCCACGGCCCGACCCTGGCCTTCAAGGACTTCGCCCTGCAGCTGCTCGGCCGCCTGCTCGACCACATTCTGACCAAGCGCGGCGAGCGCGTGGTGATCATGGGCGCCACCTCCGGCGACACCGGCTCGGCAGCCATCGAAGGCTGCAAGGCCTGCGAGAACGTCGACATCTTCATCATGCACCCGCACAACCGCGTGTCCGAGGTGCAGCGCCGGCAGATGACCACCATCCTCGGCGAAAACATCCACAACATCGCCATCGAAGGCAACTTCGACGACTGCCAGGAAATGGTCAAGGCCAGCTTCGCCGACCAGGGCTTCCTGAAAGGCACCCGCCTGGTGGCGGTCAACTCGATCAACTGGGCGCGGATCATGGCCCAGATCGTCTACTACTTCCACGCCGCCCTGCAGCTCGGCGCGCCGGCCCGCTCCGTGGCCTTCTCGGTGCCCACCGGCAACTTCGGCGACATCTTCGCCGGCTACCTGGCGCGCAACATGGGCCTGCCGGTCAGCCAACTGATCGTGGCGACCAACCGCAACGACATCCTGCACCGCTTCATGTCCGGCAACCGCTACGACAAGGACACCCTGCACGCGTCGCTGTCGCCGTCGATGGACATCATGGTTTCGTCCAACTTCGAGCGCCTGCTGTTCGACCTGCACGGCCGCAATGGCAAGGCTGTCGCCGAGCTGATGGACACCTTCAAGGCCACCGGCAAGCTGGCCGTCGAGGATGACCGCTGGACCGAGGCGCGCCGCCTGTTCGACTCCCTGGCGGTGAACGACGAGGAAACCTGCGAGACCATCGCCCAGGTCTTCGCCGAGTGCGGCGAGCTGCTCGACCCGCACACCGCCATCGGCGTGCGCGCGGCCCGCGAATGCCGCCGCAGCCTGGCCGTGCCCATGGTCACCCTGGGCACCGCGCATCCGGTCAAGTTCCCGGAAGCGGTGGAGAAGGCCGGCATCGAGGCCGTTCCGGCGCTGCCGGCGCACCTGGCCGACCTGTTCCAGCGCGAAGAGCGCTGCACCGTGCTGCCGAACGAACTGGCCAAGGTCCAGGCCTTTGTCAGCGCCCACGGCAACCGCGGCAAGCCGCTCTGATCCATCACGGATCGATGAAAAAGCCCGCCTGAATGGCGGGCTTTTTCATGGGCGACTGTTACGGTTTTATGGACCAACGGTACTGAAAAGACGAACTTAATCACCAGCCGCGGGGTCTTCTCTTCAGATTTTTTCATTTTGCAACAAGGAGATATGACATGGACCGGCTGAGTGCCCTGCTGACCGAGACCTTCGCTCCCCACACCCCCTCCCTGGGCCCGGCGCGCCCCGACGGCGGCCGCATCCTGACCCTGACCAACGACGCGGGCGATGTGGTGCTGCGCCGGGTGATCGACGGCCGGCAGCTGGCCGACGAAAACCAGCGCGAGGAAGCGATCCAGTCGGTGCGCCGCGACCTGCTGATCCAGGAGGGGCGGATGGAGGACGATGTGATCGTCGCCCTGCGCCAGCGCGCCCAGGTGCTCAGCTACGGGGCGTGAAGCGCCCGTGCAAGGCAGAACGCCGCCCCTGGGGCGGCGTTCGTGTTTCTGCGCGGCCGCTCAGACGGCGCCGTCGCGCCGCAGGGCGGCGATGGCCGCGGCGTCGTAGCCGAGGCTGCCGAGCACTTCATCGGTGTGCTCGCCCAGGCCGGGGCCGATCCAGTCGGCCGAGCCGGGGGTGTCGGACAGCTTGGGCACGATGCCCGGCATGCGGAACGGCTTGCCGTCCGGCAGCTTCGCCGAGAGGAACATCTCGCGGGCGAGGAACTGCGGGTCGGCGAACATGTCCTCGGCGGAGTAGATGCGGCTGGCCGGCACCTCGGCTTCGCCCAGCACGCTCAGCAGCTTGTCCAGGGGCTCCGAGCGGGCCCAGCGGTCGATCACCCCGTACAGTTCGTCGCGCCGCTGGTCGCGCCCGGCGTTGTCCGCCAGTTGTGGATCGTCCGCCAGGTCGGCGCGGCCGATGGCGAGCATGAGGCGGCGGAAGATCGCGTCGCCGTTGGCGGCGATCTGCACGTGCCGGCCGTCGGCGCTGGTGTGCACGGAGGAGGGGGTGATGCCGGGCATGATGTTGCCGGTGCGCTCGCGGATGAAGCCGAACACGTCGAACTCCGGCACCATCGATTCCATCATGGCGAACACCGCCTCGTAGAGCGCCACGTCCACCACCTGGCCCTGGCCGCCGTTGACCTCGCGGTGGCGCAGCGCCATGAGCGCGCCGATCACGCCCCACAGCGCGGCGATGGAGTCGCCGATGGAGATGCCGGTGCGCACCGGCGGGCGGTCCTCGAAGCCGGTGATGTAGCGCAGCCCGCCCATGGATTCGCCCACCGCGCCGAAGCCCGGCTGGTCCTTGTAGGGGCCGCTCTGGCCGAAGCCGGACAGGCGCACCATCACCAGCTTCGGGTTCAGCGCGTGGATCACCTCCCAGCCCAGGCCGAGCTTTTCCAGTACGCCGGGGCGGAAGTTCTCGATCAGGATGTCGGCCTCGGCCAGCAGCTTCTTCAGCACCTCGCGGCCGGCCTCGTGCTTGAGGTTCAGCGTCAGCGAACGCTTGTTGCGCGCCTGCACGAACCACCACAGCGAGGTGCCCTCGTAGAGCTTGCGCCACTTGCGCAGCGGATCGCCGCCGTCGGGCGACTCGACCTTGATCACCTCGGCGCCGAACTCCGCGCACAGGCGCGAGGCGAAGGGCCCGGCGATCAGCGTGCCCAGTTCGATGACCTTGAGGCCGGCGAGGGGTTTGGCGGTGTCGTTCATCGGTCGGTCCGTTCGGCGGGTGATCGGCGGACTCTACCGCCTGCGCGGGCGTTCGAACAGGCCGCCGGGCCGGCCGTCCGCGTCGGTGCTTTGCGCCGGCGATGGGCGCGCGTAGAGTAATCACATCCGAGGACACTCCCGTCAGCTCGTCCGACCCAGGGCAGGGTAACCCCGATGCGCGCGCTTCCGTCATCCCGCTTTCCCAGCCTTCCGGCGCTCCCTCCGGGATGCGTGCAGGCGGAGGGCAAGGGGGTGGCATGGTCCTGAGCCTGCCGACGCTGGTCGTGGTCGATCTCTACGTGCTGACCCTGGTCGGGCTGCTGATGGCGTTCGCCTGGCACAGCGGCCGCCGCGAGCCGACCCTGGGCTACATGAGCGCGGCGCTGCTGCTCGGCGCGCTCGGCACCTTCCTGAGCACCTTGCGCGGCATGGGCATCGATCTGGTGCCGATCCTGCTGAGCAACGTCATCCTGCACCTCTGCGCGGGGATGAACTGGACCGCCATGCGGGTGTTCACCGGACGTCGCCCGCACTGGCCGCTGATCTGCGCCGGCGCGGCAGCCTGGGCGCTGCTGTGCCTCTGGCCGGCGTTCTACGGCTCGCTGTCGGCGCGGGTCGTGGTCGCCACCCTGATCACCATCGCCTACTGCCTGGCCTCGATCGGCGAACTGCTGCGCAGCCGCCACAAGCTGGAGGTGGAGCTGCGGCCGATCCTGGCGCTGATGTTCTTCCATACCGGCACCTATGTCGTACGCCTGGCGGTGGACCGCGGCATGCCGTTCGAGAGCGTGGCGACCAACGGCCAGGGCTCGACCTTCTTCACCCTGCTGGTCTTCGAGACCATGCTCTTCGCCATCGGCATCGCCTTCGCCACCCTGGCGATGGTCAAGGAGCGCGCCGAACTGCAGTTCCGCAGCGCCGCCCTGAGCGACCCGCTGACCGGCGTGGGCAACCGCCGCGCCTTCATGGACTCCGGCGAGCGCGTGCTGCGCCTGTGCGCCGAGCGCGGCGAGCAGGCCTCGCTGCTGCTCTGCGACCTGGACAACTTCAAGCGCCTCAACGACTCCTTCGGCCACCCCGCCGGCGACCGCGTGCTGGTGGAGTTCAGCCGCATCACCGCCTCGCGCATGCGCAAGCAGGACCTGTTCGCGCGCATCGGCGGGGAAGAGTTCGTCTGCCTGCTGGTGTCCGCCGATGCCGAAGGCGCCTGCCAGGTGGCCGAGCGGGTGCGCCGCGAATTCGCCGAACTGCCGTTCATGGGCGAAGGCCAGCTCAGCGTCAGCATCGGCATCGCCACCACCCGCGAGGCCGGCCACGACCTGCCGCGCCTGCTGTCGCTGGCCGACCAGGCGCTCTACGCCGCCAAGGCCAAGGGCCGCAACCGCATCGAACTGGCCGCGCCGGAGCCGGGAACCGACCGCCGCGGCCGCGAGTGATCGACCCTCGGTCGGCGCTTTCGCGGTAGACTTGCCGCCTTCGAAAAATCGCCGGGAATCACCATGGCCCTGCCCGCCACCCCCTACAAAGCCGACATCAGCCTGACCGACCTCGACCGTGGGGTCTACGAGACCCTGCGCTTCACCGTCGCCCGCCATCCCTCGGAAACCGAGGAGCGTCTCGCGGTGCGCCTGCTCGCCTACGTCATCTGGTACAACGAGCAGCTGGCCTTCGGCCGCGGCCTGTCGGACGTGGAAGAGCCCTCGCTGTGGGAAAAGAGCCTGGACGACCGCGTGCTGCACTGGATCGAAGTCGGCCAGCCGGACGCCGACCGCCTGACCTGGTGCTCGCGCCGCTGCGAGAAGCTGACCCTGGTCGCCTACGGCAACCTGCGCGTGTGGACCACCAAGGTGCTCGACAGCGTGCGCCACCTGAAGAACCTCAACGTCGTCGCCATGCCCCAGGAGCCGCTGGAGGAAATCTCCCGCGACCTGCCGCGCTCGATCAACTGGACCGTGATGATCAGCGAAGGGACCGTTTTCGTCACCGACGAGCGCGGCCAGCACGAGCTGCAGGTGGAATGGCTGATGGGCGAACGCTGATCCGGAGCTGCTGCGCGTCGGCCGGGCTGCGTTGGCGACAGGCTCGGGCTTGCTCATTTGCTGCAGCAAACTCCGCCGCCCAAGCCTGCCGCCGCCTTGCCCGGCTCTAGCTCGCAAGCTCCGGGCGACATATAGACAAGTTACAACTGGAACACCCATGCGCATCGAATCCCGCCCGCTCCCGCAAACCCTGCCCGACCTGGGCGACCTGCCGCCGCTGCTGACCCGCCTCTACGCCTCCCGTGGCGTGCAGAGCGCCGCCGAGCTGGACAAGGGGCTGGCGCGGCTGATCCCGTACCAGCAGCTCAAGGGCGTGGACGCGGCGGTGGAGCTGCTGGTCGATGCGCTGGAGCAGGGCCAGCGGATTCTCTACGTCGGCGACTTCGACGCCGACGGCGCCACCGCCAGCAGCGTCGGCGTGCTGGCGCTGCGCATGCTCGGTGCGGCCTGGGTCGATTACCTGGTGCCGAACCGTTTCGAATACGGCTACGGCCTGACCCCGGAAATCGTCGCCGTGGCGCTGGAGAAGCGCCCGGACCTGCTGGTGACCGTGGACAACGGCATCTCCAGCATCGACGGCGTGGCCGCCGCCAAGGCCGCCGGCCTGCGCGTGCTGGTCACCGACCACCACCTGCCGGGGCCGGAGCTGCCCGCCGCCGACGCCATCGTCAACCCGAACCAGCCCGGCTGCGACTTCCCCAGCAAGGCCATGGCCGGCGTCGGCGTGATCTTCTACGTGATGCTCGCCCTGCGCGCGCGCCTGCGCGAGCGCGGCTGGTTCGCCGCGCGCGGCATCGCCGAGGCGAACCTCGCCGAACTGCTCGACCTGGTGTCCCTGGGCAGTGTCGCCGACGTGGTGCCGCTGGACGCCAACAACCGCATCCTGGTGCACCAGGGCCTCGCGCGCATCCGCGCCGGCCGCGCCCGTCCGGGCCTGCGCGCGCTGCTGGAAGTGGCCGGGCGCGACTGCCGGCGGATCACCTCCACGGACCTGGGCTTCATCCTCGGCCCGCGCCTGAACGCCGCCGGCCGCCTGGACGACATGTCGCTGGGGATCGAACTGCTGCTCTGCGAGGACGAGGGCCTGGCCCGTGACATGGCCGCGCAGCTCGACGGGCTGAATCAGGACCGCAAGGCCATCGAGCAGGGCATGCAGCGCGAGGCGCTGGCCCAGCTCAAGGAACTGCCGGAGGAGGAGATGCCCTTCGGCCTGTGCCTGTTCGACGCCGAATGGCACCAGGGCGTGATCGGCATCCTCGCCTCGCGCCTGAAGGAGCGCTACCACCGCCCGACCATCGCCTTCGCCGACGCCGGCGACGGCAGCCTCAAGGGCTCGGCGCGCTCGGTGCCGGGCTTCCACATCCGCGATGCGCTGGACGCCGTGGCCGCGCGCCATCCGGGGCTGATCAGCAAGTTCGGCGGGCATGCCATGGCCGCCGGCCTGTCGCTGCCGCAGGAAAACTTCGGCGCCTTCGCCGCGGCCTTCGATGCCGAAGTGCGCCGCCAGCTGGACGAGGACGACCTTACCGGCCGCCTGCTCTCCGACGGCCAGCTCGGCGCCGAGGAGTTCCACCTGGAGCTGGCGCGGGCGATCCGCCAGGCCGGCCCCTGGGGCCAGCACTTCCCCGAGCCGCTGTTCCACGGCGTGTTCCAGATCGTCCAGCAGCGCATCGTCGGCGAGCGCCACCTCAAGCTGGTGCTGAAGACCGAATGCGGCTCGCTGCAACTGGACGCCATCGCCTTCAACATCGACCGCGACATCTGGCCCAACCCCACCGTGCGCTGGGCGGAAGTGGCCTACAAGCTCGACGTCAACGAGTTCCGCGGCAACGAAAGCGTGCAGCTGATGGTGGCGCATATCGCGCCGCGCTGAGGCCGGCGTCCGCACCGGCGCGCGTGCAGCAAGCCCCCGCGTTTGACGGCGGCGCGCCAGGTGCGGGCGGGCGATGAAACACGGCGGCGGGCGACGATTGCCCGCTTCGCCCGAGGCGATCCCGGTCTACAGTTGTAGAACAAGAACTGACGACCATAAGGGAGTTCCGCCATGAGCCTGTTGTTCGAGCCCTTGACCCTGCGCCAGCTGACCCTGCCCAACCGCATCGCCGTTTCGCCCATGTGCCAGTACTCGGCCCAGGACGGGCTGGCCAACGACTGGCACCTGGTCCACCTGGGCAGCCGCGCCGTGGGAGGCGCCGGCCTGGTGATAGTCGAAGCCACCGCCATCGCCCCGGACGGGCGGATCAGCGCCGAGGACCTGGGCATCTGGAACGACGCCCAGATCGAACCGCTGCGCCGCATCACCCGCTTCCTCGAGGCTCAGGGCGCGGTGGCCGGCGTGCAGCTCGCCCATGCCGGGCGCAAGGCCAGCACCTGGGCGCCCTGGCTGGGCAAGCACGGCTCGGTGCCGCTCAACGAAGGCGGCTGGACCCCGGTGGCGCCCTCGGCCATCGCCTTCGACCCTAAGCACACCGTGCCGACCGCCCTGACCGAGGAGCAGATGGCGACCATCAAGCAGCAGTTCGTCAGCGGCGCCGAGCGCGCCCTGGCCGCCGGCTTCAAGGTCGCCGAGGTGCACGCGGCCCACGGCTACCTGCTGCACCAGTTCCTCTCGCCGCTGTCCAACCAGCGCCGCGACCAGTACGGCACCTGCTTCGAGAACCGCATCCGCTTCCTCCTGGAAGTCACCGAGGCGGTGCGCGCGGTGTGGCCGCAGGAACTGCCGCTGTTCGTCCGGGTGTCCGCCACCGACTGGGCGGAGGACGGCTGGAACCCCGACGAGACCGTGCAGCTGGCGCGCCGCCTGAAGGACCTGGGCGTCGACCTGGTGGACGTGTCCTCCGGCGGCACCGCGGTGAACGCCGAGATTCCGGTGGGGCCGGGCTACCAGACGCAGTTCGCCGAGCGGGTGCGCCAGGAGGCCGGGGTGGCCAGCGGCACCGTCGGCATGATCACCGAGCCGGTGCAGGCCGAGCACATCCTGCGCACCGGCCAGGCCGACCTGATCCTGCTGGCCCGCGAGCTGCTGCGCGACCCCTACTGGCCGCTGCATGCCGCCGACGAGCTGGGCGGCCAGCCGGTCCCGTGGCCGCCGCAGTACCTGCGCGCCGCCCAGCGCGGCACGCCACAGCGCAAGGCGTTCGGCGAGGCCTGACCGATGGCCGGGGCGCGCGGGCCTGCCCCGCGCGATCCCGGTCAGACAAAAAATGAAATGTGACGCCTGTCGCAGAGCGTCATTCCGGTGCTAGGCTTGCCGTGCTCGCGCAAGGACTGCGCAACCACCCACCGGAGCACGCATGGACGCATCGTCGACGCCTGCCGGCATTCCGCAATCGGAAATTGCCCTGCTGGCGAATATCCTCGCCCTCGCCACCCGCAACATGTCCAACCTCAGCACGCTGATCACCCAGTTGTCGGTGGAACTCGGCCACAGCCCGGACCCGCACCTGCAGCGCGTGGGCCAGCGGGTGCTGGCGGATGTGGACGTGCTGGCCAAGTCGCTGGACACCCAGTGGGAACTGATCGGTGCCCTGGCGCGCTACTGCCCGCTGCTGTCGCGCACGCCGCTGGTGAAGCCGGCGCTGGTGACGGAAATCCATATCACGGAGCTGCCGGAGCGCCACTGAACGGCGCCGTTGATCGGAGTCAGGCTGCTGCGCCGGCGCAGCGCCTAGCCTTGTCGAGTCCATCCGCAGAGGAGCTCGACCATGAAAGCGCTGGTATATCGCGGTGTCGGCGACATCGCCCTGGAAGATCGGCCCGACCCGCAGCTGCAGCAACCCGGCGACGCCGTGGTGCGGCTGGTGAAAACCACCCTCTGCGGCACTGACCTGCACATCATCAAGGGCGACGTGCCGACCTGCGCCCCCGGGCGCATCCTCGGCCACGAAGGCGTGGGCGTGGTGGAGCAGGTGGGTGCGGCGGTCAGCCAGTTCAAGGCGGGCGACCGCGTGCTGATCTCCTGCATCAGCGCCTGCGGCAAGTGCGACTTCTGCCGCAAGGGCATGACCTCCCACTGCCGCACCGGCGGCTGGATCCTCGGTCACACCATCGACGGCACCCAGGCCGAGAAGGTGCGCATCCCCCACGCCGACACCAGCCTCTATCACCTGCCCGCCGGCGTGGAGGAGGAAGCCATGGTGATGCTCAGCGACATCCTTCCCACCGGCTTCGAATGCGGCGTGCTCAACGGCCGGGTGCAGCCCGGCGGCACGGTGGCCATCGTCGGCGCGGGGCCGGTGGGCCTGGCGGCGCTGCTCACCGCGCAGTTCTACTCGCCGGCGCGGATCATCATGATCGACCTCGACGACAACCGCCTGGAGGTCGCCCGCGGCTTCGGCGCCACCGACTGCCTCAACGCCGGCGACGCGCAGGTGGTGGAGAAGGTCCTGGCGCTGACCGGCGGCCTGGGGGTGGACAGCGCCATCGAGGCGGTGGGCGTGCCGGCCACCTTCAGCCTCTGCGAGAACCTGATCGCCCCGGGTGGCGACATCGCCGTGCTCGGCGTCCATGGCGCGCCGGTCGAGCTGCACCTGGAGCGCCTGTGGTCGCACAACATCACCCTGCGCACGCGGCTGGTGGACGCGGTGACCACGCCGATGCTGCTCAAGAGCGTGGAGGCCGGGAAGCTGCGCCCGGAACAGCTGATCACCCACCGCTTCGCGCTGGCGGACATCCTCGACGCCTACGCCACCTTCGGCAGGGCGGCGCAGAACAAGGCGCTGAAGGTGATCATCGAGGCGTAGGCCTGCGTTTGCGGAAAGAAGAGCATCGCGGAGAAGCTCCGCTCCTACGAGAGCGGAGCGGGCGACGCAGGTCCGTCGTAGGAGCGGACCTTGTCCGCGAAAGGCGCCCGAAGGGCGCCCCTGCCGGCCATCACTCCGCGGCTTTCGCCAGCTCGAAGCCCATCAGCAGCGCCCCGGGTGCGTGGCTGGCTCGGGAGAAGAAGAGCATCGCGGAGAAGCTCCGCTCCTACGAGAGCGGAGCGGGCGACGCAGGTCCGTCGTAGGAGCGGACCTTGTCCGCGAAAGGCGCCCGAAGGGCGCCCCTGGCGGCCATCACTCCGCGGCCTTCGCCAGCTCGAAGCCCATCAGCAGCGCCCAGGGCGCATCGCTGTCGCCGACGCGGATCGGTTGCAGCAGGTGCACGCGCTGGCCTTTCAGCTGTTCCCAGGCCTTGCCCCGGGCGATGGCGTCGCGGGCTTCGGCGGGCAGTTCGCTGGCCTTGTCGCCGAGGCGGCGGGCGTCGGGGTGGGTGACGTAGACGCCGGCGTTGGAGATCAGCGCGTACTGGCCGTTGCCCATCGGGCTGAGTTTGCCGAGGCTTTCCTGCAGCTGGTGCAGGGTGTAGTCGGCGCCGAGGATGCCGAGGAAGCGGCCGTTGGCATGCATGGGCGTCATGAACGAGGTCATCAGCACCGTGCTGCCACCGACGCTGTATTCGTAGGGCTCCATGAACACGTCGCGGCCCTTGTCGCGGGGGATCTGGTACCAGTCGCCGCTGCCGTCGGCCTTGTCGTAGCCCACCAGGCACTCGCGCTGGGCTACGCCGCTGCCGCGGTGCCAGTAGGCCATGATGCGGCCGCTGGCGTCGTGGCCCGGCGCGTTGGCGAACTCGGCGTCGCGGCCATCGAAGGCGTTGGGTTCGCAGCCGCAGGCGAAGGCCAGCAGGTCGGCGTTGCGGTTCAGGTATTCGTGCATCACCGCGTCGATCTGCTCGCGCTGCGGGCCGAGGCCGCGCGCCTGCATGCCGAGGATGAAGTTCTTCAGGCCGTAGAGCGCGGTGGCCATCACCGCGAAGCGCGCTTCCAGGCGCTGCGCCTCGCTGGCCAGCACCACGCGGGCGGTGTCCAGCAGGCTGGAGTGCTCGGCCTGCTCGACGTCGGCCAGGGCGCGGGCGCTTTCGTTCCTGATCGCGGCGACGACGTTGCCGATGTCGGCGGTGGCGTCGGCCGACTGGGTCGCCAGGCGGCGCACCTCGTCGGCCACCACGGCGAAACCACGCCCGCTTTCCCCGGCGCGGGCGGCTTCGATGGCGGCGTTGAGCGCCACCAGGTTGGTGTTCCTGGCGATCTGCTTGATGACGTCGGAGACCTTGCTGATCTGCGTCCAGCGCACGTTGAGGTCGGCGATCAGCTGCTTGACCTGGTCGATGGTGGAGCGGGTGCTGGAGTTGTCTTCGGCGCTGGCGGCGCGTTTTTCGAGTGTGGTCGACATGGAATGGGACACTGCTGATGGCGGATGAGGGCAGGTGAAGGCGAGGGCCTCGGTTCTTCTTGTGTCAGCCGCGCCCGGAGGCGCGGTGAGGCTGGTCGCAGGATGGCGTGGAGCGCAGCGATACCCATCGAGCTTCGCGCTGGCGGCATGGGCATCGCTGCGCTCCACCCCTCCTACAATAGCGGTTCTGGCGTACGACCGGTCGACGCGCAGCCGGTCGAAACCCCATTACCAACCCAACTGCTTGTGCAGGCCCAGGGCGTCGTAATAGTCCCCCTGGTAAACGATCTTGCCGTCCTTCACCTTCACGTAGCTCACGCCGTCGAACGACAGCGGCTTGTTGGTCGCCGGGGTCTGGGCGTCCCAGGCGCCGGTGTTGGTGCCGCTGAAGGTCCACTGGAAGGCGATGCCGTCCTTGTCGACGATCGGCGTGCCGTTCATCTTCCATTTCAGGTCCGGCACGGCCCCCACGAACACCTTGATCACATTGTCGCGCGCGGCTTCGCGGCCTTTCTGCGGGGTGCCGACGGTGACGTCGAAGTACTCCGCGTCCTTGGCCAGGTAGCCGGCGGCCTTCTCGGCGTCGTGGGCGTTCCACGCCGCCATGTAGGCGTCGACGATCTGTTTTGGCGACTCTGCTGCCTGTACGAGACCAGCAAAGGTGAACAGCGACAGCAGGTAAAACGCTCTGACGAGGTGACGCATGCTTGCCTCCGTTGCGGGCGTGCCCGCGGGTTGTCGGCCGGACGGCCGTTCGGGCGGCGCCACGCAAAAGCGTGACGCCGGAAATTTCAGCGTAGTGCGGGTGCGTGCCGGGCCGCGCGCTGGCGACGAGCGCGCGCGGCGCCGAAAAGCGCCGGGCCCTCGTGTGAGGGCCCGGCGTTCACGGCTTAGTGCTTGAACATCACGTGGCGGATCGCGGTGTAGTCCTCCAGGCCGTACATCGACATGTCCTTGCCGTAGCCTGACAGCTTCATGCCGCCGTGGGGCATTTCGCTGATCAGCATGAAGTGCGTGTTGACCCAGGTGCAGCCGTACTGCAGGCGGGCGGACAGGCGATGGGCGCGGCCGACGTCGCGGGTCCACACGGAGGAGGCCAGGCCGTAGTCGGAGTCGTTGGCCCAGGCCAGCGCCTGCGCTTCGTCGTCGAACTCGGTGACCGAGACCACCGGGCCGAAGATTTCGCGGCGTACCACTTCGTCGTCCTGGCGGGCGCCGGCCAGCACGGTCGGCTCGAAGAAGAAGCCGGCGCGGTCGGCGCGCTTGCCGCCGGTGACCACTTCGATGTGCGGCACCTGGCGGGCGCGCTCGACGAAGCCGACGACGCGCTCCAGGTGCTGCTGGGTGATCAGCGGGCCGAGCTCGGTGTCCGGGTCGTCCTGCTCGCCGTAGCGGATGCTGCCCACGGCTTCGCCCAGCTTCTGCACGAACCTGGCGTAGATGCCCTTCTGCGCGTAGATGCGGCAGGCGGCGGTGCAGTCCTGGCCGGCGTTGTAGAAGCCGAAGGTGCGGATGCCTTCCACGGCGGCGTCGATGTCGGCGTCGTCGAAGATGATCACCGGGGCCTTGCCGCCCAGCTCCATGTGCATGCGCTTCACGGTGTCGGCGGTGCCGGAGATGATGCGGCTGCCGGTGGCGACCGAGCCGGTCAGCGAGACCATGCGCACCTTCGGGTGGGTGGTCAGCGGCTCGCCGACGCTCGGGCCGCGGCCGAAGACCATGTTGACCACGCCGGCGGGGAAGATTCCGGTGATCAGCTCGGCCAGGCGCAGGGCGCTCAGCGGGGTCTGCTCGGACGGCTTGAGGATCACCGTGTTGCCGGCGGCCAGGGCCGGGCCGAGTTTCCACGCGGCCATCATCAGCGGGTAGTTCCACGGGGCGATGGAGGCGACCACGCCCACCGGGTCGCGGCGGATCATCGAGGTGTGGCCGGGCAGGTATTCGCCGGCGGCGGAACCCTGCAGGCAGCGGCTGGCGCCGGCGAAGAAGCGGAACACGTCGGCGATCGCCGGCAGTTCGTCGTTCAGCGCAGCGGCGTAGGGCTTGCCGCAGTTGCTGGACTCCAGGCGGGCCAGTTCCTCGGCGTTGGCGTCGATGGCGTCGGCCAGCTTCAGCAGCAGCAGCGAGCGCTCCTTCGGCGCGGTCTGCGACCAGCTGGCGAAGGCGGCGTCGGCGGCCAGCACGGCGGCGTCGACCTGGGCCGGGGTGGCTTCGGCGATCTCCACCAGGGTGGTGCCCAGGGACGGGTTCAGGATGGCGAGCTTCTCGCCTTCGCCGGCGACCAGTTGGCCGTTGATCAGCAGTTTGGTTTGCATGGTGGGGTCCTCTCGTTCAGGAACGTGGTGCAAATTCGCGTCGGTTCTTTCTTGTCGGGGCCTGCCGGCGAACACGCCGGCGGGCCTGAGGGGTTCTGGGTTACTTGCCGCTGCCGGCCACGCCTTCGCCACCCTTGGTCAGGTAGTAGGCGCCGAGGATCGGCAGCATGGTCACGATCATCACCAGCATCGCCACCACGTTGGTCACCGGCACGTCGCGCGGGCGGCCCAGCTGGTTCAGCAGCCAGATCGGCAGGGTGCGTTCGTGGCCGGCGGTGAAGGTGGTGACGATGATCTCGTCGAAGGACAACGCGAAGGCCAGCATGCCGCCCGCCAGCAGCGCCGAGCCGAGGTTCGGCAGGATCACGTAGCGGAAGGTCTGCCAGCCGTCGGCGCCCAGGTCCATCGAGGCTTCGATGAGGCTGTGCGAGGTGCGGCGGAAGCGCGCGATGACGTTGTTGTAGACGATCACCACGCAGAAGGTCGCGTGGCCGATGACGATGGTCAGCATGCCCGGCTCGATGCCGAGGGCCTTGAACGCCGAGAGCAGCGCGATGCCGGTGATGATGCCGGGCAGGGCGATCGGCAGGATCAGCATCAGCGAGATGCCTTCCTTGCCGAAGAAGTCGCGGCGGTACAGCGCGGCCGCGGCCAGGGTGCCCAGGAGCATGGCGATCAGGGTGGCGACGCCGGCGATCTTCACCGACAGCTCGATGGCTTCGAGCACGTCCTGGCGCGCGAAGGCGACGCTGAACCAGTGCAGGGTGAAGCCCTTGGGCGGGAAGCTGAAGGCCGCGTCCTCGGTGTTGAAGGCGTACAGGAAGATGATCAGGATCGGGAAGTGCAGGAACACCAGCCCGCCCCAGGCGGCCGCTTTCAGGCCCCAGGAGGCTTTGTCAGAGTGCATCGAAGGCCCCCAGGCGTTTGACGATGGACAGGTACACGGCGATCAGCACGATGGGCACCAGGGTGAAGGCGGCGGCCATCGGCATGTTGCCGATCGCGCCCTGCTGGGCGTAGACCATGCTGCCGATGAAGTAGCCCGGCGGGCCCACCAGCTGCGGCACGATGAAGTCGCCCAGGGTCAGGCTGAAGGTGAAGATCGAGCCGGCGGCGATGCCCGGGATCGACAGCGGCAGGATCACCTGCATGAAGGTCTGGCCCGGGTGCGCGCCGAGGTCCGCCGAGGCCTGCAGCAGCGACGGCGGTAGGCGTTCGAGCGAGGCCTGGATCGGCAGGATCATGAACGGCAGCCAGATGTACACGAACACCAGGAAGCGCCCGAAGCTGGAGGTCGACAGCGTGTTGCCGCCGATCCCCGGAATGCCCAGCAGCAGGTTCAGCACCGGCTCAAGCCCCAGGTGCTGGACGAACCACATGGCCACGCCGCCCTTGGCCAGCAGCAGGGTCCAGGCGTAGGCCTTGACGATGTAGCTGGCCCACATCGGCATCATCACCGCGATGTAGAAGAACGCCTTGGTCTTGCCGCTGGTGTAGCGCGCCATGTAGTAGGCGATGGGGAAGGCCACCGCGCCGCTGGCGATGGACACCGCCACGGCCATCAGCACGGTGCGCTGGATGATGTCGAAGTTGGCGCCGCTCAGCAGCGAGCCGAAGTTGGCCAGGGTCAGGTCCGGCGTCACCGTCATGGTGAAGTCGTCGAAGGTGTAGAAGCCCTGCCACAGCAGCGTCAGCAGCGAGCCCAGGTAGATCGCGCCGAACCACAGCAGCGGCGGGATCAGCAGCAGCGAGAGGTACAGCGTCGGCCTGCGGTACAGCAGGTTCGACAGGCGCCGCAGCGGGCCATTGCCGGCCGCCGGCAGCGGGGCGTTCATCGTCAGTTCCATGTCAGGCACCCTCGTGCAGCGCCACCATCGCCTCGCGCGCCCAGCGGGCGGTCACGCGCTGGCCCGGCTGGTGGGCGAGGTCGATCCCGGACCATTGACTGTTGGCCTGGCTGAGGCAGAGGTTCTGGCCGTTGTCGAGGCGGATCTCGTAGCGGGTCGCCGCGCCCTGGTACTGGATGTCGTGCAGCAGGCCGCTGATCTCGATGTCCGAGGCGCCGCGCTCGCCGTTGGCGAAGCGGATGTGCTCGGGGCGGATGGAGAAGGGCTGGGCGTTGCCGGTCAGGCTCTGGGCGAGGTCGCCGCGCAGCACGTTGGAGGTGCCGACGAACTCCGCCACGAACGGCGTGGCCGGCTTCATGTAGAGGTTGCGCGGGGTGTCGACCTGCTCGATGCGGCCCTTGTTGAACACCGCCACGCGGTCGGACATGGACAGCGCTTCGCTCTGGTCGTGGGTGACGAAGATGAAAGTGATGCCCAGCTGGCGCTGCAGCTTCTTCAGCTCGCCCTGCATCTGCTCGCGCAGCTTGAGGTCGAGCGCGCCGAGGGGTTCGTCGAGCAGCAGCACGCGCGGACGGTTGACCAGCGCGCGCGCCAGGGCCACGCGCTGGCGCTGGCCGCCGGAGAGCTGCACCGGCTTGCGCACGCCGTAGCCGCCCAGGGCGACCATGCCCAGCGCCTCTTCGGCGCGCTTGAGGCGCTCGGCCTTGCCCACGCCTTTCACCTTCAGGCCGTAGGCGACGTTCTCCAGTACGCTCATGTGCGGGAACAGCGCGTAGTCCTGGAACACGGTGTTGACGTCGCGCTGGTAGGGCGGCAGGCCGGCGGCCTCCTCGCCGTGGATGCGGATGGAGCCTGCGCTGGGCTGCTCGAAGCCGGCGATCAGGCGCAGGCAGGTGGTCTTGCCCGAGCCGGACGGGCCGAGCATGGAGAAGAACTCGCCGTCCCGGATGTCGATGGACACCCGGTCAACGGCCTTCACCTCGCCGAACTGGCGGGAGACCTGGGTGAATTGAACAGCGGGAGTGGTCATGGGGCACGCTCCAGGGGGCAGGACGTCGGCGTGCGGGAGTCCTGCCCGCGAATCTGAAATACGGGTGAATCGATGCAATCGGATGGAGACCGTGGCGTTCGCCGGGAGGGCGAGGCGCACGGGGCGGGTTCGCGAGCAAGCTCGCTCCTACGAAGAACTGGACTCCCTGTAGGAGCGAGCTTGCTCGCGAACGCCCTGCGGCTTAACGGCCGCCCATGATTCCGATGTAATCCTGGGTCCAGCGGCTGTAGGGGACGAACTTGCCGCCCTCGGCCACCGGGGTCTTCCAGAACGCGATCTTGTCGAACTGCTTGTAGCCGTTGCTCTCGCAGCCTTCGGCACCCAGCAGGGCGCTGGCCTTGCAGCCTTCCGGCGCGGCCGGCACCGAGCCGAACCAGGCGGCGACGTCGCCCTGGACCTTGGGCTCCAGCGACCAGTTCATCCACTTGTAGGCGCAGTTCGGGTGCTGGGCCTCGGCGTGCAGCATGGTGGTGTCGGCCCAGCCGGTGACGCCCTCTTTCGGGAACACGGTGGCGATCGGCTGGCCTTCGGCCTTCAGCGCGTTGGCCTGGTACGGCCAGGCGCTGGACGCGGCCACGCCTTCGTTCTTGAAGTCGCTCATCTGCACGGTGGTGTCGTGCCAGTAGCGGTGGATCAGCTCATGCTGCTTGCGCAGCAGCTCGACCACGGCGGCGTACTGCTTCTCGTCGAGCTGGTAGGGGTCGGTGATGCCCAGTTCCGGCGCGGTGGCCTTCAGGAACAGCGCGGCGTCGGCGACGTAGATCGGGCCGTCGTAGGCCTGCACGCGGCCCTTGTTCGGCTTGCCGTCGGGCAGGTTTTCCGCATCGAACAGCACCTTCCAGCTGTCCGGCGCGGTGGGGAAGACCTTGGTGTTGTACATCAGCAGGTTCGGGCCCCACTGGTACGGGGTGCCGTAGGTCTTGCCGTTGACCACGTACCAGGCGGCGTCCTTCAGGCGCGGGTCGATGTTCTTCCAGTTGGGGATCAGCGACGGGTCGATCGGCTGTACGCGCTTGCCGTAGATCAGGCGCAGGGAGGCGTCGCCGGAGGCGGTGACCAGGTCATAGCCGCCCTTGGCCATCAGGCTGACCATCTCGTCGGAGGTGGCGGCGGTCTTCACGTTGACCTGGCAGCCGGTGTCCTGCTCGAACTGGGTCACCCAGTCGTAATTCTTGTCGGACTGGCCGCGCTCGATGTAGCCGGGCCAGGCGATGATGTCGAGGCGGCCTTCGCCCTTGCCGACTTCCTTCAGGGACTCGGCGGCCTGGACGCCGGCGCTGGCCAGCAGGGCGGTGGTGATGGCACTGAGCAGTGCAGTCTTGCGCATCGGATGTCTCCCTCTCGTTGTTGTCTCTATTGGTGGGGCAGTTTCAATCGAGCAACAGCCCTCGCGCGGCTTACCGCCGGGGCGCTTCTTATGTGCCGGCGGGAGGCCCCGCCGGATGGTTCAATCCAGCCGCTCACCGTGGCGCGCCATGATGTGGCGCACCACGCTGTAGTCCTGCAGCGAGTCGCTGGACAGGTCCTTGCCGTAGCCCGAGCGCTTGAGCCCGCCGTGGGGCATCTCGCTGGCGAGCATGAAATGGGTGTTGATCCAGGTGCAGCCGTACTGCAGGCGGTTGGCGATCTGGAAGGCCTTGTCCAGGTTCTGCGTCCACACCGAGGAGGCCAGGCCGTATTCGGACTCGTTGGCCCAGTCCACCGCCTGTTCCAGCTGGTCGAAGCGGGTCACGGTGACCACCGGACCGAACACCTCGCGCTGGACGATCTCGTCCTGCTGCTTGCAGCCGGCCAGCAGCGTTGGCTGGTAGTAGAAGCCGGGGCCGGAATGCACGGCGGCGCCGGTGACGCGCTCGATGTGCGGCTGGCCGAGGGCGCGCTCGACGAAGCTGGCCACGCGGTCGCGCTGGCGCGCGCTGATCAGCGGGCTGATCTCGTTGTCGGCGTCGCGCTTGCGGGCGAAGCGGATGCTCGCCACCGCGTCGCCCAGTTCGGCGACGAGGCGATCATGAATGCCGGCTTGCGCGTAGATGCGGCAGGCGGCGGTGCAGTCCTGCCCGGCGTTGTAGTAGCCGTGGGTGCGCACGCCCTGGACCACGGCGTCGAGGTCGGCGTCGTTGCAGACGATCACCGGTGCCTTGCCGCCCAGTTCCAGGTGGGTGCGTTTCAGCGTGCGGGCGGCGGCCTGGAGAATCTTCTGCCCGGTGACGATGTCGCCGGTGAGCGACACCATGCGCACCTTCGGGTGGCCGACCAGGTGGCTGCCGACGCCTTCGCCGCCGCCGCAGACGATGTTGATCACCCCGGCCGGGAGGATTTCGGCGAGTGCCGGAGCCAGCGCCAGGACGCTCAGCGGCGTGTGTTCCGACGGCTTGAACACCAGCGTGTTGCCGGCGGCCAGCGCCGGGGCGATCTTCCACGCGGCCATCATCAGCGGGTAGTTCCACGGCGCGATGGAAGCGACCACGCCCACCGGGTCGCGGCGCACCATGCTGGTGTGGCCGGGCACGTACTCGCCGGCGAGCTGGCCCTGCTGGCAGCGCACGGCGCCGGCGAAGAAGCGGAACACGTCGGCGGTGGCCGGGATGTCGTCCTGCCGCGCCAGGTGCAGCGGCTTGCCGCAGTTCAGCGATTCCAGCTGGGCAAGGTCGCCCGCGCGTTGGTCGATCGCATCGGCGATGGCCAGCAGGGCGCTGGCGCGCTGTGCGGGGGTGGTGCGCGACCAGGCGGGGAAGGCGCGGTGCGCGCTGGCGATGGCCTGCTCGACCTGATCCAGGGAGGCATCGGCGATGCTGATGAGCGTCTCGCCGCTGGCCGGGTTGATGATCGGCTCGGCAATGCCTTCGCCGGCGACCAGTTGGCCGTCGATCAGCAGGGCGGTATGCAGGGTTGCGCCAGTCATCTTCGAAGTTCGTCTTTTATCTGTCTTGTTTTCGGGGGCCATGTGCGTGCTCCGGCGGGGCGGTGCCCGGAACTGGCCCTTTGGTATGGAGCCAGAGACTAGAGTTCCGGGCGTGGGGTCGACAAATTCTAATTACTGAAAGCAGCGTTCGATTAAATCGAATGGCTAGATCGACAGCCGCTTGGCGTTGGGCTGCTCGCGGGCGACGGTGAGGAACGGGTCCACCAGCGCCGGCCGCGCGGTGCCGCGGCGCCAGGCCAGGCCCACGTCCAGCGGCTCGGAGAGGTCCACCAGCGGCCGCGCCTCGATGATGTCGCCTTCCAGCGACCAGGGGCGGTAGGTCATGTCCGGCTGGATCGACAGCCCCAGGCCCGCCGCCACCAGGCTTCGCACCGCTTCCACGGAGGCCGTGCGCAGCGTCACCTGCGGCACCAACCCGGCGCGCGACCAGATGCGCTGGGTGTGCAGGCCCATCTCGTCGGCGTTCAGCTGGATCAGCGGTTCGCCGGCCACGTCGGCCAGGGCGATGCTGTCGCGTTCCAGCAGCGGATGCTGCGCCGGCAGCCAGAGGCGGTGCGGCGAGTGGGTCAGCACCTCGGTCTGCAGCGCGTGGCGGTCTTCCAGGTTGGAGAGGATCAGCACGCCGACGTCGATCTCGCCGCTCACCAGCAGGTGCTCGATGTACGGGCGCTCGTCCTCCACCACGCGGGTCTGCACGTTGGGGTAGGCGCGCTGGAAGCGGTTGATCAGGTCCGCCAGGTAATAG
This sequence comes from Pseudomonas sp. B12(2026), assembly GCF_057767015.1. Taxonomy (NCBI): domain Bacteria; kingdom Pseudomonadati; phylum Pseudomonadota; class Gammaproteobacteria; order Pseudomonadales; family Pseudomonadaceae; genus Pseudomonas; species Pseudomonas sp. B12(2026). The sequence continues at coordinate 4,530,903 of NZ_CM173430.1, read as the reverse complement.
CCGGCCACCAGGCTGGTCACCCCGATGGTCAGGCTGCCGGCCACCTGGTCGGTGCTCTGCTGCAGGCTGCGCTTGGCGTTCTCCACCGTGGCCAGGATCAGGTGCGCCTGGCGCAGGAACTGGTGGCCCTGGTGGGTCAGGGTCATGCCCTTGGCGTGGCGGTCGAACAGGCGCACGCCGATTTCCTCTTCCAGCTGCTGGATGGCCAGGGTCAGGGTCGACTGGGAAATGAACACCGCCTGGGCGGCGGCGGAGATCGAGCCGGTCTCGGCGACGGCGATGAAGTGGCGGATCTGGCGGAGCGTCATCATGGGCGGTGGTCCGCTGGCGAGTCGGTGGAGCGCCCGGGACCGCCGTCTGGCGCGGGCCTGGCGCTTTTCATTGTTGGTTATCGAAAACTCATAGGAGCATTCTTTTTTATCGAATGGAAGCCGCTCCTCGCCCGGCGGGCCCGCGGCAAAGGGCCCGCAATATCCGGAAGCACACTGCCGCCCCGTGGCAATCCCTCGACCGGCTAGAGTCGAAGGCCTGACTTTTCGAATCCAGTGGAGATCGCCATGAACACTCGCGGCCTGCTCGACCAGTTGCTCAAATCCGGCCAGGACCTCCTGCAGAACAAGGGCGTGGCCCGGCAGGACGGCGGCCAGGGCTCGTCTTCCGGCAAGGGCGGCGCGGACCTCGGCAGCCTGCTCTCCGGCGCCGGTGGCGGCGCCCTCGCGGCCGGCGCGCTGGGCCTGCTGATGGGCAGCAAGAAGGCGCGCAAGATCGGCGGCAAGGTCGTCACCTACGGCGGCCTCGCGGCGCTCGGCGTGCTCGCCTACAAGGCCTATGGCGACTGGCAGCAGAAGCAGGCCAGCGCCCCGCGCGGCGAGCCGCAGACCGTCGACCGCCTGCCGCCGGTGCAGGCCGAGCAGCACAGCCACGCCATCCTGCGGGCCATCGTCGCTGCCGCGAAGGCCGACGGACATATCGATGAACGCGAACGCCAGCTGATCGACGGCGAGATCGCCCGGCTCACCGGCGACGTCGAACTGCGCGGCTGGCTCGACCACGAACTGGCCAAGCCGCTGGACCCGGCGGAAGTCGCCCGCGCCGCCACCAGCGAGGAAATGGCCGCCGAGATGTACCTGGCCAGCCTGCTGATGGTCGACGAGACCAGTTTCATGGAACGCGCCTACCTCGACGAACTGGCCCGCCAGATGAGCCTCGACGCCAGCCTCAAGGCCGAGCTGGAGGCCCAGGCGCAGCGGGCGCTGGACGCCGTGGTGGTGTGACGCCGCGACGCTCCGCGCCAGCGGCGGACAAGGCCGCCGCAGAGCGTTCCGGCCGGGCGGGGCGTCAGGCGCCGTGCCCGGCTGGCAGAACGCGCTGGCGCATCGGTACGGCGGAGCTATCGTTGCCCAACGCACACCGCTCGTTGGCGAGGGACCTCTCATGAACACAACCGATTTGCTGGAACAACTGCTGCGCGCCGGCCAGGGCTCCATGGCACAACAGGGCGGCGGCGCGGGAGGCCTCGGCGGGCTCCTGGGCGGCCTGCTCGGTGGCGCCTCCGGCGGCGCGGGCGGCGGACTTGGCGGGCTGGGCAGCGTGCTCGGCAGCATGCTCGGCGGCGGCAACACCGGCGGCATGTCCCAGGGGCGCTCCGGCTCCGCCGGCGGGGTCAACTACGCGATGCTCGCCTCGCTGGGCATGATGGCCTTCCAGGCCTACCAGAACTGGCAGCGCCAGCAGGCCGCCGCCCCGCAGGAAGCGCCGGTCACCGTCGACCAGCTCTCCGGTGACGACGCCGAAGCCCACAGCCATGCCATCCTCATCGCCCTGATCGCCGCCGCCAAGGCCGACGGGCGCATCGACGAAAAGGAAAAGCAGGCCATCTACGCGGAAATTTCCCGCCACGCCGGCGAGCCCGAACTGCAGGCCTGGCTCGACAGCGAAGTGCAGAAACCGCTCGACGCCGCCGACGTGGCCCAGGCCGCGCAGGGCGACGCCGGCATGGCCTCCGAGATGTACCTGGCCAGCGTGATGCTGGTGGACGACCAGCAGGACAGCGAGCGCAACTACCTGGACGAACTGGCCTACAACCTCAACCTCGCCCCGGAACTGCAGGCGCATCTGGAACAGCAGGCGAAGAGCGGCGGCGAAGTGGCCTGAAGCAAATCCAGCCCCGCCCCCGCACGGCGGCGGGGTTGGTCAGTCCGGACGAACGTATCCCGCTTCGTCCGTCCACCGGCAAGGAGGCTTCATGTCGCTCACTCGTCTCACCCTCACCACCGCGCTGCTGCTCGGCGCCACCGCCACCCTGGCCAATGCCGCGAAACTCGAAGACGTCGCGCCCTTCCCCAAGGCCGAGGAAGGCTTCGTGCGCCACGTCATCGACCTGCCGAAGCAGGCCCGGGAAGAGGATTTCAAGGTCGAGGTGCTGGCCGGCAAGACGCTGACCGTCGACTGCAACCGCCAGCGCCTCGGCGGCACCCTGCAGGAGCGGACCCTCGAGGGCTGGGGCTACCCCTATTTCCGCCTGGACAGCGTCAGCGGCCCGGCGAGCACCCTGATGGCCTGCCCGGACGGCAAGCGCCGCCAGGACTTCGTGCCGGTGATCGGCGACGGCTTCATGCTGCGCTACAACAGCCGGCTGCCGATCGTGATCTATGCGCCCAGGGACGTCGAAGTGCGCTATCGCCTCTGGTCGGCCTCCGAGAAAGTCGGCCACGCCCGCGCGGAATAACCCCCGCTTCGCCGGTCCCGCTCCCTGTAGGAGCGAGCTTGCTCGCGAACCCCAAGCCCAGCATTGCCGCCACGCCCGACCGACATACGCAACGCGCTCGCACGGAGAGCCCAGATGAACGCAGAACAACACTCGGCACTGGTGAACGTGCTGCAGGCACGCTTCGCCAAGCACCCGGGCCGCCATCCAGGCATCGACTGGGCCCAGGTCCAGGCCCGGCTGGCCACCCGGCCGGAGAAGCTGCGTGCGCTGCAAGCGATGGAAAACACCGGCGGCGAACCGGATGTGGTCGGCCAGGACCCGGCCACCGGCGAATACCTCTTCGTCGACTGCGCCACGGAAAGCCCGACCGGCCGCCGCAGCCTCTGCTTCGACCGCGAGGCGCTGGACGCCCGCAAGGAGAACAAACCCGGCGGCAGCGCGCTGGAACAGGCCGCGGCCATGGGCATCGAACTGCTCAGCGAAGCGCAGTACCGCGACCTGCAGACGCTCGGCGAGTTCGACGCCAAGACCTCCAGCTGGATACAGACGCCCCCGGCCATCCGCAAGCTCGGCGGCGCACTGTTCTGCGACCGCCGCTACGACAGCGTATTCACCTACCACAACGGCGCGCAGTCCTATTACGCCGCCCGCGGCTTCCGGGGTGTGCTGCGGGTGTGAACAGGTAGGAGCGAGCTTGCTCGCGAACAGATATCCCGGCAGCACTGGCGCTGGGTTGGTTCGCGAGCAAGCTGTAGTGGTCCGGAAATTCTGGACACCGAGATAGGAGCGAGTTAACTAACGCGACTATTGAGGTGATTTACATGGGTCATAGAAAACTATCGGACGCGCTCAAGCGCGAAGCAGTGCAACTGGTGGTAGCGCAGGGCTACTCGGTGCCGCAGGCAGCACAGGCCATGGGGGTGGGACCGACGGCGTTGCGGCGTTGGGTCTCGCAATGGCGGGCTGAGCAACCGGGTTCGGTCATCGATGATGCCCAGCGCATCCGTGCACTGGAGAGCCAGTTGGCGCAGGTGCAGCGCGCACTGGCAGAGGCGCAGGAAGAGCGTGACACGCTAAAAAAATCCACGGCCTTCTTCGTTCGGGAAATGCTGCGAGCTGGCAAATGATCGACCGAGTGAAGGGGGCCATGAGCGTCACGCGCTGCTGTCGCCTGCTTGGACTGGCGCGCAGCAGTTACTACGCGGCGCGTCATAAGCGCCCGAAACCACCCAGCCCGCTACTCTCGGCCGTCACGGACCTGCATGAAAGCAGCCGGCACACCTATGGCTCACGCCGGATGTCGGCGGCCTTGCGTCAGCAGGGGCATGCGGTGGGTCGGCAACGGGCTCGCCGCCTAATGCGTCAGGCTGGCCTGGCGGTGGCTCGACGGCGCAATCAGCACTATCGGCGGCACACCAAGCCGGCAGCGGCGGCCCCCAACCACCTCAATCGCCAATTCCAGCCGGCAGCCCCGAATCAGGTCTGGGCCGGCGACATCACCTATCTGCGTACGGCGCGTGGCTGGCTGTACCTGGCTATCGTGGTCGATCTGTATGCCCGGCGAATCGTGGGCTGGGCATTCTCGTCCGTGGCTGATACGGATTTGGTGATCCAGGCCCTGGAGCTCGCCGTGTCGATGCGACACCCGGACAACGGCCTGATGTTCCACTCCGATCAGGGGTGCCAGTACAGCAGCGAGCGCTTTGTGGACATGCTGCGACGTTTGCAGATCGTGCAGAGCATGAGTCGGCGCGGCAATTGCTGGGACAATGCAGTGGTGGAGCGAGTCTTTGCCAGCTTGAAGCGTGAGTGGATAGGCGAGCGGCGCTATCGAGACCAGCACGAAGCCAAAGCCGATGTGACACGATTCGTCGCCACCTACTACAACCATCAGCGTCTTCATTCGACAACGAAGCAGTTGCCGCCAGCCGTGTTCGAGGCGCGGGCGGCTTGATGCTCCTATAGCGGTGTCTAGAAAAACCGGACCACTACAAGCTCGCTCCTACGAAGAGCAAAAGGCGCGCCCTGCAGCCAGGGTCACAGGGCGTTCGACCTCAACCCAGCCGCAACACCTGCGGCAACTCCGGTAACGGCACCCAGACCTGCCCCTGCCAGTCCAGCACGCTCAACTGCTGCCGCTCCCAGCGCAGCAGCCGGCGCTGCGGCCGCTCAGCCGATGCCGACGCCTCCGCCCGCAGGCTTGGCACCACAGTGTGGGTGATCCACTGGCGGATGCAGCGGTTCTCCGGATGGTGGAAGTGGATCAGCGTGGCATACAGGCCCGACTCGCTGATCAGCTCCGTCTCTTCGGCCAGACCGTGATCGCCCTGGACCATCAGGCGACACACCTGATCCTCGTCGAGATTGCGCCCGACGCGGTCCTCCAGAAAGGCATTCATCAGCTTGGAAAGGTCGCGCACGACGAACCACGGCTGCCCCTCGATCAACAGGGCGCGCAGGCGGCGTTTGTGGCGGAAGAAGAGGGTGGGAACGAGCAGGGAAGGGGGCTGTGCGGTGGCAGTGAAAGCGTCCATGGACATGGTGATTTCCTGTGAGTTTGTTCAAAGCGCACCCCTTTGTTCAGAAGGGGTGACCGGGTACTTGAACACCGCTCACAGACGGCCCGCAGATTTCCCCTTTCGGGTTTTGTATAGCTGCGCGCTACCCGGCCATAGCAAAGGCTATAGCCGCCTAGTGCACATGCTTTCGGGCATGCGTCGTACCGCTGTGAGAGGTGTGTTCAGCACCGGGGCGTGAATCTAGATGTTTGAGCCTGACGGGTCAACTCAGGCCTTAGAACCAAGCAGCGCGAGCAGATTTTTCGGATGTATCGCACGGAGAGTTGTTGGCCCGACCAATTTCCATCTGGCAGAATGCCGCTCGATTTGGAGTAGTGTGCTATACCGAAAATCTACATTGCTAATCGTGTAAGAGAAAAAGAAATATTCTGATGGATTGTGTGAGAATTTATTTATATATGGAGGTGTTTTGTGAGGTTGAGTAATATATTGTCAAGTGATCTTCCCGGTATTGATGACTCAATTAAGGAGTGTGTTAATTTTGGGCAGTGGTTGCTTTTTAAGGCTAGCGCTAGGGGGGGCGGGGAAGATCTTGGTCATTTTTATTTAAAGACGGGTGCAAGTGTTTTTGAGTTGAGCGGGCGTGGCGAGATTATTCGGGAGCTTTCGAGTTCTCATGTAAGTTTTCAAATCGAAGAATTGTTTTATTTCTCAGACATTCCAAAGCCAAGGTCGCTAAGTAATACTCCGTTTCAAGCGTCGATTTCGTCTCGCCGAGCCTAATAGTAAGGGTTTTTATGGGCCTCATTTCAAGCAATACCAAGTGGGTTCTTTTCCTTTCTTCCAGTGGTGATGCAGAACATCGCCATATAATGGATTTGGCATTTGGAGTTCAGAGCTTAGAGGCGGCGGGGATTGGTCAGGCTGATATTTGGATATATGTGGATGGTCAGGATCGCCTATCAATACAGCAGTTAATATCGATGGGTACTACTAATGCGTATAATGTGAAGGAGTCAAGAGAGTTTTTTACCGATCTCCTGGTTAATACCTATGAGAATATGGTTGTTTTTGTTACCGGGCACGGTAGTATACATGGGATTGATGCTCCGCAATCCATTACGCCCTACTCTCTGCTGAGTTCGATCAAGGCAACTCCCAATTTAAATCAAGCGATTGTATATCTTGGGCAGTGTCATGCCGGCATATTTAATTATATAGGTGCAGGTAGGAGGATTGGCCAGGGAAGAGGGGAGCCTGAAGTGATCTTTATGGGGGCTACAAATCTTCATGAGAGCTTAAGTTCATCTACTCAGGAGGATATGGTTAGCGGACAGGCCTCATGGATGGCGAATCTTTTTTTGCTTAGCGTATTTAAATGGATATCTAGCCCAATAGATGTCGATGGGGATGGGCGGTTGACTGTGATTGACTCCTATAAATATGCTGGGGCTGCATCGAATTCCATAAATAAAAATATTAAAATTGGTGCGTTTGTTCGGTCTATAGATTTGCATGGGAGGTGGGTGGCTGCGAAGGCGGCTGATCAGGCTAATTCAACTCCGCAAACTAAGTTGGCGCTGTCAGCCATAGAAACGCAGTATGAGTCTGAGTTGGGTGTCCATTATGTGCATCAAGAAAGCTGGATTTTGAACTCTATTCCGGCTCAGAGTGTTGAATATTGACTCGGTGGCGTATATTTGTGTAAATGGTATTTCGTTTTGAATGGGCAGTGGGTGGCGCTTCTTTAGCTTGGAGGGCTTCTACAATATTTGTGTTTTTTCACCCACCAATATTCCCTGCTCCCTCCCACAAAGCTCCAACAGAAAATCCCACACCAGTCTCAACCTCACCGACCGGTGCAACTCCCTCCGCGTACACATCCAGTATTCCCGCTCGATGAATTCCTCCGGCAGCACCGGCACCAGCAGCGGGTCATTCAGGCCCATGTACTGCGGCAGGATGGCGATGCCGATGCCGGCCTGGGCGGCCTGTTGCTGGGCGACCACGCTGGTGCTGCGGAACACCACCTGGGGGTGGCGGCAGAAGCTGTGGTGGAACATCAGTTCCTGGCTGAACAGCAGGTCGTCGACGTAGCCGATCCAGGGGTGTTTGCAGAGGTCCTCGCGGTCGCGCAGGGGTGGGGCGGAGGCGAGGTAGGCGGGGCTGGCGAACAGGCTCAGGCGGTAGCGGGTGAGGCGGCGGCTGATCACCAGGTCGGCGCTGGGGCGTTCCAGGGTGATGGCGATGTCCGCCTCGCGGTTGGTGATGCTGACGAAACGCGGCACCGACACCAGTTCCACTTCCAGCCCCGGGTAGCGCTGCATCAGCTCGCCCATGCGCGGGGCGAGGAACATGGTGCCCAGGCCCTCGGTGACGCCGATGCGGATCTGCCCCAGCGGCGAGATGGCCTGGCTCATTTCCTCCTGGGCGAGCAGGGCGGTGTTCTCCATGGCCTCGGCGTGCTTGAGCAGCGCCTGCCCGGCCGGGGTGAGCTGGTAGCCGCCGGTGTGCTGGGCGAACAGCTGGGTGCCGAGGTCGCGCTCGATGTTCTCGATGTGCCGCGCCACCGTGGCGTGGGTGGTGTTGAGGCGCTTGGCGGTGGTCAGCAGGCGGCCGCTGCGGTGCAGCTCCAGGACGTAGCGCAGGTCATTCCAGTCGAACATGGGGCGGCTCTCGTTGTTAGAAAACGCACAGCAGGTGACTCGAAACGAGTGTTCTTTTATCACGAACGAGCGACTAGGCTCCGTCGTCATACAAAAAGAACAAGCACGACGAGGTACTTTCCATGCCCCAGGCACTGGATGCTTATGACTACCTGATCGTCGGCGCCGGCCCCGCCGGTTGCCTGCTGGCCAATCGTCTGTCCGCCGACCCCGCCAACCGCGTGCTGCTGCTCGAAGCCGGCGGCCCGGACAACTACCCCTGGATTCACATCCCCGTCGGCTACCTCTACTGCATCGGCAACCCGCGCACCGACTGGTGCTTCGACACCGAGCAGGTGCCGGGCCTGAACGGTCGCGCCATCAAGTACCCGCGCGGCCGCACGCTCGGCGGCTGCTCCTCGATCAACGGCATGATCTACATGCGCGGCCAGGCGCTGGACTACGACGGCTGGGCCGCCGAGGGCAACCCCGGCTGGGGCTGGAACGAGCTGCTGCCGCTGTTCATGAAGATGGAGGACCACTTCGCCGGCACCAGCGCGCTGCACGGCGCCGGCGGCGAGTGGCGGGTGGAGAAGCAGCGGCTGTCCTGGGCGATCCTCGATGCCTTCCGCGAGGCGGCGGCGCAGTCGGGCATCCGCCCCGTGGACGACTTCAACGGCGGCGACAACGAAGGCTGCGGCTACTTCCAGGTGAACCAGCGCAGCGGCGTGCGCTGGAATGCGTCGAAGGCCTTCCTGCGGCCCATCGCCAACCGCCCGAACCTCACCGTGCTGACCAACGTGGAAGCCCTGCGCGTGCTGCTGGAAAACGGCCGCGCGGCGGGGCTGGAAGTGAACTGGCAGGGCGCGCGCCGCGAGCTGCGCGCCAAACGCGAGGTGATCCTCTGCGCCGGCGCGATCAACTCGCCGGTGCTGCTGCAACGCTCCGGCATCGGCCCGCGCGACCTGCTGGAGAAGCACGGCATCGGCGTGCGCCACGAGCTCGCCGGCGTCGGCGGCAACCTGCAGGATCACCTGCAACTGCGCCTGATCTACCGCTTCAGCGGTGCGCCTTCGCTGAACCAGATCGCCTCCAGCCTGTGGGGCAAGATGGGCATGGGCCTGGAGTACCTGCTCAAGCGCAGCGGCCCGCTGTCCATGGCGCCCAGCCAGCTCGGCGCGTTCGCCAGGTCCGACCCCGGCCAGCGTTCGGCCAACCTCGAATACCACGTGCAGCCGCTCTCGCTGGAGCGCTTCGGCGAGCCGCTGCACAGCTTCCCGGCGTTCACCGCGTCGGTCTGCGATTTGCGTCCGCTGAGCCGCGGCACGGTGGCGCTGCGCTCGCTGGACCCGCGCGACAAGCCGGTCATCCAGCCCAACTACCTCAGCCACCCGGAAGACCTGCGGGTGGCCGCCGACGCCATCCGCCTGACCCGGCGCATCGCCGCCGCGCCCGCGCTGGCGCGTTTCCGCCCGGAGGAATTCAAGCCCGGCCCGGACTACCGGACCGAGGAAGACCTGCACCGCGCCGCGGCCGAGATCGGCACCACCATCTTCCACCCCGCCGGCACCTGCCGCATGGGCCAGGGCGCCGGGGCGGTGGTCGACAGCCAGCTGCGCGTGCACGGCATCCCCGGCCTGCGCATCGCCGACGCCTCGATCATGCCCAGCCTGACCTCCGGCAACAGCTGCTCGCCGGTGCTGGTGATCGCCGAGAAGGCGGCGCAGATGATCCTCGACGAACCCGCGCGCGGCCCGGAGGTCATCCCCTCCGCCGCGCCGGCGCAGCAGGCTCCCGTGGCGTGACGGCGAGCGTCGTATCCCAGCTTTGGCGTGAACTGAATGGCATCGCGCGGCGCCGCCGCGGCAGTCGAGGTTGAAACAACAATAAGAGCCCCTGAAAGGGGAGGAGTGCCCGAAATGACCGATGTAGCACAGAGCAGTTCCTACGCGCGGCGGGTGTCGTCCCGCCGCGAAGAGCGCAAGGTGATCTTCGCCTCGTCGCTCGGCACGGTGTTCGAGTGGTATGACTTCTTCCTCTACGGCGCGCTGGCGGCGGTCATCAGCAAGCAGTTCTTCGCCGGGGTGAACGACACCACCGCCTTCATCTTCGCCCTGCTGGCCTTTGCCGCCGGCTTCCTCGTGCGGCCCTTCGGCGCGCTGGTGTTCGGCCGCCTGGGCGACATGATCGGGCGCAAGTACACCTTCCTCGCCACCATCCTGCTGATGGGCCTGTCGACCTTCGCCGTCGGCCTGCTGCCGTCCTACGCCAGCATCGGCGTGGCCGCGCCGATCATCCTCATCGCCCTGCGCATGCTCCAGGGCCTGGCGCTGGGCGGCGAGTACGGCGGCGCGGCGATCTACGTGGCCGAGCACGCCCCGGCGGACAAGCGCGGCAGCTACACCAGCTGGATCCAGTCCACCGCCACCGGCGGCCTGCTGCTGTCGCTGCTGGTGATCCTGGCCAGCCGCCAGCTGACCGGCGACCAGTTCGAGACCTGGGGCTGGCGCCTGCCGTTCCTGCTGTCGATCGTGCTGCTGGGCATTTCCACCTGGATTCGCCTGTCGATGCAGGAGTCGCCGGCGTTCCTGAAGATGAAGGCCGACGGCAAGACCAGCAAGTCGCCGCTCAAGGAGTCCTTCACCAACTGGAAGAACCTGCGGATCGTCCTTACCGCGCTGTTCAGCATCAACGCCGGGCAGGCGGTGACCTTCTACTGCGCGCAGTTCTACGTGCTGTTCTTCCTCACCCAGGTGCTGAAGGTGGACGGCGCCCTGGCCAACGAGCTGCTGATCGTCGCGCTGGTGATCGGCGCGCCGTTCTTCGTGGTGGCCGGCTGGCTTTCCGACCGGATCGGCCGCAAGCCGGTGCTGGTCGCGGGCCTCTTGCTGGCGGCGGTGGGTTACTTCCCGCTGTTCCAGGCGCTGACCCATTACGCCAACCCGCAGATCGACCTGGCCTCGCGCCAGGCGCCGATCACCGTGATTGCCGATCGCTCGACCTGCACCTTCCAGTTCGACCCGGTGGGCAAGGCCCGCTTCGACAGCCCCTGCGACCAGGTGAAGACCCTGCTGGTGAAGAGCGGCGTGCCCTACCGCACCCAGGCCGCGCCGGCCGGCAGCGGCGTGGTGGTGACGGTGGGCGAGACGCGCATCGAAGGCTTCGACGCCGCGGCCCTGAGCGCGGCGGTGAAGGCGGCGGGCTACCCGGCCAAGGCGGATTCGTCGATGGTCAACAAGGGCATGGTGATCGCCATCCTGGTGGCGCTGGTGCTGATCTCCTGCCTCTGCTACGGCCCGCTGGCGGCGCTGATGGTGGAGCTGTTCCCGACTCGCATCCGCTACACCTCGCTGTCGCTGCCGTACCACATCGGCAACGGTTGGTTCGGTGGTTTGCTGCCGACCCTGTCGTTTGCGCTGGTGGTGTATACGGGGGATATCTTCTATGGGCTGTGGTACCCGGTGCTGATCGCGGCGGTGAGCCTGGTCTGTGCGCTGCTGTTCCTCAAGGAGACGCGGCATAACGATATTCATGCGGACTGACGAGCGCGGATGGAGTCCGCTCCTACGGTGGGATCGGCTTTTGTAGGAGCGGAGCTTCTCCGCGATGCTTTTGCTTTTCGTACGGTGGATCACGCTAAGCGTTATCCACCGTTCTTTATGATCGGTGTTTCTGCGCCGCTTCGGCATGCACTGGGACTTTTTGTTTCGCCCCCTCGGGCGACCTACTTTGTCAAACGCCACAAAGTAGGCAAAGGTCTGTGCCCCATCATCCGGCCCCGGCTTCGCCGGGGTTCCCTCGCTCCATCGGAGTTTCAGGGGCACGCGCTGACGGGCCATCCCTGGCCCGACAGCGCTCTCGCGGCATCCATGCCGCTCAACCCCTGAAACTCCGATTCCACTCGGCCTCCTGAAGGGGCGCTCCGGCGCGCGCGGATATTCCTCTGGAAGTCTTCAAGAGCCAAAGCCTAAGGCACAGCGCGCCCGGGATTTGCTCGTGTAGGAGCGGACCTTGTCCGCGAAGCTCTTGAGCCGGGCTGATCGCGGACGAAGTCCACTCCTACGGTGAGATCGGCTTTCGTAGGAGAGACGGGGGCGCCTAGCCTCCGTCCGCGATGCTCTTGCTTTGCGCAGCGTTATCCACCTGATGGGTATCGCTTCGCTCCACGCCATCCTACGACGCGCAAATCCTTCGGCCGCGGTTCTGTCTGTCACGCCGAAATTGCAGGCGCGCGCAGAGTCCCGTCAGGAGGCCGAGTGGAGGTATTGCGCAGAGGGGCGAGCGGCATGGATGCCGCGAGAGGCTTGAAGGGCCATGGATGGCCCTTGCAAGCCGACCCTCGGAGCGATACCGGAAGGAGGGCAGTCTGAGCGAAGCGAAGACCCGGATGTCGGGACGAGTCCTTTTGGTTCCTTTTGGGACGCCAAAAGGGACTCGCCCGGGAGGGCGAAACCAAATCTTTCAGCACACGCCGAAGCGGCGCAGTACACAGAACAAGACAAAAAGCATCGCGGAGAAGCTCCGCTCCTACGAAAGCAGCTCGCAGCGGAGCCGAGCTGTAGGAGCGGACCTTGTCCGCGATCCGCCGGCAGGGCCGGCGTCAAGACGGTTCGAGAGCGAGCTCCTGCCAAACCGTGCGCAGGAGCGAAAGCCCTAGTCTCAGCTCGCCAGCAACGGCGGCATCGGGCAATCGAGGATATCCGCCACCGCCCGCATCAACTCCGCCTCGCTGACGCTGATGTGCCCGTCGTGCTCGATGCAGCGGGCCATGGCCTTGAGCAGTTGCGGCTTCTGCAGCGGGCGCAGCTGTTCCAGGCGCTTCAGCGCGCTTTCCAGCTCGCGCAGCTGGCCCTCGGCGGGCAGCGGCCGGGGTGGGAAGGGCAGGTTGCTCCAGGCGGCGCTGAAGGCCTGCCCGGTCTCCGCCTCGCCGGTTTCGCCGGCGCGGGCGAGGAAGGCCAGCAGGGTGGCCGACGCGTCGCCCAGCTCCGCCAGCGCCACGTTGCCGATCTTCGCGCTGCCGGGGCGCAGGTTGCGCTCGACGATCCGCATCAGCGTCCACTCCAGCAGCTTCACCGTGCCGTCGAGCTTGATCAGCAGCGCCATGTTCTCGCGCAGGCGGAGCACGCCCGGGGCATCGAGCTGCTTCAGCGCCGGCATGGCCAGGTCCAGCAGCGGCAGGCGCTGGCCGGGGTCGAGCCGCAGCAGCGATTCCTCCAGCAGGTCCAGTTGCAGCGCCAGGCTCAGGTCCAGGCGGGTCTTGAGCTGTTCCAGCTGGCGCGCGCGCAGGCCGGCTTCGCTGTCCAGCAGCAGGCCGTAGACCAGCGCCTGGGCGCCCTCGCCGTCGTGGGCGGCGCGTTGCAGGCGTTGGTCCAGGCGTTGCAGGGTGCCACGGGCCTCCTGCAGGTGCGCGACGGTCGGCGCGCCGACCGCGGCCACCGCCACTTCGACGGCGCCCGGCCGGTAGGGCTGGCCGCTGACGGCGGCGGTCCAGGCTTGCTTGTCCATCAGCGCCACGTCCAGCCGTGGTTCGAATTTCGGGAAGCGGCCGTCCCAGCCCGGATCGACGCGGCGGATGCGCTCCGGCAGCGGCGGGTGGGTGTCGAACCAGCTGCCGCCCAGGCCGTTGCCGAAGTACATGTGGCTGAACTCCGCCGCGCGCGGGGAGCTGATCAGGGCGCCGTGGGGATTGCTGCCGATCTTCTTCAGGGCGCCGGCGATGGTCGAGGGATCGCGGGTGAACTGCACCGCCGAGGCGTCGGCGAGGAACTCGCGCTGGCGGCTGACCGAGGCCTTGATCAGCTGGCCGAAGAAGGTCCCGACGTAGCCCAGCACGTAGAGCACCGCGCCACAGGCGATCACCAGGAGCACCACGTTGCCGCCACCGCTCCTGCTGTCACTGCTGCTGGTGCTGCGCCGGCCGCCGCTATGGGCCCAGACGCGCAGCAGGCCGCCGCCGATCAGGCCGAGCAGGAGGATGCCGTGCAGCAGCGCGGTCAGGCGCGTGTTGAGGCGCATGTCGCCGTGGTGGATGTGGCTGAACTCGTGGGCGATCACGCCCTGCAGTTCGCTGCGTTCGAGCTGCTCGATGGCGCCGCGGGTGATGCCGATCACCGCGTCGCGCGGGCTCAGGCCGGCGGCGAAGGCGTTGATCGAGGCGTCTTCCAGCACGTACACCGGCGGCACCGGCGAGCCGGAGGCCAGGGCCATTTCCTCGACGACGTTGAGCAGCCGGCGTTCGTCGGCATTGCTGGCGTCGAGGTTGAGCAGCCGGCCGCCCAGGCGCTCGGCCACCACCTTGCCGCCGGCGCTCAGCTGCAGTTGCTTGAACAGCGAGCCGAGGATGACCATGCCGACCACCACGGCGGCCACCGACAGGTACAGCTCGGCGTCGGGCAGCGAATCGCTGGAGGTCAGGTGCAGCTCCGGCTCGCCCAGGTGGCGCCAGAGCCAGCCCAGCGCCAGGCTGGTGACGGTGACCAGGCTGACCACCGCGATGGCCAGCAGCAGGACGAGGCGCCCGGTCTGCCGCCGGGCGCGGTCCTGGTGTTCGAAGAAGTTCATCGCGGGTCAGGTCAGAAGGCGACTTTCGGCGCGGACTGGATCTGCTCGCTGTCGGCGAACTCCAGCAGGCTGGCGTCCTTCGGGTGGCCGAAGGTGTTCGCCAGCAGCGTGGCGGGGAAGGACTGGCGGTAGGTGTTGTACGCCATCACCGCGTCGTTGTAGGCCTGGCGGGCGAAGGCGACCTTGTTCTCGGTACTGGAAAGCTCCTCGCTGACCTGCTGCATGTTCTGCGAGGCCTTGAGGTCCGGATAGGCTTCCAGGGTCACGTTGAGGCGGCCGAGGGCGCCGCCCAGGGCGTTTTCCGCGCTGGCCAGCTGGGCCATGCCCGCGGCTTCGCCGGGCTGGCTGGCGGCGGCCTTGAGCCCGGCCACGGCGGCGTTGCGCGCGCTGACCACGGCTTCCAGGGTCTCGCGCTCGTGCTTGAGGTAGGCCTTGGCGGTTTCCACCAGGTTGGGGATCAGGTCGTAGCGGCGCTTGAGCTGCACCTCGATCTGGGCGAAGGCGTTCTGGTAGCGGTTGCGCAGCGACACCAGGCGGTTGAACACGCTGACCAGCAGCAGGGCCACGCCGACGATGATGGCCAGGATGACGATGGTGGAGACGCTCATGGGGATATCCTTATCTGTACCGGGCGGAATCCCGATGATAGCGGAAAGCCTTCGCAGCGGCAGGCATTCGCTCACGCAATCCCGGGATGCGTCCTACAGCGGTATCCGCACGGAAACGGGCCTCCGCAGAGGCCCGTCATCCCATTCAGGCGCGGTCGAGGTACTCGGCGGTGGAGATCACCTCGGCATAGGCGAAGGCCAGCGCCGCCATGTAGGCGGCGTGGACCTGGGCGGCCGGCACCTTGACGCCGTTGAACTCCAGGTCCAGCGTCGCGCAGGCGTCGTGCAGCACGGTCACGCCGTAGCCGAAATCGGCGGCGGCGCGGCTGGCGCCGTCCACGCACATGTGGCTCATGTGCCCGGCCACCACCACCGACTCGACGCCGTGGCGGTCGAGGATCGCCTTCAGGTCGGTGTCGCGGAAGGCGTTGACGTAGTGCTTGAGCACCACTTCCTCGCCGGGCAGGTTGGCGACCTGCGGGTGGATCTGCGCGCCTGCGCTGCCGGGGGTGAAGAAGGGCGCGTCGTCGCTCTTGAATTCGTGGCGGATGTGCACCACCAGGTCGCCGCGCTCGCGGAACGCGGCGAGCACCTTGGCGGCCTGGCCGGCGGCGGCTTCGATGCCGACCAGCGGCCATTTGCCGGTGGGGAAGTAGTCGTTCTGGATATCCACTAGGATGAGCGCTTGCCGGGTCATTTCCGATTCCTCGGTGAGTGGGAAGTGGCGCCAGTATTGACCATGCCGCGCCGGTGCGGGATCAGCCGGACCGACAATAACGGGGGGTAAAGTGACAATCGCAGGGCAAAGGCCGGTCATCGAGATCGGGCTGCTGATCTATCCCGGCGCGCAGGCCGCCGCGCTGCACGGGCTGACCGACCTGTTCGCGGTGGCCGAGCGCATCGCCGGCGAGCAGGCCGGGGAGCGCCTGCCGGGCGTGCGGATCAGCCACTGGATGGCGGAGCCGGGCGGCGAGCCTGCGCGGGTCTTCGATACCCGCTCGGATAGCGCGGCCGACGGCCGCCTGGCGGCGGTGCTGGTGCCGCCGTCGCTGGCCGGCCTGCCGGAGGCGACGCCGGTGCGCCATCTCACCGACTGGCTGGCCGCGCGCCACGCGGAGGGCGCGATCGTCGGCTCGGTGTGCATCGGCGGCCTGCTGGTGGCCGAGGCCGGCCTGCTCGACGGCCGCTCCGCCACCGCCCACTGGAGCGGCGCCGAAGCCTTCGCCCGGCGCTTCCCGCGGGTGCGCCTGGAGGCGCACAAGCCGATCGTCGACGATGGCGACCTGATCACCTCCGCCGGGCTGATGGCCTGGTCGGAAGTGGGCCTGCGGGTGGTCGACCGCCTGCTCGGGCCGAGCATCGCCGCGCTCACCGCGCGCTTCCTGGTGGTGGAACACAGCGACAGCGCGCGGCAGTGCGGCAGCAACTTCGCGCCGCTGCTCGGGCATGGCGACGCGGCGATTCTCAAGGTGCAGCACTGGCTGCAGGGCAACGGCGCGGTGGACGTGAGCCTGCCGGCGATGGCCGCCCGGGCCGGGCTGGAGGAGCGTACCTTCCTCCGCCGCTTCCGGGCGGCCACGGGGCTCAAGCCCACCGAGTACTGCCAGCACCTGCGGGTGGGCAAGGCGCGGGAACTGCTGGAGTTCACCAACGGCACGGTGGAGCACATCGCCTACACGGTCGGCTACCTCGACCCCGGCTCGTTCCGCGGCACCTTCCGCAAGATCACCGGGATGTCACCCAGCGACTACCGCAGGCGCTTCGGCGCCAAGCCGGTCGAGGCCGTCGTCAGGGACTGACCGACGCCGTCGCTTCCATCTGCTGCACCAGCAAGGGCGCGTATTCGGCGTCGGTCATGGCCGGGTGCGCCTGAAGGTGCATCAGGTCGGTCCATTGCAGCATCCAGCGTTGCAGGTCGAGCGGGTCCTCGGCTTCCGCCAGGCCGAAGCCCATCATGTGGCCCATGGCGTGCCAGCGGCCCACCAGCTTGACGCTGGCCGGCGGCAGGCCGCCGGTCTGCAGGAAGCGCTGGATGACCTTGTCGCGGTTTTCCATGGGAATGGTCCAGTGCACCAGATAGAGCATGTCGCACCTCCGGCCCGGGTCCGGGCAGGCAAGCTTCGCGGACCCGAATCGGCACCGCTGCCAGGGTCGCGCCCGTGTATCCCAGGCGTTACAGCCTTCGGCTGGGAGCGGTCTCTTCCCACAGGCATAGCAGCCGCGCCGGTACCGGCCACGGCCGCTGATCGGCGGTGCGCGCCGCGTCGATCGACGGTCAGATCCAGCGATCGTTCTCGGCCGTGCGCTCGCCGCCGGCGTCGCCAGTGTTCAGCACCCCGCGCGGTTCGATCAGCATCACCTGCACCTCGCGCTCGGCGTACGGCTTGTGCTCGACGCCGCGCGGCACCACGTACAGCTCGCCGGCGCGCAGGGTGAGCGGGCCGTCGCGGAAGTCGATGCGCAGCTCGCCGTCCAGCACGATGAAGGTCTCGTCGGTATCGGCGTGGCTGTGCCAGACGAAATCGCCGTGCAGTTTCACCACCTTGAACTGGTAGTCGTTCATCTCGGCGATCACCCGTGGCTGCCAGGTTTCGTGGATGCGCGAGAGCTTGTCCCGCAGGTTGATCGGTTGGCGCGTGGTCATGCTGTTCTCCTTGAGTCGAGTCGCCTGACACTACGGCCGCGGCGGCAATCGGTCTTGCAGGAAATTGCGCTGATCCGCCGGCAGGAGAGGCCGGGCCAAGCCACGCAGGCTGCGCTACCCTGTCCGTCCCGCTGCCTCGACGGGCAGCCGGCCCCGTGTCTTTAACTCAACGACAAGGAGCATGCGATGAACACCGTGGTATTCGCCGACGGCACCCGCGTTCCCGCCATCGGCCAGGGCACCTGGCGCCTGGGCGAGGACCGCGCCGGGCGCAAGCGCGAGGTGGCGGCCCTGCGCGAAGGCATCGAGCGCGGCCTGACGCTGATCGACACCGCCGAAATGTACGGCGAGGGCGGCTCGGAGGAGGTGGTCGGCGAGGCCATCGCCGGGCTGCGCGAGCAGGTCTTCCTGGTCAGCAAGGTCTATCCGCACAACGCCAGCCGGCGCGGCATCCCCGAAGCCTGCGAACGCAGCCTCAGGCGCCTGCGCAGCGACTGCCTGGACCTCTACCTGCTGCACTGGCGCGGCGAGTATCCGCTGGAGGAAACGGTGGAAGCCTTCGAGCGCCTGCGCGAGGCCGGCAAGATCCGCCGCTGGGGCGTGTCCAACTTCGACCTCGACGACATGCAGGAACTGAACGAGCCGGCCTGCGCCGCCAACCAGGTGCAGTACAGCCTGGAGGAGCGCGGCATCGAGTGGGACCTGCTGCCCTGGTGCCAGGAGCAGCGCATGCCGCTGATGGCCTATTGCCCGGTCGGGCAGGGCGGGCGCCTGCTGCGCCATCGCGCGCTGGCCGAGATCGCCGCCCGGCACGACGCGACCCCGGCGCGGGTGGCGCTGGCCTGGCTGATCCACCAGCCGGGGGTGATCGCCATCCCCAAGGCGGTGGAGCCGCTGCACGTGCGCGACAACGCCGCCGCGCTGCAACTGCGCCTGGACGCCGAGGACCTCGAACGGCTCGACGCCGCCTTCCCGCCGCCGACCCGCAAGCGGCATCTGGCGATGGTCTGAACCCCGCCCGCGGAACCGCCCCGGTCGTCGCCGCAGGCGGCGCGGCCGAGGTGCGGTGCTAGCCTTGCCCGATACCGGATGCACCGGCGGGGAGGGCTGCACAGATGAGCAACTACACGGCGGAAAGCGCCGCCATCAACCGGGTCCTCACGGATTACGTGGAGGGCATGACCTTCGCCGACGAGGCGAGGCTGCGCGAGGCGTTCCACCCTTCCTGCAAGATCATCGGCAACTACCACGGCGAGCTGGAATGGGCCTCGCTGGACGACTTCATCGGCGCGATCAAGGCCGAGTCGCCGCCGTCGACCGGCGCCCCGCCGGTGTGGGAGCTGAGGTCGCTGGACATCACCGGCGACAGCGCGGTGGCGAAGGTGACGGACGACTTCCTCGGCATGCACTTCACCGATTACCTGTCGCTGCTGCGCATCGGTTCGCAGTGGACGATCATCAACAAGCTCTACTACCTGCACGAGTGACGTGGAACGCATCGGCCTGCGCGGTACGCCGGAAACCCTGCTGATCACCTTCTACGCCAAGGCGAAGGAGAGCGAGCTGGCCGACAGCCTGCTGCACGACCATTTCGCCCGCCGCGCGCTGGATCAGGTGGACTACGACTTCGCCCGCCTGCACATCGGCCGCTCCGGGCAGATTGGCGTGGCGTTGCGCTCCAAGCTGCTCGACGACTGGGTGCGCGACTTTCTCGCGCGGCATCCGCAGGCGGTGGTCCTGCAGCTGGGCTGCGGGCTCGACAGCCGGGTCTGGCGCATCGATCCGCCGTCCACCGTGCAGTGGTTCGAGGTGGATTTCCCCGAGGTGATCGCCCTGCGCGAGCGCCTGTATCCAGCGCGGGAGAACTGCCACCTGCTGCCCAGCGCGCTGACCGCCCCGGACTGGTGGCGCGTGGTGCCGGTCGGCCGGCCGGTGCTGATCGTCGCCGAAGGCGTGCTGCCCTACGTGGAAAGCCAATCGGTACCCTGGCTGCTGCGCGGGCTGGTCGCGCATTGCGGCAGCGGCGAGCTGATCTTCGACGGCTACACCCGCCAGGGCATCCGCTGGATGCGCTACCACCCGATGATCCGCCGGACCGGCGCGATCCTGCACTGGGGGATCGACGACAATGCCGAACTGGAGGCGCAGGTGCCCGGCCTGCGCTTCGTCGACGCGGTCGAGCCTTACGACGCGGCGCAGATCGCCCGGATGTCCCCGGGCGTGCGCCTGCTCTACCGCATCACCCTGGCGATTCCGCCGTTGCGGCGCATGGGGCGGCTGCTGCGCTATCGGTTTGGCTGAAGAAGGGCGCTTCGGCTGAGCGTGGCCGGCGCCGGGGCCGGCTGCTTTACTCAAGGGGCCATGACGAGACCGGGCAGGAGCTGTCGATGAAACTCGAACCGCTGATGAACATGAGCGTGAAGGCGAGCGTGCCGCTGGAGATCGGCCGGGTGCCCCACGGCCAGCGCCTGATCTCGGCGGCCGGCGGCGGCGCCTTCCAGGGCCAGCGCCTGAATGGCGAAGTGCTGCCCGGCGGCGGCGACTGGATCCTGGTGGACAACGACGGCGGCTGGCACCTGGACGTGCGCCTGGTGCTGCGCACCGACGATGGCGCGCGCATCCTGATGCAGCACAACGGCCTGCTGGTGGCCAACCCGCGCATCATCAACGCGGTCTCGCGGGGCGAGAGCAGCGAGTTCGGCGACACCTATTTCATGATCCAGCCGCGCTTCGAGGTGGGCGACGAGCGCTACCGCTGGCTGAACCACCTGCTCGCGGTGGGCGAGGGACGGCTGGGGCCGGGCTGGGTGGAGTACCGGCTGTATTCCCTGACCAATGGCTGAGCGGGAAAACCTGTAGTTGTCACATACGGGGGGCAGAGTGTGCGAACCACGCTTCCTGAGACGACGCCATGCCGTTGCCCCCCGACATGCTTCCCGGTGACAAGGTTGTGCTGTTCGACGGCGCCTGCCGCCTGTGCAACGGCTGGAGCCGCTTCCTTGCGCGCAACGATCGCGGGCGGCGCCTGAAGCTGTACAGCATGCAGTCGGCGGAAGGCCAGGCGGTCATCGACTGGTTCGGGCTGCCGGCCGAGTATTTCGACGGCATCCTCTACATCGAAGGCCGGCAGGGCTACGACCGCAGCGAAGCGCTCCTGCGGGTGATCGGCCAGTTGCCGGCGCCGTGGAACTGGCTGCGCGTCCTCTGGCTGGTGCCCATGTCGCTGCGCGACGGGCTCTACGACTACCTCGCCGCCAACCGCCGCCGCCTGTTCGGCCGCCAGGGGCGCCTGGTGCCCTCGGCGTAGCAGCGGAGGCGCTTGCCGGGCAAAGGCCGGACGCCGCCGCCTTCATCGAGCACCTGCGCGACTGCCTGCGCCGCGTCGGTATCGGCTAGTCAGAGCAAGGCGCCGGCCCAGGCCGACAGCAGCAACAGGACCGCCAGCAGCTGGTTGAGCCGGCGCATCTGCCCGGGCGAGAGCAGGCGCTGGCTGCCGATGCCCAGGCCGGCCCAGACCGCCGTGCAGGGAATCGACACGAGGAAGAACAGCAGCGACAGCAGCTGCACGCGGTCCGCGCGGTCGGCGCCGTGGCCGGCGTACACGCTGAGCACCGCCAGCGCCATCATCCACGTCTTGGGGTTGACCAGTTGCAGCGCGGCGGCGCCGACCAGGCCGAGGCGCGCGGCGCTTTCCCCGCACCCGAGGTCGGCCGGCGGGCTGCGGAAGATCTGCCAGGCCAGCCAGCTCAGCCAGAGCACGCCGGTCACGCGCATCGCCGGCTGCACGCGCGGCAGGCCGGCCAGCGCTTCGCCCAGGCCGCTGCCCACCGCCAGCACCAGCGCGGCCGCCGCCGCGCAGCCGCCGAGCATGATCGGCAGCGCCGCGCCCCAGCCGAAGCGCGCGCTGTTGCTGAAGATCAGCAGGTTGGTCGGCCCCGGAGTGATCGAGGCGACGAAGGCGAAGAGGAGGAAGGGCAGCCATTGGCCGAGCTGCGAGAGGTGCATGGCGGGAGCTCCGGTGAATCCGTGGGAGCTCATCTTCGCCAGCGCGGCGGGCTCAGTCTGGAAGCTTTGAGCAGCGCCTGCGGTAGTAGGCCGGGGTGACGCCATAGGCGCGGCGGAACCAGCGGCCGAGGTGGCTCTGGTCGGCGAAGCCGAGGTCGGCGGCGATGTCCGCCGGCGCCAGTCCCCGGCCGAGCAGCTGGCGCGCGCGGGCCAGGCGCAACTGGATCAGGTAGGCGTGGGGCGGCAGGCCGAAGGCCTGCTTGAAGGCGCGGGTCAGGCGGAAGCGGTCGCAGCCGCTGGCCTGGGCCAGGTCGTCGAGGCCGATGTCGGCGGTCAGGTTGGCGTGCAGATAGTCCCGCGCACGCTGCGCCACCAGCGGCAGCTGCGGTTGCAGGGCGCTGCGCTGGCGCCAGTGCAGGCGCCGGGTGAGGCCGTCGAGCAGGTCGTCGATGGCGGCTTGGCGGACGATCTTCAGGTCGCTGCCGTGCACCGCCTGGAAGGCGTTGTCGACCCGGCGCGCCAGTTGCGGGTCGTCGAACAGCAGCTCGGGCACGCCCAGCTGGCAGTTGGCCGGGGCTTGCTCGAAGAGGCTGCCGATCTCGCGTTCCAGCCAGGGCGCGTCGAGGTAGAGCATGCGGTAGGTGAAGCCGCCCTCGGTGGGCGCGTCGCCGTCGTGGATGTCGCCGGGTTCGAGGAAGAACACCTTGCCGACGGTGCTGATGTGGCGCTGGTTGCGGCAGCGGAACTGCTGCACGCCGGCTTCGGTGAAACCGATCAGGTAGCTGTCGTGCCAGTGCGGGTCGTAGGCGTGGCCCTTGAAGTGCGCGCGCAGGCTCTGGATGCCGCTGTCGGCGTCCTGCAGCAGGTCGATCCAGTTGTCCTTGTGCATGGGCCGTTTTCGCCTCGCTTGCCCGGTTGGCCAGCATAGCGCGGGGGCGGCGGCTGTCTGGAAGATTCGTGCAGCCGCCGATCGGCCGGCACCCCGCGACTTCTTGATCCTGCTCAGGCGGGGTCCAGGGTGACCGGTGTATCCTGTGCCGGGCGACTCGCAGCACCAGACTGCCAGCGCCAGAGGAGCCGTGTCATGCCAGAATCGATGAGTTTCAACCGCGCGTTGGTCGAGAAGTACGATCGCCCCGGCCCGCGCTATACGTCCTATCCCACCGCGCCGCAGTTCCATGGCGCGTTCGCCGCCGACGACTACCGCGCGGCGGCCCGGCGCAGCAACGAGGCGCCGTCCAAGCCGCTCTCGGTGTATATCCACATCCCGTTCTGCAAGAGCCTCTGCTACTACTGCGCCTGCAACAAGATCATCACCCAGAAGACCCACCGCGCCGTCGAGTACCTCGACTACCTCAAGCGCGAGATCGCCATGCAGGCGGCGCTGTTCGACGACTCGCGCAAGCTGACCCAGCTGCACCTGGGCGGCGGTACGCCGACCTACCTGACCAGCGAGCAGCTGACCGAGCTGATGGACTGCCTGCGCGAGCACTTCAACCTCGACGAGAGCGATGCCCACGAGTTCTCCATCGAGGTCGACCCGCGCACCATCAGCCGCGAGCGCATCGCCGAGCTGCGCGCCCAGGGCTTCAACCGCCTGAGCTTCGGCGTGCAGGACTTCGACGAGAAGGTCCAGGCCGCGGTCAACCGCGTGCAGAGCGAGCAGCAGATCTTCGACCTGATCCAGGCCGCCCGCGAGTCGAACTTCAAGTCGGTCTCGGTGGACCTGATCTACGGCCTGCCGCTGCAGACGGTGGAGAGCTTCGACGCCACCCTGAGCAAGATCATCGCGCTGCGCCCCGACCGCATCGCCGCCTACAGCTACGCCCACCTGCCCGAGCGGGTGCGCGCGCAGCGGCTGATCCGCCGCGAGGACATGCCGCCGCCCGAGCGCAAGCTGGAGCTGCTGGAGCTGACCATCCAGCGGCTGACGAGCGAAGGCTATGCCTACATCGGCATGGACCACTTCGCCCTGCCCGACGACGAGCTGACCGTGGCCCGCGCCAAGGGCACGCTGCAACGCAACTTCCAGGGCTACTCGACCCACGCCGATTGCGACCTGATCGCGCTGGGCGTGTCCTCGATCAGCAAGGTCGGCGACACCTACGGGCAGAACGTGAAGGAGCTGTCGCAGTACTACGCGCGCATCAACGAGGGGCTGCTGCCGGTGCACAAGGGCTACCGCCTGACCGACGACGACCGCCTGCGCCGCGAAGTGATCAGCGCCCTGATGTGCCACGGCCGGGTGGACTACGCACCGCTGGAGGCGCGCCACGGCATCCGCTTCGCCGAGTACTTCGCGGACGCGCTGCGGCAGTTGCAGGAGCAGGTCGGCGACGGGCTGGTGGCGCTGCACGACGATGCGCTGGTGCTGCTGCCCCAGGGCCAGCTGATGATGCGCAGCGTGGCGATGGCCTTCGACGCCTACCTGGGCGGCGGGCAGCAGGAGCGCTTCTCGCGCACCATCTGAGTCAGAGCAGGTTCAGGCGCCGGGCGAGCTTGCGCAGGTTGCTGGGGTCCATCTCCAGCGCGCGGGCCGCGCCGGCCCACTTGCCGTTGTGGCGCTGCAGGGCGTCCTGCAGCAGTTCCCGCTGGTAGCGGTCCACGGCGTCCTGCAGGGAGCCGGATGCCGGCGTGCCGTCGGCCGTCGCCGGGCCCGCCGCTGGTCTGCCCGGCAGGTCGAGGCCGAGCCCGGCCGCTTCGATGCTCAGCAGTTCATGGCGCGATTGCGCCTGGCTCAGCACCTTCAGCGCCGCCCGGCTGATGACGTGCTCCAGTTCCCGCACGTTGCCCGGCCAGGCGTAGGCCAGCAGGGCCTGCTCCGCCCCGGCGGACAGGCGCAGGCAGCGCAGGCCGAGGCGGGTGCGGTTCTGTTCGAGAAAGTGGCCGGCGAGCAGCAGCACGTCCCGCCCGCGTTCGCGCAGCGCCGGGATGTGCACCGGGTACACCGACAGCCGGTGATAGAGGTCGGCGCGGAAGCGCCCCTCGCGCACTTCCTCACTGAGATTGCGGTTGGTGGCGGCGATGACGCGCACATCCACGTGCCGCGGGCGGTCCGCGCCCAGGCGCTGGATCTCGCCGTTCTGCAATGCGCGCAGCAATTTCGCCTGGGTCGACAGCGGCAGCTCGCCGATCTCGTCGAGGAACAGCGTGCCGCCGCTGGCCGATTCGAAACGCCCCTGGCGGTCCTGGGTCGCCCCGGAGAAGGCGCCGCGCACGTGTCCGAACAGTTCGCTTTCGGCCAGGCTCTCCGGCAGCGCGGCGCAATTGACCTGCACCAGCGGCCGCCGCGCCCGTGGCGAGTTGGCGTGCAGCCACTGGGCGAAGAGTTCCTTGCCGACCCCGGTTTCGCCCTGCAGCAGCACCGGCAGCTCGGACTCGGCGACGATCCTCAGTTCATCGAGCAGACCTTGCAGCACCGGGCTTTCGCCGAGGATGGCGCAGGTCGATTCCAGCGCCGGCTCGGTCAGCCCGCTGCGGGCCAGGCGCAGGCTGCGCACTTCGTTTTCCAGGCGGCCGACGCGCAGCGCCGTTTCGATCAGCGGCGCGCATTCGCGCAGGCGCGGCGCCACCGAGGGGCCGAAGCTGCCGGGGCGCAGCGCGTCGAGGGTCACCGCGCCCCACAGGCGGTCCTGTACGTAGAGGCTCATGCCCAGGCAGTCGTGCACGGGCAGCGGCTTGTCCGGGTTGTCGTGCAGCAGCCCGTCGTAGGGATCGGGCAGCCCGCTGTCGGCGGCGAACTGCACCGGCTCTCGTTGCCCGAGAATCTGCGCCAGGCGCGGATGCCGGTCCCGCTCGAAGCTGCGTCCGAGGACTTCACTGGCCAGCCCGACGGCCGCCTGGGCCTGCAGCCGGTCGCCGTCCAGGCGCAGCAGCACCACCGCGCTGCAGGAGAACTCGTCGCGCAGGGCCACGACCAGGCGCTGCAGGCGCTCGGCGGCCGGCAGGTCGCTCGCCAGGTCCGCCAGGAGTCGGTTCAAAAGCCCGGTACTTTTTACCCGCTGGAGGTCATTTGAACTCTTCGTGCGCGCGGTCATTTCGACTTCTTTAATTTTCAGGTTGTTGATTTAAAAGGAATTAATTGATGGCACGTGGTTTGCCTTGTTCAAGGAAACGCCTGACACAGGAGTCGCGCCATGTACGTCGATCCGCTCGAAAATACTGTAGGACATGCCATCTGCGAAGACACCATCGTTCGCGGCGCCGGTCGCCAATCCGTTGCGCCGGCCGCCGGCCCGGAGGTGTCCCATGGGTGAGTACCGCAAGCTCTGGTGGACGCTGATCGCCGTGCTGGCGGTGACCTTCGGCATCCTCGGTTACTTCGGCCGCGAGGTGTATCGCCAGGCGCCGCCCATTCCGGACGAGGTGCGCAGCGAAAGCGGCGAGCACCTGTTCAGCGGCACCGACATCCTCGACGGGCAGACCGCCTGGCAGAGCGTTGGCGGCATGCAGCTCGGCTCGATCTGGGGCCACGGCGCCTACCAGGCGCCGGACTGGACCGCCGACTGGCTGCACCGCGAACTGACCGCCTGGCTCGACATCGGCGCCCGCGAGCAGTACGGCAAGGCCTTCGGCGAACTCGACAGCGACCAGCAGGCCGTCCTGCGCAGCCGCCTGCAGCGCGAATACCGGCAGAACCGCAGCCAGGACGGCGTGCTGGTGCTGAGCGAGCGCCGCGTCGAGGCGATCCGCCAGACCGCCGCGTACTACCTCGCGCTGTTCGGCGACGATCCGGCGCTGCAGCCCAGCCGCAAGAGCTTCGCGATGAAGGAGAACACGCTGCCGAGCCTGGAGCGGCGCGAGGAGATGACCCAGTTCTTCTTCTGGACCGCCTGGGCCGCCGCCACCGAACGCCCCGGCTCCAGCGCCACCTACACCAACAACTGGCCCCACGAGCCGCTGATCGGCAACCAGCCGACCGCCGAGAACATCATGTGGTCGCTGGTCAGCGTGGTGCTGCTGATCGCCGGCGTCGGCTTCCTGGTCTGGGCCTGGGCCTTCCTGCGCAAGGAAGAGGAGGAGCCGCATCCGCCGCTGCACGACCCGATCAGCCTGGTCGGCCTGACCCCTTCGCAGAAGGCGCTGGGCAAGTACCTGCTGCTGGTGGTGGGGCTGTTCACCTTCCAGGTGATGCTCGGCGGCGCGACCGCGCACTACACGGTGGAGGGCCAGGACTTCTACGGCATTCCGCTGTCGCAGTGGTTCCCCTATTCGCTGCTGCGCACCTGGCACATCCAGAGCGCGCTGTTCTGGATCGCCACCGGCTTCCTCGCCGCGGGGCTGTTCCTCGCGCCGATCATCAACGGCGGCAAGGACCCGAAGCACCAGAAGCTGGGCGTCGATGTGCTGTTCTGGGCGCTGGTCGTGGTGGTGCTGGGCTCCTTCGTCGGCAACTTCCTGGCCATCGCGCAGATGCTGCCGCCGCAGTGGAACTTCTGGCTGGGCCACCAGGGCTATGAGTACGTCGACCTCGGCCGCCTGTGGCAGATCGGCAAGTTCCTCGGCATCGCCTTCTGGCTCGCGCTGATGCTGCGCGGCATCCTGCCGGCGTTCCGCAAGCCGGGCGACAAGAACCTGCTGGCGCTGCTGTCCGCCTCGGTGATCGCCATCGGCCTGTTCTACGGCGCCGGCCTGTCCTACGGCGAGCGCACCAACCTGTCGGTGATGGAGTACTGGCGCTGGTGGGTGGTGCACCTGTGGGTGGAAGGCTTCTTCGAGGTCTTCGCCACCACCGCGCTGGCCTTCATCTTCTCCAGCATGGGCCTGGTGAGCGCGCGCGCCGCCACCACCGCCAGCCTGGCCTCGGCCTCGCTGTTCATGCTCGGCGGCGTGCCGGGCACCTTCCACCACCTGTATTTCTCCGGCACCACCACGCCGGTGATGGCGGTGGGCGCCACCTTCAGCGCCCTGGAAGTGGTGCCGCTGGTGGTGCTGGGCTACGAAGCCTGGGAGAACTGGCGCCTGAAGAACCGCGCGGCCTGGATGCAACGGGTGAAATGGCCGCTGGCCTGCTTCATCGCCGTGGCCTTCTGGAACATGCTCGGCGCCGGCGTCTTCGGTTTCATGATCAACCCGCCCGTCGCGCTGTACTACATCCAGGGCCTGAACACCACGCCGACCCACGCCCACGCCGCGCTGTTCGGGGTCTACGGCTTCCTCGCCCTGGGCTTCACCCTGCTGGTGCTGCGCTATATCCGCCCGGAGCTGCAGTTCAACGAGCGGCTGATGAAGACCGCCTTCTGGTGCCTCAACGGCGGCCTGGTGCTGATGCTCTCCACCAGCCTGCTGCCCATCGGCATCATCCAGTTCCACGCCAGCGTCGCCGAGGGCCTGTGGTACGCCCGCAGCGAAGCCTTCATGCAGCAGCCGCTGCTGCAGACCCTGCGCTGGGTGCGCACCTTCGGTGACCTGGTGTTCATCGTCGGCGCGCTGTCGATGGCCTGGCAAGTGATCTCCGGCGTCCTGCGCCCCGCCTTCGGCACCGTGGCCCATGCCGCGGAAGGAGGTGCACAGGGCTGAGCCCGCATTGGATGAAAGTGTCTGGTACGCACCTGGCCCGGTCTGCCCGGGCCGGGTGCATTTGATCAACCTCTCCGGCTATTCAGGTGATCTCATGAACACTAGGAAACCCCAGGCCCGATATCTTTCCCGTGTACGCCAGGGCGGACTGCCCGGGCTCATGGCCGCGCTGGGCGGGATGCTGCGCTCGCTGGCGCGCTCGGTCCGGCCCGATGGCACGTGCGCGGTGGAGCTGCTGTGCGGCGAGCGCGTCTACCTGTTCGGCGAGGAGCAGATGATCGCGCTCCTGCCGCCCCCGGCCGGTCGCCGCTGACCGGCCTCAGCCGGCCGCCGCGTCGAAGCTGTCGCTGCTCGCCATGCGCCACATGCGCTCGTAGAACTCACCGCCGATCTCGCCCGAGAGCAGCTCGCCGGGCTTGAGGAAGTAGTGCAGGTGCGAGAACAGGCGGATCTCGGTGGCCGACACGCGGCGCACCAGGTGCCTGGCCTCGATCTGCGACGGGTGCTTGAGGCCGGCGGCGGCGGTCAGTTCGGCCAGGGCCTTGAGCGTGTTGCGGTGGAAGTTGTAGACCCGCTCGGCCTTGTCCGGCACCACCAGCGCGCGCTGGCGCAGCGGGTCCTGGGTGGCCACGCCGGTCGGGCACTTGTTGGTGTGGCAACTCTGCGACTGGATGCAGCCGATGGCGAACAGGAAGCCGCGCGCCGAGTTGGCCCAGTCGGCGCCCATGCTCAGCACGCAGGCGATGTCGAAGGCGCTGATGATCTTGCTGCTGGCGCCGATGCGGACCTTGTCGCGCAGGTTCAGGCCGACCAGCGTGTTGTGGACGAACAGCAGGCCCTCGCGCATCGGCAGGCCGACGTGGTCGATGAACTCGCCCGGCGCCGCACCGGTGCCGCCTTCGGTGCCGTCGACGACGATGAAGTCGGGGCAGATGCCGGTCTCGTGCATGGCCTTGGCGATGCCCATGAACTCCCACGGATGGCCGATGCAGAGCTTGAAGCCGACCGGCTTGCCGCCGGAGAGCTCGCGCAGCTGGACGATGAAATCGAGCAGTTCCCGCGGGTTGGAGAAGGCGCTGTGGCTGGGCGGCGACAGGCAGTCCTGGCCCATGGGCACGCCGCGGGTGGCGGCGATCTCGGGGGTGATCTTCTCCTTCAGCAGCATGCCGCCCAGGCCCGGCTTGGCGCCCTGGCTGAGCTTGATCTCGATCATCTTCACCTGCGGCTCCAGCGCCTGCCGGGCGAAGCGCTCGGGGTCGAAGCGGCCATCCTCGGTGCGGCAGCCGAAGTAGCCGCTGCCCAGTTCCCAGGTCAGGTCGCCGCCGTATTCGCGGTGGTAGGGGCTGATGCTGCCCTCGCCGGTGTCATGGATGAAGTTGCCCAGCTTCGCGCCCTTGTTCAGCGCGCGGATGGCGTTGGCGCTGAGCGCGCCGAAGCTCATGGCGGAGATGTTGAACAGCGAGATGGAGTAGGGCTGCTTGCAGTCCGGGCCGCCGACCTGCACCCGGAAGCTGGCCGGGTCGGCCTGCGGCTCCGGGCGGATGGAGTGGGCGATGAACTCGTAGCCGGACTGGTAGACGTCGATCAGGGTGCCGAACGGGCGCTCCGAGGATTGGTTCTTCGCCCGCGTGTAGACCAGCGAGCGCTGGCTGCGGGAGAAGGGCAGGGCATCGCGCTCCTCCTCCAGCAGGTACTGGCGGATTTCCGGGCGGATGGCTTCCATCAGGTAGCGCAGGTTGCCGATCACCGGGTAGTTGCGCCGCACCGCATGGCGCTCCTGGAGCAGGTCGAACACGCCGAGCAGGCTGAGGGCGAGGGTCAGCAGGGTGAGCGGCCAGACCTGGCCGAGGAACGGCAGGCTGAACAGGGTGAAGAGGACGCACGCGGCAAAGAACGCATAACGGCTCAGGAGCGACAGATTCATGGAGTCTCCAGTCGTCGGGCTGATCGAGGTCGGGGTGGCCGAAAGGACCGCCGTGGAGCACGGCAGGCGGGGCACGAGTGTGCCTGGCGAAGGTTAAGGCGGGCTTTCGGGGGGAGGTTTCTTCTTCTGCAGGGCACCGACGTTAGCGGGAAGCGATTGAAAAAGAAAGCTAGCTAACGATTTTCTCGGAAGGCGCAATAAAGGGAGCCGTGGCTGTTCGCGAGCAAGCTCGCTCCTACGAAGGGCGCGCTGGAGCGAGCTTGCCCGGCACGGATCAACAGGCGATCACGTTCACCGCCAGCCCGCCCTTGGAGGTCTCCTTGTACTTGTCCATCATGTCGCGCCCGGTGTCGCGCAGGGTGTCGATGGCCTTGTCGAGGCTGACCAGGTGCTGGCCGTCGCCGCGCAGGGCCAGCTGGGCGGCGTTGATGGCCTTGAGCGAGGCCATGGCGTTGCGTTCGATGCAGGGCACCTGCACCAGCCCGGCCACCGGGTCGCAGGTCAGGCCGAGGTTGTGTTCCAGGCCGATCTCGGCGGCGTTCTCCACCTGTTCCAGGCTGCCGCCGAGGACTTCCGCGAGACCGCCGGCGGCCATGGCGCAGGCCGAGCCGACCTCGCCCTGGCAGCCCACTTCGGCGCCGGAGATCGAGGCGTTGAGCTTGCACAGGATGCCGATCGCGGCGGCGGTCAGCAGGTAGCGCTCGATGGCGTCGGCGCTGGCCTGGGCGTCGTAGCGCGCGTAGTAGTGCAGCACCGCCGGGACGATGCCGGCGGCGCCGTTGGTGGGAGCGGTCACCACCCGTCCGCCGGCGGCGTTCTCCTCGTTCACCGCCAGCGCCCAGAGGTCCACCCAGTCCATGGCGCCGAGGGTGCTGGCGATCAGGTTGCCGCTGTCCGCCTCGTTCAGCCGACGGAAGAGCATCGGCGCGCGGCGGCGCACCTTGAGCCCGCCGGGCAGCGTGCCTTCGGTCTCCAGCCCGCGGCGCACGCAGGCCTGCATTTCCTCCCAGATGTAGGCGAGGCCGGCGTGGATTTCCGCGTCGCTGCGCAGCTTGCGCTCGTTGGCCCACATCAGGTCGCTGATCCGCGCGAAGCCGTGCTGGTGGCACAGCCGCAGCAGTTCCTCGGCGCTGTGGAAGGGGTAGGGCACGGGGTTGTCGGGCAGGGCGCGGTCGGTGTTGAAGTCGGCCGCGTCCACCACGAAGCCGCCGCCCACGGAATAGCAGACGCGCTCGGCCAGCAGCCGGCCGCTTTCGTCCAGCGCCTGCAGGTGCAGGCCGTTGGGGTGGGCGGGCAGGCTGCCGTCGTGGAAGACCAGCTGCTGCGCCGGGTCGAAGTCGATCTCGCGCACGCCGCCCAGGCGCAGGCGATGGCGCCGCAGGATGTCGTCCACCTGCGGCGCCAGGGCGGCCGGATCGGCTTCCGCCGGGTCGATGCCGAGCAGGCCGATCAGGCACGCGCGGTCGGTGGCGTGGCCCTTGCCGGTGGCGCTGAGCGAGCCGTAGAGATGCACCTCCACGGCGGCGGTGCGCGCCAGCAGGCCGCCGCCGCGCAGCCGGTCGACGAACTCGCGGGTGGCGCGCATCGGCCCCACGGTGTGGGAACTGGACGGCCCGACGCCGGGCTTGAACATGTCGAAAACGCTGAGGCTCATGGGGTGTTCCTCCTGTCCTCAAGCATGGACCCGCAAGGGCGAGGTTGCTCACCCGCTGCTCGACGGCTGGTGTTTCTCATCCTGACGCGTGCCAAGCGCATCCGCTCTGACGTTGGCCCCTGAAACTTCGATGGAGCGAGGGGAGTCCCGCGAAGCGGGACCCGGATGATGGGGCAGAGACTTTTGCCTACTTTGCGTGGGGCGGCCATCCGTCGTTTGGCAAAGTAGGTCGCCCGAGGGGGCGAAACAAAAGGCATCCGAACACGCCGGAGCGGCGCAGAACACCAATCCCCCAAAAAGCATCGCGGATAAGATCCGCTCCTACGAAAGCCTCAGCCCTGCGCCTGCAGGAACAGCGAGAACAGCTCCGACTGCGACTTGATCCCGAGCTTGGCGTACATGTGCTTGCGGTGGACCTTCACCGTCTCGGCGGAGATCGTCAGCTTGCGGGCGATTTCCTTGCTGGAGCAGCCGCTGAGCATCAGCCGGCCGACTTCCAGTTCGCGCGCGGTGAGCGGGGTTTCCATCTGCTGGGCGGTGGCTTCCAGGCGGTTCTGCCAGCGCGGCGGCGGGGGCGCTTCCTGCACCTCGCGCTCGAAGGCCATGCGCTGGCGCATCAGCGCGGCCACCCAGGGCTGCACCAGGGCGAGCAGGGCGATCTGCTCCGGGGTGAAGCGGCCCTTGCTGCCCACCGAGCAGCAGAGGGTGCGTTCGCCGTCGAGCTGCACGTTGATCTGCACCTCGTCGGCCACCACGTTGAGGCTGAAGTAGCGCTGGTAGTAATCGGTCTGCTCGAAGCATTCGGGTGCCACGTCGTCGAGGCGGAACAGCCCGCTGCCCGGTGCCTCGCGGCTGGCGATGTAGAAGGGGTCGAGCAGGTAGAGGCCCTTGAGGTAGTCCTGGAACAGCGGGTCCGGGCCGCCGTCCTCGCCCGGGCATTCGGCGAACACCTGGGGCCGGCCATCGCTGAAGAGCAGCACGACCCAGCTGTCGAAGGGCACATACTGGCCCAGCAGGCGCACCAGCGAGGTCCAGAAGCCCGGCTTGTCCAGCGCCTCGATCAGCTGCCCGACCGAGCGGTGCCAGGCGATATCCTGAAGGGAAAGACCCATGACCCTACCCCCGTTGGGTTACCACGCGGGCGTAATTACCCGGTGGTGGTGCGCCCGGCATACTCGATGGATACCGTGAGCCGGCGCGGTGCGCAGTTTGACCCTTTTGCGCCGTGCGGTCACTGGAATACAAGAATCCGAGGAAGCCCCATGAAGATCGAACTCGTCCAACTCGCCGGCCGTGATGGCGACGTGGCCTGGAACCTGGCCCGCACCCTGGAGGCGATCCACGCCTGCGCCGACGACACCCAGCTGGTGGTGTTCCCCGAGACCCAGCTGACCGGCTTCCCCACCGAGGCGAACATCGCCGCCGTCGCCGAACCGATCGACGGCCCCAGCGTGCAGGCCGTGCGCCGCGCCGCGAAGGAGAAGAACATTGCCGTCGCCGTGGGCTTCGCCGAAGCCGCCGACGGCCGCTTCTACAACACCACGCTGCTGATCACCCCCGAAGGCATCGCCATGCAGTACCGCAAGACGCACCTGTGGGCGTCGGACCGCGGCATCTTCACCCCCGGCGACCGCTACGCCACCTGCCTGTGGAATGGCGTCCGCGTCGGCATCGCGATCTGCTTCGACATCGAGTTCCCGGAAACCGCCCGCGCCCTCGGCCAACTGGGCGCCGAGCTGATCATCGTGACCAACGGCAACATGGACCCCTACGGCCCGACCCACCGCACCGCGATCATGGGCCGCGCCATGGAAAACCAGGCCTACGCGGTGATGGTCAACCGCGTCGGCGAAGGCGACGACGACCTGGTGTTCGCCGGCGGCAGCGCCGTGGTCGACCCCTACGGCCAACTGATCGTCGAAGCCGGCCGCGAGGAGTGCCGGCAGATCGTCGAGCTGGACTTCGAGCGCCTGGCGCAAGCGCGCCGCGACTACAGCTACCTGGCCGAACGCCGCTTCGTGCTGCCCGGCGAGATGCGCGAACACGCGGACGGCCTGCGCGAACTGATCATCCCGGCCTGATGCTTCTTCCGGCCAACTGACCGACAGCGCCGGGGCGCAGGGCCGCGCCGCCACAGCGATATTCCACGACCGACGGGCGCCCCGAGCGCCCGCAGGCTTCCGAGTGAGCGGAAGCCGGAACCTTTGCACTGCCATAACAAACACAATGCGGAGTAAGCAGAAATGGCTCGACTGAAACGAACCCTGTCGCTGGGTTCGGTGGTGCTGTTCGGCATCGCCTACATGACCCCGATCATCGTCCTCGGCACCTTCGGCATCCTCGCCGACGTCACCCGTGGCGTGGTGCCCTCGGCCTACCTCGTCGCCTCGGTGGCGATGCTGTTCACCGCGCTGAGCTACGGGCGCATGGCCGCCGCCTTCCCGGTGGCGGGCTCGGCCTACACCTACGTGCGCAAGTCGATCAGCCCGAAACTGGGCTTCCTCGCCGGCTGGGCGGTGCTGCTGGACTACCTGTTCCTGCCGATGGCGATCTGGCTGATCGGCGCGGCCTACCTGCACTCGGCCTTCCCGGCCGTGCCCCAGGCCATCTGGGTGCTGGCCTTCATCGGCGTGACCACCGCGATCAACGTGGTCGGCCTGCGCCTGGCGAAGAACATCAACGGCGTGCTGATGCTGGTGCAGTTCCTCGTGCTGATCGCCTTCGTCGGCCTGGCGATCCACTACGTGATGGGCGACGCCAGCCGTCCGCTGTGGACCCTGGAGCCGTTCTTCAAGGAAGGCACCCAGCTGCCGCTGATCATGGGCGGCGCGGCCATCGCCTGCTACTCCTTCCTCGGCTTCGACGCGGTCAGCACCCTGACCGAAGAAACCCATGAGCCGCGCAAGACCATCCCGCGCGCGATCCTGCTGATCACCCTGATCGGCGGCGGCATCTTCATCGCCTCCAGCTACTTCGTGCAGCTGGCGCACCCGTCCGTGGAGTTCCAGAACGCCGACTCCGCCGCCTACGAAATCGCCCGCAACATCGGCGGTGATGTGTTCGTCAGCTTCTTCCTGATCGGCCTGATCGTCGGCCAGTTCACCTCCGGCCTGTCGGCCCAGGCCAGCGCCTCGCGCCTGCTGTTCGCCATGGGCCGCGACGGCGTGCTGCCGCGGCCGTTCTTCGGCAGCATCAGCAAGCGCTTCGAAACCCCGGTGAACAGCATCGTGCTGTGCGGCGTGGTGGCCCTGCTGGCGCTGCGCATGGACGTCACCACCTCCACCTCGTTCATCAACTTCGGCGCCTTCCTGGCCTTCAGCCTGGTGAACCTGTCGGTGATCTTCCACTACTACCTGAACGCCGAGCAGCGCGGCCTGCGCGAGCTGGTGCTGTTCCTGGCGTTCCCGCTGATCGGCCTGGTCGCCGACCTGTGGCTGATGGTCAGCCTCGACCACCTGGCGATCTGGCTCGGCCTGTCCTGGCTGGTGGTCGGCGTGATCTACCTGGCGGCGATCACCGGCGGCTTCCGCGAGCAACCGCCGGAGATGCACTTCGACGAAGCGTGACGGCCAGGCGGGGCTATGCTGGGGGCTCCATGCCGTGGCGCGCCACAGGAGACCCCGCCATGTCCCGCATCACCTTCTACCACTCGCCCCAGACTCGCTCCAGCGGCACCCTGGCGCTGCTGGAGGAACTGGGCGCCGACTATGACCTCGAGCTGATCAACATGAAGGCCGGCCAGCAGCGCGAGCCGGCCTACCTGGCGATCAACCCGCTGGGCAAGGTCCCGGCGATCCGCGTCGGCGAGTCCCTGGTCACCGAGCAGGGCGCGATCTTCATCCACCTCGCCGATCTGTTCCCCCGCGCGGGCCTGGCGCCCAGCCTCGACGACCCGCTGCGCGGCCCCTACCTGCGCTGGCTGGTGTTCTACGGTTCGAGCTTCGAGCCGGCCATCGTCGACCGTGCGCTCAAGCGCGACCCGGCGCCGCCGGCGATGAGCCCCTACGGCGATTACGACAGCGTGATGCGCACCCTCGCCGAGCAGCTGGAAACCGGCCCCTACCTGCTGGGCAGCCGCATGACCGCCGCCGATGTGCTGTGGGGCATGGCGCTGCGCTGGACCATCGGCTTCGGCGTGGTGCCCAAGCTGCCGGTGTTCGAGCGCTACGTCGACCTGGTCACCTCGCGGCCGGCGTTCGTCCGCGTGCGCGAGCGCGATGAGCAATGGGCGGCGGAACATGCCCGCGCCGCCGAGGCGAAGACGCCGTGAGACCGCGGGTCATCCCTGCCGGGATGGCCCTCAGCCCTTGGCTGCGCTGACCCCTTCCAGGGTGGCGAAGGAGGTGTCCTTGGCCGTCAGCAGGAAGTCGCGCATGAACGGCGCGTCCAGCATGTCGGCGCGGATCGCCGCGAACAGCGTGCAGTACAGGCCCTTCTCGCCCAGGCGCTTGGCGGTGACGTAGCCGCGCGAGCTGTATTCGTGCAGCGCCCAGTTGG
This sequence comes from Pseudomonas sp. B12(2026), assembly GCF_057767015.1. NCBI lineage: Bacteria > Pseudomonadati > Pseudomonadota > Gammaproteobacteria > Pseudomonadales > Pseudomonadaceae > Pseudomonas > Pseudomonas sp. B12(2026). The sequence continues at coordinate 4,494,617 of NZ_CM173430.1, read as the reverse complement.
GCAGGCAGCACACGCCACGGCCGGAGGCCACCAGCTGCATCATCATCACCGTCAGTTCCGAGGTGCGGATCTGCGCGGGCTCGACGTCGGCCGGTTCGAGGAAGCGGGTGAAGATGTCCAGGCGGTCGCGCTCCACCGGGTAGGTGATCAGCGTCTGGCTGGCGAGGTCCTCCGGCACGATGAAGGACTTGCCGGCCAGCGCGTGGTGGTTGTCCACCGCCAGCAGCGCCTCGTAGGTGAACAGCGGCACGTAGGTGATGCCGGCGAGGTCCACCGGGTCGGCGGTCACCACCAGGTCGAGGTCGCCGCGGGCCAGCGCCGGCAGCGGGGCGAAGGAGAAGCCCGAGGCGAGGTCGAGCTCCACCTCCGGCCAGGCGTCGCGGAACTGGTCGATGGTCGGCATCAGCCACTGGAAGCAGCTGTGGCACTCGATGGCCATGTGCAGGCGGCCGGCGGTGCCGCCGGCCAGCCGCGCCAGGTCGCGCTCGGCGCCGCGCAGCTGCGGCAGCACCGCGTCGGCCAGTTGCAGCAGGCGCAGGCCGGCGCTGGTGAAGCGCACCGGCTTGGTCTTGCGGATGAACAGCGACAGGCCCAGGCGGTCCTCCAGCTCCTTGAACTGGTGGGACAGGGCGGATTGGGTGAGGTGCAGGCGCTCGGCGGCCTCCACGAGGCTGTCGGCCTCGCGCAGGGCGTGGAGGGTTTTCAGGTGACGGAGTTCAAGCATGGTGCCGGCCTCGACCTCAATATGAGGAAAACTTGAGTTCAACGCGAATGAATTGAGTTTGTCTCATGAATGGCCAGCTGTCGACAATGCGGGCATCTGACGCATTGGATTGGAGTTTTCGCCATGGCACTGGCCCACACCCTCGGCTTTCCCCGCAGCGGCCGCGACCCTGAACTGCAGAAGGCGCTGCAGGCCTTCCGCGACGGCGAGCTGGACGAAGCCGGCCTGCGCGCCGTGGGCCGCGAGCTGCGCGCCGCGCACTGGCAGGTGCAGAAGGACGCCGGCATCGACCTGCTGCCGGTGGGGGACTTCGCCTGGCATGACCCGCTGCTGACCCACTCGCTGACCTTCGGCGTGATTCCCGAGCGCTTGCGCCCGCAGGACGGCCGGCCGACCCTGCGGACCCTGTTCGCCATGGCCGCTGGCAGCGACGCGGATGCGCCGGAGCCGGCCCGGTGGTTCGACGCCCATCACCCCTACCTGGCCCCGGAGTTCAGCGCCGAGCAGCAGTTCCAGCTGGGCTGGGAGCAACTGTTCGAGGAGGTGGATGAGGCGCTGGCGCTGGGGCACCGGGTCAAGCCGGTGCTGATCGGCCCGCTGACCTACCTGTGGCTGGGCAGGCCCGAGGGCGAGTCCGCCGGCTTCGACAAGCTCGACCTGCTGGAGCGCCTGCTGCCGGTCTACGGCCGGATCTTCCAGCGCCTGGCCGCGCAGGGCGTGGAGTGGGTGCAGATCGACGAGCCGATCCTGGTGCTCGACTTGCCGCAGGACTGGAAGAACGCCTTCGAGCGCGCCTACAACCTGCTCCAGCGCGAACCGCTGAAGAAGCTGATCGCCACCTACTCCGGCGGCCTGGAGGACAACCTCGGCCTGGCCGCCAGCCTGCCGCTGGACGGCCTGCACGTCGATCTGGTGAGTGCGCCGCGGCAGTATCCGACCGTCCTCGACCGCCTGCCGGCCTACAAGGTGCTGTCCCTGGGGTTGGTGAACGGCCTCGATACCCGGCACTGCGATCTCGACTCGACGCTGGATGTGCTGCGCCACGCCCACGAACGGCTGGGTGAGCGGCTGTGGGTGGCGCCGTCCTGCTCCTTGAGGGATACCGAACTGCAGGACTCGCTCTCCTTCGCCGCGCAGAAGTGCGCCGAGGTGGCCTTGCTGGTGCAGGCGGTGAACCGGCCCGGAGCGCCGGAAGTCCTCGCCGCGTTCGGGCACCGTGAGTGCGCCTGAGCGCCCGGACTTACCAGTTCAGGTAGAACATGCCCTTGGCCAGCAGGACGATGGCCAGCACGTGGACGAACACGCTGTAGTGGATGCGCCGCGAGCGCCGGGCGGTCATGCGGCCGCTGCGGAAGGAGTGCATGGCGAAGGCGAAGTGCCCGAGCACGCTGGTGGCCAGCAGCAGCTTGAGGCTGAGCAGGGTGGTGAAGGCGGACGCCAGCGGCTCGGCCAGCAGCGGCAGGTAGCGCAGGTAGAGCATGCCCAGTCCGCAGCCGAACAGGGTCAGGATGACCCACGGCATCAGGCGCCGGGCGCGGCGGCCGACGGCGGCTTCCACGGCCTTCATCGCCCGGGGCGGCACGTGGGGGTGGACGCTTTCCAGGATCAGCACCTCGAAGAACACCGTGCCGACGAACATGATCGCCGCCAGCAGGTGCAGGGTGAGCAGGAGGGGGTAGGCCATGGCGGTCGTTCCGTGCGGTGGTCGCTCTATCTTCGCCAGCGGCGGGGCCATTCGCCCTTGATCACGATCAGGGAAGGGGCGTCCGTGACCGCTCGGCGCCTTTCATCAAACTGTCACGGACCTGTGGCAGAGCGAACGACGGAAATTCATCAGAATCCCGTTCCACTGGGGTTTTGCGTTCCGGATTTTCATCATGCGTGCTTTCCTGCTGGCGGTCGCCCTTCTGTGCGGACTGCCCTCACTCTCCTTTGCCGGCGATCGTTGCGATCCCCGGGTGCCGACCGAGCTGGCCGACCTGGGCGACGTGCGCCTGGCCTACCAGAGCATCGGCCGTCCGCAGGACCCGGCGCTGCTGCTGATCATGGGCCTGGGCGGCCAGCTGATCCACTGGCCCGACGAGGTGGTCGAGGCGCTCTGCCAGCAGGGTTTCCGGGTGATCCGCTATGACAACCGCGATGTCGGCCTGTCCGCCTGGCGCATCCCCACGCCCACCGGCAACCTGACCTACGAAGTGATCCGCTACCGCCTGGGCCTGCCGGTGAGCGCGCCCTACAGCCTGACCGACATGGCCGACGATTCGCTGCGCCTGCTCGACGCCCTGCACATCCAGCGCGCCCACGTGCTGGGGGCGAGCATGGGCGGGATGATCGCCCAGCATGTCGCCGACCTCGCGCCGGACCGGGTGATCAGCCTGACCCTGGTGATGACCAGCTCCGGTGCCGAAGGCCTGCCGGCGCCCAGCGAGTCGCTGCTGCGCCTGCTCGCCCGGCGCGAGGCCGCCAGCCGCGAACAGGCCATCGAGCAGCAGGCCGACCTGCTGGCCGCGCTCGGCAGCCCCGAGGTGCGCGACGACCGCCAGCAGTTGCTGCACCAGGCGGCGATCTCCTACGACCGCGCCTTCAACCCCGAGGGCGTGCAGCGGCAACTGCTGGCGATCCTCGCCGAGCCGAGCCGGGTGGAACTGCTGAACCGCCTGGACGTGCCGACCCTGGTGGTCCACGGCACCGCCGATCCCCTGCTGCCGGTGATGCACGGGGTGCATGTGGCGGCGCATATCCGCGGCTCGGAACTGAAGCTGATCCCCGGCATGGCGCACCGCTTCCAGGAGGACTTCAAGGAGCCGCTGCTCAGTGCGGTGCTGCCCTACCTGCGCGCGCACCAGGGCGGCGGACACGTCGCGCAGCTCTGATCAGCCGTCGCGCCTCTCCGTAGGATGGCGTGGAGCGAAGCGATACCCATCGCGGTAGATAGCGCTGCGCGTATCCACCCTACGAAAAGCAGGAGCATCGCGGACGGAGTCCGCTCCTGCGGGGTGCAGCGCTTTCGTAGGAGCGGACCTTGTCCGCGAAGCGTTCAGCGCCTGCCCATGTTCGCGGAGAAGCTCCGCTCCTACGGGATCAAGGGCCCTTCACCCGCAAGCGGGAAGGGGGCTACGTTTCCGGCAGGCTGTAGCGCTCGGCGAAGTACTGCCGGAGGAGTTCCACCGCTACCCGAACCTTGGCCGAGCTGGCCAGCGGCGCGGTGTACACCGCCCAGATATCGGCCGGCTGCTGGTAGTCCGGCAGCACCCGCACCAGGCGCCCGTCGGCCAGGCTGTCGTGCACGTCCCACCAGGAGCGCAGCAGGATGCCGCGTCCGTCGAGGCACCACTGGTGCACCACCTCGCCGTGGTTGGACGACAGCGGCCCCGTCACCTTCACGTTCTCCTCGCCGTTCGGCCCCTGCAGGTGCCAGATGCCGAAGGGGTGGTCGCGCTCCTTGATCACCAGGCAGTCGTGCCCGGCCAGTTCCGCCAGGCTGCGCGGCGTGCCGCGCCGTTCCAGGTAGGCGGGGGCGGCGCAGAGCACCCGGCGGTTGCGCGCCAGGGGCTTGGCGATCAGGTGCGGGTCGATCTCGTTGCCGACCCGCACGTCGAGGTCGAAGCCTTCGTCGAACAGGTCGACCAGGCGGTCCTGCACCTCCAGGCGGATGTCCAGCTGCGGGTGGCGGGTTGCCAGTTCCGACAGCGCCGGGGCGACGAAGCGCCGGCCCAGGCCCAGGCTGCTGGCGATGCGCAGCTGGCCGCTGGGCTCGCGATGCAGGGCGGATACGTCGTCGCCCATGCGCTGCACCGAGTCGAGGATGCGCAGCGCCCACTGGTAGACGCGTTCGCCGTCCTCGCTCACCGACACCCGACGGGTGGTGCGGTGCAGCAGGCGCACGCCGAGGTCCTCCTCCAGCAGGCGGATGCGCTTGCTGACGAAGGCGGTGGACATGCCCAGCTCGCTGGCGGCGCTGGCGAAGCTGGAGCGGCGGGCGACGTGGACGAAGACGTTGAGGTCTTCCAGGTTCGGCAGATTGTTCACGGTTCGTGATTCAAGAATCCACGGATGTGGCGATTATGTTTGATTCGTCGACTTATAGCATGGCAGGCACCTCTTCCCCATCCCATCTGCAAGGGTGCCCGCATGAGCAAGACATACAGAATCGCTGCCATTCCCGGTGACGGTATCGGCCAGGAAGTCCTTCCCGAGGGGCTGCGCGTGGTGCAGGCGGCCGCGCGCAAGCACGGCCTGAACCTGGAGATCGAACACTTCGAGTGGGCCAGCTGCGACTACTACCTGGAGCACGGCCGGATGATGCCGGACGACTGGTTCGAGCGGCTCAAGGGCTTCGACGCGCTGTACTTCGGCGCCGTCGGCTGGCCGGACAAGGTGCCGGATCACATTTCCCTGTGGGGCTCGCTGCTCAAATTCCGCCGCGAATTCGACCAGTACGTGAACATCCGTCCGGTGCGCCTGTTCCCCGGCGTGCCGTGCCCGCTGGCCGGCAAGCAGCCGGGCGACATAGATTTCGTGGTGATCCGCGAGAACACCGAGGGCGAATACTCGTCCCTGGGCGGCCGCATGTTCGAAGGCACCGAGAACGAGTTCGTGCTGCAGGAATCGGTGTTCACCCGCCGTGGCGTGGACCGCATCCTCAAGTACGCCTTCGACGTGGCGCAGACCCGCGAGCGCAAGCGCCTGACCTCGGCCACCAAGTCCAACGGCATGGCGGTGAGCATGCCCTACTGGGACGAGCGCACCGCCGCGATGGCCGCCAACTACCCGGAAATCACCTGGGACAAGCAGCACATCGACATCCTCTGCGCGCGCTTCGTGCTGCAGCCGGAGCGTTTCGACGTGGTGGTGGCTTCCAACCTGTTCGGCGACATCCTCTCCGATCTCGGCCCGGCCTGCGCCGGCACCATCGGCATCGCGCCGTCGGCCAACCTCAACCCGGAGCGCAGGTTCCCCTCGCTGTTCGAGCCGGTGCACGGTTCGGCGCCGGACATCTTCGGCCAGAACATCGCCAACCCGATCGCCATGATCTGGTCCGGCGCGCTGATGCTGGAGTTCCTCGGCCAGGGCGACGAGCGCTACCGCGCCGCCCACGACGACATCCTCGGCGCCATCGAGCGGGTGATCGCCAATGGCGAGGTCACCCGTGACATGGGCGGCAAGCTGTCCACCCAGGCGGTGGGGCAGGCAATTTCCGAACTCATTGTAGGCTGATTCCTGGCCATTCTATGAGCGGCCGGAAAGGTCCTTTCCAGAGCGATTGCCGACCTTTCCGCCGCTTCGCGGGAGCAGCGCGGGGTGATGAACTGCTCTTGCGTTGTGTGACAAACCACCGCACACTGTTAACCAATGGATTTTCGTTAACCATTGGTTGATAGGTAAGGGGGACATCAACCTGCCTCGCGCTGCACTTCATGCCCCGTCGCCTGCCTGCGCCGGACATGAGACACAACAAAAACGTCCCAGGAGACGCCTGATGCACCACAAGAATAAAAAGGTCGATGTGTTCCTGATCACCGTGAGCCTGATCGCCGTCCTGTTCACCGTGATCGGCCTCGCCGCCTTCCCGGCGGAAGCGGAACAGGCCGCCAATCAGCTGTTCGAGTTGTCCACCCGTTCCTTCGGAACCGCGGTCCAGCTGCTGATCTTCGGCAGTTCGCTGGCGGTGCTCTACATCGCCTTCAGCAAGTACGGCAACATCCGGCTGGGCAGCGGCAAGCCGGAATACTCCACCGCCACCTGGGTGTTCATGTTCATCTGCGCCGGCATGGGTTCCTCGACCCTCTACTGGGGCGTGATGGAGTGGGCCTACTACTACCAGACGCCCGGCCTGAACATCGCCCCGCAGTCCCGTGAAGCGCTGGAATACAGCGTCAGCTATTCGTTCTTCCACTGGGGCATCAGCGCCTGGTCGATCTACGCCCTGGCCTCGCTGGCCATGGCCTATCACTTCCACGTGCGCAAGAAGAGCGGCCTGAACCTGGCCTCCATCGTCGAGGCGGTCACCGGCTTCAAGTCCACCGGCCCGGTGGGCCGCCTGGTCGACCTGATCTTCCTGCTGACCATGATGGGCGCGCTCACCGTGTCCCTGGCGCTCACCGCGTCGACCCTGACCCGCGGTCTCTCCGGCCTGGTCGGCAGCCCGGACACCTTCACCGTGCAGGTCCTGGTGATCGGCGTGATCGCCGTGCTGTTCTCCCTGAGTTCCTACATCGGCATCGACGGCGGCCTGCAGAAGCTGAGCAAGATCGTCTGCTACGGCGCCCTGGTGTTCGCCGCGGTGGTGCTGCTGGTCGGCCCGACCCAGTTCACCATCAACAACACCGCCAACGGCATCGGCCTGATGATCCAGAACTACGTGCACATGAGCCTGTTCACCGACCCGGCGGGCGACGGCGCGTTCACCCGCAACTGGACGGTGTTCTACTGGCTCTGGTGGGTGTCCTACGCACCGGGCGTGGCGATGTTCGTGACCCGCGTATCGCGCGGCCGGCAGATCAAGGAAGTGGTGTTCGCCCTGCTGCTGGGCGGTAGCTTCGGTTGCTGGTTCTTCTTCGGCGCGCTGGAAAGCTACAGCATGCACCAGTTCATCACCGGCGCCATCGACGTGCCGAAGATCCTCACCGAGCACGGCGGCGAGAGCGCGGTGGAAGCGCTGCTGATCGGCCTGCCGATGGGCAAGGTGTTCCTCGCCGTGTACCTGTTCATCATGGCCGTGTTCTGCGCCTCGCACATGGACGCCGCCGCCTACGCCGTGGCCGCCACCAGCACCCGCAACCTGCAGGAAGGCGACGACCCGACCCCGACCCACCGCCTGTTCTGGGCCATCACCCTGACCCTGGTGCCGCTGGCCATGCTGTTCGCCAAGGCCTCGCTGTCCACCATGAAGACCGCCGTGGTGCTCACCGCGATCCCGTTCACCCTGATCCTGCTGGTGAAGGTCTACGGCTTCTTCAAGTGGATGCTGCAGGACTACGCCAAGGTGCCGGCCTACCGCATCGAGGAAGAGGCCGCGGCCATGGCCGCCGACGAGGCGCATCAGGAGAACGCGGCGCCTGCCGGGAAACCGCTGGTCGAGCCGGCGCTCGCCCAATGATCCTGCGTGGCGCCGCCAGCCCGAGGACGGCGCCACCTGCAGGCTTTTTTTTGCCTGCGCTGTTAACCATCGGGTTGCAGTCAACCAATAAGTAAACCGATCGCCCCATGGCGAATCGATGAGCCTGGAGATAGCAAGATGACCGATTTCGAACGCCTGCCTGCCGATTTCTGCAGCAACGCCGAACACGCCTACACCATTCCGGCGACCTTCTACACCAGCCCCTCCGTGTTCGAGCACGAGAAGGAAAGGATCTTCGCCCACAGCTGGATCTGCCTGGGCCACCGCAGCGAAGTGGCGGAAAAGAACGCCTACATCGTCCGCGAAGTGATCGGCGAGAGCATCATCGTCATCCGCGGCCGCGACGACGTCCTGCGCGCCTTCTACAACGTCTGCCCGCACCGTGGTCACCAGCTGCTGGAAGGCACCGGCGGCGTCGCCAAGAACGTGATCAGCTGCCCGTACCACGCCTGGACCTTCAAGCTCGACGGCGAACTGACCCACGTGCGCAACTGCGACCAGGTGGAAGCCTTCGAGAAGGGCGACTACAGCCTGTCGCAACTGCGCGTCGAGGAATACGCCGGCTTCATCTTCATCAACATGGACCCCAACGCCGGCAGCGTCGAAGACCAGCTGCCGGGCCTGCAGGCGCGCATGCGCCAGGCCTGCGGCGTGATCGACGACCTGCACCTGGGCGCCCGCTTCGTCACCACCACGCCGGCCAACTGGAAGTCCATCGTCGACAACTACATGGAGTGCTACCACTGCGGCCCGGCGCACCCGAGCTTCGCCGACTCGGTGGACGTCGGCCAGTACACCCACAGCCTGCACGGCAACTGGTCGCTGCAGTACGGCATCGCCAAGTCCTCGGAGCAGTCGTTCAAGGTCGACGACTCGGTCAAGGATCCATCCTTCGCCGGCTTCTGGGCCTGGCCGTGCACCATGTTCAACGTGCCGCCGGGCGCCAACTTCATGACCGTGATCTACGAGTTCCCGGTCGATGCGGAAACCACCCTGCAGCACTACGACATCTACTTCCTCAACAAGGACCTGACCGAGGAGCAGCAGAAGCTCGTCGACTGGTACCGCGAAGTCTTCCGCCCGGAAGACCTGCGCCTGGTGGAAAGCGTGCAGAAGGGCCTGAAGTCCCGCGGCTACCGCGGCCAGGGCCGGATCATGGTGGACAAGGAGCGCTCGGGCATCAGCGAGCACGGCATCGCCCACTTCCACAACCTGATCGCCGTCTCCCACCTCGACTGATCCAGCGCGCCGCCGGCCCTTGCGGCCGGCGGCCTCTTGCGGAGTGCCTTGCGTGAAACTCAACGATTCCAACCTGTTCCGCCAGCAAGCCTACGTCGATGGGCGCTGGTGCGACGCCGACGACGGGCGCAGCCTGGACGTACATGACCCGGCGACGGGCGAGCGCCTGGGCAGCGTGCCGCTGATGGGCGGCGCCGAAGCCGAGCGCGCCATCGAAGCGGCGAACGCCGCGCTGGAAGGCTGGCGGGCGAAGACCGCCAAGGAGCGCGCGCAGATCCTGCGCCGCTGGTTCGAGCTGCTGCTCGAACACGAAGACGACCTGGCCCGGCTGATGACCTTCGAGCAGGGCAAGCCGCTGCACGAAGCCCTCGGCGAAATCCGCTACGCGGCGTCCTTCATCGAATGGTTCGCCGAGGAAGGCAAGCGCATCTACGGCGACGTGATCCCCAGCCCGGCGGCGGACAAGCGCCTGCTGGTGATCAAGCAGGGTATCGGCGTCTGCGCGGCCATCACCCCGTGGAACTTCCCGGCGGCGATGATCACCCGCAAGGCCGCGCCGGCCCTGGCCGCCGGCTGCACCATGGTGATCAAGCCGGCCAACGAGACGCCGTTCTCCGCGCTGGCGCTGGTGGCGCTGGCCGAACGCGCCGGCGTGCCGGCGGGCGTGCTCAGCGTGGTCACCGGCGACGCGCCGGCCATTGGCGCCCAGCTCACCGGCCACCCGCTGGTGCGCAAGCTCAGCTTCACCGGCTCCACCCCGGTCGGCCGCCTGCTCATGGGCCAGTGCGCCGAGACCATCAAGAAAGTCTCGCTGGAACTGGGCGGCAACGCGCCGTTCATCGTCTTCGAGGACGCCGACATCGAGGCGGCGGTGGAAGGCGCGCTGGTCGCCAAGTACCGCAACGCCGGGCAGACCTGCGTGTGCGTCAACCGCTTCTACGTGCATGACGCGGTGTACGAGCGCTTCGCCGCCCGCTTCGTCGAGCGCGTGCGCGAACTGGCGGTCGGCCACGGCGTCGAGCCGGGCACCCAGATCGGCCCGCTGATCACCGACAAGGCCGTGGCCAAGGTGCAGAGCCTGGTCGACGACGCCACCGCCAAGGGCGCCGAGCTGGTGCTGGGCGGCAAGCCCCATGCGCGCGGCGGCAACTTCTTCGAGCCCACCGTGCTCGGCGGCATCCGTCCGGGCATGGACCTGCTGCAGGACGAAATCTTCGGCCCGGTGGCGGCGCTGGTGCGCTTCTCCTCCGATGCCGAAGTGATCGAACTGGCCAACGACACCCTCTACGGCCTGGCCGCGTACTTCTACAGCCGCGACCTGGCCCGCGTGTTCAGGGTCGCCGAGCGCCTGGAATACGGCATGGTCGGGGTCAACACCGGGCTGATCTCCAACGAGGTCGCGCCCTTCGGTGGCGTCAAGCAGTCGGGCCTGGGGCGTGAAGGTTCCCGGTACGGCATCGAGGACTACCTGGAAATCAAGTACCTCTGCCTGGCGGTGTGAGCCGGGCGGGGAATAGCCGGGGCGGCGCGGCCGCCGCCCCGTGTCGCAGTTGAGGTGAACGATGGCCAACACATACGAGATGTTCCGCGTGCGGGTGACCGCGGTGGAGCAGGCGACCCCGCAGATCAAGCGCTTCACCCTGGCGCGCGCCGATGGCCAGCCGATGCCGGCCTTCAGCGGCGGCAGCCACGTGATCGTGCAGATGCAGGCGGCCGATGGCGGCGCCTTCAGCAACGCCTACTCGCTGATGAGCGACCCGCGCGACCTGAGCCATTACCAGATCGGCGTGCGCCTGGAGGAGCAGTCCAAGGGCGGCTCGGCGTTCATGCACCGGCAGGTGCGGGTCGGCAGCGAGCTGACCATTTCCACCCCGAACAACCTGTTCGGCCTGGACCCCGAGGCCGGCCGCCATGTGCTGATCGCCGGCGGCATCGGCATCACCCCGTTCCTCTCCCAGCTGCATGAACTGGAAGGCGGCGCGGTGCCCTACGAGCTGCACTACGCCTTCCGCAGTCCGGAGCACGGCGCCTTCCAGGGCGAACTGGCCGGCGGCCCGCATGCCGGCAGCGTGTGTTTCTACGTCGACAGCCTGGAGCGCCGCCTGGACCTCGCCGCGCTGTTCGCCGCTCTGGCCGACGATGCCCACGTCTACGTCTGCGGTCCCAAGCCGCTGATCGACGCGGTGGTCGAAGGCGCCAAGCAGGCCGGCATCGCCGCGTCGCGCGTGCACTTCGAACAGTTCGCCGCCGTTCCGGCCAGCGGCGGCGCCTTCACCCTGGTGCTGGGCCGTTCCGGCCGCGAGCTGCGGGTGGAAGAGGGCATGACCATCATCCAGGCCATCGAGAACGCGAAGGCGGCCAAGGTCGACTGCCTGTGCCGCGAGGGCGTCTGCGGCACCTGCGAGACGCGCATCCTCGAAGGCGAGGTCGAGCACTTCGACCAGTACCTCTCCGATGAAGAGAAAGCCTCGCAGCAGACCCTGATGCTCTGCGTTTCGCGGGCGCGCGGCGAGCGCCTGGTGATCGATCTCTGACGTGTGCGTAGGCGTGCAACCGTTCGCGGTTGTACGCCGATACATCCAAGGCGCGCGGTGCTTTCGTAGGAGCGGAGCTTCTCCGCGAAATCCCGGCGAAGCCGGGACTGCTGTCGTGGCCGGCCTGGCGGCCGGATCGCGGATAAGATCCGCTCCTACAAGAGCTCCTCGCCCCATCCATCCGCAACTGCCACGATCCTGTCATCCAACAGTTTACAGCTGTGTATACTGCGGCCCTCGATGATCACCAGGGACCGCGTCTTCCATGCAGGAAAACAGCTTCGCCTTCCGCCTCAAGGAACTGCTCGAACTCCGCAAGCTGACCCTGCAGGCGGTCGGCACGGCCCTGGGCATCTCGCGCACTGCGGTGCACAAGTGGACCCGCGGCGGCGAGATCGACTACGACAACCTGCGCAAGCTGGCGGACTTCCTCAAGGTCAACTGGATCTGGCTGCGCTACGGCGAGGAAGCCCTGCGCGACGTGCAGCAGGCCGAGCCCATCGAACTGCCGATGACCGACCTGCGCCGCCGCTACACCGCCGAGATCATGGAAAGCGAAACGCGCATGAAGCTGGCCCAGGAAGGCGCGCGCATCGTCACCTGGGAATGGAACCTGATCAGCGACGAATTGACGTATTCACCCAACGTCGAAGCCGTCTACGGCTGGCCGGTCACCTCCAACCAGGACTTCTGGCGCCACCTGCCGCCGGAAGACATCGCCGCCATGCAGGCCATGTACGATCGCGCGATCGCCGAGGGCGGCACCTGCGAGTACGACTTCCGCATCTTCCAGCCCGACGGCGCGCTGCGCTGGATCTCCTCCCGGGCCACGGCGGTGCAGGACGCGGCGGGGCGGTCGGTGAAGATCGTCGGCATCAGCATGGACAACACCGCGCGGATGACCACCGAGGACGCGCTGCGCAACAGCGAGGAACGCTTCCGCGCGATCTTCGAACTGACCTGGGGCGCGCTGGCCTACATCGGCCTGGATGGCAGCTGGCAGCGGGTCAACGGCAGCCTCTGCGAACTGCTCGGCTACAGCCCGGACGAGCTCTACGCCATGACCTTCCAGGACCTCACCCACCCGGAGGACCTGGCGAAGAACCTTGAACTGCTGCGCCAGCTGCTGGCCGGCCACTTCGACCGCTACGTGGTGGAAAAGCGCGTGCGTCGCCGCGACGGCAGCTACCTCTGGGTGCGCGCGCGCACCTCGTTGCAGCGCCGCCGCCAGGATGGCCTGCCCGACCACCTGATCAGCGTGTTCGAGGACATCAGCGCCGAGCGCGCCGAGCGCGACCGCCTGCAGGCGCGCATCGCGGAACTGGAAGCACGCCTGGACGCGCGCGCCTGACGAACTTCAGGGTTCGCTGAACGGCAGTGGCGTCTCGCTACGCCGTACAGCGAAGGCGTTGAGGGTCATGGCGACCAGCGCGTAGTAGCCGAAAATCCCGATCAGCTCCACCAGCCCGGTCTCACCGAAACAGGCCGTGGCCTCCTCGTACAACGCCTGATCGATGCGCCGGGTCTCGTACAGCGAACGGCCCAGGCGATGGATCAGGCGCTCGTCGTTCCGTTTGAAGTCCGGCGTCCGGCTATCACGCAGGGCTTCGATCACCCCGTCGCTGATCCCCGCCTGGCGTGCGATGGGTTCGTGGATCTGCCATTCCGCCTGGGATTGCCACCAGGCGGCGGTGACCAGGATCGCCAGTTCGCTCAGGCGTGGTTCCAGGCGTGTGCCGTAGCGGCAGAAGGCACCGAGCTTTTGCGCGTTGTCGGCCAGCCCCGGGCTGTGCACCCAGGCCAGGAACGGGCCGTCGAGATTGCCGCGCGGGCCACTGAGGATGTCCTGCAGTACGCGGCGCTGTTCGTCATCCATGTCGGTATCGGTGAGCGGGGTGAGGCGTGAATCGATCTTCATGCCGGATCCCTCAGAGGCTGCCGATGGCTTTGACGATGGCGCGCTGCAACTTCTCGACCAATTCGTCCAGCTGCGTCTCTGCGAGGATGAAGGGCGGAGCCAGGAGGATGTGGTCGCCGCTGCGGCCATCGACCGTGCCGCCCATGGGATAGCACATCAAGCCTTCCTGCATGGCGGCCTTCTTGATCCGCGCGTGCAGTTTCGCTTCGGCGGGGAAGGGCACCTTGCTCTCGCGGTCAGCCACCAGCTCCAGGCCCTGGAACAGTCCGCGGCCACGGATGTCGCCGATGTTCGGGTGTTCGCCCAGCGCACTGCGCAGGCGCTGTTGCAGCTTCTCGCCAAGGTCGCGCACGCGCGGCAGGAGCTTGCGCTGTTCGATGGTCGTCTGCACTGCCAGTGAGGCAGCGCACGCGGTGGCATGGCCAATGTAGGTGTGACCGTGCTGGAAGAACCCCGAGCCGTTGGCAATGGCATCGTGAATGCGCTGGCTGACCAGGGTGGCGCCGATAGGCTGGTAGCCGGCGCCTAGCCCCTTGGCGATGGTGATCAGGTCGGCACTGATTCCTTCCTGTTCGGCGGCGAACAGCGTGCCGGTACGGCCCATGCCGCACATCACTTCATCGAGGATCAGCAGCACGCCGTAGCGGTCGCAGACTTCCCGCATGCGCTTGAAGTAGCCCGGCACGGCGGTCACTGCGCCGAGGGTAGCGCCTACCACCGGTTCGGCAACGAAGGCCATGACTTTTTCCGGCCCCAGGTTGAGGATTTCCGCCTCCAGCTCCCGGGCCAGGCGTTCGCCGTAGGCTTCCGGCGTTTCGCCTTCGGCCAGGCCGCGATAGGCATAGCAGGGGCTGACGTGACTGACGTCGATCAGCAGGGGCTGAAACTGCTGGCGCCGCCAGGCGTTGCCGCCGGTGGCCAGGGCGCCGAGGGTGTTGCCGTGGTAGCTCTGGCGCCGCGCGATCAGGTGTGTGCGCTGCGGCTGGCCGATCTCCACGAAGTACTGGCGGGCCAGCTTGAGCGCCGCTTCCACCGCTTCGGAACCACCCGAGACGAAGTACACCGAGCGCATCCCGGCGGGGGCGCGGGCGATCAGGAAGTCAGCCAGCTCTTCCATCGGCTCGCTGGTGAAGAAGGATGTGTGGGCGTAGGCCAGGGTGCCGATCTGCCGGCGCACCGCTTCGATCACCTCGGCCTCGCTGTGCCCCAGGCAGGACACCGCCGCGCCACCGCTGGCGTCGAGGTAGCGGCGTCCCTCGCTGTCGATCAGGTAGGCGCCATCGCCGCGAACGGCTGTGGGGTATGACTGGGTGAGGCTGCGGTGCAGGACGTGGCTCATGGTGACCTCCAGGGAGTTTGCGCAAATATTAAATGCATTTTTACGCTTGGCAAATTTTTCTTGCGCATCTGGAGGGCGAGCCAGGTTCACTGGAGCCTGCTATTTCAGCGTTAATCCGCATGAAATGGGCGATTGAGTTCGTTTCGGTAGATTTGCACGCCAGCGAAAAATGCTTGCAATGATTTTATTTGCATGTTTATTTTGCACGAAAGCACTCAAGTGCATGCAGCCCCGAATGTGGGTTAGCCGCTCAAAACAATAAAGTCCGGGCCCTGGCCCGTTGCATCGAACTGCCGCTAATGCGCGCCGGCCCCAGGGCACGGCGCATCCCGCCGACCCGCAAGAGGAAGTCCTGCATGAAAAAGCTGCTTCAAGCCTCGTTCGCCGCGCTGTCCCTGCTCGCCGCCAGTCACTCGATGGCCGCCGACAAGGAACTGCTGATCGCCACCGACACCGCCTTCGTGCCCTTCGAGTTCAAGCAGGGCGACAAGTACGTCGGCTTCGACATCGACCTCTGGGAAGCCATCGCCAAGGAAATGGGCGTGACCTACCAGCTCAAGCCGATGGACTTCAACGGCATCATCCCCGCGCTGCAGACCCGCAACGTCGACGCCGCCTTGGCCGGCATCACCATCAAGGATGACCGCAAGCAGGTCATCGATTTCTCCGACGGCTACTACGACAGCGGTTTCCTGCTGATGGTCAAGGCCGACAACGACAGCATCAGGAGTTCGGCCGACATTGCCGGCAAGAGCCTGGCGGTGAAGAGCGGTACCTCGGCGGCGGACTATGCCAAGGCCAACCTCAAGGCCGGCGACCTGCGCCAGTTCCCCAACGTCGACAATGCCTACCTGGAGCTGCGCACCGGCCGCGTCGACGCCGCCATGCATGACACCCCGAACGTCCTCTACTACATCAAGACCGCCGGCGACGGGCAGGTGAAGGCCGTGGGCGAGCAGATGATGGCCCAGCAGTACGGCATCGGCTTCCCCAAGGGTAGCGAACTGCGCGAACCGGTGAACGCTGCACTGAAGAAGCTGCGCGAGAACGGCACCTACGCGCAGATCTATCGCAAGTGGTTCGGCACCGACCCGAAATAAGGCGGAGGTAGTCATCCATGCATTTTCAATGGTCCGCCATCTGGGCCGCGTTGCCGGTGCTGCTCGAGGGCGCCCGGCTGACCCTGTGGATATCCATTCTCGGCCTGATCGGCGGCGCGGTGATCGGCCTGGTGGCCGGCGTCGGCCGCGCTTACGGCGGCTTCATCGGCAGCCGCGTGGCGCTGCTGTTCGTCGAGCTGATCCGTGGCACGCCGATCATGGTCCAGGTGATGTTCATCTACTTCGCCCTGCCGTTGATGATCCCGGTGCGTATCGATCCGTTCAGCGCGGCGGTGGTCACCATCATGATCAACTCCGGGGCCTACATTGCCGAGATCACCCGTGGTGCGCTGCTCTCGGTGAACAAGGGGTTCCGCGAGGCGGGGCTGGCGCTGGGGCTGTCCGGACGTGACACGCTGCGCTATGTGATCGCCCCGCTGGCCTTCCGCCGGATGATCCCGGCGCTGGGCAACCAGTGGATCGTCAGCATCAAGGACACTTCGCTGTTCATCGTCATCGGCGTCGCCGAACTGACCCGACAGGGCCAGGAGGTGATCGCCGGCAACTTCCGCGCGATGGAAATCTGGTCGGCGGTAGCGGTGATCTACCTGGTCATCACCCTGGTACTGAGCTACGTGCTGCGGCGCATGGAATCGAGGCTGAAGATCCTATGATCGAGTTCAAGCAGGTCTCCAAGCATTTCGGCCAGACCGAAGTGCTCCACGACATCAACCTGAAGATCGGCAACGGCGAGGTGGTGGTCATCATCGGTCCGTCCGGATCCGGCAAGTCCACCTTGCTGCGCTGCATCAACAAGCTGGAAGTGATCACCGGGGGCGAGCTGTTCGTCGACGGCATGGAGGTCAACGATCCGAAGGTGGACGAGCGCCTGATCCGCCAGGAGGCGGGGATGGTGTTCCAGCAGTTCCACTTGTTCCCGCAGATGACCGCGCTGGAGAACGTCGCCTTCGGGCCGGTCCGCGTGCGTGGGGCGAAGAAGGCCGATGCCGAGGCGCTGGCGCGTACGCTGCTGGCCAAGGTCGGTCTGTCCGAACGTGCCGGACACTATCCGGCGGAGCTCTCCGGCGGCCAGCAGCAGCGCGTGGCCATCGCCCGCGCGCTGGCGGTGAAGCCCAAGCTGATGCTGTTCGACGAGCCCACCTCGGCGCTCGACCCCGAGCTGCGCCACGAGGTGCTGCAGGTGATGAAGGACCTGGCGGAGGAGGGCATGACCATGGTCATCGTCACCCACGAGATCGACTTCGCCCGCAAGGTCGCCTCGCGGCTGATCTTCATCGACAAGGGGCGGATCACCGAGGACGGCGACCCCGCCAGCCTGATCGGCAATCCCACCAGCCCGCGCCTGCGCGAGTTCCTGCAACATGTCGCCTGAGGTGCGTCGATGATCCTTCAACCCCTGAACCTGGGCGGCAGCCCCTACGACATCGGCCTGGGCCTGGGCCGTTTCGGCCGCGACGCGGTGCACCAGCGCCTGCGCCCGCTGCCGTTGTGGCGGAGCCTGGCGGCCCTGGCC
This sequence comes from Pseudomonas sp. B12(2026), assembly GCF_057767015.1. Lineage (NCBI taxonomy): Bacteria > Pseudomonadati > Pseudomonadota > Gammaproteobacteria > Pseudomonadales > Pseudomonadaceae > Pseudomonas > Pseudomonas sp. B12(2026). The sequence continues at coordinate 4,477,109 of NZ_CM173430.1, read as the reverse complement.
GGCTCCGATGTGGCGAAGGTCATGCAAGCGCAGGTCGAAGCGGACTTCCCGCGCATCTGGGAGGAGATTCGCGGCTTGGCTGACGGCCTGGAGTTGCCGGTCGAAGAAGTCTTCCTGTGGAACTGCCGGGGTGATTTTGTCCGCTCGCAAAGCGTGGACGGCTGCACCACGGTGTTCGGTCCGTCCGCCGAGGGCTGGCTGATCGCTCACAACGAGGACGGTCTGCCGTCCCTCGATGGCGCCTGCGGCTTGCTGCAGGCAGTGCCTGAGCAGGGCATGTCCTTCACCAGCTTCGTCTATCCCGGCTCCATCCCCGGCCACACCTTCGCGGTGAATGCCACCGGACTGGTCAGCACGGTGAACAATCTCCGTCCGACCAGTATTCCGGCCGGCCTGCCACGTCAGGTGCTGGCTCGAGCGGTGCTGGATTGCGCCAGCCTGGATGAGGCCGTCGCGGTGCTGTCCCGCGCGGGCCGTGCCGGCGCCTTCCACCATACCCTCGGGCAGGTCGGCTCGGCTCATCTGCTGAGCGTCGAAGCGTGCTCATCCGGCGTCGTGGTGCGCAAAGTGCGGCGCCCCGGCGGGCACTCCAACCATTTGCTGGATGCCGGGCTGGATGCCTTCGGCCAGCGCATCACCGGCAGCTCCGGTAGTCGCCAGCGCCGCGTCGATGTCTTGCTCGGTGATGCTGGCGGGACGGTCGATGAGGCGCGTGCGCTGTCGATCCTGCGTGACGGCGTCGATGCCGAGCTGCCGATCTACCGTCGCGCGGCGGACGATCCGGACGAGGAAAATACCCTGGCCACCGCCGTATTTCGCATCGGGGCGAACTCGGTAGAATGGCGCGTCTACTGCCAGCCGGACATCCAGCACGTCGAAGCTGCCGGCAGTATCCGCCCTCATTCCGCCAACGGACCCGCACGATGACCCAAGCGCCCGCCGCATTGCCCGATAACCTGGGAGCTCTCAAGCAGTTGCTGGAGGCTATCGAGCGAGGCGAGACGGACATCTCCTTGGGCGGCAGCTCGCGGCGGGTGCTGGCGGCGCTGATCGAGGCGCCGCAGCGCACTGCGGTGTCCTCCATCAGTGAACTGGCCGAACAGCTCGGGGTGAACGCCTCGACGCTGTCGCGCCTGGCCCAGCGCCTGGGCTACGGCGGCTTCAGCAAGTTTCAGGACGTGTTCCGCCGTGAACTGACCGAAGGCAAGAGTTTCTACAGCGACCAGGCTTCGCGCCTGCTGCTGACTCCGGCGGACACCACGCTGTCGCGTCTGACCCGTCTGGGTCGGCAGGAGAGTACCAACATCGCCGGCATGATCGAGCAGGTTGAGCCGGAAGTCTTCGCCCGCGTGGTGGAGCTGCTCGCCAGCGCCCGCCGCGTGCGTATCCACGGCATGCGCCAGTTCACCTCGCTGGCGCTGTTCATGTCCTATGGCCTGGGCATGTTGCGCCAGGATGTGGCGGCGCTGGACGCCAGCCGCCAGGGCGTGGCCGATGCACTGGCGCAGCTGGATGCCGGTGACGTGCTGGTGGTCGCCAGTTGTTTCCCCTATACGCCCAGCGTGCTGGCCACGGCGGAGGTCGCGGCGCGCCACGGTATCGAAGTCGTGGCCCTGACCGATTCGTCCAGCTCGCCGCTGGCGCGGGTGGCACGCCACAGTTTCTACGTGCCGAATCACAGCCTGTTCTACAGCAACAGCATGTGTGCCTTCATGCTGCTGGCGCAGGGCCTGCTCAGCGAAGTGGCGGGGCGGTTGGGGGAAAGCGCGCTGGAGTCGCTGCGGCAGCGCGAAGAACTGATCAGCGAGCTCAACGCCTCGCTTTGATGCCGTGCCGCCTCAGGGCGGCCTTCAAGCCACCTGCGTGCTCGGCTCCAGCGGGCTTTCGCTGTGCAGGAACTGCTCCAGGCGCTCCTGTTGCCGGGCGGTGAGGAACAGGCCGAGCTTGGTGCGGCGCCAGAGGATGTCGTCGGCATCGCGCGCCCACTCCTCGCGGCACAGGTATTCCACCTCGCGGGCGTAGAGTCCGCCGCCCAGGTGTTCGCCCAGTTCGCCGAGGCTGCGCGCGCCGTCCAGCAGCTGCCAGATGCGGCTGCCGTAGGTGCTGGCCCAGCGCCGGGCGAGTGCCGGGTCGAGCTGGCGCAGGCGTTCCATCAGCTGGATGGCCAGGTCTTCGACGCTGGTCATGGCTTCGCCGCCGGGCAGCGGGGCGCTGGCGGTCCAGCGCGGGCCCATGACCCCGGCGAAATGCGGCGCCAGTTGCTCCAGCGCGGCTTCGGCGAGCTTGCGGTAGGTGGTCAGCTTGCCGCCGAACACCGACAGCAGCGGCGCTTCGCCGGGAGTGTTGTCCAGCGCCAGGGTGTAGTCGCGGGTGACGGCGGAGGGATCGTCGGATTCGTCGTCGCACAGCGGGCGCACGCCGGAGAAGCTGCGCAGGATGTCCTCGCGGCCGAGCTGACGCTTGAAGTGGGCGTTGACCACGTTCAGCAGGTAGCCGGTTTCCTCGTCGCTGATGCGGATCTGCGCGGGGTCGCCCCGGTATTCGCGGTCGGTGGTGCCGATCAGGGTGAACTGGCCCAGGTAGGGGGTCGCGAAGACGATGCGGCGGTCGTCGTTCTGCAGGATGTAGGCGTGCTCGCCGTCGTACAGGCGCGGCACGATCAGGTGGCTGCCCTGGATCAGGCGGATGCCGTAGGGCGGGCGCTGGCGCAGTTCCTCGCGCAGGAAGCGGTCGACCCAGGGCCCGGCGGCGTTGACCAGGCAGCGCGCGCGGACCGAATAGAGGCTGCCGTCGCGGCGTTCCAGGTGCAGGTGCCACAGGCCCTTGCTGCGCCGCGCGCTGACGCAGCGGGTGCGCGGGTGGATGTGCGCGCCGTGCTCGCGGGCGGTCATGGCGTTGAGCACCACCAGGCGGGCGTCGTCCACCGAGCAGTCGGAGTATTCGAAGCCGCGGGTGATCCCGGCCTGCAGCGGGCTGTCCGGGCCGAAGCGCAGGCTGCGGGAGGCTGGCAGTCTTTCGCGCTTGCCGAGGTGGTCGTAGAGGAACAGGCCGGCGCGGATCATCCAGGCCGGGCGCAGGTGCGGGCGGTGCGGCAGGACGAAGCGCAGCGGATGGACGATGTGCGGCGCCTTGGCCAGCAGCACTTCGCGCTCGGCGAGGGCTTCGCGCACCAGGCGGAATTCGTGGTGTTCGAGGTAGCGCAGGCCGCCGTGGATCAGCTTGCTGCTGGCGGAGGAGGTGTGGCTGGCGAGGTCGTGCTGTTCGCAGAGGAACACCGAGAGGCCGCGCCCGGCGGCGTCCGCCGCGATGCCCACGCCGTTGATGCCGCCGCCGACGACAGCCAGGTCATAGACTTCGGCCAGGGGCGCGTTGCGCGAGCGGGTGGGATTCATGGGACCGCCTCGGTATTGGAAATGAACGTATTTATGTTCGTTTTCGAAAATATAGTAGTTCGATGAACGAAAAATGACCAGCCAGGCGCGGGAAATCGCGCAAGCGTTCGTCAGATTCTTCGGAATTGAATGCCTGAGACCGGAGGTGAAGGCGGGCGCTCAGACCAGTTCGAGCTGGACCTTGTGCTGGGCCAGCAGGCGCGCCACGGCGGCGGGCGGCGGGCTGTCGGTGAACACGCGGCTGACCAGGCCGATCGGGCCCAGGCGCACCACGGCGTTGCGCCCGAACTTGCTGGAGTCGGCGGCGAGGAACACCTGCCGGGCGTTGTCGATGATGGCGCGGGAGACGCGCACTTCCTGGTAGTCGAAGTCCAGCAGGCTGCCGTCTTCGTCGATGCCGCTGATGCCGACCACGGCGAAGTCGACGCGGAACTGTTCGATGAAGTCCACCGCCGCCTGGCCGACCACGCCGCCGTCGCTGCGCACGGTGCCGCCGGCGATCAGCACTTCGAAGTCGTCCTTGCCGGCGAGGATGCTGGCTACGTGCAGGTTGTTGGTGATGATCTTCAGGTGGCGGTGGCCGAGCAGGGCGCGGGCGATGGCCTCGGTGGTGGTGCCGATGTTGATGAACAGCGAGGCGTTGTCCGGGATGTGCGCGGCGATGGCTTCGGCGATGCGCTGCTTCTCGTCGCGCATCTGGTCGGCGCGGGTGTTGTAGGCGGTGTTCTCGATGCTCGAGTCCCAGGCCGCGCCACCGTGGTAGCGGCGCAGCAGGCTCTGTTCGGCGAGCTGATTGATGTCGCGGCGGATGGTCTGCGGGGTGACGGTGAACTGCTGGGCGAGTTCCTCGATGCTCAGGTAGCCGCGCTCGCGGACCAGGTCGAGGATGCTTTGCTGTCGGGGCGGCAGGTTCATGCGCTGTGCTCGTTAGGACGGGCCGAAGGGGCAAGGATGCCGGAGTGGGGCGGCGCTGTCATGCAATGCAGGACTGTACCTGTAGCGAGCTTGCTCGCGAACCTTGCCCGGTGCTGCGGCATCAGGTGGTTCGCGAGCAAGCTCGCTCCTACGAAAAGCAGTCAGTCCGTAGGATGGCGTGGAGCGAAGCGATACCCATCGATGACCGTGCGGGAAATGCCGATGGGTATCGCAAGCTCCACCCATCCTACGGCGCCGGCAATGCCTTCAGTCTTCGGCTGCCCAGCCGCGCGTGCGCTCGACCGCCTTCTTCCACCCGGCGTACAAGCGTTCCCGCTCCGCCTCGTCGCAGGCCGGCGGGAACACCCGCTCGATCACCGCCTTGTCCTTCAGCTCCGCCAGGCTGCCCCAGAAACCACAGGCCAGCCCCGCCAGCACGGCGGCGCCGAGGGCGGTGGTCTCGCGCATCTGCGGGCGTTCCACCGGGGTGCCGAGGATGTCGGCCTGGAACTGCATGAGGAAGTTGTTGGCCACCGCGCCGCCGTCCACGCGCAGGGCGCGCAACGGTTCGCCGGCGTCCTGCTGCATGGCGTCGAGCACGTCGCGGGTCTGGTAGGCGATGGATTCCAGCGTTGCGCGGATCAGGTGGTCGGCGCTCACCCCGCGGGTCAGGCCGAAGATCGCGCCGCGGGCGTACGGGTCCCAGTAGGGCGCGCCGAGGCCGGTGAAGGCGGGGACCAGGTAGACGCCGTTGCTGTCCTTCACCTTGGTGGCGAAGTACTCCGAGTCGTGGGCGTCGTTGATCACCTTCAGCTCGTCGCGCAGCCATTGCACGGTGGAGCCGCCGTTGAACACCGCGCCTTCCAGCGCGTAGGCCACTTCTCCGCGCGGGCCGCAGGCGATGGTGGTGAGCAGGCCGTGGGTGGATTTCACCGCCTTGGCGCCGGTGTTCATCAGCAGGAAGCAGCCGGTGCCGTAGGTGTTCTTCGCCTGGCCCGGTTCCACGCACATCTGTCCGAACAGCGCGGCCTGCTGGTCGCCGGCGATCCCGGCGATGGGCGTGCGGTGCACGCCGAGGCCGCCGACCTTGCAGTGGCCGTAGACTTCGGAGGAGGCGCGCACCTGCGGCAGCATGGCGCGCGGGATGTCCAGGGCGGCGAGCAGGCGCTCGTCCCAGTCTCGCTTGTGGATGTCGAAGAGCAGGGTGCGCGAGGCGTTGGTGTAGTCGGTGACATGCACCTCGCCCTCGGTGAGCTTCCAGATCAGCCAGCTGTCCACGGTGCCGAACAGCAGCTCGCCGCGGCGGGCGCGCTCGCGGGCGCCGTCGACGTTGTCGAGGATCCACTTGAGCTTGGTGCCGGAAAAGTAGGGGTCGATGACCAGCCCGGTGGTGTCGCGGATGTGCTGCTCCAGGCCGTCGCGCCTGAGCTGCTCGCAGATCGCCGCGCTGCGCCGGCACTGCCAGACGATGGCGTTGTGGATCGGCCGGCCCGTGGCCTTGTCCCACACCAGGGTGGTCTCGCGCTGGTTGGTGATGCCGATCGCCGCCACTTCGCCGAAGCCGATGCTGGCCTGGGCCAGGGCTTCCACCAGGGTCGAACTCTGGGTGGCCCAGATTTCCATGGGGTCGTGCTCGACCCAGCCGGGCTGCGGGTAGATCTGCGCGAACTCGCGCTGGGCGACGCTGACCACGTTGGCGTCGTGGTCGAAGATGATCGCGCGCGAGCTGGTGGTGCCCTGGTCGAGGGCGACGACGTATTTCTTGTTCTTCGGGTCGGTCATGGCGGGCGTCCTAGTGCGGATTCCGTTCGGCAGACGCGCCCCGCGCGGCGGGGCGTTGGCTTGGCGCAGACCTTACGGGATTCGCCGCGCCGGGTGAAGCGATCGCCGTGCAGGACGCCACTGCCTGGATTACTGTTATGCGCTGGAAAACCGCCCGCGAGAAGCCCGCCCGATCATGACCCCCGCCATCGACCTGCTGAAGAAGAACCGCGCCGAGCACCATGTGCTGAGCTACGAGCACGACCCCAAGGCGCCGTCCTATGGGCTGGAAGCCGCCGAGAAGCTCAATCTCGACCCGGCCCGGGTGTTCAAGACCCTGCTCGCCGCCAGCGAGAAGGGCGAGCTGCTGGTGGCGGTGGTGCCGGTGGCCGGGACCCTGGACCTCAAGGCGCTGGCCCACGCCGCCGGCGTGAAGAAGGCCGACATGGCCGACCCGAACGCCGCCCAGCGCGCCACCGGCTACCTGGTCGGCGGCATCAGTCCGCTGGGGCAGAAGAAGCGCCTGCGCACCTTCATCGACGAATCCGCCCAGGGTTTCGCGACCATCCACGTCAGCGCCGGCCGGCGCGGCCTGGAAGTGGAGCTGAGCGCCGCGACCCTGGCCGGCCTGACCTCGGCGAGCTTTGCGCCGATCGGTCGTTCCTGAGGACTGTCCGGTCCCATCTGTACGGTTCGCTCCCCGACGGCTTCTGCCATGCTCCGGGGGCATCTTTCATCGGGAGACTGCCATGCAACTCGAATTCCATCAGGTAGACGCCTTCAGCGACCGCCCCTTCGCCGGCAACCCGGCCATGGTCTACCGCCTGGACGCCTGGCTGGCCGACGAGCTGATGCAGGCGATCGCCGCCGAGCACAACCTCTCGGAGACTGCCTTCCTGGTGAACGAGGCCGACGGCTGGCGCATCCGCTGGTTCACCCCGACCGCCGAGGTGCCGCTGTGCGGCCATGCCACGCTGGCCAGCGCCCATGTGCTGTTCGAGGTGTTCGGCGAGCCGGGCGAATCCCTGGAGTTCAATTCCCTGTCCGGGCCGCTGCGGGTGTTCCGCGAGGAAGGCCGGCTGGCCCTGGACTTTCCCGCCCAGCCGCCGCGCGAGGCGGGCAGCACCGTGGAGCTGGAGCAGGCCCTGGGCGTGCCGGTGGTGGATGCCCTGAGCACCGCGGCGCACCTGCTGGTGCTGCTGGAATCCGAGCACGCGGTGCGCGGCTGCGCGCCGGACTTCGCGGCGCTGGCGCGGATGCCCTACCTGGGCGTGATCGTCACCGCGCGCAGCGACGACTACGATTTCGTCTCGCGCTTCTTCGCCCCGGCCATCGGCCTCAATGAGGACCCGGTGACCGGCGCCGCCCATTGCAGCCTGATTCCCTACTGGTCGCAGCGCCTGAACAAGCGGCAGATGCTCGCCTACCAGTGCTCGGCGCGCGGTGGCGAGCTGTGGTGCCGGCTGGAAGGCGACCGCGTCAGCATCGCCGGCCATGCGCGCCTGGTGGCCAGCGGTCGTCTGCTGGTTGCTTGATCTGTGACCGGGGCGCCGCCGGCGCCCTCGCTTAGGCTTCCGGCATGGGAAACCGCGCCGCTGTGGCGCGGTTCGCAGGATCGGAGGCAGGTCCATGGCAATCCTGGTCATCGCTGACTATCAATCCAACACCGGCGCCGCCGTTCTCTCGCCGGCGACCTTGAGCACCATCGCGGCCGCCCGGCAGATCGGCGGCGAGATTCATCTGCTGCTGGCCGGCAGCGGCCTCGCCGGGCTCGCCGCGCAGGCACGCCGGATCGAGGGCGTCGACCGCGTCCTGCTGGCGGACGACCCCGCCTACGATCACCTGCTGGCGGAGAACCTCTCGGCGCTGGTCGCGAGCCTGGCTCCGCGCTACAGCCATCTGCTAGCGCCCGCCAGCGCCATGGGCCGCGATTGCCTGCCGCGCATCGCGGCGTTGCTGGATGTGGATGCGCTGTCCGAGGTCATCGCCGTGGTCGACGGCGAGACCTTCAAGCGCCCGATCTACGCCGGCAACGCCATCGCCACCCTGCGCTGCGAGGGGGCGGTGAAGGTGCTGGGCATTCGTCCCACGGCGTTCGATCCCGTTGCGGCCCAGGGCGGCAATGCCGGACTGGAGCGGGTGAACGGGCCGGGCGACCTGGGGCTGTCGCACTGGCTGGGCGAGGAGCATCCCGACTCCGAGCGGCCGGCGCTGGAGTCGGCGCGGGTGATTGTCGCGGGTGGCCGCGGCTTGCAGACGGCGGAGGGATTCTCCGCGCTGTATCCGCTGGCGGATCGTCTGCAGGGCGCCGTCGGCGCGTCACTGGCGGCGGTGGACGCGGGCTTCGCGCCGGCGGAACTGCAGATCGGCCAGTCCGGGCGCATCGTCGCGCCGGAGCTTTACCTGGCGGTGGGGATTTCCGGGGCGGTGCAGCACGTGGCGGGCATGAAGGACGCCAAGGTCATCGCGGCGATCAACCTGGACCCGGATGCACCGATCTTCGAGATCGCCGACTACGGCCTGCAGGGCGACCTGTTCGAGCTGCTGCCGGAGTTGCTGCTGGAGCTGGAGCGCGCGCTGGACTAGAGCGCCACGCTGCCCTGGGCCGGGAACAGCACCAGGTGCTCGGCGGCGACGCCGATGCCGACTTCATCGCCCGGCTCGTGATCGGCGTGGCTGGGGAAGAGCGATTCCAGCTGGGTGCCGGTGGGCAATTGCAGGCGATACAGGGTCGCCGCGCCGAGGAAGGATTTGCCGATGATTCGCGCCTTCAATGCGCCGTCGCCGGCTGGCACGAGGTCGTCCGGCCGCAGCAGCACGTCCACCGCGCTGCCGTCGGGCAGGCTGTAGGCACGGTTGCCGCGCAGCAGGCCCAGTTCGGTCTGCACCGCATCGGTCCCGTGCATCTGCCCGCGAATGAAATAGCCCTGGCCGACGAAGCTGGCGACGAAGGGCGTCTGCGGTTCGTGGTAGAGGTTGAACGGGGTGTCCCACTGCTCCAGCCGGCCGTGGCGGAACACGCCGACGTGGTCGCTGACGGCGAAGGCTTCTTCCTGGTCATGGGTGACCAGGATCGCGCTGGTGCCGCGTGCCTTGAGGATGTCGCGCACCTCGTGGCTGAGCTGGCGGCGCAGCTCCACGTCGAGGTTGGAGAAGGGTTCGTCGAGCAGCAGCAGCTGCGGTTGCGGCGCCAGCGCGCGGGCCAGGGCCACGCGTTGCTGCTGGCCGCCGGAGAGTTCGTGGGGGTAGCGCTGGCCCAGGGCGTCGAGCTTCACCAGTTGCAGCAGCTCGTCGACGATGCGTTCGCGCCCGGGGTGCTTGCGGATGCCGAAGGCGACGTTGTCGGCCACCGAGAGGTGCGGGAACAGCGCGTAGTCCTGGAACACCATGCCGATCCGGCGCTTCTCCGGCGACAGGGTGAAGCCGGGGCGGGAAATGACTTCGCCGGCCAGCTCGATCCGGCCGCTCTGCACCGGCTCGAAGCCGGCGATGGCGCGCAGCGTGGTGGTCTTGCCGCAGCCCGAGGGGCCGAGCAGGCAGCCGATGTCGCCGGCGTTCAGGTGCAGGCTGACGCCTTGCACCACACGCTGCTGTTCATAGCCACAGGAAAGATCGTCGAGGTTGAGCAGCAGCGATTTTGTCATCGAACGTAGAGCCTGTTCAGAATCTCGCCGGGCGCAGTCCAGGCCAGGCGGAATCAGGTAGAAACGCGCAGTTTACGCCTGCTGCATGAGCATTTTCCCTGATTCCAACGCGGCCCGGGCAATCGCGGGCGGACCATGGACAGGCCATCAGGCGTAGTGGGCGTGCTCGACCAGCAGTTCGAGCAGGGCCTTCTGGGCGTGCAGACGGTTTTCCGCCTGGTCCCAGGCCACGGAGCGCGCATCGTCCAGCAGGTCTTCGCTGATCTCTTCGCCACGGTGGGCCGGCAGGCAGTGCATGAATAGTACATCCGCCGCCGCGCCATCGAGCAGCGCTCGTGTTACCTGATATGGCTGGAACAGGCGCATGCGCGCGGCCGCTTCGTCTTCCTGGCCCATGGAGGCCCACACGTCGGTGCTCACCAGGTGCGCGCCGGCCACCGCTTCGCGCGGGTCGCGCACGACCTTCACGCGCTCGCCGGCCAGGGCCAGCAGGGCGGCGTTCGGCTCGTAGCCCTCCGGGCAGGCGACGCGCAACTGGAAGTCGAAGCGGATGGCCGCCTCGATGTAGCTGTTGCACATGTTGTTGCCGTCGCCGATCCAGGCCACGGTCTTGCCGGCGATGCTGCCGCGGTGTTCATGGAAGGTCTGCATGTCGGCCAGCAGCTGGCAGGGGTGCAGGTCGTCCGACAGGCCGTTGATCACCGGCACGCGGGAGTTTTCCGAGAACTCGATCAGGTTGCTGTGGGCGAAGGTGCGGATCATCACCGCGTCGACCATCCGCGACATCACCCGCGCGGCGTCGGCGACCGGCTCGCCACGGCCCAGCTGGGTGTCGCGCGGGGAGAGGAAGATGGCCTGGCCGCCGAGCTGGATCATGCCGGCTTCGAAGGAAATCCGCGTCCGGGTCGAGGCCTTCTCGAAGATCATGCCCAGCACGCGGTTCTTCAGCGGCTCGTAGAGCACGCCTCGGTCACGCAGGTCCTTCAGCTCGCTGCCGCGGCGGATCAGACCGAGGAGTTCGTCGGTCGTGTAATCCAGCATCGAGAGGAAGTGCCGTGCGCTCATGGTTCGTACCTACTGCTGATTCTCGGAATCGGGCCGAGGTACCGACCGGATTTCGTGAGAAAAAACGGGCTGAACCTGCGGCGGGACCGCATGGAGCGGAAAAAGGGGAAGGCGCGATCCTATAAGGAAATTACGCATCTACGCAAGTTCCGTACAGATCATGGCTCTGGGAGGTTTCCTACGTCCCCGGGGGAGGCGGACTACATACCCGGCCAGGGGGCGATTGGTAGCTTTTCGCCGCCATCAGAAGGTGGCGTATCCGTGTTATCCCCTAAGGAGTTGTTCATGAAGAAGTTCTGGATGTCCTCTGCCATCGCTGCGGTCATTGCCACCGCCAGTGGTTGCACCAGCTACAGCATCAGCCAGCCGGTCGCCCCGGTTGCCGGCGACGTGAAGACGGACCTGAAAGCGAACGTCAGTGTGGGCGAGAAGATCAGCGGTCAGTCGCAGGTCAATATCCTCTTCGGCTTCATCAAGTTCGGCGGCGACTCCCAATACGCCGACGGCGTGACCTATGGCGGCGAGTCCGGCGGTCTGGGGCTGGCTTCCTTCGATCCGGTTGCCGGCGTCAAGGCCGCTGCCGCCTACAAGGCCGTGAAGAGCTCCGGCTCCGACCTGATCGTCGCGCCGCGCTATGAAGTGAGCGTCAACGATTACTTCATCTTCAAGAAGGTCGACGTGAAAGTGACCGGCAACAAGGGCTCGATCAAGAGCATCCAGTGATGTTGCCGTGCCGGTGAGGCAATCTCACCGGCGCCTGTGCGGGAGTGAGCTCCGGACTCCCGCGCTTGTATCGATCATCCCCTGCTGTGATGCCTGCCAATTCACCCGACTGACGCCAGTGGCGTCCAGGCCGGGTCCGATCCATAGTGCTCGCTCGACAAGACGACCGGCGCGCCACGAGCGCCCGGCGACAACAACGACGAGGCGAGCCATGAGCAAGACCCTCCACCACCGTGCGTGCCATCTGTGCGAGGCCATCTGCGGCCTGACCATCGAGACCGAGGGCGAGCGCATCCTCTCGATCAAGGGCGATCCACAGGACAGTTTCAGCCGCGGCCACGTCTGCCCCAAGGCGGTGGCGCTGCAGGACATCCAGAACGACCCGGACCGCCTGCGCCAGCCGGTGCGCCGCGTCGGCAACGAATGGCAGCCGATCGGCTGGGACGAGGCCTTCGAGCTGGTCGCCACGCGCCTGGCGGAGATTCGCGAGCGCCACGGCAACGACGCCGTCGCGGTGTACCAGGGCAATCCCAGCGTGCACAACTACGGGCTGATGACCCACAGCAACTACTTCCTCGGCCAGCTGAAGACGCGCAACCGCTACTCGGCGACCTCGGTCGACCAGTTGCCGCACCACCTGGTCAGCCAGCAGATGTACGGCCACGGCCTGCTGATCCCGATCCCGGACATCGACCAGACCGACTTCATGCTGATCCTCGGCGGCAACCCGCTGGCCTCCAACGGCAGCATCATGACCGTGCCCGACGTGGAGAAGCGCCTGAAGGCGGTGCAGAAGCGCGGCGGGCGCCTGGTGGTGGTCGACCCGCGGCGCACCGAGACCGCGGCGATCGCCGACCAGCACCTGTTCGTCCGCCCGGGCGAGGATGCCGCGTTGCTGCTGGGCATCCTCGACACGCTGCTCGGCGAAGGACTGACCCGCGAGAGCCATCTGCCGGTGACCGGCCTGGAGACCGTGCGCGAGGCGCTGAAGCCGTTCCGGGTCGAGGCGATGGCCGAGCGCTGCGGCGTGCCGGCGGAGGTCATCCGCCAGCTGGCGCGGGACTTCGCCGCCGCCGACAAGGCCGTCTGCTACGGCCGCATGGGCGTTTCCACCCAGGTGTTCGGCAGCCTGTGCCAGTGGCTGGTGCAACTGGTCAACCTGCTCACCGGCAACCTCGACCGCGTCGGTGGCACGCTGTGCACCACGCCGGCGGTGGATCTGGTGGCAACGACTTCCGGCGGCGCCTTCAACCGCTGGCAGAGCCGGGTGTCCGGCCTGCCGGAGTACGGCGGCGAGCTGCCGGTGGCGGCGCTGGCCGAGGAGATGCTCACCGGGGGCGAAGGGCAGGTCCGCGCGCTGGTCACGGTGGCGGGCAACCCGGTGCTGTCCACGCCCAATGGGCGGCGCCTGGAGCAGGCGCTGGACGGTCTGGAGTTCATGCTCAGCATCGACCTCTACGTCAACGAGACCACCCGCTACGCCGACCTGATCCTGCCGCCCACCGCGCCGCTGGAGCACGATCACTACGACACTTCCTTCAACCTCTTCGCGGTACGTAACGTCACCCGCTTCAACGAGGCGGTGCTGCCCAGGCCGGAGGGCGCGCTGCACGACTGGGAAATCTTCGTCGGCCTGGCCATGGCCTACGCCGCGCACACGGGCACCGAGCTCAAGCCGACCCTGGCACCGGAGCAGATGATCGAGATGGGCCTGCGCTTCGGCCCCTATGGCGACGCCAGCGAGCACAAGCTCAACCTGGTGCTGCTGCGCGAGCATCCCCACGGGCTGGACCTCGGCCCGCTGCGGCCGAACCTCTCCGCGCGCCTGAAAACCGCCAGCCGCAGCGTCGAGGCCGCGCCGCCGATCCTGCTGGACGACCTGCGCCGCTTCGCCGGCACCCAGGCGCCGGCGGCGGACCAGTTGCTGCTGATCGGCCGTCGCCATGTGCGCAGCAACAACTCCTGGATGCACAACTATCACCGCCTGGTGAAGGGCAAGCCGCGCCACCAGTTGCTCATGCACCCACGGGACCTGGCGGCGCGCGGCCTGGTGGACGGCCAGCGGGTGCGGGTGCGCTCGCGGGTCGGCAGTATCGAGATCGAGGTGGCGGCCAGCGACGAAGTGATGGCCGGGGTGGTCAGCCTGCCCCACGGCTGGGGGCACGGGCGGCCGGGCGTGCAGCTATCGATCGCCCGCGAGCAGGGCGGGGTCAGCGCCAATGACCTGACCGACGAGCGCCATCTCGACGCGCTCTCCGGCAACACCGCGCTGAACGGCGTGCCGGTGGAGGTCGAAGCGGCCTGACAGGCTGTCGCAGTGCCTCTGCAAAGCCGAGCGCTACGCTCGGCTTTGCAGTACAATGCGCGCAACCGTGCCGGCCAGACGCCGCCCGTGGCGCTGCCGGGTCAGTATCTGATAGTTCAGCCGAGGAACTTCATGGATATCATCGATACCATCAAAGAACAGATCGCCAACAACCCCGTCCTGCTGTACATGAAGGGCTCGCCGAACGCTCCGCAGTGCGGCTTCTCGGCCCGCGCCGCGCAGGTGCTGATGGCGTGTGGCGAGAAGTTCGCCTATGTCGACATCCTGCAGAATCCGGAAATCCGCGCGAACCTGCCCAAGTACGCCAACTGGCCGACCTTCCCGCAACTGTGGGTCGGTGGCGAACTGGTCGGCGGCAGCGACATCCTGGTCGAGATGTTCGAGAAGGGCGAGCTGCAACCGATGATCAAGGAAGCGGTGGACAAGGCCAGCGCCTGAGTCTTTCGTGCTGTCGCACAAGGCCCCGCTTCGGCGGGGCTTTGTTTTTTGGGAAGAAAGGAATGACTGAGCAATCGCGGGCCAGTGCCGCGCGCCGGGCCTGCGGCTACTGCTTCGCCATGGGCGGGATGGTGCATGGCAGCGTGATGGGCCGGGTTCCGGCGCTCAAGAGCATGACCGGGGCGGACGAGCAGCAGCTCGGCCAGGCGCTGCTGGGCGCGGGCGTTGGCGCGATGCTGGCGTTCGTCTTCGCCGGCGCCCTGGTGCGCCGCTATGGCAGCCGGGCGGTGACCGTCGCCTTCGGCCTGGCGCTGATGGCCTGCTTCCCGCTGCTGGGGCTGATGCGCAATGTCTGGGAGCTGGCGGCGGGGCTTCTGATCGTCGGCCTGAGCTTCGCCTGCATGGACGTGGCGATGAACACCCAGGCGGTGGAAGTGGAGCGGCGTCTCGGACGCCCCTGCATTTCCAGCCTGCACGGCATGTACAGCCTCGGTGGACTGGTCGGCGCCGTCGGCGCGTCGGTCTTCGCCGGGCTGGCGCCGATCTGGCATTTCACCCTGGTGGCGGTGCTGGCGGTGGTGTTCCTGCCGTTCTTCGCCCGCCATCTGTTCGAGGGCCGTCCGCAGCCCGCGGAGGAGCCGACACCGGCCGGACGCGGCTGGCGCCTGCCGCCGCCGGCGCTGGTCGGTCTCGGGCTGCTGACGCTGTGCGCGTTCGTCTCGGAAGGCGCGGTTGCCGACTGGGGCGCCTTGCTGCTGCATCAGGTGATGGGCGCGTCGGAGCGCCTGGCGGCGCTGGGCTTCGCTGCGTTCTCCGCGACCATGGTGCTCGGCCGTCTGTTCGGCGACCGCCTGCGTGTGCGCTTCGCCGACGAGGCGCTGGTGCGCAACCTGGCGCTGCTGGCCGGTGCGGGCATGCTGCTGGCGTTGTTCAGCCCCTGGGTGGCTGGCGTCATCGCCGGCTTCGCCCTGGTGGGTGCGGGGTTGTCGGTGGTGGTGCCGATCCTGATCGGCGCGGCGGGCAACCGGCCGGGCGTCGAGCCTTCCAGCGGCGTGGCCGCGGTGGCGTCGTTCGGCTATGGGGGGCTGCTGATGGGGCCGCCGCTGATCGGCTTCCTCGCCGAACACGTGGGGCTGCGTCTGTCGTTGCTGGTGGTGGTGGGGTTGTGCGCCGGGCTGGTGCTCAAGGCGTCACTGGTGCGCCGCCCGCCGCAGGCGAACGTCTAGGAGGGGAGGGCACCGGCGTCCACAACCGCGCCGGTGCCGCTGGCCTGTCAGTCGTCTTCGTGCATGTGCGACTGCAGGTAGTTCTCCAGGCCGACCTTCTGGATCAGGCCCAGCTGGGTTTCCAGGTAGTCGATGTGCTCTTCCTCGGACTCGAGGATCTGCCGGAGCAGGTCGCGGCTCACGTAGTCATGCACGCTTTCGCAATGCACGATGGCGTCGCGCAGGTCCTTGGCGGCCTTGAGTTCCAGGTTGAGGTCGCACTGCAGCATTTCCTGGGTGTTCTCGCCGATCAGCAGCTTGCCCAGGTCCTGCAGGTTGGGCAGGCCTTCGAGGAACAGGATGCGTTCGACGAGCTTGTCTGCGTGCTTCATCTCGTCGATGGATTCGTGGTACTCGTGCGCGCCGAGGCGCTTCAGGCCCCAGTCGTTCCACATGCGCGAGTGCAGGAAGTATTGGTTGATCGCGATCAGCTCGTTGCCGAGGACCTTGTTCAAGTGCTGGATGACTTTCTTGTCGCCTTTCATGCCGGAGTCCTGCCGTGTGGAGTGGGAGAGTCTGAAAGTGTGGCTCCCATATAACCGGCTGTCAAAAGTAAGTACTTGAATTCCTTATGAAAAGGAATATGAATGCGAATGCTTTGGTTCCGCAACCCGGCGCTAAGACGCTGAATTCCAGACACAAAAAAACCGGGCTTGGCCCGGTTTTTTTTGAATTGCCGCCGAACTGACCGCAGGTCGGGTCGATCAGCCTGCCGTGTAGGCAAGGGAGTAGTTCATCGGCTGCGCGCTCTGCAGTTCACCCAGGGTGTCGCGGACGACCTGCTTGGCGAGGCAGGCGCACTTGCCGCACTGGGTACCGACGCCGGTGCTTTCACGCACTTCGCGGTAACTGCAGCAACCTTCGTAGATTGCATCGCGGATCTGGCTATCGGTGACACCTTGGCAGAGGCAGACGTACATGGTTGCACTACGGCTCGCTGATGGGTTGTTGGAAGCGATACTAATCTTAATGAGAATGATTGTCAAAATTTGCTGGACTGGCTTTTCCATGGCCAGACAAATGGTCATGTCCGTCAATGACTTACCCTTGGCGAGCGAACGGGGGGATGCGCTGGGCGCGGCGGAAAACGGCGGTGTATCATGACCGGCCCACTGGAGTGGATAGCCCGTGGATCCGGCCGCCTCGCGCCGGGCAGGGCATCTTGCACTCCCTCAAGTCCTCACCACCGAAGGAGACATGGAATGAGCGTACTCGTAGGTAAGAAAGCTCCCGACTTCAACGTAGCCGCCGTCCTCGGCAGCGGCGAGATCGTCGACAGCTTCGTGCTGTCCGAAGCCATCAAGGGCAAGTACGGCCTGGTGTTCTTCTACCCGCTGGACTTCACCTTCGTCTGCCCGTCCGAACTGATCGCCCTAGACCACCGCATCCCCGAGTTCCAGGCCCGTAACGTCGAAGTCATCGGCGTATCCATCGACTCCCACTTCACCCACAACGCCTGGCGCAACACCCCGGTGGACAAGGGCGGCATCGGCCCGGTCAAGTACACCCTGGCCGCCGACATCACCCATGAAATCGCCAAGGCCTATGACGTCGAGTCCGCCGAGGGTGTCGCGTTCCGCGGCGCTTTCCTGATCGACCAGAATGGCGTGGTGCGTTCGCAGATCGTCAACGACCTGCCGTTGGGCCGCAACATGGACGAGCTGCTGCGCCTGGTCGATGCCCTGCAGTTCACCGAAGAGCACGGCGAAGTCTGCCCGGCCAACTGGAAGAAGGGTGACAGCGGCATGACCGCCTCGCCCGAAGGCGTTGCCGCCTACCTGGCCCAGCACGCCAGCAAGCTGTAAGGCCGGTTGGTCATGAAAGAGCCCCGCTTCGGCGGGGCTTTTTCATGCAGGTGGGCAGACGATCAGTGATCGTCTTCCATCCAGCCGCCGAACTCCTTCCAGCGGTTGACGATGCCGCAGAACAGCTCGGCGGTCTTCTCGGTGTCGTAGCGCGCCGAGTGTGCCTCGCGGTTGTCGAACTCGATGCCGGCGGTCTGGCAGGCCTTGGCCAGCACGGTCTGGCCGTAGGCGAGGCCGGCGAGGGTGGCGGTGTCGAAGCTGGAGAAGGGGTGGAACGGGTTGCGCTTCACGCCGCTGCGGTTCACCGCGGCGTTGAGGAAGCCGAGGTCGAAGCTGCTGTTGTGGCCGACCAGGATCGCCCGCTTGCAGCCGTTGGACTTCAGCGACTTGCGCACGCCACGGAAGATCTCGGTCAGCGCCTGCTCTTCCTGCACGGCCATGCGCAGCGGGTGGTCCAGCTTGATGCCGGTGAACTCCAGCGCCGCCTGCTCGATGTTGGCGCCTTCGAAGGGCTCGACGCGGAAGAAGTATGTGTGTTCCGGGAACAGGTAGCCGCTTTCGTCCATGCCGATGGTGACGGCGGCGATTTCCAGCAGCGCGTCGGTGGCGCAGTTGAAGCCGCCGGTCTCGACATCCACCACCACCGGCAGGTAGCCACGGAAGCGGCGCGCCATCGGGTGGCGCGGGCCCGGCGGGAAGGAACCGTCGAGTTCTTCTTCGAAGATTTCGTTCTCGTCACTCATGCCTCGGTCTCCAGCAGGCGCCAGCGCAGCTTCTCGCCGGCACGCAGCGGAACCACTTCGAGATCACCGAACGGCAACGCCGCCGGGGCATTCCATTCCTCGCGCACCAGGGTGATGCGGTCGCTGTTGCGCGGCAGGCCGTAGAAGTCCGGGCCATGGAAGCTGGCGAAGGCTTCCAGCTTGTCCAGCGCGTTGCGCTGCTCGAAGGCCTCGGCATACAGCTCGATGGCGGCGTAGGCGGTGTAGCAGCCGGCGCAGCCGCAGGCGGCTTCCTTGGCGTGGCGCGCGTGGGGCGCGGAGTCCGTGCCGAGGAAGAACTTCGGATTGCCGCTGGTCGCCGCATCCAGCAGGGCTTCCTGGTGGGTGTTGCGCTTGAGGATCGGCAGGCAATAGAAGTGCGGGCGGATGCCGCCGACCAGCATGTGGTTGCGGTTGTACAGCAGGTGGTGCGCGGTGATGGTGGCGCCGACGTTGGCCGGGGCGGCCGTGACGAACTGCGCGGCATCGCCGGTGGTGATGTGCTCGACGACCACCTTCAGGCTCGGGAAACGCTCGACCACGCGGGTCAGGTGCTCGTCGATGAAGCGCTTCTCGCGGTCGAACACGTCGACTTCGGCGCGGGTCACCTCGCCGTGCACAAGCAGCGGCAGGCCGACTTCGGCCATGGCTTCGAGCACGGGGAAGATGTTGTCGATGCTGGTCACGCCGGAATCGGAGTTGGTGGTGGCGCCGGCCGGGTACAGCTTGGCCGCGTGCACGTAGCCCGAGGCCTTGGCGGCGCGGACGTCCTCGGCGCTGGTGCGGTCGGTGAGGTAGAGCACCATCAGCGGCTCGAAGCGGCTGCCGGCCGGACGGGCTTTGATGATGCGCTGGCGATAGACGTCGGCTTCGGCGGCGTTGCGCACCGGCGGAACCAGGTTCGGCATGATGATGGCGCGGCCGAAGGTGCGGGCGGCGTCGCCGACGGTTTGCGCGAGCGCGGCGCCGTCGCGCAGGTGGATGTGCCAGTCGTCGGGGCGCAGGAGTGTCAGGCGGTCGGACATGCGGATTCCAGGAAGGCGGTTGCAGCGGGAAGAGGGTGAAATGCTACCGGAAAAGGCCGCCGCCGGCACTCGCTATCAAGTTTTGCCGAGCCCGGCCGATAGTTTCTCGCGACGCCTTTTTATCTGTGTGGAAGCCATCGTGCGCCAGCCCTCCCTGCTCCTGCTCGCCCTTTGCGCCAGCCTTCCGGCCTGGGGGCTGACCTTCCAGCCGCGCCTGGAAAGCGCCGAATGGACGGTGGCGGGCGACCCGTTCGAGTGCCGCCTGTCGCAGAGCGTGGCCGGCTTCGGCCTGGGCGAGTTCGTCTGGCGCGCCGGCGAGCAGCCGACCTTCCGCCTCAAGCCCCAGCGGGGCTGGCTCGGCAGCGGCTCGGCGACCCTGCTGGCGGCGGCGCCGCCGTGGCGGCCGGGGCTGGGCGACGTGAACCTCGGTTCGGTGCAGGTCGGCGGCGGCGACGTGCCCTTCAACAGCAGCCAGCAGCAGGCCGGGCGCCTGCTCAACGGCCTGCTGGAAGGTCGCACGCCGGAAGTCCGCCACCGCACCCGCGACGGCGAGAACCTGCTGGTGCGCCTGCTGCCGACGCGTTTCGCCGCCGGTTACGCGCAGTTCCAGGACTGCTCGGCGAAGATGCTGCCGGTCAATTTCGACCAGGTCCGGCAGGGCCAGATCGGCTTCCCCGGCGGCGGCACCGAGCTCGACGCCTCGGGCCGCGCCAGGCTGGACATCATCCTGCAATACCTGAAGGCCGACCCGAGCGTGAACCGCATCGAGCTCGACGGCCATTCCGACAACAGCGGTAATCGCCTGGCCAACCGCGACGCCTCGCGCCGCCGCGCCGTCGCGGTGATGGAGTACCTCAAGGCCAATGGCGTGCCGGAATCGCAGATCACCGTGCGCTTCTATGGCGAGCGCTATCCGCTGGTGAAGAACAACTCCGAGGCCAACCGGGCGCGCAATCGCCGGGTGGCGGTGAGCCTGTCCCGCGGGCCGGTTGCCGAGGAGACGCCGGCCGCCCCGGCGTCGGCGGCGCCCGCCACGCCGGAGGCTTCGACGGCCGGCGCGGCCCCAGCGCCTGCCGCCAGCCCCGCGCCGAAGAGCTGAGCCTGCGGCGGCGAGTCGCACCGACGATAGTATTTGTCGCTTTGTCGTCTAAAGCTGTCGCGCCTCTGTAAATTATCCTGGGCGGGCAGTAGAATCGATCCCTTTCGTGACAACCCCGTGGAGTTGAGTGGCATGGCGGACGTGAAGAAGGTAGTCCTGGCGTATTCCGGTGGCCTGGACACCTCGGTAATTCTGAAGTGGCTGCAGGATACCTATAACTGCGAAGTGGTGACCTTCACTGCCGACCTGGGCCAGGGCGAGGAGGTCGAGCCGGCCCGCGCCAAGGCCAAGGCGCTGGGTGTCAAGGAGATCTACATCGAGGACCTGCGCGAAGAGTTCGTCCGCGACTTCGTCTACCCGATGTTCCGTGCCAACACCATCTACGAAGGCGAGTACCTGCTGGGTACTTCCATCGCCCGTCCGCTGATCGCCAAGCGCCTGATCGAGATCGCCAACGAGACCGGCGCCGACGCCATCTCCCATGGCGCCACCGGCAAGGGCAACGACCAGGTGCGCTTCGAACTGGGCGCCTACGCGCTCAAGCCGGGCGTCAAGGTGATCGCTCCCTGGCGCGAGTGGGACCTGCTGTCCCGCGAGAAGCTGATGGACTACGCCGAAACCCACAACATCCCGATCGAGCGCCACGGCAAGAAGAAGTCGCCGTACTCCATGGACGCCAACCTGCTGCACATCTCCTATGAAGGCGGCGTGCTGGAGGACACCTGGACCGAGCACGAAGAGGACATGTGGCGCTGGACCACTTCCCCCGAGAAGGCTCCGGATACCCCGACCTACATCGAGCTGACCTTCCGCAAGGGCGACATCGTCGCCATCGACGGCAAGGACATGACTCCGGCCCAGGTGCTCGCCGAGCTGAACCGCATCGGCGGCGCCAACGGCATCGGCCGCCTGGACATCGTCGAGAACCGCTACGTCGGCATGAAGTCCCGCGGCTGCTACGAGACCCCCGGCGGCACCATCATGCTCAAGGCGCACCGCGCCATCGAGTCGATCACCCTGGACCGCGAAGTCGCTCACCTGAAGGACGAGCTGATGCCGCGCTACGCCAAGCTGATCTACACCGGCTACTGGTGGAGCCCGGAGCGCGAGATGCTGCAGCAGATGATCGACTCCTCCCAGGAGTACGTGAACGGCGTGGTCCGCCTGAAGCTGTACAAGGGCAACGTCATCGTGGTCGGCCGCAAGTCCGACGACTCGCTGTTCGACGCCAACATCGCGACCTTCGAGGAAGATGGCGGCGCCTACAACCAGGCTGACGCCGCCGGCTTCATCAAGCTCAACGCGCTGCGCATGCGCATCGCCGCGAACAAGGGCCGCAAGCTGTTCTGAGCGGTTCCCGGGTAGGCGCGAGTTGGCGAAGCTTTTGCTTTTTGCCCGGTTCGCGAGCAAGCTCGCTCCTACAAAAGAACAACGAACCCCGGCCACGAGCCGGGGTTCGTGTTTATCAGCCCCGCATCCGGGGCGCCTGATGAGGAAGAATCGATGAGACTGCTGCACACCATGCTGCGCGTCGGCGACCTGGACAAATCCATCGCCTTCTACACCGAAGTCCTGGGCATGACCCTGCTGCGCCGCAAGGATTATCCGGACGGCCAGTTCACCCTGGCCTTCGTCGGCTACGGCAGCGAAGACGAGAACAGCGTGATCGAGCTGACCTACAACTGGGGCGTGGACACGTACGAGCTGGGCACCGGCTACGGCCACATCGCCCTGGAAGTGGCGGACGTCTACAAGGCCTGCGACGACATCCGCTCCCGTGGCGGCAAGATCACCCGCGAGCCCGGTCCGATGAAGCACGGCAGCAGCATCCTGGCCTTCGTCGAGGACCCGGACGGCTACAAGGTCGAGCTGCTCTCGCCGCAGCGCAAGGACTGAGTCTGCGATCTTCGAAAAACCCCGCCCTCTGGCGGGGTTTTTCCTTGCGCGCGGGCGCCCGGGGCCGCGCATCCCAGGCATACTGACCTGCACGAGCGTCGCCACGGGCGGCGATCGTGGAAGCAGTTTCGGTCATTTGCTTGTCAGAGACTCTGGAGCACCGCGAGCGGCCGGACGATCCCCGCTGCGCCGTGCCGAACAGCGAACGACCGTACCGATTTTCCGGATGCCCTGCCTTGCGGCGGCCGGCATCCTCGTCATGGAATGCAGAATGTCCCCAAGACCGGTTACCAGTGCCTCGGTTAGCCCCAAGGGCAGCCTCGAAACCCTTTCCCAACGTGAAGTGCACCAGCTCAGCGAAGCGGGCTCGGGCAGCAGCTACACGCTCTTCCGCCAGTGTGCCCTGGCCATCCTCAACACCGGCACGCGGATCGACAACGCCAAGAACATCCTCGAGGCCTACCGCGACTTCGAACTGCAGATCCACCAGCAGGAACGCGGCGTGCGCCTGGAACTGTTCAACGCCCCGGCCGACGCCTTCGTCGACGGCGAGATGATCGCCAGCACCCGCGAGATGCTGTTCAGCGCCCTGCGCGACATCGTCTACACCCAGAACGAAATGGACAGCCGGCGCATCGACCTGGACAGCTCCGCCGGCATCACCGACTACCTCTTCCACCTGCTGCGCAATGCCCGCGCGCTGCGTCCGGGGGCGGAGCCGAAGATCGTCGTGTGCTGGGGCGGCCACTCGATCAGCACCAACGAATACAAGTACACCAAGAAGGTCGGCCACGAGCTGGGCCTGCGCAGCCTCGACGTCTGCACCGGCTGCGGGCCGGGCGTGATGAAGGGGCCGATGAAGGGCGCCACCATCGGCCACGCCAAGCAGCGCAACACCGAAGGCCGCTACCTGGGCCTGAGCGAGCCGGGCATCATCGCCGCCGAGGCGCCGAACCCGATCGTCAACGAACTGGTGATCCTGCCGGACATCGAGAAGCGCCTGGAAGCCTTCGTCCGCGTCGGCCACGGCATCATCGTGTTCCCCGGCGGCGTCGGCACGGCGGAGGAGTTCCTCTACCTGCTGGGCATCCTGATGCACCCGGACAACCAGGACATGCCCTTCCCGCTGGTCCTCACCGGCCCGCGCAGCGCGTCGGACTACATCGAGCAGCTGCACACCTTCATCGGCGCGACCCTGGGCGAAGCGGCGCAGCGCCGCTACAAGATCATCATCGACGACCCGGCGCAGGTGGCGCGGGAGATGAACGAGGGCATCAAGCGGGTCAAGCAGTTCCGCCGCGAGCGCAACGACGCCTATCACTTCAACTGGCTGCTGAAGATCGACGAAGGCTTCCAGCGTCCGTTCGAGCCCACCCACGAAAACATGGCCCGCCTCGACCTGCGCCGCGAGGTGCCGCCCCACGAGCTGGCGGCGAACCTGCGCCGGGCGTTCTCCGGCATCGTCGCCGGCAACGTGAAGGACAAGGGCATCCGCCAGATCGAGCAGCACGGACCCTACGAGATCCACGGCGACGCGGCGATCATGGCGCCGCTGGACGCGCTGCTGCAGGCCTTCGTCGAGCAGCACCGGATGAAGCTGCCGGGCGGCGCGGCCTACGAGCCGTGCTACCGGGTGGTGCAGCGCGCCTGAGCGCCCGGGCTTTGGCCAAGCCCGTGCTCGCGAACAAAGCCGACCAACCCTCCAGATCGGCGCTGAATCGGTTCGCGAGCAAGCTCGCTCCTACAAAAGCGCTGAAAGGCCAAAAACAAAAAGCCCCGCGGCGATGCGGGGCTTTTTCATCTGGGCTTTACGTTCACAGGTCGAAATCGTAATCCGACAGCTGGCGCTGCAGACGGCGCTCTTCGAGGTAGTTGTCGATGATGCGGCGCTTGGTCAGGTTGGTCTTGGCGACTTCTGCCGAGGCTTCGGCGGAATCGTCGCTGTCATCCGTGCTGACTTCGTCCTCGAGTTCGAGGTCTTCTTTGTCGCTTGCCATGGGTTCACTCCAACGCGGGGGTGCTTGGCGCCCCTTATATCGACAAAGAACGGGACCGTAAAAAAGATTTTTTCAATGAGTCGGCGAGATTCTTCCGATGTTTCTCAATCGTCCGAAGTCTTGTGCTTGTACTCGCACAGGTCCTCGATCCGGCAGCTGCCACACTGCGGCTTGCGCGCCTTGCAGACGTAGCGTCCGTGCAGGATCAGCCAGTGGTGGGCGTCGAGCAGATACTCCCTGGGCACGAACTTCAGCAGCTTGCGCTCCACCTCCAGCACGTTGCGCCCGGGGGCGATGTTGGTGCGGTTGGCGACCCGGAAGATGTGCGTGTCCACGGCCATCGCCGGCTGTCGGAACGCCGTGTTGAGCACCACGTTGGCGGTCTTGCGGCCCACGCCGGGCAGGGCTTCGAGGTCCTCGCGGTTGTCCGGCACGCGGCTGCCGTGCTTCTCGACGAGGATGCGGCAGGTCTCGATGACGTTCTTCGCCTTGCTGTTGTACAGGCCGATGGTCTTGATGTACTCCGACAGCCCTTCGACGCCCAGGGCGTAGATGGCTTCCGGGGTATTGGCCACCGGGTAGAGCTTCGCCGTGGCCTTGTTCACCCCGACGTCGGTGGCCTGGGCGGAGAGGATCACCGCGATCAGCAGCTCGAAGGGCGAGCTGTAGGCCAGTTCGGTCTTGGGGTCGGGATTGTCTTCACGCAGTCGGCGGAAAATCTCCGCGCGCTTGGCGGCATTCATTCGATCACTCCGGTCACGCGGACACGCTGCCGCTGGCTGGCGGGTTTATTGCCCGCCGGCGACTGGGCGCGTTCCGCCAGGCTTTCATCGATACGGTTCTTCAAGGCGATCAGCAGGCCCAGCAGCAGGAAGGCGCCGGGCGGCAGGATGGCCAGCAGGAAGCCCTGGCCGTTCGCCAGGAGCTGCACTTTCCAGCTCGCCGCCGCCGGGCCGAACAGCAGGTCCATGCCGGCCAGCAGGGTACCGTGGCCGAGCAGTTCGCGCAGCGTGCCGAGCACCAGCAGCACCAGGGCGAATCCACAGCCCATCATCAGGCCGTCGAAGGCCGAGCGCGCCATGCCCTGGCGCGAGGCGAAGGCTTCGGCGCGGCCGAGGATCATGCAGTTGGTGGTGATCAGCGGGACGAAGATGCCGAGGACCTGGTACAGCTCGTAGCGCCAGGCCTGCATCAGCAGCTCGATGCAGGTGGTCAGTGCGGCGATGATCAGGACGAAGGCGGGCAGCCGCACCGCCTCGCTCAGCGCGCCGCGGATCAGCGCCACCGAGGCGTTGGCGCAGACCAGCACGAAGACCGTCGCCAGGCCCAGGCCGAGGGCGTTGACCACGGAGTTGCTGGTGCCCAGCAGCGGGCACAGGCCGAGCAGCTGCACCAGGCCCGGATTGTTCTTCCACAGGCCCTGCAGGGCCAGTTCGCGGTAGCCGGGATCACTCATGGCTGTCTCCCGAAGCGGCGGGGGCGAGCAGCTCCGCCTTGTGCGCGTCGAAATACTGCAGCGCCCGGTGCGTCGCCTTGACCACCGCGCGCGGGGTGACGGTGGCGCCGACGAACTGGTCGAACCGGCCGCCGTCCTTCTTCACCTTCCAGCCGGCATCGCCCGGATCGCCCAGCGCGCGGCCGTCGAAGCCGTGCAGCCAGTCGCTCTTGCCCAGCTCGATGCGGTCGCCCTGGCCGGGTGTTTCATGGTGCGCCACGACCCGCACGCCGAGCAGCCGGCCTTCGGCGGTGACGCCCACCAGCAGCTGGATCGAGCCGCCGTAGCCGTCCCGCGCAACGGGCTGGAGCACCACCGCCGTGGCCTTGCCCTGGCGGCGGGCGACGAAGGCCGGCGCCGGCTCGTCGCGGCCGAGCAGCTTGGGATCGAAGGTGCCGACCTCGCTCTCCAGCGGATGGTTGTCGTAGCTGCCGGGCGGCAGCAGTTCCAGCAGGGTGCGCCCGCGCGCCTCGCGCTGGGCGGTGTCGATGCGTTGCGCGGTGAACTGGTGGACGACCGCCACCACGCCGGCGGCGATCGCCGCGAGCAGGCCGAGCGCCAGGGCGTTCTTCAGCCGGTTGCGGTTCATCAGTCACCCACCTTGAAGCCGCGCTCGGGCTTCTTGTGCCCGTAGGTGCGCGGGCGCGTGTAGTAGTCGATGGTCGGCGCGGCGAGGTTCATCAGCAGCACGGCGAAGGCCACGCCGTCCGGGTAGCCGCCCCAGGCGCGGATCACGTAGGTGAGCACGCCGGCGCCGATGCCGAACACCAGCCGGCCCCGGTTGCTGGTGGCACCGGAGACCGGGTCGGTGACGATGAAGAAGGCGCCGAGCATGCTCGCCCCGCTGAACAGGTGCAGCAGTGGCGAGCCGTGGGAATCCGAGCCGGAACCGTTCCAGAACAGCAGGCTCATGACGAACAGCGCGCCGAGCATGCCCACCGGCGCGTGCCAGGTGAACAGCCGGCGCCAGAGCAGGAACAGGCCGCCGGCGAGGAAGGCCAGGTTGACCAGCTCCACGCCGCGCCCGCCGATGTGGCCGAAGGCCGGGGACTGCGCCAGGAGTTCGTCCATGGTCAGGCTGTTGTTGTTGCGCAGCACGTCCAGCGCGGTGGCGCCGACCCAGGCGTCCGGCGCCTGGCTGGCGAGGCCGAAAATCTGCCGCAGCCCATCGCCCAGCCCCGGCGTGCTGTCCGGTGCCGGCCACTGGCTCATCAATTGCGGGAAGGACACCAGCACCACCGCGTAACCGACCATCGCCGGGTTGAACGGGTTCTGCCCGAGGCCGCCGTACAGGTGCTTGCCGAACACCAGGGCGAACAGCGTGGCGAGCCCGCTCAGCCACCAGGGCGCATAGGGCGGCAGGGCCAGGGCCAGCAGCACGGCGGTGACCAGCGCGCTGCCGTCCTTGAGGAAGAAGTCCAGCGGGCGCTTGCGCAGCCGGAGCATCAGCGCCTCGGTGGCGAGAGCGAGCAGGCCGCACCAGAGCAGGTTGAACAGCGTGCCGATGCCGTACAGGCCGATCAGCACCAGGGCGCCGGGCGCGCAGGCGGCCAGCAGCGTCAGCATGACCTTCTGCGTGCGGTTGCCGCCGGTGGCGTGGGGCGAGCTGATGCGCGGCAGCGTCATCGAGGCTCCTCGCCGCCGGCCTCGGCGACGGCGCGTTGCGCCGCCTGCAGGCGCGCGCGGGCGCTGGCCAGGGCTGCTTCGGCGGCGTCCTGGCGTTCGAGCTTCTTCAGGTCGGCGCGGGCGTAGGCCAGTTCGGTCTTTGCTGCGCGCAGGGCATCGCTCATCGGGTGCTTGTCGGTGCGCACCAGGTCCGGCGGCGCCTTGCCGCAGGAATCTTCGGCGGCATGCAGGGCTTGCTCGGCTTCCGCCAGCGTCGTGCGGATCGCGCTCAACGCCTCGTCGGAGGCGCCTTCGCGTTCAGCCTGGCGCAGGGCGTCGCGCTGGGCGATGTAACGCAGCTTGGCCTGGCGCAGGGCGAGGATACCGTCGATGGGGGCGCTGGTTTTCGGTTCGGTCGGCATGCTTTACCTCTGCAATTGGTTGAGGATGAGCTCGATGCGCTCGACGTCCGCGCGCAGGGCGGCGAGGGTGGCGCGCTGCTCGTCGGTGGGCGAATCGCCAAAGGCCTTCTCGGACTTCTTCAGCCGGGCGCGGGCCATGGCGGCGTCGATCTTCGCCTTCTTCAGCGCGGCTTCGTCGTCGACGGCAGCGGCGGCCGGAGCCGGCGCGGCGCTGGCGCTTTCCGCTTCGGCGGCGGCCAGCGCGGCCCTGGCTGCTTCGGCGGCGCCGCGCAGATCGGCGACCTGGGCGCGCAGCTGTTCGGTGTCGTGGGCGGCGAGCTGCTTCTCGGCTTTCTTCAGCGCGACCTGGGCCATGCTCGCCTCGATCTTCAGCCGCTTGAGCGCGTCGGGGGCATTGCCCACGGCCTTCTCGGCCTTCACCCGCTCGATCACCGATTGCGCGGCGGGCGCTTCGACCTCGGCCTGATCCTCCTGCCCGCCTGCCGCGCGTTCCTGGCGGGCCAGGCGCTCGGCGGCGCGCTGTTCTTCCTCGCGGCGCAGGCGGTCCTGGCGCTGCTCGAAGCGCAGGCGCGACTGCTCGGCCTTCAGCTGGCGCTGCTGCAGCTCGCGGATATCGGCCTTGGCCGCGCGGTAGTACTGCACCAGCGGGATGCTCGACGGGCAGACGTAGGCGCAGGCGCCGCACTCGATGCAGTCGAACAGGTCGTGCGCCATGAGCTGCTCGTGGTTCTCGGCGAAGAAGTGCAGCTGCTGCGGCAGCAGGCTGGCGGGGCAGACCTGCGCGCAGTCGCCACAGCGGATGCACGGCATGGCCGGCGGCGCCGGCGGCAGCTCCTCGCGGGTGGCGGCCAGCAGGCAGTTGCTGGTCTTGATCAGCGGCACCTCCAGCGACGGCAGGCTGACGCCCATCAGCGGGCCGCCGAGGAGCAGGCGGTCGAGCTTCGCCCGGTCGAGGCCGGCGAAGTCCAGCAGCTCGCCCACCGGCGTGCCGAGCAGCGCCTCGACGTTGCACGGGCGCGCGAGCGCCGCGCCGGCCAGGGTGGCGATGCGCGAGATCAGCGGCTTGCCGCGCAGCACGGCGTCGGCCACGGCGACGGCGGTGGCGACGTTCACGCAGAGCATGCCGATGTCCACCGGCAGCCCGCCGGAGGGCACCTCGCGGCCGGTGAGAATCTGGATCAGCTGGCGTTCGCCGCCGGAGGGATAGCGGGTCGGGATCGCCCGCAGGGTGATGCTGCGCTCGCCGATGGCGGCCTGCACGGCGGCCAGCGCCTCGGGCTTGTCGTCCTCGATGCCGACCAGCACCTGCTCCGGCTGGAGGATGTGCGCGAGCACTTCGATGCCTTCGACCAGCGCGGCCGCGCGCTCGCGCATCAGCAGGTCGTCGGCGCTGATGTAGGGCTCGCACTCGGCACCGTTGATGACCAGGGTGTGCAGGTCGTCCTGCGCGCGCGTGGCCAGCTTGGCGGCGGTGGGGAAGCCGGCGCCGCCGAGCCCGGCGATGCCGGCGTGGCGGATGCGTTCGAGCAGCTCGGCCGGGGCGAGCGAGGCGTAGTCCGCGCGCGGCTCCAGCTCGGTCCATTGGTCCGCGCCGTCGCTGTCGATGACGATGGCCGGCGCGGTCAGCCCGGAGGCGTGCGGATAGGGTTGCTCGCCCAGCGCCACCACGGTGCCCGAGGTGGGCGCGTGCAGCGCGGCGCTGATGGCGCTGCCCGGTTCGGCGATGCGCTGGCCCTTGAGCACATGCTGGCCGACTTCGACGCAGGGCCGGGCGGGTTCGCCGATGTGCTGCTGCAGCGGCAGCACCAGGCGGCGCGGCAGCGGCGGCTGCTGGATCGGCGCCTGCGTCGACTGCTGCTTGTGGTCCGGCAGGCGCAGGCCGCCGGGGAAGTTCCACACCGGCGCGTTCATGCCGCCCGCTCCCGGTCGCTGGCGATCAGCCGACCCTGCGGCAGCGGCCACTTCCAGTCGGCGACGCGCACCGGCAGGTCGCGCATCTCGATGCAGTCCACCGGGCAGGGCTCCACGCACAGGTCGCAGCCGGTGCATTCGTCGACGATCACCGTGTGCATCAATTTGGCCGCGCCGACGATGGCGTCCACTGGGCAGGCGCGGATGCACTTGGTGCAGCCGATGCACTCGGCCTCGCGGATGTAGGCCACGCGCGGGGGCGTTTCCTCGGCGGCGTCCAGCGGCGGCGGCTCGACGCCCAGCAGGTCGGCGAGGGCGGCGATGGTCGCCTTGCCGCCGGGCGGGCACTTGTTGATCGCATCGCCCCCGGCGATGGCCTGGGCGTAGGGCTTGCAGCCGGCGTAGCCGCACTGGCCGCACTGGGTCTGCGGCAGCAGGGCGTTGATCTGCTCGGGCAGCCGGTCGTCTTGCGCCTTCAGGCGGCGCGCCGCATAGCCCAGCAGCGCGCCGCCGGCGAGGCAGAGCACGACCACCAGCAGCACCGCGCTCATGGCTTGAGCAACCCGCTGAAGCCCATGAAGGCCAGCGACATCAGCCCGGCGGTGATCATGCCGATGGCCGCGCCCTGGAAGGGTTTGGGCACGTCGGCGATGGCGATGCGCTCGCGCAGCGCGGCGAACAGCACCAGCACCAGGGAGAAGCCCAGCCCGGCGCCGAAGCCCTGCAGGCTGGATTGCAGGAAGCCGTATTCGGGCTTGTTGGCGTTGAGCAGCGCCACGCCGAGGATGATGCAGTTGGTGGTGATCAGCGGCAGGAAGATGCCCAGCACGCGGTGCAGCAGCGGGCTGGTCTTCTTCACCAGCAGCTCGGTGAACTGCACGACGACGGCGATCACCAGGATGAAGCCGATGGTGCGCAGGAACTCCAGGTCCATCGGCTGCAGCACGTAGCGCTGCAGGATGTAGCTGAACACCGAGGCGAGGGTGAGGACGAAGGTGGTGGCCAGGGCCAGGCCGAGGGCGCTCTCGATCCTGCGCGACACGCCCATGAACGGGCAGACGCCGAGGAACTGCACCAGCACGAAGTTGTTGACCAGGATGGCGCTGACCAGGATGAAGGCGAGTTCGGTCATCGAAACTACCGTGCGCAGCGAGTGGGCGGTGAAAAAGGGCACTCATTATCCGGAAGGCGAAACCCTGGCTCAAGCCGGGGAGTGCGCCTGGAATCTAAGGGTAGTGCAGCCGTCGGGTGGCGGCCCGGATCCAGTCCGGACGTACGGCTCGCGGTCGCTGGCGGGAGCAACGAAAAAGCCGGTGGGGCGGCCACCGGCTTTTCTGGCGCGCAGAGGGCTCAGTAGACCATGCAGGCAGCGTTGAGCAGGCCCACGCAGAGCGAGGCGCCGCCGAGGAACACGCCGTGGGCCAGGGTGTTGCCGGCGATGCCCTGCTTGAGCTCCGGCACCAGGCGCGCCAGGCCGAGGAACAGCAGCACCTGCACCAGCATGGCGATCACGCCCCAGACCAGCATGTCGACCAGGCTGACGCTGTGGGCGATGGCGCTGGAGAGCGGCAGGGCGAAGCCGAGCAGGGTGCCGACCAGCGCCACGGCGGCGCTGATGTTGCCCTGGCGGATCAGCTGGATTTCCGCGTAGGGCGTCAGGCGCACGTAGAGGCTGGTGAAGAGGCCGAACAGGCCGATGGCCGTGGCGAAGTAGGCGAGGAAGTCGGGCAGGGTCTGCAGCAGGTTCATGGCGGGTTCTCAGACGAAATAGTGGGGGACGAAGCGGCTGCTGTCGCGGGTGATGGGGCTGGAATCCTCGCGGATGCCCAGGCCGGCGGCCTGCCCGTCGATCACCCAGCAGCCGAGCACGGCATGGTTGCCGTCGTACTCGGCGAGTGGCGCGTAGCCCTGGTAGATGCACGGCGCGTCGGCGTGGGGGCCGTCGCTTTCCAGGCGCAGGTCGCCGGCGACGATGCGGATGTTCTCGCCTTCGCGCGAATACAGCGGCTTGCGCACGTAGGCACCGGGGAGGTCGTCGCGGTAGCTGGCCGGCAGCAGGTTGGGGTGCTGCGGGTTGAGCTTCCAGAGGATCGGCAGCATGGCCTTGCTCGACATCAGCAGCTTCCACGCCGGCTCCAGGAAGCGGATGCCGCTGCGCTCGATGTGCCCGGCGAAGCGGTCCTGCAGCAGCCACTCCCAGGGGTAGAGCTTGAAGCAGTGGCGGATGTCCTGCTCGTACTGGTCGATGAAGGTGCCGCGCGCCGCGTGGTGGCCGATGAACTCGACCGGCAGGTAGCGCGTCGCCAGGCCCGCCTGGTGCGCGGTGTCGAGCAGGTAGAGGACGTTGCCGGTGTCCTCCTCGTGGCCGTCGATGGCGGTGAAGTGCAGCAGGCCGTCCGGGGCGATGGCCCGCCAGCGCGCGATCAGCTTCTCGTGCAGCGAGTTGAACTGGTCGGCGGCCGGGTTCACCTCGTTCAGCCACTGCCACTGCACCACGCTGGCTTCCAGCAGGCCGGTGGGGGTGTCGGCGTTGTATTCGAGCATCTTCGGCTGGCCCTGGCCGTTCCAGGAAAAGTCGAAGCGCCCGTACAGGCTCGGGTCCTGGCGGCGCCAGGAACGGATGATTTCCTCGCGGGCGCCCGGCGGCAGGTGGAAGGGCTCGAAGTGGCCGGTGCGGATCACCCAGT
This sequence comes from Pseudomonas sp. B12(2026), assembly GCF_057767015.1. NCBI lineage: Bacteria > Pseudomonadati > Pseudomonadota > Gammaproteobacteria > Pseudomonadales > Pseudomonadaceae > Pseudomonas > Pseudomonas sp. B12(2026). The sequence continues at coordinate 4,444,877 of NZ_CM173430.1, read as the reverse complement.
CCACGCATTCCAGGTAGCGCTGGTGCAGGTCTTCGCTGGCGGCCTCCAGCGTCTCGATCTGTTCGAGGCTGAATTCGTAGGCCACCGACTCGTCCCAGTAGAGCCCGTCGATGCTGTGGAAGGTGAAGCCGACCGCCTCGCAGCGTTCGCGCCAGTTGGCGCGCGGCTCGACTCGCAGGCGGCGCATCAGCTGCCTCCGGAGAAGCGGGCGCCGGAGGAGCCGAAGCCGCCGCGGGTCACCAGCTGGCGCGACTGCACCTGGTGGGTCTGCGCGGTCCTCGGTCGCGAGCCTTCCTCGTAGCTCGGCCCGCGATAGCGGCTGGAGCCGCCGCTGTAACCGCCGGAGCCGCCGCTGCCGGACTCGGGCTCGCAGGCGTTGGGCGTGGCGCCCCAGTCCTTCAGGCAGTCCTCGCGGTTGGCGTAGAGGTCGCGGTACACCGGGTCGTGGTGCAGCACGCCGTAGAGCGCCCCGCCGGTGAGCAGGGTGGTGAAGACGATGTTGGATTTCTTCATGGTCGAGCGCCGGGACGCCGCGGGAAAGCGGCATCGGCAGGTCCTTGCGCGTGTGTCGGATCCTTGAGGGGGGCGAGTCTAGCGTATTCGCCGCCGGCAGCGGTGATGCTCGTCGCACACGAAAACGCCGGCAATCTGCCGGCGTTTTCGGGGGAGCCGCGGGGTCAGCGGACGCGCTGGCCCGGCTTGGCGCCGCTGTCGGGGCTGAGCAGGTAGATTTCCTCGCCGCCGGGGCCGGCCGCCAGGACCATGCCTTCGGAGACGCCGAACTTCATCTTGCGCGGGGCCAGGTTGGCCACGTACAGGGTCAGGCGGCCTTCGAGCTTGCTCGGGTCCGGGTAGGCGCTCTTGATGCCGGAGAACACGTTGCGCTTCTCGTCGCCGATGTCCAGGGACAGGCGCAGCAGCTTGTCGGCGCCCTCGACGAACTCGCACTTCTCGATCAGCGCGATGCGCAGGTCGACGGCGGCGAAGGCGTCGAAGTTGATTTCCGCGGCCAGCGGGTCCTTGGTCAGTTCGCCATTGCCTTTGGGCTGGTTGGCGGCGGCGAGGTCTTCTTTGGAGGCTTCGATCATGGCTTCGATTTTCGCGGGCTCGATACGGGTCATCAGGGGGTTGAACGGGTTCAACTGGTGGTTGGCCAGCAGTTGCTCGTGGTCGGCCCACTTCAGCGGGGCGACGTTGAGGAAGGCTTCGGCGGCCTCGGCCAGCTTCGGCAGCACCGGCTTGAGGAAGATCACCAGCTGGCGGAACAGGTTCACGCCCAGGGCGCAGATGGCCTGGACTTCGTCCTGCTTGCCTTCCTGCTTGTTCAGCGACCAGGGCGCCTTGTCGGCGATCCAGGCGTTGGCCTGGTCGGCCAGGGCCATGATCTCGCGCATGGCGCGGCCGAAGTCGCGGGCCTCGTAGGCGGCGGCGATGCCCGGTGCGGCGCTGCGGAAGGCTTCCACCAGTTCCGGCGCCGGGTTGGCGTCCACCAGCACGCCATCGTTGCCCTTGTGGATGAAGCCGGCGCAGCGGCTGGCGATGTTGACCACCTTGCCGACCAGGTCGGAGTTGACCTTCTGCACGAAGTCCTCGAGGTTCAGGTCGAGGTCGTCCACGCCGCGGCCCAGCTTGGAGGCGTAGTAGTAGCGCAGGTATTCCGGGTCCAGGTGGTCCAGGTAGGTGCGCGCCTTGACGAAGGTGCCGCGCGACTTGGACATCTTCTGGCCGTTGACGGTCAGGTAGCCGTGCACGTTCAGCGCGGTCGGCTTGCGGTAGCCGGCGCCTTCGAGCATGGCCGGCCAGAACAGCGCGTGGAAGTTGACGATGTCCTTGCCGATGAAGTGGTACAGCTCGGCGTCGGAGTCCTTCTTCCAGTAGGCGTCGAAGTCCAGCTCCGGACGGCGCGCGCAGAGGTTCTGGAAGCTGGCCATGTAGCCGATCGGCGCGTCCAGCCAGACGTAGAAGTACTTGCCCGGCGCGTCGGGGATCTCGAAGCCGAAGTAGGGCGCGTCACGGCTGATGTCCCACTCCTGCAGGCCGGCGTCCAGCCATTCGGCGATCTTGTTGGCCACCGACTCCTGCAGGGCGCCGCTGCGGGTCCACTGCTTGAGCATGGCGTCGAAGTCGGGGAGCTTGAAGAAGTAGTGCAGCGACTCCTTGAGCACCGGGGTGGCGCCGGAGATGGCCGATTTCGGGTCCTTCAGCTCGGTGGGCGAGTAGGTCGCGCCGCAGGCTTCGCAGTTGTCGCCGTACTGGTCGGCGGTGCCGCACTTCGGGCAGGTGCCCTTGATGAAGCGGTCGGCCAGGAACATCTGCTTTTCCGGGTCGAAATACTGGGTCACCGGACGGGTGGCGATGTGCCCGGCCTCGCGCAGCTTGAGGTAGATGGAGGACGACAGCTCGCGGTTCTCTTCCGAGTGGGTCGAGTAGTAGTTGTCGAAGTCCACCAGGAACTCGGCGAAGTCGGCCATGTGCTCGGCGCGCACGCCGTCGATCAGCTGCTCGGAGGTGATGCCCTCGCGCTCGGCGCGCAGCATGATGGCCGAGCCGTGGGCGTCGTCCGCACAGACGTACACCGCCTGGTTGCCGCGCATCTTCTGGAAACGCACCCAGATGTCGGTCTGGATGTACTCCAGCATGTGCCCCAGGTGGATCGAACCGTTGGCGTAGGGCAGGGCGCTGGTGACGAGGATCTTGCGGGCTTCGGACATGATGATCGGCCGTTCCGGTTAAAACGAGGGAATCGGCAACTATATAGGAAGCAGCTGCAGGTGAGCCACCTGTGGCGATGGCTGTACCGTACTCATTCCGTCAGTAGCGATAGCAGGGCTTCGTCCTGCGAGGCTGCTGTACTGCAGAAGGTGCGGAGCCCTTCCAGAAGCCACTTGCAGTCGAGTGGTAGTTGCAGACTGAGACGGATCTCTTCCTCAGTGTGCCCGACGAGATAGGCCGCAATTTCTTTGACACAGTCCTTCCCGATAAAACAAATATCGGGATCTCCGGTACCGTCGCGGCTGCTCAGCTCACCCTCGTACAACAAAGCAAGCGGCGAGTTGGTATCTGCCAGGTACCCCAGTGCCTGTCCACAATCAAACTCTGGTGCGCTTCCTATTCCCAACGGTTCCGCGACTTGGTACCAGTCCTGCTTTCTTTTGCACTGCTCCAGTACGATGCGTGCGGAATCGGAAACGCGATAGAGATAGTCCGGCATTATTGTTGGCTCCTGCTCATGATGCGAACGAGCTGGAGGTTGCCCGCTTTATTCACTGAGCTAAAGGCAATAGCGGCGCCTGAGGCTTGTGGTGGGCAATTCGTGATCCTTGTCGCTGGACAAGTCGTGAGGCGGGGCTGCTGTTACAATGCCCGCCTATTCTGCTCAGTCTTTCACAGGAGTACCCATGGGCGCCGTCAACCGAGCCACGCTGGAAAGCCTTCTCCGCCAGATCATCGATCCCCACACCGGCCAGAACCTGCTGGACGCCGGCTACCTGCGCGAGCTGGACATCCAGGGCGGGCGCGTTTCGCTGACCCTGGAGCTGGGCTACGCCGCCGGCCTGTTCAAAAATGGCCTGGCGCAGACCGTGCAACTGGCCGTAGAAGCGCTGGACGGCGTCGACTCGGCGCAGGTCAAGGTGGAAACCCGGATCGCCGCGCACAAGGCCCAGGCCCAGGTGCCGGGCATGAGCAACGTCAAGAACATCATCGCCGTGGCCTCCGGCAAGGGCGGCGTGGGCAAGTCCACCACCGCCGCCAACCTCGCGCTGGCGCTGGCCCGCGAAGGCGCCCGGGTCGGCATCCTCGACGCCGATATCTACGGCCCCAGCCAGGGCATCATGTTCGGCATCCCCGAAGGCACCCGGCCGAAGATCCGCGAGCAGAAGTGGTTCATCCCGCTGGAAGCCCACGGCGTGGAAGTCATGTCCATGGCCTTCCTCACCGACGACAACACCCCGGTGGTCTGGCGCGGCCCGATGGTCTCCGGCGCGCTGCTGCAACTGATCACCCAGACCGCCTGGAACGACCTGGACTACCTGGTCATCGACATGCCGCCGGGCACCGGCGACATCCAGCTGACCCTGGCGCAGAAAGTCCCGGTGGCCGGCGCGGTGATCGTCACCACCCCGCAGGACCTGGCCCTGCTCGATGCCAAGAAGGGCGTGGAGATGTTCCGCAAGGTCAACATCCCGGTGCTGGGCGTGGTGGAGAACATGGCGGTGCACATCTGCTCCAACTGCGGCCATGCCGAGCACCTGTTCGGCGAGGGCGGCGGCGAGAAGCTGGCGGCGCAGTACGGCGTGGAACTGCTGGCCTCGCTGCCGCTGTCCATGGCCATCCGCATGCAGGCCGACGGTGGCAAGCCCACGGTGATCGCCGATCCGGAAAGCCAGCTGGCGATGATCTACCAGGAACTGGCCCGCTGCGTGGGCGCGCGCATCGCCCTGAGCGAGAAGGCCGCGCCGGCGATGCCGAACATCTCCGTCAGCGACGACTGAATACGCGACAATGCCGCTCGGCGCGCCCCTTTGCCGGGCGGCGCGCCTGCCGGTAAGATTCGCCTTCTTTTTTCAGCCGCCTCACAGGACGCTCGCCATGACCATCAAATCGGACAAGTGGATTCGCCGCATGGCCCTGGAGCACGGCATGATCGAGCCGTTCGTCGAGCGCCAGATCCGCGGCGCAGATGACAGCCGGGTGATCTCCTACGGCGTCTCCAGCTACGGCTACGACGTGCGCTGCGCCGCGGAATTCAAGGTGTTCACCAACATCCACTCGGCGGTGGTCGATCCGAAGAACTTCGACGAGAAGAGCTTCGTCGACATCAACAGCGACGTCTGCATCATCCCGCCGAACTCCTTCGCCCTGGCCCGCACCGTCGAGTACTTCCGCATCCCGCGCGACGTGCTGACCATCTGCCTGGGCAAGAGCACCTACGCGCGCTGCGGCATCATCGTCAACGTGACCCCGCTGGAGCCGGAGTGGGAGGGCCATGTGACCCTGGAGTTCTCCAACACCACCAACCTGCCGGCGAAGATCTACGCCCACGAGGGCGTGGCGCAGATGCTGTTCCTGCAGTCGGACGAGGCTTGCGAGGTTTCCTATCGCGATCGCGGCGGCAAGTACCAGGGGCAGACCGGCGTGACCCTGCCCAAGGCCTGATCCTTTCGCGGTGAATGAAAAAACCGGGCCTTGGCCCGGTTTTTTGTTGCCCGTCGAAACCGCAGGGGCGGCACGTGTAGGAGCGAGCCTGCTCGCGAACAATCCGCTGCCAGGACGTTCGCGAGCAAGCTCGCTCCTACGAAAGGCGTTCCCGCGATGGGTGGCGGTTACTTCAGGTTGCCGCTGAGGAACTGCCGCAGCCGCTCGCTCTTCGGCTTGCCCAGCACGTCCTGCGGCGGGCCCTGTTCCTCGACGCGGCCCTGGTGGAGGAACAGCACCTGGCTGGACACTTCGCGGGCGAAGGCCATTTCGTGGGTCACCAGGATCATGGTGCGGCCTTCCTCGGCCAGCGCCTTGATGACCTTGAGCACCTCGCCGACCAGCTCCGGGTCGAGCGCCGAGGTGGGTTCGTCGAACAGCATGATTTCCGGCTCCATCGCCAGCGCGCGGGCGATGGCCACGCGCTGCTGCTGGCCGCCGGAGAGGAAGGCCGGGTACTTGTCGGTCACCTGCGCCGGCAGGCCGACCTTGCTCAGGTAGCTGCGGGCGCGCTCCTCGGCTTCCTTGCGCTCCACGCCCAGCACCCGGCGCGGCGCCAGGGTGACGTTCTCCAGCACGGTCAGGTGGCTCCACAGGTTGAAGTGCTGGAACACCATCGCCAGGCGGGTGCGGATGCGCTGCAGTTGCGCCGGGTCGGCGACGCGCATGCCGCCGGGGCCGGGCAGCATGCGTATTTCCTCGCCGTCGAGGATCATCCGGCCGTCGTCGGGCTGTTCGAGGAAGTTGATGCAGCGCAGGAAGGTGCTTTTGCCCGAGCCGCTGGCGCCGATCATGCTCACCACGTCGCCAGTGCTGGCGTCCAGGGATACGCCCTTGAGCACTTCGTTGTCGCCGTAGCGCTTGTACAGGGTGTCGATCTTCAGTGTGGTCATGCGGGCCTCGGGAATGCGGTACGGGGGCGGCGTCGGGTGCGCGGCTCAGGCATGGCTGGGGCCGAGGAAGGCCAGCCAGCGCCGCTCGGCCAGGCGGAACAGCCCGACCAGGGCGAAGGAGGTCGCCAGGTAGAGCAGCGCGGCGATGCCGAAGGACTGGAACGACAGGAAGGTCGCGGCGTTGGCGTCGCGGGCGATCTTCATGACGTCCGGCACGGTGGCGGTGAAGGCCACGGTGGTGGAGTGCAGCATGAGGATCACTTCGTTGCTGTAGTACGGCAGCGCGCGGCGCAGCGCCGAGGGCATGATCACGTAGCGGTACAGCCGCCAGCCGCTCAGGCCATAGGCGTGCGCCGCCTCGACTTCGCCGTGGGCGATGTTGCGGATGGCGCCGGCGAAGATTTCCGTGGTGTAGGCGCAGGTGTTCAGGGCGAAGGCCAGCAGGGTGCAGTTCAGGCCGTTGCGGAAGAAGGCGTCGAGGATCGGCTGCTCGCGCACCGCCGCCAGGCTGTAGATGCCCGTGTAGCAGACCAGCAGCTGGATATACAGCGGCGTGCCGCGGAACACGTAGGTGTAGAACTGCACCGGCCAGCGCACCAGCGGGTTGCGCGAGACGCGGGCGATGGACAGGGGAATGGCGAAGGTGAAGCCGAAGGCGATGGACACCACCAGCAGCCAGAGCGTCATGGCCAGGCCGGTGATGTGGTAGCCGTCGGTCCAGAGGAAGGCCCTGCCGTACTGCTGCAGCAATTCGATCATCGCAGGGCCTCGCGCACGCCGATGGCATAGCGGCGCTCAAGGGCGTTGAGCACGATGTTGGAGAGGGTGGTGAAGGCCAGGTAGATCAGCGCCGCCACCATCAGGAAGAAGAACAGCCGGTAGCTGCTCTTGCCGGCGTCCTGCGCGGCGCGGACCACATCGGACAGGCCGATGATGGAGACCAGCGCGGTGGACTTGATCAGCACCATCCAGTTGTTGCCCAGCCCCGGCAGGGCGAAGCGCATCAGCTGCGGGAAGAGCACGAAGCGGAAGCGCTGCCCGCGGCTCAGGCCGAAGGCGCTGGCCGCTTCCAGCTGGCCGCGCGGCACCGCGAGGATGGCGCCGCGGAAGGTTTCGGTGAAGTAGGCGCCGTAGATGAAGCCGAGGGTGATCACGCCGGCGCTGAAGGGGTCGATCTCGATGTACTCCCATTCCATGTAGTCGGTGAGATCGGCCAGCCAGGTCTGCAGGCTGTAGAAGATCAGCAGCATCAGCACCAGGTCGGGGACGCCGCGGATCAGCGTGGTGTAGAGGACCGCCGGCATGCGCAGCAGTTTCGCGCCGGAGAGCTTGGCGCTGGCGCCGATCAGGCCGAGCAGGACCGACAGCAGCAGCGAGCAGATCGACAGCTTGACGGTCATCCAGGTGCCGTCCAGCAGGATCGACCCGTAGCCGCCGAGGCTGATGCTTTCGAGGAATTCCTGGAGCATGCGCTGAGCGCTCCCGTGGCGCGGCCGTTGCCGTAACGGGCCCGCCCCGGCCGGCGGGGGCGGGCGCATTCGGGGTGGATCAGTCGTTGTAGATGTCGAGGTCGCCGAAGTACTTCTTCTGCAGCTTGTCGTAGGTGCCGTCGGCGTGGATGGCCTTGATGCCCTTGTTCAGCATCTCGCGCAGCTCGTCGTTGCCCTTGCGCACGCCGATGGCGATGTCCGACGGCATTAGCGGGTCATGCATCGGCTTGCTGATCTCGAAGCCCTTGCCCTGGTCGGTGGTGAGGAAGCCCTGCTCGGCCTGCAGCATGTCCTGCAGCGAGGCGTCCAGGCGGCCGGACACCAGGTCGGAGTAGACCTGGTCCTGGTTCTGGTAGCTCTTCACGTTGACCCCGGCCGGTTCCAGCTTGGCCTTGGCGAAGGTCTCCTGGATGGTGCCTTGCTCGACGCCCACGGTCTTGCCCTTGAGCGATGCGGCGGTGGCCTCCAGGCCCGCGCCCTTCTTGCTGATCATCGCCGTGGGGCCGGTGAACAGCTTGTCGGTGAAGTCGATTTCCTTCTTGCGCGCTTCGGTGACGGTCATCGAGGAAATCACGCCGTCGAACTTGCGTGCTTTCAGGCCGGGGATCATGCCGTCGAAGTCGTTCGGCATCCACACGCACTTGACGTTCAGGTGCTCGCAGATGGCGTTGCCCAGGTCGATGTCGAAGCCGACCAGGCTGCCGTCAGGGGCCTTGGACTCGAAGGGCGCGTAGGAGGGGTCGGTGGCGAAGCGGATTTCTTTCCACTCCTTGGCTTGCAGGGCTCCGGCGCTGGCCAGCAGGACCAGGGCGGAGAGGGTCAACCAGGCTTTTTTCATCGAATGGAATCCTTAAGGTTGGTCAAGCAGGTGGAAGAACGGAAACACCTGTGCAACGGCGCAAGGACAGCAATTTTCGAACCAGGCACGAAGCCGCGGACGCCAGCGATAGGAAAAGGATGACGGACGCGCTTCTGCGACAGGTATAGCAGCGGCGGCTCCGGCGTGCGCACCCGAATGGCGCGAGGGGGTGAGGCGTGGGGTGACAGGATGGTGCGCGGGGAAAAAAGAAAGGCACCCGAAGGTGCCTGAATATGATCATGGAGTAAGTCGACTGTTCTGATTCCGGGGGCGGATACAAGTTCCCGGCCCCTGCAAAGTTTCTCAGCCGATCACTTGTCCGGCACCAGCGTCAGGCGTTTCACCCCGTAGACCTTCTCCAGGTTCTGCGCCTGGAAGGGGAAGCTCAGGTAGTTGCCCTTCAGCCAGGCGTCGATGCCGTCGGCGTAGTGCGGGCTGGCCGGGTTGCCGGACTGGCCGCTGCTGTTGAGGCCGAGCATCGGCTCGCTCTGGCCGAAGTCGACGACGATGCGCATGGCCGGGATCAGCCAGGTGTCGAAGTCCTTGCCCCAGTGGTAGGCCGAGACGTTCAGGGTGCTGTGGTCGCCGCCGGCCGGGTAGGGGCCGCGGTCCAGGTAGCTCCTGATGGCGCTGAGGCTGGCGCGCTGGCTGGCGCTCAGGTTGGGCGCCATCCTGGTGCTGTCGCTGATCCACTCGTAGGTGTGCAGCTTGCCCCATTGCCAGGCATGGCGGTCGCTGCCCAGCTTCTGCTCGCAGAAGGCGCTGGCGGCGGCCAGGCTGCGGGCGAGGATCGCCGGCTTGTCTTCCTTCTGCGGGGTGCGGCTGTCGTCCCAGAACGGGCTGTCGTCGCGGCCCAGCAGGTGGTCGGCCTGGGCCGAGTAGGACAGGTCGGCGTTCTCCACGAAGGCCTTCCAGGCCGGGCTGTCTTCCGGGCCCAGTTCGTCGAGGAAGATCTGCTTGCTGCTTTCCTGCAGGAAGGCTTCGTACAGGGCCGCGTCGGCGGAGGTCGCGGAGAGCTTGCCGTCGAACGCCATCAGCCGGTCGTAGGCCTCGCGGGCGCGGGCGCGCTGGTCGGCGGGCAGGGCGTCGATGGCCTGCTTCAGCGGCTGCGCCATGCCCGGAGCGTCGAGCATCGCCTGCAGCTTGCCGGCGAAGGGCGTGGTCTGGTCGTACTGCATGGCGATCATGCTGCGGTAGTCGTGGCTCTTGCTGGCGCCGGCGAGCTGGGCGATGCGCTCGTAGCGCTCCGGGTAGTACCAGGAGCTGGACAGCTGCGCGCCGTAGCCGGGCTGCACGCTGCGGTGGTTGGCGGTGCCCAGCCAGCCCTGCGCCGGGTCCTGGTCGGACGGATGGAGGATCGGGTCGGCGTAGCCGTCCCAGTCGTAGCGGCCGTCCCAGCCGGGGGAGGGCAGCAGGCCGCGGCCCTCCTTGCGGTTGGGGAAGCGCCCGGTGACCTGCCAGCCGATGTGCTTCTCGTCGGCGAACAGGATGTTCAGCGCCATGGCGCGCACGTCGCGGGTGGCGTCGAAGGCCTGCTCGACGTTCTTCGCCCGGGACAGGTCGAAGAAGGCATCGAGGGTGCGGTCGGATTCGCTCTGGATGCTCTGGTAGGCGATGCCGTAGCCGCTGGACAGCTCCAGCGGCTGCAGCTCGTGCTTGCGCTGGCCGAGGGCGCTGTTGAGCAGCGGGCCGTGGCGGGTCTCGAAGACGGTTTCGCGGACCGGGCTCTGGCCCTTGATGAAGAAGGTCTCGTTGCGCTCGACCGCCTGCTTCCACTGGCCGTCGGCGAGGTAGTAGAGCTTGCCGCCCTGGCGCTTCACCTGTTCGAGGAAGAGGTCCTGGTTGTCGCCCATGACCATGGTCATGCCCCAGGCCAGCTTGCCGTTGAAGCCGGCGACCACGCCCGGCACGCCAGCGATGGAGACGCCGGCGGCGCTGAATTTCGGCGAGCGGATATGCACGTAGTTCCACACCGAGGGCATGGACAGCGGCAGGTGCGTGTCGTTGGCCAGCAGGCTCTTGCCGCTGCGGCTGCGCTGCGGCGCGATGGCCCAGTTGTTGGAGGCGGCGACGCCCATCATCTGCAGCGCGGCGACCTGGCCGGCGGCGCGGTCGAGGGCGTCGAGGCCGGCGATGCGGCCGTCCAGGCGCAGGCCCTTGAGCTTGTCGGCTTCCTCGAAGGGCAGCGGCTCGTCCGGGTAGATCGGCGTCAGCCAGGGCAGCTTGTCGGCGCCGACTTTCTGCGCCAGCACCAGGGAGGCGATCTCCTCCTGCAGGTTCACTGCCAGGCCGAAGTTCAGCAGGCTGAAGACCAGCGCGGAGTCTTCCGGCTTCCAGTATTCGGGGCGGTAGCCGGACTCGGCCAGGTCCATCGGCAGCCGGTCGCGGTAGCGGTACAGGTAGGCGTTGACGCCGCGCGCGTAGGTCTCGAAGAAGCGCTTGGTCCGCACCGAGGAGCCGGCATAGAGGGCGTCGGCGGCTTTCTTCAGGTTCACTGTGCGCATGAAGCGGTCGGTTTCCAGCGCGCCGGGGCCGACCATTTCCGCCAGGCGCCCCTGGGCCATCAGGCGCAGGCCGACCATCTGGCTGATGCGGTCGCTGGCATGCACGTAGCCGAGGGTGAACAGCGCGTCGTGGAAGTTGCTGGTCTCGATCAGCGGCATGCCCAGGCTGTTGCGGCGGATCGACACGTTGTCCGCCAGGCCCTTGATCGGCTGCACGCCGGTGGCGGGCGTCAGGCTGTCGGCGTAGCGGTCGTTCAGCCAGCCCTGGCAGCCGGCGAGGCTGACGGCGGCGCTGAGGGTGGCGGCAAGGCCGAAGCTGGGAAGCCGGCGGAAGGCTCGCGGGGCCATGGGGTGTGCTCCTGCACAAGGGATCGCGGGGAAGGCGCTACGTTAGTGAGCCGGTGGGGGCCGCGCAAGTCACGCACGGCGGGATTTTCAGCGGCGGCCGGGGCGTTGCGGCGGACAGCAGAAGGCCCGCGCTGGGCGTAATGCTGTTCACTTAAGCGGAGCGGCCTTGCGGTCTACCGGGTAGCGGGTCTTGGACATCTTCACCGTCCGGGGTCGTGAAGGCCTTGGGCGGTGATCCAGGAACAACCCGCCGATTCCCGCCCGCAACTCCGATAAGCGTCGTCCTGTCGCGGAAACCGGGTTGGCCGCCGCCATCACGATCAGTTGCACGGCGATGTAGTGAGCCACCGGCTTGAAGCGGATGTCGCCGGGAGCACGGCCAAAGGCCACTGCGGCCTGGCTCGCCTCGCGGCGAATGATGTTGTAGGCCAGCAACAGTCCCCAGACTTCCTGGTAGATCAGTTCGATTTTCTTACTGCGCAGGGTCACTGCGTTCTGTTGCAGGGAGCTCTTGATATCGCGGAAGCCCAGTTCGATCTCCCAGCGTTCCTGATACAGATTGGCAATGGCCTTGGCGCTGTAGATATCGGCTGGCAGCGAGGTCAGTACGGTTTTGACCTTGCCCTGTCTCTCGTAGCTGACTTCCCGCACCTCCCAGTAGCAGGGCAGATTCGGATTGCGCTTCCTCGCCTGGGCTGACACCCGCATCCGCAGCAGGCGGTCCCCTTTGCCGTAGCGATCGATCTCCTCGCTGACCAACGCCTTGCGGGCCGGAATCAACCAGTGACGGTTGTCGCCGCTGGCCAGGCCCAGCAACAGGTTGGCACTCCAGAATCCCTTGTCGAACAGCGTCACCGAATGGCTGGGAATCTGCTGCACAAACGCATCAGCCAGGCGCATTTCACTGCGCCGGTAGGGGCTCAGTTGGGCATCCAGAATCAGGTGCGAGCGCACGTTCATCAGGGCTACGAGGCGCAGCATGGGAAACGGCGTCTGGCGGTCGGTGGCGGTATTACCGGAGCCGAAATGCTCCCGTAGCTCGGGGGTATCCGGGGTGCGCAGGAGCGCACCGTCCACGGCCAAGACCTGCAGGCCCTGCCAGGTATCACCGTCATAGCGCTCGCGCCCCCAGTGGTGACCGGTCTGGCGAAACAGCCACTCCACCGGATCGGCCCCTAGCCGTTTGCGGGCCTCGGTGACCCCGCTGCGGGCCAGCAGGTCGTGAGAGGCCAGTCCCTGGGCGCAGATGTTCAGGCGCCGCGCCACCTCATGGACCGGCTCGTCGCGGAACAAGGCCATGCCGAGCACCAGCCAGAGCACCTGATCGCTGGGCAGGCGCCGCCGTCGGATGGTGGCCTGCGCGGAAAGACCCAGTGCCGACGCCACCCACTCGATCGGGATGTTCTGGGTGAAGGTGCTGAGATCCGAGAAGTTGAACAACTCGCCCAGATCGAGCAATTGCTGTTGGAAAGACATAAAAAATCCGATGCCAGAGACCTGGCATCGGATTCTCGGGGAGCCCGGGCAACAGCTCAAATGCTTAAGTGAACAGCATTACGCGCTGGGCGGGCCTTCTTCGCAGTGCGCGGAGCCGGGGTCAGGCGCCGTGGCACTTCTTGAACTTGTTGCCGCTGCCGCAGGGGCACGGGTCGTTGCGGCCCACGTCCTTCAGCGGGTTGCGCACCGGGTCGTGGCTGTGGTTGCAGTGCGGGCCGTGCACGTGGCCGTGGTCATGGTGGTGGTCATGATCGTGGTCGTGATTGCAGTTCGGACCGTGTACGTGGGGTTCCTGGCTCATGGTGACGCTCACTCGGGGATGAAATCGCCGGGAATTATCTCGCCATTGCGGGCGATGTGCACGTTCTGGCCGAACAGCAGGCCGGTCTTCACTTCGCCGTCGAGGCGGTAGCGGATCGGCCTGTCCGGGGTTTCCAGCAGCTTGACGATGTACTTCATGTGCCGCCAGAGGTTGGTGGTCACCGGCACCTCGAAGGTCTCGTGGCCATTGGCGGGTACTGTGAACCAGTTGTTCGACTCGCCCTCGGCCAGGTCGATATCGTTCAGCTTGACCTTGTAGGCCAGGCCGCGGACCGGAAGGCTGAAGTCGTTCGGATTGTCGATGCGGAAGTGCAGGGTGAATTCCTGTTCCAGCAGACGCGCCTTGACGACGTCGACCTTGACCAGCTTCACGTCTGGTTCTTCGAAATCACCTGTCATCCAACTGCAGCCCGAGACGAGGCTGAACAGCCAGAACAGGCTGAGAATTCTTATAATTTGCGCCTGATAATTCATGTCTATCCCCCAGCAGGCCCCAGTGTACCAAGCACCTGCTCGGCTGCAAGTTGTTGTTACGTTAAAAGAAGCTGCACCATACTGGCCGAATGTAACCGGCGGGTTAACACAGGAGAGTGATGATGAGCCGCTATGAGATCGCCTTTTCCGGCCGGACCGTGCCGGGTGCACCGCTCGACAGCGTGAAGGCCAACCTGGCCAGGCTGTTCCAGGCCGATGCGCAGCGTATCGAGCTGCTGTTCTCCGGCCGGCGCATGGTGATCAAGAACAACCTGGACGAGGCCGCGGCGGAGAAGTACCGCAGCGTGCTGGAGCGCGCCGGCGCGCTGGTCGAGGTGCTGGACATGGACGCGCCGATCGAGGAGATCGAGCTGGCGCCGCCGTCCGCTGACCCGGAGCCCGCCGCGCAACCGGCGGCTGCCGCGGTGGCCGGTTCGACCCCGGGCCCGCTGAAGGTCGCCCCGCGCGATGAGTACATGGCGGCATTCGCCGACGTCGAGGCGCCGGACTTCGGGCTGGCGCCGGTGGGCACCGACCTGCAGGACGACAAGCCCGATGCCCAGGCCCCGCGCGTGGACCTCAGCCAGTTCAGCCTGGCGCCGGTGGGCAGCGACATGGGGCAGGCCAAGGCCGCGCCGGCGGCACCCGCGCCGGACACCAGCCACCTGAAGCTTGCGGACTGATCAGTCGCCCTGGTGCGGGTCGTCCTGGTAGATGAACTTGGGCATTTCCCAGCGGAAGCGCACCGCCAGCATGCGGAACAGGAAGCCGGTCGACAGGGTGATCAGCATGGCCTGCTCCTTGGGCACGTTGATCTGCAGGCAGATCAGGTAGCACCAGGCGCTGGCGAAGGACACGCTGGCATACAGCTCGCGGCGGAAGATCAGCGGCACGTCGTTACAGAAGATATCCCGCAGGATGCCGCCGAAGACCCCGGTGATCACCCCGCTGACCGCCGCGATCAGCAGGCTGTGGCCCATCTCCAGGCTGACCTGGCAGCCGATCAGGGTGAAGGCCACCAGGCCCACGGCGTCCAGCGCGAGGAACAGCGAGCGCAGGTGGCGCATCAGCGGCGCGATGAACACGGTGAACAGCGCCGCGCCGGCGGTGAGCGCCAGGTATTCCGGATGGCGCACCCAGGTCAGCGGGTAGTGGCCCAGCAGCATGTCGCGCACCGAGCCGCCGCCCAGCGCCGTCACGCAGGCCACCAGCACCACGCCGAACAGGTCCATGCTGCGGCGGCCGGCGGAAAGCGCGCCGGTCATGGCTTCGGCGGTGATGGCGATGATGTAGAGAACGGTCAGCAGCATGGCGAAGTCCCGCAAGGAGGGCCGCTGCGGCGGATTCGCGCGCCCCAAAAAAAGCGCGGATTCTAGCCCAGACGCCTGCGGCCCCCAAGGGGTGCGTTCGTCCAGTATCCGGCGGGACGGAAAGCGGCCTGCGGCCGCGAACGCCGGTCTGCCCTTATGGGTCGCTCACTCGATCCAGGGGCCGCAGCATTTCTTCAGCTTGCCGCCGGCGCCACAGGGGCAGGGATCGTTGCGCCCGAGCTTCATCGGCACGGTCGGGTCGAGGAAGTACCAGTGGCCGTCGCGCTGGACGAAGCCGGAGCATTCGCGATGCGTGTGCTCGCCGCTGCCGTCGTGCCAGCGCGCGACGAAGGTGACCCGCGCGTGTTCCGGCTGGCCGCCGAGCACTTCATGGCTCTCCACCTCCAGGCCCAGCCAGGTGCTGCCCAGGCTCCAGGTGCGGATCGCCTCCAGGTCCAGGCCGGCCTGCTGCGCGGGCAGGGTGGTGTCGCGCAGGTAGTCCACCAGGCCCAGGGCGTAGGCGCTGTAGCGCGAGCGCATCAGCGCCTCGGCGGTGGGCGCGCTCTGGCCGGCATGGAAGCGGCCGCAGCACTCGGGCAGGGGCAGGCCGCTTCCGCAGGGGCAGGTCGGTTGGTTCATGGTCACCACCAGTACTTCCCAAAGTTTTCCGGGTTGGCCCAGAACTTGGCGTTCAGCCAGTCCGGGACCTGCTTGTATTCGTGCAGATCGTAGGTGAACAGGGTGAGCACCTGCGCGTCGCGCTGGAAGCGTTCGCTGGCCTGCATGGCCAGCGCGTAGAAGTCGCTGTCCTGCGCCTGCGCGGCGTCCAGGTCGACCAGCACGGCGACGCGGCTGCTGTTGAGGTTGCGGATGCCGCCGACCAGTTGCTGGGCATCGCGGCGCGGCAGGTGCTCCAGGCAGTCGGCGAGCAGCGCCAGGTCGTAGCGCTGCGCGGCGATGTCCGCCGGCAGTGCGCCGGCGGGGGCGTGGAACAGCTCGCAATCCGGATGCGCCGCGCAGAAGGCGTCCACCGCGGGGATCTGGCTGGCGCCGACCAGCAGCAGACGCCGCGGTGCGTAGCGGTCGAGCAGGGCGGCGAGAGCTTGTTGCGGGGTGCGTGATGAAATCATGGGGCTCGTCGAAGGCGGTGATGAATGGACGAAGACTAGCGTGTGACACCCCCGTGGCCTAGTGCTGGCGCATTCAGCGAGTGCCGTCTTTACTCCGTAAGTGTCGGTCAAGACCCGATCATTAGAGGAGAGATGAATTTATGAGCATGACAAGGACCGCTTTACCCCTGCTGCTGGTCAGCACGTTGCTCACCGGCTGCGCAGGGTTGCAGAAGTCCGACTGGCCGACCTGCGCCGTGGTCGGTGGTGTCGGCGGCGCTGGCCTGGGCTCCATCGAAAGTGGCACCTGGGCGGGTTGGGGGGCATTGATTGGTGGTGTGCTGGGGGCATCCTATTGCTGGGTGCACGGTGCCGAGGAACAAGTGGCGGTGGTTCCGCCGCCCGCTCCGGCTCCGGAACCCGCTCCGGCTCCGCTGCCCAAGGAAGAGACCATCGTCGTGCACGACCTGCACTTCGCCTTCGACTCGGCGAAGATCGATCCGCAGGACAAGGAGCAGCTCGACGCCGTCGCCACCCGCCTGAAAGGCGAAGCGGCGACCAGCCGGCTGGCCATTTCCGGTCACACCGACAGCGTCGGCAGCGATGCCTACAACCAGAAACTGTCCGAACGCCGCGCCCACGCGGTGGCGAACTATCTGATCGAGTCGGGCGTTCCGGCGAGCAGCATCACGTCGATCGAAGGCTACGGCGAGAGCCAGCCGGTGGCCGACAACTCGACCAAGGAAGGCCGCGCGCAGAACCGCCGCGTGGAAATCAAGATCACGCGCGAATGATCCAGGCGTGACGAAGTGCTCAAAGGGGGCCGCATGGCCCCCTTTGTCATGCTGGCTTGCCACTGGCATCGCTTCGGGCGGCAGGGTATGTTCCCCGGCAAAGAAGAGTCGGGGGCAACTCATGAAAGCACTGGTAGGGCTGGGCAAGCTGGTTGCCCTGCTGTTCTGGCTGGCGGTGCTGGCCAATCTGCTCGATCCCTTCGCGCATCCCTTCGGCACCCTGCTCAAGCTGGCGGGCGGGCTGATCCTGCTGATCCACATCGTCGAACTGCTGGCGCTGGGCAAGCGCCTGCGCGGCCGGCCGCATCCCTGGATGGACCGCCTGCAGGTCCTGCTGTTCGGCGTGTTCCACTTCATTTCCCTGCCGACCGAGAAAGTAGAAGGAGATACCCATGCGTAAGTCGTTGCTGGGCCTGGCGCTGTGCGCGCCGCTGGTGTGTGCGGCAGCCGGAAGCGTCTCGGTCCAGGACAACACCGTGCTGCGCCTGCCGGTGAAGGGCGACAGCCTGAGCCTGGACCGCATCAGCGTCGGCGCGGAAGGCGCGCTGCTCATCCCCTCGCGGGTCAAGGTGCTGAAGATCGGCGAGCTGGACCTGGCGAAGAATGCCCGCATCGGCGTGTTCCCCGGCGGCGACACGCTGCAGATCGAGGTGCAGCACGGCAACCTGGCCGACGGCAGCGTGATCGCCGCGCAGGGCGGTTCGGGCAGCTTCAGCAAGCCGGCCAGCGACGGTCGCAGCCTGGTCCTGCGCCTGCAGGACGTACAGGTGGAGAACCTGCTGATCGACGTGCGCGGCGGTGTCGGCGCGCCGGGTTACGACGGACTCGACGGCGGCAATGCGAAGACTTCCGGCTGCCTCTGGGGTAGCGGCCGTGGCGCCGGCGACGGCCAGGACGGCGCCAACGGGCAAGCGGGCGCGGCGGGCGGCGTGGTGCGCCTGGAAGTGCCGGAGAAATTCGACGTCGAGCGGGTCAAGGTGCGCCTGGAAGGCGGCGCCGGTGGCGCCGGCGGCAAACCGGGCAAGGCCGGTGCGCGCAGTGCCGAGCGCGGCTGCTGGCTCTATTCGGTGGACGGCGAGCGCGCCGGAAAGGACGGGCGCGGTGGCGAGTCGGGTTCGGCGGGCCGCGAAGGCCGCCTGGACGTCAAGCGCATCTGATCCAGGGCCCGCCCGGCCAGCGGGCGGGCACCCTGTCTAGGTTCACCAGTGCGGGCGCGCGGCGACGAAGGCCACCAGCGCCATGCCGATCAGCAGGTTGATGCCCACGGTGCGGCGGATCTTGCCCAGCGCGGCCCCGCCGGCCGGCCAGTCCTTCGCTTCGACCGCCAGGCGCAGCTCCGGCAGCTGCAGCGCCTGGATGCGCAGGAACAGCGCGAGCATCGCCACGTACAGCCCCATCATCACCTGCACATGGCGCGGCGCGCCGGCCATGCCGTTGAAGCTCAGCTGCAGCATGCCCACGCCGGTCACCGGCAGCAGGATCACCGCGGCCCACACCCAGCGGAAGAAGCGCGGGAACACCGCCAGCCACAGCGTCAGCCTTGCCGGTGCTTCCAGTGCGGCGACGGCGGCCGGGCGCAGCACCATCCAGGCGAAGAACATGCCGCCGACCCAGACCAGGGCGGCCAGGAGGTGCAGGGCATAGACGGGGGCAAAGGCTGTCATTCGGACGATCTCCGCTGGCGGTTGTGGTCAGGCGCGTTATCATAGCCGCCGATTCGAACCACTGAAAATTTATCCAGCATCCGGATGTGTCCGTAAGGCATGCTCCGGGGCCCGGGAAGTCCATGCTCAGCACCGAACTCAAGGCCACGATCCAGGGCGCCTACTCGCGCTTCCTCGAGGCCAAGGAACTCAAGCCGCGCTACGGCCAGCGCCTGATGATCGCCGAAGTCGCCAAGGTCCTCGGGACCATCGCCAGCGACGAGGAAGGCCATCGCCTGGGCGACGCCGCCGTGGTCGCCGTGGAAGCCGGCACCGGCACCGGCAAGACCGTCGCCTACAGCCTCGCCGCCATCGCCTGCGCCAAGGCTGCCGGCAAGCGTCTTGTCGTCGCCACCGCCACCGTCGCCCTGCAGGAACAGATCGTCCACAAGGACCTGCCCGACCTGCTGCGCAACTCCGGCCTGTCGTTCAGCTTCGCCCTGGCCAAGGGCCGCGGGCGCTACATGTGCCTGTCCAAGCTCGACCACCTGCTGCAGGAAGGCCAGGCGCAGAGCGCCACCGCCCAGCTGTTCGAGGAGGAAGGCTTCCGCATCGACGTCGACGAGACCTCCAGCAAGCTGTTCAACCAGATGATCGAGCGCCTGGCCGGCAACCGCTGGGACGGCGACCGCGACTCCTGGCCCGAGGCCATCGAGGACGCGCAGTGGGCGCAGGTCACCACCGACCACAGCCAGTGCACCAACCGCCATTGCCCGAACTTCCAGCAGTGCGCCTTCTACAAGGCGCGCGAGGGCATGACCAAGGTCGACGTGATCGTCACCAACCACGACCTGGTGCTGGCCGACCTCGCCCTCGGCGGCGGGGCGATCCTGCCGGACCCGCGCGACACCATTTACGTGTTCGACGAAGGCCACCACCTGCCGGACAAGGCCATCGGCCACTTCGCCCACTTCACCCGCCTGCGCGCCACCGCCGACTGGCTGGGCCAGGTGGAGAAGAACCTGACCAAGCTGCTGGCGCAGAACCCGCTGCCGGGCGACCTCGGCCGGCTGATCGAGCAGGTGCCGGAGCTGGCCCGCGAGCTGCGCACCCAGCAGCAGTTCATGTTCACCGCCTGCGAGGAGATCGGCGACTTCCGCGCCGGCGAGGACATGGAAGGCCGCGAGCGGCCGCGCCATCGCTTCGAGGGCGGGGTGATCCCCGAGCACATCCGCGAGATGGGCACCGAGCTGAAGAAAGGCTTCTCCAGGCTCACCGACCTCTTCACCCGCCTCACCGAACTGCTCAAGGAAGCCATGGACGGGGAGGGCAGCATCGGCATCGCCAGCTACCAGGCCGAGGAGTGGTACCCGCTGTTCGGCAGCCTGCTGGCCCGCGCCCAGGGCAACTGGGAGCTGTGGACCGCCTTCACCTGCGAGGACCCGGAAGACAGCCCGCCGATGGCGCGCTGGCTGACCCTGGCCGAGAGCGGCAGCTTCTACGACATCGAGGCCAACGCCAGCCCGATCCTCGCCGCCGAGACCCTGCGCCGCAACCTGTGGAACGTGGCCTACGGCGTGCTGGTGACCTCGGCGACCCTCACCGCCCTGGGCACCTTCGACCGCTACCGGATGCGCGCCGGCCTGCCGCGTTCGGCGGTCACCGCCGTGGTGCCGAGCCCCTTCCACCATGCCGACGCCGGCGTGTTGCGGGTGCCCGACCTCAAGGCCGACCCGCGCGACGCCGCCGCCCACACCGCCGCCATCGTCCGCGAACTGCCGGCGATGGTCGAAGGCTCGCGCGGCTCGCTGATCCTCTTCGCCTCGCGCAAGCAGATGCAGGAAGTCTTCGACGGCCTGGAGCGCGACTGGCGCAAGCGCGTGCTGATCCAGGGCAACCTGTCCAAGCAGGAAACCCTGAACAAGCACAAGGCGCGGGTCGACGACGGTGAACCGAGCGTGCTGTTCGGCCTGGCCAGCTTCGCCGAGGGCGTCGACCTGCCCGGCGCCTACTGCGAACACGTGGTGATCGCCAAGATCCCCTTCGCCGTGCCGGACGACCCGGTGGAAGCGGCGCTGTCGGAATGGATCGAGGCGCGCGGCGGCAATCCGTTCATGGAAATCGCCGTGCCCGACGCCTCGCTGCGCCTGGTCCAGGCCTGCGGCCGTCTGCTGCGCACCGAGGAGGACCGCGGCACCATCACGCTGCTCGACCGCCGCGTAGTGACGCAGCGCTACGGCAAGGCCATTCTTAACGCGCTGCCCCCATTCCGCCGCGAAATCGACTGAGTCGTGCGCGGGAGCGTGATCCCGCATTCGCTGTCAAACGAGCGCCCGCCATCCGGCGGGCGTATTTCAAGGACAAGGACACATGACCTCCTCGCGCTGGCACCTGCCATTGCTGCTCAGTCTGGCGATCGCCAGTGCTCCCGCTTGGGCGGCCGGCGGCAATGAAACCCTGTTCAACTTCGTCAAGCCCATGGCCGTGGTCACGGTCACCACGCAGAACGCCGACCTGCCCAGCGCCACCGCCGAAGCCACGCCCGAGGGCGAAATCCTCCGGCGGGTGAGCTTCGCCCCGGCGCCGCAGCCGACCCTGAACCTGGCGCCGGCCAGCGGCAGCTGGGACTGGTCCCAGGCCGACAGCATGAGCCTGCGCATCCAGAACGCGATGGACTGGGCCATCACCCTGGAGGTCGAGATCCTGGGCGTCGCCGGTGCGCCGGGGCTGCACGCCAGCATCGCCCTGCCGCCCGGTCCGGCGCAGACCCTGCTGATCCCGCTGCACGCCACCGCGCCGGAAGATTTCGGCATGCGCGCCGGCGTGCCCATGCCGGTCACCCAGGACGGCCAGCGCCTGCTGCTGGCCAGCAAGGTGAGCGGCGAGCTGAACCGCAGCCAGGTCGGCGCGGTGAAGCTCTACCTGACCGCGCCCAAGGCGGCGCAGGACATCCTGCTCGGCCGCTTCGGCACCAACGCCGACGGTGACCAGTGGCACAAGGCCTACACCGGCATCGTCGACGGCTTCGGCCAGGCCAGCCGTGGCGACTGGCCGGAAAAGGTGAAGAGCGTCGAACAGCTCGCCAGCGCCTGGAAGGCCGAAGGCGAGCAACTGAAGAAACAGCAGCCGGCGAAGGCCGGGCGCGATGCCTTCGGCGGCCTGCTCGACGGCCCGGCCTTCGAAGGCACCGGGTTCTTCCGCACCGAGAAGCGCAACGGCCGCTGGTGGCTGGTCACGCCCGAGGGCCATTCGTTCTGGTCCCTGGGCGTCAACGCGGTGAACGCCGACAGCAGCCAGACCTACGTCGAAGGCCGCGAATACATGTTCGCCAGCCTGCCCAAGGAGGGCGACCCGCTGGCCGCCTTCTACGGCCAGAGCGACGACCGCAGCGGCGTCGGCGCCCAGCAGGGGCGCGCCTTCGGCAACGGCCGCTGGTACGACTTCCAGGCCGCCAACCGCTTCCGTGCCGACGGCGGGCTCAGCGGCGACGAGGCCGCGGCGTCCTGGCGCGAACGCACCCTGCAGCGCCTCGGCGCCTGGGGCTTCAACTCCCTGGGCGACTGGAGCGATCCGAGTTTCGCCGACGATCCGCGCCTGCCCTACAGCGTGCCGCTGTCGATCAGTGGCGACTACGCCACCGTCAGCACCGGCTACGACTGGTGGGGCGCCATGCCCGACCCCTTCGACCCGCGCTTCGCCATGGCCGCCGAGCGCGCCATCGCCATCGCCGCCCGCGACCACCGCGAGGACGCCTGGCTGCTCGGCTACTACGCCGACAACGAGCTGGCCTGGGCCGGTCGCGGCGACGACGCGCAGTCGCACTACGCGCTGGCCTTCGGCGCGCTGAAGCTGTCCACCGACAGCCCGGCCAAGCGCGCCTTCATCAAGCAGCTGAAGGACAAGTACACGGAGCACGAGGCGCTCGCCGAGGCCTGGGGCGTGCCCATCGCCGCCTGGGAAGACCTCGATGCGCCCGGCTTCCAGGCGCCGCAGCCCAGTGAAGCGCACCCGGCCATCGCCGCGGACTACAGCGCCTTCCTGCGCCTGTATGCCGACCAGTACTTCAAGACCCTCAAGGACGCGCTGAACTGGCACGCGCCGAACCATCTGCTGCTCGGCCCGCGCTTCGCCGTCAGCACCCCGGAGGCGCTGGCCTCCTGCGCGCAGTACTGCGACCTGCTCAGCTTCAACCTCTACGCGCCGCTGCCGCAGCAGGGCTTCGACGCCGACTACGTGCGCAGCCTGGACAAGCCGGTGCTGATCAGCGAGTTCCACTTCGGCTCCCGCGACCGCGGGCCGTTCTGGGGCGGCGTCGCCGAGGTGTACAACGAGCAGCAGCGCGGCGAGGCCTACCAGCGCTTCCTCGCCGAAGCGGCGAAGGCACCGAACGTGGTCGGCGCGCACTGGTTCCAGTACCTCGACCAGCCGGTGACCGGCCGCCTGCTCGACGGCGAGAACGGCCACATCGGCCTGGTTGCCATCACCGATCTGCCCTTCGCCGGCTTCGTCGACGCGGTGCGCAAGGCCAACCAGCAGGCGCTCAAGGCCATCGACGAGCAGGCCCGCGCGGCGGCGAAAGCCGCGCCGGAGCCCAAGCCCGCGCCGGTGGACGACGGCGGCGACGACGAGGAACAGGCCGCCAGCCGATAAGGCGCCATTCGCAAGGCCGATACCCGCCTTTGGCGGGGTTCACAGGGGCGCGGGGCGCTGGAAGAATGGCGTCTGCGTCCCTTCCTCCCCGCCTGCCACTGGAGATTCCGATGACCCTGCACGGCCATTGCGACCCACGTTTCACCCCCGTTGCCGATGCCTTCCGCGCCCTCTTCGAAGACCCGCAGGAACGCGGCGCGGCGCTGTGCATCCAGGTCGGCGGCGAGACCCTGGTCGACCTCTGGGCCGGCAGCGCGGGCAAGGAGCCGGGCCAGGACTGGCAGGCCGACACCCTGCTCAACCTGTTCTCCTGCACCAAGACCTTCGCCGCCGTCGCCATGCTGCAGCTGGTGGGGGAGGGCAAGCTGGAGCTCGACGCCCCGGTGGCGCGCTACTGGCCGGAGTTCGCCCAGGCCGGCAAGCAGGACATCACGGTGCGCCAACTGCTCTGCCACCGCGCCGGCCTGCCGGCGATCCGCGAGCCGCTGGCCCCCGAAGCGCTGTATGACTGGAACACCATGACCGCGGCGCTGGCCGCCGAGACGCCCTGGTGGACGCCGGGCACCGAGCACGGCTACGCGCCGATCACCTACGGCTGGCTGGTGGGCGAGGTGATCCGCCGGGTCGACGGGCGCGAACCGGGCGCCGCCATCGTCGCGCGCACCGCCGGGCGGCTCGGGCTGGACTTCCACATCGGCCTGGACGACGCCGAATTCCACCGCGTGGCGCACATCGCCCGGGGCAAGGGCAACCTCGGCGACGCCGCCGCCCAGCGTCTGCTCAGGACCATGATGACCGAGCCGCTGGCGCTCTCCACCCGTGCCTTCACCAATCCGCCGTCGGTGCTCACCAGCACCAACCGGCCGGAGTGGCGGCGCATGTCGCAGCCGGCGGCGAACGGCCACGGCAACGCGCGCTCGCTGGCCGGCTTCTACAGCGGCCTGTTGCAGGGCCGGCTGCTGGACGCGGCGCTGCTGGCCGAACTCACCCGCGAGCACGCGCTGGGCGACGACCGCACCCTGCTCACCCGCACACGCTTCGGCCTGGGCACCATGCTCGACCAGCCGGACGTGGCCAACGCCACCTACGGCCTCGGCGCGCGGGCCTTTGGCCACCCGGGGGCCGGCGGCTCCATCGGTTTCGCCGACCCCGAGCGCGAGCTGGCCTTCGGCTTCGTCACCAACATCCTCGGCCCCTACGTGCTGATGGACCCGCGCGCCCAGCGCTTGGCGCGCATCGCCGGCGAGTGCCTGTAGCGACGGACGGGAGGAACCTTCCTCCCGCCGCGCCTTCGAAAGCTCGTCCGCCGCCACCAGAGTGACGGTGGCATCGCGGGTAAAGCATGCGCCACTCGTCAGTTGGGGCTTAAAATCTCGTTCCGACTGAGTAACTTATGCTCAATCCTTAATCTGCTTGATGAAGTCGGGGCGCCGCCGCCTGCCTGCCGCGCTCGGGCCTTCCTTCACGTTCCGACTTATGGAATCGCTCCCATGAAAGTGCTGAAGATCTCCACGCTCGCCCTCTGCATCGGCCTCTCCGCCTGCAGCCAGTTCCAGGCCAAGGACAAGGAGAGCGCCGCCGCCGCGCCCGCCGCCGGCAGCAGCCACTGGTGGTGGCCCTTCGGCGGCGGCAGCGAGGCGAACGCCGCGACCGCGGCGGTGGAGAAAAAGCCCGTCGCGGCCCCCAAGGTCGCCGCCGCAGGCGGCCAGCAGGCTGGCGGCCACTGGTGGTGGCCGTTCGCCTCCGGCGACAGCCAGGCCGCCGCGGACAAGGGCGCCAAGCCGCAGAGCCTGCAACTCAGCAAGGAGTGGCTGGACCAGCACGAACAGGCCCTGCGCACCGCGGTGGCCGGCAGCAAGTTCACCGTCGAGCGGCGCGAGGATGCGCTGGTGCTGATCGCGCCGGTGGAAGGCTCGTTCAACCCCAAGCGTCCCGAACTGCTGCTGCCGATCACCCTCGCGCCGCTGGGCAATGTGGCGAAGATGCTGCAGAACGACCCGGAAACCGGCGTGCTGGTGCTCGGCCACAGCGACAGCAGCGGCGACAAGGCGGCCAACGACAAGGTCAGCCTGCAGCGCGCCCAGGCGGTGTCGTCGATCTTCCGCCTGAGCGGCCTGGGCGCCGACCGCCTGCGCCTGAAGGGCGTCGGTTCGAGCCTGCCGCGCGCCGACAACGCCAGCGCCGAGGGCCGCGCGCAGAACCGTCGCGTCGAAGTGCTGCTGACCCAGCGCACCAGCCTGCTGGCGCTCGCGCAGAAAAACTGATCGCGCCTCGCGAAAGCGGCATTCCCGGCGGAATGTCGCTTGTCGTGGATCAAGCGCAACGGCGCAACTCTGGATAAGCTTAGGGCCTTCGTTCCGAGGAGACTCCCGATGACCCAGACCCTGGCCGATATGCGCCGCGAATACACCCGTGATGGACTGTGTGAATCCCAGGCTCCCAAGGAGCCCTTCAGCCTCTTCCACCAGTGGTTCGAGGAGGCGGTGAAGACCGAGCAGCTGCCGGTCGAACCCAACGCGATGATGTTCGCCACCGTGGACGCCCAGGGCCAGCCGCATTGCCGGGTGCTCCTGCTCAAGGGCCTGGACGATCGCGGCTTCACCTTCTTCAGCAACTACGAAAGCGCCAAGGGCCAGCAGCTGGACGAGAATCCGCGCGCGGCCATGACCTTCTTCTGGCCGGCGCTGGAGCGCCAGGTGCGCATCGAGGGGCAGGTCGAGAAGGTTTCCAGCGAAGAGTCCGCCGCCTATTACCGGGTGCGCCCGCTGGGCAGCCGCCTGGGCGCCTGGGCCTCGCCGCAGAGCCGGGTGATCGACGGGCGCGGCGAGCTGGAGCAGTTGCTCGCGGATACCGAAAAACGCTTCGCCGACACGGCGCCGAGCTGCCCGGAGTTCTGGGGCGGCTACCGCCTGCTGCCGAGCCGCATCGAGTTCTGGCAGGGCCGCCCGAGCCGCCTGCACGACCGCCTCAATTTCCGCGTCGAGAACGGCGCCTGGGTGCGCGAGCGCCTCGCTCCCTGAGCCGCGCCGGGCGCATGGCCGTTCGCGGTCATGCGCCCGGCGTTCTTTTCGTAGGAGCAACTGTCTTTTTCTGAGGCGCCGTACCTGCGCCCCAATTCCCAGCCTTGTCCGCGATGCTTGGTCTTGTTCGGTGTTTCTGCGCCGCTTCGGCGTGTGCTGGGAGATTTGGTTTCGCCCCCTCGGGCGACCTACTTTGGCAAGTGACGGATGGCCGCCCCCCCACAAAGTAGGCAAAGGTCTGTGCCCCTGCATCCGGTTTTTCGCCTAGGCGAAAAATTCCCTCGCTCCATCGAAGTTTCAGGGGCCCGCGTTGACGGGCCATCCCTGGCCCGACAACGCTCTCGCGGCATCCATGCCGCTCAACCCCTGAAACTCCGATTCCACTCGGCCTCCTGAAGGGGCGCTCTGGAGCGCGCGGAGGTTTCTCTGGAAGTCTTCAAGAGCCAGAGCCAGAGCCAGAGCCAGAGCCAGGGCCAGAGCCAAAACCAAAGGCACAGCGCGCTTGGGATCTGCTTTCGTAGGAGCGGACTCTGTCCGCGATTTGCTCCCTGCACGGAGCATCGCGGACGGAGTCCGCTCCTACGGCGCCGTGCAAATACATCGGGCGGTGTAGGATGCCGCTATCCTCCGCCCAACGGACCCTCCCCATGAAACTCGTCATCGCCCCGGACTCCTTCAAGGAAAGCCTTTCCGCACCTGAGGCCGCCCAGGCCATCGCCCGTGGCTGGCTGCGCGCGCGGCCGGCCGACGAGGTGTTGCTGCGGCCGATGGCCGACGGCGGGGAGGGCACGGTGGACGCCGTGCTCGCCGCCAAGCCCGGCGAGCGGCGCGAATGCCGGGTCTGCGGCCCGCTCGGGCAACCGGTGACGGCGCACTGGGGATGGCTGGAGGACGGCACCGCGGTGATCGAGATGGCCGCCGCCAGCGGTCTGCACTGGGTACCCGAGCGCAAGCGCGACGCGACCCGCACCACCAGCCGCGGCACCGGCGAACTGCTGCGCGAGGCGCTCCAGGCCGGCGCGCGCAAGATCATCCTCGGGCTGGGCGGCAGCGCCACCAACGATGCCGGGCTCGGTCTGCTGCAGGCGCTGGGCGCGCGCTTCCTGGACGCGCAGGGCGCCGAACTCGGTGCCGGCGGCGTGGCGCTCGGCACGCTGATGGCGATCGACCTGTCGGGCCTCGACCCGCGCCTGCGGCAGGTGGACATCGAAATCGCCGCCGATGTGAACAATCCCCTGTGCGGGCCGCACGGTGCCTCGGCGGTGTTCGGGCCGCAGAAGGGCGCAAGTCCCGAGCAGGTGGAACAGCTGGATGCGGCGCTGCGGCATTTCGCCGAGGTCGCCGCGCGGACGCTGGGCGAGGATCACAGCCTGTTTCCCGGGGTCGGCGCGGCGGGTGGCCTGGGCTTCGCCTGCCGGGCCTTCCTCAAGGCGCGGTTCCGTCCGGGTATCGAGCTGGTCGCCGAGTTGTCGGGGCTGGAGCAGGCCGTGCAGGGCGCCGCGCTGGTGATCACCGGGGAGGGCCGCCTGGATGGCCAGAGCCTGCACGGCAAGACGCCGGTCGGGGTGGCGCGCCTGGCGCGTCGCGCCGGGGTGCCGGTGATCGCGCTGGCCGGCAGCCTCGGCGAGGGCCTGGCGGAGCTACGCGAGGAGGGGATCGAGGCCGCCTTCAGCCTGGTGCCGGGGCCGATCAGCCTGGCCCAGGCCTGCGCCCGGGCGGCGGAAGAACTGGAACAGCGCGCCGAGGCGTTGGCGCGCTTCTGCAGCCTGGCTCAGGCGGCGCGGTAATCGTCGGCGGCCTGCTTGAGCCATTGCGGCAGGTCGCGCCGCTTGACGCGCTGGCGCTTGGCTTCCTCCAGGCGCTCCAGCAGGTAGCTGCGCTTGGCCGGATCGTCGCCGGCCATCGACAGCGCCAGGTCGCGGTCCATCCAGCGGCGGATGCGCCAGTAGATCCACCAGTGGAAGTACAGGCCGGCGGCGGTGGTGACGACGATGATGAAGTAATCCATGGGCGCTCCTCGTGCGGGCGCCTACCCTAGCCGATCCGGCGATCCACATAAAGCCGGGCCGGAACGGGCATTTCCGCGGTTATTGGCTAAGACTGTAAAAAGCCGGGCCCGCGGAGTTTGTTGTAAGGCCGGCGTGACAGCGGGGCTGTCCTCGGAGTCTAATATTCGTAGCCCTATCCGGAGGTTTCATACATGCGTAAATCTGCCCTGTTCGCCGTGACGTTCGCTGCCCTGGCCCTTGCCCTCGGCGGCTGCCAGTCCAGCCTGACCGGCGATACCTACACCCGCGAAGAGGCACGCACCGTGCAGAACGTTCGCATGGGTACCATCCAGGCCCTGCGCCCGGTGAAGATCGAGGGCACCAAGACCCCGATCGGTGCGGCCACCGGCGCCGCCGTTGGCGGTATCGGCGGCAGCTCCATCGGTGGCGGCAAGGGTAGCTACGTCACCGCCATCATCGGCGCCGTGGCCGGCGGCCTGCTCGGCGCGGCCACCGAGGAAGGCCTGACCCGTACCCAGGGCGTGGAAATCACCGTCCGCGAAGACGACGGCAGCACCCGCGCCTATGTCCAGGAGGTCGATGAAGGCGCTGTGTTCCGTGTCGGCGAGCGCGTGCGCATCCTGACCGTCAACGGCACCAGCCGCGTCTCCCACTAAGCTCCACGCGGCTACCCCGAGGTAGCCGGATTCCAGCGCGCGACAGCCTTCGGGCTGTCGCGCGCTATCGTTTCCGGGGGCGTATTCCCTCCGCGCGGGCCACGGCCGGCACGGCATCTGTGGGCTCTGGTAATAATTCAATCCATGACGTGTATTCGATAGATATGGATAATCGTTGCCTTCGTTCGCCGGCCGCTTTGTGCATGGCGTGGGTATGGGGGCCGCCCGGCGGCGATAGGAGTGGGTCATGATTCTGGCGCTGATCATTGCGCTGCCGTTCTTCGGGGTGTTGCTGCCGCTGCTGGGCGAGCGATTCGGTCGTAGCGCCTGCGCGGCGGCGGCCGGCCTGGTGCCGTTGGCCGGGTTGGTGCTGCTGCTGAGCCAGCGCGCGGTGCTCGGCGGCGAGGCTCTGGTGATCGCCACGCCGTGGCTGCCGGAGCTGGGCCTGAACCTCAGCCTGCGCCTCGACGGCCTGGGCTTCCTGTTCACCCTGCTGATCCTCGGCATCGGCCTGCTGGTGATCCTCTACGCCCGCTATTACCTGTCGGAGAAGGAACCCGCCGGGCGCTTCTACGCCTTCCTGCTGCTGTTCATGGGCTCCATGCTCGGCGTGGTGCTGAGCGAAAACCTGCTGCTGATGCTGGTGTTCTGGGAACTGACCAGCCTGTCGTCGTTCCTGCTGATCGGCTTCTGGGGCCATCGCTCGGACGCGCGCAAGGGCGCGCGCATGTCGCTGGCGGTCACCGGTGGCGGCGGCCTGGCGCTGCTGGCCGGCATCCTGCTGATCGGCCAGGTGGTCGGTAGCTTCGAGCTGTCCACGGTGCTCGGCGCGCGCGAGGTGCTGCAGTCCAGCCCGCTGTACCCGCTGGCGCTGTGCCTGGTGCTGCTGGGCGTGTTCACCAAGTCCGCGCAGTTCCCCTTCCATTTCTGGCTGCCCCACGCCATGGCCGCGCCGACGCCGGTGTCCGCCTACCTGCACTCGGCGACCATGGTGAAGGCCGGCGTGTTCCTGCTGGCGCGGCTGTACCCGCTGCTGTCGGGCAATGACCTGTGGTTCTACCTGGTCAGCCTGACCGGCCTCGCGACCCTGCTGATTGGCGCCTTCACCGCGCTGTTCCAGAACGACCTCAAGGGCGTGCTGGCCTACTCGACCATCAGCCACCTGGGCCTGATCACCCTGCTGTTCGGCCTGGACTCGCCCATGGCCAACGTCGCGGCGATCTTCCACATCATCAACCACGCCACCTTCAAGGCCTCGCTGTTCATGGCCGCCGGGATCGTCGACCACGAGACCGGCAGCCGCGACATGCGCCGCATCAACGGCATGTGGAAGTACATGCCGCACACCGCCGTGCTGGCGATGGTGGCCTCGGCGTCGATGGCCGGCGTGCCGCTGCTCAACGGCTTCCTCAGCAAGGAAATGTTCTTCGGCGAGACCCTGGCGCAGAACATGATGGGCAGCTTCAACTGGGTGATCCCGGCGCTGGCGACCGTCGGCGCGCTGTTCTCGGTGAGCTACTCGGTGCGCTTCATCCACGACGTGTTCTTCAACGGCGAGCCGGTCAACCTGCCCAACCCGCACCCCCACGAGCCGCCGCGCTACATGAAGGTGCCGGTGGAAATCCTGGTGCTGATCTGCCTGCTGGTGGGCGTGCTGCCGGCGCTGACCGTCGGCCCGCTGCTGGCCGGCGCCGCCGCGTCGAGCCTGAACGGCCCGCTGCCCGCCTACAGCCTGGCGATCTGGCACGGCTTCAACGCGCCGCTGGCGATGAGCTTCGTCGCCACCGCCGGCGGCGTGCTGCTCTACGTGCTGCGCAAGCCGCTGTTCGACTGGTACGCGGGCTTGCCGGCGATGGACGCCAAGCGGGTATTCGAGCAGCAGGTGCAGCGTGTGGTGCGCTTCGCCGCGCGTGTCACCGACTACCTGGAGAATGGCTCGCTGCAGCGCTACGCCATGCTGCTGGTTCTGGCCGCCGTGGTGGTGGTGTTCGGCGGTCTCGCGGCGCTGCCCGGCATCGAAGGCACGCGGACGCGGACACCGCTGGACGGCATCACCGCGCTGGGCCTGGTCCTGCTCGCGCTAAGCGGCCCGCTCACCGTGTGGTTCCACCGCCAGCGCCTGACCGCGCTGATCATCCTCAGCATCGCCGGCCTGCTGGTGGCGCTGGCCTTCGCCCGCTTCGGCGCGCCGGACCTGGCGCTGACCCAGTTGGCGGTGGAAGTGGTGACCATGGTCCTGCTGATGCTCGCGCTGTACTACCTGCCGGCGCGCACGCCGAAGACATCCGGCAGCCTGCGCCGCCTGCGCGATTTCGTGGTGGCGATCGGCGCAGGGGTGATGGTGATGCTGCTGGCCTATGCCGTGCTGACCCGCCCCTACGACAGCATCGCCGGCTATTACCTGGAGAACAGCGTCTCCGGCGGTGGCGGGCACAATGCGGTGAACGTGATCCTGGTCGACTTCCGCGGCTTCGATACCCTCGGCGAGATCACCGTGCTGGCCATCGCCGCGGTGGGCATCTTCGCGCTGTTCGACGGCCTGCGCCTGTTGCGCGCCGAGCGCGACGACGAGGGCCGCGCCTGGGCGGCGGACCGCTTCCCGCCGATCCTCGGCGTGCTGTCGCGGCTGATGCTGCCGCTGGCGCTGCTGGTCTCGGTGTTCATCTTCCTGCGCGGGCACAACCTGCCGGGCGGCGGTTTCATCGCCGGGCTGGTCACCTCGGTCGCGCTGATCCTGCAGTACATCGCCTGCGGCAGCCGCTGGGTCGCCACGCGCCTGCCGCTGGACTACAGCCGCCTCGCCTGCCTCGGCGTGCTGATCGCCGGGCTCACCGGGCTGGGCGCCTGGTTCTTCGGCTTCCCGTTCCTCACCTCGGCGTTCGGCCACTTCCACCTCCCGCTGGTGGGTGACATCGAGCTGGCCACGGCGATGCTGTTCGACCTGGGCGTCTACTTCACCGTGGTCGGCGCGACCCTGCTGATCCTCTCGGGGCTCGGCGCGCTCACCGCGCCGCCCCCCTCGGCAGAGCTTGAAGAGCCGCCGCTGCCATCCCAGGAGGCACACTGATGGAAGCGCTGTTCGCCATTGCCCTCGGCCTGCTGACCGCCAGCGGCGTGTACCTGCTGCTGCGGGCGCGGACCTTCCCGGTGGTGCTGGGGCTGACCCTGCTGTCCTACGCGGTCAACCTGTTCCTCTTCGCCATGGGCCGGCTGGCCGGCGACCCGGCGGTGATCGGCAAGGTCGCCCGGGCCAGCGACCCGATTCCCCAGGCGCTGGTGCTGACCGCCATCGTCATCGGCTTCGCCATGACCGCCTTCGTCATCGTCCTGGCCCTGCGCGGGCTGGCCGAGACCGGCGGTGACCATGTCGACGGCGGGGACGGGGAGGAAGCCCGATGAACCACTGGCTGATCCTGCCGATCCTGCTGCCGCTGTTCGCCGGCTGCGTCCTGCTGCTCGCGGGCGAGCGCCTGCAACGCGGCCTGTCGCTGCTCGCCACGCTGGCGCTGCTGCCGCTTTCCGCCGTGCTGCTGCAACAGGCCGACAGCGGCGCCGTGCAGTTCTACGCGCTGGGCAACTGGCAGCCGCCGTTCGGCATCATCCTGGTGCTGGACCGCCTCAGCGCGCTGATGGTCGCCGCCACCGCGCTGCTCGCCGGCCTGGCGCTGATCTACGCGCTGTGCGGCGACGACCGGCACGGCAAGCGCTTCCACGCGCTGTTCCAGTTCCAGCTGCTGGGGCTGAATGGCGCCTTCCTCACCGGCGACCTGTTCAACCTCTTCGTGTTCTTCGAGATCCTGCTGATCGCCTCCTACGCGCTGCTGCTGCACGGCGGCGGGGCGGGGCGGGTGCGCGCGGGCGTGCATTACGTGGTGCTCAACCTGGTCGGCTCGGCGTTGTTCCTGATCGCGGTGGGCACGCTCTACGGCATCACCGGCACCCTGAACATGGCGCACATGGCCGAACGCGTGGCGCAGCTGAGCGCCGAGCAGGCGCCGCTGGTGCGCGCGGCGGCGCTGGTGCTGCTGGTGGTGTTCGGTCTCAAGGCGGCGCTGCTGCCGCTGTATTTCTGGTTACCCAAGGCCTATGCCGAGGCCAGTGCGCCGGTGGCCGCGCTGTTCTCGATCATGACCAAGGTGGGCATCTACTCGATCCTGCGGGTCTACACGCTGATCTTCGGCGAACAGGCCGGCGAACTGGCGAATCTCGCGCAAGCCTGGCTGTGGCCGCTGGCGCTGGCCGGCATCGTCGCCGGTGCGCTGGGCGCGCTGGCGGCGACCACGCTGCAGGGCTTGCTGTCGTACCTCGTCGTGGTCTCCGCCGGCACGCTGCTGGCGGCCATTGCGCTGGGCACGCCGGATGCGCTGTCCGCCGCGCTCTACTACCTGCTGCACAGCATCTGGGTGGCCGGCGGGCTGTTCCTGCTCGCCGACCTGATCGCCCGCCAGCGTGGCGACAAGGCGGGCCGCCTGGTGCAGGGCCCGGCGCTGCTGCAACCGCATCTGCTGGGCGGCGCGTTCTTCTTCGGCGCCATCGCCGTCGCCGGCCTGCCGCCGCTGTCGGGCTTCCTCGGCAAGCTGATGCTGCTGCGCTCGGTGAGCGGCGGCAGCGAGGCGGTCGCGCTGTGGAGCGTGGTGCTGGTCAGCGGACTGGTGACCATCGTCGCCCTGAGCCGCGCCGGCAGCACGCTGTTCTGGCGTACCGGGCACACCGTGCTGGGCAGCGCCGAGCGCGAGCCGGTGAAGCTGCTGGCGACCTTCGGCCTGCTGGCCAGCGCGCCGCTGCTGGTGATCGCCGCGCGGCCGCTGCTCGCCTATGCCCAGGCGACCGCGGCGCAACTGCTGGATGTCGACCTGTACCGCCAGGCGATCCTGCTGGGAGGTGGCGCATGATCCGCCGCATCCTCCCGCACCCGCTGCTCAGCGCCGTGCTGCTGGGCACCTGGCTGCTGATGGCCAACGATTTCGCCCTCGGCCACTGGCTGCTCGGCGCCTTCCTCGGCGTGGCGCTGCCGCTGCTGTGCCGCGACCTGCTGCTGTCCACGCCACGCATTCGCCGGCCGGGGCTGCTGCTGCGCTTCTTCGTGATGGTGCTGGGCGACATCGTCGTGGCCAACCTGCAGGTGGCGAAACTGGTGCTGGGGCCGAAGTCCAGGCTGCAGCCGGGCTTCGTGGAGATTCCGCTGGAGCTGACCGACGACCTGGCGATCACCATCCTCGCCAGCGTGATCACCCTGACGCCGGGCACCGTGTCCGCCGACCTCGGCGCCGACCGCCGCACGCTGCTGGTCCACGCCCTCGACGTGCCGGACCCGCAGGCCCTGGCGGCGGACATCAAGGCCCGCTACGAAGCGCCGCTCAAGGAGGTGTTCGAATGCTCGGCTACGTGATTCCCCTGTGCCTGGCGATGCTCGGCGTCGCGCTGCTGCTGACCGTGGCGCGGCTGATCCGCGGGCCGGGTACCGCGGACCGCATCCTGGCGCTGGATACCCTGTCGATCGAGGCCATCGCGCTGATCGTGCTGTTCGGCATCTGGAAGGGCAGCGGCCTGTACTTCGAGGCGGCGCTGCTGATCGCGGTGATGGGCTTCGTCAGCACCGTGGCGCTGTGCAAGTTCCTGCTGCGTGGAGACATCGTCGAATGAATGGCGAGACGCTCATCGAGGCGCTGGTCAGCCTGCTGCTGCTGGCCGGCAGCCTGTTCGCCCTGCTCGGCGCCGTCGGCCTGTACCGGCTGCCGGACTTCTACACGCGCCTGCACGCGCCGACCAAGGCCTCGACCCTGGGCGTCGGCGGGGTGATCCTGGCCTCGATGCTGTACTTCAGCACCCGCGGCGAGGGCGTGAGCCTGCACGAGCTGCTGATCACCGCGTTCCTGTTCATCACCGCGCCGATCAGCGCGCACCTGCTGGCCAAGGCGGCGATGCAGCAGCGGACGCCGGTGGAGCGGGGGACCCGGGGCAAGCCCTGGGACTGATCCTGGCCTGCTCTTCGTAGGAGCGAGCTTGCTCGCGAACGGACTCACCCGACAGCTCCGTCGCTGGAGCGGTTCGCGAGCAAGCTCGCTCCTACAGTCAAATCCCGCCCATACAGTTTCCCCGCGGTTCTGTACCTGTCGGCCCGCGCCGGGCGCCCCCTATACTCCGGGGACCTTTTGACTGGAGCGTCCCGTGCAGCAATCCCGGCCGTTCGCCCTCGCGTGCCTGGTGCTGGCCATGGCGCTCTGGGGCAGTTCCTTCATCGCCCTGAAGTTCGCCTTCCAGGAAATGCCGCCGATGTGGGTGATCTTCGCCCGCATGGCCCTGGGCAGCCTGATCTTCCTCGCCGCCTGGCGCTGGCGGGGGCGCATCGACTACCGCCCCGGCGACTGGAAATGGCTGCTCGGCCTCGCCGCTTGCGAGCCCTGCCTGTACTTCATCTTCGAGTCCCTGGCGCTGCAGCAGACCAGCGCCGCCCAGGCCGGCATGATCACCGCGCTGCTGCCGTTGCTGGTGGCGGTGGGGGCGTTCTTCCTGCTGCGCGAGTCGATCGCCCGCAACACCTGGCTGGGGTTCGCCCTGGCGGTGCTCGGCGCGCTCTGGCTGACCCTCGCCAGCGACGCCGACGGCCATGCGCCGAACCCGCTGCTGGGCAACTTCTACGAGCTGCTGGCGATGCTCTGCGCCACCGGCTACACCCTGCTGCTCAAGCACCTGTCGGCGCGCTACTCGGCGTTCATCCTGACCGCCATGCAGGCCTTCATCGGTTCGCTGTTCTTCCTGCCGCTGGCGCTGGCCACCTCCGGGCTGCCGGAAATGCCCAGCACCCGGGGGCTGCTGGCGCTGGTCTACCTGGGCAGCATCGTCACCGTCGGCGCCTACGGCCTGTACAACTTCGGCGTCAGCCGCCTGCCGGCGAGCCAGGCGACCGGCTTCATCAACCTGATCCCGGTGTTCACCCTGATCTTCGCCGCGCTGCTGCTCGGCGAGGTGCTCAGTGGCCAGCAGGCACTGGCGGCTGGCCTGGTGTTCGCCGGCGTGGCCCTCAGCCAGTGGCGCAGCGCGCCGCACACGCCGCCCACCGGTGTGCTGGACTGAGGTTCTGCCCTTCGACGAGGAAACAGCCATGTCCGCCCCAGACCGCACCTGGACCCGCGAGGCGATCCGCATCATCGAGGCGGATTTCCAGCGCAGCGCCGACACCCACCTGATCCCCCTGGAGATGCCCGGCCTGCCGGGTGTCGACCTGTATTTCAAGGACGAGTCCAGCCACCCCACCGGCAGCCTCAAGCACCGCCTGGCGCGCTCGCTGTTCCTCTATGCGCTGTGCAACGGCTGGCTGCGTCCCGGCGCGCCGGTGATCGAGGCCTCCAGCGGTTCGACGGCGATCTCCGAGGCGTACTTCGCCCGCTTGCTGGGCGTGCCCTTCATCGCCGTGGTGCCGGCCAGCACGTCCAAGGAGAAGATCGCGCAGATCGCCTTCTACGGCGGCCAGGCGCACCTGGTGGACGACCCGACGCAGATCTACGCCGAGTCCGAACGCCTGGCGCAGGAAACCGGCGGGCACTTCATGGACCAGTTCACCTACGCCGAGCGCGCCACCGACTGGCGGGCGAACAACAACATCGCCGAGTCGATCTTCCAGCAGATGCGCCACGAGCGCTTCCCCGAGCCGTCCTGGCTGGTCTCCAGCCCCGGCACCGGCGGCACCCTGGCCACCCTCGGGCGCTTCGCCCGCTACCGCCGCCACGAGACCCGCGTGCTCTGCGCCGACGCCGAGCGCTCGGTGTTCTTCGATGCCTACCGCAGCGGCGACCGCGAATTGACCCTGAGCTACGGCTCGCGCATCGAGGGGATCGGCCGGCCGCGCGTCGAGGCGTCGTTCCTGCCCGCGGTGATCGACGCCTGCTGCAAGGTGCCGGACGAGCTGTCGCTGGCGGCCATGCACTACCTGGCGCAGCGCCTGGGCCGGCATGTCGGTGGCTCCAGCGGCACCAACCTGGTCGGCGCGCTGCTGGCGGCGCGGCAGATGGTGGCGCGCGGCGAGAGCGGCTCGGTGGTGGCGATCCTCTGCGACAGCGGCGAGCGCTACGCGACCACCTACTACAACCCCCTGTGGCTGCTTTCCCAGGGCTTTAACCTCGATCCGCAGATCGAGGCGCTGCGCCAGTGCGTCGAGCACGGCGCGGCGCTGCCCGCGGAGCTGCCCTGCATCGGACTGGAGTGAAGCATGAAGACCATCGGCCTGATCGGCGGCATGAGCTGGGAGTCGACCATTCCCTACTACCGGCAGATCAACCAGACCATCAAGGAACGCCTGGGCGGCCTGCACTCGGCGAAGGTCGTGCTGTTCAGCGTGGATTTCCACGAGATCGAGCGCCTGCAGCACGCCGGTGACTGGAACGCCGCCGGGCGCCTGCTGGCCGACGCGGCGCGCTCGCTGCGCGCGGCCGGCGCGGATTTCCTGGTGCTCTGCACCAACACCATGCACAAGGTGGCGCCGGCCATCGAGGCGGCGGTGGACATCCCGCTGCTGCACATCGCCGACCCGACCGCCGAGGCGATCCGCGCGGCGGGGCTGACCACGGTCGGCCTGCTCGGCACGCGCTTCACCATGGAGCAGGCGTTCTACAAGGACCGGCTGCAGGAGCAGTTCGACCTGCAGGTGCTGACGCCTTCGGAAGACGAGCGCCAGGTGGTGCACCGGATCATCTACGAGGAACTCTGCCTGGGGCGGATCCGCGACGAGTCGCGCGAGGCCTACCGGCGCATCATCGCCACGCTGGTCGAGCGCGGCGCGCAGGCGGTGATCCTCGGCTGCACCGAGATTTCCCTGCTGGTCGGCCCGCAGGACGCCGCGGTGCCGCTGTTCGACACCACCGCCATCCACGCGCGGCAGGCCGCCGAGCGGGCGCTTCGATGAGCTTCATCAGCCTCAAGGTCCGCGCGGCCTTCGTCGTCCACGGTTACGACGGGCAGAATCGCGAGGTGGTCGAGCAGGTCAACGAGCCGGAGTTCGTGGAGAAATCGGTGCGCCTGGAGCGCATCCAGTCGGTGAGCGAGCGCTATGTGCTGGTGACGTCCAGTCACGGCCGGGTGGCCTACTGGGAATACGAGGGCGGGCTGATCGCGCTCAAGGCGCGGTTGAGGTCGGCGGGGCTGCTGCTCTGAGCCCCGCCGCGGCGCGTCAGTCGGCGCTGGCGCCGCCGGGGAAGGCGCAGCCCTGCAGGACCTGGCTGTCCACCCGCAGTTCGGCGGAGAGGTTGCTCAGCGCGCCGCTCATGCTGTCCTGGCAGCGCGCCGGGGCGACCCAGAGTTCCAGCCGCTCGCCGTTGGCTTCGCTGGAGTAGCTGGTGCTGCCATCGGGCAGGCCCTCGGCGATGTAGGGCACCACCAGCGAGTCCTTGCCGGGCCGTTCGAGCAGCAGCCCCTGCTCGTTGATCAGCACGCTCCAGCCCGGTTCGTTGCCGTGGGCGCGGACGATGCTGCGCTTGAAGTTCGGGTCGTCGCAGCCGTGGCCCTCGTGCTGCAGGCGCAGGACCTTGCTCACTTCCAGGTTGCCGTCGGTGCCGGCGGCGGTGCTGCCGGTGAAGTTGCCGCGCAGGTCGACGAACAGGGTGCTGGCGCCGTCGTTGAACATTTCCTGGGCGTCGCGGGGCAGCCCGGTATTGCCGCTATCCTCGATGCTGAAGCGGCGCTGCTCGGTGCAGCCGCGGAAGATCAGCTTGCCGTCCTGGCGGCTGAGCTCGCCCTGCAGGCGGGTGGAGGCGTTAAGATCGGTCTTGTTCGGCGTCCATACCTGGCAGGCGGCGAACAGGGGTAGCAGGCTGAACAGAATGAAACGGCTGGATCGCATGGATCGGGCTCCCTCGAAAGTGGGCCCACGTTACCCAGCGTGGCCGGTCAGCTCAAGGGCAATGCCGGACTCGGGAGGAAATCGGATGATTCGTTGCAAGCGTGCTTATGAACCGGCGGCGCCGGAAGACGGCCACCGGGTGCTGGTGGACCGCCTGTGGCCGCGCGGGATTCGCAAGGAAGACCTGCAGATGGAGCAGTGGGCCAAGGACGCATCGCCGTCCAATGAGCTGCGCCAGCGCTTCCACCACGACCCGGGCCTGTTCGAGGAATTCCGCTTGGCCTACCACCGCGAGCTGAACGCCAACCCGGGGCACTGGTGGGGGCTGCTCGGCCTGGCGCGCGGCGGCACGCTGACGCTGCTCTACGCGGCCAAGGACGAGACGCACAACAACGCCCAGGTGCTGGCCGACTTCCTCGAGGATGAGCTGGAGAAGCAGGGGGACAGCAGCTCGCCGGTCTGTTATGCCGGGCGGACCGAGTAGGGACCTGTTCGCGAGCAAGCTCGCTCCTGCGAAAAGCGCCGAGCCCGGGGCCGATACCTGTAGAACCGTAGGATGGGTGGAGCGAAGCGATACCCATGCTGTCGGGACAAGAGAATGATGGGTATCGCTTCGCTCCACGCCATCCTACGCAACGCCGGCGGTGACCGCGGGAGCGGGCCGTGGGGTGCTCCCGCAGGGGACCTGCGTCACCAGATCCTGTACACCTGCCCGGTCTGCGCGCCCTCCACGCTGCGGGCGAAGCCCAGGGCGGCGTCGGCGGCGGGCACCGGCTTGAAGCCGCGGAAGAACGGCGCGTAACCCTCCATCGATTCCACCAGCACGTTCGGGCTCACGGCGTTGATCCGCTGGCCGCGCGGCAGCTCCAGGGCGGCGCTGCGGACGAAGCCCTCCAGCGCGCCGTTCACCAGGCTGGCCGAGCTGCCCAGCACGATGGGCTGTTCGCTGAGGATGCCGCTGGTGAGGGTGAAGGAGGCGCCGTCGTTGGCGTATTGGCTGCCGATCAGCACCAGGTTCACCTGGCCCATCAGCTTGTCCTCCAGGCCCACCGCCATTTCCGCCTCGCCCATCTCCGACAGCTTGCCGAAGTGCACCTTGCCGGCGGCGCTGACCAGGGCATCGAAGCCGCCGGCCTGCTCGAACAGCGCGCGGATGGAGGCGCTGTCGGTGATGTCCACGCGCAGGTCGCCGCTGTTGCGGCCGGCGCGGATGATTTCATGGCGCGGGCCCAGTTCGTTGGCGACGGCCTGGCCGAGGGTGCCGCTGGCGCCGATCAGGATGATTTTCATGGAGGCTCCGAAGGGATGTGGCTGAAGACGGCTTCAGGGTAGAGTGGCTTCCTGTTCAGATAATCACGCCAATCGATAACCTTTGGTTTCTATATGGAAACAATAGCCAGCGACCTGGAAGACCTCTCCGCCTTCGCCGTGCTGCTGGAATGCGGCAGCTTCACCCGCGCCGCGGAGAAACTTGGTTGCAGCAAGGGTCAGCTGTCGAAGCGGATTTCCGCCCTGGAGCAGGCGCTGGGCGCGACGCTGCTGCACCGCACCACCCGGCGCCTGTCGCCGACCGCCGCGGGAGCCGCGCTGCTGCCCGAGGCCCAGGCGCTCAACGCCCAGGCGGCGCGGGCGCGGCAGGCGGTGCTGGCGTTGCAGGACGAGGCGCGGGGCACGGTGCGCGTGAGCGTGCCGGTGTCCCTCGGGGAGACGTTCTTCGATGCCTGGCTGATGGAGTTTTCCCGCGAGTACCCGGACATCCGCCTGGAGCTGGACCTGTCCAACGAACGGCGCGATCTGGTGGCGGACGGTTTCGACCTGGCGATCCGCTCCGGCGGCCTGGCGGTGGACGAGCGCCTGGTGGCCAGGCCGCTGTTCGCCCTGCAGGAGCTGACC
Organism: Pseudomonas sp. B12(2026); assembly: GCF_057767015.1. Taxonomy (NCBI): domain Bacteria; kingdom Pseudomonadati; phylum Pseudomonadota; class Gammaproteobacteria; order Pseudomonadales; family Pseudomonadaceae; genus Pseudomonas; species Pseudomonas sp. B12(2026). The sequence goes on along the minus strand of NZ_CM173430.1, from coordinate 4,404,379 downwards.
TGCGCCGCGCCGGACTACCTGGCGCGGCACGGGGTGCCGCGGTCGCCGGAGGAACTGGCGGGGCATTCCTGCCTGCGCAACACCCATTACCCGGACAGCGGCACCTGGCTCTACCAGCGTCACCACGAGCTGTTCCGCGTGGCGGTCAGCGGGCTCCTGGCGAGCAACCACTACACCCTGCTGAAGAAGGCGGCGCTGGCCGGCGCGGGCGTCAGCCGGCTGCCGTCCTACATGATTCAGCAGGAGTTGGCCGAAGCACGCCTGGTCTGGCTGTTGCGCGACTACCAGACCCGCAGCCAGCCGGTGCACCTCATCCATCCCTACCAGGGCCGCCTGCCGCGCCGCACGCAGCTGCTGGCGGACTATCTGCTGCGCTGGTTCGAGCGCAGCCGGCTGCAGCTGGTCGCCCTGGAGGGCTGACGGGCATCGCGTTCAGCTTCGTTCAGCGATGGTTCAGAGAGGGTTCAGGGGGAGTTCAGGGAGCGGACCTTAGGCTTTTCCCAATCCTTTCAGAAAGCCTTTCGAGGTAGCCATCATGATCCGTTCCACTCTGCTGCTGACCGCCGTGTTCACCAGTGCCGCGCTGCTCACCGGCTGCGCTTCCAACCTGTCGGGCAGCAGCTTCTCCCGCGAAGACGCCCGCGCCGTGCAGACCGTGCGCATGGGCACCATCGAGTCCCTGCGTCCGGTGCAGATCGAAGGCACCCGGACGCCGATCGGCGCCCTGGCCGGCGCCGCGGTCGGCGGCATCGCCGGCAACTCCATCGGCGGCGGCCGCGGCCAGGCCATCACCACCGTCCTCGGCGGCGTCGCCGGCGGCATGGCGGGCGCGGCGGTGGAGGAGGGCGTCACCCGGACCCAGGGCGTGGAAATCCTCGTCCGCGAGGACGACGGCGCGCTGCGTGCCTACGTCCAGGCGGTGGACCCGGCCATGCAGTTCCGCGTAGGCGACCGCGTGCGCATCGCCACGGTCAACGGTGCCAGCCGCGTCACCCTGTAAATGAGGAGGACAGGCCATGCGGCACCTCCTTATCGCCCTCCTGCTGACGCTCGGCCCTGGCCTCGCCATGGCCGATGAGGGGGACTTCTGGTACCTGCAGACCAGCGTCTACACGAATCACTGGACCCACGACCCGGACCACAACAACCACCAGGAACTGATCGGCATCGAGCGCAACCGCGCCGATGGCGTGGTCTGGGGCGGCGCGACCTTCAAGAACTCCTTCAGCCAGCGTTCGCAGTACGTCTACGCCGGCAAGCGCTTCGACTGGGACGGCACGCCGTTCTACGCCAAGATCACCAGCGGCGCGCTGCAGGGCTATCGCGGCGAGTACCGCGACAAGATTCCGCTGAACCATCTCGGCGTGGCGCCGGCGATCATCCCTTCGGTCGGTGCGCACCTGGGGCCGGTCGGGACCGAACTGGTGGTGCTGGGCAACGCGGCGGTGATGATCAACGTCGGCCTGCGTCTCTGACGAACCCGAATGAAAAAAACGCGGGCCGCGGTGTGTGAACACCGCGGCCCGCGCTGGTTTCCGCCGCTCCGGTCGAATCGCCCGGGGCGTCAGCCGGCCGCTTCCAGCAGCGCCTGGTCCAGGCAGTCGATGAACAGCTCGGCGTGCTCCTGCTCGAAGGCCAGCAGCGGGCGGATCTTCAGGATGTTCTCCATCGGACCGGCGGCGCTGATCAGCACGCCGCGCTCGCGCATGGCGTTGACCACCCGGCGGGTCTGGTTGGCGGCCGGGGTCTTGGCGGCGCGGTCGGTCACCAGTTCGACGCCGAGGAACAGCCCGGCGCCGCGCACGTCGCCGATCAGTTCGTGGCGCTCGGCCAGCCGACGGAAGCCCTGGAGCATGAAGTCGCCGATGCGCTGCGAGCGCTCCTGCAGCTTCTCGTCGCGGATCACGTCCAGCACCGCCTGGGCCGCCGCGCAGGACACCGGGTTGCCGCCGAAGGTGTTGAAGTAGCGCAGGTTGCGCCCGAAGCTTTCGAGGATGTCCGCGCGCGCCACCACGCCGGCGATCGGCTGGCCGTTACCCATCGGCTTGCCGAGGGTGACCAGGTCCGGCTGCACGCCGTGGCGCTGGAAGCCCCACATGTTCAGGCCGGTGCGGGCGAAGCCGCTCTGCACTTCGTCGGCGATGTAGAGCAGGCCTTCGTCCCGGGCGACCTTGACCGCTTCGGCGAGGAAGCCGGCCGGGTCGGGCAGCACGCCGTCGCTGGCGAATATGCCGTCGAGCAGCAGCGCGGCGGGCTTGATGCCGTGGGCGCGCAGGTCGGCGATGGCGGCGCGCACGTCCTCGGCGAGAATCCTCGCGACGTTCTCCGCGCCCAGCCGGTAGGCATCCGGCGCGCGCACGGTGCGCGCGTGGGCGGGCAGGGTGATGCCGCTGCCCAGGGCCGGCGAGAGTTCGGAGATGTCGCCGGTGACGCCGTGGTAGGCGAAGCGGGTGATGATCACCCCGGTGCCGCCGGTGTACTGGCGGGCGATGCGCAGGGCGAGGTCGTTGGCCTCGCTGCCAGTGCAGGTGAACATCACCTGTTCGAGGCCGGCGGGGAAGGTGGAGAGCAGGTCCTCGGCGTAGTCGAGGATGCCTTCCTGCAGGTAGCGGGTGTGGGTGTTCAGCACCGCCGCCTGGCTGGCGATGGCCTGCACCACGCGCAGGTGGCAGTGGCCGATGGAGGCGACGTTGTTGTAGGCGTCGAGGTAGCGGTTGCCCTGTTTGTCGTAGAGCCAGACCCCCTCGCCGCGCACGGTGTGCAGCGGGCGTTCGTAGAACAGCCGGTAGGCCGGGCCGAGCAGGCGCTCGCGGCGTTCGATCAGGCGGCGCTCCTCGTCGTTCAGGCGCTCGGCGTCGGCCGGGCTGAATCCGTTGGGCATGGTCATGGACGGGGCTCCTCTTGGTAGGTTTCGACCTGGCAGGCGGCGAATATCTGCTCCTGGGCCTGTTCCCGGCTCAGGCTGGCCAGGCCTTGCAGGCTCTGCCAGGCGTGGTGGGCGTTGCGCAGGATGTACTCGCGGTTCTCGGGGTGCAGGCTGGCGCGCCAGGCGGTGATGCACAGGGTCATGATCAGGCGCGTGGCGATCAGGTCGGCGAGGATTTCCTGCTCGGCCGCAAGCAAGGGGCGGCGGCGGTGGTAGGCGGCGACCATCTCGCAGGCGGTGGCCAGCGGCGCGTCCAGCTCGCCCACCTGGTAGGCGGCGGCGACGCCGAGGTCGTTGATCAGCGGGGCGTGGACCATGTCGCCGAAGTCGAGGATGTTGCGCAGCCGGTCGGGGTGCGCGGCATCGACGATCACGTTGTGCGGGTTGAGGTCGTTGTGGATCACCTGGGCGCGCAGGCTGGCCTGGCGGGGCAGGGCATGGCGCTCGAAGTTGTCGAGGAAGCGCTCGACCAGCGCGCGCTGCTCGCGGTCCTCGATGTAGGCCAGCAGGCGGCGCAGGCGCGAGGCGTGCTTCATGTCCCACAGCAGTTCGTGGCCGGAGGCCGGGTGCTGGAAGCCGTCGAGCGCCAGGCCCAGGCGCGCCAGGGCGTCGCCGAGGTCTTCGCGCAGGGCGCGGCTGCGTTGCGGCACGCGGTGCAGCGGCAGGCCGTCGACGAAGGAGAACAGGCGGGCGAGCATCGGCTGGCCGTCGACGACCACCGGAATCTGGTAGTCGCCGCTGCGCGAGGGATAGACGCGCTGCACCGGCAGGCTCGGGTCGGCAGCCTCGACGCGGAGCAGGGCGCGGGTCTGGAAGTCCACCACCTGCGGGTCTTCCAGCGGGTGGGAGAGTTTCAGCAGGCGGTCTTCGCCGTGGCCGTGGCTGATGTGGAAGTTCAGGTCGCGTTCGCCGGCGAGGCGGTTCAGGGTGCCGCGCTGGCCGAAGTATTCCTCGGCGATGGCGGCGGCCTGGGCGTCGCTCACCCGGGCGGGGGCCGCTTCCAGCAGGTGGTCTTGAACGGGGGCGGTGTTGAGGGGCACGGGTATTTCTCCAGCGGGTCAATCGTGCAGCGGCCCGGCGAGCCGCGGCGCACCGCCCGACGCGAGGTCGGGCGGCGCGCAGGCGGTTACTTGCTCGCCCAGGCGTTGAAGCGTTGTTCCAGTTCCTCGCCGTGGTCGATCCAGAACTCGGTGTCCATGGCGCGCGCGTTTTCCAGGTTCTGCGGCGCGGTGGGCAGCTTGCCGGCGATGGCCGGGTCGATCAGCGGGATGGTGTTCTTGTTGGTCGGGCCGTAGGGGATGCTCTCGGCGAACACCTTCTGCTGCTCGGGTTTGTTGGCCAGGGCGATGAACTGCTCGGCGCGCGCCTTGTTCGGGCTGCCCTTGACGATGGCCCAGTGGTCCAGGTCGTAGATGCTGCCGTTCCACTGGATGGCGAAGTCGCGGCCTTCCTTCTGCGCGGTGGCGACGCGGCCGTTGTAGGCGCTGGTCATCACCACGTCGCCGGCGGCCAGCCACTGCAGCGGTTGCGCGCCGGCTTCCCACCACTGGATGTAGGGCTTGATCTCGTCGAGCTTCTTGAAGGCGCGGTCGACGCCTTCCTTAGTGCCCAGCACCTTGTACAGGTCGGCCTGCTTCACGCCGTCGGCTTCCAGGGCGAATTCCAGGGTGAACTTGGCGCCACGGCGCAGGCCGCGCTTGCCCGGGTATTTCTTCACGTCCCAGAAGTCGGCCCAGCTGGTCGGCGCGCTGGCGAGCTTGCTGGCGTCGTAGGTGAGCACCGTGGACCAGATGAAGATGCCCACGCCGCAGTCACTCACGGCGGCGTCGAGGAAGTCGGCCTGTTTGCCGAGCTTGGACCAGTCGAGCTGCTCGAACAGGCCTTCGCTGCAGCCGCGCATCAGTTCCGGGGATTCCACCTCGACCACGTCCCAGCTGGTCTGGCCGGTGTCGGCCATCACCTTGATCTTGGCCATTTCGCCGTTGTACTCGGCGCCCTGGACGGTGACCTTGGCCTGTTCGGCGAAGGGTTTGTAGAAGGCCTTTTCCTGGGCCACCTTGTTGTCGCCACCGAAGGACACCACGGTCAGTGTCTCGGCGTGGAGCTGGGCGGCGCCGCCGGCCAGCATCATCAGTGCTACGGCTTTCTTGAACATGCGGGTACTCCTGGTCGGGCCAATCCGGCCCATCGAAAAAGAGGGCAGCTTCAAGAGAGGGGCTGGGACGGCCCTAGCTGGGAGGCCGGCCGGTCGCCCGTCGACTCAGGGTGAGGCGCGCGTGGAGCAGGTGCGGTCGGGCATGGGCGGAGGTCCTCCAGTTTCTTGTTGTTGTTGGCAAGCGGATGACGCGGAATCGATTTAAACATCTTCCCAAACATGATGCATCATGTTTTTATTTGATCCATCGAGCACGCCGATACCCGCCGTGCCGCCACGGATCTCCACATTCCACAGAAGGATGCGCCATGAATCCGACCAAGACCTTGCTGCTCACCGGCGCCAGCCGGGGCATCGGCCACGCCACGGTGAAGCACTTCAACGCCGCCGGCTGGCGCGTATTCACCGCCTCGCGCCAGGACTGGAGCGCCGAATGCCCCTGGGCCGAGGGGCTGATCAATCACATCCACCTGGACCTGGAAGACATCGACAGCGTGCAGGCCAGCCTGCCGCAGATCCGCGAGAAGCTCGGCGGCCCGCTGCACGCGCTGGTGAACAACGCCGGCATCTCGCCCAAGGGCGCGAACGGGGAGCGCCTGGGCGTGCTGGAAAGCGACTACGCCACCTGGCTGCGGGTGTTCAACGTCAACCTGTTCTCCACCGCGCTGCTGGCGCGCGGCCTGTTCGACGAGCTGAAGGCGGCCAAGGGCTCGGTGATCAACGTCACCTCCATCGCCGGCTCGCGCGTGCATCCCTTCGCCGGCGTCGCCTACGCCTGCTCGAAGGCCGCGCTGGCGGCGCTGACCCGCGAGATGGCCCACGACTTCGGCGCGCACGGCGTGCGAGTCAACGCCATCGCGCCGGGGGAGATCGATACCGCGATCCTCTCCTCGGGCACCGAGCTGATCGTCGAGCGGGACATTCCCATGCACCGCCTGGGCAAGCCCGAAGAGGTGGCCTCGCTGATCCACTTCCTCTGCACCAGCGGCGCGTCCTACGTCAACGGCGCGGAAATCCACGTCAACGGTGGCCAGCATGTGTGATCCCGCTGGCATCCGCCGCGCTCGATCCGCATCATGCGCACCCGTTTGCCGCACCACGCGATGAGAAAGCGATGAGCTACCCGATCGAAGGGCTGAACCATTCCTACCTGGGCAGCGGCGTCTACGCGCTGCTGCGCGAGGCGCTGATCACCGGCCGCTTCAAGCCGGACGACCGCCTGCGCATCCGCGACCTGGCCCAGCAGCTGGGCACCAGCGTGACCCCGGTGCGCGATGCGATCCTGCAGCTGGCCAAGGAACAGGCGCTGGTGCTCCGCACGCCGCGCGACATCCGCGTGCCGCTGCTCAGCCGTGAGCAGTACCTGGAAATCCGCAGCATCCGCGTGGCGCTCGAAGGCCTCGCCGCCGAGACCGCCGCCGCGCAGGCCAGCGCCGGGCAGCTGGACGAGCTGGAAGGCAACATCCGCGAGAACCTCGAGGCGATCCATGCCGAGGACCTGGTGTCGGCGCTCAAGCTCAACCAGGCCTTCCATTTCGCCCTGGCCGACATCGCCGGCATGCCGCTGCTGCGTGCCTTCCTCGACAGCCTGTGGATGCGCACCGGCCCGCTGATCGCCCAGGCCTACGCCGACTTCAACGAGCGCATGGCCATCGAGCACCATTGGGACGTGCTGCGGGCGCTGCGCGAAGGCGACGGCGCCGCCGCGCGCGCGGCCATCCACGCCGACCTGCTCGACGGCAGCGAGAAGATGCTGGAGTTCATCGCCCAGAGCGAGGCGGCGGAGCCGGCAGCCGGCTGAGGCCTGTTGTAGGAGCGAGCTTGCTCGCGAACCCCCATACGCAGATTTCACCGGCGAGATTGTTCGCGAGCAGGAACCAGGCGTCCCCCTCGCTCCTACGACGAGAAGCACAGTGCCAGCCAATGAAAAACGGCCCCGAAGGGCCGTTTTCTGGTTGCCGCGCGGGACTCAGCCGCCCAGGTACGCGTCGCGCACCTTGGGGTTCACCAGCAGGTTGGCGCCGGTGTCCTGCATGACGATGCGGCCGTTCTCCAGCACGTAGCCACGGTCGGCGAGCTTCAGCGCCTGGTTGGCGTTCTGCTCGACGAGGAAGACGGTCACGCCTTCCTGGCGCAGTTGTTCGACGATGTCGAAGATCTGCTGGATGATGATCGGCGCAAGGCCCAGGGACGGTTCGTCGAGCAGCAGCAGCTTGGGCTTGCTCATCAGCGCGCGGCCGATGGCGAGCATCTGCTGTTCACCGCCGGACATGGTGCCGCCGCGCTGGTTGAAACGCTCCTTCAGGCGCGGGAAGAGTGCCAGGACCTTGTCCATCTGTTCCTGGTAGTCGCCCTTGCTGGTGAAGAAGCCGCCCATGGCCAGGTTCTCTTCCACGGTCAGGCGGGCGAACACCCGGCGGCCTTCCGGCACGACGGCGATGCTCTTGCGCATGATCACGGAGGATTCCTGGCCGACCAGTTCCTCGCCCAGGTACTTGATGCTGCCCGAGGCCGCGCGCGGCGAGCCGCAGAGGGTCATCAGCAGGGTCGACTTGCCGGCCCCGTTGGCGCCGATCAGGGTGACGATCTCGCCCTGCTGGACTTCCATGCTGACTTCGTGCAGCGCCTGGATCTTGCCGTAGAAGGTGGAAACCTTGTCGAACTTCAGCATGACTCAGGCCTCCCCCAGATAGGCTTTGATCACATCCGGGTTGCCGCGGATTTCCTCCGGGGTGCCGTCGGCCAGGGGGGTGCCCTGGTTGATCACGTAGATATGGTCGGAAATGCTCATCACCAGCTTCATGTCGTGCTCGATGAGCAGCACGGTGACGCCGTGTTCGGCGCGCAGCATGGCGATCAGCGCCTTGAGGTCCTCGGTTTCCCGCGGGTTCAGGCCGGCCGCCGGTTCGTCCAGCATCAGGATCTGCGGACGGGTCATCATGCAGCGGGCGATCTCCAGGCGGCGCTGCTGGCCGTAGGCGAGGGTGCCCGCCGGGCGGTTGGCGACTTCCTTGAGGTTGACGATTTCCAGCCAGTGCGCGGCGTAGTCCAGCGCCTCCGCCTCGCTGCGGCGGAAGGACGGCAGCTTCAGCAGGCCGGCGAGGAAGTTGGTGTTGAGGTGGCGGTGCTGGGCGACCAGCAGGTTTTCCACCGCGGTCATTTCCTTGAACAGGCGAACGTTCTGGAAGGTCCGCACCACGCCCTTGTGGGCGATCTTGTGGCCGGGCAGGTCCTGCACGGCCTCGCCGCGCAGGAGGATTTCGCCGCCGGTGGGGCGGTAGAAGCCGGTCAGGCAGTTGAACACCGTGGTCTTGCCGGCGCCGTTCGGGCCGATCATCGAGACCACCTGCTTTTCCTTCACGTTCAGGGCCACACCGTTGACGGCCAGCAGGCCGCCGAAGCGCATGGTCAGGCCGTTTACTTCAAGAATGGTCTGGCTCATTTGCGCAACTCCAGATGCGGACGCTGCATGGGCAGCAGGCCCTGCGGACGCCAGATCATCATCAGCACCATGATGGCGCCGAACATCAGCATGCGGTACTCACTGAACTCGCGCATCAGCTCCGGCAGCAGGATCATCACCACGGCGGCGAGGATCACGCCCAACTGCGAACCCAGGCCACCCAGCACGACGATGGCGAGGATGGTCGCCGACTCGATGAAGGTGAAGGATTCCGGCGTCACCAGGCCCTGGCGCGCGGCGAAGAAGCTGCCGGCGAAACCGGCGAAGCAGGCGCCGAGGGTGAAGGCGGAGAGCTTGATGATGGTCGGGTTCAGGCCGAGGGCGCGGCAGGCGATCTCATCTTCGCGCAGGGCTTCCCAGGCTCGGCCCAGGGGCATGCGCAGCAGGCGGTTGATCACGAACAGCACCAGCAGCACCAGCAGCAGCGCGACCAGGTAGAGGAACACGACCTTGTAGTTCGAGTTGTAGGCGATGCCGAAGAACTCGTGGAAGGTCTGCATCCCCTCGGGGGCGCGGCGCTCGAAGGACAGGCCGAACAGGCTCGGCTTCTCGATGTTGCTGATGCCGTTGGGGCCGCCGGTCAGCCAGGTCAGGTTGCGCAGCAGGATGCGGATGATCTCGCCGAAGCCCAGGGTCACGATCGCCAGGTAGTCGCCGCGCAGGCGCAGCACCGGGAAGCCGAGGATGAAGCCGAAGAAGGCTGCCATCAGGCCGGCGATCGGCAGGCAGGTCCAGAAGCCCAGACCGTAGTAGTGCGAGAGCAGCGCGTAGCTGTAGGCGCCGACTGCGTAGAAGCCCACGTAACCCAGGTCGAGCAGGCCGGCGAGGCCCACCACGATGTTCAGGCCAAGGCCGAGCAGCACGTAGATCAGGATCAGCGTGGCGATGTCCACCGCGCCGCGCGAGCCGAAGAACGGCCAGGCGAGGGCGACGATGATCAGGCCGACGATGATCTTGCGCTGCACCGAGGAGTGGGTCAGGCGTTCGGCGAGTTTGCTGTGGGGGCTGGACAGGTACTGGCGGGTGCTGGTCACGAAGTGGAATTTGTCGCGCACCAGTTGCCAGACGAATATGCCCACGGCGCACGCGGCGATGGTCCACAGGGTGACGGGGCTGGCGCCCTGCAGCTGCAGGCCGATGCCGATCACGCTGAGCTTCAGGCCGAGCACCGGGTAGGCGACGGCCATGACCAGCAGGGCGCTGAAGAACGCGGTCTTGAGTTTCTGGCTCATACCTTTTCCACCTCCGGGCGGCCGAGGATGCCGGTGGGGCGGAAGAGCAGGACGAGCACCAGCAGGGTGAACGCCACCACGTCCTTGTACTGGTCGCCGAACACGTCGGCGCCGAAGGCTTCGGCAACACCCAGCACCAGCCCGCCGAGCATGGCGCCCGGGATACTGCCGATGCCGCCCAGCACCGCGGCGGTGAACGCCTTGATGCCGGCGAGGAAGCCGATGTGCGGGTTGATCACGCCGTACTGCATCCCCAGCAGCACCGCGGCCACCGCGGCCAGGGTGGCGCCGATGACGAAGGTCAGGGCGATGATGTTGTTGGTGTTGATGCCCAGCAGGTTGGCCATCTTCAGGTCCTCAGCGCAGGCGCGGCACGCGCGGCCCAGACGGGAACGGGAGATGAACATGGACAGGCCGTACATGGTCAGCAGGGTGACGATGAAGATCAGCACCTGCATGTACGAGATGGTCACGCCGGTCATTTCATCGGCGCCGATCACGAAGTTGCCGGGCAGCAGGTTGGGGATGGCCTTGTCCTTGGAGTCCTGGGCGAGCAGGACCTGGTTCTGCAGGAAGATCGACATGCCGATCGCGGAGATCAGCGGAATCAGTCGGTTGCTTCCGCGCAGGGGGCGGTAGGCGATCCGTTCGATGCTGTAGCCGTAGGCACTGGTGACGATGATGCTCGCGGCGAAGGTGCAGATGATGACGACAGGTAGACTTGCGATACCCATCATCGCCAGCCCCGTGATCACGATGAAGGCTACGTACGAGCCGATCATGTAGACCTCGCCATGGGCGAAGTTGATCATGCCGATGATGCCATAGACCATGGTGTAGCCGATGGCGATCAGGGCATAGGTGCTGCCGACGGTGAGGCCGTTGATCAGCTGTTGCAGGTAGTGGTAGAGATCAGGCATTACCTAACTCCTCGGACGTCGCGTGAAGCGGCGCTTGTGGCGCGACGGACCCCCGGAATACTCGGATAAACAAAGCCCACTGCGAGTGCAGTGGGCTCTGGGTGTCGGCAGGTGACTTACTTGGCTTCGGTCTTGGTGCCGTCCTTGTGCCACTGGTAGACCACGAAGTTGAAGTTCTTCAGGTCGCCCTTCTCGTCGAAGGCCAGGGTACCGGTGGGGGTATCGAAGTCGTTGGCGCGCAGGGCCGCGGCAACCTTCTCGGTGTCTTCGCCGCCGGCTTTCTTGATGCCTTCGGCGATGACCTGGACGGCGGCGTAGGCCGGGAACACGAACGGACCGCTCGGGTCTTCGTTCTTGGCCTTGAAGGCGTCAACCAGGGCCTTGTTCTTCGGATCCTGGTCGAAGGACTTCGGCAGGGTCACGTACAGGCCTTCGGAAGCCGGGCCGGCGATGGCGGAGATTTCCTTGTTGCCGACGCCTTCCGGACCCATGAAGCCGACCTTCAGGCCCTTCTCGCTGGCCTGGCGCAGGATCAGGCCCAGCTCCGGGTGGTAGCCGCCGTAGTAGACGAAGTCCACCTTGGCCTGCTTGAGCTTGGCGATCATCGCGGAGAAGTCCTTGTCGCCGGCGTTGATGCCTTCGAACAGGGCAACCTTGACGCCGGCGTCTTCCAGGGTCTTCTTCACGGCAGTGGCGATGCCTTCGCCGTACTGCTGCTTGTCGTGGAGCACGGCGACGGTCTTGGGCTTGATGTGCTCGGCGATGAACTTGCCGGCGGTCGGGCCCTGCAGGCTGTCCAGGCCGATGGTGCGGAACACCAGCTTGTAGCCGCGGGAAGTGATGTCCGGGCTGGTGGACGCCGGGGTGATCATGATCACGCCTTCGTCTTCGTAGATGTCGGATGCCGGCTGAGTGGAGCTGGAGCAGAGGTGGCCGACCACGAACTTGACGCCATCGTTGACGATCTTGTTGGCAACGGCCACAGCTTGTTTCGGATCGCAAGCGTCGTCGTAGACCACGCCTTCAAGTTGCTTGCCATCGACGCCGCCAGCCTTGTTGATCTGCTCGATGGCCATCTTGGCGCCAACGAACTGCATCTCCCCGTACTGGGCGACTGCGCCGGTCACCGGGCCGGCCAGGCCGATCTTGATGGTGTCGGCAGCCATGGAGAAGCTGGCAACGCCGGCGAGAGCCATCGCGGTGAATAGCTGGGAAAGACGCTGAGTACCCTTTTTCATAGTGCTCCACTCTTCTTGTGTTTTCGTTTTTGTTGTCCTGGTTGCCAGGACGTCCGGACCGGGATTGCCCCCGCCAGGCCCACCGGCAACTGTACCGGTACAGTGTAGAGTGCCGCTTCACCGCTTGAAAAGCGGGGGGCGGCGGGCTGGTTGGGCGTATGTCGCAAGAATGACACAATCGTACAGAAAAACGGCGTGTGTCAGACTTCTGACTGGAGCCTTCTGTCATCCAGAAAGTGCCGTCAGAACCTTGCCTGGCGAGGCCTCGGCGCTATCATGGCGCCGGTCGTTTACCAGGTGAGATCCATGACTGAACAAGCTAGCACCCTCTATGCCAAGTTGCTTGGCGAAACCGCGAAGATTTCCTGGCAGGAGCTCGCGCCTTTCTTCGCCCGTGGCAACCTGCTCAAGGTCGGGGCTTGCGCCGATCTGGTGGAGGTCGCGGTGGGCGTGGCCGAGGACGACAAGGCGAAGGTTGCCGCCTGGCTTGCGAGCGGTGAACTGAGCAAGGTCGACGAAATCCAGGCGGAGGATTTCCTCGCCCGCGATCCGGAACTCTGGGCCGTGGTGATCGCGCCCTGGGTGCTGGTCCAGGAACGAGTTCGAAAAGACGTCGTGCACTGATACAGGACGATTTCCAATTCGCAAAGGCGGACTAGACTGTCGGGATTCCATAGAAGGAGATTCGCCATGTTCGAACCGGGTCATCTGCACCTCCAGGCCATGCCGGGGCTGGATCAGCAGGAAATTGACGCTCACATTTACTACGAGATCCGCACGGATGCGGCGAAGGGCACCTACGTGCACTTCACCATGAAAGGCGAAATCGACCGCAATGCCTTCTCCGAAGAGTGGGACATGCCCAAGGAACAGGCATTCAACTTCGCCAGCGATGCGACCCGCATCGCGCAGAAGCACGGCCTGCACCCGCGCTTTGGTGCCGTCGTGCGCATTCACAAGGAATACGACGCGATGTTCGAGGACATCCGGCAGAAACTCGGCACCCATCCCGGCGACCCGGTCGATCTCGACAAGGTCATCCAGTAAGCGCCCGTTCGAAAAAAAAGCCCGGCCAGATGCCGGGCTTTTTGTTGGGCGCTGTTTCCAGCGCTGCCGATGGGGCGGAAGGGAGGCTTTCCGTAGGAGCGAGCTTGCTCGCGAACCGCCCCATCATTGGGCCCGCGGATGTTTTGTTCGCGAGCAAGCTCGCTCCTGCAGGGGGGTCAGTGACTCACCCAGCGCTGCCGCGCCCAGGCGCTCAGCGTGTCGACGCCCAGCACCAGCAGCAGCATGGCGAGGATCACCGTCGCCGCCTGGGCCTGCTGGAACAGGCTGAGGCTGAAGTAGAGCATCTGCCCCAGGCCGCCGGCGCCGACGAAGCCGAGCACGCTGGCCATGCGGATATTGTTCTCCCAGCGGTACAGCAGGTACGCCACCAGTTGCGGCCAGACGCCGGGCAGGGTGCCGTAGGCGAACGCGGCGATGCGCCCGCCACCGGCCAGGCGCACGGCGTCGGCCGGGGCGCTCGGGGTGTTCTCCAGCGCCTCGGCGAACAGCCGGCCGAGCACGCCGCCGGTATGCAGCGCCAGGGCCAGGGTGCCGGCGTTCGGCCCGAGCCCCGCGGCCAGCACCATCAGCGCGCCCCAGACCAGCTCCGGCACCGCGCGCAGGGCGTTGAGCAGCAGCCGCGACAGGCTCTGCGCCATGCGTCCGAAGCGCCCGGCGGCCGGCAGCGCCAGCAGCAGGCCGAGCAGCGCCGCGAGCAGCGTGCCGATGGCCGACATGGCCAGGGTTTCCAGGCTGCCGCGACCGACGGCGGCAAGATGCGTGGCGGACAGGTCCGGGGAGAGGAAGTCCCGGGCGTAGTCGAGCATCTGGCCGGCCCCGCGTGCGCTGAACAGGCCGCCGCTATCCATGTCCAGGTAGGCGAACGACGCCGCCACCGCGACCAGCACGGCGAGCAGCCAGGCCAGGCTGCGCAGCAGTCCGCTCATTCGAGACAACCCGCTCATTCGAGCCTCCCGCGCAGGAAGCGGCTGAGCAGGTCGGCGCCGAGCACCAGGGCCAGGAAGGTCAGCAGGATGCTGGAGACTTCGCCGCCGGCGAACATGCGCAGCGACAGGTCGATCTGCTGGCCGAGGCCGCCGGCGCCGACGAAGCCCATCACCACCGAGGCGCGGATCGCGCATTCCCAGCGGTAGACGGTGTAGGACATCAGTTCCGCCGCCGCCGAGGGCAGCACGCCGTAGGCGAAGGCCTGCAGGCGCGAGCCGCCGCCCAGCAGCACCGCGCGGGTCGGGCGCGGGTCCACCGATTCGAAGATTTCCGCGTAGACCTTGCCGAGCATGCCGCCATAGGTGATGGCGATGGCCAGCACGCCGGCGGTCGGGCCCAGGCCCACGGCGCGGACGAACAGCAGGGCCCAGACGATTTCCGGCACGCTGCGCAGCAGGATCAGCAGGCCGCGCACCGGCCAGCGCAACGCGCGCGCCCACCAGGCCGGCCGGCCGCCGTGGGGCAGGGCGGAGAGGGACAGCGCGCGGGTGGCCAGCAGCGCGGCGGGGAAGGCGATCAGCCAGGCCAGCGCCATGCCGGCGGTGGCGATGGCCAGGGTTTCCAGGGTGGCGCGGCCGAGCAGGCCGAGGAATTCGGCGTCATGCGCCGGCGGCCAGAAGCCGCCGAGGAAGCTGGCCATGGTCCGCGCGTTGTCGCCGCTGAACAGGCCGGCGATATCCAGCTCGGAAAGGCGCAGGCCCGGCCACAGCAGGGCCAGGGCGAGCAGGGTGAGCAGCAGGCGCGGCAGCGCGGCCGGGTCGCGGGGCGGGCTCTTCGAAAGCGCTTGGTTCAGCATCGCGGAATCTGCACCACCACCGGTTTGCCCGGCGGCGAGGAGGTGTCCTGGCGCACAAGCTGTTCGTTGGCGTAGAGCGCCCGCAGGTCGTCCGGGGTGACTTTTTCCGCCGGCTTGTCGAAGGCGATGCGGCCGTCGCGCACGCCGACGATGCGCGGGAAGTGCTCCAGCGCCAGGTCCACCGCGTGCAGGCTGGCCAGCAGCGTCACGCCGCGGCTCTGCGCCTCGCGGCCGAGAACCTCCAGGGTATGCCCGGCGAGCACCGGGTCCATGGCCGAGACGGGTTCGTCCGCCAGCAGCACTTCGGCCTGCTGGTACAGCGCGCGGGCGATGCCGACCCGTTGCAGCTGGCCGCCGGAGAGCTGGTCGCAGCGTTCGAAGAGTTTGTCGCCCAGGTCCAGGCGCTGCAGTTCGGCGCGGGCGCCGGCGCTGTCGAGCGGGTAGAGCAGGCTGGCCAGGCTCTTCCACAGCGACCACTGGCCGAGGCGGCCGGCGAGCACGGCGGTGACCACCCGCTGGCGCGGCGGCAGCGGCGGGGCCTGGTGCACCAGGGCGATGCGCGCGCGCAGGCGCTGGCGTGCCGCGTCGCCCAGCGCCCAGGGTTGGGCGCCGAGCAGTTCGACGCTGCCCGCCGAGGGTTTCAGGGCGGTGGCCAGGATGCGCAACAGGGTGGTCTTGCCGGCGCCCGAGGGGCCGATGATCGCCACCCGTTCGCCGGCGCCGACCGCGAGGTCGATGCCGGCGAGCGAGCGCTGGCCGTTGGCGTGGACGTGCTCCACGCCGGTCAGTTTCAGGGTCACTTCAGCAGGCCGGCGGCGCGAGCCGACTCCTCGATGCCCTGGTAGTTCTCGGGCTTGGTCTCGATGAAGCGGCTGGCCGCCTGCAGGTCGAGGATTTCCTTGTCGCGCGGCTTGCTCGGGTCGAGGGCGAGGAAGGCCTTTTTGATCTTCTCGGCCAGCGCCGGATCGAGGTTGCCGCGCACGGTCCAGTTGTAGTCGTAGTAGGTCGGGGTGGTGGCGAAGACCTTCACTTTATTGGTGTCGACCTTGCCGGCGTCCACCAGCTTCTGCCACACCGAGGCGTTCAGCACGCCGGCGTCGACCTTGCCGGCCTGGACCCAGGCGACGGTGGCGTCGTGGGCGCCGGAGTAGGCCACGCGGGAGAAGAACTGCTCGGGCACCACGCCGTCCTTCTGCATGAAGTAGCGCGGCATCAGGCTGCCGGAGGTGGAGGACACGGAGCCGAAGGCGAAGGTCTTGCCCTTGAGGTCCTGGATCGACTTCACGTTCGGGTCGGCGGTGATGAATTTGCTGGTGAACTGCTGGTCCTGCTCGCGCTGTACCAGCGGGATGGCGTTGCCGGTCTTCAGGCGCGCCTGGACGAAGGTGAAGCCGCCCAGCCAGGCCATGTCCAGGCGGTCGGAGGCCAGGGCTTCGACCACGCCGGCGTAGTCGGATACTGGGATGAACTTCACCGGCATGCCCAGCTGTTCTTCCAGGTAGGCGCCCAGCGGCTTGAACTTGCGCAGCAGTTCGGTGGGGGCTTCATCGGGGATGGCCGAGACCTTCAGTTCCTTCAGGGCTTCGGCGTGGGTAACGGTTGCAGCAAAAGACAGCGCAAAGCAGGCGGCGAGCGCCAGGGTGCGTTTCAGCATGGAGCAGTCTCCGGTTCAATAGCGGAAAAAGCCTGGGAAGTTGTGTGGCGGTCTGCCTGCATGTCCCCGACCGTGGGTGTCATGCGCTTACCGGCAGGCTCGGCCTTGGGCCTTGCGGGGGTTAAGATGGCCGCCCCCGTGCCCGCTATTTTGCCTGACAGGAGTGCTCCATGTCTGCCTTGCCTTCCATTGCCTTCGCCGGTCTCGGCCTGATGGGCGTGCCGATGTCCCGCCGCTTGCTCGCCGCCGGTTATCGGCTGAGCGTGTGGAACCGTTCCGCCGGCAAGCGCGAGCTGCTCGCCGCCGAGGGCGCCAGGGCCGTGGAGCGGCCCGCCGACCTGTGCGCCGGGACCGAGGTGGTGATGCTCTGCCTGGCCGATACGGCCGCCGTGCGCGAGGTGGTGTTCGGCGCCGGCGGCATCGTCGAGGGTGCCCGCGCCGGGCAGGTGCTGGTGGACTTCTCCAGCCTGGAGCCGGCCGCCACCCGCGAAATGGCGGCGGAGCTGGAAGCGCGCACCGGCATGCGCTGGGTCGATGCGCCGGTGTCCGGCGGCACCCCGGGCGCCGAGGCCGGCAGCCTGGCGATCATGGCCGGCGGCCGCGCCGAGGACATCGAGCGCGTGCGGCCGATCCTGGCGAATCTCGGCCAGCGCCTGACGCGCATGGGGGACGTGGGCGCCGGGCAGGTGACCAAGGTGTGCAACCAGATGATCGTCGCCTGCAACGCGCTGGTGATTGCCGAGGTGGTGGCGCTGGCGGAGAAGTCCGGGGTCGACGCCAGCCTGATCGCCCCCGCGCTGGCCGGCGGGTTCGCCGACTCCAAACCCTTGCAGATCCTCGCCCCGCAGATGGCCGAGAGCCGCTTCGAACCGGTGAAGTGGCATGTGCGCACGCTGCTCAAGGACCTCGACACCGCGGTGAAGCTGTCCCGCGAGGAAGGCTCCGCCACGCCCATGAGCGGCCTCGCCGCGCAACTGATGCGCCTGCACGGCAGCCAGGGCAATCTTGAACGCGACCCGGCTACGCTGGTCGAGCAATACCGTCAGACGAAGGAATCCCAAGCATGAAACTCTGCGCCAACCTGTCCCTGCTGTTCACCGAGGTTCCGCTGCTGCAGCGCATCGACGCCGCCGCCAAGGCCGGCTTCGAAGGCGTGGAAATCCAGTTCCCCTACGAGGTGCCCGCCGAGCAGCTGAAGGCCGCGCTGGACGCCGCCGGCCTGCCGCTGGTGCTGATCAACCTGCCGGCCGGCGACCTGATGCAGGGCGGCCCGGGCCTGGCCGCGGTGCCGGAGCGCGCGGCGGAGTTCGACGCGGCGCTGGCCCAGGCGCTGGACTACGCGCGCATCGTCAAGCCGCAGCAGGTCAACGTGCTGGCCGGGCGGCTGGTCGAGGGGCTGGAGCGCGAGACCGCGCTGCAGACCCTGGCCGAACGCCTGCGCGCCACCTGCGACGCCTTCGCCGACAGCGGCACCGGCGTGCTGATGGAAGCCATCAACTGCCACGACATGAAGGACTTCCTGCTCAACACCCCCGAGCACCTGCAGGACATGCTCGAACGCGTGGCGCGGGAGAACCTGCGCGCGCAGCTGGACCTCTACCACATGGCGCGCATGGGCCTGGAGCTGGTGGATTGCATCTACGCGCTGATGGGCCAGATCGGCCACGTGCAGTTCGCCGACTACCCCGAGCGCGGCGAGCCGGGTTCGGGCGAGATGGATTTCGAGATTCCGCTGCAGGTGCTCGGCGATGTCGGCTACGACGGCTGGCTGGGCGCGGAATACCGCCCGACCGGCACCACCGCCGACTCGCTGCGCTGGCTGCCGCGCTGGCGCTCAAGCCTGGCTGCGCAGTCGCTCTGAACCGGCGCCCTGGCGGTAGGCGTCGAGGAACTCCGCCAGCGCGGAGAACGGCAGCGGCCGGCTGAACAGGTAACCCTGCGCCAGCTCGCAGTGGTTGTCGCGCAGGAAGGCCAGTTGCTGCGGGTGCTCGATGCCTTCGGCGATCACCTTCAGGTGCAGCTTCTGCGCCATGGCGATGATCGCCTGGGCGATCTCGCTGTCGCTCTGCGATTGCGGCACGTCGCGGATGAAGGAGCGGTCCACCTTCAAGGCATCCAGCGGTAGCTGGCGCAGGTACGACAGCGACGAATAGCCGGTGCCGAAGTCGTCGATCGACAGGCTCACGCCCAGCTCGCGCAGGCGCCTGAGCAGCGGGATGGCCTGGTCGATGTTGGCCATCACCGCATTCTCGGTGACTTCCAGCTCCAGGTAGCGGGCCGGCAGGCCGGCGTCGTCCAGGGTGCTCTGCACTTCTTCCACCAGGCCGTCGCGGCCGAGGTTGCTGGCGCAGCAGTTCACCGCCACCCGCAGCTCGGCGAAGCCCATCTCGTGCAGGCGGCGCAGGTCCTTGCAGGCGTGGCGCAGCACCCAGGCGTCCAGCGCGCCGATCAGGCCGTTGGCCACCACCAGGCCGATGAAGCGCTCCGGCGCCAGCAGGCCGTGGACCGGGTGCTTCCAGCGCACCAGCGCCTCCACCTGTTCCACGCCGCCGTTGTCGATGCGCAGGATCGGCTGGTAATAGATCACCAACTCGTCGTCCCACAGCGCCTTGCGCAGTTCCTCTTCCAGTTGCAGCTCCTGGGTGGCCTTGGTCTTGAGGTGCGGGCTGAAGAAGTGGGTGACGTTGCGCCCGTTGCCCTTGGACTGGTAGAGGGCGAGGTCGGCGTGCTTGAGCAGTTCCTCGGCCTGTTCGCCGTCGTTGGGGAACAGGCTGATGCCGACGCTCAGGGTCATCACCAGGCTGCGCCCGGCGGTGGTGATGGGCTCCTTCATGCGCTGCATCAGGCGCTGGGCGAGGATGCGCGCTTCGTGGTCCTCGCCCAGGTCGGCGAGGATGCAGAACTCGTCGCCGCCGAAGCGGGCCAGCAGGTCGGAGCTGCGCAGGGCGCTGCGGATGCGCCCGGCGACGATGCACAGCAGCTCGTCGCCGGCGGCGTGGCCGAGGGAGTCGTTGACCCGCTTGAAGTGGTCCAGGTCCAGCAGGATCACCGCCATGCCCTGGCCTTTCTTGCGGTTGCTCTCCAGGCGTAGGGCGAATTCCTCGTTCAGCGCCGAGCGGTTGTGCAGCCCGGTGAGGCCGTCGAAGCGCGCCAGCTGCTGCAGCGAGGCATTGGCGTGGTCGAGCTGGGTGAGCAGGGTGTTGACCCGGTGCAGCTCGCTTTCCTTGCTCTCCAGGCTTTCCTCGATCCAGGCGGCCCAGAGCCCGGCGAGCACCACCGCCAGCGCCAGCAGGCCGACCATCAGGCCGAGCTGGATGGCGTTGTCCTGGGTGGTGTCCGCGCTCGCCACCACCCAGCTGGGCAGCGTCAGGGTCAGCGCCGCCATGCCGGTGAAGTGCATCCCGGCGATGGCGCCGCCCAGCAGCAGGCTCGCGGCGATCTGGCAGGGCCAGCGGCGCTCCGCCGGCTGGCGGTTGATGACGGGGGTGAGCAGCAGCGCGGCATAGGCCATCACGATCGCCAGCAGCACCGACAGCGCCACCCGCGTCGGGTCGTAATGCTGCATGGGCGGTGCCTGGATGGCGGCCATCCCGGTGTAGTGCATGCCGGCGATGCTGGCGCCGATGCAGCAGGCGGCCAGCAGGTGTTGCAGCGGGCTGAGCCCGGCGTGGGCGAGCAGGCGCATCGCGACCACAGAAGCGCCGATGGCGATGGCCAGCGACAGCAGGGTCAGGCCGCTGCCGAAGTGCACCGGCACCGCCGGGCGGAAGGCGAGCATGGCGACGAAGTGCATCGACCAGATGCCGCTGCCCAGGCAGATGCCGCCCACCCACTGCCAGCGGTGGGCGTGGCGGGGCGCGCGGAGCATGCGGCCGGCGATGTTCAGGGCGACGAAACCGGCGACACAGGCGATCAGGATGGCAAGCAGCACCAGGCCGGGATTGTGCGTGCAGCCCAGCAGCACAGCGTCGGGTACGGTGTCCTTCTGCCATTCCATAGCCGGGAGCTCCTGATGTCGGGACGTGGTCGGGACACGGTTCGATATCACGTTGAGGTCAGTCTAGGGGGAGGCCGCCGCCCTGCAAGGCGCGGCGGGCCTTTCCGCGGGGCTGCCGACTTACGGTCGTGGCGCGTGGCGGCGGCAGCCCGTTCGTCTTCGTGCGCCGGGATGCTGAGGGCAAATTGACGATTTTTTGACTAATTTGCCGCTAGACTACCGCCGCCGGCCGGCAGGCTCGGTGTCTCACCTTTCCAATCCAATCCGCCTATTGACGCTCAAGGAGTGCACTCGATGTCCGAGGGCAAGCGCCGCCTTTTCCCGCAGATCAGTTCGACGCGGCTGGTCCTGCTGTTTTCCCTGGCCCTGGTGCTGTTCTACAACGTCGCGACCTGGAAGGCGCTGAACAACCTGGTGCCGCTGGAAGGCCTGAAGGGTGCCGGCTTCTTCCTCTCCTTCGCCTTCTTCCTCTGGGCGGCCTTCACCCTGCTGCTGACGCTGGTGTCGTTCCGCCCGCTGCTCAAGCCGGCGCTCACCCTGGTGGCGCTGGTGTCCGCCGGCGCGGCCTACTTCATGAACACCTACGGCGTGGTCATCGACACGGTGATGGTGCAGAACGTGTTCGAGACCAACCCCGGCGAAGCCGCGGCGCTGTTCAGCGCGCGGATGGTCGGCTACCTGCTGGTGCTGGGCGTCCTGCCGGCGGCGATCGTCTGGCTGACTCCGGTGAGCTATCGGCCGTTCTTCCGCGGCCTGCTCAACAAGGTCCTGGTGATCGCCGGGTGCGTGGCGGTGGTGGCGGTCTCCGTGGGCAGCTTCTATTCCACCTACGCGCCGGTGTTCCGCCAGGAAGACAAGGTGACCCACTTCATCAACCCGACCAACTACATCTACGCGGTCGGCAAGTACGCCAAGCAGCGCCTGGGCATCAAGGAAAACCTGGTGGTGCAGCCGATCGGCGAGGACGCCGTGGCGACCCAGCGCGTGCGCGCCGACGGCAAGAAGTCGCTGATGATCTTCGTGGTCGGTGAAACCGCCCGCGCCGACCATTTCTCCCTCAACGGCTACGCCCGCGAGACCAACCCGGAGCTGGCCAAGCTCGACATCATCAACTTCGCCAACGTCAGCTCCTGCGGCACCTCCACCGCCGTCTCGGTGCCCTGCATGTTCTCCAAGTTCCCCCGCGAGGACTACAGCGACAAGAAGGGCAAGACCTACCAGGGGCTGCTCGACATCCTCCAGCGGGTTGGCGTCTCCGTGCTCTGGCTGGACAACAACAGCGACTGCAAGGGCACCTGCCTGCGCGTGCCGAACCGCGACATTCCGAAGACCCAGCCCGGCCCCTTCTGCGACGGCAAGAACTGCCTGGACGAGGCCCTGCTGCAGGACCTGCAGGCCTACATCGACGGCCTGAAGGACAACGCCATCATCGTCCTGCACGCCGACGGCAGCCACGGACCGGAGTACTACGACCGCTATCCGAAGAACCTGGAGCGCTTCAAGCCGGTGTGCCACACCAACCAGCTGGGCAGTTGCAGCAGCGACGAGCTGGTGAACGTCTACGACAACACCATCCTCTACACCGACTTCTTCCTGTCCCGGGTGGTGGACCTGCTCAAGCGCAACGAAGCGCGCTTCGACACCTCGATGCTCTACGTTTCCGACCACGGCGAATCGCTGGGCGAGAACGGCGTCTACCTGCACGCGGCGCCCTATGCGATCGCCCCGGCGGCGCAGACCCACGTGCCGATGGTGATGTGGTTCGGCAACGGCGCGCTGGGCGACCTGGGCATCGATCGCGGCTGCCTGGAGACCAAGGCCAAGGCTGACGAGCTGAGCCACGACAACCTGTTCCACTCGGTGCTCGGCCTGTATGAAGTGCGCACCAGCCTCTACCAGCCGGGCCTGGACATCTTCCACTCCTGCCGGCGCGACATGACCGCCGGCCAGTAACGCGGCAACCGGCAAAAAGAAAGGCCCTGCGGCGAACACCGCAGGGCCTTTTGGCTTTCCGGGGGCTGATTACTTGTCGCGCACCAGCAGCACCGGACGGTTGCTGACGCGGATCAGGCCCTCGGCCACGCTGCCCAGCATCAGGCGGCGCATGCCGCGGCGGCCGTGGGTGCCCATGACGATCACATCGGCCTTGGAGGCGTCGGCCTCGACCTCGATGCGTTCGGCGATCTCCTCGCTGGCGCGCTCCTGGCAGACCCGGTCGAACACGGCCTTGACCGGAACCTCGGCGATCTGCTCTTTGGCCTTGGCCAGGATGTCATCGGCGGCCTTCAGCGCGGCTTCGCGCAGCGGCTCGGGGTTGTAGTACACGGCGTAGTCGGGCAGGTGCCGCAGCGGGCTGTCGACGATGGTGATGACGCGCAGCTCGCCGCCGCTCAACTTGGCCAGTTTGGCCGCTTCGGCCAGGGCACGGTCGGAAACCGAACTGCCGTCCACCGCTACCAGAATGCGCTCGTACATGATGTGTTCCTCAATGAGTGGCTTGGTTGAGAAAACTCTATCCCTCCGAGGGCGAGATTCCCTTGCGCAGCGTCAATGGTAGTCCGTGTGGCCGAACGTGCCGGGAGCGGGGCGGTGTAACGCTGTGTTTCCGGGCAGGAAATACCGTGCGTGGGCCGGACTCGAATCCACGGTAACGTGGCGTATGGCTCTAACGCCCTGCGGTGCCAGGGCGGGTTCGCGAGCAAGCTCGCTCCTACAGGCTTTGCCGGGGTGCGTGCCCGCTTTTCGTAGGAGCGAGCTTGCTCGCGAACAGAGCCCGTCCCATGAAAAAAGCCGCCACCGGTTGCCCGGTGGCGGCTTTTTTCATGACGCGGCGGCGGGATCAGCCGGCGACCAGCACGCGGATCGCCTCCAGGCGCAGCGACGCCTTGTCGAGCATCGCCAGGCTGTCGTCGCGCTGCTGGCGCAGGGCTTCCAGCTCGCTGTCGCGCACGCTGGGGTTGACGGCCTTGAGCGCGGTGAGGCGCGCCAGTTCCTCGTCCAGGGTCGCGGTCAGCT
The DNA here is from genome assembly GCF_057767015.1 of Pseudomonas sp. B12(2026). Classification (NCBI taxonomy): domain Bacteria; kingdom Pseudomonadati; phylum Pseudomonadota; class Gammaproteobacteria; order Pseudomonadales; family Pseudomonadaceae; genus Pseudomonas; species Pseudomonas sp. B12(2026). The sequence goes on along the minus strand of NZ_CM173430.1, from coordinate 4,380,928 downwards.
GCTGGCGGGCCTGCTCCACGCGCTCGGCATGGCGCGGCGCGATCTTGGTCTCGGCCACGCCGAACTGCTTGGCCAGCACGTCGCGCTGGGCCTGCACGAACTTGTTGGCGCTGGCGCGCGGCACGCTTTCCAGCTGGTCGTTGAGGGTCTCGAAGGACACGCGGGCGGACAGGTCGTTGCCGTTGGCGTCCATCAGGCAGCGCAGCGCCACCGGCGGCAGGAAGCGGCCGAGCTGCAGCCTGCGCGGCGCCACGGCCTCGCTGACGAACAGCAGTTCGAGCAGCACGGTGCCGGGCTTGAGCGCCTTGTTCTTGATCAGCGCCACCGAGGTGTTGCCCAGCGAGCCGGACAGCACCAGGTCCATGCCACCCTGCACCATGGGGTGTTCCCAGGTGAGGAACTGCATGTCCTCGCGGGCCAGGGCCTGGGCGCGGTCGTAGGTGACGGTCACGCCCTCGTCGTCGCCCAGCGGGAAGCTGGCGTCGAGCATCTTCTCGCTCGGCTTGAGGATCAGCGCGTTCTCGGAGTGGTCCTCGCTGTCGATGCCGTAGGTGTCGAACAGCCGTTCCATGTAGATCGGCAGGGCGAACTGGTCGTCCTGTTCCTCGATCTCGGCCACCAGCGCCTCGCCTTCGCCGGCGCCGCCGGAGTTCAGCTCCAGCAGGCGGTCGCGGCCGCTGTGCATCTCGGCTTCCAGCGCCTCGCGGGCGGCGGTGCCTTCGTCGAGCAGGGCGGCGAAGGCGTCGTCGTCGCCGCCGTCCAGCAGTTCCACCAGGCGCGGGCCGAAGCGGTGCTGCAGGGCGTTGCCGGTGGGGCAGGTGGCGAGAAAGGCGTTCAGCGACTGGTGGTACCACTGGAACAGGCGTTCCTGCGGGCTGTTCTCCAGGTGCGGCACGTGGATCTGGATGGTGTGCTTCTGGCCGATCCGGTCGAGGCGGCCGATGCGCTGTTCCAGCTGGTCCGGGTGGGCCGGCAGGTCGAACAGCACCAGGTGATGGGCGAACTGGAAGTTGCGGCCTTCGCTGCCGATTTCCGAGCAGATCAGCACCTGGGCGCCGAACTCTTCGTCGGCGAAATAGGCGGCGGCGCGGTCGCGCTCGAGGATGCTCATGCCTTCGTGGAACACCGTGGCCGGGATGCCGGACTTCAGGCGCAGCGCGTCTTCCAGGTCCAGGGCGGTCTCGGCGTGGGCGCAGATCACCAGCACCTTGTACTGCTTGAGCATTTTCAGGGTGTCGATCAGCCATTCCACGCGCGGATCGAAGCGCCACCAGCGGGTGTTCTCGTCGCTGTCCTCGACCTGGGCCTGGAAGCTGACTTCCGGATACAGGTCCGGGTGCTCGCCGATCGGCAGCTCCATGTATTCCACCGGGTTGGCCAGCGGGTACGGGTGCAACTGGCGCTCGGGGAAGCCCTGCACGGCGGCGCGGGTGTTGCGGAACAGCACGCGGCCGGTGCCGTGGCGGTCGAGCAGCTCGCGCACCAGGCGGGCGCGGGCCTCTTCGTTGCCGCCCTCGACGCTGGCCAGCAGGTCGTCGCCCTCGTCGCCGAGGAAGCCGTGGATGGCGTCGCGGGCGGCGGGGGAGAGGCGGCCGTGGTCGACCAGCTCCTGCACCGCCTCGGCGACCGGGCGGTACTGGCTGCTTTCGGCGCGGAAGGCTTCCAGGTCGTGGAAGCGGTCCGGGTCGAGCAGGCGCAGGCGGGCGAAGTGGCTGTCCAGGCCGAGCTGTTCCGGGGTCGCGGTGAGCAGCAGCACGCCGGGGATGACCTGGGCCAGTTGCTCGACCAGCTGGTATTCACGGCTGGCCTGCTCCGGGTGCCATACCAGGTGGTGGGCTTCGTCGACCACCAGCAGGTCCCAGCCGGCGGCGAACAGGGCGTCCTGCGCCTTCTCGTCCTCGCGCAGCCACTCCAGCGCCACCAGCGCCAGCTGGCTGTCCTCGAAGGGGTTGCTGGCGTCGCTCTCGACGAAGCGCTCGCGGTCGAACAGGGCGACTTCCAGGTTGAAGCGCCGGCGCATTTCCACCAGCCACTGGTGCTGCAGGTTTTCCGGCACCAGGATCAGCACGCGGCTGGCGCGGCCGGAGAGCAGCTGGCGGTGGATCACCAGGCCCGCTTCGATGGTCTTGCCCAGGCCCACTTCGTCGGCCAGCAGGACGCGCGGCGCCATGCGGTCGGCGACTTCGCGGGCGATGTGCAGCTGGTGGGCGATGGGTTGCGCGCGGGCGCCGCCCAGGCCCCAGAGCGAGGACTGCAGCAGGCGGGTGCGGTGTTCCAGGGTGTGGTAGCGCAGGCCGAACCAGGACATCGGGTCGATCTGCCCGGCGAACAGGCGGTCGCTGGCCAGGCGGAACTGGATGAAGTTCGACAGCTGGGTTTCCGGCAGGGTGTGCTGCTCGTTCTGCGCGGTGATGCCGTGGTAGATCAGCAGGCCGTCGACCTCGTCCACTTCGCGGACGGTCATCTTCCAGCCTTCGAAGTGGGTGATCTCGTCGCCCGGGGCGAAGCGCACGCGGGTCAGCGGCGCGTTGCGCTCGGCGTACTGGCGGGTATCACCGGTGGCCGGATAGAGCACCGTGAGCAGACGGCCGTCGAGCGCCAGGATGGTCCCCAGCCCAAGTTCCGCTTCACTGTCGCTGATCCAGCGTTGACCCGGTTGATACTGCGCCATGGACACCTCCCGAAAAAAGCCGGCTATGGTACCGGAACGCGCGGCATTCAGCGATGGCCGATGAGGGCTCCGGTCGTCCGAACGATCGGGCCCGCCGGGAGGATGGGCGACGGGCGTCGGGGCTCCCGCTGGACTTGCCGCAAATGTACGAAAGTGTAGCGAGCCGGGCTCAAGTCTGTAGCCGGCCCGCCGATAGCCTGACCAGAGGACCTGCGAGGGGACTTTTCCACATGCTGCCGCCGATTCCCCATGGCCTGGCACCGGTCACTGCCCAGCAGGACGTGCCCAGGCCGCGACCGGATGTCACCCCGGTGAGCCCGCCCGCGCCCAGCGCGGGCAATGCCGGCGTGGGCCTGGAGCGGCGCCCCGGCGAAGCGCTGCTGGAAGAGGAATACCGGCGCCGGCGCAAACGCCGCCAGGCCAGCGACGGCACCCCGGAGGGCGAGGCGCTGGAGGAACTGGAGCAGGTCGAGGAACTGGGCGAGGCGCAGGAGGCCTCGCGCAAGGGCCTGTGGATCGATATCGAGGTCTGACCGCCCGGCCCGGAGTAAGCTGGGCGGACAGCCGACCACGCCGAGTCCCGCATGCTGTTCGACGATGCCCCCATCCAGTTGCCCGATGCCGAGCTGCGCCTGATGCCCGACTGGTGCCCGCCGGCGCTGGCGGCGCAATGGTTCGCGCAACTGCTCGCCGAGACGCCCTGGGAGCAGCCGCGGGTGCACCTGCATGGCCGCGACTACCCGGTGCCGCGGCTGGTCTGCTGGTACGGCGATCCCGAGGCCTTCTACAGCTATTCCGGCCTGACCCACGCGCCGCTGCCGTGGACTGCGTTGCTGGCGGAGATCCGCGCGCGGGTGGAGGCGGCGGCCGGGCAGCGCTTCAACGGCGTGCTGCTCAACCATTACCGCGATGGCCAGGATTCGATGGGCTGGCACAGCGACGACGAGCCGGAACTGGGGCGCAACCCGGTGGTGGCCTCGCTGAACCTCGGTAGCGCGCGGCGCTTCGATCTGCGCCGCAAGGGGCGACACACAATCGAACACTCCATCGAGCTGTCCGGCGGTTCACTGCTGGTCATGTCCGGCGCGACGCAGCATTATTGGCAGCATCAGGTCGCCAAGACGCGCCGTCCGGTCGCACCGCGCCTGAACCTGACTTTCCGCCTGGTGCATGCCCTGCCATGAGCAACGACGACAAACTGATCGACTTCGCCTCCGAGCGCGACAAGCGCATCCACGACGTGCATGAAAAGCGCCTGCAGGACGTGCGCCAGGCCTTCGAGAACGCGCTGCCGCTGGGCAAGGCGCGCAAGAAGGGCAAGAGCAAGCCGAAAAAACGCTGATCGTTGCCGCCACTGACCGCCCCGTTTTCCCCGAAAGTGCCGCCCTGCGCGGCTTCCCGCCGCACCCGACCCCCTCCGTAAGTTGACTTGCGTCAGTGCTCCGGCCCTCCCCGGAAAGCGCCTTGTCGACCATTGATCCAGGTCAATTTCTCCTGCCCGGTCGCCGGTAATCTGCAGTCATTCCCAGACGATGTGGGCAGATAGGAGGCCAGCATCATGTTCATCGACGAAGTGGTTCTCGCAGGCATCGTTACCGTAGGACTCATGGTCCTGTTCTTCGGCGGGGTTGGATATTTCATCTGGAAGGACTCGCACAGCAAGCGCGGTTGATCCTCCGGATACACAGAGCACGCAAGGCACTTCGGGCGACTTAGGTCGCCCGTTTTTTTTGCCTGTACGAAAGTGGGAATGACATATCGTTAGCTGGCTAATAATATGTTAGGCAACGATATTGCCATTCCCTTCGCCGGCTATCTTTAAGCGATAGACCCGGAGACTTTCGAGAGACCGCGTGCGACCTACGCTACAGGCATTCCTCGCGCCGGACACGCTGGCGCTGAAGTTCGCGATCAAGACCCTCCTGGCCGGCGGCCTGGCGCTGTGGGCCGCCTTTCGTTTCGACCTCGAACAGCCGCAGTGGGCGCTGATGACAGTGTTCATCGTGTCCCAGCCGCTGTCGGGCATGGTGGTGGCCAAGGGGCTGTTCCGCCTGGTCGGCACCCTGGCCGGTACCGCCATGTCGGTGGTCATCATGGCGCTGTTCGCCCAGACCCCCTGGCTGTTCCTGCTGGCCGTGTCGGTATGGCTCGGCCTCTGCACCGCGGCCTCGACGATGCTGCGCAACCACGTTTCCTACGCCTTCGTGCTCTCCGGCTACACGGTGGCGATCATCGGCCTGCCGGCGATCAGCCATCCGCTGGAGGTGTTCGACCAGGCCGTGGCGCGCAGTACCGAAATCTGCCTGGGCATCCTCTGCGCGTCGGCGGTCAGCGCGATTCTCTGGCCGCGCCGGGTCGAGGCCAACCTGGACAAGCAGGCGCGGGCCACCTGGCTCACCGGGATGCAGGCCGCGCGCAGCGAGATCGAGGCCGACGCGCGGGAGATCAAGGGCCTGCTGCAGGCGCTGGGCAAGATCGTCGAGGTCGACGTGCAGCGCGACCACGCCTGGTTCGAGGGCTATCGCGGGCGCATGCGTTCACGGGCGCTGCGCATTCTCTCGCGCGACCTGCTCAGTCTGCTGCGCACCGCGCGCGGCGTGGCCCGCCAGCGCGGCGTGCTGGACGCGGGAGACAGCGCGCGCCTGCAACCCTGGATCGACGAGCTGCAGGCGCTGCTGCAGGACCCGCAGGTCGAGTCGATGAAGGCGCTGGGCGAACGGCTGGAACAGGCCGGTACCGACGACCGCCAGTCCAACGACCTGCGCTACTGCCTGACCCGCTGCGCGCTGCTGCTGCGCAAGGCGCTGGAGGCCGAACGCACCATGCGCTCGGTCGCCTCGGGGGCGGTGGACGAGCGGGCGACCGGCACCCTGTCCTGGCACCGCGACTGGCTGATGGCGCTGTTCTACGGACTGCGCAGCGCGCTGGCGCTGCTCGGCATGTCGGCCTTCTGGATGGCCACCGCCTGGCCCGCCGCCACCGGCGGGATGCTGCTGGCGGCGGTGATCTGCAGCCTGTTCGCCAACCGCGACAACGCGGTCGCCATCGGCCTGGGCTTCCTGCGCGGCATCCTCTACGCGGTGCCCGCCGCCGCGGTGGTCACCCAGTGGCTGCTGCCGCAGTGGAACGGCTTCCCCTTGCTCTGCATGGCCATGGGCGTGCCGCTGTTCTTCGCCCTGCTGGGCATGGCCACGCCGGCGCTGACCGGCACCGCCACCTCCTTCGCGATCCACTTCATCACCCTGGTGGCGCCGAGCAACGTGATGAAGTACGACCTGGCGAGCCTGCTCAACTCCGTCCAGGGCATCGTCATCGGCGTGGGCTTCGCGGTGCTGGTGTTCCGCCTGCTGACCCTGCCGGCGGACTGGCTCAACCGCCGCCTGATCCAGGCCACCTGCGTCGACCTCGGGCGCCTGACCCGGCGGCCGATCGACGAGGCGGAGAACTGGTTCGGCGGGCGCATGGCCGACCGCCTGATCCGCCTGGCGCGGCACTACACCCTGTTGCCGGAAGACGAACAGCGGCGCTGGCAGGACGGCCTGCTGGCGCTGGACCTGGGCAACGAGCTGATCCACATGCGCGCCTGCCTCAATGGCGCCCAGGGCGTGCTGCGCAAGGCGCGCGAGCAGTTCCTCGGCGCGCTGGCCGGCGTGCTGGAGCAGGGCCCCGGCGTCGGCCGCGAACAACGCCTGGAGTCGCTCTGCGAGCCGTTGGAAGAGGCCCTGGCGCGCGACCGCCACGGCGACAGCGAGCCCAATCGCCTGGCCCGCGCGGCCCTGGCGCAGTTGCGCCACACTTGGCGGCAGTGGTGCCGACTGGAGGAGCAGCATGGGACTGCATGAGGTCGGCTGGGGCGGCGTCTACCTCAGCCCGTTGTTCATCTACGCGGTGCTGGCCCTGGGCCTGACCGTGGTGCTGCGCCTGCTGCTGCAGGCCACGCCGTTGGGCCGCTGGATCTGGCACGAGGCGCTGTTCGACTGCTCGCTGTTCGTGCTGATCCTGTGCGGCGTCACCTGGGCGCTGAGCGCAGCCCCTTGAGAGGAGAAGCTGAATGCGCGGATTCCTTCGCGTAGCCGTCACCCTGATTCTGGTCGCCGCCGCCGTGCTCGCCGGCACCTGGCTCTGGCATTACTACATGCTGTCGCCCTGGACCCGCGACGCGCGGGTGCGTGCCGACGTGGTGGTGATCGCCCCGGACGTGTCCGGCTGGGTCACCGAACTGGCGGTGCAGGACAACCAGCAGGTCAGGGCCGGCGACCTGATCATGCGCATCGACCGCGAGCGCTACGCCGCCAACCTGGAGCAGGCCCAGGCCGTGGCCGAAACCCGGCACCAGCAGTTCCTCCTGCGCCAGAGCGAGGCGTCGCGGCGCAGCCGCCTGGGGACGGCGGCGATCAGCGCAGAAGACAAGGAAACCGCGCAGATCAACGCCGGCATCGCCCGCAGCGAATACGACGAGGCGCTGGCCCAGGTGCGCCTGGCCGAGCTGAACCTCGCCCGCAGCGAGATGCGCGCCCCGCGCGACGGCCAGGTGACCAACCTGCGCCTGGCCCAGGGCAACTACGCCCAGGCCGGCCAGCCGGCGATGGCGCTGGTGGACCAGAAGTCCTTCTACGTCACCGCCTACTTCGAGGAAACCAAGCTGCCCGGCATCCGCGTCGGCCAGCGCGCGCAGGTGCTGCTGATGAGCGGCAACACGCCCATCGACGGCACGGTGGAGAGCATCAGCAGCGGCATCACCGACCGCAACGCGATCCCCGACAGCCAGTTGCTGGCCAACGTCGAACCGACCTTCAACTGGGTGCGCCTGGCCCAGCGCATCCCGGTGCGCATCCATCTGGACAAGGTGCCCGAAGGCGTGCACCTGAGCGCCGGGATGACCGCCAGCGTTACCGTGCGGGAGGACTGAGGGGCGCGTCTCGCCAGTGGCGGGAGGGCGGCCATCGGCGCAGCGAAGAAGGCGAAAGCCGGGGATGGCGGGCTGGCCGAGTGCGCGTCGGCATTCCCGGCGGGTGAAATGACCGGGGCCGGCTGGCCGGCCCCGGAAGCGCCTCAGCCGATGGTGATCGGCGGCAGGGCGGCCAGCTCGATATTGAGCTTCTGCTTGGGCGCCAGCACTTCGGCTTCGCCTTCCACCACGGCCTCGCCATTCTGGTTGAGCACGCGGGTGCCGATGCGCACGCGGTTCTTCGGCAGCTTTTCCAGCACTTCCAGTTCCACGTTCAGCACGTCGCCGATCTTCACCGGGCGGGTGAAGCGCAGGTTCTGGCCGAGGTAGATGGTGCCCGGGCCGGGCAGGGTGGTGGCGATCGCCGCGCTGATCAGCGCGCCGCTGAGCATGCCGTGGGCGATGCGCTCCTTGAACAGGGTGGTGGCGGCGTAGTCGGCGTCCAGGTGCACCGGGTTGCGGTCGCCGGAGACTTCGGCGAACAGCTGGATGTCGCGCTCGCCGACGCTGCTCTGGAAGTTGGCCTTCTGGCCGACTTCGAGTTCTTCGTAAGGGACGTTCTGCACGGTTTTCGGTGTAGCGGAGGTCATAAGGGCTCCTCGATGGTCTCGGCCTGGCGGATCGGGCAATGCGTGCCCAGCCAGTCGATCAGGTTGCGGGTGACCTCGTCGCGGTTGCTCTCGTTGAACAGCTCGTGACGGGCCTCGGGATAAATCTTCAGTTGGACGTCGCGTACCCCGGCGCGGGTTATCGCCTGGGCGAGATCGCGCAGGCGCCTGCCCTGGCTGACCGGGTCGCGTTCGCCGCCGATCACCAGCAGCGGCAGGGCGCTGTCGATGCGCGACAGGTGCCCGACCGGGGTGATGTCGGCCAGGCCGCCGAGCAGGTCCAGCCACAGCTGGTTGCTGCAGCGGAAGCCGCAGAGCGGGTCGGCGACGTATTTGTCGACCTCGGCCGGGTCGCGGCTGAGCCAGTCGAAGGCGGTGCGGTTCGGCTTGAAGGCCTTGTTGAAGGAGCCGAACGAAAGGAAGTCGATCAGCGCGCTGCGCCCCAGCGGGCCCTGGCGCCAGCGCTCGAAGCGGGCGATGGCGCGGGCGCTCCGGTACAGCGCCACGGGCTGGTAGTTGGAGCCGGAGAGCACCGCCGCCTTCAGGCTGGCGCTGTGCTGCATCAGGTAGGCGCAGCCGATGTAGCTGCCCATGCTGTGGCCGAGCAGGACGATGGGCAGGTCCGGGTGTTCCTCGCGGATGTGCCGGTTGAGCGAATGCAGGTCGCCGATCACCTTGCCCCAGCCGCCGCGGTCGGCGTAGTGGCCCAGCTCGCCATGCTCGGCGGTGCGGCCGTGGCCGCGCTGGTCGATGGCGTAGAGGTGGTAGCCGGCGGCGTTCAGCGCCAGGCCCAGGCGCTCGTAGCGGCCGGCGTGCTCGGCCATGCCGTGGGACAGCATCAGCGCCCCGCGGGCGGCGCCGTCCGGCGCCCAGTGGCGGGTGTACAGCGGTGTCTCGTCGCTGGCGTTCAGCCAGTAGGCAGCGTAGGGCATGGGTCCTTCCCTTTGTTGTACGAGTTATCGCCGGAGCTGGGCAGTGTACAGCGCCGCGCGCGTCTGCCCAGGCGAATTTTACCCGCGCCGGCGTGTCGGGTTCGCGCTCCTTGGCCTAGGCTTGCCGCGACGCCATTGCCGCTCTATCCCGCGCGGCGCGGGCGTGGTGAAGCAAGATTCACGCAGTCAATGACGCTCGCCGGAGTCTTTGCGATGACCAAAGGAACTGCTAGCTTCCGTCGAATGACCGCAATGACGGTTCGGTTTCGCTCAGGTATGAGGACAAGAATAAATGCAACCTGATTTCTGGAACGACAAACGCCCGGCCGGCGTGCCCAGCGACATTGACCTGGCGGCCTACAAGTCGGTGGTGGAAGTGTTCGAGCGCTCCTGCAAGAAGTTCGCCGACCGCCCGGCCTTCAGCAACCTGGGCGTGACCCTGACCTATGCCGAACTGGACCGCCTGTCCGCCGCCTTCGGCGCGTACCTGCAGAAGAACACCGACCTCAAGCCCGGCGACCGCATCGCCGTGCAGATGCCCAACATCCTGCAATACCCCATCGCCGTGTTCGGCGCCCTGCGCGCCGGCCTCATCGTGGTCAACACCAACCCGCTCTACACCGCCCGCGAGATGCGCCACCAGTTCAAGGACTCCGGCGCCCGCGCGCTGGTCTACGTGAACCTGTTCGGCAAGCTGGTGCAGGAAGTGCTGCCCGACACCGGCATCGAATACCTGATCGAGGCGCGCATGGGCGACCTGCTGCCCTCGCTCAAGGGCCTGCTGGTCAACACCGTGGTCAAGCACGTGAAGAAGATGGTGCCGGACTACAGCCTGCCCCAGGCCGTCTCCTTCAAGGACGCCCTGGGCCAGGGCCGCGGCCACGGGCTGCAGCCGGTCAAGGTCGGCCTGGAGGACATCGCCGTGCTGCAGTACACCGGCGGCACCACCGGTGTGGCCAAGGGCGCCATGCTCAGCCACGGCAACCTGGTGGCGAACATGCAGCAGGTGCACGCCTGCCTGCAGCAGCACGGCCCGGACGGCAAGCCGCTGATGCAGGTCGGCAACGAGGTGATGATCGCGCCGCTGCCGCTGTACCACATCTATGCCTTCACCGCGAACTGCATGTGCATGATGGTCAACGGCAACCACAACGTGCTGATCACCAACCCGCGCGACATCCCCGGCTTCATCAAGGAGCTGAAGAAGTGGCGCTTCTCCGCGCTGCTGGGCCTCAACACCCTGTTCGTCGCGCTGATGGACCGCCCGGAATTCAAGGAACTCGACTTCTCCAACCTGAAGGTCACCAACTCCGGCGGCACCGCGCTGGTCACCGCCACCGCCGAACGCTGGAAGGCCATGACCGGCTGCTCCGTGGTCGAGGGCTACGGGCTCACCGAGACGTCCCCGGTGGTCAGCACCAACCCCTACGGCGACAAGGCCCGCCTGGGCACCGTCGGCATCCCGGTGCCGGGCACCGCGCTGAAGGTGATCGACGACGACGGCAACGACCTGGGGCTGGGCGAGCGCGGCGAGCTGTGCGTGAAGGGCCCGCAGGTGATGCAGGGCTACTGGCAGCGCCCGGACGCCACCGCCGAGGTGCTGGACGCCGAAGGCTGGCTGCGCACCGGCGACATCGCGGTGATCGACCCGGACGGCTTCGTGCGCATCGTCGACCGCAAGAAGGACCTGATCATCGTCTCCGGCTTCAACGTCTACCCCAACGAGATCGAGGACGTGGTCATGGCCCACCCGAAAGTCGCCAACTGCGCGGCGGTCGGCGTGCCGGACGAGCGCTCCGGCGAGGCGGTGAAGCTGTTCGTCGTGCCGCGCGAGGGCGGGGTGACGGTGGAAGAGCTCAAGGCCTACTGCAAGGAGAATTTCACCGGCTACAAGGTGCCCAAGCACATCGTCCTCAAGGACGCCCTGCCGATGACCCCGGTGGGCAAGATCCTGCGCCGGGAGCTGCGCGAAACCGCCTGAGGCGAGCGTGAACGAAAAAGGGGGCTGATCCAGGATCAGCCCCCTTTTTCATTTATGCCGGGTTGTCGGCCAGGGCCGGTCAACCACCACAGCTGCCACAGCAGCTGTCCTTCTTGCGCAGGATTTCGTAGAGATCGTCCTTGAGCTGCAGCTTCTGCTTCTTCAGCTCCTCGATGGTGTCGTGGGATGCCGGGGTGATGCCGGCTTCCATGTTCTTGATCTCCTGGTCGAGATCGTTGTGGCTATGGAAGAGCCTGGCGAAATTCGGGTCTTCGGCTTTCAGGCGGGTAATCTTTTCGCGGTATTCGGGAAACATGGGGGGTCTCCTGGAGAGTGCACTAGCACTTTGCGAGATCCCGACCTGACGAGTGTTGAGGTAGATCATCGAAGGCGCCGCGTGGATGGGGCGAAACCGCCGGATCGAACTCCGACGATCTACCCCGTCATGGCGACCGGCCTGACGACCATTTCCCGTTCTTTTTTCCGGTTTCATCTCCCTGAAATCAGCCTTGTCGGACAATCCAACAAGGCTGCAGCCCTTCTGGGGCGGGCTTTTCCGACGGGCGGGAAGGTGGTGACCGAAATAGTGGTTTCCGGTCACTTTTCTGACTGGCAAGGCGGTGTTTGGTGCTGGTCGGTGTTTCGCAAAGCTGCTAATCTCGGCCCGCTTTTCGCTCCCCGCCATGGGGAAGGCGACACAAACACAACAACGAACCGCGACTGCGGTAAAAGATGAGCTGTTGCTTAGGAGTGGGCTTCCATGACCGACAATTTCTGGAAGGACAAATACCCAGTGGGGATCGCTGCCGAGATCAACGCTGACCAGTACCCGAACATCCTCGCGGTGCTGAAGGAGTCCTGCCAACGTTTTGCAAACAAGCCTGCTTTCAGCAACCTGGGCAAGACCCTGACCTACGGCGAGATGTACACGCTGTCCGGGGACTTCGCGGCCTATCTGCAACAACACACCGATCTCAAGCCGGGCGACCGCATCGCCGTGCAGCTGCCCAACGTGCTGCAGTACCCGGTGGTGGTCTTCGGCGCCATGCGCGCCGGCCTCATCGTGGTCAACACCAACCCGCTGTACACCGCGCGGGAAATGGAGCACCAGTTCAACGACTCCGGCGCCAAGGCGCTGGTGTGCCTGGCGAACATGGCCCACCTGGCCGAGGAAGTGCTGCCCAAGACCGGCATCCGCAACGTCATCGTCACCGAAGTGGGTGACATGCTGCCGCCGCTCAAGCGCTTCATCGTCAACTTCGCGGTCAAGCACATCAAGAAGATGGTGCCGGCCTACAACCTGCCCGCCGCGCAGAAGCTGACCGACGTCCTGGCCAAGGGCCGTGGCAAGACGGTGGCGGAAGTCTCGCCCAGGAGCGACGACGTGGCCGTGCTGCAGTACACCGGCGGCACCACCGGCGTGGCCAAGGGCGCGATGCTGACTCACCGCAACCTGGTCGCCAACATGCTGCAGTGCAAGGCGCTGATGGGCGCCAACCTCAACGAGGGCTGCGAGATCCTCATCGCGCCGCTGCCGCTGTACCACATCTACGCCTTCACCTTCCATTGCATGGCGATGATGCTCACCGGCAACCACAACATCCTGGTGACCAACCCGCGCGACCTGTCGAGCATGGTCAAGGAACTGGCGCAGTGGAAGTTCACCGGCTTCGTCGGCCTGAACACCCTGTTCGTCGGCCTGTGCAACAACGAGGCGTTCCGCAAGCTGGACTTCTCCGCGCTGAAGCTGACCCTGTCCGGCGGCATGGCGCTGCAGCAGGCCGCCGCCGAGCGCTGGAACGACGTCACCGGCTGCGCCATCTGCGAAGGCTACGGCATGACCGAGACCAGCCCGGTGGTGTCGGTGAACCCGTTCCAGAACATCCAGATCGGCACCATCGGCATCCCGGTCCCGTCGACCCTGTGCAAGGTCATCAGCGACGACGGCCAGGACCTGCCGCTGGGCGAGCGCGGCGAGCTGTGCGTGAAGGGCCCGCAGGTGATGAAGGGCTACTGGCAGCGCCAGGACGCCACCGACGAGATCCTCGACAAGGACGGCTGGCTGCGTACCGGCGACATCGCGATCATCCAGGACGACGGCTACATGCGCATCGTCGACCGCAAGAAGGACATGATCCTGGTGTCGGGCTTCAACGTGTACCCCAACGAGCTGGAAGACGTGCTCGCCACCCTGCCGGGCGTGCTGCAGTGCGCCGCCATCGGCATTCCGGACGAGAAGTCCGGCGAGGCGATCAAGGTCTTCGTGGTGTCCAGGCCGGGCGTCACCCTGACCAAGGAGCAGGTCATGCAGCACATGCACGACAACCTCACCGGCTACAAGCGGCCCAAGTCCGTGGAGTTCCGCGACAGCCTGCCGACCACCAACGTCGGCAAGATCCTCCGGCGCGAATTGCGCGACCAGGAGCTCAAGAAGATCAAGGCCTGAGCCGATATACAAGGAACCCGCCGCGAGGCGGGTTTTTTGACGCCTGCAGGGATGCGCGTCTCCTGTCTGCCTGAGGTACTTGCCATGAACACCATCCTTCGTCTGCGCGCCAAGGTCCTGCTCCTGGCCATCGCCCCGATCCTGATCCTCACTGTCCTGCTGTGCGCCATCGCCACGGTCGCCCTGATGCGGCTCTCGACCGAGCAGGAAGCGCAGATCCGCGAAAACCTCACCCAGGATCGCGAGGCGCAGCTGAAGAACTTCGTCGACGTCGCCCTGGCCGCCGTCGGACCGCTCTACCAGGCCGCCGCCGAAGGGGACGCCCAAGCCCGCGAGCAGGGCGTGGCGCTGCTCAAGCGCCTGGCATACGGCAAGGGTGGCTACTTCTGGGGCTACGACACCCGCTCCGTCCGCGTCTTCCAGGGCACCAGCGACGAGCGCCTGGGCGAAGACTTCAGCGGCTACCGCGATCCCAACGGCGTCTACGCCATCCGCGACCTGGTCAGCGCGGGGCAGAGCGGCCAGCACTACGTGCGCTACAGCTTCACCCTGCCGGGCGGCAACACCATCGTGCCGAAGATCGGCTACGCCCATTACCTGCCCAAATGGAACCTGGTGTTCGGCACCTCGCTGAACCTCGATGACGTCGAGCGCGAGGCGCGGGAAGCCGGCGCCGCCTTCGAGGCCCGGATCGACAACCTGCTGCTGCTCATGGGCGGCTCGGCGCTGGCCTTGCTGGTGGTCATCGGCCTGCTCGCCGGCCTGTTCAGCCGCGCCATCGTCCAGCCCATCGTGCAGGTGCGCGACAACCTCGACGACATGGCCGCCGGCGACGGCAACCTGACCCACCGCCTGAACCTGGGCCGCAGCGACGAACTGGGCGAACTGGCCGGCTCGTTCAACCGCTTCGTCGAGAAGATCCACGTGCTGGTGCAGCAGGTGGCCGGCACCACCCAGCAGCTCTCCGGGCTGGTCGGCGACGTCGCCCAGCAGGCGCAGCGCTCCGAGCGCGCGATGGACGGCCAGCGCCACGAGACCGACCAGGTCGCCACCGCCATCAACGAGATGACCGCCGCCGCCCAGGAAGTGGCGCGCAGCGCCCAGCAGGCCGCCGACGCCGCGCAGCAGACCGACCGCGAAGGCCAGGCGGCCAAGCGCGAGGTGGACCTGTGCGTGGTGCAGATCAACGACCTGGCCGGCGAGGTGCGCAGCAGCAGCGAATCCCTCGACACGCTGCGCCAGGACGTGCAGGGCATCGTCGGGGTGCTCGAAGTGATCCGCTCCATCGCCGAGCAGACCAACCTGCTGGCGCTCAACGCCGCCATCGAAGCGGCGCGGGCCGGCGAGGCCGGGCGCGGCTTCGCGGTGGTCGCCGACGAAGTCCGCGCACTGGCCAGCCGCACCCAGCAGAGCACCGGGGAAATCCAGCAGATGATCGACCGCCTGCGCGGCACCACCGAAGGCTCGGTGAACGCCATGCAGCGCGCCAGCGACATGGCCGAGCGCACCCGTGGCCAGGCCAACCTGGCCGGGCAGTCGCTGGACGCCATCGCCCAGCTGATCGGCACCATCAACTCGATGAACGCGCAGATCGCCAGCGCCGCCGAGGAGCAGACCGCCGTGGCCGAGGAGATCAACCGCAGCGTGCACCAGATCGCCGGCGCCGTGGATGGCGTGGCCGATGACGCGGCGCAGGGCGCGCGCACCGCGACCGAACTGAACGGCCTGGGGGAGCGCCTGCGCGCGCTCGTCGGCCAGTTCCGCATCTGAGCGGGGGCTGCGCGTGCGTTGATAACGGACTCGGGACTGCTCATTCAGAGCGACTGAACTCCGCGTCCCGAGACCGTTATCGCCTTGCCTGGCGCTAGCTCGCCGCCCGCTGGGTGCGAGGTCGCGACGCATTCGGCGTGGCGGCCCGTGCCGGTCTTTTGCGACAATTCGCGGATTGTCGCCATGACAGCCCATTCCAGGGACCGGCTCCGCGCCTGCTCGCGCCGCTCCCGCCCAGATGCCCGCGAAGCCGATGACCGCCAAGCCCTTGACTGAAAGCACGCCCACTCCCGAACAGCTCCTGCAGCGCCTGGACCACGCGCTGATCCGCGACCGCCATCGCCTGCGCCGCCAGCTCCACGAGCTGCGCAAGAATCCCGACGAGGCAAAGCTGGCGCAGTGGGCCGAGCGCTTCCAGGCGTCCTGCGCCAAGGTCGAGGCGCGCCGCGCGAGCATCCCGGCGATCCGCTACGACGACAGCCTGCCGATCGCCGCCAAGCGCGACGAGATCAAGGCCGCGCTGCAGAAGAGCCAGGTGGTGGTGATCGCCGGCGAGACCGGCTCGGGCAAGACCACCCAGCTGCCGAAGATCTGCCTGGAGCTGGGCCGCGGCACCCACGGCCTGATCGGCCACACCCAGCCGCGCCGGCTGGCCGCGCGCAGCGTGGCGAGCCGCGTCGCCGAGGAACTGGCGGTGCCGCTGGGCGAGCGGGTCGGCTACCAGGTGCGCTTCGAGGACCAGAGCGACGACAGCACCCTGATCAAGCTGATGACCGACGGCATCCTGCTCGCCGAGACCCAGCACGACCGCTACCTCGAACGCTACGACACGATCATCGTCGACGAAGCCCACGAACGCAGCCTGAACATCGACTTCCTGCTCGGCTTCCTGAAGACGCTGCTGCCGCGCCGCCCCGACCTCAAGCTGATCATCACCTCGGCGACCATCGACCTGGAGCGCTTCTCCCGGCACTTCGGCAATGCGCCCATCGTCGAGGTATCCGGCCGCACCTACCCGGTGGAAACCTGGTATCGCCCGCTGGCCGCCGAGCTGGACGAGGACGGCGAAGCGCTGTTCGACGACCTCTCGGTGGACCAGGGCATCCTCCGCGCGCTGGACGAAATCGCCGCCCATGAGCGCGAAGTCGGCAAGCGCCCCGGCGACGTGCTGGTGTTCCTCCCCGGCGAGCGCGAAATCCGCGACGCCGCCGACATGCTGCGCAAGGCCAACCTGCGCCTCACCGAAGTGCTGCCGCTCTATGCGCGGCTGACCCCGGCGGAGCAGCAGAAAATCTTCGCGCCCATGCCGGGACGCAAGATCGTGCTCGCCACCAACGTCGCCGAGACCTCGCTGACCGTGCCGGGCATCCGCTACGTGATCGACAGCGGCACCGCGCGCATCAGCCGCTACAGCTACCGCGCCAAGGTCCAGCGCCTGCCCATCGAAGCCGTCTCGCAGGCCAGCGCCAGCCAGCGCAAGGGCCGTTGCGGGCGGGTCGAGCCGGGCATCTGCGTGCGCCTGTACAGCGAGGAAGACTTCAACGGCCGCCCGGCCTTCACCGATCCGGAAATCCTGCGCACCAACCTCGCCGCGGTGATCCTGCAGATGCTCCACCTGCGCCTGGGCGACATCGAGGCCTTCCCCTTCATCGAGCCGCCGGACGGCAAGGCGATCAAGGACGGCTTCACCCTGCTGCAGGAACTCTCGGCGGTGAACCGCGAATCCCAGCTCACCCCGCTGGGCCGCCAGCTGGCGCGCCTGCCCATCGACCCGCGGCTGGGCCGCATGCTGCTGGAAGCCGCGCAGCAGGGCAGCCTGCCGGAAGTGCTCACCGTGGCCAGCGCGCTGTCGGTGCAGGACCCGCGCGAGCGGCCGATGGACCGCCAGCAGGCCGCCGACCAGGCCCACGCGCAGTGGAAGGATCCGGATTCGGACTTCGCCGCGCTGATCAACCTCTGGCGCGGCTTCGAGGAACAGCGCCAGGCGCTGGGCTCCAACGCCCTGCGCAGCTGGTGCCGGAAGAACTTCCTGAATTACCTGCGCCTGCGCGAATGGCGCGACGCGCACCGCCAACTGACGCTGATCTGCCGCGAACTGCAGCTGCCGTTCGGCAAGGCAGAGGGTGGCTCTCGTAGGAGCGAGCTTGCTCGCGAACAGCCCAACGCTGCGAAGCCCCAGGACAACAAATCCGCCGGCAAGGATTCGAAGAGCGTTCGCGAGCAAGCTCGCTCCTACAAGGGCGGTGAGCCCGACGCGAAGCAGCGTGACATCGACTACGCCGCCGTGCACAAGGCGATCCTCTCCGGCCTGCTCAGCCAGATCGGCCAGAAGGCGGAGGAGGGCGATTACCTCGGCGCGCGCCAGCGGCGTTTCTGGATTCACCCCTCCAGCGTGATCGGCCGCAAGAAGCCGCAGTGGATCATGGCCGCCGAACTGGTGGAGACCACCAAGCTGTTCGCCCGCATGGTCGCCAAGATCGAGCCGGACTGGCTGGAGCCGCTGGCCGGGCACCTGGTGAAGAAGAACTACCTGGAGCCGCACTGGGAGAAGAAGCGCGGCCAGGTGGTGGCCTACGAGCAGGTCACCCTCTACGGCCTGATCATCATCGGCCGCCGCGCCGTGCATTACGGCCCGATCGACGCGCCGGTGTCCCGCGAGATGTTCATCCGCGAGGCGCTGGTGCGCGGCGAGATCAACAGCCGCGCCAGGTGCCTGTCGGCCAACCGCCAGCTGCTGGAGAAGCTCGACGAGCTGGAAGCCAAGGCGCGCCGGCGCGACATCCTCGCCGACGAGGAAACCCTGTTCGCCTACTACGACGCGCGCCTGCCGGCGGACATCTACCAGTCCGCCAGCTTCGAGAAGTGGTACGAGCGCGAGCACAAGCAGCAGCCGGACCTGCTGATCATGCGCGAGGAAGACGTCCTCGCCCGCGACGCCAGCGAAGTCACCGCCGGCCTCTACCCGGACCGCCTGCGCCTGGGCGAGCTGCAACTGCCGCTGAGCTACCACTTCGAGCCCGGCCACGCGCGTGACGGCGTGACCCTGCGCGTGCCGGCGCCGCTGCTGCCGCAGCTGCCCGCCGAGCGCCTGGAATGGCTGGTGCCGGGCCTGCTGGAAGCCAAGTGCGTGGCGCTGGTGCGCAACCTGCCCAAGGCGATCCGCAAGAACTTCGTACCGGTGCCGGACTTCGTCAAGGCGGCGCTGGGCAAGATGGTCTTCGCCGAGGGCGCGCTGCCCGAAGCGCTGGGCCGCGAGCTGCAGCGCATGACCGGCAGCCGGGTCGCCGAGGAAGCCTGGGCGGAAGCCGCGACCCAGGTGGAAAGCCACCTGCGGATGAACATCGAAGTGGTCGACGCCCGCGGCAAGTTCCTCGGTGAAGGCCGCGACCTCGCCGAGCTCACCGCGCGCTTCGCCGAGGCCAGCCAGGCCGCGCTGGCGATCCCGCAAACGGACAAACCACAGAAACCGGTGGAGGCCAAGGGCTTCACGGAAGTGGCGGAGAAGGTCCAGCAGAAGGTCGCCGGGCTGTCGATGACGGTCTACCCGGCGTTGGTGGAAGAGGCCGGCGTGGTCAAGGAGAACCGTTTCCCGACCCAGGCCGAGGCCGATTACCAGCATCGCCGCGCGCTACAACGCCTTTTGCTGCAACAGCTCGCCGAGCCGGCCAAGTTCCTGCGCGGCAAGCTGCCGGGGCAGACCGACATGGGCCTGCTCTACCGCGAGCTCGGCCGCGTCGAGGCGCTGGTGGAGGACATCCTGCTGGCCAGCCTGGACAGTTGCATCCTCGAAGGCGAAACCAGCCTGCCGCGCGATGGCGCCGGTCTCGCCTCGCTGGCCGAGAAGAAGCGCGGCGCCTGGACCGAGCACGCCGAGCGCATCGCCCGCCTGACCCTGGAAATCCTCAAGCTCTGGCACGGCCTGCAGAAGCGCTTCAAGGGCAAGGTCGACCTCGCCATGACCGTGCCGCTGAACGACGTGAAGGGGCAGCTCTCCAGGCTGGTCTACCCCGGCTTCGTGCGCGATACGCCGCTGGAGTGGCTGAAGGAAATCCCGCGCTACCTGAAGGCGGTCGAGCAGCGCCTGGACAAGGTCGCCGGGCAGGTCCAGCGCGACCGCGTGTGGAGCGGCGAGATGGCCGGCTACTGGGAGCAGTATTCGGCGCGTCTGGCCAAGCACGCCCAGGAAGGCAAGCGCGACCCGGAACTGGCGCTGTACCGCTGGATGCTGGAGGAATACCGCGTCTCGCTGTTCGCCCAGCAACTGGGGACCCGGGTGCCGGTGTCGGACAAGCGTCTGTCGAAGCAGTGGAGCCAGGTCGAGGCCTGACGTTCAGGCTCTTCGTAGGAGCGAGCTTGCTCGCGAACGGATTCTCCGGCAGCTCAAGAGCTGGGCGGGTTCGCGAGCAAGCTCGCTCCTACAGGGTATGAA
Source organism: Pseudomonas sp. B12(2026) (assembly GCF_057767015.1). Taxonomy (NCBI): domain Bacteria; kingdom Pseudomonadati; phylum Pseudomonadota; class Gammaproteobacteria; order Pseudomonadales; family Pseudomonadaceae; genus Pseudomonas; species Pseudomonas sp. B12(2026). Next base: position 4,361,143 of record NZ_CM173430.1, on the reverse strand, counting down.
CCCTCAGTCGCGCTGCGGAATATTCAGCCCGCGCTGCACCGCCGGCCGCGCCAGGAAGCGTTCCAGCACGCGCTTCACGTTCTTGAATGTCTCGAACTCCACCAGCTCACCGGCTTCGTAGAAGCCGATCAGGTTGCGGACCCACGGGAAGATGGCGATGTCGGCGATGGTGTAGCGTTCGCCCATGATCCAGTCGCGGCCTTCCAGGCGCTGGTCGAGCACGCCGAGCAGGCGCCTGGACTCTTCCACGTAGCGGTTCAGCGGGCGCTTGTCCTCGATCTCCCGGCCGGCGAAGCGGTTGAAGAAGCCGAGCTGGCCGAACATCGGGCCGATCCCGCCCATCTGGAACATCAGCCATTGCAGCGTCTCGTAGCGGCCGCCGGCGCCGGGGGCGATCAGCGAGTCGGTCTTGTCGGCGAGGTAGACCAGGATCGCGCCGGACTCGAACAGCGCCAGCGGCTGGCCGTCCGGGCCGTTGGGGTCGAGGATCGCGGGGATCTTGTTGTTCGGGTTGAGCGAGAGGAATTCCGGGGAGAACTGGTCGTTGCGCTCGAAGCTGACCAGGTGCGGTTCGTAGGGCAGGCCGAGCTCTTCGAGCATGATCGAGACCTTGACCCCGTTGGGCGTGGGCAGCGAGTAGAGCTGCAGGCGGTCAGGGTGTTCGGCGGGCCATTTGCGGGTGATGGGGAACGCGGAAAGGTCTGACATGCTTACTCCGGTCAGGTGAGCGAAAGGTCTCAGGATAGACCTCCGCGCTTCGCCGGTCATGACCCGCGCGCGACAAACCGGTATGGTGCGGCCCCAGAGTCACGCACAAGGAACCGACCATGAGCCTGCACGGCACCTACGATCCGCAGAACATCTTCGCCCAGATCATTCGCGGCGACGCTCCCTGCTACAAGCTGTACGAGGACGACGACGTCCTGGCCTTCCTCGACCTGTTCCCGCAGTCCTACGGCCACACCCTGGTGATCCCCAAGCGCAGCGCCGCGCGCAACATCCTCGAGGTCGACCCCGAGGCGCTGGGCAAGGTGATGGGCGTGGTGCAGCGCCTGACCGGCGTGCTGGTCCAGGAGCTCAACCCCGACGGCGTGCAGGTCGCCCAGTTCAACGGCGCGCCGGCCGGGCAGACGGTGTTCCACCTGCACATGCACATCATCCCGCGCTATGCCGGCGAGGGCCTGGGCATCCACGCGGCGAGCAAGGCCGATACGGCGGAACTGGACGAGCTGCAGGCGCGCCTCGTCGCGCGCCTGAACGGCTGAGGCGCGCCTGCGTCTCAGCGGGCGACCACGGGCTTGATGTCGAAGCCCGTGCGGTTGTCGCTGTTGATGCGGAAGCGGTTGTCGCCGCCGGGCTCCAGCGACACCAGCAGCTCTCGGCGCAGCATGGCCTTGCTGCACAGGCCATCGCCGTCCTTGTCGCCGATGATGCCGACCACGTGCTGGCCCGCCGGCACGTGGAAGCTGGCCGATTCGCCGGTGCCGATGCGCGCGGCGACCTCGTGGTCGATGGTGACGGCCAGGTAGCAGCCGCCGCCGAGAAAACCCGAGTCGCGGGTGACGTCCACCTGCACGCTGTCCTTGCCCGGCTGCTGGTAGGCCAGCAGGCGGTCGGCGGCAACGGGATGGATTTCATCGCTCTGGTACGAGGCGCAAGCGGACAGCGCGAGCACGGACAGGACGGCAAGGATCGAACGCATAGACTTCCTCCACGGATGATGCAGCGAAGGCTAGTCCAGAGCGGCCGATCCTGCCGTGAAAGGCCCCGCGCACTGGATGATTCGGTCGGCGGGCTATGCAGTGCGGGAATTTGGATTAGTCTTCTGGGGAACGGGAGACGGGCAGGACGACTGGACCTTGTCACCACGGCCGACCCGCTGACAGCGAGCCAAGGAGCCCGGCTGATGCACCGCAACAGCGATCCCGAACAGTTGTTCGAGCCTGACACCGGGCCGACGGGGCTGGAAGAGGCCGATCATCGCCACCTGATGCAGCTGATCTTCGTCTGCACCGGAGCCACCCTGGGGGTGTTCAGCATCCTGCAGACCCTGGCCGGCAACTACTGGCTGGCTGCCGCCGAACTGGTCATCGTCGGCCTGCTTCTGTGGGCCTCGCACCGGATCAGGCGGGTGCGCCGCCTGGTGCCCTGGGTCATCGCCTACCTGCTGCCGACCTTCTGCTTCATCCTCTACATCATCGTCATACCCGGCGCCTCGGCCACGGCCTTCGTCTGGGTCTACCTGATGCCGGTCATGGCCTACCTGCTGCTGGGCAAGTTGCGCGGCTTTCTCCTGGCCGTGCCGTTCATGCTGCTGGCGACCCTGCTGTATCTGTACGTGAATCCCCTGCGCCTGGATGCGCCGGGGCTGATCGATATCGGCAACGGCATCTTCTGTGGCGTGCTGGTACTCGCCTTCATGCATGTCTACGAGGGGCGCCGCGCCGATGCCTATAAACAGCTGCGCCGTCTCGCGCTCACCGACACGCTGACCGGAGTGGCCAGCCGCGAAAGCTTCCAGCGCGCGCTGCAGCGCTGCATCCAGGAGGCGGCGCGCTACGACGCGCGGCTGGTGCTGGTGACGCTGGACGTCGACCACTTCAAGCTGATCAACGACCAGTGGGGGCATGACGCCGGCGACAAGGCCCTGCAGCACCTGTGCAAATCCCTGCGCCACCGGTTGCGCGCCACCGACCTGGTCGGCCGCCTGGGCGGCGAGGAGTTCGGCATCCTGTTGCCCTACACCGACCGCTTCGATGCCCAGCCGCTGGTGGAGGCGCTACGCAAGGAATTGTCGCGGCGGCCGCTGGAATATTCCGGGCAGCGGATTCCGCTGTCCGCCACCTTCGGCCTGGCCGAGTGGCCCACCGATGGGCTGGATGCCGAGGAGCTCTACCGCTGCACCGACCGCCGCCTGTACCGGGGCAAGGCGGAGGGGCGCGACCGGCTGATCTGCAGCGACCCGGTCTGAGCGGCTCAGGCGGCGTCGAGCAGGGCGAGGGTCGCGCTGGCGTTCATCATCCGCGCGGCGGCCAGGGGCGTCAGGCCGGCGGCATCCCGTGCTTCGCGGTTGGCGCCGTGTTCCAGCAGGCAGCGGACGATCTCCGGACGGTTGAACATCGCCGCCATCATCAGCGCGGTCTTGCCATCGGGCGAGGTGCCCTCGACGTCGGCGCCCCGCGCCAGCAGCAGGCGGACCATCTGCAGGTCGCCCTTGAAGGCCGCGCCGGCCAGCGGTGCCTGTCCGGCGTTGTTGCGCAGGTCCGGGTCGGCGCCGTGCTCCAGCAATGTTTGCACCGTGTCGTGGTGGCCGTGGTAGCTGGCCAGCATCAGCAGGCTGTCGCCCTTGTGGTTGCGCAGGTTGGCCGGAAGGCCCTGGCGCAACAGGTCGGCGAGGCGCGCGGTATCGCCCTGGCGGGCCAGGTCGATCACCTGATTGGCGAATTCCAGTGTCTGTTCATCCATTTCCGGGCGGGGCGGGGTGGTCATCCTGTCGGTCTCCTTGGGCAGTGGCGTGAAGCATACGGGCCGCTGTGGATTCCGGCGCGCCAGCCATGACTATGGCGTCCTTGGAGAAATTCAATCGATCGGGCCAGGCCGGGTAGTACGCGGTTTTCTTACGGAAAGTGGCGGAATAACCACGCTTTGCGAGCGACTTTTCGTCGAAAATTGCAGCATAATCAGCGACCCGTAGTTGCACCAACGTGCTACCGCGGACCGCCGGGCGGCGAAAAGTGTCGCCCGTCGACGGGGATGGCACACTGCCTCGTTACATCCCCCGGCCTCCGCGCCATGCCGTGGAGCCCAAGACTATCCAGTGCCGGCCGCCGCGCGGGCACCTTGATGCCTAACCTTGCCGCCCGCTCCGGCGGCCCCGATACAGAAGAGGATTGACCGTGCATAAAGTCGTGATCAGCGGAACCGGCCTGTATACCCCGCCGTTCAGCATCTCCAACGATGAACTGGTGGAATCCTTCAACAGCTACGTCCGCAGTCACAACGAGCAACACGCCGAAGCCATCGCCAAGGGCGAGATGGAAGCGCTGGCCGAATCCAGCTCGGCCTTCATCGAGAAGGCTTCCGGCATCAAGAGCCGCTTCGTGGTGGACAAGGAAGGCATCCTCGATCCGCAACGCATGGTGCCGCGCATTCCGGAGCGCTCCAACGAAGACTGGGGCATCCTCTGCGAAATGGGCGTGCACGCGGCGAAGGAAGCCCTGCAGCGCGCCGGCCGTACCGCCGCCGACATCGATGGCGTGATCGTCGCCTGCTCCAACCTGCAGCGCGCCTATCCGGCGGTGGCCATCGAAGTGCAGGCCGCCCTCGGCATTCAGGGCTTCGGCTTCGACATGAACGTCGCCTGCTCCTCGGCGACCTTCGGCCTGCAGGCCGCGGTGAACAGCGTGCAGCTCGGGCAGGCCCGCGCGATCCTGCTGGTCAGCCCGGAAATCTGCACCGGCCACCTGAACTTCCGTGACCGCGACAGCCACTTCATCTTCGGCGATGCCGCCACCGCGGTGATCGTCGAGCGCGCCGACCAGGCCACCAGCAAGCACCAGTTCGACGTGGTGGGCACCAAGCTGCTGACCCAGTTCTCCAACAACATCCGCAACAACTTCGGCTTCCTCAACCGTGCCGCGGAAGAGGGCATCGGCACGCGCGACAAGCTGTTCGTGCAGGAAGGCCGCAAGGTGTTCAAGGACGTCTGCCCGATGGTGGCCGAGCTGATCGGCGAGCACCTGGCGCAGAACGACATCCCGGTGAGCGACGTGAAGCGCTTCTGGCTGCACCAGGCCAACCTGAACATGAACCTGCTGATCACCCGCAAGCTGATCGGCCGCGATGCCGAGGCCCACGAGGCGCCGGTGATCCTCGACACCTACGCCAACACCAGCTCGGCGGGTTCGGTGATCGCCTTCCACAAGCACCAGGACGACCTGCCCGCCGGCGCCATCGGCGTGCTGAGCTCCTTCGGCGCCGGCTACTCCATCGGTAGCGTGATCCTGCGCAAGCGCTGATCGTGCCGACCGACGACAGCGCGCTGTTGTCGCGCCTGCTGGCCGCCGACCAGCAGGCTTTCCGCACCCTGGTAGTGACCTACCAGGGCGCCATGCGCGCCGTCGCCATCGCCATCGTCGGCAGCGCCCAGGCCGACGAGGTGGTGCAGGACGCCTGGCTCGCCGTCGTCCGCAACCTCGACGGCTTCCAGGGCCGCTCCAGCCTCAAGACCTGGCTGCTGACCATCACCGCGAATACCGCCAAGTCCCGCCTGCGCAAGGTCCGTCGCGACGTCTCGCTGGATGACCTGCCCGCGCCCCACGGCAGCATCGACGACAGCCGCTTCGCCGCCGATGGCCACTGGAGCCCGGCGCCGCTGGCCTGGCACGAGGACTCCCCGGAAGCCCTGCTGGCCGAGGAGGAACTGCGCGAATGCCTGGAAAAGACCCTCGCCAGCCTGTCCGAGCTGCAGCGCAGCGTCCTGCTGCTGCGCGAGCGCCAGGGATTGGAGCTGGAGGAGATCTGTAATCTTCTGGAGGTTTCCCTCTCCAATGTCAGGGTGCTGCTGCACCGCGCACGGCTGAAGGTGTTCGCCACCGTCGAACACTTCGAGGAGACCGGGGAATGCTGACCTGCAAGGAACTGGTGGCACGCTCCAGCGACCTGCTGGACGAACAGCTGGGCTTTCGCGAGAAGCTGGCATTGCGCCGCCACCTGCTGTTGTGCCGCAACTGCCGGCGCTACCTGCGCCAGATGCGCCTGCTCCAGGCCACCTTGCGCGCCCTGCCGGAACCGCCCGACGCGGGCACCGACCTGCTGGCCGCGCGCCTGGCCGAACTGCGCCACGACAACGCCCGGCGTTGAGCCGGCGGCCTGCAACCGCTGGCGGTTGCAGGGGCGCTCCCGTCGCGTTCCCGAAGTCCGCCATCGGCGCTGACAGGCACTGGGCCCAACCCCAGCCACGGCGCTGCCCCTGGCGCGTTCTCCCCCCCGTCAAGCCCCCTCCTGGGTCCGGTCCCAGTCGAGAAGACGCCGGGTTTGTCGCTGCCTGCCATTAATTTGTAATGAATCGCAACAATACTCCATCCCGGTTTTGGGGACAAAGAGACCGTCTATTCCGGCTCTTTGCGGGAACCACTATTTCTGGGCGGGTGCTTGCCCCCCTCATTTAAGACTGGGAGAACTTTATGCGTCTTGTTCCTACACTCACCGGGGTGGGTCTCTGCACGGGTGTGATGCTTGCTCTGAGCACTCCGGCCAATGCTGGTGTCGACGCTAAACTGCTGGAAATGCTGCGGACCAATGGCTCGATCACTTCGGCCCAGTACGCTGAGCTGAAGGGCGAGCTGGAGAAGGAGAGTCAGGTCGCTGCCGCTCAGGAGAAGGCCAAGAAGGACGAAATGAGCGCCTTCACGGACAAACTCGCCTGGGCCGCCAAGACCCAGGTCAAGGGTGACATCCGACTCCGTCAGGAGACTGTCCATGCGCAGAACACCGGCACCAAGGGTGACCAGAACCGTCAGCGCATCCGTGCCCGCGTAGGCTTCTACAGCCAGGTCACTCCTGAAGTCGACACTGGTATCCGCATCGCGACCGGCAGTGGCGACGATGCTCGCTCCACCAACCAGAGCATGGACAACTACTTCGACAAGAAGTCGCTGTGGCTGGACCAGGCCTATATCGACTTCCACCCGAAGGCCGTCGAGAACCTGCACCTGATCGGCGGCAAGATGAACCAGCCCTGGGTCAGCGAAGGCGACGTGATCTGGGACGGCGACGTCAACCCGGAAGGTTTCGCGGCAACCTACAAGTATCCACTGGGCGGCGGCTCCGAGCTGTTCGGTAGCGCCGGCTACTTCACCCTGAAGGACAACGTCGACGGCGAAGGCTATGCCTTCCAGCATGACCTGCGCCTGTACAGCGGCCAGTTGGGCGGCCGCTTCGCCGTCGCCGATGGCATGAAGCTGACCGTCGGTGGCAGCCTCTACGCTTACGACAACGATGACAACAGCGCCTGTGGCACCTCGACCACCACGCCTTGCCAACTGTCCGTCAACGGCAACACCACCAAGGACTTCCGCCTGTACGAAGGCTTCGGTCAACTGGATTTGACCAACCTGCCGGTTCCGCTGTCCCTGTACGGCCAGTACGTCGTGAACGAAGCGACCGACAGCGACGAGGACACCGCGTGGCTGACCGGCGTGAAGACCAAGCTGGGCGACTTCGGCCTGGACTACAACTATCGCGACGTACAGCGTAACGCCGTGGTCGGTGCCTTCACCGACTCCGACTTCGCCAACGGCTACACCGCTTCCCGCGGCCACAAGTTCAAGGTCAGCTACGACATCGCCAAGAACTTCGCCCTGGGCGCTACCTACTTCGCCGCCGAGTCGGATGCTGCCAGCACTCCGCGTACCGATGCCAACATCGATACCCTGCAGCTGGACCTGGAAGCCAAGTTCTAACTGGAACAGAAACGCCACGGATGGTTTCGAGCCGGAGGATTCGCTTCCTCCGGCTCGACGCTGGATCTGACGGTCCTGGCTCATCCACCTTGGACCTGCTTGATCGGGCATTGGCCTGCGATCAAGCGGATGTCCGGGACCGGAGCTCCTTTGGTTTGGCCCCACCTTGCGGTGGGGCTTTTTATTTTCCGGCGCCGCTGACCGAATGGGTCAATCGAGCCGAGCGCTGCCGTCATTGAGGCCTGCGAGCGGCGCCACCTAACCTGCCGGCACCTCTACTGACAAGGTTCGCCGTCATGCAGCGCATTCACTTCGAGACCGAACACAACCTGTTCCGCGACGCGTTCCGCGCCTTCCTCGACAAGGAAGTGGTGCCTCACCAGGAGGCCTGGGAAGAGGCCGGCGTGGTGGATCGCGGCGTGTGGCGCAAGGCGGGGGAGATGGGGTTCCTGCTGCCCTGGGCGGACGAGGAATACGGCGGGGCCGGCCTGAAGGACTTCCGCTACGAACAGATCATGTGTGAGGAGCTGGCCGCCATCAACGAACCGGGCTTCATGATCCCGCTGCACTCGGCGCTGTGCGGCCCCTACATCGCCGAATACGGCAATGCCGAGCAGAAGGCCCGCTGGCTGCCGGGGATCATCCGCGGCGAGAGCATCCTCGCCGTGGCGATGACCGAGCCGTCCGCCGGCTCCGACCTCGCCGGCATGCGCACCACGGCGGTGGACAAGGGCGACCACTACCTGCTCAACGGCTCCAAGGTGTTCATCTCCAACGGCCTGCTGGCCGACCTGGTGATCGTCGCGGCGAAGACCGATCCGTCGAACAAGCACGCCATGGGCCTGTTCGTGGTCGAGCGCGGCATGCAAGGCTTCGAGCGCGGACGCAACCTGAAGAAGCTGGGCATGAAGAGCCAGGACACCGCCGAGCTGTTCTTCAACAACGTCAAGGTGCCGAAGGAGAACCTGCTGGGCGACGCCAGGGGCGGCTTCTTCTACCTGATGAACATGCTGGCGCAGGAGCGCCTGACCAACGCCTGCGGCGCGGTGGCCGGCGCCGAGGCGGCGCTGCGGGCGACCATCGACTACGTGAAGGAGCGCAAGGCCTTCGACCGCCCGGTGGCGCACTCCCAGAACACCCGCTTCAAGCTCGCCGAGATGCGCACGCAGATCGACGTGGCGCAGGTCTTCACCGACCGCTGCGTGATGGACCACAACCAGAAGAAGCTCACCCCGGAAGTCGCCGCCGAGGCCAAGCTGTTCACCACCGAGCTGCTGTGCAAGGTGGTCGATGAAGGCGTGCAACTGCACGGCGGCTGGGGTTACATGTGGGAGTACCCGATCTGCAAGATGTACGCGAATGCGCGCATCCAGCGCATCTTCGCCGGCACCTCGGAGATCATGAAGGAGATCATCAGCCGCGGCATGAAGCTCTGAGACGCGGCGTAAAACGCTTTCATTCAGCGACCCAGGAGTGCCCATGAAAGGCCCGCTCGCCTCCCTGAAGATCCTCGATTTCTCCACCCTGCTGCCGGGGCCGTTCGCCTCGCTGCTGCTGGCGGACATGGGCGCCCAGGTGCTGCGCGTGGAGTCGCCCACGCGCATGGACCTGGTGCGCGTGCTGCCGCCGCACGTGGACGGCACGTCCGCCAGCCACGCCTACCTCAACCGCAACAAGCGCTGCATCGCGCTGGACCTCAAGCAGCCGCAGGCGGTGGAGGTGGTGAAGCAACTGGTGCGCGAGTACGACATCGTGCTGGAGCAGTTCCGCCCCGGCGTGATGGACAAGCTCGGCGTCGGCTACGAAGCGCTCAAGGCGATCAACCCCGGGCTGATCTACGTGTCGATCACCGGCTATGGCCAGACCGGGCCGTTCCGCGACCGCGCCGGGCATGACATCAACTACCTGGCGCTCGCCGGGGTCGCCAGCTACACCGGCCGCCGCGATACCGGCCCGCTGCCGCTGGGCGTACAGCTGGCGGACATCGGCGGCGGCTCGCTGCACGGGGTGATGGGGTTGCTGGCGGCGGTCATCCACCGGCAGCAGACGGGCGAGGGACAGCAGGTCGACGTGAGCATGACCGACTGCGCGTTCAGTCTGCACGGCATGGCGGGTGCGGGGTATCTCGCCGCCGGGGTCGAGCCGGAGATGGAGGCTCTGGCGCTCAATGGCGGCAGCTTCTACGACTACTACCGCACCCGCGATGGCCGCTGGTTCTCGGTGGGCAGCCTGGAGCCGCAGTTCATGCAGCAGTTCTGCGCCGCCATCGGCCGCCCGGAACTGGCCGCGCGCGGGCTCTCGCCCAGGCCGGAAGAACAGCGGGCGCTCAAGCGCGAGATCGCCATCGAGTTCGAGAAACGCGATTTCGCCGAGTGGTGCGAGCGCTTCGCCGCGCTGGATGCCTGTGTCGAGCCGATGCTGTCCATGGCCGAGGCGGTGGAGCATCCGCAGCTGCGCGAGCGCGGCGTGGTCACCGAGGTGCCCACCGGCAAGGGCGGCGTGCAGCGGCAGATGGCCTGTCCGATCCGCTTCTCCGCTGGCCTGCCCGCGCCGCGCCATATCGGCGCCGCGGTGGGCGCCCACACGGCGGAGGTGATGGCGGAGCTGGGTTATTCGGCCGAGCAGGTCGAGGCGCTGAAGACGGCGAAGGTGATCGCCTGAGCGGCGCTATTCGTGGCGGGTTTCGCCGGTGAACACCAGGGTCGCGCGGCAACGCCGGCAGAAGTAGCGGCGGCCCCGCGCGACCAGGTTGTGGCGCTGGGCGGAGAAGGGGAATTCGTTGCCCTCGCCGCAGTGGCAGCGGTACAGGTAGCGCGTGGCGCGGCGGCGCTTGATCTCGTAGGTGTGGCAGCGGTCCGGCGGCAGTCCGTAGATGCCGCGCATGATCAGCTGCCATTCCTCGCCATGGGGGCGGATGCGCGCGCCGAACATCTGGTGGGCGACCAGGTGGGCCACTTCATGGGCCACGGTCTGCAACAGGAAGTGCTCGCGGTTTTCCCGGTACAACTGCGGATTGAAACGCAGCAGGTTCTTGTCGAGGTGGGCGACGCCGGCCTTCTGGCCGCGTAGCCGGAGGCTCACTTCCGGACGCGGGAAGCGCCGCTGGAAGAAAGCCTCGGCCTGCTGGTAGCAGGCTTCGATGCGCGCGTTGAGCTGTTCAGGCATACAGTGGTTCTCCGACGCGGCAGATTATGCCGCAGTCGGGGCGCGGGTGGAGGATTTCTCGCGGCCGCTCGTCCGGCCTGCAGGTTCGGGCAAGCCGGGGAGCGTTTCAGGCAAGGGACGGCTTTTCATAGGAGCGGGCTTGATCGCGAACGGTATCCGGCGTCACGCGGTTCGCGAGCAGGCAGGAGAACCCAAAAGAAAACCGGGCCACCAGGGCCCGGCTTTCATTCAGGGTCGGAGATCAGGTGTATTCCGGGCCGACGCCGCTGCCCCAGAGGATCACCGACAGGGCGATCATCGCCACCAGCACCACCAGTCCCACCGCCAGCACCGAGCTGGAGAACAGGAAGCCTTCATCCTTGGGTATGTTCATGAAGGCCGGGATGCCGACGTAGAGCAGGTAGACGGTGTAGCAGATCGCGGCAGTGCCAACGATCATGCCCAGCCACAGGTGCGGGTAGAGCGCCGCCAGGCCGCCGATGAACAGCGGGGTGGCGGTGTACGCGGCGAAGACGGTGCATTGGGTCAGCGATGGCGCGGCGTCGTAGGTGCGGGCCATCCAGTGGATGAAGGCGCCCATGACGGCGACGCCGGCGAGCATGGCGATGTAGGTCATGATGGTCAGCTGTATCGCGCTGGCGGCTGTCAGCTTGACCGGTCCTGCGTTGCCCAGTACCCAACCAACCTGGGTGGTGCCGATATAGGCGGAAATCACCGGGATGGCAGCGAGGATCAGGACGTGGGTCAGGTACATGTGGCTGATGGATTCCTCCTCGCCACGGATTTCCTGCCATTCCTGATCGGGATGGGTGAAGAGCCCCCACACATGATGGATCATGTCAGCATTCTCCTCTTCTTGTCGAAGGCCGCCCCCCAGCGAAGCGCCGGAGACGCGTAGCCAGCGTCATCCGGTGCTTGGCTTACCTGCGCGACCTTATGACGCAGTATAGGGAGGGCTGGAGACCGCGTCGTCCGTGGGGTTAGAGCAAATGGAAGTTTCACGGGCGGCTGTAATAGCGCTCCAGAATTTCCATCGCCTTGTTGATCGACTGCAGCCGCGTGGTACTGCCGCCCCGGTCGGGATGGTGCTGGCTGACCAGTTGCCGGTAGCGCAGCTTGATCAGGGCATAGTCCACCGGGCCGTCTTCCAGCTCGAAAAGGGCGAGGGCGGCGGACTTTTCCTCGTTGCCTTGCATGCGTGTCCAGAAGCTTTCCAGCAGTTTCTCCACGTCGCGTTCGGTGGTTTCCTTCAGGTGCTTTTCATCGAGGTAGTAGGCGCGCAGGGCATCCTGCTCGCCGAGCGCCTGCGCGCCACTCATATAAGGAGAGAGACGGATCTGCAGCGGACCGATCTCCAGGTGCGCTGCGTTCTCCGCCCACAGGCGGTCGCGCAGCCGGTAGAGCGCGTTGAACACCAGGAAGTGAGTGCGGAACAGCACCAGCTTGTCGGTCAGCGCCAGGTTTGGAACATGCGTGGAGTGCCGGGCTTTCAACTGCTGGATCAGCTGGAATTCGGAGAGCCCGTCAGGCGCCTCGCGCAGCAGCTCAAGAAGCTGGTCGGCGAGGTCGAGGCTGTAATCGAGGTCGTGGGTCATTGTCTGAGCCTAGCATCGGGCCGCCGAAGGGGCTGGGGTATGCGTCGCTTTGCGCGTAAAATAGCCAGCTTTTCGTCTTGTCCCCGGATTCCAGAGCACCATGGCCAGCACCCTTTCGGTCAACCAGAACAAACTGCAGAAACGCCTTCGTCGCCAGGTCGGCGAAGCGGTCACCGACTTCAACATGATCGAGGATGGCGACAAGGTCATGGTCTGCCTGTCCGGCGGCAAGGACAGCTATACCCTGCTGGACATCCTGCTGTACCTGCAGAAGGTGGCGCCGATCCAGTTCGAGATCGTCGCGGTGAACATGGACCAGAAGCAGCCCGGCTTCCCCGAGCACGTGTTGCCGCAGTACCTGGAATCCATCGGCGTGCAGTACCACATCATCGAGAAGGACACCTACTCGGTGGTGAAGGAGAAGATCCCGGAGGGCAAGACCACCTGCTCGCTGTGCTCGCGCCTGCGCCGCGGCACCCTCTACACCTACGCCGACGAGATCGGCGCAACCAAGATGGCGTTGGGGCATCACCGCGACGACATCCTGGAAACCTTCTTCCTTAATATGTTCTACGGCGGCACCCTCAAGGCAATGCCGCCCAAGCTGCTCTCCGACGACGGTCGCAACGTGGTGATCCGCCCGCTGGCCTACTGCAACGAGAAGGATATCGAGGCTTACTCGGTGCTCAAGGAGTTCCCGATCATCCCGTGCAACCTCTGCGGCTCGCAGGAGAACCTGCAGCGCCAGGTGGTCAAGGAAATGCTGCTGGACTGGGAGCGCAAGTCGCCGGGCCGCACCGAGATCATGTTCCGCGCGCTGCAGAACGTGATGCCGTCGCAACTGGCCGACCGCAACCTGTTCGACTTCAACAGCCTGCGCATCGACGAGACCGCCACCCCGCGCTTCCTCGACGTGATGAGCCTCTGATACCCGTAAAGAAAGCTCCCAAGGACGCCCGATGCGCGATTACCCGTGGCTGTACGAGTACTGTCTGAACCGCTTCGGTTCGGCCGAGGAACTGGAGTCCCGCCTGCCGCAACCGAAGACGCCCGCCGAGCTGGCGGCGGTGAGCGATGACCGCTACCTGTCGCTGATCAGCCTGCGCATCTTCCGCGCGGGCCTCAAGCACAGCCTGGTGGACGCCAAGTGGCCGGCCTTCGAGGAAGTCTTCTTTGGCTTCGATCCGGAGAAGGTCGTGCTGATGGGCGGCGAGCGCCTGGAAAGCCTGATGCAGGATGCCCGGCTGATCCGCCACCTGGGCAAGCTCAAGAGCGTGCCACGCAATGCGCAGATGGTCCTCGATATCGCCCGCGAGCACGGCAGTTTCGGCAAGCTGCTGGCGGACTGGCCGCTGACCGAGATCGTCGGCCTGTGGAAGCTGCTGGCCAAGCGCGGCAATCAACTGGGTGGAATGTCGGCGCCGCGCTTCCTGCGCATGGCTGGCAAGGATACCTTCGTGCTCAGCGACGATGTGGTCGCCGCGCTCAAGGCCCAGGAAATCGTCGACAAGGCGCCCACCAGCCAGAAAGACCTGGCGCAGGTGCAGGCCGCCTTCAACCAGTGGCAGGAGCAGAGCGGACGTCCGCTGTGCCATATCTCGATGATGCTGTCGTACACGGTCAACCACTGACCCGCGGCCCGGTCGCGGAGGAGGGCGCATGGACTCGGCGATCGAACGCACCGGCGCGGCACTGGCCCGCGCCGAACGCATCCTGGTGATCACCGGCGCCGGCGTCTCCGCTGATTCCGGCTTGCCCACCTATCGCGGCCTTGGCGGACTCTATAACGGCAGGACGGCGGAAGGGCTGCCCATCGAGGCGGCGCTTTCCGGGCCGATGCTACGTGACAACCCTGAGTTGTGCTGGAAGTACCTGGCGGAGCTGGGCAAGGCCTGCCTGAACGCGGCACCCAATGCCGGACACGAGGCCATCGCCGAGCTGCAGCGACGCAAGCCGGGATGCTGGGTGCTGACGCAGAATATCGACGGTTTCCATCGCCGGGCGGGTTCGCCGGCGGAGCGCCTGATCGAGATACATGGCGAGCTGGCGCCGCTGTACTGCCAGTCCTGTGGCCAGGAAAGCGCCGAACTGGCCGCTCATCTGCAACGGCCATTGCCGCCACGTTGCGAGCGCTGCGGGGGTGTGCTGCGTCCGCCGGTGGTACTGTTCGAGGAGATGTTGCCGGAGGCAGCGATCGACACGCTCTATGCAGAGCTGCGCAAGGGGTTCGATGCCGTATTGCTGGTGGGAACTACCGCGAGCTTCCCCTACATCATCGAGCCGGTGCTGCGAACCCGGGCCGCTGGAGGCTTCACCGCCGAGGTGAATCCGGGTGTGACCGATCTCAGTTCCGTGGTCGAAGAAAGAATGCAGGGTCGAGCCTTAGACATTATGCCGCGCCTGTTGAGTCACATTCCGCGATAAAAAACTTGCATTGGGTCGATTGAGCGGGCAAATTAGCCCGCTATTAAATGGAACTAATGAGACACGATCGTGCCCATGCTTAAACGCTTCGCACCCCTCGTGCCCATGAGTTTCGTTCTGTTGCTGGCAGCTTGTGCCAGCCATTCGCCGGAATCGCAGCCGAGCCAGGTAGCCGTAGCGCCGACCAGCCGGGCAGCAATTCAGATTGACCAGCATAGGGCAACGCTGGCGGATGAGTCGCAGGACGAGGGGGCCAAAAACTATAACGGCGGTCTGACCAAGCACGTATCCGATATCCTGGATCGTGCGTTTTCGCTGATCGGTACACCGTACCGCTTCGGTGGGAAGTCGGAACAGACCGGTTTCGATTGCAGCGGCTTCGTGGGCTATCTGTTCCGCGAAGAAGCGGGCATCAGCCTGCCGCGCTCCACGCGAGAGATGATCAATCTGGATGTCCCGCTGGTCTCCAAAGAAGACCTGCAGCCGGGCGACCTGATCTTCTTCAACAATCGTGGTCGCGGTCGGGTGAGCCATGCCGGCATCTATATCGGTGACGGCCAGTTCATCCACTCCGCCAGCCGCCGTGGCGGTGGGGTGCGGGTGGACAGCCTGGACGAGAGCTACTGGCGCCTGAGCTACATGGAAGCCAAGCGCGTACTCAAGCCGGGCTACCAGCCTCGGACGGTGATGCGCTGAACTTAAAGTTTTACTTTAAGTATTGCGCTCAAGTCGCTGTAGGTGCAAAGTGATGGCATTCCTTCGCAGGGATGCCATCACATGCTCGTTCCACAGCGCATCATTCTTCTCGCTATTCTCGCCTCCCTGGCCGCCTGCGCCGGCCGGACTCCGCCACCACCGCCCGTGGTGAGCTCGCCTTCGCTCCCTGCCTACAACTCGCAAGCTGCCGATGATGTTCTGATCCGTGCCATTGGCCTGGTCGGCACACCCTATCGCTGGGGTGGCAACACGCCCGACGGCGGTTTCGACTGCAGCGGCCTGATCGGCTATGTCTACCGCGATGCCACCGGCCTGCAACTGCCGCGCTCGACGCGCGAGATGATTTCCATGCGCGCGCCCAGCGTCGGCCGCGAATCGCTGCAGAGCGGCGATCTGGTGTTCTTCGCCACCAGCGGTGGACGCGGCGTCAGCCATGCGGGTATCTATGTCGGGGAAGGGCGCTTCGTTCATGCGCCCAGGACGGGCGGAACCGTACGCCTGGACAGCCTCGACAGCGCCTATTGGCAGAAAGCCTTCCTGCAAGCCAAGCGCGTCCTCGCCGTGCAGAGTCTTGCCCTCCATCCCTGATTTTCAGGAGGGCCCATGACCACGCGCACACTGAACCTGGACGACAGCCTCTACCAGTACCTCCTCGATGTTTCCCTGCGGGACTCTCCGGTCAAGGCCCGCCTGCGCGCGGAGACCGCCGCGCTGCCCATGTCGCGCTGGCAGGTCGCCCCAGAGCAGGGGCAGTTCCTCGCTTTTCTGGTGAAACTGACCGGCGCCCGACGCCTTCTCGAAGTGGGCACCTTCACCGGCTACAGCGCACTGTGCATGGCCGAGGCGCTCCCCGCCGACGGACATCTCCTGTGTTGCGACCTGCCCGGTGACTACAACGAAGTCGCGCGCGACTACTGGAAACAGGCAGGCGTCGACACCCGCATCGAATTGCGCCTGGGGTCGGCGCTTTCCACGCTGGAGAGCCTGCTGGCGGGAGGCGAGGGCGGCCGCTTCGACCTGGTGTTCATCGATGCCGACAAGGCGCGTTATCCCACCTATTTCGAACATGCCCTGAGCCTGCTGCGCAGTGGCGGGCTGGTGGTCTTCGACAATGTGCTGTGGAGCGGAAGGGTGCTCGAAGTGGAGCCGGAAAGCGCCGACACGCGCGCCATCCAGCAACTCAATCTGGCGCTGAAGACGGACGAGCGTGTGGATTATTCCCTGGTACCGATCGGCGATGGCATGAGTCTTTGCCGCAAGCGTTGAGATTGCCGGCGTGAAGGGGCTGGGCTAGATTGCTCTGCATCGGGCCGATAGCTCAGCTGGGAGAGCGCCGCGTTCGCAATGCGGAGGTCGGGAGTTCGATCCTCCTTCGGTCCACCAGAAGCAGAAAAGGCACGCCAATTGGCGTGCCTTTTCGTTTCCTGCGCAGGCGTCAGGCGATGTCCACCAGAATGACTTCACTGTCCTCCAGCGCCGTCACCTTCACCACTGCTTCGTTGGCGATCGCTGCACCATCGCGGGCCAGCAGCTCGACGCCGTTGACCTCGACCTTGCCCACCGCCGGCACCAGATAGGCGCGACGGTCGCTGCCCAGCTCGTATTCGGCAGTCTGGCCAGCCTTCAAGGTGGCGGCGACCAGGCGGCCGTCGGCACGGATGCGCAGGGCGTCGGCGTCGTTCTCATAGCCGCTGGCCAGGGTGACGAAGCGTCCGGCGCGGTCGCCCTTCGGGAAGGGCTTGGCGCCCCAGGACGGGGTGCCGCCGCCTACCGAGGGGATGATCCAGATCTGGAAGATCTTGGTCACGTCCTGCTCGAGGTTGTACTCGGAGTGCACGATGCCGGTCCCGGCGCTCATCACCTGGACGTCGCCGGCCTCGGTGCGGCCCTTGTTGCCCAGGCTGTCCTGGTGGGTGATCGCGCCCTGGCGGACGTAGGTGATGATTTCCATCTCGCGGTGCGGGTGCGGCGGGAAGCCGGTGCCGGCGGCGATTTCGTCATCGTTCCAGACGCGGAGGTTGCCCCAGTTCATACGCTCGGAGTCGTAATACTCGGCGAAGGAGAAGTGGTGCTTGGCGTTGAGCCAGTCGTGGTTGGCACCGCCGAGTTGCTGGAAGGGTCTGCGTTCGATCATGGCGAAGTCCTCATGGTCACGGCCGGCGGAATGGCCGGCTCGTGCAGTTCATGGGGGCTATGTTCTCTCGCAATTGATCGATATAAAAGCGCAAATATCCGAGCAAAAAGATCGATTATATCGATTATTTTGCGGTGGGTCAGGACCCGTCCCGGGTGAGGAACTTGCTGAGGAACTGCCGCGTCCGCTCCTCCCGTGGGTTGGAGAAAAGCGCCTTGGCCTCGCCCTGTTCGACGATCACCCCCTTGTCGATGAAGATCGCCCGGTTGGCCACGTCGCGGGCGAAGCTCATCTCGTGGGTGACGATGACCATGGTGCGCTTTTCCTGCGCCAGGCCGCGGATGGTCGCCAGCACTTCGCCGACCAGTTCCGGGTCGAGCGCCGAGGTTGGTTCGTCGAACAGGATCACGTCCGGCTGCATCGCCAACGCCCGGGCGATGGCCACGCGCTGCTGCTGGCCGCCGGAGAGACGCTTGGGATAGGCGTCTTCCTTGCCGGCCAGGCCGACCTTGGCGAGCAGCGCGCGGGCGCGTTGCTCGGCCTGGGCGCGGGGCTCCTTCTTGACGATCACCGGACCCTCGATAACGTTCTCCAGCGCCGTGCGGTGCGGGAACAGGTTGAAGTTCTGGAACACGAAGCCCACGTGCTGGCGCAGCTTGCGGATCAGCCCCTGCTGGCCGCTGAGCGGGCGCGAGGCGTCGATGCGAATCTCGCCGACCTGGATGGTGCCGCTGCTGGGGACTTCCAGCAGGTTGAGGCAACGCAGCAGGGTGGTCTTGCCGGAGCCGCTGGGGCCGATGATCGCAACCACTTCGCCGGGCTCGACGGTCAGGTCGATGCCCTTGAGCACCTCCTGGCCGCGGAACTGCTTGGTCAGCTGGCGTACTTCGATCATGCCTCGTGCTCCCGGTCATGACGGTTGACCCGCTCTTCCAGGCGGTTCTGCAGGTGCGACAGGATGCTGGCGAGCACCCAGTAGAGGAGCGCGGCGGCGAGGTACATGGTGAAGACCTCGAAGGTGCGCGCGGTGATCAGCTGGGCCTGGCGGAACAGCTCCGGCACCTGGATGGTGGCGGCCAGCGCGGTGTCCTTGACCAGCGAGATGAAGCTGTTGCCCAGCGGCGGCAGCGCGGTGCGCGCGGCCTGCGGCAGGACCACCCGGCGCAGGGTCTGGGCGCGGGTCATGCCGATGCTGGAGGCGGCTTCCCACTGGCCGCGGTCGATGGTGCCGATGGCGCCGCGCAGGATTTCGCAGACATAGGCGGCCATGTTCAGCGAGAAGCCGATCAGCGCCGCGGGCAGCGGGTCGAGCTCGATGCCCAGTTGCGGCAGGCCGTAGTAGATCATGAAGAGCTGGACCAGCAACGGCGTGCCGCGGAAGAACGACACGTAGATGCGGGCGACCCAGCTCAGGGCGGTGAAACCGTACAGGCGCATCAGCGCCAGCACGAAACCCAGCAGCAGTCCGAAGAACATGCCGCCTACGCTGAGGACTACCGTGAAAACCGCGCCCTTGAGCAGGAAGGGCGCGGAATCCAGCGCAAGCTGCAGGCTTGCGTCGATCATTGGGTCACGTCAGCCTTGAACCACTTTTCCGAGAGCTGCTTGAGGGTGCCGTCGGCACGCAGCTTCTCGATGGCCTTGTTCAGCGCCGCGAGCAGCTCCGGGTTGCCCTTGCGCAGGGCGATGCCGGCTTCCTGGCGGGCGAAGGGCTCGCCGGTCAGGGCCATGGCGCCGCTGGTCTTGTTGACCATGTCGAAGGCGGCCAGGCGGTCGACCAGGATCACGTCGATGCGGCCGCTGCGCAGGTCCTGGAACTTGGTCGGGTCGTCCTCGTAGGTGCGCACGTCGGCCTGCGGAACGTGTTCCTTGAGCCACTGCTCGTAGTTGGTGCCCAGGCCGACGCCAACCTTCACCCCGGCGAGCTTCTCGGGCGTGTCGTACTTGCTTTCGTCGCCCTTGCGCACCAGGGCCTGGATGCCGGAAACGGTGTAGGGCTCGGAGAAGTCGTACTTCTTCTTGCGCTCCTCGGAGATGGTCACCTGGTTGATCACCAGGTCCAGCCGCTTGGACTCCAGCGCGGCGAGGATGCCGTCCCACTTGGTCGGCTGGAGCTTGGCCTTGACGCCCAGTTCCTTGGCGATCAGGTCGGAGAAGTCGACTTCGAAACCGGCGAGCTTGCCGCTCTCGTCCTGGAAGCTGAAGGGCGGATAGGTGCCCTCGAGGCCGACGCGGACTTCGCCCTTGGACTTGATCTGGGCGAGCAGGTCGTCGGCGGCCTGGGCCTGGCCGAACAGGCTGGCGCCGAGGGTGAGGGTCAGGCTGGCAAACAGGAAATGACGGCGCAGTGCGGTGAAGGTCATGGTGAGCCCCGTTTTTGGTGTTTTAAGCAGGTTAGTCAAGGTGTAGCGACTATAGGGTCGTAGGTGTTATGCGATAAAATAATAAAAAATTATATTATTATTCAATTTTATTGATTCAAGCCGCCGGGTGGTAAGCGAACAGCGCCGGAGAGCCTCCGGTGTGCAGGAACAGCAGCGGTCCCTGGCTGGCGAAGCGCTGGCGGGCGACGCCATCGAGCAGTCCGGCCATGGCCTTGCCAGTGTAGACCGGGTCGAGCAGCAGCCCTTCATGGCTCGCCAGCAGACGCACCGCCGCCAGCGTGCCGGCGTTGGGTTCGCCGTAGCGCGGGGCGAAATACTCGTCCCAGAGTTCCACTTTCGGCGCCTTGTCCGCGTCCTGGCCGAGCAGCTCCAGCGTGCGCCGGATCAGGCCTTCCACCTTCGGCCGTTGCGCGGCGTCGGTGCGCGAGACGGTCACGCCGATCACCGGCAGCTCCGGCAGGGCATCGGCCAGCGCCACGGCCAGTCCGGCGTGGGTGCCGGCGCTGCCGGAGGCCAGCACCACGGCGGCGAAGCGCTGGCCGCTGTGGCGAATCTGCTCGGCCAGCTCCAGCCCGGCGCGCACATAGCCCAGCGCGCCGAGGGCGTTGGAGCCGCCGATGGGCACCAGGTAGGGCTTGCGGCCCTCGCGCAGCAGGCGCTCGCCGGTCTGCTGCAACAGCTCGTCGGCGTTGTCGAGGTTGGGCACCAGCTCGACTTCGGTGCCGAACAGGTCGAGCAACAGGCGGTTGCCGTTGCTCAGGTAGTTGTGGTCCGCCGTACCGATGGGGTTTTCCAGCAGCGCCACGCAGCGCAGGCCGAGCTTGGCCGCCACCGCCGCCGTCTGGCGCACATGGTTGGACTGGATCGCCCCCGCCGTCACCAGGGTGTCGGCGCCGGCGCGCAGCGCATCGGCGGCGAGGAATTCCAGCTTGCGCACCTTGTTGCCACCCAGGGCGAAGGGCGTGGTGTCGTCGCGCTTCACATGGATATCGCGGCCCAGGTGGGCGGAAAGCCGCTCCAGCTTCTCCAGCGGCGTCGGGCCGCCGGCCAGTTCGAGACGGTGGAAGCGGGCGAGCGATTCGCGCAGGGAGCTCATGGGGGAATCTCGATTTGGCACGGTGAGGACGTCACGATAGAGCGCCGTGGGCCGCTCGGCAACGGCTCCTCCTGCGGCCGGGCGGCAGGTGGCGGGGCGACAACAATTTCACATGTTTCGTTATAAGATTACACTTTCGTCCCCGCCGGCTTCAGGCAGCCTTAATCTTTCACCCCCAGGCTCGCCGGCGCGTCGCTCCCGGCCGGGGGCGGCGGGCGATCCGTTCAACCGTTGGAGCATCCATGAGAGTCGACCTGGACATCGAAGGCAGCAGCCTGGAAGGGTTGCCGCGTTTCCAGCGCTCGGCGTACCAGTCGCGTCGACTGATGCTGCTGGCCTGGCTGTCGGGAGGCCTCGCCGCGCTGCTGTTCCTGGCGGCGATCTTCATCGGCCTGTTCGCCGCCGACTCGCTGTGGCTGCCGTTGCTGTGCAACAACGCGGCGGCGCTGCTGCTGCTGGCGGCGGTGAGCCAGTCGGCCTGGCGCGTGGCCCACTGGCGCGCCCTGGCGATCGGCGCGGCGGCGTCCGCGCCTGCGGGCGAAGCGGCCGTCGATCTTGCCCAGCTCAGTGCCTACGACCGTCTGCTGGAGCGCATCAGCCGGGGCGGCCAGCGCCTGGCGCAGCGCATCGGCGTCGGCGCGCTCTGGCTGGCGGGGCTGGCGCTGGCGGCGCTGCTGGTCGTCCAGGCCGGCTGGAACCTCGCAACCCCCGCCGTTTCGCTTGGCCAGGCCGGCTGGCTGGTCACCGGGCTGCTGATATTGACCGCCTTCGGCCTGCTGGTGGTGGAGCGGCACCTGAATGCGGCCGGCGCGGAAGAGTGGCCCGAGGCCGCCGCCCTGGCGCCGATGGTCCGCGCGGTGATCGCTGTGCAACTGCTGTCGCTGCCCGGCCTGCTGTTCTCCAACGGCGAGAGTCTGTGGCCGAGCCGGCTGGTGGTGCTGGTCGGCCTGCTGCCGGTGTTGCTGGCGCTGGAGCTGATCCTGCGCGCGCTGCTCTCGGTGTTCAGCCCGCAGCGCCCGCGCGAGGAGCCGCGGCTGATCGGCGAAAGCCTGGTCGCCGGGCAGCTGCGCTGGCCGCCGCGTCCGCTGCAGTTCCTGCAGAGCGAACTGCAGCAGCGTTTCGGCATCGACCTGCGCCAGGTCTGGGCCTTCGGCTTCATGCGCCGCGCCTTCCTGCCGGTGCTGGGGCTGGTCCTGCTGGTGGGCTGGCTGCTCACCGGCGTCAGCGAGATCGCCATGAATGGCCGTGGCGTCTACGAGCGCTTCGGCAAGCCGGTGGCGGTCTACCCGCCGGGGCTGCACGTCGGGCTGCCGTGGCCGTTCGGCCGCGTGTTGCCGGTGGAGAACGGGGTGATCCATGAGCTGGCGACCTCCGGCGATTCCGCCCGGGCGGACCTGCTCGTCGCGGCCGAAGGGCCCGCGCCGGAGGCCGCCAACCGCCTGTGGGACGCCTCCCACGTGAGCGAGAATTCCCAGGTGATCGCCAGCGAGGCAGGCGGCCAGCAGAGCTTCCAGATCGTCAACATGGACGTGCGCTTCGTCTACCGCATCGGCCTGAGCGACCAGGCCGCGCTGGCGGCGACCTACAACAGCACCGACGTGCCGGCGCTGATCCGCAGCACCGCCAATCGCGTGCTGGTCCACGACTTCGCCGCGCGCACCCTCGACGGCGTGCTGGGGGAAGCGCGCGAAGCCCTGGCGCAGGACATCGGCAAGGCCGTGCAGGCCGACCTCGAACGCCTGGACAGCGGGGTGGAAATCCTCGCCACCGTGGTCGAGGCGATCCACCCGCCGGCCGGTGCGGCGAATGCCTACCACGGCGTGCAGGCGGCGCAGATCACCGCCCAGGCCTTGATCGCCCGTGAGCAGGGCAAGGCCGCCGAACAGACCAACGCCGCCCGGCAGGCCGCCAGCGCCGCGACCGACAAGGCCGCCGCCGACGCCCGGGAAACCCTCGCCCAGGCCCAGGCCGCCGAACTGCGCTTCGGCGCCGAGCGTTCCGCCTGGCAGCGCGCCGGCCAGGCATTCCTCCTCGAACAGTATTTCAGCCAGCTGGGCCAGGGCCTGGCCGGCGCCCGCAGCCTGGTCATCGACCACCGCCTGAGCGCGGACCAGGCGCCGACCCTCGACCTGCGCAGCTTCGGCGCGCCGGTCGACCCGCCGCGCGGCAAGGCCGCCAACCGTCCCCAGGAGATCGCACCTTGAGTCCGACCCACGTCCACGGCGATCACCCTCACGACCATGACCACGCGCATGACCATGAGCATGGCCACGCTCATCCTCACGACGAGGGCCCGGCGCGCTTCCCCTGGCGCCGCACCGCCCTGGCCGGCCTGCTGGTGCTGTTCGCCGCCGCGACCGCCAGCCTGGTCCAGGTGCGCTCCGGCGAGGCGACGGTGATCACGCGCTTCGGCAATCCCGCGCGGGTATTGCTCGAACCCGGGCTCGCCTGGCGCCTGCCGATCCCGTTCGAGGCCGCCGTGCCGGTGGACCTGCGCTTGCGCACCACCTCCAGCGGCCTGCAGGACGTCGGCACCCGCGACGGCCTGCGGATCATCGTGCAGGCCTACGTCGCCTGGCAGGTGAAGCCCGACCCGGACAGCATCCAGCGCTTCATGCGCGCGGTGCAGAACCAGCCGGACGAGGCCGCCCGGCAGATCCGCACCTTCGTCGGCTCCGCGCTGGAGACCACCGCCAGCGGCTTCGACCTTTCCGACCTGGTCAACACCGATGCCGGCAAGGTGCGCATCGCCGACTTCGAGCAGCGCCTGCGCGAGCAGATCGAGCGGCAGTTGCTCGACACCTACGGCGTGCGCGTGGTGCAGGTGGGCATCGAGCGGCTGACGCTGCCGAAGGTCACCCTCGGCGCCACGGTCGACCGCATGCGCGCCGAGCGCGAGACCATCGCCACCCAGCGCACCGCCGAAGGCAAGCGCAAGGCCGCGGAAATCCGCTCCGCCGCCGAGCGCGACGCGCGCATCCTGCAGGCCGACGCCACGGTGAAGGCCGCCGATATCGAGGCCCAGTCGCGGGTGCAAGCGGCGGACATCTACGGCAAGGCCTATAGCGGCTCGCCGGAGCTGTACAACCTGCTGCGCTCGCTGGACACCCTCGGCACCCTGGTCAACTCCGGCACCCGCCTGGTGCTGCGCACCGACGCGGCGCCGTTCCGCGTGCTGGTCGACGGCCCGCCGCAGCAGCCGCCGCTGGCCAAGCCGGGCAACGCCCATGACTGAGCTTCGGGAGCCGGGCGCGAGCCCCTGGCTGCAGGCCGGGCGCCTGGCGTTCCTGGCTCTGTACGGCGTGACCCTGCTGGCGGCGCTCGGCTGGGCGCTGTCCAACGTCCGCCAGATCGGCCCGGAAAGCCGCGCCGTGGTCCTGCGCCTGGGCGCGCTGGAGCGGGTCCACAACTCCGGCCTGCTGCTGGCCTGGCCGCGTCCGTTCGAGCAGGTGGTGATCCTGCCGTCCGCCGACCGGGTGATCGAGCGCCGGGTGGAGACCCTGCTGCGCTCGCCGCAGGCGCAGAAGTCCGATCTGGACGGCAGCCTGGCCAACGACGCCACCGCCGGCTCCGGCTACCTGCTCACCGGCGATGCCGGCGTGGTGCAGCTGGATGTGCGGGTGTTCTACAAGGTCACCGCCCCCTATGACTTCGTGCTCCAGGGCGAGCATGTGCTGCCGGCGCTGGATCGGCTGGTGGAGCGCAATGCGGTGGCGGTCTGCGCCTCGCGCGACCTGGACACCATCCTGGTCGCCCGCCCGGAACTGATCGGCACCGACAGCAGCGTCGCCGAGCGCCGCGAGCGTCTGCGCGGCGACCTGCAGCAGGGCATCAACCGCAGCCTGGCGGCGCTCACGGAGGCCGGCAACGGCCTGGGCGTCGTGGTGGAGCGGGTGGATGTGCAGTCCTCGCTGCCGCGCGAGGCGGTGAGTGCCTTCAATGCCGTGCTGACCGCCAGCCAGCTGGCGGAGCAGGGCGTGGCCGCGGCGCAGAACGACGCCGCCCGCCAGCTGCAGGCGGCCAACCAGGGCGCCGACCGCACGCTGCAGGTGGCCCATGCCCAGGCCAGCGAGCGCGAGGCCCGCTCCCAGGCGGACACCGCCACCATCACCAGCCTGGCGCAGACCCAGCGACAACAGGCCGACCCCGGGCTGCTGCTGCGCCTGTACCGCGAGCGCGTGCCGGGCATCCTGGCCCGCGCGGGCGCGGTGACCAGCGTCGATCCGCGCGATGCCGGACACCTGATCCTGGAGGGGCCGCAGCCGTGAGCGCGGCGATCGCCGGAGCCTGTGAATCAATGTGCGGACAGCGTCGCGGCGAACCGCTACGCTCGCAACGCAAGCCCGGCAACCACGCCGGGCGGACAACGACAATCAGGAACACCAGGGGCGGGACATCCAATGACATCAGCCGGACTTCACACCATCCATCAAACCCGCTGCTCGCTGCGACGCCTGGCCTTGCAGTGCCTGGGCGCGCTGGCGCTGGTGCTGGGCTGCATTCTCCCGGCGCATGCCGACCGGGTTCTGCCGCCGGGCATGATGCTGGCTTTCGTCGACCACGCGCAGTTCCCGAACATCACGCTGAAACGCCCCAGGCCCAGCCTGCTCAAGCAGGTGCTGACCCTCGGGCTGTACAGGAAGAACATCACCTATCCGGTGGCGACCTCCGTGCGCATTCGCGACGAGGACAACCGCTTCATCGTGCAGGGCATGATGCCGACGCTCAAGGGCAAGGTCGTTGCCGTCAAACCCGGCATCGACAAGCAGATCAACCAGATCTGGGTCCTGACCGAAGCCGAAGCCAACGAATACGCCACCCGGCCGGGAACCCTGTTCCCACCCCTCTGATTCCAACCCCAGCAGGCACACTCGCGGTATGAGCGTTCACCACCACGGCCACGCGCACCACGGCCACTCCCACGGCCACCTCACCGGTGGCATGCTCACCCGCGACGAGCAGCGCAGCGCGGCGCGCCAGCTCAGCCTGGCGATGATCGCCCTCGGCCTGCTGGTGCTAGGCCTGCTCTGGCGCTGGTTCGCCCCGCAGCAGGAAGGCGTGGCGCAGATGCTCCTGGGCGTCGCCTCGCTGCTGGTGGCAGTGCCCGTCCTGCGCTCGGGCTGGTACAGCCTGCGCCATCCCAGCCTGCACGGCATCACCGACCAGCTCATCGCCCTGGCCATGCTCGGCGCCTGGGCCACCGGCGACCTGATGACCGCCGCGCTGCTGCCGATCATCATGATCTTCGGCCACGTGCTGGAAGAGCGCAGCGTGATCGGCTCGCAGGAAGCCATCGAGGCGCTGGGCCGCCTGACCCGCAGCCAGGCCCGGCTGATCGCCGCCGACGGCAGCGTGCGCGAGGTGGACAACGGCGAGCTGCGCGCGGGCGACCAGGTGGAAGTCCGCGCCGGCGACCGCGTGCCCGCCGATGGCCGCGTGCTGGAAGGCCAGGCCAGCCTGGACACCGCGCCGATCACCGGCGAGTCGGTGCCGCTGGAAGCGGGCGTCGGCATGGAGGTCTACGGCGGCGCGATCAACCTCGACGGCCTGCTGCGCATCGAAGTGACCCGCACCGGCGACGCCTCCACCCTCGGCAAGGTCATCGCCCTGATGCAGCGCGCCGAACAGTCCAAGCCGCCGATCACCCGCCTGCTGGAGCGCTACGCCGGCGGCTACATGGTGCTGGTGCTGCTGATCGCCGCCGTCACCTGGTTCATCACCAACGACCCGCAGGCCATGCTCGCCGTGCTGGTCGCCGCCTGCCCCTGTGCGCTGGTGCTGTCGGCGCCGGCCACCGCCATCGCCGGCATCGCCGTCGCCGCCCGTCACGGCATCCTGATCCGCAGCTCGGCGTTCCTCGAGGAACTGGCCGACCTGACCTCGCTGGTGATCGACAAGACCGGCACCCTGACCCACGGCGCGCTGCGCCTGCAGAGCGTACAGGCGCAGCCGGGCGAGGCGCGCGCCGACATCGAGCGGCTGGCCGCCAGCCTCGGCGCCGCCAGCAGCCACCCGGTCAGCCGCGCCCTGGCGACGCTGGCGCCGCACGATGCGCACCATCCGCTGGCCGACCTGCACGAGCTGCAAGGCCTCGGCGTGGTCGCCCGGACCGAGCGGGGCGAGGCCGCGTTGGGCCGGCCGGAGCTGTTCGCCCGCCTGGGGATCGCCACGCCGGCGGTGCCCGAGCACGACGGCCCGATCGCCGGGCTGGCGCTGGACGGGCGTTTCCGCGCCTGGCTGCTGCTTGCCGACAGCGTCCGCCCGGAAGCCGCCCAGGCGGTGGCGGACCTGCGCGAGCTGGGGCTGGGCCGGCAACTGCTGCTCACCGGCGACCGCCAGAGCGTGGCCGCCACGCTGGCCCGCGAGGTCGGCATCGACAACCTGGTCGCCCAGGCGCTGCCGGAAGACAAGCTGGCGCGGGTCAACGAGGAAATCCGCAAGGGCTTCCGCCCGCTGGTGGTGGGCGACGGCATCAACGACTCGCTGGCGCTCAAGGCCGGCGTGGTGGGCGTGGCGATGGGCGCCGGCGGGGCGGATATCGCCCTGGCCTCGGCGGATATCGTGCTGATCGGCAGCGATCTCCGCCGTCTTGGCACCTGCGTGCGCCTGAGCCGCCAGTGCCGCAGCACCCTGCAGGTCAACGTGCTGATCGGCCTGGGCTGGACACTGGCCATCGTCGCCGCGGCCGCCTTCGGTCTGTTGGGCGCCGCCGGCGCGATGATCGCCGCGATCCTGCACAACCTCAGCACCCTGCTGGTGCTGGGCAACGCCGGCCGCCTGCTGCGCTTCGACGAAGCCCTCGGGCAGCCGCACGCCCGTCCCGCCGACCTGCCGGCGTGAGCCGCGAAGGGGCGAGATCGGCTATTATGTGCGCCGTTCCAATCTCATGCAGAACCCACGACCCATGACTTCCTCCCAGCAGCCGCCCCGCGACGACAGCGCGGACACCGCTCAAGAATCCACCTCCCTGTCATTGAGCGAACTCGCCAAGGCCGCCCTGGCGGCGCAGAAGCAGGCGAACGCCGCCTACCAGCATCGCAAGCCGCACGACAAGGCGGAGTACCGCCCGCCGCACCCGCGCGGCTCCCGTCGTTCGATGGGCAAGCGCTGAGAAGAGCGTCCGCCGGGCGGCCCTCCAGGTAAATTTCCGCCGGGAGGGGGCGCTGGCTGAACTGCGTCGCTGTGTCCGGGTCGAACCCCCACCGCCAGCCACTGGCGGTCGTTCGAATCACCAGCCGCTTTCGCGAAACCGTCAGGGAACGACGGGCGCGCCACCCGCGCGGCGCATCGCGTAGCAAGGAGATGCCATGAAATACCTGATCCCCGTACTGTCCCTGCTGGCCCTGTCCGGCTGCATCACCATGACCGGCAACTACGAAGTCACCGCCCGTGACGCGTCGGGCAAGGAGCTGGGCAATGGCAAGTTCCTCGCCCACGGCAGCGGCATCTACACCGTGCGCAATTCCCTCTGCTCGGTCTATCCCAAGGCCATCGTGACCATCCGCGACGTGGAAACCGAGCAGGAGCTGGAGGGCGAGAGCCCGTACCACTGCCACTGACCGACCTTCGGTATCCGAGGGTTTCCGCGCGGTACAGGCGGGGTTTCGCCGTGGGCGGCTGTTCGCGAGCAAGCTCGCTCCTACAGGCCGGCGTCGAGTGGGGCGGCCCGGGGCGGGCCATGAGCCGCCCGGCGATTCAGTCCGGCATGCGGCGCAGGTGCTGCTGCAGGCGGGTGAGGAAGCCGACCTCGTAGGCCATCTTGTCGATCGAGTCGGGCTGGATCGCCCGGCCGCACACGTAGGTGGTCCAGAGATAGGGTTTGCCTTCGCCGTTCAACCACTGTTCCGCGCGGCGTATGCCGTGGTCCAGCGCGGGCTGGGCGTCCCGGGGCCAGATCAGCGGCAGGCCGGGCTGGTCGTCGATCGGAGGAATGTCGCCGGGGAAGGCGCCTGTTTCGGGGTCGAGGGTGTCGCTGTCTGAAGTCATGAATGTAGCTCCGACGTTAAGGAAGAGAGCTGCCGCTTCGCTGTCAATCGAAGGGAGGCAGACCACGCGAGGTTGACAGACCGGACGTCGGGCCGGCAGACCCCGCGAGGGGGTCTCCCCGCGCGATCTGCCATAGCGTCTTCAACCAAAAACTGAGGTCGAAGCAGGGCCTGCAAAAGCGTTCGCCGCTTTCGCATGCACCTGTGTTGGCGCAATCGCGCCGACGTTCTGGGCTGTCAAACCCAATCACGGATGTAGCCGTGACGGTCGCAGCATAAGGGGCTGCGCCCCGGACCATCAAGGACAGGTGCTCGCGCAGGGGAGGTATCGGCCGCGTCTGACAGAAATGAAGGATGGCGGCTATCGAATCTGGCGACTGGAGGGGGCTTGCGGGGGGCTTATGCGGTTCGCGCCGCGCCGGGTCGCCAGACGGAGGGCGTGCGGAGTCGTCGACTGACCCAGTAAACGACCCAGTAAACGACCCAGTAAGTGACCCAGTAGGCGGCGAGATCGAGTGCTACCGGGCGGCGATGCGGACCCGGTAGCCCGGCCCCCGGATCAGCGGCCGGCTGTCTGCGCCTGCCCCTGCTGCAACGTCCACTCCACCACCTGCGCGGCGAGCTGGTCGGCGGCCTTGCCGAAGGCGGTGACCACTTCCGCGACCTGTTTGCCCTCCACCGGCTGGCGGACCTCGAAGCTGCGCGCGGCGACGATGCGCTGGCCGAGGGTGCGGACCAGGCGCGCTTCGTAGCGGATGTGCACGACAGGCCGGTCGCCCTGGTATTCGCTCTGGAAGGCGCGCAGTTCACCGGTGAGGTCGAGGTCGGCCTGCAGGTTGGCGTCGTCGCTGCTCAGGGCGCGGATGCTGCCGTCGGCGCCGAAGGCGTCGAGCAGGCGGTCACGCAGCAGGCCGGGGGCGCGGTTGCTCCAGCGCGCGCCCTGGTAGCTGCTGATCTGGTTGCCCTGGGGGATCACCGCGATGCGGTTGCTGTCCAGCGCGAGGCTGGCGGTGGGCGCGCTGACCCGCAGCGACCAGTCCACCGCCGCGTTGCCGCGCGCCGGCTGCTGGGTCGCCGGCAGCAGGTAGACGTCCGGGGTTTCCGCTTCCGGAAGGATCGAGCAGGCGCCGAGCAGGCCGAGCAGGGCGGCGATGCCGAGCAGGCGGGGAAGGGCGGTCATGGCTGGAACTCCTTGTTGCGTTCGCGGCCGAGCAGGTAGCCGGTGGGGTTTTCCTGCAGGCGGCGGGTGACGCCGCGCAGGTCCTCCAGGGTGGCGCGCAGTTCGCGCACCGCCGGGCCGATTTCGCCCAGTCCGTTCAGGCCGCCGTTCACCGAGTCGTAGTTGTTGCCGAGCAGTCGTTCGACCCGCTCGCTGCTGGCGCGCAGGGCGGCCAGGGTCTTCTGGGTGTCGTCGAGGATGCTCTGGCCGCGCGTGCCGAGGGTCTGGTTGGCGCGTTCGAGCAGCGCGCTGGCGTTGGCCAGGGTGATGCGCGCCTGCTGGCTGGCGGCGGCCAGTTCCTTGACGGTCTGGCGGATGTCGTCGCGCTGTTCGGCGATCACGCTGCTGGCCTGGTCGATGTGGTCGAGGGTGCGGCTGATGTGCTCGACGTTTTCCTCGGAGAACAGGCGGCTGGCGTTGGTGAGCAGGGTGTTGACGTTGGTGGCGATGTCTTCGCCGTTGGCGAGGAACTTCGCCAGCGGCGAGGGGATGGTCTTGATCACCGGAATGTTGCCTTCCGTGCTGACCAGCGGCGGGCTGTCCTGGGCGGCGCTGGAGAGCTGGATGATGGCCTGGCCGGTGACCCCGGTGAGCGCCAGCTTGGCGCGGGTGTCCTCGCGGATCGGCGTGCTCTCGAAGACGCGGATGCGCGCGCGGACCTTGCGCGGGTCGTTCGGGTCCAGGCGCAGGAACACCACGTCGCCGACGCGGATGCCGCTGTACTGCACGGTGCCGCCCTCGGAGAGACCGGTCACCGCCTCGTTGAAGATCACGTCGTAGAACTTGTATTTCTGGTCGTTGGTCGACTGCGCCAGCCACAGCGCGAAGAGCAGCGCGCCGATGGAGACGATCAGGGTGAAGAGGCCGATCAGCACGTGATGGGCGCGGGTTTCCATGTCAGTTTTCCTCCCGCAGGGGCTGCGTGGCCTGCTGTGCGGCGCGGCCACGGGGGCCGTGGAAGTATTCCCGGACCCAGGCGTCGTCGGTCCCGGCGACCTGCTCCAGCGGGCCGACCACCAGCACGCGCTTCTGCGAGAGCACGGCGACGCGGTCGCAGATGGTGTAGAGGGTGTCCAGGTCGTGGGTGACCAGGAACACGGTGAGGCCGAAGGCGTCGCGAAGGGTCAGGATGAGTTGGTCGAAGGCCGCCGCGCCGATGGGGTCGAGGCCGGCGGTGGGCTCGTCGAGGAACAGGATGTCCGGGTCCAGCGCCAGGGCGCGGGCCAGGGCGGCGCGCTTGACCATGCCGCCGGACAGCTCGGCCGGGTACTTGGCGCCGGCATCCGGCGGCAGGCCGGCGAGGGAAATCTTCACCTTGGCCATGAATTCGGCGTCGTTGCGCGACAGCCGGGCGTGCTCGATCAGCGGCAGGCAGATGTTCTCGCTGACCGTCAGCGAGGAGAACAGCGCGCCGTTCTGGAACAGCACGCCGAAGCGCCGCTCCAGCTGCGAGCGTCGCTGCGGCGCCAGCGCCTGCAGGTTCTGCCCGAACACCTGCACGCTGCCTTCGCTGGGCTGGCGCAGGCCGATGATGCTGCGCAGCAGCACGGACTTGCCGGTGCCAGAGCCGCCGACCACGCCGAGGATTTCGCCCTTCATCACGTCGAGGTCGAGGTGCTCGTGCACGGCGTGGGTGCCGAAGCGGTTGGCCAGGTCGCGGACGGCGATGATCGGTTCGCTCACCAGCCCATCTCCATGAAGAACAGCGCGAACACCGCGTCCAGCAGGATCACCACGAAGATCGACTGGACCACCGCGGAGGTGGTGTGCTCGCCCACCGACTGCGCGCTGCCGCTGACGCGGAAGCCTTCCAGGCAGCCGATCACGGCGATGATGAAGGCGAACACCGGCGCCTTGACGATGCCGACCAGGAAGTGCTGCACGGCGATGTCGTTCTGCAGCATGTAGAGGAACAGGCGCGGCGAGATGTCCAGGCTCAGGGCGCAGACCACGCCGCCGCCGAAGATGCCGGAGAGCATCGCCAGGAAGGTCAGTATCGGCAGGGTCAGCAGCAGCGCGAGCACCCGCGGCAGCACCAGCAGCTCCACCGGGTCCATGCCCAGGGCCTGGATGGCGTCGATCTCCTGGTTGGCCTTCATCGAGCCGATCTGCGCGGTGAAGGCGCTGGCGGTGCGGCCGGCGAGGAGGATGGCGGTGAGCAGCACGCCGAATTCGCGCAGGAAGGAGAAGCCGACCAGGTCGACGGTGTAGATCGCCGCGCCGAACTTCCTCAGCACCGTGGCGCCGAGGAAGGCCACCACCGCGCCGACCATGAAGGTGAGCAGGGCGACGATGGGCACGGCGTTGAGGCCGGTCTGCTCCATGTGCGCGGCCAGCGAGGTGAGGCGCCAGCGGCGCGGGCGCGGCAGGCTGCGCAGCAGGGTCTGCAGGGTCAGGCCGATGAAGCCGAGCACGCCGACCAGATGCCCCCAGAAGATGACGGAGCCGATGCCGATGCGTTCGAGCACATCGACGATGGCGTTGCCCGGCGGCGGCTTGCGCTCGTCCAGCCGGCACTGGGTGATGGCGCCGCCCACGGCGCGCAGCAGGGCCTGGCGCTCGGCGGAGAGGTTGCGGGCGATCTGCTCCAGCTGGCCCATGCGCGCGCCGCCGATGACGTCGGAGAGCAGCGCCGCGCCGGCGGTGTCGAGCGCGCCGAGGTCGCCGAAGTCCAGCGCGGCGGGCTGGCCGCCCTGGCGCGCGTCGGCGACCTGGGCCTCCAGCGCGGCGAAATGCGCCAGCGTCCAGTCGCCGCTGACGTGCATCAGCGGGGGGCTGGAGCGGGTATCGAGCTGGAGTCGGCCGGGTTGTGCAGTCGTCATGCATCGCATTCTAGCGAGTTTCTGCGGTGCCACCAGCTGCGTTGTGTTTCACCTGTTGGCCGCTCTGGCGCGGGCTTTGGCGGGGGCCGCGACAGCCTGTTCAATTGACGCCCCGGGCGGCGAGCCTCTAAGCTGCGCGCCTGCTTCAGGTGCCCCCGGCGCAAGTCGGGGGTGAAACAGGGAAGCCGGTGAATTCGATCCTCCGGGTCGACCAGTCCGGCGCTGCCCCCGCAACGGTAAGCGAGCATCGAACCGCATTTCGCCACTGTGCCACCGGCATGGGAAGGCGCGGTTTCCGGAGCCTCTCACGGCGCCACTCGCAAGCCCGGAGACCGGCCTGCTGCAAGCCATGGCATCGCGGGAGGCGCTGCCGATCGCTCCGGCCGGCCTGCGCTGCCGGGGCGTTCCCGTCCTCCGCCTGCCTTTTTCGGTCAGAGCCGCGCGGGTGAGAGCGGCGGAGTGAGTTCACGTGAAGCATTTCCTCTATTGGCCGACGGCGCTGGCGCTGGGCGGCTTTTCCTGTATCGGCCTGGCGGCGGACGACACGCCGCTGGTGCTCGACGATCAACTGGTGACCGCCACCCGCACCGGGCAACGCGCCGGGCAGAGCCTCGCTGCGGTCGGCGTGCTGGACCGCGCGGACATCGAACGCGCCCAGGCGCAGTCGGTGCCGGACCTGCTGCGGCGCCTGCCGGGCATCTCCCTGAGCAACGCCGGCGGGCCCGGCAAGGCCACCAGCCTCTACCTGCGCGGCAGCGAATCCGACCATGTGCTGGTGCTGATCGATGGCGTCAAGGCCGGCTCGGTGTCCTCCGGCGGCGCCTCGCTGCAGGACCTGCCGCTGGAACTGGTCGAGCGCATCGAGGTGGTGCGCGGGCCGCGCTCCAGCCTGTACGGCTCCGAGGCCATCGGCGGGGTGATCCAGATCTTCACCCGCCAGGCGGCGGAGCAGGGTTTCAGGCCCTGGGCCTACGCCGGCGCGGGCAGCCAGGGCACCTACGAAGGCAGCGCCGGGGCCTCGGCCAGCGACGGGCGCGGCTGGTTCGCCCTCGGCGTCTCCAGCCTGGATACCGCCGGCATCGACGCCAGGGCCGACGGCGCCAGCGGCCATGAGCCGGATAGCGACGGTTACCGCAACCTTGCCGGCTCGCTGCGCGCCGGCTATCGCTTCGACAACGGCCTGGAGCTGGACGGCAGCCTGTTGCAGAGCGATTCGCACAACGACTTCGACGCGGTGAACAGCCGCCGCACCCGGGGCTTCGATGCCTACACCCGGGGCGTGCAGCGGGTGATCGGCGGCCGCGCGCGCTTCGCCCCGCTGGAGCCCTGGCGGGTGAGCCTGTCCGCCGGGCGCAGCGAGGACAACGCCGACGCCTATCAGGACGGCGCGTTCTACTCGCGCTTCGACAGCCGGCGCGACACCGCGTCCTGGCAGAACGACCTGGAACTGGCGCCCGGCCAGACCCTGACCCTCGGCTACGACTGGCAGCGGGACGCGCTGAGCAGCTCCACCGACTACGCGGTGACCTCCCGCGACAACCGCGGCACCTTTGCCCAGTACCTCGGCAGCGCCGGACGCCACGACTGGCAGCTGAGCCTGCGTCACGACGACAACCAGCAGTTCGGCAGCCGCAACACCGGCAACCTCGCCTGGGGCTATGCGCTGACCGACGCGGTGCGCGCCTTCGCCAGCTACGGCACGGCCTTCAAGGCGCCGACCTTCAACGAGCTCTACTACCCCGGCTACGGCAACCCCGACCTCGACGCGGAAACCTCGCGCAGCCTGGAGCTCGGCGTGGACGGCCGCCACGGCTGGGGCCACTGGGCGGTGAACCTGTACCGCACGGCGATCGACGACCTGATCGCCTACGACTCGGCGCTGCAGGCGCCGGAGAACATCGACCAGGCGCGCATCCGTGGCGTCGAGCTGCAACTGGGCAGCCAGTGGCGGGACTGGACGTGGAACGCCAACGCCAGCCTGCTCGACCCGGAGAGCCGCGCCAGCGGCAGCCGTGGCAACGAGCTGCCGCGCCGCGCCCGGCAACTGTTCAACCTGGACCTCGACCGGCGCTTCGACGCGCTGAGCCTGGGCGCCAGTCTGCACGCCGAGGGCCGCCGCTACGACGACCTGGCCAACCGCAATTGCCTCGGTGGTTTCGCTACGCTGGACCTGCGCGGCGAATACCAACTGACCCCGGAGTGGCGCCTGCAGGCGCGCCTGGGCAACCTGTTCGACGCCGACTACCAGACCACCCTAGGCTACCGGCAGCCCGGCCGCGCCGTACTCTTCGGCGTGCGCTACCAGGCCCTTTGAGAGGAGAGAGACCGATGAGCGAATCCCCGGACAAGGACGAGCGCCACCGCTCGCGCATGCAGCGCAAGAAGAGCGTGGTCGACGAGAAGATCGCCCAGGCCCAGGACGAACGCGGCGTGTTCCTGGTCCACAGCGGCAACGGCAAGGGCAAGAGCAGCGCGGCCTTCGGCATGGTCGCCCGCGCGCTGGGCCACGGCCTGAAGGTGGGCGTGGTGCAGTTCATCAAGGGCGCCGCGACCACCGGCGAGGAAGCCTTCTTCCGGCGCTTCCCCGAGGAGGTCAGCTACCACGTGATGGGCGAGGGCTTCACCTGGGAGACCCAGGACCGCCAGCGCGACATCGCCAAGGCGCACGAAGCCTGGGAGGTCGCCCGCCGCTTGCTGAGCGATCCGCAGGTCGGCCTGGTGGTGCTGGACGAGGTGAACATCGCCCTCAAGCACGGCTACCTGGAACTGGACAGCGTGCTCGCCGACATCGCCGCCCGCCCGCCGATGCAGCATGTGGTCGCCACCGGGCGCGGCGCGCTGCCGGCGATGGTCGAGGCGGCCGATACCGTGACCGAGATGGGCCTGGTGAAGCACGCCTTCAAGGCCGGGATCAAGGCGCAGAAAGGGGTGGAGTTCTGATGGTTTCCCTCGTGCCGGAGCGCGCCTGATGCCCGATTCCCGCCAATGCCCCGCGCTGCTGATCGCCGCCCCCGCCTCCGGCCAGGGCAAGACCACCGTGACCGCCGCCCTGGCGCGCCTGTACACGCGTCTCGGGCGCAAGGTGCGGGTGTTCAAGTGCGGCCCGGACTTCCTCGACCCGATGATCCTTGCCCGCGCCAGCGGCGCGGCGGTCTACCAGCTCGACCTGTGGATGGTCGGCGAGGCCGAGAGCCGCCGGCTGCTCTGGGAGGCTGCCGGTGACGCCGACCTGATCCTCATCGAAGGCGTGATGGGCCTGTTCGACGGCTCGCCCTCGGCCGCCGATCTCGCCCGCCGCTTCGGCGTGCCGGTGCTGGCGGTGATCAACGGCCAGTCCATGGCCCAGACCTTCGGCGCGCTGGCGGTCGGCATGGCGACCTACCAGCCGGACCTGCCGTTCTCCGGCGTGCTCGCCAACCGCATCGGCAGCCAGCGCCACCTGGAGCTGGTGCGCGACAGCCTGCCGGAGTGGATTCGCTGGTACGGCGCGCTGCCGCGCGACACCGAAGTGGAATTGCCCAGCCGCCACCTGGGGCTGGTGCAGGCCGACGAACTGGCCGACCTCGACGCCCGCCTGGACGCCGCCGCCGATGCCCTGGCCGCCAGCGCCGGCACTGAACTGCCGGCCCCGGTGAGCTTCGCCGCGCCCGAGCCGTGTGCGGCTCACGCTCGCCTCGACGGCGTGCGCATCGGCGTGGCGCGGGACAACGCCTTCGCCTTCCTCTACCCGGCCAACCTCGACCTGCTGCGCGAGCTGGGCGCCGATCTGCGGTTCTTCTCGCCGCTGCGCGACCCAGCGCTGCCGGCGGTGGACAGCCTCTACCTGCCCGGCGGCTACCCGGAGCTGCACCTGCGCGCGCTGGCGGAAAACCAGGCCATGGCCCGGGCGATCCGCGCGCACCACGCCGCCGGCAAGCCGATCCTCGCCGAGTGCGGCGGCATGCTCTACCTGCTCGACGCGCTGACCGACGTGGCCGGCGAACGCGCCGAACTGCTCGGCCTGCTGCCCGGCGAGGCGCGCATGCAGAAGCGCCTCGCCGCGCTGGCGCTGCAGGCGGTGACGCTGCCCGAAGGCACCCTGCGCGGCCACACCTTCCACCATTCGCTGCTGGACAGCGCGCAAGCGCCGCTGGCCCGGGGCGTCTGCCCGAACGACAAGCCGGTGGCCGAGGCGGTGTTCCGCCGCGACCGCCTGACCGCGTCCTACATCCACTTCTACCTGCCGTCCGCCCCGGATGCCGCAGTGGCACTGTTCCGACCATGACCCAGCACGCCTACAGCCCCGAGGAGCGCGCCGCGCTCTACCGCGCCATCGCCGAGCGCCGCGACATGCGCCACTTCAGTGGCGGCGAGGTGGCGCCAGAACTGCTCGCCCGCCTGCTGGAAGCCGCGCACCAGGCGCCCAGCGTCGGCCTGATGCAGCCGTGGCGCTTCATCCGCATCACCCGGCCGCAGCTGCGCCAGTCGATCCACCGCCTGGTGGAGGAGGAGCGCGTGCGCACCGCCGAGGCGCTGGGCGAGCGTTCCGATGAATTCATGCGGCTCAAGGTGGAAGGCGTGCTCGACTGCGCCGAGCTGCTGGTCGCCGCGCTGATGGACGGCCGCGAGAGCCACGTGTTCGGCCGCCGCACCCTGCCGCAGATGGACCTGGCCTCGCTGTCCTGCGCCATCCAGAACCTCTGGCTGGCGTCCCGCGCGGAGGGGCTGGGGATGGGCTGGGTGTCGCTGTTCGACCCGGCCGCGCTGGGCGAGCTGCTCGGCCTGCCCGCCGGCGCCGAGGCGGTGGCGGTGATCTGCCTGGGGCCGGTGGAGCAGTTCTACCC
The DNA here is from genome assembly GCF_057767015.1 of Pseudomonas sp. B12(2026). Classification (NCBI taxonomy): domain Bacteria; kingdom Pseudomonadati; phylum Pseudomonadota; class Gammaproteobacteria; order Pseudomonadales; family Pseudomonadaceae; genus Pseudomonas; species Pseudomonas sp. B12(2026). Next base: position 4,323,316 of record NZ_CM173430.1, on the reverse strand, counting down.
GGCGCCGATGCTGGCCCTCGAAGGCTGGCGCCAGCCGCGCCCGCTGGAGGAGCTGCTGTTCGAGGATCGCTGGGGAGAGCGGCCATGAGCCTGGCGCTGCTGAGCGTCCTCGGCGTGGCGCTGGACGCCGTGCTGGGCGAGCCGAAGCGCGGGCATCCGCTGGTGGCCTTCGGACGCCTTGCCGATCGCCTGGAGCGCCGCTTCAACCGCTCGCGCAGCGATGCCGCGAGCGATACGCCGGGCCTTGGCTGGCGCAGCCACGGCGTCACCGCCTGGATCATCGCGGTGGTCCCGCTGACCCTGGTCGCGCTGCTGCTCAGCCTGCTGCCCTACGTCGGCTGGCTGGTGCAGGCGCTCGCCCTGTACGCCGCCCTCGGCCTGCGCAGCCTGGGCGAGCATGCCGAGCCGGTGGCGCTGGCCCTGCGCGCCGGCGATCTGGACGAAGCGCGCCGGCGCGTGGGCTACATGGTCAGCCGCGAGACCGCTGCGCTGGACGACACCGCCGTGGCCCGCGCCGCCACCGAATCGGTGCTGGAGAACGGCAGCGACGCGGTGTTCGCCGCGCTGTTCTGGTTCGCCGTGGCCGGCGCGCCGGGCGTGGTGCAGTACCGCCTGAGCAATACCCTCGATGCGATGTGGGGCTACCGCAACGCGCGCTTCGAGCGCTTCGGCTGGGCGGCGGCGAAGATCGACGACCTGCTCAACTACATTCCGGCGCGGCTGGTGGCGCTGACCTACGCGCTGCTCGGCCGCACCCGCCCGGCCCTGCGCTGCTGGCGCAGCCAGGCGCCGCAGTGGGACAGCCCCAACGCCGGCCCGGTGATGGCCGCCGGCGCCGGCGCCCTGGGCGTGGCGCTGGGCGGCGCGGCGCGCTACCACGGCGAGCTGCACGAACGCCCGCAACTGGGCGAAGGCCCGGCGCCGGGCGCGGCGGACATCTGGCGCGCGCTGGCGCTGGTGCGCCAGGGCGTGCTGCTGTGGCTGGCGTTGATCCTGATCCTGGGAGTGCTCTGAATGCTCGAACATGGTGGCCGCTTGCGCCGGGCGGCGCAGCACTACGGTATTCCGCTGGCGGAGTGGCTGGACCTCTCCACCGGCCTTTCGCCCTGGCCCTGGAACCTGCCGGACGTCCCCACCGGCGCCTGGATGCGCCTGCCGGAAGACGACGACGGCCTGGAGGCCGCCGCGCGCCGCTATTACGGCGCCGAGCAGCTGCTGCCGCTGCCCGGCAGCCAGGCGGCCATCCAGCTGCTGCCGAGGTTGCGCCGGCCGGGCCGGGTCGGGGTGGTTTCGCCCTGCTACGCCGAGCACGCCGAGGCCTGGCGCAGCGCCGGGCACATCCTGCGGGAAGTCGGCGACCAGGAGGTCGCCCAGCAGCTGGAGCACGTCGACGTGCTGGTGGTGGTCAACCCGAACAACCCTACCGGCCGGCGCATCGAGCCCGGCGTGCTGCTGGAGTGGCACGCGCGGTTGCAGGCGCGCGGCGGCTGGCTGGTGGTGGACGAGGCGTTCATGGACTGCACCCCCGAGCAGAGCCTGGTGCCCAGCTGCGCCAGCCGGCCGGGGTTGATCGTGCTGCGTTCGTTCGGCAAGTTCTTCGGCCTGGCCGGCGCGCGGCTGGGCTTCGCCTGCGCCGAGCCGCGCCTGCTGGCGAGCCTTGCGCAACTGCTCGGCCCCTGGGCGGTGAACGGCCCGACGCGCTGGGTGGCGCAGGCGGTGCTCGGCGACTTCCACGAACACGTCCAGCGCCGCCGCGAGCTGGCCGAGGCCAGCCGGCGCCTGGCCGGGCTGCTGGGCGAGCACGGCTTCGCGCCCCAGGGCGGCACGTCGCTGTTCCAGTGGACGGTGTCGATGCAGGGCCGCGCGCTGTACGAGCACCTGGCGCGCCAGGGGGTGCTGGTGCGCCTGTTCGATGCGCCGGCCAGCCTGCGCTTCGGCCTGCCGCCGGACGAGGACGGCTGGCGGCGCCTGGAACACGGCCTGCGCACCTTCAACCAGATGGAGTGCCTGCGATGAGCATGCCGACGACGCAGGGCGCGACCTCGATGGTGCAAGGCACGACTTTGATGGTGCAAGGCGCGACGTTGATGGTGCAGGGCACCACGTCCGACGCCGGCAAGAGCACCCTGGTGACCGCGCTGTGCCGCTGGCTGCGCCGCCAGGGTGTGGCGGTGGCGCCGTTCAAGCCGCAGAACATGGCGCTCAACAGCGCGGTGACCGCCGATGGCGGCGAGATCGGCCGCGCCCAGGCGGTGCAGGCCCAGGCCTGCGGGTTGCCGCCGCACACCGACATGAACCCGGTGCTGCTCAAGCCCAACAGCGACACCGGCGCCCAGGTGATCATCCACGGCCGCGCGCTGACCAGCATGAACGCCGCCGCCTACCACGACTACAAGCGGGTGGCGCTGCAGGCGGTGCTGGCGTCCCACGCACGCCTCGCCGCGCAATATCCGGTGGTGATGGTGGAAGGCGCGGGCTCGCCGGCGGAGATCAACCTGCGCGCCAACGACATCGCCAACATGGGCTTCGCCGAGGCGGTGGACTGCCCGGTGATCCTCATCGCCGACATCGACCGCGGCGGCGTGTTCGCCCATCTGGTCGGCACCCTGGAGCTGCTGTCCGAGTCCGAGCGGGCGCGGGTGAAGGGTTTCGTGATCAACCGCTTCCGCGGCGATATCGCGTTGCTGCAGGGCGGTCTCGACTGGCTGGAGGAACGCACCGGCGTGCCGGTGCTGGGCGTGCTGCCGTACCTGATGGACTTCCACCTGGAGGCCGAGGACGCCATCGACCTCCGCCAGTCCGCCAAGACCGGCGAGCGCCTGCGCGTGGCGGTGCCGGTGCTGCCGCGCATCAGCAACCACACCGATTTCGACCCGCTGCGCCTGCACCCGCAGGTGGAGCTGAGCTTCGTCGGGCCGGGGCAGCCGTTGCCGCCGGCCGACCTGATCGTCCTGCCCGGCTCCAAGAGCGTGCGCGCCGACCTGGCCTTCCTCCGCGAACAGGGCTGGGAAGCGGCGATCCAGCGCCACCTGCGCTACGGCGGCAAGCTGCTGGGCATCTGCGGCGGTTTGCAGATGCTCGGCTGCACCATTGCCGACCCGCACGGCCTGGAGGGCGCGGCGGGGCAGAGCGAGGGGCTCGGCCTGCTGGATTTCCGCACCGTGCTGGAGCCGGAGAAGCAGCTGCGCAATGTCGGCGGCCGGCTGGCGCTGGAGGATGCCGAGGTGGCCGGATACGAGATTCATGCCGGCGTCACCGAGGGGCCGGCGCTGGAGCGTCCTGCCGTGTTCCTGGGCGATGGCGGCGTCGATGGCGCGCTGAGCGAAGACGGCCAGGTGATGGGCACTTACCTGCACGGCCTGTTCGAGTCGCCGGCCGCCTGCTCGGCGCTGCTGCGCTGGGCGGGCCTGCGCGAGGTGCAGGCCATCGACTACCACGCCCTGCGTGAACGCGACATCGAGCGCCTGGCCGATCAGGTCGAGGCGCATCTGGATACCGCACGGTTGAAAGCACTGTGCGGGCTCTGATCGGTGCGATCGCTTTGCGTAGGATGGGTGGAGCGGAGCGATACCCATCACGCCCGTGCGCCGATGCGATGGGTATCGCAGGCTCCACCCATCCTACGGGGACCTCCGTTCTCCGGGAGACAACATGCTTGAACTGATCCTCGGCGGCGCCCGTTCGGGCAAGAGCCGCCTGGCCGAGCGCCTGGCGCTGCAGAGCGGCCTGCCGGTCACCTACGTCGCCACCGCCCAGGCCGGCGATGGCGAGATGTCCGCGCGCATCCTCCAGCACCGCGAGCGCCGCCCGGCGCAGTGGGGGCTGGTGGAGGAACCGCTGGCCCTGGCCGATACGCTGGAGCGCCTGGCCGCGCCCGGGCGCTGCGTGCTGGTGGATTGCCTGACCCTGTGGCTCACCAACCTGCTGCTGCACGAGGACGGCTGGCGCCTGCGCGGCGAGATCGATGCGCTGCTGGAGGTCCTGCCGCGCCTGCCGGGGCGGATCATCCTGGTGAGCAATGAAACCGGGCTGGGGGTGGTGCCGCTGGGCGAGCTCAGCCGCCGTTATGTCGATGAGGCCGGCTGGCTGCACCAGTCGCTGGCCGAGGTCAGCGAGCGCGTGGTGTTCACCGTCGCCGGCCTGCCCATGGTGTTGAAGGGGGAAGCGTTATGAGTCTGCAATGGTGGCGGCAGGGGACCCAGCCGATCGACCGCGTGGCGCAGGACAAGGCCGCTGCGCGCCAGGACCAGTTGACCAAGCCGCGCGGCGCGCTGGGCCGGCTGGAGGAGGAAACCGTCCGCCTGGCCGGCCTGCAGGGCCGCGAGCGGCCGGCACTGGAGCACATCTGGATCGCCCTGTTCGCCGGCGACCACGGCGTGGTCGCCGAGGGTGTGTCGGCCTATCCGCAGGCGGTGACCGTGGAGATGCTGCGCAACTTCGTGCGCGGCGGCGCGGCGATCAGCGTGCTGGCCCGCGACCTCGATGCCTGCCTGGAGGTGATCGACCTCGGCACCGCGGTGCCGTTGGAGCCGCTGCCCGGCGTGCTGCACCTGATGGTTGGCGCCGGCACGGCGAACTTCACGAAAGAGCCGGCGATGACCGCCGCGCAATGCCTGATCGCCCTGGAGGCCGGGCGCGAATCGGTGCGCCGCGCGCAGCAGGCCGGCACGGAGCTGTACATCGGCGGCGAGATGGGCATCGGCAACACCAGCGCCGCCGCCGCCCTGGCCTGCGCGCTGCTGGCCGAGCCGGCGCAGGCGCTGGTCGGCCCCGGCACCGGGCTCGACGCCCGGGGCGTGGCGCGCAAGGTCGAGGTGATCGAGCGCGCGCTGGCGCTGCACCGCGCACACTGCGACGAGCCGTTCGAGACGCTGTGCCGCCTCGGCGGCTTCGAGATCGCCGCGCTGGTCGGCGCCTACCTGGCCTGCGCGCAGAAGGGCGTCCCGGCCCTGGTGGACGGCTTCATCTGCAGCACCGCCGCGCTCTGCGCCACGCACCTGAATCCCGGTTGCCGCGACTGGCTGCTGTTCGCCCAGGCCGGCGCCGAGCCGGGGCACAGGCGCGTGCTCGCCGCGCTGGACGCCCAGCCGCTGCTCGACCTCGGCCTGCGCCTGGGCGAGGGCAGCGGCGCGGCGCTGGCGGTGCCGCTGCTGCGCCAGGCCTGCCGGCTGCACGGCGACATGGCCACCTTCGCCGAGGCGGCGGTTTCGGATCGCCCGGCATGACCCTGCGCCTGGACCTGCTGCGCCACGGCGAGACCGAACTGGGCGGCGGCTTTCGCGGACGCCTGGACGATGCGCTGACCGAGCGCGGCTGGGCGCAGATGCGCGCAACGGTCGGCGAGGCGTGCCCCTGGTCGGCGGTGGTCAGCTCGCCGCTGCGCCGCTGCGCCGCGTTCGCCGAGGAACTGGCCGGCCGCCACGGCCTGCCGCTGCGCCTCGACGCCGACCTGCGCGAGCTGGATTTCGGCCAGTGGGAAGGCCTGTCGCCGGCTAAGCTGATGGAATGCGATGCACAGGCGCTGGGGCGTTTCTGGTCCGATCCCTACGCGTTCCCGCCGCCGGGGGGCGAGCCGCTGGGTGACTTCGAATCCCGTGTGTTCCGTGCGCTGGAGCGGCTGTACCGCGCCCACGCCGGGGCGTCCGTGCTGGTGGTCAGCCACGGCGGTGTGATGCGCCTGCTGGGGGCCTTGGCTGGCGGCTTGCCGGCCCGGCGTTTGCTGGAGGTGGTGGTCGACCATGGCCAGTGCCTGTCGCTGGCGGTGGCGCGTGCGGGCGACGGCTGGCGAATCCAGCAGGCGGAACAGCGATGAGCGAACAGCCAGAACGACAGGAGCCGGTGCCGCCGGCGGACGAAGCCCCCGCGCCTGCCGGCCAGCTCAGCGACTGGTGCCTGCCGCTGGTGGCGCTGCAATTCCTCACCCGCCTGCCGGTGCATTTCCGGCACATGCCCACGCCCGTGCAGTTCGGCCGGGCGACGCTGTTCTATCCGCTGGTGGGGCTGCTGATCGGCGCGCTGCTGATGGGGCTGGGGGAGGCGCTGGTCAACCTGCACCTGCTGTTGCAGGCCGCGCTGCTGCTGGCGCTGTGGGTGGCGATCAGCGGCGCCCTGCACCTGGATGGCCTGGCCGATACGGCGGATGCCTGGGTCGGCGGCCTGGGCGATCGCGAACGCACCCTGGCGATCATGAAGGACCCGCGCTGCGGCCCGGTGGCGGTGGTGACGCTGGTGGTGGTGCTGCTGCTGAAATTCGCCGCGCTCACCGCGGTGCTCGGCAATCACCAGTACTGGGCGTTGCTGCTGGCGCCCTGGCTGGGGCGCTGCGCGTTGCCGCTGCTGTTCTTCACCACTGCGTACGCGCGCCGTGGCGGCCTGGGGCAGGCGCTGGCCGACCACCTGCCGCGCCGGGCGATGCCCTGGATGCTGGCGGGCAACGCCGCGCTGATGCTGCTGGCGGGGTTGCCCGGGATGCTCGCGGTGGCGGTCGCGCTGGTGGTCTTCGTCTGGCTGCGCCGGCGCTTCATCGTCCGCCTGGGCGGCACCACCGGGGATACCGCCGGGGCGATGCTGGAACTGATCGAATGCGCGGTGCTGGTGGCGCTGGCGGTCTGATCCGTCTGGCTCTGGCGAGTTCGTAGGATGGGTGGAGCGAAGCGATACCCATGCTGCTGGCGCGATGAACGATGGGTATCGCTGCGCTCCACGCCATCCTACGTTTCTGAGCGCTTCTTTCGCCCGGTACGCGGGTGGGCTGCTTCTGTAGGAGCGAGCTTGCTCGCGAACCGCATGCCTCCGCGGCAGCCGGGAAACACGTTCGCGAGCAAGCTCGCTCCTACAAGGTTCATCGTTACCTGATGCGTTCAGGGCGCTCCACCCATCCTACGGTCCCGTGCAGGTATACGAGCCGCCGTCAGTCGAAGGCAAAGTGCTCCGTCTTCAGCCCCATGATCGACCGCACCGGCTTGGCCATCGCCGCCGCGTGGCCTTTGGCGCGCGGCAGCAGGCGGGCGAAGTAGAAGTCGCTGGTGGCGATCTTGGCCTTGTAGAAGTCGCTCGATTCGCTGCCGCCCTGGCGCAGGCGCTTGCGTGCGGTGGCTTCCTGCAGCGCCCAGGAATAGGCCAGCGCGGCGTAGCCGGAGAACATCAGGTAGTCGTGGCTGGCGGTGCTCACCAGGTCGCGCTGCTTGCGCGCGGTGAAGGCAATGCGCAGGGTCAGCAGGTTCCACTGCGCGCAGAGCCTGAGCAGGGTAATGGCGCGGCCGCGCATGGCCGGTTCCCGTTTCAGCAGCTCGACGGCGAGTTTCGCCACCTGCCGGGTGAAGTCGCGCACGGCCTTGCCCTGGGTCATCAGCAGCACCTTGCGGCCGAGCAGGTCCAGCGCCTGGATGCCGGTGGTGCCCTCGTAGAGCGTGGCGATGCGCGCGTCGCGGACGATCTGCTCCATGCCGTGCTCGCGGATGTAGCCGTGGCCGCCGAACACCTGCATGCCCAGGTTGGCGCTCTCCAGGCCCAGTTCGGTGAGGCAGCCCTTGAGGATCGGGGTGAGGAAGCCGAGCTTGTCGTCCCAGCGGTCGTACTCGGCGCTGTCGCTGGTGAGCAGGCCCTGGATCATCTTGTCGGCGTGCTGCGCGGCCAGGTAGATCAGCGCGCGGCCGCCCTCGGCCACGGCCTTCTGGGTCAGCAGCATGCGGCGCACGTCGCCGTGGTGCATCAGGCTGTCGGCGATCTGTTCCGGCTCCTTGGTGCCGGACAGGGCGCGCATCGAGCGGCGCTCGCGGGCGTAGGCCAGCGCGCCCTGGTAGGCCAGCTCGGCGGTGGCCACGCCCTGGATGGCGGTGCCGATGCGCGCGCTGTTCATGAAGGTGAACATGCACTCCAGGCCCTTGTTCGGCGGGCCGATGAGAAAGCCGGTGGCGCCGTCGAAGTTCATCGTGCAGGTGGCCGAGGCCTTGATGCCCATCTTCTTCTCCAGCGCGCCGCAGCTCACGCCGTTGCGCGGGCCGAGGCCGCCGCCTTCGCCCGGCAGGAATTTCGGCACGATGAACAGCGAGATGCCGCGCGTTCCTTTGGGCGCTTCAGGTAGGCGCGCGAGGACGATGTGCACGATGTTCTCGGTGAGGTCGTGCTCGCCGGAGGAGATGAAGATCTTGCTGCCGGTGATGGCGTAGCTGCCGTCGGCGTTGGCTTCGGCGCGGGTCTTCACCTGGCCCAGGTCGGTGCCGCACTGCGGCTCGGTGAGGCACATGGTGCCGCCCCAGCGGCCTTCGGTGAGCGGGGTGAGGTAAGTCTGTTTCTGTTCCTGCGTGCCGTGCTGCATCAGGGTGTTCATCGCGCCCAGCGACAGCCCCGGGTACATCGAGAAGGGCCAGTTGGCGGTGCCGAGCATTTCCTGCTTGAGCGCGCCCAGGCTCATCGGCAGGCCCTGGCCGCCGTATTCCACCGGGTGCGACAGGCCCTGCCAGCCGCCGGCGACATAGGCGTCGTAGGCCTCCTTGAAGCCGCTGGGCGTGCGCACCTCGCCGTTCTCCAGGTGGCAGCCTTCCTCGTCGCCGCTGTGGTAGAGCGGGGCGATCACGTCCTCGCAGAGCCGGGCGCACTCGCCGAGGATGGCGTCGACCATGTCCGGCGTGGCCTCGCCACCGTTGACCAGGTTCCGGTAATGGGTGGGGAAGTCGAAGACTTCGTTGAGCAGGAAGCGGGTGTCGCGCAGGGGGGCTTTGTAGACGGGCATCGGGGACCTCGGAGCGTGATGCGCCCCGTCGAAGGCGCGGGGCTGGATGGCCGCAGTTATACGGCTGGCGCCGCGCGGTGCCCTTGGCTGCGCCAACGCGAGGCGCTGGCAGTTGGGACAATCGGTCGCACCGGCCATTGACCGACTCCAGGTTGCGGGTATATACACGCATCCATGCTGACGACCCAATGTCTCTGTACCAAGCTGCGCCGTTCGGCCCGCGCGGTCACCCGTGTCTACGACGATGCCCTGAAGGGCGTCGGGCTGACCACGCCGCAATTTTCCCTGTTGCGGCACCTGTCGCGGCTGGAGCAGCCGAGCATTTCCGACCTGGCCGAGGCCATGGGCCTGGACCGCAGCACCCTCGGGCGCAACCTCAAGCCGCTGGAAGCCGAGGGGCTGGTGCGGCTGGAGGAGGGCGAGGATCAGCGCAACCGTATCGTCGTGCTGACCCCGGAAGGGCTGGCGCGCATCGAACTGGGCCGCGAGGCCTGGGACGCGGCGCAGCGGGATGTGGCCGCGCACCTGGGTGAAGACAAGCGCCGTCAGCTCGAGGCCTTGCTGGATGAACTGGCTGAGCTGGAGCGCTAGCGGCGGCCGGCGTGCAATTGCAATGGAAAGACCTGACTGAAAGCGGGTATATACCCGTGTAGGAGAAGACGATGTCGAAGCTGTCGCGCACGGGGTTCTGGATACTCCTGTCCGGTGCCCTGATCCTTGCCCTGTCCCTGGGCATCCGCCACGGCTTCGGCCTGTTCCTCGCGCCGATGAGCGCCGAATTCGGCTGGGGACGCGAGACCTTCGCCTTCGCCATCGCCCTGCAGAACCTCATCTGGGGCATCGCCCAGCCGTTCACCGGCGCCATCGCCGACCGCTTCGGCGCCATGCGCACCGTGCTGGTGGGCGGGATTCTCTATGCGCTCGGCCTGGCCTGCATGGGCTATTCCGACACGGCGCTGAGCCTTTCGCTGAGCGCCGGCCTGCTGATCGGTATCGGCCTGTCCGGCACCTCGTTCTCGGTGATCCTCGGCGCGGTGGGCCGCGCAGTGCCGCTGGAGCGGCGCAGCATGGCGATGGGCATCTCGGCGGCGGCCGGCTCCTTCGGCCAGTTCATCATGCTGCCGGGCACCCTCGGCCTGATCGGCTGGCTGGGCTGGTCCGCCGCGCTGCTGGCGCTGGGCCTGCTGGTGGCGCTGATCGTCCCGCTGTCCGGGCTGATGCGCGACAGGCCGCTGCCGATGCAGGGCCACGAGCAGACCCTCGGCGAAGCGTTGCGCGAGGCGGCCGGTCACTCCGGTTTCTGGCTGCTGTCGCTGGGCTTCTTCGTCTGCGGCTTCCAGGTGGTGTTCATTGGCGTGCACCTGCCGGCCTACCTGGTGGACCGCCACCTGCCGGCCACCGTCGGCACCACGGTGCTGGCGCTGGTGGGGCTGTTCAACGTGTTCGGCACCTATATCGCCGGCTGGCTCGGCGGGCGGATGAGCAAACCGAAGCTGCTCACCGGCCTGTACCTGCTGCGCGGCGTGGTGATCGTCACCTTCCTCTGGGCGCCGCTGACGGTGTGGACGGCCTACCTGTTCGGCATCGCCATGGGCCTGCTGTGGCTGTCCACGGTGCCGCTCACCAATGGCACCGTGGCCACGCTGTTCGGCGTGCGCAACCTGTCGATGCTCGGCGGCATCACTTTCCTGTTCCACCAGATCGGCGCTTTCCTCGGCGGTTGGCTGGGCGGTTATGTGTATGACCACACCGGCAACTACGACCTGGTCTGGCAGATTTCCATCCTCCTCAGCCTGCTGGCCGGCCTGCTCAACTGGCCGGTGCGCGAGCATCCGGTCGAGCGGCCGGTGCTGGAGGCGGCGTGAGGCGTTCGCTGCTGATCGCGCTGGCGCTGGGCATCGGCCTGGCGCTGGCCGGCCTCGCCTGGTGGGGCTGGCAGCGCGGCGGGCTGGCGCTGATGCAGCTGGGCATGGGCAGTTGCTGATGCTCGCCGCGCGGCGTAGCGTGGCGGAATCATTCGAGGATCACTGCCATGCGTCTTTCCCTGCTCGCCCTGTCCCTGCTGCTGCCGCTGGCGGCCCAGGCCGCCGATTGCCCGGCGCTGCTCAAGACCCAGGGCGAATTGCCCAAGCTGCGCTCCAAGGACAGCCTCGACCTCTGCCAGCTGTATGCCGGCAAGCCGCTGGTGGTGGTGAACACCGCCAGCCACTGCGGCTTCACCCCGCAGTTCAAGGGGCTGGAAGCGCTGTACCAGAAGTACAAGGGCCAGGGCCTGGAAGTGCTCGGCGTGCCTTCCGACGACTTCAAGCAGGAAGATGCCGACGCCGCCGAGACTGCGAAGATCTGCTACGGCAACTACGGTGTGACCTTCAACATGACCTCGGTGCAGCACGTCAGGGGCGACGAGGCCATCCCGCTGTTCAAGGACCTCTCCGCCCAGGCCGACCAGGCGCCGCGCTGGAACTTCTACAAGTACGTCGTCGACCGCCAGGGCAAGGTGATCGCGGAGTTCCCCAGCCTGACCACGCCGGACGATGCGGAACTCCAGGCGGCGGTGGAGAAGGCCCTCGCCAGCCAGCCGTGAGCTTGTAGCGGCGTCGGGGCGATGCCCGCTTTTCCGTGACCGTTTCCGGAATTGGGAAATTTCCTGTTACAGAGCTTGTGGCGCAATGCCACAATCCACTGCCCCGGAACCGCAGCAGGCGGTCGCCGGATCATGGACCGATTCAGGAGATTTCCCCCTATGGATGGCAAAGCCCTCTTCCTTGTCGCATTGCTCGCCCAGGCCGTCGCCGCGCCGGCGTTCGCAGCCTCCGCCACTTCCACCGAGAGCACCGCGCCCGTTCCCGCCGCCGCGCCGGCCGCCGAGGCGGATGCGCAGATGTCCCCCGAGACCTTCGTCGCCAGCCTGCATTTCCAGACGGGCAAGGTGGTGGTCGGCGACAACCTCGCCACCTTCGACCTGCCGGAGAACTTCGTTTTCCTCGGTAGCGCGGACGCCGAACGGGTGCTCGAAGCATGGGGCAACCCGCCGAACGCGGAGCCGCCGCTGGGCATGCTGATGCCGGCCGGCGTGTCGCCCTTCGACGCCGCTTCCTGGGCGGTGACCGTGCAGTACGAGGAGAGCGGTTACGTCTCCGACGAGGACGCGGAGAAGATCGATTACGCCGAGATGCTCAAGGAGATGCAGGACGATCTGAAGGAGGCCAACCCGCAGCGCGAGCAACAGGGCTTCGAGGCGATCCAGCTGATCGGTTGGGCGGCGCCGCCGCGCTATGACGCGGCGGAGAAGAAGCTGTACTGGGCCAAGGAGCTGCAGTTCGGCGACGCCAGGGAGCACACGCTGAACTACAACATCCGCGTGCTGGGCCGCAAAGGCGTGCTGGTGCTGAACTTCGTTGCCGGCATGGAGCAACTGCCGGAGGTCGAGAAGAATGTCGGCAAGGTGCTGGCGATGACCGAGTTCAATCCGGGCAGCCGCTACGTCGACTTCAACCCGGGCGTCGACAAGGTCGCCGCCTACGGCCTGGGCGCGCTGATCGCCGGCAAGGTGGCGGCCAAGGTCGGCCTGTTCGCCACCCTGCTGGTCCTGCTGAAGAAGCTCTGGATCATCCCGGCGCTGGCCATCGGCTGGATCGCCCGCCGCTTCAAGCGCAAGCCGCCCACCGAGGGCTGATTCGATGAGATGAAAAAGCCGGGCGATTGCCCGGCTTTTTTTGCCCTTCGTAGGAGCGAGCTTGCTCGCGAACCGCCTGACGCCAGGACCGCCGGGAGCTCCGTTCGCGAGCAAGCTCGCTCCTACAAAAAAACGCTACCTGTGCGGGGTAGGGTTTGGGGGGCATGAAAAAGCCGGGCAATCGCCCGGCTTTTTCATGTTGCCGCAAGGATCAGCCTTTCTCGCCCTGCACGGTCTTGCCGCCCACGGTGCCTTCCTTGAGCATGATCTGGTACTCCTTGCCATCGGTTTCCTGCTGGTACAGGCGCACGAGGAGGTAGTCCCAGTCCTTGGCGAACCAGAGCATGGTCTTGCGGTTGCTCTTGGTGGGGTCGCGCACGCGCTCCACCTTGATCGCGGTGATCAGGCCGGCCTGGGTGCGGACCTTCTCCTCGCCGAGCACGCGGAAGTCGTAGGTATCGCTGTCGGTACCCTCGATCACCTGGTAGCTCATGCTCTTCTTGCCGACGGCGACGTCATGCTGCAGCGCGAGCTGGTAGGTCGACTTGTCCAGCTGGCCCTTGTTCAGCGGCTGGCGCACCTGGTCGCCACGGTCGCTGCCCAGCACCTGCTTCTCGGTCCAGTCGAAATCGAGCTCGGTCTGCTTGCTCTTGCCCAGGCCTTCGCGGGCCCAGCGATAGGTCAGCGGCATGAAGACGCCGTTCTCGACCTTGAAGGTGCTGCTCTCGGTGAGGCTGGCGAGCAGCATGGACGCCTTGAAATCCAGTTCCCAGCGACCGCCGTCGCCCTGCTTGAGGCTGCGGGAGGCGGTTCCGCTGATCGGCATCTGTTTCCAGTCGGCGGTGTAGCTGGCCTCGAACGGCTTCAGCTCGAAAGCCTGCGCCGGCAAGGTCAGTACAGCCATCAGGAACAGCAGGGCTCTACGCATCGCGAATCTCCTAGGTTCGGTACGAATGGCCGGAGGCGGGGAGAAGCTCCCCATCCAGCGTGGCGCCACGCTCGCCCAGGCGCAAACGACCTTCGGCGAACCAGCGCATGGCCAGCGGATAGATCAGGTGCTCCTGCACGTGAACGCGCTGCGCCAGCGTTTCCGGCGTGTCGTCAGACTGTACCGGGATTGCCGCCTGTACGACCAGTGGTCCCCCATCAAGTTCCTCGGTGACGAAGTGCACGCTGCAGCCATGTTCGGCGTCGCCGGCTTCCAGCGCGCGCTGATGGGTGTGCAGGCCCTTGTACCTGGGCAGCAGGGACGGATGGATGTTCAGCAGGCGGCCGTGGTAGTGGCGCACGAAGCCCGGGCTGAGGATGCGCATGAAGCCGGCGAGCAGCACCAGGTCGGGGTTGAAGCCGTCGATGGCCTGGATCAGCGCGGCGTCGAAGCTTTCGCGGTCGGCGTAGGCCTTGTGGTCGAGGAAGCAGGTCTCGATGCCGGCCTTGCGCGCGCGCTCCAGGCCAAAGGCGTCCGCGCGGTTGGATAGCACCGCGCGGATCACGGCCGACGACGGGGCGTCGGCGAGGCTGTCGATCAGGGCTTGCAGGTTGCTGCCGGAGCCGGAAATCAGCACCACGACATTGCAAGGTGTGGACATCAGTGGCCTTTCAGGTTGTTCAGGATCACGCGCTCGGCGTCGGCGGCGCAGGCGTCGATGCGGCCGATGACCCACGGCTGCTCGCCGGCGTCACGCAGGGCCTTCAGGGAAGCCTCGACCTGCTCCTGGGCGACACAGATGACCATGCCCACGCCGCAGTTCAGCACGCGGTGCATCTCGGTCTCGTCGACGTTGCCGTTTTCCTGCAGCCAGTCGAAGACCGCCGGGCGCTGCCAGCTGGCCACGTCGATCACCGCCTGGGCGTTGTCCGGCAGCACGCGCGGGATGTTGTCCAGCAGGCCGCCGCCGGTGATGTGGGCCATGGCCTTCACCGCGCCGGTCTGCTTGATCAGCTGCAGCAGCGGCTTGACGTAGATGCGGGTCGGGGCCATCAGCAGGTCGGCCAGCGGCTTGCCGCCGAGCTGGGTGCTCTCGATGTCGGCGCCGGAGACTTCGATGATCTTGCGGATCAGCGAGTAGCCGTTGGAGTGCGGGCCGGAGGAGGGCAGGGCGATCAGGGCGTCGCCGGCGAGCACTTTCGAGCCGTCGATGATCTCGGACTTCTCCACCACGCCGACGCAGAAGCCGGCCAGGTCGTAGTCTTCGCCTTCGTACATGCCCGGCATCTCGGCGGTCTCGCCACCGACCAGGGAGCAGCCGGCCAGTTCGCAGCCGGCGCCGATGCCGGTGACCACGGTGGCGGCCACGTCGACGTTGAGCTTGCCGGTGGCGTAGTAGTCGAGGAAGAACAGCGGCTCGGCGCCGCACACGACCAGGTCGTTGACGCACATGGCGACCAGGTCCTGGCCGATGCTGTCGTGCTTGTTCAGGTTCAGCGCCAGGCGCAGCTTGGTGCCGACGCCGTCGGTGCCGGAGACCAGCACGGGTTGCTTGTAGCCGGCCGGGATTTCGCACAGAGCGCCAAAGCCACCCAGGCCGCCCATGACTTCCGGACGCGCGGTACGCTTGGCGACGCCTTTGATGCGTTCGACCAGGGCTTCGCCGGCGTCGATGTCCACACCGGCGTCCTTGTAGCTCAACGAGGGTTGCTTGTTGCTCATAAATCCAGGCCTATAGAAGGGATGATTCGTCTTGCCGCCGGGTGCGCCGTTCGCGCGTCCCGGCCTGCGCGGGAGGCGCGGGATTTTATCAGGCTTGCCCGGCAGCGGCCATCTCGCGCTGTTGCCGCTGGCCGGACGGCTGTTTAAGGTATAGGCCTTCCTTGCCGGCTCGCTGGATACCGGCATCTTCGATTTCTCCGCGAGAACCCGCCATGCGCCTGACCGCCCGCCTGTTGATCCTCTGCCTGTCGCTGCTCAGCCTGCCATCCTTCGCTGAAACGCTGGGCAACCTGTACCAGGTGCACGAACCGGTCGCCTCCCAGCAACCGGACGAGCGCAACGCCGGCCTGACCCGCGCCCTGCAGACCCTGGTGTTGCGCCTGACCGGCAACGCCAGCGCCGCGCAGAACCCGGCCCTGGCCGGTTACTTCAAGGACCCGCAGCAACTGATCAGCCAGTACGGCTTCGAGAACGGCCCGCCCATGGCGCTGGTCGTCGACTTCGATCCGACCGCAACCGACAACGCCCTGCGCCAGGCCGGCCTGCCGGTGTGGGGCGCCAGCCGTCCGAGCGTGCTGGCCTGGTGGCTGAACGAAAGCGCCGCCGGCAGCAGCCTGGTGGGTGACAGCCAGGAAGCCGCCGCTCCGCTGAACCGCGCCGCCCAGCGCCGTGGCCTGCCGCTGCGCCTGCCGATGGCGGATCTCGGCGAGCAGCAGGTCGGCACCGCCGAGAATCTCAACGCCGCTCAGCCGGGCCCCTTGCAGGCCGCCTCCGAGCGCTATGGCGCCGATGCCCTGCTGGCGGTCGACGCCAAGGAAGCCGACGGCAAGTGGACCGCCACCTGGCATGTGTGGATGGGCGACAGCCGAGAACAGGGGCAGGCTCAGGGCGATACCCCCGATGCGCTGGCCGATGCGGTGATGCTGAGTGTTTCGCAGCGCCTGTCGCAGCGCTTCGTCGGTTCCGCCGGGGCCGCCACCGCGCTGATGCTGCAGATCGAGGGCGCCGATCTGGCCCGCTACGCCGAGGTGTCGCGTCTGCTGGAGCCGATGGGCGCCAAGCTGGTGCTGGTGCAGGGCGGCAAATTGATCTATCGCGTCACCGCCAGCCCCGAGCAGCTGCGCGCGCAGCTGGGCCTGGCCCGTCTGCAGGAAGCCCCGGCGGAGCCGGTCCAGCCGGCGGTGGATGCCAATGGCCAGCCGGTGCCGAACCCCGCCGTGCCGAGCCAGAGTGTCCTGCGCTTCCACTGGTGATGGGTGACCCGGAAGCGGGCAAAGTCCCGCTCCCCGGCCGCAGCCGCTCTGATCCGCACCGGGGAGCTGCGTTATCCTTCTGATTTGGATAAACTTTCAGCCACCAAGGCTCACCACAAGCGATTGAAGAAACGCCCGGCCCGGCATGACTCCTATGCAGCTCCCCTTAAGCGTACGCCTGCGTGATGACGCGACGTTCGCCAACTACTACCCCGGTGCCAATGCCGCGGCGCTGGGCTATGTCGAGCGTCTGTGCGAGCCCGAGGCGGGCTGGACGGAGAGCCTGATCTACCTCTGGGGCGCCGAGGGCGTTGGCCGCAGCCACCTGTTGCAGGCCGCCTGCATCCGTTCCGAACAGCTGGGCGAGCCGTCCGTCTACCTGCCGATGGCCGATCTGGTGCCCTACGGCCCGGAAATCTTCGACAACCTCGAACAGCGCGAGCTGGTGTGCCTCGATGACCTCGATGCGCTGGCCGGCAAGCGCGAGTGGGAAGAGGGGCTGTTCCACCTGTTCAACCGCCTGCGCGACTCCGGGCGCAAGCTGCTGCTGTCGGCCTCGGTGTCGCCGCGCGAGCTGCCGGTGAAGCTGCCGGACCTGAAGTCGCGCCTGACCCTCTCGCTGATCTTCCAACTGCATCCGCTGACCGACGACGAGAAGCTCCGCGCGCTCCAGCTGCGCGCCTCGCGCCGCGGCCTGCACCTGACCGACGAAGTGGGGCGCTTCATCCTCACCCGTGGCGCGCGCAGCATGCAGTTCCTCTTCGACCTGCTGGACGAGCTGGACAAGGCCTCGCTGCAGGCCCAGCGCAAGCTGACCATCCCCTTCCTGAAGGAAACCATGGGCTGGTAAGCCCAGGTTTCCTCCGGCCTTTCTTCAGGCGTTCGTCGCTTCCCGCTGCGCTTCCTGGCCTTCGCCGGCCAGCTTGCGGTCGTACTGGAAGCGCCAGCGCGTATACAGCAGAGCCGAACAGAACAGCGCCACGCTGAGGATGATCTCGGCCCAGCCGAAGATCGCGCGGTTCGGATCGAAGGCGTTGAGCACGCCGAGGATGAAGTACAGGTTGATCACGTAGCAGGCCCAGGCGTGGCCGCGCGCGCTGCCGATCAGCAGGCCCGGGGCGATCACCAGCAGCGGCAGCAGCTTGAGCGTCAGCACCGCCCAGGGAACCCAGTGGGCGCCGCCGTGGGCATCGGCGAACAGCAGGTCCCAGATGACGATGAGCAGAATCAGGCCGATGAAGCTGCCCAGGGCAATGGCCCGGCTGGCGGCCAGCCGCGGCTTGAGCCAGTCCATCGACGGCAGCGGTTTGTTCTTGCGGGCCATTCAGCTCTCCAGTTTGCGGGCGACTTCGGCCAGGCGCTTGCCCAGCGCGCGGCACAGGGTGATTTCGTGGTCATCGAGGCTGCGCTTGCCGTCCGCGCCGGCGAAATGGCTGGCGCCGTAGGGCGTGCCGCCGCCGCGGGTTTCCAGCAGGGCCGGCTCGCTGTAGGGGATGCCGGTGACGAGCATGCCGTGGTGCAGCAGCGGTAGCAGCATGGAGAGCTGGGTGGTCTCCTGCCCGCCGTGCAGGCTGGCGGTGGAAGTGAAGACCGCCGCCGGCTTGCCGACCAGTCCGCCGGTCAGCCAGAGGCTGCTGGTGCCGTCGAGGAAGTACTTGAGCGGCGCGGCCATGTTGCCGAAGCGCGTAGGGCTACCCAGGGCCAGGCCGGTGCAGTCCTTCAGGTCGTCCAGGGTGGCGTAGAGCGCGCCTTCGGCCGGGATGTCCGGGGCTACGGCCTCGCATTCGGTGGAGACCGCCGGCACAGTGCGCACGCGCGCTTCCAGACCGCCCTGCTCCACGCCACGGGCGATCTGCCGCGCCATTTCGGCGGTGGCGCCGTGGCGGCTGTAGTAGAGGACCAGGATGTAGGGTGCGCTCAAGGCAGGATCTCCAGCACCTTCTCCGACGGACGGCCGATCACCGCCTTGTCGCCGACGATCAGGATCGGCCGTTCGATCAGCTTGGGATGGCGGGTCATGGCTTCGATCAGTTGCTCGTCGCTGAGCGCCGGGTTGGCCAGGTCGAGGGCCTTGTATTCCTCCTCGCCGGTGCGCAGCAGCGCGCGCGCACCGATGCCCAGCTTGCCGAGCAGGGCCTTGAGTTCGCCGGCGCTGGGCGGGGTTTCCAGGTAACGGACGATCTCCGGCTGGATACCGCGTTCCTCCAGCAGCTCGAGGGCGCCGCGGGATTTCGAGCAGCGGGGATTGTGAAACAGTGAAATCTGGCTCATGTACCGGGACTCGCAAGGTCGATGAAGTGGCGGCTATTCTAACCGCCTCCCCGGACCGGACTGAACCGCTGTCGCGCGGCGCGATCTATGGGGACGGATTTTCTGTGCAGCCAAAGGACAATTCATGCACGAACGCTTTCAGGGCCTGGTCGAGTTCGGCCGTTATCTGGTCCAGCGCTTCCTTGCCGACAAGGCGCCGAACAGCGCGGCGGCCCTGACCTACACCACGCTGTTCGCGGTCGTGCCGATGATGACCGTGACCTTCGCCATGCTGTCGGCCGTGCCGGCCTTCGAGGGGATGGGCGAGCGCATCCAGCTGTTCGTGTTCCGCAATTTCGTGCCGTCCACCGGCGAGGCGGTGGAGGCCTACCTGCGCAACTTCATCGTGCAGGCGCGCCACCTGACCTGGCTGGGGGTGGCTTTCCTGGCGATCACCGCCTTCACCATGCTGGTGACCATCGAGAAGGCCTTCAACGCCATCTGGCGCGTGCGCCAGCCGCGCCGGGGCGTCGCCCGCTTCCTGCTGTACTGGGCGATCCTCAGCCTGGGGCCGCTGCTGCTGGGCACGGGCTTCGCGGTGTCGACCTACATCACCTCGCTGTCGCTGCTCTCCGGCCCCCACGCCTTGCCGGGGGCGGCGACGCTGCTGAAGTTCATGCCGCTGCTGTTCAGCGTCGCCGCCTTCACCCTGATCTACGCGGCGGTGCCCAATGCGCGGGTGCCGCTTCTCCATGCCCTGGCCGGCGGCGTGTTCACCGCGATCCTGTTCGAGGCGGCCAAGTCGCTGTTCGGCCTGTATGTCGGCCTGTTCCCCGGTTACAAACTGATCTACGGCGCCTTCGCCACGGTGCCGCTGTTCCTGTTGTGGATCTACCTGTCCTGGCTGATCGTGCTGTTCGGCGCGGAGCTGGTCTGCAACCTGTCCTCGACCCGTCTGTGGCGCCGCCGCGCGCTGCCTCGCCTGCTGGTGACCCTGGGGGTGTTGCGGGTGTTCTTCGATCGCCAGCGCCACGGCGTGCCGACCCGGCTGGAGCATCTGCATCGCGCAGGCTGGCTGCTGCCGGAAGACGAGTGGGAGGAGATCCTCGACTTTCTGGAAGGGGAGCAACTGGTTTGCCGGGTGGGCGCGACCAGTGCCTCGTGGGTGCTGTGCCGCGACCTGGGCAGCTACCACCTGCATCACCTGATCAATCGGAGCCCCTGGCCGCTGCCGGGCCTCGACGCCTTGCCGGCAGAATTGGACGAGCCCTGGTACCCCGCCTTGCGGCAAACCCTGGAGCGCTATCAGGCGGAGCGACAGGCGCTTTTCGGCGCCAGCCTCGCAGAATGGTTGAACCCGTCACATTCTGAGTGACATAAAACGTCAGTTTCCGGCGATTCTGATGCTTCGGAAGTCTCGTGCCTGGTGCGGAGCGCGCCAGTTGCCGCTATCCGTGGATTGGCACACTTCTGGCTATAGGTCTGGCGTGACAATGATGTCCCGCAGAAGTTCCTTCAAGGCCAGCGAATCCATGAACAACGATCAGAAGAAAGTAGTACACCTGCATCAGCGTGATCCTCTGAGCGCACTGGAAAGGCTGAATAGAATCACTGGCCTGCAGTTCAGCAGCTGGCCGGAATCGCTGTTGCCCTCGGTGCAGGGCGAGGCGCAGGGCGTGTCGCCGCAAGCCGGTCCCGAGTCTGTTGACCCGGTGCGCCAGCTGGGCTGATCAGAGGTTGGTGGCAATCGGGCGGGCGGCGTTTTCCTGCGGCTCGACGGCCTGCACGAACAGCTCTTCGACTACCAGGCGCGACAGGCTGATGGCTGTCCGCAACCTCACCTGCATGTCCTCGATTCGCTGGCGGAACGGCAGGCGGGCGATGCCCGACAGCAGGATACGGTTCTGCGCATTCACCGTGCCGTGATCGACGGCCACTTCCCGCGCCTGTTCGCCATCCCGGTAGGTGACCACCAGCGTCACCGGCAGTTCCCCTACGCCGGGCAGGTGCAGCCAGGTGGCGATGTTGTAATCGGCCAGGCGCCCGCCGCTGGCCGAGCTGGCGGAACGCGCGCTGCTGACGATGTGGCTGGGAACCTTGCTGACGAGCTGGTCTGTGGGCTGCATCTGGCGATCCTGTCGAGAGAGGGAGGCGTACGTGGCGCCTGCCGCATACTGGGTGTTGCCGAGAGGCGGCTGGATGAAATGCTTCCAGCCGGCCCGGACGAGCATTCTGAATTATAGGTAGGCGATTTTCGGCAAACCGGGCGTATTGCCGATCTTGGCTGTGACCTTTCTCGCAATTCAGCTTTCAGGCGAGACGCAGCGGATGCCGGGATACGAGGGACGTGCTCAGGTTGGCGGTCGGCAGCGGCAGGATGGTCTGGTTGTCGAAGCTGGCCAGTTGCAGCCAGAGGTTCTCGCCTTCCACGAAGTGCCCCTGGGGCAGCCACAGGCCGTGGTACCAGCCATTGCCGGGTTCCGGGGTGCTCTGCAGCACGCCGGGGTGACGCTGGGCGTCAGGCGCGCGGCTCAGCCAGGCGGGCCGGGGAAGTCCCTTCAGGTAGCGCAGGCCCAGGTGCAGTCCGTCAGTGTTGAGGTGCCGCCAGCGCACGAGGGCCAGGGTCGGCGTGCCGTTGCTGTTCAGGATCAGCAGCAGTTGGCCGACCGGGAGCTGGCTGGCGCGATTGCCGGGGCAGTTGATGCGGGCGCCTCCGGGGCTGACGTCCAGTATCCCGGCGTCGCAGCAGTCCCGGGTGTCGGGGGTGAGCAGGTGCTGCTGGATGGCGCCAAGCCCTACCACCAGCCGGCAGCTGCCGGTCTGTTCCGTGCGTTCGTGCCGGCGCAGCTGCGGCCCCTGCCAGTGATGGCGGACGCGTTCCAGCAGGGCGCCCTGGTCGGCCCTGCGCAAGGGCGCGGGGTCGCGCAGGGCGAGCAACAGCGCGCCCAGCTCCAGGCGGCGCAGTTGCGCGGGCGGCGCGGCGCCGATCTGCTCCTGGCTGATGCAGGGCTGGTCCGCGCCCAGGTCGACCAGGTAGCCGTCCTGCTCCTCCTCGTCCCAGGCCTGCAGCCGTCCGAGGTCGGCGAGGGGCGCCAGGGCGCTGAACAGTTGCGGGGCTTCACCCTCGGCCAGGTGGAAGGGGTTGCTCAGGGCGAGCAGCAGTATCTGCTGGTAGAGACCGCGCAGGGTGCCGGCGGGGATGGGGTCGAAGGCGGCGGCCACCGGTTCGTCGAGGCACTCCTGGTGCTCTCCGATCCAATACAGCAGATGGCTGTCGCGCCAGAGTCCCCCGGGCGGCTGTTGGTATTGCTGGTAATGGCGCAGCAGCGCCTGGGCGAGAAAGTGCTGGGCCATGAACAGGCACCAGGCCATGTGCGGCCGTGATGGCTTGCGGCCGTGCAGGATCTGCAGCAGCAGGCGCTTGAAGCCCGCCGCCAGTTCGGTGCAGAAATGCACGAAGAGCGCCGGTGGCGTCCTTTCGTGGCGAATCAGCTGCGAATAGTGGCGATATTCTTCGGTCAGGCTTTGCAGGGCGCGTTGCCTTTCCAGTAAGGTCAGCGCACATCGGTTGAGACGCAGGAGCGTGTCGAGGGCCTTCTGCGGTCCGTCCTGCAGGGGGCGGCGGCGGAATTCCTGGAGCCCGGCTGTCAGATCGTTCATTGCATCGGAATCCTCTTCGAGGATATCCGGCACCTCCAGACGCAAGGCATCCAGCGTCATGACCACCCCGCATACACGAGGACTGAAGGCATGGGAGTGCGGCTCCATATAGTGATTGGACTGGTCGCCGGCCTGCTCCTGGCCGGATGTTCGGCGGACTATGGCACCGATCAGCACGGACAGAAAGTAACCGCTGCGAGCATGGATGGCCAGTGGCTAGTTATTAATTACTGGGCCGAATGGTGCGCGCCGTGCCGCAAGGAAATCCCCGAACTGAACCAGCTTGCCAAGGCCGGCGTGGAGCAGGGTTTCCGGGTGCTGGGAGTGAATTTCGATGGTCTGCGCGATGCCGACCTGGCCAAGTCCGCCCAGGGGCTGGAGATCGCCTACACGGTGCTGGCGGATGACCCGGCGCCGCGCTACAGCCTGCCGCGCAGTGAAGCCTTGCCTGTAACCTATATCGTCGACCCTGAGGGCAGGTTGCGCGAGCAGTTGCTCGGCGAGCAGACCGCCGCCGGCCTGCAGGTGCGCCTGAGTGCATTGCGGGAGGAGAAACACTGATGGCCAGAATCTGTCTGCACGGCTATGTGAGCGGCAAGGTGCAGGGTGTGTGCTACCGCCAGAGCGCGCAGGAGCAGGCCGAGCGCCTGGATATCGACGGCTGGGCGCGCAATCTGGACGACGGCCGGGTGGAGATACTGCTCGAGGGCGAGGAAGGCGCCGTGCGCGAGCTGGAGAAGTGGCTGGCCCGCGGGCCGGTCCGGGCGAAGGTGACGGCGGTGGAGCTGGAGCCGATGACGCCGCAGGGCATCACCGGCTTCATCGTGCGTCGCTGAGTCAGTTACTGGCCGCGCCGGGGTCTGCAGCCAGGCGGCCGGCGTCGGTCATCAGGCTGTGGAGAAACTCCTTCTGCAGCTCCGGATCGTTGCGGGTCAGTTCGATCAGGCTCTGCTCCAGTTCGCTGGCTTCCTCTTCCAGGCCGAGCTCGGACAACCGCTTCACCCGATGCACCCAGTGGTGCACGTCATCCGCTTCCAGGTCGTCGTAGATCAGCCGGTGGGCTTCCTGCAGCTTGCCGCGCAGCGAGTGGCTGACCAGCAGGCTGGCGTCGGCACGGGTGTCGTCCGAGGAATCCTGCACGCTGAACTGCAGGCGGCCGATGCGGCTGACCTCTTCGTCGCTGAAGGGGCCTTCCAGCAGGTTCAGGCGCAGCACGCCGTGACGGTCGGTCAGCAGTTCCTGGGAGTTCTTGCCGGCGGTGACGACTACCGGACGCTCCGCCCAGGGCAGGCTGGAGTACTCCGTACGCTTGTCGCGCTGGTGCTCTTCGATCGCCGCCAGGTTCTGCTCGGCACGGCCGTTGGACTGTACGTTCATGAACGGATTCATGCCGTCGATGCCGTAGCGGATCCAGCCGCGGGTGACGCTTTCCGGCAGGTTGCCGAGGGCGAATACGTTGACCACGTTGGCGCCGACGCCGGCAACGAAGGTCACCACGCCCAGCGGCATCTCGTAGACCTTGCGCCAGCCCTGGTAGGGCGTGTAGCGGTCGTAGCGCCGGGTGACCTCGAACTCGGTGACCTCGAAGGTCTTCTGCTCCTGCATGCGGATGCGGCGCTGCGGCAGTTCCAGGGTGCCCGGCGTGCCCACGTCGATCTGCAGGCTGTGGTCGAGCAATTTACGCTCGACCCGCTCTTCATGTTCGCTACGCTGCGGCAACTGGTTGGCGCAGCCGCTCAGCAGGAGGCTGCCGCCCAGGGCGGCAGCCACGAGGCTGGAGGTACTTCGGGGGAACATCGCTTTGCTCAGTTGCGGATCTTGGCCGTGATGAAGGCTTGCAGGTCGGACAGGGCGACGTTCTGCGACTCGGCGTCACGGCGGCCCTTGTACTCCAGGGCGCCTTCTTCCAGGCCGCGCTCGCTGACCACGATGCGGTGCGGAATGCCGATCAGTTCCATGTCGGCGAACTTCACCCCGGGGCTGGTCTTCTTGTCGCGGTCGTCCAGCAGCACCTCGAAGCCGGCGGCGGTGAGGTCCGCGTAGAGCTTGTCGGTGGCGGCGCGCACGGCTTCGTTCTCGTACTTCATCGGCACGATGGCGATCTGGAAGGGCGCCAGGGCGGCCGGCCAGAGGATGCCGCGCTCGTCATAGTTCTGCTCGATGGCGGCGGCGACCACGCGGGACACACCGATGCCGTAGCAGCCCATGATCAGGGTGACCGGCTTGCCGTTCTCGCCCAGCACGCTGAGGTTCATCGCCTCGCTGTACTTGGTGCCGAGCTGGAAGATGTGGCCGACTTCGATGCCGCGGCGGATCACCAGGGTGCCCTTGCCATCCGGGCTCGGGTCGCCCGCCACGACGTTGCGCAGGTCGGCGACTTCCGGTAGCGGCAGGTCGCGTTCCCAGTTCACGCCGAAGTAGTGCTTGTCGTCGACGTTGGCGCCGGCGGCGAAGTCGCTCATCAGGGCCACGGAGCGGTCGATGAGGCAGGGCAGCGGCAGGTTCAGCGGGCCGAGGGAGCCGGGCGCGGCGCCGATCGCGGCCTTGATGTCCGCTTCGCTGGCCATCTGCAGCGGGCTGGCCACCAGCGGATGGTTGCCGGCCTTGATTTCGTTGAGCTCGTGGTCGCCGCGGACGATCAGGGCGATCAGCTTGCCTTCCTCGGCGGCGTGCACCACCAGGGTCTTGATGGTCTTCTCGATCGGCAGGCCGAACTTCTCAACCAGGGCGGCGATGGTCTTGGTCTCGGGAGTGTCGACCAGGCGCAGCACTTCGCTGGCGGCGCCGCGCGCGGACTCGCGGGGCAGCGCTTCGGCCTTCTCGATGTTGGCCGCATAGTCGGAGCTGTCGCTGAAGACGATGTCGTCTTCGCCGGAGTTGGCCAGCACGTGGAATTCGTGGGAGCCGCTGCCGCCGATGGAGCCGTTGTCCGCCTGCACCGGGCGGAACTCCAGGCCCAGGCGGGTGAAGACCTTGCAGTAGGCGCCGTACATGACGTCGTAGGTCTGCTGCAGCGAGTCCTGGCTGGTGTGGAAGGAGTAGGCGTCCTTCATGATGAACTCGCGGCCGCGCATCAGGCCGAAGCGCGGACGGATCTCGTCACGGAACTTGGTCTGGATCTGGTACATGTTGATCGGCAGCTGCTTGTAGCTGTTCAGCTCGTTGCGCGCCAGATCGGTGATGACTTCCTCATGGGTCGGGCCGACGCAGAATTCGCGCTCATGGCGGTCCTTCAGGCGCAGCAACTCGGGGCCGTACTGCTGCCAGCGTCCGGACTCCTGCCACAGTTCGGCGGGCTGGATGGCGGGCATCAGCACTTCCAGGGCGCCGGCGGCGTTCATTTCTTCGCGGACGATGGTCTCGACCTTGCGCAGTACCCGCAGCCCCATTGGCAGCCAGGTGTACAGGCCCGACGCCAGTTTGCGGATCATGCCGGCGCGCAGCAGCAACTGGTGGCTGATGACGACCGCATCGGAAGGGGTTTCTTTCAGGGTGGAAAGCAGGTACTGACTGGTACGCATCTTTGGCCGTTATATCGGTTGCGAAGGGAAGTATAGGTTGGGCATTGTACGGTGCAGGTCTGGCTGCGTACAGGGCGCGGCCGTGGAGATGGAGGAGTGGCGTGAGTCGTTTGAGTGCAGCCCAGCTACAGGCGTTCATCCGGAGCGGATTGCCCATGGCGGATGATATGGACTTCCGCATCGATGCGCTGGAGGGGCGCAGCGCCTTTGCGCGAATTCCCTTCCACGGCAAGCTGGTGCGCCCGGGCGGCACGGTGTCGGGACCGACCATCATGGCGCTGGCGGATGCGGCCATGTATGCGGTGATTCTGGCTCAGTTGGATAACGTCGAGATGGCTGTTACTTCCAACCTCAATATCAACTTTCTCAGCAAGCCGAAGCCGGAAGACCTGCTGGCGGAGGCAAAGATATTGAAGCTGGGTCGCCGGCAGGTAGTGTGCGAGGTGTCCGTCTATTCCGTGAGCAACCAGCAGGAGTTGGTAGCCCATGTAACGGGGACCTATGTATTGCCGATGTAACGGATACGTTCGAAGTTGTAGGTAAGTGTGCAATAAAAAAGCCCGGCCGAAGCCGGGCTTTTCATTACCTGCGGTTCGCCCTGTATTACAGAACGGACAGCGGGTAGTCGATGATCAGACGGAATTCGTCGATATCGCCTTCGGCCTGGTCTGTGTTGGCACGGTGCCAGGCTTGACGGATGCGGAAGGACAGGTCCTTCGCCGGGCCGCTTTGTACTACGTACTTGGCTTCGACGTTGGTCTCGTGGTGCTTGCCGTCTTCGCCATAACCATAGGCGGCGTAGGGGCTGGTCGGATCGATCTTGGTACCGTCGATGTCTTCGCCATGTACGTAACGGGTCATGAAGGTCAGGCCGGGTACGCCGTACTCGGCCATGCTCAGGTCGTAGCGAGCCTGCCAGGATTTTTCACCCGGGCCGTTGAAGTCGGAGTACTGGATGGAGTTGGCGAGGAAGATCGAGTCGCCACCTGCGTTGTTGTCACCGATGCCGATGTAGTCGAACGGAGTGTTGCCGTTCACTTTCTGGAAGGCCAGGGTCAGGGTGTGCGCCTTCAGGAAGGAGTAGGCGGCGGCCAGCGAGTAGGTGTTGTTGCTGATGTCGCCCAGCTTGGAACTGCCCGAATCGCGGGTGTTGTAGTAGTTGGCGTCGAAGCCCAGGGACTGGTCGTCAGCGATCGGCAGGGTGTAGTTCAGGTTGACGTAGTACTGGTCCCACAGGTCTTCAACCTGGGCGCCGTACAGCTGTGCGCTGAACTGATCGTTGAATTGGTACTTGCCGCCAACGAAGTCGGCGGAGTTGGCGGTAACGCCACCGTATTGCGACCAAATCTCGCCATCACGGTTGGTGGTGTCCTGGCCGGTACCGGAGTAGTAGTGACCGCCTTCGAGGTCCAGGCCGTCAATTTCGCTGCTCATCAGCGCGATACCGCTGGCGGTTTGCGGCAGCAGGCGGGTGCCGCCTACAGCGAATACCGGGGCGGTGGGCTGCATGTCACCGACTTTCAGTTCGGTCTTGGAGATGCGGACCTTGACGGCTGCGCCGGCTTTGCCGAAGTCATCGGCCTTCTCGCCGTTGTCGTGAACCGGCAGGTTACCGGTGCCACCGTAACCGCTGCCACCGTCGAGTTTCAGGCCCAGGTAGCCGAAGGCGTCAACGCCGAAGCCTACAACGCCTTGAGTGAAGCCGGAGTTGTAGTTGGCCCAGAAGCCCTGGGTCCAATCGCGGGCGTCGGTGGCGCCATCTTTCTTGTTGCGATTGAAGTAGTAGTTGCGAACCAGGAAGTTCAGGCTGCTGTCTTCGACAAAGCCTTTGGATTCAGCCTGATTGCCTACGAAGGGTTCGGCCATTGCCAGTTGCGTGGTGCCTGCAGCTACCGCCAGGGCGATGGCGCTCCACTTCATCACTTTCATTGTGATTGCTCCTTTGGTTTTGAAATTATCTGCCATCACAGTGCCGCGGTGACGGCTCATTCTTTTTGTCGGCGCTAACTTATAGCACGCGTGTTCTCTTGGCGATAGTTGCCCAATTAATCACGCGAAAACTTTACGGGGCTGTCGCAAACCTGCATGAACTATGTCGCATTCAGGCAGATTCAATGTTGCAAAAAGAGATTGCTCCCCGGTTTGCAGTCTTTGTTGGTCGCGTCAGCCGGTGTGGTTCGGTTCTCCAATTGACCACTTTCGGGTTCCCTTCGTCGCGCCGCACGTAGCGGGCGCGGCGGTCATGTCCTTGCCCTCCGTCCTCTGGTTAGCAACAAGCGTGCACAAATGCTCCCTTGTTGCTTCGCATCGCCGGGCTTGCGGCGCGATGACGCATTTCACGGGTTCTTTGGTGGATTTGCAATAAAGAGCATGTGCCAGCGTCGTTTTCAGAATTGTGTCGTGTTGGTGGGTTTAACGATTTTTCTGCGCCGTTCAATGCTCTTGGTCGTGAGATCGGTGTTTGGCGCTCGTTGTCGGAATTCGCCGCGGCGTGTCATGCACGCTCCCGGTGCCGGGCGGTGGCTGCATGCCCCGGAGAGGTGCGAACGTATTCGCTGGCTGGCCGCTCTAGTATCCTGCGCACCCTTCGGCCCCTGGCGGGGCTAGTCTTATCAATGCGTTCGTCGAACAGGAGATGTAGTTATGTTCGCCCTGGATTCCCGCCTGAAGCAGGACACCGTCCCGGTGGGGGATTTTCCGTTGAGCAGTCTGCTGCTGATGAATGACTCGCAGTATCCATGGTTCATCCTGGTGCCCCGACGCGAGGATGTGAGTGAGCTGTTCCAGCTCGATCCCGACGATCAGCAGCAACTCTGGAGGGAGGCCACGCAACTGGCGGAAACCCTCAAGGACACCTTCTGCGCCGACAAGATGAACGTCGCCAATCTCGGCAATGTCGTCTGTCAGTTGCATGTCCATGTGATCGTGCGCCGCCGCAACGATGCGGCCTGGCCGGGCCCGGTATGGGGACGCCATCCGGCGGTGCCTTACAGTGCCGAGGAGCTTGCCCGCCTGCGCGAGAAGCTGCGCATGGTGCTGGGTGACGAGTTCCGCTTTGTGCAGGAGTGAGTGATGGAACTGGAGGATCGGGTTGCGGACCTGGAGAGCCGGCTGGCCTTCCAGGATGACGCGTTGCAGACCTTGAGCGACGTGGTCTACGAGCAGGAGCGGGTGATCGAGCGTCTGCGTCTGCAGATGCAGGCGCTGCTCAAGCGTCTGGAGGATCTGCAGGGGCAGGTTGGCGTGGCGGACGATGAGGTGCCGCCACCGCACTATTGAGCCGATAAAAGGCTGAGCCAATAGAAAGCTGAACCGGTAAAGACCGAGTCAATAAAAAGCCCGCCAATCGGCGGGCTTTTTATTGGAGCGTTCAGCGCCGGTTGGGCAGGGCTGCGATCACGTCCTCGGCCTGGAGGCCCTTGTCGCGCTGGACGATGGAGAACTCCACGCGCTGCCCTTCGATCAGGATGCGGTGGCCCTCGCCGCGGATGGCGCGGAAGTGCACGAAGATGTCTTCCCCGGTATCGCGGGAAATGAAACCGAAACCCTTGGAAGTGTTGAACCACTTCACTGTGCCGGTTTCGCGGTTCTCGTCGCTGGTCGGCGCGGCGGCCGGGGTGCGGGACCTGTTCAGACTGGCGGCCCATTGCAGGACCGCGGCGGCAGCCAGGCTCAGCAGTGGCAGCACAACGGCCGGCTGCTCGCCGATGAAGGGCAATGGGGCGAGGAGGATCAGCACTTGCAGTACGACGGCCAGGACCACCAGGGCGGTGGACAGGCTTTGCAGTGCGGCGGGCTGCCTGAGGCCGCTGTTCGGGGCGAGCAGCAGGCTGGTCAGGCCGAGCAGTGCGAGGTAGACGGCATCGCTTTGTTGCAGGTAGGGCAGGGCATCGTTGCGCAAACTGGGAACGAACGACAGCACGAGTGCTGCGACGCCCGTCAGGAGATGGACGATCTTCAACATGGCTACGGATTCACCTTGAACGGGTAACGAAGAAGTAGCTGTCCGACGATGCAGCGCTGAAGGAAAGTATGAAAGCGTGTCGGACGGCCTATGCGCGAAACGCACGGCGGTATTTAACCGCAATCCGTTTGCCTTCTCAAATCAACCGCTTAGGCCTCTCCTGGGGAAGGGAAGGCCCGCTCTATCGCGGGCTTCCTTAATAAAGGAGAGTTATTCGGCGAGCAGGCTGCGGAGCATCCAGGCAGTCTTTTCATGGACCTGCATGCGCTGGGTCAGCAGGTCGGCGGTGGGTTCGTCGTTGACCTTGTCCAGCAGGGGGAAGAGGTTGCGGGCGGTGCGCACCACGGCTTCCTGCCCCTGTACCAGCAGGCGGATCATTTCCCTGGCATCCGGTACGCCTTCCTCTTCCTTGATCGAGGACAGGCGAGCGTAGGCGGCGTAGGTTCCCGGTGCGGGGAAGCCCAGTGCGCGAATGCGCTCGGCGATGCTGTCCACGGCCAGCGCCAGTTCGGTGTATTGCCCCTCGAACATCAGGTGCAGGGTATTGAACATCGGCCCGGTGACGTTCCAGTGGAAGTTGTGGGTCTTCAGGTAAAGGGTGTAGGTGTCGGCCAGCAGTCGGGACAGGCCGTCGGCAATGGCGGCCCGGTCCTGCTCGGCGATTCCGATGTTGATTTCCATGGCGACCTCCTTGGGTGCGGTTCAGCTGTCGATTCGATTCTTGCGGGTCAGGCTAGCATCGATGAGTTTGTGGAGCTCTTGGCTTGTGTCAAGGTGATCGATAGGTTTGGTCTATCACCCTGTCGCGACGGCGAAGGCTGCGGCGGCTCACAGAGGGGCGGCTGCAACCCTTGGTTTTTTCAGGCTATAATCCCGCCTTTGCCGCGGGACGCGGGCCCGTGGCGCTGTCTCAGCCAAGGTGTCCGATGCCGATTTACGAATACCAGTGCCAATCCTGCGCACATCAGCTGGAAGCCATTCAGAAGTTCAGCGATGCGCCGTTGGTCGATTGCCCGGCCTGCAAGGCTCCCGAATTGAAGAAGATGCTGTCGGCGCCGGGCTTCCGCCTGGGGGGCGGCGGCTGGTACGAGACCGACTTCAAGACCGGGGCGAAGAAGAATCTGGCCTCCGGCGATACTCCTGCGGCCTGTCCGGCCACCGGTTGCGGTGGTGGCGGCTGCTCCGCCAGCGAATGAGCGGTTCCACAGAATCCAAGACTTGCGAGAAGCGAAACACACCATGATGCGCAGCCACTATTGCGGCCAATTGAACGAGAGCCTGGACGGCCAGGAAGTCACGCTTTGCGGTTGGGTGCACCGCCGTCGCGACCACGGCGGGGTGATCTTCCTCGATATTCGTGACCGCGAGGGTCTGGCCCAGGTCGTGTTCGACCCGGACCGCGCGGAAACCTTCGCCAAGGCCGACCGTGTGCGCAGCGAATACGTGGTGAAGGTCACCGGCAAGGTGCGCATGCGTCCGGAAGGCGCGCGCAACGCCAACATGGCCTCCGGCGCCATCGAAGTGCTGGGTTACGAGCTGGAAGTGCTGAACCAGGCCGAGACTCCGCCGTTCCCGCTGGACGAATATTCCGACGTGGGCGAGGAAACCCGCCTGCGCTATCGCTTCATCGACCTGCGCCGCCCGGAAATGGCCGCCAAGCTGAAGCTGCGCGCGCGCATCACCAGCAGCATCCGCCGCTACCTGGACGAGAATGGTTTCCTCGACGTGGAAACCCCGATCCTCGGTCGTCCGACTCCGGAAGGCGCACGGGACTACCTGGTCCCGAGCCGCACCTACCCGGGTCACTTCTTCGCCCTGCCGCAGTCGCCCCAGCTGTTCAAGCAGCTGCTGATGGTGGCCGGCTTCGATCGCTACTACCAGATCGCCAAGTGCTTCCGCGACGAAGACCTGCGTGCCGACCGCCAGCCGGAATTCACCCAGATCGACATCGAGACCAGCTTCCTGGACGAAAGCGACATCATCGGGATCACCGAGAAGATGGTGCGCCAGCTGTTCAAGGAAGTGCTGGATGTCGAGTTCGACGAATTCCCGCACATGCCCTTCGAAGAAGCCATGCGCCGCTATGGTTCGGACAAGCCGGACCTGCGCATCCCGCTGGAGCTGGTCGACGTCGCCGACCAGCTGAAGGAAGTGGAATTCAAGGTCTTCTCCGGCCCGGCCAACGATCCGAAGGGCCGCGTCGCCGCCCTGCGCGTACCGGGCGCCGCCTCCATGCCGCGCAGCCAGATCGACGACTACACCAAGTTCGTCGGCATCTACGGCGCCAAGGGCCTGGCCTACATCAAGGTCAACGAACGCGCCAAGGGCGTGGAAGGCTTGCAGTCGCCGATCGTCAAGTTCATCCCGGAAGCCAACCTGAACGTGATCCTCGATCGCGTCGGCGCGGTCGACGGCGACATCGTGTTCTTCGGCGCCGACAAGGCCAAGATCGTCTGCGACGCCCTGGGCGCGCTGCGTATCAAGGTCGGCCATGACCTCAACCTGCTCACCAGGGAGTGGGCGCCGATGTGGGTCGTGGACTTCCCGATGTTCGAAGAGAACGACGACGGCAGCCTGACTTCGCTGCACCACCCCTTCACCTCGCCCAAGTGCACCCCGGCGGAGCTGGAGGCCAACCCGGCCGTGGCCCTGTCCCGTGCCTACGACATGGTGCTCAACGGCACCGAGCTGGGCGGCGGCTCCATCCGTATCCACGACAAGTCCATGCAGCAGGCGGTGTTCCGCGTGCTGGGCATCGACGATGCGGAGCAGGAAGAGAAGTTCGGCTTCCTCCTCGACGCCCTCAAGTACGGCGCGCCGCCGCACGGTGGCCTGGCCTTCGGCCTGGACCGCCTGGTGATGCTGATGACCGGCGCGGCCTCGATCCGTGAAGTCATCGCCTTCCCGAAAACCCAGAGCGCCGGCGACGTCATGACCCAGGCGCCGGGCACCGTGGATGGCAAGGCGCTGCGCGAGCTGCACATCCGCCTGCGCGAGCAGCAGAAGGCCGCCGAGTAAGTCGATTCAACCCGCAACGCTGCCCGCCGCCGGGCGGCGCATGCCGAAACAAGCGATACGGAGTCAGTTATGGCTGGTCATTCCAAATGGGCCAACATCAAGCACCGCAAGGAACGTCAGGACGCCAAGAAGGGCAAGATCTTCACCAAGCTCATCCGTGAGCTGACCGTCGCCGCCAAGCAGGGCGGCGGCGTCCCGGCGGACAACCCGCGTCTGCGCCTGGCCGTGGACAAGGCGCTGACCGCCAACATGACCCGCGACACCATCGATCGCGCCATCGCCCGCGGCGTGGGCTCCGGCGAAGCGGACAACATGGCAGAGCTGACCTACGAAGGTTACGCGCCCAGCGGCGTGGCGATCATCGTCGAGGCCATGACCGACAACCGCAACCGCACCGCGGCCGAAGTGCGCCACGCCTTCAGCAAGTGCGGCGGCAACCTGGGTACCGATGGTTCGGTGGCCTACATGTTCGAGCGCAAGGGCCAGATCAGCTACGCGCCGGGCGTGAACGAGGAAGCCCTGATGGACGCCGCGCTGGAAGCCGGCGCCGACGACGTGGTGGTCAACGACGATGGCTCCATCGACGTGTTCACCAGCTTCGCCGACTTCATCTCGGTCAACGAGGCGCTGACCGAAGCCGGCTTCAAGGGTGAGGACGCGGAGATCGCCATGATCCCGTCGACCACTGCGCCCCTGGACCTGGAAACCGCGCAGAAGGTGCTCAAGCTGATCGACATGCTGGAGGACCTGGACGACGTGCAGAACGTCTACTCCAATGCGGATATCCCGGACGAGGTGATGGCCCAACTGGGCTGATCCCACCACCGGCGATGCTTCGAAGCCGGAAGCGGGAGTGGTCGGATGCGGCATCTCCCGCTTCCGGTTTTTGGTATCTGGCGTTGGCCTGCAAGGCGTGATCGGACGGACATGACCCTGATTCTCGGCATTGACCCAGGCTCACGGATTACCGGCTTCGGCGTGGTGCGCGACACCGGCCGGGGCTGCGAATACGTGGCGTCGGGGTGCATCCGCACCGGCAATGGCGAGCTGCATGAACGCCTGCAGATCGTCTTCCGCGGCGTGCGCGAGGTCATCCAGACCTACAGGCCGACCATGATGGGCATCGAGCAGGTGTTCATGGCGCGCAACGCCGACTCGGCGCTGAAGCTCGGGCAGGCGCGCGGCGCGGCCATCGTCGCGGCGGCGGAAGAGGGGCTGCTGATCGCCGAGTACACCGCCAGCCAGGTCAAGCAGGCCATCGCCGGCACCGGCGGCGCGGACAAGCAGCAGGTGCAGATGATGGTCATGCACCTGCTCAAGCTGGTGCAGAAACCGCAGATCGATGCCTCCGACGCCCTGGCCATCGCCCTGTGCCACGCGCATACCCGGCAGAGCCTGGTGCCGCACGGGCTGGTGGGTGCGCGCCGACGCGGCGGCCGCCTGCGCCTGTGATCCCGAATCTAGCAACTAAGGACGCTTACCTGTGATTGGACGCCTGCGTGGCACCCTGGCGGAAAAACAGCCGCCGCACCTGATCGTCGATGTGAACGGGCTGGGCTACGAGCTCGAAGTACCGATGACCACGCTCTATCGTCTGCCCGGCGTCGGCGAGCCGGTGACGCTGCATACGCACCTGGTGGTGCGCGAGGATGCGCACCTGCTCTATGGCTTCGCCGAGAAGCGCGAGCGCGAGCTGTTCCGCGAGCTGATCCGCCTCAACGGGGTGGGGCCGAAACTCGCTCTTGCACTGATGTCGGGTCTGGAAGTCGATGAGCTGGTACGCTGCGTCCAGGCGCAGGATACTTCCACCCTGGTGAAGATTCCGGGGGTGGGCAAGAAGACCGCCGAGCGCCTGCTGGTCGAACTCAAGGATCGTTTCAAGGCCTGGGAAAATATTCCGTCGATCGCGCCGCTGGTGGTGGAACCCAAGCGGGTCGCGGCAGTCTCAAGCGCCGAATCCGATGCCGTCAGCGCGCTGATCGCGCTGGGCTTCAAGCCGCAGGAGGCGAGCCGCGCAGTGGCCGCCGTGCAGGAGGAAGGTCTGTCCAGCGAAGAACTCATCCGCCGCTCGTTGAAAGGCATGGTCTAGGTAGACATCGATGATCGAAGCTGATCGCCTGATTTCCTCTGTATCCGGCCGCGACCGCGAAGAGCAGTTCGACCGTGCCATCCGTCCCCTGAAGCTGGCCGACTACATCGGCCAGCCGGTGGTGCGCGAGCAGATGGAACTGTTCATCCAGGCGGCCAGGGGGCGCAGCGAGGCGCTCGATCACACCCTGATCTTCGGTCCGCCCGGTCTGGGCAAGACCACCCTGGCGAACATCATCGCGCAGGAAATGGGCGTCTCGATCAAGAGCACTTCCGGCCCGGTGCTGGAGCGTCCGGGCGATCTGGCGGCGCTGCTGACCAACCTCGAACCCAACGATGTGCTGTTCGTCGACGAGATCCACCGGCTGTCACCGATCGTCGAGGAAGTGCTGTACCCGGCGATGGAAGACTTCCAGCTGGACATCATGATCGGCGAAGGGCCGGCGGCCCGCTCGATCAAGCTGGACCTGCCGCCGTTCACCCTGGTGGGCGCGACGACCCGGGCCGGGATGCTGACCAACCCGCTGCGTGACCGCTTCGGCATCGTCCAGCGCCTGGAGTTCTACGGTGTGGACGACCTCTCCACCATCGTCAGCCGTTCCGCCGGCATCCTCGGGCTGGAAATCGAGCCGGCGGGCGCCTACGAGATCGCCCGGCGGGCGCGGGGCACGCCGCGGATCGCCAACCGCCTGTTGCGCCGGGTGCGCGACTTCGCCGAGGTGCGTGGCACCGGGCATATCAGCAGCGACATCGCCGACAAGGCGCTGAACCTGCTGGACGTTGACGAGCGGGGCTTCGACCACCAGGATCGCCGCCTGCTGCTGACCATGATCGACAAGTTCGACGGCGGGCCGGTGGGAATCGACAACCTGGCGGCGGCCATCAGCGAAGAAAGGCACACGATCGAAGACGTGCTGGAGCCCTATCTGATCCAGCAAGGCTATATCATGCGCACGCCGCGGGGACGTGTGGTGACCCGGCATGCGTACCTGCATTTCGGACTGAATGTGCCGAAGCGGATGGGGGAGGGAGCAGCATCGGATCTGTTTGCTCCTGAAGATGGTAATTAATTGCATTTGTAGGCGATTGCCGATTGGCAAAGCCCTGACTTGGTTCTAGAGTATGCGCGCGCAACACGGGGGTCAGCCGTTCCAGCAGCGTTATCGGGTCTATTACGAAGACACCGATGCCGGCGGCATCGTCTACTACGTCAACTACCTCAAGTTCATGGAGCGGGCTCGTACCGAGCGGCTGCGTGACCTGGGCTTCGCCCAGTCGCAGCTGGCGGGAGAGAACCTGCTTTTCGTCGTTCATTCGGCAGAGGCGCGCTATCACGCGCCGGCCCGTCTGGACGACGAGCTGCTCGTCAGTGCCGAGGTGGAGGAGTTGAACCGCGCGAGCCTGAAGTTTCGTCAACAGGTTCGGCGGGCGTCGGATTCGACCTTGCTCTGCGAGGGGCGATTCCTGGTGGCGTGCGTGCGGGCGGACAACCTGAAGCCCCGCGCTATCCCAGATGTGTTGCGCGCGGCATTTGCCGGCAGTCCGGACACCCTTTCAGCAGGAGATTAACGTGGAACCGAACGTCGTCGACCATACTTCCATGTGGAGCTTGATCAGTAACGCCAGCCTTGTGGTACAGCTGGTCATGCTGACCCTGGTGGCCGCATCGGTCACTTCCTGGATCATGATTTTCCAGCGCAGCAACATGATGCGCTCGGCGAAGAAGGCCCTGGAAACCTTCGAAGAACGCTTCTGGTCGGGCATCGACCTGTCCAAGCTCTACCGCCAGGCCGGCAGCAACCCCGATCCGGATTCCGGCGTCGAGCAGATATTCCGCGCCGGCTTCAAGGAATTCTCCCGTCTGCGCCAGCAGGCCGGCGTCGATCCGGATGCGGTGATGGAGGGCGTTTCCCGCGCCATGCGAGTCGCCATCTCCCGTGAGGAAGAGAAGCTGGAAACCAGCCTGCCGTTCCTCGCCACCGTCGGTTCCACCAGCCCGTACATCGGCCTGTTCGGCACCGTATGGGGCATCATGAACTCCTTCCGCGGCCTGGCCGCCGTGCAGCAGGCAACCCTCGCCACCGTGGCGCCGGGCATCGCCGAAGCGCTGATCGCCACCGCCATCGGCCTGTTCGCCGCGATTCCCGCAGTCATAGCCTACAACCGCTTCGCCGCTCGCTCGGAAACCCTGATCGGCCGTTACTACACCTTCGCCGACGAGTTCCAGGCCATCCTGCACCGCAAAGTGCACACCAGCGACGATTGAAGACGACGTAAGAGGTAAGCCGATATGGCAAGGGTTCGTCACAAGCGCAAGCCGGTCGCCGAAATGAACGTGGTGCCCTACATCGACGTGATGTTGGTGCTGCTGGTGATTTTCATGGTGACCGCGCCGATGCTCAACCAGGGGGTCAAGGTCGACCTGCCCAAGGTTTCCAGCGAGGCGCTGCCGCAGGACAACGATTCGCGCGTCCTCACCATCTCCATCAAGGCCGACAAGAC
This sequence comes from Pseudomonas sp. B12(2026), assembly GCF_057767015.1. NCBI lineage: Bacteria > Pseudomonadati > Pseudomonadota > Gammaproteobacteria > Pseudomonadales > Pseudomonadaceae > Pseudomonas > Pseudomonas sp. B12(2026). The sequence goes on along the minus strand of NZ_CM173430.1, from coordinate 4,286,003 downwards.
CTACTACTGGAACATGGGGGCCGAGGTCGATCCGGATCAGGGCAAGGGCAGCCAGACTGCCGTGTCCCTCGATCAGCTGGTCGGCGCTGCCACTGGCATCCTGGCCGAGAACAGCCGCCAGGGTAAGAAGGTCCAGGTCTTCGTCCGGGGCGACAAGGCGGTCGACTACGGTTCGGTCATGGCCGTCATGGGCGGCCTGCAGAAAGCCGGTGTCGGTAACGTCGGTCTGATTACCGAGGCGCCGGGGACTTGATGCACCAGCTCGAGCGCTCTCCTTCGGAAAGCTATTTCTGGCCGATCGTCCTGGCCGTAGCCCTGCACGTCCTGATCTTCGCCATGCTCTTCGTCAGTTGGGCCATGGCGCCTGAACTGCCGCCTTCGCGGCCGATCGTTCAGGCCACCCTGTACCAGCTGAAATCCAAGAGCCAGGCGACCCAGCAGACCAACCAGAAGATTGCCGGCGAAGCCAAGAAAACGGCGGCGCGGCAATACGAGCAGGAGCAGCTCGAGCAGAAGAAGGCCGAGCAGGAGGCCGTCGCTGCTGCCAAGGCCGAGGAACAAAAGAAGGCCGACGCAGCTCAAAAGGCCGCTGAAGCCAAGAAAGAGGCCGATGCCAAGAAGGCCGCCGATGCCGCCGCGGCCAAGAAGGAGGCCGCGGCGAAGGCCGCTGCAGAGAAGCAGCAGGCGGACATCGCCAAGAAGAAGGCCGAGGAAGAAGCCAAGAAGCAGGCCGCCGAGGACGCCAAGAAAAAGGCGGCCGAAGAGGCCAAGAAGCAGGCTGCCGAGGACGCGAAGAAGAAAGCCGCTGCAGACGAGGCCAAGAAGAAGGCCGCCGCGGTGGAAGCAGCCAAGAAGAAGGCGGCTGCGGCTGCAGCCCGAAAGGCACAGGAAGACAAGAAGGCCCAGGCGCTGGCCGAGTTGCTGTCGGACACTCCGCAGCGGCAGCAGGCCTTGGCTGACGAGCAGGGCAACGAAGTGGCCGGCAGCCTCGACGATCTGATCGTCAAGCTGGTGAGCGAGCAATGGAACCGCCCGCCATCGGCGCGTAACGGAATGAGCGTAGAGGTGCTGATCCAGATGTTGCCGGATGGCACCATCACCAACGCCAGCGTGACCCGCTCGAGTGGCGACAAGCCGTTCGATGCCTCCGCGGTGGCGGCGGTGCGTAACGTCGGCCGGGTTCCCGAGATGCAACAACTGGATCGTGCGACCTTTGACCAGCTCTACCGTCAGCGCCGCATCGTCTTCAAACCGGAGGATTTAAGTCTGTGAGTACCCTGATTCGCTTCGCGCTGTTCGCCCTGGCCCTGGTGGCCGGCGTGGCGCAGGCCGCCGACCCGTTGGTGATCTCCAGCGGTCGCGACTCGGCCGTCCCGATTGCCGTGGTCCCGTTCGGCTGGCAGGGCGGCAACGTGCTGCCCGAGGACATGTCCAGCGTCATCGGCAACGACCTGCGCAACTCCGGCTACTTCGAACCGACCCCGCGGCAGAACATGATCAGCCAGCCGGCCCAGGCCAGCGAGGTGATCTACCGTGACTGGCAGGCGCTCGGCGCGCAGTACGTGCTGATCGGCAACATCGTGCCGGCCGGCGGCCGCCTGCAGATCCAGTACGGCCTGTTCAACGTGGCGACCCAGCAGCAGGTCCTGACCGGCAGCGTGGGCGGCACCACCGACCAGTTGCGCGACATGGCGCACTACATCGCCGACCAGTCCTTCGAGAAGCTCACCGGCATCAAGGGCGCGTTCTCCACCCGGCTGCTCTACGTGACCGCCGAACGCTTCTCCGTGGACAACACCCGCTACACCCTGCAGCGCTCCGACTATGACGGCGCGCGCCCGGTGACCCTGCTGCAGTCCCGCGAGCCGATCCTGTCGCCGCGCTTCTCGCCCGATGGCCGCCGCATCGCCTATGTCTCCTTCGAGCAGAAGCGTCCGCGCATCTTCATGCAGTACGTCGACACCGGCCGCCGCGAGCAGATCTCCAACTTCGAAGGCCTCAACGGCGCCCCGGCCTTCTCGCCGGACGGCAACCGCCTGGCCTTCGTGCTGTCGCGCGACGGCAACCCGGAGGTCTACGTGATGGACCTGGGCAGCCGCCAGCTGCGCCGCCTGACCAACAACCAGGCAATCGACACCGAACCCTTCTGGGGCAAGGACGGCTCGACCCTGTACTTCACCTCGGACCGTGGCGGCAAGCCGCAGATCTACAAGATGAACGTGAACTCGGGCGCCACCGATCGTGTGACTTTCATTGGCAACTACAACGCCAACCCGAAACTTTCCGCGGATGAGAAAACGCTGGTAATGGTTCACCGCCAGGACGGTTTCACCAACTTCCAGATCGCGGCGCAGGACCTTCAGCGCGGCAATCTGCGCGTGCTCTCCAACACCACTCTGGACGACTCGCCCACTGTTGCGCCCAATGGCACGATGCTAATATACGCCACCCGCCAGCAGGACCGGGGCGTACTGATGCTCGTCAGCATCAATGGACGCGTTCGGTTGCCGATTCCCACCGCTCAGGGCGATGTGCGCGAGCCTTCCTGGTCCCCTTACCTGAACTGACGGTCGCCAACTGCTTCAAACTTATACACTGGGGTTCATTAGGAGTTACATGATGGAAATGCTGAAATTCGGCAAATTTGCCGCGCTTGCTCTGGCCATGGCTGTTGCCGTTGGCTGTTCCTCCAAGGGCGGCGACGCTTCCGGCGAAGGCGCCAATGGCGGCGTTGACCCGAACGCTGGCTACGGCGCAAACAGCGGTGCCGTTGACGGCTCCCTGAGCGACGAAGCCGCTCTGCGCGCTATCACCACCTTCTACTTCGAGTACGACAGCTCCGACCTGAAGCCGGAAGCCATGCGCGCTCTGGACGTACACGCCAAGGACCTGAAGTCCTCCGGTCAGCGCGTTGTCCTGGAAGGCCACACTGACGAGCGCGGTACCCGCGAGTACAACATGGCTCTGGGCGAGCGTCGTGCCAAGGCCGTTCAGCGTTACCTGGTTCTGCAGGGCGTTTCCCCGGCTCAGCTGGAACTGGTCTCCTACGGTAAAGAGCGTCCGGTTGCCACTGGCCACGACGAGCAGTCCTGGGCCCAGAACCGTCGCGTTGAGCTGAAGAAGTAAGACGTGATGCCGATGCGCCTGCGTTTTCTGACCTTGATCGCATGCGGCCTGCCCCTCCTGGCGGCGGCCGCGGTTCCGGTACAGGACGGCACTGATGGCGGTTACGCCAGCACGCCGCCCTCGGGTTATGGCACCGCAGGCGCTGAGGGCGCCTATGCCGGAGGCGGGATGACTAGTCAGCCCGTCTCCGGTCAGGCTCAGCTGTTCATGCAGCTGCAGCAGATGCAGGAAGAAATGTCCCGTCTGCGCGGCATGCTCGAAGAGCAGCAGAACCAGATCCAACAGATGAAGCAGGAAAACCTGGAGCGCTACCAGGACCTCGACAGCCGCATCTCCAGCGGCGCGGGTGCCGGCGCAGCCGGTGCTGCCCAACAGAATTCCCCCGCTGCCGGCGCCAGTGCCGCAGGTGCCGGCGCAGCCGCCGCACAGCAGCCCGCCGCCAGCAGCGAGCCGGGCGACCCGGCAAAAGAGAAGCTCTACTACGACGCCGCCTTCGACCTGATCAAGGCCAAGGACTTCGACAAGGCCAGCCAGGCCTTCGGCGCCTTCCTGCGCAAGTACCCCAACAGCCAGTACGCCGGCAACGCGCAGTACTGGCTCGGCGAAGTGAACCTCGCCAAGGGCGACCTGCAGGGCGCCGGCCAGGCCTTCGCCCGTGTCAGCCAGGCCTACCCGAGCAGCGCCAAGGTGCCGGACTCGCTGTACAAGCTGGCCGACGTCGAGCGTCGCCTGGGCAACAGCGACAAGGCCCGCGGCATCCTGCAGCAGGTGATCGCCCAGTATCCGGGCAGCTCCGCCGCGCAGCTGGCCCAGCGCGACCTGAAGAACCTCAAGTAAGGCATCGCCCAGCAGTCCGAAAGCCCGCGCCCGTCGCGGGCTTTTTCGTTAGAATCCCCGCCCTCCGGAAGCGCCCGCGGTTTCAGCTCGGCTGATGTCTGCGGCGCTCCGGGATATGCCGAGCGCGTCACCGCGCTCCTGACTCCAACGCAACGGAGGCGGATGGCCTGTATCGCCGTCACGCCCGTGGCTGATATGCAACAGACCCTGCGAATCACCGAGATTTTCTACTCGTTGCAGGGGGAAACGCGCACCACCGGCTTGCCGACGGTGTTCGTACGCCTGACCGGCTGTCCCCTGCGCTGCCAGTACTGCGATACCGCCTACGCCTTCAGCGGTGGCGAGATCCTGTCCCTCGACGCCATCCTTGACCAGGTCGCCGGCTACAAGCCGCGCTACGTTTGCGTCACCGGTGGTGAGCCGCTGGCCCAGCCCAACTGCATCCCGCTGCTGCAGCGTCTCTGCGACGCCGGCTACGACGTGTCGCTGGAAACCAGCGGTGCCCTGGATATCTCCGCCACCGACCGCCGCGTCAGCCGCGTGCTGGACCTGAAGACGCCGGGCTCCGGCGAAGTGGCGCGCAATCGCTACGCGAACATCGGCGAGCTGACGTCCAACGATCAGGTGAAGTTCGTCATCTGCTCGCGCGAGGACTACGACTGGGCGGTATCCAAGCTCATCGAGTACCGCCTGGAACGGCGTGCCGGCGAGGTGCTGTTCTCGCCCAGCCACGGCCAGGTGGATGCCCGCGCGCTGGCCGAGTGGATCGTCGACGACAACCTGCCGGTGCGTCTGCAACTGCAACTGCACAAGATTCTCTGGAACGACGAGCCGGGCCACTGAGCGCGGAGGAGACCTGATTTATGCGCGACAAGAAAGCCATGAACGACAAGAAGGCCGTGATCCTGCTTTCCGGCGGCCTGGACTCCGCGACCGTGGTCGCAATGGCCAAAGCCCAGGGTTATGACTGCTACAGCATGAGCTTCGACTACGGCCAGCGTCATCGTTCCGAGCTGCACGCGGCCGAGCGCGTCGCGCGCCAGCTGGGCGTCATCGAGCACAAGGTGATCGGCCTGAACCTGAACGGTATCGGCGGCTCGGCACTGACCGATAGCAGCATCGATGTGCCGGAAGCGCCGGGCGAGGGCATTCCGGTGACCTATGTGCCGGCGCGCAATACCGTATTCCTCTCGCTGGCCCTGGGCTGGGCGGAAGTGCTGGGCGCGCGGGACATCTTCATCGGTGTGAACGCGGTGGACTACTCCGGCTACCCGGATTGCCGCCCGGAGTTCGTCGAGGCCTTCGAGCGCATGGCCAACCTGGCCACCAAGGCCGGCGTGGAAGGCGAGGGCTTCCGCATCCAGGCGCCGCTGCAGTTCCTCTCCAAGGCGCAGATCATCCAGGCGGGAATCGCGCAGGGCGTGGATTACAGCCTGACCGTATCCTGCTATCAGGCCGATGATGACGGGCGCGCGTGCGGCAAGTGCGACAGCTGCCGGCTGCGCGCCGAGGGCTTCCGTGCGGCCGGAATTGCAGACCCGACGCGATATTTTTAAAAAAAGTTTTCGAGGGGTGTTGTTTTTGCGTTAGAAATCAGTATTATACGCCTCGCGTTGGGTCGTTAGCTCAGTCGGTAGAGCAGTTGGCTTTTAACCAATTGGTCGTAGGTTCGAATCCCACACGACCCACCAACACATCTGCAAAAGCCCCGTGATCGAAAGGTCACGGGGCTTTTGCCATGTGCCGGAAAAAGTCCGCCATACGGCCGCGCGCGCCGCGTCGCGGGAAAGGCGGTGGTGATAGAATCGTCGGCATAATCAGAGCCGTGCCTGTCGAGGTTTCCACACGATGTCCCAGATTTCCGAACGCCTGCTGGTTCAGGCTCACCTGGCTGCCAAGCAGCCGCGGGTGCTGAGCGCGCAGGAAGAGGCCGATTACCGTGCCGCCATCGCTGCCGAGCTCAAGGCGCAGAACGCCGTGCTGGTCGCGCATTACTACTGCGACCCGGTGATCCAGGCGCTGGCCGAGGAAACCGGCGGCTGCGTTTCCGATTCGCTGGAAATGGCCCGCTTCGGCAACCAGCATCCGGCGCAGACCGTGGTGGTCGCCGGCGTTCGCTTCATGGGCGAGACCGCCAAGATCCTCAACCCCGAGAAGCGCGTGCTGATGCCGACCCTGGAGGCGACCTGCTCGCTGGACCTGGGCTGCCCGGTGGACGAGTTCTCGGCGTTCTGCGATCAGCATCCGGAGCGCACCGTGGTGGTCTATGCGAACACCTCGGCGGCGGTGAAGGCGCGGGCGGACTGGGTGGTGACCTCCAGCTGCGCGGTGGAGATCGTCGAGCACCTGATGGACAACGGCGAGCCGATCCTCTGGGCGCCGGACCAGCACCTGGGGCGCTACATCCAGCGCGAGACCGGCGCGGACATGCTGCTCTGGGACGGCGCCTGCATCGTCCACGAGGAGTTCAAGGCCAAGCAGCTGGAAGACCTCAAGGCGCTCTATCCGGACGCGGCGATCCTGGTGCATCCGGAGTCGCCCGAGGCAGTGGTCGAGCTGGCCGATGCGGTGGGTTCCACCAGCCAGCTGATCAAGGCGGCGCAGACGCTGCCGAACAAGCGCTTCATCGTCGCCACCGACCGCGGCATCTTCTACAAGATGCAGCAGCTGTGCCCGGAGAAGGAGTTCATCGAGGCCCCCACCGCCGGCAACGGCGCGACGTGCCGCAGCTGCGCGCACTGCCCGTGGATGGCGATGAATACCCTGGAGCGCACCCTGGCGTGCCTGAAGGAGGGCAGTGGCGAGATATTCGTCGACCCGGCGCTGATTCCCAAGGCCATCAAGCCGCTCAAGCGCATGCTCGACTTCACCCAGGCGGCCAGGCTGAAGCTGGCGGGCAACGCCTGATCCATGGTTGAAACAAAAAAGGCCCGGTATTGCACCGGGCCTTTTCTTTGGCGCTTTTCGTAGGCGAGCTTGCTCGCGAATCGCCCAGCACCGTAGTGGCCGGTAAACCGTTCGCGAGCAAGCTCGCTCCTACAGGGGCAGTCTCAGCGGCCCATCATTTCCTTCAGCAGGCGCTCCTGCTCGCGGAACTCCTGCTGGCGCGCATCCAGGCGCGCGGCCAGGGTGAAGTTGCCGCCGGCGCGGCGCTTGGCGAAGTCCAGTTGCTCGATGGCGTGCTTGTAGTCGCCGGTGAGCGCGTCGTACTCCGCGCGGGCCTGGTACACGCCGATGGCGTTGCCGCTGAGGGTGCAGGCGTCCGCCAGGCGGCTCCAGACATCCGGGTCCAGCGGGCGCTTCTGCGACAGCTTGAACAGCGTCTTCTCCGCCTCGGCGGCGCGGTTGGTCTTCATCATCAGGTCGGCCTGGGCCTGGATCAGCGGGTAACTCTCCGGGTACTGGCCGAGCAGGCGCTGCACCCGCGCCTGGGCATCGGGGAGTTTGTTGGCGGTGATGTCCAGGTCGACCATGGCCAGGTTGTAGCTGATGTCGTTGGGCGCCTCGGCCAGCAATTGCTGGAGAGCGCTGCGGGCATCGTTCAACTGGCCCATGCGGATCTGCGAGAGCGCCAGGCCGTAGCGCGCCGCGTCGTTCTTCGGATCGTCGTTGAGCACCGCGCGGAAGCGCTTGCCGGCCATGCCGGGGGTTTCTTCGAAGATCAGCTGCACGCGGGCGCGCATCAGTTCGTAGCGCAGTGAGTCTTCCTTGCCGCCCGTGGGGAACTGTTCGGCGCGGTTGCGGGTGTCGGCGATGCGTGAATCGGTGACCGGGTGGGTCAGCAGGAACTCCGGCGGTTTGCCCTCGTAGCGGTACTGGCGGGCCAGGCGCTCGAACATGTTCGGCATGGAGCGCGGGTCGTAGCCGGCGCGCGCCATGGTGGCGATGCCGACACGGTCGGCTTCCTGTTCGTTCTGCCGGGAGAAGCGCAACTGGTTCTGGATCGCCGCGGCCTGGGTCGAGGCGATCGCAGCGATGCCGGCGTCACCGGCACCGGCCGCGGCGGCGACGATGCCGGCCAGCATGGCCGCCATCACCGGCACCTGCATGCGCTGCTGGGCCTCGATGCCGCGAGCGAAGTGGCGCTGGCTCAGGTGGCTGAGTTCGTGGGCCAGTACGGCGATGTATTCGCCCTCGGTCTGCGCATAGAAGAACAGGCCGCCGTTGATGCCGATGACGCCGCCGGGCGCGGCGAAGGCGTTGATCTGCTTGTCGCGGATCAGGATGAATGCCAGGCGGTGGTCCTGCAGTTCGCTGGATTCGGCCAGGCGATAGACGGTGGCCTCGACGTAGTCCTTGAGCTGCGGGTCGTTGAGCGTGTCGACCTGGCTGCGCAACATGCTCAGCCAAGCGCGGCCAAGCTGGAACTCCTGCTCCGGGGAGACGACGGACGAGCTGGCGTCGCCCAGGGACGGCAGGTCGTCCGACATCGCGGGTGTCGCCAGGGCGCAGGCGATGCAGAGCAGGGCGGGGCGCAGTGCTTTCATGTACACGGGGCTCGTTCCGGGAAAGGCTCTACTTTAGCCGTACGGCATTGCCGATGCCTAGGTCGCGCGGTGCAACGGTGGCGCAAAGCTATGTCGCCATTTTGCCTGTGGCCTGGGTCCCAGGCCGCGAGGCTGGTGGGCTGGTCCGGGGCGGAGGAGGTAGCGGGTCCTGGTTACTTTTCCAAGGCTTTCGGTATTCTTGAGGGCCATTCCCGGAGTTCGTTTCGATGTCTGATTCCAAACCGCCCGTCCCCGCCTGTGACGCGGAGCTGGATGCCAGCGGTCTCAATTGTCCGCTGCCCCTGCTCAAGGCCAAGCTCGAGCTGAACCGCCTGCCCAGTGGCGCGGTGCTCAAGGTGATCGCCACCGATGCCGGGTCGCAACGGGATTTCCGCGCCTTCGCCGAGCTCGCCGGGCATTCGCTGCTGCGTGAAGAGGTCGAGGCCGGCGTCTACCGCTACTGGCTGCGCAAGAAGTAGCCACTCAGGTTTCCGGGTGACCGGAACGCTAGCCCTTTCGTTTCGCAGGTCTTTCCATGCTCAAGGTTTTGCAGGACTGGATGCAGCGCTATTTCTCCGACGAGGAGGCGATAGTGCTGGCGGTCATTCTGGTGCTGGGGTTCACCGTCATCCTGGCGTTCGGCGGGATGCTCGCGCCGGTGCTGGCGGCGATGGTGATCGCCTTCCTGATCCAGGGCATGGTGGGCGTGCTGGAGCGCCTGCGCATGCCGCATCTGTTCGCGGTCTGGCTGGTCTATTCGCTGTTCCTGGGGCTGCTCGCGGTGTTCCTGCTGGTGCTGGTGCCGCTGGTCTGGAAGCAGCTGTTCACCCTGCTCAACGAGCTGCCGCGCATGCTTGGCGAGTGGCAGGCGACGCTGCTGATGCTGCCCGAGCGCTACCCGGGCATGGTCACCGAGGAGCAGGTGCTGCGCACCGTCGAGGCGGCGCGCGACGAGCTGGGCCGGCTCGGCCAGTGGGCGCTGACCTTCTCGCTGTCCGGGCTGCCGGTACTGGTCAACGTGATGATCTACCTGGTGCTGGTGCCGATCCTGGTGTTCTTCTTCCTCAAGGACCGCCGCCGCTTCTATCTCTGGTTCCACCGCTACCTGCCGCGCGAGCGTGGCCTGATGAAGCAGGTGTGGAAGGAGATGAACCAGCAGATCGCCAACTACATCCGCGGCAAGGTCATCGAGATTTTCATCACCGGCGTGACGACCTACATCGCCTTCGTGGTACTGGGGCTGGACTACGCGGCGCTGCTCGCCCTGCTGGTCGGCCTGTCGGTGGTGGTGCCCTACATCGGCGCGGTGGTGGTGACCGTGCCGGTGGCGCTGATCGCGCTGTTCCAGTGGGGCTGGAGCGACCAGTTCCTCTATCTGATGGCGGTGCACGCGATCATCCAGGCGCTGGACGGCAACGTGCTGGTGCCGCTGCTGTTTTCCGAGGCGGTCAACCTGCATCCGGTGGCGATCATCTGCGCCGTGCTGCTGTTCGGCGGCATGTGGGGCTTCTGGGGGGTATTCTTCGCCATTCCGCTGGCGACGCTGGTGAAAGCGGTGCTGGATGCCTGGCCCCGGCACCCGGAGCTGGAGCGACAGGTCAGTCCGCTGATGTGACACGGTCAAAGAAAAAGCCCCGCAGTGCGGGGCTTTTTTCATGGTCCGGCGGGTCAGGCCTTGTTCAGCGCCTGGGCCGCGGCGAGCACGGCGTCGACGTGGCCGGGCACTTTCACGCCGCGCCATTCCTGGCGCAGCACGCCCTTGGCGTCGATCAGGAAGGTGCTGCGGTCCACGCCCATGTATTCCTTGCCGTAGAGCTTCTTCAGCTTGATCACGTCGAACAGCTGGCAGATGGCCTCATCCTTGTCGCTGATCAGCTCGAAGGGGAAGCACTGCTTGGCCTTGAAGTTCTCGTGGGACTTGATGCCGTCGCGGGACACGCCGAAGACCACGGTGTTGGCCTTGGCGAAATCCTCGATCCGGTCGCGGAAGCCTTGCCCTTCGGTGGTGCAGCCGGGGGTGCTGTCCTTGGGGTAGAAGTACAGCACGACCTGCTGGCCCTTCAGCGCCGACAGGCGAAAGTCGACACCGCTGGTGGCCTGGGCCTGGAAATCGGCGACGGCTTTGTTCAGTTCAACGGCCATGGGGCTCTCCTTAAGGGTGCTGCGGGCGCCAGGGCTCGATCAGCGCGTCCAGGTTCAGGGCGTCGGCGAAGTCGAGGAACTGGTCGCGCAACCAGCTGATCTGGGTGCCGGCCGGTAGGGTCACGGTGATGGTGGCGTTGAGCATGCTGGTATTGGTGTGCGGCGCCTGGTAGGTGTCGCAGGTGAGGTTCTCCAGCTCGATGTGGTGATCGATGAAGAACTGGCACAGCTCGTTGAGGATATCCGGGCGATACACCGCGCTGACGTAGGCCACGTAGGGCAGCGCCTGGGCGCGGGTGACGTGGGCGTTGCTGCGGGTGACGCTGAGGGTGAAGCCATGACGCTTGGCCAGCGCCGGCAGGCCGCCGTCCAGGCGGGCCAGTGCGTCCCAGCTGCCGGCGACCTGCAGGACCAGCGCGCTGAACTCGCCGTGGCGGGTCAAGCGGCTGCTGATCACCGAGCAACGGTTATCGACGCAGGTGCGGCACAGCACGCTGGTCAGCTCCATCGGGTTCGGGCCCAGCGCGCTGATCAGAAGAAATTGTTCACGAGGGTGAGAGGTGGACATGCAGCTTTCCTGGGAATGGCGGCCAGCGGGCCGCATCGACAAAGGAAGAAGGGTAGCGAAAAGCGCCGATGAGGGGAATGTCTGGACGCTCGCGGGACGCTGCTGTCAGCTTGTGCGTGGCCGGTGGCGACAGTACCATTACGGCTTTCTTTTTCCGGCAGGAGCGGTTGCATGATTGCGGGCAGTATGGTGGCGCTGGTCACCCCCTTCGATGCTCAGGGTCGACTGGATTGGGACAGCCTCGCGAAGCTGGTGGACTTCCACCTGCAGGAAGGCACCAACGCCATCGTTGCGATCGGCACCACGGGTGAATCGGCCACGCTGGACGTGAGCGAGCACCTGGAAGTGATCCGTCGCGTGGTCGACCAGGTCAATGGCCGCATCCCGGTGATCGCCGGTACCGGCGCCAACTCCACCCGCGAAGCGGTCGAGCTGACCGAGGCCGCCAAGAGCGGCGGCGCCGACGCCTGCCTGCTGGTGACCCCGTACTACAACAAGCCGACCCAGGAAGGCCTGTACCAGCACTTCCGCCATATCGCCGAAGCCGTGGCCATCCCGCAGATCCTCTACAACGTCCCGGGCCGCACCGCCTGCGACATGCTGCCGGAGACCGTCGAGCGCCTGTCCAAGGTGCCGAACATCATCGGCATCAAGGAAGCCACCGGCGACCTGCAGCGCGGCAAGGAAGTGCTCGACCGCGTCGGCCGGGACTTCCTGGTCTATTCCGGCGACGACGCCACCGCCGTCGAACTGATGCTGATGGGCGGCAAGGGCAACATCTCGGTGACCGCCAACGTCGCTCCGCGCGCCATGAGCGACCTGTGCGCCGCCGCCATGCGTGGCGATGCCGCCGAGGCCCGTGCCATCAACGACCGCCTGATGCCGCTGCACAAGGCCCTGTTCATCGAATCCAACCCGATTCCGGTGAAGTTCGCCCTGCATGAAATGGGTCTGATCCCCGAAGGCATCCGCCTGCCCCTGACCTGGCTCAGCCCGCGTTGCCACGAACCGCTGCGTCAGGCCATGCGCCAGACCGGCGTGCTGGCTTAAGGAGCTCCCTCGCATGAAGCGACTGGCAGGACTGACTGCGCTCGCCCTGGTCATCGGCAACACCTCCGGCTGCGGCTGGCTGTGGGGTCCGGACGGCTATTTCCGCGACCGCGGCGACGATTACCTCAACGCCCGCGAAACGGCACCGATGAACGTGCCCGAAGGCCTGCAGAGCAAACCGCTCGATCCGCTGCTGCCGATCCCCATGAACGTCGCCACCAGTACCGAGAAGGAAGGCGAGTTCGAAGTGCCGCGCCCGCAGGCGCTGGCCAGCTCCGGCGAAGTCAGCGACTTCAGCCTGCAGAAGAGTGGCGATTCGCGCTGGCTGATCGCCCAGCGCCCGCCGGCTGAAGTCTGGCCGGTGGCCCACCAGTTCTTCCAGGACAACGGCTTCTCCATCGCCGACGAGCGCCCGCAGACCGGCGAATTCAGCACCAACTGGCAGCCGCTCTCGCAGCTCTCCGCGCCCTTGGCGCGCCGTCTGAGCAGCCGCGTCTCCGGCGTCGAGCCCGACAGCGAAGCGCGCGTGCGCGTGCGCATCGAGCCGGGCGTGGAAACCAACACCAGTGAAGTCTACGTGCTGAGCGAAACCCGCCCGGCCGGTAGCACCGCCAGCGCCGACTGGCCGTCCAAGCCGGCCGTGCCGAGCCTGGACGCCGCGCTGCTCGACGAAATGCTGGCGAGCATGGCCACCAGCGCCGAGAAGGGCGGTTCCGTCTCGCTGCTCGCCGCGCATTCGGCCTACGACACGCCCGGCACCGCCGAGCTGAGCAAGGACGGCAGCGGCAACCCGGTACTCACCGTGGATTCCGACTTCGACCGCGCCTGGGTCAGCGTCGGCCGCGCGCTGGATCGCGCCGACATCCGCGTCGACGACCTCAACCGCAGCCTGGGCGTGTACTACCTCAACATCGCCGAAGGCGCGAAGAAGCCGGACGAAGAACAGCCTGGCTTCTTCAGCCGCATGTTCGGCGGCGGCGAGAAGACCAAGGAAGAGGAAGACGCCAAGGCGCAGCGCTACCAGCTTCGCCTGACCAGCGTGAACAACACGGTGCAGATCACCGTCGACAAAGACATCAACACCTCCGCGCCGGCTGATGTCGCGCAGGGCGTGCTGGAAAAACTCCAGGAGAGTATGCGCAGTGCACTTCGCGGTACTGGGGAGCGGAAGCCGGGGCAATTCGGCCTTGGTGAGCAGTTCTGACACCCGGATACTGATCGATTGCGGCTTCCCGCTGCGTGAAACCATCCGCCGTCTGGCGCGCCTGGGCGTAGAGCCCGGGCAACTGGACGCGATACTCGTCACGCACGAGCACTCCGATCACGTCCATGGCGTCGAACTGCTGGCCCGGCACCATCGAATACCCGTTTACCTCAGCGCCGGCACCCTGCAGGGAATGCGCAAGCCGGTGGACGCGGCGGGGCTGCTCAAGGGCGGCGACCGCCTGCAGCTGAAAGACCTGGAAGTCACTGCGGTGAGCGTTTCCCACGATGCGCGGGAGCCCCTGCAGTACGTGTTTTCCGATGGCCGGAAGCGTTTTGGCCAGCTCACCGATCTGGGAGCTGCCACGGCGCAGGTGCTGGAATGCTATCGTGGCCTCGATGCGTTGATCATCGAGGCGAACCACGATACCGACATGCTGGCCCGCGGTCCGTATCCCTACCCACTCAAAGCCCGCGTCGGCGGCCAGTGGGGACATTTGAACAACCGGCAGGCCGCCGAACTGGTGGCGCAGCTGGGCTGGGAAAGCCTGCAGCACCTGGTGCTGGCGCATCTCAGCGAAAAGAACAACTCGCCGCAGCTGGCCCGGCAAAGCTTCGTCGACACCCTCGGGTGCGACCCGGACTGGCTGCAGGTGGCCGATCAGCATTCGGGACTCGACTGGCGCACCATCGCCTGAGCCCATCCATTCAAGCAAGCGGAGCCCATCATGGAAAAACGCGAAGAACTCTATCGCGGCAAGGCCAAGTCGGTTTACACCACCGATGACGCCGACCGCCTCGTCCTGCTGTTCCGCAACGACACCTCGGCGTTCGACGGCAAGCGCATCGAGCAGCTCGATCGCAAAGGCATGGTGAACAACAAGTTCAACGCCTTCATCATGCAGAAGCTCGAAGCCGCCGGCATCCCGACCCAGTTCGACGCCCTGCTGTCGGACAACGAAGTGCTGGTCAAGAAGCTCGCCATGATCCCGGTCGAGTGCGTGGTGCGCAACTACGCCGCCGGCAGCCTGGTGCGCCGCCTGGGCGTGGAAGAGGGCCTGCAGCTCACTCCGCCGACCTTCGAACTGTTCCTGAAGAACGATGCCCTGGGCGACCCCTTCATCAACGAATCCCACGTCCAGGCCTTCGGCTGGGCGACCCTGGAGCAACTGGCCGAAATGAAGGCCTACTCCTTCAAGGTCAACCAGGTGCTGAGCAAGCTGTTCGACGACGCCGGCCTGCTACTGGTGGACTTCAAGCTCGAATTCGGCCTGTTCCACGGCAAGATCGTCCTGGGCGACGAGTTCAGCCCGGACGGCTGCCGCCTGTGGGACAAGGAAACCCGCAAGAAGATGGACAAGGACCGCTTCCGCCAGGGCCTGGGTGACGTGATCGAGGCCTACGAAGAAGTGGCTCGCCGCCTGGGCGTGCCGCTCTGATCCGACGAGCGCACGCAAGCGCCTGATACCACGCAAAAAAATCCGAAAACAAAGCTTCGCGTTCGGACTTCAAGCTGGTATCATGCGCGCCGCACGGAGAGATGCCGGAGTGGTCGAACGGGACGGATTCGAAATCCGTTGAGTCAGCAATGGCTCCTAGGGTTCAAATCCCTATCTCTCCGCCATTACAGATGGCCGAAGCCCCTGAAATTCCAGGAATTTCAGGGGCTTTGTCTTTTCCGGGGTTGCTCAATTGGGCCAAAACCCGTTCTCCCACACCCCGCTTGATCCCTCCACATCTCCTTTCCGGGCCCCGGCCCTTTCAGACGCAGTAGACAGGCTGGTGGACTTTCACTTTCGTTCCCGCCAGAGCTGCCGCACAATCGCCTGAGCTTGAAAGCCCAGGAAGCAAGGATGCGCACGAACTACGTTCTGATCGACTACGAGAACATCCCGGTAAAGTCCCTGGAGCTGTTACAGGACCTGCATTTCCGCCTGCGGGTTTTCCTTGGTCCGAATAACTCGAAACTCCCCACCGAACTGGTCGTGGCCATGCAGCGGCTGGGGGAGCGCGCCGAGTACATCCAGCTGGAAACCTCCAGTCCCAACGCCCTCGACTTCCACATCGCCTACTATCTGGGCCGGCTTGCGCTGGAGGATCCCACGGCGTTCTTCCACATCATTTCCGCTGATAAGGGTTTCGACCCGCTTCTCAAGCACCTTAAGGGCAAGGGCATCTTCGCGATGCGCTCGGCAAGCATCGAGGCAATGCCCTGCTTCAAGGCACTGCCGGCCCTGCAAGCGACGCTCGCTGCTACCGCGGCCAATGCCCAGCAAGCGCCTTCGGACAGACAGAGCGAAGAGCCAGCCGAGCATCTCAAGCGGGCGGTAGACGATCTGATTCGCCGGAAGAACGCCAAGCCGGGAACCGTGAAGAAACTCATCAACACCATTCACTCGACGCTGGGAAAAGAGGTCGAGCTTTCCTGCGCTGAAAGCGTGTACCAGCAGCTACAGAAGAAGGGCTACGTCAAAGTGAAGGGCGAGAAGGTTGCCTACTCGCTGCCTGATCACCTCTAGTTTCGTCAGGGATGAGCACTAAAGTGTTCCTTCTGCTCTGCCTGTCCATCCTCCGCATGCATTGATCTGTGGCGCGGGCAAGGCTGCGTGGAAATACGCGACGCAGCCGAACGCTGGCAACCCACCCGAATACCCGCGGCATGGCGGCTCCAGCGGAGTCTCCATGATCTTCTTTTGAGGCGACGATCTGCGTGCGATGATGCGCCAGACTGGCGAGCTGCCAGTGGTCCCAACCTTCGTGTAGACGTCATTCGAGAAGAAACATGGACGACCTTCAGAATGCTGGTGTGCGTCTTCACCAACTCAAGCTGTACGTCGACAATCACCTGCACGACCGCTACCTGGCCCTGCCACTGACCATCGTGGTGGCGGCGTTGCTGACCTTGTGGGTGCCGGTCTGGCAGGCCGTGCTATGGGCTACCCTCGAGGTCGCCACCATTGCCATGTACGTCAGCGTCTATCTCCGCTTTCGCCGCGCAAAGCCTAGCCTGCGGAGCGAGAAGTACTGGGCGCGCAGGATCGCCTTGGCGCACAGCGTCCACATGGTCCTGTGGTCGTCCATCGTGGTGTGGGCCTACGTGCCAGGCAATATCGCCAGTTTGATGTTCGTCATGCTGGTGCATGTGGGGCTGATTTCGCTGACCGTGGTCATGAGCAACCCGCACCGCCTGCTGCTCTTTTCCGACCTGGCCGCACCGACGGTGGCGCTGCTGGCTCCGCCATTGCTCGATGGCAGTCTGTTCAGTCTCGGGCTGGCGGCGCTCGGCTGGTTCTATATCGTCCTGATGCTCCTGGTTGGCCTGAAGATTCACGCCAATACCACGGAAACACTGGTGCTCAGGCAGCGTAATGACGAGCTCATCCGCAGGCTCGAACAGCAGGTCAAGTGCGATGAGCTGACGGGTTTGCGCAATCGTCGGCACTTCGTCGACACGGGCTGCCTGGAGCTGCAGCGCGCGGCGCGATACCGGTCCTCGCTTGCGCTCCTGATGGTGGATATCGACCACTTCAAGCAAGTCAACGACACCCACGGGCACCTCGCTGGCGACGAAGTGCTCAAGGCGGTGGCCCTGGCCTGCGAGGAAACGGTGCGAGCCAACGATTGCCTGGCGCGCCTGGGCGGCGAGGAGTTCGCCGTGCTGATGCCGGAAACGACCGCCCATCAAGCCGGCGCGGCGGCCGAGCGACTGCGCGTGGCCATTGCCCGGGTGCGCTGCGAATTGGGGGAAAGCCTGGTAATGCCCACGGTGAGCATCGGCGTGGCGGTTGCCGAAGTGGGCGAGGAAAGTCTGTCTTCCCTGATGCGCCGTGCCGATCATGCGATGTATGCGGCGAAGTCGAAGGGGCGAAACCGCGTGGAAATCGCCCCTTCGCGGGTGGAGGGAAATCTTTCCTTGCAGGGCGAGGCCTAGGTTAAGGCGCAGGGCTTATCCAACCGGTGGCGCCTTCCACCACTCCGGAGGGACAAGGCTTCAATCCGCTCGCCTGCCGCCCTCGTCATCCGCAGTACCCATCCATCTTTTCCCGATTCTTCTGGCTCGGCTCCGCCTGATACTGCTGCCGCCAGAACTGGCAAGGCGTGCTGTTGAAACGCTTGTCCTGCCCCGCTTTCTCGATCTCGCGATTCTGCTGCTCCTGCACGGCCTGCTGGCGTTGCAGGTATTGCTGGAACATCTCTTCATTGCTGTGCGGCGCCGGGGCGGCAGCGGGTGGCGCAGCGGGGCGAGCGGCCAGGAAGGGCGGAATATCGCGCCAGATCAGCCAGCCGGTGGCGGCCACGGCCATGCAGCCGAGCCAGATGCCCGCGGCGATGGCGAGGGTGAGTTTCCAGGCGCTGAGGTGAGTGGGGCTGTGGGGCATGGCGGCCGGGGCGTGGTGGACGGGCCCCACAGATAACCCATCGCTGACGATCGGGAAAGGGGCAGTCCCGCGACACCGGGGCGTCGCGGGCTGCGGCTTATTTCTGCGCCTGCTCGAAGGCTTCCATGGCGCGCAGGGAGTAGACATAGGCGGCGCCGGCGTTCAGGGCGATGGCGGTGGCAAGGGTCTGGGCGATCTCGGCTTCGGTGGCGCCGGCCTTGCGCGCGGCCTCGGTGTGCACGCCGATGCAACCGTCGCAGCGGGTGGTGATGGCCACGGCGATGGCGATCAGTTCGCGGGTCTTGGCGTCCAGGGCGTCGCCGTCGGCGGCCGCGGCGTCGAGGGCCTGGTAGGCGGCGATCATTTTCGGGTGTTTCTTGCCCAGGGCGCCGAAGGCTTTCTTCACGGCGGGCACGTATTCGGACCAGTTGAACAGCATGGTGTCTCTCCTTGGAGGCCGGTTGGGGTTGGCCTTGAAGCTTAGCCTGCGTCAGCCGGTTGGCGGGAGATTGTCTGTTCCGCTCATTTTCTCATCGGTGCGCACGACTGCCGCCGGGGCGTGTCGTGCGGCCGGCTCAGCAGGCGTCGAGGATCTCGTAGCGCTGCCGCGCGTTGCCCTGGCCGACTTCCAGTTCATCGCCGGGCTGGCGGTGGAGCAGGGCGCTGCCCAGCGGCGCGCGGCTGGTGATGACGAGGATTTCGCTGCCTTCGTGCTGCACCTTCAGGCCGGCGGCATCCGGGCCGAGGAACACCCAGCGTTGCTGGCCGTGGTCGTTGACCAGTTGCACCAGGGCGCTGGTCTGGATGCCCGACTGCTCGTCGAAGTCGCGCAGCTGCAGGTTCTCGAACTGCGACAGTGCCTGGCGGATTTCCTCGACGCGGCGCGACTGGCCGGCAGCGAGGTAGGCCGCTTCGAGCCCGAGGGTGTCGTACTTGTTCTCGGCGATGTTCTCTTCGTGGGTCGCGGTCTCGTGGGCCGTCCGGGCGGCGCGCACGGCGACGTCGAGGTCTTCGGCGAGGCGGGCGAGGATCAGCTGGTAGACGAATTTCTTGTCCATGGCGACGGGAGTGGAATGAAAGGCGCCTATCCTAGGGCCTTTGCCGGCGTCTGCGAAGAACCTTTCAGGACTTCCCCGCGGCGGCGCTGGCTGGTCAATGCCAGCACCTGCCACGTTGCGATCAATAGCCGGCCAGTATGTTGGCGATCCGTCCGTTGTCGGTGTCGACCAGGACGTAGTCGCCATTGACGTGCAGCCAGCGATGGCCGCGCGGCGGCGCATAGAGGTGGCGCGCTCGCCAGTCGGTGACCCAGTAGCGGTCGCCACGGTAGACCGGCACCACCACGACGCCACGATGCCAGTCGCGATGGGGTACCGGCATGCCAGCATGTGGGCGGAAGTGCGGGTCCCGGTAGTAACGCGGGTCGGCGTGGTCGTGGCGCACTTGCCGGTCATGGTCGCCCCGGTGTTGTTGCGGCCCGTGGTTGTCCTGCCGGTACGGGCCATGATCCGGGCCGGGCTGGGCGAAACTGGCCAGGGGGCTGCCGAGCGTCAGGGCGGCACAGAGCAGAGCGGCGGACTTCTTCATGGTGTTCTCCTGGTGCATCCGGCCTCGCCGGTGCGTATTTCCTGCTTTCATCGTCCGGGCGAGCCGGGCAGTTCATGAGACCGCAGCTCCGCGTCAACGAGCGCCAAGGCTAAGTAAATGTCTTGTAAAGAATTTTCAAGTCCTCTCGGTTCCCGGGCAGCGGCCGTTGCGCCGGCAGATACGGCCGGACGTACTTTGTGCGGTTGCAGCATTTGATGCTATGTTTGCAGTAAATACACCAAGAGGAGTTTCACCGTGAGCGCGCTGCTGAAGGACAACCCGGCTGCCGATGCCGTCCTCGCCAAGGCCGTGCTGACCGCCCGCGAGCACCTGGCGATGACCCAGCAGGAACTGGCCGCCATCGTCGGCGTGGACCGCAGCGCCGTCAGCCGCTGGAAGCAGGGCGGCCTGCGGGTGGACAGCAAGACCGGCGAGCTGGCCCTGCTGCTGGTGCGGGTCTACCGCGCGCTGTTCGCCCTGTTCGGCGGCAACCTGGAGGACATGCGCCACTTCCTGCGCACCGAGAACCGTCACCTGAGCGGCGTGCCGCTGCAGTTGATGGAGCAGGTGCAGGGGCTGGTGGCGGTGGTCGAGTATCTGGACGCCATCCGGGGCAAGGTCTGAATGTCCTTCGAGACGGGCGCCCGCATCTGGGCCAGGCATGCGCCGGAATCGGTCGTCAGCCCCATCCGCGGGCGCCTGGTGCGCCTGGTGGAAAGCCAGGGCCAGGTGGCCACGCTGCAACTGGTGGACACCCTGGCCGAGCAGGCACTGCTGGAGGAACTGCTGGAAACCAGCAAGCCGCGCGTGCCGCCGCCCGCCGAGCACCTGCATTACCTGTTGAAGACGCCGTTCCGCTATCCGCCGCTGCGCTGGGGCTCGCGCTTCGGCCGGCGGCATGAGCCGAGCCTGTTCTACGCGGCGCTGAAGCTGGACACGGCGATGGCGGAGTCGGCCTTCTACCGCTTCGTGCTCTGGGAGGGGATGAGCGTGCCGCCGCCGAGCGGGCGGATTCTCTCCGAGCACGCCTCGTTCGAGGCGCGCTTCCAGGTGCAGCGCGGCGTGCGCCTGCAGTTGCCGCCGTTCCGCGAGTACGAGCCGGCGCTGCGCGATCCGTCGGATTACCGCGTCGCCCAGGGCCTGGGCAGCGCGATGCGCGAGGCCGGGGTCGAGGCGTTCGAATACCGCTCGGCGCGCTGCCCGAACGGCGGGGTGAACGTGGCGCTGTTCGCCCCCTCGGCCTTCACCGAGAAGCGTCCGCGCAACCTGATGCCCTGGCTGTGCGAGACCACGGCGGAGTACGTCGCCTTCAAGCACGCCCAGGTGCCGGATACGCCGCGGCTGTTCCCGCGCGGGCAATTCCTGGTGGACGGGCGCCTCCCGTATCCCGCCTGACCGTCCGTCGTGCCGCGGCATGTCGTCGCGGGCAGCGGTGTAAGGTGCGGGATGGTTACGCAGGGAGTGCCACATGGATATACGGATAGCCGTCCACCCCAGCGACAGTCGCCGCTGGCGGGTCTACCTGAATCAGTTCTTCTTCGACTGCGGCAGCCGCGGCGCGGCTGAACGCGTCTTCGCGCGAGCCTGCGACGCCGAGCGGCAGGCGGCGCTGCTGCCCAATCCGCCCAAGGCCGCCCGGCCCGAACGGCGGCGCGCCCAGCGGATGGAATGGGTATGAGACGGTTGATACTCCCGCCATCTGACCCGCAGCGGATGACCCGGATGCCGGCCCGGGCCTCGCCCGGCTGACCCGGTTTCCTCTCGCTTTCCACCTCGTACCGACCTTTCCACCGCCCTGTTTCAGGGCGGTCGGCCCTCGCTTGGCGCGCACTTGTGCACAATGCCGATGCGCGCTGTCAAGCCCCCGTAATATTGCATCCAGTCATTTTTCTGATTCTCTTGCTTTTTATAACTTATTGAAAAATAAGGATAATTTACGTTGGTGAAAAAATCGCCAATCTGTCATGCGCCCCCGTTTCACTGGGGGTGGGGCGCTTTTTCATCACGTTTTCCACCAACTTATCCACAGCTTCTGTGGATTGTCCCGAGCGCTTGCTCAGGAGCCCTGTTCCAGGGCCTTTACAGGTGGCAAGGCGTCGCAAGGTAGCCGGCTGTTAGTATTGCGCGATCGTTTGTCACACCCCGGAGTACCGCATGCCCCTCGACCTCTCCGCCCTGTTGCTCGGCGCGCTTGCCGGCCTGTTGCCCATGGCGGCGCTGGCCTGGCGCCTGCAGTCGCAGCGTGTCGCCACGGAGCAGGAGGCGACCCTGCTGCGCGAGCGCCTGGCCAATGCGCAGCTCGCGCAGGACGGCCTGTCGGCCCAGGCCGAGGCGGATCGCGAGGCCTTCCAGCGCCTGAGTGGCCGGCATGGCGAATTGTCCGCCGAAGCCGCCGCGCTGCGCCGCGAGGTCGAGCTGGGCAAGCAGGAGCGCGAGCGCCTGGGCGCGGCGGAACAGGACTGGCAGGCCGAGCGCGCGGACAAGGAGGTCGAGCTGCGGCGCCTGTCCGCCGAGCACGCGGCCTTGTCCGCCGAGCTGCGCGAGCAGCAGGACCATCACCAGCAGCGCCTGGGCGACCTGCAATCGGCCCGCGACGAGCTGCGCGCGCAGTTCGCCGAACTGGCCGGGAAGATCTTCGACGAACGCGAGCAGCGTTTCGCCGAGTCCAGCCAGCAGCGCCTGGGGCAGTTGCTCGACCCGCTGAAGGAACGCATCCAGGCCTTCGAGAAGCGCGTGGAGGAGAGCTACCAGGCCGAGGCCCGCGAGCGTTTCTCGCTGACGAAGGAGCTGGAGCGCCTGCAGCAGTTGAACCTGCGCCTGGGCGAGGAGGCGACCAACCTGACCCGCGCGCTGAAGGGCCAGAAGACCCAGGGCAACTGGGGCGAGCTGGTGCTGGAGCGGGTGCTGGAGCACGCCGGCCTGGAGAAGGGCCGCGAGTACGAGACCCAGGTCAGCCTGCGCGCGCCGGACGGCGAGCGCTTCCAGCCCGACGTGCTGATCCGCCTGCCCGGCGACAAGCAGGTGGTGGTGGACGCCAAGGTCAGCCTCACCGCCTACCAGCAGTTCATTGCCGCCGAGGACGAGGTGATTCGCCAGCAGGCGCTCAAGCAGCACGTGCTGTCCCTGCGCAACCATGTGAAGGGGCTGTCCGGCAAGGATTACCGCCGTCTGGAAGGGCTGCACAGCCTCGACTTCGTGCTGCTGTTCATGCCGGTGGAGGCGGCTTTCTCGGCGGCGCTGCAGGCCGAGCCGAACCTGTTCCAGGAGGCCTTCGAGCGCAACATCGTGATCGTCAGCCCGACCACCCTGCTGGCGACCCTGCGGGTGATCGACAGCCTGTGGCGCCAGGAGCGGCAGAACCAGAACGCCCGCGAGATCGCCGAGCGCGCCGGGGCGCTGTACGACAAGTTCGTGCTCTTCGTGCAGGACCTGGACGAGATGGGCACCCGTCTGCAGCAGCTGGACAAGGCCTACGCTGCGGCGCGCAACAAGCTCAGCGAAGGGCGCGGCAACCTGATCAGCCGCGCGGAGCAGGTCAAACTGCTGGGCGCGCGGGCGAGCAAGAACCTGCCGACGGAGTGGCTGGAGCGGGCGTTGAGCGATGATTCGCAGGTGCTGGAGGAAGGGGAGTAACGCGAGTCCGCCTCACACGCACCGGCGTACTGCAGGGGCGTAGGATGGGTGGAGCTTGCGATACCCATGCTGCATTCGATGGGTATCGCTGCGCTCCACGCCATCCTACGAAGAGCGTCCTGTCGCGCGATCAGTAGACCGTCAGAACAGCGAATAGGGCTTGCCCGCCGTGCCGTCGGCGAAGCGCCGCAGGCGGAAGGCATGCAGGTCCATGCCCGGTTGTCCCTCCAGCATCCACTGGCTCATCAGCCGGCCGACGATGGGCCCCATCGCGAAGCCGTGGCCGCAGAAGCCGGTGGCCACCAGCAGGCCGGGGACTTCCGCCGGGGCGTCGAGTACCGGGATGCCGTCGGGCAGCACGTCGATCAGCCCGGCCCAGCTTTCCACCACCTTTACGTCGCGCAGGGCCGGGAAGGCTTTGGCGAGGTTGGCCTGCGCCGCGAACACGCGAGAGGTGTTCACCTTCACCTGTGGATCGCGCTCGCCCAGCAGCGGGCCGTTGGCGCTGCGCTCCGAGCCCGGCAGGCGCTGGCGCAGGTCGTGCAGCAGCGCGCCGTTGAGCCTGAAGGCGAAGCTCGCGCGGTTGGCCGGCAGGTGCGGCAGGTAGTGCCTGGCGCCGCGCAGGTAGTCGAGGCTGAGGTCGATGTCGGCCTGGGTCTCGTCGGCGAGGTTGATGCTGCCGTCGGCGCGCTGGCGGAAGCCGATGTTGTGGCCGATGAAGCTCTGCGCGCCGACGTCCGGGCCGGGGCTGGTGCGCGAGACGGTGCAGCGCACGGCCTGCTGCGGCAGTTCCAGGCCGAGGCTCTGCACCAGGCGCCAACTGCTGGCGCCGGCGCAGATCAGCAGGTGCCGGGTCTTCACGTAGCCGCGCTCGGTCTGCACGCCGCAGATGTCGCCGGCGGCGCGGTCGATGCCGGTGACGCCGCAGCCTTCGACGAAGATTGCGCCGCGCTCGATGGCGCGCAGGGCATAGCCGGGGGCGACCCGGCGCGGTTCGGCCTGGCCGTCGTTGGCGGTGTACAGGGCGCCGAGCGCCGGGTCGGCCAGCGCCGGCACCCGCTGGGCGACTTCGGCGCGGCTGAGCAGGCGGGTGCCGAGGCCGACGTTGGCGGCGATCTTCAGCCAGTCCTCGTGCTTCTGCCGCTGCTCCGGGGTTTCGGCCAGATACAGGCAGCCGCCCTGGCGCCATTCCAGCGGCAGTTGCAGGTCGGCTTCGAGACGTTCCCACAGCGGGATGGCGGCCATCATCAGCGGCACTTCCGCCGGGTCGCGCGCCTGCTGGCGGACGAAGCCCCAGGCACGGGTGGATTGCTGGCTGGCGATGCCGGCCTTGTCCAGCACCAGCACGCGCATGCCCTGCCCGGCGAGATACCAGGCGCTGGCGCAGCCCATGATGCCGCTGCCGGCGATGACCACGTCGACCTGCTCCGGCAGGCGCTCCACGCGGGCGGAAAGGGCGGGGTGAAGCGGGTAGGTTCCCATCGGCATACGGCGGCGTCCCTGAGTCGAGTGGCGGATGCCGCAGTATGCGTTCGGCGTGCGCCGCGCAACCACTGCGCGGGCACGCCGGCAGGAGGCCCTACGAGGCGCGCGCGGCGCGGCTGGCGGCCGGCGAGCGGGCCAGGTAGTCCAGCGCTTCCTGGGTGTTGGCCTCGTGGTCCGGGTGGTACCAGGGCTTGAAGTAGCGCAGGAAGCTGGTGCCCACCGAGCCGAGCTTCGGCAGCACGCCGCGCCTCGAACCGTCGAGCCAGATGGCGGCGAAGGAGCGCGGCCGGACGATGCTCGGGTCCTGCCGCGACAGGGTGCGGGTGCCGAAGGCGAACAGCCAGGTGATCAGCGGCCACACCACGAACATCCACAACTGGCGGCTGATGAAGCTGCCGCCCAGGTGCACGTGCAGGTCGTGGGCGACGTTGCGGTGCTCCACTTCCTCGGCGCCGTGCCAGCGGAACAGGTCGAGCAGCACCGGGTCGGCGCCCTTGCGGTCCAGCGCGTCGGCCTCCAGCACCCATTTGCCGAGCACGCAGGTGAAGTGCTCCACCGCCGCGACGATGGCGCAGCGCTGGCCGATCCACCAGCGCCTGAGCCAGGGCGTGCGGTCGAACAGGCCGGAGCCCAGCGGCGTGTCGCTGAGCAGCTGTTCGAACAGGTAGTCCATGACCTTCAGGTAGCGCGTGGAGTCGATGCCGTGGTGGTTGAGGTAGCGCTCCAGCGCGCCGGAGTGGGCGCGGGCGTGCATCGCCTCCTGGCGGATGAAGCCCTGCACGTCGTCGCGCAGGCGGGCGTCCGTGACGAAGGGCAGCGCCTTGTTGTACAGCCGGCAGAACCACAGCTCGCCGGCCGGCAGCATCATGTGGATGACGTTGATCACGTGCGAAGCCTCGGCCTCGCCGGGAATCCAGTGCAGCGGCGAGTTGGAGTAGTCGAACTGCACCTTGCGTTGCACCAGCTTGTGATGATGGTCGTTCATGGGGATTCTCAGTCGGTCAGGTCGAGGCGGGCGAACAGGCGCGACAGCCAGGGCATGAAGCGCCATTGCAGGGCGCCCAGGTGCACTTCGCTGCCAACCTTCACCAGCGGCTGGTTGCGCTCCACCGCGCGGGCGATGCGCTCGCCGACGGTGTCCGGGCTGAGCCGGCGGCGACGGTAGAAGCGCTGCACCTTCGCGCGGTGTTTCGCTTGCTGTTCGTCGTCGAGTCCGGCGAAACGGGTGGCCTGGACGATGCCGGTGTCGACGAAGCCCGGACACGCCGCGCTGACGCCGATGCCGTGGCCGGCCAGCTCGGCGCGCAGGCATTCGCTGAGCATCAGCACCGCCGCCTTGCTGGTGGCATAGGCCGGGTAGTTGCGCGACGGCGCGAAGGCCACGCCGGAGGCGACGTTGACCAGGTGCCCGGGCGTGCCGGCCTCGACCATCTGCTTGCCGAACAGCCGGCAGCCGTCGATCACACTCCACAGGTTGATGCGCAGCAGGCGCTCCCACTCCTGCGGGGTGGTCTTGAGCATCGGCCCGGCCAGGCCGATGCCGGCGTTGCTCACCACCACGTCGGGCACGCCGAGGCTGCTCTTCACCCACTGGGCGAAGCGCTCCATCGCCGCGCTGTCGCCGACGTCCACGCAGTAGCTGCAGGCGCTGGCGCCCAGCGCCCGGGCCAGCTCCGCGCTGCGCTCGGCGGCGGCCGGGTCGATGTCCGCGGCCAGCACGCTGGCGCCGCGCTCGGCGAAGCTGAGCAGGGTCGAGCGGCCGATGCCGCCGCCGGCGCCGGTGACCACCACCAGCTTGCCGGCGAAGGACCCGGCGCCGGGTTTGTGCGCCGCGCGTTGCAGCTCGGGGCCGGCCTCGCCGCCTTCGACGTGCTGGACGAATTCGCCGATCCAGCGCGCCAGCTGCGTCGGCTCCGCCAGCAGTTGCCAATGCCCGGCGCTGACCTCGCGGCGCCACAGGCGCGGCGCCCACAGCGAGAGCTGCTGGAACAGCTGCTGGCCGACATAGCGGTCGCGGGTCGGCACGATCAGTTGCATCGGCACCTCGGTGTGGCGCCTGCGCGGCCTGAAGATCGCGCTGATGAAGTTGGCCCGGTAGAGCTTCACGCCATGTTCGCCGTCGCTGGCCTGGTGCGGGTTGCGCGGCGGGTTGCGGATGCCCTCGACCTGGCGCAGGTAGCGCGGCCACAGGCGCGCCGCGCCCAGGCGCCAGGACAGCACCGGCAGCAGCGGCAGGTGGAAGTAATAGATGTACCAGGAGTGCAGCAGCTGGCTGAGCATCTGCAGCAGCGCGCGCGGCGTCTTGCGCTGCAGGCGGTCGCGCATCCAGAAGCCGACGTGGTCCAGGCAGGGGCCGGAGATGCTGGTGTAGGAGGCGATGCGCGCGCGCAGCTCGGGATCGGTGACGCTTTCCCAGGTCTGGATCGAGCCCCAGTCGTGGGCCAGCAGATGCACGGCGCGTTGCGGGCTGACCGCGTCGAGCACCGCCCTGAGGTCCTGGCTGAGCAGCTCCAGGCGGTAGTCGCGGGTCCTGCGCGGTTTGTCCGATTCGCCGGCGCCGCGCACGTCGTAGGCCACCACCTGGAAGCGCCCGGCCAGGCGCTGGATCAGCGGCAGCCAGACGTCATGGTTGTCCGGGTAGCCGTGGACGCAGAGGAGCATCGGCAGGTGCGCCTCGCCCCAGCGCCAGACCGCCAGGCGCACGTCGCCGGAGCGCACGTCCAGGCGCTCGGGCGTCGGCAACGGGTTCTCCAGCATCGCGTTCATGCCACCTCCCGCCGCGCCGGGGCGCTGACCAGGCCGCGGGCGATCCAGCGGCGCACGTGGGGCAGGTCGTCGTCCAGCCAGAAGGCGTCGTCCGCGGTGACCACCAGCAGCTCCTCGAATTTGGCGCCCACGCCGCGCAGGCCCAGGTGCGGTTCCACCGCCCACAGGCCGGGCGTCGGCGCGTGCCGTGAGCGGTCGTTGCTCGACCACAGCGGCGACCAGCCTTCGCGGCGGCCGGTGATCAGCGCGTTCTTCACCAGGGTGGCGACGTTGCGCACGCCGAAGCGCGCGATCGACGGGCCGCTGCTGCGCGCGCCGAGCTTTTCCACGCGGTGCGCCAGCACTTCGAAGGGGTAGGCCTTGTGCCG
Organism: Pseudomonas sp. B12(2026); assembly: GCF_057767015.1. Lineage (NCBI taxonomy): Bacteria > Pseudomonadati > Pseudomonadota > Gammaproteobacteria > Pseudomonadales > Pseudomonadaceae > Pseudomonas > Pseudomonas sp. B12(2026). The sequence goes on along the minus strand of NZ_CM173430.1, from coordinate 4,258,372 downwards.
GGGCAGGGTGCCCTGGCGCTGGCAGAGGCGGTCCACCGACTGGCTGACCTCGGCCAGCGGCAGGCGCTGGCGGACCTGTTCGAGGATCAGGTTGCGGTGCGCCAGCAGGTCATCCATCAGCCGCTCCAGCAGCAGGTTGCTGCCCAGCGCGCCGGAGTAGCCGACGTCGGCGGTGTAGGCGCCCAGGGTCGGCGCGCAGTCGAGGATGAACGGCATGCCTTCCTCCAGGCGCTGCCTGCCGGGGTAGAAGGCCAGGTTGAAGCCGCCCAGGTGGCGCAGGCCGTCGAAGCCCCTGAACGCGGTGCGCGGGCCGAACCAGGCGAAGGGCTGGTGGAACCAGTCGCGCACGCCGTGATCGAGCAGCCAGGTCTTCATCAGCGCGGCGGTCTCGCGCTCGCTGATGCCCGGACGCAGTTCGCCGGCAATGGTTTCGCAGCAGCGGTAGGCCAGCTGCTGAATCTCGCGGAAGTGCCGCAGGTCTTCGGGAGTGGGCACCCAGGCGCCGTGGGACATGACTTTCTCCAGGCTGGTTGTGGTTATCGTGACATTGAGCGATGTCACGATCGATGCTGACCCATCGCTGGCCGCTGCGCCATGTCGTGCGCGGCGGGCCTGGAGTGTTACCGGACGGGCAAGCCGCTGGCGGCGCGGCTTGCGGGAGGACGGCGGAAATCGGGCGGGCGCAGTTCCCGTCTTTGGTTGGGCCGCCGGGCTGTGCGGCGGGTCACCAAGGCATTAGCCCTTTGGATTGTTCGGCGTGGCGAACGCTGGCTATCATCCGGCCCATGAGCACACCCCTGAACCTGCTGCAGCGCCTGCTGCAACGCCCGGACGACGCGCCCCCGGCGCAAGAGGACGCGCGCGAATACACGGTGGACGAACTGGCCCGCGAGGCCGGCAGCACCGTGCGCAACCTGCGCGCCTACCAGGACCGCGGCCTGATGCCGCCGCCGGAGCGCCGCGGCCGCGCCGGGGTGTACTTCGCCAGCCACCTGCGCCGGCTGCGGCTGATCAACCGCCTGCTGGAGCGCGGCTACAACATCGCCAACATCAAGGAACTGCTGGAGAGCTGGGAGCGCGGCCACGACCTGGACCACGTGCTCGGCCTCGACGAGGCCATCGTCGGCCCGTGGAACCTGGAATCGCCCGGCAGCATCGGGTTCAGCGACCTGCAGGCGCTGTTCGGCGACGAACTCAACGACGCGGTGATCGAGCAGGCGCTGGAGCAGGGCCTGCTGGCTTTCGACGGCGAGCGCATCAGCATTCCCAGCCCGCGCCTGTTCAACGCCGGCGTCGAGCTGTACCGCGCCGGCATTCCGCTGGCCGCGCTGCTCGATCATCTCGCCGTGTTGCGCAGCGACACCGAGCACCTGGCCGCCGGCATCGTGCGCCTGGTGGTCACCCATCTGGTGGACAGGCCCGGCGCCGACCTGCTGCCCGGCGCGGCCGACCTGGAGCGCCTCGCCGAGGTGTTCCAGCGCCTGCGTCCGCTGGCCGAGCAGGTGGTGCTGGTGGAGCTGGCGCGCGGCCTGAAGCGCTCAGCCAACGAGATGCTCGGCGAGCGCGTCGGGGAAATCCTTCGCCGGTTGGAAACGCCGGAGTAGCGGCTCAGGTCCTGCCCGCCGCCAGTGCCAGCTTGCCGCGCAGCCAGCGCCGCGCGGGCTCTTCCTCACTGGTCTCGGACCAGATCTGCACGAAGTCGAAAGGCCCTGGTTTGGGCGGGGTTCGCGAGCAAGCTCGCTCCTACGAAGAACAGGCACGGTGCTCCTCTGTAGGAGCGAGCTTGCTCGCGAACCGCCGCTGCTGCCAAATCCCGGTTGGGCGACTTATCTAAGGCTCAGATGCCGGCTCAACAACGCCCTCAACGCCGCCGGTTTCACCGGCTTGGGCAGGAAGTCCAGCCCCGCCGCGTGGATCTGCGCCACCAACTCGGGACGGGCGTCGGCGCTGATCACCACGCCCGGCACCGGCTCGCCCAGGCGGGTGCGCAGCCAGGCCATGAGGTCGGTGCCCAGCTCGCCGTCGTCCAGGTGGTAGTCGATCAGCGCCAGCTGCGGACGCGCGTCGCCTTCCAGCAGGGCCTGGCATTCCTCGCGGCTGCGCGCGGTGAGCACGCGGCAGCCCCAGCGGCTGAGCAGGCTGTTCATGCCGGTGAGGATGCTGTCCTCGTTGTCCACGCAGAGCACCTGCGCGCCGTTGAGCTGTTCCGGGGTTTCCACCTTGTGCCCGTTGATCTGCGCCGGCGCCGGCTGCCGGGCCAGCGGCACGCTGACGCTGAAGACGCTGCCCTTGCCCGGCCAGGAGCGCACTTCCAGGCGGTGGCCGAGCACCTTGCACAGCCGGTCGGCGATTGCCAGGCCCAGGCCCAGGCCCTTTTCCGCGCGGGTCTGGTGGCTGTCCAGGCGCTTGAATTCCTCGAAGATCACGTGGAGCTTGTCCGGCGGGATGCCCGGGCCGTGGTCCCACACCTCCAGGCGCAGGTGCCCGGCGTCGCGGCGCACGCCCAGCAGCACGTGGCCCTTGGCGTAGCGGAAGGCGTTGGTGAGGAAATTCTGCAGCACCCGGCGCAGCAGCTTGATGTCGCTCTCGATGCGCAGCTTGCTGCCGCGCACGTGGAAGTCGATGCCGTGCTCCTGGGCCAGCACGCGGAATTCCACGCCGAGGGTGTCGTACAGGTTGCTCAGCGGGAAGGCCGCGACGTCGGCGCTGACGCGGCCGCCTTCCAGGCGCGAGATGTCCAGCAGGTCGGCGATCAGGTCTTCCGCCGAGCGCAGCGAGGAGTCCAGGTGGCGCACCAGTTCGGTGGCTTCCTCGGGCAGTTTTTCCTGGTGGGAGAGGGCAGCGGAGAACAGCCGCGCGGCGTTCAGCGGTTGCATCAGGTCGTGGCTGACCGCGGCGAGGAAGCGCGACTTCGACTGGTTCGCCGCCTCGGCGTTGCCCTTGGCCTCGGTGAGCGCCTGGTTCAGCTGCGAGAGCTCGAAGGTGCGCTCCTGCACGCGCTGCTCCAGGCCCTCGTTGGCGTCCTTGAGGCCCTGTTCGGCGTCGCGGAAGGCGGTGATGTCGGTGAAGCTCATGACGAAGCCGCCGCCGGGCATCGGGTTGCCGATCAGCTCGATCACCCGGCCGTTGGGGAACAGCCGCTCGGAGGTGTGCGGGGTGCCCTGGCGCATCCAGTACAGGCGCTTGGCCACGTGCAGGTCCGGGTCGCCCGGCCCGCACAGGCCGCGCTCGGCGTTGTAGCGGATGATGTCGGCGATCGGCCGGCCGACGTAGATCAGCCCTTCCGGATACTCGAACAGCTCGATGTAGCGGTGGTTCCAGGCCACCAGCCGCGCCGACTGGTCGACCACGCTGATGCCCTGGGTGATGTTCTCGATGGCGCCCTGCAGCAGCGCGCGGTTGAACTGCAGCACTTCGGAGGCTTCGTCGGCGATCTTCACCACGTCCTCCACCTGCATCTCGCGGCCTTCGATGGCGGCCTTCACCACCGCGCGCGCCGAGGAGGCGCCGAGCACGCCGGCGAGCAGGCGTTCGGTGTGGGCGATCCACTCGCCGTTGGCGTTCTGGCTCGGGGTGAAGCCCTTGCCCTGGCGGTAGGCGAAGCGGATGAAGCTCTGCCGCGCGCGCTCCTCGCCGACGAAGCGGGCGGCGAGCATCAGCAGGTCTTCCAGTTGCACCGCGAGCATCGAGCGCGAGCTGAGTTTCTGCGAGATTTCCTGGCCGATGAAGCGGCCGGCCTGCCAGTGCTCGGAGACGCGGGTGCGGGAGAACACCGAGACCAGTCCGAACAGCGCGAAGTTGCCGATCAGCGAGAGCAGCACGCCGAGGGTCAGCGGCTCGATCAGCAGGCCGAACGGTCGGCCTGCCAGCCAGGCCAGGCCCGGGAAGGCTTCCAGCGACCAGCCCAGGCCCTTGGCGATCACCGGCAGCACCAGGGTGTAGGCCCACAGCAGCGCGCCGGCGGCGAGTCCGGCGAACACGCCGCGGCGGTTGGCCTGCTTCCAGTACAGCGCGCCGATCATCGCCGGGCCGAGCTGGGCGATGGCGGCGAAGGCGATCTGGCCGATGGTCGCCAGGCTCGCGCTGGAACCCAGCAGGCGGTAGCTGACGTAGGCCAGCAGGAGGATCAGCGCGATGCTCACCCGGCGCACGGTCAGCAGCCAGTGGCGGAACGCCTCGAAGGGCTGCTCGGCCTCGCCTTTGCGGCGCAGCAGCCAGGGCAGCAGCATGTCGTTGGAGACCATGGTGGACAGCGCCACGCTGGCCACGATGACCATGCCGGTGGCCGCCGAGGCGCCGCCGATGAAGGCCAGCAGGGCCAGCGCCGGATGGGCTTCGGCCAGCGGCAGGCTGATCACGAAGGAATCGGGGATGACCCCGGCCGGCAGTTGCAACTGCCCGGCCAGCGCGATGGGCACCACGAACAGCGCGGCCAGTACCAGGTAGATCGGGAACACCCAGCGCGCCAGGTTGAGGTCGCGCGGCTCGATGTTCTCCACCACCAGCACGTGGAACTGCCGCGGCAGGCACATGATGGCGGTCATCGCCACGCCGGTCTGCAGCAGCAGGCCCGGCCAGTGCGCGGTCTCTTCCCAGTAGCTGGCCAGTTGCGGCGCGGCGCGGGCCTGGTCGAACAGGTCGCCGAAGCCGTCGTAGAGGCCGTAGGTGACGAAGACGCCCACCGCGAGGAAGGCGGCGAGCTTGACCAGGGATTCGAAGGCGATGGCCAGGACCATGCCGCGGTGGTGTTCGGTGACGTCCAGGCTGCGGGTGCCGAAGACGATGGTGAACAGCGCCAGCACCAGCGAGACGATCAGCGCGGTGTCCTGGGCGCGGCTGCCGCCGGCGTCGGCGCCGGCACCGATCAGCAGGTTCACCCCGAGCACGATGCCCTTGAGCTGCAGGGCGATGTAGGGCAGCACGCAGACCACGCAGATCAGCGCCACCACCACCGCCAGGGACTGCGACTTGCCGTAGCGCGCGGCGATGAAGTCGGCGATGGAGGTGATGTTCTCCTGCTTGCTGATCATGATCATCTTCTGCAGCACCCAGGGCGCGAAGAGCATCAGCAGCACGGGGCCGACGTAGATCGGCAGGAACGACCAGAGCTGGCCGGCGGCCTGGCCGACGGCACCGAAGAAGGTCCAGCTGGTGCAGTACACCGCCAGGGAGAGGCTGTAGACCCAGGCGCGGACGCGCGGCGAAAGTGGGGCGCGACGGCGGTCGCCATAGAACGCGATGGCGAACAGGACCGCCATGTAGAGCAGGGCGACCGTTGCGATCAGCCCACTGGACAACGACATGCTGACTCCGAAATGACTGGCTCCCCCGCAGGAGCGCTCGCAGCAGTTTCGCACCAAAGTTCCGATGTGTCAGACGCTTGCTACCAATGTCTCAGTGGCGCTGTGTCGCGCTTCTCACTTGAGGTGCGCCGGCCGGGCTGATAGCGTGCCGGCCTTTACGCGCCGCCCGTCTGTCGAGCCCCCTTGCGGGTGCGGCACTTCGGCCAGCCGCTACGCTCTGAAATGAGCGAGATTCCCGCGTCGACGCATCCAGGAGGACGCCATGTTCAGACCGTCACCGATCACCTTGCAGCGCGGGGCCTTGCGCCTGGAGCCGATGGTGGAGGCCGACGTGTCGGAACTGGTGACGCTGGCGGAAGCCAACCGCGAGGCGTTGCAGTTCATGAGCGCCCCGCAGCGTCCGGACTGGTACCGCCAGGGCCTGGCCGACCAGCGCGAGGGCCGCGCGCTGCCGCTGGTGGTGCGCCTGGGCAACGAGATCGTCGGCACCACGCGCTTCATGGACTTCCTCCCGGCGCTGCCGGCCTGCGAGATCGGCGCCACCTGGCTGGACCAGGCGCAGCACGGCAGCGGCCTCAATGCGACCATGAAGTACCTGATGCTGCGCCAGGCCTTCGACGGCTGGAAGATGGTCCGCGTGCAGCTCAAGACCGCCGCCAGCAACCTGCGCTCGCAGCGCGCCATCGAGAAGCTCGGCGCGGTCCGCGAAGGCGTGCTGCGCAATCACCGGCGCCTGGCCGGCGGCCGGCTCGACGACACCATTCTGTACAGCATCACCGACCGCGAGTGGCCGCAGGTGAAAGCCGCGCTGGAGGCGCGTTTCACCGGCTGACGGCGCTGTTGTAAGCTGGCTGGCCGCTCTCTGGCGAGCGGCGAGGCGGCGGAGCGAGAGATGCAACACGGTGGCGTGGACGGAGAAAAGACACGGTTCTGGCGGGCCCAGGAATTGGGCGGCGTCGAGCTGCTGCACGCGCGCTACATCGAGCAGGTGTTTTCGCCCCACGTCCACGAAGGCTTCGCCTTGGTGCTGATCGAGCAGGGCGCGCAGCGCTTCCACCATCGCGGCGGCGAGCATTTCGCCCCCAGCGGCAGCATGGTGCTGATCAACCCCGACGAGGTGCACACCGGCTCCAAGGCCGACGAGGCGGGCTGGCTGTACCGTGGCTTTTATCCCGAGCTGGGGCAGGTCTCCGGCATCCTCGAGGAACTCGAACTGGGCCGCTCCGGCACGCCGTCCTTCGCCGCCAGCGTGGTGCAGGACCCGGAACTGGTGCAGGCGTTGCTCGGCGCCCACCGGCTGCTGGAGTCCGAGGCGACGGTGCTGCAGCGCCAGACCTGCTGGCGCGAGGCCCTGTTGCTGCTGTTCCAGCGCCATGCGCGGATTCCCGATGCGCCGGCCGCCGGCAACGAGCCCCTGGCGGTGGTGCGCGCCCGCGAGCTGCTGGGTGCGCGGCTGATCGATCCGCCGTCGCTGGAGGAGCTTTCGGCGGCGGTCGGCCTGTCGCCGTTCCATTTCGCCCGGGTGTTCCGCAAGGCCACCGGCCTGCCGCCCCACGCCTGGCTCAAGCAGCGCCGCCTGGAGCAGGCCCGCGCCCTGCTCAAGCAGGGTTGCGCGCCGGTGAGCGTGGCGATGCAGCTGGGCTTCGCCGACCAGAGCCATCTCGGCCGCCAGTTCAAGCAGGCCTACGGAGTGGGGCCCGGCGAATACCGCCAGGCTTGCGCAAGATCGTTCCAGACGGCGTGAACCGTTCGCTCCGGGCTGGAGCCAAGGAGACGCCCTGTCACGCAAGGCCCACTGCCTGCGCCAGCCTTTCCAGGGTTGTCGGCGTCGTCATCCAGGGCACCCCGGCCAGCACCGCCGACCTGCTCGCCGGTATCGTCCGCATCGCGATTTCCGCCGTGCCCCGCAACCTGCTGGTGTTCTTCCTGCTGCGCTGGATGCCCGGACAATTGCTCGCAAGAAAGATAATCCAGTCCAATAGGAAAAACATATCATTTGATAGAGATTTTCATTTACGAAATTTACGATTTGGCGTAATTTGCGCCCCCTTCACGTAGTGCCCGCAGAGGGGGAAGCATGTCGTCCGTTCGTTCATGGTCGCGCCTGGCGATCGCCGTTGCCCTGGCCACGCCGCTGCTGCCGGCCCAGGCCGAAGAAGAGACCAAGGAGCTGGATTCGGTCACCGTGGTCGGTGACTGGCTCGGCGACGCCGACCAGCAGGTGGTGCAGAACCACCCCGGCGCGCGCACCGTGGTGCGCCGCGAAGCGATGGTCGAAAAGGGCGCGCAGAACGTGCGCGACGTGCTGCGCGGGGTTCCCGGCGTACAGGTGCAGGACAACAACGGCACCGGCGGCAGCGACGTTTCCCTCAACGTCGGCGTGCGCGGCCTGACTTCGCGCCTGTCGCCGCGCTCCACCATTCTCATCGACGGCGTACCGGCCGCCGTGGCGCCCTATGGCCAGCCGCAGATGTCGATGTTCCCGCTGTCGGTGGGCAACCTCGACAGCGTCGACGTGGTGCGTGGCGCCGGTTCCGTGCGCTATGGCCCGCAGAACGTCGGCGGGGTGATCAACTTCGTCACCCGGGCGATTCCCAAGGAGTTCTCCGGCGACGTCGGCACCACCACCGAGACCGCTTCCCACGGCGGCTGGAAGAAGCTCTACAACGCCTTCCTCGGCGGCACCGCCGACAACGGCATGGGCGTCGCGCTGCTGTATTCCGGCGTGAAGGGCGCGGGCTACCGCGACGGCAACGATTCCACCGACATCGACGACGTGATGCTCAAGACCCACTGGGCGCCCACCGATGTCGACGAGTTCTCCGCCAACTTCCACTACTACGACGGCAGCGCCGACATGCCCGGCGGCCTGACCCAGGCGCAGTTCGACAAGGACCCGTACCAGTCCGTGCGTGACTGGGACAACTTCACCGGCCGGCGCAAGGACGTTTCGCTCAAGTACAAGCGGCAGATCGACGACCTCACCCAGTTCGAAGTGCTGACCTACTACAGCGACAGCTTCCGCGGCAGCAACATCGCCAACCGCGACCGCAATGCCCTGGCGTCCTACCCGCGCGACTACCACACCTTCGGCATCGAGCCGCGGGTGTCGAAGATCTTCATGGTCGGCCCGACCACCCAGGAAGCCAGCATCGGCTATCGCTACCTGAAGGAAGCCATGCACGAGCGCGCCAGCCAGGTCGGCCTGGTCGACAACGTGCCGACCGTGAAACCGGACGCCGACGGCCACACCTACCAGGACCGTACCGGCGGCACCGAAGCCAACGCCATCTACCTCGACGACAAGATCGACGTGGGCAACTGGACGGTGACCCCGGGCATCCGCTTCGAGAGCATCTCCACCGACTGGCACGACCGCCCCGTCGTCGACAACAAGGGCAAGCCGGTGCAGGAGAAGAAGCGCAGCAAGGACTACAACGAGCCGCTGCCGGCGCTGGCGGTGATGTATCACCTGTCGGACGAGTGGAAGCTGTTCGCCAACTACGAGACGTCCTTCGGCAGCCTGCAGTACTTCCAGCTCGGCCAGGGCGGCAGCGGCAACGAAACCGCCAACGGCCTGCAGCCGGAGAAGGCCAAGACCTACGAAGTGGGCACCCGCTACGACGACGGCGTGTGGGGCGGCGAGGTGACGCTGTTCTACATCGACTTCGACGACGAGCTGCAGTACATCAGCAACGACGTGGGCTGGAGCAACCTGGGCACCACCAAGCACCAGGGCGTCGAGACCTCGGTGCACTACGACATGGCCGCGCTCGACCCGGTGCTGTCGGGCCTGACCGCCTATGGCACCTTCACCTACACGCATGCCACCTACGAGGGCGAAATCCCCGGCTTCAAGGGCCGCGACCTGCCGCTGTACTCGCGCCAGGTGGCGACCGTCGGCCTGCGCTACGAGCGCGACCGCTGGACCTACAACCTGGACGGCTTCGCCCAGTCGAAGCAGCGCGCGCCCGGCCCGACCACCGACAGCAAGGGCAACTTCACCGGCAACTACATCACCGAACCGACCGCCGATGGCCAGTACGGCGACATTCCCGGCTACATGCTGTGGAACGTCCGCGCCGGCTACGACTTCGGCCCGCAGCTGTCGAACCTGAAGCTGGCCGCCGGGGTGAAGAACGTCTTCGACCAGATGAACTACACCCGCTCCAGCGACAACAATGCCGGTATCTACCTGGGCGAACCGCGCACCTTCTTCGTGCAGGGCAGCGTCGGTTTCTGACCCGGCCCTCGCCTGAGTGAAAAGCCCGTCCCAGCGACGGGCTTTTTCTTGCCCGCAGCAACCCGGCAGATCATCGGTTGCAGTGGATTTGCGCGGAAAATGTGGCTTTTCTTCACGCCATTGCCGTCAAATCCGTGCTGTCATTCCGGCCACGCGGCCATCACGCAGGTAAACAAGGACGATGACTGAACATTCGCAATTCGCCCTGCTGGGCAAGAAGCGTTTCCTGCCATTCTTCATCACCCAGCTGCTGGGTGCCTTCAACGACAACATCTTCAAGCAGTCGCTGATCCTGGCGATCCTCTACCACCTCACCGTCGGCGGTGACCGCAACCTGCTGGTCAACCTCTGCGCGCTGCTGTTCATCCTGCCGTTCTTCCTGTTCTCCGCCCTGGGCGGGCAGTTCGGCGAGAAGTTCAACAAGGACGCGCTGATGCGCGCGCTGAAGCTGGCCGAAATCGCGATCATGCTGGTCGGCGCCGCCGGCTTCGTGCTCGGCAGCCTGCCGCTGCTGTTCCTCGCGCTATTCGCCATGGGCACCCACTCGGCGCTGTTCGGCCCGGTGAAGTATTCGATCCTGCCGCAGCACCTGCGGGAGGACGAACTGGTCGGCGGCAACGCGCTGGTGGAAATGGGCACCTTCCTCGCCATCCTCGCCGGCACCATCGGCGCGGGCGTGCTGATGTCGCGCCAGGACTACGCCGCCGGCGTCGGCATCGCCGTGGTGCTGGTGGCGACCTGCGGCTACCTGGCCAGCCGCAACATCCCCCGCGCGGCGGCCGCGCTGCCGGAGCTGGCGGTGGACTGGAACATCTTCCGCCAGTCCTGGAGCATCCTCATGCTCGGCCTGCGCCAGCGTCCGGCGGTGTCGCGCTCGCTGGTGGGCAGCTCCTGGTTCTGGTTCCTCGGCGCGGTCTACCTGACGCAGATCCCGACCTACGCCAAGGACCTGCTGCACGGCGACGAGAGCGTGGTGACGCTGATCCTCACCGTGTTCTCGGTGGGCATCGCACTGGGGTCGATGCTCTGCGAAAAGCTCTCGGGCAAGAAGGTCGAGATCGGCCTGGTGCCCTTCGGCTCCATCGGCCTGAGCCTGTTCGGCATCCTCCTCTGGTGGCATTCCGGCGGCTTCCCGCAGGGCGAGCAGCCGTACGACTGGCTGGCGGTGCTGGAGCATTCGCAGTCCTGGGCGGTGCTGGCCGACATCCTCGGCATCGGCATCTTCGGCGGCTTCTACATCGTGCCGCTGTACGCGCTGATCCAGGCGCGCACCGAGGAGGACAAGCGGGCGCGGGTGATCGCCGCCAACAACATCCTCAATGCGTTGTTCATGGTGGCGGCGGCGATCGTCTCGATCCTGCTGCTGTCGGTGGCGAAGCTGTCGATCCCCGAGCTGTTCCTCGTGCTGTCGCTGATGAACGTCGCGGTGAACGTGTACATCTTCAAGATCGTTCCCGAGTTCACCATGCGCTTCCTGGTCTGGCTGCTGACCCATTCGATGTACCGGGTCGACCACCGCAACCTCGACGTCATTCCCGACGAGGGCCCAGTGGTGCTGGTGTGCAACCACGTGTCCTTCGTCGACGCGCTGCTGATCGCCGGTTCCGTGCGGCGCCCGGTGCGCTTCGTCATCTACTACAAGATCTTCCGCATCCCGGTGCTCAACTTCATCTTCCGCACCGCCGGCGCGGTGCCGATCGCCGGGCGCAGCGAGGATGCGGCGACCTATGAGCGGGCGTTCGCCAAGGTTGCCGAGTACCTGCGCGACGGCGAGGTGGTGTGCATCTTCCCCGAGGGCATGCTGACCCTGGATGGCGAGATGAACGAGTTCCGCAGCGGGGTGGAGCGGATCATCGCGGAGACCCCGGTGCCGGTGATCCCGATGGCGCTGCAGGGGCTGTGGGGCAGCTTCTTCAGCCGCGATCCGCGCAAGGGCTTCCTGCGCCGCATCTGGTCGCGGGTGTGCCTGGTGGCCGGCCAGCCGGTGGCGCCGCAGGAGGCCGGGCGCCTGGCGCTGCAGGAGCGGGTCGCGGCCCTGCGCGGCGCGGCGCGCTGAGTTTCCCTGCAGAAAAGAAAAAGCCCCGGCAGTGCCGGGGCTTTTTCATGGGCAAATCGCGGTTCAGATGACCTGAACTTCGTCAGCCTGCAGGCCTTTCTGGCCTTCAACAACGATGAAGGAGACCTTCTGGCCTTCCTGCAGCGACTTGAAGCCAGTGCCCTGGATGGAGCGGAAATGCACGAAGACATCGTTGCCGCTTTCCGGAGTGATGAAGCCGAAGCCCTTGGCGTCGTTGAACCACTTGACGGTGCCGGTCTGACGATTCGACATGGAATTACACCTTGAACAATTGAATATTGTTTTGCGGAAAAGTCCGCGCTCGTCCTGAGTTGCAAGGTGCAGTCGATGCCGGGTGATGGGGATTCGCCCCACCAGGTCACGAGCCACAGTGACCCAAGCAAACACAGTGGCCCGCAGCATACCGACAAATTTTCGGGAAAGCGACAGCCCGCCGGCATCGACCCCGATGCAGCGTCAGTGGCTCAGTTTCAGGCCGACCAGCCCGCACAGGATCAGCGCCACGCTGAGGATGCGCACCGGCGCCATGGACTCGCCGAACAGCCAGATACCCACCGCGACGGTGCCTGCCGCGCCGATGCCGGTCCAGATGGCGTAGGCGGTGCCCAGCGGCAGGTTCTTCATCGCCACGCCCAGCAATCCCACGCTGGCGGCCATCGCCAGGACGGTGAGCACGGAGGGCAGCGGACGGGTGAAACCTTCGGTGTACTTCAGGCCGACGGCCCAGGCGACTTCGAACAGGCCGGCGACGAACAGGATGATCCAGGACATGGGAACTCCAGACGGTGGATGGATGGAAGGGCCGTCCCCGCTGGAGCACCGGAAGGTGGTGAGGTCGTCCTCACAATGTGCATTATTTTGCACAAATTCGGTGCGCCGGGCAAGCCGGGCACCGGATCAGTGCCTCATCGCGAGGCTTGCTGCTGCGCGGGCGGCTCGTCGTCCATGCGCCGGAACCAGGTGGAAAGCGTCGCCCCGGAAATGTTGTGCCAGACGCTGAACAGCGCGCTGGGCACCGCCGCCAGCGGCGAGAAGTGCGCGCTGGCCAGGGCGGCGCCGAGGCCGGAGTTCTGCATGCCGACCTCCAGCGCCAGCGACTTGCGCTGTGGCAGCGGCAGGCCGAAGACCTTGGCAGTGAAATAGCCGAGCAGGAAGCCGAAGCCGTTGTGCAGGATTACCACCGCCAGGATCAGCAGGCCGGACTCGGCGATCCTCGCCTGGCTGGCCGCGACCACCGCGGCGACGATGATCACGATGGCCACCACCGAGACCAGCGGCAGCACCTCGACCGCATGCCGTACCCGCGCGCCGAGCAGGCGCCGGGCGGCGAGGCCGAGAACGATCGGCGCCACCACGACCTGCAGGATCGACCAGAACAGCGCGCCGAAGGAGACCGGCAGCCAGGCCGAGGCCAGCAGCCAGATCAGCGCCGGAGTGAGCAGCGGGGCGAGGAGGGTGGTGACGCCGGCGATGGCCACCGACAGCGCCAGGTCGCCGCGCGACAGCCAGGTCATCACGTTGGAGGCGGTGCCGCTGGGGCAGCAGCCGACCAGGATCACCCCGACGGCGATTTCCGCCGGCAGGCGCAGCGCCTGGCAGAGCAGCCAGGCCACGCCGGGCATGATCACGAAGTGGGCGACCACCCCGAGGGAGACGCGCCAGGGATGCCGGGCGACTTCGGCGAAGTCCTCGACCTTGAGCGTCAGACCCATGCCGAACATCACCACGCCGAGCATCGGCACGATGGCGGGGGCGAGCGGAGTGAACAGGCCGGGGGCGAAGAACGCCAGGATGGCGAACAGCAGCACCCAGAGGGCGAAGGTGTTGCCCATGAAGCGGCTGAGTCGGACGAGGGCGCGCACGGGGCTTTCCTTTTTATAGTGTCGGGCGCCGCGCGGGCGCGGCGCCCGTCGGAGCGTCAGATGCCTTCCGGAATCGCCTCGCCGCCGAGCGCTTCGATCAGCGCCGGGAGGAATTCGGCAAAGGTCAGCATCATCAGGGTGAAGCTGGCGTCGAGCTGGCCGAGGGCGTCTTCGCCGCCGTCCTGCTCCGCCTTTTCCTGCAACAGGTCCTCGAAGCGCAGGCGCTTGATCGTCACCTTGTCGTCGAGGACGAAGGACAGCTTGTCCGACCAGGCCAGGGACAGCTGGGTGACCAGCTTGCCGGAGGTCAGGTGCAGCTGGATTTCCTCGCTGGTCAGGTCCTGGCGCTTGCAGCGCACCACGCCGCCGTCTTCGTGGGTGTCGCGCAGCTCGCACTCGTCGAGGACGAAGAAGTCGCCGGCGGCTTCCTGGGTCTTCACCCATTCGGTGAGGGTGGCGGTCGGCGCGACCTTCACGGTCAGCGGGCGCACCGGCAGCGAGCCGAGGGCTTCGCGCAGGGTGGACAGCAGGTCCTCGGCCTTCTTCGCGCTGGAGGAGTCGACCAGGATCAGGCCGAGGCTCGGGGCGATGGCGGCGAAGGTCGCCGAGCGGCGGATGAAGGCGCGTGGCAGCAGGCTCTGGACGATCTCGTCCTTGAGCTGGTCGCGTTCCTTCTTGTAGACCTTGCGCATCTGCGCGGCCTCGATTTCGTCGACCTTGTCCTTCAGCGCGTCACGCACGACGCTGCCGGGGAGGATGCGCTCTTCCTTGCGCGCGCTGATCAGGAAGAAGCCTTCGCTGGCGTGGACCAGCGGCGCGTCCGGACCCTTGCCGAAGGGCGCGGAGAAACCGTAGGTGGTCAGCTCCTGGCTGGCGCAGGGGCGCGCCGGCTTGCTGGCCAGGGCCTTCTCCAGGGCATCGGCGTCGATCTGCAGATCCTGGGTGAGGCGGTATACGAGCAGGTTGCGGAACCACATGAGGGGCGAACTCCTGGACACAAAGAACGCATTATTCCGTCCGGCGCTTTCCAGGCCAACCCCGTTTTGTCATTCGCACGCTTCATCTAAGCCTTTGGAACATCTGAAAATTTTTTTCATCACGGGGCTTGCCAGTCTCGAGTCTCCTCCGTAGAATGCGCCCCACTTCGAGAGTGAAGGGTGATTAGCTCAGCTGGGAGAGCATCTGCCTTACAAGCAGAGGGTCGGCGGTTCGATCCCGTCATCACCCACCAAACTCGAGGTCCGACGCAGCGGTAGTTCAGTCGGTTAGAATACCGGCCTGTCACGCCGGGGGTCGCGGGTTCGAGTCCCGTCCGCTGCGCCATATTCCGAAAAGCCCTCAGGTAGCGATACCTGGGGGCTTTTTCTTTGCGTGCGGAAAAGCCCCGCCACGTTGCATTCCTGCGACCTGCTCGCCGTACATATCCCGTTAATTTTCCTATAAGTTTGCTGTGGGAACTTCTCCCCTGGCGGGGGTTCCTATTGCCCATAGCCACTGGCCACGAGCGCCTGATAAGCTCGCGGCTTCAAAGACCCTGCCGTGACGGCGCAAAGACAAGGATTCAGCATGAAACAACATCGGTTGGCGGCAGCGATCGCGCTGGTCGGCCTGGTTCTCGCAGGCTGCGACAAGCAAGCCGCTGAAGTGGAACTGAAGACCCCCGCGCAGAAAGCCTCCTACGGCATCGGCCTGAACATGGGCAAGAGCCTGGCCCAGGAAGGCATGAATGACCTGGACTCCAAGGCCGTCGCCCAGGGTATCGACGATGCCATCGGCAAGAAGAAGCAGAAGCTGACCGACGAAGAGCTGACCGAGGCCTTCACCTTCCTGCAGAAGCGCGCCGAAGAGCAGCTCGCCAAGAAGAACTCCGAAGCCCTGGAAGCAGGCAAGAAGTTCCTCGAGGAGAATGCCAAGCGCGAGGGCGTGGTCACCACCAAGTCCGGCCTGCAGTATGAAGTCGTGAAGAAGGCCGAGGGTCCGCAGCCCAAGGCTACCGACGTGGTGACCGTTCACTACGAAGGCAAGCTGGTCGACGGCACCGTGTTCGACAGCTCCATCCAGCGCGGCAGCCCGATCGATCTGCCGGTCGGGGGCGTGATTCCGGGCTGGGTCGAAGCCCTGCAGCTGATGCATGTCGGCGAGAAGATCAAGCTCTACATCCCGAGCGAGCTGGCCTACGGCGCGCAGAGCCCGAGCCCGACCATCCCGGCGAACTCCGTGCTGGTGTTCGATCTGGAGCTGCTGGCCATCAAGGACCAGAATCAGCCGGAAGCGACTGAAGAAGCTCCGAAGCAGAACTGAGTACCTTCGTACCAATGAAAACGCCCCGTTACCCGCGGGGCGTTTTCGTTTTTGCGGGACCGGCTCTGGAGCGGCGTGCTGACCTTAGGGGCTGTTTAGGAAAAGTCTGACCCCCGGTGTTACGCTTATGCACATATTTGCCGCAGTTGTCGTATTGCCGGGTGCTTGACATTCGCGCAGCCATCGAATAGCCGCAACTGCATGATTTTTAACGCATTTGTCGGGCTGGATAAAAAATCGCCTATCTGTCTGGAAGCCTGATGCCCCGGGCGTTTGGGCGGTATTGAAACTGTCTTTCAACAGAGTTATCCACAGTAAAGGTGGATAACCCGAAGCAATTTGTCTGGATGTTCCCACCGAGGTGATGTGATGAAAAAGCCTCCAGGATTCGATCGCTACCTGAATCTTGCCGGACGCTTCCTGGCCCGCGGCCGGGTTCCGGCGTTGCTGTTCGCGGTGGCGCGCAAGAGCGGCCGGCTGAAGCTGGCCCGCAATGACCTGAAGCTGCTCCAGGAACTGTTGGTGGCCTGGGTGCGCGGCGACTATCGCGGCATCAGCTCCCAGGCCCTGGTGTCCGTGGTGGCGGCGCTGCTGTACTTCCTGGCGCCGGTGGACCTGGTGCCCGACTGGCTGCTGGGCGTGGGATTCCTCGATGACCTGGCCGTGCTGGCCTGGGTCGTGCGCCGCTGGCAGTCCGAGCTGGATGCCTTCAAGGTGTGGCGCGACGGCCAGGGGGTGGAAGCCCGCGAGGCACTCAAGCAACTGCCGGCGCCGGAGCCGGTTCAGCGTCTCTGACGCAGCAGCTGGTTCTGATGGGCGAGCATGCGCTGGATGGAGCCATCGTCCACCAGCGCCTGCAACGCCGCGTCGAGACGCTCGGGCGGAAGCGGTAAGGCCGGGCCGTAGGAGCAGTGGATCGAATAGTGCTGCAGGGCCACTGGATTGATCCGGATGGCCAGGCCGGGATGTTCCAGCAGCACGAACTCCAGCGGCCGGCGCATGTCGACAATGGCGTCCAGGCGGTTGTGTTCGAGCATGTGCAAGCGGGTTTCGAGGTTGCGCACGTCACTGCGGCGGATCGTGCGGTTGGCGAAGGCCGCCATCAGATCGGGCGGGTAGACGTAGCCCAGGCTGGTGCCCAGCGTGTGGCCGCGAAGGCTGTCGAGGGTGGTCAGCGCCGGCGCGTCGTTGCGCTGCGCCAGTACGTCTTCCTCCTCGAACAGGCTGGGCGACCAGTGCAGTTTCTCCGGAGCGCTCATCCATTGCGGGTTGTTGATGCACAGCAGGTGGATGCTGCCCTGTTGCAGCGCGGCTTCCGTGCGCTTGTCGGGGGTCTCGACGAAGCGAACCTGGAGGTTCAGGAGTTGTCCGACCCTTTCGCCCAGATCGCGGACGAAGCCGCGTGCCAGTTCGTGGTCAATACTTTCCACGTAGGGCATCGAGTTGTTTGGCGAGTAGCCCCAGCGCAGTTCTTCGGCGCCGCAGAGGGCGCTCGTCAGGCAGAGGCAGATCGGGAGGAGGCGCTGCAAGTCGGTCCCCATGTCCGGTTGGAGGTGACGGCTGCAGCAGTATAGCCGGCACAGGTGCCCGTCAGGCTGTTAAGATGGCGGCCTGCAAGGAGTGTGCTCATGAACGTGCAAGTCATCATGCGTGACGGCGAGGCAGAATACGCCGTTGTTCCCTGGGCCGAGTACCAGGCACTGCTGGCCGCTGCCGGCCGTGGCGCTGCGCAGGTGGTTCGGCCTGCCGCGGCACCGGTGTCCGATGAGGCGCCGAACTGGAAGTCCCAGCGCGAGGCGCGCGGTCTTTCCATCGAAATGTTGGCGCGTGCGGTGGGCATCAGCCCGTCGTACCTCGGCCTCATCGAAAGCGGCGAGCGCGAGGCCAGCGACGCCATTCAGCACGGCCTGCGCCGTGCCCTGGGCAGTGGGGAGTCCGGGTCTTGAGCGTACTGATCAGTCGCAAGCACTGGGATGGTCTGTTGGGCGAGCTGGAAGACGCTCGCCGCCAGCGCCATCTGTTGACCTACCGGGCGCTGATCGAGCGTTTGCAACTGCCGGCCCCGGCCATGACCACCCTGACCGCCGCCCTCGAACATCTCGCCGCGCTGGATGCGCGCGCCGGGCGTCCGTTGCGCAGTTCCCTGGTGATTAGCCAGGGGGCGAGCCGCCTGCCGCGTACCGGCTTCTTCGAATGCGTGGAGCGCCTCGGGCGCTTTTCCGGTGCGCCGGACGGCCCGGCCGCAGCCGGGTGGCATGCGGCGGAAGTGGTGCGGGTCTTCGAGTTCGAGTACCCCGAGGAGCCCTGACGTGGCGACACCCCGTGAGCTGTTCTGGCGTCTGCGCGCGCGCCTGACCTACGCCGTGGCGCGGCGCCTGATGGGCTGGCCCTGGCTGGTGCGCCAGCCGCGCGCCTGGCAGTGGATGCAGGGGCAGTTCTCGCGCATGGCCAATCTGGGCGATATCGCCGCGCAGAGCTTCTATGGACACCTGCTGCTGTTCCGCGGGCAGGGCCTGGGGGCGCGCGAGGAAGGCTTGCGCCTGCTGCGCCTGGCCGCCGCCGGTGGCGATGCCAAGGCGGCATACCAGGTCGGTGTGCAGGCGCTCAAGGGCGATACGCGGCATGCCGCCGATGCCCGGGAAACCGCCCGTTACTGGGGCCAGGCCGCCGAGGCGGGCCATCCGCTGGCGGCACGCAAGCTGGTGGAGCTGTACCGCAGTGGCGGGCCCGGTCTGCAGCCCGACGAGGAGCAGGCCGCGCGCTATGAAGCGCGCGCCCGGCAGCTCGGCCTCTGAGCTCAGTCGGCGCTAAGGATGTACAGGCTGTAGCCGGGCATGGCCTTGGCGTGCCGCTTGGCCTCCGAGGCCAGCGCGGCCAGTTGGCCGGCATCCAGGCGCGTGCAGGCCTCGGGCGTGAGCTGCACCACGCCGATCGACAGTGACAGCAGCGGAAACGCCTCGCGCTGCCCCTGGCGGTTGTGTGCGATGAAGCAGCCCGCCTCCAGGTGCTCGCGGCTGTAGAAGCGCCGGCATTGTCCCTGGAAGTCTTCCAGCAGGTGATTGAGGCGTTCGCGCCAGTCCCGGCCGCCGAGCACCAGCATGAAATCATCGCCGCCGATGTGGCCGACGAAATCCTGCGCCGGGTCCACCCGCTCACCCAGGCATTGCGCCAGGCACAGCAGCACTTCGTCGCCGCGGGCATAGCCGTAGAGGTCGTTGAAGGGCTTGAAGCTGTCGATGTCCACGTAGCACACCACGGCTTCCCGGCCCTGTTGCAGCAGTCGGCCCAGGCACTGCTGGATGGGCACGTTGCCGGGCAGCAGGGTCAGCGGATTGGCGTGCCGGGCCTGGCGGATCTTCTGTTCGGTGATCAGCTTGAGCACGTCGATCACCCGCCCCAGGCCCAGGTAGCGGCCGTTCAGGGTGATGATGAAGTCTTCCTCGATGCGCTGCCGCGCGCGGCTGGTGAGCAGGCGGCTGACCTGCTGCAGCGACTGGTTGCGTTCGACGGCGAGGAAGTCGCTGCTCATCAGCCGGCTGATCGGCTTGCGCGCATAGACTTCCGTGGCGAAGGGCTTGAGCAGGGCGTCGGACAGCGCATGGCGATGCACGATGCCCACCGGCTGCCCATGCTGGTCGAGCACCGCCAGGGAGTTGAGGTTGGCCTGGGCGCGGAAGGCTTCCAGCACGTCGCCGATCGGGGTGTGGTCGGCCACCGCCGGTTGCTCCAGTAGCAGCGGCAGCAGGTCGGAATGATCTTCGGCGAGCAGGGTGCCGCCGGCGTCCACCTCCGGCAGCAGGTTGCGCGCATCGCGCGGCGGCTGCTCGCTGGGGCGGCCGAACAGGTAGCCCTGCACCAGGTCGATGCCCATTTCCGAGAGCACCGCGAGCTCTTCCGGAAGCTCGATGCCTTCGGCGATGACCTGGGCGCGCGAGGCGTGGGCCATCTTCAGGATGGAACCGACGAACTCGCGCTTCACCATGTCCTGGTGGATGCCTTCGATGAAGTGGCGGTCGATCTTCACGTAGTCGGGGCGCAGCTCCGACCACAGGCGCAGGCTGGAATAGCCGGCGCCGAGGTCGTCCAGGGCGATGGAGAAACCCATCGCCCGGTAATGGTGAAGGGCGTTGTCGAGCAGGCTGAAATCCTCGATCGGGGTCTGCTCGGTGAGTTCGATGACCACGTCGTTCGGCGAGATGCCGAAGGTCTGCAGCAGCTGCAGGGTGCGGCCGGGCTGGTGAGTCGGCTCCAGCAGCGATTCGGGGGAGACGTTGAGGAAGAGTTTGCCGTCGAGCTTCAGGTCACGAAAGCGGGTGCAGGCCTGGCGCCGGCAGAGCAGTTCGAGCTGGCTGAGGCGGCCGCTGCTGCGGGCGATGCTGAACAGGGGGAGCGGTGAGTGCAGGGGGCCGTTGGAAGGGCCGCGGGTGAGGGCTTCGTAGCCGATCAGGCGCTTTTCGGAGAGCGACAGGATGGGCTGGAACAGGCAGTGCAGGTCGCCGTGAGCGAGGATCTGGTCCAGGGCGCTCAACTGCTCGGTGACGGTCATGACGGTTCTCGGTGGATGAAAATGCACAGGGCCGGTTTCCCGGCCCTGTGCATTTCACGACAGCATCATGACTGTTTGATTACATCCGATCAGTGTTTGGCGACCTGCGTGTCGAGGTTCAGGTAGTCGATCAGGATGTGCCCGGATTCGGTCAGGTAGGCGTCGTCCTGCGGCTTGGTCTTGTCTTCCTCCGGCAGGGCGTTCTCGTCTTCCTTCTTCAGTTCCTTGAGCGGCTCCTGGCCCTTGGATTTGCGCAGGGCGTTCTCCATGGCCAGCTGGCGGTTCTCGATGCTGGTCTGCTGGGCGCGGCGCTTGGCTTCGTTGAGGCTGACGGTCTTCTCCTTCATCAGCTCCTGGGCCAGCGCCAGACGCTCGCGGGCGTAGACGAAGTCGGCGTTGTTCGCGGTGCGCGCGTCATGCCGGCTGCGCAGCTGGTCGAGGAACGGCTTGAACGGGTCGGCCTGGGCGGTCAGCGCCGGCTTGATGGTGTCCCACGGCATGGAGTCGGGCAGGGCGCTCTCGCCGATTTCCTTGTCGTCGACGATGGACGGGTAGCTGATGTCCGGGATCACGCCCTGGTGCTGGGTGCTCTGGCCGGAGACGCGGTAGAACTTGGCCAGGGTCAGCTTCAGCTCGCCGTGGTTGAGCGGCTGGATGGTCTGCACGGTGCCCTTGCCGAAGGTCTGGCCGCCGACGATCAGTGCGCGGTGGTAGTCCTGCATGGCGCCGGCGAAGATCTCCGAGGCCGAGGCGGACAGGCGGTTGACCAGCACGGTCATCGGACCGGTGTAGAAGGCCTTGCCTTCGTCATCGTTGAGCACGTCGACGCGGCCGTCGCTGTTGCGCACCAGCACGGTCGGGCCCTGGTCGATGAACAGGCCGGTCAGCTCGGTGGCTTCCTGCAGGGAGCCGCCGCCATTGTTGCGCAGGTCGATGACGATGCCGTCGACCTTGTCCTTCTGCAGTTCGGCGATCAGCTTCTTCACGTCGCGGGTGGTGGACTTGTAGTCCGGGTCGCCGGCGCGGTAGGCCTTGAAGTCGAGGTAGAAGGCCGGCACGTCGATGATGCCCAGCTTGTAGCTCTTGCCTTCGTGGTCGAGGGTGATTTCCGACTTCTTCGCCGCCTGGTCTTCGAGCTTCACCGCCTCGCGGGTGATGGTGACGATCTTGCTGGTCTGGTCGTTCGGCGCGTTGCTCGCCGGGATCACCTCCAGGCGCACCTGCGAACCTTTCGGACCGCGGATCAGCTTGACCACTTCATCCAGGCGCCAGCCGACCACGTCGACCATTTCGCCCTTGCCCTGGGCGACGCCGATGATCTTGTCGGAGGTGGCGATCTGCTTGCTCTTCTCCGCGGGGCCCGCCGGTACCAGGCGCACGACCTTGACGTAGTCGTTGTCGCTCTGCAGCACGGCGCCGATGCCTTCCAGCGAGAGGCTCATGTTGATGTCGAAGTTTTCCGCGCTGTCCGGCGACAGGTACTGGGTGTGCGGATCGTAGGTCTGCGCGAAGGCGTTGATGTAGGCCTGGAAGATGTCTTCGCTGCGGGTCTGCTCCAGACGCATCAGCTGGTTCTTGTAGCGCTTGGTCAGCTGTTCCTGGATGGCCTTGTTGTCCTTGCCGGCGATCTTCAGGCGCAGGACTTCGTCCTTGACCTTCTTGCGCCACAGGTCGTCCAGCTCGGCGCCGTTCTTCGCCCAGGGGGACTTTTCACGGTCGATCTCGAGGGACTCGCTGGTGCTGAAGTCGAGCTTGTCGACGCCCTTGTCGAGCAGCGCCAGGGCGAAGTCCAGGCGCTCCTTCAGGCGGTCGAGATGGCGCTTGTAGATGGTGAAGCCGGGGTCGAGCTCGCCGCTCTTCAGGAAGTCGTCGAACTGGGTGCGCCAGGGGGCGAACTGGTCGATGTCGGCGGCGGTGAAGTACATGCGCGCCGGGTCGAGGGTCTTCAGGTAGCTGTCATAGATCTTCGCCGAGCGCTCGTCGTTCAGCGGCGGCTTGTTGTAGTGATGGCGCTTGAGCAGCTCAACGATGTTGAGGCTGGCGATCACCTGGTCCCGGTCCGGCTGCAGGCCATCCCACACGTTCGGGGCGCTGGTGGCGGCAAACGAGGACAGGGTGGTTGCGCCGAGGATGAACAACAGGGCGGTACGGGGCAAAAATCGCTTCATGCTGATTCGACTGAGTGCGGAGTTATGACGCATATTAGGCCGTAATTGGCGGCGCCGGGTTCAATCGCTGGAGAATTCGGCGCGAAGAAAAGGCCCGACCTTACGGATCGGGCCCTGCAAGGTCACTATGGAGGCAGCGTGAACGCATTGCAAGGTATCGAAGGACGGGTGGAATGGGCCGAGCGCCCCGCTCCGGCCTGCGCGCAGGGAGAGATTCGCATCCAGGTCGCCGCCGCCGGACTCAACCGTGCCGACCTGTTGCAGGTGGCCGGCCTGTACCCGCCGCCGCCCGGGGCCAGCGATGTCATCGGCCTGGAGTGCTCCGGGGTGGTCGCCGAGGTGGGCGCCGGCAGCACCTGGCAGGTCGGCGACCGGGTCTGCGCGCTGCTCGCCGGTGGCGGCATGGCCGAGGAAGTGGTGGTGGACGAGCGGCACGTTTTGCCCGTACCGGCGGGGCTCTCCCTGGCCGAGGCCGCGGCGCTGCCCGAGGTCTACGCCACCGCCTGGCTGAACCTGTTCATGCTCGGCGCGCTGCAGCCGGGCGAGAAGGTCCTGCTGCATGCCGGCGCCAGTGGCGTCGGCTCGGCCGGCATCCAGCTGTGCAAGGCCTTCGGCAGCCCCTGCTGGGTCAGCGTCGGTTCCGCCGAGCGCCTGGCCTACTGCGCGGAGCTGGGCGCCGAGGGCGGCGCGCTGCGTGGCGAGAGCCTCGACTCCCTGCGGGACTTCGCGCCGTTCGACGTGATCCTCGATCCGGTGGGCGCCAACTACGCCAAGCTGGACCTGGAAATCCTCGGCCGCGATGGCCGATGGGTGGTCATCGGCCTGATGGGCGGTCGCAAGGCCGAACTGGACCTGGCGCTGCTGCTGGGCAAGCGCATCCAGCTGATCGGCTCGACCCTGCGCTCGCGCGACGCCGGCTTCAAGGCGCAGCTGATCGCCGAGCTGGGGCAGAAGGTCTGGCCGCTGTTCGCAACCGGCAAGCTGAGCCCGCAACTGGAGCGCACCTTCCCGATCAGCCAGGCGCAGGGCGCCTTCGAGGCGCTGGCCAGCAACCAGGTGCAGGGCAAGGTCGTGGTGCTGATCGACGAAAGCCTGAGCTGATCGGGCGCCGGACGCAGGGAGTGCGCGCATGGCCGAGACGAGGGAGATCGCCGGCGACGGCGAGGTGGTGGAGGGTTTCTGGAGCCTGCCGGGCTGGCTCAACAGCCTGCTGTGGCTGCTCCAGTTCGCCTTGAGCGCCGCGGCCGGCGCGCTGGGTGTGCTGCTGTGCGTGTTGTGGCTGCCCGAGGGGGGCGTCTGGATTCTGTCAGGCGTGGTTGCCAGCTTCTTCCTCATTCACCTGTCCGTCGTCGCCCATGAGCTGGGCCATCTGCTGGCGGCGCGCTGGAGCGGGATGACGGTTCTGCGCATGCGTGTCGGACGCCTGGATATCCGGATGTTGCGCAACGGCTGGAAACTGGGCTGGCCGCCGCGCACGCAAAAACGCCTGCAGGGCTTTGTCATGGCCTTCGCCGATCCGCGCGGTTCCTGGCGGCGGCAGCATATGTGCTTCGTTGCCGGTGGGCCGCTGGCGAATCTGACCCTTGCGCTGTTGGTTGGCGCGCTGGGGATGTTGCTGGTACCCAACGCCGCCGCCGGGGTACTGCTGGCATTCGCTGCCTGCAACGCCTGTGTGGGCATCGCCAATCTGCTGCCGGTCGAGCGCAAGCCGCAGGTCAGCGACGGGCTCTGGCTGCTGCGCTGGTGGCGCGGTATGGATGTCGGCCATCCCAGGCTGGCTTTCGCCCGGCTGATGGCGGCGGCCTGCGCGGGACAGTGCGCCGATCAGGCGGACCCGGCGGACCTGCGCCTGCTGGAGGCTCAGGAGCAGCCCATGTCGCTGCTGGCGCTGTATATCCGCCTCAGGGGGCTGCTGGTCCAGGGACGCTGGGAAGACGCAGCCGCGCTGGATGCCGTGTTCCAGGCGCAACGCACGGCGCTGCCGGAGGCGATGCTGCGTCCGCTGTACGACCTGTTGCGACTGATGGACACCGAGCTGGCATTCGCCCGGGCGGTGGCCAGCGGGAGTGCCGTCGGGCTGCTCGACGAGTTGCTGCCGCGCCGGCTGCAACGGGAATACGCCAGCATCTGGGCGCGCTGCCTGGCCCTGCGTGCGGCGCTGGCCGGCGACGACGGGGAGCTTCGCCGTCAGTTGGCGCGGGGGCTCGAGCATGCCGCGCTGTCGCCCGATCTTTCCATGGAGAAGGAAGAGGCGCGAATCCAGCAGGGCATGCTCCGCTTCCTGCGCGGCTGAGCCGGCTCACTTCCAGACGAGATTGTCCCAGCCCATCGCCTGCGCATGTTCCAGCAGCACCGGGTCGGCGTTCACCACATGCGGGTGGCCGACCAGCCTGAGCAGCGGCAGGTCATTGCGCGAGTCGGAGTAGAAGTGCGCGTCGGCCAGCGGGCTGTCGTCGCCCCGCAGCAGGTCGCGCAGGCGCAGCACCTTGCCTTCGCGGTAGGTGAGGACGCCCACGGTGCGGCCGGTGTAATGGCCGTTCACCACCTCCAGGTCGATGGCCAGCACTTCGTCGATGCCGATCCGCTGCGCGATCGGCTGTACCAGATGCACCCCCGAGGCGGAGATCACCAGCGGGCGGTCGCCGGCCTCGCGGTGGCGGGCGAGGGTGGTGCAGGCGTCGCTGTGGATCAGCGGCTCGATCACCTCCTCGACGAAGGCTTCCACCTCGCGCTCGATCTCCTCCACGCCGCGCCCGGCCATCGGCTCCAGGGCGAAGGCCATGTAGTCCTCCATGGGCAGCTTGCCCAGTGCGTACAGCGCCATCAGTTCGGCGTCGCGCCTGAGGAACGACTCCGCGTCGACCCAGCCGAGATCGGCCATGCGCCGGCTCCACAGGCTTGCGCAGTCGCCGTCGATCAGGGTGTCGTCAAGGTCGAAGATCACCAGGGCCATCAGGCCACCTCCCGGATGCTTTCAATATCCACGTGCAGGCCGAGCGTGGTGCCGGCCGGGTAGAGACGCTCGGCGCTGCGGTTGAGGACGTCCACGGTCAGCTCCACGCCGGCGGCGTCCACCCGGTAGCGGATCACGTTGCCGAGCAGGCTGTGGGAGACCACCCGGACCGGGATGCCGTCGTCCGCCTCCACGCTCAGGCGCAGGGACTCCGGACGGATCGCCACCTTCTGCTGGAAGGGCCGGTCCAGCAGGCGGCTCGCCTGGGCGGCTTCGAGCAGGTTGTAGTTGCCGATGAAGCCGGCGGCGAAGGCGTTTTCCGGCGCGGTGTAGAGGGTTTCCGCGTCGCCGCTCTGGACGATGCGCCCGGCGTTCATCAGCACGACGCGGTCGGAGAGGGTCAGCGCCTCCTCCTGGTCGTGGGTGACGAACACCGTGGTCAGTTGCAGCTCCTGCTGGATGCGCCGGATCTGTTCGCGCAGGTGCTTGCGGATGCGCGCGTCCAGCGCCGACAGCGGCTCGTCGAGCAGCAGCAGGCGCGGGCGGGTGACCAGCGAGCGGGCCAGGGCGACGCGCTGGCACTGGCCGCCGGAGAGCTGGTGCGGGTAGCGCGCGGCCAGCCCGCCCAGTTCGACCATCTCCAGCGCCTCGCCGACGCGCTGGGCGGACTCCGCCGCCGGCACCTTCTGCATGCGCAGGCCGAAGGCGACGTTCTGCTCCACGGTCATGTTGGGGAACAGCGCGTAGCTCTGGAACACCATGGCGATGCCGCGCTTCTGCGGGCTGGCGGGCACGATGTCCTCGCCGTCCAGCAGGATGCGCCCGCTGTCCACCGGGGTGAGCCCGGCGATGCAGCGCAGCAGGGTGGACTTGCCGCAGCCGCTGGGGCCGAGCAGGGTGACGAACTCGCCGCGTTCGGCGGCGAAGTCGATGTCCTGGAACACCGAGGTGTTGTCGTAGCTCTTGTTCAGTCGTTCGACGCTGAGGAAGCTCATGTCAGGCCTTGTCCTTGTTCAAGCGGTTGGCCGCCCAGGTGAGCAGCAGGACGAAGAGGAAGTAGGAGACCACCACCGCGCTGGTGTAGTGGCCGCTGCTGTTGCGCATGTTGTTGAGGAACACCTGCAGGGTCTCGTAGCGGGTGCCCACCAGCAGGTTGGCGAAGACGAACTCGCCGATGAGGAAGGAGAACGACAGGAACAGCGCCACCATCAGGCCCTTGCGCAGGTTCGGCAGCACCACCAGCAGGGCCGCCTGCCAGGTGCTGGCGCCGAGCAGGTGGGCGGCGTCCATCAGGTCGTGCAGGTTGATCGCCTGCAGGTTGTTGCTGATCGCCCGGTACATGAACGGCAGGGCGATGGTGAAGTAGCAGCCGATCAGCACCCAGGGCGTGCCGATCAGCGGCAGCGGGCCGGCGGCATAGAGCTGCAGCAGGCCGACCGAGGAGACCACCGGCGGCACCGCGAAGGGCAGCAGGATCAGCACGTTCATCAGCGCGTCCAGGCGCGGGAAGTAGTAGTGCACGACGAACATCAGCGGCAGCACCAGCACCACGCTCAGCACCAGCGAGCCGAAGCACACCAGCAGCGACTGGCCGAAGGCGGTGAGGAAGCGCGGGTCGCTCCACAGCGTCAGGTACCACTTCAGCGTCATCCCGTCGGGCAGCACGCTGGCGCCCCAGGCGGTGGACAGCGAGTAGAGCAGGGTGGCGGCCAGCGGCACGAGGAGGATCAGGAACAGCGCGTACACCACCGCTCGGTGGTAGATCCCGCTAGCGTTTCTGGACATGGTAGCTCCGGCGCAGCAGCCACTGGTGGGCGAGGGTGATCAGGGTCATCAGGCCGACCAGGAACATGGCCAGCGCGCTGGCCATGTTCGGGTCGAGGAACACGTCGCCCGAGACCAGCCCGGCGATGCGGATCGGCACCACGTTGAAGTTGCCGGTGGTCAGCGAGTACACCGTGGCGTAGGCGCCCAGGGCGTTGGCCAGGAGGATGACGAAGGTGCCCAGCAGCGCCGGGGTCAGCACCGGGATGCCGATGTGCCGCCAGAACGCCCAGTGGCTGGCGCCCAGCAGCGCGGCGGACTCGCGCCAGTCCTCGCGCAGCGCGTCGAAGGCCGGGTAGAGCAGCATCACCCCCAGCGGAATCTGGAAGTAGGTGTAGAGGATGATCAGGCCGGTCTTCGAGTAGAGGTTGAAGTCGTGGATGATCCCCGCCTGTTTCAGCAGCAGCGTGATGGCGCCGTTGAAGCCGAGGATGATGATGAAGGCGAAGGCCAGCGGCACCCCGGCGAAGTTGCTGGTCATGTTGGCGAAGGCCATCACGAAGTCGCGCAGCCGGCTGTCCACCTGGCGCAGCGAGTAGCTGCCGAGCACGGCGATGAGCAGGCCGATCAGGCTCGACCACAGCGAGATTTCCAGGCTGTAGCGGATCGCCTGCAGGTAGAACGGCGAGCCGAGGATCTCGGCGAAGTTGCCCAGGCCCCAGGCATCGCTGGTGCGCAGGCTGTTCACCGCGATCCACAGCAGCGGGGCGACCTCGAAGGCGAAGAAGAACACCGCGAAGGGCAGCAGGCAGAGCAGGGCGACGAGTTTTCCGCGATTCGATCTCATGCCTTGAGCAACTCCCGGCAGACGGGTTTGTCGTGGGCGGCGCCGAGGATTTCGCACAGCGTGCCGCACAGCTCGACCTGGCGCGGGCGCGCCTGGTCGTCGAGGCTGAAGGCGTCGCCGAAGACGAACAGCGGCACTTCGCGCTCCTCCGGCAGGGTGCCGCCGTGGCTGCGGTCGTCGTTCATGCCGTGGTCGGCGGTGACCATCACCTGGTAGCCGGCTGCCAGCCACTGGTGCAGGTACTCGGAGAGGATGACGTCGGCGTGCCGCGCGCTGTTGCGGTACTGCGCGGTGCCCAGGCCGTGCTTGTGGCCGGCGTCGTCGATGTTCATCGGATGCACCAGCAGGCAGTTCGGCGCGTGGCGGCGGCGCAGCGACTCGGCGTCGGTGAACAGGTGCGAGTCGGGGTAGTGGTCGGTCCAGTAGAAGTGGCCATGCTGGATCGGCAGGGATTGGTCGTCGGTGTGGCGGTCGCGGGCCGGGTCGAAGGGCGTGCGGTTGTACAGCTCGCTGATCCAGTGATAGGCCGCCGCGGCGGTCGACAGGCCGGCGGCGCGGGCATAGTGGAACAGGCTGCGCTGGTTCGACAGGCGCGACACGTCGTTGTGCAGGATGCCGCTGTCGATGGGCGGCACGCCCGTGAGGATGCATTCGTAGAGCGGGCGCGACAGCGAGGGCAGCTCGCATTCGAGCCGGTAGAGCCGGCCGCGGCCGGCGTTGCACAGGGCCTGCAGGTGGCCCATGCAGTCGTGGGCGACGCTGTGGTTGAGGCCGTCGAGGATGACCAGGATGACGTCGTGGCGCATGGGGCGGGGCCTTTGTCGGCGCGCGGAGCCGCCCCGGCGAACCGGGGCGGCCGGGCGTCACTGCATGTTGATGATGACGTGTTCCTGCCACAGGCGCGGCAGCCGCTTGGAGGTCTCTTCCCAGGCCTTGGCGTCCTTGATCGGCTGGGCCTTGGCGTACTGCTCGTTGGGCAGCAGCTTGGCCTTCACCTCGGCCGGCAGGGTCAGATGCTCGGCGCGGATCGGCCGGGCGTTGCCCTTGGCCAGGTTGATCTGCCCGGCGTCGCTGAAGATGTACTCGCGGGCCAGCTTGGCGGCGTTCGGGTTCTTCGCGTGCTTGTTGATGATGGTGGTGTAGCCGGAGATCACCGAGCCGTCGGAGGGAATCAGCACCTCGAAGCGCGACGGGTCGATCTGGTCGCGGTAGCTCAGGCCGTTGAAGTCCCAGACGATGCCGACTTCGACCTCGCCCTTCTCCAGGGTATTGATCACCGGGTTGGTCAGCGACAGACGGCCCTGCTTGGCCAGCTGCGCGAAGAACTCCAGGCCCGGCTTGATATTGGTCTCGTCGCCGCCGTTGGCGATGCTCGCCGCCAGCACGCCGTTGACCGCCTGGGCCGCGGTGCTGACGTCGCCGATGGTGACCTTGTACGAGCCGTTGAGCAGGTCGGCCCAGCTGTGCGGGACGTCCTTGACCAACTGCTTGTTGACGATGAAGGCGATGGTGCCGGTGTAGGCCAGCGCCCAGTGGCCGTCCTTGTCCTTGGCCCACTCCGGAACCTGGTCCCAGGTGCTCGGCTTGTAGGGCTGGCTGACGTCCTGCTGCACGGCGATCGGCCCGAAGGCGGCGCCGACGTCACCGATGTCGGCGCTGGCGTTCTCCGCTTCGGCCTTGAACTTGGCCAGCTCCTGGGCCGAGCTCATGTCGGTGTCCATGTGCTTGAGGCCGTACTTGCTTTCCAGGTCCTTCCAGGTGTCCTTCCAGTTCGCCCAGCTGTCGGGCATGCCCACGCTGTTCACCTGGCCTTCCTTGCGGGCGGCGGCTTCCAGCGATTGCAGGTCGGCGTCGGCCGCCATGGCGAGGCCACTGCCGATGGCAATGGCCGATCCCAGCAGTGAAGCAAGCAAGCGTTTCATTCGGTGCTCCTTCGATCGTGAGGTAGGTCCGTGTCCGGCATCCGCCGACGCGGGAACGCATTGGTCTAGATCAGCAAGACCCAGGCCAATCTATGCGGCCCGGATGACAGTTTGATGTCCTGCCTGGCGCCGGCACGGGCGGCGAGGCAGTCCGGCGGGGCGTCCGGGGAAAGCGTAGACCATCGCCAACGTCGCGGTTTCATTGGTCTACGCTGCTTTCTTGAACTGGCGCGGGCGCCGCCTGAAAGCCGGCTGTCACGGGACGGTCACGGGATTTTCCTAGGATGGCGGCACCCCGGGGCGGGCAGCGAAATGCCCCGTTTCCGGTCTGGACTAGGCCAAAAGAGGACTCGGCATGCGCGATGCGGCGCTACCCACGGTGACGGCGATCTGCCGGGCACTGATCGAACAGATCGACAGCGGGCTGCTCCGCGCCGGCGGCAAGCTGCCGGCCGAGCGCAAGCTCAGCGAACTGTTCGATACCACGCGGATCACCTTGCGCGAGGCGCTGGGCCAACTGGAGGCCCAGGGGCTGATCTACCGCGAGGAACGCCGTGGCTGGTTCGTCTCGCCGCCGCGCCTGCTCTACAACCCGCTGGTGCGCAGCCACTACCACGCGATGGTCGAAGGGCAGGGCCGCGTGCCGGCCACCGAAGTGCTGTCGGCCCGGCAGATCCCCGCCAGCGCGGCGATCTGCGAGCTGCTGGAGCTGCCGGCGCTGTCCAGCGTGTTCCAGATCCGCCGCCTGCGGCGGGTGGACGGCCGGCTGGTGCTCTACGTCGAGCACTACCTGAATCCGGCGTATTTCCCCGGCATTCTCGACAGCGACCTCACCTGCTCGCTGACCGAGCTGTACGGCAGCCGCTACGACATCCGCTACGGCCGCGTGCGCTTCGACATGGTGCCCACCGCCCTGCACGGCGAGGCGGCCGGCGTGCTGCGCGTCGCCGAGGGCAGCCCGGCGCTGCGCATCACCCGCATCAACCGCGACCAGCACGGGCGGATCATCGACTGCGACCTGGAGTTCTGGCGGCACGATGCCATTCATGTGAGCGTGGAAGTGCCGGATTGAACCTCCGGCGCAGCGGGACGGTGCTCTTGTAGGAGCGGACTCCGTCCGCGATCAACCCCGCAGCGGAACCCATCGCGGACGGAGTCCGCTCCTACGAAAACCATCCCCGTGCACGGGTTGCCTCCCCGCAGTCAGGGTGACGGGCTTTTGATCTCGTAGGAGCGGATCTTATCCGCGATCCGGCCGCCAGGCCGGCCCTTTGGGCCATCGCGGGCGAAGTCCGCTCCTACGCAAGCCATCTCGGTGCGCGGGGCGCGCGATTGCTCTCATGGAACGCGCCTGCGGAAGCAGGGGCGCTCGGCTGCGGAGTGCGGAGCGGTTCGATCTCCCGCCGGCGACACCAAGGAAAAACGCCCGGCAAGTGCCGGGCGTTCGGGTCAGGGCAGGTCGGCGCTGTCGTAGAAGGCGCTGAGGACCTTGGTCAGGTAGTGCAGGTCCTGGCTGCCGGCCAGCTCGCGGATGGAGTGCATGGCGAAGGTCGGCAGGCCGATGTCCACGGTGCGCACGCCGATCTGGCTGGCGGTGATCGGACCGATGGTGGAGCCGCAGCCCATGTCGCTGCGGGTCACGAAGCTCTGCACCGGCACTTCGTTTTCCAGGCACAGGTGGCGGAAGAAGCCGGCGGTCTCGCTGTTGGTGGCGTAGCGCTGGTTGCTGTTGATCTTGATCACCGGGCCGCCGTTGAGCTTCGGGCCGTGGTTGGCGTCGTGCTTGTCGGCGTAGTTGGGGTGCACGCCGTGGGCGTTGTCGGCGGAGACCAGCAGCGAGCGCTGCACGGCGCGGGTGTAGATGTCGTTCTCCGGCAGCAGGCGGCGCAGCACCTGTTCGAGGAACGGGCCGTCGGCGCCGCAGGCGGAGCAGGAGCCGACTTCCTCGTGATCGGTGCAGACCAGCACGCCACTCTGTGCGGCATCGCTGGCCAGCAGCGCCTGCAGGCCGGCGTAGCAGGACAGCAGGTTGTCCAGGCGGGCGCCGGCGATGAAGGCCTGGTCGAGGCCGATCACGGCGGCGCGCTGGGTGTCGTAGAAGCTCAGTTCGTAGTCGAGGATGGCGTCGGCGGTGATGCCGTGTTCCAGCTGCAGCTGCTCGCCGAGCAGGTCGCGGAAGTCGCGGCCCTCGCCGGCGGAGACCTGGGCGAGGATCGGCGGCAGCTCGGTCTGCGCGTTGATCGCCCAGCCCATGTTCGCCTCGCGGTTGAGGTGGATGGCCAGGTTGGGGATCACGGCGATCGGCGCCTTGAAGTCGATCAGCTTGCTTTCCACCTTGCCGGCCAGGCGGAAGGTGACGCGGCCGGCCAGCGACAGGTCGCGGTCGAACCAGGGGGCGAACAGCGCGCCGCCGTAGACCTCGACGCCCAGTTGCCAGTAGCCCTGGCGCACCAGCTCGGGATTGGGCTTGACCCGCAGGCAGGGGCTGTCGGTGTGCGCGCCGACCAGGCGCAGGCCGCTCTCCAGCAGCGGCGCGCTGCCGAGCTTGAAGGCGATCAGCGACGAGTCGTTGCGGGTGACGTAATAGTGGCCACCGGCTTCGGTGCGCCAGGCGTCGCGCTCGTCCAGACGCTGGTAGCCGGCCTCGTCGAGGCGGCGGGCGAGGGTCTGGGTGGCATGGAAAGGCGTGGGGGAGGCCGCGAGGAAGTCGATCAGGCCCTGGTTGAGTTCTGCACGCATGGGTAACTCCGGACAGCGAATGGCCGGAAGTTTAACGTAAATGCGTGGGGCTGCGGCCGGGGGAAGCGTGTGGTGCAGGGTATTCAAGCGTTCGCGGTTGTACGCCGAGATACCTGTGTGCCAGTGGGCGCTTTTGTGGGCGCTCCCCGTGGGCCCGCTCCTGGCCCTACCGGATAGCACTGTGCTTCCTCTGTAGGAGCGAGCTTGCTCGCGAACGCATGACGCCGTGCCGGCCCGGTTCGCGAGCAAGCTCGCTCCTACGAAAAGCAGACAGTCGTCCTGCAGATGGCGGCCGCGGGGTGTCAGAACGGCGCGGGCGACTCGAAGCGCAGGCGCTCGCCGGTCTGCGGGTGGGTCAGGCACAGCAGGCTGGCGTGCAGGCATAGGCGGTCGCGCAGGCTGAGGGCTTCGCCCTCGGCGTACAGGCGGTCGCCCAGCAGCGGGTGGCCGATGCTCAGCATGTGCACGCGCAGCTGGTGCGAGCGACCGGTGATCGGGGTGAGTTCGACGCGGCTCCAGTTGCCGTGGCGCTCCATCACGCGCCAGAAGGTCAGCGCATGGCGGCCCTGCTCGAAGTCCACCACGTGGCGCGGCTTGGTCGGCGGGTCGTAGCGCAGCGGCGCCTCGATGCGCCCGCTGTCCGGTTCCGGCTCGCCCCAGCACAGCGCGGTGTAGGCCTTCTCGGTCTCGCGGTCGTGGAACTGCCGGGACAGCTCGCGGTGGCTGTCGGCGTCGCGGGCCAGCACGATCAGGCCGGAGGTTTCCCAGTCCAGGCGGTGGACGATGCGCGCTTCCGGATAGCCGTTCTCCTGCAGGCGGGTGATCAGGCAGTCCTTGTTGTCGTCCGCGCGGCCGGGCACGGAGAGCAGCAGGGTGGGCTTGTTCACCACCAGCAGGGCGGCGTCCTCATGGATGAATTCGATCTGGGAAAGCGGCATGGAAGCTCTTGCTGGAATAAGGGGGGGCTGAAACGACTGCGGCGGCCGAGGCCGCCGCAGGTTCACCACCGCCGGATCAACGTTCCGGCAGGGTGATGTTGAGTTCCAGGATCGAACAGCTGCCCTGGTTGGCCAGTTCGACCTGAACCTGCTCCTGGTCGATGGGTACGTATTTGCGGATCACTTCCAGCAGGTCTTTCTGCAGCTGCGGGAGGTAGTCCGGTTGCGAACGGTTGCCGCGCTCATGGGCGACGATGATCTGGAGTCTTTCTTTCGCGATGGAAGCGCTGGAGGGCTGCTTCCGGCTGCGGAAGAAGTCTAAAAGGCTCATTCACGTCCTCCGAACAGTCGTTGCAGGAATCCTTTCTTCTGCACATCGAGGAATCGATGCGGCATCTCTTTGCCCATCAGACGCTCGACGGCATCGCTGTAGGCCTGGCCGGCGTCGCTCTCTTCGTCGAGGATGACCGGCACGCCCTGGTTGGAAGCCTTGAGCACCGCCTGGGACTCCGGGATCACGCCGAGCAGGCGGATGGCCAGGATTTCCTCGACGTCCTCGACGCCGAGCATTTCGCCCTTGGTGACGCGCTCGGGGTTGTAGCGGGTCAGCAGCAGGTGCTCCTTGATCGGGTCCTCGCCCTTCTCGGCGCGGGCGGACTTGCTGGCCAGCAGGCCGAGCATGCGGTCGGAGTCGCGGACCGAGGAGACTTCCGGGTTGGTCACGACGATCGCCTCGTCGGCGTAGTACATGGCCAGGTGGGCGCCTTTCTCGATGCCCGCCGGGGAGTCGCAGATGATGTAGTCGAAGGACTGCTTGAGCTCTTCCATCACCTTGCCGACGCCGTCCTGGGTGAGGGCGTCCTTGTCGCGGGTCTGGCTGGCGGCCAGCACGTACAGGTTCTCGAGGCGCTTGTCCTTGATCAGGGCCTGGGTGAGGGTGGCTTCGCCGTTGATGACGTTGACGAAGTCATAAACCACGCGGCGTTCGCAGCCCATGATCAGGTCGAGGTTACGCAGGCCCACGTCGAAGTCGACGATGACGGTCTTGTGGCCGCGCAGGGCCAGGCCGGTGCCGATGGCTGCGCTGGTGGTGGTTTTACCGACGCCACCCTTACCGGAAGTGACTACGAGGATCTTGGCCAAGGTGATTCACCCCAAAGAAAAAACGAAGAATTCTGGTCCCTGAAATTCGCGGCAGTATCCGTTAAAGGCGGGTGATGTTCAACACGTCACCCGACAGGCTGACATGCACCGCCTGCCCCCATTGCGGACTGCGTCGAAGGTCTTCGGCGACCTTGTAATTTCCAGCGATGGACACCAGTTCGGCGGCCAGTTGCTGGCAGAAAATCCGTGCGCTGGTGTCACCCTTGACACCGGCCAGGGCACGTCCGCGCATCGGACCGTAAACATGGATATTGCCGTCGGCGAGAAGTTCCGCGCCGGGACTGACCGGCGCCAGCACGATCAGGTCGCCGCCGGCAGCATAGATCTGCACGCCGCCGCGCACCGGGGTGGTGACCAGTTTGGTCGGGCGCACGACAGGCGCGGGCGCTTCCGCCGGTTTTTCCGGCGCGGCGGGGGCCTCGGCTTCGGCGGGTTTCTCCGCCTGGGCTTCCGCCGGCTTCGCGGCGTTCGCCTCGGCGTGCGCGGTGGCGCTGCCGGCGGCCTGTTCCACGGCCTTCTCGGACAGGCGCTGGCCGCGCGGGCGGCGCACCGGCTCGGCGCCGGTCAGCGGGGAGTCCTTCGGCTCGACGATGCGCTCGCGGGACGAGCCCGACGGCGGCAGCACCGGGATGTCGAACATGGTGGCCAGACGGATGTCTTCCTCGCGGCTGGCGCGGATGGCCAGGGTGCGCAGGCCGTGGCGGCGGCAGATGTCCAGCACGCCCTGGAGGTCGAGCTGGCCCTCGCCGTCGGGCAGCTTGTCCAACGCCAGCACCAGCGGGGTGTCACGGAAGAAATTGGGCGCCTGGGCGACCTTGTCGGCGAGCTGCCGGTCCAGGCGCGGCAGGTCGTTGTGGGCCAGTTCCAGAACGGTGACGGCGAGCATGCTGCCCTTGAGCTGGAATACGGGATCGTGGTCGAGAAGGTCAGCTTGGCTCATGGTCGGACTGCGTCATTAAATGGGTTGGACTTATAGCGGACCGACCCGGCAGCCGCAAGCGTGGCGGATTGCTAGGGGCGGCAGCTGTTTCGGCGCGGCGCGCGCGGGCAAGGTAGAATGTCGCCCTTTGCCCCAGCCGGACGCTTTCATGGAACGCCCCACCTTTCGCCGCGAATTCCTCCACCCCAGCCACTGGCCGCTCTGGCTCGGCCTTGGCGCGCTCTGGCTGGTGGTGCAGTTGCCGTATCCGGCGCTGCTCCGGCTCGGGCGGGCGCTGGGCGCGGTGATGTACCGCGTGGTCGGCAGCCGCCGGGCGATTGCCGCGCGCAACCTGGAACTGTGCTTCCCGGAGCTGTCCGCCGCCGAGCGCACCCGCCTGCTCAAGGAAAACTTCGCCTCCACCGGCATCGCCTTCTTCGAGATGGCCATGAGCTGGTGGTGGCCGAAGGCGCGCCTGGCGAAGCTGGCGCACATCGAGGGCATCGAGCACCTGAAGCAGGCCGAGGCCGAAGGCAAGGGCGTGATCCTCATGGCCATGCACTTCACCACCCTGGAGATCGGCGCCGCGCTGCTCGGCCAGGTGCAGACCATCGACGGCATGTACCGCGAGCACGACAACCCGGTGTTCGACTTCGTCCAGCGCGCCGGCCGCGAGCGGCACAACGCCGACGCCACCGCCATCGAGCGTGAGGACGTGCGCGCGATGCTCAAGGTGCTGCGCGCCGGCCGCGCCATCTGGTACGCGCCGGACCAGGACTACGGCATCAAGCAGAGCATCTTCGTGCCGCTGTTCGGCATCCCGGCCGCCACCGTCACCGCCACCACCAAGTTCGCCCGCCTGGGCCGCGCGCTGGTGTGCCCCTTCACCCAGTCGCGCCTGGCCGACGGTTCCGGCTATCGCCTGACCATCCATCCGCCGCTGGACGACTTCCCCGGCGAGACCGAGGAGGCCGACTGCCTGCGGGTCAACCGCTGGGTCGAGCAGGAGATCCGCCGCCAGCCCGAGCAGTACCTCTGGGCGCACCGCCGCTTCAAGAGCCGCCCCGCGGGCGAGCCCAAGCTCTACCCGAGGAAGAAGAAGTAGGTTCCGGCGGGCTACTCTGGATTCGAGGTGACAAGGACTTCAACCGTGACCGACTCCGCCAGCCCCGCGACTCCCCCTGCCGTGACCGGCCTGATCCTCTCCGGGGGCGGGGCGCGGGCGGCCTATCAGGTCGGCGTGCTGGCGGCGATCGCCGAGCTGCTCCCGGAGGGCGCCGCGAATCCCTTTCCGGTGATCGTCGGCACCTCGGCGGGGGGGATCAACGCGGTCGGGCTGGCCTGCGGGGCGCTGTCCTTCCCGGCGGCGGTGCAGCGGCTCACCGAGGTCTGGAAGAGCTTTCGCACCGGCCAGGTGTACCGCGCCGACTGGCCGGGCGTAGTCGCCCAGGCGTTGCGCTTCCTCGGCCACAGCCTGCTGGGGCTGGGCAAGCGCCAGCCGGTGGCGCTGCTGGACAGCACGCCGCTGCGCTACCTGCTCGAACGTGAACTGGACTTCTCCGGCATCGCCGCCGCCGTGCGCCGGCGCAACCTGCGCGCGGTGGCGGTCACCGCGTTCGGCTACGAGTCCGGCCAGGCGGTGACCTTCTACCAGGGCCGCGCGACCATCGAGCCGTGGCTGCGCCATCGGCGCATCGGCGTGCCGACGCGGTTGCGCCTGGAGCACCTGCTCGCCAGCTCGGCGATTCCGCTGCTGTTCCGGCCGGTGAAGGTGAACCGCGAATATTTCGGCGACGGCGCGGTGCGCCAGCAGGCGCCGATCAGCCCGGCGCTGCACCTGGGCGCCAATCGCGTGCTGGTGATCGGCGTGAGCGGCAATCCGAGCCTGGGCAGCGCCAACGAGCAGGTGGGCAATTACCGCAGCGGCCAGCCGCCGAGCCTGGCACAGGTGGGTATCCAGCTGCTCAACAGCACCTTCATCGACAGCCTGGAAGGCGATATCGAGCTGCTGCACCGGATCAATTTCCTCAGTTCGATGGTGCCGGAGGGCAAGCGCCGCGCGGCGCTCGGGCTGCAACCGGTCGAGGTGCTGCTGATCTCGCCGAGCAAGCCGCTGGAGGAGATCGCCGCCGACTACCGCCACGAGCTGCCGCGCGCGCTGCGCCTGTTCCTGCGCGGACCGGGGGCGACCAAGGTGAGCGGGGCGGGGGTGCTGAGTTACCTGCTGTTCGAGCCGGGCTACTGCAATGCGCTGATCGAGCTGGGCTACCGCGACGCCATGGAAAAACGCGCCGAACTGGCGCGCTTCCTGGGGATGGAGGATTGGTCGCTGTAGGAGCGGACTCCGTCCGCGATGCTCTTGCTTTTCGTAGGGGGATAACGCGCAGCGTTATCTCCCTGATGGGTATCGCTTCGCTCCACGCCATCCTACGACGTGCAAATCCTTCAGCCGCTGCTCTACCTGTCACGCCGAAATTGCAGGCGCGCATGGGGTCCCGTCAGGAGGCCGAGTGGAGGTATTGCGCAGAGGGGCGAGCGGCATGGATGCCGCGAGAGGCTTGAAGGGCCATGGATGGCCCTTGCAAGCCGACCCTCGGAGCAATACCGGAGCGAGGGGAGTCCGGCGAAGCCGGACCCGGATGTCGGGACGAGTCCTTTTGGTTCCTTTTGGGACGCCAAAAGGGACTCGCCCGGGAGGGCGAAACAAGAAGTCTCAGCGCACGCCGAAGCGGCGCATGAACTCCGAACAGGACAGTGGATAACGCTGCGAGTTATCCGCCCTACGAAGAGCAAAAGCATCGCGGAGAAGCTCCGCTCCTACGAAAGCAGTGTTTCCCGTGTAGGAGCGGACCTTGTCCGCGAATTGCGGGCATGGCCCGCTCCCGCAAGGGGCGTCGATCAGACCGCCAGCACCCCGTCACGGTAATCGCGCAGTGCCTGCTCGATCTCCTCGCGGCTGTTCATCACGAACGGGCCGTACTGCACGATCGGCTCGTTGAGCGGCTTGCCGGCCAGCAGCAGGACGCGGGCTCCGCCCTCGCTGGAAATCCGGATCTCGTCGCCCTGGCCGAGCCGCACCAGGCGGTTGGTGGCCACGGTCTCGTCGCCGCGCTCGCCCGGAACCTTCAGCGAACCTTCGTAGACGTACAGCATCACCCGGTGTCCCGCCGGAATGCGCGGGCTGACCGAGGCGCCCGCCGGCAGCACCAGGTCGTAGTAGTGCGGCTCGGTGCCGGGGCGCTGCACGGCGCCGTCCTGGGCGGTCTCGCCGTCGTCGAAGCGGCCGGCGATCACGGTGACGCCGACGCCCTGCGCGGTGGTGGTGCGCGGCACGTCTTCCGGCTCGATGTCGCGGTAGCCGGCCGGCGACAGCTTGTCCTTCGCCGGCAGGTTCAGCCACAGCTGGAAGCCGCGCATGGCGCCTTCTTCCTGTTCGGGCATCTCGCTGTGGATGATGCCGTGGGCGGCGGTCATCCACTGCACGCCGCCGGGCTTGAGCAGGCCGCGGTTGCCCAGGTGGTCTTCGTGGCGCATGCGCCCTTCGAGCATGTAGGTGACGGTCTCGAAGCCACGGTGCGGGTGGGACGGGAAGCCGGCGATGTAGTCGTCCGGGTTCTGCGTGTCGAACTGGTCGAGCATCAGGAACGGGTCGAAGCGCTCGAGGCCGGGGCCGCCGATCACGCGGGTCAGGCGCACGCCGGCGCCGTCGGAGGCGGGGTGGCCGATTTGTTGGTCGATCAGGGTACGCAAGCGGGTCATGGAAACCTCCTCGATCAGTGAATGAGGCGATCATAGTCCTGATCGATGAATCAATGGTTGCGAGTTTTTCGCCAAAACAATCGATTTAATGGATGTGTTGGCCGAAAAAGAAACCGCCGCGAAAGGGCGGCGGTTTCGTCTCACTCGTTGATCTGCAGCTTGCGCGCCTGGGTGTAGACGTAGCGCAGCTTTTCGTACTCGAACGGGGTGTTCAGCTGGCCATAGCGGAAGCTCGTGCTGTAACGCCTGTCGATGATCTCCAGCGCCGGCAGTTCCCAGTATTCGCTGCCGAGGCTGGAGACGTTGAGGTAGTCGACCTCGCGGGCCGCCACGAAGTCGGTCACCAGGCCGCCGGTGTCGCGCAGGTTGGAGGGGCCGAGGATCGGCAGCACCAGGAAGGGGCCTTCCGACACGCCCCAGTAGCCCAGGGTCTGGCCGAAGTCCTCGCTGATCCTCGGCAGGCCCATGGCGGTGGCCGGGTCCAAGAGGCCGGCGATGCCGAAGACGGTGTTGAACAGCAGGCGCGCGGTGCTGTTCGCCGCGCGCCGGGCCTTGAGCTGGGCGACGTTGTTGAGCAGGGTCGGCACTTCGCCCAGGTTGTTGAAGAAGTTGCTCACGCCGGTGCGCACGAAGCGCGGGGTGACGTACTCGTAGCC
The DNA here is from genome assembly GCF_057767015.1 of Pseudomonas sp. B12(2026). Lineage (NCBI taxonomy): Bacteria > Pseudomonadati > Pseudomonadota > Gammaproteobacteria > Pseudomonadales > Pseudomonadaceae > Pseudomonas > Pseudomonas sp. B12(2026). The sequence goes on along the minus strand of NZ_CM173430.1, from coordinate 4,218,211 downwards.
GTTGACCACGGGCAGGAACACCCACTCGTCGAAGCGGTAGTTGAAGTGGTAGACGCGGCGGTTCCACGACTCCCAGGGGTCGTAGACGTTGAGGGCGTCCAGGGTGGCGCGCTCGAACTCGCGCTGGTCCAGGCCGGGGTTGAACTTCAGCTTGTCCAGCGGGTGCTTGAAGCCGTCGGCCTGCGGCTGCTGGGAGACATCGTCGGCGTCGCGGGGGGCGGGTAGCGTGTCGGCGGCCTGCGCCAGGCCGCAGCACAGCGCCAGGACGAATATCCAGGAGGAGCGGAATGGCATCGGTCAGTTCCCTGTCTGCGCGGCTGCCAGGCCCGGGGCCTGCGCATCCTGTCCCTTGAGGAACGCCAGCATGTCCTGGGCGTTCACGCGGTAGTTGAGGTTGCCGCAATGGCCGCCGAGCGGGTAGAGCGTCAGGCGCTCGCCGAAGGTGCGGCGCAGGAAGCCGATGTCGCCGGGCCCCAGGATGACGTCGTCGGCGTTGTGCATCACGGCGACCTTCGGGCTGTCGTGCAGGTAGTCCTTCAGGGCGTAGAGGCTCACCTGCTGGACCAGTTGCGGCAGGCTGTTGCCGTTGCCGTGGGCGCGCCAGACGGGGATCAGCTGTTCGGTCATGTAGCAGTTGAAGTCGCATTGCATGGCGCGCTTGAAGAAGGGCTCCAGGCTGGTGCCTTCGCTGATCGGGTAGTCCGGCGGGGTGATCAGGCCGCGGCGGTTGATCAGGTCGGAGGTGAAGGCCATGTCGGCCGCCGAGAAGCGGAACACCGTGCCGATCAGCATGGCCATTTCTTCATTGCTCAGGCGCTGCCTGGACTGCTGCAGCTCGAAGACGAAGGCATCGTTGAGGTCGATGTAGCCCTTCTGCTTGAAGAAGCGCGACAGCCTGGCCAGCATCACCTGGTAGAAGGTCTTGGAGTCGTTGATGCCCTTGACCCGGGTCTGCACCAGCTTGTCCATGTTGCTGGTCGAGGTGTAGAGGTTCACCGGCGGGTTGAGCAGCAGCACGCGCTTGAAGTTGAAGCTGCGGCGGGTTTCGTCGAGCTGGCTGACGAAGGCGGCGTGCAGGGCGCCGAGGCTGTAGCCGGTGAGGTAGAACCCGCTGACCGGCAGCTCCGGATGCTGGGCGCGCACGGCCTGCATCACCCGGTAGAGGTCCTCGGCGTCGGTGGGGCTGAAGCCCGGCGTGGCGGACTGCGAGGCGGCGGCCATGAAGTCCCAGCTGCTCGGCGAGGAAATCTGCACCACGTGGTAGCCGGCGCCGTAGAACAGGCGCTTGAGGTACTCCGGCGTGCTGCTGGCGTAGTTCGCGCCGGTGCCGGCGATGATGAAGATCAGCGGCGCCTCGTGGCGCTGCCAGGCCAGGCGGTAGCGCAGCGCCCGTACCGACCAGAAGTTGGCCGGCAGCTGGTGCTCGCGCTCCGGACGCAGCCGCAGGGAGAAGTCGCGCTGGCGTATGTCGCGGTCATCGGGCAGGGGCGGGCGCAGGTCCGGCGGCGTCGTGGCGATGGTCGCCTCGAACGGGTTGGTCAGCGGAAAGCCGTAGCCCGCCTCGTCGACATCGCGGCTGAACGCCGGCCCGGCGAGTCCCAGGGCGAGACAGCCGAGCAGGACGGCCGCGCGGGAAAGACATTTCATGGCGAAAGAGTCCTTTCGGAAGGAAATCAACTCTGTTGAGGTCGGCCAATATGACCAGCGCATCGCCCACAAGTGCGATGGCCCGTCCTACCCCTTGAGCGCCAGGTCGCGCAGCGCATCGCCGGTCAGGCGGTAGACGGTCCATTCGTCCTGCGCCCGGGCGCCCAGGCTGCGATAGAAGCCGATGGCCGGCTCGTTCCAGTCCAGCACGGACCATTCCAGGCGTCCGCAGCCGCGCTCCACGGCCAGCCGCGCCAGTTCCGTGAGCAGCGCCTTGCCCAGCCCGGCGCCGCGGGCGGCGGGGCGCACGTACAGGTCTTCGAGGTAGATGCCCGGCTGGCTGAGCCAGGTGGAGTAGTTGTGGAAGAACAGCGCGAAGCCCTGCGGCTCGCCGTCCACCTCGCCGATCAGCACTTCGGCGTAGGGCCGTGGGCCGAACAGGTGGTCGTGCATGCGCTGGGCGTCGGCCTTGACCTCATGCACCAGCCGCTCGTAGTCGGCGAGTTCGGTGATCAGTTCGAGGATCAGCGGGATGTCGGCGGGAACGGCGGGGCGGTGCGTGACGCTTGGCATGGGGGATTCCTTGATGAGCGGGATGCCCGAGAATGCCCCGTGGCCGGCGCCGCTGGCAACCGCCCGATGCGGCGCGTCAGAGGCGCTCCAGGCGTTCCACCCAGACCAGCTCGCAGGCGCCGACGCCGGTGTCCTCGCGGCTCAGCGAGCTGACCCAGCGCCAGCCGTCGTCGCCCTCCACGCGCACCAGCTTGCCGCTCAGGCGGACGGTCTCGCCCGCGCTCACCTTCGCCAGCGCGCGCGCCACGCTGTCGTTGGCCGGGATCATGTGCATGTTGGCGGCGTGGGTTTCGAGCTCCCGCCGGGGGATCGGCAGCCTGTCCGCGTGCCAGTAGAACCAGCGGTTGCCCTGGCTGAAGCGGATATCGGCCAGCACCTGCGGGTCGGCCATCGGGCCCCAGCCCAGGGCGAGATCGGTGGGCGACAGGTCGGCCTCGCGGCCCAGGCGATAGTCCTCGCGCCCCAGCACCCGCGCCTCGATAGTGAAATCCTCCAGCGGATAGATGGCATAGCGCTCGACCCGGAAGCCGCCGTTGGGCAGCACCTGGCTCTGCGGGTGGGGCACGGGCTGGCGGTCGGTCGGCCACAGCCACCAGAAGCTGGTCGCCACGCAGACCAGCAGGAACAGGGTCGATCGCTTCATCGAAGGCTCCGTTGGTGCGCGAAGTCTACGCAGGAACCGGCGCCTCTTGCATCGGCCCTTGTGCTGGCTATGCTGTGCGCCGTTTTCTTGTCTCTGTAGCGGAGTTCTGGCGCCATGCCCCGTCGATTGCCCGTGATCCTGCTGCTGCTCGCCCTGGCGCTGTGGCTGGCCGCCAGCTACGGCGTGCGTTTCGGGCTGATGGAGGATGGCCGCTGGGTCGGGCTCTGCGCCGACGACGCCGGGCGCTGGGAGTGCGGCGTGCGTGCCCAGCTGGGCTGGCTGATCCACTTCGGCGTGTTCGGCCAACTGGCGCTGGGCCTGTCGGCGCTGGCCTTCCTGGTCCCCGGACGTGCCGGCTGGTGGCTGGCGGTGCTGGCGATGCTGGTCGGCCTGCCGGCGCTGGTGCTGTACAACGCCGGTCTTGCGGTGTTTGCCGTGGTGCTGGCCGGGCTGCGCCTGGTGCGCGCGCGGCGGCCCTGATTCAGCCGGCGCTCGCCGGTACGCCGCTGGCCAGCGGCTGGGGTTGCCGCAGTCCACGGCAGAGCGCCCCGAGCAGCAGCAGGCTGACCGCCGCCCAGCCCAGCGCCTGCAGGTTGTTCAGCCCCTCCAGCGCCAGTTGCGCGGGTAGGCCGAGGGCGATGACCAGCGCCAGCAGCAGCGCCTCGCGGCGCGGCGCGACGGCCGGGCGGAACAGGTAGACCAGCGCCGGGAACAGCAGCGCGGCGCTGGGGAAGCTGCGGTAGCGGGCGTCGAACACCAGCCCCAGCATCAGCACCGCACCGGCGAAGCCGGCCGCCGCCAGCCAGAGCCCGGCGCGGCGCTCCAGCCAGTCGAAGGCCGTTTCCCGCCAGCCGGCGCGAGCCGACAGGGCCAGGCTGAGGTGCAGCAGCACCAGCAGGTTCAGCCCGATCAGGCAGGCCGCCCACAGCCACTCGCCCCAGGAACGGCTGCTGACCACCGCCAGCTCCGTCCACAGCCCGATGCAGGCGCCGCCCAGCGCGGCGCCCAAGGGCAGCAGCAAGGCGGCGCGCGACGAGGCGGGACGGCCGGCGGCGAGCAGGCCGCCGAGGCCGATCAGCCCCGACAACCCCAGCCACAGCGGCCACGCCGGCAGGTTGCTGACCGGCCCGGCGAGCACGCCCTTTTCCCCGCGGTCGGCGCTGAACAGGCCCCAGTAGCCGCCCACCGCGCCTTCGCTCTGCCGCTTCCAGGGCTGGTCGAAGGCCTCGATCAGGTTGTAGTGCCAGCCGCGCGCTTCGGCCATGTGCACGAAACCGCGGATGAAGCGTGCCTCGTTGACCCGGCTGGGCAGGGCGGTCTCGCGCTGGCGGCCTTCGCTGGGCCAGCCGGTCTCGCCGATCAGGATGTCCTTGGGCGCGAACTCGCGGCCGAAGTCCTCGCGAACCTGCGCCACGTGGGCGAGGGCGTCGTCGATGCCGCGCGGATCGTCTTCCCAGTAGGGCAGCAGGTGGATGGTGATGAAGTCCACCGCCGGGGCGATCTCCGGGTGGCGGTGCCAGAACTCCCAGACGTCGGCGTAGGTCACCGGCTGGCGCACCTGCGATTTCACCTGGCGGATCAGCCCGGCGAGGTAGCTTCCGGTGACTTCCTTGCGCAGCAGGGTCTCGTTGCCGACGATCACCGCCCGGACCACGTCCGGGTATTCGTTGGCGGCCTTGATCAGCGCGGCGATCTCATGCCCGGTGTCCACCGGGTTGGCGTTGACCCAGGCGCCGAGCATCAGCTTCAGGCCGTGCTTGCGGGCCAGCGCCGGGATGCCTTCCAGGCCGGTCATGGAGTAGGTGCGCACGCAGTCGAAGCGCGTCGCCAGCAGCGCCAGGTCGGCGTCCATCTGCGCGGGGCGCAGGACGAAGGGCTGGTCGAAGGGCGACTGGTCCTTGGCGAAGGGGCTGTAGGAGGCGCATTGCAGCTTGTGCGTGGGCGTCGCCGCATCGGGCAGCTCCAGCGGCCTGCCGAGGCCGTACCAGAGCCCGCAGAGGGCGGCGACGGCGATCAGCAGGGCGAGGCAATAGGGCAGCAGCGCAAAACGCGGGGACTGGGACATGGAGGCGAAGGCACGCGAACCGTGGGTCGCGCATCTTAGCAACGCCGCCGGCCGCCGTCAGTGCCCCACGGGGCACTCAGGCGTGGCGGTGGATCCAGTGGTGCGCCGGCACGGCGCCTGCGTGGTCGCCCTGTTCGATGCGCTTCCAGAGCTTCTCGTGGAAGTGGAAGCCGACGGCGTTGCACAGCGGCTCGACGATCGCCAGCAGGCCGCCCACGGTGATGCTGCCGGTCAGGGCGTAGGCGACGCTGAAGGCGATGGTGAAGTGCATCAGGGTGAAGGTGACGGTCTTGAGCATGGCGGTCTCTCCAAGGTGAGAATGGTTCTCCGTTGAGAAGAGACTAGCTTTCCCCCGTTCCGCCGGGTAATCGGCTCTGTGCATGGGGGCGATAGATCGCCTTGCGTCGCTGTTGGGCAGGTGAGGTCGCGGACGCGCCGATCCTGTCGCGGATCGGACCGTTGCGTGTCGTTCTCAGAGCAGCCCTTGCGCGGCCCGCGCCGATCATGGAAGGGCGGCCAAGACCGCGATACGCGCCGGGCGCCCGCCCGGACGTCAACAATTACGGGGAGAAAACCATGCGAATGATGCGACGCCTGTTGGGCCTGGGCGCAGGCCTGGTGCTGTCGGCCGCGGCGGGAATGGCCGCCGCGGCGGCCAAGCCGGAAATCACCATCGGTTACGTCGACGGCTGGTCGGACAGCGTGGCCACCACGCACGTGGCCGCCGAGATCATGCGTGAGAAGCTCGGCTACCAGGTCAAGCTGATGCCGGTCGCGGCCGGGATCATGTGGCAGGGCGTGGCGCGCGGCAAGCTCGACGCCATGCTCTCGGCCTGGCTGCCGGTCACCCACGGCGCCTACTACGACAAGATGAAGGACAAGGTGGTCAACCTGGGCGTGAACTACCCGGGGGCGAAGATCGGCCTGATCGTGCCCGAGTACGTGAAAGCCAACAGCATCGACGACCTCAACGCGCAGAAGGCCGACTTCGACGGCCGCATCGTCGGCATCGACGCCGGCGCCGGGGTGATGCTCAAGACCGACCAGGCGATCAAGGACTACGGCCTGGACTACAAGCTGGTGGCCAGTTCCGGCAGCGGCATGATCGCCGAGCTGACCCGCGCGGAGAACGACAAGAAGGCCGTGGCGGTGACCGGCTGGATTCCGCACTGGATGTTCGCCAAGTGGAAGCTGAAGTTCCTCGAGGACCCGAAGAAGGTCTACGGCGACGAGGAACACGTCGACAGCGTCGCCAACCCGGCGCTGGAGAAGAAGGCACCCGAGGTCTGGGCCTTCCTGAAGAAATTCCAGTGGAAGGACGGCCAGGAAATCGGCGAGGTGATGCTCGCCGTGCAGGACGGCGAGAAGCCGGACGTGGCCGCCAGGAAGTGGGTGCAGGCGCATCCGGACCGCGTGAAAGAGTGGCTGTAAGCGTCTGATCCGCCCCTCGATCGACACAGGAAAATCCCCCGCGAAGCGCTGCCTTCGCGGGGGATTTTTTCATCGCGCAGCGTCTATTCCGGGCTTGTTCGCAGGGGAGGGCGAATCGCTACGACTAAAGTCGTCTGGAGCCCTTGCAGCGCTCACATAAATTAGGGATCGACGACATCCGCGTCATCCCCCGCTGTGAGGACAAGAACAAAATGAACGACAGCATCTACCAGCGGATTGATACCAATCCGCGCTTCAAAGAATTGGTGGCCAAGCGCGAGCGATTCGCCTGGCTGCTCTCCCTGCTCATGCTGGGCCTCTACGTGCTCTTCATCCTGCTGATCGCCTTCCAGCCGCAGTTGCTCGGCGCGAAGCTCAGTCCCGATTCGTCCGTTACCTGGGGCATCCCCATCGGTGTCGGGCTGATCGTCTCGGCCTTCGTGCTCACCGGCATCTACGTGCGCCGTGCCAACGGCGAGTTCGACCGCCTGAATCAGGAAGTCCTGAAGGAGATCCAGCAATGATCGCCCGCCTGTTCGCGGCCCTCGGCCTGGCCGCCTTCGCCCCCGCCCTCTGGGCCGACGCCCTGACCGGCGACGTGCAACGCCAGCCGATCAACGTCTCCGCGATCGTCATGTTCGTCGTCTTCGTCGGCATGACCCTGTGCATCACCTACTGGGCCTCCAAGCGCAGCAAGTCGGCCGCCGACTTCTACACCGCTGGCGGCAGCATCACCGGCTTCCAGAACGGCCTGGCGATCGCCGGCGACTACATGTCCGCCGCGTCCTTCCTCGGCATTTCCGCGCTGGTGTTCACCTCCGGCTACGACGGCCTGATCTACTCGATCGGCTTCCTGGTCGGCTGGCCGATCATCCTCTTCCTGATCGCCGAACGCCTGCGCAACCTGGGCAAGTACACCTTCGCTGACGTGGCGTCCTACCGCCTCAAGCAGAAGGACATCCGCACCCTGTCCGCCTGCGGCTCGCTGGTGGTTGTAGCCTTCTACCTGATCGCGCAGATGGTCGGCGCCGGCAAGCTGATCGAGCTGCTGTTCGGCCTGAACTATCACGTCGCCGTGGTCCTGGTCGGCATCCTGATGGTGCTCTACGTGCTGTTCGGCGGCATGCTCGCCACCACCTGGGTACAGATCATCAAGGCCGTGCTGCTGCTCTGCGGTGCCTCCTTCATGGCGATCATGGTGCTCAAGCACGTCAACTTCGACATCAGCGCGCTGTTCTCCGAAGCCATCAAGGTGCACCCGAAGGGCGAGGCGATCATGAGCCCCGGCGGCCTGGTGAAGGACCCGATCTCGGCCTTCTCCCTGGGCTTCGCGCTGATGTTCGGCACCGCTGGCCTGCCGCACATCCTGATGCGCTTCTTCACCGTCAGTGACGCCAAGGAAGCCCGCAAGTCGGTATTCTTCGCCACCGGCTTCATCGGCTACTTCTACATCCTGACCTTCATCATCGGCTTCGGCGCCATCGTGCTGGTGAGCACCAACCCGGCATTCAAGGACGCCTCCGGCGCCCTGCTGGGCGGCAACAACATGGCCGCGGTGCACCTGGCCAACGCCGTGGGCGGCAGCCTGTTCCTGGGCTTCATCTCCGCCGTGGCCTTCGCCACCATCCTCGCGGTGGTCGCCGGCCTGACCCTGGCCGGTGCCTCGGCCGTGTCCCACGACCTGTACGCCAGCGTGCTGAAGGGCGGCAAGGCCAACGAGAAGGACGAGCTGCGCGTATCGAAGATCACCACCGTCTGCCTGGGCGTGGTCGCGATCGTCCTCGGCGTGCTGTTCGAGAAGCAGAACATCGCCTTCATGGTCGGCCTGGCCTTCTCCATCGCCGCCAGCTGCAACTTCCCGGTGCTGCTGCTCTCCATGTACTGGAAGAAGCTGACCACCCGCGGCGCCATGATCGGCGGCTGGATGGGCCTGATCACCGCGGTGGTGCTGATGATCCTCGGCCCGACCATCTGGGTGCAGATCCTCGGCCACGAGAAGCCCGTCTACCCGTTCGAATACCCGGCGCTGTTCTCCATGGCCGTGGCCTTCATCGGTATCTGGTTCTTCTCCATCACCGACAAGTCGACTGCGGCCGACGAAGAGCGCGCGCGCTTCTTCCCGCAGTTCATCCGTTCGCAGACCGGCCTGGGTGCCAGTGGCGCAGTCGCCCACTGATCGCCTGAACCGAGCTGACCTGGGGGGCCGGGAGTGGAGACGCTCCCGGCCCCTCTGCTTTGAGACGGAGTTCATTGCATGTCCGACGATTTCAACTTCACTTCGCCACCCTTCGACCAGTTGCGCCCGCAGGAGCGCGAGCAACTGCTCGAAGCGCTGAGCGTGGGTTACTACACGGTCGACGAAGTGCTGCTCGAAGCCGGCGCGCCGGTGCCCTGCCTGTTCATCCTGCTCAAGGGCGTGATCGAGGAGCGCGGCGAGGACGGCAAGCTGTTCGCCCAGTACGCCACCGAAGACCTCTTCGATGTGCGCGGGCTGCTCTCCGGCAGCAGCAAGCACCGCTACCTGGCGGTGGAGGAGAGCATCGTCTACGAACTGCCGGCACAGGTCTTCCACCAGCTGTGCGCCGGCAATCCCGAGTTCGCCCGCTTCTTCCGCGCCGACCTTGCGAGCAAGCGCCAGCTGGAGCGCCGCGACGGGCAGAACCTCGCCGAATTCATCCTCACCCGCATCGCCCGCGAGCACCTGCTGCCGGCCATCGAGGTGGACGCCGGGCTGCCGCTGGGCGACGCCGCGCGCCTGCAGCTGGAACGCGGCGCCGATGCCCTGCTGGTGCGCGAGGACGGTGCGCTGGGGATCGTCACCCGCACCGACCTGATGGTCGCGCACTTCCGCAACGGCAGCGGCGAGGGCGAGCCCATCGGCCCGCTGGCGCACCGGCCGCTGGCCTGCGTCGAGCTGGGCGACTTCCTGTTCGACGCGATGATCCTGATGACCCGCCTGCGCATCGAGCGCGTGGCGGTCGCCGAGGCGGGCAAGGTGGTCGGGTTGCTGCACCTGACCCAGGTGCTCAGCCTGTTCTCCACCCATTCCCACGTGCTGGCGCTGCGCATCGCCCGCGCCGAAAGCGAGGCGGAGCTGCGCGCGGCGGCGGAAACCCTGCACACCCTGATCGCCACCCTGGCCGGCAACGGCATCCGCCTGTGCTTCATCATGCAACTGGTCAGCGCGCTCAACGAGCAACTGCTGGAGCGTCTCTTCGAACTGCAGATCCCGCCGGCGCTGCGCGGCAAGTGCTGCCTGATCGTGATGGGCAGCGAAGGCCGCGCCGAGCAGTTGCTCAAGACCGACCAGGACAACGCCCTGATCCTCGCCGACGACATGCCGGTGGAGCAGGGCCTGCAACTGATGCAGCGCTTCTCCGCGTCCCTGCTGGACTTCGGTTACCCGCCCTGTCCCGGCGGGGTCATGGCCAACCGCGCCGAGTGGTGCAAGCCGCTGTCCGAATGGCAGCACGAACTGAGCGAAGTGGCGCTGCCGATGCTGGGGCGTCCGGACCAGTTGATGCGCCTGTCGATCCTCGCCGATGCCTGGCCGGTGGCCGGCAACCTGCAACTGTTCGACGGCCTGCGCGAGAGCCTCGACGCCCTGGCCGGCGATGACAGCCGCTGGCTCAGCGACCTGGCGCTGCCGGCCCTGCAGTTCGACACGCCGCTGACCTTCCTCGGCCAGCTCAAGACCCAGGACGCGCACCTGGACGTCAAGCGCGGCGGCATCTTCCCCATCGTCCACGGCGCCCGCGCGCTGGCGCTGCGCGAAGGGCTGGAGGCGCGCGGCACCCTGGCGCGCCTGGCCGCGCTCAAGGCACTCGGCGTGCTGGACGAGTCGCTGGCGGACAATCTGGTCGAGTCCTTCGAGCTGTTCCTGCAGCTGCGCCTGCGCCAGCAGCTGGACGGCGAGCGCGACGGCCGCGTGCAGGGGCTCGACGTCTCGCGGCTGAGCCGCCACGAGCGCGACCTGCTGCGCTACGGCCTGCACGTGGTGAAGAAGTTCAAGCAGAGCCTGATCCGGCAATTCCATCTGGAGACCCGATGAACGCGTGCATACATCTTCCCGATCACCAGTGGTCCGCCTGGCGCCGCCGCCTGTACTGGTGGCGCCATGATCCGGCGGATGCCGAGGAACTGGTGTCGCTGGACCTGGAAACCACCAGCCTCGACCCGCGCAAGGCCGACATCCTCAGCATCGGCGCGGTGCGCATCCGGCACGGCAAGCTGATCCTCGGCGAGCGCCTGGAGCTGCTGGTGGAGCCGCCGCCGAGCCTGGACGGCGACTCCATCCGCATCCACAAGCTGCGCCGCGCCGACCTCGAAGGGCAGCTGCCGCTGGCGGAGGCCCTGCGCCGGGTGCAGGCGTTCGTCGGCGACCGCCCGCTGCTCGGCTATTACCTGTCCTTCGACGTCGCCGTGCTGCGCCGGCACCTGCGCGAGCAGCTCGGCGCGCGCCTGGACAATCCGCGGGTGGAGGTTTCCGAGCTGTACCACCGCAAGATGAGCCGGCGCTTCCCCGACCTGCACCTGGACCTGCGCTTCGACACCCTGGCGCGCCACCTGGACATCCCGGTGGAAGGCCGCCACACCGCGATCGGCGATGCGCGCACCGCCGCGCTGATGTTCCTGCGCCTGCGCAAGGGCTCGCTGCCGCGCGACCTGAACTGAGCCTCGCCGGCCCGTCGCGGCGCACCACCCTCCGCGGTACCGGGCGGGGAATGCTGGTGCTGTGCGTGACTTCACGCCCCCGGTGAGACCTGGGAACGTACCGCGGGGCCACAGGGTGACCCGTCGCACAGCCCCGCCGCTGACCACGTACTAACATTGCGGACCTTTTCCATCGTGGAGCCGAGCGGATGCCGGGTGTTGTGCTGGTCGCACTGGGAGTGTTGTGGTTGGTCGTCCAGTGCGGCATGGGATTGCTGCCGCTGGCCGCTGCCGGTTCGCTGGAACCGGTCAGCCAGCCCGAGCGCTTCTGGCAGTTCGCCTTCCTCGGCCCCTCCATTCCCCTGGCCATGGGGCTGTTCCTGCTGCGCTACCGCGTGCGCCGTTTCGCCGAGCTCAAGCACGAGAGCGTCAACTGCGCGGCTCACCTGCTGATCTGCGCCGGGGTGGCCCTGGTGCTCGGCAAACTCTGCTCGCTGCTGATCGGCTGATCGGCTGATCGGCTGATTCAAGAGCCTGCGACGGCGGTTTGCCGGGGGCATTCAGCGGCCTGATATGGCCGCCGGGGCGGTGGGCCTTGGTTACACTCGGTCCACTGTCCCGGACAACTCCCCCCGAACAAGAAAAGGCAAACCTCCCTATGCAAAACCGCATCATGATCACCGGCGCCGGTTCCGGCCTCGGCCGCGAAATCGCCCTGCGCTGGGCCCGCGAGGGCTGGAAGCTGGCCCTGGCCGACGTCAACGAGGCGGGCCTGGCGGAAACCCTCAAGCTGGTGCGCGCCGCCGGCGGCGACGGCTTCACCCAGCGCTGCGACGTGCGCGACTACAGCCAGCTGACCCAGCTGGCGCAGTCCTGCGAAGAGAAGTTCGGCGGCATCGACATCATCGTCAACAACGCCGGCGTGGCCTCGGGCGGCTTCTTCGGCGAGCTGTCGCTGGAGGACTGGGACTGGCAGATCTCGATCAACCTGATGGGCGTGGTCAAGGGCTGCAAGGCCTTCCTGCCGCTGCTGGAGCAGAGCAAGGGGCGGATCATCAACATCGCCTCCATGGCCGCGCTGATGCAGGGCCCGGCGATGAGCAACTACAACGTGGCCAAGGCCGGCGTGGTGGCGCTGTCCGAAAGCCTGCTGGCCGAGCTGAGCCTGGTGGACGTGAAGGTCCACGTGGTCTGCCCGTCGTTCTTCCAGACCAACCTGCTGGACTCCTTCCGCGGCCCCAGCCCGGAAATGAAGAGCCAGGTCGGCAAGCTGCTGGAGAGCTCGCCGATCAGCGCCGCCGACATCGCCGACTACATCCACCGGGAAGTCGCCCGCGACGCCTTCATGATCCTGCCCCACGAACAGGGCCGCATGGCCTGGCAGATCAAGCAGCAGAACCCGCAGGCGATCTACGACGAGATGGCGAAGATGGCGGAGAAGATGCAGGCCAAGCGCCGCAGCCTCGCCTGAGGCGCGGGCCGTTTCGCCTTCTTTCGGTGCGCCGGGAGACAGGGCTTGCCCAGACCGGTGCAAAGGGTTAGCTTTAGTCACCGGCCTGCCTGGCTGAAGAACGTTGGACCCCGGTGAAAGCCCCGCTCATTTTGCGGGGCTTTTGCTTTTCCGGGGCCGGCTTCCGGGGCCTGCCGCGCAACTGCGGGGCCGCGCGCTTTCCCGCGCGCGGGCGCTGTGCTAGAAGGCAGCGGTGTCAATGAGGGAGTACCAGCTTGCAGTCCGAATCCATCGTCTATGGTTGCATCCGCGACTGGCCCGGCGACTCGATGGAGCGCCGCCTGCGCCGCGCGGCCAACCGCAAGGTGCTCGACAGCCTGCCGGCGGGGGAGGCCTGGCCCTTCCTCGGCCGCGAGATGTTCAGCCGCTGCGAGCAGGAAGGCGCGGGGCTCTACCGGTCCCAGGTGATCCATTTCGGCGCCAGCTACCAGGCGGTCGAGTACGAGTGGAGCCTGTGGGTCGAACAGTTCGAGGCGCTGCTGCGCAGGCTGTACTGGGCCAGCGCGGTGGTTCACCTGGAAACCGAAGTCAACGGCAGCCACACCTTCCGCTGGGAGTCCGAGCGCGGTTTCCACAGCCCGCAGGAAGACGACCTGCGCGTGCGCTGCGCCTGGGAGCGCGAAGGCAACCTGCGCGGCTGAGCCGGCGCCTGCCGTGATGGAACAAGCCTGATGATCAATTACCTGTGGTTCGTCCTCGCTGCCTTCTGCGAGATCGCCGGCTGCTACGCCTTCTACCTCTGGCTGCGGCTGGACCGGAGCGTCCTGTGGATCGCCCCCGGCCTGCTCAGCCTGACGCTCTTCGCCCTGCTGCTGACCCGCGTCGAGGCCAGCTACGCCGGGCGCGCCTACGCGGCCTACGGCGGCATCTACGTCGCCGCCTCGCTGTTCTGGCTGGCCTTCGTGGAAAAGAGCCGCCCGCTGTGGAGCGACTGGGTCGGCGTGGCGCTCTGCGTGGCGGGGGCCAGCGTGGTGCTGTTCGGGCCGCGTTTCGCGCCCTGAATAGCAGGGGCGGGCCATGCAGCGCTTCCGCAGGGGGACGCTTTCGTAGGAGCGGACTTCGTCCGCGATGCTTTTGTCTTGTTCGGTGTTTCTGCGCCGCTTCGGCGTGCGCTGGGAGATTTTGTTTCGCCCCCTCGGGCGACCTACTTTGCCAAACGACGCAAAGTAGGCAAAAGTCTGTGCCCCTGCATCCGGTTTTTCGCTTAGGCGAAAAATTCCCTCGCTCCATCGAAGTTTCAGGGGCCCGCGTTGACGGGCCATCCCTGGCCCGACAACGCTCTCGCGGCATCCATGCCGCTCAACCCCTGAAACTCCGATTCCGCTCGGCCTCCTGAAGGGGCGCTCCGGTGCGCGCGGATATTTCTCTGGAAGTCTGAAGGGCTAGAGCCGGAGCTGGAGCCGGAGCCAGAACGGAGCGCTGGCGCTCTCGTAGGAGCGGATCTTATCCGCGAAGGGGGGCGCTTTCTGCCGGGCCGTCCCGGGCACGCCGGTCGGGATTTCGCGGACAAGGTCCGCTTGTACGGGGTGGGCTAGCGCTGGCTCAGTCCTCCCGCCACTCCTTCGGCACTTCGCTTTTCAGCATCAGCTGGCACTGCTGGCTTTCCGGATCGAAGACGATCACCGCCTCGCCGCGCTTCAGGGCGTGGCGCGCGCGCTCCACGCGCACGTCCAGCGGCGTGTCGTCGCCGTTGTCGGTGCCTTCGCGGGTGACGAAGTCTTCCAGCAGGTTGTTCAGGGTCTCGGCTTCGAGCAGGTCGTGGGGAATCAGCATCTTTCGGGCACTCGCCATCGCAGCGCGGGATTGTAGTCCCGCGCCGCGATGGCGGCGAGCGTCGCTCAGGACTTGTCCTTGTCCGCGCCGTCGTTGTTCTCCAGCAGTTCGTCCACCGGCGGTACGTGGGTGGTGCTTTCCATGTGCACCGGATGTTCCAGTTGCTTGCTGAAGCGCTCCAGGGCGCCTTCGCTCGGCTGTGCGTCGCTGTCGAACACCGGCGGGCTGAGCAGGTAGGCGGTGAGCAGGCGGGCGAGGGCGGCGAGGCTGTCGATGTGGGTGCGCTCGTAGCCGTGGGTGGCGTCGCAGCCGAAGGCCAGCAGCGCGGTGCGGATGTCGTGGCCGGCGGTGACCGCCGACTGCGCGTCGCTGTGGTAGTAGCGGAACAGGTCGCGGCGCACGGCGATCTCGTGGCGTTCGCTCAGCCGCAGCAGGTGCCGCGACAGGTGATAGTCGTAGGGCCCGCCGGAGTCCTGCAGGGCCACGCTCACCGCGTGCTCGCTGGAGTTCTGCCCCCCGGCCACCGGGGCGATGTCGATGCCGACGAACTCGCTGACGTCCCAGGGCAGCGCGCCGGCCGCGCCGGAGCCGATTTCCTCGGTGATGGTGAACAGCGGGTGGCAGTCGATCGGCGGCTGCTGGCCGCTCTCGCGGACCGCCTTCAGCGCCGCCAGCAGCGCGGCGACGCCGGCCTTGTCATCGAGGTGGCGGGCGCTGATGTGGCCGCTCTCGGTGAATTCCGGCAGCGGGTCGAAGGCGACGAAATCGCCAATGGCCACGCCCAGGGTCTCGCTGTCGGCGCGGCTGACGGTGTAGGCGTCCAGGCGCAGTTCGACGTGGTCCCAACTGATCGGCAGGTTGTCCACCGCGGTGTTGAACGCGTGCCCGGAGGCCAGCAGCGGCAGCACGCTGCCGCGTAGCACACCGTTCTCGCAGAACACCGTGACCCGGCTGCCCTCGGCGAAGCGGCTCGACCAGCAGCCCACCGGCGCCAGCGCCAAGCGGCCGTCGGGCTTGATCTCGCGGACGATCGCGCCAATGGTGTCCAGATGCGCCGAGACCGCGCGGTCCGGGCTGTTGCGCCGGCCCGAGAGCGTCGCGCGGATGGTCCCGCGGCGGGTCATCTCGAAGGGCACGCCGATCTCCTCCAGGCGCTCGGCGACGTAGCGCACGATGGTGTCGGTGAAGCCGGTGGGGCTGGGGATGGCGAGCATTTCCAGCAGCACGCGCTGCAGGTAGTTCAGGTCGGGTTGTGGCAGTGGACTCATGCCGAAGCCTCCGTGCCGGGGTGGGATTCACGGTGGAGCAGTTCGCGGCTCAGCGGGAACAGCAGGTCGACGAAGCGCTCGGCGGTGGGCTGCGGCTCATGGTTGGCCAGCCCCGGCCGTTCGTTGGCCTCGATGATCACGTAGTCCGGCTGGTCGGCGTCGCGCACCAGCAGGTCGAGGCCGGTGACCGGGATTTCCAGCGCGCGCGCCGCGCGGATCGCGGCCTCGGCCAGTTTCGGGTGCAGGTGCCCGGTGACGTCCTCCAGGGTGCCGCCGGTGTGCAGGTTGGCGGTGCGGCGCACGGCCAGGCGCTGGCCGCTGGGCAGCACGTCGTCGTAGCCGAAGCCGGCGGCGGCCAGGGTGCGTTCGGTCTCGCCGTCCAGCGGGATGCGGCTTTCGCCGCCGGTGGCGGCCTGCCGGCGGCGGCTCTGCGCCTCGATCAGCTTGCGGATGCTGTGCCGGCCGTCGCCGATGACTTCGGCCGGGCGGCGGATCGCGGCGGCCACCACTTCATAGCCGATCACCACGATGCGCAGGTCCTGGCCTGCGTGGAAGCTCTCGAGGATCACCCGGGTGTCGAACTGCCTGGCCTGGGCGATGGCGCTTTCCACCTCGCCGGTGCTGCGCAGGTCCACGGCGACGCCCTGGCCCTGCTCGCCATCCACCGGCTTGACCACCAGCGAGCCGTGCTCGGCGAGGAACTTCGCATTGTCCCGGGCGCTGCCCGCCAGGCGCTGCTGCGGCTGGCGCAGGCCGGCGCGGTCGAGGGCGCGGTGGGTGAGGGTCTTGTCCTGGCACAGGCTCATGCTCACCGCGCTGGTCAGGTCGCACAGCGATTCGCGGCAGCGGATGCGCCGGCCGCCCTGGGTGAGGGTGAACAGCCCGGCGTCGCTGTCCTGCACCTGCACCTCGATGCCGCGCCGATGGGCTTCGTCGACGATGATCCGGGCGTAGGGGTTCAGGCCCTCTTCAGGGCCGGGGCCGAGGAACAGCGACTGGTTGATGCTGTTCTTGCACTTGATGGCGAAGGTCGGCAGCTCGCGGAAGCGCAGCTTGCGGTAGAGCGCCTTGGCCTGCTGGTTGCTGTGCAGCACCGACAGGTCGAGGTAGGCCAGGCCGCGGCTCATGAAGTGCTCGATCAGGTGGCGGACCAGCGCCTCGCCGACGCCGGGGCGGCTGGACTGCGGGTCCACCGCCAGGCACCAGAGGCTGGAGCCGCCTTCCGGGTCGCGGAAGGCCTTGGCGTGGTTGATGCCCATGACGGTGCCGATCACCGTGCCGGTCTCGTCGTCCTCGGCCAGCCAGTAGGCCGGCCCGCCGAGGTGGCGCGGGGTGACCTGCACCGGGTCGACCGGCAGCATGCCGCGCGCCAGGTACAGGCGGTTGATCGCCGCCCAGTCGTCCTCGCTGTGCACCCGGCGGATGCGGAAGCCGCGGAACGGCCGGCGCGCCGGGCGGTAGTCGGTGAACCACAGGCGCAGGGCGTCGGAGGGGTCGAGGAAGAGTTGCTGCGGCGCCTGTGCCAGCACCTGCTG
The DNA here is from genome assembly GCF_057767015.1 of Pseudomonas sp. B12(2026). Lineage (NCBI taxonomy): Bacteria > Pseudomonadati > Pseudomonadota > Gammaproteobacteria > Pseudomonadales > Pseudomonadaceae > Pseudomonas > Pseudomonas sp. B12(2026). Next base: position 4,201,113 of record NZ_CM173430.1, on the reverse strand, counting down.
CGGCGCGGCGACGTAGAGGGCGATGTCGCGCTCGCCGGGGCGTTCGTGGAGCAGTTCCTCGGCCAGCTGTTCGGCGGTGGCGAAGGTGTGCCCGATGAGCAGGCGGCCCCAGCCGCACTGCAGGATCAGCGGGCCCTCGTGGCGCTGCGCGTGGTCGCCGGCGAAGCGCGCCTGGAGGCGTTCGTAGGTCGGCGTCTGGCCTCGCAGCAGGCGCTGGTTGTGGGGGTGAGGCAGGTTCAAATGGGTCTTCATGGCGTACTCCCTGAAAAGCATTCGTCCTGGGCTTCACAAACCTTGTTCGGTCAGCCAGAGGTTGAGCGCGGCCAGCTGCCAGAGCTTGGAGCCCCGCAGTGGCGTGAGGTCGGTCGACGGGTCGCTGAGCAGGCGGTCGAACATCGCCGTCTCGAACATGCCGCGGTCCTGGCTCGGGTCCAGCAGCAGCTCGCTGACCCAGGCGCGGGTGTTGCCTTGCAGGTGCTTGAGGCCGGGCACCGGGAAATAGCCCTTGGGCCGGTCGATGACGGCGCTGGGGATGACCCGGCGCGCGGCGGCCTTGAGCACCTGCTTGCCGCCGTCGCCGAGCTTGAAGCGCGACGGGATGCGCGCCGACAGCTCGGCCACCCGGTAGTCGAGGAACGGCACGCGGGCTTCCAGGCCCCAGGCCATGGTCATGTTGTCCACGCGCTTGACCGGGTCGTCGACCAGCATGATGGTGCTGTCCAGGCGCAGCGCCTTGTCCACCGGGTCGTCGGCGCCGGGTTGGGCGAAGTGCTCGCGGACGAACTCGCCGGCCACGTCCTCCACCCGCAGCGCCTCGCGCACGGTTTCCAGGTACTCGCCGTGGCTGCGGTCGAAGAACGCCGCGCGGTAGGCCTGCAACGGGTCCTTCGCGCCGGCCACCTTCGGGTACCAGTGGTAGCCGGCGAACAGCTCGTCGGCGCCCTGGCCGCTCTGCACCACCTTGCAGTGCTGCGACACCTCGCGGGAGAGCAGGTAGAAGGCGATGCAGTCGTGGCTGACCATCGGCTCGCTCATGGCCTGGAAGGCCGCCGGCAGCTGCTCGATGACTTCCTGCTCGGCGATGCGCAGCTGGTGGTGGCGGGTGCCGTAGTGCCGGGCGATCAGGTCCGAATACTGGAATTCGTCGCCGCGCTCGCCGCCGGCATCCTCGAAGCCGATGGAGAAGGTCAGCAGGTCGTCCACCCCGGCCTCGTGCAGCAGGCCGACCAGCAGGCTCGAATCGACCCCGCCGGAGAGCAGCACGCCCACCTCGCGGGCGGCGCGCTGGCGCACGCTCACCGCGTCGCGCAGGCTGTCCAGCAGGCGTTCTTCCCAGTCTTCCAGGGTCAGCTCCCGTTCGTCCGGCAGCGGGCCGTAGTCCAGGCTCCACCAGCGCTGGCGCTCGGTGTGGCCTTCGGCGTCGATGCTCATCCAGCTGGCCGGCGGCAGTTTCTGCACCTCGGCCAGGAGGGTGCGCGGGGCGGGCACCACGGCGTGGAAGTTGAGGTAGTGGTTGAGCGCCACCGGGTCCAGCGCCGGATCGATGTCGCCGCCCTTGAGCAGCGCCGGCAGGCTGGAGGCGAAGCGCAGGCGCTGGCCGGTCCGCGACAGGTACAGCGGCTTGATGCCGAGGCGGTCGCGGGCGATGAACAGACGCCGTTTGTCACGCTCCCAGATGGCGAAGGCGAACATGCCATTGAGGCGTGGCAATAGTTGCTCGCCCCAGGCGTGATACCCCTTTAGAAGTACTTCGGTGTCGCCACCGGAGAAAAAGTGGTAGCCGAGGGCTTCCAGTTCCCCGCGCAGTTCGGGGTAGTTGTAGATTGCGCCGTTGAACACCAGCGACAGGCCCAGCGTCGGGTCGATCATCGGCTGGCCGGAGGCTTCGGCCAGGTCCATGATCTTCAGGCGCCGGTGCCCCAGGGCCAGTGGCCCTTCGCTGTGGAAGCCCCAGGCATCGGGGCCCCGCGGGGCGAGGTGGTGGGTGATGCGTTCGACCGCGGCGAGATCGGCGGCCTGCTTATCGAAGCGAAGTTCTCCTGCTATTCCGCACATGTCCTTACCGGTTCTCCGTTGGGGATGAGTGGGTGGTCCCAGAGAGGGGCCATAGGGGAGGACCGTCCGAATGGATGAGAGTTCTATTTTGATTTCATTGAGGAAAGTTCCAAGGCACAGGTGAACGATGATGGCCGATAGCAAATCTTCGATGCGTGACGCCCATGCCCTGTCGATGCTGCAGGCGCTGCGGCGGCTGCAGCAGGCGGCCGACATGCACTCCAAGAGCCTGGGGCGCGATGGTGAGTTGACGCCGCTGCAATTGCTGATCCTGCAGGTGATGGCGCTGGAGGGGGAAATTACCGCCGCCCAGCTGGCCCGGCAGGTCGCGCTCTCCCAGTCCTCGCTGTCGGGCGCCCTGACGCGCCTGGAAAGCCGGGGCCTGCTGACGCGCCGGCGTGACGCCGAGGACCGCCGCAAGCAGTGGCTGAGCCTGACCGGCGCGGGGCACCAGGCCTTGCGCGAGGGGCCGGAGCTGCTGCCCGAGCATGCCCTGGAGCGCTTCGCCGGCCTGCCGGAGTGGGAGCAACACGCCGTTCTCGCCGGGCTGCTGCGCGCCGCCGAGCTGTTCGAGACGCCCGAAGCGGCGGGTGTGGAAGAGGAAGAAGAGGAAGAAGAGGAAGAAAGCTAGGACGCCAGCAGCTTCTGCGCGGCCAGCGACAGGCTGACCGCCACCAGCATCAGGGCGAACAGGCGCTGCAGCGTGGCGCCGCCCAGGCGCACGGCCAGGCGGTTGCCGGCCAGCACCCCGAACGCGCCGCCCGCGGCGAGGCTGGCGAGCAGCGGCAGGGGCGGCTGGGCATCGCTCAGGTAGAGCAGGAAGCCGCCGCCGGAGACCAGCGCGATCACCGCCATGGAAGTCCCGGTCGCCGCCAGCATCGACAGCGGGGTGAACCACAGCAGCCCCGGCACGATCAGGAAACCGCCGCCCACCCCCATCAGGCCGGACAGCAGGCCCACCGCCAGGCCCACGCCCAGCAGCGCGCCGTTGCGCGTCGTCTGGCCGCCCGTGCGCTCCTGGCGCGAGCCCTGCCACATGCGCCAGGCGGACCACAGCACCAGCAGGCAGAAACCGACGATCAGCCAGGCATCGGGCACGAATTTCCCCAGCCACTGGCCGATGGCATTGCCCGGCCAGCCGGTGATCACCAGCCAGAACAGCGGCCGCCACGCCACCTGCCCGTGACGCGCCCGGGGTACCGCGCCGATCGCCGCCGACAGCGCCACCGCGCCGAGGCTGACGCCGATGGCATCGTGCAGCGGCAGGTGCAGGCTGAGCAGCAGCGGCAGCGCCACCAGCGAGCCGCCGGCGCCGGTCAGGCCCAGCAGCAGGCCGAGGATCAGGCCGATGACCAGGGACTCCAGCAGTAGTGCATCCATGTCGGTGGTCCGCTCTGGAAGTGGGGCGCGGCCCGACCGGCCGCGCGGCGATCAGGAGGACTTCTGCCCGCGCACGACGTCACGCAGGAAGAAGCGGTTGGGGTGGCAGGCCTCGGCCACGGCGCGCGGCAACGGCAGCGGCTCGTCGTCCAGCCAGGCCGCCAGCAGCTCGGCGGCCAGCGGCGCGGTGACCAGCCCGCGCGAGCCGTGGGCGCTGTTCAGGTACAGGCCGTCGAGCCAGGGGCAGGGCGTCTCCGGCTCCTGCCGGGCGTCCTTGCCGAGCACCGCGTAGGCCGCCGCGAAGGCGTCGCGGTCGGCCAGCGGGCCCACCAGCGGCAGGTAGTCCGGGGTGGTGCAGCGGAAGGCGGCGCGGCCCTGCAGGGTCGCCGGGTCGAGCTGGGCGATGCGCATGCGCTCGCTCAGGTCTGTGGATATCTCCGCCAGCAGATCGAGGTTGCCCAGGTGTTCTTCCAGCGATGGCTCGGTGTCGTCGCGCTTGAACTCGAAGCTGGCGCCCAGGGTGTGTTCGCCGTGGCGGGGCGGCGCCACGTAGCCCTCGGCGCAGACCACGGTGCTCAGCGCCGCGCTCTCGGCGGTGGCCGGCACGCGGGTGATCTGCCCGCGGATGCGTTTCATCGGCAGGCTCTGCGCGCCGTCGAAGCGGCGCACCTCGGCGGCGGTGGCGAGGATGGCGACCGGCGCGCTGGCGAGTTTCTCGTCGCCACGCCAGGCGCTCCAGCCATCGCCGTCGCGTTGCAGGCGGACTTCCTCGCCGGTCAGCACGCGGATATTCGGATGCTTGGCCAGATGCCGGCACAGCGCCGGCGGATGCACCCAGCCGCCCTCGGGGAAGAACAGCCCGCCGGCGGGCAGGCCGACGCCGGCGATGCGTTCGGCCTCGGCCTTGTCCAGCAGGCGCAGCAGCGAGTCCGGGAAGGCCGCGGCCAGCTGCGCCTGGCGCTGCGCCTCGGCATCGCCGAAGCCCAGTTGCAGCACGCCGCAATCGGACCATTCCTCGCCTTTCTGCAAGCGCTCGATCAGCCGCCGGGTATGGCCGAAGCCGCTGACGACCAGGCGCGACAGCGCGGTGCCGTGGGCCGACAGCTTGAGGTAGAGCACGCCCTGGGGATTGCCCGAGGCTTCCTCGGCGAGGGCGTCGTGGCGTTCGATCAGCGTCACTTGCCAGCCCCGCTCCGCGAGGCTGGCGGCGCTGGCGCAGCCGGCCATGCCGCCGCCGATCACCAGCGCCTCGCGCGGGCCGCTCGGGCGCGGCGGGCGGGCGTACCAGGGCTTGGCGGCGGGCTGTTCGGCGCCTGTGTAGGTGCCTTGCGACATCTCCCACTTCTTGCCGTGGCCGGGCGTGCGGCGCATGGCGAAGCCGGCGGCGATCAGCCCGCGGCGGACGAAGCCGGCGCTGGTGAAGGTGGCCAGGCTCGCGCCCGGCGCCGAGAGCCGGGCGAGCTGGGCATACAACGCGTCGTTCCACATCTCCGGGTTCTTCGCCGGCGAGAAGCCGTCGAGGAACCAGGCGTCGATGCGTGCGTCCAGCTCCTGCAGGGCGTCCAGCGCGTCGCCCACCAGCAGGGTCAGCACCACGCGGCCGCCGGCGAAGACGAAGCGCTGGAAGCCGGGGTTGATCGCCACGTACTGCGCCAGCAGCTGTTCCGACCAGCCCGCCAGTTGCGGCCAGAGGGCCAGGGCGCGGCGCAGGTCGTCCGGCGCCACCGGGAATTTCTCCACGCTGACGAAGTGCAGCCGCGCATCGGCCGAGGCCAGCGCGTCGAACTGCTGCCAGGCGCAGAGGAAGTTCAGCCCGGTGCCGAAGCCGGTCTCGCCGATGCACAGCCGGCCGCCGGCGGGCAGCGCGGCGAAGCGCTCGGGCAGGCGGTTGCCGGCGATGAACACGTGGTGCGTCTCGTCGATGCCCGAGGCGCTGGAGAAGTACACGTCGCCATAGACGCGGGAGGTGGGCTGGCCGTTTTCGTCCCAGTCGATCTGGGCGTTGTGGACTTTCGGCGGGGAAGGAAGCATGGAGTCGGTCGCGGTGAAGACGAAGGCGGCAGTTTAGCCGATCCGCCGCGCGCACCTCAGGGGGGACCGCCGTTTCGCCGTGCGCCGCGTTGCCGCGGCAGGTCAGCGGCGACGACGAAATGTCAGCAGCGCGGCCGCCACATCCGCTACCTTTACGGCATTCGGAATCAAGGAGAGGTGCATGTTCGAATCCGCCGAGATCGGCCATTCCATCGACAAGGAAACCTACGACAAGGAGGTCGCCGTCCTGCGCGAGGCGCTGCTCGAGGCGCAGTACGAGCTCAAGCAGCAGGCGCGCTTCCCGGTGGTCATCCTGATCAACGGCATCGAGGGCGCCGGCAAGGGCGAGACGGTGAAGCTGCTCAACGAGTGGATGGACCCGCGCCTGATCCAGGTGGAAAGCTTCCTCCTGCCCACCGACGAGGAACTTTCCCGCCCGCCGCAGTGGCGCTTCTGGCGCAAGCTGCCGCCCAAGGGGCGCATCGGTATCTTCTTCGGCAACTGGTACAGCCAGATGCTCTATGCGCGGGTGACCGGCGAGATCAAGGACAACCAGCTGGATGTCCTGATCGACGACGCCGAGCGCTTCGAGCGCATGTATTCCGACGAAGGCGCGCTGATCTTCAAGTTCTGGTTCCACCTGTCCAAGCGGCAGCTCAAGGAGCGCCTCAAGGCCCTGGAGCACGATCCGCAGCGCAGCTGGCAGCTCAGCGAGCTGGACTGGAAGCAGAGCGAGGTCTACGACAAGTTCGTGCGCTACGGCGAGCGCGTGCTGCGCCGCACCAGCCGCGACTACGCGCCCTGGTACGTGGTCGAGGGCGTCGACGAGCGCTACCGCAGCCTGACGGTGGGCCGCACTCTCCTCGAAGGCCTGCAGGCCGCGCTCAGGCTCCAGGACCGGCCGGCGCCGCAGCCTCATGCCGCGCCCCTGGTGTCGAGCCTGGACAACAAGGGGCTGCTCGACGCGCTCGACCTGAGCCTGAAGCTGGACAAGGAGCAGTACAAGGAGCAGATGGCGAAGGAGCAGGCGCGCCTGGCCACGCTGATGCGCGACAAGCACTTCCGCAGCCATTCGCTGATCGCCGTGTTCGAGGGCAACGACGCCGCCGGCAAGGGCGGCGCCATCCGCCGCGTGACCGACGCGCTGGACCCGCGCCAGTACCACATCGTGCCGATCGCCGCGCCCACCGAGGAAGAGCGTGCCCAGCCCTACCTGTGGCGCTTCTGGCGGCACATGCCGGGGCGCGGGCAGTTCACCATCTTCGACCGTTCCTGGTACGGCCGGGTGCTGGTGGAGCGGGTCGAGGGCTTCACCCCGGACGCCGACTGGCTGCGCTCCTACGCCGAGATCAACGACTTCGAGGAGCAGTTGGTGAACTTCGGCATCGTGCTGGTGAAGTTCTGGCTGTCCATCGACCAGGATACCCAGCTGGAGCGCTTCAAGGAGCGCGAGTCGATTCCGTTCAAGCGCTTCAAGATCACCGAGGAAGACTGGCGCAACCGCGACAAGTGGGACCACTACGTGGACGCGGTGGGCGACATGGTCGACCGCACCAGCACGGAGATCGCGCCCTGGACGCTGGTGGAGGCCAACGACAAGCGCTTCGCCCGGGTGAAGGTGCTGCGCACCATCGCCGACGCGCTGGAGGCGGCCTACGCGAAGAAGAAGGGCTGACCGGCTCTTCGTAGGCGCGAGCTTGCTCGCGAACGGCGTTTCGCCTGCAGCCCAGGCACGGAGGAAGGCCGAGGTTCGCGAGCAAGCCCGCTCCTACAGGTCTCCAGGCACCGGCCTCAGAAGTTGCGCCCCAGGTTGATGTACACCGCGTGCTCGCTGGCGTCGTTCAGGCCGTAGCTGAACGACAGCGGCCCCAGCGGGGTCTCGAAGCCCATCAGGAGGCTGCCGGCGTTGATGTAGCCGGTGTCGTAGCTGTTGTCGTTGTTCCACACCCGGCCGCGCTCCAGGCTGCCGCCCAGGTAGAAGGGGAAGTCCAGCGGCAGGAACGAGCGCTCGGTCATGCGCCGGTAGTAGATGACCCGGCCGAGGCTGTAGTTCTGCCCGGCCAGGGCGTCCTGGCGGTAGCCCGAGAGCTGCCGCGCGCCGCCGAGCAGGAAGCTCGACACCACCACGTTGGCATCGTCGAGGGTGCGGCCGTAGCCGCCGCCGAGCACGAAGGTGTCCGCGCCGCTGCTCAGCGCCTTGTCCAGGCGGATGTCCCACTGCCGGTAGCGGTCGTCGTCGCCCAGGGACGGCGTGTGCTCGCGGAAGCTCGTCTGGATGTCCTCGCCCTCGCGGGGGAAGTCGACGTTGTCCATGGTGTCGAAGGAATACTTGAGCTCGGCATAGCCCTCGTTGAAGTGGTAGTTGGGCAGGTCCTGGTCGCCGACGCGCACGTCGGCCTTGCCGTAGGCCTGGGCCACGCCGAAGCGGACCTCGCCGTTGTTGGCGATCTGCCGGCCGAGGTTGAGGCCGTAGCCGTAGCGCTCCAGGCGGTACTCGGCGATGGGATCGTCGTTGTCGGTGGCCTCGACGTTCTGCGCCTCGTTGAACAGGAAGGGCGCGACGAAGTAGCGCGAGCCGACGTCCAGCGGCTGGTAGAACTCGCTGTAGATTTCCTGGCGGTCGCCGATCTGCAGGCGCGTCAGCCATTCCGCGCCGAGGCGGTTGATGCCGTTCATGCGGTAGCTGGCGCCGACGTTGAAGGTGCTGTCGCCGCTCAGGTCGTCGGAGAGGTTCAGGCCCAGGCGCAGGTAATCGGTGCCGCTGCGCTTGCCGTAGGCGTGGATCACCAGGGCGTTGCCGGCTTTTCGGTGCACCACGCGGTATTGCACCTGGTCGAAGTAGTCCAGGCCGTAGAGGGTGCTCATGTCGCGCTGCAGGCGTTCGAGGTCCAGGCGTTCGCCCAGCGGCTGGCGGATGTAGTGGAGGATGACCTCGTCGCTGACCTTGGAGTTGTTCTCCACCTCGATGCGGGCGATCACCGGCTGGCGTTCACCGGGCGCGCGCGCCTCGCTCAGGGCGACGGCGCGTTCGTCGCCGTCCTGGCGCAGGCCGGCCAGGCGCGGCGCGAGGATGCTGGTGGCGCGGTAGCCGGCGTCGATCAGTTGCGGCACCTTGCCGAAGTCGGCGGAGCCGTAGGCGCTCAGCGGCGGCTGGATCAGCACGTCGCTGGCGCCCAGGGTGGCCAGCTGCGCCTCGGAGTTCTTGCGGGTCATCAGGGTGACGGACTGGTTGAGCATGTCCACCACCGTGGTCAGCTGCTTGCGGTCCAGCAGCGGGTTGCCGATGTCGACCACGATGACCACGTCGACGCCCATCTGCCGCGCCACGTCCACCGGGATGTTGTCGACCATGCCGCCGTCGACCAGCAGCTTGCCGTTGACGTCCACCGGGGCGAACACCGCCGGGATCGACATGCTGGCGCGGATCGCCTGGGGCAGGTGGCCCTTGGCGAACACCACTTTCTCGCCGGTGGCGATGTCGGTGGCCACCGCGCGGAAGGGGATGGCCAGCTTGTCGAAGTCGCGGGTGTCGCTGGTGTGCACCAGCAGGCGTTCCAGCAGCATCGACAGGTTCTGGCCCTGGATCGCGCCCAGCGGCAGGCCGAGGGTGCCGTCGTCGCGGAAGCTGAGCTTCTGTTTCACCAGGAAGTCGCGGTCGTCCTGCTTGCGCCGGAAGGGCATGTCGACCCGCGGCGGGGAGTCGGACAGCGCCTGCTGCCAGTCCAGGCCCAGGGCCAGCTGTTCCAGCTCTTTGGGGGTGTAGCCCGCCGCGTACAGCCCGCCGATCACCGCGCCCATGCTGGTGCCGGCGATGGCGTCGACGTGGATGCCCTGTTCGTCCAGCGCCTTGAGCACGCCGATGTGCGCCAGGCCGCGCGCCGCGCCGCCGGAGAGCACCAGGCCGATCTTCGGCGGCGCGGTGGCCGCCAGGGCGCCGAGGGGCAGGAGCAGGAACAGGACGAACAGCAGGCGGCGCATGACAGAATAATCCGGGCAGGCTTGTCGCCCGGTATTATAGGTGCGCGTCCTTGAGCGGGGTCTGATTCATGTCCGAAGGCAAAGCCGAAATCGTCATCACCTATTGCACCCAGTGCCAGTGGCTGCTGCGCGCCGCCTGGCTGGCGCAGGAACTGCTGAGCACCTTCGGCGACGACCTGGGCAAGGTCAGCCTGGTGCCGGGCACCGGCGGGGTGTTCCGGATCACCTGCGACGGCGAGCAGATCTGGGAGCGCAAGGCCGACGGCGGTTTCCCCGAGGCCAAGGTGCTCAAGCAGCGGGTGCGCGACCGCATCGATCCGCAGCGCGACCTGGGCCACAACGAGCGTTCCTGAATCCGCGCTGAACCGGCCGCCGGATGTATTGGTTAGCTGGCTAACTTGTTTGCTTCATGTCAACGGGGTACGCCCGTACCGCTTTTAGCCTGAGCGCATCCGTTTCCGCAGGGGATGCCCGACATGAGCATCATCGTCACCGGCGCCGCCGGTTTCATCGGCAGCAACCTGGTCAGGGCGCTGAACCGGCGCGGCGAGACCGACATCATCGCCGTCGACGATCTGACCGACGGCGACAAGTTCGCCAACCTCGCCGACTGCGACATCGGCGATTACCTCGACAAGCGCGACTTCATCGAGCGCTACGCCCGCGGCGACTTCGGCGTGGTGCGCGCGCTGCTGCACCAGGGCGCCTGCTCCAGCACCGTGGAGCGCGACGGGCGCTACATGATGGACAACAACTACCGCTACAGCTGCCAGTTGCTGGACGCCAGCCTGTCGCTGGGCGTGCCGTTCCTCTACGCCTCGTCGGCGGCGGTGTACGGCGGCGGCCGGGAGTTCCGCGAGATGCGCTCGTGCGAGCGGCCGCTGAACGTCTACGGCTATTCGAAGTTCCTCTTCGACCAGCGCGTGCGCAAGGTGCTGCCCGGCGCGCGCAGCCAGATCGCCGGCTTCCGCTACTTCAACGTCTACGGCCCGCGCGAGCAGCACAAGGGGCGCATGGCCTCGGTGGCGCGGCACTGCTTCAACCAGTTCCGCGAGACGGGCAAGGTGCAGCTGTTCGGCGAGTACGGCGACTACCCGGCCGGCGGGCACCTGCGCGATTTCGTTTCGGTGGAGGACGTGGCTGCGGTCAACCTGCATTTCCTCGACCACCCCGAGCACAGCGGCATCTTCAACCTCGGCAGCGGCCGCGCGCAGTCGTTCAACGACGTGGCGCTGGCGGTGATCAACACCCTGCGCGCGCAGCAGGACCTGCAGCCGCTGACCCTGGAAGCGGCGATCCGCTCCGGGCTGCTGGAATACATCGGGTTCCCGGAGGAGCTGCGTGGCAAGTACCAGTGCTACACCTGCGCCGACATCGCTTTCCTGCGCGAGGCCGGCTACCGCGAGCCGATGCTGGGCGTGGAGGAGGGGGTTGAGCGGTATTGCCGCGCGTTGCTGGAGCGGGAACGCGCCGGCGTGTAGCGGCGGTTTTACCCAGTCTTTACCCGTGCTGACACTCAGGGACGCGGGGACGCGCGATCATTGCACCCAGGGCCCCGCCCGAGCGGGCGGGGTTACAGCGTCAACCGAGGCTCCCGACATACGGGAGCCGTCAGCGGACAGGCCGCTTCGCAGGCTGTCATGCGAGGAGTCCTTGGCAGTCCCTTCGGGGCAAGGACTCGGAATCCGCATGCTGCGAGGCGGCCTTCTTTATTTGCGGGCACGGAGCTTCGATGAATCGTAGAAGCGGACTTTGTCCGCGAATCCTGTGCGGGGCTATCGCGGACGGAGTCCGCTCCTACGGGACCACGTGCGTTATGCCGCCCCACGCGCACTGAGAAAAGTGGCGAAGATGATCAGCGCGCCGCCCGCCAGCATGCGCAGGCTCGGCTCTTCGCCGAACAGCATGGCGGCGAAGGCGATGCCGTAGACCGGCTCCAGGGCGAAGATCACCGCCGCGGTGCGTGCCTTGATCAGCCGCAGGCTGGCGACGAACAGGCTGTGGGCGACGCCGGTGCAGAGTACGCCGAGGGCCACCAGCCACAGCCAGTCCATGCCGCGCACCGAGGGCAGGTCGAGCAGCACCAATGGCAGCAGGCAGGCGATGATCGTCAGGTTCTGGCACAGCGCCGCCTGGATCGGGTCGATGCCGCGCACGCTGACCCGGTTGGCCAGCGACAGCAGGGCGAACAGCAGGCCGGAGACGGTGCCCCAGAGCAGCCCGGCAGTGGCGCCGTCGCGCAGGTCCAGGCTCGGGGTGACCATCACCAGGCCGATGCACACCAGCGCCACCACCCCGTATTCGCCCCTGCGGATGCGCTCGCGGAACAGCAGCCCCTCCAGCAGCACGGTGAAGGCCGGGAAGCTGGCGAAGCCGAGGGTGGCGACCGCGACGCCGCCGACCTTCACCGCGAGGAAGAAGGTCAGCCAGTGGGTGCACAGCAGCACGCCGCTGCCCAGCAGCATGGCCGCCTGTTTCAGCCCGGGCCGGCGCTGCTGCCGCAGATGCCCGGCGAACACCGCCGCCAGCGACAGCGAGCCGAACAGCGCGCGGCCGAAGACGATGATCAGCGGGCCGGCGAGGATGAGTTTGCCGAAGATGCCGGACAGCCCGAACATCAGGGCGCCGATGTGCAGGCCGAGCAGGGCGCCGCGGGGAGTGAGTCGGGAAATGGAGATCATGCCTGCGAACCCGCCGACTGCCGTGGCGGGACCCTTGCGGAAAAAGTGGAAGCGCGCCGGGCGGGCCGGCGCGGGTGGTAATGCCACTCAGGCCAGCCGTGCGCCATTGGGCAGCGGCTTGTCGAAACCGGCCAGCACCACCTTGTCGTCGCTGTCGTAGACGCCGGTGACCAGCACTTCCGAGCGCACGCCGGCGATGGACTTGGGCGCGAAGTTGCACACGCACAGCACCTGGCGGCCGATCAGCCCGGCGAGGGCGTAGTGCGCGGTGATCTGCGCGCTGGAGGTCTTCAGCCCCAGTGGGCCGAGGTCCACCTGGAGGATGTAGGCGGGCTTGCGCGCCTTCACGTTGGGCTCGGCCTGGACGATGGTGCCCACGCGCAGTTCGACGCGTTCGAAATCCTGCCACTCGATGGTGTCTGCCGACATCGCTGTTCCCCGTTCGTTGATCGGTTCGATGGCCGGCAGTCTAGGCCGCGGGCGCGCGCCTGTCTGTCGCGCGGCTAGCGGGAATTGTCGCGCGCCTCCCGGCGCAGCTGGCGCGGCGTGGTGCCGAACTGGCGCGCCAGCGCGGCGGTGAAGGCGCTCTGCGAGGCGTAGCCGACCCGGGCGGCGATCTCGCCCACCGGCAGGCGGGTGCCGCGCAGCAGCTCGCGGGCCTGATGCAGGCGGCGCTGGCGCACGTAGTCCATGGGCGTCTGCCCGGTCTCGGCGAGGAAGCGGGCGTGGAAGCGCGCGGCGGACAGCCCGGCGAGGCGCGCGAGGTCGGCCACCTGCAGTGGGTGCGCGGCGTGGCGGTCGATGTAGCTGTCGAGGCTGGCCAGCGGCAGCTGCGCCGGCTCGTCCAGGCGCTGCTGGCCGGCGGCGAGGCTGGCGAGCAGGAGGATGGCGCCCTGGCGCGCCAGCACCGGGTCGTGCAGCGGGCTGCCGGCGAGCCAGTGCACCAGCTGCGCCTGGTCGCCGCTGAGCAGGCGCTGGCCGGGGGTTTCCAGCAGGCGGCGGCCGGCGTCGGCGTGCTGGCCGAGGCCGCCGAGCAGGTCGTCCTCGTCCTCCAGGTCGACCACCAGGCAGCGGCTGCCGGCGGGGCTGGCGCAGACGTGGTGGGTCTCGCGCGGGACCACGGCGAAGTGCTGCCGGGTCACCAGGCTGCCGCGGCCATCCACCTCGAAATCCAGGCTGCCGGACAGGCCCAGCACCAGCTGCGCATGGCTGTGGCTGTGGGCGAGGTGCTCGTGGTGGTAGTTGCGCAGGGAGAGGATCAGGCTCATCGGCGGCTCCGGTGGACTAGGGGGAGTCTAGCGCGGCGGCGGCTGTAACGGGACTGTCGCCAGTCGGTCATGTGCACTTCACCGCCAGTGCCGAAAATTGGAAAAACCCCACTGGAGGTCGCCGACGATGAGCAGCGCGCAACGCATGACGCCGACGAAGAAACAACGCGTTCGGACCCTGTGGATATCCGATGTCCACCTCGGCACCCGCGATTGCCAGGCCGAGCACCTGGCCGGCTTCCTCAAGCGCTACCACGCCGACCGCATCTACCTGGTCGGCGACATCATCGATGGCTGGAAGCTGCGCGGCGGCATGTACTGGCCGCAGGCGCACACCAACGTGATCCGCCGCCTGCTGACCATGAGCAAGCGCGGCACCGAGGTGATCTACGTCACCGGCAACCACGATGAATTCCTGCGCCGCTATTCCACGCTGCTGCTGGGCAACATCCGCCTGGTGGACGAGATCGAGCACACCACCGTCGACGGCCGGCGCCTGCTGGTGATCCACGGCGACCAGTTCGACGTGATCACCCGCTACCACAAGTGGCTGGCCTTCCTCGGCGACTCCGCCTACGAGTTCACCCTGACCCTCAACCGCTGGCTGAACTACTGGCGCAGCCGCTACGGCTACGGTTACTGGTCGCTGTCGGCGTACCTCAAGCACAAGGTCAAGACGGCGGTGAACTTCATCAGCGACTTCGAGGAAGCCATCGCCCACGAGGTGCAGAAGCGCGGCCTCAACGGCGTGGTCTGCGGGCACATCCACCACGCGGAAATCCGCCGGATCGGCGAGGTGGAATACCTCAACTGCGGCGACTGGGTGGAATCCTGCAGCGCGCTGATCGAGCACTGGGACGGCAGCATCCAGCTCTACCGGCTGGCCGAGGAGCAGGCGCGCGTCGCCGAGCCGGCGGCGGTCGGGACGGCGGCATGAGGCTGCTGATCGTCAGCGATGCCTGGCTGCCGCAAGTCAACGGCGTGGTCACCAGCCTCAAGGCGCTGGTGGCGGAACTGGAAGGGCTGGGCCATGTGGTCGGCCTGATCACCCCGCAGGATTTCCGTCACCGTCCGTGCCCGAGCTATCCGGAAATCCCGCTGGCCTGGGACCTGTGGAAGGTCGGCGGGAAGATCGCCGGATTCGCCCCCGACTGCGTCCACCTCGCCACCGAAGGGCCGCTGGGCTGGGCCGCGCGGCGCTGGCTGATGCGCCGGGGCCTGAAGTTCAGCAGCGCCATCCACACGCGCTTTCCCGAATACGTGAATACCCGCTGGCCCTGGTTGCCGCTGGACTGGGGCTACGCCTTCCTGCGCCGCTTCCACGCGCCGAGCCAGGCCGTGCTGGTGAGCAGCGAGCGGATGTGCGAAGCCTTCGCCGAACGCGGCCTGGAGAACCTGGCGCTGTGGCGCAAGGGCGTCGACCTGGCGCGTTTCCAGCCGGGCGACGGAGCGCCGGCGAGCGATCCGGTGTTCCTCTACGTCGGGCGCCTGGCGCGGGAGAAGAATCTGGAAGCCTTCCTCGACCTGGATCTGCCCGGGCGCAAGCGCGTGGTGGGTGATGGCCCGCAGCGCGGCGAGCTGGAGGCACGTTATCCACAGGCGGAGTTCCTCGGCTACCGCCACGGCGAGGAGCTGGCGGCGGCCTATCGCAGCGCCAGCGTGCTGGTGTTCCCCTCGCGGACCGACACCCTCGGGCTGGTGATGTACGAGGCGCTGGCCTGCGGCACGCCGGTGGCGGCCTTCCCGGTGGCGGGGCCGCTGGACGTGCTGGAGGAGGGGGTGACCGGCGCGCTGGACGAGGACCTGCGCGGCGCCTGCCGGCGGGCGCTGGAACTGGATCGCCAGGCCTGCGCGAACTGGGCGCGCGGGCAGTCCTGGCGGCTGTCGGCGCAGGAATTCCTCGCCCTGCAGGTGCGCCTGACGGAGCTGCCGGTCAGCGAAGCGCCGGCCTGCTGATCAGAACAGCGGCTGGTCGTGGTCCAGGCTCTGGTCCACCAGCCATTTGCCGTGGGCGATGGAGGCGTGCTGGGCCTTGTCCAGGTCCGCCATGAAGGCGAATTCCACCGGCAGCGTCTTGCGCTTGGTGGTCTGGCCGTCCGGGGTGGTGATGTGGCAGCCGCCGGCCCAGGGCGTGGGCAGGCCGGGGTGTTCGACGACATCGGCGGTGATGATGTGCTGGCGGTGTTCGCATTGCATCAGGCTCATGGGGCATCCTCCGGGCTGTGCGCCAACGGCCCGGGCCGGGCGCGTGACGGGGCGGAACGGAGCCGGCGGGGTTTGCCGGCAAGCCTTGCCTGTCCCACCATAGACCAGCCTCCGGGGCCTTACCGCCGGATACCGACGAACGTGAATGTCCCGAACTGGTCGAACCTTCCCTTCCCGGGCGCTGCGCGCCAGACTGTCGCTCATGCCGATCCAGACCCTTTCCCGCCTCGCCGATGTGGATGCCCGCCAGTGGGATGCCCTGCTGCCGGACGGCCAGCCGTTCCTGCGCCACGCCTTTCTTTCCGCCCTTGAGGAAAGCGGCAGCGTGGGCGGCCGGACGGGCTGGACGCCGGCCCATTGCGTCCTGCGCGGCGACGATGGCCGCCTGCTCGCCGCCGCGCCGGCCTACCTGAAGAGCCATTCCTACGGCGAGTACGTGTTCGACTGGAGCTGGGCCGACGCCTGCCAGCGGGCCGGCATCCGCTATTACCCCAAGCTGCTGGTGGGCGTGCCCTTCACCCCGGTGGGCGGCGCGCGGCTGCTGGGCGCGCCCGGGGCGGCGCTGAGCCTGGTCGGCGCGCTGGCGGGGGAGGTGGAGGAGGCGCGTTGTTCCGGCGTGCACGTGAACTTCACCGACGCCGCCGCCGATGCGCTGCTGGCCGGCGCCGACGGCTGGCTGGAGCGCCTGGGCTGCCAGTACCACTGGCGCAACCGCGGCTACCGGGACTTCCAGGATTTCCTCGACGCGCTCAGCTCGCGCAAGCGCAAGCAACTGCGCAAGGAGCGCGAGCAGGTCGCCGGGCTGGGCATCGATTTCGTCTGGATGGAGGGCCGGGAGCTTTCCGAGGCGCACTGGGACTTCGTCTACGCCTGCTACAGCAGCACCTACGAGGTGCGCGGGCAGGCGCCGTACCTGACGCGGAGCTTCTTCAGCCTGCTCGGCGAGCGCATGCCGGAGGCCGTTCGCGTGGTCTTTGCCCATCGCGGCGGGCGGCCGGTGGCGATGGCCTTCAGCCTGGTCGGCGGCGATACCCTGTACGGCCGCTACTGGGGCTGCCTGGCGGAGTTCGACCGCCTGCATTTCGAGACCTGCTTCTACCAGGGGCTGGATTTCGCCATCGGTCACGGCCTGCGGCGCTTCGATGCCGGGGCGCAGGGCGAGCACAAACTGGTGCGCGGTTTCGAGCCGGTGATCACGCGTTCCTGGCATCGCCTCGGCCATCCCGGCCTGCGGGAGGCGGTGGCGGAGGTCCTGGAGCAGGAGCGGGTGGGGATTCTGGCCTACGCCGAAGAGGCGCGGGCGGCGTTGCCGTATCGGCAGGACGGCTCTGCGTAGGAGCGAGCTTGCTCGCGAACTCGCCTGACGCCGGCCTTGCCGGTGGATCGCGGACAAGGGCCGATCCTACAGGGGCACCGCTTTCGTAGGAGCGGATCTTATCCGCGATGCTTTTGGTTGGGTGTTTCTGCGCCGCTTCGGCGTGTGCTGGGAGATTTGGTTTCGCCCCCTCGGGCGACCTACTTTGGCAAACGCCCCAAAATAGGCAAAGGTCTGTGCCCCATCATCCGGGTCCCGCTTCGCGGGACTTCCCTCGCTCCATCGAAGTTTCAGGGGCCCGCGCTGACGGGCCATCCCTGGCCCGACAGCGCTCTCGCGGCATCCATGCCGCTCAACCCCTGAAACTCCGATTCCACTCGGCCTCCTGAAGGGGCGCTTCGGTGCGCGCGGATATTCCTCTGGAAATCTTCAAGAGCCAAAGCCCAAAGCCACAGCGTGCCAGGGATTTGCTTGTGTAGGAGCGGACCTTGTCCGCGAAGCTCTTGAGCCGGGCCTATCGCGGACAAGGTCCGCTCCTACAAAAGTCGATCCCACCGTAGGAGCGGACTCCGTCCGCGATGCTCTTGCTCTTTGTAGGGTGGATAACGCGCAGCGTTATCCACCTGATGGGTATCGCTTCGCTCCACGCCATCCTACGACGTGCAAATCCTTCAGCCGCTGCTCTGCCTGTCACACCGAAATTGCAGGCGCGCGCAGGGTCCCGTCAGGAGGCCGAGTGGAGGTATTGCGCAGAGGGGCGAGCGGCATGGATGCCGCGAGAGGCTTGAAGGGCCATGGATGGCCCTTGCAAGCCGACCCTCGGAGCAATGCCGGAGCGAGGGGAGTCCGGCGAAGCCGGACCCGGATGTCGGGACAAGTCCTTTTGGTTCCTTTTGGGACGCCAAAAGGGACTCGCCCGGGAGGGCGAAACCAAAACTCTCAGCACACGCCGAAGCGGCGCAGAAACACCGACCCCAAAGCACGGCGGATAACGCTCAAGACGTTAGAAGATCATCGCGGGGGGATATCGGCGCAGTCGAGGATATCGGCGCAATGGCCGTGAATCAGGATCGCCCTCCGACCGCCACCACAGGCTCGCGGGGGATTGGCCAAGACGGCCGGAGGGCGATGTTCGCTGAGGCTCAGCCCTGGCTGGTGCTGCCGCCCCATTCGAGGAAACGCACCTTGTGGGTTTCGCCCTGGTGGTCCTGGTAGACCAGGTAGGCCGGAACGACGCCGACCCGGCCGGAGTTGTCGGTGCGGTGCAGCACCTTGTCCACGTCCAGCGGCATGCCGTAGTGGTACTCGGTGACCGGCAGATCGGCGCCGGGGTTCTTGATTGCGTCCTGGGCAAAGGCCATGGGGGCGAGGCTGGAGATGACAGCCGACACGACAGAGGCAAGCTTCATTCTGGGGTTCCTCGTGAATGGGTTTGAAAGCCCCACCGGGGAGCGCTGGCATCGATGATGTCTGTCCTGGGGTCCAGACAGGACAGGGGACGATGCTTCAGGCGTCCATCAGGTGGCGGGGCACGGGACAGATACTTCCATCCCGGCCGCCCGCCGAGAAATTGATGTGCTTGCTAATGAAGATTGACGAGGGTGATGCGGCGCTCTGTCGCAGGCGCCGCCGTCGAGGTGAAGCCTCAGGGCGTCCAGTCGCGCCAGTGCTCGCAGTCGCCCCGGCACTGGCCGGGGCAGGCGCAGCCGGTGCGGCTGCGCCCGGTGGCTTTTTCCATGCGCCGGGCGACCTCGTCGTCATCGGCGAAGGGCAGCATGCTGGCCTCCTCGATGCCGCGCCCGCGGTGCGCCCGCAAGGTCCAGCCGACGCCGAAATACAGCGCCAGCAGACCAGCCAGTCCCAGCCACGGGCTCATCTCAGACCATCCGCTCGGCGGCGAGCATGGCCTGCGGCTGGGCGAGGCGCACGGTCCGCCAGGTGTTCCAGGCCATCAGCAGCATGCCGGAGAGGAACATCAGCCCGCCGCTCATGCGCACCACGAAGCCCGGGTGGCTGGCCTGCAGGGCTTCCACGAAGGAGTAGGTCAGCGTGCCGTCGGCGTTCACCGCGCGCCACATCAGGCCCTGGGTGATGCCGTTGACCCACATCGAGGCGATGTACAGCACCGTGCCGATGGTCGCCAGCCAGAAGTGCGCGTTGATCAGGCCGACGCTGTGCATCTGCTCGCGGCCGAAGACCTTCGGAATCAGGTGGTACAGGGAGCCGATGGAGATCATCGCCACCCAGCCCAGGGCGCCGGCGTGGACGTGGCCGATGGTCCAGTCGGTGTAGTGCGACAGGGCGTTGACGGTCTTGATCGCCATCATCGGGCCCTCGAAGGTGGACATGCCGTAGAAGGCCAGCGAGACGACGAGGAAGCGCAGGATCGGGTCGCTGCGCAACTTATGCCAGGCGCCGGAGAGGGTCATCATGCCGTTGATCATCCCGCCCCAGCTCGGTGCCAGGAGGATCAGCGACATCACCATGCCCAGGGTCTGCGCCCAGTCCGGCAGCGCGGTGTAGTGCAGGTGGTGCGGGCCGGCCCAGATGTACAGGGTGATCAGCGCCCAGAAGTGCACGATGGACAGCCGGTAGGAATACACCGGCCGCCCGGCCTGCTTGGGCACGAAGTAATACATCATCCCGAGGAAGCCGGTGGTGAGGAAGAAACCCACCGCGTTGTGCCCGTACCACCACTGCACCATGGCGTCGGTGGCGCCGGAGTACACCGGGTAGGACTTGAACCAGCTCACCGGAATCGCCAGGTGGTTGACCACGTGCAGCATCGCGGTGACCACGATGAACGCGGCGAAGAACCAGTTGCCCACGTAGATGTGCGAGGTCTTGCGCCGCATCAGCGTGCCGAAGAACACCGCCGCGTAGGCGACCCAGACGATGGCCATCCACACTGCGCCGGAAAATTCGATCTCGGCGTATTCCTTGGTGGTGGTGTTGCCCAGCGGCAGGCTGACCAGCATCACCAGGATCAGCGCCTGCCAGCCCCAGAAGGTGAAGGCGGCCAGGCCGTCGGAGAACAGCCGCACCTGGCAGGTGCGCTGGACCGTGTAGTAGCTGGTGGCGAACAGCGCGCAACCGCCGAAGGCGAAGATCACCAGGCTGGTGTGCAGCGGGCGCAGGCGCCCGAAACTGGTCCACGGCAGGTCCAGGTTCAGTTGCGGCCAGACCAGCTGGGAGGCGATCAGAACCCCCATGGCCATGCCGACGACTCCCCAGACCACCGTCATGATGGCGAACTGGCGGACCACCTTGTAGTTGTACGCCTGCTCCGTGCTTCTCGTGTTCATGCTGGATTCCCGCTTGTGTCAGATCGTCCGGGCGCGCGCGGACGGGCCGGCGGCGCGCTCCGGTGAGCGGGCAATCTAAGGAGATGCGTCAGCGGGAAACAGATTCAGATGGGCCGTGCAAATGCATATCAGCGGCCAGCCGCGCGGATTCAGTCGATCGCGGCGCGCCCTGCGAGGAAATGCCGCAGGCGTTCCTGCAGGTAATCCACCGCCTGCTCGTGGGCGAGGTATTCGCTGACGCGCATCAGGCGCCAATACTGGCCTTCGTCGCCGAAACGGATGGCGTCGAACTCGGACTGTTCCAGCCGCGCCACCAGAAACCACGCCCAGGGCGCCGGGCCGTGGGTGGCGGGGTAGCGGCGCTGCCATTCGATGCGCTGTTCGTCCAGGCGCACGGAGAACTCCTCCTCCAGTTCGCGCAGCGCGCACTGCGCCGGAGTCTCGCCGCCTTCGCGGCCGCCGCCGGGGAAATCCCAGCAGCCGGGGTAGGGGATGCCGGGCTTGTCGTCGCGCTTGTAGACCACCAGTTGGCCGGCATGGAACAGCGCGAGCTTGGCGCCGGTGAAGTCGTCTTCGTGCCGCATGGCTTCATTCCCCCTGTAAGTCGACTAGTCTTTCCCGACTGCGGACGGTGCTTTGCCGCCCGCAAGCGCGTATGATGCGCGACCTTTTTCTTCGTTGCATGCCACACCGGGAGGTGCCCAGATGACCGACACGCACGAAAACCTTGATGAACTTACCCCCGCGCCGGCCGGCGAGAAGCTGCAGAAAGTCCTCGCCCGCATGGGCGTCGGCTCGCGCCGTGACGTCGAGGCCTGGATCGAGGATGGCCGGGTCAAGGTCAACGGCGCCGTGGCCACCCTCGGCCAGCGCATCGGCGATCACGACGCCATCGCCGTCGACGACCGCCTGCTCAAGCGCGAAGCCATCGAAGAGCACGTTCGCCGCGTGCTGATCTACAACAAGCCCGAAGGCGAAGTCTGCACCCGCGACGATCCGGAAGGCCGCCCGACCGTGTTCGACCGCCTGCCGCGCCTGCGCAGCGGCCGCTGGATCAACATCGGCCGCCTGGACATCAACACCACCGGCCTGCTGATGTTCACCACCGACGGCGAGCTGGCCAACCGCCTGATGCACCCGTCCTACGAGATGGACCGCGAGTACGCCGTGCGCGTGCGCGGCGAAGTCGACGAAGAAATGATCGAGCGCCTGAAAGCCGGCGTGATGCTCGAAGACGGCCCGGCCAAGTTCAGCGACATCCAGGAAGCGCCCGGCGGCGAAGGCTTCAACCACTGGTACCACGTGGTGGTGATGGAAGGCCGCAACCGCGAGGTTCGTCGCCTGTGGGAGTCCCAGGGGGTGATCGTCAGCCGCCTGAAGCGCGTGCGCTTCGGACCGGTGTTCCTGACCTCCGAACTGACCATGGGCCGCTACCGCGAGATGGACCAGCGCGAAGTCGACATCCTCAGCGAGGAAGTCGGCCTCAAGCCCGTCGCCCTGCCGAACCTGTCCGGCAAGGCCATGGAGAAGATCGAGCGGCAGTCGCGCAAGCTCGGCAAGAAGCTGGCGCCCAGCGAGCGTCCGGGCCGTGGCTCGCGTTCGCGCAAGGAGCACGCCGAAGGCGAGCGTCCGCAGCGCGCTCCGCGTCCGGTGGCTGGCGAGCGTCCGGCGCGTGCGCCGCGTGATTCCGACGAGCGTCCGGCCCGCGCCCCGCGTGGCGACGACAGCCGCGCGCCGCGCAAGCCGCGGGATGCCGGCAGTGATCGTCCGGTTCGCGCCCCGCGTGGCGAGGCTGCCGACGGTCGCGCTCCGCGCAAGCCGCGCGATGCGGGTGATCGTCCGGCCCGTGGTCCGCGCAGCGAAGCCGGTGAAGGCCGCGCGCCGCGCAAGGCCCCGGGCGATCGTCCGGCCCGTGCACCGCGTGGTGACGAGCGCGCTCCGCGTTCGTCCGACCGCAACAAGGGCGCCCCGCTGGCCGAGCGTCCGAGCGACGTGAACCGCAAGCGCCCGGCCCGTCCGGAAGGCGAGCGCGCCGAGCGCCCGGCCAAGCCGGCCCCGCGCAAGCCGATCGCCAAGCGCCGCCCGCAGGCAGCCGGCGACGGCATGCGTCCGGGCTTCAAGCGCTGATCGCGAGCCGAAATGAAAAAAGGACTCCTCGGAGTCCTTTTTTCTTGCCTGCGATCCGTGCCCGGGCAGGCGTCAGCCGGCGCAGGCCAGCCGGTTGCGCCCGGCGCGCTTGGCGCGGTAGAGCGCGTCGTCGGCGCGGCGCAGCAGGTCGTCCACCGACTCGCCGCCCTTGAGGGTGGCGCAGCCCAGGCTGATGGACAGCGGCAAGCGCTTGCCGCCGTTGACCAGGTGCAGCTCCTCCACGGCATGCCGCAGCCGCTCGCCCACCTGGACGGCGCTGCTGCCGGGGGTGTTGGAGAGCAGCACGAGGAATTCCTCGCCGCCGAAACGGAACACCATGTCAACGTTGCGCAGGCTGTTCCTGATCGCCGTCGCCACCGCGCGCAGGGCGTCGTCGCCGATGCTGTGGCCGTGCGCGTCGTTGATCTGCTTGAAGTGGTCCAGGTCGAGCATCAGCACCGACAGCGGCTGCAGGTGGCGCCGGGCGACCTCGACCTCGCGGTTCAGGGCCTGGTCCATGGCGATGCGGTTGCCGGCGCCGGTCAGCGCATCGCGCAGCGCGGACTGCACCGCGGCGCGGTAGAGCAGGGCGTTGCGCAGGGGGTAGAGCAGACAGGCCATCAGCGATTCCAGCTGGCCCAGCTCGGCCTCGGAGAAGCGCTGGCGGCGGCGGAAGCAGAGTTCGCCCAGGTATTCGCCGTCATGGCTGAGGCGATAGTCGGCGCTGTGCGGCGCCGTGTCGCCGAACTCCAGCCGCAGGTCGGCCCCGCTGTTCTGGTAGGCCAGGTAGTCCAGCGGCAGCAGGCGCTGGATCTCGCTGAAGAACACCGACAGGATGCGTTCGGCTTCCAGGCTCGCCTGCAGTTGCAGGTTCAGCTGCTGGCGCAGCTCCAGCAGGTCGAGCGGGCGCCTGGAGGGCTGGCGGGGTTCCAGGGTGGCCAGGCGCTGGAGCTTGGCGGCATCGAAGTCGATGGTGTTGGACTGCTTGGGTGGAACCATGGCGCGAGGCAACCTCTGACGCATTTCGTACGGCGACAGGGCAGACAGAGCGATTTTCGTGCCAGCCCTCGGAAAGTCTACAAATGAGGGCTTATGGACCGGTTAAGGCCGGTCCGGGTTCCGGAGGTGAGGACGGTTTCGTCAGAAGAATGGCGAAATGATGGCACTTCGCCGGGCGGGATAAAACGAGGTAGCCAGAAAACCGGCGGAGCGCGGCGCCCTCGATGCGGGGCGACGGCGCCGTGCTCCGGGGTGTCAGTCCTGGGCGTTGAAGGCCTGGCCGTTGACGCCCTTGCTGTCCGGGCCCATCAGGTACAGGTAGACCGGCATGATCTCTTCGGGCGCCGGGTTGTTGAAGGCGTTCTCGCCCGGATAGGCGTGGGCGCGCATGGCGGTGCGGGTGGCGCCGGGGTTGACGCTGTTGGCGCGCACGCTGCTGATGTCCTCGCACTCGTCCGCCAGTACCTGCATCAGGCCCTCGGTGGCGAACTTCGACACCGCGTAGGCGCCCCAGTAGGCACGGCCCTTGCGGCCGACGCTGCTGGAGGTGAAGACCACCGAGGCGTCCTCGGAGAGCTTGAGCAGTGGCAGCAGGGTGTGGGTGAGGCTGAACATGGCGTTGACGTTCACCTGCATGACGCGGGTGAAGTTGTCGGTGGAGATCTGCTCGATGGGCGAACGCAGGCCGAGGATCGAGGCGTTGTGCAGCAGGCCGTCGAGCTTGCCGAATTCCTTTTCGATGGTGGCGGCCAGCTCGTCGTACTGGTGCGGCAGGGTGGTTTCCAGGTTCAGCGGAATGACCACCGGTTCCGGATGGCCGGCGGCGACGATCAGGTCATAGACCTCGTTGAGGTAGTCCTCGGTCTTGCCCAGCAGCAGCACGGTGGCGCCGTGGGCGGCGAAGGCGAGCGCGGCGGCCCTGCCGATGCCGCGGCCGGCGCCGGTGACCAGGATTACGCGGCCCTTGAGCAGGTCGGGGCGGGCGGAATAGTCGAACATGGTTTCTCCTTGGCGGAGCCCGTCAGCGCGACGAACTCCTTAGGGTTCGGCTCAGCAGGAGCAGAGGGCGCGGTCGAGGACGGCGAGCAGCTCGCGCGGGTGGTCGACGATGACGTCGGCGCCCCAGTGCGCGGGGTTGTCGTCCGGGTGGATGTAGCCGTAGCGCACGGCCGCGGTCTTGGTCCCGGCGGCGCGGCCCGACTCGATGTCGCGCAGGTCGTCGCCGATGAACAGTACTTCGGACGGGTCGACCTTCAGCTGGCTGCAGGCCAGCAGGAGCATTTCCGGGTCCGGCTTGCTCCGGGTCACGTGGTCCGGGCAGACCAGCACCGCCGAGCGCTCGGCCAGGCCCAACTGCTGCATGATCGGCGCGGCGAAGCGCACCGGCTTGTTGGTCACCACGCCCCAGACCAGGCGCGACTGCTCGATGTTCTCCAACAGCTCGACCATGCCGTCGTACGGGCGGGTGAGGACGGCGCAATGCTCCTGGTAGCGGTCGAGGAATTCCTGGCGCAGGGTCTCGAAGCCGGGGGCTTCCGGGTCCATGTCGAAGGTTGCGGCGACCATGGCGCGGGCGCCACCGGAGACCACGTCCTGGATGCGCTTGTCGTCGATCGCCGGGCGGCCGTGGGCGGCGAGCATCGCCTGGCATACGGCGATGAAGTCCGGCGCCGTATCCAGCAGCGTGCCGTCCATGTCGAAGAGAACCGCTCTGAGCATGCGCTTCACTCCTCGCGCAGGGTCTGGATCATGTAGTTGACGTCGACGTCGTCGGCCAGCTTGTAGTGCTTGGTCAGCGGGTTGTAGGTCAGGCCGATGATGTCCTTGACCGCCAGCCCCGCATCGCGCGACCAGGCGCCCAGCTCGGAGGGGCGGATGAATTTCTTGAAGTCGTGGGTGCCGCGCGGCAGCAGGCGCATCACGTATTCCGCGCCGACGATGGCGAACAGGTAGGCCTTCGGGTTGCGGTTGATGGTGGAGAAGAACACCTGGCCGCCGGGCTTGACCATCTTGTGGCAGGCGCGGATCACCGAGGCCGGGTCGGGCACGTGTTCGAGCATTTCCAGGCAGGTGACCACGTCGAACTGGCCGGGCATTTCCTCGGCCAGTTCCTCGGCGGTGCAGCGGCGGTATTCCACCGGCACGCCGGATTCCAGCTGGTGCAGCTGGGCCACCGCCAGGGGCGCCTCGCCCATGTCGATGCCCATGACAGTGGCGCCGCGCTGGGCCATGGCCTCGCTGAGGATGCCGCCGCCGCAGCCGACGTCGAGCACCTTCTTGCCGGCGAGGCTGACGCGCTCGTCGATCCAGTTGACCCGCAGCGGGTTGATGTCGTGCAGGGGCTTGAACTCGCTTTCGCGGTCCCACCAGCGGTGGGCGAGGGCCTCGAATTTGGCGATCTCGGCGTGGTCGACGTTGCTCATGGTGTCCCTATTGATCAAAAAGCCGGAAACGAAGACTGACTATGATGCCAGCTTCGCTCAATGGATGGGGCGCGGCATGACAGATTGTCGCAGCGGCGGCCCGCATCCGGGGCCGCGCTGCCTGCGGACGCGCGCTCAGGCGCCGGCGATCCTGCGGCCCCATTCGCCGGCCACGGCGATCAGGCGCTCTTCGTCCAGGCGGGTGAGCCTGCCGTCGTCCAGCAACTGCTTGCCGCCGACCCAGACGTGGCGCACGCAGTCGCGGCCGCTGGCGTAGATCAGCTGGGAGACCGGCTCGTAGACCGGCTGCTGGGCCAGGCCCGAGAGGTCGAAGGCGGTCAGGTCGGCGGATTTGCCCAGCTCCAGGCTGCCGGCTTCCTGCTCCATGCCCAGCGCGCGGGCGCCGTTCAGGGTGGCCATGCGCAGGGCGCGGTGGGCGTCCAGCGCGGTGGCCTGGCCGGCCACGGCCTTGGCCAGCAGGGCGGCGGTGCGGGTTTCGCCGAGCAGGTCGAGGTCGTTGTTGCTGGCCGCGCCGTCGGTGCCGATGGCGACGTTGACGCCGGCCTGCCACAGGCGCTCCACCGGGCAGAAGCCGCTGGCCAGCTTGAGGTTGGATTCCGGGCAGTGCACCACCGAGCTGTTGGTTTCCACCAGTATGGCGAGGTCGTCGTCGTTCACCTGGGTCATGTGCACGGCCTGGAAGCGCGGGCCGAGCAGGCCCAGGCGGTGCAGGCGGGCCAGCGGCCGCTCGGCGTGCTTCTCCAGCGCCTGCTGGACCTCGAAGGCGGTCTCGTGGACGTGCATGTGGATGCCGGCGTCCAGTTCCTCGGCGAGCATCAGGATGTTTTCCAGCTTGTCGTCGCTGACCGTGTAGGGCGCGTGCGGGCCGAAGGCGACCTTGATCCGCGGGTGGTGCTTGAGGTCGTCGCGCAGCGCCAGGCCCTGGCGGATCGCTTCATCGGCGTCGCGGGCGCCGGGCACCGGGAAGTCCAGCACCGGCACGCTGATCTGCGCGCGCACGCCGGCCTTGTGCACCGCCGCGCAGGCCACCTGCGGGTGGAAGTACATGTCGGAGAAGCAGGTGATGCCGCCCTTGAGCTGCTCGGCGATGGCCAGCTCGGTGCCGTCGCGGACGAAGTCCTCGCCGACCCACTTGGCCTCGGCCGGCCAGATGTGCTCCTGCAGCCAGGTCATCAGCGGCAGGTCGTCGGCCAGGCCGCGGAACAGGCTCATCGCCGCGTGGCCGTGGGCGTTGATCAGCCCGGGGGCGAGCAGCATGCCCGGCAGCTCGCGGGTTTCCCTGGCCGGATGGCGCAGCGCCTCGGCACGCGGGGCGAGCAGGGCGATGCGGCCGTCGCGGATGCCCAACCCGTGACCCAGCAGGACGATGCCGGCGGGTTCCACGGGGACGATCCAGGTGGGGAGCAGGAGCAGGTCGAGCGGGACTTTGGCGGTGGGCATGAAGCGCATCCTGGGCGCGGCGGAGAGAGGGCCGGAGTATAGCCGAGCAGCACTGCCTGCGGCTCGGTATACTCGGCGCTTTTACCCGCCTGCGCGGGAAGATTCCTGGGGGCCGGGAAAGGCCCGCGATTCCATTCGAACGAAGAGGTGTTCCATGCGTGAGCGACTGTTGGCGGCCGAACGGGTAACGGCCATTGATTGGCGCAAGGGGACCCTCCGCCTGCTGGACCAGCGCCTGCTGCCGCTGGAGGAAACCTGGCTGTCCTATGAAAGCGCCGAGGGCGTGGCCGAGGCCATCCGCCAGATGGTGGTGCGCGGCGCGCCGGCCATCGGCATCGCCGCCGCCTATGGCGTGGTCCTGGGCCTGCGCGCGCGGCTGGCGGTCGGCGGCGACTGGCGGGCGGCGCTGGAAGACGACTTCAGCGTGCTGGCCGAGTCGCGGCCGACCGCGGTCAACCTGTTCTGGGCGCTGAACCGCATGCGCGACCGCCTGGAGCGCCTGAAGCCGGGCGAAGACCCGCTGCCGCTGCTGGAGGCGGAAGCCATCGCCATCCACGAAAGCGACCGCGAGGCCAACCTGACCATGGCCCAGCTCGGCGTGGAGCTGATCCGCAAGCAGCACAGCGGCCCGCAGAAGATCCTCACCCACTGCAACACCGGCGCCCTGGCCACCGGCGGCTTCGGCACCGCGCTGGGGGTGATCCGCGCCGCGCACCTGGAAGGGCTGATCGAGCGCGTCTACGCCGACGAGACCCGTCCCTGGCTGCAGGGCGCGCGCCTGACCGCCTGGGAGCTGGCCAACGAGAACGTGCCGGTCACCCTCAATGCCGACGCGGCCGCCGCGCACCTGATGAAGACCCAGAGCATCACCTGGGTCATCGTCGGCGCCGACCGCATCACCGCCAACGGCGACGTGGCCAACAAGATCGGCACCTACCAGCTGGCGGTCAACGCCATGCACCACGGCGTGCGCTTCATGGTGGTGGCGCCCAGCTCGACCATCGACATGAACCTGGAAAGCGGCGAGGACATCCCGATCGAGGAGCGTGACGGCCGTGAACTGCTGGAAATCGGCGGCAAGCGGGTCGCCGCCGAGGTCGATGCCTTCAATCCGGTGTTCGATGTGACTCCGGCGGACCTGATCGACGCCATCGTGACCGAGCGCGGGGTGGTCGAGCGCCCTGACGCCGAGCGCATGGCCCAGCTGATGAGCCGCAAGCGCCTGCACTGACGGGGCTGCGGCAATTCATCGAGGGGCTTGGGCGAGGGTAGGGTTTGACCCTGGCTTGTGGTAAGCTCCGACGGTTCTTGATGGGGCGTTTTTTCGGCCCCCACAGCATCGCGGATCAGCGGCCAAGTCGTTGATTTGTAGAGAGTCGGTGGCGCTTTGATGGCGCACCGCGCTCCGCCAGGCTCAGGACGGGCGAGGCGGAGTCCCATTTGAAAAAGGAACCAGGCTTCTCATGGGCGAACTGGCCAAAGAAATCCTCCCGGTCAACATCGAAGACGAACTCCGACAGTCCTACCTCGATTACGCCATGAGCGTGATCGTCGGTCGTGCCCTGCCCGATGCGCGCGACGGCTTGAAGCCCGTGCACCGGCGCGTCCTGTACGCCATGAGCGAACTGGGCAACGACTGGAACAAGCCCTACAAGAAGTCCGCCCGTGTGGTCGGTGACGTGATCGGTAAGTACCACCCGCACGGCGACACCGCGGTGTACGACACCATCGTGCGCATGGCCCAGCCCTTCTCGCTGCGCTACATGCTGGTCGACGGCCAGGGCAACTTCGGTTCGGTGGACGGCGACAACGCCGCGGCCATGCGATACACCGAAGTGCGCATGGCCAAGCTGGCCCACGAACTGCTGGCGGACCTGGACAAGGAAACCGTCGACTGGGTGCCCAACTACGACGGCACCGAGCAGATTCCGGCAGTCATGCCGACCAAGATCCCCAACCTGCTGGTCAACGGTTCCAGCGGTATCGCCGTGGGCATGGCGACCAACATCCCGCCGCACAACCTCGGCGAAGTGATCGACGGCTGCCTGGCGCTGATGGACAACGCCGAACTCACCGTCGACGACCTGATGCAGTACATCCCCGGCCCGGACTTCCCGACCGCGGGCATCATCAACGGCCGTGCGGGCATCATCGAGGCCTATCGCACCGGCCGTGGCCGCATCTATATCCGTGCCCGCGCCGACATCGAGGACATGGAGAAGGGCGGCAACCGCCAGCAGATCATCATCACCGAGCTGCCCTACCAGCTGAACAAGGCCCGGCTGATCGAGAAGATCGCCGAGCTGGTGAAAGAGAAGAAGATCGAAGGCATCACCGAGCTGCGCGACGAGTCCGACAAGGACGGCATGCGCGTGGTCATCGAGCTGCGCCGCGGCGAAGTGGGCGAGGTCGTGCTGAACAACCTCTACGCCCAGACCCAGCTGCAGAGCGTGTTCGGCATCAACGTGGTGGCCCTGGTCGACGGCCAGCCGCGCACGATGAACCTCAAGGAAATGCTCGAGGTCTTCATCCGTCACCGCCGCGAAGTGGTGACCCGGCGGACCGTCTTCGAGCTGCGCAAGGCCCGCGAGCGCGGCCACATCCTCGAAGGCCAGGCGGTCGCCCTGTCGAACATCGACCCGGTGATCGAGCTGATCAAGTCTTCGCCGACCCCGGCCGAGGCCAAGGAGCGCCTGATCGCCACCGCCTGGGCATCCAGCGCCGTGGAAGCCATGGTCGAGCGCGCCGGCGCCGATTCCTGCCGTCCGGAAGACCTAGACCCGCAGTACGGCCTGCGCGACGGCAAGTACTACCTGTCGCCGGAGCAGGCCCAGGCCATCCTGGAGCTGCGCCTGCACCGCCTGACCGGCCTGGAGCACGAGAAGCTCCTGTCCGAGTACCAGGAAATCCTCGCCCTGATCGGCGAGCTGATCCGCATCCTGACCAGCCCCGAGCGCCTGATGGAAGTCATCCGCGAGGAACTGGAGAAGGTCAAGGCCGAGTTCGGCGACGCCCGCCGCACCGAGATCGTCGCGTCCCAGGTGGACCTGACCATCGCCGACCTGATCACCGAAGAAGAGCGCGTGGTGACCATCTCCCACGGCGGCTACGCCAAGTCCCAGCCGCTGGCCGCCTACGAGGCGCAGCGTCGCGGTGGCAAGGGCAAGTCGGCCAGTGGTGTGAAGGACGAGGACTACATCGAGCACCTGCTGGTCGCCAACAGCCACGCCACCCTGCTGCTGTTCTCCAGCAAGGGCAAGGTCTACTGGCTGCGCACCTTCGAGATTCCGGAAGCCTCGCGCACCGCCCGTGGCCGCCCGCTGGTCAACCTGCTGCCGCTGGACGAGGGCGAGCGCATCACCGCGATGCTGCAGATCGACCTGGAAGCCGTGCGCGCGCAGTTCGCCGGCGAGGAAGGCGATGACGACGACGTGGTCGCCGAACAGGTCGCCGAGGTGGTGGAAGCCGAAGAGGCCGAGGAAGGCGACGACGCCGACTTCAGCCAGGACGAGCCGACCGGCGCGTACATCTTCATGGCCACCATGAAAGGCACCGTGAAGAAGACCCCGCTGATCCAGTTCACCAAGCCGCGCTCCAACGGCCTGATCGCACTGAAGCTGGAAGAGGGCGACTCGCTGATCGCCGCCGCCATCACCGACGGCTCGAAGGACGTGATGATGTTCTCCGACGCCGGCAAGGTGATCCGCTTCAAGGAAAGCAAGGTGCGCATCATGGGGCGTAACGCCCGTGGCGTGCGCGGCATGCGCCTGGTCGAAGGCCAGCGCATCATCTCCATGCTGATTCCGGAATGCCGCGAGGCGCAGATCCTCACCGCCTCCGAGCGCGGTTACGGCAAGCGCACGCCGCTGGCCGACTACCCGCGTCGCGGCCGCGGTGGCCAGGGCGTGATCGCCATGGTGATCAACGAACGCAACGGCAACCTGGTGGGCGCCGTCCAGGTGCTGGACGGCGAGGAGATCATGCTGATTTCCGACCAGGGCACCCTGGTCCGTACCCGTGTCGACGAAGTCCGCGGCGCGGGCCGGAATACCCAGGGCGTGATCCTCATCAAGCTGGCCGCCGACGAGACCGTCGTGGGCCTGGAGCGGGTGCAGGAGCCTACCGTCGTGGAAGACGACGTCATCGAAGGCGAGATCGTCGAAGGCGACGTGTCGGACGAGAACCAAGAAGCAGGCGAAGCCGTGGCTGAAGAAGCCCCGCAGGCCAGCGAAGACTGATAGAGCGAGAGTGGATGTGAGCAAGCGAGCCTATAACTTCTGCGCCGGCCCGGCGGCGCTTCCCACCGAGGTGCTGGAGCGCGCCCGCGCCGAACTGCTGGACTGGCAGGGCAAGGGCCTGTCGGTCATGGAGATGAGCCACCGCAGCGACGACTACGTGGCCATCGCCGAGCGCGCCGAGCAGGACCTGCGCGACCTGATGGAGGTTCCGTCGAACTACAAGGTGCTGTTCCTGCAGGGCGGCGCCAGCCAGCAGTTCGCCGAGATTCCGCTGAACCTGCTGCCCGAGGATGGCGTGGCCGACTACGTGGAAACCGGCATCTGGTCGCGCAAGGCCATCGAAGAGGCTCGCCGCTTCGGCAACGTCAACGTGGTCGCCAGCGCGTCCAGGTACGACTACTTCGCCATCCCCGGGCAGAACGAGTGGAACCTGACCCCGGGCGCCGCCTACCTGCACTACGCGTCCAACGAGACCATCGGCGGCCTGGAGTTCGACTGGATTCCGGAAACCGGCGACGTGCCGCTGGTGGTGGACATGTCCTCGGATATCCTCTCCCGCCCGGTCGACGTGTCGAAGTTCGGCCTGATCTACGCCGGCGCGCAGAAGAACATCGGACCAAGCGGCCTGGTGGTGGTCATCGTCCGCGAAGACCTGCTCGGCCGCGCCCGCAGCATCTGCCCGACCATGCTCAACTACAAGGTCGCCGCCGACAACGGCTCCATGTACAACACCCCGGCGACCTATTCCTGGTACCTCTCCGGTCTGGTCTTCCAGTGGCTGAAGGAGCAGGGCGGCGTCGAGGCCATGGAGCAGCGCAACCGCGCCAAGAAGGACCTGCTGTACTCCTTCATCGACAGCAGCGACTTCTACA
Organism: Pseudomonas sp. B12(2026); assembly: GCF_057767015.1. Lineage (NCBI taxonomy): Bacteria > Pseudomonadati > Pseudomonadota > Gammaproteobacteria > Pseudomonadales > Pseudomonadaceae > Pseudomonas > Pseudomonas sp. B12(2026). The sequence continues at coordinate 4,168,775 of NZ_CM173430.1, read as the reverse complement.
CCAACCCGATCCAGCCCAGCGCCCGCTCCTGGATGAACGTGCCGTTCCGCCTGGCCGACGAGAAGCTCGACAAGGCCTTCCTCGAAGGTGCCGACGCGCGCGGCCTGCTCAACCTCAAGGGCCACCGCTCGGTGGGCGGCATGCGTGCCTCCATCTACAACGCCCTGGGCCTGGACGCCATCGAGGCGCTGGTCGGTTACATGGCCGAGTTCGAGAAGGAGCACGGCTGATGAGCGACGCTGACCAGCTCAAGGCTTTGCGCGTACGCATCGACAGCCTCGACGAGAAGATCCTCGAGCTGATCAGCGAACGCGCCCGCTGCGCCACCGACGTGGCGCGGGTGAAGATGGCCACCCTGCCCGAAGGCGAGAAACCGGTGTTCTACCGACCCGAGCGCGAGGCCTGGGTGCTCAAGCACATCATGGAACTGAACAAGGGGCCGCTGGGCAACGAAGAGATGGCGCGGCTGTTCCGCGAGATCATGTCGTCCTGCCTGGCCCTGGAGCAGCCGCTCAAGGTCGCCTACCTCGGCCCCGAGGGCACCTTCACCCAGGCCGCGGCGCTCAAGCACTTCGGCCATGCGGTGATCAGCACGCCGATGGCCGCCATCGACGAAGTGTTCCGCGAAGTCGCCGCCGGCGCGGTGAACTTCGGCGTGGTGCCGGTGGAAAACTCCACCGAGGGCGCGGTCAACCACACCCTCGACAGCTTCCTCGAGCACGACATGGTGATCTGCGGCGAGGTGGAGCTGCGCATCCACCACCACCTGCTGGTGGGCGAGAACACCAAGACCGACAACATCACCCGCATCTATTCCCACGCCCAGTCCCTGGCCCAGTGCCGCAAGTGGCTGGACGCGCACTACCCGAACGTCGAGCGCGTGGCGGTCTCCAGCAACGCCGACGCCGCCAAGCGGGTGAAGAGCGAGTGGAACAGCGCGGCCATCGCCGGTGACATGGCCGCCAGCCTGTACGGCCTGGACAAGCTGTTCGAGAAGATCGAGGACCGCCCGGACAACTCCACGCGCTTCCTCATCATCGGCAGCCAGGAAGTGCCGCCCACCGGCGACGACAAGACCTCGATCATCGTCTCCATGCGCAACAAGCCGGGCGCGCTGCACGAGCTGCTGGTGCCGTTCCACACCAACGGCATCGACCTGACCCGCATCGAGACCCGCCCGTCGCGCAGCGGCAAGTGGACCTACGTGTTCTTCATCGACTTCGTCGGCCACCACAAGGACCCGCTGATCAAGGACGTGCTGGAGAAGATCAACAGCGAAGCCGTCGCCCTCAAGGTGCTGGGGTCCTATCCGAAGGCCGTGCTCTGATGCCGATGCCTCGCGACGTGCGTTGGCAGGCGCTGGCCGTCGATCGCGAGGCGCGTGCCCGGATCAAGGAGCAGCACCCCTGCCTGATCTGGCTGACCGGCCTCAGCGGCTCCGGCAAGTCGACCCTGGCCGATGCCCTGGAGCACCGGCTGCACGCGGCGGGGCGGCATACCTACCTGCTCGACGGCGACAACCTCCGCCACGGACTGAACCGCGATCTGGGCTTCAGCGCCGACGACCGCAGCGAGAACATCCGCCGGGTCGGCGAGGTCGGTGCGCTCATGGTGGATGCCGGCCTGATCGCCATCGCCGCGTTCATCTCGCCGTTCCGCAACGACCGCGACATGGTGCGCGGCCTGCTGCCGGAGCGCTTCGTCGAAGTGCACGTGGCGACGCCGCTGAGCGTCTGCGAAGAGCGCGATCCCAAGGGCCTGTACCGGAAGGCGCGTGCCGGCGAGCTCAAGGAGTTCACCGGCATCGATTCCCCGTTCGAAGTGCCGCTGGCGGCCGAGCTGACCATCGACACCTCCACGCTGTCGGTCGAGGAAGCCGTCGACCGCATCTGCAATTACATGGTGGCCGCCGGCTATATCGACTCATTCTGAGCGGCCACACTCGAGAGAGATGCCCATGAGCTGTGATTTCCTTGCCCTGGCCCAGCCGGGCGTGCAGAAGCTTTCCCCCTACGTGCCCGGCAAGCCGGTCGACGAACTGGCCCGTGAGCTGAAGCTCGACCCCGCCGGCATCGTCAAGCTGGCCAGCAACGAGAACCCGCTGGGCCCGAGCCCGAAGGCCCTCGAGGCGATCCGCGGCGAGCTGGCCGAGCTGACCCGCTACCCCGACGGCAACGGCTTCGAGCTGAAGAGCCGCCTGGCCGCCCGCTGCGGCGTCGGCACCGCGCAGGTCACCCTGGGCAACGGTTCCAACGATATCCTCGACCTGGTCGCCCGCGCCTACCTCGCGCCCGGCCTGAACGCCGTGTTCAGCCAGTACGCCTTCGCCGTCTACCCGATCTCCACCCAGGCCGTCGGTGCCCAGGGCAAGGTCGTGCCGGCGAAAGACTGGGGCCATGACCTGGAAGCCATGCTGGCGGCCATCGACGCCAACACCCGCGTGGTCTTCATCGCCAACCCGAACAACCCCACCGGCACCTGGTTCGGCCCGGACGCGCTGGAGCGCTTCCTGTCCAAGGTTCCGCAGAACGTCCTGGTGGTGCTCGACGAGGCCTACATCGAGTACGCCGAAGGCGAGGAACTGCCGGACGGCCTGAAGTACCTGGCCCGCTACCCGAACCTGCTGGTCTCGCGCACCTTCTCCAAGGCCTACGGCCTGGCGTCGCTGCGGGTCGGCTACGCGATCTCCTCGGCGCAGGTCGCCGACGTGCTCAACCGCGTGCGCCAGCCGTTCAACGTCAACAGCCTGGCCCTGGCCGCCGCCTGCGCCGCGCTGGACGACGCCGAGTACCTCGCCGAAGGCAAGCGCATCAACGACGAAGGCATGATCCAGCTGGAAAACGGCCTGCGCGCGCTCGACCTGCAGTGGATTCCGTCCAAGGGCAACTTCATCGCCGTGGACCTCAAGCGCGACGCCGGCCCGGTCTACCAGGCCCTGCTCGCCGAAGGCGTGATCGTCCGCCCGGTGGGTGGCTATGGCATGCCGCAGCACCTGCGCATCTCCATCGGCCTGCCGGCCGAGAACGCCCGCTTCCTCGAAGCGCTGGCCAAGGTGCTCGCCCGTGCCTGATGTCCAGCCGCGCAAGCTGCGCCGCCTGGTGGTGGTGGGGCTCGGCCTGATCGGCGGCTCCTTCGCCAAGGGCATCCGCGAGAAGCGCCTGTTCGAGGAAGTGGTTGGCGTCGACCGCGACCCGCAGACCCGCCGCCTGACCGTCGAGCTGGGCGTGGTCGACCGCTGCGAGGAAAGCCTCGCCGCCGGTTGCCGCGACGCCGATGTGATCCAGCTCGCCGTGCCGATCCTGGCCATGGAGAAGGTCCTCGGCGAACTGGCCGGCTTCGACCTGGGCAACGCCATCCTCACCGACGTCGGCAGCGCCAAGGGCAACGTGGTCCGCGCCGCGACGGCGGTGTTCGGCGGCATGCCGGCGCGCTTCGTCCCCGGCCATCCCATCGCCGGCTCCGAGCAGAGCGGGGTGGAGGCGGCCAACGGCAAATTGTTCCGCCGTCATAAAGTCATCCTCACGCCGCTGGATAATGCCGACGCGGACGCGATCCGTTGCGTCGAGGCGCTCTGGCGCGAGCTGGGCGCGGATGTCGAGCAGATGGACGTCGAGCACCACGACGAAGTCCTCGCCGCCACCAGCCACCTGCCGCACCTGCTGGCCTTCACGCTGGTCGACTCGCTGGCCAAACGCAGCGAGAATCTGGAAATCTTCCGCTATGCCGCTGGCGGCTTCCGCGATTTCACGCGGATCGCCGGCAGCGACCCGGTGATGTGGCACGACATCTTCCTCGCCAACCGCGGGGCGGTGCTGCGCATCCTCGACGTATTCCGCGACGACCTCGACGACTTGCGCGAGGCCGTCGACAAGGGCGACGGGCAGCAATTGATGGGCGTCTTCACCCGCGCCCGGGTTGCCCGCGAGCATTTCAGCAAAATCCTGGCCCAACGGGCCTATGTGGACGCCATGCACAACAATGACCTGATTTTCCTGGCCCAGCCGGGTGGCCGCCTGTCCGGACGCGTTCGCGTACCGGGCGACAAGTCCATTTCCCACCGCTCGATCATGCTCGGCTCGCTGGCCGAAGGCACCACCGAGGTGCAGGGCTTCCTCGAGGGCGAAGACGCCCTGGCCACCATCCAGGCGTTCCGCGACATGGGCGTGGTCATCGAAGGCCCGCACCACGGCCGCGTCACCGTCCATGGCGTCGGCCTGCACGGCCTGAAGCCGCCGCCCGGCCCGATCTACCTGGGCAACTCCGGCACCTCCATGCGCCTGCTCAGCGGCCTGCTCGCCGCCCAGCCGTTCGACACCACCCTGACCGGCGACCCGTCGCTGTCCAAGCGCCCGATGAACCGCGTGGCCAAGCCGCTGCGCGAGATGGGCGCGGTGATCGAGACCGGCCCCGAAGGCCGTCCGCCGCTGACCATCCGTGGCGGTCACAAGCTCACCGGCATGCACTACGACATGCCGATGGCCAGCGCCCAGGTCAAATCCTGCCTGCTGCTCGCCGGCCTCTACGCCGCCGGCGAAACCTCCACCACCGAGCCGGCGCCGACCCGCGACCATACCGAGCGCATGCTGCGCGGCTTCGGCTACCCGGTCGACGTCGAGGGCGCCACCGCCCGCGTCGAGTCCGGCCACAAGCTCACCGCCACCTCGATCGAAGTCCCGGCGGACATTTCCTCCGCCGCCTTCTTCCTAGTCGCCGCGAGCATCGCCGAAGGTTCCGACCTGACCCTCGAGCACGTCGGCATCAACCCGACCCGCACCGGCGTGATCGACATCCTCAAGCTGATGGGCGCCGACATCACCCTGGAAAACCAGCGTGAAGTGGGTGGCGAGCCGGTCGCCGACATCCGCGTGCGCTCGGCCAGGCTCAAGGGCATCGACATTCCCGAAGACCTGGTGCCGCTGGCCATCGACGAGTTCCCGGTGCTCTTCGTCGCCGCCGCCAATGCCGAGGGCCGCACCGTGCTGCGCGGCGCGGAAGAGCTGCGGGTGAAGGAATCCGACCGCATCCAGGTGATGGCCGACGGCCTGATCGCCCTGGGCGTGAAAGCCGAGCCGACCCCGGACGGCATCATCATCGACGGCGGCGCCTACGGCGGCGGCGAAGTCTGGAGCCACGGCGACCACCGCATCGCCATGTCCTTCAGCGTGGCCTCCCTGCGCGCCGGCGCGCCGATCCGCATCCACGACTGCGCCAACGTCGCGACCTCCTTCCCGGACTTCCTCGGGCTGGCGTCCGGCGCCGGCATCCGCGTCGCCGAGGAGGGCAAGTGATGGCTGGCGAATGGCCGGTCGTCGCCATCGACGGCCCCAGCGGCTCCGGCAAGGGCACCGTCGCCGGCCTGCTGGCCAAGCGCCTGGGCTGGAACCTGCTGGACTCCGGCGCGCTGTACCGCCTGCTGGCGTTCGCCGCCGGCAACCACGGCATCGACCTGACCAATGAGGAAGCCCTCAAGGTCCTGGCGGCGCACCTGGACGTGCAGTTCACCCACGGCAAGGGCGGACAGGGCCAGCACATCATCCTCGAAGGCGAAGACGTCACCGACGTGATCCGCACCGAGCAGGTCGGCGCCGGCGCATCGCAAGTCGCCGCGCTGCCGGCGGTGCGCGACGCGCTGCTGCAGCGCCAGCGCGCCTTCCTCGAAGCGCCGGGCCTGGTGGCCGACGGCCGCGACATGGGCACCGTGGTGTTCCCCGACGCGCCGCTGAAGATCTTCCTCACCGCTTCGGCCGAGGAGCGCGCGCGCCGCCGCTACCTGCAGCTGAAGAACAAGGGCATCGACAGCGACCAGGCGCAACTGGCCGAGGAAATCCGCATCCGCGACGAGCGCGACAGCCAGCGCGCCGTGGCGCCGCTGAAGCCGGCCAAGGGGGCGATCCTGGTGGACTCCACGCAGATGAGCATCGAGGCGGTGGTGGACAGCATCGTCGCGGAGATGGCCCGACTCGGCCTGGACAACCTCTGATCCCGCAAGCCCCTCCGGACGCCCACGGCGCTCGGAAGGGGCTTTCCCTTCGCTCGGAAATTGCCGTCCGCAGCTGCGGACCGATCCTACATCCCCGATAGCCCCCAGCCCTCACCATAGCCCGCTCGTTTTCCACCGCCGTTCGTGTGTGGAGACAGGCTTGAGTGGATTGGAGGGCGCGTGTCGAATCATCTCTTATCTGTCTGGTGCGGGCCGCTGCTCGAGCGGGCCGGGTTGGCCATGGCGCTGGCGCGGCGCGAGATCGAGTCCCGCTACCGCGGCACGCTGCCGGGCCGGGCCTGGATCGTTTTCGCGCCCTTCCTGATGCTGGCCGTCTACACCTTCGTGTTCGGTCATATCCTGAAGTCCCGCTGGGGCGCCGATCAGGACACGGCTTCCTTCGCCCTCACGCTGTTTTCCGGGTTGCTGCTCAACACGCTGATGGGCGAATGCCTCGGGCGTGCCGCCTCGGTGATGCACGGCTACGGCAGCTACGTCAAAAAGCTGGTCTTTCCCCTCGAAGTCATTCCGCTCTCCGTTCTGCTCGCCGGCCTGCTCAATGCGCTCATCGGCTATCTCGTCCTGCTGGTGGCGATGCCGCTGCTGGGGCATTCGCCGGGCTGGAGCGCGCTCTATCTGCCGCTGGCGCTGTTGCCGTTTGTCTTGTGCCTTGCCGGCCTGACCTTCCTCACGGCGGCGTTGGGCACCTATTTCCGGGACGTCGGGCAGATCGTGCAGTTCGTCCTGATACTCGCCCTGTTCCTCAGTCCCATCCTCTATCCGCTGAGTTCACTGCCTGAACCGGCGCGCGACTATCTCGCGCTGAATCCACTGACCATCCCGGTCGAAACGGTGCGCGCCGTTCTCTTCGGCTCACCCTTGCCGGCGCCCTCGCAGCTCGTCGTTTACAACCTGGTGGCGGCGGGGCTGGCGCTACTGGGCATCGGGCTGTTCATGCGGGTGAAATGCGGGTTCGCCGATGTCCTCTGAAGCCGTGGCCGCGTTGGCTAGGCCGGTCTCGCCGGACCTGCTGGGGCAGCGCCTGATCCGCAAGGGCGTGGTGTCCGAGCAGGAGGTCGAACGCGCGCTCGAACTGCAGGCGCGCATCGGCGGCCGCCTGGGAGGCCTCCTCATGCGTTCCGGGGCGCTGTCCGAGACGGCGCTGCTCGAGGAGCTCGCCGAGCAACTGGCGCTTCCGCTGGTGGGGCGGGACCTGGAAGCGCCATCCGCCGCGGCCATTGCCGAGCTGCTGGGGGCGACGCCGATCAGGGGCGACTGGTTCCTCGGCGAGCAGGTCGTGCTCTGGCTGGATCAGTCAGGAGCCTTGCAGGTGGCCGCCCGCGACCCCTTCGAGCCGGCCCTGCGCGAGGTGCTGAACCACTTCTATCCGGGGCAGGAGCAGCACTGGGTGCTGTGCCGCTCCCAGGACCTGGACGCCTGGTTGCGGACGGTCGACGAACACCAGCAGCGCGACGGTTGGAAGTCCCGGATGTTCGCGGATGACGATGTACGGCACCTGCGGGAAATGGCCGAGGAGGCGCCGATCGTCGAGTTGGTGAACAACGTGATCGGCCAGGCCATCGAAAAGCGCGCATCGGACATTCATATCGAGCCGGGCGAGTTCAGCTTCCAGATTCGCTTCCGGGTCGACGGTGTGCTGCAGGCGCAGCTGTCGCTTCCCCGCGAACGCTTCGCCGCCGTGGTCTCGCGAATCAAGCTGATCTCCCTGATCGATATCGCCGAACGGCGCCTGCCGCAGGATGGACGGATGAGCGTGAGGGTGGGCGGCCAGGACATGGATATCCGCGTCTCGACCCTGCCCGGGGTGCATGGCGAGTCCGTGGTGATGCGTCTGTTGCCCAAGGCGCGCGAGGGGCTGCGCCTGGACAGCCTCGGCATGCTGGCGGATCACCTGGAAATGATGCGCGCCTGGACTCGGGAGCCGCACGGCATCGTGCTGGTGACCGGGCCGACCGGCTCGGGCAAGTCGACCACGCTCTACGGCTGCCTGGAGTCGATCAATGACGGGGTGCGCAAGATCATCACGGTGGAAGACCCGGTGGAATACCAGGTGCCCCATATCACCCAGGTGCAGGCCCACGCCGAAATCGGCCTGACCTTCGCGGCGGCGCTGCGCTCGATCCTGCGGCAGGACCCGGACGTGATCATGATCGGCGAGATACGCGACCTGGAAACGGCGGAAATCGCCGTGCAGTCCTCCCTCACCGGTCACCTGGTGTTCTCGACCCTGCACACGAACGACGCCGTGAGTGCCTTCACCCGCCTCATCGACATGGGCGTGGAGCCGTTCCTGGTGGCCTCGCCGGTGCGCGGCGTGCAGGCCCAGCGCCTGGTGCGCAGCCTCTGCCGGCACTGTGCCGAACCCCATGTACCGGGGCTTGCCGAGGGGGAGCTGCAGGGCGTGGAGACGCTGGTGGCGAAGCTCTTCCCCGGCCGGGAGCCGGCCTGGAAGCGCGCGGTGGGGTGCGCGCAGTGCCAGGGCAGCGGCTACCGGGGACGCCTGGGCATCTACGAAATGATCGACGTGTCGCCGCAGATGCAGGAGCTGATCATGCAGCGCTCCGCGGTGGAGCAGATGCGCCATCTGGCGCTGGCACAGGGTTTCCGCAGCATGCGCGAGGACGGCTTCATCAAGGCCTGGATGGGCCTGACCACGGTCGATGAAGTTCATCGCGTGACCAGTGGTTGACGCCATGCGCATGCAATACCTTGCCATCGACCGTCACGGCAAACGCTGCCGCGGTGAGCTGAACGCCAGCTCCAGGGAGGATGCCGCCCGCCAGCTGGAGGGGCAGGGGCTTACGCCACTGTCGCTGCAGCAGCCCGGTCGTTCGCTGGTGCGCGGAAGCCGACGGCTACGGGCCGAGGAGCTCAATCTGGCGCTTCACGAACTGGCGACCCTGCTTGGCGCGGGCGTCAGCCTGTCGGATGCGGTCGAGGCGCAGCAGCGGGCCGCGCAACATCCGCGCCTCGCCGAGGCCCTGCAGCGGATGGACGATGGGCTGCGTCAGGGCCGGTCCTTCCCCCAGGTGCTGGAGACGGCGGCGCTACCGTTGCCGCGCTATGCCTATCAGCTGGTCGCGGCCGGCGAGATGACCGGCAACCTCGCGGCGGCCTTGCGCGACTGCGTCACGCAGATGGAATACGAACGCCGTACCCGCGACGAGATCCGCAATGCCCTGATCTATCCGGCGATCCTGGTGCTGAGCGGCATCGGGGCGGTGGCGATGATGTTCGTCTTCGTCGTACCCAAGTTCGCCAACCTGCTGGAACACGCCGATCGTCTGCCCTGGCTCGCCTGGGCGGTACTCAGCAGTGGCGTCTGGTGCAGGAGCAACTCGGTGCTTCTGGCCGTGCTGGTGACCATGGCGGTGGTCGCCGGCGCATCGCTGGCGGGCAATCCTCGCATACGGGGGCGCAGCCTGGGCGCCCTGCTGCGGCTGCCTCTGCTGGGGGAATGGCTGCTGCAGGCCGAGATCGCCCAGTGGGCGAAGGTCCTCGGCACCCTGCTGGGAAATCGCGTGGCGCTGGTCGACGCCTTGCGCCTCGCCAGCGAGAGCCTGCGCATTCCCGCGCAGCGAGAGGTCATGGAGCGGGTCACCCAGGATGTGCGGGGCGGTTCGTCCCTCTCCCTGGCGCTGGAGAGCCGGCACGCGATTACCGCGACCGGCGGCAACCTGGTCCGGGTTGGCGAGAAGTCCGGGCGCTTGTCGGAAATGCTCGACAGCCTCGCCGAGCTGTACGAGGAGCACGGACGATCACGGATGCGCAGGGTTCTGGCGCTGGTGGAGCCGTTGTCGATCCTGCTGATCGGCGCGGCCTTCGGCGTGATCATCACCGGCGTCGTGCTGGCGATCACCAGCGCCAACGATATCGTGCTGTGAGCGGGCTGCGGCGGGTTGGCCCGCCGGGCAGTGGAAAATCGCCGGCGCCGATCCCGACGCCGGCCCTGTGGATGGAGAGCGTGAGTGAAGCGCAGGCATGCAGAGCAGGGATTCACCCTGCTGGAGATGATCGTGGTCCTGGTGATCATCGGATTGCTCATGGGGCTGGTCGGCCCACGGTTGTTCAACCAGGCCGACAAGGCCAAGGTCCAGACCGCCGAAACGCAGGTCAAGATGCTCAAGGGGGCGCTGATGACCATGCGTCTGGACATCGGCAGGTTGCCAACGGAGCAGGAGGGCCTGGCGCTGCTGAACACCGCGCCCAGCGACGAACCCACCAGAAAGTACTGGAAGGGGCCGTACCTGGAGGGAGGCGTGCCCCTGGACCCCTGGAATCATCCCTATGTCTACGGCACCAGGCCGAGCCGGGAGCAACCCTTCTCGCTCTACAGCCTGGGCGCCGATGGTCAGTCGGGGGGCGAAGGTGAGAATGCCGAGATCGGCTATCTGCCCGGGCAGTGAGCGTCCATCGGGGTTCACGCTGCTCGAAATGGTCGTGGTGCTGGCGTTGGTGGCGCTGCTCGGTGCAGTGGTCATGCCCGGCCTGCTGAAGATGCAGGAGGCCTGGAAGCGCCGTATCGACACCCAGGACATCGCCCACCAGCTGGGCAGCCTCGGCTATCGCGCGCGCCTTGAAGCGACCGAGGTGGTGATAGGGCCCCAGGGTGTCCGGCCCGAGAGGATGCTGAAGATGCCGGCCGGGTGGACCTTGTCCGCGGCCTCGCCCGTGGTGTTTCGCAGCAATGGCGCCTGCCTGGGCGGTCAGGTCGATCTGCACCGGGGGGAGGTGGTGGATCACCTCAGGCTGGAGGCTCCCCTGTGCCTGCCGAGCCGCTCATGAACCGACGCCAGGCCGGCTTCACGCTACTGGAGGCCGTGGTGGCCATGACGCTGCTGATGGTGGTGGGCGGAGCCTTGCTGGCCTGGCTCAACGCCGGATTCGTCACGCTGGAACGCATGGCCGACGTACGGCGCCGGCTCGATGCGTCACGGGTCGCCCTGGCGTATCTGGAGCGGATCAATCCCGCGCTCCAGCGCGAAGGCCAGGTGCGCCTGGGGCCCTACACGCTGGAGTGGAAGAGCGAAGTCCTGGCGCAGGCCCGGCCCATCGTCGGTCGCTACAGTGGCGCGCCGGGGCCGTACGATGCCACGTTGTACCGGGTCAAGGCGCGCATCGGCGAGGAGCGCGAGGCGCCGCTGGAGCTGTTCGTCGAACTGCCGGGATTCCAGCGGACACGCGACGCCCAGGATGCGGGGGGCGCGGAATGAGGTTCCAGCGTAACGCGCGCGGACTCGACTCGGGTTTCACCCTGCTGGAACTGCTGGTGGTGCTCGTTCTGGTGTCCTTCATCACGACGCTGCTGGTCCAGGGAATGGCCTATGTCGCCAAGGTCAACGATACCTTCGTGCGCCAGGGGGACCAGCATTACCGGCGGGTGCTGGCGTTCGGCTGGTTCTCCGACGCGATCTCCCAGCTGGCGGCGCCGGCTCAGGGTGATACCGGCGAACGGTTTCGCGGCGACCCGCTGAGTTTCGAGGCGGTGACGCTGGGCAGCCTGGATCGCCGGGAAGGCATCCCGACGCCTTTTGCCTTCCGCCTGGAGCCCGTGGATTCGGCCGCCGAGCTGATCTACGTACGGCGCGTCGAAGCCAGCCGCTGGCCGCTGCTGGCGATCGCGGAGGACGCTCGCTTCCAATACCAGGATGCCCAGGGGCGCTGGCACGGGGACTGGCCGCCCGCGCCCGAGTTGGCGGATTCGCTGCCGGATGCCGTTGCCATTGCCTCCGAGCGGGAAAGGTTGTTCCTGATGGCGACGGTACAGATGCCCCGCCGAGGTCTGACCGTCGATGACCGCTGATAGCGGGGCCGGCCGGGGTGCCGCCCAGCGGGGCTTCGTACTGGTCGGCGTCATCTGGTTCCTGGCCTGCATGACGCTGGTGGTCGGCGCCGCGGTACTGTGGCTCGACCGCTCGCGGGAAGGGCTCGAGGCCGAGCGGCAGGCGGTGCGGAGAAGCTTCGAGGAGCGCAGCATGCTGAGCCGCCTGACCTGGCTGATCGCCACCCACCGCCTGACCGCCGCCGGCCAGACCACTGAGCAGAGCGCCGCTGTCGATCCCTCGGAGATGGATCCGTCGATGCTGCCCGCGGGGGGCGAGTTGCCTGTGGATGGCCGGGAATTGTGCCTGCCGAACGGCTACTGCGTGACGCTGATCGACCGGGCGTCCCGGTTGAGCCTGAGCGGCAGCGATCCGGCCGCCGTCAACGCGCTGTTGCTTAGCCTCGGCGTACCGGCGGAAAGCACCGCGCGCATGCTGCTCGAACTGGCCCGCTACCAGGCTGCCGATCGGGACGGGGCCTCGCCTTCGTGGGGGCGACGCAGCCTGCGCTCGCCCATGGAGGTGTTCCGCCTGCCGTCCTGGCGGCCCTGGGAGGAGCTTCTGGTCAGTGGTGGCTGGAGCGAACTGGTCACGGTGGGCGAGGCCGGCCTCAACCTGAACACCGCCAGCGCCGTGGTGCTGGCCCGGGCGTGGCGACTTCCTGAGGGAGGGCTCCTTCGCCTGCTCGAGCTCCGCCGGCAACAGCCGATTCTCAGTGGCGCCGATCTGGAGAACGTCCTCGGCGGCTACTACGGCGATATCCCGGCGGAAGGCTGGTCGCGCCTGCCCAGCTCCGTGATCCTGATCCGTCTCCGTCCGCGCGACGGAGAGGCCCGCTACGAGCTTCAGCTCGAACTGACCCCCAGCAGTCCCTACCTGCCGCCCTGGCAGCTCCTCCAACGAAGAACCCTACCCAGCCATGCTTCCGAAATCGTTAAACCTCAACCGTCTCCGGCTTCAACTGGCCTACTCGCCGCCCCGCTTGTGGCAGGTCCCTGGAGCTGACGGAAAGCCCCTCCTGCGCTGGACGCAGCGTCCGCAGGGGCTCTGGCGCACAGCGGCGACGCAGTGGGTGATCGATCGCTCCCAGTGCCTCTATCGTTGCCTCGACTTCAGCCATGTGCCACGGGCGCAGCGTGGCCAGGCGCTGGCGATGAAGCTGTCCGGCCTGTCGCCCTATCGCACCCCTGAGCACCACGTCGCCTGGCGGGGTGGCCAGGCCTTGCTGTGGATATGGGACCGGCAGGCCCGGCTGGCGTTGGCGCAGGAAATGGCCGATGTTCCCAGGCGGTATCGCTGCCTGCCCGAGTCCCTGTTGCAGCGTCCGGAGGATGCGGCGCCGGCCGCCCTGCGTCTGCTGCAGGTGATGCACGGCTACGACCTGCAGGTCTGGAAGCAGGGCATCCTGCTGCTGAGCCTTCACTTCCGGGAACTGCCGTCCTTGCAGCAGATCCGCTTGGTGACGCGTGGTGTGCCGGAAGTGGAGGTCGCAAGCGTGCCCGACGTGCAGAGGCTCGACTATCTGCAGGCGCCGTGGGCCGCGGCGGGCGGGCAGGGGGGCGATGGCGCCTGGGAGCGCTGGGTGCCCCATGGACTGGCCGCCGCGCTGGTGCTGGGCGGGGCGCTGGAAATGACCCAGGGCGTCCTTGCCTGGTGGGGGACGCGCGCGTTGCAGGCCGAGCATGCGCAACTGGTCGGGGAGATCGAGCCGCTGCTCGACGCCCGCTCCCGCGCTCAGCGTGCCGTTACGCAATCCCAGGAAATCCAGCAGCGGATGCAGGCGCTGCCCGGGCAGATCGAGCTGATGAAAAGAGTCGCGGGGCTGCTTCCCGCGGACAGCCGGCTGACGACCTGGCGCTTCGATGGCCGTGAGCTGGCGCTGCTGATCAATACCACGAACATGGACCCGCGCTTCTTCGTCCAGCGCCTGCAGGACGAAGGCCGTTTCCGCGATGTGCGGGTAGAACCCTCGCCGCGCGGCGAAGGTTTGCAGTTGGCCATGTCCCTGAAATAACGGAGCGGAACCATGGGAGAACTATGGGTGATATCGCGCCAGCGATGGCAGCAACTGGCTCAGCGCTGGCAGGAGCAGCCTCGCCTGCGCCTGGCCGGCTGGATCGTCCTGGCGCTGCTGGCGATCGACCTGCTGACGCTTTGCGCCGACTGGAAAGGCGCGAGGCAGCAGGACTATGCGAGCAGCGCCGCGCAGCTGCGGAAAATGCAGGAGCTGGCCCGGCAGTCCTACTGGCCGGAGCGGGCGATGCAGGCCGAGGATCGCCTGGCGCGGTTCCGGGCGCATCTATGGCAGGCGCAGAATGCCTCGCTGGCGCGGGCCGACGTGCAGGCCTGGCTGGATGTCGAGATCAGGAAAGCCGGCGTGCGGGAGCCGCGGATGACAGTGCTGGACCCGGTGGATTTCGCTGATGGCAAGCCGGACCCCCGGGTCGAAGTACAGGTGCGCGGAACCTTCGATCCCGCCAGTTATGGGCGGCTGCTGTTCGCCATCGAGGGCGCCGGGCGCTGGATCAGCATCGAGCGCGTCGAGCTGAGCAATGGCGTGTCGCCGTCGATCAATCTACAGCTGGTATTTCATTTCGCTACCGGGCCGGAAGCTCCCGTGACCACGGATCGCCCGGCGGATGCCGGAAGTCCGTCGTAGCTTCCCGTGCTCTATTTCCTGGTCCGGACTTTGCCTGGGCGCTGAACCATCCTCCGGGTGCCGCATCGAAGGCCGTCGAACCACGGTTCGATGGACTCCGGCAGTTGCTGTAGCATCGCGTGATGCCGCATCCGCGCAGGGGCAACGAACGTCGCCGGGCGCGGGTGTCCAGGCCGGGCTTTTGGCCTTCTCGGCGCTGCACCGGCGGCGTTCGGAAACTGTTGATGGATTTTTCCAGGAGGCGGATCAGCCCATGCTGAGCGCGGAACTCAAGGCGTTCTACCGGGTGGCGAAGCTGGGCAGCATCACCCAGGCGGCGAAGAAGCTCGGCCTGAGCCAGCCCACCGTCACCACCCAGATCCGCAATCTGGAAAGCCAGTACGCAGTGGAACTGTTCTACCGTGGCGGCCGCCGCCTGACCCTGAGCGACGAGGGCGCGCGCCTGTTGCCGATGGTCGAGGCGCTGTTGCGGCAGGAAGCCGACATCGAGTTCTACCTGCGCAACTGCGGGCAGATGCAGGGCGCGCTGCGCATCGGCGCCACCTCGCCCTATTACGTGCTCGGCCTGATCAAGACCTTCCGCGAGCGCTACCCGCAGATCGAGGTGTCGGTGGAGATCGGCAACTCCCAGCAGGTACTCGAAGCGCTCGTCGAATGCCGGGTCGACCTGGCGGCGTCCTCGCAGCAGGTGGACGATGCCCGCCTGACCCGCGTGGTGCTCGGCAGCGACCCGCTGGTGCTGGCGGTTCACCGCAGCCACCCGCTGGCGATGCAGCAGTCGGTGGCCATGGGCGACCTGCGCAATCACTGCCTGCTGATGCGCGAGGCGGGTTCCACCACCCGCGAGCTCACCGAGGCGATGCTGCTGGAAGCCGGGGTGACGCCGGCCTCGATGCTGGAGATCGGCAGCCGCGAGTCGATCCGCGAGGCGGTGATCCGCAACCTGGGCGTGAGCATCATCGCCCGCCAGGAGGTGCCGGATAACCCGCAGCTGTGCGTGCTGGAAATCACCGGCGCGCGGCAGATGAACGAATACCTCTATTGCCTGAAGGACCGCCGGCAGGCGCGGCTGCCCAGTGCCTTCCTGGCGTTGGCGCAAGCGCAGGAAGCCCCGTAGCAGAGCGCCTGCTGGCGAACATCCCGCCTGTCCCCGGGCTCGCTGCTACGCAAAAATCTTCAGCCCCATACCAAAATCTGCCTATGGATCTATCGGTGCGCTTTCCCTCGCCGCAATAGTGCCGTCGCATTCGCTCCCTAGCATGAACCTCGTCCAGTCACGCCGCTGCCCGCGCGGCGTGAGCCATAAGAAAACGAGGTACCGCCATGCACACGACCATCGCCGGCACGCCGCTCAGCGTGCGCCACATCCGTAAACGTTTCGGCCAGTTCGTCGCCCTCGACGGGGTGTCGCTGGACGTCAAGGCCGGCGAACTGGTCTGTCTGCTCGGCCCCTCCGGCTGCGGCAAGACCACTCTGCTGCGCTGCATCGCCGGCCTGGAGCGCCAGGACGACGGCAGCCTGCACCTGGGCCCGCGTGATGTGTCGAACCTGCCGCCGCAGGCGCGGGACTACGGCATCCTGTTCCAGTCCTACGCGCTGTTCCCCAACCTGACCGTCGAGCAGAACATCGCCTACGGCCTGACCAACGCATCCAAGGACGAGGCGCGCCGCCGCGTAGCCGAGATGCTCGAACTGGTCGGCCTGACCGGCAGCGAGAAGAAGTACCCCGGCCAGCTCTCCGGCGGCCAGCAGCAGCGCGTGGCCATGGCCCGCGCGCTGGCGCCGAGCCCGTCGCTGCTGCTGCTCGACGAGCCGATGTCGGCGCTGGATGCCCGCGTCCGCGAGCACCTGTGCGGCGAGCTGCGCCAGCTGCAGAAGCGCCTGGGCATCACCACCGTGATGGTCACCCACAACCAGGACGAGGCCATGCTGATGGCCGACCGCATCGCGGTGATGAACCACGGGCGCATCGAGCAGTACGGCACCGCCCGGGCGATCTACAGCACCCCGGCCACGCCCTTCGTCGCCGAGTTCGTCGGCCAGGGCAACTGGCTGCCGTTCGAGCGCGCCAGCGACGGCCATGCCCGCGTCGGCAGCCTCAACCTGCGCCTGCAGGCCCAGGCCGCCAGCGCCTCGGGCCGGCTGTTCTGCCGTCCGGAAGCGATCAGCGTGAACCCGGCGGTGCATCAGGAAAACCTGTTCCGCGCGCAGATCCGCGAGATCACCTTCCTCGGCAACCGCTGCCGCATGAGCTTCGAGCTGGAACAGCTGCCGGGCCATGCGCTGCTGGCCGAGCTGGCGCCGGAGGACATGCCGCGCCTGGGCTCCCCGGACATCTGGGTGTCGCTCCCGCCGCGCAGCCTGCAGGTGTTCGCCTGAGATGGACGCCGTGGTGAAACACAGCCCGGCGCTGGCCGCCGGCAGGATTCGCGGCGATCTGGGTGATCGCCTGTTCGTGCGTGGCGGCAAGTACCTGCTGCTGGTCCTGCTCACCCTCGCGGTCCTGCTGCCGCTGCTGGCCATCTTCTGGCGCGGCTTCAGCAGCGCGGCGGGGCAGGGCGGCGGCGTCGCCGCCATGGGCGAGCTGCTGCGCAGCGACAATTTCCACTGGCTGCTGGGCAACAGCCTGAAGGTCTCGCTGAGCGTGGCCGCCATCGTGGTGCCGCTGGCCTATGCCTTCGCCTACGCGCTGCAGCGCACGCTGATCCCGGCCAAGGGCCTGTGGCGGGGGATTTCCCTGCTGCCGCTGCTGGCGCCGTCGATGCTGCCGGGTATCGCGCTGATTTACCTGTTCGGCAACCAGGGCCTGCTGCGCGGCTGGGTGCCGGACAACATCTACGGCTTCTGGGGCATCGTCCTCGGCGAGGCCATCTACACCTTCCCCCATGCGCTGATGATCCTGCTGTCGGCGCTGTCGCTGGCCGACGCGCGCCTGTTCGACGCCGCGTCGAGCATGGGCGCCAGCCCCTGGAGGGCCTTCCGCAGCATCACCTGGCCGGCCTCGCGGCAGGGCGTGTTCGCCGCCGCCTGCCTGGTGTTCACCCTGACCATCACCGACTTCGGCGTACCGGTCGTGGTGGGCGGCGATTACCAGGTGCTGGCGCTGGAAGCCTACAAGGCGGTGGTCGGCCAGCAGCAGTTCGGCCGTGGCGCGCAGATCGGCATGATCCTGCTGCTGCCGGCGCTGCTCAGCTTCGCCGTCGACACCTGGCTGCGTCACCGCCAGGGCGACGCCATGAGCGGCCGCGCGCAGGTCTACCATCCCAAGCCGTCGCGCCGCCGCGATGCCGCCTTCCTCGCCATCGTGCTGCTGGTCTGCGCGGTGCTGCTGGGCGTGCTGGGCATGGCGGTGTACTCCTCGCTGGTGAAGTTCTGGCCGTACAACCTGTCGCTGTCGCTGCGCCACTACGACTTCGATGCCACCGCCGGCGGCGGCTGGCTGGCCTACCGCAACAGCCTGAGCATGGCCGCCTGCACCGCGATCATCGGCAGCGCGCTGATCTTCACCGGCGCCTACCTGATCGAGAAGACCCGCGAGCAGCAATGGCTGAACCAGCTGCTGCGCATGCTCTGCTTCGTGCCGATGGCCGTCCCCGGCCTGGTGCTGGGCCTGGGCTACGTGTTCTTCTTCAACCTGCCGGGCAACCCGCTGAACCTGTTCTACGGCAGCATGACCCTGCTGGTGGTGTGCACCATCGCCCACTACCTGACCACCGCGCAGATGACCGCCACCGCCGCGCTGCGCCAGCTCGACGGCGAGTTCGAGGCCGCAGCCCTGTCGCTGAAGATGCCGCTGTGGCGCCACTACCTGCGCGTCACCGTGCCGATCTGCCTGCCGGCGCTGCTGGATATCGTCCGCTACCTGTTCGTCTCGGCGATGACCACGGTGTCGGCGGCGATCTTCCTCTACAACCCGGACACCATCCTCGCCGCCGTCGCCGTGCTGAACATGGACGACTCCGGCAACGTCGGCGGCGCCGCCGCCATGTCCACCCTGATCCTGCTCACGTCCGCCGCCGTGTCGCTGCTGCTGGCCGGCGCCTCGCGCGGCCTGCTGCGCCGCTCCCAGGCCTGGAGGAAGTGATCGCCCTGAACATCCACCGTTGCACCGATCGTCATTCCCCGCGCAGGCGGGGACCCAATGAATAACAAGGAGCTCCACATGTTCAAACGTCTTGCCCTCGCCGCCGCCGTGGTCGCCGGTTTCGCCGCACAGGCCCAGGCCGCCGATACCGAACTGACCGTCTACACCGCGCTGGAGCCGGAACAGCTGACCGCCTACAAGCAGGCCTTCGAAGCCGAGAACCCGGACATCAGGATCAAGTGGGTGCGCGACTCCACCGGCATCGTCACCGCCAAGCTGCTGGCCGAGAAGGACCGTCCGCAGGCCGACGCCGTCTGGGGCCTGGCCGCGTCCAGCCTGGCCATCCTCGACCAGCAGGGCATGCTCGAGCCCTACGCGCCCAAGCACCTGGACGCCATCGGCAAGAACTACCGCGACGCGGCCAACCCGCCGGCCTGGGTCGGCATGGACGTCTGGGCCGCCACCATCTGCTTCAACACCGCCGAGGCCGAGAAGCTGGGCCTGGAGAAGCCCATCAGCTGGCAGGACCTGACCAAGCCCGAGTACAAGGGCAAGATCGTCATGCCGAACCCGGCGTCCTCCGGCACCGGCTTCCTCGACGTCTCCGCCTGGCTGCAGACCTTCGGCGAGAAGCAGGGCTGGGCCTACATGGACGCCCTGCACGAGAACATCGGCCAGTACGTCCACTCCGGCTCCAAGCCGTGCAAGCTGGCCGCCGCCGGCGAATTCCCGATCGGCATCTCCTTCGAATACCCGGCCGTGCAGCTCAAGCGCCAGGGCGCGCCGCTGGACATCGTCCTGCCCAAGGAGGGCCTGGGCTGGGAAATCGAAGCCACCGGCATCGTCAAGGGCACCCAGCATGAAGCCGCCGCGAAGAAGCTCGCCGACTTCTCCGCCAGCCCCAAGGCCATGGAGCTGTACAAGGAAAACTTCGCCGTGCTGGCCCAGCCGGGCATCGCCAAGCCGCAGACCGAACTGCCGGCCGACTACGAGCAGCGGCTGATCAAGAACGACTTCGCCTGGGCCTCGAAGAACCGCGACAGCATCCTCGCCGAGTGGCGCAAGCGCTACGACGGCAAGTCGGAAAAGGTCGCGCAGAAGTAAGCGTGTGAGCCCTCTTTCCAGCAGGAAGAGGGCGCCGCCCCGGAAGCGAGGCGGCCCTATCGTCGAACCCTCGCGCCTGCCGCGCGCGTCACGGCAGGCGCGGGGCGCACCTCGCAAGAAGGACTCTTCCATGACCCAGACCCACTGCGACGTCGCCATCGTCGGCGCCGGCATCCTCGGCCTTTCCCACGCCTACGCCGCCGCCCGCCGCGGCCTTTCCGTGCGCGTCTTCGAGCGCAGCGCCACGCCCCTGGGCGCCTCGGTGCGCAACTTCGGCCAGGCCCTGGTCACCGGCCAGCCGCCGGGCGTGATGTCGGACCTGGCGCGGGCCAGCCGGTCGATCTGGGCGCACTGGGCCGAGCAGGCCGGGTTCTCCCTGCGCCGCAACGGTTCGCTGCTGTTCGCCCGCAGCGACGCGGAGGAGGCGCTGCTGGAAGCCTTCTGCGCCGGCCGCGCGCAGGAGCTGGACTACCGCGTCGAACTGCTGCGCGGCAGCGCCCTCAACGATCTCTACGAAGGCCGCTTCCGCCATCACCGCGCGGCGCTGCACGGCTTCGACGACCAGCAGCTGTACTCCCGCGAGGCGCTGCCGACGCTGATCGACTACCTGCGGCGCGAACAGGGCGTGCGCTTCCATTTCTCCACCCTGGTCCGCGACGTCGACAGCGGCGTGCTGCGCACCACGGCGGGCACCTTCAGCGCCGGACAGGTGATCGTCTGCTCCGGCCACGATTACCAGACCCTGCTGGCCGAGGCCATCGCGCCGCTGCAGCCGCAGGTGTGCCGCCTGCAGATGCTGCGGGCGCGGCCGCAGGTCGACTTCGGCCTGGGCCATGCCGTGCTCACCGGATTGAGCTGCGTGCACTACGGCGCCTTCTCCGACCTGCCGGAAGCCGAGGCGATCCGCGCGCAGATCCGCCGCGAGACGCCGGAGCTGGAAGCCCAGGGCATCCACCTGCTGATCAGCCCGACCCCGCATGGCGAGCTGATCATCGGCGACTCCCATGACTACGGCAGCGATGCCGCGCCGTTCAACGCGGAGGCCGTGGACCGGCTGATGCTGGAACTGGCCGAGGACACCCTGGGCATGCGCGTCGAGGTGGTCGAGCGCTGGCAGGGCGTCTACGGTGCGCGCGGGCCGGGGCCGTTCTCGGTGCTGCCGGCGGCGGACGGCATCACCGCCGTGCTGATGCACACCGGCGTGGGCATGAGCGTCGGCCCGGCGCTGGGCGAGCGCACCGTCGCCGGGCTGTTCGGCTGACGGCTGTCACGGGACTGTCATTCTTCGTTCACCGGGTTCTGCTAACACCACGGGGCGAGCGTATTGCTCTTCGTAGGAACGAGATTGCTCGCGAACAGCCTGTGCCGTGCGGGTTCGCGAGCAAGCTCGCTCCTACGTCCGGACCCACCTGCGTGCGCGGAGAACCATGAACCACAGCATCGTCCAGAGCCAGCGGGATTCCGACCTGTTCGGCCTTCTCTATGGCTTCAGCTTCCGTCCCGGCCAGCCCGGCCTGGAGATCGATTCGCCGACCATGCTGCAGCGCCTGCGCGAGCCGCGCGCGGAGGATGAATTCCTCTGGCTGCACCTGAACCTGGCGCACGCGGCCTGCGAGCGCTGGATGAAGTCGCACCTGGAGCTGCCCGACTACTTCTTCGAGACCCTGCGCGAAGGCTCGCGCTCGACCCGCATCGAGCATGTGGACGATGCCCTGCTGGCGGTGGTCAACGACGTGGTGCTCGACTTCAGCAGCCGCATGTCCTCGGACGTCGCCACGCTCTGGGTGTGCGCCCGCGGCCGCCTGCTGGTGACCACCCGCGCCCAGCCGCTGCGCTCGGTGGACAGCCTGCGCTCCTCGGTCAAGCACGGCGAGAGCTTCCACTCGCCGCTGGAGCTGCTGATCCACCTGCTGCGCGACCAGGGCGACATCCTCACCCGCATCGTCCGCGAGACCAGCATCAGCGTGGACCGCATCGAGGACCAGCTGCTGTCCGCGCGCCTGTCCGACAACCGCGCCGACCTGGGCGCCATGCGCCGCGTGCTGGTGCGCCTGCAACGCCTGCTGGCGCTGGAACCGGGCTCGCTGATGCGCCTGCTCAACCGCCCGCCGCAATGGCTGAAGGAAGACGACGTGCGCGTGCTGCGCGAGGCCACCGAGGAATTCTCCCTGGTGATCAACGACCTCACCGCCCTGGGTGAACGCATCAAGCTGCTGCAGGAAGAGATCGCCGCCAAGCTCAACGAGCAGAGCAGCCGCACCCTGTTCACCCTGACGGTGGTCACGGTGCTGGCGCTGCCGATCAACATCATCGCCGGCTTCTTCGGCATGAACGTCGGCGGCATTCCGTTCTCCGAGGATCCGGAAGGCTTCTGGATCCTGGTGGTGCTGGTGGCCACGTTCACCGGCCTGGCCGGGCGCTGGGCGTTCCGCAAGCGGGATGACTATTGAGCGGCCGGGCCCCTGGTCGGGAAGGAAAGCGGCCGCCTCGTCGCCTTCATCCCCGGCCCCCTGACACTGGCCTGACGCCGACCTATCCTGATCTGGCTCCGGAAAAACCAGCGAGGCCCGCCATGTCCTTGACCGATGAATCCGTAATCCTGCGCATCCACCGCGAGCTGCTCGACCAGAGCGACGAGGAACTGGAACTGGAGCTGCTCGAAGACGTGCGCAACCTTGAAGAGCTGTTCGACGGCAGCGCCGAAGTCGATGCCGGGAAGATGGCGCGCCGCCGCTACTTCAGCGAGCTGTTCCGCCTGCAGGGCGAACTGGTGAAGCTGCAGGGCTGGGTGGTGAAGACCGGGCACAAGGTGGTGATCCTCTTCGAAGGCCGCGACGCGGCGGGCAAGGGCGGGGTGATCAAGCGCATCACCCAGCGCCTCAATCCGCGCGTCTGCCGCGTTGCCGCGCTGCCCGCGCCGAACGACCGCGAGCAGACCCAGTGGTATTTCCAGCGCTACGTCTCGCACCTGCCGGCGGCGGGGGAGATCGTCCTGTTCGACCGCAGCTGGTACAACCGCGCCGGCGTCGAGCGGGTCATGGGCTTCTGCTCCGACGACCAGTACGAGGAATTCTTCCGCAGCGTGCCGGAGTTCGAGCGCATGCTGGTGCGCTCCGGCATCCAGGTCATCAAGTACTGGTTCTCCATCTCCGACGAGGAGCAGCATCTGCGCTTCCTCAGCCGCATCCACGACCCGCTCAAGCAGTGGAAGCTCAGCCCCATGGACCTGGAGTCGCGGCGGCGCTGGGAGGCCTACACCAAGGCCAAGGAAATCATGATGGAGCGCACCCACATCCCCGAGGCGCCCTGGTGGGTGGTGCAGGCCGACGACAAGAAGCGCGCGCGCCTGAACTGCATCCAGCACCTGCTGAACCAGATTCCCTACCAGGACGTCGAGCACCCGGCGGTGGTCCTGCCGGAGCGGCAGCGCCACGAGGATTACTCGCGCACCCCGACGCCGCAGGAGATGGTGGTGCCGGAGGTCTACTGAGGTAGGGCAACGCCGCGGCGCGCCCGAGAGCGCCGTATGACGGCGAACGGTCAGCGCGTCATTCAAAGTATTCCGTTCCGATGGCCCGGGTGCCGGCCCTGCCGGCGGCCATCGTGCTGTCCGCCTCGTTCCGAGCGCGGAGGCAATTGGCGAAACGCCGCTCTTCGGAGCGGCGTTTGCATTTTGGGGGACGGCTTTCTCAGGAGCGGACCTTGTCCGCGATCCGGCCGGCAGGCCGGTAGAAGAGCATCGCGGACAAGGTCCGCTCCTACGCGAATTCCGTGTTTTGCGTCGCTTGAAATATCGAACGGGCGGTGAGTATTTTGTACAGGTCGCGCACCCTGCGCGGCCTCGTATTACAAGGACAAGACGTCATGACTAGCGAAGGAAGCAGCCCGCTCGCCGAGCGCCTGGCTGGAGTCGAGGAGATCGAGTGCGTCACCCCCGACCTCAATGGGGTGCCGCGCGGCAAGGTGATGACCGGCGAAGGCTTCCTAACCGGCCGCCGCCTGCAACTGGCGCGCGGCGTCCTGCTGCAATGCATCATGGGTGGCTACCCGCCGGCGAGGTTCTACGGCAGCGACGACGGCGACCTCGCCCTGGTCGCTGAGCCGACCCAGATCCACCGCCTGCCCTGGAGCGACGAGCCGCGCGCCTTCGCCATCTGCGACGCGCTGGAACTCGACGGCCAGCCCTCCGGCCTGTCCACCCGCGGCCTGCTCAAGCGGGTGCTGGCGCGCTACGCCGGGCACGGCTGGAGCCCGGTGGTGGCGACCGAGCTGGAATTCTTCGTCTTCGCCCCCAACCCCGACGCCAACGAAGCCTTCCAGGCGCCGCTCGGCCCGGACGGCCGCCGCGAGACCGGCCACTCGGCCTTTAGCGTGTCGTCCAACAACGGCCTGCGGCCGTTCTTCCAGGACGTCTACCGCTGCATGGCGGCGGTCGGGCTGGAGCGCGACACCTTCATGCACGAGATGGGCACCAGCCAGTTCGAGATCAATTTCCTGCACGGCGATCCGCTGCTGCTGGCCGACCAGACCTTCCTGTTCAAGCACCTGCTCAAGGAAGTCGCGCTCAGGCACGGGCTGATCGTGGTGTGCATGGCCAAGCCGCTGGCGAAGACGCCGGGCAGCTCGATGCACATCCACCAGAGCGTCGTCGACGGCGACGGCCGCAACATCTTCACCGATGCCGCCGACGAGGCCACGCCGGCCTTCCGCCACTTCATCGGCGGCCTGCAGGCGTGCCTGGCGGACTTCACCCTGCTGTTCGCGCCGAACGTGAATTCCTTCCAGCGCCTGTGCCATCCCTACGCCTCGCCGAACAACGCCTGCTGGTCCCACGACAACCGCGCCGCCGGCCTGCGCATCCCGGCCAGCGCGCCGGTGGCCCGCCGCGTGGAGAACCGCCTGCCGGGCGCCGACGCCAACCCCTACCTGACCATCGCCGCCAGCCTGGCCGCCGGCCTGCACGGCATCGAGCGCGCGCTGGAGCCGACCGCGCCGATCCAGGGCGAGTTCGAGGTGCCGGAGGAACTGCTGCTGCCCTGCACGATGTACGACGCCCTGCAGCGCCTGAGGCACAGCCAGCTGGCCCGCGAGGTGTTCGGCAACGAGTTCGTCGACGGCTACGTGGCGACCAAGTCGATGGAGCTGTCCAGCTTCTTCGACGAGATCACCCCCTGGGAGCGCCGCGTGCTGGCCGCCCAGGCCTGATCCGTCGCGCGCAGGTACGTCGGCACGGCCGCGCCGGAACAGCGCGCGGCTGTGATCGGCGGGCATTTCCCCGGCATCCTCGCGCATCCCGCCGGCATCCTTCGGGATGCCCCGTTCTCCGCTGCGCGACCCGCTCTGTTCCAGCTCCGGCAGGGCTCTCGACGCGTTGCCCGGCAGGCTCTAAGGTGTCATCGCACGTCCCGCTTTCCGCTGTCCGGGCGCCGTCCGCCGCGCCCGGGACCGTTCTGGACCAGGAGGTCCGATGCACCGGATTTTCACTGCCTTCCGCGCGCTGTATTTCTCCGCCGTGATGTTGTTGACCGGCTCCGGCCTGCTCAGTACCTACCTCGCCCTGCGCCTGGCGGAGGAGAAGGTGAACGGGCTGTGGGTGGGCGCCATGATGGCGGCCTACTACCTGGGGCTGGTGCTGGGCGGCAAGATCGGCCACCGGCTGATCGCCCGCGTCGGCCATATCCGCGCCTATGTCGCCTGCGGCGGGATGGTCACCGCGGCGGTGCTGGGCATCGGCCTGCTGCCCTGGCTGTCGGGCTGGCTGGTGCTGCGGACGCTGATCGGCCTGGGGATGATGTGCCAGTACATGGTCATCGAAAGCTGGCTCAACGAGCAGGCGGACGCGCGCCAGCGCGGCGCGGTGTTCGCCGGCTACATGGTGGCGTCCTACCTCGGCCTGGTGGCCGGCCAGCTGGTGCTGGTGGTGCATCCGGCCCTGGGCCAGGAGCTGCCGATGATGATCGCGCTGAGCTTCGCCCTGTCGCTGGTGCCGGTGTCGATCACCCACAAGGTCCACCCCGCGCCCCTGCGTCCGGCGCCGCTGGAGCCGCGCTTCTTCCTCAAGCGCGTGCCGCAGTCGCTGACCACGGTGCTGGTCTCCGGGCTGGTGATCGGCTCGTTCTACGGCCTGGCGCCGCTCTACGCGGTGGACCAGGGCCTGAGCACCAAGGAGATCGGCCTGTTCATGGGCGGCTGCATCTTCGCCGGGCTGCTGGTGCAGGGGCCGCTGGGCTGGCTGTCGGACCGCTGCGATCGCGCCGTGCTGATCCGCAATGCGGCGATCCTGCTGCTGCTCACGGCCATGCCGCTGGCCCTGCAGCCGCTGTTGCCGCTGCCGCCGCTGACCCTGGGGCTGTTGTTGCCGATGGGCTTCCTGGTCTGCCTGGTGCAGTTCACCCTTTATCCGCTGGCGGTGGCGTTTTCCAACGACCACGTCGAGGGCGACCGCCGCGTGTCGCTGACGGCGATGCTGCTGGTGACCTTCGGCGTCGGCGCCTGCGTCGGCCCGCTGGTGGCCGGCGCGCTGATGAAGCTGTTCGGCACGAACATGCTCTACGCCTTCGTCTGCGCCTGCTCGCTGATCCTGATCTGGCGCGTGCAGCCGGAGAAGGTCAGCGGCGAGCACCGGGTCGACGAGGCGCCGGTCAAGCACGTGGCCACGCCGGACAGCCTGGCCTCGTCGCCGCTGTCGGCGGCGCTCGACCCGCGGGTCGACGACCGCGCGGTGGAGACGCAGATGAAGGGCAACGACGGCACGGTGCCGGCGCCTGAAGCGGAAGAGGAAAGCCGGCCCGCATAAGGGCCGTGGAGGAGGGCGGCAAGCGCTTGCCGCCCGGAGTCAGCCGCGGGCTAGAACAGCTCGTCCTTCTCGAAGCGCCGGGCTTCGCGCTGCAACTGGTAGACGAAACGCTCGATGTTGCGCTGGACCAGGCCGCTGACCTGCAGGAAGCGCACGCCGGCGAAGCTGACGCCGACCTTTTCCTCGAAGTACACGTGGCGCAGTTCCACTTCCAGGGTGATGGCGCCGAACGGCAGGCGGGCGGTGAAGCGCTCGTAGACCTGCCCCGGTTGCAGGCGGTCGCGGGCGTCACCTTCCAGGCGCACCTTGCAGCCGGTGGCGGAGATATCGATCAGGTTGCCCTTGAGCGGGGCCTTGAGCTTCTCGCCGGCGATTTCCACCGTGACCGGCTGGCCCTGCCCGACGCTGGCGCGGAAGGCGTTGCGGCGCTGGTGGTAGAGCACCTGCTCCGGTACCGGCAGCCAGTAGCAGCGGTGGCCGTCGATCTCGGCGAAGTAGGCGTTCTGCTGGCATTCCCAGGCGATGCGCACGCCCTCGTGGAAGGCCTCGATGCGGAACGGCTCGCCGTTCTGCAGGAAGCGCTCGCCGTCGTTGGGGATGAGTTCGTCCAGGGCGATCAGGTTGCGTTCGCGGTTGACCTCGACGACGAAACTCTGGAAACGCTGGCTGCGCTCGGCGAAGGTGAGCACCAGGGGATCGTGGCTGTCCAGGAGCGTCCGCAGGCAGGCATGGATTTCCACCGGAACCTTGAGGATCTTCGGTGGTTGAGGGCCGTTTTCCTCGGCAAACAGGTTGGCCACGGTCCGCAAATCTCCATATTGACGGTGTTTGTTATAGGTATGGCAGGGGCAAGGTCAGTGATGGCATTGTGCCCAAAGGCTGGCCCTCAGGCCAGTGCTCAGGCCTGGCTGAGCGGGCGCTGCCGGTTGCCCTGGGTCGAACCGCCGCGACGGTCGTAGAGATTGGGCATGTCCTGCCCGCGCAGGATGTCGAGCAGGCGGCCGGTGCTGGCCTGGCCGGCGCGGATGATCCGGCCGTTGCGCAGGTTGGCTTCCCGGCATTGTTCGAGCAGTGCGCCCAGCTCGTCGCCGCGCGCCAGCAGGTCGCCGTTGCCGCTGCGCTCGGCGAGCTGCTCCAGGCCCTGGCGATCCACGCTGAGACCCGCCTGCTGCAGCGCGGCGGCGCGCTCGCGGCCGTTGCGTTCGAGCTGCTGCATCAGCGGCACCTTGCGTTCCAGCAGCTGTTGCAGCTGCGCCAGATCGCGCGCCTGCAGCGCCTGGTACTCGTCGTCGATCAGCTGCAGCAGCTGGCGGGCTGCGTCGATGTCGCCGTCGATCAGGGAAAACAGGGCATCGGACATCTTGGGCTCGGCACTCAGGCTAGCGCGACGCGTGCGTCAGCGCTGGGATTCGAAATCGAGCAGCTTGCCGGCGACTTTCTGACTGTCGACCTGATAGCTGCCGTCGGCGATCGCCTGCTTGATGCGGGCCACTTTGTCCTTGTCGACCACGGGTTGGTCCTTGAGTTGATCGCTGACTTTCTGCAACTGCTGGGCAGTATCGCTGAGCTGCACCGGCTCGCCGCTCCTGGCAGGAGCGGTGGAGCTGGCGGACTCGGCCGGGGCTTCGCTGCGACCGTTCTGCGCAGCACCGCTACGGCCAGTGGTGACTGGCGTAGAGGCCGGGTTCAGCCGGTTGAAGTCGATAACCATGATGAAAACCTCTGGGGGTATTTGGACGCTTGCCAAGCTTTTCGGCCGGCTGGCGGAAAACTTTAGGCCGATTTTTTGCGCACCCGAGCACAGTTTAGTGAAGGCTGCGCCCATCATGCCAGACTCGGCGCGCTACAGGCTGACTTCGACGGCTCCGGGCTCCACCACGCGCGCCTTGACGATGCGCTGCGAGCGCAGGTTGCGTACCCGGATCTGCTGCCCGGGCACGCCGTCGGACAGCGCTTCGCCGGGCATCACCACGTTGACGGCGCTGGTGCGGGCGCGGATCACCACCTGGTCGCCCTTGCGGATCGCCTCGGCCTGTTCGAGGAAGACTGGCGCGAGCACCTGGTCGTTCACCGCGGCGCGGGTGAGCTTGAGGCCGATCACCCGTTCCGGGTCGGTCAGGTAGCCCTGGGTCAGCGGGCCGACGTCGCGCTCCACCAGCGAGATGTCGGCGGCTTCGATGACGTGGTCGCGCTTGAGCGGCAGGGTGGTGACGACCACCTGGCGGAACAGCTTCACCGTGGCCGGGACGAACACCGTCCAGGGCGAGCTGCCGTCGCAGCGCACCCGCACCGTGACCCGCCCGACCGGCTGCGCCGGGCTTTCCAGGGCCTGCGTCAAGTCCTTGTCGCACTGCGCCAGGCGCAGGCGGGGGTCGATGCGCGCCACTTCGATTTCATAGCGCGCCTCGATTCCGCTGGTCTGCAGATAATCTTCGACTTTGAATTCAAGAAAGCCCTGGGTGGAGCCGATAAGGATTTCAGGCGCAGTGAATCCGTCGGCCCTCGTGGCGCCGGCGGTCAGCGCAGCGCAGATGCCGAGCAGGGCGGCCATCAGGTCGCGCGCGTTGCGCAGCTGTCGGAAAAATGTCGTTGCCTGTTTCATGCAACGGGTTAAGCAATGGTCGTGCCGCCTGGTGGTTCAGGCGGTCTTGCGTGCAGGGGAGGCTCAATGGCCGGAGTCATGGATTCAGTCAACCAGCGCACCCAGCTGGTTGGCCAGAATCGTCTCGAGCTGCTGCTGTTCCGGCTGAACGGCAGCCAGTTGTACGGGATCAACGTGTTCAAGGTGAAAGAGGTACTGCAGTGCCCGCGCCTGACCGTGATGCCCAAGTCCAGCCAAGTGGTGCGCGGGGTGGCGAACATCCGTGGCGGCACCATCCCGATCCTCGATCTGGCGTTGGCCACGGGGCGTCACGCCCTGCGGGACATCGGCAACAGCTTCGTGATCATCACCGAGTACAACACCAAGGTGCAGGGCTTCCTGGTGCATTCGGTGGAGCGCATCGTCAACATGAACTGGGAGTCGATCCATCCGCCACCCAAGGGCACCGGCCGCGACCACTACCTGACGGCGGTGACGCGGGTCGACAACCAGCTGGTGGAAATCATCGACGTGGAGAAGATCCTCGCCGAAGTGGCGCCGACCCCGGAGGACATCTCCGAGGGCGTGCTGGACGCCGAGACCCAGTCCCGCGCGGTGAGCAAGCGGGTGCTGGTGGTGGACGATTCCTCGGTGGCGCGCAAGCAACTGGTGCGCTGCCTGGAAACCGTCGGCGTCGAGGTGCTGGCGCTCAACGACGGCCGCCAGGCGCTGGACTACCTGCGGCAGATGGTGGAGGCGGGCGGGCATCCGGGCAGCGACCTGCTGATGGTGATCTCGGATATCGAGATGCCGGAGATGGACGGCTACACGCTGACCGCGGAAATCCGTCACGACCCGCGCATGCAGGATTTGCACATTCTCCTGCATACTTCGCTGTCCGGGGTGTTCAACCAGGCCATGGTGAAGAAGGTCGGCGCAGACGACTTCCTCGCCAAGTTCCGTCCCGATGACCTGGCCGCCCGCGTGGCGGACCGGATCAGGGCGGTGGATGGCACGGCGGCCTGAGTCCACCTCGGCAAGCCGGGCGGCGCCGGTGCCGCCCGCATCGTCTATGGTTTTTTGAGCACCGGTCAGGCAGTTGCCGCCATGGCGGCGGCAACCGTCCACGAGTTGAAGAGGCGTATCTGTGACATCCATCAATTCCGAATTCGAGCTGTTCCGGGATTTCCTGGAGAAGACCTGTGGCATCCTCCTGGGCGCCAACAAGCAGTACCTGGTCTCCAGCCGCTTGAACAAGTTGATGGAGCAGCAGGGCATCAAGTCCCTCGGCGAACTGGTGCAGAAGGTCCAGGGCCGCAGCCAGCTGCGCGAGCAGGTGGTGGACGCCATGACCACCAACGAGACCCTGTGGTTTCGCGATACCTATCCCTTCGAGGTGCTGAAGGGCCGGGTGCTGCCGGAGATGATCAAGGCCAGCCCGGGCCAGCGCCTGCGCATCTGGTCGGCGGCCTGTTCCTCGGGGCAGGAGCCGTATTCGCTGTCGATGGCCATCGACGAGTTCGAGCGCACCAACCTCGGCCAGCTCAAGGCCGGCGTGCAGATCGTCGCCACCGATCTTTCCGGCTCCATGCTCAACGCCTGCCGCGCTGGCGAGTACGACAGCCTGGCCATCGGCCGTGGCCTGTCGCAGGAGCGCCTGGCTCGCTACTTCGACCAGAAGACCCCGGGGCGCTGGACGGTCAAGCCGGCGATCAAGAGCCGCGTGGAGTTCCGCGCGCTGAACCTGCTGGACAGCTACGCCAGCCTCGGCAGGTTCGACATGGTGTTCTGCCGCAACGTGCTGATCTATTTCTCCGCCGAGGTGAAGCGCGACATCCTGTTGCGCATCCATGCGACGCTGAAGCCGGGTGGCTATCTGTTCCTCGGCGCTTCCGAGGCGCTCAATGCGTTGCCGGATCATTACCAGATGGTCCAGTGCAGCCCGGGGATCATCTACAAGGCCAAGTGATTGGCCGACACCTCGCCTGTTCGGGCGGGGCTCTCGTAGGAGCGGAGCTTCTCCGCGATGCTTTTGTTCTTCGTACGGTGTTTCTGCGCCGCTTCGGCGTGTGCGGGAACTTTTCGTTTCGCCCTCCCGGGCGAGTCCCTTTTGGGGCCCCAAAAGGAACCAAAAGGGCCCGTCCCGACATCCGGGTCTTCGCTGCGCTCAGACTGCCCTCCTTCCGGCATTGCTCCGAGGGTCGGCTTGCAAGGGCCATCCATGGCCCTTCAAGCCTCTCGCGGCATCCATGCCGCTCGCCCCTCTACGCAATACCTCCACTCGGCCTCCTGACGGGACTCTGCGCGCGCCGGATATTTCGGTGTGACAGGCAGAGCCAGGGCTGAAGGATTTGCGCGTCGTAGGATGGCGTGGAGCGAAGCGATACCCATCGATGATTTGTGCCGAGATGCTTTTCGTAGGAGCGGACCTTGTCCGCGAAGCTCTTGAGCGGGGCTGATCGCGGACAAGGTCCGCTCCTACACGAGCAAATTCCGGGCGCGCTGTGCTTTGGGCTTTGGCTTTTGAAGACTTCCAGAGAAACCTCCGCACACTCCGGGGCGCCCCTTCAGGAGGCCGAGTGGAATCGGAGTTTCAGGGGTTGAGCGGCATGGATGCCGCGAGAGCGTTGTCGGGCCAGGGATGGCCCGTCAACGCGGGCCCCTGAAACTTCGATGGAGCGAGGGTATTTTTCGCCTAAGCGAAAAACCGGATGCAGGGGCACAGACCTTTGCCTACTTTGGGTCGTTTGCCAAAGTGGGTCGCCCGAGGGGGCGAAACAAAATCTTCCAGCACACGCCGAAGCGGCGCATGAACACCGGGCAAGATGGCGGATCACGCCACTCATCAGCACACGCCGAAGCGACGCAGAAACACCCAACCCCGAAAGACAAAGAGCATCGCGGAGAAGCTCCGCTCCTACGAAAAGCGGCCAGAAGCGGCAATGGTGGGAGAGGGCGGCACGCTTGCCGCCGGCAAGGAAACCGGTTGCCGCTTGCCGCTGTTTGCCGCCCCTTGCCGCTCTCGATACATGCTCAAGCCATTGATATTAAAGGATATATAAATCTGGCACGCACCTTGCTGAAGTGTTGGCAAGCCCACACCGGCAAACAGGTTCGTGACCATGAGCATCAGCTTCGACAAAGCCCTCGGCATCCACCAGCAAGCGCTGAGCTTCCGCTCCCAGCGCGCTGAAGTCCTGGCTAACAACCTGGCCAACGCCGACACGCCGAACTACAAGGCGCGCGACCTGGATTTCGCCTCGGTGCTGGCTGCCCAGTCCGACAAGATGAAGAACGGCACCTTCAACGCCACGCGTACCAACGCGCATCACATCGCCGCCGAAGGTTTCGGCATGGGCGAGGACGTCCTCAAGTACCGCACGCCGTTCCATCCCTCCATCGACCAGAACACCGTGGATGAGCAGATCGAGCAGTCCAACTACGCGGAGAACTCCGTGCAGTTCCAGGCCTCGTTCACCTTCCTCAACAACAAGTTCAAAGGGCTGATGAACGCCCTGCGCGGGGAGTAATCGCCATGTCGCTCGCCAGTGTCTTCAACATCGCCGGGACCGGCATGAGTGCCCAGACCACCCGTCTGAACACCACCGCCTCGAACATCGCCAACGCCGAGACCGTCTCCTCCAGCGTCGACCAGACCTACCGCGCCCGCCATCCGGTGTTCGCCACCATGTTCCAGCAGGCCCAGGACGGCGACCAGGGTTCGCTGTTCGGCGAGACCGACCGGGCCGGCTCCGGCGTGCAGGTGCTGGGCGTGATCGAGGACAAGAGCGCGCTGATCCCGCGCTACGAGCCCAATCACCCGGCCGCCGACAAGGATGGCTACGTGTACTACCCGAACGTCAACGTGGTGGAGGAGATGGCCGACATGATCTCCGCCAGCCGCGCGTTCCAGACCAACGCGGAAATGATGAACACCGCCAAGCAGATGATGCAGAAGGTCCTGACCCTGGGTCAGTAAGCGCTGAGGAAGCACGATGAGCATCGATAACAGCAGCATCAACGGCGCAAGCTCGGTTCTGGACCAGTACGCCGTCAAGAACGACAGCAAGGGCACTACCGGCACCAACAACCTCGGCAAGGACGAGTTCCTCAAGCTGCTGGTCGCGCAGATGAACAACCAGGACCCGATGTCGCCGCAGGAAAACGGCGAGTTCATCGCCCAGCTGGCGCAGTTCAGCACCGTGGAAGGCATCCAGTCGCTGAACACCAGCATGGACAGCGTCCTCTCCAACTACCAGTCGTCCCAGGCCCTGCAGGCCTCCTCGCTGGTGGGGCGCAAGGTCATCGTGCCGACCGACAAGTCGATGGTGGACACCTCCGAGACCTTCAAGGGCACCTTCACCCTGCCGGTTTCCACGGCCAACAGCTGGGTCAACGTCTACGACGACAGCGGCACCCTGGTGAACCGCGTCGAGATGGGCCAGCAGACCGCCGGCAACGTCAACTTCATGTGGGACGGCAAGGACTCCAGCGGCAATCTCATGCCGCCGGGGCGCTACAAGTTCGAGGCGCAGACCAACTACGAAGGCAAGACCTACGGCCTGACCACCTTCCTGCCGGCCAACGTCGACAGCGTGACCCTCGGGCAGAACGGCGGCGAGCTGACGCTGAACCTCGCCGGGCTGGGCAGCATCGGCCTGTCCCAGGTGCAGATCATCGGCCAGTAACGAACCAGGCCAGGAGCCATCGCGCTGGCGCCGGGCAAGGCGGAGGCGGACGCGGAGTTTGCGTATTTGCAAATGAGCAGTCCGCTTCCAACGCCGCCCGGCCGACGCGCAGAGGCTCCTGAACAGATTCGCGTCGGCGATACCGACAAGGAGATTAGAGATGTCTTTCAATATCGGGCTCAGCGGTATCAAGGCCGCCTCCAGTGACCTGAACACCACCGGCAACAACATCGCCAACGCCAGCACCATCGGCTTCAAGCAGTCGCGCTCGGAGTTCTCCGACGTCTATGCCGCCTCCGTGCTGGGCTCCGGGCAGAATCCGGTGGGCAGCGGCGTGCTGCTGTCCAACGTCTCGCAGCTGTTCAACCAGGGCACCATCGAGTCCACGCAGAACGCGCTGGACATGGCCATCAACGGCAACGGCTTCTTCGTCACCAGCAACAACGGCGCGATCAGCTACACCCGTGCCGGCTACTTCGGCACCGACAAGAACGGCTTCGTGGTCGACAACAACGGCTACCGCCTGCAGGGCTACCCGGTGAACGCCCAGGGCCAGCTGCAGAACGGCGTGGTCGGCGACCTGCACATCGAAACCGGCAACCAGGCGCCGCAGGCCACCAGCCAGATCGCCCAGACCTTCAACCTGAACTCCACCAACACCACGCCGACGGTCACCCCGTTCAACGCCAACGACCCGACCACCTACAACTCCTCGACCTCGGTGAACATCTACGACAGCCAGGGCAACGCCCACGTGCTGACCCAGTACTTCACCAAGACCGGCCCCAACAACTGGACCATGAACGTGCTGGTGGACGGCCGCAATCCGGCGAACCCGGCCGATGACGCCACCGCCATCAGCGCGGCGACCACCGCCGCCGGCACGGCCGGCGCCACCCCGGCCAGCGTTGCCGCCGCCGTTGCCGCTTCCGGGGCGTCGCAGGCCGCCATCGATGCCGCCACCACCGCGGCGGCCGCCACCGGCGCCACCGCCGCCAGCGTGCTGGCCGCCGTCAGCGGCGCGGGCAGCAGCCCGTACCAGGTCGACCTGACCTTCAGCCCGGCCGGCCAGTTGCTGACCCAGACTCCGGTGAACAACGGCACCGGCAATGCCTTCACGGTGAACCCCACCGACGGCACCCTGACGATGGGCGACTGGGTGCCGGCGATCTCCGACGGCAAGACCCCGCCGACCTGGAGCGCCAACGGCGCCACCGCGAACGCGGGCGGCATCTCCCTGGACATCCGCAAGTCCACCCAGTACGCCACCGCCTTCGCGGTGAACAGCGTCAACCAGGACGGCTACACCACCGGCCAGCTGTCGGGCCTGGAGATCGACGACCAGGGCAACATCTTCGCCCGCTACACCAACGGCCAGTCCAAGGTGCAGGGCCAGGTGGTGCT
This sequence comes from Pseudomonas sp. B12(2026), assembly GCF_057767015.1. Classification (NCBI taxonomy): domain Bacteria; kingdom Pseudomonadati; phylum Pseudomonadota; class Gammaproteobacteria; order Pseudomonadales; family Pseudomonadaceae; genus Pseudomonas; species Pseudomonas sp. B12(2026). Next base: position 4,133,636 of record NZ_CM173430.1, on the reverse strand, counting down.
GGCGAACTTCGCCAACGTCCAGGGCCTGACCCCGATCGGCAAGACCTCCTGGGTGCAGTCCTCGGAGTCCGGCGAGCCGGTGGTCGGCACCCCGCGCTCGGGCACCCTCGGCGCGTTGCAGTCCGGTTCGCTGGAGGATTCCAACGTCGACCTGTCCACCGAGCTGGTGGACCTGATCGTCGCCCAGCGCAACTATCAGGCCAATGCCAAGACCATCCAGACCGAGGATGCGGTCACCCAGGCCATCATCAACCTGCGGTAATACTTTGCTTCTGTAGGCGCGAGCTTGCTCGCGAACCGGCCTGACGCCGGCCTTGCCGGCGGATCGCGGACGAAGTCCGCTCCTACGAAAGCAGTGTTCCCCCTGTAGGAGCGGACCTTGTCCGCGATGCTTTTGCTCTTCATAGGCTGGATAGTGCGCAGCGTTGTCCACCGCGATGGGTATCGCTTCGCTCCACGCCATCCTACGTGGAGCGGCAACCCCCCTTGCCGGTGGCGGCAGACCATCGCCGCCGGCGGCTGCGAAAGGCTCCTTCGGGAGCCTTCTGTTTTTAGAAGTCCTTTGATATCAGTAGGTTGTGCGTAAATTCGAGTCCTGGCACGACACTTGCTGAATAGCCTCCATCACACCCGCGAGCGGCAATCGACGCGGGCCTGGAGGATTCGATGGACAAGATGCTGTACGTCTCGATGAGCGGAGCGAGCCAGAACACCCTGGCCATGCGCGCTCACGCCAACAACCTGGCGAACATCTCCACCAACGGCTTCCGCCGTGACTTCGAGCAGGCGCGCTCGATGCAGGTGTTCGGCGACAGTTTCCCGGCGCGGGTCTACGCCATGAGCGAGCGTCCGGCCACCGACTTCTCCGCCGGCAGCCTGCAGGACACCGGCCGCGACCTCGACATCGCCGCCAAGGGCGATGCCTGGATCGCCGTGCAGGCGCCCGATGGCGGTGAAGCTTATGTGCGCACCGGCAGCCTGCAGGTCGACGCCCTCGGCCAGCTGCGCACCGGCGACGGTTTGCCGGTGATCGGCAATGGCGGGCCGATCGCCGTGCCGCCGCAGGAAAAGATCGACATCGGCGAAGACGGCACCATCAGCATCCGTGGCCTGGGCGACAACCCCAGCGTGGTGGCCGAGGTCGACCGCATCAAGCTGGTCACCGCGGACCCCAAGCAACTGGAGAAGGGCGCCGACGGCCTGGTACGCATCAAGCAGCAGCCCGGCCAGCCGGCGCCGCAGGCCGACGCCAACGCCAGGATCGAGTCGGGCTTCCTCGAAGCGAGCAACGTCAACGCGGTGGAAGAGATGACCTCGATCCTCTCGCTGTCCCGCCAGTTCGAGCTCCACGTCAAGATGATGCGCACCGCCGAGGACGATTCGGCGGCCATGGCGCGGGTTTTGCAATTTAGCTAATCACCAGTTCGAGGCGCCATGAATCCGGCGCCCGAGGAGAACGACGATGCTTCCGGCTCTGTGGGTCAGCAAGACGGGTCTTTCGGCCCAGGACATGAACCTGACCACCATTTCCAACAACCTGGCCAACGTGTCCACCACGGGCTTCAAGCGCGACCGCGCGGAGTTCCAGGACCTGCTGTACCAGATCAAGCGTCAGCCCGGCGCCAACTCCACCCAGGACAGCCAGCTGCCCTCGGGCCTGCAGCTGGGCACCGGTGTGCGCATCGTCGGCACCCAGAAGAACTTCACCGAAGGCAGCCTGCAGACCACCGACCAGCCGCTGGACATGGCGGTCAACGGCCGCGGCTTCTTCCAGGTGCTGATGCCCGATGGCACCGTCGGCTACACCCGCGACGGCAGCTTCCACCTGAACTCCGACGGCCAGATCGTCACCTCCAACGGTTACGCGCTGGAGCCGGCCGTGGTCGTGCCGAACGAGACCCAGACCTTCACCGTCGGCCAGGACGGCACCGTCTCGGTGACCACCCCGGCCAACCCGCAGCCGCAGATCATCGGCAACATCCAGACCGCCGACTTCATCAACCCGGCCGGCCTGCAGGCGATCGGCAACAACCTGTTCCTGGAAACCGGCTCCAGCGGCGCGCCGCAGGTCGGCACCCCGGGGCTGAACGGCCTGGGCACGGTGCAGCAGAACACCCTGGAAAACTCCAACGTCAACGTGGTCGAGGAGCTGGTGAACATGATCACCACCCAGCGCGCCTACGAGATGAACTCCAAGGTCATCTCCACAGCGGACCAGATGCTGTCGTTCGTGACCCAGAACCTGTAACGACCGGCTGCGCGTCGGTCGTGATTCAAGTTGGAGCCGCAGGCTCCCGAGAGGTAGCTGTAAATGAACCGTTCCCACCTTCTTCCGCTGCTGGCCATCGCCGCGCTGGCCGGGTGCGTCGGTCCTGCGCCGAAGCCGGACGACCCCTATTACGCCCCCGTGCTGCCGCGCACCCCGATGCCCGCCGCGCAGAACAACGGTTCGATCTACCAGGCCGGTTTCGACAACAACCTCTACGGCGACCGCAAGGCCTTCCGCGTGGGCGACATCATCACCATCACCCTCAACGAGAAGACCCAGGCCAGCAAGAAGGCCAACTCGGACATCTCCAAGGACAGCAACACCAAGATCGGCCTGACCTCGATGTTCGGCAGCGGCCTGACCACCAACAACCCCGTCGGCGGCGGCGACCTCAGCCTCAGCGCCGAGTACGGCGGCACCCGCGAAGCCAAGGGCGACAGCCAGGCCGGGCAGAGCAACAGCCTGAGCGGCTCGGTGACCGTCACCGTGGCCGACGTCATGCCCAACGGCATCCTCGCCGTGCGCGGCGAGAAGTGGATGACCCTGAACACCGGCAACGAACTGGTGCGCATCGCCGGCCTGATCCGCGCCGACGACATTGCCACCGACAACACCGTGCCCTCCACCCGCGTGGCCGACGCGCGCATCACCTACTCGGGCACCGGTGCGTTCGCCGATGCGAGCCAGCCGGGCTGGTTCGATCGCTTCTTCCTCAGCCCGCTGTTCCCGTTCTGAGGATGACGACCATGACTGCGCACGCTGGCGTTGTAGGAGCGGACCTTGTCCGCGAAGGCCTGGCCCGGATCGCGGACAAGGTCCGCGCCTGCGGCCTGCTGCTGCTCTGCGCGCTGCTGGCCGTGCCGGCCGCCCACGCCGAGCGGCTGAAGGACATCGCCACCATCCAGGGCGTGCGCAGCAACCAGCTGATCGGCTACGGCCTGGTGGTCGGCCTCAACGGCAGCGGCGACCAGACCACCCAGACGCCCTTCACCCTGCAGACCTTCAACAACATGCTGGCGCAGTTCGGCATCAAGGTGCCGGCCAACGTCGGCAACGTGCAGCTGAAGAACGTCGCCGCGGTGTCCGTGCACGCCGACCTGCCGCCCTTCGCCAAGCCGGGCCAGGCCATCGACATCACCGTCTCCTCCATCGGCAACGCCAAGAGCCTGCGCGGCGGCAGCCTGCTGATGACCCAGCTCAAGGGCATCGACGGCCAGACCTACGCCGTGGCCCAGGGCAACCTGGTGGTGGGCGGCTTCGACGCCGAGGGCCGCGACGGCTCGAAGATCACCGTCAACGTGCCGTCGGCCGGCCGCATCCCGGCGGGCGCCACCGTGGAGCGCACGGTGCCGAGCGGCTTCGACCAGGGCAACAGCCTGACCCTGAACCTCAACCGTCCGGACTTCACCACCGCCAAGCACATCGTCGACCGCATCAACGAACTGCTCGGCCCGGGCGTGGCCCAGGCCATCGACGGCGGCTCGGTGCGGGTCAGCGCGCCGCTGGACCCGAACCAGCGCGTGGACTACATGTCGGTGCTGGAAAACCTCGACGTGCAGTCCGGCGAGGCAGTGGCCAAGGTCATCATCAACTCGCGCACCGGCACCATCGTGATCGGCCAGAACGTGCGCGTGTCGCCGGCCGCCGTGACCCACGGCAGCCTCACCGTGACCATCACCGAAGACCCCATCGTCAGCCAGCCCGGCCCCTTCTCCAACGGCCAGACCGCCGTGGTGCCGCGCTCGCGGGTGAACGCCGACCAGGAAGCCAAGCCGATGTTCAAGTTCGGCCCGGGCACCACGCTGGATGAAATCGTCCGCGCCGTGAACCAGGTGGGCGCCGCGCCCAGCGACCTGATGGCGATCCTCGAAGCCCTGAAACAGGCCGGCGCGCTGCAGGCCGACCTGATCGTGATCTGAGGACGCCGCCGTGGACGCCAAACTGCTTTCCGCCGGTGCCTCCAGCACCAACTCCGGGGCCTACACCGACCTCAACCGCCTGGCGCAGCTGAAGAACGGCGCCGGGCGCGACAGCGAAGCCAACATCCGCAAGGTTGCCCAGGAATTCGAATCGCTGTTCATGAACGAGATGATGAAGTCCATGCGCTCGGCCAACGACGTGCTCGCCGAGGGCAACTTCATGAACACCCCGGCCACCAAGCAGTACCAGGAAATGTACGACCAGCAGCTGTCCGTCAGCCTGTCCACCAAGGGCCACGGCATCGGCCTGTCGGACGTGCTGACCCGCCAGCTGTCGCACATGAACAGCGGCAAGCGCAGCGGCGCGGCGAACCCCTTCGCCAAGGTCGCCCAGGCCTCCGCCTGGCCGGCCACCAGCGGCGTCAACGCCAGCGGCAAGGCCTTGCCGCAACCGGCCGAGGGCCGCGACGATTCCAAGTTGCTCAATGCCCGCCGCCTGTCCCTGCCGGGCAAGCTGGCCGACCGCGTGGCGGCCGGTATCGTGCCGGGCGCCGCCACCCCGGAAGAGCAGGGCAAGCCGCTGGCCGGCGACCGCTGGCAGACCGCCAGGTCCTACGCCAGCGCCGTGGACGCCATCGACGCCGCCGCCGGCGCCCAGGACCTCGGCGACCGCGACTACGCCCAGCAGCCGCTGGCGCCGGGCAAGTCGAAGTTCGCCTCGCGGGACGAATTCATCGCCACCATGCTGCCCATGGCGCAGAAGGCCGCCCAGCGCATCGGCGTCGACCCGCGCTACCTGGTGGCCCAGGCCGCGCTGGAAACCGGCTGGGGCAAGTCCATCGTCCGCGACCAGGACGGCTCCAGCAGCCACAACCTGTTCGGCATCAAGGCCGGCTCCAGCTGGAGCGGCGACTCCGCGCGGGCGACGACCAGCGAATACGCGAACGGCAAGAAAGTGAAGGAAGTCGCGGCGTTCCGCTCCTACGACTCCTTCGAGCAGAGCTTCCACGACTACGTGAGCTTCCTGCAGAACAACGACCGCTATTCGGACGCGCTGGACTCCACCCGGCGCCCCGAACAGTTCATGAAGGAACTGCAGCGCGCCGGCTATGCCACCGATCCGAACTACGCCCGCAAGGTCGCGCAGATCGCCCGGCAGATGCAGGTGTACCAGGCGGTTGCCGCGGCGGACACGCCGCCACTGGGTTAAGGAAAAACAACGATGAGCGATCTACTGTCCATCGGCCTGTCTGGCCTGCGTTCGAGCCAGACCTCGCTGACGGTGACCGGCCACAACATCACCAACGTCAACACCCCCGGCTATTCCCGCCAGCAGACGGTGCAGCAGACCGGCATCCCGCAGTACACCGGCGCCGGCTACATCGGCTCGGGCAGCCAGGTGGTCGACGTGCGCCGGCTGGCCAGCGACTTCCTGTTCTCCCAGGTGCGCACCGCCACCAGCCAGGCCAATGAGCTGAATGCCTTCCAGGGGCAGATCGAGCAGCTCGACGCCCTGCTGTCGGACACCACCACCGGCATCAGCCCGGCGCTGCAGAAGTTCTTTGCCGCGCTGCAGACCGCCGCCGCCAACCCCTCCGCCACCGAAGGCCGCGAGGCGCTGCTGGCGGAAGGGCAGGGGCTGTCGAAGTCCTTCAATACCCTGTACGACCAGCTCGACAAGCAGAACAGCCTGATCAACCAGCAGCTCGGCTCGCTGGCCACGCAGGTCAATTCCCTGGCCACCAGCGTCGCCAGCTACAACGACGCCATCGCCAAGGCCAAGGCCGCCGGCGGCCAGCCCAATGACCTGATCGACGCCCGCGAAGAGACGGTGCGCAAGCTTTCCGAGCTGATCGGCGTGCAGGCCGTGCCCCAGGACGACAGCTCCATCAACCTGTTCATCGGCACCGGCCAGCCGCTGGTGGTGGGCACCACCACCTCGGCGTTGCAGGTGGTGCCGGGCACCGACGACCCGACCCGCTTCCAGGTGCAACTGGCCAGCGGCAGCGCGGTGCAGACCATCACCACGCAGATCTCCGGCGGCCAGATGGGCGGCCTGCTGGCCTACCGCGATACCGCGCTGGACGCCTCGTACAACAAGCTCGGGCAGATCGCCCTGACCTTCGCCAACGCCGTCAACCAGCAGCTCGGGCAGGGCCTGGACCTGGCCGGCAACGCCGGCAGCCCGCTGTTCGGCGACATCAACGATCCGACCATCACCGGGCTGCGGGTCATCGCCCAGTCCGGCAATACCGGCACCGTCGCCCCCAGCCTGAACATCACCGACACCGGCAAGCTCGGCGCCAGCGACTACCGCCTGGAATACGACGGCGCCAACTTCACGGCGCGGCGCCTGTCGGACAACGCGGCGATCAACGTCAGCGTCAGCGGCACCGGCCCCTACACCCTGAGCTTCGCCGACGGCAGCGGCGCTGACCAGGGCTTCCAGGTGACCATGGACAGCCTGCCGCCGGCCGGCGACGGCTTCACCCTGCAGCCCACCCGCCGCGGCGCCGCGGACATCGAGGCGGTGCTGACCAAGGCCGACCAGCTGGCCTTCGCCGGCACCGCGCGCAGCGAGGCCACCACCAACAACCGCGGCACCGGCGCCATCGGCCAGCCCAGGCTGATCGGCGGCCCGTCGCCGGTGGTGGTCAGCGACCTGCAGAACCTGTTCGGCGCGGGTGGCCTGCAACTGAGCTTCGACGCCACCGGCAACACCCTGACCGGCACCCTGCCGCCGGGCGCGACCCTGAGCTACGTGTCGCCCTCCACCAGCGGCCTGACCGCCGGGCAGACCAACACCCTGCACCTGGACTACACCGATCCGGGCACCGGCAACCAGTACAGCTACGAGTTCACCCTGAGCGGCGCGCCCCAGGCCGGCGACAGCTTCACCCTGGGCATGAACAGCAAGGGCATCTCCGACAACAGCAACGCCCTGGCGCTCTCCGGCCTGCAGAGCCGGCCCACGGTGGGCGGCACCGGCAGCACCGGGGCCAGCTTCAACGACGCCTACGGCGGCCTGGTGGAGCGCATCGGCACCCTCACCGCGCAGGTGCGCAACAACGCCGACGCCAGCGCCACCGTGCTCCAGCAGGCGCAGGACAGCCGCGACTCGCTGTCGGGCGTCAACCTCGACGAAGAGGCGGCCAACCTGATCCAGTTCCAGCAGTACTACAGCGCGTCGGCCCAGGTGATCCAGGTCGCCCGCTCCCTGTTCGACACGCTGATCGGCGCGTTCAACTGATAGAGGAAGTCGACCATGCGAATTTCCACCATCCAGGCGTACAACAACTCGGTCGGCGGCCTGCAGCGCAACTACTCCAACGTCACCCGCACCCAGGAGCAGATCAGCACCGGCAAGCGCATCCTCACCCCGGCGGACGACCCGGTGGCCTCGGTGCGCCTGCTGCAGCTGAGCCAGGAGCAGTCGCTCAACGACCAGTACAAGAGCAACATCACGGCGGCGAAGAACAGCCTGTCCTCGGAGGACTCGATCCTGCAGTCGGTGGGCAACGTCATCCAGCGCATCCGCGAGATCGCGGTGCAGGCCGGCGATGGCGCGCAGGACCCCAGCGACAAGAACGCCCTGGCCACCGAGCTGGGGCAGCGCGAGGACGAGCTGCTCAATCTGCTCAACAGCAAGGACGCCAGCGGCAAGTACCTGTTCTCCGGCAGCCAGGGCGACACCCAGCCCTTCGTGCGCAACCCTGACGGCAGCTACAGCTACCAGGGCGACGAAAGCCAGCGCCAGGTGCAGATCGCCAGCAGCACCCTGATGGGCATCAGCGACAGCGGCAAGGCGCTGTTCGATGACGTGACCAACATCAACCGCGTGACCACCCAGGGCGCCGCGGGCAACACCGGCAGCGGGCGCATCTCGCTGGGGCTGGTCAACGACAAGCAGGCCTACGACGGCAGCTTCCCGTCGAGCGTGCCGCCGGCGGCCACCGATGGCATCGGCATCCGCTTCCTCGACGACAAGAACTACGAGGTCTACGACCTCAACGACCCGGCCCTGCCGGGCAGCTACACCGCCCTGAAGACCGGCGCCATCGACGACAACTCGCAGACCAACGACTTCGTCGAGTACGCCGGCGTGAAGGTGCAGATCGACGGCAAGCCGGCGGCCGGCGATACCTTCACCGTCAACCGCGACCCGTCCACCGAGAAGAAGGGTCTGCTCAACGTGGTGGCCGACCTGCGCAAGGCGTTGTCCAGCGCGACCCAGGATCAGGAAGGCAACTACCGGATCCGCGACGCCACCGCCGTGGCCATCTCCAACCTCGACTCGGTGAACACCCAGGTGCTCTCCGGTCAGGGCAAGATCGGTGCGCGGCTCAACGTGATCGACTCCACCGAGACCTTCATCGACGACGTGAAGCTGGTGAACACCGGCGTCATCTCCGACCTGCAGGACCTGGACTACGCCGAGGCGCTGTCGCGCCTGTCGATGCAGTCCACCGTGCTGCAGGCAGCGCAGCAGAGCTACGTGAAGATCAGCGGGTTGAGCCTGTTCAACTATCTCAACTGATCGCCCTCTGGCCACAAAAAAGCCCGCGTGCCTAAAGCCGCGGGCTTTTTTGTCGATACAGGAAATGACTGCGGCGCTTCACTGGAACATGCCGGTAAGTGGCTGCAAGTGCTTGATCCGGAAGCTTAAAAAAATCTCCTGAATTTTCCCTAAAGCTCCCCGGATCAACGCCGATACATAGGACGAATGCGAATTCTTGGTGTCCCTGAGCAAGCAGGCCGAGATATCGCAAGCTCAGGAACGAACAGGACCTCTGAAGGAGACCATCATGGCCCTTACCGTCAATACGAACATTGCTTCCCTGAACACCCAGCGCAACCTCAACGGCTCGTCCAACTCGCTGAACACCTCGCTGCAGCGTCTGTCCACCGGCTACCGCATCAACAGCGCCAAGGACGACGCCGCCGGCCTGCAGATCTCCAACCGCCTGTCCAACCAGATCAGCGGCCTGAACGTCGCCACCCGCAACGCCAACGACGGTATCTCCCTGGCGCAGACCGCTGAAGGTGCCCTGCAGCAGTCCACCAACATCCTGTCGCGTATCCGTGACCTGTCCCTGCAGTCCGCCAACGGCTCCAACAGCGACGCCGACCGCGCCGCCCTGCAGAAGGAAGTAGCTGCCCAGCAGGCCGAACTGACCCGTATCGCCGACACCACCACCTTCGGTGGCCGCAAGCTGCTCGACGGCTCCTTCGGTACCTCCAGCTTCCAGGTCGGTTCCAACGCCTACGAAACCATCGACGTCAGCCTGAAGGATGCTTCGGCGTCCGCCATCGGCTCCTACCAGGTTGGTAGCGACAGCACTGTAGCCACCCCCACCGTCACCGGTAGCGTGGTAGCCGACGCTACCGCCGCCTTCACCGCCGGCGACCTGACCGTCGTAGGCAACGGCCAGTCCAAGACCGTCACCGTTGCCGCGGACGACAGCGCCAAGAGCCTGGCCGCCAAGTTCGACGGCGCCGTTTCCGGCCTGACCGCCAACGCCCGCACCGTGTTCAAGGTCGAAGTCACCCAGCCGGCCGCCGGCGACACCGCTGACTTCACCATGACCGTTGGCAGTGGCACCGATGCCCGCTCCGTCGACTTCGTCGGTGTGACCTCCACCGCCGACCTGGCCGACCAGATCAACTCCAACTCGGCCAAACTGGGCCTGAAAGCCAACCTGGACAAGGATGGCGTGCTGACCGTGGAATCCGCCACCGGCGAGAACGTTTCCTTCGGCACCATCACCGGCAACGTCACCATGCAGGCACAGGTGCAGGACGCCAACGGCAAGTTCTCCGCCGCAGCCAACATCGGCACCGCTGATGAAAGCATCGTCGGCTACGTCCAGCTGAACTCCCCGACCTCCTTCTCGGTAGCCACTCCGGCAGCCGGTGCCGGTGCTTCGGCCGAGCTGTTCGGCGCTGCCAATGCCAAGAAGAGTTCGGTAGCCGACGTGGACATCTCCACCGCCGACGGTGCCCAGCGCGCCATCGCCGTGATCGACAACGCCCTGGCCGCGATCGATGCCCAGCGTGCCGACCTCGGTGCCGTGCAGAACCGCTTCGACAACACCATCTCCAACCTGACCAACATCTCGGAGAACGCCGACGCTGCCCGCAGCCGCATCAAGGACACCGACTTCGCCGCGGAAACCGCGACCCTGTCGAAGAACCAGGTGCTGCAACAGGCCGGTACCGCGATCCTGGCCCAGGCCAACCAGCTGCCGCAGTCTGTGCTCAGCCTGCTGCGCTAACGGTTGACGGGTCTTCGATCCGACGACAGGAGGAAGGGGCAACCCTTCCTCCTTTTTGGCTTTGTGAGGGAGTGAACGATGGACGTTGGAAACATAGCCGGGCTTTCGGCGTTCAAGGGCGCTTCGCGTACCGACTCCGCGCTTCCAGCGACCTCCACCGCCGCCAGCCGGCCGGACGGGGAGAGCAAGGATGCGAAAGGGCAGGGCGATGCCCGCGCACGACTGGATGCCGCCGTCGCGGATATCCAGAAGCATGTGCAGGGTGTCCGCCGCAATCTCAATTTCAGCATCGATGACGCGACCGGCGATGTGGTGGTGAAAGTCATCGATGGCGACTCCGGCAAGGTGGTGCGGCAGATTCCTTCCGAGGAAGTGCTGAAACTTGCCGCCCGGCTCGACGATATGCGTAGCCTGATCTTCGAAGCCCAGGCCTGACGCGGCCTTGTTGGAACTGGTACGGCAATTGCTCTGATCCACGGATCGGAGTGTGCGAACGGATTTTTGACGGAGGTGGGACATGGCAGGCATCACGGGACTGGGGTCCGGGATCGATATCGACAGCATCGTGGCGTCGACGGTTAACGCGGAGAAAGCTCCGAAGCAGAACCAGATCGACGCGCTGGAGAAGAAGACCACCACCCAGATCACCGCCCTCGGGGGGCTCAAGAGTGCCATCAGCACTTTCCAGACCGCCCTGTCCAAGCTGAACTCCGTCACCCAGTTCCAGGCGCGCAGCTTCACCTCGTCGGACACCGCCGTGTTCAGCGGCAAGGCGACCGAAGCCGCGGCTCCCGGCACCTACCAGATCCAGGTGCAGCAACTGGCGACCAGCAGCAAGATCGCCCTGGGAGCGGTTCCCGGCGACACTGCCTCCACCTTCAACAGTGGCACCCTGAAAATCTCGGTGGGTGACGTCAAGCTCGACGACATCACCATCGACAGCAGCAACAACACCCTGGCGGGTGTGCGCGATGCGATCAACAAGGCCGGCAAGGGCCAGGGCGTTACCGCCACCATCGTCAACGATTCGCAGGGCTCGCGCCTGGTCATCTCCAGCAGCAAGACCGGCGAAGGCAACGACATCAAGATCGAGGCCAGCGACAGCGGCTCCGGCGGTACCCAGGCGCTGAGCAAGCTGGCCTTCGACCCGGCCACGGCGGCTGACCTGTCCAAGCTGACCGATGCGCAGAAAACCAACGGCGACGGCGGCTTCATCACCCATGCGCAGAGCGCGCTGCTCAGCGTCGATGGCCTGGAGGTCAAGAGCGACAGCAACAGCGTGTCGACCGCCATCGAAGGCGTGACCATCGACCTGAAAAGCAAGACCGAAGCGGACAAGCCGATCACCCTGACCGTCGATATGGACCGGTCCACGGTGACCAACAACATCAAGTCCTTCGTCGACGCCTACAACACCCTGATCAGCTATGTGAACGCCCAGACCAAGGTCACTTCGGTGGGTGAGGACAAGGCGCCCGTCACCGGCGCACTGGTCGGCGATGCCACCGCCCGTTCGCTGCTCAGCACCGTGCGCAACGAGCTGGTGAGCACCCAGGGCAGCAGCGACGGCAATATCCGCGTGCTGGCGGACCTTGGCGTCACCACCAAGCCCGACGGCACCCTGGAAATCGACAGCGACAAGCTGGGCAAGGCCGTCGGCGAAGATTTCGAGTCCGTCGCCTCGCTGTTCACCGGCGACAAGGGCCTGGCGACCCGGCTGGACTCCAGGCTCAAGCCGTACACCGACTCCAACGGCATCCTCGATCAGCGCAACAGCGTTCTGCAAAAGACCCTGAACAGCGTCGACGACCAGCAGGACGCGCTGGATCGCCGCATCAGCGCGCTGCAGGACCGCCTGTACAAGCAGTACAACGCCATGGACTCGCTGGTGAGCAAGCTGACCCAGACCACCAACAGCCTGGCCAGCCAGTTGGCCAGCTTGCCGTTCTCCAATAACTGATCGGACGAGCGCCCGGATTCGAGCCGGGCGCGACAAAAAAACTTCAGGAACCCTTCAAGCTCCCGCGCTGCCGGCCGATACCCTGGCCAGTAGATGAATTCCCCGCAGGAGCCTGCCATGTACGCCATGAGAGCCATGAAGCAATACCAGCAAGTCAGCCTGGAATCGCGCGTTGCCGAGTCCTCGCCGCACGGCCTGATCCAGCTGCTGATGCAGGGTGGCCTGGAGCGCATGGCGCAGGCCCGCGGCGCCATCGAGCGCGGCCAGCTGGCCGAGCGTGGCGAGCTGATCAGCAAGGCCATCGGCATCGTCGGCGGTCTGCGCGAGGCGCTGAACCTGGAGCAGGGCGGCGAACTGGCGCGCAACCTCGACAGCCTCTACGGTTACATGACCGAGCGTCTGCTGGAGGCCAACCGCAATGGCGACGCCGCGATCCTCGACGAAGTATCCGGCCTGCTGCGCGAAGTGAAGTCGGGCTGGGATTCGATCGCCGCCTGAAGGAAGGACGAGTCATGAACCAGGCCATGCAACAACTCAACGAAACCCGCGTCGCGCTTTCCGCCGCGATGTACAGCCAGGACTGGGACGCCATCGGCGAACTGGACCAGAAGTGCCGCGAGCAGGTCGACGTGGCCATGCAGGACGCCGGGCGCGACGAGCAGGCCCTGCGCGATTCCATGGAGCAGTTGCTGGCGCTCTATGGCGAGCTGGTCGCGGTCTGCACCGCCCAGCGCACCTCCATCGGCGAGGAACTGACCGCCGTGCGTCGCTCCAGCCAGGGCGCCAAGGTCTACCAGATGTTCGGCTGATCCCCGACGCCGAAGTCTTCCGGCGACGACCGCCCCTCGCGGTCGCCGTCCCCTCCGCGAACTGTGTCACAGTTCCAATGCCATGACCGGGATCAACCCTTTCGTCGGTCGTCATCAAAAAAAACACGCCATAAATTTGACTCTTGCCACATTTTTGACTTTACTAGTGGCCAAATGCTGGCGACCACGGGAAATGCGTGTCGCCGGTCTCGTGTCAGCTGCCGTTCGACAGCCTCAAAGCCCTGGGATGACAAGCTAAAGATGTGGCGCGAAACCAAGATCCTCCTGATCGACGATAACCAGGAACGCTGTCGTGACCTTTCGGTCATCTTCGGTTTCCTTGGCGAGGACCAACTCTGCTGTGGCAGCCGCGACTGGCGCCAGGCGGTCGATGCGCTGGCCAACGGCAGCCGCGACGTACTCTGCGTGCTGCTCGGCAACGTGGAAGGCAAGGGCGGATCGCTGGAGCTGCTCAAGCAGCTGGCGGTCTGGGACGAATACCTGCCGGTGCTGCTGCTCGGCGAACCGGCCCCCGGCGACTGGCCCGAGGAGCTGCGCCGCCGCGTGCTGGCCAGCCTGGAAATGCCGCCCAGCTACAACAAGCTGCTCGATTCCCTGCACCGCGCCCAGGTCTACCGCGAGATGTACGACCAGGCCCGCGAACGCGGCCGCCAGCGCGAGCCCAACCTGTTCCGCAGCCTTGTGGGCACCAGCCGCGCCATCCAGCAGGTGCGGCAGATGATGCAACAGGTCGCCGACACCGACGCCAGCGTGCTGATCCTCGGCGAGTCCGGCACCGGCAAGGAAGTGGTGGCGCGCAACCTGCACTACCATTCCAAGCGCCGCGACGCGCCCTTCGTGCCGGTGAACTGCGGCGCGATCCCGGCGGAGCTGCTGGAAAGCGAACTGTTCGGCCACGAGAAGGGCGCCTTCACCGGCGCCATCACCAGCCGCGCCGGGCGCTTCGAACTGGCCAACGGCGGCACCCTGTTCCTCGACGAGATCGGCGACATGCCGCTGCCGATGCAGGTCAAGCTGCTGCGCGTGCTGCAGGAGCGCACCTTCGAGCGCGTGGGCAGCAACAAGACGCAGAACGTGGACGTGCGCATCATCGCCGCCACCCACAAGAACCTCGAGAAGATGATCGAGGCCGGCAGCTTCCGCGAAGACCTCTACTACCGCCTCAACGTCTTCCCCATCGAGATGGCCCCGCTGCGCGAGCGCGTGGAGGACATCCCGCTGCTGATGAACGAGCTGATCTCGCGCATGGAGCACGAGAAGCGCGGTTCGATCCGCTTCAACTCCGCGGCCATCATGTCGCTCTGCCGCCACGACTGGCCGGGCAACGTGCGCGAGCTGGCGAACCTGGTCGAGCGCCTGGCGATCATGCATCCCTACGGGGTGATCGGCGTCGGCGAGCTGCCGAAGAAATTCCGCCACGTCGACGACGAGGACGAGCAACTGGCGAGCAGCCTGCGCGAGGAACTGGAAGAGCGCGCGGCGATCACCGCCGGCCTGCCGGGCCTCGACTCGCCGGCCATGCTGCCGGCCGAAGGCATCGACCTGAAGGATTACCTGGCCAACCTCGAGCAGGGCCTGATCCAGCAGGCGCTGGACGATGCCGCCGGCGTCGTCGCCCGTGCCGCCGAGCGCCTGCGCATCCGCCGCACCACCCTGGTGGAGAAGATGCGTAAGTACGGCATGAGCCGCCGCGAAGAGGAAATGGCGGAGGATTGACGCCTCCGTCACACTCTTTTCTGCAAGTCGTTGAAAATCAAAGGGTAATTTTTAGGCACGCGGTTTGCTAAGACTCATCCGACCGACAGTTCTACGACGTCGGACGGATGAGAGAACCGCATGATGCCAGTCGCCCAACGCCAGCCCGAAATGCCCTTCCAGGTGCCTGTCGACGAGAACAGGTCGGTGGAGGAGAGCAGCCGCGCGAACCTGGAACAGGCTTTTGCCCTGTTCAACCAGATGTCCAACCAGCTCAGCGAGTCCTACAGCCAGCTGGAGGCGCGCGTCACCGAGCTCAAGGGCCAGCTGGCCCTGGTCAGCGCCCAGCGCATCCAGGAACTGGCCGAGAAGGAGCGCCTGGCCAACCGCCTGCAGAGCCTGCTCGACGTGCTGCCCGGCGGCGTCATCGTGATCGACGGCCAGGGCGTGGTGCGCGACGCCAACCCGGTGGCCTGCGCACTGCTCGGCAAGCCGCTGGTGGGCATGCTCTGGCGCGAGGTGATCTCCCGCAGCTTCGCCCCGCGCGCCGACGACGGCCATGAAGTTTCCCTGCGCGATGGACGCCGCGTGTCCATCGCCATCCGCTCGCTGAACGGCGAACCCGGCCAGCTCATCCTGCTCAACGACCTGACGGAAACCCGCCGCCTGCAGGACCAGCTGGCGCGCCACGAGCGCCTGTCCGCGCTGGGCCGGATGGTCGCCTCGCTGGCCCATCAGATCCGCACGCCGCTGTCCGCCGCGATGCTCTACGCCGGCCACCTGAGCGAGCAGGCGCTGCCGCTGGAGCAGCAGCAGCGCTTCGCCGGGCGCCTCAAGGAGCGCCTGCACGAGCTGGAAAACCAGGTGCGCGACATGCTGGTGTTCGCCCGTGGCGAGCTGCCGCTGCCGGACCGCCTGGCGCCGCCGCAGCTGTTCGCCAGCCTGCGCGCCGCCGCCGAATCCCACGTCGCCGGGCTGAACGTGCGCTGGCAGTGCGACGCCCGCGAAGGCGATTTGCTGTGCAACCGCGACACCCTGGTCGGCACGCTGCTCAATCTGGTGGAAAACGCCATCCAGGCCGCCGGCCGCGATGTGCGCCTGAAGGTGCACCTGTATGCGCGCGGCGACAGCCTGCGCCTGTCCATCAGCGACAACGGCCCGGGCATGAGCGCCGAGACCCTGGCGCGCCTGGGCGAGCCCTTCTTCACCACCAAGACCACCGGCACCGGCCTCGGGCTGGCCGTGGTCAAGGCCGTCGCCAAGGCGCACCAGGGCGAGCTGCGCCTGCGCTCGCGCCCCGGCCGTGGCACCTGCGCCACCCTGATCCTGCCGCTGATCGTGGCCCAATCCATCGCTCACAAGGAATGAACACCATGGCCGCCAAAGTCCTGCTGGTCGAAGACGACCGCGCCCTGCGTGAAGCCCTCTCCGACACCCTGATGCTCGGCGGGCACGACTTCGTCGCCGTCGACTGCGCCGAGGCCGCGCTGCCGGCCCTGGAGAAGGACGCCTTCAGCCTGGTGATCAGCGACGTGAACATGCCGGGCATGGACGGGCACCAGTTGCTCGGCCTGATCCGCGCACGTTATCCACAGCTGCCGGTGCTGCTGATGACCGCCTACGGCGCGGTGGATCGCGCGGTGGAAGCCATGCGCCAGGGCGCGGCGGATTACCTGGTCAAACCCTTCGAGCCCAAGGCCCTGCTGGAGCTGGTGGCGCGCCATGCGCTGGGCACCGTCGCCCGTGCCGAGGGCGACGGTCCGGTGGCGCTGGAACCGGCCAGCCGGCAACTGCTGGAACTGGCCGCCCGCGTCGCGCGCAGCGATTCCACCGTGCTGATCTCCGGCGAGTCCGGCACCGGCAAGGAAGTGCTGGCGCAGTACATCCACCAGCAGTCGCCGCGCGCGGCCAAGCCCTTCGTGGCGATCAACTGCGCGGCGATCCCGGACAACATGCTCGAGGCCACCCTGTTCGGCCACGAGAAGGGCGCCTTCACCGGCGCCATCGCCGCCCAGCCGGGCAAGTTCGAGCTGGCCGACGGCGGCACCATTCTCCTCGACGAAATCTCCGAGATGCCGCTGGGCCTGCAGGCCAAGCTGCTGCGCGTGCTGCAGGAGCGCGAGGTGGAACGGGTCGGTGCGCGCAAGCCGATCAGTCTGGACATCCGCGTGCTCGCGACCACCAACCGCGACCTGCTCGGCGAAGTGGCGGCGGGGCGCTTCCGCGAGGACCTGTACTACCGCCTCTCGGTCTTCCCGCTGGCTTGGCGGCCGCTGCGCGAGCGCCCGGCGGACATCCTGCCGCTGGCCGAGCGCCTGCTGGCCAAGTACGCGCGCAAGATGAACCTGGCGCCGGTCAGCCTCTGCGCCGATGCCCGCGCCGCGCTGCTGGCGCATCCCTGGCCGGGCAACGTGCGCGAGCTGGACAACGCCATCCAGCGCTCGCTGATCCTGCAGCAGGGCGGCCAGGTGCAGGCCGCCGACCTGTGCCTGAGCGCACCCATCGGCCTGGCGCCGCGCCCGGCGCTGGCGGCTGTGTCGTCGGCGGCGGCGCAGGTTCCGGCCGGCGTCGAGATTCCGGCGCCTGCCGTGCAGGATGCCGGCGCCCTGGGCGAAGACCTCAAGCGCCGTGAGTTCCAGATGATCATCGACACCCTGCGCAGCGAGCGCGGCCGCCGCAAGGAGGCTGCCGAGCGCCTGGGGATCAGCCCGCGCACCTTGCGCTACAAGCTGGCGCAGATGCGTGATGCGGGGATGGATGTGGAGGCTTATCTCTACGCCAGCTGACGCTTGATGCGTTCTGCCTCCGGGCTCGCCGTTGTGCGGGGTTTTTCCTGGGGCGTTGTGTGCATTTGCTCCCGTAGGAGCGGAGCTTCTCCGCGATGCTTTTTGCTTTTCGGGGTTGGGTGTTTCTGCGCCGCTTCGGCGTGTGCTTGAAGTGGCCTAATGATTCTGGACACCCCGATAGGGCGTTAAGCTTCGCCCACAGCAGAGGTGTTCATGAGCAGAAGATCATTCAGTCCGGATTTCAAACTGGAAGCCGCCCGCCTGGTGGTGGATCAAGGCTATTCGGTACCGGCCGCCTGCAAGGCGATGGGGGTAGGGCCCACGGCGATGCGTCGTTGGGTGGCGCAGTTGCAGCTGGAGCGTGGCGGTCAGACGCCGGCGCATAGCAAGGCGCTGACGGCGGAACAGCGGCGTATTCAGGAGCTGGAGGCGCAAGTCCGCCGTTTGGAGCGGGAGAAAGAGATTCTAAAAAAGGCTACCGCTCTCTTGATGTCGGACGCTCTCGATTAATCAGACTGGTCGAGGCATTGGGCGAGCAGCATTCGCGTACAGAACTGTGTCGGTTATTCCGCGTGAATCGCAGCAGTGTCTACGCGGCCCACCAGCGCCAGGCCCTTGTCTGCAGACGACGGGAAGTGCTGCGTCGACGCGTAATGGAGTTGCATGCCCAGAGCCGGTGCGCAGCTGGCGCCCGAACCCTGTCGGCCGCCTTGCGCAACGAGGGTCATACCGTGGGCCGTTACCTGGCTGCCCGGCTGATGAAAGAGATCGGGCTGGTCAGTACGCAGCGCCGTAAACATCGCTACCGGGTCGCCAAGGAACAAAGCGTCATCGCGCCCAACGAACTGGAGCGTCGCTTCAATGTGGACCGCCCCAACCAGGTGTGGTGTGGGGATGTGACATACCTCTGGGCTGGTGGTCGCTGGATCTACCTGGCGGCGGTGATGGACCTGTATGCGCGCCGGATCGTCGGCTGGGCCGTGTCCAACCGTCCAGACTCACAACTCACCGGGCGTGCCTTGCGGGTGGCTTACGAAGCCAGGGGCAAACCACAGCAACTGATGTTTCACTCCGACCAGGGCTGTCATTACACCAGCCTCGAATTCCGCCAATTGCTCTGGCGCTACCACATCCGGCAAAGCATGAGTCGTCGAGGAAACTGCTGGGATAACGCCCCGATGGAGCGTTTCTTTAGAAGCCTCAAGTCGGAGTGGGTGCCGTCTTCCGGCTACGTCGATCAGACTCAAGCAGAGGCCGATGTGCTGCGTTACCTGACCGATTACTACAACCATCAACGGCCACATCGCCACAACGATTACCAGACCCCGGCACAGCGCGAAGAGCTGACCGGATAGACCTAAACCGGTGTCCAGTTTTACTTGACCACTTCAGCTGGGGCTTCTTGTTTCGCCCCCTCGGGCGACCTCCTTTGGCAAACGACCCAAAGGAGGCAAAGGTCTGTGCCCCTGCATCCGGCCCCGGCTTCGCCGGGGTTCCCTCGCTCCATCGAAGTTTCAGGGGCCCGCGTTGACGGGCCATCCCTGGCCCGACAACGCTCTCGCGGCATCCATGCCGCTCAACCCCTGAAACTCCGATTCCGCTCGGCCTCCTGAAGGGGCGCTCCGGTGCGCGCGGAGATTTCTCTGGAAGTCTTCAAAAGCCAAAGCCCAAAGCACAGCGCGCCCCGGATTTGCTCGTGTAGGAGCGGACCTTGTCCGCGATCAGCCCCGCTCAAGAGCTTCGCGGACAAGGTCCGCTCCTACGAAAAGCATCTCGGCACAAATCATCGATGGGTATCGCTTCGCTCCACGCCATCCTACGACGCGCAAATCCTTCAGCCCTGGCTCTGTCTGTCACACCAAAATACCCGGCGCGCGCAGAGTCCCGTCAGGAGGCCGAGTGGAGGTATTGCGCAGAGGGGCGAGCGGCATGGATGCCGCGAGAGGCTTGAAGGGCCATGGATGGCCCTTGCAAGCCGACCCTCGGAGCGATACCGGAGCGAGGGGAGTCTGAGCGCAGCGAAGACCCGGATGTCGGGACGGGCCCTTTTGGTTCCTTTTGGGGCCCCAAAAGGGACTCGCCCGGGAGGGCGAAACCCAATCTCCCAGCACACGCCGAAGCGGCGCAGAAACACCCAACCCCGAAAAACAAAAAGCATCGCGGACAAGGTCCGCTCCTACAGGAGCCGAGCGCACACAACGCCCCCCGAAAAATCCCGCACAACGGCAGACACCCCTGAGGCGTTATGCGACCCACTGCCCGAATATCCCATCCAACCCTCCTGGCTACCCCCATCACCAATTTGTTGGCACCCAAGTTGCAATCCCCTGTGCAAAGCGCCGCGCGGCGTCAAAAAACCGCGGCCAGTCGGAGGGGTAGGTAATGAGTCAGGGTGTCGAATTCAATCGTCTGCTGCTGGAGATGCGCTCCATGCAGATGGAGGCCATGGCCAAGTCGAAGGCGCAGTCCGCGCAACCGACCGAGCCGGGCGCGCCGAGCTTCTCGCAGATGCTCACCCAGGCGGTCGACAAGGTGAGCGGCACCCAGCAGGTCGCCACCGACATGGCATCCGCCTTCGAAGTCGGCCAGAGCGGCGTCGATCTCACCGACGTGATGATCGCCTCGCAGAAGGCCAGCGTGTCCTTCCAGGCCATGACCCAGGTACGCAACAAGCTCGTCCAGGCGTACCAGGACATCATGCAGATGCCGGTCTGAGGTAGCAGGTCATGGCTGACGCCAGCGTAGACAGTCAGGTTCCCGCCAAGCTCGGCGCCGATGCGCCGAAAAAGCCGCTGCTGGGCCTGACCTTCCTCGAGAACCTCGCGGACATGCCCGTGCTGCGCCAGGTCGGCCTGCTGGTCGGCCTCGCCGCCAGCATCGCCATCGGCTTCGGCATGGTGCTCTGGTCGCAGCAGCCGGACTACAAGCCGCTGTACGGCAGCCTGAACGGCGTCGACGCCAACAAGGTGGTCGAGGCCCTGGGCGCCGCCGACATTGCCTACAAGATCGAACCCAATTCCGGCGCGCTGCTGGTCAAGGCCGACGACCTGGGCCGCGCGCGCATGAAGGTCGCCAGCGCCGGCGTGGCGCCGACCGACAGCAACGTCGGCTTCGAGATCCTCGACAAGGAACAGGCGCTGGGCACCAGCCAGTTCATGGAAGCGACCAATTACCGTCGCGGCCTGGAAGGCGAACTGGCGCGCACCATTTCCAGCCTGAACAACGTCAAGGCCGCCCGCGTGCACCTGGCCATCCCGAAGAGCTCGGTGTTCGTCCGCGACGACCGCAAGCCCAGCGCCTCGGTGCTGGTCGAGCTGTATCCGGGGCGCAGCCTGGAGCCGAGCCAGGTGCTGGCGATCGTCAACCTGGTCGCCACCAGCGTGCCGGAACTGGACAAGGGCCAGGTCACGGTGGTCGACCAGAAGGGCAACCTGCTCTCCGACCAGCAGGAGCTCTCCGAGCTGACCATGGCCGGCAAGCAGTTCGACTTCACCCGGCGCATGGAGGGCAACCTCACCCAGCGCGTGCACAGCATCCTGCAGCCGGTGCTGGGCAGCGGCCGCTACAAGGCCGAAGTGGCCGCCGACGTCGACTTCAGCGCGGTGGAGTCCACCTCCGAGTCCTACAACCCGGACCAGCCGGCGCTGCGCAGCGAGCAGACCAACAACGAGGAACGGCAGAACAGCAACGGCCCGCAGGGCGTGCCGGGCGCGCTGTCGAACCAGCCGCCAGGGCCGGCCAGCGCACCGCAGACCACCGCGCAGAACGCGCCGTCCGACTTCGTCGCGCCGGGCCAGCCGCTGAAGGACGCCAACGGCCAGCCGATCATCGATCCGAAGACCGGCAGGCCGGAACTGGCGCCGTATCCGACCGACAAGCGCCAGCAGAACACCCGTAACTACGAGCTGGACCGCTCGGTGAGCTACACCAAGCAGCAGCAGGGCCGCCTGCGCCGGCTTTCCGTCGCGGTGGTGCTGGATGACCGGATGATCACCGACGCCAAGACCGGCGAGGTGACCCACAAGCCGTGGAGCGCCGACGAATTGTCGCGCTTCACCCGCCTGGTGCAGGACGCCGTGGGCTACGACGCCAGCCGCGGCGACAGCGTCAGCGTGATCAACGCGCCCTTCGCCCCCGAGCAGGGCGAGGAAATCGCCTCCCCGCCGTTCTACTCGCAGCCGTGGTTCTGGGACGTGGTCAAGCAGGTGCTGGGCATCGTCTTCATCCTGGTGCTGGTGCTGGGCGTGCTGCGCCCGGTGCTGAACAACCTGTCGGGCAGCAAGGGCAAGGCCCTGGTGGCCGGCGGCGACGCCGGGCTGGGCGAGCTGGGCGGCCTGGAAGGCGAGCTGTCGGAAGACCGCGTCAGCCTCGGCGGCCCCGCCAGCATCCTGCTGCCGAGCCCGTCCGAGGGCTACGACGCGCAGCTCAACGCGATCAAGAGCCTGGTCGCGCAGGACCCCGGGCGTGTCGCTCAGGTGGTGAAAGAGTGGATCAATTCCGATGAGTGACCGCAGATGAGCGAACCTCGGGCGAACGCCAAACTGAGCAAGGTCGACAAGGCCGCCATCCTCCTGCTGTCCCTCGGCGAGACCGACGCGGCGCAGGTGCTGCGGCACATGGGCCCCAAGGAAGTACAGAAGGTCGGCGTGGCCATGGCGCAGATGCGCAACGTGCACCGCGAGCAGGTCGAGCAGGTGATGGGCGAGTTCGTCGATATCGTCGGCGACCAGACCAGCCTGGGCGTCGGCGCCGACAGCTACATCCGCAAGATGCTCACCCAGGCCCTGGGCGAGGACAAGGCCAACAACCTGATCGACCGCATCCTGCTGGGCGGCAACACCAGCGGCCTGGACAGCCTGAAGTGGATGGAGCCGCGCGCCGTGGCCGACGTGATCCGCTACGAGCACCCGCAGATCCAGGCCATCGTGGTCGCCTACCTCGACCCGGACCAGGCCGCCGAAGTGCTCAGCCACTTCGACCACAAGGTGCGCCTGGACATCGTCCTGCGCGTGTCCTCGCTGAACACCGTGCAGCCCTCCGCGCTCAAGGAACTGAACCTGATCCTGGAGAAGCAGTTCGCCGGCAACGCCAACTCCACCCGCACCACCATGGGCGGCGTGAAGCGCGCGGCGGACATCATGAACTTCCTCGACAGCTCGGTGGAAGGCTCGCTGATGGACGCCATCCGCGAGGTGGACGAAGACCTCTCCGGGCAGATCGAGGACCTCATGTTCGTCTTCGACAACCTCGCCGACGTCGACGACCGCGGCATCCAGGCGCTGCTGCGCGAGGTGTCTTCCGACGTGCTGGTGCTGGCGCTCAAGGGCTCGGACGAGGCGATCCGCGAGAAGATCTTCCGCAACATGTCCAAGCGTGCCGCCGAACTGCTGCGCGACGACCTGGAGGCCAAGGGCCCGGTGCGCGTCAGCGAAGTGGAGGGCGCGCAGAAGGAAATCCTCACCATTGCCCGGCGCATGGCCGAATCCGGCGAGATCGTGCTCGGCGGCAAGGGCGGCGAGGAGATGATCTAAGTGGTGCCCCCGGCCAAAGACGAGCAGGAAATCAGCGAGCTGATCCGCGCGCGGGATGTTGCGGGCTTCGACCGCTGGTCGCTGCCCAGCTTCGACCCGGTCAAGCCGCAGCCCGACCCCGAGCCGGAACCCGAGCCTGTGGCCGAGGAGCCGCAGATCGAGGAAGTGCCGGAGGAGGAAGTCAAACCGCTGACGCTGGAGGAGCTCGAGGCGATCCGCCAGGACGCCTACAACGAAGGCTTCTCCACCGGCGAGAAGGACGGTTTCCACTCCGGCCAGTTGAAGGCGCGTGAGGAAGCCGACGCGGCCCTGCAACCGCGCCTGCGGAACCTGGAGACCCTGATGGGGCAACTGCTCGACCCGATCGCCGAGCAGGACCAGATGATCGAGGCGGGCCTGCTCAACCTGGTCACCCAGGTGGTGCGCCAGGTGGTGCAGCGCGAGCTGGCCACCGACTCCAGCCAGATCCGCCAGGTGCTGCGCGAGGCGCTGAAACTGCTGCCGATGGGCGCCGGCAACATCCGCATCCAGGTCAATCCGCAGGACTTCGAGCTGGTCAAGGCGCTGCGCGACCGCCACGAGGAAAACTGGCGGATCATCGAGGACGACGGCCTGCTGCCCGGCGGCTGCCGCATCGAGACCGAGCATTCGCGCATCGACGCGAGCATCGAGACGCGCCTGGCGCAGGCGGTCAAGCAGCTCTTCGAACAGCAGCGCGAGCAGGCCACCCACGCGCCGGAGCCGGACCTGCACGTCGACCTGGGCACGCCCGATGCGCCTTGAGCGGGTCAGCTTCGCCCGCCGCCTGCAGGGTTACGGCGAGGCGGTGAACCTGCCGGCGCAGCCGGTGGTGGAAGGTCGCCTGCTGCGCATGGTCGGCCTGACCCTGGAGGCCGAGGGCCTGCAGGCTTCGGTCGGCAGCCGCTGCCAGGTAATCAACGACGGCGGCTATCACCCGGTGCAGGTGGAGGCCGAGGTGATGGGCTTTTCCGGCAGCAAGATCTACCTGATGCCGGTGGGCAGCCTCGCCGGCATCGCCCCCGGCGCCCGCGTGGTGCCGCTGCCGGACTCCGGCCGCCTGCCGATGGGCATGTCCATGCTCGGCCGCGTGCTCGACGGCGTCGGCCGCGCGCTGGACGGCAAGGGCGGGATGCGCGCCGAGGACTGGGTGCCGATGGAAGGGCCGATCATCAACCCGCTGGCGCGCGACCCGATCCACGAGCCGATGGACGTCGGCATCCGCTCGATCAACTCGCTGCTCACCGTCGGCCGCGGCCAGCGCCTGGGCCTGTTCGCCGGCACCGGCGTGGGTAAGTCGGTGCTGCTGGGCATGATGACCCGCTTCACCAAGGCCGACATCATCGTGGTCGGGCTGATCGGCGAACGCGGCCGCGAGGTGAAGGAATTCATCGAGCACATCCTCGGCGAGGAAGGCCTCAAGCGTTCCGTGGTGGTCGCCTCGCCTGCCGACGACGCGCCGCTGATGCGCCTGCGCGCCGCGCAGTACTGCACGCGCATCGCCGAATACTTCCGCGACAAGGGCAAGAACGTCCTGCTGCTGATGGATTCGCTGACCCGCTACGCCCAGGCCCAGCGCGAGATCGCCCTGGCCATCGGCGAGCCGCCGGCGACCAAGGGCTATCCGCCGTCGGTGTTCGCCAAGCTGCCGCGCCTTGTCGAGCGCGCCGGCAACGGCGAGAAGGGCGGCGGCTCGATCACCGCCTTCTACACCGTGCTCAGCGAGGGCGACGACCAGCAGGACCCGATCGCCGACGCCGCCCGCGGCGTGCTCGACGGCCACTTCGTGCTGTCGCGCCGGCTGGCCGAGGAAGGCCATTACCCGGCCATCGACATCGAGGCCTCGATCAGCCGGGTGATGCCGCAGGTCACCACCCCCGAACACCTGCGCGACGCCCAGCGCTTCAAGCAACTGTGGTCGCGCTACCAGCAGAGCCGCGACCTGATCAGCGTCGGCGCCTACGTGGCCGGCGGCGACGCCGAGACGGACCTCGCCATCCAGCGCTTCCCGATCATGCGCCAGTTCCTCCGCCAGGGCCTGGGCGAAAGCCAGAACCTCGACGACAGCCGCCTGCTGCTCGACGCGGTGGTCAGCGGCAAGGCCGGCTGATGCCAGTCATGCACGATGCTTTCCGTAGGATGGGTGGAGCTTGCGATACCCATCGCTCTTCGATGACGGCCGAGAAGCAGCATGGGTATCGCTCCGCTCCACCCATCCTACGGGGCGAACTGCGCGGAGGGCGGCCATGAACCGCCGCGCCGAGCGCCTCGCCCCGGTAGTGGACATGGCCCTCAAGGCCGAACGCGAAGCCGCGCGCCAGCTCGGCCTGGTGCAGAACCAGCTGCTGCAGGCGCAGCGCAAGCTCGCCGAGCTCGAACGTTTTCGCCTGGACTACCAGCAGCAATGGATCCGCAACGGCCAGCAGGGCGTCACCGGGCAGTGGCTGATCAACTACCAGCGCTTCCTCTCGCAGCTGGAAACCGCCGTCGAACAGCAGAACCGCGCGGTGGACTGGCACCAGACCAGCGTCGACAAGGCCCGTGCCGCCTGGCAGGAGAAGTACGCCCGCCTCGAAGGCCTGCGCAAGCTGGTGGAACGCTACCGCGAGGAAGCCCGCGCCGCCGCCGACAAGTACGAGCAGAAGCAGCTCGACGAGTTTGCCCAGCGGCTGAGGCCCACCGATCACTGAGTTCGGCGCCGGTACGCTTTCAGAACTTGAAGGTGGCGCGCAGCGAGAAGAACTGGCTGTCGACGCCACCGGCGTCGCGGATGGCCGAGCCCACGGCGTAGTACTGGTAGTCGAGGTCGGCGGTGAGGTTGTCGGTGAGCCGCCACTTCAGGTTGCTGCGCAGGACGCTGCCGGTGTCCTTCGATGAGCTTTGCCCGCCTTTGACGGCAACGCCCATGTTGGCGATGTACACCGCGTCTTCGTCGCTCTGCCGGATGATCCTGAACAGGCCCGAGTCGATGCGCAGCCTGGGGCGCGGGGAGAAGGCGAATGTGGGGCCGACGATGACGGCGTTGGCGAGGGTGACCAGGCCGGACTCGCCATACACACCCGCCTTCGGAAAGAGCGGGTCGAAGGTTTCGACACGTCCGTCGCCGGCGTGGCGATCGCCGCTGGCGGCGTCGATGCGCATGCCCAGGCGCGGCTGCCAGGGGGCCTCGAAGGTGTAGCCGGTATCGCTGGAAACGGCCCAGGCGCGAATGTCGGCGTTGCCCAGGTGACCCGTCTGCCGGGCGAAATCCCAGCTGTAATCCAGCCGGCCGATCTGCCCGTACAGGCGATTGCCCAGGGTGTAGCGCTGCTCGTCCCCGTGCTGCCCGGCGAGACTGCGCCCCTTGGTTTCCAGCCCGAAGGCATAGAGATCGAGGTTCAGCTCCGGGCGTTGCGGCAGGGTTGCGTAGAGCCCGTAGAACTTGCGGTCCTTGTCGCTGCCATTGTCGAAGGATTGCGGATCGAGGCGCACCGGCCGGAACGCGAAAGCATCCAGCTGTGCCCGCCCGGCGGCGCCGAGGCTCAGGCGCAGGCCGTCGTAGCTCATGCGCACGTTGGGAAAGTCCCGCCAGGTGACCCAGGCCTGGCTGCCGAGTGCCATTTCCTGGCGTCCGAGCCGAGTCTGCAGAGGGATGTCGCCCGGTTTCGCATTGAGATCGACGAAGGCCTGGTGGATTTCGTTGCGGCTGTCCTCGGCGGGGGAGTAGAGGTCGTTGCCCCAGGCCCGGGTGTTTTCCATTTCGATGAAGGCGCGCAGGCGATCATCCAGCAGGTGCAGGTCGGCATGTGCGTGCAGGCGCTGCATCAGCGAGCTGTCGTCATGGATGCCGCGCAGGCCGAAGACCGGCTGCTGCAGTGCTTCCATGCGATAGCGGGCCTCGCCGCCCAGCTGCAGCCAGGCACTCCCGGAAAGCCGTTGGTAGCGCAGCGCGTCGAACGGGGCGGTGCGCCTGGCCGGATCATCCAGGAAGCGATAGTCCTCCAGCCAGCGCGCAGGGCCGGGCGGCAACGGACGCTCCTGTTCGAGCGAGGGCGGCGCGGCGGTTGCCGCAAGGGAAACGAGTGCCAGCGGCAGGATGGCGGCTGGCCGGCGATGGCGGGTAGACCACATGGCGGTATTCCTTGTTCTTGTAATGGGCCGATGCGTGGCCGAGCGCGGCCGGGAGAAACGGGTTCTCCTGGCACGCGAGGGGAGGGAGGAGCGCTGCGCCGCGGAGCGCAGCGCGGCAGGTCACTGCACGCAGCGACCGTAGAGGCAGGTCATCTGGCCGTAGCGGTAACGGATCGGCGCGCTGACCACGCCGTTGCTCCTGGCGTATTCATCCCAGTCCGCCGCCAGTTCCGCGGCTTTGCCGGGTGCCTGCGTGGCCAGGTCGTGCAGCAGGCTCGGGTCCTTGACGTAGTCGAAGAGCTGCCAGTGGCCGGTGCCATAGGGCGGGGCCTGCATCAGCAGGGTCCAGTTGCCCTTGTAGAGCGCGCGGCGGCCATTGAACTCCCAACCCAGCGCGCGCTCGGCCTGCGGCTTGTCGGGGGCCTGCAGGGCCAGTCGCATCGAGCGGCCTTGCAATGGCAGCAGGTCGTGCCCGTTGCGCTGGTTCGGGTAGCTGACGTGGGCCAGCTCGAGCACCGTGGGCATCAGGTCTTTCACGTGCAGCAACTGGGCGTTGATCTGGCCGGGCCTGCCCCAGCCGGGATAGCGCACGATGGCCGGCACGTTGATGCCGCCGCGGGCGGTCAGGCTCTTGAAGTAGGGGAAGGGCGTCATGCCGACCTGCGCCCACTGCGGACCGAGTATGAGGTAGGAGCCCCGGCGGCCCTGGTTCTGCGGCCGGTTGTCGAAGTTCCCGTCGACCCATGCCTGGATGCCGCCATGGTCGTCGGTGGTGCCCAGCGACTCCAGGGATGAAGCCTCCGAACCGTTGTCGGACATGAACACGATGAAGGTGTCGTCCAGTTCGCCGGTCCTGCGCAGGTACTCGATGACACGGCCGATGTTGTGATCGAGGTTGTCCACCATCGCGGCATACACCGACATGACGCGCGCCTGCTCCTCGCGCTGGGCCTCGGTGAGCTGGTCCCAGCCCGGCAGGCGCCCGGCCAGCGGTACGTTGGCCTGCGCATCGATGGACACCAGGCCGAGCTGCTTCATCCGCGCCAGCCGCTGCTGGCGGATCTGCTCGTAACCTTCCTGATAGTGGCCCCGGTACTTCTTGAGGTATTCGTCGGGGGCCTGCAGCGGCCAGTGCGGCGCGGTGAACGCCAGGTAGCCGAAGAAGGGTTTGCCGGGTTCACGCTGCGTCTGCAGATAGTCCAGCATGCGCTCGGTGTAGAAGTCGCTGGAATAGAAGTCCTTGGGTAGCCGGACTTCCTTGCCATCCTCCAGATAGCGGGCCAGGTAGTTGCCGGGGAACATCGGGCGCATGTCCATGTGGCTGGCCCCACCGGGCAGCAGCACGAAGGAGTGCTCGAAGCCGCGCGCGGAAGGAATGGCCTGGGGCGACATGCCCAGGTGCCACTTGCCGGCCATGAAGGTGTTGTAGCCATTGTCCCTGAGCTGCTCGGCGAGGGTCGTGACGCGCTGGTTCAGATAGCCCTCGTAGCCATTCCTGCCCTTCTGCTCCGGTTGCAGGTACTCGGCCATGGTGCCGAGCCCGGCCTGGTGGTTGTCCACGCCGGTCAGCAGCATCGAGCGGCTGACCGAGCAGGTCGGGCCGGCATAGAAGTTCTTCAGGCGGACGCCGTCTTCGGCCAGTTTCTGCAGCGACGGCGTGGAGATTTCGCCGCCGAAGGGCTGGGTATCCGAATAGCCCAGGTCGTCGGCGACGATGAACAGGACGTTGGGGCGCTTCGCGGTTTCGGCGTGAGCCGGTGAGGTCAGGCAGAACGACGCAGGGAGGAGTAGCAGGAGGAGTTTGGAGAGGAGGCTGCGCATCCGGGCGATTCCTTTTTGTAATTGTTTTATCGGCCCCTGCCACCAGGGGCGCCGGATCATAGGAATGCCCAGGCGGATGCAAAGAACCATAGGGTCACTGGCGACATGTCTGTTCGCGGTTGCGCAACGCTGGAGGGTGCCCGGCGGATGCCGGATACCCCGCGTTCGCGCTGGACGCAGCGTCCTGCCTGGCTTCGAGGCCGTGATGGCGATCGCGGGCGACTGTCCTCGTTGGCGTCCCGGGTGGGGCGTCCTGGGGCTGTCGTCAGAAATATCTCCCTGAAGAATGGGATGTTGGTTGTAGGTAAATTGGGGGGCGGTCCGGGCCGGTCGGTCCTGCATCGCTCTGCGGATGACATGGGCGAGAAGCCCGCTCAGAACAGCGGCCGCGACATCTTGAACATGAACGCCGGATCGCAATAGGCGTTGTGCCCGGAGTAGGCGCTGCAGTCGTCGCCGGTCAGGCTGCCGCCGCTGTAGGAGAAGTCCAGGTCGATGCCCAGCCAGGGCCGGCGCAGGTTCACCGACCAGTCGTCGAAACCGCTGACGCTGCCGCCACTGCCCAGGCTGGCCGGGGCGGCGAGGTGGTAGGTGGAATACTTGAAGGACAGCGCGAAGCCCAGGTCCCGCTCCAGGCCCAGGTCGGTGAACAGCGTGGCGGTGCTGCGGCCGTTCTGGTCGCTGTAGGCCGCGCCGAGGCGGCTGCCGAACACCGAGAGACCGCCGTACAGCGCCTGGCTGTCGAAGTCCGGCTGTTCCGGGCGGCTGTAGCGCAGGGTGCCCAGCTCGTAGCCCAGCCCGCCGTCGCCCAGCGCGTGCTTGAAGCCGGCGTAGCTGTCGATCTCCAGCGGCTTTTCCTGTTCGAGGTTCGAGGTCCAGCTGCCGATGTACCAGCCGGTGGCGTGGCTGACGTCCACGCCGCCTAGCACGCTGTTCGCCTGGCCGGGCCGGACCAGCCCCTGGGCCATGCTGCGGGTCGGTGAGTTGGCGAGTTTCAGTTCGAAATCGCCCAGCTCGCGCTGCATTACCCGGTTATGGGTGCATGACACCGTGCAGACAGCGCAGGCCACGATGAGAATGGACTTGTACATGCTCCCTCTCCATTGCCTGGTGCGACCCGGCGCGGGCTTCCGGCGAACCCCGGCCGGCATGTCGCAGCCAGGAAGGGTAACGGCATTTGCCCGGGCCGTGGGGGCCGGCGGTCCATTTCGCGGGAATCCGGCGGGGTCCGGCGATGGCCTTCCGACAGCTGCCGAGGTTGCCGGTGTCATGACTTGCTGCTAAATCTTCAAGCTCGGACGCGCCGTTCGATCGACAAGGAGAATCCCATGGCCATCACTTGCGTTCCCTCCGCTGACGGGCAGGAGCTGACCATCGTGGTCCAGGGCCGTTTCGATTTCGGTGCGCACCAGGAATTCCGCGACGCCTACGAGCGCGTCGACATCACGCCCCGGCGCTATGTGATCGACCTCAAGGGCGCCACCTACCTGGACAGCTCGGCGCTGGGCATGCTGCTCCTGCTGCGCGACCACGCCGGCGGCGAGAACGCGCAGATCAGCCTGGTGCACTGCAACGCGGACGTGCGCAAGATCCTCGCCATCTCCAACTTCGAACAGCTGTTCACGATCAGCTGAACCCGCTGTTCCGCCTCCGAGAGCGGCCATGGCTGATTTCCTCACGGTCCTGATCGCCGACGACAACGCCGCCGACCGCCTGCTGCTGTCCACCATCGTCAGCCGCCAGGGCCACCGGGTGCTCACCGCCGCCAACGGCCTGGAAGCGCTGGCGCTGTTCGCCCAGGAGCGCCCGCAGCTGGTGCTGATGGATGCGCTGATGCCGGTGATGGACGGCTTCGAGGCGGCGCGGCGGATTCGCCGGCAGGCCGGCGAGGAACTGGTGCCGATCATCTTCCTCACCTCGCTGAGCGAGCCCGAGGCGCTGGTGCAGAGCCTGGAGGCGGGCGGCGACGACTTCCTCTCCAAGCCCTACAACCGGATCATCCTCGAAGCCAAGATCCGCGCCATGGGCCGCCTGCACCACCTGCAGCGGATGGTGCTGGAGCAGCGCGACCTGATCGCCCGGCACAACGAGCACCTGCTCAACGAACAGCGGGTGGCCAAGGCGGTGTTCGACAAGGTGGCGCACTCGGGCTGCCTCAACGCGGCGAACATCCGCTACCTGCAATCGCCCTTCGCGCTGTTCAACGGCGACCTGCTGCTGGCCGCGTTCAAGCCCTCCGGCGGCATGCACGTGCTGCTCGGCGACTTCACCGGCCACGGCCTGCCGGCGGCCATTGGCGCCATGCCGCTGGCCGAGGTGTTCTACGGCATGACCGCCAAGGGCTACCCGATGGCGGACATCCTTCGCGAGATGAACGCCAAGCTCAAGCGCATCCTCCCGCTGGGCGTGTTCTGCTGCGCGGCCATGCTCAACCTGAGCTTCCAGCGCGGCCTGGTGGAGGTGTGGAACGGCGGGCTGCCCAATGGCTACCTGGTGCGGGGGGACAAGCGCGAGGCGCTGCCGCTGGCGTCGCGCCACCTGCCGCTGGGCATCCTCGACGCGGCCTCGTTCAACGCGCACTGCGAGGTCTACGCGATGGAGGAGGGCGACCGCGTGTTCCTCTTCTCCGATGGCGTGACCGAGGCGCGCAACGCCGCCGGCGAGATGTTCGGCGAGCAGCGCCTGCGCGAGGTCTACGACGGCGAGCCGGTGCCGGCGCGGCTGTTCGACGGCATCCAGTCGGCGCTGGCGCGCTTCCGGGGCGAGGTGCAGGACGACGTCAGCATGCTGGAAGTCGTGCTGGTGCCGGAGCACTCGCTGCAGCGGCCGCCGCTGGCGTTCTCCGACAGCGGCCTGAGCAGCCCGCTGGACTGGTCCGCCAGCTTCGAATTCCGCGCGCCGACCCTGCGGCATTTCAGCCCACTGCCGTTCCTGCTGCAGCTGCTGCTGGAGGTGCAGGACCTGCGCCCCAGGGGCGGCGCGCTCTACACCGTGCTCGCCGAGCTGTATTCCAACGCCCTGGAGCACGGCGTGATGGGCCTGGATTCCGCGCTCAAGTGCGATGCCGACGGCTTCGCCCGCTATTACCGGCTGCGCAGCCAGCGCCTGGCGGAGCTGCGCGACGGCTTCGTGCGCTTCCACCTCGACCTCGCGCCCCATGGCGACGGCGGGCGCCTGCTGGTGCGGGTGGAGGACAGCGGCGACGGCTTCGACGTCGGCGCGGTGCTGGCGGCCCAGCGCACCGCCGGCAGCCTCTGCGGACGCGGCCTGGCGCTGGTGCGGCAGCTGGCCGACCGCTGCCAGTGGTCGGCTGATGGCAAATCGGTCTCCGTGGAGTTCTTCTGGTCGGCTAAGGCATAATCCGCCCTTCGCTTGCCCTGCGGAGTGGCGAGCTGTCCTGCCGGGAGTGCCGAATGTCCGAGCCGCATCTCGATGACGCCGTGCTGAGCAACCTGCTGTCGATCATGGAAGACGAATACCCGTTGCTGGTGGAGACCTACCTGAGCGACTCCGAGGAGCGCCTGCGCAGCATCCGCGCGGCCTTTGCCGCCGCCGACGGCCCCGCGCTGCGCCACGCCGCGCACAGCTTCAAGGGCAGCTGCGGGAACATGGGCGCCGCCGTGCTCAGCGGCCTGTGCAAGCAGCTCGAAGAGGCCGCCCGGCACAATGACCTGGCCGCCGCGCAGGGGCTGATCGCGAAGGTCGAGCACGAATTCTCCATCGTCCGCACCCTGCTGCTGCCCGGCCGCGCCTGACCCTCTCCACCCAAGCGGATTAAAAGGCGACTTGGCCCGCCCCTTGCTATCTCCGTGATGGATATTCACATCGACGGAGAACTCCGATGGCTGTCGCCCCGGATATTTTATTGACGCCTGCGCCGGACCCCCGGCCCAAGGCGGCGCTCTCCAAACCCGCGCAGAATTCGCCCGACGCCAGCAGCGACAAGGGCTCCAGCTTTGCCGACGTCTACGCGCAGGAGCAGCGTCCGGCGCCCAGCGAGCGCCCGGACAAGGCGGCCAAGCCCAAGGCCGGGAAGTCCACGGACGCCGCCGACAAGGACACCGCCGCCAGCGATCCCAAGGATGCCGCTGCCGCCGACGCGCCAGCGCTTGCCGAAGACGGCAAGGCCTTGCCGGCCGACGGCGAGGCCAGGGTTTCCGAGGCCGAGGACAAGCCCGACGCCACCCTCGACCCGCTGCTGATGCTGGGCATGACCGGCCAGCTGCCGCCCGGCGAGGCGCCGCCGCTGGTGATCAGCAGTGGCGTCGGCCAGCAGACCGCGGCCAGCACCGACAGCGACCTGGAAAAGCTCAACGCGCTGCCGGGCGTGGCCATGGCCCTCGACGCGGGCGCCCAGGACCAGACGCAGCAGGCCCGGCAGGCGCAGGTGACGGGCGACGCGGCGGCCAGGCCCGGCGACCAGCCGGCGGACGGCAAGGCCAAGGTCGACCTGTCGGCGATGCTCTCGGCGCTGAACCCGGATGCCACGGCGAAGGCCGCCGACGCCAAGCTGGCCGACGGCGCCTTGCCGGCCGGCGCGGACCTGGGCCAGCAATTGCCGGAGCTGCAGGCCGAGGCCAAGCCCGAGGCGCCGCGCAACGAATCCTTCGCCGCGCGGCTGGAGTCGCTGAGCCAGGCGCTCAACACCCCGCAGGCCCTGACCAACCGCCCGGTCAACCCGCTGGTGCCGGGGCAGCCGGTGTCGGTGCAGCAGAGCGGCTGGACCGACCAGGTGGTGGACCGGGTGATGTGGATGTCCTCGCAGAACCTGAAAAGCGCCGAGATCCAGATGGACCCGGCCGACCTCGGCCGCCTGGAGGTGCGCATCCACATGAGCGCCGACCAGACCCAGGTGAACTTCGTCAGCGCCAACGCCGGCGTGCGCGAGGCGCTGGACAGCCAGCAGCACCGCCTGCGCGAGATGTTCAGCCAGCAGGGCATGGGGCAGCTGGACGTCAACGTCTCCGACCAGTCCGCTCGTGGCTGGCAGCAGCAGGGCGGCGACGAGCGGGGCGGCTCGCGGCGCGGCGGGCGGTCCTCCGGTGCGGACGACGAGCCGATGATCGGCGGGGTCTCCGAGATCCGCCCGCAGACGGCGGCGCAGGGCAGGGGGATGGTGGATTACTACGCGTGATGTGAGAGGCGCTTGTTCTTGTTGTGGGAGCGAGGGGGGCGCCTAGCCCTTGCTCGCGAACAGAATTGTCCGGCCACATCGGTGTTGGGCGATTCGCGAGCAAGCTCGCTCCTACGAAGAGCTCGCGCCGCCCTTGTAGGATTGAATGGGCGGCGCGAGCCATTGCCAATCCTCATGCCTGGGAAATTTCTCTCACCTCCCCCGTGACATCCTTCGGGCAGCCTGTAATATCCGCGGCGGCGCCAGTCAGACAATTCCGAACTGGCATGGCCCTTGCTCCTACCCCGGTATCTGCGCAGTGCGCCGGAAAAGTGACGGATATTTGGCATGGCCAAGAAAGATCAGACGCCTCCCTTCCCTGATGGTCAGGCCCCCGGCAAGGGCAAGCTGAAGCTCATCATCCTTATCGCCGTGGCCTTCCTGCTGGCGGTGGGGCTGTCGGTCGGCGGCACCTGGTTCTTCCTCAGCAGGAACGCCAAGCCCGCCGACGCCGAGGCGCATGCCGAACAGGCGGCGCCGGGCAAGCAGCAGGCGATCTACGAAATCCTCGCGCCGTCCTTCGTGGTCAACTTCAACCAGGGCGGCCGCCAGCGCTACCTGCAGGTGGCGGTGGCGCTGATGGGCCGCGACCAGGCCCAGATGGACGCGCTGCGCGCGCAGATGCCGCTGGTGCGCAACCAGCTGGTGATGCTGTTCTCCAGCCAGAATTTCGACACGCTGGTGACCCCGGTGGGCAAGGAAATGCTGCGCCAGCAGGCCACGTCCAGCATCCAGGAACTGGCGAAGAAGGCCACCGGTCAGTTGACCGTGGAGCAAGTGCTTTTCACCAACTTCGTATTGCAGTAGGTACCCGCCATGGCCATGCAGGATCTGCTTTCCCAGGACGAGATCGACGCGCTGCTGCACGGCGTCGACGATGGCCTGGTGGAAACCGAGTCCGACGTCGAGCCGGGGACGATCAAGTCCTACGACCTGACCAGCCAGGACCGCATCGTCCGGGGCCGCATGCCGACCCTGGAGATGATCAACGAGCGCTTCGCGCGCTACACCCGCATCAGCATGTTCAACCTGCTGCGCCGCTCGGCGGACGTCGCCGTGGGCGGCGTGCAGGTGATGAAGTTCGGCGAGTACGTACACTCGCTGTACGTGCCCACCAGCCTCAACCTGGTGAAGATGAAGCCGCTGCGCGGCACCGCGCTGTTCATCCTCGACGCCAAGCTGGTGTTCAAGCTGGTGGACAACTTCTTCGGCGGCGACGGCCGCCACGCCAAGATCGAGGGCCGCGAGTTCACCCCCACCGAGCTGCGCGTGGTGCGGATGGTCATCGAGCAGGCCTTCGTCGACCTCGCCGAGGCCTGGCACGCGGTGATGCCGATCCACTTCGAGTACGTCAACTCCGAGGTGAACCCGGCGATGGCCAACATCGTCAGCCCCAGCGAAGTGGTGGTGGTCTCCACCTTCCACATCGAGCTGGACGGCGGCGGCGGCGACCTGCACATCACCCTGCCGTACTCGATGATCGAGCCGATCCGCGAGATGCTCGACGCCGGCTTCCAGTCCGACGTGGACGACCAGGACGAGCGCTGGATCAACGCCCTGCGCGAGGACATCATCGACGTCCAAGTGCCGGTCGGCGCCACCGTGGTCCGCCGCCAGCTCAAGCTGCGGGACATCCTGCACATGCAGCCGGGCGACGTGATCCCGGTGGAGATGCCCGAATACATGATCATGCGCGCCAACGGCGTGCCTTCCTTCAAGGTCAAGCTGGGTTCGCACAAGGGCAACCTGGCCTTGCAGATTCTCGATCCGCTCGAGCGCTCGCGCTGAGCAGGAGGACCCACCATGGCAGACGAACACAACGTGACCCCCGAAGAGCAGGCCCTGGCCGACGAATGGGCCGCCGCGCTCTCCGAGTCGGGCGACGCCAACCAGGACGATATCGATGCGCTGATGGCTCAGGGCGGCGCCACTCCGGTGGCCGCGGCCCCGGCCGTGCCGCGCGCGCCGATGGAAGAGTTCGGCATGGCGCCCAGGGCGCCGGCCATCGCCGGCCTGGAAGGGCCGAACCTGGACGTGATCCTGGATATCCCGGTGACCATTTCCATGGAGGTCGGGCATACCGACATCAGCATCCGCAACCTGCTGCAGCTCAACCAGGGCTCGGTGATCGAGCTCGATCGCCTGGCCGGCGAGCCGCTGGACGTGCTGGTCAACGGCACCCTGATCGCCCACGGCGAGGTGGTGGTGGTGAACGAGAAGTTCGGCATCCGCCTCACCGACGTGATCAGTCCCAGCGAACGCATCAAGAAGCTGCGCTGACATGGCCCGCCTGTCCGCGATCCTCGGCGCCCTGCCACTGGCGGGGCTGTCCCTCCTGGCGTTCGGCGGGGAGGCCGGCGCGCCGGTGTCGACGCCCGCCATCGTCCATGCCAGCTCCGCGCCGAGCATGATCACCGGCGGCGCCGGCGCGCAGTTGCTGCAACTGCTGCTGGGGCTGGTGCTGGTGGTCGGCCTGATCTTCCTGCTCGCCTGGCTGGTGCGCCGGGTGCAGCAGGTCAACCCGCGCGGCCAGCAGGCGATCCGCCTGGTGTCCAGCCAGGCCCTCGGCCCGCGCGACCGCCTGGTGCTGGTGCAGGTGGGCGAGGAGCAGATCCTGCTCGGCCTCACGCCCGGCCGCATCACCCCGCTGCACGTGCTGCGCCAGCCGGTGCACGCCGCCGACGCGGAGCCGGCGCAGCCGGAGTTCGCCCAGCGCCTGCTGGAGTTGCTGAACAAGGACAAGGGCCGCCCGCAGTGACCCGTTCGCCGAATCCTTCCGCCCTGCTCGGCGCGCTCAAGCGTTGCGCGCCGTGGCTTCTGGGGCTGCTGGCGCTGACGGTGCCGCAGGCCTTCGCCGCCGATCCGACGCAGATCCCGGCGATCACCGTGACCACCAACCCGCAGGGTCAGCAGGAATACTCGGTCAGCCTGCAGATCCTGCTGATCATGACGGCGCTGAGTTTCATCCCGGCGTTCGTCATGCTGATGACCAGCTTCACCCGGATCATCATCGTCTTCTCCATCCTGCGCCAGGCGCTGGGCCTGCAGAGCACGCCGTCGAACCAGGTGCTGATCGGCCTCGCGCTGTTCCTCACCCTGTTCGTCATGGCGCCGGTGTTCGACAAGATCAACGGCAACGCGCTGCAGCCCTACCTCAACGAGCAGATTCCGGCGCAGGAGGCGCTCAGCCGCGCCGAGGTGCCGCTGAAGGCCTTCATGCTGGGGCAGACCCGGCAGTCGGACCTGGAGCTGTTCGTCCGCCTGTCCAAGCGCACCGACATCCAGAGCGCCGACGCCACGCCGCTGACCATCCTGGTCCCGGCCTTCGTCACCTCGGAGCTGAAGACCGCGTTCCAGATCGGCTTCATGATCTTCATCCCGTTCCTGATCATCGACCTGGTGGTGTCCAGCGTGCTGATGGCGATGGGCATGATGATGCTGTCGCCGCTGGTCATCTCGCTGCCGTTCAAGATCATGCTGTTCGTGCTGGTGGACGGCTGGGCGCTGATCATCGGCACCCTGGCCGGCAGTTTCGGGACGGTGTAGCGATGCCCGCCGCGCCTGTCGGGGTGAATGCCTGCCGTGGCACCGCAGGATGGCGTGGAGCGAAGCGATACCCATCGATTTCCGGGCAAGCGGCGCTGATGGGTATCGCAGGCTCCACCCATCCTACGAAAAGCGGGCCCCTGCCGGCTGTGGCGAAAGAGGAGCAATCATGACCCCCGAAGTAGCGGTAGACCTGTTTCGCGAAGCGCTCTGGCTGACGGCGGTGATCGTCGCCATCCTGATCCTGCCCAGCCTGCTGGTGGGCCTGGTGGTGGCGATGTTCCAGGCCGCCACGCAGATCAACGAGCAGACCCTGAGCTTCCTGCCGCGCCTGATCGTGGTGCTGCTCACCCTGATCGTGCTGGGGCCCTGGCTGATACGGCAGCTGATGGAATACACCCAGACGCTGATCGGCAACATCCCGACGCTGATCGGCTGATGCTGGAGCTCACCAACGCGCAGATCGGCGGCTGGGTCGGGGCCTTCCTGTTCCCGCTGTTCCGCATCGCCGCGCTGCTGATGGTGATGCCGATCTTCGGCACCCAGCTGGTGCCGACCCGCGTGCGCCTGTACCTGGCCCTGGCGATCGCCGTGGTGCTGGTGCCGAACCTGCCGCCGATGCCGCAGGTGGACGCGCTGAGCGGCAAGGCGATGCTGCTGATCGGCGAGCAGATCCTCATCGGCGCCATGCTCGGCTTCACCCTGCAGCTGATGTTCCACGCCTTCGTCATCGCCGGGCAGATCATCTCCATGCAGATGGGCCTGGGCTTCGCCTCGATGATCGACCCCGCCAACGGCATCTCGGTGCCGGTGCTCGGGCAGTTCTTCACCATGCTGGTGACCCTGCTGTTCCTGGCCATGAACGGCCACCTGGTGGTGTTCGAGGTGCTGGCCGAGAGCTTCGTCACCCTGCCGGTGGGCGAGGGGCTGTCGGGCAACCACCTGATCACCGTGGCCGGCAAGCTCGGCTGGGTGATCGGCGCGGGGCTGCTGCTGGCGCTGCCGGCGATCACCGCGCTGCTGGTGGTCAACCTGGCCTTCGGCGCCATGACCCGCGCCGCGCCGCAGCTGAACATCTTCTCCATCGGCTTCCCGCTGACCCTGGTGATGGGCTTCGTCATCGTCTGGATCGGCAGCGCCGACATCCTGACGCAGTACCAGACCCTCGCCAGCGAGGGCCTGCAACTGCTCCGCGAACTGGTTCGAGCGAGGTAGCCGCGATGGCTGAGAGCGAGAGCGGTCAGGACAAGACAGAGGAACCCACAGAGAAACGGCGCCGGGAGGCGCGCGAGAAAGGCCAGCTGCCGCGTTCGCGGGAACTGAACACCCTCGCCGTGCTCGTCGCCGGCGCCGGCGGCCTGCTGATCTACGGCGCGGGCCTGGCGGACGCGCTGATGCGCCTGATGCGCGGCAGCTTCGAGCTGTCCCGCGAAACCGTGCTGAACAGCGACAGCATGCTGCGCCTGCTGGCAGGCGCCGCGCAGATCGCAGGCTCGGGCCTGTGGCCGATCCTCGCGTTGCTGCTGGTGGCGGCGCTGGCCGGGCCGGTGGCCCTCGGCGGCTGGCTGTTCTCCAGCGAGGCGCTGGCGCCCAAGTTCAGCCGCCTGAACCCGCTGGAAGGGCTCAAGCGGATGTTCTCGAGCAAGTCCCTGCTGGAGCTGTTCAAGGCGCTGATCAAGTTCACCGTGGTGCTCAGCGTGGCGATCCTGGTGTTGCAGTCGGACAAGGACGACCTGCTGGCGATGGCCCACGAGCCCCTCGAACAGGCGCTGGTGCACTGCGTCCGGGTGGTCGGCTGGAGCGCCTTCTGGCTGGCCTGCAGCCTGCTGCTGATCGCTGCCGTGGACGTGCCGTACCAGCTCTGGGACAACCGCCAGAAGCTGATGATGACCAAGCAGGAAGTGCGCGACGAGTACAAGGACTCCGAGGGCAAGCCGGAGGTCAAGGCCAAGGTCCGCCAGATGCAGCGCGAGATGGCGCAGCGGCGGATGATGCAGGCGGTGCCGGACGCCGACGTGGTGATCACCAACCCGACGCACTTCGCGGTCGCCCTCAAGTACGACCCCGGCGCCTCCGGCGCGCCGAAGCTGCTGGCCAAGGGCAACGACTTCATGGCGCTGAAGATCCGCGAGGTGGCCCAGGAGCACAAGATCACGGTGCTGGAGTCGCCGGCCCTGGCGCGGGCGGTGTACTACTCCACCGAGCTGGACCACGAGATTCCCGCCGGTCTCTACCTGGCCGTCGCCCAGGTGCTGGCCTATGTCTACCAGCTCAAGCAGTACCGCGCCGGCAAGGGCAAGCGCCCGGGGCCGATGCCGGACCTGCCGATTCCGCCGGATTTGCGGCGGGACGATTAGTGCGGTGTGTCCCGTTCCGACGGCTTGCGGGCTGTTTGTCAGCGCGATGCCTGGGTAGTATCGCGTCACCCTGATCAGCGCCAGGAGGCGCAGGAAACGCTATGGAAAGCACTGTTCGTGACCGGCGGATCGCCGCAGCTTCTCCCCTCATCTATCTGGCCCTCAGCCTTGCACTGCCCTGGTGGTCGTTGGTGGCGCTGGTGGTCGCCTACATCGCTCTGCGTCGGACTGCGCTCATCCTCACCCGCGAAGTGCTGTTGAAGATGCTCGACCTGTTGCTTTCCATCGTGCTGATCTCGCTCGGAGTAGGAGCGCTGGTCGCCGGGATGCAGGTGGTGGCCACGGACGGGGGCCTTCAGTGGCTCTTCCAACTGAATCGGCTGCTGATCAATCTGCTGTCGACACTGGCGCTGATCTACCTGGTGCTCAGCCTCGGTTTCACTTGCGTGCGGGCCTGGCGTGGGCAGTTGCATACGCCGAAGCTGTCGATGGGGATCATTGAGGCGCTGCGTGGGCGGCGAGTGACCGCTTCCTGATCGGATGCCCCCGGGAGCTCCCGGGGGCGTCAAAACCGCTCATTTCAGTTCGTAGGGTGGATAACGCGGAGCGTTATCCACCGTTTTGGCGTTGGTGTTTCTGCGTCGCTTCGGTATGTGCTGGGGCTTTTTGTTTCGCCCCCTCGGGCGACCTCCTTTGGCAAACGCCCCAAAGGAGGCAAAGGTCTCTGCCCCTGCATCCGGGTCCCGCTTCGCGGGACTTCCCTCGCTCCATCGGAGTTTCAGGGGCCCGCGTTGACGGGCCATCCCTGGCCCGACAACGCTCTCGCGGCATCCATGCCGCTCGACCCCTGAAACTCCGATTCCACTCGGCCTCCTGAAGGGGCGCTCCGGTGCGTGTGGATGTTTCTCTGGAAGTCTTCAAGAGCCAAAGCCCAAAGCACAGCGCACTCGGGATCTGCTCGTGTAGGAGCGGACCTTGTCCGCGAAGCTCTTGAGCGGGGCTGATCGCGGACAAGGTCCGCTCCTACAAAAGCCGCAGGTTCCCGTAGGAGCGGACTCCGTCCGCGATGTGCAGGTGCCGCGCCCGGATCACGGATGAGTCCGCAGAAACCCGTCAAGACCGGCTATTTCCGCTGCTTCGAAAAAGTTGGAACGCTTCCTGCTAAACCCCTGCAAACGCCCGCTCGGGCGTCAAAAGTTTGATCCGGCGGGCGCGAGTCCCGTCGCAGGGCAGGGGAGTCGAGGGTGGACCGCACGCAACTGATCAGCAACGTTCGCAGCAATCTGGCGGGCCTGGGCCGGGGCAACCTCGGCGTGCCGCTGCTGCTGCTGGCGATGCTGGGCATGATGACCCTGCCGATCCCGCCGTTCCTGCTGGACGTGCTGTTCACCTTCAACATCGCCCTGTCCATCGTCGTCCTGCTGGTCTGCGTGTACGCGCTGCGGCCGCTGGACTTCGCGGTGTTCCCGACCATCCTGCTGGTCGCAACCCTGCTGCGCCTGGCGCTGAACGTCGCCTCCACCCGCGTGGTGCTACTCCACGGCCATGACGGCCACGCCGCCGCGGGCAAGGTGATCCAGGCCTTCGGCGAGGTGGTGATCGGCGGCAACTACGTGGTCGGCATCGTGGTCTTCGCGATCCTCATGATCATCAACTTCGTGGTGGTCACCAAGGGCGCCGGGCGTATCTCCGAGGTGAGCGCGCGCTTCACCCTCGACGCCATGCCCGGCAAGCAGATGGCCATCGACGCCGACCTCAACGCCGGCCTGATCGAGCAGGCGGAAGCCAAGAAGCGCCGCGCCGAGGTGGCCCAGGAGGCCGACTTCTACGGCTCCATGGACGGTGCCAGCAAGTTCGTCCGCGGCGACGCCGTCGCCGGCCTGCTGATCCTCTTCATCAACCTCATCGGCGGCATCGCCATCGGCATGCTGCAGCACTCCATGGGCTTTGGCGACGCCGGCAAGGTCTACGCCCTGCTGACCATCGGCGACGGCCTGGTGGCGCAGCTGCCGTCGCTGCTGCTGTCCACCGCCGCGGCGATCATGGTGACCCGCGTGTCCAGCGCCGAGGACATGGGCCAGCAGGTCAACCGGCAGATGTTCGCCTCGCCCAAGGCGCTGGCCATCTCCGCCGCGATCCTGATCGCCATGGGCCTGGTGCCCGGCATGCCGCACGTTTCCTTCGTCGGCCTCGGTGGCCTGGCCGCCGGCGGCGCATACCTGATCTGGCAGCGCCAGCGCCAGGCGGCGCAGCAGGCCGCGCAGGAAACCCAGCGCCAGCAGGAGCTGCTGCCGGCCCAGCGCGCCCAGGAGTCCAAGGAGCTGGGCTGGGACGACGTGACCCCGGTGGACATGGTCGGCCTGGAGGTCGGCTACCGGCTGATCCCGCTGGTGGACCGCAACCAGGGCGGCCAGCTGCTGGCGCGGATCAAGGGCGTGCGCAAGAAGCTGTCCCAGGACCTGGGCTTCCTGATGCCGTCGGTGCATATCCGTGACAATCTCGACCTGCTGCCCAACGCCTACCGCCTGACGCTGATGGGCGTCAGCGTGGCCGAGGCGGAGATCTACCCGGACCGCGAACTGGCGATCAATCCCGGCCAGGTGTTCGGCAGCCTCAACGGCATCGCCGGCAAGGACCCGGCCTTCGGCCTGGAGGCGGTGTGGATCGAGGCGTCCCAGCGCGACCAGGCGCAGTCCCTGGGCTACACCGTGGTCGACGCCAGCACCGTGGTCGCCACCCACCTCAACCAGGTGCTGCACAAGCATGCCCACGAGCTGCTCGGCCACGAGGAAGTCCAGCAACTGATGCAGCTGCTGGCCAAGACCTCGCCCAAGCTCGCCGAAGAGCTGGTGCCGGGGATGATTTCCCTGTCGACCCTGCTCAAGGTCCTGCAGGCGCTGCTGCAGGAGCAGGTGCCGGTGCGCGACATCCGCACCATTGCCGAGGCCATCGCCAACGTTGCCGCCAAGAGTCAAGATCCCGCCGCCATGGTGGCCGCGGTTCGCGTCGCGCTGTCCCGCGCAATCGTGCAAACCATTGTGGGACTAGAGCCGGAGCTGCCTGTGATCACTCTGGAACCCAGGTTGGAACAGATATTGCTCAATAGTCTTCAGAAGGCCGGACAGGGCTCCGAAGACGGCATGTTGCTGGAGCCCGGAATGGCGGAAAAGCTGCAACGCTCGATGGTCGAGGCGGCGCAGCGCCAGGAAATGCTCGGCAAGCCGGCGATCCTGCTGGTGGCCGGCCCGGTCCGCGCGATGATGTCCCGGTTCGCGCGGATGGCGGTCCCCACCATGCACGTGCTGGCCTACCAGGAAATCCCGGACAACAAACAAGTCACCATTGTCGCCACCGTTGGGCAGCAATAGTCAGTAGTCGAATAGAGAGCACCGAGGTCGCAGGCCATGCAGGTAAAACGCTTCTTCGCCGCCGATATGCGTCAGGCCATGAAACTGGTCCGTGACGAACTGGGCCCGGACGCCGTGATCATCGGCAATCGCCGGGTGGCCGGCGGCGTCGAGCTGACC
Organism: Pseudomonas sp. B12(2026); assembly: GCF_057767015.1. Classification (NCBI taxonomy): domain Bacteria; kingdom Pseudomonadati; phylum Pseudomonadota; class Gammaproteobacteria; order Pseudomonadales; family Pseudomonadaceae; genus Pseudomonas; species Pseudomonas sp. B12(2026). The sequence continues at coordinate 4,089,819 of NZ_CM173430.1, read as the reverse complement.
GCGGCGCTGGACTACCAGGCCCCGGCGGCGGCCAGCAAGCCGAACCCGGCGCTGGAAGTCGAACTGCGCAAGACCCAGGCGCGCATCGCCCAGGCCAAGGCCGAGCTGAGCGAGCCGGTCCGCGCCAGCGCGGCCGAGCGCAAGGACCGTCAAATGTACGACGCGCAGGCGCCGCGCCGCACGGCGGCCGAGACCCTGGCCGAAGCCATGGAGGCGCCGGCCGCACCGGCCGCCGCCAACGTCGGCCAGCAGGCCCTGGAAGCCATGCGCTTCGAACTCAACGGCCTGCGCGAACTGATCGAAGTGCAACTCGGCTCCATTGCCTGGAACCAGCTGCAGAGCCAGCGTCCGAAGCAGGCCAACCTGTGGCGCCGCCTGCAGCGCATGGGCCTGCCGGCGGACCTGTCGCGCAGCCTGCTGGAGAAGGTGGCGTCCATCGCCGACCCGAAGCAGGCCTGGCGCATGCTGCTGGCGCACCTGGCGCGCTCGATCAACACCCCGGAAAACGACCTGCTGGAGCAGGGCGGGGTGGTCGCGCTGGTCGGCCCGGCCGGCATGGGCAAGACCACCACCCTGGCCAAGCTGGCGGTCCGCTACGTGCTCAAGTACGGCGCGCAGAGCATCGCCCTGGTGTCGATGGACAACTTCCGCATCGGCGCCCAGGAGCAGATCAAGACCCTCGGCCGCATCCTCGATGTGCCGGTGGTCCTGGTCAGCCCGGGGCAGTCGCTGGTCCAGGCCATGGCGCCGCTGGCGCGCAAGCGCCTGGTGCTGATCGATACCGCCGGCCTGTCCGCCAACGATCCGGCGCTGCGCATGCAGCTCGAAGCGCTGGCCGCGCAGAGCCTCAACGTACAGAACTACCTGGTGCTGGCCGCGACCAGCCAGAGCCAGGTGCTCAAGGCGGCGTGGCAGAACTACCGCGCCTGCGGCCTGGCCGGCTGCATCCTGACCAAACTGGACGAGGCCGGCAGCCTCGGCGAGGCGCTCGCCCTGGCTATCGGCCGGCGCCTCCCGGTGGCCTACCTGGCGGACGGTCCGAAGATTCCGGACGACCTGCAGGTGGCGCGCAGTCACCAGCTGGTCAGCCGCGCGGTGAGCCTGCAGGCGCCGGAAGAGCCGAGCGAGGACGACATGGCCGACCTGTTCGCCGGCCTGTACCAGCGCGCCGGCTGAACGATTCGAAGAGCCCCGTGGTGGGGCGATGGGCGGCCGGCTTGGGCCGCCCGGCGAGGCGGATGCTCTGGGAGACGATCCGCGAGCGCCGGAAGCGGTAGAGCACCGCGGCCGGCAGGGCCGCAGCGCCAGGAGGCGCGGCGGCTGAATGACGAGACAGGGTATTGATATGGGCATGCATCCCGTTCAGGTAATCGCGGTCACCGGTGGCAAGGGTGGCGTCGGCAAGACCAATGTGTCGGTGAATCTGGCACTGGCGCTGGCCGACCTCGGCCGGCGAGTCATGCTGATGGACGCCGACCTGGGCCTGGCCAACGTCGACGTGCTGCTGGGCCTGACGCCCAAGCGCACGCTGGCCGACGTCATCGAGGGCGAATGCGATCTGCGCGACGTGATCCTCCAGGGGCCCGGCGGCATCCGCATCGTCCCGGCGGCCTCCGGGACGCAGAGCATGGTGCACCTCACGCCGATGCAGCACGCCGGCCTGATCCAGGCCTTCAGCGATATCAGCGAGAACATCGACGTGCTGGTGGTGGACACCGCCGCCGGCATCGGCGACTCGGTGGTGAGCTTCGTCCGCGCGGCGCAGGAAGTGCTGCTGGTGGTCTGCGACGAACCGACCTCGATCACCGACGCCTACGCCTTGATCAAGCTGCTCAACCGCGACTACGGCATGACCCGCTTCCGCGTGCTGGCGAACATGGCGCACAGCCCGCAGGAGGGCCGCAACCTGTTCGCCAAGCTGACCAAGGTCACCGACCGCTTCCTCGACGTGGCGCTGCAGTACGTCGGCGCCATCCCCTACGACGAGTCGGTGCGCAAGGCGGTGCAGAAGCAGCGTTCGGTGTACGAGGCGTTCCCGCGCAGCAAGGCGTCCCTGGCCTTCCGGGCGATCGCGCAGAAGGTCGACAGCTGGCCGCTGCCGGCCAATCCGCGCGGGCACCTGGAGTTCTTCGTCGAACGCCTGGTGCAGCATCCAGCCACGGGACCCGCCGCATGATGCCGGCCTCTGGAGCGCGTATGTACAGCAAGGCGCAGGCACAGAATTCCCAGGACCAGCTGATCCAGCGCTACGCGCCGCTGGTCAAGCGGATCGCCTACCACCTGCTCGGCCGCCTGCCCGCCAGCGTGCAGGTCGAGGACCTGATGCAGGCCGGCATGATCGGCCTGCTGGAAGCGGCGAAGAAATACGACGCCGGCAAGGGCGCGAGCTTCGAGACCTACGCCGGCATCCGCATCCGCGGCGCCATGCTCGACGAGGTGCGCAAGGGCGACTGGGCGCCGCGCTCGGTGCACCGCAACACCCGCATGGTCAGCGACGCGATCCGTACCGTCGAAGCGAGAACCGGCCGCGACGCTAAAGATCAGGAAGTTGCTGCCGAACTCAATATGAGCCTCGAGGATTATTACGGCATCCTCAGCGACACCCAGGGCAGCCGGCTGTACAGCTTCGACGATCTGCTGCAGGACGGCGAGCAGGGCAGCGGCCTGGCCGAAGACGCTTCGCACCAGGTCAACGAGCCCGCCCACGGCCTGGAGGACGAACGCTTCCAGGCGGCGCTCGCCGACGCCATCACCAAGCTGCCCGAGCGCGAGCGGCTGGTGCTGGCGCTGTATTACGACGAGGAGCTCAACCTCAAGGAGATCGGCGAGGTGCTCGGCGTCAGCGAGTCGCGGGTCAGCCAGCTGCACAGCCAGTGCGCGGCGCGCCTGCGGGCGCGTCTGGCGGAGTGGCGCGCGCACTGAGCTTCGGGTAGTTTCGCGGCGGCATTTTCTGTAGGAAATGCTCGCAGGAGTTTCGAATTCTCTGGGTGACGTCCCTTTGACGTCCCCGCACGGCACGAGCGCATGACGCTCGATGAATTGACGGCACGCCCGCCAGGACGTGCCTGGTATCGATGGAGGTCGGTTTGGACAAGAATATGAAAATTCTCATCGTGGACGACTTCTCCACGATGAGGCGCATCATCAAGAACCTCCTGCGGGACCTGGGGTTCACCAACACCGCGGAAGCCGACGACGGCACCACCGCGCTGCCGATGCTGCACAGCGGCAACTTCGATTTCCTCGTCACCGACTGGAACATGCCCGGCATGACCGGCATCGACCTGCTGCGCGCGGTTCGCGCCGACGAGCGCCTCAAGCACCTGCCGGTGCTGATGGTCACCGCCGAGGCCAAGCGCGACCAGATCATCGAAGCGGCCCAGGCCGGGGTCAACGGCTATGTGGTCAAGCCTTTCACCGCTCAGGTGCTGAAGGAAAAGATCGAGAAGATTTTCGAGCGGGTCGGCGGCTGAGGCTGGCCAAGAGGGCGTCATGGATCTCGTCAACGAATCCGCGGGTGACTTCGAGTCGACCCTGAAAAAACACGCGCGCGAATTGGTCGACTGCCTCGATCGCGGTGAAGTGCAGACCGCCGTGCAGCTGATCTCCGAACTCACCCAGGCGCGCGATCGTGGGCTCTACCAGGAAGTCGGCAAGCTCACCCGCGAGCTGCACAACGCCATCGTCAACTTCCAGATCGATCCGAATTCCCGCCACGCCGAGGAAATGTCGCAGATCGCCGACGCCACCGACCGCCTGTCCTACGTGGTGACCATGACCGAGAGGGCGGCCAACCGCACCATGGACCTGGTGGAGGAGTGCACCCCGGTGGTCTCGCACATCGAGAACGAGGCCAAGGCGCTGCAGGAAGACTGGTCGCGCTTCATGCGCCGCGAGCTGGGCGCCGATGCCTTCCGCGACCTCGCCAAGCGCGTCGAGCAGTTCCTCTACAGCAGCGCCCAGGACAGCCGCAAGCTGTCCGCGCACCTCAACGACATTCTTCTGGCGCAGGACTTCCAGGACCTCACCGGGCAGGTGATCAAGCGCGTCACCAAGCTGGTCACCGAGGTCGAGACGAACCTGGTCAAGCTGGTCTGGATGGCCGGCCAGGTGGACCGCTACGCCGGCATCGAGCATGACCACGAGGGGATGCGCGAGGCGGTGGAAAAAGAAAGATCGTCCAAGGGTGAAGGTCCGCAGATCGCTGCCGATACAAGAAAGGACGTCGTATCCGGTCAGGACGATGTCGACGACCTGTTGTCCAGCCTAGGTTTTTGAGTGTCGTTGACACTGTAGGGAGCACCGAATGAGCTTCGACGCCGATGACGAGATCCTCCAGGACTTCCTGGTGGAGGCCGGCGAGATCCTCGAGCAACTGTCCGAGCAACTGGTTGAGCTGGAAAGCCGCCCGGATGACATGGACCTGCTCAACGCAATCTTCCGTGGGTTCCACACCGTCAAGGGCGGGGCGGGCTTCCTCCAGTTGAACGCGCTGGTGGAGTGCTGCCACATCGCCGAGAACGTGTTCGACATCCTGCGCAAGGGCGCGCGCCGCGTGGATGCCGAGCTGATGGACGTGGTCCTGCAGGCGCTGGACACCGTCAACGTGATGTTCCAGCAGGTGCGCGATGCGGAAGAGCCGACCCCGGCCACGCCCGAGCTGCTGGCCGCGCTCTCGCGCCTGGCCGAGCCGGCTGGCGACGAACCGGCCGCGGCACCGCCGGCCGCCGAGCCCGAGCCTGCTGCGCAGGCTCCCGCCGCCTACGGCGACATCACCGACGCCGAGTTCGAGCAACTGATGGACGCCCTGGAGCCGGCCGCCGCCGAGCCCGCGCCCGCGGCGGATGCCGAAGCGGCCTCCGACGACGACATCACCGACGACGAATTCGAAGCGCTGCTCGACCAGCTGCACGGCAAGGGCCAGTTCGGCGGCGCCAAGGAGCCCGCCAGCGCCGCCCCCGCCGCGAGCGCGCAGGCACCGGCCGCCGGCGACGAGATCAGCGACGACGAGTTCGAAGCGCTGCTCGACCAGCTGCATGGCAAGGGCCAGTTCACCGGCGCCAAGGAAGAGCCGGCTGCCGCCCCGGCCGGGAATGCCGCCGCCCCCGCCGCCGCTGGCGACGACAACATCACCGACGACGAATTCGAGGCGCTGCTCGACCAGCTGCACGGCAAGGGCCAGTTCGGCGGCGCCAAGGACGAGCCGGCCGCCGCCGCTCAACCGGCCGCCAAGCCCGCTGCCAAAGCCGCCGCTCCCGCGCCGCAGCCCAAGCCCGCCGCCGCGCCGGCTCCGGCCGCCGCCAAGCCCGCCGAGGCCGCCCGCGCCGCGCATCCGGACAAATCGGCCAGCGAAGCGGAAACCACGGTGCGCGTGGACACCGCGCGCCTCGACGACATCATGAACATGGTCGGCGAACTGGTGCTGGTGCGTAACCGCCTGGTGCGCCTGGGCGCCAACAGCGGCGACGAGGCGATGGCCAAGGCCGTGTCGAACCTCGACGTGGTCACCGCCGACCTGCAGTCGGCGGTCATGAAGACCCGCATGCAGCCGATCAAGAAGGTCTTCGGCCGCTTCCCCCGGCAGGTCCGCGACCTGGCGCGCCAGCTGAAGAAAGAGATCAACCTGGAGCTGATCGGCGAAGAAACCGACCTGGACAAGAACCTCGTCGAGGCCCTGGCCGACCCGCTGGTGCACCTGGTGCGCAACGCGGTGGACCACGGCATCGAAGGCCCGGACGAGCGCGAGGCTGCCGGCAAGTCGCGCTCGGGCAAGGTGGTGCTGTCCGCCGAGCAGGAGGGCGACCACATCCTGCTGTCGATCTCCGACGACGGCAAGGGCATGGACCCGGACGTGCTGCGCGCCAAGGCGGTGGAGAAGGGCCTGCTGGAGAAGGACGCCGCCGACCGCCTCTCCGAGTCCGACTGCTACAACCTGATCTTCGCCCCGGGCTTCTCGACCAAGGCCGAGATTTCCGACGTCTCCGGCCGCGGCGTCGGCATGGACGTGGTGAAGACCCGGATTTCCCAGCTCAACGGCATCATCAACATCTACTCGGCCAAGGGCCAGGGCTCGAAGATCGTCATCAAGGTGCCGCTGACCCTGGCGATCATGCCGACCCTGATGGTGATGCTGGGCGACCAGGCCTTCGCCTTCCCGCTGGTGAACGTCAACGAGATCTTCCACCTCGACCTGTCCAACACCAACGTGGTCGACGGCCAGGAAGTGGTGATCGTCCGCGACAAGGCCCTGCCATTGTTCTACCTCAAGCGCTGGCTGGTGCCGGGCGCGCAGTATGACGAGCCGGGCGAGGGCCATGTGGTGATCCTCTCCGTGGGCACCCAGCGCATCGGCTTCGTGGTCGACCAGCTGGTGGGCCAGGAAGAGGTGGTGATCAAGCCGCTGGGCAAGATGCTGCAGGGCACGCCGGGCATGGCCGGGGCGACCATCACCGGGGACGGGCGCATCGCCCTGATCCTCGATGTGCCGAGCATGCTCAAGCGCTACGCACGGCGTATCTGATTTCGGCGCGCGGGGACGCCCGCGCGCGGCAAGGCTTTATTCAGGAGTGTCTATGGTTGTCAAAGTCCTGGTGGTGGACGATTCGGGATTCTTCCGCCGCCGTGTCTCGGAGATTCTGTCCGCCGACCCGCAGATCCAGGTGGTCGGTACGGCCACCAACGGCCGCGAGGCGATCGATCAGGCGCTGGCGCTCAGGCCCGACGTGATCACCATGGACTACGAGATGCCGCTGATGGACGGCATCACCGCCGTGCGGAGCATCATGCAGCGCTGTCCGACGCCGGTGCTGATGTTCTCCTCGCTGACCCACGAGGGCGCGCGGGTGACCCTGGACGCGCTGGACGCCGGCGCCGTCGATTACCTGCCGAAGAACTTCGAGGACATCTCGCGCAACCCGGACAAGGTGCGCCAGCTGCTGTGCGAGAAGGTCCACACCATCGCCCGCAGCAACCGCCGCTTCGCCGCCTACGCCACCACCACCCCGATGCCCGCGCCGGCCGCCGCCAGCGCCGCGCGCCATGCCGCGCCGGCCTCCGCCGGCAGCCCCGCGCCCGCCGCGCCGGCGCCGTCCGCCGCCCCAAAGCGTAAGCCCTACCGGCTGGTGGCCATCGGTACTTCCACCGGTGGGCCGGTGGCGCTGCAGCGGGTCCTGACCCAGCTGCCTGCCAACTTCCCCGCGCCGCTGGTGCTGATCCAGCACATGCCGGCGGCATTCACCAAGGCCTTCGCCGAGCGCCTGGACAAGCTCTGCCGGATCACCGTCAAGGAAGCCGAGGACGGCGACCAGCTGCGCCCCGGCGTGGCCCTGCTGGCCCCCGGCGGCAAGCAGATGATGATTGACGCGCGCGGCTCGGTGCGCATCCTCCCCGGCGATGAGCGGCTGAACTACAAGCCCTGCGTCGACGTGACCTTCGGCTCCGCCTCCAAGGCCTACGGCGACAAGGTGCTGGCGGTGGTCCTCACCGGCATGGGCGCCGACGGCCGCGAAGGCGCGCGGATGCTCAAGCAGAGCGGCAGCCAGGTGTGGGCGCAGGACGAGGCCAGCTGCGTGATCTACGGCATGCCGATGGCGATCGCCAAGGCCGGCCTCGCCGACGCGGTGTACGGCCTGGACGATATCGGCCGCCACCTCACCGAGGCCTGCGGCTGATGGATGTGCTCAGCCTGGTCGGCCTGATCCTCGCGCTGGTCGCCATCATCGGCGGCAACTTCCTCGAGGGCGGGCATGTCGGCGCGCTGGCCAACGGCCCGGCGGCGCTGATCGTGGTCGGCGGCACCCTGGCCGCCGCGCTGCTGCAGACCCCGGTGCCGGTGCTCAAGCGTTCGGTGAACCTGCTGCGCTGGATCATCCTGCCGCCCAGGGTCGACCTGGTCGGCGGCATCGGCCATGTGGTCGGCTGGAGCATGACCGCGCGCAAGGAGGGCCTGCTGGGCCTGGAAAGCGTCGCCGACGCCGAGCACGACCCCTTCGCGCGCAAGGGCCTGCAACTGCTGGTGGACGGCACCGAGCCGGAAGCCATCCGCAGCATTCTCGAAGTCGACCTGTACAACCAGGAAAGCCGCGACCTGGCGGCGGCCAAGGTGTTCGAAAGCATGGGCGGCTACTCGCCGACCATCGGCATCATCGGCGCGGTGATGGGCCTGATCCACGTGATGGGCAACCTCGCCGACCCCAGCCAGCTGGGCGGCGGCATCGCCGTGGCCTTCGTCGCCACCATCTATGGCGTGGGCCTGGCCAACCTGCTGCTGCTGCCGGTGGGCAACAAGCTCAAGAGCATCGTGCTGCGCCAATCCTGCTACCGCGAGATGCTGATGGAGGGCCTGCTGTCCATCGCCGAGGGCGAGAACCCGCGCTCCATCGAACTGAAGCTGCAAGGCTTCGCCGGCTGAGGAGGGGACGCCAATGCCTCGCCGCCGCCGCCACGAGGAACACGAGAATCACGAACGCTGGCTGGTGTCCTACGCGGACTTCATCACCCTGCTGTTCGCCTTCTTCGTGGTGATGTACTCGATCTCCTCGATCAACCAGGGCAAGTACAAGATCCTCTCGGAAACCCTCACGGGCGTGTTCAACCAGCCCGACCGCGCGGTCCGCCCGATCCCCGTCGGCGAGGAGCGGCCGCGCACCCAGCAGCCGGACCAGTCGCTGAACGAACCGATGGACGAGGGCCAGCCCCAGGGCAGCCCGGACACCCTGGAGCAGATTTCCGAGAGCATGCGCCAGGCGTTCGGCGAGCTGATCAAGAGCGACCAGGTCAGCGTGCGCGGCAACGAGTTCTGGATCGAGATCACCCTCAATTCCAGCCTGTTGTTCCCCAGCGGCGATGCGATTCCCAACGACGCCGCCTTCGGCATCATCGAGAAGGTCGCCGGAATTCTGGCGCCTTACCGCAACCCGGTGCACGTCGAAGGCTTCACCGACAACGTGCCGATCCACAACGCCCAGTACCCGACCAACTGGGAACTGTCGGCGGCCCGCGCCGCGAGCATCGTGCGCATGCTCGCCCAGGACGGGCTGGACGCCGGCCGGCTGGCGGCGGTGGGCTATGGTGAATTCCAGCCGGTGGCGGACAACGCGACGGCGGAAGGGCGCGCGCGCAACCGCCGGGTGGTGCTGGTGATCTCCCGCAACCTGGAGGTGCGCCGCAGCGTCAGCGGCGTGGGCAGCGGCAAGGCGCAGGCGGACCCGGCGCTGCGACATGCTGGCACGCAACCTGCACCGGTGCTTGCCGGTGAGGCGCCCGCGGGCGGCGCCGTCAATTCTTCGTCATCGGCGGCAGGGCAATGAAAGTGAGCAGCATGAAAACCCTGAGCCGATCCTCGGTCAGCGCGGAGCGAGCACTATGAAAGTCTGGGCGGTAGCCAACCAGAAAGGTGGCGTCGGCAAGACCACATCCTCCATCGCCCTGGCGGGCCTGCTGGCCGACGCCGGCAAGCGCGTGCTGATCGTCGACCTCGACCCGCACGGCTCGATGACCAGCTATTTCGGCCATGACCCGGACACCCTGGAGCACAGCGTGTTCGACCTGTTCCTGCACCAGGGCAGCGTCCCCGAGGGGCTGCCGGAGCAACTGCTGCTGCCGACCAGCCACGAGAACATCCGCCTGTTGCCGTCGAGCACCGCGCTGGCCACCCTGGAGCGCCAGTCGCCGGGGCAGAACGGCCTGGGCCTGGTGATCGCCAGGAGCCTGGCGCAGCTGTGGAACCAGTTCGACCACGCGATCATCGACAGCCCGCCGCTGCTCGGCGTGCTGATGGTCAACGCGATGGCGGCCAGCCAGCACCTGGTGATCCCGGTGCAGACCGAGTTCCTCGCCCTCAAGGGCCTGGAGCGCATGGTCAACACCCTGACGATGGTCAACCGCTCGCGCAAGCAGGCGCTGCCGTTCACCATCGTGCCGACCCTGTTCGACCGCCGCACCCAGGCTTCGCTGGGCGCACTGCGGGTGCTGCGCGACACCTATCCCGACACGCTCTGGCAGGCCTTCGTGCCGGTGGACACCAAGCTGCGCGACGCCAGCCGCCACGGCCTGGTGCCGTCGCGCAACGATGCCAACAGCCGCGGGGTGATCGCCTACCGCGCGCTGCTCAAGCATCTGCTGGCACAGTTGCCGGCGGCGCAGGTGGCCTGAGCATGGCCGGCCTCGAACAAAGAATCCGACGAGAGCGTTCAAGTCTCGCTGCTGCACGGCCGATAGGCTGGAAAGTCCCCTTGCGCGGTCATCACCCATGAGTCGTTCCGTTACCGCCACGCGTCCCCAGCTTGCGCTGCAGTCCTACCTGGACGCGCTGCTGCAGGATGCCTTCGTAGACTTCGCCGACGAGCCGGCGGCGCCGGTTGCCGCGCCCGTTGCGCCGGCGCCGGTCGCCCTGGCCAGTGCCGAGCCGCTGCCGGCGGTCGTCGTCGAGCCCCAGCCGACCCTGGTGGAGCCGCAGCGCGACAGCATCAGCCTGGACGAATTCGAAGCCGCGGTGCTCGAAGAGCAGGTGCGCGATGCGCGCCTGAGCCTCGCCCGCGAGCCCGCCGCGCCGCCGGTCGCGGCCGCGCCCGTGGTGGCGCCGCCGAGCCGGGCGGTGCAGGATGCGCAGGTCATCGAGCTGCGCCAGCCGGGCAGCGCCGAGATGCCCGCCGCGCCGCTGGCGCTGCTGGACAACGGCCGCCCGGTGTGGGCTGCCGAGCCCTTCGAGTGCCTGCTGTTCGACGTCGCCGGGCTGACCCTGGCGGTGCCGCTGGTCTGCCTGGGCTCGATCTACCCGCTGGCGGGCCACGACCTGACCCCGCTGTTCGGCCAGCCGGACTGGTTCCTCGGAATCCTGCCGGGCCAGGCCGGCAACCTGAAGGTGCTCGACACCGCGCGCTGGGTGATGCCCGAGCGCTACCGCGACGACTATCGCGAAGGCTTGCAGTACGTGATTTCCGTGCAGGGCTACGAGTGGGGGCTGGCGGTGCACCAGGTCAGCCGCTCGGTGCGCCTGGACCCGTCCGAGGTGAAATGGCGCAGCCAGCGCCAGCAGCGCCCGTGGCTGGCCGGCACGGTGATCGAACAGATGTGCGCGCTGCTCGACGTCTCGGCCCTGGCCGAACTGATCGCCAGCAACGCGACGCGGCGCCCGCAGCATTGAGCGCGCACTGATTTGAACGCCAATCCATTTAACGAAAGCCACCGCGCCGCTGGCGGCGCGGTTAGACGAAGAGGCGAAGGGATATGAAGAAAACGTCAGCGCAAGGTGCCGAAGATCCGATTCTGCAGTGGGTCACCTTCCGCCTGGACAACGAGACCTACGGCATCAACGTGATGCAGGTCCAGGAAGTGCTGCGCTACACCGAGATCGCGCCGGTGCCCGGTGCCCCGAGCTACGTGCTGGGCATCATCAACCTGCGCGGCAACGTGGTCACCGTGATCGACACCCGCCAGCGCTTCGGCCTGGACCCGGCGCCGGTCTCCGACAACACCCGCATCGTCATCATCGAGGCGGACAAGCAGGTGGTGGGCATCCTGGTCGACAGCGTCGCCGAGGTGGTCTACCTGCGCCAGTCCGAGATCGAGACCGCGCCCAACGTCGGTAACGAGGAGTCGGCCAAGTTCATCCAGGGCGTCTGCAACAAGAACGGCGAACTGCTGATCCTGGTCGAGCTGGACAAGATGATGACCGAGGAAGAGTGGTCGGAGCTGGAGAGCATCTGAGGTGCTGATCGCGCTGGTGATCCTCGGCGTGGCCTGTGCCGGCCTCGCCGGGACGTGCGCCTGGCTGGCGCGGCGTCAGCGCGCCCAGCTGGCGCAGGCGGCGGAGCACGCCGCGCGGATCGCCGAGCTCGAACAGCGCCTGAAGGCGCAGGGCAAGTGCCTGGAGTCCTACCAGCAGGTCAACGTCCGCATGGGCGAGGAACTGCGCGAGCTGGGCAGGCAGGTCGCCCCGCTGCCCGAGCGCCTGACGCGCATGGAGCAGCGCGACCCCTCCACGCTGTCCTACAGCCAGGCCGCGCGCCTGGTCGGCATGGGCGCCTCGGCCGCCGACCTGACCCAGAGCTGCGGACTGTCCCAGGCCGAAGCCGAACTGGTTGCGCGCTTGCACCAGCGCAAGCCGGAAGAGTAGGGCGCCTGATCGGGCTGGCGGAGGGGCGGCGCTTCGGCGTATTTCGCTTTGAGTCTTCGTAGAGCTGTTCATCGCTCCAGAAGTACTCCTCGCCGGCGGTGGTCTGCAGTTCAGGGATTACAACGCTCTAGATCCACGAGCCGTTATCTTATCGGTTTTATTTTATAAATTAAGGCGCTTCGGTTTCTCGAATGGCCTCAATCAGTTCCTCCATAGTGGAATCATATGGTGGTTTCCATGGTGGCATATCACTTTCTAACCACTCATCATACTCTTCAGAGCTGAGAATTTTCCTGAGTTCGTCGACTATTATTCTTCTGGTCTTGGATAATTTATTTAAAACATCATTCTCTTTAAAGAATAGAAACAGTGCCAGCGATGCTCTAGTGCTGTCGGGGAATCCTGATGCGATTCTGTCAATTGATGGGACTATAGTTTCCAATTGAGTTGCAGCATAGGTTAGGCTCTTTATTTTCTCAGTGTCTCCTTGTGGGTTTTGTTGTTTTTTCATTTAGTGCTATATCTCCTTTGATCTTGCAATCCTCTACGCCGAGATTGTTCTAATCCTTACCATGTTGATCATGGAAAAGAACTTTACAGTAGAAGCCGGTTGATTTTTTTCTGTTGCTGTTATAAAATGATACGATGGTTCGTCTCCATCATCGCTCATCTGATGGAATACCATTCCGCTATACTGTAAATAGGACACCATGCTCAGCAGTATTTCCTTGTGTTTTTTCATGTCCTTCAAATATATGTTTATCTCGTAAAGATTGTCCTGTTCGCTAATTGTGAAATTTTGTACTTCTTGCTTTTGACTAAGTAGTGTTCTGATGTCTATGGGTATACCTTGGTCGGTCTTTATGATTGTTTATTTAAGTATGAAATCAATTATTTTTTCATTCATCTTCTAGATGGCCTTGGGATGTATTTTCCGCCACGGGCGCGGGCTGGGCGATGGGCGTGACGCTGCCCGGTGCGTAGGTCCAGCTGGTCGCCTGCTCGTAAAGAATCTCGCCATCGGCGCGGATGGGGGCGGCTTCAATGAGGTGTTCACCGCTCCAGAAGTACTCCTCGCCGACGATCTGTTGTTTATCCGTCGTGCCGCGGATGACCTAGAGCCTGAGGATACGTCAGCTCCAAGCACCGTATTCGTAGCGGTCAGGGCCGCAGCGGACGATGCCGCCTTGTCGGTGGATAAGCTGGCCGCTTTATTTTACTGAATAATGAATCTGCTTTATTTATTCTGCTATTTTAGTTGATGAATTGATTATTTATAATGATTTTTATATCTTCTGGTGTAACAGGATTTGGTAGTTCGAATCGCTTAAAGTTTTCTAGTGCGGATTCGAGTTCTTTTGTGGCCTCACGGTCTTCTTTTATTAAATTGATCATTAAGTTTTGGGTTATTTGGGTTTTTTTGAAAATATTAAATTTTAAAACAAAATAGCAGATTGCTAGTGATAGCTCTTCTACTGACTCTTCATTTTGGCTGCCAATGCGTGCTAATGTTGTTCTAATTGTCTCTAGATCAATTATTGAGTTAATTATATCTTCTTTGCGAGGTTTCATGCTTGGCGTCTCTTGGTATAATCCGCTTTTTCTTCTTCTAGATATATGTCGTCTTCGATGGTGTGTTTTGTCTGTCGTGTTGTGGATGACCTAAAACTTGCGGATACGCCGGCTACAGGCGCCGTAAGTGTAGTGGTAAGGCTGCAGTGGATGGCGCATGCATCTTGGTTGAAAAATCAGCCTTTCTCTTATTCGTTAATAGATGTTTTTATTAATTTAGAGAGGGTCGAGAGGTAAAAAAGAGCTAATGTCATTTTTTGATCCAATTATGTACTTTTCTAATTTGAGCCTGGTTATGTCATCAAGTGAGGCTGGGGCCCAGTTCCAATCTTGATCTTCAGGAGGGATTCCAAACCACTTGGCTTTTGTGTGTTCGTTTGGATTGCATGACATGGCTATATCGCATGTCATGTATTCGAACTCTACAGATAGCCCTGCTATTCTATTGTCTTTTAGCTTGATCAGAAATAACTCATCGCTCTGATTGTATTCGCCAACGCTGCACGCCATTGCTACAAAGTATTTTGTGTTCACTGCCTACTCCGGGAAGGATGTCACTACAGTATTGCTATTCGGTTTGGTAACTATTCGCACGTTATTTAGTATCGGGGTGCCTGCTGCTGCGCCGGACCTCCCTCCACCCAGGCCTGCGTCTGGATATGGTATTGCATAGTTCCAATTTCCATTGCCTCCAACTGTGGGCTGTATTCCGTCGCGCACTGCAATATCCCATGCCTTGTTAGTGGTAGTTATCGGGTCTTCAACAAATACGCCGTGAGCAGCTCTATCAGCAATATCAGCTCCATGACGCATAACATGATCGGGTGCCGATTCACCTTTCGGGTTTACCCCTGACCAATCAAGAGATCCGCTAGCTGGGCAGGGAGCTAATCCCAATGGGTCCACCCACCCCATCGGGTTATGCACATACCCCTGAGGCCGGTTCCCCCCGCCCAACCCCAATGGGTCCGGACTCAGGTACTGCGCCGTCTGCGGGTCATAGTAGCGGTGCCGGTTGTAGTGCAGGCCGCTTTCCGCATCGTAGTACTGGCCGGGGAAACGGAAGGGGCATTCCACGGCATCGCCGTCGTCATTGGCGGCTTTCCAGAGTCGCGCCCAGCCCCAGACGTTGGGGCTGTTGGACCAGACCAGTTCGCCCTGCTCGCTGAGCAGTTCGCGCGGGCTGCCCAGGTGATCGGTGACGATGTAGCAGAGCTTGCCGTTCTTGCGTTGGGCGATGGGCGTGACGCTGCCCGGTGCGTAGGTCCAACTGGTCGCCTGCTCGTAAAGAATCTCGCCATCGGCGCGGATGGGGGCGGCTTCAATGAGGTGTTCACCGCTCCAGAAGTACTCCTCGCCGACGATCTGCCGGGTGTCCACGGTGCCGTGGATGACCAGGAACTTGCTGATGCGCCGGCCAAGGGCGTCGTAGATGTAGCGCCAGTGTTCGCCCCCGGGCGTGTGCAGTTGGGTGAGGCGGTTGTCGGCGTTCCAGCGGTAGGCCCAGCGCTGGGGGCGGAAGCCGTTGCGCTGTACCGTTTTGCCGATCAGCCGGCCGCAGGCGTCGTATTCGTAGCGGTCGGGCCCGCAGCGCACGACGCGCCCGCCTTGTTGTTCGATGGCCTGGCCGTGTTCGCTTGCGGCCAAGGGCTGGGCTTCGCTGATCAGGTCCAGGGCTTTGTCGTAGCGCCAGCGTTGGAGATGGGCGCCACCCAGGTGGGCGGCGATGATCTGGTCGTTGGCGTTGTACTGGTAGCGGCTGCGGCCCCAGCGCGAGTCGTCGATCTGGAGGGGGTTGAAGGCTTTGTCATAGGTGTAGTTGCGCTGGACGTGGCTTTGCAGTTCGCTCGGCAGCCCGGCGACGGTCCGGGCCCGGCCGGCGCTTTGGGCGCTGAGCAGGCCGATGCGGTTGTACTGCTGTTGTTGCAGGAAACCCGCGCTGCTGTGGCGCTGGATGTCGCGGCCGAGGGCGTCGCGAAGGACGGCGAGCGGGGCGTGGTCGCCGATGTTGAGTTTGGCCAGGTCGCCGCTTTGATCGTGCTGCCAGCGAATGTCAGGGAGGGCGGCATTGGCTTGGCGATCCGTTTCCGGTTCGAAGAAAGCGCCGGCCTGGAGGATGACGGGTAGGCCGCTGTCGGCGTCGTACTGATGGCGAATCTCGCGGTAGTTGCAGCGCTCGAGGATCACCCGGCCGGTAGCGTCGCGCTGGTATTCGATCAGGGCGCCGAGGCTGCTGATGCGGATCAGGTGGCCGTTGGTGTCGTAGCCCAGATGGGTGATTTCGACGGGGCCATTGGCGGGGTGCTGCTCGATGCGGGTCAGGCGTGCCGAGTCCAGCTCGTAGTGGTAGTGGATGCGTGCGCCGTCGGCGCAGTGTTTCTCGGTCAGCCAGCCGATGGCGTTGTAGCTGTAGCGGGTGAGGCAGCCGGCGAAGTCGCGTTCGCTCACCAGGCGCCCGGCGGCGTCGTACTGGTAGCGGTAGTGCTGGCCCAGGCCGTTGGTGACGCGGACCAGGCGCGCCAGCCTGTCGTAGGCCAGGAGCAAGGTCTGGCCACCGGGTTGGGTGAGGCCGAACAACAGGTCGAAGGGGCCGTAGTGGTATTGGGTGCTGCGGCCTTCGCCATCGGTGAAGCGCTGGACGCGATGTTCGCCGTCGTACTGCCAGTGTTGCCGGGTGCCGTCGCTGAGGGTCAGGGCGGCGACAGAGCCGCGCGGATGGGCGTGGTGGGCGTAGCTGAGCCGGGTGATATGGCCGAGCGGGTCGGCGTGGCTGAGCGGCCGGCCGAACACGTCGAGGCTCAGTTGATGGGTGTGGCCGTTGGGTTGTTCGATGGCGCACAGGCGGTGGTGTGGATCGTAGCGGTAGCGCAGGCTGCCGCCATCGGGGTTGAGCTGTTCCAGTTGCTCGCCGTGTTCGCCGTGGCGGTAACGCACCTGTCGACCATCGGGCAGTTGCAGGGTGTCGAGGTTGCCGCGTTCGTCGTAGCTCAGCGTCCACGCGCTGCCGTCACTGGCGCAGTAGCGCGTGAGGTTGCCGAAGGCGTCGTAGTGGCGGGTTTCGCGGCTGTCGTCGGGATCGATCCGGGTAAGCAGTTCGCCGGCGTCGCTGTAGTGGTAGCGGGTAACGCGGCCCAGCGGGTCGGTTTCGCTGAGTTTGTTGGTGAATTCGTCCCATTCGGTGAGCCATTCCTGGCCGAGCGGGTCGATTTTCCGGACCACCAGGTTGTTGTGATCGTAGTAGAAGCGGCTGTGCCCACCTTCGGCGTCGAAGTAGTGGGTGCACCGGGCAAGTTCTTCGTATTCGAAACGGTCGTTGTAGAAACCTTGTGGGGTGCCGACGGTGTGTACGCGGCCATGATCGTCGTAGGTCATGTCGACCTGCGTCTGGTCGGTATCGCGCCATTGCAGCATGTAGCCCCGGTTGTCGTAGGTATGCTGGAGCTGGCCGAATTGCTGGCTATGGCAATGGGTGAGGAGGCCGAAGGTTTCGTAGCGACAGTTCAGGAGATTGCGTTCGGGTTGCCCGGACTCGAGTAGCGTGATGCTTTCGATCAGGCCGCTGGAGGTGTGGCGCACGACCAGCTGGAAGCCATCGCTGTGGGTGATGCGATGCAGGCGGCCGTCTGCGTAGTGGAAGCGGATGGCATTGCCATTGCGGTCTTCGATGGCGCTCAGTGGCCGTGTGGCGCGCTCGTTGGGTTCAAAACGCAGGGTGTGTCGGGTGCGCCGGTCATAGAGGAACAGGGTCGATGAGCGGTTGCCGGATAATTGATATCGCCCGTCGCGCAGGTTGTGCGCGAGGACGTCATCTTCCGGCGCAAGGTAGACGAGCGTGGCGCCTTCGGCGGTGTGGAAGGTGATGCGCTGGTCGTCGAGCTCCAGGCGCTGGGACCACTCATCTGCCCATTTGCGGCCGAAGACTCCACGGAACGATTGGCGCGAGCGGTAGTGCCGATTCAGGCGCAGGGGGATGCTGCCGGGAATGTCGAGCACCGGCCAGGTTTGAATGTAATCGCCAGTGGCGACATCGACCGGCTCGCTCTCGAGTCCACATTTTCCGGACTCGCAATTCGTTCCTTCCGCCGAGGCGTTTCCGGGTTTGTCGCCTTCGCTCTGGCCTGTGGGCTTTCCTTGTTCTACGTGGACGCCGTCGCCGCTTTTGGCCGCGCTGCTCGATTGTGCGGCCCGCTCGACGTCGGCTGCATCACCGACCGCGTCAGCGGCTTTGGTGGCTTCAGCGGCTTTTGCCGCTTCGGCTGCCTTTGTGACTTTGTTGGCTTCGCCAAGTTTGCCCAGGATGCTGGCCTTCAGGCCGGCGAGGGGCAGCGTGGATACTTCCAGCGCGCCCCGTGTAATGGCTTCTGTGTAGTCGCCTTTTTCCCAGGGGGTGACGACCGGTTGGACCATTGCGCTTCCAATCGCCTTTGCCTTTCCCTTGGCATCGGCGGTCACCGTTTCCGGGGTCACGTTTCCCAGGCGGATATCTTCCCCAAGAATCTGTGCATCCAGCACCTTGGCTTGAACGCCGGCAGGTGTGTAGATCGTCTGCTGGATTTTGCCGACTGCCTTTGCGCCTTCGTAGCCCAGCTCGCCGATGCCGGTGGCGATGTCCTTGACGAACCCCAGGGTACCGCGCTGTATCTGTGCGCCGATCTCGCCGACGCCTGGAATCAGGTCGCTGAAGGGGACGCCGGGAAGAGGGGCTGACTTGATGTCGGCAATGCGGGCGTCCAGCATTTTGTTGAGGTCATCGAAGCGAACGAACTCGTCGGCCGCATCGAAGTCGATGAGTTGTTCGTTCAGGGCTTCGCGCTTGGCCTTGAGTTCTTCCAGATAGGGACTGGTGCGTTCACCGGGTGGGGCGTCCGGGTTGCTGGCGGCACTGGCAGGGTCGCTGCCGCCGGCATTTTTGCGGTTACTGACGATCTTCCCGAGCGCCCCGCCGATGCCGTTGGCATCGCAGTTCACCAGGCAGTAGCTGTCATGGCGGGCAAGCGGAAGACCGTTGACGATGACCGTGCTGTGACCATCCAGCAGCTTGACGTGGCCGGAGCCCAGCGAGGTGGTTGCAACGACATGCTGCCCGGCATCTGCCTGGACTTGCTTGAACAGGTCGCCCTGCCGGTAGACCGGTACGCCTTGTGCCTTGACGTTGGGTGAGGACTTGACCTGCTTGTCCAAGGTCGCGAAGGAGTCGAAGGCAATGATCGGTGGGCCAACCCGGCAGAAGTCGGGTGTGACGCAGATGGCCTTCCACTGGGTGCTTTCGTTGGCAACGTGTCGCTTGGTGCCGCCGGCCGCTGCGGCAGGCGGAGCAACGGGAGTGGACTCCAGCGCCACCCGCTGTCGCTGGAGGTCAGCCAGTTCGCCCTGCATGCGGCTGCGGCTTGACAGCTCGGCGTCGGTTAGCGGACGGAGCTTTTCCAGCTTGTCCAGCGTGCCAAGGAGGCTGCTGGCCTGTGATTGACGATTGGACAGCTCAGTCAGCGTGCGTGCATTTACGTCTTTCTGCTCTGCGGCTGCATCCTCTGTCATCGAGGAGATGCTTAAGCGGTCGGTCATGCTTGGGAACTCCTTTTCCCGGACGGCCCCAAGGCCGAAAGTGCTGTCAGGCCAATGGTCAGGCGATTGAGCGCCGTCTGCTGCGCCAGGGGGAGGCGCCACAGCAGCGTGGTCTGATGGGCGTCGAGATCGATTCGAACGGTATCCAGAACCGGAAACCGGACATGGCCGTCGGGATCGTCTTCATTGATGAGCACCAGCGGGACCATGCCGGGCAGGCACATCGAGCGTTCCCCGTCCGTGAGGCAGCCTTTGAGCCGGACCGGTTCATTGCCCGCCAGGTGTGTGGATGAGACCAGGTCAGCGGGAGCGCTCTGGTAGAAACGGGGATCGAAATCTTCGGGGAGGAAGGGGTAGCGTTCCTCCTGCCAGCGCTGGTCGTAGGTGCCCTGAAGGGAGACTCTCGGCTCCCACCATCGGGCGATGGGGCCAAAGCCTTGGGGTGTCAGTTTCTGGTGGGGGTGCTCAAAAGGTGCATGAGGTTCCTCCAGCTGCGGGGCGGGCATTTTCCTGATCTGCGCGAGGTGTTCTTCGATGCGTTGCCGTGCCGCTTTGTCCAGGCTCTTGAGCGCCGCCGAATCGGGTAGCCAGCCACATCCGGCGGCGTTCAAGGCGTAATGGACGCTGGCTGCTGGCATGCCCTCGGCTGGTGGCTCTGGATCGTAGAAGCAGCCGCCGAAGGCCAGCCGGTAATCCAGCGGAACCTGATCGACTGGAATGGCCTCGCCCAGGCGCCAGCCGGTCGCGGAGTCACGCAACTCTCTTGGCCCACTGACCTTGATGGATTTGCTCACCGGCCCTACGTGGAGTTCGGCCAGCCAGTGTTTGAGCGGCCGGCCCTGATAGGCCCGGAGGTGGCCCTGCATCGATATGTCGGTCCCCGGCTTGCCCAGCACCAGATCGCCTTCCTCGGCGATCACCGCCTTCAGTGGCTGGGTGCTGACCGGCCCGTCGTAGCAATCGCCAAACTGGATGGGGCGCTGTTCGGCGGCCAGCGTCATCGGCGCACCATCGCGGCTGAAGTCGAAGGTGCCGCGCAGCACCAGGATGTCGAAGGGCTCGCCGGAGGGGGCGCATTTTTCGTAGAGCAGGTGTGGCAGCCCGCTGTGGTTGTCGATCCGGATCATCACCAGCAATCCTTCGGTGCCTTGACCGCCCCCAGTGGGTCCGAGCCGCCCAGGCTGCCGAGTCCGGGGGATGTGCCGTCGAGCATCCCTGCGGCCGCCCCGGCAAGGCCGCCGAGGTCGCCGCCGAGCGCTGCGCCGGCCAAACTTGCCAGCCCGCCGGCGTCGTTCAGCGGGTTGAAGCCGGAGAAGCCGGGCGAGGCGGCATCGACGGTGATGCTGGGCGCGGCCTGGGCGGTGCCGCTGTTGAGGTGAACGTCCTTGGGGGCGTCGGCGTTGACGGTGTTGGCGGACTTCAGGTGAATGTCCGGGGCATCGAGGAAGATGCCCTCGGCGGTGATGACGATCTTCGAGGGGCCGACCCGCAGGGTGATGCTTTCGCCGTCCATCTGCAGGCTGGAGCCGCTGGCCGCTTTCTGTGCTGCGGGCGAGCTGGTGGAGGTGTCCGCGACGATGTTCTTCTTCGCGGCCATCGCCGGGGTCGCATCATCGGACGAGCCCAGCAGCCCGCCGCCGACGTTCAGCGTCATGGAGGTGCCAATGGTGGTGGAGCGGTTCTTGCCGATGCGCTCCACCTGGTTCATGCCGACGATGGTGTTCAGGTGCAGTCCGACGTTCTGGCTGTACACCGTGCCGATGTTCATCATCTTGGCCAGGCCGACGTTCTGCAGGTAGGTCAGCTTGACCGTCTCGGTCTTCATGCGGTCGACGGTGATCGACCAGTTGCGCTTGATGTGGTCGGTCTCGTGCTTGTCGACGGTCTTGGTGCGGTTCTTGTGGATGGTGACCGTTTCGTTGCCGTCGACGGTTTCGCGGCGGTTGTTGCCGACGTGCACGGTTTCGTCGTGGTCGATGGTCTTGCTGCGGTCCTTGCCGACCCAGTGGGTTTCGTTGTGCTCGACCTCGATGTCCTGGTCGCGCTCGGCGTGGATATAGATCTGCTCGGAGCCTTTGCGGTCTTCGATGCGCAGTTCGTTGGCGCCATCGCCGCCAAGGCTGCTGTTGGTCTTGAATACGCTGCGGGTCTTGTGTTCGGGCAGGGCGTAGGGCACCGGGCGCAGCTTGTTCGGCAGGCAGCCGTGGATCAGCGGCTGGTCCGGGTCACCCTCGAGAAAGCTCACCAGCACTTCCATGCCGATACGCGGAATCACGACGTGGCCATAGCCGCTGTGGGCCCAGCTGCTGGCGACGCGCACCCAGCAACTGCTCTTGTCGTCGAACTGGCCGTCACGGTCCCAGTGGAACTGGACCTTCACCCGTCCGTAGGCATCGCAGTGGATTTCCTCGCCTTTGGGGCCGGTGACCACGGCGGTCTGGCTGCCCAGCACGCGGGGCTTGGGATGGAGCAGCTGCGGGCGATGGATGGTGTAGGCGGAGATGGTTTCGAAGTGGTTGCGGTAGCCCTGTTCGGCACCGTCGCCGGCGTGCTCCTCCAGCACCTGGGGCTGGTAGCCGTGGTGGCTGACGCGGGTGACGGTCCATAGCGCGTTGTTGGCGCCTACGGGGTGGTCGGTGAGGGTGATCAGGTGGCCGCAGTGCACCGGCCGGTCGCCGCCGCCGAAGGCTTTCTGCTGGTCGGCGGTGTGGCGTTGCAGGGCAATCCGGCTGAGCTGCCTGCCGCGATCGTTATGGAGGAAGTGGCCGGGGTAATCGTAGTCTTCGAGGTCCGGCTTGCCGTCGCCCTTGTCCTTGCCCTCGAGCAGGATGGCGGGCTTTTCGAAGTTGTAGTCCCGCCGGGTAACGCGGGAGGTACGGATCGCTGCGCCCATGCCGAAATGCTTGACCACCGGGGTATCGGCGACCAGGCCGGTGTCGCTGTGGAAGGGCACCTTGCCAATGGTCGCCCAGGCTGCCGGGCTGTCACCGAAGACCAGGGTGTGATCGCCGACGGAGTGCTCGAAGTGCCGGTGTATGCCTTCCTCTTCGCAGAGCCGGGAAACGAAATCCAGGTCGCTCTCGTTGTACTGCACGCAGTACTCGCGTTCCGGTGGCGGACCGGAAAGGCGGAAGGCGAAGGTGCTCAGGCCATGCTCGCCGAGGATGGTGGAGATGATCTGCTGGGCGTTCCTGTGCTGGAAGATGCGCTGGTTTCGGCGCAGGGCCAGGTTGGCCAGGTGTGGTTCGAGGATCAGGCGGGTGTGGCAGAAGCGTGGGTCACTGGCGCCAAGGCTGGCTTCGCGAATGAGGCCGTGGATGCCGTTGAGTTGCTGGTCGAAGGCCAGGAAGGCTTGCTTCGACAGCAGGCCGTCGGGCGACGGTGCGCGTTCGCTGACGACTTCGATCTCGATACGGTAAAGGCTGTCCAGCGCTTCATCGCCGTGGAATTCGAGAACACGCAGGTCGCTGGGAGCGCCGCCGATGAACAGCTGGAATTGCGTCTGGTTGGCTGCCTGGAACACGCCTGTCTCTCCGTGAGGTCCGTTCTGGAACGCTGGACTTTAGGGAGGGATGAGGTGGCCGGGACCCCGGCAAATCCGGGTTGGGAGATGTCTGTCAGTGGACGCGGAAACGTCCACGCCCTGAGGTTGCGGATTCCCGTAAATGGCCCTGCGCCGGCAGTCGTTCTTCGGCCTGCGGCAAACACTGAACGAGGCGGCGATCCGGCCGGCCAGGGACGTTCGCAGGGGTGTTTCCACCCGCTGCTGGATTCTGCCGCCGCCCCGGCGGTGGCATGTCGGGTAGTTGGTTGCAGGCCGTTTACTACGCATCTTTCAGATGCGTCTGATCAGAGAGCCACTGGAACGTCATTAGATTGGCCCCGTCGAAACTTCCCTGAGGGCCACCGATATGGCTGCCATTTCTCCCCGGGCCATGGTGCTGTGTTCGCATCCGGGCCGGCTGCTCGATTACAGCGTGCTGCTCAATCGCCTGGAGCTCTATCACCTGAGCCTGTGCCTGGACCTGGACGAGGTGCGCAAGGCGCTGTCCGGCCAGCAGCGCTTCGGCCTGTTCATCTACGACGACTTCGTGCCCGGCACCAACGAACTGACGAGTCTGAAGGCCCTCAGCCGGAGCAATGCCTTCCGCCAGTTCGTGCTGGTCGGCAGCTTCAGCACCGAGGAACGGGCCGGGCTGTTCCGCTGGGCGTGGCGCAATCGGGTGCCGTTGCTGCGGGTGCTGGACAAGCCGCTTTCGCTGGACCAGCTGTGCGAGATCGCCGGCAGTCTGGCGTTCTACCGCCGTGCGGACGAGCAGCCGATGCGCTCGCCCGCGGGAGCGATCTGCGATTACCAGTTGCCCGGCGAGCCGCGCTGTGACCGGGCCTGTCGCTGAGCGCTATCAATCGGCCCGGCGTTCGGGCCCTTCCAGCAGCAACGGGGCGTCGTCGGCGGGCGACGCTGCGCTGCGCGGACTCTTGCCCTTGAGGTACCAGGCGAAGGCGATGATCTCGGCGATGGTGCGATAGAGCGCCTCGGGAATCGCCTCGCCCAGCTCCAGCCGCGCCAGCAGGCGCACCAGCTCGGCGTTCTCGTAGATCGGCACTTCATGATGGCGGGCGATGGCGAGGATGGTTTCGGCCAGTTCGTCGTCGCCCTTGGCCGTGAGGGTCGGGGCGCTCTGGCCGTCGTAGTTGAGGGCGATGACCTGGCGCGGCGCTGTCTTCGGCTTGCTCATGCGGTTTCATCCACCCAGCGTTGTTCCACGGCGGTGCGCCCGCCCTGGGGCGGCTTGCCCAGGCTGCAGGACAGTTCGCCGACGGTGAGGCCGGCGTCGTTCAGGCGCTGGCGCAGGGCGCCCAGCTCGCGGTCGATCAGGCTGACGGTGCTGGCGCGTTCGGCCCACAACTGGCTGGCGATGCTGCCGTGGGCGAGGGTGGCCTGGGCGTGCAGCGGGCCGAGCGGGTCGAGGTCGAAGGCCAGCTCCACGCGCCAGAGCGTGTCGCGCTGCTGTTCGCGCTCGCTGCCCTGGCGTTCTTCCTGCTGGATGCGCACTTGCAGTGGCACCAGGTCGTGCTGCTGGCGCAGGGGGATTTCCATCTGCCAGGTATTGAGCAGCGTGCCGTCGGGCAGCACTTCGTTCTGCGACAGGCTGGAAAGCTGGTGGGTCTGCAGGCGCGACACGGCTGCGGCGGCCAGCTTGAGCAGGGCTTCCAGGTCGCCTTCCTCTTCCAGCTGGTGCGCCAGCCGGCTGGGCAGCGGGAAGCTGGCCGGCGGCGGGGTGCGTCCGCCGGTCTGGCCGAGCACGCCGAGGGCGTTGCGCACGAAGGCCGGCAGCGCCTGCGCCAGACTGCTGGCGCCGGCCAGGGCGTTGCTCGGGAGATTGCCCAGCACCGAAGCGGCGGTGCCGTTCTGCGCCGGCAGCAGTTGGGCGATCAGGCGCAGCAGATTGGCCTTGAAGTCCTGCGGCAGGTCCTGCGCGCCGCGCAGCAGCTGGGCTTCGAGGAACACGCCGCTCTGCTGGATGGCCTGGGCCACTCCCTTGGCGTCGCCGAGCTGGCGGATATCGGGCAGGCCGGTCAGCAGCTTGTCCACCGCCTGCCGCAGCCCGGGGTTCAGCGACTGGCCGCGCCCGGCGCCCTGCAAGGCCTGGAACAGTCCTTCCAGGGAGCCTTGCCGGCCCTGCTGGCTGGCCAGTTGCCGGCTGACGTCGAGCTGGTCGAGGAGGCTGGCCAGCGGCAGGAACTGCAGGGCCTGCTGGCCCTGTACCCGCGCGCTGAGCAGGCTGCCCGGCGGCAGCGGGTGGGGTGATTCGAGGCTGAGCTGGCGCCCGGCCAGCGAGGTGTTCAGCAGGCTGACCAGCACCTTGTAGACGGCCTGGCCCGCCTTGCCCTGGGCGATCAGCTCGCTGGCATCGACCTTGCCCTGCAGCAGGGTGCCCACCGGCAGCAGGTCGAGGTCCAGGCTTTCCAGTGGCACCTGGCCGGTCAGGCTCCGATTCGCCGTGGCCTGTTCCAGCAGGGTGGCGGCGAGGCTGCTCTGGGACAGCGCCGACAGCTGCAGCGTGCTGCCCTCGGGCAGGGCCTGCGGGCTCTGGGCGCTGACCAGGGTCTGCTGGCCGCTGGCCAGGGTCAGGCGCAGCAGGAGCTGGAAGCTGACCTGGCTGTCGCGCACCGCGACCACCTCGGCCTGGGCCTTTTCACCCGGCGGCAGCAGGTCGCCCAGGCTCTGCGCGAGCTTGAGGGTCAGTTCCGCAGCGCTCGGGGCGCCGCGCGGCGGAGGGGAGGGCGGGAGCGGGCGGGAGGCGCCAATTTCGCTCGGCATCGGGGACCTGCCTGGGCAGCGGGACGGGTGGACGCCCAGTGTATCGGCGCGCGTCGCAGGCACTTTAGACCGTCCGGCGGCGGCAGGGCATTCCAGGCGGGAGCGCCGTGCGCTGATTTGACGTTACACCCTGTCGAAAAACCTGACGTCGAGCACAGGAGCGGCTGTGTATAATGCGCCGCCCGTGGTCGCGCATGACGGCCCGGGCGGAATGGCCGCGTTTTTGCACCACTGAATGTTTTCTGCCCGACGGTTGCCGATGCCCTTGACCCATCCACTTCTCGAAGCCGTGGCGCTCGCCTGCGAGCGGGACTGGCGCATGTTGTTCGAGCGTCTCGATTTGCGACTGGGCGCCGGCGAGATGCTACAGATCATCGGCCCCAACGGTAGCGGCAAGACCAGCCTGCTGCGCCTGCTCAGCGGGCTGATGCAGCCCACCGCCGGCGAGGTGCTGCTCAATGGCCGGCCCCTGCGCGAGCAGCGCGGCGAGTTGGCCCGGCTGCTGCTGTGGATCGGCCACGCCGCCGGCATCAAGGGCCTGCTGAGCGCCGAAGAGAATCTCGCCTGGCTCTGCGCCCTGCACCAGCCGGCCAACCGCGATGCCATCTGGCAGGCCCTGGCCGCCGTCGGCCTGCGCGGCTTCGAGGACGTTCCCTGCCACACCCTGTCCGCCGGCCAGCAGCGCCGCGTGGCCCTGGCGCGCCTGTACCTGGAAGCGCCGCCGCTGTGGATCCTCGACGAACCCTTCACCGCCCTCGACAAGCAGGGCGTGGCGCAGCTCGAGGAGCACCTGGCCGGTCATTGCGAGCGCGGCGGCCTGGTCGTGCTGACCACCCACCACAGCCTGGCGCGGATGCCCGCCGGCTACCGGGCGCTCGATCTCGGCCAGCATGGTCGCGAGGTGGCTGCCTGATGAGCAACGTCTTCACCCTGCTGCTCGCCCGCGAGGCGCGCCTGCTGTTCCGCCGCCCGGCGGAGCTGGCCAACCCGCTGGTATTCTTCGCCATCGTCATCGCGCTGTTCCCGCTGGCGGTCGGTCCCGAGTCGGAAATGCTCAAGAACCTCTCGCCGGGGCTGGTCTGGGTCGCGGCGCTGCTGGCGGTGCTGCTGTCGCTGGATGGTCTGTTCCGCAGCGATTTCGAGGATGGCTCGCTGGAGCAGTGGGTCCTTTCGCCGCACCCCCTGGCACTTCTGGTATTGGCCAAAGTGCTGGCACACTGGCTGGTTTCAGGACTGGCCCTGGTGCTGCTGTCCCCGCTGTTCGCCCTCATGCTGGGGCTGCCGGCGCGCTGCCTGCCGGACCTGCTGTTGTCGCTGCTGCTGGGCACGCCGATATTGAGCCTGCTGGGCGCGGTGGGCGCGGCGCTGACGGTGGGGCTCAAGCGTGGTGGCCTGCTGCTGGCGCTGCTGATCCTGCCGCTGTACATACCGGTGCTGATCCTCGGCAGCGGTGCGCTGCAGGCATCGCTGCAGGGGCTGCCAACCGCCGGGCACCTGCTGTGGCTGGCCAGCCTGACGGCGTTAGCATTGACGCTGACGCCCTTTGCCATCGCCGCCGGGCTGAAGATCAGCGTCGGCGAGTGAACGAACGAGCGCCGGACTTCGGAAGCGGTACCGGCGACAGAGTAGAGCTTTACAGAGCCTGATGATGAACTGGACTTGGTTTCACAAGCTTGGGTCGCCCAAGTGGTTCTACGAGATCAGCGGACGCTGGCTGCCCTGGTTCGCCGTCGCCGCGGTCTTGCTGATGAGCGTCGGCATCGTCTGGGGCCTGGCCTTCGCGCCGCCGGACTACCAGCAGGGCAACAGCTTCCGCATCATCTATATCCATGTGCCGGCGGCCTTCGTCGCCCAGTCCTGCTATGTGATGCTGGCGGTGGCCGGCGCCATCGGCCTGATCTGGAAGATGAAGATCGCCGACGTCGCCGTGCAGTGCGCCGCGCCCATCGGTGCGTGGATGACCTTCGTCGCGCTGGTCACCGGCGCCATCTGGGGCAAGCCGACCTGGGGCGCCTGGTGGGTGTGGGACGCGCGCCTGACCTCGATGCTGATCCTGCTGTTCCTCTACTTCGGCGTCATCGCCCTCGGCCAGGCGATCACCAACCGCGACAGCGCGGCCAAGGCCTGCGCGGTGCTGTCCATCGTCGGCGTGGTGAACATCCCGATCATCAAGTACTCGGTGGACTGGTGGAACACCCTGCACCAGCCGGCCACCTTCACCCTGACCGAGAAGCCGCCGATGCCGCCGGAGATGTGGATTCCGCTGCTGCTGATGGTCGCCGGCTTCTACTGCTTCTTCGCCGTGGCGCTGCTGCTGCGCATGCGCCTGGAAGTGCTCAAGCGCGAAGCCCGCGCGAGCTGGGTCAAGGCTGAGGTGGAGCGCGCGCTATGAGTTTCCAGTCCTTCGGTGATTTCCTCGCCATGGGTCACCATGGCCTTTATGTGTGGTCGGCCTACGCCATCAGTCTGGTGGTGCTGGCACTCAACGTCGCCTCGCCCATGCTGGCGCGCCGGCGATATCTGCAAGAAGAGGCGCGTCGTCTGCGCCGGGAGGCCAACAAGTGAATCCGGTCCGCAAGAAGCGTCTGCTCATCGTCCTCGCCATCGTCGCCGGCGTGGGCGTCGCCGTCAGCCTGGCGCTGTCGGCCCTGCAGCAGAACATCAACCTGTTCTACACCCCGACCCAGATCGCCAACGGCGAGGCCCCGCACGACACCCGCATCCGCGCCGGCGGCATGGTGGAGAAGGGCTCGCTCAAGCGTTCGGCGGATTCGCTGGATGTCGAGTTCGTGGTCACCGACTTCGTCAAGGAAGTCACCGTGAAGTACCGCGGCATCCTGCCGGACCTGTTCCGCGAAGGGCAGGGCATCGTCGCCCTGGGCAAGATCGACGAGAGCGGCGTGCTGACCGCCGACGAAGTGCTGGCCAAGCACGACGAGAAATACATGCCGCCGGAAGTCACCAAGGCGCTCAAGGACAGCGGCAAGCTGGGCAGCGCCGAAGCCGGCCAGGCCGGCGCCACGGCGCAGGGGAGCAACTGACATGGTTCCCGAGCTCGGCCATCTTTCCCTGATCCTGGCGCTGTGCATGGCGCTGGTGATGTCCTTCTTCCCGCTGATCGGCGCCTGGCGCGGCGATCGCCAGTGGATGAGCCTGGCGCGCCCGGCGGCCTGGGGGCAGTTCGCCTTCCTGCTGTTCTCCTTCGGCTGCCTGAGCTGGGCCTTCCTCCACGATGATTTCTCGGTGGCCTACGTTGCCAGCAACTCCAACAGCGCGCTGCCCTGGTTCTACAAGCTCAGCGCCGTGTGGGGCGCCCACGAGGGCTCGCTGCTGCTCTGGGCGCTGATCCTCGGCGGCTGGACCTTCGCCGTCTCGGTGTTCTCCCGGGAGCTGCCGGAAACCATGCTGGCCCGCGTGCTGGCGGTGATGGGGATGATCAGCACCGGCTTCCTGCTGTTCCTGATCATCACCTCCAACCCCTTCAAGCGCCTGCTGCCGCAGATGCCGGCCGACGGCAACGACCTCAACCCGCTGCTGCAGGACCCGGGCCTGATCTTCCACCCGCCGATGCTCTACATGGGCTACGTGGGCTTCTCGGTGGCCTTCGCCTTCGCCATCGCCGCCCTGCTCGGCGGCCGCCTCGACGCCGCCTGGGCGCGCTGGTCGCGGCCCTGGACCCTGGTGGCCTGGACCTTCCTCGGCATCGGCATCGTGCTCGGCTCCTGGTGGGCCTACTACGAGCTGGGCTGGGGCGGCTGGTGGTTCTGGGACCCGGTGGAAAACGCCTCCTTCATGCCCTGGCTGGTGGGCACCGCGCTGATCCACTCGCTGGCGGTGACCGAGAAGCGTGGCGTGTTCAAGAGCTGGACCGTGCTGCTGGCCATCGCGGCCTTCTCCCTGAGCCTCCTGGGCACCTTCCTGGTCCGCTCCGGCGTACTGACCTCGGTGCACGCCTTCGCCGCCGATCCGCAGCGCGGCGTGTTCGTCCTGGCCTTCCTGCTGGTGGTGGTCGGCGGTTCGCTGACCCTGTTCGCCCTGCGCGCGCCGGTGGTCAAGAGCCAGGTCGGCTTCGCCCTGTGGTCCCGCGAGACCCTGCTGCTGCTGAACAACCTGGTGCTGGTGGTGACCGCCTCGATGATCCTGATCGGCACCCTCTACCCGCTGGTGCTCGACGCCATCAGCGGCGCCAAGCTGTCGGTCGGCCCGCCGTACTTCAACGCGCTGTTCATGCCGCTGATGGCGATCCTCATGCTGGCCCTGGCGGTCGGCGTGCTGGTGCGCTGGAAGGACACCCCGACCCGCTGGCTGCGCGGCATGCTCACCCCGGTGCTGATCGGCACCCTGGTGCTGGGCGTGGCCGGCAGCTTCCTCTACGGCGAGCTGCACTGGGAGGTCCTCTGCGTGTTCCTGCTGGCCGCCTGGGTGGTGCTGGCCGGCGTGCGCGACTTCTTCGACAAGGTCCGCCACAAGGGCGTGATCGCCGGCGCCGCGGGCCTCAACCGCAGCTACTGGGGCATGCAGCTGGCGCACTTCGGTATCGCCGTCTGCGCCATCGGCGTGGTGCTCACCAGCCAGTTCAGCGCCCAGCGCGACCTGCGCATGGCGCCGGGCGAGTCGGTGGAGCTGGCCGGCTACCAGTTCCTCTTCGAGGGCACCCGGCATTTCGAGGGGCCGAACTTCACCTCCGACAAGGGCACCGTCCGCGTGATCCGCGACGGCTCCGAAGTCGCGGTGCTGCATCCGGAAAAACGCCTGTACAGCGTGCAGAGCTCGATGATGACCGAGGCCGGCATCCACGGCGGCCTGACCCGCGACCTCTACGTCGCCCTCGGTGAGCCGCTGGACAACGGCGCCTGGGCGGTGCGCGTGCACATCAAGCCGTTCGTGCGCTTCATCTGGCTGGGCGGCCTGCTGATGGCCCTGGGCGGTGTAATGGCGGCGCTCGACCGCCGCTACCGGCTGAAAGTGAAAACGCGTGTACGCGAGGCCCTGGGCCTCGCCGGACAGGGAGCCTGAGTGTGAAGCGTGCGATCCTGCTGTTGCCCCTGGCGATCTTCCTGGTCGTCGCGGTATTCCTCTTCCGTGGCCTGTGGCTGGACCCCAGCGAGCTGCCCTCGGCGCTGATCGGCAAGCCGTTCCCGGCGTTCACCCTGCCCAGCGTCACCGAGCCGGGCAAGACCTACACCGAGGCCGACCTCAAGGGCAAGCCGGCGCTGGTCAACGTCTGGGGCACCTGGTGCCCGACCTGCCGCTTCGAGCACCCGGTGCTCACCGAACTGGCCGCCAAGGGCGTGGTGATCTACGGCATCAACTACAAGGACGACGGCGCCGCCGCGCAGAAGTGGCTGGCGGAGCTGCACAACCCCTACCTGCTGAACATCGCCGACGCCGCCGGCACCCTGGGCCTCGACCTGGGCGTCTATGGCGCGCCGGAGACCTACATCATCGACAAGGACGGCATCATCCGTCACAAGCTGGTCGGCGCCATCGACGAAAAGGTCTGGCGCGAGCAGCTGGCGCCGGTCTACCAGGGCCTGGTGGACGAAGCGGAGGGCAAATGAAGCGATTCTTCGCCGCCGCAGCGCTCGGCATTGCCCTCAGCGGCATCGCCCACGCGGCCATCGACACCTACGAGTTCGCCAGCGACGCCGAGCGCGAGCGCTTCCGCGACCTGACCACCGAGCTGCGCTGCCCCAAGTGCCAGAACCAGGACATCGCCGACTCCAACGCGCCGATCGCCGCCGACCTGCGCAAGCAGATCTACACCCAGATGGCGGCCGGCAAGAGCAACCAGCAGATCATCGACTACATGGTCGATCGCTACGGCGAATTCGTGCGCTACAAGCCCGAAGTCAGCGAGCGCACCTGGCTGCTCTGGTTCGGCCCCGCCGCGCTGCTGGGCCTGGGCGTGATCGTGCTCGGCGTGATCGTCGCCCGTCGCCGCCGCCCGGCCGCCGCCACATCCACCACGCTGTCCGCCGAGGAGCAGGCGCGTCTCGACCAATTGCTGGATAACCAAGACAAATGATCGACTTCTGGCTCGCCGCCGGCCTGCTGTTGCTGGCGGCCCTGGCATTCCTCGTCATCCCCCTGCTGCGCGGCCGCCGCGCCCAGGCCGAGGAAGACCGCACCGCCCTCAACGTCGCCCTGTACCAGGAGCGTCTGGCCGAACTGACCGCCCAGCGTGACGCCGGCACCCTCGACGACGCCCAGCTGGAAGCCGGCCGCGCCGAGGCCGCCCGCGAGCTGCTGGCCGATACCGAAGGCAGCGCCGAGGACCGCCGCTCCCGCCTCGGCCGCGCCGCGCCGCTGATCGCGGCGCTGGCCCTGCCGTTCCTCGCCCTCGGCCTGTACCTGCACTGGGGCGCCAGCGACAAGGTCGAGCTGGCCCGCGAATTCGCCCAGGCGCCCAAGTCCATGGAAGAAATGACCGCCCGCCTGGAGCGCGCGGTGCAGGCGCAGCCGGATTCCGCCGAAGGCTGGTATTTCCTCGGCCGCACCTACATGACCCAGAACCGCGCCGTCGATGCCGCCAAGGCCTTCGAGCAGGCCGCGCGCCTCTCCGGCCGCCAGCCGGAAGTCCTCGGCCAGTGGGCCCAGGCGCTGTACTTCGCCGGCAACCGGGCGCTGAGCCCGGAAGTGCGCGAGCTGGCGGAGGAAGCGCTGAAGAAGGACCCGCAGGAAGTCACCACCCTCGGCCTGCTCGGCATCGCCGCCTTCGAGGATGAGAAGTACGCCGCGGCCGTCGATTACTGGGGCCGCCTGGTCGCGGTGCTGCCGGCCGACGATCCGTCCCGCGAGGCCATCGCCGGCGGCATCGAGCGTGCCCGCCAGCGCATGATCGAGAAGGGCGAGACGCCGCCCGCCGAGCCTGCCGCGCCCGCCACCGCCGGCGTGACGCTGAAGGTGAAGGTCGACCTGAGCGCTGCGGTGAAGGGCCAGGTCAAGCCGGACGACAGCGTGTTCGTCTTCGCCCGCGCGGTGAGCGGCCCGCCGATGCCGCTGGCGGTGAAGCGCCTGAAGGTCTCCGACCTGCCCACTGAAGTGGCGCTCAGCGATGCCGATGCGATGATGCCGCAGCTCAAGCTCTCGGCCTTCCCGCAGGTGCAGCTGGTGGCGCGGATTTCCCGCTCCGGCAATGCGACCGCCGGGGAATGGATCGGCCGCAGCGAAGCGTTGTCTACTGCCCAGGCTGGCGAGCAGGCTGTCACCATCGACAGCCCTGACCAGCGCTGAACCGGACAAGAGAGGGTAGCGTGATGAAGGGTAGATTGCTGGCGCTGAGCGCCTTGCTGGTACTGGGTGGTTGCGTGGTGCAGCCGCCGCAGCCGGAGCAGCCTCCTGTACAGACACCGGCCCCGCCGCAGCCGGGCACCACCACCCGGCCGCCGGTCAAGTCGTCGTCCGCGCCGATCACCCCGCAGCCGAGCAAGCCGCAGTCCACCTCCAAGCGCCCGCCCCAGTTCGCCCCGCCGCCCGGCGGCAATGGCCGCTGGGATGCCAGCCTGGGCGTCTACGTGATGCAGGGGCAGAAGGACACCTACTACCGCCAGCGCACCTACTACCACTGGGATAACGGCTGGTACTGGAGCGTTGGTCCGCAGGGTCCCTGGACCGGGACCGACAGCACCGGCGTGCCGCCGGGGCTGACGCGCAAATACAGCGCGCCGTAGCCTGCCCTCGCTCGTTGTAGGCGCGAGCTTGCTCGCGACCCCCCTTGACGCCGGCCCTGCCGGCGGATCGCGGACAAGGTCCGCTCCTACAGGGGCGTGACTCTCGTAGGAGCGGAGCTTCTCCGCGATGCTCTTTGCTCGGTGTTTCTGCGCCGCTTCGGCGTGTGCGGGAAGATTTTGTTTCGCCCTCCCGGGCGAGTCCCTTTTGGGGCCCCAAAAGGAACCAAAAGGGCCCGTCCCGACATCCGGGTCTTCGCTTCGCTCAGACTCCCCTCCTTCCGGTATCGCTCCGAGGGTCGGCTTGCAAGGGCCGTCCCTGGCCCTTCAAGCCTCTCGCGGCATCCATGCCGCTCGCCCCTCTGCGCAATACCTCCACTCGGCCTCCTGACGGGACTCTGCGCGCGCCTGCGACTTCGGTGTGACAGAAAGAGCCGTGGCTGAAGGATTTGCACGTCGTAGGATGGCGTGGAGCGAAGCGATACCCATCACTCCCATAGGGTCGATTGATGATCTGCGCCGAGGTGCTTTTCGTAGGAGCGGACCTTGTCCGCGATCGGCCCCGCTCAAGAGCATCGCGGACGGAGTCCGCTCCTACGGGGAGCCGCATTCGTAGATGCGAAAACCGCGCACCCTCAATCGAACGTCCCCATCTGCGCGCCCACCTCTATCACTTCCACCCGGTTGCGCCCGCTGGCCTTGGCCCGGTACAGCGCCTTGTCCGCCGCCGCGTAGAGCTGTTCGTAGGTGCCGGGCACGCCGGCCTCCAGGCTGGCGATGCCGAAGCTGGCGGTCAGGTAGAGCAGGCCGTCCTTCATCGGCAGCGGGGTTTCCTCCAGCAGCCTGCGGACCTTTTCGGCGATGCTGCGCGCTTGCGCCTGGTCGGTGTCGGGCAACAGCAGCAGGAATTCCTCCCCGCCCAGCCGCGCCACGCTGTCGCCGCTGCGGGTGTAGTTGCGCAGCAGGCTGGCGGCATGGCGGATCACCTCGTCGCCCAGCGGGTGGCCGTAGCGGTCGTTGATGAATTTGAAATGATCCAGGTCCACCATCAGCAGGCTGGTCGGCGCCGGCAGGCGGGACACCCGCGACAGTTCCATGGACACCAGTTGGTCGAACTGCCGGCGGTTGAACAGCCCGGTCAGCGGATCGTGGCCGGCGAGGTATTCCAGCTGGCGGTTCTTCTCTTCCAGTTCCAGCCGCTGCTGGCGGAGGAACGTGCGCTGGCGCAGGTTGCGTACGTGGCCTTGCCAGAGGATCAGCGACAGCACCAGGCCGATGCCGCTGATGGTCAGCCCGCCCATCTGGTTGGACAGGCGCAGCTCCGGGGTCGTCTGGGTCAGCAGCATCGTCACCTCGAAGGCGGCGAGGGCGAGGACGTAGAGCGCGATGGCGTGGCGCGGGCGCATCAGGATGATCAGCGCGGTACCCGCCGAGGCCATCAGGAAGGGGGTGATGCTGCTGGTGACCTGCTGGTCCGCACCGGTGATGGCGATGCCGAAGCCGAGCAGGGTGGCGCTGGCCAGCAGGCTCAGCAGGCTCATGAACCACAGTGGCGGGTCGCGCTGGGGGCGCGAGGCGAACCAGGCGAGCAGCCCCAGGCCGCCGAACAGCACGGCGATCATGGCGTGGATGCGGATGATATCCAGGCGCCAGCCGTCGTACTGCGGGCTGGAGCCCTGCAGGTTGAGCCAGAACACCAGGATGTGGACCAGGTCGAACGCTACCGCGAAGGAGGCGGCGAAATACAGCCGCCGCAGGTTTTCCCGGGCAATCGGCAGCGCCAGCGCGTCATTGGCCGCGATGGAGTGTTTCAGGCGCTGGAGCCACGTCCTGGGCATGATGACTGCTTCTCCCAAGCAAGTCCCGGCAGTTGGAGAATAGCCAGCGACGATGGCACTGTCGTGGCAGGTTGAAAAGATGTGACCGGGTTGTCTGGCACGACTGTCTGAAGCTACCTTCGAGAAATCGTTATTGCTGCAACAATCCGCCCCGGATCATTGTCGGAATCGCCCGCCGCGGGCATAGTCCGCCCCCCTGGATGCTGAAGGAATCGGTCATGAACAGAGTGCAACGCCTGTCGGTGGAGGATGGCCTGGACGCCGAGCGGGCCCTGCTGGACGCTGCCTTCCGCGCTGAGCGGGACAGCGGGCTGCTGTTCTGGCGCCCGCTCCAGCAGGCGCTGGTGATGCCGCGCCGGCTCAGCCGGCTGGACGGCTTCGGTGCGGCGCAGCAGGCCTGCGCCGAACTGGGCTGGCCGATCGCCCTGCGCGATACCGGCGGCGAGCCGGTGCCGCAGTCGCCGGCCGTGCTCAACGTCGCCCTGGTCTATGCGATTCCACTGGCGGACAACGAGCAGACGCGCATCGAAACCGCCTACCAGCGCCTCTGCCAGCCGCTCTGCGACTGGCTCGCCGCCCTGGGCCTGGACCCGGGGCTGGGCGAGGTGGAGGGCGCCTTCTGCGACGGCCGCTACAACGTCAACCTGGGCGGGCGCAAGCTGGTCGGCACCGCCCAGCGCTGGCGCCGCCGGCCCAGCGACGGCCGCTACGTGGTGCTGGCCCACGGCGCGATCCTGATGGAAAACCAGCGTGAGCCGATGGTCGAGGTGGTCAACGCCTTCTACCGGCACTGCGGGCTCGACGCGCACTGCCGCGCCGCCAGCCATGTGGCGCTGGACGAACGACACGCGCGGCCGTGGGAGCAGGTGGAGGCGCTGGCCGGGCGCTTCCAGCGGCACCTGATGGCCGAGGGCGTGGCCTTGCAGGCCTGAATGGAAACGGCCTGATTTGAACGACATGGGTGGATCTTCGCTTCGCCCCAACCCTTCCAAGGAGTCTTGATACATGGAACATGGGACGAACTACCTGCAGTCGGCAGTGGTGTTCCTGCTCGCGGCGGTCTTCATGGTGCCGCTGGCCAAGCGCCTGCAGCTGGGGGCCGTGCTCGGCTACCTGCTGGCCGGCGTGTTCATCGGCCCCTCGCTGCTGGGCCTGATCGACAACCCGGACAGCGTCGCCAGCCTGTCCGAGCTGGGCGTGGTGCTGCTGCTGTTCATCATCGGCCTGGAACTCTCGCCCAAGCGCCTGTGGGTGATGCGCAAGCAGGTGTTCGGCGTGGGCCTGGCCCAGGTGCTGCTCACCGCGCTGGCCCTCGCCAGCCTGGGCGTGCTGGTCTTCGGCCTGCCGATGAACACCTCCGTGGTGATCGGCGGCGGCCTGGCGCTGTCGTCCACCGCCTTCGGCCTGCAGATCCTCGCCGAGCGCAAGGAGCTGAACAGCCACTACGGCCGCCTGGCATTCGCCATCCTGCTGTTCCAGGACATCGCGGCCATCCCGCTGATCGCCATGATCCCGCTGCTGGGCGCGCGCGCCGACGCGGCGGCGCCGGGCGGCGACCTGGCCCACGTGCTGGAGGTGGTCGGCAGCATCGCCGTGGTGGTGATCGGCGGACGCTTCCTGCTGCGCCCGGTATTCCGCTCGGTGGCGCGCACCGGCCAGGCCGACCTGTCCACCGCCACCGCGCTGCTGGTGGTGGTGGGCACCGCCTGGCTGATGGAGGCGGCGGGTGTGTCCATGGGCCTGGGCGCCTTCCTCGCCGGCCTGCTGCTGGCCGACTCCGAGTACCGCCACGAACTGGAAGCGCAGATCGAGCCGTTCAAGGGGCTGCTGCTGGGGCTGTTCTTCATCAGCGTCGGCATGAGCGCCGACCTCGGCCTGCTGCGCAGCGAGCCGCTGCGGGTGATCGGCCTGACCCTGCTGCTGGTCGGGATCAAGTTCCCGCTGCTGTTCATCATCGGCCGCCTGGCCGGCGGGCTGGACAAGGTCTCGGCGCTGCGCCTGGGCGTGCTGCTGGGCGCCGGCGGCGAATTCGCCTTCGTGGTGTTCAAGCTGGCGCGGGCCCAGGACCTGATGGATGCCGACCTGCATGCCCTGCTGGTGCTGGGCATCACCCTGTCGATGGCGATGACGCCGCTGCTGGTGCTGGCCCTGGCGCGCAGCATCAAGCCCAGGCCGGACGCCCTGCGCGAGCCGCCGGCGGAATACCGCCAGATGCCCGACGACGCGCCCCGCGTGGTGATTGCCGGCATGGGCCGGATGGGCCAGGTGATCGCCCGTATCATGCGCGCCCAGGGCGTGCCCTTCGTGGCGCTGGATACCTCGGTGGACACCATCGAGCTGACCCGCAGCTACGGCAATATCCCGATCTTCTACGGCGACCCGCTGCGCCCGGAAATCCTCCGCGCCGCGCAGGTGGAAAAGGCCGAGTTCTTCGTGGTCGCCACCGACGACCCGCAGACCAACATCGAGACCGCGCGGCTGGTGCGCAAGCTCTACCCGCACATGAAGATCATCGGCCGGGCGCGCAACCGCCAGCACGTCTACCACCTGCTCGACGTCGACGCCAACCCGGTGCGCGAGACCTTCCATTCCAGCCTGGAGATGAGCCGCCTGCTGCTCACCGGCCTGGGGCTGAACGAGGATCAGGTGGCGGCGCGCATCCGCCGCTTCAGGCGTCACGACGAGGCGGTGCTGATGGCCCAGTACCACGTCTACGACGACGAGAAGGCGGTGATCCAGACCGCCCGCGAGGCGCGCAAGGAACTGGAGACGCTGTTCGAGGCCGACCACCTGGAAGACCAGGGCATCGGCCACCACTGACGGCCCATTCCGCGCATCGATAATGCTGGGGCGGGCCTGCCGCCCCGGCGCATTCTCGGGCCTTCGCAATGGAGGCCCTTCGATGAGCGACTACCGCACTTTCACCCGCGAAGACCGCGACGGCGTTGCCGTGGTGACCTTCCGGCACCCGCCGATCAACCTGGTCGACCGCGCCATGGTCATCGACCTGCTGCGCCTGGCCGACGCGCTGGAAGCCGACCGCGAGACCCGCGTGGTGCTGTTCCGCAGCGCCAACCCGGACTTCTTCCTCGCCCACTACGACCTCGGCAGCCAGCTGGACGCGCCGCCGATGAGCCTGCCGGAGGGCGTGCCCAGCCCGCTCAGTGCGCTGTTCAGCCGCTACGCCCGGCTGCCGCAGGCGACCATCGGCGAACTGCGTGGCCGTGCGCGCGGCGCCGGCAGCGAATTCCTCCTGGCGCTGGACATGCGTTTCGCCTCCCGCGAGCGGGCGCTGCTCGGCCAGCCGGAAGTGGCGGTCGGCCTGCTGCCCGGCGCCGGCGGCACGGTGCGCCTGGCGCAGCTGCTGGGACGGGGCAGGGCGCTGGAGGTGTGCCTGGGCGGCGAGGATTTCGATGCGGACATGGCCGAGCGCTATGACTGGATCAACCGTGCGCTGCCGGATGCGCAGCTGGAGACGTTCTGCGAGGCCCTGGCGCGGCGTATCGCCGGTTTCCCGGCGGGCGGCATCGCCCATGTGAAGGCGCTGGTGGAGCGGGTTGCGGCGGCGGATTCCGGAGCGTTGGTGGAGGAGTCGCAACGCTTCGTGGCGGATATGAGCGGGGAAGAAACCTTGCGGCGGGTGCGCTGGATGATGGCCAACGGCGGCCAGCAGGACGGCGCCTTCGAACGCGACCTGGGGGCCGCGCTGGGGCGCTACCGGGGTTGACTCAGGCAGCCTCGGCCAGCGCCGGCTTGCGTTGCGCCGCCACGGCGCGCGGCTTGCGCACGGTCGGCCGGCGACGTTCGGGAATGACGATCGGCTGGCCCGGCGAGCGCAGGGTCAGCACCGCCACCACGCTGGCCAGCACGACGGTGGCCAGGATCACGCTGGCCAGGGCGACGTAGAGCAGCAGCTCCACCAGGGAGCCAACCAGGAGCAGGAAGTCCAGTACGATTTGCATGATCCAATCCTCTTTCGAACCGTGGGCGAGTGTCGCGGGTTGCGGGTTCGCCCCTGCGGCCTGGAAGAGGTGGCCGGCGAATCTGGTTCCTGCGAGCTGATGGGGCGAAGATGCCGTGCGGGCCCGGTGAAGAGAACTGAAAGCGCCTGCTGTTC
Source organism: Pseudomonas sp. B12(2026) (assembly GCF_057767015.1). Classification (NCBI taxonomy): domain Bacteria; kingdom Pseudomonadati; phylum Pseudomonadota; class Gammaproteobacteria; order Pseudomonadales; family Pseudomonadaceae; genus Pseudomonas; species Pseudomonas sp. B12(2026). The sequence continues at coordinate 4,050,620 of NZ_CM173430.1, read as the reverse complement.
ACTATCGACGTCATCGATAGCGGCGCGAAGTGGCGGGGCAGAGCGGTTCCCCACCTTTTGCGGGGAACCCTGGACCTTGGTCGGATGGAGGTTTAGAAGCGCTCGCCCGGCTGCAGGTAGCGCCACTGGCCGACCGGCAGCCTGGCCATGGCCACGCCGCCCAGGCGGATGCGGCGGATCGCCTCGACGCGCAGCCCGGCCTCCCGGCACAGCTTGCCGATCAGCCCCGGACGCACCTGCTTGCCGGCGATGCGCAGCCGGGCCTCGCTCTGCCAGCTGGCCTTCAGCGGCAGGCCCTGGGGTAGCTGCTTCAGGCCGTGGGCGTCGAGTTCGCCGCTGACCTCGATCACGTACTCGTGCTCGACGCGCGCGGCATCGTCCACCAGCTTGCGGATGACGCCGTAATTCTGGGTGAACACCAGCAGGCCGCTGGCGGCGTCTTCCAGCGGGGTGGTCGGGCGCTGCTGGCGCAGATGCTTGCGCAGCAGGCGCTGCGGCGAGGGATCGTCGCTCCAGCGCTGTTCCGCCCGCAGCAGCGCCACGGCGTCCTCGACGCTGCAGCCGGCGGGCTTGTGCAGCAGCAGGGTGACCGGCGGCAGGGGCTCGGGCAGGGCGCCGGGCAGCAGTTCGACGCGCTGGCTGTCGACCTTGAACTGCGGTTCCTCCACCGCCACGCCATCCACGGTCACCCAGCCGCCCTCGATGTACAGCTCGGCTTCGCGGCGCGAACAGGGCAGCAGCTCGGCGAGGCGCTTGGACAGGCGGATGGGTTCGGACATGACGGAAGACCGGGGCGGGAAAAGGGGCACCATTGTAACCGCAAGCCGGCGGAATGCCTGCTGGTGGTGGGGCATGAACCGGGTTCCGGGCTTGGTCGACGCGGCATCAGGACCAAGGGTCCGACGAACAGGTCGATGGAAATGCGCTGAGGGGGACGTGGAGGAGGGGGAACGGGCAGCCTGCCGGGACCGGCAGGCTTGCCGAAGGGGGTATTACTTCTTGCCGAGGCTGATGTGGCGGCTCGGTGCGCCGTAGTTCTGACCGGTCACGCCCTTGGCGATCTGCTGGATCTCGCCGCCGGACTTCAGGAAGGCGGCTACCTGGTCTGCCAGCGCTTCGCTGGTCGCGGTCGCGGCGGGTGCCTTGGGGGCGGCTTTCTGGCGGGTGGAGGGCTTGGTGGTCATATCTGCCATACCTGTCTGCGCAAATTGGCCGCCCATTGTACACCAGATGAGCACCTTTCGGGGCGGGTATCGGCACGAGCGGTCCGGCGCCGCGCCAGCCGTCGCCTGTACGGCGTTCGCGGTGCTACGCTCCGGGGGCCTGATGCGCATCGAGACGTCCATGCCCCTGCTGTCATCCCGCCAGCGCAATGCCCTGCGTCTGGCCCGTGCATTCCTCGCCCCGTATCGCTGGCGCGCCCTGGGTGCGCTGGTGGCGCTGCTGTTCACCGCGGCGATCACCCTGTCACTGGGCCAGGGCATCCGCATGCTGGTGGACCAGGGCTTCGTCACCCAGTCCGAGCCGTTGCTCAACCGCGCCATCGGGGTCTTCTTCGTGCTGGTGACGGGGCTCGCGGTGGGCACTTTCGTGCGCTTCTATCTGGTCTCGTGGATCGGCGAGCGCTTCGTCGCCGACATCCGCCGGCGGGTCTTCGATCACCTGATCGAGCTGCACCCGGGCTTCTACGAGGACAACCGCGCCTCGGAAATCCAGTCGCGCCTGACCGCCGACACCACGCTGCTGCAGACGGTGATCGGCTCGTCGCTGTCGATGGCGTTGCGCAACACGCTGATGCTGATCGGCGGTGTAGCGCTGATGTTCGTCACCAACGCCAAGCTGACCAGCATCGTGGTCGCCTCGCTGCCGCTGGTCATCGCGCCGATCCTGCTGTTCGGCCGCCGCGTGCGCAGCCTGTCGCGGCAGAGCCAGGACCGCGTCGCCGACGTCGGCAGCTACGTCGGCGAGACGCTCGGGCAGATCAAGACGGTGCAGGCCTACAACCACCAGGCGCAGGATCGCCAGCGCTTCGGCGCCACCGTCGAGCAGGCCTTCGACACCGCGCGGCGGCGCATCCTGCAGCGTTCCTGGCTGGTCAGCGTGGTGATCCTGCTGGTGCTCGGCGCGGTGGGCGTGATGCTCTGGGTCGGCGGCATGGACGTGATCGCCGGGCGGATCACCGCCGGCGAGCTGGCGGCCTTCGTGTTCTACAGCCTGATCGTCGGCATGGCCTTCGGCACCTTGAGCGAGGTGATCGGCGAGCTGCAGCGCGCCGCTGGCGCCGCCGAGCGCATCGCCGAGCTGCTGCGGGCGCGCAGCGACATCCACGCGCCGGCCAGCGACGCGCTGCGACTGCCGGCGCGGGTCGGCGGCCGCCTCTCGCTGGAGGGGGTGCGCTTCGCCTATCCGTCGCGCCCGCAGCAATGGGCCATCGATGGCATCGACCTGCGCGTCGAGCCGGGGGAGACCCTGGCGCTGGTCGGGCCCTCCGGCGCCGGCAAGTCCACCCTGTTCGACCTGCTGCTGCGCTTCTACGACCCGCAGGAGGGGCGCATCCGCATCGACGGCCAGCCCATCGCCCGGCTCGATCCCGCCGACCTGCGCCGCAGCTATGCCCTGGTGTCGCAGAACCCGGCGCTGTTCTACGGTAGCGTGGAGGAGAACATCCGCTACGGCCGGCCCGTCGCCAGCGACGCCGAGGTCGAGGCCGCCGCCCGCGCCGCCCACGCGCACGAGTTCATCCTGCGCCTGCCGCAGGGCTACCGCACCCACCTGGGCGAGAGCGGCCAGGGCCTTTCCGGCGGCCAGCGCCAGCGCCTGGCGATCGCCCGCGCGCTGCTGGTGGACGCGCCGATCCTGCTGCTCGACGAAGCCACCAGCGCCCTCGACGCGGAGAGCGAACACCTGATCCAGCAAGCCCTGCCGGGGTTGATGAGCGGGCGCACCACGCTGGTGATCGCGCACCGGCTGGCCACGGTGCTGAACGCCGACCGCATCGCGGTGATCGACCACGGCCGGCTGGTGGCGCTGGGGCGGCATGCCGAGCTGGTGACCAGCAACCCGCTGTATGCACGTCTGGCCGAGCTGCAGTTCGGCCAGGCCGAGAGCCTGTAGGAGCGAGCTTGCTCGCGAACCAGCCCCGCTGCGGAGCCATTCGCGAGCAAGCTCGCTCCTGCAACAATCCCCATCCGGCAAACCGGCGGCAGCCATTGCGCGCCATAGCGCGTAGAATGCCCGCCCCGTTCACGAGGTAAGCGTCATGGCAGTCATAGGTCGGTTCAATTCGTTGCAGGTGGCCAAGCACACCGAGTTCGGTCTCTACCTGGATGGCGGCGACCGCGGCGAAATCCTGCTGCCCAAGCGCTACGTGCCGAAGAACGAGCCGACCGAGGTGGGCGACTGGCTCAACGTGTTCCTCTACTTCGACAGCGAGGACCGCATCATCGCCACCACCTTGAAGCCCAAGGTGCAGGTCGGCGGTTTCGCCAGCCTCAAGGTGGTGGAGGTCAGCCGCGTCGGCCTGTTCCTCGACTGGGGCCTGCCCAAGGACCTGCTGCTGCCGCACTCGGAGGAGAAGCGCCCGCTGCAGGTCGGCGACTACGTGGTGGTGCACGTCTATCTCGACGAACGCACCCGCCGCATCACCGCCACCGCACGGCTGGACCGCTACCTGGACCGCACCCCGGCCAACTACCGCGTCGGCCAGGCGGTCGACCTGCTGGTGGTGGAGCGCACCGACCTCGGCTACAAGGCGATCATCGAAGGCCGGCACTGGGGCCTGATCCACAAGAACGAAGTCTTCAAGTTCATGCGCAGCGGCCTGCGCGAGACCGGCTACATCAAGGAGCTGCGCGCCGACGGCAAGATCAGCCTGAGCCTGCAACCGGCCGGAGCCGGCCTTTCCGATGCGCTGAGCGAGCAGATTCTCAGCGCCCTGCGCGAGGCCGGCGGCAAGCTCGCGCTCAGCGACAAGAGCCCGCCGGAGCTGATCGCGCAGCAGTTCGGCGTCAGCAAGGGCAACTTCAAGAAGGCCATCGGCGGGCTGTACAAGCAGGGGCTGATCGTCATCCTCGACGACGGTATCGAACTGGTCTGAGCGGCCCGGCCGCGCGGCCGCAGGATGGCGCTCCGCGGCGCAGCGGCGGCGCGGTGCGCGATGGCCGGCGGGGCAGGGCGCCGGCCTGTCACATCATGTGACGGAAGCGGTTCCAGGCGTGCTCGACGGAGACCAGCCAGTTCGGCGTCGCCGAGCCGAAGCCGGCGATTTCCAGGCGCGGATGGTGGCGCACCACCATGTCCAGCAGGGGCTCCTGCTCGGGTTTCACGTCGACGAAGAACACGTGCCGGCCCTCATGCAGGCTGGGCTCGAAGCGGCGCATGTCGCCGCTGGGACGCTGCAGGCCGACGAAGCTGCCTTCCCACAGGCTGAAGCCCAGCAGCACCGCGGCGAGGAACAGCACCGGAATCCAGCCCGCGGCGGTCTGCGTCCAGCCGCTCAGGTAGCCCACCAGCAGCACCAGCACCGCCAGCGAGGCGCCGATCAGCAGGCCGACCTTGCCCCAGTGCACCACGTCCTGCTTCATCACCGAGGGCACTTCGTGCAGCCGGTGCTCGTCCAGCGCGGCGTCCTGCTCGCTCAGCACGTGCATCTGCTCCATGCTGATGCCGCTTTCCTGCAGTTCGTGTTCGACCTTGTCCAGGTCGTCCAGGTTGTCGCTGATGTAGTAATGCCTGTTCATGACGAACCTCCGCCCCCCGCTCGTACCCCCTGGGTTTGACCTCGATTTGCCGTGGATATCGGCAGATCGCCGCCATTTGCTGAATTTCGTCAGGATTGAGTCTAGCACCGGCGGGTTGCCCTCCGCGGCGCGGGAGCCCAGTGGTCGCACGGCTTGCGCGAGGTCCGCGCATGGCCGAGGATTCCGCTTTGGAAGCAGTCCAGGGGCACGACCGACATGATCCGCGAAATTCTCAAGATGGGTGACGAGCGCCTGCTGCGCGTGGCGCCGCCGGTGCCCGCGTCGATGTTCGGCAGCGCCGAGTTGCAGGCGCTGATCGACGACATGTTCGAGACCATGCACCACGTCGGCGGCGTCGGCCTGGCCGCTCCGCAGATCGGCGTGGACCTGCAGCTGGTGATCTTCGGTTTCGAGCGCAGCGAGCGCTACCCGGACGCCCCGGCGGTGCCGCCGACCATCCTGCTCAACCCGCTGGTCACGCCGCTCGGCGAGGAACTGGAGGAGGGCTGGGAAGGCTGCCTGTCGGTGCCCGGCCTGCGCGGCGCGGTGAACCGCTACCGGAGCATCCGCTACCAGGGCGTCGACCCGCAGGGGCAGCCGATCGACCGCAGCGTCGAGGGCTTCCATGCCCGCGTGGTGCAGCACGAGTGCGATCACCTGATCGGCCGGTTGTATCCGTCGCGGATCACCGACTTCAGCAAGTTCGGCTTTACCGAGGTGCTGTTCCCGGGGCTCGATCCGAAGGCGGATGACTGACTTCGGAGCGGAGTGTTTTTGTAGGAGCGAGCTTGCTCGCGAACCTGCCTGACGCCTGCACCGCCGGAAAATCCGTTCGCGAGCAAGCTCGCTCCTACAGGTAGGGTGTGTCGGGCGAGGTCGGAATCGATAAGCGGATAGCCTCTTCCAAGGCTATCCGCGTGACGAGGGGCGAGCCCTCAGGACGTTTGCTGCGGGGTGCCCAGCAGCGTCTTGCCGGATTTCTTCTGCCGCTTGGCCATGCGCTTTTCGTGCGCGGTTTTCAGCGGCTTCTTCTTGGTTTGCTTTTTCGCGTCGAGACCTTTCATGAGCCTGTCCTCCGACGGGATGCCCTCGATCCGAGGGCGGACAGCTTCAGCATAGCCCTCGGGCGGCGCGCCGCGCGGCCGTTCAGCCGGCGGCGAGGCGTTCCAGCTCGCGGCGCACCATCGCGGCGTAATGCGGCGGGCTCAGGCGGTACAGCTCGGTGGCCACCCAGGGCAGCCAGCGCGCGCCCATGGCCGCGCGCTCGCCCAGCAGGCGCCGGGCTTCGGCCTCGGCGCGCCGGGCGTGTTCCTGGTGGTAGTCGGCACGGCTCATGGGATGGGTATTCAACTCCCGGCGCAAGTGAGGGTCTGCGGGTCGATGACGATGCTGGCCAGCGGCTTGCCGTCGCTGCCGGTGTATTCGTGGGTGACGCCCAGGTGGTGTTGGCGGAAGCGCTGCAGCAGCTCGGTCTGCTGGCAGGTGGTGCTTTCCAGCTGCGACCTCAGGCCGTTCTCGAACTTGGCGCGGGTGCCCAGGTCCATCTGGTCCAGGCGCAGGCTGGAAATCGCGTAGCGGTAATACAGCATCTTCTTCTGCGGGTCGAGCTGCATGCTGTCGAGGGTGGTGACCTTGTCCACCTGGCGCGGCAGGTTGGCGCGGGAAACCTGGTCGAAATAGGCCACCGAGTCCTTGAGGAACTTGGCTTCGTCGGCGGCCTCGTCGGCCTGTACGGCCAGGCTGGTCAGCAGCAGGAGGGGCAGGGCGAGACGGGAGATCGGCATGCGGTTGTCCTGTACGGCGATGGGAGTGGGGCGCGGGGCGCCAGGGTGTTTATAGGCCATGACGGGCCGTTGCGCCTGGCATCGGCCACCGACGAGCGGCTATGGTTCGTACTGGAGCGCGCGGCGGGGGGCTTCCCGCCTGGCGCCGCTTCGCCCGGCGTCAAGCGGCCATCACCAAGGATGTGCAGGATGCGTTTCATCGACATGCGCGGGCTCCGCCTGGGGCCCTGGACCTTGAGCAGGCTGACGGTGAAGGCGTTTCTCGATGACGAGATGCCCATCTATGCCGCCGCCCTGGCTTACGAGGGGTTGTTCTCGCTGTTCCCCTTCCTGCTGTTCCTCATCGCCCTGCTGGGCTTCCTGCAGTTGCCGGAGTTCTTCGACTGGCTGCGCGGACAGGCCGACTACGTGCTGCCGGCGCCGGCGCTGGAGCAGGTCAATCCGGTCATCGACCAGCTGCAGCAGCGCCAGGGCGGCCTGCTGTCGCTCGGCATCATCGTCGCGCTGTGGTCGTCCTCGGCGGCGGTGCGCTCGCTGATGTTCGCGCTGAACGCGGCGTACGACGTACGCGAGGCGCGCCCGGCGTGGAAGCGCATCCCGCTGTCGCTGTTCTACACCGTCGGCCTGGTCGGCATGCTGCTGGTGATCGCCGCGCTGATGGTCCTCGGTCCGCAGGTCATGGGCTGGATCGCCGGGCAGGTGGGGCTGGAGGATTATGTGGTGAGCCTCTGGGGCGTGCTGCGCTGGCCGGTCATCGTCCTGCTGATGACGATGGCGGTGGCGGTGATCTACCACGTCGCGCCGGACGTGAAGCAGACCTTCCGCCTCATCACCCCCGGCTCGGTGCTCGCCGTCGTGCTGTGGATTTCGGCGTCCCTGGGGTTCGGCGTCTACGTGCAGAACTTCGCCGACTACAACGCCATGTACGGCAGCGTCGGCGCCATCATCGTCCTGCTGCTGTACTTCTACATTTCCTCCGGGGTGCTGCTGCTGGGCGCGGAGCTCAATGCGGTGATCGATCGCCATCTGCCCCACGGCGGCAGCCCCGGCTAGCGTCAGGCGCCGAAGATCGACGCCCCCGTCTCATCCTCCATCCCGCGCTCCAGCTTGATCTTCAGCGCCAGGTCGGTGCGCGAGTCGGCGAACTTGAGCGCGTCGGTGACGCTGACGCGGCCATCCTCCAGCAGCTTGTAGAGGCTCTGGTCGAAGCTCTGCATGCCGCTTTCCAGGGCGCGCTCCACGGCGCCCTTGAGCTCCGGCAGCTCGTCGCGCTGGATGATGCCGCGGATGTGCGGCGTGCCCAGCATCAGCTCCACCGCCACCACGCGGCGCTGGCGCGTGCCGGGGACCAGGCGCTGGCCGACCAGCGCCAGGAGGTTCTGCGACAGGTCGGCGAGCACCTGCGGGCGCGCTTCATCGGGGAAGAACCGGGCGATGCGCTCGATGGCGTGGCGGCAGCTGGTGCCGTGCAGGGTGGCGACGCACAGGTGGCCGGTCTCGGCGTAGTGCAGGGCGTTCTGCATGGTCGGCGCGTCGCGGATTTCGCCGAGCATGATCACGTCCGGCGCCTCGCGCAGCACGTTGCGCAGGGCGTCTTCGTAGCTGTGGGTGTCCAGGCCGACCTCGCGCTGGTCGATGATCGACTTCTGGTGCGAATGGAGGAACTCGATCGGGTCCTCGATGCAGACGATGTGCCCGGAGCGGTGGCGGTTGCGGAAGTCCAGCATGCTCGCCAGGGTGGTGGACTTGCCCGAGCCCGCCGCGCCGATCACCAGGATCAGCCCGCGGTCCTGCATCGCCAGCTTGTCGAGGATCGACGGCAGGCCGAGGCTGGTCACGTCCGGGATCACCTGCTTGATCAGCCGCACCACCATCGCCACCTCGCCGCGCTGGTAGTAGATGTTGGCGCGGAAGCGGCCGACCTCCGGCACGCTGATCGCCAGGTTCATCTCCAGGTCGCGCTCGAACTCCGTCACCTGCTCGGGCGTCATCAGCTGCCACGCCAGGGTCTTCACCTCGCCGTTGCCCAGCGCGCGCTGGTCCACCGGCCGGCTGTGCCCCTCGACCTTGATGTGCGGCGGCGCGCCGACGCTGAAGAACATGTCGGAGCCGGCGTGCTGCGGCAGCTGGCTCAGGTAGGTGAAGACGTCGGGCAGGTCGGTGGTGCTGGCATCGCTCATGGAAACATCCTTTGTACTGCGATAGGTCCCCGCGGGGAGGGCGCGTCTGCATTCAGACTAGCCAAGCGGCAGGCATGCAGGGCATGAAGCCTAGGGGAGGCGCGAGCGGCGGACTTTGACGCACCGCATGTGGCCGGCTGCGCTGGCGGGAATCATTACGGGCCCGGTGAGCCGCCGATTCTACGTCATCTGCACTCGGGTGCCTGTGGCGCAGTCGATTGCCTGGCGGATGCGACCTGCGTCGGTAGTCGCAAGCCGGAGGCGGATCGCCGCTCGTTGTGCGGCTGTCTGGCGGTATTGATGACGGGGGCGGGGATGCTGGAGCGAGGGGATGCGCCGCGCCCCTCGACGGGCACGGCGCGGGCGGAGCGGATCAGTCTTCGCGGCTGGTCACTTCCACCAGGTGGTAGCCGAACTGGGTCTTCACCGGGCCCTGCACGACGTTCAGCGGTGCGCTGAACACCACCTGGTCGAACTCGCGGACCATCTGGCCCGGGCGGAAGCTGCCCAGGTCGCCGCCGCTGCGGCCGGACGGGCAGGTGGAGTTGTCGCGGGCCACCTGGGCGAAATCAGCGCCGCCTTCGATGGCAGCTTTGAGTTCATTGCACTTGGCTTCGCTGGAAACCAGGATGTGACGGGCGGATGCACGGGCCATGGGATAACTCCTGAACAGACGGTAGGAAAGGGCGAAGCCTAGCTGATTCGCCGGCGGAACCCAATGCAGGGCCGCCTGGCGGCGGGGCTGCCGCTCTTCGTAGGAGCGAGCTTGCTCGCGAACTGCCCGGCGCCGGAGCTGGCGGGAGACTCCATCGCGGACAAGGTCCGCTCCTACGGGAGCGCATCCTGGCGAATACCTCGATGCGAGTCCGCTTTTGTAGGAGCGGACCTTGTCCGCGAAATTCCAGACACCGGAGCTGCCGGAATCCATCGCGGACAGAGTCCGCTCCTGCGGGAATCCGGCCGGTAAATCGGAGCGACGCGGCGGGGGGCTCTTGCAGGAGCGGACTCCGTCCGCGATCAGCCCGGCGCCGGAGCTGCCGGGAAACGCTTCGCGGACAAGGTCCGCTCCTACACGACAACCGTTACGCCTGGGGCGCGAGCACCTTGGCCAGGTGCTGCCGGTAGCGCTCCACATCGCCCTCGATGTCCGGGCGCTTCATCACGTCGACGCAGAGGAAGGTCGGCAGCGGGCTCATGCCGAGGAACTGGTTGGCCTTGTGGAAGGGGAAGTACACCGCGTCCACGCCCTTGCCCTCGAAGAAGTCGGTCGGGTCGTCGAAGGCCTGCTGCGGCGCGTTCCAGGTGGCCGAGATCATGTATTGCTTGCCCTGCAGCAGGCCGCCGCTGCCGTACTTCTGCGAGGCGTCGGAGCGGGTGCGGCCGTCGTTGGCGTAGAGGCTGCCGTGGCCGGCGGTGAACACCTCGTCGATGTACTGCTTCAGCGTCCAGGGCGCGCCCATCCACCAGCCGGGCATCTGGTACACGATGACGTCGGCCCAGAGCATCTTCTGCACTTCTTCCTGGATGTCGTAGCCGCCGTCGACGAAGGTTTCCTTCACGTCGCAGCCGGCATGGTCCAGGTAGGCGATGGCCGCTTCGTGCAGGGTCGCGTTGTACTGGCCATTGGAATGGGCGAACTGCTTGCCGCCATTGATCAGCAGGATCTTTTTCATGGAAGGGACTCTTGAAGTGGCAAATTCAGGATGACGGCAGGATAGCGGCGCGGCTACGGCGGAAAAACCCGTTTCCGGGCAAAGGATAGGTGCGTGAGAATCACGAATGGCATTTGTTGATTTGCGTCAGGATTGGCAATCTTCCCCGCCAATCCTGAGCCCATGCCCATGTACGCCTTCATCCTCCACGCCCACACCCGACCGGAAAAGGCCGAGTCCTTCGAGCGCCTGTTCCGTACCTACCTCGCGCCGAGTCGTGCCGAGGACGGCTGCATCCAGTACCACATGCTGCGCGACGCCAGCGACCCGACCCTGTTCACCTTCTTCGAGGTCTGGCAGAGCCGCGAGCACCTGGCCGTGCACACCGCGCTGCCGCACATGCGCGAATTCCACGAACGGCGCATGGACTACCTGCGCCGCGATTTCGACATCCGGGACGTCGAGGTGATGCAGCCGCTGGCGCGCTGATCCGCAGCCGCGCGGCCGGCGCTTCCCACGCACGCGGCGCAGCCAAACGCCGAAGAATCGCGCATCATGTAGGCCATTTCGCCAAGGGGAGTCCCGCATGGGTGCCACGTCCTTCATCCCGCGCAGCCTGCTGCTGTCGCTGGGGCTGCTGTCCGCCACCTTCGCCGTCGCCGCCGACCAGGAGCAACTGGTCGAGGCCATCAACGCCTATCGCGGCGAGGTGCAGTCCTGCGCCGGCAGCGCCTCGCAGGTCCTCCCGCCGCTGGCGGTTGAGCAGCGCCTGGCGATCCCCGCCAGCGTCGGCGACTGGAAGACCGCGCTGAACCAGACCGGCTACCCCATGAGCAGCGTGCGCATGCTCAGCCTCATCGGCCCGCGCGATGCGAACGCGGCGATGAAGGCCCTGCAGGAGAGTTTCTGCCAGGTGCTGCTCGACCCGCAGTTCGTCGACGTCGGCGTGAACCGCGAGGGCGACGACTGGCGCATCCTCCTCGGTCGCCCGTTGCTGCAAGGCAAGCTCGGCACCTGGGAGGCCGAAGGCCAGCAGCTGCTGCAGGCGATCAACGCCGCCCGCGCCCAGGCCCGCCAGTGCGGCGGACAGAACTTCGGCAACGCCCCCGCGCTGGCCTGGAACACCACCCTTGGCAGCATCGCCGAAGGCCACAGCCGCGACATGGCCAACAACAACTACTTCGACCACAAGGGCCGCGACGGCAGCACCCCGGGCGACCGCGCCGAGCTGGGTGGCTACACGTTCCAGCAGATCGGCGAGAACATTGCCGCCGGCCAGGGCAACGCGCGCAAGGTGGTGGACAGCTGGCTGTCCAGCCCCGGCCACTGCGCCAACCTGATGAACCCGCAGTTCAGCGAACTGGGCGCGGCCTACGCGGCCGACCCGAAGAGCGACGCGGGCATCTACTGGACGGCGATGTTCGGGACGCAGTAAACGCGTCCAGGCCGGCATTGATCCCCCTGTAGGAGCGAGCTTGCTCGCGAACCCGCCGAAAGGCGGTCGGCTTCTGCCGACCATCGCGGAGAAGCTCCGCTCCTACGGGAGCCGGGCCCGCGCCAAGGCCTTCGTAGGATGGGTGGAGCTTGCGATACCCATCAGCATTGCTACCCGAGACTCGATGGGTATCGCTTCGCTCCACGCCATCCTACGGCGCTGTTGGGCGCCCGGGTCGCTCGATCCCTGAGTGCCGCCCAAAGAAAAACCGGCGCACGAGCGCCGGTTTTCACCTCCGTAGCGAGCTTGCTCGCGAACCCGCCGAAAGGCGGTCGGCCTCCGCCGACCATCGCGAAGAAGCTCCGCTCCTACGGGAGCCTGTTCCGCTCCAGAGCCTCCGTAGGATGGGTGGAGCTTGCGATACCCATCAGCGTTGCTACCCGAGACTCGATGGGTATCGCTTCGCTCCACGCCATCCTACGGCGCTGTTGGGAGCCCGGGTCGCTCGATCCCTGAATGCCGCCCAAAGAAAAACCGGCGCACGAGCGCCGGTTTTTTCTTGTCTCGCCAGGGGAGTCAGCCAGACCTCCCGCCCGCGCCATCCGCTCAGTGCGGCTGGTTCAGGGTCAGGCGCATGTGGCGGTTCACATCCTTGTACAGCAGGTAGCGGAAGCGGCCCGGGCCGCCCGAGTAGCAGGCCTGCGGGCAGAAGGCGCGCAGCCACATGAAGTCGCCGGCTTCCACCTCGACCCAGTCCTGGTTCAGGCGGTACACCGCCTTGCCTTCCAGCACGTACAGGCCGTGTTCCATCACGTGGGTCTCGGCGAAGGGGATCACGCCGCCCGGCTCGAAGTTGACGATGTTGACGTGCATGTCATGGCGCATGTCGCTCAGATCGACGAAGCGGGTGGTGCTCCAGCGGCCTTCGGTATCCGGCATCACCTTCGGCTCGATGTCCTGCTCGTTGGTGACGAAGGCTTCCGGCAGCGGTACGCCGTCGACCTTCTGGTAGTGCTTGCGGATCCAGTGGAAGCGCGCGTGCTGGCCGGAGGTGTTGCGGATTTTCCAGTCGGCACCCGGCGGGATGAAGGCGTAGCCGCCCGGCTGCAGGCTGTGCTGCTGGCCCTGCAGGGTCAGGCTCAGCTCGCCTTCGACCACGAACAGCACGGCCTCGGCGTTGGCGTCCTGCTCCGGCTTGTCGCTGCCGCCGTTGGGGGCCAGCTCGACGATGTACTGCGAGAAGGTCTCGGCGAAACCGGACAGCGGACGGGCGATGACCCACATGCGCATGTTGTCCCAGAAGGGCAGGTGGCTGGTGACGATGTCACGCATCACGCCCTTGGGGATCACGGCATAGGCTTCGGTGAACATCGCGCGGTCGGTGAGCAGTTCGGTCTGTGCCGGGTGCCCGCCGTGCGGCGCGTAATAGCTGGTTTTGGCCATGGGACGATTCCTCATTGTTGTCTTGCTGCCCGGCGCCAGGCGCCGGGGCGAACAATTCGTGCAGGGCGACGCGCTGGCCGTCGCTGGGAACCACGATATCCAGCGGCATGTTCATGCACAAATTAAATGTTGGAATCCACTGTATTCAATTTGTGAATGCGTGAGCGGCGCCGCTCAGCCCTGCGTGTCCTGGGCCAGAACCCGCGACAGCACGCGGGCCAGCTCCTTCACCATCGGGTCCGCCGCCGGCCGGTGCAGCAGCGCCACCTCGAACACATCCACCGAGGGCAGGCCGGTGTTCTTCGGCAGCACCGCGTGCTCCGCCGTGACCGCCCGCAGCGGCAGCAGGCCGATGCCCATGCCGTCGGCGATGGCCGACTGGATGCCGGAGAGGCTGGAACTGGTGAAGCTGATGTGCCAGCGCCGGCCGACGGCCTCCAGCGCGGCGATCAGCTCGTCGCGGTACACCCCGCGCGGCGGGAAGGTGACGATGGGCAGCGGGTCCAGCTCGATGCAGGGGTTCTTCGCGCTGTCCACCCAGCGCGTCTTCTCCGGCCAGCAGGCCACCGCCTCGCGGGCGTTCTGCCGCTGCTTGAGCAGCACCAGGTCCAGCTCGCCGCGGTCGTAGCTGGCGGACAGGTCGCGGCTCAGGCCGCTGGTGACCTCCAGCTTCACCTGCGGGTAGCGCCGGTTGAACGCCGCCAGCTGCTCGGTGGTGCGCCCCGTGGCGAAGTCGTCCGGCACGCCGATGCGCACCGTCAGCGCCACCAGCGCGCCGGACAGCGCCTCGACCATCTCGTCGTTCAGCGCCAGCAGGCGCCGCGCATAGCCCAGCAGCGTCTCCCCGGCATCGGTGGGCAGCACGTCGCGGTTGCCGCGCTCCAGCAGGCGGTGCCCGGCCATCTCCTCCAGGCGGCGGATCTTCTGGCTGATGGTGGACTGGGTCGAGTGCAGGCGCGTGGCGGCCGTGGTGAAGCTGCCGCAGTCGGCCACCGTGACGATGGCGCGGAGCAGGTCGAGGTCGAACAGGCGGGTATTCGATTTTTCACTGTCGCTCATGGCGGTATCGGTTTTCTGAATGTCGATTCCGCTTTTAACAGCTCGCTTGAACGCCGGCAATGCGGACGTGGCGCGCCGCTTGGCCACGGGAGACGGCGCCGCTGCCTGCGGGAGCGGTCTGTCTGGAGGTAGGACGTATGAGAATCAGGAAAGCCATTGCTTGTTGATGGTCCGGAAACTGCTGCCTTTTTGCCTGAACAATCCCGATTTCTTCTCTTTTGGTTGGTCTCGGCAGCGTCTTTGCGAGGGAGTTCGGATTTTTGACTTTTCCAAGGGCTATTTCGGTGTGAGGGCGGATTAAGACGCGGATGGCGGGTTCTTGTTGGCCTTGAGTTCAGGTGCTCTTCTCTGGCCGCTCTCGGAATGGAGGAAGAGGTGATCTGGCGGAAATATCCCGATGTGCCGCTGTGCTGCATCGGGCACAGCTTCGGTGGCGCGACCTTGGGGGCGTCTCCGGCGATCGGGCTGGTGGACCACATCGTGCTGGTGTCGGCGCAGAGCGGCTACATGGGGCATTTCGGCCCTCGCATCCGGGCGTTGCTGCGCATGTATGTGTATCTCCTGATCCCGCTGCTGGTCCCGATCCGGGGGTATTTCCCGGCGAAGAAGATCGGCGCGGGAGAAAACATTCCCCGAAAGGTGATCTATCGCTGGCGGCGATGGGTGCGGGTGCCGGGATACCTTCAGGCTGATCCGGGACTGAACCGGGAGGGATACCGGCGCTTCAAGGGCACGCTCGTGGCGCTGGCGTTCAGCGATGACCGGATGGCCCCGCTGGGCAGCGTTGCGGAGGTCGTCGACTACTACAGCCAGGCCGCGCACTCATCGCTGCAGAGCATTTCCCCCGAAGAGGCGGGCATGCGCGAGATCGGGCATTTCAAGATGTTCTCCCGCCGTGCCGCGGAAGCCGTCTGGCCGCTGATCCATCAGAGCCTGGTTTCATCGCCGGAGTGGCTTGGCGGCATTCGCCACTGAGCCCCCGCAACTGCCCGGCGGCGCTCGGCGTGGAGCTTGAGCAGCACGGTACTTGCGATACCCATTGGCCCGTCTATGGGTGTCGCCCGCTCCACCCGCCCGGTTCCTTACGCAAGCCTTGCCGCCCGGGCAGTCAGATATCGGTGAACTTCGACCAGGGATCGCCTTGTCCCGCGCGTCGGTCGCCCTTGCGGCGGTCCGCCTCGAAACGGATGCTCTGGCGCCGGTCGGTGCCGCTGCGCCGCTCCCCCCCGTGGCGGGTATCGACCATGAATTTCGGCTTGGCCGGCACCGCAGGCGCGGCCGACTCTGCCTCGGCGGGTTCCATGGGGACCAGGGTGAGTTCATCGAGGTTCAGCTTGTCATCGGTGCTCATCGCGTCACTCCTGTGCATCGCACAGCACTGAGCGTAGATCAGGGTGACGCTCTTGTAGGCGCGAGTCGGCTTGCGAAGAGACAAAGGTGTGGGGATGTAGAAGCAAGGCCGTCCAAGCCCGCAGGGATCATGCGTGCAGGGGCACCGCATCAGGCCTGTGGTCGCTGGCGTGGTGTTGTTCTCTTCAGGGGAAGGGGAGGCAGCAGGGATAGATACTTAGAGGTAACGTGGCCCCTGGACGAACAGGGGCCGGTTGGTCGTCAGGCTGCCGAATGGAGCAGCGCCGGAATCTGCTCGGAGTCCTTGAGGGCATTCAGGAGGAGAGGGTCGTCGTCGAACCAGCCTTTTTCGGCCAGCTTCAGGCGCTCGTCGAGCAAGGCGCAGACGGCCAGGGCCGCCAGGGCACGGTCGCCATTGGCTTCACGGATCGCTTTCTCAATTTCTTTACGCAGTTTCATATCGTCATCCCTAGCGCCGGATTGGGTTGGATGCCCTCGCTGCAGGCAGGGCTATTCACGGTTCGTTTCGCGTGGGTGTGTGGAGCACAGGGACTTCGGCATTTTTTATCACTGACGGTTCCCTTCGATAGCCTTTTGGTACTTCTCCGGTCGATTCATGACGGTCGTCCAGGCCTTCCAGACGAGGTCCTCGTGGCAGTTGCCATGCCGTGCAGGAAGAAGCGTAGTCGAAGGGGAGAAGCACCGGTGTGCAGATGCATCGCTGAGGAGCTGGCTTCTTCTCGGTCTGAACGATGCGCTTGCCACCTTAAGGTGGCATTAAGGGTTTCCGGGGGCGCCTGTTCGCAGTGCTGGAAGTGGGTTAAGCGAGCTCGCGAACTGTTTCACAAAGCGGGAGGGGAGCTCGTAGGGTGAATCCACCGAGCGCGGAGGTGGGGCCGGCGATTGTAGGCGCGAGCTTGCTCGCGAACCGCCCAACTCCGGTGCCGCCGGGAAGCACCGTCCGCGAGCAAGCGCGCTCCCCGGGTTCACCTGCGCTCGCTCATTGCGCCTCGTCCTCCCGCCGGCGCTCCTGCGCCGGGGCCGTGTACCAGTGCTCCCTGGGCACCCATTTCTCCTGCGCGGGGTCGCCCAGGTAGTGCGGCGACATGATCTGCACGCCGTACTCGTTGAACACGTCCTGGATATTGGCGTGGAGCATCGTCAGCAGTTCCGCGCGGGAGCGGGGCTCGCCGGGCACCGCCTGGGCCACCAGCCGGTATTCGGGATAGAAGTCCGACAGGGCCGTCTGGAACACCTGCGGCGCCGGTATCTGGAGTACGCCGGGGGTGCGCCGCGCCGCTTCGAGGAGCATCGCCTCCACCTGCCGCCAGGGCGTGTCGTAGCCGATGGTCACGGTGGTATCCACCACGTAGCCCTCGCCATGCACCACGCGGGAGTAGTTCTTGGTCACCGAGCCGGTGATCATCGAATTGGGCAGCGTCAGCATCTCGCCCAGGCCGGTGCGGATGGTCGTGGTGAACATCCCGATTGCGGTCACCGTCCCCTCGTAGTCGCCAACCCGGACGAACTCGCCGACGCGCAGCGTGCGGGTGTAGGTGAGGATCAGCCCCGCGGCGGCCTGCCCGACCACGCTCGATGCGCCCAGCGAGATCATCAGGCCGATCAGCACCGACAGCCCCTTGAACGCCTCCGTGCCGGAGCCGGGCAGGTAGGGATAGGCCATCGCCACGGCGAACAGCCAGATCGCCAGCGAAGTCAGCCGGGTCGTGGTCTGCAGGGTTTCCCGGGTGAGCCAGGTGATGGTGCCGGGCCGGGACAGGCGCTCCAGCAGCTTCTTGCTGAATGCGCTGAAACCCCGGGCGAGGAAGAGGATCAACACCGCGATGACCAGCCCCGGAACGGCGCTGACCAGCGCCTCGGCCAAGTAGCGGACCAGATGCAGCAGGTAGCGATGGAGGCCCTCGCCCCAGGGCCGGGTGTAGGGGAAGCGCTGCAGCACGAACGCCAGCCACTGGTAGGTGAGCAACAGCACCAGCGACCAGTACAGCAGCGTCATCAGGTGCCTTGCCAGCGGGATGAGGTTGCGCATGTCGATCAACTGCGCCTGACCGATCATCAGCGCGCTGGCATGTTTCTGGATGCTCTTCGGCAGCCAGGACAGTGCCCGTTCGCGGAGCCAGGAAAGCAGGCGCAACAGCCCGAGGTACAGCAGCGTCGCCACGATGGTGATCCCGCCGGCGATGAGCAGGAAGCGCAGACTCCGTGCTTCCTGGAGCTCGGCGATGACCTGGCGCACGCGCTGCGCCGCGTCCTCCGCGGCGTCGGGAACCGAGCCGCCCGGTGATTCGACGTCCTTGGGCGAGACGATGAAGGCCCGGCGGTCGCCCACCAGCACCAGATAGCTGTTCTGCACCGGGCTCAGCCTGACCTCCAGGTCCTCGGTGCCGTCGAGCAGCTCATTGATCACACCCTCCGCCCGCCTGACGCGAACGTCGGGCGACTCACCCAGCAGGGTGGCGTGGAACGTGAAGATGCTGCGATTGGCGATCTTCAGTTCGGCGGGAGCCTCCGATACCGTCGCGGTCTCCTCTACGGCCTGGGCAACGGTGGAAAACACGATATAGAAAGCCAAAAAGACAGTGGCACCCCACCCGCTCACCCGCTTCCCCATGCATCGAACTCCGGCCGGTCATCCATTCTTCACCGGGCACTGCCCGGCCATTTCAGCCTAGTTCAATTCGAGTCGGCGCTCGCGAATCCCCGAAGCGTTTCCGCGCCCATCTCCGTAGGGTGGATGACGCTCTTTCATCCACCAACCACAGACTTCCCGTAGGGTGGATGGCGCTCTTCCCATCCACCAACCCGAACCACCCCCGCTCACTCCCCCCAACGTCCACCATCCTGCCCCGACGCACCGCCCGCCCAATCCACCGGATAAATCCCATCCCGCACCGCCCGGTGAAAACTCGAATACGGCCAATCCCGCACACACGCCGCATGGCTATGTTTGACGGGATTGAAATGGATGTAATCGAAATGCCGCTGGTAATCGAGCGGGTCGCGGATCAGGTGCTCCCAATAGCGACGTTGCCAGATACCCCGCTCGCTGCGATCACGCCGGGCATCGCTGCGCGATTCAAGGTTCGGCAAGCGCCTGGAGAAGGCGAACTTGATTGCCTTCCAGCGATCCGCATAGGCCACGTCGCCGGGAGGCAGGGTCCAGAGGCAGTGCATGTGTTCCGGCAGAACGACCCAGGCATCGATATGGAACGGGTGGCGTTGTTTGACGGCACCGACCACGCTACGCAGCAGGTCGATCTCGCGCACCAGCAGGTCGTCGCGGCGATCGCGCAGGTTGACGGTAAAGAAGTAGGTGCCGCCCGGCATCCGTGCGCGGCGGTAATCGGACATGGTTCCTCCGGGGGTATGGAGTGAAGCGTTGGTGGATGAAAAGAGCGTCATCCACCCTACATGAACGCTCATCCACCGGGCGCGGAGGTGGGGCCGGCGATTGTAGGAGCGAGCTTGCTCGCGAACTGGCTCAACTTCAGTGCCTCCGTTCGCGAGCAAGCTCGCTCCTACGCGGAAGGGTCAGGCTTCGGCGCTCAGCTCCGGCCATTGCCGGTAGGGCACCCACAGCAGGCCCTGCCAGCGCAGCACGGTGAGGTTCTGCGTGGGGCCGTGGAGGGTTTCGCGACGGGGTTCGCCGAGGTCGGTGCGGTGCTGGTCGCGCAGGGTGGGGATGACGTGTTGGGAAATCCACTGGCGGATGCAGCGGTTTTCCGGGTGGAAGAAGTGGATCAGCGTGGCGTACAGGCCGGATTCGCTGAGCAGCAGTTCATCCACGTATTCGCCATTGCTGTCTCGCACCCAGGCCTGGCGGTGCTGGTCGTCGTCCAGGTTGCGCGCCACGCGGTCTTCCAGCACGGGAAAGCCGATCAGCTTGCCCAGGTCGTGGGCGCAGAACCAGCACTGGTCTTCCAGCAGCACGGCGCGCAGCTGGCGCTTGTGGCGGGTGAAAACGGTGGGGATCAGGACCTCTTCAGACATGGCGCACCTCCGGGGTGGAGGGGGAAGAGGGTGGGCACAGCGAAGCGCCTTCGGGGTGAAGGCTGGGGGTGAAAGGCATATCCATTACCTCTGTGTGATGTAACCAGCTTTCTTAGGGCTGGGGTGCCGGGAGTTAAGAAACCCCACACAGAGGGCCGGACGTATTCCCCTTTCGGGTCTTGTATTAGCCCACTCCCGACGTCACAGAGTCTTTTTCGAGGACGAATGAATCCAGCGTGCTCGAAAAAGCCGCTTAACTTTCGGGAGCGGTCAGGCCGCTGTGTGACAGGCGTTTCTTAGGCGCCGGGCGTGAGGGTAGAGCGATAGTTGTTGGTGGTCAACCTAGGCCGCTTTTAATATCCTGATATGTCGAGCTCTAAATTGCATGTTTTAGAGGCTCCCTCTAAATCCGGGAAGAGGGTGGCATGATTTATGTTCATGCGGTTTAGATATTTTAGGCAGTTATCAATCCCGGTCTTTGGGATGTTGATTTTTAATATGCGTATTATGTTTTTGTCTTCTTCTTCGTTGTAGTTGCTCTTCTTCCAAGACTCAAGGTCGATATTGTTTGGCGCGCGCGTAAATAGTCCTCTCTGATTTACAAGTCTATTGTTTTCGTCGCTTAGGGGGCGAATGATTTCGACTTTTTGTATCTTGTCTTTTGTTTCTGTTGTTGATGCCTTGTTTATTATTCTTTGGTTGTATGCTCCTGCAGATATTTGCGACAAGGCAAATACAGAGAACTTTTCAAAGTTGTCTTGCTTTGCTCCAGATGCAGCGAAGAAGAGTGCAACAAAGGGGGACTCTGTCCAATCAAGAAGTGGTGTTTTTAAGCCATGATGCTGGCCGAGGGGCCACCAGTCATTCTCGGTTGTGAGGTTCGGAGGGTTGTTTCCTCGTCTGCCTCTGACAGAGTATTTAAAATTTTGCAGGTGTGAGGATCTTTTGGGGGAAGTGGGCGACTTGATAACTCTATCTAGGGTCGGCTCAAGCTTCCATTTTGAATTTGCTTGGCCGCGATATATGTAGGTCTTGTAGTCGAGCATTTCTTGGTTTATGTAGTCTGAAAAATATTTCCAAGAGCTTAGGTTTATTTCGTAAACACCTCTGTCAAAAGTTCCAGCGGTCCAGCGAGAGGTTCTGGCCATGTTGGCTCCTAAAAATAAAAAGCCCCGCACTAGGCGGGGCTTTTCGTCTTTCTAATCACTGCCCCAAAATTCCATTTCGGCTTACAGCGTTTCTAATGGTCTTGACTTACTGCTTCGCTACTACCGTACCTTTTCAGATGGATTTATCCCAGGTGCCGAATATTATCAATAGGTTACCAACCGGCTGGATTTGCTCCGTTTCACCAATTCCTGGAATATGTGCTTTCTTTTGCGCTAAGTACTGGACTGATAGGGAGTCGGAATTGGCCACGAGGGTGAATGACGGTTGTGGCGGATCATTGGGGCACGCTGCGTGCTGGTAGGGGAAGAGCGTGTGACGGAGAGGAGAAACTAAGAGGGAAGTGGATTAATACTCAGGGGATGCTCTATAGATAGCGTCAAGCTCTGCTCTTAAAATTGTATTTTGACCTTTGAGAAAGTCCTTGTGGGAGGGAGGAAGAAGATGAATTCTATTTTTCGCTATTTGCTGCTGAATTCTTTTTGGACTTAGTCGGTACTCAGTTCTCGCCGTCTTTTCAGTAGTGTAGGTTTTGAAGTGATTTTTCACCTTCTCGGCGTCTAGAGAACTCATCAGTGATGTAGTTGTTAGCTTGATTTCTTTAATGAAGCTTGCAGAAACAAATCGGGCATGGATCATGATTGTTGAGCAGCCTGAGAGCTTCTCAACCTCCAAAAACGTGAGAAGCCGACTTCTCCAGCGTAGGGCCTGATACAGGCTTTTGCGGGTACATAGATCCCTGCCAGGAAGTCCTGTGCTCCGAATGGCCGGAGCAGTCTCCAAAATGCCCATCTTGATGAGGGTCGGGATATCCTTGACGCCCAATCGTAGTTTGCTGGCTGCTTCGCTAAATAATATTCCTGAGCAGGAGGAGGTCTGGAGTCTGGGGGCTGTAGGAGGCCTAGGAGTGGTAAGAAATGAGAGAAGCTCTGCGGAGATTTTGTCCTTTCGATAGGCGACGAGTGATGAGCCGAAAGCCCTGTTACGTACCTCCTGGATACCCGCCGAAGTCAATAGTTTCTGTACAGTCTTGGGTTTGATTCCTAGATTCTTGGAGATTTCACGGTTGAGTACATAGGTCTGGTGGAACCTTTCGACCTCACTGCAAGGGAATAGCACCCCAACTTTCCTCTGAAACCGCTCTCCCTTAAGTAAGCCAAAGTAGTGAAGACGCTTTATCGTCTGCTTACTCGTGGTCAATGCGTATGCTGCTTCCGTTGCATTCATAAGCCTATTGGCGTTGCACGGATAGGGCTGATGATCGAAGTCATCCCAACTGATTTTGGGACACTCCATCAGTAAGCGGCAGAGATCCTGTACTTGGAATAGTTTGATAGTGGTTCCGGTAGGCCTGCTCTGATTTGGGATCTTGCTCTTCTGGGATCTTTCAATCTTGAAGGTAAATCTGAGCTCTGCTGGATTGAATAATAGTTGGCTACACTCACAGGCGTGAGCTCGGGATGAGGGTTTCTGCTGCGATGCGGCAAAAAAGTACTCGATGGCATAAGTGCGCAATTGGGTGTTGTCTGTCAGTAGCCATGGTGCCAGAATTGCCCGCCGATGTAGGCAAGGGTAAAGAGATTGTTGCTTTCTGATATGGCTGAAGAAGTAGTCTTTATCACCGGTGGCGACGTTTTGGCAATCGGCTAGCAAGTCATGGCTGCGTATTGGGCTTTCTAGATAGCGTGTGCATTTTATCGCTGTGCAGAGGTTTTTCATATAAATATGGTCAGCCTCTTGGAGTGCCTGCGCAACTAGCATCGTGGAGTAACTATTGGCGGGTTGAGTCGTGAGTTGGCGTAAGTCTTGGCCGCAGGCGCAAATCCAGCCTTTTAGGTTGCGCCAGCTAATAGGGACGTTACAGCTAGGGCACGTCAGATAGTAATATTGGCTGTGTTTGGGGCAGATATCACAGAACTCATAAGCATGCATGTGGTGTAAGTAGCCCTCTCTCAGGCAGTCTGGACATATGGCCAGATCTTGGCGCAGCATGTGAGTCGGTAACCGTATCCCGTTAATCGTGAATACGTCGGTGCGATAGCGCATGGACTTGGTGTTAAATATAGATTTAAGTAGTTCTCGATCTTCGTTTCTCAGTGTGGGTTGCCCCAATATCAATCTATATAGATTCGATCCTACCCATTGATTAGCGGGGATCCCACTATTCCCCAGGCCAAAAGACTTAAGGAATTGGTCCACGCAGAGATAACCATTTCTTTGAGCCATTCTCAGGATGGTGCTTGCAAAGCTTTCCTCATCCAGTGGAAGGGCGACATAAGGGATTCTCATCATTATAGCTTACCAAAAAGAATTCCCTGCAGCTCTGCTAGCGAAAGTTCAAAGGGGTTCTTCTTCGTCAGGCGTCGCGCATAATGAATTCGTGTCGCGGCATAAGCCAGGTCTTCACGGATAAACTTTCGGTCGTTTCTTTCCAGTGCCTGTTTCAAGGCGGAGTGTAGCAATAGCCTGAGGATGCGCAGGTTTCCAGCAGTGAAAATAAAAAGTGCCAACAGAAGTTTTTCGTCGCAAAGAACCAACACTTCATCAAACGGCATGGCATTGCTGATTTCTCGGGCAAAGGCCGCCACGAGTGTGGCGTAAACGTCCTGTTCCTCTGGTGTGCCCAGCGAGAAGTTGTACAGGTAAGCCCTGAACGGAAATCTGCCCGCCAGTTGCTCATCTTCATCCACGATCTCCTCACTTTTTCGAGTGCCGGAGAGAATGACAGTGCCTTTGAACGTATTGATCAATACCTTAACCCAGTCGCATACTCCGTTGCGTGTGGGCTCGGCTCCTCGTGATATTAGATGTTGCCACTCATCCAAAATGATGATTTTCGTGCAGCAAGTAGCTAGCAAGGTAAACAATCGACTCTCCAGGTTACTGAGAGATTGATTGTTCTTGTGTGAGCCCAGCTCCTTAAGAATACGATCGACGAGGCCTTTGATCGTTGCATGAGGTGGGACTACACAGCTGATAACCGGCCGCAGGATCGTGACGCCGTCCTTGCTGCGGGTAACTCGGGAGTCACCGACCCGGGCGGTGAGGATTTGACAAATTCGCGTTTTGCCGGTGCCGGCATCGCCGAGCAATAGCACCGAACTTGGCTCGTGGCGGTCACGGGTCATTTCGATTGCCTCATTGATGGTGTCCATCGCATTCTTGAAATACGGGTGGACCACGGTAAATGAGGAAAATCTGGTAAGAATGTCTGTTGTGTCAGGACTCTTCATGCTGAATATCCTCGACGTTAAATGTTTCGAACTTCTCGGTCTCGATGATGCTCAAGGAAACTGAAATTGGGCGGAAATTGGCCTCCTCAGAGTGTACGTAAGGGCGTTCCAGCGATTTGTTTTTCCCGGAGGGACAACTCTTTTTGCCTCGTTGCTTGGCAGAGCGTTGAGCAGCCTTCCTTTTGATCTCTTGGATGTCCTCGAAGAGTTCCTTGCGCACTTTCAATGCCAAGCTCTCATTGAAGTTTGTCCGGCTCTCATTGATCTCTCGCATGACGTTGAGGTGTTCGCTTAAGGTCAATTCATGCTGATATGCTGGTCGGGTTGCAAATGCCGGAATCATCTCTTTAGGCGAATTGCGATGAGCAACCCAGACCTCAGAGAGGTCACATGGGTCGTAATAGACGATAGCGGTTTGTTTTTTTCCCAAGCGTGCGGCAGTTTCTGCAATTCCAGGCCCGGTCCATAAGAGATTGAACATTCTCACACGGCCATTGGACAGTCTGCGATAACAGATGCTACGTGTCAGTTGCTTGAGGTCGGATGAACTGTAGCGTTCTGGCGGTGGTGATTTCTGAAGGAGTTCCAGGCGCTTTTGGTGAGGCGACATGTACAGTTCATCGTGGTAACTGTTATGGTAAATCTTCAGCCACTTGATAAATGCGGTGCGAAGTTCCTGGAGTGTGAGGCAGGCATGCTCTTTTGACTTGTAATCACCCAGCTTGGCGGGCGACTCCTTGGTCGTACCGGGCAGCATATGCACCAACCCCTGATCAACGGTTCGGAAGAAGCGCTCAATAAAGGCTTTCGCGTCCGGTTGTCCTGGAGGGACGTAGCGCAGCGAGATGCCCAGGGTATTGGCAATGTTCTGAAGCCAGTCGTTGGCGTTTTCTGAACCATTATCCAGATCAGCGTTACGCATCTTTCCCCCGCTGTCAGGATCATCCTCGTCTCCTTGAATGGCATTAATGAGAGCTAAAACCACGTGTTCTGCGCAGACGGCGCCAAGCGACATGTGCCAGCCCGTGCATTCTCGCGTGCTAGGGTTGAGTCCTGCGACCAGGACTGGCCGTCCCAAGGGTTGGCCGGTTTCGTCGACAACCACCACATCCATGGTTTTTGTATCAAATTGCACTGTGGCGTACAGGTCGTCCTCCACATAGAGAGCTCGGCCGTGTTTAAAGGTCCTTTGTGCCGCCTTGTTTCCTTCGCGCATACGTACGGCGAGGTAGCGGTCGGTGCTCACCACTTGCCGCCAGAACGTGGCATAGGAGGGCGGTTTTAGTAGCGGCATGTCCGCCTTCGCACGCTTAACGTTTTCCGCCTGAATATGTCCTTTCAGCAAACGGTAGGTGTATTGAATGGTCGGGCGTTCGCGAGTCAAATAGACCGTGTTGATGTAATGTTTCATCATTTCGATTACGGCTAGTTTGATCGCGCGTGACCGATGTGTGGGATAGTTGGGTAGCAATGCCAACGGATTACGATTGTTGCGCAGATAGCGCATGGTCCAGCAGTACACTGTGACGGGGGAGGGTTTGCGCTGATCGCCGAGAGAGGCGGCGGTCACGTCAATCAGTTTGCGCAGACGGCTTCTCGTGCAGCCCGTAAGTTCTTTCTGTTCCAGATAGGCTTCTACATAGGCACGGCGATAGTCATATTTCTGCCGGTCGGCTGCCGAGCGGAGCAACCGAGAAGCGTCGCTGAGCTCGCCAGGGGCGGCCACCTTTTTAGTGATGCTGCCCTGATGTTCCAACACGGCAAACTCCGCGCGTGAGAGGTAGCGTCGCTGGAATCCAGTAAGTGAGCACAGAGAGATCTGGTCATCCAAGACGCAGGTGACGACATAGGTGTCGTGTTCCAGATCGTACTGGGCACCGACCATTGGGGGGCTTGAATGGCTCATGATAATACCTCCAGCGTCGTGCTTGTTGTTAATAAACGGTCCAGATCAACGCCGAAGACCTCGTTGAAAATGGCCAAGTATTTGGCCGAACAGCTGATGGCTGGTAGTTCTCGTAGCAAGGCGTCGAGTGTCAGATGTCTCGGCAAAAGAGGTATTTGGCTAATGAGGTAGGCGTATTCTTCGGGGCGGGTATTGAACGAGCGTGAGTACAGCAGTTTTAGATTTCTCAATAGATGGTGTGGGCGGATATCACTGGTGTCTAAAAGTTGAAGTTCGCTACCGCGCTCGTTGAGTAATTTTTTTGCAGCCGTTAATTTTCGAAGATATTTTGAGGGTAATCGATTTCGATCTGGTTTTACCTCTACATAAAATAGCTCTTCACTACTGTTTACGCAGAAGTCCGGTGTGTAGATAAAAGTTTCGCCGTCATCGAGAAGCGTCAAGGTTTCAGGTTGGCTCCGATAGTCCAAGACTTGCTTATCGAACTCAAGTAGGAGGCAGTAATCTGCTTCCAGCACGCTTTCGCAGATTACTTGACAGTTATTCTTACGGGACGGGAAAAAAACAACATTTTTTCCATAGTGACAGCGAGTCACGTTTCGTGCTGTTTCATTAGCTGCAGCCATGATGAGTCCCCTGGGCTGGATGGGCCTAACCAGGTGCCGTACTCAGTACGCGACGAGAGCAATTCGCATCCTCGCCATGTGTCGACACTCAAGGTCGAGAGTCCTCCTCTTTACGGCCCGGTGTAATACGGAATTTCGAATTTTTTCTTGAGGCTAAATGCGTCTAAACCGGGGCTTAGATAGGGGTGTTGCTTTAGCATTTGCTAGGCGTATGGTGAGGGGGTGTTCTGCTTGGTACGGTATGGGTCGATGGAGCTAGGCAGGCAGCCAACGCGGCATGTCACGCGTTTGCGTTCGCTCTTCATGGGGCACTCGTTGCCTCAGGTGTTTGGTTGTGCGCATAAACCCTATGCCCTAATGACCGCAGGGAATATGTGGGCTGATCGTCAAGTACTGAACGGACTGATGGACAATCCTTATCAAGACTGGCGGGTCTGTTTTCGGGGCGGAAAAATCCGAGATGAAGTGCGTATTCGCTTGTGCGCGGAGTTTCCGATGTTGTCCGAGGTCTATAATAATCCACTCTGGGATGTTCTAAGGGTGCTGGCCACTCAACAACCTACCGATAGCCTTGTGGAACACTTTAAACTGAACGGTCATGATATTGCCGGCTTCTCCAATCCAGACATGGAACGCCTTTGCGGCGTGCCGAGCTGGCAGCGCTTTGGATTGCTATTGGCGATGCTTTTCTCATTCTCTTTGAAGTGGCAGCTGCACAGTCTATGGTTGCAGAAGAATTTTTCGAATTACTTTGAGATAGCTTGTTTGCGCGAACCACTTTGCTTCGTTTCGACGGAACTGTATGAAGTGCTGAGTTCTCTGCTCGCTAAGCGTCAGGATATCGTCATAAATAATTGGCCAGAAACCGCCGAAGCACTTCATCAATCCATCAAATTCAGGAATTATTTGTTTTGCCTGATGCGTGAAATGCAGTGGGCAAAAGACGCGGATGATCGAGGCTATGAACTACTCTGGAAGCTAATGGATCGTCATTGGGCTTGCGAACTCAAGGTGCTGCTGATTGACAGTACGCAGGGGAGTAGAAGGCCCTGTTCCACTGCGTTGCTGCAAAGTGCGAGACGGGCACTAGACTACCAGCGGCGAACTCAACTGCAGTTTGTCGCGTAGGGTGCACACCAAGGCGTCACTCTTACCGGGTCTCTTGTCTGGCGAGGGTACTGGCCTGAGCAATTCGTTCAGGAAGCGTGTGTTGCAGTACCGTCTGCAACTGTTCGATTTGACGGCGCTGGTCACGCAACTGGTGTTGTTGCACGCGTAGCGCTGTTAGGTGCGGACGGAGGCGCTTTTTCAGCGATGATGCTTCTTCCTCTGCATCCAACCGCGCGCGTTGCAGATGTGCCTGTTCGGTGTTCCATGCCGCTTGGCTCTGTTCGATTTGCGCGTGCAGTTCGCGCAGTTCCCGCTCCTTCTCAAACTCCCGCTGAGTCAGCATTTGAGCTTCGGCGATGAGTCGTTCATTGGCGCGATTGAGGGCGACGACATCGTTTTGCTGGCTCATCAACTGGTCTCGCACGATGCGAAGCTCCTTCTTTAACTGTTGGAGTTGCGCTTCATGGCGGCTCAGTTCTTGGGTTCTTAGCTCCTGTTGGTGTTGCCGATAATGTTCGAGGGAGTCGCGCGCATGTCGAAGCTTCTCTTCTAGCGATCGCAGCTGTGCCGCACGCTCCTCCAGCAACAGTTGAGCATTGGTGTCGGCTTGCAGTAGGCGGCGAATCTCGACTTCCCCGTGTTGCTGTTGATTCAGCAACAGGTGTTCACGCTCACGTTGCTCTTGCGCCAGTTGCTTCAGCTGGCTGACTTGCTCCTGCAACTGCTGGATCCGCTCGACCTGAAGTTGTCGTTGATGGCGAAACTCCTCCTTCTCTCTCGCCAGGGCTTCGCGTTGCGTGATGATCGCGTCCTCGGCCGCGGCCTGCAGACGTTCCGCCACGGGTAGCAAGAGATGCTCGAGCTCCCGAATCAACGAGGGCGTTGGATCAGGTCTAGGCTGATTAATGAGTTCCTTCAGATAGCGTTGAATGGTGCTTTTGGATCCGGTGTTACCTAGCTCGATACGGACGTTGTCGATGGTAGGGCGCAAGCCTCGCGCAAGCAGCGCATCGCGAGCCTGTTTGACCAAGGCTTTGTTGACTCCGGCATTGGCCATGGCGACCTCCGACAATTTCGTAGCGTGTCATGGAGTATGGAATTACAGGTGTACTGCCGCCGAATTTTGGCATCAACAGCTGACGAACTGACGTTAGAGAATTGGGATTTCTCTAACGTGAGGCGTGAAAAGCACCGTTATAGGCGGTTATTCGGTACGCGGGAGGTGGCTCATGGCGACTGACCGGGTGACGCACTATATCCAGGCCGGCACGCGTGACAGTACGCTGCGCCGCTATCGCCAGGCCCTGGAGCATTTCGAGGTGGTCTGGGGTGGTTTCCTGCCGGCGACTGCCGAGTCTGTTGCGGCCTACCTGGCGGACTACGCCGGTGAGTTGTCGAGCAGCACGCTGCGCGGGCGTTTGGCGGCGTTGGCGAAATGGCATACGCGCAATGGCTTTGTCGATCCCACCAAATCGTTGCGGGTGCGCGAGGTGTTTCGTGGTATCCGAGCCGAACATCCGCAGGTGGAGCGGCAGGCAGAACCGTTGCAACTGCAGGCGTTGAACCAATGTGTGGAATGGTTGGAGCAGTGCGAGCAGTCGGAGGATGCCGCTGAACGACTGCGCGCTCACCGTGATCGCGCGCTGATCCTATTGGGCTTCTGGCGGGCCTTTCGCAGCGACGAGCTGTGCCGACTGCAGGTGGAACACATCCACGTGCAGCCGTCGCGAAAGCTCGTGGTCTTCGTCCCGCGCAGCAAGGGGGATCGCGAGAACCGCGGGCAACACTTCAGCGTACCGGCCTTGCAGCGTTTGTGCCCGGTGCAGGCCTATGAGACCTGGCTGGCCGTTTCTGGCCTGCAGCAGGGGCCGGTGTTTCGGGCGCTGGATCGCTGGGGGCATCTGGCCGAGGAGGCGCTGCACCCGAACAGCGTGTCACGCATCTTGCGCCAGGCGCTGCTGCACAGTGGTTTGGCGGCTGAGCGTTATAGCAGCCACTCGCTGCGTCGTGGTTTTGCGACCTGGGCCAGCGACAATCGCTGGAGTCAGAAGGCCCTGATGGAGTATGTCGGCTGGCGTGATGGGCGTTCGGCCTTGCGCTATATCGAGCCGGAGATGCCCTTCGGCGAATTGCTGCGCCAGCCCTCCCGGTCGTGACGCGCCAGGGGGAAGGTGGCTGAAGAAAAAATCGACCAGAACCCCCGAAGTGAAGATTTTCTGCGGGGAGTGAGGAAAACTTTCAGGCGGGCGGCGGCCGTGAAGATTTCCTTGCGGCAAGAGGACTGCCGACAAGCATTGCGCGAGGAGTCGTACTACTCAGGTTGGCCATTTGCGCGCATGCTGCATTCAAAGGGGCGGACAACGAGGGGTGTTATGGACGCCGTGGATTTACCGAGGATGTCGGTACCAGCGCTGATGGAGTACCTGCGCGCTGCGGATGGAGTAAGCGTTTCGCTGGAGCGCTACCTTCAGGTGTTCGCCATGCACCCGGAAACCTTGGCGGCTCGGGCGGGCGTGACGTGCAGGGAGCTCTCGCATACGCCGGAGTCGGCGCCAGTGCAGGCGTTTATCCGGGATGCGCTGCGGGTGGTACTGATGTTAGCGGAGAGTGGTTCCTCGCTCGACCGCGTGATTTTCTGTTTCCGTAACGAGCCGCTGCCGGCCTTCGATTATCGAACGGCAGAAGAGTTGGTCAGTGCGGGCAAGACCGACCACGTACTCCAGTTCATCGAGTCTTGGCTAGCAGGGGCTCAAGGATGAGTCGCAAGGCTTCCCTTGGCCCCTCTGCCTATGTCTATGTGGCGTGTTATCGAACACTCCTCAGGGCAGTGGATCGCCGTTATGACGTTCGTGGCTATCTACTGCATGACATGGTGCTGCTATGCCTCGCGAATCATGGCCGGCTGCCACCGGCAAGACGATGCTGTTACCGGGAGTTTGTCCAAGATGAGGCCCTTGATTATCTGGAGCGCATGGCAACTTGGCTACTCTATGGGGCCATGGGACTGCTGGGGCCGAACCGAATAGTGAGCGTTAGTTCTACAGGCGCTGATTAACGTCTACCAGTCTTGGGGGGCGTGGTCTGTTGAATCTCCTGGAGGAAGCGGTTGCGCCGTCTTGAAGGCTGCAACCGTCTCGTTGTTCGATGACTCGGGCATGGGAGCGCGCCATACTTGCATGTGGCGAGGAGAGTGCGCTTAGTCTTTCCCGAGGTGAGGTTATGACCGCTGTTGGGCGAAGACGACCAACTGCCATTGAATCTTACCGGCCCCTGGTGCGTGTTGGTGATGGTTTTGTGGCGGCAGTGTGTGCCCCTTGGCAATTGCGATTTCATCTCCGCAGGCGGTGCATCGGTAAATTCCCGGATTGGTTGCCGTTGCGCCGGGCGCGTGTGTTTCATCAAAGGCGGGATGATTGTTCTGCTGCAAGATTTGCGAATATTTATATTGGGCCATAGTTGTCTGTTCTCGCTGTTTTTAGTTCTCTTCGCAGCGTATAAAGTGCTCGCTGTTCTTGATGTACATTTCTATTCGTTGGTTTTCCCAATGATATTTTTCTGTTTTCTTGTATGAAATGGATGGTTTCCAGATACCGAAAAAGATGTACTCCTCCCCTGGGTTGAAATGTGTGGCGAGATCGGGAGTGGTGACAACGATCTGGGGTTGAGGTTTCTTGATGACGTTCTGGGCGTTTGGGCTGACAAATGGGGGGACGAGCTTGAGTGTATGATATTTCCGTTGGGTCGAAGGCTGCTCGATTCTGTCAATGTGGCCGTTAATAGCTAGGGGAATGGTGTATTGGTCTTTGGGGTAGTACTTGAGAAAAGTATGGAGATTCTCATGGTCAAAGAAAAATCTTGACCACGGGACTTTCATTCCTTTGTGATCTAGGGTGATGAGTTCCTTTAGTTCTTCATTGTTTGCGCAAAGATTGCGAAGCTCAAGTATCTGTTTGAGTGTTTTTAAATAGGTGCTGAGCTTCCCATGGCTGGAGTAGCTCTTCTCTGGGGTGTCTGGGCGCGGTGGTCTAGCTTTTCGTTCGAAAGCCGCCTTTGTAGACTCCCAATATGCATTTTGCAGAATGTGGAGACGCAATTCGTAGCGTGCGTTTTCGATCGCGCCAAATAAGTCGGAATCAGATTCTCTTGCAACAACCGAAAGCGCACCTTTCAAGTTGTATTTACAGTTCTGGTGATGCTCTGAGCTCTTCTTCAGGCGATAGCAAGGGAGAACCTCTATCGTCTGGTCAGCGCATTTTCGAAGGTGTCGTTTGACAAAGCTTATTTCTGCATTGCACACATGGGAGTCGCAGTAGGGTTGGGGGCTTGTGCTGAGCGCTTCATACTGTAGCGCAGTGATGCCGCCCAACCCTTGGATGAGTGCTCGAGGTATCTTGCTCCCCACAGGATCTCCTTGCTATGACTGTATCTCTACTGAATACACTCCTGTGTTTTGCGGAGGAATGCAAGCCTCCGCTACCCTGCTAGGGATTAGACATTCGTTGTGTTTGTTTCCGAAGAGAGCTAACTGTGAGGGTAACTTTTGCATCACTGCTACGAATCGTAGCAGCAATACTCGATTCGACTACCGTAGAGGTCATCCCATATGCTGGTGTGGCTGTGCGGTCGTACTGCTTGTGAAGTTGGCGCTTGTTGTGGCGTGTCTTTTTGTAGAGACGTTGGTTGGCAGCGCACTGGACAGAGAAGAGAAATACTTGGCGATGATCTCCCTTTGGTGCGTAGATTACTTCTACGGTATAGTCTGAACGCTGAGTTAATCCCTTGGGTAGGGATAGTTAAATGTCAAAGCTTGTCGAGTTCCGAGCCGCAGAGAAGGCGCTGGCTGAACAGCTGGCACACTTGGAGTCACTGAAAAACGATGCCGCGCTCAAGGCAGAAATCGAGTTCGAAACGAAAATCAAGGAACTGATGGCGGCCTATGGAAAATCGCTACGAGATATAGTTTCGATTCTCGATCCGGAGACGGTACGTGAAGCCGGTGTGCGTGGCGCTCGCATATCTCAATCGACGCGACGTGCGCGTGCTGTCAAGGTGTATAGGAATCCGCATACTAGTGAGATGGTAGAAACCAAAGGTGGTAACCACAAGGTATTGAAAGCCTGGAAAGCGGAGTATGGCAACGATGTCGTTGAGTCCTGGTTACAAAGCTGATCCGCTGGCTCGCTACGCTTTTGCAGCGTGAGGGGCTGCGACAGGAAGTTGAGGAGGCAGTATAGAAACGACCACTCCTGTCGCAGTATTGACTCCGGAGCTGTACTTCATCTTCCGCTGCATCCTAATGACTTGCTTGTTACTCTTTTGTATTGGCATGGCAATCTGGTTTTCGCTGATCCCCTTGAGTCGCGCCACCAAACACAGTCAAACCGCGAAGCCAGCCTCAATGGTTTCAAGCATATGTATGGTGGTGGTCAGAGTAGGCTGATCGTTATGCCAGTATGCCAGCTAAGAAGAGGTGAGCAGCTCCGCTGAAAAAAGATGTGAACACTTGCTCCTATGTCGGGGGCAGTCCATTGCTGGCACCCTGTTAGGAGTCGTCAAATCGCCTGAGGTGGCAACTGCTGCAGACAGTTGCTTCGAGCTTAGCCCTCGCCGTGCATTTAGCCCCACCAAAGTCACCGCCAACCATCACTCCCGCAGCTGTCATCCGTGCTTTTCGGGAGCATCGCTCTGTGGCTCGAGTGAAGCTGTTCGGGGTGCAGTAGTATCTGTGCGTGCCCGTTGGCCATGGTGTTTCCTACCACCTGCCATGCGCTGATCGGGGGGGAGGAGCCTTGGCTGGCACATCGCTACCAGCGAGCAGAAGGTTTCGAAGCGGCCGGCGAGAGTCCAGAAGATACCTATATGGGCAGCGTTACGCATGATGTCATCGATTGTTTATTACGATACACTTGAACAGTATTTTGTATTTCGTTCATGATTTGGGGCTCCTAATGCTGTCTGCCAGCAATGACCCATAGCGAGAAATGACAGCTTCCAGTCTTTTCGATCAGATGGATTTGTTAGATAGGGTGGCAAACTGATGGTGCATTATTCAAATAAAAACTTCGTGCCTGGCCAGAATATAGGTTTCATGTTGGTCAAGGCGCGGAACATTGTCTCGTGTGAGGCGGATGCTGCCCTGAAGGAACTGGGGGTTACTGGGCAGCAAATGGGCGTGCTGTTAACTCTACGCCGAGGTGAGGCGATTACCTCGGTGGCGCTATCCAAACTCTTCTGTATCGACACTGGTTCGGTCTCACGCATGCTTGACCGGCTTGAGAGCAAAGGACTCGTTCGTCGCATCCGGAGTACCGAGGACCGTCGAGTGATCGTCCTGCGCCTGACTCCGGAGGGGGAGCGAATAGCTGACAGGGGGACTGAGTTCATAGTCCCTTTGCTGAATTCTCGGCTATCGAGGTTCAGTGAGGAAGAGTTCTCCGAATTTTTCCGCTTTCTTCAGATGTTTCTATCTGACTGATCATTAGAGAAATAGGCTGTGTGCTTACGATGCAGATGTGAATGCGAATTCGTGGGCTTCTTTCAAGCGAGGTGGTTTGCCAGGATGAAGCTGAATCGGCCAATTTTCTTTGCTTAGCCCCCTATGTAGACTGCACGTGGTACATCCGTCTTGGGGGCTAGGTTCACCATGCGCCGGCAGTACTCATTTTTGAAATTTCTGATATGTAATACCCACTACTGCAAGTTGTGTCAGAAATTCGACCAACGCGTCGAGCCGGCGGCTTGGTAGGCGCCATTCCGGATAATCGTCAAGGATAGTCATTACACTACGAACGACCAACGTCAGTTTTCCCTCATCCCTAACATACTTGCTCGATATTTGCTTGATGATTCCCCGCATATGCTCAATCTGAGCCAGTCGAATTACCATTATCGCGTTCTTTTGCTCGTTGGTGAGCTGGCGGAGTTCTAGGCGAGATAATACCTGCCTGCCGTGATTAGCAAGACTGAAGTGCACATGTGAATGGATATATTGCCGTAGGCGCTGCAAGCCGCTGGCATTACTCGGATCTTCTGCCCGGAGTGTGTCCAGCAGATCTGACTCATGCTCTTCGATTAGCTCGAACAGCAATGCCTGCTTGCTGTCCATGTGGTTGTATAGCGATCCGGCCTGCATGCCGAGAGCATTGGCGAGCTGGCGCAGGCTGACGCTCTGGAAGCCTTGCTCGACGAACAGCTGGAGTGCCACCCGACGAAGTCTTTCGTGAGCGCAAGGCTGTTTGACCAATTGCGGCTTTGTGTATTCCTCGTGCCGATATAGCATCGATTCGGCGGCTGGGCAGTCGGACTCGGCAGTCGATATGGTTTGTTTCACGATTAATCTCGATGCAGCGTCAAGGCAAGCCCCTGGCCTCCGCCGATGCACAGCGTGACAAGGCCCTTCCTGGCATCGCGGCGGATCATTTCGTACAGGAGGGGAACCAGTACCTGGCAGCCGGAAGGGTCGATCGGGTGGTCAAGAGCGATGGCACCACCATTGACTTTGTCGATGTCCCAACCCTGCTCCCCGCCAACTGACAGAGCCTGCGCGGCGAAGGTTTCGTTGGCTTCTATCAGGTCGAGATCGGCCAGTGCCCAGCCGGCCTTTTCCAGGTATTTGCGGCTGGCTGGGACCGGCCAACACCC
Organism: Pseudomonas sp. B12(2026); assembly: GCF_057767015.1. Classification (NCBI taxonomy): domain Bacteria; kingdom Pseudomonadati; phylum Pseudomonadota; class Gammaproteobacteria; order Pseudomonadales; family Pseudomonadaceae; genus Pseudomonas; species Pseudomonas sp. B12(2026). The sequence goes on along the minus strand of NZ_CM173430.1, from coordinate 4,015,284 downwards.
ATGATTCCCATCGCGGCAGCGGATCGTCTGGGCCGCCATGGCGACTGTCTCAGACCCGACCCGCACAGCTTGCTCATGGGCGGGCACGACATAAGGCAGCCCGGCAGTGATTGCCGCCCGGCGTGCCGGATTCTGTCCGCAGCCCTCGATAAGCACCTGGCAGAGAATCACTTCATCTACGTAGGTTGTAGCCAAGCCTGTTTTGTCTAGCAGGGTGCGGATTACGGCGCTGCCTAATTCGACGGCACTGAAGTCGGCCAGGCTGTCCTGGAAGACACCGATGGCGGTACGGTCGGCGGCGACGACGTCTTGCATGCTACCTCTCCGAATAAAACTGTCTTCGGCCCGAGCTCTCGTCGTGGTCACAACTGGGTGACCTGGATGTGTGCACTCATGCCAGTTGTCTGAGTGGCGTCGTGGAACTGTGCTTCACCACGCAACCGGGCTAGCAATCGTGTCTTGCGCTCTTCGGCGTGGGCTAGATAGCGCTCCTTGACCTGGCCATAGCCGCGTACGGCATCCGGCAATCGAGCTAGCTCCACCGCAGCGGCAAAGTTGTCGGTAGTGAAGCGGGCCAGCACTTCGTCGAGGATCGCCTCGTAGCTTTCCAGCCATGCGCGCTCGACCTTGCGCTCATGGGTGCGAGCGAAGGGGTCGAGCCAGGTGTTACGCAGGCGCCGGAAACGGGCGAGCAGGCGGAAGCCCTTGAGCATCCATGGACCGAAGCTGCGCTTGGCCGGTTCTACACCCGGTGCAGTCTTGTTGAGCAGTGGTGGGGCCAGATGGAAGTTCAGGTGGTAATTGCCCTCGAAGGTTGCCTCGATCTTACGAATGAACTCGTCGTTGGCGAAAAGACGGGCTACTTCATACTCGTCCTTGATCGCCAGTGCCTTGAAGTAATAGCGCGCCACTGCCTCGGTGAGGGCGCCGGGCTGGCCATTGAGGGTGCTTTCCGCGACGCTGAAGCGTTCGACGCGCTTACGATAGCGCTCGGCGTAGGCAGCGTCCTGATAGTCGGTCAGGAACTTGGTGCGCCGGGCAACGATCTCGTCCAGGTTCTGCGACAACTGCCGGTCGCGGCTCTCGACCCTGCCCGCTGCGAGCAACTGGCGTACTCGTTGCGAGTCAACTGCGTAGCGGCGGCCCCAGACGAAGGCAGTGCGATTGAACTCAACCGCCGTGCCGTTAAGTTCGATGGCCTCCAGCAGGGCCGTCTCGCCTATCGGCAACCAACCTTTCTGGTAGGCATAGCCGAGCATGAGGGTATTAGTGGCGATGGAGTCGCCCATCAGAGCGGTAGCGATCGCGCTGGCATCGACAAATTCCGCCCGCTCCGCGCCGACTGCTTCGTTGATTTGTGCGGCCATTTCGTGACTGCGGAAGCGAGGGTCGGGGTTTTCCAGCAGGTCACCGGTTTCCGCCTGGCGGGCGAAGGTGCGGACGAAGGCGCTGGTGATGCTTTCTTCGCTGTTGATCAGGGCTTGACTGACGCCCTGGCGCAGCTTGGCCAGGGTCTCTGTGTTGGCACTCACCACCAGGTCGCAGCCCAGCAACAGGCTGGCCTCGCCCTCTGCGATGCGGGGGGCGAACAGTTGTTCCTGGCGAGCGGCGATGCGGATGTGTGACCAAACCGCGCCACCTTTCTGCGCCATCCCGGCCATGTCCAGGTTCAGCACGCCCTTGCCCTCAAGGAAAGCTGCCATACCCAGGAGGGCGCCGATGGTGACCACTCCGGTGCCACCGACGCCGGTGACTAGGATGCTGTAGGGCTGCCCGAGGTCGGGCAGCAACGGCTCGGGAAGCTCCCAGACATCCCCGGCGCTCTGCACCAGCGCTTTGGGCTTGCGCAGCCGGCCGCCTTCGACGGTGACAAAGCTTGGGCAGAATCCAGAGAGGCAGGTGAAGTCCTTGTTGCAGGACGACTGGTCAATCTCTCGCTTGCTACCGAACTCGGTCTCCACTGCGACTACCGACATGCAGTTGGACTTATTACTGCAATCGCCGCAGCCTTCGCAAACCGCCTCGTTGATCACTACCCGTCGCGCTGGATCGGGAAATTTGCCGCGCTTGCGACGGCGGCGTTTCTCGGCAGCACAGGTTTGGTCATAGATGATCGCGGATACACCGGGAAATTCACGCAGCTGCTTCTGCACTTCTTCCATCAGGTCGCGATGCCGGACCGGTACCCCGGCTGCCAGGTCGTGTACCTCCTGGTATCTGTCCGGATCGTCGCTGACTACCACGATACGCTGAACGCCTTCGGCGGCGAGTTGTCGGGAGATCTGCGCCACGCTCAGGCTGCCGTCCACCGGTTGCCCTCCGGTCATCGCCACAGCATCGTTGTAGAGGATCTTGTAGGTGATCGGCACCTTGGCCGCCACGGCCGCGCGGATGGCTAGCAGGCCAGAGTGGAAATAGGTGCCATCGCCGAGATTGGCGAACACGTGGCGGGTTTCTGTGAATGGCGCCTGGCCGACCCAGGCCACGCCTTCGCCGCCCATCTGGCTGAAGGTCTCGGTGCGCGGATAGATCCAGGCCGCCATGTAGTGGCAGCCGATGCCTGCCAGAGCTCGGCTGCCCTCCGGTACTTTGGTTGAGGAGTTGTGAGGACATCCGGAGCAGTAGTGCGGTACCCGCTCCATCAGGTTGCTGAATTGCTGCTTGCAACCGAACTGGGCGTCTAGCACCGCCAGGTGCATCTGTAACGGACCGTGCGGGTGCATGCGCAAGATGCGCTTGGCCAGGGCTCGGGCGATCTGCGCCGGCGTCAAGTCGTTGATTGCCGGCAGCAGCCAATCGGTGTGCGGCAGGCTCCACTCGCCCTTGTCGTCGAACTTGCCGACGATGCGCGGGCGCACATCCTCGCGCCAGTTGTACAGCTCCTCCTTGAGCTGGTACTCGATCATGTGGCGCTTTTCCTCGACCACCACGATCTCTTCCAGCCCTTCGGCGAACTGGCGCACTCCCTCGGCCTCTAGCGGCCAGACCATGCCGACCTTGTAGACTCGCAGGCCTATCCGCTCGGCCTGCTCCTGGTCGATTCCGAGAATCTCCAGCGCCTGGCACACATCCAGATAGGACTTGCCGGAGGTGATGATGCCGATGCGTGCCCGACTCGAGTCCAGAGTCACTCGGTTGAGGCCGTTGGCCCGGGCATAGGCGGCGGCTGCGTAGAGTTTGTGCTCCAGCAATCGCTGTTCCTGGGCCAGCGGTGGGTCCGGCCAGCGGATGTTGAGTCCGCCTTCGGGCAGAGCGAAATCGGGAGTGACCGGCTGCACGCGATTGATGTCAAGGTCGACGATGGCCGCGCTTTCTACGGTATCGGCTACCGCCTTGAGCGCTACCCAGCACCCGGAGTAACGCGACATGGCGAATCCGTGCAGACCATAGTCAAGGTACTCCTGCACGCCGGATGGTGCCAGCACCGGCATCATCACGGCCTTGAATATGTGTTCGGTCTGGTGCGGAAGCGAGGAGGAGCGAGCACCGTGGTCATCGCCGGCAATGGCCAGCACGCCGCCGAAGCGTGAGGTACCGGCGGCATTGGCGTGACGGAATACATCGCCGCAGCGGTCCACGCCGGGGCCCTTGCCGTACCAGATACCAAACACGCCGTCGTGCTTGGCGCCGGGGAACAGGTTGACCTGCTGGGTACCCCACAACGAGGTGGCCGCGAGGTCTTCATTGACCCCCGGCTGGAACAACACCTGGTGCTGCTTGAGGTGGTCGCGGGCTTTCCACAGCGCCTGGTCGAAGCCGCCGAGGGGGGAGCCGCGATAGCCGGAGATAAAGCCTGCGGTGTCGAGGCCGCTGTCGAGGTCGCGCTGGCGTTGCATCAATGGTAGCCGGACCAGTGCCTGGATCCCTGTCATCAGGGCCTTTCCGGTCTGCTGGACGTACTTGTCTTCCAAGGAGAGTGGTGTGCTCACGGCTAACCTCCAATTGTTCTTGTCGTTGCGACCGCGCCAGGACGTCTCGCATTTTGTTGAACGAATTATTGGTTAGTGTTCATTTTTTGTTGAGTGATAAAAATTACTTATAGGTATCTGAAAATCTAATGCCTTGGTTTTCGCCTGTGCTTTTCGGCAATAGATTTCTGTGTTTCGGCGATACCCCGATTCGTTGTTTCCGGCCCCGCCCTTCCCGTCTACTAGTACTGCGGTCGTGCCGAGAGACCGTCAGCACCGGCTGAAAATAACAACGAGCAAGACGGAGACTGCTGATGTCGAGTGCCAACCTGATCTGGGGCCATTTGCTGCTGGGTATGCTGGCGGCTCTGGCGTGTGGGGGCATGGTCCAGGCGCAGGAGTTCGAAACTGCCAACCCGGACCTGAAGCTGCGCAGGGACAATACTCTGCGCTACAACCTTGGGGTCCGGACTGAAGGGCGTGATAGTGCCCTGGCCAATAACGCCACCTACGATGAGTCCGATTCGAAGTTTGATCGTGGGGGCGTGGTGACCAACCGCGTTGACCTGATGAGCGAATTCGAACTGACCTGCCGGGAGTACCATGGCTTCCGCGTCAGCGGTGCAGCCTGGTATGACCAGGCCTATGCCGATACGGATGTCGAGACGGCCTCCGGTAACGTCTACTACGCCGGCGCGGGGGCTGGCTCGAGTACCTCCAGTTACAGCGGCAGGCACTGCTCCGGATTCACAAAGCGCTATCACCGAGGCTTGAGCGGCGAGCTGCTTGATGCTTTTGCCTTCACCCGCTTCAACCTCGGCGACGTACCGATCAGCGTACGTGCAGGTCGTCATACGGTGTATTGGGGCAATGGGGTGCTGATCGCCGGCCATGCAGTGTCCTATTCGCAGGCCCCGTTGGATGGACGCAAGGCGGTTAGCAGCCCGGGGACCGAGACACGCGAGATATTTCTGCCCCTGGGCAGTTATCCGCCCAGGCCCAGTTCACCGAGAACCTGTCCGTCGCCGCCCAGTATTTCCTCGAGTGGGAGTCGACCCGCGCGCCGGAGAGTGGCACCTATCTCGCTTCTGCCGGCGTCGCTCTTGAGGGCCCTGACCGGATGCCGTTGTTCACCGGCGTCGCCCGACCGATCAACGATCCGGTGACGCCGCGAAACCGCAGCAACTGGGGGGGGATGGGCACCTATAGCCTGGATTTCCTGCACTCGGACCTCAGTCTGTTCTACCGCCGGTTCGACGACTACAACCCGTGGGGGCTGCAGGTCGGCAGTGACTTCGCACGCTACGTCTACGCCAGGGACGTTCGACTTTACGGCCTGGGGTGGTCGGTGGGACCGGTATAAGGTGGCGGGTCGGTTGGTGTCGACCTTTCCTATCGGCAAAACGCCCCGCTGGTATCGAGCAACTTCAGTATGGCCGACAACGCGGGAGGCCGTGGTGACACCTGAACATCCCCAATGCACTGGACATGCCCTTGCCCCAGGCCGAAGACATTGTCGCCTTGGCTCTGCAGGAGCTGCCTAACGGTCCGACCCTGGTCCATCCCCAATACGTCGACATTACTGGCTCCGGGCAGGCGCCGGGCCGGGTGCGACGCGAGCACGTGATCGCCAAGAGTGCCGAGGCCGCGGTTTTCATCGGCAACGACTGACACACTTACCACGAGAGTGAACGAGGCCTGCTCATGAAAGGTTTCAACAACGCGGAATTAAAGCGGGGCTGGCACGTGATAATTCTGGTAGTCGTCGGAGTGGCGACAAGCTCTAGTTCGCTGCTGCTGTACAGCTTTGGCGCCATGGTTATACCGCTGGAACGGGCCATGGGGTGGGCGCGCACTGACCTGCAGGCGGCGATCACTGCCCTGTCACTGGGCACCATCGTCGGCGTGCAACTGGCCGGCTGGCTCAACCTGCGCTATGACCTGCGCGCCGTCACGCTGGTTTCGCTGGTCGCGCTAGCCCTGAGTGTCTGCACGCTAGCGCGCATCGGTGGTTTTATCTGGACGCTCTACTTGGGGTTCTTCCTAGTGCCGCTAGCCGGGCTGGGTACCTTGCAGATCACTTGGTCGCATCTGGTCAATCTATGGTTCGAAGAAAATCGCGGGCTTGCCCTGGCAATCATCCTCAGCGGCTCCGGTCTTGCCGCAATCGGTTTGGCTTCTGCTTCGTCTGCTTTCTGGTCGGCCCGTTATTGCTGCTGACGCTGGGGGTGTATCCGCGCTTCAGGCAGGAGTCGGCGGTAGTGCATGGATAATTTTCTGGACAAATTATTAAAATGTGCTCAATTAATTGGCTTCTGAAATCGTGTAGAAAAAATAAGAAGGAGGCTGTATGCGCGCTGCTGTGATTTCCGAACGCAATGTTCCGCCGCTGGTGGGCGATTTCTGTGAACCCGAGCTGCAGGACGGTGCGGTCCTGATCGACGTCGACACTGCCGGTCTCGGCGGCTGGGATGTGCTCGGTGCCTATCGCCTAGGGGTGGAGTACCCCTGCGTGATCCGTGGAGAGGGTGTGGGGCACACCACCGATGGCCGCCGCGTGTATTTTGGTGAGCGCTCGGTAGCGCCGTTTGGTGCCTGGGCCGAGCGTACCCTGGTACCTGCTCCCGAGGTGTGGGAGGTACCGGATGACGTCGACGACAAGACCGCCATCAGTATGGGCATCGCCGCTACCGGGGCCATAGTGCCGTTGGAGAAAGCCGAGATCCAGAAGGGCGAGAAGGTGCTCATCCTTGGTGCCACTGGTACCCTCGGCCAAATAGCTCTACAACTGGCTCGTGGTATGGGGGCGGGTAAGGTGGTGGGTGCCGCACGCGCGGAGCAAGCCCTGTTGGGCCTGAAAACGCGTGGTATCGCTGATGAGGTGGTGACTTTGGGGGGAGCGGACGACGTGGCCGCCCTAAAGGACGCCGCCGACGGTGGGTTCGACGTGGTCCTCGATCTGGTCTGTGGCCAACCGATGCTCACCGCCCTGAAGGCCACCAACTGGGGAGCGCGGATCATGACTATCGGTACCGGGGCGGGGCGGCAAGTCAACCTGGACATTGCCGACCTGCTGTTCCGCTCGTTGTCTTGTATCGGCACCGGTCAGCGTCCACCGGCTGAGCGCGAGCAGATCTGGCGGCGTCTTCTGAAGATTGCCAAGGAACAGAATATTTGGATCGACTATATGGACTACACCCTGGACCAGGCCACCGAGGCCTGGGCTGCACAAGTGGCCGGCCCGCACGCGAAGATCACTGCAAGCATCAAACGCTGAGTCGCTTGGGAGCCCGCGGCCTGCATCCCGGCGGTTAAGAAGTCTAATGCTTGCCGGGGTGCGGAGCGGAATGTACTGCTGGTCCGCTAAGAGGGACTGTAATTGCTGCGCTGATGACGGAATTCCTCTGGTGTCATTCCAACCTCCTTGCGAAAGGCTGCGGTGAAAGCAGCAGCATTCTGGAAACCGGCACCATGGGCGACCTGCTTGATCAGCAGATGCCTGTCGGCTAGCAGCACCATGGCTTTGCGGATACGGATTTCCGCCGCGTAACAGCGTAGAGTCTTGCCGGTGGTGTGCTTGAAATACGCCGATAGCTTTCTCACTGGCAGTGAGCAGGCATCTGCTAGGCGATGCAAGGAAGCGTCCTCGGCAGATCCATACTCTAGCATTTCACGTAGTAGTTTCAGCTGACGGGGCGTTAGTTTGCCGCATGCCTCATCGTCGCGATGGCTGCCTAGGAACTCCCGGCGCAGATCCAAGGCGATGCTGGTTAGCAAGCATTCGGTATGCAGCTCACTGGCGAAGCCCGGTGCGACAACTTCTTCGGCCAGGCGTTGCAGTGTGCTTTGCAGGTAGTGACTCTGTAGGTCGAGCATGTTCTCGTCGGTGCGGCCTGCCCAATCCCAACGGTAGGCTGCCAGGTCACCGAGGTCTGCCGGATCGAATAGGCAGATCACGGCTTTTTGCTGGCAGGCGTCATGTTTGAGATGGAACTCGGTACCATGGGGAATGAATAGAAGTTGGCCGAGTGGTTTGAATTCGTGCTGAATGTGGCCGCGGAAGCTACCGAGGTTGTGCGCTTTTTCGTTGCACCCGAAGCCCGAAGGGGTGAGTAGCATGCGTATCAGACAGCCCTTGCGGGTCTCGATCAGTGCAGTTCCGGCGCTAGGCCAGAAGGCATGTTCCTGGCGCACGTCAAAGCCTTTCTTGCAAAGCGATGCTTCTGTCACGAAAGCCCCCGATTGCTCGGATTCGTACTCGCAGTAATTGATCGCGTTCATCTTCAACCTTCAGCAATTCTTGTTATTGGCGCTGAAATGCGAACGGTCGCAGGAGCACCGAGCGCAGGCTCGCTCGGTGGTGCTTTCGTCTAAGCCCGAGTCTACCCAGGGAGATCACGAAGGCGATTCATAAAAATAAGAGGCAGGTATCGGAAAAGCAGATGGCGAGAGGTAAGGACATTTCCATGCGGCAACTCCGTTACTTTGTAGCGGCAGCTGACGCCGGCCAGTTCTCCCAGGCCGCACTCAAGGTGCATGTGTCGCAATCGGCAATCACTGCGGCCGTCCTGCAGCTTGAGGAAACGTTGGGGGCTAGTCTGTTCGAGCGCTTACCTTATGGAGTGGCACTGACTGCCGAGGGGCACAAGTTTGCCCTGCATGCCCGACATATTCTGGATACCCTGCAGGATGCCCTTAGTGAGCCGCTGTTACTCGGTCATTCGATGCAGGGAGTCGTGAGGGTCGGTGCGTCTTACACGGTGCTCGGCTACTTCCTACCGGCACTTCTGGCGCGTTTCAAACGCAGTTACCCTCAGGTGGAAATCGACCTCATTGACATGGACCGTTCGAGCATCGAGGCTGCAGTGGCCGACGGTTGCCTTGACCTGGGTTTGGTGATCACCTCCAATAGTCAGGACCTGTCTCGCTTCGAGCATCATGTACTGATCCGTTCTCGGCGCCAGCTCTGGCTTGCTAGTCAGCATCCTCTAATGACGGCGAGCTCGGTCACTCTCGAGGATGTCGCCGGGCACGCCTATATTCTGGCAACAGTGGACGAGGGTGACGTCTCCACTAACCGTTACTGGGAGGCGCAGGGGCTAGCGCCACAGGTGGCGTTCCGTACCTCTTCGATGGAAGCTCTGCGTGGTCTGGTGGCGCACGGTTTTGGCGTCGCCATCCTGTCCGACATGCTTTATCGCGCCTGGTCCCTGGAGGGCAAGAAAATCGAGGCACGTCCATTGGCCGATGCCATTCCGCCCATGGAACTCGGATTGGTTTGGCGTCCCGACGCCGACCTACCGGAGCCCGCCCAGGCATTCCGGCAGTTCCTGATCATGGCATGTGCTTCCTAAACGCGCTGATAGGCATCGGCCGAGAGGGAATGCACAGCCCACCCCGGCTCGATGAGATCAGGGGCGGTTTCTAGTGCTTGTCCAGTTCGATTTCGATGGCCTGAAGTAGACGCGAATCGTCCGTCGCCACATCCGGGGCGAAGCGGCCAACCACCTGTCCGTCACGGCTGACCAGGAACTTCTCGAAGTTCCACAGTACCGCGGGAATCGGTCCCGCTTCTATGCCATAGCCTTTGAGGCGTTCGCGCATCGGACCTTCGCCTACGGTGTGTGGTTGCGCCTCCGTCAGCAGTCGGTACAGGGGATGGCGGTATTCGCCGGTCACCGCGATCTTGGAGAACAGGGGGAACCGGACGGCGTAGTTCAGTTCGCAGAATGCCTTGATTTCCTCGTCGCTGCCGGGCTCTTGTTCCCTGAAGTCATTGGCTGGGAAGCCCAGGATCTCGAGCCCGGCCGGCCCCTTGTCCTCGTAGAGCTTTTCCAGACCGGCATACTGGGGGGTGAGCCCGCACTTCGAAGCAACGTTCACCACCAGAAGTACCTTGCCCTTGAAGCGCTCGAGCGTCAGGGCATCGCCTTCGATGCTCTTGAGTGGGATGTCGTAGATCGTCTGGGTCATGTTGTTCTGCTCCTTTCGTTTGGGACGGGGAGTCGACTCTTTCAGGCTTGTTCGTTGCGCTTCCGGGCTGTTTCGACGAAATCGCGTTTGAGGGTAGGGAAATAGGCTATCTGCCCACCCATGCCACCGCTGATGTCAATGGACGCGGCGCTGATGAACGAAGCGTACTCGCTGGCCAGGAACAGAGCCATGCCGGCGACGTCCTCGGGCTTGCCGAAGCGACCGAGTGGAACCACCTTGAGCACCATCTCGTTGAACTCCTCGCGGCTTACGCCGGGCGGCATCTCTTTGTAATGGCGCTCCCACTGCCCGGTGTCGATCCAGCCCATGTTCAGACTGTTGACGAGGATGTTGTCTTGCGCCAGGGACATGCCTAATGAGCGCGAGAGGGCGATGCAGGAGGCTCGGTTGATCACCGAGGGGATGCCGTCCGGGGTGGGCACGCTCCCCGCGAGAGCGTTGATTTCTATGATCCGTCCCCAGCGTTGAGCACGCATGTATGGAACCACTGCCTGGACGAAACGATAGTGACCCAGCTGCAGGATATTGGCGTGTTCGAGAATGGCCTCTGGTGTCAGGGTGTCCAGGTTGCCGCCCTTGCCCTGACCTGCATTGTTGACCAGGACGTCCACGCCACCCCAGGTCTCGGCGACCTCGGTGACAAATGCTTTGACCCCTGTTGTATTGGTGACATCGACGGCACGAGCAATGACTGCCTGCGCGGTGCTTTCCAGTTCCTGGCCAGCGGTCGTCACAGCTTCCAGGGTACGGGCGCAAATAGCCACTTTCGCGCCTTCGTTGGCAAATGCCTGGGCGATTGCCTTGCCAATGCCTCGTGACGCGCCGGTTATGATGACTCGTTTACCTCTGAGATCGATGTGCATGGAGCCTCCTGCTGTGGCCGATGGCCGGGGGTATCCGATGGATGCCGGCCTGTTGCGCCGCATTAAATCCCAGAGAGCGGGTTTTTTAAAGAAAATATTGAACAAAAAATATGTTTGTGTTTATTTTGGATTCGCCTCTCGCATTCTGCCTGACCCGGTGTCTGTGAAGGTCCCGTATGGGGCCAAACTGCGCGCATTCCGGGAGCGTGGGGCGCCTCTAAGCAGGGACCTCAGTCTGTGCACGTGATTCTGAATATAGAATTGAAATCTGCATATGGAATTATTTGCGCTGATCGGCTAGGGTGCTGATAGGTTTGATGGAACGTTTCTGCGATTGGTGTGCATAAATTGCCAAGGGGCCCCAGGCGAGGCCGATGGGAGTATTAGTACGATTCTGCTCCTAAGTGTTTGAAAATAAAAATAAAAGGATCTGAGATGAACGCGATGGCAATGAAGAGGTCTGGGCGCAAGTCCCTCGTTCTCAGTGGTCTGGCCCTGGCTGTCATGGGGCAGGTCGGTGGTGTGATGGCGATGGACATCGATGTCGGCAATCCCGACCTACGGCTGCGATGGGACAACACTGTGCGGTACAACCTCGGGGTTCGGACCGAGGGTCAGGACCACAAGATCATGAACAACCCGAACTACGACGAGTCCGACGGCAAATTCGACAAGGGCGATGTCGTCACCAATCGCCTGGATTTGCTCAGTGAACTTGACCTCTCCTTCCGCGATCAGTACGGCGCACGCCTGAGCGCCGCGGCCTGGTACGACGATGCCTACCACGATACTGATGTGAAGAGTAACGTCCCGGGCTATTCGACCAGTTACAACCGGGATCGCTACAGTTCCGAAACCAAGCGCTATGCGCTCGGACCCTCCGGTGAAATCCTCGATGCCTTTGTGTGGAGCAACTTCCAGCTGGGGCAGACGCCCATCAACGTAAAGGTCGGCCGGCACACCAATTACTGGGGGGAGGGGCTGCTGTTCGGTGCCCATGCTGTGTCCTACTCCCAGGCACCAACCGATGGTATGAAGGCAGTAGTTAGCCCCGGTATCGAGACCAAGGAAGTCTTCCTGCCGATCGGGCAGATTTCCGCGAAAGCCCAGGTCACCGACAACCTTTCCATTGCCGGTCAGTACTTCTACGAGTGGGACAATACCCGCTTCCCTTATGGTGGAACTTACTTCGGCGCAGCAGATCCCTTCTTCGAAGGCCCTGATAGGTTGCCTGCGGCTCCAGGCTTCAACCTCAATCATGCGTCTTCTAAGCGTGGGCGCGATGGTGAGAACTGGGGAGTGATGGCCAAGCTAAATGTCGAGGCTATCGAAACTACCTTTGGTGCTTATTATCGCCAATTCGACGACTACCAACCCTGGCTATCGCCACAGGTTGATGCTGCCCATCGCCAATACCGACTGGTTTATCCGCGTGACGTCAAGCTGGTGGGCGTCAGCGCTTCCCGGGCCATTGGCAGCGCCGCAGTAGGTGCAGAACTGTCCTATCGCAAGGATGGGGCGCTCAATGCTACTGGCGTCAGCTTGCTGGACGATGAGGGGCCACGTGGTGACACCATCCACTTCGTGGCCAACGCCGTGTACGGCGTACCGCGCAACTTCATCGCCGATAACGCAACGCTGGTCACTGAGTTCGCCTACAGCCATCTGGACAAGGTGACGGAGCACAAGGAGCTTTACAAAGGCGAAGGCTACAACTGCGTGGATGTCCAAACCGGCGGCAAGGGTGACAAATCCGATGGCTGCTCTACCCGTGACTACTACGCCGTGGCGGTGAACTACACCCCGCAATATGTCGAGATCCTGCCGTCATGGACTCTTGATGTGCCGCTGACCATTAACTATGGCCTGCACGGTAATGCTGCCAGCGCCGGTGGTGGTAGCGAGGGCGCGCTTTCCTGGTCGGTCGGTGCGAAGATGACCTACCGTCAGGAACACGAATTCAGCCTGCGCTACGCCGACGTATCCGCGCAGGAGAAGAATTCCCTGAATGCCAATGGAGAGCGGATGGTCAATGGCAACGGTAACGTTGGCGGTACCGACCGTGGTTGGTTGGTCTTCACCTACAAAACCTCCTTTTAATAATTCCAAGAACGGAGACTGGTCATGAAACTTCGACTCGCCTTAGCCCTTGCCTTGGGTGGACTCTCTTTGCCGGTACTGGCTGCCGTGAGCCAGCAGGAGGCCGCCGAACTCGGCAAGGACCTGACGCCCTGGGGGGCGATCAAAGCTGGTAATGCCGATGGTACCATCCCTGCCTATGAGGGTGGCCTGAAGAAGGCCCCGCCAGGGTTCCAGCCGGACAGCGGATTCTGGGTCGATCCCTTCAAGGATGAGAAGCCCCTGTTCCGCATCACCGCTGCGAATGCCGACAAATACGCAGACAAGCTCAGCGAGGGGCAAAAGGCCCTCCTCAAGCGCAATCCCGAGACCTGGTACATGGACGTCTACCCGAGTCATCGGACAACCGCCTATCCCGACGCCGTGGTCAACGCGACGCTACGCAATGCCACTGGTTGCCAGGTGCAAAAGGATGGCCTAGCGGTCGACCCCGCCTGTCGTGGCGGCCTGCCGTTCCCTATCCCGAAAAACGGCAACGAGGTGATGTGGAACCAGCAGCTGCGCTACAAGATCGGTCCGGGCTATTCCACTACCAGTTCTTCCAACAGTTGGGTGATCGATACCAATGGCCAGGTGACCAAGACTGCCGAGCAGGCGACCTTCGAGGAAACGCCGTTCTACCAGACCAGCCAGACCGATCGTGATCCGATGATGTACGCCAGGGTGTTCTCGCTGAACAACTTCCCGGCGCGGCGGGCGGGGGAGGTGATCGTCCTCAACGATTACCTCGACCCGGAAGCCAAGCCACGTCGTTCCTTCAGCTACACCCCAGGGCAGCGCCGGGTCAAGCTGGCTCCTGAGTTCAACTTCGACACCCCCGTTGCCAGCCAGGGCGGGGTAACTCTGTTCGACGAACTGCAGATGTTTTCCGGCAGCCAGGACCGCTTCGACTACAAGCTGGTAGGCCGCAAGGAAATGTACATTCCCTATAACGCGTACAAGTTCTACTTCGATTGCAAGCAGGACGAGCAATTCCTCAAGAACCACGCCAATCCTGCCTGCGAGCGTTGGGAACTGCACCGTGTCTGGGTGGTCGAGGCAACTCTCAAGCCTGGCATGCGCCACGTCTACAGCAAACGGACCTACTACCTCGATGAAGACACCTTCGGCATCGGCCTGTACGACGCCTGGGACAAGAGCGGTGCGCTGTACCGGGCGATCTTCCTCAGCGGCGTGCAGATTTACGACAAGAACATCCCTTACAACGTGAAGAACGTCGTGTACGACTTCAACAAGGGGATGTGGGCACTGTTGAACGATGCGCTGAAAGGTGGTTATCGCTTCACTGACGAGCCCTATTCGGAGCGTCAGATGAACCCGGAGGCGATCGTCTCCCGCGTCACCCAGCGTTGACTGTGAGCCCGCGCGACATTGCTTGCGTGGGCAGATGACAAGAAATGGGCGCGTCGGTGTGCTTGCTTTGGCCGGACGCGCCCGGTGGTTGAGGAAAATAACAATGACAAGCCCTTGCCGTGACCTGATCCATTCGATGCACTGCCTGCTGACTGGCAGATGGCAAGTTCGCCGGCAGGTGTTGTTGGCTGTGGCTTCGACTCCTCTGTTGCTGTTCGCCCCGTTGTTCGCTGGCGCGGCGACGATTGTCGGGAATGACGTCCTGAGCAAGCCTGCTCCGAAGGTAAGTCCTCATATACGCCCTCCAATTGTTGCTGTGACCCACTCTGGCGAGGCACTGCTCGGTGTCGGTCCACATGGTGTGATCCTACGCTCGGAAGACAATGGCCAGAATTGGAGCCAGGTTCCCAGTCCGGTTTCCAGCGATCTGGTGCAAGTACGCTTCACCGATACGAAGAATGGCTGGATCGTCGGCCACGACGCTTTGCTATTGCACAGTGGCGATGGCGGCCGGAGTTGGCAGATACGCCTGGATGGAAGGCAGGTACTGGTGCTCCTGCGCGAGCACTACTCGCGAGCAGAGAAAGCTGGAGATCAGCAGGCTGGCGACCTGTTGCGTGAAATCGACCTGGCAATGAAAACCTCGGCAACGTCGGATGTCTTGCCCACGCCGTTGCTCGATGTTGCCTTCGATGACAAGGGTAATGGCTTTGTAGTGGGCGCTTTCGGCCTGATGCTGCACAGCACGGATGCCGGCGCCACTTGGGAGCCCTGGATTGAGCGCTCGGATAACGAGCGGCGTATGCACCTCTATGGACTCGCCCAGGACCATGGTCAGTTCTACGCCTGTGGCGAGCAGGGACTGCTGCTGCGCCTGAACCCCGAGTCGCAGCATTTCGTCAAGGTTGAGACGCCCTATGGCGGTACCTTCTTTGGTATCGCCGCTCGTGACGGTCTTCTGCTTGCCTATGGCCTGCGCGGCAACTTGTATGCGAGCCAGGATGATGGCCGGGACTGGCGCAAGGTCGAAACCGGGTTGGACAGTAGTGTGGTGGGGTTGGTTGATGAGGCTGGTTCGCTGGTGCTGGTCAGCCAGAGCGGGCAACTGGCGGTACTGGCCCCGAGTTCATTGCTGGTACGGGCCCTTGAGCCGGTACGCTCCAGCGAAGTTTATGCGGCGAGCCGAACTGGCCGAGATGGCCGCTTGCTTGTGGCTACCTACGCCGGCGCACGGGTCGTGCAGATCGCCACAGCGGAATGAGCCTGCGGCTCCCCTCCAGAGAGAACGTAGAAATGGTCGAGCAGAAATACAACAGTGGAATGCCGGTGATCCCTGACCTTCGGGACTTCGACATGACCTCCGGCGGGTTTCTCGAGCGAGTGATCTTCAACAATCGCATCTTGGTGTTGCTGGCATGCCTTGTTGCCACCCTGGTACTGGGCTTCCATGCGACTCGATTGCAGGTTAACGCCAGCTTCGAAAAGATGATTCCTAGCGCCAGCCCGTATATCAAGAATTATCTTGCCTACAAGAGCGAGTTGCCTGGGCTCGGTAACAGCGTGCGGATCGTGGTGGAGAACAAGAAGGGAGACATCTATGACCATGACTACTTGACCGCGCTGCAGAAGGTGAATGACACCCTGTACCTGATTCCCGGGGTCGATCGTTCTTGGATGAAGTCTCTGTGGATGCCGATCGTGCGCTGGAAGGAGGTTACCGAGGAAGGCATCGACGGTGGTGCGGTGATGCCCGCCGATTACAACGGTAGCCAGGCGTCCATTAACAAGCTTCGGCGCAATATCGCGCGCGCAGGCATTCTGGGAAGTTTGGTGGCCAACGACAGTCGCTCCAGCATGATCGTCGCCCCCCTCTTGGAGACCAATCCCCAGACTGGCCAGCCGCTGAACTACCGCGAGTTCTCCCGCCAGTTGGAGACCCAACTACGGTCGATGGAGAACGACTCGGTTGGTATCCATATCGTTGGTTTCAGCAAGCTGGTCGGTGATCTGATCGATGGTCTCTACGCGGTAATGCTGTTCTTCGGCGCGTCGGTGATCATCGCCGCAGTCTTCGTCTACTTCTATACCCGCTGCCTGCGCAGCACTTTGCTGTTGGTTGGCATCGCCGTGGCTGGCGTAATCTGGCTGCTCGGCCTGATGGAGCTACTCGGCTACGAACTGGATCCCTACTCGATCCTGGTGCCGTTTCTGATCTTCGCCATCGGGATTTCCCATGGCACGCAGAAGATGAACGGCATTCTCCAGGACATCGGGCGTGGTACACACAAGTACATTGCTGCCCGCTACACCTTCCGCCGTTTGTTCCTGACCGGGTTGACAGCGTTGCTGTGTAATATCGTCGGCTTCGCCGTCCTGGTGATCATCGATATCCCGGTGATCCGCGACTTGGCCTTGACCACCAGTATCGGTGTGGCTGTGCTGATCTTCACCAAACTGCTGCTGATCCCCGTAGCGCTGTCCTATCTCGGGGTCAGTCAGAAGGCCGCGCGGATCGCCATCGAGAAGGATCGCGCCGGGGAAGCCAACCGCGGTTTCCTCGGCCATATCTGGCACGGTCTTGACCGCTTCACCGAACGTCCCTGGTCGATAGGGGTGATCGCCCTGTCCGTTATCGTTACCGCTGCATGCAGTGTGGTAATGCTTCATCTCAAGGTCGGTGACCTTGACCCTGGGGCGCCGGAGTTGCGCGCTGACTCGCGCTACAATCAGGACAACGCGTTCATCACCGCCAACTATGGCCTGTCCAGCGACCAGTTCGTGGTGATCATGAAGACCAACGAGGACAACTGCCGCCTCTATCAGCCGTTGCAGACTATGGACCGGCTGGCCTGGCAATTGCGTCAGACCGAGGGCGTGCAGACCACCAGTTCGCTGGCCGAGACTGTGCGTTTCTTCACTGCGGGCATGGCCGAAGGCAGCGGCAAGTGGCTGACCATCAGTCGTGACCAGGCGATCACTAATTCCTCGGTAGACTCGGCGATGATCTCCTCGCCGGGGATCACCAACCAGAAGTGCTCGATCACACCGCTGATTGCCTATCTGGCCGATCACAAGGCCGACACGCTCAACCGCGTGCTGCGGGTTGCTGAGGAGTTCGCCAGGCAGAACAACATCAGTACCGGAGAGCAACCGGTCGAGTTCCTCCTTGCCGCCGGTAACGCCGGTATCGAGGCTGCTACAAACATCGAGGTGGAGCGGGGTATCGTCACCATGTACCTGGCGGTGTATGGCGCCACAGCATTACTTTGCCTGCTCACTTTCCGTAGCTGGCGTGCCACGCTGGTAGCGCTGATTCCGTTGCTGATGACAACCATCATCTGCAAGGCCCTGATGGTGTGGCTGGGTATTGGCTTGAAGGTGGCGACCTTGCCGGTCATCGCCGTCGGCGTCGGCGTCGGCGTCGACTATGCCCTGTACCTGCTCAGCGTGCAGTTGGCGGTGCAGGAGCGTGGTGGCAGCCTGACTGTGGCTTATCGGCGCTCCCTAGACTTCACTGGCAGAGTGGTAGCCCTGATCGGTTTGACTATGGCGGCGGGCGTCGTTACCTGGGCCTGGTCACCCATCAAGTTCCAGGCCGACATGGGCATCCTGCTGACCTTCATGTTCCTCTGGAACATGCTCGGCGCTCTTGTGCTCATACCGGCCCTGTCCCATTTCCTGCTCAACCCGAAAGCTCGTCCCGCAGAACCCTTGATGGCTGGCAACACTGTGCCCGGCCCTCTCGGGAAAGGCACGGACGTAAACGTCCACGTTGCTACCGCCCATTGATCAACCCGGCCTACAGGGGCGGATGCTCGGTGGTATGTCTCCGCGCCTGGCCGACGACTAGAGGAAAGTTGCATGTTCGAATTGTTGATGAGCGCCGACATGATGGTGCCGGACCCCGACGGGATGACCGAGAAGCTAGTGGACAAGCTCGGTGTCTATAAGCATGAGCGCTGGCGGCAGGCGTTCGATAACCACCCCTACATCGCGCATTTCCTGCGGGTGCACAAATCCTTGGCGGTGGCGCCTACGCGCATCGAGCCGCAGTGGCACCTCGACAAGCCGAACCCCGGAGACCCGTTGTTCCACGATTTCCTAGAAAGCCTCAAGGACTATCAGGGGCATCATCGGCCGATGATGACCCACTCCATTGTCCTGGCCCTGCACCGCGAGAAGTTCTCTGTGCTGGTAGATAAGTTGATGCGCCGCCGCCTGCCGTTCCGCATGGCGCAGCGCACGCCGGAGATGCCGTTTGATCGCCTATGGCTCGGTGCCACGCCGGAGCAGCCGTATTACCAGCCTTCGGTCGACGGAGGCCTATGCATCGAGATCATGGAGACCGAGCCGCTGCAGATGCCGGCGGAAACCTACGCGCTGCCGCCGGTGCAGCCCCGTGACCTGGCGCCCGGCGGTATGGTGCGGGTGACTGCCCGCGGCTTCCTGGTGCGTGATCTGGACGAGACCTTGCGCAAGGTGTCCGCCAATCTTGACTGGGAGCCCAGCGGTCCGGTGGAGCAACTGCGTGAGGAAGGTTATCGCCGAGCGCGCATGGGCTTTACTGTGGCCAACAGCGCGACTCTCGATGTGCTCGAAGCGACCCACTGGAACACCGATGCCGGTCACTATTTGAACAACTGGGGCCCGGGCCCGTACTACATCCGCATTGGTGTCAACGACTTGGCTGCGAAGGCTGAGGAGTTGCGCGCGCGGGGGACTGCCTTCCAGTGGATCGAGTCGAGCGAAGCTGTTGGTGGTCGGCCACTGATCAAGGTCGACCCGAAGGAACTGGACGGCCAGGTGTTCGAGTTCGAGGAGGTGCTTGTATGACTTCCAGTTCGGAGGTATTGGATCCGCTGGTGATCAATGGAGCTGTTCGCATCGAGCGCGATTCCACCCTGGGTTGGATCGTGCTGACCCGGCCCGGACAGATCAACGCTATTAATGACGATATCCGCATCGGCGTGCCGAAGGCTTTGGCGCAGCTGGAGACCGACCCGCAGGTGCGGGTCATCCTAATTCGCGGCGAGGGTGACCGAGGTTTTTGCGCCGGTGCGGACATCAAGGAAAAACGTGGTGATGAGTCGGCCATACAGGTTCGTCAGCGTATGGAGCATTCCCGCTGGATAGAGTCCCTGGACCGCATCTCCAAGCCAGTGATAGCCGCCATCCATGGCTACTGCATGGGGGGAGGTCTGGAGCTGGCTCTGGCTTGCGATATCCGCTTCGCCGCGCCAAGTGCGGTATTTGCCCTACCGGAAACCGGGCTCGGCCTCATTCCCGGTGGCGGCGGAACCCAGCGCTTGGCGCGAGTCGTTGCTCCGGGGCTAGCCATGGACCTCCTGTTGACTGGTGAGCGGATTAGAGCGGATGAAGCCCGCCGGGTTGGTCTGATCACCCGCCTGGCGAGCGACGAGACCAACTGGCTTGATGAGGTTGCGGCACTCGCCCGGTTGATAGCCACCAAGCCGCCTGCCGCTTCTGCTTACGTCAAACAGGCCGCGCGGGCTGCGTTGGAGCTGGACATCAAGCGCGGACTGGATCTTGAATTAGATCTGTTTGCGCTCCTGGCACCAACCAAGGACCGCCGAGAGGCCGCGCTAGCGTTTGCCGAGCGGCGTGTACCGCGCTTCACCGGTGAATGACGGGAATGAGTTGAAAGTAGTGTGGAGAACAAGGTTATGACCAGTATGGGAAAACTATCTGGACGCGTTGCGATCGTCACTGGCTCCGGTGGCGGACTGGGGGCCGAATGCGCGCGGGTTTTGGCCTCCCATGGGGCCTCCATTGCCGTAGTCGACATCAATGGAGAGGCTGCCGCGGAAGTGGCGGCCTCCTTGATATCTTCTGGTCACGAGGCGCTGGGCATCCGCACCGATGTCTCGTCGGAAGAGGACGTCCACGCCATGGTTGGCCAGGTCAAGGAGCATTTCGGTCGCATTGACGTGCTGCATAACAATGCTGCAGTGCTCAATGCCGGGCAGCGACAGCGCGATCGCGACCTGGCTAATCTCGACATGGACGCTTTCGACCGGGCCATCGCTGTCAACCTACGTGGAGCGGTGCTATGCACCAAACACGTCGTTCCGGTGATGCTGGAGCAAGGTGGCGGCTCGATTATTTTCGCCACCTCCGGTCTGGGTGTGCAGGGGGATATGTCGCTGACAGGCTACGCCACCTCCAAGGCGGCGCTGCTGATGCTGCCTAAGCTGGTTGCTGCGCAGTACGGCAAGCAGGGGGTTCGCGGCAACGCTGTACAGATCGGTCTTGCGCCGCAGCACCCATTGCCTGACGCCCTGCTGGACATCATGCGTGACAACCACTGCACGCCGGAGCTGGGCACCCCTCGGCAGATCGCCGACGTGGTGGCTTTCCTGGCCTCCGACGAGTCCTCGTTCATCACCGGCAGTACCGTGGTGGCCGATGGCGGCTTCAGTAGCCACACTCCGTCACTGGTAGCGGTGCGCAAGCTGTTCGACCAGATGGGGCGCAATAGCATGTGAGCGAAGCGGGCCGGTAGGGGCGGTCAGGCCTCACGCCTGCGTGCTGAAGCTCAATCCGCACCAATCCGAATGGACCCGGGCGAGAAGTGTGGTCGTCAGTGCCCGGAGACGCCAAGCATTCCCCCGACTGGCCACTACCTGCTGTAGCTTGGCAATTTGCTGGCCACCTGGATGAGCAGCCCTTGTAGCTGCCGATAGTCATGCCCTTGCGCCCGCATCGACCGTTCCCTTTAGAAAACTTTTATTCGTGGTCACCGATGTCGATATCGGCGAGGGCTGTGCCTTGCGCCGCAAGAGTCGCTGGAGAATTGTTTGACCGCCGGTAAAACGATGCCCAACCACTGCCGGTTGGTTGTTGCTAGCGTTGCCTTCCCGGTGAAAGGCAGGACCCTAGCCTTCTGCCAAGCAGGTAGTAGTGGTCTGGTGAGAGATTGCCAGAGCCACCAGGCACTTACTCAAAACAGCGATGAACAAGAACAATCAAGCCATGAAAAATGACAACACGGATTTCGATGTAATTATCGTGGGTGGTGGTACCAACGGCCTGTCGGCGGGTTGCTACCTAGGGATGGATGGCAAGAAGGTGTTGGTGCTTGAGGCGCTGGACAAGGTTGGCGGAATGGCCTCATCGGGCTACCTGATTCCCGAGGCGCCGCAACACCTCGTACACCCTTGCGCGATGGATATGATGTCCATGCGCGTTCATGCCCACGTACCCCACGAGCTGCAGCTCGAACGGCATGGGTTCAAGTCGATCGAGCTGTCGCCGGGCTACGTGTACTTGCACCCGGATGGCACCTCGCTGGTGTTCTGGCGTGATCGTCAAAAGACGGCCGCGGAAATCCGCCGTTACAGCACCAGGGACGCTGAGGCATTCCTTGAGTTCATGGCGGTCATCGACCTGTTCCTCGACATCGCTTTGCCGATGATGCGGATCGACCCGGCTCGGACCAACATCATGACCAAGCTGAAGGTCGTAGGTACTGCACTCAAACACCGCAAGCTCAAGCCCGAGCTGATGGCGCTGATGACCGGTTCGGCACACCAGGCCGCGCGGGAGCGCTTCGAGCACCCGGTGACCATCTCTGCCATGTGTGCGCTCACTGGCCTGGCCGGCGACATCAGTGCCGATGGTGGTGGCATCTATTACGCCCTGCTGGGTTTCCTCCATCGCTTCGGTGTTGGTCGGGTGATCGGTGGCATGCAGCAGCTCAGTAACGCCATGCGCGCGCGCCTGGAGGAGCTTGGTGGCCAGGTCCTGACCCTGGCCCGTGTCGAGGAAATCCTCGCCAGCCGGGGCAAGGTTCGGGGTGTACGGTTAGCTGATGGACGTGAGTTCACGGCCCGTGCGGTTGTTGCCGGCTGCCATCCCAAGGTCGCGCTGGAAATGGTCAGCGCCGGAGAAATGCCACGCAACCTGCTGACCCGTATCGCCATGGCACCGGCCAACGCCAGGGGCTCTGGGCCGCTTAAGGTGGACCTGGCACTTGATGGACAGATCGCAGTACCTCGTTTCGAGGCTGCCAGAGGCGATGGTGTCGACCTGCGCAAGGCCTGCCTGATGATAGGTACCGAAGAGGCGGTACTGGAGAACTTCGCCTCTAGCGCCCGGGGAGAAGTGCCGCGCCTGCCCTACATCACCATGGTAGCTCCCAACTCGGTGGATCCTTCGCAGTCGCCGGAGGGACAGGACGTGCTCTATATCTACCCGCCGGTAATGCCGGTCGCTCCTCTTGAAGGGTGGGATGCGCTCAGGGAGCGAGTGGCTGACCAAGTGGTCGAACAACTGTCCGAATACGTCGAGGGTATTCAGGGGCATGTAATTGGGCGCTGGATCGAGGCGGCGCCGGATTTCACTGCACGCTTGAATACAGTGAACGGTTGCGTGGTGCATATCGACACCACGTCCATGCGCTCCAGTGCCATGCGGCCAGCCTATGGCCTCGGTGGAGAGACTCTCCCGGTCGAAGGGTTGTACTTGGGGAGCGCCGGTATCCACCCAGGCGGTGGCGTCAACGGCATGGCCGGGCGGCTGGCGGCCGGCCGGGTGAAGCGCTACTTGGCGCAAGTCGGAAGAAAGTAGCCGATGGCCGTGTAGGTGTCCTCTGGCACGGTCGTTCTAGTGCAGGGCGATGCTGGCGAGGATGAAGTCCGCAGAATGTTGGCGCCAGGTGGTCATGCCTTCCTCTGAGGTGGTGTCCAGGCCGGCCAGCGCCGACATCGAATAGCGGTTGGTGAACCAGCCGGTAGTAACCAGCGCGGCGGTGGCGAGAAACAGCCGGGGGTTGATCCCGGCCTTGAAGTCCCCAGCCTCGGCGCCGCGTCGCAGGATGCCGTCGAGCTTGTCTATCAGCCTTGGCGTCAGCTCCAGGAAGCGGTTGCGCGGTGTCTCGTGGGTGTTGTGGTAGTGGATGCCCTCCAGGGCTAGTGCGCCGAGCAGCGGATCGTGACGATACTGGTCGAAAAAGTGGTTGAGCATTCCCTGCATGGCTTGCATCGGTGGTAGTAAGTCGACATCCAACTCCACCAGCTCGGACATGACGCGCTCGGAGCATTCGTCCAGCACGGCGATGAACAGACCTTCCTTGGAGCCGTAGTAGTGGTAGACCAACTGTTTGGTGATCCCCGCTTCGCGGGCGAGCTCCTCCATGCGCACGCCGGTGAGACCCTTCTTCGCGAATTCCAAGCGGGCTACCTCGATCAGGCGGCGGATCGTGTTGCGTTTTCCGGGTTCATTCTGCACCGCGGTTTTCACCCTGGGCTCCTTATGGCAGCGATGGGCTGACGTACTTCGTTTGACCTTGGGTAAAACGAATCGAGTCGCAGAAAAGAGGCAGCTCGTTAGTATCCCAAGTCGGTGATTCCGAAAGGATACCGCTACTTGCGGCCTGGCGAGCAAGCCGGGGTGTTTCCAAATGAAATATCGCAGCGGGACCCTTACCCCGTGATGCTGATGGCCTGCCACCGTGCCGGCGTCGGTCGACTTCGACAACAACAATTTAGAGTGTTTAATCTCATGAGCACTAATAGCGCTTCTGCCCTTGATCTCAAGGAAAACTACTCCGCAGTCTCCGAAACCTATCGTGGTACCGACCTGGACATCCATGCCGTTTGCCGAGAGCAGCGGTTGAAGTCACCGATCTACGAAGGTGACTTCATCACTCAGTTCGGGGTGCCGACCAATGCGGGTATCCAGCAAGGTACCCGGCCAACTTTCGCGCTGTTTAAGTATCAGGACGTGCTGGCGGTGCTGCGCGACGGGAGCACCTTCACCAACGGCTTCATCGCCGAAGGCCTGGGCGCCTTCTTCGACGGCCTGGTGATCCTGGCCATGGACGGCGAGCCGCACCGAAAGGTGCGTGCCCTGCTGCAACCGGCATTCATGCCGGAGAATGTGAACAAGTGGCGTGGACAGATCGACGAGGTGATTCGCAGGGAGTTTCTTGAGCCGCTGGTATCGAAGAAGAGCGCCGACCTGATGGAGTTCGGCCTGGAGCTGCCGATTCGCATCATGTACGCGCTGATGGGGTTCCCCACAGACGATCCGTCGAAATACAAGCAATACGCTGCCTGGGCACTGGCCATGGTTGGTGGCAATCAGATCGACCCAGCGAAGATGGACGAAGCGCGTAAGCGTGCCGGCATCGCAGTAAAGGGACTTTACGACGCTATCCACGCCGTCGTGGTGCAGCGGCGTGCCGAGGGCAGCCACGGCGACGATGTGGTCGGCCGCCTGCTGCGTGCCGAATTCGAAGGACGCACTCTGGACGATCATGAGGTAGTCACCTTCACCCGTTCGCTATTGCCCGCTGCTGGTGAAACCACCACGCGCATGTTCAGCTCGGTGATGGCCCTGTTGCTCACCACTCCGGGCTTGCTGGAGCGGGTGAAGGCAGATCGCTCACTCGTTCCCAAGTTGATGGACGAAACCGCGCGCTTTGAGCCGGTGGCGACCTTCAAGGTTCGTGAGACAGCAAAGGACGTGGAGTTCCATGGGGTGAAAATTCCCAAGGGCTCCTTCGTTCAATGCATGGTGGTTTCCGCCAACCGCGACGAGGACGCTTTCGAGAACCCTGACGTGTTTGACATCGACCGCAAGCTCAAGCCTTCCTTCGGCTTCGGTTTTGGCCCGCATATGTGCATTGGTCAGTTCATTGCCAAGGTCGAGATCAACTGCTCGATCAACGCCATCCTCGACCTGTTCCCCAATATCCGTCTGGATCCGTCGAAGTCGGTGCCGGTCATCGAGGGTGCACAGTTACGCGGTGCCTCGTCGCTCCCGGTGATCTGGGACTGAGCCTCGCTGCCCCTTTGCCTTGCGTGCCCTCGACAATTACGACAAGAGAGAATCCCCATGAGAACTTTCAAGACGATTCCCGTGCGTGGTGACTTTGGTTTCCAGCAACTGGTCGGCCCGCATCAAGTCAGCGGTGCCTCGATGGGTGGTATCCGGGGTTATTTCGGCTTGCAGTTGAGCAAATCCTCGCCGTTCGGCTCGGTGCGTGACGAGGAGGGCAACATCTATTCATTCGTGCGTTCGCTGATGGCGCCGGGCGGTACGCCGAACCCGACCAAGTTCTTCTACCTGAACAACCATGTCGACGGTATCAACCTGCGCATGGATCACGAGAAGATGGCTCGCCAGGCGTCGACGCCGATGCCGGTGCAGACCCTGGAGGGCGACACCGTGCGCTGGACCAGCCAACCCGGCGAGGCCGGTAATGGTTGGGAAATCACGGCCAACAGTGAACGCCTGAGCTGGCGCGAGGACGGCCTGTTCCAACTGGAAGGACGGCTGCTCGGCCCGGGCCTGCAGTGGTATCTGCCGGGAGTGGAATGGGGCACCTTCTATGTGTCCCAACTCTGGGAACTGGCCGGCATCTGCGAAGGACGGCCGGTGAAGGGGGCGATGGCGCTGGACCAGTTCTACATGGCAGAGGGCGGTGCAATCCACTTCAAGAAGGACCTTGTAGTCAATAACAACAAGCACGTGCTCTGGTGGTCGTTTGTCACTGTCTACAAGGACGGCAGTTGGGACGCCGGTTCCTTCATGGTTGGCCACGATCACCTGGGCTATGCGATCTTCACCAACGATAAAGGTGAGGTGCGTGTGACCACCGATATCGAAGGACAAACCCGGCACAAGGAAGGTAGCTACTTCCTTGAGTCGGCTCGAATTGTGCTCGAAGGTGAGGAGGAGTGGGAGTTTCTTCCCGACACCAGGGGTGAAATGATCGACTTTGTCGGTGGCTTCCCGATCACCGCACAGCAGGAGGGGCGCTGGCGCCGTGTCGGAGACACCCGAGAGCCTTCGCACTGGCTAGGCTGGGGAGAGTCCGACCGGCGCAACGGTTCGGCGCGCAACATGCCGGGCCGGGATATCTGATCTGGCCGCTCGAGCTCCGTGCGGCCCAAGCTCCGCGGGAGTGTTCCGTACAAGAACAGGGGAAACAGCCGATGAGGTTCAAGAACAAGGTGGTGCTGGTCACCGGTGCCGGGCGAGGCATGGGGCGAGCCATCGCGCTGGCGTACGCGAGCGAAGGGGCAAAGGTGATAGTGTCTGCTCGTACGCCACGCCATGGCGAGGAAACCGTCGCGCAGATCGCGGCACTGGGCAGCGAGGCTCACCTGGTCGGTGGTGACATTGCCGACCGCTCGTCGGTCAAGACCATGATTGAGGGTGGTGTGGAGCATTTTGGCGCACTGGACATCCTTGTCCATTGTGCCGCGGATACATCATCCGGGTTGGTCGTCGAGATGACGGACGAGACGTTCGATCATTTGGTGCGCAGCAATATCCAGTCGCTGTTCTGGCTGGCCAAGGATGCGGCACCCCATCTTTCTAAGGCGCAGGACAAGGGCCGGATCGTATTCATCTCCTCTGGCGAGGCCAATCGCAAGTACACGCCAACGCTGATCCCGTACAGTTCCAGCAAGGCGTTCATGAACGCCTTTGCCCGTGGGCTGGCGGTGGAGTTCGGCGCACTGAACATTCTGGTCAACGTGATCGAGCCGGGGCTGATAGGCACCGATCACATGTTCGAGTCCCTGGGGGAAGAGCTACCGCACCGCCTGGCCGAGCGCTTCCCTGTGCCCCGTTTGGGGCAGTCGGCGGATATCGCCGCCGCTGCGTTGTTCCTGACCTCCGACGACGCTTCCTATATCACTGGTACCTCCCTGCTGGTCGACGGCGGCGCCACTATGGTGGCCATGCCCAAGGTCGAAGAAATCCTCAAGGGGCATTGAGCCCGGATTGCGCAGGCTGCCAACGGGCGATTGCGTCAGGAGTCCCTGTATGTCCGATACCTCCAATTCATACTGGCGCTCAGCTTTCGACATTGCTGAGTTCAGGCGTGGCTGGCGCATCCTGCTACTCGGTCTCGTGGGGATCTGCACCAGTATCAGCGCCGGTTTGCTTTATGGCTTCGGCACCCTGGTCATTCCCCTTGAGCAGGCCTTTGGTTGGAGCCGGGGCGAGCTACAAGCGTCTATCACCTTCCTGTTTGCCGGTGTGGCCGTTTCCACCCAACTGGTCGGCCCGCTGTATCACCGTTTCGGCCTGCGGCGGGTGGCGATCGTATCGATCCTGCTGCAGGTGGTCGGCTATGTGGCAATCACGCGGATCGAGCATTCCATCGGTTGGCTGTACCTGGCGTTCTTCTCCATGCCGTTGGTCTGTGCAGGCACTATTGCCATTACCTGGACGCAACTGGTCAACCTGTGGTTCGAGCGCAACCGTGGTTTGGCCTTGGCGGCTATCCTCTGCGGCACTGGGATGATGGCGCTGCTGCTGCCGCCATTACTGGCCGGCCTGATCGCCCGGTTCGGCTGGCAGGCTGGCTTTTTCGCCCTAGCGGCGCTGCCCTTGCTGTTTACCTTGCCTATGGCCTTGGCATGGATGCGTTTGCCAACGGAGGTCGAGTCCATGTCCTCGACGGAGCGTGCGTTGGCTACACAACTGAACGGTTTCAGCTTCCGCCAGGCACTGCGCTCGCCGGTATATTGGAGTTTCAATGTCGCGCTGATCCTATCGGTGTGCCTTACCGTCGGTATGGTCACCAATATAGTGCCCATGTTGCAGAGCAAGGGGCTTTCCGCCCAAGTAGCGAGCCAGATCTTCAGCAGCTTCGGCATTTCCATCATCGCCGGGCGTCTATTGGTAGGCTATCTGCTGGACCGCTACCCTCCGGTCCTGGTCGCAGTGACGAGCCTGGCGCTACCGGCCATCGGTTGCGCGGTCTTTCTGTTCGCTGGTGTGCAGAGTACCGCGCTGCTGGTGTTCGCCACCCTGTGCGTCGGTGTCAGCGCCGGTGCTGAATTCGACCTGGCGGCATTCCTCATAGCGCGTTATTTCGGGCTGCGCGACTACGCGCGTATCTTCGGCCTGCACCTGGCCTTGGTCACAGTCATGTCCGGCTTGATGCCGGTGTTCTTCGGTTATCTCTACGAGGCGTACCAGGGCTATTCGGCGGTGCTGCTGTGCTGCCTGGCCTGTTCCCTCATCGGGCCGTCGATCCTGCTCTGGCTGCGGCCGGCAGCGGTGGTCGCGGTCCAAGCAACGGCATGCCTGAAGCGGTGTGCGAACGTCCGGCGGGCCTGCCCGTCTGCGGATACTAGGAGTAAGCAATGAGTGCGCAAGAAACCATCGAGCATTTCCTGCATGGCCAGATCGATTGCTGGAACAACGGCGACAAGGAGGGGTTCTTCGAGCATTACCGGCGGATGTCGCCCGCTGGCCTGAACATCGAGTACGTTGGCCGTGCTCTGCCGACCGACCCATGGCAGATCCTCGAAGGCATGTGGGAAAACCAGCAGCCGCGTTTTCGCGTGGAGGTCAAGGAAACCATCATCAACGGCGAGGAAGCCGCCTGCCATCATCGCAATGCGTTGCGTGACGGCAATGGCGGTATCGAGACCATCGAGCTGTACCGTTTCCAGGACGGCAGGTTGTGGGTGCGATATTTCATCAAGGCGTGAAGGAAGCCACGGGGCACGCAGGCGCGCGCCCCTGACGCTCAGCCGCGAGCGGCCCGCTCCTGCCTGCGCGCTGCCCGCCAGCCCTGGAACAGGAGCAGCGGCAGGCGTAGGATCACGCCGATGCCGAGCAGCTGGGCGGCCTGCCAGCAGTCTTGCGGGTGGACCAGGATGGTGGTGCTCATGGCACCCATGACCTTGCCCTTGATCACCAGTCGTTGACCCTCGCGAGTGATGGATTTGACGTCCACCATCTCCACGCCTTCCTTGCTGAACATCTTCATGCTGCGCTTGCTCCTGCCTGGGGCTCAGGCCCCGACCAGTTCGTCGAAGTCCAGGCCGGATTCCTCCAGCAGCACCCGCGCCACGTTGCGCCCGGAGGCGGCGGTGACACCGCCGCCGGGGTGGGTGCTGGCGCCGGCCAGGTACAGGCCCGCCACCGGCGACTTGTACTGGGCGTAGCCGGGAGCAGGGCGGTTGCCGGCGATCTGCCAGGAGTAGGAGCCGAAATGCAGGATGTCGGCGCCGATCATGGCGTTGTTGTGGCGTTCGATGTCCAGCGGGGTCATCCACGAGAAGCCGAGGATGTTGTCGTCGTCCATGTTGGTGGTGAGCTTGCGCAGATCATCGAGAAAAGCGTGGGCCACCTCTTTGCCGATCTCGTCCCAGCGCTGGGCGCCGCCCTTGAGGTGGTAGGGGCAGAAGGCGTACATGTTGAGCACGCGACTGCCTTCAGGGGCGCGGGTCTTATCGTAGGTGTCCTGGGTCACGTAGGCGATGAAGTCGCGGCGCGGGATGCCGTACTCCAGGTCGCGGAAGGCGCGGGCGAATTCCTCGGGGTCGGAATGCGAGCGTTCCACCCAGAAGAAGTCGTCCACCGCCGGGCCGACCTTATAGCGCGGTGCCTCGCGCAGGGCGACGTGCATGTTGAACGGCTGGAAGCTGCTGTGCTTGAGGGTGCGGATGCGCTGCTCGAAGCCTTCGGGCAACTCGCAGCCGGGGACCATGGCGGGGAATACCTGCTTGGCATGCAGGGTGGAGATCACGCCCTGGCGAGCGAGGATTTCCTCGCCGCTGTCGAGGATCACGCCGGTCGTCTTGCCGCCGTCAATCTTGAACTGTTTGATCGGCGCCTCAGTGCGCACCTCGCCGCCATGGTGTTCCAGGCAGGCGCGCAGGGCGTCGGCGAAGGCTCCGGAACCGCCGACCGGGATGCCCACGCCGTAGCGGTGCATCAGCGGCAGGATGATGTAGAAGCCGAAGCCGGTGCCGTTGTCGAACGGGTTCATCATCGCCTCGGAAGCGTAGCGGGCCAGGGCGATCTTGACCTTGTCGTTCTCGAACCATTCGCTGATGTAGTCCCAGGCGCTCATCGCCTGGGTGCGCATCAGTTCCTGGCCGACCTGGCTCTGTTCCATCATCAGCGCTTGGTGCGAAGCGCTAGGCGGCGTGTTGAACATGCCCATGACCAGCATGTCGAGGTTCTGGAACACCTGGTAGTTGAAGCGGCGGTAGGCGTCGGCGTCACGCTCGGAAAACTTGGCGATGGCCTGGCAGGTGCGCTCTAGGTCGGTGTAGAACTCCAGGGTGCTGCCGTCGTCGTAGAAGATCGCGGTCATCTTGTCGGGGTTAATGTATTTCAGGCCGAACTTCGCTTTCAGCTCCAGCTCGTCGTTGCGTAGCAGCGGGTTGGCCTGCAGCAGGGTGTGCGCCACCGAGCAGACGTCGTGCTTGAAGCCGGGAATGGTCAGCTCGCGGGTCATGACCCCGCCGCCGACCTTGTCGTTCTTCTCCACCACGCACACGCTGCGCCCGGCCTTGGCCAGGTAGCAGGCGGCGACCAGACCGTTGTGGCCGCCGCCGGCGATGACGATGTCGTAGGTCTTGCTCATCTTCTTGTCCTTTTTCTGTCGATGTTGGTGTTGGATTCACGCGCTCAGTCGTCGGGGTAGCGCTCCACGGGCATGACGCTGGGGCCAAGGATCGGTCCGGCCCGCTCATGGCCCCAAACGCTCAGATGCTCGGGGTTCAGCTCGAAGCCGTCGTGGTGCCAGGGCTCCAATTCATGGATGCACTCAACCGCGAACCCGGACGGGCTGAAGTGGTAGAAGGAAACGTGCGGGTCCTGACAGTGCTGGCCGAGGGTCATCTGCATCGGCAGCTCGCGCTGGCGCACGATGTCGTAGGTCTTGCCGAGATCGCTCAGGCTCTTGACGAACAGGCCGATGTGCTGCACCCCCTTCATGCCGGGGGCATGGCCGAAGGCGATGTCGTGGCTGGTCTTGTCGTTCAGCTTGGCCCGGAAGAAGCCGGTACGGCCCTTGCCGGCGCCCGCGCCGTACCAGTGGAAGCCCATCAGCTCGATGAAGAAGGCTTCCAGTTCGGGACCGTAGTCCGGCGTCATCAGGACGATATGGCCGACGCCGCGCTCGTCGGCGACGAAACCGCCGTGGGGGCGACCGGGAACGAACGAGCGCGGCGTCCACTTCTGTCCGTAGAAGAGTTCGTGCTGGTAGCCCGCCGGGCAGCGGAAGCGCACCAGTTCGCGCACTCCGCGTATCTCGCGCAAGGCGTCATCGCCGATTTCCAGGGCCACCCCGGTTGCGCGAAAGCGCGCCACTGCGGCGTCGAAGGCCTGCCGTCCGCGGGCTTCCCAGCCGATATAGGCGATGTGGTCGATGGGGCCGGGGTGAAAGGCGATGCGGTGACGGCGGTCGTCGCTGCGCAGGTACAGTGAGTCGGGGTCGCCCGCCGGGGCGTTGCCCAGCCCCAGGCCGAGCACCTGCGGTGCGTACTCGCGCCAGGCGTCCAGGTTCGGGCTTTCGAAGCCCAGGTAGCCAATGCCGATGATGTCCATGCTGGCCTCGTGTCGTGGTCTTGAACCGTCCCCTCCCGGCCTTTGCCCGGGAGGGGCGCCATGGCCTTTCCTACAACGCGGTCTGGGCGTCCGCCTGGGCGAACATCGCGTTGATGTCGCCGGAGGTCACCGGCTGGCCTTTCTCGCGCTTGGGCGCGGCTCCGCCCATGCCCAGTGCCGGCTCGATATTGACGTGCGTGGCCTGGGCGCGCAGCGCGCCGACGGTGCAATTCTCCCGACCGAGCAGGGGGAACGGGTCGTAGGAGAACTCACGCATGGCGTTGAGGTGGGTGACCTTGTGGATGGTCGCCTCGGGCAGCTTGCGCAGGCTTTCCCAGGCCACTTCCGGCGAATTCGGCCAGGTGCAGTCGGAGTGCGGGTAGTCGCATTCCCAGGTGACCATGTTCTCACCCACGTCCGGCAGGTTGCGCAGGCCGAAATCGTCCTCGATGAAGCAGGTGATTATGTGCTTGCGGAAGATGTCGCTGGGCTTCTTGCCGCCGAAGTCGGCGTTGGTCCAGGCGTGGTGGTGGCGATGGGTGAAGTCGGCGCGTTCCAGCAGGTAGGGGATCCAGCCGATGCCGCCTTCGGACAGGGCCATGCGCAGGTTGGGGAACTTCTTCCACATCGGCGCCCAGATCCAGTCGGCGGCCGAGTTGGCGATGGAGATCGGCATGGAGGTGATCCAGGCATCGATCGGCGACAGCTCGGATGCGTGCTCGGCCTTGATGCCGGTGCCGATGTGGCAGCAGATCACCACGTTGTTGTCGGAGCAGGCTTTCCACAGTGGGTCCCAGTAGTCGCTGTGGATCGACGGGAAGCCGTGCAGCGCTGGGTTGTCGGACAGCGACAGGGCATGCACGCCGAGTTTGGCCAGACGCTCGACTTCGGCGGCGGCGGCCTGCATGTCCCACCAGGGCACCAGCATCAGCGGGATGAAACGTCCCGGCGCGACGTTGCACCAGTCGTGCAGGTGCCAGTCGTTGTAGGCCTGGATGGCCGCCAGGGACACGGCGCGGTCCGGGTGGTTCTGGAAGCGCTGGCCGGCGAAGCCGGGGAAGGTGGGGAAGCAGATCGAGCCGAGGATGCCGTTGGCGCTCATGTCATCGACGCGGGCCTTGATGTCCCAGGTGCCGCGGCGCATGTGCTCGTAGCCCAGCGGCTCCATACCGTATTCCTCCTTGGGCCGGCCGACCACCGAGTTGAGGCCCATGTAGCCCGTGGCCTGGCCTTCGAATACCCAGACATCACGGCCGCCGTGCTGCTCGACGCGCGGCTGGCGGCCCTTGAAGCGTGCCGGCATGTGGCGGTCGAAGGCGCCGGCCGGTTCGATGGCGTGGTCGTCCACGCTGACGAGGATCATGTCTTCGAGTTGCATTGTCGTTCTCCGTGGTTGGCCGCAGCGGCTGCGGCCTATACTTCTGTCGGGTCGATCAAAGGAAAATGCCGAGGTTCGGGGTGCCGATCACCGCCTGGTCCAGCAGGATTTCGCGCCGCGCCAGTTTCAGTTGGCCGTTCTCGCGGCGCAGGATGTCGTGGCGTTCGCAGGGGATCAGGTCGAAGTCGTCGAAGTCGAAGCGGCTGCGGGTCACCAGCAGGTAGCTCAGTACCTTGTATTCGTCGGCCTTGTCGGTGCCGAACACGCGGACGTTGCTGACCAGGCGCCGGGTGCGCGAGGGCGGGTCCTCGCCCCAGGCGCTGCGGGTGTCGGTGATGCGCATGATGCGCACCATCAGCGAGCCATGGCTCTCATGCAGGTGCTGGACGTTGCGCACCACGGTCTGCTGTTGCTGGCGGTTGGGACGGGTGAGGCGCGCCGGGGCGTTGTACTCGATATCCAGGGTCAGGGTTTCGCTCCACTGTTTGAGTTGCAGGGTGTCCAGCAACTCCGCTTCGTCGTAGAGGAAGTCGACGATTTCGCTATGCAGCGGGCTGCCGCTGGAGATGCGCTTGCTGCGATCGGTCGGCGGCAGGGGCGTGGGGGCGAGCAGGGTCTGTAGGTCGTTCATGGCGATCTCCGTGAGGCTGTGCGTGCCATCGGCTGCGCTGCGCAGCCGGGCAGGGTGTACGAGGATTGGGGGTCAGGCCGTCATCAGCGCGTGCCAGTATTTCCACCACTGCCACTGGGTATCGTCCTTGGTGAAGCCCTCGCCGACATAACCGGGGCCGGGCCAGTCGGCAGGCTTGGTGTCGTCTTCGTACAAGGCCTGATACTTGAGGGTGATGTCCTCGCTCATCGCTCCCTTGGCCGCCAGGGTCATGTGTGGCCAGGTGTCGGAGTCGTCCTGTTCGACCATGCCGGAGGTGCCGAGCAGTTGGATCGACTGGCGCAGCATGCGCGCCTTGATTTCCGGCGGGGTGTCCTTCTCGGCGAGGATCCAGTTGACGAATTCCAGCTTGTCCGGCCCCTTGGGGATATAGGCGTGCAGGGCCATGGCGCCGAGCACGGTGCCGTCCGGCTGAGGCAGGTAGATGAACTCGAACAGGCCATTGGGGAAGAAGTTGCCCACCTGCGGCGGGCGCCAGCTCATGACGTGCAACTGCTCGGGGCTGAAGCGCTTGAGCAGCTCCGGGACCATTTCCCGGGTGATGCCCGGTGGTGGCAGTAGGGTGAGTTTTTCCTCGGCGCTCATGGTGGACGGGTCGCGTCCGGTGAGGCGCTGGATCTTGCGGTCCAGTTCGATGCAGCGCATGGTATGGCCGTGTTCGGTCCAGACTTCGACGCCGTACATTTCCGGGCTGAGGTCGCCGCCCTTGCCTTCGGCATCCGGCTTCTTCGCATAGGGGCCGACCTCGCCCAGCCAGCGGTGCAGGGTCAGGGTGTGGAAACCGTCCGAGGCGGATTGCTCGCAGGCGGTCTTCCAGTTGGCGCGGATGATGAAGCGCTGTGGTGGGCCGAGCACTTCCATGCCGGCGGTGGTGCGGCACCAGAGCGTGTCGAAATACCATTTGGCATCGCCGAGGAAGTCCTCGAAGGACTGGCCGTCGATGTTCCAGGTGGCGAAGATTAGGCCGCCATAGACGGACACGCGGGCCTTGTGCAGGCCGAGTTCGGCCTTCGTGCGCATCTTGCCGTGCATGCACTCCTTTTCCACCGGCGCGGCGATGAAGTCGCCGTTGGGGCGGAAGGTCCAGCCATGGTAGATGCACACATGGGCGGCGGCGTTGCCGCCATCGACGGTGGAGATCTTCATGCCTCGGTGCGGGCAGACGTTCAGCGAGACATGGATCTGCTCGTCGCTGGAGCGGGCGACGATCACCGAGTCAGAGCCCATGTCGCGGACGACGAAGTCGCCCTTGTTCGGAATCTCGGTTTCGTGGCCAAGGAAGACCCAGGTCCTGGCGAAGATTTTCTTCATTTCAAGGGTATAAAGCTCGGGGTCGGACAGCGTCCGCATCTTCACTTCATGTTTTTCCAGGTCGATCAGGTCCGAAATCCTCGTGCCGTCGCTCAGCGCCGGGTTGGTAGTGCTGGTCATAGTCGGTCTTCGCTCTTGTTGTTTAATATGAACAAAAAATAGTTTTTTGTTCATTTGCGAGCCGATTATCTGCCCCGTGGAGGGCTTTTTAATTGATCTGAGTCAACGGCTGCTCAGGGCCGGAAACCACCGGTCAGGCACGTTGCTGCTCCCGTTGGGCAGCCTTTCAGATCTATGGAATGGGGCTTGTGGAGTAGGGTGTGGCGGGTTTGCCGGCGGCCGGGGCGCTGGTTGCAGAATGCAGGTATCGATTTGTATGGGCAATATTATTGAAATTGTTCAGTTATGCTTCGACCGCCAGCGCCCCACTCTTCACTGGCCGGGGCGCTGGCGCAGGTACAGCACCAGGGTAAGGCCGAGGGTCGAGAGCAGGGCTGAGCAGAAGAAAATCCATGGCAGACCGAAATGCGCGGCCACCAGGCCCATCAGTGGGCCGGCCAGCCCTACGGCCAGGTCGAAGAACAGCGACAGTGTGCTCAGGGCCGAATTACGGTTGCTCTCCGGCGTGCGCGCCAGGGTTTCCACCCCCAGCCCCGGATAGACCCAGGACACCCCCAGGCCGGTCAGCGCCGAGCCGAGGATCGCCACCAGGGGCGTAGGTGCCAGCCAAACGAGCAGCAGCCCAAGGGTTTGTACCGTCAGGCAGAGCGCGACCACCCGGTAGCCGCCGAAGCGTGGCAGCGCGTTGGGCGATGCCAGCCGGGCGCAGATGAAGGCGATGCCGAAGGCGCTCAGGCAATAGGCCGCGTTGTTCCAGCCCCGGCTGTCGAAGTACAGGGCGACGAAGGCGGTCAGGCTGCCGAAGCCCACCGAGCTGCAGGCGATGGCCAGGCCGTTGGGCAGCACGGCGAGGAACACGCAGTGGAATGGCAGGCGTATGCCCGGCAGCAACGGGGCCGGCGGTCGGCTCCGGGCGAACAGCAGGGGCAGCAAGCCGAGCAGGGTGATGCCGATACCGATGCCGGCAAGCCCCAGCTGGTCCCGTACTAGAACGCCGAGCGGCGCGCCGAGGGCGGTTCCGCCATAGGCGGCGATGCCATTCCAGGACATCACCTGTGCGGTACGTGTCGTGCCATGCAGGCCAATGGCCCAGGTGCAGCAGGGTGTCGAGATCAGAGCCGAAGAGATGCCCTGGAGGATGCGCCCGGTGAGCAGCAGCGCCAGGCCGGCCCCCGGGGGCAGCGGCAGGATGATCGCCAGAGCCGTCAGCAGGCCGCTGCCGGTCAGCACGGCTAGTCCGGTCATCACCGTGCGTTTGGCGCCATGGGTGTCGGCAAGCAGGCCAGCCAGTGGGCGCGACAGCAGGGTCGTCAGGTACTGCATGCCGATCACCAGGCCAACCATGGCGCTGCTGAATCCGAGGGTATTCAGGACATGGCCGGGCAACACGGCAAGGGGGAGTCCGTTGGCGATGTAGGAGGCGAAGTTGAAGCAGACGATCGAGACGATCGACAGGCCGGTGGAAAGCGATTGGCTACGGGCGTTCATCAGGTGTCGCCTTGAGCGGACGGCAGTCGGTGCAGGCTCGTTCGGCAGGGAGCGGGATTGGCCGTGGCGCTGGCCGAAGCCGCGCCCTGCGGTGGGCGCGGCGGCGGTCGTTCAGTCGCGGTTGGCGGCTTCCCAGGCCTTGAGCTCGAAGCCTTCGGCGGCGGCCTCGGCGGCGCTCAGCTGCGGCGGGCGGGAGAGAATCTTGCGCGCGGCCATGTGGTCGCCCGGTCGGTTGCAGGATTCCACCGCGATCAATTGGTCGTCGCGGAAACACAGCACAGAGAGCTGCTGGGTTTCCGTCGAGCCGAGGGTCACTGTGCTGTCGTAGCCGGTGGAAAGCCCGGCGATCTGCAGCTTGAGGTTGCCCTGATCGGTCCAGAACCAGGGCAGTGCGGCGTAGGGTGCCGATTTGCCAAGCAGTCGCGTTGCCACGTTGCGCGCCTGGTCG
The DNA here is from genome assembly GCF_057767015.1 of Pseudomonas sp. B12(2026). Classification (NCBI taxonomy): domain Bacteria; kingdom Pseudomonadati; phylum Pseudomonadota; class Gammaproteobacteria; order Pseudomonadales; family Pseudomonadaceae; genus Pseudomonas; species Pseudomonas sp. B12(2026). The sequence goes on along the minus strand of NZ_CM173430.1, from coordinate 3,978,275 downwards.
ACGGCGTTCTGTACGGATTCCAGGCGGGTCGGTTGTTCGCCGTTCTGCAGGCAAGGGAAGCAGGCGACGTCACCGATGGCGGAGATGTGCGGATCGGAGGTCAGCAGGTTGGCGTCAACGCGGATGCCGTTTTCGATGGTTAGGCCAGCCTCGCTGGCCAGTTGGGTGTTGGGGATCACGCCAATACCGAAGACCACCAGGTCGGCCGGCAGCAGGCGTCCATCCGAAGTCTGCACACCACTGACTCGGCCGGCATTGCCTTCGATCCGGGTCAGGCCCTGGCGGAAATCGAACTTTACCCCCCAGGCCTCATGTGCTTGGCGGAACAACTGGGACATCTCCGCTGAGACGGCGCGTGCCATCGGGCGGTCGCCGAGCTCCAAGACGTGCACGCTGGCACCCTGTTCGGCGGCCACTGCGGCGAACTCCAGGCCGATGAAGCCGGCACCGACTACCACAACGTTGCGGATTTCCTTCACCAGCGGGGCTAGGGCGTCGGCATCCTGTTTGGTCTTGACGCCGAATACGCCCTGCAGTTCGGCACCGGGGACCGGCAGTGGGCGGTTATGGGCTCCGGTGGCGAGGACCAGATGATCGTAGGAGACCGCCTCGCCGGAGGCTAGCAGAACCCGACGGTTCTGCCTGTCGATGGCGGTAGCTTGGTCGTGGCGAAGGTCGATGCGCTGGGTGGTGAAAAACTCGGCTGGACGGAATAGAAGAGCGTTCTCGTTGATCTTGCCAAGCAGGTAGGCCTTAGACAGCGGTGGCCGCTGGTACGGGAGGCCCGGCTCGTCACCGATCAGAGTGATAGTGCCGTCATATCCTTCTTGGCGCAGCGAGGCCGCGATCTGAAAACCGGCCTGTCCGGCGCCGACGATGACTACTGAGGCAAGTGACATAAGGACCTCTTCTTCAGAATTGCGATGCAGGCAGGTGCAGCACTAGGCCGTCGAGTTCTTCGCTGATGAATACCTGGCAGGTCAGGCGGCTGTTGTCGCGGCGCTCGAAGGCGCAGTCGAGCATGTCGTTTTCGGTGCTCTCCGGCGCAGGCAAACGTGCCAGCCAGGCTTCGTCGACATAGGCATGGCAGGTGGCGCAGGCACAGGCACCACCGCAATCTGCCGGGATGCCGGGTATCGAAGCGAAGGTGGCGGCCTGCATTACCGATTGGCCGATATCCCCGATCACCTTGTGCTCGGTGCCGTTGTGCTCAATGAAGGTCAGTGTGGGCATGGTCTTCTCCTTGGGTGTCGGGTCAGGGGTGGGACGCGATCGGCGTCGAGACGAAGCGGGGAGCGCTGCCCAGAGTCAGTAGCAACAGGGGGCCGATCAAGCTGCAGGCAAGGGAATAGACCAGCATTGCCGAATAGCCTCCGGTGCGGCTGAGAAGGAAGGCGAACAACAGTGGCGCGAGGGCTGATGCCACGGTATTCAGACCCTGGTGTACACCGAACAGGCGGCCGTACTCGCGCAGGCCGAAGTAGCGTGCGACCAGGAAGGCGGCGATGTCGAACTCGGCACCGGCGCCGAAACCCACCAGCACGGCGGCCAGCAGTAGCGGAGCGAACTCTGTGGTGCCGCCGAGGTAGACCAGGCAGCCGATGGCCGGCAACGCCAGGCTGATGGCGGCCACCATTGGTGGCCAGAGGCGGTCGAGCAGGTAGCCGATGAGCATGCGGCCAAAGATCAGGGCAATGCCGAAGCCACTGAAGATCAGGTTTGCCTCTGCGGCTGGCAGGCCTTTGGTCTGCAACATGGGGACGGTGCTGGTGACCATGCCGACGATAGAGGAAATCACAAGCGCCAGGGCCAGGTTGCAGGTCCAGAACTTGGTCGAGTACATGCCTTCACGGAAGCTCAGGCCGGGCAGTTCTAGCAGGGTACTGGTGTCGCCCTGCGCGCGTTGGCCGGCTCTGTCGGAAAGCTTGAACCAAAGCAGGGTCAGCGGTAATAGCAGCAGCAAGTTGAGCAGGGCGAGAAGAACGAAGGCTGCGCGCCAGTCCCATTGCTCGATGCTCCAGGACATCAGGCGCGGGACGACCGCCGCGGTCAAGCCGGTACCGGACAGGCCGATAGCCAGGGCCAGCCCGCGATTGCGGTCGTACCAGAGGCTGAGTAACTGGGTCCAGGTTACCGCCAGCGCTCCCATGCCGATCAAAGGCAGGACAGCGAAAGCTAGGTATAGCGACCAGATCGACCCGTTCAGCTGAGTGGTGCCTAGGTAGCCCAGAGACAGCAGGATCAGCGAGATGACTGTCACCTGCTTCATGCCGTAGCGCAAGTTGAACCAGCCAACCAGCTGCAGCGAGATTACTGCGCCACCGAAGAGGAAAGTGATCGCCGCCTGAAGTTCGCTCTTGTTCCACCCGAATGCCGCTTCCAGCGGCACTACCAGGGTACCGAACCCGTAGAGCAGGGCAGCATTGATGCTGACAGCAACCCCAACCACGGACAGTAGCAGGATGCGCCATCCCCGTTTGAACTCGGTGAAGTCAATAGCCGCTTCGTTTCGGGCGGTAGGCATGGTTTGGCGTCCTTTATTGGTTTTGTAGGGCCGGGGTCTCGAGCAGGCAAGGCGTCTTATTTGATGTTATGTACATAAACGTGAATACTGTGCAAATAGTATGGCGGGGCAGCGTGCCTGTCCAGCTATCTTCCATAACAACAAGAACGGTGAGTGCCATGATGTTTCTGAGAGGGCTTTCGATCGGCGCCAAGCTTCTCGTGCTGCCAGGGTTGTTCGTGCTGTCACTACTGATCGTGTCGGGGATGGCCTATAGGGGGCTGCTCAAGCAGCAGGCAGTGATTGAGGAAATCGACCACCTGCGTTTCCATCAGTATCGCCAGGTGCTCGAAACCTCCTCGGCTTCGCAAGCGGCGATGGTGGGCGCCTATGCTGTGGTAGTGCGAATCCTCGAGTCGAATGGCTCGGCCTCCAGGGAGGAGCTCGAGTCCTATCTCGAGGATATGCAGGACAGTATCGATGACATGCATACAGGGATGGGCAAGCTGGCTCAGGAGACCCGCCTGGGCGGCGAGGAGAAAACCCTCTATCGAGCCGTGGAAGAGCAGGCTGGGGTGGTCGGTGAAGGCTTGTCTGACTTCAAACGCACGGCCGTTGACGATCAGTTGCAGGCGGCGGCGTTGCTGGGGCGAATGCGTGCCGAATACAACGGTTTGCAGGGGCAGTTCAACCGGTTGCTGGGGTTGCAGGCGGAGTTGACCTCCAATGCCTTCATCGAGGCTGGCGATCTGCAGCGGCAGTTGTCCAGGATGCTGATTGTTGTCCTCGTTGCGGCTAGCGCTCTAGCTCTGTTTGTCAGTCTGCTGCTGCGTCGACAGATTGTTCGAGCCATTCGGGAAATTGAGCAAGCTTCCGTTAGGTTGCGCGATGGCGACCTGACCCTCCGTGTGCGGGTAATGGGGCGTGACGAGATAGCCCATACTGCGCAGGCTTTCAACGAGCTGATTGACAGTTTCCAGCAGGCAATGTGGCAGGTCACCAATGTGGCAATTTCGGTTGGCACTTCAGCGGAACAGTTGGTGGAGGCCTCCGCACAGGTGGCTGAGAGCTCCACTGCGCAGGTCGATGCTGTGGCCTCGGTATCGCTCATTATCGGGCAGATGAGCGACGGTATAGCGACTATTTCCAGTCATGCGGAAAGCTTGCGCAGTTCGGCGGAGGCGAGCCTGCACGGGGCGGAGAATGGTCATCTGGCGCTGTCACGCTTGCTCGAGAATATCGACAGCGTGCGTCACGCGTTCTCAGAAATACGGGGATCGGTAAGCGACTTCGTGGAAAGCACCACGGCCATCACTGCGAGCATTACTCAGGTCAAGGACCTGTCGGCCCAAACAAACCTGCTGGCCCTCAATGCGGCTATCGAAGCCGCGCGCGCCGGCGAAAGTGGGCGTGGATTCAGCGTGGTGGCGGACGAGGTGCGCAGTCTGGCGCAGCGTTCCGCCCTAGCGGCCAACTCGATCAACGAGCTGACCTCGAAGTTGGAAGGGCAGTCTGAGGTGGTGGACGAAGCCTTGCGTGCTGGCACTGTGGCGCTGGAGGACAGCAGCAGGCTGCTGGCTGACCTGGAGTCCACGTTACAGCAGGCGGCGGAATTGGTGGGGGATTCCACTCGTGGCGTGGAACAGATTGCCGATGCGGTCCGCGTGCAGAATGTCGGTGGACGGGACGTGGCTCTGAATGTCGAGCGCATTGCGCGCATGGCTGGAGAGGGGGATGCGATTGCTCATAGTGTCTCCAGTGCCGTTATTTCGTTGCGAGGGCTCTCCGAGGAGTTGACCCTGGCGGTAGGTCGCTTCCGCTTTCAGGGAGAGTCGGAGGCGGCCGACTGCACCTTGGTCTGATCCTGTGCGGGAGCATCGATTGCGTTTGCCTTTCTGTTACCGGCGGATCGGCGGTAGTTAGCCGGTTTTGAGCGGTCTGGGGGGATAGGTCGCAGCTATTCGAGGCGAGATGACTTTGGTTTTTGGAAGCGTACTGGGCTTTTATTTACAAATTTAAGAAAAGTGTTCATTATTTTTGCGCCTGCTTGGATAAGGAGAATAAGATGAGTTCCGACAAGGCCCGATTCGAGGTTGTGGTCGAGCGCAGCCGCTGCTGTGGCTACGGTCTTTGTGCTGCGATCTGTCCCAGCATCTACAAGCTGGATGCCGATGGTTTGGTTTACGTCGATAACAAGGCTGTTCCCGTCGAACTGGAAGACGAGGCACGAGAGGGCGCCGAAGCTTGCCCGGCCGAAGCCATCTGGCTCGAAGAGATCAAGCCTGAGGGGCAATAGCGGTATCCGATCTGAGAAAATCAGAACAAGAAATGGAGAATGCAATGACTGGGCGTCTTGAAGGTAAGGTCGCGCTGATCACCGGAACTGGCGGTGGCCAGGGTAGGGCGGCGGCGCTGCGCTTCGCCCGTGAGGGCGCTATCGTCGTGGGCTGCGACCTCAATGGTGCAGCACACGAGGAAACCGCCGCTCTGCTGAGCGCCCAGGGACTTCGTCTGCATGGTCGAGCGCCCGTCGACCTCGGTGACTATGAGCAGGCCAGGGCCTGGGTCGAGGCGGCTGTGGTTGAGCATGGTGGCATTGATATCCTGTACAACAACGCATCGGCGGCACGCTTCGGCAAGGTCAATGAACTGTCTGTCGAGGATTGGCATTACACCATTCGCAACGAGATCGACCTGCTGTTTTATACCACTAAGTACGCCTGGGGCCATCTGGCTGCGCGGCGTGGAGTCATTATCAATGTTTCTTCCACGGCAGCCTGGGGTGGCTCCAAGGTCGCGGGAATTTCCGCACATGCCGCAGCGAAGGGGGCGGTTGTGTCCTTTACTCGGCAACTGGCTGTCGAAGGGGCTCCCCTGGGGATTCGCGCCGTTAGTCTCAGCCCTGGCTTCGTCGCTACCCCAGGGACCTTGGAGTTTCTGGAAAATCCGGTGGCGCGAGCGGCGCTTCTCGATGGTGTCCTGATGGACCGCCCTGGCGAACCCGAGGAAGTGGTCGCCCTGGCCCTATTCCTGGCATCCGGCGAGGCCTCCTTCGTGACCGGATCTGATTTCGTCATCGATGGCGGTCTGCTGGCTATCTAGCTAGGCATAGCCGTTCCTCCCAAGACATTCGAACAAGAAGGTGAAGGCATGGATATCATCGGCATCGGCTACATGGGGTTCGAGACCGCGAGCCTTGACGCCTGGCGCGAATATGGCCCGCAGGTCATGGGTTTCGGCATTGGCAAGTCGCCGGACAGCGATCTGGCGTCGTTGTATTTCAGGATCGACGACCGGCGGCACCGCTTTGCCTTTCACCCTGGCAAGGTGGATCGCCTTGCCTATATCGGTTGGGAGGCGGTCGGACGTATGGCTTTCGAGGCTGGTCTGAGGAAGCTCGAGGCTGCGGGAGTGGAGTTCGTGAGAGGCGATACGGCGTTCTGCGAGCTACGTGGAGTGCGTGAAGTAGTACGTTTCCGCGACCCGGTGGGCTACCAGTACGAACTGTTCTACGGACAGAAGTGGACGCCACGCTCTTTCATTCCCGGTCGTCCGCATACCGGCTTCCTGGCCGATGAACGTGGTGCTGGGCACGTAGTGGTGATCACTCCGGAATACACTCCGGAGTTGGAGCATTTCCTGCTCGATGTGATGGGTTTCCACTGGTACGGAGCCGGCGCCGGCAAGGGCCGAACCGGCTTCTTCCGCGCCAAGCTGAACAACCATACCAGCCACGACATCGCCTACGGCCACGGTCCAGGGCGCATGGGGGTGCAGCATGTCGGCCTGTTCGTGCGCAATGTGCGTGATGTGGGTGAAACCTACGATATCGTGCGCAAGCGCGAACTGCCGATGATGATGACCCTTGGCCAGCACAGCCAGGATCCGCATCTGTCCTTCTACCACTTCACACCGTCCGGCTTTGCCTTCGAGACCATAGCTGAGATTGAGCCGTGGCAGGGCGATCCCTATGAGCTCAACCCCGAGACCCTGAGTTTATGGGGCCATGAGATGGTTGGTCCGATCCTTGGACCGAGCGTGCGTACCCCCGAGGAAGTGCTGGACGCCGAGTACCTAGCCGGCAAGAAGCGCTGAGCATGCGCCTGGCGAGGGTTGAGGTAGCCGGTGAGGTATTCTGGGCATTGCTCGATTCGGATCTGCAGCGCCTTCGCCGCATTCGCGAGCCATTCGCTGCCTGGGCGCAGGTGATCGGGCAGGGGGGGATGATCAACCTGGGACTCGATGATGACTGCCTTGCGCTGTCGGCGTGCCGCTTGCTGCCGCCCTTGGAGCCGGGGGCGCGTGTTTTTGGCGTGGGCTTGAACTATCGCAGCCATCTTGAGCGTCTTGGCAGTTCGCCTCCGGCTCATCCGCTGGCCTACTTGAAGCCGGATTCCGCGCTGGTTGGCGCGTACGACGAAATAGCCTATCCGGCCCTGACCGGACAGCTCGACTATGAGGTCGAGTTGGTCGCTGTGGTTGCCCGGCCGCTAGGCGAGGAAGCGCTGGCCAGTGCTTGTCTACTCGGCTACACGGTCGGCAATGACGTCAGTGCGCGGGACGCGGGGAGGCGTATCGGTCGCCTCGACCTGCTAACTCAGAAAGCCATGGATCGCACTACACCGATCGGTCCCTGGATCGTCACTCTCGACGAATTGGGCGGCACCGGACAGCCTGAGTTGGAGATGGGCCTAGAGGTCAACGGTGAACCGCGTCAGCGGGACAATACTCGGCAGATGATCTTCCCGGTGGACGAATTGCTCGATTATCTTGATGCGCGTATTAGCTTGCGGCCGGGCGACCTGGTGTTCACCGGCTCGACTCACGGTGTGGGCATGGAGGATGGTCGCTTCCTTGCGCCGGGTGATTTGGTCGAGGCGCGCATCGACGGGATCGGCGAGCTGCGCAACCGTGTTGGTCCCCGGCGTATACTGTCTGCTGCGCGAAGTGCCGGGCGGCTGGGCAGGCCTGACGGCGAATGAGTATGGACAGGCAGGCCAACTCTGCTTTGGCAGTGGCGGAACACTCCTCGTTTTGGGCGCCGTTGCGTCATGGCCTGTTCGTCGGCCTTTGGCTGGCCTGTGCGGTCGCCAACCTGGCGATCTGGATGCAGACCGTGGGGGCAGCCTGGATCATGACCCAGCTATCAGCATCACCCCTGATGGTTTCCCTGGTACAGACGGCCATTACCCTGCCTGTCTTCCTGTTCGCTTTGCCGGGCGGGGTGCTCGCTGACCGCATGGATCCACGCCGTTTGTTGCTTCTCACCCAGGCGGTCATCTTGGTGGCGGCCGCAGCGCTCTGCCTGCTGGATTGGGGGGAACTGCTGGAGGCCTGGTCGCTGCTGCTGTTCACGTTCCTGCTGGGGGTCGGTAGCGCCTTGGGTATGGCGGCCTGGATGGTGACGGTGGTCGGAGTCATTCCACGTGAGCAGGTGCCGGCGGCGGTCTCTCTCAATGGTATTTCCGTTAATGCCACTCGGGCCCTGGGGCCGGCTCTGGCCGGCGCACTGATCGTCTGGTGGACCAGCGCCGCAGTATTCCTGGTCATCGCACTATGCATGGCTGCAGTGCTCGTATTCATCTTCCGTCTGCCGGCTCGCGTCCATGCCGACGGCTTGCCACCTGAAACCTTAGTCGGCGGCATGCGCAGCGGCCTGCGCTACATCCGCCACTCGACGGTTCTGTCTAGCGCGCTCAAGCGGGTATTCGTGTTCACCAGTTGCGCCAGCGCGTTATGGGCACTGATGCCGCTGGTAGCCAAGGAGGAGCTGCGCATGGACGCCGGTGGCTATGGGCTGCTGATGGCGTTTATGGGGGCTGGGGCGGTCCTCGCTGCGCTCGGTCTGACCAGCATCTATCGCCGTTTTGCCCTGCGGCGGTTGATCGACGCCGGGGCGCTCGCCTTTGCTGTGGCGACCCTGGCGGCGGCGCTGTCGCGCAGCCAGGTGGTGATCTGTGCCACGCTCCTGCTGGCCGGCATGGGCTGGATGGCGGTGAACGCGACCATTTCCACCGTGGTACAGACTTATGCTGCGAACTGGGTGCGAGCCCGTGTCGCCTCGGTTTACCTCCTGGTGCTGATGGGCTCAATGGCCCTTGGTGGCGCCCTGTGGGGGGCTCTCGCGCAATATCTGGGGTTGCAGCAAAGTCTGCTGCTATCGGCATCGAGCATCTTCCTGGGCTTGTTCCTGACTCGTGGTGGGGCGATCGAGATGGGCCGCGAAGCTGACTTCGCCGATGCCCAGCAAACGGACAAGCCGATGCTGGTCACTGAGGGCGTCGCCCACGGCGACGGGCCGGTGTGCATCGAAGTCGGCTACCGGGTGGATGCTGCCGGGCGTGAGGCGTTTCTGCGTGTGGTCTATGCCGTCGGCCAGACGCGACGGCGTAATGGTGCGCGGAATTGGTGCCTGTACCGTGATCTGGAGGAGTCCAACCGCTACGTCGAGCGCTTCATCGTCGAGTCGTGGCTGGATTACCTGCGCCAGTGCGGACGCATGACCCAGGGGGACGAAGCGCAGGCAGTACCACTTTCGCCTTTTCGCGAGGGCCGATCGACCCGACGCTATGTCAATCAAGCACCGGTAGAGGGCTTCTAGAAATCTCTATATTAAATTTGCTAGTCAATAGTGTTCTCGTTATAGAATTGATCGATAGAAAATAATAGAGAGCACGCCTATGGAAAGCCCAGAGCTCACGGAGGTTGGCAATAGTCGCAAGGGCTCCAGCGTCACGGTGAAACCGGTCGCCAACGCGATTCGCATACTCCGTCATTTGAGCCAGAGCGGGGCGCCGGAGCGTTCGGTGGACATTGCTCGGCGCCTGTCGATCAACCCCAGCACCTGCTTCAACATCCTGCGTACCTTGGCCATGGAGGATGTGATCGATTTCAACCCGATGTCCAAGCGCTATTCGGCCGGCCTGGGATTGGCCCGCCTAGTTGGGCAACTGGTTACCCAAGGGCAGCGTGTGCAATTGGTTAAGCCGCTGCTGCAGGAGTTCGCCGCGCGCATGCAGGTAACTATCACCCTTTGGCGGCGCATGGGGGAGGATCGCATCGTCATCGTTAGCTCGGCGGCCAGTCCTGCCGATGTGCGCATTGACATGGCCGAGGGGCAGCGCTTTCCGATGCTGATGGGGGCCAGCGGTCGGCTGTTCTCGACCCAGCTGGACCTGGACACGCCGGCATTCGAGGATATCTACCATCGGATACGCTGGGCGCGCCACTTGCCAATCGAGACCTATCGCGAGGAAGTTCACCTAGCCGCGGAACGGGGTTGGGCGGTGGACGATGGGTATTTCTCGGTTGGCATCCAGGCGGTCGCTGCGCCGGTGTATTCCCCTGAGGGCGCAATCGATTTCACTGTCTCCGCCGTGATGTTCCGCGGCCAGCGAGACGACGAGGGGGTTGGTGAACTGGCCGCCGAGCTCATCGAGTTCTGTACCTCACTGGCGGGTATTCTGTTCTGATCTCTTGGCTGGTGACCGCGTCAGTCGCAGGCCAGCAGCAGGCTGCCGCCCAATGGGCCGCCGCCGGCGGCCACCACAGAGAGGGAATGTGGTGCAGTCTGGCGTCCTTCCGCGCGTCCCCATAACTGCAGACAGGCTTCGTGGACATAGCCCAGGCCGTGGGTGCGTCCACCGGACAGTTGGCCACCGTTGGTATTGAGTGGCAGCCCGCCGTCCAGGGCGATCCTCGCACCGCCTTCAACAAAGGCGCCGCTTTGTCCCACCGGGCACAGACCCAGGGCTTCCAGCCAGATCATGGTGAGGATCGAAAAGCCGTCGTAGAGTTGAGCCGAGCCGACATCAGCTGGCGTGTAGTCGGTGCGCGCCCACATCATCCGGGCAACGTCGAAGGCTGCCATCTCAGTCAGCGAGATCTGATCCCAGGACCACGGTTGGTTCAGCGCGGCCCCGATGGCCTCTATACGAATAGGAGCATTGCGCGTGTCCCGCGCAGCATCGCGGCGCGATAGGACGATGGCGGTGGATGCATCGCAGTGCACATCACAGTCGTACATGCGCAGGGGGGTGGAAATCATCCGCGAGTGCAGGTAATCGTCCATCGTCATCGGCGTGCGGTAGATGGCCTTGGGATTACGTGCAGCATTGCGTCGGCAGGTCAATGCGATCTGCGCGAGTTGTTCGGGGCGGGTGCCGTATTCGTGGAAATGGCGCTGCGCATAAAGTGCCATCAGGTTGATGCCGGACATGACATTGAAGGGCGTCAGCCATTGCCAAGCGTAGCTACTATCGCGCCCTTGGGTCTTGTTGGTCAGCGCTCCTGCCTGCCTGTTGTGCAGGCGCGCCGTGGCCTCGGTGATGGTTCGGAATACCAGGACGTGGCGGCAAAGACCGGCGGCGATGGCCATTGCCCCGTTGATCACCCCGGCCAGAGGGCCAGGCCCCTCGTAGCCGGCGCCAAACCAGTTGACGTTCAACCCTAGGGCGCTTTTCAGGGCGCTGGGGCCGACTGGCGAGAAGGGATCGCCATTGTTGTTGTCGCCCGGCCAGCAGGCGACGCCATCGATGTCATGGCGCTCAAGGCCTGCATCGGCAATTGCTTCCAGGCAGGCATCGAGGGTCAGGTGCATAGCTGACTTGCTAGACGGCCGGGCCACCTCGGACTGGCCGATGCCGGTGATAGCGACCTCTTTTTCGTAGCGATGAGGGGGCATCATTGATCCTTCTCAAACAGAGGGAGCCAGACATCCTCGATGTGGAGGAAGCTGACCCGTACCAGCATGTCGATCCGCACTTGGAGCGGGTCCATCCCAATTACATTGCTGACGAAACGCAGGCCCTGCTGCTCGACCAGCTCGATAATGGCGACGACGTAGGGTACTTCCAGGTCGGCGACCCAAGGCTGGTAGTTGAGGGTGTAGCTCAGCACCTTGCCTCTTCCTGACACCGCGCGAGGTGCGACCTCCCGGCTCGCGCAGCGGGGGCAGATTGGCCCGGGCGGGTGGAAATAGTGTGCGCAGCCCTGACAATGGTGGATCAACAGCTGGTCGTGCTCGCCACCCTGCCAGAAGGCGCGGTTGTCGGCGTTGAGGGCGGGCAGTTTTCTGGTCATTCGCGGAACCTGCGAGCACTGGCTTGGATGTATGTGCTCTAATAATTGCACATATTTTCTAGAAGTGTCATATATTTATGCCGGGTTATACGCTAACCACATAGCTCGCTATCTAACAACAAGAGGATCCTTTTGCCATGTCCCGGCCTTTGCAAGACAAGACAATCATCGTCACCGGCGGGTTCGGTGCTCTCGGCGGGGCCGTTGGTCGCCTGCTGCTGGAGCGCGGTGCGCAGGTTGCTCTGCTCGATCGCGCCGAAATTCCAGCTAGTCTGGGCGATGTTTCTGGGGTTCTGCCCTTGGGCGGCGTCGACCTGACCTCTACCGAGTCGGCGCGGCTTGCCGTGGCCCGGGTGGTGGAGCGCTTCGGACACCTCGACGGCCTAATCAACGTCGCTGGTGGGTTCGCCTGGGAATCCTTCGAGGATGGCGCTCTGGATACGTGGGATCGCCTGTATCAGATCAACCTTCGTACGGCTCTGGTGAGCAGCCAGGCTGCGCTGCCCTATTTGCTTGCTGCCGAGTCCGGACGCATCGTGAACATTGGCGCTCTGGCGTCCCTGAAGGCGGGCCTGGGCATGGGCGCGTATGCCGCCTCCAAATCCGGGGTGGCACGCCTCACTGAAACACTGGCTGAAGAGCTCAAAGATCGTGGGGTCACCGTCAATGCGGTACTGCCAAGCATCATCGACACTCCAGCGAATCGCGCAGACATGCCGGACTCCGATGCCAGTCGCTGGGTAACGCCGGAGGCTTTGGCCAGAGTAATTGCATTCCTGCTCTCGGACGATGCCACACCCATTACGGGAGCCTGCCTGCCTGTGGCTGGTCGGGTATGACGCCCGTGGCCTTCTGCTGCTCTTCGACTGGAGTACAAAAGTCATGAGATTGGTAACCTTTACCGACGGCAACGGGTTTGCGCGTGCCGGGGCCTTGCTGGAGAACGACCAGATCGTCCTGGACCTACAGGCCGCCTGCCAGGCCCGATACGGAAGCGAGCGTCCCGAGTTGGTCAGCGTGCTGGCGCTGGTCGAGGCCGGGGAGGAGGGCTTGGCTCTTGCCCGTTCGATGGTGGAGCAGGTTCCTGCAAGAGCCGTGCGTGCCCGGGCGGCGGTGAAGCTGCACGCACCGATTCAGCCACCGCCGCAGATGCGCGATTGCTCCTGTTTCGAGCTACACCTGCGGCAGAGCTTTGCCGCAGCACGCCGGGCCCGTGCACTGCGAACGCCAGACCCGGAGGCTACGCTCAAGGCGATGAATACGCGTGCCGACGAGCGCGTCATCGAAACCTTCAACCGCCAACCCATCTACTACAAATGCAACCGCTTCGCGGTCATCGGTATTGACGACGAATTCCAGTGGCCGAGCTTCAGCAAGGCGCTGGACTTCGAGCTGGAGTTCGGTTGCTACATCGGCAAGCGTGGTAAGGACATCAGTCGCGATGCGGCCCGCTCGCACATCGTCGGTTACACCATCTTCAACGACATGAGCGCCCGCGACGCCCAGGCTGCGGAGATGCCCGGCATGCTCGGCCCTGCCAAGAGCAAGGACTTCGACACGGCGAACATCATGGGGCCATGCCTGGTGACGGCTGATGAGTTGGGCGACCCCTACGATCTGGAGATGGTCGCGAAGGTGAACGGCGAGGAGTGGGGGCGTGGCAACACTCGTGAGATGCGCTGGTCCTTCGAGGACGTCATCGCCCATGTGTCGCGTTCGGAAACGCTCTATCCCGGGGAGTTCCTCGGCTCCGGCACGGTCGGCAACGGCTGTGGCCTGGAGCAGTTGCGCTATCTGAAGTCTGGCGATTTGGTCGAACTGGCGGTGGAGGGTATTGGTGTGCTGCGCACCCGGGTGGGGCGCGCGGAGCAAGGGGGGGGCTGATATGTCTCAAGCCGCAGCTCTGTTGGCACGTGATATCCCAGAGCGTTGCTTTGCGCTTTATGTGTACATTTTGGTTAAAAGTGTCTTATATTCTGCCGAGGCTTTCATTCGCCGTAGTGCCCTGATCAGGAGGCAATCATGCTAACAAGAACAAGCCCTGTATTGTCCGACGGAACCAAGGTTTCCGACCTTATCTTCCCCGATACCCGCGAAGTACAGATGCGCGTGCTGTCGGACCGCGAGATCTACGAGCTGGAGATGGAGAAGATCTTCGGCAAGATCTGGGTGTTCCTCGGCCATGAGTCCGAGATTCCCAACTCCGGCGACTTCGTTGTGCGCGACATGGGCTCCGACTCAGTGATCGTCGCCCGTGGAAAGGATGGCGAGGTTTATGTAAACCTCAACGTCTGCCCCCACCGCGGCATGCGCATCAGCACCGCCGACTGCGGCAATACGCAAATCCACAAGTGCATCTACCACGGCTGGGCGTTCCGTCCCAACGGTGACTTCATCGGCTCGCCGGTGGAGCGCGAATGTATGCATGGCAAGATGTTACCCAAGGAGGCGCTTGGCCTGAAGAAGGCTCGGGTCACGCTCTATGGCGGGTTGATCTTCGCCACCTGGAACGTCGATGGTCCCTCCTTCGATGAGTTCCTCGGCGATGCCAAGTGGTACTATGACATGCTGTTCTGCCGTTCTGACAAGGGCATGGAAGTGCTCGGTCCGCCGCAGCGTTTCATTGTCAATGCCAACTGGAAGACTGCTGGTGAGCAGTCCGCCGCCGATGGCTTCCATACCTTGACACTGCACCGCTGGCTGGGCGAGGTCGGTAACTATGCGAAGAAAGGCGACGGTGAAGGTGAAGGCGCCGACCTCAGTCCGGAGATGATCGGTGTGGAGGTCAGTTCGCCGCACGGCCATGCTCTTCGCTGCATTGACCTAGCCCGCAAAATCAAACGCCTTACCGGTCTCGACCCTGCGGAACTGTCGGTGCAGGAGAAGCTGAACGCCTTGCCGCCGGCCGGGATGACGCGTGAAATGGTTGAGCAGTTGGCGCGCAATCTCAGTGAGGAGCAGCTTGAGGTACTGACTAGCATGCCACCGCAGGTTGGTGGGATGTTCCCGAACATACTGTTCGGGTTCGTCTATATCCCGCAGCCGGATGGATCGGTGGTTGGCTCCATGACCATGCACGCATACGTGCCTCAGGGGCCCGACAAGCTCGAGTTCGTCAACTGGATCTTCGCCGAGAAGGACGCACCAGCAGAACTGCGCGAGAAGATGCTCAGGCAGACTATCCAGCTATTCGGTACCTCCGGGATGGTCGAGCAGGATGACTCCGATACCTGGCCGCACATGACCCTGGCTGCCAAGGGGGCGATGGGCCGCCAGATGACCCTCAAGTACCAAGCCTGCTATGAGACCGGCGCGCCTGCGGGCTGGCCAGGGCCGGGCATCGTCAACGAGGGCTTCACCAAGGACGACACCCAGTGGCATTGGTGGTTGTACTGGCATGAACTGATGACGGCGGAGAGCTGATCGTCGCGTCGTTCCAGGCAAAACCACACATTTCAGGAGTTACACATGGCCCAAGTACAAGAGCGCGGCGTCGATCAGATCCAGCCGGGGTCGCCCGTCGGTATCAAGCGCGTCCCGGTAGGTTCGGATATCTACAACCAGGTGGTGACCTTCCTCTATGAGGAGGCGACCCTGTTGGATCAGATCCGTCTGCAGGAATGGGGTGCACGCTTGGCTCCAGACCTCGTCTATACCGTACCGCTTCGCCACACCCGCCTGCAGTCGGAATTGTCCACCACCATCGTGCGTACCGTGCAGCATTACCATGACGACTACCGTTCGATCATGGGGCGAATTCTGCGGCTGTCCGGCAAGAGCGCGTGGGCGGAGGATCCGCCCTCGCGCACCCGGCGCCTGGTGACCAACGTCTTCGTCGAGGAGACCGAAAAGTCCAACGAGTTCGTGGTGACCAGTTACTTGCTGTTGACCCGCAATCGCTTCAAGGACCACCATGTCGACATCATAAGTGGTGAGCGCCGGGATGTGTTGCGTTTGACTGATGAGGGCTTCAAGCTGGCGTGCCGCGAGGTCATTCTTGATCAGGCCGTGTTGGGCACGCCGAACCTCGCCGTGTTCCTCTGACGACCCTACCATGGCGCTCCCTTCTTTGAAGGGAGGCCTAATTCCGTTGTGGGCCTCGGTGCCGGGGCGAGTTATACCGGTACAGGTTTTTTTCATGTTGGCCCTCTCTTGGTGGGCGTGCTGACGTTTTCGGAGCGCACGTTATCTGCCGAAGCCAGCGTCATGTTGTGTCGGAGTTTTGTTTCATCCGGTTTGGCTCACCCCCTTCCCCTAAGGGGAAGGGGGCTGGTGAGTTGGCATCAGTGGCTGGCTGGTTATTCTCCGGCCAGCCAGTCTTGGTCGCCCGAGCATAGATGTGCTGCCGTGTCGCTGAAATCCCAAGTTGAACCCTTGATCCGTAGGGCTTGCGCAGCCCGTGCCGGTTGCTGGCTATAGCAGAGACTGGTGCTGGATGCATGGACCTGGGAGTCCAGTGGATGCTGGCGGCCCAGTGAAATCTGGGTGCACCTGCGTAGCAATAGCGCAGCTTCCGCATCTTCTTCGGGAAGATGGCTAAGGGCCCAGCGAGCCATTCCTTCGCGCAGATTTACCCCGCAGTAGGGCGCTGGCCCTTCGATGATCGAGCCTCGTACCTCCCAGCTCAGCAGGAGCCTCCCATCACGAAGCAGTACCGGTGTCGTGCGTTCGTTGACGCGGTCCGGTACTTGGACATCGTAGCATCGGCGGAGCGTTCCGCGGGCCGCATTGGCGATGGCCAGGCCGGCAAGGTCTAGCAGGTGTGTGCATTGATGCTGGGCATCGGTCTGCCGGGTCACTGTATGGGCGATATGGCTGAGTGGCATGCCGATCAGTTGCTCCAACTGATCGGTTGCTTGTGGGCAGGCGGAGTAGGGGTAGCGCAAGGCCTCCCCGCCAATCTCCCGTACGATGCCGTCACTATGGTGTAGCCAGACGCGGAAGTGATGGAAGTCGTCCTCAAGAGTAGCCCGTATCTCTCGCATGGCATCCTGTGGCGTAGAGACGATTTCCACTCGGCGGCGGAACATGCTGGTCATCGTTTTTTCCTTGCGCTGGTTTCCGCAGGTGCCTGATCTTGCGGATTGAAGTATATTTGAACAGTATACGCAAAAGTGTTCATCTAAAAACAAGAAGGAATTCGTTATGAAGCTATTGCAAGAGCAGATAGCGCTGGTAACTGGCGCTGGTGGCGGTATTGGTCGCGGCGTGGCGTTGAGCTTTGCCAAGGCCGGCGCCGCGGTAGTGATAGCCGAGCTGGACGAGGCCTCTGGCAAGGCTGTGGAGGGCGAGTTGCTGGCGCTTGGCGCGCGCGCGGTTTTCATCAGAACCGACGTGACCAGCAAGGTGGATATTGAGGCGGCTATCCAGGTGGCAGTGGAGCGTTTCGGAGGGCTGGATATTCTGGTCAACAATGCGTTCGCCCCCACGCCCAATGTGCTACTGGAGGAGAAGACCGACGAGATGCTGGCTCGGACCCTCGACTCCACCTTGTGGGCCGCTTGGTGGTCGATGAAGGCTGCACTGCCGCACATGCGCGTGCGCGGCGGCGGCAAGATCATCAACTTCTACTCCATCGACACCGAGGTCGGTGCTTGGCTGCATGGCGACTACAACGCAGCGAAGGCTGGTGTCGTCGGTTTGACCCGCAGTGCGGCCTCGGAGTGGGGGCGTTTCAACATCCGCGTGAACGCCATTGCGCCTACCGCCATGGGGGCAACCTTCCATAAGCTGGCGGCGGAGAGCCCGGGGTTTGCCGAGCGTTCCGCCGCTCTACGCCCGTTGGGGCGTTGCGGGGAGCCGGAGGAAGATATTGGGCCAGTAGTGGTATTTCTGGCTTCTGAGATGTCGCGCTTCGTCACCGGCGAGACTCTCCATGTCGATGGCGGGCTGCACCTCCCTGGCTACAATTCCCGACCGGCCACCGTACCTGTGCGCGAATACTGACGGGAGGCATCGAGCGCGGCTATTGCCACCGCGCTTTCTTCTGTAACACGGGGCGAGGTCGCAAGATCAGGGTGAGGTGCACACTAGTTCCATCGCGAGGAAGGATAGCGAGCCCCGGCCAGTCAGAAAGTGAGGCCGGGGCTGCATAGCGGGTCAGCGCTTGGCGATCTTGATATCAGTGTCTTCCAGGTCCCAGGTGTCGGCTGTCTTGCCTTCGTCGCGCAGCTCATACTTCAGCACGCGGCCCTGGGGGTTCTTCGGCAGGTTGGTGCGGAACTCGATGTAGCGGGGCAGGGCGTAATAAGGGACTGACTCGACAGCCCAGTGGAACAGCTCTTCCGGAGTCAGGCAGGCCCCTTCATGTAGCACTGCGGTCACCTTGACGTCGTCCTCGCCCTTGTCGGACGGCACGGCATGCACGGCAACCTCGGCCAGGGCCGGGTGCACAGCGAAGGCGGCTTCCATCTCGAAGCTGGAGATATTTTCGCCACGGCGGCGCAGGTAATCCTTCTTGCGATCGACGAAATAGAAGAAGCCTTCGTCGTCGAACTTGCCGACGTCGCCGGTGTGGAACCACATGTTGCGCATCAGCTTCAGGGTATCTGCGGGGCGATTCCAGTAGCCCTGGAACATGATGTCCGGACGTAATGGGCGGACGACGATTTCGCCGGGAGTGTTGGCGGGCAGTTCTTGGTCGTTGTCATCGACGATCCGCACGTCGAAGTCTGGGATGCGTTTGCCGGACGAGCCAGGCGCTGCGTATTCGCCGGCGGCCAGAGAAGTGACTACGCAAGCCTCGGTGAGGCCATAGCCATTTCCGCCGACCAGTTTGCTGCCGAAGCGTTCGCGCCAGATTTTCTTGGTTTCCTCGGTATAGGGGTTGCCGCGAGCAGTATGGATCTGACCATAGCAGCGTTTCATCGCCTCGTTGTCAGGGGCCTGAGCTAGCAGGCCACCCATTCCGCCGAGGATGGAGGCAATAGTAGCGCCGGAACGCTCGACTTCCTGCCAAAAGTTGGAGACCGAGAAGCGCGGTAGGATCGCTGCCCGTGCACCAACGAGGATGCTGGCGATGATGCTGACGCACAGGGCGTTCATGTGGAACAGCGGCAGGGGCGTGATGGTTACGTCGTTTTCGTTGGCCGGACCGGCTCGCAGCTGTAGGCGCGCCAGATTGCACATGAAGTTGTAACTGATCATGCAGCCCTTTGAGGGGCCGGTGGTGCCAGAGGTATAGATCAGACAAGCCAGGTCGGAAGCTTCCGGTTTGACGCTCAGAGGGGTGTCGTCGTTGCCACGGTGTTCGTCCAAGGCGGCGATAGGAATGCGGCAGTTCTTGGGAGCAATGAAGTCACCGCGACAGAGAATCCGGGTGACGTTAGTGAGCTGCTCGGCCAGCGGAGTGATGCGTGTCAGGTAGTCCGCTTCGCAGATGACCAGATGGGTTCCGGTGTCAGCGATCTGGTGACGGAGGAACTCGCCTTTGAGCGCGGTGTTGATCGGAACGCTAACTGCACGCAGCTTGTTGATCGCCAGCCAGCACACGACAGCGTCGATGTTGTTGTCCAGCATTGTCAGCACGGTCTCGCCTGGTAGCACGCCGAGGTTCGAGAGCGCATGGGCCATGCGGGTGGAAATCGAGTCGACTTCAGAATATGTGTATAACTTTCCGCTGAAATCCAATAGGACTCGGTCTGGATGCTTTGCTACCGCTCGTTCAAGCGCTGCGATAACAGTGTCTCGTTCCCCCATGGACCAGGTGTCCGGATGGCCAGTGCCGCTCATGTCTCGATCTCCTTAGGGCCTGCCCTGGTGCGGGCAAGCGATTTTATTTTGAAGAGAGAATGCCATTCTAGATTCAAATTTTACAGATGTCTTCAGTTAAAATTTGAACAGGTTTTGCTGATACTGCCTATATCTTGTGGTAGTGTTGCTCTTATTTAGCCGCTGAGAATCCTTGTCAATGACTTCGAAAGCCACCAGATCGAGCAAGGGCGCGAGTGACAAGCTCGCCAGAAAGAATGCCAGTCCTGCGGAGAAGCCTGCTACCGTCACGAAAAGGCCTGTTCAGAAAAATGGTGTTGCCTCGTCGGTGAATGGCAAGGTAAGGCCCAATAAGCGCTCCGAGGAGACCGTTACGAATATCCTGTCTGCCACCGAGGAGGTGGTGCTGCGCTCCGGCGCAGATCGGATATCGATCCTGGATGTTTGCCAGGTGGCTGGGGTGTCCCGGGGGACGTTCTATCGCTACTTCTCCTCCCAGGAGGACTTGCTGGATACCTTCTCCCGCCACAAACGGGACAGCTTCCATGAGTCGCTGGCCTTGGCGCTGGGGGATATTGCCGACCCCGACGCGCGTTTGAATGCGCTGATTACCTACCTCGATAATTACCTTGAGCAGAGCCGCGCCCGACGCTTGCTCGTGGTGGCGCCTGACTATGCCCTGGGTTTCTTCCGGCGGATATTCCATGATTCCATCGTGCGCTTTCAGGATCTGCTGGGGATCGTGTTCGATGAGTGGGATGCCCGGCTAGGCATCAAGATCGACCGGGAGCTGGTCTGCGAAATGATCATTCGCTATGTCCTGAGCGAAGTGCTCGTGCCCGAGGGGGTTAGTCGTCGTCTCTTGCCGGTACGTGTACGGAAACTCGTCGTTGCCTTGACTGTCGGCTCCACCTCGCGCTCTCGCCGCTGATCGACCTTGCCGCCACCCTCTGCTAGGGGGTGGCTGGCTCCTTCCTCTCTCCCGTCCTCTCTGCTTTAGCCCCGCCCTCACTCAGTCGCACCCTTCCCATCCGATCTCGTCTCCCCCCTTTTTTTTGGTTCTTCGCGGAGTCTGGGGAAAGAGCGGATTGACAGTCAGGGAAGCGGGTAGATTGGCAGTCGCCAAACGAACCAACCCCCACCCCCTGCTGTCGCCGTGCATCCTATTGATCTTGCTGCTTTCTGGCCAGGCTACGAAGTCATCGCCTGCCACCCATCTGCCGACAGCACCCTGCTGATCGAGCTCAAGCCTCACGCCAGCGCTGTCCCCAAATGCGGGCGCTGCGGTCAGGCCAGTCCATTAATCCACGAACGGCGGATTCGCCGGGTGCGTGATCGCGATCTGTTCGACCAGCGCGTCCTGCTCCAACTGCCGGTGCGCCGCGTCGACTGCCTGCGCTGTGGTCGGGTGACCGAGCGGATCGACTGGCTGGAGCCAGCGTCGCGCTTGACCCAGCGCTTGCGCATCTGGCTCGAGGCTTTGCTGCAATTACTGCCCATCAGTCACGTCAGTCGCCTCGTCGGTCTGCATTGGCACACGCTCAAGCAGCTCGACAAACGTCGTCTAGAGGCCGCAGTCGGTGCTTTCGAGCCGGGTGACGTTCGCCGTCTGGTGATGGACGAGTTCGCTCTTCACAAAGGACATCGTTACGCCACCGTGATCATGGATGCGCAGCGGACACGCGTGCTGTGGGTCGGGCATGGCAACAGCCGCGAGGCGATTCAGCCGTTCTTCGAACTGCTCGGTGAGCGCTGCCAGCAAATCGAGGCCGTGGCGATGGACATGAACACCGCCTTCGATCTGGAAGTAAAACAGCATTGCCCCCGTGCCGAAGTGGTCTACGACCTATTCCACGTGGTGGCTCGCTATGGCCGGGAGGTGATCGACCGCATCCGTGTCGATCAGGCCAACGCGCTACGCCAGGACAAAGCGGCACGCAAGGTAATCAAGCAGAGTCGTTGGTTGCTGCTGCGCAATCGCGAAAACCTCAAGGATCAGCAAGCCGTGCAGTTGCAGGAAATCCTCGAGGCCAACCAGCCACTGGCCACGGTCTACGTGCTCAAGGATACGCTCAAGGAAATCTGGTACGCCCCCAGCGTGCGGGAGGGTTGGCGCCGCTGGCGGGACTGGTTGCGCCACGCCAGGGACAGTGGCCTGGCCCCGCTGCAACGCTTCGCTCGCAATCTGCGCAAATACGTCCGAGGCATCCTGGCCAGCGCTCGCTTCCCCATGCACACCAGCCTGCTGGAAGGGGTAAACAACCGCATCAAGGTGATCAAGCGCATGGCCTATGGCTTCAGGGACTCCGCCTACTTTTTCCTGAAAATCAAGGCCGCCTTCCCCGGGAAAGCGCGATGAACCTTTTTTTTTCCTTACCCATTCCTCCTGGGGCTGTTCTGCTACCGCTCGTCTCGAGAGGTTGGAGTCGGGGTTGTGTCTTGTGATCTTAAAAATAAATTGAACAGTTTTTTGATTTATGATCAATTTAAAATTATGCTTCACCATGAAAGCGGGCCTGACGCGCATGTTGAGTGATGTGTACCCGGCTAGGCCGGGTACGCCACGAGCGTTGCGCTACATAAACACAAAAAATGCCACTCTGAGGTATCCAGACTATGCTCATCGATCTTCACGCCCACGCGCCCCATCCCGACTACTACGACCAGCATCCCTACTGGGGACCGGCCTTCGAGCTGCAACCCGATGGCGACATCAAGCTGCGAGTGGGAGACTGGATACTGACCCTGGGTGCTCCGGAGCGTAAGAAGGCGCTGCGCGAGGCGCATGCTCGTGGCGAAACGCTGAACGTGGCGGAATACATGGCGAAATGGCGTGACCCGAGCCATCGCCTCGCTGCGATGGATGCGGCGGGTCAGGCTGCCCAGGTGCTCTCGGTGCCGAGCCATTGCTACATGTACTGGACGGAAGCCGAGTTCGCCGTGCCCTTTGCTCGCCGGGTCAATGATGCGCTGGCGAGCTACTGCTCTGCAGCGCCCAATCGCTTGATGTTCTGGGCACACGCGCCACTGAATGTACCGCACGAGGCGGCCAAGGAAATCCGTCGTGCCTGCACCGTACTGGGCGCCAAGGGCCTGGTTGCCGGTGGTTCCAACTTTGGCGGGCTGGAATACGACTCACCCGAGCTGGATCCCGTGTGGGAGACACTGTGCGACCTCGACCTGCCGATTTTCGTGCATGGCTACAACCAGTCCGTAACCTGGGGTAAGGACGCCAATACCGATCGCTATGAGACGACCGCGATCGTGGGTATGAACTATGACGAAACCAAGTGCTTCTGGTACCTGATCAATGGCGGTGTGCTGGATCGCTTCCCGAACCTGAAGGTCTACATCACTCATGGTGGTGGCTTCGTGCCCTATCAGTTGGGGCGCATGGCGCAGACCAACCCCAATCTCGACGTCTATCACAACAAGAAGCCATTCCTGGATTATCTGTCCAACTTCTATTTCGACGTGGAGTTGCACGAGCTCCCCATGCGTCAGGCCATGCTGGACGTCATTGGTGCTGATCGAGTGGTGTACGGCTCCAACTTCGGCGGCAGTGATGCGGTGCGCCATGACCTGACGGAAGGGCTGCGCCTATCCGACGAGGATCTGCAGAAGATCCGCTGGAAAAACGCCTGTGATCTCCTGCACCTGGATCCGACCAAATTGGGCAAGGTGGGTGCCTGATGAAGCTGGCGCGCTGTTCCTATTTCCAAACGGGGCCCTTCTGGGCTGTCGTTGACCCTGAGCGCGACGAGGTCCATGCCATCGATGGGGAATTTTCCCAGTGGGCCCCCGCATTGGCCAGGGGGGCAGGTATCAGTGCCCTGCGCCTTTCTGGACCGTCGCTACCGCTGTCTAAGATGTGCCTCCTACCTCCGATCGAACCGGTCAACCGGGTGGTGGTGGCGGGTGCAAACTATGCCAAGCACCTGGCTGATGACTTCGGCCTCGCCAGCCCTCCACAGCCGGTGGCCTTCCTCAAAGCCTACGGTGCGCTGATCGGCGCGAAAGACCCGATTCGCTATCCACCCCTGACCGAGGAGCTAGACCACGAGGTCGAATTGGTGGCGGTGATCGGTAATTCCGAGATAGACCTGGATGACCCGCTGGCCAGCGTTCTGGGCTACACCGTTGGCAACGACGTCAGCGCACGGGACCTGCAGCGCAGTGGTCCGGCGGGTATCGGCATGGACCTGTTTGCGGCCAAGAGTCAGGACTGTACCACCGGGCTTGGGCCCTGGATCGTCACCAAGGACGAGTTTCCAGTCGGCTCACCTGAGCTGCGCCTAATCCTTAAGGTCAACGGCGAGATTCGACAAGACGGCTCGACCGCGGAGATGACCTGGGATGTCGGCCAGCTGATTCGTTTCGTCCAGCAGCGATCCAGCTTTGCCTGTGGTGACGTGCTGTTCACCGGTTCGCCGGCCGGTGTCGGCATGGGAACTGGCCGATTCCTCAATCCCGGGGATGTCGTCGAGGCAACCATCGAGGGCATAGGCACATTGTGCAACGTAGTGGGCAAGAAGTCCCGCGACTGAATCGAGAGCGAAGCATGAGCACTGATAAACAAGAAAAGATCGTGGTAGTGGGGGCTGGTCTGATGGGGACCGGTATTGCGCACGGGTTCGCCAGTTCCGGCTATCCCACCGTGCTGGTGGATACCAACCCTGAGTCGTTGTCCCGCGCCAGGGGCAATATCGGCAAGATCCTCGAGGATGGTGTATCGCTTGGCAAAGTCTCCGCTGAGTCGGCGCAGGCATCCTTGGCGCGCCTGTCCACCAGCGGCGACCTGGCCGAGGCCGCGCAGGGGGCCGATTGGCTGGTGGAAACGGTTTCCGAGCGACTGGATGTGAAGAGGGCGGTGGTTGCCCAGGCCGAGCCGCTGCTCGCCCCCGGCGCAATCATCGCCACCAATACCTCGGCGCTGAGTGTGACCGAGATCGCCGCCGCCCTAGCCAGCCCCGAGCGGGTCATCGGCATGCATTTCTTCAATCCGGTGCACAAGATGAAGCTGGTGGAGCTGGTTCGCGGTCTGGCGACCAGTGACGAGGCGCTGGTGCGTACTCGTGAGCTGTGCGGTGCAATGGGTAAGACCTCGATCGTTGTCAACGAGTCGCCTGGCCTGACCACCAGCCGGATGTCCGCATTGCTCGGCAACGAGGCGATGTACATGCTCCAGGAGGGTACGGCCAGTGCTGAGGATATCGACACGGCTCTGCGTCTGGGTTTCAACCACCCCATGGGGCCTTTGGAGCTGGGTGACCTGACCGGCTGGGATACCCGATTGTCTGTCTTGCGCTACCTGCATCAGACCTTGGGCGAGAAGTTCCGGCCGTGCCCTCTGATTATCAAGATGGTCGCCGCCGGGCGCTTCGGCCGCAAGACCGGGCATGGCGTCTATCGCTATGAAGAGGGCACGCGGGTGCCGGGCTCCGGCCTCAAGGCGAGTGCACTATGAAAGACATAGTGATCGTCGATGCAGTACGTACGCCGATTGGCCGTTTCCGCGGTGGTTTGGCCGGTGTGCGTGCCGATCACCTGGGAGCACTGGTGATTGGCAAGCTGCTGGAGCGCGTAGGCCTGTCGCCAGCGCAGGTTGATGACGTGATACTCGGCTGCGTCACCCAGATCGGCGAACAGTCGGCCAACATTGCCCGAACCGCGTTACTTGGTGCCGGCTGGCCGGTGGATATCCCTGGGCTGACCATCGACCGCAAGTGCGGGTCGGGAGAGGTGGCGGTGCATGTCGCCGCTGGCGCCATTGCCGCCGGGGGCGTTGACATCGTGGTTGCCGGCGGGGCGGAGAACATGAGCCGTGTACCGATGGGGAGCAACCGCGAGATCCACGGCGAAGCTTTTGGTTGGATGGCTGCCGAGCGTTATGAGCTGACCAGTCAGGGTGAGGCCGCCGAGCGTATTGCCGACAAGTGGTCGCTCAGCCGTGACGAACTGGACGACTACGCCTTCGTCAGCCATAGCCGGGCGGCCGCTGCGGCTGATTCCGGGTATTTCGCTAATGAAATCGTCGAAGTACCGGTCGAGGGTTTGCGCGAGCATGGGTTTAGCGAACCTGTAGCACCGCTGCGGGCGGACGAGACCATTCGTCGTGACACGTCCCGGGGTAAGTTGTCGACCTTGAAGACCAGTTTCCGCCCTGAGGGCGGCCGCATCACCGCCGGAAACTCTTCACAGATTTCCGATGGTGCGGCAGCACTGCTGTTGATGTCGGTGGAAACTGCTCAGCGTCTGGGATTGAAGCCTCGGGCTCGGATTCGTGCGTTCACCACGGTGGGGGCTGACCCGACGCTGATGCTTACTGGCCCGATCGCTGCCACCTACAAGGTGCTGCAGAAAGCTGGCCTGGGCATCAGTGATATCGATTTGTTCGAGGTCAACGAGGCCTTCGCTTCGGTACCGCTAGCCTGGATGCATGAAACCGGTGTCTCGCACGAGCGACTCAATGTCAACGGTGGTGCCATCGCCCTGGGCCACCCGCTTGGCGCTAGTGGCGCACGGCTGATGACCACGCTGCTGAACGAGTTGGAGCGGCGCGGTGCCCGTTATGGGCTGCAGGCGATTTGCTGTGCCGGAGGCATGGGGACCGCAACCATCATCGAGCGCCTTGGTTGAACAGATGGAGAGGGCTGCAGGCATAGCGCGAATTTCCATGGTACCGCTGGAGGATATGCCGGCCGAGCTGCGCGAGGCCATCGTGTGGGGGCAGGAAACCCGCATGCTCAGTTCGACAAGGCCGATCCAGGTCTGGGCGCATCGCCCTGGCCTGGCCCTGGCCTGGCTGGAGCTGATGGCCGGCTTCTATCGGGACAGCTTGCTGGACGAGCGCTTGCGCGAGCTGTTGCGGCTGAAGATCGCCAGTATCACCACCTGCCAGGCATGCCAGTTGGCGCGCAAGTCCGATGAGGTCAGCGAGGACGATATTGCCTGCTTGGCGACCGACAGTGAGCGCTTCACTCCTGCCGAGCGGGCTGCTCTGCGTTTTGCCGAACTGTTCGCGGGTGACTACATGGCCATCGACGACGAGCACTACGCACGAATGGCCGAATTCTTCAGTCCGGCTCAGGTGACGGAAATCAACCTCTATTGTGCCCTGATGCTAGCCGGTGGTCGTATGACTTACGTCCAGCAAGCTTATTGAACGCATTGTTCATACGCCTTGGCTGGGCATTTCTTTTCTTGATTTTGGGCAAAATGTAAAAAATCGTTCAGATTTATGCATAGCGTGCCTAATATGCCCGATAGGGCGTGTCCCTCACGGGGCCACGCATACCGGCTACGTACAACAAGAAAGGAGATGTCCATGTCCGCCCCGGCCCAAAGCAACTTGGAGCAAGTCTTCGCCAATGTCGCGAGCAACTACCGAGGTGCCGATATCGATCTGCACGCGGTATATCGTGAGATGCGCGAGAAATCCCCGGTTCTCCCGGAGAACTTCATGGCGCGCCTGGGTGTGCCGTCGATTGCCGGACTTGATCCTGACCGTCCGGTTTTCACGCTGTTCAAGTACGACGATGTCATGGCGGTGATGCGCGATGCCACGAATTTCACCAGTGGCTTCATCGCCGAGGGGCTGGGGTCGTTCTTCGATGGCCTGATCCTCACCGCCATGGATGGACTCGCGCACAAGAACATCCGCAGCCTGCTGCAGCCGGTGTTCATGCCCGAGACAGTCAATCGCTGGAAGGAATCCAAGATCGATCGGGTTATCCGCGATGAGTATCTGAAGCCCATGGTTGCTAGCAAGCGTGCGGATCTCATGGAATTCGCCCTGTACTTCCCCATTCGCGTGATCTACTCGCTGATCGGCTTCCCCGAGGACCGTCCCGAGGAGATAGAGCAGTATGCCGCCTGGGCGCTGGCTATCCTGGCTGGTCCGCAGGTTGATCCCGAGAGGGCTGCCGCCGCACGTGGCGCGGCGATGGAGGCCGCCCAGGCTCTCTATGACGTGGTCAAGGTGGTAGTAGCGCAACGTCGTGCCGAAGGCGCTGCGGGCGATGACCTGATCAGCCGTCTGATTCGGGCCGAGTACGAGGGGCGCTCACTTGATGATCATGAGATCACCACCTTTGTCCGTTCGCTGCTCCCGGCGGCGAGCGAGACTACCACTCGTACCTTTGGCACCTTGATGGCACTGCTGCTGGAGCGGCCGGAGCTACTGGCGCGTATCCGTGAGGACCGCAGCCTAGTGCCCAGAGTCATCGACGAAACGGTGCGCTACGAGCCGGTGGCCACTTTCAAGGTGCGCCAGGCGGCCAAGGACGTCGAGATTCGTGGCGTGGCCATTCCCAAGGGGGCCATGGTCTCGTGCATTGTCAGCTCGGCCAACCGTGACGAGGACGCGTTCGAGCAGGCCGACAGCTTCAACATCGACCGCAAGTCCAGGCCGTCGTTCGGTTTCGGTTTCGGTCCGCATATGTGCATTGGTCAGTTCGTCGCCAAAACAGAAATCAACTGCGCGCTTAATGCCGTCCTCGACCTGATGCCCAATATTCGCCTCGATGTCGGCAAACCGGCCCCACAAATTATCGGAGCGCAACTGCGTGGCCCCCATCACCTACATGTGATCTGGGATTGAGCCACGTGGCCCTGGTCTTTGCGGGGCGTGCTCGATGTGTTCCTGATAGAATATGTAGTTGAACATATTTAAAAAAAGTGTTTAATTTATCTCGGTCGTGCTCTATGATCGGAAACACATCAGGAACCCGTAAGCCAAGGGGAAAACAACAATGAAGATTGAAGATCTGATTCTTGTCAGCGTTGATGACCACGCGATCGAGCCGCCGAATGCCTTTGCACGTCACATGCCGGCCCGCTTCAAGGGGCGCGAGCCCCACGTTGTCAAGCGCGGAGAGCGCGATGTGTGGGTCTTCGAGGAGCAGGCCACCGGTTATATGGGCCTCAACTCGGTGGTCGGGCGGCCCAAGGAGGAGTACGGCATGGAGCCGCTGGGCTATGAGCAGATGCGCCGCGGCACCTGGAACATCAGTGATCGTGTGGACGACATGAACGCCAATGGCGTACTCGGCTCACTCTGCTTCCCGACCTTTCCTGGCTTCGCCGGCCAGCGCTTCCAGAACCACTCGGACCGCGCCGTGTCCCTGGCGGCCATCCAGGCCTACAACGACTGGCACCTGCACGATTGGT
This sequence comes from Pseudomonas sp. B12(2026), assembly GCF_057767015.1. Lineage (NCBI taxonomy): Bacteria > Pseudomonadati > Pseudomonadota > Gammaproteobacteria > Pseudomonadales > Pseudomonadaceae > Pseudomonas > Pseudomonas sp. B12(2026). Next base: position 3,949,810 of record NZ_CM173430.1, on the reverse strand, counting down.
GCAATGCCGCGCCGGGACGTTTCATCCCGCTGATGCTGGTGCCCTGGTGGGACATGCAGGCCGCAGCCGCGGAGGTTGCGCGCTTGGCCAAGCAAGGCGTGCATGCCCTCTCGCTATCCGACAACCCGGCGATTCACGGCTTCCCGTCGATCCACAGTGACTACTGGGACCCGCTATGGAAAGCCTGCGCCGACCACAACGTGGTGATCTGCTGCCACATCGGTACCGGCGTCAAGGCCGAGCACGCCTCCGACCTGTCTCCGATCGACGCCTGGATCACCTCTATGCCGATCTCCATCGCCAACTCGGCGGCCGACTGGATTTGGGCGCCGATGTGGAAGAAATTCCCGAGCCTACGTATGGCCCTGTCCGAAGGCAGCATCGGCTGGATTCCCTACTTGCTGGAACGCGCCGACTTCACCCATCGCCATCACAACGCTTGGACCAATTCCAACTTCGGTGGACAGATGCCTAGCGACATCTTCAAGAAGCATTTCATCACCTGCTTCATCGAGGATAACTTCGGGCTGCAGAACCTGAAGTTCATGAACGAAGAGATGGTGACCTGGGAAAGCGACTACCCGCACTCCGACTGCACCTGGCCGAACTCGCCGGAAACGGCCTGGGAAGGCCTGAGGCACTTGCCCAAGGAGACCATCGACAAGGTCACCCACCTCAACGCCATGCGCGAGTTCTCCTACGACCCGTTCGCGATTCTCGGTCGCGAGAACTGCACGGTCGGCGCCTTGCGCGCCCAAGCTGCGCACGTGAAAACCGAGCCGGCGCTGGGCCTTGGTGGCGCCGACCACGGGCGTGCCGATGGCAAGCCGGTCACTTCTGGCGACATCAATGCGATGTTTGCGAAGGCAGACGCCGGCACTGCTCTCTGATAAGGCGCCTACCAGCCCTCTCCCTTAATGTCGGGGAGGGCTGGCGGGTTTCGGCTCACCTGTCAGTGATTGGCCTTGTGCCCCATTTCGAGAGTTCGCATGTCTATCGCTCAATTCACTTACAGCAGGATTCCCCACGAAGCGGAGTTGCTCCGCCACGAGGTGCGGACATTTCTCCAGGACTATCTTGCCGAGTATCCGGCGACCGCCCGGGCGCAATCCTGGATGGGGTTCGATGCGGGGTTCAGTCGCCAGCTCGGCGCCCGGGGCTGGGTCGGCATGGCGTTGCCGAAGCGCTATGGCGGCATTGAAGCCGGTCCTTTCTCTCGCTACGTAATCATTGAGGAGTTGCTGGCCTCCGGTGCACCGGTGTCGGCGCACTGGATTGCTGACCGGCAGAGCGGCCCGCTGATAAACCGTTTCGGCAGCGAGGCGCAGAAAGACCGTTACCTTCCGTCGATCTGCCGCGGCGAAAGCTATTTCTGCATTGGTATGAGCGAGCCGAACTCAGGTTCCGACCTAGCTTCGATCAAGACCTCCGCTCGTCGCAATGACGGTGGTTGGTTGCTCAACGGACAGAAGGTGTGGACCACAAACGCCCAGCACTCGCATTTCATGATCGCCCTGGTGCGTACCGGCGAGAAGCAGGCGGCGCGCCATGAGGGTATGTCGCAGTTCATCGTCGACCTCAGCCTGCCGGGGATCATCATCCGTCCCATCCGAGACCTGGCCGGTGGCGAGCATTTCAACGAGGTGTTCTTCGACAACGTTCAGCTCGATGCGGATGCGCTGATCGGTACCGAAGGCAAGGGCTGGGAGCAGGTCACCGCCGAGCTGGCTTTCGAGCGTAGCGGTCCGGAACGCTTCCTCAGCTGCATGGCCTTGTTCAGGACACTGATCGATGCACTCGGCCACAGTCCGGATGCCCTACAGTGCCGCGAGGTTGGCCGCCTCACGGCGAAGCTGCTGACCTTGCGCAATATGTCATTGGCAGTCACCGCGCAACTGGCTGCCGGCGAGCATCCGACCTGGGCTGCTTCCTGCGTCAAGGATCTGGGCAATCTGTTCGAGCAGGAACTGCCCGAGGTCGCCCAACTGCTGGTCGAGGCCGAGCCTCGCCTAGTTGGTGGCAGCGAACACGCCCGGGTCCTGGCCTATCTGATGCAGATGGCACCTTCCTTCTCTCTGCGCGGTGGTACTCGCGAAATCCTGCGCGGCATCATCGCGCGTGGCCTGGGGTTGCGATAATCATGCGAGAACTATTTGAATCGACCATTGAGCGCCTGCTCGGCAATCTGGCCACGTCGGAATACGTGCTCGGCTGCGAAGGTGGTGCGTGGCCAGCAGAACTCTGGAGCGTCCTGGAGGACTCTGGTTTCACACTGGCTGCCGTACCTGAAGCCCTGGGTGGGGGCGAGGCGGGGTGGGCTGATCTCTATGTGCTGGCTCGCGCCGCCGGCCGTTTTGCTGCGCCAGTGCCCCTGGGTGAAGCGCTGCTGGCCAACTGGTTGCTTGGCAAGGCCGGGCTCGAAGGACATAGTGGCGTCCTCAGCTTTGGCGCCAGCGTTCAACTCAGCCTGCGGCGCGACAAGGTGGATGGCTCCGTGCATGACGTGCCTTGGGGGCGGTATGTCGATGCGGTGGTGGCCGTTGCCGATACCGCTGATGGTCCACGTGTAGTCCTGTTGGACCGTGCCGCGGCGGCTGAACAGATCCTGGCCCTGAACGTGGCTGGAGAGCCACGCGATGGCCTGCGCTTCAGCTCGGCTCCGGTGCTCGCCAGTGCACCCCTGCCGGCGGGGATGCCGGGTGATGTTCTTTTGTTGGGGGGGGCGTTGCTGCGTTCCGCACAGATCGCCGGGGCCTTGCGAGCGCTGCTGGACATGACCTCTGACTACGCCTGCGAGCGCAACCAGTTTGGCCGCCCGATCGGCGCCTTCCAGGCTATCCAGCAACAGCTCGCGGTATTCGCCGAGCAGGCGGCGGCCGCTGGTGTCGCTGCGGAGGCTGCCTTCGTCGAATCGGACACTGACCTGGCCGCCCTCAGTATTGCTGTTGCAAAGGTCAGTACCGCCGAGGCAGCCAGCGTCGGCGCCAGTATCGCCCATTCTGTGCACGGCGCCATCGGCTTTACCCAGGAGTATTCGCTGCACCTGCTGTCGCGTCGCCTGTGGGCCTGGCGTAGCGAGTTTGGTTCGGCCAGCCTGTGGAGCCAGCGTATCGGCCAACTGGCCTGCGCCGCTGGTGGCCAAGGCTACTGGCCGTTGCTTACAGGGCACGCAACCCAATCTCTACCTGGACTCGGGGGACATACAGCATGAATCCCTTTCTGCAGATCGAGCGGGACGGCGCCATCGTCACCGTGCGCATGAACCACCCGGAAACCCGCAACGCGCTGACCTCGCCGGAGCAAATCCAGGAGTTCGTCGACCTTTGCGCCGAACTGCGTCGGGATCACTCGGCGCGGGTTATGGTACTGACCGGCAACGGCAGCGCCTTCTGCGCCGGCGGCAACGTCAAGGACATGCGCAGTCGCGAGGGGATATTCGCCGGGTCCCCTTACGAACTGCGTAATACCTATCGTGATGGTATCCAGCGCATCCCGCTGGCGTTGTACGAGCTGGATATTCCGGTGATTGCCGCTATCAACGGCCCGGCGATTGGCGCCGGACTGGACCTGGCTTGCATGTGTGATATTCGCCTGGCGTCGACTTCGGCACTGTTCGCGGAAAGTTTTGTCCGACTGGGGATTGTACCGGGCGATGGGGGGGCTTGGTTGCTGCCACGCATCATCGGCATCCCCAAGGCAAGTCTGATGGCTTTCACCGGTGACACCGTCAATGCCGCCAAGGCTCTGGAGTGGGGGTTGGTGGAGCAAGTCTGCACCCACGAGACGCTCCAGGCCGAGGCCCGGTCGCTGGCACAGCGCATCTCTGTGAATCCGGGGCATGCCCTGCGCCTGTGCAAGCGATTGCTGCGAGAGGGCCAGCACATGCGCCTCGATTCGCTGCTGGAGTTGTCCGCCGCTTACCAGTCGCTGGCCCACCACACGGAAGACCATCAGGAAGCGGTCTCCGCCTTCTTGGACAAGCGCAAGCCGGATTATCTGGACCGTTGAGAAGACCGACTGAACTGGAGTGATAGTTATGCGTGGTGTTTTCCGTGAAGACCACAACTTGTTCCGCGAGCAGGCGCGACGTTTCGTCGATCGCGAGATCGTGCCTCACCTGCATGAGTGGGAAAAGAACGGCATCGTGCCCAAGGAGATCTGGCTGAAGGCGGGCGAGACCGGGCTGCTGTGCTCCACCGTGCCGGAAGAATATGGCGGCTCCGGTGGCGATTTCGGCCACTCCGCTGTGATGATCGAAGAGTTGGCCAGGGCCAATGCGACTGCCGTGGGCTTCACCACTCACTCGGAGATAGTCGCACCCTACATCGTCGCCTATGGCAGCGAAGAGCAGAAGCAGAAGTGGCTGCCACGGATGGTCAGTGGCGAGCTGATTGGCGTGATAGCCATGAGCGAACCTGGCATCGGCAGCGACCTGCGCTCGATGCGCACTCTGGCACGCCGCGACGGTGGCGACTACATCGTTTCCGGACAGAAGACCTTCATCACCAATGGCGGTAATGCCGGACTGGTAGTCACCGCCACCAAGCTCGACCCGGCGGCCAAGGAACTGACGCTGATCTGTATCGAGGAAGAGCGCAAGGGCTTCTCCAAGGGGCGCTTGCTGGAGAAGATAGGCCTCAAGGGCCAGGATACCGCCGAGCTGTTCTTCGACGAGGTGCGGGTACCGGCTAGCAACCGCCTGGGTGAGGAGGGGCAGGGCTTCAAGTATCTGACCCACCAGTTGGCCTGGGAGCGTCTGATCATCGCCATCCGTGCGGCGCAGTCAATCCATACCCTACTGGAAGAAACCATCGAATACACCCGCGATCGTAAGGTATTTGGTAAGCCGGTACTGGATTTCCAGAACACCCGTTTCAAGCTAGCCGAGGCCAAGGCGCAGGCGACCATGTTGCGGGTTTTCGTCGACGACTGCCTAGCCAAGGTTATGCGTGGTGAACTACCGGCGGATGTCGCCGCCATGGCCAAGTTGCTCGGTTCGGAGATGCAGGGCAAGTTGCTCGACGAATTCCTTCAACTGCACGGTGGCTACGGCTTCATGAGCGAATACAAGGTCAGTCGCGCCTGGGTGGATGCACGAGTTGCACGCATCTATGGCGGCACCTCTGAAATCATGAAAGAAATCATTGGACGTACCCTGTAATCGGAGGGCTTCGAGCCAATGACTATTGCTGACACCGAGGCCTCCAAGTTGTCTATTTTTCGCCATGTATTGCTACTGCTGCTCGGTGTGCTTTGCCTGTCCAGCGCCCTGGCCCAAGACGAAGGAAATTATGCGGCGGAGGCTATGCAGGCTAATCGTCTGTTGGACCGAGCTGTTGCCTACTACCGGGAAAAGGGGGAGGCTGCTTTTGCTGCCTTCAGTCGTCAGGGAGAGTTCGTCGATGGCGAATTCTATGTTTATGTCGTCGACACTAGCGGCGTGATGTTGGCCAGCGGAGGGCCGTCGGCGAACTTGGTGGGGCGCAATATCGGTGGCGTGCTTGACGCTGAATTGAACAAGTCCTTCAAGGCGGCGTTGGCGTTGCCAGAGGATGGTGAAACCCATAGCGCCGATTACCACTGGGTGAACTGGGTTGATGGCAAGACCGAGCGCAAGCGAGTGTTTTTCAGGCGTGTTGGTGAGCGGATCTTCGCGGTCGGCTATTACATGCCTCGCTCCAGCAAGCAGGAGGCTATCCAACTGTTGGAGCGCGCGAGTGCCGCGATAGCAGTCAACCCCGCGAAGGTGATCGAGCAGGTCAACAGCCTGGACATGGAGTTTATCCGTGATGATCTGTATGTCTTCATCGTCGACCTGGATACTCTGAAGTTCAGCGCCCACGGTTACAACCTGCGCTTGGTTGGTACTGAATTCCGTGCTTTGCAGTCCGCCGACCAAAAGCGGATCGGTATACAGATGCTCGATGCGCTGAAGAAGGGTGGTGGATATGCAGAGGTGAGCTATCTGTGGCGCAACCCTGCGAGCAATCGCCTTGAGCAGAAGAGCACCCTGCTTCGCCAAGTAGGGCGATACGCCGTGGCGGTCGGTTACTACATACGCCCTGGGACCTGAAGGGCGTTGTGGTACGCGAAGCGGGGAGCCTGTGGAGCTTGTCTGGATGTGCGCTGGTTTCCAGTGACTCCTGGGTTCGTTAGGACGGATGACTCATGATCTATCTGTTCCCCATTCTAGCTTCGCTGATCTGGGCCGGTAGCACGGTAGTCAATCGACTGGCCGTCGGTGCTATCGAGCCGGCGGCCATTTCCTTCTATCGCTGGCTCCTGGCGTTCATCTTGCTCAGCCCCTGGTTGCTGCCCAGGGCCTGGAAGCAACGGCGGTTGATCCGCCGGCACTTCTGGCAGCTGTTTGCCCTCGGAGTGTTGGGCATGGCCCTGTATCAGTCGCTAGCCTACTTCGCCGCGCATACGGTTTCTGCCACCTCGATGGGCCTGATTCTCGGTACCATGCCGCTGCTGACCACGCTGCTGGCATTACCGTTGATGGGGGTGCGGCCGACGCCTTCTGTCTGGCTCGGTTGTCTGGTCTCATTCTGCGGGCTCGCCCTGCTTATCAGTGCCGGACAGCCGAGTCGGCTGTGGCGGGAAGGAATGGGCTTGGGCGAGTTCCTCATGCTCATGGCGTCGCTGTCCTATGCGGTCTACTGCCTGCTGCTCAAGCGCTGGCAATTACCGATAGCGACCTGGGAGTCACTCTATGTGCAGGTGTTCTGTGGCTTGATCGTGTTGCTACCAGCGTTCCTGCTGGCCCCTTCGGTGCAACTGACAGCGCACAACTTGCCGCTGGTGGTCTATGCCGGTCTGTTCGCGTCGGCGCTGGCGCCCGGGCTCTGGAACCATGCGCTTGGGGAGATCGGAGCGGAGAGGATTGCGGTGTTTATGAACCTTACGCCATTGTTCACCGGCTTGCTGGCAGTGGTGCTACTGGGTGAGGAACTGCATGGCTATCACGCTATTGGTGGTGGCCTGATTCTGTTTGGCATCGCTGTGGTACAGGGACTCGTACCGATGCCGCGCAGGGGGACCAGGACCGGTACGGGAGGGACGGGACCCAGGTGCTCCGACACCTGAGCCCGCTTGGGGATGATCAGCGGCTGACCTGGGGCTCCAGTTTGAGCAGGCGGATCGCGTTGCCACTGCGAATCTTCTCCCGGTCATCTCCGCTCAGGCCCAGGTTCTCGGTGAGGTCGCCATGGGCATAGGCTCCCCCGAAGTTAGTGCCGTAGACCAGCCGATCCACGCCGACGACCTCCACCACGCCACGGCGCAGGCCTAGCGCATGTACGTCGAGGTCGAAGTAGAAGTTGTCCAGGTAGTCCATCAACGGCCTGCGGTTGCGGGCATCCGGTGCCATGGCCTGGTTCAGTTCGCTGAGGCGGCCGAGCTGAAACACCGCCATACCGCCAGCATGGGTGATGTAGGCCTTGAGTTTAGGATACGCATCCAGCGCACCACCGCAGATCAGGTACCAGAAGAACAGCGTTTCATCGACGCAGTCACCAACGATCGAGGTGGTCTCGAACTTGTCGTCGGTGTGCTTCTCGCCCCAGTAGATGGACTGGTTGAAGCCGTGCACCATGATAGGCACATCCAACTGCTCGATTTTCTCCCAGACCGGAAACAGGCGTTCGTCATGGGTTTCGATACCATTGAAATTGGTACCGCCGACACAGACTCCCTTGGCGCCCAACTGCTGGACAGCGCGCTCGATCTCCCTTGTTGCTGCTTCCGGCTCGGCCAGGTTTGCATGGCACCAGAAGTCGAAATGCTGCGGATCCTGACGGCAATAGGCGGCCATTTCGTCATTGCATATGCGTGCGTATTCGGTCCCGAACTCACCTGCCCAGTACATGAATGCATGAGAGGGTACTGAAACTACCAGTTTGTCTACGCCGCGCTCGGCCATCAGGCGTCGGCGGCTTTCATGGGTCATGCGACCCAGTAGGTTGGCTTCGGCTTCCTCGTCGCTTCGCGCCTTGGACGGCTGCTTGGTGCCCAAGGAAAAGTGACCGACTGTAAAGCCTGTGGTCTTCATGAAGGGGCCCCAGAACTCATGGCGGTTCAGCATTCCCTTTGTCACGAGGTGGGCATGGATATCGATCAGCACGGTGTAGTCCTCAGGGTGGGTTGCAAGGCAGTGGCACGGATTTATAAAATCTTATTTGAACATAAATTAAAAATTTGTTCATATGCTTTCCAGGCAACCATCAAGCCGGCCTTCGACATTGGCTGGCCCAGGAATCCACCGAGCCCGGAGATCAACAATGAATAAGACTTGGTTCGTCACGGGGGCCACCCGTGGTCTCGGCGAGGCCATTGCCAGAGCAGCGCTGGAAGCAGGTGACAATGTTGTTGCGACAGGTCGCCATCTGACTCGTCTCGAACGGGTGTTCGAGCCCTTTGCTGAGCGTGTACTGGCTCTGCAATTGGATGTCACCGAGGCTGGCCAGGCGGCCGCCGTGGTTGAGGCAGCAGTACAACGTTTCGGGCGTATTGACGTTGTCGTGAATAATGCGGGATATGGCCAACTGGGTCCCTTCGAGGAGAACGACGCCGGAGCAGCAGAGCGGCAGTTTGCAACCAATGTCTTCGGCCTGTTCCATGTCTGCCGTGCAGTGCTGCCAACGTTGCGCCGACAGCGCAGTGGACACATCTTCAATGTTTCCTCCATTGCTGGTCTGACCGGTATGGCTGGTGCGGCGCTGTATTGTTCGGCGAAGTTCGCTGTGGAGGGGTTTTCCGAATCCCTTGCCCAAGAGGTCGCGCAATTCGGCATACGCGTAACTCTGATCGAGCCTGGCGCCTTTCGTACCGACTTTCTCGATGGCAGTTCGGCCGCTTTGGGTAGCAACAGCCTGGAGGACTATGCCGAGCTCAGTCGTCGTATCAAGGCGTCGTCGGCGGCTAACAATCACCAACAGAAGGGCGATCCCGCCAAGCTGGGTGTGATGCTTGTGAGGCTGGCCGGTGAAGAGCATCCGCCGCTGCGCTACCTGGCCGGTTCCGATGCCCTGCAAGTAATGACAGGAAAACTGGTGGCGTTGACTCGCGAAGTGGAGCAGTGGCGCGATTGGTCGGCACTCACCGACGGGAATTTCAGCTGAGGCCAGGGAGATCGTTGAGGGTGGGTTCGGCTCTGCCTGGAGCCGGACATTGCCATTGGGTCGAAGGCATCACAGGATTTGTGAAGGAACTTCTACTTGAATCGCGATAACAAGAAAGACAATCGGTTTCGGAGTTACCTGCTGATATTGATGCTGCTGGCTTGTGCCAGGGGAGAGGCTTTGGGGGCACAGGACCGACAGGCGTTGCACGGGATGCGCACTCTGGCGACCCGGGCGGCCGTCAATGCGCTGCTCTACTACAACCTCAACGGCACCCCCTATGAGGCAGAGAACATCGAAGTCTCCACCCGTGAACTGGAGCGCTTGCACGAAATGGCCACGCAAGTGGGGGATGCGTCTCTGATTGAGCAGGTCCGCCGGTTCGACAATGCGGTTGTCGAACTCAAGCACCTGCCACAAAGCATCGCTGACGCTCGCCAGGTTCAGGCAGCTTATACACGTTGGTTGCCCGCTGTCGTTGAGGGGTATTCCAACCTAGAAAGGTTACTGACCGAGCACTACGACGCTGCTCCTGATCCGGGGAAGATGCAAGACGAACTGCACGAGCTAAGTCAGAATATCGGGCAGATGTTGATCTCGTACCAACTGGCGTCCTTTCCGAACTTCGGCGGCGACCTCTGGATTCTCGACGATCAAGCACTCGCCTCGCTGGATAGCAGTATCGAACGGCACTTTGCTGAGCTATCCGCGCGCGGCCACGATCTGTCCACGACTCTGAACGCTCCACAGCGTGACTACCATTTCGTGCGTCCGCGCCTTCTGGAGCCGTCAAGGCACTGGGCGCCGAATGCGGTAGCGCTGTACCTGATGAAAGCGATGACCGCCCTTGATGATGAAGTACGGCGCTTGGGGACTAGGTCCAGATAATTCGCGCGTGTAGTTGCTTGGTCTCTTAGAAACCAGAAATTACCCTACCGGAGGACTGTAATGATGTTTACGCATTTGACTGTGGGCACCAATGACCTGGTAAAGGCGCACGCCTTCTACAATCTTGTTCTTCCCACACTGGGCTACGTCTGTTTGGCATCCATGGAAAATTCCGCAGTCTGGGGAGGAGCAGATTCTCGCTTCGTGGTCCTGAAGCCAACTGATGGCAATGTCGCAACAGTAGGTAACGGCGTAACGATAGGTTTCACCGCCCCCACCCGGGCTGCGGTGGATGAATTTCACAAGGTGGCTCTGCAGGCTGGAGGCGTCGATGCGGGGGCCCCCGGTCCGCGGAACTACGGCCCTCACGTATATTCCGCGTATGTACGTGATCTGGATGGCCACAAGATCGTTGCCACTTGTCTGAACCTCGAATGAGTCGGGCAGACGTAGAGTGCATCCATGTGCCGACGTCAGTCGAGGTGTCGCAAATTCTGGCGGATGCCCGGTTGAGCGCTTCTGCCTGGCTAGTCCGGCAAATAGCCTGGTGTTGGGGCGGCTGCTCTGTGTCGATGGCGTCACCGAAGTTCTGGAGCGGGGGGGGGGGGCACTGGTAAGCCCGAAGTGCTAGGTTGTCAGGTTCAATGGAGTCGCTGTTGAAGATGCTGCGACTTTATTTAATGCAGCGGTTCGACAAACTGGTAATGGTTCAGGCATAGGCTGACGAGCCGGTTTTTTCCACGAGCTTTTGCTGTGACTTTGGAATGGCCTGTTTTCAGCGGTTGAAAAGAATGGTCATGACACTTGGTTTTGCCTCTAGGTGCGAGTACTTGGGGTGATTGTGGCTATGTCAAGTTGTTGAGTGTCGCTAGAGTAATTCTGGCCTGCCGCCAATAGACCTGCCAGGAAGAAACTATGGAAGAAGTCTAAGAGCGCGGCGGCTGTAGTTTTCTTCATGTCGATGGTGGGATTTTTGTAAGTGTTTTCCATGAGTAGAGCAATACAAGGTCCGACAATGCAGAGTACGAAGTACGGCAGGTCGGGAGCGGTTCTAGGAATGCCGCTAATCTGGCTAGAAATCTCCAGTAGTCTCGATATTTGAGCATCACCCTCTTTTTCAAAGAGCTTCTGAAGTCTCGAAGATGGCTGGAATAGTTCTCTTATAAGTATCTGGACATACCATATGTCTTTTGTTGTAATTATGTCGATCAGACGCTCTAAGGTGCGACGCAATTGTATCGATGCCGGGAGCCCTAGGTCAGAGGTAGGGCTCAGTTCTGGAAGGCGATCTATTCGCCTTTTAGCTTCGGAAATAACCTCCTCGTAAAGCTTTGCGCGACTGCCAAAATGGTAATTTATTGAGGCAGAGCTGGTGCCAGATTTCTCTGCAATTAATGCGCTTTTCACTCCTGCCAGACCGTACTTAGCAATAAGCCGACCGGCCTCCTCAATAATGTGCTCGCGAGTGGCAGCGCCGTCTGATCTTGATGAGGAATGACTGTTGGTCACGTGAGTCTCCGCTTTGATCTGCTTTGTGGCCTGATCCGCAACTGATGTGCAGTTAGTTAAGGCTATTACTTGCATTTCGCCGCTCAAACTCCATCGGACGGAGATTGCCCAATATCGAGTGGCGACGGAGGTGATTGTAAAGGTAGATGCAGTCGAGCAAGTCACTTTTCGCATTCTGGTTGCTGGTGTAGTGCGTCAGGTACAGCCGTTCTGCTTTCGGCGAGCGGAAGAAACGCTCCACCTCCGTATTGTCCCGGCAAGCCTCTGGTTGCGAGGGGCTGTGCAGGATGCGAATTTGCCGGGACCAAGGCTAAGTAGTCGTAGGTACAGCCGTACCAACCGTTCCTTCGCCGACTTCAACAACACCATGTGCCTGAGCCCGGCGCTGACCATCGACCGCGAACAGGCCGACCAGATCCTTTCGATCCTCGATGAGGCTCTGGCAGAGGAGGGGAAAGTTTTCTAATGAAGTCCCATGGGCAACGACGGGAAGCGGTGTCGATGGGCTTTGTCAGAGCGATTCCGGTGCTGTCCCTAACATGCCCCCTTGAAGTGAAAAATTCCAGCTCATAGTGACAAATGACGCAAATAGAGCAACGTGGTTACATCTTCACTTTCGCGGTTTCGACATAAAGAAAGTCGATCTCGAAGTAGTCAGATATACATATTTTTCACTCTAGATCACCAAAGTATCTGTGATTTTGCACATACTAACGATCAGGGTGTCTTGGAAGGCGTGGATGTTCCGCTGGGCGGCGGCGTTGGTTCTCCGGCAAGGGTTTTGGCGCTTCTTGATTTGTCAATCCCCCAAACGGCCTTCGCTACCTCTTCAATTTTTGCAACGAACTTGTCGACGTTGAAACCGGCGATGAATGCAAGGGCGAAGAAACCAATCTCGCTTGCGTCGGCCTTTGAGCTCGACTCCAGCACAAGGAGGCCAGCTTTGAGGAATAGAAAACTGACTGCCCCGGCAATAGTGCTGGTGATGGGGCGAATGAAATACCAGATGTGCCAGTCTGGGTCCCAACGCTTATGAACGCATTTGTTTAGGTATATCGCCCGGAAGCAATACAGCGCCCCGCCCACATAAGCGATAGCGCCACACATGAGCGGCACGCGCAATGGCGCGTAGGGGACTGGTAACCAACCTAATGCCATGGCACCTATCGAGTAGGTTGCGAAGATGAGCCAGCCCAATAGATAGAACAGGATCCCTAGGATCATCCATATGTGCTTGGCTGGAGCGTCCCCTGTTACGCCGTTATCACTCATTTTGCTGTGCCTCCCCTATAGGAATATGTTCCTCGATGCGAAGCATGACGATTTGCTGGGAGTCATTCACGGGGTCGCCCGCCTTGAGATTCAAGTTCAGGCGGCGATTGAGGTAGTAGAGCTGGGCTTTGCGGGCACGAAGCTTGGTTTCTCCATTTACCATTTGGTAGTCGTGCTCAATCGCTCGGCGCTTATTAGGGGGGTAAGTCGGATTGGGTCCGATGACTACGTCGATCAATGTTTCCCACTCTGCATCTCGTGGGATAGGTGAGGGGGGGGGGGGAGGAGTTGATGACCTCTGTAATTCGCCCCAGTACAAAGTCCTTGAAAATGAGCGACCTGAAACAGAATGCTCGGACGTGCCACCGGAAGCCGTCGCTTGCAAACGACGTCGGGTAAATGGTTCGTAGTGTCGGCTCATCGAAGTGAGTCATTGAGCGATAGTCAACGGTGAGCGCCTCACTTCTTTGGATCGCTCTGATCAGATGTATGAGTATTTGCGCGTCGACCTGTCGGGTAGGTGAGGGCAGGCTTGCCACTGGTGGTGCCCACCCAACGAAGCTGTCACTGGCAGCGACCGTACCAGTCTCTCGCAACAGCAGTTCATTGAGGTAATGGCTGCTGCTTGGATTAGTCAGGACGGGCCGAAATGCTGAAGTGGCCACGTAGGTCTTCAGCGTGCGGTCATAGACCATATTGCCTGGCGCCAGCTCTTGATAAGCCGCAAGGTCAAGTGATGCCTGGGGTACCGATATCCGGAAGAAGGTCGTCAGATCAGAGCGGTTAAGCCGCCCCTCCCAAAGCAATCGAAAATCGATGAACTCCAGGCGACGATCTTGTCCCCAGCGTCCGGTGCGAGCTGTTGGACTGGTCATAGGCGTTCCGCTAAAGTAATTGTGGGCATAAAAAATAGTCGCATAAAGTCTAGACGGGTAGTTTTTCTATGCGTATCTTAGCGTGCCTGTTGGCTTTCTCAAGCTCGCGTAGCGACCCGGGGAGGGTTTTATGGCGGCGAAGATCACATTTTTCCAAGTCGGCAATGGTGACATGACGCTTGTTCGTCTCGCGGACACGCGTGTTACAACTATTCTCATTGACAGCAATATTCGTGCAGCAGCTGATGATCCTGATGATGAGACGCCAGACGTCGCAAAGGCGCTTCGCAAGCGGCTGATGATCGACAAGGACGGACGTCCGTTTGTTGATGTGTTTCTGCTGAGTCACCCCGACCAGGACCACTGTCGAGGTCTGATTAAGCATTTCTGGCTGGGTGATCCCGCCGATTATCCCGACGACGATCTGGATCAGGCTGACAGGCGCATCCTGATCGGTGAGATCTGGTCTTCGCCCCTGATTTTCCGTCGTCGCTCAGCAAACCATACGCTGTGTAACGATGCCGGGGCATTCGACAAGGAAGCCCGGCGCAGGGTCAAATACTGGCGTACCTATAGGAGTGCCAGCACCGGCAACCGTATCCTCATCATGGGAGAGGACATCAAGGGTAAGACTGACGACCTTGGATCGATTGTCATCAAGTCGGGCGACAAGTTCAGCCGAATTGACGGAGAGGATTGCTCTGCATTTTTTAGAGCTCACCTGCTGGCCCCGACGCCGCATGACGATGATGAGGCGCTCGAGGAGCAGCTCAGCAAGAATGAGTCCAGCGTTGTCATGAATATGGAGATCTCTCAATCGGCGTATTCGCCTTCTAAGGCTCGTTTCCTGATTGGCGGTGACGCAGCGGTGCTTATCTGGGAGCGCCTGTGGGATCGTTTTGAGCGGTCCCCTGAGACCCTTGAGTACGATCTACTTCTTGCTCCCCACCATTGCTCTTGGCGCACCCTGTCTTACGACAGTTGGTCGGAGAATGGGGAGGACGCCAGGCTCAACGAAGGTGCGCGTAATGCCCTTGGCCAAGCCCGTAGTGGCGCAACCATTGTCTCCAGTAGCAAAGAGATTCTCGACGACGACATCGACCCGCCGAACATTCGTGCAAAGCGTGAGTACAAGGATATCCTGGACGGGGTGGATGGCTGGTTTGGCTGCACGGGAGATCTGAAGGATGAAGCAGTTCTGGAGTTCACGGTGGAGTCGGGCGGTACAGTCAGGCGGGCCACTGTGGCGGCGGTCCTGGCTGGGGCTGCAACGACTTCGGTAGCGGCTGCAGTCGCGCCGCGGGCTGGAAGCGGAAAATGATCGAGTACTTCGAGCTCGGCGACGCTGTGGCGTGCTTCCAGGAGGATGCACTCTATCCCGAGACGATCACGCTTCTGAACGCTTGTCGTGCGAGCCCGCACATCGATGTACGCGAATTGCGGTGTGAGACGATTGATGGGGCTCGCACGGATTACATTATCATTGATGCTGGCGACGGCACCGTAGACTCTGGAAACCCCGCTGGCATTCGTCGACGAGAGCGCTTGGCAATAGGGATCAATCCGCAGTATCGGGTACCTATTTTGGTACACACGCTGCGTAAGGATTTTCCTGCGCTCTCACATCAGCACCCGACCGTGCTTGGGCGTCCTAGGATGCTCTGCTTGTATGATTCTGCATGGGCAGCAGTGCAGCGCGGTTGGACGCCACAGCGCTTCATTGCACGGATGTTCTGGTGGCTAAGAGAGTCGGCACAACTCAAACTACATCGGGAGGATCAGCCTCTCGAGCCGCTTTTCTATATGAGCCCCTGCCAGCTGATTCTTCCTGCCAATTATGCGGATTACATCGCCTCAGATGATCAGGCACTTAACTTTTTGAGGGTGCCGTCAGAAGAATCGATCATCCTTCGGGCTGTACCAGCTGATCCGTCAAATCAATCCAAAGCCGTTAGGGTAATCTCCATCAACGTGCCACCCGTGGATTCAACCGCAGTGGTTGCTCTGCCTGGCACGCTTGGTTCATTGCAGGAGCAGTTGGAGGCCTGGGGGAGCGATCTAGCAGAACAGTTGTACACCAGTGTCTTTGACGCCATCCCAGATGGTGTTGTGCTCGCTGACGGGGCTGGTGAGGGGATGTTGATCCTCCTGTGGGTTCCTCGCACTCGCGCTGGGGCTCTCGAGCGGGCAGATGTGATCGGTTACTTGATGACTTCGTCCCTGCTTGAGCTTGCTGATGCGTTTGAGATGCTTGGTATGCCCGATCAGAATGGTCGTCGCTTGCGGATCGCTCTGCTTGATGGGTACCGGGGCTCTGGATGGCGCTCCCTGCCGCTATTGCCGGTAGAGGTGCGTTCGGCTCTCACTGCACAATTCGCTCGAGAGCTGTCTGCGGTGGAGCCAGAGAGCGCACAGTTCGACGGAGTCTTAGCCGGTGTAGGTGCGCTAGGTAGTGCTTTGGCTGACCTCTGGGTTCGTCAGGGCTGGGGGCGGTGGACGTATGTCGATCCGGATCGGCTCATGCCACACAACCTCAGTCGTCACCTAGCATCCGATGACTGCATCGGCTTTCTTAAAGCTGACGTCATGCGCGCATTTGCACGGGACATTTACCCCAATGAACTGGCGCCAGTTGCCATTGCAAAAAGCATTGTCGCCGATGACGAACAGGTCCATGCCGCATTGGATAAAGCTCAACTCGTCGTCGACGTTACGACTACCTTCGAAGTTCCTCGCGAGCTGGCTCATATGCAGGATGCACCTCGTACGGTGAGCCTTTTCCTGGCGCCGTCGGGGCTTTCGAGCGTGATGATTCTTGAAGACCAGGATCGAAAGCAACGCATCGATGGACTCGAGGGACAGTACTACCGGGCGATTTTGACCAGCGAATGGGGTAGCACACATTTAGCCAATCACTTGGGCGATCGCTGGGTCGGTGGTGGATGCCGAGATATTTCGGTACGGATGTCCAATGAGAGTGTTCATACCCACGCAGGTATTCTGTCGCGTCAGCTGCGGCAGTCGGTGCTTAGGCCGGACGCGCGCCTCTGCATCTGGACCTATGAGGAGCATTCCGGAGCAGTGTCTGCTCATGAAGTGCCGGTATGGGACGTAGTTTCCCGGGAGTCGAACGGCTGGACAATTAAATACGATACTTTCTTGGTCGAGAAGCTCAGGCACGCTCGGGTTGCGGCTCTTCCTAATGAAACTGGTGGAAGCGTCCTAGGTGTCACGGATTTTAAGTCCAAGACTATTGTTGTTGTCGACGTGCTTCCCACTCCGAGTGATAGTCGGGCTAGCTCCAGTCATTTCATTAGAGGGGAAGAGGGCCAGCAAGAGATGCTTGAGGAGGTGCACCGCCGAACTGCGCGAGTGGTGGACTATATTGGCGAATGGCATTCCCACCCAGATGGTTGTTCTTCTCGCCCAAGCCAAGATGATGAGAAATTGCTCGATACGTTGCACCGCAAGATGAGTGCGGAGGGCCTCCCTGCCTTGATGGTCATTGTCGCCAGGGATGAGGAGTCATTCCTTGTGCGTTAGCGCACTCCGCAGGCAAGCAGCGCGCATAGATTATGCTGTAGGGGGGGGGATTTAGTCCTGCGCTAGGTGATTGATTGCTTGGAGTTTGGAGGTGTTCTTGAAAGTCTTTTGGTATTTGTTGAACTCAATATCTGGTATGTTTTTCATGGGGGACATGCTACTTCAAACCGAAAAGGCTAGGCAGTTTATGCAAGAGGTTGATCGTGGTTATTTTTCGATGATCTCTATAGCTAGGCGTTCGCAAGTCTCGGTGGTATTGGTTTGGGTCGCCAAGGTCTTTGGTGGATTGGCTTTCTTTTCTTTTTTAATGATTCTAATCGCAGGCTGGTTTCGTTGGAGGCTGGATGGTATCGGCTTCGCTTTAGTTACCACGTTTCTTGGGGCTGTGCTACTTACAGGGTCTTTATTTTGGGTTCTCCGACATAGAATAATTATTCGGGAGTTTCTGGGGATTGCCGGATTTTTTGGGGGTTCCTGCCTGATGCTGCCAATGGGAGATATGCTATTGAATATAAATGTCACCCAAGGTATCGCATCTCTGATTGCTCGTGATTATGGCTACTTGTGGGGTGGTGCTATTCCTGTTGGTTTACTTCAAAGTGCTCTTGTTCTGGGGAGTATCTTTATTATATCGCTTGCGTGCCTATACCTGTTTGCCTGGGTGTACGCAGCACCAGTAGCTCTGTTTGCGATTTCTATTGTCGCCATGCCGATACTTTGGGCTCGGCTTAATTTGAGGTTGTTCCCGAAGCGACCAATAGTCCTTTTGTTTTTGGTTGTCTTTTTAATTAGTACTGCTGCTCTTGTTTTCTTCAATTGGGATTGACGTCTAGGTGATGGTTTGCCAGGTTTCTCGTTGAGCCTCGTCCGTGCTGTGCAGATACTTGCTTCTCATTTGTGTTTTCGAACTATCAATCTGTTCACCATCGGCAAAGAGTCACCTAGCTATGATAATGATGAGCTGTTCGTCAATCACGTGCTCAGGGACGATCGTGATGTCTTTCATACGCAGGCTACGGACACCGTAGTCGAGTTCGGCGTGACAATTTTGGCACAGGCAGATACTGATGGATGAATGCCAGCAAAGCTATGCGGAGACGTCGCATCCTGGGCCGAGTTTTAGCAAGAGGCATTGGAAGCGACGACATCTGTACCACAAATACAACAGAACCCACCGAACGGTCGTATGATGGCTTCTGGTTTTAGTTTTAATCTCGTGCTGACTCTTACGCTCACGCGTTAAAGCGAAATACAATCATCTCTCCCGTGGCACACACTTGGCCATTGGCACTCAGAGAAAGTTCTATAATCGCCTTTCTACCCTCCAGAGACTTAAGCTTCCCCTCGAGACTCAACTCGACACAGAGCGGGGTTGGCTTGCGATAAACAACCGTGAGTGTTCCGGTGACAAATCGAATCGCCTCAACCTCGTCGCCCATCTGGCGATTCTCAGCTAGATAGCAGAAGGCGGCTGCGCTTGCGGCACCGTGGCAATCGAGGAGCGATGCAATCAGTCCGCCGTAGGCATTGCCTGGATAACCACCGCTGTACATCGGGTCGGGAAGAAATCGTGCTTGCACCACGTCCCCGATTAGGTAGCTCTTCAGCTTGTGGCCATTTTCATTCTCCGTGCCGCAGTCATAGCAGTGTGCGAACTCCTCCGGATAGTGATCCTGAGTTGCCAACATACCGTTCCTTCTTTTGATTGGTCGTAAACGCACATTGATATTGCCTTCCTGTCGCAACGTATCAGAGCAATCTGCTGGTGGTCATCTATTAAATTGTGAGAATGCGCATGTGGGGACACTTGGATTGCAGCGAGGCTCAGGGCTGTGTGAAAGGTTGTTCGAAGAGCTCATCGGAGGCGAGACAGGCTTTGTGCCTGTTCACTTTCACTCATTCGATGACGGAAGGCAGTATGCCGTCTGTGTTTGAAATGGCTCAATACCGGCCTCGGACCGGTGAATGCCTGAATGCGGCCCAAGCTGTGTGAAAATCTCTGCTGAGTTCTGCCGCTGGTCCGGAGCACCGAAGGGCCGTTTTCGGGGAGCACATAACCCCACCGTGCAAGGCACCTGAAGGAGTATCGTGTGTCGGATAAACGATGTCGTACATGTACCCGAGCAGGAGGTTCTCAATGAAGATCACAGCTATGGAACAGACCGAATCGGTCAGAGATGTCCTATGCGACGTTTGTGGCGATAGCACGCGTGTTGAAGGGTATGGATTGCAATTTGGTACTCTTCGCGCCAGTTGGGGTTATGGCTCGTCCCATGATGGTGAGCGCTATGAGGTCCATCTGTGCGAGCCCTGCTTTTTTAGGGTGCTTTCCGGGCTCAGGCGAGAGCGCATGGTGAGCTTCATGTTCGGCGATGAGGACCAAGAGCTCAGCCATTTTGGACGCCTTGCTCGCGATGATTTCTTCAATGACTGCGGTAGCACGACCTCCTGATTTCCTGCTACGAGGGCTTTGCCCAGCGCTGGCATGCGGATATGCGGTGAGCGAAAGGCGGCAGGAGGAATAAGCCATGAAGGGAGTACTCCAGCCAGCGGCGCTATCGGTCGCCGAGCTGATCGACTGCCTGCGTCCCACGAACGAGGCGCCCTATTCGGTTGAGCACTATGCCGAGATCTTTGGCCTCAGCCCTGCCGTGTTTGCCGACCAGATCATTGCCTATCGTCGCAGCCACCTATCGCACTGTCTTGCGCTCCGTGGATGAGCGTTATGACGTTCGCGGCTATGACGGTGGCGGCCTACCTGGCGCACCGCGCCACCCTGCCTGAGGCGCAGCGGGCATACTTCGAGCAGCATGCACCAGCGGAGGTGGATGGCCTGCCTGGAAAAGTTCACGGCCAAGTTGCTGTTTGGCTGCAAGGGGCGCTTTTCGCCGCAAGAGTACCGTTACTAATGAGCGACTGATCTCGAGTTCGGAGTCGCATGCGAGAACCGCACGTCAAAATACCTACGATGACATCACGTGACGAGGACATGGGCCATAGTTGACCTCAGTACCTGGCGAGCGGTTGGCGTCGCCGCGCCGCTGGCGAATCAGCGACAGATCGGAGTCGTTGAAGGTGTAGTAACGGACCAGGTCATCCTGGCTTTCCGGCAGCGCGAGCAGGCTATCCCGCCCCGTGGCTGAGAGGATCAAGCGACGCGGCATGTATCAATCGTCCGTGCGGAGGTACTGATAGAGGGTTTCCCGGCTGATGTTGAATTCACGGGCGAGTTGCGCCTTGGACTGGCCGGCCCTCACCCGCTGCCGCAGGGTAACAGCTTGCTCGTCGGACAGGGCTTTCTTGCGGCCCCGATACGCGCCGCGTTGCTTCGTCAGGACAATACCTTCGCGCTGCCGATCACGGATCAGGGTGCGCTCGAATTCAGCAAAGGCCCCCATCATCGACAGCATTAGGTTGGTCATCGGCGAGTCCTCACCAGCGAATACTAGGCCCTCCTTCAGGAGTTCATGAGGAGATCGGCAGCTTCGTGAATATTTTTCGATCTCAGTTTTATATTTTCAGGCCGCCCAAGCTGAGTATATTTCAAGGTATCTACCATGCTTCCCCAAAACTTGCACCGCTCTACAGTCTCCTTTTCCTCAGCGACTGATCTTTTACAAATCTCCGCAACAACCTGTTCATACCAGTCAGCAGACATAGAGTTAATAGCATTATTTGCAATCAGTTGAATGCCGGGGCGATCTATTATATTAATTATTTTTGCCTCATTAATTAAATTTTCGATTAGCTCTGTGCAAAAAGTCATTCGCAGCATTCCGCTCATGAGCCCTCGCCAAGGCATGTAGCTTACATTTTTTACCACCATTGGAAGCAGCATTGACATGCGGAATAGAAGTCGAGCAATGAAGGAGGCGGATTGAACAGCGTTCACAGGTAGAAGCGTTCCAAGCACTGTCATAGCTCCTAGTGCAAGCATACCGCTAGCGGTTGCTCCGTGTCCGCCATCTACTGGAATAGTATCGCAAGCACTGAGCAATACAATAGGAGGCATATTGATCTGGCTCTGTAACTCCCAAACATTTAATTCCTCGCCCCCAACTATAATTGAGCCCATAGCAGAATCTGTTTTTAGTGAGCCGTGACCATCAAAAATCATCAGCGCCCCTTTGAAGCTATTAATTATAGCAACAAATTCTTCAGATGACTCAATATCAACAATCCTGTATTTTGGATATTCCTCATGCATGTTGGTCCAATGCTGAAGAGTGGTTTCAAGAGTGTATTTGATTTTGTCGCTTTCCGAGAAAGATCGAACAATCAATATCTCATCAAAGTCAGAGAGAGCTATTGTCTTATGTCGACTTCTAAGGGTTTGGAGTAAGTTTATATTGCCTGGAGTTGCTGGTATCCGGCTGACGTCACATCTTAACATCAATGGCAACCCCCTCAGCGGAAGCCATTCAAGTGGTAAATCAGTTACTATAGACACCCCGGAAAACTCGGGAAGCTTTTCTTTAAAAAAAGACAAAAATCGCTTGTCAACCAACAAGAGCATTCGCTCCTTAAGTGTCATTCCGAGCTTGTTTAATTTAAAATTGGCATGACAGCCATTCCCTCTGGCGCAATTGGCTAGATTGATTAAATCGCCTTTGATCTTATTTATTTTAGGCTCAATTCGGATGATCGGAAATAAATCAGACAAGCCCAATATGCCCAAGGAGATATTGAACAACTCAAGCTCTTGCCGATGTAGCGAAATAAAAGTTTTCCCCACAGAATCTGAGGTTATGGCAGCTATCGCTTCTGATTGATAGCCAACCAATCTTCTAATGTAATTCTCAGACTTTACAGCTGAGTTAACATAGATTCTGAGGGCGGCGACAAGTTCTTTTTTTAGAGAGCCATCAGGGAATAGCTTATCTAAATCTACCTTGTAGATTCTCCATAGAATCGGCTCTACACTGATACATAAACGGTTTTCAGTAGAAGCGTTATCTGTCAGGCTCGATCTGCTCCCCCATAGCGCTCGACTACTACGTAGTATCGCCGGGATGTAGTTTTCATTGCCGCTGGGCATGAGTCTCCCCTCGCGGACAATGTCCAAGCATAAACTTTCGGCTATCAATTCATTTGCATATGTCAGCCCATGACGATAGCCAGGGAAAGCTAATCGCTTCCAAGACTTTTTCTTGGGCCCTAGCACTTCACTTACTGCCTCAAAAAACTCTTGCGGCACTCTACCGTCTTCTAGAAGAGCAAGAGCTCTTGCTATGGCATAGTTACCTATTTTTCTTGGACTAAAATCCCTTTCTTCCTTGCTCGCTGATTTTGCGGTAGATATGTGCAAGAACCCATTCCCGTACTCGCTCGAGAGGAAGTCTTTGACGGGGAGATACATTCGCTCGTCGGATAGCACTATTTTTAATACTGGAGTTGACTTTGCGTGCGTGTACATTGACTCGATATTAACTGGTATGCACACAAAGCTAGTTATGCCAGAAGCTCTAGCAGTTGCCACGCTTTTCCTACTGGCCTTGATCTCTCTTACATCAAATGGAAGTTTTGCTGCAAAATCTAACAGCCATCTGGATTTTACAACTTCAGGCCAATACGCTAGAAAGAAAGTTTCCGTATTGTACTCACGAAAGTGCGGGATAAAATAACTGATAGCGAATCTTATATCTCGAAAATGTTCTTCTTCAAAAATCCGCTCCGCTAAATCAGATTCACTTACATATGATTTTCTTGTCATTTGAAAATCCTTTTCAATTACTCACTAGCCACCGAAAAGCTTCTTGCGTTGTGCGGTTCGTTCCCTGCGTAGGTTTTCGTAGGCGGTTCGCCGCTTGGCCGCTTCGTTGATTAGCTCCAAGATCAGAGTGATGTCGCTGTGCAATTCCTCGCGCGTGGGCAGTGGCAGTTGGCGTTCACCCGGGGTGTCATGGGCCTCAGTGGCTTCACAAGCCCGAGCATAAACCGCCAGCATCTTCTCCCACTCATCTGCAGGGTGGCCGATGACGGCGCCAAAGGCCTCGACGCTCACCACGTCGCTGAACGGTTGAACCGTATTGTTCAGGAAAACTTCCCGGATGGCGCGCTCGACGGTACCTCTGAGGCTTGAGTAGCCCGCAGCGATTTGCCGCTCAAGTTCATCATCCGGGTAGCTGTCTTCCGGAGCGCTCAACGCTTTCGCACGATCACGCAGATCAGCCAGGCGGGCTTTGGTGTCCATCGTGGCCCATGTTAGCCCTTCGCTTACCAGTCCTGGCGACTCATCCCAACCAATGGTCTTGTAACTGGCCGGGCGATCAGCGCGCTGAAGTGCCATGGCCAGTTCGGTCAGGAATACCGCGTCATGTGTGAACACCAACACCTGGCGGGTCTCGGCTAGCGCAACCAAACGCCGAGCGATGGCCCGACGATAAACATGGTCTAGAGAGGTTGAGGGGTCGTCAAAAATGACCGTCGAGGTATGTGGCAGAGATTCGAGTTCGGCGATGAACATGGCCATCCCCAAAGCACGCTGTTCCCCCTCGGAAAGCACTTTAGAAGCCTTCGCCGTGATTTCCTGCAGGCGTAGGGTAACCTTGGTCACCCCCAGCTCCGTGCGTCCGGTCAGGTCGGGTTGCACTCGGCGTTTATAGCCCAAGGCTTTCAATTCGGCATTCATGGCGGCGGCCAATGCCTCGGTTACATACGTCGCGGCCAGAGCCGTCAGCTTGCGTGATACCGTTCCAGGATTTAGGGCTGCATGACAGCGGCTTAACACAGCATGAGTCTGCTTGTCCTGAATGAAGCGCTCCACCGCGCCGAGCTGGCCGGAAAGGCGCTGACGCGCATCCAGGTCTGCCAGTTCTTGGCTCAGCGCTAAACGCACAGCAGGATCGGTGGAGGTCCGGAGGGTACTGGCGTCAGCGCGCAGCGAAGCAGCCTTGCTGGCGAACTCACTGTCTAGGTTCGCTTCCGGTGAAAGTGGCTCTGATTCAGGAGACCAGTCTCCCGCTTCCAATGTTTGACTGACCCAAGTGTGCCGGACGGCCCAAACCGAGGCCGCTGTAGTAATGGTGGCGTGTAGATCGGGGAGCCGCTCCGCCACTTCAGCCAGCGTGGGCGCATCCAGGATGCTGAGGTCAACGGCCTTCACTTTCCCCAGAGCGGTCATACGGGCATCGTTGGCTGTTTGTGCATCTGCTGTCGCAGTATCCGAGATAAAAGCTGCAAAACGCCGCATGCGTTCCGCTGCATCGACTGAGTAGGGTTGCTGGCAGAGCACGCAGCGTGCGTCGAGTTCCAGGTGCGGGAATAAATGTCCGGAATATGCTGCCCGCTGAGAGAAGGCTTCAGCGGCCCGGTACATCGTTTGCCAAAGCACATCGCCG
The DNA here is from genome assembly GCF_057767015.1 of Pseudomonas sp. B12(2026). Taxonomy (NCBI): domain Bacteria; kingdom Pseudomonadati; phylum Pseudomonadota; class Gammaproteobacteria; order Pseudomonadales; family Pseudomonadaceae; genus Pseudomonas; species Pseudomonas sp. B12(2026). The sequence continues at coordinate 3,925,261 of NZ_CM173430.1, read as the reverse complement.
GTGCCCTCTAACAGAGTGGCGGTGTGTGAAGCCAATGTTGGTGGTTCCGTGGTGTCCTGTGTCCCCCGCCCCTGGAGGCGCGCTTGTGCTAGTTGCATGGCGAGGTGTGCAGCTTTTTCCGCGGTGATGAGTTCCTTTGCCCTCGCAATGGCCCGGTCACCCACCCATCGTTGTGCCGCCTCGGCACGGCGTTGCGCTTGGTCCAGGCGGGTCGCCAGGCGCTCCAAGGCCAGCGCTTGGGGAGTAGGATCGGTTTCCAGCAGTGTCCGCTTCAGAAACTCAAGCCTTCGGAGTTCCTCGTCAGTGAGCGTTCCCAATCGAACCAGTACTGCGCGATCCGAGTCTGCCCCCAGGCTGGCGATGTAACGGCCGACTTCGGTATTACCCTTCAGCGGCTCGAACTGCTGGGAATCCAGAACCAACGCATTGCGCTCAGCTCCAATCCGGGTCTGCAAGTCGCGCTGCAGCAGGACCAGGCGCGTCAGGTGGATCAGTCCGTATGGCTGAAATGCCGGGGTGCCTTCCGCATCGATATAGTCGTTGGCACAGGCTACGTCGTATACCGATACCGCGCTCAAATGTGGATGGGCTGGCCCGCTCTGAACCCAACGCGCAGTTTCCGGCGTGCCATCCACCAGGATGGAGAATTCAGCAGATGGAGGCCGAGGTGGAGTTGCGGCCCCAAAGGCGTTGGGCAGCACCTCCACTCGATGTCGGGCTTTGCAGGCGTTCTTGAAGACGCGGGCATAGCCGGATTTGCCGGCCCCGTTGTGACCAAAAAAGATGGTCATGCCCTCCGGCACGAGGTCAAATGCTCGACCAGAAGGGAAACCGTTGACCTGATCCAGCCCGGAGACACCGGTCAGTCGCACGGTGGCGCCACTGCAGGCCCCCGGAACGTCATCCAATGTGAATGGTTTGGTGGCCCCTGTGGTCGCATTTTCCCGTTCTTGCTCGCGAACCATTTGCAGGATGGTTTCGATGTCATCTTGGGCGAGTTCGGGCCGCGTAAAAATCCGGCGCAGTGCCTCTTGTTGCCAGGGCCTAAGTCCACCAGTCCACGCGATGATCTCGTCCAGCAATGACATAGCAGTCTCCTTTGCCTGGGCACCCGATTAAAGGACGAGGCTGCACAAATGGCAAGTAGCCATCTGGGGTAGATCGAGGCCATCAGCTGACCGCTACGCACAAGAAATACCGCATGCTTCTGCCTCGGTATCCGTCCCGAACTGGTTGTTGCCAGGCGCCATAGCATCGCCCCCCGGAATCAGATCGATCAGTTATCCCTGTGCCTTCACTCCTGTCACCTGTCGATGTGAGCGAGCAAATGCGTCGAAGTGCCCACAGAGGATTCCAATGCTGGCCTCGCCGCGAGGCTACCGAAGGAGATCGCCGGGTCGGTGTAGCGCATCGCTGATTTAATGTCCTTCCAGCCCACGTAGGTCATCAGCGCTTTGAGATCCCAGCCATTGGCCGTGGCCCAGGTGGCGAAGCCGCGGCTCAGCGAATGACTGGTGTACAGCTCAGCCGGGACACCGGCGCGCAACAATATCTGGCGTAGCAGGCTGATCAGGCTGCCGGGGTGCAGCGCCTTGTTGTTCAGGTGCCCCCAGCGATCCAGGCGGCGAAACACGGCCCCGCGCGCCATGCCGGCGAACTTCGAGGTTCTTGGCATCCATCTGGTGACTCCTTTCCTGCGGCAGTCTGAGTCTAGCGTTCAGTCTCGTACGCAGCCTGTCTGCGATGTGCCGGGAGTGGCTTTATACACATAGGCCACGCCCGCTTAGATTTTTCGGTGTGTGGCGGACGCTTGCGTTTGGCGGGCATCATCAAAAAAAGGCCGGTGTGCATAGCAGCACTCCGGCCCTTTCGACTGCTCCTCTTCACCGCCATCCTTAACGGCTCCAAGGTTCTTGCTTGTTACACTCCGCACTCATTTGGTGCGTTTATTCCACTTTGAAGTGAATAAATTCCAATTCTTAGTGAAAAATGACGACTACTTCCGTCAGTCCCAGCTCAGCGCGCCGCCGGTCTGGTACTCGATCACGCGGGTCTCGAAGAAGTTCTTCTCTTTCTTCAGGTCCATGATTTCGCTCATCCACGGGAACGGGTTGCTGGTGCCCGGGTATTCCTCCTTGAGGCCGATCTGGGTCAGGCGGCGGTTGGCGATGAACTTGAGGTAGTCCTCCATCATCGCCGCGTTCATGCCCAGTACGCCGCGCGGCATGGTGTCGCGAGCGTATTCGATCTCCAGCTGGGTGCCCTGGAGGATCATCTGGGTGGCCTCGTCCTTCATCTGGGCATCCCACAGGTGCGGGTTTTCGATCTTGATCTGGTTGATCACGTCGATGCCGAAGTTCAGGTGCATGGATTCGTCGCGCAGGATGTACTGGAACTGCTCGGCGGTGCCGGTCATCTTGTTGCGGCGGCCCATGGAGAGGATCTGGGTGAAGCCGCAGTAGAAGAAGATGCCTTCGAGCACGCAGTAGTAGGCGATCAGGTTGCGCAGGAACTGGCGGTCGGTCTCCGGGGTGCCGGTGTTGAACTTCGGATCGGAGATCGAGCGGGTGTACTTGAGGCCCCAGGACGCCTTCTTCGCGACGCTCGGGATCTCGTGGTACATGTTGAAGATTTCGCCCTCGTCCATGCCCAGCGACTCGATGCAGTACTGGTAGGCGTGGGTGTGGATCGCTTCTTCGAAGGCCTGGCGCAGGATGTACTGGCGGCATTCGGGGTTGGTGATCAGGCGGTAGACGGCCAGCACCAGGTTGTTGGCGACCAGGGAGTCGGCGGTGGAGAAGAAGCCGAGGTTGCGCATGACGATGCGGCGCTCGTCTTCGCTGAGGCCGTCCTTGCTCTTCCACAGGGCAATGTCGGCGTTCATGTTCACTTCCTGCGGCATCCAGTGGTTGGCGCAACCATCCAGATACTTCTGCCAGGCCCAGTCGTACTTGAAGGGTACGAGCTGGTTGAGGTCGGCGCGGGCGTTGATCATCTGCTTGTCGCCGACCTGTACGCGGGCGGCGGCGCCTTCCAGGTCGTCCAGGCCTTCCTGGATGTCGAGGGCATCGAGGGCCTGCTTGGCGCGGGCGATGGCATCGGAGTCGGCGGCCGAAACGGCGCGGGCGTCTTCCACGGAGCCGGCGGCTTCGGAGTCGAGCTTGTCAGCGCTCTGCGCGGCGGCCTGGGCGACAGCCGGGGCGGCCTTGGTTTCGGTGGCGTCTTCTTTGTCGAATTCGTCCCAGCTCAGCATGGGTCCTCTCCTGTTCTGGACGGCCGTTCTGTGGCGGCCTGATGTCTGGTTGCGTGATGGTGCACGCGAAAGCTCTGGATTCTTGGGGAGGGCTTTCGAAAGCCCCTTTCCCCGGTCCTCTCCCGGAAGGAGAGGGGACTGCATTTGCCATCTATCGGCGTGACGCTGAGCGAGTGACCGCTAGGCGCCCGGTTGGCTGGAGCCCCTGAGCGTACGACTGTACGTGATGGGGGCCGGCCAACCGGGCAACGACGCGGGCGCCGCTCAGCGCCGCGCATACACCATTACTGGCAGGCTTCGCAGTCGGGGTTGTCGATGCTGCAGGCCTTGGGCACCGGAGCCGGCTGCGGCGCGGCGGCCGGAGCGGGAGCGGCCTGCAGGCCTTCGTCGCCACCGGCCGACACGGCATTGAGCTTGCCGGTGTTGATGGTGGACTTCTCGGTGCTGGTGGCGGCCAGGGCACGGAGGTAGTAGGTGGTCTTCAGGCCACGGTACCAGGCCATGCGGTAGGTCACGTCGAGCTTCTTGCCCGAGGCGCCGGCGATGTAGAGGTTCAGCGACTGGGCCTGGTCGATCCACTTCTGGCGGCGGCTGGCGGCGTCGACGATCCACTTGGTCTCGACTTCGAACGCGGTGGCGTACAGGTCCTTGAGGTCCTGCGGGATGCGCTCGATCTGCTGCACGGAGCCGTCGTAGTACTTCAGGTCGTTGACCATGACCGGGTCCCACAGGCCACGGGCCTTGAGGTCGTGTACCAGGTAGGGGTTGATCACGGTGAACTCGCCGGAGAGGTTCGATTTCACGTACAGGTTCTGGTAGGTCGGCTCGATGGACTGCGATACGCCGGTGATGTTGGCGATGGTCGCGGTCGGCGCGATGGCCATGATGTTCGAGTTGCGGATGCCTTTCTGTACGCGGGCACGGACCGGCGCCCAGTCCAGGGACTCGCTCAGGTCGACGTCGATGTACTTCTGGCCGCGGGCTTCGATGAGGATCTGCTGCGAGTCCAGCGGCAGGATGCCCTTGGACCACAGGGAGCCGGCGAAGGTCTCGTAGGCGCCACGCTCGTCGGCCAGGTCACAGGAGGCCTGGATGGCGAAGTAGCTGACCGCTTCCATGGACTTGTCGGCGAACTCGATGGCCGCGTCGGAGCCGTAGGCGATGTGCTGCAGGTACAGGGCGTCCTGGAAGCCCATGATGCCCAGGCCGACCGGACGGTGCTTGAGGTTGGAGTTGCGCGCCTGAGGGACCGAGTAGTAGTTGATGTCGATGACGTTATCGAGCATGCGCACCGCGGTCTTGACGGTCTTCTCCAGCTTGGCGGTGTCCAGCTTGCCGTCGACGATGTGGTTGACCAGGTTGATCGAGCCCAGGTTGCACACCGCGATCTCGTCGGCGTTGGTGTTCAGGGTGATCTCGGTGCACAGGTTCGAGCTGTGCACCACGCCCACGTGCTGCTGCGGGCTGCGCAGGTTGCACGGGTCCTTGAAGGTCAGCCACGGGTGGCCGGTCTCGAACAGCATCGAGAGCATCTTGCGCCACAGGTCCTTGGCCTGGACGACCTTGAACACCTTGATCTTGTTGTACTCGGTCAGGGCTTCGTAATACTCGTAGCGCTCTTCGAAGGCCTTGCCGGTCAGGTCGTGCAGGTCCGGTACTTCGGACGGCGAGAACAGGGTCCACTTGCCGTCGTCGAAGACGCGCTTCATGAACAGGTCCGGAATCCAGTTCGCGGTGTTCATGTCGTGGGTGCGGCGACGGTCGTCACCGGTGTTCTTGCGCAGTTCGAGGAATTCCTCGATGTCCAGGTGCCAGGTTTCCAGGTACGCGCAGACGGCGCCCTTGCGCTTGCCGCCCTGGTTCACGGCCACGGCGGTGTCGTTCACCACCTTGAGGAACGGAACCACGCCCTGGGATTTGCCGTTGGTGCCCTTGATGTAGGAGCCCAGCGCGCGCACCGGGGTCCAGTCGTTGCCCAGGCCGCCGGCGAATTTGGACAGCATGGCGTTGTCGTGGATGGCGTTGTAGATGCCCGACAGGTCGTCCGGAACGGTGGTCAGGTAGCAGCTGGAGAGCTGCGGACGCAGGGTGCCGGCGTTGAACAGGGTCGGGGTCGACGACATGTAGTCGAACGACGAGAGCAGGTTGTAGAACTCGATGGCACGGGCTTCACGGTCCTTCTCTTCGATGGCCAGGCCCATGGCCACGCGCATGAAGAAGACCTGCGGCAGTTCGAAACGGATGCCGTCCTTGTGGATGAAGTAGCGGTCGTACAGGGTCTGCAGGCCGAGGTAGGTGAACTGCTGGTCGCGCTCGTGGTTGATCGCGGCGCCCAGCTTGGCCAGGTCGTAGCCCTTGAGCTTGCTGTCGATCAGCTCGAACTCGGAACCTTTCTCGACGTAGGCGGCCAATGCCTGCGCGTAGAGGTCGGCCATCTCGTGGTGAGTGGCGCTCTCGGCGACGCCCAGGAAGCCCAGGGCTTCGGCGCGCAGGGTGTCCATCAGCAGGCGGGCGGTGACGTAGGAGTAGTTCGGCTCGCGCTCGACCAGGGTGCGGGCGGTCATCACCAGGGCGGTGTTGACGTCCTTCTCGGCGACGCCGTCGTACAGGTTCTTCAGGGTCTCGCGTTCGATCAGCTCGCCATCGACTTCGGCCAGGCCTTCGCAGGCTTCGCGGATGATGGTCTGCAGGCGGCCCATGTCCAGCGGCTGGGTGCTGCCGTCGGCCTTGGTGATGCGGATGCTCGGGTGCGGCTGGGCGATGTCGCTGGCGACGCCGGCGTTCTTGCGCTCGTTGGCGCGGGCTTCGCGGTAGATCACGTAGTCGCGGGCGACTTTCTGTTCGCCGGCGCGCATCAGGGACAGTTCGACCTGGTCCTGGATTTCTTCGATGTGGATGGTGCCACCGGAAGGCATGCGGCGCTTGAAGGTCGCGGTGACCTGTTCGGTCAGGCGGCGCACGGTTTCATGGATGCGCGACGAGGCGGCAGCGGTGCCGCCCTCCACGGCGAGGAACGCCTTGGTGATGGCTACGGTGATCTTGTCATCGGTGTAGGGAACTACGGTGCCGTTGCGCTTGATCACGCGCAGCTGGCCCGGCGCGGTGGCGGCCAGATCCTGGGCGGATTCGGCTGCCTGCGGCGCTGCGGCCTGCGGGTTCTCGCGAGTGGTGTCGGTTTGCATGGGTGGGGGTCTCCACGTTCTCGTAATTGGTGTGTTGCGTAGCGCCTCGGGGCGCCCGTCCCGAAATAAAGAGCGAAAAGAGCGAAAGCCCGCGGCAGGACCGCAAGCTGGAAATTCACTGGAGCAGGGGGATTCGGACCCGAAGCGCCTCCCTGGCCCAAATCGGGTGCCGGCTTTACGGGCCGGGACCACAATACCTAGTGGTGTTGAACGTTAGGTTGCAACACCCGTACCGCATTTCCATCGACATGAATCGCTCCTTGCGGGGTGGTCCGCTCGGCCCATCAGTACGGCTGGAATACGTTGTGGTTGAACCGGAGGAGCCGTGGAACAGGCTCGCGACTTCGACATTCTTCTAGTATCCGGTCCACTGTGGTAACCCCAAGATGTAGGGGTATACCGCAACGGAGATACAAGATAATGCGCTAATGGGGTGTTTGCAAGGCGAGGGGTTCTGGAAAAGCTGTGGATAAAATGTGAGTGAAATGTGGGTGAAGCGGGGTAACTCGCGGGAGGCCGCAGCCTGACTGCGTTTTGCCGCTCGTCGTGGTTCCGGCAGATTTTTCACTCGCCGGACCGGCGTGCCGCGGCGCCGAACAGTACCACAATATGTAGTGTTTTTACCTCGGCGCCCCTCGGCCCCTTCGCGCGCTCCCCGGCCGCGCTGGCGGCGTGCGGCCGGCCGGGCAATCTGGCTACAATGCCGGCCGCTTTCGCGGGCTTTCGTCTTTAGTAGTGGGTAGTGCCCGCCATGGATCAGGAGGCAAGGTGGAACAAGAAGCGCGCATTCTCATCGTCGAGGACGACCAGCGACTGGCCGAGCTGACCCAGGACTACCTGGAGAGCAACGGCCTGGCGGTCGCCATCGAATCCAACGGCGCGGCGGCGGTGGCGCGGGTGCTGGCCGAGCGCCCGGACCTGGTGGTGCTCGACCTGATGCTGCCCGGCGAGGATGGCCTGTCGATCTGCAAGCGCCTGCGCCCGGACTACGACGGCCCGATCCTGATGCTCACCGCGCGCACCGACGACATGGACCAGGTGCAGGGCCTGGAGATGGGCGCCGACGACTATGTGTGCAAGCCGGTGCGCCCGCGCCTGCTGCTGGCGCGCATCCGTGCGCTGCTGCGGCGCAGCGAACCGGCCGAAACCGCGCCGGCGGCCGCCGGCGGCAAGCGCCTGGCCTTCGGCAAGCTGGTGATCGACAACGCCATGCGCGAGGCCTGGCTGGACGAGCAGACCATCGAGCTGACCAGCGCCGAGTTCGACCTGCTCTGGCTGCTGGCGTCGAACGCCGGGCGCATCCTCTCCCGCGAGGAAATCTTCAACGCCCTGCGCGGCATCGAGTACGACGGCCAGGACCGTTCCATCGACGTGCGCATCTCGCGCATCCGCCCGAAGATCGGCGACGACCCGATGCACCCGCGCCTGATCAAGACGGTGCGCAGCAAGGGTTACCTGTTCGTCGGGGAGCTTTGAGGCCGGGGCCCGATGAAATCCATCTTCCTGCGCATCTACGGCGGCATGTTGCTGACCCTGGTGCTGGTGGCCGCCCTCGGCGTGCTGGCCCTGCACCTGGTCAACGAGGTGCGCGGCGAGCGTTACCGGGAAGACCTGGCGCGCGGCACCTTCCGCCTGATGGCCGATGAGCTGCTGCCCATGGGCGAGGTGGACCGCAAGCGCGCGCTGACCCAGTGGAGCCGCCTGCTGGGCATTCCGCTGAAGCTGGCCGCCCTGGACGGGCTGGGCGTGGAAGGGCGCAGCCGGGCGCGGCTGATGAACGATCAGGTGCTGGTGGAGGCCGGCGCGCCGCACCGGGTGCGGGTGCTCACCCAGGTCAGCGCGGCGGAGGGGCTGATCCTCGCCGGCGAGGTGGAGCAGGTCAGCGAGCAGCTGGCGCGCGCCACCATCTACCTGCTGATGGACGAGCTCAAGCGCTACCCCGCCAGCGAGCAGCCCTACCACCTGGCGCGCATCGTCCGCGACAAGCGCTTCGGCTTCGACGTGCACCTGCTGCGCCTGAAGGAGGTGGACCTCGACGACGACCAGAGCCGCCGCGTGGAGGAGGGCGACACGGTGCTGGCGCTGGGCAAGGACGGCGACTCGATCCGCGTGCTGGCCGGCATCCTCGACACGCCCTGGGTGCTGGAGCTGGGGCCGATCTACCAGATGAATCCCTATCCGCCGCAGCTGCTGTCGATCATCGTGATCGTCGCGCTGAGCCTGATCGGCCTGACCCTGTACCTGCTGATCAGCGGCCTCGAACAGCGCCTGCGCAGCCTGGAGTCGGCGGCCACGCGCATCGCCCGCGGCAGCCTGGATACCCGCGTGGAGGCGGGCGGCGCCGACTCGGTGGGGCGCCTGGCGGGGGCCTTCAACCACATGGCGGAGCAGTTGCAGCTGCTGCTGACGGTGCAGCGCGAGCTGGTGCGCGCGGTGTCCCACGAGTTGCGCACGCCGGTGGCGCGCCTGCGCTTCGGCCTGGAGATGATCGAGTCGGCGGAGACCGAGGCGTCGCGGCGCAAGTACATGGACGGCATGGACGGCGATATCCAGGACCTCGACCAGCTGGTGGACGAGATGCTCATCTACGCGCGCCTGGAGCAGGGCTCGCCGGCGCTGACCTACCAGCGCCTGGAGCTGGCCGCGCTGGTGGAGCAGGTGGTGGCGGAGATCGCCCCGCTGCGGCGGGAGATCAGCGTCACCGTCGAGCCGGGGCCGCTGGTGCCGTTCGACCAGGGCAGCTGGGTGGAGGCCGAGCCGCGCTACCTGCACCGCGCCCTGCAGAACCTGCTGACCAACGCCCTGCGCTATGCCGAGGGCCGCGTGCGGGTCAGCTACCGGGTCAGCGTGGACCGCTGCCAGGTGGACGTCGAGGACGATGGCCCGGGGGTGCCGGAGTCGCACTGGCCGCGCCTGTTCCAGCCGTTCTTCCGCGCCGACGACAGCCGCACGCGGGTCACCGGCGGGCACGGGCTGGGGCTTTCCATCGTGCGGCGGATCATCCACTGGCACGGCGGCCGCGCGCTGATCGCGCGCAGCGAAAGCCTCGGCGGGGCGTGCTTCACCCTGGCCTGGCCGCGCCGGCAGGCCCCCAAGGCCGAGTGAGTCCCCGGCGCGGCGCCGCGTTATCCCTTTCGCTTGCGTTATTCCATGAGGGGTATTGCCGCTTTTTCGCTATCGTTATGTAATTTGAGTTATAGCGATGGCTTGCCGAGGCAGGCTCGCCGGTTCCGAAGCCCCGATAACGACACCCCACTGGAGTTTCACGATGAAACACCGCTTCGCTCGCGTTTCCCTGCTGGTCGCTTGCTGCTTCGCTTTGCACTCGGCCCTGGCCGATGAAGTGCAGGTGGCCGTCGCCGCCAACTTCACCGCGCCGATCCAGGCGATCGCCAGGGACTTCGAGAAGGACACCGGGCACAAGCTGGTCGCCGCCTACGGCGCCACCGGGCAGTTCTATACCCAGATCAGGAACGGCGCACCCTTCGAGGTGTTCCTCGCCGCCGACGACGCCACGCCGAAGAGGCTGGAAGCGGAGAAGGAAATCGTCCCCGGTTCGCGCTTCACCTACGCCATCGGCACCCTGGCGCTGTGGTCGGCGAAGGACGGCTACGTCGACGCCAAGGGCGAGGTGCTGAAGACCGACGGCTTCAGGCACCTGTCCATCGCCAACCCGAAAGCCGCGCCCTACGGCCTGGCCGCGACCCAGGTGCTGGACAGGATGGGCCTCACCGGCAAGCTCGCCGGCAAGCTCGTCGAAGGCCAGAACATCACCCAGGCCTTCCAGTTCGTTTCCACCGGCAACGCCGAACTGGGCTTCGTGGCGTTGTCGCAGGTCTACAAGGATGGCAAGGTGACCGGCGGTTCCGCCTGGATCGTTCCGGGCAACCTGCACGACCCGATCCGCCAGGACGCGGTGATCCTCAACAAGGGCAGGGACAGCGCCGCCGCCAAGGCGCTGGTCGAGTACCTGAAGGGCCCGAAGGCCGCCGCGGTGATCCGCTCCTACGGCTACGAAATCTGACGCGCCACAGGCTAAGGAACAGGCGATGCCCCTGACCCAGGAGGATTTCCAGACCATCCGGCTCACCCTTGAGCTGGCGGGCCTGAGCACGGTGATTCTCCTGCTGGTCGGCACGCCCGTCGCCTGGTGGCTGGCGCGCACCCGCTCCTGGCTGAAGGGCCCGCTGGGGGCGGTGGTGGCGCTGCCGCTGGTGCTGCCGCCGACGGTGATCGGCTTCTACCTGCTGCTCGTCCTGGGGCCCGGCGGCTTCATCGGCCAGCTCACCGAGAGCCTGGGGCTGGGGCGGCTGCCGTTCACCTTCGCCGGGCTGGTGGTGGGCTCGGTGTTCTACTCGCTGCCCTTCGTGGTGCAGCCGTTGCAGAACGCCTTCGAGGCGATCGGCGACAAACCGCTGGAGGCCGCCGCGACCCTGCGGGCGAGCCCCCTGGATACCTTCTTCTCGGTGGTCCTGCCGCTGGCGCGGCCGGGCTTCATCACCGCCAGCATCCTCGGCTTCGCCCACACGGTCGGCGAGTTCGGCGTGGTGCTGATGATCGGCGGCAACATCCCGGGCAGGACCCGCGTGGTGTCGGTGCAGATCTACGACCACGTCGAGGCCATGGAGTACGCCCAGGCGCACTGGCTGGCCGGCGGCATGCTGGCGTTCTCCTTCCTCGTCCTGCTGGCGCTCTACGCGAGCCGCCGCAGCCGTTCGGCCTGGGCCTGAGGTGGGGATGAGGAAAACCATCGAGGCACGTTTCCAGATCGCCTACCCGGATTTCAGCCTGGACGTGGACCTGCAACTGCCCGGACGCGGCGTCAGCGCGCTGTTCGGCCACTCCGGCTCGGGCAAGACCACCTGCCTGCGCTGCATCGCCGGCCTGGAACGCGCGCCGCTCGGCCGCCTGGTGGTGAACGGCGAGGTCTGGCAGGACAGCGCCACCGGCCTCTTCCTGCCGCCGCACAAGCGCGCGCTGGGCTATGTGTTCCAGGACGCCAACCTGTTCGAGCACCTGTCGGTGCGGCGCAACCTCGCCTATGGCATGCAGCGCGTGCCGCGCGACCAGCACCGGGTGGCGCTGGAGCAGGCCAGCGAGCTGCTGGGCATCGGCCACCTGCTGGAGCGCATGCCGCGGCACCTGTCCGGCGGCGAGCGGCAGCGCGTCGGCATGGCCCGCGCGCTGCTGACCAGCCCGCGCCTGCTGCTGATGGACGAGCCGCTGGCGGCGCTGGACCTCAAGCGCAAGGCGGAAATCCTGCCGTACCTGGAGCGCCTGCACGACGAGCTGGATATCCCGGTCCTCTACGTCAGCCACTCGCCGGACGAAGTGGCGCGGCTGGCCGACCATCTGGTGCTGCTCGAACAGGGCCGGGCCATCGCCAGCGGCCCGGTGATGGACACCCTGGCGCGCACCGACCTGCCGATTTCGCACCTGGAGGACGCCGGCGTGGTGATCGACGGCCAGGTGCTGTCCCACGATGCCGGCTACAGCCTGCTCACCGTCGGCCTGCCGCACAGCCGGCAGAGCATCCGCCTGGCCCACCCGCCGATGGAGCAGGGCCGGGCGCTGCGCATCAAGGTGCAGGCGCGGGACGTCAGCCTGAGCCTGGAGCCGGCGGCGCACAGCAGCATTCTCAACGTGCTGCCGGCGACCGTGGTGGAAATCGCCCCGACCGACAATCCCGCGCACCTGCTGGTGAAGCTGGACATCGCCGGCACGCCGCTGCTGGCGCGGATCACCCGCTACTCCCACGACCATCTCGGCCTGCATGCCGGGCAGGCGGTGTGGGCGCAGATCAAGTCGGTGGCGCTGCTGGCCTGACCCGCCCCGCGCTGCCCCCGCCCTTCGTAGGAGCGGAGCTTCTCCGCGATGCTTTTTGTTGCCTACCCCAGGCGCCGGTCTTACAGGACCGGAATCGCCACCAGACTGAGCAGCCGGGTCCCGTTCAGACCGAACTGCCCGTCGATTTCCCTGCCGCGATGCCATTCCGCCGACAGGTCGGTGAGCAGCCGCAGGCGCGCGTGGCCGCCGGCCGACCAGTGGATCAGCTCGGCGTGCTGGAAGTAGAAGCGCTGGCGCACCAGCGGGAAGAGCGCCTTGAACAGGCTTTCCTTGAGCGAGAAGGTGAGGGTGACCTGCAGCGCCGCCTGCGCGGGATCGAGCCGCGCCAGTTCGTCCGGGGTGAGGATTTCCCCGGCCAGGTGTTGCGCGCGGTCGCTGTCGAGGCGGCTTTCCACGTCCAGCCCGAGGCCGCGCCAGTCGCTGGCGCGGCCGACCACGGCCGCCGCCCAGCCGTCGCCGTGGGTGATCGAGCCGCAGAAGCCGGCCGGCCAGACCGGCGCGCGTTCCTCGTCGGTGCCGGGCACCACGGCGCCGGCGCCGCTGGCCTGCAGCGCCGCGCGGGCGCAGAGGCGGCCGGCGAGGTATTCGGCCTGGCGCTTGGCGACGGCGCGCCGGATGTTCGCCGGGGCCGGCACCTGGCTCCGCTGGAAGTCGTCGGGCTGCAGGCGCTGGCGATCGAAATGGGTGCTGCGCACCAGGCAGCCGGCCAGCGGCGTGGGCAACGGCCAGTCGGTGCTGAGCGGGGTGCAGAAGGCGGGAAGGGTGGTCATCGGGCTATTCTGCCGCGCCACAACGTGGCCCACCAGTCACGCGGCGCTTACATTCCTTTGCAAACCTTCACCAAAGGCTTACGGATTCGCCGTCGCAGCTTTGCCACACTGCGCGACGCGTTCCCTCTGGGGACGCAGGTGAGGTTGTTGTCGGCGCACCGCCAAGGCGGGCCCGGCCTTTACACTTGATTGAGTGCGGGAGCCCCCAGGGGCTCCCGTTTTTTTTGCGCGCGTGAAAAGGCTCAGGACTTCTCGGCGAAGATTTCCTTGAGGAACGCCTGCAGGTCCGCCCAGGACGACTGGTCGGCGGCCTTGTCGTAGCCGATGTCCAGGCCGTGGCCCTTGTGCATGCTGGCGTCGGGGTTGGTGAAGCCGTGCTTGGCGTTGGGCTGGATGACCAGCTTGTAGTCCGCCTTGGCGTTGTCCATCTCGGCCTTGAAGGCGACGACGCTGTCGGCCGGCACCAGGGTGTCGGCGCCGCCGTGCTCGACCAGTATCTTCGGCTTGATGCCCGGTTGCGCCGGGGTGGCGGTGGCCAGCACGCCGTGGAAGCTGGCCACGCCGGCCAGCGGCAGGCCGGCGCGGGCCATGTCCAGCACCACCTTGCCGCCGAAGCAGTAGCCGATCGCGGCGATCCGGCTGGGGTCGGTCTGCGGCTGCTTCTTCAGCAGGTCGAGGGCGGCCTGGAAGCGCGCCTTGGCGGCGTCGGCGTTCTTCAGCGCCTCGCTCATGAAGGCCTTGGCGTCCTCGGGGTGCTCGGTGTGCTTGCCGCCGCCGTACATGTCGATGGCCAGCGCGCTGTAGCCCAGCGCGGCGAGGTCGCGGGCGCGGCGCTTGGCGTAGTCGTTCAGCCCCCACCACTCGTGCACCACCAGCACCCCGGGGCGGATGCCGGCCTTGGCGTCGTCGTAGGCGAAGTAGCCGATCATCTTCGTGCCGTCGGCGGACTGGTAGGGGATTTCCTGGGTCTTGATCGCAGCGCCGGCGCTGGCGGTGAAGGCGAACAGCAACAGGGCGGTGAGCAGGCGCATGGGGACTCTCCGTGGCGGTGGCCGAAGGCGACCCATCAGAAGATAGCCGCTTCTGCGGCAAGTGCCCGGCCAATGCCGCCGCAACCGCTCAAGTCCGCGGCGATGGATGAAATGTAAGACGGCCTCGACTACCCTTGGCGCCACTCCCACGACTCCGCAAAGCGATTGGCTGATGCTTGACCTCAGTACCTGGAACCTGACCATCCCGCAGCGCGGCCCGGCCGCGACCATCTCCACCGCGAAGCTGAGGCGCGACTACCAGAGTCCCTACTTCCAGCGCAGCGCCAACGGCGTGGAGTTCTGGGTGCCGGTCAACGGCGCGCACACCAACGGCAGCGAGTACCCGCGCACCGAACTGCGCGAGACCCTGCCCAACGGCGCGCTGCACTCCTGGCGCTACACCAGGGCCGACAACCTGCTGGTGGCCACCCTGCGGGTCGACGCGGTGCCGTCCAGCCGGCGCATGGTGATCGGGCAGATCCACAGCAACGGCAGCAACAGCGCCGAAGCGCTGCCGCTGGTCAAGCTGGTCTACCAGCAGCGCCTGAACCTGGGCCGCGTGCTGGCGCTGGTGCGCGGGCGGCCCGACGACAGCACCACCCGCACTTACACCGTGTACGAGGGCATCCCGCTGGGCGAGGCGTTCAGCTACCGGCTGGGCGTATCGAGCGGCGGCGTGCTGAGCATCCAGGTCAAGGACGGCCAGCTGACCCAGCAACTGGACCCGCAGTGGGCCTACCAGGGGCTGTACTTCAAGGCCGGGCTTTACCTGCAGGACAATCGCGGGCCGGCGAGCGAGGGCGGCCGCGCCACCTTCAGCAACCTGGCCATCTACCACCAATGAGGATGTTTTCCATGGCGTTGCGCAAATCCCTGGCCCTTTCCCTGCTGCTGCCGGCCGCGCTGGCGCAGGCGGCGCCGGGCGACGACTTCGGCGCCTGCCTGGAGCGCCTGCAGGACAAGGCGCAGGCCAGCGGCGTCAGCGCGGCCAGCTACGCGCGCTTCACCCAGGGCCTGCAGGCGGACATGAGCGTGCTCGCCCTGCTCGACGCGCAGCCGGAGTTCACCACGCCGATCTGGGATTACCTGGCCGGGCTGGTGGACGAGCAGCGCGTGGCCGACGGCAAGGCGACGATGGCCGAGCACGCCGGGCTGCTGCGCAAGGTCGCCGCGCGCTACCAGGTCGACCCGGCCGCCGTGGTGGCGGTGTGGGGCGTGGAGAGCGACTTCGGCCGTACGGTCGGCAAGCGGCCGCTGCTGGTCTCGCTGTCGACCCTGTCGTGCTACGGGCGCCGGCAGGCGTTCTTCCAGGGCGAGTTCCTCTCCACCCTCAAGCTGCTGCAGGCCGGCGACATCCGCGACAGCGGCATCACCGGCTCCTGGGCCGGCGCCTTCGGCCAGACGCAGTTCATGCCGTCCACCTACGCGCGCATCGCCGAGGACTTCGACGGCGACGGCCACCGCGACCTGGTGGGCAGCACCGCCGACGCCCTGGCGTCCACCGCCAACTACCTGCGCAAGGCGGGCTGGCGCGAAGGCCAGCCCTGGGGCTACGAGGTGAAGCTGCCGGCCGGCTTCGACCCGGCGCTGGCCGGGCGCAGCAAGCGCCGGGCGATCGCCGACTGGACCGCGCGCGGGGTGAAGCGCATCGACGGCAAGCCGATCCCGGTGCTGGATTCCAAGGCCGCCATCCTGCTGCCGGCCGGCGCGCAGGGCCCGGCCTTCCTGGTGCTGCGCAACTACGACGCGATCTACTCCTACAACGCGGCGGAGAGCTATGCGCTGGCCATCGCCCTGCTGTCCGACCGCCTGCGCGGCGAGCCGGGGCTGCGCAGCGCCTGGCCGACCGACGACCCCGGGCTGAGCCGGGTGCAGCGCAAGGAGTTGCAGGAATTGCTGATCCAGCGTGGCTACGACATCGGCCAGGCCGACGGCATGATCGGCGACGTGACGCGCCGGGCGATCCAGGAAGAACAGCGCAAGCGCGGCATCGAACCGGCGGATGGCCGTGCGGGGCAGAGGATTCTCAAGGCGTTGCAGGGCGGGTAGCCCGTCGCGCTGCCCCGGGGCGCGCGCTCTTCGTAGGAGCGGACCTTGTCCGCGATGCTTTTTGCTTGGGTGTGCATGCGCCGCTTCGGCGTGTGCGGGGACTTCTTGTTTCGCCCCCTCGGGCGACCTACTTTGGCAAGTGCCCCAAAGTAGGCAAAGGTCTGTGCCCCTGCATCCGGTTTTTCGCTTAGGCGAAAAATTCCCTCGCTCCATCGGAGTTTCAGGGGCCCGCGTTGACGGGCCATCCCTGGCCCGACAACGCTCTCGCGACATCCATGTCGCTCGACCCCTGAAACTCCGATTCCGCTCGGCCTCCTGAAGGGGCGCTCCGGTGCGCGCGGAGGTTTCTCTGGAAGTCTGAAGAGTCAGAGCCAGAGCGCTGGCGCTCTTCGTAGGAGCGGACCTTGTCCGCGATCCGCCCGGCCCCGGAGCTGCCGGGGGATTCGTTCGCGAGCAAGCTCGCTCCTACAAAAAAGCGGCTCCTGCGTATGGGCGAAGGACCGTACGAGCGAGCTTGCTCGCGAACCCGGCACGTTCATTCAGCGGCGATTCAGCTTTCCGACAGGTTGCGTTCAGTGGCCCACCCGTAGACTGCTTCCCATCAACCCACTGAAGAACCTGGGGGGAACAACTCCGGGTTCTGACCGATACTGCAACCGGGCACGCAGGTCCGGTTGCCCGATTCAGGGAGCACGCGCATGAAACTGCTGGTGGTGGAAGACGAGGCGCTGTTGCGCCATCACCTGTACACCCGGCTCGGCGAGCAGGGCCACGTGGTCGACGCCGTTGCCGATGCCGAAGAGGCGCTGTACCGCGCCAGCGAATACCACCATGACCTGGCGATGATCGACCTCGGCCTGCCGGGCATGAGCGGCCTGGACCTGATCCGCGAGTTCCGCAACCAGGGCCGGACCTTCCCGATCCTCATCCTCACCGCGCGCGGCAACTGGCAGGACAAGGTCGAGGGCCTCGCCGCCGGCGCCGACGACTACGTGGTCAAGCCCTTCCAGTTCGAGGAACTGGAGGCGCGCCTGAATGCCCTGCTGCGCCGCTCCAGCGGCTTCTCCCAGTCGAGCATCGAGGCCGGCCCGCTGTTGCTCGACCTCAACCGCAAGCAGGCGCTGGTCGAGGGCGAATCGCTGCAACTGACCGCCTTCGAGTACCGCATCCTCGAATACCTCATGCGCCATCACCAGCAGGTGGTGGCCAAGGAGCGGCTGATCGAGCAGCTCTACCCCGATGACGACGAGCACGACCCGAACGTGATCGAAGTGCTGGTCGGCCGCCTGCGCCGCAAGCTGGAAGGGACCTCCGGCTTCAGGCCCATCGATACGGTGCGCGGCCAGGGCTACATCTTCAACGAGCTGTGCAAATGATCCGCTCGCTGCGCCTGCGTCTGATGATCGGCGCGGCGCTGCTGGCCATCCTGTTCATGGCCGCCCTGCTGCCGGCGTTGCAGCGGGCCTTCACCATCGCCCTGGAAGACGCCATCCAGCAGCGCCTGGCGGCGGACGTGGCGACCCTGGTGTCGGCCGCGCGCATCCAGGGCGACCGGCTGAGCATGCCGGAGCGCCTGCCGGTGGAGGACTTCAATCTCCCCGAGTCCAAGCTGCTGGGCTACATCTACGACCGCACCGGCCAGCTGGTCTGGCGCTCCACCTCTACCCAGGATGAAAGCGTGGAGTACGTCCCCAGGTACGATGGCGTGCTCGACCATGTGTACACCCACATCTGGGACCATTCCGGCCAGGAGTTCCTCGTCTACGACGTGGAGATCGACCTGCTCGGCGGCAAGCAGGCGGCCTACAGCATCGTCACCATGCAGTCGGAGAGCCAGTTCCGGCAACTGGTGCAGGGCTTCCGCAAGCAGCTCTACCTGTGGCTGGGCGGTGCGCTGCTGGTGCTGCTGGGGATGCTCTGGCTCGGCCTGGGCTGGGGCTTCCGCTCGATGCGCGGACTGCGCGCCGAGCTCGACCAGGTCGAGGCGGGCGAGCGCGAGCGCCTGAGCGACCAGCACCCGGACGAACTGCTGCGCCTGACCGGCTCGCTGAACCGCCTGCTCGACAGCGAGCGCACCCAGCGCGAGCGCTACCGCAATTCCCTCGGCGATCTCGCCCACAGCCTGAAGACCCCGCTGGCGGTGCTGCAGGGCGTCAGCGAGAACCTCGCCGGGCAGCCGCAGAACCGCGAGCAGGTGCAGGTGCTGCAGAACCAGATCGAACGCATGAGCCAGCAGATCGGCTACCAGCTGCAACGCGCCAGCCTGCGCAAGAGCGGCCTGGTGCGCCACCGCGCGGCGCTCGCGCCCCTGCTCGATACCTTGAGCGGCGCGCTGGACAAGGTCTACCGCGACAAGCGCGTGGTGCTGGAGCGCGACATCCCGCCGGGATTCGCCCTGCCGCTGGAGCAGGGCGCGCTGCTGGAAATGCTCGGCAACCTGCTGGAGAACGCCTACCGCCTGTGCCTGACGACGGTGAAGGTCAGCGCCCGCCAGCAGGGGCGCGTCTTCGAACTCCTCGTCGAGGACGACGGCCCCGGGGTCCCGGCCGGCCAGCGCGAGCGCATCCTCAAGCGCGGCGAACGCCTGGACACCCAGCACCCCGGCCAGGGCATCGGCACGGCGGTGGTCAGGGACATCATCGACAGCTACGACGGCGAGCTGGCGCTGGAGGATTCCGCGCTGGGCGGAGCGTGTTTCCGGATTCGGTTGCCGGGGTAGCCCTGCGGGCGCGCCGCGCTGCTTTCGTAGGAGCGGATCTTATCCGCGAAGCTCTTGTGCGGGGATTTCGCGGATAAGATCCGCTCCTACAAGAGCCGCCGCCCGGCATTCGCCGCGGGGTTGGCTGGGCTCGCGCCGCGCCGCGTCATTCCCCCCGCTGCGCCCGGTACGCCCCCGGCGTCAGCCCCGTCCACTTCTTGAACGCCCGGTGGAAGGCCGAGGGTTCGGAGAAGCCGATCCGGTCGGCGATGTCCTGGATCGTCAGTTCGTCGCGCCCCAGGTAGTAGATCGCCAGGTCGCGGCGCAGCTGGTCCTTCAATTCCTGGAAGTTCGGGCCTTCCTCGCGCAGGTGGCGGCGCAGGGTCTGCGGGCTCATGTGCAGTTGCGCGGCGACCTGCTCCAGGTCCGGCCAGTGGCGGCAGTCGCGGCCGAGCAGGCGGCGGATCTGGCTGCTCAGGCTGTCGCCGCCGTCGGGGCGGGCGAGCAGGTCGGCGGGGGAGTCCTTGAGGAAGTGCTTGAGCGTGCGCTCGTCCTGCAGCAGCGGCATGTCCAGGTAGCGCGCCGGCAGCAGCAGGCTGGTGCTGCCGGCGGCGAAGCGGCGCGGGCAGGGGAACAGCAGGTCGTACTCGGCCTGGTGCTCCGGCGCGGGGTAGCTGAAGGTGGCTTCGTCCAGGCGGATGCGCTGGCCGATCAGCCAGCTGGCCAGGCGGTGCCAGATCAGCAGCAGGCTCTCGGCGAGGAAATGGTCGGGGTCGCGCAGGTGGCTCTCGTCCAGGGTCAGGCGCGCCCGCTCGCCCTCGCGCACCAGGTGGATCGCCGGGGCCTCGGGGAACAGGCCGTAGAACAGCGTGCCTCGGCTCAGCGCCTTTTCCAGCGTGCGGCAGTGGATGATGGCGTTGCACATCATGGCGAAGGTGCCGCGCTTGCTGGGCATGGCGCCGAAGCCCATGTACTCGTCGTCCAGCGCTTCCCACAGGCGCTGCATCAGGCGCGTGAACTGGCCGGGGTCGATCCGCGCGCGGGGTTCGTCGAGCACCGCCGGGGCGATGCCGGCGTCGCGCAGCAGGGCCGCGGTGTCCAGTCCCCGGCGCCGGGCGCCTTGTACGGCGGCACGGACGAAATGGCTGGCGATGGTGCGTTCTCGCATGGGGATTCCTTGTTTTTCTGTCCGTGCGTGCGGTGCGGCCGCCGAGCGGGTCCGACCGTTTCGGCGCTGACAATCTACGGCACGAAGGCGGTTGGCGGATACCCGCCAGAGGGCGGGAAATCCGCCAGCCAAGAGGCGGGTTTCCGCCAGATCGGGGCCTGGGTGTGCTCTGCTTTTTTTGATAACTATATGAATTTAAAAGAAAAATATATTTATTCGGAGTCTGGCACAGCACTTGCCATAAGCGCTCAAGGCCTGCCCCTGGGTGGGTCCTGAAAACAAATTCTCCCACTGCAGGGAGATAACGCGTTCGGTGTTGCGTCCCCTGGCGGGAGCGCACGCCCCGTGAGGACAGAGCTGCCATGAACAAGCAACCCTTCTACAAGAGCCTGTACGTGCAGGTACTGATCGCCATCGCCATCGGTATCGCGCTCGGCCACTTCTACCCCGACACCGCCAAACTGATGAAGCCGCTGGGCGATGGCTTCGTCAAACTGATCAAGATGGCCATCGCGCCGATCATCTTCTGTACCGTGGTCACCGGCATCGCCGGCATGCAGAGCATGAAGGCCGTGGGCAAGACCGGCGGCATGGCGCTGCTGTACTTCGAGATCGTCTCCACCATCGCGCTGATCATCGGCCTGGTCGTGGTCAACGTCGTGCAGCCGGGCTCCGGCATGCACGCCGACGTCGCCACCCTGACCGCGGAGATGAACAAGAACGCGGCGCTCACCGGCTACATCGCCTCCGGCGCGAAGCAGAGCACCATCGAGTTCTTCATGAACGTGATCCCGAACACCGTGGTCGGCGCCTTCGCCAACGGCGACATCCTGCAGGTGCTGTTCTTCTCGGTGCTGTTCGGCTATGCGCTGCACCGCATGGGCAGCTACGGCCAGCCGCTGTTCCAGCTCATCGAGCGCTTCACCCAGGTGATGTTCAACATCATCAACGTGATCATGAAGGTCGCCCCGATCGGTGCCTTCGGCGCCATGGCCTTCACCATCGGCGCCTACGGCCTGGGCTCGCTGGTGCAGCTCGGCCAGCTGATGCTGTGCTTCTACCTCACCTGCCTGCTGTTCGTGCTGGTGGTGCTCGGCAGCATCGCCCGCGCCCACGGTTTCAACATCCTGCGCTTCATCTCCTACATCCGCGAAGAGCTGCTGATCGTGCTGGGTACCTCGTCCTCCGAGTCGGCCCTGCCGCGCATGATCGCCAAGATGGAGAAGCTGGGCGCCGACAAGAGCGTGGTCGGCCTGGTGATCCCCACCGGCTACTCGTTCAACCTGGACGGCACCTCGATCTACCTGACCATGGCCGCCGTGTTCATCGCCCAGGCCACCGACACGCCGATGGACATCACCCATCAGCTGACCCTGCTGGTGGTGCTGCTGATCGCGTCCAAGGGCGCCGCCGGCGTCACCGGTTCGGGCTTCATCGTGCTGGCCGCCACCCTGTCCGCCGTCGGCCACCTGCCGGTCGCCGGCCTGGCGCTGATCCTGGGCATCGACCGCTTCATGTCCGAGGCCCGCGCCCTGACCAACCTGGTCGGCAACGGCGTCGCCACCATCGTGGTCGCCAAGTGGTGCAAGCAGCTGGACGAGAAGACCCTGGCCGAGGAACTGGCCGCCGGTCCGGACAACGCCGCGGAAGCCCAGCCTTCCCACTGAGTGTCCCGATGAGAGATTCGGCCCGGTGAACGTGAAGCACCGGAGCCTTTCCAGCCCGCTCGAAAGAGCGGGCTTTTTTATGGGCGGGTGGTTTGTGCCGGCGGCTCTTGGCAGGACCGAGGGATTCGTGCCGGGGCTATCGCGGACAAGGTCCGCTCCTACGGGAGCGCACCGTGCCAGCTGGTTGCGTAGGAGCGGACCTTGTCCGCGATGCAAGGCGCAGCCTTGCCGATCTTTCAGGCGCCGGCGACAGGATCGCGGAGAGGGGATGCACCGCGCGCAGGAGCGGACTCTGTCCTCGATCGGGGAGGGATAACCAGGAGAGAGCAGGCGCAGGCCGTGCAGCCTGCGCCTGAGGGGAGACGCGGGGATCAGAGAATGATCTTGTCCTTGAGCTTCTCGGCGGCCTGCTGCAGCGCCTCGATGACCCGTTCCTTGTCGTAGTTCTGCACGTTGTTGGTGTCCAGGTACATGGAGAAGCCCGGCACCTCGTGCTCGATGAAGCTGGGGTTGGAACCCAGGTCGCGGCGGAAGTCGACCACCTGGTAGATCTGCACCGGCTTGCTGAAGCCCTTCACCGTGATCTGGCCCTTGTCGCGGCACATCAGCACGTCCTTCACCAGCGAGTAGGTCTCGTGGCTGATGAGGATCTCGCCGGCTTCGGCGGCGTTTTCCAGGCGGCTGGCGAGGTTCACTTCGCGGCCGATGATGGTGTAGTCCATGCGCGTGTCGGCGCCGAAGTTGCCCACGGTGCAGTAGCCGGTGTTCAGGCCCATGCGCACCTCCAGCGGCTTGGTGATACCCTGGGCGCGCCACTGCTGGCGCATGACCTTCATGTGCTTGCGCATGGCCACGGCCATGGACACCGCCGCCGCGGCGTCCTTTCGCGCACCCTGGGTGGCGGGGTCGCCGAAGAACACCATCACGCAGTCGCCGACGAACTTGTCGATGGTGCCGCCGTACTTGAGGGCGATCTTCGACATTTCGTTGAGGTAGTTGTTGAGCATGTCGGTGAGGGCTTCGGCTTCCAGCTCCTCGGACAGCTCGGTGAAGCCCTTGATGTCGGAGAAGAATACGGTGAGCTTCTTGCGCTGGGTTTCCAGGCGCACGCTCTTCTTGCCGCTGAAGATCGATTCCCACACCTGCGGCGACAGGTACTTGGCCAGGTTGCTGGCCAGCCGCGCGGCCTTCTCCTGCTCGCGGGTGATCTCCGCGCGGGCCAGGCCCAGGCGCAGGCCCTGCTGGTGGACGAAGTAGGCGGTGGTGCAGATGTACAGCGTGGAGAACAGCACGTTGACCAGCGCCACGATGGCTGGCGTGCCCTCCTTGTAGACCGGGGAAAGCAGCGCCGCGCTGAACACCGCCGCGCTGAGCATGACCAGCAGGCCGAGGCCGAGGGAGCGCAGGCCGCCGATGATCAGCGCGGAGAAGGCCAGCACCAGCACCAGCATCAGGCTCGGCACTTCCGAGAAGCCCATCAGCGCGGTGGCGACGCCGGCGTGCAGGGCGTCGATGAACAGCAGGACCAGGCGGGTGCGTTGCGGCTGGTCGTGCTTGAAGCGGCGGCTCAGCTGCTGGGCGAGATGCGGGTAGAGCAGGGCGTAGGGGACCATCCAGAGGATGTCGTAGCCGAAGTACTTGCTGAAGGTGCCGGCGGTGATGGTCGCGGCGACCGCGATATAGGCCAGCACGCGGGAATGGTATTCGCGCAGGGGGGCGGGAGAGAGCTGGCCGACGGGGCGCTCGGTGACGATAGGCTTCATGCGCAGGAAAAGTCCCTGGTTAGTGTCGGCGCAATCCTGATTGACGCCAGCCGCGCGATTGCGGATTCCGGAATCTTATTCCATGCGCCGCCCGCTGGGCCAGCGGCGGTTCGCAAAGCGCGTCGCGGACCGCCGCAGCCGTCTGTTTCATGCCATGGCGCCGTCGGGCTTGCGGTAGATCGAGCGGCGCGGCTGGGCGAAGACCCGGCGCAGCATCGGCTCGAAGAACTCCAGCGGCAGGGTTTCCGCGTCCGGGTCGAAGGCGGCGGCGTCGTAGCGGGCGCAGAACTCGATGGTCCGGGCGTACTGCGGGTGGTCCTTGAACTGCTCGCGCAGGTGCCGGTCCAGGCCCAGGTGGTGGAAGAAGTAGTAGCCCTGGAAGATCGCGTGCTTCTCGATCATCCACAGGTTCTCCTCGCTGACGAAGGGCTTGAGGATGGCGGCGGCGATGTCGGCGTGGTTGTACGAGCCGAGGGTGTCGCCGATGTCGTGGAGCAGGGCGCAGACCACGTATTCCTCGTCGCGGCCGTCGCGGTGGGCCAGGGTGGCGGTCTGCAGCGAGTGGGTCAGGCGGTCCACCGGGAAACCGCCGAAATCGCCGTCGAGCAGGCGCAGGTGGGCGAGGATGCGCTCGGGCAGCAGGGCGGCGTACTGGCCGAAGTCCCTGGCGATGATCGCCCAGTCCTCGGCGCTGCCGTCTTCCATGTGGGTGAAACTGGCGCGTGCATTCATCGGGCTGTGCTCTTGTGATTGTTGGGGGATGGCACGGCACTGAGTCTAGGGCCGGCGGGCGCCGGCGGCAGTGGCCGGACACGCCGGCGGGGTGTTCCGGCGGCTCGCGAATGGCGCGCCATCAGCCGGGTCGATGGCGGAGGGCGGCGGACGCCCATGAAAAAAGCCGGAGCTGCCCAGCAGCTCCGGCTTTCACGCTTTTGTAGGAGCGGACTTCGTCCGCGATCCGGCCGCAAGGCCGGTGTTCGACCAATCGCGGACGGAGTCCGCTCCTACGTCATGCCCCGAATCAGTTCGGGGTATAGATTTGGTCGAACACGCCGCCGTCGGCGAAGTGGGTCTTCTGCACGCTGCGCCAGTCGCCGAAGGTCTTCTCCACCGGGAAGAAGTCCACCTTCGGGAAGCGGTCGGAGAACCTGGCGAGGATTTCCGGGTTGCGCGGGCGCAGGTAGTTGTTCGCGGCGATGGTCTGGCCCTCGTCGGACCACAGGTACTTCAGGTAGGCCTCGGCCTGGGCGCGGCTGCCTTTCTTGTCGACCACCTTGTCCACCACGGTCACCGGCGGCTCGGCTTCGGCGGAGACGCTCGGGTAGACCACCTCGAAGCCGCCGCGGCCGAATTCGCGGGCGATCATCTCGGCCTCGTTCTCGAAGGTCACCAGCACGTCGCCGATCTGGTTCTGCATGAAGGTGGTGGTCGCCGCGCGGCCGCCGGTGTCCAGCACCGGGACGTGCCTGAACAGCTGGCCGACGAATTCCCGGGCCTTGGCGTCATCCGCGCCGTGCTTCTGCGCATAGCCCCAGGCGGAGAGGTAGGTGTAGCGGCCGTTGCCCGAGGTCTTGGGGTTCGGCACCACCACCTGCACGCCGTCCTTGAGCAGGTCCGGCCAGTCCTTCAGGCCCTTGGGGTTGCCCTTGCGGACGATGAACACGGTGGCCGAGGTGAAGGGCGCGCTGTTGTTCGGCAGGCGGGTGGCCCAGTCCTTGGGGATCAGCGCGCCGTTGTCGGCCAGGGCGTCGATGTCGGTGGCCTGGTTCATGGTGATGACGTCGGCCGGCAGGCCGTCGATCACCGCGCGGGCCTGCTTGCTGGAACCGCCGTGGGACATCTGGATGACGATGTTCTCGCCTTTCTCCGCCTGCCAGTGCTTCTGGAAGGCCGCGTTGTATTCCTTGTAGAAGTCGCGCATCACGTCGTAGGAGACGTTGAGCAGGGGTTGGGCGGCCTGGGCCGCGGAGGCCAGGGCGAGGCCGGCGGCGAGCAGCGAGGCGCTGAACAGTCGTTTCACGATCCGATCCTTTGGGCAGTGTTGCAGAGGTCGGATTATGCCGGCGGGTTATATGGCGCCTAAATACTTAAAGGTTATTTGCTTATTCATCCGCGCGCGGACAGCCGCAATGCGCAGCGTGGGCAGCCTGCCGGACGAGAGAGGGGGGAGGTCGCGGGACGGCGGGCGCGCCGCCGTCCCGGCCGGGGTCAGGCGCGTTCGCCGACCGCGGACGTGTCGTCGTCGCCTTCGGCCAGGCAGGCCGCGGCGGTGAACAGCACGTCGGTGGAGGAGTTCAGCGCGGTCTCGGCCGAATCCTGGAGGATGCCGATGATGAAGCCGACCGCCACCACCTGCATCGCCACCTCGCTGGAGATGCCGAACAGGCCGCAGGCCAGCGGGATCAGCAGCAGCGAACCGCCGGCCACGCCGGACGCGCCGCAGGCGCAGACCGAGGCGACCACGCTGAGCAGGATGGCGGTGGGCAGGTCCACGGCGATGCCCAGGGTGTGCACCGCTGCCAGGGTCAGCACGCTGATGGTGATCGCCGCGCCGGCCATGTTGATGGTGGCGCCCAGCGGGATCGACACCGAATAGGTGTCTTCGTGCAGGCCCAGACGTTCGCACAGCTGCAGGTTGACCGGGATGTTGGCCGCCGAGCTGCGGGTGAAGAAGGCGGTGATGCCGCTCTCGCGCAGGCAGGTCAGCACCAGCGGGTACGGGTTGCGGCGGATCTTGCTGAAGACGATCAGCGGGTTCACCACCAGCGCGACGAACAGCATGCAGCCCAGCAGCACCGCCAGCAGGTGCAGGTAACCGAGCAGGGCGTCGAAGCCGGACTCGGCGATGGTGCCGGCCACCAGGCCGAAGATGCCCAGCGGGGCGAAGGCGATCACCACGCGGACGATCAGGGTCACGCCATTGGCCATGTCATCGAGCAGGTCGCGGGTGCTCTGGCGGGCGTGGCGCAGGGCTATCCCTAAGCCGATGGCCCAGGCCAGGATGGCGATGAAGTCCGCCTCCAGCAGCGCCTTCACCGGGTTGGTGGTGACGCTGAACAGCAGCGAACGCAGCACCTCGCCGATGCCGCCGGGCGGCGTCAGTTCGCTGGTCGGCGCATGCAGCACCAGGGTCGAGGGGAAGGCGAAGCTGGCGATCACCGCGATCACCGCCGCCGAGAAGGTGCCGATCAGGTACAGCAGCAGGATCGGCCGGATGTGCGTGCGTTGGCCCTGCTTGTGGTTGGCGATGGAGGCCATCACCAGCATCAGCACGAGCACCGGCGCCACGGCCTTCAGGGCGGAGATGAACAGCTTGCCGAGCAGGCCGACCGCCCCTGCGCCTTGCGGCCAGAGCACGGCGAGGGCGATGCCGCAGAGCATGCCGATGAAGATCCGCAGGACCAGGCTGGTGCGCTTGAGCCGCTGCAGGAGGGTAGGAGTTGGGAGCGTCATGACATCGTTCGCTGCGTAGGAATGGGATTGCACCGGAAGACCGGATGCGCGAGGGCGCGGATTATGCCGTCTGATGCCGGGAAATGCGCGGTTATCCGTCGATCGGGCGGTCAGGTTCCGTATCGATGGGGGTCAGGCCGCAGTCTGGACGGGCGGGCGGGGAGCGGCATTGATCCATGCCGGCCGCATCGTGAAAAGGGCGGGGATCAGCCGAGGTCGGCGAAGGCTTCCGGGGCCAGGTCGATGTCGGCGACCCGTTGCACGGCGCCGCGCATGGTCACCTGGAAGTCGTCCTCGACGCGGATTTCCAGGCGGCCGCCGGCCAGTTGCAGGTCGATGCGTTCGTCGCACAGGCCGAGCTTGCGCGCCACCGAGGCCGCCGCGCAGCTGCTGGTGCCGGAGGACAGGGTGTATCCGGCGCCGCGCTCCCAGATTTCCACGCGCAGGGCATCGCGGGACAGCCACTGGACGAACTGCACGTTGGTGCGCCGGGGGAACAGCGGGTGGTTCTCCAGCAGCGGGCCGAGGCGGCAGGCCAGCTCGCGGCTGGTCTGTTCGACGAACACCACGCAGTGCGGGTTGCCCATGGACACGGCGTTGATCTTCAGCGCCACGCCGTCGATTTCCAGCGGGTATGACAGCGCCTCGGGCGCGTTGATCAGCACCGGAATCCTCGCGCAGGCGAATTCGGCGCGGCCCATGGAAACCTCCACGCTGCGCCCTTCATCGAACACCTGGCTGGTGACGGTGCCGCCGGCGGTGACGATGTCGAACGGTTTGTCCGCCACCAGGGCGCAGTCCCACAGGTAACGGGAGAAGATGCGCAGGCCGTTGCCGCTCTTCTCCGCTTCGGAACCGTCGGGATTGAGGATGCGCAGGCCGAAGGCGCTGTCGGTGTGATTCGCCAGGAGGATGCCGTCGGAACCGATGCCGTGGTGATGGTCGCAGACGCGACCGACCTGCTCGGCGGTCAGGGCGAACGGCGCGGTGTCGGCGTAGACCAGATAGTCGTTGCCCAGGGCCTGGTATTTCACGAAGTGCATGGTGGCAATCCGTCGCGATGAGGAGCGCTCGACTATACACGCGGCCCGCCGCCTTCCGCGCGCGGGTTGCGCCGCAGCGCTTCCAGCAGGCGCCCAGCCAGGATCACCAGCCAGCAGGCGAGGATGAAGGGCGCGGTGAAGGCCGGCAGGCCGATCAGGGCGAAGCCGGGTTGCAGCAGCACGGCGAGGACGATGCCGCACAGCGGCGCCAGCGGGTTGCGCAAGCGCAGCGACAGGGCAATGCCCGCCAGCGCACCGTTCAGGCCGAGCAGGCCGGCCTGCGCCGAAGCGGCCGGCAGGCCGAACAGCGGTGCGATCGCCAGCGCGCCGGCGGCGCCGACCAGGGCCCAGAAGGCCGCGCGGCGATCGGCCAGCAGCAGGCCGAGGGCGATGGTCAGGCCGGCCAGGGGCTCGCCGAGGAAGATCACTTCGCCGAAGCCCAGGGCGGTCGAATCCAGAAGGGGATTGGCCACGCCGCAGGACAGGCAGCCCAGCCCCGTCGCCGGTGCCAGGCCGATGGCCGTGCCCAGCGCCGCCGCGACCCAGCCGGGCAGCACGAAGGCCAGCGTATAGGCCGGCAGGCCGAAGCGCCGGCGCGACTGGCGCAGCAGGCCCGCCTGCAACGCAACGGCACCGAGGATGGCGGCGATGCAGAGCACCACCAGCCCCGCCGACCACTGGAACAGGAAGGGCAGCAGCAGGCCGACGAGGAGCGGGTTGTAGTCGTGCAGGCCGGCGTCGATGTCCGCCTGCGGCACGCGCAGGAAGCGCGCGGTGAGCGGGCCGAGCAACGCGCCGAGGACGGCGCCGGGCAGCAGGCGCGGCGCCGACCAGGCGATCGCCAGCAGCAGGATCAGGCCGAAGCGCGCGTCGGCCTGCAGGTAGATCTGGCCGAATCCGATCAGCCGGGTACGGGCGAACTGAATGAGGGGCATGCTGCTACTGGTCAGTGGAAAACATGGACTCGGTTGCGCTCCGGCGGACGCCGGGCGTCGCGGTGGCGCAGCGTAGAGCATCCTGTGACGCCGGCATACGGGGCCGCGCCACGGGCTTGGAAAAGAAAGGAGGCGGCCGGCGGGATCGCCGCCAGCCGCCCCGAAAATCCATGGCCAGCATGGGAGTTGCTGCGTGGGGGCCATGGACCGACAAGCATTCGGTACTCATGCATTCGGTACCAAGGTCAAACCCGGACGGACGGGGACGCGGCCCCGTATTCCCGGCCCCGTCCGTCCGGGTGTGACGCGGTGCGGAGGCACGCTCGCGGGCGTGCCTCCTGAACCCGGTTGCCCTCTCCCGCGCACGGGAGCGGGGCTTTCATTCTTAAGCCTGCAACGCCGGCGCCACCGTCTCGATGCGCAGCATGTTGGTGCTGCCCGGCTGGCCGAAGGGCACGCCGGCGGTGATCACCACGGTGTCGCCACGGCGCGCCATGCGCTGGGCCAGGGCGATGTCCAGGGCGGTGGAGCAGATTTCGTCGACATGGGCGAGCTGCGCGTTGACCACCGAATGGACGCCCCAGGCCACCGTCAGGCGGCGGGCCGATTTCAGTTGCGGCGTCAGGCTCAGGATCGGCGCCTTTGGCCGCTCGCGGGAGGCGCGCAGGGTCGAGGCGCCGGACTCGGTGTAGTTCACCAGCACCGCCACCGGCAGGATGCGGCTGATCCGGCGGATCGCGCAGCTGATGGCGTCGGAGACGGTGGCGTCCGGCTCCGGACGGTTGATCTCCAGCGTGGCCTGGTAATCCGGCTCGGCTTCGACCTGGCGGATGATCTTCGCCATCATCTCCACCGCTTCGCGCGGGTACTGGCCCGAGGCGCTCTCGGCGCTGAGCATCACGCAGTCGGCGCCTTCGCTGACGGCGTTGGCCACGTCGGTCACCTCGGCGCGGGTCGGCGCCGGGGAGAAACGCATGGATTCGAGCATCTGGGTCGCCACCACCACCGGGCGGCCGAGCTGGCGGCAGACCTGGATGATGCGCTTCTGGATGCCCGGCACGCTTTCCGCCGGCATCTCCACGCCGAGGTCGCCACGGGCGACCATGATCGCGTCGGACAGGCGCGCGATGGCTTCGATGGACTGCACCGCCGAAGGCTTCTCGATCTTGGCCATGAGGAAGGCCTTGTCGCCGATCAGCGCGCGGGCTTCCTCGATGTCTTCGGGGCGCTGCACGAAGGACAGCGCGACCCAGTCCACGCCCAGCTCCAGGCCGAACGCCAGGTCACGGCGGTCCTTGGCGGTCAGCGGGCTGAGCTTGAGCACCGCCTCGGGCACGTTGACGCCCTTGCGGTCGGACAGCTCGCCGCTGTTCATCACGCGGGTCTCGATGGAGTCGGATTGGGCGTTGAGCACCTGCAGGCGAATCTTGCCGTCGTCCAGCAGCAGGCTCATGCCCGGCTCCAGCGCCTGGATGATTTCCGGGTGGGGCAGGGTGACGCGCTTGTCGTCGCCCGGCGCATCGTTCAGGTCGAGGGTGAAGGTCTGGCCCTTCTGCAACTGTACCGCGCCGCCTGCGAAACGCCCCACGCGCAGCTTCGGTCCCTGCAGGTCCATGAGGATGCCGATGGGGTAGTTCAGCTCGGCTTCCACTTCGCGCACCCAGGCGAAACGCTGGGCGTGGTCGCTGTATTCGCCGTGGCTGAAGTTCAGGCGGAACAGGTTGGCGCCGGCTTCCACCAGCGCGCGGATGTCGTCGCGGCTTTTGATCGCCGGGCCCAGGGTCGCGAGGATTTTCACTTTTTTATCGGGAGTCATTTTTCGAGGACCAGGATGGCGCGGAAGTCGTTGACGTTGGTGCGGGTCGGCCGGGTGATGACCAGGTCGCCCAGTTCGGCGAAGAAGCCGTAGCCGTTGTTGTCGTCGAGCTCGTGCAACGGGTTCAGGCCGGCCTTGAGCGCGCGGCTGTAGCTGCACGGGCTCATCAGGGCACCGGCGTTGCTTTCCATGCCGTCGATGCCGTCGGTGTCCCCCGCCAGGGCCCAGATGTTCGGTTCACCCTTGAGGTCGGCGGTGAGGCTGAGGAGAAACTCGGCGTTGCGTCCGCCACGGCCGCTGCCGCGTACGGTCACGGTGGTCTCGCCACCGGAGAGGATCAGGCACGGCGCCTTGATCGGCTGGCCATGCTTGCGGACCTGCCGGGCGATGCCGGCGTGGACCTTGGCCACCTCGCGGGATTCGCCCTCCAGGTCACCGAGGATCAGCGTCGGGATGCCCGCGGCCTGCGCCTTGGCGGCCACCGCGTCGAGGGCGTGCTGCGGCGTGGCGATCAGCGTGAAGTGGCTGCGCGACAGGCATTCGTCGCCGGGTTTGACGGTCTCCGAGCGCGGGTCTTCCAGCCAGGCGCGCACGTGCGCCGGGACGTCGATGGCGTAGCGCTTGAGGATCGCCAGGGCGTCGGCGGAGGTGGTCGGGTCGCCCACGGTGGGGCCGGAGGCGATCACCGTGGCCTCGTCGCCGGGCACGTCGGAAATCGCGTAGGTGTACACGCTGGCCGGCCAGCAGGCGCGGGCCAGGCGGCCGCCCTTGATGGCGGAGAGGTGCTTGCGCACGCAGTTCATTTCGCCGATGGCGGCGCCGGATTTCAGCAGCGCCTTGTTCAGGCTGCGCTTGTCGTCGAGGCTGATGCCCGCGGCCGGCAGGGCGAGCAGGGCGGAGCCGCCGCCGGAAAGCAGGAAGATCACCCGGTCGTTCTCGGTCAGCCCGCTGACCAGCTCCAGCACGCGGCGCGCGACGCGCTCGCCGGCGTCGTCCGGCACCGGGTGCGAGGCTTCCACCACTTCGATGCGGCGGCAGTCGGCGCCATAGCCGTAGGGCGCCACCACCAGGCCTTCGACCTGGCCGTTCCAGTGCTTCTCGGCGACTTCGGCCATCGCTCCGGCGGCCTTGCCGGCGCCGATGACGATGGTGCGGCCACCCTGGTCGGTGGGCAGGTGCCGGGCCAGCACCTGGGCCGGATGCGCGGCGGCGATGGCGGTGTCGAACAGCTCGCGCAGGAAGGCGCGTGGGTCCAGGCTCATGACAGGCTCCCGTGATTCTTGTTGTGGTGTTCCATGGCTCAGGCTTCTGTCTCCAGAAGACTCAGTGATGGAATCGAACGCCCCGGCCGGCGAGGCCGTGACTCCTTCCGGCCGGGTGTTCGAAGCGCTTTGCAGCATGACGGGCTAAGTCACTCCCATAACCTCGCCCGTCACCTTGCTCCGTCTGGCGGATAACGCCGTTGGCGTCATCCGCCCTACGTCGTGCTCTTCGTAGGATGGGTGGAGCTTGCGATACCCATCACCAATGGGTGCAGGGATCGATGGGTATCGCTTCGCTCCACGCCATCCTACGAGGCGGCTTCTCAGTCCTTGCGGATGGAGAAGTTGGCCATGTGCTCCAGGCCCTTGATCAGGCCGGAGTGGTCCCAGTTGCTGCCGCCGATGGCCGCGCAGGTGCTGAACACCTGCTGGGCGTTGGCGGTGTTGGGCAGGTTCAGGCCCAGTTCGCGGGCGCCGGCCAGGGCCAGGTTGAGGTCCTTCTGGTGCAGGCTGATGCGGAAGCCCGGGTCGAAGGTGCCCTTGACCATGCGCTCGCCGTGCACTTCGAGGATGCGCGAGGAGGCGAAGCCGCCCATCAGCGCTTCGCGCACCTTGGCCGGGTCGGCACCGTTCTTCGCGGCGAACAGCAGGGCTTCGGCGACGGCCTGGATGTTCAGGGCGACGATGATCTGGTTGGCCACCTTGGCGGTCTGGCCATCGCCATTGCCGCCGACGCGGGTGATGTTCTTGCCCATGGCCTGGAACAGCGGCAGGGCGCGTTCGAAGGTGTTCGGGTAGCCGCCGACCATGATGCTCAGGGTCGCCGCCTTGGCGCCGACTTCACCGCCGGAGACCGGGGCGTCCAGGTATTGCGCGCCGGTGGCCTTGATCTTCTCGGCGAAGGTCTTGGTGGCGGTGGGGGAGATCGAACTCATGTCGATCACCACCTTGTTCGGGCCCACGCCTTCGGCGATGCCGTCCTTGCGGAACAGCACGTCGTCGACCTGCGGGGTGTCCGGGACCATCACGATGATGAACTCGGCTTCCTGGGCGACTTCCCTGGGGTTGGCCAGGGCGATGGCGCCGCCTTCGACCAGGGCCGCCGGGGCGGCGTCGTGGTGGGTGGAAACGAAGAGCTGGTGACCGGCTTTCTGCAGGTTCTGCGCCATGGGCAGGCCCATGATGCCGGTGCCGATGAATCCGATTTTGGCCATGAGGAATTCTCCTGGTTGTTCTTGTTGGGCGTTCGGCTCCCCGCGTGCGCGGTTAGCCGATGAGCAGGCCGCAGGATGGGGCGGGCGGCGCTTCGCTCCACGCCATCCTGCGAAGTGAGTCGGTCACACCACGTTGTGGCTCTTCAGCCAGCCGAGGCCGGCTTCGGTGGTGGTTTTGGGCTTGTATTCGCAGCCGATCCAGCCGCGGTAGCCGATGCGCTCCAGGTGGTCGAACAGGAAGCGGTAGTTGATCTCGCCGGTGCCCGGTTCGTGGCGGCCGGGGTTGTCGGCCAGCTGGATGTGGTTGATCGCCGGGAGGTTCTTCTCCAGGGTCCGCGCCAGGTCACCTTCCATGATCTGCATGTGGTAGATGTCGTACTGCAGGAACAGGTTGGCGCTGCCGACCTTCTCGCGGAGCTCCAGGGCCTGCTGGGTGT
Organism: Pseudomonas sp. B12(2026); assembly: GCF_057767015.1. Taxonomy (NCBI): domain Bacteria; kingdom Pseudomonadati; phylum Pseudomonadota; class Gammaproteobacteria; order Pseudomonadales; family Pseudomonadaceae; genus Pseudomonas; species Pseudomonas sp. B12(2026). The sequence continues at coordinate 3,891,673 of NZ_CM173430.1, read as the reverse complement.
TCTGCAGGTAGAAGCCGGGAATGTCGATCGTGTTGATCATCTCCATGACCAGCTTGATGCCCGCGGCTTCGAGCTTGCCCGCCGCGTACTCCAGGTTGTTCAGGAAGGTGTTCTCGATCGTCGCGCAGTCATGACCCTGCGGACGGATGCCGGCCAGGCAGTTGATCTGGGTGTTGCCCAGCACCTTGGCGTAGGCGATGGCCTTGTCGACGCCGGCGCGGAATTCCTCGACGCGGTCGGGGTGGCAGGCGATGCCGCGCTCACCCTTGGCCCAGTCGCCGGCGGGCAGGTTGAACAGCACCTGTTCGAGCTTGTTGGCGTCCAGGCGGGCCTTGATCGCCTCGGCCTCGACGTCATACGGGAAGAGGTACTCGACACCGCTGAAACCGGCGCGCGCGGCGGCTTCGAAGCGGTCGAGGAAATCCACTTCGGTGAACAGCATGGACAGGTTGGCGCAGAAACGGGGCATGTCGGGGGCCTCCTGATGGGCTTTCTTGCTTGTTTGCCGGGGCCCCGCCAGCGCGGGGCCCCAATGAACGTCTCAATCCAGCAGCGAGATGGCGGTCGGTGCGTCGACACCCCGCAGCGCCAGTTCCTCGAACTCGTTCACCGCGTTGATCTCGGTGCCCATGGAGATGTTGGTGACACGCTCCAGGATGACCTCGACCACCACCGGTACCCGGTGCTGCTGCATCAGCTCGCGGGCCTGGGCGAAGGCCGCGCCGATCTGGTTCGGGTCGAACACGCGGATCGCCTTGCAACCCAGCCCTTCGACCACGGAGACGTGATCCACGCCGTAGCCGTTGAGTTCCGGCGCGTTGACGTTGTCGAACGCCAGCTGCACGCAGTAGTCGATCTCGAAGCCGCGCTGCGCCTGGCGGATCAGGCCCAGGTAGGAGTTGTTCACCAGCACGTGGATGTACGGCAGGTTGAACTGCGCGCCGGCGGCCAGCTCCTCGACCATGAACTGGAAATCGTAGTCGCCCGACAGCGCGACGACCTGCCGGCCCGGGTCGGCCTTGACCACGCCCAGCGCCGCCGGAATGGTCCAGCCCAGCGGACCGGCCTGGCCGCAGTTGATCCAGTGGCGCGGCTTGTACACGTGCAGGAACTGCGCGCCGGCGATCTGCGACAGGCCGATGGTGCTGACGTAGCAGGTGTCCTTGCCGAAGAACTCGTTCATCTCTTCGTAGACGCGCTGCGGCTTGACCGGCACGTTGTCGAAGTGGGTCTTGCGCTGCATCGTGCGCTTGCGCTCGCGGCAGGCTTCGACCCAGGCGCTGCGGTCCTTCAGCTTGCCGGCGGCTTTCCACTCGCGGGCAACGATGAGGAACACGTCCAGGGCGGAGCCGGCGTCGGACACTATCCCTAAGTCCGGGGTGAACACGCGGCCGATCTGGGTCGGTTCGATGTCCACGTGCACGAATTTGCGGCCGGCGGTGTAGACGTCGACCGAGCCGGTGTGGCGGTTGGCCCAGCGGTTGCCGATGCCGAACACCATGTCCGATTCCAGCACGGTGGCGTTGCCATAGCGGTGCGAGGTCTGCAGGCCGCACATGCCGGCCATCAGCGGGTGATCGTCGGGGATGCTGCCCCAGCCCATCAGGGTCGGCACCACCGGCACGCCGGTCAGCTCGGCGAACTCCACCAGCTTGTCGGAGGCGTCGGCGTTGATGATGCCGCCGCCGGCGCAGATCAGCGGGCGCTCGGCGTCATTGAGCAGGGCCAGGGCCTTCTCGGCCTGGGCGCGGGTGGCCTTGGGCTTGTTCACCGGCAGCGGCTCGTAGGCGTCGATGTCGAACTCGATCTCGGCCATCTGCACGTCGAACGGCAGGTCGATCAGCACCGGGCCGGGGCGGCCGCTGCGCATTTCGAAGAAGGCCTTCTGGAAGGCGTAGGGCACCTGGCCCGGCTCCAGCACGGTGGTCGCCCACTTGGTCACCGGCTTGACGATGCTGGTGATGTCCACGGCCTGGAAGTCTTCCTTGTGCAGGCGCGCACGGGGAGCCTGGCCGGTGATGCAGAGGATCGGGATGGAATCGGCGGAGGCCGAATAGAGGCCGGTGACCATGTCGGTGCCGGCCGGGCCCGAGGTGCCGATGCACACGCCGATGTTGCCGGCGGTGGTGCGGGTGTAGCCCTCGGCCATGTGCGACGCGCCTTCGACGTGGCGGGCCAGGACGTGATCGATGCCACCGAGTTTCTTCATGGCCGCATACATGGGGTTGATGGCGGCGCCCGGCACGCCGAAGGCGGTATCGACCCCTTCGCGGCGCATCACCAGTACGGCAGCCTCGATTGCTCTCATTCTGGCCATATTTTGTTCCTCGGTTTTTATACTGATTGTGTACAAAATGTGAGGCGATTCTAGGCAGGCTCTCCGTTGAAGGTCAAGACGGGTTGTATACGGAGGAATGAGCGGTAGATTTTGCCGTGAAGCCTTTTGGCGCGCGGATTCCGGCGTCAGTTACGGTTGGTGAATCAAACCTTCGTTTGAAAAAATGTATACAAAATTATGTACGAATTGTCCTTTTTTGTTGCTTTGAGGGGAGCCTTCGGCTACTAGATTGCGTACAGATTTCTGATGCGCGTGTGCGCAGGCGATTGCCTGGCCGCACACCCGTGGCCCCGGCTTATCAACCTTGAAGAGGAACACCCCATGAGCACCCTGAGTCTGGAAACCGCACTGGACATCACCCGCCAGGCCCTGGCCGCCAGCCGCGAGCTGTCCACCGCGCCGCTGACCATCGCCGTGCTGGATGCCGGCGGGCATCTGGTGACCCTGCAGCGCGAGGACGGCGCGAGCCTGCTTCGCCCGCAGATCGCCATCGGCAAGGCGTGGGGCGCGGTGGCGCTGGGCAAGTCGTCGCGCGTGCTGGCGGCGGACGCGCAGCAGCGCCCGTCCTTCATCGCGGCGGTGAACACCCTGGCGCAGGGCAACGTGGTGCCGGCGCCGGGCGGCGTGCTGATCCGCAATCAGGCCAACGAAGTGATCGGCGCCATCGGCATCAGCGGCGACGCCTCGGACATCGACGAGCAATGCGCGATCCGCGGCGTGCAGGCGTCGGGCCTGGTGGCCGACGCGGGCTGATTTCTGTAGGAGCGAGCTTGCTCGCGAACCGCCGATTGCTCCGAATGCCTCAGGAGTGAAGCGGATTCGCGAGCAAGCTCGCGCCTACACGCACAGGTATGCCGCACCCCCGCAGGATGGGTGGAGCGAAGCGATACCCATGCCGCAGCAGCTGGAAACCGTCAGATCGACAACGGCCGCAACCGTCCCTGTGGTTTGGGCTCGCAGCCGTTGTCCGGCGCGGTGCCGCGCAGCACCAGGCGGGTGATGGTTTCGGTGGCGGCCTCGAAGTCGGCGTCGCTGAGGCTGGTCTTGCCGGTGACCATGGAGATCTGCCAGTCGAAATCGGCGTAGGTCTGGGTCGCCGCCCAGATGGTGAACAGCAGGTGATGCGGGTCCACCGGGGCCAGCAGGCCGCGGTCGATCCAGCTCTGCAGGCAGGCGATGTTGCGCTGCGCCTGGGCGTTCAGTTCGTCCAGGTACTCCTTCGGCAGGTGCGGCGCGCCGTGCATCAGTTCGCTGGCGAACACCTTGGACGCGTGCGGCAGCTCCTGGGAAATCCTCACCTTGGAACGGATGTAGGCCCTGAGCGCCTCGCCCGGTTCGTCGTCCTCGCGGAACGGCGCGGAAGCCTGCAGCAGCGGCTCGACGATGCTTTCCAGCACGCAGCGGTAGAGGTTTTCCTTGGTCTGGAAGTAGTAGTAGACGTTGGGCTTGGGCAGGCCGGCGCGAGCGGCGATGTCGCTGGTCTTGGTCGCCGCGAAGCCCTTTTCGGCGAATTCCTCGCTGGCTGCGCGCAGGATCAGGCGCCGGTTTCGCTCGCGAATGCTGGTCATGGGTGCTGGTCTTCTTGTGCTGCTGTGGTTGCCCAACCGAGCCGGGCATCGTAGCACCGGCCTCGCAACCCCCTCAAGGCGACGCGCCTCGGCGGGTTTCCTGACTTGCGGGTCTGATTCGTGTATATATCGGCAAGCGGCTAATGTATTGCCAGCGCACCTTCCTCTGGCCTGCCTGCCAACCGGAACCCTGACTGCCCATGCCTGATTCCCAACTGGTCGACCCCTTCGGCCGCCGCATCACCTACCTGCGCCTGTCGGTCACCGACCGCTGCGACTTCCGCTGCACCTACTGCATGAGCGAGGACATGCAGTTCCTGCCGCGCGACCAGGTGCTGAGCCTGGAAGAGCTGGAGGCGGTGGCGGATGCCTTCATCGGCCTGGGCGTGCGGCGTATCCGCATCACCGGCGGCGAGCCGCTGGTGCGCAAGGGGCTGACCAGCCTGCTGGCGAGGCTGGGCGCGCGGCCGGAGCTGGAAGACCTCGCCATCACCACCAATGGCTCGCAACTGCGCGAGCGCGCCGCCGAGCTGCGCGCCGCCGGCGTACGCCGGTTGAACATCAGCCTCGATTCCCTGCGCCGCGAACGTTTCGCCGCCTTCACCCGCACCGACAAGCTGGAGCAGGTGCTCGACGGCATCGATGCCGCGCGCGAGGCGGGCTTCGAGCGGATCAAGCTGAACACCGTGGTGCAGAAGGGGCGCAACGACGACGAAGTCTGCGACCTGGTGGCCTTCGCCCTGGGCAAGGGGCTGGACATCAGCTTCATCGAGGAAATGCCGCTGGGCAGCATCAGCAGCCATGAGCGCAAGGTCACCCTGTGCAGCAGCGACGAGGTGCGCGCGCACCTGGCCGAGCGCTGGCAACTGCTGCCGACGCCCGAGCGCAGCGGCGGACCGTCGCGCTATTACCGCATCGATGGCCATGCCAGCCGCATCGGCTTCATCTCGCCGCACAGCCACAACTTCTGTGGCGACTGCAACCGCGTGCGGGTGACCGCCGAAGGCAAGCTGGTGCTGTGCCTGGGCCATGAGGGCGCGCTGGACCTGCGCCGCCTGCTGCGCGAGCACCCCGGCGACGTCGCCCGCCTGCGCGGGGCGCTGATGGAGGCGCTGCGGCTCAAGCCCGAGCGCCATCACTTCGACGCCGAGCAGCAGGTGCAGGTGCTGCGCTTCATGAGCGTGACCGGCGGCTGAACCCTTCCGCGCCGGGCAGCGGAACCCGGAATTTCTCGAGTGGCAGGAGGCCGGCGGCCTCGCCCTGGGCGCATATCTTCCCTAGAATCGCCGCTGCCGTTCGCGCGCCAGCCGTAGGGAGGATGAAGTGCGCCGCGCTTTGTTCATCTGCAGCCGCAACCGCCTGCGCAGCCCGACCGCTGAAAGCGTCTTCGCCAGTTGGCCGGACGTCGAGACCGACTCCGCCGGGCTGGCGCCGGACGCGGAAGTCCCGCTGAGCGCCGAGCAACTGGAGTGGGCCGATCTGGTCTTCGTCATGGAGCGGCGGCAGCGGCAGGTGCTGCTGCGCCGGTTCCCGCAGGCGATGCGCGGCAAGCGGCTGATCTGCCTGGACATCCCCGACGACTACGCCTACCTGCAGCCGGAGCTGGTGCTCCTGCTGGAGCGCAAGGCCGGTCCCTTCCTGCGGCGGGAGGGGGCATGAGCGAGCTCCGCATTCCGCTGCGCGAGGGGGTAATGGTCTGTCCCGGCTTCCGCATCCAGGCGCAGCCCGAACCTTCCCTGGAAATCGACGGTGACCTGCTCTGGGCGCTGGAGCAGCCGCGCTGGTGCGACCTGGCTGTCGAGCTGGAAGAGCGCGATGGCGCCTGGTGGGTCACGCCGCTGCCGCTGGAGCGCCAGGCTGGCGTCGCTCCGCAGCGGGTGATCGGCTGGCGCGACGAGCCGGTGCGCATCGAACAGCCCGAAGGCATCGAGGATGCCGAGGCCGCCATCCACTGGTGGCGCGGCGGCGCGGTCGCCGATGTGCGCGGGCGCATCAGCCATCATTCCTGGGGGCGCCTGCTGCGCGTGGAGGGCGGCGGCTTCGGGGTTGAGCACATGCTCTTTCCCCGTGGGCACGCCTGCGTCTACCTGGGGCATCTCGACGCCGATTGGCGCGCATTACGCTTCGAACTCTTTTCCTGACCTAGCATCTTAATAGTTAGCGGCCCAGCGGTTGGCGCCGACATGGCGGGAGCGTTGCGGCTTGCCGGCTTTTGCGCCGAGCGGCAGCACCTCGTGCCTTTGAGCATGTAGTCAATGATGAGGTGACCCAGAATGACACTAACAAAGCGGGTGAAGAGCCTTGCAGCCGTGCTGGTGCTGGCGCAATTGGGCGTGGTGGCGGAGGTTCCGCTGGCACAGGCGAGCATGGTCGCTACCGGTGAGGTGCTGCAGGCGCAGCAACAACAGGTCGACCGTGAACAATTGCTGAAGATGCTCGATGACCAGGGCGTGCAGAAAAAGCTGCAGTCCATGGGCGTTGAGCGCAGTCAGGTCGAGCAGCGCATCAAGAGCCTCTCCAACGAGGAGCTGGCGCAGTTCAACCAGCAGCTGGACCAGGCGCCCGCCGGTGGCATCATCGGCATCATCCTGCTGTTCCTGCTGATCTTCATCATCACCGACGTTCTCTGCATCACCCACATCTTCACCTTCGTCAGGTGCCAGCGTTGAGTCGCTGGGCCATGGCTGCCGCGCTGGCGGCGGCCGTGGCGCTCGGCGGCTGCGCCCAGGCGCCGAAGTTGCCGCCGGCTGTGGAGGCGTTGCCCGAGCGCGTGGAGCTGCGCGAGGTGCAGTTCTTCCCGCAGCAGGAGTTCCAGTGCGGCCCCGCCGCGCTGGCGACCATGCTCAACCAGCGCGGCGTGCGGGTGACGCCGCGGCAGCTGAAGGAGCGCGTGTTCCTCCCGCAGCGCCAGGGCAGCCTGCAGGTGGAGCTGGTGGCGGCGGCGCGGGAGAAGGGCATGCTGGTCTATCCGCTGCGGCCGCGCCTGGAGGATGTGCTGAGCGAGGTGGCGGCGGGCAACCCGGTGCTGGTCCTGCAGAACCAGGGGCTGGATTGGCTGCCGATGTGGCACTTCGCGGTGGTGGTCGGTTTCGACCGGCAGCGCCATGAGCTGATCCTGCGTTCGGGGATCACCGAGCGGCTGGTGATCGACTTCACCGCCTTCGACGTCACCTGGGCGCGCAGCAATCGCTGGGCGGTGCTGACCTTGCCGGCGGATCGCCTGCCGGCCACGGTGGAGCCGACCGCCTGGCTGCGCGCCGCCCATGACCTGGAGGAGACCGGCCAGCCGGCCCTGGCCGAGCAGGCCTATCGCACGGCGACCCGGGCCTGGCCGCAGGACGCGCTGGGCTGGTTCGCCCTGGCCAATGCGCGGTACGCGGGTGGCGACCTGGCCGATGCGGAGTCGGCCTTGCGGCAAAGCGTGGCTGCGCGTCCCGATTTCGCCGCGGGCTGGTTCAACCTGGGCAATGTGCTGGGCGAGCGTGGCTGCCCGCAGCAGGCGCATGAGGCGGGCAGCTGTGCGGCCCGGCTGGCGCCGGCGGACCCGCGATTTTCGGTGGTTCCCGGTGGGGCTGCGGACTCCGCTGCCCGTTGCGAGTCGCTGCCGGCGTGCCCGGGCGGCTGAACCTGTTCCGGTCTTTGCGGGTGGAAAAGAAAACGGCGCCTCAGGGCGCCGTTGTTCTTCGTGCGGAGCGGAGCGTCAGACGCCCAGCTTGTCGCGCAGGTTGTAGTACCAGGCGCCCATCGCGGTGAAGGGCACGCGGAACATGCGGCCGCCCGGGAACGGGTAGTGCGGCAGGTCGGCGAAGGCGTCGAAGCGCTCGGCCTGGCCGCGCAGGGCCTCGGCCAGCACCTTGCCGGCGAGGTGGGTGTAGGTCACGCCGTGGCCGGAGCAGCCCTGGGAGTAATAGATGTTGTCGCCGATGCGGCCAACCTGCGGCAGACGCGACAGGGTCAGCAGGAAATTGCCGGTCCAGGCGAAGTCGATCTTCACGTTCTTCAGCTGCGGGAACACCTTGAGCATCTTCGGACGGATGATCGCCTCGATGTCGGCCGGGTCGCGCGCACCGTAGATCACGCCGCCGCCGAAGATCAGGCGCTTGTCGCCGGAGAGGCGGTAGTAGTCCAGCAGGTAGTTGCAGTCTTCGATGCAGTAGTCCTGCGGCAGCAGGCCCCTGGCCTGTTCGTCGCTCAGCGGCTCGGTGGTGATCACCTGGGTGCCGCAGGGCATCGACTTGGACGCCAGTTCCGGCACCAGGCCACCGAGGTAGGCGTTACCGGCGACCACCACGAACTTGGCCTTCACGCGGCCTTTCGGGGTGTGCACCACCGGGTTGGCGCCGCGGTCGATGCGTACGGCCGGGCTCTGCTCGTGGATCGCGCCACCCAGGGACTCCACGGCCGCGGCTTCGCCCAGGGCGAGGTTCAGCGGATGGACATGGCCGCCGCTCATGTCGAGCATGCCGCCGATGTAGCTGTCGGTGGCGACGACTTCGCGGATGCGCTTGGCGTCCATCAGTTCCAGCTGGGTATGGCCGTAGCGTTCCCACAGCTTCTTCTGGGCTTCCAGGTGGCCCATCTGCTTGGTGCTGAGGGCCGCGAACACGCCGCCGTCCTTCAGGTCGCACTGGATGTTGTACTTGGCGATGCGCTCGCGAATGATGCGGCCGCCTTCAAAGGCCATCTGGCCCAGCAGTTGCGCCTGCTTGGCGCCGACGGTGCGTTCGATGACGTCGATGTCGCGGCTGTAGCTGTTGACGATCTGGCCGCCGTTACGGCCCGAAGCGCCGAAGCCGACCTTGGCGGCTTCCAGTACGGTGACCTTGAAGCCGTTCTCCAGCAGGAACAGCGCGGTGGACAGGCCGGTGTAGCCGGCGCCGATCACGCAGACGTCGGTCTCCACCTCGCCCTGCAGCTCAGGACGGGCCGGGACCGGGTTGGCCGAGGCTGCGTAATAGGAAGTGGGGTAGGGAGTGTGCGGCATAATGCACCTGTGTTTGTTATTTTTTACGAGATAGGTGGATGCTACCTGAGTCGAATCGGGTCGGCTAGTATCCGTGCAAAATAATTTACGGACGGTCGAACATAAAAAAATTCACTTTTTCAGTGGCTTAGCGAAAAAAGTGCTTGACGCTCCAAAACGATCGCGTAGAATGCGCCCACATCGACAGGCACATAGCTCAGTTGGTTAGAGCACCACCTTGACATGGTGGGGGTCGTTGGTTCGAGTCCAATTGTGCCTACCAAACATAATCGCTTCGGCGATTGCAAAAAGGGCGATCCGAAAGGATCGCCCTTTTTGTTTGCCCGCAGAAAAGCTGGCTCGCCTGTTATGGTGTCTCCTGGGGTGTGTTGGAGGTGGTGATGAGCGCTCTGCGATTCTGTTTGTTGCTCGGCGCGCTGTTGGCGTCGGAGCAGGCGCTGGCGGAGATGCAGGTGATCTGGCCGAGCGGCTGGAGTGTTTCGCGCTCGCCGGCGGAGGCGGTGGCCGATGCCCCGGTGATCCGCCAGCGCGGTGTGCGCCTGGCGGAGGATGGCGCCCAGGAACTGGTCATGGAGGTCACGCGCAGTCGCCTGGGTGGCAGCGCTTCCATCAATGTGTCGAATGTCATCGTCGAGATGCGCAAGGCGTTGCAGAAGGATTTCCTCCGCCAGGGCTTCCTGGCTGCGTGCAGCAAGCCCCTGGATACGAAGCTGGGCGGGCTGGATGGCCTGGAGGTGCATTGCGGCATCAGCCAGAACGGCACCGAGGTACTGAAGCAGACCCTGCAGGTGGCGCTGGGTGATGGAGCGGCTTATTCGCTGACCTATGCCGTGCCGTCGGAGCGCTATGCGGCGCTGGCGGGCGAGATCGAATCGGTGAAGGCGGGGATCAGTCTGCGCTGACCTTTCTGGCGTTGCTTCCTTTATATGGGAGGCAGAAAAGCAAAAGCCCCGCTTCGGCGGGGCTTTTCATTTTCAGGCTCAGGCGGCGAGGGTGGCTTGCACTCGCTGGATGACCGCGTTCAGCGGTGCTTCGTCCTGGTATTGCTGGGGGTACAGGCGCTCGGTGTGCTTGGCGATGCCATGCTCGTTCACCAGCGTGAAGCTGAAGCCGTGCTTGCGCTTGGCCTGGATGACGCAGTTCAGAGGGGCGAAAGCCACCGAAAGGGTGTGAATCGCCTCCTGGATTTGCAGGGAGGTTTTCATTGTCTTGTCTTTCCAAATAGGTAACGGCCTTGTGACCGTTGAAATCGTAAAAAGCTCCGGGTGCAATCTGAGGATGCAGAAGGCGTGTGACCGGAATATGGCAGCGAATGGAAACTTGAGGGTCGGTTCGCGTCAGTCTGCAGTGTTGGGTGAAAGCAGTTGAACTGACGTGGGCGCTATCGCTCGGGCAAACTTTCCTGGCGCGGTTGGCGTGCTCTGGAATCGATGCGGAGGATGCGCTGGCCGTGGCCCTGTAGTAACCAGCTTCAACCCTGGATCAAGGTAGGGGAGTGCTGGGAGGGGCGACCTTAGGTTTGGTACTCGCGTGCGGAATTATATGGATTTCTGTCGGCAATGGCCAGTTGGTCTTCGGCCGTTGGTCAGAATCATTGCGAGACGGTAAAGAAAACCGCAGGGCGGGAGCGCCCTGCGGTTTTTCGTCTTACTTCTGCAGCCAGGATTCGACGATTTCGGCGCCGAACTGTTGCTTCCAGGCTTTCAGGGTCTTGTGATTGCCGCCCTTGGTCTCGATGATTTCGCCGGTATTGGGGTTCTTGTAGGTCTTCAGCTGGCGGCTGCGGCGATGCTGGGTCGGCGCCGGTTCGCCGGGGGCCTGCGGGTCGAGAATGTCGATGACATTGCGCAGGTTCATGCCGTACTGGTCCATCAGGGCTTGCAGTTGGTCCTTGAACTCCAGTTCTTTTTTCAGGCTGCTGTCATTCTTGAGTTTTTCCAGCAGGGCGAGTTGTTCTTTGAGCTGGCGTTCGGCTTCGCGGAATTCCGCAAGTTTGGACATCTTATGCTCCCGTGGGCAGGGGTGAATTGTTGGGGGATTTTCTGTTTTTGTTGTTGTCGGCGTCAACTGCGGATATGAATTATTGCGAGCCGTAAAATAAGCCTTAAATGTCAGGGCTGTGTTATTCGGGGCGCAGATTAGTTGCTGCTTGAGGGATAATGCGCGGACTAAAGGGGCAGGCTTTCGTCAAGTCCCTCTGAATATTGTGTGCTTTGTTGTGGTGCGTTGAGTGCGAGTGCTGGATGAATAGAGAGTACGTGCGGTATCGGGTCAATGATTATGAGCTCGCCTGCCAGGCGGCGGGGCAGGGTGTGCCGCTTGTGCTGGTTCATGGATCGCTCTGCGATTCCCGCTATTGGCAGGGGCAGTTTGCGGCGTTATCGACTCGCTATCGCGTAGTGGCCCCCAGCCTGCGCCACTATTTCCCTGAGCGGTGGGATGGCGAAGGCGCGGGGTTCACGACGGAGCAGCATGTGAGCGATCTGCTGGCATTGCTGGATCAGTTGCCCGGTCCGGTGCATTTGCTCGGGCATTCGAGGGGCGGCAATCTTTGTCTGCGTGTGGCCTTGATGGCGCCGCAGAAGTTGCGCTCCCTGACGCTGGCCGATCCCGGCGGAGATTTTGCGGAAGATGTATTCCGTATGGCGGGTTTGGTTCCGCCGGTATCTCCGGTTGCGCGCAATCAGTTTCGTCAGCAGGCGCTGGCAATGATTCGCGCCGGTCAGGTTGGCGAGGGGTTGCAGCTCTTCGTCGATACTGTCAGCGGTGCGGGTGTGTGGGCGCGCTCCTCCCGCCAGTTCCGCGAAATGGCCACGGCCAATGCCATGACGCTGGTGGGGCAGGTGGAGGACCATCCGCCGCCGATTTCCCAAGTTCAGCTCGAACAGCTGCAATTACCGGTTCTGCTGATCGGTGGCGCGAAGAGTCCGGAGCCCTTTCCGCGGATTCTCCAGGCACTGCAATCGACCTTGGCGGATGTCCGTGCTGCGACGATTCCCGGCGCCTCCCATGGCATGAACGTGATCCGTCCGGCTGCCTTCAATCGCGCCGTGCTGGAGTTTGTCGAGCAATACTGAGGCAAGTCAGGGTTACCGCTCGTCAGCTATCCAAAGTTGCAGTAACATCCCACGCCTTGCCCGCTATCGCCCGCGGGCAGGTTTCATCCGATTTCTTCCAGTGATCTCCGTCCGCGCGTGCAAGCGCAGGGTGCCGACAAGGCGCCTGCCACTGTGGGGCAGGCCTACCCGGCGGGCGACGCTTACTGGCACATCCCAACCCATGTGGCCTTTCGTAGGGGTCACCACTAGGAGAGGAGGCGCCATGCCCATCATTACTCTTCCCGACGGTAGTCAGCGTTCCTTCGATCATCCGGTCAGCGTGGCCGAGGTGGCGCAATCCATTGGTGCGGGCCTGGCGAAAGCCACCCTGGCCGGCAAGGTCAACGGCCGCCTGGTCGATGCCAGCGACATCATCGACAGTGATGCGACCCTGCAGATCATCACCCCGAAGGACGAGGACGGGCTGGAAATCATCCGCCACTCCTGCGCTCACCTGGTGGGCCATGCGGTCAAGCAGCTGTACCCGACCGCCAGGATGGTCATCGGTCCGGTGATCGACGAAGGCTTCTATTACGACATCGCCTTCGAGCGTCCCTTCACGCCGGAAGACATGGCTGCCATCGAAAAGCGCATGGCCGAGCTGATCGACAAGGACTACGACGTCATCAAGAAGATGACTCCGCGTGCCGAAGTCATCGAGACCTTCAAGGCCCGTGGTGAGGAGTACAAGCTGCGCCTCATCGACGACATGCCGGACGAGAAGGCCATGGGCCTGTACTTCCATGAGGAGTACGTGGACATGTGCCGTGGCCCGCACGTGCCGAACACCCGCTTCCTGAAGGCTTTCAAGCTGACCAAGATTTCCGGTGCCTACTGGCGCGGTGATTCGAAGAACGAGCAGCTGCAGCGTGTCTACGGCACCGCCTGGGCGGACAAGAAGCAGCTGGCCGCCTATGTCCAGCGCATCGAGGAAGCCGAGAAGCGCGATCACCGCCGCATCGGCAAGCAGCTCGACCTCTTCCATCTCCAGGAAGAAGCGCCGGGCATGGTCTTCTGGCACCCGAACGGCTGGACCGTCTATCAGGTGCTCGAGCAGTACATGCGCAAGGTGCAGCGTGACCACGGCTATGTGGAAGTTCGCACCCCGCAGGTCGTCGATCGCATCCTCTGGGAGCGCTCGGGCCACTGGTCGAACTACGCCGAGAACATGTTCACCACTTCGTCGGAAAGTCGCGACTTCGCGGTCAAGCCGATGAACTGCCCGTGCCACGTGCAGATCTTCAACCAGGGTCTGAAGTCCTACCGCGACCTGCCGCTGCGCCTCGCCGAGTTCGGCGCCTGCCACCGTAACGAGCCGTCCGGTGCGCTGCACGGCATCATGCGCGTGCGTGGCTTCACTCAGGACGACGCCCACATCTTCTGCACCGAAGAGCAGGTGAAGAAGGAAGCGGCCGACTTCATCAAGCTGACCCTGCAGGTCTATTCGGACTTCGGCTTCAGCGACATCTCCATGAAGCTGTCCACCCGTCCGGCCAAGCGCGTCGGTTCCGAAGAACTGTGGGATCGCGCCGAAGGTGCGCTGGCCGATGCGCTGAACGAGTCCGGCCTGGAGTGGGAATACCAGCCGGGCGAGGGCGCCTTCTACGGCCCGAAGATCGAGTTCACCCTGAAGGACTGCCTCGGCCGCAACTGGCAGTGCGGCACCCTGCAGTACGACCCGAACCTGCCGGAGCGCCTGGACGCCAGCTACATCGCCGAAGACAACAGCCGCACCCGTCCGGTGATGCTGCACCGCGCCATTCTTGGTTCCTTCGAGCGCTTCATCGGCATGCTGATCGAGCACTACGCCGGCCTGTTCCCGGCCTGGCTCGCGCCGACCCAGGCGGTGGTGATGAATATCACTGACAAGCAGGGCGAATGGGCCGAGGAAGTGGGGCGTCAGCTCGAGCAAAGCGGATTCCGTGCCAAGTCCGACTTGAGAAACGAGAAAATCGGCTTTAAAATCCGCGAGCATACTTTGCTCAAGGTTCCCTACCTCCTGGTTATTGGAGACAGGGAAGTTGAATCGCAGGCCGTCGCCGTACGTACGCGCGAAGGGGAAGACCTCGGCTCCATGCCGATCTCCCAGTTCGTCGAGCTGCTGGCTCGAGCGGTTTCCCGGCGTGGTCGCCAAGACTCGGAGTAATCATTATTAAGCGTGAAATGAGACAGGATAAGCGGGCTCTCCCGAAACCGCCGATCAACGAGAATATCACCGCCCGTGAGGTTCGTCTGATTGGTGCTGACGGTCAGCAGATAGGAGTGGTGTCCCTCGACGAGGCCCTCCGTCAAGCCGACGAGGCCAAGCTGGACCTGGTAGAAATTTCTGCTGATGCGGTGCCCCCTGTCTGCCGCATCATGGACTACGGCAAGCACCTCTTCGAGAAGAAGAAGCAGGCCGCCGCTGCGAAGAAGAACCAGCACCAGCAACAGATCAAAGAAATCAAGTTTCGTCCAGGGACGGAAGAAGGGGATTACCAGGTAAAACTACGCAACCTGGTACGTTTCCTTAATGAAGGGGACAAGGCCAAGGTATCGCTTCGATTCCGTGGTCGTGAGATGGCCCACCAGGAGCTGGGCATGGAGCTGTTGAAGCGGGTCGAGAACGACCTCGCCGAATTCGGCACCGTGGAACAGCATCCAAAGCTGGAAGGACGCCAGCTGATGATGGTCATCGCTCCCAAGAAGCGTAAATAACCTCCCGGGCACTGGCAGGCCTGATGGTTATCAGTTGTTAACGAATGCGGAGTACTAAACATGCCAAAGATGAAAACCAAGAGTGGCGCTAAGAAGCGCTTCAAAGTGACTGCTGGTGGCATCAAGCACAAGCACGCTTTCAAGAGCCACATCCTGACCAAAATGACCACCAAGCGTAAGCGTCAGCTGCGCGGCACTTCGATGCTCGCTGCTTCCGACGTTCGCCGTGTAGCACGCTCCCTGCGTCTGCGTTGATTTCTGGTAGAGGATAGATAAATGGCTCGTGTTAAGCGTGGCGTGATTGCCCGTCGTCGTCACAAGAAGATCCTGAAGCTCGCAAAAGGCTACTACGGCGCGCGTTCGCGCGTGTTCCGCGTTGCCAAGCAGGCGGTAATCAAGGCTGGCCAATACGCCTACCGTGACCGTCGTCAGCGCAAGCGTCAGTTCCGCGCCCTGTGGATCGCCCGTATCAACGCTGGTGCTCGTCAGAACGGTCTGTCCTACAGCCGTCTGATCGCCGGCCTGAAGAAGGCGGCCATCGAGATCGACCGTAAGGTACTGGCCGATCTGGCTGTGAACGAAAAAGCGGCGTTTACCGCGATTGTCGAGAAAGCGAAGGCCAGCCTGGCTTAAGCCCCACGACAGTTACCGGATCTCGGTCCGGACGTAACGTCACCGATAGGGGAAGAGCCTTACCGCTCTTCCCCTATTTTGTATCTGGAGTTGGTACATGGAAAACCTGGACGCGCTGGTTTCGCAGGCCCTGGATGCCGTGCGAAACACCGAAGACGTCAACGCCCTGGAGCAGATCCGGGTTCACTACCTCGGCAAGAAAGGCGAACTGACCCAGGTCATGAAGACCCTGGGCGACCTGCCGGCCGAAGAGCGCCCCAAGGTCGGCGCGCTGATCAACGTCGCCAAGGAAAAGGTTCAGGATGCCCTGAACGCCCGCAAGGCCGAGCTTGAGGGCGCCGCCCTCGCCGCCAAGCTGGCTGCCGAGCGCATCGATGTGACCCTGCCGGGCCGTGGCCAGTCCTCCGGTGGGCTGCATCCGGTCACCCGTACCAAGGAACGCATCGAGCAGTGCTTCACCCGCATCGGCTATGAAGTGGCCGAGGGGCCGGAAGTCGAAGACGACTACCACAACTTCGAAGCGCTCAACATCCCGGGTCACCACCCGGCTCGTGCCATGCACGACACTTTCTATTTCAATGCGAACATGCTGCTGCGCACCCACACCTCGCCGGTACAGGTCCGCACCATGGAAAACCAGAAGCCGCCGATTCGCATTGTCTGCCCGGGCCGCGTCTACCGCTGCGACTCCGACCTGACCCACTCGCCAATGTTCCACCAGGTCGAAGGTCTGCTGGTCGACGAAGACGTCAGCTTCGCCGACCTCAAGGGCACCATCGAGGAATTCCTCCGCGCCTTCTTCGAGAAGGAATTCTCCGTCCGCTTCCGTCCGTCCTTCTTCCCCTTCACCGAGCCTTCGGCGGAAGTCGACATCCAATGCGTGCTCTGCAGCGGCAAGGGTTGCCGCGTCTGCAAGCAGACCGGCTGGCTGGAAGTCATGGGTTGCGGCATGGTCCACCCGAACGTGCTGCGTATGTCCGGCATCGACCCCGAGAAATACCAGGGCTTCGCCTTCGGTATGGGCATCGAGCGTCTGGCCATGCTGCGCTATGGCGTGAACGACTTGCGCCTGTTCTTCGACAACGATCTGCGGTTCCTCGGCCAGTTCCGCTAGCCCGCACGACCGTCAACGTATTTAGGAGAGCAGGATGAAATTCAGTGAACAGTGGCTGCGGAGCTGGGTAAATCCGCAGGTATCCCGTGACGAGCTGGTGGCTCGTCTGTCCATGGCGGGCCTCGAGGTCGACGCCGTGATCCCGGTTGCCGGCCAGTTCAGCGGCGTGGTCGTGGGCGAAGTGCTGTCGACCGAGCAGCACCCGGACGCCGACAAGCTGCGTGTCTGCCAGGTCAGCAACGGTTCGGAGACCTTCCAGGTCGTCTGCGGCGCGCCTAATGTGCGCCCGGGTCTGAGGATCCCCTTCGCCATGATCGGTGCCGAACTGCCGGGTGACTTCAATATCAAGAAGGCCAAGCTGCGTGGCGTCGAATCCAACGGCATGCTGTGCTCGGCCAAAGAGCTGGAAATCAGCGACGACAACGCCGGTCTGATGGAGCTCGCCGCGGATGCGCCGGTTGGCGTCAGCATCCGTGACTACCTCGAGCTGGACGACGCCTCCATCGAGATCGGTTTGACCCCGAACCGCGGCGACTGCCTGTCCCTGACCGGTCTTGCGCGTGAAGTCGGCGCGCTGTACAGCGCCGAGGTCAATCCGGTGGTGGTCAACACCGTCGCCCCGCACAGCGACGAAGTGCGCGGCATTGAACTGCTGGCGCCCAAGGCCTGTCCGCGTTATCTCGGTCGCGTCATCCGCAACGTCGACTTGAGCAAGCCGACCCCCCTGTGGATGGTCGAGCGCCTGCGCCGTTCCGACATCCGCAGCATCGACGCCGCCGTCGACATCACCAACTACGTGATGATCGAACTGGGCCAGCCGATGCACGCCTTCGACCTCGACGAGATCAAGGGCGGCGTGCGCGTGCGCATGGCGGAGGAGGGCGAGAAGCTTGTCCTGCTTGACGGCCAGGAAGTCGCCCTGCGTGCCGACACCCTGGTGATCGCCGATCACGAACGCGCTCTGGCCATCGCCGGCGTGATGGGCGGTGAGCACAGCGGCGTCAGCGCCAAGACTCGCGACCTGTTCCTCGAAAGCGCCTTCTTCGACAGCATCGCCGTTGCCGGCAAGGCCCGCTCCTATGGCCTGCACACCGATGCCTCGCACCGCTTCGAGCGTGGCGTGGACTGGCTGTTGGCCCGTCGCGCCATGGAGCGCGCCACCGAACTGCTGCTGCAGATCGTCGGCGGCGAAGCCGGCCCGATCGTGGAAGAAGTCAGCGAAGCAGACCTACCGAAGGTTGCCCCTGTTTCTCTACGCGCCGAGCGCGTCACCCAGATGCTGGGCATGGAGCTGGACAGCGCGGAAATCGAGCGTCTGCTGACCGCCTTGGAGTTCGACGTACAGAAAGTCGGTGCCGATGCCTGGACCGTTGCGGTCCCGAGCCATCGCTTCGACGTTTCCATCGAAGTCGATCTGATCGAGGAGTTGGGCCGCCTGTACGGCTACAACCGTTTGCCGGTCCGTTACCCGCAGGCCCGTCTGGCGCCGAACACCAAGTCTGAGTCCCAGGCCGAGCTGCCGGCGCTGCGCCGCCTGCTGGTCGCCCGTGACTACCAGGAAGCCATCACCTACAGCTTCATCGATCCCAAGTTGTTCGAGCTGTTCCACCCCGGCGTCGAGCCACTGATGCTGGCCAATCCGATCTCCGCCGACATGGCCGCCATGCGCGCCTCGCTCTGGCCGGGTCTGGTGAAGTCCCTGCAGCATAACCTCAACCGTCAGCAGACCCGTGTTCGTCTGTTCGAAAGCGGTCTGCGCTTCGTCGGTCAGTTGGAAGGGCTGGTGCAGGAAAACATGCTTGCCGGCGTGGTCTGTGGTCCTCGTCAGCCGGAAGGCTGGGCCAACGGTCGCGAAAGCGTCGACTTCTTCGATGTGAAGGCCGACGTCGAGGCGCTGCTGGGTAACGCCGGCGCCATCGATGCGTTCACCTTCTCTCCGGCAGAGCATCCGGCGCTGCACCCGGGCCAGACTGCAAGGATCGAACGTGACGGCGAACTGGTCGGTTACCTCGGCGCGCTGCACCCGGAACTGGCGAAGGAGCTGGACCTGGATCGCCCGGTCTTCCTCTTCGAACTGGTGCTGGCTGAAGTGGCCAAGGGCCGCCTGCCGAAATTCAGCGAACTGTCGCGCTTCCCTGAGGTGCGCCGTGACCTCGCGCTGTTGGTGGATCTGGATACTCCGGCTGAATTCGTCCTCGCCACGATCCGTGAAGCGGCGGGCGAATGGCTGACAGACCTCAGGCTCTTTGACGTCTACCACGGTAAAGGCATTGATCCGCTTAGAAAAAGCTTGGCGGTTGGCTTGACCTGGCAGCATCCATCACGCACTCTTAACGATGACGAGGTGAACGCGACTACGCAGAATATCGTCGCCTCGCTGGAACAAAGGTTCAACGCCACGTTAAGGAAGTAGCGTATGGGGGCTCTGACGAAAGCTGAAATTGCTGAACGTCTGTACGAAGAGCTGGGCCTGAATAAGCGGGAAGCCAAAGAACTGGTGGAGCTCTTCTTTGAAGAGATCCGCCAGGCGCTGGAGCATAACGAACAGGTGAAGTTGTCAGGTTTCGGCAACTTCGACCTGCGCGACAAGCGCCAGCGTCCCGGACGCAACCCGAAGACGGGAGAGGAAATCCCGATCACAGCCCGGCGCGTCGTCACCTTTCGTCCAGGGCAGAAACTGAAAGCCAGGGTTGAGGCTTATGCTGGAACCAAGTCATAACGACGAGCTGCCCCCCATTCCGGGCAAGCGCTACTTCACTATCGGTGAAGTGAGCGACCTTTGCGCGGTGAAGCCACACGTGCTGCGGTATTGGGAGCAGGAATTCCCGCAACTCAATCCGGTCAAGCGAAGGGGCAACCGGCGCTACTACCAGCGCCAGGACGTGCTCATGATTCGCCAGATCCGCGCGCTGCTCTACGATCAGGGCTTCACCATCGGTGGCGCCCGTCAGCGCCTCACCGGCGATGAAGCACGCGAGGACGCCACTCAGTACAAGCAACTGATCCGGCAGATGATCGCCGAATTGGAGGACGTTCTGCACGTCCTGCGCAAGTAACTGAAAAAAATGAAAAAAGTACTTCTCCGAAGCGAATGCTTGGGGTATAGTGCGATCCGCTTCCAGGGCAACTTGGTCGCAAAGTCGGGGCGTAGCGCAGCCTGGTAGCGCACTTGCATGGGGTGCAAGGGGTCGAGTGTTCGAATCACTCCGTCCCGACCAAATTTTGATAAGCGGCTCAAGTACTTACGTGCTTGGGCCGTTTTCATTTCTGGCGTCGCACAAAACTGGCGCAAAATGTGCGCGAAGCTATCGGGCGATTTCACTGATATCCAGGCCAGGAACAGCATCCGACCAAACCACATCCTCGTGGTCTCGCTGGTAGTTCTTCGTCATCTCTTCTCTGGCGTGCCCCGCAACCTTCTGCCCGTCCTTTCCGGCTTTCTTGTACAGGTGCAGCGATAGCGCCCTGATCTCGTGGAAGCCTGGCATCTCTTCTTCGCGCCAATCTGCATAGCAGCCTGCTTCGTCCCTGGCCTCCTTGAAGGTCCTGGTCAGATAGCGCTCGTCAATCTTCGTCCAGTGCTCCTTGCGTGCCCCGAGATTCTGCCGTTTTCGCTGCGGCCTCCGGTGGATCAGGAAGGGGGATGGCACGTTATCGCGGCATTGGTTGAGCACGCTCTGCAGTTCCGGTGTCACTTGGAACCGAATCCACGCTGCGTCGGACGCCTTCGCCGTCTTTCGCTGTACGACATACAGGAATCCGTCCCGAATATCATCGAAGCGCATTGCCAGGATGTCGGTGCGCCGCTGAGCAGTTATCAGCGCAAGGTCGATCGCGTTCTTCAACCAATCCGGCGCCTTTTCTCTAATCGCTCGCAAGCCATCGACTGTGTGGCGCTTCCGCTGCTTCTTCTCGATCCTGGGGATTGTGATTGCGGCGGGGTTGTCAGGGCATAGGCCCTTCGCAACGGCGTGATTGAAAATGTCGACGAGGAGGGCGCGCGCCTGATTAGCTGCCCGCGGAGTCAGACTGTCCAGTAGCTTCGCGACCATACGAATGGTGATGCCATCGATGGCATTTGACGGCCAGGCCGCCCGGAACTGCCGAAAACGCACTCTGTAAAGTTCGAGGGTGCCTTTCGCTAGCTCGCGAGGTGGCAGTACCTCCCGCTCGTAGTAGTCCAAGAAGCTAACGAACAGATCTACTTCGACCCCTTGGACTTTGGATACGAGATCACCGCCCTGCATGAACGTCAGGTTCAACTGCCTGGCGGCGTCGATGGCTTTGGCTCGGTCTTCTCCGAATTGGAACCATTTGCCATCGGTAGGGCGACGGTAACGATAGATGCTGCGTCGTGCGTCAAAGTAGAGGTTCTGCGGCAAGCCATTGTTTTCTTTTTTCCGAGGCCGTGGCGACATTAACCTGATCCTTGTAGAACCATGGCGACCAGATCCTCACCGGTTGACTTCGTGAAGG
This sequence comes from Pseudomonas sp. B12(2026), assembly GCF_057767015.1. Classification (NCBI taxonomy): domain Bacteria; kingdom Pseudomonadati; phylum Pseudomonadota; class Gammaproteobacteria; order Pseudomonadales; family Pseudomonadaceae; genus Pseudomonas; species Pseudomonas sp. B12(2026). The sequence continues at coordinate 3,870,765 of NZ_CM173430.1, read as the reverse complement.
CCGCCCAGTCGATGTACCAGAGCCTGCCGATCTGCTTGCCCGGAATTTCTCCATTCCGGATTTTGTTGCGGATGGTTTGGCCGCACAGGGGAGTGCCATTGCTGCCCCAGTAGCGGCGCTGGAATTCGCTTATCTTGATGAGCTCTATGTTCATCCGTTGTTCCTTGGTGTCTGGGCTTGCCCCTCAAGCCGCGCGGTAATCCATTCATCAATTTCCACGGAATCCCAGCCAACAGCTCGGATTCCAATCGGTTTTGCTTTTGGAAACTCCCCCTTAGCCATGAGGAGATAGATGCTCGAGCGCTTGAAGCCGCAAAGGCGAATTACTTCTGGCAATCGCAAGATTCGTCTCTGGGAGGGCTGGCGAGTGGCAGTTTCTTTAACCATGATGGCCTCGGGTGTGAATCTTCAGATGGTTTGGATTGGTTGCTACTCCAATGATGGTGGTCCGATAGGGGAGGGCGAAGATCTCTTACTAGGGGAAGCAACTGCCGGCTGCCTACCCATATCCCAAAGCGCCCTGTTTCCAAGGCGCTTCAGTGATGCTTTCGATGTTGTTCCCGCGTTCGCCTGCTGGGCTTCTGAAACCCGCGGGTCTTGCTTCTGGTGTCTTGGTGGACCGCCTCGCCGGAATGCCGCGCGCTGCAGTCAGGTGTTTTGAATTCCGGCACTGTTACCCGCCACCGATGCCTGGGCGATGATTTTTGTTCTCTTCGCATCCGCTGTACCAGGTACCGAGCCCTGTTCTGAAGAGCCCCGGTAGGGAGCTTTTGCGATGCAACCCTCAGCCCGGCTGCCTCCAGATCGGCGCCAAAGCTTCGAGCAGGCCGGCTACCAGAGGCCGGCATGGGTTCCCACATTGTTAAAGAGCGAGCACCAATGATTTGGCGTTTACCTAAATTGGCTTTATTGGATTGAGCAATTCAAGCTCGCCCGTTTGTGAATCAAGAAAAACTGACTTTTCCTACTTGTTGAGTAACTGATTCGCACAAAACAGCCCGCTCAAGGCGGGTTAGTGATGAAGGCGGGGATCTACGGCGAGGTGAGCGCCTAGCGGCTGGCCGCCAGATATGCGAGATGCCTCTCTGTCAGGGAGTGGCACCAATGTAAGCCATGGTTTCTACGAGGTGAGCCATGAGAAATTTCCTTTAAGTAATAGCCGACATAAAGCGCTGCGCGAGGCGCAGCACTGTCCGGACGAATGAAATGAGAAGGGTGTGAAGGCCGATCAGGCCGGCAGGTTGAAGCGATGACCGCAGGTCAGGCAGCGGTTGTGAGCGAGGGCGTGGCGGTCGAGCGACTCACCCAACTGAGCGCCGAGTGCGCAGCCACTGACACCGCCGGCCAGGCCGCCGAGGATGGCGCCCGATACGGAGCCGAGGGTGATGCCAACCGGCCCGGCAATAGCACCGACGACAGCCTCAGCCTGACCGCCAGCTAGGGCTGCGCTGACGCCACGCGCAATACCGCCCATGGTGCCGATGGCTGCGCCGACTTTCATGGCGTGGTGGAAAGAAGCGACTTTGGGGGAATGACCGCGAGGACACGGCAATGACATAGGGCGAACCTCTGTGGTGGTGATGTCATTGCGGTTATGTAGGACTGAAATTTTTTCGAATCAAATTTCCATCGCCGCCCCCTTGAAACAGAAGATGCGGTGGCTCGCACCGGCTAAGGGATGGGTAAACGACTGTGTTTATAACTTCCAGGCTAGGGGCGCGACAGAATCTGACGCCCACCTGTGAATAATGACGCAATCTACCTTTCCAAGGCTCACTATGAACGAACGCAAAGCCGCGGCTGACGCCATTAGCCGATCAGCAGAGTCCATTCTTCCGCCGCTGCGCGAAGCACGCTTTGACCTCGCTGCCGACGTGATCCTATCGGCCAGCACCCGTCTTCAGCTCGACGAGTGCCTGGCCCGTCTGCGTTTCCACCGGAAGATCTACGAGGACTGGGGCTTTGCCGCCGTGGACCCGATGGGCATGACCGCCATCCTGAACTTCTACGGACCGCCAGGTACCGGAAAGACCCTTTGCGCCGAAGCACTTGCCGGGCGGCTCGGGATGCCGTTTATGGCCTTGGGCATCGCTGAACTGGAAAGCAAGTTCATGGGTGATACCGCCAAGAACATCCAGGCAGCCTTCGAACGCGCCCGTGAGAGTGGCGCTCTGTTGTTCTTCGATGAGGCCGACACGTTGCTGGGGAAGCGCCTGTCCTCGGTCACCCAGGGGGTGGACAACGAAGTCAACGCCATGCGCTCGACCCTGCTGATCGAACTGGAACGCTTCGAGGGCATCGTGGTTTTCGCCACCAACTTCGCCCGGAACTACGACGAAGCCTTCCGCAGCCGCATCGGTTACCACATCGAGTTCGCTCTGCCCGACCTTGAAGCGCGGCGGCGTCTCTGGGAGCGCTTCCTGGTCGACGGGATTCCTCTGGACGACTCGCGGGAAGCCTTGCTCGACAGCGCCAGCTCGCGCTCCGAAGGACTCTCCGGGCGTGAGATCCGCACCTGCATGCGCCTGGCGCTGCCCAAGGCGTTCCTCGCCGCCGAGCGCGACGACAGCTCGCCACGGCTTAACGCCGAGCATCTGTACGCCGCCATAGACGAAGTACTGGCAACCCACGAACACGTGGCCACACCTCATTCATCCGGCAAGACGCACTCCGCACAGGACGCGGCCCGGGCCAAGGCCCTGCTGGGCATTCAGTAAGCAAGCAAGGAGAACGTCATGGGACTTTTTTCGTGGGTCAGCAGTGCGGTCGAAAGCGTGGGCAACTTCGCCAGCGCGGCCTGGGACAAAACCAAGGAAGTAGCCGCCAAGGCGCTCGACTGGATGGCCGACAAGGCCGAGGGCTTCGTCGGCACCGTGAAGGAGGTCTGGAAGAAGGTTAAGCCCTTCGTCGAGAAGGTGGTGCGCCCGGGAGTCCAGTTCGCCGCCCAGTGGAGCGCGAAGAACCTGCCCACCTTTCCCTGGGTGAGCAGCGCCCTGAACGCCTTCGACAAGGTCCTGGGCGCCCTGCTTGCCTGGGACCAGAGCGAGATGGCGAAGAAGGTCGACGCCGCCATCAAGTGGGCCATCCACAGGGCCCGGGAGCTGCGCGACCTGTGGCTGAACGACAAGGAAATGGCCGAAGCCGAGGCGCACGAGGAAACCCTTCGCCAGGCGCGTGGCGATGTGCGTGGCGATGCGGCCCAGGCGCTCGACGTGGCCTTGCTCATCACTCAGTACGCGCAGCTCGCGTCGCGAATCAAGGACGTGCTGCAGAACAATGCGATCGCCGACTTCCATCATTACCTTCGCCTGCGCGCTGCGCAGAAGCTGCTCAAGGACACCGAGCAACGCCTGGTCGAAGCTCAGGACATCCATGCCATCGACGCGGACGACCTGTTCCTCACCGAGATAGCCGCCGAGCTACTGAAGCCGCGCCCCCAGTTGAGCGAAGCGCAGACCGCGCGCCTGGACTCGATCATCCTGCAGCGCTTCGGCAAGAAGCTGATCCCGTTCGTCTTCGAGGAACTGATCGTCGCCTGGGGCGTGAACCAGGCCGATATGGAGCAGCAATGGAAAAGCCTCGACAAAGCCCTCTCCGAACAGAAATTGCAGATCCGTCGTCTGGAAGTGAGCCAGCGCCTGGCCGAGCTCAGCGCCGAGGAAACTGCCCAGTTGGCGGCACTGCAGGTTGAACTGCCGAAACTCGAGGCGCAGATGAACAGCAAGCGCAAAGTCACCAACGAAATGCGCAACTACGTCTACGCCGCCGAGGGCTTCCTGCAGATGCTGGAACGCAACCCCGAGGACTTCGCTGGCAAGGAATACCTGATCGAAGACAGCGCCGCCGCCGGCATGCTGATCATCGATTGCGCCCAACACGGCAAGCGCTGGGAAGACCTGAGCGAAGACGAGCAATACCTGATCATCGACTTCGCCAACATGTTCGAAGAGGCGAGCCGCGCCCGCACCGCCAAACTGGTCGAGGTGGCGGCGTGAGTTTCGAGGAAATCCTGGGGTTCCTGAAACCTGGCAACGACTCCATCCAGTTGGTCTTCGGCTCGCTGGTTCTGACGCTGGCCCTGATTACCCTGGTCGCCATGTGGCTGGGCGCGCGGCCGGCCCGCTGGGAAAAGAAGTGGAGCGGCGGCGGCGCCCAGGACCTAGACGTCGAGCACGGCTCGCTGAACGAGATCAGCGCGGCGGTGGCCAGCGCCGGCGAGAAGATGGCCGACGTCATGCCGGGCATCCTGCTGATCCTCGGCCTCCTGGGCACCTTCCTGGGCCTTGGCATCGCTCTGAACAAGGCCTCCAGCATCCTCATCGAAGCCAATGCCGGCGGCGGCATGGACAACGCTATGACCAACCTCATGGGCATGATGGAGGGGCTGGGCACCAAGTTCAAAACCTCCACCTGGGGCATCATGGCGTTTCTGCTCATCAAGACCATGGCTAGCCTGAGTCGCTATGAGGAGCGGCGCCTGCGCTGGTGCATCGGCAAGATGAAGACCGCCTTCGAGCAAGGACGCCAGGCGCTGCGCGAGGCCCGCGAGCACGAACAGCAGTCGCTGCTCGGCGCCCTGGCGACGATCGACCAGACCCTGCAGAGCCACCTGCAAGCCAACCACGGCGTACTTGAACAGCACTTCCAGCTGAGCAAGCACGCTACCCTGGCCACAGGCTCCGCGCTGGAAGCCACCCACCAGGCAGTACAGGAGCTGCAACAAGCGCTCGCGCCGCAGTTGCAGACACTCAACGCCAACAGCCTGGACGCCTGTCGCTCGCTCTCCGAGGCCACCGCCCAGTTGCAACGCCACGGCGAACAGAACCAGCAGCAACTGGAAGATACCCGCGCCACCCGCGCCAGTCTCGAGAGTTTCGTCGAGGCCAACAGCCGCAACCTTGGAGCGCTCTCCGATGCGGCCAGCCAGATGGCCGGCGCCGCCAGCGGGATCGGCCAGTCCGCCGAGCAGTTGCAGGGCGCCATCGGCGACTTCGAGACCAGCGTGGGTGAAGTGCTCAACGGCCTCAAGCGCGACCTGGCCGGCGCCATCGACAACATGGGCGAGAGCTTTGCGCACAACATGACGAACATCTCCAGCACCATGGCCGAGGCCACCGCGGGTATCTCCGGTGCGGTGGCGGACCTGTCGGATAACGTTGGTAAAACCATGGAAAGCGTCCAGCGCTCGAACGAGGCGTCCATCGATATCCAGAAGAACGCGCAGCGCGAGTTCCTGGTGACCAGCGGCTCGCTCATCACCAACGTCGAAGGCATGACGACCCTGGTCAACGACCTGCGCGAACAGATCGTCTCGGGCCTGAAGGCCGTCTCGGAAAGTGGCCGCCGCATGGTCGCCCTCGACCGCCGCTACAACGGTGTCGTCGACCTGGCCGCACAAAGCGCCCTCGCCCTGGAACAGCTGGTGGCGCAACTGCAGACCATGCAGCAGAGCAGCCCGCTGCAACCGGTGCTGGAGCAGATGGTCGATCAGGTTGGTGCCGTCAGCAGCAGTCTCGGCGGCATCGACAGCCACGTCCTGGCGCTCACCCGCGATCTGAAAAGCAGCAACAGCGGCGAGCACGTTGGCCGTATCCGCCATGCCATGGACGAAGTGATCCGGTACCTGGAAGGTCTCGACAACCGCCTGCAGCAACTCAGCCTCGAACGCGAAGAGGCCTGAGTAACCCGCCATGAAGGACAAACCTAACGAATGGGTGTCGATCTCCGACTTGATGGCCGGGGTGATGGCGGTGGTGATGCTGTTGCTGGTGATGTCGGTACTGCAGAAGACCTACTCCGATCTCAAGCACAAGCAGGAGATGGAGCAGAGCACCAGCTCGCAGCGCGACAAGGTCAACCGCATGCTGGTCGAGCTGAAGCAGTCCCTCAGCGGCACGGCCAGCGAGGGCCTGGTGGCGATCGATGTCAACGCGCAGAAGTTCACCCTGCGCGATGGCGTGTTCGGGCGCGGCAGCGCCTGCGTCACTGACCAGGCAAAGCAGGCGTTCATCAGCATTGAGGAGAAAGTCTCGGACTTCCTCGGCGAGTTCCACAACGGCAAGGTTTATGTCGAAGGGCATACGGACAACCTTCCGGTCTCGCGCCCGGTGACCAATTTCGACGCGTTCTGCACCGTGTACGACGACAACTTCACCCTGTCCGCGGCCCGCGCTCGCGAGGCGCGCAAGCTGATCATCGGCCAACTGACACCAGCCAGTGCCAAGCGCGTCGTGGTAGCCGGCTACGGCGAGTCCCAGCCGATTCCCGGAGTACCGCCGGAGGATGCTCAGCAACGGCGCATTGAGGTTCGTCTGGTGGTGCAGGATGACGACGTACACGACTGATCAATAGTTGAAAGGCAAGAATAACCATCAGGGGGCGGAGTTTCATCAAACTGAGATTGGTCTCGAAGTAGACCGATCTCTCTTGATGTCGAGGAGGATCGCCGAGCATGCATGAATATCTCCTCGACGAGGCGAGCCTGTTCGTGGAGCTGGGATGGAGCCCGGATGGGGACTGTTGAAAGCACTTCGCTGGTTTCTCAGAGCCTACCCAATGCGGAAGTTGAGCCTTTTGTAGACCGCTAGGCCGACCCCGTTGAATTGGTCCTCCGCCCAGTCTCCCTTTGCCGGATTCGTGCTGGGGATAATTATTACTTCGTTTTGTTAAGTGTGTTTTCTTCACGCGAAAGCTGATGAGGTTCTCCGCTTTAACGGTCGGTAAGTTCTTGGTGAAGTCGAATGCAGGGGGCTGGAAAGTGCTCCAGGTCAAACTGTCTACGCGCATGCTAGAAAAATTCAAAATTAATTGTAGGGCCGATTTTTTCTTGCTTGCGCGGTCTGCTGAATATGGTGTTTTCGTGCTTTTTCCTTCATGATAAATCCCTTGTTTTGTGGTCTATAGAGGGACTCAGATTGGAAGCGCCAAGCCAGTCAAGTAGCAAAGGCTCTAGAAAGCTAGAGTTTAAGTTTTCGACGCCATTTAAAGTTGATGCTGCGGAAGCTAATGTTTTTGTTCATGGCTACTCTGCAGGGCATGATCTTGATGATCGCCAAAGTCTGATAAATAGCATTCCTCTAGAATTGCACGATCAATTGAATATATTTGCATTCTGGCCGTCCAGCCATTTTACGCGTCTTAATGGTAAGGCTAAGAATCTGATAATTGTCATGTCGCGTATTCATGTTGTTGCCTCTGCCTTGGCATTGGCAGCTGACCGGATCGCCCACTTCTCCCTGATTCGGTCTAGAGCGGATGATATGGGGACGGTCCTTTATGATCAACTTCGTGATCACCTGAAAGTCCATCACCCTCAAGTCGAACGGGTCAATTTGATTGGCCACTCTCTAGGTGGGCGGGTGGTAGTAAATCTCCTAAAAAAGCTGCCATTCAATAAGTCGGAACAATGCCCCGCTATTGGCGATGTTTTACTCATGGCGACGGCCGCTGAAGTTTCTCCTAGTGAAGCATTCGCAATGTTTCAGCGGATTGATGGTCGGCTCATAAATGCGTACTCCGAAAGCGATAATGTTCTTTTATTGAATGCTGACGAAAATAGCCTCGGACGTCAGAAGGTCCGTCATTTCTCCAATATTCACATGGAAGGATTCGGCCATTCGGACTACTGGCCGAAACTGCGGGAGGTTATGAGAAAAGCAAGGTTCTCCAGTTGGGTAGGACCCGGGAGCAGACTTGCGCTGTTATCGGAAGATGACTTCGTCAAGGGCGATGACCGCCTTTATCAAGTGCTCAGGATTTCGGATACTGAATTGCTTGATGCTGCGATTACACATTTGAAAAGCAGTAGCTGGACGACGATAAACGACACTGAAGCAGATCTTGCCTTAGCCTTAACTCGTGAACTGCAATTGGTTTCCGGGCACTTTGTTGCTAACTTTGTCAGGGGTAGGGGGCTGCGCTACTCGAAGATTCTGGAGATGCTTGCTGAGCATTATGGACTGGCTTCGGAACTTCACCACTGTGCCAAGATTGTCGAGTACGAGCAGGTATTGCTCCAATACATGTTTCAATATGCGTTTCCCGATGGAAATCCGCTGGTTAATAAAACTGTCGAAGAGGTTAAGGCTATGCCGCAGAGTGTGTACCTGGCGGCAGTGGATGCTCTAGCCAAACGCTTGACGCTTGCTTCTTATTTTCAGATTAACAGCGGGGAATTGCCATCGTCGGAGCTAGGATCCAATACGGAAATTGCCAGTTGCACTGCTATGGTTGATATAACGCAAGCATACTTGAGAAGCACCTTTGAGGTATTTCGTGGCCTGGAAAAGGAGGTCGCCAGAATTATGATAAATCTGAAAACTGCGATCAAGCCAGGATATTCGGCATTGATTCCGACAATCGCCATTGTTTATTACGCGCGTCTGCAGGTTGATGAGGAGTGCCTTATGTAGTTTCCGGCCGAAGCCTTACAGCCTCATCATAAAGAAAACTCTTGCCGTCATCGGGTCAAGAAGGGCTACGAGTTATGCCGTGAGTGCAGCGCAAGAAAGAGGAACGCGAGGTAGCGGCCTCGGAATGTCCGGCCCAGCAGGGGGGGAGGCTCCGGCACACCTGAGGTTGCCGACAGTACTGACTGAACTTGCGGTTCGTATAAGGCTTCAGTTGTATGGCAATGAGCCACCTATCGCGATAGGCTAGTGCTTTCTGGCGCCACTTGGCCGGCCGGAAGTGGATAATTTCAAGGTAGAACGATGTCCAAAGCGAAGGATACGCTGCTCAGGCTATTTGCTCTTTTGCGTCTGATTCCCGTCGAGCCGCGACGAATAGCAACCACGACTCTTCTGGAAAAGCTCAAGGATCGAGGGTTCAGCGTTACTCTTCGTTCGGTCCAGCGAGATCTAGGTCGGCTCTCCGTGCCGTTCTCGTTGCTGTGCGACACAAGTGAGACCCCTTATCGCTGGAGCTTCACGCGGGATGCCTCGTCGGAGTTTGCGGATATGGATGCTCCGACCGCATTGGCGCTGTATCTATCGGAACATCATCTGAAGGAAACTCTGCCGCAGAGCGTTTTGGCGCAGCTCGGGCCGCAATTTCGTAGAGCCCGCAATTATCTAGACGGGCTTGGACGTAACGGATTGGCACATTGGGCGCGCAGGGTCCGTACACTCCCTAACGGAAAAGCGTTGATGCCAGCCCAGTTGGCTCCCAGGGTTTGGGCCCAGGTTTCTGCGGCACTGCTAGAGGGGCGGCAGTTGCAGGTCGAGTACCTGAGCCGGAGTAAGGAAGGGCGGAAAAACCTGCGTATTCACCCACTGGCTCTTGTTTCCCGTCACTCGATCACCTACCTGATTGGCACTGCCAACGATTATGTCGATCTGCGGCAGTTCGCCTTGCACCGGATTCAGAGTGCACAGCTTTTGGATCTTCCGGTGAACGAGCACAAGGACTTCAGTCTAGATCGCTATATCGCGGACGGTGCGTTTTCTCGGCGTCAGGCCGCTGAAGGGGTCGAGTTAATTGCGGATGTCCACCCGCAAGTCGCCTGGCTCCTGAACGAAACGCCGTTGAGCGAGCGGCAGAGTCTGGAGCCTGTCTCTGGGGGGGATTGGCAGCGTCTGCGTGCCCACGTTCCGCTCGATCAGGAAACCCTCTGGTGGATATTTGGCCTCAACGACCATATCCGTGTGCACGCGCCGCAGGTATGGGTGGATGAGATCAAGTCGAAACTGGACAGTCTGGGACGGATGTATTCGGTCGCGCAGCCTGCGATGCTTCAGCTCGATGGATGAACATTATTGGCCACTGCACGATGCAGGACGGCCGGGTAGGTGTTTATCGCGATGCCCTGGTTTGGTGAGTTGGCAGTCTAGTGGCATTACGCGATGGATATTTCTGTATCTATTTGGCAACTGTTGTGTTCCGCCGCAACGCGAGTTGTCGGAATAGGTAGGAGGCGATTCGGGCCAGATGCCTGGAGAGCGTAAGGAGAAATGGCGTGGCGCTATACGACTCGATCATCCTGGAGATTGAAAACGGAGTGCTCGAAAAGGAGCTCAGAGCTGCTGACCTGCTCGGGGATACACGCAAGGTATTTTGGCGTATCGATGGAAAGGAGGTTGTGCGCTATCGCGTAGGTTTTGATTTCTACTCTGAGAGCCATATCCGTACTGAGATGGCCAACAATGCTGAAGACTCCGGCTATTCAGTTCGGGCGGGGCAGGTGGCTAAGTATCGACGGGTGGCGGAAGGACTCTATCGGGTGATCGCTCTGGATGAGCAGGAGGAGTGGCTTGAGAAGGAAGGGGCATCGGCATCCTCCACCATTGCCGAATCGTCCCTGGTTAAACTGGAAGATCGCTTTGCCTGTTACCTAGAGAACGAACCGTTTCAGATCTTCAACCGCAAGCGCAAGAGTCTTCATCCGCAGAAGCCCGTGACGGGAGTGGATGCAAGAATCTCCTGCTACTTCTGGCCCACTCCTGCAATCGGTTATGACGACACGGAGCAACTTCTGCAAAGCTTCGTGGTGCGAGCGCAGAAGCTGCTGTTGAGTGGCCTACAGGGGAATGCTTTGGAGGCTCTCGCGTTGTTCTCAGAGATTTGTCAGTGGGGCGGAGTGCGTTTGCCGACTGAGGATCCGCAGGTGGTGGTGGACAACCTATGCCTGGCTGCACTGAAGAACCGGAAAAGCTCGGCGTCGATGAATAGTGCCTGGACCAAGCTCTATGCGATCTTCTATCCCGATGATTTCCTGATCTATGACTCGCGAGTGGCCACCGCTCTGGTTTCTATAGCTGAAAGCGTGATGGCAGACGCCGATTTGAGCACTTTCAGGAAGGCCTATCCCAGTCTTGGTGTCATTTCCGGCAGGGGAGGTTCTCGGCCCCGTGCGACCCGTATTCGCTGGAGCAATGCCTATACATCCTGGTCCGCGCAGTTGGATGCGAACGATCTGGCCAAAACTGTACTCACATCGCTCAATCAGCGTGGTGGGCACACCTACAGCTTGCGTCAGTTGGAAGCAGTCTTGTTCATGGAGGGATATTGATTGCGCCCTAAGTATCTTTGTGGCGATCCACGTTTGCCGTCTGCTGCTCCCGCTCGCGCTTCATTTCGCTGTACTCGCGATGCAGCTCGTAGCCTTTCTTGGCGACAACAATGAAGCCGATAACCGCAAAAAGATTTTTCATGTGCTAGTGCTCCACGTTCAGAAATTTTTAACGTCGATCAAACCGTAGCAAGTGTTCGAGCCGGGCCCTGATCACATCGATCGCGGTTGCCCTGCGCTGCGTCACGGGTTCGTGACTGCATTTCGGACATCGGATGTAGTAATCGAATCCAATCGCGAACACATCGCTCTTCGGTAGGGTTGTTTTCTGCCACGAGCAACGTGGACAGCTAAATGTGATAGGCGGCGGTGGGATCGGCATAGGGGTGCCTTCAGGCCTTGTTGTTCCGTAATCTAGGCGTGCCGCGCGACAACTTGTGTCGCCGGCGCTAGGTTCATTTCGCGTCGCCCTGGCGAGCAGGGCTGGTGGGGCGACCCAATCACCATCCCGGATATCGCCGACAGATCTGCTCGTCGTGGCGGCGATCCTCACCGTACTCGCCACCGTAAATGCGCGGCACCTCATCGATATCGACGGCGACCTGTTCGATCACCTCGCGCAATTCCAGCGATGCGAGCCAACGCTCGGGAATGCTGGCGCTGCCGAGTTGGATGCCGAGCAAATGTCCGGCGATCATTCCCGTGCTGTCGCTGTCCCCACTGTGATTGACGGCCCAGGTCACCCCCTGCTCGAAGCTGTCGGCCATCAATGCACACCACAATCCGATGGCCAGCGCTTCCTCGGCCGTCCATCCGCCACCCAGCAGCGCAATGACTTTAGGGGTCGGCCGAATGCCCTTCTGATAAAGTGCCAACACCAGTTCGATGAACTCTCGTGTCTCGCTCATGCCTTCGCGATGTCCGTACTGCCGGAGGCTTCCCAGGATTGCCTCCTCCAGCGAACAGGAAGGCAGCAGGAGGCGAGCGAGAATGTCAGCAAACAGCCCGGCTGCCAGATACCCGGTCGGATGCCCGTGGGTGAGATGAGCAGACTCCGCCGCCAGCTCGAAGGGCTCAGGGAAGAATGCATGGGGCGCTACCCTCATGACACCGCCGCAGCCCTTGCTGCCGTTGCGTGCCGCTTCGCCAAAGGACTTGCAATCACGCAACGCCGATAGACACGTCATACCGGGTGCTCGACGAGACCAGAGCGCCCTCTCCTGAATCAACCATCCGTCTTTCGCCACCTCGGTGGCTGGTTCTCCGCCCTGAGTTAGGTACCAGCGCAATAGCGCGTGGTGAATCACCGATGGCGGATGGCAGAGACCACGCGATGCCTGTCTGACATGGGCACGCAACAGCCCCTCGGCCGTGAACAGCATCATCTGCGTGTCATCGGTAATCGCTCCTGTGACGCCATAGGCCTGAGCGAAATCTCGGATGCCTGACGAGCCAAACTTCCGCTCAATGGTCGCCCAATCGAGAAACTCCACCGGAGCTCCCAAGGCATCTCCGACGGCCCCACCCAGCAGGCAGCCCTTGATCCTGTCCAGACGATTCATACTCCGCTCCTTAGATATCTTCAGCCGCGCTGACAAAGTTCCAACTGGCATTACGACAACTGGACGTGGGGACGTTTGGTCAGCCCCATTTGCGTCAGCTCGCTGCTGAATCTGTTGAATGACGGAATCAGGTTATGTAGCTTTGAGCGACGTATCTATGGTGTTTACCTGTACAGGTAAGGTTTTCGAACACGAGAGGGCTCAATGAAACGGAAGCAGTCGATCGAATCTGTCCGCTGGGATCTGGCGCTGCGTTATCGCCTGATCGAAACCGTGGCCTGGTGGGAAGGCCGGCTAACCACGGGGCATCTGATGCAGAGCTTCGGTATCAGTCGGCAGCAGGCATCGAAGGACATCAACACCTACATCACCGAGCATGCGCCTAAAAACCTGACATATGACAAACACCTGAAGGGCTATGTCCCCAGCCTGAAGTTCTCACCAAAGTTCATCGACAACAGTGCCAGCGCCTATCTGCACCTGTTGAGCCAGAACAAGGAGCGAGCACCACATATCGAGGGGCTGGCCCTGGCTTATGCGCATACCGAAGTGCTGAAGGTGCCGGATCGTTCCGTGCAGCCGCAGGTGTTGCGCCCCCTGGTAAGGGCCTGCCGTGAAGGGCTGCGTCTGGAATGCGAGTATGTCTCGCTAGCCAATCCAGTACCGGAGACACGACTCATTGCCCCACACACACTCATCTACACCGGCATGCGCTGGCATGTCCGAGCCTTCTGTGAGAAGAACCGGGACTACCGCGACTTTGTCCTCAGTCGCTTCCGCGGTGAACCGGATGTACTGGATGTCTCCGAGCACGGACGAGAAGAGGACACCGGCTGGTCCTCCGAAGTGACTGTGATCATTGAGCCCGACCCACGCCTGAAACCGGAGCAGAAGGCTATCGTCGCGCAGGACTACGGCATGCAGCAGGAGCAACTGCTAATCCCCAGTCGCGGAGCCCTGGTGCAATACGTGCTGCAGCGCTATCAGATTGACCCGAACAAGATCCAGGCTAAGGCCGCTGCACAGCAGATCGTGGTGGCGAACCTGGAAGAGCTTCGGCAATGGATCTACCAGTGACGGAACGAAGCAGTAGTGCGGAGCGGATTGTTGAGTAGTGCCTAGATAATCGGTCCGCCATTCCACTCCGCAGTAGCCAGGTTTATGCCTGGTGACGCTACAGCACGTCATCGCAGTTTCAGCGCTTGAGCAGGGCTGCTATCGTTGTGCCATTGCCACAAGGAGTCGTTGCATGCAGTACCAAGCCTTGAAGGAGCGTCATCGCCTGGAGCGAGACCAACAGCACCCCAATCTCAGCCTACGTATTCACCGCGCTCTCAGTTGGCTGAACCGCGCCGAACAGGCTGATGATGTCGATGGCCGTTTCATCTTCCTGTGGATTGCTTTTAACGCTGCCTATGCCACGGATATTGATGAGCAGCGTCGACTCTCCGAGCAGGAGACCTTCAAAGCCTTTCTGGAAAAGCTCTGTTCACTCGACGTTTCGCGCAGCATCGAGAGGCTTGTCTGGTCTGAGTTCTCCGGAAGCATTCGTGTATTGCTGGATAACCCCTTTGTGTTCCAGAGCTTTTGGGACCATCAGAACGGCAAGATCAGCGAGGCAGAGTGGAAAGAGCGTTTCAGCAACGGTAAGCGTGCCGCTCAGCAAGCGCTTGCCAGTCGCAACACGCCAGCGGTGTTGGGGGTGCTGTTTAACCGCATCTATACCCTGCGCAACCAACTCATCCATGGCGGCGCCACGTGGAACGGCAGCGTCAACCGTGATCAACTGCGTGATTGTTGCAGCCTGTTAGGCAAGCTGGTCCCTCTGATCATCCAACTGATGCTGGACAACCCGGATACTCTTTGGGGTGATGCCTGTTATCCGGTAGTGGGCTGATCGTTTTTCTCAGTGGATTTGCCGAGAGGAGTGACCAAATGAACCAGCCCACCACCGTCAAGGCTTTGGAAGATCTAGGACGGGTAAGACTGTCCACCCACTTCTTCATGCGTGACTTCCTCTACTCGGAAATCAGCCAGATAGAGGGTATTCCCAATATTCCAGACTTCCCGGATCGCGCCATCGAGGCGGGAAAACAGCTCTGTGAACAATTGCTGGAACCCTTGCAAGACCGTTTCGGCCGGATCGTTATTCGCTCGGCCTATCGCTCGCCAGCGGTGAATGCCAAGGGGGCCGAGAACAACAACCAGTACAGCTGCGCCGCCAACGAGAAGAACTACGCCTCGCACATCTGGGATTACCCTGATGCAGAAGGTTACCTAGGCGCCACGTCCTGCATCGTAGTGCCGGCATTGCTGCCTTGGTATTACCAGACCGATGACTGGACCCCGTTGGCATGGTGGATTCACGATAACCTGCCCTATGCCAGCCAGTTCTGGTTCCCCAAGCTCGCCGCTTTCAACCTGCGCTGGAGCGCCAATCCGGGCGCTTTGCCGAACATCAGCACCTACGTCAACAATCCGCACACGGGTGACAAGAAGGCGCTGGTGAAGAACGGGGTGGCAGCATTGGGGACCGAAGAGCGTAAGCGAATCGTTGTCCCCTGGCTGGCCAGTATCGGCTGAGCCTGTACCTAAACGTGACACGTGCTCGGGCCTAGGACCCGTACAACGGACCTTTCCGCCGCGCATAGCAAGTAACCTGCTCGAAAACTTGACCTGTATGAACGCCCATTATTGGTGTGTCCATTAGGGCGACATATCCTTCCAGTGTGCTCACTGGATGTGGGCGGGAATAGCGCCTGTGGGGCACGGATGCCCCTCTCAGGTGTGATTCGGCATCGGACGGAGGGCAGGGTAATGGAGCTCAGCGCACACGCCATTCAACGCTGCAGTCAGCGTGACATCCGGCAACAGCAGGTACAGTCGATCGTCGGCATGGCGAGCAGCACATCGCCTAAGTAGCCTGGCGCTGGCGTTTTGGCTTTACCGAGTGCGGGCAGCTGGATAAGGTGACCGCCTTTGCAAATAGGCTGCAGGTCTCCAGGGACGGCACTGCCCGCGCTGCTTGGCCGGCAAGCTCCCTGCGTCTCTCCAGCCCCAATTTTTTCAGATAGCCCCCGGATCGGGGCGTCAGGAGTGATGTACATGAGCGAGTTGGGGCAGGTCCTGCTGGCCGCCGTTCCCGCCGATGGTTCGAGCATTGGCAATCAGTCGCTGCTGGAGCGCCTGAAAGGTCAGTTCCCGCAGTTGACCGAGGAAGCCTACTTCGAAGCGCGTGACGCCTTGATTGCCCAAGGCACACTGCAAAAAGGCCGTGGCCGTGGCGGTTCCGTCATGCGTGCCGGGGCGCAGGCGCAAAGCCTGGCCGAGCAGGCGCTGAACAAGGCGCGGCAGCGTCAGGAATCGCTCGAACTGGAAAAGTCTGCCGAGCCGAAGGCCAAGCCCGCCCGCGCGGCAGCCAAGGTACAGGCGGCCACCGGCATCGAGGACATGAAGAAAACCCTCTGGGCCGCCGCCGACAAGCTGCGCGCCAACATGGACGCCGCCGAATACAAGCACATCGTCCTCGGGCTGATCTTCCTCAAGTACATCTCCGACAGCTTCGCCGGCCTGCGCGAGCAGCTCACGCGGCGCTTCCTCGACGAAAACGACGAGTACTACCTGGGCGATGACGACGCCGAGCTGCTCGCCGGCGAGTTGGAAGAGCGCGACTACTACAAGGCCGAGAACGTCTTCTGGGTGCCCGAGGCTGCGCGTTGGGAAGGTCTGCGGGCCGCCGCCAAGCAGGCGGACATCGGCAAGCGCATCGACGAGGCCCTGGCCGTCATCGAGGCGGAAAACCCGAGCCTGAAGAACATCCTCGACAAGCGCTACGCCCGCGCGCAGTTGCCGGACGGCAAGCTCGGCGAGCTGGTCGACTTGGTCGCCACCATCGGCTTCGGCGACGATGCCAGCAAGGCCCGCGACCTGCTCGGCCAGGTCTACGAATACTTCCTCGGCCAGTTCGCCAGCGCCGAAGGCAAGAAGGGCGGGCAGTTCTATACCCCGGCCAGCATCGTGAAAACCCTGGTGGCCGTGCTCAATCCGCACCATGGCAAGGTGTACGACCCCTGCTGCGGCAGCGGTGGCATGTTCGTGCAGTCGGAAAAGTTCATCGAAGCCCACGGCGGCAAGCTGGGCGACGTGTCCATCTACGGCCAGGAGTCCAACCCTACCACCTGGCGCCTGGCGGCGATGAACCTGGCCATTCGCGGCATCGACTTCAACCTCGGCAAGGAGCCGGCGGACACCTTCGTGCGCAACCAGCACCCGGACCTGCGCGCCGACTTCATTCTCGCCAACCCGCCGTTCAACATCAGCGACTGGTGGCACGGCAGCCTGGAGGGCGACCCGCGCTGGGTCTACGGCACCCCGCCGCAAGGCAACGCCAACTACGCCTGGCTGCAACACATGCTCTACCAGCTCAAGCCCAACGGCCGCGCCGGCATCGTGCTGGCCAACGGCTCTATGAGCTCCAGCCAGAACAGCGAAGGCGACATCCGCAAGGCCATGGTCGAGGCGGATGTGGTGGAGGTGATGGTCGCGCTGCCCAGCCAACTGTTCTTCAACACCCAGATTCCCGCTTGCCTTTGGTTCCTGGCCAAGGAAAAACGCCATGCGCTGAGCACTGGCGGCATCGACCGCAGCGGCCAAGTGCTCTTCATCGATGCCCGTAAGTTGGGCACCAACGTCAGCCGCGTGCAGATCGAACTGACTGACGCCAATATCGAACGCATTGCCAGCACTGTGGCGGCCTGGCGCGGTGAAGCCCTGGATGAAGGCGGGCAGGTCGGCGAGTACGCCGATATTCCTGGTTTCTGCCGTAGCGTGACCCTGGCGGAAATTGCCGAGCATGGTCATGTACTGACGCCGGGCCGCTATGTCGGCGCCGAGGAAGTGGAGGATGACGATGAAGCCTTTGCCGAGAAGATGCAGCGGCTGACTAAGCAATTGGGCGAGCAGATGCGAAAGGGCGCGGAACTCGACCAGTTGGTCCGGCAGAAGCTGGGAGGGCTTGGGTATGAGTTCTGAGGTGCTTGTCGGGCGTTTTTCTATCGGTGATTTGATAAAAGCAGGAGTCATTTCTGCGCATAAGGATGGGAACTTTGGTTCGCTATACCCAAGAATTGAAGATTTTGTAGACGACGGCATACCGTTATTGACTGCTAAGGTCGTCAACGCTGGGCGAATTGACTTCGATGCGGCACAGAAGCTCCGCCAAGAGAAAGCGAACAAATTGCCCTATGGATTTATTCAGGCTGGTGATGTTTTGCTTTCGCATAATGCTACTGTTGGCAGGGTTGCTATTGTTCCCGAGTTCAATGGTCAAGCAATGATCGGCACTTCGCTGACGTACTTCAGACTCGATAACTCAAGGTTACTTCCTCGATATTTGGCATGTTTTTTTGAGAGTCGCGACTTTCAGAATCAGCTAGCCGGTGTGATGGGGCTCTCGACGAGGAACCAAGTTCCCATCACAGCTCAGCGTCTTCTGGAAATTGAAGTACCTCCTCTGGATGTTCAGGGGCAGCTTTCCGAGTTCGTTGGCGCGATTGATGATCGTATCACCCTGCTCCGCGAGACCAATACCACCCTGGAGGCCATCGCTCAGGCGCTGTTCAAATCCTGGTTCGTCGATTTCGACCCCGTGCGCGTCAAGGCCGAAGGCCGCCAGCCGGAAGGCATGGACGCCGCCACTGCCGCTCTGTTCCCCGATAGCTTCGAAGAGTCTGAGTTGGGGTTGGTACCGAAAGGGTGGGCAGTGGGGTGTGCGGGTGATTTAGCCGCGCAGAAGAAAGGTTCAGTGAATCCACTGGCATCACCACAGACACTGTTTGAACACTACAGTCTTCCTGCATTTGATGAAGGGCAGTCTCCGGTGCTCGAACTCGGTCAGGAGATCAAAAGCAACAAGACCCCGTTGCCTGAGGAGTCAGTGCTGCTTTCTAAGCTGAATCCCCACATACCCAGAGTGTGGCTACCGGTCTTTCATGGGCCGAATGCTGTTTGCTCTACAGAGTTTTTGGCCTATTCGCCAAAACATGGTACAGGAAAAGAGCTGATTTACAGCTTGTTCTGCTCGGATGAGTTTCAGCAGCAGCTGTGCCAATTGGTAACGGGGACCTCTAACAGTCATCAGCGCGTAAAGCCAGATCAAGTATTGACGATTAAATTATCGATTCCAGATCAAGTTTTGCGCCAAGCGTTCGTTGATGCGACAAGACCTATCTTTGAGCAGGTCTACTTCAATCGACGACAGGCACAGACGCTCAAAGAGCTTCGCGACACTCTCTTACCCCGTTTGATCTCCGGCCAGCTGCGATTGCCGGAGGCTGAGGCTTTGGTTGCGGGTGACACGCGAGCGTGCGTTGGCGCTTATTGAAGGTTGCCGCAAGGCAGTGATCGAACAACTCTTCTCCAGCGATGAATGGCGCTGCCGACAAGCTGTTACAGCGCCACTCATCTGAACGACTTAATTCAACCGCACAGAGGGGCTCGTAGAAGCTCCCAGGGAACAAGCAGGGCTAGGGCTATGGACTTCACGAATTGGTTGGATTTGTTAGGGAAAGCAACGCACGAGCAATTGACTGCGCCCGCCTTCGTGGTGAGCTTGGTGACGTTGCTGTGCCTTTGGTACGGCGTGCGTTACTTCCTGTATTCGTTCGTTCTGAGCCGCCGCATCAAGCGGGTTTCGAAGGAGGTTCGCGCCGTCGGCGAGCTGCAACCGGCCAAGCGTCGCGGTGCACTGGAGCAGGTATTCCAGAAGCCTCCCCTGCGACATACGTGGCAGGAATACGCGGAAACGCTGCACGACCAATTTGAAGTGCGCGACGGCGAGCGGCAGCTGCTGCGCTCACGCGCAACGGCTGGCGCTGGACACTTCTTCACGTCTCAGACGGTGGTGGAAACACCGCTTGGCACCGAATTCTACAAGCACTTGCCGGGCATTCTGACCGGCATCGGGATTGTCGGTACCTTCTTCGGCTTGATGCTGGGTTTGCAGCATTTCAATCCGGGTACGCCGGAGCAGGTCAACGCCAGCGTCGATCAGTTGCTCAAGGACGTATTGTTTGCCTTCCTGGGTTCCTTCTTCTCGATCTTTGCCTCCATCGCTGTCACGCTCACCGAGAAGTGGCGTTTGGGGCGCTGCTACAAGCACCTGGAAAAACTGACCGAGGCCATCGACGGCCTGTTCGATAGCGGCGTTGGCGAGGAGTACCTAGCCGAGCTGGTGAAATCGAGCAATGAAAGCTCAATCCAGACCCGCCAACTCAAGGACAGCCTGGTCACCGACCTGCGCGAGATGCTGCAGAACCTGGTGGACACCCAGGTGCGCGAAAGCTTGAGGCTGGCCGACACCCTGTCCGCCAGTTACCGCGACTCTGGCCAGGTGTTGGCCGAACAGATTGGCGGTGCGATCGAAAACAGTCTGAAGGCGCCGTTGGAGCAAATCGCCGGGGCCGTGCAGTCGGCGAGCGGCGATCAGAGCAACCAGGTGCAGAGCCTTCTGCAGGATGTGCTGGTGGCCTTCATGAACAAGCTGGAGAGCACCTTCGGCCAGCAGTTCAATGGCCTGCACGAAATGATGGGGCAGTCGGTAGCTGCCATGCAGTCCATGCAACAGGGCTTTAATGCGCTGGTGGATGACATGCGTTCGGCTAGCGAGAGCTCGACGCAGAACAGCGCGAAGATGATCGCCCAGCTCCTGGCCGATATGCAGGCTGGGCAGAACAGCATGCAGGCCGGCATGAACGAGATGCTGGCCAATCTGCAGGCCTCCATTGCGCGAATCGGCAGTGAAGGCGAGGGGGCCGGCGAGCGCATGGCCCAGCAGTTGGAGAAGCTATTCGCCGAGAGCGAAGCGCGCCAGCAAGCCATGGCGGAAAACCTGCAGGCCTTTATCGAGACGATGAAGCAGAACATCGGCCAGGGTCAGCAGGAAACCATGGCCAAGATCGCCGGCTCGGTAGACGTGCTGGGCGAGCAACTGGGCGCCATGTTCAAGCAGATGGAACAAGGCCGCGCGCAGATGGACCAGGCCACCAAGGTCGCCCAGGTCGAGCTGCACCGTGGTACCCGCGAGATGGTTGGTGGCCTTGAGAGGCAGGTCAATGACTTGCTGGATGCAGTGGCCGAGCAGAACGGCTCCATGCAGGACACCGTCAAGCTGCTCAGTGCTCAAACCGAACAGCATTTGCAGAGCATGCAGGCCGGCGCGGAGAAGATGCGTGTCGCGGCGGAGCGCTTCGAAACGGCGGGGCAGAGTGTCACGAAGGCCAGCGAGGCCACCACAGGCATGCTGGGTGCTATCCAGGGCTCTGGAACCGAGCTGGTGAGCGCTTCACGCGAACTCGGCAGCATCGTGGCTGACTACCGCAACAACCGCGATGCCCTAGCTCAAACCCTGAGCGTGATTCAAGGCGTGGTTGCCAGCGCGCAAAGCGAGGCCGCCGGACGCACCCAGTACCTGCTGGATATGAAGCAGCAGAGCGAACGGCTGCAAGCGCTGAACCGTGAGGTTCATGACTACCTCGAGCAGATCAGCGACGTGCTGGGCAAGGGCTTCGGGGAGTTCACCGAAGGCGTTGACCGTAGCCTGCGCCAGACCCTGGGCAGCCTGGATGCCGAACTGCACAAGGCCATGACCAGCCTGGCCGGTGGCGTCGAGGGTGTGAAGGAAAGCCTGGACGACTTCAGCGACATCATGGATCGCATCCAGCGCAAATAAGCGGGGGCTAGGCAATGTTTGGCAAATCAGCCGCCCCGGCTCGGGCGCGGGACGAAGGCGAGAAGCCCTTCTGGATCTCCTTCGCCGACCTGATGACGGCGATGATGATCCTATTTCTGGTGGTAATGGTGGCTTCGCTAAGCTCGGTGACGCAGCGCATCCAGCAGGTCGAGCAGGGCGAGAAGCAGCGGGGCAAGGACATCGCGATGCTCTGCCAGGATCTCAAGCTCAAGGCGGGGAACCTGAATAACACCATCGTCGTGGACTGCCACGATAACCGCATCAGCTTTGGCGAAGCGGGCCGCTTCGGGCACAACCAGTACTTGCTCAACGCCCAGGGACAAAAGGCCCTGCAGGATGTCGTGCCGCTGATTTTGGACGCGGCCGATAGCGAAGAGGGCCGCAAGTGGCTCAAGCAGGTGGTAATCGAGGGCTTCACCGATACCGACGGCTCCTATCTGTACAACCTGCACCTGTCCCTGCAGCGCTCCGAGTGGGTGATGTGCAGCCTGCTCGATAGCCGTAGCCCCGTACAGCAAGGCCTTTCGGCGGCGCGGCAGCAACAGATTCGCTCGATGTTCCTGGCCGGCGGCGTGTCGTTCAACAGTGCCCAAGAAACTAAAGAAGCGAGTCGGCGTGTTGAATTGCGCATGCAATTCTTCGGGCTGAAAGACAAGGAGCATCAGGGGGAAGAAGAACAGCCCGTCTTCACGACCACGGCACTGGAGAAGTGCCAGCTGGAGATGCGCTAGATGAGCCGGGCGTTGTCGTCTCTTACCGACGCCATTGCGCGTGGCTTACTGCGCCAGCAGGAGCGTACGGCGGATACTGGGCTGAGTGGATTTGTCGCTTTGCAGCGCGCAGGGGCGGACTTAGCTCAGCGTTTCGATCAGGTGGAAAAGGCCCTGGCCCCGCCCCGCGAGAAGCGTTTGTTGGCGTTGAACAAGTTCAAGCACGAGCAGCCGCTCACTTCCTCGGAATGGCGGCTGGTGTTTGCCGGCTTGGCTGATGACGACGAAACGACACTGCCGGTGCTGGAGGATGACAAGCTGTTTGGGCGAGTCCACCGCGAGGTGTCCGAGCGTATTGAGCAGGAGAGGCTGAGCCGTCGAGACTGGCTGGCGCTCTGCTTCAGCTATTTCGCATACGACGGTGACAAGCCTGCCGAGAACGACAACTGGCGGACCCTGCGCGGTGATATCGATCGGGGCTTTGATGCGGTCAAACGGCGCATCGGTCGTGAGAAAGAATGGATGCGGATTGTCCAGCAGCACCGCGACCTGTTCGGCGATCAGGCGGGAAAACAGCTCGCGGAGGAAATCTTTGCGGGGCGCGCCAAAGACTTGTCCGCACTGCAGGCCATCGCGCAGGTGCCGGATAGCAGTTGGTTGTGGCAGCGCATCTTTGCGGTGTTGCTGTCCCGCATCTTTGAGCTGGATGACGACACTTTCGTGCAGCGCCTGCCCGAGCTAGTCGAGTTGGGGCAGCTGAATACGCGGTACATGAACCCGGTGCTCAGCGCCTGCCTCACCCGCTATTACCGATCGCGCTTTCGTGAACAGTCCTCCTCTCTGCTCAAGCAAGCCGCGCTGGAGCACTGGGGAAGCCCACAGATGCGCTCTAAGCAAAACGCCTGGTTGCAGTACGTGGAGCAGCCGGTCTGCGCGATGGTGGTGGCCTGGTTCGCCAAGGAGGACTTGGAGCACTTCTTCACGTTGCTCAAGGGCGAGGCGGAGGTCGATCAATCGCGCTTGTTCTATTGGCTGCGCTTCGCCAACCAGATGAGCTACACGCGGATCGTGATGGGCAACGATGCCTGGAATGATCAAAGCAGTGACTTCGTGGCCTTCCGCGAGAAGAACAAAGGGCGATTAAGTCAGTTGGCAGGCGGCTCTATCCGAAACAACGCGGTAGTGATGCAGATCGGCAACTACTTCTTCGTCGAGTTTTCGGAGACGGGGAACGCCTGCTACGTCTATCGCGCTGATTCGGCTCCGTTCGATCCAGACAAGCGAGTTTTGGGGCTGGCCTCCGAGTTGAAACAAGCTGCTCGGGCGCTGAGACGTATGAATCACTCGCCGGCACCGAGACGCCCCAACCTCGTCGAGGGGTGGCTGGAAAAATTCGATAGCGAGCTTCGGGATCTGGGCATCGCTCCTCAGTCATCCAGTGCCCACAACGAGCCCCGGAAGACGGGGGGCCAAGCTTCCATCGAGGCTCAGTTGGCCGCCCAGTTGCAGCATATTGACTACCGGCTTATGGACAACCGTGGCAAAGGTGGAGCCTTGATGGTCAAGCTTGCGCGTGACGATGCGCGGGCCAGGGTTGCGCTAGCGCGGTTGGGGTTTAAAGAGATGAACAAGAACCCGCTGACATTCTGGAGAAGCTGATGCTGGGGCGATTCTTTTCAAGGACTGAGCGGAACGCTCAAAAGTCGAACGAAGCCTTTAAGCCACAGATAGATGAGCAGGGGCTCTGTTATCCGCTGAGCCTGGCTCAGAGCGAGGTGCATTGGCCGTTGGCGGCTTATCTCGATCAGTTGTTCGAGGAGGATTTCGCCTCCCAGCTGAGTGATCGCTGGCTGTTGCCATGGGACGCGCTTTACCAGTTGCTTGACGACCCCGAGCACCAAACCAGTCTGCCGCTGCTGGGCATTCCGCCTGAGGCCAACTTTCAGCCGCTGCTAGCTAGCAGCGGTAGCCTCGCCGAAGCAGGCTTCAAGGTGTTTATCCAGGGGTGGCGAGATCCCAAGACCGGCGCTGTCGTGAATATTGATCGCGTCGGGCCTGTCGTTCGCCAGGGCGAGCGGGCCGAGTTATTGCCTCATGCGGTGTGGTCACTGTTGCAAGCTGTGCGGCGTTTGAGTGCGGCGCAACAGGGAGCGCCCGGAGAGGCCACCAATCAGGTTGGCTGGGCGAATATCCGCAAGTTAGCCAAGAAGGCCAACGCAGGGATGGATGGCTTCCTCGACAAAACTGTGGTGATCAAGCCTGAGCGGCTGCAGCTGAGGCCCAGAAAAAGTGTGGTGGGTGGCGTTCCGGTCATCGAGCTGGAAGCGTCCTTCGACGGGCAGCCAGCCAACTGGATGGCGAGCTTCGATGGCTACAAGCAAGTACAGGATACGTACCGCGTAACAGGCGACGATGGATCAGTCACCCATGTGCTGATCGAGCCCGAGGTGAAGGCGGTACTGGCGTCAGTGAGGGATCTACCCGGCCGGCGAGTGGCGGGTGATGAGGCCTTGTCGTTGATTCGAAACCCGTACAGCGTCATTGGCGATGCGGCTCAGACAGTGGTTGATCCCGATGACTACGAGGCCGGTCTCGCCGAGGCCGGTATTCACTTCCATCGCTTTAGTATTGAGCCGGCACTGAGTGCGGATGGACGGCATATCGAGTCTGTCAGCCTTTATCTGGAACCGATCACGGCTACGCCGGAGCCCGAGGCGGCTTTCCGCTTTACGGCTGCGCGCGAGCTAGCGTCTTTTGTGCGTGAGTTGCAGGTCAAGCTGGCGGCGGGGTTACCCGCCGGGCTTTGGCAGGGCTATGAGCTTGAGTTGAGCGACTTCGACTTAGCTCAACTAGCAGGGATTAGCGGGTTGCTCAGCGACTGGCAGCGGCAGGAGGCCGGTCAGACCTTCGATGCGGTGCTGGACCTGGCTTCATACGGAGATCGCGTTATCGGTATCGGTGAAGCGGAGCGCATTACCTCGCCGTTTTTGGTCAAGGAATCCACAGAGAACTGGCTGCCAAGCGACGTCAAGGAGTTGGGTATTGATGGCGAGCTGCTGAATAGTTGGGATCCTGCTAATCGCGAGCATTTCGACGAGTTCGAGCATTGCCTTGATCTGGCCCGTGCAGCTGGCGATGAACAAGTCCATTTGCCGGGGAGTGAGATTTCCTTACCCCTGAATGTGGCTGAGCAGCTGTACGACGCCTGGGCCAAAAAGCTCAATCCGGGCGAGTCGAGCACTGTTGGTGGGGAGAAAGCAGCCAAGGTTCCCCGGGCCGTACTGCAGATTGAGCACAACATCGAAGACGCCGCTTACGCACAGACTCGCGAGGCAGCGTTGATGGCTGCACATCATGCCAATGCGGATATTCCGGAATTGCTACGACCTGAAGTCCAGCTGCGAGATCATCAGTTGAAGGGCATTGGTTGGATGCAGCACCTGTTCAAATTGGCGCCGGATCGAGTAGCTGGTTGTTTGTTGGCCGATGACATGGGGCTGGGGAAGACCATTCAGTTGCTGACGTTCGTGACCTGGTATCTGGAGCAGCAACCCGAAGGTGAGCCCGTCCTGATCGTGGCGCCGGTATCGCTGCTGGATAACTGGGAGCGTGAGCTGCAGCGGTTCTTCTTCGCGGATGCGCTGCCGGTGCTCAAGCTTTATGGCGGTGCGCTGAGTGCGGTGAAGTTCAGGAAGGAAGAGATTCCGAACGAACTTCAGGCCAAAGGCATCAAGAACCTGTTGCGCCCCGGATGGATGGGGGAGGCGAGGATTGTCCTGACCACCTATGAGACGCTTAGGGACCAGGAGTTTTCTCTTGCTCGTCAGCAGTGGGCGATTGTGATCTGCGACGAGGCGCAGAAGATCAAGAACCCAGCGGCACTCATTACCCAGGCGGCGAAAGCCATTCCAGCGCGCTTCCGGGTGGCCTGTACTGGCACGCCAGTCGAGAACACTTTGATCGACCTGTGGTGTCTGTTCGACTTCATCCAGCCCGGGTTTCTTGGCGGGCTGAACCAGTTCGGCCGAGAATATCAGCGGCCAATCGAGGCCGGTGCTGAGCGAGATACCGTGGCGCTCGAACGGCTGCGAGGCTTGATCGAGCCGCAAACCCTGCGCCGTACCAAGCAGGACGTGGCGAAGGATCTTCCCGCCAAGATCGAAGACCAGGCCAGCCGCTCGCTGCAGATGCACACCTTGCAGCGCAATCTTTATCTGTCTGAGGTCGCTCAGTACAGCCAGAAGCAGCAGATGCAGGAGCAATTGGAGCAACGCGAAAGCGGCATGCTCGGCCTGCTGCATCGCCTTAAGCTGGTGTGCGCGCACCCGTTCAGCGTGCAGCCTGATCCGCGCTTGCGGGAGTATTCGCCCAAGCTGCGATGGCTGTTGAGTCAGTTGGAGCGCATCAAGCGTTCGGGCAGTGGCGACAAGGTCATCCTGTTTACCGAGCTGCGGGATATTCAGCGCGAGCTGCAACACGCTATTCAGCAGCACTTTGGCTTCAAGCCGACCGTGATCAACGGCGATACCAGCACCAGCAGCCAAAGTGCACAAAGTCGCCAGCGCTTGATCGATCGCTTCCAGGAGGAGCCTGGCTTCTCGGTGATCATTCTCTCGACCGTGGCGGTTGGCTTCGGGGTGAACGTGCAAGCTGCGAACCACGTGATCCATTTCACTCGCTGCTGGAATCCCGCCAAAGAAGACCAGGCCACAGACCGTGCCTACCGCATTGGTCAGGAGAAGGACGTCTACGTCTATTACCCGACCATCCGCGACCCCAGCATGCCGACATTCGAAGCCACGCTGGATGAGCTTCTGCAGAAGCGGCGTGCCTTGGCGCGGGACATGTTGCATGGCGCTTCGGAAATCAAGGCAGCGGAGTTTGGTGATGTTTTGAGAGCGCAAGGATGACTAACAACTATTTCACGGACTGCTGCCGTTCTTACGCGGGAACCATGGCGCAGCTTTTGGAGGTGTGCCTATGAGCTTGGCAGCTCAAGAAGCAGCGGATCAGCAGTGGAGCGACTTTCTTCTGCACTGGCCGTTGGAATCCCTTTCCGAACTGACCTTGGAGCGGTACACCCAGGCCGGTGATAGCAATACGTTTACTTACTGGTTGGAGGTGGCGACTGAGGAGCTGGGCTCTATTTGGGGGGGCTCGGCCTTTAAGTTCGGCATCTACTCGCGGAAAGACAAGAGTCCCAAGGCAGGAGATCAGCACACGCAGTACTCGACTGACTATGCCTGGGTCAGCAAGTACGGTGACTCGGCAGAGTCGGCATTCGCCCGGGTAAAAAGCATCATTCTGGATATTGCTCAGGCATCCCGACGTGGTGATTTGGCGGCGATTGACGCGGCCGATCTTGGCACTGTTACCAAGTGGAAGTTGGCCTTTTTGTACCAGGATCGCGAAAAGCCGACGGTACTGCCTGTGTATCTAGAGGACTCATTGCGCTTGGCCAGTGGCATGGCTAAACCGGCTACGCCAGGGCAGATGCATGCGGCTTTGATGGCTGAACGAGCCGATAGTCCTCTGATGGATTATGGCCGGCAGGTGTGGCAGCAAGCATCGCATTTGGCGGCCCAGAGATGGTCTGGCCAGCGCCTGAAAGAGTTGTTGGAGGTCTCAGAAGACGTTACGTCAGTGAAGCCTGCGACGGTAAAAATGGCCGGCTTCCAAACTCATGATGGGCGACAGTTGGCGCTCGAACCTGGCCGAAAGCCGGCGCTGTTCCTGGAGCCCGGCGATTGGATGGCTAAGGCCAAGTCTTTTTTGCCCGACTGGGAGACCTACCCGGCCGAGCGCACCCGACACAGTGGTCTAGAGGCTAATGCTCCTCGCTTGTGGCTCGGTTCCCCGGCCATTTTGGTGAGCTTGCCCAGCGAGGAGGCTTTTCAGGCTCTTCTGGGCTTGTACCTAGATGACATGTCAGTTGGGCAAGCAACCGAGATCAAAATTGGATCAAACCTCATGAGCAGCGCACCTCTTAATCAAATTCTCTTTGGCCCACCAGGTACCGGCAAAACCTACGCCACTGTCGAGGCCGCGTTGGAGGTTTTGGATCAGACCTATCTGGTTGCCAATCGCCAGGACCGTGTACTGCTTAAGACTCGCTTCGATCAGTTGGCAGAGGAAGGACGCATTCGCTTCGTAACCTTCCACCAGAGCTTTAGCTATGAAGACTTTGTTGAAGGCTTACGCGCTGAGAGCGATGAGACTAACGGACAGCTGCGTTATGAAGTGGTCGACGGCGTATTCAAGAGCTTGTGCGAAGTAGCTTCCGCTAAGGTGATGCAGCAAGCGGAGGCTCCGCTAGATCTAGGGAAGCGCCGCGTCTGGAAAATGTCACTCGGAAACACGTTGGGCAGCGATGCTGGCATTTACGACGAGTGCTTGCAGGGCGGCTATGTGCTGCTGGGGTATGGTGGCGGCGTCGACTTCAGCGGGTGCAAAAGTCGAGGCGAAGTCCGGCAGCGCTTTGCTGATGCCGGTGTATCGCTTGATGGCTCTAATGATTACAGCCTGACCAGCGTTTCGGCATTCGTCACCAAGATGAAACCGGGCGACTTGGTTGTGGTGAGTGATGGCAATTTTAAATTCCGCGCCATTGGCGAAATTTCTGGGGACTACGCCTTCAAGCCGCATGCTGAGTATGAGGATGGCTACGCCCAGATGCGCTCGGTGAAGTGGCTGCGCCAATACAGCCCCTCTCTGCCGCATGGTGAGCTGCTCAATGCCCAGTTCAGCCAGATGACGTTGTATGAGCTGCGTAACCCAACGTTGAATCGCGAGAAGCTGCAGGCATTGTTGGGCTCTCAGGTAGCCGCTAACGCCGGCCATATTTTCTCGGTGGGTCAGGTTTTCGGCAGGGACTATCAAGTTGTGCAGGTGACCACCGACCTGCTTGAGCTAAAAAAGCCAAATGGCAATTCACTACCTTTTTCGATCAGCATGTTGAGCGAGCTAGCTGAGGCAGTGCGCACAGGAAAGATCACGCTGCAAGATATTCGCGAGAAAACCGCCGTCGAGAAGCTTCCGGGATCGACGTTGGAGCCTTACTTGGTCAATGGCTACAACAACATCCTGTCCCCTTTGGTTGAACACATACTCACTGCTGGAGGGACGGCCGGCGGAGCTGATGGCAATTCGGACGCACGGGTCTTGATCATTGACGAGATCAATCGAGGCAATGTTTCTCGTATCTTCGGTGAGCTGATCACCCTGATAGAGCACTCCAAGCGTGCGGGGGCTGAAGAGGCTCTTTCGGTGGTGCTGCCTTATTCCAAGCAGCGTTTCACTGTTCCGCAGAATGTCTACCTGATCGGCACCATGAACACTGCTGACCGCTCTCTGGCTGGGCTGGATATCGCACTGCGCCGTCGTTTTGAGTTTCGCGAAATGCCGCCTAGGCCTGAGCTGCTGGATGATGTGGACATTGGTGGTCTGAATATCGGCCAACTGCTGCGGACTATGAACCAGCGCATCGAGGTGCTGCTGGACCGGGATCACTGCCTGGGTCACGCCTATTTCATACCACTCAAGACCGAGCCCACACTGGAACGGTTGGAGGCTATTTTCCGCAACCAGATTCTGCCGTTGTTGCAGGAGTATTTCTTCGAAGATTGGGAGCGGATTGGCTGGGTACTGAATGATCAGCAGGCGAGCACTCGGAACACCGAGCGCTTTGTAAGACGCCCCCAGAGTGAGCACAGACTTGCCGAGCTGTTTGGTGGCGAGGTGGCGGAGAAGCTCAGTGATCAACGCTGGGAGTTGAACGGCAATGCCTTTGGCTCGCTGGACAGCTATCTCACGATTCTGGGCGGAGCCCTGTGACGGTCAAACTGATCACCATCCGCGAATACGCTCGCCTCACAACCGAGGCGGTGACACCTTCGCTGGATGAGGCTCAAATTTCGAACAGCGCCTTTGACTGGCTCTGCGAGCTAAGCGCTCGTTTTAATCGGGGCGGTGCCACGCTTCTGCAAGTAGAGGGGCGCCGCTCGCTGAAATGGGATAGCTACGTGGGCGTTATAGAAACGCCTTGCGGTACGCGACTGGAAGTTCTGCCCAAACACCACCAGCAGGATGATTGCAGGCGGAAAAGCAGAGCGCTGTTGCGCAAGCTCATTCAGAGCGCCTTGTCGTTGAAGCCTCGCGAGACATCGGCAACTAGCCTCGAACTGTTCGATGCGCCCCTAAGCGAGTGGGTGATGGCGCAGTTTCTCAATGAGCTGGACCTGTTGGTTAAGCGTGGGGTGCGCTTCGATTACAAGCGTGTCGAAGAGGGGCAGCGCTTCCTGCGGGGGCAGCTCAATATGGTTGCGCAGATGCGCCAACCACCGGGGAGGCAGCATCACTTTCAGATTCGCCATGATGTGTTCCTACCCGATCGTGCCGAGAACCGTCTGCTTAAGCTGGCACTGGAGTTGGTCGCCAAGACTACGCAAGATGCTGCCAACTGGCGCCTGGGCAACGAGCTACGAGCGATATTGGCGGAGGTACCGGCCAGTCACCAGGTGAGCCTGGATCTGCGTGCCTGGGGCCGCGACCGATTGATGGCGCACTATCAGGCCATCAAACCTTGGTGCGAGTTGATCCTCAATCAGCAGATGCCCGTTGCTGTGGCCGGCCAATGGCATGGCATGAGCCTGCTCTTCCCGATGGAGAAGCTGTTTGAGCGCTTTGTGGAGCGCTGGCTGAGGCTGCAATTGATCGCAGGTGCTCGACTCACTGCCCAGGCTGCTCGTCATAGTCTTTGCGCTCACGACCAGGGTGCGATGTTCCGTTTGGAGCCTGACCTCCTGCTGGAGTGTGGACAGAAGGCCTGGGTGCTAGATACCAAGTGGAAAAAGCTGGATGGCGGTGACCGGCAGAACAAATACGGGCTCAGCCAGGCGGATTTCTATCAGCTCTTTGCCTATGGGCAGAAATACCTTGGCGGGCGGGGAGAGATGGCGCTGATCTACCCGCGATGGGCAGGGTTCGAGCGGCATCTGGCGCCGTTCGAATTCAGTCCGGAGTTGAAGCTTTGGGTGCTGCCCTTTGATCTGGACGAGGAAGCCTTGGTGGGGCTGGATCAAGTTGATTTTGCTCGCTGCATACGCCAGCCGGGATATGCCTTGAGCTTGCCAGCATTAGAGAAGAATTGAGGTTTGGGAATGACCGAAGACCAACTGGAACAGGAAGCCCTTGGCTGGCTGAGTGAGCTGGGCTACCAGCATCTGTATGGGCCGGATATCTCCCATGAGGGGACTAATCCAGAGCGCGAAAGCTATCGAGATGTATTGCTGGCAATGCGCTTGCGCGCAGCGATTGCCCGGCTTAATCCGCAAGTGCCGCTGGCGGCGCGCGAAGATGCTTTGCGACAGGTGCTAGAGCTGGGATTACCGGTGCAGCTCTCGGCGAATCGCCTATTCCACCGGGTGTTGGTCAATGGCGTGTCGGTTCAGTACCAGAAGGATGGTGAAACCCGCGGCGACTTTGTGCGGCTGGTTGATTGGGTTGATGTAGGGGCCAACGAGTGGCTGGCTATCAACCAGTTCAGCATTCAAGGTCCTAAGCATACGCGTCGGCCAGACATCATCTTGTTTGTTAATGGCATGCCTCTGGTGCTGCTGGAGCTGAAGAACCCGGCGGATCTGAATGCTGACCTGATCAAGGCCTTCGACCAGATACAGACCTACAAAGAGCAGATCCCAGACGTTTTCCACTACAACGAGATTCTGGTGATCAGCGACGGCAGTGAGGCGCGCATGGGCTCGCTCTCGGCCGATATCGAGCGCTTTGCCCGCTGGCGCACAATCGATGGCGAAAAGCTGGATCCGCTGGGCGAGTTCAATGAGTTGGAAACCCTGGTTCGTGGGGTTCTGGCGCCGGAATTGCTGTTGGATTACCTGCGATATTTCGTGCTGTTCGAGGACGACGGCCGGCTTGTGAAGAAGATCGCCGGTTACCACCAGTTCCACGCCGTGCGCGCGGCCATCAGTCAGGTGGTTCAGGCTTCAAGGCCTGGCGGCACGCACAAGGGTGGTGTGGTGTGGCACACCCAAGGCTCGGGCAAAAGCATCACTATGACCTGCTTTGCGGCTCGGGTGATGCAAGCTGCTGAGATGGAGAACCCGACCATCGTCGTGATCACCGACCGTAACGACCTGGACGGTCAACTATTCGGGGTGTTCTCTCTCTCGCAGGATCTTCTGCGTGAGCAGCCTGTTCAGGCGGCTACTCGTGGTGATCTACGGGATAAGTTGGGTAACCGGCCCAGCGGTGGCATCGTTTTCGCCACCATTCAGAAGTTCATGCCAGGGGTGGACGAGGACAGCTTCCCGGTACTTTCCAACCGCTCGAACATCGTGGTTATTGCCGATGAGGCGCATCGCACCCAATACGGTTTCAACGCCGAGTTAAAGGTGGATACGCTGAAGGTTGCGGAGGGACAGGCGCGCTATCAGGTGGGGTATGCCCAGCACCTGCGCGATGCCTTGCCCAATGCCACTTTCGTTGCTTTTACCGGTACGCCGGTGTCCAGCGAAGACCGTGATACGCGCGCAGTCTTTGGTGATTACAT
This sequence comes from Pseudomonas sp. B12(2026), assembly GCF_057767015.1. Lineage (NCBI taxonomy): Bacteria > Pseudomonadati > Pseudomonadota > Gammaproteobacteria > Pseudomonadales > Pseudomonadaceae > Pseudomonas > Pseudomonas sp. B12(2026). The sequence continues at coordinate 3,838,169 of NZ_CM173430.1, read as the reverse complement.
CCACGTCTACGACATGCAGCAGGCCAAGGAAGATGGCGCCACAGTGGCTATTTTCTACGAGTCGCGCCTGGCCAAGTTGGCACTCAACGAAAGCGAGTTGCCACAGATCGATGATCAGGTGGACGAGCTGGCCGAGGATGAGGAAGAGGATCAGCAATCACGTCTGAAGTCCCGATGGGCCGCTCTGGAAAAGGTGGTAGGAGCTGAGCCTCGCTTGAAGCGTGTGGCGGCTGATCTGGTGACGCATTTCGAGGAGCGCAGTCAGGCTCAGCAGGGCAAAGCAATGATCGTGGCCATGAGTCGCGAGATTTGTGTGCATCTGTACAACGAGATCATCGCGCTGCGCCCTGAGTGGCATGATGAAGATCCCGAAAAGGGGATGATCAAGATCGTGATGACTGGCAGCGCCTCGGATAAGCCGTTGCTGCGTCCGCATATCTATCCCGGTCAGGTGAAGAAACGCCTGGAAAAGCGCTTCAAGGACCCGAAGGATCCGCTGCAGCTGGTGATTGTACGGGACATGTGGTTGACCGGCTTCGATGCTCCCTGTGTGCATACGCTTTACGTAGACAAGCCGATGAAAGGCCACAACCTGATGCAGGCCATTGCTCGGGTGAACCGCGTGTTCAAGGACAAGCAGGGCGGCCTGGTGGTGGATTACATCGGCATTGCCAACGAACTAAAGGCCGCGCTCAAGGAGTACACCGCAAGTAAAGGGCGCGGCCGGCCAACAGTGGATGCTCACGAAGCCTACGCACTGCTCGAGGAAAAACTCGATGTTCTGCGCGCCATGCTGCATGGCTTTGACTACAGCGATTTCCTTACCGGCGGACACAAGCTGTTGGCGGGGGCTGCGAACCATGTGCTGGGGCTGGAGGATGGCAAAAAGCGCTTTGCTGATAACGCCCTGGCTATGAGCAAGGCATTCAGTCTGTGTTGCACCCTAGATGAGGCTAAAGCTGTGCGCGAGGAGGTGGCATTCCTCCAGGCGATTAAGGTGTTGCTCACTAAGCGCGAGATCAGCGCGAAGAAAAAGACCGACGAAGAGCGCGACTTGGCCATCCGCCAGATCATTGGCAATGCAGTGGTCTCCGGCGAAGTGGTCGACGTGTTTGCTGCCGTGGGGTTGGACAAGCCGAACATTGGCCTGCTGGATGACGAGTTCCTTGCCGAGGTTCGTAATCTGCCGGAGAAGAATCTCGCGGTAGAGCTGCTGGAGCGTCTCCTAGAGGGGGAAATCAAGAGCAAGTTTTCCAGCAATCTGGCGCAGGAGAAGAAGTTCTCCGAATTGCTTGGGAACGTGATCAAGCGCTACCAGAATCGCTCCATCGAGACTGCGCAGGTGATCGAAGAGCTGATCGACATGGCCAAGAAGTTCGCCGCAGCCAGCAAGCGCGGGGAGAAGCTTGGTCTGAACGACGATGAGCTGTCGTTCTACGATGCTTTGGCTAACAACGAGGCGTCGGTGCGAGAACTGGGGGATGAGACGCTAGCGAAGATTGCTCACGAGCTGACCGAAAGTCTGCGGCAGAACGTAACCGTGGATTGGAACAGCCGCGATAGTGTGCGGGCTAAGTTGCGGCTTTTGGTCAAGCGCATTCTGCGCAAGTACAAGTATCCGCCGGATCAGCAGGAGGAGGCCGCGCAGTTAGTTTTGGCGCAGGCGGAGACACTCTGTGAGGCTTGGGTGTAGGGCAGACCAGTGCCGTGAGTCGGCAGTATGAGTAATCATCGAGACATCCGATGCATGGAAAGAGCAGCATGAGCGAACTACAAGGCCTCATCACCAGTCTCTACGATCAGGCCAAAAGTGGGCACTGGGATCGAGTCTTATCCGAGTGGAAAGAGCTTCCCCTAATTGCGCGACGATGCAGCCGTTTTCAGAAGTCCTCTTCCGGCTGGACGTTTCTGCATCAAGCGGCTTACTTCGGGAACCAGGACGCTTGCCTGGAGTTGATTCGCATGGGTGCGTCGACTGGAAATCCATCGCATGATGGAAAGACGGCTGCGGATATTGCACTTGAGAAGGGCCATACAACGCTGGCCTCGCAATTGCGCCGAGCTTTGCAGGACGAGGACTCACTGTGGGTCACATCCGCTGATCCAGACCTACTGCCGTGCAGCAATCTTTGGGGAGAGGCAATAGAGCACCGAGCACTTGAGGTCTTGCTGGTTGCCTATGCAGGTGGAGTCGTCAGAATTCCACTAGGCGCCAGGTACTTCACTGATTCGTTCGCACGCATCTTGGTCGGTTGGCATGGCACCTACGACCCGCCATGTGGCATGGACGGTGAGTCAATGCTGTGAAACTCTATGGGGCTCTCACAGCGCTCACTTCTCTCCAGAAGCGTTTATCTGGCGCCAACCAAGGTTTAGTCGACTAGGGAACGGTCATGCTGCATGCATTTGCTCACAAGAAGTCCAGACTCTACCGACGGTATCTGCATCGCTCGCAGCGTGAACTGGGCGATGAGCGAGCAACCCAAGAGGACGAGATCACCTCGACTATCTTCGGAAGCCTCGAGCTCCTTCCTGAGGCAGAGGTAGCGAAGTTCTGGGCAAAATTGGCGGCCTTGTCTTCTCATCCATCGCTCCTCCCGACTGGCGAAGCCACAAGCGCTGTCATGAGGTTTTGGCCGGGCAGGGGGCAGATTCAGCCCGACCTCATGGTCGAGGTGTTCTGGGGGGTAGAGCGACGCTTGCTCTTGGTTGAGCTCAAGTGGCGCTCGCCTTTGAGTGGAGAGGATCAGCTGCACAAGCAATGGGAGCAGTTTCTGACTGCTGCCGAGCGGCAAATCGCACTGCACCTGTTCATTGGAATCGAGACTGCCGAGGGCTATCAGGCGCTAGCCCAACGGGATGTCTGGAAAGGACGACTATGCCTACTCAACTGGCAGCACGTCCTGTACTGCGCAACCTACTACTCGAATAACGGGAGCCGTCAGTTCAAGCTGTGGGCGAAGCATTGCACCCATCTGCTTGGCCTCCTGGGTGTGGCGCCTTTCATGGGCTTCAAGCGGATCGAGGCGCCTGAAATCCCTGACCTCAGTGAACGAGTTTTCTGGAAGGGGAGCCACGGCATTGCCGGGCTAATCCCACCGAACATCCCCGAGCTGGGCGATGAAACGGTTTTCTTCACCCACAGCATCAAGGAGCGAGCCATGCTGGGCCATCAGATTTCTGCATGCTTCGAATTTGTGTCCAAGGTAGGCCAGGAGGTTAACAACCTCAATACGCTGATCCCGGAAGCGATAAACCGGATGTTGGGCGAGCCCAAACTGGCGGAGGTCTATGCCTCCCTCAGCTGGGATGAGGATGATGCGAGCTCCGACGACAATTGGGTTGGCACTGACACCATTTGCTCAATCCCGTTGATCATCAAGCCCAAGCGTAAGGCCACCTTGTACTTGGGATACCAGATCAGCCTGATGGGCGCCGGCATCAATGCGGGCGGCAACAAGGTGCCGCTGATTCATGTTTTCTGCTGGAGCTATGGGGCAGGTTCGTTCCCTGACTGTTCGATGATGTTCCCCTTGGGGGCTGGCGAGCAGGAACTTGATGGCCAATCTCTCTTTGTCTTCAAAGATGAGCCCGGTGCCCCACGTTCCTGGACGTACTCGCTGGATCTGTCGGTGATCAACACGCTCGATGACGTAGAGCGGCTGATCATCAAGCCCATGCGCAAGCTTCTGCTCAACGCCAGCGGTCGCGAAGCATTCACGGGCAACGTCAAGGGGTTGGTCTGCTACGAAGAGATCGCTGATGAACCAGGGCAGTACACTGTCAGCATTCGCGACCATTGACACGGACGGTCACCCACATCTTGCGTCCATAGCAAAAAAACACTGTAGGCCGCCCAAGTCACCTTGTGTGACTCCGGTATGCGTCCATTGGTGCGGCAGCCGATGACCGATCCCACGCGCCCGCGGCGTCGGCAGTCGCGTTAGCACATTCTTGAGATAGGCATACGGATCATGCTCGTTGAGATGTGCTGACTGTACAAACTCATGATCGCTGCCGCGCTTGCCGTTACGCAGCGACTCGGCAAACAGCTAGCTGGAGCACCCCAGGGCCCAGGGGCGGATTGGTTCTCGATCCAGTTGTTGTCCACGGGCACCGCATCGTTCTCGAGATCTCGAGTCAGAGCACTCCAGCGTTTGAGGCTGTAGCTCAGGGCCTTGGCGATGGCTGAGCCGTCGGCTACCAACTGGCGTTGGGCGAGCATCCAGGTGTGCAGGTGTGCAGTGCATCGAGAATCGATGCGGCTTGTTCCTGGCGTATTCGTCGCCGATCTTCGTTGCTCATATCGCGGGCTTGCCGTTCGTTTCCCTACAGGCTGGCGATTGAGAGCAGGGCCTGTTCAGCCAATTGGCTTTTGTTCGCTGCGTGCAGGTTGAAGAACTTGCGCCGGGCGTGGGCCCGCAGCCTGGGCATTGGCCATAGCAGTGCAGGTGATTACCTCCGTCGCTTTGCCGCTAGCGGTCACACCTGGCCTTTCGCGTTGTCCGATGTTGAGTTGGAGCGCCAGCTGTTTTCACCGGTTCCGATGGTGTCCTGTGAGCTACGGCTACTGCCCAACTGGGCCTGGGTACATACCGAGCTGCGCCGGCTTGGCATGACCCTGGCGTTGCTCTGGCCGGAGCATCGACTGAGCCGGCCGCCATCCAAGACTCAGTCGTTTCTAATCCAGCGGGCTTAGATTAACTGTCTGTTTCGACCCACATTATCGTGATCTAATACACGTATCGAAGAACGCAGCCGATGGGCGCATCAAAAACACGGCGTCCTCCGGATCTGGAACTGCCGCATACAAAGTCGTCACGAGTGAAGACGAGTGCGCTCTAAATTTGCTTCTCAGCTGCTACTTCATTCGCTAGCTTTGCTAGCTTTGCTAGCTTTGCTGGCTTAGACGGCATGAAAGAAGCTCAGGCGAAAGCCATCTGGAGCAAGGAAGGAAACAGATGAGCCAGAAGGCGAGCGGTGCTCAACCTAGCAGGATAGGCTGGGATTGGGGGCGGGTTTGATGACATCGCAATCGAAGCGGTCCATTAAGCGATACATTCGAGCCATTGGCTTATTGGCTCATCGGTGCAATACCGATGCGGCGACCCTCGTGGGGACGGTCCTACGCCTTTGGTGCAACATTGAGTTTCCCGCACTTCCTAAGCCGTCCCTACCTTACTCGGAGGCGTTGGCTTCCGAGCCGGAAGTCGTCGCATTCGTCGCGCTTCTGGGGCAGTTGGGTTTCCTCGAGGCCACATACTGGCTCAGTTCGTCCTATGCGATGCTTGCTGAAGAGGGCTACCGCAAGAAGCTGGCGATGTTCTTCACGCCTGTGTCGCTGACGGAAGGATTACTCGACGACTTAGCCGAACAAGGCGCCGATTTTGGAAGCCTTTCCTTCATGGATCCAGCCTGCGGGGGGGCCGCCTTCCTGGCCCCGATCGCGCTTCGCATGCGAATAGCGCTGACGACTGAAGGACTCTCTCCTCTTAAGTTGCTCAAGCACGTCGAGAAGCACCTCTATGGCACTGACTTGGACAAGACGTTGTGCGAGCTATCCAAGCACTTTCTGTGTATGGCCCTGCACACCGAAATTCAAAAAACTGGCTACGTCCCAGCATTCAACGTTCATCAGGCGAACTCGCTGACTGAGCTGTCCGCCAGCTTAGGCAGGGTCGACATCGTCGTCTGCAACCCGCCATACCGAAAAATGACTGCCGAGGAGCTTGAGCCGTTGCGGGCTGCATACGCGGATGTTATCGAAGCGCAGCCTAACCTCTACTGCTTGTTCATCACGCTCTGCGTGCGCCTACTGCGTAACGGTGGCCGCGCCGCGCTCGTTACACCGACCAGCTTCCTTTCTGGCCAGTACTTTAGTCGACTACGCAAATTTCTAATTCGCAACACTGACGTCGAGCACATCGGCATGGTCAGTGACCGAAAGGGTGTATTCATCGACGTCGAGCAAGAAACGGCGCTGACCATCATGCGTCGGCGCGTCGAAGAGGATCGCGCGCAGGTTCGAGCCAACGTCTCTGTGGTCTCTGGCAAAGGCCAATACAAAAGCGTTGGCGAATGTTTGCTTCCAAACGCCGGTGCAGTGTGGCCCATTCCACGCTCCATCGAAGACGTAGCTCTCGTCAAGACCGTCAGCTTGTCCAAGTTTCGACTGTCAGACTATGGCTACAGGGTACGCATAGGCGCCTATGTCTGGAACCGCGACAAGCGACCTAAGTTCGAGTCGCTTCAGGACGCGAGGCAGGCAAAGGCACACACCACTATCCCACTGCTGTGGTCGAGAGACATTATCGCCGGGGGAATTGTCCAGCTGGAGGTCACCTCCGCCTACAACGGCGAGCACCGTTTTGTTGATGTTGGAAATAAAAAGTGCCAATCGGTAGTTAGATCACCTTGCGTAGTTATGCAGCGAGTGACATCAAATGACCAACACCGCCGCCTTGTGGCCGCCGCTGTATCACAGGCTGTTTTTGCGACATATGGTGGGTTTATCGGTGAAAATCACGTGGTTATCGTCGAGCAAGTGACCGAAAAACCGGCGCTACCTCCGACGAAATTAGCAGAGCTCCTCAGCACGTATGCCGTGGACCGCTACTTCCGGTGTATTTCTGGTGCTACCAACGTTTCAGTTTTTGAGCTAAGCCAACTTGCGCTACCGGATCCGATAGCGCTCAAAAAAGCTCTGACCAATGGCAGCACCTTGGATGATGCTGTGAATGAGATCTTTCAACTCGTACCTGAGAGCTGAATAGACAAGGCCAGGAGGGCTGTTCTGCAATGAGCCATCTCAAATCGCTAGCGGAGCGCTTGGCAGACCAAACCAAAGCCCGTGAAAAGCTCGCAGAATTCGCGCGCAAGATTGCGGCACGGAAAATCGACTCTAAGCAGCAAGCTTTAAAGCCCAAGACAGTTGCACCTGCGCCACTCGCGCAGGAATCGCGCATACAGCGTCCGTGGGCTCAGGTACGCGCTGGAAGCGCACATGTGGATTATCAATCGAGAGCGACTGACGAACCCATTGTCCTGCAGCCTTGGACGAAGGAGCTCGTGAGCACACTGCTAAGTGCTGCGGACGGCGGAGGCGTCACACTTTGCTTGGTCTGGCCGTCCAAGCTGACCTCACTTCCCGTACTACATGCTCTAGCCAACATCGAGCGTGTATTCGCCAAGGACTTACGCGGACTTCGAACCCTAATCTACCCCGCTACCCATGCGTGCCGAACCTCTCTTCATGGCGTGCTTGTAGAGAAAACCCATCTGAGCGATTTCTTTCGAACCCTGTGGGCGGTCCAGCCCAACGGATCCGTTTCTGAGGTGAGCAGCACTACGTCGCCGGCCTTTCTCGCTGCGCTGAACGCCATCAACGATATTCGAAACTATCATCCTGAGCTACCCAACCCATCCCTCGCGGAGCTTGTTCCGACCTTCGTTTTCGACCCCGCTAAACGGGCGTGGATGACGACAGTTGCTAACCCGCTCGAGCGGACTCTGTCAAAGGTTGATCGCCTCGCAAACCGGCGTGACCTTCGTCAGAAGGTCGGCTCTGAGTGGAGTGAGTCAGACAAGGCGCCAGGAGCGCTGATGGCCATGCACTACACGGCCAGAAAGAACGCGTGGCGAACCGCGATCACCACGCCGGCGTTGAAGGGCCAGGGGCGCCCGGAGCTCCTGCTACTTGACGCCACCTGCGCCGCTATTCACACGAGCTATTCTGCGGTTAAGCGTATCCCTGACTTCTTGCACTTCACTCGCGAGAATGGCTTCGTAGATACTGGGTCTGTCATCGTTACAGATGACCCGAAGACGTTTTTCATCCTCCAAGCACGGCTCAATAAATTCAGGCTGACATTCTCTACGAAGGTGTGGGCTGTTGAAGCCAACGACGTGCTGCTCTCGGCACACCCCGTTGCTCCAGGTTGGCAGCCGGTCCAGCGCAGCAACTCGAGCTTCAGTGTGAGCATCGTTGACCGGGACGCGTCCCAGCTTGCTCTGACGTTTCAGCGTCTGACTTCAGCCGCGGGCAACGAGGAGAGTCCGGCCTACCAAGCACTGCTAGAGGCTTGCATGTACGTCCTGCGGCTGTCCAACATGCCGGCTGGATACACCGACCTCACTGAGGCCGCGGCGGAGGCCGGCGAAGGCGACTACCTCAGCCAACAGAGCGCCTGGACGCCTGTGAAGCTCAAACTCGCCGCAGCGCTCGACTCCGGCGCGTTGAACACAGTGCGCGACGCCGTTGAACGAGCCATCGAGCGAGCCGAAAAGCTCCTCGACGACTGGAACGATGCCACGCCAATGGCATCTCGCATGCTGGCCGAAGTTCGCAAGCACGCAGTTGATAGCCGACAAGGTGTTTCGCTGATACTTCCGAGCAACCAGTATGTGCTGCTGGCGCATCGCTTTCTGCAGCGGAAGCTGGGGGTGGATTGGGCCGGTGCTCAAGAGTGTATCGAGTGGCACACACTTTCGAGCGTGGGCAAGACGCTTACTAGTGACAGCAATGGCAAGCACTTCACCTTCGTCGGCATCAATTCAGACGTGCTTCGCATTTTGGTGACGCATCCGGAAGTACCGCAGGGAACTGCGGTATTGGTTGCGTATCGGCAGGCGGAATCCACGCTCACGATTCTCACCAACATGAAGGAAGTGGACGCGTTCAAGGCGTACCGCGGGCGCATCGGTCTGCTGGCTCAGGAACTGGATCGGCGCCTTGCGGAGGTGCCGAACCCGCTGGTCATCGGCAAACTCCGTGAGATGCCCCTCACGTTCAGGTTTGACGACTATGGTCACAACAGTCAAAGCGGTGAGCAGGCGTACTACAAGTTTGAGCTGGAAGGTGGTATCCGAGCATATGCCTCTGGCTGGGTCTATCGCCATGTGCCCGACGAGGATCCTCCGTTCCGCCGCGCGGCCGCAGGTGCTATCCAGCCTGGTGACTTCATCTTTGACATGAGCGACGAGCTGCGCTCTAAGCTAGAGTCGTCACTGAAGCTGAACGGTGAAGGCGTCAGCTCCGTGGTGGACCCAGTGCGCATGCTGCTCAAGCTGTACCACGACGATGTTCAACGGCGCTGCGCATTGATGTTCAAGTCCTCGAAGCGGTCAGCGTTGGCGCGCAAGATTCACGCTCGGATGGTCGAGCTGGACCCGAAGGCCGCGGACTGCCGGCCGGGCCGGGTGTATTACTGGTTGGCCCTGCAGGCAAAGGACGACACGCGGCCACACGCTTCCAGGGACTCCAAGTACTTCAAGGTCTTCTGCAAGGCTTTGGGCATCAGCGACGAGGCGGCCGAGCAGCACTGGGGCTTCGTGCGCAATGCACGGCGTCTGAGCCAGTATTTGGGACGAGAGCTGGTCGCCCGGTATGCCGAGATTCTGTTCCAGCCTGAGAGCGCCGCGACCTATCGTAAGGTTCCCGAAGACGTCATCCGGCAGCTGCAGCAGGATGCGTTGCGCTGCGTCTATCGCGTCGAACACGTGGTGCCAGCGCCGGCGCGGGTGACCACAAGCAAGCAGGGAGAGACAAGTGCGCATCCTCAGTAAGAACCCCCGCGACATTCATCCAGCCCACAAGGAAGCCGTGGTCGACAGTCTGCTTAATGGGCTGTCGGCAAGACTCGCTGGCAGAGGCGACTTCTACAAGGTTATCTACGGGGCCAAGCCAAGCGCGGCACTGATGTCGGAGTTCATCGTGCCAATGCCACCAGAGGAGCGCAGCGGCGACGAGGAGGCGGACCCCATTCGCATCAGTGCGCACGGTATGGACTTCCAGATCCGGTCAACTGCTGCAGGCGTCACGCTGGGCGTGTCGCTTACTGGTGCTGTGTACGTCCGCATTCTGCCGACCGAGTACGAAGTCAATCCCGGGGGGCGGTTGGAAGCCACGTTCCCCTTGACGCGAGAAGCCCGCGCCGATATCCGCGCCAAGGTCAAGGATGCGCTGGGCAAGCTTGTGGCTGAGCTGCCTGGTGGCAAGACGCATCCGGATTGGGCGGCGAAGAGCTATGAGGCCCGGAAGGCTGTGTACGAGTCGATGGGGCTGCTGTTCGACAACCGACTGGACCGTGCACCGGTAGAGGAGGACTCGGAGGCCGAGGGCACCGATGGTGATAACGGTGAAGGCGGAGAGGCCAGTGAGGCGCGCCCAGTCCAAGAGGTTGCCGTCGGCCTGGCAACTCCTGACGGCCTAGCGGAAGACATTCCTCCTCCTCCGAAGTGGCTTAGGCTCGAGCTCACTCTGCCCTCCTTCGAGTTCACGCCGGCAACAGCCGAGGTCGACGCCAAGAAGGCAACGGATGCCCTGAACGAAGCCGTCGCCAAACAGCTTGCGGACTGGGCAGGCGGCTCGGACCCAGAAACAGGCGGCAAGTTGTGGGGATACCGGCGCACACGGGTCCGACCGTCCGACGTTCGCGACTGGACGCGCTATTTGGATCGGGTGCGCGCCTCGGATCTTACGGTAATCGTGCCGCAGATTGAGCTGCGCTGGGTTGTTCAGGCAGTGCCTGACCCGGTCGACTCGACTCGCATGACCATTCATGTGGCACTGGAGAACTGGACAGCTCCGCTCACGAAGACCAACTTCAAGGAGCTGGAACCCTCGCTATTCCAGGTCTCGGTGACTACGGCGGTACCAGCGGCCGACCACCAGTTCCTGCGCTTGGACCGAGTTAAGCCGTCCTACCGGTACAATCAATATCTTAAATACCCGGCGCTGGGATTCAACGGTGGCATCATCCTGACTGTTGACGGCGCACTGCACCGGCTGACCACGACGTGGGCACCGCGCTACGTGCTGCCTCGAATCACCCCGACCAATAGCGCCGTCGAACGCAACATCGAGAAGCTGGCCCATCCCGACTGCCTGGCCGGCCTGAAGCCGCTCGTCACGACCTACGAGGCGTGGCTGGCCAAGGTCGAAAAGCATCCAGCAGACCTGGGCCTTGACGGACCAAATGCCGTGGAACAACTAGCGGCCGAGAAGGAGAAACTGCACCAAGACCTCGCGGCGTGGCGCAGTGAACTGGGGGCTATCCGTTGTGGCCTGGAGATCCTCGAGAAGTCCCGTGCGAATTGGAGCGGGCCAGGTATCCAGTCGTCGCCGCTTGGTATCCCGTTTGAGGCGTGGGTGTCGATGAACACTGCCATGGCCAAGGTGGCCAAGTCGAAGGGCTATGATGAGTGGCGACTGTTCCAGCTCGCCTTCATCTTGGCCTCTATTCCGGCTTTCGCGACGCGCATCCGTGAGTTCCATAGCTTTTACACGCCCGAGGTTGCCAAGCACGCCAACGCTGTGACGCTGCTGTATTTCTCCACTGGTGGTGGCAAGTCCGAGGCGTTTCTAGGCCTGCTTGCGTTCGTACTTTTCCTCGACCGTCTTCGGAGCAAGCACCGGGGTGTGTCGGCCTTGATGCGATACCCGTTGCGCCTGCTCACCCTTCAACAAGCGCGCCGTACTTTCGCGACTTTGGGGGCGGCCGAAGAGGTTCGACACAAGCGCCAGCATCCTGGCGAGCCGTTCTCGCTTGGATTCTGGGTGGGTGGAAGCAATACGCCAAACTGGCATTCCGAGGACGGCTACACCGAAGTGCCCAGTGACGATGAAGTCGCTCCAGGCGCGGAGCCCAAGCACAAGGATACCCAGCCCTACAAAAGCGCCCGGGAGCGCTGGCTAAAGCTGTCCTCGTGTCCGTTCTGTGGCAACAAGGACGGTAGTCTGCTGGCGCTGCGCCGTCACTCGGGCATTGGTGCCAACGCGATGGGGCACTACTGCACCGCGCCGAAAGAGAAGTGTTCCTGGAATGCCCGGTTTGCCAGGCCGACGCCGCTGCCTTTCTACATCGTCGACGAAGATATCTACGATCTAGCTCCGTCCGTCCTCTTGGGTACGGTCGACAAGCTCGCCGCCATCGGTCAGTCGCAGGGTACCATCCGCAAGTTTTTCGCCATGTTTGGCTTTGCTCCATTGGTGGAGAACGGCAGTGAGCGCCTGTACGTCCCGATGAAGCCAAAGGATTGGGATGGGCACCCGGGCTCCGGAACCCGCGCACTGTTTCCTTCGTTCGCTTCAGGCGAAAAGAGGTTCTTCGACCCGTTTCCGGCCCTCCTGATTCAGGACGAGGCCCACTTGCTGGACGAGTCCCTGGGTACCTTCTCGGGCCTATTCGAATCGGCACTGGAGGCGGCGCTTGACCAGCTCTCGCCACTGCTGAAGGGCTATCTTTCGTACGAGCCAGAGTCCGCTGTCCGTCGAAGAATTAAGGTCATTGCCGCATCAGCCACAGTCAGCGAGCCGCAGCGTCAGATGCGCAACCTGTACCAACGCGACAATACGGTACGGTTTCCATATCCGGGGCCCACGCTCTACGACTCTTTCTACGCGACGCCCCTGCAGCCTGACGTTTCATCAGATGACACCGAGCGTGCAGCCATTCCCGTCAGCGAAGTGGAGCTTCGCAGCCACTGGGCCCGTGTCTACGCCTCGGTCCTTACCAACGGACACCGTCACACCGTGGCGATGGCATCGGTGCTCGGTCACTATCACGTGATGCTCACCGGCTTGTACGAGCGCCTGCGTAGCGAAGATCCGGCCAAAGAGAAGGCCGCGCGCGACGAACTCATTCAGTGGGTGTCTCCTGGACCCCAGCAGGCACAATTTGTACGGCTCCTGGTGGGTGCAGACGCTGCCACGCTGTTGACGCTGGTGGACCTGCACCGCATCGCGCTGACGTACGTCACGAACAAAAAAGGTGGCGACCAGGTCATCGATACGGAGAAGGTTCAGTTCGAGAAACTGCACCAGTTCGAGGGCTACACCGACCAATCGCTGAACTCGGAACTAATCTCCGGGGCGGTGTCGGCAGCGGACATTCAGGACATCGTTAGGAGGGCCGAGACGCGAGTTGGTGTCAACAAGCCGTTCCCGGAATTGAATGATACGCTTCGGTCGGTTATCGCCACCTCCGCTATCTCGCACGGCGTCGACGTGGAAGAGTTCAACGCGATGTTCTTCGCAGGCATCCCATCGGACATCGCGGAGTACATCCAAGCATCGTCACGCGTGGGGCGCACGCATGTAGGCTTCTCGCTGCTGGTGCCCGTACCACAGCGGTATCGCGACCGGTTTGTGCTGGAGATTCACGACATCTTCCACCGGTTCCTGGAGCGGATGATTCTGCCAGCGGCTGTTGACCGATGGGCCGAGAAGGCGCTGGTGCGAGTGATGCCGAGCTTCTTCCAGGAGTACGTCTGTGGAATGAACGCCATCGGTCGGCTGTGCGCGGCGGACGACGACAAGAAGCGCGACAGCCCGACGTTTGCCATGGCACCCGATGTGCGTGACTTCCTGAACGTGCCGGCCAACATGAAGACTACCGAAGCCTTCATAGAGAAGGCGCTCGGTCTGTCCTTCTCACCCTCCCCTGAGGGGAAGAACTACTACTGCTCGCTGATCAAGGCGCAGCTTGCCCACTACCAGCAGGATTTGGATGTCGACCGATTGGTGAACGGCACTCGCTTGGTCCAGTTCTTTGCTGCACGCAACAGTCTGCTGCGGCCGATGACATCGCTGCGCGACGTGGATCAGCCCGGCCTTATCCATGAGTCGGGTACTGATGCGTCATACAGGCGTGTGGCCGACGGTATGACTAAGCGTGCGATGGAGTTCATTCGGCGAGGTTCTGGTGCCGATATCGACTCGACTGATAGTGCGACAGAAGGTCGGAGCTGACGGAGAAGCAAGATGGCCAAAGCGAAAACAATGAACCGCTCCCGCAACCAGCTTGCGACAGCCTACGCCCCGGAGAGTTTCTTCACATTCGAAGGTGGGCTTGGGGCCTGTATTGCCCGCTCTTCGGCCGGCGAACCAATCCAGCTTTCGGGGTCAACCATGGACTTGGTATTCGAGCGGATGAACGAGCTCGGGCGCGCCTGGTTCACCAACGCCTTGTCCGCGCGCGACGGTGACTCGACAAAACCACGCATCCTTCCTGCGCAATGCGTCGACCAAGCCCTGCTCGACTTGAATAGGACGGAGTTCCAACTACCGGGCCAGGATCGATTCTATCTCTGTCGACCCTCACACATGGAGTACACACCGGCACCGCTGACGTTCGTGTGCCGCACTTGTGGAATGTTCCAGGACTACGAGAACCTCGCGGAGCTAGACAAGCGCCTCGAATACCTGACGCCCGAGCACTGCCCTAACCCCAAGAAGAAGGGACAATGCGACTGGGAACAGCTCGACGTTATCTTCGTGCACTGGTCGGGTCACTGGGAGGCGGCCTTCCCTGGTCAGTGGCATTGGAGTGATCGCGATGCCAAGGTCGTCAAGCGCCGTGACAACTGTGTCTGCGGGAGCTATCTGTTCAAGTTGAATCGACGCTCCGCTGGCATCGGCGATTGGTTCTTCGAGTGCGCAGCCTGCGATAAACCCCTGTCGCCAAAGTGGCTGCAGAACGACCGCAACACCTTGCGCATTCTTGGACCGGCGATGGGACCGGACCGGCTGACCGAGGTGCGTATGCAGGCGACGCCTTATCGCGCGTCGAGTGCGTACTACGTCAAGTCGGACCTGTTCATTGACTTCAAGGACGGCAGCCAGCAGCTACTGACCCGACTGCGGCCGGGACGGGAGGCGGAGCTCAAGGACTTCGTGGCCAAGCAGTATGGCTTTGCCGCGCAATCCATTACTGACGAGGATGTGCAAAAGGCCTGCGACGGCAAGGTGGAGTGCGCCAAGGACCTGGCAGACTACCAGCTCGCTGTGGAGCAGATTCACACGCTTGAGGGGTTAGCAGAGCCGATGCGAACTACATTCAAGGGTGTCATCGAGATGGCATACACGAGCCGACAGCGGATTCTGGATGACCTTCGCCGGCGACAGATTCTACTGCCTAAGGTCGACCTGCCTGTGTCGGTTGTCTCGAATCTTCAGAATAGGCAGTTGACGTTTGCATCCAAGTTCGACCCTTTCCGCTTGGCCGTCGAGCATGCGGCGCTCAAGAGCACGCGCCTGGACGTGGAGACGCTGACCAACGGAAAGAGGCCATACGTGTCATTCGCTCGGCTGGATGAAGACCTGGCGCCAGAAGACAAGGACAAAACGGATCAGGTGCAGGCCACGACGCGAGCGTTGCTCGACAAACTCGGTCTAGAGGACATGGGCCTTATTCGTGAGTTCGATTTGTGTCGCTTCAGCTTCGGCTACTCGCGCATGGAGTCGACGCCCATCCTGCGAGACAAGCGGGGCATGGACATGCCCGTTCGACTCAACCTGTTCCCGCCGGTGAAGCAGAACGACAGCACACGGTATCCCGTCTACGTTGTTCAACAGGGCAACGAGGCTATGTATGTGCGACTCAAGGAAGAGCTCGTTCTCGAATGGCTGCACAGCCTGAAGTGCCCGGATATGTTCACGCTGAGTGCGGGCGAGAAGATTGGAGCGGGCCTGCTTGGCTCAGCACAGTCAATGAGCCCGTTCTTGGACAACTTGCCAGAGACCACGACCCCGCCGGTTTATTTCTACCTATACACCCTGCTGCACAGCTACTCGCACTTGCTGATGAAGCAGGTGTCGGAGTACTCCGGTCTGGACCTGGGGTCGCTGGGGGAGTACATCTTCCCGGCTGACCTGGCCTTCGTCATTTATCGCAATGGCACGACCATGGATCTTGGTAACCTGTCTGCGCTCTGGCGCAACGCCGGTCCGGCGATGCTGACCGCGATGCTCGGCTCCAAGGCTACGCAGTGCGGTACGGGCTCGTTGTGCATGGAGCGCGGCGGCGCTTGCCCAGACTGCGTGATGATGCCGGAAACCTCATGTGTTGCTGGCAACAAGCTCCTTTCGCGGTCTGTCCTGCGGTCCATTGGTGGCAGGCCTCGCCTTGATAAGCGAGGAGCACCGATTCGAGGCTACTTGGACATGGTCAAGCTGTAGGTGCCCCAGCGATGTCTGCCCGGAGACTGACTGCCTTCGAGCAGCCTGTTATGGCCGTCCTGGCCCATAAGTTGGGCCTTGCTGCCGCGTTGTTAGATGTGTGGGCTGACCTGCCCACGGACTCGGTGTAATCGGGTTGCTCCTTGGTGAACGCTGCGCAACTCGGCGTCATGGAGGAGATGGCTACGCAGGTATTGCTAGAGCGCGCGGTAGAGCTAAATTTTTTGATGAACGGGCACCTTATGGGTTCAAAACCCGTGGGAATGCTCACGCGCTGTTTCAGCGGCTGGCGTTTGCCCTGAACGTCATCGAGTATTACCGATCGACTATTTAGCAGGCTCCCACGGAAATGCAGGTGGTTTGTCGCGAGACTGTTCCAGGTTTTCCGGGGGCATGCGGCGCAGGTCGGCCCCGTCCGGCAGTTCGTCCATCGGCCGGTAGAAGTCGTCGACCTGGCGGCGCAAGCCGTCGATTCCGCCAGCGGCCTGGTACGAGGCATCGCACGGGGGCTGCTCACGGACGGGGCTCGCTGAAGTTCGGGAACCGCATCATACTCGACGCGCCAGCGGATGATCAGTTGGCATTTCGTCGCGTTCCTTGATGAACTTGGTGGAAGCCGTGCCGTTGGCGCTCACCTGAAAGATGCGCGCCGGGCGCCCTCGTCGTCGAAAATCACCTGGTCAGGGCTTGCTGAGATCCAGAGGCGAGAGGCGTTCGCCCGCGTTGCTATGCAACGACGGATGCGGCACCACTAATCGTGGGGCCGATAGCGGACTGTGGTTCGTTTGCTAAAGATCTGTCCCCCCCTTTTTCTCACATGACCTGCACCGCCCGAGACGCCCTAGAAGGGTGGCCAAATGATATTGCTGGCGGTACATTCCTTTCAGGTTGTGTCACGGAAGAAAGGGATGGGGCCAAGGCCCTGTAGTAACACGGGTACGGACTACGGGATGGAACGATGAAAGACCCAGACGCTAGCCCTAGTGCGGCGGGGTATGGTTATCAGTACGAGCGCGCGTTGTATCGGATCTTCACTGCGCCCAATGCGCAGACCCGATTCGGCATTGAAACTGCCGATGACGTGGAAGAGATCAGTCAGAGCTCGACAGGTACACGACGGGTATCGGAGCAAGCAAAGCTTACTGTTCAGCCTCGCAAGAACCCGCTGCAGGACAGCAGCAAAAATCTTTGGAAAACCCTCCGTATCTGGTTGAACGGGTTGGCGGCGGCCCGGCGGGAACACGATGAGCTGGAATACCTTCTTGTCACGAACCGCATACTGAAAAAAGGCACTCTGGCCATACAACTGTCGGAAGCCTCCTCCAAACAGGAGGTAGAAGAGGCAGTGGTAGCTTTACGTAATCACGCCAGCAGCATGGCCGGTAAGGCGGGGGAAATCGCCCAGGAAGTCGCTTCATTTTCCGACGCCGATCTCGCATTTCTGGTCGAGCATATGCGTGTAGAAGACGGCCAGTTCAATGCGCAGATGAAGCAACGCATCATCGCCTCGCTACACCTCCCTCAGGATGCGCTCGCATCCTGCGACTCGATCTATTACGGCCTAGTTGGCTTTCTGTTCGACCAATGCCAAGAAACATGGGTAGCTCGTAAGCCTTTCTGGACTAGTGCACAGCCATACTACAACCTACGCCAAGCTTTGGTGAATGCGTTCATGGACGGCCCTTGGGAGCCGTTGCCGTTCGAAAGAACTGAGTTTTCAGCTTGGGCGCAGAAGATTGATCCTGCTGACATGCTGTTCATGGAGCAGCTCAACAAGCTCAGAGTGCCCAATGACTTGCTCGTGGAGCAATTCAGTTTTTTCTGCGCAGCCTACTCGGAGCGTATTCGTCTTTTGGATTCCGGTCGGGTACTGCTGGGGGATTTCGACAGTGCCGAGAGCGTGCTAAGTGATCGTTGGCGGTCGATCGGTAGTGCCCACCGCCTGACCACGGGTAAGTCGCTCGATCAATTCGACATCCCAGATTACAACGCCGTGCTAGCCAAAACCCTGTTCCCTGAGACCTTTCCTATGAAGGTCGGGCGGGTGAGCTCATCGGCTCAATACCTGTTCAGCGGGACTTATCACCGGATGGTCAATGGGGTTGATACACAGTCACCCATCCATTGGCACCGTGACGCTTCGGAAACGGAAGGTGAGAGATGAGTGAGGCCTACCTGGATCGTCAGTTGATCCACAACTCGTCATTGGCGTGCTTTCTGCTGACTCACTTCATTGGTCAATACCAGGATGCCGCGCCTGGCCAGACACCCGACCTGCCGAAACTGATGCTGGTACTGCCGATGGTCTGGAGCGAAAGCTCGCGTGCTGAGTTAAGCAAGCGTACCGCCCGATCAACCTTGGCGGCGGTACTCAGAGATACGCCCGTCTTGAAGATCGACCTTCAGCAAAGGGTGGCTGCTCATGCAAGAGCCACGCTGCAGGGGCTAAACCTCGCAGTTTCCACTCGTCTAGTTGGGAAGGTTGGCACGACGGCCAGCGGAGTGAGCTTTCAGGTGCTTGTCGACCGCTGGCCGAGAGGCATCAAAAACACGATTCCTACAGCGATGATGCAAACCGCCGAGAGGCTGGCTAAGTGGTTCGCAACCGAGTCCACAGAAACTCTGTACAAGCTCTTGTTTGGGATTCCCAATGAAATTCACGATTGACGCTGTCATCCTCTGGCCCCGACAACCTGGCATGGAGCCACGAGTCATTCCCTTCAGCGAAGGGAAGATCAACATCATCTATGGATTGAGCGGCACTGGTAAGTCGTCAATCGTCCACATTATTGACTATGTCCTTGGTGCAACCAAGTGCCAGATCCCGATCGGGATCATCCGCGATACGGTTGAATGGTTCGGCCTTAAAGTCCGACTTCTGGATGCAACCTATATCCTCGCACGGCGTACTCCAGGTAATTCTCAAGGCTCCAATGATCTGTCCATGACGATCGTCGACGATGACCGCATCCCCGATATCGTCGCCAAAACCCATTCGCTAAATCAGTACAAGGCTGCCTTCGATGGCATGGTTCGGGTGAGTGACCTGCCACACTCGGACGACGAAGAACCGTCCAGCTTTGATCGGCGAAGCTCCTACCGAGACATGGCTGCGTTCAACTTCCTACCGCAGCACATCGTTGCTAACCCCAATACCCTGTTTTTTAAAACCGACTCGTTCGCTCACAAAGAACGGTTGACCCGGGCAATGCCTTACGCATTGGGGATGGTTGACGCCACTTATGTGATGAACGAGCGGCGTCGAGATGAGGCGCAGCGCGAGCAGGAGAGGCTCCGCAAAGAAATGGCGGTACACGATGCCGCCAAGGCAACCCACTATGCGGATATCAATCAATTGTTCGATCGCTGCATTCAACTGGGACTGCTTCCGCCATCCAGCTCATCGAGCCCGGAAAAAGCGGAGCTCCTCAAGCGTGTCGTGGTCGCCACGCATGAAGGACGGCTTGAACAGACATTGCTAGAGCCTCAAAGGCTGCATATCTCTCAAAAGCTTAAGGAGGTCATCGAGGAGGTTGCCAAACAGCAGAGAATCGTTGATGAGCTGGACGCTCAAATCGATGGTTTTGATCACCTCGCCCGTACGAGCAAGCGATTTGTCGCCGCGATCGATACTGAGAAGTCCCATGTCATCGGGCTCGATTGGCTTAAGCAGAGCGTATCGGATGGTGGGCATTGTGTAGCTTGCGGCTCGTTCACAAACGCGCTGCCCATGGTCATCGAGAACCTGGAAGAGAAGGTCAACAAGATCACTCGGATCTCTGATGCGCTGCGGGACAATCCGGTCGTCGACAAGCAGTTGTCTATCCTCAAGCGGCAGCGAGCGAAGGAAGAGAGGGAACTGTCTCGTCTACTACGTGAGCAGAACCGTTTGATCCTGGAGGATGAGCGTACCCGCACCGCGATTGGCCAGATCTACTACGTTGCGGGAGAAATCAGCCGGCTCCTCAAGCAACTGGACGGCTCTGCGGCTGACGAAAGTCTGTTGAAGCGCATGGTCGAGCTGGAGAAGCTGATCCGGCACTACAATTTCGAGATGTCGTCAATTGACATGGCGGAGCAGGAGAGAAAAGTTGACGCCCAACTGTCCCCCATGTTTGGAGACTATGCCGATCAATTCGGTTTGAATGCTACCCCGGGGGCTCAAATCTACTTGGATAGGAAAGAGCTCACGCTTCGCTTCGAATCGGAAGGCAAGCGGGATTTTCTATGGGAAATTGGAAGCGGTGCTAACTGGATGGGGTACCACATCGCAACGTTCTTGGGGATCCATGAATACCTTTCCAAGGAAGGGAATCGAAATCTTCCTCCGTTCAGCTTCATTGTGATCGATCAGCCAAGTCAGGTTTATTTCCCGAGCAGCACTGGTGGCGTTAACGCCCTGGATGAGGGGTTCAAGGCTGTCAACCAAGCTAGGCCCGCTGATGTTATCGCGACCCGCCGCATCTTCGAAGTACTGGCGGAAGGGCTTAAGCGTGCACACCATTTTGTTCAGATTATCGTGCTTGAGCATGCTGGGCCTGACATCTGGGGCGAAGTTGATGACACCGTAAGCGTTGAGGCCTGGGAGCGTAAAGGTGATGGCCTTATTCCCTCTCATTGGATTCAGAGTGCATAACTCTGCGTGCAACTGAATTGGGGGGCAGATTTACTTGTCAGGCAGACCGGCTGCTTCTGGCCGTTCTCTGCCGGTCGTGACCGGTAGAGGTTGACTCAAAGCGGACGTCTGACCCTCTTTAGTACTAGAGGACGGGGGCAAGGGTCAACTCATCGCGCACTTAGGTTGGCCACGTGGAAGATGAGAGCCGTCGCTCGTTGATTGCTGGGTGGCGATCATGGGATTCCGGCTTTGGCCATACTCTAATCACTGTTGTTCATCGGGCCGGCGAAGATGGTGGACTAGCGAAGTCTGTCCGGCTTCTTCGTTGGCAGCGCTTCTGTCTCTGGGGGCTGAGACTCGCACAGAGTCCAGGGCGTGGGGGAACTGATGCCTTTCGAGGTGGTAAATCCTGTGCCCTTCAAAGCAGAAAGGCAGGCGCTAAGCGCCGCAGGTATCTGATGTACACCATATTTGACATCCAACCTCGCGATGGCGGCTGAACCCGCTATCGCCGCGTTCTGTACTTCGCGCAGGACATGTTTGTAGGAAGCTGTGGTTTGCCTGGAGATGTTCGCCATCCGGGCAATAGCCGAGAGGAGCAGCTGTTCGCCGGCCGCAATCAACTGCCGGCAAGCGGCACGAACCTTGGATTCGGTGGAGCGGTGGCGAATGCCATGAGTACGAAGCGCGGCGAGACGCTGCTTTTCCTGCAGCGGCATCTCCGCCGGCAGGGCCATTGTTCCCCTGTGGCAGCGAGCACCGCCCCGGTAGCGGTCCCAGGTCCAGCGTGAGATGGAATTGACGGTGGCCTTGAGGGACGAGAGCGGCAGGCTTTCGGCAAAGCCGTATGCCTTGAAATCGTTGTTGTTGAAGGCGAAGGCCTCCAGGCGGCGGACGAAGTGCTGGAAAGAGCCGCTGTCACGCTCTTCGTTGACGATGGAGTAGGCGTAGTAGCGCATCCGCTCGAACAGGATGCAGTGGCGCGAATGTGCCGCAGCATCGAGGCGCGGACCTTTGCTCCAGGGCTTCGCCTGCGGCAGTTCAACAGCCTCGGCCAACTCGCCGAGGTCATAGACGTGGTCGTGGTACTCGGAGGTCTCCCACCAGGGATGGCCAGGCGTCTTGGCCACAGGGCCGCCGCCGTACTCGATATCGGCGTTGAGCTGCAGCGCAAACGCCTCGTAGACCGCCTTCATGTAGCTGATGGGTGCAGAGCGGCCATTCTCGGAGGTGCAGACCGGGACGATCGCGTAGTAAAGGTGCGCGTGGCCGTTACGGCGGTTGCGCACGACCAGGTTAGGTGGAGGCAGACCTACCTCGTCCCAAATCAACGCGTTCGCGTGGTCGAGGTCGAAAATGAGCCAGGACACCATCCCGGGACGGTTGACCTGGAGGTAGGGATAGGAGAGGGCGTACTCGCGCGGACGCACGCGCGCGGCGGTTTTGTTGTCGCTGCAGCGTGCGAGGTAAGGCGCTTCCTGCAGGACACGATTGAGTGCAGTGCCGGCCTGGAAAAAGCCGCTGGCGGCTTTGGCAGTGCGCGGCTTAGCCACGTGTAGCTGGCTACCCATAGACATTCACTCCAACAACGAACAGTCGGCCACGACCAGGCGGCGGAAGCCGCTTGAGGGCTTCCGCGCGAAGGAAATGGCCGGGTGAGAGACACGACGAAGCCCCGGGGCTTTCGCCACGAGACTTGGGAGAGGAGAAGAGGGCGCTGGGAACCTTCAGGCCCCCAGCGCTGGAGAGCGGGTCAGAACGGGATGTCCTGGCTGCGATCGGCCGTCGGCGCCGGCGGCTTGAGCGCAGAGCCAGCATCGGCCACTGACTGCAGGTCTACGCCCACCTTGTAGAGATCACGCTCGACGCTCTCATACAGGCGGTGCGCCACCTCCTTCGCACCATGAGAAGCCTCCGGGCAGGCCTCGGCCGGGTTCTTGGCCAGGGCACGCAAGTTGGCCAGCGCATCCGGCCAGCGTTCCGGCTTGAACACAGCCTCGGCGAACACATCGGCCTCCCTGTCGAAACCCGCCTCGCGCAGGGCACCGGTCACGACGAGGATCTTCTGCCCATCCAGGCGCAGATCCCGTCCGGGCTCGGCGGTGGCCACCGACTGATTGGCCAACGCCGGCGCCGGTACCTCGTGGCTCACCTCGATGCCCTCGCGCTCGACCGTCCAGGTCCTGCGTTGCGCCACCTTCGTGTCTGCGGAGCCATCGGCATGCTGGTGAACCACGTCCACCGCCTGGGTGCCGTGGTCCTGCAGGCGGATCTGATCGCCTGGCTGGAACTGCCCCTGATCCATCAGCTGCTCGAAGTCCTTGCCCCACAGCGTCCGCTCGCCCTGGTCTGTCTGCAGCTTCACGTAATAGCTCGCGTCCTTGCCCGGGTCGTTCTTGTACGGCGCCGCGCCATGTTCCAGCAACTGGCCACGAATAACCGCCGACAGGGCCGGGGCGGCCTCTACCGCGGCGGGCGCCTTCTCCACCGCCTTGGCCACGTCGGCGTTCGCCGGCGCCGCCCCGGGTTCGCCGCGCTCGATGCGCTGGCCTTCCTGCTCAAGGGCCAGCTCAGCCTTGCGCTCGGCCAGGCGCTGGTTCATCTGCGGATCGGTGAAATGCAGGTCCAGCCCACGCTTCGCCGCCACGTCCACCACCGTGCGCTTGAACTCGTCGCTGCCCTTGATCGTCAGCGTGCTCCCGAAGCGCTCGCGGGCCAGGTCCAGGGCCACCGACACGCCACCCTCGCTGATCCCGTGCTTGCGCAGCGCGATCGCCTTCCCGGTGTCCACGAACACCGTCTTGTCCGTTCCCTTGTCCAGGTAGTGCACGTTCTGACTGAACCGCGCGCGCTTGGTGTACATGTCCTGGGCATTGCCGGCCTGGGACCGGCCCGATGTCTTGAACTCGTCCAGGGCCTCCTTCGTTCGCTCGACCAGTTGCCGCAGTCGTTCCCGCGCCGGTGGTGTGCGATCGAGGTCAGGCCCGGAAATCGAATTGGCCGGCAGGGCTTTCGGCTGCCGGTCGACCAACGCACGTATCTCTTGGCTTCGCATGCTGTTGCTCTCTTGCTGTTGGGGATGAGTGATCGCCTGCCTGGCCTTCATCCGCTCGAACACCAGCACGGCCACCAGCTGGGCGCGCTCCTGCCGCGTAAAGCGGTCGTCGGTGCGCACCAGGCGGCGGGTTTCGTAGAAGTGCTGGTTGATCTGACGGAGGGAGCGGCGCTCGGCCGGCTTCAGGCTGTTGTGTTCGTGCTGCCGCAAGGCATAGGCCGTAGGGGTAGAGGCTTCGCTAGCCAGGGCCTGTGGCTGCGCGCCGATGATGCGAACGCGGATTCCCGCACCTGCCGGAGGAGGGCCGCGCATCGAGCGCAGGATGCGCTCCGTATGCCGCTCCACATCGTCAACGAACGCCGGGCGGTTCGGGTTGCGTGCGTAGGGCGGCAGCTTCTGTGGATCTACTCGGGAAGGAAGTCCGGGGCGTCCGCCAGCGCGTCGTGCAACTCCAGACCCTGCGCCTGCAGCTCCTGCAGGTCGCTTTCCGCGGGACGGATCTCTGGTTCCGGCAGAGGGGCTTCCTCGTCCGGCTGATACAGCTGGTCGCAGTCCAGGATCTCCTCGCCCTGGCCCTTCAGCGGTGGCCAGGTGAAGGCGTGCATCTGCCGGCAGAAACACTTCGCCGTCACGTTGTCGGTCTTGCCGGCCAGCATCCACATCGCGTCCGGACAGGCCTTGCAGGCCATCGGCAGATCGGCGAGCGCCTTCTCGGGCAACTTCAGCAGGACCTCGCTGAAGATCTCGCGGCCGTTGGCCAATGTGTAAGTGCTCATATTCAGCTCCATACCCTCGATAGAAGCGCTCGATGCGCTCGGCCAGCAGAGCAGGGCGCTGCTCCGCCGGCGCTGCGTAATAGCGCTGGCGGACGCTCGGCCCGGCCTTCTGGATGTATTTGATTTCCCGCGCCCGCTCGGGCCAGTCGCCCAGGCGCTGCTCGATCACGTGCGCCGGCAACGGGTCCTTCTTCAGCTCCCGGCGAACCACGAAATCGTCCTGGAAGATCGTCTCCTTCAGGTTCGTGAACTTCGCGTCACCGGGCAGCTTCACTGCGATGTATTCGCTGGGCTTGCCCTCGTTGCGGATCCGCGTTTCGCCGTGCTGGCCCACCAGCTGGTAGAACTCCGCGCGGCTCCAGACGTCCTGCTCGATCACCTGGCGGACCAGGTCCTGCTTGAACTGCCGGTTCTTGCCGCGGAAGTCATCGCCCTTGTACCGGGCCAACACGCTGGCTGAGTCCTGGGGATCGATTCGAATGCGCTCCCGCGGAGACACCAGCTGGTACTTCTGGTTGATGTGCTCCTGGAAGGCCTCGAAGAAATCGACGTTCTGCTCGAAGTCGCCCCGCGGGTTCAGGTCCTTGCCCGTCAGCAGGTTCTTCCTTGGGATGACGATGTGAATGTGGGGCTTGCGATCTTCCAGCTCGCCGGTCTGGCGATTGGTCTGCTGCAGGATCTTGGGGATATGGGCTTCGGCGTAGAAGTTGTATTCATCTTCATGGAAGGCACTCATCATGAAGGCTTTGAACTCTCCGGTAATATCCTGCAGCGTCTGTTCCGGAATCTCGTCCTCGGCGAATGACAGCGTGACGGTCATGTACCGCTCTTGCTCTTTGTCCGGAATGCTCCGATAGACCATGTCGGTCAGGTCCAGATCGCCGGCGATTATCATGCGGTGATCCAGTTCGTCCCGGCTTAATTCACGTCCCGCCTTGTTGCCTTCCTCCAGATACTCCTTGATGCCTGAGTTGTATCCCCGAACTCTAATCAGCATCTTGGACTCCGCTCAGTAATAACTCCCTGATGGCGACCAAGTGATTAGCCAGTTTGAGGTATAATTTCTCTGAGATTATTTCGCCTCGACGTGCCTGGTTTATACGGTGCGCAAGTTGGTTAAGGTTGTTGCTGGACTTGTTGTAAAGAAACACAAGTCGCTCGTTATTCTTCGAGGGCTGGGTAATGGTTACCTGGCCTTCCAGCCATATGAGGCGCGCATAGGCTGATAACGTCAGGCCACTGGCCGCGAACACTTCCGCGTGCGCCGCGAATTCTTCGTCGGAGACACGAAAGTGAATCACACGGCTCTTGGCCGGTTTCTTCTCGGGCATGGGGACTCCTGGCCGTGGATGACCAAATGACTGACTGATGACTGACTGACCGGATGACGACGAAGGCGGGATCTGCACGCAGCGGCGACAGCCGCTGTCGGGGTTTCAAAGGGGTTCCCCCTTTGGCACGGGCGATTGTAGAAGGGGATAAGCGCAGCCCCGTATACAATCGGTCACGTGCCTCATCTTCAAGCGAGGCAATTTCCCCACACAGGGAGCGTTGAACTGAGTTGAACTAAATTGAGCTAAATGTCACAGAGTTGAACTGCGCAGCCTTCCGAAGCTCGAAAATTGAACTGAGTTGAACAAAGTTGAACAGAATGTCACTGAACGACCCTTTGAGGATCCCTTCAGTGAGCGATTGGCGAAATAAACCCCGAAACGGCAGAAGCCAGGTGGTGCCCTTGATGGCGGAGATCCAGGCAAAGCTGGATCTTGGCCATACCATCAGGGCGATCTACAGCGAATTGCTTGAGGGGGGGAAGCTGGAAATCGGCTATCACCAGTTCACCCTGCACGTCAAAAAACTACGGCGTGCGACAAGTGTCGTGGGTGCCGTTTCGAAGACTGGCTCGGTAACAGCGAAGTCGGAACCTGCTCCGGGAAGGCCCCGGAAGTTTTTCCATAATCCAACTCCTCCGGACGATATTCTTGATTAGAAAATCGTCCGGCAAGTTGCATCACCGTTTGGCGCCTTGTTTTACCTTCTCCTGAAGTGCGGGTGGAAGTTGCTCGATACCGCGCTCCAGGGCGGAGATTTCCCGCAGGTAATACGCGGACTCCTTCTGCAAGTTATCCAGTGCGGACTTTTGCAGGAGCATTGAGACCGGAAGCGACAGTGAGGAGACCAGCAAGGCACTCCCCAGCACCACGTTCAAGCGGAAAGACTTCTTGTCGCGCAGGAAGCCGCTGGCCAGGCTCAAGCGGCTTTCCAACTCCGCCAGCTCTTTCTTGGCGCCGCTCAAGTGCGCCGATAAGGCGGCGGAGATGGCCTCGGTGGATTCCGCTTTCGCTTTCTTCACCGCCGACTCGGCGAGCTCGCTGGAGATCGCCTCGGCGCGTTCAACGGCCTTGGCGATAACTTCGACGGACTCAGCGAGGGCGCCGGGGATTTCCCGGATCGCATTCAACACAGCCTGCTGCTTGCCGGCGTAGAACTCGACGTCGGGCTTGATCAGCTCCTTGCAGATGTCCGCCAGGATGAACACCGGGTCATCCGTACTGACCGCGATCCCCGTTCGCTTGAATATCTCGACGGCGATCGTCTCGCGCTTCTGTTCGTCCATGCCGCCTCCCTAGAAGTCGATCTGGTCGAGCTGGGTGAAGATGTCGCGCGCGACATTCTTGATGCGCTGCTTCTCCATGATGCTGAAGTCCTTGGAGCCCATCACTTCATCGAAGGTGAGGCGCAGCTGGTTCATGCGCTTGATGTCGTCACCGTAGGTCTGGTGGTTGCGCGCCGCCAGGACCACGGATCCGACCAGGCGATCCTGGTTCTCCCGATACACCGCCATGTCGGTGAAGCTGCGGCCATCAGCCGATTTCAGCTCGCCGAAATGCTCGTTCATCCAGAGTACGAGCGGCGCTTCCGGAATCCCCTCGGCAATCGACTTGAAGCCGGTCGCCGTGTCGACCAGGGTGTCGCCGCCACCGACTACCGTGTGGATGAACACCTTCTTGCCGCTCTCCTGCAGGAGGCCGATCACTTCGTTCTCCACCAGGTAGGCCAGCAACGGAGAGAAGGTGTTGGCGCCATTATCGATCACGGCAATACCCGTATCGCTGGCCAGCAGCTTCTCGATCAGGGCATCGAAGCGCTTGGCGTCGATGGTGCGGGAGTCGTTCATCACCGGGATGTGCTCGGCGCCGATGGCCTTGTAGTGCTTGAAGGTGGTGTTCTCCTGGTCGGTGTCGTAGGGAAACAGCTGCTCGGTCTTGGTGTTGAGCCATTGCGCGAGTACCGCGCAGATGAAGCTCTTACCGATGCCGCCTTTGCCTTGCAGGATGAAGTGAATGGAGTTCTGAAGATCCATGGGATGTCCTCGTTCTGAAATGAGTTGAGCGCAAAGGGCTCCGCCCCTTGCAACCCCGGCACTCGCCGTGGGGCAGGCGCCCAGGGGGTGGGGCTTCCCTGGGCACCGCCGTGAGGCTGTTGGATGGGGAGACGGTCAAGGGCGAGGCTTCGCCCGTGCCTCCGTTCACCGGAACGGTGGAGCTGTTCCGATGAGCCGGGGGCGCGGCCCCTGACCGGGACGGGTCGTGCTAGAAGGGAAGGTCGTCGTCGAACCCGCCGCCGTTCGGGGCGGGTTCCTCGGCCGGCTGGGGCGGCTGTTGCTGCTCGCGCGGCGCGCTGTTGTTGCTGCTGTCGGGACGACCACCCAGCAGCTGCATGTTGCCGTTGATGTCGACCACCACCTCGGTGGTGTAGCGGTCCTGCTCGTCCTTGTCCTTCCACTTGCGGGTGCGCAGGGTGCCTTCGATATAGACCTGCGAGCCTTTGCGCAGGTACTCGCCGGCGACTTCGCCCAGGCGGCCGAAGAACACCACGCGATGCCATTCGGTTCGTTCCTGTTGCTGGCCGGTCTGCTTGTCCTTCCAGCTCTCGCTGGTGGCCAGGGTGATGTTGGTGACGGCGTTGCCGTTGGGGAGATAGCGGGTTTCCGGATCGCCGCCGAGGTGACCCACCAGAATGACTTTGTTGATACCGCGAGCCATGGGAATACTCCTGGGTTACCGGCGCGAGGCCGTTTTCTTGGTGCCCTTGGCGGGCTGTTTGGGAGGGAATTCGAAGGAGACCTTGCCGGTCGTTTTATCCAGCACCAGCAGGGCCTCGAAGGCGCTTCCGGACCGGCTCTTGAAGCCCTTGATGACCCCGGTCTTGCCCTTGGCCAGCAGTTGCTCCAGCTGGCCATCGGTAAGCGTCTTTTCCGCCACCACCGGATAGAGCCGGAAGCTGCAGCCCTTGCAGGCAATAACCTTCGGCGTCTTCACCAGCTCGCCGGCGCAGCCCGGACATTTCAACGCCAGCGCTGCCGCGGCGCCCTCGCGCTGGAACTGGATGTCGCCCAGCTCGACGTGGGCCACCTGGTGCGCGATGAACTTCTCCAGCTCGTCCAGGAAGGCATCCACGGAGAGCTCGCCGGCCTCGATCTTCTTCTGCTGCTCATGCCACAGTGCGGTCATGTCCGGCGTCGTGGCGATCGCCGGCAGCAGCTGGATGAAGCTGATGCCCAGCGGGGTAGGGACCAGCTTCTTGCTCTCGATGGTGTAGAAGTTGCGCTTCTGCAGGGTTTCCAGCATCGCCGCGCGGGTGGCCGGCGTGCCGATACCGCCGTGCTCCTGTTGCTTGCCGTCGTCGCGGTCCAGCAGCAAGGCCCGCAGCGCCGGATCCTTGATGTACCGGGCCACGCGCCGCAGGTCTTCCAGCAGCGTCTTCTCGGTGTACAGCGGCAGCGGCTTGGTCTTCTTCCGCTCGGCCTCGACCTTCTGGCACTTGCCGGACTGGCCCTCGACCAGCGCCTGCAGGTGCTCGAATGTGCCCGCAGGAACGGTATCGCTGGGTTGCTCCTCGTCGGTCTCCGCGTCCTGTGCGGAGGTGTCCCTCACCAGCGCAGACCACCCCGGATCACGCAACCGGGTGGCG
Source organism: Pseudomonas sp. B12(2026) (assembly GCF_057767015.1). NCBI lineage: Bacteria > Pseudomonadati > Pseudomonadota > Gammaproteobacteria > Pseudomonadales > Pseudomonadaceae > Pseudomonas > Pseudomonas sp. B12(2026). Next base: position 3,808,788 of record NZ_CM173430.1, on the reverse strand, counting down.
TTGCTGTTGAAGCGGTAGCCGGCCACCTCGAACACCACTGCCGCGGCATCGAAGCGCTTGGGCGGCAGGAACTGGATGACGTACTGCCGGACGATCAGCTCGTAGACGGCCCGCTCGTTCTTGCTCATCTGCGAGAGGTCGACCTGAGTCGGCGTCGGGATGATCGCGGTGTGCGCCGTGACCTTGCTGTCGTCCACCGCGCGACTCTTGCGGCCGGTGTCGAGGTCGGCGAACCAGCCGGCCGCGGCAGTCCCCGCAAAGGCATCCGCCAGCAAGGCGATCGTCTCCGGCGCCTGCCCGAACTGCTCCGTGCTCATGTAGCCGCAGTCGGAGCGGTTGTAGGTGATCGCCTTGTACTTCTCGCGCAGCTCCTGGGTGATCTCCAGCGTGGCCTGGGCGCTCAGGCCCAACTCATCGCTGGCCATGCCCTGCAGGTCCAGCAGCGCGAACGGCAGTGGCGCCGGCGTCTCCTTCTCGACCACGGAAGCGCTGACCACCTGCGCGGCCTGGCCGGTACAGGCCTCGATGACGCGCAGCGCAAAGGCCTCGTCGCCGATCCGCCCCTTGTCGTCCAGCGAGGGGAGGGGATCCACGCCCGCCGGCGGAGTGCTCGCCAGGTACTTCAGGTCCAGCCGGCTCCGGAGCGGGTCGCCGCCCATGGCCATGCTCGCGGTCAGGGTGTGGAAGAAGGCCTCCTTGTGGTTCTTGTTGGCCAGGTAGCGGTTCACGATCAGGCCGAGGATCGGCGTCTGCACGCGGCCCACGGACAGCACTCCCTTCATGCCCTTGGCCGAGGCCGCCAGGCTGTAGGCGCGGGTCATGTTGAAGCCGTACAGCTGGTCGGCAATGCTGCGCGCCAGGGCCCGCTGGTACAGCCCCTGGAACTCGCGGTTGTCGCGCAGTTCGCCCAGGGCCTTCTGCGCCGCCTTGGTGTTCAGGTCGTTGATCAGGACGCGCATCACCGGGTGGCGGTTGCCGAAGTACTCCAGCACCTCGTCCACCAGCAACTGACCTTCCTCGTCCGGGTCGCCGGCATGGACGATGGCCGAGGCCTTGCCGATCAGCTCGCCGACCACGGCCAGCTGGTCCGCCGTGCGCTCGATCGGCTGGTACTGCACCGGCCGGATCTGCAGCGGCAGGTCCTCGGCCCGCCACCTGGCGTAGTCGGGGTTGTGAACCTCGGGCGGGGCCAGCTCCAGCAGGTGGCCGATGCACCAGGTCACGATGTCGCCGCCGCAGTCGATGTAACCGCCTTTCCGGGTACCGCCGCCCAGGGCCTCGGCTATCACCGCGCCGAGTTGGGGCTTCTCCGCTATGAACAATCGCATGGGGTGTCTCCAGATGCCCCCCGGGAAACACGCACGCAGGTACCTCCGCGACGAACCCGAAAGGGCGCCGTGATCGGCCAGGCGAGGTGTTTCGAGGGAATTGATGAGTGAGGGAGGGGAGGGATCAGCCGCGCAGCAGGCGACCGAACTTCTTGATGATCTGCTTCTGCTGGGGCATGTCCGTAGGACATTGTCCGAGGAACTTCTCGCGCGCCTTGCTGGTGTCACTGGCCTTGAACTTGCCGTGCTTCCAGACCTGGATGCCGAAGAAATCGGCGATCGCCCCGGAGCACTCGCTGCCGCCGCTGGCCCCCATCAGCTTGCCCCACATGCAGAGCACGGGCTTGCACGGGTCGCCGGCTATCGCGGGCATCGACGCAGCACAGAGCAGCGAGAGGGTCGCTGCCGCTACCACCTTCTTGATCATGGGTTTTCTCCTTTCAGGTACGCCCCCAAACAGCGAGCGAGCACGGGCGGGCCTCGCAGGTGCGCGATGCAGCGGTCAGTGCTGGGGTCGGTTGGGAATCAGAAGTGACGCAGAGGGGGAAATTGCAGGGATCAGTGGTTCTTTCTTCGCTCCATTTCTTCGGTGATGACCTCGCTGTGCGGTGCCTGGATGGAAACGGCCTTGGCGCCCAGCCGGACCGGGACGGTCATGCCCTGGAGCATCGACTCATCGGCGACCGGCACCGGCGGAGGAGGGAGGTTTGCCCGCGATTTCAGGGCCGGGTCCTCGTAGTAGAAGATCTTGCGGGCCTTCACCTTCAGCGGCGCCGAGTCCCGCGTACCGCCGATGAAGATCAGCTCCTGGTCATAGCGCATCTCGGCGACTTCCTGCGGGAGCATCAGCGGCCGCGGCTGCAGGCTCCAGCTGCGCGTGCGACTGCCATGCTTGCCCTTGTTGAACGACTCGTTCATCACCCGCATCGTGGTGTTGCCGAGGCGGTCGCTGTACTCCTTGGCCAGCTTGGGATCACCCGGCGCATACACGATCTCGATGTGGAAGGCCTTCATGATGCCGTCCGCCGTCTCGCGCCCGTACACCCGTTCCGAGCGGATCTGGTCCTTGTCCTGGAAGATCAGCAGGAAGCGCAGCCCCGCACCGCGGGTGAGCGCTGGCGCAGTCTCCATCACCTCCATCCGGCCCATCACCGCCAGCTCGTCGATCAGGAACAGCAGCTGGTACTTCAGGCGCAGCGTGCCGTCCGGGCAATGCCCGCCCTGCTCGGGCAGCGTCTTCGAGTTGACCTTGATCGCCTGCGAGAAAAACAGGTTCATCAGGGGTGCGAACTTCTGCAGCGCATCGTTGGTGCAGCAGAAATACACCGTCATGCGTTCTTCCCGGGCCCTGGAAAAATCGATGTCATCCCCCGAGAGCGCCCAGGCCACCGTTCTCTCGCCGTACATGCTGAACACCCCACGGAGGATGTCGATGGTGGTCGACCAGCCCGAGCTGGTGTTCTTCGACGACTCGTAGACCCCGTTCAGCTCGCGGAAACACTCGTCCGACAGCGGCCGGCCGCCGGCCTGACGCTCGGACAGCACCTGCAGCGCCCAGGTGCCAATGCCGGTGCCCAGGGCCGCGAACTCGTACAGCTGCGGCAGGGTGCAAGGCAGCTCCGGCGTTTCCATCAGGTACAGCACCAGCGCGACGAAGACATCCGCGGCCTTGTTGTACCACTCCTGGTTCTTCGGGTTGTCCGACACGAACAGCACCCGCGCCATGGTGCGGATCTCGCCCAGGCGGAAGTTCGGATCGCGGCTGATCACGCTGAGCGGATTCCAGCGATGGGTCTGCAGCAGCTCCGGCGAGAAGCGGTAGACCTTGTGCCCTGCCGCCGCCCGGAAGCCCGCCGTGGTCTCGAAGTTCTCGAACTTCGGATCGTTCACGATGACCGAGTCGGGGTAGCTCAACAGGTTGGGGATGACGATGCCCACCCCCTTCCCGCTGGCCGGCGGCGCCGCCAGCAACACGAAGGTCTGTCCGTAGCTGCACAGGAAAGTGTGCTTGCGAGGATGCCGACCGATCAGGATGCCGGGGTAGCGGTCGATCCGTTTTTGCGGGTTGTCAGGGCTGTACTGCGGGACTGGCTTCTGCTTCGCCATTCAGCACCTCCGTGGTCAGGTCGTCATCGGGCGCAGGTACTTCGACAGAAGCATCGACAGCTACCTCCCGAGCTTGTTGGCGGCGCATGCGGAGGTCCCACAGATAAATGCGCGGGCCCGCATTGCAGGCATCTGGGAAAGGCTTGCCAGCGTTCTCCGACGCGCTAAGCACAAGCAGCCACATCCGTGTTTTATCTTCGCCACTGATAAGCCCAGCAGCTTCGAGCGCATAGATGAAACCACGCAGCGCCCCCAAAGCCGCATAGGCATGGTGTTCCGCACTTCGGCTCAGTGAGAAGTCGGAGAGACGCTGCTGCACCAGCAGTCGCAGGAACTCGCGAAGAATTTCAGTGTTCATCAGATGCCCTCCGACTCAAGCAGATGCTTGTTCAGGAAGATTTCAAAAACTTGGTGGTGTTTCGTCGTCGTGAACACCGGTCTACTCCCCATCCTGCTCGGCGCGCTCCAGCTGGTAGTCCCTGAAGCGCTCCGGGGTCATCCCCAACTGAACACGTTCTGCGTGAGCCTGCGCGGCGCCCTGATCGTAGAACCGCCGCGCCTCCGAGTCGGAGCGTGCGTAGTGACGGTGAAACTCCCGCATAGCGGAGTCGTTGGACAGGTACGCCACGCCATCGAAGCCCAGTTCGAAGGCATAGCTGTACCCGCGCTCTAGGGCCCTGGCCCTGGCGTTCTGAGGGTTCATGGTTGTATTCCTTGCCGACATGGCGGCGGTGGATTTTTCGCGGGCGCGAAAATGAGAGGAGGGGAAAGCTCAGTCGTAGTCGCCGCGATACTCGTAGGCCTGCAGCTCGCGGTTGCTGGCGAAGCGGGCGTTGCCGTGCAGGTTGCGGGCCGCTGCGTTCTTGATCGAAACCGCGACCAGGATCCCCATCACGATCATGAGCAGCAGGAACACCCCGAGGCAGATCAGCACGAACTTCATGCGCCCCTCCCGCTCTTGCTGTTGAGCAACGCCAGCTTCGCCTCGGGCTCGTAATGCACCTCCAGGATCTGCTTGCGCTCCATGTACACCACGACATCGAAGGAGGTCCGCACCTCGCGCTGGATGTAATCCATCTCCAGGCCCTGGCCCACCACCGACTGCTTGACCAGGCCGGCGATCCGGGCGAAGCCCGACAGGCTGTCGTTCGCGTGCGCCGTGGTAACGGTGCCCGGGTTGCCGGTGTTGAGGATCTCCATGAAGTGCCAGGCTTCATCGCCCGTCAGCTCCGCCAGGAACAGATGATCCGGCTTCATTCGAAGCGTCGCTGCCACCAGCTCCTTTGGCCGTACGCGTCCGCCGTACAACAGGTGGACATGGTTGGGGTGCAGCGGCAGCTGCAGCTCGTTGATCTCCTCGATCGTGATCAGCCGTCGCTCTGCGGGGTAGAGGTCAATCAACGCCTTGGCAAAGGTCGTCTTCCCCGACCCAGGCCCACCAAAGATGATGATGTTTTGCCGGTGTTCGATGGCCATTCGAAAGAAGGCATCCCAGCTCTCATCCCGGTGCGCAGACTTCATCGCGAGCTGCCAGGCCTCCAGCTCGACGCTGGACGACGACACCGCTCGCGTTTGGGAGAAGCGCCCGCCGCGCACGTATTCACCCAAGGCAAATCGATCCACTGACGGCTTGCGGATCGTGAACGAATACGTCCCCTTCTCGCAGGCCGGCGGCACCACTACCAAGGCACGCTCCCCGTCAGGAAGCTCCAACGTCTGTATGGGCGTCTCCGGAGTCAGGGGACGGTGCACATACGCGGCCATGCTGTTCGCCAGTTGCCGGCAGCGCAATTCACTCAGCAGCGGCAGCTCCTCCATCTGCCAACCGGCCGACGAGTCCGTCCAGATCTCGCCCGGCCGGTTAATAGCGACCTCGGTTACACCAGGCCTTGCCAGGCGTTCAGCCACCCCGGTTTGCAGCATGAAGTCGCGCAGCAGCGAGTCCGCACCAAGAGTTGGTGTGTCATTCGTATGCATGTTTCACCTCAGCGGTTCAGGTAGACGGGGGAGAAGTCGATATCCCGGGCGACGATCACCGTCAGCACCGTACCCGGCAGGATGTAGGCCGTCGGCGGGATGTTCACCGTGCTGTCCAACACCTTCTCGCCCATGCTCTCGGAGCTGTCCGTGGTGTTGTTCACCGTGAAGCCGTCCTGATTGCCCTGCGAGGCCTTGTTCGAGATGCCCGCCATCACGTCCTGGAACATCGACAGCATCAATGCACCACCGACGCGCTCGCCCCAATGGTTGTCGATCCAGGCCTGAGTCCCGCTGGCACCCATCGGGCCCGCGCCGAGGCTGTCCAACCGCACACGGACAGGGTGGTCGGAACCGTTGTTCGCCTCCATCTCCGTCCACGCCGTGAACACGCGCTGCTGGCCCTGGGAGACCTTGGCGCGCTGCTCGCCGAACAAACGCGCTCCGGCCTCGGCCAACACCGTCTTCCCGTTTGCCGAATACAGCGGATCTGTCAGGCGGCATTCGATCAGCGCCGGGTTATCCGTGACGATCTCCGTGTACAGCGCACAGCGTGCGTAGGTGTTGTGGGCCAGCAGGTAGGTGCCGTCGGGTGCGAGCTTGGCCTTGGTACTGGCAAAGCGAGTGCCCCCGAGCTTGCTCAAGCTCGCTGAATCACTTGAGCCAGGCGCCGGCTCATCCTGCGGCTCTTCGTCAGCATTCGCAGCAGTTGAGGAGCCTCTTCCGGATGCTGCTGACAATGCGACCACACCACCCGCCAATCGCCGCTGTGCGGCCGATGGTTTATCGCTGGCAGTCTTTTGGGACTGACTTTGCACCTGTGGCCTGCTCGCTGGCGTCATACCGTGGTCCGTACTCGAGGCTTGCGAGATTTCGGTCTTAGGCTCTTGCTCCGCTCTGGCCAACCTTTCTTGTTCTGCCTTCTCCGTTTGCTCTTTCAGCATCTGCAGCCGTTTGCGCTCCTGGATCTTGCTCAAGCTATCGTCGGCGGCTTCATCGCGTTGCAAGGCAGCATCAAAAACGGCCTTCGACTCATCCACATCGTCTTTGGATGTCGCACTGCCCAACACAATCGACCACACCGTAACCAGCCCCACCAACACCACGAGCAACAGCCCCGACAGCATCAGATAGAACTTCATCTGCCCTGGTTTCTTTGCGCGTTTAACTCGCAGGTCGAAGGATCCGCGGGCCAGTTCGCTCTCGGGAGGCTCGATCAGATTTTCCTGTCCGGGCGCTTCACTTCGACTCTTCACGTTTCACCTCCCGCTGCTGCCCGGTCGTCGTACCGCTGTAGTTGAAAGAGCTACCCACCTGGCGAGTCCGGAGTGCCAGGACCTGGTCATTGAGGCGCAGTCGGAAATCAGTGCTCACGCCATGCACGACCAGAATGTTGTCGACCGTTCGGGCATTGGTCACGGTCTCGGTTCCGTCTGGCAGCAACTGGTAGATCACCGGTCGCGGCGTGCTGGCAGCAAATCGCAGGCAAGTAAAAGTGCCGTTGTCCCACATCTCCGACGGCGACAGAGCCATGTCCCCTTGCTTCTGATAGGCGCGGTTCTGCCGTGCACCATCACAGGGATTTCCGTTGTAAGTGCGCGAAGGAACCGAGGACATCTTCTTGTCCTCGGGATACTGGAAACGCAGCACATAGGTCGAATCAGCCACCTTGCGCACCAGCTTCAGCTCCAGGACATAGGTCCTGCGGTTCGTGTTGATGATCAGGTTGGTATTGGGCTCATCCGCGGTCGTTGGTTTGATCGCGATGAGGTTGCCGCTTTGATTAACACCGAGCGCCCAGGCAGCTGGATCGCCCGTCGTCATCAACCCCTGCTCACTGTTCACCGACTCGTCGTAGGGCAGCTGCACGAGTGCTGTACGCCCCACTGTCACCTGAACGCGATAGACATCGTCAGGGCTATACAAAGCCGTCTGTATGCGCGCGTCCACGAAACTCCCTCGCCCCATCGTCTCGGCCGGAACAAACGGCATCCAAGCGACCAACGCGATCCCCAGAGACACTGCTATCCCTCTCATCTCCTGACCTCCTGCGCCTGCGAATAAGCGGCTACACCGAAGCCCATCGGATTCAACCAGCGTTGCTCGCGGGTCTTCGGTGGGTTCTTGTAGTCAAAGCTGATGCTGACCAACCACGTCGTTGGGTCCAGCCCCTGCAAGGGCTGCCCCTGGGCATCCAAGGGGGTCTTCGTGTAGCGCACCTGGTAGCTGCGGTACTTCGCTCCAGGAATGTCAGGCATCGAAGTGATATTGTTGATCCTCACCCGCAGCTGCTGCTTGTCAGCCAGCACCTCGGTGTATCCCTTGCTGGAGAGCTGGAAGTTCTTGTACTCGCCGAAAGTGCCGTCGTAGGACATCAGCTTGACCAGCGCATAACGATCTCTCTGGTCCGCGAAGCTGTAGGACTCACGTAGCTTGATGTAGTTGGCCACATACGCCTCCTCCTGCACTCGCTCAGGGTTTGGCGCGTTCCTCAGCGGTTCCACGATGTCCGTGAAGCCGGTATTGCTATCGACGCGAATCAGATAGGGCTCAACCTGCTTCAGCGGCGTCAGTCCGAGCACTGCCCCGATGGCCATTAACGTCAGCGCCATGCAGAAGAGAGCGATCCAACGCCAGGTGGATGCCTTGCGCCGTTCACCTGCGGCAACGCTGGATTCGAAGACCCGGGCAGCCTGGGTGAAAGACAGGATGGCGCGAGACGTCTCGCCATCCACTGGCCCGGTGCTGGCGTAAGCGATCTTCTGCTCATGGTCCAACATCTGCGATTTATTTCTTCGCTTGAGCATTTGAGCCCTCCTGCAGTGGCTGACGGGGTGCGGGATTCACATCGACCCAAGGGCCGGAAGGTTCTTTGAGTTGCGGTGGCGAGCTGCTGCAGCCTGAAAGCCAGGCAGCACAAAGCAGCACGCCCATGCAGATGGGTTTGCGGTTCATGTGGGTTACCTATTCGAAGGAGATACGGCCGAAGCCGAAGGAACGGAGACGAGGAGGGAGGTAAAGCGGGACTAGCTGATCCTGTTGCGGTTGAGCAGCCGGCTTGCAGCAAAGAATGCAGCCATCTTCTTGGCTACACCGATGCCAGTCGCTGCCCCCATGGTTTTACCCAGCAGCCCTCCCGAGCTGCTGGTTGGCACAGCCCCTCCGCCCATTACCGACGCGGCAATGTTCGGGAGCGCAGTCGCAACAAAGGTAAAGGCGTTGAAGACAAGCAGTATGGAGAATGCCCCCACCCAATCATTTTGGATCTTGCCTCCAGGAATGATGTTCGTATTGATGAAGCTGATCTGAAGCGCAATGACAACCGAGAAGAATATTTGCGTGAGCATAAATCCGCTCAGCGTTGCTACCCAGCCCCAGAACCATTGACGGGTCGAGTCAAACAAAAGAAACGCAATGAATAATGGTCCCAATACCAGTAGTAGCGTGGTTGAAACCTTTAGCACCACCAAGGTTCCCACGGCTAGCGAAAGGAACGGAATCCCGCCCAGTAGCATCAGGATGATAATTGTTATTCCCTGTAATGTTTCAATGGAAAGTGAAAATTCCATGCTGTCGTATACATTGACTACAGCATTGGCGAAAGAATTTATGAGATTGTCTATTGAGTTGACCTGACCATCAGAGCCGCTAGTGAGCTGTGACCCTAGCCAGACAGGGAAGTCTCCGACTAGCGGGACAACAATGGACATATACCACCCAACGTTAAATGCACAGGAGACGATGGCAGCCATCTTGATGACTGAAACCACCAGCTCCTGCACCGCAACGCCCATGCCCTGCCAAATCCATACCAGGCTTTTAGCGGTTAGCTGGAGTGTCCAAAGCGTGCCGAATAGTGCAGCCAATCCAAGCATGACCTTGGCTGTTCCATTGGTTAAGGTGCTTTTTAGCGCAGTATCTATAAAGTCGAAGATCTGGTGGCCCAGGGTGATATTGATATTGCCAGCCATTCGAAATCTCTCTATTTTATTCGCTTGTATTCTTCACCTTGAGCGGTGTAGAGACTGTCGTTCTCAATTGAGAAGGTCGGGTTTCCAATAGTTAGACCTCCTCCAATTACCGCAAGAACATTTTTCGACTCGGCTTTTGCCTGGGCCTTGTTAATCACGTAGTCGCCGTGCATTCCTCGGAACGGTGACCAATGTTTTAGCGTTATGTGGAAAACGCCATCCTCACGGGTGATTTCGATGACGTCGTCTTTGCCCGGAATCTTTTTCTCAACCCGATCCCATTTCCCAACGAATTCGTCACCAGCTTCCTTGCAGCCGCTCAGGCTGAACAGAGCGGCGCAGACCAATGTGGCGATCAGAGATATCTTTTTCATGGATTGCTCGTTCCTCAGTCATTAGAAAGTGATCGTCTCGCCCTCAAGCTTTCGCTGAATTTGAACCGTTCCTTGCGATCCGTGATGACCGCCTTCTGTTCGTCCAGGTACTTCATGTTGGCGAGACGCAGCTGCTGGTTCTGCAGTTCGAGAAGCTCCTGCTGGTAACGCAGGTTGAGGTCCTCTTTCTGCTGTGGGGTCTGTACCTCGTCGAGCTTTTGCCGAAGCTTTTCGGCGTTTTTCACTCGCTCGGTACTGGCGTCGTAATTGGCTTCCAGGGCCCCAGCTACAGCCAGCAGCTCGTCGAACTTTGTCTGAACGTCCTTGTTCTTGGATATCAGCCCATACCTTTCTCGCAGTCCCCCAATGTCCTTTACGTTGTCGTACATTTCCGACCACTCACCCATGGGCAAGAGACGGTTCAGTGCAGGGTCATCAAGAAACTCCCCGAGCTGATCGTTCCCGGTAGCGATGCTCTTGTAGTCCTCGTACTGCGCCTTGGCCTGGGCAATGCCGTCCTTGGCGGTGTTCAGCGCATCTAGGGCCTGCTGCGCCTGGGCCTGCGCATCGAGGAGCATCTGCGCGAGATTCGCGGCATCGACAGTGGGAATGCCGCTGGCTTGAGTCAGCTGGATCGCAAAAAGTGACGCGCAGGCGAGTGCCAACGCGCGAAGCGTTTTCATCATTTGGAATTCCTCAGAAGTTAACGCCAAGCCCGGAAAGGGCTTGGCGGGACGTTCTCACATGGGGGTGAGATTCAGACCGCTGTGACAGTACGAACGGTTAGCACCGGCAGCGTTTAATGCGAGAGAAGGGGGATGACGCAGCGTTGGGGGAGGGCTTCGGTATATCCTCTAAGGGGCGTAGCAAGACGCGGCAATGGAGCGATCAAGCCACCTTGGCGCTGATCGACCAGCCGACCGCGAGGCCTGCCGCGTCAGCCAGAACCACCAGGGCATCCAGGCTGAAGGCATCGATCTTGCCGCACTTCAGATTGCTGTAGCGCGGAGACGTGATACCCAAACGGCGAGCACGTTCGGTGGCCGTACCTTCCCAGCTGTTGACCCGCTCGATGATGGCCATCAGCAGCTCTGAACGAAGTCGCATGTTCGCGGCCTGCTCGGGCGTGTCTTCAATGGCGTCCCACACATTGTCGAAGCGTTGGCTGTCGATCATTTCTTTCTCCTCAGCAGTGCGCGGAGGCGTGCCGCCGCGAGATCGATATCTGCCTTAGGTGTGGCCTGGGTCTTCTTCTGGAAGGCGTGAAGTACATACACGGCATCCGGCAGCGTCGCCAGGTAGATCACACGAAAGGCCCCGGACTCCTCGCGAATTCGGATTTCACGAACGCCCACTCCTATGGCGACCATCGGCTTCCAGTCATCGGGCTCCAGACCGTGCTGTATCCGGTCCAACTGAAATCCCGCGGCGCGCCGGACGGGGAGCGGAAAATCGCGCAGGCGAGCGAGAGAGTCCGCCAGAAATTCCACAGCTTTCATCGGTAGATTTCCGTGTTGAATAGTTTTATCGGAATCGATAAGCTCAGCAAGTGAAATTATCGAAATCGATAATTTTCTTTGGATTCGACCCATCAGAAGGCCTGACTCAGAGAGCCAGGCCTGATGAATCTCGGGGGGCAACAGTCAGGTGGGGGAGAGGGCTTCGTTGTGATGCCGGGCAGCCAGAAAAGCTGGCACCCACAACGATGGCAGGTCCGTACCTAACTCACCGCGGAGAGTCGCGGAAAGACTGGTCGGCTCAGTTCGACAAGCCTCCAGCAATGCCGGTACCCACATCTCGGGATCTTCCGTGCCCAGCGTCTTGCGGATTTGCTCGGCGATGGCAGCGTTTTCCGACGTCGTCGACAGCAGCGGGAGCCAGTACTTCAGCTCACCCGGGAGATCCATATTCAGCTGGACCGCCTGGTGCCCCTGCACAATGACCATGCCGCGCTCCTGGGGATGCTGAGCCTTCACCACATCGAACACCTTCCCCTGAATGCCAAACTTCGCGTACTCATCCCGGTCTGCCTTCGTATTGGCCAGCCAGGCGGTCGTGATGGTCTGTTGCACCACGGCTGGGGCATACGGCGTAGCGGAAGCATCCTCTGGCGATTGCGTATCCATGATCAGAATCTCGCCGCGAGTTCGGCCCGCCTTCAGGATCTCCTTGATCGCCTCAGCGGTGCTCTCGAACGACAGCGGAATCCAATACTCCGCTACCACGTTCAGCAGCAGGCTTCCTGGCTGGTGCTCATGCATCGTGCGCTTCAGGAAAAACAGCGTGTTCAGCAGGACCTCGATCGCCGCCGGGTTCTTCTCGACAAACTGCTTCTTCAGAACGTTCGTGCAATCGAACGCCAGGCGACGGTAGGCCTGCGGGTTGAACTGATTGCGTGGGGAGTCCAGTACCCATCCGTACGGCCCATTCCTCGCCGATGACCACTTCTGCAACCGCGAGTACAGGCAATTGGGGCCGACCGGTGGGATGTTCTGAAGCAGCAACGACATGCCGCGGTTCTCAATAGTCGAGTGAGCCATGACGGCCGCAATCGAATCCTGAATCTGCCGCTCCTCGTCCTGGGTGCACTTATCGACGCCCCCGGCGCAGGTCACCACCGTCTCGTACAGGAACTGCCGCAGGCGAGGTGAGTCCGGAAGCTGGAACGGGTTGATCCCCGTTGGTTGCATGGGCTCGATGGCGAAGTACTTGGTACCAAGTGCCCGCAGCAGATTCTCCAGCGACCGGTTGTAGTCGATCGCAAAGATCATCGGATCAAAGCGGCTGAAGAACGTCAGCACCATCGCCTCCGCGGTGGTCTTGCCGGCGCCGGTCATTCCGGTGAACGTCATGTGCCCCGGCAGCTTCTCGCCAAGGTTGTTCTGCCCTGAAGGGCTATCGTGCGCATTGAGCAGGAACATCCCGTCCTTGAGGGTCCTGGTTGGCATCAACGCAGTGCCATCGCCAACGGGATTGCCCTTCGCTTTGCCGGTTGGCGTAGCGTGCAGACTGAAGGTGCAGGCCAGGTTCTCGGTGGACGCCGACAAGGGGTAGACAACGTCCCTCACGTACGCAGGGAACTGCGCATACCAGGTGAAAATGTTCGTGATGGTCGAGCGCACGAACGACGTGTCATGGATGCTGAAGATCGACTCCATTTTCGCGCCGTTCTCGATGGCCTCGTCTGGCGTATCCCCATACACAATCAGCGCGGCGTGGTAGTTGCCGAAAGCCAGTTCACCCAAGGTAATGCCCTCGAGCGCCTCCTCCAGCTCACGAGTCTGCTTGCTCTCTCTTTCCACCGAGGCCAGATCCGCCATCTGCTTATTGATCGCGCGCTTTGCCTTGTTCCGATCCTCGAACAGGAACGTCTGGACCAGAGTGAAATCCAGCTGCTGCTCGACGGCTTCGTCCCACATCCCGGGAAAGCTGCCGCCATTGGGCAGACTGCGCAGGTCGTAGGTTGAGGCGAAGCGCTTGCCGCCCCGGTTCGGGCGGTTCTGCACGTAGTCATAGGCTTCGAAGTTGGTGACGCTGTCGATGACCGCGTCGCCAAGGCGCGTATCGCTGCAGGCGATGTCTTGCTCGGCGCCGTTGAACACCTGGCTATAGAAACGACCGATCTGCGAATAGATTGAGCTGATCGCCCTTTCCTCCAGCCCCATGAACGCGGGGTCGTAGTCCGCCAGCATGGTTTTGGAAACCATCAGCAGGTCATCCATGCGCTTGATCCCATCGTCCAGATCGCTGTAACGCAGGATCAACGCCAGGGTGTAGCCGACCTGCCTGTAGGCACCCGTACGGAAAGGCTTGGTATAGGCGTCCACAAACTCCTGCAGAGAGGAAAGCGGCATGCGGTACTGCGTATCCAGCGTCAGGCCAGTCTTTGTGATGTAGGCCTGCAGCATCAGACTGGCGCCTTCCTTCTTGCCAAGGGCCAGCAGGTACCGATTCAACCGCTCGAACTGTGCGTCCAGAGTGGCCTTGTCAGTGGTTTCGTGGGAAATGCCCTTAAGGCGTATCAAGCTCAGCAGCCGATTCGGCTGCAGCGTCACCATGTGCTCATGGACGGGGTACCCCAGAATCGGGGTCATCACCTCGGGAGACATGACGGCGGATTGCGAAGCGCTTGCCATAGAACTGACTCCATTTCGGATTCTGTGGGGCGAGCATCAGGCCCTTGCCGTACCGCAGGTTCAGCAGCAGCCGGCGAATGGCAAACACCACTCGCCGCGAGTAGCGGTCATCAAGGGCGCTGACGAAGTAGAAGGCGAACATCAGGAGAAGGAAGGGAAGCGCCAGAAGCGCTCCCACCCACCATGAGAACGCCAATGCTCCTAGACCGAAGGAAACGAAGGCACCAGCCAGGAGACCGATGAAGGGCATGATTGGTACCCCCCAAAACAGCGCTGGCCGGTTTCTTCCATTCCAGGTCCTGAGCGACAGTCTCTTCTCGTCACTCATGGGCGATTACCTTCAGCCCATCGTGCCGCCGAAGAACTGCCACGCATAAGTGCCGCCGGCGATGGCTCCGCCGACCAAGGCACCGATGCCGAAGTTCATAGCAAAGTCCATGAAGCCGAAGGAGTGGTCGCCGGTGTTCCGAGCGATGATCCAGCGCATCCCGCCGACGATGATCCCGATCAGGAATACGGTACCGGCCAGCAGATACAGGCCTGTCTGGATCTTCTTCGCCTCGTCATTGAGGGTCTGGTACCAGTCAGCATGGGCAAACAGTGGGAAGAGGGCGGTCGCTACCAGAACGACCAATTGCTTGCGGTAAGCCTCGACGCGCACCAGGGCGTTAAGGGTGGCTTTCATCAGTTGCTTCAGCATTGAGTGTTTCCTCATGGGGATTGGATTGGGTCTGCGCCGTCGGCTGCGAAGCCGAGTGGAAGCGCGGGAACTGGCGCAGAACGTCCCAGCGCTCGTAGGTCGGTAGTGGTGGTGGAGCAGGGGCAGCCGCCGGAGCCGTGGGCGCCGGTGGCAGGGAGGTGTTGTCAGGGGCTGGAACGGATGGCAGATCCGCGCGGGCCAGAACGCGGTCGACGTAGCTGGTATTGCCGAACGCGGGTTCTGGCTTGAAGCCGGTGGTGAAATTCCCGCTGTAGTAGCAGGACAGGGCCTTGCGCAAAGCGCCCTGTGCATCCGGATCGACATCCAGGGCGCGGGCATAGCAGTCCTGCAGGAAGAACTCCGTCAGCTGCAGGTTCCGGCAGGGCTCGAACACCTTGGCCAGCTCCTGCGGGTCGTGGGCGTTGAAGTGCTGGCTGTTGATCTGGCCCAGGCCGACGCTGATGCTCTGTCCCGCGTCCACCGCCTTGCGCGCCATGACCAGGGCCTCGTCCAGACTTTGCGGCGGACGTGGCAGAGCCTCCCCCACCACAGCAACGCTGTAGGGATTCAGGGCGGATTCATGGGAGACAAGGAGTTGGAGCGTTTCAGGAGCGACAGCGGGAGCACATTGCGCGGCCAGGGCCAGGAGGGCGCTGGTGGCGAGTGCCATGTCAGTCTCCTGGCTGGGGCTCGGATGCGGCTGCCTGTCCAGCTTGGTCAGCCTGCTGAGGGTTCGTGGCTTCGGTCACCAATTCGGTTTCCAGACGAGCGGCATACCGATCGATCAGCTCTCTGATGAAGTCAGTCGGCTTGCACTGTCGTTTGGTGTGATAGGCCACCGACGTGGCTCTGGTCGCGACCTCGGCAACGCGTGCTGCGCCGACGTGGAGCTGGGTAGGGTTTGACGGCTTACGTCGTTCCATTAGAGGAACCTCCTTTTTTCGGGCGCATGAAAGCGCCGCCGGCATTACCGGCGTTGAAGGGTTGAATGAATGGGTATGGGGATGGTTGGCCAGAGTCTGGCCGGAGTAGGAGCGCCCGTCTTGGGCGGCGGAAGGTTGTAGCAGTAATGCAAGCCGATGTGGCTGGGCGGGCTACTGTCGAGAACTGCGCAAAACCTCCCCTGGAGCCCGCATGGCTACGTTTTGCGAAGCGGTGAAGTGTGGGGGCTTCCGGTGTCCAGTGTGGGCGGAATTTTTAAGCTAAATCAATTGGTTACATGAATGTCGCCTTCTACATGGGGTGCAAGGGGTCGAGTGTTCGAATCACTCCGTCCCGACCAAATTTTGATAAGCGGCTCAAGTACTT
Organism: Pseudomonas sp. B12(2026); assembly: GCF_057767015.1. Taxonomy (NCBI): domain Bacteria; kingdom Pseudomonadati; phylum Pseudomonadota; class Gammaproteobacteria; order Pseudomonadales; family Pseudomonadaceae; genus Pseudomonas; species Pseudomonas sp. B12(2026). The sequence goes on along the minus strand of NZ_CM173430.1, from coordinate 3,792,888 downwards.
ACGTGCTTGGGCCGTTTTCATTTCTGGCGTCGCACAAAACTGGCGCAAAATGTGCGCGAAGCTATCGGGCGATTTCACTGATATCCAGGCCAGGAACAGCATCCGACCAAACCACATCCTCGTGGTCTCGCCGGTAGTCCTTCTCTAGCGTGCCCCCGTCTCCGTCACCCATTCCGAACGGTGACTGGCCAAAATCACCCTCTCCCCCGGCGAAAGCTCTGACTTACAGCATGCCGGCACGGTGCTTGCCCTCTGCCCACCAAGCGAGACAGCAAGAACAATCCTGGCCTCGCTTTCACGATCCGCCCGCCCGATTCGCGGTTGCCACCTAGACTCCTTCTTGTTGCTTCACTTGGGCTGCATCACGCCTGCCCGCATCCGACCAAGAACAACAAGAGGACGCATCAATGTTCAAACCTGCTCTGAAAGCGCTCATCTGTGCTCTCGCGCTGGGCGTTGCCGGCCTGGCACAGGCCGCAGACCCCATCGTGATCAAGTTCTCGCACGTAGTGGCTGAACACACGCCCAAGGGACAAGGCGCACTGCTGTTCAAGAAGCTCGTCGAGGAACGCCTGCCCGGAAAGGTGAAGGTCGAGGTTTATCCAAACTCCTCGCTCTTCGGCGATGGCAAGGAAATGGAGGCACTGCTGCTCGGTGACGTACAACTGATCGCGCCGTCCCTGGCCAAGTTCGAGCAGTACACCAAGCAACTGCAATTGTTCGATTTGCCGTTCCTGTTCAACGACATCCAGGCGGTGGATCGCTTCCAGCACAGCCCGGAAGGCCAGGCCCTGCTCAAGTCCATGGAGAGCAAGAACATCACCGGCCTGGGTTACTGGCACAACGGCATGAAGCAGCTGTCGGCGAACAAGCCCCTGCGCGAACCCAAGGACGCCCGTGGCCTGAAGTTCCGCGTGCAAGCCTCCGCCGTGCTCGAAGAGCAGTTCAAGGCCGTACGCGCCAACCCGCGCAAGATGAGCTTCGCGGAGGTCTACCAGGGCCTGCAGACCGGCGTGGTCAACGGCGCCGAGAACCCTTGGTCGAACATCTACTCGCAGAAGATGCACGAGGTGCAGAAGTACATCACCGAGTCCAATCATGGCGTGCTCGACTACATGCTGATCACCAACACCAAGTTCTGGAATGGCCTGCCGCCTGACGTGCGGTCCGAACTGGAGAAAATCGTCCAGGAAGTGACCAGCGAGGTGAACAAGCAGGCCGAAGCCCTGAACCAGGGTGACAAGCAGCGCATCATCGACGCCAAGACCAGCGAGATCATCGAGCTGACCCCCGAGCAGCGCAATGAGTGGCGTGAAGCCATGAAGCCGGTGTGGAAGAAGTTCGAAGCCGAGATCGGCCCCGACCTGATCAAGGCTGCCGAAGCCGCCAACCAGGCCCAGTAAGACGCTCGTCCGAGGGGGCGGTTTTCCGCCCCCTCGGCCCCACGACGTTTCTGCCATCGGGAGATGCCATCCATGAATGCCCTGCGGCGCATCTGGGACCACTTCGAGGAAGGCTTCATCGCCTTCCTCCTGGCGGCCATGACGCTGGTGACCTTCGTCTACGTCGTCCTCAACAACCTCTACACCCTGTTCTACAACCTGGCCGATCGCTGGACGGCCGCTAGCGACACGCTGTTTGCCATTGGTGACGCCATCCTTGCCATGGCCCAGGCCATGACCTGGAGCAACGCCCTGACCAGGGCGCTGTTCGCCTGGCTGATCTTCTTCGGCCTGGCCTATGGCGTGCGTACCGCCGGACACATCGGCGTCGACGCACTGGTCAAGCTGGCTCCGCGTCACATCCAGCGGATCATCGGGGGCGTCGCCTGTCTCTGTAGCCTGGGCTACGCCGGCCTCATGGCGGTGGCGAGCTTCGAATGGGTGCAGACCCTCTTCACAGCGGCCATCGGTGCCGAAGACCTGGGCCACTTCGGCGTGCAGCAGTGGCATATAGGCCTGATCCTGCCGCTCGGCTTCACCCTGGTGTTCATCCGCTTCGCCGAGATCCTCGTGCGCATCATCAAGGGCCGGCAGACCGGCCTGGGCCTCGCGGACGAAGCTGCCGAGGTGCTGAAACTCACCGAGCATGATGACAATCCGCACAAGGAAGACGCGAAATGACCGTCCTGTTCCTCTTCTTCCTGCTGTTCCTGCTGATGTTCATCGGCGTGCCCATCGCCATCTCCCTGGGCCTGGCCGGTTCCATGACCATCATCCTGTTCAGCCCGGACTCGGTGCGCTCCCTGGCGATCAAGCTGTTCGAGACCTCCGAGCACTACACCTTGCTGGCGATCCCGTTCTTCCTGCTGGCGGGCGCCTTCATGACAACCGGGGGCGTGGCACGTCGCCTGATCGACTTTGCCAACGCCTGCGTCGGGCATATCCGTGGCGGCCTGGCGATCGCCGCCGTGCTGGCCTGCATGCTCTTCGCAGCGCTGTCCGGCTCCAGCCCGGCCACGGTTGCCGCCGTCGGCTCGATTGCCATCGCCGGCATGGTGCGCTCCGGTTACCCGCAGGCTTTCGGCGCCGGCATCGTTTGCAATGCCGGCACCCTGGGCATCCTGATCCCGCCGTCCATCGTGATGGTCGTCTACGCGGCCGCAACCGAAACCTCGGTGGGTAAACTGTTCATGGCTGGCGTAGTGCCGGGGACCCTGCTCGGCGTGGTGTTGATGGTGGCGATCTACGCGATCGCGGTGAAAAAGAACCTGCCCTCTCTGCCCCGGGCCACCTTCGGCGAATGGCTTACCGCCGGGCGCAAGGCCATCTGGGGTCTGCTGCTGATGCTGATCATCCTCGGCGGCATCTACTCCGGCATGTTTACCCCCACCGAAGCCGCCGCGGTGGCGGCGGTGTACTCGGCCTTCATCGCCCTGTTCGTCTACCGGGACATGAAGTTGAGCGAAGCACCCAAGGTGCTGCTGGAGTCCGGCAAGCTGTCGATCATGCTGATGTTCATCATCGCCAACGCCATGCTTTTCGCCCATGTGCTGACCACCGAACAGCTGCCGCAACAGATCACCGCCTGGGTGATCGACGCCGGCCTGACCCCGGTGACCTTCCTGCTGGTGGTGAACATTGTGCTGCTGATCGCCGGGGCCTTCATGGAACCCTCGGCGATCATCCTGATCCTGGCGCCGATCCTCTTCCCCATCGCCATGAAGCTGGGCATCGATCCCATCCATCTCGGCATCATCATGGTGGTCAACCTGGAGATAGGGCTGGTGACCCCGCCAGTGGGGCTCAACCTGTTCGTCACGTCCGCGGTGACCGGCATGCCGCTGACGTCGACCATCCGCGCGGCCATGCCCTGGCTGATGGTCCTGCTGGCCTTCCTCATCCTGGTCACGTACGTGCCCTGGATATCCCTGGTCCTGCCCGACTGGTTGGGCATGAGCTGATCCCCTGCGCATTTCTCCTGATGCGTTCCAGCCCGGCCCTGCGCCGGGCTTTTGGGGGCCCAGTTGTTCCGCTGAATGGCGCCTGCCAGACAGGAAAGGGCGCCTCGATTCGAAGCGTGTCCGCATAGCCGGGCAGTTCCGCGATCCGTGCCGCGCTCAGGACCGGGTTCTCCACATGGATGCGCGCGGCTACCGGACTGCGCGCAGCCCTCAGCCAATCCGTAGCAGGCGGTCCAGCGACCAGGCGCCGGCGCCCCGGCCGATCAGCAGCAGGAGCAGGCCGGCCCATGACAGATGAGTGGGCCAGGCGTCCGGGTAGACGAAGACCTCGATCACCGTGGTCATGCCCAGCAGCGCCAGCGCCGACAGGCGGGTGAACAGGCCGAGCACCAGCAGGAGCGGGAACAGGTGTTCGGCGTAGGTCGCCAGGTGCGCCGCGAGGTAGGGCGGGATCAGCGGCAGCGCGTATTCGGTCTGGAACAGGTCGTAGGTGCTCGGGGTGATGCTCAGCAGGCCCTCGACCTTGGTCCGCCCGGACATGAAGAACACCGAGGCGATCCCGAGCCGTGCCACCAGGTACAGGAAGGCGTCGCCAAGGCAACGCTGCAGGCCGTTGGCCAGGTGGTTCCAGAACCGGCGGGGGGAGGAGGGGGATGGATGCGCAATGTCCATGGCAGGCTCCTTCAATCGAGGCAGAAGGGACGGAAGACACCGGCATGCAGCAGACGGCCGAGCAGGTCGGTGAAGTCGAGATCGGGCTGAGCCTGCAGCGCCAGCGCCGAGGCCTGGTCCAGGGTGTGGCCGGCGACGCAGGCATCGAGGAAGACGCAGCCGCCTTTCTCCAGCGGCAGCCCGACGACCCCCTCGGGGCCGGCGACCAGCAGCGCGCCCTCGCCGATCCACGGCAGTTCCTCCGGCCAGTCCAGGCCTTCGCGGCTGCAATGCCAGAGGCTGTACACCGGCTGCGTCTCGAACCAGCGCCAGCGCACCGCGCGACATGGCCGCAGATTGAGCCCGCCGAGATCGCTGGCGGTCATGCCCAGCAAGGAGGTCAGTTCCAGGCTCGGCTCGGCGGGGGCGCAGAAGACTTCCAGCCAGTCGCGATCCAGCCGCGCCACGTCGGCCAGGTACGGCAGTTCGCGCGCGCTTTCCAGGTCGGCGAGAAAGGCCGGAAACGCCGCGCCGTAGCGCGCCAGGCGTGCATCGGTCGGCGGCGAACGCCAGGCGTATTCGGCCGCGGCGGCGCGCATCCACGGCGTGCCGACCAGCCGCTCGACGCTGGGGTAGTTGTCGCAGAGGGCATCGACGCAGCCCTTGAGCACCGTGTTGCGGTAGACGGCGAAGGCCGCCTGCGCAGTCAGCGCGTCCAGCTCGGGGGCGGGGCGCTGGTAGAGGGCGTCGATGAAGGCGTCCTGGAACTGGCCGAGGGAGAGTTTCATGGCTGTCCTCCCGCAAGATTCAAGGTGGCCTGGGCGATCTCGCGCTCGGCCAGCAGTTCGCCGAACGCCGGGATGCGGTCGTCCCGCTCGATCAGCGTCGGCCGAGGCCCGATGCGCTGGATCAGGCGCTGGTAGAGCGCCCAGACCGGTTCCGCGATGGCCGCGTCGTGGGAGTCGATCAGCAGCTCGCCGGCTTCGTCGTGGCTGTGCCCGGCCAGGTGAACCTCGGCGATGGCCTCGGCAGGCACCCGCTCCAGGTAGGCGGCGGCGCTGAAGCCGAGGTTGTGGGCGCTGACGTGGACGTTGTTGACGTCCAGCAGCAGTGCGCAGCCGCTGCGGCGCACCAGCTCGGCGAGGAAGTCGATCTCGTCCCAGTCGTGGCCGTCCAGGCGCAGGTAGTGGCTCGGGTTCTCTATGGCGATGCGCCGGCCCAGGGCGTCCTGGGTGCGCTGGATATTGTCGGCGATGCGCGCCAGCGCCTCGTCGGTGCGCGGGAAGGGCAGCAGGTCCGGGTGGTACTGGCCGCGCCAGGCGGACCAGGCCAGGTGCTCGGAGACCAGCGCCGGTTCGACCAGGTCCGCCAGCGCACGCAGGCGTTGCAGGTGTTCCGCATCGGGCGGGGCGTCCGCCGCCAGCGACAGCGAGACGCCGTGCAGCGACAGCGGATGGCGCCCGGCCATCCGCTCCAGCCAGGCGCGGCGAGGGCCGCCGACCATGTAGTTCTCCGGATGGACCTCGAACCACAGGCCCTCGGCGTCGCACGCCCAGGCCTCGGCGTAATGCTCGGCCTTCAGCCCCAGCCCGGCGCCCATTCGGTTGTACGCAGACATGGCCGGCGCCTCCCTGTCAGGACTTCATCGGGGTCAGCGAACCCATGCCGTTGGGCGTCTTGATCTTGGTGCAGGTGCCGGCCGGGACGTTCTTCCAGTGCATGCCGTCGTAGTCCTTCTTGGCGCTGCCCGCGCAGGTGGTGCCGGCGCCGGCCTTGCAGTCGTTCTTGCCGGCCATGGCCACGCCGTAGCACTTCTCCATGGCAGCGCCGCCGGCCGGAGTCTTCGTGTCATCCGCCAGGGCAGCGCCCGCCAGGGCGGCGAGGGCAAGGGCGGCGGTGGCGAGGGTGAGGCTTTTCATGATGTCGTCTCCACAAGGGTTGGAAGGCCGCGGCGATCTGCCGGGCTCGTGGAGTAATTCGTGCGCCGGATGGAGGCGGTTACAGGCCGCTGAAAATTTTTTTGAGCTTTCCCACTCGCCCCCGCTAACGTAATTACGCGCAGTCGTTTTTCACGCAGCCCCGCTGCAACGAGGGCGAGCCGGAACAGAAATTTTCCTCACGGATGTAACCCAGGCGGCCGATGCAACGAACTACCCGAGAGGACGCGTTGAACGCGCGCGAAGCGCAGTTGCAGGCCCTGCTGCTGCGCGGCATGGCGGGTGACGCGGCGGCCTATCGCGAATTCCTCGCGGCCCTGGCGATCCACCTGCGCGGCTTCCTGCGGCGCCGCCTGGAACGGCGCCCCGACGAAGTCGAGGACCTGCTGCAGGAAGTCCTGCTGGCGGTCCACAACGCCCGCCACACCTACCGCGCCGACCAGCCGCTGACCGCCTGGGTGCAGGCCATTGCCCGCTACAAGCTGGCCGACCACTTCCGCGCCTTCGCCCGCCGCGATGCGCTGCACGATCCGCTGGACGACGACGGCGACCTGTTCGCCGAGGGCGACGAGGAGCCCGCGCAGGCCCGCCGCGACCTGGGCAGGCTGCTGCAGCGCCTGCCCGAGCGCCAGCGCCTGCCGATCGTCCACGTGAAGCTGGAGGGACTGTCGGTGGAGGAGACCGCGCGTCTCACCGGGCTGTCCAGTTCGGCGGTCAAGGTTGGCATCCACCGTGGCCTGAAGGCGCTGGCCGGGATGATTCGAGGTAAGCGAAACGATGAACACCGATGAACTGATCAGCCTGCTCGCCAGCGGCGAAGGCCCCGTGGAGCGCCATGCCCTGGCGCGCCGCCTGGGCCTTGCCCTGCTCGGTGGCGCCCTTGGCGCGCTGCTGCTGACGGCGACGCTGTACGGCGTGCGCGCCGACCTCGCCGAGGTGGCACGCACGCCGCTGTTCTGGGCCAAGGTCGCGCTGCCCGGCAGCCTGGCCTTGCTCGCCCTCTGGCTCAACCAGCGCCTGGCTCGGCCGGGCGTACGCGGCGGCGCCGCCTGGACGCTGCTCGGCCTGCCCCTGCTGCTGGTCTGGCTGGGCGCGGCCATCACCCTTGCCGGCGCAGCGCCGGAGGCCCGCGCCGACCTGATCCTTGGCCGCACCTGGCGCACCTGCGCGCTGAACATCGGCCTGCTCTCGGTGCCAGCCTTCCTCGCCGTGTTCTGGGCCCTGCGCGGCCTTGCCCCCACCCACCTGCGCCAGGCCGGCGCTGCCGGCGGCCTGCTCGCCGGCGCCACTGCCACCCTTGCCTATTGCCTGCACTGCCCGGAAATGGGCGTGCCGTTCTGGGGCGTCTGGTACCTGCTGGGCATGCTCCTGCCGACCCTGCTCGGCGCGGCCCTCGGCCCGCGCCTGTTGCGCTGGTAGCGCGTCTCGGAGCCTGCGCCGGGGCGATTCAGGATGGTCGGAGTCAGCCCCGTATTTCTGGCTGAATTCAGGGGCCGTTTGACTGTTGAAAATGGCGTGCCTGTGCAACTCACCCGACGCCATCGACTGGCCGCCAGCAGCGAGAGGCAATCCGTCCTTCACTCGCCTGGAGGACAACCCAAGGCATTGTCAGCGCGGCTCTTGAAGCGCCTCGCTGGTGCGCCGCAGCGTCCTCGCCAGCTCGCGCACTTGAGCGATGAAGGCTGTCGTGCCCGCGTGATCGATATCGCCGCTCCCCTCGTGCAGCGATTGCTCCAGCTGGCGCGCGGCGGAGATCAGCGGTTCCGCGCTGACCATCGCCACGGCCCCGCCGATGCGATGGATGAGCCGGGCCATTGCCTCGCCGTCCGCGCTTTCCAGCGCGGCTTCGAGCCTGTCCGCGTCCTCGCTGGCGGTGCTGGCCAGAATGTCGATCACGCGGGCCACGTTGTCTTGGGAGCCGTAGGTTTCGCGCAGCATCTCCAGGTCGAGCGGGCACGCGGCCGCGCCGGCGGCGGGCAGCCAGCGCCGTAGCGCCTCGCGCAGGGCGTTCAGCCGGAGCGGCTTGGTCAGGTAGTCGTCCATGCCGGCCTGCAGGCAGACCTCCCGCTGCTCGTGCAGCGCGCCCGCCGTGAGGGCGATGATGGGCAGGTGGCGGTCGCCGCCCTGTTCCATTTCGCGAATGCGGCGGCTGAGGCTGTAGCCATCCAGGCGCGGCATGTGGCAGTCGGTGATCACCAGGGCGTAGTCGGTTTGGGCCAAGGCCTGGATGGCCTCGACGCCATCGTTGACCACGTCGCAGGCGTAGCCGAGCTGATGGAGCTGGCGCCCGATGAGGTCGCGGTTGGCCGGGTGGTCTTCGGCTACCAGGATCAGTTGACCCACGCGCAGGGCGTCTTCACGCGAGAGCGGCATGGCCTGGGTGGCTGTCGGATGTGCCGTGGCGAGCGGAGCACTGGCCACCTGCAGTACGTTCAGGGCGGCGTGGGTCACGATGGACAAGGTTTCCCACGACAGCGGGGAGAGGCTCAGCCGCGCAGGCTGGGAACCCAGGTCCGCCCCCGCTGGCAATACCGCCTCGCCCAGTGCCACGACGGCACAGGAGAGATCGAGCCCCTCGGGCGGCAATGCCGATTCGTCGGCAAACAGCATATCGGCGCCGCTGTCGCGCACGCCGGCGGCGGACAGCCCGTCCGGCTCGACGCACTGCACGGTCAGGCCGAGCACCTGCAGATAACTGGCGAGGCTTCGGGCATCGTCGTCGCAGCGGGTGGCGACCAGCGCGCGCCGCCCCAGCAGCGCCGGCAGCGGGTCGTGGCGCCGCTCCACGCCGAGGGTGACCGTCAGACTGATTTCGGTGCCCTGGCCCGGCTCGCTGCGCAGCGCCAGCGAGCCGCCCATCAGTTGCGCCAGTCGCTGGCAGATCGCCAGGCCCAGGCCGGTGCCGCCGAACCGGCGGGTGGTCGACGACTCCGCCTGATGGAACGGATGGAACAGGCGCTGCTGCTGTTCCGGCGAGATGCCGATGCCGGTATCGCTGACGCTCAGGCGCACCCGCTGCGCATCGGGCGCGTCATCGAGCACCTCGATGCGGACGCCGATGGACCCGCGCTCGGTGAACTTGATCGCGTTGTTCAGCAGGTTGAGCAGAATCTGCCGCAGCCTCAGCGCATCGCCATACAGGCGCGTGGCCAGCGCCGCATCCACCTGCACGCGCAGGCACAGGCCTTTCTGTTGCGCCTGCCGGGCCACGATGCAGAGCACCTTGTCGGCCTGCACGCGCAGGTCCATCGGCATGCGTTCGATGGACAGCCGGCCGGCCTCGATCTTGGAGAAATCCAGAATGTCGTCGATCACCTGCAGCAGCACTTCCGCCGAGCTTTCCACCGTGCCCAGCATGTGCCGCTGCTCGCCGGACAGCGGCGTTCCCTCCAGCAATTCCAGCATGCCGAGCACGCTGGCCATCGGCGTGCGGATTTCGTGGCTCATCGTGGCCAGGAAGTCGGCCTTGGCCTGCGCCGCGTCCTCGGCGGTTTCCTTGGCGTCGGCCAGGGCCTGGGCCTGGGCGCGCTCGACGGTGACATTCTTCCAGTAGCCGCTCACGACGATAGCGCCATCGGCCTTGCGCCGCGGCATGCCGGAGCGGCAGCGCATCCAGCGCTCCTCGCCGTCCCTCTGCACACGCAGCTCGACGTGGAACGGCCCCTTCGCCTCGTGCAGTTGCGCCTTGGCCTGTTTCAGCGCCTGCCGGCCCGGCTCGTCGAGCATTCCGGCCAGGCGTCGCTGGTCCTCGTCGTTGAATTCCCGCGACAGCCCGATGGCCTTCATGTCGGCCCCTTCGCCGGCCACATAGGTGAAATGCGTCGCGCCGTCGGCGCTCAGCTCGGCCTGGAAGACCGTGAGCGGCAGCGACTCGGTGATGTCCAGCAGGCGCTGCTCGGAGGCGTGCGCCCGGGCTTCCGAGGCGCGGATATCGGTGATGTCGACCAGGGTGATCACCACGCCGCCGGGCGAACCGTCCGCGAGCTGGAAGGGCTTGAGCCAGTAGCGGCCGTCACGCACGCGGCCCTGGCCGTCGTGGTACTGCAAGTCCAGCTGGAAGCTGCGACCGGTTGCCAGGGCTTCCCGGCTCATCGTTTCGAAGCGCTCGGTCAGCAGCGGCGCATAGAGGTCCGCCTCGCGCGTGGTCCGCCCGAGCAGGCGCTCGCGCGGAATGTCCATGGTCGCCTCGTAGGCTTCGTTGATGGCGATGTAGCGTTGCTGGCTGTCCTTGGCCACCAGCGGATAGGGCACGGTCTCCATCAGCGCGCGCTGGAAGCTGAGCTGGTCATCCAGCCGCTTCTCGACCTGCCGCCGCCGCAGGACTTCCTGGCGCGTGCGCAGATGGGCCCAGAGCAGCGCCGCGATTCCCAGCAGGATGGCGGCCGCGATCGGCGCCAGCCGCTGGGCCACCGTGCGCCAGCTCACGCCGTAGCTGTAATGCACCGGGTTCCAGGTGTTGCGGATCAGCTCCTGGCGTTGCGAGGGCATGTTCGCCAGCGCGCGGTTGATCAGCGGCACCAGCGGGGCGTAGCGCAGGCTGACGCCGATCGCCAGGTCCTCGCTGTAGCCGGTCGGCGCGGTGACCTTCAGGATGCCCGGAAAGCGCTCCCTGATCTGCCGGTCCACCGCCGCGATGTTGCCGATGAACGCATCCACCTCGCCGTTGGCGACCTTCTCCATGCCATCGGCAATGTCGTCGACGTCGGTGAGCCTCGCCTCCGGTACCTGCTGCAGAATCTCCTGCGTCGGCTCGGATGCCAGCATCGCGGCGATCCTGGCCCGCGACAGGCTTTGCAGGTTGGTGACATTTTCCGCGCCCTGGCGGGTCACGATCACGATGGGCAGGCTCAGGTACGGGCGGCTGAAGGCCAGGTAGTTCGCGCGCTCGGGCGACGGCGTCACCAGCGTGACGAGGTCCACGTCGCCGCCCCTGGCGCTGTCCAGCATCTGCCTGAGCAACGGCTGGCGCACCCGCTCCACCTGCAGGCCGAGTTGCTCGGTGACGTAGTTGAAATAGTCCTCGCCCAATCCGCTGGGCTGGCCGAGCCGGCCGAGGAAGGAGAACGGCGGATAGCTTTCGCCGCTGACCACGCGCAGCGGTGGCAGGGTCTTCAACCACGCGCGTTCGCTGTCGGACAGCGCCAGGCCGGTGTCCAGCTGCGGCAGGGGCGGGTACTTCTGCAGCCATTGCGCGCGGATTTCGCTCTGCGTCTCGGCCGGGACATCCGCGAGCGCCTTGTCGATGGCGCTCGCCAGCAGGGGGCGGTTGCGGGAAATGCCAAAGCTGATCGGCGAGATGGACAGGGCCGCCGGCCCCACCACCTGGATGTTCGCGGCACCGTTGCGGCCCAGGTAGCTGCTCAGGATATAGGGATTGATCGCGAGGGCGTCGACCTGGCCGGTTTCCAGCCTGCGCAGCGCCGTGGCGATGTCCGCCACCGGCACGGTGTCTATCTCCGGCATCTGCTCCTGCAGGGCCAGGGCGACGGGCGTGTGGACCACGGCGGCAACGCGCCGGTGGCGCAGGTCGTCCGGGTAGCGGATGCGCCGGTCGCCCTTGCGCGTGGCGATCACCGGCGTCACCTCCAGGTAAGGCTTGCTGTAGAGCAGGCTCTCGCGATCGGCCAGGTCGGCCATGACCGTCGGCATCACGTCCACCTCGCCGCGCACGGTCGCGTTCCACAGCATCTGCCGGTCGGGGTACACCTTCACCGTGGTGCGCACCCCCAGGCGTTGCGCCACCTCCCGCCAATAGGCCGCCGCCAGCCCCTCCTGCACCTTGTCGGGCTGGACGCCGAACGGCAGGGGGGCATCGCGGAAGGTACCCACCAGCACGTTGGGGTGCGCGCGCAGCCAGGCCCGCTCATCGGGACTGAGCGCCGTCGTCGCGAACGCCGGCCAGGACACCAGCAGCAGGAGCCAGGCAAGTCGTTGCAACAGGACGCCCCACGGCCGTCGCGTCGCGAGCCGGTGCCTGGGAGGGAGGGATTCAATGCCGGTGCATCGGGAGGATGCGTCAAAGCGGATGATCGATTCGGGTCTTGCACACATAGCGGAAGTCATCGCGACCATGCTAGCGGGGGATATTTCTGTCGGCTTGATCGAACGCAAGGCCACCGGCAGCGGGACGCGCTGGCCGGGTCACCGGCTGACGAATGGTAGCGGGCCACCGGCAGGAGCGCGGTGGGATGCGCTCATGGCCGATCGACCGGGCCCGTTGGCGAGGGCGGCCCCGATCGATCCCGCAGGTGTTGCTGTTCCATGCCGTGAAGCCGGCGCCTTTCCCGGGGGAGGGCGCTCGCCCAGTCTGTCCCGGGGGCATGGTTTATTGATAGGACAGGGTCACCGATACCCCGGCTACCAACTTGCCAGGCGTAAGCGGTTCGCTGGTACGCAGGTAGCGAACCGCCAGCTCCTTGCGGATCTGCCCGCCGTCCTTGCTCATCACCCCCAGGTCCCGTTGGTTCGTGTTGCCGACCGCCGCCGAGTCGGGACCGAAGCTGACCAGGGCACCATTCTCCAGCACCTGGAGGGCAACGCCTTTGACCGTCGAGTCGCGCGACAAGCCGAGCGTGGATGTTGTGTTTTTAGGATCAGATATGTCCGTCAGGGTATATCGGACATTTGAATCAACCGAGCCCGGCCCACAATTCAGGGTTATCCGAAACGGAGTTTCCCCGGCGGTTGTTCCCGCGGTCCTGATCTTGCTGGCATCGATCCGCTGCAACGGCACGGACGGCGGCACGTTCAATTGGCAGGACGGGAATGCAACGTCTAAAGAGGTTGGCGAAGTCGTGATCTTGCCGAACCCGAAGTACCCCTCGGCATAATGGGCTCCTGTTTGCATCACCTGCATGCTGGGTATGATGATCTGGCCCGCTTTGGGAGGCTCTGTAGTTAAGAATCTGAGCCTGACTTTAATGCTGGCGTTGACTCCCGACCAGTTGCCTGACTGCGTTCTTATCTCGGTAGCGGTATCCCCGGTCCCGAGGGGCGTGAAGGGTTTGAATTCACTTGCGTTCATCTCCGCCGCCTCCATTATGATGCCTATGCCCTTCGTGCCAGCGATGGAGAAAATGCCATATACCTTGCCCTCGAAGTTATAACTTCTTGAGGTTGCATTTATTGAGGCGTGGAAGTTGTTCACAAAAGTAAAGGCGGAACTTGAACTGGTGTTGGTGCAGTACACTGCCTGAGGCCCGGATAGCGTATGCCAAGTTTGGGAGAGCATCCTGGGCTGGGCACTGTTCAGCGGCGGATCATATTTCAATGGGGGAATGGATAGGTTGAAATCCTTGAACGAGCAAGTTGGAGCAGCAAAAACAGGGCCGCCCAAAGCCAATAAAAGCAATAAAATAAACTTCTTCATTTCTCTCTGTCTCGGGTTGCGAGCGTTATCGGCAATCATCGAGTAGGCCAGCGATTCCCCAAGGCTAGGATAGGAACTTCCTTGGATACTGGCGGGAAGTTTCTCAAGGTCCCTTTGGGGTGCGCCTGATAGGGAGCTGAAATGCGGGTATACGCCTAACGCAAGTAACCGAAGCCCCATTCTGCGAAAAACGCTTGTTCAGCTCCGTACTCCATCGAGCGAAGGATTGGACTCCAAATCACCCCGGCTACTCAACCGCTGGAAACCGGGTTTTATCGCTGGGAGATAAATCCTTGCGCACCGTCAGATTTATCTGACAACTCATTGGGATTGTGCTGCTCCCATATAAAAGTCCAAAAACAGCACAATTCGCCGCGCTTCTGAAAAGAGGCATAAATCAACTTCGTATAAGGCGAATACCATGTGCAACAAGATGCATAAGTTCCTCATCGCAGCGGCTGCCGGGCTGATGGCAAGTACGGCCATGGCGGCTGACGGCAAGATCGAATTCACCGGCGAGATCACTGCCGCCTCGTGCAAGATCAACGGCGGCGCCGACGCCAGCAAGGGCGATACGGTCATCAACGTCAATCTGGGCAAAGTCAGCATGGACTCGTTGGGAGGCGCGACCGCCACTTCCGGCAACATTGCTGCAGCCGGCGAGGCGATCACGCTGAACCTCGATTGCTCCGCCGCGGCAGGCCTGAATCAGGTCAAGGTGGCCTTCGATCCGGGCAGTGGCACGGGCCTGGACCTTAAGAATCAAAACCTGCTGAAGACCACCGGCGCGGCCAAGGGCGTGGGCATCGGCATCTTCAAGGCCGATGGCACGCTGCTGAACCTGGGGGCCGGCGAGACGTTCGACGCCGCACTGACCCCTGGCACCGCCAGCGGCGGCAGCACGCCGTACACGGCCAACCTTTCGGTGCGCGCCGCCTACGTGTCGAACGGCGACACGCTCGTGGCCGGTGACGCCAACGGCACCCTGCCGTTCACGCTCACCTACGAGTAACCCCTCTCGGGACGGGAGGGCTGCTCGCCCTTCCGTTGTCGCCGCCACCCAACGAACCCAATCGCCTATGAAACGCTTCCCTTTTGCCGGGCTGGTCCTGGCCGGATCGATGCTGTTGTCCTCGGCCGCCGCGTTCGCCGGCATCACCCTCGATGCCACCCGCGTGGTACTGGCCGCGCCGGCCAAGGAGGCGTCCATCCTGGTCCGCAACCGCGCGCCGGCCGATGTGATGATCCAGTCGTGGATCGACAGCAACGAAGAAAAGGCCGACGTGCCGTTCGCCATCACGCCCGCGCTGAGCCGCCTGGGCGGCGAAAAGCAGCAGACGCTGCGCATCCTCTACTACGGGCAGGGCCTGCCCACCGACCGCGAATCCGTGTTCTGGCTCAACGTGCAGGAAATCCCGCAGAAGGCCGAGGGCGAGAACACGCTGCAGTTGGCCGTGCGCCAGCGCATCAAGCTGTTCTTCCGGCCCGCCGGGCTGCCCGGCACGTCCGGGGAGGCGCCAGCGCAGCTGCGCTGGCGGCTGGTCCCGCACGAGGGCAGGGCGCAGCTGGAAGTCAGCAATCCGAGCGCCTTCCACGTGTCGCTGGTCTCGGCCCGGGTGCAGAGCGGCGGCCGGGACTATGCCGCCACCACCGGCATGGTCCCGCCGGCCGCCACGCGCCGCTTCGAGGTGAAGGACCTGCCGGGCAGCGCCGCCGCGGCTGGTGTCCGGGTCCACTTCGAATCGATCAACGACTACGGCGCCGTCGAGCCGCGCGACGGCACCACTGGCAACTGATGCGGCTGGGTTGACCCTCCGTTCCCGTTAACCCGTCACCCCCGTCGTCCCGGCCACTCCACCTCTTCCGAGGCGGGATGGGTTCGTGCGCCTGCGCTTTGGCAGGCCGGGAGGTGATTCAGCCAGCGAAGAAGGTATGACCATCACCATCAGGATCACCGCGCCGACCGGCGTGGTCTGTCTGGCGCTGCTCGGGCCGGCACTGCCCACGTCCGCGCAGGCCATGCAGTTCAACGAGGATTTCCTGCGCAAGGGCGAGGGGCCGGTGGAACTGCATTACTTCGAGCAGGGCGGCTCCGTGCAGCCGGGTAGCTACGATGTCGATGTCTACCTGAACCAGTCGCTGTTCAAGCGCCAGACCGTGGTGTTCGGCCCGGACGCCAAGGGCGCGGTGTCGCCGGTCATTCCGCTCGGGCTGTTGCGCGCCATCGGCGTCAATATCGCGCGGCTGGAGAAGGAAGGGCGCCTCCCGGCGGGAACCGACGACGCCACGCCGGTGGACCTGTCCACGCTGGTGAGCGGCGCGTCGGTGGAGTTCGAGGCCAATACGCTGTCCCTGTACCTCAGCATGCCGCAGGCCTACGTCTCGCGGACCTCGCGCGGCTATGTGGACCCGACGCTGTGGGACGACGGCGTGTCGGCGCTCTACACCGATTACCAGGCCAACTACAGCCGCAACGACGGCCACGGCGACAACAGCGAGTACCACTTCCTCGGCCTGCGCAACGGTTTCAACATCGGCGGCTGGCGCTTTCGCAACGACTCGACGCTGACCGGCAGCACCGGCACCGGCAGCCATTTCAGCAGCAATCGCAGCTACGTGGAGCGCAACTTCACCGGCCTGCGCAGCAAGGCGGCGCTGGGCGAACTGTTCACCTCGGGCGAGATCTTCGAGAGCACGCCGTTCCGCGGTGTGCAGATCGGCACCGACCTGGGCATGTTGCCGGACAGCGAGGTCGGCTTCGCGCCGATCATCCGCGGCATCGCCGAGACCAACGCCGTGGTCGAGGTGCGGCAGAACGGCTACATCATCTATTCGACGTCGGTGTCGCCCGGCGCGTTCGAGATCACCGACATCTACCCGAGCGGTTCCAACGGCGACCTGGACGTCCGCATCACCGAGGCGGACGGGCGCGTGCGCCAGTTCTCCCAGCCGTATTCCTACCTGCCGGTGATGGTCCGGCGCGGCAGCCTGCGCTACACCCTCGAAGGCGGCCGGTATCGCGGCTATGGCGGCGCGGAGCCGGACTTGCTGCAGGGCACGCTGGTGTATGGCCTGTCCGACAACTTCACCGGCTACGGCGGCGTTCTCGCCGCGCAGGATTACACGGCGACCAACCTGGGCGTCGGCATGAACACGCCGCTGGGCGGGCTGTCGCTGGACGTCACGCAAAGCCAGTCGAACGCGCGGGGCAGCACGACGCGGGGGCAGAGCACGCGCCTGCTGTATTCGAAGACGCTCTACCCGACCAACACCACCTTCACCATGGTCGGCTACCGCTACTCCACGGACGGCTACCGCACGCTCGCGCAGCACGTGGACGACCTGGACCGCATCGACGGTTTCGACAACTACCCGCTGCAGAAGAACCGCCTGGACGTGAACATCAACCAGCCCCTGTCGCGCGGTTCGATGTTCCTCAGCCTGGGCGACACCACCTACTGGGGCCGGGACGGCAACAGCCGGCGGGTGCAGGTCGGCTACAGCGGCAGCTACCGGGACATGAGCTACAGCCTCTCGGTGTCGCACACCGGGGAGACGGGCCCCTACGAGCGCACGGACCGGCAGGTCAGCCTGTCGCTGAGCATTCCGCTGGGCAAGGCCGGCAGTTCGCATCGCGCCTACGCCAACGCGGTTTCGTCGTCGCAGGGCGAGTTCACCGTGCAGAGCGGCGTCTCGGGCTACCTGAACGACAGCAATACGGTGAACTACGGCATCCAGGCGGGGCATAGCCGCAACGGCGGCGACTCCGGCGGCGTCAGCCTCGGCTGGGACACGCCCGATGCCCGGCTGACCGGCAACTACAACCAGGACCGCGTGGGCCGGCATCTGGACCTGGGCGCCTCCGGTTCGGCGGTGCTGCATGGCGGCGGCGTGACGCTGGGCCAGCCGCTCGGGGAGACCTTCGCGGTGGTCGAGGTGCCCTCGGTGCCCGATGTGTCGCTGGACGGCTCGCGGACGATCCGCACCGACCGGCGCGGCTATGCCGTGGTACCCTACCTGCAGCCTTACCGCCAGAACTGGCTGAACGTCGATCCATCGAGCATCGGCACCAGCACGGAAATCGCGGAAAGCTCCAGGATGGTGGTCCCCACCCGCGGGGCCGTGGTGAAGGCCCGCTTCGAGGCCGAATCCGGGCGGCGCGTACAGTTCGAGCTGAGCCAGGTCCAGGGCGGCAAGGTGCCGTTCGGCGCGCAGGCCTACGACGCGCAGGGCAAGCTGATCGGCATGGTGGACAACCAGTCCCGCCTGCTGGTGTTCGGCATCAAGGAGCAGGGCCGCATCGATGTCCGCTGGGGCAACGATGACTGCACGGTCAGCTACCAACTGCAGCCGCCGGACAAGGCGCTGGCCTACGAGCGCCAGGCCGTGAGCTGCCTGCGGGGTGCGGCCGATGCGAGGTAATCGAGAGCCTGCACGCCAATCTCGATATCGGGAGGTGCGACGCGACGGCCGCCAGGCGTCGAGCACACTCGCCGAGCATGCACCGTCCTTTGACGGGCCCGGGTTCCGCCCGAGCGCGGGATATCTGTCCACGATGTGCGAAGACTCGCCGGCAGGAGACGGGGCGCCGGTCGCCGGTGCGTCGTCCGCCGGCGGCGGTTAGCACGAGCCATACAGGAAAGAAACACATGAGCCGAATCATCATCGTCGACGATCATCCATTGGTGCGCCTCGGCGTGCGTCTGATGCTCGAAAAAGAGGGGCACAGCATCGTCGCCGAATGCGACACCGGCACCGCCTGCATCCAGGCGGTGCGCGAGCAGCAGCCCGACCTGCTGATCCTCGACCTTGGCATCCCCAGGCTCGATGGCTTCGCGGTGATCACCCACCTGAAGTCCGCCGGACAAAACGTCAGGATTCTCGTGCTGACATCGAGCGACTCGGGCAATTTCGGCATGCGCTGCCTGCAGGCCGGCGTGGCCGGTTTCGTCTGCAAGGACGGCAACCTGAGCGAACTGGTCAGCGCGGTGCGCGCCATTCTCTCGGGCTACACCTATTTTCCGGAAAGCGCGCTGCTTTCGCTGCGTGAGGGCGGCGCCCAGGCCAACGAGGAAAGGGCGCTGCTGGCACGCCTGACCGACCGCGAGATTTCCGTGCTGCGCCTGCTCGCCCGTGGCCTGGGCAACCAGGAGATCGCCGCGTACCTGCTGATCAGCCACAAGACGGTGAGCACCTATCGCGTGCGGCTGATGCACAAGCTCAACGCGCCGAGCCTCGTTGCGCTGGCGGAGTTCGCCAAGCGCAACAACATTGCCTGAGGCCGGGCCTGGCCGGCAGTCGCTCGACTGCCGATCAAGCCCTGTCGTTCACTGGCCTGCTGGAAAATCAGATTCTTCTGATCGAAATGACAGAGCCGTCTCATGGGAGGGAGACGCCGGGCTCCCGATCATGTCGTCCCGTCATCTGCCTTGGACACACCCTCCCCGTGAAACACACCAGTCGCGCCGACTTCGACATCGGCATGGCGCAGAGCCCGGCGCTGCAAACCCCTGCGTTAACGATCAGCGAAATCTGCTACGGCATCGCCACCGATGCGTTCCGCGCTTACTACCAACCCAAGATCGACCTGCGCGACGGCTGCATCTGCGGGGCCGAAGTCCTGGCGCGCTGGGAGCACCCGCGACTGGGCCTGCTGACGCCCGCCAGCTTCCTGCCCTTGATGGAGACCTACCACCACGCCGACGCGCTGTTTGCCCGGCTGTTCGCGCGGATGTTCGAGCAGGGCCTCGCGCTGCAGCAGGACCTGCTGCGCCGGGGGCTGCCGATCAACCTGGCGTTCAATGTCCAGCCCGGCCAACTCGCCGGCGCCGCCTTCGTCGACGATATCCTCGGCGGGTTGGCGAAGGCCGGTCTGCCCGCTTCGGGACTCACCTTCGAGGTCGTCGAGAGCGGCCACAACTGCACGCCCGCGCAGCAGGACCACCTCCTGGCGAACATGGAGCGGCTGCGGCGCATAGGCTGCGGCCTGGCCATGGATGACCTGGGCCAGGGCCATTCCTCGCTGGCCCGGCTGTGCCAGTTTCCATTCAGCCAGTTGAAGCTGGACGCCGCCTTCGTCCGCACGCTCGACCAGGGCGGCAGCAGCCGCGCCGTGGTGCGCGCGATGTTGTCGCTGGCGCGCGAGCTCGATCTGGACATCGTTGCCGAGGGCGTGGAAACGGATGCGCAGCGCCGGCGCCTGATCGACATGGGCTGCGAGATCGGCCAGGGCTTCGGGCTGGCGCCACCGCTGTCGCGCGCGGGGCTGGTGATGCGCCTGCGTCGAAGCGGCACGGGCGCCTCGTTCGCCGGCTGACCATTCCCAGGCCCCGCGGAGGCTGCGACTCATCCGGCTGGGGCATCGCCGGCAAGGAGCCCGGCGCGCCGGAGTGCAATCGAGCGGCCCGCTCAGCCGTCTGATCACATCGCCGTTCGCCGCCCGATTGTTGGCGGCAGGACAAGGGTTATTTGATCTGTCGTCAACAGTCGGGAGTGAAGGCGGATCGTATAGTGGCCGGCAACATCACCGGTCGAGCTCAGCATGATTCCTTCCCTGGACAGCATTTTCTCCCGCCTGCGTTTGCGCCAGTTGCGTCTGCTCATCGAGCTGGATCGCTGCGGCTCGCTGCACAAGGCCGCAGAGGCCATGGCCATCTCCCAGCCCGGCGCGACCAAGGTGTTGCGCGAGGTCGAGGAGATCATCGGCGTGCCGTTGTTCGTGCGCCAGCCCAGCGGCCTGGTGGCCAATGATGCCGGGCGCTGCGTGGTGCGCTACGCGCGGTTGATCCACAGCGACCTGGGCCATTTGCGCGACGAGGTGCTGGGGATCGTGCAGGGGCAGGGCGGACGCCTGGCGGTGGGCAGCATCATGGGTGCCATGCCGATGCTGGTGGGGGCACTGGGGCGGCTGCGGGGCAAGCAGGCGCAGCTGGCGGTGGAGATCGCCGAGAACACCAGCGCCAACCTGCTGGCGCAACTGGACGAGGGGCGCCTGGACCTGGCGATCTGCCGCCCGGGCGTGGGGCGCAACGCGTCGGACTATGCCTTCCTGGAGCTGGCCCAGGAGCCGCTGGCGGTGGTGGCCCATCCGCAGCATCCGCTGGCCGCCGCGCAGGCGTTGGAAGTGGGAGACCTGAGCCGCTACCGGTGGATCGTCTACCCGGCCAACATGCCCATGCGCCAGGCCCTGGAGCGCGAGTTGAGCGAGGCGGGGGTGGAGGTGCCGCGCTACCCGCTGGAGACCTCGTCCACCTTCGCCACCTTCATGCTGCTGGAGGAAGACCCGACCCTGGTGGCGGTGATTCCCAGCGCCGTGGCGGCCTTCGCCGAGCAGCGCGGTCTGCTGGTGTCGCTGGCGGTACGCCTGCGGGCATTGAGCGAGCCGTTCGGGGTGGTGCACCGGATCGCTTCGCCGTTGTCCCATGCCGCGCAGTTGCTGGTGGACGAGTTGGTCGCCGGATAGGTGCAACGGGGCTGCGCGGCAGCCCCGGGTTCACTCAGAACTGCCGCTCGCGGTAATCGATCAGGCTGGAGAACAGCGCGATCAACAACGCTGCGACAACGAAGAAGATCAGCGCGAAGAAGTACTCGCCGGTGAACTGCACGATCAGGCCAATGATGATCGGCACCAGTACTCCCGCCATGTTGCCGCAGAAGTTCATGGTCCCGCCCAGCATGCCGGTACGCGACGGGCCGCCGATGATCGCCGGCAGGCACCAGTACATGCCGCACCAGCGGATGAAGAACATCGCCACGCACAGCAGGGTGATCACCGGGCCGGTGCTGGCGACGAAGGCGGCGGCGAGGATGCACGCCGCGGCGACCAGCGCCGAACCGCTGAACATCACGCGCATCACCAGGTTCGGCGAGGCGCCGCTGCTGCGCCACCTGTCACCGATCCAGCCGCCGACCATCTCGCCGATGAAGCCGCACATGAAGATCACGAAGGTCGCCCAGCCCATGGCCGAGATGTCCAGGCCGTGGGCCTTGTGCAGGTAGCTGGGCATCCAGGTCAGCAGGCCGTAGAACACCGCGAGGATGCAGCTGTAGCCGGCGAACATGGCGAAGATCGAGCGGTCCTTGAGCAGCACGCGCAGGGGGATGCTGGCCTTGGCGACAGCCGCGTGGGCACTGGCGTTGCCTTCGGTGATGTGTTGCAGCTCGGCGTCGTTGACGCCCGGGTGATCGCTGGGATGGTTGCGGATGTACTTCCAGGCCAGGATGCCGACCAGGATGGTGCCCACCCCGGCGATCACGAAGGCCAGGCGCCAGGACCCGAACCAGGCGATCAGCCCGGAGATCAGGATCGCGCCCAGGGCGCTGCCCAGCGGTGCGCCGCCGTCCACCAGCACCGCGCCGCGGCCGCGCTCGTTGGGAGTGAGCCAGGAGCCGTTGAGCTTGGCGCCGGCGGGCATGATCGGCGACTCGGCCACACCCAGGCCGATGCGTGTGAGCATCAGCACCACCCAGTGGTGCGAGGCCGCTCCCAGGGCCTGGAAGGCGCCCCAGGCGACGGTCGCGGCACCGATGATGCCGCGGGTATGGAAACGGTCCAGCAACAGGCCGCCGGGAATCTGCATCAGCGCATACGACCAGAAGAAGGCGCTGAGCATCAGCCCCTCCAGGGCCGGCGTCAGGTTGAACTCCGGCGCGATCAGCGGCAGGGCCACCGACAGCGAGGCGCGGTCGATGTAGTTGATCGTGGTGAGCAGCAGCAGGATCAGGAAGATGCGCCAGCGCACCGTGGTCATGGGCGCGTCGGCGTCCAGCGCCAGGGCCGCCGGGGAGGAGGTCGTGTTCATCGGGGTGCTCGTTCTTGTGATTATCGGAAGATGCGCTGGCCGAACCCTGCGGCTGCGGGCTTGCCCGCTGCCACCATCGTCTGTGCGGCCTGTGTGCGCTCCGATTGTTGGAGCCCCGGGCTGGCGGCAGGTAATGAAAAGAGCTGATCCAGGGATAACCCTGGCTTATCGATAAGCAGCCGTTATTGCGGGATCAGCTCTTTTCATTATCCGGCGTTCGTCTGCCACCTCAGGATTGCCCAGGCACGGCCCGCCGCGACTCACGGCGGGTTCAACAAGAACAAGGCGGCTCCACGTGCCTGAGGACCTTCCATGAGCAACTTCCAGTTCCATTTCCCCACCCTCACCCAATGCGGTGAGGGCCTTGCCAACCAGGCCGGTGCGCTGCTCAAGCCGCATATCCAGGGCGCGCTGCTGGTGGTTACCGACCAGGGCCTGATCGATGCCGGCATCCTGGGCGGCTTTTTCGCCTCCCTGGAGCAGGCGGGTATCGACTACCACCTGTTCTCGGCGGTGGAAGCCAACCCCAGCACCGACGTCCTCGATGCCGCCCTGGGCCTGCTGCGCGAGCGCGATTGCAGGGCGGTGATCGGCGTGGGCGGCGGCAGCAGCATCGACACCGCCAAGGGCGTGGCGGCGATGGCCACCAACCCGGGCAGCATTCTCGACTACGAGGGTTACGACCGGCTGGTCAACCCGCCGCTGCCGATCTTCGCCATCCCGACCACCGCCGGCACCGGCAGCGAGTGCACCGCCTCGACGGTGTTCACCAACAAGCAGACGCTGTTCAAGACAGTCATCATCAGTCCGCAACTGTTCCCGCGCCTGGCCATCCTCGACCCGGCGCTGACCCTGAAACTGCCGGCTGCGATCACCGCCGCCACCGGCATGGATGCGCTGACCCACGCCATCGAGTCCTACGTCTCGCGCCAGGCCAACCCGATCAGCCAGGCCATGGCCCTGCAGGCGATCCGCTTGATCGCCGGCAGCCTGGAGACGTGCTACTTCGTCGGCACCGACATGGCCGCCCGCGAGCAGATGCTGCTGGGTTCGTTCCTCGCCGGGGTGGCGTTCTCCCAGTCCAAGCTGGGCAACGTGCACGCCATCTCCCACACCTTCGGTGGCGTCTTCAACATCCCCCACGGCATCGCCAACGCCGCGCTGCTGCCCTATGTCATCAAGTTCAACGTGCCGGCCTGCCCGGAGCGCTTCCGTGACATCGCCATCGCCCTGGGCGCCGACGTCACCGGCCTGAGCCTGGAGCAGGCCGCGGCCCGCACGGTGGACCGGGTGGTGGCGCTGAACCGCGCCATCGGCATCCCCGCCACCATCCGCGAACTGGGCGTGGACCTGGAGTTCCTGCCGCAGATGGTCAGCGACTCCATGCGCAGCGGCAACGTGCTGGTCAACCCGCGCCTGACCACCGCCCGCGATGTCGAGCGACTGATCACCGACGCCTACCACGGCAACCTCTGAATCCCGTCACCCACCGCGCGCCCGGCGGCGGGCGCGCCTGCCTAGGAAGTCCCGTCCATGTTCTATGAAATGCGCACCTACACCCTGCACATCGGCAAGATGAAGGAATACCTGGAGCACTTCGAGCAAGAAGGCCTGCCGGTGATCTCGCGCTACGCCACCCTGGTCGGCTGGTGGTACACCGAGATCGGCGAACTCAACCAGGTGGTGCACATCTGGGCCTATGAAAGCCTGGATGACCGCATCCGCCGCCGCGCCGCGCTCTACCAGGACCCCGACTGGCTCGAACGCTTCATCCCCAAGGCCTTCCCCATGCTGATCCGCATGGAGTCCAAGCTGCTGATGCCGGCGGCGTTCTCGCCGATCAAGTGATCCCGGTTTTTTCTTGCGAGCGAATTTTCCATGTCAGACGGATACAACTACATCGGCGGGCGCCGCAGTGGCCTGGGCACTGTGCTGCTGAGCAGCATCGATGCGCACAGCGGCGAGCGCCTGCCCGGCTTCTTCCACCAGGCCACCGAGGAGGAGGTGGATGCGGCGGCCCAGGCCGCGGCCACGGCCTACCCGGTCTACCGCGCCCTGGCGCCGGAGCGCAGGGCGGGCTTCCTCGACGCCATCGCCGACGAACTGGACACACTGGGGAGCGACTTCATCGCTCTGGTCGGACGCGAGACCGCCTTGCCGGCGCCGCGTATCAATGGCGAGCGCGGGCGCACCAGCGGGCAGTTGCGGCTGTTCGCCCAGGTGCTGCGCCGGGGCGATTTCCTCGCTGCGCGCATCGACCGCGCCTTGCCCCAGCGCCAGCCGCTGCCGCGCCCGGACCTGCGCCAGTGCCGCCTGGGCGTGGGGCCGGTGGCGGTGTTCGGGGCCAGTAATTTCCCGCTGGCATTCTCCACCGCCGGCGGCGACACCGCGGCCGCGCTCGCCGCGGGCTGCCCGGTGGTGGTCAAGGCCCACAGCGGGCACATGGCCACGGCCCAACAGGTGGCCGATATCATCGAGCGCGCGGCCCGTCGCACGCAGATGCCGGCCGGGGTGTTCAACATGATCTTCGGCAGTGGCGTCGGCGATCGCCTGGTGCGCCACCCGGCGATCCAGGCGGTGGGCTTCACCGGTTCGCTCAAGGGCGGCCGGGCCCTGTGCGACCTGGCGGCGGCGCGTCCTCAGCCGATCCCGGTGTTTGCCGAGATGAGCAGCATCAACCCGGTGCTGCTCCTGCCCGAGGCACTGCGCCGACGTGGCGAGGCCATCGCCCGCGAACTGAGCGCGTCGGTGGTGCAGGGGGCAGGGCAGTTCTGCACCAACCCCGGCCTGGTGATCGGCCTGCGTTCGCCTGCGTTCAGCGCTTTCGTCGAGGCCTTGCGCCAGCAACTGGACGACCAGCCTGCGCAGACCATGCTCAATCGTGGCACCCTGGCCAGCTATGCGGCAGGGTTGCACGCACTGGAGGCGCACCCGCACGTGCAGCGCCTGAGCGCCGCCAGCCATGATGGCCCGCAGGCGTCGGCGCAGTTGTTCAAGGCCGATGTGCGCCTGTTGCTGGAAGGGGGCGAGCTGCTGCAGGAAGAGGTTTTCGGCCCGGCCACCGTGGTGGTCGAAGTGGCGGACCGTGACGAGCTGCATCGGGCCCTGGCCGGGTTGCGCGGGCAACTGACCGCCACCTTGATCGGGGAGCCTTCGGAGCTCGCCGAGGCGGGCGACTTGCTGGCCCTGCTGGAGGAGAAGGTCGGGCGGGTGCTGGTCAACGGTTA
>NZ_CM173430.1:2597500-3765000 GCF_057767015.1 Pseudomonas sp. B12(2026) | reverse complement strand
AGTTGGTTAGAGCGCACCCCTGATAAGGGTGAGGTCGGCAGTTCGAATCTGCCCAGACCCACCAATTGTTGTGGTGTGCTGCTGATCCGATGGGGCCATAGCTCAGCTGGGAGAGCGCCTGCTTTGCACGCAGGAGGTCAGGAGTTCGATCCTCCTTGGCTCCACCATCTTCAAATCGTCGAAAGCTCAGACATGAATGTTCAGGTTGAGCGAACATTGATGTCTGGTCTTTGTACCGGAACCGTTCTTTAAAAATTTGGGTATGTGATAGAAGTAGACTGAATAATCTCTTTCACTGGTGATTATTCAAGTCAAGGTAAAATTTGCGAGTTCAAGCGCGAATTTTCGGCGAATGTCGTCTTCACGTTCGAGACGTATGACCAGATTGCTTGGGGTTATATGGTCAAGTGAAGAAGCGCATACGGTGGATGCCTTGGCAGTCAGAGGCGATGAAAGACGTGGTAGCCTGCGAAAAGCTTCGGGGAGTCGGCAAACAGACTGTGATCCGGAGATCTCTGAATGGGGGAACCCAGCCAGCATAAGCTGGTTATCACACACTGAATACATAGGTGTGTGAGGCGAACCAGGGGAACTGAAACATCTAAGTACCCTGAGGAAAAGAAATCAACCGAGATTCCCTTAGTAGTGGCGAGCGAACGGGGACTAGCCCTTAAGCTTCTTTGAATCTAGCAGAACGCTCTGGAAAGTGCGGCCATAGTGGGTGATAGCCCCGTATGTGAAAGGTTCTTGGAAGTGAAATCGAGTAGGACGGAGCACGAGAAACTTTGTCTGAACATGGGGGGACCATCCTCCAAGGCTAAATACTACTGACTGACCGATAGTGAACCAGTACCGTGAGGGAAAGGCGAAAAGAACCCCGGAGAGGGGAGTGAAATAGAACCTGAAACCGTATGCGTACAAGCAGTGGGAGCCTACTTGTTAGGTGACTGCGTACCTTTTGTATAATGGGTCAGCGACTTATATTCAGTGGCGAGCTTAACCGAATAGGGAAGGCGTAGCGAAAGCGAGTCTTAATAGGGCGATTTAGTCGCTGGGTATAGACCCGAAACCGGGCGATCTATCCATGAGCAGGTTGAAGGTTAGGTAACACTGACTGGAGGACCGAACCCACTCCCGTTGAAAAGGTAGGGGATGACTTGTGGATCGGAGTGAAAGGCTAATCAAGCTCGGAGATAGCTGGTTCTCCTCGAAAGCTATTTAGGTAGCGCCTCACGTATCACTCCAGGGGGTAGAGCACTGTTTCGGCTAGGGGGTCATCCCGACTTACCAAACCGATGCAAACTCCGAATACCTGGAAGTGTCAGCGTGGGAGACACACGGCGGGTGCTAACGTCCGTCGTGAAAAGGGAAACAACCCAGACCGTCAGCTAAGGTCCCAAAGTTGTGGTTAAGTGGTAAACGATGTGGGAAGGCTTAGACAGCTAGGAGGTTGGCTTAGAAGCAGCCACCCTTTAAAGAAAGCGTAATAGCTCACTAGTCGAGTCGGCCTGCGCGGAAGATGTAACGGGGCTCAAACCACACACCGAAGCTACGGGTTCGTCGTAAGACGAGCGGTAGAGGAGCGTTCTGTAAGCCTGTGAAGGTGAGTTGAGAAGCTTGCTGGAGGTATCAGAAGTGCGAATGCTGACATGAGTAACGACAATGGGTGTGAAAAACATCCACGCCGAAAGACCAAGGGTTCCTGCGCAACGTTAATCGACGCAGGGTTAGTCGGTCCCTAAGGCGAGGCTGAAGAGCGTAGTCGATGGGAAACAGGTTAATATTCCTGTACTTCTAGTTACTGCGATGGAGGGACGGAGAAGGCTAGGCCAGCTTGGCGTTGGTTGTCCAAGTTTAAGGTGGTAGGCCGAACACTTAGGCAAATCCGGGTGTTCAAGGCCGAGAGCTGATGACGAGCTTTCTTTTAGAGAGCGAAGTGGTTGATGCCATGCTTCCAGGAAAAGCTTCTAAGCTTCAGGTAACTAGGAACCGTACCCCAAACCGACACAGGTGGTCGGGTAGAGAATACCAAGGCGCTTGAGAGAACTCGGGTGAAGGAACTAGGCAAAATGGCACCGTAACTTCGGGAGAAGGTGCGCCGGCGAGGGTGAACGATTTACTCGGTAAGCCCATGCCGGTCGAAGATACCAGGCCGCTGCGACTGTTTATTAAAAACACAGCACTCTGCAAACACGAAAGTGGACGTATAGGGTGTGACGCCTGCCCGGTGCCGGAAGGTTAATTGATGGGGTTAGCGAAAGCGAAGCTCTTGATCGAAGCCCCGGTAAACGGCGGCCGTAACTATAACGGTCCTAAGGTAGCGAAATTCCTTGTCGGGTAAGTTCCGACCTGCACGAATGGCGTAACGATGGCGGCGCTGTCTCCACCCGAGACTCAGTGAAATTGAAATCGCTGTGAAGATGCAGTGTATCCGCGGCTAGACGGAAAGACCCCGTGAACCTTTACTGTAGCTTTGCACTGGACTTTGAGCCTGCTTGTGTAGGATAGGTGGGAGGCTTTGAAGCGTGGACGCCAGTTCGCGTGGAGCCAACCTTGAAATACCACCCTGGCATGCTTGAGGTTCTAACTCTGGTCCGTAATCCGGATCGAGGACAGTGTATGGTGGGCAGTTTGACTGGGGCGGTCTCCTCCTAAAGAGTAACGGAGGAGTACGAAGGTGCGCTCAGACCGGTCGGAAATCGGTCGCAGAGTATAAAGGCAAAAGCGCGCTTGACTGCGAGACAGACACGTCGAGCAGGTACGAAAGTAGGTCTTAGTGATCCGGTGGTTCTGTATGGAAGGGCCATCGCTCAACGGATAAAAGGTACTCCGGGGATAACAGGCTGATACCGCCCAAGAGTTCATATCGACGGCGGTGTTTGGCACCTCGATGTCGGCTCATCACATCCTGGGGCTGAAGCCGGTCCCAAGGGTATGGCTGTTCGCCATTTAAAGTGGTACGCGAGCTGGGTTTAGAACGTCGTGAGACAGTTCGGTCCCTATCTGCCGTGGACGTTTGAGATTTGAGAGGGGCTGCTCCTAGTACGAGAGGACCGGAGTGGACGAACCTCTGGTGTTCCGGTTGTCACGCCAGTGGCATTGCCGGGTAGCTATGTTCGGAAAAGATAACCGCTGAAAGCATCTAAGCGGGAAACTTGCCTCAAGATGAGATCTCACTGGGAACTTGATTCCCCTGAAGGGCCGTCGAAGACTACGACGTTGATAGGTCGGGTGTGTAAGCGCTGTGAGGCGTTGAGCTAACCGATACTAATTGCCCGTGAGGCTTGACCATATAACACCCAAACAATTTGTGTGTTAGACGGTGAAGTCGACGAACCGAAAGTTCGTGAGAACCGCAAATACCTGTCACATACCCGAATCCGGATGAGCGTGTGCTGCAAGCCACGAGCGTCCTAAAGAATTGCTTGACGACCATAGAGCGTTGGAACCACCTGATCCCATCCCGAACTCAGCAGTGAAACGACGCATCGCCGATGGTAGTGTGGGGTTTCCCCATGTGAGAGTAGGTCATCGTCAAGCGCCTATCCCAAAGCCCCTGATCAGCCAACGCTGGTCGGGGGCTTTGCTTATTAGTGTAAGCAACCGAATTCGGATGAGCGCCAAGGCGAGCATCCAGCCGAATTGCTTGACGACCATAGAGCATTGGAACCACCTGATCCCATCCCGAACTCAGCAGTGAAACGATGCATCGCCGATGGTAGTGTGGGGTTTCCCCATGTGAGAGTAGGTCATCGTCAAGCTTCTAATTCCAAAACCCCCGATCAGCGAAAGCTGGTCGGGGGTTTTGTTTTTGGGGCGTGGGAAAGATGGGCGTCTCGGTGGTAGCCGGTGGGTGCGGTGCGTGATGGGGCGTCGGTTATCGCGGACAAGGTCCGCTCCTACGCGAGCGTGAGCAGCGTGGTCTGAGTTCCTCTCTGTGGAGTTGTTCGCGCGTGACGCGGTAACCCGGGGAGATGCTTTCCGCGGCGAGGATGGAGGTGTCCAGGTTCTTGGCCGATGCCTTTGCGTGAGTTGTGAAGACGCTGCGTACGGATGCCATCCAGGGGCTGTGCCAACGACCTCTGCGCCCAACTGAGCGACGAAGGTTACTGCTCCTGCAGCTCAGCTATGCGCTTGGGCATGAGCTGCCCACTATCGATGACGCACGCGGGATAGTCTTGGCTGTCTGCTCTCAGGCTTGCTCCACCCTCGCTTGATTCGGAGCGTGAGGGAGGGCGATATGCTGGCAGACAAAACCGCAGGCAACAAAAAAGGCGCCCCAGGGCGCCTTTTTTGTTCTGGTCGAAGATCAGCCGTTGTGGCGTTTCAGGACCAGGGTGGCGTTGGTGCCGCCGAAGCCGAAGCTGTTGCTCATGACGGTGTCGAGCTTCGCGTTCTCGCGGGTCTCGCGCAGGATCGGCATGTCGGCGACTTCCGGATCCAGCTCGTCGATGTTCGCGGAAGCAGCGATGAAGTTGCCTTCCATCATCAGCAGGCAGTAGATCGCCTCGTGAACGCCGGCGGCGCCCAGGGAGTGGCCGGACAGGCTCTTGGTGGAGCTGATGGCCGGGGCCTTGTCGCCGAACACTGCACGGATGCCACGGATTTCGGCAACATCGCCGACCGGGGTGGAGGTGCCGTGGGTGTTCAGGTAGTCGATCGGGCTGTTCACGGTCGACAGGGCCTGCTGCATGCAGCGGATGGCGCCTTCGCCGCTCGGGGCGACCATGTCGTAGCCATCGGAAGTGGCGCCGTAGCCGACGATTTCGGCGTAGATCTTGGCACCGCGCTTCAGCGCGTGTTCCAGCTCTTCGACCACCACCATGCCGCCGCCGCCGGCGATGACGAAGCCGTCACGCTTGGCGTCGTAGGCGCGGGAGGCCTTTTCCGGGGTCTCGTTGTACTGGGTGGAGAGGGCGCCCATGGCGTCGAACAGGCAGCTCTGGCTCCAGTGTTCTTCCTCACCACCACCGGCGAAGACGACGTCCTGCTTGCCCATCTGGATCTGCTCCATGGCCTGGCCGATGCAGTGCGCGCTGGTGGCGCAGGCCGAGGAGATGGAGAAGTTCACGCCCTTGATCTGGAAGGGAGTGGCCAGGCAGGCGGAAACGGTGCTGCCCATGGTGCGGGTGACGCGGTATGGGCCGATGCGCTTGACGCCCTTTTCGCGCAGGGTGTCGATGGCTTCCATCTGGTTCAGGGTGGAAGCGCCGCCGGAGCCGGCGATCAGGCCGGTACGCGGGTTGGAGATCTGCTCGGGGGTGAGGCCGGAGTCCTTGATTGCCTGTTCCATCGCCAGGTAGGCGTAGGCGGCGGCGTCGCCCATGAAGCGGAAGACCTTGCGGTCGATCAGTTCTTCCAGGTTCAGGTTGACCGAACCGGAAACCTGGCTGCGCAGGCCCATCTCGGCGTAGCTCGGGTTGTGCCGAATGCCGGCACGGCCAGCGCGCAGGTTGGCGGAGACGGTGTCTTTGTCATTGCCCAGGCAGGAAACGATGCCCAGACCGGTAATCACGACGCGACGCATGCGGATACCCTTAGAAGCTGTCAGTGGAAGTGAACAGGCCGACGCGGAGGCCTTCGGCGCTGTAGATTTCGCGGCCATCGACGCTGACGCTGCCGTCGGCGATGGCCAGTACCAGCGATCGATTGATCGTACGCTTGATGTGGATGTTGTAGGTGATTTTCTTGGCGGTCGGCAGGACCTGGCCGAAGAACTTCACTTCGCCCGAACCCAGGGCGCGGCCGCGGCCGGGGTTGCCCTGCCAGCCGAGGTAGAAGCCTACCAGCTGCCACATGGCGTCGAGGCCCAGGCAGCCCGGCATCACCGGATCGCCTTCGAAGTGGCAGGCGAAGAACCACAGGTCGGGGTTGATATCCAGCTCGGCGACCAGTTCGCCCTTGCCATACTTGCCGCCGACATCACTGATGTGGGTGATGCGGTCGATCATCAGCATGTTGGGGGCGGGCAGTTGCGCATTACCCGGGCCGAAGAGCTCGCCGCGGCTGCAACGCAGCAGGTCTTCTCGGGTGAAGGCGTGTTGTTTGGTCATGCGAGCTCCTCAAAAATCTTCGATGGCAGGCGTTGTTGGCTTCTGCCTGCGGCGCCGCGTTCCGTTGTTATTGTCACGGGTATTACGCGGCAGCCTAGTCATAGACTATTGCCTTTGAGTGAAAGTCACAGCGTCCGGCGAACGCTTGTTCACTTTTCATCGGCGGCGGGTTGTCGTCAGGGGCACAGGCCCGTGGTCGGTCCGCAGTGTGGTGCATGCGCTTGCCCGGATCAACGACCTGGAGCAACCCAGCGCTGCAGTATCCGCTGCAGTTCCGCACGTTTGAACGGCTTGGCCAGGTAGTCGTTCATCCCTGCCGCGAGGCAGGTTTCCCGGTCGCCCTGCAGGGCGTTGGCCGTCAGGGCGATGATCGGCACCTGCCCGCCGTCCGGTCGTGCGCGGATCTGCCGGGTGGCATCGTAGCCGTTGAGCACCGGCAGCCGGCAATCCATGAGGATCACCGCGAACGCCTCGCGCTCGGAAGCGCGGACCGCCTGGACACCGTCACCCACAAGCGTGACGCGATAACCCAGGCTGCGCAACATAGCTTCTATGACTGTTTGATTCACCGGGTTGTCCTCGACCAGCAGAACGGACTGACCAGCGGCAAGCGTTTCGCCGCCCGCATCGCCGTGTTCCGCGACGGCCTGGCGCTCGCGGAAGGGCAGGGGGATTTCCAGGGTGAAGGTCGAGCCGCAGCCTTCCTCGCTGCTCGCATCGAGGGTGCCGCCCATGCGTTCGGCCAGGGTCCGGGCGATGGTCAGGCCCAGGCCGGTGCCGCCGTAGCGGCGCGAGGTGGAGGAGTCGGCCTGCTGGAAGGCGTCGAACATGTGCTCCAGGCGCTCCCGGGAGATGCCGATGCCGCTGTCCTGCACCGAGCAGCTGAGCCACAGGACTTCATCGTCCAGAGCCTGCCAGGTGGCTTCCAGCCGCACGCCGCCTTCCTCGGTGAACTTCAGGGCATTGCCCAGCAGGTTCACCAGGATCTGCCGGATGCGCGTCGGGTCGCCCTGTACCTCGAGTGCCTCCAGGCCCCCCTGCACCGCCAGCTCCAGCGCCAGGCCGCGTTGCTGGGCGCTGTGCTGGAAGACCTGCACGGAGCTCTGGATCAGCTCCAGCAGGTTGAACGGGATGCGCTCCAGCTCCAGCGCGCCGCGCTCGATGCGCGAGAAGTCGAGGATGTCGTTGATCACCTTGAGCAGGTGCTCGGTGGATTCGGTCGCCAGCGCGCTGTATTCGGCCTGCTCCTGGTTCAGTTCCGTGGTTTCCAGCAGCTGGAGCATGCCCAGCACGCCATTCATCGGCGTGCGCAGTTCGTGGCTCATCATCGCCAGGAAGTCGGACTTGGCGCGGTTCGCCTCTTCGGCCTCCTCCCGCGCGGCCACCAGCTGGGCGATGCTGCGCTCCTGCTCCAGGGCAGCCTGCTGCAGGGCGCGGGCGAGGTTGTTGATGTGCCGGGCGAGGTCGCCGACTTCGCCGTCGTCGGGCACCGGCAGGGTGGTGTGGTAGTCGCCGCTCTGGATCGCCTGTACCGCGCGGCCCATGGTGCTGATCGGCGCGGCCAGGCGGCGCGCCAGGCGGCGGGCGAGGAGGTAGGTCAGCGCCAGCGCGAACAGTGCCAGCAGGCTGGCCTTGAAGAGAATCTCCTGTTGGCGCTCGCCGAAGGCGTCGCTGGCCATCCCGACCACCACTCGGCCGAGGTAGTCGCTGCTGGCGGTCGGCGCCGTGGCGCCGAGGGCGATGCTCAGGTTGCCGTCGCCGAGTTCGATGTTCTCGCGCTGGATCGCGGCGTGGAAGATTTCCACCTTGGTGGTGGTGGAGTGCGCCGGATCGGCGGGGTGCTCGACGTAGACCAGGATGTTGTCGCCGCGGTCGCGCACTTCGATGAAGCGCACGTGGGCGGTGCCCAGGGTGGCGCGCAGCAGGCTCTGCAGCACCGGCAGGTTGCCGGAGATGACGCCGTACTCGGCGGCCGGCGCCAGCTGGTTGGCGATCAGCTGGCCGGTATGCTTGGACTCCTGCCGCAGGTCCTGCAGGCGCGAGTAGGTGAAATAGCCGGTGAGCAGCAGCGTCAGCAGCAGCGCCGGGCCGAGGCTGATGGCCAGCATGCGTGTCTGGATATTCCAGCTCTTGCGGGCGCTCATGGGGATTCTCCTTCGGCAAGACGGCGCGCGAGCGAGGCGTCGTCCGGCAACTCGATGCCCAGCGAGCGCGCCACCTGGCGGTTGCTCTGCACCTTGAAACGTTCGGGGTAGAGGCTCGGCGGCCATTGCGACGGCGGCTGGTCGAGCAGCGGGTCGAGGGTGTCCAGCCAGTCATTCTGGTCGCTGTAGGTGCTGGCCAGGCTGCCGGCCCTGACGAACGCGACGGTGGGGCCGATCAGCGCGAGGTTCTCGGCGTAGGCGCCGAGCAGGATGCCCTTGATGGTGCGCGGGTTGTACAGCAGTTTGTCGTCCAGCCCGAGCAGTAGGTCACTGCCGTCCAGCAATTCGCGCAGCGGGCGGGGATCGTCGCTGCGCTCCTGTTCCCGGGTGACCAGCTCGACCCCGAGGCGTCGGGCGTGCTCCGCCA
This sequence comes from Pseudomonas sp. B12(2026), assembly GCF_057767015.1. NCBI lineage: Bacteria > Pseudomonadati > Pseudomonadota > Gammaproteobacteria > Pseudomonadales > Pseudomonadaceae > Pseudomonas > Pseudomonas sp. B12(2026). The sequence goes on along the minus strand of NZ_CM173430.1, from coordinate 3,756,376 downwards.
GCTCCCCCAGGAGGAACGCACTGGCCGGGCTGAAGAGCACGCCGATGCGTTGCGGCCTGGGTTGCAGCTGCATGGCCAGTTGCAGCTGGCGGGCGGGCGGCGGGTCGCTCCAGAGCAGGCTGACGCCCGCCGGGTGGCGGCCGTCGAGCAGCTGCTGCGCTTCCACGCGGCTGACCAGAAGCGTCAGCGCCGGCGGGCCCTGTTCGCTGGCCAGGCGCCAGTTCAGCGCGGCGGCTCCCAGCAGCAGCAACTGGGTCTCCGCGGGCAGCGTCGAGGCGGCGGGCAGCGTGTCGGGGGATTCCAGGCGGACCTGATCCGCGGGGCGGCGTTCGGCGAGCGCCTGGCTGAAGGCCTGCACCGCGGCGCTCTGCTCGCCGCTGACCAGCAGCAGCTCGCGGGCCTGCGCCGGCAACGCCAGCAGGCAGGCCAGGCCGAGCAGCCAGGGCCGGAGCAGATGTCCGAGGCTCATCCCTGAGCGGCGCGCCGCCATGCTAGAAATCCACCTCGGCGCTGAAATACAGCAGGTGGCGGTCGTCGTAGCGGTTTTCCGGCCAGGTCAGCGCCTCGTCGTCCAGGCGCTGCTGCAGCACGCCCGCCAGTTCCAGCGCCGCGCCCCCCAGCGGAATGCGCTTGGCCACGCGCAGGTCCACGCGCTCGAAGCGGCGCTCGTTCAGCGCGTCATCGCCGTAATAGAACACGGAAGACGACCAGCCCTGGCCCCAGTCGCGCATCCAGCCCGCCGAGCCGCTGTTGCGCGCGGTGAGGCGCTGGTCGTAGCGGCTGCTGGCGTCGTAGTCGACGTAGGCGTAGGTGAGGCGCAGCCGGTCGCGCAGGCCGAGGCGCCAGTCCAGCTGGGTCTCGGCGCCGCTGAAGCGGATTTCGTTGTCGTTGGTCGGCTGGAAGTCGGTGAGCTTCAGCGGATCGCTGATCAGCCCGTGGATCTCGTCGTGATACGCCTTCACATCCAGCGCCAGGCCGATCTCGTCGAACTGGCCGTTGTAGCCGATCTCCCGCGAGCGCATGCGCTCCTGGTCCAGGTCGCCCGGCCCCTGGGCGCGGGCGAAATAATAGGCGCTGCTCTGGCCGTAGGCGGCCGGGGTGAGATGGCGCGCGCGGTAGCTCCAGTCCACGTCGTTCTCGTACATGTCGGGCGAGCGCACGGCTTCGGAGTACACCGCCCGCAGGCTGTGCCGCGGGGTGATCAGGTAGTTCAGGGCGATGCGCGGGCTGACGGAGCTGCCGGAGGTCTGGTCGTCCTCCAGCATGGCGCCGCCCTGCAGCAGCCAGTGGGGCGTCAGGTGCCATTCCAGCTGGCTGAACAGCCGCCAGATTTCGTTGTTCACCGTGCCGTTGAAATAGGTCTCGGAGACCGCCTGGTCGTGGCGGTAGCTCATGCCGGTGAGCAGCCGCACGCCGTCGGCCAGGCTCAGGGTGTCCTGCATTTCGAGGTCGTAGCGGGTTTCCCGGATGTTCTGGTTCACCCAGCCGCACGCCGGCGCGCCGGCCCCGGCGATCACCTGCTGCAGCACCTGGTTGGCCAGGGCCTGCTGCTGGGCGGTGCCCCGCGGGATGCGCGGCAGCGCCTCGCCGAGGTCCTCCACGTACTGCGGGTCCAGCGCCCAGAGCTGCGCCAGCTGCGGGCTGAACACCAGCTGCGCCTCGCAGGCGCGGAAGTCCTGCAGACGCTCCCAGTGTTCGGCGTAGCCCTGGACGTAGAAGCTGTGCTGCGGGTTGACGTCGAAGGTCCAGCGCAAGGAGCCGGCGTAGTCGCGGGCGGTCAGGTCGGCGTCGTCGTCGCCGGCGGGAATGCCGTCGAACACCGGGGTGTAGGCGTACGGGCGCTGGTTGCTGCCTTCCTTCGCGGCGATCTGCCAGTCCAGGCTGTTGCGCAGGTCGAGGCTGTGGTTGGCCACCAGGTTGAAGCGGGTCAGGCGGCGGCTGTCGCGGTAGTCGCGGTCGAACTGGTCGTGGTCGAAGCCGTCGTCGGCCTGGCCGGAAAGCGTCAGGCGGTAGTCGCTGGACTCGCCGCGCAGCCCCTGGCTGGCGTACCAGTCGCGGATGCCGTTCTGCCCGGCGCTGTACTTCAGGCGCGTGCCCTGGCTGTCGGCGGGGTGGCGGGTGAGGATGTTGATCACCCCCATCAGCGCGTTGGCGCCGTAGCTCACGGCGTTCGGGCCGCGGAACACCTCGATGCGGTCGATATCCTCGATGGCCAGCGGAATGTCGCTCCAGTCCACCGTGGCCAGGCCCGGGCGGTACACCGAGCGGCCGTCCACCAGCACCTGCAGGCGGCGCGCCTCGGTGACGTTGGTGCCGTGGTAGTTCACCGTGGCCTGGTTGCCGGACAGGTAGCCGACCATCATGCCCGGCACCAGGCGCATCAGCTCGGGGATGTCGCGGGCGCCGGAGGCGCGGATCAGGTCGCGGTCGAGCACCGTCATGCTGCCCGGCACCTCGGCGGGCGACTGCTTCAGCCGGCTGGCGGTGAGCACTTCCGGCACGTCCGCGCGATCCACGAAGAGATCGTCGGCGAGCGCTTCGCCCGCCAGCAGGGCGGCGAGCAGGGACAGCGACAGCGGAGCGCGGATGGGGAAATGCACGGAACGGCCTTGTTCTCGATTTCTTCTTGAATGGACGGATGTTAAACGAGGCGCCGCCGTTTGCCAGTCCTGCGATCCGCACTGGCCGCTGGGCGACGGGGCCTTATAATGCCTCAATCGCCGCCGCCGGCGGCCCGTGATGGAAAAGACATGACTGAGCAGCAACCGATCGCCGTGCTCGGCGGAGGCAGTTTCGGTACCGCGTTCGCCAATCTGCTGGCGGAGAACGGCCAGCGCGTCCGCCAGTGGATGCGCGACGAGGAGCAGGCCGAAGCGATCCGCACCCAGCGCGAGAACCCGAACTACCTCAAGGGTGTGCGTATCCATGCCGGCGTCGAGCCGACCATCGACCTGCCGGCGACCCTGGCCGAGTGCGAGATGATCTTCGTCGCGCTGCCGTCCAGCGCGCTGCGCAAGGTGCTGGAAGGCCACAGCGAGGAGCTGGCGGGCAAGATGCTGGTCAGCCTGACCAAGGGCATCGAGGCGCAGACCTTCAAGCTGATGAGCCAGATCCTCGAAGAGATCGCCCCCAAGTCCCGCATCGCGGTGATCTCCGGCCCGAACCTGGCGCGCGAGATCGCCGAGCACGAGCTGACCGCCACCGTGGTCGCCAGCGAGGACGAAGAAGTCTGTGAGCGGGTACAGGAAGCGCTGCACGGCCGCACCTTCCGCGTCTACGCCAGCAGCGACCGCTTCGGCGTCGAACTGGGCGGCGCGCTGAAGAACGTCTACGCCATCATCGCCGGCATGGCCGCCGCGCTGGGCATGGGCGAGAACACCAAGGGCATGCTGATCACCCGCGCCCTGGCGGAAATGACCCGCTTCGCCGTCAAGCTCGGCGCCAACCCCATGACCTTCCTCGGCCTGGCCGGGGTGGGCGACCTGATCGTCACCTGTTCGTCACCCAAGAGCCGTAACTATCAGGTCGGCTACGCCCTGGGCGAGGGCCTGAGCCTGGAAGACGCGGTGGCGCGCATGGGCGAGACCGCCGAGGGCGTGAACACCCTGCGGGTGCTCAAGGCCAAGGCCGACGAACTGCAGGTCTACATGCCGCTGGTGGCCGGCCTCAACGCCATCCTGTTCGGCGGCCGCACCCTGGCGCAGGTCATCGAGGCGCTGATGAACGGCGAGCCGAAGACCGACGTCGACTTCATTCCCACCACCGGATTCTGAGGAGGTATCGCCATGTCCGCTGAACGTCAGGAAAAAGAATCCCTGGTCCTGCGCGTCGTCTGGATGCTGGTCTTCGCGCTGGTCTGGTTCGTCGCCGAGATGATCCTCGGCGCCATCGTGGTGATCCAACTGATCTACCGCATCATCTACGGCGCCCCCAGCGGCAGCCTGATGGGCTTCGGCGACAGCCTCAGCCAGTACTTCGCGCAGATCGGCCGCTTCGGCACCTTCCAGACCGAAGAGAAGCCCTGGCCGTTCTCCGACTGGCCCGCCGCCCGCGCCCCGGAAGGCGAAGCCCCGCACGACGTGCCGCCGGCGCCGCACCCGGCACGCGACGAGGAGCCCAAGCTGTGAAGCTCTGGCTGCTGCGCCACGGCGAGGCCGAGCCCCAGGCCCGCCGCGATGCAGAACGGCGCCTGACCGCCCACGGCCGCAAGGAGGTGCTCAAGAGCGCCGCCCAGCTCGCCGGCCAGCCGATCGACGGCATCCTCGCCAGCCCCTACGTGCGCGCCCAGGAAACCGCCGAACTGATCCGCGAGGCCCTGGGCTTCGATGGCTCCGTCGGCACCGCGCCGTGGCTGACCCCGGACGACGACCCCAAGGACGTCCTGCGCTTCCTCGACGGCCGCCCCGAGCGCAACCTGCTGCTGGTCAGCCACCAGCCGCTGATCGGCACCCTGGCCGGCCTGCTGGTCCACGGCAGCCGCAGCGACGCGGTGCCGTTCGGCACGGCGTCGCTGGCTGAACTGGAGGGCGAAGTGCCGGGGGCGGGGCTGATGGCGCTGGTGTCGCTGCACCATCCGCGGCACGGCTGAGCCGACGCGCGTCACTCCACAAGGCCCCGAAAGGGGCCTTTTTCGTTGGTGTGATTGGCCCTTTGTCCCTCATCAAGTGAGGACACTTCCCACTGGCTAGTAGTAGCCAGACTACAGATATCACCTACCTCTCCATTGGATGCTCGCTGGTACTCAAGACTCCATGGCATGGATGTGTAGATGTCTGCGTTACCACCTCACCTCGTTCGAGCGACGCTTCCTGATCTGTTCTCGCTGTTTGTCGGTACTGGAGTTGCCTGCCGGCAATTGCCGGGAGGTACGCGATGAACGTCCTGATGATCCATCAGAACTTCCCCGGTCAGTTCCGCCACCTGGCGCTCGACCTGTCCAAGCGTGGCCCTGGGCGAGTGCTCGCCATCGGTCGGGATACCGCGCCGGGTCTGGTTGGCGTGCAGATGCTGCGTTACCGCCCGCACCGCGCTTCCTCCCTGCACACTCACGGCTATCTGCGAAGCTTCGAAGACGCTGTACTCCACGGCCAGCAGGTGGCACGTCTGCTCTTGCTGCAGAAAAGCCGCGGATATCGCCCCGATGTCGTCCTCGCCCACCCCGGCTGGGGCGAAACGCTTTATGCCAAGGACGTGTTCCCCGATGTGCCGCTGGTGCACTTCTGCGAGTACTACTACCACCCCCAGGGGGCTGATACAGGGTTCGACCCGGAGTTCCCCGCGAGCCTGGACGACCATTCGCGCATTCGCACCCGCAACGCCCTGCACCTGCTGAACTTGGAACAGTGCGACCTGGGAATCTCGCCCACCCATTGGCAACACAGCCTGCATCCCAGGGTATTCCACGAGAAGATTCGCATCGCCCATGAGGGCGTGCCGCTGGACAACCTGCGGGCCGACTCGCGGGCAAACCTGCGTTTGCCCTCTGGGCAGGAGATCAAGACCGGCCAGCCCATCGTCACCTATGTGGCGCGCAATCTCGAACCCTACCGCGGGTTTCACAGTTTCATGCGCGCCGTGCCCCGCATTCTCGCCGGCCATGAGCACGCCCAGGTCGTGGTGGTCGGCGGCGATGAGGTCAGTTACGGCCGCCTGCCCGAAGGGGCGTCAAGCTGGCGGGCGCGCATGTTGGAGGAGGTGAGCGTCGACCCGGCCCGGGTGCACTTCCTCGGCAAGCTGCCCTACGCCCAATACCTCAAGGTCCTGCAGGTCTCCGCCGCCCACGTCTACCTGACCTATCCCTTCGTGCTGTCCTGGTCGATGCTCGAAGCCATGGCCTGCGGGTGCCTGCTGATCGGCTCCGATACGGTACCGGTCAGGGAAGTCATCCGGCACGGCAAGAACGGTTACCTGGTGGACTTCTTCGATCCTGCCGCCATTGCCGACCGGGTTCTGCAGGCACTCCACGCACCGCGCGATCAGCTGCCACTGCGTGTCGCAGCCCGTCGAACAGCGCAGGACTACAGCGTGTTCAAGGGGGTGACGGCCTACCACCAGCTGCTGTCCGAAGCCTGCGCAATGCGGCCGCAGGTGCCGCTGCTCCAAGCCTGATATCTCAGCTGTCTCCGCAGCGTCGAGACAGCGCCTTTCCCGAAAGGATTTCCATGCCTACCACTGAAATCTCCAGCGAAGGCTCGAGCAATTTCACTCCGGACAGCGGCCTGCTCTGTCTGGTCATGCTCGCACGCTTCCACAACATCGCCGCATCGCCCGAGCAACTGGCCCACGAATTCATGCCGCCGGGTGAGCGTTTTGGCAGCGCCGAACTGTTGCTGGCGGCGCGCAAGATCGGCCTCAAGGCCAAATCCGTCCGGAGCAAACCCGATCGACTGGCGCACACACCTTTACCGGCAATGGCCCGAGATCATGAAGGCCGCTATTTCATCATCGCCCGTATCGACCAGGACAAGGCGCTTATTCAGGACCCCCTCCAGGGGCGACCGGAAGTGCTGGCGCTCGATGTGCTGAGCACGCGGTGGACAGGTGAACTGCTGCTGTTCCGCTCCGAGGCGTCGCAGGCGGCGGAGCTGTCGCGCTTCGACTTCACCTGGTTCATCCCGGCCATCGTCAAGTACCGCAAGCTGCTGGGCGAGGTCCTGGTCGCCTCCTTCGTGCTGCAGATCTTCGCCCTGCTGACACCGCTGTTCTTCCAGGTGGTGATGGACAAGGTACTGGTGCACCGCGGTCTGTCCACCTTGGACGTCCTGGCGGTCGGCCTGCTCGGCATCATGCTCTTCGAGACGCTGCTCAGCGGCCTGCGCAGCTACGTCTTCGCCCATACCGCCAGTCGGATCGACGTGGAGCTGGGCGCGCGGCTGTTCCGCCACCTGATCAGCCTGCCGCTGGCCTACTTCCAGGCTCGCCGGGTAGGGGATTCGGTGGCGCGGGTGCGCGAGCTGGAGAACATCCGCAGCTTCCTCACCGGTAATGCCATCACCCTGTTGCTCGACGTGCTCTTCTCGGTGGTGTTCATCGCCGTGATGTTCTTCTACAGCGGCTGGCTGACCCTGGTGGTGGTCCTCTCGCTGCCGTTGTACTTCGTGCTCTCGCTGCTCATCACGCCGCTGTTGCGTGCCCGGGTGCAGGAGAGTTTCAGCCGGGGAGCGGAAAACCAGGCCTTCCTGGTCGAGTCCATCAACGGCATCGACACCCTCAAATCCATGGCGGCCGAGCCGCAAGTCACCCGCAAGTGGGACAACCAGCTCGCCGCCTACGTCGCCGCCAGTTTCAAGACCCAGACGCTCTCCACCCTAGCCAATGAAGGCGTGTCGCTGATCGGCAAGCTGGTCACCGTCGCCACCCTCTGGCTCGGCGCCCGGCTGGTGATCGACGGGCAGCTCACCGTCGGCCAGTTGGTCGCCTTCAACATGCTCGCCGGCCGCGTGGCGCAGCCGATCATGCGGCTGGCGCAGCTGTGGACCAACTTCCAGCAGACCGGCGTCTCCGTACAGCGCCTGGGCGATATCCTCAACAGCCAGACCGAACTGAGCCAGGCGGCCCGCAGCGCCTTGCCGCCGTTGCGCGGGCAGATTGAATTCGACCAGGTGCGCTTCCGCTACCGCGCCGATGGCTCGGAAGTCCTGCGCGGCGTCGACCTCGCCATCCGCCCCGGCGAAGTCCTCGGCATCGTCGGTCGCTCAGGTTCCGGCAAGAGCACGCTCACCCGCCTGCTGCAGCGCCTCTACGTCCCCGAAAGCGGCCGCGTGTTGGTGGACGGCATGGACCTCGCGCTGGCCGACGTCAGCTCCCTGCGTCGGCAGATCGGCGTGGTCCTGCAGGACAACCTGCTGTTCAACCGCAGCATCCGCGAGAACATCGCTCTGACCGACCCCGGCGCACCAATGGAAATGGTCATCCAGGCTGCCCGGCAGGCCGGTGCCCACGAATTCATCCTCGAACTGCCAGAAGGCTACGACACCCTGGTCGGCGAGCACGGCTCCTCGCTCTCTGGCGGCCAGCGGCAGCGCATCGCCATCGCCCGCGCGCTGATCGGCAACCCGCGCATCCTGATCTTCGACGAAGCCACCAGCGCCCTGGACTACGAGTCCGAGCGGATCATCCAGCAGAACATGAAAGCCATCTGCCAGGGCCGCACCGTCCTCATCATCGCGCACCGCCTGAGCGCGGTGCGCGATGCGAACCGGATCATCGTCATGGACCGTGGGCAGATCGTCGAGCAGGGCACCCATCACGAACTGCTCAGCCTCCAGGCCGGCCACTACTCGCGCTTGCACCGCCTGCAGCAAGGAGGCCAGCCATGAGCGCCCGCCGTGAGCTGCTGAAACACTACCGGCGCACCTGGGTTCACGCCTGGCGGCGGCGCAAGCAGATGGACGCGCCCCTGCGCCTGCCCCATGAAGTGCAGTTCCTCCCGGCGGCGCTGTCCCTGCAGGAGCAGCCGGTCAGCCCGCTGGCCCGCTACATCAAATGGTCGATCATCGCCTTCTCCGCGCTGGCGCTGCTCTGGGCCTGCCTGGGCGAGATCGACGTCGTCGCCACGGCCCAGGGCAAGATCGTTCCCAGTGGCAAGACCAAGGTCATCCAGCCCAGCGAAGTCGCCGTGGTCAAGGACATCCACGTCTACGACGGCCAGCAGGTCAAGGCCGGCGACCTGCTGGTGGAACTGGACGCCAGCCAGACCGGCGCCGACGTCGAACGCCTGAAGAGCGACTTCCAGGCCGCCCGCATCGACGCCGCCCGCGCCGCCGCCTTGCTCGAATCCATCAGCAGCAACCAGCCGCCGCAATCGCTGGAGACCCGCCTGCCGGAAGTCGCCGAAGCGGAACGCCAGGCCGCGCAGCTCTGGCTCCAGGGCCAATATCTCGAACTGCGTAGCAGCATCGACCAGAGCCAGGCCGTGATCGACCAGCGCGCCGCGGAAATCCGTGCTGCCCAGGCCACCGTCGCCTCCCTGCGCAAGACCCTGCCCATCGCCGAACAACTGGCCGGCGACTACAAGCGCCTGCTGGAACGCAACTTCGTCGCCAAGCACGCCTGGCTGGAAAAGGAGCAGGCCAGCCTCGACCAGCAGCGCGAGCTGGCCGTGCAGCAGGCCCGCGTCATCGAACTGGACGCCTCGCAGCGTGAAGCCGAACAGCAGCGCGAAAGCGTCATCGCCCAGACCCGCCGCGCCATGCTCGACCTGCAGCACCAGTCCGAGCAGAAGGCCGCCGGCCTCACCCAGGAACTGCTCAAGGCCGAACAACGTGATCGCCTGACACGCCTGACCTCCCCGGTGGACGGCACCGTGCAGCAACTTGCGATCCACACCAACGGTGGCGTCGTCACCGAAGCCCAGCCGCTCATGGTCATCGTCCCCAAGGATCAGCCCGTGGAAGTCGAGGCGATGCTGGAGAACAAGGACATCGGCTTCGTCCGCCCCGGCCAGGACGTCGAGATCAAGGTCGAGACCTTCACCTTCACCAAGTACGGCGTCGTGCACGGCCGGGTCATCAGCATTTCCGACGACGCCATCGAGGACGAAAAGCGCGGGCTGCTCTACAGCATGCGCATCCAACTACAGCAAAACCATATTCGCGTGGGCAACCGGGATATTCCGTTGACGGCGGGAATGGCAGTCAGTGCGGAAGTCAAGACGGATAAGCGGAAAGTGATCGAGTACTTCCTGAGTCCGCTTAAACAGTATGTGAGTGAAAGTTTGGGAGAGAGGTGATCGGAAAATTGATGGCTTCACTTAAGAAAGAGAAGAAGGATGTGGAAAAGTTGGTAATTAACTTCAAGTTCTGGGGGTGGTTCCATGTGGCTGTGTATGTCGTTGGATTTGTTTTTTTTATAGTTGCCGATGGGCGGCTTTGGGGTGGTAATGGGTATTTGTATGACTGGATGATGCGGCTTCTGATACTTGGATATCTTTTGATATGGGGGTTGGCCTTTCTGAAAGTGGGAAAAATCGGATTGGCCTTTTCTTTTAGCTCGTTGGCAATTTTTTGTTGCGGTGTTGCGTTGGGTTGTTTGTTTAAGTTGGTCGTATTGTCTTCCAAATAAGGCTTGAGGTCTATCTATATGGCAAATGCTGTTGAAATGATGTCAGCTATCAATGATGCAATACATGCTGCTTTTGCAGCGAGAGGCCTTCAGCCTCCTGAGAAAGGGGAGTTGAACAAAAATACCTATTTAGGGAATTACGCTACGATTTTTGGTGGGATTTTATCGGCAAGTGGCGCAGTAGTAAATTGGTCGATGTCCACTCCGGGAGTCGCTCTTGGAGTGGAGGCCACTAAGGGAGTGGCAGCTCGCTTTCTGACTCCTGCCCTTATCGCATCGGCTATTTACGATATATCTCAGGGGCAAGCCAATCCCGCAACTTATGCCGATCTTATCGGGGCGGTGGGTACTCATCTTGCCGGGGTGCCCGGAATGGGGCAGGCAGCCGCCGCTGCATTGTCATTCTCAGTCGGGTATAAAATTGGTTCCTATATACAGGAGAACTACGGCGATCGAGTTGAAGCTCGATTTGGAGATTTGAGTTTCAGAGTGGGGCAGTTTGCTGAGCAGGTTGGCGGAGAGACTCTTGGCGGAATCACTGCAGCCATGACACATACGCTCCTGATGTCCTATGGTCTGCCGTTGGAAATGCTGGAAGACGTTAACGCCTGGGTCAGTGAGCAACGCTTGCTGGACCCGGTTTTCAAAGCCTATGACGATGTAGTGGGGTGGGTCGATGCAGAAGTCTTCGATCCCCTTGCCAGGATTTATGAAGATGGCGCTGCATGGCTAGGAGACTCTCTGGATTCTCTCGGCGGATGGCTGGATGACACCGGTGCGTTCATTTCCGGCACCGTCAACGACATGTACAACTCCGCATTGAACTTCGTCCAAAGTCTTGACCCTCTCGCCCTGGATCTCGACGGTGACGGCCTCGAAACCGTAGCCGCGAACAAAGGCGTCACCTTCGACTTCAATGGCGACGGCCTGAAGACCGGCACCGGCTGGATTGGCAAGGACGATGGTTTCCTTGTCCTGGACCGCAACGGCAATGGCCGGGTCGACACCGGCGCCGAGCTGTTCGGTGTCGACTTCGTCAAGAGCAACGGCCAGAAGGCCGCCAACGGCTTCGATGCCCTGCGCGATCTCGACTCCAACCACGATGGCATCTTCAATGCCAGCGATGCCCGGTTCGCTGACGTCCGCGTCTGGCAGGACCAGAACCAGGATGGCGTCAGCCAGGCCGGTGAACTGAAGTCCCTGGCCGATCAGCACATCACCTCGATCAACCTCAGCGCTACCGCATCCAGCCAGACCAGCAACGGCAACACCGTCAGCGCGGTCGGCAACTTCACCCGCGACGATGGCACCTCCGGCGAAATCGCCGGCACCGCCGGCAACCTCGACCTGGCCGCCAACCCGTTCTACCGCGAATACACCAACCAGGTGGCCCTGGATGAGATCGCCAAGGGGCTGCCGGATATGAAGGGCTCCGGGGCGGTCCGCGATCTGCGCGAGGCCAGCATGCAGAACGCCGGCCTCAAGGCGGTGCTGGCCGAGTACGCCAACGCCCAGACCCGCGAGCAGCAACTGGCCCTGCTGGACCGCGTGCTCGGTGAATGGGCGGCCAGTTCCGGCTATCGCACCTTCGACCAGCGGGTGAGCGACCTGTCCCAGGGCCTGATGACCGTGGACTTCGGCTGGTCCTGGGAGCAGCGGGACGGTCTCGCGGCGGGTTTCACTGGGGGTGGTGGTGGCAGCCAGACGCTCTCCGGCATCGACAGGGACAATCTGAACAAATCCACTGGCCCGACCGAGGAGCAACTGAAGCAGAAGGCCCTGCTGGAGCGGGTGGGTCTGCTGGAAGTGTTCAATGCGCAGAACCTCTTCAACTTCAGCCGGGAGGAAGACAGCCGCGGCAACACCCATTTGGGTATCAAAGCGGGGACGTCGCTGAGCAACTTTTCCCAAAGCACCGCCAGTGGCGGAAGTTCCCAGAAGAACAGTGGTGGCGCCATCGTCACCCACTGGACCCTGACCGAAAAGAACCTGGCCTTGAATGTGGGGCAGGCAAACTTGATCAATTCGGCATACGAGTCGTTGAGGGCGTCCGTCTACGACAGCCTGCTGTTGCAGACGCGGTTGCGGCCTTATGTCGAGGCGATCGGTATCAACCTGGACAGCAAAGGCCTGGAACTGGACTACAGCGCGGTGGCCGCGCTGTTCCAGACCTCGTTCGCCCAAGACCGTATCGGCGGAGTGACGGATCTACTGGAGTTTCTGGCACAGCCTTTGGCTGCGAGAGGCTTCAGTGAGTTGTTTCCGATTGCCGAGTCCTATGTTCAGAGCTTGAGTGCGGATGAGATTGCGAAGATCAATGCGTCGGGCATTGGCCTTCAGGTGGGCACCGACAGTGCTCAGGGTCTGTCGGGTAAGGACAAGCAGGATTATCTGTTTGGATTTGGTGGCAATGACAACCTGTCCGGCAACGGCGGAAATGACCAGTTGGATGGCGGCGCTGGTAGCGACACGCTGTACGGCGGTGTCGGCGACGACAGCCTGCTGGGCGGCCTGGGCAACGACTACGTCTCTGGCGGTACCGGCGACGACATCCTGGTCGGTGATGCCGGCAACGACAACCTCTCCGGCGATGCCGGCAACGACGTGTACCGCTTCGAGCGTGGTTGGGGCCAGGACGTGGTGAACAACTACGACACCAGCGCCGGGAAAGTGGACGCCATCGAGTTCGGCGCGGACATCGCCGCCAGCGACATCGTGGCGACCCGCTACAGCGATAACCTGTACCTGAATCTGAAGGGCAGCACCGATCAGATCATTGTGCAGAACTACTTCAGCGGGGACGCCGCGGGTAAGTATCGCCTGGAGGAAATCCGCTTCGCCGACGGCACGGCCTGGGATATTGCGCAGGTGAAGCGCCTGGTACAGCAGGGCACCGAGGGGGCCGACAGCCTCTACGGCTATGCCGTGGCCGATACGCTCAGTGGCGATGCCGGCAACGACAAGCTGTACGGCGGTGCCGGTGACGACCGCCTGTTGGGCGGCCTGGGCAACGACGACGTCTACGGCGATGTCGGCAACGACCTGTTGCACGGCAATGAAGGCAACGACTACGTCTCTGGCGGTACCGGCGACGACATCCTGGTCGGTGATGCCGGCAACGACAACCTCTCCGGCGATGCCGGCAGCGACGTGTACCGCTTCGAGCGTGGTTGGGGCCAGGACGTGGTGAACAACTACGACACCAGCGCCGGGAAAGTGGACGCCATCGAGTTCGGCGCGGACATCGCCGCCAGCGACATCGTGGCGACCCGCTACAGCGATAACCTGTACCTGAATCTGAAGGGCAGCACCGATCAGATCATTGTGCAGAACTACTTCAGCGGGGACGCCGCGGGTAAGTATCGCCTGGAGGAAATCCGCTTCGCCGACGGCACGGCCTGGGATATTGCGCAGGTGAAGCGCCTGGTACAGCAGGGCACCGAGGGGGCCGACAGCCTCTACGGCTATGCCGTGGCCGATACGCTCAGTGGCGATGCCGGCAACGACAAGCTGTACGGCGGTGCCGGTGACGACCGCCTGTTGGGCGGCCTGGGCAACGACGACGTCTACGGCGATGTCGGCAACGACCTGTTGCACGGCAATGAAGGCAACGACTACGTCTCTGGCGGTACCGGCGACGACATCCTGGTCGGTGATGCCGGCAACGACAACCTCTCCGGCGATGCCGGCAACGACGTGTACCGCTTCGAGCGTGGTTGGGGCCAGGACGTGGTGAACAACTACGACACCAGCGCCGGGAAAGTGGACGCCATCGAGTTCGGCGCGGACATCGCCGCCAGCGACATCGTGGCGACCCGCTACAGCGATAACCTGTACCTGAATCTGAAGGGCAGCACCGATCAGATCATTGTGCAGAACTACTTCAGCGGGGACGCCGCGGGTAAGTATCGCCTGGAGGAAATCCGCTTCGCCGACGGCACGGCCTGGGATATTGCGCAGGTGAAGCGCCTGGTACAGCAGGGCACCGAGGGGGCCGACAGCCTCTACGGCTATGCCGTGGCCGATACGCTCAGTGGCGATGCCGGCAACGACAAGCTGTACGGTGGTACCGGTGACGATAGCCAAGCGGGTGGTTTGGGTAATGACTACCTGTATGGCGAGGCTGGCAACGACCTGCTGCAGGGAGATGAAGGTAACGACACCCTCTATGGTGGTGCAGGTGATGACACGCTGATCGGTGGCGTGGGCAGCGACTACCTCTCCGGCGAAGCCGGTAGCGACGTGTATCGCTTCGAGCGCAATTCTGGTCAGGACACTGTCTACAACTACCACACCGACACTAACACCCTCGATCAACTGGCCTTCGTCGATGGCATCACCGCTGACCAGCTTTGGTTCCGCAAGAACGGTAGCAACCTGGATATCAGCGTGATCGGTACCAGCGACAAGGTCTCGATCAGCAGCTGGTTCTCAGGCAACAACTATCATCTGGGTCAGATCACCTCGGCCGATGGCAAGACCCTGCTGGAAAGCCAGGTACAGAACCTGGTCAATGCGATGGCGGCCTTCGGTGTGCCCGCTGGCGGGGAGTCGAACCTGACGCCGGATCAGCGCCAGCAACTGGAGGTGGTGATTGCAGCGAACTGGCAATAAGCCGTAGTCGAATATCCTCTCCATAATAGAGAGGAGCCCCATGAACAAGGCCCCTTGCGGGGCCTTGTTCATTTCGGCGCTTCGTCGTCGTCCGTCAGCGTGGGTGGCGGTTTGCGGAAGCGTGCGTCGATGTGGTGTTCCAGCCAGGAGCCGAGGCTGAGGGTCAGCAGGGTCAGGACCACGCCGATGACGGCCGTGACGGCGTGGCCGCTGCCGCAGGCGATGCCGATCATCGACGATATCCAGATGGTGGCGGCGGTGGTCAGGCCTTCCACGCGGTAGCGGCGCTCGTGGTGGACGATGACCCCGGCGCCGATGAAGCCGATGCCGGTCAGCACGCCCTGGACCACCCGGCTGGCGGCGTCGGGGCTGATCGGGTGCAGTTGCAGGATGATGCCCACCGCCAGCGCGGCGGCCAGGGAGGTGAGGGCGTGGGTGCGCAGGCCGGCGGGGCGGTTGTGCATCTCGCGGTTGAGGCCGATCAGGCCGCCGCAGACGGTGGCGATCAGCAGGTTCAGCAGCAGGTCGAGCTGGCCCGGGGGGATCTGCAAGGCTTCCGGCATGGTGGATATCCGTCTTGGTATTCACGAAAGGGTAGTGCGACTTTGCCCGCGAGGTGCTGCCGCAGGGCAAGACGCCGCTGGATATTGCCCCGCGCAGCCCCACGCTAGAGCGGCTGTATGCGCCAAGTGCGATGCGTCCTACAAAAGTTCACACGATCGGTCTTGTCTGCCGCGTCCGTGCATGGAATATTCGACCAAGCAAGTGCTTGGTCGATCTATCGCTATACCTCTGAGCTACACCTCTGAAAAAGAACAACAAAGGAGGGGCACGTGGTTAAAGCAGTCCGATTACCGCTCGATCTGTTCTATCAGCGCGAGAAGAACCATCCGAACAAGCGCTACCTCGTCCAGCCGCTGGGCGGCGGCGAGGTGGAAACGCTCACCTGGGGCGAGGTGGGCGACCAGGCGCGGCGCGCCGCCGCCTGGCTGCGCGGCCTGGAGCTGCCGGCGGGAAGCCGCGTGGCGATCATTTCCAAGAACTGCGCGCACTGGATAGTCGCCGACATCGCCATCTGGATGGCCGGCCATGTGTCCGTGCCGCTGTACCCCAACCTCACCGCCGATTCCGTGCGCCAGGTGATGAGCCACTCCGAGGCGCGGGTGGCCTTCGTCGGCAAGCTGGACGACTGGCCGGCGATGGCGGACGGCATTCCCGACGGCGTGCCCACCGTGGCGCTGCCGCTGCATCCGCAGGGGCGCTTCGATCACCCGTGGGCCGAGCTCCAGGCGCGCTCGCCGATCCGCGACGATCCGCGCCCCGACGCCACCACCCTGGCCACCCTCATCTACACCTCCGGCACCACCGGCATGCCCAAGGGCGTGATGCACAGCTTCGGCAACTTCGCCTTCGCCGCCAGCCATGCCATGGAGCTGTTCGGCGTGGGCGAGCAGGACCGCCTGCTGTCCTACCTGCCGCTGTGCCACGTGGCCGAGCGCATGTTCGTGGAAATGGCGTCGATCTACGCCGGGCAGACGGTCTTCTTCGCCGAGAGCCTGGACACCTTCGTCGCCGACATGCGCCGCGCCCGGCCCACGGTGTTCTTCGGCGTGCCGCGCATCTGGACCAAGTTCCAGATGGGGGTGTACGCGCAGATGTCGGCGCAGAAGCTCGACCGCCTGCTGCGCCTGCCCATCGTCGGCCGCCTGGTCGGCCGCAAGGTGCTCGCCGGCCTCGGCCTGGATGCCGTGCGCTATGCCCTGTGCGGCGCCGCGCCGGTGCCCGATGCGCTGCTCGACTGGTACCGGCGCCTGGGCCTGAACCTGCTGGAGGTCTACGGCATGACCGAGAACTGCGGCTATTCCCACGTCTGCCGGCTCGGTGAGCAGAAGGCCGGCTGGATCGGTCGCAACAGTCCCGGGGTGGAAGTGCGCATCAGCGACGAGGGCGAGGTGCAGGTGCGCAGCGGCGCGACCATGCTCGGCTACTACAAGGACCATGAGCGCACCGCCGAGACCCTCACCGAGGACGGCTTCCTGCGCACCGGCGACAAGGGCGAGCAGGACGCCGACGGCAACCTGCGCCTGACCGGGCGGATCAAGGAAATCTTCAAGACCGCCAAGGGCAAGTACGTGGCGCCGGCGCCGATCGAGAACCGCCTGGCCGTGCACTCGCGCATCGAGCAGATCTGCGTGGTCGGCGAGGGCCTGATCGCGCCCCTGGGGCTCTGCGTGCTGTCGGAGATGGGCCGGCAGGAAGCGGCCAACGGCGCCCGCGGCGAACTGGAGCAGAGCCTGACGGCGCTGCTGGAGGAGGTGAACACCGTGCTCGACAAGCACGAGCGGCTGGCCGGCCTGGTGCTGGTGCGCGATGTCTGGACGGTGGACAACGGCTTCCTCACGCCGACCCTGAAGATCAAGCGCAACATGGTGGAAGGCGCCTACGGCCAGCGTTTCAATGAATGGGCGGAGCGCCGCGAGGCGGTGCAGTGGCATGACTGAACTTTTGCACGACTGAACAGGGGGAAAGGCAATGATCTGGCGCACCATGCCCAATCTGGAAAGGCTCAACGCGCAGCTGAAGAACACCATCGGCGAGGTGCTGGATATCCGCTTCGAGGCGTTCGACGACGACTCGCTGACCGCCAGCATGGTGGTGGATTCGCGCACCCATCAGCCCTTCGGCCTGTTGCATGGCGGCGCCTCGGTGGTGCTGGCGGAAACCGTCGGCTCCACCGCCAGCTATCAGTGCCTCGACACCAGCCGGTACTACTGCGTCGGCCTGGAGGTGAACGCCAACCACCTGCGCGGCCTGCGCAGCGGGCGGGTGACGGCGGTGGCGAAGGCGGTGCACATCGGCCGCTCGACCCACGTCTGGGAAATCCGCCTGCATGGGGACGACGGCAAGCCGAGCTGCATATCCCGGCTGACCATGGCGGTGGTGCCGCTGGAGCGCTGACCTCGGGGGCTTTCCCCTGGGGGCGCGGATTTTCCGTGATGGATTTCGCGGACAAGGTCCGCTCCTACGGGGCGAGTCCGGCGCGGCCCTTGTAGGAGCGGAGCTTCTCCGCGATCGGGGAGCATCACTGCTCACCATGGCAGGGCCGTAGGATGGGTGGAGCGAAGCGATACCCATGCTGCCGGTGCCGCGATCGATGGGTATCGCTTCGCTCCACGCCATCCTACAAACAGCGGTCCAGGCGATTTCCGGATCCGTAGGTGGGCCGTACAGCCCGGCATCTTCGCCATTTTGTCCCAGCCCCGCCATTCCCGCGCCGCTGCAGGGCCGTAGGATGGGTGGAGCGAAGCGATACCCATGCTGCCGGTGCCGTGATCGATGGGTATCGCTTCGCTCCACGCCATCCTACAAACAGCAGTCCGGGCGATTTCCGCTCCTACGCTGGGCCGTACCACTCGGCCTCCCTCGCAATTTTGTCCAAGACCCACCATTCCCGCGCCGCTACAGTAGGCGCATGGAACGCATCGAACACCACAGCAGCGGCCTGCCCGGCGTCCGGTTCATCGACGCCGAGTACCGCCGTTTCGCCTTTCCCCGGCATTTTCATCTCGACTACCACGTCGGGCTGATGCTTGACGGCTGCCAGCGCTACACCCATCGCGGTGAGCGCTCGCTGGCCGGGAACGGTGACATCCTGCTGATGAGCCCGGAGAGCATCCACGACGGCGCCAGCGACGGTGATGGGGGCTACCGCATCCGCGTGTTGTCCATCGACCCGCAGTGGCTGGACGACGCCTGCCGCGCCTTCAGCGACGGCCGCCAGGGCGCGCCGCGCCTGACCGCCGCGCAATTGCGCGACCCGCAGTTGCAGGCCGAACTGCAGCAGGCCCACGCCCTGTTGCTCGGCGGCGAGCGGCTGGCGCAGGAAGGGCAGCTCTGGCAGGCGCTCGCCGCGTTGCTGGAGCGCGCCTCCAGCCTGCGCATCCGCGAGCCGGGGCAGGGCTTCGACGCGCTGACCTGGGCGCGCCTGCGCGAGTGGCTGGAGTCGCGCCTGGAGATGCCGCCGACGCTGGAGGAGATCGCCGGATTCTGCGACCTCAGCCCCTGGCAGGTGCTGCGCCGCTTCCGCCACCAGTGCGGGCTGCCGCCGCACCAGTGGCTGACCCAGCTGCGCCTGGAGCGCGCGCTGCCCCGGGTGATCAAGGGCCAGCCGCTGTCGGAGATCGCCCTGAGCCTGGGCTTCTACGACCAGGCCCACTTCAGCCGCCTGTTCCGCCGCACCTACGGCTTGCCGCCCGCGCGATTGCGCCAGGGCTGATCCGCCAACCAGATCCCGTTTTCTTTGCCACTGGAGAATCCCGCCATGCAGGAGGTTCACGTCTTGCTCATGCTCACCGCCGTGTTCGCCGTCGCCCTGGTCAGCCCCGGGCCGGACGTCGCGCTGGTGGTGCGCACCGCCCTGCACCAGGGCCGCCGCGCCGGCGTGCTCAGCGCCCTGGGGCTGGCCTGCGGCATCCTGATCCACGGCACCCTGGTGCTGACCGGCGTGTCGCTGCTGCTCAACCGTTCGCCGCTGCTGTTCGGCGCGCTGCAACTGGTGGGCGCGGGCTATCTCGGCTGGCTGGGGATCGGCGCGCTGCGGGCGCTGCGCAAGCCCGGCGGGGCAGGGCGGATCGACGGCGAGCTGGCGGAGTCGAAACTCGGCCCCTGGCTGCGCGGGCTGGCGACCAACCTGTTCAACCCCAAGGCGCTGGTGTTCTTCCTCGCACTGCTGAGCAGCCTGATCCCGGCGGACATGTCGGTGCCGGGCAAGGTCGCGGTGGCGGTGATGCTGTTCGTCACCGGCTTCGCCTGGTTCAGCCTGCTCAGCGTGACCCTGACCCGGCCGCTGTGGCAGCGGCGCCTGCTGCGCGCGGTGCCGGTGATCGACGGCGCCTGCGCGCTGGTGTTCCTGCTGGTGGCGGGCGGCATCCTGTTCAGCGTGGTGAACCACGCGGTGCACTGGGTCTGAGGGCCGGCCGCTCAGGGATGGCAGTTCGTCTGCAGCGCTTGCTTCAGCTCGGCGACGCTTCGACCCTGCATGACCTCGCCATGCAGCTGGTGCCCATAGGCAACGGCGGCCAATGCCGCCAGCGGCATCAGCAGTAGCACGCCGCCGCGCAAGGTGGCGAGCGGGCCGCGCCGGGCACGGGTGGCGCGGAAGCGCACCGCGTCCAGGGGCGGGAAATAGCCGTGGCGCAGTATCTTCAGTGCGACCGGCAACTGGGTCAGCGCAAATAGCAGCATCAACAGCGGCAAGCCGTAGCTGATCGCCAGCAGTGCCCAGTAGGTCCGGGGGATTCCCAGCCATTCGGGCTCGCAGTCGCTGCCCGTGGTGGCGTTGATCCACAGCCTCAGCAGCAGGAACGGCAGCACCGCCAGGGCCCAGGGCAACAGGCGCAGCACGGCCCGGCGTGGCTGTGCGGGAATCAGCGGGGCATCGGTCATGGCATCTGCGCCTGGAGTGAGATGGCGCGATGCTAGTGCCGGGCTGGAGAAAGGGTCCAGCCCGGGGCGCTTTCACGGGAAATGGCCGGCCAATAAAAGGGCAAATCCGCCGGAGCGCCATGGACTTTGGCCGTAGTGCCGTCATTCGCGGGGCTGCGGGTCATTGCCGCACTCTCAGTGCTGGCGGAAAATTCGGGCTGTCATTCCTCCTGAGTCCATCGGTATGTCCCAAGCGGTTTTCTTCGCCCACGCCAACGGCTTCCCATCGGGCACCTATGGCAAGCTGTTCGATGCCCTGGAGCCGGATTACCGGGTCCACCGGCTGGACATGCACGGCCACGACCCGCGCTTCCCGGTCAACGCCAACTGGGAAAACCTGGTGGAGGAACTGCTGCATCACCTCGAGGCGCTCGACGAGCCGGTCTGGGGCGTCGGCCATTCCCTCGGCGGCGTGCTGCATTACCACGCGGCGCTGCGTCGCCCGGAGCTGTACCGGGGTGTGGTGATGCTCGATTCGCCCCTGCTGACCCTGGCCGACCAACTGGTGATCCGCGCCGCCAAGCGCTTCGGCTTCATCGACCGCCTGACGCCCGCCGGCCGCACCCTGGGCCGCCGCGAGGACTTCAGCGATTTCGCCGAGGCGCTGGAGTATTTCGCCGGCAAGCCGCTGTTCAAGCGCTTCGACCGCGACTGCCTGGAAGCCTACGTGCGCCACGGCCTGGCGCCGGCCGCCGCGCAGGGGCTGCGGCTGAAGTTCGATCCGGCCACCGAAATCAGCATCTACCGCAACGTCCCGCACACCAGCCCCGGCCGGCCCAAGCAACTGGCGGTGCCGCTGACCATGGTGCGTGGCCGCCACAGCCGGGTGGTGCTGCCGCATCACGCACGGCTGGTCAGCCGCATTCCGCTGGGCGAGAACCTGTCGCTGCCGGGCGGGCACATGTTCCCGCTGGAGCGCCCGCAGGACACCGCCGCGCTGCTCAAGACCGTCTTCGCCCGCTGGCAACAGCGCGCCAGCCAATAAGGAACCGCCATGACCGCCCACGTCCAGGAAATCCGCCTGAACCTGCCGCACATCGAGCTGGCCGCGCACCTGTTCGGCCCGGAAGACGGCCGCCCGGTGATCGCCCTGCACGGCTGGCTGGACAACGCCATGAGCTTCGCCCGCCTGGCGCCGAAACTGCCCGGCCTGCGCATCCTCGCCCTCGACTTCGCCGGCCACGGCCACTCGGCGCACCGCGCGCCGGGCGCCAGCTACCTGCTGTGGGACTATGCCCTGGACGTGCTGATGGTGGCCGACCAGATGGGCTGGGAGCGCTTCTCGCTGCTCGGGCATTCCATGGGCGCCATCGTCTCGGTGCTGCTGGCCGGCGCCATGCCCGAGCGCATCGAGCGCCTGGCGCTGATCGACGGCCTGGTGCCCTACACCGGCGAGCCGGACACTTCGCCGCAGAAGCTCGGCGAGGCGCTGCGCGCGCAACTGGCGCTGCCGAACAAGCGCAAGCCGGTGTATGCGGCCATCGACCGCGCGGTGGAAGCGCGCATGAAGGGCGTCGGCGCGGTCAGCCGCGAGGCGGCGGAACTGCTGGCCTCCCGGGGCCTGGTGCCGGTGCCCGGCGGCTACACCTGGCGCACCGACGCGCGCCTGACCCTGCCGTCGCCGCTGCGCCTGACCCGCGCCCACGCGCGGCAATTCGTCCAGTCTGTCCAGTGCCCGACCAGCCTGGTGCTGGCGAAGGACGGCCTGCTGAGCGTGGAGCCGGCGACCCGCGAGCTGCTCCGGGATCGGCCCTTCGAGGTCGTCGAGCTGCCCGGCCAGCACCACCTGCACCTGGACGACGAGGCCGGCGCCGAGGCGGTGGCGGCGGTGTTCCGGCCCTTCCTGCTGGACACCCCGTAACACCCCGCAGCTTGACTAAACCGGGGCCTGCCGCGAGTCTGCACGGATCGTTTCAGGGAGATTGTGCATGCTCGACATCCAAACCGCCGCGCGCCCGTGCTGCAAAGGGACTTTCCAGGCCGCCGCGCCGCGCCCCCGGATGCCTCGGCTCCTGCACTCCCTCGTCTTCGGCGGCCTGCTCGCCGCCAGCGCCGGCGGTTTCGCCGCCGACCTGCCCGACAGCCACGACCTGGACATCCTGCCGCGCTTCCCGCGGGCGGAGATCGTCGATTTCAACCAGGCGGCCAACCAGGAGCGCACCTACCCGCAAGGCCCGATCAGCCGCATCAGCGGGCGCCTGCGCATGGAAGGGGAGGTGCGCGCGGTCGGCGGCCTGACCGCCGTGACCTACCGCCTGCCCGACGAAGACTCCAGCCAGAGCGCCTTCTCCGCCGCGCGCAAGGACCTGCTCAAGGCCAACGCCACGCCGCTGTTCTGGTGCGAGGGCCGCGACTGCGGCTCCAGCAACCTGCTGGCCAACGCGGTGTTCGGCAACGCCAAGCTCTACGGCCCGGACGAGCAGCAGGCCTACCTGCTGGTGCGCCTCGCCACGCCCCGCGATCACAGCCTGCTGGCGGTCTACACCATCACCCGCGGCAACCGCCGCGCCTACCTGCACGCCGAACAGCTGGACAGCGCCGCCGCCCTCGGCGAGCTGCTGCCCAGCCCGTCCACGCTGCTGCGCCTGCTCAAGGACAACGGCGAGCTGACCCTCAGCCACGTGCCGCCGCAGCCCGGCGGTGCCTGGCTCGACCTGCTGGTGCGCACCCTGCGCCTGGACACCGGCGTGCGCGTCGAGCTGGCCGGCCAGCATGCCGGCGCCTGGCGCGCCGCGCTGGCCGCCCAGGGCGTGCGCGATGCGCGCCTGCAGCAGGGCAAGGACGAGGGCGACGGCCTGCACCTGACCTGGCTGCGCTGATTCACCTACGCTGAAGGCGGGCGCTCTGCAAAGGGCGCCTTACCGTATTCGATGACCGGGAGTTCCGATGTTCGACAATGATCGCCTGCTGCTGCGCGTGCTGCTGCTGGGCCTGCTCGCCGCCAGTGTCTGGGTGCTGCTGCCGTTCTGGTCGGCGCTGGTCTGGGCCGCCGTGCTGGCCTTCGCCAGCTGGCCGCTGATGCGCCTGCTCACCCAGCTGCTGGGAGGCCGGGCCTCCGCCGCCGCCGGGCTGCTCACCCTCTGTTGGATCGTGCTGGTGGCCCTGCCGCTGGTGTGGCTGGGTTTCGGCCTGGTGGACCGGGTGCGCGAGGGCGTCGAACTGGTGAAGAACCTGCAGGTCTCCGGCCTGCCGCCGCCGCCGGAATGGATGGCCCGCGCGCCGCTGATCGGCGATCGCCTGGTCGGCTGGTGGTACCAGGCCGACCAGCAGGGTGTGGCGATGTTCTCCGCGCTCAAGCCGTACATGGGCCAGATCGGCAACTGGGCGCTGGCGCGCAGCGCCAAGCTCGGCACGGGGATCTTCGAGCTGGTGCTGAGCCTGGTGCTGATCTTCTTCTTCTACCGCGACGGCCTGCGCCTGCAGTCCTTCGCCCACTCGATGCTGCAACGGCTGATCGGCAATGCGGCCTCGCAGTACATGGACCTGATCGCCGGCACCGTGCAGCGCGTGGTCAACGGCGTGATCGGCACCGCCGTCGCGCAGGCGGTGCTGGCCACCATCGGCTTCCTCATCGCCGGCGTGCCGGGGGCATTCGTGCTGGGGATGCTGACCTTCGTCTCCAGCCTGCTGATGGTCCCGCCGCTGATCTGGGGGCCGGTGGCGGTCTGGCTGTTCTACCGGGAGAGCTACGGCTACGCGGTGTTCATGGCGACCTGGGGGTTCTTCGTGATCAGCGGGGTGGACAATATCCTCAAGCCCTACCTGATCAGCCGTGGCGGCAACCTGCCGCTGGTGGTGGTGCTGCTGGGGGTGCTGGGCGGGTTGCTCAGCTTCGGCTTTATCGGATTGTTCCTCGGGCCGGTGCTGCTGGCGGTGATGTACAACCTGATCAGTGTCTGGATCGACAGTTCGGACCGGTCGCCGCCGGCGGTTTGATGGCGGGGTGCGGCGTGGCCTGGCCGGCGTGGTGTGGCGCCGTGTGCGGGCCGTTCGCTTGTGGCGTCAGGCGTCGTAGGAGCGGACTCTGTCCGCGATGCTTTCTGCTTGGGTGTTTCTGCGCCGCTTCGGCGTGCGCGGGGACTTCTTGTTTCGCCCCCTCGGGCGACCTCCTTTGGCAAACGACCCAAAGGAGGCAAAGGTCTGTGCCCCTGCATCCGGTTTTTCGCTTAGGCGAAAAATTTCCTCGCTCCATCGGAGTTTCAGGGGCCCGCGTTGACGGGCCATCCCTGGCCCGACAACGCTCTCGCGACATCCATGTCGCTCGACCCCTGAAACTCCGATTCCACTCGGCCTCCTGAAGGGGCGCTCCGGTGCGCTCGGAGGTTTCTCTGGAAGTCCTAGAGCCAGAGCTGGAGCCGGAGCCAGAGCCAGAGCCAGAGCTGGAGCGGAGCGCAGCGCTGGCGCTCTCGTAGGAGCGGACCTTGTCCGCGAAATGTCAGCCCTGCTCAAGAGCATCGCGGAGAAGCTCCGCTCCTACGAAAAGCACCTCAGACGTGCTCGCTCTTCACCTGCACCAGCCGGTCGCGCCCGGCGCCCAGGCCGGAGACGATGCCGGCCGCCGCCACCACCACGAAGATCACCCCGGTCGCTCCCCAGCCGCCGGTGACGTCGTGCACCACGCCGACCAGGAAGGGCCCGCAGGCCGCGAGGGTGTAGCCCACGCCCTGGGCCATGCCGGAGAGGTTGGAGGCGACGTGGGCGTCCGGCGAGCGCAGGACGATCAGCGCCAGCGCGATGCTGAAGGCGGCGCCCTGGCCGAGGCCGAGCACCACCGCCCAGCCCCATATCCCGGAGAGCGGCGCGTAGAGCAGCCCGAGCAGGCCGGCCAGGCTCAGGCCCATGACGATCACCACCGCCACCCGCTGGTCGCGGCCGCGGGTGGCCAGCCAGGGGGCGGCCAGGGCGCTGAACAGCTGCACCATCACCGAGCCGGACAGCACCAGCCCGGCCTCCACCGCGCCCAGGCCGCGGTCGATGAGGATCGACGGCACCCAGCCGAAGACGATGTAGGCCAGCGACGACTGCAGGCCCATGTACAGCGTGACCTGCCAGGCCAGCGGCTCGCGCCACAGGCCCTTGACCTTGTACATCGGGCGGTGGGCGTGGTGCCTCTGCCGGGTCTGCGGCGCCCAGATCGCCGCCGCGAGCACGGCCGGCAGCGCCCAGAAGGCCAGCGCCAGCTGCCAGCTGTCGCCCATCAGCCCGGCCAGCGGCACGCTGGCGCCGGCGGCGGTGGCCGCGCCCAGGCACAGGGCCATGGTGTAGACGCCGGTCATGGTCCCGGCGATGCGCGGGAAGTCGCGCTTGACGATGCCCGGCAGCAGCACGCCGATGATGCCGATGCTGGCGCCGGCCAGCAGGCTGCCGAGGAACAGCCCGGCCACCGGGAACAGGCTGCGCAGCACGATGCCGGCGGCCAGGGTGAGCAGGATCAGCAGCACCGTGCGCTCCGCGCCGAGGCGGCGGGCGAGCACCGGCGCCAGCGGCGCGAACAGGCCCAGGCAGAGCACCGGCAGGGTGGTCAGCAGGCCGGCGGCGGAGGCCGAGAGGCCGGTGCCGTCGCGCACGCTGTTGAGCAGCGGGGCGAGGCTCGACAGCGCCGGGCGCAGGTTCAGCGCCACCAGCACCAGGCCCAGGAGCAGCAGCCAGGTGCGCGGCGGGCGGGCCGGGGGCGTCGGTTCGTCGTTGGCTTCGGCGTCGACCAGCAGCGCCTGCGCGGGGCGGGACGGCGTGTGTTCGGTGTCGCGTGGGTCTTGGGGCAGGGACATGGCGGGCATCCGGCGGAAGGGGCGTCAGATCAGCAGCGCGCGGTTGGCGCGGGCGGCGGCGTCGGCATCGCCGCGTTCGATGGCGTCGAGCAGCTCGCGGTGCAGCTCGAAGCTCGGCTGCGGGCGGTCCGGGTCGCCGATGGTGCGTTCCAGGCCGGCGCGGATCACCTGGGAGAAGTAGCGGTACAGCTCGCTGAGCACCGGGTTGTGGGCGCTGTCCACCACGCGCTGGTGGAAGGCCAGGTCGTGGACGATGTAGTCGTCCAGCGCGCCGCCATGGCGGGCGGCGGAGGCTGCCAGGGCCTCGCGCAGGGCCAGGATGTCCGCCTCGCTGCGGCGCCCGGCGGCCAGCCGGCTGGCTTCCACCTCGATGATGCCGCGCGCTTCCAGGGCCTGTTCGACCGAGCTGCGCGCCAGCACCAGCATGGCGTCCAGCGGGTTGGCGCGGGCGCGCACGTAGGTGCCGTCGCCCTGGCGCACTTCCAGCACGCCGGAGAAGGTCAGCACGCGCACCGCTTCGCGCACGGTGTTGCGGCTCATGCCGAGGGTCTCGGCGAGTTCGGGCTCCGGCGGCAGGCGCTGGCCGAGGGGCCAGCGGCCGTCGTCGATGCGCGAGCGGATCTGCTCGAGGGCGATGTCCACCAGCGAGCGCTTCTGCAGGGAACTGGTCATGGAAACATCCAATCATCGGATGAATTGATGGAGCCCAAGCCTAGGACATGCCCGGGGAGGGTTGCAAACGCGGGGCATCTGCCGCGCCGGCGAGCTCGGGAGCGGCGCCGTAAAGGCTTCGCAAAGCGGGTTCCGGGCGCCGTGCCGCGTGGCTTTTTACACAATCTTTATGTCCCGCCGGGGCCTCGGGAATCGCTCCTTTACGCCGTCCTTGCGGAAAATTTCCATCAAGCGGCAAGCCCGCATGAAGGAGAAAGAAGCCATGAGCGTGCTCGACGGAGTGTCCCTGGTCCTGGCCACGGGACTGTTCATCTATCTGCTGGTGGCGCTGCTGCGCGCCGACCGTTCCTAGGAGTGGCCATGAACAGCCATGACGTATTGCTGATCGTCGCCTTTCTGGCGCTGGTGCTGGTGCCGGCGCCGTTCCTCGGGCGTTTCTACTACAAGGTGATGGAAGGACAGCGCACCTTCCTCAGTCCGCTCTTCCTGCCAGTGGAACGGCTGATCTACCGCGCCTGCGGCATCGACCCGGAGGTCCAGCAGGACTGGAAGGGCTACACCGTCGCGCTGCTGGTCTTCAACCTGGCGGGGCTGGCGTTGCTGTTCGCCATCCTCATGCTGCAGGGCGCGTTGCCGCTCAACCCGCAGAAGCTGCCGGGCCTGGAATGGACCCTGGCGTTCAACACCGCGGTGAGCTTCGTCACCAACACCAACTGGCAGGCCTACAGCGGCGAGGCGTCGCTGAGCTACCTGAGCCAGATGCTCGGCCTGACCGTGCAGAACTTCGTCAGCCCCGCCGTCGGCCTGGCGGTGCTGGTGGCGCTGGCCCGCGGCATCGCGCGCAAGTCGACCAACGACCTGGGCAACTTCTGGGTCGACCTGACCCGCGCCACTCTCTACGGGCTGATCCCGCTGTGCCTGCTGCTGGCGCTGCTGCTGGTCTGGCAGGGCGTGCCGCAGACCTTCCTGGACTACGCCCACGCGCTGACCCTGCAGGGCAGCGACCAGTCCATCCCGCTCGGCCCGGCCGCCAGCCAGATCGCCGTCAAGCAGCTGGGCACCAACGGCGGCGGCTTCTTCGGCGTGAACTCGGCGCACCCGTTCGAGAACCCGACCATTTGGAGCAACCTGTTCGAGGTGGCGTCGATCATCCTGATCCCCGCCGCGCTGGTGTTCACCTTCGGCCACTACGTCAAGGACCTGCGCCAGAGCCGCGCCATCCTCGGCTGCATGCTGGTGCTGTTCGCCCTGGGCCTTGGCGTGTCGCTGTGGGCCGAGTACCAGCCGAACCCGGCGCTCAGCGCGCTGCCGGTGGAGCAGGTCGCGCCGCTGGAAGGCAAGGAAAGCCGCTTCGGCACCACCGCCAGCGTGCTCTGGGCGGTGACCACCACGGCCGCCTCCAACGGCTCGGTGAACACCATGCATGACAGCCTCAACCCGCTGTCGGGCATGGTCGCGATGATCAACATGATGGTCGGCGAAGTGATCTTCGGCGGTGTCGGCGCCGGGCTCTACGGCATGCTGCTGTTCGTCCTGATCGCCGTGTTCCTCGCCGGGCTGATGGTCGGCCGCACCCCGGAATACCTCGGCAAGAAGCTGGAGGCGCGGGAAGTCCGTCTGCTGGTGGCGACCCTGCTGGTGATGCCGGTGGGCGTGCTGGTGCTCGGCGCCATCGCCGCCAGCCTGCCGGGCCCGGCCGCCGCGGTCACCAACCCCGGCCCGCACGGCTTGAGCCAGTTGCTCTACGCCTACACCTCGGGCTCGGCGAACAACGGTTCGGCCTTTGCCGGCTTCGGCGCCAACACCCCGTTCCACAACCTGATGATCGCCCTGGCCATGCTGATCGGCCGCTTCGGCTACATCCTCCCGGTGCTGGCGATTGCCGGCAGCCTGGCGGCGAAGAAGGCCACCCCGGTCGGACCGAACAGCTTCCCCACCCACGGCCTGCTGTTCGTCAGCCTGCTCACCGCCACCATCCTGCTGGTGGGCGGCCTGAACTTCCTGCCGACGCTGGTGCTTGGCCCGGTGGCCGATCACCTGACGCTTGGCTTCTGAGGAGCTTTCGCAATGAATGCGCGTACCCAGGATCTCGCCCTGAAGAACCCGTCGAGAGGCACCGAAAAACGCCCGAGCACCGCCTTCTCCGCCCTGTGGAAGCCGGCGCTGGTGCAGTCCTTCGCCAAGCTCGACCCGCGCCAGCTGCAACGCTCGCCGGTGATGCTGGTGGTGGCCCTGACCGCCGTGCTGACCACCGTGCTGTGCGTGGTCGGCGGCGACTCGGTGCCGACCTTCGTGGCCGTGCAGATCGCCGTCTGGCTGTGGTTCACCGTGCTCTTCGCCAACTTCGCCGAGGCCCTCGCCGAGGGCCGCGGCAAGGCCCGCGCCGATAGCCTGAAGGCCGGCGCCCAGGGCCTGCAGGCCATGCGCCGCAGTGCCGGCGGCAGCTTCGAGAAAGTCGCCGCCAGCAGCCTGCGCAAGGGCGACGTGGTGCGCGTCGAGGCCGGCGAGCTGATCCCCGGCGACGGCGAGGTGATCGAGGGCGTGGCGGCGGTCAACGAGTCCGCCATCACCGGCGAATCCGCGCCAGTGATCCGCGAATCCGGCGGCGACCGCTCGGCCGTCACCGGCAACACCCGGCTGGTCTCCGACTGGCTGCTGGTGAAGATCACCGCCAACCCCGGCGAGTCCACCCTCGACCGCATGATCGCCCTGGTGGAAGGCGCCAAGCGGCAGAAGACGCCCAACGAAGTGGCGCTGGACATCCTGCTGATCGGCCTGACCCTGATCTTCCTGCTGGTGGTCGTCACCCTGAAGCCCTTCGCCCTGTTCTCCGGCGGCAACCTGCCGCTGGTGTTCCTGGTGGCGCTGCTGGTGACCCTGATCCCCACCACCATCGGCGGCCTGCTCTCGGCCATCGGCATCGCCGGCATGGACCGCCTGGTGCGCCTGAACGTGATCGCCAAGTCCGGCCGCGCGGTGGAAGCGGCGGGCGACGTGCACGTGCTGATGCTCGACAAGACCGGCACCATCACCTTCGGCAACCGCCGCTGCAGCGCGCTGCACACCGCCCCCGGCGTGCAGCCGCTGGAGCTGGCCGAGGGCGCCTTCCTCGCCTCGCTGGCCGACGACACCCCTGAGGGCAAGTCCATTGTAGAGTTCCTCCGCGCGCAGATCGTCCTGGCGGAGCCGGAGCGCAACCGCGTGACGCCGATCGCCTTCAGCGCCGAGACGCGCCTGTCGGGCATCGACTTCGACGGCCACGTCTACCGCAAGGGCGCGGTCGACGCCGCGCTGGCCTTCGTCGGCATGGACCGCACGCAGATGCCGGACAGCCTGGCCAAGGAGATCGAGCGCATCGCCCAGAGCGGCGGTACGCCGCTGCTGGTGGTGGCCGACGGCAGGCTGCTGGGCGCCATCCACCTCAAGGATGTGGTCAAGCCGGGCATCCGCGAGCGTTTCGCCGAGCTGCGCCGGATGGGCATCCGCACCGTGATGGTGACCGGCGACAACCCGCTGACCGCCGCCGCCATCGCCGCCGAGGCGGGGGTGGACGACGTGATTGCCGAGGCCACGCCGGAGAAGAAGCTGGCGCGCATCCGCCAGGAGCAGGGCGAGGGGCGCATGGTCGCCATGTGCGGCGACGGCGCCAACGACGCCCCCGCACTGGCCCAGGCCGACGTCGGCATGGCGATGAACGACGGCACCCAGGCCGCCCGCGAGGCCGCCAACCTGGTCGACCTGGACAGCGACCCGACCAAGCTGCTGGACGTGGTGCAGGTGGGCAAGGAACTGCTGGTGACCCGCGGCGCGCTGACCACCTTCTCGGTGGCCAACGACGTGGCCAAGTACTTCGCCATCCTCCCCGCGCTGTTCGCCGGCATCTACCCGCAGCTGGGCGTGCTCAACGTGATGAAGCTGGCCAGCCCGCAGAGCGCGATCCTCTCGGCCATCGTGTTCAACGCGCTGATCATCGTCGCGCTGATCCCCCTGGCCCTGCGCGGCGTGCGCGTGCAGGCCACCGACGCCTCGCACCTGCTGCGGCGCAACCTGCTGATCTACGGCGTGGGCGGCATCGTCGCGCCCTTCGTGGGGATCAAGCTGATCGACATGCTGCTGGTGGCCATCGGTCTGGCCTGACGACGGCTGCTTTTCGTAGGAGCGAGCTTGCTCGCGAACCGCCCAACGCCGGAGCGACCGGGAAGCTGGTTCGCGAGCAAGCTCGCTCCTACAGGTAAGGCCCGGCTTCGATTCCGCCGGACGCTCCGAACCCAACAGAGGAACACCGAAAATGCTCAAACACCTCCGTCCCGCCATCGCCTCGCTGGCCCTGCTCAGCCTGGTCACCGGCGTCGCCTATCCGCTGGCCGTCACCGCCATCGCCCAGGTGGCCTTCCACGACCAGGCCAACGGCAGCCTGGTCCGCGACGAGCAGGGCAACGTGCGCGGCTCGGCGCTGATCGCGCAGAAGTTCGACGGCGCCCAGTGGTTCCACCCGCGCCCCTCGGCCGGCGACTTCGCCACCGTCTCCAGCAGCGCCAGCAACCTCGCGCCCGGCAACCCGGCGCTGGCCGAACGCATCGCCAAGGACGCCGCCGCCCAGCGCGTCGGCGCCCAGCCGGTGCCGCTGGCGCTGGTCACCACCTCCGGCAGCGGCCTCGACCCGCAGCTGCCGCCCCAGGCCGCGCTGTACCAGGTGCCGCGCATCGCCCTGGAGCGCGGCGTGCCGGCGGCCAGCCTGGAGAAGCTGGTGGAAGCCAACACGCAGCGCCCGCTGGTCGGCCCCGCCGTGGTCAACGTGCTGGCGCTGAACATGGCCCTGGCCGGTCTGCCTCGCTAGACTCCAGCGCCAATGCGGTCCGGGCCGTGGGACGATGTTTCCTGCGCGCCTCGGACAACCCCCTCCCCCTTCGGGAGAGGGCAGGGGTGAGGGGCTTTGCCGGCTCACTCCAGATGACATGAAGCGAGCGCCAGAAGCGCTCCGAGGATAGCCACATGACCGACCCCAACCGCGCCGACGCCCTGCTTGCCGACCTGCCGAGCATGGGCCGCGGCCGCCTGAAAGTGTTCCTCGGCGCGGCGCCGGGGGTCGGCAAGACCTACGCCATGCTGCTCGCCGCGCAAACCCAGCTGCGCCAGGGCGTGAACCTGCGCGTCGGCATCGTCGAGACCCACGGCCGCGCCGAGACCGAGGCGCTGCTCGCCGGCCTGCCGCAGCAGGCGCTCAAGCGCTCCGAGTACCGCGGCATCCAGCTGGTGGAAATGGACCTCGACGGCCTGCTCGCCGACCCGCCGCAACTGGCGCTGGTCGACGAGCTGGCCCACAGCAACGCCCCCGGCAGCCGCCACGCCAAGCGCTGGCAGGACATCCAGGAGCTGCTCGCGGCCGGCATCGACGTCTACACCACGGTCAACGTGCAGCACCTGGAAAGCCTCAACGACCAGGTACGCGACATCACCGGCGTGCTGGTGCGCGAGACGGTGCCCGACTGGGTATTGCAGGAAGCCTACGAACTGCTGCTGGTCGACCTGCCGCCGCGCGAGCTGCTGGAGCGCCTGCGCGAAGGCAAGGTCTACGTGCCCGAACAGGCGCGCGCCGCCATCGACGCCTTCTTCAGCCAGACCAACCTCACCGCCCTGCGCGAGCTGGCCATGCAGACGGCGGCGGCGCGGGTCGACGCCGACCTCGCCCATCGCTACCGCCAGCAGGGCGGCGAGGCCCCGGCGGTGCGCGGGCGCCTGCTGGTCGGGGTGGACGGCGAGCAGAACGCCGAGCGCCTGGTGCGTCACGCCTGCCGCGTGGCCGAGCGCCGGCACCTGCCCTGGTCGCTGGTCCACGTCGACACCGGCGAGGCGCGCAGCGAGGAGTCGCGCATGCGGTTGCAGAGCGCCCAGCAACTGGCCGAGCGCCTGGGCGGCGACGTGGTGGAACTGCGCGGCGGCGAAGTCGTGCGCACCCTGATCGAACATGCCCGGGAACGCCGCGCCAGCCTGCTGCTGGTGGGCCGCTCGCGGCAGCGCTGGCACCGCCGGCTGTTCGGCGGCGGCCTGGCGGCACGCCTGCTGCGCCTGGGCGCCGGGCTGGAAATCAGCGTGCTCGACAGCGAAGCCGACCTGGCGCCGCGCCAGGCGCACCCGCGCATGCCCTGGCCCTGGGGCGACTACCTGCTGGCGGCGCTCGCCGCCGCCGGCGCCAGCCTCCTGGCCTGGGTGGTGGCCCGGACCCTGGAACTGCCCAACATCTCCCTGGTGTTCCTCGCCGCCGTGCTGCTGGTGGCGGTGCGCAGCAGCCTGGGGCCGGCGCTGGCCTGCGCCGTGCTGTCGTTCCTGGTCTACGACTTCCTGTTCATCCCGCCGTACTTCTCCTTCGCCATCCAGCGCGAGGAGGACGTGCTGACCCTGCTGTTCTTCCTGCTCATGGCCGGCCTCACCGGCAACCTCGCCGCCCGCCAGCGCCGGCAGTTGCAGGCCCTGCGCGACACCCAGGAAGAGACCAGCCAGATGCTCGAACTGTCGCGCAAGCTCACCGCCGCCACCGACCGCCAGGCGGTGATGGCCGCCGCCGCGCAGCAACTGGGCGGCTGGGAAGGGCTGGACGTCTGCCTGCTCGGCCAGACCCACGGCGAGTGGAAGGTGGAGGGCGGCCTGAACCGCCCGCTGGACGACCAGGAACGCGCCGCCGCCGACTGGTCCTGGCAGCACAACCAGCCCGCCGGGCTGGGCACCGGCACCCTGCCGGGCGGGCGCTGGTGGTGGTGGCCGCTGGCGGGCGAGGAGGGGCCGCTGGCGCTGCTCGGCGTCAGCCCGCGCGACGGCCAGCCGCTGCCCGGCTCGCGCCGCCGCCTGCTCGCCGCCCTCGGCCAGCCGCTGGCCCAGGCCCTGGCCCGCGCGCGGCTGGCCGAAGACCTGGAAGCCGCCCGCCTGCACGGCGAAACCGAGCAGCTGCGCAGCGCACTGCTGGCCTCGGTCAGCCACGACCTGCGCACCCCGCTGACCTCCATGCGCGGCTCCATCGACAGCCTGTTGGCCCTGGGCGATGCGATTCCGCCGGCGGATCGCCGCGAGCTGCTGGAAGGCACCCGCGACGAAGCCGAGCGCCTGGACCGCTACATCCAGAACCTGCTGGACATGACCCGCCTGGGCCACGGCGGCCTGAAGCTCTCGCGCGACTGGGTGGCGCCCGGCGACATCGTCGGCAGCGCGCTCAACCGCCTGCGCGCGGTGGTCGCCCCGTACCGCGTGGAAACCCGCGTGCCGCCAGACCTGCCGCTGCTCTACGTGCACGCCGCGCTGATCGAGCAGGCGCTGGTCAACGTGCTGGAAAACGCCGCGCGCTTCTCGCCGCCCCAGGGCCGCCTGCGCATCGCGGTGGAGACCGGCGACGGCGAACTGCGCTTCTCGGTCAGCGACGAGGGGCCGGGGATTCCGCTGGCGGAGCGGGAGAAGATCTTCGACATGTTCTACACCGCCGCCCGTGGCGATCGCGGCGGGCAGGGCACCGGCCTGGGCCTGGCGATCTGCCAGGGTATGGTCGGCGCCCACGGCGGGCGGATCACCGTCGAGGACGGCATCGACGGGCGCGGCACCACCCTCGTGCTGCACCTGCCGCTGCAGCAGCAGCCGGACCTGGAGCAACTTGATGCCGTCAGCTGAAAGGCTCAAGCTGGGCGGCCCTGACAGCCAGCCCAGCTCCCCGATGAACGCCAGCGCCGCCACCATCCTGGTCGTCGACGACGAACCGCAGATCCGCAAGTTCCTCCGCATCAGCCTCAGCGCCGGCGGCTACAAGGTGCTGGAAGCCGGCACCGGCGAGGAAGGCCTGGCCCAGGCCGCGCTGGGCCGCCCGGACCTGGTGGTGCTCGACCTCGGCCTGCCGGACAAGGACGGCCAGGACGTGCTGCGCGAACTGCGCGAGTGGTCGCAGGTGCCGGTGCTGGTGCTTTCGGTGCGTGCCAGCGAGAGCGAGAAGGTGCTGGCGCTGGACAGCGGCGCCAACGACTACGTGACCAAGCCCTTCGGCATCCAGGAATTCCTCGCCCGCATCCGCGTGCTGCTGCGCCAGGGCGCCAGCGGCGAGGGCCAGGAGGCGCTGGTCCGGGTCGGCCCGCTGAGCGTCGATTTCTCCTACCGCCGCGTGCTGCTGGACGACGCCGAAGTGGCGCTGACCCGCAAGGAATACGCGGTGCTCTCGACCCTGGCCCGCCATCTTGGCCGGGTGGTCACCCAGCAGCAACTGCTCAAGGACATCTGGGGCCCGACCCACACCGAAGACACCCATTACCTGCGCGTGGTGGTCGGCCACCTGCGGCAGAAACTCGCCGACGACCCGGCCAGCCCGCGCTTCATCGTCACCGAGGCCGGCGTCGGTTATCGCTTGCGCGAGGGCTGATCGCCCCGCGATCCTGCCCGCGATCCGCGCCCACGGGCCGCTCCCGCAGGTGGGCGCCGCGCTTTCCCTGTCCTGTAGGAGCGGACCTTGTCCGCGATGCTCTTCGTAGATGGATAATGCGCAGCGTTATTCACCGATGGGTATCGCTTCGCTCCACGCCATCCTACGACGTGCAAATCCTTCAGCCGCCGCTCTTCCCGTTACACCGAAATCGCAGGCGCGCGCAGAGTCCCGTCAGGAGGCCGAGTGGAGGTATTGCGCAGAGGGGCGAGCGGCATGGATGCCGCGAGAGGCTTGAAGGGCCAGGGACGGCCCTTGCAAGCCGACCCTCGGAGCGATACCGGAAGGAGGGCAGTCTGAGCGAAGCGAAGACCCGGATGTCGGGACGGGCCCTTTTGGTTCCTTTTGGGGCCCCAAAAGGGACTCGCCCGGGAGGGCGAAACCCAATCTCTCAGCGCACGCCGAGGCGGCGCAGAAACACCTAATCCCGAAAGACAAAAAGCATCGCGGAGAAGCTCCGCTCCTACGAAAGCGATGCACCCCGCAGGAGCGGACTGCGTCCGCGATCAGCCACAGTTCGCGAGCAAGCAGGTCGGGCCGGTGCGCTCTTCGCTCTTCGTAGGAGCGAGCTCGCTCGCGAACCGCCCAACGCCGCTCTCGCCGCGATCAGGAATTCTCCTCCTCATACCGGTCCAGCGTATCGCTGGCGATCTGCCGGCCGAGGGCGATGAGTTCCGGGGCCTTGTAGAACTCGAAGAAACGACACACGCGCTTGGGCACGTTGATCAGGACGTCCGGCGGGTAACCGGCGATCTTGTATTGCGCCAGCGACGTCTGCATCACCTCGAAGCTCTGGTTGACCAGCTCCAGCAGCGAGGCCGGGCTGCTGCTGTCGATCACCCGGGTGCCGGTGGCCGAGCTCCCGTTCCGGGCCGCGGCGGCCAGTGGCTGCCCTATCTCCGGTAGGGCCGGGTCCTCGGCGCTGTCCGGTACCGGGTGGAGCAGGGCCTCGGGCAGCAGTTCCGGCGGCGACTCGGCGTCGTTGCCCTGGCGGCGGAAGAAACTCAGCTTGCTGCTCAGGCTGCCGATCACCGCGTCGAAGCGGCCCTTGAGCGCGGGCGGGCGCTCGATCACCGGCAGCGAATACTGGCGCTGGTTGGTGGCGTTGAGGTTGACCGCGACGATCAGGTCGGCATGGGTCGAGACCACCGGGACGATCGGCAGCGGGTTGAGCAGGCCGCCGTCCACCAGCATGCGGCTGCCCTGCATGACCGGGGTGAACAGGCTCGGAATCGCCGCCGAGGCGCGCATGGCCTGGTGCAGGCAGCCTTCCTGGAACCAGACTTCATGCTGGTTGGTGAGGTCGGTGGCCACCGCGGTATAGGGGATCGGCAGGTCTTCGATGTCGATCTCGCCGAGAATTTCGTGGATCTTGCCAAATACCCGCTCGCCGCGGATGGCGCCGAGGCGGAAGCTCACGTCGAGCAGGCGCAGCACGTCCAGGTAGTCCAGGCTCTCCACCCAGTCGCGGTACTCGTCCAGCTTGCCGGCGGCGTAGATACCGCCGATCACCGAGCCCATCGAGCAGCCGGCGATGCAGACGATCTCGTAGCCGCGCCGTTCGATCTCCTCGATCACGCCGATATGCGCGTAACCCCGCGCGCCACCGGAACCGAGCACCAGCGCAATCTGCTTTGACATCGGGCCATTCCCCTCATGAAACACTTCGACGATACGCCCGGGGGACAGGCGCCGCCAAGGTCGCTTTTGCTAGAATCGCCGTCTGTTTTTCTTTCGCCGGAGCCCGCGATGAGCGAACCGATCCGCCTGACCCAGTACAGCCATGGTGCCGGCTGTGGTTGCAAGATTTCCCCCAAGGTCCTGGAGGTCATCCTCGCCGGCAGCGGCGCGCAGAACCTCGACCCGAACCTGTGGGTCGGCAACGCCTCGCGCGACGATGCCGCCGTCTACGCCATCGACGCCGAGCGCGGCGTGGTGTCCACCACCGACTTCTTCATGCCGATCGTCGACGATCCCTTCGACTTCGGCCGCATCGCCGCCACCAACGCCATCAGCGACATCTACGCGATGGGCGGCGACCCGCTGATGGCCATCGCCATCCTCGGCTGGCCGGTGAACGTGCTGGCGCCGGAAATCGCCCGCGAGGTGATCGCCGGCGGCCGCAAGGTCTGCGACGAAGCCGGCATCCCGCTGGCTGGCGGCCACTCGATCGACGCACCCGAGCCGATCTTCGGCCTGGCGGTGACCGGCATGGTCGAGAAGCGCTTCATGAAGCGCAACGACACCGCCAGCGAAGGCTGCCGGTTGTACCTGACCAAGCCGCTGGGCATCGGCATCCTCACCACCGCCGAGAAGAAGTCCAAGCTGCGCGCCGAGGACATCGGCGTCGCCCGTGACTGGATGTGCACCCTGAACAAGCCCGGCGCGCGCTTCGGCAAGCTGGAAGGCGTGAAGGCGATGACCGACGTCACCGGCTTCGGCCTGCTCGGCCACCTGGTGGAAATGGCCGACGGCAGCGGCCTGACCGCGCGCATCCGCTACGACGCGGTGCCGCGCCTGGCCAGCGTCGAGTACTACCTGGAAGCCGGCTGCGTGCCCGGCGGCACCCTGCGCAACTTCGACAGCTACGGCGAGCGCATCGCGCCGCTGCCGGAGCTGCACAAGCTGCTGCTGTGCGACCCGCAGACCAGCGGTGGCCTGCTGGTGGCGGTGGAGCCAGAGGGCGAGGCGCAGTTCCTCGCCGCCGCGAAGGAGCTTGGCCTGGACCTGGCGTCCATCGGCGAACTGGTCGGCCGACAGCGTCACGCGGTCGAGGTGGTGTGATGCGCGAAAACACCCGCCACTACCGCGAGCTGTTCCTCGGCGATGTGAAGATGATGGACGTGCGCGCCCCGGTCGAGTTCGACAAGGGCGCCTTCCCGCACGTGGTGAACCTGCCGCTGATGAATGACAGCGAGCGGCAGAAGGTCGGCACCTGCTACAAGCAGAACGGCCAGCAGGCGGCCATCGCCCTGGGCCACGAGCTGGTCAACGGCAAGCTCAAGGCCGCGCGCATCGAGGCCTGGGCGAACTTCGCCCGCGCCAACCCCGAGGGTTACCTGTACTGCTTCCGTGGCGGGCTGCGCTCGCAGATCACCCAGCAGTGGCTGAAGTCCGAGGCCGGCATCGACTACCCGCGCGTGGTCGGCGGCTACAAGGCGATGCGCGGTTTCCTCTTCGACACCACCCGCGCCGCCGTCGAGGAATGCCAGTTCGTGCTGGTGGGCGGCCTGACCGGCACCGGCAAGACCGAGGTGGTCGCCCGGCTGGCCAACAGCCTGGACCTGGAAGGCCACGCCAACCACCGCGGCTCCGCCTTCGGCCGCCGCGCCACGCCGCAGCCGGGGCAGATCGATTTCGAGAACCGCCTGGCCATCGACATCCTGAAGAAGCGCCACGCCGGCCTGGAGCAGTTCGTGCTGGAGGACGAAGGGCGCATCATCGGCAGCTGCGCGCTGCCGCTGGAGCTGTACCAGGGCATGCAGCACTACCCGCTGGTGTGGCTGGAGGACAGCTTCGAGCAGCGCGTGGGGCGCATCCTCAAGGACTACGTGATCGACCTGTGCGCCGATCACCTGCAGACGGTGGGCGAGGAGGGCGGCTTCGACGCCTTCGCGGCCTACCTGCGCAAGAGCCTGTCCGGCATCGTCAAGCGCCTGGGCGGCGAGCGCTACCAGCGCCTGGCGGCGATCATGGACGCGGCCCTGGAAGAGCAGAAGCGCAGCGGCGCGGTGGACCTGCACCGGGGCTGGATCGAGGGGCTGCTGAGCGAATACTACGACCCGATGTACGCCTACCAGCGCGAGAGCAAGGAGTCGCGCATCGAGTTCCGCGGCACGCAGGCCGAGGTGGTCGAGTACCTGAGCTTCCGCGCGGAGCGCTGAGTCCCCGAACGGTTCAAGCCGCCCCGTTCCCACGCCAGCGCGGCGCGGGAGCGGGGCGGGAACCGGCTCACTGGATCAGGTGCATCACCTCGGCGCTGTAGCGCCCGCCCGCGGCGACGCCGGCGGGGAAGATGGCGTCGATCTCGGCCAGTTCCGTGGCGCTGAGCTCCAGCGTGACGGCGGCGATGTTCTCCTCCAGGTACTTGCGCTGCTTGGTGCCCGGGATCGGCACCAGGTGCTCGCCCTGCGCCAGCACCCAGGCCAGCGCCAGCTGCGCGGGTTTCACCCCGCGGGCGGCGGCCAGTTCGCCGATTTTCTCCACCAGTTTCAGGTTCTTCGCGAAGTTTTCCCCGGTGAAGCGCGGGCTGGCGCGGCGGTAGTCGTCCGCGGCGAAGTCTTCCGGGCTTTTCAGCGCGCCGGTGAGGAAACCGCGCCCCAGCGGGCTGTAGGGCACGAAGCCGACGCCCAGGCGGCGGCAGGTCTCCAGCACGCCGTTCTCCTCCGGGTCGCGGGTCCACAGCGAGTATTCGCTTTGCAGCGCGGTGATCGGGTGGACCTTGTGGGCGCGCTCCAGGGTCTGCGCCGAGGCTTCGCTCAGGCCCAGGTAGCGCACCTTGCCGGCCCGCACCAGCTCGGCCATGGCGCCGACGGTTTCCTCGATGGGCACGCCCGGGTCGACGCGGTGCTGGTAATAGAGGTCGATGTGGTCGGTGCCCAGGCGCTTCAGGCTGCCTTCCACGGCTTGCCGCACATAGTCGGGGTGACCGTTGGCGCCCCGGCTCCGGGGGGCGTCGGGGTTGCGCACCAGGCCGAACTTGGTGGCCAGGAATACCTGCTCGCGCTTGCCTTTGAGCGCCCGGCCGAGCAGTTCTTCGTTGGTGTGCGGGCCGTAGACGTCGGCGGTGTCGAACAGCGTGACGCCCAGTTCCAGGGCGCGGTGCAGGGTGGCGATGGATTCCTGCTCGTCGCTGCCGGTGGTGTAGAAGTCGGACATGCCCATGCAGCCGAGGCCGATGGCGGAAACGCTGGGGCCCTGTGGGCCGAGACGGCGGGTTTTCATGCGGGATTCTCCGGTAAGTGAGGAAGCGGATTCATTCTTGTTGTTTGGCATGCATGGATAAACCGGCCATTTACGGTTTAACTATTTGGCCTCAGCGAATAATCGGAGTCCCGCCATGGACCGTTTGCAGGCCATGCAGGTGTTCACCCGCATCGTCGAACTCGAGGCTTTCGGACAGGCGGCGGACAGCCTGCAACTGCCGCGCGCCAGCGTGACCCAGCTGATCCAGCAGCTGGAGGCGCACCTCGGCGTGCAGCTGCTGCGCCGCACCACCCGCCAGGTCAGCGTCACCGCCGACGGCCAGGCCTATTACGAGCGCTGCGTGCGGCTGCTGGAAGACCTGGAGGAGGCGGAAAACTGCTTCTCCGACTCGCCGGACAACCCGCGCGGCAAGCTGCGGATCGACCTGCCCAGTTCGCTCGGGCGGCGGGTGGTGATCCCGGCGCTGCCGGAATTCTGCCGGCGCTATCCGCAGATCGAGCTGGAGCTGAGCCTCAACGACCGCCAGGTGGATCTGGTGCGCGAGGGCGTGGACTGCGTGCTGCGCGCCGGCGAGCTGGCGGACTCCAGCCTGGTGGGCCGGCGCATCGCCGAGCTGGAGCAGCTCACCTGCGTGAGCCGCGACTACCTGGCCGAATTCGGCCGCCCCGAGCATCCGGAGCGGCTCGCCGGCCATCAGGCGGTGAACTACCAGTCGGCCTCCAGCGGACGCATCTTCGACCTGGAGTTCCGCTTCGACGGCGAGTTGCGCACCACCCGGCTGCCCGGCCGGATCACGGTGAACAACGCCGACGCCTATATCGCCGCCTGCCGCGCCGGCTTCGGGCTGATCCAGGCGCCGCGCTACCACCTGTGCGACGGGCTGGCCAGCGGCGAGCTGGTGGAGGTCCTGCGCGAGTGGCAGCCGCCGCCGCTGCCGGTGAGCGTGCTCTACCCGGCGCGCCGCCAGCTGTCGCGGCGGCTGCGGGTGTTTTCCGATTGGCTGACGCAGTTGTTTGCCGAGCGCCGCTGGTGAGCGTTGTAGCAGGGGGCCGCAACTGTCCGGGCGGAAGAAAAGCGGCCCCGGCGCCGGGTTGGTCCTGAGCAAGGACCCGGCGTCGGGGCCGTAAGGGATCAGCCGCGGCGATGCACGCTGCGGCCGTGGGCGAAGGTTTCCTTGACGGTGCGGTCGTCGCCGAGGATGACCAGGGCGAAGAGTTTTTCCTCCAGGGTCCTGGCCTGCCGCAGGCGGTAGTCCAGCAGCGGGGTGGCCTTGTAGTCGAGGACCACGAAGTCGGCCTCGTTGCCCTGGGCGAAGCTGCCGACCTTGTCGTCCAGCGCCAGCGCGCGGGCGCCGCCGAGGGTGGCCAGGTACAGCGACTTGAACGGGTCGAGCCTGATGCCCTGCAGCTGCATCACCTTGTACGCCTCGTTCAGCGACTGCAGCTGGGAGAAGCTGGTGCCGGCGCCGACGTCGGTGCCCAGGCCGACCTTGACCTTGTGCTTTTCCAGCCTGGCCAGGTCGAACAGGCCGCTGCCGAGGAACAGGTTGGAGGTCGGGCAGAAGGCCACCGCCGAGCCGGTTTCCGACAGGCGCTGGCATTCGCCGTCGCATAGGTGCACGCCATGGGCGAACACCGAGCGCGGGCCGAGCAGGCCGTGGTGGTCATAGACGTCCAGGTAGCCCTTGCGCTGCGGGAACAGTTCCTTGACCCACTCGATTTCCTTGAGGTTTTCCGACAGGTGCGTGTGCAGGTACACGCCCGGATGCTCCTTGAGCAGGCGGCCGGCGGCGTCCAGCTGTTCCGGCGTGCTGGTCGGCGCGAAGCGCGGGGTCACCGCGTAGAGCAGGCGGCCCTTGCCGTGCCAGCGCTCGATCAGGGCCTTGCTGTCGGCGTAGCTGCTTTGCGCGGTGTCGGTCAGGTAGTCCGGGGCGTTGCGGTCCATCATCACCTTGCCGGCGATCAGGCGCAGGTCGAGCTTTTCGGCGGCGCCGAACAGCGCGTCCACCGACTGCGGGTGCACGGTGCCGAACACCAGCGCGGTGGTGGTGCCGGCGCGCAGCAGTTCCTTGAGGAAGATGCCGGCGACGTCGGCGGCGTGGGCCGGGTCGGCGAACTGCTTCTCGGTGGGGAAGGTGTAGGTGTTCAGCCAGTCCAGCAGTTGCTCGCCGTAGGAGGCGATCATGCCGGTCTGCGGGTAGTGGATGTGGGTGTCGATGAAGCCGGGGGTGATCAGCGCGTCGCGGTACTCCACCACCTCGACGCCGCCCAGTTGCGGCAACAGCTCGGCGGCGTGGCCGACGCGGGCGACCTTGCCGTCTTCCACCAGCAGGATGCCGTCCTCGAAATACTGGTAGGACTGCTCCACGCCGACGTCGCTGGGGTCGGCGATGCTGTGCAGGATGCTGGCGCGGTAGGCTTTGGCTTGAGTGCTCATCGAGGTCTCGCAAATCGGAATTGGCGCGTCTTTAGACGCTATTCGATGGGTATCGCTGGCGCTCGCGGAGCGCCGCCCGACCCATCCTACAAAAAGCTGGTCATGGCTCCGTAGGATGGGTGGAGCGAAGCGATACCCATCACGAAGCCAGGCATGTTGCCGATCAGGCGCCGCTCTCGGCGGTGCGCGCGCGGCGGCTCGTGGGTAACAGTCTGGCCACGCTGTTCTCGCCCTGGCCGGTCTGCTGACCGAAGGTGGCGTTGTAGGTGGCGATCACCTCGCCGGCGATGGACACGGCGATCTCCACCGGCAGCTTGCCCTTCACCTCGCCGAGGCCCATGGGGCAGCGCATGCGCTGCACGGTGTCGGCGGCGAAACCACGGTCGCGCAGGCGGTGTTCGAACTTGGCGCGCTTGGTGTCCGAGCCGATCAGGCCGAAGTAGGTGAAGTCGTTGCGTTCGAGGATTCTGGCGGTCAGCTCCAGGTCCAGCGCGTGGTTGTGGGTCATGACGATGAAGTAGCTGCCGGCGGGCATTTCGTCGATCTCGTCGATCACCTCCTCGTTGACCACCCGGGTCACGCCTTCGGGG
Organism: Pseudomonas sp. B12(2026); assembly: GCF_057767015.1. Classification (NCBI taxonomy): domain Bacteria; kingdom Pseudomonadati; phylum Pseudomonadota; class Gammaproteobacteria; order Pseudomonadales; family Pseudomonadaceae; genus Pseudomonas; species Pseudomonas sp. B12(2026). The sequence goes on along the minus strand of NZ_CM173430.1, from coordinate 3,713,378 downwards.
ATGTGCTCCGGAAACTCGGCCTCCCGCGAGTCGATCCAGCGCACCTTGCACGGCAGGCTGGCGAGCAGCGGCACCAGGGCGCGGCCGACGTGGCCGGCGCCGAACACGGCGATGTGCGCCTGGGGCTGGCCCATGGGCTCGAACAGCAGCACGGTGGCGCCGCCGCAGCACTGGCCGAGGCTGGCGCCGAGGCTGAAGCGCTCCAGCCTGGGCTCGCGCTCGCGGTTCTGCAGCATTTCGCGGGCGATGGCCATGGCCTTGAATTCGAGGTGGCCGCCGCCGATGGTGTCGTAGGCCTTGCCGGCGCTGACCACCATCTTCGAGCCGGCGTTGCGCGGGGTGGAGCCGCGTTCCTCGATGATGGTCACCAGCACGCTGGCTTCGGCGCGCTGTTGCAGGTCGGCGAGGGCACTGATCCAGTTCATCGTTCGATCCTCGGACATGGGCTTTTTGTAGGAGCGAGCTTGCTCGCGAATGGGTTCCCCGGCGGTTCCGTCGCCGGGGCGGTTCGCGAGCAAACTCGCTCCTACAGGTTCATTAAAGGGTGGGGCAGCGCATCAGGCCGGTTCGACCTGCACCTGCGGCGTCCCGGCCTGCGCCAGCTTCAGCCTGCGCATCTGCTCCACGCCCCAGAGCACGCGCTCCGGCGTCGCCGGGGCGTCGATCCGGGGCTGGGCGCGGTAGTCGGCCAGGCTGGCCACGGCGTCCTTGATCGCGCAGAACACCGAGATGCCCAGCATGAACGGCGGCTCGCCGACGGCCTTGGAGTGGAACACCGTCTGCTCCGGGTTCTTGCGGTTCTCCACCAGCTTCACCCGCAGGTCGATGGGCATGTCGGCGATGGCCGGGATCTTGTAGCTCGCCGGGCTGTTGGTCATCAGCTTGCCCTTGGCGTTCCAGACCAGCTCCTCCATGGTCAGCCAGCCCATGCCCTGGACGAAGCCGCCTTCCACCTGGCCGATGTCGATGGCCGGGTTCAGCGAGGCGCCGACGTCGTGGAGGATGTCGCTGCGCAGCATCCGGTACTCGCCGGTGAGGGTGTCGACGATCACTTCCGAGCAGGACACGCCATAGGCGTAGTAGTAGAACGGCCGGCCGCGCGCCTGGCTGCGGTCGTAGAAGATCTTCGGCGTGCGGTAGAAGCCGGTGGAGGAGAGCGACACCTGGCCGAAGTAGGCCTGCTGGACCAGTTCCTCGAAGGGCAGGATCAGGTCGCGCACGCGCACCTGGTTGTTGCGGAATTCGACGTCTTCCTCGGTCACCTTCCAGTGCCTGGCGGCGAATTCCACCAGGCGCTGCTTGATGATCTCGGCGGCGTTCTGCGCGGCCTTGCCGTTGAGGTCGGCGCCGGAGGACGCGGCGGTCGGCGAGGTGTTGGGCACCTTGTCGGTGTTGGTCGCGGTGATCTGCACGCGGTCGATGTCGACCTGGAAGACCTCGGCCACCACCTGGGCGACCTTGGTGTTCAGGCCCTGGCCCATCTCGGTGCCGCCGTGGTTCAGGTGGATGCTGCCGTCGGTGTAGACGTGGATCAGCGCGCCGGCCTGGTTGAGGAAGGTGGCGGTGAAGCTGATGCCGAATTTCACCGGGGTCAGCGCCAGGCCCTTCTTCAGCACCGGGCTGCCGGCGTTGAACGCGCGGATTTCGGCGCGGCGCCTGGCGTACTCGGCGCTGGCTTCCAGTTCCCCGGTCATCTCCTGCAGCAGGTTGTGTTCCACCTGCTGGTGGTAGTGGGTGACGTTGCGCTCGTCCTTGCCGTAGTAGTTGCGCTTGCGCACCTCCAGCGGGTCCTTGCCGAGGTGGCGCGCGACCGCGTCCATGATCTCCTCGATGGCGACCATCCCCTGTGGACCGCCGAAGCCGCGGTAGGCGGTGTTCGACGCGGTGTTGGTCTTGCAGCGGTGGCCGTTCACCGTGGCGTTGCCGAGGAAGTAGGCGTTGTCGGAGTGGAACATCGCGCGGTCGACGATGGAGCCGGAGAGGTCCGGCGAGTAGCCGCAGTTGCCGGCCAGCTCGATGTTGATGCCGTGCAGCAGGCCGTCGTCCTCGAAGCCCACGTCGTACTCGACGTAGAACGGGTGGCGCTTGCCGGTCATCTGCATGTCTTCCATGCGCGGCAGGCGCATCTTCGCCGGGCGGCCGGTGAGGCGCGCGATCACCGCGCACAGGCAGGCCGGGGCGGCGGCCTGGGTTTCCTTGCCGCCGAAGCCGCCGCCCATGCGGCGCATGTCGATGACCACCTTGTTGAAGGAGATGCCCAGCACTTCGGCGACCAGCTTCTGCACTTCGGTGGGGTTCTGCGTCGAGGTGTAGACGATCACGCCGCCGTCTTCGGTGGGCATCACCGAGGAAATCTGCGTCTCCAGGTAGAAGTGCTCCTGGCCGCCGATGTGCAGGCTGCCCTGGATGCGGTTCGGCGCGGTGGCCAACTGGCCTTCCGAGTCGCCGATCTTGTGGGTGTGGCTGTCGAGCACGAAGTGCTTTTTGCGCAGCGCTTCGACCACGTCGAGCACCGGCTCCAGGTCTTCGTACTCGATGATCGCGGCCATGGCCGCCTTGCGCGCGGTTTCCAGGCTGTCGGCGGCCACGGCGATGACCATCTGGCCGACGTACTCGACCTTGCCGTCGGCCAGCAGCGGGTCGCCGGCGACCACCGGGCCGATGTCCAGCTGGCCGGGCACGTCGTCCCTGGTGATGGCGATGGCGACGCCGGGGAACTGGTAGCAGGGGCTGACGTCCAGCCGGGTGATGCGCGCGTGGGCGCGGTCGCTCATGCGGGCGTAGACGTGCAGCTGGTTGGGGAATTCCAGGCGGTCGTCGATGTAGACCGCCTCGCCGCTGACGTGCTTGGGCGCGCTCTCGTGCTTGACGCTGCGGCCGACGCCGGTGGTGAGGTCGGCGCGGAACAGTGCGGCGAGTTCTTCCTGGCTCTTCTGGGGCTTATGCATAGTGGGTCACCCGGGTCACGGCCTGAGGGGCTTCCAGTTCCAGGAAGCACTTGCGCAGCAGGTTCTGCGCGGTGAGCAGGCGGTATTCCTTGCTTGCGCGGAAGTCGCTGAGCGGGGCGAAGTCCTCGCTCAGGGCCAGCGCGGCGCGTTCGAAGGTGGCGCTGTCGAAGGTCTGGCCGAGCAGCGCGGCCTCGCAGGCAGCGGCGCGTTTCGGGATGGCGGCCATGCCGCCGAAGCCGGTGCGCACGGCGGTGATCCGGCAGTTTTCGACGGTGATGCTGAAGGCGGCGCAGACGGCGGAGATGTCGTCGTCCAGACGCTTGGAGACCTTGTAGGCGCGGAACGCCTGGTTGGCCTGCGGACGCGGAATGATCACCTGCTCGATGAACTCGCCTTCCTGGCGCGCGGTGACCTTGTAATCGATGAAGTATTCGTCGATCGGCAGCTCGCGGCGCTCGTTGCCCTTGCGCAGCACCAGGCGTGCACCGAGGGCGATCAGCAGCGGCGGCGAGTCGCCGATGGGCGAGGCGTTGCCGATGTTGCCGCCGAGGGTGCCCTGGTTGCGGATCTGCAGCGAGGCAAAGCGGTGCAGCAGCTCGCCGAAATCCGGCCAGTCGCGGGCGAGGGTCTGGTAGCAGTCGGTCAGCGGGGTGGCGGCGCCGATCTCGATGCGGTCGTCGAACACCTCGACGCGCTTCATTTCCTCGACATGGCCGACGTAGATCATCACCGGCAGTTCGCGGTGGAACTGGGTGACTTCCAGGGCCAGGTCGGTGCCGCCGGCCAGCAGGCGCGCCTGCGGGTTGGCGCTGTAGAGGTCGGCGAGGTCGGCGATGGTCAGCGGCAGCAGGCAGCGCTTGTCGCCGCTGTTGAGCTCGGCGGTTTCGCGCGGGGCGATGGCTTTCAGCTGGGCGATGATCTCGGCCTGGGCGGCGTCGAACTGGTCCGGGCGCTTCTGGCAGCAGGACTGCTCGGCGGCGTCGAGGATCGGCCGGTAGCCGGTGCAGCGGCAGAGGTTGCCGGCCAGCGCTTCGAGGGCCTCGGTCTTGCGCTGCTCGGCGCTCTCGCCGGCGCTGTTCTTCTGCAGGGCGAACAGCGACATGACGAAGCCGGGGGTGCAGAAGCCGCACTGCGAGCCGTGGCAGTCGACCATGGCCTGCTGCACGCCGTGCAGTTCGCCGCGGTGCTTGAGGTCGTCGACGCTGAGCAGCTGCTTGCCGTGCAGCGAGGAGACGAAGGTCAGGCAGGAATTGAGGGTGCGGTAGCGGATGCGCTCGGCGCCGTCTTCGCCGACCAGCTCGCCGACGACCACCGTGCAGGCACCGCAGTCACCGGAGGCGCAGCCCTCCTTGGTGCCGGTCTTGCCCAGGTGCTGGCGCAGGTAGTTGAGCACGGTGAGATTGGGGTCGAGGCGGTCTTCGACGCGCAGCTCGCGATTGAGCAGGAACCTGATCAAGGCTTGCCTCCAGGCTGTTCTTGTTTTTGGTAGGGCACTGGAGGGTGAATCTATGAAAAGCTGACTTGTGAGTCAATAAAAATTCTGTCCGTACGGTCAGAAAAGATTGCCGCAGGTGATGAATGGCGTGCCCCTGCTCCCCGTAGGATGGGTGGAGCCTAAGCGATACCCATGCGGTGGATGCAGGAATCGATGGGTATCGCTTCGCTCCACGCCATCCTGCGAGGGCGCTCCGCAATCGCGGGCAGGCGTGCCTGCGAAGAGCAAAAAGCAGAAGCAAAAAAAGGCGGCAAGCCGGGGTAGGGCTTGCCGCCAAGGCGTGGAACGTGTGGGTCAGGCTTGCTGGGTGGCGCTCAGCTGGTATTCCTCGCCGGCGTAGTAGGCGCGCACCCGGCGGTCCATCACCGCGCGCCAGAGCGGCGGGAACAGCGCGAGGACGATCATCCCGGCGTAACCGTTGGGCAACTGCGGGCTCTCGTCGAAGTGGCGCAGCACCTGGTAGCGGCGCTTGGCGTTGGCGTGGTGGTCGGAATGCCGTTGCAGGTGGAAGAGGAACAGGTTGGTCAGCAGGAAGTTGCTGTTCCACGAGTGTTCGTGGGTGGTCCGCTCGTAGCGGCCGTTCTCCAGCCGGCGGCGGTGCAGGCCGTAGTGCTCGACGTAGTTGACGATCTCCAGCAGGGTGAAGGCCATCGCCGACTGGCCGAGGAAGTAGACCGCGCCGATCCAGCCGAAGGCGAGGCTGAAGCCGGCCAGGAACAGCACGCTGATCGCGTACCAGCCGATCAGCTCGTTGCGCCAGTGGAAGGCCGGCAGGCCCTTGCGCTTGAGGCGCTCGGCCTCCAGCTTCCAGGCGTTGAGGAAGTTGTGCTTGTAGGCGTGGGGCAGGAAGGCGTAGAGGCTCTGGCCGTAGCGCGAGGAGGAGGCGTCCTCGGGCGTCGAGACATGCACGTGGTGCCCGCGCACATGCTCGACCTTGAACCCGGCGTAGCACACCGCCGCCAGCAGCAGGCCGCCGGCCTTCTGTTCCAGTTGCGGGTCCTTGTGGACCAGTTCGTGGGACACGGTGATGCCGATGGCGCCCATCACCGTGCCCACCGAGAGAATCCAGCCCAGCCGGCCGACCCAGTTCCAGGCGTCATAGGTGGCCAGCACCCAGCCACCGTACACCAGCATGGCCAGCAGCAGCGGCACCGTCGCCAGGCTGAGGAAGCGGTAGTAGCCCTCGCGCTCCATGGGCGGCACTTCGTCGATCTCGTCCGGGTTGGCCGGGTCGCGGCCGACCACGAAGTCCAGCAGCGGGATCACGCCGAACACGATGCCGATCACCATCCAGGGCCAGGCGTTGGGGTGCGCGCTGCCGTACGACCACCAGTAGCTGAGCGGAATGCCGAACACGGGGATCAGCCAGATCCAGTAGCCGGCCTTTTTCAGGCGCAGCATCCAGGCGGGGGAAAGCAGCGAGGCAAGCATGGACGACTCCCGAGACGTCTCTTGTGTAGGATTGTCAGACAATCCTGCGCCCGTTCTCCCCCTGTGGCGCACCAACCTTCGTTCTGTCGTCCGCCTGCCGGAGGGGATGGCGCGGTAACACCCTGTGTTACACTTCGCGTCCGCAATACCCCCTCGAAAGCGCCCGATTCTTAAGGACAACCATGACGTTCAAGGCCCCGGACAGCCTGGCTGAGCAGATCGCGCACCACCTTGCCGAACGCATCATCCGGGGCGAACTCAAGGAACGCGAGCGCATCCAGGAGCAAAAGGTCACCCAGACCCTCAACGTCAGCCGCGGCTCGGTGCGCGAGGCGCTGCTGATCCTCGAACGCCGCCATCTTGTGGTGATCCTGCCGCGCCGGGGGGCGCAGGTCTCCGAGCTGTCCGCCGCCCACGTGGAAAGCCTGTATTCGCTGGTCACCGAGCTCTACATCATGCTCGCCGGCAGCGTGGCCCGGGGCTGGCGCGAAGAGGGCGAGCTGCAGCCGTTCCTGGCGATCCAGCAGCGCCTGCTGGACAACCTCGAACGCGGCGACATCAACGCCTTCGTCGAGTCCAGCTTCGACATCATGCGCGCCGCCTTCCCGTTCGCCGCCAACCCGTACCTGCAGGAAACCGTGGAAAACCTCCTGCCGGCCATCAGCCGCACCTATCATCTGGCCCTGGAACGCCGCAAAGGCGAAATGAGCCAGTTCATCGGCAGCTTCGAGCAATTGCTCCGCGCCGTGGTCGGACGAGACGAAGCGGCGATCCGCGAGGTACTGCTCGACTACAGTCGACGCAACAGCCAACTGGTCCTGGCCGCCCTGGCCGAACGATAAGCGCGCTGGCTGAACGATAAGAAAGAGGGGGAGGGCTCATGCGGCTCAAGTGCATCAAGCTGGCGGGCTTCAAGTCCTTCGTCGACCCGACGACGGTCAGTTTCCCGAGCAACATGGCGGCCGTGGTCGGCCCCAACGGTTGCGGCAAGTCCAACATCATCGACGCCGTTCGCTGGGTGATGGGCGAGAGTTCGGCGAAGAACCTCCGTGGCGAGTCGATGACCGACGTCATCTTCAACGGCTCCAACACGCGCAAGCCGGTGACCCAGGCGTCCATCGAGCTGGTGTTCGACAACTCCGACCAGACCCTGCTGGGCGAATACGCCAGCTACGCCGAGATTTCCATCCGCCGCCGTGTCACCCGCGACGGCCAGAACACCTACTTCCTCAACGGCACCAAGTGCCGGCGCCGCGACATCACCGACATCTTCCTCGGCACCGGCCTGGGTCCGCGCAGCTACTCGATCATCGAGCAGGGCATGATCTCCAAGCTGATCGAGGCCAAGCCCGAGGACCTGCGCAACTTCATCGAGGAAGCCGCCGGCATCTCCAAGTACAAGGAGCGCCGCCGCGAGACCGAGAACCGCATCCGCCGCACCCAGGAAAACCTCGCGCGCCTGACCGACCTGCGCGAGGAGCTGGAACGCCAGCTGGAACGCCTGCACCGCCAGGCCCAGTCGGCGGAGAAGTATCAGGAATTCAAGGCCGAGGAACGCACCCTCAAGGCCCAGCTCGGCGCCCTGCGCTGGCGCGACCTGAACGAACAGGTCGGGCAGAAGGAGCGGGTGATCGGCGACCAGGAAGTGGCCTTCGAGGCGCTGGTGGCCGAGCAGCGCAGCGCCGATGCGAGCATCGAGCGCCTGCGCGACGGCCACCACGAGCTGTCGGAAAGCTTCAACCAGGTGCAGGGCCGCTTCTATTCCGTGGGCGGTGACATCGCCCGCGTCGAGCAGAGCATCCAGCACGGCCAGCAGCGCCTGCGCCAGTTGCAGGACGACCTGCGCGAGGCGGAGAAATCCCGCCAGGAAACCGAATCCCACCTCGGCCACGACCGCACTCTGCTCGCCACCCTGGGCGAGGAGCTGGAGCGCCTGGCCCCGGAGCAGGAAATCAGCGCCGCCGCCGCCGAGGAGGCCACCGTCGGCCTGGAAGACGCCGAGCAGCGCATGCAGGACTGGCAGCAGCGCTGGGACGCCTTCAACCAGCAGAGCGCCGAACCGCGCCGCGAGTCGGAAGTGCAGCAGTCGCGCATCCAGCACCTGGAGCAGAGCCTCGAACGCCAGGGCGAGCGCCAGCGCCGCCTGAACGACGAGCGCACGCAGCTGGCCGCCGATCCGGAAGACGCCGCGATCCTCGAACTGGGCGAGCAGGTCGCCGCCATCGAGCTGCTGCTGGAAGAGTCGCAGATCGAAGAACAGGAGCTGGCCGAGCGTCTGGAACGCGTGCGCCAGTCCCTGCAGGAAAGTAGCGCCGCGCAGCACCAGGCGCAGGGCGAGTTGCAGCGCCTGAACGGCCGCATCGCCTCGCTGGAAGCCTTGCAGCAGGCCGCGCTCGATCCGGGCGACGGCACCGCGCAATGGCTGCGCCAGCAGGGCCTGGAGCAGCGCCCGCGCCTCGCCGAGGGGCTGCGCGTGCAGCCGGGCTGGGAGCTGGCGGTGGAGACCGTGCTCGGCGCCGACCTGCACGGCGTGCTGCTGGACGATGTGAAGGGGCTGCCGTTCGACGCACTGGAAAAGGGCGAGCTGCGCCTGCTCGATCTCGCCGCCGGCGCCGCTTCACGGCCGGGCAGCCTGCTGGACAAGGTCGAAACCAGCGTCGACCTGAGCTACTGGCTGGGCCGCGTGCGCCCGGTGGAAAACCTCGACCAGGCGCTGGCGCAGCGCGCGATGCTGGGCGACGGCGAAAGCCTGGTCAGCCGCGACGGCTACTGGGTCGGGCGGAACTTCCTGCGCGTGCGCCGTGGCGAATCCGCCGATGGCGGCGTGCTGGCCCGCGGTCAGGAGCTGGAGCGCCTGTACGCCGAGCGCGAGACGCTGGAGCAGCGCCTCGCCGAGATCGACGAACAACTGGCGCGCCTGCGCGACGAACAGCGCCAGGCCGAGGAAGGCCGCGATCAGGTGCGCCGCCGCCTGCAGGACGAAGGCCGCCGCCAGGGCGAGCTGAAGGCGCAGCTGTCCGCGCAGCAGGCCAAGGTCGAGCAGTTGACCCTGCGCCGCCGCCGTCTCGACGAGGAGCTGGCCGAACTGGCCGAACAGCACGCCATCGAGCAGGAACAACTGGGCGAAGCGCGCCTGAGCCTGCAGGAAGCGCTGGACGCCATGGCGGTCGACACCGAGCGCCGCGAGTCGCTGCTGGCCGAGCGCGACGGCATGCGCGAGAAGCTCGACCGCATCCGCCACGAGTCCCGCCAGCACAAGGATCACGCCCACCAGCTGGCCGTGCGCGTCGGCTCCCTGCGCGCCCAGCACGAATCCACCCGCCAGGCCCTGGAGCGCCTGGACAGCCAGGCCGTGCGCCTGGTCGAGCGCTGCGAGCAGCTCAACCTCAATCTGGAGGAGGGCGCCGCGCCGCTGGAAGAGCTGCGCATGCGCCTGGAAGAACTGCTCGACCGGCGCATGGCGGTGGAGGACGAACTCAAGCACGCGCGCCTCGCCCTGGAAGACGCTGACCGCCAGCTGCGCGACGCCGAAAAGCGCCGCACCCGGGCCGAGCAGCAGTCGCAGCTGCTGCGCGGCCAGCTGGAGCAGCAGCGCATGGAATGGCAGGCCCTGAGCGTGCGGCGCAAGACGCTGCAGGAGCAGCTCCACGAGGACGGCTACGACCTGCACGGCGTGCTCGGCACCTTGCCCCATGACGCCGCCGAGAAGGTCTGGGAAACCCGCCTGGAGGAACTGGCCGCGCGCATCGGCCGGCTGGGCCCGATCAACCTCGCGGCGATCGAGGAATACCAGCAGCAGTCCGAGCGCAAACGCTACCTGGACGACCAGAACGACGACCTGGTGGAAGCGCTGGAGACCCTGGAAAACGTCATCCGCAAGATCGACAAGGAGACCCGCAACCGCTTCAAGGAAACCTTCGACCAGATCAATGCTGGCCTTCAGGCACTGTTCCCCAAGGTTTTCGGCGGCGGCCACGCCTATCTGGAACTTACCGGCGAGGATCTACTCGATACCGGGGTGGCGATCATGGCGCGCCCGCCGGGCAAGAAGAACAGCACCATCCATCTGCTGTCCGGCGGCGAGAAGGCCCTGACCGCCCTGGCGCTGGTATTTGCGATCTTCCAGCTGAACCCGGCACCGTTCTGCATGCTCGACGAAGTCGATGCGCCGCTGGACGATGCCAACGTCGGCCGTTATGCGCGACTGGTGAAGGACATGTCGGAGAAAGTGCAATTCATCTATATCACCCACAACAAGATCGCCATGGAAATGGCCGATCAACTGATGGGCGTGACGATGCACGAACCGGGATGTTCGCGACTGGTGGCGGTGGATGTCGAGGAGGCGGTAGCGCTGGCCGAAGCCTGATCCGGATGCAACTTGCGAGGCACTGCCGGAATATGGGTCTATGCTTGTAAAGCATTGATTATATTGAGGTAGGCGTCGCGCTGTAGGCGAACTCGCGATAGGCTATGAAAAGTTGCAAAGACCAGGGCGGAGTGTCGCCACAGGCAGTGTAAAGTTGCGTGCGAGCGTGTTAGCTTAACGCCCACTTCTGTTTCGCGTGGAAAACATCAGTCAGAACATGAAGTTGGCTCCACGTTTTCAAGGGATAGGATGTCCTTTTCTTCATCATCATTTTTTGTTCAGGGGCTACGGGATTAGATGGATATCGGTCTACGCGAATGGCTGATCGTCATTGGGCTTATCGTGATCGCCGGCATTCTGTTCGACGGCTGGCGTCGTATGCGGGGTGGCAAGGGCAAGTTGCGCTTCAAACTGGATCGCCACTTCGCCAACCAACCCGACGATGGGGATGACAGCAACCCCGAACTGCTCGGGCCGTCCCGCGTGGTCGAGCACCGCGAGCCGGAGCTCGACGAGGAAGACCTGCCCAGGGTCAGCGCCAGGGAGGCCCGTGGCAAGCGCCGCGGCGAGCCGCGCCAGGGCGACCTGAACCTGGACGACCCGGCACCGAACCTGCTCGGCCCGCTGGACGAGGAGGATTTCCCCAACCCGCTGGACGAAGCGCCGCAGGAGAAGGAAAAGTCCCGCAAGGAGCGCAAGAAGGACAAGGAGCGCGCCGCCGCCCCGGCCGCCGCCGCTGCCTCCGCGCCCCAGGCTCCGGTCGAGGAAGTGCTGATCATCAACGTCATCAGCCGCGAGGAGAACGGCTTCAAGGGCCCGGCGCTGCTGCAGAACATCCTCGAAAGCGGCCTGCGCTACGGCGAGATGGACATCTTCCACCGCCACGAGAGCATGGCCGGCAACGGCGAAGTGCTGTTCTCCATGGCCAACGCGGTCAAGCCGGGCACCTTCGATCTGGACAACATCGACCAGTTCAGCACCCGCGCCGTGAGCTTCTTCCTCGGCCTGCCGGGCCCGCGCCATCCCAAGCAGGCGTTCGACGTGATGATCGCCGCCGCGCGCAAGCTGGCCCAGGAGCTCAACGGCGAGCTGAAGGACGAGCAGCGCAGCGTGATGACCGCGCAGACCATCGAGCACTACCGGCAGCGCATCATCGACTTCGAGCGGCGCGCCCTGACCCAGAAACGCTAAATAGCAGCGGCAAGCGACAAGCCCCAAGCTGCAAGCCCTAGCGCTTGGCTTGGGGCTTTGCTTTTCTTAAGGCTCTTGTCTTGCCGCTTTCAGCTTGCAGCTTGAGGCTTCCTGAATGACCGATTCCCAGACCGCTGCCGAACGCATCGCCCAGCTGCGCAGCGAACTCGACGACCACAACTACCGCTACTACGTGCTCGACGAGCCGAGCGTGCCGGACGCCGAGTACGACCGCCTGTTCCGCGAGCTGAAGGCGCTGGAAACCGAGCATCCCGAGCTGGTCACCCCCGAGTCGCCGACCCAGCGCGTTGGCGGCGCGGCGGCCTCGGCCTTCGGCGAGGTGCGCCACGAGGTGCCGATGCTCAGCCTGGGCAACGCCTTCGAGGAGCAGGACCTCAACGACTTCGACCGCCGCGTGCGCGAGGGCCTGGCCGACCAGTTGCCGTCCTCCGACCTGTTCGGCGGCGGCGCCGAGGTGGAATACAGCTGCGAGCCCAAGCTCGACGGCCTGGCGGTCAGTCTGCTGTACGAGAACGGCCTGCTCACCCGTGGCGCCACCCGGGGCGACGGCACCACCGGCGAGGACATCAGCGTCAACGTGCGGACCATCCGCAACGTGCCGCTGCGCCTGCAGGGCGAGGGCTGGCCGGCGGTGCTGGAAGTGCGCGGCGAGGTGTTCATGTCCAAGGCCGGTTTCGAGGCGCTCAACCAGCGGCAGATGGAAGCCGGCGGCAAGACCTTCGCCAACCCGCGCAACGCCGCGGCGGGCAGCCTGCGCCAGCTGGACTCGAAGATCACCGCCGGCCGCCCGCTGGAGTTCTGCTGCTACGGCTTCGGCCGCGTCGAGGGCGGCGCGCTGCCGGGGACCCAGTTCGACATCCTCCAGGCCTTCAAGGGCTGGGGCATCCCGATCAGCCGCGAGCTGAAGCTGCGCAAAGGCGTCGAAGGCTGCCGCGCCTATTACGAAGACATCGGCACCCGCCGCGACAGCCTCGCCTACGAGATCGACGGCGTGGTGTTCAAGGTCAACCGCATCGACTTCCAGCGCGAGCTGGGCTTCCGCGCCCGCGAGCCGCGCTGGGCCATCGCCCACAAGTTTCCGGCCCGCGAGGAAATCACCGAGCTGCTCGACGTGGAATTCCAGGTCGGCCGCACTGGCGCGGTGACCCCCGTGGCACGCCTGAAGCCGGTGCAGGTGGCCGGCGTGACCGTGTCCAACGCCACCCTGCACAACATGGACGAAGTGGCGCGCCTGGGCCTGATGATCGGCGATACGGTGATCATCCGCCGCGCCGGCGACGTGATCCCGCAGGTCATGCAGGTGGTCACCGAGCGCCGCCCGGCGGACGCCCGCCCGGTGGAGATTCCGACCCAGTGCCCGGTGTGCGGCTCGCAGGTCGAGCGCACCCAGCTGGTCAAGCGCAGCAAGGGCAAGGAATCGGTCAGCGAAGGCGCCATCTACCGTTGCGTCGGCCGGCTGTTCTGCCAGGCGCAGCTCAAGCAGGCCATCATCCACTTCGTCTCGCGCCGCGCCATGGACATCGATGGCCTCGGCGACAAGATCGTCGAGCAACTGGTGGACAAGGGCCTGGTGACGTCGCCGGCCGACCTCTACACGCTCACCTATGAACAGGTCATCGAGCTGGAAGGCTTCGCCGAGGTCTCCACGCGCAACCTGCTCGCCGCCATCGCCGACAGCCGCAAGCCGGCGCTGGCGCGCTTCGTCTTCGCCCTGGGCATCCCCGACGTGGGCGAGGAGACCGCCAAGCTGCTGGCGCGCTCCCTGGGCTCGCTGGCGCGCATCCAGAAGGCGCTGCCGGAAGTGCTGACCTACCTGCCGGACGTCGGCGGCGAAGTGGCCTACGAGATCCACAACTTCTTCGGTGACGAGCACAACCGCAACGTGATCCGGCAACTGCTGGAGCGTGGCATCGAGCTGCAGGACGAAGGCGAGGTTTCCGCCGAGTTCGCCGCCTGCGCCACCCTGGCCGGCTTCATCGACAAGCTGAACATCCCCTTCATCGCCGCCACCGGCGCCGAGAAGCTGGCCGACAGGACCGGCAGCCTCGACGGGCTGGTCGCGCTGAGCCAGGACTGGCTGGACCTCAGCACCCTCAAGGGCGTGAACGAGAAGGCCAGGCAATCGGTGCGCGAATATTTCGCCGATGCTGCCCGCGTCGAGCGCGCCAAGCTCGTCGAGGCGCAGCTGGCGGAGTTCGGCATGCACTGGCGCAGCGAGCGCAAGGCGGTCGAAGGCCTGCCGCTGGCCGGCCAGACCTGGGTGCTCACCGGCACCCTGGAGGCCATGAGCCGCGACGTCGCCAAGGAAAAACTGGAAAGCCTGGGCGCCAAGGTGGCCGGCTCGGTCTCGGCCAAGACCCATTGCGTGGTGGCCGGGCCGGGAGCCGGTTCGAAACTGGCCAAGGCCCAGGAACTCGGCGTCGCCGTGATGGACGAAGAGCAGCTGCTCAGGCTGCTGGCCGACCACGGCATCGGCGCCTGACACACCCTCAACGATCAATCTACCCAGGAGCTATTCCATGCCCATGACCAAGGACCAACTGGTTCGCGATATCGCCGAATCCCTCGACCTGACCCAGGCCGCCGTGCGCGGCGTGTTCGAGCAACTGGCGCAGATCGCCCAGGACGCCCTGGAAAACGACGGCGAACTGACCCTGCCGGGCATCGGCAAGCTCAAGGTCAGCGAGCGCGCCGCCCGCACCGGCCGCAACCCGCAGACCGGCAAGAGCATCGAGATCGCCGCGAAGAAAGCGGTGCGCCTGGTGCCGGCCAAGGCCCTGGTCGACAGCCTGAACTGACCGGCGGACCCGCCCCGCGCAAGGCGGGGCGGGTCGTCCGCGAGCGGAGAGCGAGATGGACAAGGCAAGAAAGCAGCGCCTGCTTGGCGTGGCGGCGCTGGTGCTGCTGTTCGGGGGCTACGTGGCCTGGACCGAGCGGCCGCAGATCGTCCTGCACTATGACGCGAACGGCGGGATGGGGCAGGGCGGGGCGGCGGTCAGCTACAGCTTCAAGGAGAACGGCGAGGAAAGCCTGGCCGGCGAGATCAGGCCGGGCGAGTCGCGCGTGTTCCCGCTGCGCCTGTGGCGCCCGGGCGAATACCGCGTGGCCTTCCAGTTCCACCAGGGCGCGGAGCGCTACTCCACCTTCAGCACCCGTCCGGGCTACGACAAGACGGACCTGTACATCGGGCCGAACCTGGAGGTCTCCACCCAGCCTCGACCCGAAGGGCTGATCCAGGCGGAGTAAGGTGCGGCCCAGGCACTTGGCGCCCATCGGGAATTGCTGATGGGCGCACCTAAGTGCTTGAAGTGCTTGTAACTTGCAAACAAGCCGCTACAATGGCGCGGCTCGCCGATCTGGCGAGATTCGCGATGGTGGCCCTGTCGGTCCCCCCGCAACGATTACTCGCTTACCTGGTCAGGTCCGGAAGGAAGCAGCCAAGGCGGGGACATTGTGTGCCGGGGTGTGGCTGGCGGGGCCGCCTCCATTTCAGGGGCAGGAAAATCGCTCCGCCATCCCCGGCGTCGAGCTCCAGCCTTTATTTCAGTGCCCCGTTGTTTCAGCGATAGCGAGCGAGGATCCGCTCGATCCCTCCGTTGGCCTTCAGCGCCGCCAGCGCCGAAAGCAGCTCCGCGGTGGGCATCTCCGGGCTGTCCAGCACCATGCACGACAGCGGGGTTTCCTCGAGGATGCTGGCGAGCGTCAGGCGCTGGCCGTGCGGCAGCGAGCGGTTGAACCAGTCCAGGGTGATTTCGCTGCTGATCGCGTAGCGGTAACGGCCGATCTGCAGTTTCTTCAGCACCAGCTCCTGGTTGCGCGCTTCGTCGCGGGTCACCTGGCCGCTGTCCAGCAGCGGCTGCAGGCGCGGGTAGTGGTAGCCGAGCACGGTGCCGACGGCCTGGCCGGACAGGCTCTGCAGGTCGCCCGGCAGGCCCGCGCGGCTGACCAGTATGTCGCGCTGCGTCATCAGCGGCACGCTCCAGCGGTAATCCTTGAAGTCGTGTTCGGTCCAGGCCGGCGCGACGTAGCAGCGCACGTCCACCGTATGGTTGAGCAGCGCCTGTTCGACGCGGGCGCGGGGCAGGATATGGAAGGCCGGCGGCCGATGCACCTGGCGGGCGATCTCGCTGTACAGCTCGAAGAGGATGCCGCCGGTCAGCTTGCCGTCCTCGATGCGCGCCAGGGGCATCGCCCAGCTGTCGACCACCGAGAAGCGCAGCGGGCGCTCCTCGGCAAGGGCGAAGGCAGAGCTGAACAGCAGGGCGATTGCGAGCAGGCGCATCAAGGCTCCGATGGCGGCGTGATGGCGACACAATGCCTGTATGGATCGGGCCTTGCCAAGATGTACCAAAGGCCAGAGCGGACATCGGGTGCAATTTACGGTCCGCTTCGCTAGGATTAGCCCACTTCTGCTCACCTGTGCGATGGATATCAATGAGTTATCAGGTTCTTGCCCGCAAATGGCGTCCGCGTTCGTTCCGCGAAATGGTCGGCCAGACCCATGTGCTCAAGGCCCTGATCAACGCGCTGGACAACCAGCGCCTGCACCACGCCTACCTGTTCACCGGCACCCGCGGCGTGGGCAAGACCACCATCGCGCGCATCCTGGCCAAGTGCCTGAACTGCGAGACCGGCGTCAGCTCGACACCGTGCGGGCAGTGCTCGGTCTGCCGGGAGATCGACGAGGGCCGCTTCGTCGACCTGATCGAAGTCGACGCCGCCAGCCGCACCAAGGTCGAGGACACCCGCGAGCTGCTCGACAACGTGCAGTATTCGCCGACCCGCGGGCGCTACAAGGTCTACCTGATCGACGAAGTGCACATGCTCTCCAGCCACAGCTTCAACGCGCTGTTGAAGACCCTGGAGGAGCCGCCGCCGCACGTGAAGTTCCTGCTCGCCACCACCGACCCGCAGAAGCTGCCGGTCACCATCCTCTCGCGCTGCCTGCAGTTCTCCCTGAAGAACATGCCGCCGGAGCGGGTGGTGGAGCACCTGACCCACGTGCTGGGCGCGGAGAACGTGCCCTTCGAGGAAG
Organism: Pseudomonas sp. B12(2026); assembly: GCF_057767015.1. NCBI lineage: Bacteria > Pseudomonadati > Pseudomonadota > Gammaproteobacteria > Pseudomonadales > Pseudomonadaceae > Pseudomonas > Pseudomonas sp. B12(2026). The sequence goes on along the minus strand of NZ_CM173430.1, from coordinate 3,696,888 downwards.
ACGCACTGTGGCTGCTCGGCCGCGCCGCCGATGGCTCCATGCGCGACGCCATGAGCCTCACCGACCAGGCCATCGCCTTCGGTGAGGGCAAGGTGCTGGCCGCCGACGTGCGCGCCATGCTCGGCACCCTGGATCACGGCCAGGTCTACGGCGTGCTCCACGCGCTGCTGGAAGGCGATGCCCGCGCGCTGCTCGAAGCGGTGCGCCACCTGGCCGAGCAGGGCCCGGACTGGGGCGGCGTGCTGGCGGAAATGCTCAACGTGCTGCACCGCGTGGCCATCGCCCAGGCGTTGCCCGAGGCGGTGGACAACGGCCAGGGCGACCGCGACCGCGTGCTCGCGCTGGCCCGGGCGCTGCCGGCCGAGGACGTGCAGTTCTACTACCAGATGGGCCTGATCGGCCGCCGCGACCTGCCGCTGGCGCCCGATCCCCGTGGCGGCTTCGAGATGGTGCTGCTGCGGATGCTGGCGTTCCGCCCGGCCGATGCCGCCGGCGCGCCCAGGTTGCCACTAAAGGACCTGGGGATCAGCAAGGCCACGGCTGATTCCAACCCCAACCCAGTGGCCGGCGCCGCCGTTGCGGCGCCGGTTGCATCCATTGCCGCGCCTGTCGCTGCGCCGGCCGCTCCGGTAGCCGAGGTCGCGCCGGCCGTTGCTGCGGCCCGGCCGCAGGCGGCTCCGGCTCCAGTTCCAGCTCCGGCTGCGCAAGCCGAGCCGGCGCCCGCTCCTGTGCCGGTGGCCGAGCGCGCGCCTGCGCCGGCCCCGGTCGAAGCGGAACCTGAGGTCGCCGTGCCGGCGGAGCCGGCCGCCGAGCCCGTACAGCCCGCTGCCGAAGCGCCGGTCGACCTGCCGTGGGAAGAGCCCGCCGCGCCGGTTGCCGCCGCTCCCGCGCCGGTCGAGCCTGCTGCACCTGCACCTGCACCTGCACCTGCACCTGCACCTGCACCTGCACCTGCACCTGCAGCCGCGCCGTCGGCCCCGGTCGTCGCCGAAGCCCCGGCCGAGGATGACGATCGCGACGAAGAGCCGCCGCCCGCCGACGACTACTACGAAGTGGACATGGAGTCCTACGGCTACCTGGAGAACGAAGCGCCGCAGGAACAGGCCGAGCCGGAACCCGAACCCGCCGCCATGCCCGCGACCGGTCTGGCCGCCGAATGGCTGGAGCTGTTCCCGCGCCTGGGCCTGGCCGGCATGACCGCCAGCATCGGCGCCAACTGCACCCTGGTGGCGGTGGACGGCGACCACTGGCACCTGCACCTGGACCCGGGGCAGAGCGCGTTGTTCAACCCCAACCAGCAGCGTCGCCTGAACGATGCGCTGAACCAGTTCCACGGCCGCACCCTGACCCTGCAGGTGACCCTGCAGAAGCCCGAGCAGGAGACCCCGGCCCAGGCCGCCGCGCGCAAGCGCGCCGAGCGTCAGCGCCTGGCCGAGGCGTCCATCGCCGCCGACCCCTATGTGCTACAGATGAAGCAACAGTTCGCCGCGGTCGTCCGCGACGGTACTATTGAACCCCTGGAGGCGAAGGCCTGAGAGCCAGTCCGCGACCTGCTGCGCGTCGGCAGAACGTCGTTGAAAGCAGGCGAGGGATGCTCATTTACTGCGTGTAAACTCCGCTCCCTCGCCTGCTTTCGCCTAGTTCTGCTCTAGCTCGCGAGGCCGCGAACAGACTCTGACTTCTCCACGACTGAACGAATCGAGGTGATCGAAATGATGAAAGGTGGCATGGCCGGCCTGATGAAGCAGGCCCAGCAGATGCAGGAAAAGATGCAGAAGATGCAGGAAGAGCTGGCCAACGCCGAAGTGACCGGCCAGTCCGGCGCCGGCCTGGTGAGCGTGGTGATGACCGGTCGCCATGACGTCAAGCGCGTCTCCCTGGACGACAGCCTGATGCAGGAAGACAAGGACATCCTCGAGGACCTGATCGCCGCCGCGGTGAACGACGCCGTGCGCAAGATCGAGCAGAACAACCAGGAGAAGATGTCCGGCATGACCGCCGGCATGCAGCTCCCCCCAGGCTTCAAGATGCCTTTCTGAGTTCGTTCGTGCCGCCCATGCCCGGCGCATGGCGGCGTTGCCGTCGGGTTCGGAATTCATGTGCTGCAGCACACTCCGGTTCCTCACCCGACGGCGCCTTGCCCTGCTTGGGCCTGAACGGCCCGCTGCATGATTTTTCCCTCCCTGTTTTGCAAGCGACGGCTCTTCCAGCCCTCGCGGCTTGGCAGGGGTTCGCGAGCAAGCTCGCTCCTACAGTCGTTCTATCCATCCGGAAACCTGAGACCGCCCCATGAGCTTCAGCCCGCTGATCCGCCAACTGATCGACGCCCTGCGCATCCTGCCCGGAGTGGGGCAGAAGAGTGCCCAGCGCATGGCGCTGCAGCTGCTGGAGCGCGACCGCAGCGGCGGCCTGCGCCTGGCCCAGGCGCTGACCCAGGCGATGGAAGGCGTCGGTCACTGCAAGCAGTGCCGCACGCTGTCGGAAGACGAGTTCTGCCCGCAATGCTCCGACCCGCGCCGCGACGACAGCCTGCTGTGCGTGGTGGAAGGTCCGCTGGATGTGTTCGCCGTCGAGCAGACCGGCTACCGCGGGCGCTATTTCGTGCTCAAGGGCCATCTCTCGCCGCTGGACGGCCTGGGCCCGGAAGCCATCGGCATTCCCGAGCTGGAAGCGCGGATCAAGGCCGGCAGCTTCAGCGAGATCATCCTCGCCACCAACCCCACGGTGGAAGGCGAGGCGACCGCTCATTACATCGCCCAGCTGCTCGGCGGCAGCGGTATTACCCTGTCGCGCATCGCCCACGGCGTGCCGCTGGGCGGCGAGTTGGAGCTGGTGGACGGCGGCACCCTGGCCCACGCCCTGGCCGGACGCCGGCCGATCAGCGGCTGATCCGGGCTTTTCCCGCTTCGACGGGCGGGCGCGGCGCATCTGCCCTGACCGATGGCGGATGTCTCGCCTTGTAAACCAAGCAAGCGCTCGGTAAGTTTTCAGGCAAATCGCCTGGAGCCTTGCCATGTCCGTGTTCGCCGAATACTTCGATGACAGTCACCGCCTGGTCCGCGACAGCGTGCGGCGCTTCGTCGAGCGGGAAATCCTGCCCTACGTCGCCGACTGGGAAGAAGCCGAGGAGTTTCCCCGCGAGCTGTACCGCAAGGCCGGCGAGGCCGGCATCCTCGGCATCGGCTACCCGGAGGCGCTGGGTGGCAGCCACGAGGGCGACCTGTTCGCCAAGGTGGCGGCCAGCGAGGAGCTGATGCGCTGCGGCTCCGGCGGACTGGTGGCGGGCCTCGGCTCGCTGGACATCGGCCTGCCGCCGTTGATCAAGTGGGGCCGCCCGGAGCTGCGCGAGCGCATCGCGCCGCAGGTGCTGGCCGGCGAGAAGATCATCGCGCTGGCGGTGACCGAGCCGTCCGGCGGCTCCGACGTGGCCAGCCTGAAGACCCGCGCCGTGCGCGACGGCGACCACTACCGCGTGAGCGGCAGCAAGACCTTCATCACCAGCGGTGTGCGCGCCGATTACTACACCGTGGCGGTGCGTACCGGCGGCGACGGCTTCGGCGGCGTCAGCCTGCTACTGGTGGAGAAGGGCACGCCCGGCTTCAGCGTCAGCCGCAAGCTGAAGAAGATGGGCTGGTGGGCGTCGGACACCGCCGAGCTGTTCTTCGACGATTGCCGGGTGCCGGCGGAAAACCTGATCGGCGCCGAGAACATGGGCTTCGCCTGCATCATGGCGAACTTCCAGAGCGAGCGCCTGGCGCTGGCGATCATGGCCAACATGACCGCGCAGCTGGCGCTGGACGAGGCGCTGGCCTGGTGCCGCGAGCGCGAGGCCTTCGGCAAGCCCATCGGCAGGTTCCAGGTGCTCAAGCATCGGCTGGCGGAGATGGCCACCCAGGTGGAGGTGTCCCGCGAGTTCACCTACCGCCAGGCGGCGAAGATGGCCATCGGCAAGAGCGTGATCAAGGAAATCTCCATGGCCAAGAACTTCGCCACCGACGTCGCCGACCGTGTCACCTACGATGCGGTGCAGGCCCTCGGCGGCATGGGCTACATGCGCGAGAGCCTGGTGGAGCGGCTGTACCGCGACAACCGCATCCTCTCCATCGGCGGCGGTACGCGGGAGATCATGAACGAGATCATCGCCAAGCAGATGGGGCTGTAAGCGCGGCTTTTCCTATCTTCTTCTGCGAGCCCCGTGTTCCTCGCCCCAAGAGAGACTTGGGGGCTCCTGATCCTGTAGGAGCGGACTCCGCCCGCGATGTGCCTGGCCCGGGATCGCGGACGGAGTCCGCTCCTACGAAAATCCAGGGCGCGCGCCGGCCGATTGGCTGCGCCGCCAGGCGGCCGGCGGGCAGCCGTATTCGCGGCGGAAGGCGCGGCTGAAGGCGGTGTCCGTCTGGTAGCCGACGTCCTCGGCGATGCGCGCCAGCGGGGCGTTGCTGCCGCGCAGCAGGTTGGCGGCGAGGAGCATCCGCCACTGGGTCAGGTACTGCATCGGCGGGCAGCCGACCAGGCACTGGAAGCGCTCGGCCAGCACCGAGCGCGAGGTGCCGGCGCTGCGCGCCAGTTCCTCCAGGCTCCAGGCGTGGGCCGGCGACTTGTGCAGGGCACCGAGGGCGCTGCCGACGATGCGGTCCTGCAGGCCGGCCAGCCAGCCGCTGCGGCCTTCGCCCTGCTGCTCCATGTACAGCCGCAGCATCTCGATGAACAGCACCTCCGCCAGCTTGGCCAGCACGCCGGCGCCGCCGGGGCGGGGCGAGCGCGCCTCGGCCAGGGCGTAGCGCACCGAGGCTTCCAGCCAGTCGCCGGCGGCGGAGCCGCGCACGTTGACCTTCACCAGCGCCGGCAGCCCGGCCAGCAGCAGCCGCGCCAGGCGCGCGTCGCAGGCCAGGTAGCCGCACACCAGGCGGGTCGTCGCGCCGCCGCCGCCATAGGCCAGTTGCCGTGGCCGGCGCGCCAGCACCGTGTCCAGCTGCGCGCCGCTGGCCGGCGGCACGCCGGGTTGGGACGTCATGCAATGGGCGTGGCCCTGAGGGAACAGCACCGCGTCGCCAGCGACCAGATGCAGTGGCTCGGCGCGGCCCATCTCGACGAAGCATTCGCCCTCGGTGATCAGGTGGAAGATCACCACCTGCTCGGCGCCGGGCTCCAGCAGCTCGACCACCGAGTCGGCGCGGGGCGACTGGTAGCACCAGGGCGCGGTGAAGCGCGCGTTGATGAAGATGGCGCCGACCAGCCGCACCACGCGCAGGGTTTCCGAGAGCGCGTCCATCAGTCCGCGCCGCTGTCGATGGCGAGCCGCACGGGGACGGCCTCGGCCAGCGCGCTGGCCATGGGAGAGACGCGGATCGCCTCCTCGACCAGTTCGCGCACCGCCGCATCCGCGGCGCCCGGCACGCTGATGCGCACCTGCAGGCGGATTTCCCGCGGCCCGGCCGAAGCGCGCTGGCCGTCTTCCCGCGCCAGCCCGAGCAGACCGTGCAGGTCGCTGTCGCTGGCGACTTCCGCCTCCAGCCGCTGCGGTTGCAGGCCCTTTTCCGCCGCCAACATGGCGATGCGCGTGACCGCGCAGGACGCCAGCGCCGCGCGCAGCAGCCAGCCGGGGCTGACCCGCTCGCCGTCGCCGCCCAGCTCGGCGGGCAGGTCGGTGTACAGCGCGTTGCCGTCCGGATGCTGGGTGCGCGTCTTGCCGGCACCTTCCCAGTGCGCGGTGGCGGGGACGTCGCGGACCTGGGCGACGGCCGGCCGCTGGCGCACCAGGCGGGTCAGGCGCTGTTGCGCGGCGAGGATGGTTTCCGAGCTCATGGACAGTCCCTCCGCCGGGGCTTTCAGAAATTCTGGGTGCTATATCGCCACCACGGCGGACCGTCGGACGATCGGGCAGGCAAGGCCGACGCTGGGGCAGGACGGCAACCGGCGCGCGGCGCAGCATGAAGGTGCGGGAGGTTGCGGTCCCCGTTCGATCCCACCCAATGGAGACTGTCATGCCCAAGTTCGTTATCGAGCGCGAAATCCCCGGCGCCGGCACCCTGTCCGAGCGCGATTTCAAGGCCATCGCGCAGAAGTCCTGCAAAGTCCTGAGCCAGCTGGGGCCGCAGATTCAATGGCTGCAAAGCTACGTGACCGGTGACCGCATCTACTGCCTGTACATCGCCCCCGACGAGGACGCCGTGCGCGAGCACGCGCGCCTGGGCGGCTTCCCGGCCAACCGGGTATCGCAGGTCGTCACCACCCTCGACCCGACCACCGCCGAATGAGCGCGCCGGCGCTGCCTGGAGATGCACAGATGAGCACCGATGTAGACCTCAATGCCCTGAAACAACGCCAGATGGCCACCTGGGCCAGCGGCGACTACGCCGTGATCGGCACCACCCTGCAGATCGTCGGCGAGCGCCTGGCCGAAGCCTGCGACCTGCGCTGCGACGAGCGGGTGCTGGATGTCGCCGCCGGCAATGGCAACGCCACCCTGGCGGCGGCCCGGCGTGGCTGCCGGGTGACCTCCACCGACTATGTGCCGCGCCTGCTGGAGCTGGGCGCCGAGCGCGCGCGGGCCGAGCACCTGGAGGTGGCGTTCCACGAGGCCGATGCCGAGGCGCTGCCCTTCGAGGCGGGCAGTTTCGATGCGGTGGTCTCGACCTTCGGCGTGATGTTCACCCCCGACCAGCCGAAGGCGGCCGCGGAGCTGGCGCGGGTCTGCCGCTCCGGCGGGCGCATCGGCCTGGCCAACTGGACGCCGGAAGGCTTCATCGGCCAGCTGTTCAAGGTGCTTTCCGGGTATGTCCCGCCGGCGCCCGGCGTGCGTCCGCCATCTGCCTGGGGGCGGGAGGAACATCTGCGCGAGCTGTTCGGCGAGGCGCTCGGCGAACTGCGCGCCTCGCGGCAGATCTTCAACTTCCGCTATCGCTCGGCGACGCATTTCATCGAGGTCTTCCGGGACTGGTACGGCCCGCTGCACAAGGCGTTCGCCAGCCTGCCGGAGAGCGAGGCGAAGGGGCTGGAGCGCGACCTGACGCAGCTGCTGGAGGCGAGCAATCGCGCCGGCCCGTCGTCGCTGGTGGTGCCCGGCGAGTACCTGGAGGTGGTGGTGACCCGTCGCTGAGCCCTTCATCCAAAAAAAACGGCGCCCACCCGGGGTAGAGGGTGGGCGCCGGCCCGACAGGGAAAGGGACGCCTACTTGGCCTCGACACCCTCGGCGCCGTGCTTGCGCTTGGGTTTGGGCGCGAAGCGCCTGGCCAGCTTCATGCTGCCGGTGACCACCTTCTGGTACCCGACCGGCAGCAGGCGCAGCATCAGGTCGATGGCGTGGGCGTCCGGGCCGATCAGGATGCGCCGCGCGTCACGCTCCACGCCGCGCAGGATGACCTGGGCGGCCTTCTGCGGGGTGGTGCGCAGCAACTGGTCGTTGAACTGGCTGCGGGCCTGCTCGGCGCTCTGCCCGGTGACCTTGGCCATGCTGTCGTTCATCCGCGCGGTCCTGGCGATGTTGGTCTTGATCCCGCCGGGGTGCACGCAGCTGGCCGAGACGCCGCCGCGCTCCATGTCCAGCTCCTGGCGCAGCGACTCGGTGAAGCCGCGCACGGCGAACTTGGTGGCGTTGTAGGCGCTCATGCCCGGCTGGGAGAACAGCCCGAACACGCTGGAGACGTTGACCACGTGGCCGTCGCCCGAGGCTTTCAGGTGCGGCAGGAAGGCCTTGGTGCCGTAGACCACGCCCCAGAAGTTGATGTTGGTGATCCACTCGTATTCTTCGTAGTCACTGGCTTCCACGGTGCCGGCGTGGGCGACCCCGGCGTTGTTGAACACCAGGTTGACCTTGCCGTGCTCGCGGGCGGCCTTGTCGGCCCAGGCGTGCACCTGTTCGCGGTCGGCGACGTTCACCGTGTCGACGGACACGCGCACGCCGCTGGAGGCGAGCAACTGGCGGGTTTCCTCCAGGCCGGCGGCGTTGACGTCGGCCAGCGCCAGGTGGCAGCCGCGGGCGCCCAGTTCGAGGGCCAGGGCGCGGCCGATGCCGGAGCCGGCGCCGGTGATGGCGGCGACCTTGTTCTCGAAACTCTTCATGCCGGCACCTCCTCGGCGTGGCGTGGCGCTTGGACGGCGGGGTTGCCCAGGGGCTTGGCCTTCAGATGGTAGGCGGCCGGGTCGAACTGGCTGGTCAGCGCGCGGAAACGCCAGGTGAAGCCCGGCCACAGGGTGCAGTTGCGCCCGCTCACCGGGTGCAGGTACCAGCTGTTGCAGCCGCCGGTGTTCCATACGCTGTGGTTGAGGCCGCGCTGCAGCTTCTCGTTCCAGCGCGCCTGCGCGTCTTCCTTCACTTCGACGCTCTGCAGCTCGCGGCGGTCCATCAGGCGGATGGCGCCCAGCACGTAGGCGATCTGCGATTCGATCATGTAGACCATGGAGTTGTGGCCCAGGCCGGTGTTCGGGCCCATCAGGAAGAACAGGTTGGGGAAGCCGCGGGTCATGGTGCCCTTGTAGGCTTCCGGGCCGTTGGGCCAGGTGTCGAGCAGGTCGACGCCGCCCTTGCCGAACACCGCGCCGCGCGGGATCGGGTCGTTGGCGGTGAAGCCGGTGCCGAAGATGATGGCGTCCACCGGGCGCTCGCGGCCGTCGCTGGTGACGATGCTGCCGGCCCTGATCTCGCGGATGCCTTCGGTGATCACCGCGGCGTTGGCCGCCGCCAGCGCCGGGTAGTAGTTGTGCGACATGAGCACGCGCTTGCAGCCGATGGTGTAGTCCGGGGTCAGCTTGCGGCGCAGGTCCGGGTCCTTGACCTGCTGGCGGATGAAGCGCTCGGCCAGCCGGCCCACCAGCTTCATCGCCCAGGGCGCGAAGGTGAAGCCCAGCACGCGGCCTTCGAGCATGCTGTAGAGGGCGCCGCGCCAGAGTTTCTGCAGCAGCGGGAAGTGGCGGAAGCGCGCGCGTTCCTTGTCGCTGATGGCGCGGTCCGGCTTGGGCAGGATCCACGGCGCGGTGCGCTGGTAGAGGTCGAGCCTGGCCACCAGCGGCTGGATTTCCGGGACGAACTGGATGGCCGAGGCGCCGGTGCCGATCACCGCCACGCGCTTGCCCTTGAGGTCGTAGCCGTGGTCCCACTGCTGGGAGTGGAAGGCCTTGCCCTGGAAGTTCTCCAGGCCCTTGAGCGCCGGGATCGAGGGGATCGACAGGGCGCCCATGCCGGAGACCACGGCCTTGGCGGTGTAGTGGTTGCCGGCGGCGTCGAACAGGTGCCAGAGCTGCTGCTCGTCGTTCCACTCCAGGCGCACCATCTCGGTGTTGAGCAGGGTCTTGTCTTCCAGGCGGTACTTCTTCCAGCAGTTCTCCAGGTAGGCGCGGATTTCCGGCTGGCGGGCGAACATGCGCGTCCAGTCCGGGTTCGGCTCGAAGGAGAAGGAGTAGACATGGGATTGCACGTCGCAGGCGCAGCCCGGGTAGTTGTTGACCCGCCAGGTACCGCCGACGCCGGCGTCCTTCTCGAACAGCAGGAAGTCGTTCTCGCCTTCCTGCTTCAGGCGGATCGCCATGCCCAGCCCGGAAAACCCGGTGCCGACGATGGCGATCTTGCAGTGTCTGCTCGGGGCAGTCTTAGGTTGCGTGCTCATACCCGTACCCATGGCCAAGCTCCTGTTATGATTATTGCTGGCGTATACAACTGTCTACGTGGTGCGAATGTAGACATCTGTATACTTCGGGAACAACCAACCTTAGGTGGGGGCGCGCGCCAGATTCATGGAAACCGGACAGGAAGAACGGCCGGCGGAAGCCGCGGGCAAGCGCGCGCTGATCGACGCGGCACTGCGCCTGGCGGCCGGCCGGCGCAGCCTGAGCAGCCTGGGGTTGCGCGAGCTGGCGCGGGAGGCGGGGCTGAACCCGAACACCTTCTACCGGCATTTCGGCGACGTCGACGACCTGGGCCTGGCGATCATCCGCGACATCGCCACTCAGTTGCGCCAGCCGCTGCGCGACCTGCGCCGCGAGGCCGCCGAGCGCGCGCAAGCGGGGGAGGGCGCCGCCGGCCTGCCCTTCGGCCTGGACCTGGAGCGTGGCCAGCGCGTGACCCGGGAAACCGTGCGGCTGTTCTTCGACTACGTCGAGGGCAACCCGCAGGCCTTCATCATCGGCGTGCGCGAGCTGCATGGTCCCTCGCCGGTGCTGCGCGCGGCGCTGGCGCGGGTGATGGACGAGTTCGGCGAGGACATGGCCGAGGACATCCGCCGGTTCCACCTGCTGCCGGAGATCGACGAGGGGGAGCTCCGGCAGTTGTCGCGGGCGATCAGCCGGCAGCTGTTCCAGCAATCGCTGGACTATCTCGAGCGTCCGCCGGAGCAGCGCGAGGAGGTCTGCGCCCTGGCCGGGCGGCAGATCCTGCTGCTCTTCACCGGCGTCGCGGTGCTGCAGACCTTCGGGATGCTGGCTAGGCTTTGAGTCTTCATGTCCTGTCCGGGAGGTTCGCCATGTTGCCCTTGCCCCTGTTCGGCGGCTGCGCCTGCGGCGCGGTGCGCTACCGGGTGGATGCCGAGCCGGAGGAGACCGGCTACTGCCACTGCCGCATCTGCCAGAAGTCCAGCGCCGCGCCGGCGTTGCCCTGGGCGGTGATTCCGCTGTCGGGCTTCCACTACCTGTCCGGTGAGCTGGGACTGTGGCGCTCCAGCGAGGACGGGGAACGGCGCTTCTGCGTGAAGTGCGGCACGCCGCTGGAGTTTCGCGTGCGCGATGGCGACACCGTCGGACTCAATTACGTGACCCTGGACGAGCCGGCGCTGATCGAGCCGCGCTGCCATGTGTGGTGCTCGTCGCAGTTGCCGTGGTTCGACACCAGGGACGACCTGCCGCGCCGGCAGGAGGGCTGAAACCTGCTCCTGCGGCGTGGGCTTTTGCTTTCGTAGGAGCGGAGCTTCTCCGCGATGCTCTTCAGCGAGGCAAGCCCTTCGCGGACAAGGTCCGCTCCTACGAAGAACCATCGGCGCGATGGGCTGCAACGCAAAACGCCAGGCAGTGCCTGGCGTTTTCAGTTCCACCGCGACGATCAGCCGGCGAAATCCAGCTGGTCCTTCCAGCGGGTCTCCAGCGCCTTGGTGTCGTGGTCGAAGGGGTGGAAGCCGGGGCGGAAGTAGTCCAGCCAGGGGCGGATCAGGTTGACGAAGTAGCCGCGGCGCGGGTGCAGCAGCACGCCCAGGCCGTGCGTCCAGCTGCGCCAGTTGAGCAGTTGGCCATCGCGGCGCAGCAGGTGGATCTGGAAGCCGCCGATGACGCCGAGGAAGATCAGGGTGGTCAGCAGCATCACCGCGGTACGGGTGAAGTAGCCGCCGTAGACCTGCTGGTAGACGTCATAGGCCACCGCCTTGTGCTCGTTCTCCTCGACGGCATGCCACATCCACAGCTTGTACATCTTGTCGGACTTCATCTGGCTGCTGAGGTCTTCGCGCTTGAGCAACTGTTCGGCCATGGTCGCGGTGAAGTGCTCCAGGGCGCAGGTGATCGCCAGCTGGTGCTTCTTCGTGGTGACCTTGCTGATCGCCCCGAGCAGGTGCTTGATGCGCAGCTCCAGGCGTTCCAGGTCGATGCCATGCACGTCGGCGTACTCGTTGTAGGTTGCGTGCTCCTTGGAGTGCATGGCTTCCTGGCCGATGAAGGCGCTGACGTCCTTCTGCAGCTGCGGGTCGCGGATGCGCTCGCGCACGGCACGCACGCTGTCGACGAAGAACTTCTCGCCGTAGGGGAACAGCGAGGACAGGTTGTTCATGAAGTGGGTCATGAAGGGTTGCCCGTCCCACCAGTATTTCGGCGTTTCGCTGAAGCTGAAATCCATGCGGCGGACCGGGAAATTGGCGCGGATCGGCGTGGTGCTGGCGTTCATGACTAACTCCTTGTTGTTGTGCGGGCGGGTGGTGCGCGGCGGGGCGCGACCCGGGCAAGCCCTGTCGTTAGTTCGCTATGCCACCTCGGAGTGTGTCATTAGCTGATGTCATGTTCGGAGTCTTGTCGGACAATCGCCAGGTCATATCCGGCCGTGCCCGGGTCGGATCAGGCCAAACCGGCCATGACCAGCCATTGGATGGGGGAAGCGAAAACGGGCGCCGAGGCGCCCGTTTTGTTGCTGGTAGCGACCGATCAGCGCTCGTCGAGGGCGAACGCAGTCAGGCTGTAGGTGGAAATCTGCGCGTCGGCCAGCTTGGCCGAGCCGCCCAGTTCCGGCAGGTCGATGATCGCGGCGGCCTCGAACACGCTGGCACCCATGCGGCGCACCAGTTGCGCGGCGGCCAGCAGGGTGCCGCCGGTGGCGATCAGGTCATCGAAGATCAGCACGCTGTCGCCTTCGCACAGGCTGTCGGCGTGGACCTCCAGCAGGGCTTCGCCGTACTCGGTCTCGTAGGCCTGGGCCAGCACCTCGGCCGGCAGCTTGCCGCGCTTGCGGAACAGCACCAGGGGCTTGTTCAGCTCGTAGGCGATGATCGAACCGATCAGGAAGCCGCGGGCGTCCATGGCGCCGATGTGGCTGAAGTCGGCCTCGACGTAGCGCTGGATGAAGCTGTCGGCGACGAAGCGCAGGGCTCGCGGCGACTGGAACAGCGGGGTGATGTCGCGGAACATGACGCCGGGCTTGGGAAAGTCGGGAACGGCGCGGATCACGGACTTCAGGTCGAGTTGGTTGAGGATCATGCTGGCTGTGCACCCGATGCGATTTTGCAGAGGCGGAAGTATAACGGGCCCGCCAGTTGGCGAGCCCGTTTTCGATGACCGGAAAGTCGACCGATCGATCAGCTTTCCAGCTGACCACCTGCCAGTGCGCACAGCTCGATGGAGTCGAGGATGTGCACTTCCTTGCCTTCGGCGGCGATCAGGCCGTTCTGCTGGAAGCGGGTGAACACGCGGGAGACGGTTTCCACCGCGAGGCCCAGGTAGTTGCCGATCTCGTTGCGCGACATGGCCAGGCGGAACTGCTGGGCCGAGAAGCCTCGGGCGCGGAAGCGCGCGGAGAGGTTGACCAGGAAGGTGGCGATGCGTTCGTCGGCGGTCTTCTTCGAAAGCAGCATCATCATCTGCTGATCGTCGCGGATCTCGCGGCTCATCACTCGCAGCAGCTGGCGGCGCAGCAGCGGCAGTTGCTCGGACAGCTCGTCCAGGCGCTCGAAGGGAATCTCGCAGACCGAGGTGGTTTCCAGCGCCTGGGCCGACACCGGGTAGCACTCGGTGTCCATGCCGGACAGGCCGACCAGCTCGCTGGGCAGGTGGAAGCCGGTGATCTGCTCTTCGCCGCCGTCGGTGATGCTGAAGGTCTTGAGTGCGCCGGAACGGACCGCGAAGACGGAGCCGAAGGGGTCGCCCTGACGGAACAGGAATTCGCCTTTCTTCAGTGGGCGGCCGCGCTTGACGATTTCATCCAGGGCGTCCATGTCGGTGGAGTTCAGCGACAGGGGCAGGCAGAGGGCCGCCAGGCTGCAATCCTTGCAGTGCGCCTGGGGCAATGCGCGCACTTTGATGGTTTCGGCCATTGAGAGATCCTTGAGAGAGAAGGCATACAGAGATCAAGGGTACCCCAGTCAATGGATCGGGCGCCAGCTGCCGGCCTGTCTGAGTCGGCCATTGGAGTGGCGGAGGAAAGGGCGGGAAGACGGAGAAGTATCCCGGGACGCTCCGGAAAGAGTCGATTCAGGGCCGTTCAGCGCCGGAGGTGGTGGACATATCCTGTTGCAATGGATGCGACACTCGGTCTCGGCCGTCCATCGACTTGCCGCGCGGGTCAGATGACCCGCGAGAAGCGTTGCAGGTTCTGCGCCGGCAGGTAGTGGTCGAACGCCATGCAGATGCTCCGCACCAGCAGCCGTCCCGAGGCGCTGACGTCGATGTTGCGCGGGCTGAGGGTGATCAGTCCGTCGGCGGCGAAGCGTTCCAGTTCCGGCCAGATATCCGCGAAATAACCGCGGAAATCGATGTTGTAGAGCTCCTCGATTTCCCCGATGTCCAGCTGGAAATGGCAGATCAGCTGCTGGATCACCGCGCGGCGGATGATGTCGTCCTTGCTGCAGTGCAGGCCGCGGCGGGTGGCGAGCTGGCCCTGGTCGAGGGAGTTCTGGTAGTCGGCGATGTCGTTGCTGTTCTGGCTGTAGAGGTCGCCGATCTGGCTGATCGACGAAACGCCCAGGCCCACCAGGTCGCAATGGCCATGGGTGGTGTAACCCTGGAAGTTGCGATGCAGGGTGCCGTCCTCCTGGGCCATGGACAGGTCGTCGTCCGGCAGGGCGAAGTGGTCCATGCCGATATAGCGGTAGCCGGCGGCTGCCAGTTGCTCAACGGTGCGCTGGAGCATCTCCAGTTTCTGGCCGGGGGTGGGGAGGTCCTCGGCCTTGATCCGCCGTTGCGCCATGAAGCGCTCGGGCAGGTGCGCGTAGTTGAACACCGAGAGGCGGTCGGGTTGCAGGGCGATGACCTGCTCCACGGTGCGGGCAAAGGTCTCGGGGGTCTGCTTGGGCAGGCCGTAGATAAGGTCGATGTTGATCGAGCGGTATTGCAGGGTATGCGCCGCGTCGATGATGGCGCGGGTCTCGTCGATGCTCTGCAGGCGGTTCACGGCCTGCTGCACTTCCAGGTTGAAGTCCTGCACGCCGATGCTGACACGGTTGAAGCCCAGCTCGCGGAGCAGGCCCATGGTCGACCAGTCGGTCTCGCGCGGGTCGATCTCGATGCCGTAGTCGCCGGAGTCGCCCTCGATGAAGTTGAAGTGGGTGCGCAGTTGGGCCATCAGCTCGCGCAACTGGCCGGGGCTGAGGAAGGTCGGGGTGCCACCGCCGAAATGCAGCTGCTCGACTTGCTGCTGACGGCCGAGGTGGCGGCTGACGATCTCGATTTCGTGAATCAGGCGGGCGAGGTACGGCGCGCTACGGCCGCGATCCTTGGTGATGACCTTGTTGCAGCCGCAGTAGTAGCAGACGTTCGCGCAGAACGGGATGTGCACGTAGAGCGAGAGTGGGCGCTGCGCCTTTTGGCTATCCCGCAGCGCGTGCAGCAGATCGAAGGGTCCGACGCCTTCGTGGAACTGCACGGCTGTGGGATAGGAGGTGTAACGCGGGCCGGACAGATCGTATCTGCGTATCAGATCTGCGTCCCAGCGAATGTTGTCGAGCATGCCGATGTTCCCCGGTGGCGAGCTTTTGACGCAGTCTAGGGAGTGTCGGGCCGGGGCCTGTTGACCTGTATCAAGCGGCTTTATGGTGGGGATGGACGGTGCCGGCGTGCATTTCGTGGCCCATGATCCAGGCCTGGTGCGGGCCCGGCAGGGTCCACAGGCCGAAGAGGATCACCAGGATGCCGCCGGCCATGCGCACGCTGCGCTTGCGCAGCAGGGCGGTGATGCGCTCGGCGGCCAGCCCCGTGGCCAGAAGCACCGGCCAGGTGCCCAGGCCGAAGGCGAGCATCAGCAGCGCGCTGTCGATGGCCGACCCCTGGCTGGTGGCCCAGAGCAGGGTGCTGTAGACCAGGCCGCAGGGCAGCCAGCCCCAGAGCGCGCCCAGCAGCAGCGCGCGCGGAACGCTGGCGACCGGCAGCAGGCGGCTGGCGAAGGGCTGGATGTGCTTCCACAGGCCGCGGCCGAGCGCTTCGATGCGGGTCAGGCCGCTCCACCAGCCGGCCAGGTACAGGCCCATGGCGATCAGCAGCAGCCCGGCGACGATGCGCAGCGCCGAGGCGAACGGCGTGCGGGCGATGGCCCAGCCGGCGAGGCCGAGCAGCAGGCCGGCGCAGGCGTAGCTGAGGATGCGCCCGAGGTTGTAGGCCAGCAGCAGGCGCAGGCGGCGGCCGCGCTGTTCCGGCGGAATCGCCAGGGTCAGCGCGCCCATCAGGCCGCCGCACATGCCCAGGCAGTGACCGCCGCCGAGCAGGCCGAGGATCAGCGCCGACGCCAGCAATGGCGCCAGTTCAGGCATCGCGCGGGTCCTTCTGTTCCTGGCCTTTGGCTTCGTCGATGCCGGCCTGGTGCTTGGGGTCCTCGTCGTCGAACAGGATGCTGTGGGCGGGGCCGTCCATGTCGTCGTACTGGCCGCTGTTCACCGCCCAGAAGAGAATCCAGATGCAGATGCCGACGATCAGCATGGCGATCGGGATCATGACGTAGAGTGCGGGCATTTCAACTCCGTGGCAGCGCCTGACCGGCCTGCAGGGCGGCGGGGCGCGCGGTGGTCGCTGGGGCGGTGTCGACGGCCCTGGGCAGCCGGGTCAGGCGCAGGGCGTTGAGCACCACGGTCAGCGAGCTGATCGACATGCCCACCGCCGCCCAGACGGGCGTGATCCAGCCGAGGGCGGCGAAGGGCAACATGAGGCCATTGTACAACCCCGCCCAGACCAGGTTCTCGATGATCACCCGGCGGGTGCGCCGCGCCAGGCCGAAGGCCTGCACCAGGCTGTCCAGGCGATTGGACAGCAGCACGGCGTCGGCGCTGGTCTTGGCCAGGTCGGTGGCCGAGCCCATGGCGACGCTGATGTCGGCGGCGGCCAGCACCGGCACGTCGTTCACGCCGTCGCCGAGCATCAGCACGCGGCGGCCTTCCTGGTGCAGCTGGCGCAGGACTTCCAGCTTGTCATCCGGGCGCAGGCTGCCCCGGCAGTCGTCGATACCCAGTTCGGCGGCGACGCGGCCGACCATCGGCGAGCTGTCGCCGGACAGCAGCAGGGTGCGCCAGCCACGGGCGCGGCAGGCGTCGAGGAGGGCGGGGGCGTCTTCGCGGATGCGGTCGTCCAGCACCAGCCAGGCCAGCGCGCCGCGTTCGTCGCCCAGCAGCAGCCACTGGCCGGGCTCCTGCGGATGGGCGGGCGCTTCGGTCCGGCTCAGGGCGCAGACGAAGGACGGCTCGCCGATGCGCAGGCGGTGCTCGCCGACCTGACCTTCCAGGCCCAGGCCGGGATGGCTCTCGACGCCCTCGGCGGGCTGCGGCGCGCGGCCGAAGGCGCGGGCGATGGGGTGTTCCGAGCGGTTTTCCAGCGCGGCGGCCAGGGCCAGGCAGGCATCGTGGTCGAGGTCGCCCAGCGGGCGAACGGCGCGCAGGGTCAGGCGGCCTTCGGTGAGGGTGCCGGTCTTGTCGAAGATCACCGTGTCGATGTGGTTCAGGCCTTCCAGCACGTGGCCGCGGGTAAGCAGCAGGCCGAGCTTGTGCAGCGTGCCGGTGGCGGCGGTGAGCGCGGTGGGCGTGGCCAGGGAGAGCGCGCAGGGGCAGGTCGCCACCAGCATCGCCAGGACCACCCAGAAGGCCCGGGATGCGTCGTGCTGCCACCAGAACAGGCCGACCAGCGCGGCCAGCACCAGCAGGACGACCAGGAACCATTGCGCGGCCCTGTCGGCGAGCTCGGCCAGGCGTGGCTTGTCCGACTGGGCGCGCTCCAGCAGGCGGACGATGGCGGACAGCCGGCTGTCGCCGCCCAGGGCCCTGACCTGCACGGTCAGCGGGCCTTCGACGTTCAGCGTGCCGCCGGTGACGCTGTCGCCGATCTGGCGCGGCTGCGGCAGGTATTCGCCGGTGAGCAGGGATTCGTCGACGCTGGACTGGCCGTCGAGGATCAGGCCGTCGGCGGGAATCACCGCACCGGGCTGCACCAGCACGCGGTCGCCGACGTTCAGTTCGCTGAGCAGCACGCGGCGGCTCTGGCCCTGCTCGTCCAGGCGCAGGCAGGAGGCGGGCAGCAGGTTGACCAGTTGCGCGGTGGCGGCGGCGGTCCGCTCGCGGGCGCGGCGCTCCAGGTAGCGGCCGGTGAGCAGGAACAGGGCGAACATGCCGACGGCGTCGAAATACAGGTCGCCGCTGCCGGTGATGGCGGTCCAGATGCCGGCGAGGTAGGCGCCGCCGATGGCCAGCGAGACCGAGACGTCCATGGTCAGGTGGCGGGTGCGCAGGTCGCGCAGGGCGCCGCGGAAGAACGGCTGGCAGGAATAGAAGACGATCGGCGTGGTGAGGAACATCGCCACCCAGCGCAGGATGACGTGCAGCTCGGGGCTGAGGTCGATGTTGAATTCCGGCCAGGTGGCCATGGTCGCCATCATCGCCTGGAACCACAGCAGGCCGGCGACGCCCAGCTGGCGCAGGGAGCGGCGGTTTTCCTGGTGCAACTGCTCGGCGGCGCGATCGGGCTGGTAGGGGTGGGCGGCGTAGCCGATCTTGCGCAGTTCGGCGAGCAGTGCGCTCAGGGGCATCTGGCTGTCGGACCAGCGCACGTGCAGGCGGTGGTTGGACAGGTTGAGACCGGCCTCGGCGACCGCGGGCAGGCCCTTGAGGTGCTTCTCGATCAGCCAGCCGCAGGCGGCGCAGCTGATGCCTTCCATGAGCAGGGTGGTTTCCGCCAGCTCGCCCTGGTGCTGGACGAAGGGTTGCTGCACGTCGGGGCGGTCGAACAGCTTCAGCTCGTCGGTGAGCTGCTCGGGCAGTACGTCGGGGTTGGGGGCTGCCTCGGTGCGGTGGCGATAGTAGCCTTCCAGGCCGCCGGCGACGATGGCTTCGGCCACGGCCTGGCAGCCCGGGCAGCAGAATTCGCGGGTTTCACCAAGGACCTGCGCCGTGAAACGGCTGCCGGACGGAACCGGCAGGGCGCAGTGGTAGCAGGGCAGCGGGGCGCTCATGGGCGCTCGGCTTCGTCTCCCTTGAGGGGCTCGTCGCCAAGGTCGAACGAACCGCCGGGGGTGACTTTCTCTTCTTCGAACAGGCGCCAGGCCTGGCCGTTTTCCTGGCCGAGCAGCTCGACGAAGCGGCGCCCCTTGACGGCGGCGTCGAGGCTGCCGGTATAGCGACCCGGCTCGGCCGGGCTGGGCAGCAGTTCGATGTGCTTGTCCTGGCTTTCCAGGGTGGGGGAGAGCAGGTTGAGGGTGACCTTGTCCGGGCGGCTGCCGCCGGAGAGGCGCAGGTCGATCTGCCCGGTCAGCTCGTCGAAGCTGATCTTGGCCTGCAGCTTGAGCTGTTGCGCCAGGTGTTCGCGGTCCAGCGAGCGGTTGATGCCCTTGCCGGCCTCGTAATAGTTGTCGCTGACCAGGGAGTCCTGGTTGTCCACCGCGATCCTGACCATCACCAGGCTGAGGAACACGGACGTGGCCAGCATGCCGATGATGATCCACGGCCAGAGGTGCTTGTACCAGGGTTGCACGGGCGTTTTCATGGCCGATTGCATTGTCATATCTCTCGCTGGAATTGCCCGCGCGGGGCACGATGCACCCGTTGAGGGGCGGGCGGATTCTACGTGCTTCGGACGGTACTGGCACCCCATGTGCGACATGGGGTGCCAGTTCGTTCAGCTTCGGCTCACTGGACGCGCGGGCCGATGAAGCGGCTGGAGGCTTCCTTGCTGATGGACGGATTGTCCACCGACTGGATGGTGAAGCTGATCTCGTTGGTGGTGGAGGGCAGCTTCTCCGGATCGATGGAGAGCTCCATCGACATGTTGAGGATGTCGCCGGCGGCCACCGTGACTTCCTTCTTGCCTTGCAGGACCAGGCCTTCCAGGCCCTTGGCGCCGAGCACGAAGGTGTGTTCGCGCTGATCCTTGTTCATGATCTTCAGGCTGTACACGTTCTCGATCCGGCCTTCGGCGTTCTCGCGGTAGAGCACGCGGTCCTTGCTGACGTCGAAACCCACCAGCGGGCGGATCACCACGGCGGTGATCAGCAGGCTGATCATCACGCACAGGGCGATGGCGTAGCCGATCAGGCGCGGGCGCACCAGATGGGTCTTCTGCCCGGACAGGTTGTGTTCGGTGGTGTAGCTGATCAGCCCGCGCGGGTAGTTCATCTTGTCCATGATGCTGTCGCAGGCGTCGATGCACGCGGCGCAGCCGATGCATTCGATCTGCAGGCCGTCGCGGATGTCGATGCCGGTCGGGCAGACCTGTACGCACATGGTGCAGTCGATGCAATCGCCCAGGCCCTGGGCCTTGTAGTCCACGGTCTTCTTGCGCGGGCCACGGGTTTCGCCGCGGCGCGGGTCGTAGGAGACGATCAGGGTGTCCTTGTCGAACATCACGCTCTGGAAGCGCGCGTAGGGGCACATGTAGATGCACACCTGCTCGCGCAGCCAGCCGGCGTTACCGTAGGTGGCGAGGGTGAAGAAGCCGACCCAGAAGTAGGCCCAGCCGTCGGCCTGGCCGGTCACCAGGTCCGGCAGCAGCTCGCGCATGGAGGCGAAGTAGCCGACGAAGGTCAGGCCGGTGACCAGACCGATCAGCAGCCACAGGCCGTGCTTGGCGACCTTGCGCGTCAGCTTGTTGCCGCTCATCGGCGCCTTGTCGAGCTTCATGCGCTGGTTGCGGTCACCCTCGGTGACTTTTTCGCACCACATGAAGATCCAGGTCCACACACTCTGCGGGCAGGTGTAGCCGCACCAGACGCGGCCGGCGAACACGGTGATGAAGAACAGGCCGAAGGCACAGATGATCAGCAGGCCGGAGAGGAGGATGAAGTCCTGCGGCCAGAAGGTCGCGCCGAAGATGTAGAACTTGCGCTCGGGCAGGTCCCAGAGAACCGCCTGGCGACCGTTCCAGGTCAGCCATACGGTGCCGAAGTAGAGGAGGAAGAGGAGTGCGCCTCCGGCCATGCGGAGGTTCCGGAAGAATCCGGTGAAGGCTCGGGTGTAGATCTTTTCCCGAGAGGCATAGAGGTCGACGTTGTCAGCCTTGCCCTTGGCGGGCGGGGTGACGTCTTGGACAGGAATCTTTTGGCTCATCAGTGCATTCCACGGCAGCGGGAGGGCGCCCTGTCGATACATGCCGAGCAGGGTCAGAAATATGCTTGCACGGCTAATAATGATACGGCGTGGAGGGTGGGACAACGGTGCGACAGTTGGTCGCGTAATGAATTATGGCCCCAGAAATAGAGCGGCGCCGGTGTGGGAACCGGCGCCGCTGAGGTGTCGCTTGTGGAGCAGGGGAGAGGAGGCTTATTCGGCGCTCTTCTCACCTTCACCATGGGACAAGCTGTACACGTAGGCAGCCAGCAGATGGACCTGGTCCTTGCCCAGACGCTCCAGTTGGGCCGGCATCTGGCCCTGGTGGCCGTAGCGGATGGTCTGCTGCAGCTGGGCGAAGCTCGAGCCATAGATGAAGGCAGCCGGGTGGGTCAGGTTCGGCGCGCCCATGGCGGCAGTACCCTTGCCTTCCGGACCGTGGCAAGCCACGCAGTTGGTCTGGAAGATCTTCTGGCCGTTGGCGACCTGTTCGTCCGACACGCCTTCGGGCAGTTTGCGGCCGTTCAGCTTGGTGGTGACGAAGGCGGCCACGTCGTGAACGCCGGCGTCGCCGATGACATCGCCCCAGGCCGGCATGGCCGCGTGGCGACCGCCTTCGATGGTGGCGATGATGTCCTTCGGCTCGCCACCCCAGCGCCAGTCGGCGTCGGTCAGGTTCGGGAAGCCATAGGCGCCCTTGGCGTCGGAGCCGTGGCAGACCGAGCAGTTGGAGGCGAACAGGCGGTTACCCATTTTCAGGGCCTGCTCGTCCTTGGCCACTTCCTCGATCGGCATGGCGCCGAACTTGGCGAAGATCGGACCGTACTTCTCGTCCGCCTTGGCCATTTCCTTTTCCCACTGGTGCACGCCGGTCCAGCCAGCCTGGCTGTCGGCGAACTCGGCCTTGTCCTGGTAACCCGGCAGGATGCCTTTCCAGTTACCCAGGCCCGGGTAGAGGAGCAGGTAGCCCACGGCGAAGACGAGGGTGCCCACGAACATCATGAACCACCACTTCGGCAGCGGGTTGTCGTACTCCTCGATGCCATCGAAGGAGTGGCCGACGGTTTCTTCGGTGGCTTCGCTACGCTGGCCGCGACGGGTTGCGAACAGCAGCCACGTCAGGGCGATGATGGTGCCCAGGGAAAGTACGGTGACGTACAGACTCCAGAAGGTTGTCATTCTTTGTTGCTCCTAGAAGCTTGCTCTTGCTCGACGTGCTTTTTGGCGACCGGGTCATCCGCGAAAGGTAGCAGCGCGTCCTCGTCGAAACGCTGCTTGCGCTTGCCGCTGTAGGCCCAGAGCAGAACGCCGACGAAGGCGACCATCACGATGACGGTGCCAATGCCGCGAATTGTCCCGATATCCATCACCGTCACCGTTTGCTCTTGATGATGGTGCCGAGGCCTTGCAGGTAGGCGACGACAGCGTCCATCTCGGTCTTGCCTTTGACGGCATCACGGGCACCGGCGATGTCATCGTCGGTGTAGGGCACGCCCAGGGTACGCAGGGCTTCCATCTTCTTCGCCGTGTCCTTGCCGTCGAGCTTGTTCTCCACCAGCCAGGGGTAGGACGGCATCTTCGACTCAGGCACCACGTTGCGCGGGTTGTACAGGTGCGCGCGGTGCCAGTCGTCCGAGTAGCGGCCGCCGACGCGGGCCAGGTCCGGGCCGGTACGCTTGGAACCCCACAGGAACGGGTGATCCCAGACGCTTTCGCCGGCGACGGAGTAGTGGCCGTAGCGCTCGGTCTCGGCGCGGAACGGACGGATCATCTGCGAGTGGCAGCCGACGCAGCCTTCGCGGATGTAGATGTCACGGCCTTCGAGTTCCAGCGCGGTGCGCGGCTTCATGCCTTCCACCGGGGTGTTGGTCACGTCCTGGAAGAACAGCGGGACGATCTGGGTAAGACCGCCGATGCTCACGGCGATGGTCATGAAGAAGGCCAGCAGGCCGATATTCTTCTCGACTATTTCGTGCTTCATCAGTGGGCTCCTACAGCGGGAATCTGAGCGGCGGCATCGGCTTCAGCCTGCTTGTAACCGCGCACGGTACGGAAGGTGTTGTAGGCCATCAGCAGCATGCCGCTGGCGAAGAAGGCACCGCCCAGCGCGCGGACGATGAAGCCCGGGTGGCTGGCCTGCAGGGCTTCCACGAAGGAGTAGGTGAGGGTGCCGTCGGCGTTGACCGCGCGCCACATCAGACCCTGGGTGATGCCGTTGACCCACATCGAGGAGATGTACAGCACGGTACCGATGGTAGCCAGCCAGAAGTGGGCGTTGATCAGGCCGATGCTGTGCATCTGCTCGCGACCGTAGACCTTCGGGATCAGGTGGTACAGGGAGCCGATGGAAACCATGGCGACCCAGCCCAGGGCACCGGCGTGTACGTGGCCGATGGTCCAGTCGGTGTAGTGCGACAGGGAGTTGACGGTCTTGATGGCCATCATCGGGCCTTCGAAGGTGGACATGCCGTAGAAGGCCAGGGAGACCACCAGGAAGCGCAGGATCGGGTCGTTGCGCAGCTTATGCCAGGCACCGGAGAGGGTCATCATGCCGTTGATCATGCCGCCCCAGCTCGGAGCCAGCAGGATCAGGGACATCACCATGCCCAGGCTCTGCGCCCAGTCCGGCAGCGCGGTGTAGTGCAGGTGGTGCGGGCCGGCCCAGATGTACAGGGTGATCAGTGCCCAGAAGTGCACGATGGACAGGCGATAGGAGTAGATCGGACGCTCCGCCTGCTTGGGTACGAAGTAGTACATCATGCCGAGGAAGCCGGTGGTCAGGAAGAAGCCCACGGCGTTGTGGCCGTACCACCATTGGATCATTGCATCGGTCGCGCCGGCGTACAGCGAGTACGACTTGAAGGCGGTTACCGGGATTTCCATGCTGTTGACGATGTGCAGCATGGCGGTCACCAGGATGAAGCCACCGTAGAACCAGTTGCCCACATAAATGTGCTTGGTCTTGCGCTTCATGATGGTGCCGAAGAACACGGCGGCGTAGGTGACCCAGACGATGGCCAGCAGGATGTCGATCGGCCATTCCAGCTCGGCGTACTCCTTGGAGGAGGTGTAGCCCAGCGGCAGGGTGATGCCGGCCAGCACGATCACGGCTTGCCAACCCCAGAAGGTGAAGGCGGCGAGGGTGTCAGAAATCAGGCGGGCCTGGCAGGTACGTTGTACGACGTAATAGGAGGTAGCGAACAGAGCGCAGCCGCCGAAGGCGAAGATCACCAGGTTGGTGTGCAGCGGACGCAAACGCCCGAAGCTGGTCCAGGGGAGGTCGAGGTTCAGTTGGGGCCAAACCAACTGTGAGGCGATGTAAACACCGAGCCCCATTCCAAGTATCCCCCAGACCACCGTCATGATGGCGAACTGGCGGACGACCTTATAGTTATAAGCAGTCGGACTTATTGCTGTGCTCATTCTAAGGTTCCACGGTTTTTGAGTATTTATGGACAAAAAAACGGCGGCAAGTATGGAGAAAGCAGGTAGGCAATGCAACGCGCCAGGCCTGGGACCAAAGTCGGTTCCATGCCTGCTTCAGAGCGCCTTTGGCCGTTGTTTTCCGCCCCTTTCGAGTCGCCCGTACCAACCTGGGAAGTGGGTCAGGTTAGTGATCTTGCAGGTTTGCGAATGGAGACCAGCTTAGACGCGAACTTTGGGGGTGTGAAGGAAGAGGGGGAGTGCGGTGCGACACTTCGTCGCGCGAGGAGGGAAACTCGCGCCCCGTGAAGGGCGCGAGTGGTAGAGCGGTGTACTTACTTCGACTGACCGGAGATGTTGTAGATGTAGGCAGCCAGGATATGCACCTTGTCTTTACCCAGGTACTGCTCCTGCGCCGGCATCTGGCCCTGGTGGCCGTAGCGGATGGTCTGCTGCAGTTGCGCGTAGCTCGAGCCGTAGATGAAGGCGGTCGGATGAGTCAGGTCCGGCGCGCCCATCAGCACGTTGCCCTTGCCTTCCGGGCCGTGGCAGGCGACGCAGTTGGTGGCGAACACCTTGCTGCCGTTGTCGACCTGCTCCTCGGTCACGCCTTCGGGCAGCTTGCGGCCGTTCAGCCTGGCGGTGACGAAGGCGGCTACGTCGCGAACGCCGGCGTCGCCGATGACTTCGCCCCAGGCCGGCATGGCTGCATGGCGGCCGCCGAGGATGGTGGTCTCGATGCTCTTGGCGTCACCGCCCCAGCGCCAGTCGGCGTCGGTCAGGTTCGGGAAGCCGAGCGCACCCTTGGCGTCGGAGCCGTGGCAGATGGAGCAGTAGGTGGCGAACAGGCGCTCGCCCATCTTCATGGCTTGCGCGTCCTTGGCGACATCTTCCACGGGCATCGCAGCGTATTTGGCGAAGATCGGGCCATATTTTTCCTTGGCCAGGTCTTCTTCGCGCTGCCACTGCTTGTCCTGGGTCCAGCCGCCGTCGTAGCCCGGCAGGATGCCTTTCCAGTTGCCCAGGCCCGGGTAGAGCACCAGGTAGCCGGCGGCGAAGATGATGGTGCCGACGAACAGCATGAACCACCACTTCGGCAGCGGGTTGTCATACTCCTCGATGCCGTCGAAGGCATGGCCCATGGTCTGGTCGGTGGTGTTCGCGGATTGTCCGCTGCGGGTGGCGAAGACCAGCCACAGCAGGGCGACCAGCGTGCCCAGTGTTAGAACGGTGATGTACAGACTCCAGAAGGTAGTCATGCGTTGTTGCTCCTAGAAGCTTGCTCTTGCTCAGCGTGCCGCTTGGCGACCGGGTCATCCGCGAAAGGCAGCAGCGCGTCCTCGTCGAAACGCTGCTTGCGCTTGCCGCTGTAGGCCCAGAGCAGAACGCCGACGAAGGCGACCATCACGATGACGGTGCCGAGGCCGCGAATGGTCCCGATATCCAATGCTGTCACCGCTTGTTCTTGATGGAGGTGCCGAGGACCTGCAGGTACGCGACCACCGCGTCCATTTCGGTCTTCCCTTTGACGGCGTCGCTGGCGCCGGCGATGTCTTCGTCGGTGTAGGGCACGCCCATGGTGCGCATCACTTCCAGTTTCTTCGCCGTGTCCTTGCCGTCGAGCTTGTTCTCCACCAGCCAGGGGTAGGCGGGCATCTTCGACTCAGGCACCACGTTGCGCGGGTTGTACAGGTGCGCGCGGTGCCAGTCGTCCGAGTAGCGGCTGCCGACGCGGGCCAGGTCCGGGCCGGTACGCTTGGAACCCCACAGGAACGGGTGGTCCCAGACGCTTTCGCCGGCGACGGAGTAGTGGCCGTAGCGCTCGGTCTCGGCGCGGAACGGGCGGATCATCTGCGAGTGGCAGCCGACGCAACCCTCGCGGATGTACACGTCACGGCCTTCCAGTTGCAGGGCGGTGTAGGGCTTCATGCCTTCCACCGGGGTGTTGGTGACGTCCTGGAAGAACAGCGGAACGATCTGGGTCAGGCCGCCGATGCTCACGGCCAGCGCCATGCACAGCGCCAGCAGGCCGACGTTTTTCTCGAGTACTTCGTGTTTCATGTCGGTCTCCTCAGGCCATCTGCGCCGCGGCTTGCATTTCAGCCGGCTTGGCGGCCGCTACGGTGCGGTAGGTGTTGTAGGCCATGACCAGCATGCCCATCAGGAACACCGCGCCGCCCACCATCCGCACGACGAAGCCCGGATGGCCGGCGGCCAGCGCTTCGACGAAGGAGTAGGTGAGGGTGCCGTCGGCGTTGACCGCGCGCCACATCAGGCCCTGGGTGATGCCGTTGACCCACATGGAGGCGATGTACAGCACGGTGCCGATGGTGGCCAGCCAGAAGTGGGTGTTGATCAGGCCGACGCTGTGCATCTGCTCGCGGCCGAAGACCTTCGGGATCAGGTGGTACAGGGAGCCGATGGAAACCATGGCGACCCAGCCCAGGGCGCCGGCGTGTACGTGGCCGATGGTCCAGTCGGTGTAGTGGGAGAGCGCGTTGACGGTCTTGATGGCCATCATCGGGCCTTCGAAGGTGGACATGCCGTAGAAGGCCAGGGAGACCACCAGGAAGCGCAGGATCGGGTCGGTGCGCAGCTTATGCCAGGCGCCGGAGAGGGTCATCATGCCGTTGATCATGCCGCCCCAGCTCGGAGCCAGCAGGATCAGCGACATCACCATGCCCAGGCTCTGCGCCCAGTCCGGCAGCGCGGTGTAGTGCAGGTGGTGCGGACCGGCCCAGATGTACACGGCGATCAGTGCCCAGAAGTGCACGATGGACAGCCGGTAGGAGTACACCGGACGCTCGGCCTGCTTGGGTACGAAGTAGTACATCATCCCCAGGAAGCCGGCGGTCAGGAAGAAGCCCACGGCGTTGTGGCCGTACCACCACTGGATCATGGCGTCGGTCGCGCCCGAGTACAGCGAGTAGGACTTGGTCAGGCTGACCGGGACTTCCATGTTGTTGACCACGTGCAGGATGGCCACGGTCAGGATGAAGCCGCCGAAGAACCAGTTGCCCACATAGATGTGCTTGGTCTTGCGCTTGACCAGGGTGCCGAAGAACACCACGGCGTAGGCGACCCAGACGATGGTGATCAGGATGTCGATCGGCCATTCCAGCTCGGCGTACTCCTTGGAGGAAGTCAGGCCCAGCGGCAGGCTGATGGCAGCCAGCAGGATCACCAGCTGCCAACCCCAGAAGGTGAAGGAAGCGAGGGTGTCGGAGAACAGGCGGGTCTGGCAGGTGCGCTGCACAGCGTAATAGCTGGTAGCGAACAGTGCGCAGCCGCCGAAGGCGAAGATCACGGCGTTGGTGTGCAGCGGACGCAAGCGTCCGAAACTGGTCCACGGCAAGCCTAGGTTGAGTTCCGGCCACACCAGTTGCGCCGCGATCAGGACACCGACGGTCATGCCGACGATCCCCCAGACCACTGTCATAATGGCGAACTGGCGGACCACCTTATAGTTATAAGCGGTCTGATTGGTTGTGCTCATTTATGGGCTTCCATCCACGGTTATGGGCTAGGCCCATCCCGGCAGGTTTTTTACGGCAGATGCCGCCCCTCCCCCTTGGGATAGGTACTAATTAGGTATTAGCGGAGCAAAGGATGGATAAAGGCCCTTTCCGGAATATTGATTCCGATCAATTACCGCCTGAGACCCCTGTCGCGGGCGCCTGCGGTGCTTTGTCGCTGCTGCGGAACCCTGCTTGCGCCGAGCTGTCGGCTACGCTGGTCCTCGCCCATGGCGCTGGCGCGCCGATGGACAGTCCGTTCATGGACGGCATCGCCCGGCGCCTGGCGGCGCGCGGCATCGCCGTGCTGCGTTTCGAGTTCCCCTACATGGCGCTGCGCCGGGAGGACGGCCGCCGGCGTCCGCCGAATCCGCAGAAGCAGTTGCTGGAGTGCTGGCGCGCGGTGCATGCGCAGGTGCGTGCCGAGGTGCCTGGCAAGCTGGCCATCGGCGGCAAGTCCATGGGCGGGCGCATGGCCAGCCTGTTGACCGATGAACTGGGCGCCGATGCGCTGGTCTGCCTCGGCTACCCCTTCTACGCCGCCGGCAAGCCGGAGAAGCCGCGCGTGGCGCATCTGGCGGAACTGCGCACGCCGACGCTGATCGTGCAGGGCGAGCGCGATGCCCTCGGCGACCGCGGCCACGTCGCCGACTACCTGCTGTCGCCGGCCATCCAGGTGCACTGGCTGATCGCCGCCGACCACGACCTCAAGCCGCTGAAGGCCTCCGGGCTGACCCACGAGCAGCACCTGGACAGCGCCGCAGCCGCCGTGGCCGCCTTCCTCGCCGGTTGAGCCGGCCTAGCGGCGTGCCGCCAGCAGGTCGAGCACGCCGCCGCCTTCCTTGATGGTCTGCAGGATGATTTCCGAGCGGATGTCGGTCACGCCGTTGGCGCGGTTCAGGCGGTTGACGATGAAGTCGGAGAACTGCTTGAGGTTGCGCGCCTGCACCCGCAGCACGTAGTTGCTGTGCCCGGTGACGATGTAGGCACTGACCACCTCGGGCCAGTCCTGCACCTGCTGCACGAAGCGGTCGTGCCAGCCTTCCTGATCCTGGCGCATGGAGACATGCACCAGGGCCTCCAGCTCGATCCCCAGGCGCTCGGCATCCAGCAGCGGGCGGTAGCCGCGGACGATGCCTTGTTCCTCCAGGTTGCGCAGGCGCCGCAGGCAGGCGGACGGCGAGAGCGCGACCTTCTCCGCCAGCTCCTGGTTGCTGATGCGGCCGTTCTGTTGCAGGCAGAGCAGGATGCGCAGGTCGGTGCTGTCGAGGGTCAATTGAATAATCTTCTGTTTATTCGTCAGTAACGAAATTATCTGCGAGTGAATGACGCTTTAGCGCTGAAGATAGCACGAAACTGCACAAGCCTTTGCAGCATGATTTTCTCACTTGCCGAGGAGGTCATGCCCGACCACGGCGTCCTGTGAGACGGCTCTCCCGCCCAAGTTCACCCATTCCGATGCCAGCCCGGCGCATGCCGCGCTGCGTCGCTTCTCGAACCAGGAGCCGACATGACGACCAGAGAAGACTGCCTGACCCTTGACGCCCGCGACCCGTTGGCCGCGCTGCGCGACGAATTCGCCCTGCCCGAGGGTGTGATCTACCTGGATGGCAACTCCCTTGGCGCCCGCCCCGTGGCCGCGCTGGAACGGGCCCGCCAGGTGCTCGCGCAGGAGTGGGGCGAAGGCCTCATCGGCAGCTGGAACAGCGCTGGCTGGCGCGCGCTGCCGGAGCGCCTGGGCGACCGGCTGGCGAGCCTGATCGGTGCCGGCGAAGACGAGGTGGTGATCACCGACACCACCTCCATCAACCTGTTCAAGGTGCTGGTGGCGGCCCTGCGCGTGCAGGGCCAGCGCGATCCGTCGCGCAAGGTGATCGTCACCGAACGCAGCAACTTCCCCACCGACATCTACATGGTCGAGGGCCTGGCCGACATGCTGCAGCAGGGCTACAGCCTGCGCCTGGTGGACAGCCCGGAGGAGCTGCCGGCAGCCATCGGCGCCGACACCGCGGTGGTGCTGCTGACCCAGGTGAACTACCGGACCGGCCACCTGCACGACATGGCCGCGCTCACCGCGCTGGTTCACGAGTGCGGCGCGTTGGCCATCTGGGACCTGTGCCATTCGGTCGGCGCCGTCCCGGTGGACCTCAAGGCGGCCGGCGCCGACTACGCCATCGGCTGCACCTACAAGTACCTCAATGGCGGCCCCGGCTCGCCGGCCTTCGTCTGGGTCTCGCCGGCCCTGCGCGAGCTGGTCTGGCAGCCGCTGTCCGGCTGGTGGGGACATGCCCGCCAGTTCGGCATGGAACCGGCCTACGAGCCGGCACCGGGCATCGGCCGCTACCTCTGCGGGACCCAGCCGATCACCTCCCTGGCCCTGGTCGAATGCGGCCTGGACACCTTCGCCAGAACCGACATGCAGGCCCTGCGCAGGAAGTCCCTGGCCCTCACCGACCTCTTCATCGAGCGCGTCCAGGCCCGCTGCGCGGCCCACCCGCTGACCCTGCTGACGCCGCTGGAGCACGCCCGGCGCGGCAGCCACGTCAGCTTCGAGCACCCCGAGGGCTACGCGGTGGTGCAGGCGCTGATCGAGCGTGGCGTCGTCAGCGACTACCGCGAGCCGCGCATCATGCGCTTCGGCTTCACCCCGCTGTACACCCGCTACAGCGACGCCTGGGACGCCGCGGAAGCCCTCGGCGAGGTGCTCGACAGCGGTGAGTGGCGCCAGGAGCGCTTCATGGCGCGCAAACGGGTGACCTGAGCCACCCCGGCAAGGCCTGCCGGGCGCTACCCCTCCGGGTAGCGCCCCACTTCGACCCATAACGACAACAAAAGGTTGAACCCGATGAAGCTGACCCCCTTGGCGGCCTGCCCGCTGCTGCTCGGCATCCTGAGCCCCCCTTCGCTGGCCGGGGAGGCCGCCGGTGGTGTTCTCGAAGACAGTCACCTGCTGCTCACCCAGCGCAACTTCTACTTCCACCGCAACCTGCTGAACAATCCGGGCGGCCAGAACTACCGCGAGGAGTGGGCCCACGGCATGCAGCTGGACTACCGCTCCGGCTACACCCGGGGCACCGTCGGCCTCGGCGTGGACGCCTACGCCAGACTGGGCCTGAAGCTCGACAGCAGCCGCGCCCGCACCGGTACCGACCTGCTGCCAATGAATTCCCGGGGCGAGCCCGAGGACGCGTTCTCCGACGCCGGGGCGGCGCTGAAGCTGCGCCTTTCCCGCAGCGAACTCCAGTACGGCAGCCAGGCGCCGCTGAACCCGGTGTTCGGCACCGGCAACGCGCGGCTCTTCACCCCCATGCCCCTGGGCTTTTCCCTGAACAGCCGGGAGGTCGACGACCTGCTGCTGGAGGCCGGCCACTTCACCGCTGCCACCGACGGCAACTCCAGCAACGGCGACGGCGCGCTCAAGGCCTTCTACGCCCAGGTGGAGACCCGCCGGGTGGATTACGCCGGTTTCAACTGGACGCCTGCGGACGGCGCCCGGCTTTCCCTCTATGGCTCGCGCTTCGCCGACATCTGGCAGCAGTACTACGCCGGCGCCGGACAGCGCCTGGAGCTGGGGGAGGGGCGCTCCCTGGACCTGGACTTCAACCTTTACCGCACCCGCGACCAGGGCCGGCGGCTGGCGGGGGAGATCGACAACACCACCTGGTCGCTGTCGGCCCGCTACAGCCAGGGCCCCCACGCCCTGACCCTGGCCTACCAGCGCGTGCACGGCGACGAGCCCTTCGACTACCTGGGCTTCGACCGCCAGCAGGGCGCCTCGATCTTCCTCGCCAACGCGGTGCAGGTGGTGGACTTCAACGCCCCCAACGAACGCTCCTGGCAACTGCGCTACGACCTCGACATGGCCGCCTTCGGCGTGCCCGGGCTGAGCTTCATGAGCCGCTATGTCAGCGGCGATCACATCGACGACAGCCACTACCAGGGTGGGCCCGACGGCGCCTACGGACGCTACGGCGACGACGGCAAACGCTGGGAGCGGGATATCGAACTGCGCTACGTGGTGCAGTCCGGCGCCGCCCGCGACCTGTCGGTGCGCCTGCGCCAGGCCAGCCTGCGCTCAAGTGCCCAGGTGGCCCGCGCCGACACCGCCGACAACAACGAACTGCGGGTGATCGTCGACTACCCGCTGCAACTGCTCTGACGCCTTCCATAACGACAAGACCAGAGGCACACGATGAACGACAAGACCGGATTCGCCGCCATCGCGGCACGCGAGCAGGGCCTCAAGCGCCAGCTCACCTCGGCGCAGATGAGCATGATCGCCATCGGTGGCGCCATCGGCACCGGGCTCTTCATGGGCAGCAGCTTCGCCATCGGCTTCGCCGGCCCGGGTGTGCTGCTCAGCTACGCCATCGGCGCGGTCATCGCGCTGCTGCTGATGGGCTGCCTGGCGGAGATGACCGTGGCCCATCCCACCTCCGGCTCCTTCGGCGCCTACGCCGAGTTCTACGTCGGCCCGCTGGCCGGCTTCCTGGTGCGCTACGCCTACTGGGCGTCCATCGTCCTGGCGGTGGGCACCGAGGTCACGGCCATCGCGCTGTACATGAAGTACTGGTTCCCCGACGTGGCCGGCTGGGTGTGGATCCTGCTGTTCTCCGCGGCGCTGATCCTGACCAACGCCATCAGCGTCAAGGCCTTCGGCCACTTCGAGTACGCCTTCTCGGCGATCAAGATCAGCGCCATCCTCGCCTTCATCCTGCTCGGCGCCTGGCTGGTGTTCGGTGGCACGCATCCGCAGTACGGCTTCCAGCACTACGTCGCGCATGGCGGCTTCCTGCCCAGGGGGCTGTCGGGCGTGTGGGTCGCGGTGATCATCGCGCTCTTCAGCTACCTGAGCATCGAGATGATCGCGGTGGCCGCCGGCGAGGCCGAGGACCCCGAGCGCGCGGTGAAGCACGCCTTCCGCGTGACCCTGGTGCGCCTGCTGGTGTTCTACATCCTGACCCTGGCGCTGGTCCTCGCCATCCTGCCCTGGAACCAGGCGGGGCAGGGCGCGCTGAGCCCCTTTGTCAGCGTCATGCAGCAGGTGGGCATTCCCGGCGCCACCGGGCTGATCAACTTCGTCATCCTGGTGGCCGCGCTGTCGGCGATGAACAGCCAGCTCTACACCACCACGCGGATGATGTTCAGCCTGTCGCGCGCCGGCCACGCGCCGAAGGCCATGGGCCGGCTGAGCCGTGCCGGGGTGCCGCTGAACGCCCTGGGGCTGTCCTGCACCGGCATCGCCCTGGCGACCCTGGTCAACCTGGCGTTCCCCGAACAGTCCTTCATGCTGATGATGGCCATCTCGATCTTCGGCTCGCTGTTCGCCTGGATGATGATCTTCCTCACCCACTTCCGCTTCCGCCGCTACCACCAGCGCCGCGGCGGGTTGCAGCTGTCGTTCCGCATGTGGGGTTTCCCCTGGACGACGCTGCTGGGGCTGGGGCTCATGCTGGCGATCCTGCTGACCACCGCCTTCGTCGACGCCTTCCGCATGACCCTGGTGTTCGGCGTGCCGTTCCTGGCGCTGCTGACGGCCGGCTACTGGCTGCTTGTGCGCAAGCCCGCGCCGGCCGCGGAGCGCGTGGAGTCGCTGTAACGCCCGGCCCCGGGGATTCGTGGCACGCCCGTACGGGCCCGTGCGCGAATCCCCGGCGCGATCAGCGGTTGAACCGCTCCACCAGCGAATACTGGCGCTGCGCGGTCTGGGTCAGTTCCTCGCTGAGCAGGACGGTGCGCTGGGCCTCGCCGGAGGTCTGGTCGGCGAGGTTGGCGATGGTGCTGATGTTGCGGTTGATCTCCTCGGCCACCGCGCTCTGCTCCTCGGCAGCGGCGGCGATCTGGGTGGTCATCTCGGCGATGTTGGCCACCGCGTCGCTGATGCCCACCAGCGCGTCGTCGGCGCGCAGCACGCGCTCCACGCCCTCGTCGGCCTGGCGGCGGCCGGCTTCCATGGCGCGCACGGTTTCGCTGGCGGTGTGCTGCAGGTTGGCGATCAGCTGGTGGATCTGCCCGGTGGACTCGGTGGTGCGCTGGGCCAGCGAGCGGACCTCGTCGGCCACCACGGCGAAGCCCCGGCCCATCTCGCCGGCGCGGGCGGCCTCGATGGCGGCGTTGAGGGCCAGCAGGTTGGTCTGGTCGGCGATACCCTTGATCACGTCCACCACGCCGCCGATCTGCTCGCTGTCGCGGGCCAGCTGGCTCACCGCCTCGCCGGTCTCGCCGACGGAGTCGGACAGGCGCTGCATGGCTTCGCGGGTCTGCGCGGCGATCTCCCGGCCCTCGGTGGTCAGGTCGTTCGCCTGGCGGGTGGCGTCGGCGGTGCGCTGCACGTTGTCGGCGACCTCCTGGGTGGTGGCGGCCATCTGGTTGACCGCCGTGGCCACCTGTTCGGTCTCCTGGCGCTGGCGGTCCAGCCCGGCGGAGCTGTGATGCGCCAGGGCGTCGGCCTGGCGCGCCTGTTCGGTCAGGTATTCGGCGGTGTCCTGCAGGCGGGTCAGGCAGGTCTTCATGCGCGCCTCCTGGCTGAGGATGGACATCTCCAGCCGCGCCTGGGCGCCACGGCTGTCGGTGTACATCTGCGCGATCAGCGGGTCGGAGGTGGTCTGCTCGGCCAGGCGCAGCAGGCGCTTGATGCCGCGCTGCTGCCAGCCGAGGCCGGCAAGGCCCAGCGGAATCGAGAGCAGGGCGGCGAGCAGGAAGCCCCAGGAGGAGTTCAGCCAGACGCCGATGAGGAAGGCGATCTGGCCGATCAGGATGAACGGCAGCCAGTCCAGCAGCACCGGCAGCCAGCGGTCGCGCCTCGGGATGGCCGGCTTGCCGGCGTTGATCCGCGCATACAGCGCCTCGGCGCGGCGCACCTGCTCGGCGCTGGGTTTCACCCGCACCGACTCGTAGCCGACGATCTGCTCACGTTCGTAGACGGGCGTGACGTAGGCGTTGACCCAGTAGTGATCGCCGTTCCGGCAGCGGTTCTTGACGATGCCCATCCACGGCCGGCCGGTCTTCAGGGTGGTCCACATGTGCGCGAACACCGCCGGCGGCACGTCCGGGTGGCGCACCAGGTTGTGCGGCGCGCCGACCAGTTCCTCGCGGGAGAAGCCGCTGATGGCGGTGAAGGCGTCGTTGGCGTAGGTGATCACGCCGCGGGCGTCGGTGGTGGAGATCAGGCGCTGGTCGGCGGGGAAGGTGCGTTCACGCTGGGTGATCGGCTGGTTGTTGCGCATGGGGGAGGGGTTCCACAGCAGAAGCAAATCGATTGATCGGGTTATCGGCCGCCGGCTCACCAAGTTGATGGTTGTTTCAGAAAAATGTCAGGACAGTGGCGCCAAGGAACTGGACGATAGCACGAGGCCATCAGTCACGGGATTGGCCGAAAGTCCTGCTGCGGCCCGTTGCGGGCCGCAGCAGGGGCGGGCTCAGATCAGGCTGCGCAGCACGTAGTGGAGGATGCCGCCGGCCTTGAAGTACTCGACTTCGTTCTGGGTATCGATGCGGCAGAGCACCTCGAAGCTGTCGCGGCCGCCGTCCTCGCGCTGCACCTCGACCTTGAGGTTCATGTGCGGCTTCAGCTCGCCGGACAGCCCGCCGATGCTCAGCACTTCCCGGCCGGTGAGCTTCAGCGCCTTGCGCTCCTGGCCGTCCTTGAACTGCAGCGGCAGCACGCCCATGCCCACCAGGTTGGAGCGGTGGATGCGCTCGAAGCTCTCGGCGATCACCGCCTTCACGCCCAGCAGGTTGGTGCCCTTGGCCGCCCAGTCGCGAGAGGAACCGGTGCCGTATTCCTTGCCGGCGACGATCACCAGCGGCGTGCCGTCCTGCTGGTAGCGCATGGCCGCGTCGTAGATCGCCAGCGTGTCGCCGCTGGGCACATGCAGCGTGTTGCCGCCTTCCTCGCCGCCGAGCATCTCGTTCCTGATGCGGATGTTGGCGAAGGTGCCGCGCATCATCACCTCATGGTTCCCGCGCCGCGAGCCATAGGAGTTGAAGTCGACGTAGGCCACGCCGTGCTCGCTGAGGTAGCGGCCGGCCGGGCTGTCCTTCTTGATGTTGCCGGCGGGGGAGATGTGGTCGGTGGTCACCGAGTCGCCCAGCACGGCGAGGATGCGGGCGCCCTGGATGTCCCCGACCTTCGGCGGCGCCTCGGCGATGTGCTCGAAGAAGGGCGGGTGCTGGATGTAGGTGGAGTCGTCGTGCCAGGTGTAGGTCTTGGCGTCCGGCACCTGGATCGCGCGCCACTTCTCGTCGCCCTGGAAGACTTCGGCGTACTCCTTGTGGAACATCGCCGTGTCCACTTTCTGGATCGCTTCGGCGATTTCCTTCTGGGTCGGCCAGATGTCCTTCAGGTAGACCGGCTGGCCATCCTTGCCGGTGCCCAGCGGGTCCCTGGTCAGGTCGGTGCGCACGGTGCCGGCCAGGGCGTAGGCCACCACCAGCGGCGGCGAGGCCAGCCAGTTGGTCTTCACCAGCGGATGCACGCGGCCCTCGAAGTTTCGGTTGCCGGAAAGCACCGAGGCCACCGTCAGGTCGGCCTGCTGGACGGCTTTCTCGATGGGCTCCAGCAACGGGCCGGAGTTGCCGATGCAGGTGGTGCAGCCGTAGCCCACCAGGTCGAAGCCCAGTTCGTCCAGGTAGCGGGTCAGGCCGGCGGCGCGGAAGTAGTCGGTGACCACCTTGGAGCCGGGCGCCAGCGAGCTCTTCACCCAGGGCTTGCGCTGCAGGCCCTTCTCCAGCGCCTTCTTCGCCAGCAGGCCGGCGGCCATCATCACGCTGGGGTTGGAGGTGTTGGTGCAGGAGGTGATGGCGGCGATCACCACGGCGCCGTTCTTCAGCCGGTAGGTGTGGCCGTCGTGCTGGTAGTCGATCTCCCCGGACGGCGTCGAGGCCCCCACCGCGGCCCCGCCGCCGCCCTCGCTGAGCAGCCGGCCCTCCTCGGTGGAGGCGGGCATGATCTGCAGGCCGAGGAAGTCGTCGAAGGCCTGGCTGACGTGGCCGAGGGCGACGCGGTCCTGCGGGCGCTTGGGCCCGGCGAGGCTGGCCTCGACGTCGCCCAGGTCCAGCTGCAGGGTGTCGGTGAACACCGGCTCGTGGCCCTTCTCGCGCCACAGGCCCTGGGCCTTGCAATAGGCCTCCACCAACTGGACCGCGTCATCCGGGCGGCCGGACAGGCGCAGGTAGCCCAGGGTGATCTCGTCCACCGGGAAGAAGCCGCAGGTGGCGCCGTATTCCGGGGCCATGTTGGCGATGGTGGCGCGGTCGGCCAGCGGCAGGTCGGCCAGGCCGTCGCCGTAGAATTCGACGAACTTCCCGACCACGCCCTTCTTGCGCAGCATCTGGGTCACCGTCAGCACCAGGTCGGTGGCGGTGATGCCTTCCTTCAGCTTGCCGGTGAGCTTGAAGCCGATCACCTCGGGAATCAGCATCGACACCGGCTGGCCGAGCATCGCCGCCTCGGCCTCGATGCCGCCGACGCCCCAGCCGAGCACGCCGAGGCCGTTGATCATGGTGGTGTGCGAGTCGGTGCCGACCAGGGTGTCGGGGAAGGCGTAGGTGCGGCCGTCCTCGTCCTTGGTCCAGACGGTGCGCCCCAGGTATTCCAGGTTGACCTGGTGGCAGATGCCGGTGCCCGGCGGCACCACGCGGAAGTTGTCGAAGGCGTTCTGCCCCCAGCGCAGGAAGGCGTAGCGCTCGCCGTTGCGCTGCATCTCGATCTCGACGTTCTGGGCGAAGGCGGACTGGCTGGCGAACTTGTCGACCATCACCGAGTGGTCGATGACCAGGTCGACCGGGGACAGCGGGTTGATCTTCTGCGGATCGCCACCAGCCCTGGCCATGGCGTCGCGCATGGCGGCGAGGTCGACCACCGCCGGCACGCCGGTGAAGTCCTGCATCAGCACCCGCGCGGGGCGGTACTGGATCTCGCGTTCGGAACTGCGGGTGTTCAGCCAGCCGGCCAGGGCCTTGAGGTCGTCGCCGGTGACGGTGTTGTCGTCTTCCCAGCGCAGCAGGTTTTCCAGCAGCACTTTCAGGGACATCGGCAGCTTGCCCAGGTCCCCCAGGCGCTTCGCCGCTTCGGGCAGGCTGTAATAGTGATAGGTCTTGCCGGCGACCTCCAGGGTGCGCAGGCTGTTCAGGCTATCCACGGCGGGCATGACATTCTCCTCGGGCTTGGATCGGCAGCGGGCCGCCGATGCAGGGTAATCACCGGCGCCAGGCGGCGGGCGGTGCACCAGATCACTCAAGCTAGACCGCACTGCGGGGTCTTGCCATCTGTTCTGGACCGGCCGCCCGCTGCTGGGGTTCCTGCCGCGTGAAGGCGGATTCCTGCGAATCTGCATGAAACCTTCGCGGGCAGCCTCTATAGTGCGCGGCCGAGGAGACGCCCCGATGAATACCCTGTTACTGCATTGCCGCCCGGGCTTCGAGAACGAGGTCTGCGCCGAACTGTCCGAGCATGCCGCGCGCCTGGAAATCCCCGGCTACGCGCGGGCCAAGCCGTCCAGCGCCTACGCCGAGTTCATCTGCACGGAGACCGATGGCGCCGAGCGCCTGATGCGCCAGCTGCGCTTTGCCGAGCTGATCTTCCCGCGCCAGTGGGCGCGCGGCGCGGGCTTCACCGCGCTGCCGGAGCAGGACCGCATCGGCGTGCTGCTCGACGCCCTGGCCGGCTTCCCAGTGTGCGGCAGCCTCTGGCTGGAGGTGTTCGACACCAACGAGGGCAAGGAACTCTCGACCTTCTGCCGCAAGTTCGAAAAGCCCCTGCGCGCCGCCCTGGCCAAGGCCGGCAGGCTGGTGGACGACCCGGGCCTGCCGCGCCTGCTGCTGACCTTCCGCTCCGGCCGCGAGGTGTTCGTCGGCCTGGCCGAGCCGCGCAACAGCGCCATGTGGCCGATGGGCATCCCGCGCCTGAAGTTCCCCCGCGAGGCGCCGAGCCGCTCGACCCTCAAGCTGGAGGAGGCCTGGCACCACTTCATCCCGCGCGCCGACTGGGACCGCCGCCTGGCGCCGGGCATGCTCGCCGTGGACCTGGGCGCCTCTCCCGGCGGCTGGACCTGGCAACTGGTCAACCGCGAGATGCGCGTCACCGCCGTGGACAACGGGCCGATGGCGGAAAACCTGATCTACTCCGGACTGGTCGATCACCAGCGCGTCGACGGCTACGCCTTCCGCCCGCGCCAGCGCATGGACTGGATGGTCTGCGACATCGTCGAGAAGCCCGCGCGCACCGGCGCCATGATGGAAACCTGGATCGGCGAGGGCCTGTGCCGCGAGGCCATCGTCAACCTCAAGCTGCCGATGAAGCAGCGCTACGCCGAGGTGCGGCGCATCCTCGACCGCCTGCACGAAGCCTTCCGCGAGCGCGGCCTGAAGGTGCAGGTCGGCTGCAAGCAGCTCTACCACGACCGCGAGGAAGTGACCTGCCACCTGCGCCGCCTGGAGAAGGGCGAGCGCTAGCGACCCGCAGCGGCCCGCCAGCGGCACCCGACCTTTGGCGGCTTGTCGCGCCGCCCGGCATTGCCCATGCTAGGCGGCGCGAATTCATCCGGAGCCGTCCGTGAAGCGAAAGTTGCCCTCCCTGCTGGGCAGTTACAGCCGCATGCTGCTGCCGCGCCGTGGCCTTGGCCGCGATGAGCGCGTTCCCTACCTGGCGATGGACAGCCGCACCCTGCATTTCGACCTGCGCCACCTGCGCGCCTACCGCCAGCACTTCGGCCTCGACCCGGCGCTGGGCGTGCCGCTGCTCTATCCGCAGGTGATCAGCCTGCCGCTGCACCTGCGCCTGCTCAGCCGCTCGCGCATGCCGCTGTCGGTGCTCGGGCTGATCCACCTGCGCAGCCACATCCAGCGCTACCGCCTGCTCGACGAGCACGAGCCGCTGCAGTTCGACTGCCGCATCCTCACCAGCCGGCGCAGCGCGCTGGGGCTGGAGGTGGACGTGCAGACCGAGGCCTGGCACCACGACATGCTCTACTGGCAATCGATCACCACCTACCTGCGCCGCGGCGACTTCCTCGACCCCGGGGCCGAGCCTGACCCGCTGCCGGAACGCGCCCAGTGGCGCGACCTGGACGCGCCGGTCCATGCCGGCGTGCAATGGCGCGTACCGAAGATCGTCGGCTGGCGTTACGCCGGCCTGAGCGGCGACTTCAACCCCCTGCACCTGTCGCGCCTGATGGCCTCCCGCTACGGCTTCGGCAAACCCTTCGCCCACGGCATGTGGGGGCTGGCGCGCAGCCTGACCGGCCGCCGCCTGGCCGACCAGGTACGCCTGGACGCGCACTTCAAGGCGCCGCTGCCGCTGGGCAGCCAGGTGCGGCAGAGCTACCGCCGCCTGGGCGAGAAGGAACAGTGGGCGCTGCTGCCCGCCGAGGGCGACGGCCTGCCGATGCTGCTGGCGCAACTGGACGAAGCGCCGGACGGGCCGTTGCGCTGACCGACCCGACGAGCGCCGAGGCCCACCTGCCTGTAGGAGCGGAGCTTCTCCGCGATGCTTTTTGTACGGTGGATAACGCCGCGCGTTATCCACCACTCTTTGTGACCGGTGTTTCCGCTCCGCTTTGGCGTGCGCTGGGAGATTTGGTTTCGCCCTCCCGGGCGAGTCCCTTTTGGCGTCCCAAAAGGAACCAAAAGGACCCGTCCCGACATCCGGGTCTTCGCTTCGCTCAGACTTCCCTCGCTCCGGCATTGCTCCGAGGGTCGGCGTACAAGGGCCGTCCCTGGCCCTTTACGCCTCTCGCGGCATCCATGCCGCTCGCCCCTCTGCGCAATGCCTCCACTCGGCCTCCTGACGGGACCCTGCGCGCGCCTGGGATTTCGGTGTGACAGGCAGCGCCGTGTCTGAAGGATTTGCACGTCGTAGGATGGTGTGGAGCGAAGCGATACCCATCGCGGCGGATAACGCTGCGCGTTATTCGCCCTACGAAGAGCATCGCGGACGGAGGCTAGGCGCCCCCGTCTCTCCTACGAAAGCCGATCCCATCGTAGGAGCGGACTTCGTCCGCGATCAGCCCCGGTTCGCGAGCAAGCTCGCTCCTACAAAAGAGAAAGAGCGAAAAGCGGTTTCCAGAGGAATATCCGCGCGCGCCGGAGCGCCCCTTCAGGAGGCCGAGTGGAATCGGAGTTTCAGGGGTTGAGCGGCATGGATGCCGCGAGAGCGTTGTCGGGCCAGGGATGGCCCGTCAACGCGGGCCCCTGAAACTCCGATGGAGCGAGGGAATTTTTCGCCTAGGCGAAAAACCGGATGCAGGGGCACAGACCTTTGCCTACTTTGGGGCACTTGCCAAAGTAGGTCGCCCGAGGGGGCGAAACAAAATCTCTCAGCACACACCGAAGCGGCGCAGAAACACCCAAACAGAACCAAAAGCATCGCGGAGAAGCTCCGCTCCTACGAAAGCGGTGTACCT
Organism: Pseudomonas sp. B12(2026); assembly: GCF_057767015.1. Classification (NCBI taxonomy): domain Bacteria; kingdom Pseudomonadati; phylum Pseudomonadota; class Gammaproteobacteria; order Pseudomonadales; family Pseudomonadaceae; genus Pseudomonas; species Pseudomonas sp. B12(2026). The sequence goes on along the minus strand of NZ_CM173430.1, from coordinate 3,655,859 downwards.
CGCAGGTGTAGGAGCGGACCTTGTCCGCGATCCGCCGGCAAGGCCGGCGTCGGCTCAGCGCAGCTTCTCCATCATCTGGTAGTACCACATGCCCGCCGCCAGCATCGGGTTGCCGAACACGTCGCCCAGGGGCACGCGGATGTGCTTGCACTGGGCGAAGGTGTCGAACTTCTCCAGGTCGCCGGTCATCGCCGTGGCCATGATCTCGCCCATGATGTGGGTGGTCGCCACGCCGTGGCCGGAGTAGCCCTGGCAGTACCAGACGTTCTCCGACAGCTTGCCCAGCTGCGGGATGCGGTTCATCACGATGCCCATGGCGCAGCTCCACTGGAACTCGATGTCCACGCCCTTGAGCGCCGGGAAGGTGCGTTCGATGCACGGGCGCAGCTCGCCGGCGATGTCGCGCGAATCGCGGCCCGAGTAGTTGGCGCCGCCGCCGAACAGCAGGCGGCCGTCGCCGGTCATGCGGTAGTAGTCGAGCACGAAGCGGCAGTCGTAGACCGCCAGGTCCTGCGGGTTGAGGCGCCTGGCCAGTTCGCCCAGCGGCTTGGTGGTGACGATGCCGCCCATGGCCGGGAAGATCATGCCCTTGAGCTGCTTGCGCTCCAGCTTGTGGTAGACGTCGCCGGCGAGCATCACCTGCGCGGCGTTGATCCGCCCGCCCGAGGTCACCACTGCCGGACGCGGGCCGTGGATGATGTCCAGCACCTCGGAATGCTCGAAGATCATCGCGCCCAGGCTGGCCGCCGCCTTCGCCTCGCCGATGCACAGGTTGAGCGGGTGCAGGTGCATGTTGCGGGTGTTCTTGATCGCGCCGCAGTAGAGGTCGCTCTCCAGGTGCGCGCGCACGCCGGCGCTGTCCAGCAGGGTGATCTCGTCGCCCATGCCGCGGCGCTTGGCTTCGTCGTAGGACGCCTTCAGCTCGTCCATGTGCGTCGGCTTCATCGCCGCGTGCAGGTGGCCGAACTTCAGGTCGCACGGGATGCCGTACTTTTCCACGCGGGCCTTGATGATCTCGTGGCCGCGCCAGCGCAGGTGCCAGATGAAATCGTCGACCTCGTCGCCCAGCCACTGGCGCATCTGCTTGCTCATCGCGGCATCGCCCGAGAGGCTGCCGGTGACCTGCCCGCCGTTGCGCCCGCTGGCGCCCCAGCCGACCTTGTTGGTCTCGACGATGGCGACCTTGTAGCCGCGCTCGGCCAGTTCCACGGCGGTGGCGACGCCGGTGAAGCCGCCGCCGATGATGGCGATGTCGACGTTCACCTCGCCCTGCAGCGTGGGGTAGTTGGTCTCTTCGTTGAGGCTCGCGGAGTAATACGACTTCGCGCGCTCGGGGGCGGGCGTGGCGGGTTTCAGTGCAGCGTTCATTTCGGTGTTCCTGTCGTTGTTCGGTTGCCCTTGCTCGATGGCGGCAAGGGTTTGGCTGAGGGGCGTTCGGACGCCCTCACGCCTGGGTCAGGTACCAGCGCCAGTCCTGCTCGCCGACCTCGCCCATGAACTGGCGGTACTCGGCGCGCTTCACCGCGAGGTAGACGCCGAGGAACTCGTGCCCCAGCGCATCCCGCGCCCAGCTGGAACCTTCCAGCGCGCGCAGCGAGGTGAGCCAGTCGGTGGGCAGCAGTTCCTTGGCCTGGGCATAGCCGTTGCCTTCCACCGGCGTGCCGGGGTCGATGTCCTCGCGGATGCCGCGGTGGATGCCGGCGAGGATTCCCGCCGCCGCCAGGTAGGGGTTGGCGTCGGCGCCGCAGATGCGGTGCTCCACATGCCGGGTAGGGGCCGGGCCGCCCGGCACACGCAGGCTGACGGTGCGGTTGTCGACGCCCCAGGTCGGCGCCAGCGGCGCGTAGCTGTTGGCCTGGAAGCGCCGGTAGGAGTTGGCGTTGGGGCAGAACAGCAGCAGCGAGTCGAGCAGGCTTTTCAGCATGCCGCCCACGGCCTGGCGGAGCAGGGGAGTGCCGGCCGGGTCCTGGCTGGCGAACAGGTTGTTGCCCTCGGCGTCGGCCAGCGACACGTGCATGTGCATGCCGGTGCCGGCCAGGTCGTCGAACGGCTTGGCCATGAAGCAGGCCTGCATCCCGTGCTTGTGCGCCACGCCCTTCACCAGGCGCTTGTAGCGCACCGCCTGGTCCATGGCGGTGAGCGCGTCGCCGTGCTCCAGGGTGATCTCCACCTGGCCCGGTGCGTATTCGGAGATGGCGGTGCGCGCCGGAATGCCCTGCGCCTTGCAGGCTGCATAGAGGTCGGCGAGGAACGGCTCGATCTGCTCCAGCTCGCGCAGGCCGTAGACCTGCGTAGCGCGCGGGCGGCCGCCGTCGGCGTCCAGCGCCGGCTGCGGGCGGCCGTTGGCGTCGCGCTTGGCGTCGAGCAGGTAGAACTCCAGCTCGCAGGCCATCACCGGGTGGTAGCCGGCGGCCTTCAGCTGGTCGATCACCCGGATCAGCACGTGGCGCGGGTCGGCGATGTCCGCAGGCCGGCCTTCCTCGGGGTGCATGCTGACCTGCACCGCCGCCGTCGGAATCTGCCGCCAGGGCAGGCGTACCAGGCTGCCGGGCAGCGGGTAGGCGCGGCAGTCGATGTCGCCGACCTCCCAGACCAGCCCGGAATCCTCCACATCCTCGCCGTGGATGGTGAGGCCGAGGATGGTGCTCGGCAGCGGCCGGCCGGACTGGTACACGGCGAGCAGTTCCTCGCGGTGCAGCAGCTTGCCGCGCGGCACGCCGTTGGCGTCGAGGATGAACAGCTCGACCATCTCGATATCGGGGTTCTGGGACAGGAAATTCTGGGCTTCTTGCACGGAGGCGAAATTCATGGGGCTCTCGATTGCATCCAGCCGGATGCGCTGACGACCTGCGCCCAGGGCCGCGCGAGGGGCGCGGGAGAAAAAGGCGGGCAGGCGATGCGGCGGGCTACGTTGGCTTCGAGGAGGGCGCGGGCCGTTCCTGGGCGTAGTTCCGTCGATGGAGTCCGGGCGCGGCGGCCCGTCAGCGGCCGGCGCTATCCGGTGGGCGCGCATGGCGGCAATGCCAGAGCGCCCAGAAGGCCAGTTCGAGAGGCAGGGTCAGCGGTTGCAGTTCGAGCCAGCGGGCATGTTTGCGCGGCAGACGGGTAGCGCTGCCGGCCTTGCGGGCGGCGGCGGGTTCCAGCGGTGCGGGCGAAACGAGCAGATGCATGTCGGACGGGATGGCTGACGATTGCAGCAGCCTCGCACAGGGCGATGCGTTCATTAAATGCGATTTTCGAGATGCTTGGTTTTGCAGAATCGAAACTGAATGCCCGGCCGCTGCCGCCGCGAGCACCGTGCCAGAGGCGCCGCGGGCGATCGGCTGCAGCCGGTCGCGTGCCGCGATGGGTGCGCAGGCCTCCCTTACACTGGGAACATCGTTCGTCAGAAACGGGCCTGCCCATGTGCCGTATCGTCTTCGCCCCCTCGATCCAGCGCCACGTCGCGCTGGAGGAGCGCGAGCTGTCGGCTCCGACGCTGCGCGCGGCGCTGGAGACGGTGTTCGCCGAGGCGCCGGCCCTGCGCGGCTACCTGCTGGACGACCAGGGCGGACTGCGCCGGCACCTGACGATCTTCATCGACGGCCTGCGCCTGCGCGACCGCGCCCGCCTGAGCGATGCCCTGGCGGCGGATAGCGAGGTCTACGTGGTGCAAGCCCTGAGTGGCGGTTGAGGAGGCGGAACTATGGACGATCGACTGCTGGTGGCGACCCGCAAGGGGTTGTTCACCTTCCAGCGCGATGTGAACGGCTGGCAGGAAGCGCGCCGCGAATTCATCGGCGAGCCCCTGAGCATGGTGCTGGCCGACCCCCGCGACGACAACCTGTACGCCGCGCTCAACCTCGGCCACTTCGGCTGCAAGCTGTGGCGCCAGCGCCCCGGCGAGGACTGGCAGGAAGTCGCCGTGCCGGTCTACCCGCCGCAGCCCGACCCGCTGCCGACGCCGAAGGAGGGCGACGCCCCGCCCGCGCCCTGGAACCTGCAGCAGATCTGGTGCCTGGAGACCGGCGGCGCCAGCGAGCCCGGCGTGCTCTGGGCCGGGACCATTCCCGGGGGGTTGTTCCGCAGCGCCGACAGCGGCGACAGCTGGGAGCTGAACCGCCCGCTATGGGACCGCCCCGAGCGCGCCCGCTGGTTCGGCGGCGGCTACGACTGGCCGGGCATCCACTCGGTCAGCATCGACCCGCGCGACAGCCGCCACCTGACGGTGGGCGTGTCCTGCGGCGGCATCTGGCAGAGCGACGACGGCGGCGCCAACTGGCGCAACACCACCGCGGGCATGTACGCCGACTACATGCCGCCGGAGCTGCGCGAGGACGGCGCCATCCAGGACCCGCACCGCCTGGTGCAGTGCCCGGCGCAACCGCAGCGGCTGTGGGTGCAGCACCACAACGGCATCTTCACCTCCACCGACGGCGGCGCGCACTGGCATGACGTGCAGGTCGAGCCCTCCAGCTTCGGCTTCGCCGTCGCGGTGCACCCGACCCAGCCGGACACCGCCTGGTTCGTCCCGGCGGTGAAGGATGTCTGCCGGGTGCCGGTGGACGGCCGCTTCGTGGTCACCCGCACCCGCGATGGCGGCGCCAGCTTCGACGTGCTCGACAGCGGCCTGCCGCAGGGCCCGGCCTTCGACCTGGTGTACCGCCACGGCCTGGCGGTGGACGACGACGGCGCCTGCCTGGCGATGGGCTCCACCACCGGCGGGCTGTGGCTGTCGGAGAATGGCGGCGACCACTGGCAGTGCCTGTCGGCCAACCTGCCGCCGATCTACTGCGTGCGCTTCGGCTGAGCCTTGCGCCGCTCCTCCTCGCGGACTTCGCGCGGCTTCATGCGGTGGTCGAAGTAGTTGATCGCGGTGCCGAACACCACGATGGCGATGAGGATGGTCAGGCCGATGTGCATGGCTTCCATGGTTGGTTTCTCCTTGAGAGCCGTGCTCAGAGCGCCTGGCCGCGGCGCTTGAGCTCCAGGCGGCGGATGAATTCTTCCAGTACCTGGCGGTAGAGGTCGTCCTTGAGGCAGGCGTCCTCGATGCCGGCGTCGAGGTTGGGGTTGTCGTTCACCTCGATCACCAGCACCTCGCCTTTGACTTCCTTGAGGTCCACGCCGTAGAGGCCGTCGCCGATCAGGCCGGCGGTCTTCAGCGCCAGGTCCACCACGGCGGGCGGCGCGCTTTCCACCGGCAGCGTGCGGCATTCGCCGATCACCTCGCCGCCGGCCTTGTGCTCGACGATCTGCCAGTGCCCGCGCGACATGAAGTACTGGCAGGCGAACACCGGCCTGCGGTTGAGGATGCCGATGCGCCAGTCGTACTCGGTGTAGAGGAATTCCTGGGCGAGCAGCAGCACCGAGTGCTCGAACAGCTCCGCGCTGACGCTGTGCAGCTGCTGGGCGTTCTCCACCTTGTACACGCCGCGGGAGAAGCAGCCGTCGGGGATCTTCAGCACCAGCGGGAAGCCCAGCCGCTGGCCGACGCGCTCCAGTTCCTGCGGGTTGTCCTTGTACAGGACTTCGGTGTCCGGCATGCCCAGGCCGTGGCTGCGCAGCAGGTCGGTGAGGTAGACCTTGTTGGTGCAGCGCAGGATGGAGGTCGGGTCGTCCATCACGATCAGCCCCTCGCGCTCGGCCTTCTTGGCGAAGCGGTAGGTGTGGTCGTCGACGCGGGTGGTCTCGCGGATCAGCAGGGCGTCGTACTCGGCCAGGCGGGCGTAGTCCTTCTTCTCGATCAGCTCGATGTCGATGCCCAGCTTGCCGCCGACGCGGACGAAGTTCTCCAGCGCGCGGGCGTTGGACGGCGGCAGCGGGTCCGCCGGGTTGTGCAGGATCGCCATGTCGTAGCGCGCCAGCCGCCGCGAGTTGGGCTGGCGCCAGACGCGCCGGCTGAAGCCGTCGAGGGCGTCGGCGAAGTGGTCCTCCTGGCTCTCGTGCAGCTTGTGCAGGGCGCCGGGGCGGATGCCCGCGATGTGCCAGGTGTCGGTGCGGCGGAAGTCCACCAGCAGGATGGGGCAGGGGAAGGCCTCGAACAGCTGGCGGGCGATGTCCTGCAGCGGCGCGAGGTCGGTGCGGCCGAAGTACAGGCTGAGGGTGAAACCGTCGGTGCTGGCGCAGGGATGCTGGCCGAGGGCTTTTTCCAGGGACTTTTCCAGGCCGTCGAGGGCCAGCCCGTAGAGCGACTTCTTCGCCAGTTCGCTCAGTGTGCGCACCGACGGAATCACTTTATGACCGCGTGCCTCGGCCAGCAGCGAACAATAATAACCATGGCCGAGGTATTTATAGTTGCGGCACAGGTTGATGACCTGGATACGCTTGCCTTGTTCGAACTGGCGCGAATCCTCGAGATATTCGCGCGCACTCAGCATGTCCTCGCTGGGAATATAAGATGCCCAGTCTTCCTTGCGTTCGACGATGATCAGGATCTGGCTGGAACCGCGTGCTGAAGGGGGCTCCGCGGATACATCGGCGATCACCGGGAGCGAACTTGCATTGAACTTCTGCTGGAAGTTTGCGTGTAGCGAAGACATTGTTCACGGGCCTGTCTGGAAGTTACCGTGTTTCTATTAAGCACCAACTTCCTGAAATGTCCCGGTTCATTACGAAAGTTTTACGAAGAACCCCCGCCGCGGTTATATCGCCTTGCCGCGCGTGCCGATCCGGCGGATTTGCGGCAACTGCAAGCGCGCACTTTCGAACGGGATCGCCTGAGTGCGCACAGTTCCGCCGCCTGGCGCTACGGGAAGCCGTTGATCCGAGCGGGCGCGGCGGGGCTGTTCATTGCATGGAAAATAATCTATAAAAATATAGATTGTTTATTTGTAGACCGTTGCCATGACCGCTACCCCGCTCGACCCCGCCGATATCCTGCGCCTGCACCAATCCGCCGAATCCGCCAGCCAGCTGCTCAAGGCCCTGGCCAATGCGGACCGCCTGATGCTGCTCTGCCAACTGGCCCAGGGCGAGTTGAACGTCGGCGAACTGGAAGCCCGTACCGGCATCGCCCAGCCGACGCTGTCGCAACAGCTGGCGGTGCTGCGCCGCGAGGCGCTGGTGGAAACCCGCCGCGACGGCAAGCAGGTCTACTACCGCATCGCCAGCCAACAGGCGCTGGCGGTGATCGAGACCCTGTATCGCCTGTTCTGCGCGGAGGATTCGAAATGATCGACTGGAGCAATTTCACGCCCTGGAGCGCCCTCGCCGGTGGCGCGCTGATCGGGCTGGCGGCGGGGCTGTTCGCCGTGCTCGACGGCCGCGTCGCCGGCATCAGCGGCCTGCTCGGCGGCCTGTTCAAACGCAGCGGATGGGGCGGCGAGGGCTCGCTGTTCCTGCTCGGCCTGCTGGCGGCGCCGCTGCTCTGGGCGGCGCTGCGGCCGCTGCCGGAGATTCGCTTCGAGTCCGGCTGGGCGCCCCTGCTGGCGGCGGGGCTGCTGGTCGGCGTGGGCAGCCGCTTCGGCTCCGGCTGCACCAGCGGGCACGGCGTCTGCGGCCTGTCGCGGCTGTCCGGCCGTTCCCTGGTGGCGACGCTGTGCTTCATGGCCAGCGGCTTCGCCAGCGTATTCGTCCTGCGTCACCTGCTGGGAGGCTGAGCCATGGGCAAGATCGTCGCGTTTCTCGCCGGCCTGCTGTTCGGCGTCGGCCTGCTGCTGGCGGGCATGGCCAACCCGGCGAAGGTGCTGGGCTTCCTCGATCTCGCCGGGCGCTGGGACCCGTCGCTGGCGCTGGTGATGGCCGGGGCCATCGGCACGGCGCTGCCGTTCTTCGCCTGGGCGCGGCGGCATGACCGCGCGCTGCTCGGTGGCGTCATGCAATTGCCGCAGCGCCGCGACCTGGATGGCCAACTGATCGGCGGCAGCCTGCTGTTCGGCGTCGGCTGGGGCATCGCCGGCATCTGCCCGGGGCCGGCGCTGGTGACCCTGGCCGCCGGCTACTGGCAGGGCGCGCTGTTCTGCCTCGCCATGCTGGCGGGGATGGGGCTGCACGCCGGCTACGAATGGCAACGCGATACGAGGAGGAGACCGGCATGAGCGCCATCATCCAGCCCTTCTTCGACCCGGCCACCTCCACCTACAGCTACGTGGTGGCCGATCCGCGCAGCGGGCGCTGCGCCATCGTCGACCCGGTGCTCGACTACGATGCCGCCGCCGGGCGCATCGGCCACGCCAGCGCCCAACGCATCGTCGACTACGTGCGCGAACGGGGCCTGACGGTGGAGTGGCTGCTGGAAACCCACCTGCACGCCGATCACCTGTCCGCCTCGGCCTGGCTCAAGGGCGAGCTGGGTGGACGGCTGGCCATCGGCGCCAGTATCGCCCCGGTGCAGCGCACCTTCGCCGGGCTGCTCAACCTGGGCGCGGCGTTTCCCTGCGACGGCAGCCAGTTCGACCACCTGTTCAGCGATGGCGAGCGTTTCCTCATCGGCGAACTGCAGGCCGAGGCGCTGCACACCCCGGGCCACACGCCGGCGTGCATGACCTACCGGGTCGGCGATGCGGCGTTCGTCGGCGACACCCTGTTCATGCCCGACTACGGCACCGCCCGCTGCGACTTCCCCGGCGGCGACGCGCGCCAGTTGTACCGCTCGATCCAGCGGCTGTTCGCGCTGCCCGCCGAGACCCGGCTGTTCATGTGCCACGACTACCTGACGGCGCAGCGGGAGGAACACGCGCACGAGACCACCGTCGCCCGGCAGCGCCAGGACAACGTGCACGTGCGCGACGGCGTGGACGAGGAGAGCTTCGTCGCCATGCGCCGGCAGCGCGACGCGGCGCTCCACGCGCCGGCGCTGATCTGGCCGTCGATCCAGGTGAACATGCGTGGCGGGGAGTTGCCCGAGGCGGAGGGCAACGGCGTGCGTTACCTGCGGATTCCGCTGGACCGGATGTGACGGGTTCGCGAGCAAGCTCGCTCCTACAGGTCGGGCTGGACTGCTCTTCGTAGGAGCGAGCTTGCTCGCGAACCGGGTCGGGCACTAAAGCAACAGGCTGCGGATATCCCCCAGCAACTCGCCCAGCCGCTTGGTGAACCGCGCCGCCGCCGCGCCGTTGATTACCCGGTGGTCGTAGGACAGCGACAGCGGCAGCATCAGGCGCGGCTGGAAGGCCTTGCCGTCCCACACCGGCTGGATCGTCGCCTTGCTCACACCGAGGATCGCCACCTCCGGCGCGTTGACGATCGGCGTGAAGCCGGTGCCGCCAATGTGGCCGAGGCTGGAGATGGTGAAGCAGGCGCCCTGCATGGCGTCGGCGGAGAGCTTCTTGGTGCGCGCCTTTTCCGCGAGGTCCGCGGCTTCGGCGGCCAGCTGCAGCAGGCTCTTCTGGTCGACGTTGCGGATCACCGGCACCAGCAGGCCGTCCGGGGTGTCCACGGCGAAGCCGATGTGCACGTACTTCTTGCGGATCAGCGCCTTGCCGCTGGGAGCCAGGGAGCTGTTGAAGTCCGGCAGCTCCTTGAGCAGGTGCGCACAGGCCTTGAGCAGGATCGGCAATACCGTCAGCTTGGTCCCGGCCTTCTCGGCGGCGGCCTTCTGCGCCACGCGGAAGGCTTCCGCCTCGGTGATGTCGGCGGACTCGAACTGGGTCACGTGCGGCACGTTCAGCCAGCTGCGGTGCAGGTTGGCGGCGCCGACCTGCATCAGCCGGGTCATCGCCATTTCTTCCACTTCGCCGAACTTGCTGAAGTCGACTTCCGGAATCGGCGGGATGCCCGCGCCGCCAGTGGCGCCGGCCGGCGCGCCGGACTTGGCGCGTTGCAGCTGCTCCTTGACGAACGCCTGCACGTCTTCCTTGAGGACGCGGCCCTTGGGACCGCTGCCCTTCACGTCGGACAGCTCGACGCCGAACTCGCGGGCGACCATGCGCACCGCAGGCCCGGCGTGGACCTTGGCGCCTTCGCGGCTGGGCGCGCCCACTGGGGCGACGTTCCGCGCCCTGGGCGGCTCGGCTTCCGCGCTCGGGGCGGCGGCAGGTGCGGATGCGCTCGGCGCCGGTGCCGTGGCCGCCGGGGCACCGCCCGCGACTTCCAGGTCGAGAATCTCGTCGCCTTCCTTGAGGGTGTCGCCGATCTTCACCTTGATGGCTTTCACCACACCTGCTTTCGGCGCGGGAATCTCCATGCTGGCCTTGTCGGATTCCAGCGTCAGCAGGCTCTGCTCGGCCTCGATGGCGTCACCCAGCTTGACCATCAGTTCGATGACATTGCCCTGGCCGTTGCCGATATCCGGCACGCGGATGGTTTCCACGCCGCCGCTGGCAGCCGGCGCGGGCGCGGGTTTCTCTGCCTTCGCCGGAGCGGGAGCCGGGGCGGAAGCGGGCGCCGCAGCGGCGGGCGCGCTGGCCGCCGCTGCGGCGCCCTCGGTTTCCAGTTCGAGAATCTCGTCGCCTTCCTTGAGCGTGTCGCCGATCTTCACCTTGATCGCCTTCACAACGCCGGCCCGTGGCGCGGGAATCTCCATGCTGGCCTTGTCGGACTCCAGCGTCAGCAGGCTCTGGTCGGCCTCGATGCGCTCGCCGACCTTGACCATCAGCTCGATGACCTCGCCCTGGCCGTTGCCGATATCCGGCACCTTGATGGTTTCCACGCCGCCACCGTCAGCGGGCGCTGCTACCGGTTGCGGCGCAGGCGCGGCGGCGGGCTTGGGTGCTTCAGCAGCCGGTTTGGCGGGTGCCTCGGCTTTTGCCTCGGCAGCGCCACCTTCGGCCTCCAGTTCGAGAATCTCGTCGCCTTCCTTGAGGGTGTCGCCGATCTTCACCTTGATGGCTTTCACCACGCCTGCTTTCGGCGCGGGAATCTCCATGCTGGCCTTGTCCGACTCCAGGGTCAGCAGGCTCTGCTCGGCTTCCACGCGGTCGCCGACCTTGACCAGCAGTTCGATGACTTCACCCTGGCCGTTGCCGATGTCGGGTACACGAATCAGTTCGCTCATCGTGCCTCTCCTCAGCAGTCCAGCGGGTTGCGTTTTTCGGGATCGAGACCGAACCTGGCGATGGCCTCGGCCACCACCTTCGGCTCGATGTCGCCTCGGTCGGCCAGGGCTTCCAGCGCGGCGAGCACCACCCAGTGGCGGTCCACCTCGAAGAAGTGGCGCAGCTTGGCGCGGGTGTCGCTGCGGCCGAAGCCGTCGGTGCCCAGCACCTTGTATTCCTTGCTCGGCACCCACTGGCGGATCTGCTCGGCGTAGACCTTCAGGTAATCGGTGGAGGCGATCACCGGCCCCCGGCGCCCGATCAGGCATTCCTCGACGTAGCTCTGCCTGGGCTTCTGCCCCGGGTGCAGGCGGTTCCAGCGCTCCACCGCGAGGCCGTCGCGGCGCAGTTCGTTGAAGCTGGGCACCGACCAGACGTCGGCGCCGATGCCGAAGTCGTCACGCAGGATCCTCGCCGCCGCCTCCACCTCGCGCAGGATGGTGCCGGAGCCGAGCAGCTGCACATGGTGCGCGGCATCGCGGTGGTCCTCGTCGAGCAGGTACATGCCCTTGATGATGCCGGCCTCGACGCCCGCCGGCAGCGGTGGGTGGGGGTAGTTCTCGTTCATCACGGTGATGTAGTAGAAGACCTCCTGCTGCTCCTGCATCATCTGCCGCACGCCTTCCTGGATGATCACCGCCAGCTCGTAGGCGTAGGTCGGGTCGTAGGTGCGGCAGTTGGGGATCACCCCGGCCAGCACGTGGCTGTGGCCGTCCTCGTGCTGCAGGCCCTCGCCGTTCAAGGTGGTGCGCCCGGCGGTGCCGCCGAGCAGGAAGCCGCGGGTCAGGCTGTCGCCGGCGGCCCAGGCCAGGTCGCCGATGCGCTGGAAGCCGAACATCGAATAGAAGATGTAGAACGGCAGCATCGGCTGGCGGTAGTTGCTGTAGGCGGTGCCGGCGGCGATGAACGACGACATGCCGCCGGCCTCGGTGATGCCTTCCTCGAGGATCTGCCCCTTCTTGTCCTCGCGGTAGAACATCAGCTGTTCCTTGTCGACCGGCTCGTACAGCTGGCCGACGGAGGAGTAGATGCCGAGCTGGCGGAACATGCCTTCCATGCCGAAGGTGCGCGCCTCGTCGGGGATGATCGGGACGATGCGCGGGCCCAGTTCCTTGTCCTTGACCAGCTGCGAGATGATCCGCACGAAGGCCATGGTGGTGGAGATTTCGCGCTCGCCCGAGCCGTCGAGGATGGCCTTGAGGGTTTCCAGCGGCGGCGCCGGGATGCGCAGGCTGTTGCCGTGGCGGTGCGGCATGAAACCGCCCAGGGAGGCGCGGCGTTCCTTCAGGTAGCGCGCCTCGGCGCTGCCTTCCTCGGGGCGGTAGAAGGGCAGCCCGGCCAGGTCCGCGTCCTTGATCGGGATGTCGAAGCGGTCGCGGAAGGCGCGCAGGCTCTCGACGTCGATCTCATGGATGTTGTGGGCGATGTTCTTCGCCTCGCCGGTGCCGGTGCCGTAGCCCTTGATGGTCTTGGCCAGCACCACGCTGGGCTGGCCGCTGTGGTTCACCGCCGCGTGGTAGGCGGCGTAGACCTTGTAGGGGTCGTGGCCGCCGCGGTTGAGGTTCCAGATTTCCTCGTCGGAGAGGTCCTTGACCATCTCCAGCAGCTCCGGGCGGGTGCCGAAGAAGTGCTCGCGCACGTAGGCGCCGTCCTTGGCCTTGTAGTTCTGGTAGTCGCCGTCCACCGCCGCGTCCATCCGCGCCTGCATGAGGCCGGCGGTGTCCTTGGCGAACAGCGGGTCCCAGAAGCGCCCCCAGATCACCTTGATCACGTTCCAGTTGGCGCCGCGGAACACGCCTTCGAGCTCCTGGATGATCTTGCCGTTGCCGCGAACCGGGCCGTCCAGGCGCTGCAGGTTGCAGTTCACCACGAAGATCAGGTTGTCCAGCTTCTCGCGCCCGGCCAGGGAGATCGCGCCGAGGGACTCGGGCTCGTCGGTCTCTCCGTCGCCGAGGAAGCACCAGACCTTCTGCTTGCCGGCGGGAATGAAGCCGCGGCTCTCCAGGTACTTCATGAAGCGCGCCTGGTAGATCGCCTGGATCGGCCCCAGGCCCATGGACACCGTGGGGAATTGCCAGAAGCCCGGCATCAGGCGCGGGTGCGGGTAGGAGGAGAGGCCCTTGCCGTCCACCTCCTGGCGGAAATTCTCCAGCTGCTGGTCGGTGAGCAGGCCCTCGATGTAGGCGCGGGCATAGAAGCCGGGCGAGGCGTGGCCCTGGAAGTAGATCAGGTCGCCGGCGTGCTCCTCGGTGGGGCCGTTGAAGAAGTAGTTGAAACCGATGTCGTAGAGGGTCGCCGAGGAGGCGAAGGTGGAGATGTGGCCGCCCAGCGACGAGTCCTTGTGGTTGGCGCGCATCACCATGGCCAGGGCGTTCCAGCGCACCAGCGAGCGGATGCGCCGCTCCATGAACAGGTCGCCCGGCATGCGCGCCTCGTGGCCGGCCGGGATGGTGTTGCGGTAGGGAGTGGTGATGGCGTAGGGCAGTTGGGTGCCGGTGCGGCTGGCCAGCTCGCCGAGGCGGGTCATCAGGTAGCGGGCGCGTTCCTCACCTTCCTTTTCCAGTACGGATTCCAGCGCGTCCAGCCATTCCTGGGTTTCCACGGGGTCGATGTCGTGCATGGTCAGGGGTCCTGGTTACGGGGTCGGCTCAACGCTATGCCGGCTCCGGGGGCTGCTCCCACCGCCAGTTTGACGGAAAAGCCGAAGTCCGCTTCCGAACCTCGCAGCCGACCGCCGGCACGCGCGCGTGAGGTAGAGCTTAGACAGCCCTGCCGCGCCTGTCGGGCAGATCGTCGTGTCGGGGCGCCGCGGCGGCGTTCCGCTGGCGCGGGGAATGGCACGGAGAATGGCGCGCGCCGGGCCGGTCGGTCGGGCCAACGGCATCTTCAATAAATCATGACGCCTTCTTCACAAACCGGGCGTTAGGTTGCATGGGCCCGACACCCGACTCCCCGCAGCACGGTGTCAGCCCCAGGGATGGGCCGGGCCTCGGACGTGCGCCACAGCACGCCGGACGGGGTAGGGACACAGCCTTGCAGGCCAGACAGCGGAAACGCCATGCCGATTTCTCTCATCATCCAGCGCGCGCGACGAGCCCTTGCCAGGCGCTGGTTGCTGGTTCCCCTGGCGGTGCTTTCGTTCGGCCTGATCAGCGGCTTCTGGCTGATCCAGCCGACCAGCCCGGCGAACATCGCCCGCGACCCGGCCCGGCTCGACGCGCTGCGCGAGCACTGGCGCAAGGGCGACCTGATCGTCCTGGTGCGCCATGCCGAGCGCTGCGACCGTTCCGACGCCCCCTGCCTGTCCGCGCCGGAAGGCATCACCGTCCGCGCCGAGGCGGCGGCCCATGAGCTGGGCCAGCACTTCCGCGCGCTCGGCCTTGCCGACGCGGACATCCTCAGCAGCCCGCAGGTCCGCGCCGAGCAGACCGCCGCGTCCATGTTCGGCCAGGCGCCGGCGCAGCAGGAGTGGCTGTCCGACTGCCACGGCTCGATGCTGCGCGACGCCCGCCAGCACAAGACGCCGAACCGCAACCTGATCCTGGTGACCCACAGCGAGTGCATCGAGGACCTGGAGAACACCGTGAGCATCGCCGACCCGGCGACGCCCGGATACGCATCGTCGCTGTTCCTCGTCAGCGACGGCCACGCCGCCCCCACGCTGCTGGGCTACCTCGACGCCGACCAATGGGCCGCCGTCGCACCGATCCGCTGATACCCGAAGGACCTCGCTTTGTCTGCCCGCCGTTTCTACCTGCTCAATCTCGGCCTGCCGCTGCTGCTGGCGGTGCTGGTGTTCTGCCTGTTCGATCTCACCAACCTGGACGTGCTGATCAGCAACCACTTCTACGACCCGCTGACGCAGACTTTCGTGCTGGAGCACGACCGCCTGTTCGAGAAGCTGACCCACAAGCTGCCGCGCATCCTGCCCGACACCACCGGCGAGGTGGCGGTGATCGGGATGCTCCTGTCGTTCGTCTGGACGCTGCTGCCCAAGGGGCGCTTCAGCGCCTGGCTGGAGCAGGTGCGCATCGCCCCGGCCCTGCGCTGGTTCGCCGCGCACCGGCGGGACTTCCTCTTCCTGGTGGTGTCCATCGCCCTCACCACCGGGATGGTGCACTACTTCAAGAGCCACACCAGCGTCTGGTGCCCGGTGGAGACCACGCTCTACGGCGGCGTCCACGAGAAGCGCGAATGGTTCGAGAACTTCAGCCTGCTGCACGAGGCGGGCGAGGGGCGCTGCTGGCCGGGCGGCCACGCCTCCAGCGGCTTCACCCTGCTGGCGCTGTACTTCGTGGCGCGGCGCTACCGCTGGCGGCACGCGCGCAAGCTGTTCATCGCGGTGATGACCATCGGCATGATCTACGGCAGCACCCGCGTCCCGCAGGGCTGGCACTTCGTCTCGCATACCTTCTGGTCGGGCATCCTCGTCTGGCTGACGATGCTGGGCACCGCCCTGGCCTTCTACGGGCGCGAGCGCCTGGGCCGGCCGGCGCCCGGCGCCCTCCGAAGCGAGCCAGCGGCGCCGGACGCGCTGCCCCTCAGCGGACGCTGAGGCCGCGCGGCGCGCCGCCCAGGCGGTAGCGCTCCAGCTCCTGCGGCGAGAGCACGCGCATCCGCTGCGGGTCGATGTCCTGCATGTCGTCGGCCAGGGCCAGCGGAATGTCCATGTCGCGCAGGTAGCTGCGCGCGTTGTAGCCGCCGCTGGCCTGGGACGAGTCGCCACCCGGGTAATACGGGCGGTGCAGGCCGACGTAGCCGCGCACCGTCCTGCGCTGGCCGGCGGCGAGCAGGTAGACGCAGGAGCCCTGGCACACGCTGTTGCTCGGCACCAGGGTCTCGAAGCCGGATTCGCGCAGCAGGCGGCCCATCTTGATCGACTCCGCCGCGCTGCCGCCGATGCTGTCGAGCAGCGCCACCTTGCGCGCGAACTTGCCGGGATTGTCCCGCAGCCCCCTGAGCAGCCGCTCGTAGTCGCCCGGGGCGATGTCCTCGGAAATGCGCACCGCCAGCACCGCCCCGACGTTGCTGTGCTGCACCGGGCGCACCTCGACCTTGGCCAGGGCGCTGGCGGAGCACAGGAGGGTGGCGCAGAGCAGGGTGACGCGGCGCATGGGCGGAGAATCCTGTCGGAAGGGGCGTGCGGAAGGCGCCGAAGATACCGCGAAGCGGCTACGCCGTGCACCCCTGCCGCGTGCCCCTCATCTGCCGACGCGCGGGCCCGGCTCGCCCTGCACCGGCAGGCGCACCCGCGCCTGCAGGCCGCCTTCGGGGCGGTTGCCCAGGCTCACCTCGCCGCCCAGGCGCTGTACCGCCCGGTTCACGATGGACAGGCCCAGGCCCGCGCCGTTGGGGTTGCCCTCGCTGTAGAAGCGCTCGAAGGCCCGTTCCAGCCGGGCATCCTCGATGCCCGGGCCGCTGTCCTGCACGGTCAGCAGCAGGTCGCCGCCCTGGCGTTCGAGGGCGATGCGCACGGTGGCGCCGGCGGGGGAGAAGTTCACCGCATTGCTGACCAGGTTCTGCAGGACCACTTCCAGCGCGCCGCGATCGCTCAGGGTGCGGTAGTCGCCGGCGGCGATCTCGAGGTCGGGCTCGACCTGGTGGCGGAGCATCCAGGGCGTCAGCTCGGCAAGGGCGTCGGTGACCAGCGCCTGGACGTCCAGCACCTTCCAGTGGCTGCGGTTGGACGCCGGCTCCAGGCGCGCCAGGGTCAGCAGTTGGTTGACCACCCGGCTGAGGCGGTCGACCCCGTCGATCAGGAAGTCCAGGGCCTGCCGGCGTTCCTCGGCGTTGTCCGTCTGCGCGGCGTTCTGCGCGTGCAGGCGCAGCACCGCCAGGGGCGTGCGCATCTCGTGGGCGGCGTCGGCGATGAAGCGGTGTTCGCGCTGGAGCAGGGATTCCACCTGGCTGAGCAGGCGGTTCAGGGCCGCCTGCATCGGCTCCAGCTCGCGCGGCAGCGGCACCAGTTGCAGCGGCTCCAGGGAGTCGGCGTGGCGCGCGCGGATGACCCGCGCCATGTTCTGCAGCGGTTGCAGCCCCCGGCCGATGGCCAGCCAGACCAGCAGCGCCAGCGCCAGGCTGCCGGCCAGGAAGGGCAGCAGGGTGTGGCGCACGATGCGGCTGACCAGGTCGCCGCGCACGTCGTAGCGCTCGCCGACCCAGATCACCAGCTTGTGCGCCGGCACCGGCAGGACGAAGCCGCGCCATTGCCGGCCGTCGCGGCTCTCGGTGCTGAAGCCGGGGAGTGCGGGCGGCGCGTCGAAGCCCGGCGCGCTGGGCGAGCGCACGCGCAACTGGCCGTCCTCGCCCCAGACGGCGAAGGCCAGCTTGTTTTCGTAGGGGTGGCCCGGGCCTCCCGCGCTTGACTGGCTGAGCGCCTCGTTGAAGGCCTGGTACAGCGCCTGGCGCTCGGTGCCGGCCAGCGGCAGGCTCATCACGCCCTGCAGCAGGCGGGCGTTCTGCGCCAGGTGGGCGTCGTAGACTTCGGCGATCTCGTGGCTGCTGTCGTGGTAGTTGTACAGCGCCAGCAGGCCGGTGCCGGCCAGCAACAGGAGCATCACCCGCCAGAGGGTGCGGCTGCGCAACGAGCCCATCAGGCCTCCACCAGGTAACCGATGCCCCGCACCGTGCGGATCAGGCCGCTGAACAGCTTCTTGCGCAGGTGCGAGATGTGCACTTCCAGGGTGTTGCTTTCGGCGCTCTCGTCCCAGCCGTAGAGCAGCTGGGTCAGGCGGTCGCGGGTGAAGACCTTGCCCGGCTGCCCGAGCAGTTCGTGCAGCAGCTGGTATTCCTTGGGCGTGAGCACCACCACCTGGCCCTGGAAGCGCACCTGCTGGGTCGACGGGTCGAGGCTGACGCCGGCGTGCTCGATCAGCGCCCGCGCCCGGCCGCTGCTGCGGCGCAGCAGCGCGCGCAGGCGGGCCTGGAGTTCGTGGAGGTCGAAGGGCTTGACCAGGTAGTCGTCGGCGCCGGCGTCGAGACCGGCGATGCGGTCCTCGGTGGCGTCGCGGGCGGTGAGGATCAGCACCGGCACCGTCGAGCCGGAGGCGCGCAGCTGGCCGAGCACCTGCAGGCCGTCCAGGCGCGGCAGCCCGAGGTCGAGCACCACCAGGTCGAACTCCTCGCTCTGCAGGGCGTGCAGCGCGCTGGCGCCGTCCTGCAGCCAGTCGATGGTGTAGCCCTCCTGGCGCAGGCCGGTGCGTACGCCTTCGCCCAGGGCCTGGTCATCCTCCACCAGCAGCAAACGCATGGTCAGTCCTGTTTCGCCTGGATTTCCTTGAGTAAAGCATCGATCTCGCCGCGCCGTCCCTGGTCGGCCACCTCGCGGCCGGGGCGCGCGGGGGCCTGGAGGGCCTTCTGCAACGCCGCGCGGGCTTCGCCGTAGCGCTTCTCGCGGAACAGGTGGTCGCCCCAGAAGTACAGCGGGTCGATGCCGTCCGGGTTCATCTGCAGCGCCTTGCGCAGCATCTCGGCGGCCTTGTCGCTGTCGCCGAAGCCGATCGGCCAGCCCGGCACGCGATCATACAGCGCGCCGAGGCTGGTGTAGGCCGAGCCTTGCAGGGCGGCCGGGTCCAGCGCCAGGGCCTTTTCCAGGCTGGCGCGGGCGTCCTTCACCTTGCCCAGCGCGCCCAGGCCGCCGACGGCGCCGGCCCAGCTGCTGGTGACGATGCCGTTCCAGATCCAGGCTTCGGCGGCCTGCGGCGATTCCTGGGTGAAGCGCTGGCTGTCCGCCGCCAGCTTCTCGAAGGCGGCGGCGCGCTGGGCTTCGGGGGTGCGGTACTGGATCTGCGCCCAGCGCTGCTGGATGTCGGTCAGGCGCTGGGTGGCGGCGGGGTCGAGCGCCCAGCCCAGGGGCGTGGCGAGCAGCAGGGCGGCGAAGGCGAGTGCGCGTTTCATCGGGATTGTCCTCCGTGGCGGCTGTGGCGGCGGATCAGCGGCAGCTGCTTGCGCAGCGCGCGGTCGACGATGCCGGGCAGCATGCCGTTGATGCGCACGAAGAGTTTTTCCGGCCAGCCCAGGTACAGCTCGCTGCGCTTGCCTTCGATGGCGGCGAGCACGGCGCGGGCGACGTCGCGGGGATCGTCGGTGCTGGCTTTCAGCGCCTCGTTCAGGGCCATCGCCTCCGCGCTGTTCATGCCGGTGCGGGTGGTGCGCGGGGCGACGTAGAGCACGTCCACCGGGGTGTCCGCCAGTTCGCGGCGCAGCGCTTCGGAGAAGCCGCGCAGGGCGAACTTGCTGGCGCAGTAGACGGCGTAGCCCGGATAGCCGATGGAGCCGTAGATGGAGCCGACGTTGACCACCAGGGCGTGCGGCTGTTCGCGCAGGACCGGCAGCATCAGGCGGGTGAGGTGCAGGGTGGCGGCGATGTTCAGTTCGATCATGTCGTCCAGGCGCGACTCGTCCATCTGGTCGAGCATGGCGAACTGGTTGACCCCGGCGGCGTTGATCAGCAGGTTGACCCCGCAGCCGCGCCGCACGCTGTCCAGCAGGGCCTGGCGGTCGAGGCTGCTGCGCAGGTCGGCGGCCTGCCAGCTCAGTTGCCCGGGGTAGAGCCGCGCCAGCTCGTCCAGCGCCCCGGCGTGGCGGCTCACCGCCAGCACCCGCGCGCCGGCCGCGCAGAGCTGCTCGGCCAGCTGCAGGCCGATGCCGCCGCTGGCGCCGGTGAGCAGCACGCGGCACTCAGACAGTCGCATGCTGCACCTCGCCCTGCTGCCCCTGGGAGCGCGGCAACCCGCGGAACATGTCGGCGTACAGGCGGTAGACGACCTGCGCCGCGTGGATCACCGCCTCCTGGTCGGCCGGGTCGTCCAGGCGGTTCATCAGGCCGCGGTAGGTCTGCATGTGGCCCTGGTCCAGGGCGCCGTGGGAGCTCAGGTAGCTGAAGGCTTCCGCGGGCAGGCCGAGGCTGCTGCGGATGGTGCCGGCGGCCTGGGTGGCGAGGGCGATGCTGGTGCCTTCGAGCACGTTGACCATGCCGAACAGCCCGACCGGGTTGCCGCGCTGGATGAGGTCGTAGAGGAAGGCCACCATCAGCTCGATGGCCATCGACGGGCGGCTGTTGCGCACGGCTTCCGGGTCGCCGCCGCAGGCCGCGATGTCGTCGAGGATCCAGCGCTCGTGGCCGTATTCCTCGTCGATGTATTCGCACACCGCGCCGCGCAGCCACTCCAGGCGGGCGGGCAGGCGCGCGCCGCAGGACATCATCAGCGGCACGGTATGGCGGACGTGGTGGTAGGCCTGGGAGAGGAAGGCGACGTAGCCCTCCAGGCTGACGGTGCCGGCCAGCGCCTCGCGGATCACCGGGACGCTGAACAGCGCCTCGCGTTCCCGGGCGGTGGCCGATTGCAGGGTATCGAAGAAGAGCATGGGGGGCCTCACTGGGTAACCATGGCGGAAAGGGTTTCGCGGTACTGATCGAGGATCGCCGCGCGGCGCGGGCGGCCGTTGGCGGTGAGCAGGCCGCTGGCGCTGCTGAAGGGTTCGGGCAGGCGCGCCCAGCGGTGCACCTGGGCGTAGTCCGGCAGTTGCGCGTTGCACTGGCGCACCGCCTGTTCCAGGGCCTGGTCGGTGCAGGCCGGGTCCACCGGCCAGAGCAGCGCCAGGTTCTGGTGCAGGCCCTCGCCGTGGACGAAGGCCTGGAGTATCACGCCGTTCTGGGTCAGCTCGGCCTCGATCCATTCCGGGTTGACGTTGCGCCCGAAGCTGGTGATGAACTGGTTCTTCTTGCGGCCGGCGAGGTACAGGTAGCCGTCCTCGTCGAAACGGCCGAGGTCGCCGGTGGGCCACCACTGGCCCAGGTGCGGCAGTTCGCCGAGGTAGCCGAGCAGGGCGGAGCCGCTGACCAGCACCTCGCCGTCGTCGGCCAGCTTGACCTGCACGTGCGGCAGCGGCTTGCCCACGCTGCCCGGGCGCACCGCGCCGGGACGGTTCAGGCAGACCACCGAGGCGCACTCGGAGAGCCCGTAGCCCTCGAACACCGGCAGCCCGACGGCGGCGGCGCGCTGCAGCAGCGAGGGCGCGACCCGCGCGCCGCCCACGGCGACGAACTTCAGCGGGCCGGGGCGCATCATGCCGCGCTCGATGGCGGTCACCAGGCCGAGCAGCAGCTGCGGCACCAGGATCAGGCTCTGCGCGCCGCTCAGGGCGATGGCGCCGAGCAGCTTCTTCCAGTCGACGCTGCTCGACCCGCCCAGGCCGATCTGCGCGGAGGGCAGCAGGGTCAGCGTGGCGCCGGCGTAGAGGGCGGCGTACAGGCCGAGGTTTTCCAGCAGCACCGCCAGCGGCAGGACGGCCAGGTACTGCGTGGGGCCGGTGGGCCGGCTGGCGGCTTCCAGCTCGCGGGCGACGCGCAGCATGGCGTCGGCGCCCAGGCACACGCCCTTGGGCGTGCCGGTGCTGCCGGAGGTGTAGGTGATCTTCGCCGTGCCCAGGGGCAGGCCGGCGTCCACCACCGCCGGGCGGTACCAGAAGGTCTCGCCGCGGCTGAAGCCGTTGCTGCGCAGCTCGTCCTCGAAGCCCGGTTCGACCAGGGCCAGGCTCGCCTGGCTCTGCATCAGGCAGTGGGCGCGCTGGGCCGGGCTGAAGAACGGCGGCAGGATGATGCACGGGCGCTCGCTCAGCAGCGCGGCCAGGTCCCAGAGCAGTGCGTCCGGGCCGTTGTCCAGGGCCAGGGCGAAGGCGCCGGCCGGTTGCGCGGCGAGGTGCGCGGCGCGCTGCTCGACGGTCTCCAGCAGCTGCGCGTAGCTGTAGCGCTGGGTCGCGCCACGCAGCGCCAGGCGCTCGCCGTGCTCGCGGGCGTGCTGGCGCAGCCGGTGCAGGAAGTCTTCCAGTTCAGGCTGCATGGTGCTGGCCCTCGTGCTGGCGCTGCGCCGGGAAGCCCAGGCGTTCGTAGGCCCCGCTGCGCTCCAGCTGCTGGTGGCCATAGAGGATGCTGCCGGTGAACACCTGCGGGCACTGGTCGTAGTAGCTGCCCCAGTCGGCTCGCTCGCCGTTGATCCGCGCGGGATCGGCCGGGGCCAGCACCGTCGGCTCCAGGCCCAGGCGGTGGAAGCTGTTGATCAGCGTCGCCGCGCCGGTGAAGGCGACCCAGTGCAGCCCGCGCGCGGCCAGCAGCCAGGTGGTCGCGGCGATGATCAGGCGCGCGCTGCCGGCGTTGCGGGCGGCCAGGTTGCCCACTTCCACCAGCTCCCGGCGCGCCACGTCGCGGCCGGCGATGCGCGACACCGGGGCTTCCAGCGGTTCGTCCAGGTAACGTTCGAGGAACAGCGGCTCCTGCGCCGCCAGGCGGATGCCTGCGGCCGCCACCAGCACGCCGTGGCGGTCGCGCAGGCTGAGCAGCTCGGGCAGGAACTGGTGCACGTCGGCATGGTGGACGCGGTCGAAGCGCTCATGCACGAAGGCTTCGATCTCGTGCCGCTGCGGGTCGTCGCGGCCGATCAGGCACAGGCTGGCGAGGTGTGTGTCGCGCGGGCCGAAACGGAATGGAAACAGCGACTCCCATTCGGATTGGGTCATGACTTCTCCCACTGTGGAGTTCATTCGTGGGAGGAGTATTCGTGGCGAATCTGAATGCAGTCTGAAGATGCGCGGCTCAGGCCATGTCGCTGCGCGCGAAGCCCTCCGCGAGGAAGTCCAGCAGCGCCCGCACCGACGGCAGCAGGCCGCGCCGCGAGGGGAACACCGCATGGACCACCCCGGTGCGCGGCGCCCAGTCGGGCAGCAGGTTGACCAGGCAGCCGTCGTTGAGGTCGGCGGTCACCACCACCGCCGGCAGGTGTACCGCGCCGACCCCGGCCAGCGCGGCCTGGCGCAGCGCCACCAGGTCGTCGGTGACCATCCGCGGGCAGTAGCGCACCTGCGCGCTGGCGCCCTTGGGGCCGTCAGCTGCCAGTGGTATTCGCGCTGCACCGAGCCCCAGTGCAGCGTCGGCAGCGCCGCCACGTCGGCGGGGATCGGCCGCTCCGCCAGCCGCTCGCGCAACGACGGCGCGCCGACCACGCGCTGGCGGCTCTCGCCCAGCACCTTCATCACCAGGTCGCTGCTTTCCAGCGGCGGGAAGCGCACCCGCAGGGCGATGTCGATGCCTTCCTGGATCAGGTCCACCTGGCGGTTGCTGCTCTCCACGTGCAGCGTCACCAGCGGGTGCTCGACCATGAAGCGCGCCAGCATCGGGCCGACCCAGAAGTTCAGCAGCGCGGTGGGGCAGCTCAGCCGCACCACGCCGTGCGGCTCGGAGCGGTGGCGCTGGATCACCTCGGCCGCGCCTTCGGCCTCCACCAGCATCGCCAGGCAGTGGCGGTAATACTCCTGGCCGATCTCGGTTACCGAGAAGTGCCGGGTGGAGCGCTGGATCAGGCGCACGCCGAGGCGCTCCTCCAGCGAGGCGATGCGCCGGCTGAGCTTCGACTTGGGCTGGTCCAGGGCGCGCCCGGCGGGGGCGAAGCCGCCGTGTTCGACGACCTGGGCGAAGTAATAGAGATCGTTGAGGTCTTCCACTTCAGTGTTCTCCGGATGGAACTCTGAGGTGAATTATCGCCGCCTACCGGCCATGTCGTTGCGGTTTTATCGTTTCTTCCATGCGCTACGGGAGGCGCCCTTGAAACCCCGGCCCCGGCAGCGAGGCATTGGACGCGTCGATCGTCGGCTGCGGACGGCCAGGCCGATGAGTGTCACATCCAGGTCTTGGTCGTCGCCTAGTCTGGATCAATGCCCGCGCTGGAATGCACGGGGTGCCAAGGGCCGAAGCCAACCGTCTGATTTCCCCCACGCCCGACTCCGGTCGGGTCTCACTGCAACGAGGAAACGCCATGAGCAAGCCCTATGTTCGTCTCGACAAGTCCCAGGCCGCCGTACTGCTGGTCGATCACCAGACCGGTCTGCTCTCGCTGGTGCGCGATATCGAACCGGACAAGTTCAAGAACAACGTCCTGGCCCTGGCCGACCTGGCCAAGTATTTCAAGCTGCCGACCATCCTCACCACCAGCTTCGAGAACGGCCCCAACGGCCCGCTGGTGCCCGAACTGAAAGACATGTTCCCCGAGGCGCCGTACATTGCCCGTCCGGGCAACATCAACGCCTGGGACAACGAAGACTTCGTCAAGGCGGTCAAGGCCACCGGCAAGAAGCAACTGATCATCGCCGGCGTGGTGACCGAGGTCTGCGTGGCCTTCCCGGCGCTGTCGGCGCTGGCCGAGGACTTCGACGTGTTCGTCGTCGCCGACGCTTCCGGCACCTTCAACGAAGTCACCCGTGACGCCGCCTGGCGCCGCATGGAAGCCGCCGGTGCGCAGCTGATGACCTGGTTCGGCGTGGCCTGTGAACTGCACCGCGACTGGCGCAACGACATCGAGGGCCTGGCCGCGCTGTTCTCCGCGCACATCCCGGACTACCGCAACCTGATCACCAGCTACAGCCTGTTGACCGCGAACAAGTAAGCGCTTCCCGGCAAGCCCCCGGCAGGCCCCGATGGGGTCTGCCGGGGGCTTTTTGCTTTCCGGCTTCGTGGTCGGCCGGGGCGGGGTTCAGGCGTTTTCCAGGGCGAGTTCGTAGAGCTGGCGCGCCTCGCTCACCAGCGGCGCGAGGGCCGAGGCGAGGCGGGCGGTGGCGTGGATCAGGCCGCGGTCGGCGTCGTCTTCCATGAGCCGCAGCAGGTCTTCCACCGCCGTCAGGCGCCGTAGCGCGGCCTCGCGCAGCTGCTGGGCCGGTGCCTGGGCGTTGATGAAGAACACGTCCTCGCCGGGCTGCGTGGCCAGGGGGACAAAGTGCAGTTCAGGCATGGCGCACCTCCGGAGGAAGGGCGGGCGGTGGGGAAGGGTGGTGCTCGGGGGTAAAAGGGGGAAAGTGCATATCTGGTTCTCCCTGGGTTGGATGGGAGTCACCAATCGACCTTTCCTACGGGTAGAGAGGCGACCGTGCGGGGGTAGGAAATGCCGGACCCAGGGAACCGGTAGGCCAAAAGGCCTCCCCGCACGGACACCATAGAAACACGAGTTCACTGGATAAACTGCACCAGCAATTCGTGGCTACAGAGCTACCGCGACCTGAGTTGGTATTCCCGGGTTCCTACGCCCGACCGCAGTTGTGCTGCGGCGATCCGGAGGCTAGCGATGGCGCGTGTAGGCGGACAAGGGTAAATGAATGTCGGAAATTTCGCTTATTTCTGCGTAGTGCGGGAATCCGCCGAACGACGCGGCGCCCGTGCTCAGTCGGCGACGACCCGGTTGCGCCCCGTCTGCTTGGCCCGGTAGAGGCGCTCGTCGGCGGTCTTCAGCACGGCGTCCGGCTCGCCGTCGCCCCAGGCGATGCCGATGGAGACGGTGAGATGCCCGACCTTCGGCACCTCGGTCTCCTCGATGGTCGCGCGGATGCGCTCGGCGATGCCGCTGGCGGTCTCCAGCGTGGCGTCCGGCAGCAGCAGGATGAATTCCTCGCCGCCCGAGCGGCAGGCCAGGTCTTCGGCGCGCGAGTGCTGCTGGAGGATCGCCGCGACCTGCTTCAGCGCCTCGTCCCCCGCATCGTGGCCGTAGGTGTCGTTGACCTGCTTGAAGTGGTCGATATCCACGGCGAGCACCGAATACTGCCGATGGGTCTCGTCCAGCAGGGTCAGCGTCGCGACCAGCGCGCGCCGGTTGGCCAGGCCGGTCAGCGGGTCGCTCTGCGCTTCCTGGCTGAGCTTGCCGAGCTTCTGCTGCAGCAGCACCACGCCGGTGAGCAGCGCATGGCGTATGGCGGAGGCTTCCGCGTACCAGGCGCGCACCAGGCGCAGTTGCCCGGTGGTCTCCGGGGCCGCCAGCTGGTTCGCGCCCCGGGCCAGCTCCCGCAGGGGCCGGCTGATCAGCATCACTCCGATCCAGATCATCATCAGCCCGATCACGCTCGCCGGGAGGATGCCCAGGAGCATGGCGGTCATCAACTGATGCAGCGGTGCGAGCGTCTGCTCCCGTGGCTGCTGCGCCACGATCGCCCAGCCGGCGTCGGGTATCGGCGCATAGCCGGCCAGCATCCTGACGTCCCGGTCGTTGACGATGGAGGTCGAGCCGCTTTCACCACGCAGCGCGGCATCCAGCGTGGCGTTCGGCCCGAGCACCTCGCCGAGGCGGGAAGGGTCGGGGTGGTAGAGCAGGCGCCGGTTGCCGTCGGCGACGTAGGCGTAGGTGCCGTCATGGTGGAAATGGCTGCTGATGATGGTGTGCAGCAGGCTCAGCTTGAGGAGGTACACCGAACCGCCGACCACGCCGAGGAATTCGCCCGAGGGGCTGAATATCGGGTGGGAGATGAACACCACCAGGTTCCCCGCCACCGAGTGGTAGGCCCGGCTGACCAGCGGGCGACGCTCCTTCAGCGCCTGCACTATGCCTTCGGAGCGCAGCGTGGTGCCGACGATCTGCAGCGCATCCGGGTAGGCCTGCAGCACCCGGCCGGAGGCGTCGACGATGGCGATGGAGTTGAAGTACAGGTCCTGCCCCTGCAGGCGCATGGCCTCGTCGCGGACGATCTTCGGGTCGCCCATGTGTTCGGAGAGGATCGAGCTGCTGTAGCGCAGGTGGCTGTGCGCCGACCTGAGCAAGGTGCCGATGCTGGAGGCGACCTTCGCCGCGTAGGCGCTGTTGGCCTCCAGCTCCGAATTGATCAGCGCGTCGCGCTGCACCCCGTAGGCGACGATCAGGCTGTTGCACAGCGTGGCCAGGGTGCTCAGCAGCACGAGGACGAGGATCAGGCCGCGCAGGGTGATGGCACGCCGCCTGATCATGCCGGCCGCCTCTGCGCCTGCGCGATGCGGCGTGCGGGTGTTGGGCTGGCGGGGGGCTCTGTCGCGGGGCTCTGGGTTTTGGCCATGGCTGTGTTCGGGTCCGGTCAGGTCAGGAAGCGCCGCCGCGCGGGGGCTCTTCGCACAGCATAGGCAAGTGGCGACGAATGGCCATGGACGACGTCGACTTCGGTGCACGGGCGCTGATTTGGGGGAGGGATCGTTCGTTGGGGTGGCTGTTGTCCTGATGGGCTGGGGGGCGAAAGCGGTTGCGGGCTCAGCGCGCTGCCAATGCTGCGGTTCTGCGGAAGAAAGGCGGGCGGGTCTATTACCGGGCAGTCACTCGCCCGCTCATTCTCTCCATCGCGGACTATTCTTGGGTGACTTTCCCGCCGAGCTTTTGGTGATTTCTCCACCGGAGCCTTCCATGCCCGATTCGCCCTACCTGCGCATTCCGGTCGAAGCCGTCACGCTGGGGATGTATGTGCACGGGCTGTGTGGTGCGTGGACGGACCACCCATTCTGGCGCGCCCGTTTCCTGCTCGAAGATCCCGAAGACCTGCGGCGGCTCAGGCAGAGCGCCGTGCGTGAAGTGCTCATCGATCCCCGCCGGGGGCTGGCGCCGGCTGCCCCGTCAGAGCCCGCCTGCGCCACCGAGCCTCAAGCTCAAGCCAAGGCGCCGGATGCCGTCGGCGAGCCAGCACCGAGCGTTGCCCGGCGCAGCATGGATCAGGAGCTGCAATCCGCCCGCCAGCTATGCATAAAGTCCCGGAAGGTCGTCATGGCCATGTTTCAGGATGCTCGTCTGGGACAGGTCGTTGAAGCCGAGGGGGCCCGGACGCTGGTGAATGAGATCGCCGCCTCGGTGGAGCGCCACCCCAGCGCGATGATCAGCCTGGCGCGGCTGAAGACGGCGGACGAATACACCTACCTGCATTCCGTGGCGGTCTGCGCGCTGATGATTGCCCTGGCGCGCCAGCTCGGCCTCCAGGAAAGCCTGGTGCGCGAGGCCGGCCTGGCAGGGCTGCTGCACGACATCGGCAAGATGTGCGTGCCGATGAGTGTGCTCAACAAGCCCGGACGGCTCGACGAGGACGAGTTCGCCAGCGTGCGTGAACATCCTCGCCGTGGCGCGGATATCCTGCGCGAAGGGCGGCAGGTCGGCGCCCTGGTGCTGGACGTGTGCCTGCACCACCACGAGAAGCTCGACGGCAGCGGCTATCCCCTTGGCCTGGCGGGCGAGCAGATCAGCCTGTTCGCGCGCATGGGGGCGATCTGCGACATCTATGATGCGATCACGTCCGACCGCCCCTACAAGCGCGGCTGGGACCCGGCCGAATCGCTGCAGCGCATGTCGCGTTGGTGCGGCGAGCATCTCGACGAACGAATCTTCCAGGCCTTCATTCGTTGCCTGGGCATCTATCCGGTCGGCACGCTGGTTCGCCTCCAGAGCGAACGCCTTGCCGTGGTGGTGGAGCAGAGCGCGGAACTGCTGCTGCCGGTGGTGAAGGTGTTCTATTCGACCCATACCAGGGCCGCGTTGACGGTGGAGCTGATCGACCTGTCGAAGCTCAAGGGGCGTGAACGCATAACCGGCCGCGAGTCGCCGGAGAAGTGGGGTTTCCGCAACCTGGATGCGTTGTGGAGCGGTCTGGATCGTCAGTATGGCTCGCTGTTCGACCGCTGATATCCGTCTGCCGGCTGATTATTGGCTCAGGGGCGGATAGCCGTGGGTATAGATCCAGTCTGACGCTTGGGCCGGCACGTGACAGGACTGACAGTCCTGCTTGTAGTTCGTGGATGTGGTTTTCCCGGGATCGGCCGCATCGAACCACGCCCAACCCCAGCCGTCTCCCCAAAGCTTGCTATCCGGAAATCGGCCGACATCGTCTTTCACCATGACGAACCACCCGGCCAAAGTGCCCGCGCTGCTTACCGTCCCGGTTGTCATGGGTTTTGTGGTCGTCTTGAACACTTCCTTCACGAGAACGGTGCCGTCGGGAAAGTGCCCGGCCTTGCGGTAGGCGCTGACGGCTCCAGGGGATGCATAGACCACGTGCATCTCCTTTGACCCTGGACTGCTGTCTGCGGCAACTGCCCAAGTGCCCAACACTTGGTATGCGCTTCGATAGTCGGAGGGGACGCGCATGTTCCCTTTGTCGTCGACTACGGCGGAAGTGATTTCCCCGTATGCCGAGCGCATGCCAGCCTGCCCGTAGGCATTGACGATAATTACCATGGCCAACCCTGCCAGGGTTACGCATAACGGCCTGACGATTTTCATGACACTGTTCCTCGTGTTGGTGAGCTGAAAACGTTCATTGACGATTTCACTTGTCCAGCAGCGGATAGAACTGTGTCCAGACGTCGTCTTTCTTGGCGCTCGCCATGTGGCAGTACGCACATTCGGCTTTGGCTTTCACCTTGGCCGTCGCCGCCTTCGGTTCATGGTGATTGAAATTGAAATAACCCCAGCCCCCGGTGTCGGCGTAGCGCTTGGAGTCCTTGACGGTCACGTCGGCGCCGTTCAGTTTTCCAGGGAAGTAGCCACGCCCGGATGCTTCGGTGCGCGAACCATCGGGGTTCTCGCCGGGGATGGTTAACTGCAGCTCTTTGAAAAAGATCGTTCCCTCCGGGAACTCGCCGGTCTTTTTGTAGATCGCGTATGAGCCGGGCTCGATATAGACGTTGTGGAATTCCGGGAAGTTGGCCTTTCCACCGTTGAGTCCGTTAGGCGTGAGGGGCGAGCCAACGAAGATCCACTCATTGAAGTTCTTCGGCAGTATCAACTCGCCCGACGTCGTATATTCGGGGAGGTATCGTTTGCTTGCTTGCATGTCGCCATCATCCGATGACGACTGGGAGAGCGCGGCTGTCATGAAAAGAGTGCTGGAAACAGCAGTGGCAAAGAGCAGGGGGATTCGCATACGTAACTCCTTTTACTTCATGAACGGTTGAGCCCTGAATCTAGTCTTTCCGGTGTGCTGAATGGTCTTGAGTTGGTGCTGAATCGTCCAGATCGTTGGATATGATTCATCGGGTTGCATTCATATTCGAATCCCTTTAATAATTTCTCCCCTCTTTCCGACTTGCGCTTATATTCTCCAAATGTCCGAATCGCCCTTATCCGCGCATGTGATCCTGGATCATTTGCTGGCCGTGCTTGATGTCGGCGTTACCCATTTCACCGTCTGCGATATACGTACCGGTTGGGGAATGCGCTTCGATTCCTGCGAGACGGCGAGTCTGCATTATTGCCTGGACGGTGCCGGCATACTGGCGGTTCGGGGAGAGGCTCCCATCCAGCTTGAGCCACACAGTTTCGTACTCTTGCCGCCGGGAGTTTCGTACCACCTTGAAAGCGCCTCACCCGAACCTGTGCGGCTTGAGTGGAAGGCACGCATGCACGGGGTACCGGTACAGGAGTCCGTTCCGACGCTGATTGCCGGCGATGGTCAGAAGGGTGTCACTACAGCGTGCGGTGAAGTTCGCCTGGGGTTGGTGGATGGCGTGGACCTTTTCACCGCTTTGGGAAAGCCACTTGTTGTGCACTTCGGTGGCGCCGACGGGTTGCGAGACCAGTTTCTGATGCTGTTGGCCGAGTCGGCCCGGCCAGGAGTGGGCTCACGTGTCCTGACCGAGGCATTGCTTAAACAATGTCTGATACTGGCCTTGCGGCGCTGGATCGAAACTGACTCCTCGCCATTGCCCTGGTTGGCTGCCATGGCGGATACGCGGTTGAGTCGTGCCTTGCTTGCTATTTTTGAGCATCCCGCTGCCGCACATACCGTAGAGAGTCTCGCGCAAATCGCCGGTATGAGCCGTTCGGCGTTTGCTTCCGCATTCCGGAGCGCATTTGGTCAATCGCCGATGAGTCTGGTCAAGTTGGTGCGATTACGTCGTGCCAGTGAACTCTTGATCACCACGGCATTGCCAATTGCCGAGGTCGCCAGGCGCGTTGGATTCTCCAGCAGGAGCAACTTTTCTCTGGCATTCAGCCAACTTCACGGCATGGACCCCAGTCTCTATCGTCGTACGTACTCGATAATCAGAAAAGGCTAGTGCCTTCCAATTGCCGGATGGATGAGAGGGGAGGCTGTCCTTCCCATCACGGAGGTCTTGCGCTCCCTGTTCAGGGAAGCGGGCCGTTTGCGCTGACGGATTTCATCCAGTCACGCGGATTCAAGCCGGTTTTTCGTCGAAAGGCGCGAGCCAGGGCGGAGGGGCTTTCATATCCCACCTGATCGGAAATCAAGGCCATGGAGAGGCCTTCCTGCAACAGCTTCTGAGCAAGGCTGATTCTCCAGCTCAACAGATACTCGGCAGGGGTCTGCCCCACAACATCCTTGAAATGCGCGGCATAGCTGGCCCGCGACATATTCGATTCGCTGGCCAGTTCCGAGATCGACCACGGATGGTGCGGTTCCTCGTGAATCCTTACCAGTGAACGGGCCAGACGGTTATCTGCCAGACCCGCCATCATCCCGGATTTGAGTTGGCGATGGTCGAGCAGGTGCCGCAATAACTGGATGACCGTAAGCTCGAACAATCGATCCAGCGTCGCGTGGCGACCGCAATGATCACTGGCAGCCTCGGCGAACAACCATTTGACCGTGTCTGAAAGCATTGGAAGTTCAGTCAGCGGCAGCACGATCGAATTAGGCAGCGATGCCGCCAGGGGATTGTTGGCGCCGCCGGCGAACTCCAGGGATGCGCATTGCAAGCGAGCGCCGCCGGCCTCAGTGCCGATCAGTTGGTGCTTGCTGGGCCGGGGGATGAAAATCAGGCTGGGCTCGGTCAGCAGTACCTGCGGTCGGCCCGCGATTACCAACCCCAGCTCCCCTTCCTGCAGCAGATGTATGTATCCCCTCTGATCCGCCGTGTCGAATTGGCTCACCCCACAAAGCCCACCGCTGTAAAACAGGTCAGCGCGAACACCGAATAGCATCAATAGCGTGGATAAACGATCCATGGCTTACCTCGATCTGGACGATCTGCAGCATATCATAGAGTATCTGCATCCAAAGAGATGGATTTCCGTTGCATCATGGCACCGTACTCAACGCGCAATGCGCAGCGTCACTGGACCAACCCGTGCAACCGAAAACATTCTGGAGATACACGATGACCACTTCCATCATTGATCGCGTTAATGCTGCTGGTCTTTTCAAGAACGGACTGGGCGCGCAAGTCACCCGCTTCGGGGTAGGGGCCATTTATTTCGCCCTGACGGTTATTTACTTGTGGTTCGGAGGCATGAAGTTCTCCGGGTATGAAGCGAACGGTATTTATGGATTTGTCAGCAACAGTCCTCTGCTTTCCTGGGTGTACAGCTTCATGAGCGTTCAGGGGTTCTCGAACTTTCTCGGTGTCTTGGAAATTTCCATCGGTGTGCTTATCGCGGCCCGAGTCTTTTCTCCAAAGTTCTCGGCCTTGGGCGGGGTGCTGTCCGCGGGCTTGTTCGTCACAACGCTGTCTTTCATGTTGACGACCCCCGGCGTCTTCGAGCCCAGTCTCGGTTTCCCTGCGATTTCAGTGGTTCCCGGCCAGTTTCTGCTGAAGGATCTGGGGCTTCTTGCCGCTTCGATCTTCATTGCCGGTACCTCGATCGCCGCGCTTGAACAGGAAATTGGCTAGGCCAGAAGCGTGCCTGCTCTGGAAAGGTCTTCCAGTCTCACTGGAAGACCTTTTCCTGATTGAAAACACGCTGCATATATTTTAGAAAACATAGTGAATGGCCAGTCCTTACACCGATGGCAGATATTCCACTTCATTCTCATGG
The DNA here is from genome assembly GCF_057767015.1 of Pseudomonas sp. B12(2026). Classification (NCBI taxonomy): domain Bacteria; kingdom Pseudomonadati; phylum Pseudomonadota; class Gammaproteobacteria; order Pseudomonadales; family Pseudomonadaceae; genus Pseudomonas; species Pseudomonas sp. B12(2026). The sequence continues at coordinate 3,623,377 of NZ_CM173430.1, read as the reverse complement.
TTCATGATGAAGGCGAGGGATTAATCCAAAGGACCATATCCAGTACCACCACGGCACAGCCCTGCGGCGCGATATTCCTTGCAGTTGCATGGAGTTGCATCTGCTGGCCAATTGGCGGAGAGCACTACTAATGAGCATATTGTTCTTGAGCGCTGCTCTGGCATTCATAACGGGGTTTGCGATAAAGCGTGGAAATATTTGCGCCGTGGCAGCGATGCATCAATGGGTGGTCCACCGTAATGCGCATCACCTGAGGGCGCTCGTTATCGGGACGTGTTGTTCCGGAGTCACACTGGCGGCGATTGCCTGGAGCTTTCCAGGCACCGCCAAAGTATCTGCCGAGTATGCAGTGACAGGCGCCACCGTCCTGGCGGGCATACTCTTCGGCGCTGGAGCCTGGCTCAACAGGGCCTGTGTATTGGGGACCCTCGTATTTCTAGGCAAGGGCGACCTGAACTATATGGGCACACTCCTGGGTATGTTTATCGGCGGTTTCATCGGGCAGCACGCGTATAAGCCGCTGTTGACCTCCGGCGTTTCGCCTTTGCAGATGCCCACGACGCTGGCTGCAGGCATTGTCTGTGTGTATGGATTCGTTTTACTTCTGGGCGTTTGGAAGCACTTCCACAGTCAGCGAGTGGACGACAAACCACGCGCCATCCCTCTGAATTCACATGACCTGTTGCCCATGATTCTGGTGGTAGGCGCGTGCTGCGCGGCTCTTCACGCATTGAATGGGGAGTGGACTTATATGGCAGCCCTCATGCGGGTAGCAGAACGTGTGACAACAAATACAGACGAGCCACCAGGGCCAATCCTGATTTATTCAGTTGCCACGTTTTCCGGTGGATTGCTGGCGGCAAGATACAAGGGCGAAATCAAGGTACGCGTTCCAGCACCGGGTTTGCTTGCTCAGCGATTGATAGGCGGCATGGCGATGGGGTTGGCCGCTTGCATGATCCCTGGCGGGAATGAATCCATGATGTTCAGCGGTGTTCCATCTTTGGCTCCCCACGCAATCATCGCCTACGTGGCGATGGCGCTGACGCTGTTGATCATGACCCGGGCTTTTCGGCGCTGATCCGATATGTCGCTGGATGGTCGATGAGGCGCGGCCTCATGGTCTCTTTGTCGCAGCCGCCGATACCGACTTGACCATGCTGGCCTGTGCGCCTTACAAGGGCGGGCGAAATTTTACGTCCCCATCCGATAGAGGAATCGTTTCCATGTCGATCAAACGCGGCTTGAACCTCATGATCCTGCTGGCAAGCGTGCTGGGTGCCTCTTCGGTGCTGGCCCATGCGCACCTGGAGAGGGAAGTGCCGGCAGCCGAAAGCAGTGTCGGCCCGACCAGTGAACTGCGGCTGACCTTCACCGAGGGCATCGAGCCGAAGTTCACCAAGGTCCGGATCGAGAGCGCAGCAGGCGTTGCCGCGCAAGTCAGCGAAATCGCCACGAATCCCAAGGACGACAAGGAATTGATCGTCACGCTGGCCAAGCCGCTGGCGGCGGGTGAGTACAAGGTCGAGTGGTATGCCGTGTCGGTGGATACCCATAAGAGCAAGGGCCACTACAGCTTCAAGGTCAATCCCTGACCTTCATGGACTACGTTCTGGTTTTCTGCCGCTTCGTGCATTACGCGGCGGCGTTTTCGGTATTCGGTAGTTCGCTGTTCCGAAGTGTTCTGGGCCGGGGGGAGCCAGGGGCATTTTCCGGCCTGGACCGCTACCTGCTTCGGGGGAATCGCTTCCTGGCCGGTCTGTTGATGCTGAGCGCTCTGGCGTGGTTGTGCCTCGTGGCGGCCAGCATGGACGAGGCCTGGCAGGCCGCTTTCGACCCCTCCGTCATCTCGACGGTGCTTTTCGATACCCACTTTGGCCACGCCTGGCGCTGGCATCTTCTGTTCTGCCTCGGCCTGTTGCTGAGCTACGCCTGCGATTCCCGGCAGGCGAGGCTGCTTCGCCTGCCACTCGCCGCGGCGGTGGTCGCCAGCCTCGCTCCGATCGGGCATGTCGCCATGCTCAGTGGCTGGGCCGGCGTCGGACTGGTGTTCAACCAGATCATCCACCTGCTCTGCGCGGGGGCATGGTTCGGTGGGCTGCTGTTCCTTGGCGCATCGCTCCATGGGGCTTCCCTGTCCTTGAGCTGGACCATGTTGCGACGCTTCAGCCATGCGGGCTATGGCCTGGTAGCCGGGGTGCTGGGGACGGGGGTGCTGAATGTCTGGGCACTGACCGGGGAGTGGCCCGATCCCCGGGAGTCGATGTTCGGTCTGGTGCTGACCATCAAGCTGGCGCTGGTCGCGTGCATGCTCATGCTCGCGATATTCAATTTCCGCGTGCTGACGGTACGGCGGCGGCAGCAATTGCCGGCATTGCGTCGAAGCGTGCTGTTCGAGTGGGGCTGCGGGCTGGCGGCGGTGGCGGCTGTTTCGTTACTGGGCACCCTTCAGCCGATGCCGGCCTGAGCCCTGTAGCAAAATCGGCGCACGGTCCTGCCTGGACAGGCCCGGTGTGGCGGGGCCTGCTTGGCTGTCCCGGTCAGCAGATCGGCTGCTAAGTGACATCCTCCCTCACCTTCGAGGCGTCTATCGGAAGCTCCATCCGGAAGGTGGTGCCGACGCCCTGGATACTCTGCACGGCCAGCGTTCCGCCATGCTTCTGCACGATCCCGTAGGAAAGGGAGAGCCCCAGCCCCGTTCCCTTGCCCACGGGTTTGGTGGTGAAGAAGGGGTCGAATATGCGGGTCAGTATCTCGCTCGGTATCCCGCTTCCGGTATCCGAGACTTCGATCCAGACGCGCTCCCCGGCGGTGCCGGTGATGAGGGTGATCTGGCCCCGGGTATCGCCCATCGCCTGCGCGGCATTGATCACCAGGTTCATCACGACCTGGTTTATCTGCGACGGCAGGCATTTGACCTGGGGCAGGTCGCCGTACTTCCTGATGATGTCGGCCCGGTATTTGACTTCGTTGGCGACGATATTCAGCGTGACTTCTATCCCTTGGTGGATATCGCTCCATTGCCATTCCTGGTCGGCGTCGACACGGGAAAAGTCCTTCAGGTCCTGGATGATCTTCTTGACCCGGGTGATGCCTTCCCTGGACTCGTGCAGCAGCGTCGGGATATCGCTCTTGAGGTAATCCAGGTCCACCCTGTCGCGCAGCGCGGCCATCTGCTCCCTGATTGCCGCATCGCCGATGGCGGGCTCGGCCTTCTCGCCGGCCTCGATGACTTCGAGGAGGCTGCCGAAATAGCTCTCCAGCATGCTGTGGTTGGAGGAGATGAAGCCGATGGGGTTGTTGATCTCATGGGCGACGCCGGCGGCGAGTTGGCCGATGGAGGCGAGCTTCTCGTTCTGGATCAGCTGGTTCTCCAGTTGCTTGCGCTCATCCATTTCGCGTTGCAGCGCAGCGTTGGTCAGGGTCAGTTCCTCGGTTCTCCTGCGCACCTGGTCTTCAAGATGCTCCATCTGCTGTTGCAGGTTCCGGGTCATGTCCCATTTGGCCGTCAGCGAGCAGGCCAGCTGGTTGACCTCGATGTTGTCGAAGGGCTTCTTCAGGATCAGCAGCCGGTCCGCCACCGTCAGCCGGGACAGCAGCTCCTCCCAGGAGTAATCGGAGTAGGCGGTGCAGACCACCACCTGCAGGCGGGGGTCGGCCTGCCAGAGATGCTCGATGGTTTCCACGCCATCCCATCCCTGGGGCATGCGCATGTCGACGAAGGCCATCGCGTATGGCGCGCCTTTCTCCAGCGCCTTTTCCAGCAGCGCCAGGCCTTCCTGTCCGCTGTAGGCCGAGTCGAGCTCGAACTCTCTTTTTTCAGCGAGCGGGTCGGTGCCGAAGAGCTCCGCTTCGAGCGCGTCGAGTTCCGCGTTGCCAGTCGGCTCGGGGACGAGAATCTTGCGGAAGTCCTCATGGATCGAGGGCGTGTCGTCGATCAGCAGAATGCGGCGATTACGTCGGGTATTCATTTGGGCTCCCTCTTCCTGGTCGGGATTTCCAAGACGAAGCAGGCGCCGGCGCCCGGACCGTCGCTTTCGGCCTTGAGCGTGCCGCCCATCTCGATGGCGGCGAGCGCGCAGCTGTGGAGCCCGAAGCCATGCCCGTTCTTACGGGTGGTGAAGCCATGCGCGAAGATGCGCGTCATGTTCTCCGGCTCGATGCCCTCGCCGTTGTCCCGAACGCTGATGAGCAGGTTGCCGCCCTCCAGGCGCAAACCCAGGGTGAGTATGCGGGGGCGGTCCTCCTGGGCGTTCATGGCCTGCTTGGCGTTGCTGATGAGGTTCACCAGGATCAGCAGGATCCGATGCTTGTCCAGGACCAGCTCCGGCAGGGCGGTGTAGTCCCGGACGATCTCGACCTGGTGCCGGGTGAGGGAGCCCGACTGCATGCGCAGGGCGTCCTCGACCAGATCCTGCATGTTGATGGGTTCGAGGATGCTGGATGGGCCGGCATAGGACTGCTGGGTCGAGACGATCTCCTTGATGTGGTTGATGCTCCTGGTCATCTGGCCGATTTCCCTGGAAATACTCTCCCGCTCCATGGCCAGCGTGTCGGAAACCTGGGCGATGTAGCCGGGCAACAGCCGGCCTTTTTCATCCTGGCTGATGAATTCGCCCAGGTTGCCCCGGTGCTCGTTCATCATCTCCACGGCCCTGGCCAGGCCGGCCGCCTTGGAGCCGCGGACCTTGCGCTCAACGAGGTCGGCGGAAATGTTCACGCTGTTGAGGACGTTCCCGACGTTGTGCAGGACGTTGGTGGCGATCTCCGCCATGCCGGCCTGCCGGGCGGCGGTGACCAGGTCGCTCTGGGCCCGCTGCAACTCGTAGGTGCGCTCCTGCACGCGTTGCTCCAGGTCGTCATTGGCGCTGTGCAGGGCCTTGTTGACCCGATTGATCTCGGCGTAGCTGCGCGCCAGCCGGTAGCCCAGGAACAGCAGCAGCGCCGCGAGTATCGCGGCAAATATCAGCAGGTACTGGTGATAGCGCCGGTCCTGGTCGGCGGCGGCCAGTTGCTCCCGGCTCAGCAGGTCGATCAGCGCATCCAGGCGGGGCGCGACCGGCACGGCGGCAATGTCGTTGAGCAGTCCATTGACCGCCTTCTGCTCGTTCAGAAGGGTTCGAACGTGCATCGCGAAGATGTCGATGGCACCCGCGATATCCGGATCGAGGCGGGCTCTCTGGGCCTCCAGTTTGCCGAGCCTGAGCAGCACCTCCGCGGTCTTCTCCTCCGTGGCGACCTGCGCGTACTCCATCGCGCCCAGAAGCGTATCGACGACCAGGCTGGAGGCCTGGTCGAGCGCCGGGCTGGCGGGCCGGCTACTGATCAGGTTCTGGACGTCGTCCTCGGCCGTGGGAAGAAAGTTCAGCGAGTTCCGCAGTATCGAATTGTGGGATTTGAACTGCTCCACCAGGCGGGATTTCTCATCGAGTGCCGTCCGGTACGCTGCCTGGCTTCGCTCCCAGCTCGCCGGGGCGTGCACCGGCGCATCGGCCAGGCGGTGCTGCAGGCGCTGCCAGTTGCTGTTCATTTCGCTGAACGGGTCCACCAGCAGGTCGTAGTCGAGATTGCTGCCGATGCGTGAGCGAAGCACCTGGAGTTCCCACTGCGCGTCGCTCTGCTTGATCTGCCGAAGCAGGGCCAGGGACCCATAGAAGCGCGACGGGTCGTAGGACTCCACCCGCAGGAAGAGGAATGCCAGGACGCCGGCCAGCGACACTGCCGCTCCGAACAGGGCGATCCAGATGGTGCTCCTGCGCAGGCGATTCACTGTGCCCCCATCGTTTCGCCGGTCAGCGTCTTCAGGAACAGGATGATCAGGCGCTTGTCTTCCGCCGACGCCGTCCGCCCCAGTTGGTACTTGAACATCACGTCGACGGCCTCATCCAGGGTTCGCGCCGAGGCGTCGTGGAAGTAGGGCGGGGTGCGTTCGACGTTGCGCAGGCTGGGGACCTTGAACACGTAGCGGTCTTCCTCCCGCCCGGTGATGGTGAAGCGCCCCAGGTCGGCCTCGGTGACTCCGCCGCGGTCCTTGAAGTAATCCCCCATCACGCCGAACTTCTGGAACATGTTGCCGCCCACGTTCATGCCCTGGTGGCAGGAGATGCAGCCGTTGCGCTTGAAGCGTGCGTAACCCGCCTTCTCGTCCTCGCTGATGGCGGTAGCGTCCCCTTCCAGATACAGGTCGAAGCGCGATTTGGGTGTCAGCAGGCTCCGTTCGTAGGTCGCGATGGCGTTCTGGACGTTGGCCTGGGTCACGCCATCCGGATAGATGGCCTCGAAGTCGGCGCGGTATTGCCGGTCCTGGGCAATGCGGCTGAGCAGTTCCGGCCAGTTCGCCCCCATTTCCCTGGGGTTGCGGATCACGTCGTCGATCTGCGCTTCGAGGCTGTCGGCCCGGCCGTTCCAGAACTGGCGGAAGTTCAGGCTGGCATTCAGCACGGTCGGCGTGTTCACCAGGCTGCGTTCCCCATGCAGGCCGACGGACTTGTCCTGGTCGTCCGCACCGCCGTGATCGAGCCGATGACAGCTGGAGCAGGCGACGGCGCCGTTCGCCGAGAGGCGCTTGTCGTTGAAGAGCCGCCGCCCCAGCTCCGCCTGCTGGGGCGCCGCCGTCTGCCAGTGCGGCAAGGGCTTGATGGGTTCGTCCAGGGGGGCGGCGTTGAGGGCGGAGGCCGCCGCAAGCGCGATCAGCACCAGCCCCGGCCGGATGCCTGTCCATCTGGCATTCACTGGCATTCGCCCGTCAGGCCATGGCTGCATGGTGCAAACGGTATGACGGAAACACGAAGGCGTCGGCCCGAGGTATTCCAGGCGCCGATTGCTTCAGCTGATTCATTCCCTGAGCCCCCGATGACTAATTTTCCAGATATTCCTTAAAGTACGGTTCGAGACTTTCTTCAAGGTGGGTCAGCGAGTCCCGGGTGTCCGACGCCATCAGGTCCATCAGGATCAGGCCATTGATGCCGTAGTCGCCTTCGCTGGCGGCGCGTAAGCGCTCGACCACGCCCTTGTTGACCTTCCGCAGGTTGCCGTACAGCTCCGGAAGCCGCGCGAGGTCGGTGTCGGCATCGAGCCCGCGCAAGGCGCGCAGGTGTTGCCCGAGCAGGTAGGTGCCGAGCAGCCGGAAGAGGGTTTCCTCGACGTTGCTGAAGGGCAGATGGAACCAGGCCATGGCACGCAGGAGGCGCGTGTGGGGGCACCCGGAGGAGGCCGATATCAAGCCCATCAGCGAGCCCAGCGCGCGTTGCAGGGTGGTCTGCACCTGTACCCGTCGTTCCCGCCACACCACTTCCACGTCCACCGGGTCGTAGGAGTTGCGCCCATCCAGCACCCGGAGCGGCTCCACCAGTGACAGCGCGAAGGGACAATACGGGCTTTCCCCCTCGCTGAGCGGGCAATGTTGGCACTGATGGAAACCCAGGCGGGCCCAGTCCGGCTTTTCACCCTCGAATGGAACTCCCACGGGACTCGCAACGATGACGCAGTCGTCTGCGCTGTCCCGGAAGCGCAACCGGTATAGAGCCTGGGGCGAGTCTTCGAGCATGTCTGCCACCTCTTTTGCTCCAGCATAGCTGCTTCCTTGCATCGACCCGGCTGCGCGGTCAGTGAAAGAAGCTACGCTGAGAACATCTCCCACCCGGCCTGGAACGCAGACGGCAGGCAAGAGCAGACGCTTATGGATGATGCGCTCCACCCAACAGAAGAACCCAGGTTCACCGTGCTTTTGGTGGACGATGAAGTGTTGATCCTGAACAGCCTGAAAAGGATATTGCGCAGCCAGCCCTACGACCTCCTGCAGGCGGAGAGCGGGGAGGAGGCGCTCGCGCTGCTGGCGGCCCGGCCCGTCGACCTGGTCATTTCCGATGCGAGGATGCCGGCGATGGATGGCGCCACGCTGCTGGCCGAGATCTACCGCCGCCATCCGGACGTCATCCGCATTCTGCTGACCGGCTATACGGACATGTCCACCCTGGCCAAGGCCATCAACGAGGGACATATCCATCGTTACCTGAGCAAGCCGTGGGACGACGACGAACTCCGCCATGTGCTCCGGCAGTCGCTCGCCCATCTGCATTCCGACCGGGAGCGGAAACGCCTCGAACGGGTGAATCAGGAACAGAGGGAAGCGCTGCAGCAACTCAATGCCACCCTGGAGAAGCGCGTCGAGTCCCGGACCGCGGAGCTGCAGCAGACCGCCGACATGCTCGATCTCGCCTACGAGGAGCTCAAGAGAAGCTACGTGGTCAGTACCGAGGTCTTCTCCTTGCTGATCAACCAGCGCCTGCCCCAGGGCAAGCAGACCAACCAGGCGATCATCGAGCTGATCCGTGCGTGCGGTGACTCGGGGTTGGTGGACAGCGGCCTGGCCCACGACCTGACCATGGCCGCGGCCCTCTACAACGTGGGCAAGCTGAGCTGGAGCGACAGCATGCTGGCGAAGCCGGCGGACCTGATGAACCACCATGAGCGGGACAGGTTCCAGTCCTACCCGGAAACCAGCGAGTCGCTCCTGATGTCGCTGGAGCCGATGCAGGATGCCGCGAGGCTGATCCGGCACCATCAGGAGCGCTGGGATGGCAGCGGCTTCCCCGACCATCTCAAGGGCAGCGCCATTCCTCTCGGATCGAGGTTGCTCAAGCTCGCGGTGGACTTCGTCGAACTGCAGCGCGGGCTGATTCTCGAACGAAACATGAACCGCGACGAGGCGCTGCTGTTCATCCGGAAATACGCAGGCCGCCTGTACGATCCGGAGCTGGTCGAGGTATTCGTGCAGCTCTGCGCCACCCACCTGAGCGACATCACGCTCGCCGATCCTCATGTACGAAGCCTGGGCACCCGCGACCTGGAGGAAGGAATGACACTCGCGCGCAACCTGAATGCGGACAACTGCATGCTCCTGCTCAACGCCGGCAAGGTCCTGACCGCGGCGCTGATCGAAAAACTGATTGCCTTTGAAGCCATGGAAGGTACGCGCTACACCGTTTTTGTCCGCGTTCCGGAACCGGCTTGACCCGTAGTGGAGAGCGCCATGGCACGTATCCAGTTGGTCGACGACGAACCGATGATCCTGACCGCCCTGAAACGGGCGCTGCGTGACACCGAATGGGAGGTGGAGGCTTTTTCAGACCCGGTGCTGGCCCTGCACGGACTGACCGAGAAGCCCTACGAGGTGATCATCTGCGATCACCACATGCCGGACATCGACGGCGTGACCTACCTGCAATTCGCCAAGCAATGCCAACCGCGCAGCATCCGCATATTGCTCAGCGGGCTGGCCGATCACCAGGCGCTGACGCAGGCGATCAACCAGGCGGAAATCTACCGCTACATCCCCAAGCCCTGGGACAACGACGAACTGGTCGGCATCATCGACGCGGCCCTGACGCTCCACCGGACGCGGGAGCAGGAGCGGAAGGACCTCGACCAGTTCCACATCCAGAAGCACCGCGACGATGCCGAGCGCATGCAGATCAGGGTGCTCAAGAGCCGCCATGGCGAGCTCTACGAAGTACGCCGCGACGAGCATGGCCTGATCATCCTGGACGGTGACGAATAGCCCCCGCGGCCGGGCGGACACCGCCGAGGGGGAGTCCTGCAATGGCGCCCCGGCCCGGCGTGGAGTTGGCGACGCAAGGGGCGCAAAGCAGCGCACGCCGGCGCGCTGTGCCACGCGCCGGCGATGACGCCCGGCGGGGCCGTCAGGCTTCGCGGTAGGTGCCTTTCTGCCGGGCGGCGTGGCTGGCCAGCGCATCCATCAGGGGCGGCGACAGGCAATCGTAGGGCTCCAGATTGAGTTCGCGCAGGCGCCCGCGGATCGCCGCCATCTGCGAGGGCGGGGTGCCGTTCTCGATCACCGAGGAGACGAAGGCGGCAAAGCCCGGCGCCGCCCAGCCGTCCTGCGGGGAAAGCTCGGTATGTACGAAATCCAGGCCATAGAAGGCGTGCCCCTGGTTCTCGATGCGGCCGAACAGGTGCGCGCCGCATTCGCGGCAGGCATGCCGCTGGATGACGGCGTTTTCGTCGACGATATGCAGCTTTTCGGGGTGGGCCACCACGCTGACCTTGTCGCGCGGCACCACCGCGATCACCGCGAAGGTCGCCCCCTCCGGCTTCCAGCACTTGGTGCAGCCGCAGGCGTGGTTGTGCAGCGTCTGGGCGCCGACCGCGACTTCCACCTTGTCGGTCGCGCACAGGCACTGCAGCGTTCCGCCGCTGAAGCCGGGCTGTTCCGGGCGGATGCCGTTGTCCACTGAAGGGTGAATGTGAATCGCGCTCATGGAATCGATCCTCCTGGCGTTCGATCCGGCAGGGCGGGCGCAGCGACATGCCGCGCCCCGAAGCCCCGTCCGTCGAAATGGATGATGGCCGCAGATGGACGTGTCTTCGTGCGGCAGGCCGAAGGTCTTGTCGATGCCTTCGTGGGCGAGGGCGTCCGGGGCGGGGCGGTCCCGCCGTTCGTCGCTTCTTCACCCTGCCGGGAAGCCGGGGATGCCGGCCGGAGGCCGAGTCCTTCCGGGTGCGGCCGGTGACCCGCGGGAAGGACCGGGGAATGGCCGCGTGCCGGCTCCGGCGCCGCCGATAATGATCGGCTGCCCTCAATCACGATAGGCGAGTTTCGGGGAGCCTCCCAGGCACCTTGATTCGATTGTGAGGGGACGATGGGGATGCGGCGTCGAGTCTCTTCTGTCAGTTGAAGAGACTCGACGAGGAGGGCGCCCGACAGCCAGCGTCTGTCACTCGCCCTGCCATTTCCTGAACAGAACGCTGGCGTTCACCCCGCCGAAGCCGAACCCATTCGACAGTGCGTATTGGGTGTTGAGCTTCTGGACCTTGCTGGAAATGCTCAGGCCCGCGGCGGAAGGATCGGCGCTCTCCAGGTTCAGGGTCGGTGGTGCAACCTGGTCTCGCAGCGCCAGCACCGTGAAGATGGCCTCGATGCCGCCTGCCGCGCCGAGCAGGTGGCCAGTCGAGGATTTCGTGGCGCTGATCACGGGCGACTTCTCGCGGAAGACGGCCTTTATCGCGGCCAGCTCAGCGTTGTCTCCAACGGGGGTGGAGGTGGCATGTGCGTTCAGGTGGCCGACCTGGTCCGGTGCGACGTCCCCTTGCTGCAAGGCTTGATGCATGGCCCGTCGGGCGCCGTCGCCATCTTCCGGCCCCGAGGTGATGTGGTAGGCGTCGGCGCTGGTTCCGTAGCCGACCAGCTCCGCAAGCGGCTTGGCTCCGCGCGCCAGTGCGTGCTCGAGTTCCTCGATGACCAGAAGGCCCGCGCCCTCGCTCATGACGAAGCCCTCCCGCGCGCTATCGAACGGGCGGGAGGCTTTTTCCGGGGCGTCGTTGAAGGCGCTTGCCAGCGTCCGCGCGGCGGCGAACCCAGCGAGGCTGACCCTGTGGATGGCGGCTTCGGCGCCGCCACAGAGCGCGACGTCCACTTCACCGGATCTGATCATGCGGGCGGCATCGCCAATGGCCTGTACGCCAGCAGCGCAGGCGGTCACCGGCGTCCCGAGCGGGCCTTTCAGATGGTGGCGGATCGAAACCTGGCCGGCGGCGAGGTTGCAGAGGAAGGACGGTATCGTGAAAGGCGAGAGACGGCGGGCGCCCTTGGCATCCGTGGTGCGGACCGCCTCCGCGATGGCCGGGAAACCGCCGATGCCCGAGGCGATGATCGTGGCGGTGCGCTCCTGCTCGATGGCGGTGGCCGGCGCCCATCCAGCCTGTCGCAGGGCGTCTTCCGCTGCGGCCAGCGCAAACAGGATGAAGCGATCCACTTTGCGCTGTTCCTTCTGGGAGAGAACGCTGTCGGGGTCAAACCCGCCCAGAGGGTCCGTCTCCACCCCCGGCACCTGCCCGCCGATGCGTACCGCCAGATCGCCAATCAGTTCCTCCGGCAGCGCATGAATACCGGAGATGCCCGCCAGCAGACGCTCCCATACCAGTTCGACACCCCGACCGAGCGGTGTGACCGCTCCCATTCCGGTAACGACGATACGCTTTCTCATGAAGGCTTCGCTCCTTTGCGGTTAAATACCTGGGTAAAGGACGTTACTATCATAATGAAAGTTACATCCGAAGCCGATTTCTTTAGCCAACGATGAGCGATGCCCATGCAGCGTAAGACCCTCACCGACTCCGAATGTCCGATCGCCCTCAGCCTGGAACGGGTGGGCGAATGGTGGAGCTTGCTGATCATGCGCGACGCATTGCAGGGGGTGTCCCGGTTCGACGAGTTTTCCAAAAGCCTGGAAATCTCGCCGAACATACTGACCCGAAGGCTGAACTCGCTCGTGGACGCCGGGCTGCTGGAGCGGCGCGCCTACAGCGTCAAGCCGCTGCGTCACGAGTACATCCCGACGGCGAAAGGGAAGGACCTCCAGGTCGTGCTCTATGCATTGATCGCCTGGGGTAACCAGCACTTCATCTCGAACGACATCGCCATACAGGTTGTGGACAGGACTTCAGGAAGGCCGCTGCGTCCCGTGATGTTCGATGAGGCAGACGGCAGAGTGGTGCCGTGGGACGAATGCGACCTGGCCCCCGGACCTGCCGCCAGTCAGGGCATGTTGGAGAGGCTGCAGCTGATGAAGCGCTCGCTGAAGTCGTAGCTCAGGGCTGCTCTCCAGGGAGTCGAATGGAGACTTCCAAGACCACTCGCTCCAGTCGACGGTGCGTCTTTGCACGGCTGGACTTGAAGGTACGGACGCGAGACGAAAAAACCGGCCCCGATGACCGGGGCCGGTTTTTCGTGGAGCAGGATCAGGCGATACGGCGCAGCGCCTTGCCTCCTTTTTTGGAGCGGGTATGGCGGAACAGGTCCTTGGGATCGTTTTCCTCGTCATTCTCGCCCCACGGCACCAGGTCGATACGCTGACCGAGGTTGAGCCGGGTCGCCTGCTCGTTCACATAGCGCAGCGCGGAGTAGTCCTCCAGCGCGAAGCCGACCGAGTCGAAGATGGTGACCTGCTCGGCGCTGGCGCGTCCTGGCAGCTGTCCGGCCAGGACGCGCCAGAGGTCCACCACCGGGAAGTCCGCCGGCATCTGCTGGATTTCGCCCTCGACCCGCGATTGCGGTTCGTATTCGACGAACACCTTGCCGGCGCGCAGCACGTCCGCGTGCAGTTCGGTCTTGCCGGGGCAGTCGCCGCCGACGCCATTGATGTGCATGCCGGGTTCGATCATTTCCGGGGTCAGGATGGTCGCGTAGGCCTTGTCCGCGGTCACCGTGGTGACGATGTCGGCGCCACGGACCGCCTCGGCGGTGGAACTGGCGCGGATGATCTTCAGGTTCGGGAATTCCGCCAGGTTGCGGATCAGCTTTTCGGTCGCCAGCGGGTCGATGTCGTAGACGGCGATTTCCTCGATGCCCAGGTGGAAGTGGAAGGCCAGCGCCTGGAATTCGCTCTGTGCGCCGTTACCGATCAGTGCCATGCGCCGGGAGTCGGGGCGCGCCAGTGCGCGGGCCGCCATCAGCGAGGTGGCGCAGGTGCGCAGGGCGGTCGCCACGGTCAGCTCGGAAAGCAGGATCGGGTAGCCGGTCTCGACATCGGCCAGCACGCCGAAGGCCATGACGGTGTAGAGCCCGCGCTGGGTGTTCTGCGGGTGGCCGTTGACGTACTTGAAGGCATAGCTCACCGGGTCGGAGACCGGCATCAGCTCGATGACGCCGATATCGGAGTGATTGGCGACCCGGGCCGATTTATCGAAGGATTCCCACCGCACGAAGTCCTGCTCGATGGTGTCGGCCAGCTCGCCGATGAAGCGCGCGACACCGATTTCTTGCACCAGTTGAGACATCGTGGGGACATCGACGAAGCGAGTCATGGCAGGACCTCCAGCTATTTTGATTGGTATTGGAATTTCAGCTTTGGTATCCCGAACGCCAATGCCTCGCGCGGATTCGCCAGGACCTTGTGACAGGTTGTCCGTGTTCGGCCGGGAGAGGCCATTGCACGCCGTGGGATGCCGCCATTCTCCCACCCGGCCTGGGGAAATCCCGGCTGTAATGGCGGGGCGCGCCGACCGATCCGGCTGTATTCGTCGCTGCGGACAGCCGATTCTGCTGTGTGGGATCGGCCTGGGAGACAGGCCATTTTCCGCTCGGGAAACAGGGAAAACGCGGGACGTGGCGTTACCGTGCCGACTCTTTGATGGTCGTCAGTTCGGGATGGGCGACGAGCTTGTCGATGTGCAGGCTTTCGTCGTTCAGCCAGGTCTCGGTGAGGGCGCGATAGTGCTCCATGTCCCGGCAGCGCATGCGCACGCTGTAGTCGAAGGTGCCGCTGATCAGCTGGCAGTGCAGCACTTCCGGGCAGGCGATGACGCAGGCTTCGAAGGCCTTCTGCGCGGTGCGCCCGCTCTGGTTCGACAGCGCGACCAGCACCAGCAGCGACAGGCCCGAGGCGATTTTCTGCTCATCGATGACGGCGCCGTAGCCGCGGATGATCCCGTGCTTCTCCAGCTTGCGGACGCGCTCCTGGCAGGGGCGCGGCGTGAGATGCACCAGCGACGAAAGCTTGCCGTAGGTGATGCGGCCCTGGTGGCGGAGGATTCTGATGATCTCTTCGTCGATGCGATCCAGCGTGAATGACGACGCGGTGTCCTGGTCTTTCGTGCTCATGGTTTCTTGCGTTCTGATTAAGCGGAAAGGGCCGCCGGACGCGCTTCATCGAGTGGCGTCCGGCGGCCCTTGCCTTTATGGGGTACGGCTCTGTCGTCTGTCAAAGACCGCCATCGACTGCATGGCGGCACAGGTGCGGGCCCGGTCAGATCTCCCTGGCCAGCCCGGTGTCGTTGCCACGCCGGTTCATCACGACGAGATAGACCAGGCCGAGCGCGATCCAGCCAATCCCCAGCGACTGGGCTTCGAAGCTCATGCTGACCAGCACATAGGCGATGATAACCAGGCCGATCAGCGGGAAGACCAGGTGCTTGAACACCTGCCCGGTCTTCTGGCGGATGAAGTAATGGTTGATCACCGCGACATGCAGCAGGCAGAAGCCGGTCAGCGCGCCGAAGTTGACCAGGGAGGTGAGCACGTCCGGGGAGTCGAGGAAATAGATACCGATGCCCAGCGACAGGACGCCCACCAGGTAGAGGCTGATGTGCGGGGTCTGGTAGTGCGGGTGGACCTTGGCCAGCACGCGCGGCAGCTTGCCGTCGCGGGCCATCGAGTAGAGCAGGCGGGAGACGGCGGCCTGCGAGGTGATCGACACGGTCACGCCCCAGGCCAGGGCGGTGGACACGGCGGTCAGCGTCGACAACCAGCTGCCGCCGGCCGCTTCGGCGATTTCATAGAAGGCGGTGTCCGCTGACTTGAACTGCATACCCGCGGCCAGGTCGGTGGCCAGCCAGGTCTGGATGATGAAGATGCCGCCCATGACGAACAGCGCGATCAGTGATGCACGACCGATCTGCCGGGCCGGGTCGCCCTTGACTTCTTCCGCCAGCGTGGAAATCGCGTCGAAGCCAAGGAACGACAGCACCGCGATGGACACCGCCTTCATCACCAGCCCGAGGTTGAAATGTTCCGGCTGCAACAGCGGCTCCAGGGTCAGGCGGCCGTTGCCCAGCCCTGACTGCAGGGCCTGGTAGCCAACGATCAGGAAGATTGCCAGTACCACCAGCTGGGCGATCAGGAACAGCAGGTTGAATCTCGCGGCCAGGGTAATGCCACGCAGGTTGATGAGCGTGGCGGACACCAGGAAGAACAGCATGAACACCAGCTTGGGGATCGCCGGGAACAGGTGGTTCAACGCCAGGGCGCTGAACACATAGAGCAGCGGCGGGATCAGCAGGTAATCGAGCAGCAGCACCCAGCCAGCGATGAAGCCGACGTGTGGATGGATGCCGCGCTGGGCGTAGGAGTACACGGACCCGGCGATGGGGAAGGCGCGGGCCATGGCGCCGTAGCTGAGCGCGGTGAAGAGCATCGCGACCATGCCGACCAGATAGGCCATGGGGACCATGCCACGGGCCTCTTCGTAGACCCAGCCGTAAACGCCGAAGGGGGCGATGGGGATCATGAAGATCATGCCGTAGATCACCAGGTCGCTGAGGGTGAGACTGCGGCGGAGCTGTTGCTTGTATCCGAACTGTTCGATAGCCACGGGAAATTCCTCTGGGAACGGCAGCTTTAAGGGTTCGGCGCTCTTGCGCTGAATTGTTCTTGTTGTCAGAACCTGCCCGGCCCTCGAACGGGGTGAGCCGGGTGGGGTCCTCAGAGCCAGGGAGCCAGGCGCTTCGCCCAGGTCTCCACCCCTTGCGGGGTCCGCAGTCCGTCATTGCGGATTTCGATCAGCACGGCGTCCACGCCGCGTTCGTCACCATGTACAGGGACGGTCATGTCCTCCAGTGGGTCGATGAAATAGGGTTGGTTCGAGCCGATTTCCTCGCCGCTCTGGCGCAGCCCGCCGATGATGCGGCGGGCGTAGGTTTCGGCCCTGCCGAAGAGCACGCCGGCGACCCACGGGCGAGGCTCGCCCCGGTACTCCGGTGTGAAGCTGTGCACCCCGACTATCCTTGGCGTGCGCTGCGCTGCGAGGCGCTCGTCGACCAGCTCGGCGAGTCGCCGATGGAACGGCTCGAAGATGCATGACACCCGTTCCTGCCGGGCGCCGGCGGCCAGCCCCTGATTGCCGGGGATCGGGTAGATCTCGCTGTGCTCGGGAATGGCGTCCGGCGCCGCCAGCGGCCGGTTCAGGTCGATCAGCAGCCGCGAGTAGCTGGCCACCAGCAGCGTGGCGTCGAGGCGGGCGGACAGGGCTTGCGCCAGGTCCAGCGCGCCGATGTCCCAGGCGATGTGTTCCCGCGCGGCGGCGTCGTCCAGCCCCAGTTGCCGCAGCTCTTCGGGGATGTAACGGCTCGCATGCTCGCAGACCAGCAGCACGGGGCTCTTGCCCCGGGGGTTGATGACCTGGAACGGCGGGCGCCGGTAGAGGCCGGATTCAGTAGAACTTTGCATAGGATTCACACAGTTGTTCTTCGCTGAGGTCGCGGGTCAGGGCCAGTTCCTGCCGCTTCATGGCGAAGTAGGTTTCCAGCAGGGCCGGCGGCAGCTCATTGCACAGTTCGCGGTCCGCCATCAGCAGTCGCTGGGCTTCGTCGAGCGAACCCGGCAGGGCCTTGATGCCCAGTTTTTCGCGGTCTGCGGCGCTGAGGCTGTGCGGGTCCACGTCGGTCACCGCCGACAGCGGCAGTTCCTGCTCGATGCCCAGGCGCCCGGCGATGAGCACGGCGGCCATGGCCAGGTGCGGGCTGGCGGTGGCATCCATGGGGCGGAACTCGAGGTTGAACTGGCGCGCTTTCGGCTTGCCGCCGATCTCCACCACCGGGCAGATGCGCAGCGCGGCTTCGCGGTTGCGCAGGCCGAGGCAGGCGTAGGCGGCGCTCCAGTGGTGCGGTTTCAGCCGCAGGTAGGAAACGGCGGTCGGCGCGGTGAGCGCACAGAGCGCGGGCAGGTGGCGCAGCACGCCGGCCGCCCAGTGTTCGGCGAGCTTCGACAGGTTGCTGGCGCTGGACTCGTCATAGAACACCGGGGTGCCATCCAGGCGCTGCAGGCTCAGGTGCAGGTGAACGCCATTGGTCACGGCGCCGGGGGCGAGCAGGGGCGTGAAGCTGCTGCGCCAGCCGAACTGCCGGGCGATCTCGCGGGTCACTTCGCGCACGTTCACGGCGCGGTCCGCTGCCGCAACGCCCTGGGTGGGGCGGCAGGTGACTTCGTACTGGTTGCGGCCGTACTCGGGCAGGAACATTTCCGGTTCCGCGCCGATCTGCTCCAGCGCGCTCATCAGCCAGCCGCCGAAGTTGCCGGTCTGCCGCTGGGCCTGCAGCGAGAAGGCGGCGGCGTGCTCAACGGGCAGGCCGAGCAGGTTGAATTCGTGCTCGAAGGCGGCGGTGACCTGCAGGTCGAGCTGGCGGTAGCGCGCGATCTCCCCGCGTAGCAGCGTGCGCGGGCAGACCGGCCAGGGTGCGCCCGTGGTCGTCACCAGGTCGCCGTGCAGGTAGTCCAGCGGCGCCGCCTGCGGGTCCGGGCCGTTTTCCAGGCGCACCCGGCTGCCCGGATCGGGCAGCAGGCGCAGGTCGCCGTGGCTGCCCCAGGGGTTGTCGTCGGCGATGATGTCCTGGGGTGTCAGCGCGCTGTTGGCGGGTACCCAGCCGCAGCCGGTCGCCAGTTGATCGGCGACGTCCGCTTCGGGGAGCGAACGGCCGCGGGTGATGCCGCAGAGATCGGTGGTGACGAAGCTGGTCAGGCGCAGCGGTGTGCCGGGATTGTTATTGTTGTGGCTCATGGCGTTCTTCCGGGGTCAGGCCAGCGTGGCGATTCGCGCCAGCACGGTGTCGGTGTCGGTGATCCAGCAGTAGCCCTTGATCGCGTCCAGGCAGGCCTGGTGGCGCTCGGGGGTGTGGGTGGCGCAGGCGTCTTCCACCAGGGTGACCAGATAGCCACGGTCAGCGGCATCGCGTACCGCCATGTCGACGCACTGGTCGGTGACCACGCCGCAGACGATCAGGTGGCGGGTGTTCAGGTTGCGCAGGACGTAGTCGATGGCGGTGGAGTTGAAGACGCCCGAGGAAGTCTTCGGCAGGACGATCTCGTTTTCCTGCGGCGCCAGGGCGTCGATCACCTGGGCGTCGGGGCTGCCCTTGGGCAGGTGCATGTCGGACAGCTTGTGGTCCAGCGAGCGGTCACGGCCGTCGGCGGTCAGGCTTTCGATGATGGTGTGCAGCACGTCCGCGCCTACCCCGCGCATCGCCTCCAGCAGCTTGCGCTGGTTCGGTACCACGGTCGCTTCCACGCGGTCGTAGAAATAGCGGCAGGCCACCGGGTCCACATGCGGGTCGCGGCCCGGCTCGATCCAGGCGCGTTGCATGTCGACGAACAGAATGGCGGTCTGACCCGGCGTGAACGGCAGGTCGCGGGGCGATTGATGGGGCAGGCTGAACACGGTTATTCCTCCAGGATGTGGCTGCCGAAGGCAGCACGCAGGTGATCGATGCCTTCAAGGCGTTCATCGAGGTGGCCATCCATGCGCGCCACCAGGCTGGCAATCAGCGCTTCGACCTGGGCGGTGGCCGGCACCAGGGTGTCGAAGGGCGAGGGCGACTCCACCGGCGCGCTGATGATCAGGTCGGCGAACTCGCGCAGCGGCGAGTCGTACACATCGGTGAACAGCACCACGCGGGCGCCGCGGGCCTTGGCGGCCTTGGCCACGCCCAGCGCCTGCGCCTGGTAGCGGCGGTAGTCGAACACCACCACCAGCCCCTGACGGTCGATATCGTTGAGCTGATCCGGCAGCGCGGCGCCGTCGTCCAGCAGCAGGCAACCCGGACGCAGCATGCGCAGGTGCGCCACCAGATAGCCGGCGAGGAAGCGGCTGAAGCGACCGCCGTGGCAGAACACGCGGGTGCGCGTGTCGAGCAGCCAGTCGCCCAGCAGGCGGATGTCATCGGCCTGGGTCAGCGCCAGGGTGCGCTGGATGCCTTCGCTGGCGTCGCTGAGAAAGTTCGACCAGGCGTCGTTGTTGTTCATCCCCTCGCGGCGCCCGGCGAGCAGCGTGCGCGGCGAGCGCAGACGATCGTCGACCTCCGCCATCAGGGCGTTCTGGAAGTCGCTGTAGCCGGCGAACCCCAGTTTCTTCACCAGTCGCAGGATGGTCGGGTCGCTCACGCCGGCCTGGCGGGCGAGGCGCGACATCGGCCCCAGGCCCAGGCGCGGGTAGTCGTCGAGCAGGGCGCGCAGGACCTTGCGCTCGGCTTTGGTGAGGTCGATTTCGGGGGAGTTCAGGCGGTCTTTGAGTGTGAGCATGGTGGCGTCCCTTGGTGTGCTCAATTTGTATAATGTGTTTCATAAATTAGCAATACGTTATTTTTGTAATGTTCACTACATTGTGCTGAATGCGTTCCGGGCTCCAGCCAATGTGGGCGCCAGGCTGCGGTTTTCCTGCGTAGAAGCCATGCCGGTGCCGTGCAGCAAGATGCAGTTGCGACTTCAGGGCTGGCGGGGGAGGGGGCCGCACTTCTGGCGTTCCGGGTTCGAAGGAACGGGAAGCTGACTGATCGAACGAGGGCGGCGGCTGGCGGATCCGGTATGCGGCCGCTAACCGCCTCGTAGCGAGGTCGATAGCTCACCCGCCCTTGTCTGGACAAGGGCGGGTGAGCGTGAGCTTGCACTCACTGCTGCGGATTCAACGCCTCGCCGGCATGCCTGGGCAGGGCGCTCGAAATGGCGGCGGCCAGCAGGACGAAGGCTGCCGAGATCCAGAGGCAGGCCTCCAGGCCGTGGGCCTGGAACACCCAGCCGGAAAGCAGCGTGCCGATCAGGCGGCCCATGGCGTTGGACATGTAGTAGAAGCCCACATCCAGGGACACGCCGTCCTCCTTGGCATACGAGACGATCAGGTAGCTGTGCAGCGAGGAGTTCACGGCGAAGAGCGCGCCGAACATCATCAGCCCGCCCAGCAGCACCACTTCGGCGGACAGGCCGGTATTCAGGCCAATGGCAATCGCCGCCGGCAGGATGGCGAGCGGCATCGCCCAGGCGAACGCCGCGCGGCCGTCGGGGACATGCCCGCGTTTCTTGCCGGTCAATGCAGGCGCAACCGACTGGACGATGCCGTAGCCGATCACCCAGGCGGCGAGGAATCCGCCGACCAGCCAGAAGTCCCAGCCAAAGGTTGCGCTCAGGTAGACCGGCAGGGCGACCACGAACCACACGTCACGGGCGCCGAACAGGAACAGGCGGGCTGCGGACAGGATGTTGATCGCCCGGCTCTTGGAGAGCATGTCGCGGAACTTGGGTTTGGCCTTGGCCTTTCCCAGGTCCTTCTTCAGCGACAGCAGGCTGCCGATCCAGATGAGGCCGAGCACCAGGGCCATCGCCAGCACGGCGCCCTTGAAGCCGAGCAGGGCCAGCAGCGCGCCGCCCAGGAAGAAGCCCACGCCTTTGAGTGCGTTCTTCGAGCCTGTGAGGATCGCCACCCATTTGTAGAGCTTGCCCTGTTGCGTATCGGGCACCAGGAGCTTGATCGAGCTCTTGGCGCTCATCTTGTTGAGATCCTTGGCGATGCCCGACAAGGCCTGCGCACTCATCACCCAGGGGATGGCCAGCCAGGCGGCCGGCACCGTGAGCATCAGCAGCGCCACCACCTGCATGGCGAGGCCGATGTTCATGGTGCGGTTCAGGCCGATGTGGGCGCCGAGGTAGCCGCCCACCAGGTTGGTGACGACGCCGAAGAACTCGTAGAACACGAACAGGGTGGCGATCTGCAGCGGCGAATAGCCCAGCGAGTGGAAGTGCAGCACCACCAGCATGCGCAGGGCGCCATCGGTGAGCGTGAATGCCCAGTAGTTCCCCGTCACCAGCAGGTACTGCCGGACTTCCGGTGCGAGCGACGATAGCGCCTTCATGATCGCGTCCTGCTCCCTCAACCGGCCAGGCCGACCAGCTTCGCCAGTTCGACGGTGCGGTTGGCGTAGCCCCACTCGTTGTCGTACCAGGCATAGAGCTTCACCTGGGTGCCATTGACGACCAGGGTCGACAGCGCGTCGATGATCGACGAGCGCGGGTCGGTGCGGTAGTCGATGGAAACCAGGGGGCGCTCCTCGTAGCCGAGGATGTCCTTGAGCTCGTTTTCGGACGCGCGCTTGAGCAGGCGATTGACCTCTTCGACGCTGGTTTCCCGCTCGACCTCGAACACGCAATCGGTCAGGGAGGCGTTGGCCAGCGGAACGCGGACGGCGTGGCCATTCAGGCGCCCGCGCAGCTCGGGGAAGATTTCCGCGATGGCGGTCGCCGAACCGGTGGTGGTGGGGATCAGGCTCATGCCGGAGGCGCGGGCGCGGCGCAGGTCCTTGTGCGGCTGGTCGAGGATGCTCTGGGTGTTGGTCAGGTCGTGGATGGTGGTGATCGAGCCGTGGCGGATGCCCAGGTTCTCATGGATGACCTTCACCACCGGCGCCAGGCAGTTGGTGGTGCAGGACGCCGCCGTGACGATGCGATGCTGCGCAGGGTCGAACAGGTGCTGGTTGACGCCCATGACGACGTTCAGCGCGCCTTTCTCCTTCACCGGGGCGCTCACCACGACGCGCTTCACGCCCTGGTCCAGGTAGCTCTGCAGGATGGCGACGGTTTTCATCTTGCCGCTGGACTCGATCACCAGGTCGCAGCCCGACCAGTCGGTGTCGGCGATGGCCTTGTTGGCGGTGACCTTGATGTGCTTGCCGCCGACGATCAGCGAGTCGCCATCGGCACTGGCTTCGTGGTGCCAGCGACCGTGCACTGAGTCGAAGTTGATCAGGTGCGCGTGGGTCGCGGCGTCGCCGGCCGGGTCGTTGATCTGCACGAATTCGAACTCGGGCCAGTCCCAGGCTGCGCGCAGCGCCAGGCGACCGATACGTCCGAAACCATTGATGCCTACTTTGATGGCCATGTTCTCGTTCTCTGTTGCGGTTATCGAGCGGTCGACAAGTGTTTGTCTAACTGATTGGTGTAGCTGAGGCCGGCTCAGGTGCGGCCAGGGCGGAATATGGATGTCATGAATGCCTCAGATGGAGCGCTGATTAACGCGCTTCGACAGCTCTTCCGCCGACTCCTTGCGCTCGGAGTAGCGGTCGACCAGGTAATCGGCGCGGTCGCGCAGCAGCAGGGTGAACTTCACCAGCTCCTCCATCACGTCGACGACACGGTCGTAGAAGGGCGAAGGCTTCATGCGGTTGGCTTCATCGAATTCGAGGTAAGCCTTGGGTACCGAGGACTGGTTCGGAATCGTGAACATGCGCATCCAGCGTCCGAGCACGCGCATCTGGTTCAGCGCATTGAACGACTGCGAGCCTCCGCACACCTGCATCAGGGCCAGGGTCTTGCCCTGGGTCGGGCGTATGGCGCCCATGCTCAGGGGAATCCAGTCGATCTGCGACTTGAACACGCCCGTCATGGCCCCGTGACGCTCCGGGGAGCACCAGACCATGCCCTCTGACCAGAGCACCAGTTCACGCAGCTCCAGCACTTTCGGGTGATCCTCCGGAGCGTCATCCGGCAGCGGCATGCCGGACGGATTGAAGATCCGTGTCTCGGCGCCAAAGTGCTCCAGCAGGCGTGCGGCCTCCTCGGTCAGCAGTCGGCTGAACGAGCGTTTACGTGTCGATCCGTAGAGCAGCAGGATTCGCGGTTTGTGTGCGGAGGGCTGCCGGGTGGCGAGCCTGTCCAGCGACGGCTGGTCGATCAGTTCCAGATTGATGTTGGGAATGTGGTCGGTCATGAATTCACTCCTGGGAAAGGGCTCCGGTGGACTGATCGAACCAGCGGCGCTTGAGCCACCAGGCCACGCCAACCAGGGAGATCAGCACGGGCACCTCGACCAACGGCCCGATCACGGTGGCAAAGGCGACCGGAGAGGCGAGGCCGAAGGTGGCAATGGCCACTGCGATGGCGAGCTCGAAGTTGTTGCTGGCGGCGGTGAACGCCAGTGCCGTGGTGCGCGGATAGTCGGCCTCCAGCAGCTTGCCCATCCAGAAGCTGACGAAGAACATCACGACGAAGTAGAGGGTCAGCGGGATGGCGATGCGCAGCACATCCAGCGGCAACTGCAGCACCCTGTCGCCCTTGAGGCTGAACATGGCCACGATGGTCAGCAGCAGGGCCACCAGCGTCAGCGGGCTGATCCTGGGAATGAAATGCTGCTGGTACCAGTCGGCGCCTTTGCTCTTGACGAGCACCTTGCAGGTCAGGAATCCGGCCAGGAACGGAATGCCGAGGTAGATCAGCACGGACTTGGCGATGTCGAGGAAGCTGGTCTCGATGACGCTGCCTTCCAGGCCGAACAGCGGGGGTAATACACCCAGGAAGAACCAGGCATAAACGCTGAAGAAGAGGATCTGGAAGATGCTGTTGAAGGCTACCAGCCCGGCGACGTACTGATTGTTGCCTCCAGCGATCTGGTTCCAGACCAGAACCATGGCGATGCAGCGCGCCAGGCCGATGAGAATCAGGCCAGTCATGTATTCCGGCTTGTCCGAGAGGAAGACCACCGCCAGGACAAACATCAGCACCGGGCCGATGACCCAGTTCTGGATCAGCGATAGCGCCAGGATGCGCTTGTCCTTGAATATCTGGGGCAGCTCTTCGTATTTCACCTTAGCCAGGGGCGGGTACATCATCACGATGAGGCCAATGGCGATGGGGATGTTGGTAGAGCCCACCGACAAGCTGTTCAGCCAGTTGGGCAGGCCCTCGAAGAGGCTGCCCAGGCCGATGCCGAGCCCCATGGCGAGAAAGATCCAGACCGTCAGGTAGCGATCCAGGAACGAAAGACGGCTTTTGCTCATTGCTGCCTCCAATGGCTTCAAAGTGTTCCGATACGGGCCAGCTCAGCCTTGAGCTGATCAGCGTCGAGCTGCCCGAATGGGAGCTCCAGGAACGCTGAGACTCGCCGCTCGATATGTTTGAGGGTGTCATCGAACGCGGCGCTCAGTTCCGCTTCGCTGCCCTTCAGTTCGGAGGGATCGGCGAGCCTCCAATGCGCTTTGACAGCCGGGCCGAAGAACACCGGACAGGCTTCACCGGCAGCCTTGTCGCAGACGGTGATCACGTAATCGGGCGCGAGGTCGGCGTGAACGTCAGACGACTTGCTACTCAGGCCATCCGTGGAAATGCCGGCGCGCTGCAGGGCAGCGATGCTCAACGGGCTCACTTCACCCTTGGGCTGGCTGCCGGCGCTGTACGCTTTCATGCCGGCGGGAGCGCGGTGATTGAACACGGCTTCCGAGAGGATGCTGCGGCAGCTATTGGCGGTGCAGAGGAAAAGGACTTTCATCGAATCTTCTCGTCAATCGTCAGCAGCAGGCCGCGACGCGCTCGGGACGGTCACCCATGTTGTCCAGGCGCGCCGTACTGGAAGTCAGCCATTGGCGGTTGGCTTCCAGCGTCGTCTTGAGAATCTCGCGAACCCAGACGGGCAGCTCAGGATGCAGCCGGTAATACACCCACTGGCCCTGCCTGCGATCTTCGAGCAGGCCGCAGGTGCGCAGTTGCGCCAGGTGGCGCGAGACCTTGGGCTGGCTTTCATCCAGTGCGCAGGTCAGCTCGCAGACGCAGAGCTCTTCTTCGCGAGCGATCAGCAGCATCATCCGCGCGCGGTTCTCGTCAGCGAGGCATTTGAAGACCTTGGTAGGCGTCAGGCGATCAGTCATGGCGGCACTCAATGTCTGGTTTTCACAAGGACGAACATCTCGATGCGGTCAGTGCTTATATGGTTTTTCGAATATACGTTTATCAGCATGAGTTGCAAGGTGGCGATGCTTTCCGATCGCTACCTGCTGACGGACACCCGGGAGGGCGGCGACGCATGCAAGCGCTTGCGTGCCGAGGTGCATCTGCGTGAGGGAGGCAGGACTGCGTCGTCCTGGACTGGAGCCGCGATGACGTGATCGGCGACATGCCCGATCAGCATGAGAGTGCCCGCATGCCATCGGCTGAACGAATGCGCTCCTTGGCGCTAGCGGAGAGGAGTGGCGCGTTCATCGGCGCCCGGATCGCAGGCCCAGAAATCCACCGCCGGGGTCGCCGTCGTCGGTGGCCCCAGCCAGTGCGCCAGTGCCTGGCAGCCGTGTTCGGTGCACAGCTGGTAGTCGCCGGCCTCGGGCGTGCGCCCGGCGTGCAGGGGCTGCAGTGGCGGTAGCTGGCGCCGGTAGTGCCAGGCCCCCTCGCGCAGGACCGCGCCGTCTGGGACCTCCATGCCGGCGCCGGTGCCGCGCACCCGCGCCTCGCCCAGTACCAGCCCGGCGGGCGTCACCTGGTAATCCTCCTCCCAGCGGATCTTCTCGATGCTGTGCTGCCAGGCGAGGGTGAAGTGCTGCAGCGGCAGGCTGGCCCAGACGACCCCGGCCAGCCCCAGGCACAGGCCGGTCATGCCGTCTGTCCGGATGCGCTGCGATGGCGCCAGAGGTGCCAGCCGAGCACCGCCGCGCCGAGGGCGAAGCCGGCTTCGTCGCTGATCGGCAGGGCGAGGACCAGCAGCAGGCCGGCGGCGAAGGCCAGGCAGCGCTCCCACCAGAACATGGGAGCGCTGAGGTGGCCGATGGAGGCCATGCCCCAGAGCATCACCGCGAAGAGCGCCTTGACCAGCATGTAGAACGTCGCCGCCCAACTGCCGCCCTGCATCATCAGCGCCGGGTCGTAGACCGCCATGAAGGGCACCACGAAGCCCGCCAGGGCGATGCGCACCGCCCAGAAACTGATCTTCAGCCCTCTTTCCTGGGCGATGGGCGCGGCGGCGAAGCAGGCCAGGGCCACCGGCGGGGTGAGGTCGGCGAGGATGCCGAAGTAGAACACGAACATGTGCGAGACGATCAGCGGCACGCCCAGCTCCAGCAGGGCTGGCGCCGCGATTGAGCTGGTGATGATGTAGTTGGGGATGGTCGGGATGCCCATGCCCAGCACCAGGCAGGTGAGCATGGTCAGCACCAGCGAGAGGAACAGGTTGTCGCGGCCCAGGTCGAGGATGTAGCCGGCGAAGGTGGTGGCGATGCCGGTCAGCGAGATGACGCCGATGATCACCCCGACCAGGGTGCAGGCGATGCCCACCGGCACCGCATGGCGGGCACCTTCGGCCAGGGCCATGACGCAGGCCCGCAGGGTGGAGCGGCCGCCGCGGATGAAGAAGCAGGTCAGCGCCAAGGCGGCGATGACCAGCAGGATGACGCCGATGCCCAGGCGGAAGAACCCCGAGCAGAGCACGCCCAGCGCTACCCAGAAGGCGATGCGCAGCCAGGAGTTGCTGGCGCGCAGGATGATCGCCGAGCCGAGGATGACGATGGCGGTCAGAGCCAGGCCGACCATGCCCGAGTACAACGGGGTGCGCCCGGAGAACAGCAGGGCGATCAGCACCAGCAGCGGGATCAGCAGGAACCAGCGCTGGCGCAGCGCGCCCCAGGCGCTCGGGCACTGGTCCGGCGGCAGGCCATGCAGGTGGCTGCGCCGGGCCTCCAGGTGGACCATCCAGTACACCGAGCCGAAGTAGAGCAGTGCCGGGATCAGCGCCGCCTTGGCCACCTCGGCGTAGGGCACGTTGATGGTCTCGGCCATGATGAAGGCCACCGCGCCCATCACTGGCGGCATGATCTGGCTGCCCATGCTGGCGGTGGCCTCGACGCCGCCGGCGAAGGCCGGCGCGTAGCCGAAGCGCTTCATCAGCGGGATGGTGAACTGCCCGGTGGTGACCACGTTGGCCACCCCGGAGCCGGTGATGGTGCCCATCAGCGCCGAGGAGAACACCGAGACCTTGGCCGGCCCGCCGCTGCGGTGGCCGAACAGGCCCATGGCGAAGTCGGTGAACAGGCGGATCATCCCGGCCTGTTCGAGGAAGGCGCCGAACAGGATGAACAGGTAGATGTAGGTGGCCGAGACGTAGGTCGGCGTGCCGTACAGCCCCTCCGTGCCGAAGGACAGCTGGTTGACCATCTGGTCGAAGCCATAGCCGCGGTGCGCCAGGTCGCCCGGCAGGTACTGGCCGAACAGCCCGTAGACGAGGAACAGGGCGCAGATGATCGGCAGGGCGATGCCCATGACGCGGCGGGCGGCCTCGAACACCAGCACGATCAGCACCAGGCCGATGAGCATGTCGCCCTGGGTCAACTCGCCGGAGCGCTGGATCAGGTCGGCCTCGAAGACCCACTGGTAGGCCGCGGTGGCCATGCCCGCCAGGCCCAGCAACCACGCCAGTGGTTGCCACGGGCGGTGGAGTCCGCGGGCGGGATAGCACAGGTAGACCACCAGCAGCAGGAAGCCCACGTGCACCGCACGCAGGACCTGGGTGGAGATCAACGGGAAGGCCGCGGTGGCGACCTGGAAGATCGAGAAGGCCAGGGCGACGGCGAACAGGCTGGCGGGCCAGCGCTCGGTGTCGGCGTGCAGGCCGTGAGCGGTATCTGTCATGCGGGGGTCTCCTGCGGTGGCCGGCCCCGGGGCGCGGGGCCGGCCCATGGCTCAGGGAAGCAGACCTTTTTCCTTGTAGAAGCGCTCGGCGCCGGGGTGCAGGGGAATCGGCAGGCTCTTCGCCGCCTTGTCCAGGCTGATGTCCTTGGCCGCCGCATGGGCGGTTACCAGGCGCGGCAGGTTGTCGAACAGCTGCTTGGTCATCTGGTAGGCCAACTCATCGCTGACATCCTCGCGGGTCACCAGGATGTTGACGATGGCCGCGGTGGGCACGTCGGCGTCCTGGCCGTCATAGGTCTTGGCCGGGATGGTCGCCGGCAGGTAGGCGTTGTTGCCGATCTTCGCCACCACCTCGGCGGGGATCGCCACGAAGCTCACCGGCATGGTCGAGGCGAGGTCGCGGATCGATGCCTGGCCCAGGCCCGAGGACTGCAGGGTGGCGTCGAGCTGGCGGTTCTTGATCAGCTCCACCGATTCGGCGAAGGGCAGGTACTCGACCTTGCCCATGTCCTCGTAGCTCAGCCCGGCGGCCTTGAAGATGGCGCGGGCGTTCAGCTCGGTGCCGGACTTGGGCGCGCCGACGGAGATGCGCTTGCCCTTCAGGTCCGCCAGGGACGTGATCCCCGATTCCTTGCTTGCGACGATCTGGATGTAGTTCGGGTAGGTGCCGGCGATGGCGCGCAGCTTCTTCAGCGGCGTCTTGAAGCCGGCATCCGCCTCGCCCTTCCAGGCATCGGACACCGAATCGCCGAGGGCGAAGGCCAGTTCGCCACGGCCGGCCTGCAGCAGGTTGAGGTTTTCCACCGAGGCCTTGGTGGCCTGTACCGAAGTCTTGCTGCCTTCGATGCCGTGGCTGTAGATCTGCGACAGGCCAACGCCCACCGGGTAGTACACCCCGCTGGTGCCGCCAGTGAGGATGTTGATGAAGGTGGGGGCAGCCTGGGCGGTGGCGCAGACGGCAAGGAAGGCGGCGCCGGCCAGCGCCAGGCGGGTACGTCGGATCATGTCTCGGTCTCCAGGTTCTTGTTCTTGTGCCTGAAAGGTTAACCCTAGAACGCCTGTGCCGGGCCTGCCCGTTTTTTATCCGAAAGTCTAAGAGGCCGCGACGGCGTTGAAGCTCGGGGTTTGTTCAGCACGGTCTCGTTGAAGATCTGCCGTGCCAGGGTGAAACCGCAGCTCCACCGTGGGCTCGACGACGCGCACGACAGCACGGCTCCGCGCAGTCCCTGGAAGTGCTGTCGTGTCATGATCACGACCAACAAGGCTTACTTGCCGTGGGGCAATGAAGCGTTGTCCATTCCCCTGGCATGGTGGCGGCGACGGGGCGTGGGGTCTTATTGGGAGGCGATAGGAAAGCGCCGACGCTACCCATCCCGCGCCTGCGAGTAGCGGAAAGAAATGCCACGTTGCCGACAGTCTTCGCTGCGATGCCCGACGAGGAGCACCCATCATGAAAATGCTGAAGCTGGAGAAGGCCTTCACCCTGCTGGAGCCCGGCCCGGTCGTCCTGGTCACCACCAGCGACGGTGGCCGGCACAACATCATGACCTTGTCCTGGACCATGGTGGTCGACTTCACCCCACGCTTCGCCTTCACCACCGGGCCCTGGAACCATTCCTACGCCGCGCTGGAGAAAACCCGCGAGTGCGTCATCGCCATCCCCGGCGCGGACCTGCTCGACATCGTGGTCGGCGTGGGGACCTGCTCCGGCGCCGACACCGACAAGTTCGCCCGTTTCGGACTGACCGCCCTGCCGGGCCGGAAGGGCGCGGCCCCGCTGATCGGCGAATGCCTGGCGAACATCGAGTGCCGGGTGGTCGATCTGGTCGAGCAGCACAACATCGTGGTCCTCGAAGGCATCGCGGCATACATCGACAGCCAGCGCGAGGAGCGCCGCACCCTTCACGCGGTAGGTGACGGCACCTTCGTGGCGGATGGCGAGAGGTTCGACCGCCGCCAGGCGATGCGCTCGAAACTACCGCCCGGCGTCTAGCCCGGGGCGTGCGCTAACAGGCCCTCCAGCGCCGGGCGTTCGATCGGTTGGCTGAACGGGTGGTCCTGCACCTCTTGGCACGATTCGCTCTCCAGCACTTGCAGCTGCCCCTTGGTCTCGATGCCCTTGGGGGGAGGGCGCTTTCAGTTTCAGTGCCTTGCTTCGGTCGGTGATCGCGGAATGATGGAGCAGACGCAGCCATTCTGGCCCAGGCGATAAAAAACTGCGGTCGATCCAAGGGATAGGTGCGGTATCGGTTGATCTTCGCCGGACGTGACCGGCAGAAACCGACCCGAAGCAGATGGCTAGCGGCAGGGGGAAGTCGCTTTTTACTTCTACCATCGGCACCCGTGTGGAGGTTCGATGGTGAAGCGTGATCCACCCTGCTTGCTAGAAGTGATCATCGAATGTCCACAAGAGCCGGGGGGCTAACAGCTCTTGAGTATCACGCCGAGGTCCCTGCAATTCATGCTGCTGGCGCCTCGCCAAAGAGAGCAGCATAAATCCCGCCTAGGGCCGCAAAGGATGAGAACTCACCGCGCCGGATTTCACGGATATTTGGGCGCTCACCCTTTTGGCCGGCCCGGTTGGCCTTTGTGTGCTTGGCCACCTTTGCAGCCTCCAAGCTGGGAAGGGGCTTTCCAGGTTCGCCGCCGAAGTACAGGAATGGCCCCAAGGCCAGGGTTTGTTCGTCGAAATAAATCCAGACCACGCATCCTGATGGCTTATCGCCGAGGCGAACATGCAGGTTCTGCTTGGCGGTACTGGAGCCAATGAACGACGCTTTGAGCTGCACGTGGCGAATTACGCCGTGTGCTTCAAGGATGACGTCATAGCCGGCGTTGTCGACCTCGGGTTTGGCTATTTCCAAATCACACCGATCCAGGCGCCAAGACTCTTTCAGTAGCTCGCCGACGAAGAGGTGTTCTACCAGCTTTTCGCGGTAGGAAGAGTGTTCGGTGTGCTTACTCATAGTTATCTAGGGCAGAAGTCCATTTGAGTGGTCAGTCTAACCTTTGGCCTGTGTCGAATCAGGCATCCATATGGAGGTTCGATGGCGGATCGGTGAAGCGTGATCCACCCTACCTGCTGCTATGAACGAGCCACGCGATGCATGCTACGAAGGGAGCAAACAGAATCAGGCTGCCGGTAGCTACTGCCCAGCCCCAGGCAAAGCCGCTCTCACCCTTGAACCGGCCACCGCTCAGAAAGCCCAGTACGCTGACGCCTATGCGATGCGCCAATAGGTTGAATATGAATTCTGAGATGAGGTCCATCTGATCTCCATGTCAGCGCCGATTTTCAAGCGCAGGGGCGAGTGGGAGTAAAGCATGACCTTCGAGCGGCCGGTGGCGACTGACCATTCTTGGCCGACCGCTGCCCATCGGCCAAGGTCACGGTGGCCAGCATATCGCTGATACTCACTGCCTTCGAATTCGTCCAGCGCGTTCCAGTGGTCGGTCAGATGCTCGGACTGGAAGACATGCCCATGGATGATCTCGCCGGGACCAGCCCGGGAAAACCCATGCCCGCGCCCCAACCGGCCTGGACCAGTTCACCCTTGAGGTGGGCGCTGGTCCAGGCGCCGCCGATCCTCGACAGCACCTGTTCATTGGGGCGGCCCGGCCCCAGGCCCCGTAGGTAAAAAGTCGTTCGACCATGGCGGGAGCCATCTCCCGATGCGAGATGAAAGGATGAAACGGACGGCCCGTGCCCTTCGACCGGCGAGCGAGCCTTGAAGGAGCACTACCGTAAAGGCGCAATCAGTTCGTGGTCTGGCGGTCCTGCGATTGCAGTTTCGGCGCGCCCGACGATTGAGCGACCTTGGCGGTGGACAGTCGGGATACGCCGAAGAGCACCAGAGCCAGTCCCGCCAGCTGGTACGGCGAGATCGCTTCGTTCAGCAGCGCCCACGAGGCGAAGACGGTCAGCACCGGGCCCAGGTTGCCAAACGCTGCCGCGTGGGTAGCGCCCATGCGTTGGATGGCCAGCGCCATCCAGTAGATCGGCAGCACGGTGGAGATCAGCGCCATCAGCGCACCATAGATCCACACCGCGCTCGGCAACGTCGCCAGTTGCTGCACGTCGCCGGTCACACCGTAGTGGACCAGCACCATCACCGACGAGGCTCCGCCGGCCAGCCCGGCCAGGCGCATCGAGCCGACGCGCCGTACCACCGCCGCCGTGCCCATGTAGTACAAGGCGTAGGTCACGGCGCTGGCGAATACCCAGAGGGCGCCCAGCATGATCTGCCCATCGCTGCCCTCGACCTTGATGTCATGTACCAGCGCGATGCCCAGGCCGAGGTAGCACAGGCCCATGGCGGCCAGGGTGCGGGAGCTGGGGCGCTCGCGGGTCACGGCCATCTGCAGGAACAGCACCAGCGTCGGGTAGGTGAACAGGATCAGCCGCTCCAGCCCGGCGCTGATGTACTGCAGGCCGTAGAAGTCGAACAGGCTGGACAGGTAGTAACCGAACAACCCGAGCAGCAGGATGCGCAAGCCATCGGCCAGGGAAAGCCGGACCTGTCCCGCACCCTTGCTGAACCAGACCAGCCAGAGAAACAGCGGAAGCGCCAGGCCCATGCGGATGGCCAATACCGTCACCGCATCCACCGGCGCGACGGCATAGGACAGTTTCACGAAGACCGCCTTGAGGCTGAAGCCGGTGGCGGACAGCACGGCGAACAACACGCCGTTGCGCAGGCTGCGCTGGTAGAGGGAGGTCGGAATGCTCATGGCGGCCTGGGGGCGAAGGCAGGAGAAGGCTTTATTCTAGGGAGAAGGCGGTGTTGCTAGAATCTCAAATTGGCGAACATGGCTTTCACATTTGGAGAATGCTTCATGCACTTTGATCTCGCCGACCTGCGTCTGATCGCGGCCATCGCCAGCACCGGCAGTTTGAGCAAAGCGGCGGCATCGGTTCCCGTGGCCGTATCGGCGGCGAGCAATCGCCTGCGGCTGTTCGAGGAGCGCTGCGGGCTCTCGTTATTCGCGAGGCACAGCGACGGCATGACCCTGACCCCGGCGGGCCGCCTGGTGCTGGAGGCCAGCCAACGCGTGCTGAAAGAGGCGCGGCAGCTCAAGGACACCCTGCAGCAGCTCAATGGAGAGCGGCGCATCACCTTGCGCCTGGCCGCCTCGACCGTGGCCAACAGCACCTTCCTGCCCACCGCGCTGGGCCCCTTCCTGGCGGACTACCCGGAAGTGGACCTGCAACTGATCGAACAGAACAGCAAGGACGTGCTGCGTGCCGTGCAGGAGGGGGAGATAGACGTCGGCGTCTACGACGGCAACCTGCCCACCGCCGGCCTGCTGTCGCTGCCGTTCCGCAATGACAAGCTGGTCCTGCTGGTGCCGCAGGATCACCCGCTGGCCAGCCGGCACCTTCCCAGCCTGCGCGATGCGCTGAGCTTTCCCTTCGTCTGCCTGCCTGCCGAGCGCGCCATGAAGCGCTTTGTCGAGGCGATGGCCGTGCGCAATGCGCTGCCCTTGAAGGTGCGCGTGCGTGCTCCCAGCTTCGATGCCATCGCCCAGCTGGTTGCTCAGCGGGTCGGTGTGGCCATGCTGCCGGAGGCGGCAGCCACACGGCTGGCGCAGGAGTTGCCGGTGTCGGTGGTGCCCCTGGAAGACGCCTGGGCCACTCGCGAACTGCGCATCTGCGTGCCCAGTTGGGATGCCCTTTCTTCCCACGCGGGGCAATTGGTGACCTATCTGATGAAAGAAGGGACTACGCCGCGCTAGACAGGCTGGGGGCGTGAGGATCCGAACTCGTTCTTTCGGGCCTTCCATGACTGGACGGGCAAAACGCCCGACGCATTGAGAGCGTCCGCCCGCTGATTGCCGGTGGCCGTATCAGGCGTGCTCCGCATCGCTCCAGCGGCTTGCGTTCGGCTGGCCGGGCGGCAGTTCGTCATGCAGGGAAATCCGCGAAGTCTCCGGTAACGCCAGGCCGCCGACCAGCGCCAGCAAGGCGATCACCACCAGGTAGAAGGCCGGCGCCAGGCTGCTGCCGGTCTGGCCGATCAGCCAGGTGGCGACCAGCGGCGCGGTGCCGCCGAAGATCGTATAGGCGATGTTGTAGGTGATCGCCGAAGCGGTGTAGCGGGTGCGGGTCGGGAACACCTCGGACAGCAGCGCGGCGGTGACCACACCCGACAGCACCGCGCCCACCGCCAGCAGGACCACCCCGAGAATGGCCGCCGCCATGTGCCCGGAGCTGGCCAGCCAGTAAGCCGGGAACACCAT
The DNA here is from genome assembly GCF_057767015.1 of Pseudomonas sp. B12(2026). Classification (NCBI taxonomy): domain Bacteria; kingdom Pseudomonadati; phylum Pseudomonadota; class Gammaproteobacteria; order Pseudomonadales; family Pseudomonadaceae; genus Pseudomonas; species Pseudomonas sp. B12(2026). Next base: position 3,589,206 of record NZ_CM173430.1, on the reverse strand, counting down.
CACGATCACCCACAGGCAGGCCGTGGCCACGCTCCTGCGCCGGCCGAACCGGTCCGAGAAGGCCCCCGCCGCCGGGCAGGCAGCGGCGGCGAACAGCAAAGCCAGCGTCGAGACCAGCAGCGACTGCGCCCGGCTCAACTGCCCCACCACCTGCAGGTAGGTGGCGAAGTAGGTGGTGAACATGTAGAACGACAGCGCCGTCAGCGAGATGAACGCGCCCAGCCGCAGGATCATGCCCTTCTGCTGGCGCAGGGTTTCGCGCAGCGGCGAATGGCCGTGATCCTTGTCCTCGGCCATGGCCTGGCGGAAGGCCGGGGTCTCTTCCATTTTCCAGCGCAGGTACAGCCCGACCAGCCCCAGCGGCGCCGCCACCAGGAAGGGGACGCGCCAGCCCCAGGCGGCCATGGCCTCGGCCGACAGGCTGGCTTCCAGCACATAGGCGATCACGGCGGCGCTGGCAAAGGCCGAGAAGGTCGACACCGGAATGAAGCTGCCGTACCAGCCACGCTTGTGGTTGGGCGCGTGCTCCATCACATAGGCGCAGGCCCCGGCGTATTCGCCGCCGGCCGAGAAGCCTTGCACGCAACGGGTCAGGGTGAGCAGCACCGGCGCCATCAGGCCGATGCCGGCGTAGGTCGGCAGCAGGCCGATGGTCGTGGTCGCGCCGGCCATCATCAGCACGGTGACCGACAGCACGCGCTTGCGTCCCAGGCGGTCGCCCAGCGCACCGAAGAAGACCCCGCCCAGCGGGCGCAAGGCAAAGGCTACCGCGAACACGGCGAAGGTCTGCAGCAGGGCGACACTGGGGTCTGAGCTGGAGAAGAATTGCCGGGCGATGATCGTCGCGAGGAATCCGTAGACCGCGAAGTCGAACCATTCGACGAAATTGCCCACGGCGGCCGCCGCGATGACCTTGCGCAGTGTCGCCGGCGATACATTGAACGATTCACTCATCGCGTCGCTCTCCTGGTTTGTCGTTATTGAATAAGAAGGGCAGCAAAGGCGTCGGTATGATCTTAAGTACGCGATCGAAGGGGGGCCAGATTCCCCGATTACCTAGGTAATCGGTGGAACCACACGCGTATGTCCGAGGCCGATTGCCTGAAGCCCGAATGCCTGCTCCATCATCTGCCGGTGGCGGTGATCGTTGCCCGCGAGCGGGTGATCCAGCGCTGCAATGCGCGGGCGCTGAAGATGTTTCGGGCCACCGAGGCGCAACTGGTCGGCGCGTCGTTCGCCGTGCTGTATCCCGGGCGCCGGGATTTCGAATCGGCGGCGGAGCATTTCGCCCCGCTGCTGTCGCGGCATGCCGACTTCCACGACGACCGCCTCATGCGCCGCCTGGACGGCACGCATTTCTGGGTGACGGTGCGCGGCTATGGCTTCAACGAGCGGAACCCCTACGAGCTGGCGGCCTGGGTGTTCACCGATGTGGAAGGCGCAGGGTCTGGCGAGCGGGTCAGCCTGACCGCCCGCGAGCGCGACGTCGCCGCGCTGCTGGTGGACGGCCTGACCAGCAAGGAAGCCGCGAAGAACCTCGGCATCAGCCCGCGCACCGTGGACATCCACCGCGCCAGCCTGCTGCGCAAGTACGCAGTGAACTCCACCCCCGAACTGATCCGGTGGATCGTCAGCTAGCCATTGGTTGCCGCGTGTACTGGCGGATCGCAGGGCTTGGGCGCAACCCGCTGCGCCACGAAAAAACCGTGCACAAAGCAGTCAAGCGGAGCCGTGCCACAGGCTGCCGCTGCGCCATCGCGCAAACCTGTCGGACTCGCAAACGGTTACAACTGCGGGAGGCCCTGGGGCGCCAAGCAAAAGAATCAGGCGCCGAAGCAAAAGTGAACTGTGTCTCAAAATGAATAATGGGCGGCCCAGTAGGAGATTCAGCGCCACAGGGCGTCACTCATGTTCTTCCGTCGTTTTGTCCGTTCCGCTCTGCAATTTGCCCCCATGGGGTCTCGTGCTTGCCGCCGGCCATCCCTCACTGGCCGTGTCGATGTGGGCGGCCGGGGCCGGGGCGTCGCCGCGTCATTTGTGCCGGCGTGTCCGAACCTTCGGCCCGGTCGGGCGATAAGCCCGTCCCGCGCGCTGCATCGCGACTCCGCCGCCCCCGTCCTTTCACGTTGACCAGATCACTTCTATGCGAAGCCTCGACGATTTTCCCGGTGTGCCGGCCATCCGGCCGGTACGTTCCCAGGCGCTCCCTGCGCGTGCTCGTGGCGCCGTGGTGGCGGGACTGCTGCTGTGCAGCCCTTGGGCCCAGGCGGCGGACGGCTATGACGCACTGGTGATCAAGGCGCGCGCTGGCGACTACGCGCCGGCCCTGGACTACCTGGCGCGCCAGCCGGCCACGCCGCGTTACCTCAACGACCATATCGCCATTGCCGGGTGGGCCGGGCGTGACCGCGAGGTCGTGCAGGTCTACGAAGCCCATCGTGGCTCGACCGCGCTGAGCGCCGACTCCCAGGCCGTGGTGGCGCGCACCTACCGCAATCTCAGGCGTTGGCCGGACGCCCTGGCCGTCTACCGAGATGGCCTGGCCCGTGCGCCGCAGCATGCTGCTTTGCGCGTGGGGGAGGTGATGACCCTGGCCGACGCCGGGCAGCGCGACCAGGCCCTGCGCCGTGGCCAGGCGCTGGTGCGCGACCTGCCGCAGGACGCCGATGCGCACATCGCGCTGGCGTATGTCCATGCCCGGGCCGGCCAGCCCTATGCGGCGCTCTTCGAGCTGGACAAGGCGCACGACCTCGCCCCGCAGCGGGCCTACGTGCAGCGCGAGTACCTGGGCGCCCTGGAAGGCGCGCACCTGCCGGAAGCGGCGCTGCGCATGGGTTCGACCCAGCCGGCGCTGATCGGCGGGAGCCAGGTCCGTCGCCTGCAGGCCGACGCCCTGGCGCGCCAGGTGCGCTTTGCCCAGCTGCCGGCGCGCCGCGAGGCCGAGCGTTTCGTCATCGCCGACCGCGCCATCGCCCGCTCCGATGAGCTCATGGGCGAGTGGGCGGCCCAGCCGGACGCCGTGGCCGAGCGCAATCGCGTGCGCATCGATCGTCTCGGTGCGCTGCATGCGCGCATGCGCATGCAGCAGGTGGTCGACGAGTACGAACAGCTGCGTCGTGAGCAGATCGAACTGCCGGCTTACGCCGAGCGCTGGGTCGCCGGCGCCTACCTGTACCTGCGGCAACCGGAGACCGCCGCCGAGCTGTACCGCAAGGTGCTGGCCAGCGACTCGCCGAAGGACCCGGAGTGGATGGAGGACAACCAGGGACTGTTCTATGCCCTGGTGGAAAGCGAGCAGCTGGAGCAGATCCAGCCGATGGCCGATCAGCTGGTGGCCCAGCAGCCGGTGCTGGTCTATTCCCAGGGCGCCGCTGCCGGGGAGCCCAACCAGAACCGCCTGGATGCGAAGACGCTGCAGGCCAGCGGCTACCTGTTCCGTGACCAGTTGGACCAGGCCCAGCAGGCCCACGAGGAGATGGCCCACGCGGCACCGGCCAACGCTGGGCTGAGCACCGGGCTGGCCGGCGTCTACCTGGCGCGCGGCTGGCCGCGCCGTGCCGAGGACGTGCTGAAGGGCGCCGAGTCCCTCGGCCCGCGTGAAGCCGGGCTGGAAGTGCAGCAGGGCCATGTCGCCCTGGCGCTTCAGGAATGGCGTCAGGCCGACCTGCTGGCCGACGATGTCATCCGCCGTTTCCCCGAACAGCTGCCGGCCCAGCGCCTGGACAAGCTGCGCAGGGTGCAGCACATGTCCGAGCTGCGCGTCAGCGCCTACACCGGCCACAGCAATGGGGGCGGCGAGGCGGTCGGAGACCGCGACTTCGGCATCGACAGCGTGCTCTACAGCCCGCCGATCGACGACAACTGGCGGGTCTTCGGCGGCGCCGGCTATGCCACCGGCGACTTCCTCGAAGGCACCGGCCATTACCGCTACCAGCGCGCGGGCGTGGAGTGGCGCGCGCGTGGCAACACCGTCGAAGGCGAGCTGTCGCACAACGACTATGGCGACGGCGACAAGCCCGGCGCGCGGCTTTCCGGCACCCACGAGATCGACGACCACTGGCAGTACGGCTGGAGCGCGGAATACCTGTCGCGCGAGACGCCCCTGCGCGCACTCAACAGCGGCATCCGCTCCAACGCCGGCAGCGCCTGGCTGGCGTGGCGCCAGGACGAGACCCGCGAGGCGAGGCTTGCCGTCACGCCGCAACACTTCAGCGACGGCAACCAGCGCATGAGCCTGCTGCTGAGCGGCAGGCAGCAGGTCTACAACCAGCCCTACCTGAAGGCCGACATCGGGCTGGAGGTGGACGCCAGCCACAACAGCAAGTCGGACGACGTTCCCTACTACAACCCCAAGCGCGACCTCGGCGTGCTGCCGACCCTGGACCTGGAACACATCCTCTACCGCAGCTACCAGACCGTCTGGAGCCAGCAGGCGCAGTTCGGCGTCGGCACCTACACCCAGCAGGACTACGGCACCGACCCGATCGCGCTGGTCGGCTACGGACAGCGCCTGAAGTTCGACGACCGCTTCGACGGCGGCGTGAACCTCACGGCCATGAGCCGTCCCTACGACGGCGACCGCGAAATGGACTACCGCCTGATGCTCGACATCAACTACCGCTTCTAAGGGCACCCGAGATGAGCGCCTTCTTCCGCACCCTATGCCTCTGCCTGGCCGTGCTGCTGGCCGGCTGCGCCGCCGAGGCGCCGCCCTTCGTGGCGCCCAACGACCGCCCGGTCTCCGTCAGCGAGTCGCCGTGGCCGTCCGGCCAACTGCTGAGCCTGGCCTATCACGACGTCGAGGACGACGATGCCAACCAGGCCTACATCACCACCCGCACCGCGCACCTGATCGACCAGCTGGCCTGGCTCCGCGAGCAGGGCTACCACGCGGTATCGGTGGACCAGGTGCTCGCCGCCCACGAAGGCCGTGCGCCGTTGCCGGAAAAGCCGCTGCTGCTGAGCTTCGATGACGGCTACAGCAGCTTCCATACCCGCGTGCTGCCGGTACTCAAGGCCTACGACTGGCCGGCGATCATGGCGCCGGTGGGCGTCTGGCTGAAGACTCCGCAGAACCAGCCGGTGGACTTCGGCGGCCTGCCCAGCCCGCGCCAGCGCTTCCTCACCGAGGACCAGCTGCGTGAAGTGGCGCAGTCCGACCTGGTGGAGATCGGCGCGCATACCTATGCCTCGCACCTCGGCCTGCAGGCCAACCCCCAGGGCAACACCCTGCCGGCGGCGGCGAATCGCCTGTACCTGCCCAGGGAGCAACGCTACGAGACCGACGCCGAGCTCAACCAGCGCATGGGCAAGGACATCGGCCTGATCAGCGCCACGCTCCAGGGCATCACCGGCAAGGCGCCGCGCGTGTGGGTCTGGCCCTACGGCGCGGCGGGCGGCAGCACCCTGCGGATCGCCGGCGAGCATGGCTACAGCCTGGCGCTGACCCTCGACGACGGCATCGGCCGCGTCGACGACCTGATGAGCGTGCCGCGCTACCTGGTCAACGGCGATCCGGAAATCCGCGCCTTCGCCTCCGACATCAACGGTGTGCAGGAACACGGCCCGATGCGGGTCGCCCACGTCGACCTGGACTACGTCTACGATCCCGACCCGGCGCGTACCGACGCCAACGTCGGCCGGCTGGTGCAGCGCATCGCCGACCTGGGCGTCAACACCGTGTTCCTGCAGGCCTTCGCCGATCCGAAGGGCGATGGCAACATCCGCCAGCTGTACTTCCCCAACCGCCACCTGCCGATGCGCGCCGACCTGTTCAACCGCGTCGCCTGGCAGCTGCGCACCCGCGCCGGGGCGAAGGTCTACGCCTGGATGCCGGTGCTGGCCTTCGAGCTGGACGACCGCTTGCCGCGCGTGCAGGCGTGGAATCCGGAGACCGGCGCCGTGGCGGTGAACCCGGATCAGTACCGGCGCCTGTCGCCCTTCGACCCCGGGGTCCGCCAGCAGATCGGTGAGATCTATGAGGACCTGGCCCGGCACGCCAGCTTCCAGGGCCTCCTGTTCCACGACGATGCGCTGCTCTCCGACTTCGAGGACGCCGGTCCCGGCGCGCTGGCGGCCTACCGCCAGGCCGGGTTGCCCGGCGACCTGCGCACCCTGCGCGGCGACGAGCAGACCCTGCAGCGCTGGACCCGCTACAAGAGCCGCTACCTGATCGACTTCACCCGCGAGCTGACCGCCAAGGTACGCGCCATCCGCGGGCCGCAGGTGCAGACCGCGCGCAACATCTTCGCCCTGCCGATCCTCGATCCCCGGGCCGAGACCTGGTTCGCGCAGAACCTCGACGACTTCCTCGCCACCTACGACTGGACCGCGCCGATGGCCATGCCGCTGATGGAGGGCGTGGACTTCGAGCATTCCAACGCCTGGCTCGATCAGCTGGTGCGGGAGGTGGCCAGGCGCCCCGGCGCCCTGGAGCGAAGCGTGTTCGAACTGCAGGCGCGTGACTGGCGCCCTGGCCACGAAGCACCGATCGACGCGCAACGGCTGGCCGGCTGGGCGAAGCGCCTGCAGTGGAACGGCGTCCGCCACTACGGCTACTACCCGGACGATTTCTTCAACGATCAGCCACGCCTCGAAATCACCCGTCCGGCCTTCTCATCCTCCTGGTATCCGAAACTATGACTGATCGTCTCGTAGCCCTGCTGATCCTGGTGGTGATACTGGGCGCTCCCCTCGGTATGGCCCTGGTCGTCACGGGCGAACTGCTGCTGAATTTCGTGTTCTTCTACCCGCTGTTCATGTCGGCGCTGTGGATGTCCGGCGGCACCTACTTCTGGCTGCACTGGGAACGGCACTGGCCCTGGCGCGAAGCGGTGCCGGCGCTCCGGGGCAACCCCCTGGTGAGCATCCTCATCCCCTGTTTCAACGAGGGCCCGAACGCCCGCGACACCATAGGCGCGGCGCTTGCGCAGCACTACGGGAATATCGAGGTGATCGCCATCAACGATGGCTCCAGGGACGACACCGCCGAAGTGCTCAACCAGCTGGCCGCGGAACATCCGCGTCTGCGGGTGCTGCACCTGGCGCAGAACCAGGGCAAGGCCATCGCCCTGCGCATGGGCGCGCTCGCGGCGCACAGCGAATACCTGGTGTGCATCGACGGCGATGCGCTGCTCGATCCGGACGCCGTCGCCTACCTGGTGGCGCCGCTGATCGACAACCCGCGGGTCGGCGCGGTTACCGGCAACCCGCGCATCCGCACGCGCTCGACCCTGATCGGCCGCGTACAGGTCGGCGAGTTCTCCTCGATCATCGGCCTGATCAAGCGCACCCAGCGCGTCTATGGCCGGGTCTTCACCGTGTCCGGCGTGGTCGCCGCGTTCCGCCGCAGCGCGCTCCACCGGGTCGGCTTCTGGAGCCCGGACATGATCACCGAGGACATCGACATCAGCTGGAAGCTGCAGCTGGATCACTGGTCGATCTTCTACGAACCGCGCGGCCTCTGCTGGATCCTCATGCCCGAAACCCTGCGCGGGCTGTGGAAGCAGCGGCTGCGCTGGGCCCAGGGCGGCGCCGAGGTGCTGCTGAAGAACATCCGCACCATCTGGCGCTGGCGCCTGCGCTACATGTGGCCGCTGCTGATCGAGTTCTGCCTGTCGGCGACCTGGGCCTTCACCTTTGCCCTGACCATCCTGCTCTGGGGGCTGGGTTGCCTGGTCGACCTGCCGCCGGAGCTGCGCGTGGCCAGCATTGTGCCGCCGGCCTTCACCGGCATGCTGCTGGCGGCGGTCTGCCTGATGCAGTTCGGCCTGAGCCTGCTGGTCGAGCGGCGCTACGAGAAGGGGCTGGTCTGGTCCCTGTTCTGGGTCATCTGGTACCCGTTTGCCTTCTGGCTGGTGACCCTGCTGACCACCCTGGTGAGTTTCCCCAAGGTCATGCTCAAGGTGCGACAGCAACGCGCGCGCTGGACCAGCCCGGACCGCGGGATCAAGAGGAATCCTTCCGCATGAGCCTGATCAAGACCCCGCAGCACTGGCTGCACCGGACCATCGACACGCTGCTCACCCTGTGCGCCTGGGCGGTCTTCCTCTATCTGCTGGCGCGTGGCCTGAAGGCCATGGCCGAGGTGAGCCGCGGCGGGCCGCAGATGGACTTCATGGCGCACATGGTGAACACCTTCGGCACGCTGACGGCCTATGCGCTGTGCGCCGTGCTGATCGGGCTGGTGCTGCTGGGCTGGGCCAAATACAACGAAATCCGCGCCCGGCGCTACGAGCGGCGCGAACGTGTGCCGGACATTGCCACGCGAAGCCTGTTGCAGAGCTTCCGGGTCACCTCGGAAACCTACCAGCGCCTGCGCGCCCAGCAGGTATTGATCCTGCACAACGACGAAGTCGGCGACCTGATCTGGGTCGAGGACCATGTCCTCGAGGAAGAGGGCGAACCCAGCGAGGCCTGAAGGTCGGTAACGGGCCGCTTCGCGGATATCGCCCGGCCGCGGGTTTCGCGGCGGGGCGGAGCTCCCCCGTCGCGGCGGCGGGGCGGTCGCGGGCGGCCGGTCAGCCGTCGGAAAGTCTCCCCGGCGCCCCGCGCGGCAAAGCTTTCGTCCTGCCTGGCAAAGGTTCGGCGGGGCGGATGTCGCGATACTCCGCGCCTGTGAGCCACGCGCAGTCCCTTCCACGCCGTGGCGTGTGGGGGCTTCATTCTATGGTTGCAGGCATTACTGGCGCAGAGGACCGATGCCTGAACGCCTCAGCGCTTGTCGGTCTGGCGATGAGCCTGGCTCCCATGCCGGTCGGCTCGCCGGGGTGGCGAAAGAGGCTTCCCGTCTTCGGAGGGGGCGCGCGACAGGCGCAGGGCGCTCACGCGAACCCGCCAACTTCAGCCCCCAGTCCCCTGCATCCAGCACGTGCTTCCATCCGGAGCAGTTCTCTTGCCGTTGACCCTCCTGGTGACTCGTCGCTCCAACCTGCCTTATTGCGTGCTTTTGTTCTGGATTCTGCTGATGCCGTTGTGCAAGGCCTCTGCGGCTGCCTCCGATGAGATGGACCTGGCCGTACGACAGATGCTGCTGGGCATCCTCAGTTACGTGCGCTGGCCGGAAGAGCCGAAGGTGCTCTCGTTCTGCGTGCTGGGCGCGGCTCGCCATGCCGACGGCCTGTTGCAGGCGGACGATCCGCATCAGGCCAATGGCCGGCGCATCCAGGTGCAGCAACTTGCCCCGGGCGATCCACGCCTGAGCGATGCCTGCAACGTGGTCTATCTGGGGGCCCTGGATGCCGAGGAACGCAACCGGGTGTTCGAGCGTCTGGCCGGCCGCCCGGTGCTGTCCATCGACGAGGACAATCCCGACTGCAGCGTCGGCAGCATGTTCTGCCTGACCTTCGAGAGCCGGCCGCCGTCGTTCGCCATCAACCTCGACTCCGTGGCGCGCAGCGGTGTGCGGGTGCATCCCAATGTGCTCAGCCTCGGGCGGCGAAGGGGCAGGCCATGATCCCTCCGCGGCAGAGCGCGCAGCAGACGTCACGGCGCCGTACCCTGGGCCGCCTGCTGTATCGCGCGCACATGGGCGTGGCCCTGGCATCGGTGTGCCTGGTGGGCCTGGCCGTCAGCGTGGTCGGCCTGCTGACGCTACGCGCCTATGCCGAGTACAACCTGCAGTTGATCGGCCGCTCGATGGCGTACACGGTGGAAGCGGCCGTGGTGTTCGGCGACAGGGTGGCTACCGAGGAAGCCCTGCGCGTGATCGCGTCCACCGAGGATGTCAGCCGCTGTTCCGTCGTCGATTCGCAGGGGCTCGTGGTGGCGAGCTGGGTGCACGATCACGGCAACGACGCCTTGCATCGTTATATCGGGCACTGGGGGCTGGACTTCGAGGTGGCGCAGCCCATCGTTCATGATGGGCAGGTGGTTGGCGAAGTGCGCTTGAGCGGCGCCGGCGGCCGCGTGATGAGCTTCCTGCTGGCCGGCCTCGGCGGCATGCTCGGCTGCCTGTTGTTGATCGCCCTCGGCGCCTTCTACGTATCGCGGCGCATGGTCAGCCGCATCGTCAAGCCGCTCGACCGCCTGCTGCAGGTCGCCCACGCGGTGCGCCGCGACCGCCAGTTCTCCCTGCGCGTACCTCCGGCACACATCGTCGAGCTGGACGAACTGGGCGCCGACTTCAATGCCTTGCTTGACGAGTTGGCCTCCTGGCAGTCGCACCTGGAGCGGGAGAACGCTTCCCTGGAGCATCAGGCCAATCACGACAGCCTGACCCGCCTGCCCAACCGCGCCTTCTTCGAAGGCCGCCTGAGCCGCACCCTGCTCGAACTGGAAGAGCAGGGCGGGCAGGCGGCGGTGTTGTTCATCGATTCCGACCGTTTCAAGTCGATCAATGACGAGTTCGGCCATGCCGCTGGCGATGCCGTGCTGGTGGCCATAGCCGAGCGCATCCGCGGGCAATTGCGCGACAGCGACCTGGTGGCCCGCCTGGGCGGTGACGAGTTCGCCGTGCTGCTGGCGCCGCTGTCCGACAACCAGGCGGCACTGGGCGTGGCCGAGGCCATCCTCGCCAGCATGTCCATGCCCATCGGGTTGCCGGGCGGCAGTGAAGTGCAGACCTCGTTGAGCGTCGGGGTGGCGTTCTATCCCCAGCACGGCAGCAGCCCTTCGGAACTGCTGCAGAGCGCCGATGAAGCCATGTACGAGGCCAAGCGCGGCGGGCGTAGCCGCTGGGGATTGGCCCGGACCCGGCGCAGTCCCATATTCAGGAAAATCAGGAGATAGCCCGTGATTCAGATGAAACAGTCCTTGCGCCTGGCGTTGGCCAGCCTGCTGATCAGCGGCCTGCTGAGCGGTTGCCAGACGACACCACCGAGCGGCCTGACGGCCGAGCAGGTCGCCGTGCTGCGTGACCAGGGGTTCGTGCCCGGCGATGAGGGCTGGGTGCTGGGGCTCTCCAGCAAGGTGCTGTTCGACAACAACCTCGACACCATCAATCCCACCGGCCGCGCCAATATCGAGCGGATCGGCCGGACGCTGCTGCAAGTGGGGATCGATCGGATGTACCTGGAAGGGCACACCGATAATCAGGGCGACCGGGACTACAACCAGCAGCTCTCGGTACGCCGCGCGCAATCGGTGGCGGACGTGCTGATCGGCATCGGCATGCCCGCGACCCAGCTGAAGGTGGTCGGTCGGGGCATGGACCACCCGGTAGCGGACAACAGCAGTGCCGCCGGGCGCATGGAGAACCGCCGGGTTGCCATGATCGTGCCGGTTGACTGAGGAGGAGGGCGGCGCGGAGTCATTTTCCCTTTCCGACGTCCGCTGCTGGTCGATCTCTGCCAGCAGTAGGGTGGAAGTCGATTTTTACTTCCACCATCGGCGCCCGTGTGGAGGTTCGATGATGGCTCGGTGACGCGTGATCCGCCCTGGTTGCGGAGTTCCGCTCCCGGGCCGAAATCAGACGTTCAGAGCAGGAAAAGGAAATCTGTTCCCCTTGGCCATCAGTGAAGCGTAGGGAAACGCTCTTTCACCAATGCCTGCGCCTGGTAGGCCATCTGGTCGAGCAGGCGGTCGCGTTTGTTCTCGGCCTCGCGCATGGCCTTCCTGCCGTGTTGCTGCACAAGGTAGGCGTGAATCTGCCGCACTTCCTTGGATTGGTAGATCGGGGCCAGGTCCTGCACCGCCACCAGGCCGTTCGAGCGGTGATCGCGGGTGTTCAGCAGCACGTGCGGTCCCTGCGCCGCCAGTACCCGGAAGCCCATCGACTCGAAGGCCGGCACCTTGCCCGCCGCGCAGGCCAGCTCGGCGTGGGGCCGATGCTCGACCATCCTCTGCAACAAGGCCCGGGCGATCCCGCGGCGGCGGTGGCTGGCGCTGACGGCCAGGTAGGCCAGGGTGCAGGCCTCGGCATCGTCCTGGCTCGGCAGGTACAGGGCAAAACCCAGCACCCGGGAGGGATCGTCATCATCCAGGGCCAGGATCAGGCGTGCGGTGCTGTCCGAAGCGCTGTCCATGGCCTGCAGGTACAGGTGCACCTCGTAGCCAATCACGTACTGGTACAGCTGGTAGAGCGGATTGCTGGGCGTCAGCGGCACCGGGCTGATGTCGCTGAAGTAGTCCACCACCATTTGCAGAACCTGACTCTTCAGGGATTCGGGCGGTGGTGTGTCCAGGTTTACAAGGGTGAACATCTGAAGCTGGCTCCGGGCGTGCCCGATCCGGGGAATCGGCGCGGACGCCATTATAACGCCCGCTCCCGGCCGTCCGGGGCCGCCGGCAGAGGCCCAACTGCAGCGCCTCGTTCATTGAGGCTGAAGAAAACAGGCACCTGGGCAAAGGGTCACGGGATCGTCATGCGGCGATACTAATTTGCCATCATTTGCGGCTGAGATTAACGCAGTGATCCGCCGGATATTTTCCTCTCACGGTTTTCTGCTCCTGCTGTTGTTCCTGCTGTGTGCAATCACCCTCATGTTCCTGTGGGGGATGTACTTCCAGCAGAAAGCGACATCCCGGCAGGAGGCGCTCGCCGCCAAGGCGGCCGAGCATCTCAACCTGGCGACCATCACCGCGGAAACCTTCAGCGAGCTGGTGGACCGCGTCCAGGCCATCGGCCGGGTCGCGCAGGGCGATCTGCGCAACCCGGGGCAGGGCGGCCACGGCCTGGCGCGGATGCTGGCCGAGGACCCGGTGCTCAAGCGGATCAGCCTGTACGGCATCGACGGCCGGATGCTCGCGGCCAGCCATGGCGATGAGCTGGCGCAGCTGCCCGCCCCGTGGCTGCGCGAGCTGGACGAGCACATCCAGCGCCATGGCCCCACTCCGCTCCTGCCGCGTCTGGTGCCCGGCGCGGTGGAGTCCGCGCAGCCGACCTGGCGCCTGCCATTCCTCCTGCCGCTGATCGACCAGGCGACGGGCAGGCTGGACAGCATCCTGCTGGTCCAGCTCGATGTCGGCTATCTCGCGGCGCTGTTCCAGCACATCGAGCTGGGAAACAGCGGCCTTGTCTGCCTGCTCGACGGCGGCGGCAACGAGCGCCTGCGCATCAACAGCAGCGGCGTGGTGGTGGCGGGCGAGGTACTCCGCCCGACCCTGCCGGACAGCGCCGAGCTGGCGGGGAGTCTCAGCCAGCGCGCCGCGAGTGGCGAGTTCCAGAGCCTGTACCGGCGCGTCCCCCAGCGTGGTTTCAGTGTGGCGGTCAGTCAGCACGAGGATGAAATCCTGGCCGTATCGCAGCGCGCCTCCAGCCGCCAGTCCTGGCTGAACCTGAGCATGACGCTGCTGATGCTGGTCGGCCTGTCGTGGATCTGGCACGTACTGGGCAAGCAGCGCGGCGCCTTCAGGGCGCTGGAGCAGGCCCAGCAATTGAACCAGGGGCTGATCCTGCGTCTCGAAGAGGAGCACCAGCGCAGCAGCCATGCGGCGGCCACCGACCACCTCAGCGGTCTTCACAACCGTCGCCAGTTCCTCGAGGTGGCCGCCCGGGCGCTGGCCGGCCAGCGCGGCAAGCGCCGCCTGACGGCGGTGCTGTTCATCGACATGGACCGCTTCAAGTCGATCAACGATTCACTCGGCCACAAGGTCGGTGACCTGTTGCTGCAGGCGGTGGCCGGGCGCATCAGCCGGGCCCTGGAGCCGGGCGACGAAGCGGCGCGCTTCGGTGGCGACGAATTCGTGGTGTTGCTCGCCGGTGAACGCAGCGAAGAGCAGATCGAAACCTGGGTACGCGAGCTGGTCGGGAAGCTCTCGGCGACCTACTCGTTGGACGAGCACGAGCTCAACACCAGCCCGAGCATCGGCGTCAGCATCTGCCCGCGCGATGGCCAGAACGTGGACGAGCTGATCCGCTGCGCCGATGGCGCCATGTACTCGGCCAAGCAGGCCGGGCGTGGGCAGTACCGTTTCTTCGACCCCTCCCTGAATACGATGGACATCGAGGAATTCATCCTGGAGCAGGCCTTCGACCAGGCGTTGAAGGAGCGGCAGTTCGTGCTGCACTACCAGCCGCAGATACGCCTCGAGTCGATGCGGGTGGCGGGCTACGAGGCCCTGGTGCGCTGGCACCATCCGGAGTTCGGTCTGCTCTATCCGGACAAGTTCATTTTCCTCGCCGAGCGCAGCGGCTTCATCGTCGACCTCGGCTGGGAGGTGCTGCGCCTGGCCTGCGAGGAACTGGCGCGCTGGCAGGCGCAGGGCGTGCGGGCCTGGCTGGCGGTGAACGTGTCGCCACTGCAACTCTGCCAGGTCGATTTCAGCGAGCGCCTGCTGAACGAACTGCGACGTCAGCGGATCGAGCCGCAGGGCCTGGAACTGGAGATCACCGAGACCTCCGTGCTGAACGACGAGGGGCTGGCCATCGAGCATCTCTCGCGGCTGCGCGACGCCGGCATCAGCATCAGCCTCGACGACTTCGGCCAGGGCTACGCCGGCTTCTCCCACTTGCAGTCGCTGCCCATTCGCCGGCTCAAGATCGACCGTTCGCTGATCGCCCAGCTTGCCAACAGCCATGACGACAGCCCCATCGTCTCGTCCACCATCATCCTCGCCAAACGCCTGGGGCTGGAGGTCGTGGCGGAAGGGGTGGAAACACGCGAGCAACTGGTGAGCCTGCGCCTTGCCGGCTGCGAGGTTGCCCAGGGCTATTACTTCAGCCGGCCGCTGACGGCGCAGCAGCTGCGCGAGTACCCCCACTTCGTCAATTCCCTGGAGACCGCATGCGAGTCCTGAACCTCCTGGCTACTGTCGCGCTGCTCCTGGCCGCGTCCGGCACCGTACAGGCACAGTGCCCCCCGCACAGCCTGCGCATCGGGATCATTCCGAAGAAGGACATGGACGTGCTCATCCGCGAGTACCAGCCGTTGCTGAAGCAGTTGAGCGCCGCCGTGGGGGTTCCAGCGGAAATCGTGCAGGAGGCGTCCTACGAGAGCGTGGTCGACGCCATCGTTTCCGGCGGCGTGGACATCGCCTTCCTCGGGCCGGCGTCCTATGTACTGGCCTACCAGCGCGACCCGCACATCGAGCCGTTCGCCAGCCTGACCATCAGCAAGGGATATTTCACTCCGGCCGGGCACCACTACCAGTCATTGCTGCTGGTCCGCAGCGACGCTCCCGGCATCGAGGCGCTACGGGGCAAGCGCGTCGCACTGAGCGACCCGGCCAGCACCTCCGGCAGCGTCATCCCGAACGCCGAGTTCTCCACCCGGATCGGCATGCCCCTGCCGCAGTTCTTCGGTTCGCTGGTGTACACCGGCTCGCATGACAAGGCGCTGGATGCGTTGCTGGAAAAACGGGTCGACGCGGCGTTCGTTGCCAGCGTGCGCGCCGATGACTACCTCAACAGCGGCCGCATCGGCCGCGATACCTTCAAGGTGCTGTGGCGCTCGGAGCCCATCTATTACGACCCCTATGTGTTCAGCAGCAGCCTGTGCCGCGGGTTCAAGGCGCGTATCCGCAAGGCCATGCTGGAGGACCAGCAAGCGTTGGCCGCGTTCTTCGCCTCCCAGGGCGCGTCCGGCGTCGATCCGGTGAGTCACGCCGAATACGCTCCGCTGCTGCGCATCATGCAGGGCAGGTCGGAGCCTTGATTCCTCGAAGCGGGGAAGGGTGATTGCCGGACTCCGGTAGCCGGCGACCTGGCTGATTCCGAGGTCGACGCCCCAGGCTGAAAGTCCATGTTGTAACGTCCGCTCCTAGTCGGACATTCAGGCCACTCCCCTGAGCAGTGCATGCCTCAGGAGAACAGCTTATCGATCACCCCCTGGATCCTTGCTCGAGTTGATGCAGATACTTTGCCCATCCCGAGCTCGCGAGCCATGGCGTAGAGCAAGTCATCTCCGACAAGGCTTTGGTCGGTCAATGAGCGTGCTAGCGCCCGAAGTTCCAAGCTGCAGATCTCGTCGACGGGGCGGATGTTGTCGGCATCAGCGGGCTGCCGGTATGCGATGGATTCGTGATTCGGCAAACGGCGAGGCCAGTAGAATTGCCCAGACTCGTCTTCAAGCTTGTTGTGCTCGCGATCAGCCACGGTCACGACTCGATCGCGAATTCGTGCACCCGTACGAGTCCATCCATGCACACGGGCGATTCGGCGTGCGAGAGTGGTATCGAGGATAGGGCCTTCCTCTTCAATCACGTGCTTGATCATCATCTCCAGAACAGCGTCATAGCGTGCTTCGAAGAAGGCATCTGGATCCACACCTTCTACTGCGTTTAGTGGATCGCTCTCACGGTAGTAGGCGAAGGTTGCCGAGGGGCGTGCTGCGTCTGTTTGCGTACGGGCATAACGCACGCTCGGTGTTTCAGCCTCCTCAGGCCCGGCTTCAGGCTCTACGGAGTCATCAGGTACTTTGAAATGGGATCTGTCGACTGGCAGCTCTACGATGTTGTCTCCGAGCGGAGCTTCGCTTTCAGCTGCAATAGTCGCCAACTGCTCTTGGACTTCACGGACTGCACGTTGCTGGCGGCTTTCGACCAACAAGGACTCAAGGCGCTCATGGATCTTCTGAGCGGTACCCTGAGCGTCGATCCACCAGTCTGTCGACCAGATGCGCAGGATTTCCCATCCCAGACCTTTGAGCACCTGCTCACGCAGTTTGTCCCGATCACGAGCTGTCGCGCTGCGGTGATAGGTTGCACCATCGCATTCCACACCGGCGAGGTATCGCCCAGGAGCGTCCGGATCAACCACCGCCAGGTCGATTCGGAATGACGACACGCCAACCTGAGTGACAACTTGCCACCCCTTCAGGCGTAGTGCGTTCGCAACGGCCTCTTCGAATGGGCTGTCGTACCCGCCCAGGCTTCCGGCATCGACTTCCGCAAGTGCGCGAGCACCGCGGTCAGCAAATTCGAGGAAGTGTTTCAGATCGCGCACGCCCAGTGCCTGGGTACGTGCAAGGTCTATTTTTTCGGCTCGAAGCGTGCTGAAGACACGAAGCTCGTGGCGGGCGCGGGTGACGGCGACATTGAGCCTGCGCTCCCCGCCAGTCCGGTTGAGCGGGCCGAAGTTCATTGCAACATTGCCGGTAGCATCCGGGCCGTAGGTGATCGAGAAGTACATGATGTCCCGCTCGTCACCCTGCACGCTTTCCAAGTTCTTCACGAAGACGGGTTCAAGCTCGTTCTCCGAGAAGTAGCTTTCCAGCGATGGATCCCTTCTGCGTTCAGTGTCGAGCAGATCTTCGATCAGCTTCTGCTGTTCGCCGTTGAACGTTACGACACCGATAGTCAGCCTGCTCTCTTTGAATCCGGGGCTGCGCAGACGGTCGATCAGATCGTTGACCAAAGCTTTGGCCTCTGCCGGGTTGGTGCGCGCAGAGCCTTTCTCGTATACCCCGTTGACGATGTGCAGACTGACCGCGCGATCGCTGGTAACAGGGGAGGGGAAGGTTACCAGCTTGGATTCGTAGTACCTCTGGTTCGAGAACGCGATCAGGCTCTCGTGCCGGCTGCGGTAGTGCCAGTTCAGGTTCCGAATCGGCAGGTTGGCGCTGATGCACTCATCTAGAATGCTTTCGAGATCAGCCTCGACATCAGCGTCATCCTGAGTGGATTCGGCTCGATCGAAGAACGAGGTTGGCGGAAGCTGTTTGGGATCGCCGACCATCACTACTTGCTTGCCACGAGCGATTGCACCGATCGCATCCCACACCGGAATCTGCGAGGCTTCGTCGAAGATTACGACGTCGAAGACGCTCGAGTTCGCGGCCAGGTATTGGGCGATCGAGAGCGGACTCATCAGCAGGCAAGGAGTCAGCTTGGTGAGCGCGTCGGGAATCTTCGACATCAGCTCGCGCAATGGCAGGTGGCGCGTCTTCTTCGTGATCTCGTGCCGGAGCACACCCCATTCCGAGTTCTTGCTCACCGAATCTTGAGTGGGGAGCTCGGCGCAAAGGCGCGCGCGCAATAGATCGCGTGTCAGTGCGGTGAAACGGTCGTCCAAAGCTCGGAAATCGCGAATACGCTGCTCGTGTTCGACACTTACGAATGTACGTATGACGGGCTCGTGATCAACGGCCGTGTTCAACCACCAGCGGGCGTAGTTGGTTTCAAATGCCTTGCGTACGGAGCCCTGTGGAACATGGCCGGCTTTCAGGGCATCGACCAACGGAAGTAGGCCATGCGCGGATGCTTCATCGCATGCTTTTTTCCAGGCGCACCAAGCATGTAAGCCATTTCCGGCCTGCACAATTTGCTCGCACTGAAGTCGCTGCTGGCTGAGTTCCTGCTCGGTGAAGCCTGCAGCATCCTCGGCCAAGAAATGTCCAGCGTCGACGAGCTTGTGTGTCTGCGCGATGTAGTGATCTAGCGACTCCAACAGCTCGTGGCCTGCTTGAGCCAGCTGGCCTTCGGGCTCAAGGAGAGCATTGGCGTCACCTAGCAAGCGCGACAGAGCAGACTTCACACCTTCGACATGCTCAGGTGTTTGGACGAGTGCTGAGATAGCTCCGGCCAAATGAGCATGGAATTTGAGCACACGGGAGACTGCGTCCTCTTTCGTGTGCAGCCCCAACCACAGACCTGAGGTCAGTTCACGCAGGTCGGTCAGGTTGTCCAACTCTCGTTCGATTGCCTCACGTTGCCTGAGAATCTTCAGCTCGCCCTGAAGCCGTTCTCCACAGGTACCGCTGGCGACGAGCTCATGCTCGTCTTCCAGGCGACCTTCCTGTTGAATGGATCGCCGTGCACGTTGGAATGTCACTGCAGCGTTGAGCGCTTTAGTCTGAGTCTGCAGGCCGGCCCAGATAAAGCTCGTAACTTTGGTGAGTGGCTCAAGCGTAGAAATCTCGTCCTCTACAGTCCGAATCTCTCGCATGCGCTCAAGTGTCTCCTTGATCGCGATGCCAGCTTGCCCCTGACTGATAAGCTCGAAGCCCTCATCTGACCATGGTCGACCCTCGACAGATGCTGCAAGCGCAGCTTGTACACGCATAGCTACAGCGAGAAGGGCTGGATCGGTTTTGGAACCCTTCCAGACAGGATTACCCGATTGTCCTGGGTCGATTGCGTCCAACCGAGCGCGGAGTTCGCGAATAGCGATCCAGCGTTGAAGATCATCAACTACGGATGTAGGGGAAGGAGAGCTTTGAGTGCTTTCTAATTGGTTCCGAATCTTACGCTGGGTAAGCCAGGACTTCGGCCAGAATGATTTGCCGGCTAGCTCCCATTCTTTCAGCAGCGCTTGGACATCCAAGGCTTCGATCGTGTCGTTGTAGCCAACAGATAATGTCTGCTTGACTCGCTCGATCTCGGAGAGGGTCTCCAAACCTTGGTTGAGCAAAATCATGCTCGCCACTGGCCAGGGTTGGGGGAGTCCGGATCTGAGCTCTGCATGTCGCGTTAACAGGTCTAGCCCGCGTTGGCAGTCTTCCAGCGTGCTGGATGTCCAGAAAGCGGGGAGCGTCTGATTGAGCGTGCGGTGCTGCTCAACGAGTTTCACGCCTGCTTCCAGGCGTTGCCCTATGGCTCTCGCATCAGGGCGGAGCACGAAGCTCCAATTCTGTCCGGCGGCAGTGGGAAGGATCTTCGCCAAAGCCCCTAGTCCCTTGAGTGTCCTGCTATTGGCCGGTAACGAGGGCAAGCCGGACATCTGGGTATAACGCTCACTAGCATTCTGCACTGCATGTGTGGCAGGGCCTAGCTCGCGTGCCGCTTCGATTACCTGATGTTGCCAGGTCGGTGACCAGTCGTTGTTACCAATCAGGTGCAGTGGGTGCTGGTTCAGCGTGTTGAAACCGACCGCCTGTGCGTTAACCTCCAAGCGGTCAGCGATTTCCCTCATGGCGAGTAGATCTGCAGCCTGGTGTTGCGAATGCGATGTCCACGTCAGGTTGATCGGGGCAATATCTGGATTAGTGCTTACGATGCCGATGGCGTCGTAGATCGTGTACCCGTTCGGGTAGCGCTCATGGAGTCGTTCGACATACAGGTTCAGAACATCGCGATGGCCCTGCAGACGCTGAGCTTCGGCCTGCCAGGTTGCGGCATCCGCTGTACCGCGAGCTTCCCACGCTGAGTGCAGCTGGGAAAGGACTTCGGTTTTCTTCGACTTGTTCGAGTGAACCTCAAGGCAGAATTCGCCGAGACCCACCTCACGCAAGCGACGATATACAACATCCAGCGCGGCGATCTTTTCGGAGACGAAGAGCACGCGCTTTTGCTGTGCAATGAACTGGGCGATCATGTTCACGATCGTCTGACTTTTGCCGGTACCTGGTGGCCCAATCAAGACGAAATCGCGCCCTTGAGCCGCCGATAACACCGCAGAGAGTTGTGAGGAGTCAGAGGGAAGAGGGCAGAAGACCTGCTGTGGGCTGTACTGGGAGTCCAGCGAGCGTTCATCTGGGAATACTCCGCCTCCACCACTGAAGGCATCGCGTGGTGTATCCAGCAGATGCTTTACGACTGGGCTTTGTCGCAGAGCCTCGGAGCGCTCCGAGAGGTCTTTCCACATCAAGTATTTGGCGAACGAGAACATCGACAGCACGACATCCTCGTTGACTTCCCAACCTTTGATGTCCTTGACCGCGTGAGCGACCGTCCTCCAAATCAGTGCGACATCCAGGCCCGAGTCGTCTTTCGGAAGCTCACCTTCACTGATGCCCAGGCTCAGCTCAAAGTCCTGGCGAAGCATTTCCTGCAGGGTTGGATTGAAGCGCGGTTCATCATCATGAATCACCAGGGTGAAGCCTGCCCGAGCGCTCTTTCGCTCCAGGGTCACCGGTACCAGTATCAGCGGGGCCCGGTAGCGTTGGCTTTCTCTGTCTTCGCGTGTCCATGTGAGGAAACCCAGCGCCAGGAATAGCGTGTTGGAACCACCTTCTTGCAAGTTCGTGCGGGCGCCGCGATAAAGCTCTGTCAGGCGGGTGTCCAGCTCATTGACGGGCAGGCCCACGAATACTTGGTTGCGCTTCAGAGCATCCAGGGCGTGTTGGCGTCGCAGGTCTTCACGCTCGCGCTCCTCATGCAGAACTTGGTCGCGTGGATCCGCTCCGTCCATCAAGTCGGGGCGTGTCTGCAGTTTCAGATGCTGTCCGCTGGCGAGGATGTCCTCGAGTGCAGCAGCATCTGGGGCCTCTAGTCGTACCGCTTTCTTTCCGGCCTTGAAGTTCAACAGGTTGTTGCGCAAGGACAAGTCGAGCAGCTTGCGCTGCCAACGAGCGAGGCGGTCTTTCGGATCAAGCGAGGCAACATCGACTTCAATGGGAGCCTCATCAGGAAGCTCAGGTGGCAAGTCGATGAGTAGTTCCTGGCCGTTCTGGTTCTGTTCATTGTCAGTGTCGCTGAGGGCTGGAGTAGCCTCCGCGCTGGCCAGTGGTTTGACTCTTTGCAACCGGGCACGCCGGATATCCAAGGCGAGCTCGAACTCATGTTCCTGCCCTTCAGCGAGATGCTGGGCACCACGCTCGATGGCGTAGGAAAGAGAAGGGGTGTTTGGTTGGGTGATCAGCGTGGTCTCAAACAGCTTCAATTCGTTGAGCTTCATGCGCTTGCGTAGCGCGGTGATGTCGTCAACGGTGCTGTTCGAGAACTCCTCGGCTTTGAGCCAGAAGCCCGAGAATGCGTGGCCTCGGGTGAATATCAACAGGGGATTAAGGCCGGCCTGCTCCAAAGCCGCACAGAACAGCAGAGAGAGGTCGAAACAGGTTGCCAAGCCGCTCTCCAATATATGGCTTGGACCGCGTACTTTCTGGCCGAATTGCTCGAAGCTGGCAGGGGGGAGGGCGTAGTCCAGCTTGAGGGAAGCGGCTGCGGCCCAGATCGCCGATGCGATCTCCCAGGCGTGTGCGGAACCACCGGAGTATCCATTCAGCGCGGGATTTTTGCCTTGGGCGCGCAGTAGCTCCGCTGCTTTCTTCAGGAGTCGTTCGACAGCAATATCGTTCGGTTGGACGAACGCTGCTGTCATGTCGGGAAGATGTGATAACCCGCCCCACTGATTGCGAGGGAGCAGTTCGAGGCTGAGTTCAAGGCGGGCGACTTCATGGCGCTCTTCACCATCAATGCCCTGGGCCGTCAGAGTGAAGGTGGCAGTCGCATGCTCGGCTTCAGTCAGCCGAGCGAGCAGAGCGCCATCGATCTGCAGATCGAGCCCCGGTATGGGAAGGAATGTGCTGGGGCTCAGTGCATCGATGTGCCACGTCTTCGTCTTGAAGACGAGAGGGTCGGACAGGAGCTGAAGTTCCAAGTCGCTGTATTTCTGATCAGTGTCGTTGATCAGCCGCAGCTCACGGATGGCAGGAACGGAGTTCTGGAAGTCAGCTAAGTTCAGCTTTGCAACCAGCGTGGCCTGAATGCGAACTGTTTTTATCGGAGTAGGCTCAACAGCCTGAGCGATAGCTTGCGTATCCTGGGGCAGCTCCCTGTCGGGCTGCTCAATAACCTCGTCACTCATGCCGATCTCCTTGTCCAAACCTGACGGTGTAGCCAGGCGGAGGAAGACTCTCGAGCGGGGGCCTTCCCCCCGACGCGCGCTTCCCTGCATCGCGTCATCCTATCGGCTAGACCCCATGATGGCGAGTGGCCGAGAGTGTCTGTCGTCGGTTCGTATGGCTCATAGCGTCAATGAGCTCTCCAGTCGACCGAGTCGGGTGTGGGGATCACAAATTCCTTAGTCGGAAGCGCGGGTCTACAGGCTACGTATGCGTCCGCTACACCTGATTTTGGATTTACGGGTGCCCGCTTGCCGACTGGAAGGTCGGCGCCGGTACTGAGCCGCGGTCAGATTCCAGTTGGCTCTGCCATCTCCAGAGCATGATCGACTTCTATCCGTATATTGATGGCAGCTCATGTAAGCGCTTGCCGAATGTGCAGCTACCGCAGATCTCCTGCTTGGGTAGTGCTGCCTCTTCCAGCTCTAGTCAGGCGACACCGTGCGGCTCAAGCGTGGCCTTCCTCGATGATGACGTTGAACTGTTTGCGTAGCTGCCAGACATCGGCCAAGGCGAGATCCCGGTCTGTGCGGATGCCCAGGGCGTTGAGCTGCTCGGTGGTGCGCCGGCCGATAGCCCACGACATGCCCGCTGTGGGGGGGTAGTGCAAAACTCCAAATACATATCAATTGATATTTTCTATAGATACAGGATTAATTGATTGTAAAAATAAATTGTAAAATACCAACACTAGGTGCTATCAGTCATTACCAATGCGAATCATTATCTAAAGCATTTGAGGTTGAACCACATGGACGAGGTCATTCGAAGCCTATGCTTCTATTTCTCCCTGCTCGGCGAAAAATTTGACGTTGCACAACTTCGCCAAGAGGTTCAGAGCATTGCGGAAAATGACTCTGAAAGAATATATATAAGAGTTTCAAAATCTCTTGGTTTTCAATGCAGAAAACAAAAAGTATATAAGGCTAAGATTGGTGGGATTGAATTACCCCTTATATTCAATCATGTCGAGCATGGGTGCTGCGTTCTGACGCGAATAGATAAAGGCGCATGTTTTATTTTCAAGGCAAGAACTCCCAATTCGCCATTAATCCTTCCTGTATCTGACTTGGAGAGGCTGAAGGGCACTGTTGGATTTCATTTAAGGAAGGGTCTTTTCCGTTGCAGTAATATTGCGGACGGTCTGAGAGTGTTCTTTACGGTAAGAGTTGTCGCGCTAATTATATCGGCATCGCTTCTGATTCAGGTGCTTGGATTTTCAATTCCTATATTTGGTCAGATAATAATTGATCGTGTGTTGGTGCACCAAAATATTTCCGCTTTGCATGTGTTTGGTATTCTGGCTGCCGTGTTGGCCTGTTCAGAGTTGATGCTGTCGGTGGCACGAATAGTAATAACTACTGAAATTGCAGGGAGGGCAGATATTTTAATTGGCTCAAGACTGTCACGCTCAATACTCAATAGACCACTCCCATTTTATACCGAGAATAAGGTTGGAGACTTGGCTGGATTATCACGACGCTCCGGCATATTTCAAGGGCTAAGCATGAGCGGGGGTGTATTCAATGCGCTAGACCTGCTTTTCTGTTCGGTATTCCTAGTGCTTATGGCGTTCTATAGTTTAGAACTGACCGCAATCTGCCTCTTGTTTATAGTTGTTATCGCGATCATAAACTACGTCTTTGAACTGGCCAAAGAAAAACAGAAACTATCCAGGATCGATCCTGCAACTCTTTTGGTTGAGGCGCTACATGGGATTGAGACTCTAAAACTTACATGTCGAGAGGAATGTCTTCTCAAGAAGATAGAATTGTCTCAAATCACTAATGCAGAGGTTTCGGCGCGAGAGGTCAGGCTCGTCAATTGGGCTGTTGCAGTAAACATCTGGATTCAACGGGGGGGAATGCTTACCACCCTATGGTATGGCGCTATTCTGGTTCTTGATAGCAAACTAAGTATGGGGCAGCTAATTGCATTCCAGATGTTCTCTAGCAGAGTTTTTCATCCGATTGCGCGATCCGCATATACATTGCAAGAACTAAAGAAAGCAAAGACAGTATTTGGAGAAATATCTCAAGCGATAGCAATTGAATCGCCACCTAAAGAGCTTGTGGTTGGAAAGATATCCAATATATCCATGAGAGACATAAAGTTTCAGTATGCTCCAGGTGTGGCATGGGTGGCTGACGATCTTAATCTCGAGGTCAGAAGGGGGCGGAAGGTTGCAGTAATTGGCGAAAGTGGATGTGGAAAAAGTACTCTATTGAAGCTTATGGCTAATTTGTATCAGCCACAGTTTGGTCAGGTAAAAATAAATGGAGTTGATATTCGCCAATTTAATGAATCCTTCGTCAGGGTGAAAGTATGTCTAGTGCCTCAGGACTCCTTTATTTTTAGTGGGACAATTCTGGAGAATATATCTCCGCTTTCAAAGCCTGGCGAAATTGACTATTTGCACAAATTGGCTCGCCTAGTGTTCGCAGATCAAGTAATTGAATCTCACCCTGACATGTATTTCCGAGAAATGACAGAGGCCGGCACTACGCTTTCAGGAGGACAGCGTCAACGACTTTGTCTCCTAAGGGCGTTGGCCGTCAACCCGGAAATACTTATGTTAGATGAGTCCACAAGTGCACTTGATGAAAGGTCCGAAACGATAATTCATAATAATATAATTGAGGCCTTCCCTGATTTGACTTTAATTACAGTATCTCATCGACTTGCACCGCTGGATAGATATGATGAGATTTACAGGCTGGTTAATGGGAAGTTGTACCCAGTCAAAGTTCAGGAAGCAATAGAGACTGTATGACTACTAAAGGGCACGGAAGTCTAGCTGAATACCTCGAAAAGCCTAATGGAAAACTCTCCAGCTTTGTCATTGCTGGTACGGTCGTTTCTCTTGCGCTAGCAATCATCATGTCAATAATCTTAAAGATTGACACCGTTGTAACTGTTAACGGCCACCTTGCACCTGACGGAAAGGTAAAGACTGTACAGTCAATGGAATCTGGAGAAATTAAGAGTATTCAGGTTAAGGAGGGGCAGTTAGTTGAGAAGGGGCAAGTTTTAGCAATACTTGAGGATCAGGTACCCAAAGCAGAATGGGAAAAATCTTCACAGCTTGCCGATAAGCTCCAATGTGACTTTGAAAGAGCACAAGCTTCTCTGGATGGTAGAGAGCCAGTTTTCAAGACCAAAGATGTTGTTTTAAAAAATGCTGAGATGGAAGCATGGAAGGCCTCCGAGTTGAGTTTCAGGGAGTCTTTAAGTGACTTGCGCCACCAAGTCAACCTCCAGGAGCTTAGCATTGAGAGCGCTGAGGGTGAAATAAAGAAAACAAGCGATCTCTATAAAAACGCAAAAAATCAAGAGGAACTCGTTCGCGGAGCAATCGGCCTTGCAGTTTCTCGCTTCAAGTATATGGAATACCTAGATAATCGCGACAGGCTAGATAACGAATTAAAAATATTAAAAGTAAAATTAAAAGTATCAACAGAAGAGCTAAATGTGGCTAGAGGAAAGATTGATGCGCTGCGTGAAAATAGAGTCAACTCTCTGATAAAGGAGCGAGAGGAGTCGAGAGTCCGACTTCAAGCTGCACGCACGGATCTTGTAAGAGCTACACGGAGCGTCGTATATCAGGAGGTTCGAGCGCCTGAGAAAGGCTTTCTAACCGAATTCAAAATCACGCATGCACATCAAGTCATAAAAGCCTCGGAAGAAATTGCCAAAATTGTACCAGTTGACGCCCCGCTTGTAGTGAGGGGGAAGGCAAGTTCAAGTGATGTTGGGTTTATTAGCGTAGGTTCTTTGGTAGAGATAAAGGTCGACTCCTTTCCTTATCAGACGTACGGCAGTATGTCTGGGAGATTAAACTGGCTTAGCGCTGATGCAGAAGAAGAGAGCCTAGAGTCACCGGATCGGCATAACAGACAGTATGTACTGGAGGCAAGTATACAAGGATTGGGTTTCTCTAGTGGCATAAGGGAAAAGCTAAAACCAGGTATGTCTGTGCAAATGGATGTTAAGACAGATAGAAGATCAATAGCATCAATAATATTTGATCCTATTACGAAAAATATAGATTCTGCACTCGGGAGAAAATGAAGTGAGACTTGTTTTTTTCTGTTTGGGTATGGCTATTTGCTCGCCAGAAATTGCTCTAAGTTCGGAGTTAATCAAGGGTGACCTAATTGTTTCGTATGAGCGAAAAGAGCTTGCGGAGAATCAGTTAGAAGGATACACCTCAGCAAGTATTCAAATTCGCAATCAACGGGAGAAATTATTTGAAAAAAACACGGGGCTACTTCCGGGGTGCGAGAAGATCTCGGCGTTATCGTTCTCTGAGTACCATGGGAAGGATGTCTTCTTCCTGTGCGGAAGCTATGGTGGGCCTCATGAAACCGTGCAGGCTTACTCATATATAAACGGTGATATCAGTGGTGCTGAACTAAATTTCGGAGAGTCTAGCGCCGACATGAAAAATGTAGAGGGTGATCTATATTCCCTAACTGCTTCTGCTGGACCTAATCGATCGATAGACGGTCTTCAGTTCCAAGTTTATAAACTGCATGCTGATGATAGCACCATATCATTTTATCCCGTGGATGATGCCGCCGCTAGTTCACTTTATAGAGAACGTCTCTCTGCCTACCTAAATTCTAATATTACAACGGAATCATTAGCCAGGGATGCTTCAAACCTGATCGAAAAGTCGAAATACAGTAATAGAGAGGTGTGCGCTCAGTACGAAGTCCTAAGCCAGAAAATTGACAGTGCGCAAAGTGACGTTGCGATACTTATTAATAAAATAAAGAAATCAAAATGCAATGGAGTGTAAGTTATGGCGCGCCTCTCTAACGTCCAGTTGAATAACGTTGAAGCCATTTCCAACTATGGCTTCCAACATGGGTTCTCTGACTCTCAAGTAGAGTTTGCAGTGAAGGTCTCCTTTATCGAGTCATCACTTGGAACCATGACGCAAAACCCAAACTCAACAGCATCTGGACTTTTTGGGTATCTTGCAGGTACTTGGGCGGAAAATCATGGAGCGCTAGGAGATAGATCCTCCAACGCCAATCAAATTCAGGCCTTTTTTGACGATATATCTCGATTCACTGCCCGCTACAATGATCCATCGATAAACCCACCAATCAGAGCTGCGGGGCTAAGTGTGGATCAATATATTTACATAAAACACCACGACGGCCAGAATTATACAAATTTTCAAAATGCTCCAGGCCTAGCAATTTTCAATGGTTCTAATTTCAAGCCGGATCTTACAGATGTTGGCGGTGCGCAAGCATATGGTGCGCCAGTTGGTGGCCATGCCTTTGATTTTTTTGACCCAATTTATGCTGCTTCCCATGCATTTTGGTTCACAACTTCAAACTATGCTCCAGTCGGCGTCGTAACGCAGGGAGAGCTGCAGTTCGTTAGCGGCCAGGATCAGGACTGATGCGATTAAGTATTGAATCTGACAGCTTTAAAGAAAAATACTTTGAAAAGCACGCGGTTCACTTAAAGGGAGTGCATGATCCGATCATATCCAGTTGGGATGAGATTGATGAACTGCTTTATGCTCTTGATGTCAACGCAGCAACCGTTAAGCTTATTCGCAACGCACCAGTTCCCGAGTTGGAGTTGTCCGAGCGAATCCCCTATTATGGGCAGGTTAAGGTTTCACTAAATAAAGAGCGCCTATACAGCGAGCTTGGCCTTGGCGCGACCCTAGTGCTCAATAGGGTGGAGATGCGTTCATTACGAATTAAACGATTTTGCAACAAAATAGCCCGTCTGGCTGAGGGGCAGGTAGTTGCGAATGGGTATCTGGCGATGACCGGAGACAGTGCCTTCGGTAATCACTGGGATGCGCATGACGTATTTGCTACCCAGTTAATTGGGCGAAAACGTTGGAAAATATATAAGCCAACTTATGAAAACCCTATTGCTGGGCAACTAAGTCGTGAGCGCCGAGATGAATGCCCTGCGGAGCCAGTGCTGGATATAATTACTGAGCCTGGAGACGTCCTCTATATCCCCAGGGGGTGGTGGCACTGTGCGTACCCGTCGGAAGGACCTTGTTTTCACCTTGCAGTTGGAGTTCATAAACCATACGTATTGGATTACGTTGGTTGGGTGAGTGCTAATATACTTAGCAAAATAGATAGATATCGAAGCTCTTTCAGTATCGGAAATAACTCTGGAATTACTATACAGATGAGAGACGAAATTGCGGAGCTGATTGCTTCTGAAAGTAGTCTGAAAGAGTTTGAAAGGACTGTGTACTACAAAGAGAAACTTGACGGAGGCTTAAATCTAAGAGCCTACTTCTCTGAGTCGCCTGAGGATTTAGATCACCTAACCTTGTCGTTGGCATCGCCTTATTTTAGTCTTGTCAATAGAGATAGGCTCTCTCTGAATGGTTTGAAAATAGGTGAAAATATAATTGCTAACTTACTTTCTAAAGGGAGCTTAAAATTCGCTGATCTACGGGCTGAGTTGCAAGAAATTTCTACAGAATCTGTTATTGATAGCGTAAAATACTTGCTCTCTAAAGGAGTGATACATATAGAATAAAATATGACTAAGGCCCGGAACTTGGACCTTGGCTTCTCTCCAGTTTCAAGCGTTCGAAACAAAATGAGACTTCCCCACAGAAAACCCTGCCCACCCACCCGGCAGACAGGGCTCCAGTCACCGCATCACTTTTTCCGGATGCTCACGATTCTCGCGGCGCCGTCGCCGGTGTGGAAATCGAAGGTCACTTCGTCGCCGGCCTTCAGGCCCTTCAACTGCTCCGGGGTGGCCTTGAACGCCATCGTCATGGGCGGCCACTTGAGGGCCGACACGGCGCCGTGGGCGAGGGTGACGGTGCCGTGCGCCGCATCCATTGCCTTGATGACGCCCTCGGCGCTGGCGGTCGGTGCGGCCTGCATGCTGTCCATGCCCTGCATCTGCATGCCGGACATGTCTTGCGCCTGCGCGCCGAAGGCAAGGGCGAGCAGCAGCGTGGCGCACATGTAGCGAGGTTTCATGGGAGGTCTCCTTGTGGGACGTGGGTCGTGGTGGTGGTGAGCGTGCGGCGCCGAAGCAGCCAGTACGCCGCGGGAATGACGAACAGCGAAAGCAGCGGGGCGGTGATCATGCCGCCGACCATGGGTACGGCGATGCGGCTCATCACCTCGCTGCCGGTGCCACTGCTCCAGAGGATCGGCAGCAGGCCGGCGACGATGACGGCGACGGTCATCGCCTTGGGGCGGACGCGCTGCACCGCGCCTTCGCGGATGGCCGCGAGCAGGGCGGCGGAATCGCCCGGGCCGTGGCGCTCGGCCCAGGCGTTCTTCAGGTAGATCAGCATGATCACCCCGAACTCCGCCGCGACCCCGGCCAGGGCGATGAAGCCCACGCCGGTGGCGACCGACAGGTTGAAGCCCATCAGGTACAGCAGCCACACGCCGCCGGTGAGGGCGAAGGGCAGGGTGGCCATGATCAGCAGCGCCTCGTCGAAGCGCCCGAAGGTCAGGTAGAGCAGCACGAAGATAATCGCCAGGGTCGCCGGCACCACCAGCTTGAGCCGGGCGTTGGCGCGCTCCAGGTACTCGAACTGGCCGGAGTAGCTCAGGCTCATGCCCGGCGCGAGTCGCACGTCGCGCTCCACCGCCTGGCGCAGGTCCGCCACCACCGAGGCCAGGTCGCGGCCGCGCACGTCGACGTAGACCCAGCCGGAGAGCCGGGCATTCTCGCTCTTGAGCATCGGCGGCCCGCCGCTGATGCGCACCCGCGCCACGCTGCCCAGGGTGATCTGGCCGCCTTGGGCGGTGTAGATCGGCAACTGTTGCAGCGCGTCGACCGAGTCGCGCCACTCGCGTGGGTAACGCACGTTGATCGGGTAGCGGGCCAGCCCCTCCACCGTCTCGCCGACGTTCTCGCCGCCGATGGCGCTGCCGACGATGGCCTGCACGTCGGCGATGTTCATGCCGTAGCGCGCCGCCGCCTGGCGGTCGATGTCGACGTCGATGTAGCGACCGCCGGTGAGGCGTTCGGCCAGCGCCGAGGTCACCCCGGGCACGCCCTTGGCCACCCGTTCCACCGCCTGGGTGGCGCGGTCGATCTCGGCCAGGTCGGTGCCGGCGACCTTCACCCCGATGGGGCTCTTGATGCCGGTGGCGAGCATGTCGATGCGGTTGCGGATCGGCGGAATCCAGATGTTGGTCAGGCCGGGCACGCGCACCACGCGGTCGAGTTCCTCCACCAGCTTTTCGCTGGTCATGCCCGGGCGCCATTCCTCCCTGGGCTTGAAGCGGATGGTGGTCTCGAACATCTCCAGCGGCGCCGGGTCGGTGGCCGATTCGGCGCGGCCGGCCTTGCCGAACACGCTGGCGACTTCCGGCACGCTCTTGATCAGGCGATCGGTGCTCTGCAGCAGTTCCGAGGCCTTCTGCGCGGACAGCCCGGGCAGGGCCGAGGGCATGTACAGCAGGTCGCCCTCGTCCAGCGGCGGGAGGAACTCGCCGCCCAGGCGGGACAGCGGCCACAGCGTGGTGAGGAAGACCAGCACCGCGGCCGCCAGGGTCGCCCGCGGGTGGCGCAGCACCGCGTCCAGCGCCGGCTGGTAGAGGCGGATCAGCCAGCGGTTGAGCGGGTTGCGCTGTTCCGAGGGCAGGCGTCCGCGAATCCAGTAGCCCATCAGCACCGGCACCAGGGTCACCGACAGTCCGGCGGCCCCGGCCATCGCGTAGGTCTTGGTGAAGGCCAGCGGACCGAACAGGCGGCCCTCCTGGGCCTCCAGGGTGAACACCGGAATGAACGACAGGGTGATGATCAGCAGGCTGAAGAACAGCGCCGGCCCGACCTCCACGGCCGCCTCGGTCATCACCCGCCAGTGCTGCTCGCCCACCAGCGGCGTGCCGGGGTGTTTCTCGTGCCAGGCCTCGACCCGCTTGTGCGCGTTCTCGATCATCACCACCGCCGCGTCGACCATCGCGCCGATGGCGATGGCGATGCCGCCCAGGGACATGATGTTGGCGTTGATCCCCTGGTGGCGCATCACGATCAGCGCGATGAGCACGCCGACCGGCAGCGAGACGATGGCCACCAGCGACGAGCGCAGGTGCCAGAGGAACGCGGCGCAGACCAGCGCGACCACGATGAACTCCTCGATCAGCTTGCCGCTGAGGTGGCTCACCGCGCGGTCGATCAGCTGGCTGCGGTCGTAGGTGGTGACGATTTCCACGCCCTCGGGCAGGCTTTTCCTCAGCGTCTCCAGCTTGTCCTTCACCCGCGCGATGGCTTCGCGGGCGTTCTTGCCGCTGCGCAGGACGATCACCCCGCCGACCGCTTCGCCTTCGCCGTCCAGTTCGCCGATGCCGCGGCGCATTTCCGGGCCGAGCTGGATGCTGGCGACGTCGCCGAGGGTGACCGGGCTGCCGTTGGCGGCCAGGCGCAGGGGGATCGCGCGGAAGTCGGCGAGGCTCTGCAGGTAGCCCGAGGCGCGCACCATGAACTCGGCCTCGCCGAGCTCCAGCACGCCGCCGCCGGTTTCCTGGTTGGCCTTGCCGAGCGCCTCGATCACCTCGTTCTGGGTAATGCCCAGGCTGGCCAGGCGCACCGGGTCGAGCAGCACCTGGTACTGCCGGACCATGCCGCCCACGGTGGCGACCTCGGCCACGTCGGGCACCGTCTTCAGCTCGAACTTGAGGAACCAGTCCTGCAGGGCGCGCAGCTGCGCGAGGTCGTGCCGGCCGCTGCGGTCGACCAGCGCGTACTGGAAGATCCAGCCGACGCCGGTGGCGTCCGGGCCGAGCGCGGTCCTGGCGGTGGCCGGCAGGCGCGACTGCACCTGGTTGAGGTACTCCAGCACCCGCGAGCGCGCCCAGTAGAGGTCGGTGCCGTCCTCGAACAGCACGTAGACGAAGCTGTCGCCGAAGGAGGAAAAGCCGCGCACGGTCTTCGCCCCGGGCACCGACAGCATGGTGGTGGCCAGCGGGTAGGTGACCTGGTTCTCGACGATCTGCGGGGCCTGCCCCGGATAGCTGGTGCGGATGATCACCTGCACGTCCGAGAGGTCCGGCAGCGCGTCGATCGGCGTGCTGCGCAGCGACCAGACGCCCCAGGCGACGACGAACAGCGTGGCCAGCAGCACCAGGAAGCGATTGGCCACCGACCAGCGTATGAGTCTGGCGATCATGGCTGGCCCTCCAGCTTGCTGAGCTGCTCGATCACCATGCCGGCATCGCCCTCGCTGACACCGAAGCGGATGCGGTCGCCGACCTTCAGGCCGTCGGCCAGCTCGGGGCGGGCGAGGGCGTAGGGCATGGTCATGGCGGGCATGCCCAGGGTGTTGATCGGACCGTGGCTGATGGTCAGCCCTTGCGCGTCGATCTCCACGATGCGGCCTTCCGCCTCATGCACGGCGGGCATCGCCGTGGCCTGGGCGGGCTCTTGCGCCGTGCGCGCCTCGATGCCTTTCAGGCTGGCTTCCGAGTCGATCAGGAACTGCCCGGAGGCGACCACCCGCTGACCTTCCTCCAGCCCCTGCAGGACCGCCACCAGGCCGCCGTTCTCCTGGCCGAGACGAACCTCGACCGGGCGGAACCGCCCCTGGTCCTCCGCCAGCATCACCAGGTTGCGCTTGCCGGTGCGGATCACCGCTTCGCTGGGGACCTGCAGCACGGCGGCCTGGCCGGCGAGGTCGAGGCTGACCTCCACGGTCATGCCCGGGCGCAGCTGGCCGTCGGGGTTGGGCAGCTCGATGCGCAGGCGCAGGGTGCGGCTCTGCTGGTCGTTCTCCGGCAGGATGCTGGCCAGGGTGCCGGTCACCGGGCGATCGGGGAACGCCGGCAGGCGGGCATCGACGGTCTGGCCGACCTTGAGCCCCCCGGCCTGGGTCTCGGGCACCGCCGCTTCCAGCCAGACCTGGCGCAGGCCGTTGATCCGCGCCAGCGGCGCGCCGGCGGACAGGGTCATGCCGGGGCGCACGTCCAGCTCGCGGATCACCCCGGCGATCGGCGAACTGAGGGTGATCACCGGGCGCGTCCGGCCGCTGCGGGCGATCTGCGCCACCAGCGTGTCCGGCATCCCGGCCAGCAGCAGGCGTTGCCGCGCCGCCTCCAGCAGCGCCGGTTCCGCGCTGCCGCGCAGGGCGAGGTATTCCTCCTGCAGGCCGGCCCATTCCGGCACCAGGATGTCGGCGACCGGTGCCCCGGCCTTCACCACATCGCCCGGCGCCAGGGCGTAGGTGCGCTCGACGAAGCCGCCGGCGCGCGCCTGCAACAGGGCCACGTCGCGGTCATTGAAGGTCAGCAGGCCGGTGACCTTCAGCGTGCGGTCGAGCTTGCCGCGGCTGACCGTGGCCAGGCGCATGCCGAGGTTCTGCTGGATGCCCGGTTCGATGCGCACCGCCAGCGCGCCGTCGCCCGCCTCGGCGTCGTCGGCGTACTTGGGCACCAGCTGCATGTCCATGAACGGCGACTTGCCGGGCGCGTCGAAGTGCTGCTGCGGGGACATCGGGTCGTACCAGTAGAGCGGCTTGCGTTCCGCCGTGGCCGAAGCCGCCGGTGCCGGCGCGTGGCCTTGCCCTTGCTGGGCGAACCAGTAGCCGCCAGCGCCGCCGGCGGCCAGCGCGAGGGTCAGCGCGACGGGAGTCTTCCAGGGGAAACCGCTCATGCGTGTGCCTCCTCGTAGGTGAAATACAGGCGCGCCGCGACCAGCGCGAGGGAGCCCTGCAGGTCGATGTGCCGCAACCTCGCCTCGACCAGTTGCTGGCGGGCGCCTATCACGTCGTTGAGTTCGAGCTTGCCGGCGCGGTAGCCGGCCGTGGCCAGGCGTACCTTCTCCTCGGCCAGTGGCACCAGGGTGGCGCTGCTGCGCTCGACCGCGCGCTGCAGGCGCCGGTACTCCGCCAGGTCGTCTTCCAGCGCCTGCTCGTGTTCGCGGGTCAGCGCCTCGCGCTCGGCTTCCAGCTGCCGGACCTGGGCGCGCCGTGCGGCGATCTTCGGGTCCTGGCGCGTGCCGGTGAACAGCGGCAGGTCGAAGCTGACCTGCAGCGTCATCATGTCGCCGAAGTCGCGGCCACGGCGCTGGTAGTCGACCTGCCAGCTCCAGTCCGGCTTCTTCTCCGCCACGGCCTCGCGGACCAGCGCTTCGGCCTCGCGGGTCATCGGCCCGTAGGCGGCGAGTTCCGGGTGCTGGTGCAGCGCCTGCTGGTAATGGGGAGCCTCGATCGACCAGCGCGGGAAGTCGCCGCTCAGTGCGTCCGGCGCCTCCTGGCCGATCCAGCGCCGGAGCGCCGCGCGGGCCTGGGCCTGCTGGCGCAGCAGGTCATCCTTCTGCTCGTCCAGCAGCGCGGCTTCCTGGCGCGGCGCCACCGCATCGACGGTGCTGGCGCCGCCGCCGGCCAGCCGCGCGCGGACGGTCGCCTCCAGCAGGCGGTTCTCGCGGTAGAAGTCGTCGAACATCGCCAGCTTGCGCTGCAGCGTGTAGGCGGTGATCCAGGCCTGCGCCGAGGCGCCGCGGACCTTCAGGCGCTCGACGCCGGCTTCGGCGTCCGCGCGTTCGACGGCGGCCTGGGCGGTCTCGATGCGTGCCTTGCGCTTGTCGCCGTTGGGCATTTCCTGCATCAGGCCGACCACCTGCATGCTCATGGAGTCGCGCTGGGTGGTCCAGCGGTCGTCACCCTCGATGGGGACGTTCTGCAGGCCGAGGTTGAGCTTGGGGTCGGGCAACTCCCCGGCGGGGATCGCGGCGCTTCTCGCCGCCGAGACTTTCTCGCTCTGCGCGAGCAGCGACGGGGCGTTGCGTTCGGCCAGCGACAGGGCTTCGTCCAGCGACAGGGACGCGCCCCGGGCGGACAGGCTGGACAGCAGGACGAGCAGCATCCAGCCCGGGTGGATACGGATGGAAGTCACGGTGATTCCTCTGGAAAACCGGCGCATGGGCGCGTGCCACCCGGCAGCCTTCGGGGCCGCGGGAGGGGTTCAGGTCGGAAGAGGAATCAGGCGCAGGGAGGTCGCCAGAGGTCGGCGGGCGCCTGGCTGAGGACCAGGTCGGAATAGTGTGCGGGGTGCTGGCGCGCGGCAGCGGCGGGGAAGGTGGCTTTCAGGACGCTGACCTGCAGCACGCTGCTGGTCTTGCACTCCGGCCCGCTCTTGCAGTCCTTCTTGCCATGCTCGGTCATCTTGCCCATGTCCTGGCAGCCGTCATGGTCCATGTCCGCCATCCGGCCCATGTCCATGTCCTGCATCGGGCAGGGTTCGGCCGGCGCCTCGATGCCCGCCATCCCGGTGAGGGGAAGCGCGAAGCTGAGCAGCAGGATCAGGAGCAGGCGAAGGTGACGGAGCATGCCGCGCAGTTTATTCGCGCCCATCCGTGGCGGCAACAGACTCCCGGGGGGATTGTATCGACATGTAGTCGCAGGGCTCGGTGTCCGCTATTGGTCCAGGCAGTTCCCGTGGGGGGGGTAAACAGCCGTTCCCGGCCGGACGCCATGGACGTTCGTGCGCCAGGAAACGTATCTCAGTTTGCATCGACAATTGAACGGAGTGATCTGAAGTAGAGACTCGGCTGACGACGGATTGTCATCATCTGCCCATGTGTGTACCAATCGCTGCTGCTCGTTATATGGGAGTCCCGTCACCAACAGGAGGCAGGCGAGTGAAGTGCGTCAAGAGGATGATTGGGAGTTGTCATGAAGTCGAGTGCGTCCATGAGTGATTCCAGACTTTCCGTCAGTGATCTGAGCCGATGGGAGCACGCGGTGAACCCGGTTGTCTCAATGGCGAAAGACTATCCTGCCGGGAACAGGATTGATTGGCACCGGCACCCACGTGGGCAACTGATTTACGCCAGTTCTGGAGTGATGAAGCTACGCACACGTGATGCATACTGGGTTTTGCCACCTATGCGTGGAGTTTGGATGCCGCCTGATACCGAACATTCAATGGCGAATTCCACCCCGGTTGCGTTGCGCACGCTATACGTTAACATTGATAGCTTTTCTTCCGCTTTTTCGGATCGTCCTGTCGGTATTTTTGTTTCCCCTTTACTTCGGGAATTGTTGCTAAGAGCTGCCAGCTTTTCGGTGGATTATCCAGATGATAGTTTTGATGCGAGATTGTTGGCGCTGGCTATCGAGGAAATGAAAGCCTCTTCTGAATGCGGCATCAATTTGCCAATGGGGCGGGATCGGCGTTTGATCAGGCTTTGTGAGTCTCTGATGGAGAATCCCGGGGATACCCGCTCACTTTCAGATTGGGCGACAATCGTCGGCGCGACTACTCGCACCTTGACAAGATTGTTTCATGATGAAATTGGCGTGTCTTTTCTAGCTTGGAAACAGCAGTTGCGTATTGTAGGCGCTGTGCCGAGATTGCTCGCGGGGGAGAAGATCGGTGATGTCGCAATGAGTCTGGGCTATGGGACTCAAAGCGCCTTCACGGTAATGTTCAAGCGGGTAACGGGAAAACTGCCCAGTGACTATCAGATACGTTAGTCCTTTTTTCAAAAGGAATTGTCCTGTTTGAAATAATCGTGTGTGAAATTTCGAATTTATGATGGCGGAGTACAATCTGTACCATCTGAGAAATTACACATGTCGAATATTCACGGTGATCCTAGGCAATACTTCTCTTTGATTCTGGTATCGACCTTCTTGCAAGGATCGTCTTTTGTCAGTACGAAAGTGGTATTGGAAGATGTCGCGCCATTATGGGCCGCCGCATTGCGTTTTTTTCTGGCGGGACTGTCGCTTATTCCTTTTGTTTTGGTCCTGATGCAACGGCGGCGATTGACGTTGTGCGATATGCCATGGTTGCACCTCATCGCCATCGGGATATTGCAAACGGCTGGCGTCATGTCGTTTTTGAATATTGGTTTGACTGCAACAACGGCAGCAGCGGCTGCCATTATCATGGCAAGCAATCCGCTGCTCGTGGTGATTCTTGCTCGTGTGTTCTTGGGTGAGAAAATATCTGCAATCGCACTTTTTGGACTGGTATTTGCCTTTGTTGGCGTGGTTGTCTGCGTTGGCGCGACTGGGGGCGCCGGCCTGGGTGTCGGGCGTGGCGAAATACTGGTTGTGCTGGCTTCGGCTTGTTGGGCAGGTTCAACGGTCTTGAATAAGAAATTCAATCTCGACCTTTCCCCCTGGATTGTGAACTTCTGGCAAATGCTGATTGGTGCATTTGTGCTGGGAATTGTCGCCCTTGTATACCATCAACCCTTGTCATGGCCTGCAGGAACTTATCATTGGATCGCTTTTATCTGGCTTGCGATTCCTGCCTCTACGGGGGCAATGGGGCTATGGTTTGCCGCACTGAAGATTGGCGGGTCTGTGCAGACCAGTGGCTTTCTTTTTCTCTGCCCGCTGTTCGCCGCGATCATCGCTTTTGTGATAACGCATCAAATACCGCAGCAGCATGAAATGGTCGGGGGTGTTTTGATTGGACTTGGGCTGTATGCCATGTCCAGGCAGCGACGCACAGTGCCAGTGAGGCGGGGCTTGGTGCGGAAGTGATTTTGTCACTGCCATCCTGAGGACTGCGTTAATCAATTGGTTTAGGGGGTAATTCAGGATGGCAGTTTTCAAGAGTGCTACTGTGTTGAAAGGTATTTGATTACTGGATTCCGATGCTTCGGCTTGGCAAGTTGTCGATCAAGTTCAGGAGATTTTTGCAATTTTCCGGTACGCCGCCACGAATTCCCATATCGGCCACTTCGCCATCGGCGATTGCAAAACGACGGCAGCCCAAAATACGGATAACTCGAAAAAGGGATGGGTCTGTTTTCGACGCTCTGAATCCTGATCCACTGGCCCGCTTCCGCGTGGAAAAAATGGATCCGAGACGCCAGACCGACTAAGGGCGGGCTTTTTCTCCTTTCCTCGCCCCTCCGGGCCGGGCTGCCAGGCTCTCTGCCCCGCGGCTTCGCGCCGCATCGGCGGTGGACCGGATGCTGGCAATTACACATTACTGTCACAACTCTTTCATATCCTCTGCACGCATTTTCCCCAGCTCGGCAGAGCATCACAGTGGTAGTGGTATTTGTGATGAAGACCCTGAAGCACTTCCTCGCCCGTCTTGCCCGTTGGCAACCCATGCGCCGCCTGCGCATCGGGCATCGCACGCTGCTCTGTTTCCTCGTCTGTGCGTTGCTGCTCGGCGGCGTCGGCAGCTACGGCCTGTACCAGATGGCGACCATCCGCGCCCAGGGCGCGGCCATCGACAGCGTGCAACTGCCGAGCATCGCCCTGGCCGACAGCATCGCCCTCCACCTCGCGCAGCTGCGCGTGAATTCCCTGCAGCAGGTGGCCAACCCCGATCCCATGGTGCGCAGCGGCAACAAGGTGATCATCGAGCAGTTGGCCATCGACATCGAACAGGAATTCCGCGACTACGCCGCGCTGATCACCGACGAGAGCGAGCGCGGCGCCGCCGATGCGTTGCACGAGGCCTTCAAGCAGTTCGTCGAGACCATCCGCCAGGAGCAGCAGTTGCTCGACCAGCAGAAGCTCGACGACGCCAGGGTGCTGCTCACCGCCAACATCGACCAGCAGGCCGGCATGATCGACACCCAGGTGCAGCTGCTGCGCGAGCTCAACAGGCAGGCCGCGGCCAGCGCCACCAGCGAGGCGGCGGCGACCTACGAGAAGGCCCGGCGCATCGTCCTGGCCACCCTCGGCGGCGCGCTGCTGCTGATCCTGCTGCTGGCCTGGAGCCTGACCCGCAGCCTGGTGCGCCCGCTCGCCGAGGCGCTGTCGGTGGCCGAGCGCATCGCCGCCGGCGACCTCAGCGAGAGCGGTCTCAACGCCCGCGGCCGCGACGAGGCGGCGCGCCTGCTCGACCGCCTGGGCTGCATGCGCGACAACCTGCGCGGCACCATCCGCCAGATCGGCGAGGCCGCCGAGCAACTGGCCACCGCCAGCGAGCAGATGAGCGCGGTGATGGAGGAGGGCACCCGCGGCCTGCACCAGCAGCACGACGAGATCGACAACGTCAGCCGCGCCATGAGCCAGATGAGCGAGGCGGTCGGCAGCGTCGCCGAACACGCCCAGTCCACCGCCCAGGTGGCGCGCCGGTCCAGCGACAGCGCGCAGAGCGGCCAGGAGCAGCTGGCGGTCACCCTGAGCTCGATCCAGAACCTCGGCAGCGGCGTGCGCCACGCCGCCGAGCAGGCCCAGGGCCTGGCCGAGCAGACGCTGAACATCAGCAAGGTGCTCGACGTGATCCACTCGGTGGCCGAGCAGACCAACCTGCTCGCCCTCAACGCGGCCATCGAGGCGGCGCGCGCCGGCGAGGCCGGGCGCGGCTTCTCGGTGGTGGCCGACGAGGTGCGTGCGCTGGCCAAGCGCACCGGCGACTCGACCCGCGAGATCGAGCAACTGATCAATGCCATCCAGAGCGGCACCGGGCGCACCGTCGAGGCCCTGCAGAGCAGTGCCGAGCAGGCCGACCACACCCAGGGCCAGGCCGGCGCCGCCGACCGCGCGCTGGCGGTGATCATCGACGCCGCGCACAGCATCGACGAACGCAACCGGATGATCGCCGAGGCGGTCGAGCGCCAGGCCGACATGGCCCGCGATATCGAGCGCAACCTCAGCAACATCCGCGACCTGTCCAACCAGAGCGCCGCCGGCTCGCAGCAGACCAGCACCGCCAGCCAGGAACTGTCGCGCCTGGCGGCCGGGCTCAGCGGCCTGGTGCAGCGCTTCAGCCTGTAAGCCGCGCGGCGTTCAGGCGCCGGGAAAGCGGATCAATTGGCGAGCGACGGCAGCCTGATCGAACCTTCACCCGGTGCGGCGAAGGTGACCTCCACATAGCGGCGCGCATGGATATCCGGAGCGGGCACGATGGGCGCGTCGAGCGCCGCCCCGGAGAAGCAGCGCAGGTGGTTCGTCACCATGTCGTAGCCGGAAAGCTGGCTGAACACGACTCCCCCGGAAAAGCGCGGGTTGATATCCATCACCAGGGACCGGCCGCCGCCGACGAGAAACTCGATATTGATGCAGCCGTCGACGTCCAGGGTCCGGGCGATCTGGTTCGCCGCATCGAGCAGGGCCGGCTCGTCCAGCATCCGCACCGTCAGGCCGGCGCCGTTGGAGCTTCGCACCAGCTCCTGCCTGGCCATGCCGGCCCACTGGCCGGTATCGCGCTGGCGCACGATGTCCACGACGCAGACGTCGCCATCGAGCAAGGGCTGCACGATGTACGGACGACCCTTGAGCTTCTTGCGCAGGTAACGCAGGTCCTCGGCGTCGTGGATGCGCGCCAGCCCCTCGCTGCTGCGGCCATCCCGCGGCTTGGCGTGCAGGGGGAAGGGCAGGGCGTCCACCGCGGGGTCTTCCATCCGCCAGGTCGGGATCGGGTGAACGTCCGGATGGTTGCGGAAGGCCTGGTGGACGAGCCACTTGTCCCGGCTGATGCGAACGGCCTCGGCGGGCGCCATGCAGAGCAGGATGCCGTGGTTGGAAAACGCCTCGCGATAGCGATTGAACGCATCGACCTCGAGGTCGATGAGCGGCAGTACGTGGGTGACCCGTTCCGCCTCGCAGATGCCCAGGATGCGGTTGATGTAGGCGGGTACGTCGCGCGCCGGGGGAACCCGGTGGAAGGCATCCAGCAGCGCGGACGTGGCGCTCCATTCCCGGGGCAGCGTGCTGACCCCCACGACCCGCGCCTGAGGGTCGCGCCGCAGCGAATGGATGACCGCTTCGGCGGAGAGCGAGCCTATCGCGGTGATCAGGTAGATCGCTGAGAAACCTGAGCAAGATCGTCTGTTCAATGGATAACTCTGCCGGCAGCACGCCAGTTAACAGAACAATGAAGATCTATCCCGACCTGGACCTGCCTGCGTTCCATCCGGTGATGGTCGGAGAACGTCCCGAGGGGGCGCTCCTGCCGTCCTCAGTCGCGTTGTAGCCTGGAGCCTGCGCCAGGCACCTTAAGACAGTGTGAAGAGGCGGGAGTGTTTGGCGGTCGTGAGCCTCGGGGGATGAGGCGGGCGGCATGTTCCCCCCGGCTGCGCGTTGCGTGCTGCC
Organism: Pseudomonas sp. B12(2026); assembly: GCF_057767015.1. Lineage (NCBI taxonomy): Bacteria > Pseudomonadati > Pseudomonadota > Gammaproteobacteria > Pseudomonadales > Pseudomonadaceae > Pseudomonas > Pseudomonas sp. B12(2026). Next base: position 3,547,830 of record NZ_CM173430.1, on the reverse strand, counting down.
GGGGCTCGGGCCTGGATGTGCAGCCCGACGGAGGGGGGGCGGGTGAGGGGCGATTCGAGTCAAGCGACCGCTCTTCCGACTCATCAACCCCCCAGGGCGATGATCGCGAACAGCAGGGCCGTCCCCACTACCGCCAGGGCCACTCCGCTCGCCCAGGGGTTGCCGCCGGAGTGGCGGGCGAGGAGCCAGCCGGAAATGAACAGCATCCCCAGGGCCACGAGGTTGGATGCGCGAATGGCCGGTCCGGTCTGGTCGATCAGCAGGAACGGGATGACCAGTGGGAACGTCGCCAGCACCACCAGCAGGAAGGTGCCCAGGGCCGCCTTGAAATCGTCCAGCCCAAGCCTTGCGGAAACCGGTGTACCGGCACTGGCGAGCAGGCGAAGACGCAGCATCTCCAGCCCCTCCGCTCCCGCCGCCTCGGCGATGCGCGGCGGCAGGGCATCGGCGATCAGGCCCTGGCCTTCCTGCGGGGCGGCGTTGCCCTGCAAGCGGGCAAGGAGTGTCCGGCTGCGGGTGCGCTCGGTCCAGGTGCGCAGCAGGTAGATGACGGCATCGGCCAGACCCCAGGCGAGGTTGCAGCCGAGGGCTGCGATCAGCATGGTTCGTGCCTCTTCGCGGCCCGCCGTCGCTACGCTCAGCGAGCCGATGAAGGTCATCGCCATCAGCAGGCCGAATATCACCTCGGTAACGCGGTCAACGGGGTCGAGGACTCGGCGCCACGTTCCATCTCCAGATCTGTCCATTGCGCTCTCTCCAGAACGGCGGCGCATTGCACCGCCTGACCGCATCAGAGGTTGGGGGCCGTTGCGCAGGCCGCACTCGGCCAATCAGCACCATTGCGAAGATCAAACGTTCCACGGGAGTCAAGACCGGCCAGGCTTTCTGGAGAAGCTTCGCCGGGATGCCCTCAGTGTAGTGAACAAATGGAAGGCAACCGGGCAGTTGGCCGGTTCCCGGATGCTTCGTTCTGCGAAGGATCAGCGAGTCTCTGGTTCTGTCCGGCGTCTGAGGGCGCGGACTGTCACCACGCCCCCTTTTCCTCATCTATCAGCATTCCAGACAGGACAGATTTAAAAGGCTGTGTTGAAGAATCATCGCTTCCCGACTGTTGAGTGATGGGGTTGGATTGCCTTGCCAGCCACAACAAATCCCAAGTTGGAAATCAAGAACCCTAAGCTTTTGAGGAACATGAATAGCTATATGGATCGCATGTTGTTGCGTAAGTCTTGAAGCCAACTTTGGCGGCCCCTGATGGGGTGTCAACTGCTCCATTTATTATTTTCAGGTGATGGCTCATGGATGACTCGGATATCGCTATTGCATCGGTATTGATCTCGGCTGTGATGCATGCCACTTGGAATGCCGTTGTCAGGGCGGGTAGCAGTCGCTTCATGACATTGGCAATGGTCGATGCAAGTGCATTGATAATTTGCTTGGCGGCTCTTCCCTTGGTCAATGTGCCAAGGTTGGAGGTGTGGATTTATGTATTGATATCCGTGGCGCTGAATACTGTTTATCGCCTGTTCCTGATAAAAGCCTATGAGATAGGGGATTTTGGTCTGGTCTACCCGGTCATGCGGGGTGTTCCACCGGTCATCGTGGCCGTACTTTCATATTTCATGTTGGGTGAAGAGCTTGCCCCTTATGCTTTGCTGGGCGTGATACTGATTTCCCTTGGGATTGTCAGTCTCGTATTTGTCCGGAACATGACGGCGAGCATGCTCAAGCCAATCGTGATGGCTGTTTGTGCGGGTGTATTCATTGCCTCCTATACAGTGGTGGATGCCAAGGGTGTCAGGGCCAGCGAGACGGTTCTCCAATATGTCATCTATCTGACTGTCTTTCAGAGCATTCCTATTCCTGTTCTTGCCATTTCTCAATACCGCCTTCAGTTTTTCCAAACTGTTCGTAGTAAATGGCGTATAGGGGGACTTGGAGGGTTGTTCTATCTTGCCTCTTATGGTCTTGTTCTTTTTGCCTTGTCGTTGGATGCCGTTGCAAAAATATCGGCGCTACGCGAATGCAGTGTAATTATTGGCGCAATCATCGCCGCTTTGTTCTTTCGTGAACGATTTGGTTGGAGGCGGATGGTTGCCGCATTCGTCATTTTCAGCGGTATTGTCATGATCAAGATGAGTATCCGATGACGTTACGGCCCCCGCCAACGACCATGTTGCAAGCCTTTGTCAGTGCAGGCAGGGCCGGAAGCTTTGCCCGGGCAGCAACGGAGTTGAACTTCACTGCCAGCGCGATAAGCCATCAGATCAATGGACTGGAAGAGTGGTGGGGCATCCAGCTATTCGAACGTCATTCCCGTGGGGTAAAGCTGACCGCATCGGGTCAAGCACTGCTTCCCGTTGCGGAAAGATTCTTCATCGATTTGGAACATGTCTTACAGACCCTGAATCCTGGGAAGCGCACCCCGTTGCAGCTGTACAGCACTTCCTCGCTTTGCGCGGCCTGGCTGATTCCACGCCTGTATGCTGGCCAGGAGGATGAAAAATTCAATTTGGATGTGGTTTTGACAAGCGCGGACTTGTCGGAAGGCAACCTGAATTCCAGCCAATATGATGTGGCTGTTGTCATGGGGTATGGGAGTTACCCGGGAAATCATGTGCAACTGTTGATGCACGATGCGGTTTTCCCGGTCTGCTCACCGGATTTCCTGAAAAGGCACGGTGAGATTCCACTTGCCGATATAGCCAGCTGTCCCCTGATACATCGGGTCGATGATCCGCTATGCCCGGGCTGGGAAAGCTGGTTTTCCTGGCAGGGTCTGACTCCACCTCCTTATCACCAAGGCCCTCGTTTCCCTGATTCAAACCTGGCCATCGGGCTGGCGGCAAAAGGCGGCGGGATTGCGCTGGCGCGTGCATCCCTGGTTCATGAAAAACTGCGTGACGACAGTCTGGTGAAATTGGCGGGTCCGGCGATGCGCTCACCCTCCGCCTATTACGTTATTTGCCGGAGCGGCCGGGAATCCGAGCCTGAAATATCCAGGCTGATGGATTGGCTGAAAATTCAAGCCTCTGATTTCCTGGAGGAGTTGAGGCTTGAATTTCCGGAGTTATACGCGGCCACGATTCCGTAGATCGAATTAAGCCTCCCTTTTCCTATTGCGGCTCGACGCTGACGGCGATGGCGGAGGTGATGCGCATCACCAGTTCGCGGCCCACGTATTCGGGCTTCATTTCCACGTCCGGGCGAACCTTGACGGTGTGCAGGCTGCCGTCGGCGAACTGCAGGGTGGCGGTGCGCTGGGTGGTGTCGATGGACTTGACCCGCGCCGTGATCTCGATGGCATCGGCCGACAGCATGCCCGGCTTGTCGCCCAGCCGCGTCGTGGCCAGCATCCCGGCGGCGGCGTTGGTGGCCGCCTCGCCGGGTTCGCGCAGGTAGACGACGCGCTCCATGGCGACGATGGCCCTGACCCGGTCGCCGACCTTGAGCTGGTCGAAGTTGCGCATCTGCGGCGGCGCCTGGAGGGTGCGACTGTTGCCCTGGTCGTCCTTGAGGGTGAAGCTGCGCTTGGCCGGGTCGATGGCGCTGACGGTCGCCTGGAGTTCCTCCGTCTCGGTCACCGCGCCGCCCGGCACGCCTTTGGCGACGGCCTCGGTGCGGTCGTATTCGGTGTTCAGTTCCTTGTCGGCCTGGCTCTGGCAGCCGGCGAGCAGGCTGGCGGCCAGGGCCAGCGGGATCAAACGCAATGCACTCATGGGCGAATCCTTGCTTCAGGGTGTTTGGGGACTGGTGTTGCGGATCTCGTAGACGGCATCGTCGGCGCGCATCGGCGTCACGTGGATCAGGTAGCTGGGGCCGGGCTGGCCGAGCACCATTTCGCTCAGGTTGAAGCGCACGGCGAGCTTCAGGTACTTGATCTCGCCCGGAGCGATGGAGAAGGTCTGCTTGATGTCCCGTGGCTCCCAGTTCGCCTCGCGGGTCAGGCCGGTCACGCGCAGGTTGTGGCGGCCCGGTCGCAGCTCGACGCGGCGATAGGAGTTGAACTTGAGCGTGCCGACGCTCTGTTCGTCGATCAGCACGTCCGGATAGGAGAAGCGCAGGGGCTGCCGGCCTGGGTTGTCGGCCTCGGGGCGGTACAGGTAGAGGGTCGCCAGTTGCGGGTTGCTGGGCGGTACGGGTTCGAAATATCCAGGGCCGGAACAGCCCGTGAGCAGGAGGAGGGTGAGCGGGAGAACGGCTGGGCGCATGACGGTCCTTCGTGGCCACTTCGGTCAACCCAGCGTAGCAGGGCATCGGTGCTCTCGCCCGGCTGCGCGGCAATATGATGCGAGGCGAAGGCGCCTCGTCATTGGCCGCTCTCTTCTTGTGTGGGGCGGGAAACCCGGACGAACAGCGCCCCCGGCGCGAGGGCGACGGGGGCGGGATTCGTCGGGGACGACTCGATGCCGGCGCGCGGGGCGCCGCTCGCCGGGCCCGCGCGCGACAACGCGCAGGCCGCGGCCGGAGGGTGGCGTCAGGCCACCGGGATCAGCGGGTCGGCCGCTGCCAGGGCGGTGCTGCGGTCGGCTGCCGGGGGGTAGATCCACACGCTGTTGATCTGCGTCTTGAGCTCCTTGGCCTCATCCTTGACCAGCTTGACCTGGCGGTCCCAGCCCTCGGTGTACACCGCTCCCCAGGCGCCCAGGTCCAGGCAGGTGACGTACTTGGGCTGGCTGTAGGGCGTGGCCGGCACGCCCAGCAGGTCGGCGGCGGCGTTGTTGCCGGCGTGGCGGCCCAGGGAGATGGCGTGCTGGCAGGACATCACCGCGAAGTTGCCGAGATCGTCGGTGGCGGCATAGGCCACGTCGCCGGCGGCGAACACCTTGTCCTGGCCGCGCACCTTCAGGCTACCGTCGACGTGCAGGCGGCCCAGGGCATCGCGCTCGCCGTGCACCTGCTCGGTCAGCGGGCTGGCGCGGAAGCCGACGGTCCAGATCAGCGTGTGGCTGTCGATGCGGCGGCCATCGGCGAGGGTCACGCCGTCGGCGTCCACCGCCGCGACGCTGGCACCGAGTATCCATTCGACGCCCAGGTGCTCGGAGGCCTCGACGATCGACGGGCGGATGCCGTCGCCCATCGCCGCGGCGATCTGCGGGCCGCGGTCGACGATGACCACGCGGATGTCCTGGTCAGCGCCGAGCGCTTCGCGCAGGCGCGCCGGCAACTCGGTGGCGGTCTCGATGCCGGTGAAGCCGCCGCCGGCGATCACCACGGTGTTGCGCGCGGGGCTGGCGGGGCGGCTGGCGAGGGACTTGAGGTGCTGCTCCAGGCGCACCGCGGTCTCGATCTGGTCGACATCGAAGGCGTGTTCCTGCAGGCCGGGCACCGGCGGGCGGGCCAGTTGGCTGCCGGTGGCCAGCACCAGGCGGTCGTAGCTCAACTCGCCCGGGCGGCCGCTGGCGTCGCGGTAGCCGACGGTCTGCGCCTGGCCATCGATGCGCTCGGCGCTGCCCTGGACGAAGCGCACGCCCACGGTGTCGAACAGGGCATCCAGCGGGGCGAACATCCGGCCCACGCCAGGCTCGTAGAAGCGCGGGCGGATGCGCAGTTCTGCCTGGGGTGCGAGCAGCGTGATCTGCACGTCGTCGCGGGCGTGCTTGTCCAGCAGGCGGGCCGCGCTCAAGGCGCTCCAGACACCACCGAACCCGGCACCGATAACCAGAATCTGCTGTTTCATGAGTTGCTCCCGAGAATTGAAGTGGTAAACGGCCCTGAAGTTTTCGCTTCAAGTCCAGCGTGACGATTCCCACTTTCCAGATTCGCCGGATCGGCTCGCCCGCTGTGGAAAACATGCTATTCGGGAGTTGCGCGGCACACACTTCTACATGCGACTAGCGGGATCATGCATTGGTGTAGCGGATATATACCCAGGTATATGTCAGGCGTGCCGGCGAACGTGCGCGGGCAACTTCAGCGGGGCTGGCGCAGGGCGATCTCGACGCACTCCAGCAGGCGCTCGGCGTCGAAGGGCTTGGGCAGGCGGGCGACCACGCCGGGAATGCCGGTGGCGGGGCCCAGGGCCGCCCCGGGGGAGGCGCTGACGAACAGGGTGGGAATGCGCAGGCCCCGGGCGACGAGCCTTTCGTGCAGCTGCAGGCCGCTCATGCCGGGCATCTGGATGTCGGAGATCAGGCAGTGGGCCGCCTCCGGCGAGTCGGAAGCGAGGAAGCCGGCGGCATCGCCATAGCTGCGCACGCAATAGCCGCCGGACCTCAGCAGGCTCTCCAGCGCGGCGCGAACGGACTCATCGTCGTCGACGACTGCGATGACGGTTCGGGTACGGCTCGCTGTTTCCTCGGACATGTCGACTCGCTGATGACGGTGCCTCTCGTACATTCAAAAATACGCCGTCGGATAATGCAGAGAAGTACACCTAGGTATAGTCGGCGGATATTCCGCCAATGAACTTCCGCCGTTCGTTGAGCGTGTTATTGCCGGCAACTTTCCGCCGTTGCGTGTGGCGCCCTCGGGGGGAACTTCATACCTACGGGCCTTGGAGTGACAGGTGCGCACCTTGTCGTAGAAATAGCCGGAAAATGTGGCTTTGGCCTATCGGGTCTGACGAAAAAGAACCAACCGGCTTCGGAAGCGACTGGCATACGTCTTTTAGCGTGACTGCTCCCATGCGTGGCTTTCCTGCCATGAACGGAGTCCGCAGTGTCCACTACGCTCACCGCCCACCATTTCACCCTCGACATTCCTGGCGTCCGCCATGACCTGGAAGTCCTGTCCTTCCGCGGCGAAGAGGCCCTGAACACGCCGTACCGCTTCGTCATCGACTGCATCAGCGAGCGTGCCGACCTGGACCTCGAAGTGCTGCTGCACAAACCGGCCTTCCTGCAGTTCGATGACGCCGGGCAAGGCGTTCACGGCCTGCTCCAGCAGGTCAGCCAGGGCGAGAGCGGACCGCGCCTGACGCACTACCAGCTCGAACTGGTGCCGCACCTGGATTACCTGAGGTTTCACCACCAGCAACGTATCTTCACTTCCAAGTCGGTGCCGGAAGTGCTTCGCGAGGTGCTTCAGCAGCACGGCATCCTCGAAGGCGACGGCTTCCGCTTCCAGCTCAGCCAGCAATATCCCAAGCGCGAGTACTGCGTGCAGTACGAAGACAGCCTCCACTTCGTCAACCGCCTGTGTGAAGAGCTGGGTCTGAGCTACCACTGGCGCTGGGAACGCGACCGCCACGTGCTGGTGTTCGGCGATGACCAGACGGTGTTCCCCAGGCTCGCGCCGGTCGCCTACCAGCCACACAGCGGCCAGGTCACCGATCAGCCGGTGATCCATCAGTTCGGTGTGCGCGTGGCGACCCGCAGCAATGCCGTCGTGCGTCGCGATTACTCCTTCGAAAAGCCCCACATCCAGCTTCAGGCGCGGAAGAAGCTCGACGGTCTGCCTGTGCTGGAGGATTACGCCTTTCCCGCCGCCTTCAGCGACGAAGCCACCGGCAAGCAGCGCGCCGCCCGCACCCTGGAGCGCCACAGCTGCGACCGCATCCAGGCCGACGCCGAGAGTGACCAGCCTCTGCTGCACAGTGGTCGTTTCCTGCCGCTGACCGACCATCCCCGTGCCCAGTGGAACGAGCTCTGGCTCATTACGGGGATCATTCACCAGGGCCGCCAGCCCCAGGTGCTGCAGGAGGACGGCCTTGACCAACCGGTCGACCCGGACTTCCGCCAGGGCTACCGCAACCAGTTCCAGGCCACGCCCTGGGACGCCATCTGGCGCCCGGCCCTGCGGCATCCCAAGCCGCGCATCCATGACACGCAAACCGCCCGCGTCACCGGCCCGAACGACGACCAGACCGGCATCCACACCGATGAATACGGCCGCATCAAGGTGGTCTTCCCGTGGGATCGCCGGGACGACGAGAATCCCGAGCAGAGCAGTTGCTGGGTGCGGGTGGCCTCCAACTGGGCCGGCGCCCGGTATGGCAGCGTGGTCATCCCGCGCATCGGCATGGAGGCGCTGATTGTCTATGAAAACGGTGATGTGGATTTTCCGATATGCATCTCTGTCATTGCTAACCGGCAAACGCCGGTTCCCCATCCACTGCCCGCCCACAAGACCCGCAGCGTCTTCCGCAGCCACAGCACGCCGGGCAGCGGCGGCTACAACGAGTTGTACCTGGAGGACCGCACCGGCAGCGAGCTGATCTCCGTGCGCGCCCAGCGCGACATGCAAACCCATATCCTCAACGACAGCCGCACCCACATCGACAACGAGCGTCGGCAGAACATCCAGGGCAACAGCTACAGCGAGCTGCACGCCGAAGAGCAGCGCCTTACCCACGGCGAGCGCAAGGTGCAGTTGGGCGGCAGCGACCACCTGACCGTCGCCGGCACCAGTCATCAGCAGATTGGCCAGGTACTCACCGTACAGGCCGGGCAGCAAATCCACCTCAAGGCCGGTGCGAACATCGTCATCGATGCCGGCGCCAGCCTCAGCCTCAAGGGTGGCGGCCAGCACATCCTGATCGGCCCCGGCGGCATCTGGAGCAGCGTGCCCATCGTCCTGGGCGGCGCGCCGATTCCCGGTACGCCGGCCGTCCCGTTACTGCCCACACCACTCTCGCCGGCCACTGCCGGCACCCTTGTCCCCGTACCGGCCGCCATGTCAATCGGTCTGCCCGATTCGACTATCGCCACGCTCACCGCCTGCGCGGATAAGCCCCAGCCCGTGGTGTGCAAGGAATGCCTGGAACTGGCCCGCAAGCAGCAACAAGCCTTGGTAGCCCGCTAACCCACGTCAAGGAACGACCCATGCCCCAGACCCATGCCTGGCTCGACCTGCTGCACCGGCAGGCCGACAGTCACCAACTGCCCTGCGTCGACCTGCTGATCGATGCCACCGGGCTCGATACGCCCCTGCCCGAACCCATCGAAGGCGTCGCCACCATGCGCCTGCTCGACGGCACCCCAGAGCAGGCCATCGCCGAATTCGGCCCCCACTTGTGGCGCCTGCGCCTGGACGTCCCCAAGCACAACGGCATGCTTCGTCAGTTGGCCATCGACCTCGGGTGCAGCCGCTTGCTGGCACTGTTCAGCCGCTGGCCGTTCGACGAACTGGCCAGCCACTTGCGCCACTTCACCCAGGCCCACTGGGGCAAAGGCGACAGTGGCCTGCTGCGCTACTTCGACCCGCACCTGTTCCTCGCCTGCTGCGAAACGTTGAGTCCGGAGGAGAGTCGCGTCTTCCACGCCGCCGCCCTCAGCTGGCACTGGCGCGACCGCGACGGCCAGCCTGCGCAGTTGCCTGGCCGGCCGCAGGCCGCGCATGAGTTGCCCGCCGAGCTTGCGCCGCTGACGCTGAAGCCGGCGCAGATCGCCGAAATCCTCGACTGGCACTACGCCCACCAATACCGGGAAACCCATTCCCTGCGCCGCCAGGACTACGGCATGCAGAGTGAAGAGGCCTTGCTTCGCCTCCTTGTGCATGGCCTGCGCGTCGCGAGGCGCGAGGCCGTGCCCACCGCTGAGCAGGATCGCTACCTGCACACATGGCTCACCGCATACGCGAGCCCCACGAACTTCGCCTGACCGCACGGAGCAACCATGCAACGCCTCGATATCTTCCAGCGCGCGGTTCGCGCCGTGCCAGTCCTGCTAGCCGGGCTTTCGCTTACTGCCTGCTCGGCGCAGACCCCTGAATACCTGGGGGCGCCTATCACTGGGTACAACCACACCCAGGCGGCCATCAACTCGTTCAGCGTCAATGGCGCCGGCGGCCCCAATCTCGGGCCGAACCAGGGCGGCGGCGGTGAAACCTGCTGCGCCGTGATGCCTGTGAAATGGCGTCCCGGCCTGACCGTGGTGGTGGAGTGGGAGAAAGACCCTACCCCTTACGCCTCAAAAAACTGGCCTCAGCCACCGTTTTCCGAGGCCTGGAACAAAGCGGCGGCCGAAGATGAAAAGCTAAATAGCCGCCACCGCGCCGTGGTTGAGGTGGCGCCTTATGAGGCACTCGGTGAGGTCGGTGTGCATTTCCTGCCGTGCAACCAAATCAGGGTCACTGCCGGAATCGAGATCTACGGACATCCGAATTACCCCTACAAATTCCCCGGGAACATGGAGGAGCCCAAAACATGTCCAGCTACATAACTCGCTTGAATCGCCTCGGCTGCGTTCTGCTCGCCGGGTTTTCGCTCGCCGCCTGTTCGGCGCAAACGCCCGAATACTTGGGTGCGCCTATCACTGGGTACAACCACACCCGGGCGGCCATTAACTCGTTCAGCGTCAATGGCGCTGGCGGCCCCAATCTCGGGCCGAACCAGGGCGGTGGTGGGGAAACCTGCTGCGCCGTGATGCCTGTGAAATGGCGTCCCGGTCTGACTGTGGTGGTGGAATGGGAGAAGGACCCTAACGTTGGTGCATCTCGCCAATGGCCGGAACCCATGTTCTCCGACGCTTGGAACAAGCGCATGGAAGAGCATGAATCCCACTACACCCGCCACCGCGCCGTTGTTGAAGTGGCGCCTTATGAGGCACTCGGCGAGGTCGGTGTGCATTTCCTGCCGTGCAATCAGGTGAAAGTCGCTGCCGGGACTTCTTATCTCGGTCGTCCGGATTATCCCTATCAGTATCCAGGCAACATGGAAGAGCCCAAGACATGTCCAGCGCAATGAGTCGCTTGAGCTCGCTCGGCTGCGTCCTGCTCGCCGGGCTTTCGCTTACCGCCTGCTCGGCGCAATCACCAGAATACCTGGGGGCGCCCATAGAGGGTTATAGCCATACCTCGGCTGCTATCAATCATTTCAGTGTTAACGGCGCTGGCGGCCCCAATGTTGGTCCCCATGGTGGCGGAGGACAAAACTGCTGCGTGACCATGCCGATGAAATGGCACCCCGGCCTGACCGTGGTGGTGGAGTGGGAGAAGGACCCTCAACCTCGTGGATATGGCAAGTGGCCCGAGCCAATGTTCTCCGATGCCTGGAACAAGCGCATGGAAGAGCATGAATCCCACTACACCCGCCACCGCGCTGTTGTGGAAGTCGCGCCCTATGAGCGCCTTGGAGCAGTTAGCGTGCATTTCCTGCCCTGCAATCAGGTCAATGTCACCGCATCAGTTGAGGTATACGGCCACCCTGCATACGCCGTGAAAGATTCGCTCGATTTGGAGGAGCCCAAGACATGCCCAGCCGCATAACTCGCTTGAGTCATCTCGGCTGCGTCCTGCTCGCCGGGCTTTCGCTTACTGCCTGCTCGGCGCAAACGCCCGAATACCTGGGCGCGCCCATCGTTGGCTACAACCACACCAGCGCGGCCATCAACTCGTTCAGCGTCAATGGCGCCGGTGGCCCCAATGTCGGGCCGGGGCAGGGCGGTGGCAAGGAAACCTGCTGCGCCGTGATGCCTGTGAAATGGCGTCCCGGCCTGACCGTGGTGGTGGAGTGGGAGAAGGACCCCAACGTTGGTGCATCTCGCCAATGGCCGGAACCCATGTTCTCCGACGCCTGGAACAAGCGCATGGAAGAGCATGAATCCCACTACACCCACCATCGTGCCGTCGCGGAGGTGGCGCCCTACAACGACCTGGGTGCTGTCGCGGTGCATTTCCTGCCGTGCAACCAAATCAAAGTCACCGCCGGGATCGAGGTCTACGGACATCCGAATTACCCCTACAAATTCCCCGGGAACATGGAGGAGCCCAAAACATGTCCAGCTACATAACTCGCTTGAATCACCTCGGCTGTGTCCTGCTCTCCGGGCTTTCGCTTACTGCCTGTTCGGCGCAAACGCCCGAATACTTGGGCGCGCCCATCGTTGGCTACAACCACACCAGCGCGGCCATCAACTCGTTCAGCGTCAATGGCGCCGGTGGCCCCAATCTCGGGCCGAACCAGGGCGGCGGTGGGGAAACCTGCTGCGCCGTGATGCCCGTGAAATGGCGTCCCGGCCTGACCGTGGTGGTGGAGTGGGAGAAGGATCCGGATCCCTACGCCTATGGGAAGTGGTCGGAAAAAGTATTTTCCGACGCCTGGAACAAGCGCATGGGGGAGCATGAATCCCACTACACCCGCCACCGCGCCGTGGTTGAGGTTGCGCCCTATGAAGCCCTTGGCAGGGTTAGCGTGCATTTCCTGCCGTGCAACCAAGTGAAAGTGGCCGCCGGCACAACGTATGTCGGCCGGCCAGATCATCCCTATCAGTATCCAGGCAACATGGAAGAGCCCAAAACATGTCCAGCACAATGAATCATCCAGTCCCTCAATCCGCCCTCAAGGCGCCGAAAATGCGGGAAGGTGGCTTGCTGCCTTCCACTCCCCAGCAAGTGGCCGCCAATTTCCGCGTGCAGAACCAGCGCTACCGGCACGCTGAACTGCTTGAGCAGCAGCTCGGTGCTGAGCAAGGCAAAGTGGTCCTTCCACCCTGCGCCAAGACGCTATTCGTGACCCTGTGCTTCGATGGGACCAACAACCATGAGCCATCTGACAGCAAGGCAAAACCGCCCACTACCACCAATGTGGCACGGCTGTTTCACGCCAGCCTGGATAAGGAAGTGGTGGGTAAAGGCGACGGCAAACGTGTGTTCTATCGTTACTACCTGCCGGGCGTGGGCACCGTCTTCAAGGAAGTCCACGAATACAAGCCGGAGGCTTGGGGTCTGAAGGCGGCCTTTGGAGGCGAGAATCGTATCAACTGGGGGCTGACCCGCCTGGTCTATGCCCTCAAGCAGGAGCTGGGGTTGTCATTGCTGGAGGACGATGAGGCCTACAAGCTCGTGGAAGCCATGGCCAGCAGCGATGTGCTGGACTACGCCACCCTGGGCAATCTGGACAACGGCACCGGCAACCGCGAAGCGGCATTGCGCCCCGAAATCGAAGAATTGCAGGCCGCCATAGCCGCGCGGCCAAAACCGCAGCTGCTGGGCATCCAGCTGTATGTCTACGGCTTCTCCCGTGGTGCGGCGGAGGCGCGCACCTTCGTCAACTGGCTGGCTGAACTGTGCCGGCAGGAGGATGGCCGTTACTTGTTCGCCGGTGTTGAAATCTGCGTGGAATTCCTCGGCATCTTCGACACCGTCGCGACCGTGGGCCTGCCGGACCTGGTGCCGTTCTGCAGCGGCCACATGAGCTGGGCCAATGGCACCCAGCGGCTGCCCGATGATGAGCATTTCCTCAAGCGTTGCGTGCACCTGGTGGCGGCTCATGAGCAGCGCGCCTGCTTCCCGCTGGACTCCATCCGGCGCCCGCAGGACCCGAAGGCCGACGACAGCCCCTCGACCTATCGCGCCGGCACCGAGGAATGCCTCTATCCCGGCATGCACTCGGATGTTGGCGGCGGCTATCCGCCCGGCGACCAGGGCAAGGCCAGGACAGGGATGGAGCATGTGTTGTCTCAGGTGGCGTTACATCACATGTATGACGAAGCCTTTCGGGCCGGTGCTCCCTTGCAAGTCCCAGAATATGCAATGGACGATAACCAGATGCAGAGCTGGCCATGGCTGAAAATGGGTGCCAGCACAGCTAAGGAGTTCGCCATATCTGCCGAACTTGTCACCCGCTTCAACACCTGGGCCGATCACCTGCAAGGCGGCCCGCTGGAAGACATGCTCAAACGGGAAACCGCACTGATCACCGGCTGGCGCATTTCCCGCTTCGCCGAGCACGGGCAGGAGCATCTGAGTTACTACCAGAGCTGCAGGACCGATGTCGGGCCGGAGGAGCGCAAAGCCTTCGAAACCCTGCACAGGCTGGAGCTCAAGCAGGAAGCGTACAGGCTCGAAAATCCCAAGGACCCCAATCCCCTGTCGCTGAGCGCCGCCGAAGAAGCCGAACGGGCCAGGGCCCAGGCCGTTGCCGACAAGTACTTCCGCCGTACCGGTCAGGCGCCCAGCGCGCCCAACACCAATAAGGACTACGACCCCAAGCTCGACCACTGGCAATTGCAGAAAGGCGCGGAAGAATTCCTCCGTGATTACTACCAGCAGTGGTCGCTGGCCACCGATTGCGGTTTCAGCATCGGCAAGCTGGCCAACGTGCTGCTCGGCGGCATCGTCTACATGACCAACGAGGTGGATGAAGCCGAGGAATACCAGCGCATCCGCGAGGAGGGCACGGCGCAGTTCGCGAGGATGTTCCACGACGGCAGCGACACGCCGCGCGGCGAGCCGATGGCGCGGATCGTCGCGCTGTTCGACGACCAGGTGCACGACTCCCGCGCCTGGTTCATGAATGCGCAGATCAACGACCGCGAAATCTGGAGCGACTATTTCCGCGACCGCTGCGTGTTCTTCGACAACCGCAGCAACAAGCACCTCGGCCTGCTGGCCACCGGTGTGCAGGTGATGGGCGTGGCCATCGCGCTGGCCAGCATCGGCCTGACCATCAAGCGCCGCGACCCGCGCTGGCTGGTGGGGCTGTCGCTGCCCTCGCTGGCCACCCCGGTTCTGCTGGGCCGCACCGGCTTGCCGGAGCTGGGTGTTCCGGCGATCAGCGCGTTCGACACCCTCAGCGGCATCGCCCTGCCCATTCAGGAAGTTCCCAAAGCCTTGCGCAGCTTCAGCCAGGACACCGGCGACCTGCTCGGCATGGCCGCCGCCCTGCCGCCGCCCGTCCCGCTCAGCGAAGCCACCGCCACCACGCCGGACCTGCAGAGCATCCTGCGCGCCCACCAGAAGGCGGACGCGGCCCGCGTGGCGAAGGAGAAGACCGACTGGCTGGCCGTGGCCGGCGAAGCGCTGGATGGCGCACTCAACTGACCCTGGAGGAGCCTTCTGCAATGGGGCGCCACCGCCCTGTTGCTCGCCAGCCAGGACCTCGCTGCCTGGGTAGCCTGCCTTTCCCTCCCATCTGTGGCTGACTTGTCCGGAGTTTCCCTACGGCGCCAGGTACCGTGGCTCACCCGTAGGAAACTTCGGCCGGTTCCCGGGCACTAATGACGAATGCCCGCGCCCGCCGCGGCATTGCCGCCACGGCGCGGGTCGACAACCCGGAACCTCCACCCTGGTGGGCCCGGCGGCGCGGCGCTAACATCGGCGGCTTCGCCGGCGTCCGGCCTCCCGCGTGTCACCTGTCCGGCCGGCGTGCCGGCGCGTTGTCGGGCCGGGTGTCATGGACTAGATTTTTCGCGCGCATCCGGTCACAGGAGAGCAAGTCAAATGAATGGGTCGCAACCGAAGGCGGGCCATGCAGCCGCCGGCCCCAACGACCCGGTGGTCTACGTGGTCGACGACGACGAGTCGATGCGCCTGGCGCTCTCCGGCCTGCTGCGTTCCATCGGCCTGCAGGTGGAAATCTTCGAGTCCACCGAGGACTTTCTCGCCTTCCCCCGCGAGGACGCGCCCAGCTGCCTGGTGCTCGACGTGCGCCTGCGCGGCGAAAGCGGCCTGGCCTTCCAGGAGCGCATCGAGAAGAACGGCCTGCGCATCCCCATCGTGTTCATGACCGGCCACGGCGATATCGCCATGACGGTGAAGGCGATGAAGGCCGGCGCGGTCGACTTCCTCGCCAAGCCGTTCCGCGACCAGGACATGCTCGACGCCGTGGCCAGCGCCCTGGCCAGGGACAGCGAACGGCTCGCCGCCGAGCGGAGCAGCGCCGGGCTGCGCGAGGCCTACGCCGCGCTGACCAGCCGCGAGCGGGAGGTCATGGGCTTCGTGGTGGCCGGCCTGATGAACAAGCAGATCGCCGCCGAACTGAACCTCAGCGAGGTGACGGTGAAGGTCCACCGCGGGCAGCTGATGAAGAAGCTGGCGGTGCGCTCGGTGGCCGACCTGGTGCGCACGGCCGAGGCCCTGGGCGTCGCGCCGCAGTTGTGCCGGTCGTCCTGAAGCGGGGCGCGGGGATGGACAGCGCACGGCAGCTTTCGTGGGGCGACGGCGAGCGGGTCTTCAGCCGTGGGCCGCACCCGCGCCGCGAGGGCGTCGCCGTGCTGCTCGCGCGGCCGGCCGCAGAACCCGCGTCGGCCGCCTGCCTGGAGCGGCTGAGCCACGAACTCGGCCTGCGCGACGAACTGGACGACGCCTGGGCCCTGTGCCCGCAGGAGCTGCTGCGCGAAGACGGGCGGACCCTGCTGGTGCTGCGCGACCCCGGTGGCGAGCCGCTTTCCGCCCTGCTCGGGGCGCCCATGCCCATCGAGCGCTTCCTGCACCTGGCCGTGGGCATCGCCGCCGCGCTGGGCCGGTTGCACCAGCGGGCGTTGCTGCACAAGGACCTGAAGCCCGCGCATATCCTGGTCGACTGCGCCGACGGCGGCCCGCGCCTGACCGGCTTCGGCCTGGCCTCGCGGCTGCCGCGCGAGCGCCAGGCGCCGGAGCCGCCGGAGACCCTCGCCGGCACCCTGGCCTACATGGCGCCGGAGCAGACCGGGCGGATGAACCGCTCGATCGACTCGCGCAGCGACCTCTACGCCCTGGGCGTGACCTTCTACCAGATGCTCACCGGCGACCTGCCGTTCGCCGCCAGCGATGCCATGGAGTGGGTGCATTGCCATATCGCCCGCCAGGCGGCGCCGCCCGACCGGCGGGTGCCGGGCATTCCCGCGGTGCTGTCGCGGCTGGTCATGAAGTTGCTGGCCAAGACCGCCGAGGAGCGCTACCAGAGCGCCGCCGGCCTCGAATACGACCTGCGCCGCTGCCTGGCGGACCGGGAGGCCGGGCGGCCCCTGGAGGAATTCGCGCTGGACGCGCACAGCGTGCCGGACCGCCTGCTGATCCCCGAGAAGCTCTACGGCCGCGAGGAGGAGGTGGCCACCCTGGTCGCCGCCTTCGAGCGCAGCGTCGCCGGCGAGGCGCCGGGGCTGCTGCTGGTCAGCGGCTATTCCGGGATCGGCAAGTCCTCGGTGGTCAACGAACTGCACAAGGCGCTGGTGCCGCCGCGCGGCCTGTTCGCCGCGGGCAAGTTCGACCAGTACAAGCGCAACATCCCCTACGCCACCCTGGTGCAGGCGTTCCAGAACCTGGTGCGCATGCTGCTGGGCAAGCGCGAGCGCGAACTGGCGCGCTGGCGCGAGGCCCTGGCGGAGGCGCTCGGGGACGAGGGGCGGCTGATGACCGAGCTGATCCCCGAACTGCGGCTGATCGTCGGCGAGCAACCGGAGCTGCCGGCGCTCGACCCGCAGCAGGCGCACCGCCGTTTCTTGCGGGTGCTCAAGCGCTTCATCGGGGTGTTCGCGCGGGCGGAGCATCCCCTGGCGCTGTTCCTCGACGACCTGCAATGGCTGGACGCGGCGACCCTCGACCTGCTGGACGACCTGCTGAGCGGCGCCGAGCTGCGCCACATGCTGCTGGTCGGCGCCTACCGCAGCAACGAGGTGGACGACAGCCATCCGCTGAGCCTCACCCTGCGCAAGCTGGCGGCGGCGCAGGTGCGGATCGAGGAAGTCAGCCTGGCGCCGCTGGGCCGCCGGCACATCGAGCAGCTGATCGCCGAGGCGCTGCACTGCCCGCGCGGGCAGATCGAAGCGCTGGCGCAGCTGGTGCTGGAAAAGACCGCCGGCAACCCGTTCTTCACCATCCAGTTCCTCCAGGCCCTCGCCGAGGAGGGCCTGCTGGCCTTCGACTACGAGGCCCGGGCGTGGCGCTGGGATACCGCGCGCATCCACGCCAAGGGCTACACCGACAACGTCGTCGACCTGATGCTCGACAAGCTGGCGCGCCTGCCGGCGCAGACCCGCCAGGTCCTGCAGCAGCTCGCCTGCCTGGGCCACCTGGCCGACAGCGGCACGCTCTCCAGCGTGCTCGACCTGCCCCGCACGCAGTTGCGCAAGGCCCTGTGGGAGGCGATCCGCCAGGAGCTGGTGGAGCCGCTGGAGGACGCGTTCGCCTTCGCCCACGACCGCATCCACGAGGCCGCCTATTCGCTGATCCCCCCGGACGAGCGCGCCGCCGCGCACCTGCGCATCGGCCGCCTGCTCGCCGCGCAGACGCCGCCGCAGCAGCGCGAGGAGTCGATCTTCGAGATCGTCGGCCAGCTCAACCGTGGCGCCGGGCTGATCGGCACCGCCGCCGAGCGGGAGCAACTGGCCGAGCTCAACCTGCTCGCCGGGCAGCGGGCCAAGGCGTCCGCCGCCTATGTCTCGGCGCTCAGCTACTTCGCCAAGGGCGTGGAACTGCTCGACGCCTCGCACTGGCAGCGGCGGCGCGAGCTGCTGTTCGCCCTGGAATGGGGCTGCGCCGAATGCGAGTTCGTCGGTGGCCAGCTGGCCGCCGCCGAAGCGCGCCTGCACCGGCTTGCCGGGCACGTGGAAAACATCGCCGAGCGCACCCAGGTGGCCTGCCTGCTGGTGGACATCCACCTGCTGCTCGACCGCCGCGAGGACGCGGTGGCGACCTGCCTCGACTTCCTCCGCGGCCAGGGCATCGACTGGCCGGTCCACCCGGACGACGCGGCGGTGCAGCGCGAGTACCAGCGCATCTGGACGCAACTCGGCGAGCGGCAGATCAAGCAGCTCATCGAACTGCCGCCGATGCGCGACGAATCCGCCCTGGCCGCCATCGAGGTGCTGACCACGCTGTTCTCGCCGGCCCTGCACACCGACGAGAACCTGGCCTGCCTGACCATCTGCCGGGCCATCACCCTCAGCCTCGAATACGGCAACAGCGATGCCTCCTGCGTGGCCTACGCGAATATCCCGCGCATCGCCGGCCGGCGCTTCGGCGACTACCCGGCGGGCTTCCGCTTCGGCCGGCTCGGCTGCGAGCTGGTCGACCGCCGCCGCCTGGAGCGCTACGAGGCGCGCACCTGCCTGTCCTTCGCGCTGTTCGTGGCGCGCTGGGCGCAACCGGTGCGCGACTGCAGCGCCTTGCTGCAGCGCGCCTTCAACGCGGCGAACCGCGTCGGCGACCTGCCGTTCGGCGCCTTCGCCTGCAACATCCTGGTGTCCAACCTGTTCTTCGCCGGCGAGCCGCTGGCGGCGCTGCACGCCGAGGCCGAACGCGGCATGGCCTACGCCAGCCGGGTGCGCTTCAGCCTGGTGATCGCCTTCCTCGACAGCCAGCTGGCGATGATCCGCATGCTGCGCGGCGCGACGCCCGTCTTCGGCTGCCTCGATGCCGACGGCTACAGCGAGGCCGCGGTCGAGCGGGAGCTGGGCGGCGCCTCCAAGGTGCTGGCCTGCTGGTACTGGGTGCGCAAGCTGCAGGCCCGCTACCTCGCCGGCGAATACCAGGCCGCCAGCGAAGCGGCGGCGCAGGCCCAGCCACACTTCAGCACGTCCGACTCCTTCCTCGAAGAGGCCGAATACCACTTCTTCGACGGCCTGTCCCGCGCGGCCCTGGCCGGCGCCGACATTGAGGCCGGCGACCATCTGCGCGCCGTGCGCGCGCACCGCGACGACCTGCAGGCCTGGGCGCGGCTGTGCCCGGAGAACTTCGCCTGCCACATCCTCCTGCTGGACGCCGAGATCGCCCGCCTGGAGCGGCGCCTGGCCGACGCCGGGCCGCTCTACGAGCAGGCCATCCATGCGGCGCAGGCGGGCGGTTTCACCCAGGTCGAGGCGCTGGCCAGCGAGCTCGCGGCCGGTCATTACGCCGCGCAGGGGCTCGGCCGGATCGCCCGGGTCTACCTGCTGGAGGCGCGCGACTGCTACCGGCGCTGGGGCGCCGACGGCAAGGTGTCGCAACTGGAGGCGCGCCATCCCCAGCTCGCGCTGGAGTCGCCCGCGCCCGGTGCCACGGCGACCATGGCCGCGCCGGTGGAGCAGCTCGACCTGGGCACGGTGCTCAAGGTGCTGCAGACCATCTCCGGCGAGATCGTGCTGGAGCGGCTGGTGGACAGCGTGATGCGCACCGCCATCGAGCAGGCCGGCGCCGAACGGGGCCTGTTGCTGCTGTGCCGCGACGGCGAGCCGCGGGTGGTGGCGGAGGCGACCGTCGACGACGCCGCGCCGCGCCTGCAGCTGCGCGACACCCCGGTGGACGGCGCGCTGCTGCCGGAAACGATCCTCTACCAGGTGCTGCGCACCCGGCAGAGCCTGGTGCTCAACGATGCCGTGGCCGACCCCGGGTTCGCCGCCGACCCGTACGTGCACGGGCGGCAGGCGCGCTCGATCCTCTGCCTGCCGCTGATGAACCAGGGCCAGCTCAGCGGCGCGCTGTACCTGGAGAACAACCTCACCGCGCGGGCCTTCAGCCCGGCGCGCACGGCGGTGCTCAAGCTGGTGGCGTCCCAGGCGGCGAGCTCCCTGGAGAACGCCCGGCTGTACCGCGACGTCGCCGAGCGCGAGGCGAAGATCCGCCGGCTGGTCGACGCCAACATCATCGGCATCATCGTCTGGAGCGCCGACGGCGACATTCTTGAAGCCAACGACGCCTTCCTGCGCATGTTCGGCTACGCGCGCGAGGATGTCGCCGCGGGGCGCCTGCGCTGGCGCAACCTGGTGCCCGCCGAGGTCCGCGCGGAAAGCGAGCTGACCGTGATGGCGGCGATCCGGGACGGCAGCGCGCCGCCCTTCGAGCGCGAATACCTGAAGCGCGACGGCAGCCGGCTGCCGGTGATCATCGGCCTGGCGCCCTTCGAGGCCGGGCGCCGGGAGGGCGTGGCCTTCGTGCTCGACCTCAGCGAGCGCAAGCGCGCCGAGGAACAGGTGCGCCAGAGCGAGCGGCGCTACCGCGAGGTGCAGACCGAACTGGCCCACGCCAACCGCGTGGCGACCATGGGCCAGCTGGCCGCGTCCATCGCCCACGAGGTGAACCAGCCGATCGCCGCCACCGTCACCAACGCCAATGCCGCGCAGCGCTGGCTGGGTGCGCAGCCGCCGCAGCTGGGCGAGGTGGGGCAGGTGCTCGGGCGCATCGTCAAGGACGCCAACCGCGCCGCCGAGGTGATCCAGCGCATCCGCGAGATGCTGCGCAAGGCGCCGTCGCAGCGCACGGCGGTGGACGTCAATGCGGCGATCCTGGAGATGGTCGAGTTCACCCGTGGCCAGGCGCTCAAGGGCGGCGTGAGCGTGCGCACGCGGCTGGCGCCGGACCTGCCGGCGGCGGCGGGCGATCGCGTGGAGCTGCAGCAGGTGCTGCTCAACCTGATCATCAACGCGGTGGAGGCGATGGGCGAGGTGGCGGACGGCGAGCGCCAGCTGGATATCGTCACCGCGCAGGACGACGACGGCGGGCTGCTGGTCAGCGTCAGCGACTCCGGGCCGGGGTTCGCCGCGCCGAACGCCGAGCAGCTCTTCACGCCGTTCTACACCACCAAGGCCACGGGCCTGGGCATGGGCCTGTCGATCTGCCGCTCGATCATCGATTCCCACGGCGGCCGCCTCTGGGCCGGCGCCAACCCGCCGCGCGGGGCCGTGGTGCAGTTCACGCTGCCGGCGCAAGGCGGCTCCTGAGGCGTCCGGCGGCGGCGCCCGCGCAGTTCTGGCGCTTTTCGGATAACGCCGTGATTCACGGGAGCGCCCAAGTCCCCGCCGGCTCCTAGGATCGGCATTGCCTGCTGTCGCTGAGCGGATCGGCGCGCATCGTCCGTGTCGATGCCCGCTCCGGGCGGCGGCTGGCGCTCAGCCATCCGACCCGGAGCCGTTCCGTCATGAAAGCCTGTATCCATTCCGTCCGGCGCCTGGCCGCCGTCGTGGGGAGCCATCGTCCTGCCAAGGGGGTGCCGCGATGAGCGCCTGTCTGCAGTGTCTTTCGCACACGCCCCTGGTGGGTTACGTCGACCCGGCCGCCGAGGTGTTGGCCGAGGTGGACGAGGTGATCGCCGCCGCCCGCGCGCGGATCGCCGCGTTCGATCCGGAGCTGGTGTTCCTCTTCGCCCCGGACCATTACAACGGCTTTTTCTACGACCTCATGCCGCCGTTCTGCATCGGCGCCGTGGCCCACGCCATCGGCGACTTCCACAGCCTCGCCGGGCCGTTGAGCGTGCCCCGCGAGATCGCCGAGGCCTGCGCCACGGCGGTGCTGGAGGAGGGCGTGGACGTCGCGCTGTCCTACCGCATGCAGGTCGACCACGGTTTCGCCCAGCCGCTGGAGCTGCTGTTCGGCGGCCTCGACGCGCGGCCGGTGATCCCGGTGTTCATCAACTCGGTGGCGGCCCCGCTGCCCGGCTTCCAGCGCACCCGGCTGCTCGGCGAGGCCATCGGCCGTTTCGCCCGTTCCACCGGCAAGCGCGTGCTGTTCCTCGGTTCCGGCGGCCTGTCGCACCAGCCGCCGGTGCCGGAGCTGGCGAAGGTCGATGCGCGCATGGCCGAGCGCCTGCTCGGCGGCGGCCGCCAGTTGCCGCCCGACGAGCGCCAGGCGCGCCAGCAGCGGGTGATCGACGCGGCGCTGAATTTCGTCGCGGCCCCGGATTCGCTGCACCCGCTCAATCCCCAGTGGGACAACCATTTCCTCGACCTGCTGGAGCGGCGCCGCTTCGCCGAGCTGGACCCGCTGGGCAACGCCGAGCTGTCGGCGCTGGCCGGCAAGTCGACCCATGAGGTGAAGACCTGGGTCGCCGCGTTCGCCGCGCTGTCGGCCTTCGGCGAGTACCGCAGCGGCAGCCGCTACTACCGGCCGATCCCCGAGTGGATCGCCGGCTTCGGCGCGCTCGCCGCACGATCCGTTTGACTCGCCGCCCACTCCGTCTAAGAGGACCCGCGCCATGACGCTCGAAATCAGCGAAGCCGCCAGCAGCCGTTTCGCCCGCATCCAGGAAGGCGAGCTGGACCTGCAGCTGCACTACAACGACCTCGGCGAGGGCGCCGAAACCCTGGTCATGCTCCACGGTTCCGGCCCCGGCGCCAGTGGCTGGGCCAACTTCAGCCGCAACCTGGAGCCGCTGCTCGCCGCCGGCTTCCGCGTGCTGCTGGTGGACTGCCCGGGCTGGAGCCGCAGCGACCCCGTCGTCTGCCGCGGCTCGCGCTCGCAGCTCAACGCCACCGCGCTCAAGGGCCTGCTCGACGTGCTCGGCCTTGAGCGCGTGCACATCCTCGGCAACTCCATGGGCGGCCACAGCGCCGTGGCCTTCGCGCTGACCTACCCGCAGCGGGTCGGCAAGCTGGTGCTGATGGGCGGCGGCACCGGCGGCGCCAGTCCCTTCGTGCCGATGCCCACCGAGGGCATCAAGCTGCTCAACGCGCTGTACCGCGAGCCGACCATCGACAACCTGAAGAGGATGATGAACGTCTTCGTCTTCGACCCGAGCGACCTCACCGAGGAGCTGTTCCGGATTCGCCTGGACAACATGCTCAGCCGCCGCGACCACCTCGACAACTTCGTCGCAAGCCTCGCGGCCAACCCCCGGCAGTTCCCCGACTTCGGCCCGCGCCTGGCCGAGATCCAGGCGCGGACGCTGATCGTCTGGGGCCGCAACGACCGCTTCGTGCCGATGGACGTCGGCCTGCGCCTGCTCGCCGGCATCCCGAATTCCTCCCTGCACGTGTTCAACAACTGCGGCCACTGGGCCCAGTGGGAACACGCCGAATCCTTCAACCGCCTGGTGCTGGACTTCCTCCAGCACTGAACCGAGGTGCCCCATGAGCATTTCCCGAGACACCCTCGAACGCCTGGCCGCCGACCTGCGCCGCGCGGAACAGCAGGGCGAGGCCATCGCTCCGCTGCGCGAGGTCATCGGCGCCGAGAACGGCGAGGCCGCCTACGCCATCCAGCGCATCAACCTCACCCATGCCCTGGCCGCCGGCCGGCGCCTGGTGGGCCGCAAGATCGGCCTGACCAACCCCAAGGTGCAGGCCCAGCTGGGCGTGGACCAGCCGGACTTCGGTTGCCTGTTCGCCGACATGGCCTACGGCGACAACGAGACCGTGCCCTTCGGCCGTGTGCTGCAGCCGAAGATCGAGGCGGAAATCGCCCTGCTGCTGGAGCGCGACCTGCCCAGCGCCGACACCACCTTCGCCGACGTCCTGGCCGCCACCGGCTGGGTCGTGCCGGCGCTGGAGATCGTCGGCAGCCGCGTGCAGGGCTGGAACATCCGCTTCGCCGACACCGTGGCCGACAACGCCTCCAGCGGCTGCTTCGTGCTCGGCGGCCCGGCCCGCCGGATCGACGGCCTGGACCTGCGCGGCGCGGCCATGCGCATGACCCGCAACGGCGAGGAAGTCTCCGCCGGCAGCGGCGCCGAGTGCCTCGGCCACCCGCTCAACGCGGCGGTCTGGCTGGCGCGCACCATGGCCGGCCTGGGCGACCCGCTCAGGGCCGGCGACATCATCCTCACCGGCGCCCTCGGGCCCATGGTGGCGGTGGCCGCCGGTGATCGCTTCGACGCCGAGATCGACGGCCTGGGCCGCGTCGGCGTGACCTTCAGCGGCGAATGAGCAGGGAGAACCCCATGAACCAGAAACGCAAAGCCGCGATCATCGGTTCCGGCAACATCGGCACCGACCTGATGATCAAGATCCTGCGCAACGCGCAGCACCTGGAAATGGCCGCCATGGTCGGTATCGACCCGGCCTCCGACGGTCTGGCCCGCGCATCACGAATGGGCGTGGCCACCACCCACGAAGGCGTGGAGGGCCTGACCCGCCTGCCGATCTTCGACGAGATCGACTTCGTCTTCGATGCCACCTCCGCCGGCGCCCACGTGAAGAACGACGCATTCCTGCGGGGCCACAAGCCCAATCTTCGCGTGATCGACCTGACCCCGGCCGCGATAGGTCCCTATTGCGTGCCGGTGGTCAACCTGGAGCAGCACCTGCAGGCGCTGAACGTGAACATGGTGACCTGCGGCGGGCAGGCGACCATCCCGATGGTCGCGGCGGTGTCGCGGGTGGCGAAGGTCCACTACGCGGAAATCATCGCCTCCATCGCCAGCAAGTCCGCCGGCCCCGGCACCCGCGCCAACATCGACGAATTCACCGAGACCACCAGCAAGGCCATCGAGGTGATCGGCGGCGCGGCCAGGGGCAAGGCGATCATCATCATGAACCCGGCCGAGCCGCCGCTGATCATGCGCGACACCGTGTACGTGCTCAGCGAGGCGGTCGACCAGGCCAGGGTCGAGGCGAGCATCGAGGAGATGGCCGCCGCCGTGCGGGCCTACGTGCCGGGCTACCGCCTCAAGCAGAAGGTGCAGTTCGACGCGGTGCGCGACCTCGACATCCCCGGCCACGGCCGCTTCAGCGGGCTGAAGACCTCGGTGTTCCTCGAAGTCGAAGGCGCCGCCCACTACCTGCCGGCCTACGCCGGCAACCTCGACATCATGACGTCCGCCGCGCTGGCCACCGCCGAGCGCATGGCGCTGGCGATGGGGGCCTCGGCATGAACGGCAAGAAACTCTATATCTCCGACGTGACCCTGCGCGACGGCATGCATGCCATCCGCCACCAGTATTCGCTGGACGACGTGCGCGCCATCGCCGCCGCGCTGGACATGGCCAGGGTCGATTCCATCGAGGTGGCCCACGGCGACGGCCTGCAGGGTTCGAGCTTCAACTACGGCTTCGGCGCCCACACCGACCTGGAGTGGATCGAAGCGGCGGCGGACGTGGTGAAGCACGCGAAGATCGCCACGCTGCTGCTGCCGGGCATCGGCACCATCCACGACCTGAAGAACGCCTACAACGCCGGTGCGCGGGTGGTCCGCGTGGCGACCCACTGCACCGAGGCGGACGTCTCGAAGCAGCACATCGAGTACGCCCGCGAGCTGGGCATGGACACCGTCGGCTTCCTGATGATGAGCCACATGCAGACCCCGGAAGGTCTCGCGCAACAGGCGAAACTGATGGAGAGCTACGGCGCCACCTGCATCTACGTGGTGGACTCCGGCGGGGCGATGAACATGGACGACATCCGCGCGCGCTTCCGCGCGGTGAAGGCCGTGCTCAAGCCCGAGACCGAGACCGGCATGCACGCCCACCACAACCTCAGCCTCGGCGTGGCCAACTCCATCGCCGCGGTGGAGGAGGGCTGCGACCGCATCGACGCCAGCCTCGCCGGCATGGGCGCGGGGGCGGGCAACGCGCCGCTGGAGGTGTTCATCGCCGCCGCCGACAAGCTCGGCTGGGACCACGGCACCGACCTCTACGCGCTGATGGATGCGGCGGACGACCTGGTGCGCCCGCTGCAGGACCGCCCGGTGCGGGTCGACCGCGAAACCCTCGCCCTCGGCTATGCCGGCGTCTATTCCAGCTTCCTGCGCCATGCCGAAGTGGCCTCGGCGAAGTACGGCATCAAGGCCGTGGACATCCTCGTCGAGCTGGGCAAGCGGCGCATGGTCGGCGGCCAGGAAGACATGATCGTCGACGTCGCCCTCGACCTGCTCAAGCAGGCGCGCTAGACCCCCGCCAGCCCGGCCGCCACTCGCCAAGGCGCGGTTCCCGAACGGATTCGGGAGCCGCGCCTTGGCGTGTCCGCGTTCGGGTGGCCGGCGCTTCCCGCGCCCCGCCCGCAACACTCCAATTCGTGCCTTGATCGCAATCAAGATTCTGCGCATAGCGGATAAGCCGTGCAGTACCGGGATAGTCCCCCCGGCCGCCCGCTACCTAGAGTGGAGCTGCCTTGGTCGTCAGCCCCTGGACGACCGCAGTGTGCGGACTCTAGCCATGACAAAGCTCATCAGTATCGATGAATCCCCGACTGCACCCGTGCAGTCGCCCGCGAGCGCCGGCCGGCGCGCGCTCAATGCCCTGGTGGTGGTGCTGCCCTGGGCGATCATCGGCGGCCTGCTGTGGGCCGGCCTGTTCATCAAGCCGCGCTCGGTGGGCGCCAGCGTGACCCCACCGGCGCTGGAGCGCCGCGACCAGTTCTACGGCCTGGCGCAGCTGCCCTCGGCCGGCGTGCTGGCCTGCGGCTCCAACGGCAAGATCCTCGCGGTGGGCGCCGACGGCCGCATCCAGAGGCTGCCGACCCCGACCCGCAACACCCTGCAGGACATCGCCGCCTGGGACGCCAGCCACCTGGTCGCGGTGGGCAACGACGGGGTGATCCTGCGCAGCGAGGACGCCGGGCGCAGCTGGAAGCAGGTGGCCGACGTGCCGCGCTCGGAGGTCGCCAACAAGCTCAACCGCGTGCGCACCGGCAAGGACGGCCTGGCCGTGGCCAGCGGCGAGATGGGCGCGTTGCTGGTCAGCCGCGACTACGGCCGCAGCTGGCAGCGCCTGCGCGACGAGGAAGACGTCGCCTGGAACGACCTGGCCCTGCTCGACGACGGGCGCCTGCTGGTGGTCGGCGAGTTCGGCCGCATCCTGCTCGGCGATGTCCGGGGCGGGCAGTGGGAGGACGTCCCGCCGCCGGTGCCCGGTTCGCTGATGGCGGTGGCCCTGCGCGACGGGCTCGAAGGCGTGGCCGTGGGCGTGGAGGGCACTTTGCTGGTGACCCGCGACGGCGGCCGCCAGTGGAGCCCGGTCCAGCTGGGCATCAGCGAGCACCTGTTCAGCGTGCAGTGGAGCCCCGAGCGCAAGCAGTGGCTGGCCTTCGGCGCCATGGGCCGCTGGGTCACCGGCACCCCGACCGGCGCCGGCATCGACTGGAAGGCCGGCACCCTGGATGCCCGCGACCTGACCTGGCACACCGCCTCGCTGGTCGCCGACGGCCAGGTCTGGCTGGCCGGCGCCGGCCTCGGCCGCTGGGACGGCCAACGCTGGGCACCGCTGGCCCGCTGACCCTTCGATCCCCCATTCGAGACTCAAGAACATGATCGAACGTATCGCCACATTCTGCATCGAGCGGCGCGCCTGGGTGGTCTCCGTCCTGGCGGGCCTGACCCTGGCGCTGGCCTGGTTCGCGCTGCACATCGAGGTGCGCACCGTCTTCGAGGACATGCTGCCGTCACGCCACGACTACGTGCGCACCCACGAGAAATTCAAGGACACCTTCGGCGGCTCGAACATGGTCACCATCATGTTCGAGGTCGACCAGGGCGACATCTTCCAGACGCCGGTGCTGCAGAAGGTGCGCGAGGTCACCCTCGGCCTGCGCCAGGTGTCCGCGGTCAACCAGTACCAGATCACCTCCCTGGCCTCGAAGAAGCTCAAGGAAGTGCGCGCCTCCACCGACGGCATCGAGAGCCGCCCGCTGATGTGGCCGGACATCCCCGCCGACGCCGCCGGCATGGAGCAGCTGCGCCAGGCGGTGCTGCGCAATCCGCTGGTCTACGGCCCCTACGTGTCCAAGGACCTCCAGGCGACCCTGGTCACCGTCGACTTCATCGACCAGAAGGTCGACTACGCCAAGGTGTTCGAGCAGGTGCGCGGGCTGATCGCCAAGGTCGACGACGGCAGCGTGAAGATCCGCGTGGTCGGCGATCCGATCCTCTACGGCTGGGTCAGCCACCACGTGCCGGAAACCCTGCACCTGGTCCTGGCCGCGGTGGCGGTGACCCTGCTGCTGCTGTTCATTCTCCTGCGCACCTGGCGCGGGGTGTTCCTGCCGCTGCTCGCCGGCGCGGTCAGCGCGGTCTGGGCGCTGGGCATCTGCCGCCTGCTGGGGATCAACTTCGAGCCGCTGGTGATCGTCGTCGCCATGCTCATCACCTCGCGGGCGGTGTCGCACTCGGTGCAGATCGTCAACCGCTTCGACGACGAACTGGAACTGCTGCCGGCCGGCGCCGATGTCTCGCGCATCGCCGCGCGGGTGGCGCTGGCCGACCTGTTCCGCCCGGGCATGCTCGGGGTGATCGCCGATGCCGCGTGCATGGCGGTGGTGGCGCTGAGCCCCATCCCGATGCTGCAGAAGCTCACCGTGCTGTCGGTGGTCTGGGTGTCCACGCTGACCATCAGCGCGGTGATCCTGACGCCGGTGATGCTCTCCTGGATCCGCAAGCCGCACGGCTATGCGCATCCGTTCGACTGCCTGCCGCTGCTGCGCCGGGTGCTCGACCTGAGCGTGCGCATCACCCTGTCGCGCGGCCGCTACCTGGTGCTCGCCTGCAGCCTGCTGGTGGTGGTCTGCGCCGGCCTCTACGCGCTGAACCTGAAGATCGGCGACGCCAATCCGGGTTCGCCGATCCTCTGGCCGAACGCCCAGTACAACCGCGACTCGGCGGCGATCAACGCGCGCTTCGAGGGTGTCGACCGGATGTTCATCGTGCTCGGCGACGACGCCCAGCCGGGCCTGGTGAAGAACAACGAGGCGCTGCATGCGATGAGCCGCTTCCAGCGCTTCATCGAGGCGCAGCCGGAGATCGGCGGCTCGCAGTCGCTGGCCGACGTGCTGCCGCAGGTCAACGCCAGCCTGCGCGAGGGCAACCCGCGCTACCTGGAGCTGAGCGACAGCGACGCGATCAACGCAAGCCTGGTGGCCATGCTCGATTCGGTCTCCGAGCCGGGCGACATGGACCGCTTCAGCGACGCCAAGTACGCCAACGCCTCGGTGACCCTGATGTTCCGCGACCGCCAGGGCGAGACCATCCGCACCGCGGTGTCGCGCATCCAGGAATTCATCGCCGCCAACCCGCTGTCGGCCGGGCACTGGCAGCTGGCCGGCGGGGTGATCGGGGTGATGGCGGCGGTCAACGAGATCATCCTCTCCAGCCAGATCGAGGCCATCGCCCTGGCCCTGCTGGTGCTCGCCGTGCTCTGCACCCTGGTCTACCGCTCCGCGGTGGCCGGCATGCTGTTCATGGTCCCGGTGATCATCTCGAACATGCTGACCTTCAGCTTCATGGCCTGGAAGGGCATCGGCATGAACATCAACACGGTGCCGGTGGCGGCGCTCGGCATCGGCCTGGGGGTGGACTACGCCTTCTACATCGCCGACCGCATCAAGGAAGAGATCGCCGCCGGCGCCAGTGCCGAACACGCCGTGCGCCAGGCGCTGCACTCCGCCGGCATGGGGGTGATCGTCACCGCCAGCGTGCTGATCATCAGCACCCTGCTGTGGTGGCTGTCGTCCCTGCGCTTCCAGGCCGAGATGGGCCTGCTGATGGCCATCTGGCTGAGCGTCTCGGCGATGTCCGCGCTGTTCGTCATGCCCGCCCTGATCTACGTGTTCCGCCCCCGCTTCATCTTCGGCGACTCGCCGCGGCCGGTGGCCGCCGGCGAGCCGTCGGCACCCCTGCGCCTGGCCTGAGGCGCGCTGTACGACAACAAGAACGAACCCAGCAGCCTGACTGCCAACCACACTAGGGGAACGATCGTGATGCACCAACCGACCAAGTCGGCACGGCCCGTGGGCCTGCCGTTGCACAAGCTCAGCCTGGCGCTCGCCCTGGCCTCGGCCTCGGCGCCGCTGCTGGCGGAGGACGCCCTGAAGGTCGACGGCTACCTGCGCCAGGAACTGTCGATGAACACCAAGGACTGGAAGGACACCCCCGGCTACGACGACGCCGGCAAGCTCTCCATGGCCCGCAGCACGGCGCGCCTGAACCTCGACTGGCAGGCCACCGAGGACGTCTCGGTGGTGGCCAAGCTGCGTGCCTCGCGGGAGATCAAGACCGACTTCCTCGAACACCTGGAGGAGATGGGCGCCAACAATTACCACTCCGGCTCCCGCGGCGACATCATGGATCTCTACGACAACCAGGAGATCCGCGAGCTGTACGTCGACTTCCCGGTCGGCGAGCGCACCCGCTTGCGCATCGGCAAGCAGCAGATCGCCTGGGGCGAGACCGACTTCTTCGCCGCCAACGACCTGGTGCACGGCTTCGACTACACCTGGCGCAGCTTCCTGGAACCTGCCAACGAGGAACTGCGCAAGACCAACAACATCGTCAAGATGAACATCGACATCCCCGAGGCCGACGGCGGCATCGAGGCCTTCGTGCGTCCGGGCCTGGACGCCAAGGACGACATCGGCACCGAGCTCGACATCTACGGCGGACGCTGGTCGAGCCAGCCCTACGCCGGCGTCGATTTCCGCAACATCGACCCCTACAACTTCGAGAACGACGAAGGCGACTACCGCGACTGGACCGGCGGCGTGCGCTGGAGCGGGCTGTGGGGCGACACCAACTACTCGCTGTCGTACCTGCGCACCTTCTACAACTCGCCGATCCTCAACGCCTCGGACAACCTGGCGATGTTCGGCATGCCCGGCGTGCCGTCCGGCGCGAAGACCGTCGGCACCGACCAGACCCGCGGCGTGGCCGGCGAGATCATCTACCCGATCGTCGACATCTTCGGCTTCACCGCCAGCCGCTATTCCGACGCGGCCGACGCGGTGTTCAGCACCGAGGTGGGCTACATCAAGGACGCGCCGTACCAGATCCAGCTGCCGGTGCCGACCCTGATCAGCCAGACCGTCGCCCCCGGCTTCGACGGCTACGAGACCAAGGACGTGGTCGCGCTGATGCTGCGCATGGACAAGAACATCGCCGCCAGCCAGACCCTGCTGGGCACGGAGAAGCCGATGTTCTTCTCGGTGCAGCTGTTCGACAAGTGGATCCAGAACTTCGACTCCGACGACCAACTGCTCTACAGCGTCGGCTGGGGCGGCAAGGTCAAGGAACACTCCGCGCTGGCCACCACCATCTTCGGCCTGAGCTACGACAACGGGCGCATCCAGCCGCAACTGGTGCTGGGCGCCGACCTCAGCAACAACGGCGGCTTCGCGGTGCCCTCGGTGACCGTCGAGCTGTCCAGCAAGTGGCGCTGGAAGGTCGAGTACGACGCCTTCTGGGACGACGCCTGGCGCGACGGCGACAAGTGCACTCCCGGCAAGGCCGTCAACTGCGACGACACCACGATGTTCGGCTACTTCCACAACCGCGACCAACTCTATACCAGCCTGACCTACCTGTTCTGACCAGCAGGGGAGAACCGACCATGAAGATCACCCGATTCGCCAAGCAACAGACCCTGGGCCTCGGCCTGGCCATCGCCGGCCTCGCGCCCCTGCTGGCCGGCGCCGCCGAGCTGGCCCCCGGCACCGTGATTTCCGCCGCCAACCTCGACCAGGTGAAGAACGACACCTTCGAAGGCCACAGCATCGCCAGCCTGCTCACCGAGAAGATGGAGTGGCGCATCCGCAACAACGGCTGGCAGCTGCCGCTGGCCAAGTCCCAGGAGGTCAAGCTCGACCCGCGCTGGGTCAAGGCCTCGCAGGCCAACGCCGGCAGGTCGACGATCAACAAGGACGCCTGCCGGGTGGACAACTGGGGCGCCGGCGAGCCCTTCCCGGACATCGATCCGAAGGACCCGCAGGCCGCCGAGAAGCTGATGTGGAACTGGCACCTCGGCCAGCTGGTGGGCGACGTGTCCCAGGTGCCGCAGTTCACCCAGCTGCTGATCGACGGCAAGAAGGGCGTCCACGCCGAACCCGTGGCCGAGTTCAGCCGCTACTCGATGAAGGGCCGCCTGACCGGCGACCAGGCGGAGGGCGACGGCAGCGAGCGCGGCCGCCAGCTGCTGTACTTCAAGTCGCCGTCGGACATGAAGGGCCTGGGCACCTACACGCAGATGTACGACTCGGAGAAGGTCAACGACGTCTGGGCCTACATCCCCGCGGTGCGCCGCGTGCGGCGCCTGTCGGGCGGCGCGTGGATGGACCCGGTCGGTTCCTCCGACCAGCTGCAGGACGACCTCGACGCCTTCAACGCGCGGCCCTGCTGGTACCCCGAGTACAAGCTGGTCGGCACCCGCTGGGTGCTCGCCGCGGCGAACAGCAAGACCGGCCTGTGGAACACCAACGGCAAGACCTTCGCCGAGAAGTACCCGGTGCTCGACGACCAGCCGCCGTACTGGAACATGAACCACAACAACTTCGAGCCGCGCGAGGTGTACGTGATCGAGGCGGTGACCCCGTCCATCCACCCCTACAGCAAGAAGGTGCTGTACATGGACGTGAAGTACCCGCGCTTCTATTACGCCGAGGCCTATGACCGCAAAGGCGAGTTCTGGAAGTTCATGGAATTCCACTCCTACTCGAACATCGCCGACGGCGACGTGCGCACCACCGCCAGCGCGATCATCGACTTCCAGCGCAACCACGCGACCGTCTCGCTGATCGACACCGCGAGCTGGAAGACCAACTTCCCCGCCAAGGCCACCAACTTCTCCCTGCAGACCCTGCAGGCGGCCGGCCGCTGACGCCCGCGCGGCGCCCCGTCGAACGTGGCGGGGCGCCGCCGGCAAAAGCGCAGAAGCATCCGGGCGGCGGCGCCGCCCACTCTTTCCAGCCACCACGGGCCTGGCGCCGCCGTCGCGGCGCCAGGTCCTTTGGAGAACACGAACATGTCGACCATGAAGGCCGCGCGCCTGCACGAGATCGGCGGACGCTTCCGCATCGACGAACTGCCCCGGCCGGCCCCCGGCCCCCACGACGTGCTGGTGAAGGTCGAGGCCAGCGGGATCATCCCCAACCTGAAGAACGTCACCACGCACTTCCCCGAGTGGTATCCCTTCCTGCCGCTGCCGGCGCTGCCGGCGACCTTCGGCCTGGATTCGGCCGGGGTGGTCGCCGAGGTCGGCTCGGCGGTCAGCGCCTTCAAGCCGGGCGACCGCGTCTACGTCAACCCCGGGGTCGGCTGCGGCGAGTGCCGGCACTGCCGGCAGGGCGAGACACCGCGCTGCGAGTCCTACACCTTCCTCGGCTACTTCGGCTTCGGCCCCGGCTCGCAGGCGATCTTCGAGCGCTACCCGCATGCCGGCTACGGCCAGTACATGACCGCGCCGGCGCAGAACCTGGTGCGCCTGCCGCAACGCCTGAGCTTCGCCCAGGCCACCCGCTTCGGCTATCTCGGCACGGCCTACTCGGCGATCCGCAAGTCCGGCCTGCGCCCGGGGCAGGACATCCTGGTCCTCGGCGCCTCCGGCACCCTGGGCGTCGGCGCGGCGTTGCTGGCGCTGGCTTTCGGCGCCTCCAAGGTGCTGGTCGCCGCCCGCGACGGCGGCGCCCTGGAACGCCTGCGGGCGCTGGCGCCGCAGCGCATCGTGCCGATCCGCATCGGCGAGCGCAGCGTCCACGAGCAGGTGCTGGAGCAGGTGCCCGGCGGCGTCGACGTGATGCTCGACACCCTCGGCGCCAAGGCCCCCGCGTCGCTCTCGGTGGAGGCGATGCAGGCGGTCGGGCGTGGCGGGCGCATCGTGCAGATCGGCGGCGTGGCCGGGCCGATTCCCATCGACCCGCACCCCTTCATGTGCGCGCAGCTGCAGTACATCGGCTCGCTCTGGTTCACCACGGTGGAGGGCGAGGAGATGGCCAGCATGATCGACTCCGGCACCCTCGACCTGGGCCTGCTGGAAGAGCGCGCCTACCCGCTGGAGCGGCTCAACGAGGCGCTGCAGGACATCCAGGCACAGGCCAGCGGCTTCAGCAACTTCCACATCGCCCACGCCTGAGTGCAACCCCGCGCCGGCCCGGCCGGCGCGGCCACCCGAGGGACAACCGACCATGAATACCCGCCGCATCGTCACCGGCCACGACAGCCGTGGCCTTTCCCGTATCGTCAGCGATGGCCCGGCCCCGGGGGCCGAGCCCTTCGAACACTCGCCGGGCTTCCACGCGGCGCTGCTCTGGCGGACCGCCGCGCAGCCCCATCTGGGTGCGGACGGCCAGGCCCCGTGGGCCGCTTCGGTGCTGCCGGAAGTCGGCGGCAGCTGCGCCATGCTGGTCACCTTCCCGCCGCAGGACCAGCCGCTGCCGGCGAACTTCGACCCCGCCGCCGCGGCCGCCGAAATCTGCCAGCGCCTGCCGGGGCTCGGCGAGCTGTTCGAGGCGGACAATCCCGGCTTCCACCGCACCGACAGCATCGACTACGGCGTGCTGCTCGAAGGCGAGCTGTGCCTGGAGCTGGACGAGGGGCAGGGCACCCATCTGCGCCCCGGCGATGTGGTGGTGCAGATGGGTACCCGCCACGCCTGGCGTAACACCGGTAACACGCCGGCGCGGATGCTGTTCTTGATGCTCGGAGCCCGGCGCTGAAAACCCTGGCCGGCGCTTCCCGCCGCGCCTGGACGGAACCTCCGGACGGGTCGCCGCGAGGCCCGGCGCAGAGCCTTGTGCCGGGCAGGGAAGGGCGCCGGCCCACGGCGGCAGCGGCGTTGCCAGGGAGCGCCGGCCGCCACCGCCGTACGGCTGCGCTCAAGGCATGTTTCTTGCCTGACTAGCCAGTCATCATTGCCTTGCCCCGCTGAACGGGGGCGGCGGGTGCCGGCGGATTCGACCCGGCGCCTGACCGGATTTCGCAGGAAGCGATTCGCGATAACAAAAAAGCGGGCACCTCCCCGGTGCCCCGTACAACACGTGAAAAGCTGTCCGGCCCGTGCACCGGACAGAGGAGGTCGCAGCATGGAAAACCTGTACTTCTCACCGGCGGTGCCGCCGGATGTGGTCCTCTCGCGCTTCGAGGTCTGCCGTACCCGCGACCTCGACGAGGCCCGCCAATGGGGCGAGAAGATCTTCTGCGCGAACCGGCTGTGCAGCCTGGATACCACCCGCAGCTCGCTCAACACCCGCATCTACTACCGGCGCCTGGGCGGCATCGGCATCGGCCGCATGAGCTACGGCGGCGACATCAGCATCGACCCCGGCGCCATGGAGACCTTCAGCCTGGTGCAGATGCCGATCCGCGGCCAGGAGCGCATCGAGCTCGGCGCCCGCCGGGTGCTCTCCGATCCGTCCACCGGCTCGATCCTCAACGCCCATTCGCCCTTCGTGATCAACCACAGCAACAGCACCGAGAAGCTGGTCATCCGCATCGACAACAGCGTGCTGGAGCGGCACTGCCAGCAGCACCTCGGGCGCTCGCTGGGCAAGCCGGTGGAGTTCCAGCCGGAGATGCCGCTGGACACGCCCCAGGGCCGCCGCTGGATGCGCATGGTCGGCTGGATCTACGACAGCCTCTCGGCCGACGACGGCGACCTGCCGCCGATGCTGGTCAGCCAGTTCGAGGGCAACCTGGTCAACATGCTGCTGGCCTGCCAGCCGCACAACTACAGCGGCGAGCTGCTCGCCGACGACGGCCCGGTGATCGCGCCGTCCTTCGTCAAGCGGGTGGAGCGCTACATCGAGGAGCACGCCCACGAGCCGATCTCCATCGTCGACATGGCCGAGCACGCCGGGGTCAGCAGCCGCTCGCTGTTCACCGGTTTCCGCCGCTACCGCAACACCTCGCCGATGCACTACTTGAAGGAAGTGCGCCTGCGCAACGTGCACGAGGAGCTCGCGCGGCAGGGTTGCGGCAGCACCACCGTCACCGAGGTGGCCTATCGCTGGGGCTTCAGCCACCTCGGCCACTTCACCACCGACTACAAGCGCCGCTTCGGCGAAAGCCCGTCGGAGACGCTGGCCCGCTGAACCCGCGGGCCGGGTGCCGGCGCGGAGGATTTTCTGCGCTGGATGGATAAGCCCCTCAGTCCCGGGAGCGTCAGCCCCCGGCCGGCTTCCTAGGATGGCCACAAGCGCACCGCAGCAAGCGGTGCCTTCAACGTCAGCCTTCCTGGAGAGCCTACATGTCCGACCAACCCATCATCCGCCGCCGCCAGGTCAAGACCGGCATCAGCGACGCCCGCGCCAACAACGCCAAGACCCAGAGTCAGTACCAGCCGTATAAAGACGCGGCCTGGGGCTTCATCAACCACTGGTACCCGGCGCTGTTCACCCACGAGCTGGCCGAGGACCAGGTGCAGGGCATCCAGATCTGCGGCGTGCCGATCGTGCTGCGCCGGGTCAACGGCAGGGTGTTCGCCCTCAAGGACCAGTGCCTGCACCGTGGCGTGCGGTTGTCCGAGAAGCCGATGTGCTTCAACAAGAGCACCATTTCCTGCTGGTACCACGGCTTCACCTTCGACCTGGAAAAAGGCGACCTGGTGACCATCGTCGCCAACCCGGACGACAAGCTGGTCGGCACCACGGGCATCACCACCTACCCGGTGCATGAAATCAACGGGATGATCTTCGTCTTCGTCCGCGAGGACTCCTTCCCCGACGAAGACGTGCCGCCGCTGACCGATGACCTGCCGTTCCGCTTCCCGGAAAACAGCGAGCGCTTCCCGCATCCGCTGTGGCCGGCCTCGCCGAGCGTCGCCGACGACAACGCCGTGGTCCACGGCATGCACCGCACCGGCTACGGCAACTGGCGGATCGCCTGCGAGAACGGTTTCGACAACGCCCACATCCTGGTGCACAAGGACAACGCCATCGTCCACGCCAAGGACTGGGTGCTGCCGCTGGGCATCCTGCCGACCAGCGACGACTGCATCAGCGTGGTCGAGGACGAGAACGGTCCGAAGGGCCTGATGCAGTGGCTGTTCACCGACAAGTGGGCGCCGGTGCTGGAGAACAAGGAACTGGGCCTGAAGGTCGACGGCCTCAACGGCCGCTTCTACCGCACCTCGGTGGTGCTGCCGGGCGTGCTGATGGTGGAGAACTGGCCGGAAGAGCACGTGGTGCAGTACGAGTGGTACGTGCCGATCACCGACGACACCCACGAATACTGGGAAATCCTCGTGCGCGTGTGCAACACCGACGAAGAGCGCGCCAAGTTCAAGTACCGCTACGACTACATGTACAAGCCGCTGTGCCTGCACGGCTTCAACGACTGCGACCTGTACGCCCGCGAAGCCATGCAGAACTTCTACTCCGACGGCACCGGCTGGGACGACGAGCAACTGGTGGCCACCGACGTCTCGCCGATCACCTGGCGCAAGATGGCCTCGCGCTGGAACCGCGGCATCGCCAAGCCGGGCCGTGGCGTGGCGGGGGCCCTGAAGAACACCAGCCTGATCTTCAAGGACACCGCCGACGGGCACCGTCCGGGCTACAAGGTCCGCCAGATCGAAGAGTGATGCCCACCGGGCCGGCGTCCCCCGGCGGACGCTGGCCCGCCGACTTTCTGGAGGCTGTATGTCGCCTATCCCTTCCGGCGAAAGCCGGTTCGTTGCGGTCGATGGCGTGCGCTTGCACTACCGCGAAGTCGCCGGGCCGGATGACCGCCCGCCGGTGATCTTCACCCACGGCGGCGGCCCCGGCAGCACCGGCTGGAGCAACTTCCGCCTGAGCGCCCCGGCCTTCGCCGCGCGCCATCGCTGCTACTTCCTCGACCTGCCGCAGTTCGGCGGCTCCGACATGGTGCCGGTGGACGGCCCGCTGTTCAGCTGGCACGCGCGCAAGCTGCTCGGCTTCATGGATGCGCTGGGCATCGGCCGCGCGCACCTGGTCAACCAGTCGTTCGGCGGCTGCGTGGCGATCCGCCTGGCCGCCGAGCATCCCCGGCGGGTCGCCAGCCTGCAGCTGATCGCCTCGCAGCCGGTGGCGCGCGGCGTCCTGCAGCCGCTGCCGCTGTTCAGCAAGCATGCCGCCGGCATCCTCTCGGACTATTACCTTGCGGGCGGCGGGCCGAGCCTGGACAAGATGGCCGCGCTGATCCGCCGCTACGAACTGCACGACGACGCCCGCCTCGACGACGAGAACCTGCGCCTGCGCTTCGCGGCCAGCGACAACCCGGCGTTCATCGACCTGCTGCGCACCCCCGGCGCCTTCGGCGAATGGGAGGACCTGACGCCGCTGTTCGCCCGCGTGCAGGTGCCGACGCAGATTCACTGGGGGCTGCACGACTGGTTCGGCGGCATCGACGTGCCGATGCTGATGCTCAACCAGTTCGCCGACGCGCGCCTGCATGTCATGGGCAACGCCGCGCACCACCTGCAAAGCGAATGCCCGGACGAATTCAACGCCCTGGCGCTGGCCTTCATCGGAGAGCGGCAATGACCGACACCCCGTTGCACTACCTGGAAATGTACGAACTGTCGCTGCTGCTGCGCAGCCGCAAGCTGTCCCCGGTGGACGTCACCGAGGCCATGCTGGCGCGCATCGACAGCCTCGACGGCGATCTGCACAGCTACGCCACGCTCACCCCCGAGCTGGCCCTGGAGCAGGCGCGCCAGGCCGAACGCGAGCTGCTGCGCGGCGAGTACCGCAGCCCGCTGCACGGCATTCCCTTGGGCTACAAGGACCTGTTCCATACCGCCGGCGTGCCGACCGCGGCGGGCATGCCGATCCACCAGGGCTTCGTGCCCGGCGAGGACGCCACCGTGGTCGCCCGCCTGCGCGAGGCCGGCGCGGTGATGCTCGGCAAGCTGCAGATGACCGAAGGCGCCTTCGCCATCCATCACCCCGACTGCACGCCGCCGAACAACCCGTGGCACGCCGGGCACTGGGCCGGGGCGTCGTCCAGCGGCTGCGGCGTGGCCACGGCGGCGGGGCTGTGCTACGCCTCGCTGGGCAGCGACAGCGGCGGCTCGATCCGCTTCCCCTGCGCGGCCAACGGCCTCACCGGGCTGAAGCCGACCTGGGGCCGGGTCAGCCGCCACGGCTGCTTCGAGCTGGCCGCCAGCCTCGACCACATCGGGCCGATCACCCGCAGCGCGCGCGATGCTCTGTTCCTGCTGTCGACCATCGCCGGGCACGACCCGCGCGACCCCACCTCGCTGCCCAGCGTGTGCCTGGAGATTCCCGGCATCGACGAATCCTTCCGCGGCCTGCGCGTGGGCATCGACGAGCAGTGGCTGAGCGACGGCGTGGACCCGGCGATCCAGCAGGCGCTGCAGCAGGTGATGGCGCTCATCCAGGCGGGCGGCGGCACGCTGGTGCGCATCCGCATGCCCGACACCCGCGCGGTGAGCGCCAACTGGGAAGTGCATTGCGGCGTGCAGACCGCCGTCGCGCACGCCGGCACCTACCCGGCGCGGGCCGCCGAATACGGCCCCGCGCTGAGCCGCCTGATCGACGGCGGACGGGACCTGTCGGGCATGGACTACCAGCGCGTGCTGCTGGCCGCGCAGCGCTTCAACGGCGAATTCGAGGCGCTGCTCAAGGACCTCGACCTGGTGCTCGCGCCGGTGCAGCCCTACGCGGCGCCGACCCACGGGCAACTGGCCGACCTGGCCCAGGACCCGGAGGCCAACCGCCGGCTGATCCAGTTCACCTCGCCGTTCAACGTCAGCGGCCACCCCTGCCTGAGCCTGCCTTGCGGCTTCACCGCCGAGGGCCTGCCGATCGGCTGCCAGTTCATCGCCGGCAAGGGCGCCGAGGGCGTGCTGTGCCGCGCCGGCATGGCGCTGCAGAAGGCCAGCGACTGGCATCGCCGGCATCCGCCCGGCTTCTGAGTGCTCCGTTGAGCCCCCGCGCCCGTCCGGGCCGGGGGCTTTTTTTCGCTGCAAGGTTGCGCTGCCGGGATAAGCGCTGCGCTCACGGGAGTGTGCCGGTCGCTGCCCGTGGCCTGCGGCCGGCGAGCATTTGTGCACTGGCGGGATAAGCCCGTACCGCATTGGAGCGCGAAGTCCTCCGGGGCCTTCCTAAGATCGGTCCATGTCAGCGGGAATCCCACCAGCCGGGAGCCCGCGGCCGGCGCCTCCGCGGCCGGCCACCGCAAACGCCATGGAGCCACCCGCATGAAAGACCAGATGCACCACGTCACCGTCAACTTCACCGATGGCGTCAGCCGCAGTTTCGATGTCGCCGCCGGGACCAGCATCCTCGACGCGGCGCTGGAGGCGGAGATTCCGCTGCTCTACCAGTGCCGCTCCGGCAGCTGCTCCAGTTGCATCGCCCAGCTCACCGACGGCGAGGCGCACACCCGCCCGGGCGCCAGCTCGACCCTGCTGGCCAGCGAATACGCCGCCGGCCAGCGCCTGCTGTGCCTGTGCCAGGCGCAGGGCGATTGCAGCTTCGACGTGTCCTACGGCAGCGAGGTGGGCTCCAGCGCCGCCCATGAAGTGCACGCCTTCATCGACAAGGTGGAGCGCATCGCCAGCAACGTGGTGCGCCTGACCCTGGAGCTGGCCGACGGCGAGTGGCTGGAGTTCCGTCCCGGCCAGTTCATGCAGATCCAGGTGCCCGGCTTCGGCGTGGTGCGCAGCTACTCGCCGTCGAGCACTGCCGCGGCGCTGCCGAAACTCGAATTCCTGGTGCGCCTGCTCCCCGGCGGCGCCATGTCCAGCTTCCTCGACGAGCAGGCCGCGCCCGACCAGGTGCTCAGCCTCAGCGGTCCCTACGGGGCGTTCTTCCTGCGCGAGGAGAGCAAGCGCGCGCCGCACATCTTCGTCGCCGGCGGCACCGGGCTGGCGCCGATCCTGTCGATGATCGACAGCCTGCGCCAGGGCGGCGGACGCAAGCCGCCGATGCTGCTCAGCTTCGGCTGCGCCCATCCCGGCGCGCTGTTCTGCCTCGACGACATCGAGCTGCGCCGGCAGTGGCTGCCGAGCCTTGAGGCGCGCATCTGCGTCGACCACGAGCCGCAGGACGGCCTGCACCACGGCAGCCCGGTCAGCGCCCTGCGCGAGGGCGACGTCACCAGCCCCGACACCGTGGCCTACCTGTGCGGCCCGCAGCCGATGATCGACGCCGCCACCGCGCGCCTGATCGCGCTGGGCGTCAACCCGGCCAACATCTTCGCCGAACAGTTCGTTGCCAGTCATTGAGGACCCACCGATGCAACCCACCACCGCCGTGCCCTTTTCCGCCGAGCAGATGAAATGGTACGAGCAGGCCTGCGCGAAGATCGATCCGCGCCGCCTGCAACAGCTGCTCTTCGAACTCACCGACATCCACAGCCCGACCGGCTCCGCCCGCGCCGCCAGCGAATTCATGGCCGGGCACCTGCGCAGCATCGGCATGTCGGCGCGCTACCTGCCCATGGGCTTCACCAGCGGCAACGTGCTGGGCGAGCTGCGCGGCAGCGGTGGCGGCGCCAGCGTGATGCTCTACGCGCCGATCGACACCCACCTGGAGTGCGACGAGGCCGAGCGCCTGCTGACCGGCGGCGGCGGTGAAGCCGACATGCTGCCCATGGCCCAGCAGCTCGACGACTGGGTCTTCGGCCTGGGCGCCTCCAACCCCAAGGGCATGATCGCCACCCTCACCGAGGTCGCCACCGCGCTGATCGAGGCCGAGGTGCCGCTGACCGGCGACCTGCTGCTGGGCCTGGCCGACGGCGGGATGCCGGTGGACATCTCGGCGCGGCAGCACGCGGGCATGTCCAACGGCGTGCTGCACCTGCTCAACCGCGGCGCCGCGCCGGACTTCGCGATCATCATGAAGCCCTGGAACTGGGTGTACCACGAGGAGCCGGGCATGGCCTGGTTCAAGCTGCGCGTGTTCGGCAGCCTCGGCTACGCCGGGGTGCCGCGCGGCACGCCGGGCTTCCGCAGCTCGGTGGTGCCGGCGGCGACCGTGGTGCAGGAGCTGGAGCAATGGATCATCGACTACGCCGAGCGCAACACCTCCGGCGTGGTCAAGCCGCACGGCTGGATCGCCGGCATCCGCGGCGGCGACGTCGAGCGCCCGGCCTTCCCCTCGGCGGTCACGGAAATCTTCTTCGACGTGCGGGTCAACCCGCGCACCAGCCCGGCGGAGGTCAAGTCGCAGTTCGCCGGGTTCGTCCGCGAGTTGCAGGCGCAGCGCCCGGAACTGCAGCTGGAGTGGGACATGTACGGCTCGGTCCCCGGCGGCAGCACCGACCCGCAGAACTGGATCGTGCAGTCCTGCAAGCGTGGCTGGGAACACCTGGAACAGCGCCCCCACGGCCAGCCCGAGTTCCTCGGCGGGCAGACCGACGGCGCCGCGCTGCGCCGCTACGGCGTGCCCACCGCGCGCATCGGCTGGCCGTGGCCGGCGCAGGGCGCGCCGCTGCCGGTGGCCGAAGGCCTGGGCGGGATGGGCGCGACCTACGTGCCCGACCTGATCCCCTGCGCGAAGAAGATCCTCTACGCGCTGATCGACACCCTGACCCGCCCGCGTCACGAACTGGGCCTCTGAGCCCCCGGAGCAGAGCATGAACCGCAAGCGCGTGAAGATGATCTTCCCGGTGCCGATGAGCGAAGCGACCCGGCCGCTGGTGGAGTCGCAACTGCCGGCGCACCTGCTGCGTCCGGACATCGAGGTGTGCTTCGTCGGCGCCGGCCAGGTGCTGAGCCTGGCCGACAGCTACTACGACATGGCGCTGATGGAGCAGGCGGTGATCGCCGCGGGCCTCAGCGCGGAGGAGGAGGGCTTCGCTGCCGTGTGCATCAACACGGTGAGTGATTCCGGCCTCGCTGCGCTGCGTTCGCGCCTGTCGATCCCGGTGCTGGCGCCGGCGCAGAGCGCCTTCCACCTGGCCTGCAACCTCGGCCACAAGTTCAGCGTGCTGAGCATGTGGCCGCGCTGGTTCCCGCTGTACCGCAAGGCCGTGCGCGAATACGGCCTGGAGGGGCGGCTGGCGTCGATGCGCAGCATCGACGTGCGCCCGGACAGCGAAGCGCTGCTGCAGGGCA
Source organism: Pseudomonas sp. B12(2026) (assembly GCF_057767015.1). Lineage (NCBI taxonomy): Bacteria > Pseudomonadati > Pseudomonadota > Gammaproteobacteria > Pseudomonadales > Pseudomonadaceae > Pseudomonas > Pseudomonas sp. B12(2026). The sequence goes on along the minus strand of NZ_CM173430.1, from coordinate 3,504,824 downwards.
AGGAGGAGGTGGTGTTCGGCAAGCTGCTGGAGGCCGCCCAGGCGGCCATCCGCGAGGACGGCGCCGACGTGCTGGTGCTGGGCTCGACCACCATGCACCAGGCCCACGCCTTCCTCGCCGGGAACCTGCCGGTGCCGGTGCTCAACCCCGGGGTGGTCGCCTACAAGCTCTGCGAGCTGCTGCTCGACCTCGGCCTGAGCCACAGCAAGCTCGCCTACCCGAGCCCCGAGCAGTGCCAGGACCACGCCTTCCTCGCCCCGACCGGGAGTGCCCGCCCATGAGTCCGTTCGAGCCCATCACCCAGCCGCTGGCCGGCGACCTGACCATCGCCGAGGCACAGGCGGCGTTCCGCGACGGCGTGCTGAGCAGCAGCGAGCTGGTCCGCGCCTGCCTGGAGCGCGCCGACGACGGCAGCGAGCTGAACATCTACGTCACCCTCGACGGCGAGGGCGCGCTGCGCGCCGCCGCCGAGGCCGACGCCGCGCGCCGCGCGGGCCTGCCGCTGAAACCGCTGAGCGGCATCCCCATCGTGGTCAAGGACAACATCCACGCCGCCGGGCTGCCCTGCACAGCGGGCACCCCGGCGCTCGCCGGCTTCGTCCCGGGCGAGGACGCCACCGCCCTGCGGCGCCTGCGCGAGGCCGGCGCCATCGTCCTGGGCAAGACCAACCTGCACGAGCTGGCCTTCGGCGCCACTGGCTACAACGGCGCCTTCAACACCGGTGGCGAAGTGGGCGTGCGCAACGCCTACGACAGCACGCGCATCGCCGGCGGCTCGTCCTCCGGCAGCGCCGCGGCGCTCGGCGCGCGCATGGCGCTGGCGGCGCTGGGCACCGACACCGGCGGCTCGATGCGCATTCCCTGCGCGCTGAACGGCTGCGCCTCGCTGCGCCCGAGCGCCGGGCGCTATCCGCAGGCCGGCGTGGTGCCCATCGCGCGCAGCCGCGACACCGTCGGCCCGATGGCCCTGTGCATGGCCGACGTCGCCCTGCTCGATGCGCTGATCAGCGGCGAGCACGCGCTACCGGCGGTGGTCCTCGGCGAGCTGCGCCTGGGGGTGCCGGCGGAATTCTGGAGCAGCCTCGACGACGACACCCGCGAGGCCGCCGAGGCCGCCCTGGAATGCCTGCGCCGCCACGGCGTGACGCTGGTGGAGATCGCCGACGCCGGGCTGCTGGCGCTGAACCAGCCGGTCGGTTTCCCGGTGGTGATCCACGAGGCCTACGACGACATGCGCGCCTACCTGAGCGAGGCGGGCGTGGGCATCGACATCGAGCAGCTGGCGAGCCAGATCCACAGCCCGGACGTGCGCGCGCTGTACCACGAGTGGGTGCTGCCGCGCCGGCTGCCGAGCGCCGACGGCCTGGTGGACGTCGCGCCGCTGTACGCAGCGGCCTGCAACGGCGGGCGCCAGGCGCTGAAGGAGCGCTACCACGACCTGTTCGAGGCGCACGGCCTGCATGCGCTGGTGTTCCCGACCACCACCCGCGTGGCGCCGCTGGCCGGACCCGAGGTCAACCAGCCGGAACAGTTCGAGGGGCTGATCCGCAATACCGAACCGGCCGCCAGCGCCGGCCTGCCGTGCATCCAGTTGCCCATCGCGCTGGGCCGGCGCACTGGCCTGCCGGTGGGCCTGGAGCTGGACGCGCCGGCCGGCAGCGACCGCCGCCTGCTCGCCGTCGGCCTGGCGCTGGAGGCGCTGCTCGGGCGCATCCCCGGCCCGGCCTGGCAGCCGTGAAGCATTCCATTCACTGACAACCATCCACTGACAAGAGGAGCAGCGCATGAGCACGGACAACTCGTTGCGCGACAAGGTGATCCTGGTCACCGGCGGCGGCAGCGGCATGGGCCGCGACGCCTGCCTGGCCCTGGCCGCGGCCGGGGCCCGCGTGGTGCTCGGCAATCGCAGCGCCGGGGCCGGCCTGGCGGTGGTCGAGGAGATCGTCGGCGCCGGCGGCCAGGCGGTGTTCCGGCCGACCGACGTGGCCCGCCCGGCCGACTGCGAGGCCCTGGTGGAACTGGCCCTGGAGCGCTTCGGGCGGCTCGACGGCGCCTTCAACAACGCCGGCCTGCAGCGCGCCTTCAACGACCTGCATGAAACGCCGCTGGAGGACCTCTCCGAGGTCGTCGACATCAACCTCAAGGGCGTCCTCTACATGATGAAGTACGAGGCCGCCGCGATGCTGCGCAGCGGTGGCGGCAGCATCGTCAACAACGCCTCGATCTTCGGCCTCAAGGCCATGCCGCGCACCGCCTATTACGTCGCCGCCAAGCACGGCATCGTCGGCGCCACCCGCGCCGCCGCGCTGGACTACGCGACCCGCGGCATCCGCGTCAACGCCATCTGCCCGGGGCCGATCAAGACCCCCAGCTTCGACCGCGTCACCGGTGGCGACGACCACCTGTACGACGACGGGGTGCCCATGCACCGCATCGGCACCCCGCGCGAGACCAGCGCCGCCGTGCTCTGGCTGCTCGGCGGGCAGTCGTCCTACGTCACCGGCGCCACCCTTTCGGTGGACGGCGGCATGGTCGCCCAGTGAGCGAAGGAGCCACGCCATGATCAACGCACTGAGCTATGTGATCGTCCACACGCCGCAACTGGCGAGCTGGCTGGAAATGGCCGGCGGCCACGTCGGCCTGCAGGTGGAGGAATTGCGCCCGGGCGCCGTCGCCCGCCTGCGCATGGACGCCAAGGTGCAGCGCCTGCTGTTGCAGGCCTGCATCGGCGAGCCCTCGATGGGCATGGGCTTCGAGGTCGCCGACGGCGCCGAACTGGCGCGGGTCGGCCGGGCGCTGGAGGCCGCCGGCTACCCGGTGCAGCCGGGCACGGCCGAGGAGCTGGAATTGCGCGGGGTCGCCGGGATGCTGCACTTCCGCGACCCGGACGGCCTGCGCATCGAAGTGGCCTGGGGCCTGGCCGATGCCGCCACGCCCTTCGTGCCCGGCCGCCCGCTGGGCGGCTTCCGCACCGGCGAGCTGGGCATCGGCCACGTCGCGCTGATCACCGCGCACTTCGAGGAAATGTGCCGGCTGTACAAGGAGGTCCTCGGCTTCCGCGTCAGCGACCGCGCCAGCGCGCCGTTCCGCGTCGAGTTCCTGCACGTCAACCCGCGCCACCACACCCTCGGCATCGCCCACACCGGCGGGCCGGCGAAGGTCTACCACCTGATGCTCGAATACAACGACTTCGACGACCTCGGCCGCGCCTACGACCTGGCCCTGGAGAAGCCCGAGTGCATCGGCGTCACCCTCGGCCGGCACATCAACGACCACGTGACCTCCTTCTACCTGAAGAACCCCGACGGCTGGATGTTCGAGCTCGGCTGGGCCGGCCGCACCATCGGCCCCGACTGGCAGGTGGAAGAGCTGCAGGGCATGAGCCTGTGGGGCCACGACCGCACCTGGCTGCCCGACGACAAGCGCGAGCAGGCCCGGCAGATCCTCAAGAAACTCTCGGCCGCGGGCGTGCGCGCCCCGGTCGTGACCACCACCCAGACCGCGAAGGCCCTCCAATGAACGCGACCGCATCCCCCGAGATCGCCCGGCAGCTGACGCTTGGCGACTGCACCATCAACTACCACGACCAGGGGCAGGGCGCGCCGGTCCTGCTGATCCACGGCTCCGGCCCCGGCGTCACCGCCTGGGCCAACTGGCGCGGGGTGATCCCCGAACTGTCGCGCCGCGCGCGGGTGATCGCCCCGGACATGCTCGGCTTCGGCTACACCCGCTGCCCGGCGCAGATGACGCTGGACCAGGACGCCTGGGTCGCCCAGCTGGTCGGCCTGCTCGACGCCCTGGACCTGCCGAGGGTCTCGGTGGTCGGCAACTCCTTCGGCGGCGCCATCGCCCTGGCCCTGGCGCACCAGCACCCGCAGCGGGTCGAGCGGCTGGTGCTGATGGGCGCGGTGGGCGTTTCCTTCCCGATCAGCGCCGGCCTGGAAAAGGTCTGGGGCTACCAGCCGTCGCTGCAGGCGATGCGCGAGCTGATGGGCGTGTTCGCCTACGACCAGGGGCTGATCAACGACGACCTGGTGCGCATGCGCTACCAGGCGAGCATCCGCGACGACGTGCAGGAGCGCTTCGCCCGGCTGTTCCCGGCGCCGCGCCAGCGCGGCGTGGACATGCTCGCGCTGCCCGAGGCGGCGCTGCGCGCGCTGCCGCAGCAGACCCTGATCATCCACGGCCGCGACGACCAGGTGATCCCGCTGGAGGTTTCCGAGCGCCTGCTGCGGCTGATTCCCCATGCGCAGCTGCACGTGTTCGGCGAGTGCGGCCATTGGGTCCAGATCGAACGGGCGCAGGCCTTCACCCGCCTGCTCGTCGACTTCCTCACCGGCGAACAACCACGGAGCGATTCATGAACAAGGCAGACATCCAGGGACGCTGGGACATCCTGTCCTGGGAGCAACTCTACGACGACGGCCGGGTGGTCCACCCGATGGGCACCGAGCTTGAGGGTTTCATCGAATACGGCGCGCACGGCATGTTCTGCGTGATCGCCCGCGCCGGGCGCGAGCCCTTCGCCAGCGGCGGGCAGTGGTCCGCCGACCAGGCCGAACAGGCCGCGGCCTATGCCAGCTACCTGACCTACGCCGGGGACTACGCGGTGGAGGACGGGCAGATCTTCCACCACGTGCGCCACAGCCTGTTCCCCAACTGGGTGGGCGGGACCCAGCGCCGCGTGGCGCTGCTGGACGGCGACGAGCTGGCGCTGACCGCGCGCCTGGAGGAGGGCACGCCCGAGGCCCGCACCGCCCGCCTGAGCTGGCGCCGCCGACGCGCCTGAGCCGGGCCGGATGACCCGCAGGAGGTAGCCGATATGAGCGACAGAATCCGCTGCGCGATACTGGGCACGGGCAGCCTGGCCATGCAGGTGCTCCGCGGGCTCGCCGACAGCCGCGAGCTGGCGCCGGCCTGGATGGTCGGCGACGCCTCTGCTGGATTGACGGAGGCGGCGGGGTTGGGGCTCAGGACCAGCGAGCGTGGCATCGCCGGGCTGATTCCCCAGGTCGTCCCCGACGCCGTGAAGATCGCCTTCGCCACCCAGGCGTTCGACCCAGCGTCGGCGGACATGTACACGCTCCGCGCGCTGGGTGTGCTGGTCATCGACCTGACCGGCAGCGCGGAGGCGCCGCTGAGCGTGCCGGCGCTCGATGGTCCGAACGCTGCGGTGCAGGACCCGCGCCATCTGCGGGTGGCGCCGGCCATCCTGCAGCTGGGCGCGCCCCTGGTCCGCGCCGTGTCGCGGGTGCAGGAAGTCGTCCATGCCGAGCTCATCGCCAACCTGTCGCTGGCTGCGCCCGTTGCGCCGGATGGCGGGATGATCGACGCGTTCGACGCCGGGGCGGCCGCCGCGCTCGTCGAGGTGGGCAGGGTCGCCAGCGCGAAGGTGGCGCTCAGCTTGAATCCCGCTCCCGCCGCCACCGGCGAGCTGTGCTGTACGGTCACCTGCCTGGCCGCCACGGCCCTGGACCGGGAAGGCATCGAGGCCTCTCTGGCGAGCATGGTCGCCGAGGTCCGGCAGTACCTGCCGGGCCTTGAGGTCAACGATCGGGTGATCCTCTCCGGCGCGCGCGTGGTGATCCTCGCGACGCTCCCGCTCGCGGCCGGCGGGCATGGTCGCCAGGCGTGGGACAACGCCATCCTGGCGGCCTCGGCGGTTAGGTCGGCGGAAGGATTGGCCGAGCGAATCAGGTCCACCCGCCGCCTGTCGTCGGACTTCGATTTCCTGCCGACCTGATACCGGCCATGGGATCGTTGCGCTGGCCGAACAGACGAAGGTGCAGGTGGAACAGGGCGCGGCAGACAGCCTTTCACGCTGCACTTCCCTATGCCCGTTGGCGGCGGGACTGGCCCGCCGCCGAGCGTGCCGGGCTCAGCCCTGGTGGCTGCCGAGCATGGTCTTGGCGTACTGGATGCCGATGCCGAAGGCGCCACCGAACTTGATCGAGATGCCGGTGGTGAGGTCGTAGGTCTCCACCCGCGCCCAGTCACGCTGCAGTTCCAGCAGGTAGGTGAGGGCGGTGATCGGCCGTGCGCCGGCCTGGAGCATGCGCTGCACCGCGCGCTCATGGGCCTCGGGGGTGCAGTCGCCGCAGGCGTCGGTCACCACGTAGACCTCGAAGCCTTGTTCCAGCGCCGAGAGCACCGGGCCGTTGCAGCACACCGAGGTCCACAGGCCGCACATCACCAGGCGCTGCTTGTCGGTGGCGTTGATGGCGGCGATGAAGTGTTCGTCTTCCCAGGCGTTGGACGTGGTGCGGTCGATGATCTCGGCGTTGGGGAAGGCTTCGCCGACCTCGGGGAACAGCGGGCCGGCGAAGCTTTCCCGGGAGATGGTGGAGATGACGGTCGGTACGCCGAAGCCCTTGGCGGCGTTGGCCAGGATGGCGGTGTTGGCGCGCAGGCTGGTGATGTCGATGGACTTGGTGTTGAAGGCCATCTGCGACTGGTGGTCGATCAGCACCAGCGCGTGGTCGTGGGGGCTGAGCAGGGAACGGGCGGGCTTGGCGGACGCTTTGATGCTCATGGGGGAGTCCTCCTCGGGGGGATGCCGGCGGCGGTGGCTGCCGATCTCCGCCGAGTCTATGGACCTGGCGCGGCGTATGGGTGTGCGTTTGCGCGGAGCCGAATCCGCAGGATTGCGGATCGCGTCGGCGCTAGCGGTCGGGCAGGGCGAGGGAGGCGGGGCGCAGTTCGCGGCCTTCGATGAAGTCGCGCTGGCGGACGATGGCCTCGGCGCAGTGCGTCAGGAAGGCGTACACCCGGCCGGACTTGCGGATGTCCGGGTGGGTGAGCACCCAGAGTTCGTCGCGGACCTCCGGCTGTACCGGGCTGATGCGCACCAGGCCGGGCACCAGGTCGCCGTGTATGCAGGGCAGGAAGCCGATGCCCATGCCGGCGGCGATGGCCGCGGCGACGCCGGCTACCGAGTCGCTGCGGTAGCCGATCCGCTGCGGCGCGACGTGCTGCTCGACGAAGCCGTACGCGCGCAGGCCGGCCAGGCCGCGGCCGTAGGACACCCATTGGCGCTGCCAGAGTTCGTCGAGGGCGGGCGACTGGCCGACATGGTCGACGCGGCGCCCATAGATGGCCCAGGCCACGGTCGCCACCTTGCGCCCGAACAGGTTCTCCGGCGGCACCAGGGTGGCGCGGAAGGCGATGTCCGACTCGCCGCGGGCCAGGTTCAGCGGCTGGTTGCTCACCAGTACCTCGATGCGGATTTCCGGGTTGGCCGCCTGGAAGCCGGCGATGATGGGGGTGAGGAAGTCCAGCAGCAGGGCATCGCTGGTGGTGACGCGCAGGTCGCCCTTGTGCCCCTGGGCATGGCTCGACACCCGCCGCGCCGCGCTGAGGATGTCCTGCTCCAGGCGCGCGCCCAGTTCGACCAGCTCGGCGCCGGCGGCGGTGGGGGCGTAGCCGTTGCGGCGACGGTCGAAGAGGGCCACGCCGAGGGTGCCTTCCAGGGCCGCCAGGCGCCGCGAGACGGTTGAATGGTTCAGCCCCAGCGCGGCAGCCGCGGCGACCAGGCTGCCACCCTCGCCGATGGCCTTGACGATGCGCAGGTCGTCCCAGGAAAGCTTGTGCAGGGGATCGGTCATGGGGCTTCTCGGAGGACTCTTCGCGGGCCGGGGACCCGGAAGGTAGCAGCAAAAGGCCCTGGGGATCACCACCGACCCCGGCGTCACCTGGGCGACGGGAGGCGGTTAGCCATGTCTAAAGGCAGGTCCGGGGCGACGTAGCGAGCGTTTGAGTGCATGGCGGCGCTGCCTGTCTCAGCGCCAGCAGGTTTCCACGCTGCCGGCGGTGACGCCCCGAGTTCCTTCATTGTCGAGGGTTAAGTCGCCGCACTCGCTGTCGTTCGCCTGGGCTCCCCGGCGCACGGCGGTCATCACGTAGCCGTGGAACTCTCCGTAGACGTACTCGATCTGCAATTCGTAGAACTTGTGCGGCGAATAGCGTTTGCCGTCGGCGTCCTGCGGGTAGCTGAAGGCGAGCATGGCTGGGTTGTCGGTGTAGATGCTGTATTGCGCGAGGTAGCGCTCCTGCAGGGCGGCGGCATCGCGCAGGAGTATCTGGGCATCGCTGCGGTTGGCGCGCAGCACGTACTGGCGGTAGCTGGGCACGGCGATGCTGGCCAGCAGGGCGATGATGGCGATCACCACCATCAGCTCGACCAGCGTGAAGCCACGCACGTGGCGCCGGGGGGCGGCAGTCTGGAGGCTCATGGGTAATCCGGCAGCAGGCCGCTGCCGCCTATAATCTTCCAGTTGAAGCGGCCCTGGTTCTTCGGGTCGAACAACCGTACCGGGATTTTCTTTCCGCTCGGGGTATAGAGGTTGTCGCCGATGCGGGTCACCGGGCCGTCGATCGGGATGCCGCTGGCAGCCTCGCTGAAGGAGCCGTCGCCGGCCAGGTCGAAGACATTGAACTTCAGCGCGCCGCCGGTCTTCGGGTCTATCGCCAGCAACCAATAGTCGATGCCGGCGCTGCAGGGGTCTTCGTTGGGGTGGATAACGGTGACGAAGAGCACGTCACCCAGCATGAAGGGCTGGTCGACGATCATCTCGCCCTCCGGCAGGTCGAGGTACCAGCCGCGGATGCCGGCGCCCCTCCTGCCGCTGTTGTCCCAGGCCACCCGGTTGCTGCTGAGTTGCCTGACTCCCTCGCTCTCGGTCAGTGTCTGCTGTTGCAGATCGCTGAGGCTGTTCAAGGTTGTTGGCGATCCAACGTCACGCCAGGAGAGATCTGTCAGATAGTCGGTCTGGTCCCACAACCCGTAGAGGGACTGGGCGGTGCCGCCGGGTTCCTTGTCGCTGGCCTCGAAGAATTTGCCCGTTCCCACGATCACCAGTTGACCGCCGCGTGGATGACCGGTGACTTCGGCGACTGCGCTGACGGGTTGCCCGCGTGTTTCGGCGATGCTCGACAGGAGAAACTCCCCATTGGTCCCATACTCCGCACCGGCCCCGCCGTCGCCAAGGTAACGGTAGACCTTCCCCGAAAGACCGCTGTAGTAGAAGTAATTGTCAGCAGTCGCTCCCGGGGAAAGATAATTGAACCAGGCAACCGGTCCGCCCAATTCCCCATGACCGCGGCCTCCGCCTCGGGTCCAGCCCGCCCACTCCCCCGACCCCAGGTCCAAATCAATGAACATGCTGTCGGAAACCCCGTATCCCGTGGTGGTGTAGACCTTTGAAGTGGGACCAGAGGCACGTGAGTCTGTTCCAGTAGCGATCACCGGTCGATCAAGAATGTTGCCGAACTCAAGGGTATTGAGGTACCGGTCGGTATAGCTCTCCAGGTACTCCCAGAGCAGGTCGGGGCTATCCGGATCCGTGATGTCCAGGGCAAACAGCCCCTTCCCGCCACGGCCGGGGGCCATGACCAGTACGGTGTGCCAGGCGCCATTGAAATAAGCGTCGCGGATGACGGCCGTGCCGTCGACGAAGAAGCGGTGCAGGCTGTTGGTGTTTTCCGCTTTCGACTGCGCCGCGTAGAGGGGCGAGGGAAGGTAGTTCAGGTGATCAATCACCGACGCCGGGATGAACGCCCACTTCTCGTTTCCCTGTTCGTCGAAGGCGTGCAGCATGCCGTCGTTGGCGCCGACGTAGATGCGTTTCTCCCGGTCGGCGTGTTGCTTCTTGAACGCCTCGTAGCCTGAAGCGCTGGCCCCCTTGTCCATGTAGTAGCTGACACCGTCCGGGGGACCGACCACTACCGGTGAGGAATAGATGATGTCGCCGAGCAGGTGCTTGCGGGTTCGGAACGTCGTGCCCTCCTGGCTGCGATCACCACGTAGCCAGTCGACACGCGCAGAGCCCAGGCCATCACCGGCCGAGGCACCCGGCGCGCGGTTCAGCATCGCCTGTTGTTTTGTGTCGAGGTTGGCCCAGGTGAAGGGCTGCAATTGGCCACTGGACTGCCCCGGGCGGGTATTGGTGTAGATCGTCCGGCTGCCGGCCGAGCGACGGTCCAGCTTGTCGCGGAACGACAGCCCGGTGTTTTGCTGGGCACTGCCCTGGCTGTCCAACTCGTACTGGATGAGATCGCCGCTCCAGTCCGAGGGATCGTAGCTGCCCCGGTACAGGTGGGTATCGGTACTGAGGCTGGTGGAGCTGGCGCCGGCCGCCGCCACGGCCTGCTGGCTGCTGGAGATACCGTTGACGATCGACTGGAAGGCCGACACCAGCCCGGTGGTGGAGTCGGCACTGAAGAACTCGCCCCGTGAGTTGAGTGCTCCGTGCCAGAGCACGGCGACATTGCCTTCGGCGGCGCTGGTGGGCGGTCCGGACGGGAGCTTGCCATCGAGGGCTGGCCAGCTCTTGGTGCCGTCGAGCAGTTGCGCATAGGAGCCCGAGTAGGTATCGCCGCCCCAGGTCAGGTAATTGAATGTCGATCCGAGCCCCAGGCCCACCGTGTAGGTGCTCACATGCTGCCAGGTGGCGGGGTCGTTCTTCGGGTTCCAGTAGTCCTTGCCTTCGCGGTAACGCGGCGGGACCTTGTTCGGCAGATCGTCGCGCGCGTCGTCGGCCCAGCCCTTGAACATGACATCGGCCAGGGTGTACCAGCTATCGAAATAGGGCTCCTTGGCGGTGTAGAGCGTCTTGTCGGGAAGCATCGTGCCCTTGGTGCCATCGGTATTGCTGACGCCGTTGGTATCCGTATCCGTGGCGATGCCGTCGGTCATCAGCAGGTGGTAGGTCGGCCGGCAGGCGTATTCGGTCTTCGTGTCGCGAGTGGCGCCGGGGACGCGCGCGTAGGGGTTGTAGGCGGATTGGCTGCGCAGGTAGTTGTTGACCCGCTTCTGCGCCGCATTCAGTAGCGTGCCACGAGGGTCGGTCTTGAGGCCGTTGACGAAGGTGTAGAAGTCGGCCTTGTGCTGGTCGGCGAACGGCGCCAGGGTCTGCTTGCAGGTGCTGTCGTTGAAGTCAGCGCTGGTGCAGTTGTTGAGCGCCTGCCAGGTCACCCGAATGTCCTCCGGCAGGTTGAACAGCGCCAGGTTGGCCGCGCTGCGCGTCGCGAGCAGGCGGGTACGGTAGAAGGAGAACCAGTTGGCGTAGTTCTGCTTCTCGGTGTCGCTGGTGACCCAGCGCTGCGTGAAGCAGGTGCTCATGCAACTGCGGCGGCCGCCCTCGCTCAGGTAATCCTGTGCGCAGTTCTGTACGGCGCTCAAGGGTGGTGCGGCGATGTTTTGGGGATGGGGACAGTTGGCATCGAACTGGGTGTAGTGGCCGAAGGCACCGGCGGCGACCTCCTTGGTGCCGAGGCCGCTATCCGTAAAACCGTCGCCGGTCTTGACCCGCAGGTCGAACGTATAACTCGTGTTGGGCTGGAAACCGTCGACGTAGGCCTTGTCGAACCGGGTGGTGAATCGCTGGCTGACCAGTTGGCCGCCTTCGAAGGTCACCTTCCAGGGGGCTTCGTAGGTGATGGCCGGGTTGTAGTAGAGCGGGTTGTAGGCACTGGACGCGGCAGGGTCGGTGGTCTTGAACATGCCATCGGGTATGTAGGGGTAATCCATGCTGGCGGAGTCGTCCAGCGTTACGATCAAATTGGGCGAAACGCCCTCGACGAGGAACAGCGGGGCCTGGCTCGGGGTCGCCGCCAGGAGTTTCCCGGCGACGGTCAGCAGGGCAGTCGCCACGGCGATGCGACAGAACAGCGCCGTGGCAACGCGACAGAACAGCAAGGGACGGTCAGCGTTGCACACGGGCGTACTCCTGTAGGCCGATCACTGCCTCGTCGGTGATCCCGGTGGAAATGGCGTTCATCTGCAACAGGAAGGTGCCCGTGTCCCGCAGGCAGTCCGCCATACCGGAAGAGGAGCGGCTTTCGCATTGAGCCGCGATGTACCAGCGTGGCGCGCGGCTCAGTTCGGACAACTGGCCGGGCGCGGCAACGTCGTTGCTCTTGTAGGTCCGTGACGTGGTCATTAGCTTTTCCTGGGGGGGCTCGCCGCCACCTCCTACCCCCGGCATCCACCAGAGCTGGTCGCAGAAATCGACCTGTTGCTCCTGCTGATCCGAGCTGGCACAGGTGCTGTCATTACTCACCACCAGCGACGGCGCCTGCGTGGCGCGGTAGTACGCCTCCTCGATCGCCGAGGTGGCCCCGGCCTGGGCGGCCTGGTAGTCGCGGCTGTCCGCCAGGGAGTGGTCCAGCAACATGCCGTTGCGCAGGGCGCCGAGGGTGAGGATGGTCATGCCGAGCAGCAGGATCAGGGCGATCAGCAGGGTGCTGCCGGTTTGCCGTGGACGAGTTCGATTCACGGAATGTTCCTCAGGTAGAGGGTCTGACTGAAGGCCGCGCAGAGCCCGCGATTGCCGGTGCTCTTGTCCGAGCCGGTGAGCGGGTCCTGGTAGGTGCAGTTGGCCGGCAGCAGCGGGCGCTCAGAACTGAGCACCAGACCGACGCGGATACGGTTGGCGGCGGTTTGCTCGAAGCGCAGGTCGAAGATGCCGTCTGCGACAGGGGCGCCACTCATTCCCGCGAACGTAATAGTCCCGTTGCCCGCGGTGAGCATCAGTTGGCGACCGGACAGATACAGATGGTCGCTCCCGCTCCCATTATTCCCGCGGCGCACGCAAAGTCCCTTGCCGTCGTTATCGACCACGACCACCTCATCCGCGGCGAAGACACAGCCGGTGGATTGATCGGTCTGCGCGGGGATATCCCGATCGATGCGTATGCTTTCAGTGTCAGTCCTCAGACAGCTGCCCCAGGAGTCCTTGGTGCACATGAATGCGGGCCCGGTATCCACGCCGACGTAACCGGCATAGCTCGTTGCCACCTCCAGCAGGCCGAAGATCAGGCGGGCATTGTGCTGGTTCTGCTGTTGCGCGTAGTTGAAGGCGGCGTGGTTGCTGTTGGACAGGTAGATTTGCAGGACGCCGAAGAGCACCATCAGGCCCAGGGCGATGCCCACCATCAGTTCGATCAGGGAGAACCCGGCCTGGGGACTGTTTCGGGGGAAGTTCGTCATGGCTGGAGGCTCGCGCGGTAGCGCTCCACGCCGCCGCTGTCATCGGCCGAGAGGCAGGCGGCATCAGCACCGGTGGGACTGCCGGTCCGGCAGTTGCGGCTGTGCCATGCCAGCTGGACCAGCACCATGGGGACCGAGGCGTTGGTAGCACAGGTCCTGCCGTTACTGGTGGCGCAGATGTAGCTGTCGTTCGTGAGCAGGGTGTCGTCGGTGTCCAGTGTGCGTTTTACCTCGGCGACCCAGCAGGCCAGTTCCCGCGAGGCCCTGTCGGTCACGCTCAGCCCGTGGGTGTCACAGTTCTGCCCGCTGGCGGGTGTAGGAAACGAGCTGCCTGCGGCAACGAGGTAAACCGAACCGCTCTGCAGGCGGCCGTTGCGGGCCCAGGCTTCTCGATTGGCCTGCATCCCACGGGCGAGGTCGGCGACGAGCTGAATGGCGTTCTGCCGCTGTTGGCTGTCATGGCCGTAGGCGATGCTGCGGGTTTGCAGGGCGAGTATGCCGAGCAGAGACAGGCTGGTGAGCAGCACGGCGACCAGGACTTCGATGAGGTAGAAACCCCGTTGGGAGGGAAGACGGCGCGGGCTCATTCGCAGTCTCCAAATTCCATTGCACCGCTGCGTTGCAGGCAGACGCTTTGGGTGTACGAGCCGGACTTCAGGACGAATATTATTGGGCCATCAAAGGCCTCCTTCCAATACCCGGCCTCGATACCGCTCCTTACGGCACCAGAAAGATCGAACGCCAGCCATGAGATCTTCCACGGACCCCGTTCAACGCTACTGATCGATACCGTGCCGGAGTCATCGATGCGGCGTTGGAGGACTCGTCCCGTCCCCATACTCACCTGCAACGGGGAGTTCCAGTCGGCCGTGTCGCTGCCCCAACTGCCATCTAAACCAATAGGGGTGATAGATGTAGCGCTATTCCTGATCAGAGCCTCTGCCTGTGCGTACTGCAGCAGGCCGATCAGGTGCTTGCTGGCTGTTTGCAGGCGATTGCGAGCGATCAGGTATTCGAAGGACGGTACGGCCATCGCGAGGATGATCGCCAGGATGGCGATGGCGACCAGCATCTCGACCAGGGTGAAACCGCTCGGGCTCATTCCTCTTCGGTGGCGGGCGACGGCTGAAGGTTTGCAGGCAAGATGCCGTGAGGAGTCGTACATAGAGGCGCGCGTCTTTGCTTATGCATTGGCGGCGGAAATCTACGGCTCGCGCTGCACCCGGAAAATAAGACAAGTCCTAGAGTCGGTAAGAAATGTCCTAGAGGCGCACAGGAGTGTCCCCGGGGCGTCCTTCAGGCACGCGAGACCATCCAGCTGGACAGCGCCGCGACGGGCCTGGAAGTCACCTGGGCGACGGCGACGGATAGAGCCCCGCAAGCCGGGCAATCAGCACACCGACGTAAAACACCCCGGTGAACTCCTCGATCATCACCAGCGAGCGGGCGTGGTTGGTCATGGGCACGATGTCGCCGTACCCGGTGGTGGTGAGGGTGGTGAAGCTGAAATAGAGCAGCTTGAAGAGGGTGCCGGGCTGGGTGAAGTCGAGACGGGCGGGGCCGAACGAGGCGGCGGTGGATATCTCGGTCAGGGCGTAGATGAAGCACCAGGCGAACGCGATCATGATGTAGCCGGCAAGCGCGCCATGCAGTTTGTCGGCGGTGATCTGCCCGCGCCGGAGGACATAGCGGAGCACGCCGCTGATCGTGACGGCCAGGGAGGCCGCATAGACTATCCCGGCAAGCTCCAGCAGCGTCAGGTTCGCCTGCCACAGCGCCAGCCACTGCAGCGCGATCCCGGTCAGCGCCAGGCCCAGTTTGAGGATGAACGCCCGCCGGGTCTGCGGGGTCGCGAAGGCGCCCACGAGCAGGACGCTGGAGAACAGGATGCCGAGCAGCGTGCGCGCGAACAGGCCTTCCTCCAGGTAGGGGAACACCAGCACCAGGCCGATCAGCAGCAGCAACAGGTAGGTGCAGGGCCCCACGCCGATGATCATCTGCGCCAGGTCTTCGTCGGATTCCATCCTGTCTGTCGAATGTGTCATGCGTTTCTTCCTGGCGGGCGGATGTCGATCGCAACGGGCTGCTGCGCGGTCGTCCGGGGGTGACGCTGGAAGTCTAGACAGTGCCGCGACGGGCCGGGGGCAACCCGGGGGCCGGCTCGGAAAATATTCGCTTCGCTGGCCGCCTTCGGTGGCGGCGCCGCCGGATGATTGAAACCGTCACGGGAGAACGATCCCCGGCGGGCCGCTCTGGCTCGCGGCGGGGCCGGGCCGGCGGGAGGCGCCGTCGCTCCCGGGCATGTGACCGCGCCGGGGGGATGGTCTATATCCAATAGGCCCGGGAAGGAGCGCCTGAAGGAGTCTTCCGGGTTCACACCCACCCCGCGACAGGAGGACTCCCCGTGATCAACCTTTCCACGGCCAGGTTGCTGACCCACTACAAGCGCTGGGCCGACCAGCAGTTCTTCGCCAGCCTGGCCACGCTGGCGCCCGAGGAGCTCGACCGGCAGCGCGCCGGGCCGATGAAGACCATGATCGCCACGCTCAACCACATCCATGTGGTGGACTGCATCTGGCAGGCCCATCTGCAGGGCGGCGAGCACGGCTTCACCTCGCGCCAGGCGCTGCCTTACCCTGAGCTTGCCGACCTGCGGCAGGCGCAGCTGGAGGTGGACGACTGGTTCATCGACTGGGCCGACGGGCAGACGGAGGCGGCGCTGGATACGCCGATCGATTTCGCCTTCGTCTCCGGCAACCGGGGCACCATGAGCGCCGGCGCCATGCTGCTGCATGTGGTCAACCACGGCACCTATCACCGGGGCTGGCTGGTGCAGATGTACTTCGAGATTCCCGCGATGCCGCCGATGACCGACCTGTCGGTGTACCTCACCGAGGCCTGCCCGGCGCCGCTCGCCAGCTGCTAGGCGTCCGGCGTGGCCATGTGTTCGACGATCTTGCCGCGCAGCCAGCGCTCGGCGGGGTCGTTGTCGGTGACTTCGCCCCAGACCATGGACAGCTCCGAGGTGACGATGGGGAAGGGCGGGTCGTCGGCGCGCAGGCTGCTGCCGTCGATCAGCGCCGCCGCCGCGTAGTCCGGCACGCAGGAGAGCAGTTCGGTGCCCGGCAGGATCGCGCGCAGGCCGCTGAACTGCGGCACCGCCAGCATCACCCGGCGGGTGCGGCCGACGCGGGCCAGGTCGTTGTCGATGTTGCCGCTCAGGTCGCCGGAGAAGGACACCAGCGCGTGCGGGCGCTCGCTGAAGTCATCCAGGCTGAGGGGGCCGGGGCGGTCGTCGCCGCGCAGTACCTTGACCGTCATGTCGCGCAGCTTGCGGCGCTTGGCGTTGGCCGGGAGGTCGGTGGTGTAGCTGACGCCGACGGAGATTTCCCCCGAGGCGAGCATCGCCGACATCAGCAGGAAGTTGACCCGCCGCACCACCACGACCACCTCCGGCGCCTCCTCGCGGATCTGCTTGAGCAGTTGCGGGAACAGGCCGAACTCGGCGTCGTCGGAGAGGCCGATGCGGAAGGTGTCGCGGTTGGTCGCCGGGTCGAACTCCCGCGCGCGGCTGACGGCGCTGGAGATGGTGTCCATCGCCGGCTGCAGTTCGCGGAGGATCGCCAGGGCGCGCAGGGTGGGCTCGTAGCCCTTGCCGTTGCGCACCAGCAGCGGGTCGTCGAAAAGGTCGCGCAGGCGGGCCAGGGCTGCGCTGACGGCCGGCTGGCCGAGGAAGAGCTTTTCCGCGGCGCGGGTCAGGTTCCTTTCGAACATCAGCGTCTCGAAGATCACCAGCAGGTTCATGTCGACGCGGCGCAGTTCGTTGCGGTTCATCCCGGTTTCCCTATGGTCTTGTTGGCGTGCAGGCAGGGCGATTCAGGCAGCAATTATTGCGCACATCGGCGGATTGTCCCGTCGCCGGCCCGGCTTCTGGTCCGAGGCGGAGAGGCTAGCCGGCGAAGCGCCGGAGGAAGTCGTTCACCGTCTCCAGCACCACCGCCGGCTGCTGGCGGTGCGGGACGTGGCCGCAGTCGGGCAGCAGCTTCAGTTCCGTGGGCACGCCGGGCACCGAGGTGAGGCGCTCCGGGTGCAGCGCCGAGCCGTATTCGTCCTGCTCGCCGTGCAGGCTGAGGACCGGGCAGCGCACCTGGGCCAGCTCGGCGTCGAGGTTCCAGTCGCTGAATTCTTCCGACAGCCAGGTGTCGACCCAGGCGCGCAGCACCCAGAAGGCCTTGTCGCCGTGATACTTCTGCAGGCGCTCCAGCTGGCCTTCGCGGGCGAATTCCTGTTCGGCGGCGCGGATGCCGTCGCGGGTCCGGTGCTCGACGAAGGCCTGCGCCGATTCGGTGACCAGCGCCGCGCAGGCCGCCGGATGCCGCGCCGCGCAGGCCACCGCCATGGCGCCGCCGACGCTGTGGCCGAACACCACGCAGCGGGCGAAGCCGAAGTGCTGTTGCAGCGCCGGGAAGTGTTCCCGCGCCTCGTCGTCGATGAAGGCCAGGGGCAGGGCGCCGGGGTAGGCGTCGGAGCGGCCGAAGCCCAGGCGGTCGTAGGCGATCACCGCGCGCCCGGTGCTGCGCGCGAGGTTCTCCGGGAAGTCCCGCCACAGCGCCACGCAGCCCAGGGAGTCATGCAGCAGCAGGATGGGCTCGCCACGGGGCGCGGCGGGCGCCCAGTCCTGGGCGAAGAGCTGGCCCTTCTCGGTGCTGATCCAGTGTTCCCGGGTGCTGACTTGCAACGGCATGACGCTCTCCTGTGCTGCGGGCCGACGCGCTTTGGTCCGACCATGGTATTCCGGCGAGCGGTCCGGGGGCGATATGCGCAAGGGCGGCGGGGCCGGTCGGGTCCCAGAGGGAAATTGCAGATCCTGGCCGGCTACTAAGGAAACCTTAAGGCAGCCACGGGATGATGGCGACTCGCGGCCGGAGTTGTCCCGGAAAGTGCTCACACCGGGTCCGGCCGTCTTTTTTCCCCTCGGGCGTCCTGCCTAGATCGATTGCCGCAGCTCCGAACCGCGAGCCGTCCGGTATCACCCGGCCTGCAGTGCCGATCGATAGGCGAATATCCCCGGCGCCCCTCCCGTCATGACCAGCAGGATGTTGTCGCCCCGCGCGTACCGGCCGTTGTTCAGGTCGGTGACCAGGCCCGCGAACGCCTTTCCGGAGTAGACCGGATCGACCAGCAGCCCCTCGGAACGCGCCATCAGCTGCAACGCGGAGAGCATGGAGGACGTCGGGATTCCGTACCCCTCACCGCGTTGCGTGCCATCGACGTCGATCATTTCCGGCCCGATGCCGTGCTCACTGCCAAGCAGCTCCAGGGTCTGCCGGGTCAGTTCAAGAGTCCGGCGCTGCGTTTCAGCCGCGTCGGCGAGCACCGCATAGGACTTGATGAACGCGGTATTTCGCCCCATCGCGGCGAAGCCGGCGGCCAGGCCGGCATGGGTGCCCGAACTACCATTGGCCATGACCATCCGTGTGAAGCGCAGGTCCAGGCTTTCTTCCTGCCGGGCGATTTCAAGGGCTGCCTTTGCGTAACCCAGGCAGCCAACGGCGGTGGAACCACCCGTGGGGATGACCCTGACCTTGCAGCCTGATTTGCCGAGTTCCTCCGCGCGGGCGTCGGCGTAAAGCGCGGTGGTCGTTCCCGGCGGCGCTATGTGCACGGTTGCACCAAACAGCTGATTCAGCAGGACGTTGCCGTTGTGCTCGTAATCGTCATCGTCCCGGGGCACGGCGCGGCCCAGGACCAGCTCGCAACGAAGGCCCAGCTTCGCGCACGCCGCCGCGGTCAATCGAGCGTGGTTGGATTGCAGCCCGCCCATGGTGATGACGACATCCACCTTGTCGCGGAGCGCTTCGCCCAGGTGGAACTCGAGCTTTCGCAGCTTGTTCCCGCCGCCGCCCAGGGCCATGTAGTCGTCACGCTTGGCGAAGAGCTTGATGCCGCGCTCCAGCAGCCCGAGGGAGCGCTCGACACCGGCCAGGCGCTGGATGGGGGTTGGCTGTTCAAGCAGGCCTACCTGTGGGAAGCGATCGAGCAGCGATTGCAGGGGAAGCATGGTGACGAACCTCGTGCATGACTTGACGAGGTCACGGTATTCAAAAACTATTTGTTAATAAATAAAGTGAATATTCAATCATATTTAATCAGAGATTAAAGATGGATCGTCTTCGCGCAATGGAGGTGTTCGTCGCTGTCGCCGAACAGGGCAGCTTCAGCCAGGCGGCCGAGAGCCTGGAGCTGTCCACCGTGATGGTCAGCCGGTATATCCGCGGGCTGGAGGATGCGATGCGGGTCGAGCTGTTCCAGCGCAGCACCCGGCGCATGCATATCACCGAAGCCGGGCGGATCTTCTACGAAGAGTCCCGGCAGGCGCTGGAGCAGGTCCGCAGGGCCTACGAGCGCGTCGAAAGCCTGCAGCAGGCGCCCAGTGGCCTGCTGCGCATCAGCGCCCCGATGACCCTCGGCGCGTCCCTGGTCGCTCCCCTGGTTGCCGACTTCCTCCGTGAACACCCGCAAGTGCGGGTCGACCTGGTGCTGAGCAACAGCGTCGTCGACCTGATGGCGGAAGGCTTCGACGCGGCTTTTCGCATCGGCAACCTGGGCGATGCCGACCTGATCGCCAAGGCGCTGCGTCCCTACCGCATGGTGATCTGCGCCGCCCCCGGGTACCTGGCAACGCACGGCCGGCCAGGCGCGCCGGCAGGGCTGGCGGATCACCGGTTGCTGGTGCATTCCACCTGGACCAGCCGCTTCACCTGGCCATTGCTGGACAAGGACAAGGAATATCCCTGGCCGGAACATTGGGTGCTGAAGAGCAACGACGGCCAGGCGTTGCGGCTCGCGGCGCTGAAAGGGAACGGAATCCTGATGCAGCCCGAGTTCCTGGTCGCCGAGGACCTTCGCGCGGGGCGTCTGGTCTCGTTGCTCGACGACTTCCTGCCCGCCGCGCGCCCGGTCAACCTTGTCTACCTGCGTCAGCGGGGCGCCCTGCCCAAGCTGGATGCCTTCGTTCGATTCGCCCAGCAGCAGATGGGGTAGGGACCGTCCCGAGGGCTCCGACGCTCCCTCCGGCGCTCTACAAGTGGGGCAAGGTGCATGCGGGCATCTGCCGCGAAGCAGCCGCCCCAATAACCGGCGCGGCCGGGCCAACGCTCCGGGCCCCGTGATCCGGCCCGGGCCGCGGGTTGCAATCCCGAGGGGCGTTACACCTGTAAGGGCCGGTCTGCGGTATCAGGGCTGGGCATTGGGCGGGACGATGTTGTACAGCTTCATCCAGCGGTACAGCGTGGGGCGCGACATGCCCAGTTCCCGCGCTGCCGCACTGACGTTCCAGCGCTGGTTGCGCAGGCAGTTCTCCAGCTCATGGGCATGGCCTGATGCCTGCGCCGGCGCGGTACGCGCGCTCTGGCGCGGATTGACGCTGGGCAGGCATTCCTCCGGCAGGTCGTTGACGGTGATTTCGTCACTCTCTGCGGTGGCCAGGGCGTACTGCAGGGCGTTGCGCAACTCGCGGATGTTGCCCGGCCAGCCGTAGGCGAGCAGGGCGCTCATGGCGTCGCCGCGAATTCGCGCGGGCCGCTGGCGTTGCCGGGAAAGTTCGCTGAACACGCGCTCGATCAGGAAGCCCTTGTCGGCCCTTTCCCGCAGCGGAGGCAGGCGCAGGATCGCGCCGTTGAGGCGGTAGTAGAGGTCCTCGCGGAAGCGCCCCGAGTCGATCAGCTGGCGCAGGTCGCGGTGGCTCGCGGCGACCACGCGGATATCCACCTTGATCGGCTTCTCGCCGCCCAGGGGCATCACTTCCTGTTCGGCCAGCACCCGCAGCAGCCGGGTCTGCAGGTGCAGGGGCATGTCGCCGATCTCGTCGAGGAACAGGGTGCCGCCATCGGCCTGCTGGATCAGCCCGCGCATGCCCTTGCTGCGGGCACCGGTGAAGGTCCCGGGCTGGTAGCCGAAGAGTTCGCTCTCGATCAGCGATTCAGGCATCGCCGCGCAGTTGATGGCGACGAAGGGGGCCTTGCGGCGATTGCCGCTGTCGTGCAGGGCACGGGCCAGGCGTTCCTTGCCGGTGCCGGTCTCGCCGTTGAGCAGCACGTTCAGCGGCTCGCTGCACAGGCGCTTGGCGCGGCTGAGCATCTTGCGCATGGCCGGGTCGTCGTCGGCCAGCTCGTCCAGCGCGCAGCCGGGCGCCTTCGCCTCCGCGCCGGGGACCGCGGGCGAGGTGCGCGCCGGCTCCATCAGCGCGGCGAAGAACAGGGCGCCCTGCCGGTGGGTGCGGAAGGCGCGAACCTGATCGGCGCTGGCCAGGGGGATGCTGAAGATGTCGTCAGGCTCGCAGTCGAAAAGCTCCTGGATGCGCACCGGTCGCGCCAGGATCGAACGGCTCTCCGGTATCTGCAGGCCGCACTCGGCGAGCAGCGCGCGGGCGGCGGTGTTGGCGGCCAGGAGCGTGCCGTCGCCGTCCAGCGCGAGCAGGTACTGGCGGTTGATGAGGACGAACTCGCGGGAGCTGTCGAAGCAGAGGATCGGGCAGTCGCGGTAACGGCGCAGGAAGTAGGCGTCCTCGATCATCCGGGCGTACTGCTTCACCAGTTGCAGGGCGAACTGCTGGGAGTCCTTCGACGGCGGAGACTTCAGCGCCGAGATGTCGAGCACCGCGAGCAGTTGCCCCTGCGGGTTGAAGATCGGCACTGCGGTACAGGTCAGGCTGATGTGGTGGGCGCTGAAGTGGTCCTGGTGGTGGCAGGTCAGCGGCTGCTGCTCCTTGATGCAGGTGCCCACGGCGCAGGTGCCGGCGTGATCCTCGCTCCAGTCGGCGCCGAGGTAGAGGCCGGTGCGCCGGTGCGATGCCTCGTCCATGGGGTCGCCGAGGAACTGCACGGTGATGCCACGGCTGTCGGTGAGCAGGATCACGTAGCCCAGCTCGGCGATGTGCCGGTACAGGTGTTCGACTCCGGAACGCGCCACGTTGAGCAGCTCGTCGGCCTGGCCCTGGTGTTCGCGCAACACCTGGCGCGGCACGAAGCGGGGCGGGGCGGGCTTGGCCGGGTCGAGGCCGTAGTCCTGGATGCAGCGCTTCCAGGAGCGCGTGATGATCGGCTCGTGGCCGTTGGCGCGGACACGGTCGCTGGCGTAGGACAGCACGGTGTCGATGTGCAGGCTAGGGGTCGAAAGAGTGCTCATGCGGCCTCCCCGGACGCCGGGGGTGAGGGCCCGGAAGTCCGTGACGATCTTGTTATTTTCCGGCGGCTGCACCTGGGCGCGCGCTGGCAAGGTTGCGAACACCTTACGAGTTTAATACCACGGCGTCACCTGCCCTTTGGTCGCCTGTCGGCGCCGCCGCCGGAACCGTCCTGACACCTGTAAAGCCGCCGGACGCATGCCTTACACCTGTAAAGCCGGTTCTTTACAGGTGGCACTGCATGATGTTGCGCGAATTATTTAAAAATGCACTTAAAACAATGACTTAAATACTGATCGAGGTGTTGGCATACAAGCTGCTCCCAGGTTGGCCAGGGGCTGGAAAGCTCCCGAGACCAATAACAATTAACGCCGCGCCCCTTCGGTTCCCGCCTTGCCGAGCGGTCCGGCGCCAGCCTGGAGTTCTGCCATGCCTGACTCATCGTCCATGAGCACCGCGCTCAGCCGCAGGCGTTTCCTCAGCCTGTCGGGCCAGTCCGTCCTGATCCTCGGCGCGCTCTCCGTGACCAGCCAGCTCATTCCCGTGACCGCCATTGCCGACGACGCGCTGCCCGTGCTGCCCGCCGGGCTCCTGCGCATGGGCCGCGACATCTATCCGCACGACCGCCTGGGCGACGCGCCCTATGCCAAGTCCCTGTCCGGGCTGGTCGACAAGCAGCCCGGCCTGGTCCAGGGCGGCCTCGCGGCGCTGCAGGCCCGCGCCCGCGCCGTGCATGGCCAGGCTTTCGAGGACATCGCCAGCGAGGATGAGCGTGTCGCCCTGCTGCGCGAAATCGAGACCACGCCGTTCTTCCGCGAGACCCGCAGCGCCCTGATGTTCGGCATCTACGACGACAAGACGCTGTTCCCGCTGTTCGGCTACGAGGGTTCCTCGGCGGAGAAGGGCGGTTACCTGGCGCGCGGCTTCAACGATATCGACTGGCTCTGAGCCACCCAACCCGACAACAACTCCAACAACGAGGGCTGACTTCATGGCAGCGAAATTTTCCCAGGACGACAGCGACGTCGTCGTGATCGTCGGTTCCGGCGCGGGCGGCGGCACCCTGGCCCACGCGCTGGCCCGGCAAGGCATCCGCGTGGTGGTGCTGGAAGCGGGCAAGCGCTTCGAGATGAGCGACATCGAAAACGATGAATGGGCCATGTTCAACAAGATCTCCTGGCTCGACAAACGCATCGCCACCGGCGGCTGGGACGTGGCCAGCAATCACCCGAACCTGCCGGCCTGGATCGTCAAGGCGGTCGGTGGCAGCTCGGTGCACTGGGCCGGCGTGGCCCTGCGCTTCCGCGACTTCGAGTTCCGCATGCGCACCGAGAATGGCGATATCAAGGGTGCCAACGTGCTCGACTGGCCCGTCAGCCACGAGGAAATGGAACCCTGGTACGTCAAGGCCGAGAAGCACATGGGCGTCACCGGGCCGAGTACCGGCATGCCGTACCACCAGTGGCACAACTCCTTCAAGGTGCTGGCCACGGGCGCCCAGCGCATCGGCTACAAGGAAATCCAGTCCGGGCCGATGGCGATCAATACCCGGCCCTACGACGAGCGTCCCGGCTGCATGCAGATCGGCTTCTGCATGCAGGGCTGCCGCATCGGCGCCAAGTGGTCGACCCTCTACACCGACATCCCCCGCGCGGAGGCCACCGGCAACTGCGAGGTGCGCCCGCAGAGCATGGCCCTGCGCATCGAGCACGACGCCCGTGGCCGCGTCACCGGCGTGGTCTACGCCGACGCCGAGGGCCGCCAGCAGCGGCAGAAGGCGCGGGTGGTGTGCGTGGCCGGCAACTCCATCGAGTCGCCGCGCCTGCTGCTCAACTCCGAGTCGTCGATGTTCAAGGACGGCCTGGCCAATTCCTCCGGCCAGGTGGGGCGCAACTACATGTGCCACACCACCGCCGGCATCTATGCGGTGATGCCCAAGCCGGTGCACATGTACCGGGGCACCACCTGCGCCGGGATCATCTCCGACGAGTCCTACAACGACACCTCGCGCGGTTTCGTCGGCGGCTACCGGCTGGAGATCCTCTCCCTCGGCCTGCCGTTCATGTCCGCCTTCCTCGACCCGACGCCGCAGGGCTGGGGCCGGGGCTTCGCCTCGCGGATGGAGCGCTACGACCACATGTCCGGCGTCTGGCTGTGCGGCGAGGACCTGCCCCGGGAGCAGAACCGCATCACCCTGCACGGCACCGAGAAGGACCAGTACGGCCTGCCGGTCCCGGTGGTGCACAAGGACGACCATCCCTTCGACAACGCCATGCGCGACCACGGCGTGGAGCAGACCCGCAAGTGCTACGAGGCGGTGGGGGCCACCGAGGTCATCCGCCTGCCGTCCTACCCGGCCAGCCACAACATGGGCACCAACCGCATGAGCGCCAAGGCCGCCGACGGCGTGGTCAACAAGTGGGGGCAGAGCCACGACATTCCCAACCTGTTCGTCTCCGACGGCAGCCAGTTCACCACCAGTGGCGGGCAGAACCCGACGCTGACCATCGTCGCGCTGGCCCTGCGCCAGGCCGAACACATCGGCTCGCTGATCAACCAGCGCGCCCTCTGAGGAGCCGATCCATGACCATTCCCAGCAATGCCCAGCGCCTCTGGATGCTCGAGCGGATGCTCGTCAGCCGCTACCTGGAGGAGTCCATCGAGCGCATCTACATGGAAGGCAAGACCCCGGTCTTCAACATGGCCAACGGCCCCATCCCGGGCGAGATGCACCTGTCCAACGGCCAGGAGCCTTGTGCCGTGGGCGTTTGCGCCCATCTGGAGGCCGGCGACATCGTCACCGCCACCCACCGTCCCCACCACATCGCCGTGGCCAAGGGCGTCGACCTCGACGGCATGGTCGCCGAGATCTTCGGCAAGAAGACCGGCCTGGCCGGCGGCCGGGGCGGCCACATGCACCTGTTCGACGAGCGGGTGAACTTCGCCTGCTCCGGGATCATCGCCCAGGGCCTCGGCCCGGCGGTGGGCGCCGCGCTGTCGCGCCAGTTGCAGGGCAAGCCGGGCGTCGCCGTCGCCTTCCTGGGCGAGGGGGCGGCCAACCAGGGCGCCTTCCACGAGGCGCTGAACCTGGCGGCGGTGTGGAAGCTGCCGGTGGTGTTCGTGATCGAGGACAACGCCTGGGGCATCTCGGTGGCCAAGGCCTCCTCGACCGCCATCGAGCGCAACTACCTGCGGGCCGCCTCCTACGGCATACCCGGCGTCTTCGTGCCCGGCAACGACCCGGAGGCGATCTTCGCCGCCGCTGGCGAGGCCATTGCCCGCGCCCGTGCCGGCCAGGGGCCGAGCCTGCTGGAGCTGGAAACCTCGCGGCTGGCCGGTCACTTCATGGGCGACGGCGAAACCTATCGTCCCGCCGGCGAGAAGGCTGCCCTGCAGGAGAAGGACCCGATCCCGGCCTACCGCCGGCGCCTGCTGGAGCTGGGCGTGGCCGACGCCGCGACCCTGGCCGGCATGGAGGAGCGCGCCCGCGGCCGCGTCGACGCCGCCGTGCAGTTCGCCCGCGACAGTGCCTATCCGGCGCCGGAGGAGGCGCTGGAAAAGGTCTTCGTCTGAACCCCAGGCCCATCCCGACAACAAGGACAAGATCATGAGCCAACCCACGACCATGAAAGCCGCCGTCTGGCACGGCCGCCGCGACATCCGCCTGCAGGACGTCGCCCGCCCGCCGCAACCCGCCGCCGGCTGGGTGCAGATCCGCGTGCACTGGTGCGGCATCTGCGGTTCCGACCTGCACGAATACCTCGCCGGCCCGGTGTTCATCCCCACCGCCGAGGCCCATCCGCTCACGGGCATCCAGGGCCAGTGCATCCTCGGCCACGAGTTCTGCGGCGAGATCGTCGCCCTGGGTGAGGGTGTCAGCGGTTTCAGCGCCGGCCAGCGCGTCGCCGCGGACGCCTGCCAGCACTGCGGCGAATGCCTGTTCTGCACCCAGGGCCAGTACAACCTCTGCGAGCGCCTGGCCTTCACCGGGCTGATGAACAACGGCGCCTTCGCCGAGCTGGTCAACGTCCCGGCGAACCTGCTCTACCCGCTGCCGGACGGCTTCCCCAGCGAGGCCGGCGCGCTGATCGAGCCGCTGGCGGTGGGCATGCACGCGGTGAAGAAGGCCGGCAGCCTGCTGGGCAGGACGGTGGTGGTGGTCGGCGCCGGCACCATCGGCCTGTGCACGATCATGTGCGCCCGCGCGGCCGGGGCCGCCCGGATCATCGCCCTGGAAATGTCCACGGCGCGCAAGGCCAAGGCGCTGGAAGTGGGCGCCAGCGAGGTGATCGACCCCAGCCAGTGCGACGCCGTCGCCGCCGTGCGCGAGCGCACCGGGGGTCATGGCGCGGCGCTGTCGTTCGAGTGCATCGGCCACAAGAGCACCGCGCAGCTGGCCATCGACGTGATCCGCAAGGGCGGGCGTTGCGTGATGGTGGGCATCTTCGAGGAAGCCAGCAGCTTCAACTTCTTCGACATCGTCGCCAGCGAGAAGGAGGTGGTCGGTGCGCTGGCCTACAACGGCGAATTCGCCGACGTCA
The DNA here is from genome assembly GCF_057767015.1 of Pseudomonas sp. B12(2026). Classification (NCBI taxonomy): domain Bacteria; kingdom Pseudomonadati; phylum Pseudomonadota; class Gammaproteobacteria; order Pseudomonadales; family Pseudomonadaceae; genus Pseudomonas; species Pseudomonas sp. B12(2026). The sequence continues at coordinate 3,478,111 of NZ_CM173430.1, read as the reverse complement.
TCGCCCTGATCGCCGACGGCCGCCTGGACGTCACCCCGCTCATCACCGGCCGCATCGAGCTGGAGCACATCCTCGAACAGGGCTTCGAGGAGCTGGTGAACAACAAGGACCAGAACGTGAAGATCATCGTCAGGCCCGCCACTGCCGCGGCCGGCGCCTGATCCGTCGACGAGGAATACAGACATGTCCGCAGCGATCAAAGAACGCAAACTCACCATCGCCCGCGCCATGGCCGAGGCGCTGGCCCAGGAAATGCGCGTTGACCCCAGGGTCTTCGTCATGGGCGAGGATATCGGCCAGCTCGGCGGGGTCTTCGGCAACACCCGCGGCCTGCACGAGGAATTCGGTAGTGCGCGGGTGCGCGATACGCCGATCTCCGAAACCGCCTTCATCGGCGCCGCCGTGGGCGCGGCCTCCGACGGCATGCGGCCGATCGTCGAACTGATGTTCGTCGACTTCTTCGGCGTGTGCATGGACGCCATCTACAACCTGATGGCGAAGAACACCTACTTCTCCGGCGGGCGGGTCAAGGTGCCCATGGTGCTGATGGCCTCCACCGGCGCCGGCTACTCCGATGCCGGCCAGCACTCGCAGTGCCTCTACGGCACCTTCGCCCACCTGCCGGGCATGAAGGTGGTGGTGCCCAGCAACGCCTATGACGCCAAGGGCCTGATGACCGCCGCCATCCGCGACGACAACCCGGTGGTCTACCTGTTCCACAAGTCCCTGCAGGGCATGGGCTGGCTCGGCACCGAGAAGGGCGCCACCGTCGCCGTGCCGGAGGAGCCCTACGTGGTGGAGATCGGCAAGGCGAAGACCGTGCGCGAGGGCCGCGATGTCACCCTCGTCAGCCTCGGTGCCGGCGTCCACCACGCCCTGCGCGCCGCCCAGCAGCTGGAGCAGCAGGGCGTCAGCGCCGAGGTCATCGACCTGCGCAGCCTGGTGCCGCTGGACCGCGAGCACGTCATCGAGTCGGTGAGGAAGACCGGCCGGCTGATCGTGATCGACGAGGACTACCACAGCTTCGGCGTCAGCGGCGAGGTGATCGCCAGCGTGGTCGAGCACGATGTCCGCATGCTCAAGGCCAGCCCGCAGCGCGTGGCCTTCCCGGACATCCCGATTCCCTTCACCCCGCCCATGGAGCAGTGGGCACTGCCCAATGCGGCGAAGATCGTCGCCGCCTACCAGACACTGAAGAACGAGGAGTAAGACATGACTACCCCCATCCTGATTGCCGATGACCTCTGGGAAGGCGATGCCGAAGCCGTGATCACCTCCTGGCTGGTCACCGATGGCGCGGAGGTCGCCCAGGGCGACCTGGTGGCCGAGATCATGTCCGAGAAGGCCCAGTTCGAGATCGAGGCCCCGGCCAGCGGCGTGCTGCGCATCCTCGAAGCGGAAGACGCGGTGGTCGCCAAGGGCGCGACCATCGCCCGGGTGGAGTGAGCCCATGGGCCAGATGCAGACGCCGGCTTCCGCCGGCCCGGTGACGGTGCCGCTCAAGGGCATGCGCAAAATGATCGCCGCGAAGATGAGCGAAAGCCTGCAGACCGCGGCGCAGCTGACCCACCACGCCGAGTGCGAGCTGACCGCCCTGCAGGCCAGGCGGGCGCAGCTCAAGGCGGCGGGCAGCCAGGTGTCCCTGCAGGACCTGCTGCTCTTCGAGGTCGTGAGCACCCTGAAGAACCACCCCGGGCTCAACGCGACCCTGGTGGACAACCAGATCACCCGGCATGCCCAGGTGCACCTCGGCCTGGCGATCCCGTTGCCGGACGACCTGCTGGTGGCACCGGCGCTGTTCGATGCCGACCAGCTCGACGCGGAGGGCCTGGCGCTGGCGCGCAGGGCCCTGGTGGACAAGGCCCTGGCCGGGAAGCTGTCGGTGAAGGAACTGACCGGCGCCACGGTGACCGTGACCAACCTGGGGCTGTCGCGGGTGCGTTTCTTCACGCCCATCCTCAATGTCCCGCAGGTGGCCATCGTCGGACTGGGCGGCGTCCAGCGTCGGCTGCAACGGCTCGCCGACGGGACCCTGGTGGAGCGGGACTTCATGGGCCTGTCGCTGACCTTCGACCACCGGGCGGTGAACGGCGCGCCGGCCGCGGACTTCCTCGACGACCTGTGCCGGCGGATCGAAGGGGGCGAGCCGGCGTGAGGCGGACCTGGCGTGTCGCCGTCGAGGCCGGGCCGGCAGCCGAGCGGTAATTGCCGGACCGGGTGCACGCCGCAGACGAGGCGTGGGGGTTGCTGCTAAGGCGGCCCTCCGACTCCGCCCTGGACCTGCGCTGCCGGACTTCCATCCATGTGAGTGCTTGACGCCGGCATGGGCGTCGGTGGAAAGCCTGGCATCGCGCTTCGACGCCTTGGGAGCCTGGTGGCCCGGCGGCGTGACCTCTGCGTCGGCCCCGGCGGGGCGGTGATCTGGGCTGCCGGCAGGCTCACTCCAGCCGCGAAAGAATGTCCCAGGCCAGCTTCACCCTCGCCTCGTTGGGGAAGTTGCGGTTGGCCAGCAACACGACGCCGCGCTGCTTCGCCGGCACGAACGCCACGTAGGCGCCGAAGCCGGCGGTGGCGCCGGTCTTGTTCACCCAGACCTTTTGCTGCGGCGGCAGCGGCGGGGTGATGGCGGTGACCGGCTGGCTGTCCTGGACCATCCGGCTGCCGTTGTACTGCTGCAGCTCCGCCAGCTTCGGCGGGTAGGCGTATTGCTCCCAGATCAGGTCCTGGGTCATCGGGCCGACCTTGTAGTAGCCGGTGCGGGTGGCGTCGAGCGCGGCCTGCAGCTTTTCCCCCAGCTTGACCCGGCCCAGCTGGATCTCGACGAAGCGCAACAGGTCGCGGCTGCTGGTGCGCACGCCATAGGCCACGTCGGCCAGCACGTCGGGGTTGAGCCGCACCGGCGCGTCGTCCTTGTCGTAGCCCTGGGCGTAGGCGCCCTGGCGCGTCACCGGCACCTCGATATGGGTGTTGGAGAGGCCCAGCGGGGCGAACAGGTTGCGCTGCATCGCCGTCTTGAACGGCACGTCCAGCGCCCGTTCGGTGGCGAAGCCGACCAGGGCGATGCTGGGGTTGGCGTAGGTGCGCTGGGTGCCGACGAGGTACTGCGGCTGCCAGTCGTTGTAGTAGTCGGTGAGCTGCGCGGGCGTCTGCACCGCGTCGGGAATCTGCAGCGGGAAGCCGCCGGCGGTATGGGTGGCGAGGTTGATCAGGCTGACCCCGTCCAGCGCGCTGCCGCGCAGCTCCGGCAGGTAGCGGGTGGGGCTGTCCTTCAGCGACAGCTTGCCGGCGGCCTGGGCGAAGGCGGCGAGGGTCGCGGTGAAGGTCTTGCTGATCGAGCCGATCTCGAACAGCGTGTCGCTGGTGACCGGCTGGTGGTTCTCCCGCGAGGCCAGGCCGAAGTTGTAGAAGCGCTGCTCGCCGTTGTCGGTGACGCCGATCGCCAGCCCCGCGATGCCGTGCTCGCGCATCACCGCCGCGGCGGCCTTCTGCACCCGGGCGTCGAAATCCGGCGCCATGGCGTAGGCCGGGGCAATGCCGGCGAGGGCGAGCGAGCAGCTGAGCGTGAGCGGGCCGGGCAGGCGCATGGCGAACTTCCTGTTGCGATGGGCAAAAGCTGAACCTGACCCTAGCACCGCCGCGCCCGGTGCTCCAGTCGCGCCCCCGGCGACGGTCTGCGCTACGCCGGCCGCCGCGCCGGTGGTAGCATGCGCGCCCCATGCGATTCGCCGACCTCGACCAACGCCTTGCCGACCTGGGCGCGCTGCCCATGCACCGCGCGCGGATGCTGCGTGCCTGGCTGCAGGGCCGGGCGCTGGACGCGGGTACCCGGCGCATGGCCAGCGAGGATTTCCTGCCGCTGCCGGTGCGCAACGGTGTGGAGGAAATCGCCGCCGAGCTGGAGGCGCTGGCCCGGGTGCATTCCCGCCACCCCGGCGCGGATGGCTCCGAGCGCCTGCTGGTGCGGCTGCGCGACGGGCAGATGGTGGAGAGCGTGCTGCTGCCGCGCGGCGGCGTGTGCGTCTCCACCCAGGTCGGCTGCGCGGTGGGCTGTCTGTTCTGCATGACCGGCAAGAGCGGCCTGCTGCGCCAGCTGAGCACCATGGAAATCCTCGCCCAGCTGGTGCTGGCGCGCCGCCTGCGGCCAGTGAAGCGCGTGGTGTTCATGGGCATGGGCGAGCCGGCGCACAACCTCGACAACGTGCTCGAAGCGATTGACCGCCTCGGCAGCGACGGCGGCATCGGCCACAAGAACCTGGTGTTCTCCACCGTCGGCGATCCGCGCGTGTTCGAGCGCCTGCCGCAGCAGCGGATCAAGCCGGCCCTGGCGCTGTCGCTGCACACCAGCAACGCGGCGCTGCGCGAGCAACTGCTGCCGCGCGCGCCGAAGCTCAGCCCCGAGGAACTGGTGGAGCTGGGCGAAACCTACGCGCGCCAGGTCGGCTACCCGATCCAGTACCAGTGGACGCTGCTCAAGGGCATCAACGACGGCCAGGACGAGCTCGACGGCATCCTGCGCCTGCTCAAGGGCAGGTTCGGCGTGCTCAACCTGATCCCCTTCAACAGCCTCGAAGGCGATGCGTACCAGCGCCCGGACGCCGGGCGCATCGTCGAGATCGTCCGCTACCTGCACAGCCGCGGCGTGCTGACCAAGGTGCGCAACAGCGCCGGGCAGGACGTCGACGGCGGCTGCGGCCAGCTGCGCGCCCGCGCCAGCGGACTGATCGCCACCTCGCGCCGGCGGACGCCCCCGTAGGCGCGCGATACCCCGGCAAGCCGGCGACGGACAACCGCAGGTCGGCCCCAGGCAATTCCCCCGCTGCGCGCGGACCTATGGTGACGGGCCTTTCACTGCATCGACCCGGAGCCGACGAAATGTCCGATTTCATTACCGTTCTGCGCGAAACCTGTCCGACCCCGGTGCTGGACGCCACCCGGTGGAAACGCATCGGCGGCGACCCGCACACCGTCAACCTCAACGCCTACGCCTCGGCTGACGGCAGCAAGATCATGGGCACCTGGATCTGCACCCCCGGCAAGTTCGAGGTGAACTACGAGAAGTGGGAGTACTGCCATTTCCTCGACGGCTACTGCGTCATCACCCCCGAGGGCGAGCAGCCGGTCCACCTGCGGGCCGGCGACGTGTTCGTCATCGAGCCGGGCATGAAGGGCACCTGGGAAGTGGTGGAAACGGTGCGCAAGTACTTCGTTTTCGCCTGAGGCGATCCGACGCAAAAAAGAAGGGAGCCGCTTGGCTCCCTTTTTCATTGGCGTGATCGCGCTTTCGAACCGGCCGCGCGGCCATCGGTTCCGCGCGACTGGCACAGCTTCGCTCCAGCCGCCTGCGTAGCGCGCCCTGGTGCGGACGCCGGCCGGCTGATCCGCCGGCGACGGGCGGCGCGGACCCGCGCGGACGACTCGCGGCTGGCCGGGGCCTGCGCATTTCCGTACCATTGCCGGCCTTTTTTGCAGTGCCTTGCCGAGTAGAAAAATGAAAGCCGTCCGCCTGCGTGCCGATGTCCTGGCCGGACTCACCACGTCCTTCGCCCTGGTGCCCGAGTGCATCGCCTTTGCCCTGGTCGCCCATCTCAACCCGCTGATGGGCTTGTATGGCGCCTTCATCCTCTGCACCCTGACCGCCCTGTTCGGCGGCCGTCCCGGCATGGTCTCCGGCGCGGCCGGCTCGATGGCGGTGGTGATCGTCGCCCTGGTGGTGCAGCACGGCGTGCAGTACCTGCTGGCCACCGTGCTGCTGGGCGGCGTGGTCATGATCCTGTTCGGCCTGCTGCGCCTGGGCAAGCTGGTGCGGATGGTGCCGCACCCGGTGATGCTGGGCTTCGTCAACGGCCTGGCGATCGTCATCGCCCTGGCCCAGCTGGAGCACTTCAAGGACGGCGGGCACTGGCTCGGCGGCAATGCGCTGTACCTGATGCTCGGCCTCGTCGCGCTGACCATGGCGGTGGTCTACGGGCTGCCGAAGCTGACCCGCGCGGTGCCGCCGGCGCTGGTGGCGATCCTCGGCGTCGGCCTGCTGGTCTCGCTGCTGCACCTGCCGACCCGCACCCTCGGCGATATGGCGCACATCGCCGGCGGCCTGCCGCAGTTTTCCCTGCCGGACATCCCGTGGAACCTGGAAACCCTGCGGGTCATCGCGCCCTATGCGTTCCTCATGGCCATGGTCGGCCTGCTGGAAACCCTGCTGACCCTCAACCTCACCGACGAGATCACCGAGACCCGCGGCTACACGAACCGCGAGTGCGTGGCCCTGGGCGCGGCCAACATGGTCTCCGGCGCATTCGGCGGCATGGGCGGCTGCGCCATGATCGGGCAGACCGTGATCAACCTCAGCTCCGGCGGCCGTGGCCGCCTGTCCGGCGTGGTGGCCGGGGTGATGATCCTGCTCTTCGTGCTGTTCCTCTCGCCGCTGATCGAGCGCATCCCGCTGGCGGCGCTGGTGGGCGTGATGTTCGTGGTGTCGCAGCAGACCTTCGCCTGGGCCTCGCTGCGGGTGTGGAACAAGGTACCGCTGAGCGACGTGCTGGTGATCGTCGCGGTGACCGCCATCACCGTGGCCACCGACCTCGCCATCGCGGTGTTCTGCGGCGTCATCCTCGCCGCCCTGGACTTCGCCTGGAAGCACGCCCGCGAGCTGTACGCCGACGTCCACGAGGAAGCCGACGGCAGCAAGCTGTACCGCGTGCACGGCACGCTGTTCTTCGCCTCCACCGCGCCCTTCCTCAACCAGTTCGACCCGGCGGGCGACCCGCAGCAGATCACCCTGGACTGCGCGCACCTGAGCTTCGTCGACTACTCGGCCATCGCCGCGCTGAAGACCCTGCGCGAGCGCTACGCCAAGGCCGGCAAGCACCTGCGCGTGGTGCACCTGTCCGAGCGCTGCAAGCAGCTGCTCAAGCGCGCCGGCATCCAGCACGCCTGAACGCCGATGCCGCCGTGACGGGGACCAGCGTCCCGTCACCCGGCGCTGATGGCGCTGGAGACCAGCGCGCCCAGGTACAGGCCGAAGCCGAACACCAGGTGCGTGGCCAGGCTCTTGATCCGTGCCTTGCGCGGGTCGGGCGCCCTGGCGGCGGCGATGCCCATGCCCAGCGCGGGCTGCATCACCAGGAACGGCAGGCCGACCGTGACCAGGCCGAACAGCAGCGCCGGCAGCGGGGCGGGCCGCGACAGCCAGTCGGGGCCGCTCAGCGCCAGCAGCGCCGCGGCGAAACCGATGCCGATCAGGTAGTGGGCGAGCCAGCCCAGCGCCCGTTCGCCGGCGACGGGCCGCGCCTTGCCGATGGCGGGGTGGCGGAAGCGGCCGTGGCCCATGTGGCCGATCCAGCGGCCGACCAGGGCGTAGTCCAGCGAGGGGATGGCGAAGAGGCGCCTGAGCAACAGTGTCCAGCCATCCATCAGCAAGGTCGCGATGGCGCCGATGAGCAGGCTGTGGAGCAGCAGGGTGACGATCGGGTTCATGGAAGTCTCCTGGAAAGGCTATGGTGAAGGTCCTGCCAACACAGCTTCCCAGCTCAAGTCGACTTGAGGTCAAGCATGAAAGAGATGGATATCGGCCAGGTCGCGCGCTGGTCCGGCCTGGCGGTTTCGACCCTGCGTTACTACGAGGAGAAGGGGCTGATCCGCTCCATCGGCCGCAACGGCCTGCGCCGGGTGTTCAGCGACGAGGTGCTGGCGCGCCTGTCGCTGATCGCCCTGGGGCGCGAGGCGGGATTCTCCCTGGAGGAGATCGCCGCCATCTTCGTCGGCGGCGCGCGGCCGGTGATCGACCGCGAGCGCCTGCGCGAGAAGGCGGATGAGCTGGACCGCAGCATCCGCCGGCTCAGCGCGATCCGCGACGGGCTGCGGCACGCCGCCGAATGCCCGGCGGCGGATCACCTGGCCTGCCCGAAATTCCAGCGGCTGATGAACGTCGCCATCCGCTCCAGCGCCCGTGGCCGCGCGGAGGCGCCGCGCAAGGTTGGCCGTCAGTCCCGTGGCCGCAGCGAGGCGCCGGCGACGTAGAAGAAGGCGCCGACGACGATGAAGCCGCCGAGCATGACGAACACCCAGTGCGGCGCGAACAGGCTCAGGGAGTAGCCCACCAGGATCGGCCCGAAGGCGCTGCCGAGGCTGGCCAGGTTCTGCGTGCCGTAGTAGACGCCGCGCAGGTGCGGCGGGGCAATGCGGTCGATGAACATGTACTCGGCGGGGATCACGATGATCTCGCCGAGGGTGAACACCACCATCGCCAGGCCCCAGTGCACCAGGGTGCGGGACAGGCCGAAGCCGACGATGCCGAGCACGAACAGTCCCAGCCCGACGATCAGCCAGCGCTGCAGGTGCGCGTCGCCGATGCGCCGGCCCAGCAGGTACTGCAGGCCGATCACCGTCACCGCGTTGACCCCCAGCAGGGTCTGGATCACCTGGTAGGCGAACTCCGCGGTGCCGGTGACCACCAGGTACTGCGCCAGGTACGCGGAGAACTGGCCGAACACCACGGCGGTGAACACCCCGCCGATGGTGAAGTACATCAGCCGGCGATCCTGCGACAGCACGCCCATCACCGCGACGAAGGAGGGCGGCGCGACCCCGCTGGCCGGGCGCATGTCGCGGTCGCCGTAGCGCAGGAAGGCCAGCACGAAGAGGCCGCCGAGCACGGCGGAGACCACGAACGGCAGCTTCTGGCTCCACTGCGCCAGAGCCGCGCCGATGAAGGGGCCGATGGCGTAGGCGAGGTTGATCAGGGTGTAGCGGATGGAGAAGGCGCGGCTCTGCTCGCCGGCCGCCAGCAGCCGGCCGAAGGCGGTCTTCACCACCACGTCGGTCACCGAGTAGGCGAAGTTGAAGCCGAGCAGGAACAGGAAGAACAGCCAGAGGTCGCCGGTCAGGCACATGCCGGCGAAGGCGGCGACGAAGCAGGCGCTGAAGCCGAGGATCAGCCGGTAGCCGGGCAGCCGGTCGATCAGGTAGCCGCCATACAGGCTGAGCAGCGCGCCGGCGATCATCGCGCCGCCCAGCAGCAGGCCGATGCGGCTGACGGCCAGGTCGAAGTGGCCCGCGAGGTAGAGCACCAGGTAGGGCAGGGTGATGGCGCGCGCCAGGGTCTGCAGGAAGGTGGCGCAGAGCAGCAGGTTGACCTGCAGCGGGTAGTGCTTGAGCGCGGCGAGCATTCCTTGCCTCGGCTGTCGGGCGGGTTAGCCGCGATCCTAGCAGCCCCCGGCGGGTGCGGCGCAATCGCCGGAGGCCCTGGCGGCCCCCCGGCGTGCCCGCAGCGTCAGCCGTCGCGCTGCTTCTCCCGCGTCCGCAGCGCCTTGACGGTCTCGCCGCCCACGCCCCAGCTGTCGGTGGGGATCTCCTGGATCACCACGAAGGTGCTCGCCGGCGGTTTTCTCAGCACGCGTTCCAGCAGTTCGGTCACGCCTTCGATCAGCAGGCGGCGTTCTTCGGCGGTCACCCCTTCGTCGGTGACCTGGATGTTCACGTAGGGCATTTCGGGTTCTCCTGTGGTTTACCAGGTGCCGGTGGTGGAACCACCGTCGACATTCAGGATGGCACCGGTGACGAAGGTCGAGTCGGTCAGGTAGAGCACGGCGTCGACGATGTCCTGCGGCGTGCCCGTCCTGCCGGTCGGCGCCAGGCCGCCGAGGAAGGCGCGGGTTTCGGCGTTGTCGGCGTGCATCGGGGTCTGGATGATCCCCGGGGCCACGGCGTTGACCTGCACCTGGGATGCCGCCAGCTCCAGCGCGAGGCCGCGCACCGCGCTGTTCAGGCCGCCCTTGATCAGCACCGGCAGCAGCGCCGGCACCTTGGCGTTGGGCTGCATGGCGATGGCCGCGGTGATGGTGACGATGTGCCCCGAGCCGTTGGCGGCCATGTGCTTCGCGGCGGCCTGGGACGGGTAGAAGAAGCCCTTGAGGTTGGTGTCGACGATGCTCTCGACCTCCGCCTCGGTGTACTCGGTCACCGGCTTGGCGATGAAGATGCCGGCGTTGTTGATCAGGATGTCCACCTTGCCGAAGGCCTCGATGGCCTGGGCGAACAGGCGTCTGGCGGTTTCCGGCTGGGCGATGTCGCCCTCCACCGGCAGGAAGTTGGCCGGGTTGCCCAGCTTCTGCGCAGCCTCCTGCAGGCGGGCCAGGCTGCGGGCGTTGCCCACCACGTTGTAGCCGCGCGCCAGGTAGGCCTCGGCGATGGCGAAGCCGAGGCCGCTGGAGGCGCCGGTGACGATGACGGTCTTGCTCATGATCGAATCTCCTCGGGTGAGGCGGGGCGGAATGCCCGCGTCCTTGAGATCAATCTAGGCTGCAAGTGCGGCTTGAAAAATGAGGCTCATGGCATTTGAATTGATACCTCATGTAATGAATTAGGCAGTGCCATGACCCGCCATTTCGACGACCTGCAACTGGGCAGCATCGAGCTGTTCTGTCTCGCCGCGGAGGCCGGCAGCTTCACTGCCGCGGCCAACGAGGCCGGCATCACCCCGGCGGCGGTGAGCCGTTCGGTGGCGCGTCTGGAGGAGCGCCTGGGCGTGCGCCTGTTCGTCCGCACCACGCGGCAGATGCGCCTGACCGAGGGCGGCCGCAACTACTTCGAGCAGTGCCGCCAGGCCCTGGGCCAACTGGTGGACGCCGAGCGCGAAGTCACCGGCGGCCAGAGCGTGCCGTCCGGCCGGCTGCGCATCAGCGTGCCGACGCCCTACGCGCATTACCGCCTGCTGCCGCTGCTGCCGGAGTTCCGCCGGCGCTATCCGCAGGTGCAGGTGGACGTCCACGTCAGCAACCGCAACATCGACTTCGCCGACGAGGGCTATGACCTGGCGGTGCGCGGCCGCGAGCCGGCGGATTCCAGCCTTGTCGCGCGGCGCCTGGAGGACGCCGAACTGGTGGTGGTGGCCACTCCGGACTACCTGCGGCGCGCCGGCGTGCCGCAGACGCCGGACGATCTTGCCGGCCACGACTGCATCCAGTACGACCTGCCGAGCACCGGGCGCCGCGTGCCCTGGTCATTCCGGGTCAATGGCCGGGCCGTGGAGGTGGAAACCTCGGGCAACTGCACGGTGCTGGAGGACTACCTGGCCACCGCGACCCTGGTGAAACACGGCGGCGGGTTGATGCAGGCCTATCGCTTCACCGTGCAGGCGGAGCTGGCGACCGGCGAGCTGGTGGAAGTGCTGCACGAGCACGGCGGCGCCACGCGCCCGTTCCTGCTGATCTATCCCCATGCCCGGCATGTGCCGTCGCGGGTGCGGGCGTTCATCGAGTTCATGCTGGAACAGCGGCCGGGGCGCTAGCCGCGAGACCCGCCGGTGGAGCTGCGGCGGGCCGTGGCGGTCAGTTCGCCGGCGTCTTGCTGGCTGCGAGGTAGGCGCCCAGGCGCCGGCCCATCTCCTCGCCGAGGGCCTGCAGGCCGCTCATGGGGCGGATCATCACCTCGAATTCGGCGATCTTGCCGGCCTCGTCGAAGCGGATCATGTCGATGCCCTTGAGCTCGCGGCCGTTGACCGTCGCGCTGAATTCCAGCACCACGCTCAGGCCGTCGGCGGTGGCCAGCTGGCGGTGGTAGACGAAGTCGCCGAACACCTGCAGCACGGTGTTGAGGATGGTCGCCGCCACCGGCGCGCCGGGGTAGGGCGTGTGGGCCATCGGCGAGCGGAACACGATGTCCGGCGCCAGCAGTTCCGGCAGCTTGGTGAAGTCCTTGCGGGCAATCATCTGGTGCCAGCGTTCCAGGGACGCGGCGGCCTGGGGATGCAGCTTGAGGGCGGACATGGGGTTTACCTCCTGATCGCTCTTGTCGTTCGTTCAGGACGATACGGCCGGGTGCGGAAGCGGCTCAATGATCGGAAATGACAGAAGACTGATCCTGCCGCACAACCGCCCGGCGGTCCGTCAATGCGTCCACGGGTTGATGAAGAAGCTCGCCAGCAGCGGATCATCGCCCGGCTCGATGTGCCGGACCGGGCGCGGCAGGGCGCCCAGCACCGCCTTCCAGAACGCCGTCGCGAGGACGTCGCCGGTGTAGTAGCGGACCAGCCAGGGGCCGGGGTTTTCCAGCAGCACGCGGGTGGCGACGGTGCGCCCGACGCCCTGCCGGCGGTACTTCTTCAGGACGAACAGGTCGGCCAGCTCCAGCGCGTCGATGCCCGGCAGCTCGCTGCCCTCGATCAGCAGGAAGCCGGCGATGTAGCCGTCGACGAGGATCAGGTTGGCGCTCCACTCCGGCTCGCTCCAGTAGCGCGCCAGGTGTTCCTCGTGGATGTAGAAGCGGCCGTCCACCTCCACGTCCTCCTGTTCCCAGTCCGAGGAGTCGTAGGCGTAGAACTGGTAGAGGTTGCGGATCAGCTCGATGTGTTCCGGGCCGGTCGGTACCAGTTCGATGGGCAGGTTGGTCATGTCGGTGCTCGTGGTGCGCAGCGGGGAGGGTGGATCGCCATTGTCGCGCAATGCGCCGGCATTGCCAGCGGCGGCTCAGATCATCGGGTCCCAGCGCTGCGACCAGTCCGGGTCCTGCGCCACCACTTCGCGCAGCAAGGTGAAGGCCTGCTGCAACACCTGCGAGTCGCGGTCGCGGGAATACACCAGGTAGGTCGGGTAGCTGAACTCCGGGGCCTTGGGCACCCGGCGCAGCACCTTGCGGTCGAGGTAGCTCTGCACCACCCGCGCGCGGAAGTAGCCCGAGCCGCCGTTCTCCAGGATGTACTGCAGCGCCAGCGGGCCGAGGTTGAACGACACCGGCGCCTTCGACAGCTCCGGCAGGGCGCTGTCGTGCTGCTGGCGGAAGCCCTCGCCCCAATCGATGTAGACGTAGGGCTCGGGGTTCTGCGCGCGCACCAGGATCAGCTTTTCCTCCAGCAGCTGCTCCACCTGCATCCCCGGCCAGTAGGTCGGGTGGTAGACCAGCACGGCATCCAGCGCGCCCAGCTCCAGCTGGCGCAGCAGGCCCTGGCCGTCGCCGATCTCGGCGCGCACGGCGTGGTCGCCGATCGCCTGGCGGAGGCGGCTGACCCAGCGCAGCATCAGCGGGTTGCACAGGCTCACCTCGCCGCCGATGTGCAGCACGTTGTGATAGCCCTGGGGCAGCGGCAGGTCGCGCTGGGCGGTTTCCCAGGTCTGCAGGATCTGGTTGGCGTAGGGGACGAATGCCTCGCCGTCGGGCGTCAGCCGCGCGCCGGCGCGGTTGCGCACGAACAGGGTGCAGTTGAGATGGTTTTCCAGCTTCTGCACCCGCGCGGTGACGGCGGTCTGGGTGACGTGCATGCGTTCGGCGGCGGCGACGAAGCTGCCGTGGCGGACGATTTCCAGGAAGGTGCGGGTGAGGTCGATGTCCATGGGCGGGTTCTGCGTGAATCAGGCGGCCAGTGTAGCGGAAAGCGCGGTCAGCCCAGGTGGCTGAGCAGGTCGCGCTGCAGGGCGGCGATCAGATCGGTCTGGGTGATTATCCCGACCAGCTCGCCGTGCTCCAGCACCGGCAGGCAGTGCAGGCCGCGGTCGGAGAGCAGCGGGATCAGCTCCACCACATGAGCGTCGGCGTCGACGTGCAGCACCGGGCTGCTCATCACCTCGGCCAGCACGCGGTCGCGGCGCAGGCCGAGGCAGCCGAGCAGGCCTTTCAGCCAGCCGCCCTGGCGTTTGGGGGCGAGCAGGTCGATCAGGCTGGCGATGCCCACCAGCCGGCGCTCCTCGTCGAGGATCGGCAGCGCCTTCAGGTGGTGCTTCACCAGCAGGCGCAGGGCCTGGCCGAGCGGGGTTTCCGGCGTGGCGCAGACCAGGTCGCGGGACATCACCTCGCGCGCGCGGGTGTCGCCCATGCTGCGGCGCAGGGCGTGGCGCTCGGTGCTGCGGACGATGCGTTCGAGGTCGTCGCGGGTGATGTCGACGAAGGCGCCCAGCTCGTCCAGCGCCTGGTCGAGGTCGGCGGCCTGGATGCCGACCCGCTCGCCGGGCGGCGGGTCCTGGGTCTGGTGGTTGTCCGTGGCGAGGGTGCGCCGGCGCGGGTAGGGCATGCGCGTGAGGTTGTTGAACAGCAGCGCCAGCAGCACCAGGCCGAGGCCGCCGCTGATGCCCGGCAGCGGCGCCATCCAGGCCGGCTCGCCGGGCAGCGGCGCGGCGAACACCATGCAGAAGGCCAGCGCGCCGCCGGGCGGGTGCAGGCAGCGCAGCGGGTACATCAGCAGCAGGCTCAGGCCCAGGGCGAGGGCGGCGCTGACGATGCCGGCCGGCAGCCAGAAGCCGACCAGCACCGCCACCAGCGATGCGCACAGGTAGCTGCCGATCACCGACCAGGGCTGGGCGAGGGCGCCGGAGGAGACGGCGAACAGCAGGATCGCCGAAGCCGCCCAGGGCCCGGCGAAGTGCAGCGCCATGGAGGAGCCGAACAGCAGCCCGCAGGTGGCGACGATCAGCAGGAAACCCAGGCTGGCGCCGCAGGATGCGCGCAGCCATTCACGGGGGCGGGTGTGGGGAATGTCGGGTAGATAGGCGGCGGCGCGTTGCCGCCAGCCGGGCAGGGCGGGCATCTGGGCGGGTCCGGTAAATCGCGGGGAAAAAAACGGGCTCTTGAGTGGAAGAGCCCGGCAAGGTGCCAAAAGGGCACTAGGGGAGGCCCCATCCCTGGGGCGGGAAATCAGGCCCGCAGGCGGTACGGCGGTGGCGGTTCCGGCAGCGGCCGGACGATCCGCTCGCAGCGCCGGCCGGTCGCCGCGGTCATGCGCCGGGCGGCTTCCGGATCGTCGGCGAAGGGCAGCAGTGCGGCCTGTTCGTCATCGCCGCCGTCGCGGCAGGCGCGCCAGCAGGCGAGGGTGCAGGCCAGCAGGCCGATGAGGCTCAGCAACATCGTCGCGCTCCTCAGGCCATGGCCGCCGTGCCCTGGCTCACCGGCTTGCCCGAGCGGACGGTGAGCCAGGTGTTCCAGGCCATCAGCAACATGCCGCTGGCGAAGGTGGCGCCGCCGATCAGGCGCACGATGTAGCCCGGATGGCTGGCGGCCAGCGCCTCGACGAAGGAGTAGGTGAGGGTGCCGTCGTCGTTCACCGCGCGCCACATCAGGCCCTGGGTGATGCCGTTGACCCACATCGAGGCGATGTACAGCACGGTGCCGATGGTGGCCATCCAGAAGTGCGCGTTGATCAGGCCGACGCTGTGCATCTGCTCGCGGCCGTAGAGCCTGGGGATCATGTGGTAGAGCGCGCCGATGGAGATCATCGCCACCCAGCCCAGGGCGCCGGCGTGCACGTGGCCGACGGTCCAGTCGGTGTAGTGCGACAGCGAGTTCACCGTCTTGATCGCCATCATCGGGCCTTCGAAGGTGGACATGCCGTAGAAGGCCAGCGAGACGACGAGGAAGCGCAGGATCGGGTCGTTGCGCAGCTTATGCCAGGCGCCGGAGAGGGTCATCATGCCGTTGATCATGCCGCCCCAGCTGGGCGCCAGGAGGATCAGCGACATCACCATGCCCAGGCTCTGCGCCCAGTCCGGCAGGGCGGTGTAGTGCAGGTGGTGCGGGCCGGCCCAGATGTACAGGGTGATGATCGCCCAGAAGTGCACGATGGACAGGCGGTAGGAGTAGATCGGCCGCTCGGCCTGCTTGGGCACGAAGTAATACATCATGCCGAGGAAGCCCACCGAGAGGATGAAGCCGACCACGCTGTGGCCGTACCACCACTGGATCATCGCGTCGGTGGCGCCCGAGTAGATCGGGTAGGACTTGAGCAGCGTCACCGGCACCGCCAGGTGGTTGACCACGTGGACCATCCCGGTGACCACGATGAAGGCGCCGTAGAACCAGTTGCCGACATAGATGTGGCGCACCTTGCGCCGGGCGATGGTGCCGAAGAACAGGTAGGCGTAGACCAGCCAGAGCACGGTGACCCAGAGCGCGATGGGCCACTCCATCTCGGCGTATTCCTTGGAGGTGGTGATGCCCAGCGGGTAGCTCACCAGCATCGCCACCAGGCTCGCCTGCCAGCCCCAGAACAGCAGGTTGGCCAGGCCGTCGGAGATGATCCGCACGCGGCAGGTGCGCTGCACCACGTAGAAGGAGGTGGCGAACAGCGCGCTGCCGCCGAAGGCGAAGATCACCAGGTTGGTGTGGATCGGGCGGATGCGCCCGAAGCTGGTCCAGGGCATGCCCAGGCTCAGTTGCGGCCACACCAGCTGGGCGGCGATGAACACGCCCATGAGCATGCCGAGGATGCCCCAGCCCAGGGTGGTCAGGGTGAAGCGGCGAACGATGTCGTAGTTGTAGGCGCTGCTGTTGAGGGTGTCTTGATCGAGGGGTATCGCGCTGGCCATCTTGATTCCGTCGTACTCCGGTTGACTGACGGCTCCCGGCCCGCGGGAGGGGACCGGCGGGCGGACGAACGGCGTGGGAGTCAATTCGTCACAGGGGAGCCGAAACAGTCTGAACAGACGGGATGGATGCAGCAAACGAATAATAATGCAGCCTTGGTGCAGTAATTTTGATATCAACGCCCGCGGCTGCCACGCAAGCGCTCTGGCGCGCCTTGCTCAGGATCAATGATGGCGTGCGCGGCGGCGCAGATCGTGAGCTGGAGCCCTCGGCGGATGCATTCGAAAAAGTGCTGCTTCAGTGCAATTCAATTCATTTAATCCATACCCGCGGGAGGTCTAGCATGGGCCTTCACGATCATCGAGGGACCTTCCATGGCCACCATCCCCGCCGACCTCATCGACTGGCTGCAGACCCTGATGCGCGCCGAGCGCGCCGGCGCGCGCGTCATGCTCGACAGCCTGCGGCAGACCGACGACCCCGCCGTGCGCCAGCGCCTGGAGCAACTGCACCAGGGCGAGGCGCAGAGCTGCCGGCACCTGCGCACCTGCCTGGAGCGCCTGGGCGCGCAGCCGGACAGCGGCGTCGGCGACTTCCACGCCCGCGCCATGGCCATCGACGACCTGACGCAGCGCTTCGACTTCATCGGCCGCGGTCAGCGCTGGGTGGCCCGGCAACTGCGCCAGCGCCTGCCGGAGATCGAGGCGCCCTGGCTGCGCGAGGAACTGGAAGCGGTGCTGCGCCTGCACGAGCACGAGGAGGCCTGAAACGGCCGATGACGCACCTCTGGCAGATGGTCTGAGAGGACGATTTAGCGCTGGCCAGACGCCGGCGCAGTCGCTACCGTGGCGGCCTTTTCCGACGGGCAGGGGTAAGCGGTAATGAAGCGCGGGGTGGTCTATGCGGGCATGGCGGGCGCCATCTGGGGCGGGGTGATCCTCGCGCCGTCGCTCGTGCCGGAGTTCAACCCGCTGCTGATCAGCTCGGTGCGCTTCGCCCTGTACGGCGCCATTTCCCTGCTGATCGCCCTGCCGGTGGCCCTCGGCCTGCTGCGCCGGCTCGGCCGCGAGGACCTGTCGATGCTGGTGCGCCTGTCACTGGCCGGCAACCTGCTGTACTTCGCGCTGCTTTCGGCGGCGGTGCAGTACGCCGGGGTGGCGGCGGCTTCGCTGATCAACGGCATCATGCCGCTGGCGATCAGCTACCGCAGCCGCTCGGAGCACGACTCGCTGCCGCTGTCGCGGATGAAGATGCCGCTGGCGCTGGTGGCCCTGGGCATCCTCTGCATCAACCTCGACCCGGCCGCGCTGACGGCGGCGGGCGGCACCCCGGGCGAGCGCATCCTCGGCGTGGTCTGCGCGTTCTGCGCGGTGGCCTGCTGGTCCTGGTACGCCACCGCCAACGCGCGCTACCTCAAGGCCAGCCACTTCAACAGCCACGAGTGGTCGACGCTGATCGGCGTGGTCACTGGGGTCATGGCCGTCGTGCTGGCGGGCGTGGGCGTGCTGGTCGCGCCGCAGGCGGTGCCCACGGGCATTTCTGCCGAGCGCTGGAGGGTGTTCGCCTGGGTGTCGCTGTTCCTGGCGGTGTTCGGCTCCTGGGTCGCCAACGGCCTGTGGAACGCCGCGACGCGCCGCCTGCCGATGAGCCTGGGCGGCCAGCTGATCGTCTTCGAGACGCTGTTCGCCTGCGCCTATGCGTACGTACACCAGCAGCGCCTGCCGAGCCCGGTGGAGGCGCTGGCCATCGTCCTGCTCACCGTCGGCGTGCTCTGGGCCATCGGCCTGCACCGCGCGCCCGCCGAGGTCGAGGGGCGCGCGGCGCAGTCCTGAGTCAGAAGCCCAGGTCGTTGCGGCGGTTGCCCGAGCCTTCGATGGGATCGTCGTCCAGGCGGATGCCCTCGACGCCGATCTCCGCTTCCAGCGCCAGCAGGTACTGGCGCAGGGCGTGGCGGGTGGCTTCCTCGCGCAGGCTGTGGTGCACGCGCTCGGCGACCTGGGCGTAGGGCAGCGGCTTGCGCTCCTGGCGCTCGTCGATGCTGACCAGGTGCCAGCCGTAGCGCGAGGCCAGCGGCCGTTCGTGCAGCCCCACGGGGAGCCGCTGCAGCGCCTGGTCCAGCTCGGCGACGGTCTGCCCGGAGGTCAGCCAGCCCAGTTCGCCGCCTTCGTCCTTCGATGGACAGGCCGAATGCCGCTGGGCCAGTTCGGTGAAGCGCTGCGGGTGCTCGCCCAGTTCGCGCAGCAGCTTCTCGCCCAGGCGGTAGTGCGCGTCGCGGGCGCGGGCGTCCTCCGGCGCGGCGGGCAGCAGGATGTGCCGCACGCGCAGCCGGGTCGGTTCGGAAAAGCGCTCGCGGTGGGTGTCGAAGTAGCGCCGGCAGGCGGTTTCGTCCGGCTCCGGCACGTTCAGCTCGCGCTCCAGCAGGGCGGCCACCGCCTGGTCGTTCTCCTCCTCGTTGCCCGCGCCCAGGCCGAGCATGGCGGCGCGCTGCCCGAGCAGCTCGCGCACCACCAGCGCGCGGGCGGCCTTGAGCTGGGCCTCGGCGAGGGTCGCCGAGGGGTGGAAGGGCGTCTCCCGGGCAATATCCGCCTCGGAGAGTTCGGTGTCGCCGACGCGGATCACCGCGATCGGGGCGTCGGGCAGGTTCTCGACTGCGATCATGTCCATGGGCGATTCCCCTTATCCGCGCCGGCGGACGATCTGGTAATTCCGCCCGAAATAGCCCAGCGGAATGCTCCACACATGCACCAGGCGGGTGAAGGGGAACAGCAGGATGATGGTCATGCCGAGGAAGATGTGCAGCTTGAAGATCAGCGGCGCCTCGACCATGAAGCTGGCCGCGTCGCCGCGGAAGAACACGATGGCCTGCGCCCAGTTGGCCAGGGTCAGCATCATGGTGCCGTCCAGGTGGCCCAGCGAGGCGACGATGGTGACCAGCCCGAGGATCGCCTGCAGCAGGAGCAGGGCGATGATCAGGTTGTCCATCATGCTGGAGGAGGCACGCACGCGCGGGTTGGTCATCCGCCGCCAGAGCAGCATGGCGCCGCCGATCACGCAGAGCACCCCGGCCACGCCGCCGAAGACGATGGCCATCAGCTGCTTGCTCCCCGCCGAGATGAACGGCGCGTAGACCCAGTGCGGCGTCAGCAGGCCGATCAGGTGGCCGAAGAAGATCGCCAGGATGCCGATGTGGAACAGGTTGCTCGCCATGCGCATGTTCCTGCTGGAGAGCATCTGGCTGGAGCCGGTCTTCCAGGTGTACTGGCCGTGGTCGTAGCGCACCAGGCTGCCGAGCAGGAACACGGCGCCGGCGAGGTAGGGGTAGATGCCGTAGATGAAGTGGATCAGGTAGTCCTCGAACATAGTAAGCCTCCGTTCATTGGCGCTCTCAGAGCCTGTTCAATGTCTGCCTGCGCTTGCTCATGCGGCGTTGAAAGCAGGCTCGAAATGCTCATTTGCCGCGCGCAAACTGCGCTTTCTCGCCTGCTTTCGCCTTGCCTGAGCCGCGCTCGGCGAGACCTTGAGCAGGCTCTGACGGCATGACCTGGATGACCTGTGGCAGCGCTTCGTACTTGCGCTCGGCCAGGCGTCGCCCTTCGGCGGACTGCAGGCTGCAGTCCTTGTCGGTTTCGGCGTTGAAGCGCACCGCTTCCTCCTCCCACACCGCGTCCAGCGCCTGGGGCGTGTTGTCGGGTGTTTCCCCGGCGGCGACCGGGCGCTGCTCGTCGATGGCGTCGGTGGCGCCGATCAGCGCGAGCAGGGCGCGCGGCACCAGCGCGTAGCGGGTGCCGCGTTCCTCCAGGCGCGCGGCGAGCAGGGCGAGGATGTGCCGGATGTCGCCCAGCCACTGGCCGATCTCCCCGTGGCTGCGGGTGGACAGGTACTCCAGGAACAGCGGCAGGTAGTCCGGCAGCTCGCGGGCGTCGAGCTGGAAGCCGGCGGCCTCGTACTCGGCCAGCAGGTCGACCATGGCCTGGCCGCGGTCGCGGGATTCGCCGTGGACGTGCTCGAACAGCAGCAGCGAGGTGGCGCGACCGCGGTCGAAGAGCTCGACGTAGGCTTCCTCCAGGTCGAGCAGGTCGCCGGCGGCCAGTTCGCGGCACCACTGCGCCAGTTCCGCGCGCAGCGTCGGCGGCAGGCGATCCTCGGCGTCGAGAATCCCGATGGCCTCGGCGCTGGCCGCCTGCAGCTCGGCGCTGGGATAGTCCAGCAGCCGCGCCAGCACGCGCAGGCTGAGCAGGCCCAGCGCCGGTCCGTCGTAAGCTTCGTAGTTACCCATGGCGGCTGTCCTCCAGCGGGTCGAAGGTCTGCACCGGCTTGACCAGGGTGGTGGTCAGCTTGCGTCCGCCGAACAGGCTGACCTCGTTGTTTCCGCCGTTGCAGCCGTCGCCGAAGCTGAAGCCGCAGCCGCTGCGTTCGGCATAGGCCTCGGGGATGTGCTCGCGGTGGCCGGTGGGGATGACGAAGCGGTCCTCGTAGTTGGCGATGGCCAGGTAGCGGTACATCTCCTCGACCTGGTTCTGCGTGAGGCCGACCTGGTCGAGCACCTCGGTGTTGAGCGTCTGGTCGACGTGCTTGGCGCGCATGTACACGCGCATCGCCATCAGCCGCTTGAGGGCCAACACCACCGGTGCCTCTTCGCCGGCGGTGAGCATGTTGGCCAGGTAGCGCACCGGGATGCGCAGCGACTCGACCTTCGGCAGCACGCCGTCGAACTCCACGTGCCCGGCCTCGGCGGCGGACTGGATGGGGGAGAGCGGCGGCACGTACCACACCATCGGCAGCGTGCGGTATTCCGGGTGCAGCGGCAGGGCCAGCTTCCAGTCCATCGCCAGCTTGTACACCGGCGAGGCCTGGGCGGCGGCGATCACGTTGTCGGGCACGCCGTCCTTGCGCGCCTGGGCGATCACTTCCGGGTCGTGCGGGTCGAGGAAGATCTCGCACTGGCGGTGGTAGAGGTCGCGGTCGTCCTTGGAGGCGGCCACTTCCTCGATGCGGTCGGCATCGTAGAGCAGCACGCCGAGGTAGCGGATGCGCCCCACGCAGGTCTCGGAGCAGACGGTGGGCTGGCCGCTCTCGATGCGCGGGTAGCAGAAGATGCACTTCTCCGACTTACCGCTTTTCCAGTTGTAGTAGATCTTCTTGTACGGGCAGCCGGAGATGCACATGCGCCAGCCGCGGCACTTGTCCTGGTCGATGAGGACGATGCCGTCCTCCTCGCGCTTGTAGATCGCGCCGCTCGGGCACGAGGCCACGCACGCCGGGTTCAGGCAGTGCTCGCACAGGCGCGGCAGGTACATCATGAAGGTGTTTTCGAACTGGCCGTAGATGTCCGCCTGGACCTGGTCGAAGTTGATGTCCTTGCGCCGTTTGGCGAACTCGGTGCCGAGCAGTTCCTCCCAGTTCGGCCCCCATTCCACCTTGTTCATCCGCTCCCCGGAGATCAGCGAGCGCGGCCGCGCCACCGGCTGGTGCTCGCCCTGCTTGGCGGTGTGCAGGTTCTGGTAGTCGAAGGTGAAGGGTTCGTAGTAGTCGTCGATTTCCGGCAGGTCCGGGTTGGCGAAGATGTTCGCCAGCACCCGCCACTTGCCGCCGATGCGCGGGTTGATCGAGCCGTCGGCGTTGCGCACCCAGCCGCCGTTCCATTTCTTCTGGTTCTCCCACTCCTTGGGATAGCCGATGCCGGGCTTGGTCTCGACGTTGTTGTACCAGGCGTACTCGATGCCTTCGCGGCTGGTCCAGACGTTCTTGCAGGTGACGGAACAGGTGTGGCAACCGATGCACTTGTCGAGGTTCAGGACCATGCCGACCTGGGAACGAATCTTCATTTCACGGCCTCCTGCTGGTAGTCGTTGCCCTCGCCGTCGAGCCAGTCGATGCGGTGCATCTTGCGCACGATGACGAATTCGTCGCGGTTGGAACCCACGGTGCCGTAGTAGTTGAAGCCGTAGGAGAGCTGCGCGTAGCCGCCGATCATGTGGGTCGGCTTGGGGCAGACCCGGGTGACCGAGTTGTGGATGCCGCCACGGGTGCCGGTCACTTCCGAGCCGGGCACGTTCAGGATGCGTTCCTGGGCGTGGTACATCATCGCCATGCCCGGGCGCACCCGCTGGCTCACCACCGCGCGGGCGGCGATGGCGCCGTTGGCGTTGTACAGCTCGATCCAGTCGTTGTCGGCCACGCCGATGGCGCGCGCGTCGTCCTCGGAGATCCACACGATCGGCCCGCCGCGCGACAGGGTCTGCATCAGCAGGTTGTCGCTGTAGGTGGAGTGGATGCCCCACTTCTGGTGCGGGGTGATCCAGTTCAGGGCGATCTCCGGGTTGCCGTTGCTCTTGGGCGCGGCGACGCTGGCGGCGGCCTTGGTGTCGATCGGCGGCCGGTAGACCATCAGGCTTTCACCGAAGGCGCGCATCCACGGGTGGTCCTGGTAGAACTGCTGGCGGCCGGTGACGGTGCGCCACGGGATCAGCTCGTGGACGTTGGTGTAGCAGGCGTTGTAGCTGACGTGTTCGTCCTCCAGGCCCGACCAGGTGGGGCTGGAGATGATCTTGCGCGGCTGCGCGACGAGGTCGCGGAAGCGGATCTTCTCGTCTTCCTTGGGCCGCGCCAGGTGCGTGTGGTCGCGCCCGGTGATCTTCGACAGCGCCTCCCAGGCCTTCACCGCCACCTGGCCGTTGGTCTCCGGCGCGAGGGCGAGGATCATCTCCGCCGCGTCGATGGCCGAGGCGATTTTCGGCCGGCCGGCGGCCGAGCCGTCGAGCTTGCGGTAGTTGAGCTTGCCGAGCAGGTCGACTTCCTCCTCGGTCTTCCAGGCGATGCCTTTGCCGCCGTTGCCGATGGTGTCCAGCAGCGGACCGACGGAACTGAAGCGCTCGTAGGTTTCCGGGTAGTTGCGCTTGACCTCGATGAGCGAGGGCATGGTCTTGCCGGGGATCGGCTCGCACTCGCCCTTCTTCCAGTCGCGCACTTCGGGCTGGGCCAGCTCGCCGGGGCTGTCGTGCTGCAGCGGCAGGGTCACCAGGTCGGTTTCCTCGCCCAGGTGGCCGACGCACAGGCGCGAGAAGGCGCGGGCGATGCCGTCGTAGATCTGCCAGTCGCTGCGCGCTTCCCAGGCCGGGTCGGTGGCGGCGGTGAGCGGGTGGATGAAGGGGTGCATGTCCGAGGTGTTGAGGTCGTCCTTCTCGTACCAGGTGGCGGTGGGCAACACCACGTCCGAGTAGAGGCAGGTGGTGGACATGCGGAAGTCCAGGGTCACCAGCAGGTCGAGCTTGCCCTCGATGGGCTCGTCCTTCCAGACGACTTCCTCGGGCTTGTGCTTGCCCGACTCGCCCAGGTCCTTGCCGAGCACGCCGTGTTTGGTGCCGAGCAGGTACTTGAGCATGTACTCGTGGCCCTTGCCGGAGGAGCCGAGCAGGTTGGAGCGCCAGACGAACAGGTTGCGCGGATGGTTCTGCGGGTTGTCCGGGTCTTCGCTGGCGAAGTGCAGCTGGCCGCTCTTGAGCTGTTCGACGGTGTAGTCCACCGTGTTCTTGCCGGCGGCCTGGGCGGCGGCGGCCAGGCGCAGCGGGTTGATCCCCAGCTGTGGCGCGGAGGGCAGCCAGCCCATGCGCTCGGCGCGCACGTTGAAGTCCACCAGGCTGCCGCTGTAGTCCTGCGGGCGGGCCAGGGGGGAGAGCAGTTCCTTGATCTCCAGCTTCTCGTAGCGCCACTGGCTGGAGTGGTTGTAGAAGAACGAGGTGCCGTTCATGTGCCGTGGCGGGCGGTGCCAGTCGAGGGCGAAGGCCAGCGGCGTCCAGCCAGTCTGCGGGCGCAGCTTCTCCTGGCCGACGTAGTGCGACCAGCCGCCGCCGCTCTTGCCGATGCAACCGCAGAGGATGAGCATGTTGATCAGCCCGCGGTAGTTCATGTCCATGTGGTACCAGTGGTTCATCCCGGCACCGACGATGATCATGGAGCGGCCGTGGGTCTTGTCGGCGTTCTGCGCGAACTCGCGGGCGATGCGCACCATCTGCGC
Source organism: Pseudomonas sp. B12(2026) (assembly GCF_057767015.1). Taxonomy (NCBI): domain Bacteria; kingdom Pseudomonadati; phylum Pseudomonadota; class Gammaproteobacteria; order Pseudomonadales; family Pseudomonadaceae; genus Pseudomonas; species Pseudomonas sp. B12(2026). Next base: position 3,453,816 of record NZ_CM173430.1, on the reverse strand, counting down.
CGCCGGCACCCCGGTGATCGCTTCCTGCCAGGCCGGCGTGTAGGGCTTGAGCTGGCCGTAATCGGAGGCGCCGTCGTCTTCACCCGCGCCGCCGACGGTGGCGGTGAGCCCCCGGTCGATGCCGTAGTTGGCGGCGGTCAGGTCGAACACGGTGACCGCCAGCACCTCGCGGCCATCGGCCAGCTTCAGGCGCTTGGCCGGCACGTGGTGATGGATGACGTCGCGCACCGGCACGTTGGGGAAGTGCTTGCGCTCGATGCCGCCGAAGTAGGGGAAGGCGACCCGCGCCACTTCGTCGTGATGGCCGAGCAGCGACAGGCGCAGGCTGACGTCCTTGCCGTCGGCGTCGACCTGCTCCAGGTTCCACTGGCCGCTCTGGCCCCAGCGGAAGCCGATGGAGCCGTGCGGCACCACCAGGCGCTCGCTGGTCTCGTCCCAGGCGAGGGTCTTCCACTCGGGGTTGTTGGCCTGCCCGAGGTTGTCCGCGAAGTCACTGGCGCGCAGTTGCTTGCCCGGCACCAGGCTGCCGTCCTCGCGCTGCTCCAGCTCCACCAGGATCGGCATGTCGGTGTAGCGGCGGATGTAGTCGGTGAAGTAGGCGCTGGGCTTCTCCAGGTGGAATTCCTTGAAGATCACGTGGCCCATGGCGATGGCCAGCGCGGAGTCGGTGCCCTGCTTGGCGCTCATCCACTCGTCGCAGAGCTTGGAGATTTCCGCGTAGTCGGGGGTGATGGCGATGGTCTTGGTGCCCTTGTAGCGCACCTCGGTGAAGAAGTGCGCGTCGGGGGTTCGGGTCTGCGGGACGTTGGAACCCCAGGCGATGATGTAGCCGGAGTTGTACCAGTCGGCGGACTCGGGCACGTCGGTCTGCTCGCCCCAGACTTGAGGAGACGCGGGAGGCAGGTCGCAGTACCAGTCGTAGAAACTCAGGCACACCCCGCCGATCAGTGACAGGTAGCGGGTGCCCGAGGCATAGGAAACCATCGACATCGCCGGGATCGGCGAGAAGCCGGCGACGCGGTCCGGGCCATGGGTCTTGATCGTGTAGACGTTGGCGGCGGCGACCAGGGCCTGCATCTCGTCCCAGTCGGCGCGGACGAAGCCGCCACGGCCGCGGATCGACTTGTACTGCCTGGCCTTCTGCGGGTCCTCGACGATGCTCGCCCAGGCCAGCACCGGGTCCTTGTGGGTGGCCAGCGCCTCGCGCCAGAGCTGCACCAGCGCCTTGCGCACCATCGGGTACTTGAGCCGGTTGGCGCTGTACAGGTACCAGGAATAGCTGGCCCCGCGCGGGCAGCCGCGCGGCTCGTGGTTGGGCAGGTCGGGGCGGGTGCGCGGGTAGTCGGTCTGCTGGGTTTCCCAGGTCACCAGGCCGTTCTTCACGTAGATCTTCCAGCTGCAGGAGCCGGTGCAGTTCACCCCGTGGGTCGAACGGGCGATCTTGTCGAACTGCCAGCGCTGGCGATAGCCGTCCTCCCAGGCGCGGCTCTCGTCGCGGGTTTCGCCGTGGCCGCCGGCGAACTCCGGCGGACGTTTGACGAGGTAGCGCAGGCGGTCGATGAAGAAGCTCATGTCTCTCCTCCTTAGGCTGGGTGCGCGCTGCCGGCTAGCGGCGCAACTCTTTAGCAGTGCACTTCGGCATTGCGACGGGTGTAGAAGAACCAGGTCAGCGCGATACACAGCACGTAGAACGCGATGAACCCGTAGAGAGCCCATTCCGGGCCGCCGGTGAGGTCGAACGAACTGCCGAACGACTTCGGAATGAAGAATCCGCCGTAGGCCGCCACCGCCGAGATGAAGCCCACCGCGGCGGCGGACTCCTTCTCGCTCTGCAGCGCCTGCTCCGGCGCGGGCAGGTTGGGGAACAGGCGCGGCGTCTGGATGCGGAAGATCGCCGGAATCATCTGCGTGGTGCTGGCATTACCCACGCCGGAGAACAGGAACAGCAGCAGGAACACCGCCAGGAAGCCCCAGAAGGCGCCCGGCTGGTCCTTGATGCCGATGAAGAACAGCACGCCGAAGACGCAGGCGGCCATCGCGACGAACACCCAGAGGCTGATCCGCGCGCCGCCGAAGCGGTCCGCCAGGCCGCCGGAGAAGGCGCGGCTCAAGGCGCCGATCAGCGGCCCGAGGAAGGCGAACTTGAGCACCTCGACATCGGGGAAGAGGTGCCCGGCGAGCAGCGGGAAACCGGCGGAGAAACCGATGAAGCTGCCGAAGGTGCCGGTGTAGAGCACGCTCATCAGCCAGGTGTGCTTGCGCTTGAAGATCGCCATCTGGTCCTTGAACGAGGACTTCGCGCTGGCGATATCGTTCATCCCGAACCAGGCGGCGAAGGTCGCGACGATGATGAACGGCACCCAGATGAAGCCGGCGTTCTGCAGCCACAGCGGGGTGCCGGCCTTGGTGACCTGCGGCTCGCCGCCCAGGCCGCCGAACACCGCCAGGGTGATCGCCAGCGGCACCAGGAACTGCATGACGCTCACGCCCAGGTTGCCCAGCCCGGCGTTCAGCCCCATGGCGGCGCCCTTGGCCTGCTTGGGGAAGAAGAACGAGATGTTGGCCATGCTCGACGAGAAGTTGCCGCCGCCCAGGCCGCAGAGCAGGGCGAGGATCAGCATCACCAGGTACGGCGTGTCCGGGTTCTGCACGGCGAAGCCGATCCACAGCGCCGGCACCAGCAGGGACGCGGTGGACAGCGCCGTCCAGCGCCGGCCGCCGAAGATCGGCACCATGAAGCTGTAGAAGATGCGCAGGGTAGCGCCGGACAGGCCGGGCAGGGCGGCCAGCCAGAACAGCTGGTTGGCGTCGTAGTCGAAACCGGCCAGCGGCAGCTTGGCCACCACCACCGACCAGACCATCCAGATGGCGAAGGCCAGCAACAGGTTGGGAATCGAGATCCACAGGTTGCGCGTGGCGATGCGCTTGCCCTTTTCCTCCCAGAACGCCGTGTCTTCCGGGCGCCAGTCCAGCAGCACGAAGCTGCTGGGGGTGGAGAGTTCCGGCAGGTCGCGGGTCTCGGTGTGGGTGGCCCATTCCACGCGCTCGGCCATGCGGATCGCGTAGTGCATCCAGGCCAGCGCGCCGGCGGCGATCAGGAACAGCAGCATGAAGCAGCTCTGCCAGATGCCGACCACGTCGTTGAGCATGCCGAAGGTCAGCGGCAGCAGGAAACCGCCCAGGCCGCCGATCATGCCCACCAGGCCGCCGACCACGCCGACGTGCTGCGGGTAGTAGGTGGGGATGTGCTTGAACACCGCCGCCTTGCCCAGGGACATGAAGAAGCCCAGCACGACGATGACCAGGGCGAAGCCGACCAGCCCGAAGTGCATCGAGAACTCGATGTCGCCGCGCACCCCGGTGACGCTGTAGCGGGTCGGCGGGTAGCTGAGCAGGAAGGTGCACAGCGCCGAGATGCCCAGGGTCCAGTACATCACCCGGCGCGCGCCGTAGCGATCGGACAGCCAGCCGCCGAGGACGCGGAACAGCGAGGCGGGCACCGTGTACAGCGCGGCGACGAAACCGGCGGCGGCCAGGCTCAGGCCGTAGACCTCCATCAGGTAGTGCGGCAGCCACAGGGCCAGGGCGACGAAGGCGCCGAAGACGAAGAAGTAGTACAGCGAGAAGCGCCAGACGCGCATCTCGGCCAGCGGTGCCAGTTGCTCCGACAGCGGGACGGCCCTGGCCTGGCGGGTGGCGGCCAGCGGGTCGGTCTTGGCCAGCAGGATGAAGCCGATGCCCATGATGCCCAACACCGAGGCATACACCAGGGCGGCGCCGCGCCAGCCCAGGGCCAGCAGCAGGAGGGGCGCGGCGAGGTTGGTCAGGCCGGCGCCGACGTTGCCGGCGCCGAAGATGCCCAGGGCGAAGCCCTGTTGCTTCGGCTCGAACCAGGTGGCGGTGTAGGCGGTGCCGACGATGAAGCCGCCGCCGGCCAGGCCCACGCCCAGCGCCGCCAGCAGCAGCATCGGGAAGCTGTCGGCGAAGGTCAGCAGGTAGACGCACGCGGCGGAGGCGAGCATCAGCAGGCCGAACACCCAGCGCCCGCCGTAACGGTCGGTCCACAGGCCGAGGAAGATGCGCGAGATCGAGCCGGTCAGCACCGGCGTCGCCATCAGCAGGCCGAGCTGGGTGTCGGTGAGGCCGAACTCGTTCTTGATCTGCAGGCCGAGGATGGAGAACACCGTCCATACGGCGAAGCAGAGGGTGAAGGCCAGGGTGGACAAGCCAAGTGCACGGTAACGGTCACTGGCTGGAATCGAAGTAGCCATACTGAGCACAGTCCCTTGAAGGTGTCGTCAGCAACGGTTCTCTAAATCCAGCCGCAACGGCGCCTCGCCACCTCAGTGGGGCCTGATGCTCGCAAGCGTCGCTGTGGGCCGAATCACGGTCGGTCTAACAGTCTCTTTATGGGTCTTGGCACTCGAAGGTGTTGCAGGGCGTCAGCGTAGACAGAGATCAGGGGCTTTTCCAAAAAACGACGGGATATCGCTTCGAGCCTGAAGGGCTTTTCAGTTCGTTGTGTAGGGAATGAAGTAACGGTGGCCATCCTGTCGCGACCTCGCGGCGGGCGCTGTAAACGCGGGGTCCCGTCTTCCGCCTGGCGCAGCTTCACCGTTCCGCTATCACGCCTTCCTTCTGCGCCCGGTAGTACAACCGGTGCTCCCGGACTCCGGCGCACGCGGAGTTATCTCCGCTGCCGGTTTTGCTACAGTAGTGGACTCTTTTGGCCAGCGGTGACGAATCGATGGCGTCAAAATGACATTAAAGGCACTTTAGTATCACTCGAAATGTGATAGATTTCTCGCTCGTAAGCTAGCCAGATCGCAGCGCCATGACGGCCGCTCGCCACCCGTTCAAGGAGGATGCCGGTGCAGTACCATCACGTCCGTCGTTCGTTGTCGACGGCCATTCGCTCGTTGATGCCCTTTGGCCGACGGCCTAATACCCTTCGCTTCGCCGCGGCGCCTGTCCGCCGTAATACATTGCCGCTCACTGCCCGCCTCTTTGCGCGGGGAGCCCGGCCCATCACGAATTTCCCACAGCGCAGTCATCCGCCCCGCGCAGCCTGACGCTCGCTACCTGCGACGCGCCATGGCGGCGCTCGTCGCACCTATTCATTCATCCGCCGACCCACGACGTAAGGGGAAGTCATGTTCAGCAACGCCATCCTGCGACCGACCGCGCTCGCCGTAGCCATTTCGCTCGGCCTGAGCGGCTGCGCCAGCATCGACAAAGGCCTTGGAGATTCCAATGGCGCCACCGCCTGCGCTCTCGGTGGGCTCGCCGGCGCGCTCATTGGCGGCGGGTTGGCGGCAGCCACCGGCAAGAATGTCGGCGCTGGAGTGGCGGTGGGCGCGGCGGTGGGCTGTGGCATGACCTACCTGTACCAGCAGCGGGTCAAGCGCCTGCAGGCCATTGCCAAGGAAGAGGGGATAAACATCCAGGTCACCGAGCTCACAGCCGCCGCGCCGGTTGGACAGGTGGCGCAGCCCGGCGCAGCTCCGTCGGTGGTCGGCATCGAGGCGCAGGTGCAGGACAGCTCGATGTTCGATATCGGCTCGGCGCAGGTCACCGTGGATGGACAGCGGCAGCTGCGCAAGATCGCCCAGGCACTGGCTGAAGGTCGCAACGATCCGAAGAACGCGGGCAAGAAGATTCTTGTTGTCGGCCACACCGATGCCACTGGCCCGGCCGAGTTCAACCAGCGCTTGTCCGAGCAGCGTGCTCGCGCGGTGGGCGGCATTCTCGCCGAGGTTGGCATTCCGGCCAGCGATATCTACTACCAGGGCGCCGGTGCATCCCGGCCTCTGGCGGACAACGCCACTGAGGCCGGTCGGGCGAAGAACCGCCGTGTCGAGATGACCGAAGTGGATAGCCAGCAACTGCTGGTGGAGCGCGTACGCGCCGAACGCAACAATCCCAAGTACCTGGCCCATGGCACTGCCAGCCCGGCCGCCAAGCCGGCAGACACGCCCGCCCGCACTCAGGCCAAGTCTGCGCCGCTGCCGGTTCCTCAGGTGCAGCCGGAAGAAACCGTCGAGGCGCAGGCGGCCCAGCCGAGCAGCATCAGCCTGCCGGGCAAGGGCAGCATCGACTTCGGCGGTAACCCGGTGCTCAGCACCACCTCGACTCTGGCCCAGGGCATCAAGCCGAAGGCCTCGACCTTCAGCCTGATCTCCCCGGCCTACGCGGCAGTACCCGCCAGTTCCTGCATCGGCGACATGCCGCGCAGCGAAGGCGAGGTGAAAAACCTCGCCACCGGTGCAGCGCTGGACGAGCCGGACACCACCGACTACCTGCCAGGCATGAATGGCCGGCCCTGGGGCAAGGTCGTGAACGGCCACGTGGCGCTGGTCGGTCCGGTGTCGATCCTGCGCGAAAACGCGCTGGTGGTGGCGCAACCGGAGATGCAGTTCATCGCCAACTACAAGGCCGGCGGCAAGAAGCAGTCCGCGAAATTCCCGGGCGTGGCCAACGCCTACGAGGGCGAAGACAAGGTGCTTTACCGGGTGTTCGCGACGGACCCGGCGGAGTCGCCGGTCACCTGCATGGACATCGTCTTCGACAAGCGTTCGGGCCTCGCCACCGGCGGGGAGATCTACTACCCGAAGCAGGGCCAGGCCTACGTCGCCAACTTCCAACCCATTCGCAAATAACGAGAGCTGACCATGTTCGATACGATTCGAGCGTTCTTCCTCGCCTACTGGTACATCGTGGTGCCGGTGGTGACCCTGTGCTTCCTGGCCATTCCGGTGATCGTGTACTGGAGCGAGGTGCGCTACTGGCTGATGAACGTGCGCATGCGTCTGCCGCTGGTGGGGCGCATCCGCGGCTGGGTTCGTCACCCGGGCGACCGTGACAAGTCCGGCTTCCTCTCCTCGGAGAAGGAGCTGTGCTCCTTCTATGCCAGCTACTACCAGGGGCACAAGGTCGACAAGAGCTTCTTCAAGAAGTGCGAGAACTACCTGGCCAAGGCCAACGAGGATGGGCGTCGCGAGAAGAACCTGGGCATCTGGGCACTGATCATCGTGCTGATGCTGATCGAGGCCACCGCCTTCGGCTACGCCCTGGCGCCGTTCGCCCTGACCCTGGCCACGCCGAAGACCGCCATGGTCGGCGCCTTCGCCATCGGTCTGGTGATCTCCATCATCTGCCTGCTGCTCTCCGAGTTCGCCGGGCGCGAGCTATACAAGAACTCCGTGGTCGGGCACATCATGTCCTTCGAGGATCTGCGCGGTGGCGGCGACATGGGCGACATGGTGCGCAAGAACATCATCACCATCGACAACACCAATGACGACGATGCCCGCCCCGAGTTCCAGCAGATGCTCAACCGCGTGCGCGCACCCAAGGACGGCGCCATGCCGGCCAAGCGCTTCCGCGTGGTCTCGGCCTACACCGTGTTCATCGTGGTGCTGGCCTGCGCCGCCTTCTGGGTGCGGACTGAAACCCTGAACGCCCAGGAAGCCGAGCTGATCGCCAATCCGCCGGCGGTGAGCCAGTCCGCCGACGATTTTCCCGCTGGCAGCGACAACGACTTCCCGCTCACCGACGACATGGCCAGCCTGAGCCAGAAGTCCGCCGGCAAGAGCGCACAGGACCAGATCGATGCGCTGCACCGTGCCTCGCTGGTGACCTTCGCTGTGCTGAGCGTGCTGTTCGTGTTCATCCAGACCACCTCGACCTTCCTCGCCTATATTTTCGGCTTTGCCGGCACCCATTCGCGCAAGGCCTGGGAGCTGACCCACGGCTTCGCCAACGCCGACGAGTTCCAGCGCTTCCACGACAGCAAGGCGCGTTCCATCGCGGTGGACGCCCAGGCTGCCCTGGGTACCCTGCAGGCACTGCAGATGAGCACCTTCCGCGTCAGCGCCGACGACAAGGAAAAGACCAGCCAGAACCTGCTGCAGCGCACCTTCGAGAACTATCTGAAAGTGGAGGACATCAGTGCTACCGAATCCATGGCCAGCCAGATGGCGCAGAAGTTCCTCAAGACGGCCATCGGCAAGGTTCAGTCGCTGATCGATGACGGTGAGCTGAGTGCGGCGGCGCGGGTGTTCAACGAATTCGCCCCGGGCGTTTCCAACATCAGCGATGACAACCCGGAACTGGGCAGCCTGAAGCAGAGCTTCGAGGCGTTCCGCCCGATGTTCCAGCCGGCTGCGGCGCCCGTCGCTGCCCCGGCCCCGGCTGTGGTTGCCACCCAGAACGTTGTGGTCGAGCCGGTCGTGGCCCCGGTCGCGCCAGGTGCTTCTGTGGCTGAGGCGGCCGCCGCCGCGCCGACGTTCGACAAGAACGCCTGGGGTGATCTGACCGACTTCGAGGACGAAGACCTGCCCCATGTGGCCGCCAAGCATGGCGTTGAAGTCACCCTGTTGCGCCGCGCACGCAAGCTGCAGCTGCTGGAGAAGGCCTGATGAAACTGCGAGGCCTGCTCCTGGCACTGGCTTTCGCGCCCGCCGCCCTGGTGGCGGCGGAGCGCAACGATGTGCCCAGCTGCTACGCCGCTGCCAAGGTCGAGGAGTTCCGTACCCCGGCATCGGGTCGGATGCTCACCGTGGTGGTGGACCAGACCACTCCACTGACCCAGGACCTGCAACGCGCGGCCTGGGGACACATCAAGCGTTTCATACAGCCGGGCGACAAGCTGCGCCTGTACAGCTTCAGTGCCTATCTGGACGGGCACTACACCCAGCTGCGCTTCGCCGGCGAGCTGGAACGTCCGCTGCAGGCCTCGGTGATCGAGGACGTGCCGATGATGTCCACGCGCAAGCTGGATAATTGCCTCAAGGGACAGCCGCAGGTCATGTTCAAGCGCTTCGGCCAGGCTTTCTCCCAGGCGATGGGGGCCTCCAGCAGCGATATTCCCCGCAGCGAGATCCTCTTCTCGCTCAAGGAGATTGGCCAGGACATGCGGAAGGCGGAGGGAGTGAATGACAACGTCGTCTTCCTCCTCTCCGACATGCTGGAGTACAGCGACTTCGGCAGCTTCTACATGGCCAACGGCATCCGCACCATCGACCCGACGGCGGAGCTGGCCAAGGTGCAGAAACAGAACCTGATGGCTGACTTCGCTGGCGCGCGGGTTTACGTACATGGCGCGGCCTTCGTTCCGACCACGGCGAAGAATGGCTACCGCAGCGGCAAGATGATCCAGAACCTGCAGGGCTTCTGGTCTGCTTACTTCGAGAAGTCCCACGCCGAGCTGCGCGGCTTCGGCAATCCCGAGCTGACCTCTGCCCTGGAGTGATCGATCGATGTCGGCCCCGGTGCGCCGCGTGGCGCCGGGGGCGGGCTCACTTGGGGCCTGAATGCTGAATCGTCTACCGGGATGCGGCGCCGCCACAGGGTTGCAGTTTCGGTTCGCCGCTTCGGGCCGAGTCGCGGACTCGGCAGCGATCTAGCGGGGATCGGCTGTCATCGCCGTGCAGAATGCGGTCCATTGTCGCGTTTGGAGGGGATGCGGGAGGAACGGGATGACTCGGCGATGGCAATTGGCCTACAGTTCGTAGGCCCTTTGCTGAGGGCTACCCAAGCGGCTGTTGCGGACAGGATGTCGGCAACAGCCGTTTTCTTTTGTGCGGCGCATCTGCCCGGCCCGTCGCGCCGCCGCGCCCGGGCCGAACCACGCGCGTTCCGGCCACCGCGCCGCTGCCCCTCCCGGCGCCGCCGGCCGCCCCTGCGGCGGCCTTTTGCCATGCACCGTCCGGGCCATTTTCGGTCGACCCCCGTGGCCTCGCATGTTACGGTCCAAAAGACTCCTTCAACCGTCCGTTGCGGCTTCACAGGCGCAACGGCACGAGCTGCAAACGGAGAAATGGCTTATGTCACGTCCCCCGCAACGAGGACCTGTCGACACGGCCATGGCCCCGCTCAGCGAGGTCTCAGCCGCTGCGCTGCTGCAACTCTGGCTTGGCCAGCACACGCAGACCGCAGTGTTCCTGGATGTCGACGGAACCCTTCTGGATATTGCCGAAACCCCCGACGCGGTGCGCGTCCCGCCCGGGCTGATCGATGCGCTCACCCAGCTGCACCGGCGTCTCGACGGTGCCCTGGCCCTGGTCAGCGGCCGCCCGGTCGAAGACCTCGACCGGCTGTTCCACCCCCTGCGCCTGCCCGCCAGCGGCGCTCACGGCGCCCACTGGCGCGAAACCGGCGACAGCCCGCTGCGCCGCACCACCCGCGACCTGCCGGCCTGCGTGCGCGTGCAGCTCAACGCGCTGGTCTGCGCCCACGCCGGCGTGCTCGCCGAGGACAAGGGCAGCAGTTTCGCCCTGCATTACCGCGCCGCCCCCGACAGCGCGCCGGCCCTGCGCGTGGCCCTGCAGGCGCTGCTCATCGCGCCGGAAGGCACGGGCCTGCGCCTGCTCGGTGGCAAGCGGGTCTACGAAATCGTCGCCGAGGACGTCGACAAGGCCGAGGCCATCCAGCGCCTGATGACCACGCCGGCCTTCGCCGGGCGCCGTCCGCTGTTCGTCGGCGACGACCTCACCGACCAACCCGCCCTGGCCCTGATGCCCAGCCTGCACGGGCTGGGGCTCTCGGTCGGGCGCATGCTGCCGGGGGCGAGTGCCGTCTTCGCCGACGCGGCGGCGGTCCGTACTGCACTCATCACGGCGGCAGGAGGAAACGATCGATGACTGAACGGCACGATGGAGCACTGGAACTGGGCCTGATCGGCAACTGCCGCGTGGCCGCCCTGGTCAACCCGCTGGGACGGCTGCTGTGGTGGTGCTACCCCAACTTCGACGGCGACCCGGCGTTCTCCCGGCTGCTGGCCGGCGACGAGGAAAAGGGCTTCGCCGACGTGCTGCTCGACGGCCAGGTCAGCCACGCGTCCGAGTACCAGCGCAACACCGCGATCATCACCACCATCCTGCGCGACGACAGCGGCGGTGCCGTGCGCATCACCGACTTCGCCCCGCGCTTCCTGCAATACGGCCGGGTGTTCCGCCCGGCCCAGCTGTGCCGGCTGATCGAGCCGCTGGAAGGGCTGCCGAGGATCACCCTGCGCGTACGCCCGACCCACGGCTACGGCAAGCCGCGCCGCAGCGTGGCCGGCTCCAGCCACATCCGCTACCTGGACGGCGACGAGCCGATCCGCCTGACCACCGACGCGCCGCTGTCCTACCTGCTCAACGAAACCCGCTTCGCCCTGCGCCACCCGGTGAGCATGGTGATCGGCATGGACGAGCCGCTGGACAACGCCCCTGGCGACGTCGTGCGCGACTTCCTCAAGCGCACCCAGGACCACTGGCACGACTGGGTGCGCGGCCTGGCGATCTCCTTCGAGTGGCAGCAGGTGGTGATCCGCTCGGCCATCACCCTCAAGCTGTGCAACTTCGAGGAAACCGGCGCGATCATCGCCGCCGCCACCACCTCGATCCCCGAGGCGCCCGGCTCCCAGCGCAACTGGGACTACCGCTACTGCTGGCTGCGCGATGCCTACTTCGTCATCCTCGCCCTCAACCGCCTGGGCGCCACCCGCACCATGGAGGGCTACATCGACTTCATCACCACCGTGGCCAGCGGCGACGCCGAGCTCAAGCCGCTGTACGGCATCGTCCCCGACATGGACCTCACCGAGCGCAGCGAGCCGGACCTCGCCGGCTTCCTCCACCACGCCCCGGTGCGCGTCGGCAACCAGGCGGTGGAACAGAACCAGCACGACGTGTTCGGCTCCGTGGTGCTCGCCGTGCTGCAGAGCTTCGTCGACGACCGCCTGCCCAGCCCCAGCAGCGACGGCATGCTGCAACTGCTCGAATCCCTCGCCGCCAAGGCCGTGTACGCCGCCTTCAAGCCCGACGCCGGCATCTGGGAATACCGCGGCCGGCAGCGCATCCACACCCATTCCGCGCTGCTCTGCTGGGTCGCCTGCGACCGCGTCGGGCGGCTCTGCGGGCGGCTCGGGCGCAAGAACGCCGCGCGCGACTGGATGGACAGGGCCGCGGACCTGCGCGAGCGCATCCTCCGCGAGGCCTGGAGCGAGAAGAAGCAGTGCTTCACCGGCAGCTTCGGCCTCGACGACCTCGACGCCAGCGTGCTGCTGATGAATGAGCTGGGCATCATCGAAGCCGACGACCCGCGCTTCGTCGCCACCGTCGACTGCATCGGCCGCGAACTCAACGTCAACGGCCACCTGCTGCGCTATGCCGCGCCGGATGACTTCGGCGTGCCGGAAACCGCCTTCCTGGTGGTCAAGTTCTGGTACCTCGACGCGCTCGCCGCCATCGGCCGCCGCGACGAGGCGCGCGCGCTGTTCGAGGAGCTGATCGCCGCGCGCAACCGCTACGGCCTGCTCTCCGAAGACCTGCACCCGCACACCGGCGAACTCTGGGGCAACATCCCGCAGACCTACTCCATGGCCGGGCTGATCAACTCGGCCATGCGTCTCTCCATCGGCTGGGAGGAAGGTCTATGTCGCGCCTCGTGGTGATCTCCAACCGGGTCATGGTGCCCGACGAAGCCCACCCGGCCGCGCCCGGCGGCCTCGCCGTCGCGGTGGAGGCCGCCATGCGCCAGCGCGAAGGCCTCTGGTTCGGCTGGAGCGGGCAGGTGGCCGAGGAACCGGGCCCGCTCACCACCCTCGAACGCGGCAACCTCACCTACATCCTCACCGACCTGCACCCGCAGGACTTCGACGAGTACTACAACGGCTTCGCCAACCGCGTGCTCTGGCCGATCCTCCACTATCGCGTCGACCTCGCCGAATTCAGCGAGGCCGACTTCGGCGGCTACCGGCGCGTCAACGAATTCTTCGCCGAGCGCCTGAGCCCGCTGCTGGAGCCGGACGACGTGCTCTGGGTGCACGACTACCACCTGATCCCGCTCGCCCTGGCCCTGCGCGCCCGCGGGCACGCCAACCGCATCGGCTTCTTCCTGCACATCCCCATGCCGCCGGCGGACCTGCTCACCGCGATACCGCATCACGCCGAACTGATCCGCGCGCTCACCGAATACAACCTGATCGGCTTCCAGACCGAGAACGACGCCAGCAACTTCGCCCGCTACCTCACCCGCGTGGTCGGCGCCGCCACCCCCGACGGCCGCCGCTACCACCTGGAGGACCAGCACTTCCGCGTCGGCGTGTTCCCCGTGGGCGTGGACGCCGCCGGCTTCCGCAAGCTGGCCGAGGAAGCCTCGCAGAGCCCGGCCGCCGACGACCTGCGCGAAAGCCTCGGCGGCCGCGCGCTGATGGTCGGCGTGGACCGCCTCGACTACTCCAAGGGCATCGTCAACCGCCTGGACGGCTACGAGCGCTTCCTGGAGCGCTACCCCGAGTGGCACAACCGCGTGACCTGCCTGCAGATATCCCCCGGCAGCCGCCAGGACATTCCCGAATACGCCGACATCGACGCCGCCGTCAGCGCCCGGGTCGGGCACATCAACGGCCGCTTCGGCGCCGTGGCCTGGGTGCCGCTGCGCTACGTCGGGCGCAACCACCGCCGCGAGGACATCGCCATGGTCATGCGCCACGCGCGCATCGGCCTGGTGACGCCGCTGCGCGACGGCATGAACCTGGTAGCCAAGGAATTCGTCGCCGCGCAGGACCCGGACGACCCCGGCGTGCTCATCCTCTCCCAGTTCGCCGGCGCCGCCGCCGAGCTGGGCGGCGCGCTGATCATCAACCCCCACGACCGCGACGCCCTGGCCGACGCCATCAACACCGCCCTGCGCATGCCGCTGGGCGAACGCCGGGCGCGCCACCGCGACATGTACGCGGTGCTGCAGGCCAACGACATACGGTTCTGGGGGCCGAGCTTCATCGATGCCTTGACGAGGCCGGGGAGGGCGCTGAACTGGTTGTCGAGCCATTACCTCAGCCACTGACACTCCTGCGCTTTGGTGCACACTCCTGTAGGAGCGAGCTTGCTCGCGAACCCGCTCGACGCCGGCCCTGCCGGCGGATCGCGGACAAGGTCCGCTCCTACGCCTGCGAGGTGCACCGCTTTCGTAGGAGCGGAGCTTCTCCGCGATGCTTTTTGTCTTTCGGGGTTGGGTGTTTCTGCGCCGCTTCGGCGTGTGCTGAGAGATTTGGTTTCGCCCTCCCGGGCGAGTCCCTTTTGGCGTCCCAAAAGGAACCAAAAGGACTCGTCCCGACATCCGGGTCTTCGCTTCGCTCAGACTTCCCTCCTTCCGGTATTGCTCCGAGGGTCGGCTTGCAAGGGCCATCCATGGCCCTTCAAGCCTCTCGCGGCATCCATGCCGCTCGCCCCTCTGCGCAATACCTCCACTCGGCCTCCTGACGGGACTCTGCGCGCGCCTGCGATTTCGGTGTGACAGGCAGAGCAGCGGCTGAAGGATTTGCACGTCGTAGGATGGCGTGGAGCGAAGCGATGCCCATCGACAATCTGCGCTGAGATGCTTTTCGTAGGAGCGGACCTTGTCCGCGATCAGCCCCGCTCAAGAGCTTCGCGGACAAGGTCCGCTCCTACGAGAGCAGGCCCCGAGTGCGCTGGGCTTTGGGCTTTGGCTCTTGAAGACTTCCAGAGAAACATCCGCGCGCGCCGGAGCGCCCCTTCAGGAGGCCGAGTGGAATCGGAGTTTCAGGGGTCGAGCGGCATGGATGCCGCGAGAGCGTTGTCGGGCCAGGGATGGCCCGTCAACGCGGGCCCCTGAAACTTCGATGGAGCGAGGGAATTTTTCGCCTAGGCGAAAAACCGGATGCAGGGGCACAGACCTTTGCCTACTTTGGGGCACTTGCCAAAGGAGGTCGCCCGAGGGGGCGAAACAAAATCTCCCCGAACACACCGAAGCGGCGCAGAAACACCCACCCCAAAAAATCGACGAATACCCCCAGAAGCATCACTTACCCCCATTCCCGGCGGGATCTAGCCGGTTTCCACGGCAACAACCCCCACCTGCGACACTTCGTTCGAATAACATCGATTCAACCCGGCCAAAGCGCGCAAACCCGCTGAAACCGGGCCTTTGCACAGTCCCAGGCCCCACCCCGACACCCCGACCGCCCGTCAAATACCCCCACTTGAGTGAAAAAAAACTACCAATTCCGCGCGCCCCATGTATTCTGCTCGCGCTGCCTGCCCGGTAAAGCGCCGCGACTTGATGTTCTGTCTATTCGATGTTCCATCTCCTCGGCACCTCTTCACTACGCATTCAGCTCATGGTCGGTCGGTGTTCGGCCGGCCCTTAGCAATCAATATCTGGAGACAACATCATGTCCGATCGTCAAAACGGCATCGTCAAGTGGTTCAACGCTGAGAAAGGCTTCGGCTTCATCACCCCGGAAAGCGGCCCGGACGTATTCGTTCACTTCCGTCAGATCGAAGGCAACGGCTACAAGTCCCTCGACGAAGGCCAGAAGGTCAGCTTCGTTGTGACCGCCGGCCAGAAAGGCCCGCAAGCCGAGCAAGTACGCGCCGTCTAATCGACGCCACTTGTAGAAAAAGCCCCGCATTCGCGGGGCTTTTTCATTCCGGCGGCAAATGTCCGTCAGACACCGCCCTCATGGCCCGGCGCGCTGTCCAGGCGGTTGCGGCCGGCGGCCTTGGCGCGGTACAGGGCCTGGTCGGCGGCGGCGATCAGGTCGCTGGCGGCGATGTCCGAGCCGGCGGGCAGGGTGGCGACGCCGATGCTGACGGTCACCCGGCCGAGCGGGCTGCCGACGTGGGGCAGGTTGCTCTGCCAGAGGCGCAGCAGGATGTGCTCGGCCACGGCCTGGGCGCCGTCGCTGTCGGTGTTGGGCAGGATCACCGCGAGTTCCTCGCCGCCGTAGCGCGCCGTCAGGTCGCCGGGGCGGCGCACGTTGTCGGCCAGCAACTGGCCGATGCTGCGCAGGCAGTCGTCGCCGGCGGGGTGGCCGTAGGTGTCGTTGAAGCGCTTGAAGTAGTCGACGTCGATCAGCAGCAGGCCCAGCGGGGTCCGCTCGCGGTGGGCGCGGCGCAGTTCGGCGGCGAGGTGGTCGTCGAAGCTGCGGCGGTTGCGCAGGCCGGTGAGCGGGTCGCGCGAGGCGAGCACTTCGAGCTGGCGGTTGGCCCTGAGCAGCTCTTCGCGGGCGGTCAGCAGCAGGCCTTCGGTGCCGATGCGGCGCTTGATCGCGAGGATCATCAGGCTGCCGATGACGACGATCACCGCCAGCAGGCCGAGGGCGATGCTGACCGTGCGCAGGGCGTCGGTGCGCCACGCGGCCAGTGTTTCCTCCTTGCCCAGGGCGACCGCGGTCACCAGCGGGTAGCGCTCGTTCCGGCGGAAGGCGTAGATGCGCTCGATGCCGTCCAGCGAGGAGTTGAAGGTGGCGGTGCCGGCCGGGGTGTTGTCCAGGTAGCCGCTGAAGATCGGCGAGTGCGACAGCACGCGGCCCATGTCGCCCTGGCGGAAGGGGTAGCGCACCAGCACCTGGCCGTTGCGGGTGGTGACGCCGATGGCGCCGTGGCGGCCGACGTCGATCTTGCCGAACAGCCGGAGGAAGTTTTCCACGTCCAGGGTGGCGGAGATGACGCCGGCGAACCGGCCGTCGGGGTGGTTGTAGCGGCGGCTGACGGTGATCACCCACTTGCCGCTGCTGCGGCTGCGGATCGGCTCGCCGATGTGGGCGTCCGGCGATGGATCGTCGCGGTGGTGGATGAAGAAGGCGCGGTCGGCGCTGTTGGCGCCGGGCGGGATGTCGCCGTTGGAGGTCATCAGCCAGGCGCCGGTGGCGTCCTGGATGATGACGCCGTCGAGCTGGCCGAGCAGGGTTTGCTGGCGCTGCGCCAGGCGGCGCAGGCGCTCCAGTTGCGCGGGGCCGGTGCCGTCGAGTTCCAGGCGCTCGGCCAGGCCCAGGAGCAGCATGGAGCTCTGGGTGACGATGCCTTCGACGTAGGTGTCCAGCGCCTGGGTCAGGTTGAGGTTGTGGGTGTAGGCGTCGTCGAGGGTGCGCTCGCGGGCGGCCCACAGCTCCCAGGCGGTGGCCACGGTCACGGTCAGGCTGATGATCGACAGCAGGAGTACGGCAAGGCGTATGTCGCGCTTCACATGGGCCTCGTTGGAGATTTCTCGCCACATGGCGTGTGGACGGCCCGGACGGCCTGCGGGGGCGCCGGGTGGGGGAGCGGTTGCGGTGCCGCCAGGGTCAGGTCGAGGTTCGCGGCTTGTCCGGCGTCACGCGGGCACGGTCGTCCGGTGCGGTGCGGCGGGGTTGGCGCGCGGAGGCCGGGAGCGGAGGGCGGTGCTGGAGTGGGGAAGTGGGGTGCATCGTGTTTGCCGTCCTGGGCGAATGCTGGCCGGAGGCTAGATTAGGGGGACGACCCGGGCTCCGTCCACTGTGGAGCGGCTGGCGGGTGGAATGGTCCAGTCGATGTCGCTGCCAATGGATCTTTATGAGGTGCCAATGCGCCGGCATGATGGACGCCTCACGACGCTATCGAGGCCCGCATGTACATCCCATCGCATTTCCAGGAAACCCGCCCGGACGAGCTGCACCGGCTGATCCGCGAGTATCCGCTGGGCATTCTGGTGACCGGCCATGCCGGCGTGCTGGACGCCAACCACATTCCCTTCGAACTGGAACTGGCCAGTGACCGGCCGCTGCTGCGCGCCCACGTCGCCCGCGCCAACCCGGTGTGGCAGGAGGCCGACGGCGAGGAGGTGCTGGTGATCTTCCGTGGCGAGCATGCCTACATCTCGCCCAACTGGTACCCGAGCAAGCACGAGGAGCACCGCCAGGTGCCGACCTGGAACTACCAGGTGGTGCACGTGCGCGGCCGCCTGCGGGTGATGGACGAGGAGCGCTTCGTGCGCGGCGTGGTCGGGCGCCTGACCCGCGCCCATGAGGCGGGCGAGCGGCAGCCGTGGAAGATGAGCGACTCCACGCCGGAGTTCATCAGCGGGATGCTGGCGAATATCGTCGGGATCGAGGTGGAGATCGGCGAGATCGTCGGTAAGTCCAAGCTCAGCCAGAACAAGGAAGACCGCGATCGCCTGGGGGCCGCGGGGGAGCTGGAGACGCGCGGGAGTTCGGTGCTGGCTGGGGAGATGCGGGCGGCGAAGGAGTAGCGCGGCCTGTTTGCCCGCGATGTCGCTTGGGGCCGGCCTGGCGGGAGTCCGCTCCTACGGTTTCCGGGGCTGCTACCGCTCTCGTAGGAGCGGAGCTTCTCCGCGATGCTCTTTGGCGGGGCTGACATTTCGCGGACAAGGTCCGCTTGTGTCTGCTGACTTCGATAGGATCGAAGGTGAGAGCGGCGGGAAGCAAGCTGCAGGTCCGCAGTGTTAGTAGCACGAGTAGGAGCCCAAGCTGCCTCCCGCCGTCCTCTGACCAAAGCCCGAACAGTTGAACGAGCACAACCTCGAACCACAAGCGTGGGCAGTCAGAGCGCTCTCGCCATGCAGTTTACGAGGGTTGAAGCATGACGTGTTGGATCGGTATCGATGTTGCCAAGGACTCACTGGCCGTATGGTTCCGCCCACAGGGCAGGAGCTTGAGCGTTTCCAATGACGAAGCGGGACATCAGCAGTTAGTGACGCTCTTCGCCGAGGAGAAGCCCGGCCGCATTGTGCTGGAGGCTACCGGTGGATATGAGCGAGGCGTCCTGCATGCCTTGTCCCGAGCCGGCCACGCAGTCTCTCGCTTGAATCCCACACGGGTTCGGGCGTTTGCTACCGCCATGGGCAAGTTGGCCAAGACCGACCCCATCGATGCGGCCGTCCTGGCGCATCTGGCCCAAACGCTGGAGGAAGCCCCCAGTACGGTTCTTTCGCCGGAGCGCCAGCGGCTGCGAGAGCTGGTGCAACGTCGCGAGCAACTGGTTGGGCAGCGCGATGATGAGCGCCGGCGCCTGCAACAGGCCAACGACCCCTTTGTCCGCCAATGCCTGGAGGACGCCATCAAGGCCTTGAAGGCCAGAATTTGCAGCTATGACGAGCAAATCGCCGAGGCCATGGCTGCGGTGGACTCCGAGCAGGTCCAGCAACTCAGTCAGGTCAAGGGTGTAGGCCCGGTAACCGTCGCAGGATTACTGGCTTACCTGCCAGAACTGGGACAACTCAACCGTCGCCAGATCGCCGCCCTGGTCGGCTTGGCCCCTTACAACAGCGACAGCGGCCAGAAGTCGGGGCAACGCCGTATCCGCGGAGGGCGCGGCATGATTCGACGCATCCTCTACATGGCAACCTGGTCGGTCATTCGTTACCAGAAGAGCTTCGCTCTTCGTTATCACGGCCTACGCGAAAACGGCCGATGCGCCAAAGTCGCGTTGGTGGCCTGCATGCGAGTTCTGATCGTACGGCTCAATGCGATGGTCCGGGACGGCACTTGCTGGAGAACTGACTTCGAGTAAAAGACAGTTGCTCCTACAAGAGCTCGCCCTTTGGGAGCGGGGGATGCTGCCAGGGCCGGGGCCCTGGCTCCCGCGATGGTGGCGGTTCAGAGCCCTCCCAGCAGGTCGTGGGAATCCAGCAGGCGCCAGGCGATCTCCGGGTTCTTCTCCAGGCCCCGGCGGATCGCGGCGGGGATGGCCTGGCGGGTCTTGCGGCAGAGGCCGGGCTGCTCGTCGAAGTCGAACTCGATGCCGCGCATGGTGCGCACTTCGTTGAAACCGGGGGCGATGCGCAGGCGGATGCCGAGCTGATCGAAGAGCTTCTGCTGCATGCGCTGCAGGTCGGCGAGGTCTTTCAGGTTCTCCAGGCGCTCCAGCAGGCGCTGCTCCTCGTGCCGGGTCAGCAGCAGGATGCGCAGGTCGGCGCCGGGGTTCTCCAGCAGCCGCTCGCGGTGGCAGTCGCAGGCGCCGGGCGGGCATTGCTGGCGGAGCGGGGGAGTGGCGGTCATGTTCCCGATCATAGCGGGGGATCGGGGAATTGCGCAGGGGGAGCGGATCGGCGTTTGGCTGTCGTAGGAGCGAGCTTGCTCGCGAACAAACCCCGCTGCGGGGCCAGGGTTCGCGAGCAAGGACTGGGCGTCCCCCTCGTTCCTACAGGTTTCAGTGCGCCGGCTTGCGAATGGTCTTGAGCAGGTCTTCCGGGCTGATCTGCCCGACGATGTTGCTCACGCCGTCGCTGCCGGGCGTCGGCAGGCCGAGGATGTGGCCCTTGATCTTGCCGATCACGTGCATCTCGCAGGGCTTGCAGTCGAACTTCAGGGTCAGCACCTCGTCGCCGTGGATCAGCTGCATCGGCTGCACCTTGGTGCGCACGCCGGTGACGCCCTTGGCCTGTTTCGGGCAGAGGTTGAAGGAGAAGCGCAGGCAGTGCTTGGTGATCATCACCGGCACTTCGCCGGTTTCCTCGTGGGCCTCGAAGGCGGCGTCGATCAGTTGCACGCCGTGGCGGTGGTAGAAATCGCGGGCCTTCTGGTTGTAGACGTTGAACAGGAAGGACAGGTGCGACTCCGGGTACACCGGCGGCGGGTTGCTCTCGGCCTTGCGGGCGCCGCGCGGGTGGGCCTGCACGCGGGCTTCGGTGAGCGCCTCGATGGCCTCGCGGCGCAGGGCCTTGAGCTGGGAGTTGGGGATGAAGAACGCCTGCGGGGCGTCCAGCTCGATGCGGTCGGCGTGGTACTGGGTGGTGCCCAGTTGGCCGAGCAGGTCGTGCAGCTGGTCCAGCGCCTGTTCCGGCTTGTTGGCGGCGCCGAACGGGCCGTCCAGGGCGACGCTGACGCTGACGCCTTCCTCGCTGGTGGCGGTCAGTTCCAGGCGCTCTTCGCGCAGCCTGGCGACCCACGACAGGCCGACGCGGCGCTCGGCGGACGTCTTCTGCAGCGCCTGCTGCCAGTTGTGGTCGAGGTTGCGCGACAGCGGGTGGTTCGGGCGCAGGCGGTAGAGGCCCTCGGGCATCTCGTTGGGCTCGACGCGGTAGCGGTAGCGCTTCTCGCCGTCTTCCTCGAACTCACCTTTCGGCTCGGCGATGTTGGCGCGGAAGCCGACCACTTCGCGCTTGACCAGCACGTTGAGGCCGTCGCCGTTGGACAGCGGCTCCCGGGTCACCACCAGCAGGTCGCGCTTGCCGACCTTTTCCACGATGCCCACCGGCAGGCCGGTGAAGGTCGGCGAGTCGAAGGCGCCGATGTCGATCTTGCGCTCGCTGACGAAGTAGTCGGTGCTGCCGCGGTGGAAGGTCTTGTCCGGATCGGGCACGAAGAAGTGGTCGGTGCGGCCGCTGGAGGCGCGGGCCAGGTCCGGGCGCTCGGCGAGGATGCCGTCCAGGCGCTGGCGGTAATAGGCGGTGATGTTCTTCACGTAGCCCATGTCCTTGTAGCGCCCTTCGATCTTGAAGGAGCGCACGCCGGCGTCGACCAGCGCGCTGAGGTTGGCGCTCTGGTTGTTGTCCTTCATCGACAGCAGGTGCTTCTCGAAGGCCACCACGCGGCCCTGGTCGTCCTTGAGGGTGTAGGGCAGGCGGCAGGCCTGGGAGCAGTCGCCGCGGTTGGCGCTGCGGCCGGTCTGGGCGTGGGAGATGTTGCACTGGCCGGAGAAGGCCACGCACAGCGCGCCGTGGATGAAGAACTCGATGGCCGCGTCGGTCTGGTCGGCGATGGCGCGGATTTCCGCAAGGTTCAGCTCGCGGGCCAGCACCAGCTGGGAGAAGCCGGCCTGATCGAGGAATTTCGCCCGCTCCAGGGTGCGGATGTCGGTCTGGGTGCTGGCGTGCAGCTCGATCGGCGGGATGTCCAGCTCCATGATGCCCAGGTCCTGCACGATCAGCGCGTCGACGCCGGCGTCGTAGAGCTGGTGGATCAGCGCGCGGGCCGGCTCCAGCTCGTTGTCGTGGAGGATGGTGTTGATCGTGGTGAACACCCGCGCGTGGTAGCGATGGGCGAACTCCACCAGCTGGGCGATCTCGCTCACCTCGTTGCAGGCGTTGTGCCGCGCGCCGAAGCTCGGGCCGCCGATGTAGACGGCGTCGGCGCCATGCAGGATGGCCTCGCGGGCGATGGCGACATCGCGGGCGGGGCTGAGCAGTTCCAGATGGTGTTTGGGCAGGGACATGGTTTCTTCTTTATCAGGCGCGGCACGGGCAATCGCGCATTGTACCGGCCAAACGCCGCGCCGGCATCCGCGGCAGGCCGGGCGGCATGCAAGGCGAAGGGGCTGATCGGGTAGGAGCGAGCTTGCTCGCGAACGCACTGCACCGGATGGCCCGGCGTCAGGCAGGGTTCGCGAGCAAGCTCGCTCCTACGAAAAGCCTCTCCCAACGCCCGTTGCAAAACTGCAAAACGCCCCTGCAACCCTGTCTGTTCCGCGCTTCCGGGTGATCGGCAAAGATGGCTCCACGGTTCGGCACCACCCGCGAATCCGCCGAAACCGATCGATACCAAGACCCACCCACTCATGCAACGAAGAAGGAAATCCATCATGACCGCAACCGCCAAAGCCGCTCCGGGCAAGACCCTGCTGAACCCGACCGACCACACCCTGATCATGATCGACCACCAGTCGCAAATGTCCTTCGCCACCAAGTCCATCGACGCGGTGACCCTGCGCAACAACGCCGCCCTGGTGGCCAAGGCGGCCAAGGAGTTCAACGTCTCCACCATCCTCACCACCGTTGCCGAGAAGAGCTTCTCCGGGCCGATCTTCAGCGAAATCAAATCGGTGTTCCCCGAGCACAACGTCATCGACCGTACCAGTATGAATACCTGGGAAGACCCGCGAATCGCGGTCGAGGTGAACAAGTTCGGCAAGCAGAAGATCGTCCTCGCCGGCCTCTGGACCTCGGTGTGCATCGTTGGTCCGGCGCTGTCGGCGCTGGACCAGGGCTTCGAGGTCTACGTGATCGCCGACGCCTGTGGCGACGTGTCCACCGAGGCCCATGAAATGGCCATGCAGCGCATGATCCAGCTCGGAGCGCGGCCGATGACCTCCCTGCAATACCTGCTCGAACTGCAACGCGACTGGGCCCGTGGCGAGACCTACGACCAGACCGTGAAGACCTCCATCGAGCACGGCGGCGCCTACGGCCTGGGCCTGATCTACGCCAAGACCATGTTCAACGCCAGCGAAGGCCATTGATCGGGTCCCTTGCAGCAAGCCCTCCCTCGCTCCGGCGGGGGAGGTCACCCCAGGAGGCAGAGCCATGAACAGCCCAGTCGATCGAGAGTCCGTGACACTGATCATCCGCCACCGCGCCAGGCCCGGCCGAGTGGCGGACTACGAAGCCATCCTGCGCGAACTGACCCACGCCGCCAGCGAGTTCCCCGGACACCTGGGCGTGGACGTGATGCGCCAGGGCGACGACTTCACCTCCGTGCTGCGCTTCGCCAGCGCCAGCGAACTGCAGGTCTGGCTGGACTCCACGCAGCGCCGCGAGCTGATCGAACGCGCCACGCCGCTGCTGACGGACGGCGACCAGCAGGAACTGCACAGCGACCACGAATTCTGGTTCACCCCCCAGGCAGACGACCATCGGCAGCCGCCGCGCTGGAAGCAGGCGGCGGTCTCCTACCTGGTGATCCTGCCGCTGGTGATGCTGGTGCCGCAGCTCTGGCAGCCGCTGTTTACCCGGGTGCCGCTGCTGGGCGGCTTCGTCCCGGCCAACATGCTGATCACCATCACCATCGTGTTGCTGGTGGTCTACGTTTTCATGCCACCGGCCACGCGCCTGTTCTCCGCCTGGCTCAACGCCCGCTGACCCCCGAGGACCTTTTCCATGAATGCCGACCTGATCCTGACCAACGGCCGCTTCCACACGGTCGACCGCGAGAAGCCCAACGCCACCGCCGTGGCCATCGCCGACGGCAAGTTCATCGCCGTGGGCAGCGAAGCCGAGGTGATGGCCCTGCGTGGCGGCGCCACCCGCGTCATCGACCTGAAGGGGCGCACGGCGATCCCCGGTCTCAACGACTCGCACCTGCACCTGATCCGTGGCGGCCTCAACTACAACCTGGAGCTGCGCTGGGAGGGCGTGCCGTCGCTGGCCGACGCCCTGCGCATGCTCAAGGAACAGGCGCTGCGCACGCCCTCGCCGCAATGGGTGCGGGTGGTGGGTGGCTGGAACGAATTCCAGTTCGCCGAACGCCGCATGCCGACGATCGAAGAACTGAACCAGGCGGCGCCGGACACCCCGGTATTCGTCCTCCACCTGTATGACCGCGCGCTGCTCAACCGCGCCGCGTTGCGCGTCGTCGGCTACACGAAAGACACCCCGAACCCGCCCGGCGGCGAGATCGTCCGCGACGGCAACGGCGAACCCACCGGCATGCTGATCGCCCGGCCCAACGCGATGATCCTCTACGCGACCCTGGCCAAGGGACCAAAGCTGCCGCTGGAGTACCAGGTCAACTCCACCCGCCAGTTCATGCGCGAACTCAACCGCCTGGGCATCACCAGCGCCATCGATGCCGGCGGCGGTTTCCAGAATTACCCGGACGACTACCAGGTGATCGAGCAGCTGGAGAAGGACGACCAGCTCACCGTGCGCATCGCCTACAACCTGTTCACCCAGCGGCCCAAGGAAGAGCTGGCGGATTTCAGGAACTGGACCGGCAGCGTCAAGTACGGCCAGGGCAGCGACTTCCTCCGGCACAACGGCGCCGGCGAGATGCTGGTGTTCTCCGCCGCCGACTTCGAGGACTTCCTCGAACCGCGTCCGGACCTGCCATCGAACATGGAGGCGGACCTGGAGCCGGTGGTGCGCCATCTGGTCGAGCAGCGCTGGCCGTTCCGCCTGCACGCGACCTACGACGAGTCCATCTCGCGCATGCTCGACGTGTTCGAGAAGGTCAACCGGGATGTGCCGTTCAACGGCCTGCACTGGTTCTTCGACCACTGCGAAACCATCTCGCCGAAGAACATCGAGCGGGTGCGGGCGCTGGGCGGCGGCATCGCCATCCAGGACCGCATGGCGTTCCAGGGCGAATACTTCGTCGACCGCTACGGCAAGCAGGCCGCCGAGGCCACGCCGCCGATCAAGCGCATGTTGTCCGAGGGCGTGCCGGTGGGCGCCGGCACCGATGCCACCCGCGTCTCCAGCTACAACCCCTGGACCTCGCTGTACTGGATGGTCAGCGGCAGAACCGTCGGCGGCCTGGAGCTGTACCCGGAGGGCCTGTCCCGCGCCACCGCGCTGGAGCTGTTCACCCACGGCAGCGCCTGGTTCTCCAACGAGCAGGGCAAGAAGGGCATGATCAAGGTGGGCCAGCTGGCCGACGTCGCGGTGCTCTCGGCGGACTACTTCAGCGTGCCGGAGGAGGAGATCAAGGTCATCGAATCGGTGCTGACCGTGGTGGACGGCCGGGTGGTGTTCGGCAGCGGCGACTTCGAGCGCCAGGCGCCGACCGCGCTGCCGGTGCTGCCGGACTGGTCGCCGGTGGCCAAGGTGCCGGGGCACTGGCGCCCGCAGGCGCCGCTGGCACAGGCGGTGCACCAGTGCGCCGGGGCCTGCACGGTACACGGCCACGGCCACGAGCGGGCGCGGCAGTCGAGCGTGCCGGTGAGTGACTTCCAGGGCTTCTGGGGCGCCTTCGGCTGTTCCTGCTTCGCCTTCTGAAGACGCTGCGCGGGCCTCAGGGCCCGCGCTTTCTTTCCCTCCGGACGGAGAAACGCCATGTCCCGGCCCGCCCTGCGTTCCGCGTCCGTTCCGCTGCTGGCGCTGGCCGGCGCGACCGCCGGCGCTGCGCCCCACGACGGCCTGCTGGAGAACGCCAACTGGTCGCTGCTCAGCCGCAACTATTTCCTGCAGACCGACTACCGCACCGATCCCTCGCCCAGCGGGCAGAGCTACCGCCAGGAATGGGCACAGGGCTTCATCGCCAATATCGAGTCGGGTTTCACCCCGGGGACCATCGGCCTGGGCGTCGACGCCCACGCCTTCCTCGGCCTCAAGCTCGACGGCGGCCGTGGCCATGCCGGCACCGGCCTGCTGCCGCGTGACGCCGAGGGGCGCGCGGAGGACGACTACTCCTCCGCTGGCGGCGCGCTGAAGCTCGACCTGTCGCAAACCACGCTGAAATTCGGCGAAATGACCGTGGAAACCCCGGTGTTCGACACCGCCGACAAGCGCCTGCAGCCCGAATACGCCAGCGGCACCCTGATCGACTCCCGCGAACTGGACGGCGTGCGCTTCCAGGCCGGGCGCTTCACCGCCTTCAAGAACCAGGACCACAGCACCCGCCGTGGCGACTTCGACGGCTACGGCGCCACCACCCGCAATAGCGCGGTGAGCTTCGCCGGCGCGGATTTCACCCCGTCCGAGCGCTACGGCGGCTCGCTGTTCGCCGGCCAGCTCGACGACACCTGGCGCCAGTACTACCTAAACCTGCACTACCTCGACGGTGGCCTGTGGCTGGACGGCAACCTCTACCGCACCCGCGACGAGGGCCAGGCCCGCGCCGGCGCCATCGACACCCGCGCCTGGAGCCTGGCGGCGCGCTACCGTTTTGGTGCGCAGGGCGTGCTGCTCGGCTACCAGAAGATCGAGGGCGACACGCCGTTCGATTTCGTCGGCGGCGACTCCATCTACCTCGCCAACTCGATCAAGTACGCCGACTTCAACGGTCCAGGGGAACACTCCTGGCAGTTGCGCTACGACCTCGACCTGGGCGTGTTCGGCGTGCCCGGCCTGAGCTTCATGACCCGCTACGTGCGCGGCAGCGGCATCGACGGCAGCCACGCGCCGGCCGCTGGCGCCTACGCCGGGCAGTACGGCTCCGACGGCCGCCACTGGGAGCGCGACAGCGAGCTGCGCTACGTGGTCCAGACCGGGCCGGCCAAGGACCTTTCGCTGCACTTCTCCCAGGTCAGCCACCGCGGCAACGACGAGCAGCCCGGCGCCGACATCGACCGGATCTACGTGATCGTCGAGTACCCCATCAAGGGCATCTTCTAGGTTCCGTACGAGAAGTGTCTGCGCATCGGCGATGCGTCGTTAGAACTCGGTTCGGACTGCTCATTTACAACACGTAAACTCCGCGTCCTCACCGATTTCTGCCTGGCCTCACCTTCGCTCGACGACTCCTCGCACAGACCCGGGCGCTAGCGGCGGGTCGGCTGGAACGGCGCGCAGCCGAGCTCGCGGCAGGTCAGGTTCTCGCCGCTGAACTGCGTGGCGTCCTGGTCGAAGATGTCGCGCAGCCAGTCGCTCACCGCCTGGAAGCGGCCGATGCGCCCGGCGTCGCGGTGGCTGAGCAACCAGATTTCCCGCGCCACCACCGGGCCGGTGAGGCGCACCAGGCCGTTGCGCTCGCCGAGGATGCACGGCAGCAGGGCCATGCCCAGGCCGGTTTCGCAGGCGTGGGTGAGGGTGGTCACGCTGCTGGCACGCAGGGCGTAGCCGGCCTCGGGGGCGAAGTTGCGCAGCCACTGCATTTCCGGGGTGTCGTCCAGTTCCTCGCCGTAGGCCAGCCAGGGTTGCTGCGGCCAGTCCTGCGGCGGCAGTTCGGCGAAGGCGGTGGCGGCGTACACCGCGAAACCGATGTCGGCGACCTTGCGCATCACCAGCGCGGCGTCCTCCTGCGGGCGCGCCAGGCGCAGGGCGAAGTCGGCCTCGCGGCGGGTGAAGGACAGCGAGCAGTTGGCCGGGATCAGTTGCAGCTGCAGGTTCGGGTAGGTGCGCGACAGCTGCGGCATGTGCTGCACCAGCCAGTGGCTGAAGAGGAAGTCGATCGCCGTCAGGCGCACCGAGCCGGTGATCGCGCTGGCCTCGTTGCGGGTCTCCAGCAGCATGCTCTGCACGTCGCCGAGGATGCGCTCGCCATAGGTAAGGAAGGCTTCGCCGGCGTCGGTGGGCTTGTAGCCGGCGTTGTCGCGGATGAACAGGCGGGTCTGCAACGCCGATTCGGCCGCCACCAGGCGCCGGCTCATGGTCGAGGGATCGACGCCGAGCGCGCGGCCGGCGGCGCTCATGCTGCCGTGGCGGGCCAGGGCGAGGAGGATCGGGATGTCGTTCCAGTCGAAGTTCATGGCGTTCTCCTCGTGGATCGGTGATCAGAAACGCACGTCGGCGGCGGCGATGACCCTGGCGCGCTGGCCGAAGCTGCTGATGCTGCCGAGCACCGCGTTGTGGTGGGCGCTGATCTGCGCGGCGCCGAGCACGGCGTTGTCCACCGTGGAGTGGGCGTCGCCCGCCAGGGTCACCGCGTAGCCCAGGGCGAGGGCGCGGCGGGTGGTGGTGTCGACGCAATAGTCGCTCTGCAGGCCGCAGATCACCAGATGGTCGATGCCGCGCGCCTGCAGCAGCTCGGCGAGGTCGGTGCGCAGGAAGGAGTCCGGGGTGGTCTTGCGCACCCGGAGGTCATCGGCGTCGGTCAGCAGGCGCGGTTCCAGCTGCCAGGCGTCGCTCTGGTAGGGCATGTCGCCGTCCTCGTGCTGGATCAGCAGCACCGGCACGCCGGCCGCGCGCGCGGCGCGGCCCATGGCGTTGATGCGTTGCAGGACGTTGTCGATGTCGAAGCAGGGGTTGCTGCCGGAGCAGAGGTCGGACTG
The DNA here is from genome assembly GCF_057767015.1 of Pseudomonas sp. B12(2026). Taxonomy (NCBI): domain Bacteria; kingdom Pseudomonadati; phylum Pseudomonadota; class Gammaproteobacteria; order Pseudomonadales; family Pseudomonadaceae; genus Pseudomonas; species Pseudomonas sp. B12(2026). The sequence goes on along the minus strand of NZ_CM173430.1, from coordinate 3,425,464 downwards.
GACGTCGATGATCAGCAGGGCGGTGCGCATGGCGGGAATCCTGGGGCGTTCGAGGTGCGGAGCGCAGGATGGTAGCCGCCCGCGCCGGCCGGGCCAATGCTGGCGAATGCCCCGCGGAGATTCCCGAGGCGCTCGCTCCCGCGCCGGGCGGGAGCGAGGGGCCTGTCAGAGGAACATGCCGCCCGAGGCTTCGACGCGCTGGCCGTTGATCCAGCGGCTGCCGTCGGCGAACAGCGCGGCGATGGCGCCGCCAATGTCGTCCGGCAGGCCGACGCGGCCCAGCGCGGTGTTGCTGGCGATCTGCTGGTTGATCTCGGCGTTGTCGCGCACCACGCCGCCGCCGAAGTCGGTCTCGATGGCGCCGGGGGCGATGATGTTCACGCCGATGCCGCGCGCGCCCAGTTCCTTCGCCTGGTAGCGGGTCAGCACTTCCATCGCGCCTTTCATCGCCGCGTAGGCGGCGTAGCCGGGCAGGGCGAAGCGGGTCAGGCCGCTGGAAACGTTGAGGATGCGCCCGCCGTCGGCGATCAGCGGCAGCAGCTTCTGGGTGAGGAAGAACGGGCCCTTGAGCTGGATGTTCAGCAACTGGTCGAACTGCGCCTCGGTGGTTTCGGCGAAGGTGGCGTGGATGCCGATGCCGGCGTTGTTCAGCAGGAAGTCGAAGCGCTCGCGGCCGAAGGTGCTGCGCAGGGCGTCGCGGACCTGGTCGGCGAAGGTGTCGAAGCTGGCGCTGTCGGCGACGTCCAGCGGCAGCATCAGGGCGCGGCCGCCGTGCCGTTCGATCTCGGCGGCCACCGTGCGGGCCTCGTCGGCCTGGCTGCGGTAGGTGCCGATGATGTCGATGCCTGCGGCGGCGAGGTGCAGGGCGGCGTTGCGGCCGAGGCCGCGGCTGGCGCCGGTGATGAGGGCGATCTTGCGGGTCATGGCGAAGCTCCTGTTCAGGTGGGATTGAGGGGAAGCTTATTGTTCGATGGCTTCGTGATAAATCTGCCAATTTCGGAAATACTGGTCGGCGTATCCGAACAATAGCGATCCGCCGCCATGCTCCGTCCCGACCTCCTGCGCACCTTCGTCCGCGTCACCGAACTGGCCAGTTTCACCCAGGCCGGCGAGCAGCTCGGCCTGCCGCGCTCCACCGTGTCCGAACACGTCCAGGCGCTGGAGGAGCTGCTCGGCACGCGCCTGCTGCAGCGCACCACGCGGCGCGTCACCGCGACCCAGGACGGCCTGGTGCTCTACGAGCGCAGCAAGGACATGCTGGCCCAGCTCGACGAATTGCAGGGCCTGTTCCGACAGGACGCCGAGGCGCTGGGCGGGCGCCTGCGGGTGGACATGCCGACGGTGATGGCGCGCAAGCTGGTGATGCCGCGCCTGGGCGAGTTCCTCGCGCGGCACCCGGCGCTGGAGCTGGAGGTGAGCTGCACCGACCGCCGCGTCGATCTGGTGCGCGAGGGCTTCGATTGCGTGGTGCGGGTCGGCGCGGTGAGCGATGCGTCGGTGGTGGCGCGCACGCTGGGGCAGTTTCCCCAGGTCACCTGCGCCAGCCCGGCCTATCTGGCCGAACACGGCGTGCCGCAGACCCTGGACGACCTCGCCGGGCACCGGCTGATCCACTACGTGAGCGTGCTGGGCGCGCGGCCGCTGGGCTTCGAGTACCTGCACCACGGGCAGACGCGCTACCTGCCGATGGACGGGGCGCTGTCGGTGAACAACGCCGAGGCCTACGAGAGCGCGGCCATGGGCGGCCTGGGGATCATCCAGGTGCCGGTGCACGGCGTGCTCGATGACCTGGAGGCGGGGCGGCTGGTGCAGGTGCTGCGGGACGTGCCGCTGCCGCCCATGGAAATCTCCCTGCTCTACGCCCATCGCCGCCTGCCGCAGCGGGTGCGGGTGTTCATGCAGTGGCTGGCGCAGTTGCTGGGCGAGCCCGGTGTACTGGGCCCGCCTTTATCCGCGCGGGGTTAGCTGTCCCAGGCGGAATTCAGGATCACCTCGCAGAAGTTGCCGCGCTGGAAGTCCGGGTCCTTCATTTCCAGCACGTCCGCTTTCACGTTGCCGAAGGTGGTCTCTGGCTTGCCTTTGATGCCGTCGTAGAAGGCCTGCAGGATGTCCTGCTTGAACTGCCCGCCGCGCGGATGGGCGGCGACCACGGCGTTGCGCTGGGCGTCGGGGAACTGGTCGTGGGCGATGCCCAGCACGTCCATTTCCACGCCGGCGGTGACCAGCGCGATCTCCGCCTTCATGTGCTGCGGGATGCCCGGTGTGGTGTGCAGGGCGATGGCGGTCCAGACGGTGTCGATATCGTCCTGGGCGATGCCGTGGCCGCGCAGGAACTCGGCGGCGCAGTCGGCGCCGTCCACTTCGAAGCGCTCGCAGCGGCTGCAGTAGCGCGGCATCAGGCCCATGTCGTGGAACATGGCGCCGGCGTAGAGCAGCTCGGCGTCGTACTTCAGGTCCTTGCGCGCGCCGGTCAGCGCGCCCCAGTAGTAGACGCGCGAGGAGTGGTGGAAGAGCAGGGGCGTGGCGTTGTCGCGGACCATCTCGGTGATGGCGCGGGCGAGGGTGCTGTCGGGGACTTTCACGCCGTTCAGGTCGAGGCTCATGGTGGGCTCCGGGGGCTGGCTTCTCAGGAAGCGGCGCGGGGTGCGCCGCGGTCCCGGTCATTGGAAATCCGTGGCCGGGCGGCGACAACGAGGGCGAGGGAGCGAATCCGGACAGGTGTCGTTCGTTTGCTGCCAGGGCCTGCCGAACGGGCCGCCATGCCGCTCGACCGGCCGTCCGGCGCCGCGGGAAAGTCCGCCTAGACTTGTCGATTCCGTCGTCGCCCAGGCGACCAGGCGGCATGCCGGTCATGCCGACCGCGCGAACATCAGGAGACTCACCATGTCCAGCCTGCAACGCATCAGCCCCTGCCTCTGGTTCGACGGCAAGGCCAGCGAGGCCGCCGAGTTCTACACCGGCATCTTCCCCAATTCGCGGATCGTCCAGACCAGCTATTACCCCGAGGCGGAAAAGGACCGCCACGGCGGCGTGCCCGGCTCGGTGCTGACGGTGGAGTTCGTGCTCGATGGCCAGACCTTCATCGCCCTGAACGGCGGGCCGGCCTTCACCTTCAACGAGGCGATCTCGCTGCAGGTGTTCTGCGACAGCCAGAAGGAGATCGACCACTTCTGGGACAAGCTCTCCGCCGGCGGGCCGGAGGAGGCGCAGATGTGCGGCTGGCTGAAGGATCGCTTCGGGGTGTCCTGGCAAATCTGCCCGCGGCATGTCGGCGACATGGTGGCCGACCCTGACCCGGCGAGGGCCTCGCGCACCCTGCAGGCGGTGATGGGGATGAAGAAGCTCGACATGGCGGCCATCGAGCGCGCCCACGCCGGCAACTGACGTCCGTCCGGGCGCCGCCGATGCGGGCGGGCGCGCGGCTATAGTTCAGGACGGGGCCGTGAGTCAGCGGGCTGCGCGGGCGACCGGCACGGCAGGGCGGAGCGAGGATTCAGCGATGTTCAGCCACATCACCGTTGGCACCGCGGACCTGCCGCGGGCCATCGCGTTCTACCAGCGAATCCTCGAACCCCTGGGCATCGGCCTGCTGGCGCACCGCCACAACCCGGAGCGCGCGGTGTTCACCCATCCGGACAGCGACATCGCCTTCTGCGTCTACCTGCCCATCGACGGCCTTCCGGCCAGTGCCGGCAATGGCAGCCTGGTGGCCTTCGAGGCGCGCACCCGGGCGCAGGTCGACGCCTTCCACCGGCGCGCACTGGAGCTCGGTGGCGCCGACGAAGGCGCGCCGGGGCTGCGGCTGAATTACTCGCCCACCTACTACGGCGCCTATGTGCGCGACCTGGACGGCAACAAGCTGTGTTGCGTCTGCCACCTGGAGGAGTGAACGCCGGCGCTGAACCGCCGGCCGTTCAGCCGCCGTGCCCGGCTCAGACCCACTGGTCGTTGCGCTTGCGGCGCACGCGCAGCAGGGTCGGCAGGATCAGGCCGGCGAGCAGACCGGCGCCGGCGATGCTGCCGCCGTAGGCCATGTAGCGCATCAGCACGCGCTTGTTCTCGTCGCCCAGTTGCGCCTGCGCCGAACGCAGGTCGGCGCGCGCCTGGCTCAGTTCGTTGTCCAGCTTGGTGCGCGCGGCCTGCAGCTCGTCGATCAGCTTCTTGCGCGCGTCGAGGGTTTCCTGCATGCCCTGCACGCGGGTCTTCCAGCTGTCGTTGATGCCGTCGAGCTGGCTGCTCAGCTCGGTCACCTTCTGCTCCAGCTGCGGCAGGCGCTCGGCCTGGCCGGGCTTGTCCTGCAGGTCGCGGCTGGGAATCCATACCGTGCTGCCGCTGTCGCTGCGCACCTGGCTGTAGTCGCCCTGGGTGCTCAGCAGCTCGACCTTCTGCCCGGAGATGAGGGTGCCGACGATGCGGTAGCCGTCGGTCGGGCCGCTGCGCACATAGGTGGTCAGGCTGTCGTTCACCCAGCGGGCGTTACCGGGCGCCTCCTCGGCCTGGGCCGGCAGCGTGGCCGCCAGCAGGCCACCGAGCAGGCAGGCACCCAGGGCGCGGGTCTGGAGGGAGGAAACACGGGGAGCAGGCTGGCGGGATAGGGACATGGGTCATCTTCACATGCTGATAGGAACAAACCCGGCAAGCGGGAGCGAAATAGCCGGCCCGGCGAATTGTTGTGAACCGGACGGGAACTGGCGCGATCAGGCGCCAAATGGCGAAATGCCATGCACCCGGTCCGGGTGGGCCGACAGCTGACAGACAGCCGACAGGCGGCAGGAGTTCACTGGTCGGCGAGATGGGGGATGGGCGGCTGTCCGCGGGCGGGACAGCCGGGAGGTGGGAGGCGCCGGATCAGGCGCGGCCTTCCGCGGCCTCGATGATCTCCAGCAGGTCGGTCAGGGTGTCTTCCAGGTACTGCCCGGCGCGGTAGTCCGGCTTCAGCGCATCGCCGCCGGCGACCACCACCCGCGGGCGCTCGACGAAACGGCCGACCAGCTCGAAGCGCTCGTCCAGCACGGCCACCACCGGGATCGCGATGCGCTCCAGCGCCAGGCGTTCGCGCAGGTCGTCCTCGGCGCGGCCGCGGGTGATCAGCGCCAGGTCGATGTTCGGCTGGGCTTGCCGGAGGAAGTCCAGCACGGTGACGTTGATCTGGCAGTCCGGGCACCACATCTCGCCGGCCACCAGCAGGTGGTAGCGCCGCTCGACGGCCTGGATGCGTTGGTGGGTGGCGGCGCCGACGGTCTCCGGCCTGGCCAGCCGGTGCTGGACCCTGCGCACGGCGGCGATCTCGTCCGGCAGGCCGTGGGCGACGAAGGTGTCGAAGCTGTCACCGATGGCGAAGAGTTCTTCGTAGGAGGCCATGGGCGTTTCTCTTGCGGCGGGGGATACCGGCATCCCAGCAGAATTGCCGGGCGAGGGCAACCGCGTGGCGGCTGGCCGTCAGTCCCGGTCCGGCGCGCCGAGCGGGAACAGCGGGCGGAAGGGGCGCGCCTCGTCGACGGCGCGGGCGAACGAGGGGCGCGCCAGCAGGCGCGCGCGGTACGCCCGCAGCACCGGGTAGGCGTCGTCGATGCGGTGGGTCCAGTCGGCGTAGAACAGCGCCGGCGCCGCCGCGCAGTCGGCGAGGGTGAAGTCGTCGCCGTTCGCCCAGGGCTCGCTGGCGGCCAGGTGGGCTTCCAGCCAGCCGTAGGCGCTTTCCAGCTTCCGCGTGGCGACGGCCAGGCCATCCTGGCGCTTGCCCGCATCGCCGGTCATCGCCGCGGACACCGCGTGCTGCACCGGGCTCATCACATGCAGGTCGAAGAAGCGGTCGAGGAAGCGCACCTGCAGGGCCGCCATCGGCTCGTCGGGCAGCCAGCGCTGCGGGCCGCCTTGGGTGAGCTGCAGGTATTCGATGATGATGCTCGACTCGGCGATGCTGCGTTCGCCGTCGACCAGCACTGGGAACTGGGCCAGCGGCCACAGGCGCAGCCATTGCGCCGAGTGCTCGGGGGTGTCCGGGCTGATGCAGCGGAACTCGAAGGGCGTGCCGTTCTCGTAGAGCGCGATCAGGACCTTCTGGGTATAGGAAGAAAACGGGTGACCATAGAGCGCGAGGGACATGGCGGGACCACCCGCGGTTTCGCGGCGTGGGTTGCGGGTGGTTTCACCCTAGTTGCCTGCGGGGTGCGCGGCAAGGCGTCCACCGATTGCCGGACGGCGCCCGCGCTCGTCGGATTTCGCTGGGCGCGGCAGGTCCGGTTTTCCCGGCCCATCTATGCTCAGCGCCGCCGTGAGCGGTTCGCTGTCGCTGGATTCGCGGCGTTTCTTTTCAACCCACCCATGAAGGAAACGACCCAAATGAGCATCGTGAAAGCGAAAGATGGCACCGAGATCTTCTACAAGGATTGGGGCAGCGGCCAACCGGTGGTGTTCTCCCATGGCTGGCCGTTGAACGGCGATGCCTGGGACGCGCAGATGTTGTTCCTGCTGCAGCGCGGCTACCGCGTCATCGCCCACGACAGGCGCGGGCATGGGCGCTCGGGCCAGCCGTCCGCGGGCAACGACATGGATACCTATGCCGACGACCTGGCGGCGCTGATCGACGCGCTGGACCTCAAGGAGGCGACGCTGGTCGGCCACTCCACCGGCGGTGGCGAGGTGACGCGCTACATCGGCCGCCACGGTACGCGGCGCCTGGCTGCCGCGGTGCTGATCGGCGCGGTGCCGCCGCTGATGCTCAAGACCGAAGCCAACCCCGACGGGCTGCCGAAGGAGGTGTTCGACGGCATCCGCAAGGGCGTGACGGACGACCGTTCGCAGTTCTACAAGGACCTGGCGCTGCCGTTCTACGGCTACAACCGGCCGGGCGCCAGGCCGTCCCAGGGGGTGATCGACAACTTCTGGCTGCAGGGCATGAGCGGCGGGATTCACGGCCAGTACCTGTGCATTCGCGAATTCTCCGAGGTGGACTACACCGAGGACCTGAAGAAGATCGACGTGCCGACCCTGATCCTTCACGGCGACGACGACCAGATCGTGCCCATCGGCGCCGCCGGCCGGCGTTCGGTGGAGTTCGTCCGCAACGGCGAGCTGAAGGTCTATCCGGGCGGATCGCACGGCATCTGCACCACCCAGCCGGATCTGATCAACGCGGACCTGCTGGCTTTCCTCAATCGCTGACGGCTGTTGTCCGGACGGTTCGCGAGCACGCTCGCGAACCCCGGCGCATGTGCTCCGCCGGGCCGAGCAGGACGAAGTAGCGGACGTCAGGCCGGTTCCTGGCAGACGTCGATCCAGTTGGCCTCGACCAGTTGGGCCAGGCGCTGCGGCCCGATCCTCACGGCACTGTGCACCGCGCCGGCCGCCGGCAGCACTTCGTCGAAGGCCTGCAGCGACACGTCACAGTAGACCGGCAACGGTGTCGCCAGGCCGAAGGGGCAGACCCCGCCGACCGGATGGCCGGTCAGCTCCACCACGTCTTCGGCGCCGAGCATCCTGGCCTTGCCGCCGAAGGCTTCCTTGAGCTTGCGGTTGTCCAGCCGCGCATCGCCGCGGGCGACCACCAGCACCGTGCGCTCGCCGACGCGCAGGGACAGGGTCTTGGCGATCCGTCCCGGCTCCACGCCGTGGGCCTCGGCGGCCAGGGCGACGGTGGCGGTGCTGGTCTCCAGCTCGATGATGGCGATGTCGGGGGCCTTTTCGGCGAAGAAGGCGCGAACCGATTCCAGGCTCATGGGCAGGCTTCCTGTACAGGGAAAGCGCTCCAATCTAGGGAGCGCGGGAGAGCCTGTCCAGTCACCGGGCCGGGCCGTGCGCCGTGGCCTATGCTCAGACGTCCCGCCTGCGCGGCGAAAAAATTTCCGGGTCGTTGTCGATTTCGCCCCGTGCCCATCGACTACTCGCCAGGAACCGGGAATGCCCGGCCGCCACGATGACCATTACAAGAGGAGAAGGACCATGCGTTTCATGGTGATAGTCAAGGCCACCGCCGAATCCGAAGCTGGCGTGATGCCCAAGGAGGAGCTGCTCGCGGCGATGGGGGCGTTCAACGAGGAACTCGCCAAAGCCGGCGTGATGCTCGCCGGTGAAGGGCTGCAGCCCAGCTCCAAGGGCGCGCGGATTCGCTTCGACGGCGCCTCGCGGACGGTCATCGACGGCCCCTTCGCCGAAACCAGGGAGCTGATCGCCGGCTTCTGGATCCTGCAGACCGCCTCGCTGCAGGAGTGCATCGACTGGGTCAAGCGTTCGCCCAATCCGTTCGAGGGGCAGTCGGAGATCGAAATCCGGCAGATCTTCGAGGCCGAGGACTTCGGCGCCGAATTCACCCCGGAGCTGCGCGAGCAGGAAGAGCGCATCCGCGAGCAGATCACCCGCAAACCCTGAAACAGGAGGAAGCCGCCATGTTGATGAATGCCTATCTGACCTTCGACGGCAACTGCGAAGAAGCCTTCCGTCATTACGCCGAGGTGCTGCACGGCGAGCTGCCGCGCCTGATGCGCTTCGCCGATGCACCGGGCTGCGAGGACATGCCGGCCGAGATGAAGAACCGTGTCATCCACGTGCGCCTGGAGGTGGACGGCCACGTGCTGATGGGTTCGGACACCTCGCCGCAGTGTGGCCAGTACGAGGGGGTGAAGGGCGTGTCGATCACCCTCAACGTCGACACCAAGGCAGAAGCCCGGCGCATCTTCGAGGCGCTGAGCAAGGGCGGCAAGGTCACCATGCCGCTGGAGCAGACCTTCTGGGCCGAGCTGTTCGGCGCGCTGGAGGATCGCTTCGGGGTGCCGTGGATGATCAATTGCGAGAAGGAAGCATGAGTTGATCGCGGACGGAGTCCGCTCCTGCGCCGGGCAGTGGCTCCCGCAGGAGCGGGCTGCGTCCGCGATGCTTCACCCGTCCGACCTTCCGCCCGTTGCGCGAAAGCGCTCCGGCGTCGTCCCGGTGAACCGCTGGAACGCCCGGTGGAAACTGGTGACGTGCTCGTAGCCGAGCAGGAAGGCGATCTCCTGCAATGCCATGCGGCTGGCCAGCAGGTAACGCTGGGCCAGCGCCATGCGCACCTCCAGCACGATGCCCTTGAAGGTCAGCCCGTCCGCCCGCAGCCGCCGCTGCAGGGTGTGCGGCGGCATGCGCAGCCAGGCGGCGGTCTGCTCCAGGTCGGGCAGCGGGATGCGGGCGTTCTGCAGCAGGTAGAAGCGCACGTCGTCGGGCAGCGCCTGGCCGCGTTCGAAGCTGGCCAGGGTCGCCGCGCCCTGGGCCTGGCACAGGCGCGTCACGGTCGGATTGGCGGTGGAGAAGGGGCGGTCGTGGAATTCCCGGGGAATCCACAGTTCCGCCTGCTCGGCGTTGAACCGGCACGGCCCGGGGAACAGTTCCCGGTAGACCTGCGCATGGGTCGGCGGCGGGTAGGGCAGGTGAATCCGCATGCCGGCGCAGTCTTCCAGTTCCGGCAGCCGCTGGCACAGCCAGCGCCAGGTGCTGCTCAGCCACTCCTCGCACAGCGCGTTGCGCTCCACCTCGCTGAACGGCGGCAGTTGCAGGGTCAGACGGATGTGCTCGCCGACTTCCTCACGGCGGGTGTGGATCGGGTGCGGCATCAGGCTCGACGGCTGGCCGAGGGAGATGTCCCAGGAGCGCCGCAGGTTGGCCGCGCTGATCAGCGCGTAGCCGATCACGCCCAGGTCGTAGAGGTTGTAGCGCTGGCCCAGGCGCAGGAAGAAGTCGCCCGGGCCGAGCAGCCCGGCGGCCTGTTGCAGCAGGCGGTAGTAGCGGGCGAAATTCATTTCGGCGGCGGCCGCTTCGCCGCTGCCCGGCAACCCCAGGCCGCCGAGCAGCGGCGCCAGCGCCGGCAGGGCGGGGCGCGCCCGCCATTCGTCGAGGAAGTGGCGGAACAGCTGGCGGGCGGCGTAATCGATGTCGAACGAGGCGGCGGTGGCCATGCGGGAGAACTGTCGTCTGCTGCTAGCGAGTTGTCATCTTATGCTAGCCGATGGGCAAAATCCGCGCCCTATACTGCGGCCACGGACAAGAACAACAAGGCCTTCCCATGACCGCTCCGGACCGCTTCCGCTCCTCCAATTCGCCCACCGGGCGTTTTGCCGAACTGCTGCTGCACAACGGCCGCTTCTACACCCTCGACCCCGCCCAGCCCTGGGCCGAGGCAGTGGCCATCCGCGACGGGCGGCTGCTGGCGGTGGGGCGCCGCGCGGAGATGGCGCACCTGGTCGGCCCGGACACCCTGGTGCGCGACCTCGAAGGCGCCTTCTGCATGCCCGGCCTGCACGACATGCACACCCACCCGGACCTCGCCCTGGCGCCGCGCTACGCCGACGACCTCGACGTCGGCATCGAGGACCCGACCCCGGAGCAGCTGGCGAACGCGATCCGCGACTATGCCGCCAGCCACCCCGGCGACGGCTGGGTCTACGGCCAGTACTGGGTCCGCTACACCTTCCGCGAGGCCGGGCTGAAGCCGGGGCGCGAGTGGCTCGACAGCGTCCTGCCGGACCGCCCGGTGGCGCTGCTCGACCGCATGTGGGGCACCATGATGGTCAACTCCCGCGCGCTGGAACTGGCCGGTATCGACTCCGGCACGCCCGATCCGCGCAACGGCTACCTGGAGCGCGACGAGCTGACCGGCGAGCCCAACGGCCTGCTGATCGACGGCGCCTACGCGCTGATCCACGCCGCCATGCCGCCGACCCCGGCGAAGGTGCTGCAACGCGCCTACCGCGATGGCGTGCGCTTCCAGAGCTCGCGCGGGGTGACCGCGGCCAAGTACGTGCACGTCTGCGAGAACCGCCTGGCGGCGCTCAAGCACCTGGACGACGCCGGCGAGCTGACGCTGCGGGTGGAAGCGGCGATCAGCTGGCAGGACGATATCTTCCCGGTGCGCCGGCGCTGGGAGCTGCTCAGCGGCGAGCGCCACTATTACCGCAGCGCGCGGCTGTCGGCGAACGCGGTGAAGTTCCACTTCGACGGCACCGTCGAGCCGCGCTCGTCCTTCCTTATTACACCCTGGCCAGGTGAAGACGGGCCGGGCGAGGACGCCTGGCGCGGCAAGCTCAACCTGACGCCCGAGCACATCACCGACATGGTGGTGGACATGGACCGCCGGGGCATCCGCGTCATCGCCCACTGCACGGGCGATGCGGCGTCCGACGTGTTCCTCGACGCGGTGGCCGAGGCGCGCCGGCGCAATGGCTTCAGCGGCGTGCGCCACCAGTGCGCGCACAGCACCCTCCTGCATCCGGGCAACCTCCGGCGCTTCCGCGAGCTGGAGGTGATCGCCGAGTTCTCCCCGGCGGCCTGGTACCCGACGCCCTTCGCCAGCGGCGCGCGCTCCGGCTACGGCGCCGAGCGCCTGAAGCGCATCTACGACTTCAAGGGCGTGCTGGCCGCCGGCGGCATCGCGGTGTTCGGCACCGACTGGCCGGTGGCGTCCATCGACCCCTGGCTGGCGCTGGAAACCCTGGTCACCCGGCAAAACCCGTGGAACGACGACCCGGCCTGCTTCGGCGAGCCGATCAGCCTGGAGCAGGCGCTGCGCGTGGCGACCCTCAACGGCGCCTGCGCGATGGGCCTGGAGCGGCTGACCGGTAGCCTGGAGGCGGGCAAGTCGGCGGACTTCATCGTCCTCGACCGCGACCTGTTCGCGCAGCCGGCGCGCAACTACCTCCACCGCACCGAGGTGCAGCTGACCTTCGTCGAGGGCCGGCCGGTATACGACCGCCTCGGTCAGTTCGCCGATACGCCGCTGGCGGCGGTGTGGCAGGGCGAGCCGCCGCGCATCGGGGGCGTCAACGCATGAGCGCGGCGAGCATCCCGGTGACGGTGGTGGCGGGCTTTCTCGGCGCCGGCAAGACTACGCTGCTGCGCAACCTGCTGGAGCGCTGCGAGGGCCGGCGGCTGGCGGTGATCGTCAACGACTTCGGCGAGCTGAACATCGACGCCGGGATGCTCGCCGAGCAGAGCGAGGCGGTGTACAGCCTGGAGAACGGCTGCATTTGCTGCAGCGTGCAGGACGACCTGCTGGCGCAGCTGGAGCGCCTGGCGAACATGAACCCGCCGCTGGAGCAGGTGGTGATCGAATGCAGCGGCGTGTCCGACCCGCAGCGCATCGTGCAGACCCTGGGTTACCCGAAGCTGCGCCGGCGCCTGCACCTGGACGCGGTGCTCACGGTGGTCGACGCCGCCCGCCGCGAACCGCTGCAAGGCGAGTACGCCCGCCTGGAACGCATGCAGGCGGCAGCCGCCGACCTGCTGCTGCTGAACAAGTGCGACCTGCTGGACGCCGCAACGCTGGCGGCGCAGCGCGAGCGCTTCGGCCGTGGCGCGCGGCTGCTGGAAACCGTCCAGGCGCAGGTTCCCGATGAGCTGCTGCTGGGCGAGCCGTCGCGCAGGCTGCGGCCGCATGGGCAGGCGGGCATCGACCATGGCGACCTGTTCGAGAGCTGGAGCTGGAGCTGGAGCTGGCAGGGCGAGGCGACCTTCGACGGGGCGCGCCTGAAGCGCTGGCTGGAAGCCTTGCCGCAGGGGCTGCTGCGGCTCAAGGGGCTGATCCGCCTGGGTGGGCAGGACGAGGCGCGGTGGCTGCAATACGTGGGCGGGCGCTACCAGCTCCGCCCGGCGACGGCGGCGGAAGCGGCGCAGGGGGCGCGGCTGGTGTTCATCGCGGAGAAGGATGCCGGGTTGCGGGCGGAGCTGGAGACCGGCCTGCAAGCCTGCCTTGGCTCTTCGTAGGAGCGAGCTTGCTCGCGAACATTTCCCCGGCTGCTCCGGAGCCGGGCTTTTCGTAGGAGCGGACTTCGTCCGCGATCGGTTCCGCGCGGGATTTATCGCGGACGGAGTCCGCTCCTGCAAGAGCCGTCGCCCACCGAGCGGGCAATAAAAAACCGGCCACCAGGGCCGGTTTTTTCATGATGCGCCGGAACTCAGCGGTATTCGCAGAGGTAGGCGGTGTCCTGGGCGACCTTCAGCTGGAACTTGCTGTTGGCCGGCACGGTGAACTGGCTGCCGGCGGCGAAGGTTTCCCAGGCGTCGCTGCCCGGCAGCTTGACGGTCAGCGCGCCGGCGACGACGTGCATCACCTCCAGCTGGCCGGTGCCGAATTCGTATTCGCCGGGCGCCATCACGCCGATGGTGGCTGGGCCTGCGGTCATGTCGAAGGCGATGGATTTGACGGTGCCGTCGAAGTACTCGTTGACCTTGAACATGGGCTTCTCCTGCTAGAGGGGTGAAAAGGGCCGGCCAGTATGCCCAAGGGCGCTGGCGTCGTCACTAGAGGCGGAGCGGGGACAGGGCGGTCAGCGCCGAAACCCGGGGTTCAGCTGGTGACCGGCAGGGCGAGCGGCAGCAGGCGGGCGGTGTTGCGGGCGTCTTCGAGGGCGCGGTGCTGTTGTCCCTGGAAGTGCAGCCCGGCCAGGTGCAGCGCGGCGTTCAGGCCGACCGGGCGTTTCAGCTGGCGGGCTTCGGCGAAGCGCTGCTTGAGGTTGATGTGCGGCACCTGGGCGAGCTGGCTGTCCAGGTGCTGGCGGCTCCATTCGATTTCCAGCTGGCGGCGGTCGTAGTCGCCCCAGCTGGTCCAGCCGGCCAGGCGCGGGCTGTGCTGCGCGAGCCAGCGCTCGAACTGCGGCCAGACCTCGCGCAGGGGCGCCGCCGCGTCGACGTTGGCCTGGCTGATGTGGGTGAGCTCGCGGCAGAAGCTGGTCAGCAGCGGCCGGCGCTGCGGCCGGACGAAGCGCTGGAAGTGATCCAACTCGCGGCCGTCGGCCTGGGCGACGAGGGTCGCGCCGATTTCGATGATTTCCATTTCCTCGACCGGCCAGCCGCCTTCCTCGGTGGTGGCCTCCAGGTCGATCACCAGCCAGTGGGGCATAGTGGATGCTCGCGGATGACGTTCTCCGGAGTATGGAAGGGCTTTTCGGGACCGGCAAACCGCTGTGCTAGGCTCTGCGGCTTTCGACGGCGAGGGAACTGGCATGGCAAGAGTCGCTTTCATCGGCCTGGGCGTGATGGGTTTCCCCATGGCGGGCCACCTGCAGCGCGCGGGGCACGAGGTGTGCGTGTACAACCGCACGGCGGCGCGGGCGGCGCGCTGGGTCGAGCAGTTCGGCGGCCGCTCGGCGGCAACCCCGCGCGAGGCGGTGCAGGGGGCCGAGCTGGTGATGTGCTGCGTGGGCAACGACGACGACCTGCGCAGCGTGACCCTGGGTGAGCACGGCGCGCTGGCGGGCATGCAGCCGGGCGCGGTGCTGGTCGACCACACCACGGCGTCGGCGCAGGTCGCCCGCGAGCTGGCGCTGCTGGCGGCGGAGCGCGAGCTGGGTTTCCTCGACGCGCCGGTGTCCGGCGGCCAGGCGGGAGCGGAGGGCGGTGCGCTGACGGTGATGGTCGGCGGCGACCCGCTGATCTTCAGTCGTGCCGAACCGGTGATCGCCAGCTACGCGCGGATGGTGCGGCTGATGGGCCCGGCGGGCGCCGGCCAGTTGACCAAGATGGTCAACCAGATCTGCATCGGCGGCCTGCTCCAGGGGCTCTCGGAAGCCCTGCATTTCGCCCGCAGCGCCGGGCTGGACGGGATGGCGGCGATGGAGGTGATCAGCAAGGGCGCGGCACAGTCCTGGCAACTGGAGAACCGCCACCAGAGCATGCTGGAAGAGCGCTTCGACTTCGGCTTCGCGGTCGACTGGATGCGCAAGGACCTGGGCATCGTGCTCGACGAAGCGCGGCGCAACGGCGCGCAACTGCCGGTGACGGCGCTGGTGGACCAGTTCTACGCCGAGGTGCAGGCCGCCGGTGGCGGGCGCTGGGATACCTCCAGCCTGATCACCCGCCTCAAGGACGGTTCGTCGTCCTGATCGGGGAGGGCGCCACTGCCGGGGCTCAGGCGCGGAAGATGAAGTACACCGCGCCGAGCAGGCAGAGGCCGGCCCACAGGTAGTCGAGCTTCAGCGGCTGCTGCATGAAGTACACGCTGAAGGGGACGAACACCGCCAGGGTGATCACCTCCTGCATGATCTTCAGCTGCCCGACCGGCATCGCCGTGAAGCCGATGCGGTTGGCCGGTACCTGCAGCAGGTACTCGAACAGCGCGATCCCCCAGCTGATCAGCGCGGCGATTATCCACGGCTTGTTGTGGAGCGTCTTCAGATGGCCGTACCAGGCGAAGGTCATGAACAGGTTGGAGCACATCAGGAGAAAGGCGGTTTGCAGCCAGACCGGCATGGGGGCGGGTTCCATCTGGGAAGTGTGCGAAGCCTAATGGAAGCGCGCTGAGACAGAAAGGGCCGGCCCCGCCGATCCGGGCGGCTTGGCGGGAGGCGCGGCGGGCTATATCCTCGGCGGCCGGCTTCTTCCGGCCATCCCGTGCGAGCGGGAAATCCTCCCTCCGACCCGAGAATCCCTCAATGCAGTGCCGTATCGGCTGTGGCGCCTGCTGCATCGCGCCGTCGATTTCCTCGCCCATTCCCGGCATGCCCGATGGCAAGCCGGCGGGCGTGCGCTGTGTGCAATTGGACGAGCGCAACCTCTGCCGGCTGTTCGGCGATGCGCGGCGGCCGGCCGTCTGCTCCGCCTTCGAGGCCGATCCCGAGGCCTGCGGCCAGAGCGACGAACAGGCGCTGCGGATCCTCACCGAATGGGAGC
The DNA here is from genome assembly GCF_057767015.1 of Pseudomonas sp. B12(2026). Classification (NCBI taxonomy): domain Bacteria; kingdom Pseudomonadati; phylum Pseudomonadota; class Gammaproteobacteria; order Pseudomonadales; family Pseudomonadaceae; genus Pseudomonas; species Pseudomonas sp. B12(2026). The sequence continues at coordinate 3,409,837 of NZ_CM173430.1, read as the reverse complement.
GGATCACCGCTGCCTGAGTGACTTGGAAGTCACGATTTCAGGGCCCATACTGACGTCCGTCCCGCTCAAGACCGCGGATCACGACGGGCCTTCCGTGCCCGGCAAACCAAGAATAAAGAGAGGTAAGACGATGCGTGGCGTATTGCGTATGACCCTGTTGGCCGCTGCCGTGATGGGGCTGACCGGGACCGCGATGGCGGAAGACTGGCAGCTGGCCAAGGACGAGGATGGCGTCAAGGTCTATCTGAGCAGTGTGCCGGGCTCCAAGTACAAGGCCTACCGTGGCGTCGTCGACATCAAGGCCGACGTGGCGACCATCAATGCCCTGCAGGAAGACGCCAAGGGCTCCTGCAAGTGGATCCACGCCTGCGCCGAGATGCGCGTGCTGAAGAGCGAAGGCGCCGACACCTGGACCTACTCGAAGATCGACATGCCCTGGCCGGTGACCGGTCGCGACGTGGTGATCCACGTGACCACCGAGAAGACCGCCGATGGCGGCATGATCCGCCACCTGACGGCCGAGCCGGGCTACATCCCGGAAGAGAAGGGCGAAATCCGCGTGCCGAAGCTGGTCGGCGAGTGGAAACTGGTGCCCAAGGGCGCCGGCGTGACCGAGGTGACCTACCAGGTGCAGACCGAGCCGGGCGGCAGCATTCCGTCCTGGCTGGCCAACAGCTTCGTGGTCGATGCGCCGATGAATACCCTGAAGGGGTTACGCAGCGTCGCCGAGAAGAAGTAAGCGCCGTTACCCCCGATGAAAAAAGAGGCCGCCTTCGGGCGGCCTTTTTATTCGCTCTTCGTAGGAGCGAGCTTGCTCGCGAACCGCCCCGGCGTTGACGCTGCCGGCTTGCGCGGGACTTGGCGTCCTTCGCAGGCAATAAAAAAGGCTGCCGAAGCAGCCTTTTTCATCACGCCGTGACGCTTATGCGCGGTCCTTGAGGGACACGAAGTCGCGCTGGGCGCTGCCGGTGTACAGCTGGCGCGGACGGCCGATCTTGTATGGGCCGGAGAGCATTTCCTGCCAGTGCGAGATCCAGCCGACGGTACGTGCCAGGGCGAAGATCACGGTGAACATGCTGGTCGGAATGCCGATGGCCTTCAGGATGATGCCGGAGTAGAAGTCCACGTTCGGGTAGAGGTTGCGCTCCACGAAGTAGGGGTCGTGGCGGGCGATCTCTTCCAGCTTCATGGCCAGTTCCAGCTGCGGGTCGTTGATGCCCAGCTCCTGGAGAACCTCGTCGCAGGTCTGCTTCATGACCTTGGCGCGCGGGTCGAAGTTCTTGTAGACGCGGTGACCGAAGCCCATCAGCTTGAACGGGTCGTTCTTGTCCTTGGCCTTGGCGACGAACTTCTCGATGTTCGACACGTCACCGATCTCGTCCAGCATGCGCAGTACGGCTTCGTTCGCACCGCCGTGGGCTGGGCCCCACAGGGCGGCGATGCCGGAGGCGATGCAGGCGAACGGGTTGGCACCCGAGGAGCCTGCCAGGCGCACGGTGGAGGTGGAGGCGTTCTGCTCGTGGTCGGCGTGCAGGATGAAGATGCGATCCATGGCCTTGGCCAGCACGGGGCTGATCGGCTTGGTCTCGCAGGGGGTGTTGAACATCATATGCAGGAAGTTTTCTGCATAGTTCAGGTCGTTGCGCGGATACATCATCGGCTCGCCCTTGGAGTACTTGTACACCATGGCGGCGATGGTCGGCATCTTGGCGATCAGGCGATGCGCCGAGACTTCCCGGTGCTTCGGATTATTGATGTCCAGGGAGTCGTGATAGAAGGCGGAGAGGGCACCGATCACGCCGCACATCACGGCCATCGGATGCGCGTCGCGGCGGAAGCCGTTGAAGAAGGTCTTCAGCTGCTCATGAACCATGGTGTGGTTCTTGATGGTGCCGACGAACTTTTCCTTCTGCTCGGCGGTCGGAAGTTCGCCGTTCAGCAGCAGGTAGCAGGTTTCCAGGTAGTCGGACTTCTCGGCGAGCTGTTCGATCGGGTAGCCACGGTGCAGCAGTACACCTTTGTCACCATCGATGAAGGTGATCTTCGACTCGCAGGAGGCGGTGGACATGAAGCCGGGGTCGAAAGTGAAGTGACCCGTGGAGGTCAGGCCTCGCACGTCGACGACATCGGGACCCAGCGTGCCGGAGAGGACAGGCAGTTCGACGGGGGCTGCGCCCTCGATGATCAACTGCGCTTTTTTGTCAGCCATGATGGCCTCCTATTTATGCTTGAAATCATCTGTACGACCCCCCACGCAGGGCCCGCACCACTATAGAGAGATAAATCCGAATGTCAATTTGCTCAATCGAGCCTGATCGGCTCCTCCAAGCCGCTGTTTTGACGAAAAAAATTGCCTGTTTACGCGTTTTGGAGGGGTGCGGCAATTAGTCCTTAGGTGAAGGTCTTTCCGTTGTCATTAGGGGCCTAACTGTCTATACTCGGCGACCAGCCGCCAAGGGCCGTCCGGCCTCGCTTCATTGGTGGTTGTCACTCCCGAAGGTGATGGGTACCTGACAAGTGCACCTCCCGACAACTAGCCCTGCTCCTTAAGGGCTCTCAGTGTGAAAAAAGCCGTGAATAGCAAACGACCTGTAAACCTAGACCTAAGGACCATCCAACTCCCTGTCACTGCTTACACGTCCATTCTCCACCGCATCTCTGGCGTCATCCTGTTCCTGGGCATTGCCGTGCTGCTGTTCGCGCTCGACAAGTCCCTGGCATCGGAAGAAAGCTTCGAGCAGGTGAAGGCGTGTCTGGCCAATCCATTGGCCAAGCTTGTGATCTGGGGCCTGCTGTCTGCGCTGCTGTACCACCTGGTAGCCGGCATCCGCCACCTCGTCATGGACGCAGGTATCGGTGAAACGCTGGAAGGCGGTAAGCGTGGTTCGAAAATCGTCATCGCCATCGCTGTGGTGCTGATCGTTCTGGCGGGGGTCTGGGTATGGTAACTAACGTCACTAACTTCTCGCGTTCCGGCCTCTATGACTGGATGGCTCAACGCGTTTCCGCGGTCGTTCTCGCGGCTTATGTTCTGTTCCTGCTGGGTTACCTGATCGCGCATCCGAATGTGTCGTACGCGGAGTGGCATGGTCTGTTCTCTCACAGCCTGATGAAGATCTTCAGTCTGATGACGCTGGTTGCCCTGAGCGTGCACGCGTGGGTCGGCATGTGGACCATCACTACCGACTACCTGACTCCGATGGCTCTCGGCAAGGCCGCGACCGTCGTGCGTTTCCTCGTCCAGGCGGTATGCGGCATGGCCATGTTCGCATTCTTCGTCTGGGGTGTGCAGATTCTCTGGGGTAACTGATCCATGGCAAGCATTCGTACTCTTTCCTTCGACGCCATCATCATTGGCGGCGGCGGCGCCGGCATGCGTGCCGCGCTGCAACTGGCCCAGGGCGGTCACAAGACTGCCGTGGTGACCAAGGTCTTCCCGACCCGTTCGCACACCGTTTCCGCCCAGGGCGGCATCACCTGCGCCATCGCTTCGGCCGACCCGAACGACGATTGGCGCTGGCACATGTACGACACCGTCAAGGGCTCCGACTACATCGGTGACCAGGACGCCATCGAATACATGTGCTCCGTTGGCCCGGAAGCCGTGTTCGAACTGGAACACATGGGTCTGCCGTTCTCCCGTACCGAGCAGGGCCGCATCTACCAGCGTCCGTTCGGTGGTCAGTCCAAGGACTTCGGCAAGGGCGGTCAGGCTGCCCGTACCTGTGCCGCGGCCGACCGTACCGGTCACGCGCTGCTGCACACCCTCTATCAGGCCAACCTGAAGAACGGTACTTCCTTCCTTAATGAGTGGTACGCGGTCGATCTGGTGAAGAACCAGGACGGTCATGTGGTTGGCGTCATCGCCATCGACATCGAAACCGGCAACACCGTTTATATCCGCTCCAAGGCCGTGGTCCTGGCCACTGGCGGTGCCGGCCGTATCTACGCCTCCACCACCAACGCCCTGATCAACACCGGCGACGGCGTGGGCATGGCCCTGCGTGCCGGCGTGCCGGTGCAGGACATCGAAATGTGGCAGTTCCACCCGACCGGCATCGCCGGCGCCGGTGTGCTGGTCACCGAAGGCTGCCGTGGCGAGGGTGGTTACCTGATCAACGCCCATGGCGAGCGCTTCATGGAGCGTTACGCTCCGAACGCCAAGGACCTGGCCGGCCGCGACGTGGTCGCCCGTTCCATGGTCAAGGAAGTGATCGCCGGCAACGGCGTGGGCCCGAACAAGGACCACGTGCTGCTGAAGCTCGACCACCTCGGCGAGGAAGTTCTGCACAGCCGCCTGCCCGGCATCTGCGAACTGTCCAAGACCTTCGCCCACGTCGACCCGGTCGTCGCTCCGATCCCGGTCATCCCGACCTGCCACTACATGATGGGCGGCGTTGCCACCAACATCCACGGCCAGGCCCTGACCATGGATGCGAACGGCAACGAGCAGATCGTCGAAGGCCTGTTCGCAGTCGGTGAAGTCGCCTGCGTATCGGTGCACGGCGCCAACCGCCTGGGCGGCAACTCGCTGCTCGACCTGGTGGTGTTCGGTCGTGCGACCGGTCTGCACCTGGAAAAGGCCCTGAAAGAGGGCATCGAGCACCGCGGTGCTTCCGAGTCCGACCTGGAATCCGCTTTCAATCGCCTGAACGGCGTGAACGAGCGCACCAGCGGCGAAGAAGTCGCTCCGCTCAAGCGCGAGCTGCAATCGTGCATGCAGAACTACTTCGGTGTATTCCGTACCGGCGAATACATGCAGAAGGGTATCGCTCAGCTGGCTGACCTGCGCGAGCGTATCGCCACCGTCAAGATCAACGACAAGAGCCAGGCATTCAACACGGCGCGTATCGAAGCGCTGGAACTGCAGAACCTCCTCGAAGTGGCCGAAGCCACCGCGATTGCGGCCGAGCATCGCAAAGAGTCCCGCGGCGCCCATGCCCGTGAAGACTTCGAGGAGCGCGATGACGAGAACTGGCTGTGCCACACCCTGTACTTCCCGGGTGAGAAGCGCGTTGCCAAGCGTGCCGTCAACTTCGCGCCGAAGACTGTTCCGGCATTCGAACCCAAGGTTCGTACTTACTAAGGGTGCCCGTCATGTTGCAAGTGAGTGTTTATCGTTACAACCCTGAGAAGGATGCTGCACCCTACATGCAGGACTTCCAGGTCAATACCGACGGCAAGGACATCATGGTCCTGGACGTGCTGGCGCTGATCAAGGAACAGGACGAGGGCTTCTCCTACCGTCGTTCCTGCCGTGAAGGCGTCTGCGGTTCCGATGGCATGAACATCAACGGCAAGAACGGCCTGGCCTGCATCACTCCGCTGTCGGCCGCCGGCCTGAAAGGCGGCAAGCTGGTGCTGCGTCCGCTGCCGGGCCTGCCGGTGATCCGTGACCTGGTCGTCGACATGCGCATCTTCTACAAGCAGTACGAGAGCGTGAAGCCGTTCCTGCAGAACAAGTACGCCGCACCGGCGATCGAGCGTCTGCAGAGCCCGGAAGAGCGCGAGAAGCTGGACGGTCTGTACGAGTGCATCCTGTGCGCCTGCTGCTCGACCTCCTGCCCGTCGTTCTGGTGGAACCCCGACAAGTTCCTCGGCCCCGCTGCGCTGCTGCAGGCCTACCGCTTCCTGGCCGACAGCCGTGACACCGAGACCCAGTCGCGTCTGGCGAGCCTGGACGACCCGTTCAGCGTATTCCGTTGCCGCGGGATCATGAACTGCGTGAACGTTTGCCCGAAGGGTCTGAACCCGACCAAGGCGATCGGTCACATCCGTAACATGCTGCTGCAAAGCGGCACCTGATTCGCGGCCCAGGCCACGAGTCATTGCAAGGGCAATACCTGCGCCGCCGGAACAATCCGGCGGTGCAGTCCCTACGGACCACAGCCCACAAAGCAGTGGTCTGATTTGAAAATCATATATATGACCAGCAGGGGCATCCGGGCTGGTACCCGGACTATCTGCGGGAATCGGTGGCTTGAAGTCGCTCTTCGGGCCAGAGGTTCCATCAGGTGGAGTCCCCTTACCGAGGGTGACCAAGCATGCACGAAAGCGTAATGCAGCGGATGTGGAACAGTGCCCATCTATCCGGTGGTAACGCTGCCTACGTCGAAGAGCTCTACGAGCTCTACCTGCACGACCCGAACGCTGTGCCAGAAGAGTGGCGCACGTACTTCCAGAAGCTCCCCGCCGACGGCAATTCCGCTCCCGACGTCTCGCATTCCTCCATCCGTGATCATTTCGTACTCCTGGCCAAGAACCAGCGCCGTGCCGCGCCGGCATCCGCCGGCAGCGTAAGCACCGAGCACGAGAAGAAGCAGGTCGAAGTCCTGCGCCTGATCCTGGCATACCGCCTGCGTGGCCATCAGGCAGCGACGCTCGATCCGCTGGGTCTCTGGGTGCGTACCGCTCCCGCGGACCTCTCGATCGATCACTACGGCCTGACTGCCGCCGACCTCGACACCACCTTCCGCACCGGTGAGCTCTACATCGGCAAGGAAGAGGCGACCCTGCGCGAAATCCTCGACGCCCTGAAGCAGACCTACTGCAGCACCATCGGTGCCGAGTTCATGCACATCGTCGATTCCGAGCAGCGCCACTGGTTCGCCCAGCGCCTGGAAGGCGTGCGTGGTCGTCCGGCTTACTCCGCCGACGCCCGTTCGCACCTGCTCGAGCGCCTGACCGCCGCCGAGGGCCTGGAGAAGTACCTGGGCACCAAGTACCCGGGCACCAAGCGTTTCGGCCTGGAAGGTGGCGAGAGCCTGATCCCGATGGTCGACGAGATCATCCAGCGCTCCGGCTCCTACGGCGTCAAGGAAATCGTCATCGGCATGGCCCACCGCGGCCGCCTGAACGTCCTGGTCAACACCCTCGGCAAGAACCCGCGCGAGCTCTTCGACGAGTTCGAAGGCAAGAAACTGGTCGAGCTGGGTTCCGGCGATGTGAAGTACCACCAGGGCTTCTCCTCCAACGTCATGACCAGCGGTGGCGAAGTCCACCTGGCCCTGGCGTTCAACCCCTCGCACCTGGAAATCGTTTCCCCGGTGGTCGAGGGTTCGGTACGCGCCCGCCAGGACCGTCGCAAGGACGGCAGTGGCGACAAGGTCGTGCCGATCTCCATCCACGGCGATGCCGCCTTCGCGGGGCAGGGCGTGGTCATGGAGACCTTCCAGATGTCGCAGACCCGTGCTTACAAGACGGGCGGCACCATCCACATCGTGATCAACAACCAGGTGGGCTTCACCACCAGCCGCCAGGACGATGCTCGTTCCACCGAGTACGCGACCGACGTGGCCAAGATGATCCAGGCGCCGATCCTCCATGTGAACGGCGACGATCCGGAAGCGGTCCTGTTCGTGACCCAGCTGGCCGTCGACTACCGCATGCAGTTCAAGCGTGACGTGGTCATCGACCTGCTCTGCTACCGTCGCCGTGGCCACAACGAGGCCGACGAGCCGAGCGGCACCCAGCCGCTGATGTACCAGCAGATCGGCAAGCAGCGCACCACCCGCGACCTGTATGCCGATGCGCTGATCGCTGCCGGCGTGCAGACCGCCGAGCAGGCCCAGGCGAAGGTCGACGACTACCGCGACGCCCTGGACAACGGCCTGCACGTGGTGAAGAGCCTGGTCAAGGAGCCCAACAAGGAGCTCTTCGTCGACTGGCGTCCCTACGTCGGCCATGCCTGGACCGCGCGTCACGACACCCGCTTCGATCTGAAGACCCTGCAGGAACTGTCCGGCAAGCTGCTGGAGACTCCCGACGGCTTCGTCATGCAGCGTCAGGTACAGAAGATCTACGAAGACCGCGCCAAGATGGCGGCCGGTGGCATGCCGATCAACTGGGGCTTCGCCGAGAACCTGGCCTACGCCACCCTGCTGTTCGAAGGTCACCCGGTGCGCATGACCGGTCAGGACGTCGGCCGCGGCACCTTCTCGCACCGCCACGCGGCGCTGCACAACCAGAAGGACGACTCGGTCTACATCCCGCTGGCTCATCTGTTCGACACCCAGCCGCGCGTCAGCCTGTACGACTCCTACCTCTCGGAAGAAGCCGTGCTGGCCTTCGAATACGGCTACGCCACCACCACGCCGAACGCGCTGGTGATCTGGGAAGCCCAGTTCGGTGACTTTGCCAACGGTGCGCAGGTCGTGATCGACCAGTTCATCACCAGCGGAGAGACCAAGTGGCAGCGCCTCTGCGGCCTGACCATGCTGCTGCCGCACGGCTACGAAGGCCAGGGTCCGGAGCACTCCTCCGCGCGCCTGGAGCGTTACCTGCAGCTGTGCGCCGAGCAGAACATCCAGGTCTGCGTGCCGACCACTCCGGCTCAGGTCTACCACATGCTGCGCCGCCAGGTGATCCGTCCGCTGCGCAAGCCGCTGATCGTGATGACTCCCAAGTCGCTGCTGCGTCACAAGCTGGCCATCTCGACCCTGGAAGATCTGGCCAACGGCTCGTTCCAGACCGTCATCAACGAGATCGACAACCTGGATCCGAAGAAGGTCGACCGCATCGTGCTGTGCAGCGGCAAGGTGTACTACGACCTGCTGGAGAAGCGTCGTGCCGAGGGCCGCGACAACATCGCCATCGTTCGCCTGGAGCAGCTCTACCCGTTCCCGGAAGACGACCTGGCCGACGTTCTGTCGCAGTACAAGAACCTCAAGCACATCGTCTGGTGCCAGGAAGAGCCGATGAACCAGGGTGCCTGGTTCTGCTCGCAGCACCACATGCGCCGTGTCATCGCTGCACACAAGAAAGGCCTCAACCTGGAATACGCCGGCCGCGATGGCTCGGCAGCTCCGGCTTGCGGCTACGCTTCGATGCACGCCGAGCAGCAGGAAAAACTTCTGCTGGACGCCTTCACCGTTTAACGCCAACGCGCAGTTGATACCGAATTTAAGGAAACACACATAATGGCTATCGAAATCAAAGCCCCAACCTTCCCGGAATCGGTTGCCGACGGCACCGTCGCAACCTGGCACAAGAAGGTCGGTGACGTCGTCAAGCGTGACGAGCTGATCGTCGACATCGAGACCGACAAGGTCGTGATCGAAGTGCTCGCCGAGGCTGATGGCGTGCTGGCTGAGATCGTCAAGAACGAAGGCGACACCGTTCTCTCCGCCGAACTGCTGGGCAAGCTGAGCGAAGGCGGTGCCGCCGCTGCCGCTCCGGCCGCTGCCGCCGCAGCTCCGGCTGCCGCACCGGCCGCCGCTGCCCCGGCTGCTGCCGCTGACGACAACATCCTGTCGCCGGCCGCCCGCAAGCTCGCCGAAGAAAACGGCATCGACCCGAACAGCCTGACCGGCACCGGCAAGGGCGGTCGTGTCACCAAGGAAGACGTGGTGGCCGCCGTTGAAGCCAAGAAGTCCGCTCCGGCCGCGGCTCCTGCCGCCAAGCCCGCCGCTCCGGCTGCCGAGGCGCCGATCTTCGCCGCCGGCGATCGCGTCGAGAAGCGCGTACCGATGACCCGCCTGCGCGCCAAGGTCGCCGAGCGCCTGGTCGAAGCCCAGTCCTCCATGGCCATGCTGACTACCTTCAACGAAGTCAACATGAAGCCGATCATGGACCTGCGCAACAAGTACAAGGACCTGTTCGAGAAGAAGCACAACGGCGTGCGCCTGGGCTTCATGTCCTTCTTCGTCAAAGCCGCCACCGAAGCCCTGAAGCGCTTCCCGGGCGTCAACGCCTCGATCGACGGCAACGATATCGTCTACCACGGCTACCAGGACATCGGTGTGGCAGTTTCCAGCGACCGCGGTCTGGTCGTACCGGTACTGCGCAACGCCGAGTTCATGAGCCTGGCCGAGATCGAGAACGGCATCGCCACCTTCGGCAAGAAGGCCAAAGACGGCAAGCTGTCCATCGAAGACATGACCGGTGGTACTTTCACCATTTCCAACGGTGGCGTATTCGGTTCCCTGCTGTCGACTCCGATCGTCAACCCGCCGCAGACCGCCATCCTCGGCATGCACAAGATCCAGGAGCGCCCGATGGCCGTTAACGGCCAGGTGGTGATCCTGCCGATGATGTACCTGGCGCTGTCCTACGATCACCGGATGATCGACGGCAAGGAGGCTGTAAGCTTCCTGGTCACCATGAAGGATCTGCTGGAAGATCCGGCTCGCCTGCTGCTGGACGTCTGATTCGTCAATTCACACGACGGCCCCGTACTACACGACGGCCCCGAGAGGGGCCGTCCGCTTCACCGGAATAAGGATTGAGATATGAGCCAGAAATTCGACGTGGTTGTGATTGGTGCTGGCCCTGGCGGTTACGTAGCTGCCATCCGTGCCGCCCAGCTCGGCCTGAAGACCGCCTGCATCGAGAAGTACATCGGCAAGGAGGGCAAGGTCGCCCTCGGCGGTACCTGCCTGAACGTAGGCTGCATTCCGTCCAAGGCGCTGCTGGACAGCTCCTACAAGTACCATGAAGCCAAAGAGGCCTTCGCGGTCCACGGTATCGAAGCCAAGGGCGTCACCATCGACGTGCCGGCGATGGTTGCCCGCAAGGCCAACATCGTGAAGAACCTGACCGGCGGCATCGCCACCCTGTTCAAGGCCAACGGCGTGACCTCCTTCGAAGGCCACGGCAAGGTCCTGGCCAACAAGCAGGTCGAAGTGACCGGCCTGGACGGCAAGACCCAGGTCCTGGAAGCCGAGAACATCATCATCGCCTCCGGCTCCAAGCCGGTCGAAATCCCGCCGGCGCCGCTGACCGACGACATCATCGTCGACTCCACCGGCGCCCTGGAATTCCAGAGCGTACCGAAGAAGCTGGGCGTGATCGGCGCCGGCGTCATCGGCCTGGAGCTGGGTTCGGTCTGGGCCCGCCTGGGTGCCGAAGTGACCGTCCTGGAAGCCCTGGACAAGTTCCTCCCGGCTGCCGACGAGCAGATCGCCAAGGAAGCCCTGAAGGTCCTGACCAAGCAGGGTCTGAACATCCGCCTGGGCGCTCGCGTCACCGGCTCGGATGTGAAGAAGAAGCAGGTCACCGTGACCTTCACCGACGCCAACGGCGAGCAGAAGGAAACCTTCGACAAGCTGATCGTGGCCGTGGGCCGTCGCCCGGTGACCACCGACCTGCTGGCCGCCGACAGCGGCGTGACCCTGGACGAGCGCGGCTTCATCTACGTCGACGACCACTGCAACACCAGCGTTCCGGGCGTCTACGCCATCGGTGACGTGGTCCGCGGCGCGATGCTGGCGCACAAGGCCTCGGAAGAGGGCGTGATGGTTGCCGAGCGCATCGCCGGCCACAAGGCCCAGATGAACTACGACCTGATTCCGGCGGTGATCTACACCCACCCGGAAATCGCATGGGTCGGCAAGTCCGAGCAGACCCTGAAGGCCGAAGGCGTTGAAGTCAACGTCGGCACCTTCCCGTTCGCCGCCAGCGGCCGCGCCATGGCTGCCAACGACACCACCGGCCTGGTCAAGGTCATCGCCGATGCCAAGACCGACCGCGTCCTGGGCGTCCACGTGATCGGCCCGAGCGCCGCCGAGCTGGTTCAGCAGGGCGCGATCGGCATGGAATTCGGCACCAGTGCCGAAGACCTGGGCATGATGGTCTTCTCCCACCCGACTCTGTCCGAAGCGCTGCACGAAGCGGCCCTGGCAGTGAATGGCCACGCCATCCACATCGCCAACCGCAAGAAGCGCTAAGGAACGGGACCACGGCGGGGAGGGCGGCAGTCTTTTTGCGAGGGGCTGCCCCCGGCTCGCCGGATCGTTTCTCCCCTGAGGGGGAAGCGGTCACAGGTGGCGCGGTGCCACGAGCGCCGCGCCTTATGCGCAATACCCAAGACGAAAACGGTAGACAAGCATGAATCTCCACGAATATCAGGGTAAGCAGCTGTTCGCTGAGTACGGCCTGCCCGTATCCAAGGGCTTCGCCGTCGACACACCCGAAGAGGCCGCAGAAGCCTGTGAAAAGATCGGTGGTACCGAGTGGGTCGTTAAGGCCCAGGTACATGCCGGTGGCCGCGGTAAAGCGGGCGGTGTGAAGCTGGTCAAGAGCAAAGAGGACGCCAAGGCGTTCGCCGCCAACTGGCTGGGCAAGCGTCTGGTGACCTACCAGACTGACGCCAACGGCCAGCCGGTCAGCAAGATCCTGGTGGAATCCTGCACCGACATCGACAAGGAGCTGTACCTCGGCGCCGTTGTCGACCGTTCCAGCCGTCGCATCGTCTTCATGGCCTCCACCGAAGGTGGCGTGGACATCGAGAAGGTCGCTCACGACACTCCCGAGAAGATTCTCAAGGCTACCATCGACCCGCTGGTCGGCGCCCAGCCCTACCAGGGCCGCGAGCTGGCCTTCCAGCTGGGCCTGAAAGGCGACCAGATCAAGCAGTTCACCCACATCTTCGTCGGCCTGGCCAAGCTGTTCCAGGACTACGACCTGGCACTGCTGGAAGTGAACCCGCTGGTGATCAAGAAAGACGGCAACCTGCACTGCCTGGACGCCAAGATCAACATCGACTCCAACGCCATGTACCGTCAGCCCAAGCTGCGCGCCATGCACGACCCGTCCCAGGACGACGCCCGTGAAGCCCATGCGCAGAAGTGGGAACTGAACTACGTCGCGCTGGAAGGCAACATCGGCTGCATGGTCAACGGCGCCGGCCTGGCCATGGGCACCATGGACATCGTCAACCTCCACGGCGGCAAGCCGGCCAACTTCCTCGACGTTGGCGGCGGTGCGACCAAGGAGCGCGTGACCGAAGCGTTCAAGATCATCCTCTCCGACAGCAACGTCGCTGCCGTTCTGGTGAACATCTTCGGCGGCATCGTGCGTTGCGACATGATCGCCGAAGGCATCATCGGCGCAGTGAAAGAAGTCGGCGTGAAAATCCCGGTTGTCGTCCGCCTGGAAGGCAACAACGCCGATCTCGGCGCCAAGGTCCTGGCCGAAAGCGGTCTGAACATCATCGCGGCGACCAGCCTGACCGACGCTGCCCAGCAAGTCGTCAAGGCCGCGGAGGGTAAGTAATGAGCGTCCTGATCAATAAAGACACCAAAGTCATCTGCCAGGGCTTCACCGGCTCGCAGGGCACCTTCCACTCCGAACAGGCCATCGCCTACGGCACCAAGATGGTTGGCGGCGTGACCCCCGGCAAGGGCGGCACCACCCACCTGGGCCTGCCGGTGTTCAACACCGTCAAGGAAGCCGTGGAAGCCACCGGCGCTGACGCATCGGTCATCTACGTTCCGGCTCCGTTCTGCAAGGACTCGATCCTGGAAGCTGCCTTCGGCGGCATCAAGCTGATCGTCTGCATCACCGAAGGCATCCCGACCATCGACATGCTGGAAGCCAAGGTCAAGTGCGACGAGCTGGGCGTACGCCTGATCGGCCCGAACTGCCCGGGCGTGATCACTCCCGGCGAGTGCAAGATCGGCATCATGCCGGGTCACATCCACCTGCCGGGCAAGGTAGGCATCGTGTCGCGTTCCGGCACCCTGACCTACGAAGCCGTGAAGCAGACCACCGACGCCGGCTTCGGCCAGTCCACCTGCGTGGGCATCGGCGGTGACCCGATCCCGGGCTCCAACTTCATCGACATCCTGAAGCTGTTCCAGGAAGACCCGAAAACCGAAGCCATCGTCATGATCGGCGAGATCGGTGGTTCGGCCGAAGAAGAAGCGGCTGCCTACATCAAGGCCAACGTGACCAAGCCGGTGGTGTCCTACATCGCCGGTGTTACCGCACCGCCCGGCAAGCGCATGGGCCACGCGGGCGCCATCATCTCCGGTGGCAAGGGCACTGCGGACGAGAAGTTCGCCGCCCTGCAGGACGCTGGTGTGAAAACCGTGCGTTCCCTGGCCGACATCGGCAAGGCCCTGGCCGAGCTGACCGGCTGGACGGTCAAGTAAGCGTTTCGCTTACCGACCGTCAGCAACGCAGGGGCCACCTTCGGGTGGCCTCTGCCGTTGTAGTCCCGCCCCGGGAGTGTCGCTCAGGCGACACTCCTGTTCATTCCGCGGACGACCTGACGGGTGTCAGTGCAGTTCGTCGGAATGCTTCGTTAGGCTAGCAACTATCTGAAGCGTTGCGTTCCCCACAAGGGAAGGCTCGCTCACCGTCATCTCCTACCCCGAGTGACGGCGATTCCTGACCGTCACGGATGGCGCGTCACCAGCATGCAGGAGCAGCCGGGCCACGAGCCCATGGAAAACCTCTGCTATCGGACTTCCAAGAACAAATCTCCGTACCGATGACAGCAGCATCACAGGATGCGCAGGCTCGCCCCCGGTGAGTCGGCCGATCCCGTTCGATGCGGCTTTGTCACGTCCGTACGGTCGTTGCGTCTTGGCGGACCACGAAACCGTTTCAGCACTGTGGTATTTCCCTTCATGAACGTTTTGAAAGGCCAGGACATCCTGGCGCTTGGTTTTATGACTTTTGCCCTGTTCGTCGGGGCCGGCAACATCATCTTCCCGCCCATCGTCGGCCTGCAGTCCGGACCGCACGTGTGGATGGCGGCGCTGGGCTTCCTGATCACCGCGGTCGGTCTGCCGGTGATCACCGTGGTCGCGCTGGCCAAGGTCGGCGGGGCGATGGACACCCTCAGCCACCCCATCGGCCGTGTCGCCGGCGGACTGCTCGCAGCCGTCTGCTACCTGTCGGTCGGCCCGCTGTTCGCCACCCCGCGCACCGCCACCGTGTCCTTCGAAGTGGGCCTGGCGCCGCTGGTCGGGGAGGGCGCATTGCCGCTGTTCCTCTACAGCCTGGTGTACTTCCTGGTGGTGCTGGTGATCTCGCTGTACCCGGGCAAGCTGCTCGATACCGTCGGCCGCTTCCTCGCGCCGCTGAAGATCATCGCCCTGGCGATCCTTGGCACTGCCGCCTTCATGCTGCCCGCCGGCCCCATCGGCACCGCGGAGCCGGCCTATGAGGCTGCGGCGTTCTCCCAGGGCTTCGTCAATGGCTACCTGACCATGGACACCCTCGGCGCGCTGGTCTTCGGCATCGTCATCGTCAACGCGATCCGTTCCCGGGGCGTGCAGTCGCCGCGCCTGATCACCCGCTATGCCATCGTCGCCGGGCTGATCGCCGGGGTGGGCCTGGCGCTGGTCTACATCAGCCTGTTCCGCCTGGGCGCCGGCAGCCACGACATCGCCGCCGGGGCCAGCAACGGCGCCGCCGTCCTGCATGCCTACGTGCAGCACACCTTCGGCTCGCCGGGCAGCGCCTTCCTCGCCGTGCTGATCGCGCTGGCCTGCCTGGTCACCGCCGTCGGCCTGACCTGCGCCTGCGCCGAGTACTTCTGCCGCATCGTGCCGCTGTCCTACCGCAGCCTGGTGATCATCCTCGCGGCGTTCTCGCTGCTGGTGTCGAACCTGGGCCTGACCAAGCTGATCCAGTTCTCCATCCCGGTGCTGACCGCCATCTACCCGCCGTGCATCGTGCTGGTGGCGCTGAGCTTCTGCGCCAGCCTGTGGCGTTCGCAGACCCGCATCGTCGCCCCGGTGATGGCGATCTCCTTCGTCTTCGGCCTCATCGACGCTCTCAAGGGGACCGTACTGGGCGCCTGGATGCCGGACTGGATGGCGCACCTGCCGCTGGCCGAACAGGGCCTCGCCTGGCTGATCCCGTCGGTGGCCACGCTGGCGGTGATGGCGGTGGTCGACCGCCTGCTGGGCAAGCCGCAGGAAGCGATGGCCTGACCCCAGCCGCGCAAACGAAGAAAGGCCGCCCACAAGGCGGCCTTTTTCATGCTCGGTCGCGGCTCCTGCGGAAAGTCATTCGACCGTGTCTTTCTCCGCGCATCTGGCGTCTATCCGCCGCGTATTCCCACAATTTCGCATCGACCCGCGCAAGGACAAGCATGACCGACGTCGTCGACCTGTTCGATATCCAGTACCTGTGGAACCTGTTCGCCATCCTCTGGTTCCTCGTCTGCTGGATCGGCTACACCCGCTACGCCAAGGCCAAGGCCCGCGATACCGCCTGCCTGGCCAGCGTGCTGCACCTCTACCGCCAGGACTGGATGCGGCGCCTGCTGCTGCGTGACAACCGCGTGGCGGACGCCAGCGTGATCGGCAACCTGGAGCGCAATGCCTCGTTCTTCGCCTCCAGCACCCTGATCATCCTCGCCGGCATCCTGACCCTGCTGGGGTCCGCCGAGCGCACGATCTCGGTGCTCGCCGACCTGCCGTTCGTGACCTCGCCGAGCCGTGGCCTGTCGGAGCTGAAGCTGCTCTGCCTGGCGGTGGTCTTCGTGTACGCCTTCTTCACCTTCAGCTGGTGCATGCGCCAGTACAACTTCGCCGCGGTGCTGGTGGGTTCCGCGCCGATGGTGGGGGAACGCAGCGTGGGCGAGCAGGAGCGCAAGCTGTTCGCCGAGCGCGCGGCGCGGGTGGTGTCGCTGGCGGCGCACCAGTTCAACCAGGGCCTGCGTTCCTATTACTTCGGACTGGCGATGCTGGCCTGGTTCATCAATCCGCTGATCTTCGCGCTGGTGACCGCCGGCGTGGTGGGGGTGCTGTATCAGCGCGAATTCCATTCCCGCGTGCTGCATGTGATGGTCTACACGCCGACACCGCAGGCGGACGCGCCGCGCGAGATCGACGACATCCCGGCCTGAGCCGGCGCCGGATGCGACAAGGCCCGCGAAAGCGGGCCTTGTGCTGTACAGCGCGAGAAGCGGCTTACTGCTGCTTCTGCTCTTCGCCGGCAGGCTCCTGCGGCGCGGTGGCGGGGGCCGCCGGAGTAGCCGGAGCGGCTTCAGGTGCCGGCGGAGTCGTCGGCGCCGGGGTGGCCGGCTGCTCGGTAGCGGCGGGCGCGGCCGGCGCTTTGGGCTCTTCTTTCTTATCGCAGGCGGCAAGGCCGAGACCGGCGATCAGCATCAGAGCGAGGGGAAGGGTTTTTTTCATGTGGAGCCTCCATGTGCGGCTTTCCTAGTGTTAGCCCTTTGAGCGAGCGTCTCTCGCAGAAGTTCAATGAATATTCGTACAGCGTAGTAGCTCATCACTGTAGGTGTAGCTTTGTGCGGGGTATGATGCGGGCCCGTGCAGTCATCCAGTGCCCGCTCCCATGAGTGAAAACCCCATCCTTGAGCGCGCCGAGCGCTTTCTCTCGGCGCTGCGCCACTGCCAGTTGCTGGGCATCTGCGCGCACGCCGCCGACGCCTCTGGACTGACGCTGCGCCTGCCGTACAGCCAGGCCATCGTCGGCAATCCGGAAACCGGCGTGATCCACGGCGGCGCGATCACCACGCTGATGGACACCACCTGCGGCATCTCCACCGTCTGCGTGCTGCCGCAGTTCGAGATCTGCCCGACCCTGGACCTGCGCATCGACTACATGCACCCGGCCGAGCCCGGCAAGGATGTGTTCGGTTTCGCCGAGTGCTACCGCGTCACGCCGAACATCATCTTCACCCGTGGCATCGCCTACCAGGACGATCCCTCCGAGCCCATCGCCCATGTGGTCGGCACCTTCATGCGCATGGGCAAGGCGGTCTCCGCCGGCGGCGTGAAGCGCAGCGTCGACGGGGAGGCCGGCGCATGAGCACCCCGAGCATCGAGCAACTGGTGCGTGCAGCCCACGAGAGCAAGAACTACGACGGGCTGATCGACTCGATCCCCTACGCCCGGCTGATCGGCATCCGCTGCCTGCGCCTGGGCGACGACGCGGTGTTCCACCTGCCGGCCAACCCCGACAACATCGGCAACCCGACCCTGCCGGCGCTGCATGGCGGGGTGGTCGCCGGCTTCATGGAGCACGCGGCGCTGCTGCACCTGCTGATGTTCATGGGCATTCCGCACATGCCCAAGATCATCGACTTCTCCATCGACTACCTGCGCGCCGGGCATTTCCGCGATACCTACGCGCAGTGCCAGGTCTGGCGCCAGGGACGGCGGGTGGCCAACGTGGCGATCACCGCCTGGCAGACCACCCGCGCCGAGCCCATCGCCACCGCGCGGGCGCACTTCAAGGTCGACGGTGCCTGAATGGACACGCTGCTGATCCTGCTCGGCCTGCTGCTGATCCTCGCCGGCTATGTCTGGCTGATCAGCCAGGCGTTCAGCCGCAGCCTGTTCTGGGGGATCTCCAGCCTGGTGCCGCCGCTGGCGCTGGCGTTCGTCCTGCGCCACTGGCTGCGCGCGCGCCGCGCCGTGTCGCTGATCGGGCTGGGCTGCATTCCACTGGTGGTCGGCCTGACGCTGCTGGCCACCCACGACAGCGCGCGCCTGGAGGCGATCCTGCGCCTCGACTGGCTGCGCTCCGAGCCGGTCGCCAGGCCGGAGCTGGCGATCCAGTTGCGCGGCGAGCTGAACGGCAAGCCGTTCGCACCCGAGCAGGCCGAGCTGATCGACGGGGTGCTGAGCCTGCGCGAAGGGCAGGACTTCTACGCGCACCGCGAAGTGCAGATTCGCCTGCCCGCGCCGGTCCAGGGACCGCTGCGGCTGAACGTGCTGCCTGACGATCCGGGTCAGCTGCCGACCATCGAGATCAGCTGGCTGGCGCCCGGCCAGGACCTGCCCGAGGCGGTCCGCCTGACGCGCGGCTACAGCCTGCACCTGGACCTCCAGCCGGAGGCGCCCAACCGCATGATCGGGGCCTTCCACCTGGTGCTCCCGGCGCAGATGCGGACCACCCTGAGCGGCCAGGTCGAGCTGTACACCGATCGCCTGCGCTATCGCGACGGGCAGGTCGACACCCGCTTCGACTCCCGCGACACCCTGGTCTACGTGGTGCGCGACTACCTGCAGCGGCGCTTCGCCCGGCGCGATGTCGAGCTGACTGCGCTGCCCAGGCTGGACACCCTGCGCCCGAGGTTGGAGGTCACGGCGGACTTCAGCGTCGCCGGCGAGCCGCAGACGCTGCCGCTCACCCTGATCCGGAGCGAGACCCACGGCTGGAGCGTCAGGGGCGACAAATACCCGCGCCTGGCCGACAACCCGCCGCCGGCACCGGCGCTGCCATCGACGCAGCCCGTCGACGCGGCAGCGGGCCAGCCATTGGCAGCGCCGGAAAACGGGGTGATCCCGCTGCAGCGCCTGCAGGCCGCGCCCGAGCGTTTCGCCAATCGCGGCATGCGGGTGCAGACCGAGCGCGGGCGCACGGCCGAAGGGATTTTCGTCGGCCTGGACGCCAACGGCCGCCTGGTCATTCGCCACAGCCTGAGCGGCGCGGGGGAGGCCAGCTACATCCTGCGTCCCAGCGAAGTGATCAGCATCGAATTGCTCTCGCGCTGAGTCTTCGGGGCAACCCCTTGAATTCGTTCAGGAAGCCCCCATCTCGCTGACATCGGCCGCATGACGCGGCATTTGTCATCCTCGGAGCGAGAAACAATGAGCGCGGAGACTCAAAAAGAAACACTGGGCTTCCAGACCGAAGTGAAGCAGCTGCTTCACCTGATGATCCATTCCCTGTATTCGAACAAGGAAATCTTCCTTCGCGAACTGATTTCCAACGCCTCCGACGCCGCCGACAAGCTGCGCTTCGAGGCCCTGGCCAAGCCCGAACTGCTCGAAGGCGGCGCCGAGCTGAAGATCCGCGTCAGCTTCGACAAGGACGCCAGGACCGTCACCCTGGAAGACAACGGCATCGGCATGAGCCGCGAGGACGTCATCGCGCACCTCGGCACCATCGCCAAGTCCGGTACCGCCGACTTCCTGAAGAACCTTTCGGGCGACCAGAAGAAGGATTCCCACCTGATCGGCCAGTTCGGCGTGGGCTTCTACAGCGCCTTCATCGTCGCCGACAAGGTCGACGTGTTCAGCCGCCGCGCCGGCGCGCCGGCCAGCGAGGGCGTGCACTGGTCGTCGAAGGGCGAGGGCGAGTTCGAAGTCGCCATCGTCGAGAAGGCTGGCCGCGGCACCCGCATCGTCCTGCACCTGAAGGACGGCGAAGAGGAATTCGCCGATGGCTGGCGCCTGCGCAACATCGTCAAGAAATACTCCGACCACATCGCCCTGCCCATCGAACTGCCCAAGGAACACCACGGTGAGGAGGCCGACAAGCCGGCCGAAGCCGAGTGGGAAGTGGTCAACCGCGCCAGCGCCCTGTGGACCCGTCCGCGCACCGAGGTGAAGGACGAGGAATACCAGGAGTTCTACAAGCACATCGCCCACGATTTCGAGGACCCGCTGACCTGGAGCCACAACAAGGTCGAGGGCAAGCTCGAATACACCTCGCTGCTCTACGTCCCGGCCCGCGCGCCGTTCGACCTGTACCACCGCGAGGCCCCGCGCGGCCTGAAGCTGTACGTGCAGCGCGTGTTCATCATGGACCAGGCCGACCAGTTCCTGCCGCTGTACCTGCGCTTCATCAAGGGCGTGGTGGACTCCAACGACCTGTCGCTGAACGTCTCCCGCGAAATCCTGCAGTCCGGCCCCATCGTCGACTCGATGAAGTCGGCGCTGACCAAGCGTTCCCTGGACATGCTGGAAAAGCTGGCGGGCAACGACGCCGAAGCCTACAAGGGCTTCTGGAAGAACTTCGGCCAGGTGCTGAAGGAAGGTCCGGCCGAGGACTTCGCCAACAAGGACAAGATCGCCGGTCTGCTGCGCTTCTCCTCCACCGGCGACGACAGCGGCGAGCAGAGCGTTTCCCTGGCCGACTACATCGGCCGGATGAAGGAAGGCCAGGACAAGCTCTACTACCTCACCGGCGAGAGCTTCGCCCAGGTGAAGAACAGCCCGCACCTGGAAGTCTTCCGCAAGAAAGGCATCGAAGTGCTGCTGCTCACCGACCGCATCGACGAGTGGCTGATGAGCTACCTGCCGGAGTTCGACGGCAAGCAGTTCGTCGATGTCGCCCGTGGCGACCTGGACCTGGGCAGCCTGGACTCGGAAGAGGACAAGAAGGCCCAGGAAGAAGTCGCCAAGGCCAAAGAGGGCCTGGCCGAGCGCCTGAAGGCCGCGCTGGGCGATGAAGTCGCCGAGGTGCGCGTGTCGCATCGCCTGACCGACTCGCCGGCGATCCTCGCCATCGGCGAACAGGACCTGGGCCTGCAGATGCGCCAGATCCTCGAAGCCAGCGGGCAGAAGGTGCCGGACTCCAAGCCGATCTTCGAATTCAACCCGGCCCACCCGCTGATCGAGAAGCTGGATGCCGAGCCCGACGAAGACCGCTTCGGCGAGCTGACGCACATCCTCTTCGACCAGGCCGCGCTGGCGGCCGGCGACAGCCTGAAGGACCCGGCGGCCTATGTGCGCCGCCTGAACAAACTGCTGGTGGAGCTTTCCGCCTAAGCCCTGTCAGGGCTGGAGCAAACGCCACGATTTCAGTGCTGAAATCGTGGCGTTTTTCATTGGGCTGGCATGTGCACATCCCAGTGCAAGGACAAGCCGATGCCAACCATCGACGGCTCGGCAAGCTGATTCGGCGCGGACAAGGGCTTCCGTGCCCCAAGGGAGAATGGAATGACGCACGCTGTCGGGAGAACCACGGGCGCCTTCGAAGGCTTCGATCCTGAAGGCTTCTGGGACGAAGGCGACTATTCGGCCAGCCATTACACCGAGCCGGCGCCCAGTGACGAGCTGATTGCGCAGATCGAGGCGGAGTGCGGCTACCGGTTGCCAGATGCCTATGTGGAGCTGGCGCGCCTGCGCAATGGAGGCGGTGTCGAGCGTTGCTGCTACCCGATGAGTGAGCCGACGTGCTGGGCCGAGGACCACATCGCGATTACCGGCATCTATGCCATCGGACGCACGGCGACCTACTCGCTGTGTGGTGATCTCGGGTCGGCTTTCATGCGCGCCGAGTGGGGCTATCCCGATATCGGGATCGGTATCGCCAACACGCCCAGCGCCGGACACGAGATGATCATGCTCGACTACCGCCAGTGCGGGCCGCAGGGCGAGCCACGGGTGGTGCATGTCGACCAGGAGGCCGACTACGCGATCACCGAGGTCGCACCGGACTTCGCGACCTTCATCCGCGGGCTGGTCAGCGAGGACGAGTTCAACGACGACGCCGAAACCTTCGAGGCCGACCTCGCCACGGTGCAGCGCGGCACGCTGTCGCCCATCCTGCGCCGCGCCCTGGATGCAGCGGCAGCCGAACTGCCCGATGGCGAACGCCACATCCGCCGCCTGGCCGAGCGAATCGTGCGCGCCAAGGGCTTCTTCGCCCTGCATGCCGACGCGGATTCTCATCGGATGTACGACGCGATGTTCTGGCTGTTCTCCCAGCTCAAGACCGCCGAGTCGTACGAAGACTTCCACGACTGCTCCAGTGAGCAGAGCGACTACCGGCGTCCCTGCTACACGCTGATGCTGACCACCCGCTACGTGGCCGATCCCTACGGCTTCTGCACCGGCGGCTATGCCCCTGGCTTCCTGAGTGACTGGTGGGAAGCGCGGCTCGCCGCTGGCAGCATTGTGCACAGCGATGGCGGCTACCGCTTCGCTGCGGACTATGCGGCTGAGTTGGTTCGTACCCTGCTGGCGGTCGACGATCCGTCAGGACAGCTCAGCCATAGCGGAGAGTAGGGATGCCCCCACAGCAGAAATTCGACTGGAAAGCCCTTGAGGACGCCGCCGTGGACCATGTGGTGAGCGCGGTGCGGCGGATCCGTGAAACCTGTCCGGATGAAACCATCTACGGCGCGATGTTCCATGAGTTCTATGGCGATGGCTCGGTCCTCTACTGGCCGATGCTGACGGTCGGCACCGAGCAGGCCCTGGCCCGGATGGCAGCGGACTATGGCGATGACGGCGAGGACCTGCGCTGGTCCGGCCCGGACCTGAGCCAGTACGCCGAGGACCACGGTTTCGAGCCGGGTGAAGCACAGGATCAATGGGCGACGCAGTGCGCCGAATTCGCCCATGCCACGGCCGAGGGCAGCTTCAGCGCCTGGGAAGTGGTCTATGAGCGCTTCCTGCACTGTTTTCCCCGAGCGGCCAAGCGCGCTCGCGCCCAGTTGCTCAAGGACGGCCTGGTCGACAAGCACTTCATCGCCGTGGCCACGGACGAATCCGGCGACCTGATCCCTCTCAGTCTCACCCGTGCGCAGCTGCTGCGACACTTCCCGATGTACGACGAGGCTGAGCGCGAACGGGCCCGTATCGCGGCCTTGCCGTTGGCAGAGCAGGTTGCCGAACTGGTGCCGCACGCCGTGCGCGCCGCTCCAGCTGGCCCGCTGCTCGGGGAGTACGACGCGCTCGTCCGCGCACTGGGCGAGGTCGCCGTGCCGGCGCTGCTCGACGTCGTCGCCGGGCGCAGTGCCGGTGACGTATGGCAGGCGTGCATGCTGCTGGCCGAGATCAACCACTCGACGCCCGACGTCATCAGCGCGCTGGAAACCACCATGGGTAATGCGGCGGGTAACGAAAGCGAGCGCGCCTGGGCCGCGTCGGCACTGGCACGGCTCGACCGCATGGACCTGATTGCAGCGCACCTGAGCGAGTTGCCTGCCGACGTGGCAGCGCGTGGACTCAGTGCTCCCTATCGCTCCTTCCGAGACCGTGGCAAGCACCGTCCGCTCGACTACCGCCCGCTCGAAGCGGTGCTGGCGCAGTACCCGGATATCGAGCCCGCTGTCGCTGAGGCGCTCGCGCCGGGCTGTGGCTTCTGCACCCTGGACGCCAGCGAAGTGGCGGCGGCCCGGGAGGGCCTGAACTCGAAGTGGGCCTTTATCCGTGAACATGCCCGCGATGTGCTGGAAGAGTTCAAGCAGCAGTGATGCTCGGCCTTCCGCACGTACAAGCCATACGACCTCAACACACTCGGGAAGAGTCATCATGAGAATCCAGGCCGTCTACCTGAGCGTGGATGACGCCACGCTCAAGCGCCTCAGCGAAGCACCTGCCGAAGAGCTGCTCGATGCGGTGGAGGAACTTGAAGAAGCGGGCTGCCCGCGGGTTGGGCTGGACAAGATGTGGGATGGCCTGCACTTCCTGCTCAGCGGTGTGTCCGCCAGCTCGCCAATCGAAGGCAACCCGCTGAGCGAGGCGGTGGTCGGCGTGCAGGTCTTCGACTGCGAAGACTTCATCGCCTGCACAGGGCGCGATGAACTACCGGCCATCATCGCTGCGCTCGATGCTGTGTCGATCGATGAAGCGCTGGCCACCGTCGATTTCGCCAGGCTCCGCAAGGCCAAACTCTATCCGAAGATCTGGACGGACGATCCGGCGCAGCTCAAGGCTGAACTGGGCGACGCCTTCCGGGAACTGCGCGACTTCTATCAGGTCTGCGCCAGTACACAGCGGCACGTGCTGGTCAGCATCTGCTGATGGTGCGCCTCCCGCCCTGAATGGAACACCTGTCGAACCCCGAGTATGCTTCCCCGGCATTAATCAGAGGACTACCCCAATGAGTCAGATCAGTGTGCAACCCGTGGCCTACAGCGTCGATGGCCAGGCTTTCGAAGGCCAGCTGGTGCTCGATGCGTCCACCACCGCGCCGCGCCCCGGCCTGCTGATGGCGCCGAACTGGATGGGCGTCAGCCAGGGTGCCCTGGACATCGCCCGCCAGGTCGCCGAGCGCGGCTATGTGGTGCTGGTGGCCGACCTCTACGGCAAGGACGTGCGGCCCAACGGCCCGGAGCAGGCCGGTGCCGCTATGATGCCGCTGAAGAACGACCGCGCGCTGCTGCGCAAGCGCATGCAGGCCTCGCTCAAGGCGCTGCTGGAACAGTCCGCCAAGGCGCCGCTGGATGCCGCCAAGGTAGCCACCTTCGGCTTCTGCTTCGGCGGCTGCTGCGCCCTGGAGCTGGCCCGCGACGGCGCGGCGCTGGCGGCGGCGGTGTCCTTCCACGGCACCCTGGACACGCCGAATCCGGCCGATGCGAAGAACATCAAGGGCTCGGTGCTGGTGCTCGACGGCGCCATCGACCCGCTGGTGCCGCGCGAGCAGCTCGGCGCCTTCGCCAAGGAAATGACCGACGCCAACGTCGACTGGGCGCTGACCAGCTACGGCGGCGCCGCGCATTCCTTCACCGACCCGCACGCCCAGGTGCCGGGCACCATGCAGTACGACGCCAAGGTGTCGCGCCGGGCGTTCGCCGCGATGTTCGACCTGTTGGACGAACGCTTCGGCGGCTGATGCCCCGCGTGAATGAAAACGCCGCGCCCCCATTGGGGCGCGGCGTTTTTGTCTGCTTTTCGTAGGAGCGAGCTTGCTCGCGAACGACCTCCGCTACGAGGCTGGATTCGCGAGCAAGCTCGCTCCTACAACAATCCTTGCAGATCGTTCATCCCCGGCCCTTGCTCAGGGTGCGCCGGCCGGGCGCTGCGCCACGCGTTCGTCGGCGCGATAGCCGCGGGCGCCGAACCAGGCGATGTACAGGTAGCACAGCAGCGGGATGGCGAAGGAGTGCAGCAGTCCGATGCGGTCGGCGAAGAACGCCTGGATCAGCGGCATCACCGCGCCGCCGACGATCGCCATGCAGAGCAGCCCCGAGCCCTTGCTGGTCAGGTTGCCCAACCCTTCCAGGGCGAGGGAGAAGATGGTCGGGAACATGATCGAGTTGAACAGGCCGATGAGGATCAGCGCCCACATCGCCACATGCCCGCCGACGCCCAGGGCCACGGCGATCAGCAGGGTGTTGAGCAGGGCGTTGCAGGCCAGCATGCGGTTGGCCGGGATGGCGCGCATCAGCACGCTGCCGATGAAGCGGCCGATCATCGCGCCGCCCCAGTACAGCGACAGGTACCTGCCGGCGTGCTCGGCGGGCAGGCCGGCGATCTCCGGCTGGCCCATCAGGCTGACCAGGTAGCTGCCGATCGACACCTCGGCGCCCACGTAGGTGAAGATGCCGATCACGCCGTAGATCAGGTGGCGGTGGGCGAACAGCGAATGGCGCCCGGCCGCGGCGCCGTCGCTGGGCTCGCCGTGGTGGATCTTCGGCAGGCGGAACAGGGCGATCAGCACGGCGATGGCGAACAGCAGCCCGGCGAGCACCAGGTAGGGCGTCTGCACCGAACCCGCCTCGCTGGCGGCGGAGCCGCCGATCTGCGAGGCGGCGCCGGCGCCGATGGCGAGGATGGTCACCGAGCCCACCAGGGGCCCGACCGTGGTGCCCAGGGAGTTGAAGGCCTGGGTCAGGTTGAGGCGGCTGGCGGCGGTTTCCGGCCGGCCGAGGATGTTCACGTAGGGGTTGGCCGCCACCTGCAGCAGGGTGATGCCGGAGGCGAGGATGAACAGCGCGGCGAGGAAGAACGGATAGGACTGCGCCCCCGCCGCCGGGTAGAACAGCAGGCAGCCGACCCCGGCGGTGGCCAGGCCGACGATGATCCCGCTCTTGTAGCCGACCCGCTCCACCAGCCGCCCGGAGGGGAAGGACATGACGAAGTAGGCGGTGAAGAAGCAGAACTGGATCAGCGAGGCTTCCACGTAGGAGAGCGTGAACACCGCCTTGAGGTGCGGCACGAGGATGTCGTTCAGCGAGGTGATCAGGCCCCACATGAAGAACAGCAGGGTGAGCACCGTCAGGGCGCTGGTGTGGCGGTTGGCGTGCGGTTGGTCCATCGCGGACTCCTGTGGCCGGGGAGGGGCCGCGCTCAGCGCGGCAGTTCGATGCGTTCGCGCTCGCCCGGCACCGTCGGCCAGTCGCGGGCGGACCAGCGGGCGCGGGCGCTGTCGATCAGCGCCGGGTCGCTGGCGACGAAGTTCCAGCTCATCCGCCGGGGGCCGTCCAGCGGCGCGCCGCCGATGATCACCGCGTGGCAGTCGGTGCAGGCGGAGAGGGTGAAGGTGGCGCCCGCGGGCAGCACCAGCAGTTCGTGCGCAGCCACCGCTTCGTCGTCGAGCAGGGCTTCGCCCGCGATCAGGTACAGCGCGCGTTCCGGGTGTTCGTCGGGAATCGCCAGGGTGGCGCCGGCGGCGAGTTTCAGCTCGGCGTAGAGGGTCGGCGAGCGCACCGGCACCGGCGATTCGAGGCAGAAGCCGGCGCCCGCGATCATGCGGATGCGCACGCCCAGGGCCTCGCTTTCCGGCAGGCTGGCGGCGCGGTGGTGGCTGTAGCCGGGTTCGCAGCCTTCCTGCTCCCGCGGCAATGCCAGCCACACCTGCAGCCCGTGCAGGCGCGAGCCCTCCTGGCGCAGCGTCTGCGGGGTGCGCTCGACGTGGGCGACGCCGCGCCCGGCGGTCATCCAGCTGACGTCGCCGGCCTCCACGAGCTGGTCGGAACCGAGGCTGTCCTTGTGCTGCACCTGGCCTTCGAACAGGTAGGTGAGGGTGGACAGGCCGATATGCGGGTGCTGGCGGATGTCCATGCCGTGCTCGGGGGCGAAGGTGTTTTCGAGCATGTGATCGAAGAACACGAAGGGGCCGACGCTGCGGCATTGCGCGGACGGCAGCGGGCGGAGAATGGGCACGCCCTCGACGTCTTCGGTGCGCGGGCGGATGGTCAGCAGGGCGTCGCTCATGGCGGTATCCAACAGGTCTGTTCTGGGCATGATAGCCGCTCGCGGCCGCCCGGACCCGATTCGCGCGGGGCAGTGGCGCCCTGTGCCGGATCGCCGGCAGGCGGAAAAGACCCTCGCCGTCGAGTGAATCACCTTGTGCGAAAAGCCTGGCTGCATGCCGGGCTTTTCTTTCTTCCGCGAAAAGAGGCGGATTTCATCCTTCGGATTGGCAGGCGGGACACAGTTTGTTACTTTGCCTGCACGATAGTGCCAACTTAGAGCGTGCAAGCAGAATCGACAGGGGTATTCCGAGCGCCCGCAAGCGCTCCAGCAGGCGAGTTACTGCGTGATGGTCCGGCAGGAGCCGGGCGGTCAGCAGCCGAGAGACGAATAAAAACAGCACTGGCCGCAAGGGCCGGGCAATAAATCTTGGCCGTCAAGGAGGTAATGCTGTCTATGAACAGTCAGATGGGGGGACGTTCGTCCATTTTCTGGGCGCCCCGGCGAGCGGGCATCGTGATGGGGCTTCTGCCGCTGCTGGTCGCGGGGTCGGCGCAGGCCCTGGAGTTCAAGCTGGCCGACAACGAGATCACCGGCTCCCTGGACAGCACCCTGTCCTATGGTGCGATGTGGCGCGTGCAGGGGCGCGACAAGGACAACATTTCGGACATCAACGCCGACGACGGCAACCGCAACTTCGACACCGGACTGGTTTCCGAGGTGTTCAAGCTCACCTCGGAGCTGTCGGCGCAGTACCAGAACTACGGCCTGTTCATGCGGGGTACCGCGTACTACGACACGCAGATCATGGACAAGCGCAACGACTACTACGACACCACCAATGGCGTGGTGCGGCCCAGCCAGTCGTTCCCCAATGACGATCACTTCACCGACGACACCCGGCACATCGCCGGCCGCAAGGCCGAGTTGCTGGACGCCTACCTGTCCGGCAACTGGGACATCGCCGAACACCCGCTCACCGGCCGCGTCGGCCGCCAGGTGCTGAACTGGGGCGAGGGCGTGTTCTACCGGGGCGGGGTCAACACCATCAACCCGGTGGACGCCGCGCGCTTCCACCTGCCGGGCTCGGAACTCAAGGAAGTGCTGGTGCCGGTGGAGGCGCTGAGCTTCAACTTCGGCCTGACCGACGACCTGTCGATGGAGGCCTACTATCAGTGGAAGTGGAAGGAAACCCGCCTGGACTCGGTGGGCACCTACTTCTCCGACACCGACCTGTTCAGCGACGGCGGCAACACCGCCTACACCACCGAAACCGATCCGCTGATCAAGCAACTGCTGGCCGGCTACCCGACCGTGGCCTCCCTCGGCCTGGTGGGCAATGGCCCGCACGGCCCGAACGCCTTCCTCGACCCGAACACCGGCACCTTCAAGGTCGCCAACATCGGCAAGGACCTGGATGCCCGCGACGATGGCCAGTTCGGCGTGGCTTTCCGCTACATCGCCGAGGAACTGAACTCCACCGAGTTCGGCTTCTACTTCGTCAACTACCACGCCAAGGAGCCGCAGATCGCCGTCGACCTGCGCGGCTACCAGGGTGTCGACGTGGACACGCTGAACGCGCTGCTCGGGCCGCTGGGCCTGGGCGAGGCCGTGCCGGGCCTGGCGACGCTGGACATGGCCAGCAACGCCGAGGCGCGCCGCGACTATGTGGAAGACATCCGCATGTACGGCTTCAGCTTCAACACCACCCTGGGCGATGCCTCGGTGTCCGGCGAGATCGCCTACCGGCCGAACATGCCGATCAGCATCTCCGCCACCGACGACCTCCTCGGCGACCTGCTGACCCAGGGCGTGCTCGGCCAGACCAACCTGTTCGACGCCAACGTCCCCGCCGACCAGGCCTGCGCGCCGGTGGCCGGCAAGCAGCTGTGCCGCGGCAGCCTGTTCGAGAACTACGAGCGCGCCGAGACCTACAACATCTCGCTGTCGACCATCTACAACTTCGGCCCGCACCTGTCCTTCGACTCCATGACCGGCGTGGCGGAGATCGCCTCCCAGCACATCCGCGGCAGCAGCCTGAAGTACACCGCCTGGGACGGCAGCGAGCGCAAGTTCGTCGGCGCCCAGGACAAGGCCTACGTCGGCGGCAACGACGACGACGTGCAGATCAGCCGCGACAGCTACGGCTACACGCTGCTGCTCACCGGCAGCTGGAACGATGTCTACGCTGGGGTGAAGCTGTCGCCCTACGTGGTCTACCAGGACGACTTCAGCGGCAACTCCGATCGCACCGGCAACTTCATCGAGGGACGCAAGGCCTACACCCTCGGCATCGACGCCAGCTACCTGAACACCTTCGAGGTCGGCACCCAGTACACCAGCTACTACGGCGCCGGCTCCAGCAACTCCATGCGTGACCGGGACAACGTCTCGGTCACCGCGAAATACTCGTTCTGATCCGGAGAGAACCATGTACAAGAAGAGTTCCCTGATCGTCCTTGCGGCCATTGCGGCCCTGACCGTCACCGATGGGCGTGCGGCGGTGACGGCTGACCAGGCGGCCAAGCTCAAGAGCAGTCTCACCCCGATGGGCGCGGAGAAGGCCGGCAACGCCGCCGGCAGCATCCCGGCCTGGACCGGCGGCCTGACTTCCGCGCCGGCCGGCTACAAGGGGCCGGGCTCGCACCACGTCGATCCGTTCGCCGGGGAGAAGCCGCAGTTCACCATCACCAAGGCCAACCTGGAGCAGTACAAGGCCAACCTCACGCCGGGGCAGATCGCGCTGTTCAACTCCTACCCGGACAGCTTCCAGATGCCGGTCTACCCGACCCACCGCAGCGGCTCGGCGCCGCAGTGGATCTACGACAACATCTTCAAGAACGCCACCAGCGCCAAGCTGGTGGAGGGCGGCAACGGCTTCTCCGACGCCTACGGCGGCGTGCCGTTCCCCATCCCGCAGAGCGGCGTGGAAGCGGTGTGGAACCACATCGCCCGCTATCGCGGCCACTACATCGTGCGGCGCTCCTCCCAGGCCGGCGTGCAGCGCAACGGCGCCTATGCGCTGGTGACGTCCCAGGACGAGGCGCTGTTCCGCTTCTACGATCCCCAGGGCAGCTACGACAAGCTGGGCAACACGCTGTTCTACTACATGACCTTCACCACCGCGCCGGCGCGCCTGGCCGGTAACGGCGCGCTGGTGCAGGAGACCCTCGACCAGGTCAGGGAGCCGCGCCAGGCCTGGGGCTACAACCCCGGCCAGCGCCGCGTGCGGCGTGCGCCCACGCTGGCCTACGACACCCCGATCGAAGACTCCGACGGCCTGCGCACCGCCGACGACACCGACATGTACAACGGCGCGCCGGACCGCTACGACTGGACCCTGGTGGGCAAGAAGGAAATCTACATTCCCTACAACAACTACCAGGTCACCAGCCCGGAGGTTAAGTACAAGGACCTGCTCACCCCCGGCCACATCAATCCCAAGTACACCCGCTACGAGCTGCACCGGGTCTGGGTGGTGGACGGCAAGCTCAAGCCCGGCGCGCGGCACATCTACTCGCGGCGCACCCTCTACCTCGACGAGGACAGCTGGGGCGCCGCCGTGGTGGACCAGTACGACGGCCGCGGCGAGCTGTGGCGCGTGTCCCAGGCCTACCTGAAGAGCTTCTACGAGCAGCCGATGGTGTGGACGGCGCTGGACACCTTCCACGACCTCCAGGCCCATCGCTACAGCATCCAGTGGCTGGACAACGAGGAGTCCGGCACCGCCGACTTCAGCCAGCCGGCCCCGGACGACGCCAACTTCAGCCCCTCGGCGCTGCGCCGCAAGGCCTCGCGCTAAGCCCGGAAACGACAAAGGCCCCGCAAGGGGCCTTTTGTTTTCCGGTTATCGCGCTGGAGGTGGGCGGTTTTCGTAGGAGCGGGCTCCGTCCGCGATTTCCCAGGCCAGGATGGACGGGCTTTCGCCCGTGATCGCGGAGAAGCTCCGCTCCTACAAAAGCGGCGCCGCGCCATCCGGTCACTGTAGGAGCGGACCTTGTCCGCGAATCGCGCGATGCAATGCCGGATCAGTCCCCGCGATACTCGCAACCGCTGGTGCAGGTCTCGTGCACGCGCACCTTGGACAGTTCCGGCAGCAGCGGCTTGAGCTGTTGCCAGATCCAGCGGCAGAGGTTTTCGCTGGTGGGGTTTTCCAGCCCCGGGATCTCGTTCAGGTAGTTGTGGTCGAGCTGGTCGTAGATCGGCTTGAAGATCTGCTTGATCTCGGCGAAGTCGCGAATCCAGCCGGTATACGGGTCGACCTCGCCCTCGATGTAGATGGCGGCCCGGAACGAGTGGCCATGCAGGCGGCCGCACTGGTGCCCGGCGGGGACATGGGGCAGGCGGTGGGCGGCTTCGAATGTAAATTCCTTGAACAATTCCACGGTGGTGCGCTCTAGGACATCGCCGGCCCCGGAGAGGGGCCGGCCGGAAAATGGGTGCGTAGTTTATCACCATCGCCCGGGCGGGGCCGGCCGTTCCGGCCAGTGGCTCACTTGATCGCCAGGCGTCGCGCCAGGCGGTTGAGGTTGGCCCGGTCCAGTCCCAGTTCGCGGGCGACCGCCGCCCAGTTGCCGTCGTGACGCTCCAGGCTGTGGCTGATCATGTGGCGCTGGAAGGCATCGACCGCCGGGCGCAGCTCGCCTTCGAAACCGGCTTCAGGGGCGTCGTCCGCATTGGCGGCGGCGCCGGCGCCTGTGGCCGGGTGTTGGCGCTGCTCCAGGCCGAGATCGCCCAGGCCCAGGCTGAGGATGCGCGAGCGCTGCGGGTGGTTCGCCAGGGCCTTGAGCGAGGCGCGCCCGATCAGGTGTTCCAGCTCGCGCACATTGCCCGGCCAGCTGTAGTCGAGCAGCGCGGCCTGGGCCTCGCGGGCCAGGCGCAGGCTGCGCAGGCCCAGGCGCGGGCGGTTTTCTTCGAGGAAGTAGCCGGCCAGCAGCAGGACGTCGTTGCCGCGCTCGCGCAGCGGCGGCACCCGCAGCGGGTAGACGC
This sequence comes from Pseudomonas sp. B12(2026), assembly GCF_057767015.1. Classification (NCBI taxonomy): domain Bacteria; kingdom Pseudomonadati; phylum Pseudomonadota; class Gammaproteobacteria; order Pseudomonadales; family Pseudomonadaceae; genus Pseudomonas; species Pseudomonas sp. B12(2026). The sequence continues at coordinate 3,377,543 of NZ_CM173430.1, read as the reverse complement.
TCAGGCGGTGGTAGAGGTCGGCGCGGAAGCGCCCGGCGCGCACCTCTTCGGCGAGGTCGCGGTTGGTGGCGGCGATCAGGCGCACGTCGACGCGGTGCTCGCGGTCCGAGCCGACCCGCTGCAGCTGGCCGCTCTGCAGCACGCGCAGCAGCTTGGCCTGGATCGCCAGCGGCAGCTCGCCGACCTCGTCGAGGAACAAGGTGCCGCCGTCGGCCAGCTCGAACTTGCCGCGCCGCTCGCCGACCGCGCCGGAGAAGGCGCCGCGCACGTGGCCGAACAGTTCGCTCTCCACCAGGGTTTCCGGCAGCGCTGCGCAGTTGAGGCTGATCAGCGGCTGCTCGCGGCGCAGCGAGTTGGCGTGGATCGACTGCGCCACCAGTTCCTTGCCGACGCCGGTCTCGCCGGTGATCAGCACGCTCAGGTCGCTGCCGGCCACCAGCTGGATTTCGTTCATCAGCGCCTGGTGCGCCTTGCTCTGGCCGATCAGCTCCCGCGGCTGGTCGCCGGAGGCGCGCTGGTAGGCGTCGGCGCGCTGCTGCTCGTGTTCGGCGCGCAGGGCGAGGTCGAGCATGCGCTGGCTGGCCTTCACCGTGGCGGCGGCGAGGCTGGCGAAGGCCTGCAGGTTGTCCAGGTCGCCGGTGGAGAAGCGCTCCGGGTCGAGGGCGTCGAGGGTCAGCAGGCCCCAGGGCTGCTCGTCGAGATACAGCGGGCAGCCCAGGCAGTCGTGTACCTCCAGGTGGCCGCTGAGGCCTTCCACCAGGCCGTCGTACGGGTCCGCCAGGCCGCAGTCGGCGGCGAAGTGGGTCGGCCCGGGGTGTTCGAGGAGGGCGCGCAGGCGCGGGTGTTCGGTGATCCTGAAACGGCGGCCGAGGGTGTCGGGGCTGAGTCCGTCGACGGCCAGCGGCACCAGTTGGTCGCCTTCCAGGCGCAGCAGGGCGGTGGCGTCGCAGGGCAGCAGCTGGCGCAGCGCTTCCAGCAGGCGCCGGTAGCGTTCGCTGTCGGGCAGCTCGCGGGAGAGATCGGCGACCAGGGGGAGCAGGGTGGCAAGCAAGGGGTTTTGGGTCATTTTGACCTCGTGAGTCATTATGACTAATGAGAACTCTGGTCATTATGACTTTTCGAGTTCAAAAAGTCCCGAAAATACAGGGCTGCAGGGTTGGCGCGCTTCTTGAATCACTCCTGACAGAAAGCACAGGCAGACCACTCTCTGCCTGGCTAACCCGAGGAGATACCATGCTGTCCAATGAACACCGTACCCTGGTCAAGGCCACGGTTCCGCTGCTGGAGACCGGCGGTGAGGCACTGACCCAGCACTTCTACAAGCTGATGCTGAACGAATATCCGGAGGTACGCCCGCTGTTCAACCAGGCTCACCAGGCCTCCGGCGACCAGCCGCGTGCCCTGGCCAACGGTGTCCTGATGTACGCGCGCCACATCGACGAGCTGGAGCAGCTCGGCCCGCTGGTGGCGAAGATCGTCAACAAGCACGTTGCCCTGCAGATCCAGCCGGAGCATTACCCGATCGTCGGCACCTGCCTGCTGCGCGCGATCCGAGAGGTGCTGGGCGAGGAAATCGCCACCCAGGCGGTGATCGATGCCTGGGCTGCGGCCTACGGCCAGCTGGCCGAAATCCTCATCGGCGCCGAGGAGTCGGTGTACCAGCAGAACGCCGAGCAGAACGGCGGCTGGCGCGGCGCGCGGCGCTTCCGCATTGCCCGCAAGGACGTCGAGAGCGAGGAGATCACCTCCTTCTACTTCCAGCCGGTGGACGGCGGCGCGCTGCTGGACTTCCAGCCCGGCCAGTACATCGGCCTGCGCCTGGAGCTGGACGGCGAGGAAGTGCGCCGCACCTATTCGCTCTCCGATACCCCCAACGGCCGCGAGTACCGCATCAGCGTGAAGCGCGAGGCGGAGGGCCGGGTGTCCAACCATCTGCACTACCAGATGCAGGTCGGCGACGAGCTCGACCTGTTCCCGCCGGCGGGCGACTTCGTCCTGCGCGAGGGTGACAAGCCGCTGGCGCTGATCACCGCCGGCGTGGGCATCACCCCGGCGCTGGCGATGCTCAAGCAGGCGCTGGGCCGTGGCCGCGAGGTGCATTTCATCCATTGCGCGCGCCACGGCGGCGTGCACGCCTTCCGCGACTGGATCGAGGCGCAGGCCGAGGCCCATCCGCAGCTGGCGCACTACTTCTGCTACAGCGAGCCGCGCGAGCAGGACGAGGTGCACGCCGAGGGCTTCCTCAGCCGCGACCTGCTGGCCGAGTGGCTGCCGGCCGACCGCGACCTGGATGCCTATTTCCTCGGGCCCAAGCCCTTCATGGCCCAGGTGAAGCGTCATCTGCGCGAGCTCGGCGTGCCCGAGCGGCAGTCCCACTATGAGTTCTTCGGCCCGGCCAGCGCGCTGGAGGCCTGAAGCTGAAATGCCCGGCCCGCCCGCGGGCCGGTTCAACCGAGGAGGTGTGTGATGGAAGGTCTTTTCGCTTGCCCCAGACGTAACCTGGCGATGTCGTCGACGCTGCTCTGCAGCGGGCTTGCGCTGTTGCTGGTGGGTATCGCCGGAGCCTACGTGGTCGACACCCTGCTGGCGTTGCCGGCGATCGTCGCGTCTCACGCACTCACCATCCTCGGACCTACACTGCTGAAGCTGGGCTATGTGCTGCGACTCATCGCCCAGCGTCAGATGCGCAAGGACGGCTGGGAGGAATGCTGTGTTGCTGGTTGATCGAAAAGCTCTGTTGGCCATTCCGCCGCTGTGGCGCCTGGGCTTCCGCCCATTCTTCCTCGGTGGCGCGCTGTTCGCGTTGATCGGCATCGCCGCCTGGGCGGCGGTGCTGTTGGGGGTACTGCCGGCATGGCAGCCGCTGGGCGGCTGGCTGGCCTGGCACCGTCATGAAATGCTCTTCGGCTTCGCCAGCGCCATCGTCGCCGGCTTCCTGCTGACCGCCGTGCAGACCTGGACCGGCCGGCCCGGCATCAGCGGGCGGCCGCTGATGATTCTCTCCGTGATCTGGCTGGCGGCGCGGCTCGGCTGGCTCGGCGGCGCGCCGCTGTGGCTGGTCGCGCCGCTGGAGCTAGCGTTCCTGCCGGCGCTGGCGTTCTTCGTCGGGCGCAGCCTGGTGCAGGTGCGGCAGGTGCGCAACTACCCGGTGATCGCGGTGCTGACCCTGCTGACCCTGGCCGATGTGCTGGTGATGCTGGGCATCCAGGCCGGCAACGAGGCGTGGCAGCGCAGCGGCGTACTGGCCGCGCTGTGGCTGGTGGCGGCGCTGATGGGGCTGATCGGCGGACGGGTCATTCCCTTCTTCACCCAGCGTGGCGTGGGCCGCACCGTGCAGGTGCCGGCCTGGCCCTGGCTGGATAACCTGCTGCTGGGCGGCACGATGCTGGTAGCCGTGCTGACGGCGGCCGGTTTCGGCCTGACGCCGCGGCCGCTGGTGGGCGTGCTGTTCGCGGTGCTCGCCGTGGGCCACCTGATCCGCCTGTGGCGCTGGCGCGACAAGGGGATCTGGAGCGTGCCGCTGCTCTGGTCGCTGCACCTGGCCTATCTGTGGATGATGCTGGCGCCGGCGGGCATGGCGGCGTGGAACTTCGGCGCGCCGATCGCCGTCAGCCTGCCGATCCATGCGCTCACCGTCGGTGGCGTGGGCGGCCTGATCCTGGCGATGATCGCCCGCGTCAGCCTCGGCCATACCGGTCGCGCGCTGCAGCCGCCGAAAGTCATGGCCCTGGCCTTCGCGCTGCTGAACCTGGGCGTGCTCTGCCGGGTGCTGCTGGTGGTGTGGCTGCCGCTGCCGGGCCTGAGCCTGGCGGCCGCCTGCTGGGTGGTGGCCTTCCTGCTGTTCGCCTGGCACTACGGGCCGATGTTCTGGCGTCCGCGGGTGGACGGGCAGCCGGGCTGATTTCCCTTCGCAGGAGCGAGCCTGCTCGCGAACCCGCCTGGCGCCGGCCCTGCCGGCGAATCGCGGACGGAGTCCGCTCCTGCAAGAGCCGCACCCTTGCGTAGGAGCGGACTCCGTCCGCGATGCCCGGCGTTCGGCACCTGATCGCGGATGAATCCGCTCCTGCGAAGGGCCTTCTGCGGGAGCGGATGCTGCTACAGCGGCAACAGGCGCTCGCCCAGCTTGCCGCTGTCCGCCAGTTCGAGGAACTCGTCGCCCATACGCCGGCTTTCGTCCATCGCCTTGCGCCAGTAGCGTTCGCGGCCGGCGTCGTCGCCCAGGTAGCGGTGGAAGTCCTTGCGGTCCGGCAGCTTGCCGTGCGGCAGGCGCGCCAGGTAGTCCTTCGACGGTGCGAGCAGCAGCACGTCCTGCAGGCGGCCGGCGTTGCCGCGGCGCCAGGGCAGGCCCTTGTCGAACCAGCCGGGGATCACCTTGTCGGTGAAGTGCGGGTAGAGCACCACGCCCTTGGGCAGGTAGGGCAGGTCGAGGTGGTAGTCGAGCAGGCCGCCGTCGCGGTAGGTGCCGGGGCCGGCGCCAGGAATGTCGCGCACGCCCTCCATCACCATCGGGATCGAGCCGGAGGCGAGCAGGGCGTGGCGCAGGTTCGCCAGGTCCAGGTGGAGGAAGCGCGAGGGGAAGTCCGCGAGCGGTTCCAGCGGCGGCGCGCGGCGCGCGTCGTGGATGATCAGCCGTTCGAAGTGCCGGTGCAGGTGGCGGCGGCCCACCAGGTTGTCGCGGATCACCGCGCCCAGCCCCAGGCCGAGCCCGGCCTTGCCGTCCTGCGCCAGGCGGCCGTGGCTCTTCACCACCACCACGTTGAGGCGGTACCAGGGGTTGTCCAGCAGGCTGGCATCGTGGCCGTCGAGCAGGTCGTCGAGCATCTTCGCGCAGCTTTTCGAGACGTCGGCGATGCTCGCGTTGCGGGCGAAACGCTGCTGGGTGTAGAGCTCGCCGAGGCGGCGGATAGCGTCGGCCGGGTCGGGCAGGCAGGCGCTGGCGAAGCGCCAGGAGCCGATGGAGGCGCCGATCAGCGAACGCTCGCGCGGCGCGCGCGGCAGCCATTCGCCGAACAGCGCCAGGTCCAGGCCCTGGATGCCCAGCGCCTTCGGGCCGCCGGCGGCGCCGGGCAGGATGCCGACGTCGGCGGGGGCCAGCCCCTGTTCGCGGATGCGCGCGAGGGCGCGGGTGCCGGCCTTGAGGGTGAGGGCGGGGGTCTTGATCTGGATGGCGGTCATGCGGGCCTCGCTGCTGAGGCCCGCGATTATAGAGCCTGTACAGGGCATGCAAGGATACTTCACGGGGTGAATGAGCCTTGCCGATTCAGCTTGGGTTAAGTCCTTCGCCCTAGTCTGGGGAGGCTGCCACTCGGAGGAGGTGCCCATCCATGAAGCTGCTGATCATCCTGACCGCCGCCACCGCGCTGATGCTCGGGGCCGTCGCCGCGAAGGCCCGCGACCTCGGCCCGGACGAGGCGCTGCGCCTGCGCGATGCCGGCACCATCCGCGACTTCGAGGCGCTCAACCAGGCCGCGCTGGGCAAGCATCCGGGCGGAAGGGTGTACGATAGCGAGCTTGAGCTGGAACATGGCCGCTACCTCTACAAGGTCGATATCGAGGACGCCCAGGGCGTGAAATGGGATGTCGAACTCGATGCGGTGAGCGGCGCAATCGTCAAGGATCGCCAGGACGACTGATGAAGATCGACTTTCCACGCGCGGCCCTGCTGGCCGTTGCACTCGCCTTGTCGGCCGGCGCCGCGCAGGCCCATGACCTGGGCCAGGACGAGGCCCTGCGGCTGAGCCGCGAAGGGGTTATCCGCCCGTTCGAGGAAATCCTGCCCATCGCCCAGGCCCGCTACCCCGATTCCAAGCTGCTGGAAGCGGAGCTGGAGCAGGAACATGGCAGCTATATCTACGAGGTGGAGCTGCTCACCGTCGATGGCGTGGTGCGCGAACTGGAGCTGGATGCCCGCGACGGCCGCATCCTCAAGGACAAGGAGGACGACTGATGCGCCTGCTGCTGGTGGAAGACCATGTGCCCCTGGCCGACGAACTGCTGGCCAGCCTGACGCGCCAGGGCTACGCCGTCGACTGGCTGGCCGACGGCCGCGATGCCGCCGTGCAGGGCGCCAGCGAACCCTATGACCTGATCATCCTCGACCTCGGCCTGCCCGGGCGCCCCGGGCTGGACGTGCTGCGCGAGTGGCGCGGCATGGGGCTGGCGACGCCGGTGCTGATCCTCACCGCGCGCGGCTCCTGGGCCGAGCGCATCGACGGCCTGAAGGCCGGCGCCGACGATTACCTGACCAAGCCTTTCCACCCCGAGGAACTGCTGCTGCGCATCCAGGCGCTGCTGCGCCGCGCCCGCGGGCTGGCCAACCAGAACCAGCTGGAAGTCGCGGGGTTGAGCCTGGACGAGGCGCGGCAGTGCGTGCAGCAAGGCGGCAAGGACGTCGACCTGACCTCCGCCGAATTCCGCCTGCTGCGTTATTTCATGCTGCACTCCGGCCAGTTGCTGTCGAAATCCCACCTTGCCGAGCACCTTTATGACGGTGAGACCGAGCGCGATTCCAACGTGATCGAAGTGCACGTCAACCACCTGCGCCGCAAGCTCGGCCGCGAGATCATCGAGACCCGTCGGGGCCAGGGCTACCGCTTCGCCGGCAATGTCGGCGGGGCCGCGCGATGATGTCGATCCAGCGCCGGCTCGGCCTCGGGCTCGGCGTGGTGCTGCTGGTGATCGGCCTGGCGCTGGCGCAGACCGGGCTCTGGCTGTTCGACCAGGGCCTGCGCCGCTATCTGGCCGACGGCCTGCAGAACGAGGCGGAAAGCCTGCTGGTGGGCGTCATCCGTGGCCCGGCCGGCCTGCAGCTGGATGACCAGCGGGTGGACACCGTCTATGACCGGCTGTTTTCCGGGCGCTATTTCGTCGTCCGCTTCGATGACGTCACCTGGCGCTCCCGTTCGCTGTGGGACCGCGAGCTGGAGCTGCCCGCGCACAAGGGCCTGGCGCGGCAGCTGGTAGAGGGGCCGGAGGAGCAGCGCCTGCTGGTCTATCGCGGCGATTACAAGCGCTATGGCAAGCAGCTGAAGATCGTCGTCGCGCAGGATTACACGCCGATCCTCAAGCGCTTCAGCCGCCTGCGCAATATCGGCCTGGGGGCCGGGGGCGTGGCGCTGCTGCTGATCCTGATCTTCCAGGGCTTCACCGTGCGTCGCGCGCTGCGCCCGCTGGAGCGGGTGCGCCAGCAGATCGCACAACTGCAGGAAGGCCGGCGCAGCCAGCTGGACCGGCAGGTGCCGCAGGAGCTGGAACCGCTGGTGGAGCAGGTCAACCACCTGCTGCAGCACACCGAGGACACCCTGCGCCGGTCGCGCAACGCGCTGGGCAACCTCGGCCATGCGCTGAAGACGCCGCTGGCGGTGCTGATCAGCCTTGCCGAGCGCGACGAGCTGCTCGCGCATCCGGAACTGCGCCGCGTGCTGCAGGAGCAACTGGAGCAGATCGAGCAGCGCCTGGCCCGCGAACTGGGCCGCGCGCGGTTGGCGGGCGAAGCGCTGCCCGGCGCGTATTTCGACTGCGCCGCGGAACTGCCGAGCCTGTGCGAGATGCTGCGGCTGATCCATGGCGAACACCTGGAGATCGACTGGAAGGCCGAGCCCGGCCTGCGGCTGCCGTTCGACCGCGAGGACCTGCTGGAGATGCTCGGCAACCTGCTGGACAACGCCTGCAAATGGGCGGACGCCCAGGTGCGGCTGACGGTGGAGAAGGGCGCCGAAAGTTATCTCCTGAGCGTGGACGATGACGGCCCCGGGATTGCCGAGGAACAGCGCGAAAGCGTGCTGGAGCGCGGCACGCGGCTGGACGAGCAGGTCGCGGGGCATGGCCTGGGGCTGGGCATCGCGCGGGATATCGCGGCGGCGTGCGGCGGCAGCCTGTGGCTGGAAGGCAGCGAGCTGGGCGGGTTGCGCGTGCGGGTGGAGCTGCCGCGGCGCGCGGCGGGTTGATTCCGGCGGAGCCTGTCATCGATATCGATTGACGCTGTGCCGTGCGGTTCGCGAGCAAGCTCGCTCCTACGAAGAACGCGCAGGTGCAAACCTGTAGGAGCGAGCTTGCTCGCGAACCCGATGCAGCGCCGGCCTTGCCGATGGGGCGCGGACTGTGGGGCTTTCGTAGGAGCGGATCCATCGACCCGGCTGGTGGTTCGCCAGCTGGTTCGGTGATCCGAACTCCGGGTGTGCCTGGCCAGGTCGCGCACCCCGTCGGCGACTGCCGCAAACCCGCGCCCGGCCTTGCTGGTGCTGGCGGCTTCGCTGGGCGGCCCACCGCGAAAGTTGCACTCGGCAGGCGAACTGCTGACTAATGGGCGGGTTTTCCCAATTCCCCGGACCTGCTCATGCTCGAATCGAAACTGGAATACCGGACGTTCCTGCTCCTCCTGGTGGTGGTCACCATCGCCTTCGCCTGGTTGCTGCTGCCGTTCTACGGCGCGGTGTTCTGGGGCACCATCCTGGCGATCATCTTCGCCCCGCTGCAGCGCCGCCTGCGCGTGCGCCTGAACGGGCGCAACAACCTCGCGGCGCTGATCTCGCTGACGATCTGCCTGCTGATCGTGATCCTGCCGATGACCTTCATCGCCGGTGCGCTGGTGCAGGAAGGCGCGCAGGTGTACCAGCGCCTGAAGTCCGGCGAACTGAACTTCGTCACCTACTTCCAGCAGGCGATCGCCGCGCTGCCGGGCTGGGCGCACCCGTGGCTGGAGCGTTTCGACCTGACGGACCTGTCGAGCCTGCAGGAGAGGCTTTCCTCGGGGGCGATGCAGGCGAGCCAGCTGGTCGCCACCAAGGCGTTCAGCATCGGCCAGAACACCTTCGAGTTCGTCATCAGCTTCGGCATCATGCTCTACCTGCTGTTCTTCCTCCTGCGCGACGGCCCGGCCCTGGGGCGCCGCATCAAGCAGGCGGTGCCACTGAGCGGCGAGCACAAGCAGCACCTGTTCACCAAGTTCACCACGGTGATCCGCGCCACGGTGAAGGGCAACATCGCCGTGGCCGCCACCCAGGGCGCGCTGGGTGGGCTGATCTTCTGGTTCCTCGGCATCCAGGGCTCGCTGCTCTGGGGCACGCTGATGGCTTTCCTGTCGCTGCTGCCGGCCATCGGCGCGGGGCTGATCTGGGTGCCGGTGGCCGCCTACTTCCTGCTCACCGGGGCGATCTGGCAGGGCGTGGTGCTGACCCTGTTCTGCGTGGTGGTGATCGGTCTGGTGGACAACATCCTGCGCCCGATCCTGGTTGGCAAGGACACCAAGATGCCGGACTACGTGGTGCTGATCTCGACCCTTGGCGGCATGTCGCTGTTCGGTCTCAACGGCTTCGTCATCGGCCCGCTGATCGCCGCGCTGTTCATTGCCTCGTGGGACCTGTTCACCGGGCGGGAAGGGGATGAGCCCAAGGCGGCAGAGTAGGGCAGAGCACCTTGTAGGACGGCGTGGAGCGAAGCGGTACCCATCAATTCCAGACACGGACCGCATGGGTATCGCTGCGCTCCACCCATCCTACGAAAGCGTTTCTGTAGCCAATAAAAAACCCCGCCGAAGCGGGGTTTTTCATGCCTGTCGATCTCAGCCGGCGACGGCCGCCAGGCCGCTGTGCTGGAGGATATCCAGCAGCGGTTGCGGGTAGACGCCAAGGAGGAAGGCGAGCAGGGCGATGGCCACCAGCATGATGCCGCCGGCGCGCTGGGCCCAGTCCAGGGGCGCGTCGTGGCGCTTCATGTTCGGCTCGACCAGGAACATGGTCACCATCACGCGCAGGTAGTAGTACAGGCCGATGGCGCTGCCCAGCACCAGGGTGCCGACCAGCCACCAGAGCTGGGACTCGACGCCGGTGGCGATGACGTAGAACTTGCCGATGAAGCCGGCGGTCAGCGGGATGCCGGCCAGGGACAGCATCATCACGGTCATCACCGCGGTCAGCGCCGGACGGCGCCAGAACAGGCCGCGGTACTCGAACAGCGCGTCGGCGTCGCGGCCGCCGTACGGGGTGGACATCAGGGTGACCACGCCGAAGGCGCCCAGGGTGGTGACCACGTAGGTGGTCAGGTAGACACCGACGGTTTCCACGGCCAGGCCCTTGCTCGCCACCAGCGCGATCAGCAGGTAGCCGAAGTGGGCGATGGAGGAGTAGCCGAGCAGGCGCTTGATGTTGCTCTGGGTCAGCGCCAGCAGGTTGCCGACCAGGATCGAGGCGATGGCGATGGCCGCGATGGCGTCATGCAGCAGGCCATTGTTCAGGGCCGCCGGGGCGATCTGGAACAGGCGCAGCAGCACGGCGAACACGGCGACCTTGCTGGTGGTGGCGAGGAACGCGGAGACCGGGGCCGGGGCGCCTTCGTAGACGTCCGGGGTCCACAGGTGGAAGGGCGCCAGGGACAGCTTGAAGCCCAGGCCGACCACCATCATGCCGACGCCGATGGACAGCAACGGGCTGTGGCTGGTGCCTTCGGCCAGCGATGCGCCGATGGCAGCGAAGCCCAGGTTGCCGGACTCGGTGTAGAGCAGGGCCATGCCGAACAGCAGGAAGGCCGAACCGGCGGCGGACAGTACGGTGTACTTGATGCCCGCTTCCAGGGTGCGCTTGTTGAAGAAGGCGTAGGCCACCATGCCGTAGACCGGCACCGACAGCAGCTCCAGGCCGATGAACAGGCCGGCCAGGTTCTGCGCGCTGGCCAGCACCAGGCCGCCGGCGGTGGACAGCAGCAGGAGCAGGTAGAGCTCTTCGCGGTTGCCCGGGTAGCTCTCCATGTAGGCGTGGGCCAGGGTGGTGCAGGCCAGGGCGCCGACCAGGACCAGGGCCATGTAGAAGCAGGCGAAGTTGTCCACCATCAGCAGCGGGGTGACTTCCACCGGGGTGACTTTGAGCACCGGGAAGATCGACAGCAACGCCAGGTTCAGACCGATCACCGAGAGGGTGGCGGTCAACGAGTGGTTACGCTTCCAGGCCACCGCCAGCATCACCACCACCAGGGTGGCGCTGGTGATGATCAGCGGCAGGAGCGCGATGAAGTGTTGGATCGTGAAGGTCATGTCGCGCTTACCGTGCTGCCAGGGTGGAGAGGGCGGAACCCAGCCACTGCTGGATGCCGTGCATGGTTGCCGCGGAGGTGTCGAGGACCGGCTGCGGGTAGATGCCCAGCAGGACCAGCAGCACCACCAGGCCGAGCCCCATGCTCAGTTCGCGGAAGTTCAGGCCGGCGATCGCGGTCTCGGACTTGGACGGGCCGAAGTACGCGCGGTGGATCATGATCAGCGAGTAGACCGAACCGAACACCAGGCCGAAGGTGGCGATCACGGTGATCACCGGAACGCTCTTGAAGCTGCCCAGCAGGATCAGGAACTCGCCGACGAAGTTGCCGGTGCCCGGCAGGCCCAGCGAGGCGATGGCGAAGAACAGCGCCACGGCCGGCAGGTACGGGATGCGCGACCACAGGCCGCCCATCTTGCGCATGTCACGGGTGTGCAGGCGCTCGTACAGCTGGCCGCAGAGGATGAAGAGCGCGGCGGCGGAGAGGCCGTGGGCGATCATCTGGATCACCACGCCCTGCAGCGCTTGCGGGTTGCCGGAGTAGATGCCGATGATGACGAAGCCCATGTGCGACACGGAGGAGTAGGCCACCAGGCGCTTGATGTCGGTCTGCGCGAACGACAGGAAGGCGCCGTAGAAGATGCCGACGATGCCCAGCCACATGGCCACCGGCGCGAACTCGGCGGAGGCGTTGGGGAACAGCGGCAGGGCGAAGCGGATCAGGCCGTAGGCGGCGGTCTTCAGCAGGATGCCCGCCAGGTCCACGGAACCGGCGGTCGGCGCCTGGGCGTGGGCGTCAGGCAGCCAGGAGTGTACCGGCACCACCGGCATCTTCACCGCGAAGGCGGCGAAGAAGCCGAGCATCAGCAGCCATTCGGTGTGCGGCGGCAGCTGGGTCTTGAGCAGGTCGGCGTAGTTGAAGGTCAGCACGCCGGTGCTGTTGTAGTGCACGAACACCAGGCCCAGGATCGCCACCAGCATGATCAGGCCGCTGGCCTGGGTGAAGATGAAGAACTTGGTGGCGGCGTAGATGCGGGTCTTCTTGCCGTCTTCCGAGCTGTGACCCCAGAGCGCGATGAGGAAGTACATCGGCACCAGCATCATTTCCCAGAAGAAGAAGAACAGGAACAGGTCGACGGCGAGGAACACGCCGATCACACCGCCCAGGATCCACAGCAGGTTCAGGTGGAAGAAGCCGATGCGGCGCTGGATCTCGTTCCAGGAGCAGAGCACGGACAGCACGCCGAGCAGGCCGGTCAGGGCGACCATCAGCAGGGACAGGCCGTCCATTGCCAGGTGCACGCTGATGCCGAAGCGCTCGATCCAGGACACCTTGAATTCCAGGGTCCATTGCGGATCGCCACCCGGCGCGGGCGCCAGCTGGAAGTTGCCGGTGTGCCACACCCACAGGCTGAGGGCGAGGGTCAGGGTCATCGACCCCAGCGCGACCCAGCGGGGCAGGGTCTTGCTGGTGTACTCGGCGATCCAGCAAAGGAAGCCGCCGATGAAGGGGATCAGGATTAGCCAGGGCAGAATCATGTCGGGCTCAATCTCTTTCGTGAAGTTTTAAGCCAGCAGCATCGCGCCGAGAAGCAGCGCGGCACCGCCCACCAGGGAAGCGGCGTACCAACGCAGGCGGCCGTTCTGGGTGAGGCTGAGGAGTTTGTGACCACCACGTGCGGTGAGCGGAACCAGGACCAGGGTGCGGTCGACCGGATCGGCGCTGAGCAGACGGCAGATCAGCAGATAGGGTTTCACGAACAGCTTGTCGTACAGCCAGTCGAAGCCCCAGGCATGGAACCACCAGGTACCGAAGAAGCGGCCCGGCGCGCTCTGGGCGACGGCGCTGATGAAGCGACGCTTGCCGAGGAACAGCAGGCCCGCCAGCAGGATACCGGCGATGGCGATGGCACCCGAGGCGATCTCCAGGCTGTGCTTGGCCTCGCCACCGGCGTGGCCGGCGCTTTCCGGCAGGACGCTGGCCAGCGGCGGGGTGATCAGCGCGCCGATGAAGGTGGACAGCACGATCAGCACGCCCAGCGGCAGCCAGTGGCTGATGCCGTGGCCGGCGTGTGCCTCGGTCTTCGCTTCGCCGTGGAAGGCGATGAAGATCAGACGGAAGGTGTAGATCGAGGTCAGGAAGGCACCCAGCAGGCCGGCGATCAGCAGGTTCTGGTGACCGCTGGCGAAGGCTTCCCAGAGGATCTCGTCCTTGGAGTAGAAGCCGGCGGTCAGGAAGGGCAGGGCGGCCAGGGCCGAACCACCGACCACGAAGCTCGCATAGGCCAGCGGCAGCTTCTTCCACAGACCACCCATCTTGAAGATGTTCTGCTCGTGGTGGCAGGCGACGATCACCGCACCCGAGGCAAGGAACAGCAGGGCCTTGAAGAAGGCATGGGTCATCAGGTGGAAGATCGCGCCACCCCAGGCGCCGACGCCCAGGGCCAGGAACATGTAGCCGATCTGGCTCATGGTCGAGTAGGCGAGGATGCGCTTGATGTCGGTCTGCACCAGGGCGGCGAAGCCGGCCAGCACCAGGGTCACGGCGCCGACGATGCCGACCAGCTCCAGGACGTTCGGGGCCAGCTCGAACAGGCCGTGGCAGCGGGCGATCAGGTAGACGCCTGCGGTCACCATGGTGGCGGCGTGGATCAGCGCGGAGACCGGAGTCGGGCCGGCCATCGCGTCGGCCAGCCAGGTCTGCAGCGGCAGCTGCGCGGACTTGCCGACGGCGCCGCCGAGCAGCATCAGGGCCGCGACGTTGATCCACAGGTCGCCCTTGGCGAAGTGCTGCGGAGCCAGGGTCAGCAGTTCCTGGATGTTCAGCGTGCCCAGGTGCTGGAACAGGATGAACATGCCGATGGCGAAGAACACGTCACCGACGCGGGTCACGATGAACGCCTTGAGCGCCGCGTTGCCGTTCGGAACATGGCTGAAGTAGAAGCCGATCAGCAGGTAGGAGCACAGGCCCACGCCTTCCCAGCCGAAGTACACGAACAGCAGGTTATCGCCCAGCACGAGGAACAGCATGCTGGCGATGAACAGGTTGGTGTAGGCGAAGAAGCGCGAATAGCCGGCCTCGCCACGCATGTACCAGGAGGCGAACAGGTGGATCAGGAAGCCGACGCCGGTGACCACGCCGAGCATGGTGACCGACAGGCCGTCCAGGTACAGGGTGAAGTTGGAGTGGAAGTCACCAACGTTCATCCATTGCCACAGCACCACGCTGTAGGCACCGCCTTCCGGCGGCGCACTGTGAAAGCTCCAGATCGCCCAGAAGGCGGAGAGGGCAGCCAGGCCCACGGAGCCGACACCGACCAGTGCCGAGAGGTTTTCCGACCATCTGCCGCGCGAGAACGAGAGCAGCAGGAAGCCGACCAGGGGGAACAGGAATGTAAGGGGCAGCAGGTTCATCCGCGCATCTCGCTGGCAGCGTCGATATCGAGGGTATGGAAGCGGCGATACAGCTGGAGCAGGATCGCCAGGCCGATGCTCGCCTCGGCCGCGGCCAGGCTGATCACCAGGATGAACATCACCTGGCCGTCGGGCTGGGCCCAGCGGCTACCGGCGACCACGAAGGCCAGCGCGGCGGCGTTCATCATCACTTCCAGGCTCATCAGTACGAACAGGATGTTGCGTCGTACCATCAGGCCAACCAGTCCGAAGCAGAACAGCACACCGGCGAGCGCCAGTCCGTGTTCGAGAGGGATTGCGTTCATGGTGTTATTCCTTCGCTTCGTGGCGGCCGAGGTGGTAGGCGGCGACCAGTGCCGCCAGCAGCAGCATCGAGGCCAGTTCGACGACCAGCAGGTAGGAGCCGAACAGGCTGATGCCGACGGTCTTGGCGTCCACGATGGTATGGCCGATGCCGACGCCGCTCGGGGTGCGCGAGAGCATCCACAGCAGTTCGACCATCAGCACCAGCGACAGCGCGCCGGGGCCGATCCAGACGCCGGGCTTGAGCCATTTGCGCTCCTGTTCGGCGATGGCCGGCCCGAGGTTGAGCATCATCACCACGAAGACGAACAGCACCATGATCGCGCCGGCGTAGACGATGATCTCCAGGGCGCCGGCGAACGGGGCGCCGAGGCTGAAGAAGGTCATCGACACGGCGAGCAGCGAAACGATGAGGTAGAGCAGGGCATGCACCGGGTTGCTGTTGGTGATGACCCGCAGGGTTGCCAGCACGGCGACGCCGGCGGCGAAGTAGAAAGCGAATTCCACGCGACGTCTCCTTACGGCAGCAGGCTCTTGACGTTGATCGGTTCGGCCTCGTTCTGCGCGGCGCCTTTCGGCTTGCCGGCGATGGCCATGCCGGCAACGCGGTAGAAGTTGTAGTCCGGGTTCTTGCCGGGACCGGAGATCAGCAGGTCTTCCTTCTCGTAGACCAGGTCCTGGCGCTTGAACTCGCCCATCTCGAAATCCGGGGTCAGCTGGATCGCGGTGGTCGGGCAGGCTTCCTCGCACAGGCCGCAGAAGATGCAGCGGGAGAAGTTGATGCGGAAGAACTCGGGGTACCAGCGGCCGTCCTCGGTCTCGGCCTTCTGCAGGGAGATGCAGCCGACCGGGCAGGCCACGGCGCACAGGTTGCACGCCACGCAGCGTTCCTCGCCGTCGGGGTCGCGGGTGAGGACGATGCGGCCGCGGTAGCGCGGCGGCAGGTACACGGGTTCTTCCGGGTATTGCAGGGTGTCACGCTTGCGGAAGGCATGGCCGAAGATCATCACCAGGCTGCGCAGCTGGGTGAAGGTGCCATGCACGACTTCCAGAATGTACTTGATCATTGTCTTGCTCCTTACTGGGCCGCCAGCACGACTGCGCCGGTCACCAGCAGGTTGATCAGGGTCAGCGGGAGGCAGAACTTCCAGCTGAAGGCCATCACCTGGTCATAGCGCGGGCGTGGGATCGAGGCCCGCAGCAGGATGAACATCATGATGAAGAAGCCGGTCTTCAGGGCGAACCAGATGAACGGGATCTGCGGCAGGATGCCGAAGGGACCGTGCCAGCCGCCGAAGAACAGGGTCGCCAGCAGCGCGGACACCAGCACGATGCCGATGTACTCGCCGACGAAGAACATGCCCCACTTCATGCCGGCGTACTCGATGTGGTAACCGTCGGCCAGTTCCTGCTCGGCTTCGGGCTGGTCGAACGGGTGACGGTGAGTCACCGCGACGCCGGCGATGAAGAAGGTCATGAAGCCGAAGAACTGCGGGATGATGAACCACACGTGCTCGGCCTGGTATTCGACGATGTCGCGCAGGCTGAAGGAGCCGACCTGAGCCACGATGCCCATCAGCGACAGGGCCAGGAACACCTCGTAGGAGATGGTCTGGGCCGAGGCGCGCAGGCTGCCGAGGAGGGCGAACTTGTTGTTGCTCGACCAGCCGGCGAACAGCACCGCGTACACGGTCAGGCCGGCCATGGCGAAGAAGAACAGGACGCCGATGTTCAGGTCCGCCACGCCCCAGGTCGGGGTGATCGGGATGACGACGAAGGCCACCAGCAGCGCACCCATGGCGATCATGGGCGCGAGGGTGAAGATCAGCTTGTCGGCGAACGGCGGGGTCCAGTCTTCCTTGAAGAACATCTTCAGCATGTCGGCGCCGAGCTGGAAGGCCCCGAAGGGGCCGACCCGGTTCGGACCGTAGCGGTCCTGCCAGAGGCCGAGCAGACGGCGCTCGACCCAGCTCAGCAGCGCGCCGCAGACGACCACGGCGAGCAGGATGACGATGGCCTTGATGATCTCGATGATGATGTCGACGACGGTGGGTGTCAGCCAGCTCACGCTCAATAAACTCATTGGGCAGCCTCCTGCAGACCTTCAGCGACAGCGCCGATGACACCGGCGGGAATGCCTTGCAGACCGATCGGCAGGGCGACCAGACCGGCGCCCAGCTCTTCGCTCACGCGCAGCGGCAGGCGCAGTTCCTGGCCCTTGACGGTCAGGCGGATGATCGCGCCTTCGTTGACGCCCAGGCGGTCAGCCTCGGACTTGGCCAGGGTGGCGTAGGTCTGCGGGATGCGCTCCTGCACCGGTGCGGCCTTGGCAGTGTTCTCCTCGCTGCCGAACAGGTGGTAGAAGGGCACCACCTTGAACTGGCTGGCGGCGGTGTGGAACGGCGCGGGAATCTCGCTGAACCACAGCGCCTGGCCCTTGGCCTGGATCAGGCGCACGCCCGGGTCGCCGGCGCGCAGGTGGCCGCCGACTTCGTCCTGGAACTTGTTCCAGGCCTGCGGGGAGTTCCAGCCCGGGGACCAGGCGAACGGAATCTGCTGACGCGGTTCGGCGCTGCCGGCGTAGCCTTCCATGGAGAAGGCGAACGGCGAGTCGATGTCCTGCGAAGCGCGCGGCTCGCTGACACTGATGTTGGCGCGCATGGCGGTGCGGCCGGAGTAGCGGTGCGGTTCGCGCGCCAGTTTCAGGCCCTTGATGCGGAACGCGGCGTTCGGCGCGGCGTCGCGGATGCCGGCCAGTTGCGGCTTGGCGGCGACGACGGCGTCGATCACGTGATCCAGCTGGGTCCAGTCGACGCGCTTGCCTTCGAGGGTGCTGTGCAGGGCATGCAACCAGCGCCAGCCTTCGCGGACCAGGTTGTCGGCGTTGTAGTAGGTCGGGTCAAAGACCTGGAAGAAGCGCTGGGCGCGGCCTTCCTGGCTGACCAGGGTGCCGTCGCCTTCGGCGAAGCTGGCGGCCGGCAGCAGGACGGTGGCCTTGGCGCTGGTGGCGGTCTGCTGGTGGTCGGCGACGATGACGATCTTCGCGGCGGCCAGGGCGGCATCGACAACGGCGGCGTCGGCGCGGCGGTACAGGTCGTTCTCCAGGATCACCACGGCATCGGCGGCGCCGGAGGTCAGCTGCTGCAGGGCGCTTTCGACGGACTCGCCGCCGAAGAGGGCCAGGCCCAGGCTGTTGGCTTCCGGAACCACCAGGCTCAGGGAGCCGTGCTTTTCGCGGTTCTTCAGCGCGCTGGCGATGTTCGCGGCGGCTTCGATCAGGGCGTTGCTGCCCAGCGAGGTGCCGGAGATGACCAGCGGACGCTTGGCGGCGACCAGGGCGTCGGCGATGCGCTGGGCCAGGGCGGCGGCTTCGGCGTCGAGGCCGGCCACGGCCGGGGCGCTCGGGTCGATCGCGTGGGCCACGGCGAAGCCCAGGCGGGCGAGGTCTTCAGTGGCGGCGTGCACGCACTCGGCGGCGACGTCGTCCAGGCGGGTTTCATCCAGGCTTGCGATGAACAGCGGGTTCATCTCGTGCTGGGCGATGGTCTTCACCGCGGCGTCGAGCCACGGCTGGATCTTCATCGAGGCGGCCATGTCCTCGCCCTTGCCCTTCACCGACTGGCGCAGGGCCAGGGCGATGCGGGCGGCGGTCTGGGTGAGGTCCTCGCCGAGCACGAACACTGCGTCGTGGTCTTCGATGTCACGGATGGTCGGTGTCGGCAGCGGGCCGTCCTGCATGACTTTCAGCACCAGTTGCAGGCGCTGCAGTTCGTCGGCGGAGATACCGCTGTAGAAGTTCTGCGCGCCGACCAGTTCGGACAGGGCGTAGTTGCTTTCCAGGCTGGCGCGCGGCGAACCGATGCCGATCACCTTGCGGCCCTTGAGCAGGGCAGCGGTCTGGTCCAGGGCGCCGTCCAGCGAGAGCTTCTGCTTGCTCAGCATCAGCTGCGGCTGGCGCGGACGGTCTTCGCGGTTGACGTAGCCGTAGCCGAAACGGCCACGGTCGCACAGGAAGTAGTGGTTCACCGAGCCGTTGTAGCGGTTCTCGATGCGGCGGATTTCACCGTAACGCTCGCCGGGGCTGATGTTGCATCCGCTGGAGCAGCCATGGCAGATGCTCGGGGCGAACTGCATGTCCCACTTGCGGTTGTAGCGCTCGGAGTGGGTCTTGTCGGTGAACACGCCGGTCGGGCAGACCTCGGTGAGGTTGCCGGAGAACTCGCTCTCCAGCACGCCGTCCTCGATGCGGCCGAAATAGACGTTGTCGTGCGCGCCATAGACGCCCAGGTCGGTGCCGCCGGCGTAGTCCTTGTAGTAACGGACGCAGCGGTAGCAGGCGATGCAGCGGTTCATCTCGTGGGCGATGAACGGGCCGAGCTCCTGGTTCTGGTGGGTGCGCTTGGTGAAGCGGTACCGGCGCTGGTTGTGGCCGGTCATCACCGTCATGTCCTGCAGGTGGCAGTGACCGCCTTCCTCGCAGACCGGGCAGTCGTGCGGGTGGTTGGTCATCAGCCATTCGACGACGCTGGCGCGGAACTGCTTGGCCTCTTCGTCTTCGATGGAAATCCAGGTGTTGTCGGTGGCGGGAGTCATGCAGGACATGACGAGGCGACCGCGTTTGTCGTTCTCGTCGGTGTACTGCTTGACCGCGCACTGGCGGCATGCGCCGACGCTACCGAGCGCCGGGTGCCAGCAGAAGTAGGGGATGTCGAGACCGAGGGAGAGACAGGCCTGCAACAGGTTGTCCGCTCCGTCGACTTCTAACGTCTTGCCGTCTACGTGGATCGTGGCCATGGGTCTAAGTCTTCGTTGGCCCGTTGTCAGCGGGCGTGGCTAATAGAAATCACGGTTTCATCGGGCCGGCGGCATGCCGCGGCGCTACAACGAAACAACGCCGGGCGCATTGCCCGGCGAACAAAGCATCAAGCGCCGACGGTCTGCGGTGCTTGTACGGCCTGAGCCTGGCGGGAAACGCCCGCTTCGAACTCGGGACGGAAATACTTCAGTGCGCTGCCCAGCGGCTCGACGGCACCCGGCGCGTGGGCGCAGAAGGTCTTGCCTGGGCCGAGGAAGTTGACGAGCTGCTCGAGGGTCTCCAGGTCGCCCTGGGCGCCTTGGCCTTTCTCCAGTGCGCGCAGGATCTTCACGCTCCACGGCAGGCCGTCGCGGCACGGCGTGCACCAGCCGCACGATTCGCGGGCGAAGAACTCTTCCATGTTGCGCAGCAGCGAGACCATGTTGACGCTGTCGTCCACCGCCATGGCCAGGCCGGTGCCCATGCGGGTGCCGACCTTGGCGATGCCGGCCGCGAACAGCGGGGCGTCCAGGTGTTCCGGCAGGAGGAAGCCGGTACCGGCGCCGCCCGGCTGCCAGGCCTTGAGCTTGTAGCCGTCGCGCATGCCGCCGGCGTAGTCCTCGAAGACTTCGCGGGCCTGGATGCCGAAGGGCAGTTCCCAGATACCGGGGTTCTTCACCTTGCCGGAGAAGCCGATGAGCTTGGTGCCCATGTCTTCGCTGCCCGGACGGGCGAGGCCCTTGTACCAGTCCACGCCGTTCTGCACGATCGCCGGCACGTTGCACAGGGTCTCGACGTTGTTCACGCAGGTCGGCTTGCCCCAGACGCCGACGGCGGCGGGGAAGGGCGGCTTGGAGCGCGGGTTGGCGCGGCGGCCTTCCAGCGAGTTGATCAGCGCGGTCTCTTCGCCACAGATGTAGCGGCCGGCGCCGGTGTGCACGAACAGTTCGAAGTCGAAGCCGCTGCCGAGGATGTTCTTGCCCAGCAGGCCGGCGGCCTTGGCTTCATCGATGGCGCGGTTCAGGTTGCGCGCGGCGTCGACGTACTCGCCGCGCAGGAAGATGTAGCCGCGGTAGGCCTTCAGCGCCCGCGCGGAGATCAGCATGCCTTCCACCAGCAGGTGCGGCATCTGCTCCATGAGCATGCGGTCCTTCCAGGTGTTGGGTTCCATCTCGTCCGCGTTGCACAGCAGGTAGCGGATGTTGAGGGATTCGTCCTTGGGCATCAGACCCCACTTCACGCCGGTGGGGAAGCCCGCACCGCCGCGGCCCTTGAGGCCGGAGTCCTTGACGGTCTGGACGATGTCGTCGGTGGCCATCTCGGCCAGCGCCTTGCGCGCGGCGGCGTAGCCGTTCTTCGACTGGTATTCCTCGAGCCACACCGGGGCCCCGTCGTCACGCAGGCGCCAGGTCAGCGGGTGGGTTTCGGCCGTGCGCGCGGTGCGGTTGGGCGTGCCGTAGGAGGTGAGGCGGGTCATGCGTAGGCCTCCAGCAGTTTGGCGACACCGTCCGGACGCAGATCGCCGAAGGTGTCGTCGTCGATCATCATCGCCGGAGCCTTGTCGCAGTTGCCCAGGCAGCACACCGGCAGCAGGGTGAAGCGGCCGTCGGCGGTGGTCTGGCCGAGGCCGATGCCCAGCTGCTTCTGCAGCTCGCCGACCACGGATTCGTGGCCGCCGATGTAGCAGACCATGCTGTCGCAGACGCGGATGATGTGGCGGCCGACCGGCTGGCGGAAGATCTGGCTATAGAAGGTGGCCACGCCTTCGACGTCGCTGTCCGGGATGCCGAGGATCTCGGCGATGGCGCCGATGGCGCCGTCCGGCACCCAGCCGCGCTGCTTCTGGACGATCTTCAGGGCTTCGATGGACGCCGCGCGGGAGTCCTCGTAGTGGTGCAACTCGTGCTCGATGGCCGAGCGCTCGGTTTCGCTGAGTTCGAAACGGTCAGTCTGGATAAGGGTACTCATGATCAGCGGTCCACGTCGGCCATAACGAAGTCGATACTGCCCAGATAGGCGATCAGGTCAGCGATCATGCTGCCGTTGATCACCGACGGAATCTGCTGCAGGTGCGCGAAGCTGGGCGTCCGGATGCGGGTCCGGTAGCTCATGGTGCTGCCATCGCTCGTCAGGTAGTAGCTGTTGATGCCCTTGGTCGCTTCCACCATCTGGAAGGCTTCGTTGGCCGGCATGACCGGGCCCCAGGAAACCTGCAGGAAGTGGGTGATCAGGGTTTCGATGTGCTGCAGCGTGCGCTCTTTGGGCGGCGGCGTGGTCAGCGGGTGGTCGGCCTTGTACGGGCCTTCGGGCATGTTCTTCAGGCACTGCTCGATGATGCGCAGGCTCTGGCGCATTTCGCCCATCTTGACCATGCAGCGGTCGTAGGCGTCGCCGTTGGCCGCCAGCGGCACTTCGAACTCGAAGTTCTCGTAGCCGGAGTAGGGGCGGGCCTTGCGCAGGTCGAAGTCGCAGCCAGTGGCGCGCAGTCCGGCGCCGGTGGTGCCCCATTCCAGCGCTTCCTTGGTGTTGTACTGGGCAACGCCGATGGTACGGCCACGCAGGATGCTGTTCTTCAGGGCGGCGGTTTCGTACTCGTCCAGGCGCTTGGGCATCCAGTCGAGGAATTCGCGGACCAGCTTGTCCCAGCCGCGCGGCAGATCGTGGGCGACGCCGCCGATGCGGTACCAGGCCGGGTGCAGGCGGAAGCCGGTGATGGCTTCGACGACCTTGTAGGCGCGCTGGCGGTCGGTGAAGGTGAAGAACACCGGGGTCATCGCGCCCACGTCCTGGATGTAGGTGCCCAGGTAGAGGAGGTGGTTCAGGATGCGGAAGAACTCCGACATCATGATGCGGATGACGTCGACGCGCTGCGGCACCTTGATGCCGGCGAGCTTCTCGACCGAGAGCACGTACGGCAGGTTGTTCATCACCCCGCCGAGGTAGTCGATACGGTCGGTGTAGGGGATGAAGCTGTGCCAGGACTGACGCTCGGCCATCTTCTCGGCGCCACGGTGGTGGTAGCCGATCTCCGGAACGCAGTCGAGGATCTCTTCACCGTCCAGCTGCAGGATGATGCGGAACGCACCGTGGGCGGACGGGTGGTTCGGGCCGAGGTTGAGGAACATGAAGTCCTCGTTCTCGCCGTGGCGCTTCATGCCCCAGTCTTCGGGCTTGAAGCGCAGGGCTTCCTGCTCCAGCTCCTGCTTGGCGACGGAGAGGGAGTAGGGATCGAACTCGGTGGCGCGCGCCGGGTAGTCCTTGCGCAGCGGATGGCCTTCCCAGGTCGGCGGCATCAGCATGCGGGTCAGGTGCGGGTGGCCGGTGAAGGTGATGCCGTACATGTCCCAGACTTCACGCTCGTACCAGTTGGCGTTCGGCCAGATACGGGTGGCGGTGGGCAGGTTGAGGTCGCCTTCGGACAGGGCAACCTTGATCATCACGTCGCTGTTACGCTCAAGCGACATCAGGTGGTAGAACACGCTGAAGTCGGCGTTCGGCAGGCCGCGGCGGTGGGTGCGCAGGCGCTCGTCGACCCCGTGGAGGTCGTAGAGCATGACGTACGGCTTGGGCACGTTGCGCAGGAAGGTGAGGACGTCGATCAGGCGCTCACGGGGCACCCAGAGTACCGGCATGCCGGTGCGGGTGGCCTGGACGGTGAAGGTCTCGGCGCCAAAGCGGGAGTTCAGTTCGACGACGATGTCTTGGTCGTCTGCCTTGTAAGGCGGGATGTACAGAGCGGAGTCTGCAGTCATAGTCTCGGTCACTATCGGTCAACGGTGGAGTGAAAACGGGCCTCTCGTGGAGGGCCGGATCACACTTCGTCGGGGCTGCGCAGGTTGGTGACCGCAATACGCTGTTCGCGCTTGAGATCCTTCTGGGCAGGCATGTCGGCACGGTAGATGCCTTGATCGCCAACCACCCAGGACAACGGGCGACGCTCCTGGCCGATGGATTCCTGCAGCAGCATCAGGCCTTGCAGGAACGCCTCCGGACGGGGCGGGCAGCCGGGGATGTAAACGTCCACGGGGAGGAACTTGTCGACCCCCTGAACGACCGAGTAGATGTCGTACATGCCGCCGGAGTTGGCGCACGAACCCATCGAGATCACCCACTTGGGTTCCAGCATCTGCTCGTACAGGCGCTGGATGACCGGAGCCATCTTGATGAAGCAGGTGCCGGCGATGACCATGAAGTCGGCCTGGCGCGGTGATGCACGGATCACTTCGGCGCCGAAACGGGCGATGTCGTGCGGCGCGGTGAACGCCGTGGTCATCTCCACGTAGCAGCAGGACAGGCCGAAGTTGTACGGCCACAGGGAGTTCTTGCGACCCCAGTTCACCGCACCGTTGAGAACATCCTCCAGCTTGCCCATGAAGATGTTCTTGTGGACCTGCCCCTCGATGAGCGGGTCTTCTACCGTTTCGCGCTGGCCGATCGGGTACTGATCATTGGGCGCATCCGGATCGATCCGGGTAAGTTTGTATTGCATCGCCAAAGCCTCATTGTTTTAGCTTCGCCTGCCGTGCACGACGTGCCGCCGGCGCCCAGTCGAGCGCGCCGATACGCCAGAGGTAGACAAGACCTGCCAACAGAATTGCTATGAAAATGGTTGCCTCGATCAGACCGGACCAGCCGCTTTCACGGACGGACACGCTCCAGGCGAAGAGGAAGAGGGCTTCGACGTCGAAGATCACGAAGAGCATCGCGACCAGATAGAATTTTGCCGACAGGCGCAGGCGTGCGCTGCCGGTAGGAACGATCCCGGATTCGAACGGTTCGTTCTTGCTGCGACCAAATGCCTTACTGCCAAGCAGGCTGGAAACCCCTAGCATGAAGCCGAGCAGGCCCAGCACCCCTAAAAGGAAAGCGGCGAGTCCCCAGTGTTGAGCTGCAAGTTCAGCTGGATTGGGCATGCCGATACTCCTTCCTACAAATAACGATTGTCTTGGGTTTCGGGCGATGGCCCGACTGCGCGAACCCGACAACTCAAGGATAGCGAGCTAAGGGTTCAGGTCATCTTTCCAATTTTATGCCCAAAGCCTTCAGCAAGTAAATTTTTCCAACACAAACAGACGCTTCTAAAACGGGCAAAAGGCTTTTGCATTTCCGTGATCCCCCTGCCTGCGCGGTCCGTGGCGCCTAGTGTGCCGGTACTTCGGCTTTGGTCGAATAGTACTTTCGAGGTATTTGGCCGCAATTAATCGCCAATCTTCAAATGATAAGAATTATCATTTGCTGTGTCGTATGTCCGTAACTTTACTACATATAAGCGGCGAGCCTGCCGGTTCACCGCTTCTTCGACATTCGATCATCCCTTTCCAGCTTTGTTGAACGCCCCTTCTTCGGGGTGGTTCATTTTTCCTTGCTGATCCAGGCCCAGTGCATTTCGCAGCGGATCGGTTCGCTGCCGGCATCGTCCAGCACGACCACCTGGATTCGCGCATCGCCCCTGTCTAGCTCCAGCATCGCGCGGTGCTGCTCCGATGTCAGTGTGGCAATGGCGCGCAGTCCTCCGCGGGCTCGATGCAGGTAGTCGACCTTGAGGCTCTTGATCAACGGCAGTTTGTGATCGGGCAGGTTCATTCCAACCATGCAGCCGCTGGCGGATTCGGCGAGCAGCGCCATTGCGGCCGCGTGCACGCCGCCGATGTGATTGCGCGCCCGGCGGTGGTTGGCGAGGCTCATCCGCACTTCATTGCTGGACAGCTTCTGGATGCGTACGCCGGCTGTGCCGGCGAAGCGCACCTGGGAGCAGAACAGGCGACTCAGCAGCGGCTCGTGGAGTCGGCGTGGCAGGTGCTGGATGAGATGGGCGGCGAGGGCGAGACGGTTGCGCCTGGGCATGGGCCTTCCAGTGCTGATCAAGGAAGCCCGAGGCTGACATGACTGCGCGGGTGTGCCTTTAGTAGGCGAGAGGAGGGTGGCTGGCAATCAGGCCAAGCCCAAAAAGCAAGACCCCGGCAGATACCGGGGTCTCGCGGTGCCTCCCGGCCCCGAGGGGCCGGTCGAACCGGGTTCCTTAGTGGAACTGGTTCATGGTGTTGTCTTTACCCGAGGCTTTCAGAGCGGCTTCGCCAGCGAAGTACTCTTTGTGGTTGTCGCCGATGTCCGAGCCAGCCATGTTCTGGTGCTTGACGCAGGCGATGCCCTGACGCAGTTCCTGACGCTGCACGCCCTTCACGTAGGCCAGCATGCCCTGGTCGGCGAAGTAGCCCTTGGCCAGGTTGTCGGTGGACAGCGCGGCGGTGTGGTAGGTCGGCAGGGTGATCAGGTGGTGGAAGATGCCGGCGTGGGCCGAGCCGTCGCGCTGGAAGGTGCGGATCTTCTCGTCGGCGATCTGGGCCAGTTCGGTCTCGTCGTACTCGACGCTCATCAGCTGGGCGCGGTCGTAGGCGGAAACGTCCTTGCCTTCGGCGACGAACGCATCGAACACCTGCTGGCGGAAGTTCAGGGTCCAGTTGAACGACGGGCTGTTGTTGTACACCAGCTTGGCGTTCGGGATGGCCTGGCGGATGCGGTCAACCATGCTCTTGATCTGGCCAACGTGCGGCTTCTCGGTTTCGATCCACAGCAGGTCTGCGCCGTTCTGCAGCGAGGTGATGCAGTCCAGGACGCAGCGGTCTTCGCCGGTGCCCTTGCGGAACTGGAACAGGTTGGAAGCCAGGCGCTTCGGACGCAGCAGCTTGCCGCCGCGGTTGATCACCACGTCGCCGTTCTGCAGCTCGGCAGCGGAGATTTCTTCGCAGTCCAGGAAGGCGTTGTACTGGTCGCCCAGGTCGCCCGGCTCGCGGGTAACGGCGATCTGCTTGGTCAGGCCGGCGCCCAGGGAGTCGGTACGGGCGACGATCACGCCGTCGTCGATGCCCAGTTCGAGGAATGCGTAGCGAACGGCGTTGATCTTGGCGAGGAAGTCTTCGTGCGGAACGGTCACTTTACCGTCCTGGTGGCCGCACTGCTTCTCGTCGGAAACCTGGTTCTCGATCTGGATGCAGCAGGCGCCGGCTTCGATCATCTTCTTGGCCAGCAGGTAGGTGGCCTCGGCGTTGCCGAAACCGGCGTCGATGTCGGCGATGATCGGTACGACGTGGGTTTCGAAGCTGTCGATCTGAGCCTGTACTTCGGCTTCCTTGGCCTTGTCGCCGGCGGCGCGAGCGGAGTCCAGGGCGGTGAACAGCTGGTCCAGTTCGCGGGCGTCAGCCTGGCGCAGGAAGGTGTAGAGCTCTTCGATCAGGCCGGAGACGGCGGTCTTCTCGTGCATCGATTGGTCCGGCAGCGGGCCGAAGTCGGAGCGCAGGGCAGCGACCATCCAGCCGGACAGGTAGAGGTAGCGCTTGTTGGTGGTCTTCAGGTGCTTCTTGATGGAGATCATCTTCTGCTGGCCGATGAAGCCGTGCCAGCAACCCAGGGACTGGGTGTAGACGGAAGCGTCCGCATCGTACTCAGCCATGTCCTTGCGCATGATGGCTGCGGTGTACTTGGCGATATCCAGACCGGTCTTGAAGCGGTTCTGGACGCGCATGCGGGCAGCGTATTCGGGGTTGATCGCGCTCCAGCTGTTGCCGTTCTTCTCTTTCAGCGCGGCGACTGCTTTGATCTCGTTCTGATATGCGGACATGGCCAATCCTTCAAAAGAATGTGTTTGGTTGAGCACCGACTACCCACATAAAACCGCACCTGAACGGTAATGACTGCGGGTTGCTCGCCGCGGGATGGCGAAGGCGCGACCGAAAGAAGGAGTGACGCTGTGAGGATGGGGTGGCGCGGCGTACAGACAGATGACTGCAGCGGTGACATCCAGAATCGCTTGCCGGCTCGTGGTTGCCGTTGGGCGATGGTGGACGGCTGAATCCGTCATTCGTGCTGTTGCGTTGGTTGCTTCCCCGTCCCTCAGGACAACTTCTTGCCAGTCGCAACCTCGTCGATCCGCCTTGTGGGCTTAACAACACGGACCGGCACGGCAGGTATGCCGCTGGCGCGATCCGGAGGGCTTCAGGCCCTCTGGTTAGCGGGAGCGAGGCCATCATGCACGTTCAAACGAGCGTTCGTCAAACGTTTTGTAGTGTTTTTTTTGGACTACTACACGAAGGTCTAAAGAGAACCGGAGAGTCATCTTCGGAGGGGTTAGTCGAGGACTTCGACTTTCACCCGCAGGCTGCTGTCGTTGCGGCCCTGGGTGCTGTACTGGCGGGCGAAGCCGCTCTGGGTGCTCTGGTTGCTTTCGCTGACGCCACCGATCTCGATCCACTGACCGAGCGGGCCGCTGACGCTGGTTTCGGTCGCGCTGGTGTTCATCGAGCCCTGGTAGTTGCCGTTGAAGCGGTCGTTGCGGGTGCTGAGGGTGATGTGCACCAGGTTGCCGGTGAGGCTGGCGGTCACGTACATGCCCTGGTTGGCGTCGCGGTACTCGGTCTGGCTGTAGACCTGGCCGTAAGGCCCGATGCCGGCATTGGTGACCGGCATGCTCTGGCCCACCTGGATGAACGCCGGCGAGCCTTCGGTGGTGCGCACCTGCTGGGTGCCGCCGCCGCGGCTGTTGGTGGAGCGGTTGATGATGCGCACCTGGTCGCGGCCGTTCACTTCGCCGCGGCCACTCTGGATTTCCACGTTGCCGGCGCTGACCGAGCCGTTCACCGAGTAGCCGCTCTGGCTGGTCTGGCTGCCGTCGCTGGTGTCGACGCTGATGAGCAACTGGTGGGGGCGGGTATCCAGTTGGTTGAGTACCTGCTGCAGTTCGCGGATCTTCTCCTGCTCGGCATTCACTATCAGTTGGTTGCCGTGGGCGGTGACGCGGCCCTCGTTGCCCAGCACCGACTGCGCCACCGGCAGCACGTCTGCAGCGGTGCGGTAGTTGAGCGGAATGACTTCGGTGCGCGGCGCCGCGATGGCCGCCAGGCTGAATCCGCAGGCGAGGAGCAGGGCGATGGGCTGTCGGGTCAAATCAGGAAGCTCCGCAGGTTCGGGTCGAGGAGGCTGGTGTTCCAGGTCTGTTCGAACTGCGCCAGCAACTGGCGGGCGCGGCCCGGATTGTTGTAGTACACGTAGCCGGCATAGTCGCCCGGCTCGGGGCGCAGCAGCAGGCCGCAGTCATCGGCCAGCAGGAAGGCGTGCTCTTCGCTCGGGTAGTCCGGGTTGATCCGGCGGATCTGGCAGTAGCTGGACAGGCGCCGGCTGAGATTGAGCAGGCGATGGCCTTCCTTCACCGCGCGGGAGCTGTCGCGCACCAGGATCATCAGGCGATTGCGTGGGTTGTCCAGCAGCAGTCGGGTGCAGGCGTCCTGGAAGCTGCTGTGGTGGTACAGCCAGGGTTCCAGGTCGGGGGTGTAGAGGTGGAGCGTGCGCTGCGCCTGCTGCATCAGCGCCAGGGCGTGGGCGCGGGCCTCTTCGGGCTTGCTGAATCGGTGCAACTGGTCGTTCCCGCCGAGGCGGAACGGCGCGGGCTCCAGGGCCTCGGGCGGCAGTGCTTCGCTGGGCGGGTTGTGGATGGTGAAACGTCCCGGGGACTGAAACTCGATGTCCGGCAGTTCCACCGGGAGGTCGTCTTGTTCCGGGACGTTTTCCATCTCAAGCCTCAGTCGCTTTCGCGCACCATGTCCACGTGGGGGAGGCCGGCGTCGAGGAATTCGCCACTGGCCACCTTGAAGCCTAGCCGTTCGTAGAAGGGAATGGCGTAGACCTGGGCGGTCAGCAACTGGCGCTTCAGCCCCTGGCGTTCGGCTTCCTCGATGGCGGCGCGCATGAGTTGGTCACCGACCTTCAGGCCGCGCCAGTCCTTGAGGACCGACACCCGGCCGATATGCC
This sequence comes from Pseudomonas sp. B12(2026), assembly GCF_057767015.1. NCBI lineage: Bacteria > Pseudomonadati > Pseudomonadota > Gammaproteobacteria > Pseudomonadales > Pseudomonadaceae > Pseudomonas > Pseudomonas sp. B12(2026). The sequence continues at coordinate 3,348,212 of NZ_CM173430.1, read as the reverse complement.
CGTCCGGCAGGAGGCGGGCGGTGCCGATGGCGTAGTCGCCTTCGAAGGCCAGGAAGTGCACGGCCTCGACATCCTCGGCGTCCCATTCGAGTTCCGGCGGGACCGATTGCTCGGCGATGAACACGGCCTCGCGAATGCGCCGCAGATCGGCATTATCCTTCTGCCAGTCCGCCACGCGAACCCTGATCTTGCTACTCATCGGCGAACTCCAGGCTGCCCTGTTTGATCAGTTCTCCGACGAGCTTACGCCCATCCTCATCGGCCAGCCATTGACCGAGATTGCCGTCGTGCAGCGATTCCGCCGAGCAGATCAGCTTGAGCATCTCGCGCAGCTTTTCCGGCAGCACCACGGTCTGGCCGCTGGCGAACAGCAGCAGGCCGACGTCCACTTCGCTCCAGGCCATGCGCGCGCTGGGGTTGCGGATCAGCACCGCGCCGCCTTCGATGGCGCCGGCCAGTTCGGCGTCGTCGATTTCCTCGCCGACGACCAGTTCCGGGTAGCGCGGCTCGGTCATGAACTGGCCGAACCAGGTGAGCAGCAGGCGTTCGTCGCTCATGTGTTCCTGCAGCAGGCCCTTCAGGCGGTCGAGGGCGTCGCGCTGGATCTTGTGCTGGTCTTCGTCGCCTTTCACGGCGCTCATGCCGGCGTCGCTGTAGCGCTCCTCGTCGGAGAGGAACTGGGCGAGGAAGTCGGTGAAGTGGGTCAGCACTTCGGCGGCGCTGGGGGCGCGGAAGCCGACCGAGTAGGTCATGCAGTCGTCCTCGGCGATGCCGAAGTGGGCGACGCGCGGCGGCAGGTAGAGCATGTCGCCGGGCTCCAGCACCCATTCGGCGCTCTCTTCGAATTCGGCGAGGATGCGCAGGTCGGCGTGAGGCAGCATCGGGCTGCTGGCGTCGCAGGTCTGGCCGACCTTCCAGCGGCGGTGGCCATGACCCTGGAGGAGGAACACGTCGTAGTTGTCGAAGTGCGGGCCTACGCCGCCGCCGGGCGCGGCGTAGCTGATCATCACGTCATCGATGCGCCAGCTGGGCAGGAACTTGAAGTGCTCCAGCAGTTCGGCGACTTCCGGGATGAACTGGTCGACGGCCTGCACCAGCAGGGTCCAGTCGCGCTCGGGCAGCTCCTTGAAGGTTTCTTCCTTGAACGGGCCGCGGCGCAGCTCCCAGGGGCTGTTGCCGTGTTCGACGACGATGCGCGACTCGATCATCTCTTCCAGGGCCAGGCCGGCCAGTTCGTCAGGCTCCAGCGGGCTCTTGAAGCCCGGGATGGCCTGGCGCACCAGCAGCGGTTTCTTCTGCCAGTAGTCGCGGAGGAATTCTTCGGCGCTGATGCCGCCCAAAAGCTGAAGAGGAATAGCAGGATTCATGGTTAAGTCCTTGAAATAAAAACGCCCGGCACAGCCGGGCGTGCAAGGTCGGGGCGATTCTCAGATGCGCTTGGCCTGGGCGGCGGCGTTACCGATGTAGTTCGCGGGAGTCAGTTTCTTCAGCTCGGCCTTGGCTTCGGCGGGCATGTCGAGGCCGTCGATGAACACCTGCAGGGCTTCGGCGCTGATGCCTTTGCCGCGGGTCAGCTCCTTGAGCTTCTCGTAGGGGTTCTCGATGCCGTAGCGGCGCATGACGGTCTGCACCGGCTCGGCCAGGACTTCCCAGCAGGCGTCCAGGTCATCGGCGATGCGCGCGGCGTTCAGTTCCAGCTTGCTGATGCCCTTGAGGCTGGCCTCGTAGGCGATGACGCTGTGGGCGAAGCCGACGCCCAGGTTGCGCAGCACGGTGGAGTCGGTCAGGTCACGCTGCCAGCGGGAGATCGGCAGCTTGCTGGCCAGGTGCTGGAACAGCGCGTTGGCGATGCCGAGGTTGCCTTCGGAGTTCTCGAAGTCGATCGGGTTGACCTTGTGCGGCATGGTCGAGGAGCCGATCTCGCCGGCGATGGTCTTCTGCTTGAAGTAGCCCAGGGAGATGTAGCCCCAGACGTCGCGGTCGAAGTCGATGAGGATGGTGTTGAAGCGCGCGATGGCGTCGAACAGCTCGGCGATGTAGTCGTGCGGCTCGATCTGGGTGGTGTAGGGGTTCCAGTTCAGGCCCAGGTCGCCTTCGATGAATTCGCGGGCGTTGGCTTCCCAGTCGACCTGCGGGTAGGCGGACAGGTGGGCGTTGTAGTTGCCCACGGCGCCGTTGATCTTGCCGAGCAGCTCGACCGAGGCGACCTGCTTGATCTGGCGCTCCAGGCGGTAGACGACGTTGGCCAGTTCCTTGCCCAGGGTGGTCGGGGAGGCCGGCTGGCCGTGGGTGCGCGAGAGCATCGGCACGTCGGCGAATTTCACCGCCAGCTCGCGGATCGACTCGGCGATCCGGCGCATCAGCGGCAGCAGCACGGTGTCGCGGCCTTCGCGCAGCATCAGGGCGTGGGACAGGTTGTTGATGTCCTCGGAGGTGCAGGCGAAGTGGATGAATTCGCTGACCTTGGCCAGTTCCGGCAGCTTGGCGGCCTGTTCCTTGAGCAGGTACTCCACGGCTTTCACGTCGTGGTTGGTGGTGCGCTCGATGTCCTTGATGCGCTGCGCGTGCTCGAGCTGGAAGTCATCGGCCAGCTGGTTGAGCAGGGCGTTGGCCTCGGCGGAGAAGGGCGCCACTTCGGGGATGCCGTCGTGGGCGGCGAGGCGCTGCAACCAGCGAACCTCCACCAGGACGCGGAAACGGATCAGGCCGTATTCGCTGAAGATCGGACGCAGGGCGCTGGTTCTGCTGCCGTAACGGCCGTCAACGGGGGAAACCGCGGTAAGGGAGGAAAGCTGCATGGGGCGTTCTCGTGGCTGGGGGTCAACGAAAAGGGCGCACATCATACACGAAAGCGGCGCTCAGGTCGCCTTTGCGGCGACCGGCAGAGCGTGTTTCAGCCGCGCAGCAGGGGGCGCAGTTCGTTGAGCATTTTCCGTCGGGCGAACAGCATCTGCCAGCGGTTGCCGCCGAGCTGCCGCCACAGGCGCGCGGAGCGGATGCCGGCCAGCAGCAGGGCGCGGATGCGCGCGGCGTTGGCGTTGATCTGCAGGTAGCGCATGTCGCCGTGCACCTGGATGCGCTGGCGGAAGGTGCTCAGGGTGTCCTGGTAGAGGCCGGCGCAGGAGGCGATGACGTTCTCGTGGACCAGGCCGAAGTGCTGCACCTGCTGCTGGATCTGGTCCAGGCGGCTGCCCATCAGGTCGAGCATGTCGTCGCGCTTGTTCAGCTGACGCTCCAGGCCGATCAGCGACAGGGCATAGCGCAGCGGCTCGCGCTGCAGGCTGTTGGGGTCGCGTTCAAGCGCGCTGAGCAGGGCGCGGAAGCCTTCGCGCAGGTTGCCGGTGTCGCCGCCGTAGACGTCGAGGGTGGTCTTCGGGTCACGCACCAGCAGGCTGCCGAGCATGCAGCCCAGCGGCGCCTCGGGGATCTGCCCGGTGCGGGCGAGGCGGTCTACCAGGGCGGCGGATTCGAAGACGCCGGAAAGGGCGATGATCTGGTCGTGCAGATCGCTCATGCGGATTCCTTAGCGAACGCGGGTTCGGCGGATTCGATGACGCCGCCGCCGAGGCAGATTTCACCGTCGTAGAAGACCACGGACTGGCCAGGGGTGACGGCGCGCTGCGGCTGGTCGAACACGGCGCGGTAGCCGTTCTCGGTGCGTTCCAGCACACAGTCCTGGTCGGCCTGGCGGTAGCGCACCTTGGCGCGCAGGGCGCGGGGCCGGGCGAGGTCGACGGGGTTGACCCAGTAGATGCGCGAGGCGTGCAGGGCGCGGGAGAACAGCCACGGGTGGTCGTTGCCCTGGCCGACGATCAGGACGTTGCGCGCCAGGTCCTTCTCCAGCACGTACCAAGGGCTGTCGTCGGCGTTCTTCAGGCCGCCGATGCCCAGGCCCTGGCGCTGGCCGATGGTGTGGTACATCAGGCCGACATGCTTGCCGATGACCTTGCCGTCGGTGGTCTCGATGTCGCCCGGCTGGGCCGGCAGGTACTGCTTGAGGAAGTCGCTGAAGCGGCGCTCGCCGATGAAGCAGATGCCGGTGGAATCCTTCTTCTTCGCCGTGGCCAGACCGTATTTCTCGGCGATGGCGCGGACTTCGGGCTTTTCCAGTTCGCCCACCGGGAACAGGGTCTTGCCGATCTGCTCGCCGCCCACGGCGTGGAGGAAGTAGCTCTGGTCCTTGTTCGGGTCCAGGCCCTTGAGCAGTTCGCTGCGGCCGTCGATGTCGCGGCGGCGCACGTAGTGGCCGGTGGCGATCAGGTCGGCGCCCAGGGCGATGGCATAGTCGAGGAAGGCTTTGAACTTGATCTCGCGGTTGCAGAGGATGTCCGGGTTCGGCGTGCGGCCGGCCTTGTATTCGGCGAGGAAGTGCTCGAAGACGTTGTCCCAGTATTCCGCGGCGAAGTTGGCGGTGTGCAGCTTGATGCCGATGCGCTCGCAGACGGCCTGGGCGTCCGCCAGGTCGGTCATGGCGGTGCAGTACTCGGTGCCGTCGTCCTCTTCCCAGTTCTTCATGAACAGGCCTTCCACCTGGTAGCCCTGTTCCTTGAGCAGCAGGGCGGAGACGGAAGAGTCCACGCCGCCGGACATGCCGACGATGACGCGGGTGTTCTGGGGGCTTTTCAGCGAAGAAGGGGACGAATCAGACATGGTGGCGCATCACGGGTACAGGTAAAGGCGGGGATTCTACCAGAGCCGGGCGGTTCGGGCGCGGGTGACGGCTCAGGTGCGAATCAGGCCGAGCGGGAAGCGTTCGCCTTCCAGGTAGTCGTCGATGCAGCGCAGCACCAGGTGGCTGCGCCAGCGTTCCGGCTGCGCGGCCAGTTCGTCGCGGGTCATCCAGCGGGCGCCGAGGATGCCGTCGTCCAGCGCGCGCTCGGGGTGGTGGCGCAGGGGGCGGGCTGCGAAGCACACGCGCTGGTAGGTCACACCGTTGCTGGGGGCGGTGTAGAGGTAGATGCCGGTGACGGCGGTCAGCTCCACGTCCCAGCCGGTTTCTTCCAGGGTTTCGCGCAGGGCGGCCTCGAGCAGGCTTTCGTTGGCCTCCAGGTGGCCAGCGGGCTGGTTGAAGACCTGCTTCCTGTCGGCGGACAGTTCTTCCACCAGCAGGAAGCGGCCCTGGTCTTCGACGATGGTGGCGACGGTGACGTGTGCTAGCCAGCGCATGCTTGTTGTCCCTTGAGTGAAAGGCGCGAGTTTAACGTCGCGGGGCGCAGAAAGCAGAACCCCCGGGAGGGCCCGGGGGTTCTGGTCTTGCCTGGAGTGGCTTACGCCAGTGCGTCGATCGCGGCGTTGAAGGTCGCGCTCGGGCGCATGACCTGGGCGGTCAGCTCCTGGTTGGAACGGTAGTAGCCGCCGATGTCGGCCGGCTTGCCCTGGACGCCGTTCAGTTCGGCGATGATGGTCGCTTCCTGCTCGGTCAGGGTCTTGGCCAGCGGAGCGAAGTGGGCCTTCAGCTCGGCATCGTCGTTCTGCGCGGCCAGGGCCTGGGCCCAGTACATGGCCAGGTAGAAGTGGCTGCCGCGGTTGTCGATCTCGCCGACCTTGCGCGACGGCGACTTGTTGTTGTCCAGCAGCTTGCCGGTGGCTTCGTCGAGGGTCTTGCTCAGGACCTTGGCCTTGGCGTTGTCGGTCTTGATGCCTTCATCCTCGAAGGAGACGGCCAGGGCCAGGAACTCGCCCAGGGAATCCCAGCGCAGGTAGTTCTCTTCCAGCAGTTGCTGCACGTGCTTGGGAGCCGAACCGCCGGCGCCGGTTTCGTACATGCCGCCGCCGGCCATCAGCGGAACGATGGAGAGCATCTTGGCCGAGGTGCCCAGTTCCATGATCGGGAACAGGTCGGTCAGGTAGTCGCGCAGGATGTTGCCGGTCACCGAGATGGTGTCCAGGCCGCGGATCTGGCGCTCCATGCTGGTGCGGATGGCTTCGTTGTAGCCCTGCATGCTGATGTCCAGGCCGGTCAGGTCGTAGTCCTTCAGGTACAGCTCGACCTTCTTGCGCAGCTCGTTGTCGTGGGCGCGCTCCGGGTCCAGCCAGAAGATGGCCGGGGTGTTGGACTGGCGGGCGCGGGTGACGGCCAGCTTGACCCAGTCGCGGATCGGGGCGTCCTTGGTCTGGCAGGCGCGCCAGATGTCGCCGGCCTGCACTTCGTGCTGCATCAGTACCTTGCCGTCGGCGTCGACCACGCGCATGGTGCCGTCGGCATCCATCTCGAAGGTCTTGTCGTGGGAGCCGTATTCCTCGGCCTTCTGCGCCATCAGGCCGACGTTCGGCACGCTGCCCATGGTGGTCGGGTCGAAGGCGCCGTTGGTCTTGCAGAAGTTGATCATCTCCTGGTACATGCGGGCGTAGGTGCTTTCCGGCATCACGGCCTTGGTGTCTTTCTGCTTGCCGTCCTTGCCCCACATCTGGCCGGAGTTGCGGATCATGGCCGGCATGGAGGCGTCGACGATCACGTCGCTGGGGATGTGCAGGTTGGTGATGCCCTTGACCGAGTCGACCATCGCCATTTCCGGACGGTGGCTGTACACCTCGTGGATGTCGTGGAGGATTTCTTCCTGCTGCGAGGCCGGCAGCGACTTGATCTTGTCGTAGACGCTGGAGATGCCGTTGTTCGGGTTCACGCCCAGCTCGTCGAACAGCTTGCCGTACTTCTCGAAGACGTCCTTGTAGTAGACGGTCACGGCATGGCCGAAGACGATCGGGTGGGAGATCTTCATCATGGTGGCCTTGACGTGCAGGGACCACATGACGCCGGTTTCCTTGCAGTCCTGCAGGGTCTTCTCGAAGAAGGCGCGCAGCTTGCTGCAGCTCATGAACATGCTGTCGAGGACTTCGCCTTCCTGCATCTTCAGGGTCTTCTTGACCTCGACCTTGCCGTCCTTGCCGACGAACTCGAGACGTACGTCACCGGCTTTCGGAAGGGTGACCGACTGCTCGCTGGAGAAGAAGTCGCCGCCGCGCATGTAGTCGGCGTGGGAGCGCGAAGCCATGCTCCACTTGCCCATGCTGTGCGGGTGCTTGCGGGCGTAGGCCTTGACCGCGGCCGGGGCGCGGCGGTCGGAGTTGCCTTCGCGCAGGACCGGGTTCACGGCGCTGCCCAGGACCTTGGCGTAGCGGGCACGGGTGTCGTTCTCTTCGTCGCTCTGCGGGTCTTCCGGGAAGTCGGGAATGGCGTAGCCCAGTTTCTGCAGTTCGGCGATGGCGCCCTTGAGCTGCGGTACCGACGCGGAGATGTTCGGCAGCTTGATGATGTTGGCTTCGGGAGCGGTGGCCAACTGGGCCAGGTAGGTCAGGTCGTCTGCGATGGACTTGTCGCCGAGCTTGTCGGCGAAGGTTGCCAGGATGCGGCCGGCAAGAGAGATGTCGCGGGTTTCTACGTCGATGCCGGCGGAGGCGGCGAACGCTTTTACGATGGGAAGAAGCGAATAGGTGGCAAGGGCGGGTGCTTCGTCGGTGAAGGTGTAGGTGATCTTCGAGCGGATGGACATCTCGTTTTAACTCTCTTCTTTGCTGGGCGCGCACAGAGTCTCGAAATGCGTTGGTATACGCTCGCGTTCAACAGCCGTTGAGACGACTTTCGAGAATTGCCGCGGGGATATTGGGGCGCCAGTAGAGCGTTGTACGGCGGGATCCTGGTGAGGACGTGCGCCGCTGCGAGGGGGGAGAGCCTGGTCCCAGACTGCTCGGACCTCGATGACCATTAAGTCATGCGGCGCAGTATACCACCCTAAAGGCGGGGTGATGCGCGCGCCGTTTTTAGACTAAGGAAGATGTAGTTCGATCACCGTCTTGTGGGCTACCCTAATGGGCTGCAAGAGGGTTTCAACCACAACGCGGAGTTCAGCATGGGATACCAAAAGATCCAGGTGCCGGCCGGTGACAAAATCACCGTCAACGCCGACATGTCCTTGAATGTACCGAAGAACCCGATCATCCCGTTCATCGAGGGTGATGGCATTGGCGTCGACATCAGCCCTGTCATGATCAAGGTCGTCGACGCGGCCGTTGAGAAGGCCTACAAGGGCGAGCGCAAGATCGCCTGGATGGAAGTCTATGCCGGCGAGAAGGCCACCCAGGTCTACGACCAGGACACCTGGCTGCCCCAGGAGACCCTGGATGCCGTTCGCGACTATGTCGTCTCCATCAAGGGCCCGCTGACCACCCCGGTCGGTGGTGGTATCCGTTCGCTGAACGTGGCGATGCGCCAGCAGCTCGATCTCTATGTCTGCCTGCGACCGGTGCGCTGGTTCGAAGGCGTGCCCAGCCCGGTGAAGAAGCCTGGCGACGTGGACATGGTGATCTTCCGCGAGAACTCCGAAGACATCTACGCCGGCGTCGAGTGGAAGGCCGGCACCCCCGAGGCCCAGAAGATCATCAAGTTCCTCACCGAGGAAATGGGCGTCAAGAAGATCCGCTTCACCGAAAACTGCGGCATCGGCATCAAGCCGGTTTCCCAGGAAGGTACCAAGCGCCTGGTGCGCAAGGCCCTGCAATACGCCGTGGACAATGATCGCAGCTCCGTGACCATCGTCCACAAAGGCAACATCATGAAATTCACCGAGGGCGCGTTCAAGGACTGGGGCTACGAAATCGCCCGCGACGAGTTCGGCGCCCAGCTGCTCGACGGCGGCCCGTGGATGCAGTTCAAGAACCCCGTCACCGGCAAGAACATCGTGGTGAAGGACGTGATCGCCGACGCCATGCTGCAGCAGATCCTGCTGCGCCCGGCCGAATACGACGTGATCGCCACCCTGAACCTGAACGGCGATTACCTCTCCGACGCCCTGGCGGCGGAGGTGGGTGGCATCGGCATCGCGCCGGGGGCTAACCTGTCGGACTCGGTCGCCATGTTCGAGGCGACCCACGGCACCGCGCCCAAGTATGCGGGGCTGGACAAGGTGAACCCGGGGTCGGTGATCCTGTCGGCCGAGATGATGCTGCGCCACCTGGGCTGGCCGGAAGCGGCCGATCTGATCATCAAGGGCGTGAACGGCGCCATCGCGGCCAAGACTGTCACCTACGACTTCGAGCGTCTGATGGATGGCGCCCGGCTGCTGTCCTGTTCGGAGTTCGGCGACGCGATCATCGCCAAGATGTAATCCGGGTGAAGCGCCCATGAAAAAAGGCCGGCTGATGCCGGCCTTCTTCATTCTGCTGATCCGGGAGGATCAGGCCTCTGCCGTGATGTTCTGGAGCTCGCTGCTCGGGGCAGTCTGGGCGGAGGAGGTGGATGCGCTGGCGTTGATGGGTTGAATGTTAACCGCATGCAACCCCTTCGGACCTTGCAGGATCTCGAAGCTGACGGGTTGGCCGGCCTTGAGTGTCTTGTAGCCATCCATCTGGATAGCCGAGTAATGAGCGAACAGGTCCTCATCTCGGCCTTCAGCCAGGATGAATCCATAGCCCTTGGCGTTGTTGAACCACTTGACCTTACCGCTGAGCATGCTGATATCCCTCTGCAAAGGACTCCATCGCTGGAGTATCATCCACTACTATTCCGCTGCAGCCTTTATGGAGGCTGGCGTCCGGAACTCCTGATACCCTCCGGGGGGTATCCTTTGGTTGTAACACCCTTTTGCCGTTAGTCAAGGCGGCGCCGCCTGGGCCTGGGAGGCGATTCAAACTCCGCTCGGCCCCCTCATTCACTCACTCGCAAAGCTTTCATTCCAGCATGCATGCAAGTAGCCAGATTCGACTAACATTCAATCAGGACCGCCCGGATCCATTGGAAGACGAAGGGACGGGGCTCGCGGTCGAGGAATCCAAGCCCGCACTGAAGCCGCCGCCCATGTATCGGGTCATCATGTTCAACGATGATTACACCCCGATGGATTTCGTGGTCGAGGTGCTCGAGTTGTACTTCAGCATGAACCGCGAACAGGCAACCAAGGTCATGTTGACCGTGCATACTCAAGGCAAGGCGAATTGCGGGAGCTTTACCCGTGATGTCGCTGAAACCAAAGCCATGCAGGTCAATCAATATGCGAGGGAGAGCCAACATCCACTGTTGTGCGAAATAGAGAAAGAAGGTTGATGCGGATGTTTGGGAGCGAGGTGAAGTCATGTTGAATCGAGAGCTCGAAGTCACCCTCAATCTCGCCTTCAAGGAGGCGCGGGCGAAGCGGCATGAGTTCATGACCGTTGAGCACTTGCTGTTGGCGCTTCTGGACAACGAAGCCGCCGCGACGGTCCTCAGGGCGTGCGGAGCCAATCTGGACAAGCTGCGGCGCGACCTGCAGGAGTTCATCGACTCCACCACGCCGTTGATCCCCCAGCATGACGAGGACCGCGAGACCCAGCCGACCCTGGGCTTCCAGCGCGTGCTGCAGCGTGCGGTGTTCCACGTGCAGAGCTCCGGCAAGCGCGAAGTGACCGGCGCCAACGTGCTGGTGGCGATCTTCAGCGAGCAGGAAAGCCAGGCGGTGTTCCTGCTCAAGCAGCAGAGCGTCGCGCGCATCGATGTGGTCAACTACATCGCCCATGGCATCTCCAAGGTACCGGGCCATGCCGAGCATCAGGACAGCGAACAGGACATGCAGGACGAAGAGGGCGGCGAGTCCTCGACCTCCAGCCATCCGCTGGATGCCTACGCCAGCAACCTGAACGATCTGGCGCGCCAGGGGCGCATCGATCCGCTGGTCGGTCGCGAATCGGAAGTCGAGCGCGTCGCGCAGATTCTCGCCCGGCGCCGCAAGAACAACCCGCTGCTGGTCGGCGAGGCCGGTGTCGGCAAGACCGCCATCGCCGAGGGGCTGGCCAAGCGCATCGTCGACGGCCAGGTGCCGGACCTGCTGTCCGACAGCGTCGTCTACTCCCTGGACCTGGGCGCGCTGCTGGCGGGCACCAAGTACCGCGGCGACTTCGAGAAGCGCTTCAAGGCGCTGCTCAACGAACTGCGCAAGCGCCCGCATGCCGTGCTGTTCATCGACGAGATCCACACCATCATCGGCGCCGGCGCGGCGTCCGGCGGGGTGATGGATGCGTCCAACCTGCTCAAGCCGCTGCTGTCGTCCGGCGAGATCCGCTGCATCGGCTCCACCACCTTCCAGGAATTCCGCGGCATCTTCGAGAAGGATCGCGCGCTGGCCCGGCGCTTCCAGAAGGTCGACGTCACCGAGCCATCCATCGAGGATACCTACGGCATCCTCAAGGGGCTGAAACCGCGCTTCGAGCAGCACCACCACGTCGAGTACAGCGATGAGGCGCTGCGCGCCGCCGCCGAGCTGGCCGCGCGCTACATCAACGACCGGCACATGCCGGACAAGGCCATCGACGTGATCGACGAGGCCGGCGCCTATCAGCGCCTGCAGCCGGAAGAGAAGCGCGTGAAGCGCATCGAAGTGCCGCAGGTCGAGGATATCGTCGCGAAGATCGCGCGCATTCCTCCCAAGCATGTCTCCAGTTCCGACAAGGAGCTGCTGCGCAACCTCGAGCGCGACCTGAAGCTGACGGTGTTCGGCCAGGCCGCCGCCATCGAGTCGCTGTCCACCGCGATCAAACTGTCCCGCGCGGGCCTGAAGTCGCCGGACAAGCCGGTCGGCTCCTTCCTGTTCTCCGGTCCGACCGGGGTGGGCAAGACCGAGGTGGCTCGCCAGCTGGCCAAGGCGCTGGGGGTGGAGCTGGTACGCTTCGACATGTCCGAGTACATGGAGCGGCATACCGTGTCCCGCCTGATCGGCGCGCCTCCGGGCTACGTCGGTTTCGACCAGGGCGGCCTGCTCACCGAGGCGATCACCAAGACGCCGCACTGCGTGCTGTTGCTGGACGAGATCGAGAAGGCGCACCCGGAAGTCTTCAACCTGCTGCTGCAGGTGATGGATCACGGCACCCTGACCGACAACAACGGGCGCAAGGCGGATTTCCGCAACGTCATCCTGATCATGACCACCAACGCCGGCGCGGAAACCGCGGCGCGGGCCTCCATCGGCTTCACGCTGCAGGATCACTCGACCGACGCCATGGAAGTGATCAAGAAGAGCTTCACGCCCGAGTTCCGCAACCGCCTGGATACCATCATCCAGTTCGGCCGCCTCAGTCACGAGACGATCAAGAACATCGTCGACAAGTTCCTCACCGAGCTGCAAGCGCAGCTGGAGGACAAGCACGTGCAGATCGAGGTCAGCGACGCCGCGCGCGGCTGGCTGGCGGACAAGGGTTACGATCCGCAGATGGGCGCCCGCCCGATGGCGCGGCTGATCCAGGACAAGATCAAGCGGCCATTGGCCGAGGAGATCCTGTTCGGCGAGCTGGCCGAACACGGCGGCGTGGCCCATGTGGACCTGAAGGATGGCGAGCTGGCCTTCGAATTCGAAGTGATCGCCGCGGAACCGGCCTGACGAGTGTCAGGCTGAAACGAAAACGCCCGGCAATGCCGGGCGTTTTTCTGTGTGCCGGATTCGACTGCCGGCGCTACCGTCCGTCAGCGGGCGCGGTAGGTGATACGACCCTTGGACAGGTCGTAGGGAGTCAGTTCCACGCGAACCTTGTCGCCGGTCAGGATGCGGATGTAGTTCTTGCGCATCTTGCCGGAGATGTGCGCGGTAACGACGTGCCCGTTCTCCAACTCCACGCGGAACATGGTGTTGGGCAGGGTGTCGACGACAGTGCCTTCCATTTCGAAGCTGTCTTCTTTCGACATGCAGTAGAACCCTCGGTATCTATGGTTGCCTGAAGTTTCAGGGCATTAAAAAAGGCACACATTGTGCCTGAAATTGCCCCACAACGCCAAGGGGCGTGTGATGGGTCAGTTCAGCGCAACCCAGCGCTGATTCACGAACAGCTCGATCGGCCGGTACTGGGTCTTGTAGTTCATCTTCCGGCAATTCTTGATCCAGTAGCCGAGGTAGACCGCGTGCAGGCCCAGGCGGTGGGTCTCGGCGATCTGCCAGAGAATGGCGAAGCGGCCCAGGCTGCGGCGTTCTTCGTCGGGGTCGTAGAAGGTGTAGACCGCCGAGAGTCCGTTGGGCAGCACGTCGGTGACCGCGACGGCCAGCAGGCGGCCCTGCAGGCGGAACTCGAAGAAGCAGCTGAACGGCAGATCGCGGACCAGGAAGGTGGCGAACTGGTCGCGGCTGGGCGGGTACATGTCGCCGTCGGCGTGGCGCTGTTCGATGTAGCGCATGTACAGCGCGTAGTACTCCTCGGTGAAGGTCGGCCGCTTGCGCAGCACCTCCAGGTCGGCGTTGCGCTTGAGGATGCGCTTCTGCTGGCGGTTGGGCTGGAAGCTGGCCGCCGGGATGCGTGCCGGGATGCAGGCCGTGCAGTGCTGGCAGTGGGGGCGGTAGAGGTGTTCGCCGCTGCGCCGGAAACCGACCTCCGACAGCGAGGCGTACAACTGCGCGTCCATGGGCTGGCTGGGGTCGAGGAACAGGGTTGTGGCCTGCTCCTCGGGCAGATAGCTGCACGGATGCGGTTGTGTGGCGTAAAACTTCAGGCGGGCGAGCTCGGTCATCTTCAACCCCTGCGAGGACCCTCTGGCAAGTTTATGTCAGGCTGGGCTGGTCCGCTTGGGAAGTCCAGTCCTGCAGTGGCGATTGGTCGAGATGGCGGCGCAGATAGGCGGCGAATTCGCGCCGGGAGATGGCGCGTGCGCCGAAGCTGTGCAGGTGCTGGGTCGGCATCTGGCAGTCGATCAGCTCGAAACCCGCGGCCTTCAGGCGCTGCACCAGGGTGACGAACGCCACCTTGGAGGCGTTGTCCGCTCGGCTGAACATGGACTCGCCGAAGAACAGCCGACCGATGGCCAGCCCGTACAGACCGCCAACCAGCTCATCGCTGTCCCAGGCTTCCACCGAATGTGCGATGCCCATGCGGTGCAGCTCCCGGTAGGCCTGCTGCATCGGCGTGGTGATCCAGGTGCCGTCGGCGTAGTCGCGCGGACCGGCGCAGCCGTGGATGACCTGTTCGAAGGCCTGGTCGATGGTGACCTGGTAGCGCTGCTGGCGCAGGCACTTGGCCAGGCTGCGGGAAACGTGCAGTTCGTCGGGGAACAGCACGGTGCGCGGGTCGGGCGACCACCAGAGGATCGGCTGGCCGTCCTGGTACCAGGGGAAGCAGCCATGACGGTACGCCTGGATCAGGCGGTGCGGGTCGAGGTCGCCGCCGGCCGCGAGCAGGCCGTTGGGCTCGTGCAGGGCCTTGTCCAGGGGTGGAAAGTCGAAGTTGTCGCGGGAAAGCCAGTTGAGCATGGCGGAGGAGGGGAGGGCGGGCCTCCCCTTGGGTCGGTCAGTTGTCGTCGAGGAACTTTTCGGCATCCAGCGCGGCCATGCAGCCGGCGCCGGCGGAGGTGATCGCCTGGCGGTAGACGTGGTCGGCCACGTCGCCGGCGGCGAACACGCCTTCGATGCTGGTCTGCGTGGCATTGCCTTCGGCGCCGCCCTTGATCGTCAGGTAGCCGTCATGCATGGCCAGCTGGCCGGCGAACAGCTCGGTGTTGGGCTTGTGGCCGATGGCGATGAACACGCCGGTCAGGTCCAGCTGGCGGGCCTTGCCGCTTTCGGTGTCCTTCAGGCGCACGCCGATGACGCCCATGTCGTCGCCCAGGACCTCGTCCAGGGTGGTGTTCCAGTGCAGGCGCACGTTGCCGTTCCGGGCCTTCTCCAGCAGCTTGTCCTGCAGGATCTTCTCCGAGCGCAGCTTGTCGCGGCGGTGGATCAGGTGGACTTCCCGGGCGATGTTGGACAGGTACAGCGCTTCTTCCACGGCCGTGTTGCCGCCGCCGACCACGCAGACCACCTGGTTGCGGTAGAAGAAGCCGTCGCAGGTGGCGCAGGCGGATACGCCCTTGCCCATGAAGGCCTGTTCGGAGGACATGCCCAGGTACTGCGCGGAGGCGCCGGTGGCGATGATCAGCGCGTCGCAGGTGTAGGTGCCGCTGTCACCCCGGAGGGTGAAGGGTTTCTGCTGCAACTCGGCGGTGTGGATATGGTCGTAGACAATCTCGGTATCGAAACGCTGGGCGTGCTGCTGCATGCGCTCCATCAGCGCGGGGCCGGTCAGGCCTTCGACGTCGCCCGGCCAGTTGTCGACCTCGGTGGTGGTGGTGAGCTGGCCGCCGGGCTGGATGCCGGTGATGACAACAGGCTTGAGGTTGGCCCGGGCGGCGTACACGGCTGCGGTGTAGCCTGCGGGGCCGGAGCCCAGGATGATCAGGCGCGAATGCTTGGCTTCACTCATAAAAAGACTCCATAAGCCTTTGTCACGTAAGAGAATGCATGCTCCAATTGAGCAGCCGAAAAGCGGTGATGGGCTATGCTACACCGAACCTCGGAAAGCCGGCAAAAGCGCTGTCGGACGCTTCCGGGCTCGCTGGCATCGGCCGGACAAAGCCGTACAATAGGCCCGTTTTGAGGCTCAACGACTCTCGGACGCGCGTATAGCGCAGGAATAGACGCGTTTTGAAGGACACCACCACAGCAAGCCATGCCGCCGCCTGGCGTCAGCAACTGCACTATCGCCTGAAGGAAGGGGCGTTGATCGCGCTGGGCGCGCTCTGCCTTTACCTGTGGATGGCGCTGCTCACCTATGATCCGTCCGATCCGGGCTGGAGCCATTCCAGCCACATCGAGCAGGTGCAGAACGCCGCCGGCCGTCTGGGCGCCCTGAGCGCCGACATCCTGTTCATGGTGCTGGGCTATTTCGCCTACCTGTTCCCGCTGCTGCTGGCGGTGAAGACCTGGCAGGTCTTCCGCAAGCGCCACCTGCCCTGGGAGTGGAGCGGCTGGCTGTTCTCCTGGCGCCTGATCGGCCTGATCTTCCTGGTGCTGGCCGGCTCCGCGCTGGCCTACATCCATTTCCACACCAGCGGCAGCCACATGCCGGCCAGTGCCGGCGGCGCCCTGGGCGAGAGCCTGGGGCAACTGGGCATCAATGCGTTGAACGTGCAGGGCAGCACCCTGTTGTTCCTGGCCCTGTTCCTGTTCGGCATGACCGTGTTCGCCGACCTGTCCTGGTTCAAGGTCATGGACGTTACCGGCAAGATCACCCTCGATCTCTTCGAACTGATCCACAACGCCGCCAACCGCTGGTGGAGCGCCCGCAGCGAGCACAAGCAGCTGGTCGCCCAACTGCGCGAGGTGGATGAGCGCGTGGCCGAGGTCGCCGCGCCCATCGTCGCCGACCGCCGCGAGCAGGCCAAGGTCAAGGAGCGCCTGATCGAGCGCGAGGAAGCCCTGGTCAAGAGCGTGCAGGAGCGCGAGAAGCGCGTGGCGCCGAAGATCGACGTACCGCCGCCAGCCGCCAAGCCGGCCGAGCCGAGCAAGCGCGTGCAGAAGGAAAAACAGGCGCCGCTGTTCGTCGACACCGCCGTGGAAGGCACCCTGCCGCCGCTGTCGCTGCTCGATCCGGCCGCCGAAAAGAAGCAGAGCTACTCGCCGGAATCCCTGGAGGCCATGTCGCGCCTGCTGGAGATCAAGCTCAAGGAATTCGGTGTCGAAGTCATAGTCGAGTCCGTGCATCCGGGCCCGGTGATCACCCGTTTCGAAATCCAGCCGGCCGCCGGCGTGAAGGTCAGTCGCATCTCCAACCTGGCCAAGGACCTCGCGCGTTCGCTGGCGGTGATCAGCGTGCGGGTGGTTGAAGTCATTCCCGGCAAGACCACCGTGGGAATCGAGATTCCCAACGAAGACCGGCAGATGGTGCGCTTCTCCGAAGTGCTGATGACGCCGGAATACGACGAACACAAGTCCACCGTGCCGCTGGCCCTGGGCCACGACATCGGCGGCAACCCGATCATCACCGACCTGGCGCGCATGCCGCACCTGCTGGTGGCCGGTACCACCGGCTCCGGTAAATCGGTGGGGGTGAACGCCATGCTCCTGTCGATCCTGTTCAAGTCCACGCCGGAAGAGGCGCGGCTGATCATGATCGACCCGAAGATGCTCGAACTGTCGATCTACGAAGGCATCCCGCACCTGCTCTGCCCGGTGGTCACCGACATGAAGGAGGCCGCCAACGCCCTGCGCTGGAGCGTGGCGGAGATGGAGCGCCGCTACAAGCTGATGGCCGCCATGGGCGTGCGCAACCTCGCCGGCTTCAACCGCAAGGTGAAGGACGCGGAGGAGGCCGGCGCGCCGCTGAGCGACCCGCTGTACCGCCGCGAGAGCATGGAAGACGAGGCGCCGCTGCTGCAGACGCTGCCGACCATCGTGGTGGTGGTGGACGAATTCGCCGACATGATGATGATCGTCGGCAAGAAGGTGGAAGAGCTGATCGCCCGTATCGCCCAGAAGGCGCGTGCGGCGGGCATCCACCTGATCCTGGCGACCCAGCGTCCGTCGGTGGACGTGATCACCGGCCTGATCAAGGCGAACATCCCGACCCGTATCGCCTTCCAGGTGTCCAGCAAGATCGACTCGCGCACCATCCTCGACCAGGGCGGCGCCGAACAGCTGCTGGGCCACGGCGACATGCTCTACCTGCCGCCGGGCACCGGCCTGCCGATCCGCGTCCATGGCGCCTTCGTCTCGGATGACGAGGTGCACCGCGTCGTCGAGGCGTGGAAGCTGCGCGGCGCGCCGAACTACATCGAGGACATCCTCGCCGGCGCCGAGGAAGGCGGTGGTGGCGGGTCCTTCGAGGGCGGTGGCGGCGAAGGCGGCGAGGGCAGCGAGGACGATCCGCTCTACGACGAGGCCGTGCGCTTCGTCACCGAAAGCCGCCGGGCTTCCATTTCCGCCGTGCAGCGCAAGCTGAAGATCGGCTACAACCGCGCCGCGCGGATGATCGAGGCGATGGAAATGGCCGGCGTGGTCACCCCGATGAATACCAATGGCTCGCGCGAGGTCATCGCGCCGGCCCCGATCCGTGATTGATTCGACTTCGAGGAAATCCATGCGTCTGATCCGCATGCTGTTCGTTGCCGCGCTGGCGCTTGCCGGCGTCCAGGCCCACGCCGACGATGCTTCCGCCCAACGCCTGAGCGGCCTGCTGAGCAAGGCCCAGACCATGACCGCGCGCTTCTCCCAGCTGACCCTGGACGGCAGCGGCACCCGCCTGCAGGAAACCGCCGGCCAACTCTCGCTCAAGCGCCCGGGCCTGTTCCGCTGGCACACCGACGCGCCCCAGGAGCAGCTGCTGATCTCCAACGGCGAGAAAATCTGGCTGTACGACCCGGACCTGGAACAGGTGACCATCCAGAAGCTCGACCAGCGCCTGACCCAGACCCCGGCGCTGCTGCTTTCCGGCGACATCTCGAAGATCGGCGAGAGCTTCGACATCACCAGCAAGGACGGCGGCAACGTGGTGGACTTCATCCTCAAGCCCAAGTCCAAGGACACCCTGTTCGACAGCCTGCGGATTTCCTTCCGCAACAGCGTGGTGAACGACATGCAGCTGATCGACAGCGTCGGCCAGCGCACCAACATCCTGTTCTTCGACGTGAAGATGAACGAGGCGCTCGACGCCAAGCAGTTCGTCTTCGACGTGCCCAAGGGCGTGGACGTCATCCAGGAATGACCGGCCTCGCGCCGGATTGATCGATAGGTAAGACCGTGGACCTGTTCCGTTCCGAGCCCGTTTCCCAGCCCCTGGCCGCGCGCCTGCGCGCGACCAGCCTGGACGAGTACGTCGGCCAGGAACACCTGCTCGCCCGCGGCAAGCCGCTGCGCGAGGCGCTGGAGCAGGGCGCGCTGCACTCGATGATCTTCTGGGGCCCGCCCGGGGTCGGCAAGACCACCCTGGCGCGGCTGCTGGCGCAGGTCACCGATGCGCACTTCGAGACCATCTCGGCGGTGCTTTCCGGGGTGAAGGAAATCCGCCAGGCGGTGGAAGTGGCCAAGCAGCATGCCGCGCAGTACGGCCGCCGCACCATCCTCTTCGTCGACGAGGTGCACCGCTTCAACAAGAGCCAGCAGGATGCCTTCCTGCCGTACGTCGAAGACGGCACCCTGATCTTCATCGGCGCGACCACCGAGAACCCGTCCTTCGAGCTGAACAACGCGCTGCTGTCCCGCGCCCGCGTCTATGTGCTGAAGAGCCTGGACGAAGCCGCCCTGCGCCGGCTGGTACAGCGCGCGCTCACTGAGGACAAGGGCCTGGGCAAGCGCAATCTGGGCCTGCCCGAGGAGAGCTTCGCCATCCTCATGGCCGCCGCCGACGGCGATGGCCGGCGCCTGCTCAACCTGCTGGAGAACGCCGCCGACCTCGCCGAGGACAACGGCGAGATCAGCCCGGAGCTGCTGCAGAACCTGCTGGGCGACTCCCGCCGGCGCTTCGACAAGGGCGGCGAAGCCTTCTACGACCAGATCAGCGCGCTGCACAAATCCGTGCGTGGCTCCAGCCCGGACGGTGCGCTGTACTGGTATTCGCGCATGCTCGACGGCGGCTGCGACCCGCTCTACATCGCCCGCCGCGTGGTGCGCATGGCCAGCGAGGACATCGGCAACGCCGACCCCCGCGCGCTGACCCTGTGCCTCAACGCCTGGGACGTACAGGAGCGCCTGGGCAGCCCGGAAGGCGAGCTGGCGATCGCCCAGGCCATCGTCTACCTGGCCTGCGCGCCGAAGAGCAACGCCGTCTACAACGCCTACAACACGGCCCGCCGTGACGTGGCGGAGAGCGGTTCGCTGGAGGTGCCGCTGCATCTGCGCAACGCGCCGACCAAACTGATGAAGAACCTGGGCTATGGCGACGAATACCGCTATGCCCACGATGAGCCGGACGCCTATGCGGCCGGGGAGGACTACTTCCCCGAGTCCATGGAGCCGCGCCAGTATTACCAACCCGTGCCGCGCGGGCTGGAGCTGAAGATCGGCGAGAAGCTGCGCCACCTGGCGGGCCTCGACCAGGCCAGCCCGCGCAAACGCAGAAAACCCTGAGAGCCGGCTTATGGACCGCCGCGCCAAGGCCATGCCGCGTTGGAAACAGGCTCGGAATGCTCATTTGGCGGATGTAAACTCCGCATCCTCACCTGTTTCTGCCTTGCATGGCCCCGGCTAGCAAACTCATAAACTGGCTCTCGCGGCGCCCGAGCGCCGCCTGACACTAGACACGAGAAGACAGCATGCTCGATTCCAAACTGGTTCGTACCCAGCCGCAGGAAGTTGCGGAACGCCTGGCCACCCGTGGCTTCACCCTGGACGTGGCGCGCATCGAAGCGCTGGAGAGCCAGCGCAAGTCCGTGCAGACCCGCACCGAGACCCTGCAGGCCGAGCGCAACTCGCGCTCCAAGGCGATCGGCCAGGCCATGAAGAATGGCGAAGACGTCGAGCCGCTGAAGGCCGAGGTCAACCGCATGGCGCAAGAGCTGGAATCCGGCAAGCGCGAACTGGACGCCATCCAGGCCGAGCTGGACAGCCTGCTGCTGATGATCCCGAACCTGCCGCACGAATCCGTGCCGGTCGGCGAGGATGAAGAGCAGAACGTCGAAGTCCGCCGCTGGGGCACCCCGCGCACCTTCGATTTCGCGATCAAGGACCACGTCGCCCTGGGTGAGCAGCACGGCTGGCTGGACTTCGAGACCGCCGCGCGCCTGTCCGGCGCCCGCTTCGCCCTGATGCGCGGCCCGATCGCCCGCCTGCACCGCGCCCTGGCGCAGTTCATGATCGACCTGCACACCCGCGAGCACGGCTACGAGGAAGCCTACACCCCGTACCTGGTGCAGGCCTCTGCGCTGCAGGGCACCGGCCAGCTGCCGAAGTTCGAGGAAGACCTGTTCAAGATCCGCCGCGAAGACGAGGCCGACCTGTACCTGATCCCGACCGCCGAAGTGTCGCTGACCAACATCGTCGCCGGGCAGATCCTCGACGCGAAGGAACTGCCGCTGAAGTTCGTCGCCCACACCCCGTGCTTCCGCAGCGAAGCCGGCGCCTCGGGCCGCGATACCCGCGGGATGATCCGCCAGCACCAGTTCGACAAGGTCGAGATGGTGCAGATCGTCGAGCCGTCGAAATCCTGGGAAGCCCTGGAAAGCCTGGTCGGCAACGCCGAGAAGGTCCTCCAGGCCCTCGAACTGCCGTACCGCGCCCTGGCGCTGTGCACCGGCGACATGGGCTTCGGCGCGGCCAAGACCTACGACCTGGAAGTCTGGGTGCCGAGCCAGGACAAGTACCGCGAGATTTCCTCCTGCTCCAACTGCGGCGACTTCCAGGCCCGCCGCATGCAGGCGCGCTACCGCAACCCGGAAACCGGCAAGCCGGAGCTGGTGCACACCCTCAATGGCTCGGGCCTGGCCGTGGGCCGCACCCTGGTCGCCGTGCTGGAGAACTACCAGCAGGCCGACGGCTCGATCCGCGTGCCGGAAGTGCTCAAGCCCTACATGGCCGGCATCGAGGTGATCGGCTGAGATGGACTTCCTGCCGCTGTTCCACATCCTGCGCGGACGTCGCGCGCTACTGGTCGGCGGCGGTGATGTCGCACTGCGCAAGGCGCGCCTGCTGAGCGACGCCGGCGCGGTGCTGCGGGTCGTCGCGCCCGAGGTGCATGCCGAGTTGCGCGAGCTGGTCGAACAGGGGCAGGGCGAGCTGCTGCTGCGCCCCTACGCCTCCGGCGATCTGCAGGATTGCGTGCTGGCCATCGCCGCGACCGACGACGAGCCGCTCAACGCCCGGGTTTCCCGCGAAGCCAACGAGCGCGGCGTGCCGGTCAACGTGGTCGACGCGCCGGCCCTGTGCAGCGTGATCTTCCCGGCCATCGTCGACCGTTCGCCGCTGGTGGTGGCCGTCTCCAGCGGCGGCGACGCGCCAGTGCTGGCGCGCCTGCTGCGGGCCAGGCTGGAAACCTGGATTCCCGCGACCTATGGCCAGCTCGCCGGCCTCGCCAGCCGCTTCCGCGAGCGCGTGAAGCAGCGCCTGCCGGACCTGCAGCAGCGCCGCAAGTTCTGGGAAGAAGTGTTCCAGGGCCCGGTCGCCGAGCGCATGCTGTCCGGCCAGCCGAACGAGGCTGAGCGCCTGCTGGCGGACAAGCTGGAGTCGCCCCGGCCCGAATCCCGCGGCGAGGTCTATCTGGTCGGCGCAGGGCCGGGCGATCCCGACCTGCTGACCTTCCGCGCGCTGCGCCTGATGCAGCAGGCCGACGTGGTGCTCTACGACCGTCTGGTCGCGCCGGCCATCCTCGAACTGTGCCGCCGCGACGCCGACCGCCTGTATGTCGGCAAGCGCCGCGCGGACCACGCCGTGCCGCAGGACGAGATCAATCGCAAGCTGGTGGAGCTTGCCCTGCAGGGCAAGCGCGTGCTGCGCCTGAAGGGCGGCGACCCGTTCATCTTCGGCCGTGGCGGCGAGGAGATCGACGAACTGGCGGCCAATGGCATTCCGTTCCAGGTCGTGCCGGGCATCACCGCGGCCAGCGGTTGCGCCGCCTACGCCGGCATCCCGCTGACCCATCGCGACTATGCGCAATCGGTGCGCTTCGTCACCGGCCACCTGAAGGACGGGACTACCGATCTGCCGTGGAACGACCTGGTCGCGCCGGGGCAGACCCTGGTGTTCTACATGGGCCTGGTCGGCTTGCCGGTGATCTGCGAGCAACTGGTGCGCCACGGCCGTTCCGCCGACACCCCGGCGGCGCTGGTGCAGCAGGGCACCACGGTGCACCAGCGGGTGTTCACCGGCACCCTGGCCAACCTGCCCGAGCTGGTGGCGGAGCACGAGGTACACGCTCCGACGCTGGTGATCGTGGGCGAGGTCGTGCAACTGCGGGACAAGCTCGCCTGGTTCGAAGGCCAGCAATGAATACGCTGCGTGACGCGACACCGGGCGTTGCTTGTGCCCGGGATCGCGTCGCGCCGCCGGAGCGCTGACCGGCTTTCGTAGGAGCGGACCTTGTCCGCGATGCTCTTCATAGGGTGGATACGCGCAGCGTTATCCGCCGTGATGGGTATCGCTTCGCTCCACGCCATCCTACGAAGCGCAAATCCTTCATTCAGCTACGGCCGTCGCATCAAAGCGCCGCATGAGAGCATCGCGGACAAGGTCCGCTCCTACGCAAGCCGATCTCGTCGTAGGAGCGGACTTCGTCCGCGATCAGCCCCGGTTCGCGAGCCGGAACGGCCGGGTCAGGCGTGGCTGTTCTGTGTCTCGCGCAGCGGGCGTCTCGGGGCGGGGGCGTGGTGTTCGTCGTGGTCGTCGCTGATCAGCGGGACTTCCTTGCCGTCGCAGTCGTACAGCTTGCCGTTCTGGAAGTAGTCGCCCTCGTTCAGCGCGGCGATGTCGCGGTAGCGCAGGGTGCGTTCCTCGGCGGCGACGAAGACCGACTGCTGGTCGGAGTTGCCGGTCTTGAAGTGGTTGAACAGCAGGTTCAGGCCGATGGCCATGATCGCCGCCGAGCTGATGCCCGAGTGGAAGATGGTGGCGAACCAGCTCGGGAAGTGCTCGTAGAAGCTCGGCGCGGCGATCGGGATCATGCCGAAGCCGATGGAGGTGGCGACGATGATCAGGTTCATGTTGTTGCGGTAGTCGACGTTCGCCAGGGTGCGGATGCCGCTGGCCGCCACGGTGCCGAACAGCACGATGCCGGCGCCGCCGAGGACTGAGGTGGGCACGGCGGCGATCACCCGGCCCATCACCGGCAGCAGGCCGAGGGTGACCAGGATCAGGCCGCCGGTGGCCACCACGTAGCGGCTCTTCACCCCGGTCACCGCCACCAGGCCGACGTTCTGGGCGAAGGCGCTCTGGGTGAAGGAACCGAAGATCGGCGCGATGATGCTCGACGCCATGTCCGCGCGCAGGCCGTTGCCCAGGCGCCGGGAGTCGACCTTGGTGCCGATGATCTCGCCGACGGCGAGGATGTCCGCCGAGGTTTCCACCAGGGTCACCATGATCACGATGAGCATCGAGACGATGGCGGCGAGGTGGAAGGTCGGCAGGCCGAAGTGGAACAGGGCGGGCATCGCCACCAGCGGGCCTTCGGCCACGCGGGAGAAGTCGGTCATGCCCAGCGCGGCGGCGATCAGGGTGCCGATCACCATCGCCAGCAGGATCGACAGGCGCGAGATCGAGGCGCTGCCCAGCTTGCTCAGCAGCAGCACGATCACCAGGGTCATGGCCGCCAGGCCGATGTTGGCCATGCTGCCGAATTCCGGCGCCTTGGGGTTGCCGCCCATGGCCCAGCGCGCGGCGACGGGCATCAGGGTCAGGCCGATGGTGGTGATCACGATGCCGGTGACCAGCGGCGGGAAGAAGCGGGTGATGCGCGAGAACACCGGGGTGATCAGCAGGCCGATCAGCGACGACGCCATCACCGCACCGAGCACGGCGGGCATGCCGCCGCCCTCGTAGCCGCCGCCGAGGATGGCGATCATGGTCGCCACGCCGGCGAAGGACACGCCCTGCACCAGTGGCAACTGACAGCCGAAGAAGGGGATGCCGAGGGTTTGCAGCAGGGTGGCCAGGCCACCGGCGAACAGCGAGGCGGCGATCAGCATGCCGATCTCGCTGGGCGAGAGGCCGGCCGCCTGGCCGAGGATCAGGGGCACGGCGACGATGCCGCCGTACATGGTCAGAACGTGTTGCAGGCCGTACGCCAGGTTGGCGCCGATACCGAGGTTCTCGTCTTCCGGGCGTGCTCCGACGGACGCTACAGCTGAACGATCATTCATGGCTGAGGACTCGCTTGTTTTTGTTGTGCGGGCACTGTAGACAAAATCCGGTGTGAATATCCACTAATTTGTATACATGTTTTCTGCCGATGGTCCGGAATATGACTGGCCGGTTTTGCGCTGGTGAGTCGTCGGTGGCTCTGGGATGGGAGTTTTCGAGGAATATTGGTGTGGGGCGAAGTGTGCGCTATGGGTGCTTGGATTGCATACAAAGTGTGCGTTGGCGCGTCCGGGGCCTGGGGGCTTGGTGTTGATCCGGGTTCGCGAGCAAGCTCGCTCCTACATGAAGAGCGCAGCGGTGCATGGCTGCAGGAGCGAGCTTGCTCGCGAACCGCACGGCACGGCACCCGATCGCGAACACCGGGCCGCCGAATCCCTGCCGGCGGACGCTTCCCCGCATCCATTACTGAACGTCCTGGCTCCCTCCAACGGCCGTTTTTTTTAATTTACGCGTGTTGTGTATCCTGACCGCTCATGCCAGTGTGTGCGCCCTGGCGGCCGCATTCGCCACAGTGGCCCGCGGGCGCATCCGGTTCGTCCGCCGGGCGCTGAACGTCGCCGCCAGCCGACGGTACACTCACTCCCGTTGCGTAACAGAAGTACAAGAGAATCGAGATGAACACGCACTTTCCGACTTGCGCCGTCCGGGTCCGTCGCGGCGCAGACCTGCTCCTTTCCACCCCCCTTCAGCCGACGGTGACAGCATGATCGAGGTAACCGAAGTTTCCATTGCGCAGCTGCGTGACGCCCTTGAGTCGGGCCGCACCACGGCGGTCGAACTGGTCAAGGCCTACCTCGCGCGCATCGACGCCTACGATGGCCCGCTCAACGCCGTGGTGGTGCGCAACCCCGAGGTCCTGAAGGAAGCCGAAGCCTCCGACGCCCGCCGCGCCCGTGGCGAGAGCCTCGGCCCGCTGGACGGCATTCCCTACACCGCCAAGGACAGCTACCTGGTCAAGGGCCTGACCGCCGCGTCCGGCAGCCCGGCCTTCAAGGACCTGGTGGCCTACCGCGACGCCTTCACCGTCGAGCGCCTGCGCGCCGCCGGCGCCATCTGCCTGGGCAAGACCAACATGCCGCCGATGGCCAACGGCGGCATGCAACGCGGCGTCTATGGCCGCGCCGAGAGCCCGTATAACGGCAAGTTCCTCACCGCGCCCTTCGCCTCGGGTTCCTCCAACGGCGCCGGCACCGCTACCGCCGCGAGCTTCTCGGCCTTCGGCCTGGCGGAAGAGACCTGGTCCAGCGGTCGTGGCCCGGCCTCGAACAACGGCCTGTGCGCCTACACCCCGTCGCGCGGGGTGATCTCGGTGCGCGGCAACTGGCCGTTGACCCCGACCATGGACGTGGTGGTGCCCTACGCGCGGACCATGGCCGACCTGCTGCAAGTGCTCGACGTGGTGGTCGCCGAGGACCCCGACAAGCGTGGCGACCTCTGGCGCCTGCAGCCGTGGGTGCCGATCCCCGCCGTGAGCGAGGTGCGCCCGGCGTCCTACCTCGACCTCGCCGCCGGCCCCGAGGCCCTCAAGGGCAAGCGCCTGGGCGTGCCGCGCATGTTCATCAACAAGGACGAGCTGGCCGGCACCAGCGAGAAGCCCGGCATCGGCGGCCCGACCGGCCAGCGCATCAACACCCGCGCCTCGGTCATCGAGCTCTGGGAAGCCGCCCGCAAGGCCCTGGAAGCAGCCGGCGCGGAAGTGGTCGAAGTGGACTTCCCGCTGGTCTCCAACTGCGAGGGCGACCGCCCCGGCGCGCCCACCGTGTTCAACCGCGGCATCGTTTCCGAGCAGTTCCTCCATGACGAGCTGTGGGACCTGTCCGGTTGGGCCTTCGACGACTTCCTGCGCGCCAACGGCGATCCCAGGCTGAACAGGCTGGCCGACGTCGACGGCCCGCAGATCTTCCCCCACGAGCCGGGCACCCTGCCGAACCGCGAGGGCGACCTCTGCGCCGGCATGGACGAGTACGTCAACATGGCCCGGCGCGGCCTGAAGAGCTGGGACCAGATCGAGACCCTGCCCGACGGCCTGCGCGGCCTGGAGAAGACCCGCAAGCTCGACCTGGAAGACTGGATGGACGGCCTGAAGCTCGACGCCGTGCTGTTCCCCACCGTGGCCGACGTGGGCCCGGCGGACGCCGACGTGAACCCGGAATCCGCCGATATCGCCTGGAGCAACGGCATCTGGGTCGCCAACGGCAACCTGGCGATCCGTCACCTGGGCGTGCCCACCGTCACCGTGCCGATGGGCGTGATGGCGGACATCGGCATGCCGGTGGGCCTGACCTTCGCCGGCCGCGCCTACGACGACTCGGCGCTGCTGCGCTTCGCCGCGGCCTTCGAGGCCACCGGCAGCAAGCGCCTGGTGCCGCCGCGCACGCCGCCGCTGCCGCGCGCCTGAGCCGGATGAAGATGCCCGCCCTGTGCGGACATTTTCATAAAAAAATCCCCCGGGTGTCGCCACGGCCGGGGGAGGCAATGCCCGCGCGGGGGAGTGCGCGGGCGAGGTAGACCCGCAGGGTCTTACAGACGGATCAGCACCGATTTCAGCTCGGTGTAGTGCTCGATGGCGGCGGCGCCCATTTCGCGGCCCAGGCCGGACATCTTGTAGCCGCCGAAGGGCAGCGCCGGGTCCAGCGCGCTGTGGCAGTTGACCCACACCGAGCCGGACTTGATCCGCGGCACCATGCGGTGCACCGCCGCCAGGTCGTTGGACCAGACGCTCGCGCCGAGGCCGTAGGGGCTGTCGTTGGCCAGGCGCAGGGCCTCGTCGATGTCGTCGAAGGGCATGGCGACCAGCACCGGGCCGAAGATTTCCTCCTGCACCAGCGGATTCTTCTGGTCGACGTCGACGATCACCGTCGGCTTGACGAAGTAGCCGGGGCCGAACTGCTCGCCGCCGCAGGCGATGGTGGCGCCCTTGTCGCGGCCCAGCTCGATGTAGTCGAACACGCGCTTCTGCTGCTTGGCGGAGATCAGCGGGCCCATGTCGATGCTCGGGTCCAGGCCGTTGCCCAGTTTCATGCCGTTGGCGATGCCGGCGATGTCGGCGATCACGTTGTCGAAGTGCTTGCGCTGCACGTACAGGCGCGAGCCGGCGCAGCAGACCTGGCCCTGGTTGAAGAAGATCGCCTGCGCGGCGCCGGCGGCGGCGGTGGCGAGGTCGGCGTCGGCCATCACGATGGTCGGCGACTTGCCGCCCAGCTCGAGGGTCACGCGGGTCATGTTGTCCATGGCCGCCTTGCCGATTTCCTTGCCCACTGGCGTGGAGCCGGTGAAGGTCAGCTTGTCCACCAGCGGGTGGTGGGAGAGGGCGGCGCCGGCGGTGATGCCGGTGCCGGTGACGACGTTGAACACGCCCGCCGGGTAGCCGGCTTCGAGCACCAATTCGGCGAGCTTGAGGGCCGACAGCGGGGTTTCGTCGGCCGGCTTGAGTACGACCGAGCAGCCGGTGGCCAGCGCCGGGCCGAGCTTCCAGCAGGCCAGCAGCAGCGGGAAGTTCCAGGCGACGATGGCGCCGACCACGCCGACGGCTTCGCGGCGGATGTAGCCATGGAAGTCGCCGTCGGGCATCAGCGGCATGGACACGTCCACCGTGCTGCCTTCGATCTTGGTGGCGTAGCCGGCCATGTAGCGCAGGAAGTCGATGGCCAGTTGCACGTCCATGACCCGGGCGACGGCGGCGCTCTTGCCGTTGTTCAGGCATTCCAGTTCGGCCAGCAGGTCGGCGTCGCGCTCCATCAGCTCGGCGAGCTTCCACAAAAGGTTCTGCCGCTCGCGCGGGCGGGTGCGGCTCCAGGCAGAATCGTCGAAGGCCTGGCGCGCGGCGCGCACGGCGCGGTCGACGTCGGCGGGGGTGCCGGCCGGGACCTGGCACAGCACTTCGCCGGTGGCCGGGTTGCGCAGGTCCATCCGGTTGCCGTCACTGGCGGAGGTCCAGTCGGCGCCGATCAGCATTTTCGGCGCGCGCTGCAGGAAGGCGCGGGATTCGGGCTTGATGGGCAGGGAAGCGAGCATTGCGATGGCCTCTTGTTGGTCTGTTCGTGTGGTCTGTCCGAGAACAGCGTGAGGTGGACCATCGCAACGGCTGTGCCAAGGCCGATGCTTTTATGCAACGTATTGAATCAAAAGGATTTTATTGATTGGATGGGCCGTCAGGGAAGAAGCCGCTGTCGCACATTGCGACAGCGGCTGAGACGGCCAGGCGGTATATCCGCTTCAGCCGTGGTGGATCTCCCGGTCCTTGGTTTCCGGCAGGAAGAAGGTGCCCAGGACCGCCGTCATCGCGGCGATCACGATGGGGTACCAGAGGCCGTAGTAGATGTCCCCGGTGGCCGCCACCATGGCGAAGGCGACGGTGGGCAGGAAGCCGCCGAACCAGCCGTTGCCGATGTGGTAGGGCAGCGACATCGAGGTGTAGCGGATGCGCGCCGGGAACAGCTCCACCAGCCAGGCGGCGATCGGCCCGTAGACCATGGTGACGTAGATCACCAGCACGGTCAGGAGCAGCAGCATGACCGTGTGGTTGATCTGCGCCGGGTCGGCCTTCTCGGGGTAGCCGGCGTCCCTGAGGGCGGTGCCCAGCTGCGCGGTGAGGGCTTCGGACTGCGCCTTGAAGTCCGCCGCGGGCATGCCGCCACCCTCGAAGCTGCTGATGACCGTTTCGCCGATGCGCACCTGGGCCACGGCGCCGGGCTCGGCCCGGACGTTCTCGTAGGGGATGGCCTTCTTCGCCAGCAGGCTCTTGGCCAGGTCGCAGGAGCTGGTGAAGCGGGCCTTGCCCACCGGGTCGAACTGGAACGAGCAGCGGGACGGGTCGGCGATCACCACCACCGGGTTCTGCTCCTGGGCGGCGAACACCGCCGGGTTACCGAACTCGGTCAGGCCCTTGAAGATCGGGAAGTAGGTCAGCGCGGCGAGGATGCAGCCGGCCATGATGATCTTCTTGCGGCCGATGCGGTCGGAGAGGGCGCCGAAGAACACGAAGAACGGCGTGCCCAGCAGCAGGGAGCCGGCGATCAGGAAGTTGGCGGTCTGCGCGTCGATCTTCAGCGTCTGCAGCAGGAAGAACAGCGCGTAGAATTGCCCGGTGTACCAGACCACGGCCTGCCCGGCGGTGCCGCCGAGCAGCGACATGATCACCACCCTGAGGTTGTCCCAGCGGCCGAAGGATTCGGTCAGCGGCGCCTTGGACGCCTTGCCTTCCTCCTTGATGCGCAGGAACACCGGCGACTCGGAGAGTTGCAGGCGGATGTACACCGAGACGATCAGCAGCAGGATCGACAGCAGGAACGGCACGCGCCAGCCCCAGGACTCGAAGGCTTCGGTGCCCAGCGCGGTGCGGCAGGCCATGATCACCAGCAGCGAGAGGAACAGGCCGAGGGTGGCGGTGGTCTGGATCCACGAAGTGAAGAAGCCGCGCTTGCCCTGTGGCGCGTGCTCCGCCACGTAGGTCGCCGCGCCGCCGTACTCGCCGCCCAGGGCGAGGCCCTGGAGCAGGCGCAGGGTGATCAGGATGAACGGCGCCGCCACGCCGATGGTGGAATAGGCCGGCAACAGGCCGACCACGGCGGTGGAGCTGCCCATGATCACGATGGTGATGAGGAAGGTGTGCTTGCGTCCGATCATGTCGCCCAGGCGGCCGAACACGATGGCGCCGAAGGGGCGCACCGCGAAGCCGGCGGCGAAGGCCAGCAGGGCGAGGATGAAGGAGGTGGTCTCGTTGACGCCGGCGAAGAAGTGCTTGGCGATGATCGCCGCCAGCGAGCCGTAGAGGTAGAAGTCGTACCACTCGAAAACGGTGCCGAGGGAGGAGGCGAAGATGACCTTGCGCTCCTCCCGTGTGATGCCGCTGTGGGGTGCGTTGCCCGCGGCGGGGCTGTAGGTCTGCGCCATGTTCTTCTCCGTCTTGTTGTCGTTGCAGGCCGGAGTCACTCAATTACCGTTGCCGCACTCAGGCCCAGGGGCTGATGACAGGGTCATACGGATTTCGCGAAGCGTGGAAACAGGCGGCCCTGCACTGCTGCAAGGTCATCGCAGAGCATAACCGGCATGCCCCGGATATCCACCGCGATGCCCCGCAAACCTACGGCCGGCGCGGATCTGGGCCGTTTTTCCGACGCGCGGGCCTGCGCGCGGCGGCGGAATTCGCCTCGTCCGGCCATCGTCTAGAACTGTCCGGGGTGTCTCAGGCTGATACAGCCGTCGCGAATTGCCACGGCCCCGTGCCCCCGGAAACGGGGCAACGGATTGTTCCCCAAGGGATTTCGCCGCTGGCACGGATTGTGTGAGGGCAGGGTTTTGTCCGCCTGTCGCGTCAGGCGCCGCCAGACAGGAGGTTCGCTTGAAGAGGATGTCGTCATCGCTTTGCGGCTGGGGTGCCGCGCTGGCGGCGTGCGCGGCGCTCTGGCTGCTGCCGTGGCTCGGCGACGGCCTGCTCTGGGCAGTCGCCGCGCTGATCGCCCTGGGGGCGGTGCGCCCGGGCCTGCGCCCGGCGGCCTGGCCGGTCGCCCTCGGGGTGCTGTGCGGGGCCAGCCTGGCGCTGGCGCTGCACCTGCTCGCCGACCATTTCCAGCTGCGCTACGTCTGGCTGTACAGCAGCGCGGCGCTGCCGGCCTACCTGAAGTTCTCCAACCTCTGGGGTGGCGACGAAGGCACGGTGCTGCTGCTGGCGACCTTCTGCATGGTCGCCGCCCTGAACACCCGCCAGCTGGACGGCTGGGGCGGACGCGGAACGGCGCTGATCGCCGCCTGGTACACGGCCACCGCCGCCTGGCTCGGGCCCTTCGGCGCGACGCCGGCGGACTGGCTGGCGAGCCAGCCCAGCCAGGGCATGAACGCGCACCTGCAGACCTTCTGGATGTCCTTCCACGCGCCGCTGATCCTCTGCGCCTACGCCTGGACCCTGGCGCCCGCCGGCGCCGCGCTCGGCGCGCTGGGGCAGGGCGGCGGCGCCTATGCCTGGGTGATGCCGCGCTACAGCCGGCGCGCCTGGCTGGTGCTCAGCGCCGGGATCGGCGCGGGCATGGCCTGGGCCATGGAGGACTTCACCTTCGGCCAGCTCTGGCACTGGGACCCGGTGCAGACCTCGGCCTTCGTCATCTGGGCGCTGCTCGGCGCGGTGCTGCACGGTGCCCGCCGCTGGCGCGCGGACGGCGCCAACCGGCGCCTGCTGCCGCTGCTCAGCCTGCTGGCGGCGGCCATGGCCTGCGTGGCGATGGCGGTGACCCGCAGCACGGTGCTGGCCAGCTCGCACCGCTACATCGGCACCACGTCCTGGCTCAGCCACCTGACGCTGGCGCTGCTCCTGCTGGTGCTGGCGGCGTTCGGGCTCATCGCCGGCCGCCGCGCCGGGAGGGCGCCGGGGCGGCGGCGCGGGGCGTCGGACTGGACGCTGGACCTGGCCATCTACCTGTTCGCCGGCACCGGCCTGCTGGCCCTCGGCGCGCTGGTCCAGGCGCATCTCTATGAATGGCTGGGGCTGGAGCGGCCGGGCGAGCTCAAGCCCTTCTTCGAGACCCTGACCGCCTGGGCCACCACCGAGGAGATGGACAGCCTGCGCCGCGCCTTCGACCAGTGGGACGTCGACGGCTACGGCCTGGCGAAGGGGCTGCTGCCGCTGCTCGGGTTGCTCGGGCTGGTCGGCGGCTACAGCTTCCTGCGCCGCTGCGGGCGCTCCCGGCCGGCGCTGCTGGCGACCCTGGCGATGGCCGCGGTGATGCTCTGGGTCGGCTGGCGCGGCGGCTGGCTGAGCGGCGGCTACGACGGCGAGGGCATGCTCTCGCAGAGCGTGGTGGCGGTGCTGCCCTGGCTGGACGCGGCGCTGCTCGGCGGCGCCTTCCTGATGGCCTGCTGCCTGTTCTGGGGCGCGCTGGGCCTGTGGCGCAGCCGGCGCCTGGGCACCCTGCGCTACAGCGGCGGACTGGCGCTGGTGCACGGCGGCGCGGTGGTGGCGCTGCTGGGCGGGCTGGCGGCCACCGCGCTCAACAGCTACCAGCAGGTGACCATCGCCCCGGACACCTCGCTGGAGCAGTGGCATGCGCTGGCCGGCGGCATGCAGGTGCGCGTGCTGCCCGATTCCAGCCGCCCGGACTTCTCCGGCTACCACGCGGTGGCCCGGGTGGAGCTGCGCGACGGCGAGCGCACGCTCGCCGGCCACGCGCTGTTCCAGGACAGCCGCGGCAACCCGCCGGCCTACCAGGGCCCGGTGCGCCAGCTCTGCGAAATCCTCGATTACCATTACGCGCGCTTCGCCGCCGACCGTGGCTACGTGCTGCATCCATTCATCCTGCGCGGCTGGAGCGGCGACCTGCAGGTCTGGGTGCCGGCCTCGGCGCGCCTGCTCAGGCAGCCGGGCGACGAGATCGAAAGCGTGGTGGTGATCCGCCGCTTCCCGTTCCTCTCGTTCGTCTGGATCGGCCTCCTGGCGATGCTCTCCGGCGCCCTGTTGCTGCCGGCGGGCGGCGCTTTGCGAAAGGGCGGCCATACTGCTTCTGGCGGTGTCGCGCCGGCCGTGTCTCAGAGTTAGACAGCAATCGCGAAATTAGACGCATGGAACCTCGGCGGGAGTGCCGAGGGGGCCGCCGCAAGCCTGATGCGGCGGGACTTGCAAGGGAGTGGCACGCAATCTGCTAAATCACTTCGCAGCGCTCCACGCAATTGCGCTTAGCCCATCGGTGGGCAGAAATAACCAACAAGAATACCGAGGAGGCCTGACCTTGAAGATGACACGACTTCGGCACTGTCTGGGTGCCGGAACCCTGGCCGCTCTGGCCTTTGCGCTGCACCAGCCGGCCAACGCCGCCGATGGCCAGGCGATCGTCAACGCCAAGTGCAAGGCGTGCCACACGCCCGAAGGCAACAATGCCCTGAGCCGCATCAGCCACCAGCGCAAGACCCCCGAGGGCTGGCTGATGAGCATCGCGCGGATGCAGGTGATGTACGGCCTGAAGATCACCGACGAGGAACGCCGTTCGGTGGTCAAGTACCTCGCCGACAAGCAGGGCCTGGCGCCCAGCGAGGCCGACGGCGTGCGCTACGCCATGGAGCGCCGGCTGAACACCGTCGAGAAATTCGATACCAACTTCGAGCAGATGTGCGCCCGCTGCCACTCCGGCGCGCGCGTCGCCCTGCAGCGCCGCCCGGCGGCGGAATGGGAGAAGCTGGTGAACTTCCACCTGGGCCGCTGGCCGACGCTGGAGTACCAGGCGCTGTCCCGCGACCGCGACTGGTTCGACCTGGCGAAGAAGGACATGGTCCCCGAGCTGGCCAAGCGCTACCCGCTGGACAGCAAGGCCTGGAGCGACTGGCAGGCGAGCCGGCCGAAGGCCGAGGCGCTGGCCGGTGACTGGAGCTTCGCCGGGCACATGCCGGGCAAGGGCGACCTCGCCGGCACCATGAGCGTGGCCAAGAGCGGCGACGATGCGTTCAAGGTCAGCCTGAAGGGCCGGTACGCCGACGGCGAACCGTTCGAGGGCGAAGGCAGCGCGGTGCTCTACAACGGCTACGAGTGGCGCGGCAACGTCACCGTGGGCGACCTGTCCATGCGCCAGGTGTTCGCCGCCCTGGATGGCCGGATGCAGGGCCGCATGTTCGACAAGGCCCACGACGAGCGCGGCCTGGACTTCGTCGCCGCGCAGGGCGGCGGCAGCCGCGTGCTGGCCGTGCAGCCGGCCTACCTGAAGGCGGGCAGCGAGACCGAGGTCAGCGTCATCGGCACCGGCCTGAAGGGCACGCCCGCGTTCGGCGCCGGTGTTGAGGTGGTCTCGGTGGTGTCGCAGACGCCCGAGCGGGTGACCGTCAAGGTCAAGGCTGGCGATGAGGCGGCGGCCGGTGCCCGCGACGTCACCGTCGGCACCGCCGGGGGCGCCAGCCTGGCCGTGTACAAGGACATCGCCGAAGTGAAGGTGGTGCCGGAGTTCTCCATCGCCCGCATCGGCGGCAATGGCGGCTCCACGCCCAAGGTCCAGGGCAGCTTCGACGCCGAGGCCTGGGGCAAGGGCGCCGACGGCAAGCCGTTCCGCATCGGCGTGTTCCCCGCGCAGTGGTCGGTGGAGCCGTTCGACGACCGCGCCAAGGAAGACCAGGACGTGAAGTTCGCCGGCGAGATGGATGCCGACACCGGCATCTTCACCCCGGGCGACGCCGGCCCGAACCCGGAACGCAAGATGATGACCAACAACGCCGGCAACCTGAAGGTGATCGCCGCGGTGGACGACGCGGGCCAGTCGCACAAGGGCGAGGGGCACATGATCGTGACCGTGCAGCGTTGGAACAACCCGCCGATCCCATAAGTCTCGGGCTCGGATGAACTGAACGCATGAACCCCCGCCTGCGGGCGGGTGTACTGAGCAAGTTCCGGGAGGTCGCCATGGGCGCCATCTTGAATCTGGTCGAACGCAACCTGCACGAGGTGCGGGTGGACGCCGACCGCCTGTTGTTCCACATCCCCAGTTCGTCGCTGTTCGCCAGCGACGAACTGACCGGCGGGATCATCGACGCGCTGCGCGGGCAGGCCTGCTCGCCGGACGAGCTGACCCGGCGCCTGGGCGGGCAGTTCGCCGCCGAGGAGATCGACGAGACCCTGCGCGAGCTGATCGCGCTGGAGCTGGTCAGCGACGGCTCGCCGCTGACCCCGGAGATCGGTATCAAAAAAGTCGACCGCACCGCGCTCAACACCGTGGTGCTGAACGTCAACACCGGCTGCAACCTCAGTTGCACCTACTGCTACAAGGAAGACCTGGACAAGCCTTCCGCCGGCAAGAAGATGGGCGCGGAAACCGCCGAGGCTTCGGTGGAGATGCTGCTTCAGGAGTCCCCCGACGAGCCGCGCTACACCGTGGTGTTCTTCGGTGGCGAACCGCTGTCCAACCGCCCGCTGATCGAGCACATGGTCGCCTACTGCGAGCGGCGTTTCGGCGAGCTGGGCAAGACGGTGGACTTCGTCATGACCACCAACGCCACGCTGCTCACCGAGGAGATCGTCGACTGGCTCAACGCCCATCGCTTCGGGCTGTCGATCAGCATCGACGGGCCGAAGACGGTGCACGACCGCAACCGCATCACCGTGGGCGGGCAGGGCACCTATGACGTGGTGCGGCGCAAGGCCGACATGCTGCTGTCGCGCTACACCGCGCGGCCGGTCGGCGCGCGGGTGACCCTGACCACCGGCGTCACCGACGTCGAGACCATCTGGGACCACCTGTTCAACGAGATGGGCTTCGCCGAGGTCGGCTTCGCCCCGGTCACCTCGGGCGACATCAGCAGCTTCAACCTCACCGGGGACGAGCTGAAACAGGTCTTCGCCAACATGAAGGCCCTCGGCCGCCGCTACCTGGACGAGGCGCTGGAAGGGCGCAACATCGGCTTCTCCAACCTGCACCAGTTGATCACCGACATCCACGAAGGGCAGAAGAAGGCCCTGCCGTGCGGCGCCGGGCTGAAGATGCTGGCGGTGGACCACAAGGGCGAGCTGAACCTCTGCCACCGCTTCACCGGTTCCGCGCTGCCGACCTTCGGCAACGTGCATGAAGGGGTGAAGCAGGCCGAGCTGAACGAGTTCCTCTCGCAGCGCCTGGACCGTACCGACACCGGCTGCGCCAGCTGCCGCATCCGCAACCTCTGCTCCGGCGGCTGCTACCACGAGAGCTACGCGCGCTACGGCGATCCGGCGCATCCCACTTACCACTACTGCGAACTGATGAGGGACTGGGTCGACTTCGGCATCGAGGTCTACAGCCGGATCATGGCTGCCAACCCCAGCTTCATCGACCGCCACATCACTCCGCGGAAGGCGCACTGACATGAAACATCTGAAAGCGATCAACACCAAAGCACAGAAGCTCGAACAGGCCGCCGCCGAGGATCGCATCGAGGACGTGGTGGCGATGAACTCCGTGGCCGGCTGCGCGGCGACCACCGACCCGGGCTGGGAAGTCGACGTGTTCGGCGGCGTGTCCTCGCTCTGCCAGCCGATGGAGGCGGACCTCTACGGCTGCTCCGACCCCTGCTGGTGGCCGGCCCAGGTGCCGGACATGATGAGTACCTACCCCGACTGGAACAAGGATGCCCAAGCCTCGGCCGAGGACTGGCGCAACCTGGGCACCGTATTCCCGAACGACAAATGAGCGGACAGAAGAACAAGAGGAAAACCTGCATGTCCAGAAAAGCATTCGCCGCCGCGCTCGGCGGCCTCTCGCTGGCCTGCGCGCTGCAAGCCGTTGCTGCCGACGCCGGCACCGATGTGAGCAAAGCGCTGGAAAGTGGCCACGAGTACCTGATCAGCACCAACTACCCGAACAACCTGCACGTCATCGACATGCAGACCGACAAGCTCTACAAGACCTGCGTCATCCCCGGCGCCTACGGCCCGGGCATGACCCAGCTGTCGCCGGACCGCAAGATCGCCTACATCCTGAGCAACCACTACGCGGACATCTACGGCATCCAGCTCGACGACTGCAAGCCGGTGTTCCACGCCACCCTCGCGCAGAAGTCGGGCGAGAACGCGCGGTCGATCTTCTCCATGACCGTCAGCCACGACGGCAAGGAAATCTACGCCGTCGCCAACCCGACGCTGATCCTCGCCGAGCACTACGAGGTGCAGAAGCCGCGCCTGCAGGTCTACTCGGCGGCCGGCGGGATGAACGCCAAGCCGGTGCGCACCTTCCCGGCGCCGCGCCAGCTGACCATCATGCAGAGCGGCGACGACGGCACCCTCTACGTGGCGGGCCCGGACATCTACAAGGTGGACGTGAAGACCGGCAAGTTCGACGTGGTGATCCCCAGCCGCAACTGGAAGCGCCCGAACTACGCGCCGCCAGATGTGCTCTACGTGTGGAACCAGCAGACCTATCCGCGCGACTTCTCGCTGCTCTACACCACGGCGAAGTTCAAGGACGCCAAGCAGGACCTGGCCACCGCCGACTTCCTCTACGGCTTCTTCAACATCGACCTGGCCACCGGCAAGACCGAGACCGTCGACTTCGGCCCGGTCACCGAGGTGTACTTCAGCGGCATCCGCTCGGCCAAGGACCGCAACATCGTCTACGGCGTGCTCAACCGCCTGGCCAAGTACGACATCAAGGAGCAGAAGCTGGTCAAGGCGGCGAACCTGGACCACTCCTACTACTGCCTGTCGACCAACAAGGCCGGCAACAAGCTGTACCTCACCGGCACCCTCAACGACGTGGCGATCTTCGACGCCGACAGCCTGGAGCGCATCGGCGGTCTGAAGCTGCCCGGCGGCGACATGGCGATCACCACCAGCCAGGCCTTCGTGGCCAACTGACCGGCACTGCCTGGCTGCCCGGGGCGCAAGGCCCCGGGCAGTTTTCCCTGGCGCCTGGATCGATGAACGGGCGCCGTCAGGTTTCCGCCTCCTCGCTCGGTCTTCCGGCAGCCAGGTAACGCTGGGCACCGCAGCGCGCACAGCGCTGGCAGCGCATCGGCACCCGGCCGATCTCGATCAGACTCCCTTCATCCCAAAGGCATCCCAGGAAAAAGCAGCGCAATCGCATGTGTCCTCCTCCGGGCATTCCCGGTGCATAGGCAGGCAGAACGTGCAGTTGGGGCTCCCGGTTTGTTCTTGTGCGGGGTGGTAGCAGACTCGCGCCCGCCGTCTAGACTGGACAATCTAAAGTGCCGGATGGTCCTGCGGCCGTCGTGAGTGGCTTCGGCGACCGTTGCGGAGGCGGCCGGTGCGCGGGCTGATCGACGTCAATAAAATGGCAAGTGATATCGGTGTAATATTTCCTCGACAAATAAATGTCGAATCCATGATGCTTTTTTGCTATTACTGACCCTCAGGTTAAGGACAACTCGCAGAGATTTTCCATGAATACCGCGTCACCCCTGGCCGCTGTGATCGGCAGCGCTTCCTCCCGCTACAGCGGCGCTGAACTGGATCATTTCGCCGACCTGGCCGCCCTGCAGTCGGCATCGACCTACGATGTGCTGCTCCTGGACCTGCCCGGCACCCAGGCGGGGCAGATACTCCGCAGCCTGCGCCAGGACCCACGCTATCGCTTCGCCCTGATCTACTGCTGCCAGGACCTCGACCCCTGGTGCACGGCGCTGGGCGATGGCGCGCCGCCGGCCGAAACGGGCGCCATCACACCGCTCTGGCGCCTGTGGCGCGAGCGTTTCAACCTGT
This sequence comes from Pseudomonas sp. B12(2026), assembly GCF_057767015.1. Lineage (NCBI taxonomy): Bacteria > Pseudomonadati > Pseudomonadota > Gammaproteobacteria > Pseudomonadales > Pseudomonadaceae > Pseudomonas > Pseudomonas sp. B12(2026). The sequence goes on along the minus strand of NZ_CM173430.1, from coordinate 3,309,527 downwards.
TCAACCGCGGGCAGGCGCCGGCGCGCTTCGAGGAGCGCGTGCTGGCCTGGCTCTGGCTGCGCTCCCGCGGCGACGTGCATGCCGTGCGCGACAGCAGCGTGCCGCAGCATTACCGCTACCCGATTCTCGAAGCCCTGAGCGACAGCGAGGAGGTCCACCCGTTCTCCTGGCTGCAACTGATGGGGCAGCAGGGCTGGCTGGAGGCGGGCGAACTGCTGGACCGCCTGCGCCTGTGCGTCAGCTGCGGTTCGGGACGCCTGAACTATGTGGACGTGTGCCCGGAGTGCCAGGCCCTGGACATCGGCCGTCAGCCGTCGCTGCACTGTTTCACCTGCGGGCACGTCGGGCCCCAGGAGCACTTCCTCAAGGATGGCCTGCTGCTCTGCCCGAACTGCCTGACCCGCCTGCGCCACATCGGCAGCGACTACGACCGCCCCCTGGAGAACTACCGCTGCCGCAGTTGCCAGGCGTTCTTCGTCGACGCCGCCGTGGAGGCGCGTTGCCTGGACTGCGGGCAGAACCACGATCCGGACAAGCTGCGCGTGCGCGAGGTGCGCCACTTCCGCATGGCCGAGGCCGGGCGCCTGCGCTGCCGCGAAGGCTTCAGCGGCGCCTCGGCGAGCATGGACAGCTTCGGCAGCCTCAGCCTGTTGCCGCGTCAGGCCTTCCTCGACCTGCTCACCTGGCAGCTGCAACTGACCACGCGACACCGCAATCCGCCGTTCTCCCTGCTCGGGCTGCGCTACGTCAACCTGCTGGAAACCCTGGCCGACCTGGGCGAGATGCGCGGCCACGCGCTGGTCGACGGGCTGGTGGAACGCCTGCAGGAAGCCGTGCGCGAAACCGATCGCTGCTGCCGCATGAGCGACGAGGTGCTCTGGGTGCTCATGCCCCACACCGACGCCGCCGGGCTGGCGGTGGTGCGCCAGCGCCTGGCCAAGGGCGCCGAGCGTTTGACCCAGGAAAAGGCAACGCGCATCGAAGTCCGCCTGGCGGGCTTCACCGCGCCGGACGACCAACTGGAACAGGAGGACGCCGCCTTGCTGCTGGCCCGGTTGGGCGGACAGCTTGGCTGAGACATGGACGCGTTCACCGAACAATGGCTGCTGCTGATCGGGGAGTTCGCCCGTCCCGACGGGTTCTTCCGGGCAGCCCTCACGCTGCTGCCGGCCTTCCTGCTGCTTGAGGTGCCGCTCAACCTGATGGTGCTGATCGGCGTGCTGCGCTGGTTCGTGCGCAAGCCGTTCGAGCTGCCCAAGGACAACGGCTTCCGCCCGCGGGTGTCGTGCATCATCACCTGCTACAGCGAAGGGCTCGATGTGCAGAAGACCCTGCTGAGCCTGTGCGAGCAGACCTATCCGGGCTACATCGAAATGATCCCGGTGGTCGACGGCGCGGCGGTCAACAAGCCGACCATGCAGGCGGTGCGCGACTTCCGCGTCGATCCGGCGCTGCATCCCCGGCGTCTGCTGCGCCCGATCGCCAAATGGCAGCGCGGCGGCCGGGTCTCGTCGCTCAATGCGGGCCTTGCGCACTGCACCGGCGAGGTGATCATGGCGCTGGACGGCGATACCTCCTTCGACAACGACATGGTCAGCCGCATGGTCCGGCATTTCGCCGACCCCGACGTGCCGGCGGTGGCGGGCAGCCTGCGGGTGCGCAATGCCTGGGCTTCGCTGACCACCGCCATGCAGGCGCTGGAGTACCAGCTGTCGATCCACATGGCCAAGATCGGCCTCAGCGAATGGAACCTGGTGAACAACGTGTCCGGCGCCTTCGGCGCGTTCCGCCGCAGCTTCCTCGACAAGATCGGCGGCTGGGACACCCACACCGCCGAGGACCTGGACATCACCCTGCGGATCAAGAACTACTTCGGCCGCAGGCCCCTGCGCATCCCCTTCGAGCCCGGCGCCATCGGCCATACCGACGCGCCGGTGAAGTTCCTCCAGTTCCTCCAGCAGCGGCTGCGCTGGGACGGCGACCTTTACTTCCTCTACATCCGCAAGCATCGCCACAGCTTCAACCCGCGCCTGCTGGGCTGGCCCAACTTCCTGATGACCCTGGTCACCGGCTTCTTCTTCCAGCTGGTGCTGCCGTTCATCATCTTCGGCTACTGCGTGATCGGTCCGCTGATCACGCCCTGGCCGCGGGTCGTGTCCCTGGCGTTGCTCATCTACCTGGTCTACCTGGGCGTGACCCTGCTGCTGTACCTGACCATGCTGGTGCTGGTTTCCGAGCGTCCGCGGCAGGACCTGAAACTGTTCCCGGTGGTCTTCGTCTTCCCGCTGTTCATGCTGGTCATGCGCCTGTGGAGCGCGGTGGCCATGCTCAACGAGGCACTGCGCCGCGGCCATGAAGAAACCAGCATGGCGCCCTGGTGGGTGCTGCGTAAGGCAAAGAGGTTCTGATCCGATGATGCGTTCCCTGCTCCTTGGCTCCCTGCTGCTGGCCGCCGGCCTGTCCCGGGCCGACGTGCTGCCGTTGTCGCGGGTGCTCGACAGCGCCGAGGACAGTGCCGTCCTGCAGGCCAACGGCGCCGACCTGCGGGCCCTGGACGCGCTCAAGGAGCAGCGCGAGGCCGAAGCGGGCTGGCAGTGGTTCGGCGCGGGCAGTACCGGGCACTATCGCGAGCTGGTGACCGAGGACGTGATCGATACCTACTACGGACGCAGCCTGGCGCTGGGTCTGCGCCATCCCCTGCTGGGCAGCCTGCAGCGCCAGGTGCAGGCGATTTCCGCCGTCGAGCTCGAACAGCAGCGGCAGCGCTCCCGGCGCCTGCTGCAGAAGGCCGAACAGCGGCTGGCACTGCGCAGCGCCTACGCCGACTGGTGGCGCGCGGAGGAGGAAAACCGCTGGTGCCGGACGCTGCTGCCGGACGCCGCAAGCGCCCGCGAGCGCCTGGCCCTGCGCCAGCGCCAGGGCTGGCTGCTGCCGTCCCAGGCGCGCCTGCTGGACGGCCAGTGGCAGACGTTGCAGCGGCGTTGCGCATCGAGCGCGCGGCTGATGGATGACACCCGCGCCAGCCTGGCCGATCTCTCCGGCCTGGACATCACCCCCGGCACGCAGGCCCAGGCGGAAGCGCTGGCCGCGCAGGTGCAGCCCCTGGCCAGCTGGCGCCAGGCGCTGGAAGGCCATCCGCGCCTGCAGGAGCGCCGCGATGAGCTGAAGCAGGCCGAGCGGAACCGCACGTCGCCCTGGTACGACAGCATCGATTCCAGCTTCAGCGTGGCGCAGAGCTACGAGGACCGCAGCGGGGCCACCAGCACTGGCAATGGCCTGGTCGCCAGTCTCAACTTCTCCACGCCCTTCGACCTGATGTCCTACGGCCAGGCCCGCGGGCGGGAAGGGGAGGCGCGGCACCAGGCGGCCGAGGCCAGGCTGAGCGCCGAGCGCCAGCAGTTGCTGCAGGCGCTGGGCAAGGCGCTGCAAGGGCAGCGCCAGGCGGTGGAGGACCTGGAGCGCGAGCGCGAACAACTCGACGTGTCCGCGGTGGCCCTGCGCGAGCAGCGCCTGCGCGCGGAGCGTTCGGCCGAAGGCTCGCTGGCCGAGGAGCAGGCGGCGGCGCTGGCGCGCTACGACAACGGCCTGCGCCTGATCGCCGCGTGGCATGCCGTGTGGTTGCGCGAAGCCGCCTTGCGGATGTTCGTCGACGACGACCAGGCGCTGAGTCCGCTGCTCGGTGCGCAGCAGCTGAGCTGGCAAGCACCGGCGGACGCCCCCGCGAAGACCCGGGAGAAGGCCCGCCCGGCCGGGGGCGCGGCCTGGAGCCAGGGGGTGTACCTGTGGAACAGCCATGCCCTGTTGCAGCCCGGAACCCGGCGCGCCGAACTGAAGGCATTGCGCAGCGCCGGCATGCAGCGCCTCCATGTCGGGCTCGACGCCCGTCAGGTGGCGGATATCCCGACCCTGCGCGGGCAGCTCCAGGGCACCCTGGCCGATGCCCGCGCCCAGGGCATGCAGGTCGTCCTGCTGCTGGGCGACCCGGCGTGGCTGTCGGCCGACGGGCGAAAGGACCTGCTGGCGCTGCTCGGCCAGCTGCGCGAGGTGCGTTTCGACGCCGTGCACCTGGACCTGGAAGTCGAGCAGCTCGGCTGGCCGGTGCCCGACAGCCGCCTGCGGGACTGGCTGGACACCCTGGGCGCGGTCGCCCGGCTCGGTTACTGGCCGCTGGAACTGTCCAGCCACCCGCGCTGGTTCGCCGAACCGGCCGGCGGCACCTGCGTGCCCTGCGCCCTGCCGCAGGTCGGCGTACGGCAGGTCAGCCTGATGATCTACACCCGCAACCCCGAACGCAGCGCGGAACAGGCACAGTCCATCGCCCGGCGCTGGCCGGCGCTGCGTTTCCGCCTGGCGCAGAGTGTCGAGCCGCAATTGCCGGCCGAAGAGTCCTGGGCCGGAGCGTCGCGCGCCCAGTTGCAACGGCAGGTGGAGCGCTGGCGTACACCTCTGCAGGCGGCCGGGGTTTCCGGCATCGACTGGCAGGACTGGTCCCATTACCCGCATTGAGCATCCCATGAAGATTCGATTCTCCAGCCCGAAGGAACAACAGCCCACCCAGGAGCAGGGCCTCAAGGTGCTCTATGCGCCGGGCAAGCGCATGGCGTTCAAGCTGCGCTGGTACCTGATCCTGCTGGTGGTGACCAGTCCGCTGCTGTTCCTGGTGGGGCGCGAAATGCTCGGCCTCTGGCTGATCGAAGCGCCCGCGCAGTTGCACCTGCCGTCCACTGAATTGCGCGCCCGGGAGGCCGGGCAGGTGGCGCAGGTGCTGGTCCGGCCCGGCGACAAGGTGCAGGCCGGCCAGTTGCTGATGCGCATGGACAATCCCGAATGGCGCGCGCGCCTGGCGCTGCTGGCCGACCCGTCGCAGGCGATGCCCGCGGCAAGCGGCCGGCGGACCCTCGGCGAACGCGAGCGCGAGCCCCTGGTGCGCCTGCTGGGCAGTGCGGACAGCCGCCTGCAACAGCTGCGCGGCCTGTTCGCCGCGGGCGCGGCGACCCGCGGTGAAGTGCAGCAGGCGCAGGACGAGCGCGACCGCCGCCAGCGCGATCTGGTGGAATTCGACCGCCGCGAGTCGCAGCCGGGGGACGACACGCTGGATCGCCAGCGCCGGCTGGAAAGCGACTGGCTGCAGTCGCGCCTGCAAGGGCTCGACCTGAAGGCCGGCGACCCCGGGGTCATCAGCGAAGTCCTGGTCGGCGAGGGTGAGAACGTCGGCCCCGGCACCCTGCTGATGCGCCTGCAGCGGCTGGGCGATGCGGAAATCTGGATCTACCTCGACCCGCGCTTCGCCGAATACGCCTCTCCCGGCCAGCCGTTCCGGGTGCGCCTGCCGGACGGCAAGTGGCTGCCGGCGGAGGTGGTGCGCATGGTCGAGGACGCCGCCCCGGTGCCGGTGGAGCTGCGCGAGGCGTTCAGCGCGCCGAACCGCAACCTGCGCCTGCTGGCGCGGGTCAAGGGCGAGTGGCCGGCATTCTGGCGCGTCGACCGCCTGGGCCTGAAGGCGCGCTTCCCGCATCGCTGGAACTGGCTCAACCGCTGGGCCGTTCAGGAGTGACGCCCGCCGGGCGCCGGCCGTGCTGGCGCCTGCTTCCCGAGGCGGTCGCGCAGACGCCGGGCTGGAAAGCGCCAATCTTTTCGCGTCCCGTGTCGCCCGTCCTGTTTCGCGCCTTCGCTTCATCCCTCGCCGAATCCTGACGTCGGAGCGCTGCGTTCCTTCGTCCTTGCCGCCGCCTGTCACCTGCGCGTACGAGGTGTTGACAGGTAATATTACATGCATAATATTAATCGTCAGATGACGGCCGTAATTCAATTCGGGCCGGACACTCCAGACGGCCCCCGGGCCCTGATTTCCCTTGCATGCGGGGCCTGTTGCCCCTGTGGAGAAGAACCATGAATGGCCAATCCGAACTGGGCCGCGCGCTGATCACCGGTGCTTCCTCCGGCATCGGCGCGACCTATGCCCAGCGCCTCGCCGCCCAGGGCTACGACCTGCTGCTGGTGGCCCGCGACCAGCAGCGCCTGGACGCCCTGGCCGCGCGGCTGGGCGCGCAGCATGGCGTCTCGGTGGAGGTGCTCAGGGCCGACCTGACCCGCCGGGAAGACCGCGCCCGCGTCGAGGCCCGGCTGGGCGAGGACCCGGGCATCAGCCTGCTGCTGAACAACGCCGGCGTGGCGCTCAACGGCACCCTGGTGGAAACCGACCTGGACCGCCTGGAAAGCATGATCGAGCTGAACGTCACCGCCACCGCGCGCCTCGCCGGCGCCGCCGCCCGGGCCTTCGCCGGTCGCGGCCGCGGCACCATCATCAACGTCGCCTCGGTGCTGGCCCTGGCGCCGGAGCTGTTCAACGGCAGCTACAGCGCCACCAAGGCCTTCGTGCTCAACCTGACCCTGTCCATGCAGCAGGAGCTTTCGCCCCGGGGCCTGCGCATCCAGGTCGTGCTGCCGGGCGCCACCCGCACCGAGATCTGGGAGCGCGCCGGCACCGATATCTCCGCGCTGCCGGCGGAAATGCTGATGGACGTGAACCACATGGTCGATGCTGCGCTGGCGGGCCTGGCGCAGGGCGAAGTGGTGACCCTGCCGTCGCTGCCGGATGCCGGCGAGTTCGACGCCATGACCGCCGCCCGGATGAAGATGGCGCCCAACCTGTCGCGCAGCGTCCCGGCGCGGCGCTATGGCCTCGCGGTCGACTGAATGATTCGTTGAGTGGCGAAAAGCTTGCCCCGGCCTTGCGCCGGGGCTTTTTTATGCGCGTTCAGGATGGAACCCGACAGGGGCTGATGGCTCTTTGCTCTTTGTAGGAGCGAGCTTGCTCGCGAACCTGTCAGTCCGCAGCTGGGATTGTTCGCGAGCAAGCTCGCTCCTACAGAGGTTTGCAGAGTGTCGGCAATCCGTAGGATGGGTGGAGCGAAGCGATACCCATGCTGCCTGATACTCCGGCAATCAACGCCTCACTCCGCCGCGCCGATCTCGCGCTTGAGGTGGCGGCGGGTGCTGTCCAGGATGCGGTCGGACAGCTGCGGATCGGCCACGCTGCGCGACAGCACCAGCGCGCCGACCAGGGTGGCGAGGAGGGCGATGCTCTCGTCCTCGGCGTGCTCCGCCGGCAAGGCCTCCTCGATGGCCGACATGCGCGCGCGGACGATGGCGTCGGTGGTCGGGCTGGCGTGGCCGCGGGCGCCCAGCTCGGCGGACATGGTCGGCAGCGGGCAGCCCTTGCCCGGCGCGGCGCGGTGGCCGGCGGACAGGTACTGGTCGATGAAGCCGGGCAGCGGGTCGTCCTGCTCGAACTGCCGCTCGACCCGCTCGCGCAGTTGCGCGGCGGCCTGCTGCAGGGCGATCTCCACCAGTTCGTCCTTGGACTTGAAGTGCGCGTAGAACCCACCGTGGGTCAGGCCCAGCGCCTTCATCAGCGTCTGCAACCCGGTGGCGTCGACGCCTTCGCTGCGGAAGCGCTGCGCCGCCTCGTTGATGATGCGCTCGCGGGTCTGGGCCTTGTGGTCTTCGGAGTAACGCATGACCGGGGTCTCCTGCGGATCATGGAATGCCGGGTGTCATTCTAACGCGGGATGGGCAGCGGAGGGTGATTCACGGCAGGCTGCGCGCGGGAGCAATGGTCTTTGGCAGGGCCGTAGGATGGCGTGGAGCGAAGCGATACCCATCGATTACCGCGCGGCCCCGCGGATGGGTATCGCAAGCTCCCCGCCGCCCGCCAGCCCCCGGAATGGTCAGTTGGAAAAAGCCGGCCAGTCAGCGCCCGAGGATCAGGCAGGTGGTGGAGCCGGTGGCATAGAGGCGGCCGTCCACGTCGTAGAGGCGGCCCTCGGCCAGGGCGGTGGAGCGACCGAGGTGGATCAGCGTGCCTTCGGCGCGGATCGGCCCGGTGTCGCGGGTCATCGCGCGGATGTAGCTGATGCGCAGGTCGGTGGTGGTGTAGCCCAGGCCGGGTTCGAGCATGGTGTGCACGGCGCAGCCCATGGCCGAGTCCAGCAGGGTCGCCGCGTAGCCGCCGTGCACGGTGCCCAGCGGGTTGTAGTGGCGCAGGTCCGGGGTGCCCTGGAAGATGAAGCGGCCCTGGCCCCATTCCAGCGGCACGAAGCCGATCAGGTCATTCATTGGCGGCGAGGGCAGCTCGCCGTTGCCGATCCCCTCGAAGAAGGCCAGGGGCGTCTTGCCGCGCAGTTCCTGCAGGGCGATCACGCCGGGCTCGGCCAGGCGCCGGCGCGTTTCGGCGGCGGCCGCCTCCCAGGCGGCGATCTTCTGTTCGCGGGAAATATCGTTCATCGCTCAACTCCTGCTTCCGGCCCGTTCGGCCATGTATATGTCGGTCATCATATTAGCATTCGATGACGGTCGACATATAAGCGGCGAAAGCGCCATCCGGCAGGGGGTAAGCGTCAGCGGGGAGCGGCTGGCGGAGGAGGCTCCGCCAGCGCGAGGGGGATTACTCGGCGGCCTGCACGCTGGCCGCGCGGGCCTGGCTGCGTTGCGCCTTGTATTGCAGGGCGGCGGCGGGTACCGGCGAGGCCTTGCCGGTTTCCACCCAGCGGCGGATGCGGCTGGCGTCGGCGGCGTGGGTGCGCTTGCCGAAGGCGTCCAGCAGGGCCAGGGCGACCGGGCGGCCGTTCATCATGGTGACCATCACCAGGCAGTGGCCGGCGTCGTTGGTGAAGCCGGTCTTGGTCAGGCGGATGTCCCACTTGCCGTTGCGCACCAGCGGGTTGGTGTTGAAGAAGCTCAGCGAGTAGCCGGGCTTGCTGAAGCGCGCGTCGCTGGTCGCCGTGGTGCTCATCTGGCGGATCTGCGGGTAGGTGTAGGCGGCCTTGGCCAGGCGGATCAGGTCCTGGGCGTTGGAGGTGTTGTGGATCGACAGGCCGGTGGGCTCGACGTAGTGGGTGCTGGTCATGCCCAGCGATTTCGCTTTCGCATTCATCGCAGCGACGAAGGCCTTGGAGCCGCCCGGATAGTTGTGGGCGAGGCTGGCGGCGGCGCGGTTCTCGGAGGACATCAGGGCCAGCAGCAGCATCTTTTCGCGGCTGATCTGGCTGCCCAGGTGCACGCGGGAGAACACGCCCTTCATCTCGGCGGTCTCGGAGATGTCGACGGTGATCATCTCGTCCATCGGCAGCTTGGCGTCCAGCGTCACCATGGCGGTCATCAGCTTGGTCACCGAGGCGATGGGCACGACCAGGCCGGGGTTGCTGGAGTAGATGACCTTGTCGGACTGCAGGTCGACCACCAGCGCGCTGCCGGAGGCCAGGACCAGTTGATTGGGTTGTGCCGCCTTGGCGGGCGTGGCGGCGAGGGAGTTCGATGTACAGACAACAGCGGCGCAGGCAAACAGCAGGCTCAGTATCGAACGACGAGTAGTCATGAATGTGATTCGCAGGTGTTAGTGGAAAAGTTCTACATCCCTGTAGGCAATTTCGCGGATTCTAATTCATGCCCCGGTCCGGCGCACGCGGCCGTGCGGGGCGGGGGCTGTATCACTTTGCGACGGCCTGAGACAGCGCCATCGACAATCGCGCAGGTCCGCGGACGGTAATGCCGGCGCAGCGGCGGGCAAGGCGCCGGCTGTTGCGAAATGCAACCGGCACAGGCTACGCCCCGGTAGTTGAAAAACGTGTCAAACCCTTGCCAGCTATGGATTTTTCATCTGATGGCACGTTTTGTGACTGGCTATCCTCCACTGTATGGAGTGGCGGCATGGCATCAAGGGAGAGGTCTTGGGGTTGCGCTTACCTTTACGTTAACGTAAACATGTTCCGCAGCCCGCGACCGGCCAGTCAGCCCGGTTGGCGGCCTGCAAGCAGGCCCGGCCACAGACCCCCGACGTCGATGCCGTCGCCGAACGTTCAGTGTTGATCCCAGAACAAGCACAACAAGGGAAAGCCATGAACCACCTGAGTTACACCCGCGGCCGCCAGGACAAGCCCCTGCTGGCCATGACCGTCGGCGCTGCCTTCGATGCCACGGTCGAGCGATTCGCCCAGCGCGAGGCCCTGGTCGTGCGCCACCAGAACCTGCGCTACACCTGGGCCGAACTGGCCGGGGTGGTCGATGGCATCGCCCGCGCCTTCCTCGCCCTCGGCCTGCGCCCCGGCGACCGCCTGGGCATCTGGGCGCCCAACTGCGCGCAGTGGTGCATCACCCAGTTCGCCAGCGCCAAGGTCGGCGCCGTGCTGGTCAACATCAACCCGGCCTACCGCGGCAACGAGCTGGAATACGCGCTCAAGCAGTCCGGCTGCCGCTGGCTGGTGTGCGCCGATGCGTTCAAGACCTCCGATTACCACGGCATGCTCGCCGACCTGCTGCCCGAGCTGGGGCAGGGGCGTCCGGGCGAGCTGTCCAGCGAGCGCCTGCCGGAGCTGCGCGGGGTGATCAGCCTGTCCGACACGGCCCCCGCCGGCTTCCTCCGCTGGAGCCAGCTGGCGCCGCTGGGCGCGGCGATTTCCGCCGCCGAGCTGGCCGAGCGCCAGGCGCTGCTGCAGTTCGACGAACCGATCAACATCCAGTACACCTCCGGCACCACCGGCTTCCCCAAGGGCGCCACGCTCAGCCACTACAACATCCTCAACAACGGCCTGATGGTCGGCGACAGCCTCGGCCTCACCGAGCACGACCGCCTGGTGATCCCGGTGCCGCTGTACCACTGCTTCGGCATGGTGATGGGCAACCTCGGCTGCCTGACCCACGGCTCCACCATGATCTACCCGGCGCCCAGCTTCGAGCCCGAGGCGACCCTGGCGGCGGTGGCGGAAGAAAAGGCCACCGCGCTGTACGGCGTGCCCACCATGTTCATCGCCGAACTGGACCACCCCAATCGCGGCGACTTCGACCTTTCCAGCCTGCGCACCGGGATCATGGCCGGCGCCACCTGCCCGATCGAGGTGATGCGCCGGGTCATCGACGAGATGCACATGGCCGAAGTGCAGATCGCCTACGGCATGACCGAAACCAGCCCGGTATCGCTGCAGACCGGCCCCGACGACGACCTGGAAACCCGCGTCACCACCGTCGGCCGCACCCAGCCGCACCTGGAAAGCAAGATCATCGACATCGACGGCCGCATCGTCCCGCGCGGCACCATCGGCGAGCTGTGCACCCGTGGCTACAGCGTCATGCTCGGCTACTGGAACAACCCGCAGGCGACCATGGAAGCCATCAGCCCGGCGCGCTGGATGCTCACCGGCGACCTGGCGGAGATGGACGAGGCGGGCAATGTGCGCATCGTCGGGCGCAGCAAGGACATGATCATCCGCGGCGGCGAGAACATCTATCCGCGCGAGATCGAGGAATTCCTCTACACCCACCACGCCGTGGCCGACGCCCAGGTGATCGGCATCCCCGACGAGAAATACGGCGAGGAGCTGGTGGCCTGGGTCAAGTTCCACCCCGGCCACCGCGTCGAGGAGGAGGAACTGCGCGCCTTCTGCAAGGCCGCCATCGCCCACTTCAAGGTGCCGCGCTACTTCCGCTTCTGCGACGAGTTCCCGATGACGGTGACCGGCAAGATCCAGAAGTTCCGCATGCGCGAGATCAGCATCGACGAGGTGTGCAGCAAGCGTGGCTGACCGGACGCCGCCGCCTCACGCCCATGACCGCGAGGCGGCATGGGCGTAGAGAAGGGCACCATCTCCATCCGCCTGGTGGCCGAGGCGCTGGCCGAGTTCCGGCGTCGCGCCGGTGACGAGGGCCCGTTGCTGGCCGCCGCCGGCATTCCCGCCGAGCTGTTCGGCAAGCCCTACGCGCGGGTTTCCAGCCAAGCCTACGCGCGGCTCTGGCGGCGCCTGGCGCGGGAAATGGACGACGAATTCTTCGGCATGAACGCCCGGCGCATGAAGTCCGGCAGCTTCAACTTCATGGCCGCCGCAGCGATCCGCGAGCCGACCCTGGAGGCGGCGCTGAACGCCTCGCTGCGCTTCATCGGCCTGATCTTCGACGACTTCACCCCGCGCCTGACCCGCCGGGACGGCCTCGCCGCGATCGTCCTCGACGAGCCGGACGGCCCGGCGCCGCGCGCCTTCTGCTACTTCACCCTGTGGCTGATGCTGCACGGCCTGGCCTGCTGGCTGGTGGGCCGGCGCATCCCGATCCTCGCCGTCGAGCTGCGCTGCCCGCCGCCGGACTTCATCGCCGACTACCGGGTGATGTTCAGCGAGAACCTCAACTTCGCCCGCCGCCAGTCGCGCCTGCTGTTCAACGCCGAGGCCCTGGACCTGCCGGTGCGCCGCGACGAGCGCGAGCTGAAGCGCTTCCTGAACGGCGCGCCGGCCAACATCCTGGTGCGCTACCGCGACCCGCAGAGCCTCGCCGCGCGCACCAAGGCCTACCTGCGCAGCCTGAAGTTCGAGCGCTGGCCCGACCTCGACGCCCTCGCCGGGCACTTCTACATGGCGCCCTCGACCCTGCGCCGCAAGCTGGCCGCCGAAGGGCAGTCCTACCAGGCGCTCAAGGACCAGCTGCGCCGCGACCTCGCCATCGCCCGGCTGGACAGCGGCGACGGCAACTTCGCCGACCTCGCCGAGGAGCTCGGTTTCGCCGACACCAGCGCCTTCTACAAGGCCTTCCGCAAGTGGACCGGCTCGACCCCGGGGCAATACCGCGCGCTGATCCGCCAGGAGCCCGGGTAAGTCCCGGGGCCGCTCAAGAAAGCCGGCTGGAAGCCGATCACCCTTCAAGAAACCGACGTTTGCCCAAGGACGCCCACGCCATGTTCCTGTCCCGTCTTTCGATCCAGTGGAAAATCACCCTGCTGACCGGCTTCTGCCTGCTCTGCATCGTCAGCCTGCTGGTCGGCCTCTCGCTGCTGCGCATGAACCATGACGCCGGGCTGGTCAAGGCGGCCAACGCCGACATGCTCAAGGACGCCGCCAGGGCGCGGATGCAGGCGCGCAGCGAGCAGCAGGCGGAGATCATCCAGCGCTTCTTCACCGACGTGTACCACTTCGGCAACCAGTTCTCCCGCCAGGTCAGCCAGCTGCGCGAGCAGTCGATCAGGCATGGCGCGGACGCCGCCAGCACGCGCAAGGACCTCAACCTGCTGGTGCGCGACAGCCTGAAGAGCAACCCCGCGCTGCTCAGCCTCTACGTGGTGTTCCAGCCCGACGCCCTGGACGGCCAGGACGCGCGGTTCGTCGACCAGGCCGAGGCCGGCAGCAACGACAAGGGCCGCTTCGGCGCCTACTGGGCGCAGAAGGCCTCCGGCGAGATGACCAGCCTGGCGGTGACCGAGGCGATGATCGCCGACACCTCGGTGATGCTCGACGGCACGCCGTTCAACACCTGGCAGCAGTGCCCGCTGCAGGGCCGCAAGGCTTGCGTGCTCAACCCCTATTTCGACGGCGCCTCCGGCAGCCGCGTGCTGATGACCAGCGTCACCTTCCCGCTGCTCGACCAGGGCAAGGTCATCGCCGTGATCGGCATCGACATCAGCCTGAGCCGCCTGCAGCAGCTCAGCCTCGACGGCAACCGCCAGCTCTACGACGGCGCCGGCAGCGTCAGCATCGTCAGCCCGGCGGGCCTGCTCGCCGGCAACAGCGGCAACGCGGAACTGCTCGGCCAGCCGCTGGAAAAGGCCTTCCCCGGCCAGTCTGGCGAACTGCTCGGCGTACAGGCCGCCGGCCGCCCGCAGGTGCTGGAGAAGGACGGCCGGCTGCGCGTGGTCGAACCGCTGCTGCCGATCCCGGATGCCGGCAAGCCCTGGGCGGTGGTGCTCGACGTGCCCCAGGACGTGCTGCTGGCGCCCGCGCTGCAGCTGCAGAAGCAATTGGATGAGCGCAGCGCCAGCGGTGCGCTGTGGCAGACCCTGATCGGCCTGGTCGCCGCCGTGGTCGGCCTGCTGCTGGTCTGGCTCACCGCCCGTGGCGTGACCCGGCCGATCCTCAATGTCGCCGCCATGCTGCGCAACATCGCCAGCGGCGAAGGCGACCTGACCCGGCGCCTGGACTACGCCGGCAAGGACGAGCTGGGCGAGCTGGCCGGCTGGTTCAACCGCTTCCTCGACAAGCTGCAGCCGATCATCCGCGACGTGAAAGCCTCGGTGCACGACGCCCGCGCCACTGCCGACCAGTCCTCGGAAATCGCCAGCCAGACCAGCGCCGGCATGCAGCAGCAGTTCCGCGAAGTCGACCAGGTCGCCACCGCCTCCCAGGAAATGAGCGCCACCGCCCACGACGTCGCCAACAGCGCGGCGCTGGCCGCCGAAGCCGCCCGCGGCGCCGACGGCGCGACCCGCGACGGCCTCGGCGTGATCGACACCACCACGCGCCTGATCGACGCGTTGGCCAGCGACATGAGCAGCGCCATGAGCCAGGTCGAGGGCCTGGCGGCGAGCAGCGAGCAGATCGGCTCGGTGCTGGAGGTGATCCGCGGCATCGCCGAGCAGACCAACCTGCTGGCGCTCAACGCCGCCATCGAGGCCGCCCGCGCCGGCGAGGCGGGGCGCGGCTTCGCGGTGGTCGCCGACGAGGTGCGCAACCTCGCCAGGCGCACCCAGGATTCGGTGGAGGAAATCCGCCAGGTGATCGAGGGTTTGCAGCACGGCACCCGCGAGGTGGTCGGCGCGATGAGCAACAGCCACCGCCAGGCGCAGGACAGCGTGTCCCAGGTCGAGCAGGCGGTGGCCGCGCTCAGGCGAATCGGCGAGGCGGTCGGCGTGATCACCGACATGAACCTGCAGATCGCCAGCGCCGCCGAGGAGCAGAGCGCGGTGGCCGAGGAGATCAACCGCAACGTGGCGGGCATCCGCGACGTCACCGAATCGCTGTCCGGCCAGGCGCAGGAGTCGGCGCAGGTGAGCCAGTCGCTGAACCAGCTGGCCAACCACCAGCAGGGGTTGATGGATCAGTTCCGCGCCTGATCTGCCGCAGATGGCGCTCCCGTAGGAGCGGACCTTGTCCGCGAAATCCCGGCGAAGCCGGGACAGTCGCCGTGGCCGGCCTGGCGGCCGGATCGCGGATAAGATCCGCTCCTACGAAAAGCCATCTGCCACGCAGCCGGAGCTGTCCAATCCGCTCATCCAGATTGGCGGCTTTCGACATTGCCCGCGCCCCACGGCGGCGGGAATATCAGGGGACTCCACACAAGAACAACCCAGGAGTCCTGCGATGCGTTCCCATACCGCCGCCACGGCCGAGTTCGACTACCGCACCACCGCCGACGCCACCCTGGCCGGCAACCTCGACGCCCTCAACGCCTGCGTCGAATGCTGCGACCGCCACGCCATTCCCGGCCGTGTCGCGCTGTTCTGGGAGGGCAAGGACGGCGACAGCGCCTCCTACACCTTCACTCAGCTCAAGGAACTTTCCGGCCGCTTCGCCAGCTTCCTGCACGGCCTCGGCGTGCGCCCCGGCGACGTCGTCTCCGGCATGCTGCCGCGCACCCCGGAACTGCTGATCACCGTGCTCGGCACCTGGCGCCTGGGCGCGGTCTACCAGCCGCTGTTCACCGCCTTCGGGCCGAAAGCCATCGAGCACCGGGTGAAACTGGCCGGCAGCAAGGTGGTGGTCACCGACGGCGCCAACCGCGGCAAGCTCGACGACGTGCCGGACGCGCCCACGCAAGTGACGGTCGGCGGGCCGAAGGGGCAGGGCATCCGCCACGGCGACTACAGCTTCTGGGCCGAACTGGAGCGCCATCCGGCGGACTTCGAACCGGTCATGCGCAGCGGCGAAGACCCCTTCCTGCTGATGTTCACCTCCGGCACCACCGGGCTGGCTAAGCCGCTGGCGGTGCCGCTGAAGGCCATCGTCGCCTTCGTCGGCTACCTGCGCGAGGCGGTGGACCTGCGTCCCGAGGACTCCTTCTGGAACCTCGCCGACCCGGGCTGGGCCTACGGGCTGTACTACGGCGTCACCGGCCCGCTGGCCATGGGCCACCCGACCACCTTCTACGAAGGCGCGTTCACGGTGGAAAGCACCTGCCGCATCGTGCGCAAGTACGGCATCACCAACCTGGCCGGCTCGCCCACCGCGTACCGCCTGCTGATCGCCGCCGGCGAGGCGGTGTCCAAACCGCTCAAGGGCCGCCTGCGCGCCGTCAGCAGCGCCGGCGAGCCGCTGACCCCGGAGGTGATCCGCTGGTTCGCCGAGCACCTGGGCGTGACCATCCACGACCACTACGGGCAGACCGAGCTGGGCATGGTGCTGGCCAACCACCACGCGCTGGAGCATCCGGTGCACCTGGGTGCGGCCGGCTTCTCCATCCCCGGCCACCGCGTGGTGGTGCTGGACGAGCAGGGCGCCGAGCTGCCCGCCGGCCAGCCCGGCATCCTCGCCATGGACCGCCGCCAGTCGCCGCTGATGTGGTTCGCCGGCTACCAGGGCATGGAAACCAAGGCCTTCGTCGGCGACTACTACCTGAGCGGCGACACCGTGGAACTGAACGCGGACGGCAGCATCAGCTTCGTCGGCCGCGCCGACGACCTGATCACCACCTCCGGCTACCGGGTCGGCCCGTTCGACGTGGAAAGCGCGCTGATCGAGCACCCGGCGGTGGTCGAGGCGGCGGTGATCGGCAAGCCCGACCCGGAGCGCACCGAACTGGTCAAGGCCTTCGTGGTGCTCGGTTCGACCTACCGGCCGAGCACGGAGCTGGCCGAGGAACTACAACAGTACGTGCGCAAGCGTCTGTCGGCGCACAGCTACCCGCGGGAAGTGGAGTTCGTCGACGAACTGCCCAAGACCCCCAGCGGCAAGATCCAGCGCTTCCTCCTGCGCAACCAGGAGATCGCCAAGCAACGCGAAGCAGCCGAGCGATCGGCTGCCCACTGACTTCAGCGGAGAGACTCCATGCAGATCCAGAACAAGGTATTCCTCATCACCGGCGGCGGCTCCGGCCTGGGCGCGGCCACCGCGAAGCTGCTGGTGAGCGCCGGCGCCAAGGTGGTGCTGGCCGACATCAACGCCGAAGCCGGCGCCGCGCAGGCTACCGAGCTGGGCGAGGCCAACGCGCGCTTCGTGCGCACCGACGTGTGCAGCGAGGCCGACGGCCAGGCCGCCGTGCAGACCGCGCTGGACGCCTTCGGCGCACTACACGGGCTGGCCAACTGCGCCGGCGTGGCGCCTGCCGAGAAGGTCATCGGCCGCAACGGCGTACATGCCCTGGAGAGCTTCACCCGCACCATCGGCATCAACCTGATCGGCACCTTCAACATGCTGCGCCTGGCCGCCGACGCCATGGCGAAGAACGAGCCGGACGCCGGCGGCGAGCGCGGCATCATCATCAACACCGCCTCGGTGGCCGCCTTCGACGGGCAGATCGGCCAGGCCGCGTACTCCGCCTCGAAGAGCGGCGTGGTCGGCATGACCCTGCCGATCGCCCGCGAACTGGCGCGCTCGGGCATCCGCGTGATGACCATCGCCCCCGGCATCTTCGAGACGCCGATGATGGCCGCCATGCCCCAGGAAGTGCGCGACTCCCTCGGCGCCAGCGTGCCGTTCCCGCCGCGCCTGGGCCGCCCGGACGAATACGCCGCGCTGGCCCGCCACATCATCGAGAACAGCATGCTCAACGGCGAGGTGATCCGTCTCGACGGCGCCATCCGCATGAACGCGAAGTAACAGGAGCAGAGCCATGAATGATCCCATCGTCATCGTCAGCGCCGTCCGCACCCCCATGGGCGGCTTCCTCGGCGACTTCAAGGACGCCAGCGCCGCCACCCTCGGCGCGGCCGCCATCCGCGCCGCCGTCGAGCGCGCCCGCCTGGGCGCGGAAGAAGTGGACGACGCCGTGCTCGGCTGCGTGCTCTCCGCCGGCCAGGGCCAGGCGCCGGCGCGCCAGGCCGTGCTGGGCGCGGGCCTGGCGCGCGGCACGCCGTGCTCCACGGTGAACAAGATGTGCGGCTCGGGCATGAAGGCCACCATGATGGTCCATGACGCGCTGCTCGCCGGCAGCGCCCGCGTGGCCCTGGCCGGCGGCATGGAGAGCATGTCCAACGCGCCGTACCTGCTGGAGCGCGCCCGCAGCGGCTACCGCATGGGCCACGGCCGGGTGCTCGACCACATGTTCCTCGACGGCCTCGAAGACGCCTACGACAAGGGCCGCCTGATGGGTACCTTCGCCGAGGACTGCGCCGAGAAATTCGGCTTCACCCGCGAGCAGCAGGACGACTACGCCATCGCCTCGCTGACCCGCGCGCAGAAGGCCATGAGCGACGGCCGCTTCGCCGACGAGATCGTCCCGGTGACGGTCAAGGCCGGCAAGGAGACCCGAGAAATCGGCCAGGACGAGCAGCCGCCGAAAGCCAGGCTGGACAAGATCCCGACCCTGAAACCGGCGTTCCGCGACGGTGGCAGCGTCACGGCCGCCAACTCAAGCTCCATCTCCGACGGCGCCGCCGCGCTGGTGCTGATGCGCCTGTCCGAAGCCGAGAAGCGCGGCCTGACCCCGCTGGCGGCGATCCGTGGCCACGCCTCCTTCGCCGACGCGCCGAACCTGTTCCCGACCGCCCCGGTGGGCGCGGTGAAGCGCCTGCTGCAACGCACCGGCTGGGCGCTGGGCGATGTCGACCTGTTCGAGGTCAACGAAGCCTTCGCGGTGGTCGCCATGGCCGCCATGCGCGAGCTGGACATCCCCCACGACAAGATCAACGTCCACGGCGGCGCCTGCGCCCTCGGCCACCCGATCGGCGCGTCCGGCGCGCGGATCATCGTGACCCTGCTGTCGGCGCTCAGGCAGTACGACCTCAAGCGCGGCGTCGCCGCGGTGTGCATCGGCGGCGGCGAAGCCACGGCCATCGCGGTCGAGCGCCTGGCGTAAGGAGCGAAGCATGATTCCCAGTGAAGAAGACATCCAGATCCGCGACGTTGCCCGCCAGTTCGCCCAGGAACGGCTGAAGCCCTTCGCCGCCGAGTGGGACCGCGAGCACCGCTTCCCGGCCGAGGCGCTGAAGGAAATGGCCGACCTCGGCTTCCTCGGCATGCTGGTGGCGGAGGAGTGGGGCGGCGCGCAGACCGGCCACCTGGCCTACGCCATGGCGCTGGAAGAGATCGCCGCCGGCGACGGCGCCTGCTCGACCATCATGAGCGTGCACAACTCGGTGGGCTGCATGCCCATCGCCAAGTTCGGCAACGATGAGCAGAAGCGCCGCTTCCTGATGCCCCTGGCGCGTGGCGAGATGATCGGCGCCTTCGCCCTGACCGAGCCGCAAGCCGGCTCCGACGCCAGCTTCCTGAAGACCCGCGCGCGCCGCGACGGCGACCACTACGTGCTGAACGGCAGCAAGCAGTTCATCACCTCCGGCAGCCACGCCGGGGTGGTGATCGTCTTCGCGGTGACCGACGCGGCGGCGGGCAAGAAGGGCATCAGCGCCTTCATCGTGCCCACCGACACCCCCGGCTACCGCGTGGTGCGCGTCGAGGACAAGCTCGGCCAGCACGCCTCGGACACCTGCCAGATCGCCTTCGACGACGTGCGCATCCCGGCCAGCTACCGGCTGGGCGAGGAGGGGCAGGGCTACGCCATCGCCCTGGCGAATCTCGAAGGCGGGCGCATCGGCATCGCCTCCCAGGCCGTCGGCATGGCCCGCGCGGCGTTCGAATACGCCCGCGACTACGCCCACGAGCGCGAGACCTTCGGCAAGCCGATCATCCAGCACCAGGCGGTGGCCTTCCGCCTGAGCGATATGGCCACCGAAATCGCCGTGGCCCGGCAGATGGTCCACCACGCCGCCAGCCTGCGCGAAGCCGGCCTGCCGTGCCTGACCGAAGCCTCGATGGCCAAGCTGTTCGCCTCGGAAATGGCCGAGCGCGTGTGCTCGGCGGCGATCCAGACCCTGGGCGGCTACGGCTACCTGCAGGACTTCCCGGTGGAACGCATCTACCGCGACGTGCGCGTGTGCCAGATCTACGAAGGCACCAGCGACGTGCAGCGCCTGGTGATCGCCCGCAGCCTGTAAGCCGGCACGCGGTGCTCTTGCAGGAGCGGATCTCATCCGCGATCCGGCCGCCAGGCCGGCGTCTGGTGCCACCGACCGTCCCGGCTTCGCCGGGATTTCGCGGAGAAGCTCCGCTCCTACGAAAGCAGCTCGTCGGACTCCCCCGGCAGGAGCGGGTGGTGCGGAACGACGCGCCCCGCCCTCGGCACGCGGCGCTCTTGTAGGAGCGGATCTTATCCGCGATCCGGCCGCCAGGCCGGCGTCCGGTGCCACCGGCCGTCCCGGCTGCGCCGGGATTTCGCGGAGAAGCTCCGCTCCTACGAGAGCAGGGCGCCGGACTTGTCCCGCAGGAGGGGCACTTCGTAGGATGGCGTGGAGCGAAGCGATACCCATCGCCGGATGGCCGCAGCGCCCCGTGCTCACCCGTCCACCCGCTACTTTCGGAGGTGCCCGGCGCGACCCAAGTAGCATGGGGACACCGCCCCGGCCTTCGTAGAATGCCAGCGTCGATATCCTCACCCGGGCGCGCAGCATGCACGAAACACAAGGAGTCGTTCGCGGCATGTCCAGTGCCCGCGAGTCGGAGGCGGTGGCCCAGGACCTGGCGCGCCAGCTGATCCACCCGCACCTGGGCTTCGTGCTGTTCTTCTGCTCCGCCGAGTACGACCTGCCGGCCCTGGCCGCCGCGCTGGAACAATACTTCGGCGGCATCGAACTGGTCGGCTGCACCACCGCCG
This sequence comes from Pseudomonas sp. B12(2026), assembly GCF_057767015.1. Taxonomy (NCBI): domain Bacteria; kingdom Pseudomonadati; phylum Pseudomonadota; class Gammaproteobacteria; order Pseudomonadales; family Pseudomonadaceae; genus Pseudomonas; species Pseudomonas sp. B12(2026). Next base: position 3,288,911 of record NZ_CM173430.1, on the reverse strand, counting down.
GCGAGATCACCCCGCTGGGCTACGGGCGCGGCTGCGTCAGTGCGGTGGGCTTCGACGTGCGCAGCTTCGCGGTGGCCAGCGCGCTGATCGACGAGATGGAGCGCTTCAGCCTGATCGACGCCCAGCAACTGGTGGAAGGCCTGGTGGCCGGCTGCCGCAGCGCCGAGCTGGCGCCGATCAAGGGCCACAGCTTCGTCCTGTCCCTGTTCGACGGCCTCTCCAGCCGCGAGGAGGTGGTGCTGGCGGCGCTCAGCGCGGCGCTCGGCGCCATCCCGCACTTCGGCGGCTCGGCCGGCGACGACAACCACCTGACCCACACCCACGTCTACTACCAGGGCCAGTTCCACACCCGCGCCGCCGTGGTGCTGCTGTTCAACACCTGGCTCGATTTCGAGGTGTTCACCACCCACCACGTGGTGCCGCGCGGCGAGAAGCTGGTGGTGACGAGCGCCGACAGCGCCGGCCGCCGCGTCCACGAACTCAACGCGGAGCCGGCGGCGCTGGAGTACGCGCGGCTGATCGGCGTGCCGCCGCAGGCGCTGAGCTTCGAGCTGTTCTCCGCCCACCCGCTGGCGGTGCGCATCAGGGACCAGTACTACGTGCGCGCGATCCAGCAGGTCCACGACGACCTCAGCCTGACCTTCTACTGCGCGGTGGAGAACGGCATCGTCCTCACCGCCATGAGCACCGGGCCGCTGCTGCCCAACCTGCAGGCGCAGTTCGAGCGCCTGCACGAGCGCCTCGGCCCGCCGCTGCTGACCATCGGTTGCGACTGCTTCCTGCGCCGCCTGGAACTGGAAGCCGCCGGCAGCACCGCGGCGACCTCCGAGTTCCTCCGCCGCCAGCAGGTGATCGGCTTCAACACCTACGGAGAGCAATTCAATGGCATGCACATCAACCAGACCTTCACCGGGGTCGCCATTGGACGCCCCCGTGGCGGAGTCGCCGGCTGAGCTGCGCGCGCGCATCGCCGAGCTGGAGCGCGAGCGCTACAAGCTGCAGCGCATCAACGCCGCGCTGATCGAGCGGGTCGAGTCCGGCGCCTCGCGCGGCGACGATGCCTATGGCGCCTTCGAGCATTCGGTGGTGCTCGCCGAGCAGGTTCGCGAGCGCACCGATGCGCTGAGCCAGGCCATGGCCGAGCTGAAGTCGAGCAACCAGCTGCTCAGTGACGCGCGGCTGCGCGCCGAGACCGCGCACCAGCACCTGCTCGATGCCATCGAGAGCATTTCCGAGGCCTTCGTGCTGTTCGACCCGCAGCAGCGCATCGTGCTGTTCAACGAACGCTTCCGCGCGCTGTGGGCGCCGACCCGCGCGCGCCTGTGCGCCGGCATGCACCTGGCCGAGGTGCGCCGCCTGGCGCAGAGCAGCGGGCTGATCGTCGAGGAACAGAACAGCAGCGCCGACGAACACACCCTCTACCGCCTGCGCGACGACCGCTGGGTGCGCATGAGCGAACGGCCGACCCGCGACGGCGGCCTGGTGGTGCTCTATTCCGACATCACCGAGATCAAGCTCAGCGAGACCGCCCGCCGCGAGCAGGCGGTGGCGCAGAAGTCGCACCTGCTGCAGCGCGCCGTGGACAACCTGTCCCAGGGCGTGGCGATGGTCGGCGCCGAGGGCGCGCTGGAGCTGTGGAACCGGCGCTTCCTCGAACTCTGCGGGCTGGCGCCGATCGGCGCGCACCGGCCGTTCGCCGACGTCATGGCCGAGAGCGGCCTGCCGCTGCTGACTCCGCGCAGCCGCACCGCCGACGGCACCCCGCTGGCGCTGCTGGAGCAGCGCCTGTTCGACGGCCGCATGCTGGAAATCCGCACCCACGCGCTGCCCACCGGCGGCTTCGTCAACACCTTCACCGACATCACCGAGCGCTACCGCCATGCCGAGGCGCTGCGCGAGAGCGAGCGCTGGATCCGCCTGATCACCGACCAGGTGCCGGCGCTGATCGCCTACCTGAGCGCCGACCTCAACTACGAATTCACCAACAAGGTCTACGAGCAGTGGTACCGCTGGCCCAGCGGCTCGATGCTCGGCCGCAGCCTGCGCGACGTGCACAGCGCCGAGCACTGCCAGCGCCTGGAGCCGTATTTCGAGCGGGCGCTGTCCGGCGAGAGCGTGACCTTCGAGATCGCCGAGACCAACCTTGCCGGGCAGGAGCGCTACATGCAGCGCTCCTACGTGCCCAACCGCCAGGCCAACGGCCAGATCGCCGGCCTGTTCGTGCTGATCCGCGACATCACCGAACGCCGGCGCACCGCCGAGGCGCTGCACCAGGCCTACCAGAACCTGGAACAGCGGGTGCGCGAGCGCACCGCCGAGCTGACCAGCCTGAACGACCAGCTCAAGCGCGAGATCGACGAGCGCAGCCAGGTCGAGGCGCGCCTGCGCGAGGCCAAGCGCGAGGCCGAGCAGGCCAACCTGTCGAAGACCAAGTTCCTCGCCGCGGTCAGCCACGACCTGCTGCAACCGCTGAACGCCGCGCGGCTGTTCACCAGCGCGCTGCAGGAGCGCGGCGCCGGCGACGGCCTGGTGCGCAACATCAGCCACTCGCTGGAGGACGTGGAGAACCTGCTCGGCACCCTGGTGGACATCTCCAAGCTCGACGCCGGGGTGATCAAGCCGGACATCAGCGCCTTCGCCGTCGGCGAACTGCTCGGCAACCTCGCCGCCGAATACAGTCAGGTGGCGGCCAGCGAATGCCTGCGGCTGGACTTCGTGGCCTGCGACGCGCCGGTGCGCAGCGACCTGCAACTGCTCGCGCGGATCCTGCGCAACCTGCTGTCCAACGCCATCCGCTACACCCCCAGCGGGCGCGTGCTGCTGGGCTGCCGGCGGCGCCGGCAGAGCCTGTGGATCGAGGTCTGGGACACCGGCGTCGGCATCCCCGCCGACAAGCTCGGCGAGATCTTCCAGGAGTTCAAGCGCGGCGACACCCAGCGCTCGAACCAGGACCGCGGCCTCGGCCTGGGGCTGGCGATCGTCGAGAAGATCGCGCGCATGCTCGGCCACCGCATCCAGGTCAGCTCGGTGCCGGGCAAGGGCTCGCGCTTCGCCGTCGAGGTGCCGCTGGCGCGCGGCGCGGCGCGGGCGCGGCCGGAGCCGGTGCAGCAGGCCGAACAGCTGGTGGAGCGCCTGCGCGGCTCGCGGGTGTGGGTGCTGGACAACGACGCCGCCATCTGCGCCGGCATGCGCACCCTGCTGGAAGCCTGGGGTTGCCGGGTGGTGACGGCGCTGTCGGAGGAGGACCTGGCGCGCCAGGTGGACAACTTCCACGCCGAATCCGACCTGCTGATCGTCGACTACCACCTGGACGACGGCTGCAACGGGGTCGACGCCGTCGCCTCGATCAACGCCCGCCGCGGCACGCCGCTACCGGCGCTGATGATCACCGCCAACTACAGCAACGAGCTCAAGCAGCAGGTCCGCGAGCTGGGCCACACGCTGATGCACAAGCCGGTGCGGCCGATGAAGCTGAAGACCGCGCTCTGCCACCTGCTGGATCGCGCCGACTGAGCCGGCGCCAGGGGGCTGCCTTTGGCGGCGCCGTAGGATGGGTGGAGCTTGTGATACCCATCGACATGGCCTGCACGATCATCGATGGGTATCGCTGCGCTCCACGCCATCCTACAGATCGGCATTGGCGTGCGTCGTTTCCGTAGGAGCGGAGCTTCTCCGCGATCACCGCGAAAGCGGTGCCTCTTCCAACCGCCGGCCTGTCGGCCGGTTTCGCGGAGAAGCTCCGCTCCTACGAAAGCGTTGGTGGCGCCGTAGGATGGGTGGAGCTTGCGATACCCATCGACATGGCCTGCACGATCATCGATGGGTATCGCTGCGCTCCACGCCATCCTACAAATCGGCATTGGCGTGCGTCGTTTCTGTAGGAGCGGAGCTTCTCCGCGATCACCGCGAAAGCGGTGCCTCTTCCAACCGCCGGCCTGTCGGCCGGTTTCGCGGAGAAGCTCCGCTCCTACGAAAGCGTTGGTGATGCGTGAGAAGTCGGAGCGGCAGCGTGCACTCAGAGGGAGAGGGGAACGGGCACGCGCCGAAGCTCCGGGTGGCTGGTAGGAGCGAGCTTGCTCGCGAACAATCCCCGCTGCGGGGCCCCGGTTCGCGAGCAAGCTCGCTCCTACGAAAACCGGTCCGTCAGGCGCGTTGGGCCGCGGGGGCGCGGACCTTGGCCAGCAGGATCAGCGCGATCCCGCCCAGCACCGCCAGCGACACCAGCGCCAGGCGCAGGCTGATCGCCTCGCCGAGCAGGGCGGCGCCGGCGAGGGCGGCGAGGATCGGCACGCTCAGCTGCACCGAGGCGCCCTGGATCGCCGACAGCCCCGGCAGCGCGCTGTACCAGATGGCGTAGCCGATGCCCGAGGCCACCGCGCCGGACAGCACGGCGTAGATCCCCCCGGACGTGTCCAGCCGCAGGTCGGCGTGGAAGACCAGCGCCAGCAGCGCGGCGAAGGCGATGGCGCGGACGAAGTTGCCGGCGCTGATCGCCAGCGGATCGCTGCCGCTGCGGCCGAGCAGCGAGTACAGGCCCCATGCCACGCCCGACAGCAGCATCAGCAGCGCCCCGGCCAGCGGCGGCGCGCTGGCGCTGGGCAGCAGCTGGGCAAGCAGCCCGCCGAGGGCCAGCAGGAAGCCGGCCAGCGCCTGGCCGTGCAGGCGTTCGCCGCGCAGCATGCCGGCGAGGATCATGGTCACCTGCACCGCGCCGAACAGCAGCAGGGCGCCGGTGCCGGCGTCGAGCTGCACGTAGGCGTAGGAGAAGGCCGCGGCGTAGACGAACAGCGCCGCCGCCGCGCGCCAGTTGCCGCCCTGGCTGGCGGCGCGGCCGCGCAGTTTCAGCAGCAGGCCGAGCACCAGCGCGCCGGAGAGGATGCGGATGCCGGTGAAGCCCACCGCGTCGATGCTGGTGGCCTTCAGGGCGAGGCGGCAGAGGATCGAGTTCCCGGCGAAGGCGAGCATCGCCAGGGCGGTGAGGCTCAGGGTGCGGGTGGAGGGCATCGAGGGGTTCCCGGTAGCGGTCCCGGCAGCACGAATCTGTCAGGAAGGATCAGCGCCACGCGCACTTCAGCGGCGCAGGTAGGCGGTGAAGTCGATATCGCTGGCGCTGAGGATGGCCTGCACCCGGTTGTGCACCTTGAGCTTGTGCAGGATCGCCGAGACGTGGGCCTTCACCGTGGTCTCGGCGATTTCCAGGTTGTAGGCGATCTGCTTGTTCGACTCGCCCTTGGTCATCCGTTCTAGCACCAGCAGCTGCTTGCGCGTCAGCGCCTGCAGCAGCTCCGAGGGGATGCTGTGTTCCTCGTGGCTGGCGCGGCGCGGCGAGCTCTTCTGGGTGCGGATGATGTCCGAGGGCAGGTAGACGTTGCCGTTGAGGATCTGCTCGATGGCTTCGGTCATCTGCGCCCGCGGCGAGGACTTGGTGATGAAGCCCACGGCGCCGTAGGTGATGGCCTGCAGCACCACCTGCTTGTCCTGCTCGGCGGAGACGATCACCACGGGGATGGTCGGCGCCTCGTTGCGCAGGCTCATCAGGCCGTTCAGGCCGTGCATGCCGGGCATGTTCAGGTCGAGCAGGATAAGGTCGAGATCGTCGTGCTCCTGGGTCAGGCCCAGGGCGCTGTCGAGGTCGGCGGTCTCCATCACCTCGCTGCCGGGGAATCCGTCGGCGATGACGTTGTGGATGGCCTCGCGGAACAGCGGGTGGTCGTCGGCGATCAGGATCTTGTACATGGCCTACACCTCGTTATTGTCATTATGGGTGACGAGCGGCGAACAGCGGGCGGTGGGCGCTCGCCGGTCACTGGAACGGTTGCGGCTGGGCGTCCTGCAGGGGCAGTCCTGCCTGTTCCCAGGCGTCGATACCGTCACGGTACCAGTAGAGGCTGGCGTAGCCCAGCGCATGTGCGCGGCGGATGGCGTTCCAGCTCAGCCAGCAGTCCGAGCGGCAGTAGAACACCAGCGGGCGCCTGGCGTCACCCTCGGTCAGGCGGGCGAGGTTCCGTTCGAAGTAGGCCTGCCACCGGGGCTCCAGCACGCCGTTGCCGGTGTTGGCCAGCCACAGGCTGCCGGGCAGGTTGCGGTGCTTCTCGTCTTCGATGAACTGGCCGTTCAGCCAGGTGCGGCGGTACACGTCCACCAGCCGGGTCTGCGGCTCGCGCTCGAGCAGCGCCTGCAGGGCGGGGGTGTCGAGGGTGGTGGCGTGGTCGGCGGACGCAGGCGTCGGGCTGCGGTATTGGGTCAGGCGGTAGCCGTCGGCGGAGAACAGCGGCGCGTCCTCGGCCCGCGTGGCCGGGGTGGCGAGCAGCAGCCCGAGCAGGCACGCGGACAGGCAGCCGTTTAGTGCAGTGGCAAGGCGAGACATGGCGGTATCTCTGTCGTTCTTCTTGTGTCGGCCATTACATGACAGGAGCGTGACTTTGGAAATTCGACGTCCGGAGGGGCGAAGCGGTACCAAAGTAGTAGGTTTCAGCCCTTGCGCAGCGCGGCGTGCTGGGGGTTGAAGGTCAGCACCGCGAGGCCGGCGAAGAGCAGCGTCAGCCCCAGGCAGACGCCCGCCGCCAGCGGGTTGAAGCGCTCGTAGAGGGCGAAGCGCACCAGCTCCACGGCATGGCTGAACGGGTTCAGCGCGCACAGCCAGTACAGCCACAGGCTGGCCTCGCGCATCTTCCACAGCGGGTAGAGCGCGGAGGAGAGGAAGAACAGCGGGAAGATCACGAAATTCATCACCCCGGCGAAGTTCTCCAGCTGGCGGATGCCGTTGGACAGCAGCAGCCCCAGCGCGCCCAGCATCAGCGCCGCCAGCAGCAGCGCCGGCAGGGCCAGCAGCAGGCCCGTGGCCGGCGGCCGCACGCCGTACAGCCAGGCGATGGCGAGGAAGGCGTAGACCTGCAGCAGCGATACCAGCGCGGTGGCCAGCAGCTTGCTGGCCAGCAGGAAGGCGCGCGGCAGCGGGCTGGTGAGCAGCACGCGCATGCTGCCCATCTCGCGGTCGTAGACCATCGACAGCGAGCCCTGCATGCCGTTGAACAGCAGGATCATGCAGCACAGCCCCGGCACGATGTAGGTCTCGTAGGTGACGTAGGTGTCGTACGGCTCGATGATCGAGATGCCCAGCGCGGCGCGGAAACCGGCGGCGAACACCAGCAGCCAGAGCAGCGGCCGCACCAGGGCGCTGAGGAAGCGCGAGCGCTGCAGGACGAAGCGCAGCCACTCGCGCACGACGATGCCGCGCAGGCACTGCCAGTAGGCGGCCGGGCCGAAGCGCGGGGTTTCCAGGGCGCTCATGCGCAGGCCTCCAGGCGGGTCAGGCGCTCGAAGGCGCGTTCCAGGCTGCCGGCGTCCGCTGCGCAGATGTCCCGCGCCTCGCCGCGCGCGACCAGACGCCCGCGATCGAGCACCAGCAGCGCGTCCTCGGCGCGTACCTCGTCCAGCAGGTGGGTGGTCCAGAGCACCGCCAGGCCGTCTTCCCGGCACAGCTTGCGCACGTGTTCGTTGAGCGCCTGGCGCGCCGCCGGGTCGAGGCCGACGCTGGCCTCGTCGAGCAGCAGCAGGCGCGGGCGGTGCAGCAGCGCGCGGGCGATCTCCACCCGCCGGCGGTGGCCGCCGTTGAGCGCGCGGACCTTGTCGCGGCGGCGCTCCTGCAACTGCTGGCGGGCCAGTTCGCTGTCGATCCGCTCGTTCGCCACGCTGCGCGGCAGGCCGTGCAGGGCGGCGTGGTAGCGCAGGTTCTGCTCCACGCTCAGGTCCAGGTCCAGGGTGCTCTGCTGGAACACCACGCCGAGCTGGCGCAGCGCCAGGCGCGGCTGCCGGCGCAGGCTGCAGCCGAGCACCTCGATCTCGCCCTGCTGCAGGTCGTAGAGGCGGGTGAGCAGGGCGACCAGGGTGGACTTGCCGGCGCCGTTGGGCCCCAGCAACGCGGTGAAGCGCCCGGCCGGCAGCGCGAAGTCCAGGCCGTCGAGGGCGCGGCGCGGGCCGTAGGCGAAGCTCAGGTCGCGGACGGCCAGGGCATCGCTGGCCGGTGGGTTCGGGGTCGGTGTGTTCATGGCGTCACCACCACGCCCCAGGGATAGCGGCCGACCTTGATCGACTTGGTGACCTTGCGCGAATCCACGTCGATCACCGAGACGTCGCCGCTGACGCCGTTGGTGGCCAGCAGGCTTTTCTCGTCCGGGGTGAACGCCAGGTGCCAGACGCGGCGGCCCACCAGCAGGTAGTCGAGGACCTCGAAGGTCTTCGCGTCGACCACCGCCACATGGTTGGCCGGGCCGAGGGCGACGAAGGCGGTCTTGCCGTCGGCGGTCAGCTTCACGCCCACCGGCTGCACCTTGTCCGGGTGCACGCCGGGGATGGCGAAGCGCAGGGTCTTGAGGATCCTGCGGCCGGCGACGTCGACCACGCTGACGGTGCCGCCGATCTCCGCCGAGACCCAGACCTGCGAGCCGTCGTGGGTGAATTCCGCATGCCGTGGGCGCTGGTCGACCAGGGTGCTGTCCACCAGCGTCTGGGCCTGGGTGTCGATCCAGTGCAGCATGTTGGTGGTCTCGCTGGTGTTCACCGCCCACTTGCCGTCCGGGCTCACCGCCATGCCCTCGGGCTCGACGCCGACGTCGATCTGCCCGAGCACCTGGGCGCTCTGGGTGTCGACCACCGTCACCAGCGCGTCGTCCTCGTTGGAGATGTACAGCCAGCGGTCGTTGGGGTGCAGGGCGAACTGCTCGGGGTCGGCGCCGGAGGGCAGCTGCCTGATGATCTGGCGGGTGGCCAGGTCCATCACCTGCACGGTGTCGGAGTCGCTCGCGCAGATGTACAGCAGCGTGTTGTCGTGGGACAGCGCCAGGCCGCGCGGGCGCTTGCCGGTGTCGAGGGTGCCGGTGACGGTCATGCTGTCCAGGTCGATGACGCTGAGGTTGTTGTCCTTCTCGTTGGACACGTAGGCGGTGGCGGCGAAGGCCGGCGGCGCCAGGTAGAGCGCGGCGCCGAGGCAGGCGAGGGCCAGCAGGGGCGGATGGGGGAGCGTGCGGCGGGGCATCGGCGGAGTCCTCATGGACAATCTTCTCAGGGCTGGGCGTCGGCGAGGTGGCACTGGCTTTCCGGTGCGTCGAGGCCGAGGCTGTCGAGTTCGCTGGAGGGGTGCAGGAAGCCTTCCTGCGGCGAGGTGCTGATCAGGGCGCGCGGCTGCACCAGCGGGATCGGCTGGCGCAGCTGGCCGTCCCAGGGGCGGAAGCCGAGCTTGTAGCCCTTGAAGCCGTCCAGCGGCAGGTCGGGCGACAGGGACAGCCTGCGGATCGCCACGGGGTCGGCGGCGCGCAGGCGGCTCACCGCGCTGGCGATGCTGCGCACGGCGATCCAGGCGGCGAAGTCGCGGTCGTTCATCCAGCGCCCGGCGTGCTCCTCGAAGCGCTTCTGCAACTGGGCGGCGCCGTAGGTCTCGACGGTCTTGTGCCAGCCGGTGGCGACCAGCCCCTGGGTGCCGGCCACCGGGCGCGGCAGCCAGGTGTTGTAGGGCACGTATTCGCCGAAGTCGCCGTGCACATCGGCCACCAGCACGGCGTCGTAGTCCTCGCTGGACTGGGTGAACAGCGGCATGTCGGCCTGGGCGCTGCGGCGCTGGTCGTTGGCGAAGGTGAACGCCTTCTCGTCGACGATCTTCGCCCCGAAGCGCTTCGCCGAGCGGCGCAGGGCGTTGGCATAGGCGGCGTCTTCCGGGCGCTGGCCGACGATCAGCAGCCAGCGCATCCACTTGCGCAGGACCAGGAACTGGGTCAGGGCGTCGGTCAGCATCAGCCGGCTGGGCAGGGTGTGCAGCACGTTCGCCGCGCACTGGCTGGCGCGCAGCTCGTCATCGGCGGCGCCGGCGTTGAACAGCAGGCTGTCCGGCAGCACGGCGGCGAGCTGGCGCAGGCTGTCGGCCGGGGCGTTGACCACGAACAGGCGCAGGCCGGCGTCGTGCAGGCGATGGGCTTCGGCGAGCAGCTTGTCCGGGCTGTCGGTGCTGGCGGCTTCGAGGCTGTAGCGCTGCTTGAGGAAGCGCCCGGTGCTGTTGCTGTCGGTGATCGCCAGCTCGGCGCCGCGCAGGCCGGCGTCGGTGGGTTCGGGGATGACGTTGGAGAGCAGCGGGCCGGGGTCGGGGGTGTAGCCCAGGTAGCCGATGCGTACGTCCAGCGTGGGGGCATCCTCGGCACGGGCGCCGGGGGCGGGCAGGGCGGCGCAGGCAACCGCGAGCAGGCAGGCCACGCCGTGCAATACGAACTGGCGCATGGGCGACTCCTATTTTTGTTGTGCGGCCAGCATAGGAATCGCCCGGGGTGCGGCAAATATGCAGAAAGTACCGATGGGGCAGTACCAAGGTAGTAGGTTGCGCGCCGCGCCCGCGTCCTAGGATGGCGCTACAAGAACCAGAAAGAGAAACGTCGCCATGCGTATCGCCGTCACTCTCGTCCTGCCGATCCTGCTGATGCTCAGCCTGCTCGGCTTCGATTTCCTCTACGCCCGCAACAGCTACCCGGCGCCGGTCGAACTGCATGCGCCGGCCGCGCCCATGGGTTGCATCCTCAGCTGTCGCCGGGGGCCTTAGGCGGACACACGGCTTTAGCGCCCGGTTCGCGAGCAAGCTCGCTGCTGCAGGCGCGGCGGGCACGATCGCTTTTGTAGGAGAGACGGGGGCGCCTAGCCCTTGTCCGCGAAGCTCTTGATCGGGGCCGATCGCGGACAAGGTCCGCTCCTACGAAAAGCACCTTGGCGCAGATCGTCGATCAAATCGCGAACCGGGTCCGATCGCGGACGGAGGCTAGGCGCCCCCGTCTCTCCTACAAAAGCTGATCCCACCGTAGGAGCGGACTTCGTCCGCGATGCTTTTGCTCTTCGTAGGGTGGATAACGCGCAGCGTTATCCCCTGATGGGTATCGCTTCGCTCCACGCCATCCTACGAAGTGCAAATCCTTCAGCTCCGGCTCTGCCTGTCACACCGAAACATCCGGCGCGCGCAGGGTCCCGTCAGGAGGCCGAGTGGAGGTATTGCGCAGAGGGGCGAGCGGCATGGATGCCGCGAGAGGCTTGAAGGGCCAGGGACGGCCCTTGCAAGCCGACCCTCGGAGCAATACCGGAAGGAGGGAAGTCTGAGCGAAGCGAAGACCCGGATGTCGGGGCATAGACCTTTGCCTACTTTGTGGCGTTTGACAAAGTAGGTCGCCCGAGGGGGCGAAACCAAATCTCTCAGCACACGCCGAAGCGGCGCATGAACACCGTACAAAAAGCAGCTCGCCGCCAGAGATTCAGCCACGCCTACCACCGCCCTAGTACGAAGGAACTAGACGCCAGCACCCAAAGCAGGATTCGGCCCACGCCCGGGCGTTCTTACCATCCTCATCACGGCCGCCGTCCCCGGCGCCGAGCCTTGCCAAGCATCTCGATGAGGATGAAGTGATGAACAACAAGAACGTGCTGTGCGGCCTGCTGTTAGTGGCTGGCCTGAGTGTCTCGGGTCTGGCCCTGTCCCACGGCAATGTGACGCCCCAGGCAGTGGACACCACGGGGCTGGAACCTCTGGGCAAGGAATGGCGCGACACCAACCCCTACCGCGAACCCTACGCCAACCACGCCAAGGCCGTGGAAATCGGCTCCTCGGCCTACAACCAGAACTGCGCGCGCTGCCACGGCCTGGAAGCCAAGTCCGGCGGCATCGCTCCCGACCTGCGCATGCTCGACGTCGGCGCCGAGGGTGACGAGTGGTTCAAGGAGCGGGTGATCAACGGCGCGGTGCGCGACGGCGCCGTGTACATGCCGAAGATGGCCGACTACATCAGCCAGGAAGGCCTCTGGGCGATCCGCACCTACCTGGACAGCGTGCACGTGGAAGAGTGACCGCCATGCGCCTGCCCAGCCTGCTGTTCGGCCTGCTCCTGTGCCTGCTGCTGGGGCAGGCGCAGGCCCAGGTCCGCCCCTACGAGGACATGGTCGCCAGCGGCGTGCTGCGGGTCGCCGTATACGAGAATTTCCCGCCCTACAGCTTCATGCAGGACGGGCAGCCGCGCGGCATCGACATCGACCTTGCGACGCGCCTGGCCAGCGGCCTGGGCATGCGCGCGGAATTCCTCTGGGTGACCCCCGGCGAGCGCCTGGACGACGACCTGCGCAACTTCATCTGGAAGGGCCATTACCTGCGCCCCGGCGTGGTCGCCGACGTCATGCTGCGCGTGCCCTACGACCGCGAATACGCCAACCGGCGCAACGATGTCGGCGAGTTCGCCAACGCCCAGGTGGCAATGTTCGGCCCCTACCAGCGCGAGCGCTGGCAGGTGGTCAACGATGACCGCCGGCTGCCGCAGGTGGACACCATCGCCGCGTTCCGCGAGCACCGCATCGGCGTCGAGCTGGACAGCGTGCCGTCCTTCTACCTGACCTCGGTGCTGGGCGGCCAGCTCAGCCGCATGACCGTGCACTTCCCCAGCACCCAGGCGGCCTTCGACGGCATGCGCGCGGGCAAGGTGGACGCGGTGATGGCCCTGCGCGGCGAACTCGACTGGATGCGCGCCCAGGCCGCCGACGAGCACCTGAAGAACGCCGAGAACACCTACCCCAACCTCGGCCAGCCGGAGTGGGACATCGGCATGGCGGTGCACGAAAGCAACCGCCAGCTCTCCAACGCCATCGACGGCGAACTGGAGGAACTGGTGCGCAGCGGCGAGCTGGAAAAGCTCTACGCGGCCTACGGCGTGCGCTACGAACTGCCGGGGCTTTATCAGGACGTGCAATGAGGGAGACATGATGCACAGACGCCATCTGTTGCTCGGGCTGTGCGCGCTGCCGCTGCTGGCGGCGGCGGTGGAGGGCGACCCGATGCCCTCGGTGATGTGGGAGTACCACCACAAGCGCCTGCTCAACGGCGAGCCCTTCGTCTTCGACGAGCGGGTGAAGCTGGGCGTGCCGCCGTTCGCCGAGGACTCCCGGCAGGTGCCGGTGGAAGTCGACGCCCGCGCGCTGCCCGGGCGCTTCGACCGCCTGCTGCTGTGGGCCGAGCTGAACCCGATTCCCCATGTACTGACGCTCTATCCGGGCGAGCACCTGGAGCCGCTGCTGGCGGTGCGCATCCGCATCGAGCAGGCCACGCCGATCCGCGCCGCGCTGCGCGACGAGAAGGGCGTGTGGCACGTCGGCTCGGCCTGGATCGACGCCGCCGGCGGCGGCTGCACCGCACCCAGCGTGGTGCGCGCGCAGCCGGGCTGGGAAGACCGGCTCGGCCAGGTCCACGGCGAGTCCTATCCCCGGGGCGAATACAGCCGCGTGCGCCTGTCGGTGTCGCACCCGATGGACAACGGCCTGGTCGGCGGCATCCCCGAGTTCTACCTCGACCGCGCCGAGCTGCGCGCGCCGGGCGGGGAAGTGCTGGCGCGCCTGGAGCTGTTCCCAGCGGTGAGCGAGAACCCGACCTTCACCTTCCAGGTACGCGGCCATCCGCACACCGAACTCTGGCTGCACGACAACAACGGCAACGAATTCCAGGCCGCTCTGCGCTGACATCGCACTGCGCTAACGAGGTGCCCATGCGTTTCCTCCTGATCGCCCTCGCGTGCCTGTGCCTGCCGGCACTGGCCGACCTGCAGTACCACCTCCAACCCAGGCGGATCGCCGACGGCACCTGGCTGGTGGAAGGCAGTACCGACAACTTCGGCAAGGACAATGGCGGCGCCATCGTCAATGTCGCCTTCATCGACACCGGCGACGGCGTGCTGGTGATCGACACCGGCCCCTCGCGGCTCTACGGGGAGGCGCTGCGCGCGCTGATCCGGCAGACCACCGGCAAGCCGGTGAAGCGCGTGCTGCTGACCCACCATCACCCGGACCACGTGCTGGGCAACCAGGCCTTCAGCGACGTGCCCATCGGCGCCCTGGCCGGCACCGGCAAACTGCTCAAGGAGCAGGGCAACGCCATGGCGGAGAACATGTACCGCCTGGTCGGCGACTGGATGCGCGGCACCGAGGTGGTGCTGCCGACGCAGACGGTGGAGCCGGGCGAATTGCAGATCGGCAGCCACCGCTTCCGCCTGGTCGGCCTGCGCGGCCACACCAGCGCGGACCTGGCGATCCTCGACGAGACCACCGGCGTGCTGTTCGCCGGCGACATCGTGTTCTACCAGCGCGCACTGACCACGCCCAACAGCCCCGGCCTGGACGTCTGGCTGGCGGACCTGGATACGCTGCAGCAACTGCCGTGGAAGCTCATCGTCCCCGGCCACGGCCCGATCGCCACCGACGCCGCGCCCTTCGCCCAGATGCGCGACTACCTCGGCTGGCTCGACGGCGTGATGCGCGACGGCATCGCCCAGGGCGCGGACATGAACGACCTGCTGCGCACACCCATCCCCGAACGCTTCGCCGGCGTCAGCCTGACACGCTACGAACTGATCCGCAGCGTCAGCCACCTCTATCCGCGCTATGAGCAGAAGGCCCTGCCGCGCGTGGACGAGCAGTAGGTTTTCCGCGGAGGTCGGGCATCCCGTCACGCCAACCCTCTCCCGAAAGGCGAGGGGGCCGCCCGGAGCGGTTTTGCTGACCGCCGCTCCGCCCTGATCGTTGCGGGACCTAGAGATCACACCTAGTCCTCTCGGACGATGATCTCAGGTCCGGGCAAATGCGTAACTGCCATCGCTTATCCAACCTGAAAACGAAAAGCGGTGGTCCTATGAGTGAGCAACAAACAGGCCGCGTGGCGGTCATCACGGGAGCGGCGAGCGGCATCGGCCTGGGCCTGGCGCAACACGCGGCGCAGCTGGGGCTGCGCCTGGTGCTGGCCGACCGCGATCGCAGCGGCCTTGAGGAACTGGCAGGGCGGCTGGCCGCGCAAGGCTGCGAGGTGCTGGCGCAGGTCACCGACGTGAGCCGCGAGCAGGACCTGATGGCCCTTCGCGACGCCACCCTGGCGCGCTTCGGTGCTGTCGACCTGCTGTTCAACAATGCCGGCGTCATGCAGACAGGTGCCAGCTGGGAACTGAGCGAGGCTCAGTGGCGGCGCATGTTGGACATCAACCTGCTGGGCGTCACCCATGGCCTGCGGGCCTTCGTACCGACGCTACTGGCCCAGGGCACGCCCGCCCATATCGTCAACACCGCTTCCCTGGCCGGGCTGCTTCCCAGCCCGTTCCTGGCCGCCTACACGGTCACCAAGCAGGCGGTGGTGGCACTGTCCGAAGTGCTGCACCAGGAACTGACGTCCCTCGGAGCGCCCATCACCGTGTCGGTGCTCTGCCCGGGGCCGGTGGCCACCAGCATCATGGCTTCCGACCAGACCGGCAGCGGCGCCGGTTCCGCCCTTGGTACGCAGTTGGAGCAGAGCATCCGCCGTGACGGCATGCCAGCCGACGAACTGGCCGAACTGGTGTTCGACGCCATCGAGCAGAAGCGCTTCTGGATTCTCCCTCACCCGGCGTTCAAGCCGGCGCTGCAGGCTCGCACGCAAAGCATCCTCGACGAGACCACCCCGGTCACCCCGGACTACATGATGGTCGACCTATAAGGAGCGAACATGGCACTCGATCCTCACATGCGGGCGTTGCTGGAACAGTTCGCCGGGGCGTTCGCCCTGGACTTCCAGGGGCTCGACGCCGCCACCTACCGCAGCATCGCCGACCAGGGGCTGGCTGCCGGCGAACAGTTGGCGATGGCCGAAGTGCGCGAACTGCGCGTGGTCGCCGACCTGCCGGCGCGGCTGTATCGTCCGAGCGCCGAGAATGGCCTGCCGCTGCTGGTGTTCTTCCACGGCGGCGGGTTCGTTGCCGGCAACATCGAGACCCACGACGACCTGTGCCGGCGTATCGCCCTGGGCAGTGGCGCCACGGTGGTGTCGGTGGGGTATCGGCTGGCGCCGGAAGCTCCTTTCCCGGCAGCACCCAATGACTGCTGCCAGGCCGTGGGCGAACTGGTGGCGCGCGCCGCCGAACTGGGCGTGGATGCCTCGCGCCTGGCCCTGGCTGGCGACAGCGCCGGCGGCAACCTGGCCATCGCCGCTGCGCGTCTGTTGCAGCACCGCGGCGGACCGTTGCCCAGCGCGCTGTGCCTGCTCTATCCGGTGACTGACCAGACCTGCGGCAGCGCTTCATACCGCGAGTTCGCCAACGGGCACTTCCTCGAGGCGGCGATGATGCACTGGTTCTGGCGCCAGTATCTGGGGCAGTGGCCGGCGCCGCTGGACGTGCTGGCCTCGCCACTGCACGCCGACGATCTTGGCGCTCTGCCGCCGACCCTGCTGATGAGCGCCGAGTGCGATCCGCTGCGCGACGAAGGCGAAGCCTTCGCCGAACGCGCACGCGCAGCGGGTGCGGAGGTCGAGCTGGTGCGCGCCGAAGGCATGCTGCACGGCTTTGCCAGCTTCGCTCCGTTCGCGCCACGCGCGCAGGCCTATCTCGATGACGCCGCGGCCTGGCTGCGCGAAGTGCTGCGCTGAGGAGCCGGACATGACACTGGACAGCCCGCTGCAACTGATCGAAGCGCTGCGCCGGGGACGGCCGGTGGTGCTGGTCGATGGCGAAGAGGAGGGCGGCGACGGCATGCTGGTACAAGCCGCTGAATTCATTGACGACGCGGCGCTGAACTTCTTCGCCGTCGAGGCACGCGGGCTGGTTTGCCTGGCGCTGACCAACGAGCGCTGCGCGGCGCTCGGCCTGCGTCCGATGACCGACAGCCCGCGTGGCGATAGCCTCGACTTCACGGTCTCCATCGAAGCTGCGCAGGGCATCAGCACCGGTATCTCCGCCGCTGACCGCGCGCGCACTGTGCAGGTTGCAGTGGACCCGGCCAGCGCCCCGGCCGACCTGGTCAGCCCCGGCCACATTTTCCCCTTGCGAGCAATGCCTGGCGGCGTGATGAGCCGTGCCGGGCATGCCGAAGCGGCCTGCGACCTGGCGCGGCTGGCCGGCCTGCAACCGGCGGCGCTGCTCGCCGGCATCCTCGACGAGAGCGGCGAGAATGCCCGTGGTGACGTTCTGCGCGACTTCGCCCGGCGCCACGGCCTGCCCATCGGCGGCATCGCCGAGCTCATCCACCACCGCATCCTCCACGAAGGCACCATCGCCCGTGGCGCCGAGTACCGCATCGATACGCGCCACGGGCCGTTCCGTGTGTGCACCTATCACGATGCCTTCAAGGACGTGCTGCATCTCGCCCTGGTGCGTGGCCAGATCGATCCGGCCAGCCCTGCGCTGGTCCGCGTGCAGGCGGTGGAGACCCTGCGCGACTTGCTCGCCGGCGAGCCGCCGCGTGGGCCGCAGCAGTGGAACCTCGAGCGCTCCCTGGCGCGCATCGCCGCCGAAGGCAGCGGCGTGCTGGTGCTGCTGGCCCAGCAGGAAAGCGCGGGCGCCGTCCTCGACCAGTTGGCGCGCGGGCCGGGAGTACAGGCGCCGAAATTTCCCCAGCGCACCCTCGGCGTCGGTGCGCAGATCCTGCGCGACCAGGGCGTGCGCAAGATGCGCCTGATGAGCTTCCCGGTACCGTACAAGGCGGTTTCGGGCTTCGAGCTGGAAGTCGCTGAGTTCGTCCCCTTCACCCAGCCCGAGGAGGCCTGAGATGACCCCGCAGGAAGCATTGGACAAGGTCCTGTCTCCAACCCGCCTAGCCGGCATGGCGCTGCGCAACCGGGTGATCAAGACCGCTACCTTCGAAGGCATGTGCCCCGGCGGCATCCCCGGAACCGAGCTGGCCGCGCACCATGCACGGATGGCGCGCGGAGGCGTAGGCCTGACCACCGTGGCCTATTGCGGCGTGTCGCCGGACGGCCTGACCTTCGCCGACCAGATGTGGATGCACGAAGGCATCTTCGATCAGCTGCGCGCGCTGGCCGATGCGGTGCACCGTGAGGGCGGCGCCATCTCCGCGCAATTGGCGCACTGCGGCTTCTTCAGCCGCACCCGACCCAAGAATATCCCGCGCCCGCGCGGGCCCAGCGCCGGCATCAACCAGTACGGGCTGTTCACGGGCGTGCCCTTCGCTGGCGCCATGGGCGAGGCGGACATCCGCAAGACCCTGGCCGAATATGCCGCTGCGGCGGCGCTGGTCAAGCGCGCGGGCTTCGACACCGTGGAAATCCATATGGGCCACGGCTACCTGCTCAGCCAGTTCCTCTCGCCGGCCACCAACCGCCGCAGCGATGCCTACGGCGGCAGCCTGGACAACCGCCTGCGTTTGCCGCTGGATGTGCTGGCGGCAGTGCGCGACGCGGTGGGCGAGGACTTCCCGATCCTCGCCAAGCTCAACCTCAGCGATGGTTTCACCGGCGGCCTGGAAATCGACGAGTCCTGCCGTGCTGCGCAGCGGCTGGCCGAACACGGCCTCGATGCGCTGGTCATGAGCGGCGGCTTCACCAGCAGCTCGCCGATGTACCTGTTCCGCGGCGAGAGCCCGCTCCGGCAGATGATCCCGCTGGAGCCCAATCCGCTGCAGCGCACGGCGATGAAATGGTTTGGCGGGCGACTGTTCTTGAGCCTGCCGTACTCCGAGATGTACTTCCTCGACCAGGCCCGTCGCATGCGCCAGGCCACCGACATGCCGCTGGTTTATCTGGGGGGCGTCAGCCAGCGCGACAGCCTGCAGCGTGCCATGGCCGAAGGCTTCGATTTTGTCGCGCTGGGGCGTGCGCTGCTGCGTGATCCGGACCTGGTCAAGCATGTTGGCAGCCAGGGCGAGGCCTATGAGAATGGTTGCAACCACTGTAACCAGTGCGTGGCGAGCATGGCGTTGCCGGGCGGTATCCGCTGCGTGCTCAATCAGCCGGACAGCTTCACGGCGGCTCGCTGATCCGCTGAAGCCAAAGGGAAAAAAGGCCTGCACCTTCTTCAGGTGCAGGCATTTTTCGTTTGGCCCGGTAGATGGAATCAGAAGTCGATAGCCAGGCTGACGCTGCCGCCCAGACCGTGGCTGTCCGCGCCTTGCAGGCCTTGCACGTCCGCGCTGATGCTGAGCGAGCCGGTGCGGGCGGTGAGGCCGGCGCCGACCTTGAACAGGTCGCGGTCATCGAAGGCCGAGACCTGCTCTACGGCAAAGCCCTGTACCGTCCCATGGCTCTTCACCTCGGGGTTGCCGATGGCGTGCTCGTAGCCCAGGTTCAAGCCCGGAGTGAGCGTCCAGTCGCCCAGGCGCGACTCACCGAATTCCAAGCCCAGTCCGCCGACCAGGCTGGTGACGGTCTTGTCGATGGCATCGACGTCCAGCGCCAGTTCGCTGCCTTTCTCGCTGAACGAGTCGAGGCGCACGTGAGTGACGCGCAGACCCAGGGTCGGCTCCAGCGTCAGGTCGCCGCCGCGGGTGCGATAGCCAAGGCTGGCCAGCGCGCTGTACAGCCCGCCGTCGGTATCGCCCTTGGCCCGGCCCAGGTTTTCTCCGAGGTCGCGGCGGCTTTCGTAGTCGACGTAGCCGGCGTCCAGGCGCAGGTCGGCGTAGGCGCCCTGGTCCAGGCTGTCGAAGGCGTAGCGCCCGCCCAGGGTGATGAAGGTGAGGTCGGCGTCGGCATCGGCACCGGAGCTGGCGACGTCGCCCTTGGCGTAGCCGAAGCCGGCACGCCCGCTGGTCTGACTGTCGAAACGGTGGGTCAGGCCGACCAGCATGCCCTGGGCGTGTTCGTTGCTGCTGGATGCGTGGGCGGAACCATCGGTACCGACGTAGCTGGCCAGGGTGCTCATCCATGGCTGGCTTTCGCCATCGCGCAATCCGCGGCCGCTGACATAGGGGGCGAGGGCGCTACCGATCTGCTGGGGTTGGCGCAGCAGGAAACTGGCGGAGTCGGCGTGGACCTGCCCGCCGACGCGTTGTTCCAGGCCGCCCAGGCTGCCGGCGTCGATGGCCGATTGCAGGTAGTAGTTGTACTGGCTGTAGGTGCCGGACAAGTCGCTGTCCTGCAGGTTGGCCAGCAGGCCGGCGCCGGCAGCGGCGTTGCCCGCGAGCGAGGCCTGGCCGGGCAGGCTGGAGAATCGCACCAGCTTGCCACGCAGTACGTAGAGGGTTTCCTGGCTCAGGCCGAGACCTTCTTTCAGATAGTTGTCGACCGAGCCGTAGCTGGCTTCGATCTGGTCCAGTCCTGCTTGCAGGAAGCTGGCTTCCACGCCCAGTAATGGCTTATAGGCTGCCGCCTGAGTCGGTGCGGCGGCACTGAGCTTGGCCAGCGTGGCGGCAATGCTGCGGGCACTGTAGGTATTGGTGGCCAGGTAGTCCTGCATGATGGTCGTCGAGTCGACGCCGGCGATGGATTGCAGCATGGCGGCCGTCCAGCCGGTGCGGTCCTTGCCGGAGGTGCAGTGGAAGAGCGCCGGGTCGTCGGCTGCCGCCAGCTCCATGAACAGCTCGCGGAAGCGCGAGCGCTGACCGGCGTCGGTGACGAAGGCACGGTTCATGTCGCGCATCCAGTTCTTCGCGGCTTCGGCGCTGCTGAGCGGCGGATTGACCTGGTCGCTGCCCATGATGTTGACGTTGCGGTAGCTGGCGCCAGCAGGAAGGGTGTCCGGCGCCTGGGCGATTTCCCCGGTGGTGCGCAGGTCGAAGACCGGGCCGATGCCCAGGCCTTCGAGAGTGGCCTTGTCGTTGCCTTCCAGCGTGAGGGCGTTGGAGCGGTAGAACACGCCCGGGCGCATGACTCCGTCATGGATGGTGGCGTAGGCATGGTCGGTGCCGGCGACGTCGCGGAAGTTGTCTGCACCGCTGAGATGCGGGGTATCGAGAGCGAGAGCATTGGCGTGCGGCAGGCAAAGCAGGGCCGCGGGGAGGAGCAATCGCGTGTTCACGTTGTGATGATCCTTATCTGGAATGCGGGCA
Organism: Pseudomonas sp. B12(2026); assembly: GCF_057767015.1. Classification (NCBI taxonomy): domain Bacteria; kingdom Pseudomonadati; phylum Pseudomonadota; class Gammaproteobacteria; order Pseudomonadales; family Pseudomonadaceae; genus Pseudomonas; species Pseudomonas sp. B12(2026). Next base: position 3,268,118 of record NZ_CM173430.1, on the reverse strand, counting down.
GGACACGGGTGCGGCGGTCCGGGAGATGTCGGCGCCGATTGCGTCGTCGTTGAGTGATGCGTGATCCCCGCGCCGGGGGAGGGATGGTGAGCCGGCGCCCCGGACGGGCACCGGCTCGCCTGGCCTTATTGGCCGAGCTTGCGCAAGTTGCTGGCGGTGAAGTAGCTGGTGTCGAAGCTGGCGTCGTTGAGGCGGGCAGTGCCGCCCATGCCGTTGACCAGACGGTCGGCCAGATAGGAGCCGGCGATCAGATCGTGGTAGACGGCCACGCGGGCATGGAAGGCCTGAACCTCATAGGCATACACCGAAGTCTGTATGTTGGTGCGCCAGAGCTCGCCCTTGGCGTCGTAGTTGTCGGCAAGCACAGCGGCCCAGCTGTCCTCGTCCAGGTACAGGCGGCGCTTGGCGTAGATGTGCCGGCTGCCCGGACGCAGGGTGGCCTCGAGCACCCATACGCGGTGCAGTTCATAGCGCACGGCGTCGGGGTTGAGGTGGCCGTTCCCGGTGAGCAGCGAGTTCAGATCGACGTCCGGATCATCGAGTTTGTAGTTGTCGTAGGGGATGTACATCTCCTGCTTGCCAACCAGTTTCCACTCGTAGCGGTCCGGCGCGCCGTTGAACAGGCGGTCCTCGTCCATCACGCGGAAGCCGCCAACACCGTAGGGCGTGTCGTAGGCGATCGTTGGCGCGCGGCGTACTCGACGGGTGCCGGGCATGTACTGCCAGGACTGGGACGGATGCGCCACCGGGTTGCTGAATGTCATGTTGAGGATGATCTCGCCCTTCTTGCGCACGGGCTCCAGCGTACTGACCATCGCGTAGGCCTGGGTACCGTCGTAGGTTGCAAGGGAGCCCTTGGGGTTATCCCAGAGCGAGAGGATCTGGTAGTAGACCTTCTCGAACACGCGGTTCTGGTTGGACAGGGTCAGTGCCATCAGGTAGGTGGCCTCTTCCTTCCAGGCGCGGCTGGGCAGGTTGTGGTTCCACATCAGCTCGTAGCCGTTCTTCGGGATCGGGAACGGAGAGGCGCCATAGGCATTGGCGACACCGTAGCCACCGTCGACCAACTGGGCATTGAGGGCGTTGTACTTGATGTTCTTTTCCACTTCTTCCGAGTAGCGGAAGTCGCGGTGGCTGGGGTAGACCACCAGCTTGTAGGTCTTCGGGTAGCGCTTGAACAGGGCCTTCTGGCCTTCGGACAGCTTGCTGGCGTACTGCTCCATGTTCTGCGCGGTGATGGTGAATAGCGGCTTGTCGTCGGGATAGGGATCCGGACGCTTGTGCCCGGTGCCCTCGTATTTCACGTGAGGCGGCGCACCGCGCCATTTGCCGGTCCAGGCGGGAATGCTGCCGTCGGCGTTACCGGCTTTCTCGGCGCCCATCGGGGTCAATTCGTTGCCCAGGCGCGCGGCTTCCTCGGCGCTGACCTGGGCCTGGCTGTGAAGGCTGGCACCGGCGAGGCCGATGGACAGCAGAAAGGGCAGCAGGCGGGTTGTGCGGGTCATTTATTGTTCTCCGGTACGGGATCAGAAGCTGTACTTCGCGCTCAGCGAGACGTTGTCGCGGTCCGCCAGGTAGGTTTCGCTCGGGTTGCCGAGGAACATGTTGTAGCGGGCCTCGATGCTGAAATTGTTCAGGTAGCGCCAGGTGGTGCCGACGGCGAAGCGGTCGTCGCCTTCGCTCAGGCCGAAGCTGCCAGGCATCGAGGAACTGCCGTTCACCGCCTGGCTGTAGATGATCGGAACGCTGAGGTCCCAGCCGTTGAAGATGTTGTTGTAGTCGAGCGTGAGGTTGAGGGTGTAACCCCAGGCAGAGGTGTCGTAGTAGAGCTTGTCGGTGTTGGGTGTCCTGACCAGCGCGACACCTGCTCCGGTGGGTACGAAGATGTCGAAACTGGGCGCCTTGTCGTTGTCCAGCACGCGGTTGTAGCCCACCTCGCCGGTGAGAGTGACGTTGTCGGCGAAGCGTTGGATGCCGTAGGAGTGGATGAACGACAGCAGCGCTTGTGCGGTCTTGGCGCGTACTGCCTGTGGAGCGATACCAGTGTCCACCAGCACCGGCTGGCCGTCGCGGTAGCTCAGCTCGCCGCTGACGTTGGTTTCGCCGATCACGGAGGAGAAGCTCGCGCCGTACAGGTCGATGTTGTCGAAGTAACGCGCGCTGTACTCGGCCTGGTTCCAGTGGCTGAGCATGTCGAGCTGAGGCGACTTGTCGTGGAAGCGCACGTAGTACAGGCCGAACTCGGTGTTGTTCAACTGTTCGACGTTGTAGGTGGTGGCGAAGCCGAACTGGCCAGAGTCGCTGGGCTTGTCGTCGCCGATCCGGTGCGTTGCGCCAAAGGCATCGGTGAAGCCACCGCGGTCCATCTGATCGGAGATCGAGAAGAAACTGCCGACGCCGTCGGTCTCGGTCTTGCGCCACTGGTACTGGTAGTAGGCCTGTATGCCGAGATTGTCGGTGAGGTTGTACTGGACGAACGCCTGACCCACCGGGAGGAACTGTTCCTTGACCTCGATGCCGGGGATGTTGGATTTGGTCGCATCTACCGGACTCATCGCACCGGAGATACCGAAGCCGTTGAACAGGCTTTCGCCCCAACTCACGACCTGTTTGCCGACGCGGGCGTTGAGCGCGTGGCCGTCAATATCCCAGGTGCCATAGGCATAGGTGTCGAGGAAGCGCATGTTGTCGCCGTGCTGGTCGACAGTGTCATTGGGGAACTCGTCGGGCCTGGCGCAGCGGCCGCCAGCATAGCAGTTGGAGGTGCCGGTATCGTTGTCGTTACCGCGGTGGTAGACATCGTCGTAGAAGCCGCTGGCGCGGACGAACAGGCCATAGTCTTCGCGGAACTTGAAGTTGGCCTCGGTGAGGAAGCCGATGCGGTTGTTGATCAGCGCGCCGCGATCGAAGGCGTTGTCACCGTCGTCGCCGTTGGCGATGGCGGCGTTGCTGCCACCGTTGGACAGGGCATGGGCGCGCTTCTCGGTACGCCAGGCCAGGCTATAGCTGACGGTGGTATCCCAGTTGACCTCGAGGTCGTCGTTGAGCTGGTAGGACAGCGCCTGCGCCTCACTGGCGAGCAACAGGCCGCCCGTGCTGATCGCAAGGGCAAGGGGCAACGGCTGGAAGGCGATTCTTATTCTTGTCATCTCGTCCTCTGCTTGGGCAGGCACGTTTGTCCATACCCGGTTCTGTGTTGGCGGGAATGTGGCGAGGCTGACTATGTGGTCACCCGAATGAGCCAACATCGTCCGAAGGGACTAAGCCGGCGGGGCAGGGAGCAACCGCTCTGGCGCTAGTCTCAACGGACGATGCCGGGTGTTCGTGCGGGCGCGAACAATCGCCGGGCGAGCGTGGTTCCCAGCCACGCCAGATCCCCGGAGAACAGGCGCATGAACGCAAGGGCGAGCGACCAGCGGAGCTGCGAGTGGGACCATGAGTGCGACGTCCTGGTGGTGGGCAGCGGCGCCGGCGGCATGACCGCCGCGCTGCGCGCCCGCGACCTGGGCATGGACGTGCTGCTGGTGGAGAAGAGCGACCGCTACGGCGGCACCTCGGCGGTATCCGGCGGTGGCATCTGGATCCCCTGCAACCATCGGATCGCCGCTCTCGGCGGCCAGGATTCGGCGCAGGAAGCGATTCGCTACATCCGTACCGTGACCCAGGAACGGGTGACCGACGGGCGTGTCGAGACCTACGTCGAGCACGGCCGGCGCATGGTCGAATACCTGGAGGCCAACAGCCGGGTGCGCTTCGAGGCGCAGCCCGAGTACGCCGACTATTACCCGGAAGTTCCGGGCGGCAAGCCGGGCTACCGCTCCATGGACCCGTTGCCGTTCGACGCCCGCGAACTGGGCGAGGAATTCGCGCGGATGCGCGAGCCGTCGCCGGGCACCCTGATGATGGGCCGTGTCGCCATGACCATGAAGGAAGCCCGCGTGCTGCTCTGCCGCGGCCCCGGCTGGTTCGGCCTGACCCTGAAGATTCTCTGGCGCTACTGGCGCGATTTGGGCGGGCGCCTGAGCTCCAGGCGCGACCGATTCCTGACCCTGGGCAACGCCTTGGTCGCCGCATTGCGACGTTCCCTGCTCGACCGCCAGGTGCCGCTGTGGCTGGAAGCACCGCTGCAGGGGTTGCTGGAAGAGGGCGGCCGGGTAGTGGGCGCCGAACTGCTGCACCAGGGACGTCCGCTGCGGGTGCATGCCCGGCGGGGGGTGGTCATTGCCGCCGGTGGTTTCGAGCGTAACCAGGCAATGCGCAGCCAGTACCATCCGCAGCCGTCACAGAGCCAGTGGAGCGCCACGCCGCCATACAACCGCGGCGACGGCATCCGCGCCGGCCAGGCATTGGGCGCCGCCACTGCGCTGATGGAGCATGCCTGGTGGGCGCCAACCACCCACGTCGAAGGTGAAGAGAAACAGCGTGCGCTGTTCGTCGAGCGCACCCTGCCGGGCTGCGTGCTGGTGGATGCCGCCGGCCAGCGCTTCGTCAACGAAGCCGCGCCCTACACCGATATCGTCTATGCCATGTATGGCCACAACACCGAGCAGGCGCGCAGCGTGCCCTGCTGGCTGGTGTTCGACGCCGAGTTCCGCCGCAAATACCCCTGCGGCGCCTTGTTGCCCGGCTACGCACAGCCCGACAACCGCCTGCCCAAGCACTTGCAGGGTTACTACTACAAGGCCGACAGCATCGGCGAACTGGCGGCGGCCATCGGCGTCGACGGCGACGGCCTCGCTTGCACCCTGGAGCGTTTCAATCGCTACGCGGCGCTGGGCCAGGATCCGGACTTCCACAAGGGCGAGTCGGCCTTCGACCGCTATTACGGCGACCCTGCCGTGCAGCCCAACCCGTGCCTGGCGCCGCTGCTCAAGGCGCCGTTCTATGCGGTGCAGGTCAATGCCGGCGATATCGGCACCAAGGGCGGCCTGCTCACCGACGTGCATGCCCGCGTGCTGCGCGAAGACGGCAGCGCCATCGACGGCCTGTACGCCATCGGCAACTCCGCCGCTTCGATGATGGGCACCACCTATCCGGGTGCGGGCTCCACCATCGGCCCGGCGATGACCTTCGGTTTCCTCGCCGCCGAGCACATCCAGCAACAGGCCGAGAAGGCTTGCGCCCGCACAACCCAGGAGGCTTCGAACAATGGCTGAAAAAACTCCCCGTATCGCCCTGGTCACGGGCGCCAGTCGTGGTGTCGGCAAAGGCATCGCCCAGGCGCTGGGCGCCGCCGGCATGACCGTCTACGTCACGGGCCGCTCATTGAGCTCCGGTTCCGCCACGCTGCGCGGCCAGGTGATGCATGGTTCCATCCATGAAACCGCGGCGGCTATCGACTCCGCCGGCGGCAAGGGCATCGCCGTGCAGTGTGACCACGGCGACGATGAGCAGGTACGCGTGCTGTTCCAGCGCATCGAGGCCGAGCAGGGCCGGCTGGACCTGCTGGTGAACAACGCCACCTTCATCCACGAGCAACTGATCGAGCCCGGTCCGTTCTGGGAGAAGCCGCTGGAACTGGTGGACATCCTCGACATCGGCCTGCGCTCGTCCTATATCGCCAGTTACTACGCCGCACCGCTGCTGCTGCGTGCGCCAAAGGCACTGGTGGCCTTCGTTTCCTCGTTTGGCGCCGGCTGCTACATGCACGGTCCGGCCTACGGGGCGCAGAAGGCTGGCGTGGACAAGCTGGCGGCAGACATGGCCATCGATTTCGAGAACAGCGCAGTCGCGGCTGTTTCCCTCTGGCTCGGCCCACAGCTGACGGAACGTACCGCCATCGCCGGCCAGGCCAAGGCCGAGCAGTACGAAGCCTTCCTGGCGATGGCCGAGACGCCGCAGTTCAACGGCCGGATCATCCGCGCGCTGCTGGACGACCCCAAGCTGTCGGAGCTTTCCGGGCAGACCCTGGTCAGCGCGGAACTGGCGCTGCGCTACGGCATCAAGGACAGCGACGACCGCCAGCCGCCGTCCTGGCGCGACCAACTCGGCGGACCGCGCATGCAGCATCCGGCGCGGGTGGTCTGAGCCCGTGCGGCGGGGGGGATTGCGCAGATCTTCGCCGGTAGCCGTTAGGCGATGAGCCGAAAGAACCGGACCCGATCTCATCGCGTCTGGTTTTTTCGTGAAGCAGGTTCAGGCGATAGTGCAACACCTTGCGTCCCTTGCAGGAGCGGGTGGGGCGGAACGGGTCCCTGGGATTTTCTCCTTCGACATCCGCACCCCACGGCACCAGGTCGATACGTTGCTGGACCGCCTGCTCTCTCACACAGTGTCTTGCGAGGTAAGCCTCTCCTGCGCGAAGCCGACCGAGTCGAAGATGGCGACTTGCTCAGCGTTGTCGCACCCCGGCATCTACCTGAAGTCCAAGGGCCTGATTACGGCGGTATACCTCGGTCGATAGCGGAGCTGAGCCGGATTCCATAAGTCTTCGTCATGGGAGATTGCCTGTTGTCGATGACTCAACTTTTTCTTTGGAATTACATCCGGGCGACTTCAGAAGCACATAGGCAAGACAAGGCAGCAGGATAAGCGCACCCACCATGTTCCAGACGAACATGAATGCCAGCAGGATGCCCATGTCCGCCTGGAACTTGATAGGCGAGAACGCCCAGGTGGCAACACCAATGCCCAGGGTCAGGCCGGTTAGCACCACGACTCGCCCGGTGAAGCGCAGCGCTTTGCCATAGGCTTGGGTCAGGGTATCGCCCTGGCGCAACCAGGACAGCGTCACCGTCATCACGTAGAGCGCATAGTCCACACCGATGCCTACCCCCAGGGCGATCACCGGCAGGGTCGCCACCTTCACTCCGATGCCCAGCGCCACCATCAGCGCTTCGCAGAGGATCGAGGTCAGCATCAGTGGTAGCAGCGCACAGAGCACCGCCCGCCAGGAGCGGAAGGTCAGCAGCGAAAGCAGGGCCACGGCGGCGTATACCAGCAAGAGCATTTGCCGGTCTGCCTCGCGCACGACCTTATTGGTCGCCGCGGCGATGCCGGCGTTGCCCGCAGCCATGAGGAATTTTGCAGACGCTCCGGCATGCTCGGCGTTAAACCGCCCGACCTCGGCGACCACGCTGTCGAGCGTTTCCGACTTGTGATCCCGCAGGTAAACGTAAAGGCTGAGCAGGTCGCAGTTCTGGTTGAACAGGTCGCGCGGGGCCCGGGTCACCACTGCGCCCAGGGTGCCTGCATTGGGCAGTAGTTCGTACCATTTCAGGCTGCCCTCGTTGTAGCCCGTCGTGGAGCGCTTGGCGAGTGCAGCCAGCGAGGCGGTCGACTCGACCCCGGGTAGCTGGCGCAGGCGCCACTCCAGCGCATCGACCAGGCGCAACGTGCCGTATTCGGCACAGCCGCCGGCGGGCGTGCTGACCATCACCACGAAGATGTCGCTGCTGGCTGCATAGTTGGCCACGATGAACGCGTTGTCGCGGTTGTACACCGAGTCGGCCCGCAACTCGGGCGCTCCGGGGTCCAGGTCACCGGTTTTCAGGTGTTGCCCTACGTACAGACCGCCCAGTCCGAGCGCCGCCGCGAGGAGCAGCGTTGGCAGCGCATAGCGGCGCGTGGTGAAGGCTCCGATCCGGCTCCAGATGTCACCCTCAACAGTCTCGGCGTGGGTGATGCTGCGCCGTGCGGCTGCCGGGTTCACCCCGGTGTAGGACAGCAGGATCGGCAGCAGCACCAGGTTGCTGAAGATCAGCGCCGCCACCCCGATGCTGGCCGTCACCGCCAGGTCCTGGATCACCGGAATGTCGATGACCATCAGAACCGCAAAGCCAACGGCGTCGGCTAATAGTGCGGTCAAGCCGGCGAGGAACAGACGGCGAAAGGTATAGCGCGCGGCTGCCAGGCTCTGCGCACCGCGTCCGATGTCCTGCATGATGCCGTTCATCTTCTGCGCGCCATGGCTGATGCCGATGGCGAACACCAGGAATGGCACCAGGACCGAATAGGGATCCAGTTCGTAGCCCAGAGAGGGCAACAGCCCCAGCAACCAGACCACCGCGATCAGGGAGCAGAGCACTACCAGCAGTGTGCTGCGCAGGCAGCGAGTGAATCCGTAGAGCACCACAGCCGCAATCGCCAGGGACACAGCAAAGAACACCAGCATCTGCTGCAGACCATCGATCAAGTCACCCGCTACCTTGGCGAAGCCGGTCACGTGAATGCGGATATCGTCGCTCTGGTATTTCGCCCGCAAAGCTTCGATCCGCCCGGAGAGCTTGTGGTAGTCCAGCCGTTCCCCTGTCGCAGGATCGTTTTCCAACAGCGGCACCAGCAACGCGCTGGACTTGAAGTTCGTCGCCACCAACTGGCCGATTTCCCCTGAGCGGGCCACGTTCTCCCGCACGCGGGCCAGGCTGGTCGCCGTGCCGTCGTAGTCCCCCGGCATCACCGGGCCGCCATCGAGTCCGTCCTCGGTTACCGCAATCCAGCGTGTGGCTGGCGTCCACAGGGACTTCATGAACGACCGGTCCACGCCAGGCAGCAGGAATACCTCATCGTTGATCGTCTGCAGGGTTCGCAGGTAACCGGCATCGAAAATGGATCCGGCACGGGTCTCGACCACGATGCGCAGCGTATTGCCGAGCCCTTTCAGGTCAGCCTTGTGCTGCAGGTAGTTGACGATCATCAGGTCACTGGTGGGGATGTTGCGTTCAAAGCTCGCCGTCAGGCGTAACTGGCCGGCCTGCCAGGCGAGCACGGCGGTGATCAGGGCGCAGAGCAGCACCACGGCCAGACGATGATTGAACAGCGCGCGCTCGAGCCATGAGCCGGAGTGTGCATCGAAGCCGCCGAGCTCTCGTGCTTGCGGTTGGTCGACAGGCTGGATGAGGGAGGTCATCGTCCGCTCTCCATCGACAGGGTGGCAGGGCCGCCAAAACCGCTCAGCACCAGGGTGTCACCCATCGTCGTCGCACCAGTCAGCGGTCGAGGGGCGGGGGAGGGCACAGGGGTGAAGCTCGCGCCGTCGTCGTGACTGCGCAGCACCTCCCCGGTCTGGCTGACCAGCACCACGCTGGCGTCGGGCAGTACCGCGCCGCCCGCCAGGCTGTTGCTGGTATCCGTGGCAGCCTTGATCCAACTCTGTCCGCCGTCGTCCGAGCGGTAAGCGGCGCCGCGAAGGCCGAAGGCCAACAGGGCATGGGTTGGCGTCTCCAACAGGCCGAAGAACGTCCCCTGGTAAGGCGGGGACAGGCGCTGGAAATGCTCGCCGCCGTCCTCCGAGCGCAGCATCAGACCTTGCTCGCCCACGATGAAGAGCGCCTTGCCCACTGCTTTCATGGCATAGAGATGGAGGCTCTCGGGATTGGCCGTTCGGTGCTGCCACGCTTGCCAGTGGCGACCGCCGTCGTCGGTCTTGAATATCAGGTTGTAGGCACCGACCACGAAGCCGTGTTGCTCATCCCGAAAGTACAGGTCGAGCAGCGGCTTGTCTGGGCCATCCTCGACCAACTGGCGGGCCTCGCGCACCTGCCGAGCGGCTGCATCGGCGTTCACGACCGGCTCGTCCATCAGGCGCTGGGCAGCTTGCAGGGCCAGCCGAGCCGCCTGCACGCCATCGAGTTGCTTGTGCCAGGTCAGGCCGCCGTCAGTGCTGTGCAGTACCACTCCGGCGTGCCCTACTGCCCAACCCGACTTCGGGGTGGCGAATTGCACTGCGACAAGCGACACCTGGACGGGAACCTGAGCCTGGCGCCAACTCGCCCCCTGGTCGTCCGACAGGAGAATGATTCCGCGTTCGCCTACGCTCACGAGTCGGTTGCCCGCCCTGGTCACCGCGAGCATGCCGGCGCCGGTCGCCTGTGGTGCGATGAGGGCTGCCGTTTCGTACGCCGGCAACGTGGTGTCCACCGATGGCGCCGCAAGGGCGGCACCGGTCATGAGGGTAGCCAGTGCCACGGCCAACGGCCTGGTTAGCATGTGTGTCCTGTTCATGTCAGTCAGCGCACCGCATCGCCAACGAGGGCTTCAGGTGTGAACCTGCGGTCGGGCTGTGGCGGGATGACCTTGAACTGCACCGGCATCTCGTTGGGTGCCACGTTGTACACGTAGGCATCGGCCAGCAGGTTGTACACGCCGAACGACATGGTTCCGACCACCCCGGGCAGATCGGGGGCCAGCAGCATCAGCGAGTAGGAAACCTTCCACAGCTTGCCCTGGGCATCCCAGCTGTCGGCCAGCACCGCGTTCCAGCTGTCTTCGTCCAGGTACAGGCGGCGCCGGGGGGCTACATGGCGCTTGCCGGGAGCCAGGGTTGCCTCGACGACCCAGACGCGGTGCTTCTCCCAACGCACCAGATCGGGGTTGAGGAATTTCGCCCCGAGCAGATCATCCAGCTTCGCCGACATGGCCCGGTTGTTGTTGTACGGCACCAGCATTTCCTGCTTGCCGACCAGCTTCCACTGGTAGCGATCGAGCACGCCGGAGAAGACCAACGCATCATCGAAGTTCGCCACCCCCGAGGTCACGAAATCCGGCGTGTCGTAGCCGATGTTGGGGGAGCGGCGGACGCGACGTTGGCCAACCAGATACTGCCAGGAGCGAATGGGGTCCTGCGCGGTTTCGGATACGTGATAGCGGCCCAGCCCGCTTTCCCCGGCCTTGTACGACGGAGCGGTGGGGTTCTGCAGGACCAGCCAGTAGTCGCCCTGGAAGCTCCCCGGGGTCCCGTCCTTGAAGTAGTAGGGGTACTGGTTCCATTCATCACCGCGGGTGGCCAGCACCCGGGAGCCGTCGGCATTGACCACGAAGGTCTGGAACGGCGCATAGGTCGCCTCCCCTTGCCAGGCGAGCTTGTGGTTCCACATGGCCTCGGACCCTGACTTGGGGATTGGGAAGGGTATGCCGCCGTAGGCCCCTTGCAGGCTCACTCCGTCATTGGTGGTCGTGGCGCTGGTGGCGTTACGGAAAGTGTTGGCATAAACCCAGTCCGGCGCCGACGCACTGCGGTGGGTGGGGTACACGTCGAGCCGCAAGCCCGGATACTTCCCCAGCATGGCCTTGACGCCTTCGCTCAGGAGGCTTGAGTACTGATCAAGGTTCTGCGCGGTGACCGCATACAGTGGTTTTTCACCCGCGAAGAAGTCCGGGCGCGGCTGGCCGCTCTGATAGCCTGGTGGCACCTGGGTGAAGCCGCCGTCCCATGCCGGGATGCCGCCGTCCTGGTTCCCCGCGCGCTCGGCCCCCAGCGGCGTGAGGAGGGTCTTGAGGGTTTCGGCTTCCTGGGGGCTCACCGCCGCCGAAGCGCTTGGCGCAAACCCGCCCAGCAATGGCAGGGACAATGCGGCAGCGGTCAGAATCACTTTCCTGTTCATGGCCATCTCCTGTGGGTCAGAACGTGCGCCGCACGCTGAAGGCAACGAAGTCACGGTCCCTGAGCAGTTGCGAGGACTCCGGGCCGTAGTAGTGGGTGTAGTTGCTGGTGAATTTCCAGACCTGCTTGTAGGTAGCGTTGAGCCCCAGACTCAGGTCGCCCCCGCGGTCCGGGCCAAAGGCCGGGTCAACGGCAGAATTGCCATGGGTGAATCCGACGCCCATCGGCACGCTGAGGTCCCAGTTGGGGATGACCCGCAGGTACTGCGGCTCGAACACCGTGCGCATCCCCCACGCGTCGCGATCGCGCGTCGGGTCCAGCGCCGCGCTGTTGCGCGTCACGCTGGTCATGCGATTCCAGGCCAGCTCCGTGGAGAGCATCGCGCTTTGCGAGAGGAAGTTCGGCGGCAGGGAGTAGATCGCCGAGACCTGGGCATGGGCGGAATTGCCTGTGGCGTACGGCACATTCCCATGGCCCACCGGGGGCAGGGGCCCGGCCAGACTGACCAGCGGCGTGTCTCGGCGCACCGACGCCTCGCCGGCAACGTTGGCGCCGAGGAGCACGGTACTGAAGCTCGCGCCGTACATCTTGATACCTTCCCCGTAGAGCAGCCCGTACTCGCCGATCTTGCCGATCCCTGGGTCCAGCAGTTCCGGGGCGATCAGCGCGCCGTTGGCCGCCAAAGCGGGCCGCAGGTACACCTGGGGATTCTTGTCGTGATAACGCAGCGCGTAGAGACCGAACTCGAAATCGCCATCACCCGGGCGGATACGCACCGATACCCCACCTTGCCCGGAATCGCTCGCCTGTTTGTCGGAGCCGCGGTAGAAGGCCGCGCCGGGGCCGACCAGCAAGCGCTCGCCACCGATATCGAGGATGTCTGCCGCGCTGAAATAACTGCCGGCGCCGGGCAGCCGATTGCGGCGCCATTCCAACTGGTAGTAGGCGGCGAGGGTCAGCATGTCGTTGACCTGCAACTGGCCGGACAGCTGATTCACCGGCATGAACAGTTCCTTCGCCGGCGTGTTGGGCACGCTTGCAGCCTTGACCGCGTCGATAGGCGCCTGGCCTGCGGCAATGCCATTACTGGCGTAGAACAAGCTCTCGCCCCATAACAGCGTGTGTCGACCGACGCGTCCAAGGACATCCATATCCCTGAAGGTGCCCTTGCCATAGACGTAGGCATCGAGCAATTCAGCTTTCTGTCCGTGAAGGTCACGGGTCTCGCTGCTGAAATGATCGTGCGGGACCGAGGACGCGTTGTTGGTGGAGGACGCGTTGTTGGTGGAGGGCGAGTTGTTATCGTTGTCGTGCTGGTAGACGTCGTCATACCAGGCTGCTCCGCTGATGCGGAAGCCGACGTTGCGATAGGAGGCGTCCAACTCCGAGAGCAGGTCGAATCGATTCGATATCAGGCCTCGGCTGAAGTTACGGTCGCCATCGTCGCCGTTGATATTGTCCAGCAGTTGGGCATCCGCATGGCGTACTCGAAACGCATTGGAATACTTGACGGTATTGTCCCAGCGCAGCTTGAACTCTTCGTCGCCCGTGTTGAACTCGAAAGCATGGCCAAGGCCGGGCACGAGGCAGAGCATGGCGGCGAGGGGGGCGAGCGTGGCAGTACGTAGGATCGGTAGGGTCATGGTCAGGGCCGTTGCAGGGTCATGACGCGCAAGCGCGTCCCTACCACCTGCGGCAGGTCCGCAGGCGGAGTCAGGAAAACAGGAGCGAGCGTGGGCTGCCGGCGCGACTAGACGCCGTAGCCGCCGTCTACGGACAGCGTTTGCCCAGTGGTGTAAGCCGCCCGATTGGAGGCGAGGAAGGCCACGGCGTCGGCGACTTCGTCTGCCCGACCCCAGCGCTTGAGACACAGACCGTGCTGCACCGCTTTGCGCCATTGCCCATCGAAGGTGCCGTCCTGCTGCAGACGCAGGAAGATGCCGGTTTCGATGACCCCTATCGCGACGCTGTTGGCACGGACGCCGAAGCGTCCTTCTTCCTTGGCGATGCCCTTGAGCAACGAGTCGATGGCGGCCTTGGGGGCGACGGACAGGACATCACCCTCCGGCCAGCGATACTGACCGGCCGAGCTGATGTGCACATAGGAGCCGCCGCCGTTGGCCTTGAGATGCGGCAACGTCGCCTGAACGATGGCGAAGAAACCGTTGAGGTCTGCGTCGACCACCCGGCGCCAGTCAGCCACCTCCAGATCGCGGATCTTCGATTGCGAAATGTCGGACCCGGCGGCGATGACGACCGTGTGGATGCGCCACTCGGCAAGCAGGGCCTGGAGCGTGCACTGGACGTTGGGCAGGTCGCTCATGGACATCTGGCAAGCCCGCGCACGCCGCCCCTGAGCCTCGACACTCGCGACGACCTGCGCGGCACGGGCCTCATTGCGGTGATAGGTCAGGACGACATCGGAACCCAGTTCTGCGAAACGGTTACTGATGGCCTCACCTATTCCACCGCTACCGCCGATAACCAATACCGCTCCTTCAGGAAACTCCTTGCTCATCGTAGACACCGGACACTCCTTATTATTTTTATGTTTGATCGCCGTCCAAAAACTAGCCTTGCCCATATCGCTCTCGCATCATCCGTTCGGACTAAATGGGCCGACACCACTCGGCTGTGTAACGGCTGCTGGAATGGCCGGAGCAAAAAGGGACGGAGTTGCTTTCCCCGAAGCAGCACCGTCTACATCGGACAGCCGATTGCAGCCGCCGAGAAGATGCATTGCAGAGTGGAGCTTCGTAGAGGCGCTACGTTGCTGTCCTAAGACAATCCTGCCCGCAGCAATGGCTCCAGCAGCGCCCGCATGCTGCGCCAGTGCGAGCCCTCCCAGAACACCTGATCGCACTGGTCGCAAACGAGAAAGAACTGGTGTCGCTGGGCAACCTTCGGTGGGACTCGCGGCAGGGCCTGTTCCGCCGACAGTTCACGCAGTGGATGGTTGCAGCGCAGGCAGCGACTGAAGGGCCGGGCGCTGCGGGCCAGGTCCAGCCGCTCGAAGATTTCCACCAGTTGCTCCCGCGGCTTGCGCGCGTGCAGGTAGCAGCCGTGGCTGATGATCCGCCGCTTGAGCAGTTCGCGGTCGCGGGTGAGCACGATGCGCCCCTGATGCGCGCTGATCTCGGCGATCTCGCCGTCGTTGAAGGCATTCTCGTAGAGCGTGTCGAACCCGCTCATGCGCAGCAGGGCCGCGAGACCGCCCAGGTGGGCGTCGGCGACGAAGCGCAGTACCCGCAGGGGGCTGGCCCGTACGCGCAGCAGCGGGCTGATGTCCAGGCGTTCGAACATGGGGTAGACCGCCAGGCGGTCGCCATCGAGGATCGCGCGGTCGAAGTCCACCGACTCGCCATCGAGCAGGATCAGCTCCACCTCGGTGTGGGGTATGCCCAGGGCCTCGATCATGTGCTTGACCGTCGCCCCGTCCGGGCAGGCGCAATCGAACTCGCGCCGGCGTCGGCTGGCGGGCAGGAAGTCGTTGAGCTCCTCGTAGAAGCGGAAGGTGGCGTGGTTCATGCCGATCAGTATGGCAGCCGCGAGAGGGCGGAGCGTGAGTGCCGCCCGGAATGCGGAGCTAGAGTGGGTACTGGCTTGTGAGCACTACTCCCAACTGGTCGAAGTCGATGAAGCGCTGGCAGCTGTCCATCATCACCGCGAGGTTGTGCTGGAACTTCGCTTCGTCACCCGGGGCATCGAAGAAGGCCATCGGGTTGGTCATCGCCGCTGGCGGGAAGCATTCCTCGACAATTGCCGCCAGCGGCGTGGCGCCGGGAGTGAGCACCTGCACCACCAGGTTCTGCACGTAGAGGAAATTGTCCTGGGTGTCGATGGCTACCCGCGTGTGATGGTTCTGCCAGATATCCAGCCACGCTGCGTGGGTCAGGCGCGGCGGCAGCTGCAGGAAAGCCAGTTGGGAGAATCCGTGGGTGCGCTGGCCAGCGTTGACGGGGAAGCGGGTGTTGCGGATCGGCACCGATTCGCAGACCAGGTAGCCGGCTATCCGCGCGCAGGCAGCCTGCAGGGCTTCATCGTACGGGAGGCGGAACTCGGCCACGGCGCTGTCGAGCCAGAAGCTCAACACTGCCTGGGGTAGGGCGCCGGCCTGTTCCTGGCGCAGGCTGTCGGCCGGACGCACGTCGGCGTCATCCAGGTTGAGTTGCAGGTTGCGCGCCCCCAGCTGGGTCAGACGCTCGGCCAGCTCGGTGCGCAACTGCCGGAAGAAGTCCTCGGCGTCGGCGTGACTGTCACGCCAAAGTAGGTAGATGACTTTCTGCATGGCAAAGCTCCTCGTGTTCGACATGACCCGCTTGGGGGAAGAGGTGTCACCATGCATGGGGTGCTGGCCGACGCCATCGTCTGTGTGGACTAGCCGACCGGTGGGGCGCCTCCTACCGGCTGCCGGGTGTGCAGGCCGGGGAGGAAACACCGAGGGCTTCATCGCCAATTCGCAGGGACATCCCCGTTCTTCGTGTGGGCTTTGGGGCTGGACGGGCCGCGGAAGCCGACGGCCGGGTCGTAGGCTGAAAAGCCCAGGTGGGCGTTCGGCATGCCGACCGTGGGGCAGCGGATCAGCGGTCGTGCCGGGGCCCGCGGAGGCTGCTAATCCTGTTCTGTGGAGGTCGTCGGATGAGTGTTGGTCGACGTGGCTCGCGGTGTCGGGGCGCCGCGCGCATGCACGTTGGGAAGGGTGGCGGTCTTCTTCCGGTGCAGTGGCTTCCGCACCATCGACCGTCGCCCATGCATACGACAGGAGCTGAACCATGGCTACCTTCATTTCCCTGGTGAGTTTCACCGACCAGGGCATCCGCAACGTCAAGGACTCGCCGGACCGCTACGCTGCCTTCAGGGCAATGGCCGAGCAACTCGGCATCTCGGTAAAGGCCGCCTACTGGACGACGGGCAGCTACGACATGGTGCTGATCGTGGAAGGCGCGGAGGACGTGGCTACCACGCTGCTGCTACAGGTGGCGTCGCTCGGTAACATCCGGACGCAGACCCTGCGCGGCTTCTCGGAACAGGAGTTCCGCGGGCTGATTGCCGCAATGCGCTGAGGCAAAGCGCAAACGGGGCGACCCGAACTGGCGCCGCCCCGTGCACGCCCTGTCCGACCCGTCATGAACGGGTCGGACATTGACTCAGGCCTTCTGCTGGTTGCGGAAGTACGGAATCACTTTCTCGCCGATGTTCTTCAGCGTTTCCAGTTGCGCCCACTGCGGTACGGTGCCCATCTGGCAGATGAAGAGGATTTCATCGGCGCCGGCGTCGATCAGACGCTGCACGTAACCGATGCAGTCGTTCACGGTGCCGTAGGCATGGTTGGGGTTCATCATCGCCATGGTCGGGTCGGAGAAGTCCACGGTCACTTCCTCGGAGGCAAAGCGCGAATGGATCACGGCCTGGCCATTGCCGTCGATGTAGGTATCGTCCTGCCACTTGGCCGGGTCCGGGCGTTCTCCGCCGGCGTACCAGTAGGCCAGCGATTCCATGAAGTAGCGCTGGCCACGGATGCCGATGGCGCGGGCCTTCTCGTTGTCGTCCAGGACGATGGCCGGGCACAGCGCGGCGATGTGCCGGTTGGGGCGGAAGCCGACCTGGTTGGCTTCGTCACGGCTGTCCCAGGCCTCGTGGTACACGGCGACTTTCTTGGCGATCTCTTCGGGACCGCCGAAGCCTAGCACCAGCGCGCCCATGCCGCGGCCGCCGGCGTTCTTCAGCGATTCGGTGTTGGTGCAGGCCAGGTACATCGGTGGATGCGGGTCCTGGTAAGGCTTAGGGTGGATCGGCCGCTTGGGGATCTTTACGAAGTCGCCGTTATGCTCGATTTCGTCCTGCACGAACATCTTCGGTATCAGGTACATGGCCTCGTCGATCTGCGGCTGCAGGGCGGCCAGGTCGTAGCCGAAGGTGCCGGCTTCCTGTTGGGTGCCGCCCTTGCCGACGCCGAAGTGCACGCGGCCCCTGGACAGCAGGTCGAGGGTGGCGATGCGCTCGGCGACCTTCACCGGGTGGTTCATCGCCGGCGGCAGGCAGACCACGCCGTGGCCGATGCCGATGCGCTCGGTCTTGCCGGCGACGAAGGCCAGCATGGTTTCGGGAGCGGACATGTGCGAGTAGTTGGTCAGCGCGGTGTGCTCGACGCACCAGAAGGTGTCGAAGCCGAGTTTGTCGGCCAGCACGGCCTGTTCGACGGTGTCGTCGAAGACGCGACGGTCGCCGTCACGGGTGCTGTCCAGGGTCTGGGCTTCGTAAATCAGAGAGAATTTCATGGGATGCGTCCCTTGTTGGAGTCGGCGGCTGACGGGTTCAGCCTCGTGGGCCATGTTCGGTGTTCGCCAGCGCCTCGGAATCGCCCGAATGGACTACGCCTAAACGGGTCAGAGGAAGAAGTCCGCGGACTCCATGCCCATGCTCACGCCACCCAGGTTCCAGGCGTACTTGGCCGGACTGTTGGCGACGTGAGCGCGGCCGGTATGGATGTCGCGGAAGACCCGGTTGATCGGATGCTCGCGGAAGATGGTGGAGGCGCCGCTGTTGAACATGAGTGAGCCGGCCGCGCGGGCGCATTTGTCCGCCACCAGGGCCGAGTCGTAGCGCATCTTCACCCGCTCGGGCATGGTCAGCGGCTCGCCGTCGCGGGCGCGCTGCATCATCAGCTCGAAGTTGCGCAGCAGCACGGTGCGGCACTCGTCGGCCACCACCATGGCGTCCGCCAGCGCCTGCTGGGCGCCCGGGTCCTGGCCCATCTTGCGGCCGTCGTTGACGCCGATGCGGGCACGGTTGTGCTCGATGAACAGGTTCACTGCGCCCCGCAGCGCGCCGATCGCCGAGGAGGACACCGCGCGCACGAAGATCTGTCCGAACGGCAGGCGGAACAGCGGCGAGGTGTTCACCGCATTGCCGGGGCTGTTCTGCATGAAACCGTCGAGGGCTCGATGGGTACGGTAGTCGGGGACAAAGGCGTCTTCGACGAGAACATCGTGGGAGCCGGTGGCTTCCAGACCCATCACGTCCCAGTTGTCGACGATCTGGTAGTCGCTGCGCGGTACCAGGAAGGTGCGATAGTCCGGCGCGCCGCCCGGTTCGGCCGGCGGCACCATGGCACCGAGGAAGGCCCACTGGCAGTGCTTGCTGCCGCTGGAGAAGCCCCAACGCCCAGACAGGCGGAAGCCGCCTTCCACTGGAGTGACCTTGCCCACCGGCATATAGGAAGAGGAGATCAGCACGCTGGTGTCGTCGCCCCAGACGTCCTGTGCGGCGCGGTCGTCGAACAGGGCCAGCTGCCAGTTGTGGATGGCCACCACGCCCAGTACCCAGGCGGACGACATGCAACCCTCGGCGAGGGTCATCTGCACCTCAAAGAAGTCCTTGGGCTCCAGCTCGTAGCCACCCCAGCGCGCCGGCTGGAGGATGCGGAAGAAACCGGCGTCGTGGAAATCACGGATGGTTTCCTCCGGCAGCTGGCCCTGGCGCGCGGCATCGGCGGCGCGTTCGCGCAGCACCGGTACCAACTCGCGGGCGCGCTGATGGAGACGCTGGCGGATCAGTTCCTGGTCGAGCATCTTGTTGTTCTCCTGTGATCGCCCCGCAGGGCCTGTGCTCGGCCACCACGCAGCTACGCAGGGGGCCTTCGCAGGCATTTGAACAACGCAAAACCGGCCAGGCATCCCACAAACGGACCATATACGTCCCACCGTTTCGCGCCGGGGTGACTAGTCCCCTCGGACGATGTTACGCCCTTGGCCCGGACACAGAATTCGTCGCACGACAACAGGCCCCAGCGAGGCATCGTGCGATGAGCCAAGACAACCTGAAAGCCGACATGATCCAAGCGATGCGCCGGCTGGCGAAGTCGGTGACCATCATCACCACCAGCGATGGCAGCGAACGTTTCGCCATGTCCGCCACCGCCGTCGATTCGCTGTCCACCGAGCCGCCGTCGCTGCTCATCTGCGTGAACAAGACCGCCTCGCTGCACCGCGTGCTGGATGCCGGCGCGGACTTCTGCGTGAACATCCTCGGTCAGGAGCAGGAGCACCTGTCGCACTTGTGCAGCGGCCCGGTGAAGGGCGAAGGCCGCTTCGCCAGCGGTGACTGGCGCTGTTCCGAGTGCGGCGTACCATACCTGGCCGACGCCCAGTCCAGCGTAATCTGCGACCAGGATGGAAAATTCAGCTACGGCACCCACACGATCTTCATCGGACGCATCCGCGAGATTCGCAACAACCCGCGCATCACCCCCTTGATCTATGTAAACGGCACCTACACCACTGTCGCCGCCGTGCAGCCGGTGAACGTGGCGGCAGCGGGTTGAAGACCATGGGGGCAGCCAGCCGGGCGATCCCGGGGTGCCGATCCCGGGGCTCTACAGTGCCGGCCGAAACGCCGTGGGCGTTGCCTCCAGCCTTTACGTATCCGGCCTGTCGATTGCCGACCGCGTGTATTCCGGCCGTCGCGCCGCTGCCCATACGGCAGCCGGCGTGCAGGTTGCCACCCCCGAAACCGTCTGAAGGAAAACAAGCATGAATCGAGTACAAGGCAAAGTCTGTATCGTTACCGGCGCTGCCAGCGGTATCGGTCGCGAGGATGCTCTACTGCTGGCCGCCGAAGGCGCCCGCGTGGTGATCACCGATCTCAATGAAGAGGCCGGCTGTGCCGTGGCTGCCGAGATTGGCGGTGACGCGCTGTTCATCCGTCATGACATCGCCAGCGAAAGCGACTGGAAGAACGTGATATCGACCACCGTGGAGCGCTTCGGTCGCCTCGATGTGCTGGTCAACAACGCCGCCATATTGGCCATGGCCAGCATCGAGGACACCAGCCTGGAGCTGTGGCGCAAGGTCCAGACCATCAACGGCGACGGCTACTTCCTCGGCTGCAAGTACGCCATTGAAGCGATGAAGGAAACCGGCGGCGGCTCCATCGTCAACATGTCCTCGTTGGCAGCTCTGGGCGGCATGCCCGCATTCTGCGCCTACTCCGCCTCGAAGGGTGCGGTGGCAGCCATGACCCGCTCCATCGCTGTGCACTGCAAGCAGCAGGGCTATCGGATCCGCTGCAACAGCGTGCATCCGGACGGCGTCAACACCCCCATGACCCAGGCCCTTGCCGGCGGCAAGCCGATTCCCCAGGACGTGCTCGATGCCGATCCGAAGAACCGCATGTGCGCACCGCGGGATATTGCCAACGTGGTGCTGTTCCTCGCTTCGGACGAGTCGCGCTTCGTCAACGGCGCCGAGCTCCGCGTGGACAACGCCCAACTGATCAGCGGCGCAGCCTGACGGGGCGTGGCAATGGGCAGTGCGCAGACTCCGGCGCCGCAAGCGCAGCCATCCGCCGCCGGCACCTTCCGCCTGGAAGTGACCGAGGTCATCGAGGAAACCGCCGACGCGTGCTCGCTGGTGCTGCGTGTACCAGCGGAATTGGCTGGGCGCTTCACGTACCGTGCCGGGCAGTTCCTCAGCTTTCGTGTGGTGCTCGATGGCAAGACCCTGACACGCTGCTACTCCATGTCCAGCACGCCAGGGCTGGACGAGACATTGCGGGTCACGGTCAAGCGTGTGGCCGGTGGCCGGGTGTCGAACTGGATGAACGAGCGTGTTCGTCCAGGCGATGAGCTGGAAGTGCTGCCGCCCGCCGGCCATTTCCATCTCGGTGAACAGACCCGCGACCTGCTGCTTTTTGGCGGCGGGTCGGGGATCACCCCGGTGTTCTCCATCCTGCGCGAGGCGCTGGCCCATCGCGATTGCCGCATCCGCCTGGTGTACGCCAACCGCGACGCGGATTCGGTGATCTTCCGTGATGCGCTGCGTCGCCTGGTCTCCGAGCATGGCGAGCGTCTGCAGGTGATCCACATGCTGGACAGCCTCCAGGGCTTCCTCGCCGCCAGCGATGTGCGCCATCTGCTGCGGGGCTGGGAGGGGGCCGAATGCTTCATCTGCGGCCCCGGTCCGTTCATGGACACGGTGGAAAGCACGCTGTTGCGCGAAGGTGTCGATTCCGCGCGTATCCACGTCGAGCGCTTCGTTTCGCCGCCCGATCCGGACGAGCTGGAAAAGGCCAGCGAAGAGGTCCGCAGCGCGGCCGCCGAATCCGGTGCGGAAAGCCTGGTGGTGACGCTCGATGGCGTCGAGCACCAGGTGCCCTGCATCCCCGGTGAAACCCTGCTGGAAAGCTGTCGCCGTGCCGGGCTGGCACCGCCGGCCTCCTGTGAGGAGGGCTTCTGCGGTGCTTGCATGTGCAAGGTGGAGCAGGGCGAGGTGCTGCTGCCGCGCAACGACGTGCTCAGCGCAGCCGAAGTTGCCGAAGGCTGGACCCTGGCCTGCCAGGCCCGCGCCGGTAGTCGCGAAGTACGGGTGCGCTTCCCGGATTGAATCGTTTTATTGAGTGGCCCTCGAGAGTGGGGCTTGTCTCGCCCCATATTTCACCCGGCTTAGGCCGGGTTCTTTTTTGGCGGGGACATGGGCGCTCGCTGGGTGGTTAGTCCCAATGGACGATCTCCCACCGCCGGGGCGCCGCTAGACTCCGGCGCACAGCAAAATAACAAGACCGAGGTGGGCAATGGGTCGACTGCAAGGCAAGGTCGCGGTGATCACTGGCGCGGCATCGGGTATTGGCCTCGCATGCGCGCGCTGCTTCGCCGCGGAAGGCGCGCAGGTGGTCGGGCTGGACGTAGGCACGGCGCCTGCCGAGATCCCCGGCCTGTTCATGGCCCTGGACGTGCGCTGCGAGAGCAACGTCGAGCAGGTGATGGGTGAAGTCGTTTCGCGCTACGGCCGCCTCGATGTGCTGGTCAACGCAGCCGGCGTCGCCAGTCGTGGCAGCGTCACCGGTTCCTCCACCAGCGAATGGCAGCGCGTGCTGGACATCAACCTCACCGGCAGCATGTTCACCAGCAAGCACGCCGTGGCGCAGATGGTTGCCCAGCGCGGTGGCTCGATCATCAACATCGGCTCGATCTTCGGCCTGCAGGGGTGCGACGGCAACGTCGCCTACAACGTCGCGAAGGGCGGCATCAACCAACTGACCCGTTCCATGGCCATCGACTACGGCCACGCCAACGTGCGCGTCAATGGCCTCTGCCCGGGCCTGATCGAAACCCCCATGACCCGGATGGTGCGCGAGCAGGAGGCCTTCCACGCTTTCTTCGCCTCGCAGCACATGCTCGGCCGCGCCGGGCAGCCGGAGGAGGTGGCCAGGGCCGCGCTGTTCCTCGCCTCCGACGACGCCTCCTTCGTCAGTGGGCAGATGATCGCCGTCGACGGCGGCTTCTCCGCCGGCCGCCGTTTCGCGCCTCCGCAGGCCTGAGCCTTGAGGCTACGGGCCGCGCTACGCCGGCCCTTCTTCGGTTTTCGTTCATGAGTTTCCTGCCATGACCAGCCCACAATCCGCCCTGACCATCCCTCAACTGATGAGCGCCGCGGCGATCACCTACGGCGAGCAGCCGGCCATCGAGGACGGTGATGTCCGCCTGAATTACCGCGAGCTCGACCAGTGGCGCCAGCGTGCGGCCCGCGCACTGTTGGCACTGGGCATCGACCACGGCGAGCGGGTCGCGGTGTGGGCGCCGAATCACTGGGAATGGATAGTCGCCGCCACTGCGTTGCACAGCGTGGGTGCCGTGCTGGTGCCGCTGAATACCCGCATGAAGGGCGCCGAAGCCGGCCTGGTGCTGCGCGAGAGCGGTGCCAGTCTGCTGTTCGTCATTGGTGACTTCCTCGGCACCGATTACCCGGCGCTGCTGTCCAGCGAGGACCTGCCGGCGTTGCGCCAGCGGGTGATCCTGCGCGGCGAGCATCCAGGTGCGCTGGGCTGGGACGAGTTCCTGGCACTGGCCGAGACGGTCGATGACGCGCGCCTGGCCGAGCGCCAGTCCCGGGTCGCCGCCGATGACCTGTGCGACCTGCTGTTCACCTCCGGCACCACCGGCAAGCCCAAGGGCGTGATGACCGCCCACGGCCAGAACCTGCGGCTGATACGTGACTGGAGCGAAATGGTCGGCCTGCGCCAGGGCGACCGCTACCTGATCGTCAATCCGTTCTTCCACAGCTTCGGCTACAAGGCCGGCTGGCTGGCGGCGCTGATGTGCGGCTGCTGCATCCTGCCGCAGGCGGTGTTCGACGTGAACGTCCTGCTCGAACGGGTGGCCGCCGAGCGCGTCACCGTGTTGCCCGGCCCGCCGACGCTATATCAGTCGCTTCTCGCCCATCCGCGCCGCAGCGACCATGACCTCAGTTCTTTGCGTGTCGCCGTCACCGGCGCTGCCTCAGTGCCGGTGGAAATGGTCCGGCGCATGCGCAGCGAGCTTGGCTTCGAGACCATCGTCACCGCCTACGGCCTGACCGAGACCTGCGGCTTCGTCACCATCTGCCGTCCCGGCGACGATGCCGAGACTGTCGCCACCACCAGCGGCCGTGCTTTCCCTGAAGTGGAAGTGCGCTGTGTGGACGCCGAGGGCAGGAGCGTGCCGGCCGGTGAGCCGGGTGAAGTGGTGGTGCGCGGCTACAACCTGATGCAGGGCTACTTCGGCAACCCCAAAGCGACCGCCGAGACCATCGACAGCGAGGGCTGGCTGCACACCGGCGACGTCGGCGTGCTGGATGAGCGCGGCTACCTGCGCATTACCGACCGTCTCAAGGACATGTTCATCAACGGCGGTTTCAACGTGTATCCGGCGGAGATCGAGCAGACCATCCTCTGCTACCCGGGCGTGGCCCAGGCGGCGGTGATCGGCATCCCCGACGAGCGCCTGGGGGAGGTGGCCATGGCCTTCCTGCTGCCGGCCGCCGGGCAGTCCATCGACCTCGACGCCTTCCTCGCCTGGTGCCGCGAACGCATGGCCAACTACAAGGCCCCGCGCCGCGCCATGCTGCTCGACGCCCTGCCGCTGAACGCCGCCGGCAAAGTCACCAAGGCCGCCCTGCGGGAGCTGGCGGCGAGCTGATACAACCGAATCCTTTGGTTGGTCATACCCCGCGGGGAAACTTCCCCGCGGGGCTTTTTTTTCCCGAAGGAAGCATCCTGTATCAGCCTGCAGCGCCCGCGACATGCGCCCTTCGGCGCTAGTCCCATTGGACGATGTTGTTAGCCGCTCGCGCTGTTTGAATCCTCATCACCGGCCACTCCGCCAGCGGAGCGGCGATGACGATGAGGAGAACACCCATGGATATCCGCGGACTGGGCTACGTGACCGTCCTGGCCAGTGACCTGGAGCGCTGGCGCAGCTTCGCCAGCGACGTGCTGGGCATGATGGTGGACGCCGCTGCTCCCGAGGGCGCGCTGTACCTGAAGATGGATGAGCGTCAGTTCCGCGTGCTGGTGTTGCGTGACGAGCGCGACGGCTACGGCGCCAGCGGCTGGGAAGTGGCCGGCAAGGCCGCCTTCGAGCAGGCCATCGCCGAGCTCAAGCAGGCCGATGTCGAGGTAACCCGTGGCAGCTCCTCCGACTGCGCGCTGCGCAAGGTCCAGGAGCTGGCGCTGTTCCGCGATCCCGACGGCAACCGTCACGAGCTGTTCTGGGGCCCGTGCCAGGACTTCCGCCCGTTCGTCTCCCCGGCGGGTGTCAGCGGTTTCGTCACCGGCTCCATGGGCATGGGCCACGTGGTGCTGCCGGCGCCGGCCTTCGAGCGCTGCCGGGATTTCTACGAGCAGGTGATGGGCTTCGGTCTCTCCGACCTGATGAGGGTGCGTTTCACTCCCGATCCGCAGGAGCCGGAGAAGCGCATCCACTTCATGCACTGCAACAACGCCCGCCACCATTCCCTGGCGATCTTCGAGTGCCCGATCCCCAGCGGCTGCGTGCACATGATGCTGGAGACCGCCTCGTTCGATGACGTCGGCCGTGCGCTGGACCGCATGCACGCCAGCGGCGTGAAGCTCTCGGCGACCCTCGGCAAGCACACCAACGACCAGATGGTGTCGTTCTACATGCAGAGCCCCGGCGGGTTCGACATCGAGTACGGCCACGGAGGCCTGGAAGTGGACTGGCGGCAGCACACGCCCTTCGAAAGCACCGCGGTCAGCCATTGGGGCCACGACTTCAGCGTTGGCCGTCAGTAAGGAGCGCAGCATGGACAAACGCATGACGGCGGCCGAAATGGTCGCCCAGCTGCGCGATGGCATGACCATCGGTATCGGTGGCTGGGGCCCGCGCCGCAAGCCCATGGCGCTGATCCGCGAGATCGTTCGTTCCGATCTGAAAGACCTCACCATCGTCGCCTACGGCGGCGCGGACGTCGGCATGCTCTGCGCCGCTAGCAAGGTCAGGAAGCTGGTATTCGCCTTCGTCTCGCTGGACTTCATCCCGCTCGAACCCTACTTCCGCAAGGCGCGCCAGGCGGGTGAGCTGGACGTGATGGAGATCGACGAGGGGATGCTGCTGCTGGGCCTGCGCGCGGCCGCCATGAAGGTGCCGTTCATTCCGACGGCCGTGGGCCTGGGCACCGATGTGCTCAAGCACAACCCGCAGATCAAGCTGGTCGCCTCGCCCTACGCCGACGGCCGCGACTGGGTCGCCATGCCGGCGCTGAAGCTGGACGTGGCGCTGGTCCACGTCGACCGTGCCGACGCCCGTGGCGTGTGCCAGATCGACGGGCCGGACCACTACATGGACGACCTGTTCGTCCGCGCCGCAGCGAAGATCTTTGTCAGCTGCGACGAACTGGTGGAGTCCGCGCACTTCCACGCCAACCCGCAGGCGGCACGCACGGTGTTCTGGGAGCGCAATCTCACCGACGGCGTGGTGCACGTTCCCGGCGGCGCCCATCCCAGCTCCTGTGCGCCGCTGTATGGCTTCGACGTGGCGCACTTCCAGCGCTACAACGCCTCGGCCCAGGAAGAGGGCGGCTGGCAACGCTATTACGACGAATTCATCCGCGACGGCGAAGCCGCCTACCTGGACAAGGTGGGTGGCTTCGAGTCTCTCCGCAAGCTGCCACTGCCGGTGTTCTGACCATGACTGACGCAACCGCTTCCTGCAGCCTCGCCGAGCTGCTGATCTGCGCCGCCAGCGAGTGCTGGCGCGGCGACGGCGAAGTGCTCGCCACCGGCATCGGCGTGGTCCCGCGCCTGGCTGCTTCCCTGGCCATGTTGACCAGCAACCCTGACCTGCTGATGACCGATTCCGAGGCCTTCATGGTCGCCGAGCCGGTGCCGCTGGGCGCGCGCAACGGCTATGTGCCGAAGTTCGACAGCTGGATGGGCTTCTCGCGCATCTTCGACAACGTCTGGGGCGGGCGCCGCCACGCGCTGGTCGGCCCGACCCAGATCGACCGCTTCGGCCAGGCCAACATCTCCTGCATCGGCGACTACGCCAAGCCCAAGGCGCAGATGCTCGGCGTGCGCGGCTTCCCGGGTAACTCCATCAGCCACGCCAACTCCTTCTTCGTGCCGGCGCACAGCCGCCGGGTGTTCGTCGAAGGCGAGGTCGACATGGTCGCCTCGGTCGGCTACAACCTCGCGCGCCTGGCCCGTGGCTGGTCTCTGGACGATATCGATATCCGCCTGATCGTCACCAATCTCTGCGTGCTCGACTTCGGCGGCCCGCAGCGGCAGATGCGCGTGCGTTCGCTGCATCCGGGCGTGGAACTGGCGCAGGTGCTGGACAACACCAGCTTTGACCTGGCCCTGCCGGCGCACATTCCGACCACCGCCATGCCCACGGCGGAGCAGCTGGAAATCCTCCAGCGCCTTGACCCGCACAACCTGCGCGCCCGCCAGCTCAAGGACAATCCGCCAGCGCTGCGCTGCACCGAGGGAGTGCGGCCATGAGCCGGTGCGACGAGGTCGTGCTCTACGAGGTGCAGGGCCCGGTGGCCCTGGTCACCATGAACCGCCCCGAGTACCACAACGCACAGAACTCGAAGATGACCTACGCGCTGGACGCGGCCTTCCGCCGCGCCTGCGACGACGATGCGGTCAAGGTCATCGTGCTGCGCGGCGAGGGCAAGCACTTTTCCGCCGGCCACGACATCGGCACCCCGGGCCGCGACGTCAACGAAAGCTTCGACCGCGCGAGCCTGTGGTACGACCACGTGAACAAGCCGGGTGGCGAGTTTCTCTATGCCCGCGAGCAGGAGGTCTACCTGGGTATGTGCCGGCGCTGGCGCGAGATGCCCAAGCCGACCGTGGCCATGGTGCAGGGCGCCTGCATCGCCGGCGGGCTGATGCTGGCCTGGGTCTGCGACCTGATCGTCGCCAGCGACGATGCCTACTTCCGCGACCCGGTGGTGCGCATGGGCATTCCCGGCGTCGAATACTTCGCCCACGTGCATGAACTCAGCCCGCGCATCGCCAAGGAACTCCTCTTCCTCGGCGAGCGCATGCCGGCCGACCGCGCCTGGCAGCTGGGCATGGTCAACAAGGTGGTGCCGCGCGACGTGCTGCTGGACGTGACCCTGGACATGGCCCGGCGCATCGCCGAGATGCCGCGCCTGGGCCTGCAGCTGGCCAAGCAGGCGGTGAACAACGCCGAGGACCTGATGGGCAAGCGCGCCACCATGGACATGGTGTTCGGCCTGCACCACTTCGCCCACGCCCACAACGAACTGGTCAGCGGCGACCGTCTGGGCGGCTATGACGCCCGCGCCATGGCCAGCTCGCAGCGCGAGCCGGCGGAGGGCGACCGATGAGCCCGGACCTGAGCACCCGCATCACCCAGCTGCTTGGTTGCCGCTACCCGATCATCCAGACCGCCATGGGCTGGGTGGCCGACCCGCGCCTGGTGGCGGCGACCTGCAATGCGGGCGGCTTCGGCTTCCTCGCCGGCGCCACGATCGAGCCGCAGCAGATGGAAGCGGCGATCCTCGAAACCAGGTCGCTGACCTCGGCACCGTTCGGCGTCAACTTCCACATGTACCAGCCCAACGCCGCCGAGATCGTCGAGCTGGTGCTGCGCCACGGGGTGAAGGCGGTCAGCTACAGCCGCTCGCCGGGCAAGCAGATGGTCGCCCGGCTGAAAGAGGCCGGGGTGATCTGCATGCCTACCGTCGGAGCGCTCAAGCATGCGCAGAAGGCCGTGGAGCTTGGCGCGGACATCGTCACCGTGCAGGGCGGGGAGGGTGGCGGGCACACCGGCTCGGTGCCCACTTCGCTGCTGCTGGCCCAGGTGCGTGAAGCGGTGCAGGTGCCGGTCGTGGCGGCCGGTGGCTTCCACGATGGCGACGGGCTCGTGGCCGCGCTGGCACTGGGCGCCGAGGGTGTGGCCATGGGCACGCGCTTCCTGATGAGCCAGGAAAGCCCGGTGCCGGACGCCACCCTGGCGCGCTACCTGGGCGTGAAGGACCCGGCGAAGGTTATCGTCAGCCGCGCTCTCGACGGCCTGCCGCATCGGATGATCCGCAACGAATTGCTCGACGCCCTGGAAGCCGCCGGCCCCTGGCGCCGCCTGGGCCTCGCCGTGCAGTGCGCGCTGGCCTACCGTCGCCACTCTGGCATCAGCCTGGCGCAAATGCTCCAGGCCCTGCGCAACCGTGGCGAACTGAGCCTTTCCCAGGCGCTGCTGGCCGCCAACGCACCCATGGTGATCCAGAAGGCCATGGTCGACGGCCACCCCGAAGACGGCGTGCTGCCGGCCGGCCAGGTCGCCGCACTGTTGGGCAGCCGCCCGACGTGCGCCGAGATCATCCAGAACATCGTCACCCAGGCGCAGGCGCGGCTCACCGAGCTGGCCCGCCGGGTGGAGCCGCACCCCAACCAGGAGAGCCTCCATGCAGCCGTTTCGCGTTGAGATCCACGAGCACATCGCCGAGCTGGTGTTCGACCGCCCGCCGGTGAACGCCTTCGATTGCGCCGGCTGGGCGGCCATCGCCGCAGAACTTGAGCGCCTGGGCCGCGACGACGCGGTGCGGGTCATCGTCATCCGCGCCGAAGGGCGGGGCTTCTGCGCCGGTGTCGACATCAAGGAGCTGGCTGCCGACGGCAACCTGATCGTCGCGGTGAACAAGGGCAACTACGACAGTTTCAAGGCCGTGCACCGCAATCCCAAGCCGGTGATCGCCGCCGTGCATGGATTTGTCCTGGGGGGCGGTATCGGTCTGTGTGGCGCGGCGGACATTGTCGTCGCCAGCGAATGCGCGACCTTCGGCGTGCCCGAGGTGGACCGTGGCGCCATGGGCGGCGGCGCGCACTTGCAGCGCCTGTTCCCGGCGCAGAAGGTGCGCCACATGTACTTCACCGGCGAGCCAATCGACGCCTACGAAGCCTACCGCCTGGGCGCGGTGGAGCGCGTGGTTCCGCGCGACAAGCTGCGAGACGCGGCCCTGGACGTGGCGCGCAAGGTCGCCGCCAAGAGCCCGGCCATGATCACCCTGGCCAAGGAAGCGCTGACCGGCATCGAGGACGGCAACCTCGAAGACAAATACCGCTGGGAGCAGGGCTTCACCCTGGAAGCCTACCGCTCGCTGGACTCCCAGGAAGCGCGCGACTCCTTCGTGCAGAAGCGCGAAGCGCAATTCAACTGATCACAGGCGACAGCCCATGGACCTGAACTACAACAACGAACAACGGGCCTTCCGCGAGGAAGTGCGCGCCTGGCTGGCGGCCAACGTGCCGAAGCACCCTTTGCCCTCGTACGACACCGAGGAAGGCTTCCGCTTGCACCGCGAGTGGGAAGCCCGCCTGCACGACGGCCACTGGGGCATGGTGACCTGGCCGCAAATCTACGGTGGCCGCGGCTGCGACCTGATCCAGTGGCTGATCTTCGAAGAAGAGTATTACCGCGCCGGCGCCCCCGGCCGGGTCAACCAGAACGGCATCTTCCTGCTCGGTCCGACGCTGATGGAGTTCGGCACGCAGGAGCAGAAGGCGCGCTTCCTGCCGCGCATGGCGTGTGGCCAGGACGTCTGGGCGCAGGGCTGGTCGGAGCCGGATGCAGGCTCCGACATGGCGGCCATCCGCTCGCGTGCCGAACGAGTCGGCGACCATTACGTGATCAACGGCCAGAAGACCTGGTCGACCCGTGCTGTCTGGGCCGACTGGCTGTTCGGCATGTTCCGCACCGACCCGGCCTCCAGCCGCCACCACGGCCTGACCTTCATCCTGGTGCCGCTGGATTCGCCGGGTATCACCGTCCGCCCGATCGCCCAGCTCGACGGCCTGCCGGGCTTCGCCGAAATCTTCTTCGACGACGTCAAGGTGCCAGTGGAGAACGTGCTGGGTGGCGAAGGGCAGGGCTGGCATGTGGCGATGTCCACCGCCGGCTTCGAGCGCGGGCTGATGCTGCGCTCCCCGGCGCGCTTCCAGGAAACCGCGCGGCGCCTGCTGCAGCTGTACCTGGAAAACCGCGAGGCGGCCAACCGCGATCCGGCCATCGGCGAGGCGGTCATGCGCGCCTGGCTGGACGCCGAGGCCTACACCCTGAGCACCTACATGACCGCCTCGCGCCTGCAGCAGGGCGGCCGCATCGGCCCGGAGTCCTCGACCAACAAGATCTTCTGGTCGGAGCTGGACCAGCGCATGCACGAAACCGCCCTGAGCATCCTCGGCGCCCGCGCCGAACTATTGCCCGGTGAGGCGCTGGCTGCTGACGTCGGTCGCTGGCTGGATGGCTTCCTGTTCTCCCTGGCCGGCCCGATCTACGCCGGCACCAACGAAATCCAGCGCAACATCATCGCCGAACGCATGCTCGGCATGCCGCGCGCCTGAGGAGCCGGGACATGGACTTCACCTTCAATCACGATCAGCTGAGCTTCCATGACAGCGTGCGCGCCTTCCTTACCAACCAGATGACCCCGGAGCGCCAGCGCGAACTCTGGGACAGCCAGACCGGGCGCAGCGATGAACTCTGGGCGCAGCTCGCCGAACTGGGCCTGACCGCCCTGAACCTGCCCGAGGCCTATGGCGGCTTGGGGCTGGACGAGACCGACTGGGTGCTGCCGGCGCAGGAGTGCGGCTACGCCGCGCTGGCCGAGCCGCTGCTCGACACCGCGCTGGTGGGCGCGCCGCTGCTGGCTGCACTCGGTGACGAGCACGAAGCGTTCAAGGCGGACTGGCTGGGGCGCATCGCTTCCGGCAAGACGCGCCTGGCGGTCGGTCATCCGGACAACCTGCTGGTGGCCGACGCTCATGTCGCCGACCTGCTGATCCTCGGCAGCCAGGACGAAATCCACGCCGTTTCGCGCCAGGCCGTGCAGCTCACCCACAACGCCGTGCTGGACCCAGCGCGCCGGCTGTTCAGCGTGAGCTGGACACCCAGCGCTACCACCCGCATGGCCAGCGGTGAGCCGGCCCGCGCACTGTGGGCTGCCGCCTTCGAACGTGGCGCCCTGGCTTGTGCCGCGCAGCAGCTGGGCCTGGCCAAGCGCATGCTGGACCTGGCGGTGGACTACAGCTTCGAGCGCAAGCAGTTCGGCAAACCCATCGGCAGCTTCCAGGCGGTCAAGCATCTGATGGCCAACGTCGCGGTACTCATCGAGTTCGCCAAGGCGCCGCTGTGCCGCGCCGCGCAATCCCTCGCCGAGAACCATCCGCAGGCCGCGCTGCACGTGTCCCAGGCGGCCCTGGCCTGCTCCGAGGCCGCGCAACTGGCGGCGAAGAACGCCATCCAGGTACACGGCGCCATGGGTTACACCTGGGAAGTCGACCTGCAGTTCTACATGAAGCGCGCCTGGGCCCTGGACAAGGTCTGGGGTGATCGCAGCCTGCACAAGGCGCGGCTGTGCCGGGCGCTGTTCGGCGGGGCGATCAGCGCCGGTGCCGGCCACACCTTCGCCGTTTGAGGGGAACGAAATGGCAGAAGCCTACATAGTCGACGCCCTGCGCACGCCCACCGGCAAGCGCAGAGGGGGGCTGTCGCATATCCACGCCGCTGATCTGGGCGCCCATGTGCTGCGCGAGCTGGTGCAGCGCAACGGTATCCCCGACGCGGACTACGACGACGTCATCTTCGGCTGCGTCGACACCATCGGCCCGCTGGCCGGTGACATCGCCCGCACCTGCTGGCTGGCGGCTGACCTCGACCAGGGCGTGCCCGGCACCACCATCGACCGCCAGTGCGGCTCGTCCCAGCAGGCCGTGCACTTCGCTGCCCAGGCGGTGATGAGCGGCACCCAGGACGTGGTGGTCGCCGGCGGTGTGCAGACCATGACGCAGATCCCGATCTCCTCGGCCATGACCGCTGCCGAACCGCTGGGCTTCAGCGATCCGTTCAGCGGCTCCGCAGGCTGGGTGAAGCGCTACGGCGTCACGCCACCAAGTCAGTTCCGTTCGGCGCAGATGATCGCCGAGAAGTGGAAGCTCAGCCGCGAGGCGTTGGAAGTCTATTCGCTGGAGTCGCACCGCCGCGCGCTGCAAGCCATCGAGGCTGGCCATTTCGCCCGCGAGATCGTCCCGCTGGCCGGCGTGCAGCACGACGAGACGCCGCGTCAGACCAGCCTGGTGAAGATGGCCGAGTTGGAAACCCTGTTCGGCTGCGACCGTGTCACTGCTGGTGTGTCGAGCCAGACCTGCGATGCCGCCAGCGCGATGCTGATCGTCTCCGAGCGCGCCTTGAAGCGTTATAACCTGACCCCGCGTGCGCGTGTCCACCACATCAGCGTGCGCGCCGACGATCCGGTATGGATGCTCACCGCGCCGATCCCGGCCACCGCGTACGCACTGAAGAAAGCCGGCATGCGCCTGGAAGACATCGACCGGGTGGAGATCAACGAAGCCTTCGCCTCGGTGGTCATGGCCTGGCTGCAGGAAACCGGTTACCCGCACGAACGCACCAACGTCCACGGCGGCGCCATCGCTCTCGGCCACCCGCTGGGCGCCACCGGCACCCGCCTGATGACCACGCTGCTCCACGAACTGGAACGCAGCGGCGGCCGCTACGGCCTGCAGACCATGTGCGAAGGCGGAGGCATCGCCAACGTGACCATTATCGAAAGGCTGTAACGCGACCGCTCTCCCGGGGCGCGACGTGCATGGGCTGAACGACAGGTCATCCTGCTGCTCGGGCGACACCTCTCCGGCCAGGGAGCGCTTGGGGGAGAGGGCGCTTGCCAGCGTGCATTCAACATTCAGGAGTACTTCATGCAAATCTGCAAAGACCGGGTCGTGATCATCACTGGCGCCGGTGGCGGCCTTGGCCGCGCCTATGCGCTGGCCCTGGCCGCCGAAGGTGCCAAGGTCGTGGTCAACGACATCAACCGCGAAGCCGCGGCTGGCGTGGCCGCCCTGATCCGCGACCAGGGCGGCGAGGCCATCGGCGACAGCCACGACATCACCCACTACGCCGAAGCCGGCGAGATTGTCCGCGCTACCCTCGATGCCTTCGGTGACCTGCACGCGGTGGTCAACAACGCCGGCATCTGCCGCGACCGCATGTTCGCCAGCCTCACCGAGGCCGACTGGGATGCGGTGATGAACGTGCACCTCAAGGGGCATTTCTGCATCGCCAGCCACGCCGTGCATCACTGGCGCGATCAGGCCAAGGCCGGCGCGAAAGTGCGCGCGCGCATCATCAATACCAGCTCCGGCGCCGGCCTGCAGGGCTCCATCGGCCAGTCCAACTACTCGGCGGCAAAGGGAGGCATCGCCTCCCTGACCCTGGTGCAGGCGGCGGAACTGGCGCGCTACGGCATCACCGCCAACGCCCTGGCCCCGGCCGCGCGGACCGGCATGACCGAACAGGTGTTCGCCGAGGTGATGAAGAAGCCCGAAGACGGTTTCGACCACTTCGCCCCGGAAAACGTCGCACCGCTGGTGGCCTGGCTTGTCAGCGAAGACTCCCAGCACGTCACCGGCCGCCTGTTCGAGGTCGAAGGCGGCAAGCTCTCCATCGGCGACGGCTGGCGCCGGGGCCCGGAACGCGACAAGGGCGCGCGCTGGCTGCCGGCGGAGGTCGGCGGCGTGGTGGAAGAACTGATCGAACGCGCCGTGCCGGCGCAGAAGGTGTACGGCAGTTAAGGGGCAGCTCTTCGCAGGAGCGAGCTTGCTCGCGAACCAAACCCCGCTTCGGAGCCGTTCGCGAGCAAGCTCGCTCCTACAGGTGCCCCAACTCCTCGCGTGTCCTTCCCACGTCCATTCGGACGATTCCCGCCAGACCATCTCCCGCCAGACTGCCCTGCATCTGAACCCACAGGGCTGCTTCCCATGGAATTTGCCTTCACCGACGAGCAGGAGATGATCCGTGATAGCGCGGAAAGCTTTCTCGCCGATGCTTCACCCTCCAGCGCTGTGCGCGCGGCCATGGGCGCCGGCGGTCATGACCTGGCACTCTGGCGGCGCATTCGCGACGAACTCGGCTGGCAGGCGCTGCTGGTGCCCGAGGCCCACGGCGGGTTGGGGCTGGGTTTCGTCGAACTGGCCATCGTGCAGGAGCAGCTCGGTCGACGCCTGGCCTCGCTGCCATTCTTCACCAGCGCCGTGGCGGTCTGCGCTTTGCGCCTGCTGGGCGATGACGAACAGCAGACGCGCTGGTTGCCGGTGCTGGCCGAAGGCAGCCTGAGCGCCGCCCTGGCGCTAGGCGCCGAGGGCGCGCCCGATATCGGAGCGGTGCAGGTGGTGGCGAGCAGGGAAGGCGAAGGGTTCGTCCTGGATGGCCGCCTGCGCCCGGTGCTCGATGGCCACAGTGCCGACCTGCTGCTGATCCCCGCGCGCCTGGCAGGCAGCCGGAGTGAGGAGGGCATCTGCCTGTTCGCCGTTCCCGCGATCAGCAACGGCCTGCGGCGCCGCGCCCTGCCAACGCTGGACCAGACCCGCCAGCTTGCCGAGGTCGAGCTGGAAGGGCTCTACCTGCCCGCCGACGCCTTGCTGGGGACGCTTGGCGCTGCCTGGCCGGCTCTGGACAAGGTTCTGCAACTGGCCGCCATCGCTCTGGCCGCCGAGCAGGTCGGCGGTGCCCAGCAGGCGCTCGACCTGACCGTCGCCTACACCTGCGAGCGCCAGCAGTTCGGCCGCCCGGTGGGCAGCTTCCAGGCGCTCAAGCACCGCATGGCGGACATGATGCTGCAGGTGGAGTGCGCGCGTTCCGCGCTCTACTACGCCGCTTGCGTGGCCCAGGAAGCGCTGGGCGGGCAGGGCGGCTCCGCGCTCGCCGCCGAGCTGCCGCTGGCCGCCGCGCTGGCCAAGTCCCGCGCCTCGGAAGCCTTCTTCCATTGCGCCGCCGAGTCGATCCAGCTGCACGGCGGGGTCGGTTTCACCTGGGAATACGACCCGCACCTGTATTTCAAGCGCGCTCGCGCCGGCGAAGCTCTGCTCGGCACGCCGGCCTGGCACCGCGAGCGTATTGCTGCTGCCATTCTGGAGGACCGCCCATGAAGATCGGATTCGACGCCGACGACGAGGTCTTCCGCGCCGAGGTTGCCCAGTGGCTGGCGGACAATTTGCGTGGTGAGTTCGAGCCGCTGCGTTTCCATGGCGGGCCGGGTGACGAACACAGTTTCCCCAAGGAGCGCAAAGCCTGGGAACGCAAGCTTGCCGAGGGCGGCTGGACCTGTGTGGGCTGGGCGAAGGAACACGGCGGACGCGGCCTGTCGATCAACCAGCAGGTGATCTTCCACGAGGAATACGCCCGCGCCGGTGGGCCCGGCCGCATGGGGCACATCGGCGAGGGCCTGGCCGGTCCGACCATCGCCGCTTTCGGCAGCGACGAGCAGAAGCGCCGGCTGCTGCCGGGCATCGTCAGCGGCCGTGAGTTCTGGTGCCAGGGGTATTCCGAGCCGGGCGCCGGCTCCGACCTGGCCGCCGTGAAGACCCGTGCCACCTTCGACGCCGAGCGCAACCTATGGCGCATCAACGGGCAGAAGGTGTGGACCTCGCTGGCCCACGAATCCGACTGGTGCTTCGTTATCGCCCGCAGCGAGCAGGGCAGCGTCGGCCATCACGGCCTGGCCTTCCTGCTGGTGCCGATGAACCAGCCGGGCATCAGCGTGCGGCCGATCGAGCAGCTCACCGGCACGTCCGAATTCAACGAGGTGTTCTTCGACGACGCCGAGACCGCTGCCGAGAACCTGCTCGGCGCGCCGGGCGACGGCTGGAAGATCGCCATGGCGCTGCTGGGCTTCGAGCGCGGCGTGTCCACCCTCGGCCAGCAAATGCAGTTCCACAACGAGCTGGACGAGATCATCCGCATCGCCCGCGCCAACGGCGCCGCCCGCGACCCGTTGCTGCGGCAGCGCCTGGCCGAGGCCTGGGGCGGGCTCAAGGTGCTGCGCTACAACTCGCTGCGCATGCTCTCCGGCGCGCAGGACGGCAGCCTGCGTCCCGAGGCGCTGATCTACAAGTTGTGCTGGTCCGACTGGCACGTGCGCCTGGGCAAGCTGGCCATGGACGTGCTCGGCGCCGAGGCGGAAATCCTCGATGGCGGCCCCTACCAGCTGAACCGCCTGCAGGGCCTGTTCCTGTTCAGCCGCGCCGACACCATCTACGGCGGCAGCAACGAGATCCAGCGCAACCTCATCGCCGAGCGCGCTCTCGGCCTGCCCCGAGAACCCAAGGTGCCCCGCCAGGCCCCGCAGTAAGGAGTGGAGATCCGCCATGCTCAAACCCGAATACGTATCCGGTCGTGGCCTGCTGCGCGGCAAATCGGTGCTGATCACCGCCGCCGCGGGCGCCGGCATTGGATTTTCCGCTGCCCTGCGTGCCGCCGAGGAAGGCTGCCGCGCGCTGATGATCAGTGACATCCACGAAGGCCGCCTGACCGAGGCGGTGGAGCGCATCCGCCAGGCCTGCGGGCTGCAGGCGGTGTACGGGCAGGTCTGCAACGTCACCAGCGAGGAGCAGGTGCGCGCCCTGGTGGCCGCCGCCGAGGAACGCCTGGACGGCGTCGACGTGCTGATCAACAACGCAGGCCTGGGCGGCTCGCGCACGCTGGTGGAGATGACCGACGAGGAGTGGCAGCGGGTCCTGGACGTGACCCTTACCGGCACCATGCGCATGACCCGCGCCATGCTGCCGTACATGATGCAGCGCCGCGCCGGCGCCATCGTCAACAACGCCTCGGTGCTCGGCTGGCGCGCGCAGAAGGAGCAGAGCCATTACGCCGCGGCCAAGGCCGGGGTGATGGCGTTGACCCGCTGCGCGGCTGTGGAGGTGGCCGAGTACGGAGTGCGCATCAACGCGGTGAGCCCGAGCATCGCCCTGCACGACTTCCTGCGCCGATCCGCGCCGCAGGAACTGCTGGACACGCTGGCTACCAACGAGGCCTTCGGCCGCGCCGCCGAGGTCTGGGAAATCGCCAACGTGATGATGTTCCTGGCCAGCGACTACAGCTCCTACATGACCGGCGAAGTGCTGTCGGTCTCCAGCCAGAGGGCCTGACATGGCACGTGTCTTCGAGCATCCCGACGAACTGCTGGCCTGCGTCGGCGAAGTCCTCGGCGAGAGCGAGTGGCTGACCGTCGAGCAGTCGCGCATCGATCAGTTCGCGCAAGCCACCGGAGATCACCAGTGGATTCACGTCGATCCGGTCCGCGCAGCCAGTGGCCCCTATGGCACCTGCATCGCCCACGGCTACCTGACGCTGTCGCTGGTCAACCTGTTCCTGCCGCAGATCGTCGAGGTGCGCGGCATTTCCATGGGCGTGAACTACGGCTGTGACCGCGTGCGCTTCCCCAACGTGGTCAAGGCCGGCGCCCGCGTGCGCGGCCGCGCCGAGCTGGTCGCCGCCGAGGCGGTGAAGGGCGCCGTGCAGTCCACCGTGCGCGTCAGCGTCGAGATCGAGGGCGAAGACCGCCCCGGCTGCGTGGTGGACACCATCAGCCGTTACTTCGCACTTTGAAGAGCTACCCCGTCTGAGGAGCTGCTCGTAGGGCGGATAACGCTGGCGCGTTATGCGCCCTACGAAGGCTGAAACCCGGAACTACCTGAGGATTCGCCATGAGAGAAGCCGTCATCGTCTCCACCGTCCGTACCGCCATCGGCAAGGCCTTCCGTGGCGCCTTCAACGACACCGAGGCCCCCGCCATGGGGGGCGCGGTGGTGGCCGAGGCGGTCCGTCGTGCAGGCGTCGAGCCGGGTGAAGTGGAAGACGTCATCATCGGCGCCGCCGCGCAGCAGGGCACTCAGGCCTACAACCTCGGCCGTCTCTGCGCCACTGCCGCTGGCCTTCCGTCGAGCGTGGCCGGCATGGCGGTGGAGCGCCAGTGCGCCTCCGGCCTGATGAGCATCGCCATCGCCGCCAAGTCCATCGCCTGCAACGAGCTGGACATCGCCGTGGCCGGTGGGCTGGAGTCCATCTCTTTGGTGCAGAACAAGCACAAGAACGCCTACCGCAACCAGTCGCAGGCCGTGCTGGAGCGCGACCCGGCGGCCTACATCCCGATGATCGAGACCGCTGAGATCGTCGCCGCCCGCTACAACATCAGCCGCGAAGCGCAGGACGCTTACTCGCTGCTCAGCCAGCAGCGTACCGCCGCCGCCCAGCACGACGGCCTGTTCGCCGACGAGATCCTGCCGATGCGCGCGCAGCGCCTGGTGGTGGACAAGGCCACCGGCGAGAGCCGCCACGAATCCGTGCTGATCGACCGCGACGAATGCAACCGCGCCGACACCACTCTGGCCAGCCTCGCCGCGCTGGAGCCGGTGTGGCAGGGCGGCCAGTGGAGTGGCGCGGGGCGCTTCATCACCGCCGGCAATGCATCGCAACTGTCCGACGGCGCCTCGGCGTCGCTGCTGATGGAAGCCCGCGAGGCTGAGCGCCGTGGCCTGCAGCCGCTGGGCATCTACCGTGGGCTGGCGGTGGCCGGCTGCAACGCCGACGAGATGGGCATCGGCCCGGTCTTCGCGGTCCCGAAACTGCTCAAGCGCCACGGTCTGAAGGTGGACGACATCGGCCTGTGGGAGATCAACGAAGCCTTCGCCTGCCAGGTGATGTTCTGCCAGGACAAGCTGGGCATCCCCGGTGAACGCCTGAACGTCAACGGCGGCGCCATCGCCATCGGCCATCCATTCGGCATGTCCGGCGCGCGCATGGCCGGCCACGCGCTGCTGGAAGGCCGTCGCCGTGGTGTTCGCTACGTGGTGGTGAGCATGTGCATCGGCGGCGGCATGGGCGCTGCCGCGCTGTTCGAGGTGGCCTGATGGACGCCCAACTGATCCGCTTGCGCATGGCGCGCTACGTGGAGCTGGTGGATGCCGGTGACGTCGACGGCATTCTGTCGCTCTACGCCGATGACGCGGTGGTCGAGGACCCGGTGGGCGCCAAGCCCCTGGTCGGGATCGAGGCCATCGCCCGTTTCTACCGCGAGGGCCTGGGCCGCTCCGAGGCGAGCGCCCAGCTCACCGGGCCGGTGCGGGTCACCGGCAACGGCTGTGGCGCCATGCCGTTCCGCGTCGACCTGAACTGGAATGGCGAGGCGTGCAGTCTGGATGTGATCGACGTGATGGAGTTCGACGAGCAGGGGCGCATCTGCTCGATGAAAGCCTATTGGGGTGATCTCAACGTAGAAAGGAGGCAGGAATGAACCTGGAGCAACGTATCGCGCGCCTGGAGGCGATCGAATACATTCGCCAACTCAAGCACCGTTATCTCAATGCCTGTGACCTGAAGGATGTGGAGGCGATCCGTGCCTGCTTCGCCGGTGGCGAGGTGCTGATCGACTATGGCCCATTGGGTGTGTTTC
Organism: Pseudomonas sp. B12(2026); assembly: GCF_057767015.1. Taxonomy (NCBI): domain Bacteria; kingdom Pseudomonadati; phylum Pseudomonadota; class Gammaproteobacteria; order Pseudomonadales; family Pseudomonadaceae; genus Pseudomonas; species Pseudomonas sp. B12(2026). The sequence goes on along the minus strand of NZ_CM173430.1, from coordinate 3,228,245 downwards.
GCGACCGTGAGCCGTTTCTCGCGCTGTACCAGGAACTGGCATGCGTACCGCGGGTGATCGACCTCCACCATGCGGCCAACCCGGAGATCGAGCTGGAGGATGCCGACAACGCCACCGCACGCTGGGCTCTGCATTACCAGAACTGCGATGGCGAAACCGGTGCCACCCGCCAGCTCGGCGGCTTCTATCAGGACCGCTACCGTCGCGTCGACGGCCAGTGGCGGATCGTGGAAACGACTTTCCGTGCACATTTCGAGGTGGTGCGGGACGGCGCTGTCTGATGGTGTAGGCGTAGGGCGTACAACCGCTCACGGTTGTACGCCGATACACCCAAGCTGTGGTCGAGCGTCCTGCAGGAGCGGACTTCGTCCGCGATCCGGGCCGGGCGCAGGGCTACCGCGGACGAAGTCCACTCCTACGCACAGCCAATCGTCGGCCTCGAACGGGGCGTGGCCAACGTCAATCGGTGTAAGCCCCCCGGCGGCGGTTGCCAGCCCGTAGCGCGGACCGGGGTGGAATTCGTCGCCTGCGGCACCATGCTCAGGTTGCGCAGTCGGGCCCTGGGGAGAGCCTCCGGGGTGCTCGAGAAGCTTTATCCCTGCACCGCGTCGAGGAAGGCCGGTCGCTCGCCGCCACCGTGTACGGCGATTTCGGCGCCGCTGACATAGGACGCCAGCGACGAGGCCAGGTACAGGCAGGCATCGCCAATATCGCCCGGCTCCGCAAGGCGTCCCAGCGGAATGGTGTCGGCCACGCGCTGCACACTGTCCTCGTTGCCGTAGTGCAGGTGGCTCTGTTCGGTGCGGATCAGCCCACCGATCACCGCGTTCACCCGTACCATCGGCGCCCATTCAACCGCCAGAGAACGGCTCAGGTTGAGCAGCCCGGCCTTGGCCGCTCCATAGGCAGCTGTGCCGGGGGAAGGGCGGGTGGCGCTGACGCTGCAAATGTTGATGATCGCACCGCCGCCTGCCTGCTTCTGCATGCGCTGGTTGGCCAATTGGCAAAGGTTCAGCGGGGCCAGCAGGTTGAGCCGGACTATGGCCTCGGAGAAGCGCGGCGAGGCTTCGGCCGCATCGGCGTAGGGTGCGCCGCCGGCGTTGTTGATCAGTACGTCCAGGTGTCCGTGGCGCTCGTCGATGGCGGCCATCAGCGCCTGCAATTGCTCGAAGTCGCGCACATCGCAGGGCACGAACCAGGCTTCACGCCCATCGTGGCTGGGCAGTTGCTCGGGCGCTTCGCGGCCGCAGATCACCACTACGGCGCCCTGTTCCAGGAAGCGCTGGCTGATACCCCGGCCCACGCCTTTGCCGCCGCCGGTGATCAGTACCACCTGACCGCTGAAATCCAATGTTCGTGTCATGTCCGCACCTCGATGGGAAAGGCTTGCAGCCTAGGTGCGGCTTTGCCTGGCGTACACGTCCGAAGGGACTATGCGCGGGCTCCGCAATCACCTGCTGGAGCAGGCCAGGCCCACGATTCGCAAACAACGTCCGCGCCTACGATTACACCGTTCCCGTAGTCCTCTCGGACGATGTGCCACTTGGCAAGGCACCGAAATAATCCCAGCACTTTCCCCTCCCTGGAGCGCCGCCATGACCGCCTTGCCGCAAGGACACTTCGTCACCCTCAACGGCGGACTCCGATTGCATTACCTGGACACCGGCAGTGGCGACGCCATGCTGTTCATCCACGGCAGCGGCCCCGGTGCCAGCGGCCACAGCAACTTCAAGCAGAACTACCCGGACTTCGCCGCCGCCGGCCACCGCGTACTGGTCCCGGACCTGCCCGGCTACGGCGCCAGCGACAAGCCGGAAACCGACTACACGCTGGACTTCTTCGTCGAGGCAATGTTCGGCTTGCTCGACGTGCTGGCCATCCAGCGCTGCACCCTGGTGGGCAACTCCCTGGGCGGTGCCATCGCCATCAGGATGGCCCTCGACCAGCCGCAACGCATCACGCGCCTGGTGCTGATGGCACCGGGCGGGCTGATGGAGAAGGAGCAGTACTACCTGCAGATGGAAGGCATCCGGAAGATGGGTGCGGCCTTCGCCAACGGTGAACTGAACGATGCCGATGGCATGCGCCGCCTGCTCTCGCTGCAGCTCTTCGACGCTTCGCTGATCAGCGACGAGACGGTCAACGAGCGCGTTGCCGTGGTCAGGGAACAACCGCGCTGCGTACTGACTCGCATGCAGGTGCCGGACCTGGCGTCGCAAGTTTCCCAGTTGCGCTGCCCGATCCTCGGCTTCTGGGGCATGAACGACAAATTCTGCCCGTCCAGCGGGGCGCAAACGCTGATGGACGCCTGCAGCAACATCCGTTTCGTACTGCTCAGCGAGTGCGGGCACTGGGTGATGGTCGAGCACCGCGCGCTGTTCAACCGCGAAGTGCTGGCTTTCCTCGAGGAGACTCCGGCATGAGCGAGCAACTCCAGCAGCAGTACGCCGACGAACTCTACCGCGCGCTGGTCGAAGGCTGCAGCGTGGCGCCGCTGACCGAGCGCTGGGCGCAGATCGGCGTCGAGGACGCCTACCGTATATCCCATCTGATCCTGGAGCGGCGCCTGGCTGATGGCGACGAACTGGTCGGCAAGAAGATCGGTGTTACCTCTGAGGCCGTGCAGCGCATGCTCGACGTGCACCAGCCGGACTTCGGTTTCATCACCCGTCGGATGTGGTTCGCCAACGGTGCCGACATCTCGCTGTCGGAAAACCGACTGATCCAGCCGCGCGCCGAGGGCGAGATCGCCTTCCGCCTCAAGCGCGACCTCAAGGGCCCAGGCGTCACCGAGGCCGACGTGCTGGCCGCCACCGAGTGCGTGATGGCCTGCTTCGAGATTGTCGACTCGCGCATCAATGACTGGCGCATCCGCATCCAGGACACCGTGGCCGACAACGCCTCCTGCGGCGTGTTCGTGCTCGGTGAAATGGACCGCGACCCGCACGAGCTGGACCTGCCCAACCTGCGCATGCGCGTGTTCAAGAATGGCGCGCCGATCAGCGAGGGCCTGGGCTCCGCGGTACAGGGCAACCCGCTCACCGCCGTGGCCTGGCTGGCCAACACCCTGGGCGCCTTCGGTATTCCCTTCAAGGCCGGCGAAATCATCCTCTCCGGCTCGTTGGTGCCGCTGGAGCCGGTGAGGGCGGGCGACCGTTTCGAGCTGGACATCGACGGCCTGGGCAGCGCCCGGGCGTCCTTCCGTGCATAGGAGTCATCCATGAGCAAGAAACTTCGGGCCGCGATCATCGGCCCCGGCAACATCGGCACCGACCTGCTGATGAAGATGCGCCGGTCCCAATGGATCGAACCGGTCTGGATGGTCGGTGTCGACCCGTCTTCCGACGGCCTGGCGCGTGCCCGTGAGTTCGGTCTGAAGACCACCGCCGACGGCGTCGACGGCCTGCTGCCGCACGTGCTGGACGACGATATCCGCATCGCCTTCGATGCTACCTCCGCCTACGTCCATGCTGAGAACAGCCGCAAGCTCAACGCGCTGGGCGTGATCATGGTCGACCTGACCCCGGCCGCCATCGGCCCGTTCTGCGTGCCGCCGGTGAACCTGGCCGAGCACGCCGGCAACCTGGCGATGAACGTCAACATGGTCACCTGCGGTGGCCAGGCCACCATCCCGATGGTGGCGGCGGTCTCGCGGGTGCAGCCGGTTGGCTACGCGGAGATTGTCGCCACCGTGTCCTCCCGCTCGGTCGGTCCGGGTACGCGCAAGAACATCGACGAGTTCACCCGCACCACGGCCGGTGCCATCGAGCAGGTGGGCGGGGCGAAGCAGGGCAAGGCGATCATCGTCATCAACCCTGCCGAGCCGCCGCTGATGATGCGCGACACCATCCATTGCCTGACCGCCGGCACGCCCGACCAGGCGGCCATCTGCGCCTCCGTACACGAGATGATCCGCGAGGTGCAGCGCTATGTGCCGGGCTACAAGCTGATCAACGGCCCGGTGTTCGATGGCAACCGCGTCTCGGTGTACCTGGAAGTCGAAGGCCTGGGCGACTACCTGCCCAAGTCCGCCGGCAACCTCGACATCATGACCGCCGCCGGCCTGCGTACTGCCGAGATGATCGCCGAACAAGCCCATCAGGGCGCCCTGCAACTGCCGGCCCGCTGAGGAGAAACGACCATGAACCTGCAAGGCAAGCACGTGCGCCTGCACGATATGAGCCTGCGTGACGGCATGCACGCCAAGCGCCACCAGATCAGCCTGGAGCAGATGGTTTCCGTGGCCGCGGGCCTCGACGAAGCTGGTGTGCCGCTGATCGAGATCACCCACGGCGACGGCCTGGGCGGTGCCTCGGTGAACTACGGCTTCCCGGCCCACACCGACCGCGAATACTTCGAGGCGGTGATTCCCAAGCTCAAGCAGGCCAAGGTCTCGGCGTTGCTGCTGCCGGGCATCGGTACCGTCGAGCACCTGAAAATGGCCCACGGCTGCGGCGTTTCCACCATCCGCGTGGCGACCCACTGCACCGAGGCGGACGTCTCCGAGCAGCATATCGGCATGTCCCGCGAGATGGGCCTGGATACCGTGGGCTTCCTGATGATGGCGCACATGGTCAGCGCCGAGCAACTGCTGGAACAGGCGCGGCTGATGGAAAGCTTCGGCGCCAACTGCATCTACTGCACCGACTCGGCCGGCTACATGCTGCCCGACGAAGTCAGCGAGAAAATCGGCCTGCTGCGCGCCGAACTCAAGGCGCACACGGAAGTCGGCTTCCACGGCCACCACAACATGGGCATGGCCATCGCCAACTCCCTGGCCGCCGTCGAAGCCGGTGCCGCGCGCATCGATGGCTCGGTCGCGGGTCTGGGCGCCGGCGCCGGCAACACCCCGCTGGAAGTCTTCGTGGCTGTGCTCAAGCGCATGGGCGTGGACAGCGGTATCGACCTGTACCGCATCATGGACGTCGCCGAGGACCTGGTGGTGCCGATGATGGACCACCCGATCCGCCTTGACCGCGATGCCCTGACCCTGGGCTACGCGGGTGTCTATAGTTCCTTCCTTCTATTTGCCAAGCGGGCAGAAGCGCGTTATGGCATTTCAGCTCGTGAGCTTCTAGTGGAGCTTGGGCGGCGAAAGACTGTCGGCGGTCAGGAGGACATGATCGAGGACCTTGCGCTTACTATGTCGAACATGAAGAAGTCAAAACTGGGGACTCTTCCGACATAACCTTGCTTGGCTTGCGTTCCTCAGGGCGGCTTTCGTTATTAAAGCTTGCCCTTTTGTTGGCGGTTGGGCGGCCAATCCGCACGGTTGCTCATGTGTCCGGTAGCCGAGGCGTCTTCCATCACCAGTTCCAGATACGGGTTGTTTGGGAGGGGCTGCTCTGCGAATACGCTCGACAGATCATCGAGCAAAGAGCTATGCAAATTACGGGACCTGTGCGGGCCCGTCACGGTGCAGGTCCAGATGTTCAGCCCATCGGTGTGCTTGCGATGGATCTGCAGCTTCTCGAACTGCTTCTGCCCCCGTTGCCAGTCGTTAAGCTGCGCCTCCCTGGCCGTGAGGTCAGCGAAAGACGTTGCCATTTCTGTCCTCCTAGTCGGGATGTTCACGTGACCTATTGATTTTGTTCAAAAAATAGTCATCGGCACGTTCCTTGCGTCTTTTCTTGCGGAGGGGGTTGCCAAGGTACCCGGACTAGTCCATAATGCAGCCCATCGATTCGACGGGCTTGAAAAAATCCTTAAGAATCAGATAGATAGAGCTAGATTAGCGGGTTTCTCCCGCTCAGAATTTTGACGGTTTGCGATGCGAGCCGTTTGCCTTACGGCTGAGTAGCAGAGTGGTTATGCACCGGATTGCAAATCCGTGAACGCCGGTTCGATTCCGACCTCAGCCTCCAAAAGAAAGCCCCGTAGATTAACGTCTTCGGGGCTTTTTCTTTTGACTCATGAAACCACCTGAAACGGTTTGTTTTGGAACGCGTTCCATAACTTTCCTATTTCGCGGGCTTCGCAACGGCCCCGACTCGGCGGTAAACCCGCTCTGTAATTCCCTCCTTTGAATGGCCCAGTAGCACGCTTGCGTCGGCCACGTCTCGGATTTCGCTCGCCGCTTTCGGTCGGATATCACGGAACTGGAACTGGCGAATGCGCTCGGCCAACTCCTTGTCTCCCGCCTCATCGGCCTTCGCGGCCGCCTTGGACCTAGCCTCATCCCAGCGATTCCTGAGCATCGGCCAGGAAACCCTCTTCCCGCTTCGGTTCAGTACCAGGAACGGCGACAGAAACTCCCCATTCCCTTGTGAAATCCGCTTCAGCAGCTTCCCCAGCGAGTTCGGCTCGCCATTCGTCTCCGTCTGGATGCGCAGGCGCTTGCTGGTCTTGCCCTGGGTGACCAGCAAATAGCCGTCGACCACATCATCCCGGCGCATGCTAAGCACGTCGGCCGGGCGTTGTCCGGTCAGGTACGCCAGGTCCATGGCATCGCGCAGTTCATGACAGGCGGCGGTGTATACGGCCTTCCATACCGTGTCGTTGGCGTAGTAGTCGCGCGGCTTCTCCGTGTTCTTACGGACGCCATGGCATGGGTTTGCCTGCTTGCACAGGCCCCATTCCCTGGCGGTATTGAATACGTGACTGAGCAGGGCGATTTCCCGGTTCGCCCTGGTCTTGGCCTCCCTCGCATCTCGGTACTGAGCGATCATCGACGGGGTGATGTCTTCGACGTCAACTTCATCGAAGACGCGGCGCAGGCGGCTCATCTCAGACTTGTTATCAGATTGGGTACGCGCCGCTTTCTTGGGGATGATGTCTCGCTCGTACCTATCGAAGATGGCACGCATCAGCGTTGCTTCGCCCGGGATGGCCGTGGATTCAAGCTCCGCCCATTTCCGCCGGGCCTCATTCAGATCCTCTCCGAGCAGGATGTCCTTTCCGTCTGGTGTGCGGTAGTAGTACCGACTCCAGACTTTGCCGTTCTTGCGGGTTCGGTTGCGCTGGTAGACGTTGATGGGTAGGTGGCGGTTTTCCGGCTTGCGGGGTCTCATTCATTGATCCGCGAGAAGTCAGGGGCACGTTTCGGCCTGGCCTGCTGGGCCGGCGTCGAGCTTGTCGAGTGCGGGATTATGCCGAGCTTCATGCGGGCGTAGAGGCGGCCAACCAAGGGACGCTTTCCGCGGCTCTCGACATAGACCCAGTGGTGACGGTCAAGCCAGCGCCGTTGCCAGGCGCGCAGCTTGTAGCCGGTGATCTCGGCCAGTTCCTCGTCGGAGAGGATTTCGCTTTCCATGGGCAATACCTCATCGCCCTGGTATTCGGTGGCGATTGGTTGGGGATGCTTTGAGTCAGGGAGTTTTGGGAAGCGGGGAGGGGCGTACTTCGTGGATTGGCTTTCAGTCGGTCGCTGATATCCAGCCCTTTGCCCTCATCTTTTCGGCCTGCCGCTCTAGCCAATCGAGCTGATCGTAGTAATCGCGTTCCGAGCCGTCGGCATACTGTTTTGGATTGATTGAGCGGTGTTCAGAAAGCTCGCGTAAGAGACGGCGGCCACGTTCTCGACGGGCGTCCCAAATGCCCGCGCCGACATCAAGCAGGTGCTGATCGTTTTCGCCATGGCGACGGTAGTGGTTCGCCAGCTCCAGAAAAATCTCGAAGTGCTTGGGGTCAAAGTTGCCGATGGAATCGCCGCGGAACTGGCCGAGCGATCCGTTGTAGCAGCTCAAGGCGAAGTCCTGCAGAGCGCCGGCGGCGCTGTAGGACTGGTGAAGCAGAATGTCGCGATACTTCAGAAAGGGGGATTCATTCGGCATGGAGCATTCCTTCTTTGCGTTGGTTTCCCGGATGCCACCCACTGGATGGCATCGAGGAAACGGTGTTGCTCCGCGTTCGCCTACTGGGCTTCTACAACCCGCGGTTGGTACGATTTGATGTCATTCCCCAAGCCGCGGCGCCGATTCCGCACGGCGAAGCCTGGTTTCTGCCCCATTGCCGCCGGGGTGTGGCGGTGTGCGCTGCATGCCGGGTCGTTCTCGCGGTTCGGGCATCTCGCTCTGGATCAGCCGTTCCGGTCGCCCTGAATACCTAAGGGTCGCCATCTCGTTCGCAGGCCCCTCATTGGCCTGCACTGATCTCCGGTCACCGTAGAGGCAGCGCGGTCTGTTGTTGTGTGTTGTGGTGGTCACGTTGTTAAAGAGCGAGCGCTACTTTCTAGGCGCCGGCTTAGGTTAAATATCTAAAAGTCGCTCTTTCAAACATATTTAGTTGAAAGGATAAATGATCTGAATCTTCCCATTCGGGATGTTATCGATTCCTACAAAAAAGCCCGCTTAAGGCGGGCTTTTGTTGATGATCAGCGACGTGGCGGGTGTCTTAGAGTCGACCACCAAAAGACGCGGCCGAGCATAGTGATCTGCGAAAACTCTTCCCCGCGGATTACCTCATCGGGATACTCGTCGGAGTTCTCGCTGCGAACCCGGATCGCCCCACCAGGTAGCCTGTAGAGATACTTCACCCGTAGCATGCCTTCCTGGTTGAAGGCATAGATTTCCCCATCCACAACCTGTTTGAAGGACATGTCGAAGGCAATCGCTACCCCGTCAAGAATCAGCCTCTCCATTGAGTGACCCTTGTTTCTGGCGACTGCGGCGAAATAAGGCTCGACTCCCACAGCCTTGAGAGTCTCCTTGGAAAAACGTAGCTTCCTGTCCATGACTTCGACCGTATCGATGATCCCATCCTCACTCTCCACTTCGGCGTAGTAAGGAAGCTCCACTACGTCGTTGGATGCATGTTCGTCGGCATCCCAGGGCGCAACCAGGCCGTTTACGTCGCCCAGGGCTTGTAGCATTGGGTCTCTTTGAGGACCTAATCCGAGGCATAGCCACTCGGCACGAAAACCTGTAGCTCTCGCAAGAGCAAACATATTTTCGTCCCTGATCGATTTGGGGCCTTTCGTCCACTGCGTGACAGCGGCGGGCGCTACCTGGCACTGCCAAGCAATTACATTCCTCTGCTTGCCGCTCTGCTCAATGGCGTAGCGAATGCGCTCGTGTTTTTCCATGTCAGGCTCTTTGGGAAAACTTGATTTATATAACTTTTGATCGAGGAATTGGATATGGGTATATGCAGTCCTGCAACTTATCTAAAAATCGTGAATTGTGCGACGTTAACTAGATCATGGTTTGCCCAAGAGGTCGCCCATCGACGCTTCCTCGCTACGTCGTTGAAGGTCAGTGTCGTCTGACCACCGATTGAATCCACAGCCAAAAGCGGACACTCACTAACGATGACTCCGCCTCGATTATCAGAAGCCTCGCAGGCACCTGCATGGGTTTACAGGGCGCTAGCTCCTCTCTTCCAAGCCAGCCTTTTCCCTTGTTTTTCGAGAAGCGCTGGGTGGAGTGCCATGCCAGCGCTTATAGGCCTGAGAAAAGGATGACTGATCGCTGTAGTCCAGCGCTTCTGCGATCTGAGCCATGGAGAAGGCTCCGGAGTTGAGCATGTCATCGGCCAATTCAATCCGCAGCTCAGTAAGCAATTCCCTGAAGCTGGTTGCTTCTTCCTGGAGGTGACGGCGAAGGGCTCGCTCGCTCATGTGGAGTTTGCTGGCAAGTGTTGGAAGATCCAGCATGCCCTGGCCGCTGAAGGCGCGCAGGTACGTCTTCGCAATGGCGGCGATCCCCTGCCTGGTACGGCGCTTCTGAATCAGAGCGTTGCAGAGCTGCTCGCACGACGCCGACGTCAGGGGATTCCCCAGTGGCAGCGGAGTCTGCAGGTAGGCGGGGTCGAAAACCAGCGCGTTCAGCGCGCTGTCGTACTCGATGGCGATGTTCCAGTCGCTGGGCAAAGCTCCATCGTTCCGTCCTGGTTTGGCGCCGGTATAAAGAAATCTGCCCACGTCGAGCTCACGGACCTGCAGGCTGCGTATCAGCTTATGGGCTGCCGCCATGTCGCGTTGAATGATGAACGACCTTATGGGTTCCGGGGCGACGGGCTCCCCGAATAGCAGAGCCATTTGCCCCAGGAGTGGCCGGGCTGTTATCGGGCATAAGGCGTAGGTCAGTGGCAGGAACCTCAGCGCCAGTTCCATGGCCTCCTGGACGTTCCTGCTGCTAAGCAGGGCGAAACCCCATACGCCATAGGTGGTGATGCTGTACTCCCAACCGACCTGAATGCCCAGTAGCGGATGAGCTCCAAGCTGGTTGAACAGGTTCTCGATGACCCGTATTTCCTGGTCGGCCTGGATTTCTACCAGTGGATCTTCCAGTTGATCCCGTCTCAGACCCGATCGAGACAGCATCTGCTGCTCCGTCAGGCCATGCTTGAGCCCGAACTCGACCAGGATGCGGACGCTGCCGGGGTCTCTCAGGTAGGTCGCACTCATGGATTTCGCCCTTATCAAATCGGCCGTGATGGCCGAAAAAATAAAATTTTAAGCCGGCACCATTATTCGCGCCACCCAGCCCGGATTTCATAATTCCGCACATAACTCCAAGCAGCTTTGCTCACCCGAGCAGCGGAAACGTGCGCAATGGCATTGACCTCAGAAGAGCTCCAGATATTTCTTGAAGAGATATCCCGGTATGCCGAACAGCATATCGTTCCTGCCACTACGCCCTACGAGCACCCCATGGATGCACAGACCATGGCCAGGCTCCTGGGGGAAATCGAATCGATGGGCATCATTCCTCAGGTCGACGATGAAGCCATCGGTTTATGGGCCGATATCAGCGACCCCTCGACCATCAGGCTCAGCCTCGACCTGCTGCGAACCCTGGGGCGCGCCGATGCGGCACTGGCACTGGCGGTCCATCGCAAGTCGCTGGGCAACTGGCTGTTGCGCGAGACTGGCCTGCCCGCTGCCGAGGGCGAAATTGCGCTGGCCGTCACCGGGCACTTCGGCCTTGCCAGAGGGAGCCTGGGTCGCTGGCTGCAGGGCACTGCCTGCTTCACCGATGAAGACACGCATCTGCTGGAAGACTGGCTGAGCCGAGAGGATCACGAGACCGTCATCTGCTCACTGCCGGACATTCAACAGGTGCTGTGGCCAATCTGGCGACCCGGGGCGATCCAGTGGCAGCTCGTTGCGGTCGATCAGCTGGATTCCTCCGTTCAGGTTGCCCACGGCCTGGATGAACTGGTGGTCCGCACGCTCAGGACAGGCTCTGCGACAGTCGGAGCCCATACGGACATGCCAGCCGAGCAGGCCCGCACACTGTATGCCAGCCTGCTCAAGATGGAGTTTCTGGGACTGACGGCGATTGGCCTTGGTGTCCTGGACCGCAGCAGTGAGTTAGCCGTCGAGTTCAGCGGTATTCGTTCGCAAGGCGGAAAGCCGATCAAGGAGCACCCGGCGGTGCAGATCATGCTCAGCGAGGTCCGCACCACCGTCCGGCAGGTGGAGCAGCTGCTGCATGGTCTCCAGTCCGGCGTCGAGGGGATTTCGCTCGAGGATGCGGCGTCACTTCGCAGCACCTCCAGCGATGCACTTGTGCATGCCTGCCATCAGGTCATTCAGATCCACGGTGGTATCGGCTACATGCGTGATGCCGGGCCGGAAAAATACGTTCGTGACCAGAACATGCTGAGACTTTGCTCCGGCGGTGTCCTGGATCTGCCGCTCTTTATCCATGGAGTTGCGCAATGACCTTTTCCAAGAGAGATCTGCATCTGGATGGATACCTGCCACTCGACTCGAAGCTGTCACCCCGTTGGCAGTTCGATGATCTTCCGCTGTTGGGACGTTTCCTGACGGCCTATAAGCAAGATGATCTCTGGAGTTACGACACTCGTCAGCTTCCCTGGCCCTTGCAGGGTATTCGCAAGCGGGCCAAGGCTTTCGCGGACGAACATATCGCGCCGATCTCAGCAACGCTCGATCTCGCCGAACACCTGCCAGCTGGCGGCATTCACCCTGATGCCCATCAGCTTCTGGTCGAAGCGGGCAAAGCGGGCTGGCTGAGCTATTTCCTGCCAAAGCCGCTGGGCAGCATGCCGCTGCTTGCCGGGCTCTATCCTCCGATCCTGCAGGCCTCGCTGGTAGTGGAAGAGTTCAGCAGGGCCTGCGGCGGGATAATGCTGCTGCTTTCGGCCCACCATCTGGGCGCAATGCCGCTGCTTCTGTCGGGCAATTTTTCGACGATTCGCCGGTACTTGTTGCCCGCGTATCGCGAAAGCCAGGCGGGCATCCCCCATCTGATCGCCTTTGCCATCACTGAGCCCGGGGCCGGTTCCGATGCCGAGGAAGGACATGGCGCGCAGCAGTACCGACCCAAGGTAGTGGCGCGCCGCACCGCCGGCGGATGGCTGCTCAATGGTCGCAAGTGCTACATCAGCGGCGGTGACCTTGCGAAATCCATGACTGTGTTTGCTGCGCTGGAAGGTGAAGGAATGGAGTCCTGGACGTGCTTCCATGTCAGGAGCTCAGCGCCGGGATTTAGCGTGGCTCGTACCGAACTCAAGATGGGAATGAGGGCCTCGGGTGCCGCCGAGCTGGAGTTCAATGATGTTTTCGTCCCCGACGAGGCAGTCGTCGGTGGTCTCAGGCAGGGCTGGGCTCTCAACCGTGCAACCCTGAACGCCTCCAGGATTCCCGTCGCATCGATGGGTGTGGGCCTGGCGCGGGGAGCGACCGAAGCTGCAGTTGAGTTCGCCCGCAACTATCAACTCGGCGGCAAAGCCCTGATCAATTATCAGGAGGTCCAGCTTCAGCTCGCGACGATGCTGGCGGAGACCCGTGCGATCAGGGGCATGATCTGGCATGAGGCCAGGGCCAGTTGGAAGCCCCGCCAGTTGAACGCTTCCGCCTGTAAGTTCCATGCAACGGATCGTGCGCAGAAAGTCTGTGAGATGGCCATGGATCTGCTTGCCGATCACGGAGGCCTGCATCGCAATCGGGTGGAGCGCGCGCTGAGGGATGTGCGGCTTACGAGGATTTTCGAGGGCACCAACCAGATCAACCGCCTGGCGCTCATGGAAGACTGGCAACCCCAGTTGCTCAGCCCCATCGCGCAAGGGATTGGAGTTTGAGTGTCTCGCAAGGCAGTACACCTTCACGCTGATGTCCAGCGTGCTCATGACCTGTTGCAACTAACCAGACATGAGATCTGGCCAGCGCTGAGAACATGTAATTCAAAGAGCCGTATCGGAGAATAAATATGAAAAAAATACCGTTCTCGCAGGATGTCTTCTTCCAATATCCGGTCAATGAATTCAAGGTCAGCACCGGAAATATCGATCTGCCGATCTTCTACTACGACAACTCCGTGTGTATGGCGATCTTCATGGTTGACCTGGAAAATTCTCGTTCATTGGTCACGGACGAGCGTTTAGAGGTCGTGCGCTTTCGTGGCAATAAGGCAATGGTGGCCATTGCTTTCTATGAGTACCGCCTGACCGCAGTTGGCAGCTACAACGAAGTCGGTGTGGCTATCGCCGTTGAGCCCAAGGGGGTGGCTTCTCCCCGGTTACCGCTGCTGACCATGCTAGGCCCGCTGGACAAGAATTCAATGGGGTTCCATGTCATTGATTTACCTGTCACGACTGAGGCTGCCTGCGCGGCAGGCCGAGAGGTCTGGGGGCTGCCGAAGTTCGTCACGCCCATTGACTTCAATCTCCAGGGAAACAAGTTTCTGGGGCGGGTAAAGAGCCCGGAAGAAGAGTGCTCGATCATCACGCTGGAGGGAGAAGGTAAATTTGGCGTCCCGGCGCCGCTGTTGGATTTGTCCCTTTACTCCGTGCGTGACGGCAATCTGTTGAGAGCCTTGGTCAATACCCGCGGTGGATGCAAGTGCATGTTGGGTGGAAGTATGAGGGCACGGGTTGATCGGCAGTCTTCTCATCCGATGGCTCAACGTCTGAGACAACTCGGTCTGGATAATGCAAAGCCGCTATTCGTGATGGCCAGCCACAGGCTCCAACTGCGTCTGAATGCTGGTGCTCGCGTTCCATAAATTGAAATACCGATGCCCCCAGGAGAACTGCGTTGATAGATTTCAGAGTTGAGGTGAAGCCAGATTCGCAGGCTGATAAGGCATTTGACGTTGGATTCGAGTCCGGGCTTTGTGGTCAGTCACTCTTCGAGTGCCCATATGATCACCGGAACCCCGAGGGCCTCCGATTGCGCCATGAATGGCTAAATGGCTATTTGACCGCATTGGCACATAAGCGGGTGACGCCCCCTTTTTAAGGCGCATGCATGAGGGCAGTGCTCCTGGTTTCCTTTTCATTCCTCCTGATCGCGAATGGAATTGCGCCAGCGAAGCAGACCCTTCATTACGCGCACCGCGCCACGAGATCGAACGCTATCCCCACGGCCACTTCGAGCTCTACGTGGGCAAAGCCTTCGAGTAGGTGATAATCGATCAACTCGACATCCTGCTACGCACCGTGCCGAGCATTCCAGCAGAGAGAAAGCATGAGCTACGACCTTCAAGGAAAAGTGGTTCTGATCACCGGCGCGGCGGGCGGCATTGGCTCGGCCACTGCGCGGGAACTGTATGCGCATGGCACCAGCCTGGTGCTAACTGATACGTCGCAGGAAGCTGTGGACAAGCTGGCCCTGGAATTCAACAGCCAACGTGTGCTGCCGCTGGCGTTCGATGTCACCGATGCCGAGGCGGCGAAGGAGGTGATCCAGCGGGCGGTCGAGCATTTCGGCCGTCTGGATGTGGCCTTTGCCAACGAGGGCATCTTGTGGAGGGGCGTGCCGGCGAGGCGTTCGGCTTTGACCTGAGCAACGGCAGACTCCTGACGATCTGCAGTATCGAGCGCCGTCAGGTAACGATTAATGCTCGACTCTATCTCCCCCATCCGACGTTGCAGCTTGGCACTGGTGAAGTTGCGGTCGCGATTGTTGACCGCCTTGAACTTGCTACCGTCGATGGCCACCAGCGCTTCGGAGAGCAAACCGAGCTGCTGACACAACACCACGAAATGCCGGCAGACGCCGCGGATGGCCTTGCCATTGTCCTTGCGGAAGTTGGCGATGGTCTTGAAGTCCGGTGTCAGGCGCCCGGTCAGCCACATCAGCTCGACGTTGCGTTGTGCCTCACGTTCAAGGCGGCGACTCGACTGAATCCGGTTGAGGTAACCGTAGATATAAATCTTCAGCAGAGCGCTGGGATGGTAAGCAGGTCGACCGGTTTCTGCCGGGACGACACCGTCGAAGCCCAGTCTGCCGAGGTCGAGCTCATCGACGAACACATCGATCACCCGCACCGGATTGGTGTCCGCGACGTAATCATCCAGGCTCTCGGGCAGTAGCGTGGTTTGGCCTCGACGCTCGCCTTGGATGGAACGCTTCATGGAGTGCCCCCGCTCTGAAACCCGCCGGCAGCATAGCAAGGGCGCTGGCCACGTTTTTACACAACCTGGGCCAAAAGCGGCCGCTCAAAGGTGTCTACGAATCTCGAGGCGACTCAAAGAATGCGAGCGTTGCGAGTTCCATCCTTTCGAGATCTGTCTCTTTCATGGCTGCTGTCCGAAGGCAAAAATGAAAGTGAAGGCGAGGAGTTATCTGACCTTGGGGAGTCACCCCAAAGCCAGATTCCATCCAAGATAGTCGAGTTGTCCGACGCTGCTAGCTGGCTCTCAGTCCATGTGGCGAAGGGGCGCTGCCTGCCTGATATTCAAGCGGTTTGCTTGGTATCAAGCTCGGCCAATCTCTCGCGTACAAACGCGAGAATCGCTGCATTCATCTGGCCCAGTCCCGGCTCCTCCAGCGGGTAATGTCCGGCGTTGTCGAGCAGGCACGTGGTTACCTCGACATGGGCCAGGCGTTGCAGGAACGGCTGGCTGAGGGACAGTGGCGTCCAGCGGTCCGCGGCCGGCTGGGTCAGCAGGACGGGGCAGACCTTGAAGGCTTCCGGTTCGATCGCTGGCGCGTAGCCCAAATAGGAGCTTAAGAAGCGTAGGGTGGCCCAATTGCCGGCTGATGTACGGTCCTTGAGGCATGCCTTCAGCGCGGTGCGGTCGTTGACTAAGGTGTACATCTTGCTGGCCAGCCACATTGGCATCTTCAGCCCGGCCAGGGGCGTGCGCGCCAGGGCGTGGATCATCGGGATGCCCAAGCGGCCCATGAGCGGAAACAGCGCGGTCTGTTCGCGGACTTGGGCCACGAGTTGGTCGAGGAAGGTCATGCCGATGATTCCTGCAACATGACCATTCAGCGCCGCGGCATGGTAGGTGAGCATGCCCCCCGCGCTCAGCCCATAGAGGAAGATCGGCCGCGGGTCTCGGGCGCGCTCGTGTTCGATGAAGTCGTTGGCCAACTCCACCCAGGTGTCGTAACGGATCTTCGCGCCGGCAGCGACCTTCGTCTCGCCGTAGGTAGGCATGTCGATGGCCACCGTCTCCAGACCCTGCCGCGCCAGCGGCAGGCCGGCGATGGTGGACATTTGCCGACCATTGGTGCCGACGCCGTGGAACAGAATGACCTTGGCCGGCGCCGCAGGATTGAGGTAGCGGTCCAGATGCACCTGGTGACCGTGCCAGGGCCAGTATTCTTCCTTCGGTGCGTTGTTGGCGTCGATGCGGTAGGTGGGCGGAAGGAAGGCCTGGATCGCCTGCCATTGGGTCTGTTCTGCGTAGCTCATCGACGTCCTCACACTGGACAGGATGGGTGGGAAAACCTATAAAGATGACATTTGTCACTTTCTAGAACATAACATATGTCTGATTTTGTCGATGTGCAAGCGCCATCTTCGTCTCCCAAGGGCAAGCGGCTAGGTCGCCTGCCGCAGCAGGAGCGCTCGCAAACGCGCATTGCTCAGGTGCTGGCGGCAGCGGAAGAGTTGCTGGGCGAAGTCGGCCCGGACGCCGCATCTATCCCCGAGATATCCAAGCTTTCAGGGGTGCCGCGGCCGAGCATCTACCAGTTCTTCCCCGACAAGTACGCGCTCTTTGCGCACCTGGCGGAGCTACAGATGGAGCGCATAGGCGAATTGATTGTCGCGATGCAGCCGCAGGCGGACGAAGACTGGAAGGTTGCGATCGGCCGTGTTGTTCGCGGTGTGGCTGGCTATTACAACGCCCACCCTGCCGCCGCCGCCTTGCTGATGCGCGGCAATTTCACTCCGACCGATCGCAAGGCCCATCAGGAGAAGGATGCAATGATTGGATCTCTCCTGCGGGATCACCTGCAGGCAAACGGGGGATTCAAGAAGCTTCCGCATCAACCGGACGCAGCAACGCTATCGGTCGAGATCGCTTTTGCCTGCATGCGCTATGGCTACCAGGGGGATCGGCATATCAGCGAGGACATCTGCACTGAGGCCACTGAAGCTGCAATCGCCTATTTATCGAGATGGCAGTAGCGTCCCGAATGCTTGGTGAGGTGGGTCATCCGTCAGAACTGTTGCTCTTGCGTATGACTGATGGGGTCAAGCCAAACCACCTTTTGCAGGATCGCGTAAAGGCTGACTGTTCCGGGAAACCCAGGATGTCAGCCAGTTGCCCTAACGGCACCTGAGTCTCGCGTAGGTACTGCAGGGCCAACTCCTGGCGGACATTTTCCTTAATCGCCTCGAAGCTGGTGCCTTCGGCCTGAAGGCGACGGTGAAGGGTGCGAGGGTGGATGGCGAGCATCGCCGCGATGTCTTCCTTCCTGGTGTGCCCAGTCCCTAGCATTTGTCGGATTGCTTGCCGCACGCGCACGCTGACAATCTCACCGGGCATCCTAAAGTGGCGGGATAGGTAGTCTTCTGTGATCTGCCGTAGTGCGGGATTGCCGCCGTGTAGCTTGGCGCGCAACCCGGATGCTTCCAAGTGCAAAGCGGCGCGCTCCTGATCGCTGCTCACAGGCGCGTTGAAAAAGCGACGGTAGGTGTTGAGCGATGCCAAGGGGGTATGGGGCAAGGTTACCAACTGGAGGTTGTAATCGGCGCCCTGAATAAACTGCGCGACTCGGTGAGCAGTCCCAAGGCAAAGATCAATGGTTTGCCGCTGACTGGGATGGCCTGCCAGGCGAATTTCGATCGATAACTCGAACGCTCCCTTCACCAACGCGCTGTCAGGATGCCCAGTCAGTACCAGTCCTGGGCTATGCGTGAACAGGTAGAGGGAGGCAACCTCGACGGCGTCGAGCACCGTCTCCGCATTCTGCATGACCACACCGAGTGGTCCCAAGATTCCTATGTGTTGGCTCTGCGCGATTCGTAATCCAAGGTCCGGACAGCGGGTCGCCTCGCTGCTGGCTTCCAACAGGTGGGTAACTGCCCTGAGGGAAAGCAGGGCGTTGTCGTCATCAAGTGCTTTCGGCTCAATGCAGTGCTGTCGTAGCAGTGGGGTAGGGTCAATGCCCAGTCTCTGCATGACAGCTGCATAGCCTGATATTCCGCTCGCGCGAACCATGTATGTCATGGCACGTAACGTAAAAAGGTTGTCCCGTAACGTCAAGAACTAACCTGCCAGACCATCGATAGTCTCCTGCACAAACAAGAAAGCATTTCCAGGAGAAATCAATGGAAGGCAAACAGCATTATGACGTCCTGATTATCGGTGCCGGTATTTCGGGGATCAGCATGGCCTGTCATCTGATCCGCGAACGTCCGGGCAAGCGCTTCGCGATTTTGGAGCGCCGAGATGCCATCGGCGGCACGTGGGATCTATTTCGCTATCCGGGCATTCGGTCGGATTCGGACATGATGAGCTTCGGTTTTGGCTTCCGTCCCTGGACGGATAATCGAATCCTGGCTGACGGGCCCTCGATCCGTTCGTACGTGAATGCAACTGCCAAGGAATGGGGCGTCGACCGCCATATTCAGTTTGGCTTGAAAACCGTAGCGGCCAACTGGTCCAGTGCTGACGAACGCTGGACGGTGGAGACAGTGAACGAATCCACTGGTGAAGCCAGAACATTCACCTGCGATTTCATGGTTTCGGCGACCGGATATTACGACCATGAACAGGGCTTTCTGCCCAGTTTCCCAGGCGCTGAGGTCTTCAAGGGACAGTGCATCCATCCGCAACATTGGCCCGAGCAGCTCGACTATCGCGGCAAGCGCGTTGTTGTCATTGGTAGCGGCGCCACGGCGGTGACGCTGATTCCCGCGATGGCCAACGAGACCGCGCACATCACGATGCTGCAGCGCTCTCCCAGCTATGTCTATTCGCTGCCCGCCATCGACAAAATGGCCATCGCCTTGCGGCGCCTCCTGCCTGAGTCGTGGGTCTATACGCTTGCGCGCAAGCGGAACATTTTTGTGCAACGCACGCTGTACAAGTTTGCGCGCCGCTTCCCCAAGCTGTCTCGGCATCTTTTGTTGTCTTCGGTGCGCAAGCAGCTCGGCCCAGATTTCGACATGGCTCACTTCACGCCCCGCTATATGCCTTGGGATGAGCGGCTATGCGCAGTACCAAATGGCGACTTGTTCAAGGTGCTGCGTGAGAGAAAAGCGTCGGTGGTCACTGACCATATTGAGCGATTCACCGAAGACGGAATTCTGCTCAAGTCGGGACGTGTGCTGAAGGCGGACATCATCGTGACCGCGACTGGATTGAAACTCCAGACGTTGGGGGGCATGGCGCTGTCGATTGATGGCGAGGCACGGTCCATCGGCGAGGGCATGTCGTACAAAGGGGTGCTCCTGCAGGATGTGCCGAATTTCGCTTATCTGTTCGGCTACACCAACATCTCCTGGACACTGAAGATCGATATGGCTGCGGAGTTTGTTTGCAGGGTTCTCGGAGAAATGGACCGTCGTGACGCGCATGTTGTGACTCCTCGTGCTCCAGCGGGCGAGATTCAAGAGGAGAGCATCCTGGGCTCTTTGCAGGCGGGCTACGTACAGCGCGGCGATTCGGTGCTGCCACGTCAGGGACGGGGACTCCCGTGGCGAGTGCTGCACCATCTCGAACAGGATCGGTTGATGTTCGGGCAGCCGGTGGATGACGCGGCGCTCGATTGGTCGAAGGCGGTATGAGCGCGGCAGGCCTGAAAAGGCGTGGGCTAAGTCCGATCCAGATGATCGAATCCGATTTTGTTAGTCAGAATGTTCGCTGCGCCGGCACCCTGTTGCTCCCCGCTCAGGGTGTGGCGCCTCCAGTTATCGTAATGGCGCATGGCTTCGGCGCTGTTCGAGATGCTGGCCTCCACGCATTTGCTGATCGCTTTTTGGCAGCTGGCTACGCAGTCTTCCTATTCGACTATCGCGGGTTTGGCGATAGCGCCGGCGAGCAACGGCAGTGGGTTTCACCTCGGCGGCAGTTACAGGACTGGCGTGCGGCAATCACGCATGTGCGGTCACTGAAGCAGGTCGATAGGCAACGGGTCGTTCTGTGGGGCGTGTCGTTCTCCGGCGGGCATGTGATCCGTTTGGCTGCTGAGGATCGCCATGTGAGTGCAGTTGTGGCGCTAGTCCCCCACGTAGATGGCCTGGCCAGCACGCTGCAGGTGCCGGTGTGGACTTCGCTGCGCCTGTTTGCTGCGGGGTTACTGGATCTCGTTGGCGGGCTGTTCGGAATGCCATGCTTCGTACCGACTGTTGGCCGTTCGGGCGAGTGCGCCGCCTTGACGAGCCCCGGCGCGCTGGATGGGTACCTGAAGCTGATTCCAAAGGGAAGCCGGTGGGAGAACCGTACCCGCGCCAGAGTATTTCTGGGGCTACCGTTCTATAGCCCCAGACGTCATGCGCACCGGGTGCAAGCGCCAACACTGGTGATCGCTGGTCGCCGGGATTCGATAACACCGCCGAGCGCAGCTCAACGCGCCGCCCAGCGACTGCCGCACGGCAAGTTCGAATGGTTGCACAGCGATCATTTCCAGCTCTTCGTGGGCGAATTGTTCGAGACTAACGTCGCACTGCAGCTTGGGTTTCTGCGTGAAGCTGTCCCGCTCAGCAGTCCCGCGAGGAGAAAAAAATGATGCCCGTCCAACAGTGGATGATCTACGGCGCCTATGGCTACACAGGGGAGCTCATGGTCCGAGAGGCTGTGCGTCGCGGCTTGCGTCCGGTGATCGCCGGACGCTCGGCGTCGAAGCTGGAGCCTCTCGCCAAGGAATTGGGGCTGGATTACAGAGCGTTCGACCTGTCTCAGGCGGATGCCAACGTAGTGGGCATGTCGGCTGTGCTCAACTGCGCAGGCCCATTCTCATCGACGGCGCATACTTGGATAGATGCATGCCTCAGGGCGCGCGTGCATTACGTGGACATCACTGGCGAAATCCCGGTGTTCCAGATGGGACACTCCCGCGACGCTGATGCCCGGCGAGCTGGCATCATCGTTTGCCCTGGTGCGGGCTTCGACATCGTCCCTACGGACTGCCTGGCTGCGATGCTGAAGCAGAATGTACCGGACGCGGAAACGATCAACTTGGCGTTTTCTTTTGGCACACGCCCTAGTGTTGGGACGGCCAGGACAATCGTCGAGGGGATCGAGGCCGGAGGCCTCATTCGACGTCGACATGCATTGACCACGGTCGCTAACGGTTACCGGATTCGCCGTGTTGACTTCCCCAATGGCCGGCGCTGGGCAGTTACGATTCCTTGGGGAGACGTCTACACGGCTGGAATCTCCACCGGTGCGGCGAACGGTATGGTCTATACGGCGTTGCCGTTGATGCTGGGCCTCGTAATGCGGATAACCAGTCCTCTACGTGGGTTGCTGGCAACCCGCTGGGCACAGAAATGGCTCGATCGTCTGGCTGTACGCCTGTTCGGCGGAGGCCCCGACGCGGATGCCCGAGACAATCAGCGCAGCGAGTTCTGGGGAGAAGCCCTTGGAGCTTCCGGAAAGTATTCGACGGCCACCATCTCGGCCCCAAACGTCTATGCGCTGACAGTCGACACGGCTCTTGCAATTACTCAGCATTGCTTAAGTACGCCAGCACAGGCTGGTTACTACACTCCCTCGATGCTGATGGGAGCAGAGTTTATATCTACGCGCCCTGGCGTCGATGTTAAATTATTCAAGAGATAAATTCGCAATAGTTAGTCGCTGTCGATTTATGGTCAACCTCTAAAGTAATCGCTATTAGTCGGTTACGTTAGTAACTGGTATTTGCCCGGTAAACTGGATGGGATGGAAGTGGGCAATCTTGATGATGAGTTTATAAAGATTCTTCTGGCACTTCATGATGCTGATGAGTGGAGTCGTCCAGGCAGCTTGGGGGTATGGTTGACCGGCTCCCCTCCTGAGTACCTCGCTGCATTGTACGAAAAAGGATTAGTCGGGAGGAGAGAGCACACTTCTGGCGTGCGATTCCTCAGGGTCAGACATAAAAATTCTTACGAGTACAAACTGTCCAGGGAGGGCGTCGAGTTAGTCGAGAGGCTTCTAAAGTAAGCGACGCACCGCAGCTTTGATGCCGAGAGCCCCCATATATGACAAGCCATCGATCGAGCTACAGTCGTTGCCTAAGTATGCAACGACATGGTGGGTATTGGCGCTCAATGTAGCGCTCTGGGTTTGATAGCCTTCTGGCCCACCATTTCGCGCATCAAGCTCGTTGAGGGACATATCCAGAAAATCTCTC
The DNA here is from genome assembly GCF_057767015.1 of Pseudomonas sp. B12(2026). NCBI lineage: Bacteria > Pseudomonadati > Pseudomonadota > Gammaproteobacteria > Pseudomonadales > Pseudomonadaceae > Pseudomonas > Pseudomonas sp. B12(2026). Next base: position 3,205,810 of record NZ_CM173430.1, on the reverse strand, counting down.
GGAGAGTCTCTGTGCAGATACCACACCATAGACGTCCGTACATGGCCGGCTTCTGCCCCTCGCGATTGGCTGTAATGGGGCGTTCTCTGCCGGTCATAGCCACGCAGTGTGGTGGTCAGATCCGATGCAAATACTTGGCTTGGCTACCTCGCTCAGGAGCACGCAGCCGGGGACCTGGCTGCGGTGGCCGAGGAGATGTAGGGCCATGAAGTGGCTTCTGGTGGGAGTGGTCGCGTTGGCGGGATGCGCCGGCCAGGTCGAGCCTTAGCCGAACAGGGTGTGAACGAAGGGCTTCGGAGTGGCCTGGCTAGCTGCTTTAGAGCTGTGGCTTGCTGCGATACCAGAGAGCGGATCCATCGGCCTGTTGCTCTCGGCGCCGCTCAGTCTGGAAGAGCTTCGACTCATGCACTACCTGGCGCCACGTTGTGCAGCCGTACTTTCTCGGTGTGAGCCCCTGGTTTCGCTGCTCAATGTGGAGGATCGCATCCGTCAGCCGCGTCCATCCGTTGACGGCGCAGGCCAGCTCGGCATTCAGCAACCACTGCACGATAGTCGTCGATGGCCAGTGCATGGGGTCGTCGCCCGGCATAATGCCGTAGATGAGCATGTCGCTACCCGCCTCAGAGGCGAGAAAGGCCCCCATCTCTTGCCGAGCTTCATCCATTGCCTTAGCCATGGCGCGGAGTCCCCGATCCTGCGCCTCGATTTCGGCGAAGGCAGCGTCCAGATGGGCGATGGCCGCCGCGCAACCATCGGGACTGAACACATTGAACCGCTCCATGAAGTGATGCACGAGGTCATTCCGAAGTGCGACCAGGCTCGTGAGCGCGTCTTTCAGATTGGTGTGGTCATCACTCTCCAGTTGAACGCACATCGACATTCGGAAATAGCATCGCGTGGGATCTCCGGGGATATCCTCTGAGGTGTCGTCTTTTTCCAGGGGACGTGCATAGGAACCAACGAAATCGCTAACGAGTTGGCCCAATGTTTTGTTGGCAAAGGCCTTCTTACGCTTCTCCAGATTGGCCGATAGTTCCTCGGCCGCTCCCTCAATGCTGCTGTAGCTCAGCATTGCCTTGGTCAATAGCTCTACCTGCTGGAGGCGGAGGATGCACCGCCCCATCTTTTGGCTGACCACGCCCTGGAGGGTGGATAGCCCCTCGTTTACCTGCTCGTCCAATGCTAGTTCCAACCCCTCGCGCCAAGCTTGAGTCAAAGCTCCAAGCACACAGCAAGCATGCTTATCACACCCAGGCTTAGCGTGAGGAGCCTTGGTGCTGCTCAAGCACCAAAAGATACAGCCTGCAGACGAAGGTTCGGGCGCTGCTGGCGGAACTGGAGCAGCGGAAGGGATATGAGGTGCAGCTGAGCGCGGCGGTGCAAGCTTGCCAGTAGGAAAAGGTGGCCACCAGGCCGCCTAGGTGACTTATGGGCAGGTTCTTACAGTCGCCGGCTACGCTTCAGCCCTTCACTGCCAGAACGGTCGTTGTTCCCATCCAGGGACCAGGCCCAGCACCGCAGGGGTGATTCCGGCCTTGTTCATGCTGTCGACCGGGAGGCTGGCGATCACAGCCTTGAATTTGTGCTTCCAGTCGGAGGCTGGGTCGATGACGTTCATCAGGGCCTGAATCGCGACAGCCCGGTTGAACACTCGGCCACGGTCCTGTTGTGGGGTGAATTCGTCAGTGATGACCTTGGCCAGGCGCGGGGTGTCGGAGCCGATGTTTGTGTTCCAGACGCGGCTGTGGTGGGCACAAAGGTTGCGCAGGAGCGTGCTGCTCTTGAGCCAGGACTGCAGGATCTCCTCGTTGTAGCCGAAGCAGCTCGCGATCGCTTTGCGATGGTCCAGATGCAGGCTGGTCAGCAATCGCGACATCTGCCCGATGGACAGTTGCTCAAGGATGATCCAGATAGGGGGCAGGGCAGGGGAGTTGTAGTGGTCGTAGTAGTGATCGACAGACAGGGCCTTGTCGCGCATGCCTAGGATGTTCCGCAGGAATTCGCGGTGGCCTGCCATCGATTCGAAGTGAACAGCTTCGAAGTAGAAATGCGAGCCACAGGCTCTGTCGTTGGCAAGGGTATTGGAAATAGCGGCGCGGAAGGCGACTTCAATGCGTTCAATAGCGTCCAGGCAGACCAGGCGCAGCTTCCGGTCGAAGTCATAGAGGGCCAGCACGTCGGTGAAGCATACGCCCGGGTAGAAGCGCTTGCTGGCGTCCTGTAGAGGACGCATGTACATCAAGAGGCGGTGGTAGCCGATGAAGTTGAGGGCCTGGATGGCGGTAGCCTGTTGCCCTCGAGTCGAGAGGCCTTTACTGCGTAGATGTCGTAGCAGCGCATGGACGCTCTTGGCTGGCTTGGCGTAGTGCTTGGAGAGATGGGGCACGCCTGAGCATCCTGCTGGCCGTAGAAAAAACTAACCCCCTGGTGCGCAGTACGGGACAAGTCCCGCCCGAGGCGTGGGGGTTATTCTTGAGACCGATTAAACCGAATCCGGACTAGAAATTCAACAATTTGTTGAATGCCTAAATCGTCCTCCGGTCCTGAGTGTTTTCGCGCATATAGGTGGTGCAACTGCCATTATTCGCCGTTTTGGGGCGTAGGCAAACATCAGCCTTTCAGGAGCAGCCGTAGGCCACGGCTCGGAGCCGAGACGGTTAAGATCCCAAACTAGAAACAGCTCCTACTGCTAACGCCACGCCGGCGAAACGAGGGGATGACAAGGGGCAGCGCCCCTTTGTGGCCGGATTGTTTAGGGATGGGGGCCAGGGGGAACGTCCCCCTGGCAAGGCCTACTCGCCGTTGAAGTACTTCCCGCGCTCCCGCAACTCGCGGGAAATCAGCTCCTTGGCGAACAGCGGCGCGGCCTTCTCGATTCGCTCCACCATCCGGCGCTGCCGGGCCTTTCCCTTGCGCTCCGTATTCCAGCGCCTGACGGTTGCCGATTGCGGGAAATCGATACACACCCCGTACCCTAGGGGCTGGTACTGCTTCCACGCCTCCAGGATCACAGTGGGGATCGGAGCACCGGGACGGGTATGCCTGACGATCAGCTCGCGGCGGCCCGGGCACGGTCTGTGCGGCAGGCACCACCGGAGCGAGTAGCGCCACATCAGTGACGCTGCGCGCTTCGTCATGAGGGGGCTCCCTTATGCCTGCGGTTCGTGGCTGGCGAGAATCGCCGGGAGCCAGTGGGTTCCTTCGCAGAGGCGGGCCGACTCGCTGGCCAGATCGCCTTTCTTGAGTGACGACAGACGCACCACTTCAGCCGGGGCGATTACCTGCATTGCCTCCAGGGAAAGCCCCTTCGGCACGTGCGAGAAGTAGCTTTCAGCGGTTGGCTTCCACCAGTTCCGCATGTCCAGGCCCAGCGTGCGAGCCAGCTCATCAGCGGCGCTATCGCCGTTGGTGCCCCGGTCGCTCACCACATCAACGCCCGTACCGACGCACACGGCGAACAACGCGACCAAGTCCTCCAGCGACAGCTCCAGCAGAGCCGCGAACAGCTCCTTCGGATTGGACGGTAGACGCTCCCTCCAGTGCTGGATCAACTCGGCCATCGCTTCCAGGGCGACACCGCCCTTGAGGTCGTCGGCCAGTTCGGTCAGGCCACCCCGCGAGGTCAGACTGACGCCGATCGGCATCTTGAAATTGAAGTAGTACTCGTCGTGGATAACCCGCATGGCCATGCCATGCACCACCGTGGCCAACGCCACTTTCGGATTGCGGGCCAGCTCGACATGCAACGCGGCCGTCTTGTGCGCCGTCAGTTGGCGCCCCATGCGATCCGACAGGCGCGAGGTCTTCTCCTGCTCCCCGCCATTGCCGCCGCCGTTCTCCTGCGTGTTGTCTTCCGCATTCTCGACCTCGATGACGTCCTCGGGCTTCACCAGCCCACGATGAACCATCACCTCCCCGGTGCGGTGGACATACACAACACACCCGGCCCGGGCCAGATCATCAGGCGCATAAGCACGGGTCGTACTGCGCTCCAAGGCTTCCAGCGCCTCCCGTGCTTCGTCGGCCAGCGCGTCGCACTCGTCCACCTTGTCCCAATCATCCGCCTCGCCAGCGGCCTCGATCTCGGCCTCCAGCCTCTCGATGTCAGCCTCCAGTCGAGCCACCTCCGCCAGATGTTCCGGAGACGGATCAACTGGCTTCGAATGCACCTGCGCGAACGAAGGCAGATCAATGCCGCGAGGCACGACATCAACCCACTTCCAGCCTTCAGCGCGCAGCTCATCCGCATTCGGCACCAGCTTCTCGCACGCCAGCTGGTCGAGTAGAGCCAGATCGGTGAGATAGGCATCATCCTCCGCACTGAACAGATCACGGCGCACGGTGCCGCCTGCCTGCTCATAGGCCTCGATCCCGACAAAGCGCGCAACGTGGTCATGGCGCACCTGCACGTCAGCCCGGGTCAGCGCACGGCGCAGCTCATTCGGATAACGGTTGTAGCTGGGCACGTCATAGAACGCGGCTTCCTGCGCTGCGTGATCGTCCGTAATAGTCAGGGCCTGCAACTGCTCCAACGCCGCCTCACCTGCACGGTACGAAGCGATCAGGCGCGGCGACAGCTTGGCCAGCTTCAGACGACGCTTCACCACGACCGGCAACACCCCGAAGCTCGCCGCGATGTCCTCGATCGGAATCCCTGCCGTCGCCAGCTCCTGGAACGCCACGAACTCGTCGGCCGGGTGCATGCTCTCGCGCTGCACGTTCTCCGTCAGACTCGCGGTCAGGGCCACCGCCTCCGGCACCACCAGGCACATGATCGGCGTGGTCAGAGCCAGTTTCCCCTTCGCCGCCAACGCCAGCAGCTTCTCCACACGACGCCCGCCGGCGGCGACATCGTAGAAACCATCCTCGGCCTCGATCACGACCAGATTCTGCAGCAGCCCCTGACTCTGCAGGCTCGCTTCAAGCGCGCTACCACCTTCCTCCGTCGCCGCCACCGAGCGCACGTTCTTCGACCACCGACGCAGCTGCGACAGCGGAATTTCCTTCCATACACCACTCGGGATGCCCTTCGCCTTGCCCTTGGCTTTGCTCCCCCTTGCTTTGCTAGATGCTCCTTGAGCCGGCTTCTGCACTTGCTGTTGGTTCTGGATGTTGTTGTTCATTTCAGGTTTCTCCTGGGGTTGTTGCTGATTGGGGACTTGCTTCGCTGAGTGACCTTTTCGCCGTAGGCCCAGGAGGACCTGGCTCATCAGGACAGGGAGCAAGGGAGAAACCGGAAGCCGCATGCCCGAAGGGACCGGGTGAGGATTTCAGCGCAGCGGCCCTTGCTGCCTGGCCGAGCCAGGTCATCCTTCAGGGCCAGCGAAAAGGTCATTCAGCGGAGCCGCACAAGTCCTGCAGCGGCACGGGGGAGGGGAAATGAACAACGCGGGCCGACGGCCCGGGCAAGCGGAGCGCGCAGCACCTGGTGGCTCTATCGGCAGGTGCGCAGGAAGGGGAAGTGGACGCCCGCAGGGGGAAGCCTGGTAGCGGCTCTCGATTGCTACAGCGACGGCTTGGCCACCGGCGCATGTCGCGCCATCAGCTCCACGACCCAGTCGATGAATACCCGCAGCTTGGCGCTGACATGGCGATTGGGCGGGAAGGCCAGGTAGAGCGGCATGCTCTCCATGGTCCAGTCGCCGAACAGCTCCACCAGTTCCCCACGCGCCACCGCGTCCACCGCCATGTAGCGCGGTAGCCAGAGCACGCCCATGCCTGCGATTCCGGCTGCCAGGTAGGCGTTGCCGTCGTCCACCGTGAGCACCGGGCGCCCATGCACCTGCAGGGTTTCGCCGTCCTTGTTCATCGCGAAGGAAAGCGGCTTGCCGGTGCGCGCCCAGAGGTAGCCGACGATGCGTTGCTGGCTGTTCTCCAGGTCGCGCGGGTGCTGCGGCATGCCGGCGCGTTGAAGGTAGGCCGGCGCCGCGAATACGCCCAGTGGCAGGTCGCCTACGCGCCGGGCCATCAGAGATAGGTCTCTGAGTTCGCCGCCGCGCACCACGCAGTCGACGCTCTCGTCGATCAGGTCAACCATGCGGTCGCTGACTCCCATGTCGATCTGGATGTTCGGATAACGCTCGTGGAAGTCGGGCAGGGCGGGGATCAGCAACAGGCGAGCCAGCGGGCTGGGCACGTCTACCCGCAGCCGCCCACGAGGTACGGCAGCGGCGCTGGAGAGACTGGTCTCGGCATCGTCCATGTCCGCCAGCAGGCGTACCACGCGTTCATAGTAGGCGGCGCCATCAGCGGTAAGGTTGAGCTTGCGGGTGGTGCGGTTGAGCAGGCGTACACGCAACCGCGCTTCCAACTGCTGAATCAGCTGAGTCACGCTGGTGCGGCTCATGTGCAGGGTATCGGCGGCCTTGGTGAAACTGCCGGTTTCCACCACGCGGGCAAAAGCTTGCATCGCATCAAAACGGTCCATGGCGGCTCCGGCAGGGTCGTGAAAGGGGACGGTGAAATGGGGAAGATTGTTTGAATTCTACAAACAATGCTGACCAGTGTTGCCCGATTATCGTCGTCGCTGCGCGCCGTAACCTGCCTCCATCGTTGAAACCGGGGCCGCCAAGCCCCTTGATGGTGCAAGTCGATGAGTACTCGTGACGTAGTTTTCCCCGCCGGCCGCCAAGCCCTCTATGAGCGCAACCGCTATTCCCCGGCCATCCGCAGCAACGGCCTGCTGTTCGTCTCCGGTCAGGTCGGCAGTCGTGAAGACGGCTCGCCGGAACCCGAGCTGGAAGCCCAGGTGCGCCGTGCCTTCGACAACCTCAATGCAATCCTCGCCGCCGCAGGTTGCACCTTCGATGACGTGATTGACGTAACGGTGTTTCTGGTCAACCCCGAGCACACCTTCGAGCGCATCTGGCAGGTCGTCCCGGAGTACTGGGGCGAAGCCCCGCATCCCACGCTGACCGGCATCGGTGTCACCTGGCTGTACGGCTTCGACTTCGAGATCAAGGTGATCGCCAAGCTGCCGGAGGACAGCTAAGTGCTGCAACAGAAGTGTTCATGCGCGCGCACGCGGCTAGAGATTGCGGCTCACCAGAATCGCACTGGCGATGACGTTGAAGAGCCGATCTGCGCGCGGGGCGTGTGAGGGCTGCTCACGAAGCCAGGCGAGCGCCGCAATAAGGTCGAACAGTTCTGAGCCGTCCAGGCGGACTGATCCGACTCGGTCGTATCCCAAGCCCTCACCAGAGACGCAGCATCTTGGTGGCGTGCATGGCGGATGCGAGTCCTCTTCCCGCATCCATCCAGGCGTAGGCGTTCGCAGCACGCCGGAACGCATCGGTGTCTTTGCCCGGCGGCAAGCTACCGCTGGCCGAAGGCAGCATTGGCCTGTTTCTGTCGCTCGTGACGGACAGAATTCGGCCCAGGCTGTGTAAAAACACAGCGAGCGCTGGGTAGCCGGATATGGATTGGTTTTAACGATATCCAGCGGCCTCCTGGACGCGTGGTGTGTCCATCCTGGGCATTCAGTTGATTCAGCAAGTACTGCTTCCACGATTCTGTGCGACGCGTTCGGAGGGCTGCCAATGGGGTTTCAGGCCCTCATTGCTGCTATCAGCGCACTATTGCCCAGCAGGTTCAGCACCCGTTTGAAGTTGTAGGCGAGCACATGCAAGCTCATTTCCGTGCTCACACGGTTGAGCGTCTTGGTGAGGAAATGGGTGGCGCCCATCCAGGCCTTCAATGTGCCGAAAGGATGCTCCACTGTCTGGCGGCGGATGCGCATCATCTCCGGAGCCTGATCCAGGCGGGACTGCATCGCGTCGAGCACCGACTCGTGTTCCCAGCGACTCACTCGCCGCTGCGCGCTCGGTGTGCACTGATCTTTCAACGCACAGCCCTGGCAATTCGAACTCCAGTAACGATGCAGCTTCAGGCCTTTCTCAACTGTCGCAAAACGCCAGATCAGGCGCTCTCCGGCTGGGCAGCGGTACTCGTTCTGGGCTGCGTCGTAAATGAAATCATCACGACCAAAGCGACCCGCTGCGGCAGCGCCTGAGGTCTTGGCCTTGGGGACGAAGGCGGTGATGCCAGCCTCGTGGCAGGCGAGGATTTCTTCGCTTTTGAAGTAGCCACGATCAGCGACCACCGACAGTGATTGCGCTCCCATTGCCGCCCGTGCGTGCTTGGCCATGGCACTCAGTTGATCGCGGTCGACGCCGTTGTTGGTGACCTCGTGCGTCACGATCAGGTGATGCTTCGTCTCGACCGCAGCCTGGACGTTGTAACCGACCATGCCAGTGCCGCGAGTCATCATCGAACGTGCGTCGGGATCAGTAAGCGAAATCTGTTTGTCCGGGGTGGCCTCCAACTGAGCCTCGATATCCCGGAGTTCCTGCATCTTGGTTTTCAGGGCGGCAATCTTGCTGTGCAAACGCTCGGATTTGGCCCGTGCCGCAGCAGGCTCTTGCCGGTCGGCAGTGTCCAGCGCAGTGAGGTAGCGGCTGATGCTGGATTCGATCTCCTCCATTCGCCGTTGCAGCTTGACACTGGTGAAGTTGCGGTCGCGATTGTTGACCGCCTTGAACTTGCTGCCGTCGATTGCCACCAGCGCTTCGGAGAACAAACCGAGCTGCTGGCACAGCACCACGAACTGCCGGCAGACACCACGAATGGCTTTGCCGTTGTCCTTGCGGAAGTTGGCGATGGTCTTGAAGTCCGGCATCAGGCGTCCGGTCAGCCACATCAGCTCGACGTTGCGTTGTGCCTCGCGTTCGAGGCGGCGACTGGACTGGATGCGGTTGAGGTAACCGTAGATGTAGATCTTCAGCAGGACGGCCGGGTGATACGCAGGGCGGCCAGTTTCGGCGGGAACCACGCCGCCGAAGCCCAACCGCCCGAGATCGAGTTCATCGACGAACACATCGACTACTCGCACCGGATTGGTGTCCGCGACGTAATCATCCAGGCTCTCGGGCAGCAGTGTGCATTGGCCTCGATGCTCGCCTTGGATGAAACGCTTCATGGACTGCCCCCGCTATGACTGCCGACGGCAGGATAGCAAGAGCACTAGCCACGTTTTTACACAGCCTGGGCCAGAAGCAGCCGTTCGCGGCAGGCTGCTTTCGACCCATTGCAGCTGTCCGTGACGGCAGGAGCCGGTCGCTTTCAGCCCGTTACCAATGGCAGCATCGACAAGGATTCCGGTCAGTAAGATACCTGCATTCGACTTAGCCGACCTAACGCGGACACCCTGAGTCGTGGGTAATCGCCAGTCTCCCGCCGCCCGTACTCAGCGAAACATCAGCGACTGATGTGCCGCGCAGCCCGTGCGTGCGCCGTCCCCCACGGCGATCGCGACATTGCCTGCGCCTATCGCTGCATCCCCGCAGGCAAACACTCCGGACACGTTAGTTTCGCGCATCGCATCGACCTTGATGAATTCGCCCGTCGGCCCGGCTTCAAACTCACAACCCAGTTGCGCAGCCAATGGGCTGCCCATACGGGTCCGAGGCAGGGTGAACAATCCGGCAAGTTTGATCACTCGACCGCTGGCGAGGGTCACATCGGCTTGTTCTCCGCCGACCGACAAGACAGGCTCTGCCACTACCGTAACCCCGCGCCTGATCAGATTGGCCAACTGATCGGCATCCGGCTCGAATACCTCGTTGAGGAATAATGTGGTTGGCCCCCAGTCCGGTAGCATCAGTGCATGGTGAATCGCCAGTGGCGATGCCGCCAATACACCAATTTGTCCGCCGTGCAGTTCATATCCGTGGCAATACGGACAATGAAACACTCGCTGCCCCCATCGTTCTGCCAGCCCGGGAACCTCAGGTAGCTCATCCACCACCCCTGTGGCAAGGATCAAACGCCGCGTCGCGAATTGTTCCCCGTTCTCGATGGTTACCACAAAGCCACCGTCGCCCGTTTTCGCCTGGACGGCGGGTTGAGAAAGCCACTCCACCGTTGGGTAAGCCAGTAACTGGGCTCGTGCCTCACTGGCTATCGCACCGGGATCGCGGCCGTCCTGACCAAGAAATCCATGTGAGTGGTTAGCAAACCGATTGCGGCGCTGACCTGCGTCGATCACCAGTACTTTTCGGCGCGCCCGTGCCAGTTGCAAGCCTGCGGAAATTCCGGAATAGCTACCGCCGACGATGATCACATCATGAACCATGGATCAATCCCTCTGGATGTTTGACCGGTCGAAAGAAATCTAGAAACAACGTAAGTTACATGATGCTGGGGTGTCAACAGTATCGTAACTTTTAGTGTATCGAGAGATACTCGCCGACAGTAATTCAGGAAACCGTCCTACATGAGAAATGACACGCGTCTGTCCCGCATGCTGCACGTATTGATCCATATGGCTCGCCATGACCAGCCCGCCACGTCCGATACCATCGCGCAGATGCTCGGTACCAACCCGGTGGTGGTCCGGCGGACCATGGCGCTGCTCAAGGACAAGGGTTATGTGCGCTCAGAAAAGGGGCACCGGGGAGGGTGGACGCTGGCGAAACCGCTGGCGGATATGACCCTGCTGGATATTCATCAGGCCTTGGGCTCGTCTTCGCTCTTCGCCATCGGTTTGTCGACCGACCATCCACAATGCCTGGTCGAACAAGCGGTGAACGCAGCGCTGACAGACGCGTTTGACGCGGCACAGGCGTTGCTTATAAACCGCTTGGGAAGCATCACACTTGAACAGTTAGCCAGTGATTTCGAGCGGCGCTATCAGGGTCTTTGAACCAGAGTGATCTGCAAACCTGCGTTTTTACACGGTCTGGGCCGTTCTCAGCCGGTCGTGGACGGCAGAGAATGGCGCAAATGTTATGCCTCAGGAGGTGCCTATGGATAACCTCGTCCCTGATCGCAAGGCGTTTGAAGCCGATCCGCTTGGATATGGCGCCATAGCTTGGCAGAAGTGGGAGCTGGCCCAGTTCGTGGCCACAGGCAAAGACTCTGGTCCCAGAGCCCCTTCTGGCACTGACCTAAAGGACCCGCTGCTCTGGCTTACCCAGGCGCACGCCCTGTCGGAAGCTGCACGTACAGTTTTGTTGCATACACCGAGCTGGGAATCGATGCCGGTCTGGGTGCGAAGTTCGTGCGACAGTCAGTATTGCGCAGCCGGATTGATGTTGGTCGGATATAGCCTTGAGGTAAGCCTGAAGGCCATGCTCATTCTTCGGCACGGTGTCGACGTATATACGGACGAAGAGAAGAAGTACCAGCACCACAAGCTGGAGCGGCTCGGGGAGTTCCTACCAGATCTGAGTCCCAAAGACCGCGCGATACTGCGAGCGCTCACGCACTACATCGAATGGGCCGGGCGGTACCCTGATCCTGGCGGAGATCGTGCTGCCAAACTAGAAGAGGTCTTTTCCCTATCCGAGAAGCATCAGGTTTCCGGCCGGGATATCTTTAACGTGGCGGGCCGAGTCATGAGGTACGCCAACGTCGTGATCGAAGAACTCCTCAGTAGGGGGCCTGCATGAGGCATAACATGGCAGCCAACACGGACATGCTATCGACGGGCTTTCGCCCCCCCCCCCCCGCTGCCGTGAGTGGCTGACTCTGGCCGACAGCTGCTGTTCACAGCGACTAACGCACCTGACCAGCCCCTTGACTTGATCCAGACGCGTGAATCCCCCAGAACACTAGAGCTCTTCAAGCTCTCGATTCCAGACCTCGATCAAATCCTCCCGCCCGACCTGGACCGCTGCAACGGCATAGTCTGCCAAGAAGTCGGGCTCCGCCCACCACCGTTCGGAAAGCTCGCCACGTGCCAGGCGGGGAAGGTAGTACAGGGCCAGCATGATCTGTTGAACAGCATACGGATCATCCGACACGACCTGGTCAGCAGCATTGATGAGTTCAGCCAACATCGCGACGCGGCCGCCATCCTGCTCAGCCTGTTCAAAGCGCTGTGCCAGCTCCGCAGACAACCCTAGCTCTTCGCCAACATCGTCCAGGCCCCTATCAGCAGAACTGCTTCGGGCAATACGGGACGCCTTTGCTTTCTGTTTTGCTCGGCGAGCACGCTTTTCTTGCTTGTTCTTTGAAGCCATGTCATCCCCCAGAGTGATGCCGGTTATGCCCTTCAAAGCAGAAAGGCAGGCGCTAAGCGCCGCAGGTATCTGATGTACACCATATTTGACATCCAACCTCGCGATGGTGGCTGAACCCTCTATCGCCGCGTTCTGAACCTCGCGCAGGACATGTTTGTAGGAAGCGATGGTTTGCCTGGAGATGTTTGCCATCCGGGCAATCACCGAGACGCGCAGTTGCTCGCCGGCCGCAATCAGCCGCCGGCAAGCAGCGCGGACCTTGGATTCGGTGGATTTCTGGCGAATGCCATGAGTACGAAGCGCGGCGAGGCGCTGCTTTTCCTGCAGCGGCATCTCCGCCGGCAGGGCCATTGTTCCCCTGTGGCAGCGAGCACTTCCCCGGTAGCGGTCCCAGGTCCAGCGTGAGATGGATTTGACGGTGGCCTTGAGGGATGAGAGCGGCAGGCTTTCGGCAAAGCCGTAGGCCTTGAAATCGTTGTTGTTGAAGGCGAAGGCCTCCAGGCGACGGACGAAGTGCAGGAAAGAACCGCTGTCGCGCTCTTCGTTGACGATGGAGTAGGCGTAGTACCGCATCCGCTCGAACAGGATGCAGTGGCGAGAATGTGCCGCAGCGTCGAGGCGCGGACCTTTGCTCCAGGGCTTCGTTTGCGGCAGTTCAACGGCCTCGGCCAGCTCGCCGAGGTCATAGACGTGGTCGTGGTACTCGGACGTCTCCCACCAGGGATGACCGGGTGTCTTGGCCACAGGGCCGCCGCCGTACTCGATATCGGCGTTGAGCTGCAGCGCAAACGCCTCGTAGACCGCCTTCATGTAGCTGATGGGTGCAGAGCGGCCATTCTCGGAGGTGCAGACCGGGACGATCGCGTAGTAAAGGTGCGCGTGGCCGTTACGGCGGTTGCGCACGACCAGGTTAGGTGGAGGCAGACCTACCTCGTCCCAAATCAACGCGTTCGCGTGGTCGAGGTCGAAAATGAGCCAGGACACCATCCCGGGACGGTTGACCTGGAGGTAGGGATAGGAGAGGGCGTACTCGCGCGGACGCACGCGCGCGGCGGTTTTGTTGTCGCTGCACCGTGCGAGGTAGGGCGCTTCCTGCAGGACTCGATTGAGCGCAGTGCCTGCCTGGAAAAAGCCGCTGGCGGCTTTGGCAGTGCGCGGCTTAGCCACGTGTAGCTGGCTACCCATAGACATTCACTCCAACAACGAACAGCCGGCCACGACCAAGCGACGGAAGCCGCTTGAGGGCTTCCGCGCGAAGGACATAGCCGAGTGAGAGACACGATGAAGCCCAGGGCTTTCGCCACGAGGCTTGGGAGAGGAGAAGAAAGCGCTGGGGACCTTCAGGCCCCCAGCGCCGGAGAGCGGGTCAGAACGGGATGTCCTGGCTGAGATCGGCCGCCGGCGCCGGCGGCTTGATCGCAGAGCCGGCATCAGCCACTGACTGCAGATCTACGCCCACCTTGTAGAGATCACGCTCGACGCTCTCATACAGGCGGTGCGCCACCTCCTTCGACCGTTGCGAGGCCTCCGGGCAGGCCTCGGCCGGGTTCTTGGCCAGGGCCCGCAGATTGGCCAGCGCGTCTGGCCAGCGTTCCGGCTTGAACACCGCCTCGGCGAACACATCGGCCTCCCTGTCGAAACCGGCCTCGCGCAGTGCGCCGGTCACGACGAGAATCTTCTGCCCATCCAGGCGCAGATCCCGTCCGGGCTCGGCGGTGGCCATCGACTGATTGGCCAACGCCGGCGCCGGTACCTCGTGGCTCACTTCGACACCCTCGCGCTCGACCGTCCAGGTCCTGCGTTGCGCCACCTTCGTGTCTGCGGAACCATCGGCATGCTGGTGCACCACATCCACCGCCTGGCTGCCGTGATCCGTCAGCTGGATCCGCTCACCAGGCTGGAATTGCCCCTGACCCATCAGCTGCTCGAAGTCCTTGCCCCACAGCGTCCGCTCGCCCTGGTCTGTCTGCAGCTTCACGTAATAGCTCGCATCCTTGCCCGGGTCGTTCTTGTACGACGCCACGCCATGCTCCAGCAGCTGGCCACGAATCACCGTCGACAGGGCAGGAGAGACCTCTGCCGCGGCGGAGGTCTTCTCCGCCGCCGTGGCCTGGTCGGGATTCGCCGGCACCGCCCCGGGCTCGCCGCGCTCGATGCGCTGGCCTTCCTGCTCAAGGGCCAGCTCAGCCTTGCGCTCGGCCAGGCGCTGGTTCATCTGCGGATCGGTGAAATGCAGGTCCAGCCCGCGCTTCGCCGCCACGTCCACCACCGTGCGCTTGAACTCGTCGCTGCCCTTGATCGTCAGCGTGCTCCCGAAGCGCTCGCGGGCCAGGTCCAGGGCCACCGACACGCCACCCTCGCTGATCCCGTGCTTGCGCAGCGCGATCGCCTTCCCGGTGTCCACGAACACCGTCTTGTCTGTTCCCTTGTCCAGGTAATGCACGTTCTGACTGAAGCGCGCGCGCTTGGTGTACATGTCCTGGGCATTGCCGGCCTGGGACCGACCGGAAGTCTTGAACTCGTCCAGGGCCTCCTTCGTTCGCTCGATCAACTGACGCAAGCGCTCCCGCGCCGGCGGGGTGCGATCGAGGTCAGGCCCGGAAATCGAATTGGCCGGCAGGGCTTTCGGCTGCCGGTCGACCAACGCACGTATCTCTTGGCTTCGCATGCTGTTGCTCTCTTGCTGTTGGGGATGGGTGACCGCCTGCCTGGCCTTCATCCGCTCGAACACCAGCACGGCCACCAGCTGGGCGCGCTCCTGCCGCGTAAAGCGGTCATCGGTACGCACCAGGCGGCGGGTTTCGTAGAAGTGCTGGTTGATCTGACGGAGGGCTCGGCGCTCGGCCGGTTTCAGGCTGTTGTGTTCGTGCTGCCGCAAGGCATAGGCCGTAGGGGTAGAGGCTTCGCTAGCCAGGGCCCTTGGCTGCGCGCCGGTGATGCGAACGCGGATTCCTGCACCTGCCGGAGGAGGGCCGCGCATCGAGCGCAGGATGCGCTCCGTATGCCGCTCCACATCGTCAACGAACGCCGGGCGGTTCGGGTTGCGTGCGTAGGGCGGCAGCTTCTGCGGATTTACTCGGGAAGGAAGTCCGGGGCGTCCACCAGCTCGTCGTGCAGCTCCGGAACCTGCGCCTGCCGCTCCTGCAGGTCGCTTTCCGCGGGCCGCATCTCCGGCTCCGGTAGCGGGGCTTCCTCGTCCGGCTGATACAGCTGGTCGCAGTCCAGGATCTCCTCGCCCTGGCCCTTCAGCGGTGGCCAGGTGAAGGCGTGCATCTGCCGGCAGAAACACTTCGCCGTCACGTTGTCGGTCTTGCCGGCCAGCATCCACATCGCGTCCGGACAGGCCTTGCAAGCCATCGGCAGATCGGCGAGCGCCTTCTCGGGCAGCTTCAGCAGGACCTCGCTGAAGATCTCGCGGCCGTTGGCCAATGTGTAAGTGCTCATATTCAGCTCCATACCCTCGATAGAAGCGCTCGATGCGCTCGGCCAGCAGAGCAGGGCGCTGCTCCGCCGGCGCTGCGTAATAGCGCTGGCGGACGCTCGGCCCGGCCTTCTGGATGTATTTGATTTCCCGCGCGCGCTCGGGCCAGGCGTTCAGCCGTTGCTCGATCACGTGCGCCGGCAGCGGATCTTTCTTCAGCTCCCGGCGAACCACGAAGTCGTCCTGGAAGATCGTCTCCTTCAGGTTCGTGAACTTCGCATCGCCGGGTAGCTTCACTGCGACGTACTCGTTGGGCTTGCCCTCGTTGCGGATCCGCGTTTCGCCGTGCTGGCCCACCAGCTGGTAGAAGCCCGCGCGGCTCCTCACGTCCTGCTCGATCACCTGGCGGACCAGGTCCTGCTTGAACTGGCGGTTCTTGCCGCGGAAGTCGTCGCCCTTGTACCGGGCCAACACGCTGGCCGCGTCCTGGGGATCGATTCGAATGCGTTCCCGCGGGGACACCAGCTGATACTTCTGGTTGATGTGCTCCTGGAAGGCCTCGAAGAAATCCACGTTCTGCTCGAAGTCGCCCCGCGGGTTCAGATCCTTGCCTGTCAGCAAGTTCTTCCTTGGGATGACGATGTGAATGTGGGGCTTGCGATCTTCCAGTTCGCCGGTCTGGCGATTGGTCTGCTGCAGGATCTTGGGGATATGGGCTTCGGCGTAGAAGTTGTATTCATCTTCATGGAAGGCACTCATCATGAAGGCTTTGAACTCTCCGGTAATATCCTGCAGCGTCTGCTCCGGGATCTCGTCCTCGGCGAATGACAGAGTGACGGTCATGTACCGCTCTTGCTCTTTGTCCGGGATGCTCCGATAGACCATGTCCGTCAGATCCAGATCGCCGGCGATTATCATGCGGTGATCCAGTTCGTCCCGGCTTAATTCCCGTCCTGCCTTGTTGCCTTCCTCCAGATACTCCTTGATGCCTGAGTTATACCCCCGAACTCTAATCAGCATCTTGAACTCCGCTTAGCAATAACTCCCTGATGGCGACCAAGTGATTGGCCAGTTTGAGGTATAATTTCTCCGAGATTATTTCGCCTCGACGCGCCTCGTTTATACGGTGCGCAAGTTGGTTAAGGTTGTTGCTGGATTTGTTGTAAAGAAATACAAGCCGCTCGTTATTCTTCGAGGGCTGGGTAATGGTTACCTGGCCTTCCAGCCAGATGCGGCGCGCATAGGCTGATAACGTCAGGCCACTGGCCGCGAACACTTCCGCGTGCTCCGCGAATTCCTCGTCGGAGACACGAAAGTGAATCACACGGCTCTTGGCCGGTTTCTTCTCGGGCATGGGGACTCCTGGCCGTGGATGACCAACTGACTGATGACTGACTGGATGACGACGAAGGCGGGATCTGCACGCAGCGGCGACAGCCGCTGTCGGGGTTTCAAAGGGGTTCCCCCTTTGGCACGGGCGATTGTAGGAGGGGATAAGCGCAGCCCCCGTATACAATCGGTCACGTGCCTCTATAAAAAGCCCAGCCGTGCACCACAGGAAAGGAATATGGCAGGTACAGGACACTTTTAGGACAGAACTGGACAGCTACAGGTCATCACAGGACAATTACAGGACAAGCACACGCCTTGTTCAGGGCAATAAAGCGCCATGGGGTGACAGGAAATGGACAGAACCACAGATATCGCAATCAGGCTGCAGGAAATGGCGAAGTCGCATAGCAGCCGTTCTGCCACGTCTCGACTCCGCGACGTGCTCCAGGATGTAGAGAAGGCAATCGCAGCTGGAGTCAGTCGCAAGGCCATTCATGAGGCATTGCAAGCTGAGGGCATCGACATGACGTTCAGTGCCTTCGAGAAAGCCCTGTATCGCCTGCGCAAGCGCGAAACAACATCGAAAGCCAGTTCAGGAACTGCTCAAGCTGCAGGACAGAAAACGCCACCTGCAGTTTCAAGGCCGGCAGTACAGCCAGCCTCCACCATGCAACGGCCTGGTACAGCACGAGCAGTCCATAATCCAACCCCGCCGGACGACATCTTTGATTAATGAGATCCGGCGGCCCTAGAGGTAGGTTTTATTGACTTCGGTAAGGGCCGTCTGCATCCGTTTTTCAACCCAGAGCCGATATTTAGGAATTAACACCTGTAGTTGTTTGATCTCGCTGCAGGTAATCAGTGGGGGCGGAATTTGGTCCTCAGGTACCGGGCGGGTTGGGCTGAAGTTTAAAACCCCCGGAGAGGTAGGAAGGCGCTGCAGCACATGTGCGTGCATCGAGCGGTCATCCCTGCATTGAATGGCTTCGGAGGGGGTAAGACCGGCGATATAACACTCCACCCAGCCCGAGGTTTCGACTATTCGAGCTTTCAGCAGAAACTCCAGCTCGGCAATCCATTCCTCCCAGGATGGTTCGGGCAGTACAGCGTGAAGTTCAAGAGCTTTATCCATTTCTTCTGGACTCCAGGCGTTGCAGTTCGCGTAGATAGAATGAGTTCTCCTTCTCGACCTTCGAAAGAGCAGCCTGTTGAGACCAAAGCGCTGCAGCAAACGCGGATGCGCAGATCAATAGCGCACCGGCGAGAATCAAGTTCAGTCGAAAGGATTTCTTGTCCCGAATCGAATCGCCGACCGCCTTAGCCCGGCGGTCAAGTTCGGTCAGGCTTTTGTGGGCTGCATCAAGATAGGAGCCCAGGGACTGGGCAATGGCGCCCCCGGCTTCTGCCTTTGCCTTCTCCACCGTCTCTTTTGCCAGCTGCTCAGAGGCGTTTTCAGCCTTCTCGATGGCGTCGGCAATGATCTGCACGGAAGCGGTCAATTCCCCTGGAATTGACCGGATCGCATTGAGCACGGCTTGCTGCATGTCGAAGTAGCGCTGGGTGTCCTCCTTGATCAGCTCCTTGCACATCATCGCCAGGACGAACACCGGGTCTTGCGGATCAACCGCAATCCCCGTCTGAGCAAAAATCTCTACAGCCAGCCGTTTCTTGACCTCCTCGTCCATAGCCCCACCTCAGAAGTCGATAGCATCAAGCTGGCTGAAGACATCGCGTGCGACAGTGCGGATGCGCTGCTTCTCCATGATGCTGAACTTGTCCGAAGCCATGACTTCCTCGATCGTCAGCCGCTCCTTGTTCATGCGCAGGATGTCGTCGCCGTAGGTCTGGCGATTCCGGGCAGCCAGGATCACTTCGCCAACCAGGCGGCCTTTGCCTTTGTGCCCCTGGTAGATTTTCGTGTCGGTGAACGGCTTGCCATCGGGTGTCACCAGCTGGCCGAAGTGCTCGTTCATCCAGAGCACGAGATTGGTGTTCGGCAGGCAGTTGGCGACCGAGTTGAAGCCATTCATCGTGTCCCCCAGGACATCGCCACCGCCGACAATGGTGTGGATGTAGACCTTCTTGCCGTTCTCCTGCAGGAAGTCGATCACCTCGTTTTCAACCATGTAGGCCAGCAACGGAGCGAACGTGTTCGCCCCGTTGTCGATCACCGCCACGCCCTCGATGCCCAACAGCTTCTCCACCAGGGAGTCGAAACGCTTGGCGTCGATGTTCAGGGAGTCGTTCATCACCGGAATGTGCTCGACGTTGAGCGCCTTGTAGTGGGCGAACGTCGTGTTCACCTGGTCGGTGTCGAAGCAGAACACCTGATCGGTCTTGCTGCGGAAGTACTGGGCCAGCAGGGTTGCGACAAGCGACTTGCCGATGCCGCCCTTGCCTTGCTTGATGAAGTGGATGGTGTTGTTCATGGAAACCTCGGACGAATGGAGTGACGGCCAGGTACTGTGCCCTGGCCGGGTAGTAGTCGATCAGCGCTTGCTGGCCGTTTTCTTGGTGCCCTTGGCGGGCTGTTTGGGAGGGAACTCGAAGGAGACCTTTCCGGTCGCCTTATCCAGCACCAGCAGGGCCTCGAAGGCGCTTCCGGACCGGCTCTTGAAGCCCTTGATGACTCCGGTCCTGCCCTTGGCCAGCAGCTGCTCCAGCTGGCCATCGGTGAGCGTCTTTTCCGCCACCACCGGATAGAGCCGGAAGCTGCAGCCCTTGCAGGCGATGACCTTCGGTGTCTTCAGCAGCTCGCCGGCGCAGCCCGGGCATTTCAACGCCAGCGCTGCCGCGGCGCCTTCGCGCTGGAACTGGATGTCGCCCAGCTCGACGTGGGCCACCTGGTGCGCAATGAACTTCTCCAGCTCGTCGAGAAAGGCATCCACGGAGAGTTCACCTGCCTCGATCTTCTTCTGCTGCTCATGCCACAGCGCGGTCATGTCCGGCGTCGTCGCGATCGCCGGCAGCAACTGGACGAAGCTGATGCCCAGCGGGGTAGGGACCAGCTTCTTGCTCTCGACGGTGTAGAAGTTGCGCTTCTGCAGGGTCTCCAGCATCGCCGCGCGGGTGGCCGGCGTGCCGATACCGCCGTGCTCCTGTTGCTTGCCGTCGTCGCGGTCCAGCAGCAGGGCCCGCAGCGCCGGATCCTTGATGTACCTGGCCACGCGCCGCAGGTCTTCCAGCAGCGTCTTCTCGGTGTACAGCGGCAGCGGCTTGGTCTTCTTCCGCTCGGCCTCGACCTTCTGGCACTTGCCGGCCTGGCCCTCGACCAGCGCCTGCAGGTGCTCGAACGTGCCAGCCGGCACGGCATCGCTGGCCGGCTCCTCGTCGGTCTCCGCGTCCTGTGTGGTGGTGTCCTTCACCAGTGCGGACCACCCCGGATCACGCAACTGGGTGGCGTTGCTGTTGAAGCGGTAGCCGGCCACCTCGAACACCACCGCCGCGGCATCGAAACGCTTGGGCGGCAGGAACTGGATGACGTACTGCCGGACGATCAGCTCATAGACGGCCCGCTCGTTCTTGCTCATCTGCGAGAGGTCGAGCTTGACCGGGGTTGGGATGATCGCGGTGTGCGCCGTGACCTTGCTGTCGTCCACCGCGCGGCTCTTGCGGCCGGTGTCGAGGTCGGCGAACCAGCCGGCCGCGGCAGTTCCCGTAAAGGCATCCGCCAGCAACGCGATCGTCTCCGGCGCCTGCCCGAACTGCTCCGTGCTCATGTAGCCGCAGTCGGAGCGGTTGTAGGTGATCGCCTTGTACTTCTCGCGCAGCTCCTGGGTGATCT
Source organism: Pseudomonas sp. B12(2026) (assembly GCF_057767015.1). NCBI lineage: Bacteria > Pseudomonadati > Pseudomonadota > Gammaproteobacteria > Pseudomonadales > Pseudomonadaceae > Pseudomonas > Pseudomonas sp. B12(2026). The sequence goes on along the minus strand of NZ_CM173430.1, from coordinate 3,185,250 downwards.
CCAGGGTGGCCTGGGCGCTCAGGCCCAACTCATCGCTGGCCATGCCCTGCAGGTCCAGCAGCGCGAACGGCAACGGTGCCGGCGTCTCCTTCTCGACGACGGACGCGCTGACCACGTGCGCGGCCTGGCCGGTGCAGGCCTCGATGACGCGCAGCGCAAAGGCCTCGTCGCTGATCCGCCCCTTGTCGTCCAGCGAGGGGAGGGGATCCACACTCGCCGGCGGCGTCTTCGCCAGGTACTTCAGGTCCAGCCGGCTCCGGAGCGGGTCGCCGCCCATGGCCATGCTGGCGGTCAGGGTGTGGAAGAAGGCTTCCTTGTGGTTCTTGTTGGCCAGGTAGCGGTTCACGATCAGGCCGAGGATCGGCGTCTGCACGCGGCCCACGGACAGCACTCCCTTCATGCCCTTGGCCGAGGCCGCCAGGCTGTAGGCGCGGGTCATGTTGAAGCCGTACAGCTGGTCGGCAATGCTGCGCGCCAGGGCCCGCTGGTACAGCCCCTGGAACTCGCGGTTGTCGCGCAGTTCGCCCAGGGCCTTCTGCGCCGCCTTGGTGTTCAGGTCGTTGATCAGGACGCGCATCACCGGGTGGCGGTTGCCGAAGTACTCCAGCACCTCGTCCACCAGCAACTGACCTTCCTCGTCCGGGTCGCCGGCATGGACGATGGCCGAGGCCTTGCCGATCAGCTCGCCGACCACGGCCAGCTGGTCCGCCGTGCGCTCGATCGGCTGGTACTGCACCGGCCGGATCTGCAGCGGCAGGTCCTCGGCCCGCCACCTGGCGTAGTCGGGGTTGTGAACCTCGGGCGGGGCCAGCTCCAGCAGGTGGCCGATGCACCAGGTCACGATGTCGCCGCCGCAGTCGATGTAACCGCCTTTCCGGGTACCGCCGCCCAGGGCCTCGGCTATCACCGCGCCGAGTTGGGGCTTCTCCGCTATGAACAATCGCATGGGGTGTCTCCAGATGCCCCCCGGGAAACACGCACGCAGGTACCTCCGCGACGAACCCGAAAGGGCGCCGTGATCGGCCAGGCGAGGTGTTTCGAGGGAATTGATGAGTGAGGGAGGGGAGGGATCAGCCGCGCAGCAGGCGACCGAACTTCTTGATGATCTGCTTCTGCTGGGGCATGTCCGTAGGACATTGTCCGAGGAACTTCTCGCGCGCCTTGCTGGTGTCACTGGCCTTGAACTTGCCGTGCTTCCAGACCTGGATGCCGAAGAAATCGGCGATCGCCCCGGAGCACTCGCTGCCGCCGCTGGCCCCCATCAGCTTGCCCCACATGCAGAGCACGGGCTTGCACGGGTCGCCGGCTATCGCGGGCATCGACGCAGCACAGAGCAGCGAGAGGGTCGCTGCCGCTACCACCTTCTTGATCATGGGTTTTCTCCTTTCAGGTACGCCCCCAAACAGCGAGCGAGCACGGGCGGGCCTCGCAGGTGCGCGATGCAGCGGTCAGTGCTGGGGTCGGTTGGGAATCAGAAGTGACGCAGAGGGGGAAATTGCAGGGATCAGTGGTTCTTTCTTCGCTCCATTTCTTCGGTGATGACCTCGCTGTGCGGTGCCTGGATGGAAACGGCCTTGGCGCCCAGCCGGACCGGGACGGTCATGCCCTGGAGCATCGACTCATCGGCGACCGGCACCGGCGGAGGAGGGAGGTTTGCCCGCGATTTCAGGGCCGGGTCCTCGTAGTAGAAGATCTTGCGGGCCTTCACCTTCAGCGGCGCCGAGTCCCGCGTACCGCCGATGAAGATCAGCTCCTGGTCATAGCGCATCTCGGCGACTTCCTGCGGGAGCATCAGCGGCCGCGGCTGCAGGCTCCAGCTGCGCGTGCGACTGCCATGCTTGCCCTTGTTGAACGACTCGTTCATCACCCGCATCGTGGTGTTGCCGAGGCGGTCGCTGTACTCCTTGGCCAGCTTGGGATCACCCGGCGCATACACGATCTCGATGTGGAAGGCCTTCATGATGCCGTCCGCCGTCTCGCGCCCGTACACCCGTTCCGAGCGGATCTGGTCCTTGTCCTGGAAGATCAGCAGGAAGCGCAGCCCCGCACCGCGGGTGAGCGCTGGCGCAGTCTCCATCACCTCCATCCGGCCCATCACCGCCAGCTCGTCGATCAGGAACAGCAGCTGGTACTTCAGGCGCAGCGTGCCGTCCGGGCAATGCCCGCCCTGCTCGGGCAGCGTCTTCGAGTTGACCTTGATCGCCTGCGAGAAAAACAGGTTCATCAGGGGTGCGAACTTCTGCAGCGCATCGTTGGTGCAGCAGAAATACACCGTCATGCGTTCTTCCCGGGCCCTGGAAAAATCGATGTCATCCCCCGAGAGCGCCCAGGCCACCGTTCTCTCGCCGTACATGCTGAACACCCCACGGAGGATGTCGATGGTGGTCGACCAGCCCGAGCTGGTGTTCTTCGACGACTCGTAGACCCCGTTCAGCTCGCGGAAACACTCGTCCGACAGCGGCCGGCCGCCGGCCTGACGCTCGGACAGCACCTGCAGCGCCCAGGTGCCAATGCCGGTGCCCAGGGCCGCGAACTCGTACAGCTGCGGCAGGGTGCAAGGCAGCTCCGGCGTTTCCATCAGGTACAGCACCAGCGCGACGAAGACATCCGCGGCCTTGTTGTACCACTCCTGGTTCTTCGGGTTGTCCGACACGAACAGCACCCGCGCCATGGTGCGGATCTCGCCCAGGCGGAAGTTCGGATCGCGGCTGATCACGCTGAGCGGATTCCAGCGATGGGTCTGCAGCAGCTCCGGCGAGAAGCGGTAGACCTTGTGCCCTGCCGCCGCCCGGAAGCCCGCCGTGGTCTCGAAGTTCTCGAACTTCGGATCGTTCACGATGACCGAGTCGGGGTAGCTCAACAGGTTGGGGATGACGATGCCCACCCCCTTCCCGCTGGCCGGCGGCGCCGCCAGCAACACGAAGGTCTGCCCATAGCTGCACAGGAAAGTGTGCTTGCGCGGGTGCCGACCGATCAGGATGCCGGGGTAGCGATCGATCCGTTTTTGCGGGTTGTCAGGGCTGTACTGCGGGACTGGCTTCTGCTTCGCCATTCAGCACCTCCGTGGTCAGGTCGTCATCGGGCGCAGGTACTTCGACAGAAGCATCGACAGCTACCTCCCGAGCTTGTTGGCGGCGCATGCGGAGGTCCCACAGATAAATGCGCGGGCCCGCATTGCAGGCATCCGGGAAAGGCTTGCCAGCGTTCTCCGACGCGCTAAGCACAAGCAGCCACATCCGTGTTTTATCTTCGCCACTGATAAGCCCAGCAGCTTCGAGCGCATAGATGAAACCACGCAGCGCCCCAAAAGCCGCATAGGCATGGTGTTCCGCACTTCGGCTCAGTGAGAAGTCGGAGAGACGCTGCTGCACCAGCAGTCGCAGGAACTCGCGAAGAATTTCAGTGTTCATCAGATGCCCTCCGACTCAAGCAGGTGCTTGGATGCCGGCCGATCAGGATGCCGGGGTAGCGGTCGATCCGTTTTTGCGGGTTGTCAGGGCTGTACTGCGGGACTGGCTTCTGCTTCGCCATTCAGCACCTCCGATTGTTGGTCATGGTTGATCTCCGTTGTGCGGAGCAGCGGGTGCCTGTACCGAAGCCACCTGCCGGTCGTGGCTGCGGTCGAAGGGCACAGCAGGCCCCTGGCGATGTCCAGAAAGGCCAGCACCGCCTCCACCGGCCCATCGGGCAGGGAAAAGCCGTGCTGCTGCGCGATGGCGTAGGCCAGGCTGCGCACCTCCCGTGAGGCATACGGGCACGGGCGCCCATCAGCGGGCCACTGGCGGCTGTTGCTCAGCAGGTAGGGGAGGCAGTGGCCGATTCGATGCAGCTGTCTTGACCGCTCGCTGTCCGTCCTGCCGAGCTCGACGGCCGCAATTTCCAGCACGTAGCGAAACTCCTCGACCAGCCGGTGCCGGGTCTTTTCAGCTTCGGCCAGGCGCGAGCCCAGCGCGGCAATGTCCCGGGCCTGGCCTTCGATCGTCGCGCTGAGCTGCGCCATCTGCGCGTGGTGGTGTCTCGTCGTCACGAGCATCGGCCTACTCCCCATCCTGCTCGGCGCGCTCCAGTTGGTAGTCCCTGAAGCGTTCCGGGGACATACCCAACTGAACACGTTCCGCGTGAGCCTGGGCGGCGCCCTGATCGTAGAAGCGCCGCGCCTCCGAGTCGGAGCGTGCGTAGTGACGATGAAACTCCCGCAGGGCGGAGTCGTTGGACAGGTACGCCACACCATCGAAACCCAGCTCGAAGGCATAGCCGTACCCGCGCTCAAGGGCCCTGGCCCTGGCGTTCTGAGGGTTCATGGTTGGATTCCTTGCCGACATGGCGGCGGTGGATTTTTCGCGGGCGCGAAAATGAGAGGAGGGGAAAGCTCAGTCGTAGTCGCCGCGATACTCGTAGGCCTGCAGCTCGCGGTTGTTGGCGAAACGGGCATTGCCGTGGAGGTTGCGGGCCGCGGCGTTCTTGATCGAAACCGCGACCAGGATCCCCATCACGATCATGAGCAGCAGGAACACACCGAGGCAGATCAGCACGACCTTCATGCGCCCCTCCCGCTCTTGCTGTTGAGCAACGCCAGCTTCGCCTCGGGCTCGTAGTGCACCTCCAGGATCTGCTTGCGCTCCATGTACACCACGACATCGAAGGAGGTCCGGACCTCGCGCTGGATGTAATCCATCTCCAGGCCCTGGCCCACCACCGACTGCTTGATCAGGCCGGCGATACGGGCGAAGCCCGACAGGCTGTCGTTCGCGTGCGCCGTGGTCACGGTGCCCGGGTTGCCGGTGTTGAGGATCTCCATGAAGTGCCAGGCCTCATCGCCTGTCAGTTCCGCCAGGAACAGGTGATCCGGCTTCATCCGCAACGTCGCCGCCACCAGCTCCTTCGGCCGGACCTTCCCCCCGTACAGCAGGTGGACATGGTTCGGATGCAGCGGCAGCTGCAGCTCGTTGATCTCCTCGATCGTGATCAGCCGCCGGCAGGCCGGGAAGAGATCGATCAATGCCTTGGCGTAGGTCGTCTTGCCCGAGCCCGGCCCGCCGAAAATGATGATGTTCTGGCGGTGCTCGATGGCGAGCCGGAAAAACGTCTCCCAGTCCTGGGCCGTGTGCGCCTCCTGCAGGCGGGTCTGCCAGTCAGCCAGCCCGACAGTCGAGGTGGCCACCGCCCGCGCCTGCGAGAAACGCCCACCCTGGACGTACTGCTCCAGGGTGAAGCGATCCAGCGACGGCTTGCGGATCGTGAAGGAGTACGTCCCCCGTTCGCAGGCCGGCGGCACCACCACCAGCGCCCGCTCCCCATCGGGAAGCTCCAGCGTCTGGATCGGCGTATCCGGCGTCAGCGGCCGGTTCGCGTAGGTGCCCATGGCCGTATACAGCGCCTGGCAGGCGGCCTCGGTCAGGAAGGCCGCCTCTTCGCGCTGCCAGCCTTCTGCAGAGTCCGTCCAGATCTCCCCGGGGCGATTGATTGCCACCTCCGTCACCCCGGGACGGGCCAGGCGCTGTGTCACACCCGCCTGCAGGAGGCGGTCGCGCAACAGCGTGTCAGACGCCAGGCCTGATGCGTGTAATTGCTCCATGTCGTACCTCAGCGGTTCTGATAGACAGTCGAGAAATCGATGTCGCGGGCGACGATCACCGTCAGCACCGTGCCCGGCAGGATGTAGGCCGTCGGCGGGATGTTCACCGTGTTGTCCAGCACCTTCTCGCCCATGCTCTCGGAGCTGTCCGTGGTGTTGTTCACCGTGAAGCCGTCCTGGTTGCCCTGCGAGGCCTTGTTCGAGATGCCCGCCATCACGTCCTGGAACAGCGACAGCATCAACGCACCACCGACGCGCTCGCCCCAGTGGTTGTCGATCCAGGCCTGGGTCCCGCTGGCCCCCATCGGGCCCGCGCCGAGGCTGTCCAGCCGCACACGGACAGGGCGGTCGGAACCGTTGTTCGCCTCCATCTCCGTCCACGCCGTGAACACCCGCTGCTGGCCCTGGGAGACCTTGGCGCGCTGCTCGCCGAACAAACGCGCCCCGGCCTCGGCCAGCACCGTCTTGCCGTTGGCCGAGTACAGCGGATCCGTCAGGCGGCATTCGATCAGCGCCGGGTTATCTGTGACGATCTCCGTGTACAGCGCGCAGCGTGCGTAGGTGTTGTGGGCCAGCAGGTAGGTGCCGTCGGGGGCGAGCTTGGCCTTGGTGCTGGCGAAGCGGGTACCGCCGAGGCTGTTCAGCTGGGAGTCCTCGCCACCTTTCGCCGGCTTGTCCTCCTCGTCCTCCGGCTTGCGGCGCCCCTGACCACTCGCAGCCCCGGATGCGTGGTCCCCGCCGGAGGCTTTCAACACCACGCCGCCAGCCAGCCGGCGCTGGTTCGGCGTCAGCGGTTCTTCCTTCGACCGGCCGGATCTCTTGGCATTGGCCGTTGTCGCCGAGGTGATCGCGCCCCTAGATGTCTCCGCCGGCGGCGTGGCCGGCTTCTCGGCTTCCTTCTCCTTGGCCAGCTTCTCCTGCCTTGCCTGCTCTTCAGCCGCCTCCATCTCCAGGCGTTTCTTCTGCAGCACCCGGGCGTAGGTGTCGTCGTCCGTGACCTTGTGCTGCAGCGCCGGGTCCGCGAAGGCCGTGGACTCATCCACCTGCTCGGACTTCGGCCGGGTGTGAAGGATGGCCATGATCCCACCCACCGCCAGCGTCAGGAACACCAGGACTCCGGCGATGCACAGGAGGATCATGCGGCCCTTGCCCGGCTGCCCGGAGCGCTTGGCCCGCAGATCGAAAGCCCCGCGGGCCAGCGTGCTGTCGGGGACATCCCCGGCATCGACCGGCGTGCCGGCGTCATTTGGATTCTGCACGTTTCACCTCCCGATACTCGCCGGTCGTCGTGCCGTTGTAGTTGTAGGACGCGCCGATCTGGCGGGTCTGCAGGGCCAGCACCTGGTCATTGAGCCGCAGCCGGAACTCCTGGCTCACGCCATGCACGACCAGCACATTGCCCACCGGGCGGATGTTGGCCAGCGTCTCGGTGCTGTCTGGGAGCACCTGGTACAGCACCGGGCGCGGAGTACTCGCGGCAAAGCGGAAGCAGGTGAAGGTCCCGTTGTCCCAGACCTCGGTCGGCGACAGCGCCAGATCCCCGCGCTTCTGGTATGCGGTATTGCGCCGCCCGCAGGAGCAGGGGTTGTCGTTGAAGCTCCGGGTCGCGATCGCATCCTTCCTGGCCACGGGGTACTCGAAGCGCAGCAGGTAGGTCGGAACCGCTGGCTTTTTCACCAGCTTCAACTCCAGGACGTACGTCCGGCGGTTGGTGCTGATGATCAGGTTGGTGTTCGGCTCCTGATCGGTGGTCGGCTTGATGGCGATGAGGTTCCCGTTCTGGTTCACCCCCAGCGACCAGGCCGAGGGATCGCCACTGATCATCAGGCCCTGCTCATCGTTCACCGACTCACCATCGCCCTGCAGCTGCACCAGGGTCGTACGACCAACGACCGCCTGAATCCGGTAAACATCGTCGGGGCTGTACCGGGCCGTCTGGATTCGCGAATCCGCCGCGCTACCCAGCCCCATGCTCTCGGCGCCGGCAACGGGCGCCAGGAGCATCGAGGCGCTGGCCACGCAGATGGCCAACAACATGTTCATCGACTTCACTGGCTGACCTCCTGTGCTTGCGAATACGCCGCCACCCCGAAGCCCTTCGGGTTCATCCAGCGCTGCTCGCGGGTTTTCGGCGGGTTGTTGTAGTCAAAGCTCAGGCTGACCAGCCACGTCGTCGGCTCCAGGCTCTTCACCGGCTCGCCGCGGCTATCCAGCGGAGTCTTCGTGTAGCGCACCTGGGCGGTGCGATAAGGCGAACTGGCGCCGGGCGAGCCGGGCAGGAACACGATGTTGTTGATCGTCACGCGCAGCTGCTGTGAGTCGCCCAGGACCTGGGCGTAGCCCTTGCTCGACAGCTGGAAGTTCTTGTACTCACCGAAGGTCGGGTCGTACGAGAACAGCCTCACCGCGTCATAGCGCGGCTTCTGGTCAGCGAAGTTGTACTGCTCGCGGAACTTCACATAGGTGCTGATCCACATTTCGTCCTCGATCCGCTCAGGATCCGGAGCGTCCTGCAGGGACGGCACCAGGTCCGTGTAGCCGGTGTTGTTATCCACCCGGATCACGTAAGGCATGACCTGCTTCAGTGGCGTCAGGCCCAGCACGGCCGCCACGCCCATGAACGCCAGCACCATGCTGAACAACGCGATCCGCCGCCATACCGTTGCCTTGCGCCGCTCTCCGTCCGCTTCGGACTTCTCGAACTTCCGCGCCGCCTCAAGGAACGCCTGGACCGACAGCGATTGCTCGGAGGTCATCAAGCCATTACCCGCCAGCGCGACGGCGTGCTCCGCTTCGAGCACAGCCTCCTTGCTCGGGCTCGATCTATTTTTTCGAAGGAACATCGCAGACCTCCTGCTTGGCGTGGAAATACGACGGATTGGCCTCGACCCAGGGGCCGGAGGGTTGCTTGAGTTGCGGCGGCGAGCTGCTGCAGCCTGAAAGCCAGGCAGCACAAAGCAGCACGCCCACGAGCGTGGGCTTGCACATGTCAGTTACCTATAAGAAGTCAGAGAGAAGCGCCTTGCGGCGCTGGAGCGGAGGAGGGTGCGACTGGCGAAGAACGCCGAGGGGGATCAGCTGATTCTGTTGGGGTTGAGCAGGCGGCCAAAGCCCCGTGCGACCCTGCCTCCTAATTTTCTCGCAGTGGAAATACCTGACGCCTTTCCCAGTACCCCTTTCATTCCTGAGGCCTGAGTAGAAGCTCCGCCCATTATTGACGCGGCATAGTTCGGAAGCTCCGTGGCGAGATAGGTGAATGCTGTAAAGATGAGCAATATGGAGATTGTCCGTCCCCAGCCTGCCGGGGTGTTGCCAGGATCTACGCTGAATATGTTTTGCCTGATGTAGTTAAGTTCAATGGCTAAAACGACTGAGAACATGATTTGCGTCAGTATGAAGCCTGCGAGAGTAGACAGCCAGCCATAGAACCACTGCCTGGTTTGATCGTATAGCAGGAAAGCGATGAACAAGGGGCCCAGTACAAGCAGGATTGTTGTGGCTACCTTTAGGGTTATCAGAGTGGCGACGGCTATCGATAAGAATGGAATTCCTCCGAAAACAATGAATGCTAGGCCGACAAATGATTGAAGCGCCACATCGAAGCTGACGCCGGAGCTGAAGGGGTTGAATTTTGCGATCGCAATAAAGTCAGCAACGATTTGTGCGAACTGCCCAATGGCCCCGTCAACTTGGTTTACCTGCGACCCGTCCGCGTTCGAGAGAGTGTGCGCAACCCAGGCTGGGAAGCCATTAACGAACGGGACTACTGTGCTGATGTACCAGCCGACGTTGAAGGCACACGACACAATGGCTGCCATTTTCAAGGTTGAGAAAACTATATCCTGAATAATGACCGTCAGCCCTTGCCAATACCAGACCAGGGTTTTGACTGTGAACTGAAGAACCCAAAATGCCCCGTACAGGAGTCCCAGTCCTGCGATCACCTGGGTCGTGCCAGTGGCCAAGGTGCTGTTCAACGCTGTATCTATGGACTCAAACAGCGGTGCTGCAATGGGCGGGATGTTAAGTGTCATGCGATCCACCTATGTTTTATTTTGGATAAAAACCATTCCGCCAAAATAGAGCTTTCCATCTTGAATGCTGGCCGTTCCTGCCATTCCAAGGTCTAGCTTTCCATCTGTCATGATTAAGTGCTCGATATGAGGATTGCTGTAATCTCCATTCATGTATGCAGAGAATCCGCTGTAATATTTCCATTCGCATGTGTTGGTTTCGCAGGCGATGGAAATTTTGTCTGGCTTACCCTTTCCTTCCAAAACTTGTACCCAGTCACCATTGAATTTTTCGGCGCTGCCCGAGTTGCAGCCTTGGATCAATGCTGCTGTTAGTGCGATGGCGGGGAGGATGATATTGCGTATGTTTTTCATAAGGTTCCCGTTGGGTTTAGTTCGCGTCCATTTTGTCTCTGAAGTCTTGAGCGGCGCGTTGGTTTTCAATATTTAGCTTCTCTTCGGAAAGCATTTTCATATTGACCAGTCGCAACTGCTGGTTTTGCAGTTCGAGAAACTCCTGCTGATAACGCAGGTTCAAGTCTTCTTTCTGCTGCGGGGTTTCGACTTCATTGAGCTTTTGCCGAAGCTTCTCGGCACTCTTCACTCGCTCGGTGCTCGCGTTGTAGTTGGTCTCCAGCGCTCCCACGACAGCCAGCAAGTCGTCGAACTTTGTCTGAACACCCTTATCCTTGGATGTAAGACCGTACTTTTCGCGCAGTCCGGCGATGTCCTTCACGTCGTCGTACATTTCCGACCAATCCCCCATGGGGAGTAGGCGATTCAGGGAAGGGTCGTCGAGGAAATCGCCCAGGTTGTCGTTACCCGTCGCGATGCTCTTGTAGTGCTCGTACTGCGCCTTGGCCTGGGCAATACCGTCCTTGGCGGTGTTCAGAGCGTCGAGGGCTTGCTGTGCCTGTGCCTGAGCATCGAGGAGCATCTGCGCCAGGTTCGCGGCATCCACGGTTGGAATGCCCGTGGCATGAGTCGTTGGCGCAGCACAGAGCGCCGCGCTGGCGAGGGCCAGCACGCGAAGCGTGTGTTTCATGGTGAGTTACCTCAAAGGGTGATGCCGTGGCTCAAGGCCTTGGCGGGGGATACAACCGACCGCGACGCCGGCGCGTAGAAGCCTGCGCCGGCGACGCGGCCAGCATTCAGGAATGGAAGGGGAGTGGTTTATTGCCTAGGCCTGGCGGGAAGTCACGTGGTCCCGGTAGTCGAAGGCAATCGGGCGGGGCAGTGCGGAAGATCCGAAGACGGCGCGAACTGACTTCAGATCAGCGCATGGTAATCGGATAGGAGCTTTACGGTTTTGGGAAGCTGCTGTTGGAGCATTCTGTCCAGGTACTCCTGGACCGTATGAGGTGGCCTCTTCAGCGAAGCGCGCTGCTGCTTTGCCGCTTCAAGGACTGCCGTCCGGTCGATATCCCATTGGTCAGCGATGAAGTCGTCGGGGTGCAGGGCCTCGATGCAGAAGGTCTCAAGGACTCCTTGAGGGAAGTCCTTGAGGTTGAAGGTCACGATGACCGAGGCATGGCATTTGATCGCCGCCGCGAGCACATGCCGATCATCGTCATCGGGTAAATCAAGTCCCGGCATGAGCGACTCGTAGTCCGTTACCAAGGCATCGGGAATCGCCTGGTCCATGAGATCGGACGTGCGATCGAGTTGCTCACGGGTAAGGTCCGTGCGCTTCAGCAGGAGATTGCGCTTCCACTCTTCGTGAATCTGCGCTGACCAACGTGCTCGATACACACCGGTCAGCGCAAGGTTCATCAAGAAGTCGCGAAGAGGCGCCGGGTAGAGCACGTTCGCGTCATAGACTGCGGTGAAGGGGGAATTCCTCATTCGTACCCCATGCCCAACTCCTGGGCTTGTGCCGCGAGGGCATCCAGAGCCGCCCGACTTTTGTCGTCACGCTTTTTCTTGAAAGCCACCAGGTCTGCAAATTTGACCCGGCGGTGGCTGCCCGTCTTGGTGTAAGGAATCACGCCTTCGTCCAGCAGCTTCACCAGGTGCGGCCGGGACACATTGAGCAAATCGGCTCCCTCCTGGGTAGTCAGCTCCGCGTGAATCGGAACGACTTTCACTGTGTTGCCTAGCGCAAGCTCGCTGAGAATCTCCCCGAACAAGCGCAGGGCCACGGTCGGCACTTCAACGACCTGGCGATGGTCAGCCTCATCCACGAACTCGATTCGCTGGGTCTCGAATTTTGTTGAGATGAACGCTGCTAACTGACGGTGTGACTCAACAGCCGCAGCAATCTCCTTCTCATCGGGAAGAGCCGTACGAGAGAGGTCGGCGGTAGTCATGGCATTCTCCAAAACAACGATCAACTTGGGAGCGTTACGGTCCTCCCCCAACCTAGGTTATCGTTATATTCGAAATAAACGAAAAACGCAATAAACGAAACGAGTGTTTGGCGTTTCCAACGGCTGGAGTCGTTTTCATGCTTGAGCCGATAAGTGCCTTGGCGAGGGGATGCCCACAACCGACCGTGACGCCGGCGCATAGAAGCCTGCGCCGGCGACGCGGCCAGCATTCAGGAGTGGAAGGGGAGTGCGGTTTATTGCCCGGCCTTGGCAGAAGTGCTCTGGCGCAGGCTGTTGGTGACGCTGCGGCCGAGTGATGCGATCGCCGCTACGTGGTCCTGGTAGATGGCGGCATCCGGACTGTCCATGGCACGCAAAGCAGGCTCCAGGCCGTCACGCCAGTTTTTTACCAGCCACTCGATGTGGTGCATCAGGGCTTTGGCGTTTGCTTCGGTGTACTGCGTCATGAGCGGTGGAGGCTGTTTCTGAGAGCGAACCCTGTTCTCCAACTCGTTGAAAGCCTGGATGTACGCCTCTTTCCACTTCGCCGCCTCTGGTCCGGTGAATCCCATGCAAAGGAAGGTGAAGCCGTCCCGGGACATGCGGACCAGTGGGTAGGTGGCTTGGCCACCGTTGGGCTGATTGATGGATTGAGACCCTTGCGCAAAATTGCGCTGGGTAAACTCCGGCGAGCAATCCAGATTGCGGATGGCTCGCAGTACGTCTCTATGACGTTTGCCGAAGTGCTCGGCGACATCGAGGCTGGTGGTGGTCGGCTGACCATTGACCAGTTCAACGAGAACATCAGGAACAGAAAGCACGGTGCCTTTCATCGTGTTACTCCATGTGAGCCTTTTGAGGGCTTAGGGGGTGTCGGGAGCTCAAAACGCCCACAAGTAGCGCCGGCATATTCCCCCGAGAGGTCTTGTATTAGCCGGCTCCCGACGTAGCGGAGAAATCGCCAGGTGCCCGGCAAATTTCTCGGTGTTGGTCACCAGTCCGCACCGGCAGGGCTGCCGGTTATCGAAAGGTGGCCAACTGTTTTGCGAGCGAGAAGATCAGGCTGGGGCTTTTGCGAGGTCGCGCCGGTTGGCGATGAACTCCGGCACCCACAACGACGGGATATCCGCGTGCAGAGCGCGAGCCTGAGCGGCCGGAGAGTCCGACTCGTTCCGACAGGCCTCCAGCAGCGCCGGCACCCATACCTCCGGATCGTCCGTCGCCAGGCACTGGCGGATTTCCTGGGCGATCGCAGCGTTCTCGGTTGTGGTCGACAACAGCGGGAGCCAGTACTTCAGATGCACCGGGAGATCCATCTTGAGCTGCACAGCCTGGTGCCCCTGAACCACCACCATGCCGCGATCCTGCGGGTGCAAGCCCTTGATCACGTCGAAGACCTTCCCCTGGATGCCGAACTTCTTGTACGACGCGGGATCGGCCTTCGTGTTCGCCAGCCAACAGGTGGTGACCGTCTGCTGGATCACCGCCGGCCCGTAGGGGCTGTCAGCGGAGTCTTCCGGCGACTGCGTGTCCATGATGAGGATCTCGCCGCGGGTCCGCCCCGCCTTGAGGATCTCCTTCATCGCCTCGGCGGTGCTTTCAAACGACAGCGGCACCCAATACTCCGCAATCACGTTGAGCAACAGGCTGCCGGGCTCGTTCTGCTGCACCAGGCGCTTCAGGAAAAACAGCGTGTTGAGCAGGACCTGGATCGCAACCGGGTGATTGCCGACGAACTCCTTCTTCAGCACGTTCGTGCAGTCGAAGGCCAGGCGCCGGAACAACTGCGGATCGAACTGGTTCACGGGCGAGTCCAGCACCCAGGCGTAGGCGCCGCCCAGCGTGCGGCACCACTTCATGAGCCGCGTGTGCAGACAGTTGCCGCCCAGGAGCGGGATGTTCTGCAGCAACAGCGACATGCTCCGGTTCTTCACCTCCGAATGCTGCAGCACCGCGGCAATGGAGTCCTGGATCGTTCGCTCTTCCTCCTGGGTGCATTGATCGACCCCGCCGGCACAGGCAACCACGGTCTCGTACAGGAACTGGCGCAGTTGCGGCGTATCCCGCAGCTGGAATGGATTGATGCCGGTGAACTGCATCGGCTCGATGGCGAAGTACCGGGTATTCAGCGCCCGCAGCAGGTTCTCCAGGGAGCGGTTGTAGTCGATGGCGAACAGCATCGGGTTGAACCGGCTGAAGAACACCAGGGTGATCGCCTCGGCCGTCGTCTTCCCGGCGCCGGTCATGCCGGTGAAGCACATGTGCCCGGGCAGCTTCTCGCCGCGGTTGTTCTGGCCGGCAGGACTGTCATGGGCATTCAGGAAGAACAGCCCATCACTGGACGTGCGAGTGGGCATCAACGCCGAACCATCCCCGACAGGGTTGCCCTTCGCCTTGCCGACCGGCGTGGCATGCAGCGAAAACGTGCAGGCCAGGTTCTCGGTCGACTTCATCTGGGGGTACGGCACATCCAGGAAGCCGGGGAACTGCGAGAACCAGGTGTAAACGTTGCTGAGGGTCGAGCGCACGAATGACGTGTCATAGGTGCTGAAGATCGATTCCATCTTGGCGCCGTTCTCGATCGCGGCATCGGCAGACTCGCCATAAACCACCAGGCCCGCGTGATACCGGCCGAAGCTCAGCTCGCCCAGGGTGATGGCCTCCAGCGCCGTCTCCAGCTCCTGGGTCTGCCTGCTCTCGCCCTCGGTGCCTCCCAGGTCGAAGATCTGCTTGGTGAGCTTGCGCTTGGCCTTGTTGCGGTCCTCGAACAGGAACGTCTGCACCAGGGTGAAATCGATCTGCTGCGCCGAGGCCTCATCCCACATGCCCGGGAAGGTGCCCCCATTCGGCAGGCTGCGCAGGTCATAGGTGGTCGCATAGCGCTTGCCGCCCCGATTGGGCCGGATCTGCACGTAATCCATGGCCTCGAAGTTCGTGACGCTATCGATGACCGCATCGCCCAGGCGCGTATCCGCGATCAGCACATCCTGTTCCTGGCCGTTGAAGACCTGGCTGAAGAAGCGGCCGACCTGTGATACCAGCGCGCCGTTCTGGTTCTGCTCGATCCCCATCAGTGCCGGGTCATAGTCGGCCAGCATCGTCTTGGAGATCAGCAGCAGCTCCTGCATGCGCTTGAGCCCGTCATCGAGGTCGCGGTATCGCAGGATCAGGACCACCGTGTAGCCGATCTGGCGGTAGGTGCCATTTCGGAAGGGCTGGGTATAGGCCTCGACGAAATCCTGCAGGGCCGGCAACGGCATCTGGTATTGCGTGTCCAGCTGCAGGCCCGTCTTCATCGTGTAGGTCTGCAGCATCAGGTTGGCGCCCTCTTTCTTGCCCAGGGCGAGGAAGTACTGGTTCACCCGTTCAAACTGGCGATCCAGCGCCTCCTGGTCGA
This sequence comes from Pseudomonas sp. B12(2026), assembly GCF_057767015.1. Classification (NCBI taxonomy): domain Bacteria; kingdom Pseudomonadati; phylum Pseudomonadota; class Gammaproteobacteria; order Pseudomonadales; family Pseudomonadaceae; genus Pseudomonas; species Pseudomonas sp. B12(2026). The sequence goes on along the minus strand of NZ_CM173430.1, from coordinate 3,169,956 downwards.
TGGTCTCGTGCGAGATGCCCTTGAGGCGAATCACGCTGAGCAGCCGGTTCGGAGCGAGTTTGACGATGCATTCATGCCCGACGTGATGCTCCATCAACGGGGTCATCACCTCGGTTGACATGACGGCAGAGTGCGAAGCGCTTGCCATAAAATTGTCTCCATCTTGGATTTTGCGGAGTAACGATCAGCCCCCGTCCGAACCGCGTGCCGAGCAGCAGGCGTCGGGCGGCGAACACCACCCGGCGCGTAAAGCGGTCATCAATGGCGCTGACGAAGTAGAAGGCGAACGCAACCGCCAGGAAGGGCACTACAGCGAGCACTCCCCAGAGGCCGCAGATCGCCGTCATCAAACCCGTCGTGAACAGGCCCCCGACCAGCAACCCAACGAAGGGCATGATGGGCACCCCCCGGAAGTTCGCGGGCCGGTCCATCCCGTTCCAGGTCTTGAATCGCAGCTTCTCGTCAGCCATGGCGGTTCCTTAGCCCTTGACGCCGCCGAGAGCTTCCCAGGCCCAGGGCGCGAACACGGCGACGGCCGCGCCGACCACGGCGCCGATCAGGAAGAGCTGCAGGAAGTCCATCCAGCCATACGAGTGATCCCCCGCCATGCGCGATGCCATCAGGCGAAGGCCGCCCCAGCCGACGCAGCACAGGAAGAAAACAAACGAGAAGGCGTAGATGCCGGTCTGCACGTAGTCGGCGTAGTCCTGCATCTTCGCCAGCCAGTCATCGGCACGGGCGAAGGCAGGGACGAACGCCAGGCCCAGGACAGCCATTTCCATGCGTCGGGCCCGGGCACGCAGCAGGGCGTCATGGGCGGCTTTGAACAGTTGTTTCAGCATTGGGTATTTCCTCTTGAGGTCGGATTTGCGCCGGCGGCGAAGCCGCGTTGAAGCGCGGGAACTGGCGCAGAACGTCCCAGCGCTCGTAGGTCGGTAGTGGTGGTGGAGCAGGGGCAGCCGCCGGAGCCGTGGGCGCCGGTGGCAGGGAGGTGTTGTCAGGGGCTGGAACAGGCGGCAGATCCGCGCGGGCCAGAACGCGGTCGACGTAGCTGGTATTGCCGAACGCGGGTTCTGGCTTTAGGCCGGTGGTGAAATCCCCGCTGTAGTAGCAGGACAGGGCCTTGCGCAAAGCGCCCTGTGCATCCGGATCGACATCCAGGGCGCGGGCATAGCAGTCCTGCAGGAAGAACTCCGTCAGCTGCAGGTTCCGGCAGGGCTCGAACACCTTGGCCAGTTCCTGCGGGTCGTGGGCGTTGAAGTGCTGGCTGTTGATCTGGCCCAGGCCGACGCTGATGCTCTGTCCCGCGTCCACCGCCTTGCGCGCCATGACCAGCGCCTCGTCCAGGCTTTGCGGCGGACGTGGCAGAGCCTCCCCCACGACAGCGATGCTGTAGGGATTCAGGGCGGATTCATGGGCGACAAGGAGTTGGAGCGTTTCAGGAGCGACAGCGGGGGCACATTGCGCGGCCAGGGCCAGGAGGGCGCTGGTGGCGAGTGCCATGTCAGCCTCCTGGTTGGTGCTCGGATTCGTCTGCCTGTCCAGCTAGGTCAGACTGCTGAAGGTTCGTGCCTTCGATCATCAGTTCGGCTTCCAGGCGAGCGGCATAACGATCGATCAGCTCTTTGATGAAGTAAGTCGCCCTGCACTGCCGATTGGTGTGATAAGCCACTGACGTGGCTCTGCGCGCGATCTCGGCAGTGCGTTCTTCACCGATGTAGACCTGGGTGGTCTTTGACTGTTTACGTAGTCCCATAGGGGAACCTCCTTTTTTCGGGCGCAGGAATGCGCCGCCGGTAAGTACCGGCGTAGAGCGGTTGAGTGAAAGGCCCGTGGCTGGGCTGGGTTATGCTGGCCAGGGCCTGGCCAGTTGGGTTGCCCGCATCGGGCAAGGATGGGAGTGGCCTATCTGGCCAGGCCCCTAGAAGAGGTCGACCTGCGGATCTGCAGGGTCTTTCCTGGGGGCGTAGAGCGGGTGACCAAGCTGACGCCGAATCTCGCGCAGCCAGGCTCGATAAGGTGCACAGGTCCGTTTACCGAATGGATAGGCCTGTCGTAGGGCCCGCCGCACCGCTGTCAGGTCGGATCGATCAACATGCCTGATCACTTCAGCAATGATCGGTGCAACTTGGTCAGACCAAGTCATGCTCGGAACTCCTCACTGGGGAGCTCGGTTCTCCAGGCGATCACAGGCCAGTAACGCATCGAAGAGGGTGCGGCGAAGGGCGACGGTCCGTTTCGAGTCGGCCTCCACAACTTTCCAGCGAAACTCGCCAGCGTTATCGCAGCGCTCAACGCGGTAGCTGATCGTCTTGTTGAAGTTGCGTAGGTGTTCGAAGGTTTCGCGAGCCTTGAAGGTCAGCAGGAGGAGAGCCTGCAACGACTGATGGCTGTGGGAGGTAGCTTGCATGATGAATTCCTCGATCCAAATCGACGAGCGCATGGGGCAGGTTTGGGGCAATTCATACGCCAAACCATGCCAATGAGCGCTAAATCAATGGTTTCAGGAGAGAAGGGAGAGAGGCGCCAAAGCCAAGCCCGGCGCGGGCTGCAGGTCGCTTAGCGCTTCACAATGCTGTGATGGGAGAGCAGGGTGTCCAGAACGGGCGAGGCGGGAGGCTGAAACCAGCCCTGAATTTGTTCCAGAACTGCCAAGCACGCCATATCAACCATGCGGCTTTCAGAGGCGTTGCTTGCTGTGTACAATGGGACGCTTAATGTTTTCTATCTTGCGTGGTTGCTGCGTTCTTCTATCGGATTGCAAATCCGTGAACGCCGGTTCGATTCCGACCTCAGCCTCCAAAAGAAAGCCCTGTAAATCCAAGATTTACAGGGCTTTTTCTTTAGAAGACAATTGCGCCTGCAGTAAGATTCCGCAGCTTGCGGGAACGAACTGTCTTGTTGGTCTCTAGCTCACTTTCGGCTCGCCAGAGCCTTTCACCGCTGAACAGCGCTACCGCCCGGATGGCGAAATCGGTAGACGCAAGGGACTTAAAATCCCTCGTCCGCAAGGGCGTGCCGGTTCGACCCCGGCTCCGGGCACCATCTCTCCTTCTTCTCCCTTGAGTCTCCCGCTCGCTGTGGATCGCGGTCCGATTAGCCTGCCGTGCTTGTGGCCGCAGTAACTCCGCAGCGGAGCGCAATCGCCTTGCTCCGGACCGGTTCATGCGCTCAGGTGTGCCAGCGCCCGCAATTTTTCCCCGGCGCTAACGATGCGGCGCTTGCGTAACGGCTCGGACGACTCACGGAAGCTCTGCAGTTGCACCGGGTCCTTGAAGTGATCCGCGTCAGCCGCCTGCAGGGGGCCTTCTTCGGTCGCGAGATCTCTGCGGATACGTACCACCAAGCTCTCCAGCAGGTGCGCGTCGCGCTGCTCGTCGAGCTGGACCACGCGGCAGGCCACTTGTCCGCCTGCGGAATCGCAGAGGGTCATGACCAGGTTGCCATCCGGCCGCGGGGCAAAATCCACTTCAAATTCCGGGAACTGGCGGCAGAGATAGCGGGTGGCGGGAAGTCGTTCGATCTTCATGGTGGAATCCTCGGCAGTGAGTGGCGAAATCCTTCCTTGCTCTTTGCAGGGGGCGTACCACCGAGGTGGATCGAGAAAATCCTTTCAGATCATTGGCTTGTAGTCGCTGATTGAAAAATGCGTCGTGCAGCTTGCAGGGAGTTTCCCGATTCGCAAGGCAATTTGCACGATCATCGGAGTCAGTGAGGAATCGGGTTCCGCCGCGTTGCGTTGGCCGGTTTTGCCTTGGGCTTCTGCAGCCGCGCACGGCGCATGGGAACCCGCAGGATCGCCCACAGGGTCACCACCGCCAGCAGCAGCCAGCCCAGAATCATGAGAGTCAGGAACGTACCCGGATTCATATCGAATGTCCTCGCCCCTCGCTAAGGGTAGACCACCGCGGATCACGCCGTGCCTTTTCGATCGAGTGGCCGTGTTCCGGCAAATCGCTTGAAAGCCGGGCATCTACCTGTTATCTGTATATACATACAGTATGAGGGCAAGCCATGCATCAGCTATTGGAAACTGGCCACAGCGCCGCGCTCGCACGCCCGCAGTGGATGCCGTCCCACACATACATAGTGCGGGCACATGGCGATGGCATGACGGGGGCGGGGATTCGCCACAACGACCTGCTGCTGGTCGACCGCTCCGAGCTGGCGGCGGAGGGGGAAATCGTCGTCGCGGAGCTCAATGGAGAAGCGCTGATTCGTCGGCTGGCGGTGATCGAGGGTGCTTTTGCCCTGTTGCCGGCGAGTGATCGCTTTCCGTCCATCAGGGTTCGTGAGGGCGATGAGCTGACAATCTGGGGCGTGGTGCGGCGGCGGCTGTCGGATGAGAGCGTCGAGTGGCGGCGGGATGTGCCTGCCTGAAGACGGGGTGATGCTGACTTTTTGCCAGTATCGGCGAACTCGTGGCCGGGGCTATTGTCAGATGCGCAACCCCGGTTTCCGAGGCGAGATATCAAATGCTCGCAGGAGTATGGAACGCCACGTGCCGGGGCATTGTAAGGCGGGCGCAGCCTGATTAGACTGCGCGCAACTCGCACCCCTGTCCCCCTCGAAGGACTCCCATGATCAAGAAATGTCTGTTCCCGGCCGCTGGCTACGGTACCCGCTTCCTCCCGGCCACCAAGGCCATGCCCAAGGAAATGCTGCCGGTGGTGAACAAGCCGCTGATCCAGTACGCAGTGGAAGAGGCCCTGGAAGCCGGCCTCGGCGAAATCGGTATCGTCACCGGTCGCGGCAAGCGCTCCCTCGAAGACCACTTCGACATCAGCTATGAGCTGGAACACCAGATTCGCAATACCGACAAGGAAAAATACCTGGTCGGCATCCGTCGCCTGATCGACGAGTGCACCTTCTCCTACACCCGCCAGATCGAGATGAAGGGCCTGGGCCACGCCATCCTGACCGGCCGCCCGCTGATCGGCGACGAGCCGTTCGCCGTGGTGTTGGCGGACGACCTGTGCCTGAACCTGGAAGGCGACAGCGTCCTCAAGCAGATGGTCAAGCTGTACAACCAGTTCCGCTGCTCCATCGTGGCGATCCAGGAAGTGCCGCCGGAAGAGACCAACAAGTACGGCGTGATCGCCGGCGAGATGATCCGCGACGACATCTACCGCGTGAACACCATGGTCGAGAAGCCGAAGCCGGAAGAGGCACCGTCGAACCTGGCAATCATCGGCCGCTACATCCTGACTCCGGACATCTTCGACCTGATCGAACAGACCGAGCCGGGTAAGGGCGGTGAGATCCAGATCACCGACGCCCTGATGAAGCAGGCCCAGGACGGTTGCGTGCTGGCGTACAAGTTCAAGGGCAAGCGTTTCGACTGCGGCAGCGCCGAGGGCTACATCGAGGCGACCAACTTCTGCTACGAGAATCTCTACAAGACTGGCAAGGCCTGGTAAGTCCAGGGATCTTCCCGGTTCGTCGAGAAAGCCACCTTCGGGTGGCTTTTTCGTTTTCGGGCTCTTGGGAAAGCGCCGTTACATCGATGACGGGATCGGCATGGACTCCGAGCCGGGCCCCAGCGGCTGGCCGTAGCTGAACTCGACCTGGTTGCCGGCCGGATCGCGCAGGCCGCAGTAATAGCCCACCGGGTAGGGCTCCTCCCGTGGTGCCCAGATCAGGCAGCCTGCGTCCTGCGCCTCCCGGGCGATCCGGTCCACTTCCGCGTGGCTGTCGACGGCGAAGCCGAAGTGGCTGTAGTCGTCGCTGGCCAGGTGGCGCGCTTCGCCGCCGGGCATGATGACGAAGATGAATTGGTGCTCCTTGCCCGGTTCGGCCATCCAGACGATCCGCGAGCCCTTGCCTTCGCGCTGGTGGATGACGCGCATGCCGCAGAAGTGCTCGTAGAAGGCGATGCAGGCGTCCAGGTCGGGGACGTGCAGGGCCAGATGAGTCAGGCTCGGTCGCATGGGGTGCCTCCTTCGGTTCCTGAAAGGATAGGCCAGGTGCTATAGGGTATGCTGCCTGGCATATCCACGCGGAGAAGCATGATGTCTTTCGATTTTGACCTGTTCGTCATCGGCGCTGGTTCCGGCGGTGTGCGCGCCGCGCGTTTCGCAGCAGGCTTCGGGGCGCGGGTCGGCGTCGCGGAGAGCCGCTACCTGGGCGGCACCTGCGTCAACGTCGGCTGCGTGCCCAAGAAGCTGCTGGTCTACGGCGCCCACTTCCACGAAGACTTCGAGCAGGCGGCGGGCTTCGGCTGGACGACCGGGGGCGCGACATTCGACTGGCCGACCCTGATCGCCAACAAGAACCGCGAGATCCATCGCCTCAATGGCATCTACCGCAACCTCCTGGTCAACAGCGGCGTGACGCTGCTGGAAGGCCATGCGCGACTGTGCGATGCGCACACGGTGGAGGTCGACGGCCAGCGTTTCACGACCAGGCATGTCCTGCTGGCCACCGGCGGCTGGCCGCAGCTGCCGGAGATTCCCGGCAAGGAACACGCCATCACCTCCAACGAGGCATTCTTCCTCGAACAGCTGCCGCGCCGCGTGCTGGTGGTGGGCGGCGGTTACATCTCCGTGGAGTTCGCCTCGATCTTCCACGGCCTGGGTGCCCAAACGACCTTGCTGTACCGCCGCGAGCTGTTCCTGCGCGGCTTCGACCGCAGCGTGCGCGAGCACCTGCGCGATGAGTTGGCCAGGAAGGGGATGGACCTGCAGTTCAATGCCGACATCGCCCGGATCGACAAGCAGGCCGACGGCACGTTGCTCGCCACCCTCAAGGATGGACGCGTGCTGGAAGCCGATTGCGTGTTCTACGCCACCGGCCGCCGGCCGATGCTGGACAACCTGGGGCTGGAGAACGTCGCGGTCGAGCTGGATGAACGCGGTTTCATCAAGGTGGACGAGGCGTATTGCACCAGCGAGCCATCCATCCACGCCATCGGCGACGTGATCGGCAGGGTGCAGCTGACTCCGGTCGCCCTGGCCGAAGGCATGGCGGTGGCGCGGCATCTGTTCCGTCCGGAGGAATACCGTCCGGTGGACTACAAGCTGATCCCGACCGCCGTGTTCAGCCTGCCGAACATCGGCACCGTCGGGCTGACCGAGGACGAGGCGCGCAGCGCCGGGCACAAGGTGAAACTCTTCGAGAGCCGCTTCCGCCCGATGAAGCTGACCCTGACCGAGAGCCAGGAACGGACCCTGATGAAGCTGGTTGTCGATGCCGACAGCGACAAGGTGCTGGGCTGCCACATGGTCGGCCCGGAGGCCGGGGAAATCCTCCAGGGGATCGCCATCGCGCTGAAGGCGGGGGCCACCAAGCGGGTCTTCGACGAAACCATCGGCATCCACCCGACCGCGGCGGAGGAGTTCGTCACCCTGCGCACGCCCGTCGGCGGCTGATCGCCACGGCGCTCATCGCCAGGCCAGAAACGAAAAAGCCGGTGCATTGCACCGGCTTTTTCGTGGATAGCGCCCGAGCGGGCATCTCAGCTGGCGCTCTTCAGCTGGGCGGGGGCGGCGTCCTGGCGCTGGGAGTAGCGCTGGGCGAGCACCGCGCAGACCATCAGCTGGATCTGGTGGAAGAGCATCAGCGGCAGCAGGATCACGCCGACGCTGCTGCTGGCGAACAGCACCGAGGCCATCGGCACGCCAGTGGCCAGGCTCTTCTTCGAGCCGCAGAAGACGATGGTGATGCGGTCTTCCAGGGAGAAGCCGAGGTAGCGGCCGAGCAGATTGGTCGCGGTCAGCGCCAGGGCCAGCAGCACGCAGCAGGCGACCACCAGGCCGGCGAGGGCGGGCAGCGGAATCTGGTGCCAGAGGCCCTGGATCACCGCGGCGCTGAAGGCGGTGTAGACCACCAGCAGGATCGAGCCCTGGTCGACGTAGCGCAGCACCGGCTTGTGGCGGTCGACCCAGGCGCCGATCCAGGGGCGCAGCAGCTGGCCGGCGAGGAAGGGCACCAGCAGTTGCAGGGTGATCTTGCCGATGGCGTCGAGGGTCGACATGCCGGTGTCGCCGTGGGTGCCGAGCAGCAGTTGCACCAGCAGCGGGGTGACGAACACGCCCAGCAGGCTGGAGGCCGAGGCGCTGCAGATCGCCGCCGGGATGTTGCCGCGCGCCAGCGAGGTGAAGGCGATCGCCGATTGCACGGTCGCGGGCAGGGCGCACAGGTAGAGCATGCCCAAGTACAGGTCGGGCGTGAGCAACGGCGTCAGCAGCGGCTTGAGCGCGATGCCGAGGATCGGGAAGAGGATGAAGGTGCAGGCGAAGATCAGCAGGTGCAGGCGCCAGTGGGTGGCGCCGGCGATGATGGCCTGGCGGGACAGCTTGGCGCCGTGCAGGAAGAACAGCAGCGCGATGCCCAGATTGGTGATCCAGCCGAAGATCACCGCCGCCTGGCCTTCGCAGGGCAGCAGGCTGGCGAGCGTCACGGTGGCGATCAGCGCCAGGGTGAAGTTGTCGGGAAGCAGGCGTGGGCGAGCCATGGGCACATCTCTCGTGTTGTAGTTTTTCGAGTGGGCGCGCCCGGCAGAAGCGGGCGGGCAGGTTGCACTCTAGTCACGATGGAAATTGCCGGCTAACGCCAGATAGCCAGATTATGTCGCTGAGCGGACAGTTGACTGCTCGTCGATGAACAGGTCCACCGAACACACGCAGACCATGCCGCGCATGCGCTGGGCGATCACTTCGAGGCGATGGCGTGGCAGGGTGTTCACCCGCAGCGCGATATCCAGCCATTCCCCGCGCCGCGAGGCCTCGACCTGCGCCGGCACCTGGCCTTGCAGGGCGAACTGGTTCAGCAGCCGGCAGAGGATGTCGGCGTCCGCCTCGGTGCGGATCAGGTAGCGCGCATCCACGGCGGCTTGCGCTGGCACCGGGCGTTCCAGGGCGTCGGCGGGGAAGGTGGGCAGGGCGAAGGCGGGAAGGTTCATGGCAGCGGCCGGTTTCGGGATGGGTGAGCAGATTGTGCGGTCCGGGCGGAGGATTTGTTTGCCTCGTTGCTGCCCGTAAGCGGAAATTTGTGCATTAATGATTCCTGAATCTTCCATTCAGAGAATGAACAATGCCGGTTTCACTGGATTCCCACGACAAGAAGATCCTCGCCCTGCTGCAGGAGGAGGCGACGCTTTCCACCGCGGAGATCGCCGAACGCATCGGCCTGTCGCAGTCGCCTTGCTGGCGCCGGATTCAACGGTTGAAGGACGAGGGGGTGATCCGCAAGCAGGTGACCCTGCTGGATCGCAAGAAGATCGGCCTGAACACCCAGATATTCGCCCAGGTGAAGCTCAACGCACACGGGCGCAACCACCTGACGGACTTCGCCCGGGCCATCGATGAGTTTCCCGAGGTGCTCGAATGTCATGTGCTGATGGGCGCGGTGGACTTCATGCTGCGCATCGTCACCGAGGACGTGGAGGCCTACGAGCGCTTCTTCTTCGAGAAGCTGTCGCAGGTGCCGGGGGTGCAGGAGATCAACTCCATCGTCGCCCTGTCGGAGATCAAGTCCACCACCAGCCTGCCGCTGCCGCGCGGCTGAAGGGCGCCGGCATGGCCGGCGCCCGGGCCCTCAGACGTTGCCGAGGTAGTCCATCTTGCCGATCTCCACGCCGTTGTGGCGCAGGATGGCGTAGGCGGTGGTGACGTGGAAATAGAAGTTCGGGTAGGCGTAGCCGAGCAGGAAGTCAGTGCCGCTGAAGTTGAGTTCGCGGGTGCGCTGCTTCAGCTGGATGGTGCGGCTCTCGGCGCCTTCGAATCGCTCGGGCTCAAGGCTTTTGAGGAAGTCGATGGTGCGGGTGATGCGTGTCTGCAGTTCGGCGAAGGTGGTTTCCTCGTCGGCGAAACTCGGCACCTCGACGTCGGCCAGCCGCGCACCGGCGCCCTTGGCGGAGTCGCTGGCGATCTGCACCTGGCGCGCCAGCGGGAACATGTCCGGCGCAAGGCGGGCGTTGATCAGGACGGATGGGTCGATGGACTTGGCTTCGGCATGGGCGGCAGCCTTGGCGAGGATCGCCGAGAGGTTGCCGAGCATGCGGATGAAGACGGGAATGGAAGCCTGGTAGATCGAGAGGGGCATGCTGCGTACTCCAGACAGGAAATGGGGCGCTCGTCCGTGGGACGGCTGTCGGAGTCTACTGCCGGGGCGCGGCCCTGTCGCCTGGTCAGCGCCCGGCGACGCGGGGCGACGGGCAGCGGCCGCTGTCGATCTCGCCGACGTAGGGATTGCCCCAGCCCATCACGCAGCCGACCATCTGGTTGCGCTGGAGCTCCCAGGTTTCCACCGGGTACTGCTTGTTCCACGCGGTGAACAGCTGGCGGTCCTGCCTGGACAGCCTCAGGCCGTAGCGGTCGCTCATGTAGAAGTAGGTGCGGGCGATCATCCCGCGGATCTGCGGGCGCGGCATGGCCTTCTTCGCCTTGAAGTCGATGACCATCGGGCAGGCGCCGTACTGCGGGGGCTGCTTCGGCAGCCAGGCATAGCTGAAGTTGCTGCGGTCGCCGTTGACCTCGCCGATGCTCGGCACCAGGTTGAACAGGTCGGCTTCCGCCTTCTGGTAGACGCGGTCATGCCGCGAGCAGTTGCTGCGGCCGCCGCTCTGCCAGCACTGGCGCTGGTGACCGATCACCCAGGCCGGGACGATGTGCTCCCACTCGATGCGCGAGGCACGCTTGGCATTCTTGCGCGGGGTGTAGCCGCAGCTCTTCAGGTCCACCGTGTTGCCGCTGTAGCGGCAGCCGCAATAGAACTCCACCGACTGCCGGGCATAGAGCTTGCGGCCGACCTTCTTGGCTTCCTCGAAGGTGCGCGGGGCGGCGGCGGACGCCACGGCGGGAATGACGAGAATCAGCAGCAGGAGCAGGCAGCGTCGGAACATGAGGTATTCCTTACGAAAGTGCCTGCATCTTACTGATTGAAAAAGAATTGCCAATCATGGCAATCGAATGGCAAGGCTGCCTGGAGCCTGTCGGCCCGGGGGTTGCGGGTGGGTTTTGGCGGTTTGCAGTGTCGCGGTAATGGCAATCAGCATGATTTCTTCATACAAGAGATCATATTTTGATTATAACCATATGAAAATAAACGAATTTACATAGTTGATTGGCGCTCGACGTCCGGCCTGCACAGCCCCGGGAGGGATTGGTATCCTGAAGCCTTTCCAGCTACCCCGGAGCATCCCATGAAGAGTCTTGGAAGCCTGGCGCTCATCGCCTGCTGTGCCCTGGCGACGCCGGTGCTGGCGCAGCAGCGGTTCTCCGGCCAGGTACAGCCTCAATACCAGCGGCAAGCCCCGTCCCAGCCGCAATGGCGGCAATCGCCGCCGGTGGTCCAGCGGATCTATGTCAGCCCGGGAGCCAGCGGCAGCGTGGACAGCTCGTCGAGCTGGCAGCGCAATGATGGATACGGCGGCATGCAGGTGCCGCGCGGCTACGGCGAGTCGCGTTCGAGCACGGTGATCATCGACCAGTCCGGAGGGGGCATCCGGCAGAGCATCGAATACCCCGGTGGAGCGGTGTACCCGTCCACGCGGCCCTGACGGGTCAGTCGGTGCGGTCGCTGCGGGTCAGGCGGGATTTGCGCAGGCCGCCGTGGCTGTAGAACAACCCGGTGTCGCCGCGCCAGTGGAAGAGTGTGGCGAGGAAAGCGGAACTGATGCGGCCGACGTCCCAGCTGCGCAGTTTGCGGTAGGCCCAGCGCCAGCTGTCGGCATTCGATGAATCGCCCATGGAATCGTCCTTGATTCGGGAAGCGGGAATGCAAGGGACATTAGTGCGCGGGGCAGGGCTTCGCAAGTTTCTGCTCCCGCGCACAGTCCAGTGACAGGTTCAGCCGGTCGCGGCCTCCTCGACGTATTCCTTGAGCCAGCGCAGCACCTCCACGGCGTCCCAGCGGCTGGGGTCGAACATCGCGTAGGCCTGCCCCTGGTAGCCGACCACATCCAGCGGGCGGTGGTAGCCGGCGCGTTGCAGCAGCGCCTTGATCTCGGCGAAGCAGGTGTTGAAATGCGTGCGGCTGAAGGGCGTCTTGCCTTCGGTGACCAACCCTTCCAAGTGCAGTTCCTCGACGGCTTCACGCACTTCATCGATGGCCATGTGATTCACGGCGTATTTCATCTGGCGAATGTCCACTATTGTGCTCGCTCCTTTTTCTGGGTCCTGGCCTCGGCGCCCGATTCCGGAACGCCTTTCGTCATGGCGACAAGGATAACCGGAAAATACTGTATGCATGAACAGTATTTTCCGGCTAGTATCGAATTCGCTGGTTCACCGAATCCAATACCGTCGTCCGCGCCGGAGCTCTGGCTCCCTTGCGGCGGGCACCCAGAAGAAGAGGACTGCGTGATGATGCGAGGCAACCTGCTGATGGTCTGCGCCGTGCTGGCCCTGCTCTGCGGTTGTGCCGAGCCGCCGGCGGAGAAGCCGATGGCCAACGGCGCCTACCTGGTCATCGACGGGCATGACGCCTGGGCGGTGCTGGTCGCCAACGGCAAGCGCTTCGAGGAACACGGCACCGTGCGCGATGCCGTCCGCCTGCCGCGCTCGCATTCGGCGGTCGCCGCCAGCTATGTGATCGACACGCCCAATTGCGGACGGCTGCAGTGGCTGACCGGAGGTGAGGGCACCACGCTGTTGCTGCCGGAGCAGGGCAGCACGGGCGACCTGTCGGAGGAATGCCGGATTCGCACCGGTCTGAGCCGCGTCTGGACTGCGCTCGACTACTCGGGATGATGACGTCCGTTTCACGTTTTTTTCACATCGCCGAGGTATGTTAGGACCATTGCTAAAGGATTAGCGCCCCAGTGAAGAACCCGCCTTTCATGGCGGGTTTTTTACTTTCGGCGGGCGCATCCGGCGAAGTCCCGGCCATGCCCGGATGCGGCTTCGCCGTTCGAGAGCCCGCAATTGCGCAAGTCCTGCGTCGTCGCTGCAGCAGCGCGGACGAGCCTCAGTCGGCCGGTCGATAGACCCGCGCGAAGCGGTGCGCCTGGGTCACGCCGTAGTCGCCGGGGGCGTACTGCATGACCCAGTCGCCGGCCTCGCCCTGCAACACGTCGCCGGCCGCCGAGCGGGCGATGCGGAAGGGTTCTTCCATGCGCCGCGCCAGCACCACCTCGGGGCGGTTGCGATAGGCGCCGTCGATGCCGTGGACCAGCCCGGCCTCGGCCGGCAGGTACCTGGCATCGAAGCGCTCGCGCGACACCACCCAGCGCTCGCCGCTGGCGCTGCTGACCAGGGCGTCGCCGAGCGCGTAGCGGTTGGCGCCTTCCAGGCTCATCAGCGTGCCGGATTCGGCGGCGAAGGCCACCTGCACGGTTTCATCCTTCACATAGCGGCCCGCCAGGGCGTCGTGGCGCAGGTCCAGGTCCTTGAGTTCGAGCATCGTCGTCACACCGGGGGAAAGGGGCGGCAAGCATAGCCTGGCGCTTGTCGCCCTTTCGTCATGTCACCGCTGCTGCGGCGCCAGCAGGCCGCCGCGGGCCTTGCGCCAGGCGCGGAAGCGGGCGGCCATGCGCGAGAACCACAGGTAGATCACCGGCGTGGTGTACAGCGTCAGCACCTGCGACACCAGCAGGCCGCCGACGATGGCGATGCCCAGCGGCTGGCGCAGCTCGGCGCCGGAGCCGGTGCCCAGGGCCAGCGGCAGGGCGCCGAACAGCGCCGCCAGGGTGGTCATGAGGATCGGCCGGAAGCGCAGGGTGCTGCCCTCGATGGTCGCCTGCTCGGGCGTCATGCCGCCGCGTTCGGCCACCAGGGCGAAGTCGATCATCATGATCGCGTTCTTCTTGACGATGCCGATCAGCAGGATGATGCCGATCATCCCCATCAGCGACAGGTCCTGGCCGCACAGCCGCAGCGCCAGCAGCGCGCCGAGGCCGGCCGAGGGCAGGGTGGAGAGGATCGACAGCGGCAGCAATGGGCTCTCGTAGAGCACGCCGAGGACGATGTAGACCGTCACCACCGCCGCCAGGATCAGCCACGGCTGGCTGCGCAGCGAGTCCTGGAAGGCCTGGGCGGTGCCCTGGAAGGTGCCGCTGACGGTGTCGGGCAGGCCGATCTGCACGGTCGCCTGCTGGATCGCCTTGACCGCGTCGCCCAGCGCATGGCCGGGCGCCAGGTTGAACGACAGGGTGATCGCCGGGAACAGCCCCTGGTGGTTGATGGTGATCGGCGCCAGGTCCGGCTCCAGGCGGCCGAGCACGCTCAGCGGGACCAGCTCGCCGGTCAGGCTGGAGCGCGCGTAGAGGTGCTTGAGGCTTTCCGCGGAGACCTGCCAGCGCGGGTCGAGTTCGAGGATCACGTGGTACTGGTCCAGCGAGGTGAACAGGGTCGCCACCTGGCGCTGGCCGAAGGCGTCGTAGAGCACGTCGTCGATCGCCTGCACGCTCACGCCCAGGCGCGCGGCGCTGTCGCGGTCGATGTGCAGGGTGCTGCGCGGCGCCGCCTGCTGCTGGTCGGTGGCCACGTCGCGCAGCTGCGGCAGGGTTTTCAGGCGCTCCAGCAACAGCCCGGCCCAGTGGTCCAGTTCATCGCTGTCCGGGTCCTGCAGGGTGTACTGGAACTGGGTCTTGCTCGGCCGCCCGCCGATCTGCACGTCCTGGCGGATCTGCATGTACAGGGCGATGCCGGGCACCACGGCGAGCTCGCGCTTGAGCCGCGCCACCACCTGGTCGGCCTTGGCCTCGCGCTGCTCGTAGGGCTTGAGGTTGATCATCACGCGGCCCTGGCTGAGGGTCGGGTTGGGGCCGATCCAGTAGTAGACGTTGGCCACGTCCGGATCGCGCTGGATGACCTCGCTGAGCGCGGCCATGCGTTCGCGCATGGCCGCGAAGGAAATGTCGGCGTTGGCCTCGGCCACCCCCTGGATCACCCCGGTGTCCTGCTGCGGGAAGAAGCCCTTGGGCACTTCGACGTAGAGCACCGCCGTCACCAGCAGGGTGAGCAGGACCACCGCCAGGGTCAGGCGCTCGTGCCGCAGCACCCGTTGCAGGCTGCGCCGGTAGCCGTCGAGGAGGGCGTCGAAGCTGCGCTCGCTCCATTGCAGGAAGCGGTTCTGCACGCCGTGCAGGTCGTGGCGGATGAACCAGGCGCAGAGCATCGGCGTGACCGTCAGCGACACCACCCCGGACATCACCACGGCGAAGCTCACGGTCGCCGCGAACTCGCGCAGCAGGCGGCCGATCACCCCGCCCATGAAGAGGATGGGGATGAACACCGCGACCAGCGAGACGGTCATCGAGACGATGGTGAACGCCACCTCGGCGGTGCCCTCGATGGCCGCCTGCAGCGGCGACTTGCCCATCTCCAGGTGGCGGATGATGTTCTCCATGACCACGATGGCGTCGTCCACCACGAAGCCGACGGCGATGCTCAGGGCCATGATCGACAGGTTGTCCAGGCTGTAGCCGAGCACGTACATCACGGCGAAGGTGGCCACCAGCGACAGCGGGATGGTCAGCGCCGGGATCACCGTGGCGCTGACGTTGCGCAGGAAGACGAAGACCACCGCCACCACCAGGACGATCGACAGCAGCAGGTTGAACTGCACCTCCTCGATGGACGCGGTGATGGTCTGGGTGCGGTCGCCGACCACGTGCACCTGCACGTCGCGCGGCAGTTGCACCAGCATCGAGGGCAGGCGCTCCCTGATCGCGCGGGTCACCTCCAGCACGTTGTAGCCGGGCTGTTTGTGGATGTCGACGATCACCGTCGGCTGGCCCTGCAGGCCGGCGGCCTGGCGCACGTCCTCGGCGCCGTCGATCACCGTGCCCAGGTCGCTCAGGCGGATCGGCACGCCGTCGCGGTAGGCGACCACCAGCGCGCCGTACTGCGCGGCGTGGGTGAGCTGGTCGGTGGTGTCCAGGGTCACCGCGCGCTCGGCGCCGTCGAGGCTGCCCTTGGGCGCGTCGACCGTGGCGCTGCCCAGCACGCCGCGCACGTCGGCCAGGGTCAGGCCGCGCGCGGCCAGGGCGTCCGGGTCGATGCGCACGCGCACCGCCGGCCGCTGCTCGCCGTGGAAGTCCACCAGGCCGACGCCGGGGATCTGCGACAGCTGCTGGGCGAGGTAGCTGTCGGCGTAGCGGTCCAGCTCCGGCAGGGTGCGGGTGGTCGAG
The DNA here is from genome assembly GCF_057767015.1 of Pseudomonas sp. B12(2026). Classification (NCBI taxonomy): domain Bacteria; kingdom Pseudomonadati; phylum Pseudomonadota; class Gammaproteobacteria; order Pseudomonadales; family Pseudomonadaceae; genus Pseudomonas; species Pseudomonas sp. B12(2026). Next base: position 3,153,881 of record NZ_CM173430.1, on the reverse strand, counting down.
GTCAGGGCGAGGGAGAGGAAGGTGAACTCGGCCGGGTTGACCTTGTGGAAGGTCGGCGGCGACGGCAGGTCCTTGGGCAGGTTGCCGCCGGCGGCGCTGATCGCCGTCTGCACGTCCTGGGCGGCGCCGTCGATGTCGCGCGCGAGGTCGAACTGCAGGGTGATCCGGGTCTGCCCGAGGGAGCTGGCGGAGGTCATCTGGCTGACCCCGGGGATGCTGGCGAAGGAGCGTTCCAGCGGCGTGGCCACCGACGAGGCCATGGTCTCGGCGCTGGCCCCGGGCAGGTTGGCCTCGACCTGGATGGTCGGCATGTCGACCTGCGGCAGCGGCGCCACCGGCAGCATGAAGTAGGCGGCGCCACCGAGCAGCAGCACGCCCAGCGCCAGCAGGGTGGTGGCGACCCGGCGGCGGATGAAGGGTTCGGAGAGGGTCACGGGCGCGCCTCCGTGCTGGCGGTCTGCCGCGGATCGGCCAGGGCCGAGACCTTCAGCCCCGGCGCGAGGCGGTACTGGCCGCCGGTGACCACGACTTCGCCCGGCTCCAGGCCCTGGCGGACCCATTGCAGACCGTCGACCACCGCGCCGGTCTTCACTTCGCGCACCTGTGCCTGCTGGTTGCGGCCGACCACGTAGACGAAGCTGCCCTGCGGCCCCTGCTGCACGGCGCCGGTCGGCACCACGGTGGCGGCCTTCTCGGTGCGCAGCAGCAGGCGCACGCTGAGCAGCTCGCCGGGCCAGAGCTGGCCGTCGGCGTTGGGGAAGTCGGCCTTGAACAGGATCTGCCCGTTGCCGCTGGACACCTGGCTGTCGATGAAGCTCAGCTGGCCGTCGGCGATATGGCGGCTGCCGTCGCGGCTCAGCGCCTCGACCTTGAGCGGCGCGCCGGCATGGGCCGCGAGCACTTCGGCGAGGTCTTCCTGGGGCAGGCTGAAGGCCAGCGAGATCGGCGCCATCTGGGTCACGCTCACCAGGCCGCCGGTATCGCTGGCGTGCACGAGGCTGCCGGCATCCACCAGGCGCTGGCCGGTGCGCCCGGTGAAGGGCGCGCTGATGCGCGTGTAGCCCAGTTGCAGCTGGGCGCTGTCGACCGCCGCCTGGTCGGCCTGGATGCTTGCCTGCAGGGTCGCCAGCTGGCCGCGCAGGGTGTCGACGTCCTGGCTCGGCCCGGCGTGGGCGGCGGCGAGCTTGCTGGCGCGGTCGAGGTTGATCCGGGTGACGGCGAGCTGCGCTTCGTCGCGCGCCTTGTTGGCCCTGGCCTGCATCAGCTGGGCGGCGTAGGGGCGCGGGTCGATCTCGGCGAGCAGGTCGCCGGCGCTGACCATCTGGCCTTCCTTGAAGTGCAGCTTCTGCAGCTCGCCGTCCACGCGCACCTTGATCTCCACCGAGTTGATGGCCTGCACCGTGCCGATGGTCTGCAGCCAGATCGGCAGGTCGCGCTGGTCGGCCTCGCCGAGGCTCACCGGCACCGGCGCGTCGGCCGCCTTGGCCGGCGCCGGGGCGCCGTGGTGGCGCCAGGTGAAGGCCGCCAGCAGCACGACGAGCAGCAGGAGTGCCAGGCGCCAGTAGCGGCGCGGGGATGAATCGAGGGACGGGCTCACGGTCGGGTCGCCTGTGCGGAAGGTTGATTGCTGGCCAGCCCGGCGGCGGCCTCCGGGGCCTGGAAGCCGCCGCCGAGGGCGCGGTACAGGCCGACGGAGGCCTGCAGGCGCTGCAGGCGCACCTGCAGCAGGCTGTCTTCGGCCTGGTAGAGGGTGCGCTGCACGGTCAGCAGGGTGAGGAAATCGGTACTGCCCAGGTTGTAGCGCACCTGCGCGAGGTCGGCGGCCTTGCGTGCCGAGTCCACGGCGTCCTGGCCGATGCGCTGGGTCTGCGCCAGGCGGGCGTTGGCGCTGAGCTGGGTTTCCACGTCCTGCAGGGCCTGCAGCACGCTTTGCCGGTAGTCGGCGACCAGCTCGCGGGCGCGGGCGCGGTCGGCCTGCAACCGGCCTTCCAGCAGGCCGCCGTCGAACAGCGGCTGGCTGAGGCTGGCGGCGAGCTGCCAGACGCTGCCGCCGGCGCGCACATCGCCGCCGGCCAGGGCGCCGAGGGAAATGTTCGGCAGGAAGGCCGCACGCGCCGCGCCGACATCGAAGTTGGCCGACTGCAACCGCGCTTCGGCGGCCTGGATATCCGGACGCTGGCTCAGCAAGCTGGCCGGCAGGCCGGCGCGCGCCTCGGGCAGCAGGATGCCGTCGAGGCCGCTGCGCTGCAGGCGGAAACCCTCGGGCGCGGCGCCGACCAGCACAGCCAGCTGGTAGAGCGCGGCGTCGCGCTGCTGGTCGAGGACGCTGACCGCGGCCTGGAAGTTCTGCAGGGCGTTGCGCTGCTGTTCCACTTCCAGGTCCGAGGAGGAGCCGAGGCGAGACTGGGTCTGCACCAGTTGCAGGATGTGCCCGGCGTCGCCGGCGATGCGTCGGGCCACGGCCAGCCGTTCGTCCAGCGAGAGCACCTGGAAGTAGGTGTTGGCAAGGTCGGCGTTCAGGCCGATGCGCGCGGTTTCCAGGTCGTAGGCGCTGGCCTGGGCTAGGGCGCCTGCGGAATCGGCGAGGGCGCGGTTGCGGCCCCAGAAGTCCAGCTCGTAGCTGGCCTGGGCGAACAGCTGGCCGGCGTTCTTGCTGCCGTCGTGGTCCTGCACGTAACTGCCGCCCAGACTCACGCCCGGATACTGCGCGGCGCCGGCGATCCGGGCGTTGGCGCGGGCCTGCTCGACCCGCGCGACGGCGGCCTGCAGGCTGAGGTTGTCGCTGCCGGCGCGCTGGATCAGCTGATCCAGCTCGGCGCTGGCGTAGTCCTTCCACCACTGCTGCGGAATCCGGGCCGCGGGCGCGGCGTTGTCCCAGCGGCTGGCCAGGGGAACGTCGGGGCGCTGGTAGTCCGGCACCAGCGAACAGGCGCCGAGCAGCGCCAGCGCGGCAATGGCGGCCAGCCGGGACAGGGCGCTGGCGGATGGAGGCATGCGGTTCGTCCTTCTGGGGCCCGCGCGGGACGCGGGGCGGGCAGGAAGGGCGACGATAGCGCCGGGCAGCTACCGGGCGGTTCTTCCCAAGCTGAACAAAAAGTTAGGTTGATTCGGGAAAATTCGGACGCCTCCTGTGGCCGTTGCCTGCCCGTCGGCCGACATACATCGACCTTTGCCGGCTGTACCGTCTCACGGTACATTTTCCTCCAGGGATGCCGACCCATGATCGGAAGCTTCAGGGATGCGTGGCTGGAAGCGTTCTTCATCGAGGACGAGCCGCCTCGGCAGATCCCGCCGGATCTTCAGGAGCGCCTGTTCCGCAAGCTGCAGATGCTCGACGACGCCACCACGGACGCCGACTTGCGCAGCCCGCCGAGCAATCACTTCGAGCGCTTGCAGGGACGGTTGCGGCGCTGGCATTCGATCCGGGTGAACCGCCAGTGGCGCCTGGTCTTCCATTGGGACGGCGAAAAGGGTGAAGCCCAGGACGTCTACCTCGACAACCATTCGTATCGGTGAGGTGCAAGGTGATCATCACGGAACGCAAGCCGGTCAGCGTCGGCGAAGTGCTTTACAGCGAATTCCTCGAACCGCTCGGCCTGACCCAAGGCCGCCTCGCCGAGGCGATGGGCGTGCAGCGCCGGCTGGTCAACGAGCTGTGCAACGACCGCCGGGCGGTCACCGCCGATACCGCGCTGATGCTGGCGCGGGTGTTCGGCAACTCCGCGGAATTCTGGCTGAATCTGCAGCGGCGCAACGACCTCTGGGCGGCGCTGAACTCGCCGGAGCGGCGCGCGCGCATCGAACGGGCAAGACCGCTGAACCGCGCGGCGTGAGCGCGGTGCCGGTCACGCCGGCGGCGTTTCGCTGAGCATGTAGCCGGCGCCCGGCACCGTATGGATCAGCGGGTGGTCGAAGCCCTGGTCGACCTTCTGCCGCAGGCGGTGGATGTGCTTGTCGATGACGTTGTCGCGCGGTTCGAAGTCGTAGTCCCAGGCGCTTTCCAGCAGCATGCCGCGGGTCACCACCTGGTCGGCCAGGCGCATCAGCTTTTCCAGGATGAGGAATTCGCGCTGCTGCAGGGCGATGCTGCGGCCCTGGCGCTGGGCCACGCGGCCTTCGCAGTCGAGCAGCAGGTCGCCGACCCGCAGGCGCGTGCCGGTCAGTTGCCGGCCGCTGCGGCGGAGCAGGGCGGCGAGGCGGGCGTGGACCTCGACGAAGGCGTAGGGCTTGGCCAGGTAGTCGTCGCATCCTGCCCGCAGGCCCTCGACGCGGTGGTGGGTGGAGGCCAGCGCGCTGAGCATCAGCACCGGCGTGACGAGGCCCGCGGTGCGCAGCCGGCGCACCAGTTCCAGGCCGTCCAGGCCGGGCAGGCGGCGGTCCACCAGCAGGGCGTCGTAGAGATTCTCCAGGGCCAGGTCGAGGCCGCGGATGCCGTCGCCGGCGGCGTCGACGATGTGCCCGCTCTCGCGCAGGCCGCGCACCAGGTAGCCGGCGGCCTGCGGATCGTCTTCGATGACCAGGATTCTCAACGCGTGTCCGTCCCGCCCCGTGGCGTACCTAAACTTTTATTCATCTTGGCGCGAGGCTGACGTTCGTCCGCGCCGGGCAAAATATACTGCCGGACATTCCCCGCCGCCACGGACCACCCCATGACCCAGGTTCTCGTCGTCGAAGACGACCCCGCCACCGCTGCCGAGATCAGCGCCGCGCTGCACGACCACGGCTACCAGGTCAGCCTCGCCGGCAACGGCCGCGACGGCCTGGTGCGTGCGCTCAGCGAGAGCTTCGCGGTGATCGTCCTCGACCGCATGCTGCCCGGCGGCATGGACGGCCTGGCGATGCTCACCGCGTTGCGCTCGGCGGGCGTGGAGACGCCGGTGCTGATCCTCAGCGCGTTGTCCGACCTCGACGAGCGCGTGCGCGGCCTGCGCGCCGGCGGCGACGACTACCTGACCAAGCCTTTCGAGTTCATCGAGCTGACCGCCCGCCTGGACGCCCTGACCCGCCGCGCCGCGCGTGGCGCGGAGGTGCGCGACAGCCGCCTGAGCATCGGCAACCTCGACATCGACCTGCTGCGCCGCTCGGTGCGCCGTGGCGAGCGGGTCATCGAGCTGGTGCCGCGCGAGTACCAGCTGCTGGAATACCTGGCGCGCAACGCCGGGCAGATCGTCACTCGCACCATGCTTTTCGAGGCGGTGTGGAACTACCGTTTCGACGAGCGCACCAACGTCATCGAGGTGCACATCGGCCGCCTGCGGCGCAAGGTCGACGTCGACGGCGAGCCGGCGATGATCCACACGGTGCGGGGGGCCGGCTATGTTCTCCGCGCGCCTGAGTGAGCTGCCACGCACCACCGGTTTCCGCGTGGCGCTGCTGTTCCTGCTGCTGTTCGGCGTCGCCTCGCTGGCGCTGTTCGGCTACGTCTACTGGCGCACCGCCGGCTACCTGCGCGCCGAGGTGCAGGCCAACCTGAGCCGGCAGATGCACAACCGCGTCGACCTGCCGCTGCCGGAGCTGATCCGCGAGGTGCAGGAGCGCGCGGCGAAGGACCCCGAGCAGCATTTCCCCCAGGCGCTGTTCGACGCCAGCGGCCGGCGCCTGGCCGGCACCCTCGCCGAACCGCCGCCGGGCGAGGTGTTCGACCAGCCCATCGAGTTCCACCGGCGCAACCTGGCCGGGGTGGAGCGGCGGGTGCGCGGCATCGTCCACCGCATGCCGTCCGGCGAAATCCTGGTGATCGGCCACGATATCCAGGACCTGCTCGAATTCGACGATCTGCTGGTCAGCGCCATGGCCTCCGGCGGCGTGCTGATCCTGATCCTCGGCCTGGCCGGCGCGATAATCGCCGGGCGCGGCTCGCAGCGGCGCCTGGACGCGGTGGCCGGGGCCATTGAACGGATCGTCAAGGGCGATCTCAGCGAGCGCCTGCCGGTGCGCGGCCGCACCGACGACGTGGATCGCCTGGCGGTGGTGGTGAACCGCATGCTCGACGAGATCGAGCGGCTGATGCGCGAGGTGAAGGGCGTCTGCGACGACGTCGCCCACGATCTGCGCACCCCGCTGACGCGCCTGCTCGCCGGCCTGGAGCGCGCGCAGCGGCGCGATGGCAGCAAGGAGGAATACGTCGCCGCCATCGACCAGGCCATCGAGGACGCCCACGGCCTGCTGCTCACCTTCCGTGCGCTGCTGCGCATTTCCGAGATCGAGGACAGTGCCCGGCGCACCGGCTTCGTCGCGGTGGACCTGGGGCAGGTCGCGGCCGACGTGGTCGAGCTGTTCGAGCCGCTGGCCGAGGAGCGTGGCCAGCAACTGAGCTTCGTTGGCCCGCAGCAGCCGGCCTGGCTGCTGGGTGATGCGCACCTGATGTTCGACGCCCTGAGCAATCTGGTGGACAACGCCCTGAAATTCACCCCGGCGCAGGGACGTGTCGAGGTCCGCGTGGAGGCGGGCGACGACGTGGTGGAAGTGCAGGTGCGCGACAACGGGCCGGGCATTCCGGAGGAAGAACGGGAGGCGGTGCTGCGCCGCTTCTACCGCTCCGAACGCAGCCGGCACACGCCGGGCAACGGCCTGGGACTGAGCATGGTGGCGGCGGTGGCGCGCCTGCACGATCTGCAGATGAGCGTGCGCGACGGGGCGCCGGGGTGCTGGGTGAGCCTGCGCGGGCGGATGGCGAAGAACTCTTCGTAGGAGCGAGCTTGCTCGCGAACGGCGTTTTCCGGCTGTTCCGGAGCTGGGCGGTTCGCGAGCAAGCTCGCTCCTACAAGGTCACGGCTCAGCCGCGCTCGACCTGGAAGGCCTCGCCAGTGGCGAAGAAGGCCCCGCCGGCCTGGTAGTGGATGGTGCGCAGGTCGTCGCTGGGGAAGTGCCAGCGGCCGTTGGAGAAGGCGCGTTGGTCCGCGTAGGCGGCCACCACCTCGGCGATGAACAGGTCGTACTTCTCCTGGTTGTGCGGCTCGGCGATCACCTTGCATTCCAGATAGGCCACGCAACCGTCGACGATCGGCGCCTCGACGTGGCGTGCCCGCGAGGTGCGGATATCCAGTTGCTCGAACTTGTTCACCTCGCCGCCATTGCTGGAGCCGACCGCCAGGGTCAGCTCCGCCTGCCGGCGCGAGGGCAGCTGGATGACGAAGGCGCCGGAGCCTTCCACCAGATGGCGCGACCAGGTGTTGCGGTCGAGCACCAGCAGCAGCTTGGGCGGGTCGAAGTCCAGCGGCATGACCCAGGCGGCGGCCATCACGTTGGCCACGCCCTGGTGTTCGCTGCTGACGAGGGTCGACGGGCCGTGGTTGAGCAGCAGGTAGGCCTTGGCCAGGGGAACGTCTTGCAGGTGGTTCATCGGTGGTCCTCGCAGGTCACAGCAGCAGGCCGTCGACCGGCAGCAGCGGCGCCGGCAGCTCGCGTTCGCCGAGGATTTCCAGCACGGCGATCTCCAGGCCGCGGCTCATGGCGTCCAGCGGCAGGTCGTTGGGTTGGGTGTCGAACGGGTCGGCGATCTGGTCGCCCAGGGCATCCAGGCCGAAGAAGGTGTAGGCCAGCACGCACACCGCCAGCGGGGTGAACCAGCCGATGCTGTCGACCAGGCAGAACGGCAGCAGGAAGCAGTAGACGTGGACGATGCGGTGCAGCATCAGGATGTAGGGGTAGGGGATCGGCGTGTTGCGAATCCGCTCGCAGCCGCCGAGCACGTAGGAGAGCCGGGTCATCTGCTGGTCGATGGCGGCCAGGGTGATCTCGCCGGCCCCGGCCGTGCGGGCGTGCGCGGCAAAGCGCTGGCCGAGGCTGGCGAGCAGCGCGTTGGTCGGGGTAGGGGTGGCGTCCAGCGCGGCCGCCTCGGCGGCGCCGAGCAGGCGGCGCACGTCGTCGCTCTGCGGGGTGCCGCGCAGGTGGTCGCGCAGCACGTAGGTGAAGGCGATCAGCGGGTCGCACAGGCTGCGGCGGGCTTGCGGGGTGAGGTCGGGCAGCAGCGAGAGGGTCTGCCGAGCCAGGTTGCGGGTCACGATCAGCAACTCGCCCCAGAGGGTGCGCGCCTCCCAGAAGCGCTGGTAGGCCACGTTGTTGCGAAAACCGAGGAAGATCGCCAGCGTCAGGCCCCAGAGGGTGAAGGGCGTGGAGGTGATGACCACCTTGTAGTGGTACAGCGTGCCGTGGGTGGCCACCACCAGCGAGCTGAGCAGCACCGTGTAGAGGACCTTGCGCCAGATGGCGGGGATGATCGATCCCTTGAGCGAGAACAGCAGGACCCAGAGTGTCGGGGTTTGCGGGCGGACGATCATGCGGCGGCTTCCGGAGGAGCGGGGTGCGCATGATAGCCGAGATGGCCAGGTGGCGGCGTTGCATTCCGGCCACCACACGAGTCTTCCGGGAGCGCTTTCGTAGGAGCGGATCTTATCCGCGATGAACCGCATGGCGGTTCCCAATAGATCCCTGAACGCCCTTGCCAACTGGGCTGCCAATCGCGGACAAGGTCCGCTCCTACGAAGAGCGGGCTCAGTGCGTAGGGTGGATGTCGCTGTTTACATCCACCCTGGCGCCTGAGTTGGGCGCCGAGGGTGGACATTGCGGGGCTTTGTGATCGGTGTTTCCGCGCCGCTTCGGCGTGCGCTGGGAGATTTGGTTTCGCCCTCCCGGGCGAGTCCCTTTTGGGGCCCCAAAAGGAACCAAAAGGGCCCGTCCCGCCATCCGGGTCTTCGCTTCGCTCAGACTGCCCTCGCTCCGGCATTGCTCCGAGGGTCGGCGTACAAGGGCCGTCCCTGGCCCTTCAAGCCTCTCGCGGCATCCATGCCGCTCGCCCCTCTGCGCAATACCTCCACTCGGCCTCCTGACGGGACCCTGCGCGCGCCTGAAACCTTGGCTGCTCCATGCTAGGAGCGGCACTTCGTAGGATGGCGTGGAGCGAAGCGATACCCATCAGGCGGATAACGTTGCGCAAGGCAAGAGCATCGCGGACGAAGTCCGCTCCTGCGGTGAGATCGGCTTTCGTAGGAGCGGACTTCGTCCGCGATCAGCTGTGGTTCGCGAGCAAGCTCGCTCCTACAAAGAGCCAAAAGCAAAAGCGGCTTCCAGAGGAATATCCGCACACTCCGGAGCGCCCCTTCAGGAGGCCGAGCGGAATCGGAGTTTCAGGGGTTGAGCGGCATGGATGCCGCGAGAGCGTTGTCGGGCCAGGGATGGCCCGTCAACGCGGGCCCCTGAAACTCCGATGGAGCGAGGGAATTTTTCGCCTAAGCGAAAAACCGGATGCAGGGGCAGAGACCTTTGCCTACTTTGGGGCACTTGCCAAAGTAGGTCGCCCGAGGGGGCGAAACAAGAAGTCCCAGCACACGCCGAAGCGGCGCAGAAACACTGATCACAAAGAACGATGGATAACGCACAGCGTTATCCATCGTACGAAGAGCAAGAGCATCGCGGACGGAGTCCGCTCCTACGGAACGTGCGGCTTTCGTAGGAGCGGATCTTATCCGCGATGAACCGCGTAGCGGTTCCCCCCGCCGAGCGCTCCTGGCCAACGGGGGTTGCGAATCGCGGACAAGGTCCGCTCCTGCGAAGAGCGGGCTCAGCCCTGCTGGTACAGCTTCACGATCGCCGAGAAGTCCAGCTGGCCGTTGCCCTGGTTGCTGAAGGTCTGGAACAGCTGCTGGGCCAGCGCGCCGAGCAGCACCGGCTGGCGCACCTGGCGCGCGGCCTCGCTGGCCAGGCCCAGGTCCTTGAGCATCAGGTCGGTACCGAAGCCGCCGCTGTAGCCGCGCGCCGCCGGGGCGCCGGTGAGTGGGTTGTTCACCTCCGAGCTCCAGCAGCGGCCGCTGGAGGTGTTGATGATGCCGGCCAGCACTTCCGCGTCCATCCCCAGCTTCACGCCCAGGGACATGGCTTCCGCCACGCCGATCATGGAAATGCCCAACAGCAGGTTGTTCGCCACCTTGGCCACCTGGCCGTTCCCGGCGCCGCCGCAGTGCACGATGTTCCTGCCCATGGCCGCCAGCACCGGGCGGGCGCGCTCGAAGTCGGCCTGCTCGCCGCCGACCATGAAGGTCAGGGTGCCGGCCGCCGCGCCGGCGGTGCCGCCGGAGACGGGCGCGTCGAGCATTGGGTTGCCGTGGGCCAGGGCGGCGGCGCTGACCTCGCGGGCGTTCAGCGGGTCGATGGTGGACGAGTCGATCAGCAGCACGCCGGGCTGCACGTTGGCCAGCAGGCCGTCGTCGCCGAGGTAGACCTGTTTCACGTGGGCGGCGGCGGGCAGCATGGTGATGATCACCTCGACGTCGTCGCGGGCCACGTCGGCGGGCGAGCCGAGGGCGCGGGCGCCGAGGCCGACGGCCGCTTCCACGGCCTTGGCGGAGAGGTCGAAGACGCTCAGGTCGAAGCCGGCCTTGAGCAGGTTGGCGGCCATGGGGCCGCCCATGTTGCCGAGTCCGATGAAGCCGATGCGCATAGGGGGGTCCTCTTCTTCTTGTGCTGGAGCGTTCTGATGTTCAGGCGCAAAAGGGTGCCCGCCCGCGTGGCGCCGGGCCCGGCCAGCATCCTTGCTGGAGTCCGGGCCGGCCGGGGGCAGGCGGGCGGGCAGGGCTTACTTGAGGTGGATGGTGGTGTTCACCGCGCCGCCCACTTCGTTCTCGTCGAACCAGCGCTCGGTGACGGTCTTGGTCTGGGTGTAGAACTGCACCACCTGCTTGCCGTACGGGCCGAGGTCGCCCAGCTTGGAGCCGCGCGAGCCGGTGAAGGAGAACATCGGCACCGGCACCGGGATCGGCACGTTGATACCGACCTGGCCGACGTCGATCTCTTCCTTGAAGTGCCGCGCGGCGGCGCCCGAGCGGGTGAACAGCGCGGTGCCGTTGCCGTTGGGGTTGGCGTTGATCAGCTCGATGGCCTCGTCGAAGGTCTTCGCCGATACCACGCAGAGCACCGGGCCGAAGATTTCCTCGCGGTAGATGGTCATCTGCGGGGTGACGCCGGAGAACACGGTCGGGCCGACGAAGTTGCCCTTGGCGTAGCCGGCCACCTGCGGGTTGCGGCCGTCCAGTTCCAGCTTGGCGCCTTCCTGGGCGCCGCGTTCGATCAGGCCGCTGACGCGGTCCAGCGCGGCGCAGGAGACCAGCGGGCCGACGTCGGTGTTGGCCTCGGTGCCGCCGCTGACCTTGAGGGTCCTGGCCTTGGCCACCAGGTCGGGAATCCACTCGTTGGCCTCGCCGACCAGGATCGCCACCGACAGCGCCATGCAACGTTGCCCGGCGGCACCGAAGGCGGCGCCGGCGATGGCGTTGAGGGTCTGCTCCTTGTTGGCGTCGGGCAGCACGATGGCGTGGTTCTTAGCGCCCATCATGCATTGCACGCGCTTACCGGCCTGGGAGGCGCGGTTGTAGACGTGGGTGCCGACGCGGGTCGAGCCGACGAAGGACACGGCCTTGATGTCCGGGTGGTCGCAGATCGCGTTCACCACGTCCGGGCCGCCGTGCACCACGTTGAGCACGCCCGGCGGCACCCCGGCTTCATGGGCCAGCTCGACCAGGCGCATGGTCACCATCGGGTCCTGTTCGGACGGCTTGAGGACGAAGGTGTTGCCGGTGGCGATGGCCATCGGGAACATCCACAGCGGGATCATCGCCGGGAAGTTGAACGGGGTGATGCCGGCGCACACGCCGATGGGTTGCAGCAGGGTGAAGGTATCCACGCCGCCGGCCACGTTGTTGGCCAGCTCGCCCAGCTGCAGGTTGCCGATGCCGGCCGCGTGCTCGACCACTTCCAGGCCGCGGAACACGTCGCCCTCGGCGTCCGGCAGGGTCTTGCCCTGCTCGGCGGTGAGGATCGCCGCCAGTTCCTTCATGTTTTCGCGGATCAGCTGCTGGTACTTGAGGAAGATGCGCGAGCGGGCGCCGATGGGGGTCTTCTTCCAGGTCTTGAACGCGGCCTTGGCGCTGGCTACGGCGCGCTCGACTTCCTCGGGCGTGGCGAAGGGCACGCGGGCGAGGACTTCCTGGGTGGCGGGGTTGATCACATCGCGCCATTCGGTGGTGGTGGACTCGACGGGCTTGCCGTCGAGGAACAGTTTGACGGTCGGGGCAGTTGCGGTCATCGGGGTTCTCCCAGCCAGTGGCTTTCTTGTTGTCTGGATCGATCCTAACAGTGCATTTTTGATGTGTTCAATGCGGTGATGTGCAAGTATGGTCTGCGATTTTGCACATAACGGCGCACATGACGGCGCGCATGACGGCGCACATGACGGGCGCACATAGAGGAGGCGTTGGGGCAATCATGGACTGGGACAACCTGCGTTTCTTCCTCGAACTCTCCCGCGCCGGCAAGCTCACCGTCGCCGCCCGTCGCCTGGGCGTGGACCACACCACGGTGGCGCGCCGCCTGCAGGCGCTGGAGAAGAGCATCGGCGCGCAGCTGCTGGTGCGCGAGCCGGGCGGCTACCGGCTGACCGAGGCCGGCCACGGCCTGCTGCCCCAGGCCGAGGCGATGGAAAGCGCCTGCAAGGTGATCGAGAAACGCCTGGCGGGCGCCGAGGACAACCTTTCCGGCAAGGTGCGCATCGGCGCGACCGAAGGCTACGGCTCGACGCTGCTGACCTCGCAGCTGGTGGAACTGAACCAGCGCCACCCGCACCTGGGCGTCGACCTGCTGGCGGTGCCGCGCGCGCTGCAACTGTCGCGCCACGAGGCGGACATCGTGATCACCCTGGAGCGGCCGGGACGCGGCCCGTACCTGATCACCCGGCTGACCGACTACGTGCTGCGCCTCTACGCCTCGAAGGACTACCTGGCCGCGCGCGGGCCGATCCGCAACCGCGACGACCTGCGCCAGCACGCGCTGGTGGGCTACGTCGACGACCTGCTGTACAGCAAGGAGCTGCAGTATCTGGACGAGATCGGCCGGCCGCTGCACATGGCGCTGCGCTGCACCAGCATCCTCGCCCAGCAGCGCGCGGTGGCGGAGGGCGCCGGGCTGGCGATCCTGCCGGCGTTCGCCGCCGCGGAGGCCCCGTCGTTGCAGCCGGTGCTGGCGGAGGAGATCGAGTTCGTGCGGACCTTCTGGATGCTGATGCCTACGGAGCTCAAGGACATCGCGCGGATGCGCACCACCTGGGACTTCCTGCGGGAGAAGGCCGAAGCGAGCCAGGATGCGCTGATGGGGCGGGTAGTGCGGTGAATCGAGGCGCGCGTCGCACGCCAATCGCGGACAAGGTCCGCTCCTACGGGAGCGCGGTGCTCCGGCTTTTGTAGGAGCGGAGCTTCTCCGCGAAGGGCGGACAAAGTCCGCCCGTTTGCGTTACGCCAGGCCGACGTAAAGGTTCTGCACGTCGTCGTTGCCGTCCAGGGCGTCGAGGAAGGCTTCGACTTCCTCCAGCTCCGCGCCGGACAGGCTGACCGGGTTCTTCGCCTTGTAGCCCAGCTTGGCCGAGGCGACGGTGAAGCCGTGCTCCGGCAGGGCGCGGCAGACCGCGTCGAGGTCGGTGGCGTCGGTGAGGAACAGGGTGTCGCCGTCTTCCTCGCCCGGCTCGAAGTCCTGGGCGCCGGCTTCGATGGCGGCCAGTTCCGGGTCGGCGTCGGCGCTGGCCGGGGTGGCCTCGACCATGCCCAGGTAATCGAAGTCCCAGGCCACCGAGCCGGAGGCGCCCAGCTGGCCCTTGCGGAACAGCACGCGGATTTCCGCGACGGTGCGGTTCACGTTGTCGGTCAGGCACTCGACGATCACCGGCACGCGGTGCGGGGCGAAGCCTTCGTAGACCACGCGCTCGAAGCTGGCGCCGCCGTCCAGCAGGCCGGCGCCTTTCTTGATGGCGCGCTCCAGGGTTTCGCGGGGCATCGAGGCCTTCTTGGCCTGCTCGACGACCAGGCGCAGTTTCGGGTTCATGTCCGGATCGGCGCCGTTGCGCGCGGCAATCATGATTTCCTTGGACAGTTTGCCGAAGATGCGCCCCTTGGCGTTGGCTGCGGCTTCTTTATGTTTGGCTTTCCACTGGGCGCCCATGGTGATCCCTTGGCTGCTGGTTCATGTTGGGCGGCAAGTCTAAGGGCTGGCGCGTCCGCTGGCGATATCCGGCTGGCCGGGGAACCCTGGTCGCGGTTGCCTGTCCGTGTCGAAAAGCGCTTATGATTCAACGCTGTATCTGTACCGGACGGGGTTTATGGAGTCTGCTGTCGAACGCTACAAACGGCTGATCGCCGAAGCCCTTGCGCGTTATTTCCCCCGCACCACCGAATACCTGCGCGCCGAACGCGAAGCGGCGCAGCCGCAGCCGCGCGCGCGGAGCAAGGCCAAAGGCAAGGGCAAGGCGCCCGCCAAACGCCCCGCCAAGACGAAGAAGGACGGCGACGCGCCGGCGCCCAGACGCCCGCGCGCGGCCGCCGCCGGTATCTACGGCGCAGCGGCGGCTCCCGACGAGCAGCACGCCGCCGCCATGCGCGAACGGGTGAGCCAGGCCGCGGCCGCCGGCGTCGTCAGCCTGCCGTCGGACGAGCAGTGGGCGATGATCCTCGCGCCCGATCCGCTGACCCGCATCTTCGCCGGCGCCGGTTCCGGCAAGTCCACCACCCTGGTGCTGCGCGTCGTCTACATGCTCTGCCACCTGGGCATCGCGGCCGAGCGGGTGACGGTGATTTCCTTCACCAACGCCTCCTGCGCGCAACTGCGCGAGCAACTGGTGAAGGTGCTCGGCTTCTGGGGCCATCCGTTCGACGCGGCGCAGGCGCGCCAGTGCGTGCGCACCTTCCATTCGGCCATGGGCACCCTGGCGAAAGTCGCGCTGAAGAATCCGCGCTGGTTCGAGCAACTGGACGAACGCGATCCCGCCAGCGAACTGGACAACCCCCTGCTCGCCGGCCGCCTGCGCCCGGCGCAGCAGCGCCTGCTCAAGCAGGTCTACCAGCAGTGCTACGCCGAACAGGCGCCGTTCCGCACCCTGGTCCATCAACTGCTCGACCTGCCGCCACCGCCCGAAGCCGGCGAAGACGGCAAGCCGCCGCGCATCGGCAAGGCGCCGCTGGATGCCTTCAAGCTCGCCGGCGAGTTCACCGCGCTGCCGCTGTTCGAAGCCTTCTACGCCCAGGCCGGGTTCATCGAGAGCATCGGCCTGCGCATTGACCAGCTGCAGCCGAAAAGACTCGACTGCCCGCCGCGCGAGCGCCGCTTCGTCGAGGCGCTGCAACTGTTCTGGGCGGCCTTCGACGCGGCCTTGCAGGCGCAGGGCCTGCTGACCTTCAACCTGGCCTTCCAGCGCCTCACCGACCAGCTTGGCGACGGCAAGCTGCCGGCCGAGGCGCTGGCGCCGTTCCAGCACCTGCTGATCGACGAATTCCAGGACGTTTCGCCGCAGATCGTGCAGTGGCTGCAGGCGCTGCACCGCGACCTGGCCAAGCGCGGCGAGGCGGTCAGCCTGATGGCCATCGGCGACGACTGGCAGTCCATCTACGCCTGGCGCGGCAGTTCGCCGGAGCTGTTCATGGACTTCGACCGGCACTTCCCCAGCAAGGCCCGGCGCAAGAGCCGCGTGCTGCTGCTGGAGACCAACTACCGCAGCATCGATCCGGTGATCCGCGACGGCGAGCGGGTGCTGGCGGGCATGGCGCACAAGCAGGCCAAGACCTGCCGGGCGTTCAAGTCGGCGGAGGCGGGCGACCACGGGGTGAAGCTGGTGCAGCGCTTCGATGCGCGCAACAGCCTGCCGCTGCTGCTGGAGGAAATCCGCAAGCAGTGCGAGCACGTCGCCGCGTGCGGATCGAGGGAGAAAACCGCCGTGCTGCTGCTCAGCCGGCGCAACGAAACCCTGCAGACGATTCTTGGCGAGCTGGACCGCAAGCTGCCGGTGAAGGGCATGACCATCCACCGCGCCAAGGGCCTGCAGGCGGAAGTGGCGATCATCGTCGACGACTGCGCGCCGCCGGAGAAACACCCGCTGCGCAGCGCGCTGTACGCGGCCTCGGGTTTCTTCGCCAGCGGCTACGACCAGGCCCAGCAGGACGAGCAGCTGCGCCTGGCCTACGTGGCGATCACCCGTGGCGTCAGCCGGGTGCTCTGGTTCACCCGCAAGGCCCAGGGGCCGACGGCGATCCTGGCGATGCGGCGCAGCGTGGAAGCCGCGCCGGCCTGAACGTCAATCGTCGCGGGTGAGGACTTCCAGCAGCTCGATCTCGAACAGCAGGTTGGAATTGGGCTTGATGTGCGCGCCGACCTGGCGCTCGCCGTAGGCCAGGTGCGCGGGCACGAACAGCTTGCGCTTGCCGCCGACCTGCATGCCCATCAGGCCGATGTCCCAGCTATTTCAGATGATACACTGAGACCCTTCCAGCAAATCAGGGATGCCCCCAATGCCCAAGGCCATCAGCTATGTCCGCTTCTCATCGATGAAGCAACACGGGGGAAGTTCCGTCGAGCGACAAGAAGGCATGATTGCCGAGTGGCTGGATAGAAACCCTGAATACTCCCGGTCGGACCTCTGTTTCAAAGACTTGGCTAAATCGGGCTACCACGGCGAGCACACCAAGGAGGGTGGTGGGTTTGCCAAGTTGCTTGCAGCCATCGAAGCGGGAGCCATCGAAGCTGGGGACGTTGTGTTAGTAGAGGCCATCGACCGCGCAGGGCGAATGGATACTCTAGACATGATTGCAGACGTTATTGTCCCGATCATAAGGGCAGGCGTTTCAATCATCACCCTCGACGATGGCAACGTGTACAACCGCGACAGCCTGAACGGTGCACACATCCACTTGCTGATGGCGAAGATTCAAGCGGCACACCAATACTCAGCGACACTCAGTAGGCGTGTTGCAGAGTCCTACACGATACGGAGAGACAAGGCCAAGGCAGGCGTAATGCCCAAGCGTCTAAACCCCGTGTGGCTCACACCAGAAGGCGTGGTGCGTGAGAGCGTTGCACCGTGGATCAAGACAGCGTTCGAACTCTACGTGTCAGGAGTGGGCAAAACCACCATTGCGAAGCGGATGCGGGAATCCAGCGTCCCTGAGCTGGCCAAGTGCAGCGGTCCCACTGTTGAGGGTTGGTTACGGAATAAAGCAGTGATCGGCAAGTGGGAGACTCGGCCCAACACACCAGACCATGACGTGATTGAAGGTGTGTTCCCGCCTATCATCGATCAAGCCTTATTCTACAAAGCCCAGCTGCACGCAGAGCGGGTGAAGACTGAACGGCCACCCAAGACAGCATCGAATTTTCTTGTAGGTCTGGTGAAGTGTGCGTGGTGCGGCAAAAACTACATCATGCAAAACAAGGACGGGAGGCCGCATTCGTTGCGTTGCCATACACGGCAGCAGCTCAAAAGCTGTGAGAATTCACGTGTCATCCCCAAGCCTGTCATCGACAAGATTTACACGTTCACGTCCGTACAGGCTGCACGGGAAGCCATCCAACAGCAGCAAATGGGCGTCAATGAGAAAGAGATTGTCGCACGGGAAGCTGAGCTTCTAGAGATATCACGGCGTGTTGAGCGGCTGGGGCGTGCCATTCAGCTAACAGATGATATGGACGAACTGTTGCACCAACTGAAAGAAGCCAAGGCGGAGCGGACACGGGCTGAGCATGAGCTTACGTTGCTGAAGGCTACAGAGGTTGTCCCAGCTGGCGAACCTTGGCGGCAGATGGGGGAGGTGTGGAAGCTGGAGAAAGAGGACAGCGTTAGGCTATCTGCAATGCTCCGTACCATTGGTTATGCAATCACTGTGCACCCTGATAGCAGAATCACCACTACACACAGTGATATCGAATACAGGTATGCGGGTGTTGATCGGCGGGAAGACTGTTACAAGCTGATGGCAGGGGATAGGCTGCTGCTCGTATCGAAGCTGTCTGATGAAGACTACCCGTATGTAGAGCCCTTCCAAGCTGATGACGTTGCATCGTCAGAATGGACAGAAGAAGATTATGAAAACCTGCGACAACAACATGAGTGAAGGAGACGAAAATGCTAAATGGATGGCAACGGCTGTGGCTTGTTACTTGTGTAATTTATACGGGGTTTCTTGTGGGGGTGTTGGTAGTCGATTATCCAAGGTACGAATCAACAGAGTTTGATTTAAAACAAGTGCAAAAGGAGTTTGCACAAAAGGCTAAGGACAAAGCTGTCAGAAATGAAAGGGAGAAGGTGGAAATAGTCGGCTTGGAAGTTGTCACCGGAGGTAAGAGCAAGGAAGTAGAGAAACAACCTCTCTCCGATTTTTACCCGGACCAAGCCTACATAGATGAAAAGCGTAGCTGGCATGAGCACTGGGAGCAGAGAGCTGCCGAAAGGGCGACAGAGAAAAAGAAACAACTCTTCATTTGGCTCCCCATCAATTGGCTGCTCGGCTGTGTAGGGTTATACCTCGCAGGTTGGACCGTTGGTTGGATCACCAGGGGCTTCCGTAAGCGGAAACAAGCTTAACAATCGTCAACAACACGAATTGATCAACAGGAGATTTACACATGAGCGTTGAAGGACAAGCTGTACGTAATGGTAAAGACGTTCCTCAAGATGAGCGGGATAAGATTATTGCTGCGTATGACGCACGGGCTGTTGGCATCACTGGTGACGATATCGCAAAGCAATACAACGTCAAGCGGAACGATCTGAGCAGTTGGATTCAGCGTGCGAAGAAAGCTGAAGGCGGGAGCACTGGCACCAAGGCTGTTAGAGGTGACGCTCTAGAAGCGAAGCTTGCGGAGCTGGATACCAAAGTGAAACAGGCTGAAGCAGCGCTTGAGAAGGCCAAGAAGGAACGGGAAGAGGCTAAAGCTACGTTGATCAAGAATCTTAAGGATGCACTGGCGAAGCTGGAGAACGAATAGAAATAACAAAAGTCTGCACGAATGAAAAAGGGCGCTCATCAGCGCCCTTTTCATTTAATGTGGTGTTCGTGGGTTGTGCTGGAATAGGTAGCGGCTGGACAAGACAACTAATAGTCCTGCGATGATTACAACAATACCCGGTGACGCTTGAGAGACGCTTGATTCCATGCCGAGAGCCTTGAATTGCCAAGACACAGCTCCGAAGGAAAGAGGGGCAAAGAGTAAGGCAATCCCGAGAAGAACAACGGCGAGGCCGATCCACTCCTTTCTACGGGCGTTGCGCAGCTCTAGGGCTGCAAGGTGCTTCTGTAGATCAGGCGGTGTAGCGGGATGAACAATCGTGGCGTTGGTTACGAATACGCGCTTAGGGCTATTCTTGGTCATGGAACCTCCATCTGTACCATAAGGAACGACAAGAATCCGCGAATTCCCTTTTGCGGCTCCGGGGTAGCCGGTGGGCAGATGATAGGATATGGCCGGTTTGTAGCCAAGAGGCAGCGCCGCTGCACTGTCCATCTGACAGCGTAACGCTGTCCACTGAAATACCCCTCTAGCCTTAGTGACACTAGCGTTGTGGCATCGGAGCTTCATGAGAATCTCCTACTAGATACAGAGGTGAGTTTCTAGAGAAAACTCATTCTGTAAAATTTTGGAAATGGCACTGGGGTGGTGGGTTCTATGGTGCGGCTGGGAAAAATAATCTACAGGAAATGTATTTAACCGCACACGACTACGGCAGTGCTGAAGCTGGGTAATTCAGAAATAAGTTGTCACGTCAAGAGAATTCTACTCTATCAGACGAATTGAATATCAAGCTTCGCCATCAGGCGTTTCACTTGGGTAGCGTTCCAATCACCACCACGTGTTGCCTTAACACCACGTTCATTCAGGCACAGAACGAGAGAAGACAGGGTGTTACAGCCACGATGGATACATGCGTCGATAGCGTCCCTGTAAGCCTCTGCCTTAGCTTTTGAAGCTGCTACGTGCACATCCCTAGCCTTAGCTGCCTGCGCATCACCACGGCCTTTCTGAAGGGCTTGCTGACGGTTATCCAGCTTACGCTTAGATTCAACATCACCAGCATTGGCACGGGCCTTGAGAGAGGCTAGGGCGTCCTTTGTACGTTGACTGATGAATGTGCGTTCCTGCTCGGCCAGCATGGCGAATAGGTGAAGTTGCAGCGTATCTGCCTTCGGCATCGTAGCTACTTTGAACTGCGCACGCTTCATCAAACCGGCAATATGCTCAACGTCCCGGCTAAGGCGGTCAAGCTTGGCCACAACGACAGGCAGTCCGTAAGCGAATGCCTTGGAGCCTTCAGGGCGCTCCAGCGGATGGACGCTACCAGACACACCCACATCAACGAATTCAGCAATGATGTTCCAGCACTGTTGGGCGGCTGCTGTCTGCACGTATTCACGTTGAGCTTCCAGACCGAGGCCAGATTCGCCCTGACCTTTGGTCGATACCCTGTAATAAGCGATTACGTCCATTTCCATCATCCCCCTGCAATTCATTAGCTGATGTGCGCATTTTCACTGTTGCGCATTCAATTGTCAATTAGGGGACGTTCGTTGCGGAAATGACAATGCGGGAAATCCTGAAATGACAATTCGCACATTGGTTAGAAAATGAACAATTCTATTTGATGCGCAGTATGACCATGTGAAGCGGCGCGTCAGGCCGACGCACCTCTACATCCCGAACTCCATTCACCTAAGCAGCCTCTCGGCTGCCATCCGATCAACGGGAGTTGACAGGGTATTGTTGCCTGTGCAGCTGGGCTGCAATAATTCACTAATTAATATCAAAAATACGATATTAGCTTGCTAAGAAATCATCCGGGTTAGCATTCATCGTCGCCGATGCCCGTATCATCTGGATTGTAGGCGTATTACTAATGTCTACTCCGCAGACATACAGAATAAATCTCCCACTTAAACAGTGGGTTATTAATACTATAATAAAAGAATGATCTAGGTTTGCTTCGCAGGATGGAGGGGCAGCCTTGGTGCAAGCACCATGCAAGAGCGAAGGCTTTAGAGAAGGGAGGATTAATTATTAATATCCTCCCTGAATATCTTCTGTCGTCCCGACAAGGAGGGTGTATCTATCGAAGGTATTACTTACCGGAGGTGTACCTATCGAAGCTCCGCTTCACCCGAAGGGCAAGAGCAAAAGCTTAGATTGGAGTTAGGATTATTAGGGGCCGGCTTTAGCCGGATGGGACTGTGCCGTGCGAAGCACAAGAGAGAAAGGCATTTTACTTACAATGTGAAAATCTTGTCAAGAAGTATTTAATAGAACAGTTATTTAATAGAACTGTCGTTCTGTTGTGCAATTGTCATGACGTTCCGTCATATTGTGTCCACTGTGCAAACTCTGGAGCCTTAGTGCGACTAAGGCTAGAGCCTATTCCGGGGCGTATTGTTCATGTTGAACTGCTACTAGCTACACTGCGAAGCTTTTGCATGGTGCATCAGAAGATGAAGTCTGCGGGGTCCACTGCTGCTGGTGCGTAAACGCGTAGGAACCCATGTGCACCGACAACCAAGCTGTCAGACCATTGAGTCAAGTAGGCCATGTAAGAGCGTGCATCTTCGCCATGGGCGATGTTGAACAAGAAATGGCACACGGTTTCACTCTCATCATCCAGCATGGTGCCGCTGGCGCTTTTGGACAGCAGCTCAACGACGTCTAGCAGATTAGGGTTCCAGGCGGACAGGCGTTCCAGCTCGCCACGCATCACGTCAAGCTCAAAGGCTTTGTCGCTACTGATGGAGAAGGCTTTGTAGGTCTTACCTTGGATGGCGGCCTTCCACTGGGCGAGGGTGGGCGTCTTCACGTCCTTGGTGATGATGAATTCAGCGTGCTCCGGGTTGGCCGGGTCGATGTTCTCACGGAGCCATTGCACCAGTGCGTTACGATGGGAGGGCTTCAGCTTGAGGGCCTTGGCCAGTTGCAGCACCAGCTCTTCACCGAGGTATTTACCGATAGCCTTAAGCACTTCTGTGCCCTTGGTGATGGGGAGTTTCAGGTCTAGAGGGTGCACGGCGGAAACGGAGTGACCAGCGCCATAGTAGGTGTCGCCATGACTGGCGTTACGACGGTGGGAAGCTACAACGATGTTGGACGGATGAAGGGAGCCGATACGATCAGCAGGGCCGCTCACAGGGTAAATGTGGGCGATGACGTAATCTTTAATCATGCCGAAGCGATTGGCACGGTGGGCCTTGGTGTAAACGGCGTGGACCTCACAGAGTAAATCGAAGTCATGCGGAATCACTCTAACGGTTCCTGCACGTCTAACCTGTACCGCTAGGTAGCTGAAGAATGGCGAAGCTAGGGCATCATCGAATTCATTGCGAACCTTCCGGCCTTTGGCTACGGATAGCTCCTGACAAGCTGCTTTGCAGAATTTCTTACGGGCGTTTGTTGTTCTGAAACGCTTGCCGCATGTTGGGCATGTTGGGCGGCGAACTGTTGGCTTTACTTTTGTTACGGGCATGAGTGTGTCTCCTTACTCTAGGACGACTATGGTCGTGTTGGGTTGTATTGCTAGAAATGACTAAAGCCACAATGAGTGGCGTATTAGATTGTTGTTACAGAGGGTGTTGCTGAAGCTGTGTAGCAGGAGGGCGTTGCAGGTGCTCTAGAAGGCTCTGTATTGCGTTTACAGAGTGGGGATATGCAATCCCTCAACTCCGGCTTCTTCACGCATCTTGGCAGCTTGCAGGGCCTTGGCGGCGAGTCTGCACGAGATAGAGCAATAGGGTTGAATCTTGCGTTTACGGTGACTGTTTCCGCAGTGTGCACAAGTTAGGATTTTCAGATGTTGGTGCATGAATATGTCTCCTATGTTTCAGGATTGTTGAGGGTAGTGTTGGAAGTGGCTTGAAACGGAGGGGGAGGCAAGGGAAAGAATATCTCACCTCACATAATATTCTCGCACGACAATTGCAATATGTCCAACTCATAATATTGATTTATGTTTACACATATATCAATTAAATAGATAAACAATATTGATAATTGAATATGCATAACAAAGCCCGCATGTGCGGGCCTATGTCACAGCGGAGGATGTTCCGCCTTTGGGTTGCTCTGACGCATAATCAGATTGTCTAGCTTATCGTTGATACGTTCCACGTCTTTAGAGAGTTGCGTAACAGTCTCGGCTAGCTGTTTCTTTGTTGCCGATTCATATCTAATGGCATAGATACGATCATCCAGCTTATCAATTTGTGACTGTTGGTAGCTGAAAGCGCCCATACAGATTACAAGAGCGGCACCAGCAAGCCATGTGCCAAGTTGGGTGAATACTTCTTTCATTACAGTGTTTCTACTTCTTTGGTTAGGGGTGGATGGGAGAGGGCCTTGCGCCCCCTTGTTAACGGCGTGTCTCTTTCTGCTGGGATCGGGCTTCACCGATGGCATCAGAGAATGCCTGTTTAGCTGTATCACGCATGTGTCTGGATAGCTCGGGAGCAAGCTGATTTGCCAATCCGTGTGGGTCAGAGGTTGCTGCATTTACAGTGGTGTTAAGTTCTAGGTGCACCTGTACAGGAGCGATATCTGGCACGCCAAGTGGAGAGGATGCCGTAGAGGCATTAGCAAAATTCGGATTGTTCGCTGTGATAGTGGCGGTCATCTGAGCTTGTGTTGCTTGGCGTTGCACTTCGTCTGCTGCTCTCTGAGCAATAACGGCACGTTGCTCATCCACAGTCATTGGCGAGCTGCCTAGACGCTCTGTAATGGCATCTGTAAGCCATGTAACCTGTCCGGCAATCGTCGTGACTTTGGCGAGATCATAGAGAGCACGCTTGACGCTACGTGCAGTGTTAGAATCATCAGGGTTGTTTAGGATTTCATCTTTGTATTTCTGGAATCCCGTACGTTCCCTTACTTCTGTAACGGCCTTGCCGTCCTTGTCCATTACAGGCTTACCACTACTGTCAACAACAGGGACCGATGGGCCTTTAGCCTTATCCTGCACACCAAGCATCCAGCCTGCGAAAGAAGCGAGGGTTGTGTAAACCTTTACAAGCTGAACATCAAATTCAGCCATGGCTTCGTTTACAGGTTTCATCTGCTCGGCTAGCTGTGCTTCGGCTTCAATGCGTCTCCGCATAGCATCAGACACTTCTTTAGAAGAGTTAATATCTTGTTCTTGAAGGTAACGTTGGTTCTCTAGGAGCTGCTGTTGTGCACCTACAGACTTCAGAGAATTCTCAAAAGCTTTCCCGTTGTCCTTTAGGAATGCATCCATTGCACGATTAAACACGTCTGCAGACAGGCCCTTACCAGCCTTTAGATTCTTGTTCCACTGGCCAATCATGACTTCCATAGAAGACTTGGCATATCTAGTACCCTGTGCGGCGGCTTGGGCGAGGTATGGAGTTAGTCCGGGTAGTCGGTCTGTGATCTGCTCAACGTCGGCGGCATCGGCCTTACCAGACGTTTGAATGCGTGTGAATTCTCGGTTCATATCACGTTGAGCGTCAGCAGCTAGGCCACCGATACGGAACGCCCTAGAGCGCTTATCCCACTCTGCTAACACCTGTGGGAGTGTCTTGCCCATCTTCATCATTGTTGTTGCAAATCCGCCGAATTGCTTGGCCGTATCAGCGTCGATCACACCAGCGTTTTTGGTCTGTACATCGATGAAGGCTTGTCGAATTCTCTTCTGAATTTCAGGATTGTCAGATAGCGGAGTGAAAGACATGTCGAAGCTTTCGGCGTTGATAACGTTTTGCTTACGTTGCTCAATACGATCATTCATTGCACCAATGCCAACGGCAGCAGCGCCAGCAGCGGCGGCCAATAGGCCAAGGGGACCAGCAGCAACCGACAAAGCAGCGCCTACACCAGCACCTAGGCCACCACGCATACCATTGAGACCACTACTCAGCATCGACGGAAGAGAAGGGCCTGTAGAGGCGCTACGGGCCACTTGACGTTGTCTTGCCCATTCGTGACGTTCTACCTGTCGACCTTCCCGAGCTGCTGCACGTTGACGGGCTAGGAGGACGT
Source organism: Pseudomonas sp. B12(2026) (assembly GCF_057767015.1). Taxonomy (NCBI): domain Bacteria; kingdom Pseudomonadati; phylum Pseudomonadota; class Gammaproteobacteria; order Pseudomonadales; family Pseudomonadaceae; genus Pseudomonas; species Pseudomonas sp. B12(2026). The sequence goes on along the minus strand of NZ_CM173430.1, from coordinate 3,129,059 downwards.
CTGTACTGCGTTGCGTGGTGCGATGAGCTTTAGCCTTGGCTTCTTCCCGCATCAGTTCTAGACGATACTGGCCACGCTGGAATTGATTCATTTTGTTCTGATAGGTCGCATCCGCTAGCTTGGAGCGTTCCTGCGTTTTGGCGTGGATCGCTTCAATACGGGCAAGGCGCAGACGTTGGTCAATAGCCTGCTTTTCCTTGTTAGCTGGGCGTCCCCGCTTGGCTTGGGCTTTCAGCTCCATTTTCTGGAGCGCTGCTGCCTGTTCCTTTGCACGTTGATACTGTACGTCGCGGAGGGCGGATACCTGTTCCATCCCCCTAAACTGAAGCTTCTGGGCGGCAAGCTCGGCCCTGAATGTCTGTTGACGTTGTGCACGTAGCACTTGCTCTGCACGTAGCTCCCGATCTAAGGCACGGGAGCGAGATTGAGCAGCTACCTTCAGATTGTCAGGATTGATTCCAGCAACTTTGTTCAGAGAGGTTTCCAACCGCTTGAGGTCTGCCATCAACGGATTCATCTTCTGTTGAATCTGTTGCATATAACGTTTGAATTTCAACAGGCCCGACGTATCAATATCGAATTTAACCTTTCCTGTTAGCTGTGCAATTACATTGTCACCAATCATTCTGTTACAGCCTCCGGCTTATTAATCTTACTCCCGCCGTGGCTCTTTTGATTCGGCACTTGGTAATAGAAAGTGAAATTATGATTGATTAGGTCTTTGAATGTTGTGCGGTTGTATCCGGCATATTCAATAGTTGTAAATTCAGCACCAGCATGTGGACGGCTAAGGAACTTGTAAGCAAGATTTAGATTAATCATGTCACCGGTGATAGCAACGTACACTCCGGATTTCTCTCTAGTTTCATTCGCACAAAACCAGAAGTATTTAAATCCGTTTGTTGTCTTCAATGTGCGCTTCATATATTGACGAAGTGCATGGAAGAACTCTTTAGGGGCAACTCGCCCTGTCAGCTTACACAGAATTGCATGTGTTCCATTATCTTTAACATTTTCTGCATAAGCGGAGAGGGACTTTCTCACGCTACTACGCAGCATGTTCATCTCCTATTTATTTAGATTGCCTAGCCTCAGCTTCAGCTTTCTTGATTTGTTGGTTAGAGACGTATCCGTAATGTTGGATCATCTCCAATAGTACTAATGCATCATCTACGGAGTATGTCTCTTGCAGCTCTCTGAGAGTGGCTAGCTTAGATTCAGACATAACAATCATGTAGATGATTGGCGGGACGGACAGTTGCTGTGTGGCGGCATCAATCCGTCTTGTATAAGGGCAGGATGTAGGGGTGTAGTGTTCAGATGATGCAGGCGGGGAGAATCTTTCTTTCCACATGCCCAAGAAGTTGAGCACGATAATATTGCCAAGTAGGAATGTTAGGTCTGCCCAGTTACATCCCAGTGAATCAGCTGTAACAGGATTTCCGTCAACTGTTGCACAAGATAGAAGGGTATTAACAAATTCTTCAATCTCTTCTTCTGTTTCAATTTCGTTTAGAATTTCTGGAACGGATTGTAGAAGATTGCCTTGTGCAAACTGTTGAATAAAGGGTGATAGATTCTTGTCAATCTTATTATAGACATTGAATCCATCATAGGCTGCCCACTGTTTAATCTCTACTACAACATCCCCTAGATTAACGGAGGATGTTTTCAGGGCCATAATTATTAACGCTCTCAATGTTTGCTAGAACATCAGATAGATTAAGTGTCTTCCATTTATCAATGCGAAACTGGGCTTGTTCACTAGCACGCTTCAGGCGTTCAATCAGAGTTTCATCTTTTGCCAGCTCAGCAGCCAGTTCTTTAATTTCAAATACATTACTCATTTTCTTGCACCACCACGCTTAGCTACAGGGGCTTCAGATTCTCCGAACAGGCTAGCCTCAATTTCTGCGTACAGAGCTGCTGCCTCTTGTTCCTGTTGCTTAACAAGCTCTTCAGCGGCCCGGCGTTTAGTAGCTTCTTGCACAAGGGCAACTTGGCGTTCGATATAAGCTTTCTTCTTACTGGCTAGCTCAGATTGATATTCAGCTTCAACAGCATGCTTGATAGCGGCAATATCTTGTTCTGCCTGCTCATCTAGAATGTTGAAATACACTGTCAGCTGATCGGCAATGTAGCCATCTAGTTCGCTGTAGGTGCGTTCGTGGCCTTTCTTGGTCAGCTCTACAGTTGCATCTAGAATGCTTGTCATCGTATCGCATTGCACTCTGATAACTCGCCCTGCTGGCATGTTGGGCACTCGCACCACTTCACTGTCTGTTACATCAGGGCGAGAAGCGTAACGAATGTAACGATAACCTTCGTTCCTGTTGTAGCTGAAGATAGCGTTATCAATTCGGCTTTCTAACTCAGCTTGATTGAATTCTGGTAGTTTGGCATCTACTATTGGGTGGGACATTATTTATTTCTCCTGTGTGTTTTGTGTTGCGTTAATTAGTTTAATTTTCGAATCGATGTATTTATTAGCTTTCCTTCCGATTGCACGAACCAAAAAGAATCCTAGGGCTAATGGCACGGCCACCATCAGAAAGAAAACGAAAAGGATTAGATTGGTCATGTTCAATCCCCTGTAAATGCTTCAATGATCGCTAGGAGGTTGTAGCAATAGGCTCCGATTAGGCACATGGTTAACATTGTTGCTCCTTGCGTTGTTCAATGAGGGATTTTGCATTTAGATAACCTTGTGCGGCTTCTATAACTTTCTTTAAGCGCCAATCCGCTGTCCATTTACGTTGTGCGTTAGGGTGTAATTTTCGATACTGGCGATGTTGACAAAGGCTGCTGCAATACTTTCGGAGTCCATGTTTACCTTCAATAGACTTCCCGCAGCAGAGGCATTCTCTAGACAATGGAATCTCCTTCCGAATTATTCAGATGTTAAATAAATGTGAGGTTATGAATTACAGAGGTCCAACAAAAACCCACTATTGAAGTGGGCTATGTTGAATAGGGTGCCTCCTGCCGGTGGAGACGACAGGGAGGCGTGTAAACCTTTCGGTCTACGTTTGGGAGTAGGGGCTAGATGATGTGTTGAAAAGGAGAGGGGCGTGACGCCCCTTAATGTCGCAAACCAACAAGCCATGCCAAGCCTGAAGAGGGCCCTGTATCGATCATGCGACAGGGGACGCAGGAGGTAGCCCATTGCAAAGGCCGATCTACAGCAATCGTCCGACCGGAGCTGCTGGCCGGTAAAGAAGCCCGTCTGAGGCGGGTGGACTAAGGGGTAAATCTTATGATTAAGATTTTCTCTCAATCTATACATTATTATAGCATGAATTCACTTGAAGTCAAGCTTTATTTGTGCTTATAGGCTCAATTAATTCAGCTCTGAAATGGCTGAAAGGCTGATTCTGCAAGGGCTGGAGAGGAATAACGGAGGGCGGGATACAAAAACCTATTTAGAAAATAGTTGGTCCCAGCCCTTGATGACGCGGCCGGTGCCGATCACGCACTGGAACGGGCGGCCCTTGTCCCAGGACGAGTCGAAGACGGTGCCGTCCTCCAGGGTGCCCTTGTACTGGGTGGTGATCAGGGCGCCCTTGACCACGGCCTTGCCGTCGCCGACGACGATATCTTCGATCTGCAGTTCGCTGCTCATGGCGTTCTCTCGTGATGGGGCGGCGGCGCGTGCCGCGAGGGCGTGGGTTTTCGCAGGAAACCCCGGCCTTTGCAAGCCGCTGGCGTCGATCAGCGGTCGGCCATTTCCCCGAGAATCCATTCGCGGAAGGCTTTGACTCGCGGGTCGTCCGCGCTGGCCTGCGGGTAGACCAGGTTGTAGGCGTAATCCTCTGCCACGGCGATGCCCAGCTCGAAAGGCTGCACCAGCAGGCCCTGTTCCAGCTCGCGCATCACCATGGCGCGGTCGGCCAGGCCGACCACGTCGCCCTCCAGGACCGCCTGCACCACATGGCTGGTGTCCTCGAAGGCGACGCAGTTGCCATCGTCGAAACCCTCGACGCCGGCGGCGGCCATCCAGCGCGGCCAGTCCGGCCAGGCCGCGCCTTCGGTTTCGCAGATGACATGGCACAGGGTATGGGCCTGCAGGTCTCGCGGTTCGCGCAGCGGCGGCCCGTCGATGAGCAGGCCGGGGCAGCAGATCGGCACGATGCGGGTGTCGAACAGCCGTTCCGCCAGCAGGCCGGGGTAGCGGCCGCTGCCGAAGCGAATGGCGAGATCGATGTCGTCGACGGCGAAATCCCGCAGCTCGTCGCTGACGTCGAAGCTGAGCTTCAGCCCCGGATGCAGCGCGCGGAACTTCGGCAGGCGCGGCAGCAGCCAGTGGGTGGCGAAACGTGCGGTCAGCGAGACCCGCAGTTGCTCGGAGGTCCGCGCCAGCCGCCGCGCGCGCACGGTGGCGCGGTGCAGCAGGTCGAGGGATTCCGCCGCCGCTTCCAGCAGCAGCGCGCCCGCCGGGGTCAGCTGGATGCTGCGGCTGGTGCGCACGAACAGGCCGAGGCCGAGCTGGTCCTCCAGCTCCTTGATCTGGTGGCTGACCGCGGCCGGGGTCAGGCCGACCTCTTCGGCGGCGCGGGTGAAGTTCAGGTGGCGGCCGGCGGCCTCGAAGGTGCGCAGGGCGCGGATGCCGGGAAAGGAGCGGCTCATCGATCTTCAAATCCTTTTTGATGATCCGTCGAGAAATACTCGTTTCTCCTGGCTTCGTCAAAGCCCGATAGTGGCCTCACTTGATGCCGGATTTGAAGATCACCGAGCAGGGGAAGCCAACGCCATGTCAGCCGCCATCCATCCCTACATCACCCAGCGCAACGCCCAGCCCGCCAGCGCCGACGACCTGGCGCCCCTGGCCTTCGCCGGCTACGCGCACTTCACCGCCATGCAGGTGCGCGGCGGCGGCATCCGCGGCCTGGACCTGCACCTGGAGCGCCTGCGCGCTGCCTCGCAGCGGCTGTTCGGCCAGAGCCACGCCGACGAGGAGATTCGCGCCGCCCTGCGCGCCGCGCTGGAGCAGGCGCCGGCGGATACTTCGCTGATGGCGACGGTGTATTCGCCGGCCGGGGAGTTCACCGTCGCCGGCCCCGAGCACCGGCCCGAGCTGCTGGTGCGCACCGCGCCGTCGTCCGATGGGCCGCCGGGGCCGCTGTCGCTGGCCATCGCCGGGCATGAGCGGGTGCTGCCGGAGATCAAGCATGTCGGTGAGATCGCCAAGACCTGGTACCTGCGCGAGGCGGTGGCCGCCGGTTTCGACGATGCGGTATTCACCGACCACCGCGGCCGCTTCAGCGAAGCGACCATCTGGAACCTGGCGTTCTGGGACGGCGAATCGGTGGTCTGGCCGCGGGCGAAGATGCTCGCCGGCACCACCATGGGCATCCTCCGCCGCCAGTTGGACAAGCTCGGCGTACGCCAGTCGGTGCTGAGCATCGACCGCCAGGACTTGCCGCGCCTGACCGGCGCCGTGGTGATGAACTCCTGGACGCCGGCGGTGCCGGTGAGCCGCATCGGCGACGTGGAGATCCCGCCGGCGCCGGCGTTCGTCGAGCTGCTGCGCAGCGCCTTCGAGGCCGAGCCGCGGGTTCGGCCCTGAAGAAAGTCTGCGGTTGGGCGGTTCGCGAGCAAGCTCGCTCCTACGAAAAGCCGTACGCCTGCCCCTGTAAGCGAGGCATCCACACGGCTGGTGCGGGATAACCCGGTATTGCGCGTGGTGGAGGTGCCGGGTTACGAGATGCCGATGCTCTGGGACGAACGCTCGCACTGCGACCCGGCGCATCGCTGGCTCAGGGAGCGGTTACGGACGTTTTCCGAATTGCCGGATCACTCCGCCAACCGCGTCCCGCGTCGAACCTGTCAGACCCAGCGGCGCACCTGGCTGCAATAGGCGTCGAACTCCGCCCCGAACAGGCGCCGCAGGGCCTGTTCCTCCGGGGCGATCTGGAAGCGGTTCATGTACAGCACGAAGGCGACGGCGCCCAGCGCGGCGGGCAGGGAGGCGAGGGCGATGCTCCAGGCCAGCAGCACGATGGCGAACCCGAGGTACATCGGGTTGCGCGTGTGGCGGTAGATGCCGGCGACCACCAGCGCGGAGGCAGTCTCCGGTTTCAGCGGGTTGACGGTGGTGCGGGCGCGGCGGAAGGACAGCACGCCGGCCAGGCACACCGCGATGCCGGCCAGCAGCACCAGCAATGCCAGCCACAGCCGGCCGCCGAGCGGTGGCAGCGGACGGGCGAGCAGCCACATCAGTGCGCCGATGATGACCGCCACCAGGGGCGGGGGGATGCGATGTTCGAGCCAGTCCATGCGGCGTCTCCGTGCGGTGTCGTGGCGCCACACTAGCGCGTTGGCGCGGGTGGCGTAAGCCTTGCCGGCATGTCTGTGAGCCCGCGTTTGCGGACAGGAACCTGTCCCCGGGCTATTCGATCTCGAACAACCCGTGGCGGATCGGTCCCGCCGCCAGCCGCTGGCGCACGTCGTCGTCGATGCGCGGGTCGTCCGGCTGGTACAGCCTCACCTGGCGGTAGGCGCTGATGCGGTTGATCTCCGGGCCCAGGTATTCCCAGACCACGCGGGTGCAGGCCGGGGTGCGGCGGTCGCCGCTGGAGACGCCGGTCTTCAGGCCGTTGAGGCGGGTGATGCGGCTCTTGAAGCTGGGGATGAGGATGGTCTGGCTCATTTCGTTGACCGTGAGCGACTCGTAGTCCATCAGGAACACCCGGTCCTGCAGCTGGAACGCCGCGCCCAGGTAGCGGCAGCGCACCCAGTCCTCGGCCTGCACGTCGGTGCTGCTGGTGCGCTCCTGGCGCTCCTGGCGCTCGAAGAGGAAGTTGCCGTCCTGCTCGTACAGGTGCACCAGCGACAGCAGCGTCGAGCCGGGCACCGACATGCAGTTGGAATATTCGAAGTAGTAGCCGCAGTAGCGCGACAGGTTGCCGGCGTGGTCGCGCAGCGGGCGCAGCATTTCCAGCAGCGGGTCGTCGCGCTGGACGTTGGCGGGGGAGGCGCCGCGCGCGCCGATCAGGCGGGCGAACTGCTCGGGCGGCAGTTGCAGTTCGTAGTCCTCGACGCCGAAGAAGTCTCCAATGCGCTTGAGGTTGTACGGCGTCGGCAGACTCTGCCCGCCCAGGTACTTGTTGAACTGCGCGCGGTTGATTGCCAGCTTGCGGCAAACCTCCGAGATAGAGCGGTAGTGGCTGCACAGCAGCTTGAGGTTGGGGCCGAGGTTTTCGGACATCAGTGCCAGGTCCAGGTGATGCGACTGGCGCCATTGTAGCGCCAAGTCGCATCAAATCGGAGCAGGCCGCGAAATTGTTTCGAGAAGCTTCGGGCGCAACCATGCGCCCCCAGTGAGCGGGCCAGCCCCAGGCCCGTGCTCCCACAATAACAATCGAGGCCCCAGCACATGCTCGACGCGATCAACGATTTCCTCTCGGGAAAAGTCCTCATCGTCCTCATCGTCGGACTCGGCGCGTATTTCACCATCCGCTCCCGCTTCGTCCAGTTCCGCCATTTCGGCCACATGTTCGGCGTGTTCAAGGAGTCGATCCGCGGCCAGGCCGGCCAGCTGAGCTCCTTCCAGGCCCTGATGCTGAGCCTCGCCGGCCGCGTCGGCGCCGGTAACATCGCCGGTGTCGGCATCGCCGTGACCCTCGGCGGCCCGGGCGCCGTGTTCTGGATGTGGGTCACCGCGCTGGTGGGCATGTCCAGCAGCTTCTTCGAGTGCACCCTGGCCCAGGTCTACAAGCGCAGCGACGGCGACGGCCTGTACCGTGGCGGCCCGGCCTACTACATCCAGCACGGCCTGAAGCTGCGCTGGATGGCGCTGACCTTCGCGGTCCTGCTGCTGGTCACCTACGGCTTCGCCTTCAACGGCCTGCAGGCCTTCACCGTCACCCACTCGCTGCAGAACGCCTTCGGCATCCCGGTGCTGTACTCGGGCATCGCCCTGGCCGTGCTGCTGGCCATCGTGTTCTTCGGCGGCATTCAGCGCATCGCCTCGGTGTCCGACCTGCTGGTGCCGGTCAAGACCCTGGCCTACATCGCCGTGACCCTGTACGTGATCGTCACCCAGATCGAGCTGGTGCCGGACATGCTGGCGACCATCGTGAAAAGCGCCTTCGGCCTTGAACCGGCCTTCGCCGGCCTGCTCGGCAGCGCGATCGTCATGGGCGTGAAGCGTGGCGTGTTCGCCAACGAAGCCGGCCTTGGCAGCGCGCCGAACGTGGCCGCCGTCGCCGCCGTGCGCCACCCGGCGTCCCAGGGCGTGGTCCAGGCGTTCAGCGTGTTCCTCGACACCTTCGTCATCTGCACCTGCACCGCGCTGCTGATCCTGCTCTCGGGCTTCTACACCCCCGGCTTCGAAGGCGACGGCATCACCCTGACCCAGAACTCCCTGGCCGCGGTGGTCGGTGACTGGGGCCGGATCTTCGTCAGCGTCGCGCTGTCGCTGTTCGTGTTCACCTGCATCACCTACAACTACTACCTCGGCGAGAACGCCCTGCAGTTCATCGTCGGCCGCAGCCGCACCGCGCTGATCGCCTTCCGCGTGCTGGTGCTGGGCCTGATCCTGTGGGGCTCGATGCAGAACCTGGGCACCGTGTTCGCCTTCGCCGACATCACCATGACCTGCCTGGCCTTCGTCAACCTGGTGGCCCTGGCGCTGCTGATCAAGGTCGGCCTGCGGGTGATGCGCGACTACGACGAGCAGCGCGCCGCCGGCATCGAGCGCCCGGTGTTCGACGCCAGCAAGTTCGCCGACCTGGACATCGACCACGATGCCTGGCGCGACGCCCACAAGGTCAACGCCACCGCTCCGGCCCACGGCAGCCTGCCGGTCCAGGGCTGATCCGGCTGACCCTGCTCCCCGGACCAGGGTTCGAGTCTGATACGCGAGGCCGGGACTTCTCCCGGCCTCGCGGTTTATCCTGCGATTTTTCCTGCGAGGACACAGGCATGCGCCGTGTGAAGAACCTCTTCGTCCTCTATACCGGCGGCACCATCGGCATGCTGCAGAGCGCCGAAGGCCTGGCGCCGGCCGGCGGCTTCGAGGCGCGCATGCGCGAGCAGCTGCAGGGCCAGGACGCGACCGGCCTGGCCTGGCGCTTCGCCGAGCTGCAGCCGCTGCTCGACAGCGCCAACATGACCCAGGCCAACTGGCTGGCCATGCGCGACGCCATCGTCGAGGCGGTGGAGCAGGGCGGCCACGACGGCGTGCTGGTGCTGCACGGCACCGACACCCTGGCCTACAGCGCCGCCGCGCTGTCCTTCCTGCTGCTCGGCCTGGGCATTCCCGTGGTGCTGACCGGCTCCATGCTGCCCATGGGCGCGCCGGGCAGCGATGCCCCGGCCAACCTGCTGGGCGCACTGAAGGCGCTGGAGTCCGGCGTCGAGCCGGGCGTCTGGATCTACTTCAACGGCGAACTGATGCATGGCGCGCGCGTCACCAAGCTGCGCAGCGAGGCCTTCGACGCCTTCGCCGTGCTGCCGCGCGAACGCCAGGGCGAGCGCGCCGGGTCGATTCCCGCCGCGCTGGACTACCGCCAGCCGCGCCAGGGCGTGAACCTCGCGGTGCTGCCGCTGTTCCCCGGCCTGCGCGCCGAGCACCTGCGCGCGCTGCTGGGCAGCGGCGTGCAGGCGTTGCTGCTGGAGTGCTACGGCAGCGGCACCGGCCCGTCGGACAACGAGGAACTGCTGGCCGCGCTGCGCGAAGCCCACGGGCGCGGCGTGGTGCTGGCGGCGATCAGCCAGTGCCCGCAGGGGCACGTGGCCTTCGACGTGTACGCCGCCGGCAGCCGCCTGCGTGATGCCGGTCTGGTCTCCGGCGGCGGCATGACCCGCGAAGCCGCGCTGGGCAAGCTGTTCAGCCTGCTGGGCAGCGGCCTGCCGGCCGCCGAGGTGGAACGCCTGTTCGCCCTCGACCTGTGCGGCGAGCGGGTCGACGCCTGACCCATTAATGCCCCGCGCAGGGGCATGACCTGTAGGAGCGAGCTTGTAGTGGTCCGGAAATTCTGGACCACTACAAGTCCGCTCCTACGGTCCCGTCACGCTAGAACCCCACCATCTCCCCCACGACCCCCGCCTGCGGATCGTCGCTGCGGCTCACCACTGCATAGTTGTACCCACCCTGGCTCCAGTAGCGCGTCAGCAGGTCACCGTCGGTGCGCTGCCCCTGCGGCAGCATTTCGTGGCGTGGGCCCGGCGGGCGGATGAAGAAGGTCAGCCGGCGCCCCTGGCCGTCCTCGTAGATCACCAGCGCCGCCGCGCCCTGTTCGGTGGCGAGCAGGCGGGCGCCGACGGTCTTCAGGCCGACGCGATCCAGCGCCGGCGGCGGCGGGGCGTCCTTCAGGTAATGGGCCAGCCAGTTGCGCAGGTCGTCGCCGTCGCGCAGGTCGAGTCCGTTCGGGTTGACGTCGGCGAACAGCCGGTACGCCTGCACCGCGTCCTGCATCGGCAGCATGCCGCGCGCCAGGCTGTCGCCGCGCATCTGCCAGCCGCCCATGCCGCCCACGCCCAGCGCCAGCAGCAAGGCCGCCGCCGTGGCCAGCCGTGAGCGCCGGTGCTGTTGCAGACCCCGGCGAATCCGCGCCGGGTCGAGCTGTTCGGGCATTGCCCCGCGCCCCTGGCCGGCAAGGGCCGCGCGCAGTTGCTGGGCGTCCTGCCGCCAGCCTTCCACGCGGCGGGCGTCCTCCGGATGGGCCGCGAGCCAGGCTTCCACCCACTGGCGGCGCGCCGGGTCGAGCTGGTCGTCGATATAGGCGTGCAGGTCGTGCTCGTCGGGAATGCGTTCGTTCATTTCAGTACCCGCAAAGAAGGAGTCGCCGCCTGGCCTTCGCTCAGCGCGCGCAGCGCCGTGCGGGCGCGCGACAGGCGGGACATGACGGTGCCCAGGGGAATGTCCAGCGCCTCGGCCGCCTCGCGGTAGCTCAGGCCCTCGACGCTGACCAGCGCCAGCAGCGCGCGCTGCTCGGCGGGCAGGCGCTCGAAGGCTTCCAGGGTCGAGCGCGCGCTGACGATCTCCTCGGGCGAGGCGCTCACCGCGCTGTCCGCGCCGAACAGGCTGAGAATGCGCGCGTAGCGGCGGGCGCGGCGCTGCCCGTCGATGAAGTGGCGGTAGAGGATCGAGAACAGCCAGGCGCGCAGGTCGCCGTCCGCGCGCCGGCCGCTCCAGGCCGACAGCGCCTTTTCCAGGGTCGTCTGGACCAGGTCGTCGGCGCTGCTGGCGCTGCGGGTCAGCGACAGGGCGAAGCGCCGCAGCCGGGGCAGCAGTTCGCGCAGTGAATGGTCGTCCAGTGAGTGCATCGCAAGGTCTGGCAGTGGTGGATTCGAGCGGTAAGGACGAACGCCCCGGCGATCTATTCCCGCGGCGCTCGAAAAAATTCTTTGGCGGCTCTCGGGAATAACCCGGCGCATGGTACGTCGTACCGGCTCAACGCATTCAGCCTAAGCCCGAGGAGCTGCAAATGACAGATACCCCACCCGCTGGTCCCAATGTGCCCCTGCGCCTGGCCGCCATCGGCGCCGTGGTGCTCGGCGTGGTCGCCGTCTTCGCCTATGTCGGCGGCTGGCTCGACCCGCAGCGGCTCACCCCGGCCAAGGTCATCAACACCCTGGAGGCTGGCGGCGGCGTGCATCCCGGCTACCGGCGCAACCACGCCAAGGGGCTGTGCGTGATCGGCCGCTTCGAGAGCAACGGCGCCGCCGCCGAGCTGTCGCGGGCCAGCCTCTTCGCGCCGGGCAGCGTGCCGGTGGTGGGGCGCCTGGCCATCCCCGGCGGCAACCCCAAGGCCAGCGACGGCGCCGCGCCGATCCGCAGCCTCGCCCTGCGCTTCCTGCCCGGGGATGGCCAGGAGTGGCGCACCGGCATGAACGCCATGCCAGTCTTCGTGGTGCGCGACGTCGCCAGCTTCTTCGCCCTGCAACAGGCCACCGCGCCGCAGCCGGGCACCGGCAAGCCCGACCCGGACAAGGCCGCCGCCTTCTTCAAGGCCCACCCGGAAACCCAGGCATTCCGCGACTGGGCGAAGTCCTCCACGCCGTCCTCCAGCTACGCCAACAGCGCCTACTACAGCCTCAACGCCTTCTACCTGGTGGACCGGGAAGGGCGCGAGCACCCGGTGCGCTGGTCGGTGCAGCCCGTCGCGCCGTACGAGCCGCTGGCGGCGGACAAGCGCGGCGACGCCGACTTCCTCGCCGGCGAAGTCGCCCAGCGCCTCGCCGCCGGCCCGCTGCGCTGGCGCCTGCAGTTCATCCTCGGCGAGCCCGGCGACAACACCGCCGACGCCACCCAGGCCTGGCCGAAGGAACGCCGCCAGCTGGACGCCGGCGAGCTGGTGATCGAACGCCTGCAGCCTGAGATCGGCGGCGACTGCCGCGACGTCAACTACGACCCGCTGATCCTCCCCGACGGCATCCGCGCCTCCGACGACCCGCTGCTCAGCGCCCGCTCGGCCGCCTACTCGGAATCCTTCAACCGCCGCACCCGTGAGCAGGCCCAGGAGACCCACTGATGAAACCGACCTACTTCCCGCTCTCCTTGCGCGTCCTCCACTGGCTCATGGCGCCGCTGGTGCTCGCCATGCTGCTGATCGGCCTGGGCATGGTCACCAGCGTCTCCCCGCGCCACGCCGCGCTGATCGCCATCCACAAACCCCTGGGCGCCGCGCTGCTGGTGCTCGTCCTGCTGCGCATCGCCGTGCGCCTGACCCACCGCGTCCCGCCGCTGCCCGGCGACATGCCCGGCTGGCAACGCGGCGCCGCGCACCTCTCGCACCTGCTGCTGTACGGCCTGCTGCTGGCCCAGCCGCTGGTGGGCTGGACCATGCAATCCGCCGGCGGCTACCCGGTGGTGCTCTGGGACGGCTTCGAACTGCCCGCGCTGGTCGCGCCCTCGGTGCAACTCCACACCATCCTGCGCAGCGCCCACAGCGTCATCGCCTTCGTCCTGCTGCTGACCATCCTCCTGCACCTCGCCGCCGCGCTGTTCCACTGGCTGATCCGCCGCGACGAAGTGCTGCCCAGCATGACCGGCGCGCCGATGCCGCCTGCTTCCTCCGGGGAGCGGCCGTGAAAGCGCTGCTCGCGCTGGCTGGCTTCTTCGTATCCTGCGCGGCCCTCGCCGCGCAGGACGTGCCGCCGGCGGAGGATTACCACTACGGCCAGACGCTCGATATCAAGCGCGTGGTGCAGATGCCGGACCTGGATTTCTGCGGGATTCGGGAGGTGGAGATGGTGTACGAGGACAGCACCGGGCAGTTGCATCGGCTGCGGTATCCAGTGTGGGGGCAGGGGTGTGGGAATGAGGACTGAGGGTGCGGTCATGCACTGAAGAAGGGCGGTAGCAGGACTTTTTCCGCTATCGCCCTTCGTTGGCTGCATCGAGCAGAGGCCCGGAGAGCGCAGCTACGACTACTTCCGCTCCATTTCGACCTGTACCAAGCGGTCATCGATGAAGCGAAGCTTGCGGTAGACGCGACCATCGGGGGGCGTATAGCCAGAACTCCAGCTGCCCCTTTTTCACTATGGCGCCCTGAAACGGCCAGCGGCATCACTCGTCGAACTGGCCGTTGCCCTGGCGCAAAGTGCTGGCCAGGGTCGCGAACCCCTCCAGAAGCAGCGCGTCGTTGTACGAGGCATTGCTGACGCTGGCCCGGACGAACTGTGGCACCGCCGCGCGGCCGACCGCGAAGACTTCCGCGGTGGCGATGAGGTAGTTCTTCAGCTTCAGGTCGGCTTCCACATCCGAGGCGCGCCAGGGTTCGGGAACTTCGATCCAGAAGTGGGGGCACTGCGGATGGGTTCGATATGTCAGACCTTCCAGTTGCCCCTGTACCAACTGCTTGCGCCGGCCGATTTCAGCGATCTGCTGGCGCAACAGCTTCTCCGCGATGCCGTCCTCGATCCAATTGCTGGCCAACTCCATCGCCAGCGGTGTGGCCATCCAGCAGGTGGCGCGCAGGGTGGCCGCGATGCGGCTGACCAGGTTCGCCGGGGCGTGCAGGAAGCCCACCCGCAAGCCCGCGGCCACCGCCTTGCTCAGGCTGCTGATCAGAACGCTGCGCTCCGGAGCGTAGTGGCTGAGGGGCGGCGGGCGTTGATCCACCAGCACGGCGTGCGCCTCGTCCTCGATGATCAGCAGGTTGTGTTTGCGGCAGATGGCGACGATGTCCTCTCGGCGCTGCGCAGACAGCACACCTGTGGTCGGATTCTGCAACGTCGGGGTGCAGTAGAGGGCGCTGACCCGGTTGTGCCGGCACAACTCGTCCAGGGACTCCGGTATCAGCCCTTCGTCGTCCATCGCCGCGCCGAGCAGCTTGATGCCGAGCATGCGCGCGGCGGTGATCAGACCCGGATAGGTGAGCTGTTCGGTCACCAGTGTGTCGCCGGCGCGCAACAGCGCTATCAGCGTGCAGAGCAGGCCGTGCTGGCCGCCGTTGACGCATAGCACCTGCTCGGCATGGGGCTTGAAGTCACCGTGAGTGAGCCAGTGCGCTCCGGCCTGGCGGTAACGCGGAAGGCCGACGTCAGGGGTATACAGGGTCAGCTCGGTGAGGGTGCGCGGATCGCGAGCGAGATCCAGAAGACTCTGCGCCAGCAGGCTGGTTTCCGAGCCGGGGATATGCATGTTGCGGCTCATGTCGTACTGCTCCGGCAACTCCTCGACGAAATTGCTGAAGCCGGCGTCGCGCTTGCGTTCCAGCTCTCGCTGACGGACGAAGGTGCCATCGCCCACCCGTGCCACCACCAGACCCATGCGCTCCAATTCGGCATAGGCGCGGCTGACCGTACCGATGGTCACGCCGAGGCGATCCGCCAGGATGCGATGGGGCGGAAGCTTCATTCCTCCCTCGATACTCCCGTCAAGAATGTGGGTTTCCATGGCGTCGGCGAGGCGCTTGTACTTGGCGCCATGCCCCGAGCTTAACGCCTCCCTGAGTATTGGCACCGTGTCAATAATTGGTTTGACAGTCATTTTTCATCCAAATAGCCTGATTGAACGGCATCAATGAGAGGTGATGCTGTTGGAGTTGGGGTTCAATCTAGCAGAGTTGAAGGATTGTCATCATGCCAATGTCAGCGGCCATTGAAAACACCAGCCAATCCCGGAGTCCGTGGCGGGCGGCATTCGTCACCTCCCTGTTGTTCCTGACGGTGTGCCTCAGTTGGGGGACCACATGGCTGGGAATCAAGATTGCCGTGGAAACGGTGCCGCCACTGACTGCCTCGGGCTTGCGCTTCCTGATCGCATTTCCACTGTTTCTGTGCTTCGCGTTGATTCGTGGCGACTCGATCCTCTTTCCGCGCAGCCATCTGGGCTTCTTCGTCTTCGTCACGCTGTGCTACTTCAGCCTGCCCTATTACCTGCTCAACTACGGCGAAACCCATGTTTCCTCGGGGCTCACCGCGTTGCTGTTCAGTTGCATGCCGGTGTTCATCCTGATCTTTTCCGCAGTGTTCCTGCGCGAGCGCATCTACCTGTCCCAGGTCGTAGGCATCGCCATCGGCTTCGGCAGCCTGTTCATGATTCTGCGAAGCCAGGGCCTGAGCCTGGGGCACGATGAGTTCGTTGGAGTGCTTGCGATCTTCGCCGCCGCGGTGATGCACGCGTTGTGCTACGTGGTGACCAAGCAGAAGGGCGCCGCAATCAGTGTCATCACGTACAACACCCTTCCCATCGGCCTCGCCGGACTGATGTTGTTCCTGGCGAGCCTGGGTGTGGAGCGCCCGGACTTTTCCGCCATCAGCGCGCGCTCCTGGTGGGCGCTGGCCTACCTCGGCCTGTGCGCTTCGGTAGGTGGCTTCATCGTCTATTTCTTCCTGCTCAAACGCCTGAGCCCGGTGATCCTGTCCTTCGTCTTCATCATTTTCCCGGTGTTTGCCGTGGTCATCGGTGCCTGGTACGAGGGGCTGCCGATTTCACGCGACCTGGCAATGTATTCCGCTCTGCTCCTGGCTGGTTTCGCCATTACCAAGATGCCGATGGAGAAGCTTCTGGCAAGGAAGGGATGAGCCATGAGCAGGCTTCGGCGCCGCGCTATGGCTGTACCGGGCGGGGCAAGCAAATCTGCCCCGTCTTCGTCTCCCTACAACCACCACCGCAACAGATAAAACGCCCCCATGCTCAGCACCACACTGAGCAGCACGTTGCGCGTCCACAGCACCAGCGCCACGGCGACGATGGCGCCGAGCAGGTAGGGGTTGTCCGGCCTCAGGTTCAACTGGTGATCCGGGAAAAAGACGATCGGTCCGCAGATCGCGGTGAGCATGCCCGGCACGGCGAAGCCGAGGAACTGCCGCACGTTGCTGCCCAGGCGGATCGGCAGGCGCGGCTCGAGGAACACGTAGCGGTTGAAGAACACGATCAGGCCCATGCCGAAGATCACTGCCCAGACCATCATGCGCGCACCCCCGAGAATTTCTGGCAGATGAAACCGGCGAACATCCCCGCCAGCCCCGACAGCACCAGCGCCGAGCCCAGCTGCCAGTAGCTGAACAGCACCGAGCAGAACAGCGAGACGGCGACGCAGACCACGGTCGGCAGGCTCTTCACCACCGGCGCGATCAGCGCGACGAAGGTGGCGGCGATGGAGAAGTCCAGCCCCAGGTGCTCCAGCCCCGGAATGCTGCTGCCCAGCAGCACGCCGGCGAGGGTGAAGAGGTTCCAGGCGATGTAGAAGGTCAGGCCCACGCCCAGGGCGTACCAGCGGTTGAAGGTCTCGCGGTCGTGGCTGCTGGTGAGGGCGAAGAACTCGTCGGTGAGCAGAAAGCCCAGGCCCGCGCGCCAGCGGCCCGGCAGCTCGGAGATCACTGGGCGCAGGGTCATCCCGTAGAGCAGGTGCTGGGAGGTCAGCAGCAGGGTGGTGATCATGATCGAGAAGAACCCGGCACCGCCCTTGAGCATGCCGATGGCGACCAGTTGCGCGGCACCGGCGAAGACGATGGCGGACAGCCCCTGGCCCTGCAGCGGCGAGAGCCCGGCGTCGATGGCCAGCGAGCCGGCGAGCAGGCCCCAGGGCAGCACCGCCAGGGACAGCGGCACAATGTCGATGGCGCCCTTGAGGAAGGCGCGGGAATAAAGCGTGGTGTGGGACATGGTCATTCTTTGCAGTCTTTCGTGCCGACAGGGTGGCAGAGCGGGGCGCCGGCTGGCTTGAACAATCTTGCTGCCGACGACGCCGCGAACGAAAAGGGAAGCCGCTTCAGGCTTCCCTTATCAGATGCTTCCAGCGTCACCGGCTACGAAGAGGGCGCTTGCGACGTGCCGCGCTGGGCCGATTGCGCGCGCCGGGCCTTGCGGATCTTGCGCGCCGTTTCCACGAAGGGCGTGATGATCAGGCTCCAGAGCGACGAATACTTCGTGTCATCCCGCTCCCCGGCGCCGAACTGGATGGGCTCCGGCGTCGGGCTGGTGACGTAGAGCGTGCCGAACATCCAGTCCCACAGCGACAGGTTGATCGCGAAGTTCTTGTTGAAGTGCCGGGGCGCGTCGCTGTGGTGGATCTGGTGCTGGGCGGGGCTGTTCAGCACGTGCTCGATCACCGGCCCGAACGACAGCCACACATGGCTGTGGCGCAGGTTCGTGGCCAGCACGTTGAAGAGGAAGATCAGGTAGGTCACGCCGAACAGCGTATAGGCGCTGATCTGACCGCCGCAGGCGTACCAGAAGGCGCCGGCATAGGCGCCGAGGAGAACGGTCCCGGCCAGCTTCGCCGCGAGCTTCTCCACGAAATGCACGCGGCTCGCGGTGATCGGCACCAGCACCTCCGCCGAGTGATGCACCTTGTGGAATGCCCACAGCCAGCGCGAATGGAAGGCCCGGTGTATCCAGTAGTTCTTGAAATCGCTCACCAGGAACACCCCCAGCCCATACAGCAGCGACAGGCCGAGGTTGCTCCCCGCCTGCGGGCGCGCGCCCCACAGGTTGGTGAAGAAGGCGATGTAATCGCCCGAGCGCAGGATGTACGGATCGACCAGCCCGACGATGGGCACCAGCAACGCCACGTTGAGGATGCCGCGCACCAGGTAGTAGCGGTAATCCAGCAACGCCGAGCGATGGAAATGCACGCGGTTGCCGCCAATGAACTGCCAGAACGAAGGCGCCTCCGTCAGCGCGCGCCGCTTCCTGTAGCGGAACAGGCCATAGGCGATGGCGTAGGAGAACAGCAGAAACACCGCGCCGACACGCCCGTTCAGGTCGAAAAGGCCCGAGAGCTGGTTGGCGACGGGAGCGACCACCAGGGCGGTCAGGTGGTTGTGGAGGTGCGAGAGCTCAACCATGGCGAGCCACGCTCAGGCGAAGGGCAGGGGCGTGGAGGCTGGGGTTGGCGGGTTCCGCGGCACCACTGGCAACCAGGCGTAGGCAAGCGATGCGTCGGTGCGCGGACTTCGGCCTGGTTTCGGATTGCAGCAGCAACGGGACTGCCTGGGAGCATTTCATGGGGTGTCTCTTTGTTCTTGGAATGGCCTGCCGGTCATGCCGGAGCCTTGGTGAGTCGGTTCAAGCGGCAGCGCCTCACGGGCTGCCATTCACTGCGGCCAGCATGGAGGGGGTGGTTCGAGCTGTCAAAGTTGGAAAGGGGCCGGTCAGTTCGACAGCGGGTCCCGGGCGTTCGTCACTCTTCCTGAGTCGGCGTGAGGTTGGCCCGCAATGTCTCGATGAACTCCAGCACCAGTTGCGAAGGCGCCTCGTGGGTCGGGCGCAGCAACGCCACCTCGTAACGAATCGACGGAGTGAACGGACGCAGATAGCTGTCGGGTTGTCTGTCGGAAGGACGCAGGCGATGGCCGGTGGGCTGGGTGACCAGGGGAGGGCAGGCGCGCGCAGCCTGCCACCAGATGGGGGGCGTCGGGCTGGTCTTCTGCGCCGTGTCGATCAAGGCAACCCGAGCCCGTGCCATGGCGGGTTCACGGGGCATCCCCCTCGAGCCGGACATGCCGGCACGCCATGAGCAGCGTCAGGTCGTAGATGATCTTGAGCACGCCACAGGCGAGCAGCGGCGCCGCCAGCCAGCCCAGCCCGATCAGCCCGCTGGCGATGGTCGGGGCAACGGCGGCGGCGAGGCTGCGCGGCACCGCCGTCAGGCTCGCGGCGGCCGCGCGTTCCGCCGGCGTGACCACGGCCATGACGTAGGCGCTGCGGGTGGGCACGTCCAGCTGCGACAGCGCGCTGCGCAACAGCAGCATCAGCAACGCCAGCGGCAACGACGGCATGAAGGCCGCGGCGATCAGGCACAGGCTCGACGGGATATGCGTGAAGACCATCGTGTTCAGCAGCCCGATCCTGCGCGCCAGCGGCGCCGCCGCGAGCTGGGACCCGGCGCTGAGCAACCCCGTGCAGAAGAAGAACTGCCCGGCCGCGCTGATCGAAAGGTCGAACCGCGCAATCAGCCACAGCGTCAGCAGCGCATTGACCACCAGCCCGCCGGCGAACGCATCCACGCTGAACAGCAGCGCGAGACGCACGACGATCCCCCGCGATGGCCCGAGCGCCGCGTGCGTCGTGGTCGCCGCGCCCTGATGCGTGGGCATGCGCCGGTACAGCGCGAGGATCGCCAGCCCCGACAGCGCATAGACGACGAACATGCCGCGCATGGCCGACAACGCACCGCCGCCGAAATGCGCGGCGACCCATTCCGGCGCCCCGGCCACCAGCGCCCCCAGAGCGCCGGAAAGCGCCCCGACCAGGCTGTAGCGCGCAAAGAGCGCGGTGCGCGCCTGCGCTTTCGATGCTTCGGCCAGACAGGCATGTTCGATGGGGAGAAACATGCTGACGTCGCCCGCACTGGGATTCATCGTGCCGAGGAACGCCACCACCAGCAGCGGCCAGAGCGTCGACAGGCTGGAAAAGCCGATGCCCGTCGCCGTCATCACCAGGGCGGCGAACACCAGCAGCGACCGCCGCGAAACACGATTGCCCAGCGCGCCGACCACCATCGTGGCGATGGCGGAACCGAGCAGCGTCGACGTGCTGATCAGCCCGACCGAGAGCGTCGACATGCCCAGCGCGAGCAGGTACGCCGGCAGCAGCACCGCAACGAAGCCATCGCAAAAGCCCCGCAGGCTCCTCGCGGCCAGCAGACGCCATACGCCCGCCTCGACGCCTGCCGGGGCGAGGATTGAGGAGAGGCGGGTGGGGAGTGGAGTCATCGCGGAATCCTCGATGGGCACTCTGATCTTGGGTGGTGGCTACAGTCTGGCTGAGGCGTGGGGGAAAGGCAGGGAAAACGGGGCGGATGGGAAGGGGGCAGCAAGTAGGGTGGATCACGCTTCACCGATCCACCATCGAACCTCCAGACGGGGCCGATGGTGGAAGTAAAGAGCGACTTTCACCCTGCTACTCGTAGGACAGCAGTAAGGTCGCCCAGATGGAAACCAACCCCGCCCGCATGTAATCGACTTTGTCGACGGTGCGGTAGTAGCGGGCGGTTAGGGGAATGTTCACCGGGCCGGGGAACTGCGTAGTGAATTGGGCCGGCTGCATCAGCCTCATCCGGGTGCGGCTGTTCAGGTCGCCGTCGTAGAGGGCGACACCGACTCCCGTCGCCATGTCCGTACCCTGCTCGTTCATCAGCACGTCATCGCCGACTCCGTCCTGGGTGCCAGCGACCAGGTATCTGACCTTCACCCCACTGTCGCAATCCAGCTTGATGTTGAAGGTACGCGCCTTGCCGTCGCTCTCGGGAGTCCGCGAGCTATTGCTGAAATCGGTCTTGGCGACGGTTGGCAGGGGCACGTCGATGGAGACGGAACTGGCACCGCCGGCCAGCGCGCAGCTCGCGTTGGCGATCTGCGCGACAGTGACGGTCAATGTCGACACCTTCAGGTCGGCGTAGCTGACGCTGGACAGGCCAGTGATCGTCGAGCCGTTGGTGAGATCGATGGTCCCGGTCTTTGTCAGGAGCACCCGCCAGTTGGCGTATATGGGATGGGTATCAGCGGTTACGGTAGTGGACACGGCCCCCAGGTTGGCCACGTCGTCGGGGCAGACATAGACGTTCTGTCCTGTTGTCCTTCCACACCAGACCACCGTGATGCCGATGCCCCTGACGTTGGTCGCGTACACCGGGTAGCGATAACCCGTCAGCGACTCGTGGATGCCACCGCTGAGGCTGAGGGTGCCCGAGAGGGTGCCTGGCGTGGAGCACTTGAACGTGATTCCTCCGTACTCCTTCCAGCCGCTGTCGTAGAGGACCGTGCCGTTGCCGGCGCTGCGCAGGCTGCTCGGGATACTCAGTTGCGGCACCATCATGGTGGCCGGCACGAGGTTACTGCCCGTGTCCGGCACAAAGGTGCAGTTCGCCGCCAGCGCCGAATGCGCGCAAAGCAGAACAAGAAGCAGGATCAGGATTCGCATGACTGGGCCTCGTATGGTCAGCGGCCGGCGACCTGCTCCGGCCCGTTGGCGCGGGGCCAGCCGCACGAGGCGGCCACAGACCCAACGCACAAACCAGGGGCTGGATTAACGCCGGGGATGAGGGTTTGAGCGCCGCGTATTCTTCTGAACCCTCACACAACGAGGCATCAGACGAATCTCATAAGCCGGTTACCATGATCTGAAGCCTGCCGCGTCCGAGCCATGGTGAACGGCAGGCCTTCCGTTTGCCTGGAAAAGGCAGAGGAATCCGCGGACCTGTCAGGAAGTCGGGTGGAGGTTCGATGGTGGATTGGTGAAGCGTGATTCACCTTACTTGCTACGCTTGCATCCGACTCTACCTCTTCGTTAGGTGATCAGCTATGGACGAGGACGACCACGTGCGTGATGTGTATGCCTGCTATGGGCTGGCCATGTACTGGGCTCAGTGTGTGGAGCAGTCCATGTTCATCCACTTAATGTTTTTGGACTTCTTTCCCAAGAATGTGAAGAACTTTAAGGGCTCAGAAAAATGGGCTTCAGCTTTTGAAGCTTACGAAGAGAAAGAACTTGGCAAAACAATGGGGAAATTGCTTCAAAAGCTGAAGAATGAAGGGCAGCCTACAAATGAAGTATCGATACTACTTTCCACAGCTTTAGAGAAACGTAACTGGCTAGCGCATAGCTACTTTTCCCGGCGCTCCGTTGAGTTCATGCGCGAAGCAGGGCGAACAGAAATGATCGAAGAGTTACAAAACATGATCGATCTGTTTCGTGAGGTCACAGCCAAACTCGATACCATAACAATGCCAATTGCTCGCCGTTATGGGTACACCGAAGAAATGGAAGCGAAAGCCAGAGAGGAGTTGCTAGCGAAACTTAGCATGCAACAGTAGGGTGGGATTCGCTTTTTACTTCCACCATCGGCAGCCGTGTGGGGGCGATGGTGGATCGGTGAAGCGTGATCCACCCTACTTGCTTTAGGCTTGCCGCCGGTGACGCACCTCCGTGGCAACGACCTCCCATGACAAGCGCGCATGTTTGCGATTGCATCCTGGTGGGGCAGCGGCCACAGCGTCCATGTATGGAAATCCCAGCCCCTTAATTCGCGTGCTCGCTTTGCTGCCAAGGGCAACTATGAGTGCATGTGGCAGCACTTCAAGTTGAGGCTTCAAATAGTCCGTTGTGCATGTGCGCCAGACGATGCTCGGTACTTTCCCGCCTTCCTTTGCGGCGGAGCAAAGTACCGACTCTGTCAGCCACACCTTTCTCAGCTGCTTGTCGAAGTTGCCTCTGAGATCCGGAAAGCAGAGATCGAGGATCAGACGTACATTTCGGTGGAACTGGTCAGTGCCGTTCTTCATGCTTTGGTAGGTGTAGTCAAGGGTGGATTCGAATCCGCAGTGGGCCTCTCCGGAGTGAGGATCGCCCGGTTCGGAGAACACCAAGACTAGCTCTACCTCGGAGATCGCCCCTGTGGCACCAAGAAAACCCCGTGGAACGTGGCCTTTTTCGGGAGCCCAGCGCATGCAAGTGCACGCCCCTGAGAAATTGGGGCAGGGTGAATAGGCCGAGGTGATCGTCCGAGTGAGTTCGTCGCAAGGTTTCATTATGACCTCTCCGATTGCTGCCTGTTGTCGACTCGCGTAATTCTCTGTCTCTTTCGTTCACTGCACGGCGTGATTGATTGTCGTGGTGGTGATGGACAGGTCTATTCGTGCACAAATAAAAAAGCAGCTCTCGGGAGCTGCTTTTCGATCCTATTCCCCCTTTTTATGCTTGTGGGGTTTCAGGTCTGGATGATCCTTTTGCTTTTCGGGCGTGACTCTCTGCCTCTTGTCCGGAGTACCATCTTCGTTTGTTCTTTTAGGGCCAGGCTTGATACTCATGGTCGATTTCCTTTATCGCTTGGGTTGTTAAATCCTGCTTTGTAATTAGCCCAGCCCCTTACAACTGTCAAACAGGAAGCGGGCAAGGGTTGCGTAGTAATGGTGTAGGTATTCGGAGGTCAATATCCGACTTGGTCACGCTTCAGGAGTTAATCGGCCCTGAGATTTTAGACATCTACGAGATGTCTGCTTTTCGCTTGCTGCCGTTCGGAAGCGCCTGCTATGTGGCGGTGATGGCCACCCGCAGAGCATTAAGCAACGCATGTGTTGCACAGCAGCGAAAAACACCGTGCTTGACCGCTGCATACCTTCCTCCTAACCTCCCGTCGCCTCTGTGAAAGCGACAGGGGACGGGTTTGGCGACCCGGAACAATCATTCGCGCGACCTGCGCTGACAAGCCCTGTGCCGTAGTTCTACGGGCGCAGGGCTTTGCTATGGCGGGCCGCGCAGGGAGACCTTCGGGTCTGCCGGTTGATGATTGCCGGTTCGCCAACCTTGCGCGGCTCCGCCACCCCACCGTTTGGCGACGGTGAGGTGGCCTCCATACTCAATCATCAAGGTCTGCACTCATGGACGAGATTTACATCCCCACCGTTTTCCACCGCTACAACCGTTCCTTGCGCGGCGTTTTGATCGACAACCAGCCCTGGTTGGTCGCCCGTGAGCTGGGCTATCTGATCCGCGAGCGGGTCGAGTCTTATGTTCTGCGTCTGGACGATGATCTGTACCGCGAGGCGCGCCTGGTGACCGGCAGCGGCGAGGAGGTCGCGTTGCTGGTGAATGACTTTGGCGTTTTCCACGTGTTGCAGCGCTATCGCGATCCGGAGCATCGGGAGTTGCGCAGGTGGATCACCGGGACTGTGTTGCCGGTGTTGCGGGATCAGGCGTTGGGCAGGGCGGGCGGTCCGAGGCGGATGCAGGCGAAGGGGGAAGGGCGGCCGGTGGCGGTGCTGGATTGGCAGGGGGAGTTGTGGGTGCCGATGTGCGAGGTGCCGCGGTTGATGGTGGAGGAACGGCGCGGGCGGTGGTGGCGCAGGGAGTGATGGTGGGGGCGGTGTGAGGCGGGTTCGCGAGCAAGCTCGCTCCTACGAAGAGCACCCACGGGCAGGTCGGTGCGCGGGGTTGCCCTCACCCCAGCCCTCTCCCGGAGGGAGAGGGCTGGGGTGAGGGGATGGCGTCGGCCGGGAGGCTGGGCCGTCAGGTCAGAAGATGTAATCCGTGGTCAGGAAGCTGGAGTCGCGGTCGCGGATGATCTGGCTGATCAGTTCCTTGTTCGACTCGGTGAAGCGGGTGGCGACCAGGGTGCGGATGGAGAAGGTGCGCAGGGCGTCGTGCACGGAGAGGGTGCCTTCGGCGGAGTTCTTGCGGCCGTTGAAGGGGTAGCTGTCCGGGCCGCGCTGGCACTGGGCGTTGAGGTTGATGCGGCCGACCTGGTTGACGAAGGCGTCGACCAGCGGGCCGATCTGCGCGGGGTCGTTGCCGAACAGGCTGAGCTGCTGGCCGTAGTCGGACTGCAGCACGTAGGCGATCACCTGGTCCAGCTCGCGGTAGGGCACCACGGGCACCAGCGGGCCGAACTGTTCCTCGTGGTAGAGGCGCATGTCGGGGCTGACCGGGCTGAGCAGCGCGGGGTAGAAGAAGCTTTCGCGGCTCGCGCCGCCGCCGGGGTTGATGACCCGCGCGCCCTTGGCCAGCGCGTCCTGCAGCAGGCCGTTGAGGAAGTCGACCTTGCCCGGCTCGGGCAGCGGCGTCAGCGCCACGCCCGGTTCCCAGGGCATGCCGGGTTTGAGTTCGGCGAGCTTGGCACTGAACTTGTCGAGGAAGGGCTGCAGCACGTCTTCGTGGACGAAGAGGATTTTCAGCGCGGTGCAGCGCTGGCCGTTGAAGGAGAGGGCGCCGGTGATGGCTTCGCTGACGGCGTTGTCGAGGTCGACGCTGGGCAGGACGATGCCGGGGTTCTTGGCGTCGAGGCCGAGGGCGGCGCGCAGGCGGTGCGGGCGCGGGTGGAGCTTCTTCAGCTCGGCGGCGCCGGAGTGGGTGCCGATGAAGGCGAAGACGTCGACCTTGCCGCTGGCCATCAGTGCGCTGACGGTCTCGCGGCCGCGCCCGTAGATGACGTTGATGACGCCCGGCGGGAAGCTGTCGCGGAAGGCTTCGAGCAGCGGGCGGATCAGCAGCACGCCGAACTTGGCGGGCTTGAAGACCACGGTGTTGCCCATGATCAGCGCCGGGATCAGGGTGGTGAAGGTTTCGTTCAGCGGGTAGTTGTACGGGCCCATGCACAGCGCTACGCCCAGCGGCACGCGGCGGATCTGCCCGAGGGTGCCCTGTTCCAGCTCGAAGCGGCTGGAGCGGCGGTCCAGCGCCTTGAGCGCTTCGATGGTGTCGACGATGTAGTCGCAGGTGCGGTCGAACTCTTTTTCCGAGTCCTTGAGGTTCTTGCCGATCTCCCACATCAGCAGCTTGACCACGGCCGCGCGCTGTTCGCGCATGCGGGCGAGGAAGCGCTCGATGTGGGCGATGCGCTCGGCCACGCGCAGGTTGGGCCACAGGCCCTGGCCGTTGTCGTAGGCGGCCACGGCGGCGTCCAGCGCGGCGAGGGCGGCGTCGGCATCGAGCAGCGGCGTGCTGCCGAGGATGACCTGTTCAGCGCCCTGGTCGGTGGCGAGGAATACCGGGCTGTGCACCGGGGCGAGCGGGCCGTCCCAGCGGCGCAGTTCGCCGTTGACCAGGTATTCGCGCTGCTCGACAGGGGCGTCGGGGCGCCAGGTGTCGGGGATGTCGGTGAGGCGGGGGAACAGATGGTCGAGCTTGTTGTTGGCGGGCATGACTCATCCCTCGGGGTAGGTGGGCGGCTGATCTATGGGGCGTACCGTCTTTTGTCGTTATACGCCGGGTGTTGCGCTGTTCGGGTGAAGGTGGGCATTTGCCGGAGTGACGTGGGGCGGGGTGATGGGTATCGCTGCGCTCCACGCCATCCTGCGCTGGGCTCCGGTGGGCTGCTTTCGCAGTCAAGGGAGCTCGCAGGGTGCGAGATCAGGAGGACGGCGTGGGCTGCGGGGCCGGCGGGGGTTGCAGGAGTTCCTGCTGCTCGGCGTAGCGCGCGCGGATGTCGAAGTCGCGGGGCCAGGTGGGTTGGGCGGGGGCTTTCGGAGTTGCGGAGGAAGTCACGGGCGATACCTCGTTGCAGGAGTCCGGCGGCGAACGGCCTGGGGCGGCTCGCCGGGTGGTTTGGGGCTGGGCTTGATGGGTATCGCTGCGCTCCACCCATCCTACGAACGAAGCTCACTGGGGCTCCCGTAGGATGGCGTGGAGCACAGCGATACCCATCGCTCAATGCATCAGACGAACAGCGACAGCAGCAGGATGAAGAGCAGGCCGACCACCGAGAGGATGGTCTCCATGGCGGTCCAGGTCTTGAAGGTTTCCACCACGCTCATGTTGAAGTACTGCTTCACCAGCCAGAAGCCGGCGTCGTTGACGTGGGAGAGGATCAAGGAGCCGGCGCCGGTGGCCAGCACCAGCAGTTCGCGGTTGACCCCGGGGATCAGGTTGATCACCGGCACCACGATGCCCGCGCCGGTGATGGTGGCGACGGTGGCGGAACCGGTGGCGACGCGGATCACCGCGGCGACCAGCCAGGCCAGGAGGATCGGCGAAATCTGCGCCTGCACCGCCATGTGGCCGATCACGTCGCCCACGCCGCTGGCCACCAGCATCTGTTTGAAGCCGCCGCCGGCGCCGATGATCATCACGATGGCGGCGGTGGGCGCGAGGCTGTGGTCGAGCAGCTTGAGGATGGTCCGCGAGTCGAAGCCACGGGCATGGCCGAAGGTGTAGAGCGACAGCAGCAGGGCCAGGAGCAGGGCGGTGATCGGGTGGCCGATCATGTCCATCCAGGCGCGGATGACGTGGCCGTCGGCGAGCATGACGTCGGCGAAGGTCTTGAGCAGCATCAGGAACACCGGCAGCAGCACGGTGACCAGGGTGATGCCGAAGCTGGGCAGGTCGCTGGTCTCCGGCTCATGGGCGATCTGCGCGACCAGTTCTTCCGAGGGCTTGCCGGGAATGACCTTGGCGATCAGCGCGCCGAAGATCGGGCCGGCGATGGCGGCGGTGGGCAGGGCGACCAGCAGGCCGTAGAAGATGGTCTTGCCGATGTCCGCGCCGAACACGCCGATGGCCAGCAGCGGGCCCGGGTGCGGCGGCACCAGGCCGTGCACGGCGGAGAGGCCGGCGAGCAGCGGGATGCCGATCTTGATCAGCGACACGCCGCTGCGGCGGGCGACGATGAACACCAGCGGGATCAGCAGGATGAAGCCGATCTCGAAGAACAGCGGGATGCCCACCAGGAACGCGGCGAGCATCATCGCCCAGTGCACGCGCTCCTTGCCGAAGGCCTGGATCAGGGTGCGGGCGATCTGATCGGCGCCGCCGGACTCGGCCATCATCTTGCCGAGCATGGTGCCCAGGGCAAGGATGATGCCGACGAAGCCGAGCACGCCGCCGAAGCCGTCCTGGAAGGATTTGACGATGGTCGCCACGGGCATGCCGGAGGTCAGGCCGAGGAAGCCGGAGGCGATGATCAGGGCGACGAAGGGGTGGAGCCTGAGACGCGTGATGAGCAGAATCAGGCCGATGATGGTGACCACCGCATCCAGCAGCAGATAGGTGTCATGGGACATGCCGAGCATGGGGCTCTCCTGTTGTTGTCGTTTTGCCGGAGCGGCTTTTCTCTTGATGTAGAGAGAGGGATGGAAGTGAGATAGCGCTATCTTTGACGGGCAGACGCTATCGGCTCAGTCGTGGGAATGCTGGCGCCACCAGAGGTGCGCGGCTTCGGCCAGTTCTTCCAGCGGACGGGTGGCGTCCAGGCGCAGGGTCAGCGGCTCGCTGGTGGGTGGTTCCAGCGTGGCGAACTGGCTGTCGATCAGGCTCGCCGGCATGAAGTGGCCGGGGCGGGTGGCGACGCGCCGCGCGGCGGTTTCCGGGGTGAGTTCGAGGAACACCACGCCCAGGCCGGGCACGGCGCGGCGCAGGCGTTCGCGGTAGCTCAGCTTGAGCGCGGAGCAGGTGAGCACCGGGCGCTGGCCGGCGGCGATGGCTTTCTGCAGCTCGGCGGCGAGGGTGTCGAGCCAGCCGGCGCGGTCCTCGTCGGTCAGCGGGATGCCGGCGCTCATCTTCTGGATGTTGGCCTGCGGGTGGAAGGTGTCGCCCTCGATGGCGAACGCGCCGCTGCGCAGGCACAGGGCCTCGCTGACGCTGGACTTGCCGCATCCGGCGACACCCATGATGAGCACGGCATCGATGGAGGGAGTCATGCAGAGCCTCGGGGTTGAGACAGCGCTATCTTTGTGGGTCGAAACGAAAAGCATCGGCTGCCTCCGCTTTATTGTCATTCTAGTCGGTCTGTCTGGCGCTTACGGCAGTGGTGATCTGTCGGCGGGCGGGGACCGCTGGGGGCGGTTCCAGGCAATTGCCCTGGTCGCGAGACAGCGCTACCTTAGTGCCTCGTTTTTTGTTTGGCAAGCAGGCCGATGACCGTCCAGAAGAATGACAAGAAGAACGACAAAAACTCCCGAACCACCGGCAGACCCACTCTCGATGAAGTCGCGCGCCGCGCCGGCGTAAGCCCGATCACCGCTTCGCGGGCCCTGCGCGGGGTCAGCACGGTGGCCGAGGCGCTGGTGGAAAAGGTCCGCCAGGCCGCCGCCGAACTGGGCTACGTGGCCAACCCCGCCGCCCGCGCGCTGGCTTCCAAGCAGAGCCACAACATCGTGGTGCTGGTGCCCTCGCTGGCCAACCAGCTGTTCATCGAGACCCTCGAAGCCATCCATGCGGTGATGCACCCGCGCGGCCTGGAAGTGCTGATCGGCAACTACCACTACTCCCGCGACGAAGAAGAGAACCTGCTGCGCAACTACCTCGCCTACCAGCCGCGCGGCCTGCTGCTGACCGGCTTCGACCGCACCGAGAGCGCGCGGCGGATGATCGAGGCCAGCGGTGTGCCGGCGGTCTACATGATGGACCTGGACCCCGGCGCGGGGCTGCACTGCGTGGGCTTCTCGCAGATCCGTGCGGGCGAGGCGGCGGCCAGGCACCTGCTCGCCAGCGGGCGCAAGCGCCTGGCCTACATCGGCGCGCAGCTCGACCAGCGCACGCTGCTGCGCGGCGAGGGCTTCCGCCGCGCCTTGCAGCAGGCCGGCTGCTACGACCCGGCGCTGGAAATCCTGACGCCGCGTCCTTCCTCGGTCGGCCTGGGCGGTGAGCTGTTCCGCCAGCTGCTGGCCAGCCAGCCGCAGGTGGAAGGCATCTTCTTCGGCAACGACGACCTGGCCCAGGGCGCGCTGCTGGATGCCATGCGCCACGGCATCCGCATCCCCGAGCAGGTGGCGGTGCTGGGCTTCAACGACCTGCCCAGCTCGGAATTCATGGTGCCGCGCCTGTCGAGCATCCGCACGCCGCGCAAGGCCATCGGCTCATACGCGGCGGAGCGGTTGCTGGACCTGATCAACGACAGGCCGGTGAGTGAGCCGGTGATGGACCTGGGCTTCGAGCTGATGGCGCGGGAGAGCAGTTGAGGGCGGTGCGTCCATAACGGAGAGCGCCCTGCGGGCGCTTTTCGCGGACAAGGTCCGCTCCTACAACTCGGCTCCGCTGCGAGCTGCTTTTGTAGGAGCGGAGCTTCTCCGCGATGCTCTTGCTCTTCGTACGGTGTGTATGCGCCGCTTCGGCGTGCGCTGGGAGATTTGGTTTCGCCCCCTCGGGCGACCTACTTTGTCAAACGCCACAAAGTAGGCAAAGGTCTGTGCCCCGACATCCGGGTCTTCGCTTCGCTCAGACTGCCCTCCTTCCGGTATTGCTCCGAGGGTCGGCTTGCAAGGGCCATCCATGGCCCTTCAAGCCTCTCGCGGCATCCATGCCGCTCGCCCCTCTGCGCAATACCTCCACTCGGCCTCCTGACGGGACTCTGCGCGCGCCTGCGATTTCGGTGTGACAGGCAAAGCAGCGGCTGAAGGATTTGCACGCCATCCTACGAGGGCGCGTGCGCTTCAATGCGCCGGCAAAATCCGCCCGCGGCATTCGCCGAAGCCGATCGACGGGTAGCCGTCGCGGCGGCAGCGGGCGCGCAGGATGATTTCGTCGCCGTCTTCGAGGAAGCGGCGTTCCTCGCCGTTGCCCAGCACCAGCGCCTGTTTGCCGCCGCCGGTCAGCTCCAGCAGGCTGCCGAAGCTGTCCGGGGTTGCGCCGGAAAGGGTGCCGGAGCCGAACAGGTCGCCCGCTTGCAGGCGGCAGCCGTTGACGCTGTGGTGGGCGACCATCTGCGCCACCGTCCAGTACATGTTCAGCGTGTTGCTCAGGGCGATGCGTTCCGGGGCCTGGTGCTCGTGGCGCATGCGCGGGGTGAGCAGCAGCACTTCCAGTTCGATGTCCAGCGCGCCGTGCTGCTGGTCGGCCTCGTCGAAGAGGTAGGGCAGCGGCTGCGGGTCGCCTTCCGGGCGCTCCGGCTGGGCGGTGCGGAAGGGCTCCAGCGCCTCGGCGGTGACCACCCAGGGCGAGATGCTGGTGGCGAAGCTCTTCGACAGGAAGGGCCCAAGCGGCTGGTATTCCCAGGCCTGCACGTCGCGCGCGGACCAGTCGTTGAGCAGGCAGAAGCCGGCGATGTGGCCGGCGGCGCCGGAAATCGGGATGGCCTTGCCCTGTTCGTTGCCCTGGCCGATCCAGATGCCCAGCTCCAACTCCAGGTCCAGCCGCGCGCTGGGGCCGAACACCGGCGCGTCGAGCCCGGCCGGCAGGGTCTGGCCGTTGGGGCGGCGCACTTCGGTGCCGGAGGGCACGATGGTGGAGGCGCGGCCGTGGTAGCCGATGGGCACGTACTTGTAGTTGGGCAGCAGCGGGTTGTCCGGGCGGAACAGCTTGCCGACGTTCTGCGCGTGGTGGATGCCGACGTAGAAGTCGGTGTAGTCGCCGATCTTCGCCGGCAGGTGCAGGCGGCACGCGGCCTGGGGCTTGAGCAGGCGGGCGCCCAGGTGCTCCATGCGCTTCTGCTCGCTTGAGCCTTCGCTGAGCAGGCCGATCAGTGCGTCGCGCAGGGTGCGGCGGGCGGTGGCGCCGGCGGCGAAGAAGGCGTTGAGGCTGTCGCCGCTGGCCACCAGCGCGGCCTGGTGCGCCGCGCCGTGGAAGAGATTGGCTTCGCAGGCGGTCTTCAGGTCGAAGATGTAGTCGCCGATGGCGACGCCGCCGCGCGGCGAGTCGCCCGGCGGGCTGAACACGCCCAGGGGCAGGTTCTGCAGGGGGAAGTCCGGGTGGCCGTTGGCCGATTCGATCCAGCTTTGCGCGAGGTGGGATGCGCTCATTTCAGTGCTCCGGGGAAGGGTCGAAGGTCTTCTGCATGCCGCTCCAGCAGGCGTCGTAGTCGCGCTGCAGTTGCGGGCAGTCGAGGGCGAAGCGGCTGGGGCGCAGCACGCGGCCGGTCTCGAACATGAAGGCCATGGTGTGTTCGATCTTGTGCGGTTTCAGCTCGGCGGCGATCGCCTGGCGGGTGGTGGCGTTGTCCGGGCCGTGGGCGCTCATGCAGTTGTGCAGCGAGGCGCCGCCGGGGACGAAGCCCTCGGCCTTGGCGTCGTACACGCCCTGGATCAGGCCCATGAATTCGTTCATCAGGTTGCGGTGGAACCACGGCGGGCGGAAGGTGCTCTCGGCCACCATCCAGCGCGGCGGGAAGATCACGAAGTCCATGTTGGCCATGCCGTGGGTGTCGCTGGGCGAGGTCAGCACGGTGAAGATCGACGGGTCCGGATGGTCGTAGCTCACCGTGCCGAGGGTGTTGAAGCGGCGCAGGTCGTACTTGTAGGGCACGTTGTTGCCGTGCCAGGCGACCACGTCCAGCGGCGAGTGGTCGAGCTGGGTGGCCCAGAGTTCGCCGAGGAATTTCTGCACCAGCTGCACCGGGCCTTCGGCGTCTTCGTAGCGCGCCACCGGGGCGAGGAAGTCGCGCGGATTGGCCAGGCCGTTGCTGCCGATGGGCCCGAGGTCGGGCAGGCGCAGGGCGGCGCCGTGGTTCTCGGCGACGTAGCCGGCGGCTTCGGCTTCCTGCAGCTCGACGCGGAAACGCATGCCGCGCGGGATCACGGCGATCTCCAGCGGTTCCAGCTCCAGCACGCCCAGCTCGGTGACCAGGCGCAGGCGGCCGGCCTGGGGCACGATCAGCAGCTCGCCGTCGGCGTTGAAGAACACCCGGCGCATGGACATCGTGGCGCGGTAGGCGTAGAGGCTGATGCCGCTGGTGGCCTCGGCCTCGGCGTTGGCGGCCATGCATAGCAGGCCGTCGATGAAGTCGGTAGGCTCATCCGGCATTTCGAAGCTGTTCCAGCGCAGGCGGTTGGGCGTCACCGGGCCGAGGGCGGTGCCGGTGATCTGCCGTTCCAGCCGCTCGTAGCGCGGGTGCGCGGCGGACGGGCGGATGCGGTACAGCCAGGTGCGCCGCGCCTCGCTGCGCGGCACGGTGAAGGCGGTGCCGGAAAGCAGTTCCGCATACAGGCCGTAGGGCACTTGCTGCGGCGAGTTCTGCCCGGCGGGCAGGGCGTTGGGCAGGGCCTCGCTGGCGAATTCGTTGCCGAATCCGGACAGGTAGGCGGGGGCGCGGGAGGCGGTCATGGTGGTTTCACTCTTTTTATCGTAATTGAATTACGATTAACGTAATTTCGCGCCGGCGGGCCGTCAAGTCCGCCAGGGGGTTCCTTTAAGTTGAAGACCATGAACGAAGCCGAAGACTCCGCCCCGACGAAGGGCAAGAAGGTGCAGTCCGCCGAGGTCGGCACCGAGATCCTCAAGGCCCTGGCGGACCTGGCGCCGAGCACCTCGCTCAAGCGCCTGGGCGAGTACCTGGACATGCCGGCGGCCAAGGTCCACCGCTACCTGCAGGCGCTGATCGCCAGCGGCTTCGCCGAGCAGGACCCGCTGACCAACCACTACGGCCTGGGCCGCGAGGCGCTCTACGTCGGGCTGGCGGCGATCCGCCGGCTGGACGTGGTGAAGGTCGCCGGCCCGGCGCTGGCCGAGCTGCGCGACCGGCTGGGGCAGACCTGCTTCCTGGCCATCTGGGGCAGCCACGGGCCGACCGTGGTGCAGGTGGAGCCGGCGCAAGGGATGGTCACGCTGGTGACCCAGGTCGGTTCGGTGCTGCCGCTGCACGGGTCGTCCACCGGGCTGGTGTTCGCGGCGTTCAAGGCCGGGCTGGAGGAGGGCGCGGATCAGCCGGTGCTGGAGAGCATTCGCGCCGAAGGTTTGCACTCGATCCACGGGCTGCTGATGCCGGGGGTGAATGCGCTGTCGGTGCCGCTGTTCGCTACCGGGCGGGAGTTGGCCGGGGTGATTACCGTCGTCGGCTCGGAGGCGAGCTTTGCCGCCGAGCCGCATGGCGAGGCCGCGCGGACGTTACTGGCGGCAGCGCGGGAGATCAGTTTGCGGATGGCGGGCGAGGTTTGATTTCCCCGGGGCTGCGTTGCGTTTCGTAGGCGCGAGATGGACGTCCAGGCCTTGTTCGCGAACGGGGTTTCCCGGCTGATCCGGAGCGGGGCGGTTCGCGAGCAAGCTCGCTCCTACAGGGGCGGGAGCCACGGTCGTAGGATGGGTGGAGCGAAGCGATACCCATCCTACGCAGAGCGCCCGTGGCGTCAGGCGCGCGCGGTGTTCCGATTCACTCGGCGCTGCGGCTCTCGAACTCCAGCCCCGCGGCCAGTTCTCCGCAGCCGAGCTGGCCGAGCCAGCGCTGCGCCTTGGGGCCGGACAGGTGGGCGTCCAGCTCGGCCTGGCTGGTCCAGCGGGTCTGTATCTGCCAGCGGTCGCCGGCCAGGCTGTGCAATTGGCCTGACTGGCAGCCGGGCTGCCGGCGGACCTGATCCAGCAGCTCGCCCAGATAGGCACCCAGCGCAGTGGCCTGGCCGGGGAATGCCTGGACGCGGACGATGGCAATGGCGGACGGGGACATGGCGAGGCTCCTGCGTGCGATGAAAAGGTGCGATGGAAGGCCATTGGGCGCTGGCACCGGAGTGCCGGTAAAGGCCGGAACCGGCTTTCAAAATCGATGCTGAAAGATTAAGTGCCCCGTGCCCGCGCTTGAACCGCCAATTCCCGGGAAAAAGACAGGGCCAATCTTTCGGTGCGGCGCTGTGCTACCGGCATGCGTAGGAGCAAAAGTCCCTGCGATCCCCGTGCTGCCGGATCAGCCCAGCTGCTGCAGCAGGTCGCGCACCTTGTCCAGCGCCGGGTCGATGTCCAGGGTGTCGATGGCGCCGAAGCCCAGCAGCAGCCCGTCGCGGGCCGGTGCCTGGTCGTAAAAGGGCGCCAGGCCGTAGAGGCCGACCTCGACCTTGCGCGCCAGGTCGGTCAGCAGCGCCACGTTGGTCGGCTGGCGCAGCAGCGCGGTGAGGTGGAAGCCGGCCACCGAGGGCACCGCTTCCAGCCAGGGCGACAGGTCGCCGGCCAGCCGCGCGAGGAGGCGTTCGCGGCGCCCGGCGTAGATGCCGTGGCAGCGGCGGATGTGCTTGAGCAGGTAGCCCTCGCCGATGAACTTGGCCAGCGCCCACTGCGGCAGCGTCGAGCTGTGCCAGTCGGAAATCTGCCGGGCGCGCACCAGCGCCGGGAACAGGCTGGGCGGCGGGATCAGGTAGCCCAGGCGCAGTTCCGGCTGCAGCACCTTGGAGAAGGTGCCGACGTAGGCCACCACGCCGTGGCGGTCCAGGCTCTGCAGGGCATCGGTGGGGCGTCCTTCGTAGCGGAATTCGCTGTCGTAGTCGTCCTCGATCACCAGCGCGCCCAGTTCCACCGCCCGCGCCAGCAGCGCCTCGCGGCGCGCCGGGCTCATCGGCATGCCCAGCGGGAACTGGTGCGAGGGCGTGGCGTAGATCATCCGCGTGCCGTCGGGAATCCGCTCCACCTGCAGGCCCTCGGCATCCACCGGCACGCTCGCCACCTCGGCGCCGAGCATGCGGAACAGCTGCCGCGCCGGCGGGTAGCCGGGGTCTTCCATGGCGACCTTGTCGCCGGGGCGCAGCATCACCCGCGCCAGCAGGTCCAGCGCCTGCTGCGCGCCGTTGCAGACCAGCACGTCGTCCAGCTGGCAGTTCACCCCGCGCGCGTAGGCGATGTGCCGGGCGATGCCGTCGCGCAGCGGGGCGATGCCCTCTGGGCGGCTGTAGTGCCCGCGCGGGGTGTTCATCTGGCGCATGGCGTGGTTCACGCAGCGCCGCCATTCCTCCTGGGGGAACTGCAGCTGGGTGGTGGCGCCGCCGATGAAGTCGGCCCGCGCCGCGCCCTCGGCGCCGGGGTGGCTGAGGTGGAGGTCGAGGCCGGCCCAGCGCTCGATGCTGGCCTGGCTGGCGAAGCGGAAACTGTCCTGGCGCCGGTCGTTGCGGGGCGTGCGCGCGTTGACGAAGGTGCCGCTGCCGGTCCTGCCGACCAGCAGGCCCTCGTAGGTGAGCTGCGCGTAGGTGTCGGAGATGGTCTTGCGCGAGATGCCCAGCTGTTCGGCGAGCAGGCGGCTGGGCGGCAGCCGGGTGCCGGCGGCGAGGCGGCCGGAGTCGATGGCGTCGCGCAGTTGGCGATAGAGTTGCCCGGCCAGGTCTTTCTGGCCGTGGATGATCAGGTGAAGCTCCAAGACGGGCTCCGGCGGCGTGGCGGAACAGGAAGAGTAGCGCCGGGCGCAATGGCCGGTGAAGTTGCGCGGTGAATTTCCCGCGAATTGGCCACCGGCGGAGCGCCCGGCGCCGCGCACAATGGGCGGGCCCACCCCCGAGGAACCTGCCATGCAGCCACGCCTGGATTACTACACCGCTTCGCCCGAGGCCCTGAAGGCGGTATTGGCCCTGGAGGCCGCGACCTTCGAGTTGTCCGTCGAGCGGCCCCTGCTGGAACTGGTGCGCCTGCGCGTCTCGCAGGTCAACCACTGCGCGTTCTGCGCCGACATGCACGCGATGGAGGCCCGGCGCGCCGGGGAGACCGAGCGGCGGCTGTTCGCCGTCAGCGTCTGGCGCGAGTCGCCGTTCTTCAGCGAGCGCGAGCGCGCGGCGCTGGACTGGTGCGAGGCGGTGACGCTGCTGTCCGAGTCGAAGGTGCCGGAAGCGGTGTTCCAGCACGCGCGGGAGCAGTTCAGCGAACGCGAGCTGGTGGACCTCACGGTGGCCATCGGCGCGATCAACGTCTGGAACCGCCTGGGCGTGTCCTTCCGCCAGCTGCCGACGGCCTGAGCGGCGTCAGGCGGGACAGGTCGCACGGCGCTTCAGCGGCAGGCAGCACAGCGCGCCGATCAGCAAGGCGCCGGCGGCGGCGCCCAGGGCCGGAATGAAGCTGCCGGTCAGCCCGTGCAGGGCGCTGGCCGCCAGCGGCCCGACGATCTGCCCGACGCCGTACAG
This sequence comes from Pseudomonas sp. B12(2026), assembly GCF_057767015.1. Taxonomy (NCBI): domain Bacteria; kingdom Pseudomonadati; phylum Pseudomonadota; class Gammaproteobacteria; order Pseudomonadales; family Pseudomonadaceae; genus Pseudomonas; species Pseudomonas sp. B12(2026). The sequence goes on along the minus strand of NZ_CM173430.1, from coordinate 3,092,438 downwards.
CGCCGTCATCGCCGCCAGCATGTTGAAGCGCACCTGGCCGGCCACGGCGCGCGCGGCCGGCATCGCGATGGTCACGCTGCCCATGAAGCTGCCGCCCACCAGCACCGCGCTGCCCAGATAGAGAACGGCCGATTCGCCCAGCGCCGGCAGCATCACGCCCAGCGCCTGCACCAGCAGGTTCAGCGCCAGTGCGCGGCGGCTGCCCAGTTTCAGGTGCAGGCGGTGCCAGAGGAAGCACGACGGCGCCGCCCCGAGGCCGAACGCCGCCCACACCTGCAACGGATCGATGGCACCCAGGCCGCCCTTCATCAGCAGCGGCAGGTAGGTGGCGGTGATGATGTAGCCGAACCCCGCGAGCCCGTAGACCAGCAGGATGACCGGCGCGGACAGCTCTGGCGTCAGGCTCGCGCCGTTCGCGGCGTGGTGCGTGGAAGCCGGCGCTTCGCGGCGCAGCGCGGGCACGGCCAGCAGCGACAGCACCAGCCCGGCCAGCGCCAGCACGCACCAGATCGCCGCGCTGCCCAGGCCGAAGGCGTTGCCGGCGGCGATCAGCTCCGCCGAAACAAGGATGCCCACGCCAACCCCGGCGAACATCAGCGGCGCGCCGTGGCTTTCGCCCATGCTCTGCAGCAGCCACTGCGCCGCGCCCACCAGCGCCATGGCGCTGAGCACGCCGGCCAGCAGGCGCACGCCGATGGCGAACCAGGCCGGCGCCGGAATCGCCATGGCGGCGAGGGTGACCAGCGTGCCGGCCAGGGCGATCACGCAGATGCGCGCCGCGTGCCGTTCATGGCTGCGCGCCAGGAGCAGCGCGCCGAGCAAATAGCCGGCGTAGTTGGCCGAGGCGGCCAGGGAGCCGCCGGTGACGCTGAGCAGGCCGTCGCGCACCATCAGCGGATACAGGCCGGTGAAGGCGAAGCGGCCGAAGCCCATGCCCACCGCGAGGATCAGCGCCGCCGACAGCGCGGCGGGCAGGCGCCGTGGACGCGTCACGGGCGCGCCTCCAGGGTCTCCCGCCAGCGCTGGAAGGCGCCGGTGGCGTAGCCGTCGCGCCAGATCAGCAGGGTATCGACCTCCAGCAGCGGGACGACCTGCAGGTCAGGCGTGTCCCGTTGCAGCTCCAGCACCGAGCGCGGCAGCACGCCGATGCAGGAACCGGCGTTCACGCAGGCGAGGATGCCGTGGTACGAGCCCACTTCCTGCACCGCCAGCGGCGCGCCGGCCAGCCAGCGTTCGGCCAGCAGGCGGTAGGTGCAGCCGCGGGCGAAGCCGGCGAGGGTGCGGATTCGCACGTCCTCCGGTTGCCGCACCGGCGGATGGTTGCCAGGCAGCACCAGCAGCAGCTCCTCGCGGAACACCGGTTCGGCGCGCAGGCCGCGTTCCAGCGCCGCCTCGAAACCGGGCTCGGCGCGGGGGATGTCGGGATGGGCGATCAGCGCGCAGTCGAGCTGGCGGTTCAGCACCTCATCCAGCAGCTTGCGGCTGTGGCCGGTGCTGACCCGCAATTCCACCTCGGGGCAGGCGCGGTGGAAGCGTGCCAGGGGCTCGGGCAGGCGGCTGGCGGCGGTGGCTTCCATGCTGCCCAGGCGCAGGCTGCCGCTGGCGCTGTCCGGGTGCAGCGACTGGCGCGCCTCGGCGGCCAGGGCCAGCAACTGCTCGGCGTAGACCAGGAATTCGCGGCCCTGGTCGGTCAGCGCCATGCGCTTGCCGTCACGCAGGAACAGCGCCACGCCGAGGTCGTCCTCGAGCTGGCGGATGCGCGTGGTGACGTTCGACTGCACCCGCTGCAGGCGCGCGGCGGCGCGGGTGACGCTCTGTTCCTCGGCCACGCAGCGGAAGATTTCCAGGCTGGAAAGGTCCACGATTAATCTCTAAAAGGGAATTTGTTGCGAAGAATATTCTCCATATGAGATCGTTGGTCAAGCGGCGATATCGCCGGACCGACGATGAGGACCCCATCATGCGCATCACCGAACTGCTCGGCATCCAGCACCCCATCATCCAGGCGCCCATGCTCGGCGTCTCCACGCCGGCGCTGGCGGCGGCGGTGTCCAATGCCGGCGGCCTCGGCTCCGTCGCCCTGGGCGCGAGCAATGCCGCGCAGGCCCGCGCCCTGCTGGAGCAGACCCGCGCGCTGACCGACAAGCCGCTGAACCTCAACCTGTTCTGCCACCGTCCGGCCCAGGCCGATGCCGCGCGCGAAACCGCCTGGCTGGAGCACCTGCGTCCGCTGTTCGCCGAATTCGACGCGCAACCGCCGGCGCAGATCCACGAGATCTACCGCAGCTTCCTGGCCGATCCGCAGATGCTGGAATTCCTGGTCGACGCGCGCCCGGCCGTGGTCAGCTTCCATTTCGGCCTGCCGCCGCAGGACTGGATCGACCGCCTGAAGGCTGCCGGCATCCGCCTGCTGGCCAGCGCCACCTGCCTGGAGGAAGGCCGCGCCATCGAAGCGGCGGGGCTCGACGCGATCATCGCCCAGGGCCATGAGGCGGGCGGTCATCGCGGCGTGTTCGAGCCGGAGAAGGATGCGCGCATCGGCACCTTCGCGCTGGTCCGCACGCTGGCGAAGGGCACGCGCCTGCCGCTCATCGCCGCCGGCGGGATCATGGACGGGCAGGGCATGCGCGCGGTGTTCGAGCTGGGCGCCCAGGCGGTGCAGCTGGGCACGGCCTTCATCCTCGCGCCGGAAACCTCGGCCAATGCCGCCTATCGTGCGGCGCTGCGCAGCGAACGCACGGAGCGCACCGCGGTGACCGCGGCGATTTCCGGCCGCGCGGCGCGCGGGCTGGTGAACCGGCTGTTCACCGACGTGGGCAGTGCGCAGGCACCGGCGCTGCCGGACTACTCGATCACCTACGACGCGACCAAGGCGCTGGTCGCCGCGGCCGTCGCCAAGGGCAACACCGACTTTGCCGTGCAGTGGGCCGGGCAGGGCGCGCCGCTGGCGCGGGAGATGCCGGCGGCGGAGCTGGTTGAAACCCTCATGGCCGAGTTCCGCGCGAACGTGTAGGAGCGAGCTTGCTCGCGAACAAGTTTCCCGGTGACGCCAGCGTCAAGCGGTTCGCGAGCAAGCTCGCTCCTACAAAAGCGGCGGGCATGAGCGCCTGAATCAGCGGGCGGCGACGGCGGCCGCGGGCTTTTCCCGTGGCCGCCAGAGTTCGGCCAGCAGCACCCCGGCCAGGGTCAGCGCGCCGCCGACCAGGTGGTAGGGCGTCAGCCGCTCGCCCAGCACCCCGGCGGCGATGGCGGCGGTGAGCACCGGCAGCAGGTTGAAGAACAGCGCCATGCGGCTCGGCCCCATGCGCGCCACGCCCTGCATCCAGGCCAGCGCGCCGACGATGGACGCCAGCAGCCCGGCGTAGAGCACCAGCGGCAGGTTGGCGGCGCTCAGCCCCAGGTGCGGCGAGGCCAGGTACAGCGGCAGCAGCGCGAGAATCGCCACCAGCACCTGCAGGTAGAGCATCAGCAGCGGCGGCAGTGGCAGGTTCCATTTCTTCAGCAGCACGCCATACACACCGTAGGCGAGGGTGGCGACGATCATCATGCCGTCGCCCAGGTTCACCCCGTGGCTGAGCAGCTGCCGCGGGTTGCCCTGGGCGATCACCAGCAGCACGCCGCCCAGCGAGAGCAGCGCGCCCAGCAGCGCGGCGAGGCTCATCCGGTGGCGCAGCAGGACCGACGCCAGCGCGAGGGACATCAGCGGCATCAGCGAGAGGATGATGCCCATGTTGGTCGCCGAGGTCAGCGCGGCGGCGTAGTACGCCAGGCACTGGTAGACCGCCATGCCGAGCAGGCCGAGGGTGACGATCCTGCCGAGGTTGGCGCGGATCACCGGCCAGTGCGCGCGGGTGGCGCGCAGCAGGAAGGGCGTCAGCAGCGCGCCGGCCAGCAGCCAGCGGAAGAAGCCGATCTCCGCCGGGGCGATCTGCCCCACGGCGAGCTTGTTGACGACGGTGTTGCCGGACCAGATGACCATGGCCAGCAGGGGAAACAGGTAATTCATGGCGGAACGATTCCGAGAGTGGCGGCGCCTATTGTCGGCCCGTCCGGAAGCCGGCTTATACTGAATTCCGGACAATCCACCCCGGCATTCGGACATGACCCGCGACACCGCGCTCTTTCCGCCGCCTTTCGAGGAGCTGCCCTCGGAGGTCTACTTCCGCTACGACGAATTCGACGCCGGCACCCATTCGCCCAGCCATCGCCACGCCTGGGGCCAGCTCAACTATGCGTCCCACGGCGTGATGGAGCTGGAGGTGGACGGCCAGCGCTTCCTCTCGCCGCCGCAATACGCCGTGTGGGTGCCGCCGGGGCGGGAGCACAGCTGCTACAACCGCCAGGCCATCGTCTACCGCTCGCTCTATGTGTCCGCCGAGCTGTCGCGCAAGCTGCCCGCGTCGCCCTGCACCCTGGCGATCAGCGAGATCCTCAAGGCGATCCTCTCCGACTTCGCCGCGCGCCGGGTGAGCATCCCGCAAAGCGAAGCGGACCGGCGCCTGGCCGAGGTGGTGATCGACCAGCTGCAGGCCGCCCAGCCCCACGACGACTACCTGCCGTACGCCAGCGGCGGCGCGCTGGGCGAGGTGCTGGCCGCCCTGCAGGCCGGCCCCGGCGACAACCGCACGCTCGCCCAGTGGGCCGGGCAGGTGCACAGCACCGAGCGCACCCTGGCGCGGGCCTGCCAGCGGGAGCTGGGAATGTCCTTCGGCGAATGGCGCCAGCGCCTGCGCTTCCTCGCCGCCATCGAGGCGCTGGCGTCGGGGGAAGGGGTGCAGCAGATCGCCTTCAACCTGGGCTACAGCAGCCCTTCGGCGTTCATCGCCATGTTCCGGCGTCTGTCGGGCACCACGCCGGAGCAGTACCGCTCGACCTTCCGCGCGCTGGAGCAGGGGTGAGGCTTTCTTTCCTGACGCCGGCCTTGCCGGCGGATCGCGGACAAGGTCCGTTCCTACAACTCGGCTCCGCTGCGAGCTGCTTTTGTAGGAGCGGAGCTTCTCCGCGATGCTTTTGGCTTTTGTTTGGGCTGGGATGTTTCTGCGCCGCTTCGGCGTGTGCTGGGACTTTTTTGTTTCGCCCTCCCGGGCGAGTCCCTTTTGGCGTCCCAAAAGGAACCAAAAGGACTCGTCCCGACATCCGGGTCTTCGCTTCGCTCAGACTGCCCTCGCTCCGGCATTGCTCCGAGGGTCGGCGTACAAGGGCCGTCCCTGGCCCTTTACGCCTCTCGCGGCATCCATGCCGCTCGCCCCTCTGCGCAATACCTCCACTCGGCCTCCTGACGGGACTCTGCGCGCGCCTGCGATTTCGGTGTGCCAGGCAGAGCAGCGGCTGAAGGATTTGCACGTCGTAGGATGGCGTGGAGCGAAGCGATACCCATCGCGGTGGAAAGCGCTGCGCGACGGGAAGCAAGAGCATCGCGGACGGAGTCCGCTCCTACGAAAGCCGATCCCACCGCAGCGGACTTCGTCCGCGATCAGCCCCGGTTCGCGAGCAAGCTCGCTTACGAAAAGCGGTTTCCAGTGGAATATCCGCGCGCACCGGGGCGCCCCTTCAGGAGGCCGAGTGGAATCGGAGTTTCAGGGGTCGAGCGGCATGGATGCCGCGAGAGCGTTGTCGGGCCAGGGATGGCCCGTCAACGCGGGCCCCTGAAACTTCGATGGAGCGAGGGGAGTCCCGCGAAGCGGGACCCGGATGCAGGGGCACAGACCTTTGCCTACTTTGGGGCACTTGCCAAAGTAGGTCGCCCGAGGGGGCGAAACCAAATCTCGCAACACACGCCGAAGTGGCGCAAAAACACCCAATATCCAAAACGGCAGGGCTTTTCCGCCGAGCAGGAGCGTACAAGTCTTGCTGGACAGCGGTGTATTCCGAGACCGATCAGCCCTGCACGTCCTCCAGAGCCAGCAACTCCTCCACCCGCTGCCGACGGCGAATCAGGCGGGTATCCGCGCCATCGAGCAGCACCTCGGCAATCAGCGGCCGGCTGTTGTAGTTCGACGACATCGACGCGCCATAGGCACCGGTATCCTGAATCAGCAACAGGTCGCCGACCTGGGCGCGCGGCAGGGCGCGGGGGATGACCACGCCGCCGTCGCCCTGGGTGAACACGTCACCGGACTCGCACAGCGGGCCAGCCACCACGGTGTCGATCACCTCGCGGCTGGCCACGTCGCCGGCCAGCAGGCTGATGCCGTGGTAGCTGCCGTACATGGACGGGCGCATCAGCTCGTTGAAACCGGCGTCCACCAGCACGAAGTGGTTGCGGCCGGCGTCCTTGGTGGCGCGCACCTCGCTGAGCAGGCAGCCAGCCTGGGCGACCAGGTAGCGGCCCGGCTCGATCTCCAGGTGCAGCGTGTGGCCGAGCACGTCCTCGGCGGCCTTGCGGGCGTCGTCCCAGAGCTGGAAGTAGTGCGCGGTGTCCACTTCCGGGTCGCCGTCGCGGTAGGGGATGGACAGGCCGCCACCGGCGGACAGCGCGGACAGGTCGTGGCCGGCATCCTTCACCAGGCGCACCAGGCCGAGCATGGCCTCGCCGACCTGGGCCAGGTGGCCGTAGTCCACGCCCGAGCCGATGTGCATGTGCAGGCCCACCAGGCGCAGGCCGCGCTCGCGGATCACATCCAGCGCGGCGTGCAGGTCGGCGTGCCAGATACCGTGCTTGGAGTGCTCGCCGCCGGTGTTGGTCTTGTTGCTGTGGCCGTGGCCGAAGCCGGGGTTGATGCGCAGCCAGACCGGGTGGCCGGGGGCGACGTCGCCGAGCTGGCGGAGCATGTCGATGGAGCCGGCGTTCACCGGGATGCCGTGCTCGACCACGGTTTCCAGGGTGGCGCGGTCCAGCAGGTCGGCGGTGAAGACGATCTCGGACTCATCCGCGCGGCACGAGTAGCCGGCGGCCAGGGCGCGCAGCAGTTCGCCCTGGGACACCGCGTCGACCTTGACGCCCTGTTCGCGCATCAGGCGCAGGATGTGCAGGTTCGAGCAGGCCTTCTGGGCGAAACGGATGGTGTCGAAGCGCTTCAGCCGCTCGATCTGGCCGCGGATGGTGGCGGCGTCGTAGACCCACAGCGGAGTGCCGAATTGCAGGGCGAGCTGTTCGGCGCGGGGCAGGGCGAGGAAGGGCATGAATGAGCTCCGAAGGTAGATGCAGCGAGTCTACCGGGCGTTTCGGAGGCTGGATAATGCCGCTTGTTGTTCAGTCCATTCAGATTGGATATAGAGTGCAGCCGACGCCAGCCTCGCGCAGGCGCGCGACCAGCAGCGCCGCTTCTTCCCGCAGCGCCTCGACGAAGCGCTCGCGCAGCGGCGTGGCCGGGCGGTACAGCGGCTTCACCAGGTTCACCTGGAACGGCAGCGAGAACGCCAGCGGCCGCAGCTGGATGCCCTGGCCCTGGAACATCAGCGCGGTGATCGGGTTGACCACGGCGAGGCCCAGCCCGGCGCGGACCATGCTGCACACCGAGACGGCGCTGTGGGTCTCCACCTGCATCTGCCGCTGCACCCCGGCGGCGAGGAACACCCCGTCGATCAGGTGCCGGTAGCGGTCCCCCGGCGCCAGGCTGACGAAGGCCTGGCCGGCGAAATCCGCCGCCTCCAGGCGCTGGCGGGCGAGCAGCGGATGGCCGTCCGCGAGGATGCACACCTCGTCCACCGCCAGCAGCGGCTGCAACTCGGTGCCGCGCGGCGCCTCGTCGTTCTCGGTCAGGCCGATGTCGTGGCGCTGGGCGCTGAGCTGCTCCTCCAGGCGCGGCGAGTCCAACGCCGCGACTTCCAGGCTGATCGCCGGGTTGCCCAGGCTGAAGCGCTTGCACGCCTCGGGCAGCAGCGCCTGGGTCAGCGCCGGCATGCAGCCGATGGAGAACTGCCCCTCGGCGAACTGCCCGAGGCTGCCGGCGAAGGCGACGATGCGGTCCAGCCCGGTGAACGCCCGCTCCACCTCCTCGAACAGCATCAGCGCCCGCGCCGTCGGCGCCAGCCGCCCGCGCTCGCGGCGGAACAGCTCGAAGCCGATCAACTGCTCCAGCCGCGCCAGCTCACGGCTGACGGTGGGCTGGCTGGTGTGCAGGAAGGACGCCGCGCGGGTGACGCTGCCGGTGGTCATGACCGCGCGGAAGACTTCGATGTGGCGGAGGGTGATCATGGGGCTGGCCGAAGGGGAGATAGCGGGAGGGTAAGCGGCGCGGGCGCCGTGGGCAAATTCCGGTGCCTTGAGAGCCGGCCTGACAAGATCGCCATTGCGATATAGCATTGCGCCACTATTCGGGAGGTGGACGCAGGATGCGCAGGGTATCGGTCTGGTTGTGGGGGATCTCGCTGCTGTTCGCGGCGACGCTGGCGCTGGCCGCCAATACGCCCTGTTCCGGCAGCAAGGGCGGGATCGCCCGTTGCCAGGGCGAGCTTTTCCTGTGCAACGACGGCTCCATCAGCGGTTCGAAGAAGGACTGCTCGGCCTACCTGGGCGGCGGCAGCTCCAATGCGCCATCACCGCAGCGCTTTTCTTCCGATGACGGCTCCTGCTCCTGCAGCAGCGGCACCTTCTGCACCGGCCCGCGCGGCGGGGTTTATTGCCTGACGCCCAGCGGGAAAAAGAGCTACCGACGTAAATAGCCATGCAGGGGGAAATGGTTCGCGAGCAAGCTCGCTCCTACAGAAACGCACGGCGTCAACCTGTAGGAGCGAGCTTGCTCGCGAACCGCCCAACGCAGGGGCACGCTCGCATTCGGGACGCTTCGTTCCTCCCGGCCGGACGAAACCGGCTCAGTGAAAATCCCGACTCCTCACATCCAGCCCGTCCAGCAATTCGCTCAGATCGGTCAGCCTTCCGGCGATCACATGGCGCACGCCGTCCTTGGCTTCCAGGGTGCCGTCCACCTGTAGCAGGCGGGCGCTGAGGTAGGGGCGGCGCTGGCGTTCGGCGAGGTCGCGCCAGACGATGACGTTGACCATGCCGAACTCGTCTTCCAGGGTGATGAAGGTGACGCCGCTGGCGGTGCCCGGGCGTTGCCGGCCGACGACGAGGCCGGCGATCCGCACCGGGCGGTCGGTTTCCAGCGCGGCGAGGTCCTGCGAGCTGCGGCAGCGGCGGGCCCGGAGGGCGCCGCGCAGCAGGGTCAGCGGGTGCGGGCCGAGGGTGGTGCCGAGGGTGGCGTAGTCGGTGAGCAGGTCTTCGCCGCGGCTGGGCAGCGGCAGGCTGACGGGTGCTTCCGCGGTGACCTGGCCGGCGAACAGCGGCAGCTGCGGTTCGACCCCGGCAATCGCCCAGCGCGCCTTGTGCCGGTGACCGGCGAGGCCGCGCAGGGCGCCGGCGTCGGCCAGCAGTTCGCGGGCGCGGCCGTCCAGTTGGGCGCGCAGGCAGAGGTCGGCGATGTCGGTGAAGGGCCGTTGCTCGCGTGCTTGCGCGATGGCACTGGCGACCTCTTCGCGCAGCCCGCGCACCAGGCGCAGGCCGAGGCGGATCGCCGGCTGGCGCCCGGGAATCGGCTCCAGGGTGCAGTCCCAGTGGCTGTGGCGCACGTCCACTGGGCGGGTTTCCAGGCCGTGGCGGCGGGCGTCCTGCAGCAGCTGGTCGGGGCTGTAGAAGCCCATGGGCCAGCTGTTGATCAGCGCGCAGGTGAAGGCCGCCGGCTCATGGCATTTCAGCCAGGAGCTGGCGTAGGTGAGCAGGGCGAAGCTGGCGGCGTGGGATTCGGGGAAGCCGTAGCTGCCGAAGCCCTTGATCTGTTCGAAGATGCGGGCGATGTAGTCCTGTTCGTAGCCTTTGGCGGTCATGCGCTCGAACAGCTTCTTGCGGTGGGGCTCCAGCCCGCCGTGACGTTTCCAGGCGGCCATGGAGCGGCGCAGGTGGTCGGCTTCGCCGGGCGTGTATTCGGCGGCGATGATCGCCAGTTGCATCACCTGTTCCTGGAACAGCGGCACGCCGAGGGTGCGCTCGAACACCGGCTTGAGTTCCTCGGAGGGGTAGTCGACCGGCTCCTGCTTGTTCCGCCGGCGCAGGTAGGGATGCACCATGTCGCCCTGGATCGGGCCGGGGCGGACGATGGCGACCTCGATCACCAGGTCGTAGAACTCCTTGGGTTTGAGGCGCGGCAGCATGGCCATCTGCGCGCGGGATTCGATCTGGAACACGCCGATGGTGTCGGCGCGGCTGATCATTTCGTAGGTCTTCGGGCACTCCGATGGCAGCGTGGCCAGGGTGTAGTGCGTTCCGCGATAGCGCTCTATCAGGTTGAAGCAGCGGCGCAGCGCGCTGAGCATGCCAAGGGAGAGCACATCGACCTTGAGCAGGCGGACGGCGTCGAGGTCGTCCTTGTCCCACTGGATCAGCGTGCGCTCGGGCATCGCGGCGTTTTCCACCGGGACCAGGGTTTCCAGTGGCTGCTGGGAGATCACGAAGCCGCCGGGGTGCTGCGACAGGTGGCGGGGGAAGCCGATCAGTTGCTCGGTAAGCGCCAGCACCCGGCGTAGCACCGGGCTGTCCGGGTCGAAGCCGGCTTCCACCAGCCGCTCCGTGGATGGCAGCTCGTCGCTCCAGCGGCCGCAGCAGGCGGCCAGGGCGCCCACCTGGTCGGGCGGCAGGCCGAGGGCCTTGGCGATGTCGCGTATCGCGCCGGTGCCGTGATAGGTGCTGACCACGGCGGTCAGCGCGGCGCGCGAACGGCCGTAGCGGCGGAAGATGTACTGGATGACTTCCTCGCGGCGATCGTGCTCGAAGTCGACGTCGATATCCGGCGGTTCGTTGCGTTCGCGGGAGATGAAGCGTTCGAACAGCAGATTGGCCTTGGACGGGTCCAGTTCGGTGATGCCGAGGGCGAAGCAGACCACCGAGTTGGCCGCCGAGCCGCGTCCCTGGCAGAGGATTCCTTCCTTGCGTGCAAAGGCGACGATGTCGTGGACCGTGAGGAAGTAGCTGTCGTATTCCAGCTCGGCGATCAGCTCCAGCTCGTATTCCACCTGGCGGCGCGTCTTTTCACTCGCGCCATCCGGCCAGCGCTGCCTGATGCCTTCCTCGGTCTTCTCCCGCAGCCAGGTGGTCGGCGTGTGGCCTTCGGGCACCAGCTCGCGGGGGTATTGGTAGTCCAGTTGATCGAGATCGAAGCTGCAGCGCCCGGCAATCCGCAACGTCTCCGCCAGCAACTCGGCCGGGTAGACCGACGCCAGCACCTCGCGCGGGCGCAGGTGGCGTTCGCCGTTGGGGTAGAGGTGCTGGCCGGCCTCGTGCACCGGCAGGTGCTGGCGGATGGCGGTCATGCAGTCCTGCAGGGCGCGGCGGCCGCGGGCGTGCATGTGCACGTCGCCGCAGGCCACGGCGGGGATGTCCAGGCGCGTGGCCTGTGCCCGCAGGCGGCGCAGCATGGCGGCGTCGTCCGGGCCCTTGTGCAGTTCGACGCCGAGCCACAGGCGTGCGGGGAAGCGCTCGCGCAGCCAGAGGCCGTCGGCGTCCTGGTCGTCTCGCGGCAGCCAGATCGCCAGCAGGTGGTCGAGGTTGCCGTCGAAGTCCGCGCGCACCAGGCGGTAGCTGCCTTTCTCGGCGCGACGGCGGGCATGGGTGAGCAGGCGGCAGAGGTTTTCGTAGCCGGTGAGGTTCTCCGCCAGCAGCACCAGCTTCGGGCCTTGCTCGACGCTCAGTTCGCTGCCGGTGATCAGCGGGATTTCGTGCTCCTTGGCCGCCTGCCAGGCGCGGACGATGCCGGCCAGGCTGCATTCGTCGGTGATCGCCAGCGCGCGGTAGCCGAGCTTCTTCGCCCGCTCGAACAGCTCGGCGGCGCTGGAGGCGCCGCGCTGGAAGCTGAAATTGGACAGGCAGTGCAGCTCGGCATAACCGATGCCGTCATCCGGCGCGTTCATGCGAACCAGCCGTGCAGCAGCAGCGGCCCCTCGTCGCCCACCGGGCGGAAGGCCCAGGCGCGCTGGCCGCTGCGGGTGCGCACCTGGTAGTAGTCGCGGCGGACGTCTTCGCCGTCCCACCAGCCGGATTCGATGCGCTCGGGGCCGGCCAGCAGGGTCGGGGCGAACTCGCGCAGCGGCTGCGGCTCGGTCAGCAGCCAGCCGGGGCGCGGGGCCTGGACGATGGGGAGGCGCGGGGTGGAGCTGTCCTGCCAGGCGCGCTCCGGACGGTGTTCGGCGCGGCCGCCGAGGCCGTGCACGGCGTCGTCGCCCAGCCGTGCGCGCAGGCGTTCGCGCAGCTGTTCCCAGGGCTGCGATTGCTGCGGGCGGTCGTCGAACAGCTCGCGGTGCTGCGGCACGAAGGGCGGCAGGTCGTCGGCCACCAATCGCACGCTGTGCACCGGGGCGCGCAGTTGCAGTTGCTCCAGGCGGCCGCGGCTCAGCTCGAAGAGCATCGCCGCCTCGCGCTCGGCGCTGAGCAGGCCGACCGGCATCTGCGTGTCGCTGCCTTCGTGGTGCTCCAGGTGCAGGGTGAAGCGCTGCACGCCGCTGTCGCGCCCGGCGAGGAAGGCGGCGAGGTCGGCGGTCAGGCGGCGCAGCGGGAACAGCAGCGCCTGGGTCGATTCCACGTCGAAATTCAGCTCGATGCGCGATTCGAAACGGTCCGGCGGCCGGTAGAACTCCAGGGCCAGCGGGCGCAGGCCGAGCAGGGTGTCGACCTGCCGCAGCAGCTGCGCCGGGAAGCGCCGGGCCAGGCTTTCGCGCGGCAGGGCGAGCAGTTGCTGCAGGCTGCGCAGGCCCATGCGACCCAGCGCGGTGGCGGCGTCGCGGTCCAGGCCGAGGCGTTCCAGCGGCATCCGGCCCAGGCACTGGCGCAGTTGGTCGGGGTCGTGGATCGCCAGGCCGTCGTGGCCGTTGGCGAGGATGCGCGCGGCGGCCGGGTTGGGCGCGGCGGTGATGCGGTGGCGAAAGCCCAGCCCGTTCAATTCTTCGCGCAGGCGCGCCTCGAAACGCGGCCAGGGGCCGAACAGTTGCAGGCTGGACTGCACCTCCAGCAGCAGCGCGCGCGGGTAGTGCTGGCTGACCTGCGAGCTGAAGCCGTAGGCCCAGGCGGCCAGCAGGTTCTGCCAGCGCTCCACTTCGCGCAGGTCGTACTCGGCGGTGGCGAGGTCGCGGCTCAGGGCCTGGGCGGCGGTGAGCGACTGGCCGGGCTTGAGCCCCAGCGCCCGCGCCGCCGGGTTCACCGCTTGCAGCACGCGGCGCTGCGGCGGCCCGGCGAGCAGCGCCAGGGCGGCGTCCGGCTCGGGACGGCCGCGCAGCACGCCGTCCATCGCCAGCTGCGGCAGGAGGATGCAGGCCCAGAGCATCTCGGCCTCAGTGCCAGGGCAGCGGGATGGGCCGCGCCGGCGCCAGGCCACCCCGGCACTTGAGCACGCGCAGTTGCGCAGGGCTTGCGTCCAGCGCCAGGCGCAGGGCGGCGGGCGACGGGTTCAGCGCTTCGCGCTGCGAGCGGTAGGCGATGGCCAGGGTCTGGCCGGTTTCGGCGGCCACCTGCAGACGGCGCAGGGCGCGATCGTCGGCCTGCTGCGGCCAGCACAGCACCGCGCCGCAACTGCCCGAGCGCAGGCACTGCTCGGCGGCCCAGAGCGCATCGCGGCCCGTTGCACGGACGATGGCCAGTTGCTCGAGCACAACGCCGGCGGCCTGCCAGGCGGCCGGGTAGGGCACGTGGGGCGGCGCCACCAGCACGATGCGCTCGCCCGCTGCGCTGAGCCGCGCCAGGGTCGGCCAGACCAGTTGCAGTTCGCCGGTGCCTTCGGCGGCCAGGAGGATTTCGCTGAGCGCCGCTTCCGGCCAGCCGCCGCTGGGCAGGGCGGCGTCCAGCACGGCATGGCCGGTGGGCTGCCGGCTGGGCGGCAGGCCCTGGGGCTGGCCTTTCCAGACCTGGCGCTGGTGGAACAGGGTATCGAGCGCGACCACGTTGCCCATCACGGCCTCCCGGCCGGCGAGCGGCGACGGTCATGCGCCCGGCGTGAAGGCCGGGCGAGGAAAGTGGGTAAGCGGGGCATGGAAAACTCGGATTATGCTGTATGGATATACAGTTTATCTGGTGGGATGGGGCCGTCAATGGGGGCTGGAGGGGATTCAGGCGTGGCGGAGGCGGCTCTCGTGGGAACGGACCTTCTCCGCGATTCGCCGGCAAAGCCGGCGCCGGGCGGGTTCGCGAGCAAGCTCGCTCCTACAGGGAAAACTCGGAGCGCATTTCGTAGGAGCGAGCTTGCTCGCGAACCGGGGCTGATCGCGGACGAAGTCCGCTCCTACGGCGGGATCGGCTTTCGTAAGAGCGGACTCCGTCCGCGATGCTCTTGCAGGGTGGATAACGCGCAGCGTTATCCACCTTGATGGGTATCGCTTCGCTCCACGCCATCCTACGAAGAGAGATCCTTCAGCCCTGGCTCTGTCTGTCACACCGAAATTGCAGGCGCGCGCGGGGTCCCGTCAGGAGGCCGAGTGGAGGTATTGCGCAGAGGGGCGAGCGGCATGGATGCCGCGAGAGGCGTAAAGGGCCAGGGACGGCCCTTGTACGCCGACCCTCGGAGCAATGCCGGAGCGAGGGGAGTCTGAGCGAAGCGAAGACCCGGATGTCGGGACGGGCCCTTTTGGTTCCTTTTGGGGCGCCAAAAGGGACTCGCCCGGGAGGGCGAAACCAAATCTCCCAGCGCACGCCGAAGCGGCGCAGAAACGCCGCACAAGACGGTGGATAGCGCGTGGCGTTATCTACCCTACGAAGAGCAGGAGCATCGCGGAGAAGCTCCGCTCCTACAACAGCAGGTCCCCCTGCGGTGCCTTCGCGCGTGGCGGGTCGGCGATGAATTTCAGCCGCTCCGGCTTCCACCACCCCGGCAGCAACCGCCGCACGGCGGGCTGGTTGAAGCGGTCGTCGAGCAGGTAGATCACCCCCGAATCCGTGGGCGTGCGGATCACCCGTCCAGCCGCCTGGACGACCTTCTGCAAGCCGGGAAACAGGTAGGTGTAGTCGTAGCCGTCGCCGAACATCCCCTGCATGCGCTGCTTGATCTCCTCGTTGACCGCGTTCACCTGCGGCAGTCCCAGCGTGGCGATGAAGGCGCCGATCAGCCGGTCGCCCGGCAGGTCGATGCCCTCGCCGAAGGCGCCGCCGAGCACGGCGAAGCCGATGCCGCGCGATTCCGTGGTGAAACGGTCGAGAAAGGCCTGGCGCTCCAGCTCGTTCATGCTGCGCGACTGCACCCAGCGGGGAATGTCCGGGTGCTCGGCGCTGAAACGCTCCAGCGCCTGCTGCAGGTAGGCGTAGCTGCTGAAGAAGGCCAGGTAGTTGCCGGGCCGGGCGCGGAACTGCCGGGCCATCAGGGTGCTGATCGGCGTGAGGCTGGCTTCGCGGTGCTGGTAGCGGGTGGACAGGTTGCTCAGCGCGTGGACTTCCAGCTGTTCGGCGCGGAACGGCGATTCCACCTCGCGCCAGCCGGCGTCTTCCGGCAGGCCGAGCAGGTCGGCGTAGTAGTGCGCCGGGGTCAGCGTGGCGGAGAACAGCGTGGTGCTGTGGGCCACCTTGAAGCGTTCGGCGAGGAAGGGCGCCGGCACCACGTTGCGCAGGCACAGGGTCGAAAGCACGCGCCGCGCGCTGACATCGTGGCGGGTGATGTCGAACAGCGAGTGCGGCCCGTAGGCCTCGGCCAGCCGGCAGAACAGCATGGCGTCGAGGTAGAAGCGCAGCAGCTCGGCCTCGTTGCCGGTGGGCTGGTCGGTGAGGTGGTCGGTGATGGCGCTGACGGCCTTCTGCAGCGCGGCGATGAACAGGTCGGGGATGGTCGGGTAGATCTGGTAGTCGACGTCCTGGTCCTGGTGCAGCTGGTTCCAGTGCCGGCCGACGCGCTCCAGCGCGCTTTTCAGCTTGGCCGGGGCGACCTTGCGCAGGGCGTTGAACTCGCCCTGGTCCAGCTCTGCGCTGTACATGCCGCGGCCGCGCTCGATGAGGTTGTGCGCCTCGTCCACCAGCAGGGTGACCTTCCAGTCGTTGAGGACGGTGAGGCCGTAGAGCAGGGCGGTCATGTCGAAGTAATAGTTGTAGTCGCACACCACCACGTCGGACCAGCGGCACAGTTCCTGGCTCAGGTAGTAGGGGCAGACCTGGTGCTCCAGCGCCACGCTGCGCACGGCCTCCTGGGTCAGCCAGAGGAGCTTGAGCGCGGCCTCGCGGGCGGCGGGCAGGCGGTCGTAGAAACCCTTGGCCAGCGGGCAGGATTCGCCGTGGCAGGCCTTGTCCGGGTGCTCGCAGGCCTTGTCGCGGGCGACGTGCTCCAGCACCCGCAGCGGCTGGGCGGCGTCCTGCTGGCGCAGGGTCGCCAGGGCGTCCAGGGCCAGGCGCCGGCCGGGCGTCTTGGCGGTGAGGAAGAACAAGCGGTCCAGCTGCTGGCCGGGGAAGGCCTTGAGCTGCGGGAACAGCGTGCCGAGGGTCTTGCCGATGCCGGTGGTGGCCTGGGCCATCAGCGTCTGGCCGTCGCGGGCGGCGCGGTACACCGACTCGGCGAGCATGCGCTGGCCCTGGCGGAACTCGGCGTAGGGGAAGCGCAGCGCCTCCAGGCCCTGGTCGCGTTCGATGCGGTGGGCGCTTTCCTGCTCGGCCCACTGCACGAAGCGCTGGCATTGCAGTTCGAAGAAGGCGCGCAAATCACTGGCGGCGAAGCGCTCGCGGAACTCGGTTTCCTTCTGGGTGATGACGTTGAAGTAGACGACGGCCAGATCGATGGCGTCGATCTCCAGCGTCTGGCACAGCAGCCAGCCGTACACCTTCACCTGCGCCCAGTGCAGCAGCCGGTGGTTCTGCGGGATGCGCGCGACGTCGCCGCGGTGGGTCTTGATCTCTTCCAGCAGGTTGGCGTCCGGGTCGTAGCCGTCGGCGCGGCCGCTGACCACCAGCCCCGGATATTCGCCGCGCAGCGGCAGCTCGGCGATGTAGCCCAGGCCGCGCCGGGAGACCACCGTGGCGTGCCCGGCCATGCCTTCCTGGGCGGTGGGGGCGGGGGTGAAGCGCAGGTCGAGGTCACCTTCCTTGGCGGTGAATTCGCACAGCGCGCGCACGGCGATGGCGTAGCTCATGCGGGCTCGTCCTCGCCCTGCCAGCGCACGTAGCAGACTTCCACCGGCATGCCGTGCTCGGCGCAGAAGGCCAGCCAGCGCTTCTGGTTGTCCTGCAGGCGGTCGCCGGGGCCTTTCACCTCGATCATCCGGTAGCGCGCCTCGGCGGGCCAGAACTGGATCAGGTCGGGCATGCCGGCGCGGTTGGCCTTCGGGTCGGCCAGCAGGCGCTCGAACCACAGTTTCAGGTGCGCCGCCGGCAGGCAGTGCAGGGCCTGCTCCAGCAGGGTTTCGTCGAGCAGCTCCCAGTGCACGAAGGGCGAGAGGATGCCGGACTTGGCCGCGTAGGTTTCGCGGATCGCGGCGAGATAGGCGTTGCTGTCCAGCAGCGCCAGGCGCGCGGCGAAGCTTGCCGCGCGGCGGCTGACGAAGTCGCTGCGGTTCAGGTCGCTCGGCCCGGCCTGGAAGGGGTGGAAGAAGGCGCCGGGCAGCGGGGCGAAGATCACCTCCCAGCAGAGCAGGCCGAACAGGCTGCAGATCAGCGCGTTCTCCACGTAGTGCACCGGCGCTGCGTCCTCATGGAGCGCGGCCTGCACGGCGAACTCGACGTTGACGTCCGGGCGCGGCAGTTCCAGGTCGATGCGCAGCGGCGGCGCGGGTTTGGCGGCTTTCTCCTTCGGCAGGCCGAGCTGGCGGACCAGCCGGGTCAGCGCGCGCTCGACCAGTTGCAGCTCGCCGTCGCTTTCCGGAGTGGCCAGTGCGGTCTGCGCCAGGGCGTGGGCTTCCTCGAAGCGTTGCAGGCGCTCCAGCACGCGGATCTGCCGTTGCCGCGCGCCCTCGGCGGCGGTGCGCCGGTACAGCGCCAATGCGGCGTCCAGCGCGCCTTCGCGCTCCAGCTGGTAGGCCATGCGGTACAGCAGGCGGCCGTGGCGGGCTTGCAGGTAGGGGTTGTCGCTGCGGAAGTTGCCCAGTTCGGCCAGCAGCTCGGCGACGGGTTCACCCGCTTCGAAGCGGACGGCGCCGTTCCACAGGTGGATGTAGGCCTCCAGCTCGTCGCGGCGGCGGAAGGCGCGGGAATCGGCGGTGAAGGGCACGCTTTCGTAGCGGAAGATGCCCAGGTCGGCGAGGACGAACTCGGACCAGTCCTGCTGCAGGTTGCCGAAGAACAGCAGGCGCAGGCGGTCGCACAGCGGCGTCGCCATCAGGGTGTAGAGGCGGTCGAGGTCCGGGTACCAGCCGGCGAACGGCTGCACCTGCCCGTGGTAGGCGTGCAGGTGTTCGTAGAGCTCGGCCTTCTTCAGCGCGCCGCGCGGCAGGTCATCGCGGAAGCGCGCGAGCAGTTCGTCCTTGAGCAGCAGCGGCAGCAGCTCTTCCAGCGCCAGCGGACAGGCGTCGTCCAGCCAGCCCAGTTCCAGCAGCGGCGCGGCGGCGGCAGGAATGTCGCCGATCTCCGCATAACTCAGCTTGCCGGCGCGAAAGTGCGGGCCCTTGCGCATCACCAGCCGCACCAGCAGCGCCCGCGACGGCAGCGGCAACGCGCGGAAATCGGCGATGAACCGGGCTTCCCCGGCGTCGAGCAGGTCGGCGTAGCGTTCGTCGATCCAGTCGAGGGCGCGGTGGAAGTTGGTCAGGTAATAAAGGCTGGGGTCGAGCGGCGCGGGCATCGGCAGGCACTGGTTTTACATACAGTGCCAAGGATGGCGTGGCGGTGGCCCGGCCGCAAGGGTTGCGGCGGCCTTTTATCGGGATATGGCCTGCATCGGCGAAGGAGCCCTTCTGTAGGAGCGAGCTTGCTCGCGAACGCATTTGAAGTGGTCAAGTAAAACTGGACACCGGTTTAGGTCTATCCGGTCAGCTCTTCGCGCTGTGCCGGGGTCTGGTAATCGTTGTGGCGATGTGGCCGTTGATGGTTGTAGTAATCGGTCAGGTAACGCAGCACATCGGCCTCTGCTTGAGTCTGATCGACGTAGCCGGAAGACGGCACCCACTCCGACTTGAGGCTTCTAAAGAAACGCTCCATCGGGGCGTTATCCCAGCAGTTTCCTCGACGACTCATGCTTTGCCGGATGTGGTAGCGCCAGAGCAATTGGCGGAATTCGAGGCTGGTGTAATGACAGCCCTGGTCGGAGTGAAACATCAGTTGCTGTGGTTTGCCCCTGGCTTCGTAAGCCACCCGCAAGGCACGCCCGGTGAGTTGTGAGTCTGGACGGTTGGACACGGCCCAGCCGACGATCCGGCGCGCATACAGGTCCATCACCGCCGCCAGGTAGATCCAGCGACCACCAGCCCAGAGGTATGTCACATCCCCACACCACACCTGGTTGGGGCGGTCCACATTGAAGCGACGCTCCAGTTCGTTGGGCGCGATGACGCTTTGTTCCTTGGCGACCCGGTAGCGATGTTTACGGCGCTGCGTACTGACCAGCCCGATCTCTTTCATCAGCCGGGCAGCCAGGTAACGGCCCACGGTATGACCCTCGTTGCGCAAGGCGGCCGACAGGGTTCGGGCGCCAGCTGCGCACCGGCTCTGGGCATGCAACTCCATTACGCGTCGACGCAGCACTTCCCGTCGTCTGCAGACAAGGGCCTGGCGCTGGTGGGCCGCGTAGACACTGCTGCGATTCACGCGGAATAACCGACACAGTTCTGTACGCGAATGCTGCTCGCCCAATGCCTCGACCAGTCTGATTAATCGAGAGCGTCCGACATCAAGAGAGCGGTAGCCTTTTTTAGAATCTCTTTCTCCCGCTCCAAACGGCGGACTTGCGCCTCCAGCTCCTGAATACGCCGCTGTTCCGCCGTCAGCGCCTTGCTATGCGCCGGCGTCTGACCGCCACGCTCCAGCTGCAACTGCGCCACCCAACGACGCATCGCCGTGGGCCCTACCCCCATCGCCTTGCAGGCGGCCGGTACCGAATAGCCTTGATCCACCACCAGGCGGGCGGCTTCCAGTTTGAAATCCGGACTGAATGATCTTCTGCTCATGAACACCTCTGCTGTGGGCGAAGCTTAACGCCCTATCGGGGTGTCCAGAATCATTAGGCCACTTCAATTGCACCGGATGGGCCAGTGTGAAGCGGGGTTCGCGAGCAAGCTCGCTCCTACGAAAAGCGCTTTCAGCCCAGGCGGAACACCAGCGCCTTCAGCCCGCTGTCTTCCTCGATATCGGCGAACTCCGGCGGGTTTTCCAGGCGTTCGACGAAGCGCAGCTGCGGCGCCTCGGCGGCCATGCCGCGGAGGAGGAAGTCGACTCCGACGCCTGGGTCGTTCACGCAAGCCAGCACGGTGCCGTGGCCGTCCAGCAGTTCCGGCAGGCGGCGCAGGACGCGGGCGTAGTCCTTGTCGAGGACGAAGCTGCCTTTCTGGAAGCTCGGCGGGTCGATGATGATCAGGTCGTACGGGCCGGATTTCTTCACCTTGCCCCAGGACTTGAACAGGTCGTGGTCGAGGAAGCTCACCTTCGACAGGTCGTGGCCGTTCAGGCGGTGGTTGTCGCGGCCTCGGCTGAGCGCGGCGCGGGCCATGTCGAGGTTGACCACCTTCTGCGCGCCGCCGGCTATCGCCGCCACGGAGAAGCCGCAGGTGTAGGCGAACAGGTTGAGCACCCGCAGGCCCGCGGAATTGGCCTGCACCCACCGGCGGCCGTAGCGCATGTCGAGGAACAGGCCGTTGTTCTGCTTGCGGCCCAGGTCGAGCTGGTAGCGCAGGCCGTGTTCGCTGATCTGCCAGCCGTCGAAGGCCTCGCCGGACAGCACCTCCATGGTGCTTTCCAGCGTGTAGCGGTGCTGCAGCATCAGGCTGCGGGCGCCGCTGGCGCGCCAGATGTCGCCTTGCGCCAATTCCACCAGCATCGCCCGTAGCGCGGCCAGTTCGTCCTCGGCCGGCTCGCGGAACAGCGAGACCAGCAGCACGCCTTCCAGCCAGTCGGCGGTGACCTGCTCCAGCCCCGGCCAGCGCCGGCCGCGGCCGTGGAACAGGCGGCGGGTTTCCGCGGGGGCGGGGTTCAGGGCGGTGAGCAGTTGCTCGCGCAGGGTGGCGATGGCGTCGGTGTTCATGCGGGTGGTCTTTCTATACAGGCGATTGGGGCCAATCGGGGCGGCGATTCTACGCGCTCAGGTGCCATGGCGCTGCACCTGCAGCTTTTCCTCCGGGCGCGGGGCGACGAAGTAGCGGTTGAGCGCCTCGTAGCCCGCCGGGTCCAGCGGCGCGGCCAGCGGCGCCAGGGCGTGGCGCGCCAGCAGGCGGCTGCGGCAGGTGGCCGGGTCGACGTCGAGGAAATGCAGGCAGTGCGCGGCGCCGGCCTGTTCCGCCAGGCCGATCAGCCAGCGGCGGTCGGCCAAGGTGTTGGCGGGGATGTCCAGCACCACGCTGGTGCCGGCGCGCAGCAGGCCGACCACGTGCGGGCCCATGACCTTGCGCACCCGGCGGGCGTAGAGCTGGTAGTCGTCCGGCGTGCTGATGCCCCAGGGGAACAGCTCGGCCAGCCACTCTTCCTCGGCCAGCATCACGGTGCCCGGCGCCTGCGCCAGTTCGCGGGCGAGGCAGGACTTGCCCGATGCCGCCTTGCCGCACAGCAGGTGCAGGGTGCCCGTGCTCATGTCGCGGCCTCCGGCAGGTCCGCGCCGTCGGCGGGCTGGATGAGCGCTTGCGGGAGGTGGTTTGCCGGGTCCATCGGTGTCTCCTCATCGGGAGCCTCGGACGGCGGGCATTAAAAAACCCGCCGGGAGGCGGGTTTGGTTGTCTGCGGAATGCGCTAACCCACCATCGGAGCGATGGTGGTAATAATCTGCTGGAAGGTGCGGTTGGCGGCATTCATGGGCCAGACGCTAGCAGAAACGCCTTGCGTCGCGCCAGCGCTCTTTTTTCGCCGGCGGCATGGCATGATCGCGCCGCGCCGTGGTCCAACCGCCATGCCTCTCTCCACGCCGTAGCGGAGCTCCCCCATGCCATCCCCCCTTCCAACCCGCATCCTGCGCGCCCTGGCGCTGCTCGCCGGGTTGGCCGTGTCCGTCGATGCCCTTGCCGTCAGCTGTCCCGAAGGACAACGCCAGGTCTGCCTGGACACCTGCGTCTGCCTGCCGGACCTGGGCGCGGTGCTCGGCCCGGTGATCGCCGACACCCGCAAGATGGCCGGCCAGGCGCTGGGCGTCTGGCTGCAGGAGTCCCGCGACCAGGCGGAGCAGGGCGGCACCCAGCCGATCCCGCTGGAGATCCGCGCGCAACTGCAGGCCTATTACCCCGACGAGGTGCTGATGGCGGCGCGCTATTCCACCGGCGCGCTGGACGAGTTGAACGCCGCCCAGACCATCATGCAGAACCCCGACACCGAGGCGGTCACCCTGGTCGACGTGATCGTCTTCCGCCGCCCGGAGGACGCGCAGAAGGACGTCGCCCTCTGGGCTCACGAGCTGTGGCACGTGAAGCAGTTCCAGGAGTGGGGCGTGCAGGGCTTCGCCAACCGCTACAGCGCGGACTTCGACGCCGTGGAGGCGCCGGCCTACGAGATGCAGCGGCGGGTGGCCAAGGACCTGCGCGACAGCCAGCAGACCGCCGCCGTGTCGCACTAGCGGCTGGCACGGGCCCGCGCCTCGGGCGCCGCTCAAGACTCGACAGGTCGATAGCGAGCCCAGGCTTTCGAGTTTGGATTGGTGATCTGGCTCATGTGGAAGCACTCCTTGCACCAATGCCCCTTGCGTACGTTAGACAGCAGGCTATGCCAGGAGTGGCCGCGCTGGCATATCCAATGCCATTTTGCCGAATGGCCCGGGTAGCTCAGCGTCAGGCACTGGCCACCTCGCTCGGTGGCGAGCTGATGGGCGTCGGCCAAGCTCTGCATACGTCTACGTTCATCGAAGCACAAACGACACCACGTACCTCGCACTATTCGATTGCCAGTACTGCTCCACTCATGCCCATTGCCGCAGCGGAAGTGATACTTGCCGCCGCTGCCCATGTACTTTTCACTTAGACATTGGCCACCCCGCTCCAGGGCAATGCGTTTGAGTCGGCCGATTCCATCCTTGTAGAGATAGCTTTCTGATCGTTCCAGCCAAGAGCATTCCCGGCACCAGCGGCCACGCAGGATTTCGTATCCTTCAGTTTCCCACTCGTGGCCACGTTTGCAGCGGAAGCGATAGCGGTCGTGGGTTGTGTGGAATTGGTTGGAAAGGCAGTTTCCGCCTCGTTCAGCCGCAGTGTTTTGCAGCCTTTGCAGCCCATTGACCAGGCGTCGTTTTTGGTGACCTGCATTGTCTCCGCAATGTGGGCAACTGATCCGCCGCCACAGCCGTTCGCCGTAACGTGACCATTGATGCCCATGGGGACAGCGGAATCGATGCTGTACGTCGGGGCCCAACCATTGTGGTTCGAGGCACTCCACACCCGCTTCGCGCGCCAGTTTGAAAAGCCGACGATTTCTTGAGTCCATTACGCAAATCGGGCAACCCCTGGAGCGCGGGTGAATCACCGTTGCCAGAGGGCGGGTGAACTCGTGACCATGGGTACAGCGAAAGCGATATGCCTCATGCCATCCCCGCCAGATCAGATCCAGACATTCCAGTGCGAGTCGATCCAGCATTGCTCGGGCCCGGGCGGAGCGGTCCATGATCGGGTGTGGTTCGCTCATATCGTCATACCGTTCATCACTGTTGCACCTCGCCCTTTGGATCGCTGGCGATCAGGCTGGCGCCGCAGGCGGTCTTCATGCCGTGTAGGGCAACGGCAATGCCATCGACATCCAGCAAGGCACTGCCTTCGATGATGGGAAACACGCCCTTGCACAGCGGGCATGCCACCATGTGCCCGACACCCGCCATGGGGCGGCCATTGAGGTTGGTTTGACTGAAGGCTTCCAGCACCTTGCCGCCATGGCTGGTGCTGTCACCGAGGCGAATGATGTCCATCGTTTGTTCTCGTCGTTCGATACTGTGCCGTCTTGCCGTCCGTCATAGATCGTCCATCCAGTTCTTCTTCGGCGTCAGGCTGGCGAGGAACTCCGCAATCGCATAATCATCGGATGGCTCATGGCGGAAGCTGGTGGCGGAAGGGCTTCTGGGAGAGGCGGGTGGGTTGTCGCGTGAGCCGCCGAGGTTTGGGGTTACCGGGCGCAGGCGGATGGAGTCGATGATGGTGTCCCACAAGTCCAGGGCTTCCTTGTCTGACTTGAAGGGAGGGCGTGGCAGGTTGCCGTTCGCGTCGGGGTCGCTTTCGCCCACCTCGAGCCCGGCGGAGACGTTGGGCTCTGTAATCGACTCATCTTTGCCTTGGGCTTCCCAGGCGAAGGTGTAAATGCGTTGCCCTTGATAGCTGCCCGCGACGAGGTACTCATCCGCAGGCACGGCGCCGGAGCGCTCCCGTTTTCTCAGGGTTTCGATGCCGACTATCCGTTTTGCTACCCCCATCAGGAAGCCACCCACACGATCAAGCAGGCGATCCTGTTCGGCACCGGTGCTGGAGCTGAACTCGAAGTGCGCGCCAGGGTAACCTGGAAAGGTCACGCCGATATCAAAGCGTTCGCCTTGATAACTGTTTCCTGAAATATAGGCGCGCTCTATGCAGAAGCCGGGTTCGGTGGGGATTTCGTTAGGCTCTCGGGAGCGTAGGTTTCTGGCGAGAGATTTTGCAATTTCGATTCCTCTATTCTCTCTATCTATAGAGATACCACCTCTCTGGTAATAAGTATTCCGCTTTGGGCTGGAGACCAAGTAAGTGTCTAGTTGATACATCTCCGTGCTGACATCTGAGGCCCAGGAGAGTAATCCGATCGCGCTATGGCCCAAGTCAACTCTCCGAATGAAGAGTTGACCTTTTGTATCGTGTCTGGTTCTTTTTAGCTCAAGCTCGCGCTGGTTGATCCTGTTGGTGAGTTCATCGGATGAGTCACTGATTAAGTCTATTGAATCTCCCCAAAGGTAATATCCAGCCTTGATATCTGAATCAGGTGGCAGATCAATGAGGAAACGGCCAAAGCAATGAGTAATCCAACCAGTTTTATCCATTTCGTTATTGCGTACGGGTTCGCTCGATGTGCAGGCGGCTGTCATCAATAGCGTCATCAGAGCGCATGCAGTAAGCACTCCAGTCGGGCGGATTCTGACTACCGGGTGACTGTCCCTGGACATTACAGATCGTCCATCCAGTTCTTCTTCGGCGTCAGGCTGGCGAGGAACTCCGCAATCGCATAATCATCGGATGGCTCATGGCGGAAGCTGGTGGCGGAAGGGCTTTTGGGAGAGGCGGGTGGGTTGTCGCGTGAGCCGCCGAGGTTTGGGGTTACCGGGCGCAGGCGGATGGAGTCGATGATGGTGTCCCACAGGTCCAGGGCTTCCTTGTCCGACTTGAAAGCTGGACGCGGCAGGTTGCCGTCGTGATCGCGGTTGCGCTCAAGGGCGCTCAGTTCGGCTTTGATGTGAGGTTCGGTGATTGAGTCGTCCTTGCCCTGGGACTCCCACATGAACGTATAAACACGCTGTTCTTTGTCGCTTCCTGCCACCAGGTATTCATCGGCGGGGATAGCACCTGTGCGCTCACGCTTTCTCAGGGTCTCGATACCTGCCACCATTTTTGCTGCGCCGATGAGGAAGCCACTGACGCGGTCCAATAGTCGATCCTGCTCGGCTCCCGTGCTTGCGCGGAACGAGAGGAAAGCACCCGGATGGTTAGGGAACGTCACACCCACATCAAAGTCTTCGCTTTGGTAGCTGTTTCCTGCGATATAGGCGCGCTCTATGCAGAAGCCGGGCTCGGTGGGGATTTCACCTACATCTAGAGAACGGAGACTGCGCGACAAGTTGTTGGCACTATCAAGTCCTTGAGCCTCACGATCTTTCGTCACACCCGCTGCCCAGTGATAGACGTTCCCGGCCGGTTTCGATATTACATAAGCGTCTAGCAAATAAGTTTCGGTGCTGTAGTTTGAGCGCCAGGAAAGTATTCCTGTTCCGTTGTCAAGATTGATTTTTCGTATAAATCTACTTCTTTGTGTTTTGATGTTTTTCTCATTTATTAATTCTTGCTCGCGCTTTTCTATTCTTTTTGTTAGTTCCAAGGGTGAGTCATTAAGGAGTTCTATGTTGTCGCCCCATAGGTAGTAACCTGCCTTAATGTCTGCATCAGGTGGTAGGTCAATGAGGAAACGGCCAAAACAATGGGTGATCCAACCAGTTTTATCCATGTAGGAGTTCCGTGTAGAAGAGGACGATGCGCAACCGGTGATGCAGGGCCAGCGCGATGAGTCCAAGAAGGACTAGGCGATAGTGCGGGTTCACTCCTGCCAATCCGCGAGCCCGGCAATCCTGATGAGGCCGTAGAACGTGGCCCATTGGGCGCGCTCATCGTTGTAGCTCTCTTGGTGTTCGTAGCCTTCGGTTGTGTTGTGTTGGCCCTTGCCCTTGCCGCCTTGGCGAAAGCTGGCGGAAATACCGGCCAGGCTCGGCGCCTGTCCAGAGTCCGTCGGTACCGTGCCGTCGCCGCCACTTCCCTTGCTTTCGTCTGTCATGGAGAAGCGCAAAGGACCTTCGGTCACCGCTGGTAGGCTGCGATGGAACCAGCCTTTGTAGCTGCCGTTCTCGTCGTCTTCAGGCTTGGCCCCTAATACTTCCAAGGGTGTCGTATCGCCTTGCCAGATCATATCTCGCCAACTAGGACGCCTATCGTCTGCTGCATAATGGACGTAAGTTTCTGAGTGGTAGCCTGATATAGATAATTCATCATGGAATCCGGATACATCGTCTATTCGATCATTGAATTCTTTTCTTGGGTCTTTGTTCTTGTTGTTCTGTTCGGACATGTTTAAGTATTTAGTATTTTGCTCCGGCACCAATCCATACCAAGCAGAACTTTTATAGATCTCCCCATACGGGTCTCCGTACTGCGGATAGGCACGGAGTTGTCCGTCGATGTCCTTGATGACATGCCCTTGCGCATTGCACAGGAACAACCAGGGACGGCTTCCCCGGTATTCGGCGCTGGGCGCCAACTCGAGCGCGCCCGGGGAGTTGGCCACCACGGCCGTTACCTCGCCGGCATTGGCACCGAGTACGACCTGTGCCACACCCTCATAGCCGCAGCGCATATGGTGATAGATGGCCGATGAACCGGTGGCGGGCTGGACACCGTGCACGACGCCCAGAACCCGCTGATAACCATGAATCTGCGTCAGCGCCCGGGCGACCAGGCCGCCCATGGAGTGCGTGACCAGAATGACTTTCATCCGCGCCAGTTGTTCAGGGGCGACGCCACCCTGCTTCTGATAGAAGGGCAGTACCGTGTTTTCGATGAACTCCCGGACGTCCAGGCCGGATTGACGGTTGGATTGCAGCCAGTTGTAGCCTGCGCACCAGACGTCGAACTGGTATTTGCTGGCCTTGCTCAGGTCCTCCTGGCTCAGTGCCCCTGCCTTGCCCAGTTCCTCGCCGTAATCGGCCGGCGAGTGCTGGCCTGCTTCCTTCCACCATCCCTGGGGTTCCGCCCGATGAACGATCCGGTCCAGCCGGCTTTCCATCAGCGCCATGATGGGGTTGTAGGCCGTGCGCATGACCTTGCCCCAGCCGCGCAGACGCGCGGCCTCTTCGCTGAGCTCGGAGGGGGCCGTGTCGATTGTTCCCTGATCATCCACTTCGACTTTCTCGGCTTTGAGCAACTTCTGTCGATCTTTGGGCCCGCGTCCCCACCAGACCAGCAATGCCCCAATGGCCGAAAGAATGTCGCCGGGATGTAGGCCGATGTTTGGCGGCCTCCACACGGTGTTCTTGCTTTCCTTGTCCCGAAGATTGGTTCCCATGATCCCCGGAATGAAGATCACCGGGATCGTCGCGGTTTGCCTCACCAGCAAGGTCTTCTCGCGCTGGTCTTCGGTCCGCGTCAGCAGCGTGTTGTAGACGAGGCGGCCCTGGCTGTCGCGGCTACGCGGAACGATGATTTCCTGATCGCTGTCGGGTGCAGGGCTGGTCATGCGTTGGACTCCTTGTCATCGAGGCTGGGGGTTCCCTTGGGGCGGACGTGTATCTGCACGCGATCCATCGCCAGGTCTTGCTGCTTTGGCAGCCGGCCCTGGGCATCGGTGGTGAGCACCTGGGTCGAGCCATCGCCACGAAGGAGCTCCACTGTTCGATGGGCTAGTGGCTCCAGCGTGTTTTCGTCGCGCAGGACGTAGGTATCGTCGAAGGGCACCGAGTCCCAGGTGTTGAACGTGGTGGAGGCGTGCGCAGGGCCGATCAGGCTGTGCTCGGCCGCCTTGACGATGAAGTTGCCGGGCATCCCCAGTTCGATGTTGCCGCCCTTGAGGGTGAGGTAGGCGCCGCCGCACATCAGGGTGATGTGCTCTTTTGCCGAGACCAGCACGTGCTGCTTGCTGGCGCTGACTTCCACGCTCTGGTCGGCCTGCAGGCGGATGTCGTTGTGCTGGGCCTGCATCAGCAGTTGGCCCTGGTGGGCGATGTGGCGCATCTCGCCGCTCTGGGCGAACAGGCCGAGGTCGGTGCCGGCGTTGATAACCAGCTTCTGCCCGGCGGTGAGTTGCTGGTTCTGCTGGGCGACGCTGTCGATGTGTTCGCCGGCGGCCAGGGTGATCGACAGCGGGGTGCCGGCGGCGATGCCTGCCGGGCCGCTGAGGGCGATTGCAGGTTTGCCACCCTGACCACGGCCCTGGCTGGGTTCGTCGTTGGCGCCCTGGCCGAGGCGGGTGACCGCTTCGCTCAAGGTCTTCTGCGGCTCGGCGTCGTGGCTGATGCCCTGGTGTTCGCCGGCATAGTCGCCCAGCCCCTTGGCCAGTTGCAGTGCGGCCTCCAGCACCTGCACCACCGTGCCGCGATTCAGTTGCCCGCCGTTGGCGTTCAACTGTTGTTCGGTGCTCAGCAGCAGACCTTTGGCGGCCCTCAGTGCGCCATGTTCGTCAGTGCGCAGTTCAAAGCCTTCACCGCGTGGCGCGCCGCCTTCGGGGCGTGGGTGGGTCAGGTAACCGAGGTGCAGGTGCGTGGCGCCGTGGTCGCTCATCAAGGCCGCGCTGATCTGCGCGGTGGTGTCGTCGATGCGCAGTTCGTTGGCGCGGCTGCCCCGATACTCCTTGCTCTTGATGGTGCTGAGGATCTTGTGACGGGGCAGGGCATAGGGCACCGGGTTGGTGGCCCGGTAGGTCCGGCCGGTGATGATGGGCTGGTCGCAATCGCCGTCGAGGTTGCTGACGATCACTTCCTGGCCGATGCGCGGAATGGCCATGTGGCCCCAGTTGGCGCCAGCCCAATTCTGGGCGACGCGAACCCAGCAGGAGCTGAACTCGTCATTCTGGCCGAGGCGGTCCCAGGGGAACTGGATCTTCACCCTGGACCACTCGTCCGTATGGATCTCCTCGTCTGCAGGGCCCACCACCGTGGCGATCTGCGGCCCGTCGATGCGCGGCTTGGGTAGCGGTTCGGCCCGCCATTCCACGTCCTCGGCGACCACTTCGGCGGTGTAGTCATAGGTGACGCCTTGCTCGGAGTAAGCGGCTTCGTCTTCCTGGCTGGTGTGTTGTACGCCCTTGTGGAGGATGCGTACGGGACGCCACCAGGTGTTGAAGTCATCGCGGGGATGGCCTTGCAACTGGAAGGAGTGCCCCGGCAGCAGGCGGGGATCGTCGCCCTCGATCCGTGCAACCTGCGCGTCGCGGCGGTGGCCCTGGATACGGTTGTGGGTGAAGGGCTTGCCGGCGCCTCTGACCTTGTAGCGGCCAGGGTAGTCGTAGCGCTCGTAATCCAGCCCTTGATGGTCGAGATTGTCGCCACGGGCGTTTTGCTGCTGGTCGAGCGAAGGGCGCTTGAAGGTGTAGTCGCGTTGGGTCTGTTGCGCGGTACGGACGTTTTCGGTGTAGCTGAATGAGCGAATGACCGGTTCGGGGTTGTCGCCTGCGGGTTGCGCGTTGAACTGCACGGGCCCGCCTGGAATACGTGGTTGCACGTAGAGCTTGTCGCTATGGTGCAGGAGGTGGGTGTTCTCGTCGAAGGTGTACCAGGCGACGATTCCCTCCTCGCGCAGGAGTCGTTCCAGAAAATAGAAATGGGTATCGCCGGCCTGCACGCAGTATTCACGGGGTAGGTGTTCGGTGTGCAGGTTCTGCTGGTAGTGCAGGATGCCGTGTTCGGCGAGCGTGGCCTGCACGATTTCCGGCACGCTCCTGTTCTGGTACACGCGCCAGTCCGAGCTGAGCTGAAGGCGTGCCTGTCGCGGTTCGATCACCGCCCGGTAGCGGGTGCGGACAAAGCCGGTGGCGCCTTGGGTGAAGCTGGAGACCAATCCGTGGACATGCCGCACGGCGCGGGTGCCTTGCCAGAGGGTCAGCAAGGCCGGTCTGTCGAGAATCTGGCCGAAGTCGAGGTGATTCTTGTGGCTGGCCAGTTCAACGGTCAGCCGAAAGGGCTCGCAGAGGGCTTCTTCCAGAGTGAATTCAATGACTTCGAATTCGATCGGGCTGGACTGTATGGAGAAGGTGAACCGCAAATCCCGTTGACGCATGGAACCTTCCTTGTTGAGGTTTGAGGTCCGTACGGGTACGGGCGGACCAGTAACTTCGAGAAGGTCGGATGCTATGCAGGGGCTTTAGCCCGGGCTGTCAGGTGAGGCGTTATGCGCTGTGAGAGTTTTCCCAGAAATCGGATGGGGCTCATGACGAGCAATACAGCGAAGGTGGGGTTTTGCGATCCACCTTCGTGCTTTCCAGTTCAGTTGCTGGCGGAGACCTCGGTAGCCGGCGTGCCGCCGCCGAGGGCCTTGCACAGGGCGATCAGCGTCAGGCGCAGCTGGGTGTCGCTGTCCACCACGTCGCGGCGCGCCTGCAGGTAGGCGCGCTGGGCGTCCAGTTCCACCAGGAAGTCGGTCAGGCCGCCGGCGTAGCGCGCCCGGGCCATGCCGTAGGCGATGTCGCTGCTGCGCTGCTTGTCCTGCAACTGGCGGTTGCGCTGGCGTTCGGCGCCGTAGCGGCTCAGGGCGTCGTCGACTTCCTGCCAGGCTTTCAGCACGGTCTGCTGGTAGGCCACGGCGGCTTCCTGCTGTTCCAGCGTTCGCAGGTTGACGGTGGAGCGCCGCCGGCCGTTGTCGAAGACCGGCACGGAGAGGCTCGGGCCGACGCTCCAGCTGCGGCTGCCCCAGTCGCTGATGCGGCCGTCCTCGGTGGATTCGAAACCGAAGCGCGCGCCCAGGCGGATCGCTGGATAGAGATCGGCCACCGCCACGCCGATATTGGCCGTGGCGGCATGCAGCCGGGCTTCGGCGGCGCGGATGTCCGGGCGCCGGCGGGCCAGTTCGGCGGGCAGGCCGAGGCTGAGGTCGGGCGTCTGCGGCTCGGCCTGCGCCACTGGTTTGAGCTCCTCGCGCAGGCTGCCGGGTTCGGCGCCGATCAGCACGCCGATCTGGTTGATCGCCGCGCCTTCGCTGGCCAGCAGCTGCGGTAGGCGTGAGCGCAGGTCGGCGAGCTGGCCGCGCTGGCGTTCGACGTCGAAATCGTCCACCAGCCCGCCGTCGGCGCGGGCCTGGATCAGTTGCAGCGATTCCTCGGTGGCGGCCAGGTCCTGGCGGGTCACGGCGATCTGCTGCTGCACGCCGCGCAGCTCGAAGTAGGCGCGGGACAGTTCCGCCGCGACGCCGAGGCGCACTTCCTCAAGCATCGCCGCCTGCGCCGCCACGCTGGCGTCGGCGGCCTCGATGGAGCGGCGGATGCGGCCCCACAGGTCGGGCTCCCAGGAGGCGTCGAAGCCGGCCTGGTAGAGGGTGAAGGGCTCGGCGAGGACCTTGCTGATCGCCGCGCTGTCCGCGCCGGGGCCGATGCGCTGGATCATCAGCGCGTTGGCGCCGTTCTCGCTCATGCGCTGGCGGTTGACCGCCGCCGAGGCGTTGACGTCCACGCCGCGCTGGGCCGCCACCATCTGCCGCTGCATGCGGCTCTGGGCGAAGCGCAGCACGGCAGTGTCGAGGTCCGGGCTGGCCTTGCCGGCGCGGCGTTGCAGGTTGTTCAGCACAGGGTCGTCGAACAGCGTCCACCAGTCCTCGGCGAGCGGCGTGGCGCCGGCGCAGGGTTGCAGCGCCGGGTCGCCGGAATGGGCCGCCTGCCAGCTCGCCGGACCCTGGGTTTCTGGCGCTTCATAGTCGGGGCCGACGGCGCAGCCGGCCAGCAGGAGCAGGCAGCAGGCGAGGGGAGTGAGGGAAGGTTTCATGGGGTTTCTCTCACGTCAGGCGGTGGCGGAACAGCCACGAGGCGAGCGGCAGGGTGATGGCGGCCAGCACCAGCATGGGCAACAGGTTGAGCGACACGCTGGCGAGGCTGGCGCCTTCCAGGTAGATGCGCTGGATCAGGTCGATGCCGAAGCGCAGCGGGTTGGCGTAGGTGACGATCTGCAGGAACTCCGGCATGTTGCGCACCGGCGTGGCGAGGCCGGAGAGCAGCGTCAGCGGCATGATCAGCACGAAGGTGTAGAGCATCGCCTGCTGCATGTTCAGCGACACGGCGGAAATCGACATGCCCAGCCCGACGCAGGCGATGGTGAACACCGCCAGCCCGCCGTAGAGGTCCGGCAGCGAGCCGGCCATGGGGATGCGGAACCAGAACAGCGCCAGCAGCAGCACCAGGGTCGCCTGCGTCAGGCCGATCAGGGTCGGCGGGATGGCCTTGCCGAGCATGATTTCCAGCGGCGTGTAGGGCGTCACCAGAAGCTGGTCGAAGGTGCCCTGTTCGCGCTCGCGGGCCACCGAGAGGGCGGTGAGCATCAGCGTCTGCAGCATGCTCAGGGTGGCGATCAGTGCCGGGATCAGCGGCCAGCGGGTTTCCAGGTTGGGGTTGTACCAGGCGCGGCTGACCACGCTCAGCGGCGCCGCCGCCAGCCCCCGCTCGCGGTTGAAGTCGGCGACGATGGTCGCCATCCCCGCGGCGGCGGAGCCGGCGGTGTTGGAGTTGCGCCCGTCGAGGATGAGCTGGATCGGCGACTGGTCGCCGCGCGCCAGGCGGGTCTGGAAATCCGACGGGATGTGGATCACCAGCAGCGCGGTCTGCTCGTCGATCACCGTCTGGATTTCCTCCACCCGCGTCAGGGTCGCCACCCGGTGGAAGATGCCGCTGCCGTCCAGGCGCGCGACGAGCTCGCTGGAGGCCTCGCCACGGCTGAGGTCGAGCAGCGCGTAGGGCGCGTCGTTGAGGTCGAAGGTCACCGCGTAGCCGAACAGCACGCTCTGCATCAGCACCGGCGCCACCAGCACGATGCGGTTGGCCGGGTCCTTGAGGATCACCAGCAGTTCCTTGCGCCAGAGGTTGAGGATGCGCCAGAAGAATTCGGTCATTTTCAGTCCAGCCGCTTGCGCGTCACCAGCCTTGCCAGCCCCAGCAGGGTCACGGCGTAGGCGGCGAGGATCGCGCAGTTCCTGAGGATCAGCGGCCAGAAGTCGCCGGCCAGGAACAGGGATTTCACCAGTTCCATGAAGTAGGTCGCCGGCAGCAGGTTGCCGATCACGCGGATCGCCAGCGGCACGTTGCGCAGGTCGAAGATGAAGCCCGAGAGCATCATCGCCGGCAGGAAGCTGGCGAGCAGGGCGATCTGGCTGGCGAGGAACTGGTTGCGGGTCATCGAGGAGATCAGCAGGCCGATGCCGAGGGCCACCAGCATGTAGAGCATGGAGGCGATCACCAGCACCACGAAGGAGCCGTACAGCGGCACGTCGAACAGGAAGCGTGCGGCGGTCAGGCACAGCGCCAGGCCGATCATGCCGATGGCGAAGCAGGGGATGATCTTCGCCAGGAGGATTTCCACCGGCCGCACCGGGGTGACGAACAGCGCCTCCAGCGTGCCGCGCTCCCATTCGCGGGCCATCACCAGGGCGGTGAGGAAGGCGCCGACCAGGGTCATGATCAGCACGATCAGCCCCGGCACCAGGTACCAGGTGCTGGTGTTGGCGGCGTTGAACCACATGCGCTGGACGATGGTCACCGCGCCGGCCCGCGCCGGGGACTGGCCGGCGTTGCGGTCGGCCTGCTTCTCGCCCCAGCCGGCCAGCGCCACATTGAGGTAGGTGGCGACGCTGGCGGCGCGGGTGGCGTCCGAGCCCTGCACCAGCACCTGGACCTGCGCGTTGCCGTCGCCCAGGCGGCGGGCGAAGTCGGAGGGGAACTGCACCAGGGCGTCCACCTCGCGGGCCTCCATCAGCGCCTCGGCCTCGGCGAAGGAGCGCACCGGCAGCGGCACCAGGTAGTCGCTGCGGCTGATGCTGGCGGCCACGTCGCGGGCGATGGGCGAGGGATCGTCGAGGACGATGGCGATCAGCGCGCGCTTCACGTCCAGCGACAGGCCGTAGCCGAAGATCAGGATCAGCGCGATGGGCAGGCCGATGCCGATCAGCAGGTTGCTGCGGTCGCGCACCAGCTGCCGCACTTCCTTGCGGGTCAACGAGGCGAGGCGCCGCCAGAAGCCGCCGCTCATGCCGCGCCCGCCCCGGCCTGTTCGCGGTTGCTCTCGACGATTTCGATAAAGGCCTGCTCCATGTTCAGCGTGCTGCCCTGGCCGCCGGCCTGCTCGCGTACTTCCCGCGGGGTGCCCATGGCCAGCAGCCGGCCGGCGTCCTGGATGACGATGCGGTCGCAGTATTCGGCTTCTTCCATGAAGTGGGTGGTGATGATGATGGTGGTGCCGGAGGCCGCCAGCGCCGTGATGCGCTGCCAGAAGCCGCGCCGGGCCAGCGGGTCGGCGCCGCTGGTGGGTTCGTCGAGGAAGAGGATTTCCGGTTCGTGGAGCAGGCCGACCGCCATCGCCAGCCGTTGCCTGAAACCGCCGGGCAGCTGGCCGCTGGGGGCGTCTTCCTGGCCGGTCAGGTCGAACTGCCGGGACACCGCGTCCATCCGCTGGCTCAGGCGCTTGCCGCCCAGGCCGTAGGCGCCGCCGAAGAAGCGCAGGTTCTCCGCCACCGAGAGGTTGCCGTAGAGGGAAAACCTCTGCGACACGTAGCCGACCTTGCGCCGCGCCTGGGCCCGCGCGTGGCGCAGGTTGACCCCGGCCACCTGGAGGGTGCCGCTGGTGGCCGGCAGCAGCCCGCAGAGCATGCGGAAGGTGGTGGTCTTGCCGGCGCCGTTGGGGCCGAGCAGGCCGAAGATTTCCCCGCGGCGCACGCTGAAGCTGGTGCTGGCCACGGCGGTGAAGTCGCCGAAGCGGCGCACCAGGTCCTTCACCTCGATCACCGCTTCGCCGTTCCCGGCATGGCGCTGCGTGCCGGCTTGCAGCGATTCCATGTCCACCGCCTCGGCATCGGCGCGGGCGCGCAGGAGGAACATGAAGCCGTCTTCCAGCCGCGCCGCCACCGGGCGCACCGGGGCGCCGTCGAGCAGCCGCTCCAGCGCCGGCTGGTCGGCCCCGGGCTGGCGGATGAAGCGCACCTCGCCGGACTGCGGCACGGCGTCGACGATGTTCTGCCGGTCGTCCAGCAGCCGCGCCTGCAGGGTGCGCGCGGGCTGCTCCGCTGGCGGCGTGGCGATGAAGCAGAGGCCGTCGGCGTGCTGGCGGATCGATGCCGGCTCGCCCTGGGCCATCAGCTGGCCCTGGTGCAGCAGGAACACCTCGGCGCAGCGCTCGGCCTCGTCCAGGTAGGAGGTGGCGACCAGCACGCTGAGCTGCTCCTGCTCGATCAGCTGCTGGATGATTTCCCACAGCTCGCGGCGCGACAGCGGGTCGACGCCCACCGTGGGCTCGTCGAGCAGCAGCAGGTCCGGCGAGCGCACCAGGGTACAGGCCAGGCCGAGCTTCTGCTTCATGCCGCCGGAGAGCTTGCCCGCCGGACGCTGGGTGAAGCGCGTCAGGTCGGTCATTTCCAGCAGGCGCCGGTAGCGTTCGACGCGCTGCGCGGGCGGCACGCCGTGGAGGTCGGCGTAGAGGTCGAGGTTCTCCTGCACGCTGAGGTCTTCGTAGAGGCCGAAGCGCTGCGGCATGTAGCTGATGCGGTCCTGCACCTGCTGCGGCCGGGCGTGGACGTCCAGGTCCAGCACCGTCAGGCGGCCGGCGTCGGCTTGCAGCAGTCCCGCGACCAGTCTGAGGAAGGTGGTCTTGCCGGCGCCGTCGGGGCCGACCAGCGCGGTGAGCTGGCCGCGCGGGATGTCCAGCGAGATGTCCTTGAGCGCCTGCACCGTCCTTCCCCCATGCTTGTCTGAAGAGCTCTTGACCAGGAAGTGCTTGGCCAGGGCTTCGGCGCGGATCACCGGTGAGGCGGACATCAGCGCGGCTCGTCGGCGAAACGTACCGTGGCCGGCATGCCCAGGCGCAGGCGGTTGTCGGGGTCGGCCACCAGCACCCGGACTTCGTAGACCAGGCTGGTGCGCAATTCCTCGGTCTGCACCGACTTGGGGGTGAACTCGGCGACCGAGGAGATGAAGCCGACGTGGCCTTCGACGGGCTGGTCCGGGTGGCTGTCGGTGAAGACCCGCGCCTTCATGCCCGGCTTGATCCGCCCCAGGTTGGCGGCGCTGACGTAGGCGCGCACCCATTTCGGGTCGGTCAGCGCCAGGGCGTACACCGGGCGCTGCGGCGAGGCCATGTCGCCGGGCTCCAGCAGGCGCGAGCGCACGGTGGCGTCCTGCGGCGCCCGGAGGTCGGCTTCGTCGAGGTTGTGCTGGAGCAGGGCGAGGTCGGCGCGGGCGGCGGCGAGCTGGGCGTCGGCCTGGGCGATGTCTTCCGCGCGCGGGCCGATCCGGGCCAGGCGCAGGGCCTTCTGGCGGTCTTCCAGCTGGGCCTGGGCGACTTTCTGCTGCGAGGTGGCGCTGTCGATGTCCTGCTGGCTCACGGCGCGGCCGCCGGGGCTGCTGGCGCGGATGTTGTGCAGGCGGCGCAGTTGGGTGCTGGCGAGGTCGAGCTGGGCGCGGGCGGCCTGTTCCTGGGCGCGGGCGCGGTCGATGTCCTCGGGGCGCGAGCCGTTCTTCAGGCGCAGCAGGTTCTGCTCCTGGGCGGCGATCTGCGCGCGGGCCCGGTCGATCTGCAGGCGCAGGGTGCGGGTGTCCAGGCTGGCCAGCACGTCGCCGGCCTTCACGCTGTCGCCTTCCTCGACCGCCATCAGCGCGATGCGCTCGCTGCCGGTGAAGGCCAGCGAGACCTGGCGGATATCCACGTTGCCGTAGAGCACCAGACCCTTGTCGCCGCCTTCGCGGGAGTGCAGGTACCACCACCCACCTCCGAGCAACAGCAGTAGAGCGACGACCAGCAACAGCTTCTTCGGCATGAAGGCTTTCCATGTTTGGTGACAACGCGGTGAAGGATAGCCATTTATTCATCGCCGGAGCAGCCCGGACAGGCGCGATGGCGCGTCGCAGAGGGGCTCCGGCGGGCGTTTCGTCAGCTCTGCGGCCGGGGGCGGGGATTGCCTGTTAGCGTGGAGAGGCCACCTCAACGGGAGCGCTGTCATGAATGACGAAATGGAGAATCTTCAGGCCGTCAAACAGTCCCCCTGGCAACGCCGCGCGCTGCTGATGCAGTGGTTCAGCCTGGTGATGTTCGTCCTGGCCATCGGCCTGGCCGCGCTGACGGACTTCATGGACCGGCGCGAGGGCGTCGTTACCATCGTCCTCTTCGCGGTGCTCGGGCTGCTGGCGCTGGTGCCGGCGCGGCTCATCCTCGCCGCCGGGGCGAGGAAGGGGCGGGTGTAGGGGCGAGCGTAAGGCTGGATCAGGTGCCGGGCCCATCGCGGACAAGGTCCGCTCCTACAAGAGCGGGCACCGATATTTCCCGTAGGAGCGGACCTTGTCCGCGATTCCTTCAGCCCGCAGCGGGTTTCCAGGTTCGCTGTAGAAGACGCGTCAGCGCTGGAGGACGGGCTGCACCGGCTGCGCACCGATATTGATGTCGTCGGACATCCGTGGCGTCGGCGGCGGTGGTGGGGCGTCGGGATGTTCGTTGCGGTTGGTGCAGGACGAGCCGCCGAGGGCGACGGCCAGCACGCCCGCCAGCAGCACTGCGATGAGTCTTGGCATGTCCGCGTCCTCCCGTCGGCTGTTCCCTCCGACCAGTGAACGCGCCTTTGCGCCCGCTCCCGCGCGCGCCTGACGAACGGCGCCGCCTCCCTGTCACGAAATGAAAAGCCCCTGTCGCTCGATGTGAAGCGGCCTTCCGGCCCTCTGCCTAGAGTCCGTTCCATGGGCATCCGCCCGCTGGAAAAACAAGACAGACTGGAGAATCCGGCATGGCAAAAGCGGTTCGTTTCTATGAGACCGGGGGTCCCGAAGTCCTGCGCTACGAGGACGTGGAGGTCGGCGAGCCCGGCCCCGGGCAGGTGCGCCTGCGTCACGTCGCCGTGGGGCTGAACTACGCGGACACCTACTTCCGCAACGGCACCTACGCGGTGCCGCTGCCCAGCGGCATGGGCGTGGAGGCTTCCGGGGTGGTGGTGGCGGTGGGCGAGGGCGTGAGCAACGTCGTGCCCGGCGACCGCGTCACCTACACCGGCTTCACCAACACCCTCGGCGCCTACAGCACCGAGCGCCTGGTGCCCGCCGCGCCGCTGATCCGCCTGCCGGGCAGCATCGCCTTCGAGACCGCCGCCGCGATGACCATGCGCGGCCTGACCTCGGCCTACCTGATGCGCCGCATCCACGACTTCAAGCCCGGCGACAGCATCCTGCTGCACGCGGCGGCCGGCGGCGTCGGCCTGATCGTCTCGCAGTGGGCGCGCCTGCTCGGCCTGCGGGTGATCGGCACCGTCTCCAGCGACGCCAAGGCCGAGATCGCCTTCGCCCACGGCTGCGAGCACGTCATCAACTACGGTCGGGAGGATGTCGCCCAGCGCGTGCGCGAGCTGACCGACGGCCGTGGCGTCGACGTGGTGTTCGACAGCGTCGGCAAGGACACCTTCATGTCCTCCCTGGATTCGCTCAAGCGCCGTGGCCTGATGGTCTGCGTCGGCACCGCGTCCGGGCCGATCCC
This sequence comes from Pseudomonas sp. B12(2026), assembly GCF_057767015.1. Lineage (NCBI taxonomy): Bacteria > Pseudomonadati > Pseudomonadota > Gammaproteobacteria > Pseudomonadales > Pseudomonadaceae > Pseudomonas > Pseudomonas sp. B12(2026). The sequence goes on along the minus strand of NZ_CM173430.1, from coordinate 3,053,541 downwards.
GCCGTTCGATCCGGTGCTGCTGGCGATGAAGGGCTCGCTGTTCCTCACCCGCCCGGCGCTGGCCGACTACATCGCCGACCCGGCGGAGAAGGCCGCGCTGCTGGACGAGCTGTTCACCCACGTGGGCAACGGCGACATCCGCATCGAGATCAACCAGCACTACGCCCTGGAAGACGCGGTACAGGCCCACCGTGACCTGGAATCGCGCAAGACCACCGGCTCGTCGATCTTCGTCATCTGAGGTGATCCGCCATGCACGTGGAGCAACTGACTTGCAGCATCGGCGCTGAAGTTTCCGGCGTGAACCTGGGCGATGCCGCCCGTGACGATGCACTGTTCGAGGAAATGCGCAGCCTGCTGCTGAAGCACAAGGTGCTGTTCCTGCGCGACCAGGACATCAGCCGCGCCGAGCACGTCGCCTTCGCCCGCCGTTTCGGCGAGCTGGAGGACCATCCGGTGGCCGGCAGCGACCCGGAGCATCCGGGCCTGGTGCGCATCTACAAGACCCCGGACCTGCCCAACGACCGCTACGAGAACGCCTGGCACACCGACGCCACCTGGCGCGAGATACCGCCCCTGGGCTGCGTGCTGCGCTGCGTGGAGTGCCCGCCGGTGGGCGGCGACACCATGTGGGCGAACATGGCGCTGGCCTACGAGAACCTGCCGGCCGAGATCAAGAGCAGGATCGCGGAGCTGCGCGCCCGCCACAGCATCGAGGCGAGCTTCGGCGCGGCGATGCCGATCGACAAGCGCCTGGCGCTCAAGGCCATGTACCCGGACGCCGAGCACCCGGTGGTGCGCACCCACCCGGAAACCGGCGAGAAGGTGCTGTTCGTCAACGCCTTCACCACCCACTTCACCAACTTCCACACCGCGCAGAACGTGCGCTTCGGCCAGGACGCCAACCCCGGCGCCAGCGACCTGCTGCGCTACCTGATCAGCCAGGCCTACATCCCCGAATACCAGGTGCGCTGGCGCTGGAAGAAAAACAGCGTGGCGATCTGGGACAACCGCTGCACCCAGCATTACGCGGTAATGGACTACCCGCCTTGCGTGCGCCAGATGGAACGCGCCGGAATCATCGGCGACAAGCCCTTCTGACTCTCGGAAAAAAGAGCTCTACAAGAACAATTTACGGAGACTGACATGCAATTTTTCGACGATTCCCTGCACCCTGAAAACCAGGACAAGGTAGTCATCACCGTGGCGCCCTACGGCCCTGAGTGGATGCCCGAGGACTTCCCCGAAGACATCCCGGTGACCATGGAAGAGCAGGTGCGGAAGGCCGTGGACTGCTATGAAGCCGGCGCCACCGTGCTGCACCTGCACGTGCGCGAGCTGGACGGCAAGGGCTCCAAGCGCCTGTCCAAGTTCAACGAGCTGATCGCCGGCGTGCGCGAAGCGGTGCCGGACATGATCATCCAGGTCGGCGGCTCGATCTCCTTCGCCCCGGAAAGCGATGGCGAAGCGGCCAAGTGGCTGTCCGACGACACCCGCCACATGCTCGCCGAGCTGACTCCGAAGCCGGACCAGGTGACGGTGGCGATCAACACCACCCAGATGAACATCATGGAGCTGCTCTATCCGGAATACCTGAAAGGTACTTCCCTGGAGAACCCGCTGTACCAGGCGGCCTACAGCGAGATGACCGTGCCGGCCGGTCCGGCCTGGGTCGAGGAGCACCTCAAGCGCCTGCAGGCGGCGAACATCCAGCCGCACTTCCAGCTCACCGGCATGCACGCCCTGGAAACCCTCGAACGCCTGGTGCGCAAGGGCGTCTACCGCGGCCCGCTGAACCTGACCTGGATCGGCATCGGCGGCGGCTTCGACGGCCCCAACCCGTTCAACTTCATGAACTTCGTGCACCGCGCGCCGGACGGCGCCACCGTCACCGCCGAGTCGCTGCTGAAGAACGTCCTGCCGTTCAACATGATGGCGATGGCCATGGGCCTGCACCCGCGCTGCGGCATCGAGGACACTATCATTGGCCAGGGCGGCCAGCGCATGACCTCGGTGGAGCAGATCCAGCAGTGCGTGCGCGTCGCCCACGAGCTGGGCCGCGAGGTCGCCAGCGGCAAGGAAGCGCGCGCCATCTACAAGATCGGCGTGCAGTACGACAGCGTCGAGGAAACCCTGCGCATGAACGGCATGGCGCCCAACCGCCAGCCGGGCCAGAAGTCCGTCCCGCTTCGCGCGTGACAGGCTCCAGTGCGGGTTCTGCCAGTAACCCGCACTGGCTTTTATCCCAGAACAACAAGAATCCAATGACCCGCCTGGAGATCTAGCGCCATGGCCATCCACTCCGTCGCCCTGGGCGACATTCCCGCCACCGAGCCCAGCGTGCCGCGCCGTTATGCCTGGGTGGTCTTCGCCCTGACCTTCGGCCTGCTGATTTCCGACTACATGTCGCGCCAGGTGCTCAACGCGGTGTTCCCGCTGCTCAAGGTCGAATGGGCCCTGAGCGACGCGCAGCTCGGCCTGCTCAGCGGCATCGTCGCGGTGATGGTCGGCCTGCTGACCTTCCCCCTGTCGCTGCTCGCCGACCGCTGGGGCCGGGTGCGCAGCCTGTCGCTGATGGCCATGCTGTGGAGCCTGGCGACCCTGGGCTGCGCCGTGGCGCAGAGCTTCCCGCAGATGTTCGCCGCGCGCTTCTTCGTCGGCGTCGGCGAGGCCGCCTACGGCAGCGTCGGCATTGCCGTGGTGATCTCGGTGTTCCCCGCGCACCTGCGTGCCACCCTGACCGGCGCCTTCATGGCCGGCGGCATGTTCGGCTCGGTGCTCGGCATGGGCCTGGGTGGCATGCTCGCGGCGCACCTGGGCTGGCGCTCGGCCTTCGCCGGCATGGCGCTGTTCGGCCTGGCGCTGGCGCTGCTCTACCCGCTGGTGGTGAGCGAGAAGCGCATCGCCCCGGTGGCCGCCGCGCAAGCACGGCGCGGGGCCGGCGGGCGCTCGCTGCGCAGCCTGTTCGGCAGCCGCTCGGTGATCGCCGCCTACCTGGGCAGCGGCCTGCAGCTGTTCGTCGCCGCCGCCGTGATGGTGTGGATTCCCAGCTACCTGAACCGCTACTACCACCTGGACACCGGCAAGGCCGGGCTGATCTCGGCGCTGATCGTGCTGGTCGGCGGCAGCGGCATGGTGCTCTGCGGCATCCTCTGCGACCGCCTGGGCCGCGCCAACCCGCCGCGCAAGATCGTCCTCGCCATCGGCTTCTGCCTGACCAGCTGCCTGCTGCTGTCGGTGGCCTTCCACCTGCCGCCGGGCACCGTGCAGCTGAGCCTGATCGCCCTCGGCATGCTGGTCGCCGCCGGCACCTCCGGGCCGTCCGGCGCCATGGTCGCCAACCTGACCGCGCCGGCCGTGCACGGCACCGCCTTCGCCACCCTGACCCTGGCCAACAACCTGCTCGGCCTGGCCCCCGGCCCGCTGCTCACCGGCGTGCTGGCCGACGCCCTGGGGCTGGACCGCGCCTTCCAGATCGTGCCGCTGCTGAGTATCCTCGCCGCGCTGGTCTTCCTCTACGCCCGCCGCCATTACCACAGCGACATCCGCCGGCTGAACGGCGAAGGGGAGGGCGCATGATGCCGACGCTGAACCTCGACATGACCTTCGACTTCATCTGCCCCTGGTGCCTGATCGGCAAGCGCAACCTCGACGTCGCGCTGCGCCTGCTGGCCCGGCAGCGTCCGGAGCTGAACGTGCGGGTCAACTGGCTGGGGCTGCAGCTGCTGCCCCAGGTGCCGCTGGAGGGCGAGCCCTTCGCCGAGTTCTACCAGCGCCGCCTGGGCGGCAAGCGCGCGGTGCGCGCGCGGCAGAAGGAAGTCCACGGCGCCGCGCTGCAGGCCGGGGTGCAGATCGATTTCGAGCGCATCCGCAGCATGCCCAACACCACCTACGCCCACCGCGTGTTCCAGCGCGCCGCCCAGCTGGGCACCCAGTCGCAGCTGGAGCGCCTGCTGGAGCTGCTGTTCCGCGCGCACTTCCAGCTCGGCGAGGACATCGGCCAGCGCGACACCCTGCGCCGCCTGCTGCGCGCCTGCGACTACCTGCCGGATGAGTTCGAGGAGGCGCTGGCCGACGGCGCGCGCGCCTTCATCGGCCGCCGCGTGGGCCTGGCGGACTCCAGCGTGCCGCTGTTCCTCGTCGACGGCCGCGCCTTCGCCCTCGGCGGACAGAGCCCGGAGCAGCTGCTCGCGGCGCTGTACCGGGTCCTCGACCGGCAGGAGGCGCTGTCGGCATGAGTCGCGCGTTGCACATCCCGAGCGAACGGCTGCCCGCCCGCGGCGGCCGCAGCCTGATCCACCACGAGCAGGGCATCGTCCTGCTGTTCGACGTCGAGGGCTGCCTGTACGCCATCGACGACCGCTGCCCGCACGCCGGGGCCTCGCTGTTCGGCGGCCGCCTGGACGGCCGCTGGCTGCAATGCCCGGCGCACGGGCTGAAATTCGACCTGGACACGGGTTGCCCGGCCGGCATCAAGGGCTTCGGCGTGCGCCGCTACCCCATCGAGTGGCGCGCCGACCAGTGCTTCCTGCTGCTCGACGAGCCGACCGCCGAAGGAGTTCCCGCATGAGCGCCGCCGCCATTTCCGCACTCGGCAGCCGCAGCCGCACCCTGCTGCCGGGGCTGCTGGTCAGTGCCATGGTCGCCGCCGCGGCGACCTTCCTCTCCGAACACTACGGCGCGCCGGTGATGCTGTTCGCCCTGCTGCTGGGGCTGGCGCTGAACTTCCTCGCCACCGACAGCGTGTGCAAGGCCGGCATCGAGTTCACCGCCCGCGAGGTGCTGCGCCTGGGCGTGGCGCTGCTGGGCATCCGCATCACCTTCGGGCAGATCGCCGAGCTCGGCTGGCAGCCGGTGGTGATGGTGGTGGTGCTGGTCAGCGTGACCATCCTGGTGTCCATCGCCGCCGCCCGCGCCATGGGCTTCAACTTCCTCTTCGGCCTGCTCACCGGCGGCGCCACGGCCATTTGCGGCGCCTCGGCGGCGCTGGCCCTGGCGGCGGCGCTGCCGGCGCACACGCAGAAGGAGAAGGCCACGCTGTTCACCGTGCTCGGCGTTTCGGCGCTGTCGACCCTGGCGATGATCCTCTACCCGATGATCGTCCACGCGCTGGGCCTGCCGCCGTTGCAGGCGGGCATCTTCCTCGGCGGCACGATCCACGACGTGGCGCAGGTGGTCGGCGCCGGCTACAGCATCTCGCCGGAGGTTGGCGACAGCGCCACGGTGGTCAAGCTGATGCGCGTGGCCATGCTGCTGCCGGTGATCCTCTGCGCGGCGATGATCACCCGCGCCCGCGGCGTCGAGCCGGGCGACAAGCGTCCGCCGCTGCTGCCGTGGTTCGCCGTGGGCTTCGTGCTGCTGGCGGCGGTGAACAGCACCGGCTTCCTCGCGCCGCTGGTGCAGCAGGGCGGCAGCAAGCTGTCGCAATGGTGCCTGGTGATCGCCATCGCCGCGCTGGGCATGAAGACCCAGCTGCGTGCGCTGGCCACGGTGGGGATCAAGCCGATCCTGCTGATGGTGGGGGAGACGGTGTTCCTGGCGGGGCTGGTGCTGGGGATGTTGCGGCTGGCGGGTTGATCGGGCCCGCTCCAGCGCGAGGCTTTTCGTAGGAGCGGACCTTGTCCGCGAAGCCCCGCCATCGCACCGATGCTGCCGGATGAACACCTGTAGGAGCGAGCTTGCTCGCGAACCCGCCTGACGCCGGCCTTGCCGGCGGATCTCCTACAGGGTGTACCGCTTTGCTTTCGTAGGAGCGGAGCTTCTCCGCGATGCTTTTGGCTTTTGTTTGGGCTGGGGTGTTTCTGCGCCGCTTCGGCGTGTGCTGGGACTTCTTGTTTCGCCCCCTCGGGCGACCTACTTTGGCAAACGACCCAAAGTAGGCAAAGGTCTGTGCCCCATCATCCGGCCCCGGCTTCGCCGGGGTTCCCTCGCTCCATCGGAGTTTCAGGGGCCCGCGTTGACGGGCCATCCCTGGCCCGACAACGCTCTCGCGGCATCCATGCCGCTCAACCCCTGAAACTCCGATTCCGCTCGGCCTCCTGAAGGGGCGCTCCGGCGCGCGCGGAGATTCCTCTGGAAGTCTTCAAAAGCCAAATCCCAAAGCACAGCGCGCCCGGGATTTGCTCGTGTAGGAGCGGACCTTGTCCGCGAAGCTCTTTAGCGGGGCTGATCGCGGACGAAGTCCGCTCCTACGGTGGGATCGGCTTTCGTAGGAGAGACGGGGGCGCCTAGCCTCCGTCCGCGATGCTCTTGCAGGGTGAATAACGCGCAGCGTTATCCACCTGATGGGTATCGCTTCGCTCCACGCCATCCTACGAAGAGCGATCCTTCAGCCGCAGCTCTGCCTGTCACACCGAAACATCCGGCACGCGCAGAGTCCCGTCAGGAGGCCGAGTGGAGGTATTGCGCAGAGGGGCGAGCGGCATGGATGCCGCGAGAGGCGTAAAGGGCCAGGGACGGCCCTTGTACGCCGACCCTCGGAGCAATACCGGAAGGAGGGCAGTCTGAGCGAAGCGAAGACCCGGATGCCGGGACGGGCCCTTTTGGTTCCTTTTGGGGCCCCAAAAGGGACTCGCCCGGGAGGGCGAAACAAGAAGTTCCAGTACACGCCGAAGCGGCGCGGAAACACCGATCATAAAGCCCTGTAGGGTGGACATCGCTTTTCATGTCCACCATCGGCGTCCAGCCTGGGCTCCATGGTGGATGTAAACAGCGACGTCCACCCTACGCACTGGCCCTTGTCCGCGATCCGCCGGCAGGGCCGGCGTCAGGCGGGTTCGCGAGCAAGCTCGCTCCTACAGGGGGCGTGCGTCGTCACTCGGTTTCCCGCCCGATATGCTCGCGCCGCCAGGCCGCCGGCGACATGCCGTACTGCATGGTGAACCAGCGGGTGAAGGAGCTGGGCATCCCGTAGCCGAGCAGGTCGGCGATGCGCCCGAGCGAGTAGCGCGGGTTCTCCATGTAGCGCAGCACCAGCTCGCGGCGCACTTCGTTGATCAGGTCGGAGAAGGTCACGCCGTTCTCCTCCAGGCGGCGCTGCAGGGTGCGCACGTTCAGGCCCAGCGACTGGGCGATCTGCTCGATGGTCGCGCGGCCCATCGGCAGCAGCAGGTAGATGGCCTTGCGCACCTCGTTCAGGGTGCTGCCTTCGGTGGCGCCGGGCAGCGACTCGACGAAGCTGCGCGCGTGGCGGGCCATGGCCGGGTCGGCCATGGGGTTGGCCGCGTCGAGGTCGGTCGCGGGGATCACGATGCCGTTGAACTCGCTGCCGAACTCGACCTTGCAGCCGAACAGGCGCCGGTGCACCTGCAGGTCCGCCGGCGCGTCGTGGCTGAAGTTGACGCTGATCGGCCGCCAGTGCGGGCCGAGGAGGGCGGCGCAGAGGCGGTAGAGGGTGCCGATGGCCAGCTCGATGCCCTGGCGCATGGGCATCGGCGGCACGGTGATGATTTCCTCGCGCAGGATCGCTGTCTTGCCTTCCTGGTCGATGTACAGGGCCAGCGACTCGTTGATCATGTGGCGGTACTGGACGATGGTGTCGATCGCCTCGCGCAGGGTCGCCTGGTGGCTGATCAGCAGGCTGATCACGCCGAAGTCGGCGAGCTGGCGGGATTCGGCCATGCGCAGGCCGAAGGTCTCGCAGCCGCTGGCGCGGGCCGATTCCTCCAGCAGGCTGATCACCGGGGTGATCGGCACGCGCTGCTCGGGGTGTTCCAGCATGGACAGGGTCAGGCCCGCCCGGCTGAACTGCTGCTGGGGGTTGAGGCCGAGGTGGCGGGCCACCTCCAGGTAGTTGGTCAGTGCCGCAATACGAACCATTGGGGTCATACCGGTCGCCTTCTTGTTCTTGTGTGGCTGCGTCGCGCCGGCGGGTGCCTGTCACGAAATGACAGGTTCAACACCCTTGCCAGCACGCGTTTGGCTTGGTCGATGACGACAGATTCTATCGGTGAGTTCAATAAAGCGTGTACGAACTTTCGTATATCGGCCAGCGCCGTTGGGCGTCATCGCGCCGCCCTGGCTCGCGCGCTGCGTGGGATATGGCCCGGGCGCGGGGTGGCGGATGGCGTCGCCCCTGTCATCAATTGCGAAGTGCCTGACGTTCTATGCAAAGCAGCGCCGCCGCCCTGCCTCTACTGTCTGCTCCAACGAGTTCGAAACAGTTGCAAGGTGACCCGGTGAAACACAACGAATCCACCACCGTCCTCATCGTTCCCGGTCTGCGCGACCACGTGGCCGAACACTGGCAGACCCATCTCCAGGCCCGTCTGCCGAAGGCGCGCAGCGTGCCGCCGCTGACCGGCGACAAGCTCGACCTCGATGCCCGCGTCGCCGCGATCCAGCACGAGCTGGCGCAGATCGACGGCCCGGTGATCCTGGTCGCCCACAGCGCCGGCGTGCTGATGGTGGCCCACTGGGCGGCCCGCCACGACCGGCCGATCAAGGGCGCGCTGCTGGTGACGCCGCCGGATGTCGAGGCGCAGTGGCCGGACAACTATCCGAGCGCGCAGAGCCTCGCCGAGCGCGGCTGGACGCCCCTGCCACGGCAGCCGCTGCCGTTCCCCTGCCTGGTGGCCTCCAGCGACAACGATCCGCTGGCCACCCCGCAGGCGGTGCAGCGCCTGGCCAACACCTGGGGCGCGAGCCTGGTGGAGCTGGGCCGCGTCGGCCACATGAACCCCGCTTCCGGATTCGGCGACTGGCCGGAGGCGGATGCCCTGATCCAGATGCTGGATCGCTGATCCCCGATGCAAGTTCGCACCTCGGCGCCTGGCGCCGGGGCAGGCACGCGCATGCCCTGAAAGCGGCGCGGGCGAAGGCCGCGGGACGGGCCTGGATGGCGTCCCGACCACAACAAGAAAACGGAGCACACGAATGCACTACCAGAGCACCCCACCGCGGCGCCTGCGCCGCTGCCTGCTGGCCACCGCGATTCTCGGCGCCTTCGGCGGTACCGCCGCCCAGGCGTTCGAGCTGGACACCGGCAACCCGGACATCTCGGTCCGCTTCGACAACACCGTCAAGCTCAGCTACGGGCAGCGGGTGGAAGCGGCCAACAGCAAGATCGCCGGTACCGCCAACACCAACGACGGTGATCGCAACTTCTCTTCCGGCAGCCCGGTGACCCAGCGCTTCGACCTGCTCAGCGAACTGGACTTCGTCTACCGCGACAGCATGGGCTTCCGCCTCAGCGCCGCCGGTTGGTACGACCACGCCTACGACGACGTCGGCGCCGCCAACCCGTTCCCCGGCCAGAAGGGCAACGCCGGCCACCTGGTCACCGCCAGCGGCGCCGTGCTCGCGCCGCCCGGCGCGCAGCCGCAGACCCACGGCCTGAGCAACTTCGCCGACCGCTACTACAACGGCCCGTCGGGCGAGCTGCTCGACGCCTTCGTCTTCGCCAGCCACCAGGTCGGCGACGACATGCAGCTCAGCGGCAAGCTCGGCCGCCACACCATCTACTGGGGCGAGACCCTGTTCAGCGCCGCCAACGGCATCAACTACGGCCAGTCGGCCCTGGACCTGGGCAAGCTGTACAACGTGCCCGGCACCGAGGCGAAAGAGCTGTTCATGCCGCGCAACCAGGTCTCCGCCTCGCTGACGGTGAACCCGGAGCTGACCCTGGCCGCGCAGTACTTCCTCGAATTCGAGAACTCGCGTTTCCCCGAAGGCGGCACCTACATGGGCCCCTACGACATGCTCAACGACGGCGGCAACGTGTTCTGGCTGCCGCTGCCGGCGCTCAACGCCTTCTACGGCGCGCCGCGCGGCCACGACCGCAAGCCGGACAACTCCGGCGACTACGGCGTGATGGCCAAGTGGAGCCCGGAATGGCTCGACGGCACCCTCGGCTTCTACTACCGCAACACCTCCGACACCCTGCCGGCGGTGCTGGTGGATGCGCCGAACATGCACAAGCCCGGCCTCGCCGGCCTGCAGGGGATGAACTACTTCACCGCCTACGCCGACGACATCGACATCTACGGCATCAGCCTGTCGAAGGAGATCGGCGGGGTGAGCGTCGGCATGGACCTGAACTACCGCGAGAACATGCCGCTGGCGAGCAACTTCACCACCGTTAACCCGACCCTCTACGCGGCGGCGCAGCACGGCCTGATCAACGGCGCCAACCTGATCGGCGAGCTGCCCAGCGACGGCGACACGGGCCTGGCCCGCGGCAAGACTTTCCACGTGGTGCTCAACGGCCTGGTGACCTTCGGCGCCACCCCGCTGTGGGACGCCTCGTCGCTGGCGCTGGAGGGCACCCTGACCCACCTGATCGACGTCACCGAGGGCGAGCAGACCTTCAAGGGCGACTCCAGCTACCACGGCGTGGACAAGGTCACCACCAATGCCTACGCCATGTCCGCCAACTTCACCCCGACCTGGTACCAGGCCTTCCCCGGCGTCGACCTGTCCATGCCGCTGGCCTACAACGTCGGCCTCAACGGCAACTCGGCGGTGCAGCTGGGCGGCAACGAGGATGCCGGCAGCTACTCGGTCGGCATGGCCGCGGACTTCCACCAGAAGTATCGCGTCGACCTGAAGTACGTCGACGCCTTCGGTCCCTTCGACACCTGCGGCAGCGGCCACGACAACAACACCCCCGGGGCCAACGGGCAGTACCAGTGCATCCCCGGGCAGATCACCTCGCAAGGCGGCCTCGCGCCCCTGCTGAAGGACCGCGGCATGGTGACCGCTTCCTTCAAGGCGACTTTCTGATTTCACCCCAGGCTCCCTACCCGGAGCAGGAGAAACACAGCATGAACTTCAAGCCTACCCTGATCGCCACGGCCCTCGGCCTGGCCCTGTGTGGCGCGGCCCAGGCCGCGGTTTCCCCGCAGGATGCCGCCCAGCTGGGCAGCACCCTGACCCTGGTCGGCGCCGAGAAGGCCGCCAGCAGCGACGGTTCTATTCCCGCCTACGCCGGTGGCCTGACCAGCGCCCCGGCCGGTTTCAAGGCCGGCGACAGCATGCGCCCGGACCCGTTCGCCAGCGACAAGCCGCTGCTGGTGATCGACGGCAAGAACGTCGAGCAGTACAAGAACCAGCTGAGCGCCACCACCATCGAGCTGGCCAAGCGTTATCCGACCTTCCGCGTCGACGTCTACCCGACCCACCGCAGCGCCGCGCTGCCGGAGACGGTGCTGGAGAACAGCCGGAAGAACGCCGTCACCGCCCAGTCCCTGGAAGGCGGCACCGCCATCGACAACGCGCTGCCGGGCGTGCCGTTCCCGATCCCGCAGAGCGGCGCCGAGGCCATGTGGAACTTCCTGCTGCGCTACCAGGGGGTGAACATCAAGGCCAAGTACGACTCCTGGAACGTCGACGCCTCGGGCAGCGCCAACCTCGCCACCACCGGCCAGGCCTTCATCAACTATCCGGTGTACGAAGACCTCACCCAGCCGGTGAAGGGCTCCGAGGTCTACTACCAGATGAAGCTGTACTACAGCGGCCCGGCGCGCCGCGCCGGCGAGGCGATGATGCTCAAGGACGCCGCCAACCCGCTGCAGCAGCCGCGCCGCGCCTGGCAGTACCTGCCCGGCCAGCGCCGCGTGAAGCTGGCGCCGAATCTGGCCTACGACACCCCGAACCCGGGCATGGCCGGCGCCGGCACCTACGACGACGTGTTCGTCTTCAACGGCGCGCTGGACCGCTACGACTGGAAGCTGGTGGGCAAGCAGGAACTGATCGTGCCCTACAACACCTACCGCCTGACCTACGCCAGCGACATCAAGCCGGTGGTCACGCCCAACCACCTGTCGCCTGACTACGTGCGCTGGGAGAAACACCGCGTGTGGGTGGTCGAGGGCACGCTCAAGCCCGGTGCGCGGCACATCTACGCCAAGCGCCGCTTCTACCTCGACGAGGACAGCTGGGTGGCCGTGGCCTCCGACCAGTACGACGCGCGCGGCCAGCTCTATCGCGGCTCCTTCGCCTTCCTCAGCCAGAGCTACGACAAGCAGATTCCGGACGCCACCCCGTTCATGATCTACGACCTGACCGCCGGCTCGTACAACATCAACGGCGTCGTCGGCCCGTACGGCGGCATCAGCTACATCGATCCGCTGGCCAAGACCCAGTGGTCCCCCGAGGCCCTGGCCGGCAGCGGCATCCGCTGACGGTGGGCGCTCGCGCCCTTTGATGAAAGCGGCGGCCCGGCCGGGCCGCCGCTGCCTTGCGAGGAAAGCTCCATGCAGATCCCCTTCAAGCGCCTGCTGCTGCTCGGCGCCTTGATGCTGGCGGGCAGCGTCGAGGCCGGCGAGTACGTCGACGTGCTCGACCTGCCGGCGGCCCACAGCGAAGTCCCCGGCCGCGCGCCGCTGCTGGCGATCACCCGAGCCGGTGAGCGCCTGGTCAGCGTCGGCGCGCGCGGCCACATCCTGTATTCCGAAGACGGCGGCACCAGCTGGCGCCAGGCCGAGGTGCCGGTCAGCTCCGACCTCACCGCCGTGCGCTTCCCCACGCCGCAGGACGGCTGGGCCGTGGGCCACGACGGCGTGGTCCTGCACAGCGCCGACGGCGGCCTGCACTGGCAGCGCCAGCTCGACGGCCGGCAGATCGGCCAGCTGATGCTCGACTACTACGCCGCGCACCCGCAGCCGGACAGCGACACCTGGCTGGACCAGGCCGAGCGGCTGAAGGAGGAGGGCGCCGACAAGCCCTTCCTCGACCTGTGGTTCCGCGACGCCCGGGAAGGCTTCGTCGTCGGCGCCTTCAACCTGATCCTGCACACCACCGATGGCGGGCGCAGCTGGGAGCCGTGGCTGCACCGCATCGACAATCCCCAGTCGCTGCACCTGACCGCCATCGCGGCGAGCGGCGACGACCTGTTCATCGTCGGCGAGCAGGGCCTGCTGCTGCGCCTGGACCGCCAGCGGGAGCGCTTCGTCGCGCTGCAATCGCCCTACGCCGGCAGCTTCTTCGGCGTGGTCGCGCGGCCCGGCCTGGTGTTCGCCTACGGCCTGCGCGGCCACGCGGTGCGCAGCGTCGACGGCGGCACGCAGTGGAGCGCGGTGGACACCCGCCTGCCGGTCAGCCTCACCGCCGCCAGCTTCGACGCCCAGGGCCGCCTGTACCTGTTCAGCCAGGCCGGACAGGGCCTGGTCAGCCGCGACGACGGCGCCAGCTTCACCCCGCTGGAGCTGGCCGAACGCCTGCCCGTCAGCGGCGCCGTGGCCGGCTCCGGCCGGCTGCTGCTGGTGGGTGCCCGCGGCGTGCGCGAGAACGCCATGCCGGCGCGCTGAGCGCGCCGGCTGACAGAACATAAGAACAAGAGAAAAGAGACAGCCTCATGGTCGACCTCAAGCAAGGCGAAATGCCCGTAGTCCGCGAACTGCGGGACTTCGACATCCACAGCGGCAATCTGCTGGAGCGCCTGGTATTCAACAACCGCGCGCTGTTCCTCGCCCTAATCGCGCTGGTCACCCTGGTGCTGGGCTACATGGCGGTGACCCGCCTGGAGATGCGCCCGGCGTTCGAGAAGATGATTCCCCACGGCGATCCCTACATCCGCAACTACCTGGACAACCGCGCCGCGCTGCGCGGCCTGGGCAACTCGGTGCGGGTGGTGGTGGAGAACCCCAGCGGCGACGTCTTCGACCCGGCCTACCTCGACAGCCTGCGGCAGATCAGCGACCAGCTGTTCCTCAGCCACGGCGTCGACCGCGCCTGGATGAAGTCGCTGTGGTCGCCGGCGGTGCGCTGGACCGAGGTCACCGAGGAAGGCTTCCAGGGCGGCCCGGTGATGCCCGACGGCTACGACGGCAAGCCCGAGGCCATCGGCCAGCTGCGGCAGAACATCGCCCGCGCCGGCATCGTCGGCAGCCTGGTGGGCAACGACTTCCGCTCCAGCATGCTGGTGGTGCCGCTGCTGGACCATGACTCGGCCACCGGCAAGGGCATCGACTACCGCGAATTCTCCCGCGCCCTCGACGAGCTGCGCCTGAAGTACGAATTCCTCGGCGACGAGCGCGCCTTCGCCGCCGGCGAGGTGGGCAAGGGCCCGGTGCGCCTGCACGTGATCGGCTTCGCCAAGCTGGTCGGCGACCTGGTCGACGGCCTGCTGCGGGTGATGCTGTTCTTCGGCCTGGCGGTGGCCACCGCCTTCGTCATCATCCTGTTCTACACCCACTGCCTGCGCAGCAGCCTGCTGGTGATCGGCTGCTCGCTGCTGGCGGTGGTCTGGCAGCTGGGCCTGGTGGCCTCGCTGGGCTATGCGCTGGACCCATACTCGATCCTGGTGCCGTTCCTGATCTTCGCCATCGGCGTGTCCCACGCCACCCAGAAGATGAACGGCATCATGCAGGACATCGGCCGCGGCACCCACAAGCAGGTGGCCGCGCGCAACACCTTCCGCCGCCTGTTCCTCGCCGGGGTCACCGCGCTGCTCTCCGACGCGGTGGGTTTCGCCGTGCTGATGCTGATCGACATCCCGGTGATCCAGGACCTGGCTATCGCCGCCAGCATCGGCGTGGCGGTACTGATCTTCACCTCGCTGCTGCTGATGCCGGTGGTGCTGTCCTACGTCGGCGTCAGCCCGCGCGCCGCCGCCCGCGCCCTGCGCGAAGAGCAGGAGGAAGCGCGCGAGCAGGGCCTGGGCCGGCTGTGGGCGCTGCTCGACCACTTCACCGAGCGGCGCTGGGCGAGCATCACCCTGATCGTCGCCGCGCTGCTCGGCGCCGGCGGCCTGCTGGTCAGCCAGCACCTGCAGATCGGCGACCTCGACGCCGGCGCCCCGGAGCTGCGCGCGGACTCGCGCTACAACCGCGACAACGCCTACATCACCGGGCATTACGCGCTGTCCAGCGACCTCTTCGCGGTGATGGTGAAGACGCCCGCCGAAGGCTGCCTGAACTACAAGACCCTGATCCTCGCCGACCGCCTGGGCTGGGCGCTGCAACAGCACGAAGGCGTGCAGGCCACCACCTCGCTGGTCAACGCGGTGCGCCAGATCACCGCCGGCACCTACGAGGGCAACCCCAAGTTCGCCAGCCTGCAGCGCAACCAGGACGTGCTCAACTACGCCGCCCAGCAGGCTTCGGTGAACACCCCGGAGCTGTTCAACACCGAATGCTCGCTGATGCCGGTGATCGCCTTCCTCAAGGACCACAAGGCGCAGACCCTGGACGAAGTGGCCGGCATCGCCGAAAACTTCGCCAAGGCCAACAGCACGCCGGACCGCCAGTTCCTGCTGGCCGCCGGCAGCGCCGGGATCGAGGCGGCGACCAACCGCGTGGTGCGCCAGGCCAACCACCTGATGCTGTTCTACGTCTACGCGGCGGTGGGCATCTTCTGCCTGATCACCTTCCGCAGCTGGCGCGCGACCCTGGTGGCGCTGCTGCCGCTGGTGCTCACCTCGATCCTCTGCGAGGCGCTGATGGTGCTGATGGGCATCGGCGTGAAGGTCGCCACGCTGCCGGTGATCGCCCTGGGCGTGGGCATCGGCGTGGACTACGCGCTGTACCTGCTCAGCGTGCAGCTGCAGCTGCAGCGCGCCGGCTTCCCGCTGGCGCTGGCCTACCGCCAGGCGGTGATCTTCACCGGCAAGGTGGTGGCGCTGGTCGGCGTGACCCTGGCCGCCGGGGTGGTCACCTGGGCCTGGTCGCCGATCAAGTTCCAGGCCGACATGGGCATCCTGCTGACCTTCATGTTCCTCTGGAACATGCTTGGCGCGCTGATCCTGATCCCGGCGCTGTCGCACTTCCTGCTGAACGGGCGCAAGGTCTGAGGCTGCAAGCGGTCTCGGGCTGGCGCGCTGCAGCTTTGTTCGCGAGCAAGCTCGCTCCTACAGGGCGAACCAGGGTGCTCCTCGTAGGAGCGAGCTTGCTCGCGAACCGCCAGGGTGCCGGTGTTGCCGGCGGATCGCGGAGAAGCTCCGCTCCTACGAAAGCCGCGCCGGCGCGACCCCGTAGGAGCGGACCTTGTCCGCGAATCCCCCGGAGCGCTTCGTTGTACCCGGCAAACCTCGTCCGTAGGATGGCGTGGAGCGCAGCGATACCCATCAATCGCGTGCACCGGCAGCATGGGTATCGCTGCGCTCCACCCATCCTACGGGTGCGCTTTCCTTAGCCATTTCCGCCTCTTCATTCAATCGAACGCCGGAATCGCCTCCAGCTCGCGCAGCAGCCAGTCGGCGAACTCCCGCGCCAGCGCCTGGTTGCCATGCGGCGGGATGATCAGGAAGTACGGATAGGGCGCCGGGAAGTCGATGTCGAACAGGCGCACCAGCCGCCCCTGGTGCAGCTCCTCGCCGGCCAGGATGTGGTCGCTGATGGTCACGCCGCCGCCGGCCACCGCCGCGCGGATGGTCAGGTACGCGTCGGGGAGGAACACGTTCTGCCGCGCCTGCAGGCCGGGCACGCCGGCGGCGAGGAAGTAGCGGCTCCAGTCGAAGCCGTCGTCCTCGTGCAGCAGCACCTGGCGCGCCAGGTCGCGGGGCTTGCGCAGGTGTTCCTGGGTGTTGAGCAGGCGTGGGCTGCACACCGGGAAGTAGCGGATGTCGCCCAGCGCCGCGAAGCGCTGGCCCTCGATGTGCGTCTCGCCGAAGGAAATCACCATGTCCGCCTCGCCCAGGTCGCTGCTCATCGGCAGCAGGTGCAGGGCGACTTCCTGATAGTTGCGCAGGAATTTCTCCAGCAGTGACGACACCCGCGCCAGCAGCGCCGGGGCACAGGCGATGCGCAGCTCGCCGGCCGGCTCCTCGTTGGGCAAGGCGCGGCGGATGTCGCGCAGCTGGTCGAAGGCGCTGCTGATCTGCTGGCTCAACTGGCGCCCGGCCGGAGTCAGCCTGACGCCCTTGCCCTGGCGCTTCACCAGGGCCATGCCCAGTTCTTCCTCCAGCTTCTTCACCTGGTGGCTGACCGCCCCGTGGGTGACGTGCAGCTCCAGCGCCGCACGGCTGATGCTGCCTTGCCGGACCAGCGCCTCGAAAGCGCGCAGGGCGATGAGGGAGGGCATGCGGAATGCACTGTTCGAACGCATGGAGAGGCCTTTTATGTGAATTTGACTAACGGTTCAGGCGGAAATCTTTTGAGTTGCCGTTAGTAAAATTTGCACAGAAGATGCTCCCACGCCAACACCGATCAACAAGAACAAACGGTTGGAGACCCGCCATGCAGCATTTCGTCGACTTGCTCGGCCTGGGCAAGCGCTACGGCAACCTGCAGGTCCTGAGCGACCTCAGCCTGAGCATCCGCCAGGGTGAATTCCTCACCCTGCTGGGGCCTTCCGGCTCGGGCAAAAGCACCACGCTGATGATGCTCGCCGGCTTCGTCGAGCCCAGCGCAGGGCGCATCGAACAGGGCGGCCGCGACATCACCCGCCTGCCGCCGGAGCAGCGCGAGTTCGGCGTGGTGTTCCAGGGCTACGCGCTGTTCCCGCACATGAGCGTGGCGCAGAACGTCGCCTACCCGCTGCGCATCCGCAAGGTGCCGGGCGCCGAGATCGCGCGCCGGGTCGCCGAGGTGTTGGGGCGCGTCGGCCTGGCCGGCATGGGCGAGCGCGGCATCGCCCAGCTTTCCGGCGGCCAGCAGCAGCGCGTGGCGCTGGCCCGCGCGCTGGTGTTCAAGCCGAAACTGCTCCTGCTCGACGAGCCGCTGTCCGCCCTTGATCGCCGCCTGCGCCAGGAGATGCAGGGCGAACTGGCGCGCATGCACAAGGACTTCGGCACCACCTTCGTCTTCGTCACCCACGACCAGGAAGAAGCCCTGGCGCTGTCCGACCGCATCGCCGTGTTCAACAAGGGCCGCCTGGAGCAGGTCGGCACTCCGCGCGAAGTGTACGAACGCCCGGCCAGCCGCTTCGTCGCCAACTTCCTCGGCGATACCAACCTCTTGGAGGTGGGCGTGGTCGCTCGCGAAGCCGAAGCCACGCTCTGCGATTTCCGTGGCCAGCATCTGCGCGTGGCGCACGCACCCAATACCGGGCAGGGCGGCAAGAGCTGGCTGGCGGTGCGCCCGGAGCACATCGACCTGCGCCCGTTGCAGGACGCCGGGCGCGACAACGGCCTCTGCGCCACCGCCGGCAGCGCCACCTACCAGGGCGCCCACGTCAATCTGGAACTGACCCTGGAGCAGGGCGAGCGTCTCGACCTGCGCCTGCCGGTGTCGCACCCGCTGCTGGGCGATCTGCACAGCGGCCAGCGCTACTGGTGCAGCTGGTCGCCGCAGCACTGTCATCTGTTGTCCGCCTGACTCACGCATAACGAAAACAACGTTTGGGGAGCAATCACATGAAAGAACGCCAAGGCTTCATCGAAGACGCACTGGACATCGCCGCCCGGCGTGGCGAGCGCGCCGGCATCAGCCGCCGCGATTTCAACCGCAGCCTGTTGCTGCTCGCCGCCGCCAGCGCCTTGCCGTTCGGCACTGGCGGCCGCGCCTTCGCCGCCGGCAACCTGGTCGTCGCCAACTGGGGCGGCGATGCGGTGCCGGCCTTCGAGAAGAGCTTCGGCGGCTTCAACGACGTTTCCGGGATGACCCTGAAGATCGACGGCAGCGGCCCCACCGAAGGCGCGCTGAAGACCCAGGTGAACAGCGGCGCGGTGCACTGGGACGTGTGCGACGGCGAGATGTATTCGTCCTACCGCCTGGGGCGGGACCAGTTCCTCGCGCCCATCGACTTCGGCATCGTCGACAAGTCGCTGATCGGCTACGGCGAC
The DNA here is from genome assembly GCF_057767015.1 of Pseudomonas sp. B12(2026). Classification (NCBI taxonomy): domain Bacteria; kingdom Pseudomonadati; phylum Pseudomonadota; class Gammaproteobacteria; order Pseudomonadales; family Pseudomonadaceae; genus Pseudomonas; species Pseudomonas sp. B12(2026). The sequence goes on along the minus strand of NZ_CM173430.1, from coordinate 3,034,880 downwards.
GTGCATGACTTCGGCCTCGCCAACTACACCTACAGCTACGTGATCGGCTACGACCACGCGCAGTTCGGCAAGAACCCGCCCAGGTCCTGGGCCGATTTCTGGGACGTGAAGAAGTACCCGGGCAAGCGCACGCTCTACAAGTGGATGAGCGCCAACCTCGAATGCGCGCTGCTGGCCGACGGCGTGCCGCCGGAGCAGCTCTACCCGCTGGACGTGGACCGCGCGCTGCGCAAGATCGAGCAGCTGCTGCCGCACATCGCCACCCACTGGTCCACCGGCGCCGAGTCGCAGCAGCTGATCCGCGACGGCGAAGTGAGCATGGCGCAGATGTGGCACACCCGCGCCGAGCTGGTGAAGAACGACACCGCCGGCAAGATCGACTGGAGCTTCGACGGCGGCATCGTCTCGCCCTCGGTGTGGATGGTGCCGAAAAGCAACCCGGCCGGCACCAAGGCGGCCATGGACTTCATCGCCTTCGCGCTGCGCCCGGAGGTGCAGGCCAGGCTCATGGAGGTCTACAACATGGGCCCGGTGAACCTGAAGGCCAACGACCTGCTCAGCGCCCAGCTGCAGGCGATCAACCCCACCGCGCCGGACAACCTGAAGAAGCAGGTGTCGCTGAACAACAAGTGGCACGCCGAGCACTACGGCGAAACCCTGGAGCGCTACCTGGCGCTGATCGGTGGCTGAGATGCGGCGCTTCGCACCGGGCGTGCTGCCGGTCTACGGCCTGCTGATCCTGCCCCTGCCGCTGCTCGTGGTGGTCGGCTACCTGCTGCCGACCCTCGGCGTGCTGGGCTGGAGCTTCAGCCTGCCGGAATGGGGCACGCAGAACTACGCGGCCATCGCTGACAACGCCAACCTGCAGGCGGTGATCTGGCGCACCCTGCGCATCTGCCTGCTGACCACCGCGATCAGCGTCGCCATCGCCTACCTGATCGCCTATCGCTGGCGTTTCGCGACGCCGCGCGGGCGGCAGCTGATCGAGCTGTTCGTGCTGTTGCCGTTCTGGCTGTCGATGCTGATCCGCGCCTTCGCCTGGCTGGTTCTTTTGCGTAATGGAGGAATTGTGAGCCAGGGGCTGATGGCCACCGGCTGGTTCGACGCGCCACCGCCGCTGGTGCGCAACGAACTGGGCGCGCTGATCGGCATGGTGCACTTCATGGTGCCGTACGCGGTGCTGCCGCTGCTGTCGTCGCTCAAGCAGGTGGACGACAGCCTGCTGCGCGCCTCCAGCAGCCTGGGCGCCAGCCACTGGCAGACGCTGAAGGACATCTTCATCCCGCTGACCCTGCCAGGCGTGGTCGCCGCCTCGGCCATCGTCTTCGTGTTCAGCCTCGGCTGCTTCGTCACCCCGGCGCTGCTGGGCGGCGGCAAGGCGGCGATGCTCGCCGAGTACATCTACGTGCAGATGTTCCAGCTTTCCAACTGGGGCCTGGGCGCGGCGCTGAGCATCGTGCTGATGCTGCTGGTGGTGGGCTGCGCGCTGCTGTTCGGACAACTCATCGGCTTCCGCCGGCTGCTCGGGAGGACTGAGCTGTGACCCCGCAGGGAACCTTCGTCTCCGCCATGCCCAAGCCGGGCAAGCCGCAACTGCCGCGCCCGCCGCTGGGGCGCTGGCTGTCCTGGGCGGCGCTGGTGCTGTCCGCGCTGTTCCTGCTGCTGCCGATCCTGGTGATCGTGCCGCTGTCGTTCGGCAACCAGCGCTACCTGGCCTTCCCGGAGGGCGGCTGGTCGCTGCGCCACTACGCGACGCTGTTCGACGGTGCCTGGCTGCTGTCGATCCTGCAGAGCCTGGGCCTGGCGCTGCTGGTCGGCGCGCTGTCCACGGCGCTGGCGTTCCTGTTCGCCACCGGCATCTGGCTGCAACGGCGCTTCCGCACCATGCTGACGCTGATCGTGCTGCTGCCGATGATCGTGCCGCAGGTGGTCTCGGCCATGTCGATCTACTACCTGGGCGCGCGCCTGGGCATCCTCGACAGCCTGCCCGGCGTCGGCTTCGGTCATCTGCTGATGGCGCTGCCGTACTCGGTGATCGCCCTGCTGGTGGCTTACGCGCGGCTCGACCTGAGCCTGTACAAGGCGTCCCGCTCGCTGGGTGCCGGGCTCTGGCCGACGCTCTGGCACGTGCTGCTGCCCAATGTGCGCGGTGGCATCCTCGGCGGCTTCTTCATGGGCTTCGTGATGAGCTGGGAGGAAGTGGTGGTGACCCTGTTCACCAGCGGCCTGAACGTGGTGACGCTGCCCAAGCGCATCTGGGACGGCCTGCGCTACAACCTCGACCCGGCGATCGCCGCCGTGTCCACCCTGATGATCGTCCTCACCCTGGCGGTGATGCTGCTGCGCATGTACCTGGAGCGCCGCCGACCGCCTTCCTGATCCACCTCTGGCCACTGGATAGTGGCTGCACAAACTGCCTGTCGAACGCACCTTGTCCCTGAGGAGGGAATCCCCATGCTTACCGCTTTTCCCGCGCGCACCTACCGTCAACGCGTCGAAGCCGTCAAACGCCGCATGGCCGACCTTGGCCTGGACGCCCTGGTGGTCAACTACCCGGACAACATCAACTACCTGACCGGCTTCGACAGCCTGGGCTTCCTCTGGTACCAGGCGCTGGTCATCTCGCCCAAGCTGGCCGAGCCGGTGTTCCTCACCCGCACCAGCGAAGAGCCCTGCACCTGGGAGCTGTCCTGCGTGAACGAGGCGATCTTCTACGACATCGCCAGGCAGGACCCGCTGAAGATCGTCGCCGACGTGCTGGCCCAGGCCGGCCTGTCCCGGGCGCGCATCGGCCTGGAAATGACCGCCTCGACCTTCACTCCGGCGCAGTACAACGCGCTGCTGGGCTACCTGCCCGAAGCGCGCTTCGAGGACGCCGGCCCGCTGGTCGCCGAGAACCGCCTGATCAAGACCGCCGAGGAAATCGAATACCAGCGCAGCGCCGCGCGCATGGCCGACCAAGGCATGCTGGCCGCCTTCGAGGCGCTGCGTCCGGGCATCTCCGAGGTGGAAGTGGCCGGCATCGTCGCCAACGCCCTGGGCCGCGCCGGCAGCGAGTATTCGGCGATCAGCCCGATGTGCGCCACCGGCCGGCGCAGCACCATGACCCACGCCATGCCGCACCGCCAGACCATCAGTCACGGCGACGTGGTGATCCTCGAACACGCCGGCGTGTGCAACCGCTACCACGCGATCCTCATGCGCACCGCGGTGATCGGCAAACCCAGCCCGCGCGTGAAGGAAGTGGCGACCCTGCTCACCGAGGCCTTCAACGCCGCCATCGAGATCGCCAAGCCGGGCACCCCGGTGGGCGAGGCCAACCGCGTGTGCAACCAGATCCTCGACCGCATCGACCTCTCGCGCACCCGCGTGCACCGCATCGGCTACAGCCTCGGCCTTGCCTACCCGCCGACCTGGCTGGAGGCGATGATGGTGGACGAGGCCGACGACCACGTGTTCCAGCCGAACATGTCGTTCTCCATCGAGCCCAACCTGTCCCTGTACAGCGAAGGCTTCGGCATCAAGCTCGGCGACACCGTGCTGTGCGGCGAGAAGGGTTCGGCGAGCCTTTCGGAGCTGCCGCCGGAACTGACGGTGATCGACTGATCGGGGGACTTTTGATGAGTCAGGTGATGGACGTTTTCTGGCACGACGACGTGCTGCGCCACGACACCGCCGCCGGCATGTTCGAGGCGCCGCCCAGCGACCTGCTGGCCGAGCAGCTGCAGCACCCGGAGAGCAATCCGCGGCTGCTGAACATGCGCGCCGTCCTCCAGCGCGGGCCGGTTGCCGGCTCGCTGCGCTGGCATGCGGGCCGCCACGCCAGCGAAGCGGAACTGCTGCGCTTCCACGATGCCGGCTATCTGCGCGGCATCTTCGCGGCGGATGCCGAGGGCAAGCGCTTCAGCAGCACCACGCTGATGTCCGCCGGCAGCCTCGCCGGGCTGCTGGCCGCCGCCGGCACCAGCCTGGCGGCGCTGGAAAGCCTGCTGGCCCGCGGCAACCCGGCCATGGCCCTGGTGCGCCCGCCGGGCCACCACGCCGCGCCGGCCATGGCCGACGGCTACTGCTTCTTCAACAATGTCGGGATCGCCGCACGGACTGCCCAGGCGGCGGGGCTGGAGCGGGTCGCCATCGTCGACTGGGATGTGCACCACGGCAACGGCACGCAGGAGGGCTTCTACGACGATCCTTCGGTGCTCACCGTGTCGCTGCACATGGACCACGGCGCCTGGGGCCCGAGCCACCCGCAGACCGGCGCGGTGGACGAGCGCGGCGCTGGCGCGGGGCTGGGCAGCAACCTCAACCTGCCGCTGCCCATGGGCTCGGGCGACCGGCTCTACGAAATGGCCTTCGCCCGCTTCGTCGAGCCGGCGCTGCGGACGTTCAAGCCGGACCTGCTGATCATCGCCAACGGCCTGGACGCCTCGCAGTTCGACCCCAACGGCCGCCAACTGGTGACCATGCAGGGCTTCAACCGCCTGGCCCGCCGCGCCCGCGCGCTGGCCGACGAACTCTGCCAGGGGCGCCTGCTGGTGGTGCAGGAGGGCGGCTACAACCCGGCCTACAGCGCGTATTGCCTGCACGCGGCGACCGAGGGCTTCCTCGGGCAGCCATCCACGCTGCCCGATCCGCTGGCCTACATGCCCGAGCCGGCGGCGCGGGTGGAGGCCGATCTGGCTGCGCTGGATACGCGACTGGCTGCGGCGGGGTGGACGTTCGGTTGATCGACCCGAGCCCGGTGTGATTTTCCTGGTCGGGTCGTTTCAATGCGGCTCGCGAGCAAGCTCGCTCCTACAGGAAAGCGCGCCGGAGTTTGGCCGTGACTGTAGGGCGAGCTTGCTCGCGAACCATCGCCGAACCTGCCCCGTCAGCGCTGGTTGCGATAGCGCTCGGTCAGGGACTGCACGCGGGAGACGTAGTATTGCGTCTCGGCGTAGGGCGGCACCCCGTTGTACTCGTCCACGGACGCTTCGCCAGCGTTGTAACCGGCCAACGCCAGCGTCTGATTGCCGTTGAAGCGCTTGAGCAGCCAGGCCAGGTAGCGCACGCCGCCATGAATGTTCTGTCGCGCGTCGAACGGGTCGTCCACGTTGAAGCGCACGGCGGTGGCGGGCATCAGCTGCATCAGTCCCTGGGCGCCGGCTACGGAAATGGCGTTGGGCTGGAATGCCGATTCGGCGTGGATCACGGCGCGGACCAGCGCCCTGTCGACACCGTAACGACTCGAAGCAGCCTCGATCTCCCGCCGATAGGAGCGGGTGTCCAGGCGCAGTGAGGCGACCTTGAAATCCTTCGGCGCCCTGCACAGATAGCAGCCCTTGATGTAATTCACCTCGATGACATCGACCCGTGCGGAGATCCCGACGGGGCGTCGACTCACATATTGGCGAATACCCTTGTGGACGAAGGTGTACACACGGATCGGCACCGCGATCGGGTTGCCGTTTCGCACGAGACCTGGCCGGGCATTTTTCCTGGCGCCGCCACCCAGGCGGGTGCAGCGGGCGCTGGCGACGGCCTGGCTGGTGTAGCTGATGGTGCCGTCCCGGGCCTGGCACTTGAACATGGCGCTGGCGTAAAGCGGGGCGACCAGCAACGCCAGTCCGATGCATCCGGGAAGGCTCCTGCGAGCCCATCGCCATGCTCTGGAACCCATCACACCGCTCCGCGCCACAGGCGCCGGTCAGGCTTGGGAACACCTGACCCGGGCAAGTGAGAAACACCAACAGGGGCTGCCGTTGCCGGTAGCCCCAAGCCCTTGTTGCTGGCAGGCCGGCAGGTCTGCCAGGCGCTGCCTTTGGAGGGTATTTCCTGGGTGCCCCTGCCATGTGTTCAGGTAGTTATAGCCCTTGTAACCGACCTTGGAGCCTGCCTTGACGTACGGGCTGCCGGTGTTCCAAGGCGTGGCGCAGGCCCGGGTAGTCGATGGCAAGTACCGCTGCTTCCGCGAGGAGACGGGGGCCTGCCTGGAACAACGCGATTCCATTTTGCAGGATCGAGTCGAGCTTGCTCGCGGACAGACCTACCGGTGACTGGCGTTTCGTCTTTGTAGGATGGCGTGGAGCGAAGCGATACCCATCAATCGTCGGTGACCCTGGCGATGGGTATCGCAAGCTCCACCCATCCTACGAGGTGCCATGTGCGTGGGTATGTTGCGGAGCGATGCATCGCATCGCTGGCTATGCCCGCTCCTCTAGAGGCCGCTCCGCGCGCGCCCTGGTGCCGGGCACCAGCCCCAGGACCAGGGCGCAGCCGAGCAGGATGGTCAGCGCGCCGAGGCCCTGGATCAGCGACAGGTCCTCGCCCAGCACCAGCGCGCCGATGAGCACGGCGACCACGGTGACGACGAATTCCACGCTGATGGTCCTGGTGGCGCCGATGCGTGCCACCAGGTGGAAATAAACCACGTAGTTCACCGCGCTCAGCACGCAGCCGCACAGCAGCAGATAGAGGAAGTCGAGCGGCTGCGGCGTGCCCGGCACCGGCACCCAGATCAGCAGCGGCAGCGTCAGCAGGCCGCCGACCAGGAAGGCGCCGCAGGTCACCTCCCAGGGCCCGGCGGTGCGCAGGTGCAGGCTCGCGTAGTTGCTGCCGAAGGCCGCGCAGATGGCGCCGAACACCGAGGCGGCGCAGCCGAGGATGAAGGCGTGGGTCACCGGCACCGCCGGGAAGCCCACCAGCAGCACCATGCCGGACAGCCCCAGCATCAGCCCGCCGAGGCCGCTCCAGGTGATGCGCTCCAGGCCCCAGAGGCGCCCGATGATCATGGAGAACAGCGGAATGCCGGCGACGAAGATCGCCGCCATGGCGGTGCCGATGCGCGGGGTGGCGTAGGTCATGCCGATCAGCTGGCCGGCGACCGTGGTGGCGCCGACCACGCACAGCGGCTTCCACAGCCCGCGGAAATTCAGCACGCGCCCGGACAGCCGCGCCGCCACCAGCAGGGTGGCGCTGGCGATCAGCGCGCGGAAGCTGACCGCGCCGACCCAGCCGAAGCCGGCGATGGCCTTGAGCAGCACGAGGAAGGACAGCCCCCAGCCGATCGCAAGGAACAGGTAGGCGGCAAGGTCGCGCGGTTGCATGGAAACCCCGGGGCGCAAAGGCAGAAAGTGGGCCACCGAAGCGCGGTGGCGAGTCGGGCTATCTTGCCGGTTGTCCGGGACGCCTGGGAAGGCGGCGCACCGACCTTTTCCATCCTGGCAGCGCCGCTCCCGGCGAGGCTCTTGTTGTAGGAGCGGGCTTGCCCGCGAACCCTGCTTCACGCCGGAGCCATGCGGTGTAATGCGTTCGCGAGCAAGCTCTCTCCTACCGGGATCAGATGTGGTGGATCTGCAAGTCCTTGATCACGCACACCGAGGCATCGGTCGGCAGGGTCGCGTCGGTGTAGTCCACCTGGTTGTACACCCCGCCATGGAAGCTGAAGATGTGCGCCGCCCAGCTGGCGTCCAGCGGCATCGGCGGGATGGTCGAGGTGCGGCCGTTGCAGCTGGCCTGCACGCTGAGCATCAGGCTGGAGGTGGCCAGGATGAGGATGTCGAAGTCCGCGCCCAGGGGCACGTTGTCCAGCACCGTGCTGTTTTCCGGGGTGGTCTGGTTGAAGTTCTGGCGGAAGCCCATGGTCAGCCTGCCTTTCTGCCAGAACACCTTGAGCAGCGGGCCGTCGTCGTTCTTCACGTGCATCTGCGCCACCACCACCTTCTGCGCGGAATTCACCTGGGTGACCTTCATCAACTGGTGGTTCACGTGTTCGGTGGCGCTGCTCAGGCTCCAGTAGAGCGGTTCCTTCCATTCGCAACGGGTGCGGTGGGTGCTCTTGGTCGATGCGCCGCGGGTCGGCGCGGTGAGCTGCAGGCTGCCGTCCGGCAGCCGCAGGACCAGTTCGGGATACTGCTCCAGGGCGAGCGGGCCGGGGATTTCCAGGGCCACCGGGTCGCTTGGGGATTTCGCCACGGGCAGGGTGATGTTGAGGTTGTCGATGCTCACGTTCATGCCGGCACTCCTTCAACGGTGAGGGGGTGCAGCCTTTGACCGGCGATGGACGTGACGCTTCGAATTTTCGGCTGAACGGTCCCCGCGGCCGGAACGCACGGCGCCAGCCCCACCGGGGCGGTCCCGGCAGGCGCCGTGGTGCGAGGGGCTCAGCGGCCCGGCAGCATCGGCGTGAGGTGCAGGATGTTCAGCAGGTGCGGGACGCGCAACGGGTAGCAGGCCTGCAGGCGCACGCGTGCCTCGGACAGCGTCATGTGGCGGGAGAACGAACGCAGCACGGTCTTGCCCAGGCAGTGACCGTCCTGAAAATGCACGAGGAATTCATTCATGGCGAAGCGACAGCGGGAAACACGCACGAAGTGGCGCACTGGGCGCGAATGATAGCGGCTCCCGCTGCCCCGGCGTTGCCATGAATCAGTCTTTTCCGGGCAGCGCCGACGGAACGGCCGGTCTGCGCGAGCCGATCCGACGACCGGCCGGTCGGATGCCGGTCACCGCTCGGTCGCGTAGTCCAGGCGCATGCCGAAGGCATGCATGAAGAACGCCGCCAGCTGCAATTCCAGCATCCCCCCGTTGAGCGACGCCAGGTGCGAGGGCTGGCGCCGGGTGCGCTGGCTCACGGCGGTGAATTCTTCATGGATGATGCCCTGGGACTGGGGATCGGCGATGAGGCGGTAGCAACTGTCCGGCAGGTCGTCGCGCTGCCTGGCGAGCAGGCTGAGTTCGGGGTGGCCGTCGGCGTTGGTGATCAGTTCCACGCTGCAGTGCAGGCCCCGGTCGCGGGCGAAGCGCGAGGCTTCTTCGAAAGCGGGCAGGGCCTTCTGCAGGACCTGGATTTCGAAGGCGAGGAAGAACTGGTCGTTGAAATCGACTTCCGGGGTATTCCGGGCTGCCTGATCGTGCATCGCCGGCATCTCCTGTGTCGATGAATCCATGAAGTCCAGCGAGCGACCGTCGGGATCGCCTGGGCTTCGTCATCGCGGCATTGCAGCTGCTACAACGCATACACCCGTCAACCGGCAACACCATTTGCCTGAACGAAAGGCCATCAGACGTAAGCGCCGGCGGAGTGTCAACGGGCAATCCCGCATAAGGGAGCGGCCGCAAATAGCCAGGCGCTCTGCTCCCTGGTGCCGGAGCGGGCGAAGGGCAGGCACGGCGGATAGCCGGCGGCGTGTAAAGCTGGCGTTACGCCTGCTGGCCGTCCACCCGGACTTCGGACGGGCGGCCACCTGCCACGGCAGTCAGAACGCGAAGTCATCCATGGCCAGGGCGGCGTCGCTGCCGTCGACGATGCTCTGTGCCAGCCCCGGCGCGCGGGTCAGCACGTGCCCGGCGTAGAACTGCGCGGTGCGCAGCTTGGCGCGGTAGAAGGCGGTGTCCCCGCTGCCGGTGGCCAGGTGCTGCTGGGCGATCCGCGCGGCGCGAGCCAATTGCCAGCCGCCGGCGACGATGCCGAACAGCTCCAGCAGCGGCACGGAGCCGAGCGCCACCTGGCGGACCTGGCGGTCGTAATGGTTGACGACGTAGGCCACGGCGTCGTCCAGGGCATTGATCGCCAGGAACAGGTGGTGGCGGATGCCCGCCAGCTGCGTGTCCTCGTCCGGCAGGCCGCGCTGGGTGTCGCGCATCTGCGCGATCAGCGCGGCGGCCGCCTCGCCGCGGTCGCGGGCGATCTTGCGGCCGATCAGGTCGCTGGCCTGGATGCCGGTGGTGCCTTCATAGATCGGGGTGATCCGCGCATCGCGCAGGTGCTGGGCGGCGCCGGTCTCCTCGATGAAGCCCATGCCGCCGTGGACCTGCACGCCGAGGGAGGCGATGTCCACGGCGTTTTCCGTGCACCAGCCCTTGACCACCGGGATCATCAGGTCGACGAAGGCCTGTCGCTGGCGGCGCATGGCCGCGGCCGGGTGGCCCTGCGCCTGGTCCATGGCCAGCGCCACTTCGCAGGCCAGCGCGCGCATGGCCTCGATCCGCGAGCGCATCGACATCAGCATGCGGCGCACGTCGGGGTGGCGCAGGATGGGCACCCTGGCGCGGCTGGAGCTGCCGGTCTCGACGCCCTGGATGCGCTGGCGGGCGTAGGCCACCGCGCGCTGGTAGGCGCGTTCGGCCAGGCCGATGCCTTCGATGCCCACCGAGAAGCGCGCGGCGTTCATCATGATGAACATGTATTCCAGGCCGCGATTCTCCTCGCCCACCAGCCAGCCGGTGGCGCCGCCGTGGTCGCCGAAGGCCAGCACGGCGGTGGGGCTGCCGTGGATGCCGAGCTTGTGTTCGAGGGACAGGCAATGCACGTCGTTGCGCGGGCCCAGGCTGCCATCGTCGTTCAGCAGCACCTTGGGCACCACGAACAGCGAGATGCCTTTCACCCCCTCCGGCGCGCCGGGCACGCGGGCCAGCGCCAGGTGGACGATGTTGTCGGCGAGGTCGTGCTCGCCGTAGGTGATGAAGGTCTTCTGCCCGAACAGCCGGTAGGTCCCGTCGCCCCGGGGTTCGGCGCGGCTGTGCACGGCGGCGAGGTCGGAGCCGGCCTGGGGCTCGGTGAGGTTCATGGTGCCGGTCCATTCGCCGCTCACCAGCTTCGGCAGCCAGGTGCGCTTGAGCTCCTCGGAGCCGCGCAGTTCGATGGCCTCGATGGCGCCACGGGTGAGCATCGGGCAGAGGCCGAAGGCCAGGTTGGCGGCGTTCCACATTTCCTCCACCAGCGCCGAGACCAGCCGCGGCGCGCCCTGGCCGCCGAAGCCGGGCGGGCAGGAGAGGGCGTTCCAGCCGTTGGCGACGAACTGTTCGTAGGCGTCGCGCCAGCCGGGGGCGGTGCTCACCCGGCCGTCCTGCCAGCGCGCGCCCTGGCGGTCGCCGACGACGTTCAGCGGCGCCAGCACGCCCTGGGCGAAGCGGCCGGCCTCGCCGAGGATGGCCGACACCAGCCCGGCATTCATCTCCTCGTGCCCGGGCAGCTGGGTCAGGGCATCCAGCGGGTGCAGCTCGCGCAGGATGAACTGCATGTCGTGCAGCGGGGCTACGTATTCACTCATGGGGGAACTCCTTCAGGCGGCGCATGAATCCCCGGGCGGTCCCGCCGAGGCTGGTGCGGGGCGTTCTCGACCCGCCCTCAGGAGATCAGACCGGCCTTTGTGGCCGAAGGTGCCGCAACGGGCTGCCCGGCCCCGGCAAGGGGCGCGCCGCGGGCGGCGAAACCGCGAAGTTGCTGCTCCCGACGGGCGGGGCGTGGTAGAAGAGGGGCTCTCTGTCCGTCGAAAACTGATGCCCGCATGATCGAATTCAACAATGTCACCGCCTACCAGCAGCAGACCCGCGTGCTGGATGGTTTTTCCCTGCACATCGGCGAAGGCGAGAAAGTCGCCATCCTCGGCCCCAACGGCGCCGGCAAGAGCACGCTGCTCAAGCTGATCAGCCGCGAGCTCTACCCGGTGGATCGCGAAGGCAGCTCGCTGAGCCTGTTCGGCCTGCAGAACGTGACCATCTGGGACCTGCGCAGCCGCATCGGCTTCGTCTCCCAGGACCTGCAGGAGGACTACACGCCCTTCACCCAGGCGCTGGACGTGGTGATTTCCGGCTTCTTCGGCGCCATCGGCAGCCACGGCCACCTGCAGCCCACGCAGGCGCAGGTCGACAAGGCCCGGGAGCTGCTCGCCACGGTGGAAATGGACGGCCACGCGGAGCGCATGTTCCAGCGCCTGTCCACCGGCCAGAAACGCCGCCTGCTGCTGGCCCGCGCCTTGGTGCACGAGCCGCGCGCGCTGATCCTCGACGAGCCGGCCAACGGCCTGGACATGGGCGCCAGCCTGCAGATGCTCAAGCTGCTGCGGCGCTTCTGCGGCGCGGAGCACGCGATGATCATCACCACCCACCACATCGACGAGATCATCCCGGAGATCGAGCGCGTGGTGCTGATCGCCCAGGGCAAGGTGGTCGCCGACGGCGCCAAGGCCGACATCCTCACCAGCGAGCACCTGTCGGCGCTGTACCAGGTGCCGCTGAAGGTCACCGAGCAGGATGGCTGGTATCGCTGCTGGCATGCCTGATGGGTAGGAGCGGGCGCCTGGCTTTCGCCTATTCCTGATGCAGCGGATTCCGCCGCGATGGATTTCGCGGACAAGGTCCGCTCCTACGGTGGGCGCTCTGCTTTCGTAGGAGCGGATCTTATCCGCGATCCGGCCGGCAGGCCGGCTTGGCCATCGCCTGCAACTCCAGTCAGTAGGATGGGTGGAGCGGAGCGATACCCATGCTGTCGGAGCCGTGATCGATGGGTATCGCTTCGCTCCACACCATCCTACGGGAAGCAATACCGGGCTTTCCGAAATTACTGAATTACGCTCAGTAACCCATGCGATTTTATTGGGATTATCACAGCAGTCCTGCCGCCCTACAGTGAACCCAACCCAACACGAAGACCCGGCGCAGTGCCGGGCCAGGGGAGAGGAGATCTGCAAATGCGTACCTGGCTGATTACTGGAGCATCCCGTGGTTTCGGCGCCCTCATCGCGGAAAAGGCCCTGCAGGCCGGCGACGCGGTCATCGCCACCGCCCGCAAGCCCGCCGACGTCACCGCCCGCCTGGGCGAGCACGCCAACCTGCTGGCGGTGCGCCTGGACGTGACCCGCGAGGAAGAAGCCCACCAGGCCGTCGCCGAGGGCATCAAGCGCTTCGGCCGCATCGACGTGCTGGTCAACAACGCCGGCTTCGGCGTGCTGGGCGCGGTGGAAGAGACCAGCGCGGCGGAAACCGAGCGGCTGTTCGCCACCAACGTCTTCGGCGTGCTCAACGTCACCCGCGCCGTGCTGCCGCACATGCGCCAGCAACGCAGCGGGCACGTCATCAACATCTCGTCGATCGGCGGTTACCAGGCCTACATGGGCTGGGGCGTGTACGGCGCCACCAAATTCGCCGTGGAAGGCATCACCGAGGCGCTGCACCAGGAACTGGCGCCGCTGGGCATCCACGCCACGGTGGTCGAGCCGGGCTTCTTCCGCACCGACTTCCTCGACGAGCAGTCCCTGGTGAAGACCGCCCTGGAACTGCCGGACTACGACGAAACCGTCGGCAAGGTGCGCGGCATGGCCCACGACTACAACCACGCGCAACCGGGCAACCCGGCGAAGCTGGCCGATGCGCTGATGGCGCTGGTGCAGGCGGAGAACCCGCCGCAGCGCCTGCCGCTGGGCAGCGACACCGTGGCGCGCATCGAGGCGAAGAACCGCCTGGTGATCGAGGAACTGACCCAGTGGAAGGACGTGGCGCTGTCCACCGACTTCCGCGACTGAGCGGCACGCGGGCGGCGGCCCCGGGCCGCCGCTAGACCTCGCGCCGGTCGCGGGTGAACTCGACGAAGGCCTTGAGCGCCGCCGGCAGCTGGCGGCGGCTCGGGTAATACAGATACAGCCCCGGGTAATAGGGACACCAGTCTTCCAGCACGCGGCGCAGGCGGCCGTCTGCCAGCGCCGGGCGCACCAGGTCCTCGAACACGTAGGCCAGCCCGCAGCCATTGAGCGCGGCTTCGGCGATCAGGCCCATGTCGTCCAACGCCAGCGGGCCGTCCACTTCGGTTTCCAGCTTGATCCCGCCGCGCTCGAACTCCCAGCGGTAGTGGCTGCCGCTGGGGAAGCGCAGGCGGATGCATGGCAGGCCGCGCAGGTCCTGGGGATGCTGCGGCGCCGGGTGGGCGTCGAAGAATTCCGGGGTCGCCACCACCGCCGAACGTACATTCGGGCCGATGGGCACGGCGACCATGTCCGCCTCCAGCGTCTCGCCGAAGCGCACGCCGGCGTCGAAGCCGCTGGACACCACGTTCACCAGGGCGTTGTCGGCGACCACCTCGACGCGGATGTCCGGGTAGGCCGCGAGGAAGCGCCCGAGCAGCGGCAGCAGCACCATCTGCACCGCCGGACGCCCGGCGTTGATGCGCAGGGTGCCGGCCGGCTTGCCGCGAAAGCTGTTGAGGTCCTCCAGCGCGTCGTCGATGTCGCGGAACGCCGGCTGGATGCGTTCGCGCAGCCGCTCGCCGGCCTCGGTGAGCGCCACGCTACGGGTGGTGCGGTTGAACAGGCGCAGGTCGAGGCGCTCCTCCAGGCCGCGCAGGGAATGGCTGAGCGCCGAGGCGGAAAGCCCCAGCTGCACCGCCGCGCGGCTCATGCTCAGGTGTTCGGCGATGCAGAGGAACAGGCGCAGGTCGTCGCTGCTGATTTTCTTGCTGGAAGCCTTCATGCCGGCGCGTCGTGGGGGGGGATGGCTGCTGTGGTAGCCGACGGGTCGCACGCCCGTCAAGCCTTCACGGCGCGAGTGCCTGCCGCTGTGCGTGCAGGACCCGGAGGCGTGCCCGCCATTGCTCGAGTTCGGCCTGGGGCAGCCCGGACCACCATTGACTCACCGCGCGGTTGCTGTAGGGCGTCAGCCAGTCGGCGTAGGGCGCCATCTGTGCCTGCGGAAAGCCATTGTCGCGGCCGCGCAGGTAGTGGTCGAAGAAGCCCAGCACCAGCGCGGCCGGCGCTTCGATCAGCACGTCGGTGGGCGCGCTGCCGGTCAGCCCGTCGCGCAGCGGGCGGCGCATGTACAGCGCATTGTCGGTGAGGCCGGCATGCAGCGTGTCGCGCATGACCAGGCGGTGGATGCGCGGGTTCTGCCCGGCGTGCTCGATGCGCTCGTAGGAGAAGTCGTTGAAGCTGCGCGGCTGGGCCGGCGGGGTGAGACCGAGCATGCCGTAGAACAGCGACAGGTCCGAATGCAGCATCAGCAGCGGCACCGGCAGATCCTGGTCGAAGGGCGTGAAGTCGAAGTCGCCGCCGTCGAGGTTGACCGCCGCGGCGCAGCGCTTGTCGACCATGCATACCGCACCGGTGGTCGAGCCGCCGAAGGACATGCCCATCTCGCCGACATGGCTGAAGTCGCTGGCAGCCACCAGGTCGGCGACGTTCGGCGGCACTTCGCCGGCCTGCAGGCGGTCGTGGACGAACAGCCGGTCGGCCAGCCAGATCGGCGCGCTGAGGTGGATGGCGCGGTCCGCCGGCGGTTCGAGTTCGGTGGCCAGGCGCAGTTGGCCATCGAGGCGGCGGGCCAGGTCGTCCCCGCCGTAGCCTTGCAGCAGGATCGGGGAGAAGCCGTGTTCGAAGGCGTCGCGCAGGTGGTCGTGGAGCGCCGGGTCGGTGGGCGCCACTTCGCCGTTGGGGAACCGCGTGGGCGAGGCGTCGCCGGTGTGCTGCACCGAGTAGACGGCGTAACCGTGGCTGGCCAGTTCCTCCATGATCCGTCCGTTCATACCGGCGAAGGCACCGTAGCCGTGGCTGTAGAACACCACCGGCAGGCGGCCGAGGTCGGCCCGCAGCGGGGCGTTCTCATAGGCATTGGTGCGCAGGTGGCGCAGGTGCGTGAGCAATGCCGGGAAGCGCAACAGTTCCCCGAAACCCCGGGCGGTGCTGCGGCTTTCGGCTTCGCTGAAGTAGCCGCGCGGTTGCGCGTCCGCGGCAGGTCTGGCCGGATACCAGACACGCACCAGCAGGCGCCGCGCCGTGCCGGCTGGCGCGCCGAGCAGGCCGGTGCGGCTGGCATCGGCCAGCTCGAGGTCGCGCACGCCGACCTGGTAGGCCCCGCCGGGCGCGGGCAGCGGCGAGACCGGGAAGAAATACAGCGCGGCAACCGCGGCGCCAGTCAGCAGGGTGAAGAACAGCCCTGACCACACCGGCACCCGCGCCGGGCGCTTGCGCCGCGGCAGCAGGCCGAGGATCAGCAGCCCCGCGACGACGGCGCCGGCAGCAGCCTGCCAGCGGTCGTCCCACACGTCGTAAAGCGCCACGACCAGCGCGAGCAGGGATGCGCCCATCGCCAGGGGCCGACGGCGCAGCCACCAGCCCGCCAGCGCGACGGCGAGCAGGGCGAGCAGGGAGCCGTCGGCAATCGTCATGCCGCGGCGCGCTTGCGCGGCCGCACGACGAAGGACATCGCCGCCACCGTGCGGAGGAAGGTCTCGAACATCAGCGGAGGCAGGTCCGGGGGCGGCGGGGCGGTCATTTCAGCGTGGCTCCCCAGGGCGGCGGGGTATTCTCATCCCGACAAGGACGATCAGCAGCAGCGGAACCCCTAGGGAAAGCCACGACAGCACGTCGAAAACCCCATCGCCCAGCAGCGCCGAGAGCAGCCCGAAGGCGCTCAGCACGGCCAGCGCGAGGGGCCAGCGGAAGATCATCCAGAGCCCGCGTCTCATGCCTTGAGCTCCGTGCTCAGGCCGCCGGAGTCCAGCTCCGCCAGGCGTTTCTCGAGGGGCGTGCGGCGCCGGCCGAGCCACAGGTACAGGCCGCTGGCGAGGATGACGATGCTGACGATGTCCAGCAGCGCCCAGATGATCTTCAGCGGCATGCCACCGTAGTCGCCGAAGTGCAGTGGCTGGGACAGCAGCAGCGTCTTCACGTACAGCGGCATTTCGCGCATGTCGGTCAGCTCGCCGGTCTGCGCGTCCACCAGGGCCGGCTTGAGCAGGCGTCCGGTGAGCGGCGTGTTGCCGCGCATGAACACGGCGTAGTGGTGCTTGCTGCTGAACTGCGTGCCGGGGAAGCCGACGAAGCTGACTTCCATGTCCGGCGCGGCCTTGCGCGCGGTTTCGATGGCCTTGTGCACGGAGCCGAGCTGCTCCAGCGGCGGGGCGTCCCGGTAGGGCGCGGTCATTTCCGCCAGCTGGCCGCCCTGCCAGAGCATGAGGATCGGCAGCGCCAGGGTGTTGATCACCCCGGTGACACCGACCACCAGCACCCAGGCCAGGGTGACGATGCCCAGCACGTTGTGCAGGTCCAGCCACTTCAGCCGCGCGCTGCGCCGGGAACGCACGGTGGCGAAGTCCAGCTTGCGCATGAACGGCGTGTAGACCACCACGCCGGAGGCCAGCGACGCCACCAGCAACAGGCCCATGAAGCCGAGGAACAGGTAGCCCGGCAGGCCCATGAACAGGTCGGTGTGCAGCTTGAGCATGAGGTGCATGAAGCCGCCCGGCGGCGGCAGCGCGTCGAAGAATTCCCCGGTGCGCGCGTCGAAGGGCTGGATGTGGCCATTCTCCGGCGGCGGCACCAGGGTCGGAGCGGTGAGCACCGCGCCCAGCGGATCGTCCTTTTCCCAGAACACGAAGCGCACCACCTCGCCGGGCCGCGCGGCCAGGGCGCGGGCCACCACGTCGTCGTAATCGATCGTCGGCGACTGCGCGGTGAGCGGCTTGAGCTCGGGGTGCGGTTCGAAGTAGTGCTCGATCTCTTCGTGGAAGATCAGCGGCAGGCCCGTGAGGCAGAGCATCAGCAGGAATATCGTGGAGATCAGGCTGGTCCACTTGTGCACCAGGTACCAGGTGCGGAGGGCTTTGGCGGTCATCGTCAGGTTCTTTCTTCGTCAGAAGTCCACGCTCGCGGACAACTGCAGGGTGCGGCCCTCGCCCAGGTACAGGTACCCGGCGGTGGAGGTGCCCCAGTAATCCTTGTCGAACAGGTTATCCAGGTTGGCGCGCAGCACCACCGGCTTGCCGAGGGTCTCGAAGCGGTAGCGCGCGCCCAGGTCCAGGCGCCACCAGTCAGGGATGCTCAGGCTGTTGGCCTGGTTCACGTACTGTTCGCCGGTGTAGAGGGTGCGCGCGGTGACGGTCAGGCCCGGCACCTGGGCGATGTCGTACTCGCCGCCGAGGTTGAGCTGCTTGCGCGGCACGCCGATGCCGTTGTTGCCGTCGTACTGGCCGTCCTGGGTCCTGGTCAGCTTGGCCTGGGTGTAGGAGGCGCCGCCGAGCAGGCGCGCGCCTTTGGCCACTTCGCCGAACACGCTCAGTTCCAGGCCCCGGTTGCGCTGCTCGCCGCCACGGGTGAAGCGGCCGTTGTCGTTGACGCTGCTCGGGCGCTTGATCTCGAAGGCGGCCAGGGTGGCGCCGAAGCCGTCCCACTCGCCCTTGATGCCGATTTCCTTCTGCTTGGAGACGTAGGGCGAAAGCATCTCGCCGGCGTTGGCGGTGCCGATGGGCGCGGTTTCGCCCGGGCTCAGGCCCTCGATGTAGTTGGCGTAGAGCGAGATGTTCTCCCACGGCTTGACCACCAGGCCGGCCATGGGCGTGGTTTCTTCCTCGTCGTAGCCGGCGCCGGCCGGGGTGCCGACGTTCATCTCGTAGTTCTGCGACTCGACCCGCTGCTTGCGCGCGCCGAGGGTCAGCTCGACGCGGCCTTCGAGGATCGACAGGGTGTCGGCCAGCGCGTAGCTGGTGAGCGTGGCGGTGGTGTACTTCTGCACGTTCTTCGGATAGCCGTCGGTGCTCGGCGTGCCTTCGTAGACCGGGTTGTAGAGGTTCGAGGCGCGCGACGGGAAGGCGGTGTAGAGGAAGAAGATGTCCGAGTTCTGCACCACGCGGGTGGCGCCGACGTTCAGCTTGTGCTCCACCGGGCCGGTGTCGAAGGTGCTGCGCAGGCCGGCTTCGGCGGAGTGCGAGCCGACGTCGTAGACCTGCCAGGCCGGTGTCGACACGAAGTCGCCGTCGTTGCCCATGAGCACCGGGTTGCCGGCCAGGGCGTCCATTTCGCTGCGGCGATCGCCGTAGCCGGCGTAACCGGTCAGCCAGTCGCTGAGGTCGTATTCGCCGCGCACCACCAGGGTGCGGTCGGTCATTTCCGAATCGCCGAAGCCGGGGTAGTTCAGGTCGTTGTCCGGGGCGTGGGGGATGCTGGTCACGCCGGGGCCGACGGAGAACTGGCGGACGACGTGGGTGATGTCCTCGCGCTGGCGGATGTAGTCGGCGGACAGGCGCAGGCGCTCGCCGGTGTAGTCCAGGCCGAGGGAGCCGAGGCTGTCTTCGAGCGCCTGCTTGTCCACGGTGGTGTCGCCGTTGCGATACACGCCGTTGAAGCGCACACCGAACTCCTTGCCTTCGCCGAAGCGGCGGCCGAGGTCGACATGGGTGCCGAACACCGAGTCGGACAGGTAGCTCATGGTCACGCGGTTCAGCGGCTCGTCGCCGGCGCGCTTGGTCACCAGGTTCACCGCGCCGCCGACGTTGCCGCTGGGCGGCATGCCGTTGAGCATGGTGCTCGGGCCCTTGACCACTTCGACGCGCTCGGCCATTTCCACCGGCACGCGGAAGAATGGCGCCAGGCCGTACATGCCGTTGAGCGCGACGTCGGCGCTCACCACCGGGAAACCGCGCAGGGAGAAGTCTTCGTTGAGGTTGGTGCGGGCGCTGCCGATCTGCGCCGAGGGTTCGTTGTTGAGCACGTCGGCGACGCTGCGCGCCTGCTGGTCCTGGATGGTCTTCTCGGTGTAGCTGGTGATGCTGAAGGGCGCGTCCATCAGGTCGGTGTTGCCCAGCAGGCCGAGGCGTCCGCCACGGGCCACCTGGCCGCCGGCGTATTCGGCGGGCAGTTCCCCGGGGCCGGCGGCCTGGCCGGTGATCAGCGAGGGCTGCATCTGCAGCGCATCGGGGGTGGGCGAGCGGACCAGGGTGAAGGTGCCGTCGCCGCGTTGTTCCAGCTCCAGTCCGCTGCCGTGCAGCAGGCGCTCCAGGGCGCTGCGGGTCGAGTAGTCGCCGCTCAGGCCGGGGCTCTGCAGGCCGTCGGTGAGCGCCGGGTCGAAGGACAGGTGCACGCCGGTATCGGCGGCGAAGGAGGCGAGGGCGCGGCCGAGCGGGCCGGGGGCGATGCTGTAGCTGCGCACTTCGGCGGCGGCGGGCGCGGCGAGCGTCGGCGCAGCGACGGCGACGGCCAGGGAGAGCAGGGCGCTGCGGATGGCCAGGGAAAGCGGTGGGCTGGAGCGATGGCTGGACATGGACGGGGGTTCCTTCAGGCCTCTGCAGGCTTCGTGTCGGGAGATGTCCCCTCTCTGCCAGCCGAAGTGAGAAAAGGTCTCACTCTTTTCCGAAATTGCTTTTCGGTGTGCTCCCTACGCCGGTGCCAGGGTGATCCAGTAGTCGGTGACTTTGTGGATGCGCAGCGGATAGGTGGCCTGCAGCATCGACAGCGCGCGGGTGCTGTCCAGCAGCGGGAAGGCGCCGGAAACTGCCAGTTGCGTCAGCGCCGGGGCGCAGCGCAGCAGGCCGCGGCGATAGCGGCCCAGCTCGCCGAGCAGGGTCTGCAAGGGCATGCGGTCGGCCATCAGCATGCCGTGGGTCCAGGCCTCCGGGTTCAGCGCGGGCGGTACTGCGCTGATGGATTGCGCGGAAAGCTGCACCGACTCTCCGGCACCCAGCCACTGGCCGGCGCCTTGCAGCGCAAAGACCTGCACGCGCCCGCGCAGGACGGAAACGCGGGTTGCCCCCTCGACCTGGCGCACGTTGAAACGTGCCTCGGCGGTCTGCATGCGGCCTTCGCGGGTGGTGACCAGGAAGGGCCGGCCGTCCGCGCGGGTGTCGAGGAAGATTTCGCCGCGCAGCAACCGCACCAGGCGCCGGGCCGAGGTGAAGGCGATGTCCACGGCGGTGTCAGTGTTCAGCGTCAGCAGGCTGCCATCGGGCAGCGGCAGCTCGCGTTGCTCACCCACGGCGGTGTGCTGGTCGGCCAGCCAGTCCTGCCAGGGTTGGCTGCGCCAGGCGGCGAGGCCCACGGGCGCCGCCGCCAGCAGCACGGCCAGTTGCTTGAGGGCGCGGCGGCGGTCGAGCTGGCGTTCGCGGCCCAGGATCGGCATGGCCAGCGCCGGCGGCAGGTTGCCGAGGTGGTCCATCAGGCGTTCGGCGCGGTCCCAGGCGCGGGCGTGCTGCGGGCTCTGGCGCTGCCAGGCGGCGCAGGCACGGCGGGTTTCCTCGCTGGCGTCCTGGTGCAGGCGCACCAGCCAGTCCGCCGCTTCGTCGAGGATGCGCGGGGCGATGGGCTCGGCGGAACTCATTCCATCAGTTCCAGGCAGTGGCGGAAGGCCTGTTGCATGTAGCGCTTGACCGAGCCGAGGGACACGCCCAGGCGCTCGGCGATGGCTTCGTACTTCAGCCCCTCGATCTGCGCCAGCAGGAAGGCCTGGCGCACCGGGCCGGGCAGGCGCGCGAGGAGGGTATCGATCTCGTGCGGGGTTTCAAGCACCAGGTAGCGGTGTTCGGGCGAGGGCGCGAGTTCTTCGGGCAGGCCGGCGAGGGCTTCGAGGTAGGCGCGCTCCAGCGACTGGCGCTGGAACCAGTTGATCATCAGCCCCTTGGCCACCGTGGTGAGGTAGGCGCGCGGTTCGCGGGCCTCCAGCACACGGCGCGAGCCGAGCAGGCGGGTGAAAGTGTCCTGGGCAAGGTCTGCGGCCTGTTCATGGCAGCCCAGGCGGCGGCGCAGCCAGCCCTGCAGCCAGCCGTGATGGTGCTGGTAAAGCTCACTGACGGCGGCGTGGAGGGGAGCATCGACCGAGGGCATGGCAGAACTTTTATCATTTGAGAATGATTCGCATGATAGTGTCTGCCGAGTGGCGCTCACAAGCCCCGCGACGCGGATAAATGCCGGGAAGATCGCCCGATCACCGGTGGCCCGCCAGGCCTGGCGGGCCACCGATGCTGCCAGGAAACGCCTCAGCAGACCGCGATGTGCGAGTCGGCGCGCGGCTCGGTGCCGCCGCAGAGCACGCCGGTCTCCGGGTCGCGGATGATGATCTGGCCGCGCCCGTAGTCGGTCAGGTCGCAGACCACTTCCACCTCGTGTCCGCGCCGCGCCAGGGCGAAGGCCAGGTCGCGGTTGGCGTGCTGCTCGATGCCGACCTTCATGCCGCCCAGCCACTGCCAGCGCGGGGCATCCAGCGCTGCCTGCGGGTTGAGGCCGAAGTCGACCAGGTTCATCACCATCTGCACGTGGCCCTGGGGCTGCATGTAGCCGCCCATCACGCCGAACGGGCCGACGGCCACGCCATCCTTGCTGAGGAAGCCGGGGATGATGGTGTGGAAGGTCTTCTTGCCCGGTGCCAGGGCGTTGGCGTGGCTGGCGTCGAGGCTGAACTCCGAGCCGCGGTTCTGCAGGGCGATGCCGCTGTCGGGCAGCACCACGCCGGAGCCGAAGCCGTGGTAGGCGCTCTGGATGAAGGAGATCATGTTGCCTTCGCCGTCGGCGGCGGCGATGTACACCGTGCCGCTGGCGTGCGGGTCGCCATGGCGCGGCGCCTCGGCGCGCTCGCCGATTTCCGCGCGGCGGCTGGCGGCGTAGTCCTCGGCGAGCAGCGCGGCGGTGCTGGTGCGCATGTGCTCGGGGTCGGTGATGTAGTGCAGGCCGTCGGCGTAGGCCTTCTTCATCGCTTCGAGCTGGCGGTGCCAGGTGAGCTGGCTGTCGCGGTGGTCGAAGTCGAAGCCCTGGAGGATGTTCAGGGTCATCAGGGCGATCAGGCCCTGGCCGGCGGGTGGGATTTCCCAGACGTCGTAGCCGCGGTAGTTGACCTTGATCGGCTCGACCCAGCGCGGCCGGTAGCCGGCCAGGTCCGCCGCGCTCAGGTGCCCGCCGGTGGCAGCGGCGTGGGCCGCCAGGCGTTCGGCGAGGCCGCCGCGGTAGAAGCTCTCGCACCGGGTCTCGGCCAGCTCGGCGAGGGTCCGCGCCTGGGCCGGGTTGCGGAACAGCTGGCCGGCGCGCGGCGCCTGGCCGTCAATGGTGAAGGTGTCGAACCAGCTTTCCAGCACCGGTTCCTTTTCGCGGCTGGCCTGGTACTCCTGCTGCGAGACTTTCCACTGATGGGCGACCACCGGGGATACCGGGAAGCCGTCGCGGGCCAGGGTGATGGCCGGTTGCAGGAGGTCGGCGAAGGGCAGCTTGCCGAAGCGCGCGGACAGCTCGGCCCAGGCCGAGGGAATGCCCGGCACGGTGACCGGCAGCCAGCCGTGCACCGGCATCTTGTCATGGCCGGCGGCCTTGACCTTGTCGATCGACAGGGATGCCGGCGCGTGGCCGCTGGCATCCAGGCCGTGCAGCTTGTCCTTGACCCAGACCAGGGCGAAGGCGTCGCCGCCGATGGCGCAGCCGGTGGGCTCGACCACGGTCAGCGCGGCGGCGGTGGCGATGGCGGCGTCGATGGCGTTGCCGCCGGCGCGCAGCATGGCGATGCCGGCCTCGGCAGCCAGCGGCTGCGAGGCGGCGACCATGCCGTTGCGGGCGAACACGCTCTGGCGCTGGGAGGCATAGGGATATTCGTGGACGGAAAACTTAAGCATGGCGGGGCTCTTCGAGGTCATTGGCCGGTCTTGATACGGGTCCATTCGCGGGTGATCACGCGCTGGATGTTCGGCGGCAGGTCGGCGGAGACGTACAGCTTGTCGATCACCGCGTCGCTGGGGTAGATGCCGGGGTTGTCGCGCACCTTGGCGTCGAGCAGGGCGGTGGCGTCGGTGTTGGGGTTGGCGTAGCCGACGTAGTCGCTCACCGGGGCGATCACTTCCGGGCGCAGCAGGTAGTTCACCAGGGCGTGCGCGCCTTTCGGGTTCTGCGCGTCACGCGGGATGGCGAGCATGTCGAACCACAGGTTGGCGCCTTCCTTGGGGATCACGTAGCGGATGTCGATCTGCTTGCCGGCGTCCTTGGCGCGGCTCTGCGCCTGCATCACGTCGCCCGAGTAGCCCACGGCCACGCAGATGTCGCCGTTGGCGAGGTCGGTCGGGTAGCGCGAGGAGTGGAAGTAGGTGATCGACGGCGCGAGCTTCTGCAGCAGCGCCGAGGCCTTCTTGTAGTCGTCGGGGTTGTGGCTGTTGGGGTCCAGGCCGAGGTAGTGCAGCGCCTGCGGGATGATCTTCACCGGTGCGTCGAGGAAAGCCACGCCGCAGCCGTGCAGCTTGGCCAGGTTCTCCGGTTTGAAGATCAGGTCCCAGGAGTCCAGCGGGGCGTTGTCGCCCAGGGCGGCCTTGACCTTGTCGTAGTTGTAGCCGATGCCCACGGTGCCCCACATGTAGGGCACGGCGTATTCGTTGCCCGGGTCGGCGGCTTCCAGGCGCTGCATGAGGCGCGGGTCGAGGTGCTTCCAGTTGGGCAGCTCGGCGCGGTCCAGCTTCTGGTAGACGCCGGCCTTGATCTGCTTGGTGAGGAACTGGCTGGACGGCACCACCAGGTCATAGCCGGAGTGCCCGGAGAGCAGCTTGGCCTCGAGCATCTCGTTGGTGTCGAAGACGTCGTACTGGACCTTGACGCCGCTGTCCTGGGCGAAGTTCTTCAGGGTGTCCGGCCCCATGTAGTCCGACCAGTTGTAGAACCGCACCAGCTTGTCGTCGGCCTGGGCGGTGGCGTAGGCGAGGAGGGTGAGGCTGGCCAGCAGAACACTGTTGCGCATGTCCTTTTCCTTGTTTTTATAGAACGCGGCTGAGGAATTCCCGCGTGCGCGGGTGGTGGGGATTGCCGAAGACCTGGGCGGGCGGGCCTTCTTCGATGAGCTCGCCCTGGTGCAGCACCACCACGCGGTCGGCCACTTCGCGGGCGAAGCCCATCTCGTGGGTGACGACCACCATGGTCATGCCTTCCTCGGCCAGCTCCTTCATCACCTGCAGCACTTCGCCCACGGTTTCCGGGTCCAGCGCGCTGGTGGGTTCGTCGAACAGCATCGCCTGGGGTTTCATCGCCAGGGCGCGGGCGATGGCCACGCGCTGCTGCTGGCCGCCGGAGAGCTGGGCCGGGTAGTGCTCGGCCTTGTCCGACAGGCGTACCCGGGCGAGCAGGCGGCGCGCCTGTTCCAGCGCTTCGCCGCGCGGCACGCCGAGCACCTGGGTCGGCGCCTCGATGATGTTCTCCAGCACGGTCATGTGCGGGAACAGGTTGAAGCGCTGGAACACCATGCCGATGTCGCGGCGGCGCCGGGCGATGTTGCTTTCCGAGTCGCGCACCAGCTTGCCGCCGGCCTGCTCGCGGTAGCCCATCAGCTCGCCGTTGACGCGGATGCTGCCGCTCTGGATGTCTTCCAGGTGGTTCATGCAGCGGATGAAGGTGGTCTTGCCCGAGCCGGAGGCGCCGATCAGCACCACCACCTCGCCACGGCGCACCTCCAGGGACACGCCCTTGAGGATTTCCAGCTCGCCGAAGGACTTGTGCACGTCGCGGGCCTGGATCACTACGTCTTTCACGTCCGGGATCATCTCAACGCCCCCTCAGCAGTTTCATCGCCTGCCGGCCGAACATGCGGTTCGGTGCGGCGACGTGGCCATCGGACTTGCCGAAACGCTTCTCCAGCCAGCGCTGGAAGAAGCCCCACAGGGTGGTCAGGGCGAGGAAGTAGATCGCCACCACCAGGTACAGCTCGAACACGCGGAAGGTCGCCGAGGTGACCATCTGGGTGCTCAGCAGCAGTTCCTGCACGCCGATCACGCTGACCAGGGTGGTGTTCTTCAGCATCACGTTGAACTCGTTGCCCAGCGGCGGAACGATCACCCGGAAGGCCTGGGGCAGCACGATGCGCCGCATCAGTTTGGGGAAGGTCATGCCGAGGGATTTGCCGGCCTCGTACTGGCCCTTGTCCACCGCGCCGATGCCGGCGCGGATGATCTCGGCCATGTAGGCGCCTTCGTTGAGGCCCAGGGCGATGATCGCCGCCTGGATGTTGCCCGGCAGGATGAACAGCCCGAGGTTCAGGTCCTCGAAGCGGAACACCCCGCCGGCGGCCAGCGCCGTATAGAGGAAGACGATCTGCACCAGCAGCGGCGTGCCGCGCATCAGCCACACGTAGAAGCGCACCGGGTATTGCAGCAGCGGGTTGGACGACAGCCGCATCAGCGCCGCCAGCAGCCCGAGCACGCAGCCCAGGAGCATGGCGGCGACGGCGATCACGCAGGTCAGCCACAGGCCGTAGAGGTAGATGTCGCTCGGCCGCAGCAGGTATTGCCAGAACACGTCCCAGCTGAAGTTCATGCTCCGCCCTCCATCGTCAGGGGATTGCCTTCGCCGGGCCGCA
Organism: Pseudomonas sp. B12(2026); assembly: GCF_057767015.1. Lineage (NCBI taxonomy): Bacteria > Pseudomonadati > Pseudomonadota > Gammaproteobacteria > Pseudomonadales > Pseudomonadaceae > Pseudomonas > Pseudomonas sp. B12(2026). Next base: position 3,009,062 of record NZ_CM173430.1, on the reverse strand, counting down.
GGGCGTCGCCCTCGATCTTCCACTTGCGGAACAGCGCGTCGTAGCTGCCGTCGGTGCGCATGTCCCGGAGGATCTGCTGGACCGCCAGGCCCAGCTCGCGGTCGTCCTTGCGCACGCCGATGCCGGTGAGGATCTTGGCGAAGGCCGGCACGGCGTCCTCGAACAGGTCCGGAGCCAGCGCCTGGTAATAGGCGGAGAACTCCACGGTGGTGCCGTAGGCGTCGACCTGGCCGATGCGCAGGGCCTGGAAGGCGTCGGTGTCGGTGTTGAACGGCATGATCGACATCGGCGCCTTGCCGGCCTTGGCCAACTGGTCGTTCTGCGCTTCGAGCAGGCTCTTGATGGTCGAGCCGTTGAGCACCGCGACCTTCTTGCCGGTGAGGTCGTCGAGGCTGTGGATGCCCTTGGGATTGCCCTTGTGCACCACCACGGTCTGGCTCGAATTCATGTAGTTGACCATGTCGATCACTTCGCGCCGCGCGGGCTTGTCGAACAGCTGCGACAGGCCGAGATCGCACTGCTTGGCGAGGATCGCCGGGATCAGCCCGGCGAAGGGCGTGACGCGCCATTCGACGCGCTTGCCCAGGCGCTTGGCGATTTCATTGCCGAGGTCGACGATCAGGCCGTCGGGTTGCTGCTGCGCGTTGAAGAAGGCCAGCGGCGCGCCGTCCAGGCCGCTGCAGTAGACCAGCTTGTCGGTGTCCTTCAGACGCTCCGGCACCGTCACGGCGGCCAGCACCGGGGGTGCGGCGCTGGCCAGGGCCAGCGCCAGGAGCAGGGTCTTTCCTGGGAACATTGGGTTTCTCCGGATGGCTGTGGGCGGGGCGGCTCAGTCGAGCTTGTCGCCTTCGATGTGCCACTTGGCGAGCAGCGCGGCGTAGCTGCCGTCGGCCTGCATGTCCTTGATGACCTGCGTCACCGCTTCGCTGAGCTGCTTGTCGTCCTTGCGGATGCCAAGGCCGGTGAGGATGCGGGCGAAGGCCGGCACGCCGATCTCGAACAGGTCCGGAGCCATGCTCTGGTAGTAGCCGGCGGTCTCCACGGTGGTGCCGTAGGCGTCGGTCTGGCGGATGCGCAGGGACTGGAAGGCATCGGTGTCGGTGTTGTAGACCACGACGTTCATCGGGGCCTTGCCGGCCTGCTTGAGCTTCTCGTTGTGGGCGTCGAGCAGGGTGCGGATGGTGGAGCCGTTGAGCACCGCCACCTTCTTGCCGGAGAGGTCGTCCAGGGTGTGGATGCCCTCGGGGTTGCCCTTGCCGACCACCACCGCCTGGCTGGAGTACATGTAGTTGACCATGTCGATCACTTCGCGCCGCTCGGGCTTGTCGAACAGCTGGTCCACCAGCATGTCGCACTGCTTCGCCAGCAGCGCCGGGATCAACCCGGAGAAGGGCGTGATGCGCCAGTCGATCTTCTTGTCGCCCAGACGCTTGGCGATGGCCTCGCCGAGGTCGACGGTAACGCCGGTGAGTTTCTGGTTGGTGTCGTAGAAGCCCATGGGCGGAGAGTCCATGCCACCGCAGAAGGTCACCTTGCTGGTGTTCTGCAAGCGGTCGGGAATCTTCACGTCGGCGTGCGCCAGCGGGGCGGCCAGGCAAAGGGCGAGAAGGCACTGCGGGATCCTGCGTTCGAACATGTTGAGCTCCGGGGTGAGGGGCAGTTCAGGGACACAGAAGTACGGGTCTAGGCGCCCGTTGCTTCAAAGGACTTGCGCTTCTTTCAGGTGGCTTGCGCCTCGAGAAACTTGGCCAGCGAGGGGATGGTTCCCTCGATGTGGTCGCGGATCACCCACTCGACCTGCTGGGCGTCGCCCGAGCGCAGGGCGTCGAGGACCACGGCGTGTTCCTCGCGGGCGCTCATGGGCTTGTCGATGTGCTGCAGCCACAGGCGCATGTGCGGCTCGATCACCGAATACAGCGCGGTGATCTGCCGTTGCAGGCGCGGGCGCCGGGCGAAGCTGCAGAGGTATTCGTGGAAATTGCGGTGGCGGCTGATCCACTCGGCGCTGTCGTCGCGGCAGTCGTCCATCTCGTCGAGCATGCGTTCCAGGCGGGTGATGTCGCGGTCGGTCAGGTTCGGCACGGCGAGGCGCACGGCCAGGCCCTCGAGGACACCGCGCATCTCGAAGATTTCGCGCATCTCGTCGATGTTCAGCCCGCTGACGATGGCCCCGCGATTGGGCCGCAGGGTCACCAGGCCCTCGGCATCCAGGCGCTTGAAGGCGCCGCGCACGGGCATGCGGCTCATGCCGATCTCGTTGGCGACGTCCTCGGCCACCAGGCGGTCGCCGGTCTTGTAGTGGCCGGTGCAGATGGCCTGGAGGAGGTAGTCGTAGGCCTCGTCTTCGGCACTCATCGGACGGCGGGGGGCGGGTACAAGGCGCATGGGATCGTTCCTCTGGATTTTTGGATCCAATTATCCATGTATGCAATAAAGCAGGTGTCGTGCCAATTCCGGTGAAGTTTCGGGAGATGGGCGGGCTAGAGCGGGGCGGGTTGTAAGCGGGTAGGGCGGGAGTGTGTGGGGTAGCGGATCGAACGGTAACGAAGCGGGCGTTCCGTGCCCCGTGGCGGTGCGTTTCGGTAACGCCGTGGGAGGTGATGGGGCGGGGTAACGCTGTAGGAGCGAGCTTGCTCGCGAACCCGCCTGTGGCGCCGGCCTTGCCGGCGGATCGCGGACGGAGTCCGCTCCTACGATGGTATGTACCGCTTTTGTAGGAGCGGAGCTTCTCCGCGATGCTCTTGCTCTTCGTAGGGTGAATAACGCGCAGCGTTATCCACCTGATGGGTATCGCTTCGCTCCACGCCATCCTACAAAAAGCCGCTCCCAGCACGGAGCAGCCAAGGTTTCAGCCCTGTAGGGTGGACATCGCTCTTCATGTCCACCATCGGTGCCCAGCTCAGGCGCCATGGTGGATGTAAAAAGCGACATCCACCCTACACACTAGCCCTTGCCCGCGATCCGCCAGCGGGACCGGGTTCGCGAGCAAGCTCGCTCCTACGAAGAGCACGCCGGTGCCCGCCCCGGACCACGCAAACAACAACCGGGGCCAAGGCCCCGGTTGTTGTTTCCACGCCCGGCCCTAACCGCGCGAGGCCTTCCAGCTCCGGATCACCAGCTTCTCCAGCTCCACCGCGAAGAACACCGCGATACCGATGCCCAGCGAGATCAGCCAGCCGCTGAAGGGCAGGGCGACGGTGTGGAAGGCGGTCTGCATGAAGGGCACGTAGATCACCAGGCACTGCAGCAGGATCAGCGCGAGGGTCACCGTCAGCAGCGCGCCGTTGCGCAGCAGCCCGGCGTTCAGCGCGAACTGGTCGTGCAGGCGGCAGTTGAACAGGTAGGCCCACTGCGCGGTGACCAGGGTGTGCAGGATCATGGTGCGGATGTGGTCGGTGTCCTGGCCGTTGCTCACCATCCAGGCTTCCAGCAGGAAGGCCGCGGCGCTCAGCAGGGCGCCCACGTAGAGCACCCGCCAGACGGCGAAGCCATTGAGGATCGACTCCCGCGCCTGGCGTGGCGGGCGCCGCATCATGCCCGGCTCGCCCGGTTCGTAGGCCAGCGCGAAGGACAGGGTGGTGGAGGTCGCCATGTTCATCCAGAGGATCTGCAGCGGCGCCAGCGGGATCACCGCGCCGGCGAGGATCGCCATGACGATCAACAGGCCCTGGGCCATGTTGGTCGGCAGGATGAACAACACCGTCTTCTTCAGGTTGTCGTAGACCCGCCGGCCCTCGCGCACGGCGTTGGCGATGGTGGAGAAGTTGTCGTCGGTGAGCACCATGTCGGCGGCTTCCTTGGTCACCTCGGTGCCCTTGATGCCCATGGCGATGCCGACGTCGGCCTGTTTCAGCGCCGGCGCGTCGTTCACCCCGTCGCCGGTCATGCCCACCACCTGCTGCCTGGACTGCAGCGCGCGGACCAGGCGCAGCTTGTGCTCCGGGCTGGTGCGGGCGAACACCGAATACTGCAGGGCCAGCGATCTCAGCTGCTCGTCGTCGGCCTCCTCCAGCTGCTGCCCGGTCATGGCCTGCAGGTCGTTGCCCATGCCGAGCATGCCGGCGATGGCCACCGCGGTGTCCGGGTGGTCGCCGGTGATCATCTTCACCTGGATGCCGGCGCGCTTGCACATCGCGATGGCCTCGATGGCCTCCGGGCGCGGCGGGTCCATCAGGCCGGCGACGCCGAGGAAGATCATGCCCTGCCGCAGGTCCTCGTGGTCGATCGCGCCGTCATCCCCGGCCACCGGCTTGTAGGCCGCCGCCAGCATGCGCAGGCCCTGCCCGGCGATGTGGCTCATCTCGCGTTCCCAGTAGTCGCGGTCCAGCGGCTGCGCGCCGTCGGCGCCGAGTTGCTGCTCACACATGCGCAGCAGCACATCCGGCGCGCCCTTGAGGTAGATCAGCCGCTGGCCGGCCACGTCGCAGCGCCGCGCCATGTACTTGTAGGCGGAGTCGAAGGGAATCTTGCCGAACTTGCGCACCTCCACGTCATCCAGCCCGGCCTTGCGCGCCAGCACCTTCAGCGCGCCCTCGGTGGGCCCGCCGAGCACGCTCCAGCGGCCTTCGTCGTTGAGCTGCAGGGTGCTGTCGTTGCAGATGTCCACCGCGTGGATGAAGGCCTCCAGCGGCGCGTGCTGCGACCAGTCCAGCTCGTCGCTGGTGCCGCCGAAGGTGATCCGCCCCCTGGGCTCGTAGCTCTGGCCCTCGACGCTGTAGATGCCCCCGGCGAGCAGCACGCTCTTCACGGTCATCTCGTTCATGGTCAGGGTGCCGGTCTTGTCCGAGCAGATCACGCTCATGGCGCCCAGGGTTTCCACGGTCGGCAGCTTGCGGATGATCGCCTTGTTCTGCGCCATGCGCTGCACGCCCAGCGACAGGATGATCGAGACGATGGCCGGCAGGCCCTCGGGCACCGAGGCCACGGCCAGGCTGATCAGCGACAGCAGCAGCTCGCCGAAGGGGTAGTCGTGCCAGAAGTAGCCGATGACGAACAGCGCCACCATCATGCCGACGATCAGCTGGAAGATGCGCTTGCCCAGCTCGGCGATCTGCCGCAGCAGCGGCGTCTGGGTTTCGTCGACGTTGGCGATCAGCTTGTTGATGCGCCCCAGCTCGCTGGCGGGGCCGGTCTCGATCACCACGCCGCGCGCGTTGCCGGCGCTGACGTTGGTGCCGGAGAAGCCGAGGTTGGTGCGGTCGGCCAGCAGCGCTTCCCGGTCCAGCGCCTCGGCGTGCTTGCTCACGCTGAGCGACTCGCCGGTGAGCATGGATTCCTCGACCTGCAGGTGGTGCACGTCGAACAGCCGCAGGTCGGCAGGAATCTTGTCGCCGGGGCGCAGGATCACGATGTCGCCGGGCACCAGTTCGCTGGCGTCCACCTCGACCTTCCTGCCGTTGCGCACCGCGTGAGCGGTGCTGCTGAGCATGCCGCGCAGGGCGGCGAGGGATTTCTCCGCCTTGTTCTCCTGGAAGAAGCCGATGCCGGCGTTGATCACCGCCACCAGCAGGATGACGATGGTGTCGGTCCAGTGCGCCATCAGCGCGGTGGCCACCGCGGCGGCGAGGAGGATATAGATGAGGACGTCGTTGAAGTGCCGGGCGAAGCGCAACCAGAGCGGATCGACCGGCTTGGCCGGCAGCGCGTTGGGGCCGACGCGCATCAGCCGCGCGCCGGCCTCGTCGGGGGAGAGGCCGTCCGCGCTGGTCTGCAGATCGGCCATGGTCTGTTCGACGGTCTTGCGGTACCACTGCGTCGCTTGCGGTTTGCCGTCGGTGGGTTGCAGTGAAGTCATGCTTCTACTCCCGGCTCCTGCCATGGGGAAAGTGGGGTAACTGCGGGCAAGCGTAGACGCCGGGCATGGCGCCGAACCTGTCATATCTCAAGGTTCGGCGGCTCCTGGCTGAACCCTGGCTGAACGGCTTGGCGATTCGCTTCGACATCGATCCGAAACAGGTGGTGAAGGCTCGGACGCCGAGGGCGCCGGCGGTCTACAGCCCTTACCAGCGCGCGGACAAGATGCCGACGGGCAGGGCACCGCTCCTGTAGGAGCGAGCTTGCTCGCGAACCGCCCCGCGCGGCGCCCTATCGCGGACGGAGTCCGCTCCCACAAGAGCCGCCCTTCGACGCGGGGGCACAGCTGTCGGAAAGCCCGAAGGCATGCTCTTCGTAGGATGGGTGGAGCGAAGCGATACCCATCGTTGGCCCGGCAGGCATGGCTGATGGGTATCGCTTCGCTCCACGCCATCCTACGTGGCGTGCTTTACAGCGGCGCCCCGCTGAACGCCCGCGATCACCGAGCGCACCCGCGCCGTCCGCCTCGCCCAGCGGCAGCGGCAATTCGCCCACCCCGAGGCCGGCGAGCAGGGCGCGCCTTCGGACACGCCTGCGACAAGGCCTTGCGCCATCACCGATCGATAGCTTTTTACCGCATGAGCCGATCAATAACTGCAATAGCAGGCCGCCCCATTTGATCTATCTTCTGATGGGTTATGCGTTTACACAGCGCCTGCGACGGGCGCAGACGAGGAGCCTGCAATGAGCGACGAAAAGAAAGCCAGCTGCCCGTTCAACCACACCGCTGGCGGCGGCACGACGAACCGTGACTGGTGGCCGAACCAGCTCAGGCTGGACCTGCTCCACCAGCATTCCTCCAAATCCAGCCCCATGGAGGAATCCTTCAACTACGCCGAGGCCTTCAAGAGCCTCGACCTGAACGCGGTGAAGCAGGACCTGACGGCCCTGATGACCGACTCCCAGGAATGGTGGCCGGCCGACTTCGGCCACTATGGTCCACTCTTCATCCGCATGGCCTGGCACGCCGCCGGCACCTACCGCATCGGCGACGGCCGGGGTGGCGCGGGGCGCGGGCAACAGCGCTTCGCCCCGCTCAACAGCTGGCCGGACAACGTCAGCCTGGACAAGGCCCGCCGCCTGCTCTGGCCGGTCAAGCAGAAGTACGGCAACAAGCTGTCCTGGGCCGACCTGATCATCCTCGCCGGCAACGTCGCCCTGGAATCCATGGGCTTCAAGACCTTCGGTTTCGCCGGCGGCCGCCCGGACGTCTGGGAACCGGACATGGACGTCTACTGGGGCGACGAGAAGACCTGGCTCGGTGACGAGCGCTACACCGGCGACCGCGACCTGGAAAACCCGCTGGCCGCCGTGCAGATGGGCCTGATCTACGTGAACCCGGAGGGCCCCAACGGCAACCCCGACCCGCTGGCCGCCGCCGTCGACATCCGCGAAACCTTCGCGCGCATGGCGATGAACGACGAGGAAACCGTGGCGCTGATCGTCGGCGGCCACACCTTCGGCAAGACCCACGGCGCGGGCCCGGCCGACAACGTCGGCGCCGCTCCGGAAGCCGCGCCCCTGGAAGAGCAGGGCCTGGGCTGGCGCAGCACCTACCAGAGCGGCGTGGCCGGCGATGCCATCACCAGCGGCCTGGAAGTGGTCTGGACCTCCACCCCGACCAAATGGAGCAACAACTTCCTGTGGAACCTGTTCGGCTACGAATGGGAACTGACCAAGAGCCCGGCCGGCGCCCACCAGTGGCAGCCCAAGCACGGCGCCGGGGCGGGCAGCATTCCCGACCCGTTCGACCCGAATAAGCGCCGCGCCCCGACCATGCTCACCACCGACATCTCGCTGCGCACCGACCCGATCTACGAAAAGATCTCCCGGCGCTTCTACGAGAACCCCGACCAGCTCGCCGACGCCTTCGCCCGCGCCTGGTTCAAGCTGACCCACCGCGACATGGGCCCGCGCGCCCGCTACCTGGGCCCGGAAGTCCCCGCCGAAGAACTGATCTGGCAGGACCCGATCCCCGCCGTCGACCACCCGCTGGTGGACGCCAACGACGTCGCCGCGCTCAAGGCCAAGGTGCTGGCCTCCGGGCTCGGCGTCTCCGAGCTGGTCGCCACTGCCTGGGCCTCGGCCTCCACCTTCCGCGGCTCCGACAAGCGCGGCGGCGCCAACGGCGCGCGCATCCGCCTGGCGCCGCAGAAGGACTGGCCGGCCAACCAGCCGCAACAACTGGCCAAGGTGCTCAAGGTGCTCGAAGGCATCCAGGGCGACTTCAACAAGGCCGCTTCCGGCGGCAAGAAGATCTCCCTGGCCGACCTGATCGTGCTGGCCGGCAGCGCTGCCGTCGAGAAGGCGGCGAAGGATGGCGGCCACAGCGTGACCGTGCCCTTCGCGCCGGGCCGCATGGACGCCAGCCAGGACCAGACCGACGTGGAATCGGTCGGCATGCTCGAACCGCGCGCCGATGGCTTCCGCAACTTCCTCAAGGCCCGCTACCCGGTCCTGCCGGAACACCTGCTGGTGGACAAGGCCCAACTGCTGACCCTGACCGCGCCGGAGATGACCGTGCTGGTCGGCGGCCTGCGCGTGCTGGGCGCCAATGTCGACCAGTCGCCGCACGGCGTGTTCACCAGCAAGCCGGGCACCCTGAGCAACGACTTCTTCGTCAACCTGCTGGACATGGGCACGGCCTGGAAACCGACCTCGTCCGCCAACGACCTCTACGAAGGCCGCGACCGCAAGAGCGGCGAGGTCAAGTGGAGCGCCACCCGCGTCGATCTGGTGTTCGGCTCCAACGCCCAGCTGCGTTCGCTGGCGGAGGTGTACGCCTGCAGCGACTCGAAGCAGAAGTTCGTCGATGACTTCGTCAGCGCCTGGACCAAGGTGATGAACCTGGATCGCTTCGATCTGCGCTGATCCTCGGCAAAAACGACGCCCCGCGAGCTGTCCGGCTCGCGGGGCGTTTTGTTTTCCGAGTGTCAGCTTGTGTGGGTTAGCGCCACCACAATCCGGGCCGGCCCTTCTTGCCCGCGGGTATGTCGATGAAGGTCGGCAACTGGCTCAGCGGCACCCAGAGCTCGTCCTGCCACTCCAGCACCATCACCCGTCGCGGGCTCCAGCTCAGGAACACGCGGCGCGGGCTTTCGGGATGGCTGGGGGACTGGTCGCGGAGGAGGGGGATGACGCTTTCGTTGAGCCAGCGCAGCAGGGTGCGGTTTTCCGGGTGGCTGTGGCGGATCAGGGCCTTGTAGAGGGCGGATTCATTGATGACTTCGGCGCACTCTTCGCTGCCGCTGTTGCCCAGCAGGCGGACCTGCCGGACTTCGTGGGCCTCCATGCGGCGGGCGAGGACGTTGGGGTGGTTCAGGCCGAGCAGGCGGGCGAGGTCGCTGGCGACGAACCAGGGGCGGTTGTCGAGCAGCAGGGCGCGCAGCGGGCGGTCGTGACGCAGGAAGGTTGTAGCGGTACAGACATCCATGAGTGGTCTCCGGTAGGGAAAGGAGCCGCCATCTCTGCCGCCAAGCAAAGGGAGGCGGACCGCGCGGGGTTGGCGAACCGGTACCGGAGCCGGCAGGCCCGAAGGCCTCCCCACGCGATCCGCCATAAGCGTGCAGAATTTTCTGCATTCGCGCGAGGGCCTACAGAAACCTTTCGCTGTTTCCGTACGCATCTTGGGCGCTATCGCGCCGGCAAAGGGGTCGCCAAACCCGGTCACGGGATTGACCGTGACGGCCGGCAGGTTATGAGGCGGTCGTGAAAGACGGCAAGGCAGGGGCGTGTGGGAAACGTCCGCAATTGCAGCGGGCATGTACGCCACCTGCACCATTTCCTGCGCTTCAGCCCCGCAAGGCGCGCCCCAGCGCTTCGGCGGCGGCGTGGATCGAGGCTTCGTCGTAGGGCGCGAAACCCATGACCAACCCGGGCGCGCGGGGCTTGGAGCAGTAGGGCGTCAGCGGCAGCAGGTCGATGCCCGCCGCCGCGATCCTGCCGAGGGCGGTGGCTTCGTCGTGCAGTTCCAGTTCGACGGCGATGTCCAGGCCGGCGCGGATTTCCGGCACCCGGACCAGCCCGCGCCAGTGACGCTCGGCGGCTTCGGCGAAGGCTTCCGCCCGTGCGGCGTAGAGCTTGCGCATGCGCCGTACGTGGCGGTCGAAATGCCCCTCGCGGATGAAGTCGGCGAGCACCGCCTGGCCCAGGCTGTTGGCGTGCCGGGAGGTGAGGGCGGCGGCGCGGGTGAAGCTCTCCACCAGCTGCGGCGGCAGCACCAGGTAGGCCAGGCGGATCGCCGGGAACAGCAGCTTGCTGAAGGTGCCGGCGAGGATCACCGACTGGCTCGCGCCCGGCATCGCGCGCAGCGCCGGAATGGGCTTGGCGATGAAGCGGTATTCGCTGTCGTAGTCGTCCTCGAACACATAGGCGTGCCTCTGGGACGCCCAGTGCAGCAGGTCGAGCCTGCGTGCCGGGGACATCTCGCCGCCCAGCGGCGCCTGCCGCGAGGGAGTGACGTAGGCCAGCCGGGCGTCGGCGGCGAGGCGGATGCCTTCGTCCACCCGCAGGCCGTCGCGGTCCACCGGCACGTCCACCCGCGCGATGCCGGAGACTTCCATCAACTGGCGGGCGCCGGGGTAGCCGGGGTCTTCCATCCAGACCTTCTCGCCGGGCGGCACCAGCAGCCGCAGGCACAGGTCCAGCCCTTGCTGCACGCTGCCGAGGATGAGGATGCAGTCGGCGGAAACCTGCACGCCACGGGCGATGGCCAGGTAGCCGGCGACCGCTTCGCGCAGGGCCGGCAGGCCGCCGGGGTCGGAGTCCAGCAGCGCCGGCAGGCGCGAGCTGCGCAACTGATGCAGGTGCAACTTGCGCCACAGGTCCACCGGGAAGGCGCCGACATCGCCGCGATGCGGGAAGAACGGCCGCAGCCCCGGGGTGACGCTGCGCCGGGCGAAGATCGGGGTGATCGCGCTGAGCCGCTCGATCCACGGCGTATCCGGCGGTGCGATGGGCGTTTCGACGCTGGGCGTGATCCGGCGGCGAACGTAGCCGCTGTTCAGCGTCGCGTCCGGCAGCACTTCGCTGACATGGGTGCCGCTGCCGGTGCGCGATTGCAGGTAACCCTCGGACAGCAGTTGCTGGTAGGCCGCCTGCACCGTGCCCCGCGCGACCGAATAGTGCTCCGCCAGCGCGCGGGTGCTGGGCAGTTTGCTGCCACCGGGCAGGCGCCCGCCGAGGATGGCCTCGCGCAGCGCCTCGTACAGCCAGCGCTGCAGGGTGACGCCGGGCTCCGGGGCGCGGAGGGGCAGGGAGACGATCAGGGGCGCGTTGTTGTTGGCGGGCATGGCCGGGCTCTCGAAGTGGATCAGTCATTTTGCCGGAAACTGGATCAATACGTTGGCCACCTTCGCCCGCACAATTCGTTCCGTAGTCCGGCATCAGGCCGGTGAGTTTCCCCCTCGACCTCTTTCTGGAGCATGTCATGAAACAACAGATTCTGATCATCGGCGCCGGATTCGGCGGCCTCTGGAGCGCCCTCAGCGCGGTGCGCCTGCTCGACCAGCAGCGCGCGGACGTGGCAGTCACGCTGCTCGCGCCGCAGGCCGAACTGCGCATCCGTCCGCGTTTCTACGAACACAACGTCGCCGGCACCACCGCGCCGCTGGGCGAACTGTTCGACGCGGTCGGCGTGAACTTCATCCAGGGCAGCGCCACCGGCATCGACAGCCAGGCCCGCCGTGTGCGGTACAACGGCGTCGATGGCCAGTCCCGCGAACTGCCGTACGACCGCCTGGTGCTGGCGACCGGCAGCGAAGTGGCGCGGCCCGCGGCCGCCGGCATCGACCGCCACACCTTCGACGTGGACAGCCTGGAGTCGGCACTGAAGCTGGAAGAGCACCTGCATGCGCTGGCCAAGCTGCCGGCCAGCACGGCGCGCAACACCGTGGTCGTGGTGGGCGGCGGCTTCACCGGCATCGAGACCGCCACCGAGATGCCCGGCCGGCTGCGCGCGATCCTCGGCGAGGGCGCTGCGGTGAACGTGATCATCGTCGATCCGGGCCAGCGCATCGGCGCCGCGATGGGCGATTCGATCGCCGAGATCATCGCCCACGCCAGCGAAACCCTCGGCGTGTCCTGGCGCCTCGGCGCGCCGGTGAGCACGGTGGACGAGAACGGCGTGACCCTGGCCAACGGCGAGCGCATCGAGACCCGCACCGTGATCTGGGCCGCCGGGGTGAAAGCCTCGCCGCTCACCGCGCAGATCGACGCGCCGCGCGATCCCCGTGGCCGCCTGCACGTCGACCGCAACCTCAAGGTGCTGGGCCAGGATCTGATCTACGCCACCGGCGATACCGCCTACGCGGCGACCGACGATCTGGGCAACTACGCGCTGATGACCTGCCAGCACGCCATTTCCCTGGGCCGCTCGGCCGGCAACAACGCCGCCGCCGATCTGCTGGGCGTCGAGCCGATTCCCTACAGCCAGCCCAAGTACGTGACCTGCCTGGACCTGGGCGGCTGGGGCGCGGTGTACACCGAGGGCTGGGACCGCCAGGTGAAGCTGACCGGGGAGGAGGGCAAGCAGCTCAAGACCCAGATCAACACCCAGTGGATCTACCCGCCGGCGGCCGACCGCGCCGTGGCGCTGGCTGCTGCCGATCCGCTGATTCCGGTGGTGGCGTAAGGCGCATCAGCCATCCCGAAAAGGCCGCATCAGCGGCCTTTTTTCATGGCTGTTTCCGGTGCGATGTCCTGATTGCCAACCGGAGCTGATTCTTCGGCTGGGGCCTGGACGGCTTGCTGCAGCTGTTCCTCCAGCGCGGCAAGGCGGATGGCCTGATCCTGTGCCAGCTGTTGCGACTGGCGAAGCTCATCGGCCAGTTCCTGGTTGCGTTCCTCGAGCGAGAGGCGTTGCCCGTCGAGCCGTGCCTTGTCCTGGCGGAGCACTTCGCTGGCCAGCGTTTCGCGCATGAGTTGCTGGTGCTTCGCCTCCTGTTCGTTGCGCAGCAGGCGCGCCTCGGTGAGCAGGCGCTCGTTGTCGCGGTTGAGCTGGGTCAGCTGGTCCTGGCGCACGATCAGCGATTGCTGCAGCTGCCGCAGCTCGACGCCGAGCTGCTGGACCTGGCCCTCATGCTGCCGCTGCTCCTGCTCGCGCTGTTCCCTGGCCGCCTGGCGGAAGTGATCCAGCGACAGGCGCGCGTGGTTGTGTTTCTCCTCCAGCGAGAGGATCTGCGCATCGCGCTCGCGCAGGCGGGTCTCCAGGTCGCTGCCCAGCTGGCGAAGGCGGGCGTTCGCCAGATCGGACTGGTGCTTCTGTTCCTGCGCCGCCTGGAGCTGGCTGCGAGCCTCCTGCAACTGCGCCTCCAGGGCTTGTGCGTTGCCTTTCAGCAGATCGATCTGCGCCTGCGCATTGCGTACCTGCTGCTGGTAGTCCAGACGCTCGCGGGACAGGGCTGCCCGCTCTTCAGCGACGGACTGGCGGGCTTCTTGCTGCAGCTGGCCGGCCAGCTGCGCGACCAGCTCGGTCAGGTTGTCGCTGAGCGCACGCGGCTGCCCGGCACGGGGCGCGTTCTCTGACTCGATTTCCTTCAGGTAGCGATGAATCGTGGATTTCGAGCCCGTGTTGCCCATCTCGACACGCAGGGCGTCGATGCTCGGGTTCTCTCCGCGGGCCAGTATGGCTGCGCGCGCTTTCTGTACCAGGGCTTTGGTGATTCCGCCGCGTGCCATGGGGTCTCCGACGATTTCGTAATGTGGTATGTAATACGTATATACGTAGCACTTTATCAGGAATCAGCAATATTTGTTCTCAGGATTCTGAGATTGGATAATCACGAATTATCACGTGTGATGGCCAAAACCGGGCGTGAGCACCGTGGCTGTTCGGTACAGGAAGAGGAGGAGGGCGACGATGCCCCGGGAACTGGAGCGATATATAGAAGCCGCCACGCGCAGCAATACGCGGCGCAGCTACCAGGCGGCCATCGAGCACTTCGAGGTCACCTGGGGCGGGTTCCTGCCAACCACCAGCGACACCATTGCCCGCTACCTGGCCGACCATGCCGGCGTGCTCAGTGCCAACACGCTCAAGACCCGGCTGGCGGCGATTGCCCAGTGGCACCTGAGCCAGGGCTTTCCCGATCCGACCAAGGCGCCGGTCGTGCGCAAGGTGCTCAAGGGCATCCGCGTCCTGCATCCGCGGCAGGAGAAACAGGCGCATCCCTTGCAGCTTCAAGAGCTGGAGCTGTGCGTCCGGCAGCTGGAACAGGCCGCCTTGTCAGCCGATCAGGCCGGTGATGCGGCCCAACGCCGGCGCTGCCTGCGCGACCGGGCGCTGATCCTCATGGGCTTCTGGCGCGCATTCCGCAGCGACGAGCTGTGCCGCCTGCGGATCGAGCACATCGAGGTTGCCGCTGGAAAAGGCATGACGATCTATCTGCCGTGGAGCAAGACCGACCGGGAAAACCTCGGCCAGACCCTGCATGCACCAGCGCTGGAGCGTTTGTGCCCGGTGCAGGCGTACCAGGAGTGGATCGCCGAGCTTGGCGAGCATCAGGGGCCGGTCTTTCGACGCATCGATCGCTGGGGACATGTCCAGGGCGAACCGCTGCATCCGAACAGCGTCATTCCGATCCTGCGCGCCGCACTGAGCGACTGCGGCATACCCGCCGAACGCTACAGCAGCCATTCGCTCCGGCGCGGCTTCGCAACCTGGGCGACCCGCAGCGGCTGGGACCAGAAAACGCTGATGGCCTATGTGGGATGGCGAGACCCCAAGTCGGCGTTGCGCTATGTCGATCCGGCGGGTTCGTTGCCTGGCCAGTTCGCGATAACCTGAGCCGGGCGAGCCGGAAGGATATTGCGATCTCGATTTGGGATGGTCTGAGGCGAGGTCGCAAAACTTCATCTGACGTGCGTGGCCAGTCGGTAGATCGCCAAGGGCAGCAGACAGGACGAAATCGACTCGGTGTCTGGTGCTTGTTGCAGGGGAAATCCTCCGGATCGTCTGATTCGTAAGTTCGCATAATGGTTACGTTACGTTTAATCGGCTCCGGACAATGCTGATAAGCTCCGGGGCCGATTTAATGTAACGTTGGTTATGCGAACGCCGATCCCTCTCGAAATTCCGCACCATCTGGTCGAACTGGCCACCCTCTACGCACCATCGCGTGACCCGCTGCAAGCGGTTTCCTACGTGCTCCAGGACTACCCGAACCTTGTCGCGGATCTCCGCAAGCTGAGGATCCAGGCCGCCGACTTCGTCCAGGAAGGCCAGCTCCTGGATGAGCGCCTGGAGAAGCTTCAGGAACTTTGCCGCCAGATACTCGACCTCTGACATTGACACCAAAACGGGCTGTCGGCGCCGCTGGTGTCAACGCTGATTGGTACCAGTCTCCGAACAGATCGGCGCAGGCCGGCTTCAGCCTGTAGGAGAAATTGGTACCAGTTTTCCGACCAGGTGATTTTCCTGCAGGCGATTTTCGGTACCTGGGTGCGCGCTTGGTTTCTCTCGATGGGTACCAAAATTGTCCGCCGGCGCGGATCCATGTCGCTATTATTGGTACCAAAACCGCTTGCGTGCTCTGGGTATTCTGGTACCTTTTATCTCGACCTAGTCGTGCTCGAGCGACCTATTTTGGTACTAAGGAGAGATGCCGTGTTGATCAAGATTCCGAATGCCGATGACAAGTTTGTTGAGGGCCTCAAGCGCGCCACTGGCGTTGCCACCGGATCCAAGGCCTATGAGAAGGCCGCTGCCGACTATGACTATCTGGTAAAAACCGTCGCCTGGCAGAAGGGCGAGATTGCTCGCCTTGAAGAGGTGATCCGCCGTCGCGATCAGATCATCGAAGGCGCTCGCTCGGCTGCCGCGCTTCTCCTGGAGAAGACCGGCCAGGGTGATCTGCTTGATTCTGGTGATCGCCCCATGACCGGTGCTGAGCGCTTGAACGAACTACGCCGCTCGACTGGTCTTCGCGTCAGGGATTGATAGGTACCATTCCGCGTTCCAGGGCCGCGGCGGATCCTGGGATTCTGGTACCACTTCACGCCTGGTGTTCGTTCGCGAGCGCCGGGCTTCTCGCCGATCCGGACTCACCTCGTGCCCTGATCACCCAATGGCGCGTACAGCGGCTTTCCACAGTGCACGTCGTCAGCGCGCACTAGGTGCTGGCAGATTTCCGAGGAATGCTCAGCCGTCTAGCCCAGCGATGGTTGCGCCAGGGTTACCGCCCGAACTGGATTTGGAGTTGATGCAGGGCGAACTGCGCTTCTAGGAATCCGGCGATTTGCGCTGTGACCATCAATGCGCATCCGCCCATGAATATGCCTATGGCGATTTCGTAGGCCAGCCTTAGCTCTTTGGGCTTGCGAGCCTTTCTGTAGTTGACGTCCTGGTCGTCTCGCTCTGCGCGCATTTCTGGTCCCTTGTTGGCTAGTTTTTATATGCACCTGGGCGGCGCGGCAGGGTGGGGGTGCTGTAACACCCCCAATTTGGTATGGAATCCCATACTTTTACGGCTTCTTTGGAGCTTCCGCTTTCTGCTGCTTCCAGCAGTCGAACACGACACCGTCTATGCGCCGGAGCTTTTCTGCGGCGGCCTGACATTCGGCCTCTGTTTTGAACGGCGTGACCATTATTGCCTGTTCCGTCCCCGGCAGGCCGTACCACAGCATCCATTCCATGCCTTGCTCCCCTATTTTCTCATCGTGACTCTTCGCAGGCTTCGGCACCGCTCTCGGCTGTGGCGCCGCACGGTCACTCTCTTTTTTTGTGGAATCGCTCCATGTCCTCCGGGGTCATTTCCTCCAGCCCCTTCGTGATCAGCCAGCGCAACACCTCGGTGTCTTTAACCGATGCCTGAAGGTGAATGACGGCCTTTACGGTCTCTTTTTCAACCTTTCGCCATGTTGCGTCGTCGATGTGCTTGGTCGGCATGTTTCCTTTGTCCGTCAAGTGTTTGGCGGCCTTTATCCTAGCCTGATTTTCTCAGGGGCTTGACATTGAGATTCTTAGAATCTAATTTCCGCAGCGAATCTAATTTCTTAGAAACTGAGTTCGCCAAGGATTGCGATGTCTGCATCGACCGAAACCGGCTCCCAAATGTTCATCGACTACCTGTCGGTGGAGCAGGTCTTCCCGTTCGATTTGCCCAAGATCGCTGACATCACCATTACCCGCCGCGATACCCGCACTGGCGAGATACTCAGCGAGACCCAGCCGGGTTGGAAGCATGAGGGTAGTCACACAACGTCGATCAAGCTGCGTGTTGACGGCCGAAAGCTGATCGTCGATGGCAACCCTAGTGCGATAGACCGGCTCGACAACCTCTTCGGCTACCAGACGATTGAGCAGTGTGTCGCCGTCTACAACCGCGTTCTTTCCGAGTACGGGCTGCCATCACTGACGCGCTGCACCCGCCTCGATTTCATGCAAGCCAAAGCCTCGAAGCAGGTCCGCAAGTGGGTCTCCCCGGGCAAGTCGCGCGAGGCCATTGAGGCTGAAAGGGAAGGGGATGAGGGCGCCTGGATTCGGACTCTCGTTGACACTCATAAACACACTCAGGTGGGCGATGGCATGCGGATCACCCGCATCGATCTGACCACAAATCGGGCAGTGGGGCAGGGGAACGACCTCCAGTACATCCGCGCCCTTGCGACCCAGCGTTACGGCTACAAGCCCGGCCATCTTTACGGCGACGGTCGCACTGTCGATTGGTCCGCCCGGGACAAATATGCCAAGGCCTATGAGAAGGCCTACGCCATTCAAAAGTACCTGCTGCCCAAGGCGATTACGGCGTACGGCGAAGGTTCCGAAGAGGTGCAGTACCTCCAGCGCGTGATTGCTCACTGTGCTCAACAGGGCGTTGTGCGGATGGAACTAGAGCTGAAGCGTGAGTACCTGTTGCGCGAGGGCTTGGCGTGGTGGGGGCTCTTCGATGAGTCCCGATTTACGGCCATTCATGATGATTTTTTGGCGATTGATAAGCGACTGACGGTGACGGCGATGGATCACGAGACAATTTGCGACCACCTGCTTTCCCAGGGCGTTTGCCCGAACATGAAAGCGGCGATGACTACGGCTAGCTACGCGCTGCTTTGGATGACCGGCAAGGCTAGTTTCGATTTCGCCAAGTCTTCGGTGAAGACCCATCGCGCCCGCCTTCGCAAGATCGGTATCGACATCGCCAATCCCTGCGACGTGACCAGTATTACGCCTGTGATCAGCACTGCTCGCGAGGTCATCTCGACCTGTGACGTGCTGGAAATGCCGTCCTGGTATCGCCGCCCGGTTGGCCATTTGCAGTTGGTGGCCTGACATGTTGAGCGCTGATTACGACAACCTCCTTCGCAAGCTATGGCTCGTCCGCCTAGGCCGTTCCCGCACTGACGTTTCTTTCGACGTTGGCATTGTCCTGGGCTACCTCGACTGCCTGTGGTGCCACGGAATGATTGATGTCGACGGCTACAAGCGCCTGAAAAACTTGCTTGGCAATGCCCAGGAACAGGCCATGTTCGTTGTCTTCGATCTCGAAGCTCAGGGGTGGGCGTGATGCGGACAGTGAGCCTCCAGGGCGTCCAGCTGAGTGCTACCCAGCGCCTGCGCGCCGACCAGCAGGCACGCCTCCGCGCGTCCATGAGCGGTGGCCTCGCGCAGCTTACCGAGGCTATCGACAGATCCCTGGAACAACACAAACGCACCGCCTCGGAGCCCTACAAGCCCGAGAAGCAGTGGTTCGTCGTATCGAACGAGCACGGCACCCCCTGGCTGGGCGACGTGTTCGGTTTCTAACGCCCAGCCGGGCAATCAGTGAGGTAGAGAGAATGGATATTCAGATTGAGATCGAAAGCAGTGAAGTCATCGTCAAGTCGGGTAACAGCGCCAAGACGGGCAAGCCCTATCAGATTCGCGAGCAGCGCGCCTATGTGACCCTGCCGGGCCAGAAGTACCCGCAGAACATCAAAGTCACCCTCGACGACAACGCCGCTCCCTACGCGCCCGGCCTCTACACGGTCGGGCCGGACAGCTTCTTCGTTGGCCGCTTCGAAGATCTTCAGATGCGTCCGCGCCTGGTTTCCCTCCAGAAGCCTGCGGTTCGCGCGGCCAGCTGACCGGGGAGGGCGCTCAGGTGATCAATATCGCGCTGTGTTCCGTCGCCCTGGTCTGTGCCGGCTTTCTCGCTGGCTGGGCCTATGAGCGTGCGCGCGCTGTGTCTGCGCGCCGTTCTCGTTCGGCGATCCGCTGATGAATTACATCGCCTGTTCCGGCACCTGGCAGATCAATGCCGAGGGTGCGCCGATCTGCACCGGCACGATGACGTCGGTTCCAGGCGATCAACTAATCCCGTCCGGGATGACAACTGAAGACGCTCAGGCACTCAGCTATCAGGCAATGGGGCTGTTTGCCATCGTCTTCGCCGCTCTCGCGCTGCGTAAAGCGCTCAAATGAAGGAGTTCTATCTATGTTCAAGTCCCGTGTTCTGCGTCGCTCCCTGGGTGCCGCTGCTGCTTTCGGTGTTCTGGCTGCTCAGCAGGCGTATGCCGAAGTTCCGGCGGAAGTTACTGCTGCGCTCAATGATGCCAAGGCTGACGGTGTGACTGTTGCTGGTGTCGTCCTGGTGGTGATCATCGCTATCGCCGCGTTCAAGTTCATCCGCAAGGCGCTGTAACTTCGCTTCAACTCAGAAGCCCCGTGTTTGCGGGGCTTCTTTTTTTCTGGAGGTAGATATGTCGCTCGATCCTAACTCTTACTTGCTGGCCGTGATTACTGTGGCTTTCTTGGCTTTGTTTTTCGGGCGGATTTGATATGTGTATTCGGCTTATTAAACTTTTTATTTTGCCAGTTGCCGTATTGTTATTTTCGAATTCTTCTTATGCAGAAGATTATTACTGGACTGGCAATGCTCCCGGCAAATTTTCTTCTGCCGTTGCTGCCTGTACGGCCTGGACCGAATCTCTCGGCCGTTTTCATGCCGGACTTAGATGGACATCTTCTGCGCAAATTGCGGCTAATTGCTTGGGAAAAGATGCCTCCGGCGTTAGTACCGGGGCTAATGGCTATGTTTCTCGCAAAGGTGATAGCTGTCCTCCAGATACCGTTTATGACGCAGATACCGGCGCCTGTAAGACCCCACCCCCTGAATGTAAAAAGGGTGAGCTTTTTCCTTCCAAGGGCACTGTTGGACCGGTTGTTACTTCCAATGGTCGCAACTATGTATTAAGTGATGCTACTACCGCCTGCTATAACCAATGTTCTTATGCGCCTCCGCCTGATGTTCGCCCTTCAAGATGTTATGGTGTTGTAGGTGGGGAAGGGTGGTGTAATTACATCCTTAAAGGCACTGGTGAAAATTGTTCTGCTGATTCTTATACGCTGGCTCAGTCCGGCCCTCAGTTGAACCCGGCTGACACCCCTGATGTTCCTGAAAGCACTCCTGATGATCCAGGCTGCCCATCTGATGCATATGGCGTTGATTCTTCGGGAACCTGTTTCCCGCTGCCCCCGAAAGCCTGTGATCCGTCTACTGGTGAGGTCTGCCCGCCTGATGGCGGCACTGGTGGCGGTGACGGTGGCGATGGTGGCAATACGGGTGGCGGCACTGGCGGCGGTACCGATGGTGATCCATCTTCCGGCGCCGGTGATGATCTCGATAAGGCCGAGGAGGGGAAGGACACTCAGCCAGAGGGTGAGGCTTGCAAACCTCGCGCGGACGGCTCCGGCTGTGATGGTCCGACTGTTCGTAATGAAGAATGCGAGAAGCCTATGGTTTGCACTGGTGATGCTATTCAGTGCGCCATGTTGCGCAAGCAAAAGGCTATGTATTGCGACTCGCAATATGACAAGTCATCGCGAAACTTCGTTGAAGAGCAGATTGGCAAGGATGATTACAAGTTAGTCGAATCCGAAGTTGATGGATCGTCGCTGTTTGCTGCTGGCTCTGGTGCTGCGCGCTGGCTTCCTGCGTCTTGCCCGGCACCTAAGTCGATCAGCATTAAGGGCGTTTCGACATCACTTTCTATGGAGCCTGCTTGTGAGTTTGCGAGCAAGTTAGGTCCGCTGTTTGTCGCCCTGGCGGCAATCTTCTTCGCTGTTTATGTTGGTCGCGCATTTGGAGGTGATTGATATGCCACTGTTCCCGATGATTTTTACCTTTCTCTCTACAGTTCTTGGCCCCCTGGTTAGCAAGGTTCTGGTTGGCCTTGGGATCGGCGCTATCAGCTACGTCGGCATCAATCTGATGCTCGACCAGGTGAAGGCGTATGTGGTTTCGAGTTTCGGCGGCGCGGGCGCTGATACTTTGATGCTTCTCGGCCTGGCGAAAGTTGATATTGCGATAAACATCGTTTTGTCTGCGGTCACTGCTCGCGCTGTTTACGCTGGCATGCAAGGTGGCGTGATTAAGAAGTTTGGCAGCGTAGGGAAGGGGGCTTAATCATGTTCGTTCTTCGTACCGGGCTCCAGGGCAATGGCAAGACTCTCAACACTATCAAGGAAGTTGATGAGAAGGCTCACGCGGAAAACCGTACGGTCTATTACTGTAACGTAACGGGATTTAATCCAGGGCATCCGGCGATCAAAGCCAACTGGGTGCCGTTTGATACGCCTGAGAAGTGGTTTGAGCTTCCGGCCAACGCGATCATCGTGATCGATGAGGCGCAAACATGGTTCCGCGTGCGCCCCCAGGGATCCAAGGTTCCTGATTTCGCCTCCCGACTGGAGATCATGCGAAAGGATGGCCATGAGCTGCACTGCATCACGCAAAGCCCCAAGCTGATCGACTCGCACATGCGCGAACTGTGCAACATGCATATCCACTATCACCGTGGAAATGGTGGTTCGGTCATCAAGCGCTGGGTGTTCCAGAAGCCGGAACTCACCGTCAACTCCAACAAGCTGACATTTGAGAATGGCGAGTCCTCGCGGATCACCATCGACAAGACCTACTTCGGTTGTTACGAGTCGGTGAAGGAGGGTACCGGGCACCATTTCAAGTTTCGGCCACCCAAGGCTCTCTGGCTCCTGCTGGCGTGCCTGGTGATTGGTGGCGGCCTGGGATACCGGTTCTACACCCACCGCATTGCACCGACGATTCCAGGGGCTGAAAAACCTGCCGTCCCGGATGAGGGGCCCAAGGTAATTTCGCAGCCGCAGAGCCTGGTCCAGGGCGCTGTCCCGCTGACGCCCGAGCAGTACGTTGCCCAGCGGGTCCCGCGAGTGCCTGACGTTCCCAGCTCAGCGCCACTCTATGATGCGTTGACGCAGCCTGTGAGCTATCCCAGGGCCATCTGCGTATCGACTCGTGATGAGGGCTTGTTGGAGCGCGTAGGCTCCAAGATGACGATGGGCTACCGTGATGGTCGCGTGTATGGTTGCCGCTGCAATACGCAGCAAGGGACGAAGCTGGAGATTTCGTTCGACGCCTGCATGGCCTACGTCGAGCACGGAGCGTTCGACCCTGCGATACCGGATCGCAGCAAAGCGTTCGCGACCGGGCCGGGCGAGGAACGAGCCGGTACGGTGGCGAACGCGCAGCCAGTTACGACTTCGCAGATCGAGCCGCCCACGGCGCTGACCGGGCCTAAGCTGACGGTCGTACCTGATACCGAATATCCTGCGAGGCCTTGGCGATGAGCCAGTTTTTGCTGCTATTTGGCATCACGATCGCTGTCTACATTCTGCTGGGCCTTGCCAAGCACGAATGATCTTAGGCTTCGCATAATGGTTACGTTACGTTTAATCGGCTCCGGACAATGCTGATAAGCTCCGGGGCCGATTTAATGTAACGTTGGTTATGCGAACGCCGATCCCTCTCGAAATTCCGCACCATCTGGTCGAACTGGCCACCCTCTACGCACCATCGCGTGACCCGCTGCAAGCGGTTTCCTACGTGCTCCAGGACTACCCGAACCTTGTCGCGGATCTCCGCAAGCTGAGGATCCAGGCCGCCGACTTCGTCCAGGAAGGCCAGCTCCTGGATGAGCGCCTGGAGAAGCTTCAGGAACTTTGCCGCCAGATACTCGACCTCTGACATTGACACCAAAACGGGCTGTCGGCGCCGCTGGTGTCAACGCTGATTGGTACCAGTCTCCGAACAGATCGGCGCAGGCCGGCTTCAGCCTGTAGGAGAAATTGGTACCAGTTTTCCGACCAGGTGATTTTCCTGCAGGCGATTTTCGGTACCTGGGTGCGCGCTTGGTTTCTCTCGATGGGTACCAAAATTGTCCGCCGGCGCGGATCCATGTCGCTATTATTGGTACCAAAACCGCTTGCGTGCTCTGGGTATTCTGGTACCTTTTATCTCGACCTAGTCGTGCTCGAGCGACCTATTTTGGTACTAAGGAGAGATGCCGTGTTGATCAAGATTCCGAATGCCGATGACAAGTTTGTTGAGGGCCTCAAGCGCGCCACTGGCGTTGCCACCGGATCCAAGGCCTATGAGAAGGCCGCTGCCGACTATGACTATCTGGTAAAAACCGTCGCCTGGCAGAAGGGCGAGATTGCTCGCCTTGAAGAGGTGATCCGCCGTCGCGATCAGATCATCGAAGGCGCTCGCTCGGCTGCCGCGCTTCTCCTGGAGAAGACCGGCCAGGGTGATCTGCTTGATTCTGGTGATCGCCCCATGACCGGTGCTGAGCGCTTGAACGAACTACGCCGCTCGACTGGTCTTCGCGTCAGGGATTGATAGGTACCATTCCGCGTTCCAGGGCCGCGGCGGATCCTGGGATTCTGGTACCACTTCACGCCTGGTGTTCGTTCGCGAGCGCCGGGCTTCTCGCCGATCCGGACTCACCTCGTGCCCTGATCACCCAATGGCGCGTACAGCGGCTTTCCACAGTGCACGTCGTCAGCGCGCACTAGGTGCTGGCAGATTTCCGAGGAATGCTCAGCCGTCTAGCCCAGCGATGGTTGCGCCAGGGTTACCGCCCGAACTGGATTTGGAGTTGATGCAGGGCGAACTGCGCTTCTAGGAATCCGGCGATTTGCGCTGTGACCATCAATGCGCATCCGCCCATGAATATGCCTATGGCGATTTCGTAGGCCAGCCTTAGCTCTTTGGGCTTGCGAGCCTTTCTGTAGTTGACGTCCTGGTCGTCTCGCTCTGCGCGCATTTCTGGTCCCTTGTTGGCTAGTTTTTATATGCACCTGGGCGGCGCGGCAGGGTGGGGGTGCTGTAACACCCCCAATTTGGTATGGAATCCCATACTTTTACGGCTTCTTTGGAGCTTCCGCTTTCTGCTGCTTCCAGCAGTCGAACACGACACCGTCTATGCGCCGGAGCTTTTCTGCGGCGGCCTGACATTCGGCCTCTGTTTTGAACGGCGTGACCATTATTGCCTGTTCCGTCCCCGGCAGGCCGTACCACAGCATCCATTCCATGCCTTGCTCCCCTATTTTCTCATCGTGACTCTTCGCAGGCTTCGGCACCGCTCTCGGCTGTGGCGCCGCACGGTCACTCTCTTTTTTGTGGAATCGCTCCATGTCCTCCGGGGTCATTTCCTCCAGCCCCTTCGTGATCAGCCAGCGCAACACCTCGGTGTCTTTAACCGATGCCTGAAGGTGAATGACGGCCTTTACGGTCTCTTTTTCAACCTTTCGCCATGTTGCGTCGTCGATGTGCTTGGTCGGCATGTTTCCTTTGTCCGTCAAGTGTTTGGCGGCCTTTATCCTAGCCTGATTTTCTCAGGGGCTTGACATTGAGATTCTTAGAATCTAATTTCCGCAGCGAATCTAATTTCTTAGAAACTGAGTTCGCCAAGGATTGCGATGTCTGCATCGACCGAAACCGGCTCCCAAATGTTCATCGACTACCTGTCGGTGGAGCAGGTCTTCCCGTTCGATTTGCCCAAGATCGCTGACATCACCATTACCCGCCGCGATACCCGCACTGGCGAGATACTCAGCGAGACCCAGCCGGGTTGGAAGCATGAGGGTAGTCACACAACGTCGATCAAGCTGCGTGTTGACGGCCGAAAGCTGATCGTCGATGGCAACCCTAGTGCGATAGACCGGCTCGACAACCTCTTCGGCTACCAGACGATTGAGCAGTGTGTCGCCGTCTACAACCGCGTTCTTTCCGAGTACGGGCTGCCATCACTGACGCGCTGCACCCGCCTCGATTTCATGCAAGCCAAAGCCTCGAAGCAGGTCCGCAAGTGGGTCTCCCCGGGCAAGTCGCGCGAGGCCATTGAGGCTGAAAGGGAAGGGGATGAGGGCGCCTGGATTCGGACTCTCGTTGACACTCATAAACACACTCAGGTGGGCGATGGCATGCGGATCACCCGCATCGATCTGACCACAAATCGGGCAGTGGGGCAGGGGAACGACCTCCAGTACATCCGCGCCCTTGCGACCCAGCGTTACGGCTACAAGCCCGGCCATCTTTACGGCGACGGTCGCACTGTCGATTGGTCCGCCCGGGACAAATATGCCAAGGCCTATGAGAAGGCCTACGCCATTCAAAAGTACCTGCTGCCCAAGGCGATTACGGCGTACGGCGAAGGTTCCGAAGAGGTGCAGTACCTCCAGCGCGTGATTGCTCACTGTGCTCAACAGGGCGTTGTGCGGATGGAACTAGAGCTGAAGCGTGAGTACCTGTTGCGCGAGGGCTTGGCGTGGTGGGGGCTCTTCGATGAGTCCCGATTTACGGCCATTCATGATGATTTTTTGGCGATTGATAAGCGACTGACGGTGACGGCGATGGATCACGAGACAATTTGCGACCACCTGCTTTCCCAGGGCGTTTGCCCGAACATGAAAGCGGCGATGACTACGGCTAGCTACGCGCTGCTTTGGATGACCGGCAAGGCTAGTTTCGATTTCGCCAAGTCTTCGGTGAAGACCCATCGCGCCCGCCTTCGCAAGATCGGTATCGACATCGCCAATCCCTGCGACGTGACCAGTATTACGCCTGTGATCAGCACTGCTCGCGAGGTCATCTCGACCTGTGACGTGCTGGAAATGCCGTCCTGGTATCGCCGCCCGGTTGGCCATTTGCAGTTGGTGGCCTGACATGTTGAGCGCTGATTACGACAACCTCCTTCGCAAGCTATGGCTCGTCCGCCTAGGCCGTTCCCGCACTGACGTTTCTTTCGACGTTGGCATTGTCCTGGGCTACCTCGACTGCCTGTGGTGCCACGGAATGATTGATGTCGACGGCTACAAGCGCCTGAAAAACTTGCTTGGCAATGCCCAGGAACAGGCCATGTTCGTTGTCTTCGATCTCGAAGCTCAGGGGTGGGCGTGATGCGGACAGTGAGCCTCCAGGGCGTCCAGCTGAGTGCTACCCAGCGCCTGCGCGCCGACCAGCAGGCACGCCTCCGCGCGTCCATGAGCGGTGGCCTCGCGCAGCTTACCGAGGCTATCGACAGATCCCTGGAACAACACAAACGCACCGCCTCGGAGCCCTACAAGCCCGAGAAGCAGTGGTTCGTCGTATCGAACGAGCACGGCACCCCCTGGCTGGGCGACGTGTTCGGTTTCTAACGCCCAGCCGGGCAATCAGTGAGGTAGAGAGAATGGATATTCAGATTGAGATCGAAAGCAGTGAAGTCATCGTCAAGTCGGGTAACAGCGCCAAGACGGGCAAGCCCTATCAGATTCGCGAGCAGCGCGCCTATGTGACCCTGCCGGGCCAGAAGTACCCGCAGAACATCAAAGTCACCCTCGACGACAACGCCGCTCCCTACGCGCCCGGCCTCTACACGGTCGGGCCGGACAGCTTCTTCGTTGGCCGCTTCGAAGATCTTCAGATGCGTCCGCGCCTGGTTTCCCTCCAGAAGCCTGCGGTTCGCGCGGCCAGCTGACCGGGGAGGGCGCTCAGGTGATCAATATCGCGCTGTGTTCCGTCGCCCTGGTCTGTGCCGGCTTTCTCGCTGGCTGGGCCTATGAGCGTGCGCGCGCTGTGTCTGCGCGCCGTTCTCGTTCGGCGATCCGCTGATGAATTACATCGCCTGTTCCGGCACCTGGCAGATCAATGCCGAGGGTGCGCCGATCTGCACCGGCACGATGACGTCGGTTCCAGGCGATCAACTAATCCCGTCCGGGATGACAACTGAAGACGCTCAGGCACTCAGCTATCAGGCAATGGGGCTGTTTGCCATCGTCTTCGCCGCTCTCGCGCTGCGTAAAGCGCTCAAATGAAGGAGTTCTATCTATGTTCAAGTCCCGTGTTCTGCGTCGCTCCCTGGGTGCCGCTGCTGCTTTCGGTGTTCTGGCTGCTCAGCAGGCGTATGCCGAAGTTCCGGCGGAAGTTACTGCTGCGCTCAATGATGCCAAGGCTGACGGTGTGACTGTTGCTGGTGTCGTCCTGGTGGTGATCATCGCTATCGCCGCGTTCAAGTTCATCCGCAAGGCGCTGTAACTTCGCTTCAACTCAGAAGCCCCGTGTTTGCGGGGCTTCTTTTTTTCTGGAGGTAGATATGTCGCTCGATCCTAACTCTTACTTGCTGGCCGTGATTACTGTGGCTTTCTTGGCTTTGTTTTTCGGGCGGATTTGATATGTGTATTCGGCTTATTAAACTTTTTATTTTGCCAGTTGCCGTATTGTTATTTTCGAATTCTTCTTATGCAGAAGATTATTACTGGACTGGCAATGCTCCCGGCAAATTTTCTTCTGCCGTTGCTGCCTGTACGGCCTGGACCGAATCTCTCGGCCGTTTTCATGCCGGACTTAGATGGACATCTTCTGCGCAAATTGCGGCTAATTGCTTGGGAAAAGATGCCTCCGGCGTTAGTACCGGGGCTAATGGCTATGTTTCTCGCAAAGGTGATAGCTGTCCTCCAGATACCGTTTATGACGCAGATACCGGCGCCTGTAAGACCCCACCCCCTGAATGTAAAAAGGGTGAGCTTTTTCCTTCCAAGGGCACTGTTGGACCGGTTGTTACTTCCAATGGTCGCAACTATGTATTAAGTGATGCTACTACCGCCTGCTATAACCAATGTTCTTATGCGCCTCCGCCTGATGTTCGCCCTTCAAGATGTTATGGTGTTGTAGGTGGGGAAGGGTGGTGTAATTACATCCTTAAAGGCACTGGTGAAAATTGTTCTGCTGATTCTTATACGCTGGCTCAGTCCGGCCCTCAGTTGAACCCGGCTGACACCCCTGATGTTCCTGAAAGCACTCCTGATGATCCAGGCTGCCCATCTGATGCATATGGCGTTGATTCTTCGGGAACCTGTTTCCCGCTGCCCCCGAAAGCCTGTGATCCGTCTACTGGTGAGGTCTGCCCGCCTGATGGCGGCACTGGTGGCGGTGACGGTGGCGATGGTGGCAATACGGGTGGCGGCACTGGCGGCGGTACCGATGGTGATCCATCTTCCGGCGCCGGTGATGATCTCGATAAGGCCGAGGAGGGGAAGGACACTCAGCCAGAGGGTGAGGCTTGCAAACCTCGCGCGGACGGCTCCGGCTGTGATGGTCCGACTGTTCGTAATGAAGAATGCGAGAAGCCTATGGTTTGCACTGGTGATGCTATTCAGTGCGCCATGTTGCGCAAGCAAAAGGCTATGTATTGCGACTCGCAATATGACAAGTCATCGCGAAACTTCGTTGAAGAGCAGATTGGCAAGGATGATTACAAGTTAGTCGAATCCGAAGTTGATGGATCGTCGCTGTTTGCTGCTGGCTCTGGTGCTGCGCGCTGGCTTCCTGCGTCTTGCCCGGCACCTAAGTCGATCAGCATTAAGGGCGTTTCGACATCACTTTCTATGGAGCCTGCTTGTGAGTTTGCGAGCAAGTTAGGTCCGCTGTTTGTCGCCCTGGCGGCAATCTTCTTCGCTGTTTATGTTGGTCGCGCATTTGGAGGTGATTGATATGCCACTGTTCCCGATGATTTTTACCTTTCTCTCTACAGTTCTTGGCCCCCTGGTTAGCAAGGTTCTGGTTGGCCTTGGGATCGGCGCTATCAGCTACGTCGGCATCAATCTGATGCTCGACCAGGTGAAGGCGTATGTGGTTTCGAGTTTCGGCGGCGCGGGCGCTGATACTTTGATGCTTCTCGGCCTGGCGAAAGTTGATATTGCGATAAACATCGTTTTGTCTGCGGTCACTGCTCGCGCTGTTTACGCTGGCATGCAAGGTGGCGTGATTAAGAAGTTTGGCAGCGTAGGGAAGGGGGCTTAATCATGTTCGTTCTTCGTACCGGGCTCCAGGGCAATGGCAAGACTCTCAACACTATCAAGGAAGTTGATGAGAAGGCTCACGCGGAAAACCGTACGGTCTATTACTGTAACGTAACGGGATTTAATCCAGGGCATCCGGCGATCAAAGCCAACTGGGTGCCGTTTGATACGCCTGAGAAGTGGTTTGAGCTTCCGGCCAACGCGATCATCGTGATCGATGAGGCGCAAACATGGTTCCGCGTGCGCCCCCAGGGATCCAAGGTTCCTGATTTCGCCTCCCGACTGGAGATCATGCGAAAGGATGGCCATGAGCTGCACTGCATCACGCAAAGCCCCAAGCTGATCGACTCGCACATGCGCGAACTGTGCAACATGCATATCCACTATCACCGTGGAAATGGTGGTTCGGTCATCAAGCGCTGGGTGTTCCAGAAGCCGGAACTCACCGTCAACTCCAACAAGCTGACATTTGAGAATGGCGAGTCCTCGCGGATCACCATCGACAAGACCTACTTCGGTTGTTACGAGTCGGTGAAGGAGGGTACCGGGCACCATTTCAAGTTTCGGCCACCCAAGGCTCTCTGGCTCCTGCTGGCGTGCCTGGTGATTGGTGGCGGCCTGGGATACCGGTTCTACACCCACCGCATTGCACCGACGATTCCAGGGGCTGAAAAACCTGCCGTCCCGGATGAGGGGCCCAAGGTAATTTCGCAGCCGCAGAGCCTGGTCCAGGGCGCTGTCCCGCTGACGCCCGAGCAGTACGTTGCCCAGCGGGTCCCGCGAGTGCCTGACGTTCCCAGCTCAGCGCCACTCTATGATGCGTTGACGCAGCCTGTGAGCTATCCCAGGGCCATCTGCGTATCGACTCGTGATGAGGGCTTGTTGGAGCGCGTAGGCTCCAAGATGACGATGGGCTACCGTGATGGTCGCGTGTATGGTTGCCGCTGCAATACGCAGCAAGGGACGAAGCTGGAGATTTCGTTCGACGCCTGCATGGCCTACGTCGAGCACGGAGCGTTCGACCCTGCGATACCGGATCGCAGCAAAGCGTTCGCGACCGGGCCGGGCGAGGAACGAGCCGGTACGGTGGCGAACGCGCAGCCAGTTACGACTTCGCAGATCGAGCCGCCCACGGCGCTGACCGGGCCTAAGCTGACGGTCGTACCTGATACCGAATATCCTGCGAGGCCTTGGCGATGAGCCAGTTTTTGCTGCTATTTGGCATCACGATCGCTGTCTACATTCTGCTGGGCCTTGCCAAGCACGAATGATCTTAGGCTTCGCATAATGGTTACGTTACGTTTAATCGGCTCCGGACAATGCTGATAAGCTCCGGGGCCGATTTAATGTAACGTTGGTTATGCGAACGCCGATCCCTCTCGAAATTCCGCACCATCTGGTCGAACTGGCCACCCTCTACGCACCATCGCGTGACCCGCTGCAAGCGGTTTCCTACGTGCTCCAGGACTACCCGAACCTTGTCGCGGATCTCCGCAAGCTGAGGATCCAGGCCGCCGACTTCGTCCAGGAAGGCCAGCTCCTGGATGAGCGCCTGGAGAAGCTTCAGGAACTTTGCCGCCAGATACTCGACCTCTGACATTGACACCAAAACGGGCTGTCGGCGCCGCTGGTGTCAACGCTGATTGGTACCAGTCTCCGAACAGATCGGCGCAGGCCGGCTTCAGCCTGTAGGAGAAATTGGTACCAGTTTTCCGACCAGGTGATTTTCCTGCAGGCGATTTTCGGTACCTGGGTGCGCGCTTGGTTTCTCTCGATGGGTACCAAAATTGTCCGCCGGCGCGGATCCATGTCGCTATTATTGGTACCAAAACCGCTTGCGTGCTCTGGGTATTCTGGTACCTTTTATCTCGACCTAGTCGTGCTCGAGCGACCTATTTTGGTACTAAGGAGAGATGCCGTGTTGATCAAGATTCCGAATGCCGATGACAAGTTTGTTGAGGGCCTCAAGCGCGCCACTGGCGTTGCCACCGGATCCAAGGCCTATGAGAAGGCCGCTGCCGACTATGACTATCTGGTAAAAACCGTCGCCTGGCAGAAGGGCGAGATTGCTCGCCTTGAAGAGGTGATCCGCCGTCGCGATCAGATCATCGAAGGCGCTCGCTCGGCTGCCGCGCTTCTCCTGGAGAAGACCGGCCAGGGTGATCTGCTTGATTCTGGTGATCGCCCCATGACCGGTGCTGAGCGCTTGAACGAACTACGCCGCTCGACTGGTCTTCGCGTCAGGGATTGATAGGTACCATTCCGCGTTCCAGGGCCGCGGCGGATCCTGGGATTCTGGTACCACTTCACGCCTGGTGTTCGTTCGCGAGCGCCGGGCTTCTCGCCGATCCGGACTCACCTCGTGCCCTGATCACCCAATGGCGCGTACAGCGGCTTTCCACAGTGCACGTCGTCAGCGCGCACTAGGTGCTGGCAGATTTCCGAGGAATGCTCAGCCGTCTAGCCCAGCGATGGTTGCGCCAGGGTTACCGCCCGAACTGGATTTGGAGTTGATGCAGGGCGAACTGCGCTTCTAGGAATCCGGCGATTTGCGCTGTGACCATCAATGCGCATCCGCCCATGAATATGCCTATGGCGATTTCGTAGGCCAGCCTTAGCTCTTTGGGCTTGCGAGCCTTTCTGTAGTTGACGTCCTGGTCGTCTCGCTCTGCGCGCATTTCTGGTCCCTTGTTGGCTAGTTTTTATATGCACCTGGGCGGCGCGGCAGGGTGGGGGTGCTGTAACACCCCCAATTTGGTATGGAATCCCATACTTTTACGGCTTCTTTGGAGCTTCCGCTTTCTGCTGCTTCCAGCAGTCGAACACGACACCGTCTATGCGCCGGAGCTTTTCTGCGGCGGCCTGACATTCGGCCTCTGTTTTGAACGGCGTGACCATTATTGCCTGTTCCGTCCCCGGCAGGCCGTACCACAGCATCCATTCCATGCCTTGCTCCCCTATTTTCTCATCGTGACTCTTCGCAGGCTTCGGCACCGCTCTCGGCTGTGGCGCCGCACGGTCACTCTCTTTTTTTGTGGAATCGCTCCATGTCCTCCGGGGTCATTTCCTCCAGCCCCTTCGTGATCAGCCAGCGCAACACCTCGGTGTCTTTAACCGATGCCTGAAGGTGAATGACGGCCTTTACGGTCTCTTTTTCAACCTTTCGCCATGTTGCGTCGTCGATGTGCTTGGTCGGCATGTTTCCTTTGTCCGTCAAGTGTTTGGCGGCCTTTATCCTAGCCTGATTTTCTCAGGGGCTTGACATTGAGATTCTTAGAATCTAATTTCCGCAGCGAATCTAATTTCTTAGAAACTGAGTTCGCCAAGGATTGCGATGTCTGCATCGACCGAAACCGGCTCCCAAATGTTCATCGACTACCTGTCGGTGGAGCAGGTCTTCCCGTTCGATTTGCCCAAGATCGCTGACATCACCATTACCCGCCGCGATACCCGCACTGGCGAGATACTCAGCGAGACCCAGCCGGGTTGGAAGCATGAGGGTAGTCACACAACGTCGATCAAGCTGCGTGTTGACGGCCGAAAGCTGATCGTCGATGGCAACCCTAGTGCGATAGACCGGCTCGACAACCTCTTCGGCTACCAGACGATTGAGCAGTGTGTCGCCGTCTACAACCGCGTTCTTTCCGAGTACGGGCTGCCATCACTGACGCGCTGCACCCGCCTCGATTTCATGCAAGCCAAAGCCTCGAAGCAGGTCCGCAAGTGGGTCTCCCCGGGCAAGTCGCGCGAGGCCATTGAGGCTGAAAGGGAAGGGGATGAGGGCGCCTGGATTCGGACTCTCGTTGACACTCATAAACACACTCAGGTGGGCGATGGCATGCGGATCACCCGCATCGATCTGACCACAAATCGGGCAGTGGGGCAGGGGAACGACCTCCAGTACATCCGCGCCCTTGCGACCCAGCGTTACGGCTACAAGCCCGGCCATCTTTACGGCGACGGTCGCACTGTCGATTGGTCCGCCCGGGACAAATATGCCAAGGCCTATGAGAAGGCCTACGCCATTCAAAAGTACCTGCTGCCCAAGGCGATTACGGCGTACGGCGAAGGTTCCGAAGAGGTGCAGTACCTCCAGCGCGTGATTGCTCACTGTGCTCAACAGGGCGTTGTGCGGATGGAACTAGAGCTGAAGCGTGAGTACCTGTTGCGCGAGGGCTTGGCGTGGTGGGGGCTCTTCGATGAGTCCCGATTTACGGCCATTCATGATGATTTTTTGGCGATTGATAAGCGACTGACGGTGACGGCGATGGATCACGAGACAATTTGCGACCACCTGCTTTCCCAGGGCGTTTGCCCGAACATGAAAGCGGCGATGACTACGGCTAGCTACGCGCTGCTTTGGATGACCGGCAAGGCTAGTTTCGATTTCGCCAAGTCTTCGGTGAAGACCCATCGCGCCCGCCTTCGCAAGATCGGTATCGACATCGCCAATCCCTGCGACGTGACCAGTATTACGCCTGTGATCAGCACTGCTCGCGAGGTCATCTCGACCTGTGACGTGCTGGAAATGCCGTCCTGGTATCGCCGCCCGGTTGGCCATTTGCAGTTGGTGGCCTGACATGTTGAGCGCTGATTACGACAACCTCCTTCGCAAGCTATGGCTCGTCCGCCTAGGCCGT
Source organism: Pseudomonas sp. B12(2026) (assembly GCF_057767015.1). Taxonomy (NCBI): domain Bacteria; kingdom Pseudomonadati; phylum Pseudomonadota; class Gammaproteobacteria; order Pseudomonadales; family Pseudomonadaceae; genus Pseudomonas; species Pseudomonas sp. B12(2026). Next base: position 2,975,498 of record NZ_CM173430.1, on the reverse strand, counting down.
TCCCGCACTGACGTTTCTTTCGACGTTGGCATTGTCCTGGGCTACCTCGACTGCCTGTGGTGCCACGGAATGATTGATGTCGACGGCTACAAGCGCCTGAAAAACTTGCTTGGCAATGCCCAGGAACAGGCCATGTTCGTTGTCTTCGATCTCGAAGCTCAGGGGTGGGCGTGATGCGGACAGTGAGCCTCCAGGGCGTCCAGCTGAGTGCTACCCAGCGCCTGCGCGCCGACCAGCAGGCACGCCTCCGCGCGTCCATGAGCGGTGGCCTCGCGCAGCTTACCGAGGCTATCGACAGATCCCTGGAACAACACAAACGCACCGCCTCGGAGCCCTACAAGCCCGAGAAGCAGTGGTTCGTCGTATCGAACGAGCACGGCACCCCCTGGCTGGGCGACGTGTTCGGTTTCTAACGCCCAGCCGGGCAATCAGTGAGGTAGAGAGAATGGATATTCAGATTGAGATCGAAAGCAGTGAAGTCATCGTCAAGTCGGGTAACAGCGCCAAGACGGGCAAGCCCTATCAGATTCGCGAGCAGCGCGCCTATGTGACCCTGCCGGGCCAGAAGTACCCGCAGAACATCAAAGTCACCCTCGACGACAACGCCGCTCCCTACGCGCCCGGCCTCTACACGGTCGGGCCGGACAGCTTCTTCGTTGGCCGCTTCGAAGATCTTCAGATGCGTCCGCGCCTGGTTTCCCTCCAGAAGCCTGCGGTTCGCGCGGCCAGCTGACCGGGGAGGGCGCTCAGGTGATCAATATCGCGCTGTGTTCCGTCGCCCTGGTCTGTGCCGGCTTTCTCGCTGGCTGGGCCTATGAGCGTGCGCGCGCTGTGTCTGCGCGCCGTTCTCGTTCGGCGATCCGCTGATGAATTACATCGCCTGTTCCGGCACCTGGCAGATCAATGCCGAGGGTGCGCCGATCTGCACCGGCACGATGACGTCGGTTCCAGGCGATCAACTAATCCCGTCCGGGATGACAACTGAAGACGCTCAGGCACTCAGCTATCAGGCAATGGGGCTGTTTGCCATCGTCTTCGCCGCTCTCGCGCTGCGTAAAGCGCTCAAATGAAGGAGTTCTATCTATGTTCAAGTCCCGTGTTCTGCGTCGCTCCCTGGGTGCCGCTGCTGCTTTCGGTGTTCTGGCTGCTCAGCAGGCGTATGCCGAAGTTCCGGCGGAAGTTACTGCTGCGCTCAATGATGCCAAGGCTGACGGTGTGACTGTTGCTGGTGTCGTCCTGGTGGTGATCATCGCTATCGCCGCGTTCAAGTTCATCCGCAAGGCGCTGTAACTTCGCTTCAACTCAGAAGCCCCGTGTTTGCGGGGCTTCTTTTTTTCTGGAGGTAGATATGTCGCTCGATCCTAACTCTTACTTGCTGGCCGTGATTACTGTGGCTTTCTTGGCTTTGTTTTTCGGGCGGATTTGATATGTGTATTCGGCTTATTAAACTTTTTATTTTGCCAGTTGCCGTATTGTTATTTTCGAATTCTTCTTATGCAGAAGATTATTACTGGACTGGCAATGCTCCCGGCAAATTTTCTTCTGCCGTTGCTGCCTGTACGGCCTGGACCGAATCTCTCGGCCGTTTTCATGCCGGACTTAGATGGACATCTTCTGCGCAAATTGCGGCTAATTGCTTGGGAAAAGATGCCTCCGGCGTTAGTACCGGGGCTAATGGCTATGTTTCTCGCAAAGGTGATAGCTGTCCTCCAGATACCGTTTATGACGCAGATACCGGCGCCTGTAAGACCCCACCCCCTGAATGTAAAAAGGGTGAGCTTTTTCCTTCCAAGGGCACTGTTGGACCGGTTGTTACTTCCAATGGTCGCAACTATGTATTAAGTGATGCTACTACCGCCTGCTATAACCAATGTTCTTATGCGCCTCCGCCTGATGTTCGCCCTTCAAGATGTTATGGTGTTGTAGGTGGGGAAGGGTGGTGTAATTACATCCTTAAAGGCACTGGTGAAAATTGTTCTGCTGATTCTTATACGCTGGCTCAGTCCGGCCCTCAGTTGAACCCGGCTGACACCCCTGATGTTCCTGAAAGCACTCCTGATGATCCAGGCTGCCCATCTGATGCATATGGCGTTGATTCTTCGGGAACCTGTTTCCCGCTGCCCCCGAAAGCCTGTGATCCGTCTACTGGTGAGGTCTGCCCGCCTGATGGCGGCACTGGTGGCGGTGACGGTGGCGATGGTGGCAATACGGGTGGCGGCACTGGCGGCGGTACCGATGGTGATCCATCTTCCGGCGCCGGTGATGATCTCGATAAGGCCGAGGAGGGGAAGGACACTCAGCCAGAGGGTGAGGCTTGCAAACCTCGCGCGGACGGCTCCGGCTGTGATGGTCCGACTGTTCGTAATGAAGAATGCGAGAAGCCTATGGTTTGCACTGGTGATGCTATTCAGTGCGCCATGTTGCGCAAGCAAAAGGCTATGTATTGCGACTCGCAATATGACAAGTCATCGCGAAACTTCGTTGAAGAGCAGATTGGCAAGGATGATTACAAGTTAGTCGAATCCGAAGTTGATGGATCGTCGCTGTTTGCTGCTGGCTCTGGTGCTGCGCGCTGGCTTCCTGCGTCTTGCCCGGCACCTAAGTCGATCAGCATTAAGGGCGTTTCGACATCACTTTCTATGGAGCCTGCTTGTGAGTTTGCGAGCAAGTTAGGTCCGCTGTTTGTCGCCCTGGCGGCAATCTTCTTCGCTGTTTATGTTGGTCGCGCATTTGGAGGTGATTGATATGCCACTGTTCCCGATGATTTTTACCTTTCTCTCTACAGTTCTTGGCCCCCTGGTTAGCAAGGTTCTGGTTGGCCTTGGGATCGGCGCTATCAGCTACGTCGGCATCAATCTGATGCTCGACCAGGTGAAGGCGTATGTGGTTTCGAGTTTCGGCGGCGCGGGCGCTGATACTTTGATGCTTCTCGGCCTGGCGAAAGTTGATATTGCGATAAACATCGTTTTGTCTGCGGTCACTGCTCGCGCTGTTTACGCTGGCATGCAAGGTGGCGTGATTAAGAAGTTTGGCAGCGTAGGGAAGGGGGCTTAATCATGTTCGTTCTTCGTACCGGGCTCCAGGGCAATGGCAAGACTCTCAACACTATCAAGGAAGTTGATGAGAAGGCTCACGCGGAAAACCGTACGGTCTATTACTGTAACGTAACGGGATTTAATCCAGGGCATCCGGCGATCAAAGCCAACTGGGTGCCGTTTGATACGCCTGAGAAGTGGTTTGAGCTTCCGGCCAACGCGATCATCGTGATCGATGAGGCGCAAACATGGTTCCGCGTGCGCCCCCAGGGATCCAAGGTTCCTGATTTCGCCTCCCGACTGGAGATCATGCGAAAGGATGGCCATGAGCTGCACTGCATCACGCAAAGCCCCAAGCTGATCGACTCGCACATGCGCGAACTGTGCAACATGCATATCCACTATCACCGTGGAAATGGTGGTTCGGTCATCAAGCGCTGGGTGTTCCAGAAGCCGGAACTCACCGTCAACTCCAACAAGCTGACATTTGAGAATGGCGAGTCCTCGCGGATCACCATCGACAAGACCTACTTCGGTTGTTACGAGTCGGTGAAGGAGGGTACCGGGCACCATTTCAAGTTTCGGCCACCCAAGGCTCTCTGGCTCCTGCTGGCGTGCCTGGTGATTGGTGGCGGCCTGGGATACCGGTTCTACACCCACCGCATTGCACCGACGATTCCAGGGGCTGAAAAACCTGCCGTCCCGGATGAGGGGCCCAAGGTAATTTCGCAGCCGCAGAGCCTGGTCCAGGGCGCTGTCCCGCTGACGCCCGAGCAGTACGTTGCCCAGCGGGTCCCGCGAGTGCCTGACGTTCCCAGCTCAGCGCCACTCTATGATGCGTTGACGCAGCCTGTGAGCTATCCCAGGGCCATCTGCGTATCGACTCGTGATGAGGGCTTGTTGGAGCGCGTAGGCTCCAAGATGACGATGGGCTACCGTGATGGTCGCGTGTATGGTTGCCGCTGCAATACGCAGCAAGGGACGAAGCTGGAGATTTCGTTCGACGCCTGCATGGCCTACGTCGAGCACGGAGCGTTCGACCCTGCGATACCGGATCGCAGCAAAGCGTTCGCGACCGGGCCGGGCGAGGAACGAGCCGGTACGGTGGCGAACGCGCAGCCAGTTACGACTTCGCAGATCGAGCCGCCCACGGCGCTGACCGGGCCTAAGCTGACGGTCGTACCTGATACCGAATATCCTGCGAGGCCTTGGCGATGAGCCAGTTTTTGCTGCTATTTGGCATCACGATCGCTGTCTACATTCTGCTGGGCCTTGCCAAGCACGAATGATCTTAGGCTTCGCATAATGGTTACGTTACGTTTAATCGGCTCCGGACAATGCTGATAAGCTCCGGGGCCGATTTAATGTAACGTTGGTTATGCGAACGCCGATCCCTCTCGAAATTCCGCACCATCTGGTCGAACTGGCCACCCTCTACGCACCATCGCGTGACCCGCTGCAAGCGGTTTCCTACGTGCTCCAGGACTACCCGAACCTTGTCGCGGATCTCCGCAAGCTGAGGATCCAGGCCGCCGACTTCGTCCAGGAAGGCCAGCTCCTGGATGAGCGCCTGGAGAAGCTTCAGGAACTTTGCCGCCAGATACTCGACCTCTGACATTGACACCAAAACGGGCTGTCGGCGCCGCTGGTGTCAACGCTGATTGGTACCAGTCTCCGAACAGATCGGCGCAGGCCGGCTTCAGCCTGTAGGAGAAATTGGTACCAGTTTTCCGACCAGGTGATTTTCCTGCAGGCGATTTTCGGTACCTGGGTGCGCGCTTGGTTTCTCTCGATGGGTACCAAAATTGTCCGCCGGCGCGGATCCATGTCGCTATTATTGGTACCAAAACCGCTTGCGTGCTCTGGGTATTCTGGTACCTTTTATCTCGACCTAGTCGTGCTCGAGCGACCTATTTTGGTACTAAGGAGAGATGCCGTGTTGATCAAGATTCCGAATGCCGATGACAAGTTTGTTGAGGGCCTCAAGCGCGCCACTGGCGTTGCCACCGGATCCAAGGCCTATGAGAAGGCCGCTGCCGACTATGACTATCTGGTAAAAACCGTCGCCTGGCAGAAGGGCGAGATTGCTCGCCTTGAAGAGGTGATCCGCCGTCGCGATCAGATCATCGAAGGCGCTCGCTCGGCTGCCGCGCTTCTCCTGGAGAAGACCGGCCAGGGTGATCTGCTTGATTCTGGTGATCGCCCCATGACCGGTGCTGAGCGCTTGAACGAACTACGCCGCTCGACTGGTCTTCGCGTCAGGGATTGATAGGTACCATTCCGCGTTCCAGGGCCGCGGCGGATCCTGGGATTCTGGTACCACTTCACGCCTGGTGTTCGTTCGCGAGCGCCGGGCTTCTCGCCGATCCGGACTCACCTCGTGCCCTGATCACCCAATGGCGCGTACAGCGGCTTTCCACAGTGCACGTCGTCAGCGCGCACTAGGTGCTGGCAGATTTCCGAGGAATGCTCAGCCGTCTAGCCCAGCGATGGTTGCGCCAGGGTTACCGCCCGAACTGGATTTGGAGTTGATGCAGGGCGAACTGCGCTTCTAGGAATCCGGCGATTTGCGCTGTGACCATCAATGCGCATCCGCCCATGAATATGCCTATGGCGATTTCGTAGGCCAGCCTTAGCTCTTTGGGCTTGCGAGCCTTTCTGTAGTTGACGTCCTGGTCGTCTCGCTCTGCGCGCATTTCTGGTCCCTTGTTGGCTAGTTTTTATATGCACCTGGGCGGCGCGGCAGGGTGGGGGTGCTGTAACACCCCCAATTTGGTATGGAATCCCATACTTTTACGGCTTCTTTGGAGCTTCCGCTTTCTGCTGCTTCCAGCAGTCGAACACGACACCGTCTATGCGCCGGAGCTTTTCTGCGGCGGCCTGACATTCGGCCTCTGTTTTGAACGGCGTGACCATTATTGCCTGTTCCGTCCCCGGCAGGCCGTACCACAGCATCCATTCCATGCCTTGCTCCCCTATTTTCTCATCGTGACTCTTCGCAGGCTTCGGCACCGCTCTCGGCTGTGGCGCCGCACGGTCACTCTCTTTTTTTGTGGAATCGCTCCATGTCCTCCGGGGTCATTTCCTCCAGCCCCTTCGTGATCAGCCAGCGCAACACCTCGGTGTCTTTAACCGATGCCTGAAGGTGAATGACGGCCTTTACGGTCTCTTTTTCAACCTTTCGCCATGTTGCGTCGTCGATGTGCTTGGTCGGCATGTTTCCTTTGTCCGTCAAGTGTTTGGCGGCCTTTATCCTAGCCTGATTTTCTCAGGGGCTTGACATTGAGATTCTTAGAATCTAATTTCCGCAGCGAATCTAATTTCTTAGAAACTGAGTTCGCCAAGGATTGCGATGTCTGCATCGACCGAAACCGGCTCCCAAATGTTCATCGACTACCTGTCGGTGGAGCAGGTCTTCCCGTTCGATTTGCCCAAGATCGCTGACATCACCATTACCCGCCGCGATACCCGCACTGGCGAGATACTCAGCGAGACCCAGCCGGGTTGGAAGCATGAGGGTAGTCACACAACGTCGATCAAGCTGCGTGTTGACGGCCGAAAGCTGATCGTCGATGGCAACCCTAGTGCGATAGACCGGCTCGACAACCTCTTCGGCTACCAGACGATTGAGCAGTGTGTCGCCGTCTACAACCGCGTTCTTTCCGAGTACGGGCTGCCATCACTGACGCGCTGCACCCGCCTCGATTTCATGCAAGCCAAAGCCTCGAAGCAGGTCCGCAAGTGGGTCTCCCCGGGCAAGTCGCGCGAGGCCATTGAGGCTGAAAGGGAAGGGGATGAGGGCGCCTGGATTCGGACTCTCGTTGACACTCATAAACACACTCAGGTGGGCGATGGCATGCGGATCACCCGCATCGATCTGACCACAAATCGGGCAGTGGGGCAGGGGAACGACCTCCAGTACATCCGCGCCCTTGCGACCCAGCGTTACGGCTACAAGCCCGGCCATCTTTACGGCGACGGTCGCACTGTCGATTGGTCCGCCCGGGACAAATATGCCAAGGCCTATGAGAAGGCCTACGCCATTCAAAAGTACCTGCTGCCCAAGGCGATTACGGCGTACGGCGAAGGTTCCGAAGAGGTGCAGTACCTCCAGCGCGTGATTGCTCACTGTGCTCAACAGGGCGTTGTGCGGATGGAACTAGAGCTGAAGCGTGAGTACCTGTTGCGCGAGGGCTTGGCGTGGTGGGGGCTCTTCGATGAGTCCCGATTTACGGCCATTCATGATGATTTTTTGGCGATTGATAAGCGACTGACGGTGACGGCGATGGATCACGAGACAATTTGCGACCACCTGCTTTCCCAGGGCGTTTGCCCGAACATGAAAGCGGCGATGACTACGGCTAGCTACGCGCTGCTTTGGATGACCGGCAAGGCTAGTTTCGATTTCGCCAAGTCTTCGGTGAAGACCCATCGCGCCCGCCTTCGCAAGATCGGTATCGACATCGCCAATCCCTGCGACGTGACCAGTATTACGCCTGTGATCAGCACTGCTCGCGAGGTCATCTCGACCTGTGACGTGCTGGAAATGCCGTCCTGGTATCGCCGCCCGGTTGGCCATTTGCAGTTGGTGGCCTGACATGTTGAGCGCTGATTACGACAACCTCCTTCGCAAGCTATGGCTCGTCCGCCTAGGCCGTTCCCGCACTGACGTTTCTTTCGACGTTGGCATTGTCCTGGGCTACCTCGACTGCCTGTGGTGCCACGGAATGATTGATGTCGACGGCTACAAGCGCCTGAAAAACTTGCTTGGCAATGCCCAGGAACAGGCCATGTTCGTTGTCTTCGATCTCGAAGCTCAGGGGTGGGCGTGATGCGGACAGTGAGCCTCCAGGGCGTCCAGCTGAGTGCTACCCAGCGCCTGCGCGCCGACCAGCAGGCACGCCTCCGCGCGTCCATGAGCGGTGGCCTCGCGCAGCTTACCGAGGCTATCGACAGATCCCTGGAACAACACAAACGCACCGCCTCGGAGCCCTACAAGCCCGAGAAGCAGTGGTTCGTCGTATCGAACGAGCACGGCACCCCCTGGCTGGGCGACGTGTTCGGTTTCTAACGCCCAGCCGGGCAATCAGTGAGGTAGAGAGAATGGATATTCAGATTGAGATCGAAAGCAGTGAAGTCATCGTCAAGTCGGGTAACAGCGCCAAGACGGGCAAGCCCTATCAGATTCGCGAGCAGCGCGCCTATGTGACCCTGCCGGGCCAGAAGTACCCGCAGAACATCAAAGTCACCCTCGACGACAACGCCGCTCCCTACGCGCCCGGCCTCTACACGGTCGGGCCGGACAGCTTCTTCGTTGGCCGCTTCGAAGATCTTCAGATGCGTCCGCGCCTGGTTTCCCTCCAGAAGCCTGCGGTTCGCGCGGCCAGCTGACCGGGGAGGGCGCTCAGGTGATCAATATCGCGCTGTGTTCCGTCGCCCTGGTCTGTGCCGGCTTTCTCGCTGGCTGGGCCTATGAGCGTGCGCGCGCTGTGTCTGCGCGCCGTTCTCGTTCGGCGATCCGCTGATGAATTACATCGCCTGTTCCGGCACCTGGCAGATCAATGCCGAGGGTGCGCCGATCTGCACCGGCACGATGACGTCGGTTCCAGGCGATCAACTAATCCCGTCCGGGATGACAACTGAAGACGCTCAGGCACTCAGCTATCAGGCAATGGGGCTGTTTGCCATCGTCTTCGCCGCTCTCGCGCTGCGTAAAGCGCTCAAATGAAGGAGTTCTATCTATGTTCAAGTCCCGTGTTCTGCGTCGCTCCCTGGGTGCCGCTGCTGCTTTCGGTGTTCTGGCTGCTCAGCAGGCGTATGCCGAAGTTCCGGCGGAAGTTACTGCTGCGCTCAATGATGCCAAGGCTGACGGTGTGACTGTTGCTGGTGTCGTCCTGGTGGTGATCATCGCTATCGCCGCGTTCAAGTTCATCCGCAAGGCGCTGTAACTTCGCTTCAACTCAGAAGCCCCGTGTTTGCGGGGCTTCTTTTTTTCTGGAGGTAGATATGTCGCTCGATCCTAACTCTTACTTGCTGGCCGTGATTACTGTGGCTTTCTTGGCTTTGTTTTTCGGGCGGATTTGATATGTGTATTCGGCTTATTAAACTTTTTATTTTGCCAGTTGCCGTATTGTTATTTTCGAATTCTTCTTATGCAGAAGATTATTACTGGACTGGCAATGCTCCCGGCAAATTTTCTTCTGCCGTTGCTGCCTGTACGGCCTGGACCGAATCTCTCGGCCGTTTTCATGCCGGACTTAGATGGACATCTTCTGCGCAAATTGCGGCTAATTGCTTGGGAAAAGATGCCTCCGGCGTTAGTACCGGGGCTAATGGCTATGTTTCTCGCAAAGGTGATAGCTGTCCTCCAGATACCGTTTATGACGCAGATACCGGCGCCTGTAAGACCCCACCCCCTGAATGTAAAAAGGGTGAGCTTTTTCCTTCCAAGGGCACTGTTGGACCGGTTGTTACTTCCAATGGTCGCAACTATGTATTAAGTGATGCTACTACCGCCTGCTATAACCAATGTTCTTATGCGCCTCCGCCTGATGTTCGCCCTTCAAGATGTTATGGTGTTGTAGGTGGGGAAGGGTGGTGTAATTACATCCTTAAAGGCACTGGTGAAAATTGTTCTGCTGATTCTTATACGCTGGCTCAGTCCGGCCCTCAGTTGAACCCGGCTGACACCCCTGATGTTCCTGAAAGCACTCCTGATGATCCAGGCTGCCCATCTGATGCATATGGCGTTGATTCTTCGGGAACCTGTTTCCCGCTGCCCCCGAAAGCCTGTGATCCGTCTACTGGTGAGGTCTGCCCGCCTGATGGCGGCACTGGTGGCGGTGACGGTGGCGATGGTGGCAATACGGGTGGCGGCACTGGCGGCGGTACCGATGGTGATCCATCTTCCGGCGCCGGTGATGATCTCGATAAGGCCGAGGAGGGGAAGGACACTCAGCCAGAGGGTGAGGCTTGCAAACCTCGCGCGGACGGCTCCGGCTGTGATGGTCCGACTGTTCGTAATGAAGAATGCGAGAAGCCTATGGTTTGCACTGGTGATGCTATTCAGTGCGCCATGTTGCGCAAGCAAAAGGCTATGTATTGCGACTCGCAATATGACAAGTCATCGCGAAACTTCGTTGAAGAGCAGATTGGCAAGGATGATTACAAGTTAGTCGAATCCGAAGTTGATGGATCGTCGCTGTTTGCTGCTGGCTCTGGTGCTGCGCGCTGGCTTCCTGCGTCTTGCCCGGCACCTAAGTCGATCAGCATTAAGGGCGTTTCGACATCACTTTCTATGGAGCCTGCTTGTGAGTTTGCGAGCAAGTTAGGTCCGCTGTTTGTCGCCCTGGCGGCAATCTTCTTCGCTGTTTATGTTGGTCGCGCATTTGGAGGTGATTGATATGCCACTGTTCCCGATGATTTTTACCTTTCTCTCTACAGTTCTTGGCCCCCTGGTTAGCAAGGTTCTGGTTGGCCTTGGGATCGGCGCTATCAGCTACGTCGGCATCAATCTGATGCTCGACCAGGTGAAGGCGTATGTGGTTTCGAGTTTCGGCGGCGCGGGCGCTGATACTTTGATGCTTCTCGGCCTGGCGAAAGTTGATATTGCGATAAACATCGTTTTGTCTGCGGTCACTGCTCGCGCTGTTTACGCTGGCATGCAAGGTGGCGTGATTAAGAAGTTTGGCAGCGTAGGGAAGGGGGCTTAATCATGTTCGTTCTTCGTACCGGGCTCCAGGGCAATGGCAAGACTCTCAACACTATCAAGGAAGTTGATGAGAAGGCTCACGCGGAAAACCGTACGGTCTATTACTGTAACGTAACGGGATTTAATCCAGGGCATCCGGCGATCAAAGCCAACTGGGTGCCGTTTGATACGCCTGAGAAGTGGTTTGAGCTTCCGGCCAACGCGATCATCGTGATCGATGAGGCGCAAACATGGTTCCGCGTGCGCCCCCAGGGATCCAAGGTTCCTGATTTCGCCTCCCGACTGGAGATCATGCGAAAGGATGGCCATGAGCTGCACTGCATCACGCAAAGCCCCAAGCTGATCGACTCGCACATGCGCGAACTGTGCAACATGCATATCCACTATCACCGTGGAAATGGTGGTTCGGTCATCAAGCGCTGGGTGTTCCAGAAGCCGGAACTCACCGTCAACTCCAACAAGCTGACATTTGAGAATGGCGAGTCCTCGCGGATCACCATCGACAAGACCTACTTCGGTTGTTACGAGTCGGTGAAGGAGGGTACCGGGCACCATTTCAAGTTTCGGCCACCCAAGGCTCTCTGGCTCCTGCTGGCGTGCCTGGTGATTGGTGGCGGCCTGGGATACCGGTTCTACACCCACCGCATTGCACCGACGATTCCAGGGGCTGAAAAACCTGCCGTCCCGGATGAGGGGCCCAAGGTAATTTCGCAGCCGCAGAGCCTGGTCCAGGGCGCTGTCCCGCTGACGCCCGAGCAGTACGTTGCCCAGCGGGTCCCGCGAGTGCCTGACGTTCCCAGCTCAGCGCCACTCTATGATGCGTTGACGCAGCCTGTGAGCTATCCCAGGGCCATCTGCGTATCGACTCGTGATGAGGGCTTGTTGGAGCGCGTAGGCTCCAAGATGACGATGGGCTACCGTGATGGTCGCGTGTATGGTTGCCGCTGCAATACGCAGCAAGGGACGAAGCTGGAGATTTCGTTCGACGCCTGCATGGCCTACGTCGAGCACGGAGCGTTCGACCCTGCGATACCGGATCGCAGCAAAGCGTTCGCGACCGGGCCGGGCGAGGAACGAGCCGGTACGGTGGCGAACGCGCAGCCAGTTACGACTTCGCAGATCGAGCCGCCCACGGCGCTGACCGGGCCTAAGCTGACGGTCGTACCTGATACCGAATATCCTGCGAGGCCTTGGCGATGAGCCAGTTTTTGCTGCTATTTGGCATCACGATCGCTGTCTACATTCTGCTGGGCCTTGCCAAGCACGAATGATCTTAGGCTTCGCATAATGTATATTATGTTAAATTGCGTATTGTTCCAGAATGCCTCATGGGCATTTCTTGCGACTGCGCCAATTTGAAACCAACTGCTCCATGCTCCAGTCAGGCGCGGATATTCGGTGAGCGGCACGCCTCGACCGGGCGAGAGAAATCCGCATGTAATACCCGACATGGCCGGACCCGGATTCGGCAATCCACGCACCGGCCTGACGTTCGGGGCCTGAGGGATGCGCGTACGCTCCAAGAACTGAGCTTGGGGTGACAGCCGCAGAACGATTCCAAACGCCCGAGCTCATCCAAAGCCTTCAGCAGCATCACTCTGTATCCGGCTCCTTTGTCAGCGATCAGCTTGCTGCGCGAGGCTGGGTCAAAATACGCGGTGCCCAGCCCGGCAGCGCCTTATGCCTCCCCTCCTCCTCGTACGCCGGCATATCGTCGGTGCCATAAAGCCGGAGCCAACGATATACCGGCCTGTAGCACACCAGCCGCGTCGACCACCTCTGCCGGCAAGGAGAACCGACGTCAGTGGCCTGTAGCGACTCCAGACTCAGAGCGGCTCGAGGCCGACAGAGATGAATTTGGTATCGAGGTATTCCTGGATGCCCCAGGCGCCACCTTCGCGACCGATGCCGCTCATCTTCACTCCACCAAACGGGGCTTGAGCCGTCGACGGCGCGCCGTCGTTGATGCCCACGATGCCGTAGTCCAGGCGTTCGGACACGCGGTGGGCGGTATCCAGGTCGCGCGTCCAGAGGTAGGCCGCCAGGCCGTACGGCGTGTCGTTGGCAGCGGCAACCACCTCATCGACCGTGTCGAATTCGATGATGGGAGCCACCGGGCCGAAGGTCTCTTCCTCAAGGATGCGCATGCCCGGGGCAACGTTGCGCAGGACGGTTGGCTGGTAGTAAAGGCCGCCCAGGGCACGACCCCCGACGACTACGCTGGCACCACGGCTGATGGCGTCTTCGACGTGCTCGCTGACCTTCCGCAGGCCTTGCTCGTCGACCAGCGGGCCGATCTGGGTGCTGCTGTCGGAAGGGGCTCCAACGCGCAGTTCCTGCACGCGCGCGGCCAAGGCATCGACGAGTTGCCCGCTGATCGACTTGTGGACGTAGATGCGGTTGGTGCACACGCACGTCTGGCCGGCGTTGCGGAATTTGCAGGCCATGATGTCGTCGACCGCGCGCTTGATGTCCGCATCGGCGAAGACGATGAAGGGTGCATGGCCGCCCAGCTCCAGGGACACGCGCTTCATGGTTTCTGCGGACTGGCGGTACAGCAGCACGCCAACTTCGGTGCTGCCGGTGAAGGTCAGCTTGCGAATGCGCCGGTCTTTGAAGAAGACAGCCGAGACGGCAGCGGCCTGGTTCGAGGTGATCACCTGGAAGGTGCCTTCCGGCCCACCGACCTCGCGCCAGTATTTCTCCAGCAGGATCGCGGTGATCGGCGACTGCTCGGCGGGCTTCACAATCACGGTGCAGCCAGCTGCCAGGGCCGGCGCGACCTTGCGGGTGATCATGGCCGCCGGGAAGTTCCACGGAGTTACCGCGAATACCGGACCGACCGGCTGACGGTTGGCATACAGGCGCTTGTTCTCGTGCTGGCTGGCGAAGGTCTCGCCGTAAAGGCGCTTGGCCTCTTCGGCATACCACTCGGCAAAGCCGGCAGCGTACATCACCTCGCCCAGCGCCTCTTTGATGGGCTTGCCCATTTCCTGGCTGATGGCCGAGGCAATTTCTTCCGCCCCGGAGACGATGCGATCGAACCACTTGCGCAGCAACTGGCTACGGTGGAAGGCGGTGGTCCGCTTCCAACCGTCGAAGGCGACTACGGAAGCCTCGACCATGAACTGCGCGTCTTCAGCACGGCAGTCCGGGACGCGCGCGAAGACACCTTGGGTTGCAGGATTCATGACCTCGTAGAAGCCACCTGCGGCGGCGCCGCCGGCAAGCGAAGGCAGCACCCAATCGGCACCAGAGGCTACGGTTACGTTGTTATTCACGAAATACACTCCAGCGAAATGTTGTTCAGCGAATGCGGACGCGGCTTACGCGTTCGCTGCGACCAGAGCGCGTTCGAACATGCGCAGCGCTTCGGCAACGTCCTGCTCGGAGGTAACCAGCGGGCAGATGAAGCGAACGACGTTGCGATAGATGCCGCACTTGATGACCAGCAGGCCCTCTTCACGGGCGGCGTCGATGATGCGCTGGGCCAGCGCGGCATCGGGTGCCTTCGAGTCACGGTCGGAGACGAACTCGACGGCTGCCATGGCGCCGGTGGCGCGGACGTGGCCGATGCTCCTGAAGCGGGATTCGAAAGACTTGAAGCCTTCCAGCAGCTGGGCGCCGATGGCCTGGCTGCGTTCCAGCAGGTTCTCGGTCTCGAAGATCTTGATGACTTCCAGGGCAGCGGCGCAGCCCAGCGGATTGCCGCCGTAGGTGCCGCCCAGGCCGCCCGGTTTTGGCGCGTCCATGATTTCAGCACGCCCCACGACGCCGGAGATCGGCAGACCACCGGCCAGGCTCTTGGCAACGGTCACCAGGTCAGGCTGGATGCCCGAATGCTGGAAGCCGAACAGCTTGCCGGTGCGGCCGAAACCGGTCTGGATTTCGTCGCAGATCAGCACGATGCCCAGCTCTTCGGTCTTCTTGCGCAAGGCGCGCATGAACTCGACGGGCGCGGCGACGAAGCCGCCGTCACCTTGCACCGGTTCGATGATGATGGCGGCGACACGGTCAGCGGCGATCTGGGTGTCGAACACTTCCTGCAGGGCTTCAAGCGCCTTCTCCGTGGTCACGCCACGGTATTCGTTCGGGTACGGCACGTGGTGGACGTCGGGAGCGAGCGGACCGAAGTTCTGGCGGTACGGCTGGCTCATGCCGGTCAGGGTCATGCCCATCAGGGTGCGGCCGTGGAAGCCGCCGCGAAAGGCAATCACACCCGGGCGGTTGGTGTGACCGCGAGCGATCTTGATCGCGTTCTCCACGGCTTCGGCGCCGGTGGTCAGGAATACCGACTTGTAGTGCTCGTTGCCGCCAACCAGCTTGTTCAGTTTGGCCGCCAGCTCGACGTACTGGTCGTACGCGGCGACCTGGAAGCAGATGTGCGAGAAGACATCCAGTTGCTTGCGGACGGCTTCAACGACCCGGGGGTGATTGTGCCCGACGTTCAGCACGCCGATGCCGCCGACGAAGTCCAGGTACTTCTTGCCCTGGTCGTCCCAGACGTAGGCACCGGCGGCGCGGTTGAGGGTGATCGGGTGCGCGACGGCCACACCGTTGGATACGTGTTGGTTGCGAGCTGCGATAGACGAAAACTGATTGGAGGACATGGGAATCACCTTTTGTGACGGTGAAGCCATGCTATCCACCCCTCAAAGCGCCAAATACCTATTCGGAGAAGCAGGCCGGCAAGAAAACCTGGCACAAAAATAGGAGATGGCGTCGGAGGCCGGAACTGCTGGCCGGCCTGCGCCTGGAGGCTCGGAGTCCGGTCAGCGGTCTTCCGAGAGCAACCGATACATCTGCGCGGCAACCTGCAGTTTGAAGCGGTCGTCGGGATTTTCGAAAGAGATGCCGAGGATCTCCTCCATGCGCGACACGCGATATCGCAGGGTGCTGATGTGAATGTCCAGGGCCCTGGCGGTATTGAGCAGTTGGAATCCCTCGGCCGCCAGGCACAGGGCGGTATCGATCAACGAGTTTCCGCGCTTGGGGTTTTCCAGGGGCACAATCAAACGTTCCAGCAGCATGCGCCGGGCATCCTCGTCCCCCATCAAGGCGCGGGGGAACAGCACTTCATCGAAGTCATGCAGCCTCCCCGGTCGCAGCAGCGGCACCAGCGCTGATACATCCTCCGCACCAAGGGCCATCCCCGAGGCTCCCTGGTGCACCCGGCTGACGGCGAGGGCTCCGCCATCGTCCCTGATCGATTTCCAGACCCCTTCAGGGGCTACCTCGGCAGGCAGCAGGAAGCTGATCTGGTTCAGTGAAACGCAGATCAGCGGAGGGACGCCCAGGCCCTGCATGACCTGCGAGATCCGCCCGGCGCTGCGCGTACGGCGATTGAATCCGTCCATGCTCAACGGGATGGGCTCATCGAGCAGGAGCAGGCACACACGGTAATCACGGTTCTCGCTCCAGCCCGAGGCCTTCGCGCGCTCGATGGCGCTCGGGGTGGCTGAAAACTTGCCTTCGAGCAGGCCGGCTACGAACGCATAGCCAAGGCGCGTCTCCTGATCGGACAGCTCCCGCTGATGGGTGAGATGCAGCGCCGCGATGACGGCGGCATGTTCCAGGGCGCGGGAGTCCAGCTCCTCGAACTCGCCCTCGGCGCAGTCCAGCCAGACGATGCCGATGACTTCATCGCGAGAGCGGATCGGGCAGCCCAGGCGCGCCCTGCGCAGTCCATGCGATTCATTGAAGAGCGTCGGGGCGTTGGAGTGGAACGCGTTGGACAGTGACTCGCGCAGGGTGAGCCTGTTGATGACCTCGCGTTCCTCGGCCTCACGGCAGTCGGTGCGCGAGGTCCCCAGCAGGGTACCGTTCGCCGAGACGATCGTGGCGGGCTTGTCCAGTGACTGCTTCAGGGCGATGGCCAGGCCTTCCAGGTTGTTGGCATCGATCGCCGCGGCCGTCAGCGCCCGGTGAATGAGATCCGAGCGTCGAATGATCTCCGCCTGCACGTTGATGATGCGGGCCAGCACATCATGGGTGATTTCACTGAACGGCACTTCCCACGGCAGCTCGAGCAGTGGCAAGTCGCACTGGTTCGCCTCGTCGATCGCCGCTGGGGTGAAATGCTCCCTGAAATACGGTACTGCCAGAACCACGCCGGCCAGGCCGATCCGGCTCAAGCCCCGGACCATCTCGCGGCACGTCTGGTCATCCTCGGGCCAGTTGTAGCCGGTGGTCAGCAGCAGTTCCCCCGGCTTCAACCAGTTGGTGATTTCCGGGTGATCGACGATGTGCACCCAGGTGATTTCACGATCCATCGCGCCGCCTCCGGCAACGACAGTGGCCTCTCGTAAAACCGTGTGCTCGATGGCAATGGCGAGTTTCATGGATACCCTTTCAGTCCGCTGGTCGCTCAATCATAGCGTCGTGCCGGGACCGGTTCCGACACTTTGCCGGCGCGGGATCGGCTCGGGGCCTTGGCCAGCCATTCCGCGGGATGCAGGCCGCCGACGTTCCGGGCCTGCGCCCGGCAACCGACAACCACGGACATATCAGAAGGGGCTTGTCGATCCGGGGCCTGGCGCCCTGCCCCTCCCTGCCCTGAGAGGAAGATCAGCCAGGGCATTGCGCTCCTGGCTGACGTGTCACTTCCTGCTATCGGCTTGCCCAGGACATGAAACGCTGCTCGAGCGCCTCGCCATTCTCGGTCCAGAACTCGACGTTCATCTGGACGGCGTTCTTCATGTTCTCGGGAGCGGTCGGCAACTCGCTGGCCAGTTTCTTGTCCAGCAATGCGGCGGCAGCCGTGTTGGAAGGACCATAGGCCATTTTTTCGGTGTACAGCTTCTGCTGTTCCGGCTGCATGGCGAACGAGATGAAGCGATAGGCCGCGTCCAGATTGGGCGTTCCCTTCGGGATGGCCCAGTCATCGAACTGGTAGAGATTTCCATCCCAGACAATCTTCAGGTTGGCGCCACTTTCCTGGGCTGCGTGAATTCGGCCGTTGTAGGACGAACTCATGACCACGTCACCCGACATGAGGTACTGCGGCGGTTGCGCGCCGGCTTCCCACCATTGGATGCTCGGCTTGATTTCATCGAGCTTCCTGAAGGCGCGGTCAACGCCGGCCGGAGTGGAAAGCACCTTGTAGACATCGGCGGGCGCTACGCCATCGGCCATGAGGGCAAATTCGAGCGCCCCGCGTGCCGATTTGCGCAGGCTGCGCTTGCCGGGATATTTCTTCAGGTCCCAGAAGTCCTTCCAGCCGGTGGGCGCTACCTTGAGCTTGTCAGCGTTGTAGGCAAGAACATTCGACCAGACAAAAATGCCGACACCACAGTCGGTTTGCGCGCCCTTGACCAAGGGCGCCTTGATGCCCAGCCGCTCATAATCGAGCTGCTCGAACAATCCGTCTTCACATCCCCGCACCAGGTCGGTGTCCTCGACATCCAGCACATCCCACGAGACGCTCTTGGTGTCGACCATGGCCTTGACCTTGGCCATTTCGCCGTTCCACTCGCCGGCGATCACCTGCTTGCCGGACTCCTTCTCGAAGGGTTTGTAGAACGCCCCTACCTGGGCTTCCTTGCTTGCGCCGCCGTACGAGATGACGGTTACGCTTTCCGCCATGGCTTGGCCTGCGATCGTCAGCCCGCCCAATGCCACTAGAGCCAGTGCTTTTACCTTCATTGTCGCGCTCCTATAAAGCTGCAAGTAATTGTTTGAATTAGAAAAAGGCAGAATTAGGAAGACAGACAGATCAGTTGTGGCGAGTAGACCCCCGTTGTGTTCGCGGCCAGTACGGCCGAGATCCGGGTGGTAATGCGGTCAGGAAAACCTGAATTGCGGGAACCTGGCTGTCCTGGTTGATCCTATGCAATCCCTCCCCTGCGCAACCACCTACCCCAAGCAGTAGAACCGAGGCGCAAATTGCTATGCGAAGTGGAAAGCCTCGACCCTGTCGCCCTCCCCGTGCAACCCCCTCGCAGGACGCAGTCTCCGGGCCAGAGCGCACGCCGCGCTGACGGTACGCTCAGACGCAAAAACACGTACGCCAAACGCCAATCTCGGCCGAGGGCTTTTCCTTACAGTTCTGCGGCGTCCTACTCCATTACAAGAAGGGTTACGGTCATGGCTGGTGCACTCTCCAACACGCAAACGACTCCCGAACAACCGATCCCCGAGGACCAGCGGCTTGGCCGCGGGTCCCTGACCATGGCCTGGTGGGGCATCTGCAGCGCGATGTTCTACCTGGTCGTCGCCGCCGCCCTGGCGATGGGCTACGGCACCCTCAACGCGCTGATCGGCCTGGTGCTGTCGGTACTCAGCTACGGCGCCATCAACGCTGTCATCGCCCGTCACGCCATTGCCAGCGGGCTTTCCGTCGCCCAGTTCTCCCAGGTGTTGTTCGGCCGCAGCGGCGCGGCGCTGGCCACGCTGATCTTCAGCGCCACGGCCATCTACTACAGCGTCTTCGAGGGTTCGGTGATGGCGGTCGCGCTGCACCACTATCTGCCAGGGCTGGAGCCGCATGCCGCCTTTCTCCTGGTGGTGGTCTACAGCGTGCTGCTGATCTTCGGCAACGCCATGCGCTGGCTCGACAAGCTCAACGGCGTGCTGCTGCCCTTCTACCTGCTGGGCCTGGTGGCGGCCGTGGCCATGGCTATCGGCGAATACGGCTACTCCTCCGCCTGGCTGAGCCTGGCGCCCAAGGGCGGGCCGGTGGCGCACGGCTGGTGGAACTGCTTCACCTACTTCATGGGCGTCTGGGTGCTGATGATGTACACCTGGGACTACGCCCGCTTCGGCAAGCCGGAAGACAGCCGCTACCACGCGCGGATCAACTTCGGCATGCCCTTCTACTCGGTGGCCTTCCTGCTCAATGGCCTGGTCGGCATCTTCCTCGCCGCCACCATACCCACCGAGGGCGGCCTGAGCGAGGTCTCGGTGGTGCTGGCGATCATCCAGCTCATGGGCCTGGGCGGCCTGCTCTTCGTGTGGATCAGCCAGACGCGCATCAACACCGGCAACTTCTTCCTCGCCGCCACCAACCTGCAGGCCTTCTGCGCCCACCTGGGCCTGCGGCGGGTCCCCTATGTGGCCTGGGCGCTCCTGACCGGCGCGCTGGTCTACCTGCTGATGCTGCTCGACGTGTTCAGCTACATCCTCCAGGCATTGGCCTACCAGAGCCTGTTCATCGTCGGCTGGGTCGCCATCACCCTGGCGCACCTGCTCTTCACCCGTGTCGCGCGCTATCGGCTCGAGCAGTTGCCGGCGTTCCGCGCCCGCGGCCTGCTGGCCTGGCTGCTGTCGGCGGCCTCCGGCATCGCCCTGCAACTTTCCGGCGACCCGGGCCTGGCCACCGCCGCGGCACCGGCCGCCTTCATCGTGGCCTTCCTCACCTACCTTGCGGCGCCCCTGCTGCTACGCCGGCCCCAGCCCCAGGGCAACCTCGGCTGACACCCGGCCGCCCGCCGGGGCGGCCTCCTCACCTGCCACCACAAGAACAACAACGGAGCGGTCCATGCACCTGCAACGCACTCGGCTTATCTCGATTTGCGCAACCCTCTTCGCCCTCGGCCTGGCCCAGAACGCCAGTGCCGTGGAGATCACCGACCACCTCGACCTCGGCGGCGCCGTGCGCGGACGACTGGACTACGACCCCGACCGGGACCTCTCGAAGTTCAGCTTCGACACCTTCTTCCTCACCGCCGACTACCACTCGGACACCTGGATCGCCGCCGCCAAATACCGCTTCTACGGCGATGCCTATCCCTACGAGTACACCGACCGGATCGGCGACATCGCCTTCGCCGAGTACGCCTGGATCGGCTATCGCTTCACCCCCGGGCAGCAGCTGCAGGTCGGCCAGACCGCCATTCCCTTCGGCCTGGCGCCCTACTTCGGCAGCACCTTCTTCGAGACCCTGGGCAACGTGATCGGCCTGGAAGATACCCAGAACATCGGTTTCAAGTACCTGGCCAGGCAGGGCGACTGGGATCTGCAGGCGGCCTACTACCCGATCCCGGCGGAACAGGGGCGCGGCACCAGCCGCGGCGGCCGGACCTACGGCACCAGCGTCGCCAGCGCCGACGCCTACGTGGTGGACGGCAGCGACAACCACGAGAAGGACATCCTGGTAGGCCGCGTCGCGCGCAGCTACCAGGCCGGTGGCTGGAATGGCGAGCTCGGTGCCTCGCTGCTCAGCTCCACGCTGGAGAACCAGGACACCGACCGCGACGGCCACCGCGTCGCCGCAGCCCTGCACGCCACCGCGCAGCACGGCGCCTGGGGCCTCCAGGGCCTGGCGGCGCGCCAGCAGATGACGCCACAGAACCCCGGCGACGACCGCCTGGTGAGCTTCGGCAGCTTCGACGGCACCTTCAATGTCGCGGCCAAGGGCAATCTCTACGTCGCCGACCTCAGCTACAGCCTGCCGGGCCAGTACGGCTGGTTCTCGGGGGTGAAGCTCTATGCCAACTACAGCCTGTTCGACAAGGACGAATCCGCCTTCAAGGACTCCCAGCGTTTCATCGCCGGCACCTCGTTCAGCCTCGGCCCGCTGTGGATCGCCCTGGAATGGCTGCACGGCCGCAACGACCCCTACATAGGCGGCGGCAGCTACACCCAGAGCCTGGGCTCCGGTGGCACCAGCCACTGGGAGAACCAGCTGTACAGCAACATCGGCTACTACTTCTGACCCCGGCGGGGGCGCGCTCCGCCAAGTGCGCCCAAACGCAACAAGGGGTACACCCAGCGACAAGCCAGCCACCCCGTCCAGGCCTTAGCGTATGCAGCAAGGGCCGCCCGAGGTGGCTCTCACCCGAAGCACAAGAACAAACGTTGGTGCCTTATGAAAACAGTTGATCCCATCACCCTTGCGGTTGTCCGTGGCGCGCTGGAAACAGCGCAGCGCGAAATGACCCTGACCCTGGAAAAGACCGGCCGCTCCAGTGTGTTCAACCTGGCCCATGACTATTCCAACTCCCTGTTCGACCATCTCCCGGAGATGATCCTGCAGGGCCAGGACATCCCGATCCACCTGGGCTCGCTGATCCCCGCGATGAAGTGCGTGGCCGAATTCTTCGGCGACGATATCGCCGAAGGCGACGTGATCTACCACAACGACCCGGCCTACAAGGGCAGCCACATTCTCGACTGCTGCATGTACAAGCCGGTGTTCCACAAGGGCGAGCTGGTGTTCTGGACCGTCTGCAAGGGCCACCTCACCGACGTCGGCGGCCCGGTGCCGGCGGGTTACAACCCCGACGCCAAGGAGATCTACGCCGAAGGCCTGCGCATCCCGCCGGTGAAGCTGTGGGCGAACGGCAAGCGCCGCGAGGACGTGATCAACCTGATGCTCACCAACATGCGCGCCCGCCCCTACCAGGAGGGTGACCTCAACGCCCAGTACGGTGCCTGCCTGGTCGGTGAGCGCCACCTGCTGGAGCTGCTGGACAAGTACGGCGTGGAGCAGGTCCGCGCCTGCATCGCGGAACTGAAGAACATGGCCGACCGCCACATGCGCGCCCTGCTGCGCGACGTGCCCGACGGCCACTACAGCGGCACCGCCGTGCTCGAGGACTCCGGCCACGGCCTGGGCGAACTGGCCATCACCGCCCATGTGGAAATCCGTGGCGAGGAGGCGCACATCCGTATCGAGAGCCCGCCCCAGGTGCCCTACTTCATCAACTCCTACGAGGGCAACTCGGTCTCCGGCGTCTACCTCGGCCTGATGATGTTCGCCCAGGTCGCCCCGCCCTATAACGAGGGCCTGTACCGCTGCGTGACCGTCGACGTGGGCCCCAGGGGCACCCTGTGCAACGCCGAGGAACCGGCGCCCCACGTGAACTGCACCACCACGCCGATGGAAACCCTGGCCGATGCCGTGCGCCTGGCCCTGGAGCAGGCCTCGCCGCAGCGGGTCACCGCCTCCTGGGGCCACGCCAGCGGCATCAATATCGCCGGCCACGACCCGCGCAACGCCAACAGCGAATACGTCACCATGGTCCTGGCCTCGATCATCGCCGGGGCGGGCGCCAACAAGGTGATGGACGGCTGGCACGCCTGCGGCCCGCTGTGCTGCTTCGGCGCGCTGATGAGCGGCGACATCGAGCTGCTGGAGCACGCCTACCCGGTGCTGATCCACCGCTACAGCCTGATGGCCGACAGCGGCGGCGCCGGTGAATTCCGCGGTGGCTCCGGCACCCGCCTGGAGATCGAGCCCCTGGACCACGCCATGACCGTGGTCGGCTTCGGCGAAGGCCGCCAGCTGCCCACCGCCGGCGCCGCCGGCGCACGCAACAGCCTGCTGGCGCCCAAGCTCGGCCGGCTGATCCACCGCATGGCCGACGGCGAAGAAGCCCATTACATCCAGAACCCCATGCTCACCATCCAGCCCGGTGAGCGGATCATCAACATCAATCCCGGTGGAGGTGGTTACGGCGACCCGCTGCGCCGCCCGGTGGCCGCGGTCCTGCAGGACATCCGCAACGGCCTGGTCTCGCCCCAGGGCGCGGCCCTGGAATACGGCGTGATCCTCGATGCCGACGGCCACCTCGACGAAACCGCCACCCGCGCCGCCCGCGGCCAGTTCTGACCGGAGATACGACATGCGTAACCAATATCGCCTGGGCATCGATGCCGGCGGCACCTTCACCGACTTCATCCTGGCCGACCGCGACGGCGGCGTGCAGCTGTTCAAGGCCCCGTCCACCCCGCAGGACGGCACCCTGGCCATCCGCGCGGGCCTCGCGCAGATCGCCGACGCCACCGGCCGCTCGCCGGCCGAGATCATCGCCAACTGCGACCTGTGCATCAACGGCACCACGGTCGCCCTCAACGCCCTGATCGAACGCACCGGGGTGAAGGTCGGCCTGCTCTGCACCGAGGGCCATGAAGACAGCCTGGAAATCCGCCTGGGCCACAAGGAAGAAGGCCACCGCTACGACGCCGACTACCCGCCGGCGCACATGCTGGTGCCGCGCCACCTGCGCCGCCCCATCGGCGGCCGCATCCTCGGCGACGGCCGCGAGCACAGCCCCCTGGACGAGCGCGCGGTGCGCAAGGCCATCGACTACTTCCGCGCCGAAGGCGTGGAGGCGGTGGCCATCTCCTTCGTCTGGTCGGTGCGCAACCCCAGCCACGAAAAGCGTGCCGCCGAGCTGGTGCGCGCCGCCCTGCCGGGGGTGTTCGTCTGCACCGGGGTCGACGTGTTCCCGCAGATCCGCGAGTACACCCGCACCTCCACCACCGTGGTCAACGCCTACCTGAGCCCGGTGATGGCCCGCTACGTGGAGCGCATCGATGCCCTGTTCGAGGAGCTCGGCGCCCAGCAGCCGGTGCGCTACTTCCAGTCCAACGGCGGCCTGGCGCCGGGCAACGTGATGCGCGACCGCGCGGTGAACGCCATCAACTCCGGCCCGGCCTCGGCGCCCCAGGCCGGCCTCTCGGTGGCGCGGCCCTTCGGCATCGACAACGTCATCACCGTCGACATGGGCGGCACCTCCTTCGACATCACCCTGACCAACGCCGGCCGCACCAACTTCAGCAAGGACGTGGACTTCCTCCGCCAGCGCATCGGCGTGCCCATGATCCAGGTGGAAACCCTCGGCGCCGGCGGCGGCTCGATCGCCCATCTGGACGAGTTCGGCATGCTCCAGGTCGGCCCCCGCAGCGCCGGCGCCAAGCCGGGCCCGGTGTGCTACGGCAAGGGCGGTACCGAACCCACCGTGACCGACGCCAACCTGGCGCTGGGCTACCTGCAGGATGGCGCCCTGCTGGGCGGCAGCATCCGCCTCAACCGCCAGGCGGCGCTGGACGCCATCCGCAGCCGGATCGCCGACCCGCTGGGCATCAGCGTCGAGCGCGCGGCCTTCGGCATCACCACCCTGGTGAACCTGAACATGGTCAACGGCATCCGCCGCGTCTCCATCGAGCGCGGCCACGACCCCCGCGACTTCGCCCTGATCGGCGCCGGTGGCGCGGCAGGCATGCACGTGGTGCGCCTGGCCGAGGAAATCGGCATCCACACCGTGCTGATCCCCAAGGTGGCCTCGGGCCTGTGCGCCTTCGGCCAGATCCTCTCGGACGTGCGCTACGACCAGCTCACCAGCCTGCCGATGCGCCTGGACCGGGACCACGTGGACCTGCCCCAGCTCAATCGCGCCCTCGCCGACCTGCGCAAGCAGGGCCAGGTGAACCTGCGCAACGACGGCTTCAGCGACGAGGCCAGCAGCTGCCACTACACCCTGGAGATGCGCTACCTCGGGCAGATCCACGAGTGCAGCGTGGAGCTTGCCCAGCACCAGCTGGATGACGCCGGGCTGCAGGCGCTGATCGAGTCCTTCCACGTCCGCCACCAGACGCTCTATTCCTACAGCGAGGCCGGTAGCCCGGTGGAACTGGTGAACCTCGAGTGCTCGGTGATCGGCCACCTGCCGCGCCCGCCGCAGCCGGAACTGCAAGGCCCGCAGGACCCGCCGCGCGTGGTGCCGGACAGCCTGCGGCCGATGCTCTTCAGCGCCGACGGCGACTGGCAGTCCACCGCCGTGTTCAACGGCAACCGCCTGCTGCCGGGACAGACCGTGCAAGGCCCCTGCGTGATCGAGGAAGACACCACCAACATCGTGGTGCCCCCGGGCTGGCAGGCGACCCTGGAGCCGTCCGCTACCTACCGGGTGACGCGCGGCGCTTGATGTTGCGTACCGCCACGTCGATCATCGGCGTGTTCCCTGCCCGGCAGCCCTGCGCTGCCGGGCAGTTTGACAATAACAAGAGCTGCTTGAGTAGCTTGCTTGCAGTTCCTTTTTCCAAGACTGCCCCGTTTGAAAAAGGACGAACCATGCCCCAAGAACTATCGACCCATAGCTGGGCGCAACCCGAGCGCCAGGCGCGCTGGGCCGAGGCCATCAGCGACACCTATTTCGCACTGAGCCTGGAATTCGCCGGCGACCGCCCGTTCGACGGCCAGTTGCAGCGCTGGAGCACCCCCAGCACCGCCCTGAGCCTGTCGCGCCTGCGTTCCAGCGAGCTGGGCTATTCGCGCAGCAAGGCGCAGATCGGCCAGGACCGCGACGCCTTCTACCTCGTCACGGTGCCATGCCGCGCCGACGTGCACTTCGAGCAGGACGGCCGCCAGCTGAGCTGCAGCCCCGGCGGATTCATCATCGAACGGGGCGACTCGCCCTACCGCTTCCACTACGGCGCGGATAACGACCTCTGGGTGCTCAAGCTCCCCGAGCGCGCGCTGAAGGGCCACCTGTACGGCCCCGAGCGCTACACCCGCCACTGCTTCAACGCCGCCCAGGGCCTGGGCCGGGTGTTCGTCGAGCAGCTCGATCTCTGCGCCCGGCACTTCGACAGCTGCCCGCCGGAGGCCCGTCACCTGCTGCTGGAGCAAACGCTGTCGACATTGCTGCTGGCCCTGCAGCAGGACGAGAGGGTGCTCGGCAGCGAGGGCTCCAACATCAGCACCCTGCACCTCACCCGCGTCGAGCAGTACGTGGCACGGAACCTCAGGGACCCGGACCTGTCACCGCAATCCATCGCCAGCGCCTGCGGCCTCTCCGTGCGCTACCTGCACAAGCTCTTCTCCAGCACGCCCTTCACCCTCGGTGAATGGGTGCGCCATCAACGCCTGGAGGCCGTGCACCGCCAGCTGCGCGACCCGCAATGCCACCTGTCGATCGGCGAACTGGCGTTCCGCTGGGGATTCGGCGACCAGGCCCAGTTCACCCGCGCCTTCCGCCAGCAGTTCGGCTGTACCGCCCGGGAAGTGCGCAGCTCCATCACCCACTGAGTCCTCGCCGGCGCACGCCCCCGGCCTGCTTCGGCCCTGACCCGTCGGATGCTGCGCAGGCGGCAGATTGTCGATCCGCTGTTGCCGGAGCGACAGCGCCGCCAGCCGGCCCGAACGACGGGTGGCCAGCGGCGAGCGCCGCCCTAGCGGCGCGCCTGGACCGAGGCCAGGCGCACCCGCTCGATGTAGCGCGCCACCGCCGGCGCCTTCTCGAAGCGCCGGTGCAACAGCGACAGCCAGGAGCTCGCCTGGCTGCCGGCGACGTGCCGGTAGTTCACCTGCGGCAGGCTGATGCGCCGCACCACCGACTCCGGCACCAGCGCCACGCCCTGGCCCAGCGAGACCAGGGCGATCACCGCCACCAGGCTGCCCGGCTGCGGCCCCAGGCGCGGCACGAAGCCGCCCTGGGCGGCCACCTCCAGGGTGCCGGAAATCTGCTCGGGGAGGATGAAGGTCTCGCCCGCCAGGCGCGTCGCGGGGATATCCGCCAGCTCGTTGAGCCGCGAAGCCTCCGGCAACGCCAGGACGAAGCCCTCGCTGTGCAGGCGGATGGCCTCCAGCTCCGCCGGCAGCTCCATGGGCGAGCGCACGTAGGCCAGGTCGAGCTGGCCGTCGCGCACCAGCGCCGGCAGTTCGGCCATGGGCGCCTCGCGGATGTTCAGTTGCACCGCCGGGTACTCGGCGGCGAAGCCGGTCACCTGGCGCTGCAGCACGCCGGAATAGGCCGCCGAAGCCACGTAACCCAGCTCGATGTGCCCGGCTTCGCCGCGCCCGGCGCGCTGCGCGCCCAGTTGCGCGGCGTCGAACTGGCGCACCGCCTGCTCGGCCTCGGCCAGCAGCGCCTCGCCGGCGGCGGTCAGGCGCACCTCGCGCTGGCTGCGCTGGAACAGGCGCACGCCCAGCTCCTTCTCCATGTCCTGGATCTGCCGGCTCAGGGTCGGCGGGGCGATGCCCAGCTGCTCGGCCGCGCGGGTGAAGTGGCCGTGGCGGGCGACGCTGATGAAGTAGCGGAAATGGCGGATTTCCATGGGGCCTCGTTAGCTGCGGGCTAATGATGCGAACCGCCGCGGCTAACAAGCCCGGCGCGCACTGGCGTTACCTTGGCGGCAACACTACAAGGCCGGCGCCGCGCGGCAAAGTCCGGCGCCCGGCCACGTTCCGGAGCCTTGCCATGTCCAGCCGCCCTTCCGCGCGCTTCACCCTGCTGACCGCTTCGGCGGTGTGCGCGCTGATCATCCTCGACACCAACATAGTCGCCGTCAGCCTGCCGAGCATCGCCCGCGACCTGTCCGGCTCCTTCGCCGATATCGAATGGGTGGTCAGCGCCTACCTGCTGGCCTTCGCCGCCTGCCTGCTGCCGGCCGGCAGCCTGGCCGACCGCTTCGGCCGCCGGCGCATGCTGCTGCTCGGCCTGGTGCTGTTCGGCGCCGCCTCGCTGGCCTGCGGCGCCGCGCCCAGCCTGCTGTTCCTCGACCTGGCGCGGGCGGCCAAGGGCCTCGGCGCGGCGCTACTGCTGACCTCCGCGCTGGCCGCCATCGGCCAGCGCTTCCACGAGCCACGCGAGCGCCTGCACGCCTGGGCCTTCTGGGGCGCCTGCATGGGCGCCACCATCACCTTCGCGCCGCTGCTCGGCGGGCTGATCGCCGGGAGCCTGGGCTGGCGCTGGATCTTCTACCTCAACCTGCCGCTGGTGGCGCTGCTGGGCGCCATGGCCCTGCGCAGCATCGAGGAATCCCGCGACAGCGCCGCCGCGCGCCTCGACCCGCTGGGCAGCCTGACCTTCGCCGGCGGCCTGGGCTTCCTGATCTGGGCGCTGATCGACGCCAACCGCGCCGGCTGGGACAGCGCGCCGACCCTGGCGCGGCTGCTGCTCGGCGGCTTCCTGCTCGGCCTGTTCGTGCTGGTGGAGCGCAGCCAGGCGCGGCCCATGGTCGACCTGCGCCTGCTGCGCAGCCCGCGCTTCATCGGCGCGCTGCTGGGCATGTTCGCCTACGCCGCCTGCGCCCAGGTGATGATGACGCTGCTGCCGCTGTACCTGCAGAACGGCCTGCAGATGACGGCCATCAAGGCGGGCGCCGGCATGCTGCCCTTCGCCCTGGCCATGCTGCTGGCCCCGCGTCTGGGCCTGCGCCTGGCCGCGCACCTGAGCCCGGCGCAGCTGTTCGCCCTGGGGCTGGCGCTGGTCGGCACCGGCAACCTGCTGTGCGCCGGGGCCGCGGCCCACGGCGGCTACCTCGCCTTCGCCCTGGCCAGCCTGGTGCTGGGCGCCGGCGCCGGGCTGCTCAACGGCGACACGCAGAAGAACATCATGGCCTGCGTGCCCCGCGAGCGTACCGGCATGGCCTCGGGCCTGAGCACCACCACGCGCTTCGGCGCCATCGTCCTGGCCATCGGCATCCTCGGCGGCGTGCTCGCCGCACGCAGCGCCCAGTTGCTGCGCGAGGCCCTCGCCAGCATGGCGCCGGCGCAGCTCGACCAGGCCGCGGACATGGCCACCCGGGTCGCCGCCGGCGACCTGCCGGCCGCCCTGGCGCTGGTCGACCCGGCCCTGCGCGAGGCCCTGGCGCCGCTGGCGCGGCAGGCCTTCATCGGTGGTTTCGAGACGTTGCTGCAGGTGGCCGGCGTGGCGGCTCTGGCGTTCGCCGTGCTGGTCGGTTGGCTGCTGGGCAAGCCGCTGCCCGCGTTGACGCCGGAGCCGGCCTCCTGGACCGTTGCGCGCAGCAGGCTTTAACCAAGCGGAGCCGCGAATATCTGCTCAAAGGCCCGTTCTGACCTGGCTCGTCATGCTGCCTGCGCATGAGGAGCGCGAGGGCGGATTGCTCCGCCCTCGCCTGCCTCACGCCCGGGCGGCCCAGGCGGCCTCGTTCACCAGGTTCGCCGGACGCTCGCCGGCCAGGGCGCTGAGCAGGTTCTCCACGGCGCAGCGCGCCATGGCCTCGCGGGTCTCATGGGTGGCCGAACCGATGTGCGGCGTGGCCACGACGTTGTCGAGCGTCAGCAGCGGCGAGTCCGCCGGCAGCGGTTCCCGGGCGAAGACATCCAGGCCTGCACCGCGGATTCGCCGCTGACGGAGCGCCTCGATCAGCGCGGCCTCATCCACCACCGGTCCACGGGCGATGTTGATGAGGATCGCCTCGGGCTTCATCAGGGCCAGTTCGCGCGCACCGATCAGTCCCTCGGTATCGACGGTCAGCGGCACGGTCAGGCAGACGAAGTCCGCCTCCGCCAGCAGTTCGTCCAGGCCGAGGTGGCGGGCACCGTAGCGCGCCTCCACCTCCGGCCGAGGCCGCCGGTTGTGGTACAGCACGCGCATGCCGAAGCCGGCGGCGGCGCGGCGCGCCAGGGCTTCGCCGATGCGCCCCATGCCGACGATGCCCAGGGTCTTGCCGTGCACGTCGCTGCCGAAATGCGCCGGTCCGAGGCTGGCCTGCCAGTGGCCGGCGCGTACCCAGTCCGCCAGTTCGACCACACGCCGCGCGGTCGCGAGGATCAGCGCAAAGCCGGTATCGGCCGTGGTTTCGGTGAGCACGTCGGGGGTGTTGGTCAGCAGCACGCCACGCCGGGTCAGCTCCGGGATGTCGTAGTTGTCCACCCCCACCGACACGCTGGACAGCACTTCCAGCCGGGGCGCCAGGTCGAGCAGCCCGGCGTCGATCCGCAGGCTGGCGCCGAGCAGGCCGTGGGCGCCTGGCAGCGCATCACGCAGACGCGCCAGGCCGCCGCCTTGCGGGCCATCCACCAGGATCACCTCGGCATGCCGTTCCAGGCGCGCCATCAGCTCGTCGGAAAGGCGCTTGTAGAGGACGATGCGTTTTTTCATTTCAGGGTTTCCTATTGGCTTGTCGCCAGGCGGGAGGAT
The DNA here is from genome assembly GCF_057767015.1 of Pseudomonas sp. B12(2026). Lineage (NCBI taxonomy): Bacteria > Pseudomonadati > Pseudomonadota > Gammaproteobacteria > Pseudomonadales > Pseudomonadaceae > Pseudomonas > Pseudomonas sp. B12(2026). Next base: position 2,945,139 of record NZ_CM173430.1, on the reverse strand, counting down.
CGACTGTCGGCCTGGCCGGATTTCTGCGAGGGGTCGAGCACAGCGGTGAGCGCCACGGCCACCAGCAGTGCGCCGCACATGAACAGGTAGGAAGCGCCGGGGCCGCCGGTCGCGCCGTTGAGGTAGCCGACCAGCCAGGAGCCGGTGAAGGAGCCGAGCGCGCCCATGCTGTTGATCAGCGCCATGGCGCCGCCGGCGACGTTGCCTGGCAGCACCTCCGGTACGATCGCGAAGAACGGACCATAGGGCGCGTACATGCAGGCCCCGGCGATGACCAGCAGCGCATAGGACAGCCAGAAATGCTCGCTGCCCAGCGCGTAGGAGCCGTAGAAGGCCAGCGCCGCGATCAGCAGCGGCGGCCAGACGAACCGCTTGCGCTTCTGCAGGCGGTCCGAGGCCCAGGACACGCCAAGCATCGCGATCACCGCCGCCAGGTAGGGCAGCGACGACAGCCAGCCGGCCTGGACGATATCCAGGTTGGCCGCCTGCTTGAGGATCGACGGCAGCCAGAGCACGAAGCCGTACACGCCGATGCTCCAGCAGAAGTACTGCAGCGAGAGGATGATCACCCTGGGCGAGCGGAACGCCTCGCGGTAGTTCTTGACCGGCTTGATGCAATGCTGTTCGGCGGCCAGGGCTTCCTCCAGGCGAGCCTTCTCCTGCGCGCTGAGCCAGCCGGCCTGGGCCGGGCGGTCATCCACCAGGCGCCACCAGAAGAAGGCCCAGATCACTGCCGGCAGGCCTTCGATGATGAACATCCAGCGCCAGTCGAACTGCTGCACCAGATAGCCGGACGCCACCGACATCCAGAGGATGGTCACCGGGTTGCCCAGGATCAGGAAGGTGTTGGCGCGCGAACGCTCGGCGCGGGTGAACCAGTGGCAGAGGTAGATCAGCATTGCCGGCATCACCGCCGCCTCCACCACGCCGAGCAGGAAGCGGATCACCGCCAGCAGGTAGACGTCGCTGACCATGCCGGTCAGGGTCGCCAGGCCGCCCCAGAGGATCAGGCTGACGAAGATCAGTTTCTTCACGCTGCGTTTCTCGGCGTAGATGGCGCCGGGCACCTGGAAGAAGAAGTAACCGAGGAAGAACAGCGCGCCGAGCAGCGAGGACAGCGCCGGTGTGATGTGGAGGTCCTGGGCCATCCCGGAGGCGGCGGCGAACCCGTAATTGGCGCGGTCGAGGTACGCCAGGCTGTACGTGATGAACACGATCGGCATGATGTACCACCAGCGGCGCGAGGCGAGGCCAGTCGATTGCATTGTCTTGTCTCCTGAGCTTGTTGTTCTTGTTGCAGCAGGTGCCGGCTGCGCCGGCGTTCGAAAGGTTCAGGCGTTCCTGCGCCGGTCTTGCTCCTCCAGTTCGTGCCGCCGTGGCAGCCCTTCCATGTCGCCACGCGACTGCACGGCGCGACTCCCGCACCAGTTGCCACGGGCCACCGCCCGCGACAGCGGGAGGCCTTCCAGCAGCGCGCTGATCACACCGACGGCGAAGGCGTCGCCGGCGCCCACGGTGTCCACGACCCGGGGCACCGGCACCGCGGCCACCCGGCCTTCACCCCCGGCATGGCGGAAGTAGGCGCCCTCGCCTCCCAGCTTGATCACCACCAGTTCCACGCCCCGCTCCAGGTAGAAAGCGGCGATATCCGCAGGCGTTTCCCGGCCGGTGAGCAGACGGCCCTCCTCCAGGCCCGGCAGCACCCAGTTGGCTTTCAGCGCCAACGCATTGATCTCGCGGACCATGCTGGCGCGGTCGGGCCACAGCGAGGGACGCAGGTTGGGGTCGAAGGAAACGCTGCGGCCGGCGGCGCGCATGGCATCCAGCAGCGCGTGGGAGAGTGCCCGGCAGCTCGGCGACAGCGCCGGGGGAATGCCGGTGGCGTGCAGGTGACGCGCCCGCAGCAGCTGCGGACGGATCAGCGCCGGCGACATCCGGCTGGCAGCCGAATCACGGCGGAAGTACTCCACCGCCGGGTCGCTGCCGTCGTCGCAACGGGCTTTGAGCTGGAAACCGGTGGGATGCGCCGGGTCGACTTCCACGGCCGAGCAATCCAGGCCTTCGGCGCGCAGGCTGGCGAGCACGAAGCGGCCGAAGGAGTCGTCACCGACCCGACTCAGCCAGCGCACCCCGAAGCCGAGCCGCGCCAGGCCGATGGCGACGTTGCTGTCGGCGCCGGCGATGCGCTTGCCGAACTGCCCCACGTCCGCCAGGTCTCCGGCCTGCTCGGCGACGAACATGGCCATGGTTTCGCCGAAGCAGAGCACTTCCTGTTCAGGCATGGCCCACCTCCCGGGCGCGGCCGAGGCCCGCAAGGCTGGTGACATGCGCACGGGTCAGCGTCAGCAGGTCATCGCCTTCCAGGGGGAACTCCACGGCGCGAGTCACCCCCGGCATGAAGCAAGCGAGCAGCGCTCCCCATTCATCCAGGTCCGCCGCCTGGGGCGGTACCGCCACCAGGCGGCCATCCTCCCGGCGCCGCACGGCCTTGCAGTGCACGTAGCGCACCCAGCGTCCGAGCTGGCGGGCCGCCTGTTGCGGGGACTCGCCCTGCCAGTGCCAGTTGCCGATATCGAAGGTCATTCCCAGTGGCAGACCGATATCCTCGGCCCGCTGGAAGAACCCCAGCAGCGGTTCGAGGCGCCCGCCTTGCGGCGTCTGGTCGTTCTCCACCAGCAGCAAGGGCCCGCCCTGCTCCAGCAACGGGCGCAGGGCCGCGACGTCGCAGGCTGGGCGGTAATGGCCCAGGGAAATCTTCAGTGCCACCGCGCCGAGGGCGCGCGCCAGTTCCAGCCGGCCCGGCAGGCGCGGGTCCGGCTGGCCGTCCGCCGTCCACAGTTCCAGGGGCGAGGAATACAGGCATTCCAGGCGCAGCGCATCCATGGTGGCGGCCAGCGCTGCCGTGTCCGGTGCGGTATCGAAGAGTTCCTCGCGCAGCTCGGCGCGGCTTGCGCCGGCGCTGGCCAGCAGATCCAGGAAAGCCTCTTGCCCGCGCTGCCGGACCAGGTCGGCGCCGTAGCTGGAGAGGCTGATGGAAACAGGGTTCGGAAGCATTGTTGTTATCCTATGAAACCGGTTTCATTTTCGACCGAACACAAGGCAGGAGCGCTGCCCTGCTCAGTCGCGTGGGTGGGTGGAGCCTCGGATGATGAGTTCTGGCTTGAAATCGATGCGCCGCGCCGCCGCCCCGTCGCCGCGCAGGCGATCCAGCAGGCATTCGAAGGCCGTCACGCCGATGCGCTCGGTGGGCTGCGCGAGCGCGGTGATGCCGCTGCCGACCAGGGGGTACCAGTCCAGTTCGTCGAGGGCGATCAGGCCGACGTCCTCGAACAGCCGGTAGCCCTGCTCGCGCAAGGCGCGGGTGGCCGCCAGGGTGGCCACGCCGTTGAAGGTGAACAGCGCCTGCGGACCATGTCCGCCGGAGCCGAGGAAGGCGCGGACGCGGCCTTCGAGGTCGCCGGCGATTTCCAGCACCTGCCCGCGCATGCCCGGCCGACGGTTGATGGAGGCACCGAACGCCTGCACGCGCTCGACGCGGGAACTGGTGCCGTCCAGGGGCTCGCTGACCGCGAGGATGTCGCGGTAACCGCGCGCCTGCAGATGGTCCAGGGCCTGTTCGATGGCGTCGGCATTATCGAGGCCGACCAGGTCGACGTTCAGTTCGGGGATCTGGCGGTCCACCAGGACCATGGGCATGTCGCGCTGCAGGTTGAGCAGTTCGCCAGGATGGTGGCCGAGGGTGTTCACGATCAGCCCCTCGACGTTGTAGGACTGCAGCGCCATCAGGTGATGGCGTTCCTGGTCGTCGTCGCGATTGGTGTTGCACACCACCAGGCTGTAACCGTGCTGGCGGCAGGCGGTTTCCACGCCATGCATCACCGCCACCGAATAAGGGTTGAGGATGTCCGCCACCAGCATGCCGATCAGCCGCGTCTGCCCTCGCTTCAGGCCCCTGGCCATCTGATTCGGACGGTAGCCCAGGCGGGTGATGACCTCTTCGATGCGCTGCGCGGTGGCATCGGCCAGCAACTGGCGATCGCCACCGATGTAACGGGACACCGTGGCCTTGGACACGCCAGCGGCCCGCGCCACTTCGCTGATGGTGACCCGCTCCCGGGAGGAATGCGGCATGTCGTTCATCGAGGGTCCCTTTGTGATTATTGTCGGTGACGGTGGATGAAACCGGTTTCAATAAATCAGGGAAGCGCTCCGCTGTCAAATTGAAGAGCAACGCTGCGCTCCCCTGCCGCCATGGGCATGGAGGGAGTGAGCGTCGATTGTGGATCAGAAGTACACGAGGGCTTCGACCAGGCCGGTCAATTGGGTGCGGTCACGGCCGTTGCCGTAGACGCGGTCGTGTTCGATGGGATCGAACCAGTCGTAGCGCAGCTCGGGGCGGATGCTGATGTGGCGCATGGCATCCCAGCGAAAGCCCATCGTCAGGGCGTTGAAGTCACCGCGGTCGCGGAAGTGCTCGCCGCGAACGGAGAAGGTCAGGTCCTTGCGATAATGGAACCACCGCCGCCCTCAGGGGAAAGGTCGATGACGGGTGCACGGCACCAGTCATCCCAACGACGCGGCCCTCCTCCAGGTCCTTTTCGGAAGAAGGCGAGCGACTACATCAACGAGCATTCAGCCAGCTCGAGCACCATCTCGTGACCATTGGCATCAACCAATACACCACCAGCAGAACGATGGTCAGCGTGATCAGCACGTTGCTCTGTACATAGCCCCCCGTCCAGGGTGACCAGTTGAACAAGGGGCGCCACAACTGCGGCACGATCAGTGTCAGCGGCAGGATGACGAGAAAGGTAACGCACGCCTGCTTCCAGCGTGGAGGCTGGCGCTCGGCCTCGCCGGGGGTGAACCAGAACTCCCGCTCGGCGTTGGCCTCGGTACGATCCCCATCAATGAGCAGAGGCGCGACTTCCTCGATCAGCCTGCGCCGCTCGCTGGAGCTGAGCCAGCCCTGCAAATGTTCGGCGTCGGCAAAGCGCAGTACGGAGACAAAGCGATGCCGGTCACCATCACGCTGGCGCATCACATCGACGCCCAGATGGCCAGGAAAGCTCTTGGCGACGCCAACGGTAGTCCGCAACCAGCGCTCGTACTCGTCCGCTCTCTCGCCGCTGACGCAATGACGTACCAGCAGCGTCACCACTTCGCCGGAAACCTCGGTACTCATATCCTTCTCCCGTTGCGCGCTTCGCCCCCCACCACGGAGGGCTTCCGCACATGCTTACAGGCGCCTTGCAAACGCGTCTTGCAGCGATGTGCCACTTTGGTATCCCTGTGCGCTTCGCTGTCACAAGGAGCGCTGGAACCGGCGCCAGTTTCCTGGGGACATGCCTGCCAGGCGGAGGAATACCCGGGAGAAATGCGATTGATCGGCAAAGCCACAATCCAGCCCTATCTCCGACAGGCCCAGATGGGAGTCACGCATCAACTCCTTGGCCCTTTCCACGCGCATCCGCAGTAGCCAGTCATGCGGCGACATTCCCGTACTGAGCTTGAAAGCACGCGTGAAATAACAACGAGACAGAGAGCACTCCTGAGCCAGGCGGGCCACGGACACCCCCTCGCTCAGCTGGCTGGCAATCAGCTCCTTGGCACGTCGCAACTGCCAGTCGGACAGCCCTTTGGAAGACTCACGAGGAAGCGGCACCGCGCTGTAGTGAGCGTTAAGGTGCGTGCACAGTGCGAGCATCACCTGATCGATGAAGAGTTGATTCACCTGGCCCGGCATATTCATTGCCGGCAGCAGGGCCTGGGACAGGTGATAGACAACGGGATCGACACGCCCCGTGATTCTGTCGAACGCGGCGGGCGTGCTGACTCCCGACTCATAACGCAGCTCGTTCAGTACGGTGACGGGCAGAGTGAACCGGAGATTGTCGTACGCCGCGAGATGTTGGCAGCGAATTTCATCCCCCAGGTAGGCGATAGACATACTCTGTTGAACGTAGCCGCCCTGATACACCAGGCGACTGCCACGCCAAAGCCGGTGTGACGCGAAATCGCGGAGCTGAACGATGACTGAAAAAGCATCGTCGCAGGGGATCTTCAGCACCGCCCCTGAATCCGGACGTGCTTCGCTCTTGCGCAGGATTGAATAGTTCCCGATGTCGAGTGCCGCTGGCGTCCTTCCCTGCTCAACTCGGGCGTTTGCCTGCCTTGCTATCTTGGTCAAGTGCATGGCTTACCCCTTAAATCGAATCGTCTAACCAGGTTGCCGGAGAGGCTGCGCTGCACCTCAGACGGAGCATTGCAGGCCAATGCATCTGAAGCAGGGTATATAAGTTCACTATTTCAACGAGACGACATTCAGGAGCATAGACGCTGTGCCGTCGAGCTTCCCCGGCCCTCTCGAGGCCCATGATATTGAGAGCTCGCCCAGCAACAAATAGAATGAATGGAATTCCATCCATTCCGAATCTTGCATGAAGAATCTTCCGGACTTAGAGGCCTGGGCAATTTTTGCGCAAGTGGCGCATAGCGGCTCCTTCGCGGGCGCCGCAGAAGCGCTGGGTATCTCCCAGCCCTCGGTGTCGAAAGCGATCGCACGCCTGGAGCGCCGCCTGGGCACTCCCTTGTTCCACCGCACCTCGCGTCGGCTTTCCCTCACGACCAGCGGGATGCAGACCCTGGAACGCGCCTCGCGGATCCTTGACGAAGGGCGCGCCGCGGAGGCCGAAATCTCTGCCCAGGCAGCCACGGCATCCGGCCGCGTCCGCATGACGGCCCCGATGTCATTCGGCCTGAAGTATCTGGCTCCGCTGATTCCGGAATTTCTCCAGCGCTACCCGGAAATCGACCTTGATCTCCACTTGGACGACCAGGTGCTCGATGTGGTGGCCGGAGGCTTCGACATCGCCTTGCGTATCGCCGAATTGCCCGACTCAAGCCTCAGGTCCCGTCGACTGTGCGCAGTTCGCCGTCCCTTGGTGGCCACGCCGGAATACCTCGACCTTTACGGTCGACCGGACCACCCGCGAGACCTGCAGCATCACCGCTGCCTGCTCTATAGCAACCTGCCAACACCGGATGTATGGAAGTTCAATCATCCGACTCAAGGGCAATACCTGGTGCCGGTACGCGGCAGGCTCAGCAGCAACAATGCCGACATCATCAGTCCGGTGCTGCTCGCCGGCCAAGGCCTGGCGCTCCAGCCGGAATTCATCGTCTGGGACGCCCTGAACAGCGGCGAGCTGGAAGAGGTGCTGAGCGACTGGCAAATAGCCAATATCGACATCAACCTGGTCACTCCCCCGGGTTCCCTGCGCCCGGCCCGAGTCACCACCGTCCTGGAGTTCCTCTGCGAACACCTGGCAAGCGCCCCCTGGGCAATGCTCGACGACTGAAGCCTGTGCGAGCGGCACCGGCCTACCGCACAAACATTCCAAATCCGCGCATCGCTACAAGACCAACGAATGCCTGCAGATCCACAGTCTGTGCTCCACACCTAACTGGAGACTGTTTGTCATGGCAATCGCGAAAGCTGCTCCCGGCCGGACTCTGCTGAGCCCGACCGATCACACCCTGATCATGATCGATCACCAGTCGCAGATGTCCTTCGCCACCAAGTCCATTGACGCCGTCACCCTGCGCAACAACGCGGCGTTGGTGGCCAAGGCGGCCAAGGAATTCAAGGTATCGACCATCCTTACCACGGTTGCGGAGAAGAGCTTCTCCGGCCCGATCTTCGATGAAATCAGGTCGGTCTTCCCCGAGCACAACGTCATCGACCGCACCAGCATGAATACCTGGGAAGACCCGCGTATCGCGGTCGAGGTCAACAAGTTCGCCAAGGACAAGATCGTCCTCGCCGGCCTCTGGACCTCGGTGTGCATCGTCGGCCCGGCACTCTCCGCGCTGGACCAGGGCTTCGAGGTCTACGTGATCGCCGACGCCTGTGGCGATGTTTCCGACGAAGCCCACGAGCGCGCCATGGAGCGCATGATTCAGCTCGGTGCGCGGCCCATGACCGCTCTGCAATACCTGCTGGAACTGCAACGCGACTGGGCCCGCGGGGAAACCTACAACGAGACCGTGAAGACCTCCATCGAGCATGGTGGCGCCTACGGCCTGGGCCTGATCTACGCCAAGACCATGTTCAACGCTTCCGAAGGCCACTAAACGCCTCGCCGGCAGAAGGGCAATGCCCTTCTGCCGGAACCTGGCAGCTAGCTCAAACCGGCTGGACCACTCCCGTCTCGCTGACGGGGTCATGGTCCGATGAGGGCGGGTGATGACTACCGAGATGCCCGGGAACATCGCAACGCTCCTGGTCCGCCATTGCATCAAGCAGGGGCATGAACGGGAGTACCAGCGCTGGCTGCGGCAGATCAGTGCTGTCTGCAGGGGTTACCCCGGCCATCTTGGCATTGATGTGGTGCATGACCTGGAGCACGGCCGGCACCGTTTCACATGCGTATTGCGCTTTGCCAGTAGCAGCCAGTTGCAGACCTGGCTCGACTCGGACGAGCGCCGCCACATGCTTGAAAAGATCGCACCGTTGCTGGACGCCCAGGAGGCGCATGCCAGCCCCGATCAGGGTGCGCTCTGGCGTACGGCGCATGCCCCCATCCGTCCCGCTCTCTGGAAGCAAGCCTGCATAACCTTCTGCGCCCTGCTGCCGCCAGGTCTCGTCCTGCCGCTGCTCTGGCATCTGCTAGTCGTCAGGATGCCCTGGCTCGACGGTTATCTGCTCGGCTCGCTGTTCGTCACCCTCGGCAACGCCGTGCTACTGACCTACCTGTTCCTGCCTGCGGCCGAGCGCTGTTTCGCCGGCTGGCTGCGCATTCGCTGACCGAGGAGCACCCGATGAGCCAAGACCCGTCCAACCCCAGCCGACGCCACTTTCTCACCGCCAGCTCCGTGCTCGGAACCGCAGGGGTCCTGCTGTCCGTCCTGCCGCTGTCCGGCGCTGCTGGCTACAGCCAATCCGAATCCCGAGGGGGCTCTATGACCGCCGACCTGATTTTGCACAATGGCCGCATCCACACCGTGGACCGCGAAAAACCCAGCGCCAGCGCCGTCGCCATCAAGGACGGCAAGTTCCTCGCCGTGGGCACCGACGCCGAGGCGATGGCCCTGCGTGGCGACACCACCCGCGTCATCGACCTCAAGGGGCGCACGGTGATCCCCGGCCTCAACGACTCGCACCTGCACCTGATCCGCGGTGGCCTGAACTACAACCTGGAGCTGCGCTGGGAGGGCGTGCCGTCGCTGGCCGATGCCCTGCGCATGCTCAAGGAGCAGGCTGATCGCACCCCTTCGCCGCAATGGGTGCGGGTGGTGGGTGGCTGGACCGAGTTCCAGTTCGCTGAAAAGCGCATGCCGACGCTGGATGAACTGAACAAGGCGGCGCCGGACACCCCGGTGTTCGTCCTCCACCTGTATGACCGCGCGCTGCTCAACCGCGCCGCGCTGCGCGTCGTCGGCTATACCAAGGACACGCCGAACCCGCCCGGTGGCGAGATCGTCCGAGACAGCAAAGGCGAACCGACCGGCATGCTGATCGCCCGCCCCAACGCGATGATCCTCTACTCCACCCTGGCCAAGGGGCCGAAGCTGCCGCTGGAATACCAGGTCAACTCCACCCGCCAGTTCATGCGCGAACTCAACCGCCTCGGTGTCACCAGCGCCATCGACGCCGGCGGCGGCTTCCAGAACTATCCCGACGACTATCAGGTCATCCAGCAACTGGCCGATGCCGACCAGCTCAGCGTGCGCATCGCCTACAACCTGTTCACCCAGCGGCCCAAGGAAGAGCTGGCCGACTTCAAGAACTGGACCGGCAGCGTCAAGTACGGCCAGGGCAGCGACTTCCTCCGGCACAACGGCGCCGGCGAGATGCTGGTGTTCTCCGCCGCCGACTTCGAGGACTTCCTCGAACCTCGCCCGGACCTGGCGCCGAACATGGAAGCGGACCTGGAGCCGGTGGTGCGCCATCTGGTCGAGCAGCGCTGGCCGTTCCGCCTGCACGCCACCTACAACGAATCCATCTCGCGGATGCTCGACGTGTTCGAGAAGGTCAACCGCGACATTCCGTTCAACGGCCTGCCGTGGTTCTTCGACCACGCCGAGACCATCACCCCGCAGAACATCGAGCGGGTACGGGCCCTCGGCGGCGGCATCGCCATCCAGGACCGCATGGCCTTCCAGGGCGAATACTTCGTCGACCGCTACGGCAAGCAGGCCGCCGAGACCACCCCGCCGATCAAGCGCATGTTGTCCGAGGGCGTCCCGGTGGGCGCCGGCACCGATGCCACCCGCGTTTCCAGCTACAACCCCTGGACCTCGCTGTACTGGCTGGTCAGCGGCAAGACCGTCGGCGGCCTGGAGCTCTATCCCCAGGGGCTCGACCGGGAAACCGCGCTGCAGCTGTTCACCCATGGCAGCGCCTGGTTCTCCAACGAGCAGGGCAAGAAGGGCATGATCAAGGTCGGTCAGCTGGCCGACCTGACCGCGCTTACGGCGGACTACTTCAGCGTCGAGGAAGAGCACATCAAATGGCTTGAGTCCGTGCTGACCGTGGTCGGCGGCAAGATCGTCCATGCCACGGATGAGTTCGACAAGCTGGCGCCACCCGCGCTACCGGTGCTGCCGGACTGGTCGCCGGTGGCCAAGGTCGCCGGTCACTGGAAACCGACCGCGCCGCTCACCGCCCAGGTCCATCAGTGCGTTGGCGCCTGTGCCGTGCACGCCCACAGCCACGAACGGGCGCGCCAGTCGAGCGTGCCGGTGAGTGACTTCCAGGGCTTCTGGGGCGCCTTCGGCTGCTCCTGCTTCGCCTTCTGAAGACGCTGCGCGGGCCTCAGGGCCCGCGCTTTCTTTCTGCCAGGGTGGAGACACCGTCATGAGCCGCTGCATGCTTCGCTCGGTTTCCTTGCCGTTCCTGGCGCTGGCTGGTGCGGGAGTCTCCGCCGCGCCCCACGACGGCCTGCTGGAGAACGCCAACTGGTCGCTGCTCAGCCGCAACTACTTCCTGCAGACCGACTACCGCACCGATCCCTCGCCCAGCGGGCAGAGCTACCGCCAGGAATGGGCGCAGGGCTTCATCGCCAATATCGAGTCGGGTTTCACCCCGGGGACCATCGGCCTGGGCGTCGACGCCCACGCCTTCCTCGGCCTCAAGCTCGACGGCGGCCGTGGCCATGCCGGCACCGGCCTGCTGCCGCGTGACGCCGAGGGGCGCGCGGAGGACGACTACTCCTCCGCCGGTGGCGCGCTGAAACTCGACCTGTCGCAGACCACGCTGAAATTCGGCGAAATGACCGTGGAAACCCCGGTGTTCGACACCGCCGACAAACGCCTGCAGCCCGAATACGCCAGCGGCACCCTGGTCGACTCCCGCGAGCTGGACGGCGTGCGCTTCCAGGCCGGGCGCTTCACCGCCTTCAAGAACCAGGACCACAGCACCCGCCGTGGCGACTTCGACGGCTACGGCGCCACCACCCGCGATAGCGCGGTGAGCTTCGCCGGTGCGGATTTCACCCCGTCCGAGCGCTACGGCGGCTCGCTGTTCGCCGGCCAGCTCGACGACACCTGGCGCCAGTACTACCTGAACCTGCACTACCTCGACGGCGGCCTGTGGCTCGACGGCAACCTCTACCGCACTCGCGACGAGGGCCAGGCCCGCGCCGGCGCCATCGACACCCGCGCCTGGAGCCTGGCGGCGCGCTACCGTTTTGGTGCGCAGGGCGTGCTGCTCGGCTACCAGAAGATCGAGGGCGACACGCCGTTCGACTTCGTCGGCGGCGACTCCATCTACCTCGCCAACTCGATCAAGTACGCCGACTTCAACGGCCCCGGCGAGCACTCCTGGCAGGCGCGCTACGACCTCGACCTGGGCGTGTTCGGCGTGCCCGGCCTGAGCTTCATGACCCGCTACGTGCGCGGCAGCGGCATCGACGGCAGCCACGCGCCGGCCGCTGGCGCCTACGCCGGGCAGTACGGCTCCGACGGCCGTCACTGGGAGCGCGACAGCGAGCTGCGCTACGTGGTCCAGACCGGTCCGGCCAAGGACCTTTCGCTGCACTTCTCCCAGGTCAGCCACCGCGGTAACGACGAGCAGCCTGGCGCCGACATCGACCGGATCTACGTGATCATCGAGTACCCCATCAAGGGAGCTTTATGAGCGATGAGTCTTCCCCTGAGCCCGGAACAGGGCCTGCGGCCCTCGTCCCTGGTGATGGCATTGAGCTCTGCCGATCAGCACATGGATACAAGACTTCGAGGATGTGCATGACGCATCGTCATAGATTCCCACACTGCACTGGAAGGTGATGCCATGTCCCGTTCCTCAACCGACTGGGCGCTGCTGTACCTGCGCGTCTCCGGCAGCCTGCTCCTGCTCCTGCTCTGGGTGCATGGCCTGCCCAAACTGCTGAACTTCAGCCATGAACTGACCGTCATCGAGGACCCGTTCCACCTGGGTGCCGTGCCGACCCTGAGCCTGGCCATCTTCGCCGAAGTCCTCTGCCCCCTGCCGATCATCCTTGGCGTGCTGACGCGCCTGGCCTGCCTGCCCATCCTCAGCGTACTGCTGGTGGCGCTGGTCTTCGTGCATCCGGAGTGGAGCGTGGCCGAAGGGCAGTTCGCCTGGCTGCTGCTGATCATCTTCGTCACCGTGCTCATTGCCGGGCCGGGCAGCCTGTCACTGAGCGGCAGGCTGCCGGGAGGATGGGCAATGCCGGCGTGGCTGTCCTGAGGGCGCGGCGCGCTGCCCCTGGAGTCTCCACTACGCCAGGTCGCCTTCCGCCTGGGCGACCACGTGGTGTGGGTAGTCCCGCACCCTGGCTGCAACGACAGCGTCCACGGGCCATCTCTGCCGGCCAGGCGCTACCAGAACAACAGGGTGTCGGCGTACTGAAAAAGGAAGTCCTCGCACACATCCGCGAGACGCTGGGCATGGGTACCACCTGGCACTGCTGGAGCAACCCCATTGGCACGCCCCGAAGATCGCTCCTTCTTCCTCTGATCAACCCTCCCAGCGCCAGGATGACACCGAGAGAAGGCGATAGTACTGGCTCTCCCCCACTGCCATCGCCGTTCGCGATGGCAGGCTCGCAAATGCCTGATATACGACCCCCTTCCTCCTTTCTAACATCGCTCGCACATGACCATTCGCTCGCCGCTCTCGGTCGGCGCACGAGTTCCCAAAAACAATAAGTTGAGTCACATGAGGTTCAGCCATGAAAACTCTGACCGCGGCGGCCATTGCCCCCTCGATGGATGGAGGCAGCCAACTGACCACCAGCCAGCGCTACGCTACGTTGGCCGGTTCCTGGGCCGCCTGGCTGTTTGATGCTCTGGATGCGACGATCTTTGGCTTCGTTCTGCTTGTGATCGCGAAGACCTTCTCCGTTGGCCTGGGCGATGTTGTCTCCACCGTTGCCTGGTTTCTGCTGGCGACAGGCATTGGCGGCTACTTCCTCGGGAACCTTTCCGACAAGATCGGCCGCAAGAAAACCATGATGCTGTCGGTGTTCGTCTACGGTACCGGCACTTTGCTCTGTGCTTTTGCCGACAGCATTTGGCAACTCAGTGTGTTCCGCTTCTTCGTTGGCATCGCTGTGGGTGGATTGTGGTCCGCTGCTGCAGCGCTTGTTTCAGAGATCTGGCCATCAGCCAGTCGCGCCAAGGCATTTGCGGTCATGCAAACGGGATGGTCGGGTGGTGGTCTGCTGTCGGCGATTTTCGCCTGGAGTTTCCTGGACAGCAGTAACCCCGACTCCTGGCGGACGCTGTTCATCTACGCCTCTATTCCGGCCTATTTCACCCTTGCGTTCATCTGGCTGTTCGTCAAGGAGTCGCCGGTCTGGCTGGCAAACCGCGAATTCATGCGCCGTAACGCCGACAAGGGACGGCTGACGGAAATCTTCCGCCCGCAGTGCCTGAAATTGACCATGCTGGGTCTGAGCATTTCAGTACTGGGCATGTATGGCTACTGGATCATCACCACCTTCATGCCGGCTTACCTGCAGAACATATTGAACGTTCGCATTGACCAGGCACCGGTGTTCGTCATCTGGATCGGCATCGGCGCCACCCTTGGTTACCTGGCTTACGGCTACCTGGCGGAAAGTATCGGCCGTCGTTTGTCGTTCGCGATCTTCTTTGGCGGCATGGCAATCATGGTTCCGGTGTTCGCCTACTCGGCGACCCTGATGCCGTTGACGGACGGCAAGCTGCTGTTCACTACCCAGAACGTCATCACGCTCGGTTCGCTGGCAGCGTTGCTGGGTTTCTTCACTGGCTACTTCAGCGGCTTTGGCGCCTGGTACTCGGAGTTGTTCCCGACCAGCATCCGCTCCACGGCATCGGGTTTCTGCTTCAACTTCGGGCGGGTCGGCGCCATCGCCGGCATCAAGCTGGTGCCTGTCCTGATCCCACTGATCGGCTTCACCGCCACCATTTCTCTTGCCTCGGTTTCCTACGCCATCGCCGCCGTCCTGGTGTTCACGCTGCAGGAAACCAAAGGCGTTCAACTCACCAGCGGCAATTGATCTGCACTATCCAGAGAGCCCCCAATGAAGAACTTTCGAATCGGTCAAATCGTACCCAGCTCCAATACGACGATGGAAACCGAAATCCCGGCGATGCTGACATCGCGATATTCGCTGTTCCCGGATGAGCGCTTCACCTTTCATGCTTCTCGCATGCGCATGATGCATGTCAGCCCCGAAGAGCTGAAAAAGATGGATATCGACAGTGACCGCTGCGCGCTGGAACTGAGTGACGCACGGGTTGACGTCATGGCCTACGCCTGCCTGGTGGCGATCATGTGCCAAGGCGCCGGCTATCACAAAGTCTCACAAGAGCGTCTGGGCAAGGCCGTAGCCTCGAATAACTCGAGCGCCCCGGTTCTCAGTTCCGCCGGTGCGTTGATCGATAGTCTGAACATGCTCAACTACAAGAAGATCTCGATCATCACCCCGTACATGAAACCGCTGACCCAGCAGGTGATCGACTACATCGAGGCGGCCGGAATCGAAGTTGTCGACTCCATCAGCCTGGAGGTGTCTGACAATCTTGAGGTGGGCCGTCTTGATCCGATGAACCTGGTAGGCCACGCCGACAGGCTGAATATCGGACAGGCCGATGGCGTGGTGCTGTCCTGCTGTGTGCAGATGCCGTCGCTGCCCGCGATCCAGGTCGTCCAGGACCGCCTCGACAAGCCGGTGCTGTCAGCGTCGGTCGCTACCGTCTACCAGATGCTGAAGACCCTCGGCCTGAAGGCTGAAGTGCCGAACGCCGGTCATCTGTTGTCCGGCGCATTCTGAGCCGAGGCATGACGAGGTACTATCCTGGCCACTCCGACCAGCATATCCGGTGCCTCTCATGAAACTTGATCCGGTCTCGTTGCGACTCTTCGTCAGCGTCGTCGAAGAGGGCACCATTGCGGCCGCCGCCAAGCGCGAACACATCGCCGCGGCGGCGGTCAGCAAGCGGCTCAGCGAACTGGAAGAGTTGCTCGACTCCAAGTTGCTCAACCGCACCAACAAGGGTATTTCCCCGACCGATGCCGGCCTGTCGTTGCTGTACATGGCCCGAAGCGCGCTGAATAGCCTCAACGAAATCGTCGTGCAGATGCGCGAATATTCCTATGGCCACCGCGGTTCGGTACATGTCCTGGCCAACATCTCCGCCATCACTCAGTTCATGCCCGGCCTGATCAAGTCGTTCATGGAGCGGTACCCGCTGATCAATGTCAGTCTCGACGAAAAACCCAGTCTGGCGATTACCCAGGCGGTGGCCGAAAATCGCGCCGACATCGGTATTTTTACCCGTCTGCCGCATGGTGCAGACATCGAGGTCTTTCCGTTTCGCGTTGATCGACTGGTATTGCTGGTACCCAACGGTGATCCTCTGGCGGCTCACCAGACGGTCAAATTCAGCGACACGCTGGAGCACCAGTACATTGCCCTGCGTAGCGGCACGCACCTCAACTTTCAGTTGATCAAGGCAGCCAACGATCTGGGGCGCTCGCTGAAAATACGCATGGAAGTATCCAGCTACGACGCGCTGTGTCTGATGGTTCAGGCCGGTGTGGGCATCGGTATCTTGCCTGAGGGTAGTGCGGAGATTTACAAGATGGACGGCGCGAAGATTATCGAGCTGGATGAAGCTTGGGCGTCCCGCGAACTCAGCGTGTGTGTAAGGTCAAGAGAAGCGCTGTCGGCCGCGGCCGGACTATTCCTGGACCACCTGCTTGAGCAAGCGTAGCGTTCCTGTAATCGCTCACGTTACGCCCTCCTTCCGCCCTGAGCGAGCCCGCCACGAGCAGGCCCCGGACAAGGCCATTCTGACGTCCCACGACGTGATATCCGGTGGCACTTCGTAGGATGGCGTGGAGCGCAGCGATACCCATCGCCGATCCGCATGGGTATCGCTGCGCTCCACCCATCCTACGGTGCGCGAACCAGGGTTCTACGCAGGCACCGCCAACCCGCCCCGCGCACGGAACTGCCCCGGCGTGACGTTGAACAGCTCGCGGAAGCAGCGATGGAAATGCGGCAGGTTGCAGAAGCCGCTGGCCAGCGCCAGGGCGCTGGGTGTGCTGCAGCAGCTGGCGGGCGTGGGTCAGGCGCAGTTCCAGGTAGTAGCGCTCCGGCGTGGTGCCGATATGGCGGCGGAACAGGCGCTCCAGGTGACGGCGGGAAATACGCGCATAGCGAGCGACCTCATCGAAGCCCATCGGGTCCTCGATGTTGCTGCTCATCAGCTCCAGGGCCAGGCGTAGCGTGCGCGGCAGGCTCGGATCGGCTTCGGCGGCGGACACCGGCGCGCTGGCCGCGTCCTGCACCCTGTCGCAGTTGAGCACCTCTTCCACCGCGTTCAGCAACTCCTGGCCGCCCTCCTCTCGCACCACGTCCAGCATCATGCCCAGCGCACTGTTGGGGCCGGCGCAGGTCAGGCGGCCACGGTCAGCGACACGGGCGCGGGAAGTGACTTTCACGCACGGGAAGACTTCCGCCAGCACCGCGCGGCCGTCGGGATGGAAGGCGCATTCATGGCCGTCGAGCAGCCCGGCTTCGGCGAGGAAATAGGCGCCGTTCCACAGCCCGCCCAGCACCGCGCCGGCGGAAGCGGCCTGACGCAGACGAGTGCGCAGCGACGGATCGGGCGCCAGGCGCACGCGAAAGCCGCCGCAGACGATGAGGGTATCCTGCGGCGCGGCGTGCAGCTCGGCGAGGGTGATATCGGTGGCGACGGCCAGCCCCAGGTCACTGGTGACGCTGCGCTCGCTACCCGCCACCTGCACCCGGAACAACGGCGCGGCGGTCATGATGTTGGCGGTGAGCAGCGCATCCATGGCGGCGGTGAAGGCCAGCATGGAGAAGTGCTCGCGCAGCACGAAAACGACCCGCCGCGCCGGTTGTGGCGCGGCGGGTATGCGCTTGACCTGCTCCAGATGGGCCAGGTTGCGGCTGCGCAGCACGCTCTCGAAAGCGCTTCTCACGGAACCGCTCACGCGCCCCGCGGGGCGTTGAGGATCAGCCCGAACAGCCGCTCGCAGCTCGCACTGCCGGGCAGTTCGGCGATGGCGGCGTCGATCTCGTCGCGCAGCGCCGGGCTCAGTGAGATGCCGGCCAACAGGTCGAACTTGGCGCGGAACTCCTCGCGGCTCATGGCGGTTTCCGGGTCACCCTTGGCCTGGGTCACCAGGCTTGCGAAACGGCTGCCGTCCTTGAGCAAGACCGAGACGCGGGAAAGGATTTCCTCGGGGAAGCGCGCGGACAGCTCGTCGCTCTCGACGATTTCCACCCGCTCGCTGACGGCGAGGATATCGGCGGCATGCACCGCCTCGCCGGTGACCTCCAGCGGCCCCAGCTGCCCGCGCACCGCCAGCGCCGCCAGCGGGAAGGCCAGCGCGTACTGCGCCTCGTCGGCATTGGCCGGGCGATGGCCCTGCAGGCGCACCGACTCGTGGAAGGTCTCGACGCGAATCTGCTCGATGTTCTCGCCACGAATGGATGGATGCCCGGCCATCAGCGCGGTCAACGCGGTGAGCGCCGGCTGCGCCCAGCGGCACACCGGCCAGGGCTTGAAGTACTGCGCGTCGATTTCCCAGCGCGCGCCGAGGTCATGCCAGTGCTCGGCGACGCCCGGGAACTCGATGGTTTCCGCCGGCGCGCCGGTAACGCCGGCCTCGGCCAACAGCAAGGCGTTCAGGCCCGCATGGGCCCCGGCGCCGTGGGCGTCGCGCAGCATCGACGGGTGATCCACCAGGCGCATCATCGGGCAGCGCGGGCCGAAGTATTCGGCGATGCCCAGGGCGTGGCGCAACTGCTGTTCATCGAAGCCCAGCAGGCGCGCGCCGCCGCACACCACGCCGATGCCGGAGAACGCGCCGGAGGCATGGTATTCGTGGGCGCTGGCCATGAGCGCGGCGCCCGCGCGCAGGGCGGTTTCATAGCCGATGGTCAGCGCCGTCAGCAGTTCCGCCCCGCTGATGGCGCGGCCCCGCTGGCGGCAGGCATCGGCCAGGGCGAGCAGCGCCGGCACCACGGTGGCCCCGGCGTGGCCCTTGGAGGTGAAGTGGCCTTCGTGGGCGTCCAGGCTGTCGACGCAGAAGCCGCCGGCCCAGGCGGCGCCCAGCGGGTGCACCGGGCGGCCGTCGAACAGCAGGCGGCTGGACAGCACGCCGGCCGGATAGTGGTTCAGCGCGTAGCGTCTGAGCGCCTGGCTGGTGGCGTTGTCCCGCGCGCCGGCGGCGACGCCGAGGATGTCCAGCAGGCAGGTCTGCATCAGCTCGCGGGTGCGCGCCGGGGCCTGCTCGAAGCGAAACTCGCGGACGAACGAATACAGCGACATCGGGGTACTCCACAGGCGAAGAGGATTTGTTCGGCGGGAGAAACGAAGGCGTCACTGCCTGGCGGCGTCACGCGAGGCCTGCAGCCAGGCGTCCCACTGCTGGCGGTGGGCGGCGATCCACTCGTCCGCGTGACGGCGAACGTCGGCCGGCTTGTTCTCGCCGTTCTGCATCCGCAGGTTCTGCTGGCTCTCGTCGTCCGCCTTGATCTGCAGCTGCGAGAGGAACTTCAGCGCCACCGGGTTCTTCTGCGCGAACTCCTTGTTCAGCAGCGCCTCCACCTTGTCGATGGCGAAGCCCAGGTTCTTGCCCTGGTAGGTGGTGTTCACCTCGTTGTTGCCGTCGGGCAGGTCGGTCTTCGGCACTTCCAGCCAGACCACGTCGCGGCCTTCCACCAGCACGCCGGCGATCCACTGCGGCACCCAGGTGAAGTAGAGGATCGGCTGGCCCTGCTTGTAGCGGGTGATGGTGTCGGCCATCAGCGCGAAGTAGGAGCCCTGGTTGACGTTGACCGAGCCGTCCAGGTCGTACGCCTTCATGTGGTGGGAGATCACCAGCTCGCAGCCCCAGCCGGGGTTGCAGCCGGTCAGGTTGGCCTTGCCGTCGCCGTCGGTGTCGAACAGCTTGGCGAGCTCGGGCTTCTTCAGGTCGGTGATGTACTTGATGTGGTACTGGTCGGCGGTCTTCTTG
This sequence comes from Pseudomonas sp. B12(2026), assembly GCF_057767015.1. Lineage (NCBI taxonomy): Bacteria > Pseudomonadati > Pseudomonadota > Gammaproteobacteria > Pseudomonadales > Pseudomonadaceae > Pseudomonas > Pseudomonas sp. B12(2026). The sequence continues at coordinate 2,925,626 of NZ_CM173430.1, read as the reverse complement.
TCGATCAGGTAGCCCTGCAGCACGCCGGGGATCACGTCGCCGGCCTTCACCAGGGTGTTGGGGCCGTCGACCTTCTGGTAGAAGGCGTCGTGCAGCTTGTCCCAGAAGTGCACGGTGAAGTCCGCGTCGCCGTAGGACAGCGCCACCATCATCGCCGCGTACTCGGTCTCCTTCGGCTCCTGCACGTCGTAGCCCAGCTCGCGCAGGCCGGCCATGGCCAATTCGCCACGGAAGCGCTCCTCGGCGATCGGCGGGAAGATCGGCGTAACCTTCACGCCCTCCCCCGGCTTCTCCGGCGAGGCGGCCAGCACGTACAGCGACAACAGGCTCAGGGACAGCACCGAAGCACAGCGCAGAACCTTGTTCTTGATCGTCTCGAATTGCATCGTTGCGTACCTCTTGTTCTTTTCTTTGTGGGGGCGGCAGGGTGAGGAAGAACAGCGGAATCAGAGCGCCTTGCGCGGCACCGGCTGGCTGCTGAACAGGCGCAGCACGAGGCCCACGGGGCCGCTGTGGTACCAGCGGCGGCTGGGGTCGGAGCGGGTGCGCTCGCCCATGGCCTGGGTCAGGCGGTCGAGGAAGATCGCCAGCAGCACCAGGCCGACGCCGCCGACGGTGGCCAGGCCCATGTCCAGCCGACCGATACCGCGCAGGACCATCTGGCCGAGGCCGCCGACGGAGATCATCGAGGCGATCACCACCATCGACAGCGAGAGCATCAGCGTCTGGTTGACCCCGGCCATGATGGTCGAGGTGGCCAGCGGCAGCTGCACGCGCATCAGCATCTGCCGCGGGGTACAGCCGAAGGCGCGGGCGGCTTCGATCTTGTCCTCGGGCACCTGGCGGATACCCAGGTTGGTCAGGCGCACCAGCGGCGGCACGGCGAAGACGATGGTGACCAGCACGCCGGGCACGTTGCCGATGCCGAACAGCATCACCACCGGCACCAGGTAGACGAACGCCGGCAGGGTCTGCATGGCGTCCAGCAGCGGGCGCACCACGCGCTCGACGCGGTCGCTGCGGGCACAGAGGATGCCCAGCGGGATGCCGATCAACGCGCAGAAGAACACCGAGGTGAGCACCAGCGACAGGGTGGTCATGGATTCCGACCACACGCCGATCAGCCCCAGCAGGGTCAGGGTGACGGCGCACATCAGGCCCATGCGCGGGCCGGCGAGCTGCCAGCCGAACAGCGCGGCAAGGACGATGGCGATGGTCGGCGGCACGCTCTGCAGGACGTGCTCGGAGCCGTTGAGCACCTGGTCGATGGGCCAGCGGATGGCATGGAAGACGTCGCGGAAATTGCGCACCAGGTAGTTCAGGCTGGTTTCGACCCACTCACCCAGCGGGATGATCGCGCTCTGGAAGGGATCGAGGAAACTGGACTCGGACATGCTTGCGTACCTTTTCAAGCGGGGGACGCCCAGGGGCGGACGTCGGGGACTGCGAAGACGGAGCGCGGCGCTCAGTGACGGCTCAGGGTCTGCAGCAACTGGTTCTTCGAGATGGTGCCCTTGAGCGCACCACTGCGATCCAGCACCGGCACCGGGTACGGCAGCTCGGCGACGATATCGAGCACGTCGTGCAGCGGCGTGTCGGTGTACACCGGATGTTCCTCGTGGCGGGTGCAGGGCCCGGCGGCTAGGTCGGCGAAGCCGGCGTCCGCCGACATCACGCCCATGAACTGGTCGCGCTCGTTGATCAGGTAGCTGAAAGGCACGCCGACCTTGGGCTGCGGCCCCTTGCCGTTGACCCGGCAGAGCACCTCCGCATCGAGCTTCGCCACATCGCCGGCCTTGAGCACGCGGGAGCTGTCGAAGCCACGGAAGAAGGTCTCGACGTATTCGTTGGCAGGGTTGTTGAGCAGCTCCTGCGGGGTGCCGATCTGCACCACCCGGCCGCCTTCCATGATCGCGATGCGGTGGCCGATGCGGATGGCTTCCTCGATGTCGTGGGAGATGAAGATGATGGTGCGCTGCTGCTCGGCCTGCAGGCGCATCAGTTCGCCCTGCATCTCGTGGCGGATCAGCGGGTCGAGGGCGGAGAAGGCTTCGTCCATCAGCAGGATGGTGGGGTCGTTGGCCAGGGCGCGGGCCAGGCCGACACGCTGCTGCATGCCGCCGGAGAGCTGGTGCGGGTAGCTGTGCTCGTGGCCCGCCAGGCCTACCTGGGCGAGCGCCTCGCCGGCGCGGCAGTGGCGTTCCTTCTCCCCTACCCCGGCAATCTCCAGGCCGAAGGCGACGTTCTCCAGCACGCTCATGTGCGGCATCAGGGCGAAGGACTGGAAGACCATGCCCATCTCCTTGCGGCGCACGTCGAGCAGGGCCTTGTCCGACAGCCCGGTGATCTCCCGGCCATTGAGGTGGATGCTGCCGGAGGTGGGCTCGATCAGCCGGTTGAACAGGCGGACCATGGTGGACTTGCCGGAGCCGGACAGGCCCATGATGACGAAGATTTCGCCGCGGCGGACCGAGAAGCTGGCGTCGAACACGCCGACCACGTGGCCGGTCTTGCGGAAGATCTCGTCTTTGTCAGCGCCCTTGCGCAGCATCTCCATCGCCTCGTCCGGGCGCGGCCCGAAGACCTTGAAGATGTTGCTCACCGAAAGGATATCGTCGGTCTGGCTCATACTTTCCTCACCTTGTGCTTATTCTTGTGTTCAAGGTCATGCTGCCGCCGGCCCCATGGCCTCGTAGCATTCGGTACGCCGGAAGAAGATCGCTGGCGCGCCTTGCGAACGTGCCGGCCTTCCGGTTTGCAGAAGCTCCTGCAAGGCTTTCCGGCGGCCCTCTTGGGTGGCTCGCCGTAGGTCAAAATTAGGGTTCCCGGGGTTGAGCGTCCAACGACATTTGCTCGCTCAAAACCATAACTGCATGTTATCGATCCAGGTCGGCGCCTTCTGCCACGGGGCTCGGCGGCGCCCCCTCGCGGGCCGGGCGCGCCAGGCAGACGGCGGCCAGCAACACCATCAGGCCGCCGCCGAGCATGCCGGGCGTCAGCCGCTCGCCCATCAGCCACACCGCGATCGCCACCGCCACCAGCGGCTCCACCGTGGACAGCGTGGCCGCCGTCGAAGGCCCCACCGCCGGTGAGCCGGCGAGGAACGCCGCCACCGGGATCAGCGTGGCGAACAGCGCCAACCCCAGCGTTGCCAGCCAGGCCTGGGCGGTCGCCGGGAAACGCGCGTCCTGGAACAGCGCCGCGACCGCGAAGGTCGCCGCGCAACCCAGCAGCACCACGGCCGCCGAGGCCAGCGGGTGTTCATGACGGATGCACCGGGTGCCGTAGATGATCGCCGAGCCATAGGCCATCGCCGCGAACAATGCCCACAGCGCGCCCACCGACAGGCCCGCCAGGCTCAGGCCGGTCGCCAGCGTCACGCCGCCCAGCGCCAGTAGCAGCGCGATCAGTTTCAAGGCGCCGGCGCGCTCGCCCAGCCAGGTGATCGACACCAGGGTGACGAGCGCCGGGAAGCTGTACACGAGGATCACCGCCAGGCTCACCGAGGTGGCCCGGCAGGCGCTGTAGTAGCCCAGCGCGGCGAGGCCGTAGCCCACGCCGAGGATCAGGTTCTGCTTGACCAGCCGCGCGCTGGGCCAGCCGATGCGCCGCCGATTGAGGAACATCAGCAGCAGCGCGGCGGCGATGGCGAAACGGGCCAGCAGCAGGCCCACCGGATTGGCGCCGCCGGCATAGGCGAAACTGGCGAACAGCGGTTGCAGGCCGTAGCAGAACGCGGCCAGCAGGACGAGGAAGAAGCCTTGGGAATGGGGGTTGGCAAGGCGAAAACGGCTGAGGCGCATGACCGGCTCCGGGCAGTGGAAGGGGTTTCGAGCAGCCACAAAAAACCCGCTTCACCAGGAGGGTGAAGCGGGGTCGTCTACCGCGGCAGGACCGGCTCAGTCGCCGAGGCGGCGGGCCATGCGCTCGCAGTACCAGTCGACGAACTGGCAGACGCCGTTCTCGGCGATGGAGGAATACGGACCCGGTTCGTAGGCCGGTGAGTTCACGCCCATCTGCGCCCCTTCCACCAGGCGGCGGTCCTGGTCGTTGGTGGCGATCCACACGCGGGTCAGGCGCTCCAGGTCGTAGTCGATGCCTTCCTGGGCATCCTTGGGCACCAGCCACCGGGTGGTCACCAGGGTCTCGTTGGGGCCCTGCGGCAGCACGCGGAAGCTCAGGGCGTGGTCGCCGAGGAAGTGGTTCCAGGTGGACGGATAGTTGAAGTACAGCAGCGCGCCGATGTTCGGCTCGCCGCTGCGGTCCAGCCGGCGCGACACCGCCGGCTTGCCGTCCATGGTGTAGCTCACGGCGTTGGCCGACAGCGGGATGCGCGTCATGCGGTACTGGCCGTCCTCGTCCATCACCAGGCGGCTGGGCAGGCCGGCGGCCTCGCAGCGGTCCCAGTGGGCGGTCAGCTCCGGATCGTCCTCGCCACCCACGCCGGCCACCGAGAGGTTCTCGACGAAGGAGTTGAGCAGCTCCGGGTGGGTGCCGTCGCAGTGGTAGCACTCGCGGTTGTTCTCGAACACCAGTTTCCAGTTGCCGCGCTCGATGAGGTTGGACTCGAAGGCGACCTTGCAGTCTTCCAGGTTGTGCGGGCCGATGAAGGGCGACACGGCATCGCGGAAGCGCGTGAAGTCCGGCGCGGTCTCGGCCACGCAGACGTAGATGTAGGTGTTCACCACCTCGCAATGGGCGAGCTTCAAGCCGTACTCGGCGGGGTTGAATTCCGGGCCCATGTTGCCGGCGAAGAGCAGCTTGCCGTCGAGGTCGAACACCCATTTGTGGTACGGGCAGACCAGCTTGGCGACCTTGCCGCTGTTCTCGGTGCAGACCTTGGAGCCCCGGTGCCGGCAGGCGTTGTGGAAGGCGCGGACCTGGCCGTCGGCGCCACGCACGATGGCGATCGGATAGTCGCCGATCTGCAGGGTCAGGTACTGGCCGGGCTTCTCCAGCTCGAAGGTGTGGCCGGCGAAGATCCACTCCTTGTGCCACAGCTGTTCCAGGTCCTGGCGGTACACCTCGGGGTCGCTGTAGACGGCGCGGGGCAGCGCGTGGCGCGCCTTGCGTTGGCGAATCAGGTCGAGCACTGCAGCTTTCTTATCCATTGTCATGGGCACTCCGGAACAGGCACGGGACGGAACGATGAGTGCGGGATTCGACGAGGTGGCGGAGGCTTTCTGTGGAAGAGCGCTTGGGCTACTCTCACCCGGAACGAGGCGCCGCCCGGCCCGTCGTGATCACGGCATGCGGGCAGTCTAGGACGGGGTCAGGCGCGGAAGAACCGACATTTTATCCAAGGTCTTGATTACCTGAAGTTATGGTCAAACACACCGAACCGGATCAGACGCTGATCAAGATGCCCTCGCTGCGCGCCGTGAAATCCTTCGTCGCCGCCGCCAAGTACCAGAACTTCACCCGCGCCGCCGAGGCGCTGTGCGTCACCCAGGCGGCGATCAGCCGGCAGATCCGCGAGCTGGAAACCTACCTGGGCGCCGACCTGTTCAAGCGCGTGGGCCGCGCGGTGGAACTCACCCCCGCCGGCTCGATCTTCTTCGACGCGGTGCAGTTGTCGTTCGTCAACATCTCCCAGGCCGCCGAGCGCATCCGCAACAACAAGGTGTCCAAGCGCATCGTCACCCTGTGCTGCTCGCCGGCGTTCTCCGCGCTATGGCTGTCGCACCGCCTGCCGAGCTTCTTCGATGCCAACCCGGATGTCGAATTGAACCTGGTCACCACGCAGAACTTCCTGTCCATGGAACCGGGCGTGCGGCCGGACATCTTCATCACCAAGATGAGCAAGGTCCGCGAGGGCTACCACAGCCATCCTTTGATGCACGACGTCATCTACCCGGTGTGCACGCCGCAGTACCTCGCGCAGCACCCGGAGATCGCCAGCCTGGACGGCCTGCGCGAAGCCACGCTGCTCAACCTCAGCCCCTACGGGCGCTCACAGGTGGCCGAGCACGTGGACTGGAGCGTGTGGATGGCCTTCCACGACATCGACATCGACAGCGGCTCCGGCAAGCGCCCGCACTTCTTCAACGCCAACGACTACAACCTGCTGGTGCAGATGGTCCTGAGCCACCAGGGCGTGGCGCTGGGCTGGAACCATCTGGTGAACCACCTGGTGACCAACGGTTCGCTGGTGCGTCCGGTCGAGCAGGAGCTGGTGCTGCACGACACCCACCACTACCTGGCCTTCAACGAGGACAAGGAAGACGACGACGCCTGCTGCCGCCTGCGCGACTGGATCAAGGCGCAGTTCTGATCCGGCGCGGGCCCGTCAGCGGCCCGCGCCCTCCCCTCACTTGACCGAGCGCACGCAGCCGTAGCGCACTTCCTTGGACGGCGCATGGCCGAAGAACGAGGTGTAGCAGCGGCTGAAATGGCTGGGTGAAACGAAGCCGCAGGCCACGGCCACCTCGACCTGGGAAAGGTCCGAGTGCTGCAGCAGGCGCCGGCTCTCGGTGATGCGCAGCTCCAGGTAGTAGCGGATCGGCGAGGTGCCCAGCTGCTCCTGGAACAGCCGCTCCAGCTGGCGCTTGGAGCGACCGACGCACTGCGACAGCTGCTCGGTGCTCAGCGGTTCCTCGATGTTCGCGCTCATCAGGGTGAGCACGTCGCGCAGCGGCTGGGTCATCTTCTCGTGCAGCGCGGGGCGGGTCCGCCGGTAGCGCGACTCCTCGAACGCCAGGATGTCGACGATGGCGTCCATCAGCTCGCGGCCGTGCAACTGGTGAATCCACTCCAGCACCAGGTTGAAGGCGCCGCTGGGACTGCCGGCGGTGAGGCGGTTGCGGTCGAGGATATAGCTCTCGGCGGTGACCACGCTGTCCCGGGCAACCTCCGCCAGGGCGGCGCGGTTCTCCGGATGCACCGCGCACTTGTGGCCATCCAGCAGCCCCGCCTTGCCAAGGAACCAGGCGCCGTTCCACAGGCCCGCCAGGGCGATGCCGCGCTCGTCGGCCTGATGCAGCAGGCGGCTGAGCGCGGGCAGGTCCTTGAGCGGCGTACGCAGGCCGCCGCAGACCACCAGCAGGTCCATGTCCAGGTGCTTGCTTTCCAGGGCGGCGGCCGGGCAGATCACCAGCCCGAGGTCGCTGGTGACCGACTCGCCATCGAGGCTGAAGGTGCGGGTCGAGAAGGTCCCTTCGCGGATCAGGTTCGCGGTGACCAGGGTGTCCAGCGCCTGGGTGAAGGCCGGCAGGGAGAAGTGTTCCAGGAGCACGAAACCCACTTTCCGCTGGCGCTGCGGATCGGCCTTGCGGTCACCGACGAAGCGCAGATTCCTGCCCTGCATGGATTCGCTGAACTGTCTTCTTTCCACCGTGTTCCACCTCTTCGATTTCTTGTTGGCAGATGTCGCTGCGCGGCCCCGCCGCCCGTGCCATCACGTAGCCCGGAGCCGCGCCCGCCTCTTGTCGCAGCAAATTATACGAGCGCGGCGAAGCTCGGCTACCGGCCGCGCCGCGCGAGCGAGCGCGCATTGGGCGCGCGCAATGGAAAACGGCCCAGCAGCCTCGGCGAAGGACGCCGATGGCGCATCGCGTCATTGCCGCGGCAAACAGCGAAGCGGGCAGTGGAATCGCCTCAGGCTTGCGGCGCCATCCAGTGAATTCAATGCCTGCGACGGCATTTTCGCAGAGCCGGGCGGCCGGGCCCGCGGGCGCCTTCCACGGCCCGAAGCCCCCCGTAAGCGTATGAATTGATCCCAGAAAATGTAATTAGACGGTCCGTCGGAGCCGCTCCTATAGTCGTCACACCAACGGCGGCAACACCGCCACCCCTGAAACCTGCGTTCCAGACGGCCCGGCCGTATCGACAGTCTCCGCTGACCGCAAGTGTCGGCAGCCCAAAACAAGAGTTCTCGCGTGAGGTTTCGACCTCGCGCAAGGGATAGCTATTGGCCGAAAAAAGTAACAACAGGTCCCTGCGATGATGAAGATCACTTATCTGCCCGCCGACGATACGAGTTGCGGCTGGTACCACCTGAGCCCGGCAAGACAAGCCAGGCCACGGCACTCCGGCCACGCCGCCGCGCGCTGGGTCATCGTCGGCGCCGGCTTCACCGGCCTTGCCGCCGCGCGGCAACTGGCGCTGCACTATCCCGATGAAGAGATCATCCTGGTCGAAGCGCAGGAAGTCGGTTTCGGAACCTCCGGACGCAACGCCGGCTTCGCCATCGACCTGCCCCACGACATCGGCGCCGACGACTATATCGGCGACATCGACACCGCCAGGACCAGCCTGAAACTCAACCTGATGGGCCAGGACCTGCTCAAGGAGCAGGTGCGCCAGCATGGCATCGACTGCCAGATGAAGGCCTGCGGCAAGTACCAGGCCGCCGTCGAGAACCGCGGCATCGCCGTGCTCGACGCCTACCGGCGCGGCCTCGACAAGCTCGGCCAGGACTACCGTATGATCGAGGAGCAGGACCTGCCCTCGCACATCGGCACCCACTTCTACCGCAAGGCGCTGTTCACCCCGGGCACCGTGCTGATCCAGCCGGCGGCACTGGTGAAGGGCCTGGCCGACGCGCTGCCGGCCAACGTCACGCTGTATGAGAACACCCCGATCACCGAGGTCGACTACGGCGCGCAGGTCGTGCTGCGGCACGCCCGGGGCAGCATCAGCGCACAGCGGCTGATCCTCACCAACAACGCCTTCGGCATGAGCTTCGGTTTCCTCAAGGGGCGCATGCTGCCGGTGTTCACCTACGCCAGCCTGACACGAGCGCTGAACGAGGAAGAACAGGCGCGCCTGGGCGGCAAACCCTACTGGGGCGTGATCCCGGCCGACCCCTTCGGCACCACGGTGCGGCGCACGCCGGACAACCGCCTGCTGATCCGCAACAGCTTCAGCTTCAACCCCGACGGCCGCAGCAACCCGCGCTACCTGAGCCGCATCGCCGGCCGCCACCGCGAGTCCTTCGCCAGCCGCTTCCCGATGCTTCCCGGCGTGGATTTCGAGTTCACCTGGGGCGGATCGCTCGCGCTGTCGCGCAACCACCTGGGCTACTTCGGCCAGCTGGCGCCGAACGTCTTCGGCGCGCTGTGCTGCAACGGCCTGGGCGTCACCCGCGGCACGGTCACCGGAAAGCTGCTGGCGGACTGGCTGGCCGGGCAGAAGAGCGAGCTGATCGACTACCTGCTCGCCTCCCCCGGCCCCAACGCCAACCCGCCCGAACCCTTCCTCTCGGCGGGCGTGAACATGAACCTGAGCTGGGGCCAGTACCGCGCCGGCCGGGAAAGCTGAAAACCGATTCGAACGCTCGCGTCGCGGGCGGGGCACGCCCACGGCAACCATTCCCACCCATGGAGAAATCACAGTGAAGTTTGAAGGTATCTACACCCCGGCCATCACCCCCCTGAAGGATGACGGCGCGATCGACACCCAGGCCTTCGCCGACGTACTGGAAGGCCTCATCGAGGCCAAGGTCCACGGCATCATCATCGGCGGCTCCACCGGCGAGTACTACGCCCACACCGCCCAGGAGCGCCTGGACCTGGCCGCCAGGGCGAAGGCGGTGATCAATGGCCGCCTGCCGCTGATCGTCGGCACCGGCGCCATCCGCACCGAGGACTCGCTGGCCTACGCCCGCGCCGCCAGGGAGATCAAGGCCGACGCCCTGCTGGTCGGCTCGCCGCCCTACGCCCTGCCGACCCAGCAGGAGATCGCCGAGCACGTCATGGCGGTGGACGATGCCGCCGGCCTGCCGATCATGCTCTACAACTATCCCGGCCGCATGGGCGTGGAAATGGGCGAGGAATTCTTCGCCGCCATCGCCGCGCGCAAGAACATCTGCGCCATCAAGGAAAGCTCCGGCAACACCGGCCAGTTGCACCGCCTGGCCTGCCGCCACCCGAACATCCAGCTGTCCTGCGGCTGGGACGACCAGGCCCTGGAGTTCTTCGCCTGGGGCGCGCGCAGCTGGGTCTGCGCCGGCTCCAACTTCATCCCCCGCGAACACATCGCGCTCTATGAAGCGTGCGTGGTCGAGGGCGACTTCGCCAAGGGCCGCAGGATCATGGCCGCGATGATGCCGCTGATGGACTTCCTCGAAAGCGGCAAGTTCGTCCAGTCCATCAAGTACGGCTGCGAGCTGAACGGCTTGCGCAGCGGCGGCGTGCGCGCCCCGCTCAAGGGCATGACCGAGGCGGAAAAGGCCGAGCTGAAGGAAGTCGTCGCCGTGCTCAAGCGCAGCGTCGCCCAGATCACCCAGGCATAAGAGAAAGGGGTAAGAAAAATGGCAGACCTGCTTACCAGGGCCGAGTACGCGGCCATCGCCGCCGCGCTGCAGTTCCCCACCCGCGCCTTCATCAACGGGCGCTTCCAGGACGCAGTCTCGGGCAAGACCTTCGCCACCACCAACCCGGCCACCGGCGCGCTGCTGGCGAACATCGCCGCATGCGCCGCCGAGGACGTCGACCTGGCCGTGGCCAGTGCCCGCGAAGCCTTCGACCAGGGCGTGTGGAGCAAGCGCTCGCCCGCCGAGCGCAAGTCGGTGCTGCTGCGCTTTGCGCAGTTGCTGGAAGACCACGCCCACGAACTGGCCGTGATGGAGAGCCTCGACAGCGGCAAGCCGGTGCGCGAGTGCCAGACCATCGACGTGCCCGAGACCGTCAACACCCTGCGCTGGCACGCCGAGCTGATCGACAAGATCTACGACGCCACCGCCCCGGTGGGCAACGCTGCGGTGACCATGGTGGTGCGCGAACCCATCGGCGTGGTCGGCCTGGTGCTGCCGTGGAACTTCCCGCTGCTGATGCTGGCCTGGAAGATCGGTCCGTCGCTGGCCGCCGGCTGTTCCATCGTGGTCAAGCCGGCCAAGGAAACCACCCTCACCGCCCTGCGCGTCGCCGAACTTGCGCACCAGGCCGGCGTGCCGGCGGGCGTGTTCAACGTGGTGCCCGGCGGCGGCAAGGACGCCGGCGAGCCCATCGGCCGCCACCCGGACGTGGCCATGGTCAGCTTCACCGGCTCCACCGAAACCGGCCGGCTGTTCCTCAAGTACGCCGCCGAGTCCAACCTCAAGCGCGTGGTGCTGGAGTGCGGCGGCAAGAACCCGGCCGTGGTGATGAACGACATCGAGGACCTCGACCAGGTCGCCCGGCACGTGGTCAACGGCGCGTTCTGGAACATGGGCGAGAACTGCTCGGCGTCCTCGCGGCTGATCGTCCACGCGGACATCCGCGACGCCCTGCTCGAACGCATCGGCGTGCACCTGCGCGACTGGAAACTGGGCGACCCGATGGACCCGGAAAACCGTCTCGGCGCCATGGTCAGCAAGGTGCATTTCGAGAAAGTGCGCGCCTACCTGGAGCACGCCCAGGGCGAGAAGCTCTCCTTCGTCTACGGCGGCGAGACCGACCAGGGCGTGTTCATCCGCCCCACCGTGGTCAACGACGTTTCCCCGCAGAGCAGGCTGTTCCGCGAGGAAATCTTCGGCCCGGTGCTGTCGGTCACGCCCTTCACCGGGATCGACGAAGCCATCCGCCTGGCCAACGACACCGTCTACGGCCTCGCCGCCTCGGCCTACACCGGCAGCCTGCGCAACGCCCTGCGCCTGTCGCGGGAAATCCGCGCCGGCATCGTCACGGTGAACTGCTTCGGCGAAGGCGACGCCTCAACCCCGTTCGGCGGCTACAACGAGTCGGGCTTCGGCGGTCGCGACAAGTCCGCCTGGGCGCACGACCAGTACACGGAACTCAAGACCATCTGGATCGACGCGTCGTAACCGGCAATCCCTCCCTTCGTTCACCTGCCGCATCGCAGGTGAACGAAGGTCGGTTGGTGCAGGTCAGGCCTGGCGCAACTGGCCGGGGTCGATCGGCAGGCTGCGGATGCGCTTGCCGGTCGCGGCGAATATCGCGTTGGTGACCGCCGGGGCTATCAGCACTGTCGAAACCTCGCCGAGCCCGCCCGGAGACTCGTCGCTCTTCATGACGTGTACATCGAACTGCGGCACTTCATTGATGCGCAGTATCCGATAGGTGTCGAAATTGCCCTGTTCGACCCGCCCATCCTTGAAGGTGATGTTCCCGAACAGCGCCGCGGTGAGCCCGAACAGGCTGCCGCCCTGCATCTGCGCCACGACGGTGTCCGGGTTCACGGCAATGCCGCAATCCACCACGCTGGTGACCCGCTTCACCTTGACCTCTCCGGAAGGCTGGACGCTGACCTCGGCCACCTGGGCGGCATAGGTGCCGAAGCAGAACGTCAGCGCCAACCCTCGCCCTTCACCTTTCTCCAGCGGCTTGTCCCAGCCGGACCTTTCGCGGAGCGTCTCCAGGAGCTTGAGCGCGCGGGGATGTTTCTGCAGCAGCGGGTAGCGATAGTCGAAGGGATCGGCCTTGGCGATATGGGCCAGTTCGTCGAGGAAACTCTCGACCATGAAACCGTTCTGCGTATGCCCCACGCCGCGCCAGAACGCGGGATAGATGCCTTCCGGCGGCTCATGGCGAACGTAATAGGCGCTGATGTTCGGGAAGGCGTAAGGCCCCGATGGATCACGGACCGCGTCGGGATCGATGCCATCCTTGAAGACCGCCGGCAGCCAGCGCGCAAGGATCGAACCGCCGGTGACCTTGTGCGTCCAGGCGACGGGATTGCCCTTCTCGTCGAGCCCGGCACTCAGGTGGTTGTAGTGATACGGGCGCAAGGTGCTGTGCCGGGTATCCTCCTCCCGGGACCAGATGACCTTGAGCGGGTAGTCGACCTGCTTCGCGACCTTCACCGCATGGGCAACGAAGTCGACTTCCAGACGCCGGCCAAAACCGCCGCCGAGCAGCAGGTTGTGCACCTGAACCCGGTCCTCGGACAGGCCGGTGATCTGCGCCGCGACGGTCTTCGCCCGCGCCGGCACCTGGCTGCCCAGCCACAGTTCGCAGCCGTCCTTGCGCACGTGCACCGTGCAGTTCACCGGCTCCATGCAGGCATGGGCCAGGAACGGGACCTGATAGACCGCCTCGACCTTCCTGGTCGCCTTCTGCATCGCAGCTTCCGCATCGCCTTCCTTGCGCGACTGCTGGCCGGGTTGCATCGACGCTTTCCTGATCTCATCGAGCATCTGCTCGCTCGATACGGTCGCGTTCCTGCCGCCGTTCCACTTGATCTGCAACGCGGCCAGCCCTTTGCGTGCGGCGCCCATGTGGTCCGCGATCACGGCCACCGAGTTGTCGGTTTTCACAACGTGCCGAACGTTCTTGACCGCCATGGCAGGCGCCGGATCGACGCTGTCCAGGGTCCCCCCGACCACCGGACACAGCATGATCGCGGCAACCTTGACGCCTTCCGGGCGCACATCGATGCCGAAAGTCGCCTTTCCGCTGACCTTGTCATGGGAGTCCGTCCGCCTGGCGGGCGTGCCGATCAGCTTGAATTCGCTTGAGGGCTTCAGCGGCAAGGCGTCCGGCAACGGCAGTTTCGCCGCGGCTGCCGCGAGCTCGCCGTAATCCAGCTTCCGGCCGCTGGCCGCGTGGACGACCGTGCCGTTATCCGCCTTGCAGCTCTCCGCCGGCACGTCCCACTGCTTGGCCGCGGCGCTGACCAGCAGGATGCGCGCCGCTGCGCCGGCCTCCCGCAGTGGCTTCCAGTTGGCCGGCACGGAGGTCGAGCCGCCAGTCACCTGGAAGCCGAGCATCGGGTTGGCGTAGCGCTTGTCGTCCGCCGGGGCATGCTCGACGGTAATCCGGTCGAGCCCGACTTCCAGCTCCTCGGCAATGAGGGCGGGCATCGAGGTGTAGGTCCCCTGCCCCATTTCCACCGGCTGGATGACGAATACGATCTTGCCGCTCGGCTCGATCCGGATGTAGGCATTCGGCGTGAATGCCGAACCCTGCGCTTGCGCCGGATTCATCAAACCCGGCAGCGAGAAACTGATCAGCAGCCCGCCACTCAGCGTGGCGCCGGCCTTGAGGAAGCTGCGGCGGCTGACGCCTTCGGATGGGAGGGAGGTCATCGGATCACGGGCACTCATGACTTGACCTCCGCGCCGGCACTTTGAGCGTTACCCGCCGCCGTCTTTATGGCTTCACGAATGCGCACGTAGGTTCCGCAGCGGCAGATATTGCCGGCCATGGCCGAGTCGATATCCGCATCGCTGGGATTCTTGTTGCTCGCTAGCAGCGACGTGGCGGACATGATCTGGCCCGACTGGCAATAGCCACACTGGACCACCTCATGGTCGAGCCAGGCCTGCTGCACGCGCCGCCCCACGTCCGTGTCGCCGACCGCCTCGATCGTGGTGATATTCGCGCCGGCCAGGCTGGCAACCGGTGTAACGCAGGACCTGATGGCGACACCGTTCATGTGTACCGTGCAGGCTCCGCAAAGCGCCATGCCGCAACCGAACTTGGTCCCGGTCATGCCGAGCACATCCCGCAGCACCCACAACAACGGGGTGTCGTCGTCCACATCGACCTGATGTTCAATTCCGTTGATCTTCAGCACCTGGGTCATCGAACCGCCCTCATCCTGTTTCGTTGCACGCCGCACTCAAGGCCGAACCACGTTCATCTTTGATTGCCGCAGCAGGGCCATGAAGGTTCTTGTTTTCCTGACAGGACCCGGAATCCGTCCCTCAGCTGGGGAAACTGCTCACGCACTTCACGCAGGGTCCCCTGGAAAATGCCAACACACAGCCTAGGCCGTGATTCCGGTTATAGAAGCGATGAACCTTGAAGAAAGACTTCATAGCCCTTATGCAGAACCGAGCTAAAGGCCTGTCGAGCGGCCAGCCTCAGGCCGCTGCGTCGCCGCTGCAATCCGGGCCGGCGACGACGCGGTTCCGTCCCTCCTGCTTGGCCTGGTAGAGGCGCTCGTCGGCCTCCCGCAGCAGCGCGGCGGGCTCCGTCTGCGTGGCGTCGCAGCAGGAAACGCCGAGGGAAACCGTGATCCGTCCGGCCGGGGGAATGTCGGCAGCCTCCAGCGAGCGGCGGATGCGTTCGGCGACGTCGGCCGCGGCGGTCAGGCTGGTGTGTGGCAGCAGCAGGATGAACTCTTCGCCGCCGACCCTGCAGGGGATGTCGCCTTCGCGGCAGTTCTGCCTGAGGAGTTCGGAAAAGGCCGCCAGCACCTTGTCTCCGATGTCGTGGCCGAACTCGTCATTGACCCGCTTGAAGTGATCGATATCCATGCTGATCACCGCGTAATGCTTCCCCAGCAGCGTCCAGTCGCGCAGGGTTCCTTCCAGCATCCGGCGGTTCGCCAGGCCGGTCAGCGGGTCGCTCAGCACCTGGTGGTTGAGTTTCCCGATCCGATCCTCGGTCAGCAGCACGCCGATGACCAAGGCGCGGCGGATGCGCCAGGCTTCCACATACCAGGCGCTCACCCTGCGGATCCCCTCGCTGTTGGCCATCGACTCGGCGTAGTCCGCCAGTTGGCTCAGCGGCTGGCTTATCCGCGAGGCCGCCCACCAGAGCAGCAGCAGGCCGATCAGGCTCAGCGGCACTATCTGCAGCACCACCTGCAGCATCAGCGAGCGCAGCATGCCCAGCGGCACGCTCATGGGCTGCTGGGAGACCACGCCCCAGCCGCCATAGGGAACGGCGGCGTAACCGGCGAGCATTTCCTCGCCCTCGCTGTTCACCACTGGCGCGGCGCCGCTTTCGCCTCGCAGCACCGCGTCCACCACGCTGTTGGAAGCCACTTCCTGGCCGATCCGGTCCGGGTTCGGGTGGAACAGCAGATGCCGGTTGCCATCCACCAGGTACAGGTAGGAAGCGTCCATCTGGAATTGCTGGCTGACGATCTCGTTCAGGGCGTTGGGTTTGCGCAGGTAGATCGTTCCGCCCACGAGCCCCAGGTATTCGCCGTTGGGGCCCCATATCGGCTGCGAAACGAAGACGATGAGATTGCCGACCAGCGAGCTGAACGCCGGGCTGATCATGGCTCGCCGGGCGGCGAGTGGCTGTGTCGAGCGGAGGGTCTGGCCGTTGACACTGAGCTCCCTGGGATGGGAGCCGACGATGCGGCCCTGTGCGTCGGCAATGATGACGGTATTGAAGCTGTCGTCCTGCTCGGCCAGACGCTGCGCCTCGTCGGCGAGCACATCGGCGCGCGAGAAGCCCTGGCCGATGACCCGGGCGCTGTAGCCGAGGCGGTCAAGGCTGGCGTGCAGGCTCTGGCCAATGGTGAGCGCCACCTTGGCGGCGTAGGCGCGATTGGCTTCCAGGGCATTGTGTACCAGGGTTTCGCGCTGAATGCGGTAGGTGGCATAGAGGTCGTTCAGCAGCGTCGCCAGGATTGCCAGCAGGGAAAACAGCAGAATCAGCGTGCGCAGATTGATTTTTGGAAGCGGCCCGGACGGCATGGTGGAAGTTGTTCCAGAAGAGCTTGGTCGATGGGGACAGGACACTGCGCTTCCGACGCGCTCGCTGGGCTCCTTGCCTGGGTTGGCGAAACTTGCCCCCGCATCGCCCTATTTTATGTAAGGAGAATGAAGGCGGATAGCCATTATCCGGCCAACGGATCGAATCTGAGGCGGATAATCCGCCGCGCACTGGGTCGGGGATCAGGAAGACCGGGTGAGACTTTGGGGACAGATGCCGGGGGACGAGGGTGTCTGGCGTATGGATCGCGCTCACCATGAGGAGCACGCGGCCTGCGCCGGGCCCTCGCCATGCCTTTAGGCCGGCGATGGCGAGGGGCGCAGCGTTCGCAGGTCTACGCCAATGCCAGGACCTGCCCATCGGCGGGAATCAGCAGGCGATCCTGTACGCCGGCATGGATCGCTGCCTGCCTCAACTCCTGGCGGGTGACAGGACAATGGTTGATGGCTTCCAGGTGATTGGCCACCACGGTCCCCGTGCTCAGCGCCACGAACTCGATGACGTCGGCCTGCCCCATGATGATGTCGTCGCCGACATCGAAGCGGGCACCGCCAGCCGGTATGACATTCACCTGCGGCTGGTGCTGGTGCACGAAATCACGGATCTCCGGAGTCAGCACCGTGTCGCCCGCCAGATACAGGCTGGGCTCGCCGGGAATTTCGATCAGATAACCGACACCGTGCTCCATCAGGCGACCGACCAGCCCCCGGCCATGGGTGCAGCGAACGGTACGGATCGTGCCGTCGAGAAACGCGACAGGCTCCCCATGCCCCTCCGGCAGCGGCTGGACATTCAGCCTCCGCTGGGCCAGATAGGCCGCATCGTGCGGCGTGCAGATGACCGGGATTTGCCATGCCCGCAACCAACTGACGGCCGCCCGATCCAGGTGATCGAAGTGCCCCTTCTGGCAGTGCGTGATCAGGCAGTGAGTCACCGAACTGAGCGCCGCCTCCGTGGACTCCGGCAAATCGACGGTAGGGTTGCGCTGCCGTGCGGAAAACAGCCTCAGTGGCGGCAGTGTGCCTTTGCCCGCCAGCATCGGGTCGACCAGGATGCGATAGGGGCCCAGTTCGAGAATGATGGTGGCGTTGCGGATCTGCTGAATCTTCATCATGAAACCCTCGTCAATGGTGGCTTCATGGTGCCAATCCGGAAGACCGTCCATAATGGCAGGATCAGACATAATCGGTTCATTTCCTGCCATGCCCGATACACTGCGAATCGGCCTTGTCCTCTATCCAGGCTGCATGCCGGCGGGGCTTCTCGCCTTCGCCGACATGCTCCACGCCGCCAATCGGCGAACCGGCCGGCTGCTTTTCGAGGCCCGCTACGTCGGCGTGCAGAGCGGCACCGTCGTGTGCGCCCACGGTCTGGCGCTCAGCGCAACTCACGGCATTGCCGAGATCGCCCCGGACGCGCTGCTCATACCCGGCTTCTGGGCCGAATCCGCGCAGCAGGTCGAAGCGGCCCTGGCCGCCAACGGGCCATTGCTGAAGGCCCTGGCACGGCTCGACAAGCGCTGCGCAGTCTGGAGCTATTGCACGGGCGTAAGCCTCGCCGCCGCGTCCGGCCGCCTCGACGGCGAGGCTGCGACGGTGACCTGGTGGCTGGCGGATACCCTTCTCAAGCGCTATCCCGGGATTCGCTGGCAGAGCGAGAAGAACTGCATCTTCACCGAACGAAACGCCACCGCCAGCGGCGTCAATGGTTACCTGCCCATCGCCCAGACACTGATCGAACAGCACGTCAGTCCAAGCGCCTTCCATGACCTGATCCGGCTGATGGTGCTGCCCCGCCCCGCCCAGGCACAGGACGTCTTCCAGTCCCTGAGCCTCATCGAGCAGCCCAGCGAGTTGCTGCGGCGGGTGCATGGCGTCGTGCAGAGGCTGCCGGCGGACCAGCTCACCGTGCACAGGCTCGCGGACGAACTGGGCATGTCCGGACGCACGCTCGCGCGCAAGGTGAGTGGAGAAACCGGAGCGCCGGTGGCCACCTACGCGCGGCGCATCAAGCTGAACCAGATCAGCGAGCGGCTGACCCTCACCTCCACGCCCATCAAGTCGATCAGCGACGACCTCGGTTTCAGCAGCGACTCCAACATGCGGCGCATGTTCAAGGAGGTCACCGGCTTGACCCCGACGGAATACCGGGAGCGGTTCGCCCGGTTCTGACCGGCGGATTCCGGCAGCTCGAACCACGGCGGCGCCCCCGGGATCGCGAGCGGCCGGGCACGGCCACTGCCTCAGATGCGGAAGCTGCTCACCAGCTCGCGCAGACGCTGCGCCTGGGCCTCCAGGTCGGAACAGGCCCGCAGGGTGGCCTGCAGGTTCTCCACGCCTTCCTGGTTGAGCATATTGATCTCGATGACCTCGCGATTGACCGTGTCCACCACCGAGGTCTGCTCTTCGGTGGCGGCGGCGACCGACTGGTTCATTCCATCGATTTCGCCGATCCGTCCGGTCACGGCCAGCAGCCGCTCGCCCGCCTGGTTGGCGATCCGCACGCTCTCGACACTGCGTTGCCGGCTTTCGGCCATGGTGTCGACCGCCGCGCGCGAGCCGACCTGCAGCTCCTCGATCATCCTGTGGATTTCCTGCGCGGAGGACTGGGTGCGATGCGCCAGGTTACGCACCTCGTCGGCGACCACGGCGAACCCGCGCCCTGCCTCCCCTGCCCTCGCCGCCTCGATGGCGGCATTGAGCGCCAACAGGTTGGTCTGCTCGGAAATGCCCTTGATGACGTCGAGGATCTGCCCGATGTTGGCTGTCTTGCCATTGAGCGTTTCGATATGCCCGCGCGAACCCTCGATGCTCGCCGACAGCTCGTTCATCGCGGCAATGGTGCGTTCCACCACCTGGCGCGCCTCATCCGACTGCACCCGGGCATCCGAGGCCCCGGACGAGGCATCCGCGGCGTTATGGGCGATTTCCTGGGCCGCGGCGCCCAGTTCCTCGATGGCGGCCGCAACGCTGGTGGTGCGGGCCGCCTGGCTGTCGGACTTGGTCAGCGACGAGTTGGAAGCCTCCAGCACTTGCCGGGCGACCTCGCCGAGGCTGGAGGTGGTGGTGGCAACCTCGCGGATCGAGGCATGAATCCGCTCGACGAAACGGTTGAAAGCGCCGGCCAGCCGGCCGAACTCGTCGTTGCTGCGGACCGACAGGCGCCGGGTCAGGTCGCCCTCGCCATCGGCGATGTCCTGCATCGCGCTGTCCATGGCGCGCAGCGGCTTCATCAGCAGGCGAATCCACATGCCCAGCAGCGCCAGGGTGATGAGCACGGCAACCAGCGTGGCGATGATCGCGGAAACACGGAAGTCGGTCAGCGCGGCATAGGCCTTGGTCTTGTCCAGCGAGAGCCCGACGTACCACTTCACCGACGGCAACCCCTGCACCGGGACGAAACCGACCAGGCGGGTGGCGCCATTCTCCGTCACTTCGCTGAAACGGTCGTCGAGGGATGGCGAACCCGCCGGGAAGAGTTCGGCGAGGCTTTTGCTCACCCACTGCTTGTCCGGGTGGACGAGGATCTTGCCGTCGGCGCTGACCAGGAAGGCATAGCCCATGCCATCGAAGTCCTGCGCGTTGATCATCTGCGCCATCCTGTCCAGGTTCAGGTTGACGCCCAGCACACCGAGCGTCCGCTCGCCGGAGCGGATCGGCGCGGCCTGGGTGATCACCAGATAATCCGTGCCAGCGCCTATATAGGGCGGAGTAAGCGTCGGACCGCCCTTCAGCGCGTCCTGATACCAGGATCGCTGGCGGGCATCGTAGCCATCGGGCATGGTCCGGGCGGGATGGATGACGAACTCGCCGCTCTCCCGGCCGACGTAGCTCGCCACGAAGGTGTCGGTCAGCGCCGGGGACTTCAGCAGGGCCAGCACGCGCTCCGGCGAGTCGTCCGCCGCCATTGCCTGGGCCATCCCTTCCGTCAGCAGCAGCCGGCCGGACAACCAGCTCTGGATGTTCAGCGCGAGCACCTGGCCGATGTTGCGCAGGCTGTGTTCGACCTCGTAGCGGATCTCGTTGCGCTGGCGGTAATCGTTGTAGCCGGTGAACACGACGAAAACCAGGATGATCACCGCGGAGGCGGCCAGCAGGATCTTCTGGCTGAACTTCATCGACAGGGTCATGGCGTATCGATTCCTCATGAGAAACGCTGGGTGACAGGCGAGGCAGATCCCGGCCGGAAAGCCCGGGCACCAACGCTTCGGGCCTTTTGTTGGATGACCTCGGTAATATCATGTTGATATTACCGAATCAGCATTGCACCGCGAGTCGACACGGCATCCGCCAGCCGTCAACCCCAGCAGTCGGCGAGCATCCTCCGTTGCTCCCGATGAGCCGCGTCCTGCACCGTCGGCACCAACTGCACGCCGGCACCCGGCTGGCATTGCGCAAGGCGCGCCACTGCCGCCGGCGTCAGCGCGCCGAGGCGCGGATACCCGCCGATGGTCTGACGGTCATTGAGCAGGGCGATGGGCTGGCCATCCGGCGGAACCTGCACGGAGCCCAGGGCAATGCCTTCGGAAATCATCGACTGTCGACGGCAGGTGAGCTGCGGACCGAGCAGACGCACGCCCATGCGGTCGGCACGGGTATCCACCGTCCATGGACAGTTGAAGGCATCGAAGAGGCTGCTGGCGGAAAAGTCGCCGACCTGCGCGCCGAGGATCAGCTCCAGCCGAGCCGCTCCGGTGAAGTCGGGAATTCGCGCACGCGGCATCTCGCGCAACCGTTCCCCCTCCCCTTGCCAGTCGAGCACGTCGCCTGCGGACAGGGCCTTGCCGTCGGCATTCAGGCCGCCGAGCCGCTCGCGCGACACTGTCGCCAGGCTGCCCAGTTGACGCGGCGCGCGGAAGCCGCCGGGCGCCGCCAGGTAGGCGCGCACACCCTGGCGCGGATGGCTGAAGTCCAGACGCTGACCCCGGCGGACGCGGAACGCGCCCCAGGCCGGCAGCGGCTGACCGTCGAGCCTGGCCCCCAGGTCGGCCCCGGCGATGGCCAGGGCGCCATCCTGCCGGCAGGTCAGGCTGAACGCTCCAAGACCGATCTCCACCACGGCGACGTCCAGCGCGTTGCCCAGCAGCCAGTTGGCCCAGCCCATGGAAATCCAGTCCAGCGCGCCGCCCTGGGTCACCCCCAGGTGACGGCAGCCGAACCGGCCCCGGTCCTGCAGATGGATGAAAGCGGTGCTGCTCTCGATCAGAAGACTCACGGCATATCCTCCAGCGGCGTGTCATCGCCGCCCAGGCGAACGAATTCGGCGTGCCCGACAGGTTCGAAGCGCACCCGGTCGCCGGCCTGGAGCAGGCTGTAGCCTTCGAGGCCGAGGTCGAACAGACATACCGGCGTGCGCCCCAGCAGGTTCCAGCCGCCCGGACTGGCCACCGGGTACACGGCGGTCTGACGCTCGGCGATGCCCACGCTGCCAGGGACGATGCGTTTGCGCGGCGTGGCCAGGCGTGGCGTGGCCAGGGCCTCCTCGACCAGGCCCATGAAGGCGAAGCCGGGCGTGAAGCCCAGGGCGAATACCTGATACTCGCGCTGGCTATGGCGGCGGATCAGTTCCGCCACGCTCATGTGCTTGTGTTGCGCGAGCATCTCCAGGTCAGGTCCGACGCTCGGCGCGTACCAGGTGGGGATGACGTGGCTACGCCCCCCGGCATGGGTTTCCGGCTGCAGGTCGCTCAGGGCATCGGCGGCCAGTTCTCGTGCCTCGCCCGGGGCCAGGTGCTGCGAGTCGAAATGCAGCAGCAACGTCGTGTAGGACGGCACCAGGTCGACCAGCCAGGAACCGAAGCGCTCGCGCAGGCGTTGGCCCGCGGCGAGCATCCAGGGCATGTTGCTCTCATCGATGCTGTCGAACAGGCGCAGGATGAAGCTGTCCATGGCTGCCACTTCGATGCGGACGCGGGGCGTGCTCATAGGATCTCCAGCGCCTGGCGGATGCGCCTGACCGCGGCGACCGAGCCGGGGTTGTCGCCATGCACGCAGAGCGTCCTGGCCTCCAGCCGCAGCTCGCTGCCGTCGCTGGCTACAAGCGCTTCGCCACGGGCCAGGGCGGTGGCCTGGGCGACCACCTGCTCCGCGTCCCGGTGTACCGCGCCAGGTTGGCTGCGCGACAGCAGATAGCCCTCGCCGTCGTAGGCACGATCGGCGAATGCCTCGAACCACAGGGTCACGCCGTGTTCGTCGCCGACCGCCTGGGCGGCGCTGTTGTCCCGCGTGCTCAGCAGCATCAGCGGCAGTTGCGCATCGTAGGCCGCCAGCGCGCGCATCACGGCTGCGAGGAGGTCCGGATCGCGCATCATGTCCTGGTAGAGCGCGCCATGCGGCTTCACATAGCTCACCCGGGCGCCCTGGGCCCGGCAAAGGCCATCCAGGGCGCCGAGCTGATAGAGCAGCAGGTCTTCCACCTCCGCCGGCGAGCAGGCCAGCGAACGTCGGCCGAACCCCTGCAGGTCGGGGTATCCGGGGTGAGCACCGATGCTCACCCGGTGCTGCACCGCCAGCGCGATGGTGCGCCTCATCACGCCAGGATCGCCGGCATGGAAGCCGCAGGCGATGTTGGCACAGTCGATCAGGGGCATCACTTCGGCATCCAGGCCCATCGTCCAGGCGCCGAAGCTTTCGCCGATGTCGCAGTTGAGCAGCAGTCTGTTCATGTCCGTTCTCCGGGCAGGGCCCGCCCTACCACAGGGCCAGGCTGTAGCTGAGGATCAGGCGGTTCTCATCCAGGTCGTTACCGAAGTTCGAACGCACCGTGGCGTTGCGCCACTTGAGGCCGACGTTGCGCAACGGGCCGCTCTGGATGACGTAGCCGATATCCATGTCGCGCTCCCATTCCTTGCCCGAGTTGCTGTTGCCGACCCGCGCGTTGTCACCGGCGATATAGCGCGTCATGAAGGTCAGCCCCGGGACGCCGAGGGAGGTGAAGTCGTAGTCGTAGCGCGCCTGCCAGGAGCGCTCCTGGGTGTTGGCGAAATCGTTGATCTGCACGAAGTTGACCAGGTACGGGTCGCTGTTGGCGATGTACGGGAAGGGGTCGTCGCCGTCCATGCGCTGGTAGGCGGCGCCGAAGGCATGGCCACCCAGGGCGTAGGTCGCCATGGCGCCCAGGGCCTTGTTGTCCAGGTCGCGGAAGTTGCCATCCTCGGTGCTGCGGGCGTAGCGCAGGTCGAGCTTGAGCGAACGCTTGCCGGCCATTGGCAGCAGGTACTGCAGGCCGCCGTAATACTGCTTGTAGATGTCCTCGAGGTTGCCGTAGTGCAGGCTGGCGGTGAGTTGCCGGGTCAGCCGGTAGTCGCCGCCGGCGAACACGAACGAATCGCTGCTGCCGCCGATGCGGTTGGCGGACATGTCGACGTAGTCGGTGGAGCTGTTGAACTTGATCTGGTCGATCTTGCCGCCCTGCAGGGTCAGGTTGTCGACGTCCTGGGAGGTGACCATGGCCCCGCGGAAGGTGCCGGGCAGCAGGCGCGTGTCGTTGTTCGACACCACCGGGCTGCGGAATGCCAGCGAGCCGACACGCGCGACCGACTTGCCGACCCTGGCCTTGGCGGTCAGGCCGAGCTTGGAATACTCATCCTGCGAGCCGCGCCCATTGGCCGAACCGAGATCGGCCGGGAGCAGGCCCGTCCCGCCGGTACCGTCGCCCCCGTCGAGCTTCACGCCGAGCATCCCCAGTGCGTCGAGGCCGACACCGATGGTGCCCGGGGTGTAGCCCGACTCGAAGCGGAACATGAACCCCTGCGCCCACTCTTCGGCCTTGTCGCGCTCGCTGGTTGGCGGGCCGTTACGGAAGTCGCGGTTGAAGTAGAAATTGCGTAGATCCAGGCTGGCCTTGCTGTCGGCGAAGAAGTCGGCGTGGGCGATGCCCGGCAAGGCACTGCCTGCGATGAACATTCCGGCGAGGCGCTTCAAGGGAGTCATGCGGTGTGGTCTCCTGGCTCCGGGACACGCGGCAGGAGGCATTTGCCTGCCTGGCGGCGCGCATTCCCGGATACGGTTGTTGTGGTTGTTTTTCGCTTGCTGGTTTCCCGGCCGCCGGGCGATTCTTAGGAGGTGGCCTTTTGCTGTCCAACGAGAAAATCCGGCCGCACGCCATAAGAATTTTCCGTTGTCCCGGCAGTCGCCGGATGCGTGAGGCTGGCGCACCACCTGAATTCCACGCCAAGGCGTTTTTTCCTGGAGCGACATTGCGGCCAGGCACCGGAGGACTTTTCCCGTGAACATGCGTTTTCTCGAAACCTTCGTCTGGGTCGCCCGGCTGAAGAGTTTCCGTCTCACCGCGGAGAAGCTGTTCAGCACCCAGGCCTCGATCTCCAGCCGTATCGCCGCGCTGGAAGACGAGCTCGGCACCCGCCTGTTCCTGAGGGATTCCAAGGGCGTCACCCTGACGCCCGAAGGGCAGCGGATACTCGAGTACGCCGAGCAGATGATGGACACGCTGCAGGCGCTGAAGCAGTCGATCAGCGATGTCGGCAACCTGAAGGGGCTGGTGCGGCTGGGCGCGATGGACTCGGTGATCCACACCTGGCTGAGCCTGTTCGTGACGCAGTTGATGGAGCGCTATCCGGGCGTGGAGATCGAGCTGACCGCCGACACCGCGCGCAACCTCAACGAACAGCTGCACAAGGGCTACCTCGACGTGGTGTTCCAGACCGACGTGGTGCGTGGCGATAGCCTGCGCAACCAGGCGCTGGCCCACTATCCGGTGGAGTGGATCGTCTCCACCAATTCGCTCTACCACCGTGCCTACGGCTCACTGGAGGAGCTCACCCGGGAGCGCGTGGTGACCTTCTCGAAGAACTCGCGGCCGCATCAGGACATCCTCAACCTGCTGCACAGCGGCAACATCGCCAATCCACGCATCAGCTGCGTGAACTCGGTGGCAGCCATGACACGGCTGATCCGCGACGGCTTCGGCATCGGCGCCCTGCCCGCTTCGCTGGTCGCCGAGGAACTGGATAACGGCAGGATGACGGTGCTGGAGAACGTGCCCAAGCCGCCGGCGCTGGACATCATCGCCACCTGGCGCAGCGGCGTCGGGCTGGGGCTGGTGGAACAGGTCGTGCGCCTGGCCCAGGAGGTCGTCCAGCAGTACGCCGAGCAACTGGGCCCGCACCGCGTGACACTCGCCCACCAGGGCGAGGCAGCGGATCTGGAGCGCGCCCCGGCCCCGTAATAATGAGGAAGCCCCGCAGGCGCAGGGCTTCCTCGTTCATGCCAGCGGCAATGCGCTACATCAGCACGTACAGCAGCACCACGTTGCAGGCGAGCACCATCAGGGCGGTAGGCACCTGGGCCTTGATCACCGCGTTGCGGTCCGGCAGGTTCAGCAGCGCCGCCGGTATGATGTTGTAGTTCGCGGCCATGGGCGTCATCAGCGTACCGCAGTAGCCGGAGAACATGCCGATGGCCGCGACTACCGCCGGGTTGCCGTTGAAGTGGCCGATCAGTACCGGCACGCCGACGCCGCCGGCCATCACCGGGAAGGCCGCGAAACCGTTCCCCATGACCACGGTGAACAGCGCCATGCCGAGCACGTACACCAGCACCGCGGCCAGCCTGAAGTCCATGTCGATATAGGCGGTGGCGACATGGGCAACGGCCTTGCCGACGCCGGCGTCGTTGAACAGCAGGCCGAGCATCGCCAGCAGTTGCGGCAACACCAGGGCCCAGCCCAGCGCCTCGGTCAGGCGCCGCGACTCGCGCAGCCCCTGCAGCGGACCTTCCCGGACCATCCAGCACGCCATGCAGAAGGCGACCAGGCTGCCGATCCCCAGGGAAACGAAGGTGATGTTCTTCGGGTCCAGCAAGGGCACGCCGGCAATCGAGAAATCCTTGACGACCAGGGTGCCGAACACGGTGACGACCGGAATGGCCAGCGCCGGGACAAACAGCCGGCTGCCCAGCCGCCGCGCGCTGGCCTGGCGTTTCTCCGCAGCCAGCTCGCCATAGCGCCCCAGGCCGACGCCACCGAATCCGGCGATCAGCGCCATGAGCAGCACGCCTCCCCCCACCAGCACCGGCGGCAACTGGTCGCCAACCAGGAAGGCCAGGGCAAACAGACTCCAGAACAGGCCGGTGCTCCAGCGCTTGCCATGCTGCTTGTCGGCAAAGGTCATTGCCGCGGTGATGGCCAGAACGACGCCCGCCAGCCAGTACAGGTATTGAATCGAAAGGATCATGGCATCACTCCTGGATCGCGGCGAACGACTGCGGTTGTGGCTGTTCGGGGGAGCGCGACTGCAACTGGCGCTCCAGGCGGGCACTGAATCGGCGTATGCGCGCGGCATGGATGAGGAAGGCGCAGATGGCCGTGGGGATGCCCCAGACCGCGATGTGAATCGGCTCCACATCGATGCCGTTGCCCATCAGGAAGGTATGCATCAGGGCGATGGCGCCAAAGGCGACGAAGATGTCTTCGCCGAAGAACAGCCCCACGTTGTCGGTCGAAGCGCAGAAGGCATAGAGCTTGTGGCGGAGCTCGTCGGGCAGCTTGCCGTAGCGGTTCTCCACCGCGCCCTCGGCCATCGGCGCCAGTAATGGACGCACCATCTGGGGATGCCCGCCCAGGCTGGTGAGCCCCACCGCCGCGGTCATTTCCCGGACGAACAGATAGAAGACCAGCAGGCGTCCGGCGGTGGCGGTCTGGATACGCGATATCCAGTTCTGCGCGTGCTCGCGCAAGCCATGCCGCTCAAGCATGCCGATGACCGCCAGGGGCAGGAGGATGATCAGGGGAAGCGTGCGGGTCTTGATGAAGCCGTTGCCGATGGACGCCAGGATCGCCTCGACGGGCATGGCGGCGGCAAGGCCGGTCACCACGGCTGAAAGAGCGACTACCAGCATCGGGTTGAAACGCAGGACGAAGCCGATGACGATCACAAGGACGCCAAGCAGCGGCCAGAGACTGACTGCGGTTTGCATAGGGAACTCCCGTGCGCCACGCAGGCCAGGGCAGAATGGCCGCGCGGCAGGTGGGAAGCGTCGAAGCTTCCCTTTCTTGTTTAGGTGGACGCCGAAGGGCGCTTGTTCTTGTTTTCCTGACTCGACGCCCATGTCGGCACGGGGGTGCTGGACAGGGCAACCGGCCCACCGTACAGGATCACGGTTGACCGATTGACGTACTTAACGAAAGACACGCCCAACTCGTCCAACAAATAAAAATGTTCACCCGCGATATGGAACCCTGAGATGGCGGGTTCACCCGGATCAAGGGATGCCAAGCCGGCAACGGCCCCTCGATGACCGGGCAAGCGCGGCGCACAACCGGCGTGCAACCGCGATAAGATCGCTCGATCGTTTCAAGTTCCCGAGGGCCTATGTCCCAAGTCGACTGGCTGAGCCATCTCCTGAAAATGATCACCATCAGCGGCCAGCTGGAGGTCCGCTGCGCCTACGGTGCGCCCTGGCGTGTGGCCTGGGAGCGGTCCGCGCCGCACGGGATTCCCTACCACATCGTGCTCAAGGGCCGGGCCGTCATCGAGGACCCGGAGACGGGAACGGCCAGGGAGCTGCTGGGCGGCGATATCGTGCTGTTGCCCCACGGGGCGGCGCACGTGCTGCACGATGGCAGCGGGCATGCGCCGGGGCTTACCTACAATCGCCAGGGTTCGGCGGGATGGCTGCTCAGCGAGAATGACGGCCAGGGCGAGCATCTGGACATGTTGTGCGGGCACTTTTTCATCAGCCCGCCCCATGACCGGCTGATCCGCAACTACCTGCCCACGAACCTGGTGGTACGGGCTACGGACGGCTCCGCTGACGAAGGCATCGGCGCCGCGTCGAACCACCTGGCCAGCCTCGTGGGGCTGATGCGCACGGAGTCCAGCAGCGACAAGCTGGGCGGAAACGCCATGCTCAACGCCCTTTCCGCGGCGCTGTTCGCGCTGGTGCTGCGCGCGGCAAGCGAGTCCGAGCAGGCTCCGGCCGGCTTGCTGGCGCTGGCCGGCCATCCACGACTGGCTCCGGCCATTTCAGCCATGTTCGCCGACCCGGCGCGCCCCTGGAGCCTGCCTGAGCTGGCCGACCTGTGCAGCATGTCGCGCGCCACCTTCATGCGCCACTTCCAGGACAAGCTGGGACGCTCGGCCATCGAACTGCTGGCCGATATCCGGATGAGCCTGGCCGCCAACGCGTTGAAGAAACCGGCGATGACCACCGAGGCCGTGGCCGAGTCGGTGGGCTATCAATCCGTGTCGGCATTCCGCCGTGTATTCACCGACAGGATGGGGATGACGCCGGGGCAATGGCGGCGCCTGGCGCGAGAGGCCCAGTAACGGCGGCACATCATTGCTGCATGGATGGCGGATCGGCTGCCTACACCAGCTTGATCCTTTCAAGCATCTTTTTGAGAAAATCCGATCTCGAAATAAGCACCTTGCGAACCTAAAGTGACGGCTCCTGATCACCGGATGAAGGAGTCACACCAGATGACCAACGCCATCATCGAATCCATCGCAAGCCGCCACACCACCAAGTATTACGACCCTGCCGCCGCCTTGAGCGACGACCAGATCCGCGAACTGGTGCGGATCGCCACCACCGCGCCGACCTCCTTCCACATGCAGAACTGGCGCTTCATCGCCGTGCGTTCGCCTGAAGCCAAGGCCCGGCTGCGCCCGATCGCCTGGGATCAGCCCATGGTCACCGAGGCCGCCGTCACCTTCATCGTCTGCGGTCAGCTGGCCGATTCCAGCGTGATACCCGAGCGCCTGGCCCCCGTGGTGGACGCGGGAATCATGCCGGCAAAGCTGGTGCCGGACTGGGAAGACCCCGCGCGCGGCCTGTATTTCGAGAACCCGCAGCTCCAGCGCGACGAGGCGGTGCGCACCGCCGCCATCGGCGCGACGGCGATGATCTACGCGGCCCGCGCGCTGGGCCTGGGTTCGACGCCGATGATCGGCTTCGATGCCGAAGCGGTACACCGCGAGTTCGGCCTGGCCGGGAACGAAGTGCCGGTCATGCTCCTGTCCGTCGGCGCGGAGCGTCCGGGGAACTGGTCGCAGAAGCCGCGCCGCCCGGTGACCGAGGTACTGGATTTCGTCTAGGCGCGTCGCTCGCGCCGAACGACCGGACGGCTGCCAGGTGGGTGCAACCCCAGGATATCTCCCGCTTGAAGGCCCGATCAGCTTCGCCCCGCGACCCGGGTGCGAGGCAAACCGAGGGACGGTCCGCACACGGACCTGCCCCAATCAGTGAAACCCGTAACTTTATGGAGACTACGATGCCAAGAGCAGCAGTTCTCAAGCCGGAACAGGTTCCGGCCGATTCCAAACCGACCCTCGACATGTTCACCAAGAACATCGGGTTCACCCCGAACATGATGGCGACCTTCGCGCAGAGCCCGATCGCGTTCAACGCTTGGGCCACCCTGCTCGGCTCCTTGAGCAAGGCGCTCGACGTGAAGACCCGTGACAGCATCGGCCTCGCCGTGTCCGAGGCGAATGGCTGCAACTACTGCCTGGCGGTTCACAGCTTCACCGCCGAGCACATGGCCAGGCTGCCGGCCGATGAAATCATTCTCGCCCGGTCGGGCCGTGCCAGCGACCCGAAGCGCGATGCCGCGGTCCAGTTCGCACGCAAGGTCATCGAGACCCGCGGCCAGGTTGGCGACGCCGACGTGCAAGCCGTCCGCGATGCCGGCTACACGGATGCGAACGTCATGGAGATCGTCGCGCTGGTGGCCATGTACTCCCTGACGAACTTCTTCAATAACGTGTTCGATCCCGAGAAGGACTTCCCCGCCGTTACGCCGGCCGGCTCGATCTGAACGGCAACCGCTCGCATCGCCCCTCTCCGGGTGCCCCGGGGAGGATTCATGTGATGCGAGCCCCCTCGCCCAGACGCACCCGGGAAGGATTCCCGGGAGGCGCCTGGGCTTTTCGCGTTTGCCGGGAGGGTTATCCCCCCGACGAGCGCGCCGGGAAGCCCGGTCTGGCGGCCGTGCAGCCTTGTTGCTCCTGTCCACGCAGTCAGATGCCCCCAGACAAGAGGGGGGTGAGGTCCCGGGCGGCCTATCAGAATCGAAAAACCATTCCCGCCATGCGTGAGCCAAGGAGCGTTCCCATGCTGTACGAATCGATCGATACCGCCGCCATCAACGACGAAGACCTGCCGTGGATTCCCTTCACCCCCTACAGCAATGACGTATTCCTCAAGTACATCAAGTGCGATCCGGTGCGTGGCGAAACCATCACCCTGCTCAAGGTGCCGGCGGGTGCCTCGCTGCCCAAGCACCATCACTCCGGCACGGTGATCGTCTACACCATCAAGGGTGCCTGGAAGTACATCGAGCATGACTGGATCTCCAAGCAAGGCGGCGTGGTCTTCGAAACGGCCGGGACCAGCCACACCCCGATCGCCCTGACCGGCCACGGCGACGAGATCATCACCCTGAACATCACCCAGGGCGACCTGCTGTACTTCGACGAGAACGACAACCTCTGCGCCATCGAGAACTGGAAGTCCGGCGTCGAGCGCTACCTGGCCTTCTGCGAGGCCAACGGCATCCAGGCCAAGGACATCACCAGCTTCGCGGCCTGACCCGGGCCTTCCCCCTGCCCCGCCATCCGCCATTGGGCGGATGGCGGGCGTATTCATGGAACAACAACAAGTGGGTACCCATGTCTAGAAAACTCTCCCCCGCCAGAGATGTAGCCGTGACACTCGGCGCGCTGCTCGGCAGCTCGCTCGTCACAGCCCAGGATAGCCTGCCGTTCCCCCCGACCCCATCCGCCAGCGATGCCAGGCCCACCCTGCAGGAGTCCAGGCACCAGAAGCGCCAAGTGGCGTCCCATCTGCCGAAGGATGCGCCCAATATCCTGGTGATCATGCTCGACGACGCCGGCTTCGCGCAGGCGGACACGGTGGGCGGCGGCATCCACACGCCGACCCTCACCCGCGTCGCCGACAGCGGCGTCCGCTACAACGCCTTCCACACCACCGCCATCAGCTCAGCGACCCGCGCCGCGCTGCTCACCGGGCGCAATCATCATCGCGTCGGCAATGGCGTGATCACTGAGTTGGCCACCGACTGGGACGGCTACACCGGCGAAATCCCCAAGAGCTCGGCAACCATGGCCGAGGTGCTCAAGCAGTACGGCTACAGCACCGCGGCCTTCGGCAAATGGCACAACACCCCGACCCAGAACACCACCGCGGCGGGGCCGTTCGACACCTGGCCCACCGGCTACGGGTTCGAATACTTCTACGGCTTCCTGGCGGGGGAAACCTCGCAGTACGAGCCGCGCCTGTACCGCAACACCACGCCCATCGAGCCGCCCCGCGATCCGCGCTACCACCTCAGCGAGGACTTGGCCGGGCAGGCCGTGAACTGGCTGCAGGACCAGCAGACCTACGCCCCGGACAAGCCGTTCTTCCTTTACTGGACACCCGGCGCGGTCCATGGCCCGCACCAGGTCAACGCGCAATGGGCAGACAAGTACAAGGGCAAGTTCGACGCCGGCTGGGACCGCTACCGCGAAGAAACCTTCGCCCGCCAGAAAGCGCTTGGTTTCATTCCCCGGAATGCCCAGCTGACGCCCCGCCCGGCGGAACTCCCCGCCTGGGACAGCCTCAGCCCCGAGCAGAAGCGTTACCAGGCCCGCCTGATGGAGGTCTATGCCGGCTTCATGGAGCACGCCGACACCCAGGCCGGCAAGCTGCTCGACGAACTCGAACGCCAGGGGAAACGCGACAACACCCTGGTCTTCTACGTGTTCGGCGACAACGGCGCCTCCGCCGAAGGCATGGAGGGCACCATCAACGAACTGCTTACCCACAACGGCATTCCAGTGCCCAAGGAGCAGCAGTTGAAGGTGCTCGACGCCACGTACGGCGGCTTGCCGACACTGGGCAGCGCCAAGCTGGAAAGCATGTACAACGCCGCCTGGGCCTGGGCCGGCTCAGGGCCATTCCCGGGCACCAAACTGGTGGCCGGCTACTTCGGCGGCACCCGTACCCCCCTCGCCATTTCCTGGCCGACACGGATCAAGGCCGACTCGCAGGTGCGCAGCCAGTTCCACCACGTCAACGATATTGCGCCGACCGTCTACGACATCCTTGGCATCACTGCGCCGAAGACGGTCAACGGCGTCGCCCAGGACCCGTTGGACGGCGTCAGCATGCGCTACACCTTTGCCGATGCCGGGGCCGCCTCACGCAAACCGGCGCAGTACTTCGAGGTGCTCGGCAGCCGCGGCGTGTACAAGGACGGCTGGATGGCCTCGGTATTCGGCCCGCGCAAGCCCTGGGTTCAGGGGTTCTCCCAGTTCATGGGCTGGAATCCGCAGAATGACCACTGGGCGCTCTACGACTTGAGCAGCGACTACTCCCAGGCCGTCGACCTCGCCGACAAGTACCCCGACAAGCTCGCCGAGCTGAAAGCGGAGTTCGATGTGCAGGCCAGGGCCAACCACGTCTATCCCATAGGCGCGGGCCTTTACCCCTTCCTCGATCCCTCGGTGCTCGCGCGCAATGGCCGTAGCGAGTGGCACTTCAACAGCCGCACGAAGCGCCTGCCGGAGTTCGCCGCCCCCAACCTGCGCAACCGCAGCAGTGTTGTGCACGCCAGGGTCCAGGTACCCGAGAACGCCAACGGGGTCATCTACGCGCTCGGTGGCACAGGTGGCGGCGTGACGCTCTATCTCGACCAGGGCCATGTGGTCTACGAGTACAACGCGCTGGCCATCGCCCGCGTCAAGTTGCGCTCCGAACGTCCTCTGGCCGCCGGCCCGGCGGACATCGAGGTGCGGACTCGGCAGACAGCCGCCAAGCCCGGTTCCCCCGTCACGCTGAGCCTGTGGGTCGACGGCAAGGAGGTGGCCAGCGGCGTCACGCCCTTCACTCCGCCGCTGACCTTCACCGCCAGCGAGACGTTCGACGTCGCGGAGGACCTCGGCTCGCCGGTGGCGCTGGACTACTTCGACCGCGCGCCCTTCGCCTTCAACGGCACGGTGCAGGACCTGCACATCAGCTACGCCCCCTGACCCATCACCTGCCGGGCCGTGACGATCACGGCCCATGGAGACGAGCATGTCCATCACCGACCTGAAGAACAGCAAAGTCCTGATCACCGGAGCGGCCTCCGGCATCGGCCGTGCGACGGCCCTGGCCTTTGCGCGCCGAGGCGCCACGCTGTTGCTGTGCGACATCGACGCGGCAGGACTCGAATCGCTGCAGCGGCAGATCCAGGACAGCGGCGCCGAAAGCTCCATCCACGTGGTGGACGTTACCGACGCCAACGCCATGGCCGCGCTGGCCGCGCACGTGCATTTCACCCACGGCCCGCTCGATGTGCTGGTGAACAACGCCGGCATCGGCTACCTGGGGCGGTTCCTCGACAGCAGCCTGGATCACTGGGAGCGCGTGATGGACATCAACCTGATGGGCGTCGTGCATGGCTGCTACTACTTCATCCCGCGCATGGTGGAAGCCCGCGGCCCGCGCCAGGTGATCAACGTGGCCTCGGCCGCGGCCCTCTACCCATCGCCGAGCATGGCCGCCTATGCCGCCTCCAAGCATGCGGTCTACGGCCTGAGCGAAGTCCTCAAGATGGAGCTGAGCGATACCGAGGTGCAGGTCACCACCGTATGCCCCGGGGTGATCAACACGCCGATCGTGGCCAACCACAGGAACATTTCCCCGTCCGTCGACAAGGAACAGATCAACCGGCTGCAGCAGTACTACCGGAGCAAGGGCTGCAGCCCCGACCTGGTGGCCGAAGGCATCGTTGGCGCGGTATTGAACAGGCGCGACCTGATCCTGGTCGGCCCGTTCGCCCGGCTGATCTTCCAGCTCCGGCGCATTTCGGTCGGCATGCTGCGGCGCATCGTGCTCAACGACGCGCGCAAGATCGGTTACCTCTGAAGGTGCGCCATGGGTGATCTCCAGCCGCAAGGCATGCACCTGATGGCCAAGCCGGTCGGGCCGATCTGCAACCTCGATTGCGACTACTGCTTCTACCTGGAAAAGGAACGATTCCAGCCGCGCCACAGCCGCTTCCGCATGTCCGACGAGGTGCTGCGCGCCTACGTGCAGCGCTACATCGCGGCCCAGGACAGCCCGGAAGTGGAGTTCACCTGGCAGGGTGGCGAACCCACCCTGCTGGGGCTGGAGTTCTTCCAGCGCGCCCTCGCCTGCCAGCGCGAATTCGCCGCGGGCAAGACGATCCGCAACACCCTGCAGACCAACGGAACCTTGCTCGACGATGACTGGTGCGCCTTTCTCGCCAAGGAAGGTTTCACCGTCGGCATCAGCCTCGACGGGCCGCGCGAGCTGCATGACCTGCATCGCCCGGACAAGCGCGGCCGCTCCAGTTTCGACAAGGTCATCCGCGGCCTGAGGCTGCTGCAGAAACACGCGGTCCCCTACAACGTGCTGGTGACCGTGGCCCGCGAGACCGCGTTGCAGCCGCTGGCGGTCTATCGCTTCCTCAAGGAGGCCGGCGTCCGCCATATCCAGTTCAACCCGGTGGTCGAGCGCGTGCCGACGGCACCTGACGCGGCGCGCGGCCAGGACTTCGCCACGCCGCCCGAGCTGCGCCTGCGCGACCTGCAGGCGCCCGGCGCGCAGGTGACGACGCAGAGCGTGGAAGCGCAGGCCTACGGGGAATTCCTCGTCGCCATCTTCGACGAATGGGTGCGCCATGACGTCGGCACCGTCTACGTCATGAACTTCGAGTGGGCGCTCGCCGCCTGGTGCCAGCTGCCGGCCAGCGTCTGCCTGTTCGCGCCGCGCTGTGGCAAGG
The DNA here is from genome assembly GCF_057767015.1 of Pseudomonas sp. B12(2026). NCBI lineage: Bacteria > Pseudomonadati > Pseudomonadota > Gammaproteobacteria > Pseudomonadales > Pseudomonadaceae > Pseudomonas > Pseudomonas sp. B12(2026). The sequence continues at coordinate 2,890,533 of NZ_CM173430.1, read as the reverse complement.
CGGCGATAGTCGAGCACGACGGCAGCCTGTATTCCTGCGACCACTACATGTACCCGGAATACCGGCTGGGCAACATCCAGGAGCAGGACCCTGCCGTGCTGCTCGCCTCTCCCGCCCAGCAGGCCTTCGGAGCGGCCAAGGAGGAGTCGCTACCGGGCTACTGCCTGAGTTGCGATTACCTGTTCGCCTGCCACGGCGAGTGCCCGAAGAACCGCTTCATCGAGGCGCCGGACGGCGAGCCCGGGCTCAACTACCTGTGCGCGGGCTACAAGCGCTATTTCCGCCACATGACGCCCTACCTCAACGCCATGGCCAAGCTCGTCGCCCATGGCCAGCCCGCCGACCTGATCATGCAGGCCTTCCACGGTCCATTGCTGGTCAAGCTGTAACGCAGTCCGCGCCTTCCTCCGGGTGCCTCGGCGCATCCATATCGCCGCCGCGTGGCGGGAGGGAGCGGGCGCGGCCCGTCGGTTGCGCAAGAAAAAGGGGCGGACAAGCCCGATCGCTCATGCTGACGCAATCGGCTCTCCGCCCCCGGTTCATCCGCTGCCCGGCAGCCTGTTCCGGCACGCCGGACAGGCCGCCAGCCGCCTTATCAGCGCACCTTGCGCAGCAGGAAATGCGACAGCGCCGGGATCAGCACCAGCGCGCCGACCATGTTCCAGATGAACATGAAGGTCAGCAGGATGCCCATGTCGGCCTGGAACTTGATCGGCGACCAGGCCCAGGTCACCACGCCGGCGGCCAGGGTGACGCCGACCAGGGCGACCACCTTGCCGGTGAAGGCCACGGCATTGCGGTAGGCCTGGGCGAGCGGCACGCCGGCGCGCTGCTGGGCGAGCTGCACGCTGAGCAGGTAGAGGGCGTAGTCGACGCCGATGCCGACCCCCAGGGCGATCACCGGCAGCGTGGCCACCTTCACCCCCATCCCCAGCCAGACCATCAGCGCCTCGCAGAGGATCGAGGTGAGCATCAGCGGCAACACCGCGACCAGCACCGCCCGCCAGCTGCGGAAGGTCACGAAGCACAGCAGGATCACCGCGGCATACACATACAGCAGCATGATCCGGTTGGCCTCGCGCACGACGATATTGGTCGCGGCCTCGATCCCGGCGCTGCCGGCCACCAGCATGAACTGCCGCTCAGCGCTGCTGTGCTCGCGCACGAAGCCTTCGGCGACCTTGACCATGTGATCGAGGGTCTCGGCCTTGTGATCGGTCAGGTAGGCCACCACCGGCATCATCGAGCAGTCCGTGTTGAACAGCTCCGGGTTGTTCACCGAGGCCTGCTGGGCGCCGTAGTTCAGCACGTTCTGGTTGCGCGCGATGGTCAGCCATTTCGGGTTGCCCTCGTAGGAGCCCGCGGTGATCTGGCGCACCGCGTTGACCAGCGAGACCGTGGTCTGCACCCCCGGCTGCTGCTGCAGCAGCCAGCCCAGGCGGTCCGCCTCGACCAGGCTTTCGTACTTCAGGCAGCCTTCCTTGGGGGTCTTCAGCATCACGGCGAACAGGTCGCTGGACAGCGAGTAGTTGGCGGTGATGTAGGCGTTGTCGAGGTTGTAGCGCGAATCCGCCCTGAGTTCAGGCGCGCCGGGGTCCAGGTCGCCGATCTTCAGCTGCAGGCTGACCGCGAAGCCGGCCACCGCCAGCGCCGCGGCGACGAGAACCGCGGCGCTCGCCCAGCGGCGCTCGGTGAAGCGCCCCAGGCCGTCCCAGAGCGAGCCCCCCGCCGCCTCGCGCTCATGCCGCAGGCTGCGCGCCGCGGCACGCTCGCTGACGCCCAGGTAGGACAGCAGCACGGGCAGCAGCAGCAGGTTGGTGAAGATGAGCACGGCCACGCCGAGGCTGGCGGTGATCGCCAGGTTCTGGATCACCGGGATGTCGATCAGCATCAGCACGGCGAAGCCCACCGCGTCGGCCAGCAACGCGGTCAGCCCGGCGAGGAACAGGCGGCGGAAGGTGTAGCGCGCGGCCACCAGCTGGTGGGTGCCGCGCCCCACGTCCTGCATGATGCCGTTCATCTTCTGCGCGCCATGCGACACGCCGATGGCGAACACCAGGAACGGCACCAGGATGGAGAACGGGTCCAGCGAAAAGCCGAACAGGGCGACCAGCCCCAGTTGCCAGACCACGGCGATCAGCGAGCAGCAGATCACCAGCGTGGTGCTGCGCACGCAGCGGGTGTAGGCGTAGATGATCAGCGCGGCGATCACCGCCGCGATGGCGAAGTACGCCATGACCTGCAGCAGCCCGTCGAGCAGGTCGCCGATCAGCTTGGCGAAGCCGATCACCCGTATCTGGATCTTCCCGTCGTCCCGGGCGTCGTACCGGGCCCGCAGCTTTTCCAGCGACTTGGAGAAGGCGTCGTAATCGATGGCCTGGCCGGTCACCGGGTCTTTGTCCAGCAACGGCACGAAGATCATGCTGGAGTGGAAGTTGTTGCCCACCAGGCTGCCGACGATGCCGGAGCGGGCGATGTTCAGGCGCAGCTGCTCGACGCTCGCCGGCGAGCCGTCGTAGGCGTCGGGCATCACCGGCCCGCCCTGGAAGCCTTCCTCGGTCACTTCCGTCCAGCGCACCGCCGGCGTCCACAGCGACTTCATCCAGGCACGGTCGACGCCGGGCGTCACGAACAGCTCGTCGTTGATCTCCCGGAGGGCCTGCAGGTAGGCCGGGTCGAAGATGTCGCCAGCGGGGTTCTCCACCACCACCCGCACGGCATTGCCCAGGCTGCGCAGCGATGCGCGGTTGTCCAGGTAGTTTTTGATGAACGGCTGGCTCTGCGGCAGCATCTTCTCGAAGCTGGCGGTCAGCGTCAGGCGGGTCGCCGCCACATAGCCGAGCGCCAGGGTCAGCAGCGCGCAAAGCATCACCATCATCAGGCGGTTGTTGAAGACGATGCGTTCCAGCAGGTTGCCGGTGCGCGGATCGAAGCCCCGCAGCTCCCGCACCACCGGCATGCCGTCGTGCTCGTAGTTACCCATTTCGGTTTCTCTCTGATGTCGAGGTCATTGGACGAGCAGCTGGCGCGCGCCACGGGTGCCGACCGCTACCAGGCCCTTGGGGCCTGCGACCTGGGCGGCGGCGACCGGCGCCATGACGGCCTGCGGTTGCAGCTGGAAGCTGGCGCCGTCGTCGCGGCTGACGAGCAGGTGACCGGCCTGGCTGAGCAACGCAAGTCGACCATCGGCAAGCTCGGTGCCTGCGGTGATGCTCACCGGCAGGCCGGTCTCGACCCGGCTCCAGTTCGCGCCGCCATCCAGGCTGCGGAAGACATTCCCGCGCAGGCCGAACGCCAGGGCCACCCCGGGCTTGCCGAGGATGCCGAAGAAGCTGCCGGCGTAGGGCGTCGGCCGGGAGGCGAAACGCCCCGTGGCGCGATCGAGCTTGAGCAGCAGCCCCTGCTCGCCGGCGATGTAGAGGTCCTCGCCCACCGGCCGGATGGCGTAGAGATTGAGTGAGCTCGGGTTGTCGGTGCGCTCCATCCAGGGCGTCCAGCGCTGGCCGCCATCCTCGGTGCGGAAGATCAGGTTGAACGCGCCGACGATGTACCCGACCCGCTCGCTCTCGAACCACACATCGAGGAAGGGCTTGTCCGCCCCCTCCTCCGTCATGCGCTCGGCCTCACGCACCAGCGCGGCCAGCCGCTCGTCGTCCGGGGCGCGCTGCGCCAGGGCCTGGTAGTGCCTGAGCATGAGCGGGCCGACCTGGCGCCCGTCGAACTGGCGCGTCCAGCTCTGGCCGCCGTCGGCGCTGTGCAGGACCACGCCGTCATGGCCCACCGCCCAGCCCTGGCGGGCCGTGGGGAAATGCACCGCCACCAGGTCGGAGCTGACCGGCACACGCGCCTGATGCCAGCTCGCGCCGGCATCGTCGGAGGTGAGGATGTGGCCGCGCTGACCGACCGCCACCAGGCGCTCGCCCGCACGGGCCAGGCCGACCAGCAGGCCGGACTGGGCGAACTGGCTCGGCTGCGCCGGGGTATCCAGCACGTCGACGAATTCCTGCGCGACCACCGGACGGCAGAATGGCGCACACAGCGCCGCCACGAGGGCGAGCAGTGTGGCCCACTTGAAAATGCTCATGGATTGATCTCGCGAATCGCCATCGGAGCGCCGCCAGGACGCTCCGATGGCAGGGCACTGATGTCAGCGGATACCGGCGCCGGCCAGGGCGTCGGGCGCCCACTGGGCCTTCGACAGCGGCTGGATGTATTTCACCCCGCCGTGCGGGCCGTAGATGCCGGTGATGTTGTAGCTGCCGGACACGAAGTCGTAGAACATGTGGTTGTCCGAGTTCGGCGCCTGCGCGTCGTAGCTGTAGGCCATGTGCGCGAAGGCGCCGCGGTAGAGCTGGCCACGGGCGTCGTATTCGTCGGAGGCCAGGGCGATCCAGCTGTCCTCGTCGAGGTACAGGGTGCGCTTGCTGTAGATGTGCCGCTTGCCGGGCTTGAGCGTGGCCTCGACCACCCAGACGCGGTGCAGCTCCCAGCGCACCAGGTCGGGATTGACGTGGTTGGGCGTGGTGATGTCGGCGGCCTTCTCGTGGTAGTTCAGCTTGTAGGTGTTGTACGGCACGTACATTTCCTTCTTGCCGACCAGCTTGAAGTCGAAGCGGTCCATCGCGCCGTTGAACACCCAGGCGTCATCGTAGGTCGAGCTGCCGGCCGAGCCCGGGTTCGGCGTGTCATAGGCGATATCGGGGGCGAGCTTCACCCGGCGCTGGCCCGGCAGGTATTGCCAGGCGCGGCGGGGTTTTTCCAGCGGGTCCACCGAGTCGATCAGCAGGATCGCCTCGCCGGCGCGGCGCGCCGGGCCCTGGTAGTAGAGCTTGGTCTTGAAGTACAGGTCTTCGGGCTTGGCCGGTACGTCGTTGCGCGCCGGGTCGAACAGCGGATATTCCAGGTAGGCGTCCCCGGTGGTCGCCAACGAGGCATTGCCCGCCGCGTCGACGTTCCAGGAGTCGTACTTGGAGTTGATCGCCAGCCCCTGGTAGCGCAGCAGGTGGTTCCACATGGCCTCGTAGCCATCGTTGGGGATCGGGAACGGCACGCCGGGCAGCGCGTTCTCCAGCGCCAGTCCGTTGCCGGTCGTGCGCGCCGCCGTGGCGTTCTTGCGGGTGTTGTCCAGCAGGCGTTGCGGCAACGCCACGGTACGGTGGGTGGGATAGACGTCCATGCGGAAGGACGGGAAGCGCTTGAGCAATTCCCGCGAGGCCGCGGTGAGCTTGTCCGCGTATTCGCCAGCATTTTTTCCATCGATCACCAGCCGCGGTTTCTCGCTGGCGAAGGGGTCCAGGCGCATCGAACTGCCGGCCTGGTAGCCGCTCGGCGGCGTGGTCAGGCCGCCGGCATAGGCCGGGATGCTGCCGTCGGCATTGGCGGCCTGCTCGGCGCCCACCGGGGTGAGCGCCTGGCCCAGCTGGGCGGCCTTTTCCGGCGAAACAGCCGCCTCGGCGGACGCGATCATGGCAAGCGACAGCGCGCTGACCATCAGGGATTTTGCATAGGTCATTTCCGATCTCCTGGGGGTGTTGGTCAGAAGGTTGTCTTGAAGGTGAAGGTGACCATGCCGCGGTCCTTGAGCTGGGCCGGCGTGCCCGCGAAGGCGGTGGTCTGGCCCGGCACGCAGCTGTAGGGCGTGGCCGGGTTGCCCGGCGCGGCGCCGTCCGTCGGCGACCCGCAGGTGTCGAAGGGGCCGAAGTTGTCCACGTACTTCAGGTCGAAGCGGTACTGGTTGTACACGTCCATGCCGACGCCCACCGAGTAGCTGCCGGAATCCTCGTTGCCGCCCAGCTGCACGGCCGACTGGCCATCGAGGCCGACGTTGTAGGTCAGCGGCATGCTGAAATCGATGCCCGGGAACACCTGGTACCAGGTCGGCGTGAAGTTCATCCCGAGCACGTAGTTGTCCCGCGTGACCTTGTCGACGCCGCGGTACCAGTCCTCGCCCTTGAACAGCTGCTTGTTCTCCGTCACGTCCAGCCAGCGGCTGTAGGCCAGTTCCACCAGCAGCGAGGCGCTGTCCCAGGCCGGGGTGTCGGCGAAGGTGGTCAGGCCGTTGACCACCGCGTGGACGGTCTTGCCGCGCGCCACGGCGTTGTCGCCGTCGAAGCTGGCGATGAAGCCCGGCGCGCCGGCGGCCGCTGCCGCCGGGTTGACCTGCCCCGGCACGCTGGCCAGCGGCATGTTCTCGCGGTAGTTCACATCCACCCCGACGCTGACGCCGGCGATGCTCTTGGACAGGCTGATGCCGTAGACGTCGATGTCGTCGACGTAGAACTGGTTGTAGCTGCCGACGACGCCGGACAGCAGCTGCGGCATGCCGACCGCTCCCGGCTGCAAGGCGATGTTCGGCAGGACGTCGGAGGTCTTGCGGTAGTACAGGCCGAGGGTGCCGTCGAGCCACTCCGGGCTCCACTTGGCCATCAGGCCGAAATCGCCATGCTTGTCCGGCGTGAAGGTATGCCCGCCGGTCAGGCGCAGAAACTGCGGCGCGCCGGGCACCAGCCCGTAGACCGGGTTGGGCTGGGCGATCAGCGACAGGTCGTCGCTGCCATGCTGGATCGCATCGTTGAAGCCCAGGTAGGTCCCCGACTCCGGCAGGCGCGAGGGGTCCCAGTCCAGGAAGTACTGCGCGCCGAACGACAGCTCGGGATTCAGGGTGAAGTTCATCGAGATCTGGTTGCGCGGGATGAACAGCTCCTTGGCCTCGGTGCCCGGCACCGCCAGGGCCTTGGAGATATCCAGGCCGGACTGGCCATAGCTGTTGCCGTGGGCGAAGGCCAGGATACTCTCGCCCCAGTACTGGGTGTGGCTGCCCGCCTTGACGCTGAGCATGGACTCCTCGCCGAGCTCCACGCTGCCGAACACGAAGGCGTCGAGGAACTCCGAGGACGGGCCGTTGAAGTAGCGCTCCGCATAACCGCTCAGCTGCCGCGAATCGGGCTCGCCATTCTGGAACTGGTTGGTCGACGGGTTGCTGCTGCCGACCTTGTCGTAGGCATGGTCGTACCAGCTGTTGCCGCTGACGCGGAAGCCGTACTGCTTGCGGTAGACCACGTCCAGCTCATGCAGGATATCGATGCGCTGCGACACGGCGCTGCCCGCCGAGAAGTTGCGGTCGCCGTCGTTGTTGTTCCAGGAATTGGCCAGCTTGGAGTTGGCGCTCTCCACGCGCTGCGCGTAGTTGAGCTTGACCGTGTTGTCGAAGCGCACCTGAAGATCGTCGTTGCCGGTATCGAACTCGAAGGCGTACACGGGAAGGCTGCCCAGGCCGATCAGCACCGCCGACGCCAGCAGGCTCGGTGGCAGGTGATGGCAGGTTTTATTGTTCTTGTTCTGCATCGTGATACTCACTGTGTTGTTGTAAACGCGGGTGTTGCGATCTCAGAGGCGCTGGAGGATCGAGACGGTGACCGAGCGCCCTACGGCAGCGCTGTGATGAAGGCCGGTGCGGGCTCCGCGCACCTGCCGTGTTCCCGCTTCGCCGCGGAGCTGGCGGACCAGCTCCACCAGTTGCGCCAGGGCGCTGGCGCCGGGCACCAGGCCGCATCCCAGCAGCCCGCCCGAGGGGCAGACGGCGGGTCTTTCCCCGCTGCGCCGGGTGAAGGCATCCAGGGCGTCCTCGTCGCACAGGCCGAGCGCGGCGCTGAACACCAGGAAGTCGCCGACGCTCTGGTCGTGCAGCTCGACGACATCGAGGTCCTCGACGCCGATTCCGGCCTGCGCGTATGCCTGGGCGGCGGCGCGGCGCGTCGCCGCGCGCCCGAGTACGTCGAGCGGGTTGCCGGAGGCCAGCTCGGAAAGGTTCTCGCCGGCCCGCGCACTGCCGAGAATGGCCACGCCGCTGCGCAGGCCGTAACGGCCGGCGAAGGCTTCCGAACACAGCAGCAGCGCCACGGCGCCACGGGCCGGCGGGCACAGGTATGGAGGCAACCATCCGCCCTGCTCGGCGGCGCCGGCCAGCGCCAGGGGGTTCATGCCGGCCTGTGCCCGCGCCCGCCCCAGGACCCGCTCGAAGCACCGCTCCGTGAGCCCCAGGCGAGCCTGCAGCCAACGCATCTGCTCCGCATACAAGGCCGCCGGATGGTCCCGCCGGGCGATCATGCCCAGCGGATCGCCGGGACGGGCCGGGTCGTTGTCGTCGCCGGGGCAGTCGTCCAGGCCGACGAACATCCGCTTGTAGCCATCGACCTGGGTGTCTTCGAAGCCAAGGACCAGGATCGCCTCGGCCTCGCCGGCCAGGATGCTGTTGCGCGCCAGATGTACCGCGGTGCTGGAGGCGCCTTCGCCGTCACCCAGGCAGAACAGCGGGGGGCCGGAAATGCCGATCCGCACCAGCAACTGCTCGATGGCGCCGATGCCACTGCTGGCGCTGGAGACAAAGACCTGGTCGACCAGGTCGTAGTCGATGCGCGCATCGTCGAGCGCCATCCGCACCGCCTGCCCCACGAGTTCGGGCAAGGGGGGGCGCACGGTCAACGGGGTAAAGGGCGTCCCCCCGACTCCTGCGATCAGCACTCGTTCCGGCATGTTCACTCCACGACGTCGGCCATCGACCGGGAGGCTCCCGGTCGTCATTGATCCATGGTGCGAAGGTACGCCAGGCACGCAGACATACCCCCCCAGCGTCTGGGGGGTGGGAGGCGATGCGGGGAGGCGATGTGGACAGCGGGTGGAGAGCGGGAGTTACCCCCGGGCCGGCGCAGCGATCAGCGCTCCGCCTCCAGGATGCCGAGCATGTAGGCGCGATCCACGACATGCCGGCGCGTACCCGCCTGGAACTTTCCGAAGAGGTTCTTCAGGTGCCACTTGACCGTCTCTTCCCCGACGTTGAGGGCAAGGGCGATCTGCTTGTTGGACAGGTTGCGGGCCAGCAGCTGCAGTATCTCCTGCTCCTTGGGGGTCAGCAGCCGGCTGGGCGCCACCTTCGCAACCTGCACGCGGGCGGCGGGCTCCGCGGCCGAGTTCCGTGGCGTGGCGGGCGCGGGGCCGGTCTCGTCCAGACTCCAACGGACCAGGAATGGATGGGTGTCCGCCAGGACACGCCGCATGCCGTACTCCCCTGCCAGGCTGCGCGCCTCCTGCAGGGTCGCCTGGCCATCGCCGCCCCGCTCGAAGAGCGCCAGCGCCTTGAACAGCAGGGCCTGGACCAGCTCGCGGCCACGCCGCATCCGGCTGGCGAGCTCATGCAGTTCGGCGGCGCTGGCGAGCAGCTCGGACCAGCCTTGTTGCGCCAGCAGCACATAGGCGCGCGCGACGCCGGCCTGCAGGCGCAGCTCCGGCGCCAGCAGGCTTTCGGGATCATGGAAAGACGGGGGAATCGCCTCCTCGAACCGCCGCCAGAGCATCTGGCAGCTGTCCGCCCTGCCCTGCAGCGCGTGCAGGCGGATCTGCTCGCCCAGTGAAACCAGGTGAAACCTCGGCACGCCCCTCTCGTCACCGAGCACATGCAGGGCCTCCAGCAGGTCATGGCTACGATGCGCCTGGCCCTGCAGGCCGGCCAGCCGTGACGCCGTGACGAAGCCGGAGACGATGGCATCGGGACTGGCCAGCCGCTCGACCACATCCAGCCGGTTCGCCAGCACGGTGGTCGCCTCGCCCGCCTCGCCCCGCTCCAGCAGCACCTCCGCCAGGGAGCAGGCGAGCAGGGTCGCCACCGAACTGCGCCGGCCAATGTCCTGCTCCGCGCGTTGCAGGCTCCTGCGCAGCGACTCCGCCGCCGGCTCCATCCGCCCTTCCCAGAGGTAGGTGATGCCGATGACCCACTCGGAGAAGCCGCGAATGGCATCCAGCCCCTCGACCCAGCTGAACTGCGGCGCCTTGCGACAGATACGTCGCGCAGCCTCCGGCTGGCCACGGAACAACGCCAGGCGCGCCTGCTGATTGGCCACTATGGCCTGCACCTTGACCGCGCCCCTGGGTGGCGACTCGACCCAGCGGCCGATGATGGCCTGGGACTCGTCGGGGCGATCGGCGAAGTAGGCCGCCGCCGAAGCGATGGCCGCCGCCTCGCAACTCGTCGCCTCGTCGATCGAGGGATCGGACTGGAGCCTGGCGACCAGATGCCGGGCTTCCCCCGAACGATCGCTCATGGCCAGGGCCCAGGCCGCCGCCAGGCACATGCGCGGGTGTGACTCCACCACTTCGACGGGAAGCTCGCCGATCCATTCGATGACCCGGTTGAACTGGCCGCGCAGCATGATCTCGTAGAGGCATTGCTCGATCATGTTGTAGGCCTGCGCCGGCAGGTCGGCGCTCAGGTAATGACGCGCGGCCTCCTCGAAGAAGCCGCGCATCTCCAGCCATGCGGCGGCCCGCTGGTGGAGCATGCCGAGCCGGGGGCCCGGCAGCAGCGCGACACGCTGCTGCAGGAACTCGCGGGCCAGCGGATGGATTCGTACCCAGTCGCTGTCCACGCCCTCGGCGAAGATCGGCGTGCTGGCGCACAGCTCGGCCATCAGCTCGCCCGCCCCGGGGTCGCCGGTGAGCGCGACGCACAGCTCCGGGTGCAGGGTTTCCGGCAGGGCGATGCAAGTCAGGAAATCGATCTGCCCGGGCGGCAAGCGCTCCACCAGGCTGTCGACGAAATAGCGCTGGATGTCGCCGGTGCAGGCCTTGAGTTCATGGATGGCGCGCTCGGGCTCGGAACTTCGCTCGATGGCCGCCACGGCCAGTTGCAGCCCCAGCGGCCAACCCTCGGTGAGCTCGTGCAGGACCACCCGGAGATCGATGTCGAGACTCTCGCCGAAGCGTCCGGCGAGCACCGCGACCGTTTCATCGACCCGAAAGCGCAGGGCCTCCACGCCCAGCCCGAGAAAGAAGCCGCGGGCCTGCAATTCGGCGGCCTGCAGGTTGAGCCGGCGGCGCGACGCCATCAACACCCGCAGATTCGCCGGCGCGTTGTGCAGCAGATAGGTCAGGGCCACGCGAATGGTGGCGTCCGGCAGGGCATCGACCTCGTCGAGCATGAGCGCCACCTCGCCCCCGAGATCGGCCACTTCCGCCAACCATTCCGTCAGGTCCCCCAGGGCATCGCGGTGGCTCATGGCCCGATTGGCGGAGCTGGCGAACGCCTGCCGGCCGCTGGCCACCAGCATGGCCGCCGCCAGGCCCTGGACGAAACCGACGCCGTCGTCGCGGCCGTCCAGCGTCAGCCAGGCCACCACCGCGCCGCGGGAGAGGAGCTCCCGCCGCCACTGGGCCAGCAGCCAGGTCTTGCCGAACCCGGCGGGCGCGTGGACGGAGATGGCCGTGCGCGACGCCAGCTCGTCCACGTCCAGGCTCAGGCGCTCGCGGCGAAACGCGCTTTTCTGGCTCCTCGGCGGCGTGGTCTTGAGCACCAGCTCAGGCTCGATTCTTTCCAATGTGCGGCGCCTCGGGCAGGGATGAACTTCGGTGCCACCAGTATTGTTCCAAGCACTGGCGATTCGCCAACCGGAAAACGCCTCCTGCGCCTCAGTCCCTACCAAGGACGTGGTTCCGGAACTGCTCGCGCAGCTTCATCTTCTGCAGCTTGCCGGTTGCGGTGTGCGGCAGCTCGTCGACGAAGGCCACGTCGTCCGGCAGCCACCATTTCGCGACCCGCTCCGCGAGGAAGTCCCTCAGTTCGGCCTTGCTCACCGCCCTGCCCGGCTTGGTTACCACCACCAGCAGCGGGCGCTCCTGCCACTTCTCATGGGGGATGCCGATGACGGCCGCCTCGGCGACGGCCGGATGCCCCATTGCCGCGTTCTCCAGGTCGATGGAGGAAATCCACTCGCCGCCCGACTTGATCACGTCCTTGGCACGGTCGGTGATCTGCATGTAGCCATCCGCGTCGATAGTGGCGACATCGCCGGTGTCGAACCAGCCCTCGGCGTCGAGGATCGATTCGTCTCCCTGGCGGTAGTACTGGCTCGCGATCCACGGCCCCTTCACCAGCAGACGGCCCGCCGAGCACCCGTCGCGGGGCAGTTCCATGCCGTCCTCGTCGACCACCTTCATCACCACGCCGTACAAGGCCCGGCCCTGCTTGGCCTGCAGCTCCAGGCGCGTCTCCAGCCCAGCCCCGGCGTGCTTGGGCAGGGGGTTGCAGACGGTGCCCAGCGGCGACATCTCGGTCATGCCCCAGGCGTGTACCGCGCGGGCGCCGAAGTCCTTCTCGAAGCGTTCGACCTGGCTGCGGGGAGCGGCCGCGCCGCCGATCACCACCCGATCCAGGCACAGCTCCGCGGCGGCATCGAGGCCGCCGGCCTCGACATGCTGCTGCAGCATCATCCAGACCGTGGGCACGCCCAGCGCCAGCGTCACCCGCTCCTCGCGCATCAGCTCGTAGATGCTCGCGCCATCCAGGGCCGGGCCCGGCAGCACCAGGCTCGCCCCGCTCATGGCGCAGGCGTAGGGCATTCCCCAGGCATTGACGTGGAACATGGGCACCACCAGCAGGGCGGAGTCCGCCGAGGACAGGCCGAAGCCGTCCCCCGTACACAGCGCCAGCGAGTGCAGCAGCGAAGAACGATGGGAGTACAGCACGCCCTTGGGGTTGCCCGTGGTGCCGGAGGTGTAGCACAGGGACGATGCCCTGCGCTCGTCGAAGGACGGCCAGGCGAACGTCTCGCTTTCGTCGGCGATCAGTTCCTCGAAGCACAGCAGGTTGGGGACCCGGATGTCGGGCATGCAGCGTCGCCCGGTCATGGCGACGAAGGCCTTGACCCCCGGCAGGTGCGGCGCCAGTTGCTCGACCAGCGCACTGAAGGTCAGGTCGAAGAACAGCACACGGTCTTCGGCATGCTTGACGATGAACTCGATCTGTTCGGGAAACAGCCTGGGGTTGATGGTGTGCAGCACCGCGCCCATGCCGGACACGGCGAAGTACAGCTCCAGGTGCCGATAGCCGTTCCACGCCAGGGTGCCGACGCGCTCGCCCGGTTCGATGCCGAGCCGCGCCAGCGCGTTGGCCATCTGCCTGGCGCGGCGCCCCACGTCGGCATAGGTGCAGCGGTGCAGCGGTCCTTCGACGGTCCTCGAGACTATCCGCCCTTCCGGATGGGACCTGAGGGCATGTTCGAGCACTGACGAAATGAGTAGAGGGTGGTCCTGCATCAAACCCAGCACGGTTCGGCTCCATCTAGTAGTTGTTCTTGTTCGGACGGCGGTTGTCGCCAGCGCGAAGGCGTGGCACGTCGCTCGCCGCGACTGCGTCTTGCAGAACATAGAGAGAGAACGGACCGGCTCCCCCCCCAATGACGAGGGGGAAACCACCCTGGGCCCCGGGGCGCGCCCGGCGAGGGGCATCCCGGTCCGCAGGAAGACGAAGGCCCCCGCTGCCGGGCTGGCATCGGGGGCCTCTCAGTGGAGCGTCAGTTGACGCGGACGATCTGCGGCGGCGTCCAGCTGCCATCCAGGATCGAGGGCGCGGCCTCGTTCGGCCAGTACATCCGCAGCATCGGCAGGAACTCGCCTTTGGGGGCCGGCAGCCAGTTGGCTTCCTTCTCCTTGCCGGGCGATTCGTGCTGGAAGTATAGGGTCAGCGAGCCGTCGGCGTTGTACTGCAGATCGTTGCGCGGGCTGACGGTGAACTTGTTCAGCGGGTTCGGCACGAACCACCAGCCCTTGTCGATCTCGTACATGGTGATGGACCAGAAGCCGGTCGCCGGCGGGGTCTGCCCTTTGGGGAAGGTCAGGGTGTACCGGTTGGCGCCATCGAGTTTCTGCTCACCGCTGTCGATCGTGGTGTAGGGGTAGACCGCATCCTGCTCCAGGTTCGCGGGCCAGCCGAAGGCCGCGACCACGGCGCGCTTGGTGTAGTCAGTGCCATACACGCCAAGCCCCTTGGTATAGGTCCAGCCGTTGACCTTGCGCCCCAGGGACGACTGGCCGGCGCCAATCTCCTTCAGGGCGACCTGGGGCAGGTCGCTAAGCTTTGCCTGCAGCGCCGGGTCGAGCTTGTCGAGCTTGAACGGCTTGCACGGCTCGAGGCCCAGCTTGGCCATGCGCGCCAGGATGGCGGCATCCCCGGCAGCCGGCGGCGCGTCTTCGCACATCAGGCTGGCGAGCTTGTTGAAGTAGGCCTCGGTGCTCATGCCGAGAATCACGTCCTGCGGCTTGGCCGTCATGCTGAAGCCCGGGTTCGGATCGACCTTGGGGGCCTTGGGCGCATAGGGCTTGCCCCAGGCCGACAGCGGAGTGAGCTTGAGCTGCGCCTGCAGGGCGTTGACCTCCGCGTAATCCTTGTCGGTTCCATTGGCGTAGGTGCGCCCGAGAATCAGCATCTTGCGGGTGGCGGACTTGATCTGCTGCATGCCCTCGGGCACCTTGCCCTGCCAGCCCGGCCCGGTCAGCAGGTAGTTGGCCGCGGCGCCGCCGGTGGTGCGTGCGCCCGGCGAGTGGAAGATGGTCATCCACAGGTCGTACATCGGCATCAGGTAGAAGCGCTTGCCCATGTCAGGGTGGCTGAACACCTGCGGCTCGCTCAGATCCGCCCAGGCGATGGAATAGAGCGTATCGGCATTGGGCGCCGACACACCGCGGTACTCCGCCGGCGGGTAGCGCTTGACGTTGATGAACTGCCCCATGGGCGCATGTTCATTGCTCACCTTGTCCACGTTGGTCATCTGCACGCGGGTGACCTCGGTGGTCATCAGCGAATAGCCGTAGACGTAGGCGTCCTTGGCGATCTGCAGGAGCTCGTCCTGCTCGGCGGCCGACGCATGGCCGGCCAGGCCCAGGCTGATAGCGGAAGCCAGTATGGTCGTTGGGGCAATTCTCATCTGCATTCTCCTTGGCTATGAGATTGGCGTGTGTGCCGGGACGCTACGCGAGGTAAGTTCCGTTTTCCCCCCCGTGAACGAGGGGGGTGGTCGCGGACCGGCAGCTCGCTGGAATCAACTGCTCGTACAGACCTAGCGGAAGTTCACAACATCCGTGGTGAGTTCATCGATCACCGGCTTGAGGTCGGCGAACCCCACGGCTTGCCGGTCGTTGCTCAGCGTCTTTCCAAAGCCCTTGCGCACCACCCGCAGCACGGGCTTGCCGGTGCTGGTGTCGATCAGTTCACCCTCCAGGTACAGCTCGGTGTCCTGGTCGCGCTCGCCGGTGGCGGCCATGGCGCCGGCCACCACCAGGGCAACGGGGATCACTTCATAGGGCTTGAGTCCCTTGGTGTTGGCGCTCACGCCGGTAATGGCGCCGCGAAACTCCAGGGTGCGGGGACCGTTGGAAAAACCCACGAGCTGGAAGCGGCTCGACAGCGCCTCGCTCAGACGCCCGTTGGCGTATTTCAACAGCTCATCGTAGGTCTGTTGCCCGATGCGATCCGTCGGTTGCGGGGCCGGGTAGAAGCGAACCGGCTGGAAGACCAGCTTGTCGTAGCTGGCGACGTCGAACGCCGGGTCCACCCAGCGCAGCGCCTTCTGACCGCTGGCGGTCTCGACGGACTTCAGCCCGTCGTAGCTGGGGAGGAATCCTGAATACTGCTCCTGGCTCACCGTCTTGCTGGTGCAGCCAGCCAGCAGCAGCGCGGCCGCGAGTGCGCTGCCGGCTATCAGGGTTTGGGCCTTCATCATGATGGTGCGGTCTCCTTGTTGAATACGCTGCCGGACGGGCGCGCCGCGCATGCTCAAAATCGCCAGGTGGCACTGGCGGCGAGCGCCTGGATCCAGGCGTTGTCGAATTCGCCGGAGACCCGCTGGGGATCGTCGAGCGGAAGGGATTTTTCCTGGGTGACCGGCATGTCCCCGATCCAGACCATCTCATAGCTCAGGTTCAGCTCGGTCCGGGCGTCCAGCGCGTAGGTCAGGCCCGTGCCCAGGCGCCAGTTCTCCGCCATCGGCACGGTCAGCGTGCGGTCGTCGTCATCCACCGGCGAGCTGTCGTAGCCCACGCCGACGCTCCACATCCAGCGCGGATCGAAACGGAACTGGGTGCCCACGGAGAGGTGCCAGGTGTCCCGGTAGTTCGCCTCCAGCGTCGCCGAGCGGGGGCGGTTGCTGTCCAGGTCGACGCCGACCTCGCCGAACCGGGACCAGTCCTGCCAATTGGCGCTGGCCAGGAGGGCCCAGCGTTCGTCGAGCTGCTGGTACAGGCTGAAGGTCAGCGTCTGCGGCACGTGCATGTCGATTTGGGTCGCCGCGCCGAGCACCCCGCGATCACGCAGCAGCTGGGTGGTCACCGGTCCGACGCCCTGAAGGTCCAGGCCATCCTCGAACTCGACGTCGATCTCGCTGGTATAGCTCAGGCCCAGCCGCGTCCCCGGATAGGGCGCATAGATGACCCCCAGGTTGGCGCCGTAGCCCCAGTCGTGGTCTGCGTACTTCATCTGGCCGTCCGGGCGCTGGAGCACCCCGAACGGATCGTTGTCGACCGCCAGCTGACTGTCCAGCTTGGCGTAGAAGGCCCGCAGGCCGACCCCGAACGCCCACTGCTCGTTCAGGCGATAGGCCAGCGCCGGCATCAGCGACATGCCGAGCAGCTCGCCGTTCTGCAGGAAGTAGCGCCCGCTCCAGTCATTGTCGTAGTTGAGGCTGAGGCCGAAGTCGCCGTAGCTGGCAAAGCCCACCGACCAGCCCTCGCCGAGCTCGCGGGTCACGAACAGGCTGCCGCCGGGGGCCCACTCCATCGCGCTGCCGCTGTCGCCGCCGTCGATGTTGGTCTGCCCATCCCGGTCGAATTCCAGGTTGCCGTGCAGCACCTGGGCGCCGGCGCTGATCTGCGTGCCGGACAACCACGCCATGCCCGCCACGTTGCTGGCGAGGGTCGAGGGCCCCTGGGCCCGGGCCGCCGCGCCCGCGTTGGCCAGCCCCACATTGTCCGTACCGACCTCGTAGAGCATCAGCCCGCCTGCCAGCAACTGGGCAGGCGAAACCAGGAGAGCCATCGATAGCGCAATGGAAAGACGTGGGTTCATCTCGCGATCCCTGACAAGATTGATGCTTTCGAGCGGCGTCACAGCCGTCTATTCACAAGTGCCCACGTACTGGCGGAAGCGTGATGCAGGCTTGCTGAAACATGACCGAACAATAGCTCTGTTAATGCGTAATGCCAGCGCCACTCTACAGAGCTCATCGAAAACGCATCTTGCATTTTCGGACACCCCCGGCACTCCCACGCTGGGGCAGGTGCCGGGCATGGCGCGCTAGCCCGCCGGGGTCGGGCACGCGCCTGGCCTGGCCGCAGCCCGCGCGATGGTCCCGGCGAGCCTTCTCAGGTTGGCCTGATGCGCGCCCACCAGGCTCTCCACGCTGCTGTCCGCAGGCGTCTGCACGGCGGTGCGACAGGTCAGCTCGCCCTGACCGCCGGCTCGCCTGAGGCGCCAGGTGGCATCCAGCAACGCATAGCGGCCGGGGACCGAGTCGAAGCGCTGCACGTCCAGCCGCAATAAAGTCGGCGCGGCGCCACCGGCGGGTCCGCCGAGCTGGTCCTGCAGGGCACTGTGGATTTCATCCGCCAGGTTGGCGCCCCACCATTCGGTCTCCAGGATGGCCATGCCGCTGCCGCCCTGGCGCACCACGATCTGCGAACGGTCCACCTGGGGCGGCAGGCTGACCCGCTCGACACGAATGTTCGTGCCCGCCCCCTGCCCCGGCTGCGCCGGCACCAGCGTGTGGTAGTGAATGGGTGCGCTGCTGCATCCCCACAGCAACGGCAGCAATCCGGCGATCAGCCGCTTGGGCTGCTTCGGCATACGAGTTCACTCCTTCGGCTATGCGCCATCAGGGCTGCAGGTTGTTCGCCTCCGCGGACTTCGAGCGTCCACGGATCAACGATTCGGGGTGCCGGCTGAGGTAGTCGGACAGATCGCGCAGCGAGCGCGACGTGCGGTCCAGCTCATCCAGCGTGTCGCTGAGCTTCTCGCGCTGCGGCGAGTCCGCCGCCAGCGCCGAATTGGCGGACTGCAACGTCTGCCGCACCTCGGCCAGCGTG
Source organism: Pseudomonas sp. B12(2026) (assembly GCF_057767015.1). Taxonomy (NCBI): domain Bacteria; kingdom Pseudomonadati; phylum Pseudomonadota; class Gammaproteobacteria; order Pseudomonadales; family Pseudomonadaceae; genus Pseudomonas; species Pseudomonas sp. B12(2026). The sequence continues at coordinate 2,872,632 of NZ_CM173430.1, read as the reverse complement.
CTGGTCACGCCGGGCAGGGTCTGGCTGTTGAACTGCTTCAGGCTGCCCTGCAATTCGCGCAGGTTGCCGTCCAGGTTATTGGCGATACGCTCCAGCGGCAGCTTGCTGATTCGCTCCACCACCTGCTGCAACTGCTCCTGCAACTTGTCCAGGCTGCTGGGGACGGTTGGGATGGAAAGCGGCTCGACGGAAGCGTCGAACGCAACCGGCCGGGCGTCGGGGTGGAAGTCCAGGGAGATGTACATCTGCCCGGTGATCAGGTTGCCGTTGCGGGCCTGGGCGCGCAGGCCCCGCTCGATGAAGGCGCCGATCAGGCGCCGGGTACCCGCCGTGTCCTCGGGCGAATGGCTGAAGATCTGCAGCATCTTCTGGTGCACCGGCCCCAGGCGCTGCGGGTAGACCACCACCTCGACCATGAGCGGGAAGCTGCGCTTCGCCTTGTCGTAGTCCAGCGCCACCGAGGTGACCTTGCCGAACGCCACGCCCATGAACTCCACCGGCGCGCCAACGGACAGGCCGCGCATCGCCGGGTCGAAGCGCAGGCTCAGGTAGAGCGGCTTGCCGGCGGGCGGCGCGAGTGCCGTGTCGCGGTCGGCGAACAGCTCGAACACCTGCTGGTCCGCCGCCGGCGCGGCGTCGGCGGCATGCTCCGGCGTGCCGAAGGCCAGGCCGCCGACCAGGACGGAGGACAGGGACTCGGTATTGACCGTCAGGCCGTTGGCATCCACCACCACATCCACGCCGCTGGCGTTCCAGAAGCGCGTGTCGCGGGTGACGAACGCATCATAGGGGGCATTGACGAAAACGCCGATGTCCACGCCCTTGCCGTCCGGCCTCAGGGCGTAGGACACCACCTGTCCCACCGGAATCCGCCGGTAATAGATCGACGAGCCGATATCCAGCGAGCCCAGGTCGGCGGCGGTCAGCGTGAAGCGCTTGCCCTTCTCGCCATAGGTGATCGGCGGCGGCGACTCCAGGCCGGTGAACTGCCGCTCGGGCACCGTCGAATCGCCGGAGTCGGCGCCGATGAAGTTGCCCGACAGCAGCGTATCGACGCCGGAAACACCGCCGACGCCGATGCGCGGCCGCACGACCCAGAACTGCGCGCCGCGCCTGGCGAAGGACTCGGCTTCCCTGGAAAGCTGCACCCTGGCGATCACGCTCTTCCGGTCAGGCGCCAGCTCCACCGAAGTCACCTCGCCGATCACCACGCTGCGGTATTTCACCTGGGTCTTGTGCGCCACCAGGCCTTCGCCGGTGTGGAAGGAGATCGAGATCAGCGGCCCTTCCTGCATCCAGCTGCGGACGACCAGGGAGGCGCCGACCAGCAGCGCAACGATCGGCACGATCCAGACCAGCGACACGTTCCAGCGCCGGGTGCGCACTTCGGCATGACCGGGCTGCACCGGCTTATCGGTGTCCTGCTGCATCGACTCTGTCCCCCTTCTGCGGATCGCTGTCCCAGATCAAACGTGGATCGAAACTCATGGCCGAAAGCATGGTGAACACCACCACCAAGCCAAAAAACAGGATGCCGGGGCGAGGCTCGATGGTGCCCAGCCCGTGCATCTGCACGAGGGCGGCGACCAGCGCCACCACCATCACGTCGAGCATCGACCAGTAACCGATCAGTTCGACCAGGCGGTACAGCTGCGAGCGCTGCCGGCGCGCCCAGGCGCTGCGGCGCTGCGCGGTGAACAGCAGCAACCCCAGGGAGAAGAATTTGATCGCCGGCACGCCGATGCTGGCGATGAAGATGATCAGCGCGATGTCCCAGGCGCCCTCCTCCCAGAACTCCAGGACGCCGCCGCCGATGGTGCTGTCGATGCCCCGCCCGAGCATCTCGGTGCGCATGACCGGCAGCAGGTTCGCCGGCACGTAGAACACCAGCGCCGCCAGCAGGTAAGCCCAGCCGCGGGCGATGGCGTCGGTCTTGCGCAGGTGCAGCGCCGCCCCGCAACGCGGGCAACGGTGCGCAGCGTGACCGAGGTCGCAGGCGTGGCCGCAGCCGTGGCACAGGCAGAGATTGAGCTCCGCGGCCAGCGGCGGCAGGCTCACAGCTGCCACCACAGATCGCGGATATCGCGTCCGGCCACATGGAGCAGCAGCACGCTCAAGGCCGCCAGGGCGACCAGGCCAATGCCCGGAGTCACCGCCAGCAGGCCCGCCAGCTTGATCACCGCCACCAGGGCGCCGAGCAGGCAGACCTCCAGCATGCTCCACGGCCGCACGCCCTCCAGGGCGCGCATGCACAGGGCGAATCCCGGCGCGCGGCGGCGGCGCAGGGCAAAGCCCAACAGCCAGATCAGCAGCGCCACTTGCAGCACCGGCGCGAGGATGATGGCCAGGGCCAGCACCAGGGCGATGAAGGTGATGTTGCCGGTGCTGAGGATCAGCACCGCGTCCCAGAGCGTCGCCGAATTGCTCAGCCCCTGCAGGCTGATGCTCATCACCGGGTAGAGATTGGCGAAAGCCAGCAGGACCGCGCCCGTCAGGCTCAACGCCAGGCGCTGCTGCAGCGTCAGTGCGACGTGCCTCTGCAACACGCCGCCGCAGCACACGCACAGCGCGCGCTGATGGCGTTGCAACGGCGCGCGCTGGTACACGGCATCGCAGTATTCGCAGATGATCAGGTCATTGGCCTGGGACATGCGGGCTTCCATGCGGTGGTTTCGGCGGTCGACGTCGTATCAGTCCCGCCGCGCGATCGATGCGGGAGAATCCGCACGCAAGCTTAGTTGATGATCCCGCAGTCACGGATCGGGCAAAGCCTGCCCGCAGGGAGCGGCATGGCGCCCCCATGCGTGGCGTGCTGGTGCCATGTTGTACCGGGCAAGCCCCGGCGAGGCTCAGCCCTGCGGCACCACACGCGCTTCGCTGCCGGAGCCCTCGATGAATACCTGCATGCCCTGGCTCAGGCCGGGGTTGACGGGCTGGGTGACAGACACCAGCACGCCGCTCTTCATGCGGACGATGACCTGCTGCGCCGGCCTGGGCTGGTCGTAGCGCTTCTTCTCCAGATAGTTGCCACCCAGGGCCCCTCCCAGTACGCCGGCCACCATCGCCACGTCGCGGCCGGTCCCCTGGCCGATCAGACTGCCGAGGGCAGCGCCCCCCACGGCACCCAGCACCGCGCCGACCCCGCTGTCGTGGTTGGTCTGCATCTGCGTCATGGTGATCTGTTCGATGCGGCCCGTTCGAATTTCCATCTCGCCCGGCCCGCCATTGCCCGGACCGACCGCCGCGCAGGCGCCCAGGAAAGCGGCAAGCAGGAAAACGGCCATCCACGATGCGACATGTTTCATCAACGAGCTCCTCCATAAGGGGTGTTACATCCGCGGCGGCCTTTCGCACGCGCACGGCATGCCGGGTGCCCGGTTCGCCTTGATCCGGATATCGGGCAACCATCCCGCCCCAGGGCAGTCAAGCACACCCATAGCCAGGCAGTGGCGCGCAGGATGACCGGGTTTCATCCCTAGCCTATAGTCTCGACTGAAAAGGCATCTTGCATTTTCGGACACCCGATCACCGCCCTTGGTGAAGGGGCCGCCAAGCCCACCAGACCGAGCCTCCCTGTGCCTCCCCGAACGACGACCTCCCATTCAACGACTTTGCACGAACTCCCCACACTGGCGGGCGACATGAACAGGGTCGCTTGCCCGAGCGACGCGCTTCCGGCGCTGGTGCTCAGCAACCCCGGCGAAGTACGTGCCGGCCTGATCAGCAGCCTTCCGCACGTCATTACCGCCCTGGGTTGCAGCCCAGGGCGCGTATTCGGGGCTGCCGACATCGACCTGGACAGATTCCTCGAGGATCGGGAGCAGCGGCTCGATTACAGCCAGACCGCACACCTGTTCTCCGCCGCGATTCGACAGACCCGATGCGCCCATCTCGGGATACTGGTGGGCCGGCGCTTCAACCTCGACGAAATGGGGCCGGTCGGCCAACTGATGCGCTCGGCCGGCACGGCGGAAGAGGCGCTGCACGACCTGGTCACGCACGCGAAACTCCATGACCGGGGTTCGTCCTTATTGCTGTTCCCCTGGACGGACCAGCTCAGCCTGCTCGGATATGTAGTTCATCGCCACGACCTGGTGGACAGCAGACCGCTCATGGATACGGCGGTCATGATCGGCTTCCAGATCCTGCGGGAGCTCCTCGGCCCCGGCTGGGCGCCCGTGCGGGCCCAACTGGCGTACCGCAGGCCGGAAAACTCCGCCGCCTACGCCAGAGCCTTCAATTGCCCCGTGCAGTTCGATGCCAACGTCTCCGGCCTGGTAATCATCAACCAGCAATTGCGCCAGAAACTGAAAACCGCCGACCCGCACCTGCACCAGCGCATCCAGGACGCCATCGCGACGACCACCGCCAGCCTGACAACGGCGGAACTCCTCAAGCATCAGCTCCATGCCCTTCTGCTGACGGGCGAGTCCAGGGCCGAACACGTCGCCGGCCGGCTCGGCCTGCACATCAGGACCCTGCACCGGCGCCTGGATGCCGAGGGCACCCATCTGCAACGCCTGGTCACCGAGTCCCGGCAGAGCCTGGCCCTTCAGCTGCTGGCGAACACCAACCTGCCGGTTTCGGCTATCGCCCAGTCTCTGCAATACCAGGATCCAAACGCATTTTCCCGTGCCTTCAGGCAATGGACGGGATGCTCTCCGCAGCAATGGAGAAACGTTCAAGGATTGAACTGATCGCCCCGCCGAAGGAGGCGATGCGAGGGTTTGGCGTGCGTCCGGGTGCGTCGTCCGACGCTGCAGGCCCAGCGTCCAGCCAGGCCTGCTTCGCTAGCTCTTGAACATCCGCTCGTCATACGAGAAGTCGAAGACCTGCATCACCCGCACCCGGGCCATGGCCGGGTGCGCGGGATTCAGGACCAGGTTCCGCTCCAGCGGCAAGACCACCGAGGGGACGATCAGGCCCAGGTGGGTGCCCGCCAAAAGCCACTGGGTCCCGAAGTCCATGCTGCGCCGATCGGCGGGGAGCGCGCTCCATCCCGCCGGCAAATGCCGGGGGTCCGGCTCCCAGTAAAGCGCTGGATCGTCCGGCAGCTCGATCCGGGCGATCTTCAGCGGCGGCTGGATCCTGGTGGTGGTGTGGACGAACGTCTCCAGGCTGCAGATCGCCGGCGACAGTCCCAGATAGACCGCCGGGACCTCGACGTCATTCCAGCGGCCGCCCGCGATCGCGGCACCCTTTCCGGAAAGGTCGTTGATCCGCTGCGCCTTCGCGACCCGCCAGCCCAGCATCAGGCCACGCCGCCCCACTCGATGGCGTGAAGGATTCTGCGCACCTGGTTGGCGCCCAATTCCGTATCGCACAGGCTCAACGGCGAGCGCCCACCCAGCGCCTGGTTCGGCTCGGCCATCCACGCCGTGGCCATCTGCTTGTCCTCGAAGACCTCCTCGGCCTGCAGCGCGACGGACGCCAGGCGATCCAGACGCTCGGAAGCGATCTGGTCCAGAGGCTGGTTGCCCTTCTTCCTGCGTTCGAGCGTCGACGCGGAAATGTTGGCGAACAGCGTGATGAAGTCCGCCTTCACATCGAACGTCACTTTCAGGCTTTCAAGCCAGTCCGTGCTCAGGCCAACCCGGATATCGGACAGCCGCTCCTTCTCGGTCAGCTTGGCCCGGGCATGGGCCAGGGTCCAGAAGGCGACGGGGCTTGCCGGCCTCCGCCGTTCCTCACGCTGCCTCAAGGCGCTCATGACGACCTCCAAATGAAGAAAAAATAACGTCAAATGAATGGTACAGGGATTCCTGCCGCGGGAGAAGCGGGCAACAGCCCGACGGTTTCGGACCTCATCCGTCCGAGGGCCAGGAGGTGAATTTCGAACCATTCGCTGGAATTTGAGGCTTCCAGCCGGCGACGAACCCGGTGCCTCAATTGAAGGCAAGTCCGCCTCGACTTGGTGCCGGCCAGACTCCGGCCGGCAGCCGATCTCCACCAGGTACTTCCCCTGACACCAGCTAAGCGCTTGAAAGTCCTCGTACTTTTTGCCGGCCAGGAAAACTGGCATTTCAATTGCTCTACCCTCCTCAACGGGATGCATCACCCACGGCAAGGCAGCCACCGGGTGGGCGATCGCTGCAAGGCACACTGGAGTTGCACCACAGGCGAACTAGGGTTCCGGTCCCCGCAGGGGATGTCTGGTCCGAGAGTTTTCCGGCCCTAGGGACAGGGCTACACGGCGGGAGAAAAGCCCGGGAGACGTGATGTCATCCCGTGCCGATTTCCAACCGTTAGGAGCAATGCCATGACCATGCCGCTTTCCCTGCGTTCCCTGCGCAAGACCCTGTTCGGTGCCTGTCTGCTTGCTGCCGCCGGGGTCGTGCCGCTGACGCTCCAGGCCGCCGAGAAACTCAAGATCGGCACCGTCGTCTGGGCCGGTTACGCGCCCTTCTACGTCGCCGACAAGCTCGACCTCTACAAGCCCCACGGCCTGAAGGTGGAGCTGCAGTTCTTCAACGACCCTGCGCTGATCCCCACCGCCATGACCGGCGGCGCCCTCGACGGCGGCATGCTCACCTACGACCAGGTGGTCGGCGGCGTCGCCAAGGGCCAGCCCTACCGCGTGGTCATGCCCATCGACTTCTCCAACGGCGGCGACGCCATCGTCGCCGAAAAGTCGATCAAGTCGGTCGCCGACTTCAAGGGCCGGAAGATCGGCTTCAACCCGCTGTCGCCGTCGGACTTCCTGCTCGCCTACGCGCTCAAGAGCCACGGCCTGAGCGACAAGGACATCAGCCCGGTGAACATGACGCCCGAAGGCATCCCCGGCGCCATGGCCTCCGGCAGCCTGCCGGTGGGCGTCACCTACGAGCCCAACGTCTCGCAGATCCTCGGCATGCCCGGCGACAAGTTCCACGTCGTCTACTCGTCGAAGGACGCCCCGGGGCTGATCACCGACGTGCTGGTGTTCAACCAGGACACGATCGGCAAGCGGCAGAAGGCGATCACCGCGATGATCCAGGGTTACGCCGACGGCCTGGCCTACATGAAGGCGCACCCGGACGAATCCGCCGAGATCATCGGCAAGGTGCTGGGCGTCAGCGCCACCGAGGCCAAGGCGCAGATGGCCGGGGTCTACAACATCCCGCTGGCGGAAATGGGCAGGAACTTCGAGAAGTCCGACGCCACCAGCTCGTTCTTCGGCAGCGGCGCGGTGATCGCCCAGCTGCTCAAGGAGAACCAGCAGATCCCGGCAATCCCCGACTTCGCCCAGACCTTCGACGCGCAGTTCGTCCAGGCCCTCGCCCAGTAAGGCACCCACCCACCGCTCCCGCCGGGAGGGCGGGAACGCCCACGGAGGTTCTTCATGTCCCTGTACCGCTACGCCGATGGCCGGCTGCCCAACAGCCTGGCCCTGGCCTACGCCTTCGGCGGCTACGCCGCCGGCTTCGCCCTGCTGTTCGCCGATAGCTGGCTGCTCAATGCCGCCGGCACCCTGCTGCTGGGCCACGCGATGATCGTCGCGGCCTACCTGATCCACGAATTCGCCCACGGCACCATCTTCGCCAAACCGGTGCACAACACCTGGGCCGGCGAAGCCTGCAGCTGGCTCTGCGGTAGCTGCTACGCCGGGTTCCAGGACCTGCGCCGCAAGCACATGCGCCACCACGTCGACCGCGCCGACGTGATCACCTTCGACACCAAGGCCTTCCTCGCCCGCAGCCCGCGCTGGTTGCGCGGCCTGGTGCTGGCCGCCGAATGGGCCTACGTGCCGGCGGTGGAGCTGATCATGCATTACTACGTGATCCTCCTGCCCTTCATCGCCGACAACCCGCGCCACCGCGCCAACCGCCGCCGCGTGGCGCTGACCCTGCTGGTGCGCGGCGCGCTGTTCGCCCTGGTCGCCGCGGTGTCGCTCAAGGCGCTGCTGCTCTACTTCGTCGCCTGGACGCTGATGATCGTGGTGCTGCGCTTCACCGACGCCTACCAGCACACCTACGACGCCTTCGCAGTGCTGGAGGACGGCGGCAGGATTCCCGACGACAAGTCCCGCGACCGCGCCTACGAGCAGATGAACACCTACACCAACGTGGTCTCGGTACGCTGGCCGGTGCTCGACCTGCTGCTGCTCAACTTCGCCTACCACAACGCCCACCACGAGAAACCGGTGGCGCCCTGGTACCGCCTGCGCAAGCTGCACCACGAGCTGTACGGCGAGGGTTACGCCCAGGTGCTGCCGATGCACCTGCTGTTCAGGAGCTTCCACCAGCACCGCCTGCGCCGCGTGCTGGACGACAACTACGGCGAGGTCGCGCCCGCGGGCCAGGACCGCGCCGACGGCTTCTACGGCGCCGTGGGCGTCTCCTTCCTGACGGCGGTCTGAACATGATCGACTACCGGGGCAAGCGCGTGCTCATCAGCGGTGCCGCCAGCGGCATCGGCGAGGGCCTGGCGCGGGCGTTCGCCGAACAGGGCGCGGCGCTGGAACTGCTCGACCGCAACGCCGGGGCGCTGCAACGCGTGGCGGACGAACTGGCGCCGCTGTGCGACCTGCGCAGCGCCGCCCTCGACCTGGGCGACAGCGCCGCCATCGCGGCCTACGTCGACAGCCGCCAGGGCGCCGCGCTGGACGTGCTGGTCAACAACGCCGGCGTCGAGTACGCCACGCCGCTGGACGGCGGCGGCGCCGTGAGCGACCAGCGCTGGCAGGCGCTGCTGGACAACAACGTCGCCTCGATGCTGCGCCTGACCCACGCCCTGCTGCCGCACCTGCGGGCCGGCGGCAGCGTGATCAACCAGGCCTCGATCTGGGGCCTGAAAGGCGTGCCGGGCTTCTCCGCCTATGTCGCCAGCAAGCATGCGGTGATCGGCCTGACCCGCTCGCTGGCCTGGGAGCTGGGGCCTCGGCGCATCCGCGTCAACGCCGTGTGCCCGGGCTGGATCGCCACCGAGGCGGCGATGCGCTCGCTGCGGGTGATGGCCGACGCCAACGGCCGCAGCGAGGACGACGAACTGGCGCAGATCCTCGCCGCCCAGGCGGTGCCGGAACTGCTCACGCCGGCCGATCTCGCCGGCACCTTCCTGTTTCTCGGCAGCCCGCTGGCCACGGCCATCACCGGCCAGGCGCTGTCGGTCAGCCACGGCGAGGTGATGCACTGATGAAACCGCTCGCAGGACAGACCGCGCTGGTCACCGGCGCCACCCAGGGCATCGGCCGGGCCATCGCCCTGGCGCTGGCCGAAGCCGGCGCGCAGGTGTGGATCAACCACCTCGACCAGCCGCAGGCCGCCACCGCGCTGGTGGCGCGCATCGCCGCCGCCGGCGGTCGCGCTCATGCGGTGCAGGCCGACGTCGCCGAGCCGGAACAGGTCGCCGAGATGTTCGCCCGGATACTCGCCGAGGGCGACCTGGACATCCTGGTGAACAACGCCGGGATCATCCTCGAAAAACCCTTCCTCGACACCAGCGAGGACGACTGGGCGACCCTGCTCGGCGTCGACCTCCACGCCGTGTACCGCTGCTGCCGCCACGCGCTGACGCACATGCAGGCGCGCGGCAGCGGCAGCATCGTCAACATCGCTTCGGAGCTGGGCCAGCTCGGCCGCGAACGCTACGCCGCATACTGCGCGGCCAAGGCCGGCGTGATCGGGCTGACCAAGGCGCTGGCGCGGGAGTTCGCCCCGCACATCCGCATCAACGGCGTGGCGCCGGGGCCGGTGGACACGCCGATGGTCTCGGTGGAACACATGAGCGCGGCGATGATCGCCCGCGAAACCGCGATCCCCGCCGGCCGCCTGGGCCAGCCCGAGGAGATCGCCGCGGCGGTGCTGTTCCTCGTCTCGCCCGGCGCGGGCTTCTTCCACGGGCAGACACTCGGCGCCAACGGCGGCGCCTGGATGGGTGCCTGATGCGCGCGGAAATCGTCCTGCTGCTCGGTGCCAGCATCTGGGGCCTGGGCTGGATGCCCCTGGCGCACTTCGCCGGCCAGGGGCTTGCCGGCATGCCGGTGGTGCTCTGCACCTACGGCCTGCTCAGCGTGCTGGCCATTCCGCTGGTCGCCAGCCAGCGCCGGCGCTGGTGGCCGCAGCGCGGCGCGCTGCTGGCCATCGGCGCATTCGGCGGCTGGGCCACCGCCGGGCTGGTGGCGGCGCTGTCCGAAGGCGACGTGGTACGCGCGATGCTGCTGTTCTACCTGGCGCCGGTCTGGGGCCTGATCGGCGGCCGGGTGCTGTTCGGCGAGCGCCTCACGCCCGCGCGGCTGGGCGCCCTGGCGCTGGCCATGCTCGGCATCGCGCTGACCCTCGGCGTCAGCCGCGAGACCTTCCGTCCGCTGGGCCCGAGCGACTGGCTGGCGCTCTCCGCCGGCTTCGCCTTCGCCCTCAACAACCTGGCCACCCGCGCCGCTGAGCAGGTGCCGCTGGCCAGCAAGGCGGTGGTCGGCTTCATCGGCAGCGCCGCGCTGGGCGGCCTGTTCTGCCTGCTGCAAGGCACGCCCCTGCCCGTCGTCGACGCTCACCAATGGCTGCAACTGGCGGGCTTCGGGCTGTTCTGGCTGACGGCCATGGGCACCGCGCAGTACGGCTTCAGCCATGTCGAGGCCGGCCGCGCCGCGGTGCTGGTGGTGATCGAACTGCTGGTCGCGGTGCTCACCGCCGCCTGGTTCGGCGACCGCGAACCGGGCCTGCGCGAATGGCTCGGCGGTTCCCTGGTTCTGGCCGCGGCGCTGATCGCCGCGCGCCCCTCTTCCGACCTTTCCCCCACTCTCTGCGAGGCCGAATCATGACTGTCCGCATGGACCAGCTCAGCTGGGTCGAATACGCGCGCCGGGTGCGCGAGCACTCTCCGGTGGTCTTCCTGCCCTGCGGCGCCACCGAGCAACATGGCCCGCACCTGCCGCTGGGCACCGACGCCCTGCTGGCCAGCGCGCTGTGCGAGGACGTCGCCCGCCAGGTCGACGGCCTGGTGGCGCCCGCCCTCTCCTACGGCTACAAGTCGCAGCCCAAGTGCGGCGGCGGCCAGCATTTCTGCGGCACCACCAGCCTCGACGGGCAGACCCTGGTCGCCCTGGTGCGCGACGCCGTGCGCGAGTTCGCCCGCCACGGCGTCACCCGCCTGGTGCTGGTGGACGGGCATTACGAGAACCAGTGGTTCGTCACCGAGGGCATCCAGCTCGCCCTGCGCGAACTCTCTTTGCACGGACGGGGCCCCGCCAGCGCGCTGCAAGTGATGCGCCTGGAGCACTGGGACTTCTGCAGCGAAGCCACGCTGAACGACGTGTTCCCCGACGGCTTCCCCGGCTTCGCCCTGGAGCACGCGGCGGTGATCGAGACCTCGCTGATGCTGCATTACCTGCCGGGTCTGGTGCGCCTGGAGCTGATCCCCGACGACGGCCCGGCCGACTTCCCGCCCTACGACATGTACCCCAGCCGCACCGAGTGGGTGCCGCCGTCGGGCGTGCTGTCCTCGGCGCGCGGCTCCAGCGCCGACAAGGGCCGGCGCATGGCCGCCGACATCGTCGAAGGCATCGCCGGCGCGGTGCGCAAGGAGTTCGGCCTGTGAGCACCGCGCTGATCGTCATCGACATGCAGCGCGACTTCTGCGCGCCCGGCGGCTATGCCGACCAGGCGGGGCTGGAGATCGGCCGCCTGCGCGCGCCGATCCCGGCGATTTCCCGGCTGCTGGACAGCGCCCGCGCCCTGGGCCTGCTGGTGCTGCACACCCGCGAAGGGCACCGCCCCGACCTTTCCGACCTGCACGAGAGCAAGCGCCGCCGCGCCGAACACGCCGGCGCGCCCATCGGCGCACGCGGCCCGCTGGGGCGCCTGCTGGTGCGCGGCGAGCACGGCCACGAGCTGATCGACGAACTGCGCCCGCTGCCCGGCGAGCCGGTGATCGACAAGCCCGGCTACAGCGCCTTCGCCTACACCGACCTGGACCTGCTGCTGCGCCGCCGGGGCATCGGCCAGCTGGTGCTGTGCGGCGTGACCACCGAAGTGTGCGTTTCCTCCACCCTGCGCGCGGCGGTGGAGCTGGGCTACGCCTGTACCCTGGTGAGCGATGCCTGCGGCTCGCCGAGCGCCGAGCTGCACGCCGCCGCCCTGGCCATGGTCGAGGTGGAAGGCGGGCTGTTCGGCCGGGTGCTGGACAGCCGTTCCGTGCTCGTCGAATGGGAGGAAAACGCATGCCTGGCCTGAACATTTCCGCTGTGCCGCCCGCCTACCTGGGCGTCTGGCAGCGCACGCTGCTGACCACCACGGCCGGCGTCCACGACACCGGCACCCGCGTCTACTGGCTGCAGACCGAGCGTCTGTTCGCCGACCTGCGCATTCCGCTGCCGGCGCCCGACACCCCGGAAGCCCTGGCCACCCAGGCCGGTTTCGCCGGCATCACCGAGATCACCGGCGATATCTGCCAGTGGCACCGCGCGATCGACTTCCAGCCGCCGAACGGCGGCGAGGACATCGGCCGCATGCGCTTCGTGAACACCGAGCGGGTGCTGGAAGACGGCCTCGACGGCAGCTACCACGAAGTCTGGGAACGCCTGCCCGAGTCCCTCGGGCGCAACCGTGGCACCTGGCTGCTCGGCGCCGATGGCCGCCAGGGCTGCCTGCTGCTGGCCGGCGACTGCTTCCTGTTCGCCGCCGGGCGCCACCTGCCGCTGCCGCACGCGCAGTCCCTCGCCGCGCTGCTCGACAGCGACACCCCCGGGCTGCTGGATTTCGAGCTCAGCTTCGGCCGCCACCACGGCGGCGAGACGCCCTGGCGCATCGAACTGAGCACCCTGCCCGCGCGCACCGGCTGCGCGCTGCTGCCGGCCGACGCCGACCCCGACCACCCCGAGCTGCTGCGCGACACCGGCTGGCTGAACCGCCTGGGCGCCACGCCGCCGGCCGGTGGCTGGCAACCCTGCGAGCGGCCCCTGTTCCCCGAGGAGGTGACGCCATGACCGCCCACCAACCCCTGCCCCGCGCCGTCGCGCGCCCGGCCCGCCAGCGCTGGTGGGTGATCCGTGGCGAGCTGCCGCGTAGCGCCATCTGGACCCTGGCCGCCGCCGGCCTGCTGCTGCCGCTGCTGCTCTGGTGGGCCTACAGCGCCGCCGGGCTGGCCAACCCGATGTTCTTCCCCGGCCCGGACGCCGTGCTCGCGCGCATCGGCCACTGGTGGAGCGACGAGGGCCTGCTCGGCGACATCGCCATCAGCGTCTACCGGGTCATGGCCGGCTTCCTCGCCTCGGCGCTGATCGCCCTGCCGCTGGGCCTGTACATCGGCACCTACCGCCCGGTGCAGGCCTTCCTCGAACCGCTCACCGACTTCATCCGCTACATGCCGGCGGTGGCCTTCATCCCGCTGGTGATGCTCTGGGTCGGCATCGACGAAGGCTCCAAGGTGCTGATCATCTTCATCGGCACCTTCTTCCAGATGGTGCTGATGGTCGCCGAGGACGTGCGCCGCGTGCCCATGGCGCAGATCGAGGCGGCGCAGACCATGGGCGCCAACCGCGCCGAGATCATCCGCCTGGTGGTGCTGCCGTCGGCCCGCCCGGCGCTGCTGGACACCCTGCGCATCACCTGCGGCTGGGCCTGGACCTACCTGGTGGTGGCCGAACTGGTGGCCGCCAACTCCGGCCTGGGCTACGCCATCCTGCGCGCCCAGCGCTACATGCAGACCGACAAGATCTTCGCCGGCATCCTGCTGATCGGCGTCATCGGCCTGCTCACCGACCAGGCGTTCCGCTGGCTCGGCCGGATAGCCTTCCCCTGGATGAAGAGGTAAGCCAGATGCACCAGAACAAGATCGCCATTCGCCACGTCGACAAGCTGTTCAGCAGCCAGAGCCGGCAGGTGCAGGCGCTGCAGGACGTGAACCTGGAAATCCGCGCCAACGAATTCGTCACCTTCGTCGGCGCCTCGGGCTGCGGCAAATCCACCCTGCTGCGCAGCATCGGCGGCCTGGAGCGCCACAGCGGCGGCGAAATCCTCGTCGACGGCCGCGCGGTGGACGGCCCCGGCATCGACCGCGCGATGGTCTTCCAGCACTACAGCCTGTACCCCTGGCTGCGGGTGATGGAGAACATCCGCTTCTGCCGCCGGCTCAAGGTGGTGTCCGACACCGTGCGCGGCGACGCCGACGTGGAAGTCGCCAGCGGCCGCGCCGACGCGCTGCTCAACCTGATGGGCCTGTCGGCCTTCGCCCAGGCCTATCCCAGCCAGCTCTCCGGCGGCATGCAGCAGCGGGTGGCGATCGCCCGCGCGCTGATGCCCAAGCCGCAGATCCTGCTGATGGACGAACCCTTCGGCGCCCTCGACGCGCAGACCCGCGAGGTGATGCACGACCTGATCCGCCACGTGCACCGCCTGGAGAACAGCACCATCCTGTTCGTCACCCACGACGTCGACGAGGCCATCTACCTGGGCGGCCGCGTGGTGCTGATGGCGCCGCGCCCCGGCCGCATCGACAGCATCTACGAGGTGCCGCTGCCGGCCGAGCGCAACCAGGACATGAAGATGTCGGCGGAATTCATCGCCCTGAAGAAGGACATCCTCGCGCGCATCCGCGAGACCTCCGGCATGAGCACCGACCTGGAATTGCTGGAGCAGCTGACCCGCACGGCGGCGCCGGCCTGACCCGGCGGAATGAGGTGCGGCGGCACGCACCAGAACGCAGCGCCTCGCCTCTTTTGGGGGCGTAAACGCACGGAAAACGATGTTCGGAGGCCGCGAGGCAGCGTTGCGGCCCTGCTGAGACGGCCGCATCCGTGGTTGGCATGACATTCGCATTTACCGCTCTGTGCAGGAGCCACCCGGATCACCGGAGAGCGGCACCACAATCTGACAATGGATGACTAGGGTTCCGGCTCGCGCGGCGAGTGACTGGTCCGAGAGTCATCGACCTCCAGCGAGGTTACACGGCGGGACAAAAGCCCGGGAGACGAGAGCGACACCTGCCGCCCGACTCCTGCCCGCCCGACAACCGACCTGGAGATTGTCCATGCGCAAGCCCCTTCTGACCGCCCTGTTCGCCGCCGGCCTCGCCGCCTTCAGCCTCTCGACCTCCGCCGCCGCGAAGAACAGCTTCAACCTCTGCTGGACCATTTACGCAGGCTGGATGCCCTGGGAATACGCCGCCAGCCACGGCATCGTCGACAAGTGGGCGAAGAAGTACGGCATCCAGATCAAGGTCACCCAGCTCAACGACTACATCGAGTCGATCAACCAGTACACCGCGGGCCAGTTCGACGGCTGCACCATGACCAACATGGACGCGCTGACCATCCCCGCCGCCGGCGGCGTGGACTCCACCGCGCTGATCGTCAGCGACTTCTCCAACGGCAACGACGGCATCGTCATCAAGGGCGACGGCAAGACCCTGGTCGACCTCAAGGGCATGAACGTCAACCTGGTGGAGCTCTCCGTCTCCCACTACCTGCTCGCCCGCGCCCTGGAAAACGCCCGCCTCAGCGAGAAGGACGTAACCACGGTGAACACCTCCGACGCCGACATCGCCGCCGCCTTCAACACCGACGACGTGCAGGCCGTGACCACCTGGAACCCGATGCTCGCCGAGGCCCGCGCCAAGCCGGGCACCACCGAGGTGTTCGACTCCAGCCGGATTCCCGGCGAGATCATGGACATGATGGTGGTCAACAGCGCGGTGCTCAAAGACAACCCCGCCCTGGGCAAGGCCCTGACCGGCGCCTGGTTCGAGACCGTGGCGCTGATGCAGGGCGACAGCGCCGAGACCCGCGCCGCGCTGGAGCACATGGCCAAGGCCTCGGGCACCGACCTCGCCGGCTACCGGAGCCAGCTCGCCACCACCCGGCTGTTTGCCACGCCCAAGGAAGCCCTGGCCTTCGCCACTAGCCCGAAGCTGCCGGCGACCATGGACAAGGTCGCGGCCTTCTCCTTCGCCCACGGCCTGCTCGGCGAGGGCGCGAAAAGCGCCGAAGCCGTCGGCATGAGCTTCGCCGGCGGCGTCGCCACCGGTGACGCGCAGAACCTCAAGCTGCGTTTCGACCCGACCTACGTGCAGATGGCGGCCGACGGCAAGCTCTGAGGCTCTTTGGCTTTTCGTAGGGGCGAGCTTGCTCGCGAACCGCATGACGCCTGGGCGCCAAGCTGAACACCGTTCGCGAGCAAGCTCGCTCCTGCAGACAGCACCCTTCCCAATAGACAGGTACGCCCCATGCGCCTGATCAACCGAACCCCCGACCGCAGCGGCCGCCTGTTCCTGGTGCTGCTGCCCTTCGCCCTGCTGCTGTTCGCCTACTTCGCAGGCTCCACGTCGCGGCTGGCGGAGAACCCCAACGACAAGCTGCTGCCCAGCGCCGCGCAGATGGCCGACGCGGTCAACCGCCTGGCCTTCAGCGAAGACAAGCGCAGCGGCGACGTGTTGTTCTGGAAGGACACCGGCGCCAGCCTGCAACGCCTGGGCGTGGGCCTGTCCATCGCCGCCCTGCTCGGCCTGGTGCTGGGCATCGCCGCCGGCAGCGTGCCACTGTTCGGCGCGCCGCTGTCGCCGCTGCTCACCGTGCTGTCGATGATCCCGCCGCTGGCGATCCTGCCGGTGCTGTTCATCGTCTTCGGCCTCGGCGAGCTGTCCAAGGTGGTGCTGATCGTCATCGGCGTCGCCCCCTGCATCGCCCGCGACATCGAACAGCGCGCGCGGGAAATCCCCCGCGAACTGCTGATCAAGGCGCAGACCCTGGGCGCCAGCACCTGGACGCTGATCCTGCGCGTGGTGCTGCCGCAGCTGATGCCGCGCCTCCTGATCTCCCTGCGCCTGATGCTCGGCTCGGCCTGGCTGTTCCTCATCGCCGCCGAAGCCATCGCCTCCACCGACGGCCTGGGCTACCGCATCTTCCTCGTGCGCCGCTACCTGGCGATGGACGTGATCCTGCCCTACGTGGTGTGGATCACCGCGCTGGCCTGGCTGATGGACTGGGCACTGCGCGCGCTCACCCGGCGCGCCTTCCCCTGGTACGAAGGAGCCAAGGCATGAGCTTCATTTCCGTGCGCAATGTCTGGCAGGAATACGCCGGCAACGTGGTGCTGGAACGCCTCAACCTGGACGTGCAGGAAGGCGAGTTCTGCACCCTGGTCGGCGCCTCCGGCTGCGGCAAGTCGACCTTCCTGCGCCTGCTGCTCGGCCAGGAGCGCCCCAGCCTCGGCGAACTGCTGCTCGAAGGCCAGCCGCTGGTGGGCGAGCCCGACCCGAGCCGTGGCGTGGTGTTCCAGCGCTACTCGGTGTTCCCGCACCTCTCCGTGCTCGACAACGTCGCCCTCGGCCTGGAACTGCCGCGCTCGCCGCTGCTCGGCCGGCTGTTCGGCGCGGCCAAGCGCGAAGCCCGCGAGCAGGCCGCCGAACTGCTCGAGCGCGTCGGCCTCGGCCATGCGCTCAAGCAGTACCCCACAGCCCTCTCCGGCGGCATGCAGCAGCGCCTGGCGATCGCCCAGGCGCTGGTGATGAAGCCGCGCGTGCTGCTGCTCGACGAACCCTTCGGCGCCCTCGATCCGGGCATCCGCAAGGACATGCACGCCCTGCTGCTGGAGCTGTGGCAGGAGACCCGGCTCACCGTGTTCATGGTCACCCACGACCTCGCCGAGGGCTTCAGCCTGGGCACCCGCCTGCTGGTCTTCGACAAGGTCCGCCACGACCCGCAGGCGCCCACCGCCTACGGCGCCCGCATCACCTACGACATCCCGCTCAACACCGACCGCCGGGCCGCACGCGCCGCCCTGCCTGAAACGCTCGCCGCGCGCCTGGAAACGGCCGCACCGCTGCTCACGCCGGCCTACTGAGGAATCCGACATGAATGACCTGCGCACCACGCTCTACGAAGAAACCGTCCCCGGCGGCGGCCACACCTCCTTCGTCCTCAAGCGCGGCCAGTTGCTGCGCCTGGCCGACCTCCAAGGCGGCGGCAACGTCAGCGTGCTGCTGTTCAACGCCGCCGAGAAAAGCGAGCGGCTGAACCTGCCCGACAGCCTCAAGTGCCAGCACACCGCGCGCCTCACCGCCGGCCACTGCCTGTACTCGGACATGGGCCGCGTGCTGGCGGCGATCACCGCCGACAGCTGCGGCTGGCACGACAGCTTCGGCGGCGTGCTGAACGCCGCCGAGGTGCAGGAAAAGTACGGCGCGGGCCGCTACCAGGAACTGCGCAACAGCTTCCACCGCAACGGCGTGGACAACCTGCTGGTGGAAATGGGCAAGTGGGACATGCGCCTGCAGGACCTCCTGATGTGCCTGAACCTGTTCAGCCGCGTGGACGTCGACGCCGACGGCTGCTTCCACTTCGCGCCGGACAACTCCAAAGCCGGCGACTACGTCGAGCTCTACGCGCCGATGGACTGCCTCGTGGTGCTCACCGCCCTGCAGCACCCGCTGGACCCGAACCCGGACTACGCGCCCCGGCCCATCGGCCTGACCTGGCAGCAGGTCGCCGCCGACGGCATCAGCGTGCTCTGCCGCACCTCGCGGCCGGAGAACGGCCGCGGCTTCCACAACACCGAACGCCTGTTCATCTGAGGAGCGCGAACATGCCCATCGTCCCCAGCGACAAACACCCCGAAGCCTGCGTCTCGCGCACCCTGATCCCGGCCGGCGAACCCAGCCTCACCCAGCTGAAAGCCGGGCAGACCCTGCGCATCCTCGACCTGGAAGGCAACCAGGCGGTGGACACCCTGTTCTTCAGCGCCGCCAACCCGCGCGAGCGCTACGACGTGCAGCGCACCCTGCGCAAGCAGGGGCAGGTCTACCTCAGCGCCGGCAGCGTGCTCTGGTCCAACCTCGGCAACCCGATGCTGAGCATCGTCGCCGACACCTGCGGCCGCCACGACACCCTCGGCGGCGCCTGCGCGCAGGAAAGCAACACCGTGCGCTACGCCCTGGACAAGCGCTACATGCACAGCTGCCGCGACAACTTCCTGCGCGCCAGCCTGCACGACGGCCGCCTGAGCAAGGCCGACATCAGCCACAACATCAACTTCTTCATGAACGTGCCGGTCACCGCCGAGGGCGGGCTGACCTTCGAGGACGGCATCTCCGGCGCCGGCAAGTACGTCGAGCTGCTCGCGCACATGGATGTCATCGTCCTGATCTCCAACTGCCCGCAGCTGAACAACCCCTGCAACGGCTGGAACCCGACCCCGGCGGAGCTGCTGGTATGGGAGTGAAGCAGCCACAAGCGGCAAGCGGAAAGCTGCAAGCGTTGCGGCGCTGGCTCTTCCTCCTCAGCCAGAGCCGCAGCGCCCAATGCAGCCCGACGCTGAGAACCTGTAGGAGCGAGCTTGCTCGCGAACAGATCTCGTCCGAGCACCGGAGCTAGGCCGGGTTCGCGAGCAAGCTCGCTCCTACGAAAAGCTCCAGCGCCACGGACGACCGTGGCGCGCACCGAATGACGGCGGGACGGCCCGCCACCCCATGGGGACGCCCTCATGTTCGACAAGCTCCTGATCGCCAACCGCGGCGCCATCGCCTGCCGCATCCTGCGCACGCTTCGTGACCTGCGGGTGGACGGCGTGGCTGTCTACTCCGAAGCCGACGCCGCCAGCCTGCACATCCAGCAGGCCGCCCAGGCCATCAGCCTCGGCGAGGGCCCGGCGTCGAGCACCTACCTGGTGGTCGAGAAGATTCTTCAAGCCGCCCGCGACAGCGGCGCCCGGGCCATCCACCCCGGCTACGGCTTCCTCTCCGAGAACGCCGCCTTCGCCGAAGCCTGCGAAGCCGCCGGCATCGCCTTCGTCGGCCCGACGCCGGAGCAGCTGCGCCTGTTCGGCCTCAAGCACACCGCCCGCGCCCTGGCCCGCGAACAGGGCGTGCCGATGCTCGAAGGCACCGACCTGCTGGAAGACCTCGACGCCGCCCTGCGTGCCGGCGAACAGGTCGGCTACCCGGTGATGCTGAAGAGCACCGCCGGCGGCGGCGGCATCGGCATGCGCGTGTGCCGCTCGGCGGACGAACTGCGCGACGCCTTCGACGCGGTGAAACGCCTGGGGCAGAACAACTTCAGCGACTCCGGCGTGTTCATCGAGAAATACATCCAGCGCGCCCGCCACCTGGAAGTGCAGGTGTTCGGCGACGGTAAGGGCGAGGTGATCGCCCTCGGCGTGCGCGACTGCTCGGTGCAACGGCGCAACCAGAAGGTGCTGGAGGAAACCCCTGCGCCCAACCTCCCCGCCGGCATGGCCGAAGCGCTCTGCGCGGCGGCGATCCAGCTGGCCAAGGCGGTCCGTTACCGCAGCGCCGGCACCGTGGAGTTCGTCTACGACAGCGAGGCGCAGCGCTTCTACTTCCTCGAAGTGAACACCCGCCTGCAGGTGGAGCACGGCGTCACCGAGCAGGTCTGGGGCGTCGACCTGGTGCGCTGGATGATCGAACTGGCTGCCGGCGACCTGCCGCCACTGGCCGAACTGGCCGCCGCGCTGGAGCCCGGCGGCCACGCCATCCAGGCGCGGCTGTATGCGGAAGACCCGGGCCGCGACTTCCAGCCCTGCCCCGGGCTGCTCACCGCCGTACAGTTCCCGCCGGCGGACGGCAAGGCGCTGCGCATCGACACCTGGGTCGAGGCCGGCTGCGAGATTCCGCCCTGGTTCGACCCGATGATCGCCAAGCTCATCGCCTGGGCGCCGACCCGCGAGCTGGCCAGCGCCGGCCTCGACCGCGCGCTCGAAGGCAGCCTGCTCTACGGCGTGGAATGCAACCGCGACTACCTGCGGCAGATTCTGGCGGATGCGCCCTTCGCCAGCGGCTCGCCCTGGACCCGCTGCCTGGAGGGCCTGCGCTACCGCGCGCAGACCGTCGAAGTGCTCGGCGCCGGCACCCAGACCAGCGTGCAGGACTACCCCGGCCGCCTCGGCTACTGGGCCGTGGGCGTGCCGCCGTCCGGGCCGATGGACGACCGCGCGTTGCGCCTGGGTAACGTCCTGCTGGGCAACCCCGAAGGCGCCGCCGCGCTGGAAATCACCATGAGCGGCCCGAGCCTGCGCTTCAACACCGACGCGGTGGTCGCCATCACCGGCGCGGCGCTGCCGATCAGCCTGGATGGCGTCGAGCAGCCGATGGATACCGCGCTGTTCATCGCCGCCGGCGCCACGCTCAGCCTCGGCACCGTCGGCGGCGCCGGCGCGCGCAGCTACCTGTGCCTGCGCGGCGGCCTGCAGGTGCCGGACTACCTGGGCAGCAAGAGCACCTTCACCCTCGGCCAGTTCGGCGGCCACGGCGGCCGCGCGCTGCGCGCCGGCGACGTGCTGCACCTGGCGGAGCTGACGGACACCGGCCACGGCGCCAGCCTGCCGCCGCAGCTGCGCACCGAGCTGCCGGCCGTGCGCCAGATCCGCGTGATCTACGGCCCCCACGGCGCGCCGGAATACTTCACCCCGGCCTATATCGAGACCTTCTTCGCCACCGACTGGGAAGTGCACTTCAACTCCAGCCGCACCGGCGTGCGCCTGATCGGCCCGAAGCCGGAATGGGTGCGCGAGAGCGGCGGCGAGGCCGGGCTGCACCCGTCGAACATCCACGACAACCCCTACGCCATTGGCGCGGTGGACTTCACCGGCGACATGCCGGTGATCCTCGGCCCGGACGGCCCGAGCCTGGGCGGCTTCGTCTGCCCGGTGACGGTGATCGAGGCCGACCTCTGGCAGCTCGGCCAGCTCAAGGCCGGGGACAAGGTGCGCTTCCTGCCGGTGGACATCGCCACCGCCCGCGAGCTTGCTGCTTTTCGTAGGACCGAGGGGGGCGCCTCAGCCCTTGCTCGCGAACCTGCACAACTTCGGGATCACCAGCAAAAAGCGTTCGCGAGCAAGCTCGCTCCTACAGGCACACCATCCAACTTCGGCGCCGCCGATTTCACCTCCCCCATCGTCCTCGACCTCGGCCAAGACGACACCCGCCTGGTCGCCCGCCTTTCCGGCGACACCCACCTGCTGCTGGAGATCGGCCAGCCCGAGCTGGACCTGGTGCTGCGCTTCCGCGCCCACGCCCTGATGCAGGCGCTGGAGGCGAAGCACCTCGACGGCGTGATCGACCTCACCCCCGGCATCCGCTCGCTGCAGGTGCACTACCAGCCGGAAATCCTGCCGCTGGAAAGCCTGCTGGAAACCGTCGCCGGCCTGTGGGACGCGGTCTGCGCCGCGCGGGACCTCAAGGTGCCCTCGCGCATCGTGCACCTGCCGCTGTCCTGGGACGACCCGGCCTGCCAGCTGGCCATCGAGAAATACATGACCACCGTGCGCAAGGACGCGCCCTGGTGCCCGAGCAACCTGGAGTTCATCCGCCGCATCAACGAGCTGCCGGACCTGGAGGCGGTGTACCGCACGGTGTTCGAGGCCAGCTACCTGGTGATGGGCCTGGGCGACGTCTACCTCGGCGCGCCGGTGGCCACGCCGCTGGACCCGCGCCACCGCCTGGTGACCACCAAGTACAACCCGGCGCGCACCTGGACGGCGGAAAACTCCGTGGGCATCGGCGGCGCCTACATGTGCGTCTACGGCATGGAGGGCCCCGGCGGCTACCAGTTCGTCGGCCGCACCCTGCAGATGTGGAACCGCTACCGCGAGGTCGCGGCATTCGACGGCAAGCCCTGGCTGCTGCGCTTCTTCGACCAGGTGCGGTTCTACCCGGTGTCCGCCGGGGAACTGCTGCGCATCCGCCGCGACTTCCCGCTCGGTCGCTACCCGCTGCGCATCGAGCACAGCGAACTGCACCTGGCCGACTACCAGCGGTTCCTCGCCGGGGAAGCCGAGAGCATCGACGCCTTCCGCCGCCACCAGCGCGCCGCCTTCGCCGCCGAGCGCGAACGCTGGATCGCCTCCGGCCAGGCGCACTTCGAGAGCGAGGAAGCCGCCGTCGACAGCGGCGAGGACGCCCCGCTGGGCGCCGGCCAGCACGCCGTCGAAAGCCACATCGCCGGCAACCTCTGGCAGGTGCAGGTGGAAGCCGGCGCCAGCGTGAAGGCCGGCGACGTCCTGGTGATCCTCGAATCCATGAAGATGGAAATCCCCCTCACCGCCCCGCGCGACGGCGTGGTGCGCGAAGTCCGCGTGCAGCCCGGCTCGCCGGTGCGCGCCGGGCAGCGGGTGGTGGTGATGGAAGAAGCCTGAGCGAACGCTGGAAAGCGCCCTCTCGATGAGAGGGCGCCCGCGCACTGAACTGATCGGCCCCAAGGAAACACGACCATGCCCAACACCTTCGACCTCCGCCTCGCCACCCTGCGCACCGCCTACCGCGAAGGCCGCGCCACGCCGCGCCAGCTGATCGCCGAACTGCGCGACAAGGCCGCCGCGCTGAACCCGGACTACCACCTGTTCATCCACCTGCTGAGCCCGGAAGAACTGGAGCCCTACCTCGCCGCGCTGGACGGCAAGTCGCCGGAAAGCCTGCCGCTCTACGGCATCCCCTTCGCCATCAAGGACAACATCGACCTCGCCGGCATCCCCACCACCGCCGCCTGCCCGGCCTTCGCCTACACGCCGGAGTCTTCCGCGACGCTGGTGCAGCAACTGATCGACCTGGGCGCCATCCCGCTGGGCAAGACCAACCTCGACCAGTTCGCCACCGGCCTCAACGGCACCCGCTCGCCCTACGGCGAATGCCGCAACAGCGTGCTGCCGGAGTACCCGTCGGGCGGCTCCAGTGCCGGTTCCTCGCTGGCCGTGGCGCTGGGCGTGGCGAGCTTCGCCCTGGGCACCGACACCGCCGGCTCCGGCCGCGTGCCGGCGGCGCTCAACGGCCTGCTGGGGCTCAAGCCGAGCAAGGGCCTGCTGTCCAACCACGGCCTGGTGCCGGCCTGCCGCACGCTGGACTGCATCACCTACTTCACCGCCAGCGCCAGCGAGGCCAGCGAGCTGCTCGCCCTCAGCGCCCGCCTCGACCCGCTGGACGGCTACAGCCGCGCCAACCCCGCGTGGAACGACGCCAGCGCCTTCGGCGCGCCCAGGCCGTTCCGCTTCGGCGTACCCCGTGCCGATCAGCTGGAATTCTTCGGCTGCCCGGAAGGCCCGGCGCTGTTCGCCGACGCCCAGGGCCAGCTCAAGGCCCTGGGCGGCGAGGCGCGGGAAATCGACTTCGCGCCCTTCCTCGAAGCCGCGCGCCTGCTCTACGAAGGCCCCTGGGTGGCCGAGCGCTACAGCGTGGCGGGCGAGCTGATCGAGCGCGATCCGCAGGCGGTGCTGCCGGTGATCCGCGACGTGCTGGCGAAAGCGCCCGGCGCGACCGCCGTGCAGGCGTTCCGCGCGCAGTACCGGCTGCAGGAGCTCAAGGCGCAGTGCGATGCGATCCTCGCCGACCTCGACTGCGTGCTGACGCCCACCATCGGCCGCCCGGTGACGCTGGACGAACTGCACGCCGAGCCGGTGCGGCGCAATTCCGAGCTGGGCTACTACACCAACTTCATGAACCTGCTGGACTACGCCGCCGTCGCCGTGCCCAGCGCGATCATGGACAACGGCCTGCCGTGGGGCGTGACCCTGTTCGGCCGCGCCTTCACCGACCAGTACCTGCTCGGCATGGCCGACGCCCTGCAGCGCCGGCACAAGCTGCCGCTCGCCGGCGGCAATGCCATCGCCCCGGCCTCCGCCACCAGCGCCGCGCGCAACGACCGCGCGCGCCTGGTGGTGTGCGGCGCGCACCTGGACGGCCTGGCGCTGAACGGGCAACTGCGCCAGCGCGGCGGCCGACTCCTGCGCGCCACCCGCAGCGCGCCGGCGTACAAGCTCTACGCCCTGGCCGGCGGCCCGCCGCTGCGCCCGGGCATGCTGCGCGTGGCCGAGGGCGGCGTGGCCATCAAGGTGGAAGTCTGGGAGTTGCCCAGCGCCGAGCTGGGCTCCTTCCTCACCGGCATCCCGGCGCCGCTGGGGCTGGGCAAGGTGCAGCTGGAGGACGGCAGCTGGGAAACCGGCTTCATCTGCGACGCCTGGGGACTCGATGGCGCCGAGGACATCAGCCGCTTCGGTGGCTGGCGGGCGTGGTTGACGAGCCGCGGGTAACACCACGGATGAGTGTGCATCGGCACCTGGAACAGCAGCGGGTTAAACGCAGTTAAAAAAGGGCCCAAGCGGGCCCTTTTCCTTTTCCATTCATCTATTCCGAAACCCTTTCAACAAAGTTGCCCCTGCTATCGAGGTCGGCACTGATTCCGCTGGCAACTACCGCATTGAATGAGTGGGTTCCGTGATGCAACTTTCCTTATCGCTGTTTCATTACCAGAGCGGCAATGTGTAGGTAATGATCAGGCGGTTCTCATCGATATCGCTACCGAAGTTTGTCGAACGAACCGTCGCATTTCGCCATTTGACGCCAAGGTTCTTCAGCGGCCCCTTCTGCACCACGTAAGCGATGTCGGTGTCGCGCTCCCATTCCTTGCCATCCTCGCGGCCGGCGCCCAGTTCCACGCCATCACCGGAAAGGTAGCGGGTCATGAAGGTCAGGCCCGGAACCCCCAGCGTGGCGAAGTTGTAGTCGTAGCGGGCTTGCCAGGAGCGTTCTTCACGGTTGGCGAAGTCGCCGATCTGCACGAAGTTCACCAGGTAGGGGTCGCTGCCGTTGACGTAGGCGAAGCCGGTATCTCCGCTCATGCGCTGGTAGCCCAGGCCCAGGGCGTGGCCGCCGATCCCGTAGGTGAACATCGCGCCGAAGGCCTTGTTGTCGACGTTGCTGCCACCTTCGTCGGTGGAGCGGGCGAAGCGCAGGTCGCTTTTCAGCGTCTGGCCGGCCCCCAGCGGCAGCAGGTGGTTCAGCGTCAGCATGTGCTGGCGATAGAAGTCGTCCAGGCGACCGAAGCCATAGCCGGTGGTGAGGCGGTCGGTCCACTTGTAGCTGAGGGTGGCGAAGTCGAAGCCATCGCTGGTGGCCTGGCGCGCGCGGATGTTCTTCACCCCGGCGGTGGTGATGCCCATGTCTTCGTAATCGGAGGAGTCACGCTGGTTCACTTGGCGTAGCCGGCCGGCGTCGAAGGTCAGGCCATCGATCTCCAGGGAATTGAGCTGGCCGCCCTCGAAGGTCTGCGGCAGGAGGCGGGAGTCGTTGGCCAGCAGTACCGGCAGCTTGGGCATCAGGGTGCCCAGCTTGAGGGCGCTCTTGGAGGCCCGCAGCTTGGCGGTCAGCCCCAGCTCGCCATATTCGTCCTGGGCACGCCGGGGCGCTTCACGGTCCCGCTTGAGCAGGCCGGTGCCGCTGCGATCGGGGCTGGAATCCAGTTTCACGCCAAGCAGTCCGATGGCATCCAGGCCCACGCCGACGGTGCCTTCGGTGTAGCCGGATTCGTAGCGCAACAGGAAGCCCTGGGCCCACTCCTCCGCCTTGTTCTGGGCGGCGCCCTCCTGGCGGAAATCACGATTGAAATAGAAGTTGCGCATTTCCAGGCTCGCCTTCGAGTCCTTGATCAACTCCGCGCTGGCGAGCGGGATGAAGAAGAGACTGCAACTACCCAACAGCAAGCTGGAAGCGGTGACATTACGATGCATGATTTGTTCTCTTGTTGTTATTAAAGCGGTGAGGTAATGCAAGGGCGTGCAAACTTCCCGCGGGGAGTCAGTGACGATCCCGCTATATGTTTCCCTGGTATGAACGTGCGTGGCGATCGGCCCCTGGCCCGTGTAACGAGCCAAGGGCCGCGCCCTGTCGAAGAACATCCAAAGGTCGTGGCTCTGGATATTTCCACCCCATCCGTGACGGTGAACTTCCGGCAATCGGGTGGACTGCCGGTATCCCCGCTTCCCTGCTACCCAGTACGGGTGGATTCGCTTGAAACTCCGGGCGTTTGCAGAACAGCCATCCGCTCATCGAACGCTGCCCGCTTGGAAACCAGGACTGGCGCCACGATGATTCGCCGCCCCGGATAACGCCCGGCAGGTTCTCGGAACACGTCGTGCAGATAAGCGCCGCTGTCGTACTTCACACGGCTGTGGCGACGGCACCGCACGAACTCACTCCCCTGCCCGCTCCAGCAGGCTGCGGGCGCGGCCGATCACCGGGGCGTCGACCATGGCGCCGTCCAGTACGAACACGCCCTCTCCCGTGGCCGCTGCCGCAATCACCCGGCGGGCCCAGTCGATTTCGGCATCGCTCGGCCGCAAGGCCTGGTGAATCACCGCCACCTGGCTGGGGTGGATACAGAGCAGGCCGGCGAAGCCCATGTCGCGGGCGAAACCCGCGGTACGGGCCAGGCCTTCGTGATCCTTGATGTCGGGGTAGACGCCGTCCAGGGGCGGAGCGAGGCCCGCCAGCCGGGAATGCAGCAGCACGGCATAGCGGGCATGCCCCATGACCTGCTCGGCGGCTTCGCTGCCGCTGGTCAGGTTGAGGTCCAGGCCCAGGTCGAGGCTTCCGAAGGACAGGCGTTCCACGCCCTCCGCACCCGCCACCTCCGCCACGGCCCAGAGACCTCGGGCGCTTTCGATGATGGGCCACACCGGCTTGCCGGTCGCCGCCGCCCGCCTGACCTGCTCGGCGGACTCGGCCTTGGGCAGCATCACGCCCACCACGCCCGGGTGGCGTTGGCAGAGCGCGAGGTCTGCTTCGTGTTGCGGATGGCCGGGTGCGTTGACCCGCACCAGGACCTGCGCCTCGGGATGCTCCGCGAGGAAGGCGTCGAGATTGTTCCGCGCCTGGGGCTTGAGGCTTTCCTCCACCGCGTCCTCCAGATCGACGATCACCCGGCTGGCGCCGCTGGCCAGCGCCTTGGGAATACGTTCGGGGCGGGTGGCCGGAACGAACAGCGCGGATCGGATGGCAGTCTTGTTCATGCTTTCGTCCTCACTCGAATTCCACTTCGCCGACCTGGGCAAGCCCGGCTTCGTTGCCGGCCCAGACCTGCGCCTTGCCTTCCCCGAGCAACTCGCCGCCCACCTCGAAGCGTTCGGGGCAGATCAGCGGACGCAAACCCCGGAATGCGAAGCGGCGCAAACGCGCTTGCGGATTGGCCCGGCAGAACGCGCGCAGGTTGAGCGTGGCGATGAGCGGCCCATGCACCACCAGCCCCGGATAGCCCTCCGCTTCGGTGACGTAAGGCCAGTCGTAGTGGATGCGGTGGCCGTTGAAGGTAACCGCGGAATAGCGGAACAGCAGGGTCGGGCTGGGTTCGACGGCTTCCCGCCAGGCGCCGCTCTTCAGCGGGTCCGAGCCTGACAGCCTGGGTGGCGTGGGCTCCCGGTACACGATGTCCTGCTCGTCGCGCTGGGCAAGGCGGCCATCCTGGAAATGATCGTGGCGCACGGTGACGAACAGCAGCGACCCGGTCCGGCCATGCTTCTCCTGCACATCGAGGAGGGTGGAAATCCGCGTCACCTCGGCGCCGACCTTCAGCGGCTCGATGAACTCGATCCGACTGCCGGCCCACATGCGATTGCGGTTATCCGCCGGCGGCAGGAAACCACCGCGGGCCGGATGGCCATCCTCGCCAAGCGCGGATTCGAACACCGGGTCCTGGAAGAAGGCCCAGTGCCACAGCGCGGGCAAGGCTTCACCCTCGACCGGGGCGGGTTCTCCCAGGGTGGCGGCGATGCGCCTGACCAGATTGCGGCTGATCTGGTCACGGGTTTCCTCGGTACGGCCGATCCACGCGGAGAGATCGATTTCACTCATGTCGGAATACTCCTGGGACGGGATTCAAACGGCGTTGGACAGCTGGGGCACGGCGTCGAACAGGTCGGCGACCAGGCCGTAGTCGGCAACCTGGAAGATCGGCGCCTCTTCGTCCTTGTTGATCGCGACGATGACCTTGGAGTCCTTCATGCCCGCCAGGTGCTGGATGGCACCGGAGATGCCCACCGCGATGTACAGCTGCGGCGCGACGATCTTGCCGGTCTGGCCGACCTGCATGTCGTTCGGCACGAAGCCGGCGTCGACCGCGGCGCGGGAAGCGCCAACGGCGGCGCCCAGCTTGTCGGCCAGGGCGTAGAGGATCTTGAAGTTGTCGCCGTTGCCCATGCCGCGGCCGCCGGAAACGACGATCTTGGCAGCGGTCAGTTCCGGACGGTCGGACTTGGCCAGCTCTTCGCCGACGAAGACGGACTTGCCGGCATCGGCCGGGCCGGAAACCGCTTCAACCGCGGCGGAACCACCTTCGGCAGCCGCGGCGTCGAAGCCGGTGCCACGCACGGTGATGACCTTGATCGCGGCCGAGGACTGCACGGTGGCGATGGCGTTGCCGGCGTAGATCGGGCGCTTGAAGGTGTCGGCGCTGACCACGTCGATGATCTCGGAGATCTGGTCGACGTCCAGCAGGGCGGCGACGCGCGGCAGGAAGTTCTTGCCGTTGGTGGTGGCGGCGGCCAGCACGTGGCTGTAGCCCTTGCCCCCACTCTCTTTCACAACAGCAGCGATCAGCGGAGCGACGTTCTCCGGCAGCTGGTGAGCGTAGGCGGCGTTGTCGGCGACCAGCACCTTGGCAACGCCTGCGATCCTGGCGGCGGCTTCGGCCACGCCAGCGACGTTCTGGCCAGCGACCAGCACGCTGATCTCGCCACCGATCTTCTGCGCGGCGCTGAGCGTGTTCAGCGTCGCTGCGGCCAGCGCGCCATTCGAATGTTCTGCAACAACCAAAACAGCCATCAGATCACCTTCGCTTCGTTCTTCAGTTTCTCGACCAGTTCGGCCACCGACGTCACCTTGATGCCGGCACTGCGGGCTGCGGGTGCTTCCACCTTGAGCGTCTTCAGGGTCGAGACCGTGGAAACGCCCAGCGCGTCGGGCGTGAGGACTTCCAGCGGCTTCTTCTTCGCCTTCATGATGTTCGGTAGCGATGCGTAGCGCGGCTCGTTCAGGCGCAGGTCGGTGGTGACGATCGCCGGCAGATTCAGGGCGACGGTCTGCAGGCCGCCGTCGATTTCACGGGTGACGTTGACCTTGTCGCCAGCGACTTCGACCTTGGAGGCGAAGGTGCCCTGGGCGTAGCCGGAGAGCGCCGCCAGCATCTGGCCGGTCTGGTTGTTGTCGCTGTCGATGGCCTGCTTGCCGAGGATGACCAGCTGCGGCTGCTCCATGTCGACGATGGCTTTCAGGGCCTTGGCGACGGCCAGGGAATTCAGCTCATCGTTGCCCTCTCCCTTGACGGCTTCAACGAGAATGGCGCGATCGGCACCCAGCGCCAGCGCGGTGCGCAGTTGCTCCTGGGCGGCGCCCGGGCCGACGGAGACCGCGACGATCTCGGTGGCGACGCCCTGCTCTTTCAGGCGCACGGCTTCTTCCACGGCGATTTCGCAGAAGGGGTTCATGGACATCTTGACGTTGGCGAGATCGACGCCGGAGTTGTCCGCCTTGACGCGGACCTTGACGTTGTAATCGACCACGCGTTTGACGCTGACCAGTACTTTCATGGGACTCTCGAAATCCGTGTTGGATGGCAATCGGGGCGGCGCTCAGCGCTTGCCGGCCCGGCGTATCTGTTCCACCTGCCCGGCTGGCAGGCCGATTTCCGCCAGCAGCGCCTCGGTGTGTTCGCCGAGGGCCGGCACCGGGTCCATGCGCGGGGTGAAGGCGTTGCTGCTGGCCGGCGGCAGCAGGCCGGGCACTTCGCCGTTGGGCGTGCCCACCGGGCACCAGCGCTGGCGGGCCTGCAATTGCGGGTGCGCCCAGACGCCGGCCATGTCGTTGACCCGCGCGTTGGCGATCTGCGCGCGTTCGAGCCGTGCGATCACCTCGTCGAAATCCAGCCCGGCGAACACCTCGACGATGATCGCGCGCAGCGCGTCGCGGTTGGCCACGCGCTTGAAGTTGGCGGCGAAGCGTTCCTCCTCGGCCAGCTCCGGACGCAGCAGCACCTGATTGCAGAACAGCGTCCACTCGCGCTCGTTCTGCAGGCCGAGCATCACGCTGCTGCCATCGCCCACCGGGAACGGCCCGTAGGGATAGATCGTCGCATGGGCCGCGCCGGCCCGCGGTGGCGGCGGCGCGCCGTCGAAGGCGTAGTACATCGGGTAGCCCATCCACTCCACCAGGCTTTCCAGCATCGACACATCGACATGGCTGCCCTCGCCGGTGCGCCCGCGCAACAGCAGCGCGGAAAGCACGCCGGTGTAGGCGTACATGCCGGCGGCGATGTCGGCGATGGAGCAGCCGGCCTTGGCCATCTCGTCCTCGCCCGGCCCGCCGGTGACCGAGAGGAAACCGGCCTCGCTCTGGATCAGCAGGTCGTAGGCCTTTTTCTGCTCGTAGGGGCCGCCCGCGCCGTAGCCGGAGATGTCGCAGACGATCAGGCGCGGGAAGCGCTCATGCAGTGCCTCGAAGGACAGGCCCATGCGCGCCGCCGCGCCGGGCGCGAGGTTCTGCACCAGCACGTCGGCCTTCGCCAGCAGGCTGTCCATCACCGCGCCGGCCTCGGGCTGCTTGAGGTCCAGCGCCAGGCTTTCCTTGGAGCGGTTGGTCCAGACGAAGTGCGAGGCCAGGCCGTTGACGCGCTCGTCATAGCCACGGGCGAAGTCGCCCACGCCGGGGCGCTCGACCTTGATCACCCGGGCGCCGAGGTCGGCCAGCTGGCGGGTGCAGAACGGCGCGGCGATGGCGTGTTCCAGGCTGACCACGGTGATGCCGTCGAGGGGACGGCCAGCGGCGTTGAGGCTCATGCGCATTCCTCCGGGGTCAGAACGAGCGCGGCAGCTCGAGCAGGTGCTCGGCCACGTAGGAGAGGATCAGGTTGGTGGAAATCGGCGCCACCTGGTACAGGCGGGTCTCGCGGAACTTGCGCTCGACGTCGTATTCGTTGGCGAAGCCGAAGCCGCCGTGGGTCTGCAGGCAGGCGTTGGCCGCCTCCCAGCTGGCCTTGGCCGCCAGGTACTTGGCCATGTTCGCCGCCGCGCCGGCATTGCGCCCGGCGTCGTACTCCTCGCAGGCGCGCCAGCGCATCAGGTCGGCCGCTTCCACTTCGATGTGCGCCTCGGCGATGGGGAACTGCACGCCCTGGTTCTTCCCGATCGGGCGGCCGAACACCTCGCGGTCGCGGGCGTACTGGCTGGCCTTCTCGATGAACCAGCGGCCGTCGCCGATGCACTCGGCGGCGATCAGCGTGCGCTCGGCGTTGAGCCCGTCGAGGATGTAGCGGAAGCCCTTGCCTTCCTCGCCGATCAGGCTGCTCGCGGGGATTTCCAGGTTGTCGAAGAACAGTTCGTTGGTCTCGTGGTTGACCATGTTGGCGATCGGTTGCACGGTCAGGCCGTTGCCGATCGCCTCGCGCAGGTCGACGAGGAAGATCGACATGCCGTCGACCTTCTTCGTCACTTCCGCCAGCGGCGTGGTGCGCGCCAGCAGGATCATCAGGTCGGAGTGCTGGATGCGCGAGATCCACACCTTCTGGCCGTTGACCACGTACTTGTCGCCACGGCGCACGGCGGTGGTCTTGATCCTGGTGGTGTCGGTGCCGGTGGTCGGCTCGGTGACGCCCATCGACTGCAGGCGCAGCTCGCCGCTGGCGAGCTTGGGCAGGTAGTAGCGCTTCTGTTCCTCGCTGCCGTTCCGCAGCAGGGTGAACATGTTGTACATCTGCCCGTGGATGGTGCCGGAGTTGCCGCCGCAGCGGTTCACTTCCTCCAGGATCACCGAGGCTTCGGCCAGGCCCAGGCCCGAGCCGCCGTATTCCTCCGGGATCATCGCGCTCAGCCAGCCGGCTTCGGTCATGGCGCTGACGAAGGCTTCGGGGAAGCCCTTCTCCTCGTCGACCTTGCGCCAGTATTCGGCGGGGAATTCCGCGCAGAGGGCGCGCACGCCGTCGCGGATGGCATTGAGTTCTTCGGTGTCGTAACGGCTCATCGTTCTGTCTCCTCGACCGGCTTGCGCCGGGTTCGGCAACCCCTGTGGTGGTTGCGTTGTTCGTCTTTTCGATTCTGCGCAGGCCCGCGGCCCGCGGCGACTACCCTTTTGGCCTTTTAGATATGCCCATCGGGCATGGGCGCCCATCGACAAAGGGCGTCAGGGCGCCCGCGAAGGGGCCGGGCGATGCCGTCCGGGCATCGGCGTCACTGCCGGGAAGGACTCCGGGCCTAGCTGGCCAGCGGAGTGCACCGGCGGCGCCAGCCGGTGTGCGCCTCGACATTGCCGTCACCGCTGATGTAACCGTGGCGCGACAGGTTGGGCATCAGCACGGAGGCGATGAAGGTCACCGCGACCACGGCGGCGACGTAGAAATAGAAGTGGCTCTCCGAGCCCTGGGCGCGGAAGCTCAGCGCCACGTATTCCGCCGTGCCGCCGAACAGCGCATTGCCAACCGCATAGGGGAAGCCGACGCCGAGGGCGCGCACGCTGGCGGGGAACAGCTCGGCCTTGAGGATGCCGGCGATCGGCGTGTAGATCGCCGAGATGCACAGTCCCGCGAGGATCAGGGCGAAGGCGACGAAGGCGTTGTGGCTGGCCTGGATCGCGTAGAGCAGCGGCACCACCAGCAGCATCGCCAGGCCGGAGAACATCAGCATGTGGGTCCTGATCCCGAGGCGGTCGGCGAGCAGGCCGAACAGCGGCTGGGCGAGCATGTAGCAGACCAGCGCCGAGGTCATGATGAAGCTCACCGTCTCCGGGGCGAAGCCGGCGGAGATCACCAGGAACTTCTGCATGTAGGTGGTGAAGGTATAGAAGTACAGCGAACCGCCGATGGTGAAGGCCACCACCAGCAGCACCGCGCGCTTGTGCTGCAGCAGGCCCTTGAGCGAGCCGGCCTCCTTCTTGTGCATGTCCTGGCGCGAGGCGGTCTCGTGCATGGAGCGGCGCAGGTAGACCACCACCACCGAGGCGCAGGCGCCGATGAAGAACGGAATCCGCCAGCCCCACTCGCTCAGCTGCGCCTTGCTCAGGCACTGTTGCAGCAGCACCACGGTCATCAGCGCCAGGAGCTGGCCGAAGATGATGGTGAAGTACTGGAACGAGCCGTAGAAGCAGCGCCGGCCGGGGGTGGCGATCTCGCTGATGTAGGTCGCCCCGGTGCCGTATTCGGCGCCCACCGAGAGCCCCTGGACCAGCCGTGCGAGCAGCAGCATCACCGGCGCGGCGACACCGACGGTCTCGTAGGTCGGCATCACCGCGATCAGCAGCGAGCCGGCGCACATCATGAATACCGAGATGATCATCGAGACCCTGCGGCCCCGGGTATCGGCGAGCCAGCCGAAGATCCAGCCGCCCAGCGGGCGCATGAAGAAGCCCACGGCGAACACCGCGGCGGTGGCCAGCAGCTGGCTGGTCTGGTCGCCCTGGGGGAAGAAGCGGCTGGCGAAGTAGATCGAGGTGTAGGCGTAGATGAAGAAGTCATACCACTCGACCAGGTTGCCGGAGCAGGCGCCGAGGATGGCGCGGGCGCGGCTTTTCGGCTGGTCGGGCGCGGTAGCGTGCGATGTAGTCATGGTTATTACCCCTTCTCGGGCGAGCACTGGCCGTGACCGCATGCGGGTGCGGGTGCGGCCTGGCGGATTTGCGGGAGGTGATCAGCGACGGCGAAGCGGCGCGGCGGACTGACGCCACGTGTCGCGAGAAGGAGATTCGGCGGGGTCGAACGGCAAGGTGGCGATCATGGGGGCGGACCTCTGGAGTCTTGTTGTTGTCTTGCCGCACAAAGGCGGTGTGTGGCGAAACTACTCCTGCCCCCGGCCCTCCATAAGGTGGGCCAGCCATCTATCAGCTATGCTCGGATTCTATAGCTGGGGCGCCAGGCCAGCCGCGACAAGGCCCGCAGCGCCACGCCGGCGCGAAGGCCCCGGTCGCAGGCGATGCCGCGCCCCGCCGAGAGCGTTTAGACTCGCCCCTCTCACCCGCTCCGGTCATATCGCCCCATGGATGTCGTCCAGCTCAAGACCCTGATCCACGTTGCCGAACTGGGCAGCCTCAGCAAGGCCGCGGATCGCCTGCACATCGCCCAGCCCGCGCTCAGCCGGCAGATCCGCCAGCTGGAGCGCGAGCTGGGCGGCTACCTGTTCGACCGCCACGGACGCGGCATGGAGATCACCGAACTGGGGCGCGAGGTGCTGGAACACGCCACGCGCATCATGGACGAGCTGGAAGCCATCCGTGGCGCGGTGGCCGGCGGGAACAGCGTCTACCGCGGCAGCGTGGTCATCGGCACCACGCCGACGGTGGCGGAAATCATCACCGTGCCCCTGGTCAGCCGCATCAAGGCCGCGCACCCGAACCTGGGCATCCGCTTCGCCTCGGCCTTCAGCGGCTACCTGCTGGACTGGCTGCAACGCGGCGACCTGGAGATGGCGATCTCCTACGACCCGCAGCCGCTGCACACGCTGCGCATCGTCCCGGTGATGATGGAGAACCTCATGCTGGTGGCGCCCCGGGGTGCCGGCCTGAGCCTGGAACAACCGGTCGCCTTCGCCGACCTCGCCGGGCACGAGCTGGTCCTGCCCAGCCCGCGCCACGGCCTGCGCAAGATACTCGACGAGTGCGCGCGACAGATCGGCATCAAGCTGCGCACCTCGGTGGAAGCCGACTCCTTCGGCGCCATGATCGACCTGATCACCCATGGCTTCGGCTGGACCATACTGCCGCTCGCCTCGATCTACAGCCGCATCCAGGACGGCAGCCTGTGCGCCGCGCCACTGGTGGAACCGACACCGATGCGCAAACTGGTGATCGCCTACCCGGCGGACCGCAAGATCAGCCCGGCCACGCGCTACGTCGCCGAGGTCTTCACCGGGATCGCCGCCGAACTGGTCGAGCGCAAGATCTGGGCCGGCCACCTGCTGTGAAGCGCGCCCGGCACGCAGGGCATCCGCTCAGGCCAGCAACCTGGCGCCACTGGTGGCGTTGACGGCGGCATCCAGTTCCGCGCCGCGGAGGAACTGCGCATAGTGGGCCTTCAGTTCCGCCTCCCAGGAAGCCACCTCGTCCAGGATGCTTTCCGCCTCGCCCCTCGTCAGCGCGAAATGGAGGTGGTGGCTCAGGAGATTGGCCCGGTCGAGAATCCGCCCGTCGATGCCAACCGCCATGGACAAGGCTTTCGCCGGCCCCTCGTTGAGGATCGGCAGCACGTCGTACATCGGTGACAAGCGCCAGGTATCGCCGCGCCAGATCACCGCATGGTTGCGCGGGTGATCGTCGCTGTTGCCCACCAGGGCGTTGTAGGCCATCCGCCGATACAGCTCGCGCCTGTCCGCGTCCGGCGCGCCCCGGCGGAACAGCTCGTCCGCCAGCGCGGCATAGATCCAGTCCTGGTAGCCCTGGCTCTTCCACTCCGCATCCAGCAGCGTCAGGCCACTGAGCATCGGCACCCTGCGAAAGCGCTTCTCGCCCGGGTGGTAAATCCGGTCGAAGCGCTCGACCAGCAAGGTATTGGCCTTCTCGCCGTAATGGATGGACGTGTTGGCGACGCCGAAACCCTTGGCCCGGGCGAACGACAGGCAGGCGTGCTCGATGGAGGGCAGGTCGTAGTCGTCGAACTTGTCGCGCGGCTTGGCCAGGATCAGCTTCGAATCGCTTCTGAAGGTCCGCTTGGGCCGTGCGCCGCCAATGGCCGAGCGCTGGTCGCGGATCTTCAGGGCAGCCAGCTGCTCGTCGCTGAGCTGGCTGTCGTAAACCGCATCGCAGACCGCGATGAACTGGTCCAGCCCCCTGGCCTCCAGCATCTTCTGCGGCTTTTCGCCCAGGCCCTCGCGCGGGGTCCTGTGGTCGCCGGCCATGATGTTGCCGGCGCGGTCCTCGTTGGGCGACTTGAGCAGAAGCTGGATCGGGTCCAGATCACCCTTGAAGGCCCGGCGCAGCAGACGCTCGCCCCAGCCATCCGGCATGGCATCGTCGATGAAGCCCGGCACGCCGCCGTTCTTGCGCACGGTGAAGGGCCTCGGCGACAGCGGATAGCGAATCGGGTCTGGAACCCACATCCGCCCCTCGACCACCGCCGGGGCATACACGAAGGTGCCCTGCCCCGGCGCCAGGCTCAGCTTCCCCAGGGTGACCAGCTCGCCGCTATCCGGATGCTCCATGTAGATATAGGCGCTGGACATCAGAAGTCCTCCTGGCTCGCCTTGCGCAAGCGGACCCGCTTGTCGCTGGTGGCGGCCTGTATCTGCGCCGTGGACGGATCGCCCTCGAGCGGAGCCGGGAAGACCCGCTCCGAAAGCCCCAGGATGAACAGCACGATCATGAAGTCCCGCAGGGATACCCCTTCCACATTTCCCGCCTCGATCCGGCGCACCGTGCGCAACGTCGCCCCAGCCTGCTCCGCCAGGTCGACCTGGCGAAGGTCCTGGTCCAGCCTGGCCTGTTTGACCATCAGGCCGATGCGAACCAGGGAGTTCGCGCTCTGCACGGGAAAGTAGTGCTTCATAATGGATGACCTTGAGCGACCTTATGATACATAGAGTATCACAAGGAGTCATACAAAGATCAGAAAACCCTATTTATGGGTGCTCGAAATGACACCTAATAAATCATAACGAATCATTTCGTTGCCCATAAGCCCGTTCATGAGCGAGTGAAAAGGCTCTTCCACGGCACCCGATCACGAACCTGTCCGAGCCTGTCTTGTCGAGACCGGGCCCCGGCACGACGAGCGCGTCCCGGCGTGTGCCAGGTATCGAAAACCTGTTTACGAAAAGCCGCTCCAATGCAGCTTTTTCAAGCTGGCAGAACAGTTGAGGACTTCAACTTCCACCGATTAAGGGTAGTTTCAGAAAGTATTCGTAAGTTAATCCTCACTGACCTGTCATTGAGGACTGATTCCATGACCATGCAACCCCGTTATCTTCCCCTTCTCGCTATCCTCGCCATTTTCTTCACCCTGATGGCTTTCGTATCCACGATGTCTCATTCCAACAATCAGGACGCAACAGTGGTAGAAGTCCATGCAGTAATTCCGGAGGCAGTGAATAACAGCACGGTTTGAGCCATCGCATGACGACTCAACCAGCGGCGGGCGAAGGCGCTTATTCTTTCGGTAACAGGAAATAAAAACGGGACTCTATCGAGCCCCGTTTTTTATGCCGATCAACCCTCGGGGTGGGGTGTTTTGTCAGTGCTTGGCGGCAACGACGGATAATTGATGCTCGGCTGCTTGCCGGTCAGCGTCTTGAGGAAGGCGACAATGGCGGTGGTTTCCTCGGTATTCAACTCTTTGCCGAGCTGGGAGGACGCCATGACGGAGACTGCTTCGTTCAGGTCCCGGACCTGACCGCTATGGAAGTAAGGCGCGGTAAGCGCGACGTTGCGCAATGGCGCTGCGCGGAATACATATTCATCGCTCTTGAGATGGGTGACGGCGAAGCGACCCTTATCGCCGGGCGGCAGGATGCGGTCTTCCGGCTTTTTCACCAGGCCGAACTGGAAGTAGCCCTGGCCGCCGAGGTTCACCCCATTGTGGCAAGTGGTGCAGCCCGCGGAGATGAAGGTCTGCAATCCCTTCTTCTCGTTGGAATCCAAGGCACCGTCGTTGCCCTTCAGGTATTGGTCGAAGCGCGAGTCCGGTGTGTTCAGGGTCGCTTCGAAGGCCTGGAGGGCGCGGGCCATGTTGTCGAAGCTGACCGGCTGCTTCTCACCCGGGAAGGCTTTCTGGAATGCGCTGACGTATTCCGGAATGCTGTTCAGGGTGGCCTCCACGTTTTTCGGCGTGTTGTGCATTTCCACGGGGTTCTGTACGGGCCCCTTGCCCTGTTCCGCCAGGTCCCTGGCGCGCCCGTCCCAGAACTGCGAAGCATTGAATACCGAATTGAATACGCTCGGGGAGTTGCGCCCGCCCTTCTGCCAGGCATGGCCGAAGGAGACCGGCAGGTTATCGGCGCCGGCGGTGCCGACGTTGTGGCAGGTATTGCAACTGAGCACCTGGCTCGCGGAAAGGCGCGGTTCGAAGAACAACTGCCTTCCAAGGGAAATCTGTCTTGCCGTGAGCGGCTTTCCTTGTAACTCGGTTACTTCCGGGGGAATGGGTTTGAAGATGCCGCTGGCCTGGGTGCGTAATTCATCGGCATGGGCAGTGGCCATGCCCATGATCAATATCGCATTACTGACGGCAAACAATTTAACCGGTTGCATGGTTTTCTCCCTGTCAGGAAACAATGGGTGTGACAATTCCCAAAAAACACATGAAGAGAAACCGCCCACACGCGCCAGACAGGCACATACGGCCAGTCATGGAGAAGTGAGCAGTCCTGTGGTGCAAAGTTTTGAAGCTGTAGCGATTGATATTCGACGCCGAGAGCAAACACATCAGCGCCACCTGTTTTTCAGCCATGTATCGGCCGATCCGCATGGCGCCTTTCAAGCAGGCGCCGTCCTCCCAGACAACTCGGATACCTGGGAAATAATCGGTGGAAGTGCGAATAACTCGTGAACAGTGCCGCCGGAACAGATTGGAAAGAGTGGATTCACGTTATGCCGGGGTAGAAACCGAATACTCCCTATCGGGACTCCTGGAAGGTGCAGTTTTTCGGAGCAAGCCCGGTGTTGCTGGCTCCGCTGACCGTACAGGTCCAGGTTCCATCGGATGCCTGCGTCCAGACGATCACCGCCTTCGGCTTCTGGCTTGCGTCCGTTGCAGTGTCGCAGTCGATGCTGGAGGTGATGGTCGTCACCTTGCAGCTGTTGTTCACCCGCGGGCTTTTGACTTCGGCGGGAATGGACGGAACAAATCCCATGTACGGATCCTGCCCCCGCGGCGTCCCGGCCAGACTCGCTTCGGCTTGCCTGTCCCGCTTTGGAATCCTCACCCTGTCCTCGTCGAAGTCGCCCGCCTCCGCGTCACGGTGACAGGCCGCGCAATTGGCAGCGCTGCCGATGCTCGGACGCTTGAAGGTGGAAGCCCTGATTTCATGGTGCTTCCGCGCAAACCAGCGGGTTTCCGTGATGCGCGGTGGTTCGCCGGGCTTGCCGCCTTCCACCGGCAGGCGGTTGTTCGCTGACGCCTTCAGCAGGAACTCCAGGATGATTTTCTCTTCCTCGGGATCGAGGCTGGCATTGCTGCCGTAGTGGTTACCCAGGTCTTCCATCTGCTTGCGCCAGGCATCCGCCGGCAGCAGCCCCGGCGGGTAGGCGATATGGCAAGCGGAACATTCGTCGCGCCAGGCTTGCGGAGCGTCGGCGGACACCGACAGGTCCCTGGGCCGTTTGTAGTTCCCGTTCCTGCTCCCGCCGTGATCGTCGGCGTGGCAGCCGGATACGGTCAGCATCGGTGCCAGCACCAGCGGCAGCAGCAGTCCTTTTCTGTTCATGAGCTGCTCTCCGGCTATTTCAGGCTGGTGATCCAGGAGATGAAGTCGCCCTTCTCCTGGGCGCTGCATTCACGGCCCAGGACATCATTGCAGTTGCGCCGGAACCACTTTTCCACCTTTTTCGCATCGGTGAAGCGCGCTGGCGTGGCGCTCGGCGCCAGGGGCTCGATCTTGCGGAACGTCAGCGTCTTTCCCGGCTTCATCGGGTCATCGCCATGGCAGGTGGTGCAGCTCATGTTCTTGCCGTCGCGGGTCTCTTCGCGGAAGTACAGGGTCTTGCCGCGCTCGGGGGAAAAACCGCTGAAATCCGGCGCCTGCTGGCGCGCCTGCGCCGCATAGTCTTCGAGCAGCGCGGCCGGGTCGGCGGCCAGGGTCAGGCTGGAGAACAACGAACACAGGATGGCGGTAACGACTGTGGATTGGCGCATGGGGTCTCTCCCTGTAAAGGCCATACAAAACCTATGGCCTTTCCCTTAATCCAAGCTGAAATCCGTGCCAGAGCGGTTCAGGGACAATTAAGGGAGCGCGCCTAGAACCCCTTTCATGGTTTGAAAGGGAAGACGGGCATGAGCGCGTTCAATCGGTTCCGACTCTATCACTGGTCGCTGGCGGTGCTTTTCGTCGGCGCCTATCTCAGTGGCGACAGCGCTGAAACACTGCACGTGTGGCTGGGCTACGGGCTCGTGGCCCTGCTCGGCGTGCGTCTGCTGGCCTGGCTGGGCAAGGCCAGGGGATTCCCCCGCCTGCTCGCCCCCAGGGGCGGAACAGGGAAGGCCCGGCTCGGGAAGGGACTGACGGCGGCCTTGCCAGTCTGCCTGGCGGCATGCTCCGTGCTGGGCTGGTTGATGATCGACAACGTGGAATTCCTCAATTCGATGTTGCCCCTGGGCCTGTCGGACGCCTGGAAACTGAGCGGGATGGACGGCGAAAACCTGCCCGGCGATCCCGCCGACATCCATGAGTTCCTGGCCAACCTGGCGCTGTGGCTGGTATTCGCCCACCTCGGCTTCCTCCTGCTGTTCGCCCGCAAGCCGGCCTGGACGATGCTGACGGCGCGCGGCAGAACCCGGGCGGACGATGGCCAGCTCAGGCTGCGGGTCCGGGCTGTGCATGACGAAACCGCGGACAGCCGCTCCTTCGAACTGGTTCCCGCCACGGCCGGCGGGCCCCTGCCCAGCTATCGCGCGGGGCAGTTCCTCGGCATCCAGGTGCCGTGCGCCGATCCGCCGCTGTGGCGCTGCTACTCGCTATCCAGCACGCCGGGCCTGGACGATTGCCTGCGGATCACCGTCAAGCGGGTCGAAGGCGGTCGAGCGTCGAACTGGCTCCTGGACCATCTGGCGGTGGGCATGACCTTGCCGGCGAGGGCTCCGGCGGGTGCGTTCGTCCACCCCGACAGAGCCGCCGACGTCCTGCTGCTGGCCGCCGGCAGCGGCATCACGCCGGTGTATTCGATCCTGCGCGACCTGCTGGAAAACGGCAGCGGCAACGCCCGGCTGATCTACCTGAACCAGTCGCGGGCCTCCGCCATCTTCGCCGCCCCGCTGATTGCCCTGCGGCAACGCCACGCGCAGCGCTTCGTCCTGCAGGATCGCTTCAACGACGAACGAGGCCGGGTCGAACGAGAGGACCTGTTGCGGCTATTGCATCACTGGTCGGGAGAGGAAGTGTTCATCTGCGGGCCGGCGGGCTTCATGGACCTGGCCGAGAGTTGCCTGCGGGAACTGGGTGCGCCGGCCGGGCGCATCCATACCGAGCGCTTCGCCGGCCCGGGGCCGGCCGCCGCGCCTGCGGGCAAGGCGACGCATGGCATCCAGGTCGAACTGGCGGGACATTCCATCCATGTCGACGGCTATGCCGGTGAACTGCTGCTGGACACTCTGGAACGCGCCGGGCTGCAGCCGCCCAACGGATGCCGCAGCGGCAGTTGCGGGTTATGCCGCTGCAAGGTGCAGGATGGCGACATACGCCTGCGCAACAACGAAGCGCTCAGCCACGACGAGATCGCGAGAGGCTGGACCCTGGCCTGCCAGACGGAAATCCGTGGAGAGTTCGCCCACGTGCGCTTCTGATCGCCCCCGCTCCTGGCCACGATAACGCGCAGCTGACGGGTTTTTCCGGGCGAAAAAAAAGCGGGCGACCTCAAGGTCGACCCGCCGAAATGGAGCCAAAGGAGTCGGGAGTATTACCAGTTGAGCACGGCGCCGAGGGCCAGGGTGTCGGTGTCTTCGCTGATGGCGGAGCCCTGGCGGCCGTCGATCTCGTACTGGTTGTACTCGGCCACCAGCTTCAGGTTGTCATTGATGGTGCGGAAGTAGGCGATGCCCTGGGTGGAATAGTCGGCGGCGGTGCCCAGGCCGTTGCCGTCGTCCTCGGTCTTGCCGAAGGACAGCGCCACGCGGTTCTTGCCCCAGGTGTAGGAGCCCTGCAGCAGCATGCCGCGGCTGTCCACCTCACGCAGCGCGGCTTCGCCGGCGTTGTTGGTGAAGAACGGGTTGATGCCCTTGGCGGTGAAGCCCGAGCCGGTCAGCGAGACGCCGCCCATCTTCGCCTGGATGCCGTAGCCCAGGCCCTTGGAGGTGACGTCGTCGACCGTGTCGTTGGTGTTCTTCGAGGTCTGGTAGGCACCGTTGACCCAGCTGTAGATCTGCGCGCCGGCCAGGTCGAACTGGTAGCTGACCTCGCTCTCGTAGCGCGGATTGTCCTGGTAGGCCTTGTCGTCGAGGCCGTCGCTGGCGTCCTTGTCGATCTGGTTGGTGTCGATCGGGTCCATGATGCCGACCGCCACGCGCAGGCCGTCCGCCAGGTTGTTGTTGCGGTAGGTGATCTGCGAGGTCGGGAACGGGTACGGGTAGCCGGTGCCGATGTTGCCGAAGGACACGCCCTTGCCGTCCACCAGGCCGAGGGTGTCGCTGGCGTTGCCGAAGCCGGCGAGCAGTTCGTCGAGG
The DNA here is from genome assembly GCF_057767015.1 of Pseudomonas sp. B12(2026). NCBI lineage: Bacteria > Pseudomonadati > Pseudomonadota > Gammaproteobacteria > Pseudomonadales > Pseudomonadaceae > Pseudomonas > Pseudomonas sp. B12(2026). The sequence continues at coordinate 2,829,608 of NZ_CM173430.1, read as the reverse complement.
AAGATGTTGGAGCGCGAGAACAGGCCGAAGTCCTTGCCGATCAGCACCTCGCCCCAGTCGCCGGCGACGTTGCCGTAGAACTGGCGGACGTCGATGGCGGTGTCGGTGCCGTCCTGCTCGCCGTCGTTGATGGTGACCCAGAACGAGGAGCGCCCGGTGAGCGTCAGGTCGTCGATCTTCTTGCCGAAGTTGAAGCCGATGTAGTTGGGCAGGAAGCCCATCTTCACCCGCGACTGGCGGCGGTCGAAGGTGTCGCCATTACGGTCCACGTCGCTGTTGACGAAGAAGGCGTTGAAGTAGCCGTCGGTGGAGAAGGTGGTGTCGTCCTTGTCGTACAGCTTGATGTCGGCAACGGCCGCCTGCAGGAAACCCAGGGTCCCGAGGGAAACCAGGGACAGGGGCAGGAAACGGCGAATGGCGGTGTTGTTCTTGTTCATGACGCTCTCCGCGGGGAATTGACGACTGCGGTTCAGTCGTGGCGGAGGCGATTATCGAAACGCGGAAACCGCGGCCATACGCTGCCTTGGGCGCGATTCGCTGCTGCCTTGGCGGGGGTGCGGGGCTTGCTGCGCAAGGCCATGACACACCCCCGACGGCGGACCGGCGACCTTGGTCGGGCAGGTAGCGGCACCTTGGTAGCAGTCCTTGCGGAGGCGGAAAAAAGTCGCAGCGAAGCCTCCGGGCGACGGGGCCCGGTGCGCTCGAAGGGAGCCGGATCGCTCGAAGGAAGTGAGTCAGGCGCGGTTGGCGAGCAGCCACCAGCCGCCGCTGGCGCTCAGCAGCTCGGCGTGGGCGGCCTCGAGGTCGGCGCGGGTCAGGTGGCGGGCGGCATCGATCAGGCGTTGCTGGTGATCGTCGGCGACACCGGCCAGGTGGTCCTGCCAGGCGTCGTCGGGGCCGGCCAGGGTGGCGGCCAGGGCGTGCAGCGGCTGTTCGGCGATGGCGGCCGGCGCGGCGTGGTCGAGGAAGTCCTGCAGATGTTGCAGCAGTTCGTCCGGGGCGGCGTGCGGCGACTGCACGGCGAACAGCAGGCCGCGCCAGCCGGCGACCTGGCGGAAGCCGCAGTACAGCGCATAGCCCAGGTTGAGTTCGCCGCGCAGGCGCTGGTGGAAGCCGGGCTCCAGCACTCGGGCGAGCAGGCGCCAGCGGGCTTCGCCGGCGGCGTCCCGACTGGACAGAGGACAGAACAGCAGCAGCGCCGCCTCCCCCTCGCCCGCCCAGCGCTGCCAATGGCGTCCGCCGGGCAACCGTGGCGGCGGCAGAGGCGCATCGGCTCGCACGCCGGGCACCCGGGCATCCGCCGCCAGCGCGGCGTGGCACGCCAGCAGGTCCCAGCGGGCCGAGGGCCAGTCGGGAGCCGCCGTAGCGCTTCCGGCCAGGGCCGACGGCAAGGCGGCGAGCAACTGGCGGATCGGCAATTCCGCCAGTTGGCGTTCGTGGTCGCGGCGCAGCAGCCGTTCGCGCTGCGCGAGCACGGCGGGCGGCGGCTGTTGCAGCACCTCCAGCGCCCCGGCCAGGGACTCGTCCAGGCGGTCGCCCGGCCCGCTGACCGACAGGGCCCAGTCGGCGCCCTCCTCCTCCAGCGTCAAGGTCACGCCACGCAACCGCGCCTGGCCGGCGAGCGGACGCAAGGCCAGGCGCAGGGCGAGGAAATGGCTGCGGCACGGGCGCTCAGGGAAGCGCCAGCGCAGGTGCAGCGCACCCGCCCGCGCCGTGCTGGCCGGCAACGGCGCGGCAAAGCGCCAGGGCTGCGGTTCCAGGGCGACGGTTTGCGGCGCCGCACGGTCGAGCCGCAGCGGGAAGCCGGCCACCTCGACCGGCCGGCCCCGGACTTCCGGCGCCACCAGCAGGCGGATCATGGGCTGCCCATCGAGCCTTTCCAGCCAGCCGGGAGCCGGCGCGGCCGGCAAGCCACGCACGCGCAGGCGCAGTTGCTCCAGCGCCGGCTGGCGCTGGAAATCATCGTCGGGGCTGAGCGATGGCGCCTCGCGCAAGGCCCGCAGCCAGTCGAGAAAAGCGGCCTCCACCACGGCGGCGGCACTGGCCTGCGCCAACTCGAAGGTCAGCGCCAGCAGCGCCTGCCCCGGGGCGCGATAGACGACCCGCAGGCTGGCCTCGTCCGTCAGCCCGCGCTCACCCAGCCAGGCCAGCAGGCCGCCGGGAGATTCGTCGCGGAGGCGCTGGTGCAGGTTTTCCAGGGCCTGTTCGGCGGCGGCGTCCAGCCCGTCCAGCACGAAGGCCAGCACCAGGCGCGGGGCGCCGGGGAGTTGCAGGGCGAGCGCATCCCCGCTCAGCGGCAGCAACGGCGGCGCGGCATCCCGCGCCGTCGGCGGTTGTGCCGGCCAGTCCGCGCAATACCGCTCGGCCAGGGCCTGCAGCTCATCCAGCGGCTGCGGGCCCTGAAGCCAGAGTTGCAGGTTGCCGGGGCGATAGTGCCCGCGATGGAAACCGGCCAGGGCAAGCTGGAACGCCTCGCTCTCCACCGGCAGGCTGGCGCGCCGGCCTGCCACGAAGCGGCGCAGCGGATGGCCCTCGGCCACGGCGGCGGCCAGGGCCGCGTCGATCAGCGTACCGGCATCCGCCGAGCGGGCGATGTACTCGGCCTCCAGCACTTCGCGCTCGCTCAGTTGCGCGGCAGGGTCGAGCAGCGGCCTGGCCAGCATGTCGACGAGGCGCGCCAGGCCGTCGCCGAGATCGGCGGGCGCCACTTCGAAGAAATAGTCGGTGGTCCGCGCCTGGGTGCTGGCGTTCAAGCGCCCGCCACGCCCCTGCACCCAGGGCATCAGCCGCTGCTGCGCGCGGTGCCCGGCGCTGTCGAGAAACAGCAGGTGTTCGAGGAAGTGCGCAAGCCCCGGGAAATCCGCCGGCTCGTCGTGGCTCCCCGCGGCGACCCGCACCAGCGCGGCGGCCCGTGGCGAATCCGGCGCATGGACGAGCGCGACGCGCAGGCCGTTGGGCAGGTGCAGCTCTCGACTCGGGGCGGAAGGCGTGGCCATTTCGCGGACGGGTTCCAGTGACGGCGGGATTGCCGCCACCTTAGCGGCATCGCCGGGTAAGCAAAATACTTCCTTGGGCAGGTACGGCCCGCCGGGATCGCGGAGCGGGCTATTGGCTCGCCAGCGGAATCCGCCCGAGCCGCTCCAGCGCCAGGTCGTAGTCGAAGTCCTCGATCGCCGTGGCCAGTTCCCGCAGGACGGCCACTTCCGCCTCGCCCCGGTAGAGGCCGCGAAGCTGGCCGACCACCTCCTCGGCGCGGGTGTCGCTGCGCATCAGCAGTTCCCGCAGCTGGCGTACCAGGGCCGGCGCCTGGCCCGCTCCGGCGCCAGCGGCGGTCGGTTCCGGCGCGGCGCTGGCGAGGAAGCCGGCAAGCCCGTCCTGCACGAGGTCCAGTTCCGCCCGCAGTGGCTCCAGCAGCGCGGCGATGCGCTCGGCCGGCGCCTCGCTGCGGCAGCCCTCCTCCAGCGCCGCCGCGGCCTCCGCCAGCGCACGGGCGCCGATGTTGGCGGCGGCGCCGCGCAGGGAGTGGGCGGCGCGGCGTTCCGCCGCCGGGTCGGCCTGCCGGTCGATGGCGCGGAACTGCGCGATGAAGTCGCGGTAGCTGGCGTGGAATCGGCGCAGCAGCCGCTCGTGGAGCGCCTGCTTGCCGCCGCAGGTGGCCAGCCCGGCCTGCACGTCGATGCCGGGCAGGTTGAGTTCGCGCGGCGCTTCCGCCTTCGCGGCCTCCGCCACCACGGGCGCCCGGGACTTGCGATAGGGCGACAGCCAGCGCGACAGGGTGAGGAACATCGCGGGCGGGTCGATCGGCTTGGCGATGTGGTCGTTCATCCCCGCCTGCAGCGCCGCTTCGCGGTCGCCGGCCATGTTGTTGGCGGTCATGGCGATGATCGGCAGCTGGCTCAGCTCCGGACGCTGGCGCAGCGCGCGGGTCGCCGCATAGCCGTCGAGCACCGGCATCTGGCAATCCATCAGCACGCAGTCGAAGTCGCGGTCGGCCGCCAGGCGGTCGAGCGCCTCCTGGCCATTGTTGGCCAGCACCACCTCGATGCCGGCCTCGCCCAGCAGCTCCAGCGCCAGTTCCTGGTTCAGTTCGTTGTCTTCCACCAGCAGCACCCGGCTGCCGGCGACGCCGGCCAGGGCCTCGGCCGTGGCGCTCTGCCGTTCGCGGCTGCGCGGCTCGGCGGTGCTTTCCTTGCCCAGGGCGATGTTGATCGCTTCCAGCAGGGTCGAGGGCGTGACCGGCTTGGTCAGCACGGAGCCCAGCTCCACGCCGCGCGCCTGCGCGGCGTCCATCGCCTCCTCGCGGCCGAAGGCGGTGACCATGATCACCGCCGGAACACTCTCGCAGAATCCCGCCCGCAACCGCGCGACGACCTCGATGCCGTCCATGCCCGGCATCTGCCAGTCGACCAGCACCAGCTGGTAGGGCAGCCGCCGCTGCTCGGCCTCGCCGATCCACTCCAGCGCCTCGGCGCCGTTGCGCGCGATGTCCACTTCCAGCCCGTAGCTCAGCGCCATGCTGGAGAGGATCTCGCGGGCCGAGGCGTTGTCGTCGACCACCAGCGCCCGCACGCCGAGCAGTTCGTCCGCGCACAACATGCGCCGTGGCGCGACGGCGGCCGGGAGGCCGAAGCGCGCATGGAAATGGAACACCGAGCCCTTGCCCGGTTCGCTGTCGACCCAGATCCGCCCGCCCATCAGCTCGACCAGGCGCTTGGAGATCGACAGCCCCAGCCCGGTGCCGCCGTAGCGGCGGGAGGTCGAGGAATCGGCCTGGATGAAGGACTGGAACATGCGCCCGCACTGCTCGGCGGTCATGCCGATGCCGGTGTCGCGCACCCAGAAATGCAGCTCCGCCTCGCCCGCGCCGAGTTCGGCCGGCTCGATGCCGAGGACGATTTCCCCGCGCTCGGTGAACTTCACCGCGTTGTTGCCCAGGTTGAGCAGGACCTGCCCCAGGCGCAGCGGGTCGCCGACCAGCGAGGTCGGCAGGTCGCGGCTGAGCTGGAACAGCAGCTCCAGCGACTTTTCCTCGGCCTTGAAGCCGACCATGCCGGAGAACTGGTCGAGCACGTCCTCCAGGCGGAACTCGACCTTTTCCACCGTCATCATCCCGGCCTCGATCTTCGAGAAGTCAAGGATGTCGTTGATGATGCCGAGCAGCCCCTCGGCGGAGCGGTGGACCTTCTGCACATAGTTGTGCTGACGGGCGTCCAGCCCGCTCTTCAGCGCCAGGCTGCTCATGCCGATGATCACGTTCATCGGCGTGCGGATTTCATGGCTCATGTTGGCCAGGAATTCGCTCTTGGCCCGCGTCGCCTCCTCGGCCAGCTCCTTGGCCTGGCGCATCTGCTGCTCGGCCTGCTTGAGCTCGGTGATGTCGTACAGCCAGCCCAGCACGGCGATCTCGCCCTGGTGGCGGATCGGCAGGTAGGTCGCCAGGACGTCCCGCTCGCCGCCATGGCGGTCACGCATGCCGATTTCCCGCTCGACGATCTTCGCGCCCGCCAGCAGCTCGTCCCAGATCGCCTTGCGCTCGGCCGGCTCGACATAGAGCCCGGTGGTCGCATCGCCGACCTTCAGGCCGAACTTCTCGATGAATTTCGGGTTGGCCAGGTGGATGTCCTCCTGGCTGGCGATGATCACGCTGACCGGGCTGCGGTCGAGGATGAACTGCAGGCGCTGTTCGCTCTCCTGCAGGTCGGCCGCCTGGCGCTCCATCAGTTCGGCCTGGGTGAGGGTTTCCGCCAGCAACTGCTCGGTCCGCGAGGTGCGTTCGAGGATTTCCAGGTTCATGGCGAGCAGCGGGAGGAACTCCTCGAGCAGCGTGCGCCGGCTGTCACCCAGCGTCTGCAGGCCCTCCAGCGCGAGGACGCCGACCAGGCGCTCGCCGTGGATCAGCGGCAGCACTTCGAGGAACAACGGCGGCGCGTACTCCTCGTCCACGGCGCTCCCGGGGTGCTGCAGGTGGATCGGCTGCCGCTGCTTCGCGCACTGCCCGATCAGCCCCTGGCCCACCGGCAGGCGCCGGGGCAGGTTGACCGACGCCGCGTAGCTGCCCAGCAGGACCAGCTCGCCGCGCGCCTCGTCGTGGACGTGCACCGAGGCGCGCCGCAACGCCAGGCACGGCGCCAGCGCCGCCAGGACGCGGTCGCCCAGCTCGTTGGAGCCGGCGACGGACTGCATTTCGCTGCTGAGGGTCGCCACCTGGGTCTTCACCCAGCGCTGGTTGGCCATCTGCCGGGCCTCGGATTGCAGGGCGGTGATCGCCCGCGCCATCTCGCCGATCTCGTTGGGGTAGCCCTGGAACGGCACTTCCACTCCCAGCTGGCCCTTGCCGAGGGCGTCCACCGAGCGGCGCAGCAGGTCGGTGGGGCGGCGGATCGACAGGCTGATCAGGGTGCAGAACAGCACCCCGCTGCCCAGGCCCAGGCCCAGCAGCCAGAAGGTCAGGTTGACGCTGCGGCGGAAGCGTTCCGAGGCGAGGTTGACCTCAAGGTCGGCGCCCGCGCGCTTGATCTGGGCCACCTCGGCCAGCGCCTGGTTGGCCACCTCGGCGGGGCGTTGCAGCGCCGTGGACGACAACAGGGTGAGGGTCGCCGGGTCGGTGGACCTCTCCGCGCTCGGCGGCTGGTCGTTCAGCACCAGGACCCGCTGGATCTGGTCCTGGTACTCCTCGTAGGCGGCCTCGAAGCGGACCATCGCCTGCAGGGCCCGCGAGCGGTAGATGAGCGGGCGCGCCTGCTCGATCTCCTCGCGCAGGGTCATCTTGCCTTCGTTGAATTCGCCGAACGCCTGCGCCCGCCCGCTCTCGTCGGCGGCGAGGACGATCTGCCGGACGTTGCGGCCCATGCCCGCCAGCGCGACACGGGCGGACTCGATATGCGAGAGGCCGAGCATTTCCTTCTCGTAGATCTGGTTGATCTGCAGGTTCTGCTGGCGCTGCACGCTCAGGCCGTAGAGGCCGAGGACCAGCGCCAGCAGCAGGATTCCGCCGAAGCCGAGGAACAGGCGGGTGCGCAGCCCGAGGCGCTGAAGAAAAACGAGCGGTGTCACCATCGGGCTGCCTCCTGGCAGGGTTGGCGGGTTTCGCTGAAGGTGGCTTACGGCCGCCCGTGCGGATGCGCCGGATCGTCGTCATCGTCGCGGAAGCGCGCGGCGATGCCGCGGAACTCGCCCTGCAGGGCATCGAAGGCATCGACGACATCCGGGTCGAAGTGCAGGCCGCGCTGGGCCAGGATGTATTCCGTGGCGGCCTCGTGGGGCATCGCGGCCTTGTAGATGCGCCGGCTGATCAGCGCGTCGTAGACATCGGCGACCGCCATCAGCCGCGCCGCCAGCGGAATCGCCGCGCCGGCCAGGCCCTGGGGGTAGCCCGAGCCGTCCCATTTCTCGTGATGACCGTAGGCGATCTGCTTGGCCAGCCGCAGGAAGGAAACATCCGTGCCCAGGCGCTTCTCGGCCTTCTCCAGGGCATCGAGCCCCTGCGTGGTGTGCGTCTTCATCAGCTCGAACTCGTCGGCGGTGAGCCGCCCGGGCTTGAGCAGGATGTGGTCGGGGATGCCGACCTTGCCGATGTCGTGCAGCGGCGCCGACTTGTACAGCAGGTGCAGGGTTTCGTCGTCCAGCTCGGCGGCGAAGCGCGGGTGCCCCTGCAAGTGCTCGGCCAGCGCGCGGACGTAATACTGGGTGCGGCGGATGTGGTTGCCGGTCTCGTTGTCGCGGGTCTCGGCGAGGGAGGCCATGGCCAGGATGGTGACGTCCTGGATGGCCGCCACTTCGCGGGTCCGCCGCTGCACTTCGCGTTCGAGGAATTCGTTCTGGTCGCGGAGGAAATCGGCGGCGGCCTTGATCCGCAGCTGGTTGTCCACGCGCATCAGCACGGTCGGCGGGTTGATCGGCTTGGTCAGGTAGTCCACCGCGCCGAGCTCCAGGCCGCGCAGCTCGTCGTCGGTGGCGCCCCGGGAGGTGACGAAGATCACCGGGATGTGCCGCGTCTGTGGATTCTCGCGCAGGTGCCGGCAGACCTCGAAGCCGCTCATGCCCGGCATCATCACGTCCAGCAGGATGAGGTCCGGCGGCTCGTCGGAGGTGGCGATCTGCAGCGCCTTCTCGCCGCTCCTGGCGGCCTTTACCCGGTAAGGCAGCCTGAGCAGTTCGGTCAGTAGCGTCAGGTTTTCGGGTCTATCGTCGACGATCAGGATCGTCGGTCTGACAACGGGACCAGGTTCATTCATTGACCATTCTCCGCCGGAGTGAAGGCGCCCGCGGCAGATCCGGCCAGGGCGCAGGCGAGAGTATAGACAGCCTCCTGGCCGATAACGGCTGTGCGCCGCGCCCCCGGAAAAACGCAAAAGCCCCTTGCCCGGCGACGGCCGGGCAAAGGGCTTTTTTGGGGGGGCGATCAGCCTTCGATCTTCTGCTTCAGCGCCGCCAGGCCATCGACATAGATGCCGGTGAACAGCGCGCTGGCCTCGGCGTCGCTGATGCCGGCCGGGGTGAAGGAGCCGAACCATTCCACGCGAACGCCTTCGCCCTCGCTGCCGGGCAGCACGCGCAGGGTCGACTGGTAGTCGCGCACCGGCGCCGGGCCCTGGAGGATGGTGTAGCTGTAGCTGCGCTCGGCTTCGTTGAAGTCCAGCAGGCGCTCGATGATGGTGTCGCCCTCGACGCTCTTCAGGGTGCGCACGCGGCCGCCCTCGCTGAGCGCGCTCTGCGGAATGAACGGCAGCCAGTCGGGCAGCGCGTCGAAGCCGCCGATCAGTTGCCAGACCTGGTCGATGTCGGCGTTGAGGTCGATGAATGCAGTGGCCTTGGCCATGATGGTTCTCCCGGGGCGCATGCCCCAAATGATTCGGTGATTGGCTGTGATGCGCCGGGCCACGGGGCCCGGCGGCTGGAGGTTCAAACGGCCGGGACGGGCGCCACGGCGCTGATCAGGCCCTGCTCGCGCAGGTCGTTCCAGAACGCGGCGGGGATGACGGCGCTGAGCGCGGCGTGGTCCTCGTTGGCGTGCAGCGGACGGGTCGAGCCGGGGATCGCCGCCACCACGGCCGGATGGGCCAGGGCGAACTGCAGGGCGGCGGCCTTGACGTCAACGCCGTGGGCGCGGGCCACCGAGCGGATGCGTTCGAGCTTGGCCAGCACGGCCGGGCTGGCCTTCTGGTACTCGAAGTGCGCGCCGCCGGCGGTCACGCCGGAGCTGTACGGACCGCCGACGACGATGCCGACGCCCTGCTCCACCGCCTGCGGCATCACGCGCTGCAGGGCCCGCTCATGGTCCAGCAGCGAGTAGCGGCCGGCGAGCAGGAAGCCGTCGGGGCGCGGCTCGTCCAGGTCGAGGGTCAGTTCGATCGGCTCGACGCGGTTCACGCCCAGGCCCCAGGCCTTGATCACGCCTTCTTCGCGCAGGCGGGTGAGGACGCGGAAGGCGCCGGTGCGGGCGATCTCGAACTGGGTCAGCCACTCGTCACCGTAGAAGTCCTGGGCGATGTCGTGGATCCAGACGATGTCCAGGCGGTCGGTGCCCAGGCGCTTGAGGCTGTCCTCGATGGAACGCAGGGTGGCGTCGGCGCTGTAGTCGTTGACGATGCGGTTGCGGTTGCCGTGCTCGAACAGCCCGCTCTTCTCGCCCAGTTCGCGGGCGGCCGGGTCTTCCAGCTCGTCGAGGATGATGCGGCCGACCTTGGTGCTCAGCACGTATTCGTCACGCGGGCGGCTGGCCAGGGCGGCGCCCAGGCGGGTTTCGGAGAGGCCGGCGCCGTAGAACGGCGCGGTGTCGAAGTAGCGCACGCCGTTGTTCCAGGCGGCATCGACGGTGGCCTGCACTTCCTCGGCGGGCACGGCGCGGAACATGTTGCCCAGCGGCGCGGTGCCGAAACCGAGGCGGGTGGGGATCAGGGACTTGAGACTCATGACGGGGTTCTCCGGGTTGGGGGGAGTCGCTTGTGAACTCCAGTGACGGCAATCCTATGCCCGGCCAACCGAGACCGTCCAAGTCATAATTCGACAGACTTGAGACCTGTAACGTCATCCCCCTTTGCCCAGCCGCTTTCCGTCCGGCCCCTTCAAACCTCCGACGCGGCCAGCACCATCTCGCGGAACTCACCGACGATCGGCCGCAGGTCGACGCGGTGCCAGGCGGCCCACAGGCCGGTGCTCTGCCCCAGCCAGGGCAGCTCGCGCAGCACCACGTTGGGGTTGTGCTCGCCGCCGATGCTGCGCTGGATCAGCGCCAGGCCCAGGCCGGCGGACACCAGCCCGAGCGCGCTCAGCGGCTCGGCGGCCTCCAGGCGGATCTCCGGGGTGAAGCCGGCTTCCACGCAGCTGGCGAGGAAGCGTTCGCGGCGGTTCATCTGCATCTGGCCCTCGACCATGATCCAGTCCTGCTCGTGCAGGTCGGCCGGGAGTATTTCCGCCCGTTCCGCCAGCGGGTGGCCGACCGGCAGCGCGAGGTGCAGCGGGTCGTCGAACACCGGGGCGGCGAGCAGGTCCGGGTCGTCGGCCGCCGGCGGCTCGCAGACCAGGGCGATGTCCAGGCTGCGCTGGCGCAGGCCCTCGAACTGCTCCTGGGCCGAGAGGTTGTAGAGGACGATATGGATGCCCGGTCGCTCCTCGCGCACCCGGCGCAAGGCATCGGGCAGCACGCCGGCATGGATGGCGTGGCTGACGTAGCCGATGCACAGCCCGCCCGTCTCGCCCCGGCCCAGCCGGCGGCCCAGGGATTCCAGGCGTTCGGCGTGCTTGAGCAGGGCCTTGGTCTCGTGCAGGAAGGTACGTCCGTCGGAAGTCAGGCGCAGGCGCTGCTGGCTGCGCTCGAATAGTTGCAGGCCGAGGCGCTCCTCCAGCTGGGCGATCTGCCGGCTCAGCGGCGACTGGGAAATGTGCAATTGCTCGGCCGCCTTGCCGACGTGCTCGACTTCGGCCACGGCGACGAAATAACGGAGTTGTCTGAGATCGAGCATAGACCCTCAAGGACTCAAGTATGTCGAATTAAGTTATGTACGATCTTACAAGCCGCTACTAGGATGCCGCCATACCCAAACGATCACCGGCACGCAGCCCGTGCCCCTTGAAGAGGAATCCAACCATGCAGATCGATCTGGGCGGCAAGACCGCCATCATCAGTGGCTCCACCGGCGGCATCGGCCTGGGCATCGCCCGCCAGCTGGCCGCCTCCGGCGCCGACGTGGTCATCGTCGGCCGCAACGCGGCTTCCGTGGACCAGGCCGTGGCCGGCATCCATGAAGCCGGCGGCAAGGCCCGCGGCGTGGTCGCCGACCTGGGCAACGCGGCCGGCGCCGAGACGCTGTTCGCCGCCGAGCCCCACGCCGACATCCTGGTGAACAACCTGGGCATCTATAACGATGTCGATTTCTACGACACCGACGACCGGCAGTGGCTGGACTTCTACGAGATCAACGTGCTCTCCGGCGTGCGCCTGTCCCGCCACTACACCCCGGGCATGGTCGAGCGCGGCTGGGGCCGGGTGATCTTCCTGTCCTCCGAATCGGGCGTGGCCATCCCCGCGCAGATGATCAACTACGGCGTCACCAAGGCCGCCAACCTCGCCGTCTCCCACGGCCTGGCCAAGCGCCTGGCGGGCACCGGCGTGACGGTCAACGCCATCCTCCCCGGCCCGACCTTCACCGAAGGCGTGGCCAACCTGGTGGCCGACGCCGTGCGCCAGTCCGGCCGCAGCGCCCGCGAGGAAGCCGACGCCTTCGTGCGCCGCGAGCGTCCCAGCTCGATCATCCAGCGCGTCGCCGAAGTGGACGAAGTGGCGGCCCTGGTGACCTACGTCGCCTCGCCCTACTCCTCCGCCACCACCGGCGCGGCCCTGCGCGTGGACGGCGGCGTGGTGGACAGCCTGGCGATCTGAGTCTGCGACGCGACAAACCGAGCCCCGGCCTTCTGGCCGGGGCTTTTTTATGTGCGGGTGTCATGCACGCGCCTTCAGATAAAGAAGCGGAACTTGAAGGCCCCGGACGCGCTGCATCCCGGGGACGCAATCCCCCACAAACGAAAAGGCCGTCTCACAAGGAGACGGCCTACTCGGGGAGCGTGCTTCAAGCCCCGTCGCGGGACGGGCTGTCCGCCGTTTCCAGGGTGACCTTCTGCACCCGCCCCAGCCATACCAGCAGCAACCCCGCGCCGGCCAGCAGGCCGCCGGCGACGGGCACCGCGGCGTAACCGAGGTTCAGGCTGATCACCCCGCCACCCAGCGCCGCGCCCACGGCATTGCCGAGGTTGAAGGCGCCGACGTTGACCGACGAGGCCAGCCCCGGCGCTTCGGCGGCGGCGTGCATCACCCGCATCTGCAGCGGCGGCACCACCGCGAAGGTGGCCACGCCCCAGAGCAGCAGGCCCACGGCGGCGCCCACGTGGCTGGTCAGGGCCAGCGGCAACAGCAGCATGATCACCGCCAGCGCGGCGAGGAAGATCCGTGCCGCGCCGTCCAGCGACCAGTCGGCGAGACGCCCGCCCAGGCTGTTGCCGAGGGTGAAGCCGACGCCGATCAGCACCAGCGCCAGGGTGACGAAGGCGTTCGAGGCGCCGGTGAGATCGGCCAGCACCGGGGCGACGTAGGTGTAGAGGGTGAACATCGCGCCCGCCCCCAGCACCGTGGTCGCCATCGCCAGCAGCACGCTGGGCCGGGCGATCACCGCCAGCTCGCGGCGGACATGGGGCACCGTGCCGCGCTCGCCCCTGGGCAGGGCGAACCACAGCGCGGCCATGGCGAGCACGCCGAGCCCCGCCGTGCCGGCGAAGGCCAGCCGCCAGCCGACCTGCTGGCCGACCCAGGTGGCCGCCGGCACCCCGCCGATGTTGGCGATGGTCAGGCCCATGAACATGGTCGCCACCGCGCTGGCGCGCTTGTCCCTGGGCACCACGCTGGCCGCGACCACCGCGCCGAGGCCGAAGAAGGCGCCGTGGTTGAGGCTGGTGACCAGCCGCGAGGCGAGCAGCGTGTAGTAGTCCGGCGACATCGCCGAAAGCAGGTTGCCGACGGTGAAGATGGCCATCAGCGCCATCAGCGCGGCGCGCTTGCCGAAGCGGCTGAACAGCAGGGTCATCACCGGCGCGCCGACCATCACGCCGACCGCGTAGGCGGTGACCAGCATCCCCGCGGTGGGGATGCTGACCTGCACGCCATCGGCGATCACCGGCAGCAGCCCCATCGGGGTGAACTCGGTGGTGCCGATGCCGAAGGCGCCGATCGCCAGGGCGAACAGGACCCGCCCGGATTTCATTTATCGTCGTCCTGGACGCCGTATTCGGCGGCATCGATTTCCGTCAGCGGGCCCTGCATGCGGTAGTAGCTCAGGTCCACGGCGGTGAAGAAGGCCCTCGAATGGCCCTTGGCGAAGTCGTCGACATGCACCACGGTGGCGCCGTCGGCCTCCTGCCAGGAGATCACGTAGACCCCCTCGGCGATCTCCTGCCACTGGCACTCCGCCTCGCCGCTGGCGCCGGCGTAGGGGCCGGAGACGATGGCGTAGCGGATGCTGTTGCCGTCGGCGGAATAGACGTTGTGCGCGGACAGGCCGTCGTAGTCGACGCGGAAGGCGCGGCCGGCGAAGACCGGGAGGGAGGATTGCTCGGGTTTGCTCATTTGATGGCCACCGGGTTGATGTTGACTTGGGTCGAGCCGACGTACAGCGGCTGGCCGAGGACGAAGAGGAACTCCCAGGCCTGGTCGCGCACCAGGGCGCGGCTGTCGATCAGTTCGAGGTTGTAGATGCCACGCTTGGCGAGCAGGTACTGGTTGACCGGGAACTCGTCCTTGCCGTGGGGATTGGGGTAGACCTCCGAGGCCCAGGTATCGCCGCCGAAGGCGACGATGCCCTGGTCGGCCAGCCACTTCGCGGCCTCCATGCCGATGCCCGGCTCGACCTCGAGGAACTGCTTGTTGTCCTTGCCGATCAGTTCCAGCCAGCCGGTGTTGAACAGCACCACGTCGCCCTTGCGCAGGGTGATGCCCTCCTTCTTCAGCACCGCCTGGATGTCGGCGACGCTGAACTCGGTGCCGCCGGGGACGATGGCCTTGCCGTAGTGCGCGGTCATGTCCAGCACCACCCCGCGGGTCGCGAACGGCGGGACCTTCTCGATGCCGAGCTTCTTCACCCCTTCGACGGTGACGAAATCGGCGGCCCGGTTGCCGTTGTAGTAAAGGTTGTCGATGCCGATGTGGCCAATGCCGTTGAGCTGGGTGCCGACGCCGGTCCAGGCGTTCACCAGCTCGTCGTTGAAGGTGAACTTGTTCGGGCCGAGGGACTGGCCGCCCTGCTCGCCCGGCTGGATGTTGTAGAGGCGGAAGCTGCGGTGGCGGAAGGCCGGCAGGTTCTTGTCCACCGGCACGGCCAGCGGGTAGGTCTTGCCGGTCCTGACCAGTTGCACCGCCTGTTTGGTGACCTCGGGGGTCAGCAGGTTGGCGGCGCCGATCTCGTCGCCCGCGCCATAGGCGGACGGGTACCAGTCCGCGGCGGAAGCGGTCTGCACGGCCAGCGGCAGCAAGGTCGCCAGGGTAAATGTCGCAAGGGCTTTCATCTGTGAATTCCTGGGTTTGCTCAGGCGGTTGCCAGGCTGGGGTAATCGGTAAGGCCGTGGGCGCCGCCGCCGAACAGGGTTTCGCGCTGGTGCGGGTTGAGCGGCGCGCCCTGGCGCAGGCGTTCGGGCAGGTCGGGGTTGGCGACGAAGGGCCGGCCGAAGGCGATCAGGTCCGCCCAGCCTTCGCGCAGCGCGGCGTTGGCGCGTTCGGCGGTGTACTTGCCGGCGTAGATCAGGGTGCCGGGGAACACTTCGCGCAGGCGCTGCTTGAATTCCAGCGGCATGTGCGGGGCATCGTCCCAGTCGGCTTCGGCGATGTGGATGTAGCCCACGCCGATCTCGCCCAACAGGCGCGCGGCGGCCAGATAAGTCGTTTCCGGATCGGCGTCGACGCAGCCGTTGAGGGTGGTCAGCGGCGCCAGGCGGATGCCGACGCGGCGCTTGTCGCCGGTGCCTTCGACCAGCGCCTGGGCGACTTCGCCGAGGAAGCGCAGGCGGTTCTCCAGCGAGCCGCCGTACGGGTCGGTGCGGTCGTTGGCGTTGGAGTCGATGAACTGGTTGACCAGGTAGCCGTTGGCGGCGTGCAGCTCGACGCCGTCGAAGCCGGCGGCCATGGCGTTGCGCGCGGCCTGGCGGTACTCGTCGACGATGCCCTGGATTTCCTCGGTCTTCAGCGCGCGCGGCTTCGAGGCCTGGACGAAGCCGGGAGTGCCGTCGGTCTCGGCGACGAAGACGTTGACGCCCTCGGCCTGCATCGCCGAGGAAGACACCGGCGCCTGGCCGTCGAGCAGGCTGATGTGGCTCAGCCGGCCGACGTGCCAGAGCTGGGCGAAGATGCGCCCGCCGGCGGCGTGCACCGCCTGGGTGACTTTGCGCCAGCCGGCGACCTGGGCCGGCGAGTGGATGCCCGGGGTCCAGGCGTAGCCCTTGCCCAGCGGGGATATCCAGGTGCCTTCGCTGACGATCAGGCCGGCGCTGGCGCGCTGGGCGTAGTACTCGGCCATCAGCGCGTTGGGCACGTCGCCCGGCTGGCTGGCGCGGGAACGGGTCATCGGCGGCATGACGATGCGGTTGGGCAGTTCGAGGCCGCCCAGGGAGTAGCTGTGGAACAGCGGGGATGCATTCTCAGACATTGCAAGTCTCCTCCAGCGGCGCGGCCGCCGTGGTCGATCGGGCATGGAATTCGGGCAGCACGTACTCGGCGATCTCGTGCAGGGTCTCGTCGAGCGGCCGCAGGTTGCGGCGCAGCTGCAGGCCGACGTGGTCGACGCCGGCGGCACGCAGCGCGCGCAGTTCGGCGGCCAGCGCATCGCGGCCGCCACGGAAGCCGAAGCGCCAGCGCCGCATGGGCTCGTCGGCGCGCTCGGCCAGGTCCAGGTGGATGAAGCTCGAATAGGGCTTGGCCCCGGCTACCGCGCGCCAGTTGGCGACGCGGCGCTGGTGGTCCTCCGGCGTGCCGGGATAGGCCAGGCAGCCGTCGAGGTTGGCGCCGATCCAGGCCGGGCTCTGCTGCGCCAGGCCCGCCACCAGCAACGGCAGCGGCGAAGTCGGCGCCGGCAGCACGGCCATGCCTTCGGGCAGGCTCGACCGCGCGGCGTCCCGCAGCAGCGCGACCTGCTCGCGGAAGTTGCCGCCGCGGCCTTCGAAATCGCGGCCGAACAGCGGGTATTCCACCGGCCGGTCGCCGCTGGCCACGCCGAGCAGCAGGCGGTCGCCGCTCAGGCGTTGCACGCTGGCTGCCGACTTGAGGGTCAGCAGCGGTTCGCGGATCGGCAGCACCACGGCGGCGGTGCCGAGCAGGATGTCGCGGGTGACGCCGGCCAGGTAGCCGAGGTAGGAAAACACCTCGAAGACCTGCGCGGCGTCGCCGAACGACGGGTCGTAGAGCGGTACGTCACGCACCCACAGGGCGCGGAACCCGAGGCGGTCGGCAAGCCGTGCCAGCTGGGCGTGGCGCGCCAGGTCCGGCTCGCCGTGGCGGCGTCCGGCCTGCTGCCGCGCCTGCTCGCCGGCGGGCGTCCAGTCGTTGTCCAGCGGGGCTTCGAGGCCGACGCTGAAGCCGCCGGCGGTCAGGCGATGCAGGGGGGCGGACATGGCGGTCAGTCCCAGATCGGAGCCAGGCCTTCCGGGCTGACTTCACGGCCGTTGCGTTCCAGCGTGGCGATCTTCGCCATGTCGTCGGCGTCCAGGCGCAGTTCCCGGGCCAGCAGGTTGCTGGCGAGGTTCTCGCGGCGGGTCGAGGACGGGATCACCGCGTAGCCCAGCTGCATCGCCCAGGCCAGCGCGACCTGCGCGACGGTGGCGTCGTGCTTGGCGGCGATCTCCGCCAGCAGCGGGTCCTTCAGCACCTTGCCGTAGGCCAGGGTCATGTAGGAGGTGACCGGTATGCCCTGCTCCTTCAGGAAGGCGGTCAGCGCCGGGTTCTGCAGGTAGGGGCTGAGTTCGATCTGGTTGGTGGCGATCTCGCCCTTGCCCACGGCGGCGATAGCCTGGCGAGTCAGGTCGATGTTGAAGTTGGAGATGCCGATCCGGCGGGTCAGGCCGAGTTTCTTGGCCTCGGCCAGCGCGGCCATGTATTCGGCAAGCTCGACGCCATTGCCCGGCGCCGGCCAGTGGATCAGGGTCAGGTCGACGTGGTCGGTGCGCAGCTTGGCGAGGCTGTCGCGCAGGCTGGGGATCAGTTTGTCGGCGGCGTAGTTCTCCACCCAGATCTTGGTGGTGAGAAACAGCTCGGAGCGCGACACGCCGCTCTCGGCGATGGCCTGGCCGATGTCGGCCTCGTTGCCGTAGATCTGCGCGGTGTCGATGGTGCGGTAGCCCAGTTCCAGCGCGGTGCGTACCGAATCGATGACGGCCTGGCCGGTGAGGCGGAAGGTGCCGAGGCCGAAGGAAGGAATGCTCATGTCGTGGGGCTCCAGGGAGGTTGATCGTTCCAATGGAGCGCAGTGTGCCGGCTCGGCTTGCGGCGATTAAGACGCCGGCACGGCAAAGTCATTTGACTTGAAGTCACGAGTGGAAGGTTTGAGTGTGAGCCGGACGCAAAGCTGATCCGTCGACGCAGCTGGGCGTTTCATGCGTTTCTCGGGCGATTTTGCAGCTCAAGCTCGCGGGTGTGAGGGCAGCCAGCTTCGCCCCGGCCAGGGCCTTTTGTCGGATAAATCAATTACGGCATTTTTATATGCCTAAATAGATTTTGCAGTGTCACCGACCACCAGAGGCTACCGCCATGAAAATCGCATCATCGCTACTCCTCGTGCTCGTCACCACGCTCTGCGTCCCGGCATTCGCCGCCACCTCCCCGTCCGCCGGCGCCTCGCCGGCTTCCGCCGCGGCCCTGGACAACCGCCTGGCCCTGCGCGACCTGTGGCAGGAACACATCTTCTGGATCCGCGACTACGTGCAGGCCAACCAGGCCGGCGACAAGGCCCGGGCCAAGGCCGCCGCCGAGCAGGTGGTGGGCAACGCCACCAGCATCGCCAACGGCATCGCGCCGCTCTACGGCCAGCCGGCCGCCGACCAGTTGCTCAAGCTGCTGGCCGGCCACTGGGGCGCCGTGAAGCACTACAGCGACGCCAGCGTCGCGAAGGACGCCGCCGGGCGCAAAGCCGCCGTTGGCGAGCTGACCAGCAATGCCGGCGCCATTGCCAGGTTCCTCGCCTCGGCCAACCCCAACTTGCCCGAGAAGGACCTGGTGGCCATGCTCAGTACCCACGGCGCCCAGCACATCGCGCAGATCGACCAGCTCGGCGCGCATGACTACGCCGGCGAGGCCAAGACCTGGCAGGCCATGCGCCAGCACATCCTGATGCTGGCCGACGCCCTGAGCGCCGCGCTGGTCAAGCAGTTCCCGGACAAGTTCTGAGCGAGGCAAGCGAATGCTTCAAGGAATGGGCCGTACCCAGCAAGACCTGCTCGCCGCCCTGCTCTACCGGGCGGGCGGCATGAGCATCGAGGAGCTGGCCGAGCAACTGGCGGTCACCCGCACCGCCGTGCGCCAGCATCTGGCGGCGCTGGAGCGCGACGCGCTGGTCGAGCGCGGCCCGACCCGCCCGACCGGGCGCCGCCCGGAACAGCTGTACCTGCTGACGCCCAAGGGTCGCGAGCTGTTCCCCCGGCAGTACCAGCTGCTCGGCGACCTGCTGATCGGCGAGATCGCGCAGCTCCTCGGGCACGACGCCCTGCTGGAAATGATGCGCAGGCTCGGCACGCGCCTGGCGAGCGAACTGGAGACCGCGCCGGTGGCGGAGCCGCGCATCGCCGAGCACCTGAACGCCAACGGCTACGAGGCGCAGATCATCGCCCGCAGCTCCGGCGAGGCGGAAATCGTCGCGCACAACTGCGTGTTCCATCACCTGGCCGACCTCTACCCGGAAGTCTGCGAGCTCGACCTGGCGCTGATCGGCACCCTCGGCGGGCACCCCGTCGAACACCTCGAATGCATGCACCGTGGCGGGCAGGTCTGCCGCTTCCACCTGCGGAAAAAGGCGGAAGACGATTCCGCCTGATACGACTAATCCTCGAAACGCCCGGTGCCTTCCCGGTCGCGCGGGTAGCGCCGCTGGAGCGGGAACCGCGGCAGCCAGGCCTCGCGGCGGATGGTCCAGAGTTCGTAGGTGGGCCTGAACTGGTCGGGGGCATCCAGGGAGCCGAGGTTCACTTCGACTTCGTCGCCGCTGCGCGAGAACACCGACGAGCCGCAGCGCGGGCAGAAATACCGCCCGGCGTAGTCGCCGGTCTCGCCCTCGATGGTCACCGCGTCCTCGGGGAACACCGCCGAGGCGTGGAACAGCGCCCCGTGGTGCTTGCGGCAATCCAGGCAGTGGCAAAGGCCGACCCGGTAGGGACGCCCCGTCGCCACCAGGCGGACATTGCCGCACAGGCAGCCGCCGGTGAATCGTTCCACGTTGCACCTCCTGGCCAGGGCGTAGGCAACCCCTGGTCAAGGCAAGGTTAGCCGGAGCAACCGCATCCCCGGCGCCCCGCCCGACCGGCGTCGGCGCACGGGGCGCCACCCGGAGGTGGGCCCCGCGCTTCCCGCGATGGCGCAACTCAGGCGCGATAGCGCGCGGCCGGCTGGCTCAGCGACAGGTTCGGCATCAGCTTCTGCCGCGCCGCCTCGTAGGCGTCCAGGTCGGCGCCTTCCGGCAGGGATGGAATGGTGGCGAACTCGCCCTGGTCGAACCCGGCCAGCGCCGCGTCGACCATGTCCTCCGCCTTCATCACGATGGCGCTCGGCAGGTACTCCAGCGGGGTGCCGGCCACGCCCCAGAAGTCGGTCGCCGTGGCGCCGGGCAGCACCACCTGGACCCGCACGTTCTTGTCCGCCAGCTCATGGCGCAGCGACTGGCTGAACGCCAGGACGAAGGCCTTGGAACCGCCGTACACGCCGTTGAGGACTTCCGGGGCAATGGCGACGATCGAGGCGATGTTGATCAGCGTGCCGCCGCCGCGCGCGACAAAGCCCGGAACGGCCGCATAGGTCAGGCGCGTCAGCACGTTCACGTTGAGCGTGAGCATCTCTTCCAGCTTGTCGACGTTCGACTCCAGCAGCGGGCGGGTCGCGCCGAGGCCGGCGTTGTTGACCAGCAGGGTGATGCTGGCGTCGCTGCGCAGCAGGTCTTCGACCCGCGCCAGGTCCGCCCTGTCGGCGAGGTCGGCGACCACCACCTCGACGGAACGGCCGGTTTCGTCGCTCAGGCGCTTGGCCAGGGCATTCAGGCGGCTCTGGTTGCGGGCCACCAGGATCAGGTCATAGCCGCGGCGGGCCAGGCGTTCGGCGTAGATGGCGCCGATACCGGACGAGGCGCCGGTGATCAGGGCGGTACCGCGATGGGACTGAGTCATGTCGATTCTCCAGGTTGGGGGAAACTGGAGAACAGGATGCGGCGATTTTGCGATATCTTAAATGACGTATATGGTACTGATTCAGGACATACGAGGAACCACCATGCACCGCATCGGCTACCTGCTCACGGACGGATTCCAGGTGCTCTCCCTGGCCACCCAGACGGTGTTCGAGTACGCCAACTTCGTCACCGGGGAGCCCTTCTACAGCATCGAGAACTTCTCGCTGGCGGGCGGCCCGGTGCGCTCTTCCCTCGGGCTCACCCTGGAAACCCGGCCCGTCGAGGCGCCGGGGCTGGCGGACACCTGGATCGTCGTCGGGGTCAACGATCCGCTGACGCACGAGGTTTCCGCCTCCGTCCTCGACTTCGTGCGCCAGGCCGGCGGCCAGGCGCGGCGCACCGTGGGCATCTGCACCGGCGGCTTCGTCCTCGCCGAGGCGGGACTGCTGGCCGGGCGCCGCGCCACGACCCACTGGGGGTTCGCCCAGGCCATGCAGAAGCGCTACCCGGAGATCAGCGTCGAGGACGACCGCATCTATATCATCGACGGCCCCTTCTGGACCTCGGCGGGCATGACCGCCGGGCTCGACCTCGCCCTCGGCATGGTGGAAAAGGACCTCGGCGCGGAGGTGGCGCGCTCGGTGGCGCACAAGCTGGTGATGCACCAGCACCGCTCCGGCGGACAGTCGCAGCACTCGGAGATGCTCGATCTGGCGCCCAAGTCGGACCGCATCCAGAGCGCCCTGAACTACGCGCGCAGCCACCTGAACCGGCCGATCAGCGTCGAGGAACTGGCGGAAATCGCCCACCTGAGCCCGCGCCAGTTCACCCGGGTGTTCACCGCCGAGACCGGGCAATCCCCGGCCAAGGCCATCGAGGGCCTGCGCCTGGAGGCGGCGCGGCTGATGATCGAACAGAGCCGCCACTCCCTGGACGAGGTGGCCCGTGAGGCCGGCTTCCGCGACCGCCGGCACATGCGCGAAGCCTTCATCCGCGGCTTCGGCGTGCCCCCGCAGGCGGTGCGCCGGGACGCCCGGCGGGTGGCGGGCTGAGCGCTCAGCCCTGGCGGACGATGTCGACCGATATCTCCACCGCCGCCACCGCGCCGCGGTTCTCCAGCCAGTGCGTGGTGTTCCGGTCCTCCGGCCAGCCCGGGCCCGGCCCGTAGTCCGTGGCGACGCCGTTGCGGTGGTCGGTGATGATGCCCTGCAGGATGTAGACGGTGCCGGGCCGGTCCTTGTGGTCGTGAAGCGGCCCGAAGACACCTCCCGGTTGGATGGTCACCTTGCGCATCCTGAGCTGACGCCCGGCCATGCCCTCGATCTCGGGGCCGAGGTCGATGCTTGCCAGCAATTCCACCGTTACGCCGTGGCTCTCGGGTGCCGCCCGTTCGTTGCTCATCGTGGTCTCCTCGCAATGCCTGCCGAGGCCCGAAGGGCCTCTCTTCCAGTGAAGCGCTGTTTTACCGATCAGGGCGGTGCCGGGCCGATGACAGGGGCTTGGGGCGACAAAAAGCAGCGTGAAGCTGCATAGGGCACGGAATAAATCAATTGCCTCTTCCCTCGCCTCGTTTACCGAACGGGGAGTTAGTCATTCCGTTTTCCTACAAAGCCAGAAGAACTTTCATATAGTTACTGAAGAAATATTCACTGATATACGCCCCTGTCAACTATGCCTATTTCGTCGTCATATTTTAATAAATCAAACAAGCCATCCAATTAGCGAAGCGCTAGCCTCCAGAAACGATGCGCAAATCCCCTCTGCATCGAACCCAACGACCGGCAAGTTCAAAATCTGAAACTGCATTCAGATGCATCACCTGACGAAGCCAAAGGCGCCACAAGCATAAAAAGGAAGCAGGTCATGAATCACGAACTCAAGCATTTCATTGAAATTTCCGAAAACATTGCCGACGAAACCAGAAAGCAGCTGAAAATCGAGCGACAACGCCATCTTTACGCTGGACGGGATTTCATCTCGAAAGATGACAGCAGTCCGGTGACGGATATCGATCGACAAATAGAAGTCCTCATTCGCCAGCGCCTAAAGGAACATTTCCCACACCATGGCATCCTGGGCGAGGAATATGGAGCCGAAGCTTCTACGGAAGAATATGTCTGGGTCGTGGACCCTATCGACGGGACGAAGCAATTCATTGCCGGGATTCCGGTCTACGGCACTTTGATCGCTCTTTGTCACCATGGCCGGCCGATACTTGGCATTATCGACATCCCTTCCCTGGATGAGCGCTGGGTTGGAGCCGAGGGCCAACAGACCACCCTGAATGGCATTGTCGTCAGCACCCGCCCGTGCCGCCATCTCTCGGCGGCGCTGATGTCCGTCAGCAGCGCGGAGTTTGTTCTTCCGGAATATCAGCAAGGCTTCAATTACTTGCAGAAGAATACGAAATGGCGGGTTTACGGAGCAGCCTGCTACGCCTACGGCTGTCTCGCATCGGGGCGCATCGACCTGAGTATCGACCTGGGTGGTTTGCGGGAAGTGGACTATTGCGCACTGGTTCCGGTCATTGAAGGCGCCGGTGGCGTTATCACCGACTGGCAGGGCCGCCCCCTGACCATGTATTCCGGCCCTACGGTGGTGGCGGCGGGAGACCCTGAATTGCACGCCAGGGCCCTGGCGGCTCTGCATGAGCGTCATCAAGCCTGAAAAACAAGAACAATCCGCCACTTTCGACAAGGAAACTCACATGTTCCAGTGGATGAAGGCAATGCCCGCCCGGCCGGTCAGTCACCCGGCAAATGAAGTGAATGCATTATATAAATACTGGCGTATTCAAATACTGATTGGCATGTACGCCGGCTATGCGGCGTTTTACTTTACACGCAAAAGCTTCAACTATGTCATGCCGCAGATGATCATCGACCTGGGGATCAGCGTCACGGACATCGGCCTGCTGGGCACCCTGTTCTATTTCGTCTATGGGGCATCACGTTTCATATCCGGCATGTTGAGCGACCAGGCCAATCCACGTTATTTCATGGGAATTGGCCTGATTGCCACCGGGATATTGAACATTCTTTTCGGCCTCAGCTCTTCCTTGCTGTTGTTTTCCGTCCTGTGGATCGCCAATGCCTTTTTCCAGGGCTGGGGATGGCCGCCCTGTTCCAAGTTGCTGACTTCTTGGTATTCGCGTAATGAGCGCGGCACCTGGTGGGCTATCTGCAATACTTCGCACAACGTCGGGGGCGCGATGATTCCCCTGTTGGCCGGCGTATTGACCATGCATTACGGCTGGCGTTATGGAATGGCCATTCCCGGGGTCATCGCCATCGTGACCGGCATATTCCTTTGCTATCGGCTACGTGATCGTCCCGTGAGCATGGGATTGCCCAGCGTAGGAACCTGGCGCAACGACCAACTGGAGCTGGAGCAGGAGCGCGCGAGTCTTGAGCTATCCCGTTGGCAGGTCCTCCAGCAGTATATCCTGCGCAACAAATATATATGGCTGCTGGCAATATCCTATGTATTCGTCTATGTCGTGCGCATTGGTATCAATGACTGGGGGAATCTGTATCTGATACAGCACTACAATTATTCGCTCGTAGAGGCGAACTCGGTGCTTTCATTCCTTGAGGTTGGCGGCTTCATCGGCACGCTGGTGGCTGGCTGGGGGTCAGATGCGTTCTTTGCCGGCAATCGCATCCCGATGAATATCATTTTCATGCTCGGCATATTGGCATCCGTCTTTTCATTGTGGTTCGCCGGCTTCGACAATTACCTGATTAACGCCGGATGCTTCTTTTGCATCGGGTTCTTTATCTTCGGCCCGCAGATGTTGATTGGAATGGCCGCGGCGGAATCGGCGCACAAGGAATCCGCGGGTACCGCGACCGGGTTTGTCGGCATCTTCGGTTATTTCGGTGCCGCTCTTTCCGGTTATCCCCTGGCGAAGGTGCTTGAAACATGGCACTGGAGCGGCTTTTTCGTGGTGCTGTCTGCCGCGGCCATCCTGTCGGTGCTGTTGCTGTTGCCAATGGTCATGCCACGACAGCGGTCAGCGAGGCTCGACATGCAATCCTGATAAGCCCCGTTCCAGACCCCGGCATCGCCATCGAAGAAAGCCGGCCCGGCGTCCCCGCCGCCCAAGTGCAATGAACTTCCTGCTCCGGCAGCGCCCTGTCCCGGTCACCGGGCTGGCGCTGCACGGCCAACCTCTCCGCCAGTCGCCCATCCTGTAGCCGAAGCCATGTCACTGCCGCCCCGCGCGGCTGCCTCGTAGTTCTTCGAATCCCCTGCCGCCGCGTTGCCACCGGCCGATACCCGCTCTAGATTGCCGTGCGGCAAATTGCCGCGGATCGCCCATACTCATTCCCAGCAGTGATTCGTGGCGCATTCCAGCGACCTGCGCCGCGCGCCAGAGCAGCATCGGCCACTCCCGTCGCGGGCCCTCCCCCGACCCATTTGTGGAACCGACCAGGCCGGCAGAACTGAACCCCTTTTCGATCCCACCGCCAACGTTGTGCTGTACCCATTGTCAGGAGACGAAAACAATGAAGAAACATACAGTTCTGCTGCCCATGCTGGTCCTTCCGCTGCTGGTCGGCTGTTCGAGCAACAACGTGTCGAGCGAGGACTACTCCGGTTTCCTCGGCGACTACTCCCACCTGAGCGAGCGCTGGAGCCCCTACGGCACCAAGGTGATGTCTTGGACCGATCCCGACCTGCAGCTCAGCCGCTATTCCAGCGTCTACATCGAGCCGACGCAGTACTTCCCCAAACCCACCCCCAGCGACAAGGTCTCGCAGCAGACGCTTGACCAGATTTCCAGCTACTACACTCAGGTGCTCAAGAGCGAGTTCAGCCAGGTGCTGCCCGTCGTCGATCACCCCGTCAAGGACTCGCTGGTGGTGCGCGCGGCGATCACTGGCGTGAGCAGCCATGCGCAATCCGTGCATGCCGACGAAGTGATCCCGGTCGCGCTGGCCGCCGGCGGCCAGGACACGGTGATCGCCACCGAGGCTTACTTCCTCGACGGCCGCACCGGCAAGGTGGTCGCCCAGGTGATGCGCAAGGGCACCGGGGAGCCGCTGGAGAGCTCCAGCCAGGCCATGGCCGCCAAGGATGTGAAGGGTGTGCTGGATGGCTGGGGCGAGGATATGCGCCGGTCCTACAACAAGCTGGTCGCACAGCGGTAAAACACCCGGCCGGAGGCTGATCCGGCCGGGGCAATCGAACTCGCCGCGAGGGGGCGGCGAGTTCTCCAGGCATCGCAGGAAGGGGACGAGCGAATGCCGCATGACAGGAGTCTGCTGCTGTTCCAGGGCATCGCCGCCATTCCGCTGATCGCCTGGGCGGACGGCTCGCGGCTGCCCGAGCGCTGCACCACCGCCCCCGGAAACCCTCCACGCCGCCAAGGCCGGCAGACCGGGCTGGAGATAGCCGCCAACGACACCCCGCCGCTCTACCCGAACACCCTCGACACCCTCACCCGCCTCTGTCCGCAACCCCGGGTGATCGCCCGGACGCGCACCCGCCGGCAGGTCCCGCAACTGTCATTCAGGGGCGCCGACCCGGTGCGCGAAACCCTCCCTTCCAGCCTGGTGACGGGACCGTTCATCGAGCAGGGTATTGACGAGGAACAGGCCGCGGCCTGGATCCGCCGCTATAAACAGCAGGAAGAGCAAGAGCTTCTGGAACTGCACCGGCAGGGGCGCGCCGATGAGCCGGGCGGCCCGATCGACAAGAACGGCGGGACCATTACCAACCCCGCCGGCACAGGATTAACCAATGGAGAGCGCCACGCGGCGCAATGATCATCCGGCCCACGCGGTCGGTACGGAGAAAAACCATGCAACCAGGCTTCAAGCTCGATAGCGCCGTGTCACAGGGCCTGCTCGACGTGCTCATCAAGGCGGGGCTGGTCGCCACCCTGGTGATCTTCGCCTTCCAGGTGTTCCAGCCGTTCATGGAGCTGATGCTCTGGTCGGTGATCCTCGCCGTCACCCTCTATCCCCTGCTGCGCTGGATCAAGCGGCACTCCGGGCTGAAGGACGGCCGCGCGGCGACGCTGATCGTGCTGTTCGTCCTGCTGGTGCTGCTGGCGCCGATCTACCTGCTGGCGGTGTCCATCGGCGAATCGCTGGACAGCGCGGTGGCGGTGATCAAGAGCGGCACCTGGAGCGTGCCGGCACCGCCGGATTCGGTGGCGGGCTGGCCGCTGATCGGGGAGCGCCTGCACGAGCTGTGGCTGTCGGCCTCCGTCAGCCTGAGCGGCGTGCTGCACGGCCTGCTGCCCAACCTCAAGGACACCGGGCGCATGCTGCTCGGCGCCGCGGCCAGCGCCGGCGGCGCCTTCCTGCTGTTCATCGGCGCGGTGATCATCTCCGGCATCATCATGGCCTTTGGCGAAAACGGCCGGATCGCGTCGCAACGCATCGCCATCCGGGTGTCCGGCGAGGCGCGCGGCAAGCACATCGCCGAGCTGTGCACGGCCACCATCCGCGCGGTCGCCCAGGGGGTGATCGGTATCGCCTTCATCCAGATGCTGCTGATCGGCCTGGGCTTCGTGGTCAAGGGCGTGCCCGGCGCGGGGATACTGGCGGTGGTCATCCTGCTGCTGGGCATCGTCCAGGCGCCGGCGACCCTGGTCACCCTGCCGGTGATCGTCTACGTGCTCAGCACCGAAGGCTTCACCGCTACGACCATCGCCTTCGCCGTCTACGTCTTCGTCGCCGGCCTCGCCGACAACGTGCTCAAGCCGCTGCTGCTGGGGCGCGGCGTCGACGTGCCGATGCCGGTGGTGCTGATCGGCGCGCTCGGCGGCATGGTGGTCAAGGGCATCATCGGCCTGTTCATCGGCCCGGTGATCCTCGCAGTGACCTACAACCTGTTCTGGCAATGGGTCGACCAGCAGGTGCCTCTGGCGGACAGCCCCTCCGAGCCATCCGCCTGAGCCAGGGACTGTCATGCCCAAACGCGTCACACGCTGCACACCGATCCTCCTTGCCCTATTGGCCGGCTGCACCCAGGTCGGCCCGGACTTCCAGCCGCCGCAGGCCCCCTGGCTGGGCGGCTGGGACACCCCGCTGCTGGAGCAGGCGGGGCGCACTGCGGCCACCCCGGACCTGCGCCAGTGGTGGACGGTCTTCGCCGACCCGACCCTGGATGCGCTGATCGCCGAGGCCGACGCCCACAACACCAGCCTGCGGGTGGCCGGCCTGCGCATCGCCGAGGCGCGCGCGCAGCTGGCCATCGCCCGGACCGGGCGCTATCCGCAGCTGCAGCAGATCCGCGCGGAAAGCCTCTACCTCAAGCAGGACCAGTCCGGCGCCCCAAGCGCCCGCGACTCGGTGTTCTGGCAGTCCAGCACCGGCTTCGACATCGGCTGGGAAATCGACTTCTGGGGCCGCTTCAGCCGCGCCATCGAATCCGCCGACGCCGCCTACTTCGCCTCCGAGGCCAACTACGCCGACGCCATGGTGCTGCTGCGCGCGCAGGTCGCCGACAGCTACTTCGGCCTGCGCACCGCCGAGGCGCGCCTGGACATCGCCCGGGACAACGCCAGGCGCCAGGAGCGCAGCCTGGAGATCACCGAGCGGCTGTTCCGCCACGGCGAGAACGACGAGCTCGACTGGCAGCAGGCGCGCACCCAGTACCTGGCGACCCAGGCGACCATCCCCGAGTTCGAGAACCAGGTGAACGCCCTGCGCAACGTGCTCTGCGCGCTGCTCGGACGGCCGCCTGGAGCGATGCCGGAGCTGGCCGCGCGCCACGGCCAGCTGCCGCTGCCGGACCGCGCGATCCTCCAGGACGTGCCGGCCAGCCTGCTGCAGCGCCGCCCGGACATCCGCGCCGCCGAACAGGCGGTGGCGGCACAGTCGGCGCAGGTCGGGGTCGCCGAGGCCGACCTGTATCCGTCGATCAGCCTGCTCGGCAGCATCGGCTGGAGCTTCGTCTCGGCCAACAACCTGCCCGACAGCTTCGACCTCGCCGCCGGGCCGAGCCTGATCTGGAACCCCTTCGACTACGGCAAGCGCAAGAACGCCGTGCGCGTGCAGGACGCGCGCCTGCAGCAGCTGATCGAGCTCTATCAGCAGGACGTGCGCGAAGCCGCCCGCGAAGCCGACGACGCCGCCAGCGGCCTGGTGCGCTCGCTGCAGAGCGCGGGCATCCGCGACCAGGCCTCGCAGGCGGCGCAGCGCTCGCTGAGCCTGGCCAGCTCGCAATACCGCGAGGGCTTCGCCGACTTCCAGCGTGTGCTCGATGCCCAGCAGCTGCTTTTGCAGCAGCAGGACGGCTACCTGGTCAGCCGGGGCAACGCGGTCAGCAGCCTGGTGGCGCTGTACAAGGCGCTCGGCGGCGGCTGGGACAGCCAGCGCGCGCCCATCGACGCGGCGACCCGCCAGCAGATGCAACAACGAACCGACTGGGGCGACCTGCTCGACGAGCCCGCCCCGGCAACCCAGGACACCCGCACCTCCGGACAAGGAACACAGCAATGAGCGACGCCGCCGGCACGCCGCCCGCGCAACCGAAATCCCCTGCCCCGGCCAAGTCCGCCCCCGACCGCGGCATGCGTTCGGTGCTGCTGCTGATCGCCGTCAGCCTGGTCTGGTACCTGCTCGCCGACCGCTTCACGCCCTACACCCAGCAGGCGCGCCTCCAGGCCTACGTGGTCCCGGTGAGCGCCGAGGTGGCCGGCCAGGTGAAGCGCGTGGCGGTGGGCAACAACCAGGAAGTGCGCAAGGGCGACGTGCTCTTCGAACTGGACCAGGAGCAGTACCAGATCGCCCTGCAGCGCGCCGAGGCCGACCTCGACGCGGTGCGCCGGCAGATCGGCGCCAGCACCGCCGGCATCGACTCGGCCCGGGCGGCGCTGGCCGCGGCGCAGGCCAACGAGCGCAAGGCGCGGCAGGACGCCGAGCGCCTGCAGCGGCTCTATCAGGAAGACCCGGGCACGGTCTCCGTGCGCCGCCTGGAAGGCGCCCAGGCCACCCGCGAACAGGCGGCCAGCCAGGTCGCGGCGGCCCGCGCCGAGGTCGAGCGGGCCCGCGAGCAGCAAGGCGGCCACGATGAAGACAACGCCCAGCTGCGCAGCGCCACGGCGAACGTGGCGAAGGCGCGCCTCGATCTCGCCCGCGCCACGGTGCGCGCCGACTCGGACGGGCTGATCACCGACCTGCGCACCGACGTCGGCCACTACGTCGGCGCCGGCAGCCCGGTGATGACCCTGATAGCCATCCACGACCTGTGGATCAGCGCCGACATGACCGAGAACAACCTCGGCCACCTGAGCACCGGCGCGCCGGTGCTGGTGGTGCTCGACGCCCTGCCCGGCGAGTTGCTGCACGGGCGCATCCGCAGCATCGGCCACGGCGTCAGCGTCGGCCAGAGCGCGCCGCCCGGCACGCTGCCGACGGTGCAGAACAGCCGCGAGTGGCTGCGCTCGGCGCAGCGCTTCCCGGTGATCGTCGAGCTGGACCGCGACCAGCAGGTCGACCCCGCCGGCCTGCGCGTGGGCGGCCAGGCCGAGGTCATGGCGCTGCCCACCGAGGGCAATCCGCTGAACCCGCTCGGCCGCCTGTTCATGTGGCTGATGAGCTGGCTGTCGTATGCCTATTGAGCCCATGTTCCTGGAGCTGCGCCGCCGGCGCGCCCTGCGCCTGGCCTGGGGCACCGCGCTGTGCCTGGCCGTCAGCTTCGGCCTGGACCTGCCGGTGCCGATCCTGGCACCGGTGTTCGCCGTGCTCCTGCTGGCCATGCGCGCCCAGCCGCTGCCGTTGCGCGCGGCGCCGCTGCTGGCGCTGCTGGTGCTGCTCAGTTGCGGCAGCGGACTGCTGCTGATCCCGGTGCTGCGCCACGCCCCGGCCAGCGGCGTGCTGCTGGTCGGCGTGGGGCTGTACTGCGTGTTCCGCTACGCCCTGCGCGGCGGCAACGGCCTGGTGGCGAACCTGCTGGTGGTCGGCCTGAGCATGATCGCCGCGGCGGGCGCCAGCGACTTCACCCTGGCCCTGTCGGTGGTCGAGGCCATGGCCAAGGGCATGTTGCTGGCGACCCTCGGCAGCGCCGTGGCCCATGCGCTGTTCCCCGAGCCGGCCAATGCGCCGGTGCCCCCTGTCCCGCCGCTGCCGAGCGACGAGGACATCGGCTGGATCGCCCTGCGCGCCACCCTCATCGTGATGCCGGCGTTCCTCCTCGCGTTGATCGCGCCGGACCGCTTCATGCCGCTGATCATGAAGTCGGTGAGCCTCGGCCAGCAGGCCGGCGAAACCCGCGCGCGCCACGCCAGCCGCGAGCTGATCGGCTCCACCCTGCTCGCCGGGCTGCTGGCGATCCTGCTGTGGAGCGCCCTCAGCCTGTTCGTCCACCTCTGGATGTTCTTCCTCTGGGTGCTGCTGTTCACCCTCTGGCAGGGGCGCCGGCTCTACGCGGCGGTGGCCAGCCGGCGGAGCCCGGCGTTCTGGGTCAGTTGCCTGAGCACCATGCTCATCCTGCTCGGCCAGTCAGTGCAGGACAGCGCGGCCGGCCAGGACGTCTACCGCGCCTTCGCCGTGCGCATGGCGCTGTTCCTCGCGGTGTCGATCTACGCCAGCGCCATGCTGGTGTGGATCGACAGCCGCCGCGCGCGGCCTAGGGCTGCCAGTTGATCCCGGATTCCTCGAGGTAGACGTCGACCGCCGCGCCGACCGTGGGGTGGAAGGCGCTTTCGCCCATGCGCTCGAAGAGTTCGAAGCGCTTCATCTTGTCCTTCACCGGGTCCTTCATTTCCGCGAACTGCAGCTCCACGCCGCGCGCCTCCAGGGCCTTGTCCAGCTCGGCGAGCATGTCGGCGGAGGTGATGTCGATGCTGGTCACCGGCTCGGCGGCGATCACCAGGCGCTGCACCGGCGTGGGCGAGTCGTCGACGGCTTTCAGCACCTGGTTCTGGAACTCCTCGGCGTTGGCGAAGAACAGCGGCGCGTCCCAGCGGAACAGCACCAGCCCGGGGATGAGCCGGGCCTGCGGGTAGCGCTCCACGTCGTGGTAGCCACGGGTGCCCTCGACCCGGCCGAGCACCGCGAAGTGCGGGCGCCAGCCGTCCCAGAGGAATTCGATCACCGAGATCACCACGGCGATGCAGATGCCCGGAATGGCGCCGAACACCGCGACGCCGACGAAGCAGGTGAAGGACAGCCAGAACTCCCATTGCTGCATGCGGAAGATGCGCTTGAGGTCGGCGAACTCGAACAGGCCCAGCGCCGCCGCGATCACCACCGCGGCCAGCGCGCTGCTGGGCAGGTGCTGCAGCAGATTGGGCGCCACCAGCAGCAACAGGGTCACCGCCAGCGCACCGACGATGCCGGTGAGCTGGGTCTTCGAGCCGGCCGCCTCGGCCACCGGCGTGCGCGAGGCGCTGCTGCTGATCGGGATCCCCTGGAACAGCCCGGAAGCGAGGTTGGCCACGCCCAGGCCGAACATCTCCTGGTTCGGGTTCACCGGCGTATTCATCCGCGCGGCGTAGGTGCGCGACAGCACGCTGGTGTCGGCGAAGGACACCAGCGCCACCGCGACGCCACCGAGCACCACGCTCACCAGGTCGATGTCCGTCACCCAGGGGAAGGAGAAGGAAGGCAGCCCGCGGGGCAGCTCGCCAAGCACCTTGACGCCCAGGCTGCCGAGGTCGAACAGGCTCACCGAGAGGGTCGCCAGGATCACCGCGATGAGGATGCCCGGCAGGCGCTGGTAGGGCTTGAGCAGCAGGATCAGCACCAGGCTGCCGGCCCCCACCGCGAAGCTCGGCCAGTTGGCGCGGCCTTCGAGCAGCACCTGTCCCAGGTTCCAGATGTCGCGCAGCGGGCCGTGGCTGTCGATGGACAGGCCGAACAGCTTGGGCAACTGGCTGATCAGCACCGTCAGGGCGATGCCGTTCATGTAGCCGTAGCGGATCGGCTTGGACAGCAGTTCGGTGACGAAGCCCAGGCGCAGCAGCCCGGCGACCATGCAGACCACCCCGGAGACCAGCGCCATCAGGCTGGCGATGGCGATGGCCCGCTGCGGGTCGCTCGCCGCGTACTGCACCACCACCGCGAGGATCGGCGCGGCCAGCGCCGAGTCCGGGCCGAGCACCAGAATCCGGCTGGGGCCGAACAGCGCGTAGGCCAGCAGCGGCACGATGGTTGCGTACAGGCCGTAGATCCCCGGCACGCCGGACGCCGCGGCGTAGGCGATGCCCACCGGCACCAGCATGGTGGTCAGCACCAGCCCGGCGGCCAGGTCCTTCGCCAGCCAGGCCGGCTGGTAGTGCCGCAGGGTGACGAGCCCGGGCAACCAGCGTTGCCAGTCGAAGCCTGATCGTTGTTGCGTTGCAGAGGGTGCCGAGTGGGGCGTGTCGGACATGTAGGGGGGAACTCCTGAGGATGGGGACTGCGCTCTGTCATGGCTGCCCGTGCTGCGGGCGAATCCGTCATTCAGCGTAGATCAGCATCCGCTCCAGCCGCCTGCCCAGACCGCCGCGCCAGGCAAATATTGCCTCGGCGCGGGCGCCGGAATTGAGCACTCACCATCATCGCAAGAGATCACCGTCGCCGGGCTGCATTATTCGTTGCCCGGACGATACCCGGCCGAGCCGGGCCGACCTATGCTTGCGTTCCGGAAGGTCGGCTGCAACGCGGCGCAATGCCCGATGTCGCCTGCCAGCGCCCATGGTCTACAAGGAGAGACTTAGTGATTCGGACCCGGTCGATTATCGCAGCTTGCTTATCCGCGACACCCCTCCTGAGCTTTGCGCAAACCCCGGACGAATTCCTGCAAGGCCGCATTTACGAACTTCGCCGCGAGACATCCGCGCCGTCGTGCCACGAATGGGCTTCAGGCCTGCCGAACGGCGTCTGGGGCAATGCCGGCGACTATGGCCAGAAGACCGCGACGCTGACGGACAACGGCAAGGTCCTGATCGCTTCGGCGATCTACACGCCCACTGGCGAGAAGGTTTCCCATCGCTTCTACAAGAGCAGGGCGTCCTGCATGGCAGAGCTCTCAGGAAGACCTGCCGCCCCGCCGGCCGGAAAGACCATGCCAGCCTCTGCAACGACCGGGTCCGATATGGGAACGCCCAGCTATGTCGACAGGCTGCAGCGGGACTTCGGCAAGAGGATTCACTACGACTCGCCCAAGGCCGCGGAGCTGGTCAGGAAGATCAACATAGACTGCGGCGCCAGGGACGGACGCTATCTACCGCTGCACAACGCCTTGCTCGCGCGGCTCAATGAAGCCAGCGAGCCGGACGCCTGGATGGAAACGCGCGTGGCCGACATGGGGAACGGCATCAGGGTGTACGACAGCGTTCATCTGAAAGATGGAAAGGAACTCACAGCTCGCTTGACCATGGAGATCAACGAATGGGGCGGCGTGAAGACCTATGGAGTCCGCCCCAAGGCTCTCTCGGATGCCTGTTTTGGTTCCTATGGGCCGATCTGGAAGTTGTGACTTCTTCTCTCGCCGGGCAAGCACCTGCATTGACGGCATCGGAGGCAAGGGGTCGTCTGTCGGAAGACGGACCCGCTTGAGCGAAAAGTCAGGCCATTGGCATGGCGCCTCAAGGCAGGGGCGATGGACGCTCATTCTGTTCTGACAGTTCCTTGGAAATTACTGCCGGAAGCCTCTTCGGTGACTTGATACGCAACTGCTTATTGACGTTGAACCGGCCGAACACCACGACAATATCGTTAACTGATACTTCAAACTCTTCCGCAAGAAACCTGACCATGTGATCGGTCGCCCTGCCGGCGACCGGCGCAGCTGTGACGCTGATATTGAGTTGCTTTCCTGTGGCCTTGCCAATCGCATCCCGGTTGGCGCTGGGCTTGCCAAGGACGTTAAGAACGAGTGTTTCTCCATCCCAGCCACAAAAGGACGAAATTTCCAGTCCCTTTCGGGGGGTGTTTTTCCGGGGCTTCGATTCTGATTTTTTCACTTTCGACTCTGACGAGGGATCTGCGGCTGTGACTGGCCAGTAGATCGCTGCTTTGGACTATTGATACTCGCGTGTGTGCCACTGGCGGAGGAGGAAGATGGTCTTGCCCTGGACCTCGTAGCGAATTTCGTACCGGGCACCCAGGACGCGGGGAACATCCCGGGGCGCGAACGCTTCCAGCCGTTCACCCAGTCGGGGGGTGGTGAGCAGTCGGCCCGATGCGTTCGTGATCTGCTGGACGGTCAATCGGGAGCGAAAGCTATTCGCTCCTATGGTAGGCGATTTGAAATGATTAATAGTGAATCGATGTTTGTCGCTTCACCCCGTCACTTTGGGGTATGGCCATCACGCGGTCGATGACAGCTGAGCGTACCTGGCCGTTCTCTGCCCATCATGTTTACAACGCGTAATCGAACTGTTCCTGCGCCTTGACGAACGCCGCTTCCACGCCAAGCGGAACGACGAGGCGGCGCCCTGTCGCCCTGACACTCCCTCCTCCCGACTACCACCCATAGCCTCACGCCGATATTCGATTGCGGCCTATGGTCAGCCCCTGACATAATTGCGAATAATTCTTAATGACTCCTTTAAATTCTTCTCAACGAGGTCAGTCGTGTCGGCCGGGAATTCCACGAACCAGCAGCTGGTGAGCCTGCTCTATCGCGATCATCGCGACTGGCTGTTTGGCTGGCTGCGAAAGACGGTGCATTGCCCTCACCGGGCCGAGGACTTCAGCCAAGACACCTTCCTGCGCCTGCTCGCCCGCCCGAACTTGCAGCCGCCAAAGGAGCCCCGCGCCCTGCTGGCCACCATCGCAAGGGGGCTGCTGGTGGACCAGTTCCGCCGAAATGACCTGGAACGCGCCTACCTGGAAGAGCTGGCCCACGCGCCCGAATCGCTGCACCCCGG
Organism: Pseudomonas sp. B12(2026); assembly: GCF_057767015.1. Classification (NCBI taxonomy): domain Bacteria; kingdom Pseudomonadati; phylum Pseudomonadota; class Gammaproteobacteria; order Pseudomonadales; family Pseudomonadaceae; genus Pseudomonas; species Pseudomonas sp. B12(2026). The sequence continues at coordinate 2,794,394 of NZ_CM173430.1, read as the reverse complement.
CCCCGAGGAACAGACATTGATCCTGGAGAGCCTGCGGGAGATCGACCGCCTTCTCGGCCAGTTGTCCAGCAAGGCTCGCGCAGCCTTCCTCTACAACCGCCTCGACGGCCTCGGCCACGCCGAGATCGCCCAGCGCCTGGGCGTCTCCACGTCCCGGGTTCGCCAGTATCTGGCCCAGGGCCTGCGCCAGTGCTACATCGCCCTTTATGGAGAACCGCTATGAGCCGCGTCTGCACACGCGTCTTGGACGAGGCCATCGCCTGGCAACTGTGCCTGGGCTCCGGCGAGACCACCGAGCAGGAACGCCATGACTTCCAGCGCTGGCTGGCCGCCCATCCGGACCACGCGCAGGTCTGGCAACAACTCGCCGGCATCGACCATCAGCTGTCCGCCGCCGCCCCGACGCCAGCCCGGCGCGCGCTGCTGCGCAGTGGCGGCGTGAGGCGGCGAAACTTGCATCGGATTGGCACAGGCACCCTGTGCATGGTGCTGGTGGCGGGGCTCGGCCTGGCCCTGCTGGCTCAACAGCGCCCGCTGGGGGACTACCTGGCTGACGAGATGACCGCCAGCGGCCAACATCGGGAACTTCTCCTCGCGGACCACACTTCGGTGCAACTCAATAGCCGCACCGCCCTGGACATCGACCTCGACGGCTCGCAGCGCCGGCTCTACCTGCGCAGCGGGGAAATCCTGGTGCAGACCGGCCACGGTGACTCGCGCCCCTTCATCGTGGAAACCGAGCAAGGACGCCTGCGACCGCTGGGCACCCGCTTCCTGGTCCGCCATGACGGGGAAACGACCCAACTGATCGTGCTCGAATCCGCGGTGGCCGCCCAACCAAAGAGCGGCTCCGGGGAACGGCTAATCCGCGCCGGCGAGCAGGTCAGCATGACCCGGCAGCATCTGAGCCAGACCAGTGCAGCGCCGGTGGGCGCAGAGGCCTGGAGTCGTGGACTGCTGGTGGCGGAAGACATGCCACTGGCCCGGTTGATCGCCAGCCTGGGCGAGTACCGCAGCGGGTACCTCAGTGTCGATCCGGCGGTCGCTGACCTGAAGATCAGTGGAGTCTTCCCACTGAACGACAGCGACAAGGCCCTGGCCGCCCTGCCCCCCAGCCTGCCGGTGCGTATCGAGCGTTTCAGTGACTGGTGGGTACGCGTGGTACCGGCGAAGGACTGACACTCCTCGGCCATACCCGGCGTTCATGACCGTGCAGTGGGCGGAAACTCACCGCCCACTGCATAAAAAGTCCCAGGGACGGGATCGGAAAATTTTCACCGTCCCCTGTCACTTTTCGAATCTGCTTCGGCAATTGGGCATTGAGACGATTTCTCGGTTAGGAGATATTCGCAATGCACCACATCGCCATCCCATTCCGCCACACGCTTCTGGCCATGGCCATCAGCCTTGGCAGCCTGTCCACCCAGGCCCTGGCTGAAATCTACCAATTGCCACCGGCTCCCCTGGCCAACACGCTCAACCGCATTGCGGTCCAGTCTGGAATCGTCCTCAGCATCGATCCCGCCTTGACCGCGGGCAAGACAGCGCCTGCCATCGAGGGCGATTTCAATCCGATCCAGGCCCTGTCCCAGGCCCTTCAGGGCAGCAGCCTGCGTCTGGTGCAAAACGGCGCCGACAGCTACAGCCTGGCCCCCGTTACCGACGAGGTCATGAACCTGCCCGAGATGGACATCAACGGCAGCCGCAACGCTGAAACCGCCTGGGGCCCGACCCCAGGCATGGTCGCCACCCGCACCGCCGCTGGCACCAAGACCGACACCGCAATCAACGAGATTCCCCGTTCCATTTCGGTGATCACCCGCGAACAGCTCGACTCTCGCCCCACCCTCAACCTCAACGATTCGCTTCGTTACACCGCGGGCGTGATGAGCAGCGGCTACGGCGCCGACTCCCGCGCCGACTGGCTGAGGGTGCGCGGCTTCGTGCCCACTCAGTTCCTCGACGGCCTGCCGCTGCCGGTGGGCTCCTTCGCCAACCCGAAGATCGAGCCCTGGAACCTCGAGCGCATCGCCGTACTGCGCGGCCCGGCCTCCTCCGTCTATGGCCAGACCCCGCCCGGCGGCCTGCTGGACATGGTCAGTCGCCGTCCCCAGGACGAGCAGGCCAACGAGGTGAAACTGCAGGCCGGCAGCAACGAACACAAACAGATCTACTTCGACAGCACCGGTCGCATCGACAACGAAGGCCAGTTTCTCTACCGCGTCAGCGGCACCGCGCGCGACAGCAACTCGCCCATCGATCACATCCCGGACAAGCGCTACAACATCGCACCGAGCCTGACCTGGAACATCAACGAAGACACCCGCTGGACCTTCCTCTCGCAGTACACCCGCGACGACACGGGCATCACCGGCCAGTTCCTGCCGCTGCTGGGCACCAGGATCGACTCGCCGTTTGGCGATATCTCCCACCACAAGAACCTCGGCGAGCCGGACTGGGACTTCTACGACCGCACCTACTACGCCCTCGGCTATTCCTTTGAACATCGCTTCAACGATGTCTGGCAGTTCCGGCAGAACCTGCGCTACACCAAGAGCGATCTGGAATTCCAGGCCGTGAACGTGGCGACCTTCAACACCATCGACGCCGATGGCAACGTCAACCGCGAATCCGGCATCGTCGACGAAGACATCAGCCAGTTCGCCGTGGACAACAACTTCCAGGCCAACTTCAGCACCGGTGAGCTGGGCCACACCGTCCTGCTCGGTCTCGACCATCAGCGTGCCAACACCAACTACCGCTGGCTCTACGGCATGGGCGTACCACCGATCAACATCAACCACCCGATCTACGGAGCCGACCTGTCCGACGTCAGCTACTTCGCCATGCAGGACTTCAACCAGAAGACCTATCAGACCGGCCTGTACCTCCAGGACCAGATCGCCCTGGACAACTGGCGCCTGACCCTCGGCGGCCGCGAGGACTGGATCCATACCGGTACCCGGTTCTTCAACCAGAACGACGCAACCAACACCCAGCGCGACGCGGCCTTCAGCGGCAACGTGGGCCTGAGCTACCTCTTCGACAACGGCATCACTCCGTACATCTCCTACGCCGAATCCTTCCAACCCACCATGGGGGCTACCGTCAGCAGCACCGAGTCGTTCAAGCCTACGCAAGGCAAACAGTACGAAGTCGGAGTGAAATACCAACCGCCCGGCACCGACGCCCTGCTGACCGCCGCCGTCTACGACCTGACCCAGACAAATGTCAGTGTCACCGAGGGCAGCGTGACCCGGCAGATCGGCGAACTGGATGTACGCGGCCTGGAACTGGAAGCCACCGCTGACGTCACCGAAAGCCTGAAGCTGGTGGCGTCCTACAGCTACACCGACAGCGAGATCAAGAAAGGGCCGGACAAGGGCAACCGCATGGCCCAGATTCCGCGCAACCAGGCCACCGCCTGGGCGGACTACACCTGGCACAGTGGCCCGCTGGACGGTTTCGGCGTGGCTGCCGGAGTGCGCTACGTCGGCGATACCTATGGCAATACCGCCAACACCTGGCTGGGCCACGTAGGCTCCTACACCGTCTACGACGCCTCGGTGCACTACGATCTGGGTCGCCTGAGCAGCGCTATGCATGGCGTCTCCGTGGCGGTGGACGCGAAGAACGTGTTCAACAAGGAATACCTGTCCACCTGCGACGGCTACTGGTGCTACTACGGCGACGAGCGCAGCGTCGTCGGCAGCCTGAACGTCAAGTTCTAAGCCTCCGTGCACGACGGAAGCAGGGCCGCCTTCCGGCGGCCCTCTCAACAGGGAACCGCCATGCAAAGCCGCACCATCCGGCGCTGGTCCAAGGTCCACACCTGGAGCAGCCTGATCTGCACCCTCTTCCTGCTGATGCTTGCCCTTACCGGCCTGCCGCTGATCTTCCACCACGAACTGGAGCACCTGCTAGGCGAGGCGCCCGAGCTGCGGGAGATGGCTCCGGACACACCGCACCTGGGCCTTCAGCAACTGGTGGAAGCCGCCCAGCGCCACCGTCCCGGCGAAGTGGTGCAGTACCTGGGCTTTGATAAGATCGCCCCCAACGAGGTGATCGCCATTACCGCCGCAACTGCCAGCACCGATCCAAACTCGTCCCACACCTTCATGCTCGACGCCCGCACCGGCGAATCGGTAGCCATGCCGGCTGCCAACGGCGGCGTGCTGATGTTCATACTGCGGCTGCACGTGGACATGTTCGCCGGGCTACCGGGCAAACTGCTACTGGCCTTCATGGGCCTGCTCTTCGTGGTCGCCATCGTCTCGGGCACGGTGCTCTATGCACCGTTCATGCGCCGCCTGAAGTTCGCCGAAGTACGCCAACAGCGCTCCACTCGCACGCGCTGGCTGGATCTGCATAACCTGATCGGCATCGTCACCCTGACCTGGGCCCTGGTGGTGGGCGTGACCGGCGTCGTCAGCGCCTGCGCCGATTTACTCATCGATGCGTGGCGCCAGGACGCGCTCGCCGCCCTGGTACAGCCCTACCATGACGCCCCGCCGTTGCGCGAGTACGCCCCGGTTGATCGAGCGTTGGATATTGCTGGTGCGGCCCTGCCCGGTATGCAGGCGGACTTCATCGCCTTCCCCGGCACGCGCTTCTCCAGCGCCCATCACTACACGGTCTTCATGGTGGGCAGCAGCCATCTCACGGCGCACCTGTGGACGCCGGTACTGATCGATGCGAGGACCCTCGAGGTGACAGCCATCGCCCAGCGCCCCTGGTACATGGATGCCCTGGCGATGTCGCAGCCGCTGCACTTCGGCGACTATGGCGGCCGCCCGATGCAGCTGCTCTGGGCCGTGCTGGACATTCTCTCCATCATCGTCCTCGGCAGCGGACTGTATTTGTGGTGGGTACGGCAACGGCGCGGAGCCGAGGCTCGCAAAGCCATGGAGCTCCCGGCATGAACTGGCGGCACTCCACCTTCGGCCTTCCGCTCGCCATCGGCGGACTCTCGGCCATCGGCCTGTTCAGCGCACTGCTGGGAGATGGCTGGTGGGATGCCATGGCCTGGCTCGGTCTGGGCATTCCCGCCGTGCTGAGCGCCTGGCCGCTACTGCAACGCCCACGTAAATAGACGCCCATCAGGGGATGATTTATCTATTTCCCGAAAGCGGATCAAACCCATTGCCAAGTGAGATGAAGCGGGGCGAGACGGGCAGATATTGGCCGGAAGGAAGCTCGGGTGGGCAACGGCCGGGCAGGCGGCGGAGGTAGCTCAGCCGTGCCGCGCCCGGCTCGCCTGCACCACCCGGTGCGCCGGCACGCGCAGTTGCGTCAGCAGGTATTCGGCGAATTCCGGCGAGAAGGGCTGCAGGGCAATGGCGCGCTCCATGCAGCCCAGCCAGGCGGCGCTGCGGGCTTCGTCGATCGGCCATTGGGCGTGGAAGGACGGGATGGAGATGGAACCGTATTTTTCACTGAACAGCCTTGGACCGCCCAGCCAGCCGCTGAGGAAGCAGGTCAGTTTGTCGCGGGACTGTTCCAGGTTTTCCGGGTGCATGCGGCGCAGGTCGGCCGCCTCCGGCAGTTCGTCCATCAGTCGGTAGAAGTCGTCGACCAGGCGGCGCAGGCCGTCGATGCCGCCAGCGGCCTGGTAGGAGGCATCGCCTGTGCCGAAGGGAAGAATGCTGCTCACGGACGGGGCTCGCTGACGTTCGGGAGCCGCATCATACTCGGCGCGCCAGCGGGTGATCAGTTGGCATTTCGTTGCGTTCCTTGAGGAAACTGGTGGGCGCCGTGCCGTTGGCGCTCACCCGATATTGATCATCCAGGGCCAGGATCATCCACGCGCGGCTATCCGGAGATGGGCGGCGATGGCTGGTGCTATCAGGTGGCCTCAACTATCTGACTACTTCTGGCCCGGACTGTATGGAAACTACGGCTGCGCTCTGCCGCTGGTCCGAAGCACGGACACGGTGCGGAGCGCGACCGAGTTCAGTCCGTGGTCTGTTCCACTGCGTTATCGGCGGCGGGGGCCGGGGTACGCGTCTTTGACTTCGCGCGATTTCGTCGGTCCTGGCCGCGTTGCCGCGAAGCCTGCTGCTTCGCATACAGCGCCTGGGCGGCCGTCACAGTGCCAACTGCTTGACCGCTCAAGTCCAGTCGCGGCGCATTCTCCACCATGCTTGCCCAGTATCGAGTTCCCCGGCACCAGGTAGAGATGCCCAGCTTGAGCTGTTCGCTGGTTAGCCCGAGCAGCTCCAGGTGTTGCTCGGCATCCTTGAGAATGCCCTCCTTGAGCGGAACCTTGGGAGCCGGGTTGACTGGGAAGGCCAATGGAAAGTGCTTCTGCAATCGCCAGATCGCTTCCACCGCCGGATCCTGGTCACGAGGCTTTGCCTGCGGGGAGGACTTCCGCTTGAGGTGTATCGCGCTATCGGCCTTTGCCTGCGCTTTTTCAGCCCGCAGGCGGTCACGTAGATCAGCTAGTTGTTCAAAACCCATCGTTCAATTCACAGCTTCGAGGTTGATTGCATGGTGCAAGATTATTCCATACAGCCCTTGGGAGCATCTGAATCTGGAAAAAGCGCCTCTGGTTTCGTGGAAACTCGCTGACCGCTTCTGGCCGGTTTCTGCCCATCACGACCGGCAGAAACCGGCCAGGCCCAGAGGCGATACGCAAGCGATGCGCAGCGAACCTCCGGGCGCTTCGGCCGGCTTCAGTTACACCACTCCCGGGGACACGATCCCCTCGAGCCCCTCAGATACCCCCACTCACAACGCTTTCATTTCAGCAATGTCACGCGCCACCTGATCGGCAGAGTGGTCGAACATCGCCTGCTCCTGCGCATCCAGAGGCAGCTCGATCACCCGCACAAGCCCCTGCTCTGCCAGCACACAGGGGACACCCATGGCAATATCCGTTCGCCCGTACTCGCCCTCGAGAATCGCGACTGTCGGCAGAATGCTGTTTCGCCCGTTGGCGATGGCATCCACCATCTGTGCAATTGCCACGCCCGGCGCATCGCAGGCGCTCCCGAGCTTCTTCAAACCCAGAATCTCACCGCCCCCCTTGCGTGTGCGCTCTACAATCCGCTCTATCCGCTCGCTGGACAGGAAGAGAGACAGCGGCACCGAACCGACCGCACAGTAGCGCATCAGCGGCACCATGCTATCGCCATGCCCGCCCAGCACCAGCGCCGTGATATCCCGAGCGGACAATCCCGTCTCCTCGGCAATGAAACACTTCATGCGCGCCGTATCCAACACCCCCGCCTGCCCGAACACCCTGTCGCGGCCCAGCGCACTGAGACTCCAGGCCCGATAGGTCAGCACATCGACCGGGTTCGACACCACCAGCACCGTCGCCGCTGGAGCATGACGATTAATATCCCGCATGATGCCGTCGAGAATTGGCAGGTTGATACTCAGTACATCCTGACGCGACTGACCTGGCTTGCGGGGCACGCCCGCCGTAATCACCACCAGCTCGGAGTCCTGCAGCATTTCGGCATTGGAGCCGCCGTGAACCCTGGTATCAGAACCCGACTCAACTGCCGCCTGCCAGACATCCAGCGCCTTGCCCTGTGCCAACTCACCCTGCACATCGATCAACATCAATTCACGACAGAACTCTTCCCGGGCGATGATCTGAGCCGCCGCCTCGCCCACCATACCCGCACCCACAATCGATAGTTTGTTCACCTCACACCTCCCAGCGGCGCGCGCCACCAGGAACACGCCTGATACAGAGAAGTATTACCCGCTAAAGCTAAAAGGCCACCCGAAGGTGGCCGAAGCTGGCGTAAAGCCGGTCGAAAGGCGAGGGATCTATTTTTCAGACTCTAACGCCCACTTTTGGCCGATCTCTGCCCGTCGCATCGCTGCACCACGCCATCGTGCGAAGAACAGGCGCGAGCAGAGTCCCGGCGGGTAGCAGGGCGGAAGCCGCTTTTGACTTCCGACATCGCCTCGTGTGGAGGTCCGAGGTGGATCGGTGAAGCGTGATCCACCCTGCCTGCCGGGCTGGCGAAGGCCACACGCTCCGCTAATGTTCGATGAGCAGAGCCTGGACTTAGGGATGGCTCCACTGGTCTGCTCGTTTCCCCGAATCCCCGTCCACTCCCCCGGATTGGAAAGGCCTGTCCTCGGCCCAACCCCGGGGCGGTTCTGTGATCGCTCGCCACGGCCGGTGGCGAGCACTCATCCAGACAGACTGAAAGGACGTCGAGATGCTTTTCATCACCAACCGTTTCCCCAAGGGATCGATCAAGACAGAGCTGGGGAGGCTGTTCGAGTTCGATCTCTCGAACAACGCCCCGAGCAACTCGGTATTCTTCTGCGAGAAGAAAGGGAAGAAAAAGATCATCGAAGTCGGTTCCATGGCCTTCATGACGCAGCTCCGCGAGTCGAACTACCGGCAGCTCCTGCTTTACATCCACGGGTTTTCCAACTTGCCCGACGACGTGTTCGCAGCCGCCGAGGAGTTCCAGGGGTTGTGCGATGGCACCTCTGCAAAAGACACGCTGGTCGTCCCGGTCATCTGGCCCTGCGACGACGACGTGGGCATCGTCCAGGACTACTGGGACGATCAGAAGTCCGCCGACTACAGCGCCGGCTCACTGGCAAGGGCACTGAGTAAGTTCCTCGAATGGCGCGAGTCTCCCCTGAACGCTCCGGACACCGCGCCCTGCCTGAAGCGCATCAACGTCCTGGCCCACTCCATGGGCAACCGGGTGCTTCGGGAAACCCTTGCCGAATGGGATCGCTACGACCTGCCCAGTGGCGTGCCCCTGATCTTCCGCAATACCTTCCTGGTCGCAGCGGACATCGAGAACGAATCAGTCCATCGCGGGAAGCCGGGAGAGCTCATCTGCGATGCCTCCCGCAATGTCGTGGTCTATTACGCCTCGGATGACCTGGCCCTGAGGGCGAGCAAGGCCGCGAACCTGAAGAACAAGATTGCCTCCAGGCGACTTGGCCACACCGGACCGGAGAACATGGAACTGACGCCCAGGAATGTCAGCGTCGTGGACTGCGACGACGTCAATACCCTCTACGACAAACTGAAGGGCCACTCCTACTTCAGGAGCGGGCTTAAACCCAACCAGCCCGGGGTCGTGTTCAAACATATCTTCGAGTGCCTGCAGACCGGCAGGCCGGTGATACAGAACCCCGACAGTCGCTCATCGGTCCTCCGGGACAACACGGAACAGTAACCGTACCGCGCTACCCAGCCGCGGCCATCCGCCCACACTGGATGGCCGCGGCCCGGGGCCCCGCGCAGTGCCCGGCAGAGCCACCGCGCTACGCCAGCAACGCGCCGCCCCCCGGCGCAAATCCCAACTCCGGCGCGTTGCGCTCTAACATATCGGGTAAGCCAAACCCCTCACGGCACCCTTCCCATGCAACTGAGCAACCTGATCCGCCGCCTCGACCTGGTCACCCTGCAGCTCTTCGTGGCCGTCCACGAGGAAGGCAGCCTGACCCGCGCCGCCGCCCGCGAGGCCATCGCCATGTCCGCGGCGAGCAAGCGCCTGAGCGAGCTGGAAGGCGCCCTCGGCACCCCGCTGTTCGCCCGCCAGGCGCGCGGCATGAGCCTCACCCCGGCCGGCGAGACGCTGCTGCACCACGCCCGGCGCATGCTCTTCGACCTGGAGAAGATCAGCCTGGAGCTGGGCGAGCACCGCCAGGGCGTGCGCGGCTACGTGCGCATGCTGGCCAACCTCTCGGCGATCATCCAGTTCCTGCCCGAGGACCTCGCCGCCTTCGCCGCGCGCCACGAGCGGATCAAGGTCGACCTGGAGGAGCGCCCGAGCAACGGGGTGGTCCAGGGCGTGCTCGACGGCGTGGCCGACCTGGGCATCTGCTCGTCCGACAGCGACACCCGCGAGCTGCTGACCCTGCCCTACCGGCGCGACCGCCTGGTGCTGGTGCTGCGCGCCGGGCACCCGCTGGCCGGGCTGGACGAGGTGGCCTTCGCCGACACCCTGGACAACGACTTCGTCGGCCTGCATTCGGCCAGCTCGATCAACATGCGCACCCATGAGGCTGCGCGGCGCGCCGGCAAAGTGCTGCGCCTGCGCATCCACGTGCCGAGCTTCGACGCGGTGTGCCGCATGGTGCAGGCCGACATGGGCGTGGGCATCCTGCCGCGCCAGGCCTTCGAGCTGTTCGGCGGCGCGCTGGGCCTGTGCGCGGTGCCGCTGAGCGACGACTGGGCCGAGCGCGAGCTGCTGCTGGTGGCGCGCGAGCTGGACGCGCTGTCGCCGGTCAGCCGCCTGCTGTTCGAGCACCTGCAGGGCACGACGGCCTGAGCCGGCGCCTCTCGGCGAGCCTTCGCGTTTGGCGAAGGGTTGTTGCCGACACAGGGTTGGTGCGCGCCGCCCGCGCTACTTAGTCTCGGCGCAAAGTCCAAGAACAACGAGGTACCGCGCACATGACTACCCCGCTCGAAGGCGTCCGGGTGCTGGAGATCGGCACGCTGATCGCCGCGCCCTTCGCCGCCCGCCTGCTCGGCGAATTCGGCGCCGAAGTGATCAAGATCGAAGCCCTGGGCCAGGGCGACCCCCTTCGCAAGTGGCGCAAGCTGCACCAGGGCACCTCGCTGTGGTGGTACCTGCAGTCGCGCAACAAGAAGTCCCTCGCGCTGGACCTCAAGGCCAGCGAAGGCCTGGGCATCGTCAAGCGCCTGCTGCGCGACACCGACATGCTGATCGAGAACCTGCGCCCCGGCGCCCTGGAAAAGCTCGGCCTGGGCTGGGACGTGCTCCACGCGCTCAACCCGAAGCTGACCCTGGTGCGCATCTCCGGCTACGGCCAGAGCGGCCCGTACCGCGACCGCCCGGGCTTCGGCGCCATCGGCGAGGCCATGGGCGGCATCCGCTACACCACCGGCGAGCCGGGCTCGGCGCCGGCGCGCGCCGGCATCAGCCTGGGCGACTCGCTGGCGTCGATGCACGCGGTGATGGGCGCCCTGCTCAGCCTGTTCAACGTCCGCGCCAACGGCGGCGAGGGCCAGATCGTCGACGTTTCCCTGGTGGAAAGCGTGTTCAACCTGATGGAAAGCCTGGTCCCCGAATACGACCTGCTCGGCCATGTGCGCGAACGCAGCGGCGGCTCGCTGCCCGGCATCGCCCCGTCGAACACCTACCGCACCGCCGACGGCGCCTTCGTGGTCATCGCCGGCAACAGCGACCCGATCTTCCGCCGCCTGATGCAGACCATCGGCCGCGCGGACCTGGGCGAGGCCCCGGAGTTCGCCCACAACGACGGCCGCGCCGCCCAGGCCGCGCTGCTCGACGACGCCATCGAAGGCTGGACCCGCCGCCACGCCATCGACCAGGTGCTGGCCGCGCTGGAAGCCGCCGAAGTGCCCGCCGGGCGCATCTACTCGGTGGCCGACATCGTCGCCGACCCGCACTACCAGGCGCGCGGCATGCTGCTCGACAGCCAGCTGCCGGACGGCACCCCGGTGCGCATGCCCGGCATCGTGCCCAAGCTTTCCGCCACCCCCGGCCGGGTCAACTGGCAGGGCCCGAGGCTGGGCGAGCACACCGACACGCTGCTCGCCGGCCTGGGACTGAACAGCGGCGAGATCGCCCGCCTGCGCGAGAAGGGGGTGGTGCAATGATTCCGGACAATCCCGATTTCCTGGTCGTGCAGGAAGTAGCACCGCGAGACGGCCTGCAGATCGAGCCGACCTGGGTCCCCACGCAGGACAAGATCGACCTGGTCGACGGCCTCTCGCGCCTTGGCTTCAGCCGCATCGAGGCGGGCTCCTTCGTCTCGCCCAAGGCCATCCCCGCGCTGCGCGATGGCGACGAGGTGTTCCGTGGCATCCGTCGCCAGGCGGGCGTCGTCTACGTCGCGCTGGTGCCCAACCTCAAGGGCGCCGAGCGTGCCGTGGCCGCCGGCGCCGACGAGCTGAATCTGGTCCTCTCGGCCAGCCAGTCGCACAATCTGGCGAACATGCGCATGCGCCGCGAGCAATCGCTGGCGGGCTTCGGCGACATCGAGCTGGCGGTGCGCGGCCGCGCGGTGAGCCTCAACGCCACCGTGGCCACCGCCTTCGGCTGCCCCTTCGAGGGCCAGGTGGACGAGGACCTGGTGCTGCGCCTGCTGGACGCCTACCTGGAACTCGGCGTGCAGGGCGTGACCCTGGCCGACACCACCGGCATGGCCAACCCGCGCCAGGTGGCGCGCCTGGTGAAACGCAGCCTGGAGCGCCTGCCGGCTGAGAGGCTCACCCTGCATTTCCACAACACCCGCGGCCTGGGGCTGTGCAACGTGCTCGCCGCCTACGAGGCCGGCGCCCGGCGCTTCGACGCGGCGCTCGGCGGGCTCGGCGGCTGCCCCTTCGCGCCCGGCGCCTCGGGCAACATCTGCACGGAAGACCTGGTCAACCTCTGCGAAGAAACCGGCATCGCCACCGGCATCGACCTGCCCGGCCTGCTGGCCCTGTCGCGGCGCCTGCCGGCGCTGCTCGGCCATGAAGTGCCGGGACAACTGGCCAAGGCCGGCCGCAACTGCGACCTGCACCCGCTACCGGCCGACCTTCCTGCCTGAGTCGCCGTGAAATACCGGGGCGGCAACGCCCCAACCAGACTACAAGAACAACAGAACCGCCCATGCGGCGGCTCGACTGGAGAAACGATATGAGTCTCGATGCTCTGCACCTGGGCGCCGCCGACGGCGCCGACAGCGAAAAGGCCCTGGTCCGCAAGGTCGCCTGGCGGCTGATGCCGCTGATCATGATCTGCTACCTGTTCGCCTTCTTCGACCGCATCAACATCAGCTTCGCCAAGTTCCAGCTGCAGGCCGACCTGGGCTTCAGCGACACCGCCTACGGCCTGGGCGCCAGCCTGTTCGTGGTCGGCTACGTGCTCTTCGAGGTGCCCAGCAACCTGATGCTGTACAAGGTCGGCGCGCGCCGCTGGATCGCCCGCATCATGATCTCCTGGGGCCTGGCCACGGCGGCCATGGTGTTCGTCAGCAACGAATGGCAGTTCTACGGCCTGCGCTTCATCATCGGCGCCATGGAGGCCGGCTTCGCCCCGGGCGTCCTGTATTACCTGACCCTGTGGTTCCCGCGGCATTTCCGTGGCCGCATCACCTCGCTGCTGTTCCTCGCCTCGGCCTTCTCCGGGCTGTTCGGCGCGCCGCTCTCCGGGCTGGTGCTCGGCCACCTCGACGGCGTGCTGGACATCCGCGGCTGGCACTGGCTGTTCCTGCTCGGCGGCCTGCCCTGCATCGGCCTCGGCCTGCTGGTGCTGACCCTGCTAAAGGACCGCGTGGAGGACGCGCACTGGCTGAACGCCGAGGAGAAGCGCCTGCTGCTGTCGCGCATCGACCCGCCCCAGGCCGCCCACGGCCAGGGCTCGCTGCTGCACGCGATCCGCATCCCCGGCTTCCTCACCCTCGGGCTGATCTACTTCCTCATCCAGGTGGCGTCCTACGGCCTGAACTTCTGGGCGCCGCAGCTGATCCGCAGCGCCGGCACCGAGAGCCCCTCGGTGATCGGCCTGCTGACCGCCGTGCCCTACATCTGCGGCGCCATCACCATGATCATCTGCGGCCGCCTGTCCGACGCCACCGGCGAGCGCCGCTGGTTCACCGCCGGGCTCATCGCCCTGGGCGCCCTCGGCTTCCTCTGCGCCGGCCTGTTCGACGACAGCACGCCGCTGCTGGTGCTCTCCCTCGGCCTGCTCGGCGCCGGGGTGGTGGCCGCGATCCCGAGCTTCTGGGCACTGCCGCCGAAGCTGCTGGCCGGCGCCGGCGCGGGCGCCGCGGGCGGCATCGCGCTGATCAACACCCTGGGCCAGTTCGGCGGCATCGTCAGCCCGGTGTTGGTCGGGCGCATCCGCGACGTCACCGGCAGCACCACCCCGGCGCTGTACCTGATCGCCGCCACCTGCCTGGTCACCGCCGCGCTGCTGCTGTTCGCCCTGCCGCAGAAGCTGCGCACCCGCGACCTGCCCAGCGCCTGATCGGGGTCACAAAAAAGGCCGCGCACCCTCCCGGGTGCGCGGCCTTTCTTCGACTACCGGAACGCGCCCGGCCTTATTCGGCGGAAGTCGCCGGATAGCTGGCCAGCACGCTGTCCTTGCCGTCGCGGGTCAGGCCGATGACCTGGTAGGCCTGCCCCACCCCGCCCATCTCCATGCCCGGCGAGCCGGCGGACATGCCCGGCACGGCGACGCCGAGCAGCTCCGGATGCTTCTCCAGTTCGCGGATCTGCGCCACCGGGACATGCCCTTCGATGAACCGGCCGTCGATCACCGCCGTGTGGCAGGAGGACAGGCGCGGCGCCACGCCAAGGCGCTGCTTGACCGCGCTCATGTTCGGCTCGACGTGATCGTTCACGCTGAAGCCGTTGGCCTCCAGGTACTTGATCCAGTTCTTGCAGCAACCGCAGTTGGGGTCGCGGTAGACGTCGATGGTGGTGGCCGCCTGGGCGATGGACGCCACCAGCAGGCCCGCCAGGGCGGTCAGTTTCAGTGCCTTGTGCTTCATGGCGCGTCTCCCGCTCACTGGCAGCGGCAGGTGCCACCGCCGCCGCAGCCGCCGGACCTGGCGCCGGCCACCGCCGGCTCCGGAAGCTCGACCTTGGCCGGGTAGCCGGCATCCTGCAGGGCCGCGATCAGCGCCCGGGCATCGGCGTCGCCGCTGACGCGCACGCGGCCGGCCGCGAGGTCGACAGCCACCTCGGCACCCCCGGTGAGCGGGGCCAGGGCGGCCTTCACGTGGTTGACGCAGGACTCGCAGGTCATGCCTTCGACACGCAGATCAACATTCTTCATCGTGCTAACTCCTTGGTAGGAAAATCTGTTCTGCCCGGGACGCCGCCTGGGCTCCGGGCCTGAAACCATGTTCGACCTTGCCATGGTGGCAAGGTCAAGCATTCTGAACCTCGCCATCGAGCGCCGCCTTGCGCAAACGCAAGGCATTGAAAACAACCGACGCCGAACTCACGCTCATGGCCAGCGCCGCCACCATCGGCGACAGCAGGTGCCCGGTGAGCGGATAGAGCAGACCGGCCGCCAGCGGGATGCCCATGGCGTTGTAGGCGAAGGCGAACGTGAGGTTCTGGTGCATGTTGCGCACCGTCGCCATGGACAGGCTGCGGGCGCGCAGAATGCCCAGCAGATCGCCCTTGACCAGGGTGACCTGCGCGCTGTTCATCGCCACGTCGGTGCCGGTGCCCATGGCGATGCCGACGTCGGCGCGCGCCAGGGCCGGCGCATCGTTGATGCCGTCGCCGGCCATCGCCACGCGCCGCCCGGCCTGCTGCAGACCGGCCACCAGCCGCTCCTTGTCCTGCGGCCGGACCTCGCCGTGCACCTCCTCGATGCCCAGCTGGCGGGCTACCGCGCGCGCCGTGGTCGGCCCGTCGCCGGTGGCCATGATGACCCGCACGCCGACGGCGCGCAGGCGTTCCACGGCCTGCCGGGAAGTCGGCTTGATCGGGTCGGCCACCGCCAGCAGGCCGGCGGCGACGCCGTCCACCGCCAGGTACATGATGCTCGCACCCTCGCCGCGCAGCTGTTCGGCCCGCGCCTGCAACGCCTCGCAGGAGACGCCGGCCTCCGCCAGCAAGGCGGTGTTGCCCAGCAGCAGGCGCCGGCCCTCGACCCGGCCGCGCACGCCGATCCCCGAGGCGCTCTCGAATTCCTCCGCCGCGCTCAATGCCAGCCCCTGCGCCCGGGCCTGCTCGACGATGGCGTGGGCCAGCGGGTGCTCGCTGCCCTGGTCCAGGCTGGCGGCCAGGCGCAGCACCTCGTCGGCGCTGAAGCCGGGCGCCGCTTCGAGGCCCTGGAAGGCCGGCCGGCCTTCGGTGAGGGTGCCGGTCTTGTCGACGATCAGGGTGTCGATCTTGCGCAGGTTCTCGATGGCCGCCGCATCGCGGAACAGCACGCCGCTGCCGGCGGCCTTGCCGCTGGCGACCATCACCGACATGGGCGTGGCCAGGCCCAGCGCGCAGGGGCAGGCGATGATCAGCACCGCCACCGCGTTGATCAGGCCGAACACCCAGCCGGGCTGCGGGCCCCAGAACCCCCAGCCGAACAGGGTGAGGAGCGCGATGGCGATGACGACCATCACGAAGTAGCCGGCGATCAGGTCGGCCAGGCGCTGCATCGGCGCCTTCGAGCGCTGCGCCTGGACCACCATCTGCACGATCTGCGCGAGCACGGTCGCCGAGCCGACCTTCTGCGCCTGCATCACCAGGCTGCCGTGGGTGTTCAGGGTGGCACCGATCAGCGCGTCGCCGGCGCGCTTGAGCACCGGGATCGGTTCGCCGGTCAGCATCGACTCGTCGACGGCGCTTTCGCCCTGCTCCACCAGGCCGTCGACCGGGACCTTCTCGCCGGGGCGCACGCGCAGGCGGTCCCCGGGGTGCACGTGGCTCAGCGGGATGTCCTCCTCGCTGTCGTCGGCATTGATCCGCCGCGCCGTCTTCGGCGCCAGGCCCAGCAGCGACTTGATCGCCGCGGAAGTCTGCGAGCGCGCCCGGAGTTCGAGCATCTGCCCCAGCAGGGTGAGCGAGATGATCACCGCCGCGGCCTCGAAGTAGACGCCGATGCGCCCGTCCATCATGAAGGCCGCCGGA
Organism: Pseudomonas sp. B12(2026); assembly: GCF_057767015.1. Classification (NCBI taxonomy): domain Bacteria; kingdom Pseudomonadati; phylum Pseudomonadota; class Gammaproteobacteria; order Pseudomonadales; family Pseudomonadaceae; genus Pseudomonas; species Pseudomonas sp. B12(2026). The sequence continues at coordinate 2,777,827 of NZ_CM173430.1, read as the reverse complement.
AAGGCCCCCGGCGCCAGGGTCGCCGCGACGCTGTAGAGGTAGGCGGCGGCGGTGCCCAGGCCGATCAGCGTCCACATGTTCGGGCTGCGCTGGCTCACCGAGCGCACCGCGCGCAGGTAGAACGGCCAGCCCGCCCAGAGCACCACCGGGCTGGCGAGCAGCAGCTCGATCCAGTTCTGCGCGGCGCCGTGGAACAGGTTCAGGGCATGGCCGGTCATGGCCAGCAGGGTGACGACGACGGTCAGCGGCAGGGTCCACCAGAAGCGCCGGGAAAAGTCCTTGAGCTCGGGGTTCTCCTCCTCTTCCAGTTCCGGCAGCACCGGCTCCAGCGTCATGCCGCACTTCGGGCAATTGCCGGGCCCCGGCTGGCGCACCTCGGGGTGCATCGGGCAGGTGTACCAGGTGTCGGCCGCCGCTGCCGGCGGCGGGCTCTCCACGGCTTTCGGCGCGGTGGCGCCGTAGCGCCCCGGTTCCGCCTGGAACTTCGCCAGGCAGTTCTGGCTGCAGAAGCGGTAGACCTGGCCGGCGTAGTGCAGCTGGTGGGGGCTGTCGGGCTGGACGGTCATGCCGCAGACCGGGTCTTTCGTCCCGGCGGGTGCGGCATCGGTGTGCGGCATGGGCTGCGCGTGTGGGTGGTGGTGCATGGATCAGCCTCGTTCGTCGTCCTTGGGGGCGCTGCCCGTGCCGCCATGATGCGCGTGGCCGCCGTGGTGGTGGCCGAACAGGTGCATCAGGGGGCACAGCAGCAGGATTGCATAGGGCAATAGCAGGGAAATGTGGCCGTAGTGCTCGCGGGCCAGGTAGAACAGCGCGATGACCAGCAACATGCCCAGGGCGATGCCGGTCCTGCCGCGCCAGAAGGACGGCGGCAGGTTGGTCGGATGCGAAGCGTTCATGGCGATTCTCCCGCAGGCGGCTGGGATGCCCCGGCGCGGCCCAGCGGCGCTTCCCGCCGCCGGGCCCGCTCCAGGCGGTTACTGGGCCGGCTGCTGCATGGGCATGCCCTGCTGACCCATCATGCCCTTCTGCCCCATCATCCCCGGCCGGCCCATCATGCCGGCCTGCTGGTCCATCATCTGCATCATCATTTCCATCATCTTCGAGTCCATCATCCTCATGTGCTGGCCCATGCCCCCGCCGGGGCAGCCGCCCTGCATCATGCCCAGGCCGTCCTTCATCGCCAGCATGCCGTCGTGCATGGCGGCCTGGCGTTCCTCGGGCGTCTTGGCGGCGGCGATGCGGTCGTGGATGGCCTGCATCTTCTTCATCTGCTCGGTCATGGCCTGCTCCTGCTGGGCCGGCGTGGGCGCGCTCGCGGCGTTCGCCGGAGCCTGGTCGGGGTGGTGTTCATCGACGGCCACGGCGAGCAGCGGGCTGCCGATCAACAGGGCGGCGACAAGCGTTTTAACGGTCGTGTGCATGGCGAATCTCCGGGTGTGCAAATGGTGGAATGAAGCGGGGCCGCGCCCGGTCATGCAGGCGCAGCGAGACGGTGCGACCGGAAGCCCGGGCGCACGGAAGGCGGGTCAATCGTTGAAGCGGACGAAACTCAGGCGTGCCGGCGGCCGTGGCGGCGCGGGCAGGTGCAGGGCGCGCGCGCTGAAGCGCGGCGGGATGGAGCCGGGCAGGAGGAACAGCGGAAGGAGCAGCAGCAAGGCCCAGGACACCGGGTCGAGCGCAACCTGCCCCGGAGCGGCGTTCAGCGTCGACGCGCTGTCCTCGCAGAATTGCAGGCAGCCGCTGGCATGCAGCTGGTGCGCTCGCTCATGGGAAGCGAGCGACGCCTGCGCGTGACTGGCCGTGGAGTCATGCGCCGGATAGGAAAGGCAGCCCTGGCTCGCGGCGATCCCGAACGCCAGCACCCACAGCGCCAGCGCCGTGCGTAGCAACCTGCGTTGATGGATGCGGAACCAGGACATCTGCTCAGTCCGTCGAGGAAGTGAACTCAACACTAGCGCCGGCGACCCGGCGGCGTTTGACCCACATCAAGTAAAGCCACCGGCCTGGGGACAGTCCAGCGAGCGGGCCTGGAGGTTCGCGGGCGCCCCGCTCGAGCACCGGCCGCCATCCGCTCTCGGCCAGATGAACGAGGCGATCCTGGCGTTCGTCGGGCGGCCCGAGAGGCCAGCTCCGTGCGCTGAACCGACGCGCCCGAGCGCCGGGGCCGCCGCGTCAGCGCCCGATCTCGCCCATCCGGTGCCTGAGCAGCACCTTGACGATGCCCATGACGGTGATGTTCGCCTCCTCCATGCTCGCCACGTGCCGCAGCGTCTGCTTGAGGTCCCCGGCCGCATGGGCGTCGATCGCCGACTGGCCGCTGCTGTGCACCAGCTTGTGCGGCACCTCCAGGCGGCGCAGCTCGGTGCTGCGCATCTCGCTGTTACCCATTTCCTCGTAGTACCACTGGCCGAACTGGCACTCGGTCTCATCGGGCAGGACCACCGGCGTCGCCCCGGGGTTGAGCAGTTGCTCGTAGACGCCGACCTTCAGGGTGAGCTCCTGCATGTTGGCCAGCTCGACCCTCGACAGCAGGTGCGAGCGGTCGATCTCCTGCTGCATGGTCTGCGCCTGGTCGTACATGCCGGTCATGGTCCGCGCCGCGTGCTCGATGACCTCGCTGAGCACCCGCGAGGCCTCGCTCTGTCCGCAGATGGTCTGCTTGGCCGTGGCCACCGACTGCTGGATGGCGGAGGTCTCGGCGACGATTTCCTCGGTCGCCTGGGCGGTCTTGGCGGCGAGGTTCCTGACCTCGGCGGCGACCACCGCGAAGCCCCGTCCGGACTCCCCGGCCCGGGCCGCCTCGATGGCGGCGTTGAGCGCCAGCAGGTTGGTCTGCCGGGCCACGTCGCGGATCAGGTCGACGATGCGGTCGATCTCCGCCGCGCGCCCGACCAGATGGTCGATGACCGCCTGCAACGCAGCCACGCCCTCCTCGACGACCTCGGACTGGCGCTGCAGGCTGGTGATGCGCTCGCGGCTTTCCACGGCCGCCTCGGCGACCTGCTCGGCGCGGCGGTGGTTGAGGTTCAGCTGATGGTTCAGGGTGGTGAAGGACTCGCTGACCAGCGACAGCGAATTGCCGCAGGTGAGCAGGCTGTCGGCCAGGCCCCGGTAGAAATCGCGCTGGTCGCCGGCTTCGCGCAGTTCGGCCTGCTGCGCACGCTTCTGCGCGGCGAGGGCCTCGACGATGGCGGAGGTGTCGGCCCGCGGGAGCTCCCGGGGCGGTTCGGATGGAGCGGTGGTGGGCTTACGCCAGAAGAGGCTCATTCGGGGTGCCTTGCAAAGGGTCGAGCGGGCGGGCGGAGCGTGGGCCGCCGGGTTGCGGAGGGCCGCCCCGGTGCAGGGCAGGCAATCTCTTCGGGTATGCCGGTGCAAGCGATATGCCATCTCCGGAACGCCCGGATTGCGCGGCTCCGGGGTTGAAGAGGTCAAAGTGTCCCGAGTCAAACCGACTGCATTTGTTGTCGATTTGACTCCATATCAGGTGAAGTCCACCCAGTCTCTCCCGCCTCGGCTGGCCTGATAAGCCCCCTTGTTGGCCGCCAATGCCCTCGGGCCCGGGCCGCGCCTGACTTAGTGTTTCCCCTGTGCCCATCACAACAGGAATCCGTGTCCGCACGACGGCACGGCACAGGAGAGGAGCGCCATGGGGAAACCTCGGATATCGCTGCTGCCAGGGGACGGCCGGATGCCCCAGCGACGGTGGCCCGCCGCCCTGCTGGTCCTCGGCGGCCTGCTCGGCGGCTGTGGCGAGGAGCCGCCGCCCGCCGCGCCGCGCACCGCCGCCGCACTGGCGCCTGCCGACCCGGAGCTGGCGCAGATCTACGACAGCAGCTGCAAGCTCTGCCACACCAACCCCGCCTCCGGGGCGCCGCTGGCCGGCGATGCCCAGGCCTGGAGCCCGCGCATCGCCCAGGGCACGGACAGCCTGCTGGACCACAGCATCAACGGCTACAACGGCATGCCGCCGATGGGCATGTGCATGCAGTGCTCGGAGGAACAGTTCCTCGCGCTGATCGCCTTCATGTCCGGCCAACCACTCGAATAAGCCCCGGGGAAACCAGATGGCCATACAGCTCACCAGACGGCAGCTGCTGCAGCAGGCCGGCGTCGCCGGCGCGTTCGCGGCGCTTTCCAGCAACCCGGCGCTGGCCCAGCTGGCCCGCGCCCCGCGCCTGATTCCCTGGCGCAACTGGTCCGGCGCGCAGAGCTGCCAGCCGCAGGCGCGGCTGGCACCGAAGAACCTCGACGAACTGGTCCAGGCCATCCGCCAGGCCGAAGGCAAGGTCCGCCCGGTGGGCTCGGCGCACTCCTTCAGCGCCCTGGTGCCCACCGACGGCACCCTGCTCTCCCTCGCCTACTTCAGCGGCCTGCTCGGCCACGACGCCGCGACGCTGCAGGCCGAGTTCGGCGCCGGCACGCCCATGTCGCGCATGGGCCCGGCGCTGAAGGAGATCGGCCAGGCGCTGCCCAACATGGCCGATATCGACTACCAGACCCTGGCCGGGGCGATCTCCACCTCGACCCACGGCACCGGCGTCGGCTTCGGCTCCTACTCCTCCCAGGTCGCGGGCCTGCAACTGGTGACCGCCAGCGGCGAGGTGCTGGACTGCGACCGCCAGCGCAACCCCGAGGTATTCGACGCCGCGCGGGTCTCCCTCGGCGCCCTCGGCGTGTTCACCCGCGTGCGCCTGCAGAACCGCCCGGCCTACCGCCTGCGCGAGCGGCAATGGGTCGCCCGGACCGAGGAACTGCTCGAAGACATCGAGAAGAACACCCGCGAGAACCAGCACTGGGAGATGCAGGTGGTGACGCACTCGGACTACGCCCTGTCCGTCGCCCTCAACGAAACCAGCGAACCGAACACCGCCCCGCGGGACCCGGCCGAGGAAGGCGGCAACGGCTTCGTCGGCTTCATCGAGCAGCTCGACAAGTACGGCAGCGACTTCCCCGCCGCCCGCCGCGCGCTGCTCAACGGCATGCGCCATGTGGCCAGCTTCGACGACCGGATCGCCGACTCCTACGAGGTCTACGCCAACGTGCGCAACGTGCGCTTCAACGAGATGGAATACTCGGTCCCCGCCGAACACGGCCCGGCCTGCCTGCGCGAAATCCTCAAGCTGATCGACGGCAAGAACCTGCGCACCTGGTTCCCCATCGAGTACCGCTACGTGAAGGCGGACGACATTCCCCTGAGCATGTTCGAGGGGCGCGACAGCTGCGCGATTTCCGTGCACCAGTACTACGCCATGGACCATCACAACTTCTTCGCCGCCATCGAGCCGATCTTCTGGAAATACGCCGGCCGCCCGCACTGGGGCAAGGTGCACAGCCTCAACGCGCGCACCCTGCAGCCGCTCTATCCGCGCTGGAAGGAGTTCACCGAGCTGCGCCGGGAGCTGGACCCGCAAGGCAGGTTCCTCAATGCCCATCTGTCATCGATCCTCGGCGTGGCCTGAGGGAGGGAAGCCATGAATCGTCGCAAGTTCATCGTCGGAACCGCCGGGGTCGGCGCGCTGCTGGTCGGCGCCGGTGCCTGGCTGCGGCCGACCGACCACGGCGCGCCGTACAACGAATATTTCGCTCGGCTGAACCGCGAGCTCAAGGCCCACGGGCCGATGCGCCCGGTGCTGCTGATCGACCTCGACCGCCTGGACCACAACATCGACGTGGTGGCGCAGTCGGTGCGCCGCGGCGGCAAGCAACTGCGCCTGGTGGAGAAGTCGCTGCCCTCGCCGCAGCTGCTCGACTACATCGCCCGCCGCGCCGGCACCCGGCGGATGATGTCGTTCCACCAGCCGTTCCTCAATCACGATGCCGAGCGCTTCCCCGACTCCGACCTGCTGCTCGGCAAGCCGCTGCCGGTGCGCTCGGCGCAGCTGTTCTACGCCAGCCACCGGGGCCGCTTCGACCCGGCCACCCAGCTGCAATGGCTGCTCGACACCCCTGAGCGCCTGCAGGAATACCTGCAACTGGCCCGGGGCCTGGGCACCCGGATGCGCGTCAACATCGAGCTGGATGTCGGGCTGCACCGCGGCGGCGTGCAGGATGACGCGGCGCTGGGGCGGATGCTCGGCCTGATCGCGGCCAACCCGCAGCACCTGGAGTTCGCCGGCTTCATGGGCTACGACCCCTTCGTCGGCATGGGCGTGCCCGGCATCCTCGGCTCGCCGGAGGAACTCTTCGCCAAGGTCATGGCGCGCTACACCGGCTTCGTCGACTACGCGCGCCAGCAACATGCCGCGCTCTGGCGTCCGGGCCTGACGCTGAACACCGCCGGCAGCCCGAGCTACCGCATGCACGAGCGCGAACAGCTGAGCAGCGAGGTCTCGGTGGGCACGGCGATGCTCAAGCCCACGCACTACGACCTGCCCTCCCTGGTCGAGCACCAGCCGGCGGTCTACATCGCCAGTCCGGTGCTGAAGAGCACCGGCGCGGTGGAGCTGCCGGCGCTGGACGGCAAGTCGGCGCTGTTCTCCTGGTGGGACCAGAACCTGCGCGAAACCTTCTTCATCTATGGCGGCAACTGGATGGCCGAGCTGGAATCGCCCGCCGGGTTGCAGCAGAACGACCTCTATGGCCGCAGCTCCAACCAGGAGATCGTCAACGGCTCCAGCGCCGTCGGCCTGGGCGTGGAGGACCAGGTGTTCCTGCGGCCGACCCAGACCGAATCGGTGCTGCTGCAGTTCGGCGACCTGCTGGCGGTGCGCGAGGGGCGGATCGTCGAGAGCTGGCCGGTGTACGGCTGAGCGTTAGCGTCCAGCGCTTTCCTTGGCAAACCTCAGGCTCCGGCCTGAGGTTTTTTGCTTTCAGGCCGGCCGGCACGAGGCATCGCCCAGCCTATCGGGGAACATTCGCGGGCTGAAACTCCCGGTTACATCTACCCTTGGGCTGTCCGCGAACGCGCTATGATGCCCCCGCCGCCGATGCCCGGCGGCCCCGGTGAATAACAAGAAACCAAGGCGCCCCGCTCGGGAGCAGCTGTCCATGCCCATGAAAACCATCGATCCCCCCTTCGAACTGGCCCTGGCTTCGCCCTTCCTGCTGCAGACCCTCGCCGACGTCGCCGGCGACAAGGGCGTCAGCGTCGAGCGCCTGTGCCAGGGGCTGGGCTTCACCCCGGCAGAATTGCAGGACCCGGCCCAGCGCGTGTCCTCCCGGCAGGCGGTGGGCATGATCCGCCGCGCGCTCGCGGCGCTGCCCGAGCGTGGGCTCGGCCTCTGGGTCGGGCACCGCAACGTGCTCGGCACCCTCGGCCTGCTCGGCCATGTGCTGTCGCTGTGCCGGACCCTGCGCGACGCCATCGAGGTCGGCATGCGCTTCCAGCACACCGCCGGCAGCGTGGCGGTGTGCAGCCTGCACGAAGGCGCCGGGGAGAGCTTCGTCGAGGTGGAATGCCGGCTGCCCTACCCCGACGTCCAGGTGTTCGCCGTGGAAGAGTTCTTCGCCAGCCTGATGGTCTACAACCGCGCGCTGATCGGCAGCGAATTCCAGCCGCTGCGCTTCGAGTTCACCCACGCCGCGCCGGCCTACGCGGACGAATACCGGCGCCTGCTGGGGCCGAACCTGCAATTCGGCTGCCTGCACAACCGCCTGGTGCTCGCCAGCCACTGGCTGGACACCCCGCTGCCCGGCCACCAGCCCGTCGCCCTGCGCCAGGCGCTCAACCTGCTGGAGCTGGAACACGCCCAGGTGCAGCAGAAGGTGGACCTGCTGCAGACGGTGGAGCGCGCCATCGCCCGCGACCTGCCGCAGGGCAGCCATATCGAGAAGGTCGCCGGCGACCTCAACATGAGCAGCCGCACCCTGCGCCGGCGCCTGGGCGAGCACGCGGTGACCTTCGACGCCCTGCTGGAGCGGGTGCGCCAGGCGCGGGCGATGAGCCTGCTGGGCAACCCGGAAATGCCCATCGAGCGGATCGCCGAGGAGCTCGGCTACAGCGACGTGCGCGGCTTCCGACGGGCCTTCAAGCGCTGGACCGGGCTCAGCCCCTCCGCCTGCCGCGACGGGGGCATGGCCCCGGCCCGCTGACCCGCCCGGAAGACATTGCCGCCGTAAAGATTCCGCCCTGCGGCAAAAAAACAGGGAACATTCCGCGCGCCGCCACGTTATATCTCCACGGCACTTTCAGCGGGGGTGGCAGGACCTTGGCAAGCGGTCAATGAACGACAGCGAAGACGATCTGATCCGGCGCGCGGCGCTGGGCAACCGCCCGGCCTTCGCCGAGCTGGTGCGCGGCCACCAGACGCGGGTCTTCCACTTCATCCGGCGCCTGCTCGGCGGCGCCGACGAGGCCGCCGACCTCACCCAGGAAACCTTCATCCGCGCCTACCAGGCGCTGCCCAGGTGGCGGCCCGAGGCGCGTTTCCAGACCTGGCTGCTGCAGATCGCCCGCAACGCCGCCCTGGACCGGCTGCGCTGGCGCTCCCGGCAGGCCGAGGAGCCGCTGGACGAACATGCCGACCTGCCCGACGCCGCGCCGTCGCCGCTGCAGCAACTGGAGAGCAGCCGCCGGCTGATGCTGCTGGAGCGGTTGCTGGCCGGGCTGCCCCGTGAGCAGCGGGAAATCCTCCTGCTGCGCGAAGTGGAGGGGCTGTCCTACGACGAGCTGGCCGCCACGTTGGGCATCAACGCCGGCACCGTCAAGTCGCGCCTGGCCAGGGCCCGCGAGGCGCTGCTGTATGCTTACCGCCAGGCCAATGGAGGCAACATCGATGACTGAGCACCTGGACATGCAGACCCTGTCCGCCTATCTCGATGACGCGCTCGCGCCCGCCGAGCAGGCCCGCGCCGCCGGTCACCTGACCGGCTGCGAACGCTGCCGCGCGACCCTGGCCGAGCTGCGCATGCTGAGCCGTGGCCTGCAGGCCCTGCCCTGCGCAGCGCTGCCGGCCGAACTGCAGGCGAAGCTGGAAAGCCGCTTCGCCCCACCGCCCGCGGCCGGCTTGTGGCGCCGCCGCTGGAAGCCGATCGCCAGCGCCGCCGCCTCGATCCTGCTCGGCCTGCTGATCGGCAGCGCCCTGCAGGCGCCGCCGCGCGCCCTGCCCGGCGCCTATCCCCTGCTCGCGGCGCTGGGCGGCACCCCGCCCGGCTCGCTCTGCGTGCATCCGCAATCCTGCTACCTGAAGGCCGACCCCAAGTGACCCCGACGACCCTGCGCAATGCCCTGATCCTGTCCCTGCTGGTCAACGTCGGCGTGCTGGCCGCGGTGGCCTGGCAGCGGTTGCAGCCCGAGCCGGCCCCGTTCGACCTGGTGCGCCACCTGCAACTCGATGCCGACCAGGCGCGGCACTGGAGCGACGCCGAAGCGCCGTTCCTGGCCTACCTGCGCACCGCCAACGCCGCCATCGGCGAACACCGCAACCGGCTGATCGAGGCGATCTTCGCCGAACCCGCGGACCGCCCGACCATCGCCGCCGAGCAGGCGAAGATCGCCGAACTGCAGGGCGAGCAGCAGCGCCTGCTGATCGACCAGCTGCTGCGCGAGCGCGACATCCTCGCACCGCAGCAGCGGGCGAAACTGGCGCGTTTGCTGATGCAGCAGCCGGTCAGCGCCGACAGCATCGAGCACCTGCACGGCCAGTAAGCCGGCCGATGGAACAAATTCCGCACGCGCGACGTTCCAGCATGACGGGCCGCCATCCGGCGGCGCCGACCGACAGGAGCCATACCGTGTTCAGAACATCCGCAGCACTCGCCATCACCCTCCTCCTTGGCCTGCCGGCCTATGCCGGCGCCACCACCAGCGGCCACGACCACGGCCATGCCGAAGGCGCGCAGAAGCTGCAGCTCGACAAGGGCCAGCGCTGGGCCACCGACGCGCCGTTGCGCAAGGCGATGGGGACGATCAACGAGAGCCTGCGCGGCGCGCTGCCGGCGATCCACGAGGGCCGGATGGACGACGCGCACTATGCCCGGCTGGCCGAGGGAATCCGCACCCAGGTCGCCTACATGGTCGAGAACTGCAAGCTCAATCCCGAAGCCGACGCCCAGCTGCATTTGGTCATCGCCCGGCTGCTGGCCGGCGCCGACGCGATGACCGGCGCCGCGGCCGGACGCCGCGATGGCGCGGTGAATACGCTGGGCGCGCTGGGGGACTACGCGCGGTATTTCGCCGACGACGACTTCGTCCCGATCGTGCATTGAGGGAAGCGGCGGCGCCGCTTCAGCCCGCGACCGCCCCGTGGCGGTCGCGGGCCGCACCGGTCAGCGAGTCGCCTCCACCGCGCAGGCCCAGGCGTGCAGGGCATCGCGCGCGGCCAGGGCGATTTCCTCGTCGCTGCGCCCGCCGAACTGACGCTCCACCGCATCCGCGGCGATCAGCCCGGCCACCGTCGGCGTGCCGACCGCATCGGTCAGGTCCAGCCATTCGATCCAGCTCGCCGGCGTGTCGTACCAGCGCAGGTAGCCGCTCGGCGAACGCGGCCACCAGCGCCGCTCGAACTGCAGCACGACCTTTTCCAGCGTCCCCATGCCCAGGCGGGCCAGCGCGTCCTGCTGCGGCTGCGGCAACGCGGGGAGGAACGCCAGGGTCTTGAGCACGGCCAGCGGCACGCTGCAGATGCAGAAGTCGCCGCGCTCGTCGTTGACGCGGACTTCGCCGCCGCGCCAGTCGATCCGCTCGACCGGCTGCCCCAGGCGGATGTCGAGCCCGGCCGCGAGGTGCTCGATCACCTGGCGGTAGCCGCCGGGCAGGAAGTGGTCGTCGTTGCCGACGCCTTCCTCGTCGAGGGCGTCCACCGACAGCTCGGCGAGCGGCAGGCAGGCCTCGGCGATCAGGTGGCCGTCGATGGCATACCGCGTCGCCCGCGCCTCGGCCGGTGCCAGCCCGGCCAGGTAGCGCTCCACGCCCTCGGCCAGCGGCAGGCGCCGGTCGATCCCCTGGCGCAGCGCCTCCCAGGCGGCATCGATGCCGTCGACCGGGCCGTCGCTGGCGGCGGCCAGCGGCTGGTTGAAGTCGGTCGCCACCAGCCGCACCCCGAGGCGTTCCGCCTCGCGGGCCAGGGCGTTGTCGGCGAACTGCTGCAGCCAGGCGGCGCCAACGTCCACGGTCACCGGGCCCAGCTGCACGCTGTGGGTGCGGCCGCCGATGCGCTCCCTGGCTTCGAGCACCACGCAGTCGATGCCCTGCGCGCGCAGGTAGCGGGCGGCGCTCAGGCCCGCGCAGCCGGCGCCGATCACGATGACCCGCCTGGCGCCGCTGCTGACCGCCAGCTTCGCCGCGCGGACGCCGTCGTCCCAGGCGCCGTGCGCCATGGCCGGCGCGACGGGGTTGCAGGCCTCGCCGGCGATGACCAGGCGTCCGCCCAGGCACTCGCCCAGCGCCGCCCGGTGTTCCGGCCCGCCGCCGGGCAGCAGGGTGCTGTAGGCGCCCCGGCAATAGCGGTCGTGGCTCCAGTGGGTGACGTGCCAGGCGGTGGGACGCTGCACGGGTGATTCCTTCTTTTGCTGCTGATCGCTCATGGACGAAGACTTCCTTGTGGTGTGAATTATGGAGCCGGAACCTCAGTTGCCCGCCGACACGCCGCGGTCGATCGCCAGGTCCGCCCCGGTGATCGAGCGCGCGGCGGGCTGGCAGAGGAAGTGCACCAGTTCGGCGACTTCGGAGGGCTGGATGAACGCCGCCCGCTCGCCCTGCGGGTACTTGGCGAGCAGCTCGCGGTAGTAGCCCTGGGGATCGCCGGCGCCGTAACGCTCGGCCTGGAAGCGCAGCATCGGCGTATCGATGTCGCCCGGCGACACCGTGTTGCAGCGCACGCCGAAGGGCGCCAGGTCCAGCGCCAGGGTCTTGCTCAGCAGGGTCACGCCGCCCTTGCTCGCGCAGTAGGCGGCGGCGTTGCGGTTGCCCTGGCGGCCGGCGTCGCTGGAGATGTTGACGATCGCCCCTTCGCTGACCTTGAGGTGCGGAATCGCCGCCGAGCACATGAAGAAGGTGCCCTTCAGGTTGACGTCCAGCACGAGGTCGAAGTCCTCTTCGCTGCACGCCTCCACCGGCCCCTCGCGCCATACCCCGGCGGCGTTGACCAGCGCATCGAGGCGCCCGGCCGCCTGCATCGCCTCGGCCACGACCCGCCGGCACTCGCCGGGCCGGCGCACGTCGCCGGCGCTGTAGCCCGCCAGCTGCGCCGAGTCCGCCAGGCGCCGTAGCGCCTCGCCGTCCAGGTCGGTCGCGAAGACCCGCCAGCCCGACGCGCCGAAGCGCTGCACCAACGCCTGTCCCACCCCGCCACAGGCGCCGGTGATCAGAACCACTGGATTGTTCATCGATCTCTTTCCTTCAAGGCGCCTTGTTTTCGATCAGGCAGTTGCCGCCATCGACGACCAGCAACTCGCCGGTCACGTAGCTCGCTTCCGGCGAGGCCAGGAAGGCCACCGCGGCGGCCACTTCCTCGGGGCGTCCGGCCCGGCCGACCGGGGTATAGCGGGCGGCGATGCGCTCCTCCTCGGTGGAGGAACCGGTGGCGATCCAGCCGGGGGCCACGCTGTTCACGGTGATGCCGTCGCGGGCGACTTCCAGCGCCAGCGCCATGTTCATCCCCACCATCCCGGCCTTGGCCGCGCTGTAGGCCGCCTCGCCGGGGTTGCTGCCGCGGGTGCCGGTGGTGGAGCTGATCTGCACCACCCGCCCGTAGCCGCGGGCGCGCATGCCCGGCAGCACGCCGCGGGTGAGCAGGAACGCCGTGGTCAGGTTCCTCGACAGCCCCAGGTTCCACGCCGCCAGGTCGGTATCGACCACCTCGGCGAAGGGCTCCGGGCTGCCCTGCATGGCCATGCCGGCGTTGTTGACCAGGATGTCGATCCGCCCCCAGAGCGATTCGGCCCACGTCACCAGGGCGCGCACCTGCGCCTCGTCGGTGAGGTCCGCGACCTGCCCTTCGACCTCGAAACCCTCGGCGCGCAGTTCCGCCACGCGGCCGAACAGACGCGGGCTGCTGGCGGTGACGATCAGCTTCACCCCGTGCCGGCCGATCCGCCGCGCGATCGCCATCCCGATCCCCTGTTCACTGCCGGCGCCGCTGATCAGCGCGACCTGGTCCTGCCACTGTGCATTGGGCATTTCAGCCTCCTTTCGTTCCAGTCGTTCATGCCAATACCGTTGCCGGCCAAATTAGGCTCGCGCGGAAAATCGGAAAAGACGATTATCATCAGCCGTCCTGACAATCAGCCGGGCCATTACCGGGATTTCAGCGCTTTCGGCACACAACCAGCCCGATTCTGCTGAATCAGCGAAGACAATCATCAGGATTCCTGAAAGCAATGGCATTCTCCAGCGACTCCCTTGCGATCTTCCTCGCCGTGCTGGATGGCGGCTCCTTCTCCGCCGCTGCGCGCAAGCTCGGCCGCGTGCCGTCCGCGGTCAGCATGGCGATCGCCCAGCTGGAAGCCGAGCTGGACCTCAGCCTGTTCGACCGCAGCACCCGCAAGGCCCTGCCCACCGCCGCCGCGCTGGCCCTGGAACCGCAGGCCCGGCAGGTGATCTGCCAGCTGAACCTGCTGGACGCCCAGGCGCTGCAGTTGCACAAGGGCCTCGAACAGCGGCTGAGCATCGCCATCGCCCCGGAACTGCAGACCGGCCGCTGGAGCCAGCCGCTGGCGACACTGGCCGAGGAATTTCCCGGCCTGGAGATCGAGGTCCGTTCGGCCTCGCAGGCCGAGGCGGTGCGCATGCTCCATGAGGGTACGGTGCAACTGGCGCTGGTATTCGAGCGCCCCGGCATCGACGAGCGCGAGTCCTTCCTCGAAGCGGGCAGCCAGTTGCTGGTGGCGGTCGCCTCGCCCCGGCACCCCGTCGCCCGGCAGAGCGACCTGCCGCTGGGCGAGGAACTGCTCGCCGAGCAACGGCAGATCATCGTCGCCTCGGGCAAGCCCACCGGCTCCGACCCGCGCATGGTGCTGTCGCGGCGGATCTGGCTGACCGACAGCTACCTGGCGACCCTGGAATTCATCCAGTCCGGCCTCGGCTGGGCCTACCTGCCGCAACCGCTGGTGCAGCCCCTGATCGCCTCGGGCGCGGTCACCGAAGTGCGCTTCGACAACATGGCCAGCCGGCTACGGCTCTGGGTCGACGTCATCTGGATGAAGTCCCGCCCGCTGGGCCTGGGCGCCCGGCGCTACCTGGAGGTCATGCGCCAGGTGTTCGAGGACGAGCCGCCGAGGTCCTGAGGCCGCCGGAGGGTTTTCACCCGGCCGGCACGTTGCGCGCCGGCCGGGTGAAAGCTGCGGCTAGGGGCGCGAGTAGACCTTGAACAGGGTCCGGTCAGTCTCGCTGGGGGTGCCGAAGTATTTGCCGTAGAGCGGTTCGATGGCGCCGGAGCGGTAGACCTGGCTGAGCGCGGTATCCACCTGCAGGCGGAAATCCGCATCGCCCCGGGCCATGGCCAGCGCCACCGGCGCGAACTCGAAGCGGCGCTCGAGCACCATCAGTTGCTCGCCGCCGGCGTTCTGCGCCGCCAGGCTGCGCAGGGTCATCTGGTCGGCGAAGAAGGCATCGACCTTGCCGGCCGCGACCTGCCCGACGCCGTCCGCCGGACTGTCCACGGTGCGCAGGGTGACCAGCACCTTGAGCAGGCGCAGGCGCTCGCGCACCCAGCTTTCCACCGGCGTGCCGCCCTGCACCGCGAAGCTGTAGGCGGACAGGCCCTGGTTGAGCGTGGCGCGCCAGGTAGGCCCGCTGCGGTCGACCTCGCCGTTGAGCGCCTTGACCAGGAACGTCGAGGCGTCCTTGCGCACCACCACGCCCAGGCCGGCGGTGTACACCGGCAGGGAGAAGTCGAGGCTCTCGCGCAGTTTCAGGGTTTCCACCATCGGGCTGCAGAGCAGGTCGACGCCGCCGTCGCGCACCGTTTCCACGGCCTTGTCGGCGGTCAGCGGGACGAAACGTACCTGCATGCGCTCCAGCCCCGGCTGGGTCCGGAGCTGTTCCGCCACCTTCTGGCAGAGGTCGATGGCGTAGCCGGAGGCGCCCTCGCCGGCGCCGGTCGAGAACGGCGGCAGGTCCGGCAGGTAGCCCAGGATCAGGGTGTTGCCGGTGCGGATGCGTTCGAGGGTCTGGGCCGGGGCCAGCAGCGGCAGCATGGCGGCCAGCAGGACGGCGACGCGGGGGAACAGGCGCTTCATGCCCGGCCCTCCGCGTTGAGGGTCGATTGCCCCTTGAGGAAGCGGTCGGCGATGTAGCCGAACATCAGGTAGCCCACCGCCGTTACCAGCATTCCGCCGAACACCGCCTCCATTCCCGAGGCGTAGAGCGCATAGAGGCTGTAGGTCATGGCGATCAACAGGGCGACGGCGTTGCGGTAGCGCGGGTAACCGGTCACGCCGGCCTTCTGCATGATCACCAGCAGCGCCGAGAGCGCGGTGATGTACGGAATGATGTTGGTCACCGCGGCGAGGCTGACCAGCTTGCCGAACTGCTCGGAGGCATTGGGCGAGATGGTCGACACCGCCATGGCGCTCTGCAGCCCGGCGTTCACCACCAGCCCGGCGATGGGCGCGCCGAGCAGGGTCACGCGGCTGAACAACCGCGGGAACATGTGCTGGTCGGCGGTGACCTTGGCTGTCTGCGCCAGGGTGAACTGCCAGCCCAGCAGCGAGCCGACGCACGCCATCACCGCCAGCCCCATGATGATCTTGCCGACCACGGGGTTGAACATCTGCGCGTAGACGTAGGCGAAGGGCGCGCTGGAGTTGGCCAGCTCGGCGTTCGGCACGATGCCCATGATCACCGAGGTGGACAGCACGTAGACCACCGCCGCGCCCAGGGTGCCCAGCAGGCAGGCCAGCGGCACGTTGCGCTTGGGGTTCTCCACGGCGTCGGAGTTCTGCGCCGCCGATTCCATGCCGAGGAAGGCCCAGAGGGTCAGCGGGATGCTCTGGGTGATGGCCGAGCTGGTGGCGATGCCGTTGGGGTTCCAGGCGTCGGCGAACACCTTGCCGTCGAACCAGAACCAGCCGATCAGCGACAGCCCCGCCACCGGGATGATCACGCCCCAGACGGTGAGGGAGCCGATCTGCCCGGTCACCTTGGGGCCGCCGAAGTTGGCCAGCGTGGTCAGCCAGATCAGCCCGACCGTGCCGGCGAACAGCGGCAGCGCGCCGGTGCCCAGCCAGGGGAAGAACGGCGTCAGGTAACCCACCGCGGAGATGGCGATGGCCACGTTGCCGATGGCCAGTGACAGGAAATAAAGGTAGGAGCAGAGGAAGAAGGCCGACTTGCCGTGGGCCTCTTCCGTGTAGGCCGACATCCCGCCCGAGCGCGAGCAGTAGATGCCGCATTGCGCGAAGCAGTAGGCGATGGCCATCGACCCCACCGCGGTGATTACCCATGACAGCAGCGAAATCGCCCCCAGCTGCGCCATGCTCGTGGGCAACATGATGATGCCCGAGCCCATCATGTTCACAGCGACCAGGGTCGTGAGCCCGGTCAACGTCATCTTCTTGCCGGAAACTTCCATGTGGAGCCCTTTCATCGATAGAGGTCCACAGAAGATAGGAGCAGTCCGCTGTTGCTGCCGTGACCGGCCGCATTAAATTTTTCGCCGTCAACTTTCTGAAGGATTGCCGATCGATGATCGTGTGAACGAAGGGAGCCGAAAGGGGCGCTTCGACGTTCGTCCGGCCATTGCGGCTGAATCCGGGAAACCTTGCTCCAGGGCAGGGTTCGACGGCTCCAGGGGTGCAGAATCTCCAGCGTTGGGGGTCAGCGAGGTTTTCGAAATGATGATGCAACTCGAGCAGAACCTGGACGGACGCTGGGCCGTTCAACTGGGCTTCTGCAAAGTCCTTTTCTCTTACAGGAACGACGCGGAGAACTACCTGGCAACGCTCCGCTCGCGCGTGCAGGCACCACACGTCCTGCCTGAACTCGTCACACCGATGACGAAAAAGTGAAACCGTAGCGTCACGAAACAAGCGCAAGCTGCACTCAGCTATTCCGATGGTGCGTCACATCTCAATGCTGCCTGTCCTCAGGCAGCATTTTTTTTGCCCAGGAATTCCGCCAGCCGACCGCCCAGCGCGGCGATGACCTCCTCCGCCGCCTGCAGGGCGCCCTGCTCCGCCGCCGACCACTCCGCCACCAGCGGGCGCAGGTCCGCCTCATGCTCGGCCTTCAGGCACCACTGGTGCCGGTCGTGCCAATCCCCCAGCGCCCCCTGCAGTTGCTTGAGCCCGGACATCAACCCGGGCGTTACCGGGAACAACGTGGGAAAGGATTCCTGCGAATAGCGGGCGCGTTTCACCAGCAGGCGGATTTCATGGCGATCGTGCCCCGGATCGTTCAGCGCATCGCTCAGGCGGCACAGCTGCTTCCTGATGCGCTTGGCGGCGTGCGCCTTCGGGTGCTCGCGGGGCGCGTCCTTCAGTGCGGAACGGAAGATGTCCGGCCACTCGCCCAGCGCCTCGAACAGTTGGTCGACGACCGGGTGCGCATCCAGCCCGCGATAGGCCTTCGAGACCGCCTGGCAGCGCGTCCGCGCGGCGAGCAGCAGGCCGTGCGCCTGCAGCTCGGCGGCCATCACCTCCATGTCGCGGATGGGCGTGGTGAGCCGGCCCGCCTCCCCGGCGGCGGCATTCAGCGGCGCGCAGGCTTCCTTCATGCCCAGGGGGTTGAGCAGGCTTCGCAGGCGCCGTAGCGCGATGCGGAAGTCGTGCAGCGCCTCGCTGTCGGTTTCGCAGATGATCCGGGCGTAGGCCTGATACAGGTCGACCTCGATCCCCAGCACCCTCGCAACGACCTTGTCGGTGAATTTCACTCTCGGGCTCCATAAGAATGACCACTGTAATGTAGCTGTAATCCCGAATTCTTATTGGCAGCCGGGCGCAGGATAACGGGGCGTGATGTCGCATGAATGAACGAGGCTTAGGGCGAGGATGAACCGGCGTTGCCGAAGAGCGCCGCGTCGCTCAGAGCAGCTCGATCCCCAGCCGCCGCACCGCCAGGGCGAACAGCCCGAAGCACGCCATGGTGATGACGATGCAGGCGATCAGCGTCGGCCAGAACCCCAGCCGCGGCAGCAGCAGCGGGAACGCCAGGAACATCGGCAGCGTGGGCACCACGTACCAGAAGGTGTACCAGGCGTGGTTGGCGATCTTCTCCTGGCTCTGCTGCTCGACGTACAGCCAGATCAGCGTCAGCACCGTCACCAGCGGCAGCGCGGCGACCAGGCCGCCGAGCTTGTCGCTGCGCTTGGCCAGCTCGGAGACCAGCACGACGATTCCGGCGGTCAGCAGGTATTTGGTGATGATCCAGGCCATGGCTGCTCCGGGGCGCGCACCGGGTGGCGGCGCGTTTCAGTTTGGCTGGCATCCTATCCAGTCCCGGCGCCGGACAGAAGCCGTCTCGCCAGGAAAGCTCCAGCGCAGTCAGCTCGCCGGCGGCTGTCGCTTGTAGGTCAGTTGAAAGACATCCAGCTCGAGGTCGTAGTACCAGATTCTCTCGACCATGCCGCCCTGCAGCTGGACAAGGGCGAGCTGGTTGCCGCGGGGAACCAGTCGCGGACTGCTGGAAAGCGGACTGCCTCCCGCGTACTGGCGGTGAAAGTCCGTCATGCGACTGAGCAGCGACTTGGTATGCAGGGGCGTGCCATTGGAGGCGATGAACAGCAGTCTGCCATCGGTGGTCCAGGCGACGTAGCGGTCGGCCACTTCGTCATAGGCCAACGAGTTGATGTCGATATTGTCCAGGGAGCGGAAGTCCAGCCAGCGTCCTGCGTTGGTGTCGTAGCGATAGAGGAACCCTTCGCCGCCCAGCGAGACGAGAGTGACATAGTGGCGCTTGCTGTCGTAGGCAACCGCCGTCGGCCAGGAAAGGCTCGGGAAGTTGTCCGGCATCCGCAGCTCCACCTGCGCCGAGCTGGCCGGATCGAGTGCGGTGAAGCTGTGGCTGACGATCCGGTAGATGCGTTTGTCCTGCCCTGACTTGACGGACTTGTCGGGAGACAGGATGACCTGCGCGGTGCCATCCACCGGCCCCTCCAGCGACCATCGGACCTTGTCGAAATCACCGTTGGTGAGATCGAAGCGCATGCTCCTGACAGGCGCCTGGGGTTGCTCGCCCTGCACGGTGAGGCTGGCCTGCGGAGGGTCGAGCCTGTCGATGGTGATGATGTTGGGCAGCGAATACTCTCCACGGAAGACATCCACCTTCTGGATGCCGAACAGCCTGTTCACGCCATTGAGCAGCGAGGCGAAGTCCGCGCTGTCCTTCCTGTAGCTGTAGGGCAGGCCGGTGCGATAGACCGGCACCGGGGGATTGCTGCGCACGCTGGAGGGCTCATAGCTCGAGATCAGGATGCCCTTGATGAGCGTGCCTTCGCCGGCATTCACCTTCCAGGCGATCTTTTCATAGCTGGTCAACACCAGCAGGACGGACTTGCCGGGGCGATTGATGAATACATTCACCACCGTGCCATTGACTGCCTTGTCCTTGGCCTCGTATCCGGAGATGACCATCACTTCGGCATTTTCGGCCAGAGTCGCGGGCGGCTGTGCCCCGGCCTGCGGCAGTGCATCGTCGCTCAGCCGGAGCGCAGCGGCGGGCACGGATGCCGCCGGGTTGCCGATCGGCCTCGCCGGGGGGCTCGTACGCTGGCTTATCAGCACGCGGTTCAGCCGGTGCTCCTGGTAATAGAAGTAGGCAAGCGCGGCGGTGGTCAGGGTCAGCACAATGCACGTGGCGGAGAGCACCCAGACCAGGACATATTGCGTGCGCGCAGGCTGGGCGCTGGCCGCGGCGGCCCGCTTCCGCGCCTGGGCGGCGAGTGCCTGCTCGACCTTCGCGTAGATGGCCCCGCAGTTGGGGCAGGCATTGCTGGTCTGGGCATCGGCGAACCGATGCACGTATCCGCATTTCAGGCAGGTCTTGTCCATCAGCACATCCTTGTGAGGTTGACTGAAGAATATTGGAGTCCGCCGATTTCACAAGGAAGAGCATGGCAAGCCGCCGTACGGGTTTCGCGCGCGCCCCCGAGGCGCGATGACAGGGACTTCGCGTGCCCTCTCCGCCGCTCATCTCCTGCTTTGAGAGTCCCTTGCGCGAAGCAAGTCACTGCATTAGATTACACACATAATATTTAGCCGAGACGCTTTCCCTCCCCTGTACGGAGGCCGTTACAGAGCGCTCCGATTAGATGATGACTTTAATTCAAACGAGGTCGACCGCCATGCGCAGAAGCCGCTCCGAGCACCTTCCCTGCCCCGTCGCCCAGGCCCTGGACCTGGTCGGCGACAGCTGGACCGTGCTGATCCTGCGCGAAGCCTTCTATGGCTGCAGCCGCTTCGAGCAGTTCAGCGAGCGCCTCGGCATCGCCAGCAACGTGCTGACCCGCCGGCTGCGCGCCCTGGTCGACAACGGCCTGCTGCAGCGCCGCCGCTACAACGATCACCCGCCGCGCCACGAGTACCTGCTCACCGACGCCGGCCGCGACCTGCGCCCGGTGCTGCTGACCCTGCTGCAGTGGGGCAAGCGCCACGCCGCCGGCGGGACGGAGGCCGTGCAGCTGATCGATACGCGCACGGGCCGGCCGGTGCAGATCGCCCTGGTCGACGCCGGCAGCGGCGAGCCCATCGGGCCGCAGCACCAGATTCGCCGTCGCGACGGCGCCCTGCTTTCTCCCACCCACGCCTGACGGTAGCCGCCATGAACCAGCCCGCTTCGATTGTCGTCACCCCGGCCGCCGACACGGCCAGACCCAAGTCCCGCAAGGCGCTCAAGCTGGCCATCGCCGGCGCGGCGCTGCTCGGCGTCGCCGCCTATGCCGGGCACTGGTGGCTGAACGCGCGCTTCCTGGAAGAGACCGACGATGCCTATGTCGGCGGCGACGTCACCGTCATCAGCCCCCGCGTGGCCGGCTACATCACCGAGCTGGCGGTGGGCGACAACCAGTTCGTCCATGCCGGCGACCTGCTGGCGCGCATCGACGACCGCGACTACCGCGCGGCGCTGGCCAAGGCCGAGGGCGCGGTGCACGCCGAGCAGGCGCTGCTGGTCAACGTCGACGCGCAGGCGGCGCTGCAGGACGCGCTGATCCGCCAGAGCCAGGCGGAGATCGACGCGGCCAGCGCCGAGGAAACCCGCACCCGCGACGACCAGCGCCGCTACGCCACCCTGGTGCGCACCAACGCCGTCTCGGTGGAGGCCGCGCAGCGCGCCGACGCCAGCTGGAAGACCGCCCGCGCCAACAGCGACAAGGCCCGCGCCGCTCAGCTCGCCGCGCGCCGCCAGCTGGACGTGATCCAGAGCCAGCGGCAGCAGGCCCAGGCCGCCCTGGAGCAGGCCGTCGCCGAACGCGACCGGGCCCAGTTGGACGTCGGCTACACCGAGCTGCGCGCGCCGGTGGACGGCTATATCGGCAACCGTCGCGGACGGGTCGGCGGCTACGTCGCCGCCGGCACCCAGTTGCTCGCGGTGGTGCCCGCGCAGGGGCTGTGGGTGGACGCCAATTTCAAGGAGGACCAGCTGGCCCACATGCGGGCCGGCCAGGCGGTGACCATCGAGGCCGACATCCTGCCGGGCAAGGTCTTCCACGGCCACCTGGACAGCCTGGCCCCCGCCACCGGCGCGCAGTTCAGCATCCTGCCGCCGGAGAACGCCACCGGCAATTTCACCAAGATCGTCCAGCGCGTGCCGGTGCGCGTGCGCCTCGACGCGGCGGACGGCCGGCTGGGCGACCTGCGCCCGGGCCTCTCGGTGGTGGTCGAGGTCGACACCCGCGCGCATCGCCACGCGGCCGACCCGCGCGTGGCCCAGGAGCAGCGGCCGTGAACTTCTGGTCGGACGCGGTGGTGCCGGTGGAGAGCCTCTCCACCCGGCAGAAGGTCACCGCCTTCGCCTGCATGTGCGTGGGCATGTTCATCGCCCTGCTCGACATCCAGATCGTCTCCGCCTCCCTGCGCGACATCGGCGGCGGCCTGTCGGCGGGCGCGGACGATCTCGCCTGGGTGCAGACCAGCTACCTGATCGCCGAGATCATCGTCATTCCGTTGTCCGGCTGGCTGTCCAAGGTGATGTCCACCCGCTGGCTGTTCGCCGCCTCGGCGCTGGGCTTCACCCTCAGCAGCCTGCTCTGCGCCCTGGCCTGGAACATCCAGAGCATGATCGCCTTCCGTGCGCTGCAAGGCTTTCTCGGCGGCTCGATGATCCCCATGGTGTTCACCACCGGCTTCCTCTATTTCGACGGCAGGCAGCGCGTGGTGGTGGCCGCCACCATCGGCGCCATCGCCTCGCTGGCGCCCACGCTCGGCCCGGTGGTCGGCGGCTGGATCACCGACATCTCGTCCTGGCCCTGGCTGTTCTACATCAACCTGCTGCCCGGCCTGTTCGTCGCCATCGTGGTGCCGATCATGGTGCGCATCGACAAGCCGGACTGGTCGCTGGTCCGCGGCGCCGACTACCCGGCCATGCTGCTGATGGCGGTGTTCCTCGGCTGCCTGCAATACACCCTGGAGGAAGGCCCGCGCTGGAACTGGTTCAGCGACGACACCATCCTCGCCACCACCTGGATCTCCGCCATCGCCGGGGTGGCCTTCATCAGCCGCAGCCTGACCTCGAAGAACCCCATCGTCGACCTGCGCGCGCTGCGGGAACGCAACTTCGCCCTCGGCTGCCTGTTCTCCTTCGTCACCGGCATCGGCATCTTCGCCACCATCTACCTGACCCCGCTGTTCCTCGGCCGGGTGCGCGGCTACAGCGCCCTGGACATCGGCCTGGCGGTGTTTTCCACGGGCATCTTCCAGGTCATGAGCATCCCGTTCTACGCGGCCCTGGCGCGGCGCTTCGACCTGCGCTGGATACTGGCGCTGGGCATGGCGATGTTCACCCTGTCGATGTGGGAGTTCACCCCGATCACCCACGACTGGGGCGCCGCCCAGCTGATGCTGCCGCAGGCGCTGCGCGGCATGGCCCAGCAGTTCTGCGTGGCGCCCACGGTGACCCTGGCGCTCGGCTCGCTGCCGCCGGCGCGGCTGAAGCTGGCCTCCGGGCTGTTCAACCTGATGCGCAACCTCGGCGGCGCCATCGGCATCGCCGCCTGCGCCACGGTGCTCAACGACCGCACCAACCTGCACTTCCTGCGCCTGGCCGAACACCTCAACGCCAGCAACGAAGCGCTCGGCGACTGGCTTGCGCCGCAGCGCGACAGCGTCGGGGAAGTCGGCCAGCAAGCCTTGCGGCAGCTGTGGAACCTCACCTACCGCGAGGCGCAGACCATGACCTTCTCCGACGCCTTCCTGATCATCGGCGTGTGCTTCGCGGCCACGCTGCTGCTGGTCCCGCTGATGCGCAGGATCGCCCCGCCGCCGCAGCCGGCGCCCGACGCGCACTGAGCCCGGCTTTTCGTAGGAGCGAGCTTGCTCGCGAACCGCCTGACGTCGCCGCCTCCGGCGAATCTGTTCGCGAGCAAGCTCGCTCCTACAAGGGCGGGTGCAACCGGGCCGGGCCCGCGCCCAACAAAAAGCCCCGCACAGGGGCGGGGCTTTTCGCGAGCGCGCCGGGTCAGCCGAGCAGCGCGCGCAGGTCCAGCTGGCCGTCCTTGCACGGCGGGCACCAGTAGTAGCCGCCGGTCAGCGGGCGGCTGAAGCGGTACAGGGCGTCGGCGATGCCGTCTTCCAGGCCGCTCATGCGGCGCAGTTGCACCTCGAAGGCGTCGAGGGTGCAACCGAACGCGAGGAACATCAGGCCGGCGTCCTCGTCCTGGGTCCAGGGCATGGAGCGGCGCACGATGAAGGCCTCGGGGTCGAAGCTCTCCTGGGCGGTGCGCTTGACGTGGGCGGACTCCGGCGCGTCGTCCAGTTCCTCGTTGTCGCTCAGGCGGCGGCCGATGATGTCGTCGCGCTCGGCCGGGGGCAGCGCGGCGAAGTCCTGCAGCTGGTGGCGCCACTGCTGGATGGCGGCGAAGCTGCCGCCGGCCAGGCCGGCCACGCCGTTGTCGACGATGGCGGCGGCGATGGCGGCGGCGTCCTGCGGGTTCTCGGTGCCGTCCTCGTAGCCGGTCAGGTCGTGGCCGTCGCGGTGGCGGAAGGCTTCGGTCAGCGCGACCAGCTCCAGCGCCGGCGCCAGCAGCGCCTGCAATTCCTGGGTGCGCAGCAGCAGCTCGCCGCGCTCCGCGCCACGCAGCCAGACCCACAGGGCATGCGGGGTGGACGGATTGTCCACGCCCACCCCGGCGAGCGCCGGGAACTCGCGCAGCCCGTCGATGCCACGGCCCAGCACGCGCACCAGCGACTCGCCGAAACCAACGACGGCCGCCTCGCCATCGGCGAACCGCGCCAGGCGATCCAGGGCAGCCGGCAGCGCCTGCAGCGACGTCAGGTCGAAGAACAGGTGGCGGGCGTGGGCGGGAACCGGGGTGGCGAGAATGCCGGGCTGGTAGAGGCTCATGACAGCGTCCTTGAACGAAAGAGCCCCAATTCTAATCGCCACGCCGGCGAATCCAAACCGTCGGCCTCAAGGGCGGCTCATGGCCGCGGGGTGCGGCGCGCACGGTGGCGGCGCCAGAGCGCGAAGCCGCCGGCCAGCAGCAAGGCCCCGAGCAGGATCGGCAGGCGGTAGGGCTTGAGGTCGCCGAGCCAGTTCTCCAGCACCTGCCCGGCCCAGTAGCCGGCGCTGGCGAACAGCAGCGCCCAGCACAACGCGCCGAGCAGGTTGATCAGCAGGAAGCGCAACGGCCCGATCCGGCTGGCGCCGATCAGCAGCGGCCCGGCCAGGCGCATGCCGTAGAGGAAGCGCACGGCGAAGACCGCCAGCAGCGGATGGCGCTCGATCAATCCGGTGCCCCGCTCCACCGCCAGGCCGCGCCGGCGCAGCCAGGGCAGCGCCCGCACCCCGCCGCGCCGTCCCGCCCAGAACAGCAGCTGGTCGCCGCAAGCGCCTCCGATACAGGCCCAGAACACCACCGCCGCGAACCCCATCAGCCCCTGGTGCGCCGCGAAGCCGGCCAGGATGAGCATGGTTTCGCCCTCCAGCACGCAGGCGACGAACAGCGCCAGATAGCCGTAGCTGGAAAGCAGTTGGGCGAGGTCGAGGTGGTCGGACATGGGTGCCCCTGGAAACTCCCTGAACCAAGAGCCTAGCGCCCTGGCGGATGTTTTTCTTATCAAACAGGCGCCGTAAAAAATAAACGACTGCCAGCCCCTCCTCGACAATTAGCATTCAATCAAATCAATCTTTTAGGAGTGCCACCCATCCGAACATGTAATTTTTTTTACTCATGAGCGCTTTAAGTGTTTGACATATTTGACGCATTTGGCAGACTGCGGCCCGTTGACGCAACCGGTTACGTTTCTCCGGCTCCGCCTGCCTGATGCACCGGATAACCGCTGCCGCACAACACAACAAAAACAACTTGTCAGTCGCGGCACCCCTGCCCGAGCTTCGTCTCGGCGGCGAAGGTTCCCGGCGAGCCAACGGAATGAAGAAATGCTGATCTGGTTTGTAGCGGGTTACCTGCTGATCACGGTAGGTGTCGGTTTCTACGCGTCCACTCGCGTGAAAAACTCCAAGGACTTCGCGGCTGGCGGCCGCAGCATGTCCTTCCCCTTGGTCGCAGCGATGGTATTCGCCACCTGGTTCGGCTCCGAAGCCGTGCTGGGCATTCCCGCGACCTTCATCGAAGAAGGTTTCGCCGGGATCATCGAAGACCCGTTCGGCTCCTTCGGCTGCCTGATGCTGGTGGGCCTGATCTTTGCCCGCCCGCTGTACCGCATGAACCTGCTCACCATCGGTGACTTCTTCAGGAAACGCTTCGGCCCCAACGTCGAAATGATCACCAGCCTGGTGATCATCGCCTCCTACCTGGGCTGGATCGCCGCCCAGCTCACCGCGCTGGGCGTGGTGTTCAACGTGCTGTCCGACGGCTCGATCAGCACCACCCAGGGCATGCTGATCGGCACCGTGATCGTGCTGCTGTACACCCTGTTCGGCGGCATGTGGTCGGTTGCGCTGACCGACTTCATGCAGATGCTGATCATCGTCGCAGGCCTGGTCTACCTGACCTGGCTGGTCGGCGACATGGCCGGCGGCCCGGCCAACGTGATCAGCCACGCGGCCAGCGAAGGCAAGTTCAGCTTCATGCACAGCTTCGAAACCAAGGACATCGTCGCCTTCATCGGCGCCGCGGTGACCATGATGTTCGGCTCCATCCCGCAGCAGGACGTCTACGCCCGCGTGATGTCGGCCAAGACCGAGAACATCGCCGCCCGCGCCTCCATGGCCGGCGCCTGCTTCTACCTGAGCTTCTGCATGCTGCCGATCTTCCTGACCTACGCCGCGCAGATGATCGACCCGGAGATGGTCAAGCACTGGCTGGCCGAAGACTCGCAGATGATCCTGCCGCACCTGATCCTCGAACGCACCCCGCTGTTCGCCCAGATCATGTTCTTCGGCGCCCTGCTCTCGGCGATCATGTCCACCGCCTCCGGCACCCTGCTGGCGCCGTCGGTCACCTTCACCGAGAACATCCTCAAGCACTTCCTGCCGGACATGAGCGACAAGCAGTTCCTGCTGGCCATGCGCCTGACCGTGGTCGCCTGCGCCATCGCCACCTGCCTGTTCGCGCTGCTGTCCAACGCCAGCATCTACGAGATGGTCGGCAACGCCTACAAGGTGACCCTGGTCGCCGCCGTGGTGCCGCTGTTCTTCGGCCTGTTCTGGAAGCGCGCCACCACCCAGGGCGCCATGGCCGCCATCGCCCTCGGCCTGGGCTCCTGGCTGTACCTGGAATACAGCTACACCGACGAGGCCTTCTGGCCGCCGCAGCTCGCCGGCCTGCTGATCAGCGCACTGGGCATGATCCTCGGCTCGCTGCTCCCGCAGTTGCTGGAAGTCCACGGCCACAGCCGCGACAAGCTGACCCGCGACGCCCTGGCAAGCGCTGCCTGAGCCCGCGCCTGACCGGACAAGCCCCGCCCAGCGCGGGGCTTTTTCTTGTCCGCGATTTTCCGGGTGCGGGCCGGCATGAACACCGCCCACGCGCTGCTGTACGGCTAGCGCATGGCGACGCCCATGCCGTCACGGTGCGTCATTGATCCCGGTGCCAGAGGTGCCGGTGAAACCACTTCCAGAGACAAATTGATACAGTAACCCCCTGATTCGTAGGACTTTTCCATACAAACAGGGCAAGCGTGCGCCTAGACTGGCCTGTCACCCTGCGGGAATGCCCGCAGGTCGTTGACACCGGTTATATGGAGCAACACATGCCCGGTTGGTATGAAATCAAGGAACTCAGCAGCGGCAACCGCCGTTTTCTTCTCAAGAACACCGCCCACGGCACCCTGCTGGAAAGTCTCGCCTATCCGACACAGGAGGCAGCCGAGCAGGCCATCGACAGCCTCCGCAGCTCCTGTGCCGCCATCGAGCGCTACAAGCGCCAGATGGCACCGGGTGGCAAGAACTTCTTCGTGATCCGCGATAACACCGGTGCAGAACTGCTGAAAAGCAAGCTGTACGATTCCGAGGCCGCACGCGACCAGGCGATCGCAACGATCGCCCAGGCCGGCCTGAGCACCGAGCTGCGTCCGCACGCTTGAGTGACGAGTGAATGAAAGAGCCCCGCGCAATGCGGGGCTTTTTTGTGGGCGGCTGGTTTTCGCTGGAGCGCCGTCCCTGGCATCAGCGGGGCATGCCTGCGGCCCGTACGACACAGAACCAATCGCGGACGGAGTCCGCTCCTACGGTGGGATCGGCTTTTGTAGGAGCGGACCTTGTCCGCGAAGCTCTTGAGCGGGGCTGATCGCGGACAAGGTTGTAGTGGTCCGGAAATTCTGGACACCGAGATAGGAGCGAGTTAACTAACGCGACTATTGAGGTGATTTACATGGGTCATAGAAAACTATCGGACGCGCTCAAGCGCGAAGCAGTGCAACTGGTGGTAGCGCAGGGCTACTCGGTGCCGCAGGCAGCACAGGCCATGGGGGTGGGACCGACGGCGTTGCGGCGTTGGGTCTCGCAATGGCGGGCTGAGCAACCGGGTTCGGTCATCGATGATGCCCAGCGCATCCGTGCACTGGAGAGCCAGTTGGCGCAGGTGCAGCGCGCACTGGCAGAGGCGCAGGAAGAGCGTGACACGCTAAAAAAATCCACGGCCTTCTTCGTTCGGGAAATGCTGCGAGCTGGCAAATGATCGACCGAGTGAAGGGGGCCATGAGCGTCACGCGCTGCTGTCGCCTGCTTGGACTGGCGCGCAGCAGTTACTACGCGGCGCGTCATAAGCGCCCGAAACCACCCAGCCCGCTACTCTCGGCCGTCACGGACCTGCATGAAAGCAGCCGGCACACCTATGGCTCACGCCGGATGTCGGCGGCCTTGCGTCAGCAGGGGCATGCGGTGGGTCGGCAACGGGCTCGCCGCCTAATGCGTCAGGCTGGCCTGGCGGTGGCTCGACGGCGCAATCAGCACTATCGGCGGCACACCAAGCCGGCAGCGGCGGCCCCCAACCACCTCAATCGCCAATTCCAGCCGGCAGCCCCGAATCAGGTCTGGGCCGGCGACATCACCTATCTGCGTACGGCGCGTGGCTGGCTGTACCTGGCTATCGTGGTCGATCTGTATGCCCGGCGAATCGTGGGCTGGGCATTCTCGTCCGTGGCTGATACGGATTTGGTGATCCAGGCCCTGGAGCTCGCCGTGTCGATGCGACACCCGGACAACGGCCTGATGTTCCACTCCGATCAGGGGTGCCAGTACAGCAGCGAGCGCTTTGTGGACATGCTGCGACGTTTGCAGATCGTGCAGAGCATGAGTCGGCGCGGCAATTGCTGGGACAATGCAGTGGTGGAGCGAGTCTTTGCCAGCTTGAAGCGTGAGTGGATAGGCGAGCGGCGCTATCGAGACCAGCACGAAGCCAAAGCCGATGTGACACGATTCGTCGCCACCTACTACAACCATCAGCGTCTTCATTCGACAACGAAGCAGTTGCCGCCAGCCGTGTTCGAGGCGCGGGCGGCTTGATGCTCCTATAGCGGTGTCTAGAAAAACCGGACCACTACAGGTCCGCTCCTACACGAGCAAATCCCGGGCGCGCTGTGCTTTGGGCTTTGGCTTTTGAAGACTTCCAGAGAAACATCCGCGCGCACCGGAGCGCCCCTTCAGGAGGCCGAGCGGAATCGGAGTTTCAGGGGTCGAGCGGCATGGATGCCGCGAGAGCGTTGTCGGGCCAGGGATGGCCCGTCAACGCGGGCCCCTGAAACTCCGATGGAGCGAGGGAACCCCGGCGAAGCCGGGGCCGGATGCAGGGGCACAGACCTTTGCCTACTTTGCGTGGGGCGGCCATCCGTCGTTTGGCAAAGTAGGTCGCCCGAGGGGGCGAAACAAAAAGTCCCAGCACACACCGAAGCGGCGCAGAAATACCGAACAGGACGGCGGACAACGCCAGATCGTAGCTTTTTACTTCCACCATCGGCCCCCGCACGGAGGCCAATGGTGGATCGGTGAAGCATGATCCACCCTACGAAGAGCAAGAGCATCGCGGACGGAGTCCGCTCCTACAAAAGCCGCCCCCACCGCAGGAGAGACGGAGCGCTTGGCCCTTGTCCGCGATCCGCCGGTTAGGCCGGCGTCAAGCGGGTTCGCGAGCAAGCTCGCTCCTACAGGGCTCGTTCGCCGATCAAGCGCGTGATCAGCCACGCGAACGACACACCATTCGTGATTCCAGATCAACTATCCTTTTCCGTTCACCGCGTTTTTCTCAACGGCCGGAGCCGGGACAATGCCGCCATCGCATTCCATTACCCAGAGTCCCACCTCATGCCCCTCGCACTCCTGGCGCTGACCCTGAGCGCCTTCGCCATCGGCACGACGGAGTTCGTCATCGTCGGCCTGATCCCCACCATCGCCAGCGACCTGGGCGTCACCCTGCCCTCCGCCGGCCTGCTGGTCAGCCTCTACGCCCTCAGCGTGGCCATCGGCGCGCCGCTGCTCACCGCCCTCACCGGCCGCGTACCGCGCAAGGCGCTGCTGGTCGGGCTGATGGCGCTGTTCACCGCCGGCAACCTGGTGGCCTGGCAGGCGCCCAGCTACGAATCGCTGATCGTCGCGCGCATCCTCACGGGCCTGGCCCACGGCGTGTTCTTCTCGGTCGGCTCGATCATCGCCACCAACCTGGTGAGCAAGGACAAGGCCGCCAGCGCCATCGCCACCATGTTCAGCGGCATGACCGTGGCCTTCGTCACCGGCATCCCGCTGGGCACCTTCATCGGCCAGCACCTGGGCTGGCGCGTGACCTTCCTGGTGGTGGCCGCCTTCGGCGTGGTCGCGCTGATCGGCAGCCTGCTGTTCGTGCCGAAGAACATCCAGCACACCCCGCCGGCGCCGCTGCTGCGCCAGGCCCGCGTGCTGATGCAGCCGCGCCTGCTGCTGGTCTACGCGATGACGGCGGTGGGCTACGGCGGTTCGCTGATCGCCTTCACCTTCCTCGCGCCGATCCTCCAGGACCTCGCCGGCTTCAGCCCGAACATGGTCGGCGCCGTACTCCTGGCCTACGGTGTCTCGGTGGCCATCGGCAATATCTGGGGCGGCCGCCTGGCCGACAAGCGCGGCCCGGTCAGCGCGCTGAAGATCATCTTCGGCCTGCTGGCATCGGTGCTGCTGGTGCTGACCTTCACCGCCGGCAACCCGTGGCTGGTGGTGCTCACCGTGCTGGCCTGGGGCGCCGTGGCCTTCGGCAACGTGCCCGGCCTGCAGGTGTACGTGGTGCAGCAGGCCGAGCGCGTGGCGCCGGAGGCGGTGGACGTGGCCGCGGGCTTCAACATCGCCGCGTTCAACCTCGGCGTGGCCGGCGGCTCCTGGGCCGGCGGCCTGGTGGTGAGCCACCTGGGCCTCGGCCATACGCCCTGGATCGCCGCCGTGGTGACCCTTGCCGCCTTCGGCCTGACCGCCCTGAGCGGTCGCCTGGACCGGCGCAATTCCATGGAACCGGCCGTCGCTGGCGCGGTTCCCACCCACTGATCGCCCCAAGGAGATTCCCATGAGCGTACCCGCCTTCGGCCTCGGCACCTTCCGCCTCAAGGGCCAGACCGTCATCGACTCGATCCGCACCGCGCTGGACCTGGGCTACCGCGCCATCGACACCGCGCAGATCTACGGCAACGAAGCCGACGTCGGCGAAGCCATCGCCGGCGCGAAAGTGAAGCGCGACGAGCTGTACCTGACCACCAAGATCTGGACCGAGAACTACGCCGCCGACAAGCTGATCCCCAGCCTCAAGGACAGCCTGCACAAGCTGCGCACCGACCGCGTCGAGCTGACCCTGATCCACTGGCCCTCGCCCAAGGGCGCGGTGCCGGTCGCCGAGTTCATGGGCGCGCTGGCCGAAGCCAGGGCGCAGGGGCTGACCCGCGAGATCGGCGTGTCCAACTTCACCATCGCGCTGATGCGCGAAGCCATCGCCGCGGTCGGCGCCGGGCAGATCGCCACCAACCAGGTGGAACTGCACCCCTACCTGCAGAACCGCAAGGTGGCCGACTTCGCCAAAAGCCAGGGCATCCACATCACCTCCTACATGACCCTGGGCTACGGCAAGGTGCTGAGCGACCCGGTGATCGGCGAGATCGCCCGCCGCCACGCCGCCACCCCGGCGCAGGTCGCGCTGGCCTGGGCCATGCAGCTGGGCTACTCGGTGATCCCCTCGTCCACCCGCCGCGAGAACCTGGAAGGCAACCTGCGCGCCACCGACCTGAGCCTGAGCGACGCCGACATGGCCGCCATCGCCGCGCTGGACCGCAACGAGCGCCTCACCAGCCCGGAAAGCCTGGCCCCGGCCTGGGATTGATCCACCCGGCCGCCCCTTGTGGGCGGCTTTGCCGTTTACGGGAAAACTTCAGGGTTGCCGGACACCCGGCGCCCGCCCCGTAGGATGGCGTGGAGCGAAGCGATACCCATCGAATCACCCTGCGAACTTCGCCGATGGGTATCGCAAGCTCCACCCATCCTACGGGACTGACCAGCACGCCCCGGCGCCGGCGGTCAGCACCTGAAGTGATTTGTAGGATGGCGTGGAGCGAGGCGATACCCATCGAATCACCCGCGAACTTCGCCGATGGGTATCGCAAGCTCCACCCATCCTACGGAGCTGACCAGCACGCCCCGGCGCCGGCGGTCAGCACCTGAAGTGATTTGTAGGATGGCGTGGAGCGAAGCGATACCCATCAAGCCACCCTGCGGACTTCGCCGATGGGTATCGCAAGCTCCACCCATCCCACGGGACTACGGAACACGGACTTTTTCGCGAGCAAGCTCGCTCCTACAAGGTTGAACGACCTACCGAGGTGAACATCATGGATCTTGGCATCAAGGGCCGCTGGGCCGTGGTCTGCGCGGCCAGCAAGGGCCTGGGCAGGGGCTGCGCGCTGGCGCTGGCCCGCGAGGGCGTGAACCTGGCGATCAACGCCCGCGACGTCGACACCCTCGCCGCCACCGCCGCCGAACTGCGCCAGCTGGGCGTGGACGTGCGCGAGGTGGCCGGCGACATCAGCGAACCCGCTGTGCGCGCCGCGCTGCTGGCCGCCTGCCCGCAGGTGGACATCCTGGTCAACAACGCCGGCGGCCCGCCGCCCGGCGACTTCCGCGACTGGCAGCGCGAGGACTGGCTGCGCGCCCTGGACCTGAACATGCTCACCCCCATCGAGCTGATCAAGGCCACCATCGACGGCATGGCCGAGCGCGGCTTCGGGCGCATCGTCAACATCACCTCCGGCGCGGTGAAGGCGCCGATCGACGTGCTCGGCCTGTCCAACGGCGCACGCAGCGGCCTGACCGGCTTCGTCGCCGGCATCGCCCGCCAGCCGCGGGTGGCCGGCAGCAACGTGACGATCAACGGCCTGCTGCCCGGTTCCTTCGACACCGAGCGCCTGCGCAACGGCTTCCACCGCGCGGCGGGGCTGAGCGGCCAGGATGAAGGCGAGCTGGCCGACGCCCGCCGCCGCGAGATTCCCGCCGGGCGCTTCGGTACCGCCGAGGAGTTCGGGGCGTTCTGCGCCTTCCTCTGCAGCGTGCATGCGGGCTATCTGACCGGGCAGAACCTGTTGCTCGATGGCGGGGCGTATCCGGGGACGTTCTGACCCGCTCGCGGGATGCGCAATGCCCCTGTAGGAGCGGACCTTGTCCGCGAACCCGGCC
This sequence comes from Pseudomonas sp. B12(2026), assembly GCF_057767015.1. Taxonomy (NCBI): domain Bacteria; kingdom Pseudomonadati; phylum Pseudomonadota; class Gammaproteobacteria; order Pseudomonadales; family Pseudomonadaceae; genus Pseudomonas; species Pseudomonas sp. B12(2026). The sequence continues at coordinate 2,744,724 of NZ_CM173430.1, read as the reverse complement.
GACAGGCCGGTCATCACGAAACGGCACCGCTATCGCGGTGATCGCGGACAAGGTCCGCTCCTACGAAAGCGACGCTCTCCCATCCACGTTATCCTGCTGCCAGACAGCCCCCTCTCCTCCTGGGAGAGGGCAATCCCGAGCACAAATCTTTCCCGTAGGAGCGGACCTTGTCCGCGAACCCGGCCGACAGGCCGGTCATCACGAAACGGCACCGCTACCGCGCTGATCGCGGACAAGGTCCGTTCCTACGAAAGCGACGCTCTTCTTGGGAGATGGCTGGATGAGGGCAATCCCGAGCGCAATGGCGAAGACGCGGAACAGCTCTTCGTAGGAGCGAGCTTGCTCGCGAATCGATCCCGCCAGCAGCTCCAGGGCTGGGCCGTTCGCGAGCAAGCTCGCTCCTACAGAAAAGCAGTCGCTCCCGTCAGCCAACCCTCTACAATCCACCCCGCCGCTCCCACACAGGCCCGCCGATGAAAGCCCACTCCGACGAACTCAAGACCTTCGCCACGGTGATCGACTGCGGCTCCATCACCGCCGCCGCCGAGCAACTGGGGCTGACGCCCTCGGCGGTCAGCCGCTCGCTGTCGAAGCTGGAGGAAAAGCTCGGCACCACCCTGCTCAACCGCACCACGCGACGGATGAAGCTGACCGAGGAAGGCGAGTTCTTCCTCGAACACGCGCGGCACATCCTCGAGCAGATGGACGCCCTGGAAGAACGCCTCGCCCTGCGCCAGCAATCCCCCGCCGGGCGCCTGCGGATCAACGCCGCCTCGCCCTTCATGCTGCACGCCGTGGTGCCGCACATCGGCGCCTTCCGCGAGCGCTACCCGGACATCGAGCTGCAGCTCAACACCAACGACCTGAACATCGACCTGCTGGAGCAGAGCACCGACATCGCCATCCGCATCGGCCAGCTCGCCGACTCCAGCCTGCACGCCCGCCCCCTGGGCAGCAGCCGGCTGAACCTGCTGGCGGCGCCGCAGTACCTGGAACGCCACGGCATGCCGGCCGACCTGGAAGAACTGCTGGGCCACTCGCTGCTCGGCTTCACCCAGCCCGAGGCGCTGAACATCTGGCCGCTGCGCCACCCCGGCGGCGACACCCTGGCGATCACCCCGCGGCTGTTCGCCTCCAGCGGCGAGACCCTGCGCCAGCTGGCCCTGAGCGGCCAGGGCATCGCTTGCCTGGCGAGCTTCATGACCGCCGCCGACATCCAGGCCGGGCGCCTGGTGCGGGTGCTGCCGGAGCTGACCAGCGTGCGCCGCCAGCCGATCCACGCGGTGTACTACCGTAACTCGCAGCTGGCCCTGCGCATCCAGTGCTTCCTCGACTTCATCCAGGAACGCCTGGCGCAATCGCTGGACAGCGCCGGCTGAGGCGCGAAGAAATCCCGCAACCCCGGCAATCCTCGACCACACTGTCCTGACCAGCCCCGGCCCTTGCGCCGGGAGCTTCGTCACGTCGACACGAGGGGGCCGGCATGCCATCGCTGCTGCTGTATCTGCGCGCTGTCATCCATCCGGGCAGGGACACCCTGCTGTTCGCCCTGCGCACCGTGCTGGCCGGGCTGCTGACCCTGTACCTGGCGTTCCTGCTGGACCTTGAGCAGCCCAAGTGGGCGACCATGACGGTGGTCATCATCAGCACCCCGCTGGCCGGCATGACCCTGCAGAAAAGCTTCTCCCAGGTGGTCGGCACCACCGTCGGCGCCATCGTCGCGGTGGCGATCATGGCGCTGTTCCCGCAGGCGCCGCTGCCCTTCATCGTCACCCTGGCGGTGTGGCTGGCGATCTGCACCGCCGGCGGCACCCTGACGCGCTTCACCCACTCCCACGCCTTCGTGCTCAGCGGCTTCACCGCGGTGATCGTCGCCCTGCTGGCCCAGCCCGACCCCGACTCCACCTACACCCTGGCCATCACCCGGGTCACCGAGACCCTGCTCGGGGTGGCCTGCGTGACCCTGGTCAGCCTGTTCTTCGCCCGCCCGCAGAGCGTGGCGCGGGGCTATTTCGCCAAGGTCGACCAGTTGATCCGGCTGATCGCCGTGCACGCCGCGGCGGTGATCCGCGGCGAGGAAGCCGAGGAGGACTTCCAGCGCCGGCAGATGCAGCTGCTGGGCGAAATCTCCGCGCTGGAGATGCTGCGCCGCCACCTGTACTTCGACGCGCCGCGCCTGCGCGGCGCCGACGAACTGGTGCAACTGCTGGCCAACCAGCTGGTGCTGATGACCTCGCGTCTGGCCATCCTGCGCCGCCAGCGCAAGCTGATCGAGGCGCGCCTGAGCGGCCCGCTGCCGGAATCCGTGCAGCGCCTGCGCGAGGACGAGTTGGCCTGCCTGGAGCAACTGGCCGAATACGGCCGCAGCCTGCCGGGCCCGGCGCGCAAGCGCATCACCCGCCTGCGCCAGCGCTTCGACGCCGCCGCGCGCCAGGCCGAGGACCTCGCCGACGGCCTGCCCACCTCGCTGCGCTCCCTGGCCTGGGCCCTGCGTTTCGAGCAGGCACGGCTGATGCAGCAGCTGGACGAGATGATCGAGCTGAGCGACGCCATCCAGGACGGCCGGCCGGGCAGCTGCACCGCCCACCGCAGCCAGGCCCACGGGCTGCACCTGGACTTCCACCTGGCGGCGATGAACGCCACCCGCGCCTTCCTCGCCCTGTCCTGCGCCGGCTGGATCTGGGTGCAGACCGCCTGGGACGGCGCCCGCGCCGGGATGATCCTGGTCGGCATCCTCTGCTCCATGCTGGCGACCTTCCCGCGCCCGCTGCTGGCCAGCCAGGCCTACCTGCGCGGGCTGGCCCTGGCGCTGGTGGCGGCGGCGCTGCTGCAGTTCCTGCTGCTGCCGGGGGTGACCGACTTCGAGATGCTCGCGCTGTACCTCACGCCGCTGCTCTACGTCATCGCTGTCGGGCTTTCCAACCCGCAGACCGCCGGCATCGGCATCGGCCTGGGGCTGACCACTTTCCTGCTGGTCGGCCCGCAGAACCAGGGCGCCTGGATCAACACCTCGCTGCAGTGGTTCGAATTCGCCGGCGGCTATGTCAGCGCCGGCGTGCTGGCCATGCTGGTCTACGCCTGGGTGTTCCCCTTCGATGCCGACGCGCGCCTGCGCCGCCAGTCGCGCCGGACCCGCGCCGAGGTGCGCGCGGTGCTGCTGTCCAAGCCCAGCGAGGCGCGCCGCTTCCTGTTCGAGAGCCGCATGGTCGACCGCCTGGCGATCATGCTCGGGCTGCTCCCCGCGGCCCGCGACGGCCAGTCCGCCGAGCGCTTCCAGTGCAGCCTGGCGAGCATGACCCTGGGCGTGGTGCTGCATCATCTGCGCCGCGAAAGCCTCAACGCCGAGGGCCTGCCCGATGCGCTGCGCGAACGCCTGTCGCTGGTGCTCGACGAACTCGCCGCTTGCCTCGACCAGCCGCCGGCCGCGCGCCTGGAGCGCGTGCTGTCGGCGATGCGCGAGCTGGGCGTGGAGCTGGACGACCTGCAGGGGCACGGCGCCCACACCGGCGGCGAGTCGATGCGCCCGGTGTTCGTCAGCGGCGTGGCGCTGCTGGTCGCCGCCGACCTGCTGGAACGCTTCCGCGAGCTGTTCAGCGAACCGCGCCAGCTCGACGACAGCCCGCGAGGCCAGGCACTCCATGCCCGTTGATCTCGAACTGGGCGGGGTCTACCTGCCGCCGCTGGCCCAGGCCCTGCTGCTGGCCCTGCCGATCTTCCTCGCGCTGCTCTGGGGGCTGCGCCAGCTGGGCGTGCTGCGCCTGGTCTGGCACGAGGCGCTGTTCGAGGGCGCGCTCTACGCCATCATCAGCGCCGGGCTGATCCTGCTCATGGGAGCGCTGCACTGACATGTTCGACCTTCGCAAGGCGCTCCCGCCGCTGATCACCCTCGCCGTGGTGGCGCTGGCCCTGGTGCTGGGCAGCTACGCCTGGCTCTACTACACCCGCGCGCCGTGGACCCGCGACGCCCGCGTGCGGGCCGACGTGGTGTCGCTGTCGGCGGACGTCACCGGGCGCATCGTCGAGCTGCGCGTGCAGGACAACCAACGCGTCAGCAAGGGCGACCTGCTGCTGCGGATCGACCCCGCCCGCTACGAGCTGGCGGTGCAGCACGGCGAGCGCGCGGTGGAAGTGGCGCGGGCGGCGCTGGGCCAGTCGCAGGCGGCGATCGTCGCCAACCAGGCGCTGCTGCGCCAGCGCCAGAGCGAGGAAGGCCGCCGCCGCGAGTTGAAGGCGCGCTCGGCGATCTCCAACGAGGAATGGGAGAAAGCCAGCACCGACGTGGCCGTGGCCGAGGCCCAACTGCTGCGCGAACAGGCCAACCTGGGCCTGGCGCAGGCCAACGTCAGCCTCGCCGAGGCGGCGCTGCGCCAGGCGTGCCTGGACCTGGAGCGCACCCGCGTGCTGGCGCCGGTGAACGGCTACGTGACCAACCTGCTGACCCGCGCCGGCGACTACGCCACCGCCGGCAACGCGCTGGTCGCGGTGGTGGACAGCGACTCCTTCCATGTCAGCGGCTACTTCGAGGAAACCAAGCTGCCGCGCATCCACGAAGGCGACCGGGTCCACGTCGAGCTGATGAGCGGGGAACGCTTCGACGGCATCGTGCAGAGCATCGCCTTCGCCATCAGCGACCGCGAGAACCTGCCCGGCAGCCGCCTGCTGGCCAACATCAACCCGACCTACACCTGGGTCAAGCTGGCCCAGCGCATCCCGGTGCGCATCGCCATCGACCCCGGCTACGCCGGGCGCGGCCAGTTGCGCGCCGGGACCACGGCCACGGTCAGCGTGGTGGAGTCCGACAGCGCTCCGTAGCACGTTTGTCATCCCTGCCGGTCAACATGTGCCCATTCGCACCTCGTTACCCAGGGATCGCTGTGAACCCCAAGCACGCCGTACGATCCATCGCCAGAAACCCGTACCTGGCCCTCCTGCTGCTGGCCGCCGGCGTCCTGACGCTGTGCGCCTGGCGTTCGATCCTCCCGCAGTCGCTGGACAATCCCGACGGCGGCGCCTTCCAGCAACGCTGGATGCAGGGCCGGGTGATCCTGCTGATCCGCCACATGGAGCGCTGCGACCGCTCCAGCGCCCCCTGCCTGGGCGCGGCCGACGGCATCACCGCCCGCGCCGCCGAACTGGCCCGGGGGATGGGCCAGGCCATCGCCCACTACGGCCTGGCGGCCACCGACATCTACAGCAGCCCGATGACCCGCACCGCGCAGACGGCCGACCTGATGTTCGACCACCGCGTGACGCGCCAGGACTGGCTCTTCGCCTGCAAGACCGGCGACCTGCTCAGCCACATCCGCGAGCACAAGGCCACCCGCCGCAACCTGGTGCTGGTGACCCACAGCGAGTGCTTCGACCGCCTGATGCACAACCTCGACGAGCCCGAAGGCGAAACGCCCGAGTACGGCGAAACCCTGGTGCTGTTCGACAACGACAGCCTCTCGCCGCGGATCGCCGGCGAGATCGAGGTGCCCGACTGGGCGGAGCTCGCGCGCCAGCCGAACGCCGGCTGAGGCGGCTGCCAGAACCCGGTTTCTGTGCCATCTTGTGCGCATCGTCCCACGGAGAGGCGCGATGCCCGCCCTGCTCACCCAACACCCGCTGTTCGGCGCCCCGGCGCTGCTGCTGCTCGACCTGCTGCTCTGGCGCCTGGTCGGCGCGGCCCATCCGCACTGGCGCCTGGCGCTGCGCGTGCTCTGCTTCCTGCTGTTCAGCCTGCTGCTGTTCAACGCCGGGATGAACCCGCTGCGCGCCGCGCCCTGGGCCGATGACCTGCCCAGCCACATGGTCGCCACCGGCCTGCAGATCATCTGGTGGCTGTTCGCCGCGCGCTGCCTGACCGAGGTGATCGGCTTCCTCCTGGTGCAGCGCGTCGGCCACGCCGGGCGGCTGCTGCAGGATGTGGTCGGCGCGCTGGTCTTCCTCATCGCCAGCATCGCCGCCGCCGGCTACGTGCTGGAGCTGCCGGTGAAGGGCCTGCTGGCCACCTCCGGGGTGGTCGCCATCGTCCTCGGCCTGGCGCTGCAGAGCACGCTGAGCGACGTGTTCTCCGGCATCGTGCTCAACACCACCAAGCCGTACCAGCTGGACGACTGGATTTCCATCGACGGCATCGAAGGCAAGGTGGTGGAGATCGACTGGCGCTCCACCTACCTGCAGACCGCCCAGGGCACCCTGGCGGTGGTGCCCAACTCCCTGGCGGCCAAGGCCAAGGTGCTCAACCTCAGCCGCCCGACCAACCTCTACGGCCTGAGCCTGAGCCTGACCCTCAGCCCGCGGGTGCGCCCGCGCAAGGCCATCGACGCGCTGGAGCGCGCCCTGCGCGGCTGCCGCACGCTGCTGGCCAACCCGGCGCCGACGGTGAGCGTGCGTAGTTCCTCGCCCGCTGGCGTGGAGTACGAGCTCAACGGCTTCGTCGCCGCCATGGGCGAGAAGCGCGAGGCGCGCAACCAGCTCTACGACCTGGCCTTCCGCCACCTGCAGGCGGCCGGCATCGAGCTGCTCAGCGAGACCGACCTGCCCTCCCGCGAGCAGGCCTCCCGCGCCCGCGCGCTGCTGGTGCGCTCCGGCCTGTTCGACGCGCTGACCGACGCCGAACGCGACGAGCTGGCGGCGACCATGCAGCGGCGCTCGTTCAAGTCCGGCGAGGTGCTGCTGGCCACCGGCGATGTCAGCGACCAGTTGCTGATCATCGACACCGGCGTGGTCAGCGTGACCCTGCCGCGCGACGGACAGACCCTCGAAGCCGGCCGCATGGGCCCCGGCGAGGTGATCGGCGAAGCCGGCGTGCTCAGCGGCGCCGCCTGGCAGGCGCAGTTCACCGCGATCAGCGACGGTGCCGTGTACCGCATCGACAAGGCCGTGCTCGGCCCCTGCCTGGAAGCCCGCCAGGAGATCGCCGAAGCCATGACCCGGCTGCTCGACTTCCGCCAGAAGGCCAGCGCCGCGCTGCTGGTGGAACAGCCGGCGGCACCTCAGCAGCGCGGCGTGATGGCCTGGCTGCGGCAGCACGCCAGCCGCCGCTACAAGACCTGACGCCGCGCAGACCGGGCGATGCCCGGCCTGTGCAGGGCGCCGCTGATGGGTATCGCTTCGCTCCACCCATCCTGCGAACTCGCAGGCGGATACAGCGCCACAGGAGGGGAGCCAGGGTCGTAGGGTGGAAGTCGCCTTTTACTTCCACCATCGGCCCCGCGCGGAGGCCGATGGTGGATCGGTGAAGCGTGATCCACCCTGCGAAGGGCAAGAGCATCGCGGAGAAGCTCCGCTCCTACGAAAGCCCTGTAGGGTGGACATCGCTCTTCATGTCCACCATCGGCGTCCAGCTCAAGCCCCATGGTGGATGTGAACAGCGACATCCACCCTACGCATGAGACCGGGCGATGCCCGGCATGCACGGCGCTTTGCGTAGGATGGGTGGAGCGAAGCGATACCCATCCTACGAACTCGCAGGCGGATACAGCGCGGCGGTACCCATCCTCCGGCGGCTGCGGCAAGATGGGGCCCCTCCCGCCGCGACGAGGCCGGTCATGACCGATACCCGCACCCTGTTCAGCGCCCAGTCCGACGCCTACCGCGCCGGCCGTCCGACCTACGACCCGGCGTTCTTCGCCTGGCTCGCCCAGGCCGCGCCGGGCACGCAGCTGGCCTGGGATTGCGGTTGCGGCTCCGGGCAGGCCAGCGTCGATCTCGCCCGGCACTTCCGCCAGGTGGTCGCCACCGACATCAACGCCAACCAGCTGGCCCAGGCACCGCGCGAGCCGAACATCGACTACCGCTGCGAACCGGCGGAAAGCACCTCGCTGGCCGCCGCCAGCGTCGACCTCACCCTGGTCGCCCAGGCGCTGCACTGGTTCGACGTCGAACGCTTCTACGTCGAGGTCCGGCGCGCCTCGCGGCCCGGCGCGCTGCTGGCGGTGGTGTCGTACAACCTGCTGAACATCACCCCCGAGCTGGACAGCCTGGTCCGCCGGCTCTACCACGACATCGTCGGCCCCTACTGGGCGCCGGAGCGCAAGCATGTCGAGACCGGCTACGGCACCCTGCCATTCCCCTTCGAGCAGGTGCAGGCCCCGCCCTTCGCCCTGGAAGCGCAGTGGGACTTCCAGCGACTGCTGGACTACCTGTACAGCTGGTCGGCGGTGGCGAGCTACCGCCAGGCCACCGAACAGGACCCGGTGCAGGCGCTGCACGCGGAACTCCAGGCGGCCTGGGGCGAGGTGGAGGCGCTCAAGGTGAGCTGGCCGCTGACCATCAAGCTGGGCAAGGTCGGCGACTAAGCCCTTCGCCTCCCTGTAGGAGCGAGCTTGCTCGCGAACTGCTTGACGCCAGCGCCACCGGGAAGAGCTTCACGAGCAAGGACCCGGCGCCCCCTCCCTCCTGCAAGCGCCCTACTCCGGGCGCAGCTGCAGCGGATCGACCAGTCCGGCGGCAATCGCCATGCCCACCAGGTCGGCCAGCGTCCCGGCCTGCATGCGCTTCATCACCCGCGCGCGGTACAGGTCCACGGTCTTCACGCTGATGTCCAGCTGCTCGGCCACTTCGCGGCTGGTGTAGCCGCGCACCAGCGGCAGGAACACGTCGCGCTCGCGCGGGGTCAGCGCCGCCAGGCGCTCCTCCAGCTCGCCGAGCCCGGAGCGCGAGGCGTGCTGGCGTTCGCGGGAGCTGAGCGCCTGCTGCACGCTGTCGAGCAGCAACTGCTCGTTGTAGGGCTTCTCGATGAAGTCCACCGCGCCGGCCTTGAAGGCGCGGATCACGATGGGCACGTCGGCGTGGCCGCTGACGAAGATGACCGGCAGCTCGATGCCGCGCCGGCGCATCTCCTCCTGCACCGCCAGGCCGCCCAGCCCCGGCATGCGCACGTCGAGCAGCACGCAGGCGTGGGCCTCGGCCGGGCAGGCGTCGAGGAATTCGCGGCCGCCGGTGAACGGCAGCGCCTTCAGGCCGACCGATTCCAGCAGCCAGACCGTCGAGTCGAGCATCCGCTGGTCGTCGTCCACCACATACACCACCGCCGTTTCCATCGCAGTCTCCGTCATTGTTGTTCTGCCCTTCCCGCCGGCAGCCGGCACTCCAGGCGCAGGCCGCCGGTGGCCGCCGCGCGGGCGTCCAGCGTGCCGCCGAAGCCTTCGACGATGCCGCGGCTCATCGACAGCCCCAGGCCCAGCCCTTCCGGCTTGCTGGTGAAGAACGGCGTGAACATCTGGTCCAGCGCCTCGCCGCTGGCGCCGGGGCCTTCGTCTTCCACCCAGACGCACAGCCGGCCGTCGTCCTCGCGGCAGCTGCCGATGCGGATGCCCGAAGGCTCGCCGGCATGGCGCTCGCGGTTGGCGTCGATGGCGTTGCGCAACAGGTTGAGGAACACCTGCTCCAGCAGCACCCGGTCGGCGTAGACGGGCGGCAGATTCTCCGTCAACGCTTCGATGATCGCCACCTCCGCGCTGGCCGCTTCCCAGGCGCAGAGGCCCAGCGATGCGCGCGCCAGTTCGTTGAGGTCCAGCGCCTGCATGCGCCGCTGGCCCTTGCGCAGGAAGGCGCGCAGGCGGCGGATCACCTCCGAGGCGTGGGCGGTGTGCTCGACGATCTGCGCCAGCCCCTGGGCCACGCGCTGCGCGGCTTCCGGCTGGCTGTCGAGGGTCTTCAGGTAGCGCTGGCTGGCGCTGGCGTAGTTCATCACCGCGGCCAGCGGCTGGTTCATCTCGTGGGCGATGCCCGAGGCCAGCTCGCCCAGGGTCACCAGGCGTGCGGTGTGGGCCAGTTCGTCCTGGTGCCGGCGCTGCTGGTTCTCGCGCAACTCGTGCTCGGTCATGTCGCGGCCGACCAGCGAGTAGTAGCGCTCGCCACCGGCGGTGGAGTGCGCCAGCAGCACCAGCGACAACGGCACCGCATGCCGGCCGGCGCCCGCGCGCAGGCGGCCTTCGGCGCTCCACACGCCGTCGCGCCGGGCGCTGTCCCAGCCTTCGCGTTCGAGCGCCGCCAGCAGGCCGTCGTCGAGCACCGCGGCGACGGACTCCGGCAGCACCTCGCCGTCCAGCCCCAGCGCGCGCCGCGCCGAGGGGTTGAGGTAGGTGATGCGCCCGCCCGGATCGACGAACAGCACCAGGTCGGTGTTGGCCTCCACCACTTCGGCCAGCCGCCGCAGGTTCTCCTCGGCCAGCACCCGCGCGGTGATGTCGCGGGACACGCTGACCACTTCCATCACGTTGCCGGTGTAGGTCTCGCGGATGGCGCGGCTGGCGGTCTCGAACCACAGGTAGTGGCCGTCGCGATGGCGCAGGCGGTAGGTCAGGGTCGCGTAGCCCTCCGCCAGCAGCGCGTCGCGGGTCCGTTCGGCGACCCGCTGGCGGTCCTGCTCGTGGAGCAGCGGCGCCATCGCCTGACCTCGCAGCTGTTCCGGCCAGTAGCCGAGCAGCGTCCAGGACGCCGGCGAGACGTCGAGCAGGCGGCCGTCGAGGGTGCGGCGGGAAATCAGGTCGGTGGTGTTCTCGATGATCTGCCGGTACAGCCGGCTGGCCCTGGCCGCTTCGCGCTGCTCGCGCAGTTGCGCGGTGACTTCGCGGCCGTGGACCAGGACCTGGCGCTCGGCGGGGTCGGGCACGAAGCTCCAGAGGAACTGCCGGCCTTCGCGCTCGCCGACCACCTCGTGCACCGCCCGCCCCTGTTCCAGGCAGGTGCGCAGCAACTGCGCGTGGTTGCTCGGCAGCAGGTCGCGCGGCTCGGCGCCGGCGAACCCCGCGAGCAACTGGCGCAGGGCCTGGTTGCAGTCGACCAGCGCGGCGGCTTCGTCCAGCACCAGCGCGGGCTGCGGGTCGGCGCTGAGCAGCGGCGCGGTGCGCTTCGCCTGACGGGCCAGGGCGAGGATTTCGCCGAGCAGCTCGCCGATCCACTCCAGCCAGGCCGCCGCCTGTTCGCACGGGCTTTGCACCAGCAGCAGCCCGGAACGCCCGGGCTGCAGCGGCAGCACCAGCGCCAGCCCCGTCCCCCAGCCGGCGCGGCGCAGGCGGCCGGCGAGCCAGCAGGGCACGCCCATCAGATCGTCCAGCGCCAGGCGCTGCCGGCCTTCCAGCCGTTCGGCCAGTGCCAGGTCGTTGGCCTGCTGCGGGTCGCCGCTGCCCGGCGGCAGGCGCGAGGCGCCCGCGATGGCTTCGAAACTTTGGCTGCGCGGCTGCCATTCGACGTACAGCGCGCGCTCCACGCCTTCGCGTTCGCGGCACAGGCGCTGCAACACGTCGGCCTGCACGGCGGCGGGCGCCTGCTCGCGCGCCAGGCGCACCAGGGTGTTCAGGTGAGACATGGTAGAGACTCGAAGGGACTTTCGATGAATATAGTATTTATACCATACACCTTAGGTTTAACTTCCATATCCAATACGACATTGCTATAAAACGCCCCAACGACCGGGCGGCAACCCGCCGCACCGGTCACGACCCGGCTACTGCCAAGTGCTCCACGGGTCAGTACAGAACAATGAGCTAACAATCAGCCACAGGGTGTTCCCATGCCGATCTTCGAACAGGGTCTGTCGCGCGCGGCCGTCAACCATAACGCGTTGTCGCCGCTGAGCTTCATCGAACGCACCGCCCAGGTCTATCCCGAGCGCACCGCCATCATCCACGGCAGCCTGCGCCGCACCTGGAAGGAAACCTACCAGCGCTGCCGCCGCCTGGCCTCCGCCCTCGCCGCCCGCGGCATCGGCCGTGGCGACACGGTGGCGGTGATGCTGCCCAACACGCCGCACATGGTCGAGGCGCACTTCGGCGTGCCGATGATCGGCGCGGTGCTCAATACCCTCAACGTGCGCCTGGATGCCGAGGCCATCGCCTTCATGCTGCAGCACGGCGAGGCCAAGGTGCTGATCACCGACCGCGAGTTCTACGACGTGATCCACGCCGCCCTGGGCATGCTCGCCCATCCGCCGCTGGTGATCGACGTCGACGATCCCGAATTCGGCGAAGGCCAGGCGGTCAGCCCGCTGGACTACGAGGCGCTGCTCGCCGAGGGCGACCCGGAGTTCGCCTGGCAGTGGCCGCAGGACGAGTGGGACGCCATCTCCCTCAACTACACCTCCGGCACCACCGGCAACCCCAAGGGCGTGGTCTATCACCACCGCGGCGCCTACCTGAGCTCGCTGGGCAACCAGATGATCTGGTCCATGGGCCAGCATCCGGTGTACCTGTGGACCCTGCCGATGTTCCACTGCAACGGCTGGTGCTTCCCGTGGACCGTCACCGCGCTGGCCGGCACCCACGTCTGCCTGCGCCGGGTCGACCCGCAGAAGATCCTCACGCTGATCCGCGAGCACCAGGTCACCCACCTGTGCGGCGCGCCGATCGTGCTCAACGCGCTGATCAACATGCCCGACTCGGCCAAGGCCGCCATCGACCACCCGGTGCACGCCATGGTCGCCGGCGCCGCGCCGCCGGCCAAGGTGATCGGCGCCGTGGAGGAAATGGGCATCCACGTCACCCACGTCTACGGCCTGACCGAAACCTACGGCCCGGTGACCGTCTGCGCGTGGCACGAGCAGTGGGACGAGCTGCCGCTGGACGAGCGGGCGCGCATCAAGTCCCGCCAGGGCGTGCGCTACCCGACCCTGGAGGGGGTGATGGTGGCCGATCCGAAGACCCTGGAGCCGGTGCCGCGCGACGGCCTGACCATCGGCGAGATCTTCATGCGCGGCAACACCGTGATGAAGGGCTACCTGAAGAACCCCACCGCCACCGAGGAATCCTTCGCCGGCGGCTGGTTCCACACCGGCGACCTGGCGGTCTGGCACCCGGACGGCTACGTGGACATCCGCGACCGCCTGAAGGACATCATCATCTCCGGCGGCGAGAACATCTCCACCATCGAGGTCGAAGGCGTGCTCTACCGCCACCCGGCCGTGCTGGAGGCCTCCGTGGTGGCGCGCGCCGACGAGCGCTGGGGCGAAACCCCCTGCGCCTTCATCACCCTCAAGAGCGAGCACGCCGACATCACCGCGCAGGACATCATGGCCTTCTGCCGCGAACACCTGGCCGGCTTCAAGGTGCCGCGCACCGTGGTGTTCACCGACCTGCCCAAGACCTCCACCGGGAAGATCCAGAAGTTCATCCTGCGCGACCGGGCCAACGCCCTCTGATCACCTCCGCGCGCTCCCGGCGCCATCCCGCCGGGAGCGCGCCGGGCCGGCGCGGCCCGTTCCGAATTCCGATTGAGCGTGATTGCGCGGCCAGCCCCCCCCTTGGGTTGCGCCGCGCTTTTTTTCGCCCGGATGCAGGGCGCATGACGCCTGGCGCGGCATAGAATGTCCTTTTCCATCGACCCGCCACGCCGCCATGCTCGACGACCAGACCCTGCGCGACATTTCCCGCCTGACCCTGCAGCACTACCAGGACAGCGCCACCGCCTTCCGCGAAGGCACCTGGGAGCACGACGTCAGCCAGAACATCGCCGCCCTGCTGCACCATATCCAGGCCCAGCCGCCCTTCGCCCTGCTCGACTTCGGCTGCGGCCCCGGGCGCGACCTGTGCGTGTTCCGCTCGATGGGCCACCAGCCGGTCGGGCTGGACGGCTGCCCGAACTTCGTCGCCATGGCCCGCGAGGCCAGCGGCTGCGAGGTGTGGCAGCAGGACTTCCTCGCCCTCGACCTGCCCGCCGGGCGCTTCGACGGCATCTACGCCAACGCCAGCCTGTTCCACGTGCCGCGCCAGGAACTGCCGCGCGTGCTCGGCCAGCTGCGCGCCGCGCTGAAGCCGGGCGGCGTGCTGTTCGCCTCCAACCCGCGCGGCGACAACGCCGAAGGCTGGAACGGCCCGCGCTACGGCGCCTATCACGACTGGGAACACTGGAAGCAGCTGCTGGAAGCCGCCGGCTTCACCGAGCTGGAGCACTACTACCGCCCGGCCGGACTGCCGCGGGAGCAGCAGCCGTGGCTGGCCAGCGTGTGGCGGAAGGTGTGAGCAAGGCTGATTGAAGGCACGGCTCCGCCCGACAAAGCCCCTCCCCGCAAAAACATCCCCCGAACGAAGCGACGTCAGCTCCGGTGCCGTAACCCGGTCGATGGGTATCGCTTCGCTCCACGCCATCCTACGGTCCGCGGAACAGGCGCAATAAAAAGCCCGGATGTCTCGCGACATCCGGGCTTGCTGTCACCAGAGCCGAGTGCGTGGCTACGGCTGGACCGGCGGCAGGTATTGCAGGGTCGTGCCCAGCGCCCAGAGCAGGAACAGCACCAGGGGCACGTGGGCCAGCAGCTGGACGAAGGAGAAGCCGATCAGGTCGCGCGCCTTCAGGCCCAGCACGCCCAGCAGCGGCAGCATGTAGAAGGGGTTGATCAGGTTCGGCAGCGCCTCGGCGGCGTTGTAGATCTGCACCGCCCAGCCCAGGTGGAACTGCAGGTCGTTGGCCACCTGCATCACGTAGGGCGCCTCGATGATCCACTTGCCGCCGCCGGAGGGGATGAAGAAGCCCAGCACGGCGGAGTACACGCCCATCAGCAGCGCATAGGTGTCGTGGGAGGCGATCTGCACGAAGAAGGTGGAGATGTGGTGCGCCAGGGTCGCGCCGTCGCCGCCCTTCACCGTGGTGAGGATCGCCGCGATGGAGCCGTACAGCGGGAACTGGATCATCACCCCGGTGGTGGTCGGCACCGCGCGGGCCACGGCGTCGAGGAAGCTGCGCGGGCGCCAGTGCAGCAGCGCGCCGAGCATGATGAACAGCAGGTTGTAGGTGTTCAGGCCGGAGATCGCCAGGATCGCCGGCTTGCTGCTGAACTCGCTGACCAGCCAGCCGGCGGACAGCGCCACCAACAGCAGGATCAGCAGCGGGCTGTGCTCCAGCCACTCGCCCGGGCGGCTCGGCTTGAGCGCGGCCGGCGCGCTGAAGCTGACGTCCACGCCGCAGGCCTTGGCGTCACGGGCGCTGCCGGCGGCGGGCGCGGTCATGTAGGCGATGACCAGCGACACCAGCACCAGGGCCGCCAGCATCAGGCCGGACTGCCAGAGGAAGATGGTCTGGGTGAAGGGGATCACGCCGGTGATCGCCAGCAGCGAGGGCGGCAGGCTGGCCGGGTTGGCCTGCAACTGCGCGGCGGACGACGACAGGCCCAGCGCCCACACGGCGCCCAGGCCCAGGTAGGCGGCGGCGCCGGCGGCGCGGTAGTCCATCTTCAGCTCTTCGCGGCGCGCCAGGGCGCGCACCAGCAGGCCGCCGAACACCAGGGACAGGCCCCAGTTGAGCAGCGAGGCGAGCATCGAGATCAGGGCGACCCAGGCCACCGCCGAGCGGCCGTTCTTCGGCACGCGGGCGAACAGGTCGATGAGTCGGGACGCGGGGCCGGAACTGGCCACCACGTAACCGCCGATGACCACGAAGGCCATCTGCATGGTGAACGGAATCAGGCTCCAGAAGCCGTCGCCGAAGGCCTTGGCGGTGGAACTGACGGGGGCGCCCATGGCCAGGGTGGCGACGCTGACGATCAGCACCGCGAGGGCGGCGAACACCCAGGAGTCGGGGAACCAGCGTTCGGCCCAGTTGGAACAGGCCATGGCGAAGCGCGCGGAGCGGCTGTCCTGCAAGGCCGTGCGGGTGGGTTGCACGTGCGAATTCATAATGGTCTACCTCGTTGTTCTTGTATTGACTCATCGTTCGATGAGAAGCCGCCCGGCCTGCATTGGGTCGGGGGTGACGCAAAAGGCCTGGCGAATGCCGGGGAGCATCGCCGGGCCGGTTCGGCAGTGGTGCCTTCCGTGGGAGACCGGGCCGCGGGTGGGCGCGGCCCGGTAGTCGTCGATCGAGCGTCGCTAGCGGCCGTCAGTCACGCGCCAGCGCCAGGGCGACACCCTGGCCGCCGCCGATGCAGAGGGTCGCCAGACCTTTCTTGGCATCGCGGCGCAGCATTTCGTGGAGCAGCGACACCAGCACGCGGCAGCCCGAGGCGCCGATGGGATGGCCGAGGGCGATGGCGCCGCCGTTGACGTTGACCTTCCCGGCGTCCCAGCCCAGCTCCTTGCCGACCGCCAGGGACTGGGCGGCGAAGGCTTCGTTGGCCTCGATCAGGTCGAGCTGGTCCACCGACCAGCCGGCCTTCTCCAGGCAACGGCGGGTGGCCGAGACCGGGCCGATGCCCATGATCGCCGGGTCGACGCCGCTGCTGGCGTAGGCCTGGATGCGCGCCAGCACCGGCAGGCCGAGTTCGCGGGCCTTGTCGGCGCTCATCAGCAGCACGGCGGCGGCGCCGTCGTTGAGGGAGGAGGAGTTGCCGGCGGTGACGCTGCCGTCCTTCTTGAACGCCGGCTTGAGCTTGCCCAGGGACTCGGCGGTGGTGCCGGCGCGCGGCTGCTCATCGGTGTCGAAGGCCAGCGGCTCGCCCTTGCGCTGCGGAATCAGCACCGGGGTGATCTCGTCCTTGAGGCGCCCGGCTTCGATGGCCGCGGCGGCCTTCGCCTGGGATTGCGCGGCGAAGGCGTCCTGCGCCTCGCGGCTGATGCCGAACTTCTCCGCCAGGTTCTCGGCGGTGATGCCCATGTGATAGTCGTTGAAGGCATCCCACAGGCCGTCGACGATCATGCTGTCCTGCAGCTGGGCATGGCCCATGCGCAGGCCGGTGCGGGCCTTGGGCAGCACGTAGGGCGACAGGCTCATGCTCTCCTGGCCACCGGCGATGACGATGTCGGCATCGCCGCAGCGGATCGCCTGGGCGCCGAGGAACAGCGCCTTCAGGCCCGAGCCGCAGACCTTGTTGACGGTCATGGCCGGCACGCCATGCGGCAGGCCGGCGGCGATGGCGGCCTGGCGCGCGGGGTTCTGCCCGGCGCCGGCGGTGAGCACGTGGCCGAGGATCACTTCGTCGACCTGCTCGGCCGCGACACCGCTGCGCTCGAGCAGCGAGCGGATGATCAGCGCGCCCAGCTCGTGGGCCGGGATGTTCGCCAGGCTGCCCTGGAAGGCGCCGATGGCGGTACGGGTGGCGGCGACAATAACGACGTCTTGCATCTTTCGATCTCCTGAATCGGGTATCGCGCGTGCGCACGATGGCTGGAGCGAGGCGAAACCCTGCAAACAGAAGGGTTTCGCTGCACTGCGCGCTATCCTACGCGGCGCAGGGCGGTTTCGGGCGGCTAGAACGTCATTTCCACCACGTCGTCCGGAACGATCAGACGGCCGCCGGTCTTCTCGGCGATCTCGGCGATGCTCACCCCCGGCGCGGTCTCGCGCAGGATGAAGGCGCCGTTCTCGATCTCCAGGTAGGCCAGGTCGGTGAGCACCTTGCGGATGCAGCCGGCGCCGGTCAGCGGCAGCGTGCAGCGGTCCAGCAGCTTGGACTCGCCGTCCTTGGAGGCGTGGGTCATGGTGACGATGATGTTGTCCGCGCCGGCCACCAGGTCCATGGCGCCGCCCATGCCCTTCACCAGCTTGCCGGGGATCATCCAGGAGGCGATGTTGCCCTGCACGTCCACCTCGAAGGCGCCGAGCACGGTGAGGTCGACGTGGCCGCCGCGGATCATCGCGAAGGATTCGGCGGAGGAGAAGATCGAGGCGCCTTTCACGGCGGTGACGGTCTGCTTGCCGGCGTTGATCATGTCGGCGTCGACTTCGTCTTCGGTGGGGAACGCGCCCATGCCGAGCAGGCCGTTCTCCGACTGCAGCATCACTTCCATGCCCTCGGGCACGTAGTTGGCCACCAGGGTCGGGATGCCGATGCCCAGGTTCACGTAGAAACCATCCTGCAGCTCGCGCGCCACGCGCTGAGCCATCTGTTCGCGGGTAAGTGCCATGTGCTTGTCTCTCTTGTCCGGTGGGCTCAGAAACGAACGGTGCGCTTCTCGATGCGCTTCTCGAAGGTGCCTTGGATGATGCGGTCGACGTAGATGCCGGGCGTGTGGATCTGGGTGGGGTCCAGTTCGCCCGGCTCGACGATCTCCTCCACCTCGACCACGGTGATGCGGCCCGCGGTGGCGACCACCGGATTGAAGTTCTGCGCGGTGTGGCGATAGATGACGTTGCCGTAGTGGTCGGCCTTCCAGCCCTTGACGATGGCGAAGTCGCCAGTGATGGCGCGTTCCATCACATAGTGGCGGCCGTCGAACTCGCGCACTTCCTTGCCCTCGGCGACCGGGGTGCCGTAGCCGGTGGCGGTGAAGAAGGCCGGGATGCCGGCGCCGCCGGCGCGGAGTTTTTCCGCCAGGGTGCCCTGCGGGGTCAGTTCGACCTCCAGTTCACCGGACAGCAGCTGCTGCTCGAACAGGGCGTTCTCGCCAACGTAGGAAGCGATCATCTTGCGGATCTGCCGGTCCTCCAGCAGCACGCCGAGGCCGAAGCCGTCGATGCCGCAGTTGTTGGAGACCACGGTCAGGCCCTTCACGCCCATCCTGCGGATCTGCGCGATGAGGTTTTCCGGGATGCCGCAGATGCCGAAGCCGCCGGCCACCACCGTCATGTCGTCGGTGAGCCCGGCGAGGGCTTCCTCGTAACTGCCTACACGCTTGTCGAGTCCTGCCATGTTGCTGCCTCTCTTGTAATTGGAGTGCCCGACCCATCGGTCAGAGCGAGCCGGCAGCTTCTCCGCTCGGGACTGATTTGTTAAGTTTGTTTTTCCAATCGATTATTCCGTTTCCCTTATTAATAAGAGCGGATCAACAAGAGCCCATCTCCATGACCGTCAAGCAACTGCGCGCCTTCCTCGCCGTGGCCCAGACCCTGAGCTTCGCCCAGGCCTGCGAGCGCCTGCACCTGTCGCAGCCGGCCCTGAGCCTGGCGATCAAGAGCCTGGAGGAATCCCTCGGCGGCCAGCTGCTGGTGCGCACCACCCGCAGCGTGGCGCTGACCCCCGAGGGCGAGACGCTGCTGCCGCTGGCCCGCCGCCTGCTGGCGGACTGGGACAACGCCGAGGAGCTGATGCGCCAGCACTTCACCCTGCAGATGGGCAAGGTCTCCATCGCCGCCATGCCCTCCTTCGCCGGCAACCTGCTGCCCGCCGCGCTGCTCACCTTCCGCACCCGCCACCCGCGGGTGAACGTAGCGGTGCACGACGTGATCAACGAGCAGGTGCTGGAAATGGTGCGCAACCGGCGGGTGGAACTGGGCATCGCCTTCGAGCCGGAAAGCCTCGACGGCCTGGTGTTCACGCCCTTCTACACCGACCGCTTCGTCGCCGTGCTGCCGGCCGACTCGCCGCTGGCGCAGCGCGCCCAGGTCACCTGGGCGGACCTGCTGACGCAGAACTTCATCACCCTGCAGCGCCCGTCCGCCGTGCGCCTGCTGCTGGAAGACCGCCTCGCCGCGCGGCACGGCCGCCTGCCGGTGGCGTTCGAGAGCCACCAGCTGGTGACGGTCGGGCGGATGGTCGCCGAGGGACTGGGCGTCAGCGCCGTGCCCCGGCTGTGCCGGGCGCAGATGGAAGCACTCGGCGCGCGCTGCGTGGCCCTGCACGAACCGCGCATCGAACGGCGCGTCGGGCTGTTCTGCCTGGCCGAGCACAAACTCTCCAGCGCCGCGCAGGCGCTGAGCGACGTGCTGGTGCAGGGCACCGACTGGGCGGGGATGGAGCGGGAGTGAGCAGCGGGCCCAAGCCCCTGTAGGAGCGAGCTTGCTCGCGAACGGTGGCTCCGGAGCCGGGTGGTTCGCGAGCAAGCTCGCTCCTACAAAAGCGCATCCTGCGCGGAGTCCCCGGGCGATGGAGCGGCGCCCGGCCTCTTACGGCGCCTTCGCCGCCCAGGTGTTGAAGCGCAGCTCCAGGTCCTCGCCGTGGTCGACCCAGAAGGCGAAGTTCACCGGCACCGCCTGCTCCAGGTTGGCCGGCGCGGTGTTCAGGCGTTCCACCAGGGCCGGATCGAGCAGCGCGGTGGTGCCCAGGTTGACCGAGCCGTAGCCCAGCTTCACGGTGTGGATCTTCTGCTGCTCGGGCTTGAGCGAGAGGGCGATGAAGTCCTCGGCGGCCTGCTTGTTCGGGCTGCCCTTGGGGATCGCCCAGGAGTCGATGGCGTACAGGCTGCCATTCCACACCACCTTCATCGGCGCGCCCTCTTCCTGCGCGGCGAACACGCGGCCGTTGTAGGCGGTGCTCATCACCACGTCGCCACTGGCCAGGAACTGCATGGGCTGCGCGCCGGATTCCCACCACTGGATCGACGGCTTGATCTCGTCGAGCTTGCGGAAGGCACGGTCCACGCCCTCCTTCGTCGACAGCACCTTGTACAGGTCTTCCTTCTTCACGCCGTCGGCCAGCAGGGCGATTTCCAGGGTGTACTTGGCGCCCTTGCGCAGCGAGCGCTTGCCGGGGAATTTCTGCGTATCCCAGAAATCCGCCCAGCCGGTCGGCCCGTTGGGGAAGCGCTTGGCGTCGTAGGCCATGGCCATCGACCAGACCAGCAGGCCGGCGCCGCAGTCGGAGACGGTGCCCGGCACGTAGTCCGCGGTGCTGCCCAGCTTCGCCGGGTCGAGCTGTTCGAACAGCCCTTCGTCGCAGCCGCGCAGCAGCTCCGGGCCCTCGACCTGCACCACGTCCCAGTTGACGCTGCCGGTGTCGACCATGGCCTTGATCTTGCCCATCTCGCCGTTGTACTCGCCGGCGATCACCTTCGTCCCCGTGGCTTTCTCGAAGGGTTTGTAGAAGGCTTCGGTCTGCACGTCCTTGCTGGTGCCGCCGAAGGAGATCACGGTCAGGTCGGCAGCCATGGCGCCGGACATCACGCCCATGAGCAGGGCTCCCAGAATCGGGTTCTTCATTTCCACCTCTTGGCTTTGTTGTTGGCAGATTGTTCAAGCACGCAGGCGCCCGGCCTCTGCGGGCCGGGGCACGGTAGCAGCGATCAGCTGCGGTATTGCGCCTCGCTGTCGGCGATCAGGCGCAGCGCCGACTCCCACGCCAGTAGGTGCAGTCCACCGGCCAGCGCCTCCTCTTCCTGCACGGCGACGCGCTCGCACACGGCCTCCGGCGGGTAGCGCAGCTGGCGGCCGCCGGCGAGGGCCTGGACCTGCGCCTGGCAGGCGCGTTCGAGGAAGTAGATCTGGTTGAAGGCCTCGGCGATGCAGCGCCCGGTGGCCAGCAGGCCGTGGTTGCGCAGGATCATCACCATGTGGCTGCCCAGGTCGCGCACCAGGCGCGAGCGCTCGTCCGGGTCCAGGGCGATGCCTTCGTAGTCGTGGTAGCCCAGGCGGTTGTGGAACTTCAGCGCGTGCTGGCTGATCGGCAGCAGGCCGTCTTCCTGGGCGGATACGGCGATGCCGGCGGCGGTGTGGGTGTGGATTACGCAGGCCACGTCCTCGCGGGCGGCGTGCACCGCGGAATGGATGTTGAAGCCGGCACGATTGACGCTTTTCGGGCCGAAACGCGGGTCGATGACATCGCCGGCGTGGTCGACCTTGACCAGGTCGGAGGCGCGCATCTCGTGGAACAGCACGCCGTAACGGTTGATCAGGTAGTGCCCCGGCTCGCCCGGCACCCGCGCGGAGATGTGGGTGTCGATATGGTCGGTCCAGCGGAAGTGCGCGATCAGCCGGTACAGCGCGGCGAGGTCGCAACGCGCCTGCCACTCTTCGGCGGAAATGCTCGACGGATCGATGTTGTAAGCTGTGTCACGCATGGCGGGCGGTCCTTGTTCTTGTCAGGCGCGTGCGGCGGATTGCCGCTCCACGCCGCCGAGTGTGCCGGGCACGCCGGGGGCACGCCATGCACAGGGACAAGCCACTGCCTGCAGTGCTGTTATGGTCGAACGACCTGTACAGATTTCTTCTTATTGAACGGACCTCCGGATGCTGTTGCTCGACCCCACCTCGGACATTCCCCTGGTCACCCAGATCGTCGACGGCATCGCCCAGGCCATCGACGAGCAGCGCCTGCGTCCCGGCGCCAAGCTGCCCTCGATCCGCAAGTTCGCCCAGTCCAGCGGCGTCAGCCACTTCACCGTGGTCGAGGCCTACGACCGGCTGGTGGCGCGCGGTTGCCTGAACGCGGTGCCCAACGCCGGCTTCTACGTGCGTGGCCCGGCGGTCGAGGACAGTGCCGGCAGCGCGGCGCCGCCGGAGTTCGACTTCGACGCCCACCTGCTGCTGCACAAGGTGTTCCAGCCGCTGGGCATGGAGCTGCGCCCCGGCGTCGGCCTGCTGCCCGAGCACTGGCTGGACGGCGAAGGCCTGCAGCGCGGACTGCGCAGCCTGGCGCGGGAAGAACCCATACAGTTCGGCAACTACGGCCACAGCAAGGGCAACCCGAAGCTGCGCGGCAAGCTCGCCGACCGCCTGGCCGACGGCGGCGTGGCCGCCAGCCCGGAACAGATTCTCCTCACCGCCGGCGCCAGCCAGGCGCTGGACCTGGCGGTGCGCTACCTGGTGCAGCGCGGCGACCCGGTGCTGGTGGACGAGCCGGGCTACCACAACCTGTTCCTCAACCTGCGCCTGCAGGGCGCGCAACTGCTCGGCGTGCCGCGCAGCGCCGACGGCCTGGACCTGGACCGCCTGGAGCAACTGGCCCGCGAGCACCGGCCCAAGGTCTACTTCACCCAGGCGCGGCTGCAGAGCCCCACCGGCGGCAGCCTGTCCCTGGCCGCCAGCCACCGCCTGCTGCAACTGGCCGAGAAGTACGATTTCCTCATCGTCGAGAACGACATCTACGCCGACCTCGACCCCGCCGGCCAGCTGCTGCTGGCCAACCTAGACCAGCTGGCGCGGGTGATCTACATCGGCAGTCTGTCCAAGGTCATCGCCCCGGCGTTGCGCACCGGCTTCATCGCCGCCCACCCGGAACTGATCGAGGAACTGGTGCCGCTGAAGATGGTCAGCGGCCTGACCAGTTCGGAACTCACCGAGACCCTGGCGCTGGACATCCTCCTGCAGGGCCGCCACCGCAAGCACGTGCGCCAGCTGCGCGACCAGCTGAGCGAGGCCCACGACGGCGTGGCGCGGCGCCTGGAGGCCGCCGGGCTGGAAATCTTCCACGAGCCCCGCGCCGGGCTGTTCCTCTGGGCGCGCCACCGCGCGCAGGCCGACGCCACCCTCCTCGCCGACCGGGCCAAGGAGGCGAAGATCCTGCTGTTCCCCGGCCAGTTGTTCATGCCCGACGGCCGCAGCGTGCCGTGGATGCGCTTCAACGTGGCGCATTCGCTGGATGAGCGGCTGTACGACTTTCTCTCCCGTCAGGGCGACGCCCTGTAGGAGCGAGCTTGCTCGCGAACCCGCTTGACGCCGGCCCTGCCGGCGGATCGCGGACAAGGGCTAGGCGCCCCCGTCTCTCTCCCACAGGGGCGCTACTTTCGTAGGAGCGGACTCCGTCCGCGATGCTGTTGCAGCGTTATCCACCTGATGGGTATCGCTTCGCTCCACGCCATCCTACGAACGCAGTTCTTCTTCACCGAAGTCGCAGGCGCGCGCAGGGTCCCGTCAGGGTCGTAGGGTGGAAGTCGCTTTTTACTTCCACCATCGGCCCCCGCGCGGACGCCGATGGTGGATCGGTGAAGCGTGATCCACCCTACGAGAAGCAAGAGCATCGCGGAGAAGCTCCGCTCCTCCGGAAGCGGCGCATTTGTAGCGAACTCCGTCCGCCATCACCCCTCGATCAGCTCCACCTGCTCCGGCGCGCGCTTCATCAGTACGCGGCCATGGCGGATCGAATACAGCGCCTTGGTCTGCTGGCGCACCGCCTCGTAATCGCTGTCCACCCCCAGCACCAGCAGGTTCGCCGGGCGGCCGGCGGCGATGCCGTAGCGGTCACCCAGGTTCAGCGCGCGGGCGCTGTTGTCGGTGACCAGGTCGAGGCTGCGCTGCAAATCCTCGAAGCCCATCATGTGGCAGATGTGCAGGCCGGCATCCAGCACGCGCAGGAGGTTGCCGTTGCCCAGCGGGTACCAGGGGTCCTTGATCGAGTCCTGGCCGAAGCAGACGTTCATCCCGGCGCGGTCGAGCTCGGCCACGCGGGTCACGCCGCGGCGTTTCGGGAAGCTGTCGAAGCGGCCCTGCAGGTGGATGCTCTCGGTCGGGCAGGAGACGAAGTGGATGCCCGAGCGCTTGAGCAGGCGGAACAGCTTGGAGCAGTAGGCGTTGTCGTAGGAGCCCATGGCCGTGGTGTGGCTGGCGGTGACGCGCGCGCCCATGCCGCGCACGCGGGCTTCCTCGGCGAGCACTTCGAGGAAGCGCGAGTTGGGGTCGTCGGTCTCGTCGCAGTGCACATCCACCAGGCAGCCTGTGCGCTCGGCCAGGTCCATGAGGAATCGGATCGAACTGACGCCCTGCTCGCGGGTGTTCTCGAAGTGCGGGATGCCGCCGACCACGTCGGCGCCCAGGCGGATCGCCTCTTCCATCAGCGCGCGGCCGCCCGCGTAGGACTCGATGCCCTCCTGCGGGAAGGCGACGATCTGCAGGTCCGCCAGGTGCCTGGCCTCTTCCTTCACTTCCAGCATGGCCTTGAGCGCGGCCAGGCTCGGGTCGGTGACGTCGACGTGGGTGCGCACATGCTGGATGCCGTGGGCGGCGAGCATGCGCAGGGTGGTATGGGCGCGGGACTTGGTGTCCTCATGGGTGATGCTTTCCTTGCGCTGCGCCCAGCGTTCGATGCCCTCGAACAGGGTGCCGCTCATGTTCCACTCCGGCTCGCCGGCGGTGAGCGTGGCGTCGAGGTGGATGTGCGGCTCCACCAGCGGGGCGATGACCAGTTGGCCGCGGGCATCGAGATCGGCGCCGCTGGCGGCGACGGTGCCGCTTTGCGGCAGGACTTCGGCGATGGTCTCGTCCTGGCAACGAATGGTGAACAGGCCGGTTTGCCTGCGCAGCGTAGCGTTGATGATCTTCATGGCCATTCATTCCTGTCGTGGTGTGTTGGGCGCGACGGTCGTGGCCCACCGCAGACAATCTAGCCGAACCGCCGGCCACGATGACGATGTCGCCCCGGATGCGCCGCCACTCGAAGGCCGACTGGCACGATTCGCATCTTTCGATCGATTGCGGCCAGGCTGCGGAGCCGCAAGAATGACCGCCATCGATCGGATCGGGAGGCGCCATGAAGCGCGTGGCCATGCTGCTGTTTCCCGGCGTGCAGGCGCTGGACGTCTGCGGGCCGCTGGATGTGTTCGCCGAAGCCAACGCCTTCGTGCCGGCCGGCGAGGGGTACGAGGTGCTCACCCTCGCCGCGCCGCCCCTGCCCTTGCGCGCCTCCAACGGACAGTTGCTCGGCGCCGACCTCGACCTCGGTCAGGCCCCCGCCACCGATATCCTGCTGGTGCCCGGCGGCCCCGCCCTGCCCGGCGAGACGCCCGGCGCCGCGCTGCTCGACTGGCTGCGCGCGGCCTGCGCCCGGGCGCCGCGCTACGGTTCGATCTGCACCGGCGCCTTTCTCCTTGGCCACGCCGGGCTGCTCGACGGCAAGCGCGTCACCACCCACTGGAGCGACGCGCGGCGGCTGGCGGAGCTGTTCCCTGGGGCGCGGGTGGAGCCGGACCGCATCCATGTGCGCGACGGCGCGCTGTGGACCTCGGCGGGCGTCACCGCCGGCATCGACCTGGCCCTGGCGCTGGTGGCCGAGGATCACGGCGCGGCGGTGGCGCTGTCGGTGGCCAAGCGCCTGCTGGTGGTGGCGCAGCGCCAGGGCGGGCAGTCGCAGTTCAGCCCCTTCCTGCAGGCGCCGGCGGATGAAGCCTCGCCGGTGGCGCGCATCCAGCGTCATGTGCAGGAACACCTCGACCAGCCGCTGGGCGTGCCGCAACTGGCCGCCGAGGTGGCGATGAGCCCGCGCAGCTTCGCCCGCGCCTTCGTCCGCAAGGCGGGGGTGACGCCAGCCGAGTTCGTCCAGCGCGCCCGCATCGACGCGGCGCGCGGATTGCTGGAGGGCAGCGAACTGGCGCTGAAAATGATCGCCTGGCGCTGCGGCTTCGGCAGCGCGGCGCGGATGCGGCTGGTGTTCGTGCAGCGGCTGGGGGTGACGCCGACGCAGTATCGCGAGCGGTTCAGGCGCGAAGGCGAAGAACGACCGTAGGATGGCGTGGAGCGAAGCGATACCCATCACTCCATGTAACGACCGCATGGGTATCGCGCGGGCTCCAGCCATCCCAAGGAACCGCGGGGTTGAGGACATCGCGGACGGAGTCCGCTCCTACGGCCGAGATCGGCGGCCGCTCTTGTAGGAGCGGATTTATCCGCGATGGGGTTGGTGCCGGGGCCGGTCGCGGGTTCGCGAGCAAGCTCGCTCCTACAGTCAGCCGGGTGGCCCGCAGCGGGCCGGTTGGATTCGCGGACAAGGTCCGCTCCTACGGTCTGGATCGGCGGCCGCTCTTGTAGGAACGGATTCATCCGCGATGGGGTTGGTGCCGGGGCCGGTCGCGGGTTCGCGAGCAAGCTCGCTCCTACAGTCAGCCGGGTGGCCCGCAGCGGGCCGGTTGGATTCGCGGACAAGGTCCGCTCCTACGGTCTGGATCGGCGGCCGCTCTTGTAGGAACGGATTCATCCGCGATGGGGTTGGCGCCGGGGTCGGCCGCGGGTTCGCGAGCAAGCTCGCTCCTACAGTCAGCCGGGTGGCCCGCGATGGGCCGGATGGATTCGGCGCCGCGCCAATCCCTTCCGGGTCAGATCGGCGGCGCCGAGCGCAGCATCACCGACTTCAACGCGAAGGCCGACTTGATCCCCGCCACGCCCGGAATCTGCGTCAGCGTGTTGGTCAGGAACAGCTGGTACGCCGACAGGTCCTTCACCACCACCCGCAGCATGTAGTCGGCGTCGCCGGTCATCTGGAAGCAGCTCATCACCTGGGGCGCCTGGACGATGCGTTCCTCGAACCGTGCGAGGTAGTCGCCGGTCTGTTTTTCCAGGGATACCGAGACGAACACGCTCATGCCGCCGGACAGGCGTTCCTCGTCAAGGTGGGCGAAATAGCCCTGGATGTACTGCTCTTCCTCCAGGCGGCGGACCCGGCGCAGGGTCGGGGTCAGCGACAGGCCGATCTTCTGCGCGAGGTCGCGCCAGGACAGGCGGCCGTCGTCGGCCAGGGCGCGGAGGATTTTCAGGTCGGTGCGGTCTAGGTCAGCCATTTTATCCAGGTACTACAAGTGGTTGTTTTTATGGTTCAAACACACTAATCCGTAACTTCGGAGCTAGTCAATTTGGAGCAAAAAACCAATCGGTCACACCTATACTGAAACCACAACTACAACAACCGAGGACCTCACCATGAGTGATGTCGCCACCCGCCGCGCGACCCCGCGCGACACCCGCACCGTAGCCCGACCGGGCCGGGTGCAGCCGCCAGGCATGGCGTCTCCCGTCCGCTGATCCACACCCGAAGATCATCCCTGGAGACCCGCCATGACCGACTACGCACCACTGCGCCTGCACGTCCCGGAACCCACCGGACGCCCCGGCTGCAAGACCGATTTCTCCTACCTGCACCTGTCGCCCGCCGGCGAGGTGCGCATGCCCCCCGTCGACGTCGAACCCGCCAGGACCACCGACCTGGCCTTCAGCCTGGTGCGCGTGCTCGACGATCAAGGCAACGCCGTCGGCCCCTGGGCCCCGGAGCTGAGCCACGAGCAGCTGCTGCGCGGCATGCGGGTGATGCTCAAGACGCGCATCTTCGACGCGCGCATGCTCACCGCCCAGCGCCAGAAGAAGATGTCCTTCTACATGCAGTGCCTGGGCGAGGAAGCCATCGCCACCGCCCACACCATGGCCCTGCAGGACGGCGACATGTGTTTCCCGACCTATCGCCAGCAGGGCATCCTGATCACCCGCGACTATCCGCTCAAGGACATGATCTGCCAGCTGCTCTCCAACGAGCAGGACCCTCTCAAGGGCCGCCAGCTGCCGATCATGTACTCCAGCCGCGAGAAGGGTTTCTTCTCGATTTCCGGCAACCTCGCCACCCAGTTCATCCAGGCGGTCGGCTGGGGCATGGCCTCGGCGATCAAGGGCGATACCAAGATCGCCTCGGCCTGGATCGGCGACGGCGCCACCGCAGAATCCGACTTCCACACCGCCCTCACCTTCGCCCACGTCTACCGCGCGCCGGTGATCCTCAACGTGGTCAACAACCAGTGGGCGATCTCCACCTTCCAGGCCATCGCCGGCGGTGAAGGCACCACCTTCGCCAACCGTGGCGTGGGCTGCGGGATCGCCTCGCTGCGGGTCGACGGCAACGACTTCCTCGCCGTCTACGCCGCCTCCCGCTGGGCCGCCGAGCGTGCCCGCCGTGGCCATGGCCCGAGCCTGATCGAGTGGGTCACCTACCGCGCCGGTCCGCACTCGACCTCGGACGACCCGTCCAAGTACCGCCCGGCCGACGACTGGACCAACTTCCCCCTGGGCGACCCGATCGCCCGCCTGAAGCAGCACCTGATCGGCCTCGGCATCTGGTCCGACGAGCAGCAGGACGCGCTGCAGAAGGAGCTGGAAGCCGAAGTGATCGCCGCGCAGAAACAGGCCGAACGCCACGGCTCGCTGGTGGACGGCCACGTCTTCAGCGCCGCCAGCCTGTTCGACGACGTCTACAAGGACCTGCCGGAACACCTGCGCCGGCAGCGCCAGGAGCTCGGGGTATGAATGCCATGAACCAGCAACAGGAGAACGCCCAGGCGGTCACCAGCATGACCATGATCCAGGCGCTGCGCTCGGCCATGGACGTGATGCTCGACCGCGACGACAACGTCGTGGTGTTCGGCCAGGACGTGGGCTACTTCGGCGGCGTGTTCCGCTGCACCGAGGGCCTGCAGAAGAAATACGGCACCTCGCGGGTGTTCGACGCGCCGATCTCCGAGAGCGGCATCGTCGGCGCCGCTGTCGGCATGTGCGCCTACGGCCTGCGCCCGGTGGTGGAAATCCAGTTCGCCGACTACGTCTATCCGGCCACCGACCAGCTGGTGTCCGAGGCTGCGCGCATCCGCTACCGCTCGGTGGGCGACTTCGTCGTGCCGATGGTGGTGCGCATGCCCTGCGGCGGCGGTATCTACGGCGGGCAGACGCACAGCCAGAGCCCGGAGGCGATGTTCACCCAGGTCTGCGGCCTGCGCACCGTCATGCCGTCCAACCCCTACGACGCCAAGGGCCTGCTGATCGCCTGCATCGAGAACGACGACCCGGTGATCTTCCTCGAACCCAAGCGCCTGTATAACGGCCCGTTCGACGGCCACCACGACCGCCCGGTGACGCCCTGGTCCAAGCACCCGGCCAGCCAGGTGCCGGAGGGTTACTACAGCGTGCCGCTGGACAAGGCGGCCATCGCCCGCCCCGGTTCCGAGCTGACCGTGATCACCTACGGCACCACCGTCTACGTGGCCCAGACCGCCGCCGAGGAGACCGGCATCGACGCCGAGATCATCGACCTGCGCAGCCTCTGGCCGCTGGACCTGGACACCATCGTCGAGTCGGTGAAGAAGACCGGCCGCTGCGTCATCGTCCACGAGGCCACCCGCACCTGCGGCTACGGCGCCGAGCTGATGTCGCTGGTGCAGGAACACTGCTTCCACCACCTCGAAGCCCCCATCGCGCGCGTGACCGGCTGGGACACCCCCTACCCGCACGCCCAGGAATGGGACTACTTCCCCGGCCCGACCCGCGTCGGCGCTGCCTTCAAACGCGCCATGGAGGTCTGAATGGGCACTCACATCATCAAGATGCCGGACATCGGCGAAGGTATCGCCGAAGTCGAGCTGGTGGAGTGGCACGTACAGGTCGGCGACGAGGTCCATGAGGACCAGCTGCTGGCCGAAGTGATGACCGACAAGGCGACGGTGGAGATTCCCTCGCCGGTGGCCGGCAAGATCCTCGCCCTGGGCGGCGTGCCCGGCCAGGTGATGGCCGTGGGCGGCGAACTGATCCGCCTGGAAGTGGAAGGCACCGGCAACCTCAGGGAAACCGCGCAACCCAAGGCCCATGAAGAGGCGCCGGCCAAGCCGGAAGCCAAGCCCGCCCCGGTGGCCGAAGCGCCCAAGCCGGCGCCCCGTGTCGAGAGCAAGCCGGTCGCCCCGGCCGCCCGCCCCGCCCCGACGCCGGCCCCGCGCCGCGCGCCGGGCGAGAAGCCGCTGGCCTCGCCGTCGGTGCGCCAGCGCGCCCGCGACCTGGGCGTGGAACTGCAGTTCGTGCAGGGCAGCGGCCCGGCCGGGCGCATCCTCCACGACGACCTGGAGCACTACCTGGAACATGGCGGCGCGACCATCGCCTCCGGCTACACCGCGCGCCACGACGAACACCAGATCCCGGTGATCGGCCTGCGCCGCAAGATCGCGCAGAAGATGGCCGAGGCCAAGCGGCGCATCCCGCACTTCAGCTACGTCGAGGAAATCGACGTCACCGACCTGGAAGCCCTGCGCCAGCACCTCAACGCCCGGCACGGCGCGGCACGCGGCAAGCTCACCCTGCTGCCCTTCATCGCCCGCGCCATGGTCGTCGCCCTGCGCGACTTCCCGCAGCTCAACGCGCGCTATGACGACGAGGCCGACGTGATCACCCGCTACGGCGCGGTGCACCTGGGCGTCGCCACCCAGAGCGACAACGGCCTGATGGTGCCGGTGCTGCGCAACGCCGAGTCCCGCGACCTGTGGGGCAACGCCGCGGAAGTGGCGCGCCTGGCCGAGGCCGCGCGCCACGGCAAGGCCAGCCGCGAGGAGCTGTCCGGCTCGACCATCACCCTGAGCAGCCTCGGGGCCCTGGGCGGCATCGTCAGCACGCCGGTGATCAACCTGCCGGAAGTCGCCATCGTCGGCGTCAACCGCATGGTCGAGCGGCCGATGGTGGTCAACGGGCAGATCGTCGTGCGCAAGATGATGAACCTGTCCTCGTCCTTCGATCACCGGGTGGTCGACGGCATGGACGCGGCGGCCTTCATCCAGGCCGTGCGCGCCCTGCTCGAACATCCCGCCACCCTGTTCATCGACTGAGGGAGAGCCGACTCGTGAAACAGAACCAGACTCTCGAAACCACCCTGCTGGTGATCGGCGGCGGCCCCGGCGGCTACGTCGCGGCGATCCGCGCCGGCCAGCTGGGCATCCGCACCGTGCTGGTGGAAGGCGCCGCCCTGGGCGGCACTTGCCTGAACATCGGCTGCATCCCCTCCAAGGCGCTGATCCATGCCGCCGAGGAATACCTCAAGGCCCGCGAATTCGCCGGCACCTCGCCGCTGGGCATCAGCGTGCAGGCGCCGAGCATCGACATCCGCCGCACCGTGGAATGGAAGGACGGCATCGTCGACCGCCTGACCACCGGCGTCGCCGCGCTGCTGAAGAAGCACGGCGTCACCGTGGTGCACGGCTGGGCCAGGATCGTCGACGGCAAGACCGTGGAAGTCGACCTCGCCGAGGGCGGCAGCCAGCACATCCACACCGAGCACCTGCTGCTGGCGGCCGGTTCGAAGTCGGTGGAACTGCCTTTCCTGCCGGTCGGCGGCAACGTCATTTCCTCCACCGAGGCCCTGGCGCCCAAGGCGCTGCCCAAGCGCCTGGCGGTGGTCGGCGGCGGCTACATCGGCCTGGAACTGGGCACCGCGTACCGCAAGCTGGGCGTCGAAGTCACGGTGGTGGAAGCGCAGCCGCGCATCCTGCCGACCTATGACGAGGAGCTGACCAAGCCGGTGGCCGCCGCGCTGCGCAAGCTGGGCGTCGAGCTGTACCTGGGGCACAGCGTCATGGGCCTGGAGCCGGACGGCAAGGGCCTGCGCGTGCAGGATGGCGCCGGCTCGCAACGAGTGATCGAGACCGACCAGGTGCTGGTCGCCGTCGGCCGCCACCCCAACACCGCCGGCTGGAACCTGGAGGGCCTGCACCTGGACATGATCGGCCGCGCCGTGAAGGTCGACGAGCAGTGCCACACCTCGATGCGCAATGTCTGGGCCATCGGCGACATCGCCGGCGAGCCCATGCTGGCCCACCGCGCCATGGCCCAGGGCGAGATGGTCGCCGAGATCGTCGCCGGCAAGCGCCGCGCCTTCACCCCCACGGCGATCCCGGCGGTGTGCTTCACCGATCCGGAGGTGGTGGTGGTCGGTCTCTCGCCGGAACAGGCGAAAGCCGCGGGGCATGACGTGCTGACGGCGAACTTCCCGTTCGCCGCCAACGGCCGCGCCATGACCCTGGAGTCCAACGAGGGCTTCGTCCGCGTGGTGGCGCGCAAGGACAACCACCTGATCCTCGGCTGGCAGGCCGTGGGCAAGGCGGTTTCCGAGCTGTCCACGGCCTTCGTGCAGTCGCTGGAAATGGGCGCCTGCCTGGAGGACATCGCCGGCACCATCCACGCCCACCCGACCCTCGGCGAAGCGGTGCAGGAAGCCGCGCTGCGCGCCCTCGGCCACGCCCTGCACATCTGAATCGGTTCACCCTCCCCCTGACCCGCCGTCCCGGCGGGTTTTTTTTACCCGTGCGTCACTGCGCCAGCGGACGCAGCACCGGCGCCTTCTCGTCCAGCAGCAGCCACACCAGCAGCTTGGCCGGCCGCTTGTCGCTGGCATTGCGCGACACCCGGTGCGGAATGTTGGCCGGCTCGTACCAGGACTGCCCGGCCTGGTAGGTCACCGGCGGCTGGTCGCCCAGCTGCGAGACCACCGCGCCCTCCAGCACATAGGCGAACACCGAGCCGTCATGCACGTGGGGCCCGGACTGCTGCCCGGGCTGGTAGGACACCGTGACCATCAGCCCGCGCTTGCCGGGCGCATCGCCCAGCACATGTTCCTGCAGGGCCTCGACCTTCTCTTCGCCGACCCCGTCGCCGTGGGCCAGGACCGGCAGGGACAGCGCCAGCCCCAGGCCGGCGAACAGGAGTTTCAGGGAAGTCTTTCCGCGCATGGCGTGTTCCTCGGTGCGGTGGGAGATGGCTCCACGCTACGCCCGGCGCGGGGCGGGTCCAATCGCCAATTCCTGGGAAGATCGGGTGACCATTGCGGTAGATGGCGGTCTGCACGGGTTCGCGAGCAAGCTCGCTCCTGCAGGAGCAGGCGGGCGCAATAAAAAAGCCCCGGCATGCCGGGGCTTCCTGCCGATGGCGCGCGGGCCTCAGCCGGCCGGCTTGGCTTCCGCGTCCTCGGCCTCGATTTCTTCCAGCGCCAGTTCCAGGCCCCAGCTGGAAGCCTCGGCCACCGGCGCGGCGGGCGCGGCCGCGGCGGCAGGCACCGGCGCGGGGCTGGCGGCGGCGGAGTTGGCCACCATCGCCGGGTTGTCCTTGTAGAGCTTGAGCTTCAGGCGCAGGTTGTTCGCCGAGTCGGCGTTCTTCACCGCTTCCTCTTCGCTGATCGCCCCTTCCACCGCCAGGTCGAACAGCGCCTGGTCGAAGGTCTGCATGCCCAGGGCGCGGGACTTGTCCATGATTTCCTTGATCGAGCTGAAGTCGCCGCGCTTGATGATGTCGCTGATGGTCGCCGTGCCCAGCAGCACTTCCACCGCCGCGCGGCGCTTGCCGTCCTGGGTGCGCACCAGGCGCTGGGAGACGAAGGCCTTGAGGTTGTTGCCCAGGTCGTTGAGCAACTGCGGCCGGCGCTCCTCGGGGAAGAAGTTGATGATGCGGTCCAGCGCCTGGTTGGCGTTGTTGGCGTGCAGGGTGGAGATCGCCAGGTGGCCGGTGTCGGCGAAGGCCAGGGCGTGCTCCATGGTCTCGCGGTCGCGGATCTCGCCGATCAGGATCACGTCCGGCGCCTGGCGCAGGGTGTTCTTCAGCGCGGCGTGGAAGCTGCGGGTGTCCACCCCCACCTCGCGCTGGTTGATGATCGACTTGCGGTGCCGGTGCACGTATTCGATCGGGTCCTCGATGGTGATGATGTGCCCGCCGCTGTTGCGGTTGCGGTGGTCGATCAGCGCCGCCAGGGAGGTCGACTTGCCCGAGCCGGTGCCGCCGACGAAGAGCACCAGGCCGCGCTTTTCCATCACCACCTTGAGCAGCACTTCCGGCAGCTTCAGGTCCGCGAACAGCGGGATGTCCAGCTTGATGTTGCGCGCCACGATGGACACTTCGTTGCGCTGCTTGAACAGGTTGACGCGGAAGCGGCCCACGCCCTGGATCGAAATGGCCAGGTTCATCTCCAGCTCGCGCTCGAAATCGGCACGCTGTTCCTCGTCCATCAGGCTGTAGCCGATGCGCGCCACGTCGCCGCTCTTGAGCGGCTCGTTGGTCAGCGGCTTGAGGACGCCGTTGAACTTGGCGCAGGGCGGTGCGCCGGTGGACAGGTAAAGGTCGGAACCATCCTGGGTGGCCAGGATCTTCAGCATCGACTGGATATCCATTTAGAACTGCATCCGTTCGCAAGGAAGAGGTGGCGGACGCCGCCGGCACGGCGACGCCCTATATGTAGGAAATTTCCGACGACTCTAGGGAGCGGCCAGATCAGGCACAACGCCACCCACCGGAAAATGCGACGTACGTCACCGCTCCCGTACAATGCCCATCCCGCGTGACTTTCCGAGGTAATACCGATGCCCGTCGCCATGGCCCGCCACATCCTGGTCAAGACCGCCGCCGAAGCCGAGCAGATCAAGCAGCGCCTGGCCCGTGGCGAGGATTTCGCCGCGCTGGCGCGCAAGCATTCCACCTGCGCCTCCGGCAAGCGCGGCGGCGACCTGGGGGAAGTCCGCCCGGGACAGATGGTGCGCAGCATCGACCAGGTGATCTTCCGGAAACCCGTCGGCGTGGTGCACGGCCCGGTGAAGAGCCAGTTCGGCTACCATCTGGTCGAAGTCTATTTCCGCGACTGAGCCCGGTATGACCCCACAACAGATCGCCCGTTTCTGCCTGCAACTGCCCGGCGCCCGCGAAGACATCAAATGGGGCAGCAACCGCGTGTTCTCGGTGGCCGGCAACAAGATGTTCGCCATCCTCGACTTTCTCGACGAAGGCGCCGGCGGCCTGGCCTTCAAGGTCGGCCCGGAGCTGTTCCTGGGCTACGTCGACCGCCCCGGCATCCGTCCGGCGCCCTATCTGGCGCGGGCCTTCTGGATCGCCATGCAGCGCCCCTACCCCATGGGCGAGGCCGAACTGCGCGAGGCGCTGACCCGCTCGCACCAGCTGGTGGTGGCCCGCCTGCCCAAGCGCCAGCGCCTGGGCCTGCTGCTGGACGAGGCCCCGTGAAGACGCTGGTCTGGGAAGGCATCTGGCAGGCGCCGTCGGCCAGCTGGGAGTCGCTGCAACTGGGCGATGGCCGCGCGCAAAGCCAGCTGCGCGCCATCGGCGAGGGCGGCGGTCCGCCCTACCAGCTGGAATACCAACTGGACTGGGACGACGACTGGCGCCTGCGCGAGGCGCGCCTGAGCGTCGAGAGCAGCCTTGGCACGCGCCAGCTGCACCTGCTGACCGACGGCGCAGGCCACTGGCGCACCGCCGCGGGCGAGACGCTGGGCGCGCTGGACGGCTGCCTGGATATCGACATCTGGCCCACGCCCTTCACCAACACCTTCCCGATCCGCCGCCTGCGGCTCGCCGACGGTGAGCGCGCGGAGCTGGCCGTGGTCTACCTGGAAGCCCCGGCGCTGAAGCCGGTGCGCATGCGCCAGGGCTACACGCGGGTGGACGCGCGGCACTACCGCTATGAAAACCTCGAAGGCACGAATTTCCAGGCGCTGCTGACGCTGGACGGCGATGGGCTGGTGCTCGATTACCCGACGCTGTTCCGGCGGGTCTGAGTGGGATGCCGGGGGTGCGGGAATCCCGTAGGAGCGGACCTTGTCCGCGATAGCCGGGGCATCAGCGCATTTCGCGGATAAGATCCGCTCCTACAAGAGCCTTTAGCACCGTCTTGCACGGTGTATCCGGGCGCATCCCCTGTAGGAGCGAGCTTGCTCGCGAACCTGTCTCCGCCGCGGCGCATCGTTCGCGAGCAAGCTCGCTCCTACAAAAGCAGCCACCCGGGAAACACCGGCACTCCGAGGTAGTTCGTTAGCTTGCTTTCCTACAGGCCCGGTCGAGGCCATCATGTGCGGCCCACCCTCCGCTCCGACCCATCCCGCCCATGTCCGCCGAATCCCGCTCCAGCGCCAGAACCACCCTGCAGGTGGTTTCCGTCGTCCTCCTCACCTTCATCGCCTACCTGACCATCGGCATTCCGCTGGCAGTGCTGCCCGGCTACGTGCACACCGACCTGGGCTTCGGCTCGGTGCTGGCGGGCCTGGTGATCAGCATCCAGTACCTGGCCACCCTGCTCACCCGGCCCTATGCCGGGCGGGTGATCGACACCCTCGGGCCGAAGCGCGCGGTGCTCTACGGCATGGCCGGCTGCGCCGGCAGCGGCGCGCTGATGCTCGCCTCCTGGGCGACCCAGGACGCGCCCTGGCTCAGCCTGGCGACGCTGCTGGTGGCGCGGCTGGTGCTGGGCACCTCGGAAAGCCTGGTGGGCAGCGCCTCCATCAGTTGGGGCATCGACCGGGTCGGCGCGAAGAATACCGCCAAGGTGATTTCCTGGAACGGCATCGCCAGCTACGGCGCGCTGGCCATCGGCGCGCCGCTCGGGGTGCTGATGGTGCGGCAGCTGGGCCTGGCCAGCATGGGCGTGAGCATCATCCTGCTGGCGGCGCTGGGCTTCGCGCTGGCCTGGCCGAGGCGCCCGGCGGCGCTGGTGCATGGCGAGCGGATGCCCTTCCACCATGTGCTCGGCCGGGTGCTTCCCCACGGCATGGGGCTGGCGCTGGGCGGCATCGGCTTCGGCACCATCGCCACCTTCATCACCCTGTATTACGGCAGCCTCGGCTGGAACGGCGCGGTGTACTGCCTGACGGCCTTCGGCGCCTGCTTCATCGGCGCGCGCCTGCTGTTCGCCAACGCGATCAACCGCCACGGCGGCTTCCCCGTGGCCATCGCCTGCCTGTCGGTGGAGAGTCTCGGGCTGATGCTGCTGTGGCTGGCGCCCTCGCCCTGGCTGGCCCTGGCGGGCGCGGCGCTGAGCGGTTTCGGCTTCTCCCTGGTGTTCCCGGCCCTGGGCGTGGAAGCGGTCGGCCTGGTGCCCGCCTCCAACCGCGGCGCCGCACTGGGTGCCTACTCGCTGTTCATCGATGTGTCGCTGGGCATCACCGGTCCGCTGGTGGGCGCCATCGCGGGGGCCTTCGGCTTCGGCTCGATCTTCCTCTTCGCCGCGCTGGCGGCACTCGGCGGGCTGGCGCTCAGCCTGGTGCTGTACCAGCGCTCCTTCGGCGCTTAATCGAACGCCAGGCCCTGGCGCACCGAGGGCCCGCGGCAGCCGGCGAACATGTCCAGGCCGGCGTTGTAGGTGCGGGTGCGCACTTCCAGCAGGCCGAGCATGGAGTGGAACAGGTTGTCCTGCGACAGCGGCTGGGCGCTGTGCTGGCGCAGGCAGGCGCCGTCCAGCGCGAAGGACTGCTGGTAGCCCTCGGAGAACCAGGCCAGCATGCCGACGTGCTTCTGCTGGTCGGGCGCGAGCATGTAGGGCGTGCCGTGCAGGAAGAGGTTGTACTCGCCCAGCGATTCGCCGTGGTCGGCCATGTAGATCATCGCCGTGTCCAGCTTCGACTGGTTGCTGCGCAGCAGGTCGATCAGGCTGGCCAGCACGTGGTCGGTGTACAGCACGGTGTTGTCGTAGCCGTTGACGATGCTGTCCCGCGAGCAGGCGCTGAGGTCGTTGCTCTGGCACACCGGGGTGAACTTCTCGAAGTCCTTCGGATAGCGCTTGTAGTAGGCCGGGCCATGGCTGCCCATCTGGTGCAGGACCAGCACGGTGTCGCGGTCGAGCCCGTCGATGTAGGCCTGCAGGTCCTTGAGCAGGATGTCGTCATGGCATTCGCCGTCGCCGCACAGGGCCGGGTCCTTCGAGTGGCTCAGGTCCTGGAAGGTCACGCGGTCGCAGGTGCCCTTGCAGCCGGACTGGTTGTCCCGCCACAGCACCTGGAAGCCGGCGCGCTGGAGCACGTCGAGCAGCCCTTCCTGGCTCTTGGCCACGGAGTCGCTGTAATGCTGGCGGGTCAGGTCGGAGAACATGCAGGGCACCGACACGGCGGTTTCGGTGCCGCAGGAATGCACGTCGCTGAAGTTGATCACGCCCTGCTCGGCGCTCAGCCGCGGGTTGGTGTCGCGGCCGTAGCCGTTGAGGGAGAAGTTCTCGGCCCGCGCGCTCTCACCCACCACCAGCACCGTCAGCGACTTGCGCGAATGCGCCTGCCAGTTGGCCGAACGCTCGGCATCCGTGGCGACCGGCCGCAGCGGTGCATGGCTCTGGACCGCCTTGCCCTTGGCCAGGGTGAACAGCGCGCCCACGGCATTGCTCGGCGTGACCTGCATGCGCAGCTCGTGGTGATTGCGCAGCAGCGACGCCAGGCCCTGGTAGTTGCCCAGGGCGATGCCGCCGATCATCAGCATCGACACGACGCCCACGCAGGCCTTGCTCAGCAGCTCGCGGGGCCACGGCCGGTAGGCGATCGGCAGGCGCCAGAGCAGCACCAGCGGCAGCACGCCGAGCAGCAGCAGGTAGGCGACGAGCTTGAGCGAGAGCAGATCGCGGACTTCCGCCGGGTCGGTTTCCAGCACGTTGCGCAGCATCTCGACATCGATGAGCACGCCGTACTGGTTCATGAAATAGGCCACCCCGGCACTGAGCAGCAGCAAGGCGCCGAGCACCGGCTTGAGCACGCCGCGGAAGGCCAGCAGGCTCAGGATCAGGTTGAAGCAGACGATCAGCAGCAGCGCGAACGCCCCCGCCAGCAGACGTCCGGGCCAGCCGGCCGGGGTGATTTCCAGCACATGGCGCCAGAGCGGCAGGTTGTAGCCGACAAGCAGCAGGACACTGGCGAGCAACGTGACCCATTCGGGGCGGAGCGGACGAAGCTTGAACATCGGGGGAAGGGTTCCGGAACTGCGGGAATTGCGCATGAACCGTGGCTTTCAGCACCTCGATCCAGCGAGGAAATGCTAGGAACGCCCCCGTCAATCTTTCGTGAAGAAAACCTGCAAAAAAGGTGGCAACCACCGAATGCGCCGGGAAAGGCGCCCATCGCCGGTGATCCCCCTGCGCCGCCAACAATGTGAGCATCCCGCCCGAAAAGTTTCGATCCTCTGCTATCATCGCGCCGCTGCGGCCCAGCAGAGGCCCACTACAACCAAAAAAACCAGCCAGCACATACGCCATTTCCCTGATGGCACACATCGGGGCGGGACGCTTTTTTCGTTTTGTTGGCGCTGCACCATCAGCACAAGGAAAACAACATGCTGCACCACCGGATCAGCCTGCTCGCACTGGGCATTCTCGCGTCCACCGCCGCCCTGGCCGAGGACCAGTCCACCGCCAAGGGCTTCGTCGAGGACAGCCACCTCGACCTGTTCTTCCGCAACGCCTACATGAACCGCGACTACAAGCACGGCAAGGACGACAAGGCCGAGTGGGGCCAGGCCGCCACCGCGACCTTCACCTCCGGTTTCACCCAGGGCACCGTGGGCTTCGGCGTTGACACGTTCGGCATGTACGCCCTGCGCCTGGACGGCGGCCAGGGCAAGAGCGGCGCCGCCGGCATCGACTTCTTCAAGCAGGGCGACAGCGGCGAAGCCGCCAGCGACCTGGCCCGCGCCGGTGGCGCGGTGAAGGCCCGCTTCTCCAACACCGTGATCAAGTACGGCGACCAGATGCCGGCCCTGCCGGTCCTGAGCTACGACAACTCCCGCCTGCTGCCGGAAAGCTTCACCGGCACCCTGATCACCTCCAAGGAGATCGACGGCCTGGAACTGAACGTCGGCCGCTTCACCTCGGAAACCCGCAAGAGCGCCGAAGGGCGTGACAGCGGCGGCCTCAAGCGCATCGACGTGTTCGGCGGCAGCTACAAGTTCACCGACAACTTCAGCGGCTCGCTGTACGGCTACGAGAGCGAAGACGTCGCCCGCAAGCAGTACATGAACCTGAACTACGTCATCCCGATGGCCGACAAGCAGTCCCTGACCCTGGACTTCAACGGCTACCGCACCCGCGTGAACGAAGACTTCGCCGCCGACCACGGCATCGACGGCACCAAGAACACCATCTGGAGCCTGTCGGCCGCGTACAACATCGGCGTCCACACCTTCATGGTCGCGCACCAGCGCAACAACGGCGACTCCGGCTACCAGTACGGCTGGTACCAGAACGAAGGCGGCCTGGGCGACGGCGGCACCACCATCTGGCTGGCCAACTCCTACTGGTCCGACTTCAACGCCGAGGACGAGCGCTCCTGGCAGGGCAGCTACAGCCTGGACTTCTCCGAGTACGGCGTTCCGGGCCTGAGCTACACCGTGGCCTATGTCTACGGCGACAACATCAAGACCGCCGATACCAGCGACGGCAAGGAACGCGAAATCTTCAACCAGCTCAAGTACGTGGTACCGAGCGGCCCGGCGAAGGACCTGTCGGTCAAGCTGCGGGGTTCCTGGCTGCGCGTGTCCAACGACGCCCGCGCCTACAACGACGACGGCAACGAAGTCCGCGTCTTCGTCGAGTACCCGGTCAACATCTTCTGATGAACTGATCGACCCTCGATGCGAAACGCCCCGTGGCAGCGATGCCACGGGGCGTTTTTCATTCCAGGCCGCGGCGGCCGCGCGGGCGTAGCGGACCCGGCGGCAGCGCCATGCGCAGGATATGCAGGCACAGCAGCAGGATCAGCACGCCGGCCACGAAAAACCCCAGGCGCGGGCCCGGCCCCAGCGTTTCGTTCAGGGTATTGAGAAGCAGCATCGCGCTGCCCCCGAGCATGCAGGCCAGCAGGAAGAACGAGAGGACGTAGACCTTCAGCGTCTGCACGCGCCAGTGCCAGCGCATGCGCCGGCGTGGAGGGATTTCATCGGTGAACGGCTTGGGCATGCTCCGTTGCCTCCTGTCATTTTTCCGGCGAAATTCATGAATACCACTGAAAACGCCAATATATCGACAAAAGACTAGCTACCCGGGAAGAAAACACCAAGGCGCGAGCTGCGGGACAGAAGCCCGCAGCGGCGCCGGCCGATGAACGGCGTGGCTCAGCGCACCACGCTGTTGATGTCGTGGCGGTTGAGCGAGGTGCGCATTTCCTCGTACCACTCCGGAATCGCCTCCTTCAGGCGCTCCCGGGCGTCTTCCAGCTTGAACGGCTGGGTATAGCGCTTCTTGCGGTACGAGTAGATGTAGTAGGTGCCATTGCGGTAGAGGATGCGGTCGAAGGTGTAGAAGGCGATGTGCGTGCCGTTGCAGCGCGCGGTCAGCACCATGTCGCCCTCTTCGTAGGGCAGCACGCCCTCGGCGCAGTCGTAGGTGAAGAACTCACGCACGTCGTCCCAGGCCACGCCGTCGCTGCTGGCGTGGAGGAAGGCCTCGGCCTGCTCCTCCGACTTGTCGGAGTGGTCGCTGTACCAGATGAACAGCGGAATGCTCTGGTTGGTCTCGTCGCCCAGCCAGCTCTCGCCATCCAGGTACTGCGCGCTGCGCGCCAGACTCGCCTGCATGCGGCGATGGCTCTGGCGGTACTCCTCCAGTTGCTCGTCGAACGCCGGCACGTCAGCGCCCAGCACCACGCCCTGCATGCCCTTGATCTCGCTGACGCGCACCAGGTAATCGGCGTAGAGCGCCGCATCCTGGATCACCGTGCAGGTATCGCGGGTCAGGCTCAGGCCGATCTCGGTGAAATTGGCGCTGCCGAGGATCACCACGTCCGGCTCGATCAGGATCAGCTTCCAGTGCACGCTGTTCTGCGCGCGGAAATCGACGTGCAGCGAGACGTTCGCACCGGCATCGCGCACGCAGTAGTCGATGAAGTCCGGCGAGGTGAAGGAATTGATGGTGCCGACCAGCAGGTCCAGGCGATTGCCCTTCTCCACCAGGGTTCCGATCAGTGACTCGGTTTCACTGGCGGAGGCCGAGACGATAGTGATCAGTTTGTCGCTGACCTGCTCCAGGTACCGCTTGAGCGAGTGTTGCGCGTTAAGAATTTTCATACAGCCCCCACCAGAATTCTGAACACCGATTCTGATGCAGGACAATGGCGGCTTTCAACTGCCTCGTATTACCCCCTGCCCCCGCAGAACGGGGGCTTCAGGCGGGCGGCATGCAAGGAGGCGGCTTGCTGTGGCATAATTGCCGGCTTTGCCAGGCGCGCCTCGACCCGCTCGACCACCGCG
This sequence comes from Pseudomonas sp. B12(2026), assembly GCF_057767015.1. Lineage (NCBI taxonomy): Bacteria > Pseudomonadati > Pseudomonadota > Gammaproteobacteria > Pseudomonadales > Pseudomonadaceae > Pseudomonas > Pseudomonas sp. B12(2026). The sequence goes on along the minus strand of NZ_CM173430.1, from coordinate 2,702,742 downwards.
CCCTCCCCGCACGCCCGCGCCCGGCGCGCACCATGTCCAGCCAAGGGTTACCCAGTTGATTTCCACCGCCAACATCACCATGCAGTTCGGCGCCAAGCCGCTGTTCGAAAACGTTTCCGTCAAGTTCGGCAACGGCAACCGCTACGGCCTGATCGGCGCCAACGGTTGCGGCAAGTCGACCTTCATGAAGATCCTCGGCAGCGAGCTGGAGCCCTCCAGCGGCCAGGTGATGGTGGAAAACGGCGCGCGCCTGGGCAAGCTGCGCCAGGACCAGTTCGCCTACGAGGACTTCACGGTGATCGACACCGTGATCATGGGCCACGAGGAACTGTGGAAGGTCAAGGCCGAGCGCGACCGCATCTACTCCCTGCCGGAGATGAGCGAGGAAGACGGCATGGCCGTGGCCGAACTGGAAGTGCAGTTCGCCGAGTTCGACGGCTACACCGCCGAAGCCCGCGCCGGCGAGCTGCTGCTGGGCCTGGGCATTCCGCTGGAACAGCACTTCGGCCCGATGAGCGCGGTGGCCCCGGGCTGGAAGCTGCGCGTGCTGCTGGCCCAGGCGCTGTTCTCCGATCCGGACGTGCTGCTGCTGGACGAACCGACCAACCACCTGGACATCAACACCATCCGCTGGCTGGAAAACGTCATCACGGCGCGTAACAGCACCATGATCATCATTTCCCACGACCGCCACTTCCTGAACAGCGTCTGCACCCACATGGCGGACCTGGACTACGGCGAGCTGCGCCTGTTCCCGGGCAACTACGACGAGTACATGATGGCCGCCGAACAGGCCCGCGAGCGCCTGCTGTCGGACAACGCCAAGAAGAAGGCGCAGATCGCCGAACTTCAGCAGTTCGTCAGCCGTTTCTCGGCCAACGCCTCCAAGGCCAAGCAGGCCACCAGCCGCGCCCGCCAGATCGACAAGATCCAGCTGGAAGAGGTCAAGCCGTCCAGCCGCGTCAGCCCGTTCATCCGCTTCGAGCAGTACAAGAAGCTGCACCGCCAGGCGGTGACTCTGGAGAAGGTCAGCCAGGGCTTCGACGGCACCCCGCTGTTCAAGAACCTGAGCATGCAGGTGGAAGCCGGCGAGCGCATCGCCATCATCGGCCCGAACGGCATCGGCAAGACCACCCTGCTGCGTACCCTGGTCGGCGAGATGGCGGCGCAGGCCGGCGAAGTGAAGTGGACCGACAGCGCCGACGTGGGCTACTTCGCCCAGGACCACGCCGAGGACTTCGAGGACGACGTCAACCTGTTCGAGTGGATGGCCCAGTGGACCCAGGGCGGCGAGCAGCTGGTGCGCGGCACCCTCGGCCGCATGCTGTTCTCCAACGACGAGATCAAGAAGTCGGTGAAGGTCATCTCCGGTGGCGAGCAGGGCCGCATGCTGTTCGGCAAGCTGATCCTGAAGAAGCCCAACGTGCTGGTGATGGACGAACCGACCAACCACCTGGACATGGAATCCATCGAGGCGCTGAACCTGGCGCTGGAGAACTATCCGGGCACGCTGATCTTCGTCAGCCACGACCGCGAGTTCGTCTCCTCCCTGGCCACCCGCATCATCGAGATGAGCGAGAACGGCGTGACCGACTTCAGCGGCAGCTACGACGACTACCTGCGCAGCCAGGGCGTGATCATCTGACGCTCCACCGCGCATGAAAAAGCCCCGTCGATGCGGGGCTTTTTCATGCGCGCTTTTCGTAGGAGCGGAGCTTCTCCGCGATGCTCTTCCGCGAGGCGAAGCCTTTCGCGGACAACGGCTAGGGCCCCCGCCTCTCCTACAAGAGCGGGACCGCAGCGCCATTCAGCGCCCCGAGGTCTGCATCGACGCCCCGCCCAGGCTGGCGTCGAAGAACTCCGCCGCCGACGCCGCGAGGTCGCGGTGGATGGCCTGGCGGTCCAGGCCCTGGGTGTCTGTGCACAGGTCCGGCGTGGCGTCCTTCTCCTCCTCGGAACAGGGCGCCATGAACACGAAGTGCCCGGCGCCGTCGAGCACCCGCAGGTCCGGCTGTTGCGGCAGCCTGCGCGCCAGGGCGCCGGCGTTCCTCTTCCAGTCGAGGATCTGGTCGTTGTTGCCGGTGTAGAGCAGCACCGGCACCTGCACGTCTTCCAGCTCGCGCGCGCCGTACATCAGGCTCAGCGGTGCCAGCAGGAGCAAGGCGCCGACCCGCGGATCGGCCATCGGCACCAGGTCGTTGCGGTCGGCGCGCACCTCGCCCTTCTCGCTGCAGGCGTCGCGGTCGTCCGGGTGCTTCTGGCAATACTTGATCAGGCGGTCGAGGCGCGGCTGCGCGCCGGCGAGGATCAGCGCCGTCTCGCCACCGGCGGAATAGCCGATCACACCGACCTTGCGCGGGTCGACGATGCCCGCCATCTCCGGGTCGAGCAGCGCCGCGCTGATGGTTTCCGAGACCTGCAGCGGGCGGCCGTAGAGATTGCTCAGGGCGCCCAGGCGGCTGTGGTCGTGCAGGTTGTCGCCGGGGTGCAGCAGCGTCACCACGACGAAGCCCTGGCGCACCAGCGCCTCGATCAGGTCGCGGTGCGCCAGCGGCGTGCCGTAGTTGCCGTGGGACATCACCAGCAGCGGGAAGCGGCCGTTGGCGGTCTTGCCCTCGTAGGCGACGTCGAGGATGAAATTGCCCAGGTGCAACGGCTGCTCCGGGGCCCGCGTCGGGTAGAAGGCGATGGCCTTCATTGGCGCCTGGTCCAGCGGATCGCTCACCTGCAGGCGATGGAAACCCACGTTCCAGCCCGGCGCCGCCCAGGCTCCGCTACTGAAGGTAACGAGCAACAGCATCCACAACAGACGCCTCGCCATGGTGCACTCCACCCCGATGCGCATCCCGCTCAGGCGCCACGTGCCCCGCCGGGCGATCCTCGGGGCCCTGGGCGCCGCCCGGGAGATTCCCTGCATACTACGCGCCAGTCCGCAGCCGCCGGTAGCGGCGGATGAGCGGCCGGCCGCGCAAACGAAAAAGCCCCGCGATGCGGGGCTTGTTCTCGATCAGAGATCGATCAGGCAGCGGCGAACTGGCTGGCGATGCTCGCCTGGGCGCCGGCGATGGCGTTGCGGCGCGGCTCGTCACCGTAGGCCAGGCCTTCGGCGCGCACCACTTCGATGTCGGTGATGCCGAGGAAATTCAGCACCAGTTGCAGGTAGCTCTCGTGCGCCTGGCCGGAGGGCTGGCCGGCATGGATGCCGCCGGCGGTGGAAACGATGATCACCTTCTTGCCGCCCGCCAGGCCTTCCGGGCCGCTTTCGGTGTAGCGGAAGGTCTTGCCGGCGACGGCGATGCGGTCGATCCAGGCCTTCAGCTGGCTGGGGATGGAGAAGTTGTACATCGGCGCGCCGATGACGATGGCGTCGGCGCCGAGGAATTCCTCGATGCTGGTTTCGCCCAGGGCGGCTTCGTGCTTCTGCGCGGCGTCGCGCAGTTCGGCCGGGGTGCCGGCGGCGACCAGGCTGGCGGAGGACAGGTGGCTGATGGCGTCGGCGGCCAGGTCACGGTAGGTCACTTGAACGCCCGGCTCGGCGGCGGTCCAGGCAGCGACCAGCTCGGCGCTGAGCTGACGGGAAGCGGAGTTGTCGCCGAGGATGCTGGAATCGATGTGCAGCAGTTTCATGTTCAGGTTCTCCAAGCGAGTGGGCCAAGTGGGTTGGCGGAGTGATTCGTCGTTGGAGCGCAGACTACGCATGTGGCCAATCATCGATAAGTCGGCAAAAATGTGATGATTCGTCTCACCAGCAGGACAATCCCATGCAGGACCTCAATGACCTCTTCTATTTCGCCAAGGTGGTGGAAGCCGGCGGATTCGCCGCCGCCAGCCGCCTGCTGGGGCTGCCCAAATCGCGTCTGTCGCGGCGCGTGGCGGAGCTGGAGGCGCGCCTGAACGTCCGTCTGCTGCAGCGCACCACGCGCAAGCTGGCGCTCACCGACCTGGGCGAGCGCTACTACCGGCACTGCCAGGCGATGCTGGTGGAGGCGGAAATGGCCGATGAAGTGGCCGCCCAGCTCAGCGCCGAGCCGCGCGGGCGGGTCAAGCTGTCCTGCCCCGTCGCCCTGGCGGAAACCTCGCTGAACCAGATGCTGCCCGGCTTCCTGGCCGCCTATCCGCAGGTGAACCTGGAGCTGCTGCTGACCAACCGCCGCGTCGACCTGCTCAACGAAGGCGTGGACGTGGCCCTGCGCGTGCGCGCGCCGGGCGATGAGGACCTGTCGCTGATTTCCCGCCGCCTGCGCCCGGCGATGGCTGCCCTGGTGGCGGCGCCCGCGCTGCTGGCCGGAAGGGTGCTGAACGGCCCGGAAGACCTGGCCAGCCTGCCCGTCCTCGGCGCCATCGGCAGCGACCGCAAGGTACACATGAAGCTGCTCGGGCCGCAGGGGCAGACCCGCGAACTGGCGCTGGAGGCCCGTCTGGCGGCGGAGGATTTCAACCTGCGCAAGAGCGTCGCCCTCGCCGGGCTGGGCGTGACCTCGCTGCCGCACTATTACTGCATCGAGGAACTGGCGGACGGACGCCTGGTGCGGGTGCTGCCCGAATGGCGCGAGCCCGAAGCCCATCTGCAGGCCGTCTACCCGCACCGGCGCGGCATTCTGCCGGCGGTGCGGGCATTGCTGGATTACCTGGAGGAAGGTTTCTCCAGGGACGACTCGCCGTTATGAACCGCCCTGCCCCAGCCCCATCAGCACGCCGACCCAGCCCAGCAGGCGCCCGCCGCTGAGCCAGTCGATCCAGAACAGCTGGTGCGCCGCGACGATCGCCCAGAACACCAGCTGGAACGACAGCTTGCGGGTCTTGTGGCGGAACAGTTGCTGGGCCAGCAGCGCGCCCGGCCAGCCGCCCAGCAGCTCCAGCAGGTGCAGGCTCTGCTCGGGGGTGCGCCACTGGTCCCGCTCGGCGCTGCGCTTGTCCCGCCAGTAGGCGAAGAACGCCAGCACGCTGAACAGCGGATAGAGCAGCAGGAACCAGGCGAAATAGCCGTCCCTCAACCACACCAGCGCGCCGCCGACCGGCAGCGCCAGCAGCACCGCGAGCAGCAGCAGGACGCGGCCGATGGAGCGCCGGGGCGGCGTCGGGAAGGCCACTTCCCGCCCGCTGCGGGCGCGCTCGCGGGTTGCCGGCGCGCCCGGCTTGCGGCGGATGTCGGGCAGGTCGATGGCCAGGCCGGCCAGGCGCGCATGTTCCGCGCGCGGCCTGCCCTGCTTGTCGCTTCCCGGGACGTAGCGCACCTGATCGCCACTCTGCGGCCGACGATCGCCACGAAATGCCGAAATGTGCAGGAAGAGCTCTTCGCCCCCGGATTGCGGACGGATGAAGCCGAAGCCCTTGTCATCGTCCCAGCGGCTGATGGTGCCGTTCTTTTCCATCGCTCATTCGCCTCAGGGCTTGGCGCTGCTCCAGTCGATCAGGCCGAACTGCCAGGTCACCAGGATCAGCAGGCCGAAGGCGATACGGTACCAGGCGAACGCCGCGTAGCTGTGGTTGGCGATGAACTTCAGCAGGCTGCGCACGGCGATCATGGCGAAGATGAAGGAGGTCACGAAGCCCACGGCGAACACCGGCAGGTCATCGGGCTGGAACAGGTGGCGATACTTGTACCCCGAGTAGACCGCCGCGCCGACCATGGTCGGCATCGCCAGGAAGAAGGAGAACTCGGTGGCGGCCTTGCGCGACAGCCCGAACAGCAGGCCGCCGATGATGGTGGCGCCGGACCGCGAGGTGCCGGGCACCAGCGCCAGGCACTGGGCGCAGCCGACCTTGAGGGCGTCCTGCCAGGACATGTCGTCCACGGTTTCGGCGCGGATGCGGTGCTCGCGGCCCTCGGCCCAGAGCATCACCACGCCGCCGACGACCAGCGCCACGGCGACGGTGATGGGGTTGAACAGGTAATGGTGGATCAGGTCGGCGAAGGCCACGCCCAGCACCACGGCGGGCGCGAAAGCGATCAGCAGGTTGGCGGTGAAACGCTGGGCCCGCGCCTGGGTGGGCAGGCCGACGACGACTTCGAGGATCTTGCGGCGGAACTCCCAGACCACCGCCAGGATGGCCGCCAGCTGAATGATGATGTTGAAGGCCTGGGCGCGTTCGCCGCCGAAGCCGATGACGTCCGCCACGATGATCTGGTGGCCGGTGCTGGAGATCGGCAGGAACTCCGTCAGCCCTTCGACCACCCCGAGAACGAATGCCTGGAAGGCACTCCATAGATCCATACTGCTTCCCCCGCGCGGCTCGATGGCTCGCCTTTTCTAATGATCTGTTCCGGCCGGGCCGGCCCGACCAGGTTGGGACACAAGGCCTCCGGAACCCCGACAAGGCGTCGGCATGCTAATGCATCGGCCGCGACCCACCACGGATTTAACGAAAAATTCTCATACGGCCGGCGGCGGCATCGATTGCTCCACCGCCGACCGGCTGCCGTTCGCGTGTAGCAGACCACCCGGGGCGGATTGCGTTCGCCGGCCCGGAAAAAATGGCCGGGCCATCGAAATCCAGTGACGCACCCGCGCCGGAAGGCCGATGGCCAGGGCCGGTTGTCACGCCGGTGAAACAGCCCGGTCCGCCGCAAACCCACGAACCGGGAAATACCGGCCCCGGCGCGCCAACGTGTTTCAGCCACGATACAGAGGCTGACTCACCCATGATCCAGGCCCGGTTCCAGGGCCCTCGCCGGGATTTTCCGCTCCGGGCCGCTGTAACGCGCGCGAAACAGCGGCCCTGCGAGAACGCCGGGTGCATTCTCCAAGTGATTGATTTTGAAATGCAACCCAATTCCGGCACGGCAACTGCCTCACGCCTGTATCGCTGACAGGGTTTCAGCGCATCACGAAGGAATCACCGTCATGCCGGGGAGCATCACGCGCACGGTCGCAGCCAGCCCGCCCCGGGCGGCGGGCCTGCATGAACCACAACAAAAACACAGGGCGGCCGCCGTTCCCGACGGCCGGCACGCCCACGCCGCCGGCAGCGCAACGCAGGCCGGCATTCGCAACATCACCGTCGACAACGCCATCACCAAGACCGGGCCAGCCGGCATGACTTTCGCTGTCGACGGCGACTCCTCGGGTATCTCCGCCCCGCATGGCGATGCCTGTCTCGATACCTGGAACGCCCTGTTCCACCCCTGGGGCAGCACCACCGGCTACAGGGATTTGGACAGCCGGCCCCACGGCAATCAGGAACGCCCGGACAACGGCGGCGCCATTCGCCCGGCCCGCGAATCCGCCCGCACCTTGTCCTGCCGAGAGTGACTACGGGGCCCCCGGCCGCACGCCGGGGGCCCTCCCTTCCCAACCGGCCCCTGCCCTGCGACTTCCTGTTGCCCCGGGAGGCCCACGCCTGCGGCGCTGGCCCAGGCGCAAACCGCGCTCACGAGACACGCCGAGGATTCATCGAAAGCGGATACGCCCGGGCCGTCCCCGCCCTAGCGCAGCTGATGCTTGTGCAGCAGCCGATAGAAGGTCGGCCGGGAAATCCCCAGCATCCGCGCCGCCACGCTGAGGTTGTCGCCGTGCCGCGCCAGCGCATCGCACATGGCCTGGCGTTCGGCGCCGAGCTTGTACTCTTCCAGGGTCACCAGCGGCTGGTGCGTGGGCTTGCCCTTCTGCCGTTCCAGGCCCAGGTCGCGGGCCTCGATCTGCCGGCCCTCGGCCAGCACCAGGCCACGCCGCACCCGGTTGGCCAGCTCGCGCACGTTGCCCGGCCAGCTGTGTTCGGCCATCGCCGCCAGCGCGTCGTCGGAAAAGCGTCGCGGGCGGCGGCCGGTCTCGACGCTGTAGAGGTGGGCGAAGTGATTGGCCAGCAGCGCCAGGTCGCCGTTGCGGTCGCGCAGCGGCGAGGTCGAGACCTGCAGGACGTTGAGGCGGTAGTACAGGTCCTCGCGAAAGGTTCCGGCGCGGATCGCCGCCTCCAGGTCGATATGGGTCGCCGCCAGCACCCGCACGTCGACGTCGATCGGCTGGCTGCCGCCGACCCGCTCGAACTGCTTCTCCTGCAGGACCCGCAGCAGGTTGGCCTGCAGCTCCAGCGGCAGGTCGCCCACCTCGTCGAGGAACAGCGTGCCGCCGTTGGCCTGCTCGAAGCGGCCGATCTTGCGCTGGTGCGCGCCGGTGAAGGCGCCTTTCTCGTGGCCGAACAGCTCCGACTGGATCAGGTTTTCCGGAATCGAGCCGCAATTGATCGCCACGAACGGCCGCACCGCGCGCCGCGACAGCCGGTGCAGGGTACGCGCCACCAGCTCCTTGCCGGTGCCGCTCTCGCCACGGATCAGCACCGGCGACTCGGTCGGCGCGAACTTCGCCAGCAGCTTGCGCAGTTCGCGCACCTCGCGGCTTTCGCCGAGCAGCTCGTGCTGCCGCTCGTCGCCATGCATGCTGCCGCGCCCGCGCAGGCGCGCCATGCCGAAGGCGCGGCCCAGGGTGACCTGTACCCGCGCCACGTCGAAGGGCAAAGTATGGAAGTCGAAGAACCACTCGCTGACGAAATCGCCGACCTCGTGGATCGGCAGGATGTCGGGACTGAGCACCGCGATCCATTCGGTGCCGCTGCGGCTGATGAGCTCCTTGACCATTTCCGGGCGGTCCAGGTGCTCGGGCTGCAGGCGCAGCAGGCCGACGTCGCAGCTGTGCTCGCCGGCCTCGGCCAGCTCGCAGCTGTCCACCTCCCAGCCCGCCGCACGGAGCCCGGGTAATAGCCGCCGGCAGTCATCGCAAGGATCGACCACCAGCAGGCGTCGAAGATTCGATGCCGCCTCGAGCATGCTCCCTTCCTTGGCGCCATTTTTTTGAAAAACTTTTAAAAACAGTCGCTTGGCGCTCCAATTTGTAACGCTAGCAATAATTTGACGCTGCCCATCGACCGTTTTCCTATAAGGTCAATGCCGAAACGGTCTCACCAGCCGCGCCCGCGCCGCTTGGCCTCCAGGCGGCGGATGAACTCCTCCAGCACCAGCTTGTAGAGGTCGTCGCCCAGGTACACATCCTCCACGCCACAATCGATGTTCGGGTTGTCGTTCACCTCGATCACCACCACGCGGTCGCCGGACTGCTTCAGGTCCACCCCGTACAGGCCGTCGCCGATCAGGTTGGCGGTCTTCACCGCCAGTTCCACCACCTTGCGCGGCGCCTCGTGGACCGCCATGGTGCGGAAGTCGCCGCTGAGCTCCTGGGCATCGGGGCTGTGGTCGTAGATCTGCCAGTGGCCCTTGGACATGAAGTACTGGCAGGCGAAGATCGGCTTCTGGTTGAGCACGCCGATGCGCCAGTCGTATTCGGTATAGAAGAACTCCTGGGCCAGCAGCAGCACCGAGCGCTCGAACAGCTCGGCGCTGGCCTTGAGCAGTTCCTCCTGGTCGGACACCTTGATCACCCCGCGGGAGAAGCTGCCGTCGGGAATCTTCAGCACCAGCGGGAAGCCCAGCCGCCCGCCGACCTTCTCCAGTTCCTGCGGGTTGTCCTTGTAGAGGATCTCGGTGGCCGGCATGCCCAGCTTGTGGCTGCGCAGCAGGTCCGCCAGGTAGACCTTGTTGGTGCAGCGCAGGATCGACACCGGGTCGTCCATCACCACCATGCCCTCGCTCTCGGCCTTCTTGGCGAAGCGGTAGGTGTGGTCGCTGACGCTGGTGGTCTCGCGGATCAGCAGCGCGTCGTATTCGGCCAGCCGCGCGTAGTCCTTGCGCTCGATCAGCTCGACGTCGATGCCGAGGCTGCGGCCGACGCGGATGAAGTTCTTCAGCGCCTTGGCGTCCGACGGCGGGAACGCTTCCTGCGGATCGTGGAGGATCGCCAGGTCGTAGCGGTACTGCCGGCGCGAGCGCGGCTTGCGCCAGATCTGCCGGCTGAAGCTGTCCAGCGCGCTGGCGAAGAGGTCTTCCTGGTCCTCGCGCAGCTTGTGGATGTTGCCCGGCTTCACCCCTTCGATGTGCCAGCCGCGGGTCTTGCGGAACTCCACCAGCAGCAGCGGACAGGGAAAGGCCTCGAACAGCTGGCGCGCCAGGTCCTGCAGCGGCTCCATGTCGGTGCGGCCGAAATACAGGGTCAGGGTGAAGCCGTCGGTGTTGCCGTAGGGATGGTCGGCCAGCGCCTTGTCGAGGGTCTTTTCCAGGTCTTCCAGGGCCAGGCTGTAGAGCGACTTCCTGGCCAGCTCGCTGATGCTGCGCACCGACGGGATCACCTTGTGCCCGCGCGCCTCGGCCAGCAGCGAGCAGTAATAGCCGTGGCCCAGGTACCTGTAGTTGCGGCACAGGTTGATCACCTGCACGCGCTTGCCGGGGTCGTCATCGATGGGCATCTCCAGGTACTCCTGGGCGCTGACCACATCTTCACTGGGGTAGTAGGACGCCCAGTCTTCCTTGCGTTCGACGATGATGAACAGCTTGCTCACGACACCTCCAGGGGTTCGGGATAGCGCTTGCCGCGCGTTGAGCCAGGGACAATACTCCGCTGAATGCTGCTTCGACCCCATGGCCGGGCACTGCGTTCGCGCCCCTGGCGGAACCAACGTGCTCCATTCAGGTTAACGAATCCTTACCGGTATGAACCTGCAACTCCGCACCGCCACCGCCGACGACCTGAGCGCCCTGGTCGAGCTGGAAAACCGCTGCTTCGAGTACGACCGCCTGTCGCGGCGCAACTTCCAGTGGATGATCAGCCGCGCCCACGCCTCGCTGATCGTCGCCGAAGCCGACCGCAGCCTGCTGGGCTACGTCCTGGTGCTGTTCCACCAGGGCACCTCGCTGGCCCGCCTGTATTCCATCGCCCTCGATGAGCGTGCCCGCGGCATCGGCCTGGGCCAGAAGCTGCTGGACCGCGCCGAGGCCGAGGCGATCGACAACGACTGCGCCTACATGCGCCTGGAAGTCCGCCCGGACAATCGCGGCGCGATCATCCTCTACCAGCGCAACGGCTACCGCCCCTTCGCCACGGTGCGCGACTACTACGAGGACCACAGCGAGGCGCTGCGCTTCGAGAAGCGCATCCGCCAGGTCAGCGACCGCGCGCCACGGCACGTGCCCTTCTATCGCCAGACCACCGAATTCACCTGCGGCCCGTCCTGCCTGCTGATGGCCATCGGCGCGCTGGACGCCGAGCGGGTGCTGGAGCGCCGCGAGGAGCTGCGCATCTGGCGCGAAGCCACCACCATCTACATGACCGCCGGCCACGGAGGCTGCAGCCCCCAGGGGCTGGCCCTGGCCGCCTGGCGCCGGGGTTTCCGCGTGCAGCTGCAACTGTCGGAGGACGGCCCGCTGTTCCTCGACGGCGTGCGCAGCGAGGAAAAACGCGAGGTGATGCGCCTGGTGCACGAGGACTTCACCCGCGAACTGGCGCAGAGCGACGTGGAGCAGCTGCTGGTCAGCCAGCTCGACATCGATAGCGCACTGGTGGCCGGCGGCCAGCCGATGGTGCTGATCAGCAGCTACCGCCTGACCCGCTCGAAGGCGCCGCACTGGGTGGTGGTCACCGATTGCGACGAGGATTTCGTCTACCTGCACGACCCCGACGTCGACCACAGCAAGCACCGCCAGCCGCTGGACTGCCAGCACATCCCGGTGAGCCACGCGGAGTTCGAGCAGATGAGCCGCTTCGGCCGCAGCAAGTTGCGCGCGGCGGTGGTGATCTACAGGCGCTGAACGAGGCGATCGCGGATAAATCCGCTCCTACACCTGCGAGTGCACCGCTTTCGTAGGAGCGGATCTTATCCGCGATGCTTTTGCTCTTCGTACGGTGTTCATGCGCCGCTTCGGCGTGTGCTGAAAGATTTGGTTTCGCCCTCCCGGGCGAGTCCCTTTTGGGGCCCCAAAAGGAACCAAAAGGGCCCGTCCCGACATCCGGGTCTTCGCTTCGCTCAGACTGATTCGCTTCGCTCACCCTTCGGGCCAGCCTTCGGCTGTTACTACGCTTCGCTCCGTTTCCCTCGCTCCGGTATTGCGCCGAGGGTCGGCTTGCAAGGGCCATCCATGGCCCTTCAAGCCTCTCGCGGCATCCATGCCGCTCGCCCCTCTGCGCAATACCTCCACTCGGCCTCCTGACGGGCCTCTGCGCGCGTCTGTTATTCCTCTGCTTTCTGTCCGCGAATTGCCCAAAAAGAAAAAGGGCGCCCGCAGGCGCCCTCTTCCACGCTGCCTACTCAGGGCACTCAGGGCACCATCGCCATGCCCACGCCGAAACGGTTCCAGGCGTTGATGGTGGCGATCGCCAGGGTCAGGTTGACGATCTCCGCCTCGCTGAAATGCTCACGCAGGGCGTCGAACTGGTCCTGCGGCGCATGTTTCTCGGCCAGCAGGGTCAGGCTTTCCACCCAGGCCAGCGCGGCGCGCTCGCGGTCGGTGAAGAAGCGGGTTTCGTGCCAGGCGCCCAGGGTCTGCAGGCGCGCCTCGGTCTCGCCGGCCTTGCGCGCGTCGTTGGCGTGCATGTTCATGCAATAGGCGCAACCGTTGATCTGCGAGGCGCGCAGACGCACCAGTTCCAGCAGCGAATTCTCCAGCCCGGACTGGGCCAGAACCTGTTCCAGGCCAAGCATGGCCTTGTAGGCGTCAGGGGCGGTCTTGGCCCATTCGATACGTGCGCTCATGGCGATCTCCAGTGAGGCCCGCTGGATTGCGGGAATGGCGCTACGTTAGCGCCATCACCCGCCGGTTCGAATAGCCAATTCACAGCAATCGCGGCAGACCAATGGGGCCAATCCTGCTGAAGGTGATGGCCATGGCTTTCGTAGGAGCGGACTCTGTCCGCGATCAAACCCCGTGCCGTGCGGTTCGCGAGCAAGCTCGCTCCTACAGGGAGGGGTACGCCGGGCCTATCGCGGACAAGGTCCGCTCCTACGGGAGCAACCCGCTCCTCAACGGTCGATCCGCGTCGACAGGATGATCGACGACATGGTCCGCTCCACCCCGTCCAGCGCGCCGATACGGTCCAGCACCGCGTCCAGGTCGCGGATCGACAGCGCCTCGACGATCACGATCATGTCGAAGTTGCCGCTCACCGAATGCAGGGTCTTCACCTCGGCGATCTTCTCCAGCGCCTGCACCACCTGGTGCGACAGCTTGGGCAGCGCGGTGACCAGCACATGGGCGCGCACCAGCGACTGCGCGTAGCTGTCCGACACCTTGATCGAATAGCCGCTGATGATGCCCCGCTGCTCCAGCCGCTCGATCCGGCTCTGCACCGTGGAACGCGACACGCCGAGCTTGCGCGCCAGCTCCGAAATCGACTCGCGGGCGTTGGCGCGCAGCAGGTTCAACAAGGCCGCATCAGCGTTTTTCGTCATATTGCTCATCGTATTAGTCAATCCGCCTGAAAGCTCTCGCCAATCTTGCAGATTGTCAGATTCATTTCAACGACGGCCTTTGCAATAGTGGGCGCCACGGCGAGCCCCCACGGCTCGCCATTTCTTTGCCCGCGCGCCACCCATCGACTGGCCTCGGCGGGCCGTGCGAAGCCTTGCCAAGCTGGTTGGTACAAACCGGCGTGCCGAACAATCGGGAGACTCCAATGAACAACAACCGCCATCCCCACACCCCCGGCAAGAAGCCGGTGACCATCTTCGGCCCGGACTTCCCCTTCGCCTTCGACGACTGGATCGAACACCCCGCCGGCCTGGGCAGCATCCCCGCCGGGAAGCGCGGCCAGGAAGTGGCCATCGTCGGCGCCGGCATCTCCGGCCTGGTGGCGGCCTACGAGCTGATGAAGCTGGGCCTCAAGCCCGTGGTCTACGAAGCGGCGAAGATGGGCGGACGCCTGCGCTCCGAATCCTTCGAGGGCGCCGACGGCATCATCGCCGAGCTGGGCGGCATGCGCTTCCCGGTGTCCAGCACCGCCTTCTACCACTACGTCGACAAGCTCGGCCTGCAGACCAAGCCCTTCCCCAACCCGCTGACCCCGGCCTCCGGCAGCACGGTGGTGGACCTCGAAGGCACCAGCCACTACGCCGAGAAGATGGCCGACCTGCCGGACATCTTCCGCGAAGTCGCCCAGGCCTGGGCCGACGCCCTGGAAGACGGCGCGCGCTTCTCCGAGATCCAGGACGCCATCCGAGAACGCGACACCGCCAAGCTCAAGGCCCTGTGGGACGAGCTGGTGCCGAAATGGGACGACCGCACCTTCTACGACTTCGTCGCCACCTCCAAGGCCTTCTCCCGCCTGTCCTACCGCCACCGCGAAATCTTCGGCCAGGTCGGCTTCGGCACCGGCGGCTGGGACTCCGACTTCCCCAACTCCATGCTGGAAATCTTCCGCGTGGTGATGACCAACTGCGACGACCACCAGCACCTCGTGGTCGGCGGCGTCGAGCAGGTGCCGCGCGGCATCTGGAGCCACGTGCCGGAACAGTGCGCGCACTGGCCGGCCGGCACCTCCCTGGCCAGCCTGCACAACGGCGCACCGCGTCCGGGCGTGAAGAAGATCGCCCGCGCCGCCAGCGGCAACCTCGCGGTCACCGACTACTGGGGCGACACCCGCGAATACGCCGCGGTGCTGACCACCTGCCAGAGCTGGCTGCTGACCACCCAGATCGAATGCGAGGAAGCGCTGTTCTCGCAGAAGATGTGGATGGCCCTGGACCGCACCCGCTACATGCAGTCGTCGAAGACCTTCGTGATGGTCGACCGGCCGTTCTGGAAGGACAAGGACCCGCAGACCGGCCGCGACGTGATGAGCATGACCCTCACCGACCGCCTCACCCGTGGCACCTACCTGTTCGACAACGGCGACGACAAGCCGGGGGTGATCTGCCTGTCCTACTCCTGGATGAGCGACGCCATGAAGATGCTCCCGCACCCGGTGGAGAAGCGCGTGCAGTTGGCCCTGGACGCGCTGAAGAAGGTCTACCCGACGGTCGACATCACCAGCCACATCATCGGCAACCCCATCACCGTGTCCTGGGAAGCCGACCCGCACTTCCTCGGCGCCTTCAAGGGCGCGCTGCCGGGCCACTACCGCTACAACCAGCGGATGTACGCGCACTTCATGCAGGACGACATGCCCGCCGAGCAGCGCGGCATCTTCATCGCCGGTGACGACGTGTCCTGGACCCCGGCCTGGGTGGAAGGCGCGGTGCAGACCTCGCTCAACGCCGTGTGGGGCATCATGAAGCACTTCGGCGGCGCCACCCATCCGGAAAATCCCGGCCCGGGCGACCGCTTCGCCGAACTCGGTCCGATCCAGCTGCCGGAGTGAGCCGAGGCAAGCGAAACCTCGCTCGCGCGGGATCGGAAGTAGGCGCACACTTTTCCGATCCCGCTCGCGCTTGGCGAGGAGACCAGAGCTGTAAATGAGCATCCGGGCCTGTTCCGAAGCGGTTGCGCCGACGCGCAGCAGATTCGGAACGGGCTCTTGCCGAGGAGACCACCATGTACCTCTCCCTTTACCAGTGCCCACCCGGCCCCGGCGACGTCGCCGGCAACCTGCTACGCCTCGAACAGGCCGCCCGGCAGGCGGTGCAGAACGGCGCGGATCTGCTGGTCCTGCCGGAAATGTTCCTCAGCGGCTACAACATCGGTGCCCAACGGGTCACCGAACTGGCCGAAGCCAGCGACGGCCCCTCGGCGGCGCGTATCGCCGAAATCGCCTGCCAGCACAACCTCGGCATTCTCTACGGCTACCCGGAGCGCGACGCCGGCGGCGCCATCTTCAACAGCGTGCAACTGATCGACCGCGCGGGCGAGCGCCGCGCCAACTACCGCAAGACCCACCTCTACGGCGACCTCGACCGCAGCCAGTTCAGCGCCTCCGACGAGCCGCCGGCGATCTTCGAGCTGGACGGCTGGAAGATCGGCCTGCTGATCTGCTTCGACGTGGAATTCCCCGAGGCCGTACGCAGCCTGGCGCTGGCCGGTGCCGACCTGGTACTGGTGCCCACCGCCAACATGCGCCCCTACGAGTTCGTCGCCCAGGTGCTGGTGCCGACCCGCGCCTACGAAAACCAGGTGTTCCTCGCCTACGCCAACTACGTCGGCCACGAGGGCAAGCTGCAGTACTGCGGCCTGAGCTGCATCGTCGCGCCGGATGGGCAGGTGATATCCCAGGCCAGGCACGACGAGGAACTGCTGGTGGCCGAACTGGACCCGCAACGCATCGCCCTGGCGCGCGAGGGGTACAGCTACGTGCACCTGCGGCGGCCGGTGCTGTATCGGTCGTAGGTGTTGCCCGCCCCGGACGCGGTCTGCTTGTGCGGTGAGCCCACGCTCCTGTAGGAGCGGAGCTTCTCCGCGATGCTTTTTGTCTTTCGGGGTTGGGTGTTTCTGCGCCGCTTCGGCGTGTGCTGAGCGATTTGGTTTCGCCCTCCCGGGCGAGTCCCTTTTGGGGCCCCAAAAGGAACCAAAAGGGCCCGTCCCGACATCCGGGTCTTCGCTTCGCTCAGACTGCCCTCGCTCCGGTATTGCTCCGAGGGTCGGCTTGCAAGGGCCATCCATGGCCCTTCAAGCCTCTCGCGGCATCCATGCCGCTCGCCCCTCTACGCAATACCTCTACTCGGCCTCCTGACGGGACTCTGCGCGCGCCTGAAACCTTGGCTGCTCCATGCTGGAAGCGGCTCTTCGTAGGATGGCGTGGAGCGAAGCGATACCCATCAGGTGGATAACGCTGCGCAAAGCAAGAGCATCGCGGACAGAGTCCGCTCCTACGGTGGGATTGGCTTTTGTAGGAGCGGACTCTGTCCGCGATCAGCCCGGCTCAAGAGCTTCGCGGACAAGGTCCGCTCCTACACGAGCAAATCCCGGGCACGCTGTGCTTTGGGATTTGGCTTTTGAAGACTTCCAGAGGAATCTCCGCACGCACCGGAGCGCCCCTTCAGGAGGCCGAGTGGAATCGGAGTTTCAGGGGTCGAGCGGCATGGATGCCGCGAGAGCGTTGTCGGGCCAGGGATGGCCCGTCAACGCGGGCCCCTGAAACTCCGATGGAGCGAGGGAACCCCGGCGAAGCCGGGGCCGGATGCAGGGGCACAGACCTTTGCCTACTTTGGGGCGTTTGCCAAAGTAGGTCGCCCGAGGGGGCGAAACAAGAAGTCTCCGCACACGCCGAAGCGGCGCATACACACCAAACAAGACGCTGGATGACGCTGCGCGTTATCCAGCCTACGAAGAGCGAGGGCATCGCGGACAAAGTCCGCTCCTACGAAAAACGACAACGGCGCCCGCGGGCGCCGTTGTCAGCTCAGGGGACCGTCAGCCATTGGCCTTCTTGATGATCGCCTCGGCAATATTCACCGGCGCCTCGGCGTACTTGGTGAACTCCATCGAGTAGCTCGCCCGCCCCTGGGACATCGACCGCACGTCAGTGGCATAGCCGAACATCTCGCCCAGCGGCACCTCGGCGCGGATCACCTTGCCCGCCGGGGTGTCTTCCATGCCCTGGATCAGGCCGCGCCGGCGGTTGAGGTCGCCCATCACGTCGCCCATGTAATCCTCCGGCGTCACCACCTCGACCTTCATCACCGGCTCCAGCAGCACCGCGCCGCCCTTCTGCGAGAGCTGCTTGGTGGCCATGGAGGCAGCGATCTTGAAGGCCATCTCGCTGGAGTCGACGTCGTGGTAGGAGCCGTCGAACACCGAGGCCTTCAGGCCGATCAGCGGGTAGCCGGCGAGCACGCCGTTCTGCATCTGTTCCTCGATGCCCTTCTGGATCGCCGGGATGAACTCGCGGGGGATCACGCCGCCGACGACTTCGTTAACGAACTCCAGACCCTCCTTGCCGGCCTCGCCCGGCTCGAAGCGGATCCAGCAGTGGCCGAACTGGCCGCGGCCGCCGGACTGGCGGACGAACTTGCCCTCGATCTCGCACTTCTTGCGGATCGCCTCGCGGTAGGCCACCTGCGGCTTGCCGATGTTGGCCTCGACGTTGAACTCGCGGCGCATGCGGTCGACGATGATGTCCAGGTGCAGCTCGCCCATGCCGGAAATGATGGTCTGCCCGGTCTCCTCGTCGGTCTTGACGCGGAACGAGGGGTCTTCCTGCGCCAGTTTGGACAGGGCGATGCCCATCTTCTCCTGGTCGGCCTTGGTCTTGGGTTCCACGGCCACGGAGATCACCGGATCGGGGAAGTCCATGCGTTCGAGGATGATCGGCTTGTCGATGGCGCACAGGGTGTCGCCGGTGGTGACGTCCTTCATGCCGATCAGCGCGGCGATGTCGCCGGCGCGGCACTCCTTGATCTCCTCGCGCTGGTTGGCATGCATCTGCACCATGCGCCCGACGCGCTCCTTCTTGCCCTTCACCGAGTTGAGCACGGCGTCGCCACTGGAGAGCACGCCGGAATAGACGCGGGTGAAGGTCAGGGTGCCGACGAAGGGGTCGGTGGCGATCTTGAAGGCCAGCGCGGAGAACGGCTCCTCGTCGTCGGCGTGGCGCTCGTCGTGCTTCTCTTCGTCGTCCGGGTGGGTGCCCTTGATCGCCGGGATTTCCGAGGGCGCCGGCAGGTAGTCGATCACCGCGTCGAGCACCAGCGGCACGCCCTTGTTCTTGAACGAGGAGCCCAGCACCGCCGGGACGATCTCGTTGGCCAGGGTGCGCTGGCGCAGGCCGGCCTTGATTTCCTCGATGCTCAGTTCCTCGCCTTCGAGGTACTTGTTCATCAGTTCCTCGTTGGCCTCGGCGGCGGCCTCGATCATGTGCGCGCGCCACTCTTCGGCCAGGGCCTGGAGCTCGGCGGGAATCGGCTCCTCGGTGTAGCTGGTGCCCTGGTCGGCGTCGTTCCAGACGATGGCCTTCATCTTCACCAGGTCGATCTGCCCGGCGAAGTTCTCCTCCTGGCCGATGGCCAGCTGGATCGGCACCGGGTTGTGCCCCAGACGCTGCTTGATCTGCTTGACCACGCGCAGGAAGTCGGCGCCCTGGCGGTCCATCTTGTTCACGTAGGCCAGGCGCGGCACGTGGTACTTGTTGGCCTGGCGCCAGACCGTCTCGGACTGCGGCTCGACGCCGTCGGCGCCGCTGAACACCACCACCGCGCCGTCGAGCACGCGCAGGGAGCGCTCCACCTCGATGGTGAAGTCGACGTGGCCGGGGGTGTCGATGATGTTGAAGCGGAACTTGTGGCCGTACTGCTTGGTGGAACCCTGCCAGAAGGCGGTGGTGGCCGCCGAGGTGATGGTGATGCCGCGTTCCTGCTCCTGCACCATCCAGTCCATGGTCGCCGCGCCGTCGTGCACCTCGCCCATCTTGTGGTTCACCCCGGTATAGAAAAGGATGCGCTCGGTCGTGGTGGTCTTGCCGGCGTCGACGTGGGCGACGATGCCGATATTGCGGTAAAGCTCGATGGGCGTGGTGCGAGCCATGGCGTGCTCCGTATCTGCTGGTTGACTGCCGGGCCTGCAGCTGCGGTTCCGTGTGCCTGCGCGGGGACGGCGGGAAGCGGTGCGCATCGAAAATTCATGCGCACAACAGGCTCAAGGTAGCGCGTCTGCGTGGCAATTCCAGTGTCATTGCATCGCAGGTGGCACCGTCCGACCGGCTGCGTCGGCACGATGGCCGGCGAACGCCGCCGGGAGCCTCGGCAGCTCTTCCGGACAGGCACTCGGGCCTCATCGAGGGCACCTCGCCAGCCGGCTCCACAGCGGGAACCATGGCCCCGGGGACGCCTTGCGCCGCGGGGAATCATCGATGGATGCGGATCTCTGGCATCCGAGCCGCCAATCAAGCTATAAATTCCTTATAAATCATTTATTTATACAATTTGCTTAACAAATAACATCATGAAACGACGCATTCCCAGACCATCAGCGCAGCGCCAGAAGGCCCGAATCCAAAGGGTTTCGCCGTCTCCTGGGGCCCAGCCTGGTTAATGTCATTTCTCAAGTATTTCAATTTCTATAAAATCAATTACTTAGGAATAATTTAGAGAAATGACTCAAAGTCAGACTCTGCCCCCGGCAACCCTGCTACTGGATCGGAACGCCCTTCCGGGTCCATCCTTGAACGACGCCCATTTGCCGGAGATCGCCAGCATGCGCGATAGCATCACCATAGATTTCGTCTCCGACGTGGTCTGCCCCTGGTGCGCCATTGGCCTGAACGGTCTGCTGGGAGCCATCCGCCGCGTGGAAGGCGAATTGACCATCGACCTGCACATCAAGCCCTTCGAGCTCAACGCGGACATGCCCGCCGAGGGCGAGGACCTGGTGGAGCACCTGCAGCGCAAGTACGGCAGCAGCGCCGAGGAAATCGCCCGCAACCAGGAACACCTGCGCGCGATGGGCGAGGAAGTCGGCGTGCACTTCGACCTGAAGAAGCGCGACCGCATCTACAACACCTTCGATGCCCATCGCCTGCTGCACTGGGCGGCGGAGTCGCACCGCGACATCGCCCTCAAGCAGGCCCTGCTGCACGCCTACTTCGGCGAGGGGCGCGACCCGAGCGATGCCGAAGTGCTGCTGGACGTGGCCGTCAGCGTCGGCCTGGACGCGGTGCGGGCCCGGGAGATCCTCGACAGCGACGCCTACGCCGACGAGGTGGTGGCCGAGGAGGACTTCTACACCAGCCGGGGCATCCACGCGGTACCGGCGGTGATCCTCAATGGCCGCCAGCTGATCTCCGGCGCGCAGAGCGTGGACTACTACGAGCAGGCGCTGCGCCAGGTGGCGCGCAATGCGCCGTTGCCGGAGTGACGGGCGGACCCGCAATACGATGGAACGGGCCGTAGCGCGCCATCGCCGACGGGCATCTGCATGACCGGCAAGGCCATCCCGTAGACGCCGGTTTCGCCCCGTACACCCCCGGTCGGCTAGCGCTTCGCCGCGCGTTGCGTCTGCTAGCGTTATTAATCAGGGCAGTTACCGCTTCAGATCAACGTGATGGGGAGGTGAGCCATGGCCATGGCTGACTGGCGCCTTGAGGGCGTCGAGTTTGTGTCCTGCAACTGCAACTGGGGTTGCCCGTGCCAATTCAGCTCGCCTCCGACCCACGGCAAGTGCGAAGCGGTGGTGAGCATGCGGATCGACAAGGGCCATTTCGAGGGGCAGGTGCTCGATGGGCTCTGCTGGGTCGGCACCTTTGCCTGGCCTGGCGCTATCCACGAAGGCAACGGCCGCTGTCAGGTCTTCATCGAGGAGCGCGCCAGCCCGGAGCAACGCGCGGCCCTGCTGACCATCCTGTCGGGTGCGGAAACCGTGCCGGGCGCTACGGTGTTCCAGGTATTCAGCACCACCCTGTCCGAAGTCCTCGAGCCGCGCTTCGTCCCGATCGAACTCACGATCGACATCGATGAGCGCACCGCGCACACCCATGTCCCCGGCGTGCTCGAGGTCACCGGTGAGCCGATTCGCAATCCCGTGACCGGGCAGCCGCAACGGGCCCGCCTGACGTTGCCGGATGGCTTCGAGTTCACCGAGGCGGAAATGGGCAGCGGCAGCTTCGACGCCCAGGGCGGCATCGATATCAGCTCGCAAGGCGGACACGCGCACTTCGCCCGCCTGCGCTTCACGGGACAGGGCGTGGTGCGCTGAAGGTGTCGGAGCCCGGCTCCGGCGCCCGTGCGGCACCCAGCTGGTTGAGCCGGCAAGCGGTATTGCTGGTGCTGCTGTTGTCCGCCCTTTCCGCGGTCGCGTGGCTTTTCCTGCTGGACCTCGCGCGGCGCATGGCCGCTCCCGGGGGCATGCTGGAGATGGCCATGGAAGGCATGCCGATGCCGTGGACGCTCCGCGACGCCCTGCTGATGTTCGCCATGTGGAGCATCATGATGGTCGGCATGATGCTCCCCAGCGCCACGCCGATGTTCCTCCTCTATCAGCACAGCCTTCGCCAGCGGCTCCCCGCCGACCAGCGAAGCCTGGCGCTGCTGCTCTTCTGCGGCGCCTATCTGCTGGTCTGGGGCGGATTCAGCCTGGTCGCCACGCTGCTGCAATGGCTGCTGGACCAGCGGGCCCTGCTCAGCACGGAGATGCGCAGCCAGAACCAGTGGCTGGGAACGGCACTCCTGATGGGCGCCGGCTTCTATCAGTTCCTGCCCGCCAAACGTGCCTGCCTGCGCCGCTGCCAGTCCCCCCTGCAATTCCTGCTGGCTTACTGGCGGCCCGGCCCGTCCGGCGCGTGGCACATGGGGCTGGCCCACGGGCTGTATTGCCTGGGCTGCTGCTGGGCGCTGATGGGGGTGCTGTTCGTCGTGGGACTGATGAACCTGCTTTGGGTCGCCCTGATTGGCGCCTATGTGCTGCTGGAGAAGTACCTGCCCGGCGGCGCCTGGCTCAGCCGCGCGTCGGGGCTGTTGCTGGTGCTGTGGGGGCTCCTGCTGCTGCACGGCGGCTAGCCACGGGCTTTCCATGCCCCGGAAACACCAACGCCCCGAACCTGTCGGGGCGTTGGCTTGGCCTGCAGTCAGTGCGTTTTCACACGCTCTGCGCAGGCAGCGCTTTCATCAAGCATCGGCCGCTCAGAGCGCCGACCAGCCGTCCAGCTGGCCGCCCAGGTCGGCGGAGTGCTCGGACAGCAGCGCGGCGTAGCCGCTGATGTGCTCGTGGCTGAGCTCCATCACCGGGTAGGCCAGGACCTGCCAGGGCAGTTGGTCGTTGCCGTCGTATTCCGAATAGGCCACTTTCTGCCCGTTCTGCAGCAGCATGATGGCGAAGTCCAGGGCGGATTGTTCGTCCGGGAAGATCACCGCGAACTCCACCTCGTGCTCGACGGAGAGGTCCTCACCGTCCTCCTGCAGGGCCCACAGGGCGTCGCCGATTTCGTCGTCGGGGAAAAGCTGCTTGTCGCGGCTCATGTCACTGCTCCAGTTGTAAGTCAGCGTGGCCGTCTGGACACGCCCGTGCAGGATACCTGTCCTGCGTGACACATGCCGGAAAATCTCGCCGGCACCCTCGTCGACCGCGACCTTCAAGGTCACGGCGGCTCACTTCCACCCTAGCCCACCCGGCGCGAACCTGCCGGCTCCAGGCTGTCCCGTAGGAGCGGAGCTTCTCCGCGAAACCGGCCGGCAGGCCGGCGGCTGGACGAGGCACCGCTGTCGCGGTGATCGCGGAGAAGCTCCGCTCCTACAGAAACCAGAAGCGCCGCCGGCGCCCGGATCAGCCCTGCAGCTGATTGCCGATCGGCAGGCTGCGGATGCGCTTGCCGCTGGCGGCGAACAGCGCGTTGGCCAGCGCCGGCGCCAGCGGCGGCACGCCGGGTTCGCCGACGCCGGTCGGCGGCACCGCCGAGGGCACGATATGCACCTCCACCACCGGCATCTCGTTGATGCGCAGGACCTGGTAGTCGTTGAAGTTGGACTGGTCCACCTTGCCGTCCGTCAGGGTGATGGCGCTGTGCAGGGCCGCCGACAGGGCGAAGCCGATGCCGCCCTCCATCTGCGCCCTGATCACGTCCGGATTGATCGCCAGGCCGCAGTCCACCGCGCAGACCACGCGGTCCACCTTGAAGCTGTGGTCCGCCTTGACCGTCACCTCCACCACCTGGGCGACGAAGCTGCCGAACGACTCATGCACGGCGATGCCCCGGCCGCGCTGCTCGCCCTGGCCGCCCTTCGGCAGCGGCGCCTGCCAGTTGGCGCGCTGCGCCGCCAGCTCCAGCACGCCGCGGTGGCGCGGATGATCCTTGAGCAGCGCGCGGCGGAACTCGTACGGGTCCTTGCCGGCGGCGATGGCCGCCTCGTCCACCAGCGTCTCGGTGGAGAACGCCGTGTGGGTGTGCCCCACCGAGCGCCACCACTGGGTCGGCACCGTGACGTTGTCGGCCAGGGCCTGCTCGACGCGCAGGTTGGGCACGGCGTATGGCAGGTCGTTCGCGCCCTCCACGGCGATCCTGTCGATGCCGTCCTTGACCATGACCTTCTCGAACGGCGTGCCGAGGATGAAGGACTGCCCGACCAGCCGCTGTTCCCAGCCCACCAGGTTGCCCGCGGCATCCACCGCCAGCCGCGCGCGGTGCAGGAACGCCGGACGGTAGTAGCCGCCACGGGTGTCGTCCTCGCGGGTCCAGACCATCTTCACCGGTGCCTTGATGCCCTGCTCGCGGGCAGCCCTGGCGATCGCCGTGGCCTCCAGCACGTAGTCCGAATGCGGGTTGGCGCGGCGGCCGAAGCTGCCGCCGGCGTACAGCTGGGTGATCGACACCTGCTCCGGCTGGATGCCCAGCAGCTGCGCCACCGCCATCTGGTCGCCGGTCTGCCACTGCTCGCCGTTCCAGATCTGGCAGCCGCCGTCGTCCTTGAGCTGGACCACGCAATTCAGCGGCTCCATCGCCGCATGGGCGAGGAACGGGAACTCGTACTCCGCCTCGATCAGCTTGGCCGGCGACTTCAGCGCCTTGTCGACGTCGCCCTCGTTGCGCGCCACCAGCCCGGGCTTGCCGGCCATCTCGCGGTACTGGGCGAAGATTTCCTTGCTGCCCATCCTGAACGCCTTGCTCTCGTCCCACTCGACCTGCAGGACATCGCGGCCCTGGCGCGCGGCCCAGGTGTTCTTCGCCAGCACCGCGACACCGGCGAAACGCCGCTCGCTGCCGGGGAATTCCACCACCGCCACCACACCCGGCACGGCCTTGGCCTTGCTCGCGTCGACCTTGGCCGGCACGCCGCCGAAACGCGGCGGGTGGGCGACCACGGCCACCAGCATGCCCGGCAGCTGGATGTCCTGGGTGAACTGCGCCGAACCGTCGGTCTTGCCGTCGCTGTCGGTGCGCGGCAGCTTCGCCTGGCCGATCAGGCGGAAGTCCTGCGGGTCCTTCAGCTTCACCTCGGCGGGCACCGGCTGTTTGGCCGCCGCTTCCGCCAGCTCGCCGAAGCCGGCCTTGCGCCCGGAGGCGGCGTGGGTCAGCACACCGTCATGCACCTCGATCTGCGCGGCGGGCACCTGCCACTGCTCGGCGGCGGCGCCCACCAGCATGGCGCGGGCGCTGGCGCCGGCCTTGCGCATCTGCTCGAAGGAGTTGGCCATGGCGGTGCTGCCGCCGGTGCCCTGCAGGTTGCCGAAGGCCAGGTTGGCGAAGCGCTTGGCATCCGCCGGGGCGCCTTCCACGCGCACATGGGCCCAGTCGGCGTCCAGCTCCTCGGCCATCAGCGTGGCCAGCCCGGTGTAGCTGCCCTGGCCCATTTCCAGGTGCTTGGCGATCACCGTGACGCTGCCGTCGGGGGCGATGCGCACGAAGGCATTGGGTTCGAACTCGCCGGCCGCCTCGGCCTCGCCGAGGCGCCCCAGCAGCGGCGCGAAGTAGATGCCCAGGGCCAGGCCGCCGGCGCCACGGAGGAAATGCCGGCGGCTGAAGTTGAGGATGCCGCGCGCCTGCGCCTGTTCCTGATCGATGCGGGTATCGAGCATGTCGGACCTCCTCAGGCCAGGGTCTTGGCGGCGTCGTGGATGGCCGCGCGAATCCGCGCGTAGGTGGCGCAGCGGCAGATGTTGCCGCTCATCGCGGTGTCGATGTCGGCGTCGCTGGGCGCCTTGTTGCCGGCCAGCAGCGCGGTGGCGGACATGATCTGCCCGGACTGGCAGTAACCGCACTGCACCACGTCCAGCCGCCGCCAGGCCTCCTGCACGGCCTTGCCGGCGGGCTGCTCACTCACCGCCTCGATGGTCGTGACCTTCTTGCCCGCCACCGCCGACAGCGGCGTGACGCAGGAGCGCGTCGCCTGGCCGTCGATGTGCACCGTGCAGGCGCCGCACAGCGCCATGCCGCAGCCGTACTTGGTGCCGGTCAGCCCGGCGACATCGCGCAGGGCCCAGAGCAGCGGCATCTCGCCGGGCGCGTCGAATTCATGGTCCTTGCCGTTCAGATTCAGGGTAATCATCTGCGAGTTCACCTCTTCCGCGGGTGATGGAGTGGCCGCAACCCGCAGGTTCCGGCACGAATGGATTCAGCCTAGGCGCAACCCCGGGCACGCGTTGCGACGATACGCGAAGAAGGCGCCGAGCGGTTTGCCTGGTCCTGCGCAGGCTTGCCTGATACTGCCGCGCCCGGATCAGCCCGTGCTGGAATCCGCCTGCCCGCCCAGCGCCAGCGGCGCCCGCTGGCGCGGAGGCTCGCTGCGGTCCCAGCCGTAGCGCCGCGCGAACCAGCCTTTCACTGCCTGGGTCAGCACCATGTAGCCCAGCAGGATGCCCGCCAGCCACGGCCAGTACGCCAGCGGCAGCGCCTGCATGCGGAACGAATGGGCCAGCGGCCCCATGGGCAGGAACACCGCCACGGCGACGATCGCCAGGGTCATGCCCAGCAGCGGCCAGGACGCTCGGCTGTGCAGGAAGGGAATGCGCCGGGTGCGGATCATGTGCACCACCAGCAACTGCGAGATCAGCCCCTCGACGAACCAGCCGGACTGGAACAGCGTCTGCCGCTCCGGCGCATCGGCGCCCAGGGCGAACCACAGGACCAGAAAGGTGGCGATGTCGAACAGCGAGCTGACCGGCCCGAAGAACACCATGAAGCGCCCCAGCCCGTCCGGGTTCCACTGCTGCGGCCGGCGCAGCTGCTCGCCATCGACGTGGTCGAAGGGAATGGCGATCTGCGACAGGTCGTACAGCAGGTTCTGCACCAGCAGCTGCAGCGGCAGCATCGGCAGGAAGGGAATGAAGGCGCTGGCCACCAGCACGCTGAACACGTTGCCGAAGTTGGAGCTGGCGGTCATGCGGATGTACTTGAGCAGGTTGGCGAAGGTCCGCCGGCCCTCGATCACGCCCTCCTCCAGCACCATCAGGCTCTTTTCCAGCAGGATCAGGTCGGCGGCCTCCTTGGCGATGTCCACCGCCGAGTCCACCGAGATGCCGATGTCCGCGCTGCGCAGCGCCGGGGCGTCGTTGATGCCGTCGCCGAGGAAACCCACCACGTGCCCGCGCTCGCGCAGCACGCGCACCAGGCGTTCCTTGTGCCCCGGGGTGAGCTTGGCGAACAGCGTGGCGCGCTCGGCCAGCTCGCCCAGCGCCGCGTCGTCCAGATCGTCCAGCTGCGGGCCGAGGAGCACGTCCCGGACCGCCAGGCCGACGTCGCGGCAGACCTTCAGGCTGACCCGCTCGTTGTCGCCGGTCAGCACCTTCACCGCCACGCCGATGTCCGCCAGCGCGCGCAGCGCCGGCGCGGTGGTTTCCTTGGGCGGGTCGAGGAAGGCGATGTAGCCGGCCAGGCACAGCCCCGCCTCGTCGGCCACGCCGTAGCCCTCGCGCTCCGCCGGCAACTCGCGGGTCGCCACCGCCACCACCCGCAGGCCCTCCTGGTTGAGCGCCCCGGCCACCGCGCGGATGCCCGCCAGGCGCTCGCCGTCCAGCGCCACCACGGCATCGCCGTCCGCCACCGCGACGCAGACGTCCAGCACCTCCTCCAGCGCGCCCTTGCAGATCAGCAGGTGATGGCCGTCGGGCTCGCCGACCACCACCGACATGCGCCGGCGGGCGAAGTCGAAGGGAATCTCGTCGACCTTGCGGTAGCGGCTGTCCACCCGCAGCGCGTGGCGCAGCTCGACATGCTCCAGCACGGCCACGTCCAGCAGGTTCTTCAGCCCGGTCTGGTGGTGGCTGTTGAGGAAGGCCAGTTGCAGCACGCGGTCCTGCGCCCGGCCGAAGGCGTCGGTGTGGCGCTCCAGCACGATGCGGTCCTGGGTCAGGGTGCCGGTCTTGTCGGTGCAGAGGATGTCCATCGCGCCGAAGTTCTGGATGGCGTCCAGGCGCTTGACGATGACCTTGCGCCGGCTCAGCGCCACCGCGCCCTTGGCCAGGGTCGAGGTAACGATCATCGGGAGCATTTCCGGGGTCAGGCCGACGGCGATGGACAGCGCGAACAGCGCCGCCTCCGGCCAGTCGCCCTTGGTCAGGCCGTTGAGCAGCAGCACCAGCGGCGCCATCACTAGCATGAAGCGGATCAGCAGCCAGCTGACCTTGTTCACCCCGGCCTGGAAGGCGGTGGGCGTCGGGTCCGCGGCGATCACCCGTTCGGCCAGCGAGCCGAAGTAGGTCCGCGCGCCGGTGCCGACCACCACCGCCTGCGCCGAGCCGCTGATCACGTTGGTGCCCATGAAGCAGAGGTTGTCGCGCTCCAGCGGGTTGCCCTGGCGGGCGTCGCGCAGCTGGGCGAACTTCTCCACCGGCAGCGATTCGCCGGTCAGCGCCGCCTGGCCGACGAACAGGTCCTTGGCGCTGAGCAGGCGCACGTCCGCCGGCACCATGTCGCCGGCCGACAGCCACAGCACGTCGCCGGGCACCAGCTGGCGGATCGGCAGCTCCAGCCGGCGCGGCGGGCCGTCGTCGTCCGGGCTGCGGAACACCGTGGCGGTGTTGCCGACCATCGCCTTGAGGCGCTCGGCGGCGCGGTTCGAGCGCTTCTCCTGGACGAAGCGCAGCAGCGTGGAAATCCCCACCATGCTGCCGATCACCACCGCGGCCTCGGCGTCCTCGGTGAGCCAGGAAATCGCCGCCAGCAGGCTCAGCAGCAGGTTGAAGGGGTTGCAGTAGCAGTACCAGAGGTGCAGCCAGGCGCCGATCGGGCGGTCCTGCTCCACCTCGTTGGGCCCCTCGCGCAGGCGCCGTTCCGCGGCCTCGCTCTCGCTCAGCCCTTCGCGGCGGCTGCCCAGGCGTTCCAGCGCGGCCTGGGGCTCCAGAACCGACCATTCCAGCAGCGCCCCGGTCAGCGGCGCGGGCGCCTGCCGCCCCGCCGCCGCGCCGCGCAACAGGTCGCGCGCGGCCAGGCGGCGCAACTGGCGGGCCGGGAAGCCCTTGTTGATGAATTCGAGCAGGTGGGTCCTGAAGTGATCCAGGCGCATGATGGCTCCCCTTCTCCGCCGGGCAGTCGGCGGCGAGGGGAAGTCTGTGAGCCCTTTCTTAAGACGCCATGAAGGCTACGGGCGTGGCGCCGCGGGTCAGAAGTCGCGCTTGTAGAAGATGTCCAGCGAGCTGGCCAGTCCGCTGGCCGCCTCCAGGTAGACCCGCCGGCCCAGCGAGTAGCGCAGGGCGATGGTGTTCGCCGGCTCGAACACGCCCACGCCGTAGCGCAGGCTGAGCCGGTCGGAGAGCTGGCCGCTGGCGACCACGCTGGTCTGGTTGCCGGTGCCCTCGGTATCCAGCTGGAAGTCCTTGATCCCCAGGCGCTTCGCCACCTCGCCGGTGATCGGCGCGCTGCCGGCCAAGCCCAGCGCCAGCGCGGCCTCGCCGAGCATGTTGCTGTCCTCGCCGGTGCTCATCGGCCGGCCCAGCACCAGGTAGGACAGCGCCTGCTGCTGGCTCATCGCCGGCTCCGAGAACACCTCGCTGCGCGGCTGCTCGGCGCTGCCGGTCAGGCGCAGGCCGGCGATCACGTCGTCGACCTTGCGGATCGCCTCGATGTCCAGGTACGGCTGGTCGATGGGGCCGGCGAACAGCAGCCGGGCGCGGCGGATGGTCAGCTTCTGCCCGTAGGCGCGGTAGCGGCCGTTGTTCAGGCGCAGCTCGCCGCGGGTGTCGAGGTTGTCGCCGACGCGCACCCGGCCGGCCAGCTCGGCGTTGAGGCCGAAGCCGGAGAAGCTCAGCTTGTCCTCGCCGACGATCACGTCGACGTCCATGTGCAGTTCGGTGGCGGCCTTCTGCTCCTGCCGCTGGCCGACGATCACGGTGTCGTCCGACACCCGCACCGTCGACGGCGGCAACTGGCGGACGGTGATGGCGCCACGGGGCACCCGCACCGTGCCGGAGACGGCCAGCCCCGCGCCGGCCATGCGAATCGCCAGGTCCGGCTCGACCTCCAGCTCCGCGTAGGGGTCGACCGTCACCGGCAGGCGGTTGCCGCGCACGTTCAGGTCGACGTTCAGCGCCTCGCCCCAGGCGATCCGCCCGGACAGGTTGCCGTTGCCATGCTCGCCGGCCGTCCAGTGGCCGCTCAGGTCGACCTGCTCGCCGGCGATCCGCGCCTGCACCTGCAGCTGCTCCAGGCGGGTCGGCAGGTCGCCGCCGGAGACCTCGCCGTCGACCAGGCGCAGTTCGCCGTCCACCCGCGGCGCCAGCAGCCCGCCGGAAATCCGCCCGTTGCCATGCAGCCGCCCGGTGAGGGTTTCCACGCTGGGGACGAAGGGCCGCGCGAGGGACAGGTCAAGCCCGTCGAGGCTGAAGCTGCCGTTCAGCGGCCGGGACTTCGCCCGGGGATCGAGCTGCACCTGGGCGTCCAGCGTGCCCAGCCGCTCGCCGTGGAACTGCAGGCGGGTGTCGACGCGCCGGGGCGTCAGGCGGCTCTCCAGTTGCAGGCTCTGGTAGGGGAAATCGACCCAGTCGTCCTGCTCCTTCAGGCGCAGCGTGCCGCTGCCGGCGTCGAGCCGGACGGTGCCGTTCGGGCCGGCGGCCGGCAGGTCCAGCTGCACGTCGCCGTCCAGCTGGCCGCGCCAGGCGAAGTCCTCGGGCAGCCAGCGCGCCAGGCTGTCCAGCGGGAACTGGCGCAAACGCAGGCGTAGGCGCGGCTCGGGCATCAGGCGCTGGTCCTCCGCGCACAGGCTGGCCGGGCCCGAGGCCCAGCAGTGCGCGCCGAGGGTCAGGCGGCCGTCGGCCAGCCGCTCCAGGCTCGCCGGCTGGCGCAGGCGCCAGTCCTGCCCGCCGCTCTGGATCTCGCCGCGGGCGAGGCGGCCGCGCCAGTCGCGGCCGTTCCAGTTGCCGTCCAGGCCCAGCGCGAGGACCAGCGGCCGGCCTTGCAGGTTCAGCGAAAGCTGCTGGCGCTGGCGGTCGCCGCTGCCTTCCAGGTTGAGCGTGCCCAGGCGCGTGTCGCCGCTGCGCAGGCCCTGCACCTGCAGGTTCAGGCGGCCGCGCTGGGCGGCGTCCAGCCGCGCATCCAGCACCAGGCTGCGCAGGCTCTGGCTGGCGTAGGCGACACGCTGGCCGTTGAGCGCCAGTTGGCCCTGCGGCGCCTGCAGGGTGCCGGCGAGGTCGAGCCGGCCATTCATCTGGCCGGCCAACTGCGGCCACAGCTGGCCGAGGCGGTTCAGGGCGAGGTCCAGCCGCCCGGAAAGCCGCTGGTCCAGCGCCATCTGGCCGGTGATGCGGTTGTCGCCCAGTTGCAGGCTCAGCTCGTCAGCCTTCCAGGCCTGCCCGGCGCCCTCGGCGCGGGCCTTGAGCAGCGCCGGCTGGCCGCGCAGGCGGCCTTGCAGGTCGAGGCTGGCGGACAGGTTCAGGCGGCCGCCCTTGAGCGTGCCCTGGCTGCGCAGCGGTCCGCCCAGGCGCCCCGGCATCTGCTCCAGCCAGTAGGCGGGATCGAGGTCGCGCAGGTCGAGGGCGGCGTCCCAACTGAGGGTGTCGGCGAAACCGACCTTCACATGGCCCTCGGCCTTGCCCTGCCCCGCCACCAGTTGCAGCGACGGCAGGAAGACTTCCGCAAGGTTGCCGGACACCGGGCTGGCCAGGGTGAAGGCGCCCGCCGGGCCGTTCAGCGCGGCGTCGAAGTTGCCCAGGTAGGCGCCGTCGCGGTACTGCACCTCGGCCTTGAGGCCGTGCAGGCTCACCGGCGGCTCGTCGATGGCCGGGTACAGCCGCCGCCAGGGGAAGTCCAGCCAGTCGAGCGTGGCGTCGGCGGCGAAGCCCTCCGTCCAGTCGAGCCGCCCCTGCACGCCCAGCCGCTGCGCCGGGGCGGCGCTCAGGTCGAGGGCGGCGATGTCCGCGCCCCGGGCGTCGACGCGGCCGCGCAGGGTCAGCACCACCGGGCTGTCCTCGGCCGGCAGCAGGGCCGCGCCGGCGATCTGGTAGCCGCTCTTGAGGTCGCCGCTGGCGTTCAGGCGGAGCTGGTTCAGGGTCAGGGTGTCGGGCAGCGAGGCGTCCGCCTTGAAGCCGTCGGCCAGCACCAGGGCCTGGGCCGGCAGGTTCTCCGCCAGCGGCTGCAGGTCGCCCTGCAACTGGCCGTCCAGGTAGCCGCTGCTCTGCGCCTGCAACGTCAGGTGGCCTTGCAGTTCACCCTCGACCTGCACTTGCAGCGACCAGGGCTTGCCGCCCACCGCCGGCAGGTCGAGGCTGCCCTGCGCCTGCAACGGCCAGCCCCGGGTGGGCTGGAGCAGGCCGGACAGCGACAGGCGCAGCTCGCCACGGGCGAGCTTCACCGATTCGATGCGCAGGCCCTCGCGGTCCCAGTGCGCCACCAGGCTGGCATCGCGCAGCTGCTCCTGGTCATCGAGCAGGAAGCGGCCGATGCGCACGTCGCCCAGTTCCACCGACAGCGGCAGGTCGAGGGCCGGCAGCTGCACCGGGCCGGACGGCTCGGTCGACTCGCTGGGCGGCAGGGTCAGGCGGATTTCCCTGGCGGCCACGCGGTTCAGGCACAGCGCCGTGCGCAGCAGGCAGCCCGGCGACCAGTCGATGTCCGGCTCGTCGAGCAGCAGGCGGGTGGCGCCGTCGCTCCACTCCAGGCGCTTGGCGCTGAAGGCGCCTGCCAGCCGGCCGCTGAACGCCTCCACCGTCAGCCCCGGCACCCGTTGCAGCGCCATCCGGCTGCCGGCTTCGGTCCCCAGCAGGACGGCCAGGCCCGCCGCCACCAGCAGGATCAGGCCGAGCAGCCCGCCCAGCAGCCAGCGCAGCGCGCGCATCCAGCCGGCGCGGCTCACAGCTCAGGCCCCATGGAGAAGTGGATGCGGATGCCGCCGTCCTCGTCCAGGCCATTGGCGAGGTCCAGGCGCAGCGGGCCGACCGGGGAAACCCAGCGGATGCCGATGCCCACGCCGGTCTTGAGCGAGGGGAAGTCCAGCGAATTGAAGGCGTTGCCCTGGTCGACGAAGGCCGCCAGGCGCCAGCGTTCGGCGATCGGGTACTGGTATTCGACGCTGCCGGCGACCATGTAGCGCCCGCCGATGCGGTCGCCGTCGGAGTTCTTCGGCGACAGCGTCTGGTAGTCGTAGCCGCGCACGCTCTGGTCGCCGCCGGCGAAGAAGCGCAGCGACGGCGGGATCGAGGAATAGTCGTTGGTGGCGATGCCGCCAAGCTGGATGCGCCCCAGCAGGCGCTGGCCGCCCCAGAAGCGGGTCACGCCCCGGGCCAGGGCGTTGACGTGGACGACGTCGGCGTCGGCCATCAGGCCCTGCTTGGCGCCCTTGACGTCGAACTGCAGGCGGTAGCCGCGGCTCGGGTCGATCTTGTTGTCCGCTTCGAGGATCGAGTAACCGAGCCCCGGCATGAGGAAGCTGCCCAGGCCCGAATCGTCGCCCAGCTCGTACTCCTCGCGCTGCCAGTTCAGCGAGACCACCCGCTGCCAGCCGCTGTCGAGCCGGTGGTGCCATTCGCCGCCGACGGTGAGCAGCTTGCTCTTGGTGTCCACCAGGTCTTCGTTCTGGTAGCCGCTGGTGAAGCGCAGCTTGTCGGTCAGCGGCGGGTCCAGCGGCACTTCGTACCAGGCGCCGACGTTCTGCCGGGGCGCGGAGACTTCCGCTTCCCAGCCCAGGCTGTGCCCCTGGGGGTTGACCCAGTGGCGCGTCCAGGTCGCCCGGGCGCGCGGCCCGACGTCGGTCGAGAAGCCCAGGCCGAGCCCCATGGTGCGCGGCTTGCGCACCTGCAGGTGGACGTTCACCGGAATCGCGTCGGAGGCGGACTTGGCCTGCGGCGCGGCGTCCACCCGCACGCCATCGAAGTAGCCGGAGGATTGCAGCGCCTGGTTGAGGTCGGCGATCAGCTCGGAGTCGTAGGGCGTGCCCTCCTCGAAGGGCACCATGCGCCGCAGGAGTTCGTCGTCGAAGGGAAAGTCGCCGCTGAAGGCGACCTTGCCGAGGGTCGCACGCGGGCCGCTGACGTAGACCAGCTCGATGTCCGCCACGCCGGCGGCCGGGTCGACCCGCAGCTGCTGCTGGCTGAACTGCCCGCGGAAGAAGCCGAAGCGCGATGCCTGGTTCTGGATCGCCCGCTTGGCGTCCTCGTAGGCGCCGTGGTTGAGCTGCGCGCCGGGCTTGAGATCGTCGCCGCCGGGCACGCGGAAGCTCTTGAGGTCGGCCGCCGGGCCTTCCACCCGGATGCTGACGTTGCGCAGGCGCACCGGCTCGCCCGGCGTCACCTCCAGGCGCAGGGTCGGCGGCTGGCCGTCGCGGACCCGGCCGCGAATCTGCGCCTGGTAATAGCCCAGCGCCTGCGCGGCGGTCCGCGCCTGCTCCACGGTGGCGCGCCGCATGCGCCGCAACGCCGCCTTGTCACGCTCGCCAAGGCTGCCGACGAAGGCCTCGATATTGGCCTTCAGGGCAGGGTTGGCGGGGGTGATGCGAACGTCGAGATGGGCTTCGGCCGCCAGCGCTCCGTGCAGGCAGAGCGCCATCAACAGCAGCAGCCCAAGCAATCCTTGGACAACTCTCATGGCGCCGAATGCTAGCACGGGACTTTTGCGTTCTGCCTTTCCAGCGCGAACGCGCGCTGCGAAGGCGCCTACCCGGAGTGCGCCAGGCGGCTTTCCGGCACCGGGTTGGGGTGGAACAGCACATGCTCCCGGATCGGCCCCAGGGCCACCTCCCCCAGCTCTTCGTAGCCGTGGCGCCGGTAGAAATCCAGGTAGCGCGCGTTCCCGGTGTCGAGCACCAGCCCTTGGGAGCTGCCCTCTTCCGCGCACCAGGCATGCAGCGCATCGAGCAGTTGCTCGCCCAGGTGTTTGCCCTGGAACTCCGGGTGGATGCCGATCAGCGGCAGGATGTGGTACGGCCCCGGCGGCAGGCAGGCGAGCACGGCGGCGTGATAGTCGAGGTAGCGGCGGGTGCAGCGAAAGCCCGTGGTGAGCAGCATGCGCATGCGCCAGGCCCAGCTCTCGGTGATGTCCAGGCGGCGCTGCGGCGGCGCGATCAGCGCCACGCCCACCAGGCGGTCGTCGATCAGCAGGCCGATGGCCGGCTGGTCTTCGAGGAAATGCTGGTTGACCAGTTCGCGCACGGTGGCGCGCACGCGCTGGTCGAAGGCGGGACGGTCGGCCTCGAACAGGTAGCCAAAGGTGGGTTCGTGACGGTAGGCGTGGTAGAGCAGCGAGCGGACTTCGCGGATGTAGCCGCTGTCGAGCAGGTGCACTTCGGCAATCGAATCAGGCATGTGGGACGCCTCTTCTGGTGGTCTCTTCTTATGGTTATGGCCCAGCTTCGAAACACTAGCAGCGCCTCGCCAGGGTCGCCAGGATCGGCCAGCCTGGGCTAGCATCATGCTTTTGCCAGGACGTCCAGGATGAAAATCGTCTCCTTCAATATCAACGGCTTGCGCGCACGTCCCCATCAACTGCAAGCCATCATCGAGCGCCATCAGCCGGATGTGATCGGCCTGCAGGAAACCAAGGTCGCCGATGACCAGTTCCCCCGCGCGGAGGTCGAGGCCCTCGGCTACCACGTGCACTACCACGGGCAGAAGGGCCACTACGGCGTCGCCCTGCTCTCCCGCCAGGAGCCGCTGGAACTGCAGCGCGGCTTCCCCGGCGACGGCGAGGACGCGCAGCGCCGCTTCATCTGGGGCACCTTCCAGGACTCCCTGGGCCAGCCGGTCACGGTGATGAACGGCTACTTCCCGCAGGGCGAGAACCGCGAGCATCCGGTGAAATTCCCCGCCAAGCAGCGCTTCTACGCCGACCTGCAGGAGTTGCTGGAAACCCGCTTCCAGCCCAGCCAGCCGCTGGTGGTGATGGGCGACATCAACATCTCGCCGGAGGACTGCGACATCGGCATCGGCGAGGAGAACCGCAAGCGCTGGCTGAAGACCGGCAAGTGCAGCTTCCTGCCGGAAGAGCGCGAGTGGCTGGCGCGCCTGAAGGGCTGGGGGCTGGTGGACAGTTTCCGCCTGCAGAACCCGCAGGTGAGCGACCGCTTCAGCTGGTTCGACTACCGCAGCCGCGGTTTCGAGGACGAGCCCAAGCGCGGCCTGCGCATCGACGTCATCCTCGCCTCCGAAGCCCTGCGCGGGCGCATCACCGACACCGGCGTGGACTATGACATCCGCGGCATGGAGAAGCCCTCGGACCACGCGCCGATCTGGCTGCAACTGGCCTGACCCGCCCACACCAGGAAGCCCGGCCATGCCGGGCTTCCTGGTCTTTCACGGCACGCTTCTCCGCGACCGCGGCCACTTCGCTGAAGTCCTGCCCGCCGGAAGCGGAACCCGGCAATCCCCGCGCAATCCAGCCGCCATCCCCGAGCCTCTCTGCAACGCAGCAAAGCGTCATATCGATGCAATGATTCCGACTTATTCTGCCGCGCCATCGATGTCTCGAATGGAACTTGTCAAATGCCGCACAAGCCGTGTGCAAGCGATGCCCAGGCCTGGCCCGTCACCATCGCCTGGCTCATCATCGGATTCATCTGCTACGCATTCCCCTGGCAGGCCTACGCCGCCCTGCCCTCATCCCACGGCGGCGAACCTGTGCTGCGCATCCAGGGCTCCAACACCATCGGCGCGCACCTGCTGCCGGAGCTGGTCAAGGGCCTGATGGTCAGCGAGGGCTACGCCAACGTCAGCGTCCAGCCGGGCAAGGTGGAGAACGAGCAACGCCTGATCGGCCGCAGCGCCGACGGCAAGGAAGCCATCGTCGACCTGGCCGCCCACGGCTCCAGCACCGGCTTCGTCGCCCTGAAGGACAACACCGCCGAGCTGGCGGCCTCCTCGCGGCCGATCAAGGACGCCGAAGTGGCGGGTCTGTCGGCGTCGGGGAACCTGCGCAACGCCAAGGCCGAACAGGTGATCGGCATCGACGGCCTGGCGATCATCGTCAACCCGGCGAACACGCTCGACGAACTGACCAGCGACACCCTGGCGCGCATCTTCTCCGGCGAAGTGAAGACCTGGGAAGAAGTCGGCGGCCGGGGCGGCGCGATCCGCCTGTACGCCCGCGACGACAACTCCGGCACCTTCGACACCTTCAAGGAACTGGTGCTGGCCAGCCACGGCAAGGCGCTGGCCAACGGCACGCCGCGCTTCGAGTCCAGCGACCAGCTGTCCGCCGAGGTGAGCAAGGACCCGCAGGGCATCGGCTTTGTCGGCCTGTCGTCGATCCAGAAGGCCAAGGCGCTGCGCATCGCCGACGGCGACTCGCTGGCGATGCCGCCGTCGACCACGCTGATCGCCACCGAGGACTATCCGCTGTCGCGCCGCCTGTTCATCTACATGAAGCCCGAGGAGCCCAACCGCTGGGCCCGCGCGCTGCTGCAGTTCGCCCAGGGCGACCAGGGCCAGGCGCTGGTCAGCGCCAGCGGCTTCGTCGGCCAGCGCGTGCAGGCGGTCAGGATGGCGCCCCGCGCCGGCATGCCCGAGGCCTACCAGGCCCTGGCCCGCGATGCCCAGCGGCTGTCGGTGAACTTCCGTTTCCGCGAAGGCAGCGCCACCCTCGACAACAAGGCGCAGCGCGATCTCGACCGCCTGCTGGCGTACCTGCAGCAGAACGGCAAGATGAACAAGCAGGCGGTGCTGGTCGGTTTCGGCGATCCGAAGCAGGACCCGGCGCGCGCCGAACTGCTCTCCAAGCTGCGCGCCATGGCGGTGCGCCGCGAGCTGGCTAAGGACGGCGTGATGTTCCGCGAGATCGCCGGCATGGGCGATGCCCTGCCGGTGGCGGCCAACAGCGACGACGACGGACGGATCAAGAACCGCCGCGTCGAGGTCTGGGTCTACTGAGCTGCCCGACGATGAGAGCATGGGCTTTACTCCATGCGCTCATCGTCGGGGGGATCAGCGTCTAGACTTTCCAACGGACGCTGATCGCCCTACGTCGTCGAACGATGTAGGAACTTGTTACGTTCCTTCGCTTGTCTGCGCCGGGCGCTCTGCTATTTTCCGCCTGTGACGCCGGGCCCCTCTGACGGTCTGCAAGACCGCCATGTCGGAGTCACCTTTCGACAACGACACTCAGGGAGGGGCCACATGACAGCTCTGCACGCCTTTTTGACCGCACCATTGCTCGGAACCGCCCTCTGGTTCTGGCTGGCCTTCCTGGCCATCGTGATTCTCCTGCTGGTACTCGACCTCGGCGTCCTGCAACGCGATCACCACGAGATCGGCGTGCGCGAGAGCCTGCTGCTCTCCGCCGGCTACTTCGCCTGCGGCCTGGCCTTCGGCGGCTGGGTCTGGTTCGAGTTCGGCGCCACCAGCGCGGTGGAGTACTACACCGGCTTCCTCATCGAACAGTCGCTGTCGATGGACAACGTGTTCGTCATGGCGATGATCTTCGGCTTCTTCGGCATCCCCCGCCGCTACCAGCACCAGGTGCTGTTCTGGGGCATCCTCGGCGCCATCGTCATGCGCGCGCTGATGATCGGCCTGGGCGCCGCGCTGGTGAAGGAATTCGAGTGGATCATGTACGTGTTCGGCGCCTTCCTGCTGTTCAGCGGCGTGAAGATGCTGTTCGCCAGACACGACGACGAGCCGGACCTGGCGCACAACCCGGTGCTGAAGTTCCTGCGCCGGCACATCCGCATGGCGGACAAGCTCCACGCGCATCACTTCTTCGTGAAGCTGCCGGACGCCGCCGGCAAGCGGGTGCGCCATGCCACCCCGCTGTTCCTGGCGCTGGTCCTGATCGAGGTGGCCGACCTGGTGTTCGCGGTGGACAGCGTGCCGGCGATCTTCGCCATCACCCAGGACCCGTTCATCGTCTACACCTCGAACATCTTCGCCATCCTCGGCCTGCGCGCCCTGTACTTCTCGCTGGCGGCGATGATCCACCGCTTCGTCTACCTGAAATACGCCCTGGCGCTGGTGCTGGTGTTCATCGGCACGAAGATCTTCCTGCACGGCTTCATCGGCAAGGTGCCCGCCGCCCTGTCGCTGGGCGTGACCTTCGGCCTGCTCGCCGGCGGCATCGTGCTGTCGCTGATCAAGACCCGCCGCAGCGGCGAGGAACCGCTGGAAATCGTCAGCCAGGAGAAGATCTCGGCGAATGCCGGGAACCAGCACCGCGGCCATTGAGCATCGCCACCCGGCGGCGAGGTGATTGCGCTTGCCCGTCTGCTCGGTGAACGGAGAGGCCCGCGAACGCGGGCCTTTCTCGTTTCCGGCCGCCGCGACGCTTCGCCGGCCGCCCCGCAAAACTGATCCAGATCAATGCCACCCGCAATCAGCCCCGGCGAGGGCGCGGCCTTGTCATGAAGTGCGAGCGCTTTGTCGCCAAATGAATGGTCGGTCCACCCCGGCACCTCCCTAAATTTCCTCTCGCGGCAATCCGCAACGCCCCACCCGGCGCCCCGCACGGCCAAACGACTATTCGCCAGAGGAAAACAACAAGATGCGCGTAGAACGACTCACCTGCAGTATCGGCGCCGAGCTTGTCGGCGTGAATCTCGCCCATGCCGTCCATGACGACGGGCTGTTCGAGGAGATCAAGGGACTCCTGCTCCAGCACAAGGTGCTGTTCCTGCGCGACCAGGACATCGCGCGGCCGGACCACGTCGCCTTCGCCCGGCGCTTCGGCGAGCTGGAAGACCACCCGATGGCGCCGACGCACCCGGAAGCGCCGGGCCTGGTGCAGATCTACAAGCGCCCCGACCAGCCCATCGACCGCTACGAGAATGCCTGGCACACCGACGGCACCTGGCGCGCCACGCCGGCGATGGGTTGCGTGCTGCGCTGCGTGGAGTGCCCGCCGGTGGGCGGCGACACGATGTGGGCGAACATGGCGCTGGCCTACGAGAACCTGCCGGAGCACATCAAGCGGGAAATCGCCGAGCTTCGCGCCAACCACAGCTTCGAGTCGTCCTTCGCGGCCGCCATGCCGCCGGAAAAGCGCCTGGCGATGAAGGCCCAGTACCCTGATGCCGAGCATCCGGTGGTGCGCATCCACCCGGAAACCGGCGAGAAGATCCTGTTCGTCAACGCCTTCACCACCCATTTCACCAACTACCACACCAGGGACCGCGTGCGCGTCGGCCAGGACGCCAACCCCGGCGCCAGCGACCTGCTGCGCTATCTGGTGAGCCAGGCGTTCGTGCCGGAATACCAGGTCCGCTGGCGCTGGAAGCCCGACAGCATCGCCATCTGGGACAACCGCAGCACCCAGCACTACGCGGTCATGGATTACCCGGCCTGCCATCGCAGGATGGAGCGCGCGGCGATCATCGGCGACAAGCCGTTCTGACCATCCCGAGCAGCACAACAAATCCAACATCGCTACCCCGAGGAGCACGCCATGAACTTCATCGATGGTTCCCTGTTTGTCGAAAACATGCAGAAACTGGTCATCACCGCCGCCCCCTATGGCCCGGAATGGCTGCCGTCCGACTTCCCGGAAGACATTCCGGTGAGCATGGACGCGCAGATCCAGAAGGCGGTCGACTGCTACAACGCCGGCGCCACCGTGCTGCACGTCCATGTCCGCGAGGAGGACGGCAAGGGCTCCAAGCGCCTGTCCAAGTTCAATGAACTGCTGGCCGGCATCCGCGAGGCCTGCCCGGGGATGATCCTCCAGGTCGGCGGCTCGATCTCCTTCGCCCCCGAGAACGACGGCGACGTGGCCAAATGGCTGTCCGACGATACCCGCCACCTGCTGGCCGAGCTGACCCCGACGCCGGACCAGGTGACCATCGCCATCAACACCAACCAGATGAACGTCTGCGAGCAGATGACCGCCGCCGACATCCTCGGCACCTCGCTGGCCGACCCGGCGATGCTCAAGGCCTACCAGGAAATGACCATCCCGGCCGGCCCGGCGTGGGTCGAGGAGCACATCCGCCGCCTGTCCGCCAGGGGCATCCAGACTCACTTCCAGCTGGCCAACATCACCCAGCTCAACACCGTCGAGCGCATGATGCGCCGCGGCGCCTGCAACGTGCCGCTGATCCTCACCTGGGTGGCCATCGGCGGCGGTTTCGACTCGCCGAACCCCTACGACCTGGCCAACTTCGTGCGGGCCTGCCCGGACGGTTCGGTGCTGACCCTGGAGACCAGCATGCGCCACGTGCTGCCGCTGAACATGATGGCCATCGCCCTCGGCCTGCACGTGCGCTGCGGCATCGAGGACAACATCTGGAACCAGCGCCAGACCGCCAAGACGACCACCGTCGAGCAGATCGAACAACTGGTGCGCATCGCCCGCGAGTTCGGCCGCGACGTCGCCAACGGCCAGGAAGCCCGCGAGATCTACAAGATCGGCAGCTTCTACGAGAACGCCGACGAGACCCTGGCCAGGAACGGCTTCGCGCCGAACCGCAAACCGGGGCAGCTGGGCTTCACCCAGCACGCCTGAGTCAGCCCGGCCAACGGAAAAAGGCGCCGCTTGCGGCGCCTTTTTCCGTACCGGCGCCATCGATTGCCCTGCATCAAGCCGGCACCACGATTTTTCCGCCCGAACGCACGGCCAGGTTCCCGCCACCCGTCGCCTGGCGTAACCTTCCGCCTGCTCGCCAGTGGCATCCTGCCATCGCCGATCAAGACCCGTCGCACCAGCGCCGAAGCGCTGGAAACCGTCAGCCAGGAGACCCTGCATGCGCGCACCCGAGGTGAAGATCGAAGCCGTTGAGTTTCGCGGCCGGATCTAT
The DNA here is from genome assembly GCF_057767015.1 of Pseudomonas sp. B12(2026). Lineage (NCBI taxonomy): Bacteria > Pseudomonadati > Pseudomonadota > Gammaproteobacteria > Pseudomonadales > Pseudomonadaceae > Pseudomonas > Pseudomonas sp. B12(2026). Next base: position 2,661,438 of record NZ_CM173430.1, on the reverse strand, counting down.
TGGCAAGTCCGCCTCGGCCGCCGCTCGCTGCGCTTCTCCCAGGAAATCGCCGCGCGCACCTTCGCCGCCCAGTTGCACACGCGCCAGCAGTGGTGGCTGGCGCAGGCGGACGCGGACACGTCCCTGGAGCAGTGAGGCGCCCGGCCTCGTCTCTTTGTAGGAGCGAGCTTGCTCGCGAACGAGGTGGGGGTTCGCGAGCAAGCTCGCTCCTACACCGAAGGCAGGCGCAGCACCGTGCATGAAAAAGGCCCGCAGATGCGGGCCTTTTTCGTTTGCCGGTCAGCGGCTGCTGCGCAGCATGTCCCTGGGCACGTACTTGCCGATCTCGTACTTGCCGATGGCCGCGCGGTGCACTTCGTCCGGGCCGTCGGCCAGGCGCAGGGTGCGCTGCATGGCGTAGAAGTACGCCAGCGGCGTGTCGTTGGAGACACCGGCGCCGCCGTGAATCTGGATGGCGCGGTCGATCACCTGCAGGGCGACGTTGGGCGCCACCACCTTGATCTGGGCGATCTCGCTCTGGGCGATCTTGTTGCCGGCGGTGTCCATCATGTACGCGGCGTTGAGGGTCAGCAGGCGGGCCTGGTTGATCTCGATGCGCGAGTTGGCGATGAGGTCGATGTTGCCGCCCAGGCGCGCCAGCGGCTTGCCGAAGGCGGTGCGGGCGACGGAACGCTTGCACATCAGTTCCAGCGCGCGCTCGGCCATGCCGATGGAGCGCATGCAGTGGTGGATACGGCCCGGGCCGAGGCGGCCCTGGGCGATCTCGAAGCCGCGGCCTTCGCCGAGCAGCACGTTCTCGTAGGGGACGCGGACGTTCTCGAAGAGCACTTCGGCGTGGCCGTGCGGGGCGTCGTCGTAGCCGAACACCGGCAGCGGACGGAGGATCGTCACGCCGGGGGCGTCGGTGGGCACCAGGATCATCGAGTGCTGCTGGTGGCGCGGCGCGTCGGGGTTGGTCAGGCCCATGAAGATCATCACCTTGCAGCGCGGGTCGCAGGCGCCGGAGGTCCACCACTTGCGGCCGTTGATGACCCACTCGTCACCGTCGCGCACGGCGTTGGCCTGCATGTTGGTGGCGTCGGAGGATGCCACGCCCGGCTCGGTCATGGCGAAGGCGGAGCGGATCTCGCCGCGCAGCAGCGGCTCCAGCCAGGTGCGCTTGTGCTCCTCGCTGCCGTAGCGCACCAGCACTTCCATGTTGCCGGTGTCCGGCGCGGAGCAGTTGAACGGCTCGGAACCGATCAGCGAGCGGCCCATGATCTCGGCCAGCGGCGCGTATTCCATGTTGGTCAGGCCGGCGCCCAGCTCGGACTCGGGCAGGAACAGGTTCCACAGCCCCTCGGCCTTGGCCTTGGCCTTGAGCTCTTCCATGATCGCCGTGGGCTGCCAGCGGTCGCCCTGGGCCACTTGCTCATCGAACACCTTCTCGGCGGGATAGACGTAGGCTTCCATGAACGCGGTGACGCGCTCACGCAACTCCTGAACCTTGGCGGAATAAGCGAAATCCATGGGTAGCTACCTTCTGGCGGCGGGTTGTTTGTCGTGGTGATGATGCTAGAACAGCGAGGAGGATTTACCCAGCCTATTATCCGAATCGATGAACATTCATAACCCGTATGGACCTGGGCGTCGGTTCGGGTATGATCGAGCGCACAACAACTACAAGCGGAGCCCTGGAATGAACCTCAGCAAGGTCGATCTGAACCTGTTCATCGTCTTCGACGCGATCTACACCGAAGCCAACCTGACCCGCGCCGGACAGATCGTCGGCATCACCCAGCCCGCCGTCTCCAACGCCCTCGCCCGCCTGCGCGAAACCTTCAACGACCCGCTGTTCGTGCGCACAGCGCAAGGCATGGTGCCCACGCCCATGGCGCAGAACATCATCGGCCCGGTGCGCAACGCCCTGCAGCTGCTGCGCGTGTCGGTGCAGGAAAGCCGCACCTTCACCCCCACCCAGGCGAACAAGACCTACCGCATCAGCATGACCGACCTCACCGAGGCCATCGTCCTGCCGCCGCTGTTCCAGCGCCTGCGCCGCCTGGCGCCGAACGTGCACATCGAGAGCTTCCTCTCCAAGCGCCGCGAGACCACCAAGGAACTGGCCGCCGGCCGCCTGGACTTCGCCGTCGACGCGCCGCTGAACACCGACCCGCAGGTGCGCCACGTCAAGCTGATGGAAGACCGCTACGTCTGCGCCATGCGCCAGGGCCACCCGCTGGCCAAGGACAAGGTGAGCCTGGAGGAATACCTGTCGGTGGCGCACATCCAGATTTCCAGCCGCCGCAGCGGCCTGGGCTACGTCGACCTGTCGCTGGGCAAGATGGGCCTGCAGCGCAAGATCGCCCTGCGCTCGCAGCACTACCTGATGGCCTCCACCGTGGTGCAGCAGACCGACATGGTGGTCACCGTCCCCGAGCGCTTCGCCCGCCACCACGGGCTGCACTTCGTCGACCTGCCGGTGAACGACGTGCCCAAGCTGGAAACCCACCTCTACTGGCACGAAAGCACCGACCAGGACCCGGCCAACCGCTGGATGCGCGAGCAGATCATCGAACTGTGCCAGCAGGTCACCGCGCGCGAGGCACGGGAAGCCGCGCAGCCGGCCTGACGGCTTTTCGCTTTTCGCAGGACCGAGGGGGACGCCCGGTCCCTGCTCGCGAACCGCCCGATGATGCATCGCGGATAACTGTAGACAGGCCGGCGCCGATGGCCCGGGCACCGCTACGAAGTGCAGCGAACCCAGCCCGGGAAAGGCTGCCCACAGTCCGGTGGAGATCCGCCAGCCCGCCCCGGCGCGCCCCTGTCGGTTTCAGGACGCGCGGAGTCGCTGGAGCGCAATCCCGAAGCAGAGGGAGTGGCAAGCTTCCATACTGTTCAGGACCAGGCGCGCCAGATGCCTGGCCGGATGACCAGAATGGCGCTGTGCAGGACCACGCTCCCGTGACGTGGCCGGTACGTCGCAGCCGAAGAGTTCCGAACCGCCGCCGGGGGACGGCAGGCGCGTTCGCGATGCCGAGGTTCGCCGAATGTCTGATGACTCGCTTCACCTGCCCCTGATTCACGACGTGCTGGAACGCCTGAAGGCCACCCCCGGTGCCCTGCTGCCGATCCTCCACGCCATCCAGGACGGCGTCGGGTACATCCCCGATGCCGCCGTTGCCGAGATCGCCCACGCCCTCAACCTCAGCGTCGCCGAGGTGCGCGGGGTGATCAGCTTCTACCACGACTTCCGCACCACGCCGCCCGCGCGCCACACCCTGCGCCTGTGCCGCGCCGAGTCGTGCCAGAGCATGGGCGCCGAAGCCCTCGCCGCGCAGCTGCGCGAGCAGCTCGGGCTGGACGACCACGGCACCAGCGCCGACGGCGGCATCGCCCTGCGCCCGGTCTATTGCCTGGGCGCCTGCGCCTGCTCGCCGGCCCTGGAGCTGGACGGCCGCGTGCATGCGCGCCTCACCCCCGAACGCCTGCGCGAGCTGGTGAACGGCTGCCGGGAGGACGGAACATGCTGAAGCTGTTCGTTTCCTGCGACTCGGTCGCCCGCGCGGTGGGCGCCGATGAGGTCGCCGACGTGCTGATTGCCGAAGCCGGACGCCGCCAGTTGCCGCTCGAGGTGCAGCGCACCAGCTCCCGCGGCCTCTACTGGCTGGAACCGCTGGTGGAGCTGGAAAGCGCCAGCGGCCGCCTGGGCTTCGGCCCGCTCACGGCGGACGGCGTCCCCGCCCTGCTAGACGCCCTGGCCGGCGACCCGGCCAGCCATCCGCTGGCCCTCGGCCCGGTGGAAGAGATTCCCTACCTGAAGTCCCAGCAGCGCCTGCTGTTCGCCCGTGCCGGCATCACCCGGCCGCTGTCGCTGGACGACTACCGCGCCCACGGCGGCTTCGAGGGCCTGGCCCGCGCCATCGGCATGGACGGCGCCGACGTCGTCGCCGCGGTACTCGACTCTGGTCTGCGCGGCCGGGGCGGCGCGGCCTTCCCCGCCGGCATCAAGTGGCGCACCGTGCGCGACGCCGGCGCCGGGCAAAAATACGTGGTGTGCAACGCCGACGAAGGCGACTCCGGCACCTTCGCCGACCGCATGCTGATGGAGGGCGACCCCTTCCTGCTGATCGAGGGCATGGCCATCGCCGGCCTCGCCGTCGGCGCGAGCATGGGCTACCTCTATGTGCGTTCGGAGTACCCGGACTCCATCGCCGTCCTCAACCAAGCGCTGAAGCTGGCCCGCGAAGCCGGCTATCTCGGTGAAGACGTCCGCGGCAGCGGCCGCGCCTTCGACCTGGAAGTGCGGGTCGGCGCCGGCGCCTACATCTGCGGCGAGGAAACCGCGCTGCTGGATTCGCTGGAAGGCAAGCGCGGCGTGGTCCGCGCCAAGCCGCCGCTGCCGGCGCTGCAGGGCCTGTTCGGCCTGCCGACGCTGGTGCACAACGTGCTCACCCTGGCCTCGGTGCCGATCATCCTGGCCCGTGGCGCGCAGTTCTACCGCGACTTCGGCATGGGCCGCTCGCTGGGCACCATGCCCTTCCAGCTGGCCGGCAACATCCGCCACGGCGGGCTGGTCGAGCGCGCCTTCGGCCTGACCCTGCGCGAGCTGGTGGAAGGCTACGGCGGCGGCACCGCCAGCGGCCGGCCGCTGAAGGCCGCGCAGGTCGGCGGCCCGCTCGGCGCCTGGGTGCCGCCCGCGCAATTCGATACGCCGCTGGACTACGAGGCCTTCGCCGCCATGGGCGCGATGCTCGGCCACGGCGGCGTGGTGGTGGCCGACGACAGCCTCGACATGGCGCGCATGGCGCGCTTCGCCCTGCAATTCTGCGCCGAGGAATCCTGCGGCAAGTGCACGCCCTGCCGGATCGGCTCGACCCGCGGCGTGGAAGTCGTCGATCGCCTGCTGGCGGCGACCGACGCCAGGGCACGGGACGAGCAGGTGATCCTGCTCAAGGACCTCTGCGACACCCTGACCTACGGCTCGCTCTGCGCCCTCGGCGGGATGACCGCCTTCCCCGTGGCCAGCGCCCTCAAGCACTTCCCCGCCGATTTCGGTCTGGCGCCCCAGGAGGCCGACCAATGATCAACATCTTCGACCCCGCCGCCTCTAATTTCAGCAGCAGCGGCGACATCGACCTCGGCACCCCGGCCCGCGAAAGCGACGTGCAGGTCAGCCTGAGCATCGACGGCCGCGAGATCAGCGTGCCCGCCGGCACCTCGGTGATGCGCGCCGCGGCGCTGCTGGGTACCACGATTCCCAAGCTCTGCGCCACCGACAGCCTGGAAGCCTTCGGCTCCTGCCGCATGTGCCTGGTGGAGATCGACGGCATGCGCGGCTACCCGGCCTCCTGCACCACGCCGGTCAGCGAAGGCATGGTGGTGCGCACGCAAACGCCGAAGCTGGCGAGCCTGCGGCGCAACGTCATGGAGCTGTACATCTCCGACCACCCGCTGGACTGCCTGACCTGCTCGGCCAACGGCAACTGCGAGCTGCAGACGGTGGCCGGGCAGGTCGGCCTGCGCGAGGTGCGCTACGGCTTTGAGGGCGCCAACCACCTGAGCGATGCCAAGGACGTCTCCAACCCCTACTTCGACTACGACCCGAGCAAGTGCATCGTCTGCAACCGCTGCGTGCGCGCCTGCGAGGAAATCCAGGGCACCTTCGCCCTGACCATCGCCGGACGCGGCTTCGACTCCCGCGTGGCGGCGGCCGGCGGCGATAACTTCCTCGACTCCGAATGCGTCTCCTGCGGCGCCTGCGTGCAGGCCTGCCCGACCGCCACGCTGATGGAAAAGAGCGTGGTCGAGAGCGGCCAGCCGGAACGCGCCGTCATCACCACCTGCGCCTACTGCGGCGTGGGCTGCTCGTTCCGCGCCGAAATGAAGGGCGAGCAGCTGGTGCGCATGGTCCCGGACAGGAACGGCCAGGCCAACCACGGCCACTCCTGCGTCAAGGGCCGCTTCGCCTGGGGCTACGCGACCCACCCCGACCGCATCACCAAGCCGATGATCCGCAAGCACATCGACGACCCCTGGCAGGAAGTCAGCTGGGACGAGGCCGTCACCTACGCCGCCAGCGAATTCCGCCGCATCCAGCTCAAATACGGGCGCGACTCCATCGGCGGCATCACCTCCAGCCGCTGCACCAACGAAGAGACCTACCTGGTGCAGAAACTGGTGCGCGCAGCGTTCGGCAACAACAACGTCGACACCTGCGCCCGCGTCTGCCACTCGCCGACCGGCTACGGCCTGAAGCAGACCCTCGGCGAATCCGCCGGCACCCAGAGCTTCGACTCGGTGATGCAGGCCGACGTGGTGCTGGTGATGGGCGCCAACCCCACCGACGCCCACCCGGTGTTCGGCTCGCAGCTCAAGCGCCGCCTGCGTGAAGGCGCGCAACTGATCGTCATCGACCCGCGGCGCATCGACCTGGTGGATTCGCCCCACGCCCGCGCCGAGCTGCACCTGCAGCTGCGCCCGGGCACCAACGTGGCCATGCTCAATGCCCTGGCCCACGTCATCGTCACCGAGGGGCTGGTCAACCAGCGCTTCGTCGACGAGCGCTGCGAGGCGGCGGACTTCGCCCGCTGGCGGGACTTCGTCGGCCTGCCGGAGAACGCCCCGGAAGTGCTCGGCCCGGTGTGCGGCGTGCCCGCCGAGGAAATCCGCGCCGCCGCGCGCCTCTACGCCACCGGCGGCAACGCGGCGATCTACTACGGCCTCGGCGTCACCGAGCACAGCCAGGGCAGCACCGCGGTGATGGGCATCGCCAACCTCGCCATGGCCACCGGCAACGTCGGCCGCGAGGGCGTCGGGGTCAACCCGCTGCGCGGGCAGAACAACGTGCAGGGCTCCTGCGACATGGGTTCCTTCCCCCACGAGTTGCCCGGCTACCGGCACATCTCCAACGAAACGGTGCGCAGCCAGTTCGAGCAGGCCTGGGGCGTGACCCTGCAGGCCGATCCGGGCCTGCGCATCCCCAACATGTTCGAGGCGGCCCTGGGCGGCACCTTCAAGGCGCTGTACTGCCAGGGCGAGGACATCGCCCAGAGCGACCCCAACACCCAGCACGTCACCGCCGCGCTGTCGGCCATGGAGTGCGTGGTGGTGCAGGACATCTTCCTCAACGAGACGGCCAAGTTCGCCCACGTGTTCCTGCCGGGCAGCTCCTTCCTCGAAAAGGACGGCACCTTCACCAACGCCGAGCGGCGCATCTCGCGCGTGCGCAAGGTGATGGAACCCCTCGGCGGCAAGGCCGACTGGGAAGGCACCGTGGCCCTGGCCAACGCCCTGGGCTACCCCATGGACTACACCCATCCGTCGCAGATCATGGACGAGATCGCCCGCCTGACGCCGACCTTCACCCGCGTCAGCTACGCCGAACTGGAGCGCCACGGCAGCCTGCAGTGGCCGTGCAACAACGAAGCCCCGGACGGCACCCCAACCATGCACATCGACGAGTTCGTGCGCGGCAAGGGGCGCTTCATGCTCACCGGCTACGTGCCCACCGAGGAGAAGGTCAACGCCCGCTACCCGCTGCTGCTGACCACCGGGCGCATCCTCAGCCAATACAACGTCGGCGCGCAGACCCGGCGCACCGACAACGTCGCCTGGCACGAGGAAGATCGTCTGGAAATCCACCCCAGCGACGCCGAGAGCCGTGGCATCGCGGACGGCGACTGGGTCGGCGTGGGCAGCCGCGCCGGGCAGACGGTGCTGCGCGCCAAGGTCAGCGAGCGGGTGGCGCCGGGGGTGGTCTACACCACCTTCCACTTCCCCGAATCGGGCGCCAACGTGATCACCACCGACAACTCCGACTGGGCCACCAACTGCCCGGAATACAAGGTCACGGCGGTGGAGGTCATGCGCGTCTACGAGCCGTCCGAGTGGCAGAAGCGCTACCAGGCGTTCAGCGACGAACAGCGGCGCCTGCTGAAGGAACGCCGCCACGCCCAGGCCGTGCAAACCGGGAAAGCCGAGGCCCGTCGATGAGCATCGAGAACCTGATCAAGATGGCCAACCAGATCGGCCAGTACTTCGCCAGCGAGCCGGACCGCGAGCTGGCGGTGCGCGGCGTGCAGCAGCACCTGCTGAACTTCTGGACCCCGGCCATGCGCCGCGACCTGAAGACCTGGCAGGAGCAGCACCCGGGCGCCGACCTGCACCCGCTGGTGCAGGCGGCGCTGACCGGGGCGACGGAGAAGGCGTAGCGCTCCCGGCTGGCCACCGCGCACAGGCCCGGGCCGGCTTCGGGGCGGGCCCGGAGCCATGCGCCGCCGATGGCAAACTTCCGTCGTATTGCTCATTGCCCGCCGGAGGCCGACAATGCCGCCCTCCGAGCAAGAGATGAGCGGCCATGGTTCTGCGCGGTATGGCACAGATGCACATCGACGACCTGCCCTGCAGGTTCCAGACGCTGGTCCGGGACCTCGCCGGTCCGCAGCCGCTGGATTTCGTCTGGGCGGTCTTCTACCAGGGGCGCATGTTCGGCGCCTATCCCAGCGCCGACCTGGCCTTGCGCAAGGTGACCGAAATCGAGCATTGCATCAGCGAGGGCGCGGTGCCCACCGCGCAAGCCTGAAGTCCCGGCGCTCATCGCCACGTCCTGACCCACCCCAAGCGGTACCCCGAATGCTTCCCCATGCTCCACGGCTTCGCAGCGCCAAAAGATTGCGGTTGCACGTCCTGCGCGGGCGTGTCGGATTGGGACTGGTCGCCGGCTTGTCCGTGCTGGCGGGCATGACCGATGCGATAGGCTTCATGGCGACCGGCGACTTCGTGTCCTTCATGAGCGGCAACACCACCCGCCTCGCCGTCGCCGTCAGCGAGCACGACCTGGTCACGCTGGGGCGGCTTTCGCTCGCGGTGATCAGCTTCGTCGCCGGCAACGCCCTGGGCATTGTCCTGGCCCGTGTCTTCAAACGGCAGGCCGCCCCGCTGCTGATCGTCGTGGCAATGCTGCTCGGCTTCGCCGCCATCTGTCCGCCGGGCCTGAGCCTCGCTGCCTTCGTTGCGGCCATCGTCTCGATGGGCATGCTCAACGCGGTGGTGGAACAGGTGAACGGCCTGGCCATCGGCCTCACCTATGTAACCGGCGCGCTGTCCCGCTTCGGCCGGGGCCTGGGGCGCTGGCTGCTGGGCGAGCGGCGCAATGGCTGGCGGGTCCAGCTCGTGCCCTGGAGCGGCATGCTGCTGGGAGGCGCGGCGGGCGCCTTCCTGGAGCACCACCTGGGCCTGGCGGCCATGGCCGTCAGCTGCGCATTGGCCTGCGTACTGGCCGTGGTCGGCTACTTCGTCCCGCGCTCCTGGCAACTGGGCTACATGCCCCGCTGATCCCGCCTCGCCCACGCATGGCAAAAGCGCCCTGGCGGAGGCCTGCCGCCAGGCGCGATCGAGCTCAGCGCAACACCCCCAGCATGACCCAGACCCTGCGGGCCTCCGGGTCCGCATGGACCAGTTCGTCCATCAGCGCGCTCAGGGGCATGCCGCCCCACTCCACGGCGCGGCGGATGATGTAGGGCACCGGGCTGTGCGGTTCGGTGCGCGCCAGGTATTCCGCAATGGCGGTGAGCTGCCGGTAGGCTTCTTCACGGCTCTGCGGGGCTCCGCCGGTCGGCAGAGCGACCGGTACGGCCGTCGCGATGGGCTCCTGCTCGGCGAGGTTGTCCGACGCTGCAGCTGGTACGAATTCCTGTGGTGCCATGGCCTTGCATCCCTGGATGACGTTGACGAAGGCGTCGATGGACGCGGCGAGGGGGGACAGGCTCGGCGCGGCATCGCCGAGCTGGCTGTCGCACCAGGCGTCCAGCCGCTGCAGATGCCCGGCCGCGATCCCCAGCGCGGCCAGGGCGGCCGACCAGCCGTTCGCGGCGCCGTTGCGGATCGCTTCGTCCAGCCGCTTCTGCTCCTGCCGCGCGTTTTCCGCGGCCGCCTTGTCGGCCTTGTTGTCGCTGGCCTGGACCTGCCGGCGCTGCAATTCCTGCCAGGCATGCAGGGTGGTCTGCGGCCAGCCGGCGCAGAGCGGCACGCGGGTGAGCAGCAGTTCGGCATAGCGCCGGGCCAGCCAGGCGACCGGCGCGGCGCGCCACTCCTGGTCACCGTCGGTGGCCTGCGGGTGCAGTTGCTCCGGGTAGGTATCGCAGAGGTCGGCCAGCAGGCCGAGCGCGGCGGCGAGTCCGGCCGTGCCCCGGGTGACGATCCAGGCCTCGCCCAGGTAGGCGGCGACGGTCAGGTCCTTGCTGCGCTGTGTCAGCAGTTCCTCGGCCAGCGCCGCCAGCGCCGCCCAGTCGGCACGCTTGGGCTCGGCCTGCCAGACACCGGTCGGCAGTTGCGTATCCTCCTCGCGGCGCAGCTCCCGCAGCCGGTCCATCAGCGGGTCGTAGCGCAGCGATTCGCCGCACGGCGCATCGCCCGGCAGCGGCTGCAACAACGCTTGCGGTGTCTCGTCCGGACTCATGGCAACTCCTGGGCGCCGGCGAAGCTGGCCACGCCGACGCCGCTGAAGGGTGTGCGCGGCGCGCGCACCGGAAGCGGCTGGATCGACAGCGGCTGCTTGGCGTCCTGGGTCATCAGGGACACGCGCAGGAACATCCGCGCGGCGGGCTCGTGACCGTTCGGCGCACGGATCGGCACCTGCAGCGCCAGCGGGAAATCGGTGTAGTCGGCGCTGGGCTGGCGCTGCAGGATCAGGTGCGAGCGCAGCATGCGCAGCAGGGCCCAGGGACCGCCGTACTCCCAGCCCACTTCCAGGTCGGCCACCGCCATGCTCGCCTGCTGCGGGTCGATGTCCGGCCGTTGCGGGCTGTCCTTGGCCCAGCGCAGCAGGACCTTCACCGGCTCGCCGACGTTCCAGTGCAAACGCTGGCCATCGCCACCGGGGAAACTCAGCGGCCGGTCAGCGGCGTAGAGGGTCCAGGCGATGACCTGATCGGCGCCGTGCTCAGCTTCCCGGTCGGTGCGCCAGCGCACGTCGAGGTCGACTCCCTGCGCGCCGCCCTTGTCGCGCAGGAACAATGGCCCCAGCCAGGCCTTCGCCAGTTGCAGGCGCTGGAGGAAGTCCGCCGCGGCCGCGCGATCCACCGACTGGCTGAGCTTCAGGCCGTCCTGGGCGCGCGCCAGGTTCTGTTCGAGCAACTCGACCAGGCGCTGCACCCGCGCGGGGTCGGCGTCCTCCGCCTGCAGGCTGTAGGCGAAGGGGAAGCGGTTGGCCAGGTACCGGTTGAAGTAATCGGCGATCGCTGACCAGGCGGCGGCGGCGTCCTTCTGCTGCAGCTCCAGGCAGCGTTGCTGGGCCTGGCTGTGCAGCCCGCGGGTGAAGCGCGCCACGTCCCCCTGCCCGGCCACCAGCGCCGAGGTCTGCAGGATGCCCGCGCAGCTGCCGGCATCCATTTCCACGAAGTCGCGGGTGACCAGCTGGTCCAGCAGCATCGGCGAACTCGTCGGGTTCTGCGCCTTGTACTTGAGCAGCTCATCGCTGAGGTCGGAGAAGCGCCGCACCTTGTCCTGGTCGGCATAGCCGAGGTTTCCGCGATCGCGGAGCCAGGCCAGCGCGGGAGCGTGGGTTTCGCTCAGGGCCAGCATGGTCTCGAACTGCTGCGCCAGGTTGCGCTTGAGGTCCTGCAGATCGCTGGAGCGGTAGAGCTGCAGGCCGAAGTTGCGCGAGCCGTCCCAGGCGGACACTTCGGAACGGACACGGAACAGCGGCAGCGCATCGACCGAGCCCAGGGCCGCGCCGACGTCCGCCAGCGCGCCACGGGTCAGGTGCGCATCGAGGGCGCCGGCCAGGTCGTTGCGCTGCAGGGCCTTGAGTGCCTCGCGCACCTGTTCCGCCGGCTCCAGGGGGACGTCGAAGGTGTTCGGGGCCATGCTGGCGTTCGCCGGCACGGACTGGCCCAGGCTGCTCCAGATGGCGCTGGCCGCGGCGGCGGCGGCGCTCTCGGCGAGGGCGTCGCGGTACTCGGCGGGAATCCTCGCCTGCTCCTGTTCGCTGTATTTGCGGTAGCTGTCGTAGTAGGCCAGCGCGGTGTTCAGCGCGTGGGCGTCGAGGTTGCCCAGCTGGCGCGGGTCGGCCTGCTGCGCCTGCTGGTGCAGTGCGGTACCGGCGAAGTCCTGGCGCAGCATCGAGTCGATCGCGGTGCCCAGCGCCACCACATGCTCCTGCAGCGCCAGGGTGCCGCCGGGCTGCAGTTGCAGCAGGTTGTCCCGCGAGCCGGCGGCGGCGATCCACTGGTCATGGAAGGCGCGCTGCAGCTTGTTCGCCTGGCTGGTCACCGCCGCTTCCGCCGGGGGGCCGAGCAGGTGGGTCTGGCGCACGTCGTCGAGCAGCGCGCGGTAGCCGGGCACTATCTCCTGGGCGTTGCCGTGGCTCCAGGCGGCGTTGGTCAGTTCCACCATGTTGCGCAGCGCGTCGATGAGCGCGCCGGTTTCCTCCAGCGCTTCCAGGCTGTTGCCCTGGCGGGCCTTGAGCTGGTTCAGGTGCAGACGCAGGAAGCCGGCCGGGCGCACGAAGTTGTCGGACAGGAAGAACTGGTCGAGCCAGAGGTTCATCAGGTCGTCGAAATTGCGCGCCAGCGGGCCGTCCCGAGGGCCGGGGTCGACCGCCGCGGGTGCCTCGGGAATGCCCTGCCCCAGCACCGCCTGCAGGTAGGCGGCGTTGCGCAGGGTGCCCGTTTCCAGGCTCAGGCCATAGGCCTGGTTGCCCAGTCTGGCGAGGCTTTCCAGGGCATTCTTGGCCGTGCCGGCGCGCAGTTCGTCGTACCAGCGGTTGCGTTGCTCGAAGGCCAGCACGCCCCCGGCGAGCTCGCGCGCGGCGACGAAGTTGGGCCATTGTTCCGGGCTGCCGCTCTGCACGTCGGCGCGCCGCTCGCCGCTGCGGAGGGTGCGCAGGCGAGCCAGGTCGGCGACCTGGGCCTGCTGCAGGGGAAGCAGCACCTCGCGGCGCGTCAGGTCCCTCAGCAGCGCGTCCATCTCGCCGTCGAAACCGGAAAACCACGAACTGGGGTAGACCAGCGAGCTGTAGTGCCAGCGTGGCGAGCCCTGCAGCAGCGACCAGTAGGCCTGCAGGCGGCGCCGGGCGGACTCGCCCGCCGGCTCGGCGCTGGCCCCGCCGTCGCCGTGCTCGCGCTGCATGGCCTGGACGCGCTGCGCGAAGGCCTGCGCCTCCCGCGAGTCCACATGCCAGATCCACAGCATCGCCAGCAGCCAGCAGACGCCGACGACCCCGGCCACCGCGCCCAGCACCCGCTGCGAGCGCTGCCGCAGACGCAGGATGCGCGGCACCGCCAGGGCGAGCCCGCGCTCCGCCAGCAGCCGCGTCTGCCACAGGCGCTGGGTGAACAGCGGCTGCGCGGGCGCCTCCTCGCGGGTGGACAGCGTCCAGTCATCGCCATTGCCGGCCGCCCGGAAGGCGCCGCTGAAGTACAGGCCCCGCAGGCGCGGCGCCTCGCCCAGCGCGTTGCCCTGGAAGACCGGTTCGAGGCGCTGGCGCAGCCCCTCGCGCAGGCTCTCCAGCGCCTGGGGAAAACGGTACAGCTCGTCGCTCAGCTGTCCCTTGAGCACGCCCGCTTCGAGGATCGCCGCCTGCAGCGCCTGCAGCACCTGGTCGAAACCGCGCTCCAGGTTCTCGCCCTGCCACGCCGCGTCGGCCTGCAAGGGCGAGGACCAGCCCAGCGGTCGCTCGCGCGCCTCCGCCGGCAGCGCCGCGCGCAGCTCGGCGAAACCATCGAGCGCCTCCAGCCCGGTGACGAGCACATAGACCGGCAGGCTCAGTCCCAGCTTCTGCAGCAGGTCGTTGAAGCGGCGCCGCAGCAGGACGCTTTCCTGGGCCAGGCTCGCCGAATCGAGCAGACGTTCCACCGGCAGCGCCCAGATCACCCCGTCCAACGGCCGGCGCGGGCGCAGCCGCAGCAGCAGGGCCAACAGCCGGCGCCAGGGTTGCAGCGAAGACGGCGCGCCTTCCTCGGGCAGGAACAGCGCCTGCGGCACCGCCAGCAGCGCCCCGTCCTGGTCGGCCCACCAGCGGCCGAACCAGGACGGGCGGCCGACCGGCACCAGGTTCCAGTCGGCGCCGAAGCGTTCGCCCAGCAACGGATCGCCCAGCAGCAGGAACCAGGGCACATCGTGGCGATCGGCGACGCCCTGGTCCTGCTGCATCTGCCGCACCGCCAGGTAGAAGGCGCGCACCGCCTCGCCGCCGCTGCTGCGCAGCCAGAAGTAGATTCCCAGCCCCGCCAGCAGTACCAGCAGCAGGAGCAGCGCCAGCAGCAGCCAGCCGCTCACCCGCGGAGCTCCGCCGTGCCGAGCGCGTAGGCGAGGTCCAGCAGCGGCGTCAGTTCGGCACGGATGTCGCTCCACAGCCAGTGCCCGACGACGATCAGCACCAGCGCCCCCGCCGCCACGCACAGCGCCAGGCGCAGGCCATCGGGCAGCGCGCGGCGCAGCGGCAGGTGCAGGGGAGCGGCACTGGCCGGACGCGCCAGGGTCTCCAGCAGCGCCTGGGGCTCGGCGTCGCGCTGCCAGGCGTGGGCGAACAGCGCCTGCCGCCACTTCTCGTGCAAGGCTTCGCCCTTCGGACCGCGCAGGCGCCCGTGAAAGCCGAGCAACAGGCATTGCAGGTAGACATTGGCGAGATCGCGCGAACCCGGCGCGCGCGTTTCCAGCAGCCGGTGAATGGCCTGCGGCACGCGCTCGCCGGCATTGCGGGTGCCGTACAAACGGGCTTCCAGGGGCCGTTCCTGCCACGCCGTCTGGCCACTCCACGGATCGAACAGGAGACTTTCGTCGAGCAACGCGACGAAGGCGTAGACCATGCCCTTGACCTGATCCCCGGCCGCCTCGCCGACGCTGGCGAAGGCGCTGCGCCAGAGGCGGCGGGCCACCGCCTGGGCGTCCTCGGCGACCCGCTCGATGACCGCGGCCTCCTCGCCGGTCGATTCCCGCAGTGCGTCCCAGCGCTGCCGCCAGTCCAGCCAGGCGGCCTGGAACGCCTGGCTCAGGGGGGCCTCGCCGAACGACGGGGGGTAGATCGCCTGATTCCCTTCGGGCATTTTCGCGTTCCTGCCTCAGGCGCCGCCGGCGCCGTCCACGATGAACAGCACGACCTGCCAGGGCCCGCTGCCGATGCCCTGCGCCGGCGCCCGCAGGCACAGGCGCTGCGCCGGGTCGAACCAGTCGCCCTCGGCCTGCACCACGAACAGGTGGGTGTCTTCGCCGACGCTGTAGGCGATCTGCTCGGCGCGGCTCATGGGCAACTGTTCGAGGCCGGACATGCGCTGCCGCCCCAGGATCGCCAGGCTGGCTTCGGAGGCGACGATGCAACGCGCCAGCCATTCGTGGGCCTGTTCCTCGCCGCAGCCCGGCGGCATGCGCAGGCCGATGACCAGGCGCTGGACGGTCGAGCGCAGGTCCGGCAGGGCCAGGCTGAAGTCATGGCCCTGGCGTTCGAAGGCCAGGCTGCGATAACCGGCGCGTACCCGCCCGAGGGTGGTTTCCAGCCACTCGATCAGCGGATTGAAGGTGCGCAGCAGTTCGTTGAAATCGAAGGTGGGGAACGCCGGCACACCGCCCAGCGGGTCGAGCGCGCTCCAGCTGCCCGCCATGCCGCAGAGCAAGGCATGCAGCTGCGCCGGGCTCGCCGCGCCGCTGTACAGCGCCGCCTCCAGCTCCGGCAGGCGCGCCCAGAGCGCCGCCAGCTGACGGCGGATTTCCTGGCTGTCCTCGCTGTTGTCCGCCTGCTGCGCCTGGCGCAGGCGGCCGGCGAGGAACACGCATTTCTCCCGGGCGCGGGCGCACAGGGCGACCAGCGCCTGGCCCAGCGGCGATGCCGGCGCAATGCGTGGCGTCGGCGCCACATAGGGCAGGCAGACGAAGCCGCCGGCGTCCTTGCCGATGCGCAGCAGCGGCAGGCACACCGAGTCGGCGCGTTGCGCCTCGGTGACCAGGCGCAGCGCCGGGCGCCAGACCACGATGGGTTCGGGATTCTCGCCGCTGGCCAGGTCCGGCACCGCCGGCCCGCTGGAAGACTGCAGGCGCCCCTTGAGCGGCAATACCTGGCCGCCACGGGCCAGCGGGCTCAGGGCCAGGTACAGGGTGACGCTGGCGTCGGCGGAAGCGGCGATCGCCGCGGCGGCATCGAAGACCAGCGTGTCGCCCTGGCCGAGGCCGACCGGCAGGCCGTCCGGCAGGATCGCCTCCAGCGCGAGGATGCGCACCACGCCGGTGCTCAGGGCGGATGGGTCCAGTTCCAGGTGATCGAGCCCCCAGAACCAGGGATTGGCCGCATGGACCAGGCGCGCGGACAGGACTTCGGCACGCAGCCCCTGGAGCTGGAAATGCTGGGGAAGCAGCTGCATTCCCTCGTGCCAGCAAACCGCGTCAGGCAGAACTCTCACACCACTCCCCCTTCGACATCCTGGATTGTCACGGGCCGCCCCACAGGGGCGGTGGCTCAGTGCTCGTCGGCACTCAGCAGGCGCATCTCCCTGCTGTCGAAGCGCAGCCAGACGTTCGGCTGCTGCTCCAGGCGCATGCGATGGGCGCCGGGAGTGTTATAGCCAGCAAAGACCAAAAGTCCAGCGGCCGGCTTGCCCGCCAGGGGAAATTCCCTGGCCTCCATGAACTGCCCCGGCACCAGCTCCAGGCTCCACACGCTGAGCTGTTTCTGGTAGTCGCGGCGGTATTGTTCGCGGTCGCTGAACCACTGTTTGGCGCTCATCGCCGAGAGCAGCTTGAGCAGGTCGGGGTCCTGCACCGCGACGAAGTCCACGGCGATCGGTGAATCGCCGTTGGCCTTGCTCGCGACGTCCAGGGTCAGACGATCGACATCGACCTTCGGGCCGAACACTGAACAACCACCGAGAACTGCCAGGAGCACAGCACAGAGGCAGGCTTTCGTCGACTTCATGGAACGTCCTTGTGAAATGGCTGCCAGAGATTATTTTCGCATTTGCGTTTTTATCAACCTGATCTAGCGTGCTTGGTTAGTTCGTCGACAGACGAGCGCCAGATGGGATCGCCAAGGACAGGCCCGACTCGCCCCCCCTCCTGTCGCGTGATCCAGCCAAGGAGCGCGACGACAGCGACCCCCGCTGCGGCGTGCCCGCCTCCTACGCAGCGGAGTTCGCCAGCATGGCAGAAAGCACACAGCACAAGCTGGACCGGGTGCGCCCTCCCCGGGTCCAGATCACCTACGACGTCGAGATCGGCAACGCCATCGAGAAGAAGGAGCTGCCACTGGTGGTCGGCATCCTCGCCGACCTCTCGGGCAAGCCCGCCACCCCGCTGCCCAAGCTCGGCGAACGCCGCTTCACCGAGATCGACCGTGACAACTTCAACGCCGTGCTGTCCTCCATCGGTCCGCGCGTGGCGCTGCAGGTCGACAACACCCTGGCCAACGACGGCAGCAAGCTCAACGTCGAACTGAACTTCAAGCACATCGACGACTTCGACCCGGTGAGCATCGTCAACCAGGTGGTGCCGCTGCGCCGCCTGTTCGAAGCCCGCCAGCGCCTGCGCGACCTGCTCACCAAGCTCGACGGCAACGATGAGCTGGACCAGCTGCTGCAGGACGTGGTGAGCAATACCAAGGGCCTGCAGGAAATCCGCGCGACCCATCCGGTAGCCGCCGACGCCGCCAGCGACACCGCCCAGCCCGGCGCCGACGACAGCGAAGCGCCCGCCGAACCGCAAGCCTGATCCCGCCGCAAAGGAGAGCAATGCCATGGCCAACACCCGCTCCGCCGCGGCGCAAGGCGCCGAAGGCAGCACCCAGACCCTCGACCTGCTCGACCGCATCATCGCCGACGGCCGCATGGCCCACGACGACAGCCAGCAGGAGTACGCCCGCGACATGCTCGCGGAATTCGCCACCCAGGTCCTCGACGAAAGCATGACCGTCAGCAAGGACACCGTGGCGATGATCAACGAACGCATCGGCCGCATCGACGAGCTGATCAGCGCCCAGCTCAACCAGATCCTGCACCACCCCGAGGTGCAGCAGCTGGAGTCGTCCTGGCGCGGCCTGCACCAGTTGGTGCAGAACAGCGAGACCGGCGCCCGGCTCAAGCTGCGGCTGCTCAACGTCGGCCAGCAGGAGCTGCAGAACGACCTGGAAAAAGCCGTCGAGTTCGACCAGAGCGCGCTGTTCAAGAAGATCTACGAAGAGGAATACGGCACCTTCGGCGGCCACCCCTTCAGCCTGCTGGTGGGCGACTACGCCTTCGGCCGCCATCCCCAGGACGTCGCCCTGCTGGAGAAGCTCTCCAACGTCGCCGCCGCCGCCCACGCGCCCTTCATCGCCGCCGCCAGCCCGCGGCTGTTCGACATGGGCAGCTTCACCGAACTGGCGGTCCCGCGTGACCTGGGCAAGGTCTTCGAGAGCCTGGAACTGATCAAGTGGCGTTCCTTCCGCGAAAGCGAGGATTCGCGCTACGTCTCCCTGGCCCTGCCGCGCTTCCTCGTGCGCCTGCCCTACGGTCCGGAAACCCTGCCGGTGGAAGGCATGAACTTCATCGAGGACGTGGACGGCGCCGACCACGCCAAGTACCTCTGGGGCAATGCCGCCTGGGTCCTGGCGCAACGCATCACCGACGCCTTCGCCAAGTACGGCTGGTGCGCGGCGATCCGCGGCAGCGAGGGCGGCGGCGCCGTCGAAGGGCTGCCGGCGCACACCTTCCGCACCCACGCCGGCGACCTGTCGCTCAAGTGCCCGACCGAAGTGGCGATCACCGACCGCCGCGAGAAGGAGCTCAACGACCTGGGCTTCATCGCCCTCTGCCACAAGAAGAACACCGACCTCGCGGTGTTCTTCGGCGGCCAGACCACCAACAAGCCCCGCCAGTACAACACCAACGAGGCCAACGCCAACGCGCGGCTTTCGGCGATGCTGCCCTACGTGCTGGCGTCGTCGCGCTTCGCCCACTACCTGAAGGTGATCATGCGCGACAAGGTCGGCAGCTTCATGACCCGCGACAACGTGCAGACCTACCTCAACAACTGGATCGCCGACTACGTGCTGATCAACGACAACGCGCCCCAGGAGATCAAGGCGCAGTACCCGCTGCGCGAGGCGCGGGTGGACGTCAGCGAGGTCGCCGGCAAGCCCGGCGTGTACCGCGCCACGGTGTTCCTGCGGCCGCACTTCCAGCTGGAGGAACTGACCGCGTCGATCCGCCTGGTGGCCAACCTGCCGCCGCCGGTCGCCGCCTGAGCCGGGGGGCCGCCCGCGCGGGCGGCCCCAGCGCCCTCCACACCCCTTACTTCATGCAGCGGAGTTCTCCACCATGGATGCGATACTTCTCGACCTCGGCGACGACATCAAGGGCGACAGCCTGCTGGCCGGCTTCGAAGACAAGATCGAAATCATGTCCTACAGCCACAACGTCGCCATGCAGGTGACCAACGATGTCAGCAACTCGGAGCGCACCTCCGGCAAGCCGCACATCGGCGAGTTCACCCTGACCAAGTTCGTCGACACCTCGACCCCGACGCTCAACGAATACTGCTGCTCCGGCAAGGCCATCCCCACCGCCACCGTCACCATCGGCCGCAACGCCGCCGAGGGCGACGGCAAGATCATGCCCTTCATCGTCTACACCCTGAACAACGTCGTGCTGTCCAACGTCAGCGTCAGTGGCGGCGCGGGCGGCAAGCCGGTGGAAACCCTGTCGCTGAACTTCACCAAGATCAAGTGGGAGCTCACCGCGCAGAAGGACGACGGCAGCAAGGAAGGCACCGCCGCCTCGACCTGGGACATGGCCGCCAACAAGCTGGCCAGCTAAGGGCGACCGGCCTTGCCAGGCATCGGCCGCGCACCGCTGCTGGACCGTCTCGCCGAAAGCGGCGAGGCGGACCGGGCCTTCGACGCCCGGGCGCTGGCCGCCTCGGTGTCGCGGGAGCTGTCGCGCCTGTTCAACAGCCGCAGCCCCGCCGGCAATGGCGTCGGCATCCTCGCCTACGGCATCGCCGACTGGACCGCCCTGCAGGCACGCCGCGAGACCGACCGCCAGCACCTGGCGCGGGAAATCCGCCGCGCGGTGGCGCGTTTCGAGCCGCGCCTGAACCTGGCCGAGGTCGCGGTCGACACCGACCCGGCGAACCCGCAACGCCTGCGCGTCCGCCTGCTCGGCACGCTGCGCCAGGACGCCACCCGCGCGCCGCTGCTGTTCGAACTCATCCCCGTTGGCGGAACACTGGAAGTACGCCATGAGCGACTCGATTGATGCCGAACTGCTGGATTACTACCAGCGCGAACTGACCTGGCTGCGCCATGCCGGCGCCGGCTTCGCCGCGCGCTATCCGAAGGTCGCGCGGCGCCTGGAGCTGGGCCCCGGCGAATGCGGCGACCCCCACGTCGAGCGTCTGCTGGAAGGCTTCGCGCTGATCGCCGCACGCCTGCAACGGCGCCTCGACGACGATTACGCGCAGTTCAGCGACGCCCTGCTGGAACAGCTCTACCCCCTGGCCCTGCGCCCCCTGCCCTCCTGCGCGGTGCTGCACTTCGAGCCGGACCCGACCAAGGGCAACCTCAGCGCCGGCTACCGCCTGCCGCGCGGCACGCCGCTGTTCGTCAGCGTGCCGGGCCAGGAGCGCATCGAACTGCCCGAAGAACTGCGCGGCCAGACCCTGCACTGGCGCACCACCGACGAAGTCACCCTGTGGCCGCTACGCATCGCCGAAGCCGTGCTGCTGGGTGCCGAGGAGGCCCAGGCCGTCACCGGCGAGGCCGGCATCCGCGCCGCCCTGCGCCTGGACCTGCGCTGCCTGGACAAGGACGGCTGGGCCGCCCTGACGATCGACCGCCTGCGCGTCCACCTGGCCGCCAACGCGGTGGCCAACGCCGCGCTCTTCGACCTGCTCGGCGCCCACGCCTGCGGCCTGATGGCCGGGGCCGCGGGCGAAGCGCCACGGCGCCTCGACGGACTGCCGCAGCCGGTGGGCTTCGCTGCCGAACAAGCGCTGCTGCCCGAGGACGACCGCATCCACCCCGGCTTGCGCCTGCTGGCGGAGTACTTCGCCTTCCCGGAAAAATTCGCCTTCTTCGACCTGCCGCTGGGCGGCCTGCGCGCCAGCGGCGAACAGCTCTACCTGTACGTCCTCTTCGACCGCCCCGCCCCCGCCCGCCTGACCCTGCAAGCCAGCGACCTGGCGCTGGGCTGCGTGCCGGCGATCAACCTGTTCCCGCGCACCTCCGAGCCGCTGCGCCCGGACGGCACGCGCAGCGAGTACCGGCTGGTCGCCGACGCCCACCGCGAGAACGCGGTGGAGATCCACAGCATCCGCTCGCTGCGCGCCAGCACCCCGCAGGGCGTGGTCGAGGTCGCGGCGTACCACGGTCCGCAGCATCGCCCCGGCGCCCGGAGCCTGTACTGGCAGGCGCGGCGGGTGGAAGGCATGACGCCCAGCCGACGCGGCAGCGACCTGCTGCTGACCCTGGTCGACGCCGGGCTGCAGCCGCTGGAGCAGGCGCCGGACTACAGCCTCAGCGCCGAACTGCTGTGCACCAACCGCGGCCTCGCCGAGTACCTGCCGGCCGGCACCGCGCTGTCCTTCGAGCGCCCCGGCCCGATCGCCCGCGCCACGCTGCTGCGCGCCCCCAGCCGGCAATGCCAGCCGCGTCTGGACGGCCCCTCGCGCTGGCAGCTGGTATCGCAACTGACGCTCAACCACCTGTCCCTGGTGGAAGGCCTGCAGGCGCTGGACGCCCTGCGGGAAATCCTCGCGCTGCACGATTTCAGCGAGGAACAGCTCGCCGCCCGCCAGGTGGAAGGACTGGTGGCGCTGGACTGCCGGCGCGTGGTCGAGCATGTCGGCAGCGACGCCTGGCGTGGCTGGCGCAACGGCCTGGAAGTGCGCGTGCACCTTGAGCGCCAGGCCTTCGTCGGCGCCAGCGCGGTGCTGTTCAGCGCCGTGCTCGCCCAGTTCTTCTCGCTGTACGCCAACGCCAACCGCTTCGTGCGCACGGTGCTGGTGCAATCGGACCAGGAGATCTGCCGATGGCAACCCCAGGCCGGCCAGCCGATCACTCTCTGAGCCGGCGCCTGCGCGCCGACCCGCATGCCTTCGAGTGGCTGCAGGCGCTGCTCCTGCTGGAGCGCGAGCAGCCCGGGGCGACGCCGCTCGGCCACGGCAGCCGGCCGGACGCCGAGGCGGTGCGGCTGCGCGGGCCGCTGATGCCGGTCTTCGCCCCCAGCCAGATCGATGCCCTGGAAGACGACGGCGACCGGCCGCTGCTGAGCACCTCGATCTTCGGCCTCGGCGGTGCCGACGGCGCCCTGCCCTATGCCTACCAGGAATGGCTGCAACAGCGCGCGCGCCAGAAGGACCACGCCCCCGGCGAATTCCTCGACCTGTTCCAGCACCGCCTGCTCAGCCTGCTCTACCGGGTGCTGCGCAAGCACCGCCTGGCCCTGGGCTTCCAGGCGCCAGCGGCGGCGCCGCTGCAGCGTCCCTTGCGCGCCCTGGCCGGCCTGCTGCCCCCGGCCCTGCACGAGCGCGGCCCACTGCCCGACGCCAGCGTCCTGGCCCGCAGCGCTCACTTCTGCGGCAGCCGGCGCTCGCTGACCGGCTTCGCCCTCATGCTCCGCGAGCAGTTCGGCATCCCCGTCCGCTGCGAAGCCTATGCCGGCGCCTGGCGCGAGATTCCTCCGGCCCGGCGCAGCGTGCTGCGCCGCGGCGGCGCCAACCTCGGCCTGGGCCGCGATGCCATCGCCGGCAGCCGCGTCTGGGACGAACACGCCGGCTTCCACCTGACACTCGGGCCGCTGGACGAACCCACGGCCCGACACTTCCTCCCCGATGGCGCCGCCCACCCGCAGCTGGCCCACCTCTGCGCGCTGTATTTCGGCCCCGACCTCGACTGCCAGCTGCACCTGCTGGTGCGCACCAGCGGTCCGCTGGCCCTCGGTCACGGCAACGCCCCGCGGCTGAACTGGAACACCGGACTGCGCCGCGGCGCGGGCGCCGTGCAATCCATCGACCTGAAGCTGCGCCACGCGGAGATGACCTGATGGACCTCGCCAGCCTGATCGGCCGCCTCAACCCGGAATCCCGCCGCGCCCTGGAGCGCGCCGCGCAGCGCTGCCTGCAGCGCACCCACCACTACGTCGAGATCGAGCACCTGCTGCTGGAGCTGCTGGACATCGACGGCGGCGACCTGGCGCAACTGCTGCCGCGCTTCGGCCTGGAGCGCGACCAGCTGGTCGGCGAGGTCAACACCGCGCTGGAGCTGTTCCGCATCGGCAGCACCCGCACCCCGGCGCTCTCCAACCAGACCATCGGCCTGCTGGAGGACGCGGTGGTCCAGGCCAGCGTGCTCGGCCAGCCGGCGATCCGCTCGGGCCTGCTGCTGCTCGCCCTGCTCGACCGCGAGGAGCGCCGCGCCCTGCTGCTCAACAGCGCCTCGTCGCTGCTGCGCATTCCCCACGAAACGCTGCGCGACAAGCTGCTGGAATGGACCGAAGGCTCCCGCGAGCAGCCCGCCGGCGCCCGCGCCCCGGCCAGGGCCAAGCCGGCTAGCGCGGCGCCCCAGGACAGCGTGCTCGACCAGTACACCCAGGACCTCACCGCCGACGCCCATGCCGGGCGCATCGATCCCATCGTCGGGCGCGACGGCGAAATCCGCCAGTGCGTGGACATCCTCCTGCGCCGCCGGCAGAACAACCCGATCCTGGTCGGCGCCCCCGGCGTCGGCAAGACCGCGGTGGTCGAGGGCCTGGCCCTGCGCATCGCCGCCGGGGAAGTACCGCCGTCCCTGCAAGGGGTGATCCTGCGCGTGCTCGACCTCGGACTGCTGCAGGCCGGCGCGGGGGTCAAGGGCGAGTTCGAACAGCGCCTGAAGGGCGTGATCGATGCGGTGCGCGGCAGCGAACAGCCGATCATCCTGTTCATCGACGAAGCCCACACCCTGATCGGCGCCGGCGGCGCCGAGGGCGGCAGCGACGCGGCCAACCTGCTCAAACCGGCGCTGGCCCGTGGCGAACTGCGCACCCTGGCCGCCACCACCTGGCTGGAATACAAGAAGTACTTCGAGAAGGACCCGGCGCTGGCGCGGCGCTTCCAGCTGGTGCAGGTGGAAGAGCCCGACGAGGCCACCGCCGTGGACATGCTGCGCGGCGTGGCCGCCAAGCTGGAACAGCACCACGGCGTGCAGGTGCTGGACGTGGCCATCCAGGATGCGGTGAAGCTCTCGCACCGCTACATCTCCGGCCGCCAGTTGCCGGACAAGGCCATCAGCGTGCTCGACACCGCCTGCGCCCGCGTCGCCCTGGCCCAGCACGACGTGCCGCCGGCACTGGAGAACCTGCGCCACCGCGAGCTGGCCGTCGAGGAAGAACTGCAGCGCCTGCGCCGCGAACAGGCCACCGGCCTGGACCACAGTGCGCGCATCACCGCCCTGGAGCAGGAATCCACCGGCAACCTCGGCGCCATCCGCACCCTGGAAAAGCGCTGGGCCGACGAACGCGAAGCGGTGCGCGAACTGCTGCAGACCCGCCGCGAACTGCTGGCCCTGAGCGAAAGCGCCGACGCCGCCAAGGCCGACGAGGAACTCGACGGCCGCATCGATCACCTGGCCGCCGAACTCACCCGCCTGGAAGCCGGCCTCGACGCCATCCGCGAGGATGACCCGCTGGTGCCCGAACAGGTGGATTCGAAGACCGTCGCCGCGGTGATCGCCGGCTGGACCGGCATCCCGGTGGGCAAGATGCTCGCCGACGAAGCCCACGCCATCCGCACCCTGGCCCAGCGCATGGGCCAGCGGGTGATGGGTCAGGAGGCCGCGCTGGGGACCATCGCCCAACGCATCCAGGCCTACCGCGCCGGCCTCACCGACCCGGCCAAGCCGGTCGGCGTATTCCTCCTGCTCGGCCCCACCGGGGTGGGCAAGACCGAAACCGCCTACGCCCTGGCCGACGCGCTCTACGGCGGCGAGCGCAACCTGATCAGCATCAACCTCTCCGAGTATCAGGAAGCCCACACCGTCAGCCAGCTCAAGGGGGCCCCGCCCGGCTACGTCGGCTACGGCAGCGGCGGCGTGCTAACCGAAGCCGTGCGCCGCCGCCCCTACTCGGTGGTGCTGCTGGACGAAATCGAAAAGGCCCACCCGGACGTGCTGGAGGCCTTCTACAACGTCTTCGACAAGGGCGTGATGGAAGACGGCACCGGCCTGGTGGTGGACTTCAAGAACACCGTGATCCTCGCCACCAGCAACGTCGGCGCCGAACTGCTGCTGGACACCCCGCCCGAACAGATCGCCACCCCCGCTTTCGACGAACGCCTGCGCAAGGTGCTCCTGCAAGCCTTCCGCGCCGCCTTCCTCGCGCGCATGACGGTGGTGCCCTACCGGCCGCTGGAGGAGGCAACGCTGGAAGGGATCGTTGTCGCCAAGCTGGAGAAACTGCGCGAACGCTACAAGGCTGCGACCGGCAAGCAGTTCGATTTCGATCCGGTAATTGTGAAGGCGGTGCTCGCCAAGTGCAGTTCGGCGGGGGCGCGGGATATCGAGAATGTGTTGATGGCGGAAGTGACGGGGAAGTTGGCGGAGTGGGTGTTGGAGTGACCACCGTTAATCACAAGGAGAACTGAATGTTTGGACGCCCTTACAAGCACCACCTGTGGATCGCCAGTCCCCAAAAAGATTGGTCGCTCGGCCTGATGGTGTTCGTCTTCGGCCACTCCGTCTGGGGAGTGAACGATGGCTTCGTCGACCTGCCCAAAGGCTCCCAGGTTGGTTTCTACAACGACGCTGGCGAAAGCATGAATGCGCAAAGAGCCAAGAACATGATCTGGGACATCAACGATATGGAACTACCGGGCCACATCGTCACCGAGTACAGGCAGGTCCAGAACCTCAGTCTCCTCCCGGCACCGGAACATCTCGGGAGCGTGCGAGCCGCATTCGAATCCGCAAACATAAAAGGCAATGCAATTCCGGTCATAACCTCCGACACCAGACATGGCGTTACGCTCAATACGATCGTTCAGGACTTTCCAAACAAATACATAATCTGGCTCGGGTGTCGAGGAATGCAGATCATCTAGATGCGTTCACGAACTGAAAGGGAAAAACCATGAGAGTCGCGAGTTTCAACATAGAAAAGAATGGAAAATCCTCGACGGACATAAAGCAGAGTCAGGTGAGCACATTCCTCGACAATTGTTGTTCAAATAAGTACTGGGACGTTGATCTCGTATTCATATGCGAAATGCACTACGCCCAACTGGAAAATTACACCCTTAATCTGAGTTCGATGTACTCGAACTACAAGGTATCGAGCTTCAAAGGAGGCCATTCGAACGGATACATCGTCATGGCCAAGGACGACCAGAACATTTCCATTGACAGTCAAGGCCACCTTTTCACCCTGAACAGAGATCTCATAGCGGTCGAAGTGAAAGGTTCCAACGGATACACGGGATACGTGATCCTGGCCCATTTCAAATCCGGCCAAAACAACATCACGAAATCCCAGATCCAGAACTGTACAGGCATGGGTGGAAACTGGGTCGTCACTGGAGATATCAATTACGACTACAACAATTTCAACCAACTCGGCGTTGCCGGAACGGCATATGAGTGCTGGAACGGTCTGCCTACCCAGGCGAAAGGAGGCATTCTGGACTGGGTTCTGGCCTCACCAAGCGTGAAGGTCAAATCCGTCGACATAACGGAATTGCAGAACATGTTCGACATGACCGGCCCCGACCATCGGCCAATCGTTTTCGATATCACATCCTGAACGAGCAAAAGAACAATACGCGCTCGAGTCATGAGTCTGAACTAATTATCTCCACTCTTGAGACAGTACCCGGTTTCGCGTTAGAGGCATTTGATGACTCGACCTGTTGACTCCACTACGAGCCTGTCCTTGGCGGCATCGAACCTGGCAGACCTCTATCCGGATTACCTCACCGGCCGGGAAGTGCTCAATGGACTCGACGCCCCGAGCCTCCATGGCCACAGCGCCACCGCCTTCAGCCTGACCAGCGCCATTGCCACCCACGTCACCACCACCCTCCACAACGACGCCAACCAACGCCCCCTCGACGCCCTGGTCGCCGAAATCCACCAGCTCCCCGCCGACGCCACCGCCGACCGCTATCAACTGGTTCTGCGCCCCTGGCTCTGGTGGCTGACCCTGGCCAGCAACAACCGGGTGTTCCAGAACCTCGCCACCAGCGACATCGTCACGACCATCTTCAAGGCCCATGGCTTCACCGACTTCAAGCTCTCGCTCTCCGGCAGCTACGAGCCGCGCGAGTACTGCGTGCAGTACGCCGAAAGCGATTTCGCCTTCGTCTCGCGGCTGCTGGAGGAGGACGGCATCTTCTGGTTCTTCATCCACGAAGAGGGCAAGCACACCCTGGTGCTGGCGGACAGCAACGATGCCTTCCTGCCCATCCCCAACGGGCCGAAGGTGCCGTACCTGGGCCAGGAGCTCGGCGTGCGCGAGCTGCACGGCATCCGCTCGGCACAGTACTGCCTGCAGGCGGTGGCCGGAACCTACAGCGCCACCGACTACGAGTTCACCACGCCCACCACTTCGCTCTATTCCCAGGCGCAGGCCGAAGCCGGGCCGCGCGCGCAGTACGAACACCCCGGCGGCTACACCGCCAAGGCCCGCGGCGATGCGCTGACCAAGCAGCGCGTGGACGGCCTGCGCAGCCAGGAGAAGCGCCTGATCGGCGAGAGCGACTGCCGCTGGCTGGTGCCGGGCCACTGGTTCACCCTGACCGGGCATGACGACGCCTCGCTGAATATCGACTGGGTGCTGACCTCGGTGACCCATGAGGCCGACCACGATCACTACCGCAACCGCTTCGAGGCCATCCCCAAGGCCACCGCCTACCGCCCGCCCCGCGTCACGCCCAAGCCGCGCATGCACACCCAGACCGCCAAGGTGGTGGGCAAGGCCGGCGAGGAAATCTGGACCGACCAGTACGGCCGCATCAAGATCCAGTTCCCCTGGGACCTGCAAGGCAAGAACGACGAGGCCTCGTCCTGCTGGGTGCGCGTGGTGCTGCCCTGGAGCGGCAAGGGCTTCGGCATGCAGTTCATCCCGCGCATCGGCCAGGAGGTGATCGTCACCTTCATCGATGGCGACCCGGACCGTCCGCTGGTCACCGGCTGCGTCTACAACGGCGACAATGCCCTGCCCTATGCGCTGCCGGACAACCAGACGCAGTCCGGCATCAAGACCAATTCCTCCAAAGGTGGCGGCGGCTTCAACGAGCTGCGCTTCGAGGACAAGAAGGATGCCGAGGAAGTCTTCCTGCAGGCGCAGAAGGACATGAAGGTCAACGTGCTCAACGACAGCACCGCCACCATCGGTCACGACGAGACCCTCACGGTGCAGAACGCCCGCACCCGCACGGTGAAGGAAGGCGACGAGACCGTCACCCTGGAAAAGGGCAAGCGCAGCGTCACCATCCAGACCGGCAGCGACACGCTGGACGTGAAGGACACGCGCACCGTGAAGGTCGGCGCCGACCAGACCCACAGCACCGGCGGCAACTACAGCCACCAGGTCAGCGGCAACTTCGAGCTCACCGTGGACGGCAACCTGACCATCAAGGTCAGCGGCACCCTGACCCTGCAGAGCGGCGGCAGCCTGACGCTCAAGACCGACGCCGACCTCGCCGCCCAGGCCGGCACCTCGCTGACCAGCAAGGCGGGCACGTCACTCACCAACCAGGCGGGTACCTCGCTCACCAACAAGGCCGGTACCACCCTGACCAACGACGCCGGCGTCAGCCTCACCAACAAGGCCGGCGCCGAGCAGACCGTGGACGGCGGCGGCATGCTGACCCTCAAGGGCGGCCTGGTGAAGGTCAACTGAGGACAGCGACATGGCCAATAGCGGAACCCTCGACCTCAAGCGCGGCGACAGCACCCTCCAGGGCCGCCTGCAGGACGGCGAGCTGGAAGGCCCGCTGCGCATCAGCGAACGCGGCCGTCCCCAGGCCAGCCTGGACTACCGCGAAGGCGAGCTGCACGGCACCAGCACGCTCTACCACCCCAACGGCCGCATCAGCGCGCAATTGCCCTACGTGCGCGGGCGCCTGCACGGCGAAGCGCGCTTCTTCGTCGCCGAGGGCTGGCTGCAGCGCAAGGTGAGCTACCGCGACGGGCTGATGCATGGCGAGGCCTGCAGCTACCTCGCCGACGGCACCCTCGCCGAGCAGGCGTTCTACCGTGAAGGCGTGCAGGAAGGCCCCTTCCGCCGCTTCCACGGCAACGGTCAGCTGGCCCAGGAAACCCGCTACCTCAAGGGCGCTCCGCTGGAGCAGCCACGCGCCTACGCCGAGGATGGCCGCCCACTGGACGAGAACGGCAAGCCGGTGTCACGGCTGCGCTGGTGGCTGGGCAGTCGCGGTGAGCCCGACGAGGCCTGAGCGGCCTCAGGGAATCAGCATCTGCACTTGGCCCGGCACCAGCACCTTGATCGCCCCGCCCCAGGTGCACATCAGCGTGCCGTTCGAGTCCAGCGCGGGCATCCCGCCCAGCAGCACCGTGGGCGCGCCGCCGGGTATCCAGGGCGCCGCCGTGGCCGGCACGCACGGCATCGGCGTCAGCACGCCGAGCGCCGCCGCGGTGGCCGCCGCCACCGTCGGGTTGGCCGGGCTGCTGCACAGGCCGAAGGGCAGGATATTCACCAGGGGGATGTGGTCCTGCAGGTTGGCTGCCGGCATGCCGCTGGACAGCGTGCGGTTGACCGGCAGGACGTTGAGCATCGACGGCGCCGCGCCGAAGCTGCACTGCAAGGTCGCACCGCTGCAGACCTGGGGACATCCCATGGAATCACCTCACTCAGCGAAAACCCGACACCCGTGGCTGGAGGCGCCGGGAATCGGCCGGCTCGCCAGGGTGGCCGCCTGAACCCTAGCACACGCCACCGGCCCGGCCCGCCAGCCTACCCCCGGGGCGCAATGCGCGCCGCGCGGTAGCGCCCCGGGCTCATGCCGGTCCACTGGCGGAACGCGCGGTGGAACGCGCTGGGCTCCTGGAAGCCGCAGCGGACGGCGATCTCGCTGATGCTGAGGCGGTCGTCGTTGAGGTAGTCGAAGGCCAGCGCCTTGCGCACCTCGTGCTTGATGACCTGGTAGGAGAACCCCTCGCGCTCCAGCTGGCGGCGAAACGCCGATTCGCTGAGCGCCAGCTGCGCGGCCATTTGCGCCTGCGACGGCCAGTCCAGCTCGGGGCTGGTGCGCAGGCGGCGGTAGACCTTCGCCGACAGGCCGGAGCGATTGCGGAAGCGCACCACCACCCCTTCCGGGGCCTGGCGCAGGAACTGCTTGAGGCTGGCGAAGTTGCGCACCACCGGCAGGCTCAGCTGGGCGGCGCCGAACTCGACTTCGGTGTGGTCCGCGTCGAACTGGATCCACGAGCCCCAGAGCAGCGGCTCGGCGCCGTGGGGCGGTTGCGGGTGGCCGAACTGGGTGCGCTCGATGTTCAGCCGCCGGCCCACCAGCCAGCAGACCACGCCGATCACCATGCTCAGGTAGATCTCTTCCGCGACGCCGCGCAGCGCCGGGTCGTCGATGCGCGTCTGCAACACGATGGCCGCGCGGCTGCCGCGCAGCTCCAGGCCGGCGCGGATGTCGCCGAGGAACAGGTTGAAGCCGGCCAGGCACTGGCGCAGGGCGCGCCCGAGGTCCGGCTCGTGCAGGGCGCTGCGGCAGATGATGGCGAAGGCGCCGGGCGGCATGCCCCGCGAGTCGAAGGCGAAGAATTCATCGCCCAGCTCCGTGGTCAGCGCCAGCCACAGCTGGGTCACCGCCTCGGCGGGCACGCGATGCAGCGGGTCCTCCAGCAGTGCCGGATCGATGCCCGCCTCGCTCAGAATCTCGCTCGCCCGCTGAGGCCGGTCGGCCAGGCGATGGAGCGCGGCCTTGACGAAATAGGCGGCCACCGAGTCGCTCTTGCGCAGCTGGCTGGCCTCTGCGTTACCCAACATGATTCATCCGATATGTCCAAATTGATCGACGGAGCCTGCGCAATTCCGGCATAGGTGATCGGCCTGCGGGTCCCTAGACTGCCGACCATCGAACCCGGAGTCCCTCCCATGCACAAACCTGAAGTCTATGTCGTCAGCGCGGCCCGTACCGCCATCGGTACCTTCGGCGGAACGCTGAAGGATACGCCGCCTGCCCAACTGGCGGCACTGGTCAGCGCGGCGGCATTGTCGCGCGCCGGCTGCGATCCGCAGCAGGTCGGCCACGTGGTGTTCGGCCATGTCGTTCCCACCACCCCCAAGGACGCCTACATCAGCCGCGTGGCGGCGCTGCAGGCCGGGATTCCCAAGGAGACGCCGGCCTTCAACGTCAACCGCCTGTGCGGCTCCGGGCTGCAGGCCATCGTCAGCGCCACCCAGGGGCTGCTGCTGGGCGACTCGCGCATCGCCCTGGCCGGCGGTGCCGAGTGCATGAGCATGGGCGGCTACCTGGTGCCCTCGGCACGCTGGGGCGCGCGCATGGGCGACGTGAAGATGCTCGACTACATGCTCGGCGTCCTGCAGGACCCCATGCAGGGCATGCACATGGGCGTTACTGCGGAGAACATCGCCAAACTGCACGGCATCTCCCGCGAGGAGCAGGATGCGCTGGCGCTGCAAAGCCAGCAGCGCGCCGCCCGCGCCATCGCCGAGGGCCGATTCAAGGAGCAGATCGTCCCGGTGGAGATCCGTACCCGCAAGGGCGTGACCCTCTTCGACACCGACGAGCACGTGCGCGCCGAAGCGACCCTGGAACAACTGGCGGGCATGAAGCCGGCCTTCATCGACAACGGCACGGTCACCGCGGGCAACGCCTCGGGCCTGAACGATGGCGCCGGCGCCCTGCTGCTGGCGACCGGCGAGGCCGTGGCGGCGGAGAACCTGCGCCCCATCGCCCGGGTGGTCGCCTACGCCCATGCCGGCGTCGAACCCACCCTCATGGGCCTCGGGCCGATTCCGGCGACCCGCCTGGCGCTGCAGCGCGCCGGGCTGACGGTGGACGACCTCGACGTGATCGAGTCCAACGAAGCCTTCGCCGCCCAGGCCTGCGCCGTCGCCCGCGAGCTCGGCTTCGATCCGGACAAGGTCAACCCCAATGGCTCGGGCATTTCCCTGGGCCACCCGATCGGGGCTTCCGGCGCCGTCATCGCCACCAAGGCGCTCCACGAGCTGCAGCGCATCCAGGGCCGCTACGCGCTGGCCACCATGTGCATCGGCGGCGGCCAGGGCATCGCCGTGATCTTCGAACGGGTGTGACGCAGTGGCCGGGCGAGCCATGCCCGGCCAGCTCCGATGACGCGTCCCGAGGCGAATGCGGGAGCGTTCCCCACTGACAGTGGTTCGCAGCATGAATACAGCAAAATGCCTGACGCCCGGGGCGTCGGTGGTCAACGCCGGCTCGCGGTTCGAACGCAACCGGCCCAGGGTCCTGGAGCTCTTCGCCACCCGCGGCTACGCCCAGGTGAGCCTGCGCGAACTGGCCCGGCACCTGGAGCTGACCGTGGGCTCGGTCTACAACCATTGCGCCGGGAAAGAGGAACTCCTGCTGGAGTTCATCGAAGAGCACTACATGGCGCTGCTGGCCCTGTTCGACCGCCGCCGTCGCCGGGAAACGCCCGCCGCCACCCTCGACGCCGTGATCCAGGGCCTGGTGGCCCTGCACGCCGCGCAGCCGCTGCATTTCCAGCTGGCGATCCGCGACATCGACTTCCTCGCCGCCGAGCAGCGGCAATACCTGTCGCGGCTGCGCGAACAGCTGCGGGCCAAGCTGCAGGCCGTCCTCCTGGCCGCGGGCCATGCCAGCCCGGCCCCGGCCGGCTGCCCGACGCTGGAGCTCTTCGAACACCTTCCGCACTGGCTGGCGAGCTATCCGCTGGACGACCGCCAGAAGTGCGCCGCCATCCTGCAGTCGCTGACTGCTTCCCTTCTGCCCCTCCGAGAGGCCGGACGATGACCCACTACACAGCCCCGCTACGCGATATCGATTTCCTGCTCAACGACGTCTTCGGCGCCGAAGCCGCCTGGGCGGCGCTGCCCGGCCTGGAAAACGC
This sequence comes from Pseudomonas sp. B12(2026), assembly GCF_057767015.1. Taxonomy (NCBI): domain Bacteria; kingdom Pseudomonadati; phylum Pseudomonadota; class Gammaproteobacteria; order Pseudomonadales; family Pseudomonadaceae; genus Pseudomonas; species Pseudomonas sp. B12(2026). Next base: position 2,628,419 of record NZ_CM173430.1, on the reverse strand, counting down.
CCCCGACGCGGGAACCGCCAGCGCCATCCTGGAAGAGGCCGGCAAGCTCGCCGGCGAAGTCCTCGCCCCGCTCAACCGCAGCGGCGACGAGGAAGGCGTGCACTGGCGCGACGGCGGCGTGACCACCCCGGCAGGCTTCCGCGAGGCCTACGCGACCTACGCGGCCGGCGGCTGGGTCGGTTTCTCCGGCAACCCGGCGTTCGGCGGCATGGGCATGCCCAAGATGCTCGCCGTGCACATCGAGGAAATGCTCTACGCGGCCAACTCCAGCTTCGCCCTCTACTCGGTCCTGAGCAGCGGCGCCTGCCTGGCGATCGACACCCACGCCAGCGCCGAGCTGAAGGAAACCTACCTGCCGCCGATGTACGAAGGCCGCTGGGCCGGCGCCATGTGCCTGACCGAAGCGCACTCGGGCACCGACCTCGGGCTGATCCGCACCCGCGCCGAACCCCGGGCCGACGGCGGCTTCTCGATCACCGGCAGCAAGATCTTCATCACCGGCGGCGAGCAGGACCTCACCGAGAACATCATCCACCTGGTGCTGGCCAAGCTGCCCGACGCCCCGGCCGGCCCCAAGGGGATTTCGCTGTTCCTGGTGCCCAAGGTGCTGGTCAACGCCGACGGCACGCTCGGGGAGCGCAACACGCTGTCCTGCGGCTCGGTCGAGCACAAGATGGGCATTAAGGCGTCGGCCACCTGCGTGATGAATTTCGACGGCGCCACCGGCTGGCTGGTCGGCGAGCCGAACAAGGGGCTGGCGGCGATGTTCACCATGATGAACTACGAGCGCCTGTCCATCGGCATCCAGGGCCTGGGCTGCGCGGAAGCGTCGTACCAGGCCGCGGCCAGCTACGCCCGCGACCGCCTGCAGGGCCGCGCGGCGTCCGGCCCGGCGGCGCCGGCCAGCCCGGCGGACCCGATCATCCACCACCCCGACGTGCGGCGCATGCTGCTGACCATCCGGGCGATGACCGAGGGCGGTCGCGCGCTGTCCACCTACGTCGCGCAGCAGCTCGACCTGGCCAAGTACGCCGACGACGGCGAGCAGCGCGCGGCGGCGCAGGCCCGGGTGGCGCTGCTGACGCCGGTGGCCAAGGCGTTCTTCACCGATACCGGGCTGGACAGCTGCGTGCTCGGCCAGCAGGTTTTCGGCGGCCACGGCTACATTCGCGAATGGGGGCAGGAGCAGCTGGTGCGTGACGTGCGCATCGCGCAGATCTACGAAGGCACCAACGGCATCCAGGCGCTGGACCTGCTCGGCCGCAAGGTGCTGGGCGACGGCGGCAAGGCCCTGCAGGCGTTCCTCGGGGAAATCCGCAGCCATGCCGACCACCCGCAGGCCGAATACCGCGAGGCGCTGCTCGCCGCCGTGGACCGCCTGGAGGAAACCAGCCTGTGGCTGCGCGACCAGGCCCTGGCGGACCCGCGCCAGGTCGGCGCGGCCTCGGTGGAGTACCTGCACCTCTTCGGCTACGTCACCTACGCCTACCTGTGGTCGCGCATGGCGGGCGCCGCCCGGGCCCGGCAGGCGGCGGACGCGGAATTCCACACGGCGAAGCTGGCCACCGCGCGCTTCTTCTTCAGCCGTCTGCTGCCGCGCATCGAAGGCCTGATCCCCTGCCTGCGCGGCGGCGCGGACTGCCTCTACGGGATGGACGCCGAGCAGTTCTGAGCCTGCCTGGGGGCGGCGCGAGGTTTGCGCCGCCCCTTCGGGCGCTGCCGGCGGGGCATTCGCCACCCTTCCGCTCTCTCCGGCCACGCCGCAAGGCGCGTCGGAATCCCCCGTTGCAGGCCGCCCGGATTGACGCGCGTCACTGATTGAACGCGCGCAGGAAAAAAGCCGTAGGCAAAGGGGCTCGGGCGTTTGCACATCCGGCGCCGGCATCTAGGCTCAATGCGACATGGCGCAAACTTGGGTGGGGATGGCGGTGACGACCGGGGAGCATTTCGGCCTGCCAGCCTCCAGGAACGCGCGATGCGACAAGAAAAGGCCTATCACTGCCCGCCGAAATACCATTAAGGAGCATCCCATGAAGTCCAGCTTTCTGCTGAGCGCCCTGTGCTGCGCGTCCCTCGCGCTGGCCGGTTGTGCGAGCAAATACGTCGAGCCCCAACAGTATTCGGGTTTCCTCAAGGACTACAGCGTACTCAAGGAAGACAAGTCCCCCACCGGCGCGCCGGTCATGCGCTGGATCCAGCCTGACGTCAACGTGAACCGATTCTCCAGCGTCTACATCGAGCGCAGCCAGTTCTACCCGCAGCCGCAGCCCACCGAGAAGATCCCGGCGAGCACCCTGCAAGGCATCACCCAGTATTACGACCAGGCCCTGCAGAGCCGCTTCTCCCAGGTCCTGCCGCTGGCCACCAGCCCCGGCCCGGGCGTACTGGTGGTGCGCCCGGCCATCACCGGCGTGAGCGCCTCGACCAAGGGCCTGCAACCCTACGAGGTCATCCCGATCGCCCTGATCGCGGCGGGTGTCAGCACTGCCGCCGGCATTCGCGACGAGGACACCAGCATCGCCACCGAGGCGGCGTTCATCGACGGCGGCACCGGCGTGGTCGTGGCCGAGGCGGTCCGCAAGGGCACTGGCGCGGAGCTGGAAAACTCCTCCCAGGTCATGCAGGCCAAGGATGTCCGCGCCGTGGTCGACGCCTGGGCGTCCGACGTGGTGAAGACCTTCCAGTCGCTCAAGAACAAGTGATCCAGCGGGCCCGGAGCGCAGCCACGCCCGGGCCCCATTCGCTGCACGGACGCGCCCGCCGTGCTCCACGCCGCGAGCGTATAATGCCGCCACTTCGTGGTTCAGGTGGTTGGCGATATGCAGTGCAGTCCGGGATTGCGCAATCCCTCGTTTCTTTCCATCGCGCTGCTGCTCGGGGGCCTGGCGGGCTGGTACGCCGGGCGGCTGATCGGCCTGTACGGCGACCAGTGGTTCTCGGAACCCGACTACGTCTTCGAAGCCCTCGCCGCCCTTTGCGGGATTCTGTGCGGGGCCTTGTTCTCCTACACCCGGGGTAAAGGCGTCGTGCCGCGAATGGCCGGTCTGTTCATGGGCGGGGGGTTCGTTCTGGCGATGATCGGCTATGCCCGGTATTCCGTGGACATGCCGCCGTACGGCATCGAGCTGACCACCTATCTGCGGGAGATCTTCCTGCAGACCCTGGGGGTGTGGCTTTCACCCGTCATCGGCGCAGTGCTGGTGTCGCTGTTTCGCGCCGTCCTCCATTAGCCGACAGGTTTTTCACGGCCAGGGCGCTAGCGTGGTGGCTCCCGTTCACTGGTGAAATTCGATGTACGCGAAACTCAAGCAGTGGGCCCGCTCGATCAAGCGGCAGACGATGATCCTGTGGTTCTGCTGGAAAAACCCGGAAACGCCCCTGCCAGTGAAGCTGCTGTGCCTCCTGGTCGTGTCCTACGCCCTGAGCCCCATCGACCTGATACCCGACTTCATCCCCGTGCTGGGGCTGCTGGATGACCTGGTGATCCTGCCGGCATCCATCTGGCTGATCGTCCGCCTCATCCCCGCGCAGGTGTATGCCGCGAGCAAGGACCAGGCGGAGGACTTCGAGCGCAGCGCCGCGCAACGCCCCAGCAGCACGCCGGCCGCCATCGCCATCGTCGCGCTGTGGCTGCTGCTCGCCGTGCTGTGCTACCGGTGGCTGTGGCGCTAGGTCAGACTTTGCAATCCGGCTCCTGGGTGAAGGTGCGCCGCACATCCACGGGGCCGAGGTGCTCGAGAGCCTTCCGACCGATCAGCACCGGATAGATCATCTTCTTGCGGTCCCTGAGCGAGAACTCCTCGTCGAGCAGCTGGTGGCCGATGCAGACCTTCATCGACACCACCGGCCGGTGATCCGCGCCGCCTGCGCCGCGGACCTTCACCTTCCTCAATACGACGCGCTCGAACGCCTGGACCGTCTCATTCCCGGTGTCGCTGTTCTTCGCCACGACCTTGAAGCGCACCCACTTCTTCGAGTCCTTCTCGAAGTACTCGATATCCTTCGCGTCCATCGACGAGGTCAGCGCGCCGGTATCCAGCTTGGCCTTGACCGGAACGGCCTCGGGATAAATTTTCGCTTCCTCGATCCAGCCCCTGGTGGGCAATTCCTCCGCGTGTGCATGCAGCGGCGCCGTGAATGCCAGCAGAAGCATGGCGGCTGAGAGGGCGTTGATTTCCATGGCAATGACTCATCGGTGAACTGTCCGGCGATGATCGAGCCGGCCATGTCAAAGGCGAGTCAAATACCGGTCAAGAATTCGGATGCCCCGCCCCGCGCCACGCGCTCAGCGCCTGCAAAAGCCGTCCTCAGACCGAATCTGCGGAAAGTGGATAGAACGCCGGCCCGGCTCTGCCCAACACTAGCCGGGCGTCGACGCACTACGTCGTCGACTTCCTTCCTGTGCGTTCCATCTACCCAATTAGAGGCTTGCATGAGCACCCCCGCCGATCAGCTGAGCTCCTGGCTGAAGCAACACCAGATCACCGAAGTCGAGTGCGTCATCAGTGACATGACCGGTATCGCCCGCGGCAAGATTTCCCCGACCAACAAGTTCCTCGGCGAGGGAGGCATGCGTCTCCCGGAAAGTGTTCTGTTGCAGACCGTCACCGGAGACTTCGTCGAGGACGATATCTACTACGACCTGCTCGACGAAGCGGACATCGACATGGTCTGCCGTCCCGATCCGGACGCGGTGTTCCTGGTGCCCTGGGCGATCGAACCGACCGCGATGGTCTTCCACGACACCTGCGACAAGTACGGCAACCCCGTCGAGCTGTCGCCGCGCAACGTCCTCAAGCGCGTGCTGGAGCTGTACGCGGACAAGGGCTGGAAACCGATCGTCGCGCCGGAAATGGAGTTCTACCTGACCAAGCGCAGCAGCGACCCGGACTTCCCGCTGGAAGCGCCCGTGGGCCGTTCGGGCCGTCCGGAGAGCGGCCGGCAGAGCTTCTCCATCGATGCGGCCAACGAGTTCGACCCGCTGTTCGAGGACGTCTACGACTGGTGCGAAGCCCAGGGCCTGGACCTGGACACCCTGATCCACGAGGACGGCCCCGCGCAGATGGAGATCAACTTCCGCCACGGTGACGCACTGAGCCTGGCGGACCAGATCACCGTGTTCAAGCGCACCATGCGCGAGGCCGCGCTCAAGCACGACGTGGCGGCGACCTTCATGGCCAAGCCGATCACCGACGAACCGGGCAGCGCCATGCACATCCACCAGAGCGTGGTGGACGCGAAGACCGGCAAGAGCATCTTCGCCAATGCCGACGGCTCGATGAGCGAGCTGTTCCTGCATTACATCGGCGGCCTGCAGAAGTACATCCCGAAGGTGCTGCCGATGTTCGCGCCGAACGTGAATTCCTTCCGCCGCTTCCTGCCGGACACCTCCGCGCCGGTCAACGTCGAGTGGGGCGTGGAAAACCGCACCGTCGGCCTGCGCGTACCCGCAGCCTCCCCCGAGGCCATGCGCGTGGAGAACCGCCTGCCCGGCGCCGACGCCAACCCCTATCTGGCGCTGGCCGCCAGCCTGCTCTGCGGCTACCTGGGGATGATCGAGCAGAGCAACCCCAGCGCGCCTGTCGAGGGCCGCGGCTACGAGCGCCGCAACCTGCGCCTGCCGATCACCATCGAGGACGCGCTGGCCCACATGGAGGAGTGCCCGGTGCTGGAACAGTACCTGGGACGCAAGTTCGTGCAGGGCTACGTCGCGGTGAAGCGTACCGAGCACGAGAACTTCAAACGCGTGATCAGCTCCTGGGAACGGGAGTTCCTGCTGCTGAGCGTCTGACGCACCCGATCCAGCCAATCACAAGAATACGGATAGGAGTCGACATGAAACTACTGAAGCCCCTTGCCGCCGTCGCCTTTGCGGCGATGGCCCAGAGCGCCCTCGCGCAACCGACCGTCAGTGTCTACAACTGGACCGACTACATCGCCCCCGACACGCTCGCCGGGTTCCAGAAGACCACCGGGATCAAACCGACCTACGACGTCTTCGATTCCAACGAAACCCTGGAGGGCAAGCTGCTGGCGGGCCGCACGGGCTACGACGTGGTGGTGCCCTCCAACCACTTCCTGACCCGCCAGGTGCAGGCCGGCGTGTTCCTCGAACTCGACCGCAGCAAGCTGCCGAACTGGAAGCACCTGGACCCGGCGCTGCTCAAGCTGCTGGAGCAGAACGACCCGGGCAACCGCCATTCGGTGCCCTACCTGTGGGGCACCAACGGCATCGGCTACAACGTCGCGAAGGTCAAGCAGGTGCTGGGCGTCGACAGGATCGACTCCTGGTCGGTGCTGTTCGAGCCGGAGAACCTGAAGAAGCTCCATGAATGCGGCGTCGCCTTCATGGACTCCGCCGACGAGCTGATTCCCTCGGTGCTCAACTACCTGGGCCTGGACCCCAACAGCACCAACCCGGCGGACTACGCGAAGGCCGAGGCCAAGCTGATCGCGCTGCGCCCCTACGTCACCTACTTCCACTCCTCGAAGTACATCTCCGACCTCGCCAACGGCGACATCTGCGTGGCCTTCGGCTATTCCGGCGATGTCTTCCAGGCGGCCGCGCGGGCCAAGGAAGCCAACAACGGCATCCAGATCGCCTACAGCATCCCCAAGGAAGGCGCCAACCTCTGGTTCGACCTGATGGCCATCCCGGCCGACGCGAAGAACCCGGACCAGGCCATGGCGTTCATCAACTACCTGCTGGAGCCCAAGGTGATCGCCGGCGTCAGCGAGTACGTCGGCTATCCCAACGCCAACACCGACGCCAAGGCCTTCCTCGACCCGGAAATCCTCAATAACCCCGAGGTCTACCCGAGCCAGGCCGTGCTCGACAAGCTGTACATCAACAAGGCGCCACCGCCCCAGATCATGCGCCTGATGACCCGCAGCTGGAGCAAGATCAAGTTCAACCAATGACTCGAGAACCTCCCATGACTCAAGCCGGCGAACACGCCGCGTCCTACTACGCCGCCACCGCGCGCGACAAGCAGCCCTACCCTGCCCTCGTGGGCGAGGTCCAGGCCGAGGTCTGCGTCATCGGCGGCGGCCTCACCGGCGTCAACACGGCACTGGAGCTGGCCCTGCGGGGCCACTCCGTGGTGCTGCTGGAAGCCCGCCGTATCGGCTGGGGAGCCAGCGGCCGCAACGGCGGCCAGCTGATCCGCGGCATCGGCCACGACGTCAGCGGCTTCGCCAGATACGTCGGCGAGGACGGCGTGCGCTACCTGAACCAGGCAGGCCTCGACTCGGTGACGCTGGTGGCGGAGCGCATCCGCAAGTTCGACATCGCCTGCGACCTGCGCTGGGGCTTCTGCGAGCTGGCCAACACCCCCGCGCAGTTCGCCGCCATGGCGGACGAGCAGCGCCAGTTGCAAGCAATGGGCTACCCGCATCAGACCCGGCTGGTTGGCGCTGGCCAGATTCACGACGTGGTGGCCAGCGACTGCTATGCCGGCGGGCTGATCGACATGGGCTCCGGCCACCTGCATCCGCTGGACCTGGTGACGGGCGAAGCGCGGGCGGCCAGTGGGCTCGGCGTGCAGGTCTTCGAGCAGAGCCCGGTACTGCGCATCGAGCATGGCAGCTCGGTCACGGTCCACTGCGCCCATGGCCGGGTCCGCGCGGACAAGCTGGTGCTCGGCTGCAACGCCCACCTGGACGAACTGGAACCGCGCCTGACGGGCAAGGTCCTGCCGGCGGGCAGCTACGTCATCGTCACCGAACCGCTCCCCGAGCAGGTGGCGGCGCAGCTGATCCCGCAGAACATGGCGCTGTGCGACCAGAAGGTGGGACTGGACTACTACCGGCTGACCGCCGACCGGCGCCTGCTGTTCGGCGGGGCGTGCCACTACTCCGGGTTCGATCCGAAGGACATCGGCGCCTACATGCGGCCGAAGATGCTGAAGGTCTTCCCGCAGCTGGCCGACGTCCGCATCGATTACCAGTGGGGCGGCATGATCGGCATCACCGCCAATCGCTTCCCGCAGGTGGGCCGCCTGGCCCAGCACCCGAACGTGTTCTTTGCCCAGGGATATTCGGGGCACGGCCTCAACGTCACCCACTGGAGCGCCAAGCTCCTGGCGGAAGCGATCTCCGTGGGCCAGAGCAAGGGGCTGGATATCTTCAGCGCGGTTCCACACCTGACCTTCCCCGGCGGCAAGCTGCTGCGCTCGCCCCTGCTGGCGCTGGGCATGTTCTGGTACCGGATCCGCGAAGCGCTCGGCTGACCCGGCCGGACGGAGCGTCCCGAAGCCTCGCGACGCTCCGCTTCCTTCTAGCCCCGCAGCATGCTCACGGCGCAGCGCTCGGCGCCACGCTTGATCGTCGCCTTCGGGTACTCGCCGAAGAGCGCCTGGTAGGACTGAGAGAAGCGGCCCAGATGCCAGAACGACCAGCGCATCGCGACCTCGGCCACGTTGACCCCCGCGGCACCGGCGGCCAGCAGGTCACGCCGGGCGGCATTCAGCCGGCGATTGCGCAGCCAGACGGTGGGCGGCATGCCGGCATACTGGACGAACGACTGCTGCAACTGCCGGACCGAAACACCGGCGATCTGCGCCAGCTCCAGGACGCCGAAGCTCTCCTGGGGGCAGTCGTTGACCACCTCCTTCACCCGCTCGACGACCCGCTTGGCATGACGCTCGGAGCGGCGGCGCTGCCCCACCTCGACGGCCTCCTCCAGCAGCGCGAAGCAGCCATCGGCGACCTGCTGGGCGAACCCCGGGGCGTCCACGTTGACGTGCCCCTCGACCGCCCCGGCCAGCAGGACGCTCAAGGACGCCGCAAAAGCGCTGCAGTTCGCCGAGCGCAGCGGCTGGAGCAGCAGGTCTTCGAAGTCCGCGGCGGACTTCCCCCAGGCTGACGCGCCCTTCAGGACCACCGCGACTTCGCGGTAGTTCTCCGGGGTGACCCAGGCGTTGTGCGTGTGCCCGTCGAGCAGGTAGAGGGCGCTGTCACTCATGTCGAAGCTGAACACCAGGGTATCGGCCGGCGCATGGAACTCCTGCTCGACCCGCAGGTTCATGCTCTCCTCGTAGAGCTGGACCGCCCCCGTCTCCGCATGCACGAGCCGACCGTAAAAGCGACCGGCTGACATCTGCGTGCACTGCTCCTCCCAACCCGGCAGCACCACACGCGGCTCGTCAACCTCGCGAGCCTCCATCACCTTGATCGCCATCCTGGTACCCGGACATTCATTGAAATTATCGAGGACTCGGCCCGCAATGGACGCCATCTGCACGCAAGACGGATGGCCGCTCACACCCTTGAAAGCCTGGATTCCTGCCGCCGCCCGACCGGACAAGCCGCGGCAGAAAGACGCTCATGAGAGGCGGTCCACTGCCGGCACCCGGCGACGCAGGGCACGGCGAGAGTATGACCAATTCGGTGGCGTAGAGCACGCCTTGGCTGATGCCCGCAGGGAGTTGGCGTACCGGCTGGAGCACCGGGAGGCACGGCGCAGCCAGCCCGCGCCGTGCCTCCCTTGCGACAGCTATTGCAGCTGCCCGCCGTCGAGCTGGCGCTCCTTCTCGGCCAGCCCGCTGGCCAGGGTGGAGAGGTGGGTGTCGGGCAGGCCGCTCGGCAGCGGATCGATGCCCGCGGAGGCGAAGATCTGGCCGTAGCTGTTGCGCAGCTCGGCGTAGGCCAGGTCGCGGCGCAGGTCGGCCTGCAGGGCATTGAGTTCGCCCTGGATCAGGTCTAGCTCACCGATGCCCTGGGCCTGCTGGCGATTACGCAGCTGGCCGACGATCTGGTTGTCCAGGCTGGCCAGCTCCTGGGTGGTGAGGAACTGCCGGCGCGCCTCGTTGTAGTTGGCGTTGGCCACGTAGAGCTGCGCCAGCACCGCCATGGACATGGCCTGGCGGCGCGCGGCGGTGACGTCCTCGCCTGCCTTGGCGACGTCGATGGCGGCCGGCGCGGAGAGTACGTTGAACAGGTTCCAGGTGACCTTCACGCCGTAGTCCGCCCAGCTCTGGTTCACCAGGAAGGAGTTGCTGTCGTAGTGCCCGCCGGCGGAGAACTCCAGGCCCGGCAGCAGACGCAGCATGGCTTTCTTGGTCTCGGCGGCGCTGATGCGCGCCTGGTAGTCCTGCTCGCGCAGTTCCGGACGGCTGGCCAGGGCCTGCTGTTCGAGCAGGTTGAGATCGGTCTTGAGCTCGGGGACGTCGTAGCCCTCGGGTACGGCCAGGTTCAGCTCGGTACCCAGCGGCAGGTTGATCAGGGTCGCCAGCTCGGTCTTGGCCAGGGACAGCGCGCGGCGCTGCTCCTCCAGCTGGCGGCTGGCCTCGATCAGTGCGCGCTGGTAGCCCAGCGCCTGCACCGGGTCGCCGATGCGCTGCTGGCTCATCTGCTGGCTGTCCTTGCGGGCGCTGTCGACCCGCGCCATCAGGCTGTCGATCTGGCCCAGCAGGCGCTGCGCGGCGATGGCGCGCCAGTAGGCCGAGCGCACATCCTGGATGATGGTCTGCACCACCTTGCGCCGGCGCTCCTGCACGATCAGCCGCTGGTCCGCCTGCTGCTTGGCGCTGACGTAGCTGACGCCGAAGTCGAGGACGTTCCAGACCATGGTCAGGTCGGCAACATCACGGTCGCGATCCTGCGAGGTCGACGGTTCCAGGGACTGGGTGTTGGTCAATACGCTCTGGCTGCTCGAAGCGCTGACGTTGTTGCGGCCGACGTAGCCGGCCTCCAGCGCCATGCGCGGCAGCATGTCGAAGGTGGCGAGGTCGAGCTGGCGACGCGAGAGCGCTTCCTCCATGACCTTCAGGCGCGACTCCAGGTTGTACTTCACCGCGCGGGCCATGGCCTCGTGCAGGGTCAGCGGCCCGCTGAGGGGTTCCTGGTCCTTGAACATCGCCTTCAGGTCGTCGCGGGCGCGTTGCTCGCTGACGCTGCGGTCGATCGGCTGCGTGGTCACGGCGCAACCGCTGACGGCGAGCGCCAGCAGGCTGACGCTCAGTAAGGTCATCTGTTTCTTCATCCCTGGCCGTCCCCCTGGTTGCGGCTTTGTTGTTCTTTCTGCGACTTCTTGCTGTGCAATGGTTATCAGGATGCGTCGCGGTCCTGGGCAATCTGCCCCAGCGCCCAGGCCAGTTCACGCAATGGCTGTTGTTCCGCTTCACGGATTCCATGGAGTTGCTGGGTCAGGCTCGGCGTGCCGAACACACCGCGAATCCCCTGCTCGATACCGCCGTTTCGGCGCTCGAAGACCTTCAGCGGCGTGGACTCGTCGACGCTGTCACGATCGAAGATGCCCGACAGGGTGCTGCTGCCGAACACCCCGGCATCACCCCCGCCGAAGCCGAGGAAACCCTTGCCGCTGCCATCGCCGAAGCCGCTGTCGCCGAACACCTGGGCGATGGGGCTCTGCGACGGCGCGCCGTGCTGGGCGAAGATATTGCCCAGCGGCGGTAGACCACCCAGGCTCGGCGGCTCGAACAGCGACGGCGGCGCCAACGGCGAACTGGTGGGCGGCGCAACGACCACGGGAACCGCCGGCTGCAGCGGCGTCACGGATGGCAGCGCAGGCGTAAGCGGTGTGGTGACGCGGAACTCCGGGTCGCCGTCGGACAGCGAGCCGATGACGTAGCTGTCGCCACTGAGCGGCTGGGTCAGCACGTTGCCGGCGGCGTCGTTGATCGCACCGCCCTTGACCGCCAATCCCAGGCTGCCCTGGCCGCTGACGTCGCCCACGGTGACGCGGTAGATGCGCGCGTCGACCCGGGTCACCGAGACCAGGCTGCCACTGGCGGAGTTGCTGGTGACGAGGGTGAAGTCGCCGGCATCGACGCCGCTGACGTCCTCGTCGAAGGTCACCAGGAAATTCACCGAACTCGCCCCGGTGGGCGATGGGTCCAGGCGCACCACGCCAGTGGCGGTGGGCGCGCGGGTGTCCACCAGCACGCCATGGCTGTCGCCGACGCCGTTCAGGCCCGGGTTCAGCGCATTGCCGGTGGCGTCCCGCAGGCTGCCGCCATTCTCGGACAAGCCCACTACGCGGATGCCGTCGCCGTCGTTGTCGCCCTGCTGCACGCGGTACTGGAACGTCAGGCGGGTGCCACCGGAGCCGCCGGCATAATCGGCATAGACGGTACGGCCGCCCATGTCGATGGCCAGGCGCGGCGTACCGCTGACCAGTACCGCCTCGCTGACGTCCACCTCGAACGTCAGGGTGTCCCCCGCAACATGCAGGCCGGCTGGCGGCACGCTTACGCCGGTGATGGCCGGCGCGTCGCGGTCGACGCCGTAGACGGCGCCGGTCAGGCCGCCGACGATGGCATTGCCGGCGCGGTCGACGATGCCGGTGCCGGCCCCCTTGAGGTCCAGCCCCAGGGTGCCGGTGCCGCTGAGGCCGCTGACGGTGATCTGGTAGGTGTGCGCATCGAGCTGCACCAATCCGCTCAGGCTGCCGGCGGCGCTGCCGGTGCTCACCAGGGTGAAGTCGGACAGGTCCACGCCGCTGACGTCTTCGCTGAAGGTCACGGTGTAGCGCACGCTGCCGGCGTTGGTCGGCGACGGGTCGACGGCGACGATGCCGCTGGGCGCGGGCGCCGCGGTATCGACGATGACGCCGCTGGTATCGCCCACGTTGTTCAGCGTCAGGCTCAGGTCGTTGCCGGCGCCATCGCGCAGGGTGCCGCCATTGGCGGACAGCCCGCTCACGCTGATGCCGTCGGCATCGTTGTCGCCCGGCTGGATGCCATACTGGAACACCAGGGTCGTGGTGCCGGAGCCGGCTACATAGTCGGCGTAGACCGTGTGCCCACCGATATCCAGGGCCAGGCGCGGCACGCCGCTGACGACCACCGCCTCGCTGGCATTGACCACGAAGGTCAAGGTATCGCCGGCGTTATAGGGGACGCCCACCGGCACGGAAACACTCCCCACCACCGGCACCACCGCATCCACTCGCACCCCGGCGGTATTGCCGATGCTGTTCAGGGTGGTGTTGGCGTCGTTGCCCACGGCATCGCGCAGGGTGCCGCCATTGGCCTGGATGCTGCTGCCGACGCTGATGCCGTTGGTGTCGAGCTGCCCGCTGGCGACGGTCAGGCGAAACACCAGGGCGGTGGTGCCGGAGCCGCTGAGGTAGTTGGCGAAGACCGTGCCGCCACCGTCCAGGGTGATGGCGATGCGCGGAGTGCCGCCGGTGGCGTCAACCGTCACCGTCTCGCTGAGGTTGACGGTGAAGTCGAGGTTCTGCCCGGCCGTATAAGTGCCGTTGGCGGGTACGCCTACGCTGGTGACGGCGGGCACGTCGCGGTCGATGCTGTACACCGCACCACTCAGGCCACCGGTGATGGCGTTGCCAGCCTGATCGACGATGCCGGTGCCAGTCCCATTGAGGTCCAGCCCCAGGGTGCCGGTGCCGCTGAGGCCGCTGACGGTGACCTGGTAGGTGTGCGCATCGAGCTGCACCAATCCGCTCAGGCTGCCGTTGGCGCTGCCGGTGCTCACCAGGGTGAAGTCGGACAGGTCCACGCCGCTGACGTCTTCGCTGAAGGTCACGGTGTAGCGCACGCTGCCGGCGTTGGTCGGCGACGGGTCGACGGCGACGATGCCGCTGGGCGTCGGCGCTGCGGTGTCGACGATGACGCCGCTGGTATCGCCCACGTTGTTCAGCGTCAGGCTCAGGTCGTTGCCGGCCGCATCGCGCAGGGTGCCGCCGTTGGCGGACAGCCCGCTCACGCTGATGCCGTCGGCATCGTTGTCGCCCGGCTGGATGCTGTACTGGAACACCAGGGTCGCGGTGCCGGAACCTGACACATAGTCGGCGTAGACCGTGCTGCCGCCGATATCCAGGGCCAGGCGCGGCGTACCGCTGACGGTGACCGCCTCGCTGGCATTGACCACGAAGGTCAAGGGGTCGCCGGCGTTATAGGAACTACCCGCCGGCACGGAAATGCTCTCCACCACCGGCGCCGTCGCATCCACCAGTACACCGGCAGTGCTGGCGACGCTGTTCAGGTTGAGGTTGGCGTCGTTGCCCACGGTATCGCGCAGGGCACCGCCATTGGCCTGGATGCTGCTGCCGACGCTGATGCCGTTGGCGTCGAGCTGTCCGTTGGCGACCACCATGCGGAACACCAGGGCGGTGGTGCCGGAGCCGCTGAGGTAGTTCGCGAAGACCGTGCCGCCACCGTCCAGGGTGATGGCGATGCGCGGAGTGCCGCCGGTGGCGTCGACCGTCACCGCCTCGCTGAAGTTGACGGTGAAGTCGAGGTTGTCTCCCGCCACATAGGTGCCGTTCGCCGGCACGCTCACGCTGCCGACGATGGGCGCCACGCCGTCGATCAGCAGATCGGCATTGCCGCCCAGGCTCTGCGGGTCGGCGGGATCGGGCAGCGTCGCGAACGCCAGGCTACCTGTACTGACGCTGGTGATGCTGGCGCCATTGAACTGCAGCGCGCCGATGCCGCTGTAGTTGAGGTCGGCGCTCTGGTCACCGGCCTGCACCACGTAGGCGAACGTGAGGGTCGTGCTGCCGCTGCCGCTCTGGTACACCGCCGTGCGGTCGACGAGCCCGGTTTCCAGGAGCAGCGTCGGCGTACCACTGCCGCCCACCGTCACGGCCTGGTCATAGGTGATGCTGATCAGCACGGTGTCCCCGACCTTGTAGCCGCCGTCAGGGCTGGAGGTGTCGACGCTGACGACCGATGGGTTGGGCAAGGCGACGTTGATCGCGATGGTGTCGGTATCGGTCTGGTTGCCGCCAGCGCCGGACAGCCCGAGATCGTTGGTCGTGATCTGCAGCGACGCAGGGCCGGTGTAGCCGGAGGTCGGGGAGAAGGTCAGGCCAGCCAGCGCGTTATTGATGTCGGCCACGCTGCCATCGAAGGTCATGGTGCCGTCGCCGGTACCGCTGCCCGTGGAAAACACCAGGCCCGAAATGCTGCCCAGGGTGATCAGGCCATTGCTGGCCGTCAGGGTGACCCGCACCGTGCCAGCGCCAGCGTCCACGTCGGAAATGGACACCGCGTTGCCATTGCCGGCGTTGAAAATCAGGTTGCCATCCTGCAGTACATTCTGCGGGCCCGGCACGGTATTGACCGGCGCGTCGTTCTGGGCGCTGACCACCAGGGTAACCGTGGTGCTGTCGGTCAGATTGCCGCCAGTGCCGGTGTGCCCGCCATCGTCGATGCCCACGGAGAGCACCACGTTGCTGGTGGCGTTGCTGGCGGTGGTGAAGCTGACCGCGCCGCCGACGATGAAGGCATTGATGTCGGTGAGGGTTCCGCTGAGGCTGAGCGTGCCACTGCCCGATCCCAGCACCGTCACCCCGGCGGCGCTGCCGGCGGTGAGCGAGCCACTGCCGGGGGCAACGCTGAATAGCACGCTGACCGTTCCAGAACCGGCATCGATATCGCTGAAGCTGATGCCGGTGAGGGCCTGCGGCACATCCTCGGCGACGCTGATGGACACCGGCGCAAGGATGATGGGCGCATCGTTCACGGCGGTCACCGTGAGCACCACGGTTTCGCTGTCGCTCCTGGACGCCCCGCCCGACAGGCCGTTGTCGCTGATGCTGGCCGTGAGGGTGACGCTGGCGGTGCTGTCAAGCGCCGTCAGGAACACGACGTTGCCGCCGGCGATGAAGCCGTTGATGTTGCTGATCGAGCCGGCCAGCGTCAGCGCGCTGGCGCTGCCGCCGACGGTGACGCCGCCACCGGAAACCGCGGACAGCGTGCCGCTGGGAATGCTCAGCGTGACCGTGACGCTGCCGGCGCCGGCGTCCGTGTCCGAGAAGCTGATGCCGGTGATGGCGATGGCGATGTCCTCGCTCACCGTGATACCACTCGGCACGCTGACGATCGGCGTGTCGTTGGTGGCGGCCACCGTCACCGTGCGGGTGGCGGGGGTGCTGTCGGCGGCGCCGTCGTCGATGACGAAGCTGACGGTGCGGTTGGCAGCGCTCGGGTTTTCCGAGCTGTTGCCGTAGGTGACGCTGCGCAGGGCCACCTGCCATTGCGCGGCGCTGGCGCCAGCCGCGGAGGTCAGCGTCAGCACGCCGCTGCTGCTGTCATAGCTGCCGGTGATGTCGCCCATGGTCGCCGGATTGCTGGTGAAGCCCAGCACATCCTCTGCGCTCATGAAGTTGCCGGAGATCTGTACCCTGGCGCTGTAGAGCAATGGCGAGTCGCTGTCCGACACCGTGAGGCCGCCATCGACCACCACCGGCGTCGAGGCGACGTTGTCGCCCTCGATGAACGCCGTGGCGCCACCGCTGCTGGTGACCAGCGGCGCATCATTGATCGCGGTTACCGTCACGCTCGCGGTATCGGTCGCGCTCGAGAACGGCGAGGATCCACCGGTGACGGAAACATCGACCTTGCTGCCCTGCTGGTTGCTGGTGGCGCCGCTCTGGTCCCAGGCACGGTAAGTGATATCGGCGCTGGTGCCGTTGATGCCGTCCGGCACGAAGCGGACCCGGTCGCTGCTGCGCAGCAGCAAGGCCGAACTACCGGAGACCGCCCCCACATCCTGCCAGCTGGCGCCGCCATCCAGGCTGTACTGCCAGGTGCCGTTGCCGGCATTCAGCCCGGTGATGGCGATGCCTCGCACTGCGCCGCTGTCGACGTCGCTGACGCTGCCGATGAAGCTGGAAACAGCCTGGCCGACATTGTTGATGTCGGTATCGGTCAACGCATTGAGCGTGGGAGTCGATGGAGTCAGCACCGGCGCGTCGTTGACGCTGCTCACGGTGAGCGTGGCTTGCGCGGTACCGGTGGAATAGGCGGAGCTACCGCCGTTGGTGGTGGTATCCGCCAGGTTGCGCACGCTGTTGGTGGAAGCGGTACCGGCGCTCTGGTCCCAGGCACGGTAGGTCAGCGTCGGGGTTTCGCCGTTCAGGCTATTGGGTACGTAACGTAGTTGGGTAGCCGCCGACAGCAGCAGCGCGCTGCTGTTGCTGACGCTGCCAACCAAATTCCAGGTGAGGCCGTCGGTGGAATACTCCCAGCCGCCATTGCCGATGCTGCCGGTGATGGCGATGCCGCTGGCGGGGCCGTCCGCGTCGGCGTGGGTGGTGCTGGCCAGCAGTGTGGACACGGCGACCGCGCTTGAGGTGGTGTCTTCGTTGGTGCCAGCCCAGGTATAGGGCCCGCCGGACAGGGTCGGCGCATCGTTCACCGCTGTGACGGCCACTTGCGCGGTGACCGCGCTGGAGGTGGCGCCGCTGCCATCGGTCACGGTGAAGTTGATCTGCCGGGTTCCGTCGGTGCCACCGAAGGTCGGATCGCCCGAGGTGGAGGAGTAGGTGATCGAGCGCAACGCGGCCTGCAGGTCGGCCATGCTGCCGTTGCCGCTCAGGGTCAGCACGCCGGTGGCGGTGTTGTAGCTGGAGATAAAGCCGGCCGGCATGCTGCCGACGCTCAATACGTCTCCGGCGCGCAAGTCGGAGATGGCGACCGTGGCGCCCTGGAAGGAGGTGGAGCTGTCCGGGTCGACGATCGACAGGCCCGAGTTGAGTATCACGCCCGCGCCATTCTCGGTGTAGCCGACGTTGGTGTTGACGGGCGTCAGCACTGGTGCATCGTTGACCGCAGTGAGGTTGACGGTGACTTGGCTGTTGGTAACGGAGGCGCTGTCGCCGTCGCTCACACCGATGCTGATCGTGCGCGCCATGACACTGGGGTTGGCGCTGCTGTTGTTGTAGGTGAGGTTTTGCAGCAGTGCCGCAACTGCCGCCGGACTGGACGCCGCATTGAGTGTAATCGTCAGGTCGGTGGTGCCGGTGCCACCACTGAAGGCACCGATGACGGTGCCAC
Source organism: Pseudomonas sp. B12(2026) (assembly GCF_057767015.1). Lineage (NCBI taxonomy): Bacteria > Pseudomonadati > Pseudomonadota > Gammaproteobacteria > Pseudomonadales > Pseudomonadaceae > Pseudomonas > Pseudomonas sp. B12(2026). Next base: position 2,610,648 of record NZ_CM173430.1, on the reverse strand, counting down.
CATAGGTGACGTTGCCACCGCTGACGCCGATCTGTCCGACAGCAGTCCCCTGGTTGCGGATCGACAGCAGGTCTTCACCGGCCACACGGTTACCGCTGATCGACACGACCACCGTGCCGCCGTTGAAGTCGGGCGAGTCCGCATCGATCACCTGCGCGTTGCCTCCAGCATCGAGCAGTACCGCTGAGCCCTTCTCGACGAAGGAGACCGAATCGCCGTTCAGGTTGCTCACCGTGGGCGCCACGTTGGGTGGAACGGCAACGCCGACGACGATGTCATCGACGTAGACGGACACATCCGCCGCCCCATCCTGCCGAACGATGCGCACCTCATCGATGAACTGCCAGGCACTGCCCGACACGCTCACCAGCGTACCGCCGGATCCATAGGCAGCAGCCTGGAAATCCTGTGTGGCGCCGGATACCGCCACGCCATCGCGATAGCCAACTAGTCGGTACTGGTTGGAATCGGACAGATACCACTCCACGCGCAGGGAAACCAGGGCGAACTCCTCGCCCGTGGTGGCCTTGAACACCGCAGCGGCCTGGCTGTTGGTCGTCTGGGGCTCATAGTTGCCGTTCATCAGGGCAGCATGATCCGTGCCGTTGGCGAGGCTCGATTCGCTGCTGAGGTTGGTGATGTCGACGTAGCCGTTGGTGTCCTGGCCTCCTTGGGGATTGAGCAGGGTGAAGGTCCAATTGTTGACGATGCGCGGCATGCCTACGAGGCCATAGTTATGTCCGGAGCCATCCACCACCACGCCATCGAAGTTCTCGCTGGAGGGAGCGGCCAGCAGCGCATCGTAGCCGGTCAGTGCGAGGGCGGAGGTCTCGATGAGGCCGGTATGCTGCTCCAGTGTCCAATCGCCACCCCGGCTGGCGGCACCGGTCATGTCGTCGGAGGCGGCAACATCGGCGCCAGTGGCGCTGGCCAGGGACTGGATGAAATCGCGGCCGGCACCCTCGGCGCCAATGCTGCAACCGTAGAGAAGGATGTCGCCGTGTTCGCCCAGAGCCTGCCCAATACGGTTCAACACCTCACTGTGGGAGGACAGCGAGGTGGCGTCGAGCCACTGGCCGCCCAGTTCGACCTTGCCCACGTCACCATGGCTGATGATTTGAATCGCATTGATGCCGCTGCGACCGTCCAGGTAGTCGGCGATCTGCTGCAGGCCGTCCTTGTTCGCATCCAGCACCACGACTTCGGTGCCGGGCTTCAGGCCGCTGACGAGCTGCTGGTAGTTCCGGACGTTGCTGTCGACGAACACCACTTCCTGGCGGTTATCCGCCGTACCGGCCGGGGCTGCGGCCAGGTTGTCGGACGCGCTGTCATGCTGCGCCGAGTCCGCCGGGCTGCCCTGTGCATCCGGCGCATCGGCGGGCTTCGCGGTGTCTGCCGCTTCCACCGTGGTAGCAGCGACTGCGCCGTCGAACATCATTCGGGCTTCGAGCGCCATCGCCAGCGCCGGGCGAGATGGCTGATCGGCCACTGGCTCGCGAACAGTCTTCTTCCACCACATGGAACACCTCCTACTGCCATTCAACGAGGGGAAGGCGAATCCCGCCCTCCCCTCTGTGCCGTTACGACTCCGATGACCGCCCGGGGGCGGTCCGGATCAGTTGCGCGACGGGTAGATGCCCTCGAGCGCAATCACGAAGTTGGTGCCCAGGAAGGGGTTGCGAATGCCGACAGGCTGGCTGCCGCCGGTTACGCCGACCGTGATGCCCGGCATGTCGCCCAGGACGCTGACATTGAACGGCGCCAGGTTGGTGTCGGGGGTGCCGGTGGCGTACAGGGTGCCGGGGCGACCGCCAGCCACGATCGGGCCCAGGACGGTGGTCGGTCCCGGATTGGCCTGGGTGGTGCCGGTGGTTGCGGCAGGGATGGAAGCCTGTCCGGACGCGCTGATGGAGTTGCTGGCGGGTGTCGCGGTATGGGTGTGGGCGGGCATCTGGTTGGAAAGGATGGTCACGTTCTCCACACCGCTCACTTCACCGACGGTGATCGGGCTCAGCCCCGGCCCCTGCCCCTGCCCCACCGGGCTGCGGCCACGGAAGTCCGGCAGCCCGAAGGTAGTCTGGCCATTGCCGCCGTACATGGTACCGAGCAGCGAGAACAGCGCAGTATTCTGCGTGATGGCCATCAGTTGGCCCTGGCATAAGGCCCAGCCACGGGGGGCGAAGTTGAAGCCGACCATGCGGATTTCGCCGAGGAAGGGATCGCTCATTGCTGTTGCTCCTTGTTGATGCCGTCTCTGCGGCAGGGTGCGCATCGATGCGCGGGACAACCTTTGAGGCCCGACCTATTGGGCCTTGCGGCAATGGAAGACTGCCTGCAACAGATGGTTCTCACCGTCCTCGTCCGGCCCGATAGGGCTCAGCATCACCGTCCACTCGGCGTTGCCGGGGCTGCGCAACCGGTAGCTGTGCTGGGGCAGGCGAACCCCGGCGGGCTGCGCGAAAACGGCGCTGTAGCATTCATGGCGCGCATTCATCGGCGTGCCTTCGCTGACCTCCACCAGGGTGACGGCGATGCCTTCGCCGTTGTCCCAACTCAACCACCATGGCTGATGGAGTTGCTGCTCGAAGTCCTGCCGGCTGGGCATCTGGCTCATGGGGATACGTCCTGTGCGAGGGGAGTCCTGGCGCCGCGCTGCATCTGCAGGTAGACACGGTTGTCGCCGATGACGACGAAGCCGAGGCGGTCATAGAGGCGCCGGGCCGGATTGGTTGGCTCGACGAACAGGCGGATCGCCTTGCCGGCTTCGTCCGCCTCGCGGGTCAACGCCTCCAGATAGCGCGTACCGATGCCGTTCCCTTGCCAGTCGGGCAGCAAGGCAATATCGATCAGGTTGTAGGTGCTCAGCCCGCGAAACACATAGAGCCGGCCAATGGCCTGGCCCCGATGGCAGATCAGCGAGAACTGCGCATCGTGGTAGTGCTCCTGGTAATACCGGTGCTGGGCGTCGAACTGCTGGGCAAGGAAGGCGTCGACGGCTGACTGGTTCCAGCCGGTGGTGACCATTTCAGCGGCGCGGGTGGTCGCGTAAAGCAGCCGCAGGAAGCACAGGTCGGCTTCCGTGACAGGGCGGAGGTTCAACTCGAGCGTTGACATGTGTGGTGCGTCCTTGCTGAAGGCAGCTTCGGGAGCCGCCAACGCCTTATTGTTTTGCTTTCACACGACTGAACGGTCGGAGAGTAACCGAATGTAAAGGCCATTAGCCACTGTTTACATTACAGCAATAGAACTATTCCTAAACACTTGTATGAATTGTCTCCCCTGAGCATCGTAGTTGCTCCAATCCTTCGTAGGGCACGCGTGCCCAGCGCTCCACCGCCGCACGCACCTCTTCACCGGCCTCGTCACGCTTTTTCTGGCTGTCGGCACTGAACCACATGGCCGGCTGCTTGGCGTCGAAGGCGGCGATATCACGCAATGCCGGCGCGTCGGCCTCTACCAGGCCAAAGATCGGCGCCAGACGGCCCCAGAGCGCGCCCGGCAGTTCGTTGTAGTTCACCGGCACGCAATCCCGGTCCCGGCAGAGTGCCAGCCCCTGTTCGAAGATGCGGCCGATCATGCGGCAGGTGTACTCCAGCGGCATCATCGCCAGGGCGTCCTGCCCGGCGAAATCCAGGCCCGACGGCCCCAGCAGGCCCGGTACCCGGTGCATGCCGGGCTGGCGCAGTTGCGAAACGACGATTTCCAGCGGATCGCGGTAAAGGAAGATGCGTGGCGTACCCGGGTACAGCCCACGCAGCAGCGGCGCCTCGAAGACATTCCAGGCATCCAGCTTGATGAAGAGCCGCTCTTCGCTGCCATGCCGGCGCTGGCCATAGGCGCCCAGCAGGGCCCGAACCCAGTGCGGCTGGCGTTCCCGCACGGCGGGGTCGAGGTAGTGGGCACGCAACAGGCTGTCCAGCGCTGGCGGCTCGGAGAGCACGATGTGTCGCGCAAGACCCGCCAGCATCTGCGCGAGCAAGGTGGAGCCGCAGCGGGATGCGTGATAAATGAAGGCGCCGGGCACGACGCCCGGACTCTCGGCCTGCCGTTCCAGCAGGACATCCAGCGAGGTTTCCCGGCGAAAGGCCTGGTTGAAGGGCAGGCGCAGGGCCAGTTCCACATCATCGCGGAAGAATGGCCGGGTCAGCCGCTGCTCGCCGAACCAGCACCAGTCCAGACGCCATTCGCCATCGCGCCGCCAGGCCCGGATGGGCAGCCAGCCATGGAAGTTGTCCTCGACCATCATGCTTTCCATTGTTCACTCCATGCCTGCCTGCCCCGGCGCATGGCAGAGCGGACTTCCGCCTCGGAAAACCGCAGTCCACGCTCCGCGCCCAGGGCCACCGCTTCCCGCAGGAAGTCATGCACATCGACCAGCGACTGCAGCCGCCGCGCCAACGCCAGGTCCTGTGCCACCAAGCGGCAAAAGTGCGCGAAGGCCTGCCCCGCCCTGCCCGGCTGCAACACCGGCGTGGTCGGCAGGCCCTGCGCGATGGCGTCGAGCAGCCACGCGCTGCGCTGGCAATCCAGCACCAGATGGACGCGCTCGCGGGTGGACGGGTTGTCCACCCGGTGCGGCCGCGCCAGGTCGATGAACCAGCACTCGCCGGGCAGCATCGGCACCTGCAGGTCCTCGACTAGGAACTCGACCTCCGGAGGGCTGAGGAGCGGCACATGCAGGCGCAGGTCGCTGTCCGGCATGCCGAGGTCCGGATCGCAGTGTTCATGAATCCGTGCTCCAGGCCCGAGACGCAACAGGCGAGCGCTGCGCACCGTCGTGTGGAAGGCATCCAGCAGGGCACCCCAGGCCGCTTCCCGCTGCCACCAGCCGCTGCGCACCGGTTCCCCCCGGCCGGGAGCCAGCGGCAGCGGCGCATCCAGCGAGGCGATCAGGGCGACGCCGCTCCAGTCGCCCTCGTAGTAGCCCGTGTTGAAGTGGTGCTGCCACGCGGCCGGGTCGACCCGCCCCAGGGCCTCCAGCAGGGGCGCCAGTTCGAACCGCAGGGGCAGGCGCGAGCAGATCGGTAGTGACGAAGCCGGCATCGAATCATCCTTGTTCGCTGTGTTCCTCAAAAACCGCTTTCCCTGACGCCGAGAGCCGCCAGCCGCCGCCAGGCACTGCCCAGCAGCGACTGCCCCGCCCCGTCCAGCACCACCACACCGCGCAGGGGCTGCGCCGGGTGGAAGGCGGCGGCGTCCAGCAGACTCAGCCGTACGCCGTACTGGGCCTGCACCGGCTCGGCACGCTGCTGCTCGTCGCGGCGCACGGCGATGGGACCATGGTGGTCGGAAACCAGCGCTTCCAGCTCCAGGTAGGCGACGCCGGTGGCGTCCACTTCATCCAGACGCACCGCCAGCGCCGGACGTGCCGGGTCGTCGGCGATGAAGCGTCCCTCGATGCCCGGCTGCACGCGCCAGAGATTCTCTTCGGCGAGATAGCCGCGCAGACGCTGGCCCGGCTCGACAACCCGCGCCAGGACTTCGCCGGGACTGAGCCAGCGTCCCGCCGCCAGGTCCGGCAGCAAATCGCGTACTACGCCGGCCTGCGGTGCCCGGATCTGCAAGCGCTCGCGCTGGGCCGCCAGCCCGCGGTACTCGGCCACGGCCTCGGCCAGTTGCTGTTCGAGAATTCCGGTATCGCCAACGGTTTCGCTGCGCGCCGCCTGCCGGCGCAGTTGCAGTTGGAGGATCTCAATCTCGCGGCGGGCAATGGCCTGCTTCGCTTCCAGGTCCGGGGATTCCAGCTCCAGCAGCAGGGCACCCTGCTCCACCGCCTGGCCATCCTCGACGTGCAGGGCCTTCATCCGCGCCGCCACCGGCGCATGCAGGGCCTGGGTACGGGAAGCCTCCAGCAGCGCCGGAACCTCCACCGAAGCGCGCCAGGGCACGACCAGCACCGTCAGCAACGCCAGCAGGCCGAAGCCGACGAAGAACACCTTGCGCGGCTCGACCTGGTCACGCCGCCGCCACCACTCGCGCAGTTCGCGCCAGACGGGCAGGCCGATGAACCAGACCAGCTCCACCAGCATCAGGAAGATGCCCAGCAACTTGAAGAACAGGTGGTAGACCGTCAGCGCGATACCGAAGAACAGCACCGCGCGCCAGATCCACGAACCGAAGCCCCAGATCAGCAGGCGCCGCGCCAGGGCCGGCGGCCAGGGTTCCGGTGCCGGCTCGCCGTAGCCGAACAAGGTCTCGCGCAGCCGCCAACGGCACAGGGCAAACGCGCGGGCCTGCAGGTTTTCCACCCCGAGCAGGTCGCTGACCAGGAAGTAGCCGTCGAAACGCATCAAGGGGTTGAGGTTGATGAGCACCGTGGTGATCCAGGTGGCGCTGGCCAGCATGAAGGCCGAGGTTCGCGCCGGACCGTCCGGCAGCAGCGACCACGCCAGCAGCGCCAATACCGCCAGCAGCAGTTCGGCCATCACGCCGCCGGCGCCGATCAGCAGCCGCGAGCGCCGGTCGCTCACCCGCCAGGCGTCACTGACGTCGGTGTAGAACATCGGCAGCATCACCATGAACGCCACGCCCATGCTCTGCACGCGGCAGCCGGCGCGCTTGGCCATGAAGGCATGGCCGAACTCGTGGCACAGCTTGGCGAAGGTCAGGGAGACGCCGAATGCCAGCGCGCCGCCCAGGCTGAACAGGTGCGGAAAGGTGGCGATGAAGCGCTGCCAGTCCCGCGCCACCAGGAACAACCCCAGGGCGAACACCAGCGGCAACCCCCAGCGCAGCAGCCAGGGCCCGTTGCGCCGCAGGACCGGCCATGCGCGATTGAGGAAGGCATCGGGGCGCCACAGCGGGATGCGGAAGAACAGATACTGGTGCAGCGCCTTCTGCCACAGGCTCTGCCGCATCGCCGCGGACTTCATCGCATAGCTGGCGCGCTGCTCCGCATCGAGGGCGGCGATCAGGTCATGGCCGCGCAGGAAGCGCAGCATCTCCTCCACCTCCGCCGCACCCAGTGGCTGGCCGGGTTCGGCGTTGGCCGCCTGCAGCACGCGCTGCGGATCGCCCAGCGCCCAGTGGCGCAGCAGGCGCACGGCGGCGGCGCCGAGCTTGAAGTAGCGCCCGCGCAAGGGGTCGGCCAAGGTCCACTGTGGCGCACCGTCCAGCCCGGGAGCAGCCGGCGAAAGCTGCAGGTCGGGGCGCAGGGCGGGCAGCATCACAGGCCCAGGCTCTGGCGCAGCGCGGCGAGGGGCCGGCGCAGCAGGTAAAGGGCCAGCGGCGCCCGATCGCCGAAGAGCTTCGCGGTGCCCCTGAGGCCGATCCGCGGCGGCGCGTTGACGAACGCCGCATCCAACCGGTAGGCGAGCTGTCCGGCGGCAGTCGCCTGCGCCTCGTAGGCGGCGCGTTCCAGCCGGGCGTCATGGCGGTTCAGCGGATCACTGTCGAGGAACAGCGCGACCTCGGCCCCTGGCTCCAGGGCGATGGCATCGCCCACCGGCAGTTCGATACGCAGTTCGGCCTGGGCCGGATCGGCGATCTGCATCAGCCGCTCGCCGGTCTGCACCGGCTTACCGGTGAGGCGTTCGGCGTCGGCGAACACCGCGATGCCCGCACGCTCGGCGCGCACTTCGCTGCGCGCCAGCAGTTGCCGGGCGTAATCGCGCTCGGCGCGTTTCTGTTCCACCCGCGCGGCCAGCAGGTCGACCCGGGCGCTCGACTCGGCATCGGCGAAGGCCCGCTGGGAACTGGTCTTGAGCTCGGCCTCGGCAACGCCCAGCGCACGATCGGCGACGTCCGCCTGGGCCTTGAGGCTGGTGGCATCGAAGCGCACCAGGAGGTCCCCGGCGGCCACGCTCTGATTGGGTTTGACGAGGAACTCGGCGATCACGCCATCCAGCGGTGCCGCCACCACCCGTCCGCCCAGGGGCACGACTTCGGCCGGCGCCAGTACCGACTGGCGCACCGGCAGGAGCAGCAGCAGGCAAAGACCGCCGGCGATCATCAGCAACTTTTTCTTCGGCCAGCGCAGGCGCCAGGGCTTGCGTGGCTGAAGTGCCAGCCAGGCGTGGGCATAGGTATTGCCCAACTGCGTCAGGAGCGACTGTTCCGCGTCGTTCCAGGGTTGTTCGCGGGCGAGCCAGAGACCGCCGAACAACGCACCCTGGCGGTCCAGCAAGGGTAGCCAGAACACCTCTCCCGCGGACAGCGCCTGCCAGTCCGCCTGCTGCTGGGCGCCCAGCGCCTGGAAGTCCACGGTCCGGGCAGTGTCCAACACGCCCTGCGCCTGCAACTGCGCACAGGCCTGTTCGACGAAGGAGACAAAAGGCGCATTCGGCTCCACTACGCTGATACCGGTGAGCGCTTTGACCTTGCCGGCGATCAGCAGCGCCGCGTGGCGATAGCCGAACAGTGCCTGGGAGTCGTTGACCATGTGGTAGGCCAGTTGCTCCACCGTACCGGCGGCCCGCGCCTGTCGCTCCAGTGTCAGGAACTGCGCGAAGACGCGCTCCAGCATGCCGATCTGCGGCGCGTTCATGGCATATCCGCGAAGCGCGCGGTGCCGCTCATGCCCGCCAGCAGGCCCTTCGCATCGGCCGGCAGCGCGGCGATCAACGGCAGCATCTGGCTGCCCTCGTCGATCCGCGCGCCCAGGCGTTTAACCTCCACCTGCAGCGGCTGGCCGGTCTCATCGGGAACGAAAGTGAAGGATTGTCCCACCTTCAGGCGGGACACCCAATGCGAGGGCACCAGCAGGCGGATTTCCAGGCTGCGGTTATCGACGATCTCCAGCAGCGGCGCGCCGCCGGACACGCTCTCGAACGGCTGTGCCTTGCGCTGCACCACCTGGCCATCGAACGGCGCGACCACGGCGCAGCGGCCGACCTGAACCTTGTAGACCTGCGCCTGGGCCTGCGCTTCGGCGAGCTTTGCCTCGGCCAGCGCCACCTCGAAGCGTCCCACGGAATTCAACGCCGCCAACTGGCGGTTATGCGTCAGTTGCTCGCCGGCCGCCTTGGCACCGGCCTGCGCGGCGCTCAACTGGGCCTGGTAGGCCGAGCAATCGAAGCGCACCAGCACATCGCCCTTGTGGAAGGTCTGCCCCTCAGCGAAGGGCATCTCCAGGATGCGGCCGGACAGTTCGCTGGAAAGCATCGCCTGGTCCCGGGCCCGCAGCACGCCACGCACATCCCCGGATCCAGCGGTGGACGATTGGGGCACCTGCAGCAACGGATCATCCGAAGACTGCTCCACTCCCTGAGCAGCACACGCCCCAAACAACGACAATCCTAATCCCAGCCACGCACATCCACGCATCGCTCGCCCTCCCCGGCAGGTCGGCGGAGTTTACGGTAGTCCCGGGCCATCGGAAATTAGCTGCGAAAACTTTCCTTCAATCCGCCCCTGCAGGAGCGAGCGTGCTCGCGACCCCGGCCAGGCCGCTGACGACGAGCTCGAACGACGCAGGGCGGAGGTTATCCGCACCCTGGCTAGCCCAGAACCCGCCAACTTTCCCGCGCGCAAAAGCAAAGCCCCCGACCAGCGTTGGCTGATCAGGGGCTTTGGGATAGGAGCTTGACGATGACCTACTCTCACATGGGGAAACCCCACACTACCATCGGCGATGCGTCGTTTCACTGCTGAGTTCGGGATGGGATCAGGTGGTTCCAACGCTCTATGGTCGTCAAGCAATTCTTTAGGACGCTCGTGGCTTGCGCGCACGCTCATCCGGATTCGGGTATGTGACAGGTATTTGCGGTTCTCGCGAACTTTCGGTTCGTCGACTTCACCGTCTAACACACAAATTGTTTGGGTGTTATATGGTCAAGCCTCACGGGCAATTAGTATCGGTTAGCTCAACGCCTCACAGCGCTTACACACCCGACCTATCAACGTCGTAGTCTTCGACGGCCCTTCAGGGGAATCAAGTTCCCAGTGAGATCTCATCTTGAGGCAAGTTTCCCGCTTAGATGCTTTCAGCGGTTATCTTTTCCGAACATAGCTACCCGGCAATGCCACTGGCGTGACAACCGGAACACCAGAGGTTCGTCCACTCCGGTCCTCTCGTACTAGGAGCAGCCCCTCTCAAATCTCAAACGTCCACGGCAGATAGGGACCGAACTGTCTCACGACGTTCTAAACCCAGCTCGCGTACCACTTTAAATGGCGAACAGCCATACCCTTGGGACCGGCTTCAGCCCCAGGATGTGATGAGCCGACATCGAGGTGCCAAACACCGCCGTCGATATGAACTCTTGGGCGGTATCAGCCTGTTATCCCCGGAGTACCTTTTATCCGTTGAGCGATGGCCCTTCCATACAGAACCACCGGATCACTAAGACCTACTTTCGTACCTGCTCGACGTGTCTGTCTCGCAGTCAAGCGCGCTTTTGCCTTTATACTCTGCGACCGATTTCCGACCGGTCTGAGCGCACCTTCGTACTCCTCCGTTACTCTTTAGGAGGAGACCGCCCCAGTCAAACTGCCCACCATACACTGTCCTCGATCCGGATTACGGACCAGAGTTAGAACCTCAAGCATGCCAGGGTGGTATTTCAAGGTTGGCTCCACGCGAACTGGCGTCCACGCTTCAAAGCCTCCCACCTATCCTACACAAGCAGGCTCAAAGTCCAGTGCAAAGCTACAGTAAAGGTTCACGGGGTCTTTCCGTCTAGCCGCGGATACACTGCATCTTCACAGCGATTTCAATTTCACTGAGTCTCGGGTGGAGACAGCGCCGCCATCGTTACGCCATTCGTGCAGGTCGGAACTTACCCGACAAGGAATTTCGCTACCTTAGGACCGTTATAGTTACGGCCGCCGTTTACCGGGGCTTCGATCAAGAGCTTCGCTTTCGCTAACCCCATCAATTAACCTTCCGGCACCGGGCAGGCGTCACACCCTATACGTCCACTTTCGTGTTTGCAGAGTGCTGTGTTTTTAATAAACAGTCGCAGCGGCCTGGTATCTTCGACCGGCATGGGCTTACCGAGTAAATCGTTCACCCTCGCCGGCGCACCTTCTCCCGAAGTTACGGTGCCATTTTGCCTAGTTCCTTCACCCGAGTTCTCTCAAGCGCCTTGGTATTCTCTACCCGACCACCTGTGTCGGTTTGGGGTACGGTTCCTAGTTACCTGAAGCTTAGAAGCTTTTCCTGGAAGCATGGCATCAACCACTTCGCTCTCTAAAAGAAAGCTCGTCATCAGCTCTCGGCCTTGAACACCCGGATTTGCCTAAGTGTTCGGCCTACCACCTTAAACTTGGACAACCAACGCCAAGCTGGCCTAGCCTTCTCCGTCCCTCCATCGCAGTAACTAGAAGTACAGGAATATTAACCTGTTTCCCATCGACTACGCTCTTCAGCCTCGCCTTAGGGACCGACTAACCCTGCGTCGATTAACGTTGCGCAGGAACCCTTGGTCTTTCGGCGTGGATGTTTTTCACACCCATTGTCGTTACTCATGTCAGCATTCGCACTTCTGATACCTCCAGCAAGCTTCTCAACTCACCTTCACAGGCTTACAGAACGCTCCTCTACCGCTCGTCTTACGACGAACCCGTAGCTTCGGTGTGTGGTTTGAGCCCCGTTACATCTTCCGCGCAGGCCGACTCGACTAGTGAGCTATTACGCTTTCTTTAAAGGGTGGCTGCTTCTAAGCCAACCTCCTAGCTGTCTAAGCCTTCCCACATCGTTTACCACTTAACCACAACTTTGGGACCTTAGCTGACGGTCTGGGTTGTTTCCCTTTTCACGACGGACGTTAGCACCCGCCGTGTGTCTCCCACGCTGACACTTCCAGGTATTCGGAGTTTGCATCGGTTTGGTAAGTCGGGATGACCCCCTAGCCGAAACAGTGCTCTACCCCCTGGAGTGATACGTGAGGCGCTACCTAAATAGCTTTCGAGGAGAACCAGCTATCTCCGAGCTTGATTAGCCTTTCACTCCGATCCACAAGTCATCCCCTACCTTTTCAACGGGAGTGGGTTCGGTCCTCCAGTCAGTGTTACCTAACCTTCAACCTGCTCATGGATAGATCGCCCGGTTTCGGGTCTATACCCAGCGACTAAATCGCCCTATTAAGACTCGCTTTCGCTACGCCTTCCCTATTCGGTTAAGCTCGCCACTGAATATAAGTCGCTGACCCATTATACAAAAGGTACGCAGTCACCTAACAAGTAGGCTCCCACTGCTTGTACGCATACGGTTTCAGGTTCTATTTCACTCCCCTCTCCGGGGTTCTTTTCGCCTTTCCCTCACGGTACTGGTTCACTATCGGTCAGTCAGTAGTATTTAGCCTTGGAGGATGGTCCCCCCATGTTCAGACAAAGTTTCTCGTGCTCCGTCCTACTCGATTTCACTTCCAAGAACCTTTCACATACGGGGCTATCACCCACTATGGCCGCACTTTCCAGAGCGTTCTGCTAGATTCAAAGAAGCTTAAGGGCTAGTCCCCGTTCGCTCGCCACTACTAAGGGAATCTCGGTTGATTTCTTTTCCTCAGGGTACTTAGATGTTTCAGTTCCCCTGGTTCGCCTCACACACCTATGTATTCAGTGTGTGATAACCAGCTTATGCTGGCTGGGTTCCCCCATTCAGAGATCTCCGGATCACAGTCTGTTTGCCGACTCCCCGAAGCTTTTCGCAGGCTACCACGTCTTTCATCGCCTCTGACTGCCAAGGCATCCACCGTATGCGCTTCTTCACTTGACCATATAACCCCAAGCAATCTGGTCATACGTCTCGAACGTGAAGACGACATTCGCCGAAAATTCGCGCTTGAACTCGCAAATTTTACCTTGACTTGAATAATCACCAGTGAAAGAGATTATTCAGTCTACTTCTATCACATACCCAAATTTTTAAAGAACGGTTCCGGTACAAAGACCAGACATCAATGTTCGCTCAACCTGAACATTCATGTCTGAGCTTTCGACGATTTGAAGATGGTGGAGCCAAGGAGGATCGAACTCCTGACCTCCTGCGTGCAAAGCAGGCGCTCTCCCAGCTGAGCTATGGCCCCATCGGATCAGCAGCACACCACAACAATTGGTGGGTCTGGGCAGATTCGAACTGCCGACCTCACCCTTATCAGGGGTGCGCTCTAACCAACTGAGCTACAGACCCAATCGTCTAACCAGTGAATCAAGCAATTCGTGTGGGAGCTTATGAAGAAGCTGGGATCTTCGATTAAGGAGGTGAT
>NZ_CM173430.1:0-2595000 GCF_057767015.1 Pseudomonas sp. B12(2026) | reverse complement strand
ATTTGCGATCACATGGGTATCGAAGGATATGCCCTCGGCAAGCCGTGCCTTTACATCGCCTCGTTTCACTCAAGCCACCACGCCATATCTGAACACTCCCGTTCGCTGCCCCATTATCGTCCGGTGATAATACTACGAGCCGGCGACCGGCCGATGCCCGGGTATCCCGAGGCGCTCCCCTACCCCTGCACCAGCGAACTCAGCACCGCCCTCAGCTTGCCGGGGCGTACCGGCTTGTTCAGCAGCGGGATGCCCAGCCGCTGCAGGGCCTTTCTGCAATCGTCGCTGCGGTCGGCGGTGATCATCACCGCGGGGATGTCGGTGGCGTACCTTTCGCGCAGCGCCTTCACGGCCAGGCAGCCGGTGCGGCCGTAGTCAAGGTGGTAGTCGGCGACGATGATGTCGGGTGCCCGAGGGCCCAGGGCCGCCATGGCCGTCTCAGGGTCCGCCGCGGTGATCACTTCGCAGCCCCATTGCCCCAACAGCGCGGCCATGCTGTAGAGGATCGCCTCTTCGTTGTCGATCACCAGCAGGCGGATTCCCGGCAGCGGGTCGCCGGTGCCGGGACGGGGCGCGCTGGGGGCCGGCTGGCGGGCCGGCAGCTCACCGGCCAGGGGGACTTCGATGGCGAACAGCGAACCGCGGCCCAGCGTCGAGCGCACCTGCACCGCGCAGCCGAGCAGGCCGGCGATGCGATCGACGATCGCCAGCCCCAGGCCGACGCCCTGGCGCTCGGCGGCGCGGCCGACGTCCAGCTGGTTGAACTCGCGGAAGATCGCCTGCAGCTGATCCGCCGGAATCCCGCGGCCGGTATCCCAGACCTCCAGGCGCACCCGGTCGCCGCGCCGGCGCGCCGCCAGCAGCACGCCGCCGCGCTGGGTATAGCGGCAGGCGTTGCTGAGGAAGTTGCGCAGGATGCGCGACACCAGATGCGCGTCGGTGCGCACCCGCAGGTCGGGAATGTGCGCGCGCAGTTGCAGGCCGGAAGCCCGCGCCACGCTGTCGAATTCCGAGGCCAGCGGGCTGAGCAGTTCGTCGAGGTTCAGCGACTCCACATCGGGGCGGATCGCGCTCTGGTCCAGGCGGGAGATTTCCAGCAGGTCGCTCAGCAGGTTCTCCGCGCCCTCCAGGGCCTGGTGCGTGCGCTCCACCAATTGCCGCTCAGCCGTCGGCAGCTGCCGCTCGCGCAGGGTCGAGAGCAGCAGGCGTGCGGCATTCAGCGGTTGCAGCAGGTCGTGGCTGGCCGCCGCCAGGTACTTGTCCTTGGACAGGTTGGCCGCCTCGGCGGCGTCGCGCGCTTCGCGCAGCTGCTGGTTGAGCGTCTCCAGCTCGCGGGTGCGGGCGGCGACGCGCTGCTCCAGTTCCTGGTTGAGGGTCTGCAGGCGCTGCTGGGCCTGGATGCGCTCGGTGATGTCGGCGACGAAGCCTTCCACCAGCCCCTCCTCGTCCGGCTTGAGCAGCAGGTTCATCAGCACGTCGACGTGGCTGCCGTCCTTGCGCAGCAGGCGCGTCTCGTAGCCGAACAGGCCGCCGCGCTCCTGCAGCAGGTCGCGGATGCGGCGCATCTCCGCCTCGCCGCCGGCGAACAGCTGGCTGGCCATGTCCTGCAGGTTCCACAGCACCTGCTGCGGGTCGTCATAGCCGAGCATCCGCGCCAGCGCCGGGTTGGCCGCGCGCAGGCCCTCGCTGAGGCTGACCTGGAAGATGCCGTGCACGGCGTGCTCGAACAGCCATTTATAGCGGTTGCGCTCGGTTTCCAGTTCTTCCAGGCGCGCCAGCAGCTCGGGGTAGTGGCTCTTGCGCGTGGAATGGCTGCCCAGGCCGAGCAGCGCCGCCAGGGCCTCCTGCTGCGGCTCAGAGGGCCTCGCCATAGACCACCTCGACGTCGCGCTGGCTGGACTCGCGCGGGTTGGTGAGGATGCACGGGTCCTGCATGGCGTGGCGCGACAGGAAGGGGATGTCCGAGCTGCCGACGCCATGCGGGCCGAGGGTCTCGTGGAAGCCCACGGCCTGCTTGAAGGCGATCAGGTGCTCGACCAGGCGCTGGCGGATCTGCGCATGGTTCAGGCCCCGGCAGTCGATGCCGAAGGTCTCGGCGATCACCTTGAAGCGCTCCGGCGCGGCGTTGTAGTTGAAGGCCACCACATGCTCGACCAGCACCGCGTTGCACAGCCCGTGCGGCAGGTCCAGGTAGCCGCCGAGGCTGTGCGACATGGCGTGCACCGCGCCGAGGATGGCGTTGGAGAAGGCCAGCCCGGCCTTCATGCTGCCGAGCATGATCTTCTCGCGCAGCGCGATGTCGTTGGGGTTGGCGATCATCTGCACCAGGTTGCCGTTGATCAGGCGCATGGCCTCCAGCGCGTGGCTGTCGGTGAGCGGGCCGTGGCCGGTGGAGACGAAGGCCTCGATGGCGTGGACCAGGGCGTCGATGCCGGTGCAGGCGGAAAGGAAGCCATCCATGCTCAGGGTGGTTTCCGGGTCGATCAGCGACACGTCGGGCACCACCGCCTTGCTGACGATGGAGAACTTCATCCGCTCGTCCTGGTTGGAGATGATCACGAACTGCGAGACGTCGGCCGAGGTGCCGGCGGTGGTCGGGATGAGGATCAGCGGCGGGCTGGGCGTGCGCAGCGTGTCCACGCCCTCGAACTCGAGGATGTTGCGGCCGTGGGCGGCGACGATGCCGATGCCCTTGGCGCAATCCATCGGGCTGCCACCGCCGACCGCGACGATCACGTTGCAGCCCTCGCTGCGGTAGACGTCGGCGCCACGCATCACTTCTTCCACGCGCGGGTTGGGCGAAACCTCGGTGTAAGGGCAGAAAGCGATGCCCTGCGCGGACAGGCTGGCCTCCACGTCGGCGACCCAGCCGGCGGCGAGCACGCCGGGGTCGGACACCAGCAGGACCTTGCGGGCGCCGAAGGTCTTGGCGTAATTGGCAACAGTGTGCCGGCATCCGGCACCGAAAATGATCTCCGGAGAGACGAACTTGCGCAGCAGGCTGAGGTCGGGGCTCATCGTCGGCCTTGTTCTTGTTATGAATTCTATCCGGCGAGCCTACTGCATCCTGCGCTGATTGCAATGCGACCTTGGCCAGGCCATCAGCCGGCCAGCAGGCCCTGGTAGAAGCGCCACTCGGCGTCCAGCGCATGGGCGAGGTTGGCGGCCTGGCGGAAGCCGTGGCGTTCGCCGGGGTAGCGGTGCACCTGCACCGGCACGCCGCGCTGGAGGAGGCTGTCGACCATGGCGTCAGTCTGCGCCGGCACCACCACCGCATCCAGCTCGCCCTGGAAGAAGATCACCGGCGCGCGGATATGCCCGGCCAGCAGCACCGGCGTGCGCTCGCGGTAGCGTTCGGTGTCCTGCTCGGGGTCGCCGATCAGCCAATCCAGGTAATTCGCTTCGAACTTGTGGGTCACCCGCGCCAGGGCCTGCGGGTCGCTGACGCCGTACAGGCTGGCGCCGCCGCGCAGGCCGGCGAGCCGCGCCAGGGCCATCAGCGCGCTGTAGCCGCCGGCACTGGCGCCGCGCACGAACACCCGCTGGCGGTCGATGCGCCCGGCGCGGGCGAGAAAGTCCAGCGCCGCGCCGATGTCCTCCACTTCCACCTGGCCCCAGCCCAGGTGCAGGCGCTCGCGGTAGGCGCGGCCGTAGCCGCTGCTGCCGCGGTAATTCAGATCGGCGACCGCGAAGCCGCGCCGGGTCCAGAACTGGATGCGCCCGTCGAACACCGGGTAGCAGGCCGAGGTCGGCCCGCCGTGGAGGAACACCAGCAGCGGCGGCGGTCCGTCCGGCACCTCGGGCCGGCGCGGCGGGTAGAAGAATCCGCGGCCGCACTCGTCGGCGCCCACCGGGTAATGGAAGGCCTCGCCCCGCGACAGCTCGGCCTCGGCCAGCGGCCGCTCGCCGCCGGCCAGTATCCGGGCCGCGCTATCCGCCCGACTGATCGCCAGCAGCGTCGGCAGACGGTCCGGCGCGGCGGCGATGCAATAGAAGTGGCGCGCGTCGCTCGCCAGGGACCGGAAGCGGCTGTATTCGGGCGCCAGCCGACGTTCGCCGCCGCGCCCGTCGTAGACCAGCAGCACACCGCGTCCTTCTTCATAACGGGTAGCCAGCAGGCCACCGTCGGCGAGCGGCAGGAAGGTCCGCCCGCCCAGTTGCCAGGGCGCGCCGGCATGGTCCGCTGCCGCCGACGGCAGGACGCCGGTCCCTTCGCGGTACGGCTGCCAGTAGCCGCCCAGGTCGCTCAGCCAGTGCAATCGGCCGTCCTCGGCAAAGCGCGGTTGCTGGATGGATTCGTGGCTGGCCTGCCCGGCGAGGCAACGCTGCTCGCCGGCGCGGGTTTCGCACAGGCGGGTGCGCGTCCAGGGTTGCTCGGGGTGGTCCCACTCCACCCAGGCGATGCGTTCGGCGCGGTCGTCCGCGACCGGCGAGGCATAGAAGTCCGCACCTTCGACGATCACCCGGCGGCGGCCATCGGCGTCCAGGCGGACGATGCGGTGGCTGCCGCCCTCCTCCTCCACCGCCAGCAGCGCATTCCAGGCGGGGACGTAGTGCAGGTCGCCGTAGCGGCAGTCATTACGGAAGGTAATCGAACGCGGCTCGCCGCCCAGGCGCAGCCAGCGCACCTGCTGGTCGCCCTCTTCCACCCAGGCCACGCCGTCGGCAGTGGCGCAGCAGGCACCGCCGCCGTATTCGTAGACCCGGCTGCGCACCGAGGCACCCGGCGGGGTCAACTCCTGCAATGCATCTTCGCGCCACAGATACAACCGGCAGCGGGCGCTCGCCGGATCGAACTCCAGCCACAGCAGCCCGCCGTGGGCGACATGCAGCTCGGCGAAGTCGCGCCCGGCGGCCACCGCGCGCTCGGCGCTCCAGTCGCTGCGCTGCATCCTCAGCCCTTGCAGATCAGCTGCGAGGCGCGGGTGTTGCGCCAGGTCAGCTGCTCCAGGGACAACGGCGCTTCCTCGGCCTGGCGGCGGGCGTCGAGGATCTTCCCGTGGTGCTCCGACTTCGCGCACACCGGGTCGGTGGCGTCGGCGTCGCCGGTCAGCATGTAGGCCTGGCAGCGGCAGCCGCCGTGGTCGCGTTCCTTTTCCGAGCAGGACCGGCACGGCTCGGGCATCCAGGCGTCACCACGGAAGCGGTTGAAGCCGAACGACTCGTACCAGATGTGCTGCAGGCTGTGCTCGCGCACGTTGGGGAACTTCACCGGCAGCTGGCGCGCGCTGTGGCACGGCAGCGCGGTGCCGTCCGGGGTGACGTCGAGGAACACGCTGCCCCAGCCGCCCATGCAGGCCTTGGGGCGTTCCTCGTAGTAATCCGGGGTGACGAAGATCAGCTTGCACGGGTTGCCGGCGGCGGCCAGGCGCTCGCGGTACTCGTTGGTGATGCGCTCGGCGCGCGCCAGTTGCTCGCGGGTCGGCAGCAGGCCGGCGCGGTTGAGTTCGGCCCAGCCGTAGAACTGGCAGGTGGCGAGTTCGACGAAGTCGGCTTCCAGCTCGATGCACAGCTCGATGATGTTCGCGATGTTGTCGATGTTGTGCCGGTGGGTGACGAAGTTCAGCACCATCGGGTAGCCGTGGGCCTTCACCGCACGGGCCATGGCCAGTTTCTGGGCGAAGGCCTTGCGCGAGCCGGCGAGCAGGTTGTTCACCTCCTCGTCGGCGGCCTGGAAGCTGATCTGGATATGGTCCAGCCCAGCCTCGGCGAACGCCTTCAGGCGCGCCTCGCTGAGGCCGATGCCGGAGGTGATCAGGTTGGTGTAGAAGCCCAGCTCGCGCGCAGCACCGATCAGCTCGGCGAGGTCCTGGCGCAGCAGCGGCTCGCCGCCGGAGAAGCCCAGTTGCGCGGCGCCCAGCTCGCGGGCCTGGCGGAACACCTCGATCCACTGCGCGGTGGACAGCTCGCCCTCGCGCTGGGCGAAGTCCAGCGGGTTGGAGCAGTACGGGCATTGCAGCGGGCAGCGGTAGGTCAGCTCCGCCAGCAGCCACAGCGGCGGGCCGACCCTCTCAGTGCAGCTCGATCCAGTATTGGGCATGGGCCACCTCGAGGAACGCCAGGATGTCTTCGTCGATGCCCGGCACGCCGGGGAAGCTCGCGCGCAGCACGTCGATGATCGCGGCGACGTCGCGCCGGCCGTCGACGCGCTGGAGGATTTCCCCGGCGCTGTCGTTGAGCTTCACCATGCCCTCCGGGTACAGCAGCACATGGCAGCCCTGGGCCGGCTCGAATTGCAGGCGGAAGCCGCGACGGATCGACGGCACGCTGTCCAGCGACGGCAGGCTCATCACAGCAGCCCCCGGTGCCAGACGCGCTCGGCCGTCACCGTGTGGTACGGCGGACGGCCCAGCTCGTAGGCCATGCTCATGGCGTCGAGCATGCTCCACAGCACGTCGAGCTTGAACTGCAGGATCTCCAGCATGCGCTCCTGGGCCTCGCGGGTGCGGTAGTGCTCCAGGGTGATCCGCAGGCCGTGCTCGACGTCGCGCCGCGCCTGGGACAGGCGGCCGCGGAAGTAGTCGTAGCCGCCCGCGTCGATCCACGGGTAGTGCTGCGGCCAGCTGTCCAGCCGCGACTGGTGGATCTGCGGGGCGAACAGCTCGGTCAGCGAGCTGCTGGCCGCTTCCTGCCAGCTGGCGCGGCGGGCGAAGTTGACGTAGGCGTCCACCGCGAAGCGCACGCCGGGCAGCACCAGTTCCTGCGACAGCACCTGCGCGCGGTCCAGCCCCACTGACTCCGCCAGGCGCAGCCAGGCCTCAATGCCGCCGGGCTCGCCGGCGCGACCGTCGTGGTCGAGGATGCGTTGCAGCCACTCGCGGCGCACCTCGCGGTCCGGGCAGTTGGCGAGGATCGCCGCGTCCTTCAGCGGAATGTTCACCTGGTAATAGAAGCGGTTGGCCACCCAGCCCTGGATCTGCTCGCGGGTGGCGCGGCCTTCGTACATGGCCACGTGGAACGGGTGGAAGATGTGGTAGCAGGCGCCCTTGGCGCGCAGCGCCTGCTCGAATTCGGCGGGGCTCATGGCTTCGCGGGTCATCGCGTGTTCCTTCCTCAGCCTACAGCGGGATGTCCATGCCATCGAAGGCGACCTCGATGCCGTGCGCGTCCAGTTCGGCGCGCTCGGGCGAGGCGGTGTCGAGGATGGGATTGGTGTTGTTGATGTGGATGAGCACCTTGCGCGGCCCGTCGATGCCGTCGAGCACTTCGATCATGCCCCCCGGCCCGCTCTGCGGCAGGTGGCCCATCTCGCTGCCGAGCTTGTCGCCCACCTCGCAGACGCGCATCTCGTCGTCGCGCCACAGCGTGCCGTCCACCAGCAGGCAGTCGGCGCGGCGCATCCAGGCCAGCAGGCCGTCGTCCACCTGACCCAGGCCGGGGGCGTAGAACAGCTTGCCGCCGCTGCGCAGGTCCTCGACGAACAGGCCGATGTTGTCGCCCGGATGCGGGTTGCCGCGGTGCGGCGAGTACGGCGGCGCGCTGCTGCGCAGGGCGATGGCGGTGATGCGCAGGCCCGGGCAGGCCGGGATGGCGAAGGGTTTGGCGTCGAGCTCGATGAGCCGGTGCTTAAGCCCGCCGTTCCAGTGCGAGAGCATGGGGAACAGCGGAAAGCCGGTGGACAGGTCCTGATGGACCATCTCGGTGCACCACACTTCATGCGGGCAGCCCTCGCGCAGGCTGAGCAGACCGGTGGTGTGGTCGATCTGGCTATCCAGCAGGACGATCGCGGCGATCGCCGAATCGCGCACCCGCCGCGCCGGTTGCAGCGCCGGGAACGACGCCAGCTGGGCGCGGATGTCGGGCGATGCGTTGCAGAGAATCCAGTTCTCGCCGTCGTCGGACAGGGCGATCGACGACTGGGTGCGCGGCTGGGCGATCACGCTGCCGTCGCGCACGCCGCGGCAGTTGCGGCAGTTGCAGTTCCACTGGGGGAAACCGCCACCGGCGGCCGCCCCGAGAATTCGAATGTGCATGACAGTGCCCCGTGGGCAAGGGCCCCGGCGGACCGGGGCCGAGTGGATCAGCGGTTGGCGAAGTACAGGGTCACTTCGAAGCCAAGGCGCAGGTCGGTGAAGCTAGGCTTGGTCCACATGGGTCTGTCCTCTTGTTGTAGGCCGGTCGATCCCGGCAGATCGAGTTAAACACCAGGGTCAGGCACTCCGAATGATACTTTCGAAGGAGATTCCCCCCTGATTTGGTAGCGGGCCCGCGACAGCTGTCGCGCCCCGCCGCTACAACTGTCCCATCGCTGCGACAGCCGTTGCCCGGTTGCGCCCGCGCCTTCCGGCGGCGGGCAGTCTGGCGCGGGGCTCGGCGCCCCGCGCGGAGTGATTCGGCACAGGCCTTGCTCAGGCTCTCGTTGGCCGTGACCCAGCGGTCTAGACTAGCCAGTCCCGGGGCCGGCCGCCCAGGCCGCCGGTCCCATACAAAAACAATGCGCCGCAGTTCAGCTGACGGCCGCCGGGAGTGACCATGCACCCACGATCCCTGGAAAACTGCCCGAACGACCTTGCCGCCTTCATCGCCGATCATTTCGGCGAGCGTGACATCCAGCCCGAGGGCGCCATCGCGCGCTCCTGGTACCGCAGCGTGATGGAGCACCATCTCGACCCGCGCGCGCGGGCGGAAAAGCACATCCTCACCGCCGGAGAAATCCGCGAGCACCAGAGCCTGCACCAGGACTACCTGGCCATCGCCAGCCAGGGCGTCACCGGCCTCGCCCGGCGCGTGCTGCCGGCGGGCTTCGCGGTGCTGCTCAGCGACGAGCACGGCATCACCCTCGACGCGCGCCTGCCCAGCGAGCGCGACCGCTATACCCAGGCCGGGCTGATCGTCGGCGCGCGCTGGGACGAATCCATCGCCGGCACCAACGGCATCGGCACCGCCCTGGCCGCCGGCGAGGCGCTGACCATCCACCGCCAGGAGCATTTCCTGGTGAGCAACTTCCGCCTGAGCTGCTCGGTGGCGCCGATCTTCGACGCCCAGCACCGGCTGCGCGGCTGCCTGAACGCCACCTGCCTGTACAACGACGGGCCCAAGGACGCGCAGTACCTGACCCTGCAGCTGGTGATCCTGTATGCCCGGCTGATCGAGAACGCCAGCTTCCGCCAGCGCTACCGCGACCGCCTGACCCTGTCGGTGAAGGCCTGCGACGAGGTGTCGGACCTGGCCAACGAACAGCTGATCGCCCTCGACGAACAGGGCCGGGTGATCGGCGGCAACCACGCCGCCTTCACCGCCTGCCGCGGCGAGCTGCTGGGCAGCCGCATCGAGCAGCTGCTGGAGGCGGACGTCGACCAGCTCCTCGACCTGAGCAAGGGCGGCGCGCGCGGTATTCGCCTGCGCACCCTGGCTGACGATGCACAGGTGGACGTGGGCCTGCGCACCCCGGCCAGCCCGCCGCGCCGCAGCGCTCCAGGCCGCGCCGGGTCGGACAGCCCGGAGCACCCCGACCTCGCCCGCCTCGCCGGCGCCGACCCGCGCCTGCAGGACGGCGTGCGCAAGCTGCGCAAGGTGCTCGACAAGGGCATCGCCATCCTGGTCACCGGCGAAACCGGCACCGGCAAGGAAGCCTTCGCCCGCGCCATCCACCAGGCCAGCGCGCGCCACGCCGGGCCCTTCGTCGCGCTGAACTGCGCGGCGATCCCGGAAAGCCTGATCGAGAGCGAACTCTTCGGCTACCGCGGCGGCAGCTTCACCGGCGCCAGCAAGAAAGGCATGAAGGGCAAGCTGGAGCTGGCCAACGGCGGCACGCTGTTCCTCGACGAGATCGGCGACATGCCCGCGCACCTGCAGACGCGCCTGCTGCGCGTGCTGGCCGAGCGGGAAATCCTCCCGCTGGGCGCCGAGGCGCCGGTGGCGCTGGACGTGCAGGTGGTTTCCGCGACCCACCAGAACCTGGCCGAGATGATCCGCGCCAAGGGCTTCCGCGAGGACCTGTTCTACCGCCTCGCCGGCATGACCTTGCAGCTGCCCGCCCTGCGCCAACGCAGCGACCGCGAGGCGCTGATCGACAGCCTGCTGGCCAGCCTGGGCGGCAACCTGCGCCTCGACGCCGCCGTGCGCGAGCGCCTGCGCGACCATCCCTGGCCGGGCAACATCCGCCAGCTGCTGAACTGCCTGCGCTACGCCGCCGCGCTCGCCGAGGACGGCCGCATCGACCTGGACTGCCTGCCGATGGAACTGCATCAGGCCGCTCCCGCCGTCGCTTTCGACGCGCAGCCGGTGGCACCCGCCAGCGCCCTCTCCGCCCGCCTGGACGACGACGAGGCGCGCCACCTGCTGGCGGCGCTGCGCGAGCGGCAGTGGAACATCAGTGCGGTGGCGGAACAGTTCGGCATTGCCCGGTCGACCCTGTATCGGAAGATGAAGAAGCACGGCATCGTGCAGCCCAACGCGCTGTATTGATCCCTTCCTTTTTCCCTGCGTCCGGCGAACCGGGCGCAGGGAAAAAGGAGCGAGCCACACCTGGCAAGGACGGCCCGCCCAATCAAAACGATGACTTGTTCCTGGGCGCGTCCAGGACAGTCAGTGCCTGCCTTTTCCCTCACCCCAGCCCTCTCCCGGAGGGAGAGGGTGCAGTTCGTGCCGGCTGATGCATGAGTTTCAACCTGCACCAAACGGTCCCCTCTCCCGCGTGCGGGAGAGGGTTAGGGTGAGGGGCTCTTGGCTCACTCCTGCGCGTAAACCACGTGGGTGTGCGTGTACTCGTACAGCCCATGCTTGCCGTCCGCGCCGCCGATGCCGGATTTGCGCGTGCCGGCGTGGAAGCCCTGCATCGCCTCGAAGTTCTCGCGGTTGATGTAGGTCTCGCCGAAGTCCAGCTCACGGCTGGCCTTGAGCGCGGCGCCGAGGTTGCGGGTGTAGATCGACGAGGTCAGGCCGTAGTCGCTGGCGTTGGCCAGGGCGATGGCTTCGTCGAGATCCTCCACCACCTGGATCGGCAGCACCGGGCCGAAGATTTCCTTGCGCATGATCTCCATGTCGCCGCTGCAGCCGGCGAGCACGGTGGGCTGGTAGTGGAAGCCCTTGCCGAGATCGGCCACGGCGCCGCCGGTGATGACCTGCGCGCCCTGCCCGGTCGCGGTGCGGACCATCTGCGCGACCTTGTCCAGGCCGATGCGGTTGACCAGCGGGCCCATGTCCAGGTCGGCCTGCAGGTTCGGGTCGCCGAAGCGGGTGGCGGCCATGGCGGCGGCGATCTTCTCGATGAACTGGTCGGCCACCTGGCGCTGCACGTAGACGCGCTCGGCGCAGTTGCACACCTGTCCGGTGTTGATCACCCGCGAGGCCTTGATGGCGTTCACCGCCAGCTCCAGGTCGGCGTCCGCGAGGACGATGGCCGGCGCCTTGCCGCCCAGTTCCAGGTTCAGCCTGGTGATGTTCGGCGCGGCCGCAGCCATGATCCGCGAACCGGTGGCGACGCTGCCGGTGAAGCTGATCAGGTCCACCCCGGCGTGGCTGGTCAGCGCGCTGCCGGCGCTGGCCCCGGTGCCGCCGACGACGTTGAATACGCCGCTGGGCAGGTCGGTCTCCGCCACCAGGCGGGCGAACTCGAAGCAGTTGATCGGCGTTTCCTCGCTGGGCTTGATGACGATGGTGTTGCCGGTCAGCAGCGCCGGCGCCATCTTCCGCGCGATGAGGAAGAACGGGAAGTTCCACGGCAGGATGCCGGCCACCACGCCCACCGGCTTGCGCAGCAGGAAGATGTGCTCGCCGGCGCGGTCGCTGGTCAGCACTTCGCCTTCCAGGCGGCGCGCCCACTCGGCCATGTAGTCGAGGTAGTCGGCGGTGAAGTTCACCTCCACTTCCGCCAGCGCCGGCACCTTGCCCTGCTCGGCGGTGATGATCCTCGCCAGGCGCGGCGCGTTGGCGCGCACCTTCTCGGCGATGCGCCGCAGGTAGCCGGCACGCTCGATGGCCGGCTTCGCCGCCCAGGCCTTCTGCGCGGCGCGGGCGGCGCCGATGGCGGCGTCCACCTGGGCCGCGCTGGCCTCGGGGATGCGCGCCAGCAGCTCATCGTTGGCCGGGTTGCGCACCTCGATCAACGGCTCGCCGGCGACGAAGCGGTTGTCGATGTAGTGCTGGTAGGTCGTTACTTCGGTCATGAGTCGGTCTCCTGTTGGACGGTCACTTGGCGGCGGTCTTCTGCGCGCCGGCCAGCTGTTCCTTGAGGTCGTAGGCGCGCTTGATCAGGTACTGGTGCACGGCCTCGGCCTGCTGCGGGTCGAGGTGGCCCTGGAACGAGGGCATGCCGTCGGGGATGCGTCCGCCGTAGATGATGCCGAGGAAGCGCTGGTGGTTTTCCGCGCTGAGGGTGCGCAGGTCGGGCAGCACGCCGCCGCTGATGGCGTTGATGCCGTGGCACTGCGAACAGCTGGAGTTGAACAGCTCGCGGCCCTGGTCGATCTGCAAGGGGGTGCCGGTCAGCGCCGGCGGCTCGGGCTTGCGGTCGGCCCACTTGTAGTGGATGTCCGGCAGCTTGGCGGTGCCGCCGAGCTTGTAGGTCAGCACCTGGGCGTTGGGCTTCACCCCGGCGCGCAGCGACAGGGCGCCGGCGAAGGTGGAGAAGGCGCCGCCCCAGCCGGCCATGAAGGTCACGTACTGCTCGCCGTCCACTTCATAGGTGATGGGCGCGGCCATCACGCCGGTGTTGGCCGGGGATTCCCAGAGCTTCCTGCCGGTCTCGGCGGCGTAGGCCACCACGCGGCCGTCGGCGGTGCCTTCGAACACCAGGTTGCCGGCGGTGCTCAGGGTGCCGCCGTTGAAGATGGTGCTGTAGGGCACTTCCCAGCGTTTTTCCTGCTTCACCGGGTCCCAGGCGATCAGCTTGCCGGTCCAGGTGTCGGCGATCTTGCGCAGGCCCTCCGGGTCCTCGGGCATCATCCCGGTGTTCACGTCGAGCTGGTAGATGCTCTTGAACTTCGAGCGCGGCGGCGCGCCGTCGACGTCCTGGTACATCGCCGACATGATGTGCGCCGGGATGTAGACCAGGCCCGTGCCGGGGTTGTACGACATCGGCTGCCAGTCGTGCGCGCCCCAGAAGGCCGGCTGGATCAGGCGCGCCTTCTTCTGCGGGTCCTTCCAGTATTCGGCGACCTTCTCGTTGCGGATCGGCCGGCCGGTCTTCAGGTCCACGCCGGTGGCCCAGTTGATCGGCACGATGTTGTTGGCCGAGAGCAGCTTGCCGGTCTCGCGGTCGATGACGTAGAAGAAGCCGTTCTTCGGCGCCTGCATCAGCACCTTGCGCGGCTTGCCGTCGATCTCCAGGTCCACCAGCATGATGTGCGCGGTGGCGGTGAAGTCCCAGGCGTCGCCCGGCGTGGTCTGGTAGTGCCAGACGTATTCGCCGTTGTCCGGGTTGATCGCGACGATGGACGAGAGGAACAGGTTGTCGCCCTTGCCTTCGCTGCGGATGCGCGGGTTCCACGAGGAGCCGTTGCCGACGCCGATGTACAGCAGGTTCAGCTCGGGGTCGTAGGACATCGAGTCCCACACGGTGCCGCCACCGCCCTGCCTGGCGTAGTTGTCGCCGAACCAGGTCTTGGCGGCGATTTCCATGCCCTTGCCCTTGGGCATTTCCTTGGGGTCGCCGGGCACGGTGAAGAAGCGCCAGTCCTGCTTGCCGGTCTCGGCGTCGTAGGCGGTGATGTAGCCGCGCACGCCGAACTCGGCGCCGCCGTTGCCGATGATCACCTTGCCCTTCACGATGCGCGGCGCGCCGGTGATGGTGATGCTGCGCGACGGGTCGGTGCGGGTGTCGACGCTCCACACGCGCTTGCCGGTCCTGGCGTCGATGGCTTCCAGGCGGCCGTCGAGCACGCCGACGTAGACCTTGCCCTTCCACACCGCCACGCCACGGTTCACCGCATCGCAGCAGGCTTCGCCGGCGCGGCTGCGGTCGGACTGCGGGTCGTACTTCCACAGCAGCTTGCCGGTGCGGGCGTCCAGTGCGTAGACGATGGAGAACGGCCCGGTGGTGTACATCACGCCATCGACCACGATGGGCGTGGCTTCCACGCCGCGGTCGATGTCCAGCTTGTAGCTCCAGGCCAGTCCCAGGCCGCCGACGTTGCTCTGGTCGATCTGCTTGAGCGGGCTGTAGCGCTGCTCGTCGTAGGTACGGCCGGTGGCCATCCAGTTGCCCGGCTCGCTGTTGGCGGCGGCGATGCGCTTGCCATCGACGTTGGCCGGACTCTCGGCAGGATTGTCGGCGGCGTGGAGGTGGGGCGACAGGCCGGCCATCAGCAGCGAGGCGGTCAGCAGGGAATGACGCAGGGCGGGTTGCAGGTGAACGGAAGGCACGTGCAGGCCAATCGATCTCATGGAGGTTCTCCGATTCTTGTTGGTGCCGCGGATCGTTCACCACGGCCTGGAAGGCTCAGAGCAACCGCTGTGCCAGGGTTTTCGAATTGGTCTGGAGGGCTTGCCGTTCGGGGCTTCTGGCGTTTTCTGCCGGAGTCGATGCGGGCGTTGCGGGCGCTACAGGTGTCGCGCGGGAGGGAGGCAGGTGTTGCGAGCGCGGGACGCCGGAAGCGCACTTGTAGGATGGGTGGAGCGCAGCGATACCCATGCGCTCGGTATGAGGAAGATGATGGATATCGCTGCGCTCCACGCCATCCTACGCAGAGTTGGCCGGCGGGCTTGGCGCGGGGCGGGCACAGGTCACGATGTGGTCGCTCTTCGTAGGAGCGAGCTTGCTCGCGAACCGTCCCCTCCAAAAAAGAAAACGCGGCCGGAGCCGCGTTCGACGAAGGCCGTCACCCGAGGAAGTGGGCACGGAAGCGGACGGCCGCCCGAGCGGGCGCGTCGACACAAGGACCGCCCGGCGGGTCGCCGGGCGTTACACCGGAAGAGTGGCCGGCGAACCCGATGGGGGGGAAGGTTCGCCGGCATAGCACCTGGGATCAGAAGAAGCCCAGCGGGTTGATGTCGTAGCTGACCAGCAGGTTCTTGGTCTGCTGGTAATGGTCGAGCATCATCTTGTGGGTCTCGCGGCCGACGCCGGATTTCTTGTAGCCACCGAAGGCGGCGTGCGCCGGGTACAGGTGGTAGCAGTTGGTCCACACGCGGCCGGCCTTGATCCCGCGGCCCATGCGCCAGGCGCGGTTGATGTCGCGGGTCCAGAGACCGGCGCCGAGGCCGAACTCGGTGTCGTTGGCGATCGCCAGGGCCTCGGCCTCGTCCTTGAAGGTGGTGACGCCGACCACCGGGCCGAAGATTTCCTCCTGGAACACGCGCATGGCGTTGTGGCCCTTGAGCAGGGTCGGCTGGATGTAATAGCCGCTGGCGAGGTCGCCGTTCAGGCGCTCCACCTGGCCGCCGGCGAGGACCTGCGCGCCTTCGTTCTGGGCAATGTCGAGGTAGGAGAGGATCTTCTCGTACTGCTGCTGCGAGGCCTGGGCGCCGACCATGGTGTCGGTGTCCAGCGGGTTGCCGCGCTTGATCTGGGCGATCTTCTTCTGCACCTCGGCCATGAACGGCTCGAAGATGGATTCCTGCACCAGCGCGCGCGACGGGCAGGTGCACACCTCGCCCTGGTTGAAGTAGGCCAGCACCAGACCCTCGGCGGCCTTCTCGATGAAGCTCGGCTCGGCCTGCATGATGTCTTCGAAGAAGATGTTCGGGCTCTTGCCGCCCAGCTCGACGGTGGACGGGATGATGTTCTCCGCCGCGCAGTGGAGGATGTGCGAGCCCACCGGGGTGGAGCCGGTGAAGGCGATCTTGGCGATGCGCTTGCTGGTGGCCAGCGCCTGGCCCGCTTCCTTGCCGAAGCCCTGGACGATGTTGAGCACGCCCGGCGGCAGCAGGTCACCGGCGATCTCGGCCAGCAGCATGATCGACAGCGGGGTCTGCTCGGCCGGCTTGAGCACCACGCAGTTGCCGGCGGCCAGGGCCGGGGCGAGTTTCCAGGCGGCCATCAGCAGCGGGAAGTTCCACGGGATGATCTGCCCGACCACGCCCAGCGGTTCGTGGAGGTGATAGGCCACGGTGCTGTCGTTGATCTCGGCGGCGCCGCCTTCCTGGGCGCGGATGCAGCCGGCGAAGTAGCGGAAGTGGTCGGCGGCCAGCGGCACGTCGGCGTTGAGCGTCTCGCGCACGGCCTTGCCGTTGTCCCAGGTCTCGGCCACGGCCAGCGCTTCGAGATTCTGTTCGATGCGGTCGGCGATCTTCAGCAGGATCAGCGAGCGGTCCTGCACCGAAGTGCGGCCCCAGGCGTCGGCGGCGGCATGGGCGGCGTCCAGCGCGCGCTCGACGTCCTCGGCGGTGGAGCGGGGAAACTCGGCGATGGCCTGGCCATTCACCGGCGAGGTGTTGGTGAAGTACTGGCCGAGCACCGGCGCGACGAACTCACCACCGATGTAGTTGCCGTAGCGCGGTTTGAGGGTGACGACGGCGCCGGGGGTTCCGGGTGCGGCGTAGATCATGGGGGATGCTCTCCTGTCAGGTCCCGGCCCACATCGGCCGAGTCATGGGGCGATCTTAGGCAGCGCCCTTCCCGCCCCGGAATGCACCCATGGAAGCGGTGGCTTACTCATTTGGTAGTAGATGCGCCGCATGGGCTCTTCGTAGGAGCGGACCTTGTCCGCGAAGCTCCTGAGCGGGGCCGATCGCGGACAAGGTCCGCTCCTACAAGAGCAGTCCCCAAGCGCGCTGTGCTTTGGGCTTCGGGGTTTGGCTTTTGAAGACTTCCAGAGAAACCTCCGCGCACACCGGAGCGCCCCTTCAGGAGGCCGAGTGGAATCGGAGTTTCAGGGGTCGAGCGGCATGGATGCCGCGAGAGCGTTGTCGGGCCAGGGATGGCCCGTCAACGCGGGCCCCTGAAACTTCGATGGAGCGAGGGAACCCCGGCGAAGCCGGGGCCGGATGCAGGGGCACAGACCTTTGCCTACTTTGGGGCACTTGCCAAAGTAGGTCGCCCGAGGGGGCGAAACCAAATCTCCCAGCACACGCCGAAGCGGCGCAGAAATACCCAACCAAGAGCATCGCGGACGGAGTCCGCTCCTACGCGAGCCGGCACCGTAGCCAAGGTCAGACAACAGCACCAATTCGTGTGCCCTCCAAAAAACAAAGGGCCGGCACCTGGCCGACCCTCTGCTCACCTCACCGGAACATCACTTCTTGGCCACCAGATCCTTCGGCAGCTTGAAGGTCCAGATCATCCCGCCCTGGTCCAGGTCCTTGATCCGCTTGGCCACCTCACCGCCCCACAGCGGCACCGCGCCACCCCAGCCGGAGAGCACGGTGACGTACTGCTCGCCGTCCATCTCCCAGGTGATCGGCGAGGCGATCACGCCCGAGCCGGTGTTGAACTCGTAGAGCTTCTTGCCGGACTTGGCGTCGAAGGCCATCAGGTAACCCTCGGGGTTGCCGGTGAACACCAGGTTGCCGTGGGTCGCCAGCACGCCGCCCCACAGCGGCGCGTAGTTCTCGTAGCGCCACACCTGCTTGCCGGTCTTCGGGTCGATGGCGCGCAGCACGCCGATGTACTTCTCGTTCAGCGGCTTGATGGTGAAGCCCGCCCCCAGGTACGCCGCGCCCTTCTTGTAGGCGATGTTCTCGTTCCACATGTCCATGCCCCACTCGTTGGACGGCACGTAGAACAGGCCGGTGTCCTGGCTGTAGGCCATGGGCATCCAGTTCTTGCCGCCGAGGAAGGACGGCGAGACGAACACCGAGGAACCCTTCTCGGTCCCCTGCCCCGGCGCACCCGGACGGTGAGCGTCGTCGTAGACCGGCCGGCCGTCCTTATCCAGGCCCTTGGCCCAGGTCACCTTGTCGACGAAGGGGAAGCCGCGGATGAACTTGCCGTTGGTGCGGTCGAGCACGTAGAAGAAGCCGTTGCGGTCGGCGGTGGCCGCGGCTTGCACGTTCTTGCCGCCGTCCTTGTAGTCGAAGGACACCAGTTCGTTGACGCCGTCGAAGTCCCAGCCGTCGTGCGGGGTGGTCTGGAAGTGCCACTTGATCGAGCCGTCCTCCGGGTTCAGCGCCAGGCGCGAGGAGGAGAACAGGTTGTCGCCCGGACGCAGGTGCGAGTTCCACGGCGACGGGTTGCCGGTGCCGATGAACAACGAGTCGGTGCTCGGGTCGTAGTAGCCGCCCAGCCAGGGTGCGGCGCCGCCGGTCTTCCACAGGTCGCCCGGCCAGCTCTTGCCCGCCTCGCCGCCGGAAATGCCGTTCTCGACGGCCTTGCCGTCCTTGTAGACGTAGCCCATGTGGCCTTCGACGGTCGGACGGCTCCACAGCAGCTCGCCGTTGGTGGGGTTGTACGCCTCGATCTTGCCGACCACGCCGAACTCGCCGCCGGCCACGCCGGTGATCAGCTTACCCTTGGCGATCAGCGGCGCGGCGGAAATGGAGTAACCGGCCTTGTAGTCGGCCACGGTCTTCTTCCACACCACCTTGCCGGTGTCCTTGTTCAGCGCGACCAGCTTGGCGTCGAGGGTGCCGAAGATCACCAGGTCGCCGTACAGCGCGACGCCGCGGTTGATCACGTCACAGCAGGGCATGATGCCGTCGGGCAGGCGCGCGTCGTACTGCCAGAGCTTGCGCCCGGTGCGCGCGTCCACCGCGAACACCCGCGAGTAGGACGCGGTGACGTACATCACGCCATCCTTCACCAGCGGCTGGGCCTGCTGGCCGCGCTGCTTCTCGCCGCCGAAGGACAGCGCCCACACCGGCCGCAGTTCCTTCACGTTGTCGCTGTTCAGGGTCGCCAGCGGGCTGAAGCGCTGGCCCTGCTGGTTGATGCCGTTGACCACGATCTGGTCGGTGCGCTTGGCGGAATCACTGATGTCCTGGTCGGTGACCCCGGCATGGGCGCCCAGGCTGGCCAGGCTGATGGCGGTGAACAGCACGGTGCGGGCGAAAGGTTGAAGCTGTCTCATGGCGGCTGCCTCTGCGGAATTGTTGTTGTAGCCGGGAAAATTTCCCGGTGTGCCGCAGATTCTTGGTTTGGTGCCCCCGGCCAACAATTGAACGCAGTGCCGAATTTCCTAGTTCCTTGGTAGCAATACCGGGCTGCCAAGACGCGAAAATGCTGGCTTTCGCAGGAGCGGACCCAGTCCGCGATCAGCCTTGTGCGAGGACCATCGCGGACGGAGCCCGCCCCTACGTCTGGGGATGGCTGGGAGTGTTCCTGCAGGAACGGGAGAGATGCCTAGTTCCTTGCTCGCGAATTCATCCTGCAGGACGAAGGACCAGAGCGCCGCTCTCGCCCATTCAGACGATGCCGCAGTCGACAAGCATTGCAAAATCCGGTCGAGGCATTACCCGCAGTCCACCTTCTGCCTGCGGTTACCTGACGGGAGAACAACAAGATGAACACTCTGCACCGTATCGAAGCAAAAACCATAGAAGATCGTTACGCGCGCGGCTGGCACTGCCTCGGGCTGACCGGCCAATACCGCGACGGCAAGGCCCATCGCCTGGAAGTCTTCGGCACCAGCCTGGTGGTCTTCCAGGGCGAGGATGGTCAATTGCACGTCC
The DNA here is from genome assembly GCF_057767015.1 of Pseudomonas sp. B12(2026). Lineage (NCBI taxonomy): Bacteria > Pseudomonadati > Pseudomonadota > Gammaproteobacteria > Pseudomonadales > Pseudomonadaceae > Pseudomonas > Pseudomonas sp. B12(2026). The sequence goes on along the minus strand of NZ_CM173430.1, from coordinate 2,575,512 downwards.
TCGATGGCTATTGCCCGCACATGGGCGCCGACCTGAGTGAAGGCTGCGTGGAAGGTAACGGCGTGCGCTGCCCATTCCATGAGTGGCACTGGGGGGCCGACGGCGTCTGCGACGATATCCCCTATGCCAAGCGCATACCGCCTCGAGCCAGGATTAAGGCTTGGCCGGTCATGGAACAGAACCATCTGCTGTTTGTTTGGAACGACCCGGAAGGAAATCCGCCAATTCCAGATCAGGCAATTCCTAGAATTGATGAGTGCTATGACGATGAGTGGGCAACGTGGGAAGTCGCCGAGCTTCGCATCGATACCAACTGCCGTGAGTTGGTTGATAACGTTGCCGACATGGCACACTTCGATAGCGTTCACAGGGCCCCTATCGATGAATTCAGCAATCACTTCGAGGGCCACAAAGCCACGCAATTTATGCGGGGACGGAGCGAGCGGCTTTCTGGAGATAGCGAGTTGCGCACCGAGTCTACTTACTTCGGACCTGCATATCAGATCACGAAGATGACTGGTGCGATGGGCGGGCAACCGATCCAGTCGATCCTGCTGAACTGCCACGTCCCTATCGACCAGAACAGCTTCACGTTACGTTACGGTGTTCTAGTAAAAAAACTCCCAGGCGTGTCCGCCGAAGAAAATAAAGAAATGGCGGAAGCATATATTGAACAAGCGCGGTTGGCATTTTACGAAGACGTGGCAATCTGGCACAGTAAAATCAGGGTAGACAATCCACTCCTCTGCGATGGCGACGGCCCAATCTACCAACTCAGAAAGTGGTATGAGCAGTTCTATACCAATATCGCAGACCTACCAGCAAGCATCGCCGAACGCAAAGATTTTCTTATTTACTCGCGCAAAGAACAACAGGCCTAGATATCGGTTCCTCTGCCTTCAGGAACCAGTTAACGTGCAATACCCGCCGCCTTGACTGGCGGCGTTATTAAAATAATAAAAAGGTATACAAAATGGCACAGACCCGCCCACTCTCGATCGAAGAGTTCAGCAAACTTGTAGAAAGCTTGTACAGGGGACCGCTCGAACAAACTCCGTGGCAAACTTTCCTGAACGATTTGAAAAAACGACTCGACGCCAAGTATGTAACGTTCATTATTCGCCCTCCAAGCGATGCATTTGACGGAATAATAGTAAATACCAATGGTAGCTCCGCCGCAGTAACCGCCTCTTACAACCGCTATTACTTCAACATCGATCCATTTGTGGACATTCCTGCCGGGCAGATAGTTACGCTCGCAGAAATGATTCCACGCGAGACCCTGCTCAATTCGGAGTTTTATCAGAGCTTTTTAAGGCCGGCCGGCGTATTTCACATACTCGGCACAGACATAAAAACGAGCGATGGAGTTCTTTGCCGCATTCGAATCAGCCGCGACGAAGAAGCGCGCGGCTTCAACGAGACAGACAAAGGTATACTTTCCTTATTCCTACCACATCTTGAACAATCAGTTCTCCTGCATACCCAGCTCAATCGAATAGAGTCTGAGAGAAACCTGTACGCGGGGGCTATTGAGCAATTTGCGGTCGGCACAATAATTCTCGATGAAAAGGGCAGCGTGCTTCAAACCAATCAAGTAGCAGACGAGCTACTAGCAGAAAAGGATGGCCTTCGCCTGAATGGCGAAACTCTGCAAATTGGTACAGCGAGGGATAATCAGGAGTTCCGACGCCTGATCAAACAGGCGCTATGTTCTCAGAAAGGTGAAAACCAACCATCAATTGTGGAGGCAATGCGCATTCAACGCCCATCGGGCCGTGCAGATCTCGGGCTGATTGTCCGCTCTGTTCCCTTAAGCGAATGGAGCGAGGGAAAGCACTGTCCAGCCGTTGTCATCTTTGTCAGTGATCCCGAGCAGAAGTCGAAAGCTCCGCAGGAAATAGTGAAAGCGCTATTCGACCTTACTCACGCGGAAGCTTCACTGGCTCTACTTTTATCAAATGGCTTAACGCTGGACGAGTCCTCAGAGCAACTCGGGATAAGCCGGAATACCGCTAGAGCGCATCTCCGTTCGACATTTTCGAAAACGGGCATTACCAGGCAGACAATGCTGGTGCGTTTAATTCTGAGAAGTGTTGCCACACTGGGATAGGCAGAACAAACCGAAAATAAAAAGAAGGAGCAAGCAAAATGCTCAAACTCACACCCATACTTGCTTTCATTCTTTTCTTTTTCTTGGTTTTTGGAACCTTCTATTATCTTCGCAACTACGATAATCCCACACATTATACGGCAGGCAGGTCCGCACCCTGTGGTGTTGGCAGTTGCTTCAAACAGTTCTGAGAGCACGGCATCCTCCTGCACAACATACGACAGTTGGCAGAAGATCCTTCTTGAAGATGCGCTGGATTTGCTCCCGAGGTGCTTTGCCGACCGGCCTTCCGGCTCAACTTACGAGACTCGAACACTGTTCGCATACCCGCAGGAACGTGCGCTCCTCGACCAGCAGCGCGAGCCGGCGCTCCTGGTTGCGGTGCTTGCGAGGGTTGATGCCATGGGCAACCAGTTCACGAGCTTCGTCGCGACGGGTGGGAGCTTCTTTGAGGGAAATTTCGGGACATGCCCCGAGAGAGAACTGTTTTGCTTCCCGTTCCAGCTGTAACGGAAATGCCAGCTTTGCTGCCTTCAGGGATGCGACCAGTGAGAGGTCGCCGATGTCACCGAGGGGCACGTCTTGCCGGTGGTCTTGAATGGACTAAAAAGCACCGGACTCCGGTAGACGTCACCGGAATGAAAAAAGGGGCTTTCGCCCCTTCTTTCGGTGATCTACAGAATGCCTTGGAACCCTATAGATCGATATTTGGAGCGGGAAACGAGACTCGAACTCGCGACCCCGACCTTGGCAAGGTCGTGCTCTACCAACTGAGCTATTCCCGCGTCGTGTTGACGGGCGCCATTCTAACGTTTTGAAAAGCCCTGTCAACTCCTTGATTCAAAAAACTTATTTCTCTTTCGGGGTGGTGTTGAGATGGGGCCAGGCGGCAAGCAGATAGTGCAGCATGGACCACAGGGTCAATACGGCCGCAACGATCAGCAGCACATAACCCACCACCACCCAGAAGCTCATCAGCGGCGTATTGGCCAGCAGGATGACCAGCGCCAGCATCTGCGCCGCGGTCTTCCATTTGCCGAGGTTGGAAACGGCTACGTGCGCCCTCGCCCCCAGTTCGGCCATCCATTCGCGCAGCGCCGACACCACGATCTCGCGACCGATGATGATCACCGCCGGCAGCGTCAGCCACAGGTTCGCGTGCTCTTCCACCAGCAGCACCAGGGCGGTCGCCACCATCAGCTTGTCCGCCACCGGATCGAGGAAGGCTCCGAACGGCGTGCTCTGCCCCAGGCGGCGCGCCAGGTAGCCGTCCAGCCAGTCGGTGGCGGCCGCCAGGGCGAACACGGCGCTGGCCGCCAGATGGCTGGCGGGGAACGGAAAGTAGAACAGCAGGATGAAGATCGGAATGAGCAGAACGCGGAGCAGTGTGAGCAGGTTCGGGATATTCATCGGGTCGGGATGTCTGCGGGTTGAGCGGGCATTCTACTCGCTGTGAAGAACCGCATAAATCTGCTCAGCCAGCTTTTTACTGATGCCGGGGGACTTGGCAATCTCATCGATACTTGCTCGCGACAGTTCCTGCAACCCGCCGAAATGCTTGAGCAGGTCGCGCCGGCGCTTGGGCCCCACGCCTGGCACGTCCTCGAGCGTGGAGGTACGGCGCGCCTTTCCCCGCCGTGCGCGGTGGCCGGTAATCGCGAAGCGGTGCGCCTCGTCGCGGATCTGCTGGATCAGGTGCAGCGCCGGTGAATCGGCGGGCAGCGTGAATTCGTGTTCGGCATCGTTCAGGTAGAGGGTCTCCAGGCCCGGCTTGCGGGTGACGCCCTTGGCCACGCCGAGCAGCGTCAACCCGACCACCGCCAGCTCCTGCAGCACTTCCTGCGCCATGGCCAACTGGCCCTTGCCGCCGTCGACCAGGAGGATATCCGGCATCTTGCCCTCGCCCTCCTTCAGCCGGCTGAAGCGCCGCGTCAGCGCCTGGTGCATTGCCGCATAGTCGTCGCCCGCGGTCACGCCTTCGATATTGAAGCGCCGGTAGTCCGACTTCAGCGCCCCCTCCGGCCCGAACACCACGCAGGAAGCGACAGTGGCCTCGCCGCTGGAATGGCTGATGTCGAAGCACTCGAGGCGTTGCGGCGGCTCGGCCAGATCCAGCGCATCGCCCAGCGCATCGAAGCGCGCCGCCATGTGCTGGCGATTGGCAAGACGCGCCGCCAGGGCCTGCTCGGCGTTGGTCACGGCCAGTTGCTGCCAGCGCGCACGGGTGCCACGCACGCGATGGCTGATTTCCAGCGACTTGCCGCGGGACGCCTCGATCGCCGACACCAGCACCGGGAAGTCCTCGTGCACGGCGTTGACGATGAGTTCGCCCGGCAGGTCGCGCTCGTGGTGACTGAGGTAGTACTGCCCGAGGAAGGCCAGCAGCACATCGCCCACCTCCTCCTCGATCGCCACCTGCGGGAAGAAGTTCTTGCTGCCCAGCACCCGGCCGCCGCGCACGCTGATCAGGTGCACACAGGCGCCGCCCGGCGTGACGATAGCGGCAACCACGTCGACGTTGCCGCTGCCGCCCTCCATGCTCTGCTGGTCCTGCACGCGCCGCAGGATGGCCACCTGGTCGCGCAGTTCGGCGGCTTTCTCGAACTCCAGGCGCGTGGCGGCCTGCTCCATGCCGACGGTGAGCTCATCCGCCAGCACATTGCTGCGCCCTTCGAGGAACATGATCGAGTGACGCACGTCCTCGGCGTATTCCTCTTCGCTGACCAGCCCGACGCAGGGCGCCTTGCAGCGCTTGATCTGGTACTGCAGGCAGGGCCGCGTGCGATTGCGGAAGTAGCTGTCCTCGCACTGTCGGACGAAGAAGGCCTTCTGCAGCAACGCCAGGCTTTCACGGATGGCGCCCGCGCTGGGGTACGGGCCGAAATAGCGCCCCTTCTGCTTCTTCGCGCCGCGATGGATCGTCAGCCGGGGGAAGCTGTCCTCGCTGGAGAGAAAGACATAGGGATAGGACTTGTCGTCCCGCAGCAGGATGTTATAGGGCGGCCGCCACTCCTTGATCAGCGTCTGCTCCAGCAGCAGCGCCTCGGTTTCGTTGGCGGTGATGGTCGTCTCGACCTGGGCGATCCGTGCCACCAGGGCAGCGGTCTTCGGCGCCAGGCCGGACTTGCGGAAATAGCTGGAAAGCCGCTTCTTGAGGTCCTTCGCCTTGCCGACGTAGAGCAGCTTGGCGTCCGCATCGAACATGCGGTAGACGCCCGGCCGCCCGCTGCAGGTGGCCAGGAACGCCGCTGAATCGAATCCTGCGGCCATCGTCAGTTGTTGGTATCGACCATGCCGTGCCGAACGGCCAGCAGCGCCAGTTCCACGTCGCTGGTGATCGAGAGCTTCTCGAAGATGCGGTAGCGGTAGGTGTTGACGGTCTTGGGCGACAGGCAGAGCTTGTCCGAGATGCTCTGCACCTTGTGGCAGTTGGCGATCATCAGGGCGATCTGGATTTCCCGTTCGGACAGGGTATCGAAGGGGGATGCGTTCTTCTCGGGCTCGAAGGATTTCAGCGCCAGGTTCTGGGCGATCTGCGGGCTGATGTAGCGCTGGCCGGCGAACACCTGGCGGATCGCCTGGACCATTTCTTCGAGCGCCGCGCCCTTGGTGAGGTATCCGGCAGCGCCGGCCTGCATCAGCCGGGTCGGGAAAGGATCCTCCTCGCACACGGTCACCACCACCACGCGCACATCGGGCTGGCTGCGCAGCAGCTTGCGAGTCGCCTCGAGTCCGCCGATGCCGGGCATCTTCACATCCATCAGCACCACATCGGGCTTGAGTTCGCGAGCCAGCTGCAGGCCCCGCTCGCCGGAGTCGGCCTGACCAACGACCTGCAGGCCGTCGATGTCGGCGAGCATGCGGGTAATTCCGGTGCGCACCAGATCGTGATCATCGACCACCAGCACCTTGATCACACAGCACCCCTTTAAACAGAAATGGAATTGTGAAGTTCCAGCGAGAGCTTCTCGGAATTCACGAACCTTAACAGAAAGCACCGTCTCGACCTAGCTTGGTGCAGGCTTGTCAAAATGCAAGCGCCAGAGACTTGCATCCGGCGCCCCGGCAAATGCTGACAGAAATGCTCCGCAGCGTCTAGGACGGTGCTTTCAGAGGAATCAACGGGAAAGGAAGAGGTATACCATCCTGGAGACTGGACTCGACTTCCGGAGCAGGATGGCCGACCCGGGGCTCCAGGGAAGATTCGTCTGCCGCAAGACTCCCCGCCAGAAACGCGAAAGCCCCGCATGGCGGGGCTTTCAGCCAAACAGCAGGCCTCTCACGGACCACCTCCAGAGACACGGAAAGGTTTTCCGCCCCTCCCGCTCCTGGCGCCCCTGAAACAGCCGGCTTTCCGGCAGTTACAGCCGCCGGTGATTCGTGAATGGGTCCGCGTTCATGATCAGCACATTGACCACCAGCGAGGCGATGAACACCCCCAGTCCAGCCCAGAATCCCCACGCGATCCCTGCCATGACCGGAATGACTACAAGGGTCAGCGCGAGCAGCGCCAGAGCAACCTTCATTCCATTAACACCCAAACCAAAGTTTGGTCATTGTCACAGTGTCACTTCGCCATCGCAACAATCCAGATGCGAATCCCAGGGTTATCGGGTGTTGAATCGCCCTGCCCTCCCACCACTGAAACATCGCCAGGGACGAGGTTCGGAATGCCCTGTACGCGCACAAGCGGTGCAAGGCGACGGCCCCGGCCTGCCCGGCGACCAGCAAGCAGGAACCCGGCTCAGAACGGCCGGTCCCCCAGAATCGTCGCCCGGTGCATCACCCGCCGCTGCGGGCGGTAGTCGTCCACCGCGTAGTGCTGGGTCACGCGGTTGTCCCAGAAGGCCACGTCGTTCTCCTTCCAGCGCCAGCGCACGCTGAACTCCGGGCGGCTGAAGTGGGCGAACAGCAGGTCGAGGACGGCGCGGCTTTCCGCCGGTTCCAGCTCGTTGATGCGGGTGGTGAAACCGTCGCTGACGAACAGCGCCTTGCGCCCGGTGACCGGGTGCGTGCGGATCACCGGATGGCTGCGCGGCGGGTTCGCCCTGCGGGCCTCTTCCAGGCGCGCGAGGTCCGCGTCGGTGGCGCCGAAACGCTCCCGGGGGAAGGACTTGCTGATGTCGTGGGTCGCGGTGAGACCATCGAGCAGCCGCTGCAGCGGGCTCGACAGCGCCTCGAACGCCGCGATGCCGCTGGCCCACAGGGTGTCGCCGCCGGAGGGCGGCAGTTGCTTGGCGGCCAGCACGGCGCCCAGCGCCGGGGTTTCCAGGAAGGTCACGTCGGTGTGCCAGATGGCGTTGTCGCGCATGTCGGTGACGGCGGTATCGAGCACGATCACCTCGCGCTGCTCCGGCGAGCCGGGGTAGATCGGGTGGATGTGCAGGTCGCCGAAGCGCGCGGCGAAGTTCGCCTGCTGGGGCGGGGTCAGCGGCTGGTCGCGGAAGAACAGCACCTGGTGATCGAGCAGCGCCTGCTCGATCCGGCGCCGGCCGGCGTCGTCGAGCGGATCGGCCAGGCGGATGCCGGACACCACGGCGCCGAGCGCCGGGCTGAGGGGTTCGATGGTCAGGGTGGTCATGGTTCCTGCTCTCTCGTGAGGTTCACGGGGAGAGGCGCGCTCTCCCCTGCCCCCGCCTTCGGGGCGAGAGGGTCGGGTCGGTGATTCTTCAGTAGCGGTGCAGGCGCGCCATCAGTCCCAGGAAGCGAAGCGCTTCTGCACCCAGCGCAGCCCCAGTTCGAAGCTCAGCGCGATGGCGGCGATCAGCAGGATCCCCAGCACCACCACGTCGGTGGCGAGGAACTGCGCGGCGGACTGCACCATGAAGCCCAGCCCGCGGTTGGCGGCGATCAGCTCGGCGGCGACCAGGGTCGACCAGCCCACGCCCAGGGCGATGCGCAGGCCGGTCAGCACCTCCGGCAGCGCGCCGGGCAGGATCACGTGGCGTACCACCTGCCAGCGGTTGGCGCCCAGGCAGCGCACCGCCTGGATGCGCGACTTGTCCACGCGGCGCACGCCGGCGGCGGTGGCGATCAGCAGCGGGGCGAACAGCGCCAGGTAGATCAGCAGCACCTTGGACAGCTCGCCGATGCCGAACCAGATGACGATCAGCGGCAGGTAGGCCAGCGGCGGCACCGGGCGATAGAACTCCACCAGCGGATCGAAGGCCGCGCCCAGCAGCGGGTTGAGGCCCATCAGGATGCCCAGCGGAATCGCCGTGAGCACCGCCGCGCCCAGCGCCAGCAGCACGCGCAGCAGGCTGGTGCCGATGTGCTGCCAGAGCGTCGCGTCGACGTAGCCCTCGGCGCGCAGACGCTGGAAGGCTTCCACCAGCTGTTCCGGCGTGGGCAGGAACAGGGTGTCGACCCAGCCCAGGTGCGTGGCCAGCCACCACAGCGCGAAGACGCCAGCGATGCTGCCGGCGGCGGCCCAGCGGCGGTGGTCGCCCGGCACGCCGCGGGCTTTCGGCGCGGCGGCCGGGAGTTTGGCGGCGAGGGTTTCAGTGGGCATGTTCGGCCTCCGGTTCCTCAAGGAACTCATCGAGAAGCAGTTGGCGCAGGCGCGCGAATTCCGGGTCGGACTTGATCGAACGCACCGGCTCGCCGGCCGCGTAGCGGCGGGCGAAGTCCAGCGGCAGGCGCTTGACGATGCGCGCCGGCGGGCCGTCCATCACCACCAGGTCGGTGGCCAGGAACAGCGCCTCGTCGACGCTGTGGGTGATCAGGAACAGGCCCTTGCCGGTCTTGCGCCACAGGTCGAGGGTCAGCACCTGCATGCGCTCGCGGGTCAGCGCATCGAGGGCGCCGAAGGGTTCGTCGAGCAGCAGGAAATCCGGCTCCACCGCCAGCGCGCGGGCCAGGCCCAGGCGTTGCCGCTGGCCGCCGGAGAGTTGCGAGATGCGGTAGTCGGCGTGCTCGCCCAGGCCCACCAGCTTGAGCACTTCATGGGCGCGCGCGGTCCGCTCGGCGGCGCCGACGCCACGGATGCGCAGGCCCAGGGCGACGTTGTCCAGCGCGTTCAGCCAGGGCATCAGCGCGTCGTCCTGGAACACCACGCCGCGTTCGCCGCCGGGGCCGCTCAGGGTGCGGCCGTCGATCTGCACGCGGCCGCTGTCCGGCGCCTGGAAGCCCGCCAGCACGTTGAGCAGGCTGGACTTGCCGCAGCCCGACGGGCCGAGCACCACCAGGGACTCGCCCTTGGCCAGGCTGAGAGTGAGGCCCTGCAGCACGACGCGCTCGCGTCCGCGCTGCGGGAAAGCGAGGCTGACCGCCTCGGCCGTCAGACGGCTCATGTTCTGCCCTCCTGGGGTGAGAAGAAATGCGTAGCGCTTTTCGCTTTGCGCTTTTCGTAGGAGCGAGCTTGCTCGCGAACCGCCTGACATCGCTGTATCCGGCGAATCTGTTCGCGAGCAAGCTCGCTCCTACAGAAAAGAATTCAGCGCTGCCCGACCTGCACGCTTTCCGCCTGGCGCACGTAGTCGGCGCTGACGTAGGGCGAGTAGTCCTTGAGCACCGACGGCACGCGCTTCTGCTCCTTTAGGAAGGCGGCGGTGCCGGCGATGTCCCTGGCGGTGCCGCCGCCCAGCAGCGCGGACGACAGCTGCGCCTGGGACTCAGGGAAGGCGGAACCGGCCAGCAGCTCGGGCACGTCCTGCGGATCGGCGCCGGTCAGCCGGGCGATCTTCTTCACCTGCTCGGAATCGGCGGTCCATTCGGCCTTGTGGGCGTTGTAGTCGGCGAAGGAATCCAGGCTGACCCTGGCGAACTTGGCGATGACTTCCGGGTGTTGCTCGGCGAAGTCCTTGCGGGCCACCCACACCTCGAAGGTCGGCGCGCCCCACTGGCCGACCTCGGCGGCGTCGGTCAGCACCTTGCCGGACTTCTTGATCTCGCCCAGCGCGGGCGACCAGACGAAGGCGCCGTCGATGTCGCCACGGCGCCAGGCGGCGGCGATCTCGGTGGGGTTGAGGTTGACGATCTTCACCTTGGCCGGGTCGATGTTCCAGTGCTTGAGCGCGCCCAGCAGGCTGTAGTGCGAGGTCGACACGAACGGCGTGGCGATGGTCTTGCCGATCAGGTCCTCGGGCTTCCCGATCCCGCTGCCGTTGCGCACCACCAGCGCCTCGGCGGCGTTGATCTGCGCGGAGACGATGAAGGCGACGATCGGCAGGCCGCGCGAGGTGGCCGCCGCCAACGGGCTGGAGCCGAGGTTGCCGAGCTGGACGTCGCCCGAGGCGATGGCGGCGACCACTTCCGGGCCGCTGTTGAAGCGGCGCCAGTCGAGCTTCTCGCCGATGACCTTTTCATAGGTGCCATCGGCCTGCGGGACCTTGGTCGGGTCGATGCCGGTCTGGTAGCCGAGGGTGATGTCGGCCTGGGCGGCGCCAGCGACGCCGGCCAGGGCGAGCGCGGCCAGCAGGCGGCGCGGGGCACTGATGTGTTTCATGTGAAGCTCCTGGGAATGCGTACAAGGCGGCCAGCCGGGCCGTGACGGGCCGCTCCGGGCGGAGCGGCGGAAAGGGCTTTCAGTTGCTCGCCACGTCCGGCTGCCACACCGGCACTGCGCGGGCGTCGACCGGCTTGGGCAGCAGGCCCTGGGTGTAGAACGCATCGGCGATGCGCTGCTGCTCGTCGAGGCCGTCGGCGCGCACCGGCTGCACGTCGTAGCTGCGGCGGGCGTTGGCCTGCTCGACGGTGGCGGCATCGAGGTTGCCCCACAGCGGGCCGAGCAGCCTGGCGGCATCGGCGGGATGTTCCTTCACCCAGCGGCCGGTCTTCTGCAGCTCGGCGAAGACCTGCTTGAGCACTTCCGGGTGGGCCTTGGCGTAGGCGGTCGAAGCCAGGTAGTAGCGCTGGTAGCTGGCCAGGCCCTGGCCGTCGGCGAGCACGCGGGCGTTCTGCTGGCGCTGGGCGCTGGCGACGTACGGGTCCCAGGTCACCCAGGCGTCGACCTTGTGGTTCTCGAAGGCGGCGCGGCCGTCGGCGGGGGTCAGGTAGGCCGGCTGGATGTCGGAGAATTTCAGCCCGGCCTTCTGCAGCGCGGCGATCAGCAGGTAATGGCTGCCGGCGGCCTTGGTCACGGCGACGCGCTTGCCCTTGAGGTCGGCCAGCGACTTGAGCGGCGAGTCCTGCGGCACCAGGATCGATTGCGCGGTGGGCGACGGGGTTTCCCGGGCGAAATAGGTCAGCTGCGCGCCGGCGGCCTGGGCGAAGACCGGAACGGTATCGGCGACGTCGGCGGACAGGTCGACATTGCCGAGGTTGAGCGATTCGAGCAGCGGCAGGCCGCTGGGGAATTCATGCCAGGCGACCTCGATGCCCTGCCTGCCCAGCTCGCGCTCCAGGCTGCCTTGCGCCTTGACGATGGTCAGCAGGGTGGAGGACTTCTGGTAGCCGATGCGCAGGGTATCTTCGGCGTGCGCGGCAAGGGCGCCGAACAGGGCGACCGAGGCGCTGAGGCCGACGGCGAAACGACGCAGGAATGGGCGGCGGGACATGGATAGGGCTCCTCGGGTACGGGTTGGCCGCCCGCAGAGCGAGGACGGACCACTGGACAGTTCAGGTAATGCAGTCCGGTGGTCCGGTGAAATGAAGATTACAGATATAAAAAATAAGAAATAAATAATTTTTAGTTCTTAAGTAATGCCTGACGAATGCACCGCCGGATCAGTGCGCAGCCCCCAGCAGCCGCGCCCTCAGGCTCTCCGCGCGAAGGCTGGCCTGCACCGCCTCGCGCGCCACCGCCAGCGCCTGGATGGCCAGGTTGGAGAAATGGCTGCTGCGGCTGAAGCTCAGCGCGGCGCCGGCCTCGATGTCCTCGTCCAGTTGCGCCGCGGCCTGCTCGCCGAGCACCAGCCCCAGCCCGAGCAGCCGCGACAGCGCGGAGTCCTCGGCCAGCGCCAGCCGATCAGCCGCCTGCAGCGCCAGGCCCAGGGCGACGTTGGCTTCCAGCAGCAACGCCAGACCGTCGCACAGCGAGCGCCGCGGCGTGATCGCCAGGCCCGGCGGCAGCAGGATGTCCTCGGGATGCACACGCAGCTCATGGCATTGCGCGCCGCCGCGCAGCACCAGGCCGGCGCGGGTCGCGGGCAGCGCGGCGTACAGGTAGTCGCGGCCCGGCTCGTACCAGGCGCGCAGCACCAGCCAGTCGGCGGCCTCGACGCTGAAGGCGTCCCACTCCGCGCCGTTGACCCGGAAGCCGCCGCGCACATGCTCGGCGGCCCGCAGCGACGGACCATCGCCCAGCGCGCCCCACAGCGGCTCGCGCATCAGGGTGAGGCTCAACAAGCGCTGCGCCTGCTCGCGGCTACCCAGCAGGCTCACGCGGGCGAGCTGCAGGTGATGCATGGCGAACAGCCGGGCCAGGCCGCCATCGCGCTCGCAGAGATCGCGCAGGGTCTGCAGGATGTCCCGCCAGGGACGGGCGCCGCCGCCCAGCCGGACCGGCAGCGACAGCCGCAGCAGGCCCGACTCGCGCAAGGCGCGGGCCCAGGCCCCGGCGGCACCGGGAACAGATGGGGCGACCGGCCGGGCCGTGGCCAGCCGGAACGGGACAACGCTCATGCACACCTCGAAGAACACGGGAGAATCAGTGGCCTGGGCGTTGGGCGCGCGGCTGGACTGAAGCGCAAAGACTCGGGAAGGCTCCGTTGCGCCGCCGGAAAGAACCGGCGGCCGGAGCGGTGCTTAGAACCATATCCAAGCACTGACTAGAGGTTAAATAACCTTTTTGCCTTAGCTGAGAACCGTCACGGCTGCCGGCCCCTGCTCCACCGCGAGCCGGCCCGCGCGGCAGGCCCAGGCCCTGCTTCATGGAAAGCCCCTCAACGCTGGCCGACGGCAATGTCGGCGGGCAGCGTGCGGGCCACCTCGCCCGCGCCGCGCGACAGGCTGAAATCGAAGGCCGGCGCGACCTGCAGCGCCTTGGGCAGCACGCCTTCGCCGTGGAAGAAGTCGGCGGCCTTCTGCAGCGTCGCGGCGACGCGCTCGTCGAACACGATGGGGCTGATGCGCGCCTCGCCGACCCAGCGGCGGGTCACTTCCTGCGGCATGTTCAGGTCCTTGGCCAGCGCCGCGGCGAATTGCTCCGGGTGCTGCAGCGCCCAGGCCTGGGCACGCGCCAGGCGGGTCATCAGGTCGCTGATCGCGGCCTTCTTGGCGGCGATGGCGGCGTCGCTGGCCAGGGCGTAGGAATAGCCGGTCATGATGCCGTCGCCGTTGTCGATCACCCGCGCCTGGTCGAGCAGCACGGCGCTGGAGGTGTAGGGCTCCCACGGCACCCAGGCGTCCACCGAGCCGCGCACCAGGGCGGCGCGGCCGTCCACCGGGCCGAGGAAGGAGAAGGTCACGTCCTCGGGCTTGAGCCCGGCGCGGCGCAACGCGCCCAGGGCCATGAAGTGTCCCCAGCCGCCACGGTTCACGGCGATGCGCTTGCCCTTGAGTTCGGCCACCGAGTGGATCGGCGAGTCCTTGCCGACCACCAGCGCCACCGTCGCCGGGTTGAAGTGCCAGGCGCCCACCGCCTTGAGCGGCGCGCCGGCGGCGTAGACGAAGAGGAACGGGATGTCGCCGGCGAAGCCGACGTCCAGGGCGCCGGCGTTGAGCGCTTCGAGCACCGGGGCGCCCGAGGGGAAGGTGGACAGTTCCAGCGTATACGGCAGGTTGTCGAGCTCGCCGGAGGCGCGCAGCGAGGCGTAGCGGTCGCCCTTCACGTCGCCCAGGCGCAGGGCGACGGGTTCGGCGGCACTGGCCGCGCCGGCCAGCAGGGTCGCGGCCAGCAGGCCGGCGATGACACGCAAGGATCGTTTCATGGGGCATTCTCCACACGGCTCCGAACGGAGGCCGAGGTTGTCGGGGGGCTATCCGTTCCGCCGGTGCGGTCGCCGATATTGCCGTCAGGTTGCGTGGCCCGCGCAGGGCGGGCCGGTTCGGTTCAGGGGAACAGCGCGGCCTTGCCGGCCTGGGTCTGGACACTGTCCTTCTGTGGGGTATGGACGCGGCCGCAGAGCACGTCGCGGTAGTGGCGCTGCAGCGGGTTGTGGCGGCTCAGGCCATGGTTGCCGGTCAGTTCGAGCGCCTTCCCGACGGCGGCGATGGCGTTGTCGGTGACGGCGACCTTGATCAGCCCGGCTTCGCTGGCGCTGAGCCGGTCGCGGCAGGCCGCGTCGAGCAGCAGGCGGTTCTGCAGCAACAGTCCTTCGATGCCGCCGAGCGCTTCCTGCACCCTCGGCAGGCTCGCCAGCGGCGCGCCGAGGCTGGCCGGCGCGCGCTCGCGCAGCCAGTCCACGAGCCAGTCGCGGGCGGCCCCGGCTATGCCGTCGTAGAGCGCGCCGAGCAACGCCGCGCTGGCCTGGGCGAAGTCGCGCTGCACGGCTTCGTCCGGCGCCGGCGGGCGGTCATGGGGATACAGGCCGACGGCGTGATCCAGCGGCACCGGCACGTCCGCGAAGATCACCTCGTGGCTGCCGGTGGCGCGCATGCCCAGGTGGTCCCAGCTTTCGACGATGCGGATGCCGGGGCTGTCGCGGCGCACCAGCCAGCTGCCCACGCGGGGCGTCGGCTCGTCGCTGCGCGCCCACACCGCCAGCCAGGTCAGGCCGGGAATGCCGGTGGTGTAGAGCTTGTGGCCGGACAGCCGCCAGCCGTCGCCGTCGCGCCGGGCGACGGTGTGCGGCAAGCCGCCCCGCGCCGGCGAGCCCAGCTCCGGTTCGACCCGCAGGCTGTTGATCAGCGCGCCCTGCTCCAGCGCCTCGCGGGCCACGCGGCGCTTGAGCGCCTCGGGCCAGCCGGGGTTGTCCGCCAGCCGGCGCAGGTGCAGGTACTGCATGCACAGCATCAGCGCGGTGGACGGCTCGCCACGGGCCACCGCGCCGATCACCCGGCGCAGCTCGCCCAGGCTCGCGCCGGGGCCGCCGAGCGAGGCCGGCAGGGCCAGCCCGAGCAGGCCGTGGCGGCGCAGCAGGTCGAGGTTGGCGTGGGGAAAGTCGCCGCTGCGATCCAGCGCATCGGCGCCTTCGGCCAGTTGCCGGGTCAGTTCCGGCAGTTGGCCGAGCGCCACCGGGAGGCTTTGCGGGAGGCTCATCGGATCAGGCCGTTTCACGCCGGCGCTCGCGCTCGGCGACCTTGGCGCGGGTCAGCGGGATCAGCTCGCGGCCGTATTCCACGGCGTCGTTGAGCGGGTCGAAACCGCGGATGAGGATGTTGCGCACGCCCAGGTCGTAGTAGGCCAGCAGCGCATCGGCCACCTGCTCCGGTGTGCCCACCAGCGCGGTGGAGTTGTGCCCGCCGCCCACCAGTCTGGCGATGCCGGTCCACAGGCGCTCGTCCAGCCGGTCGCCCTGCTCCACCGCCTTCAGCAGGCGCTGGGCGCCGACGCTCTGCGGCTTGCCCTTGGGGAACCCGGCGGCGCCGAGGCGCTCGCCGGCGCTGTCGCGGATCGCCTCGGCCTTGGCCCAGGCCTCCTCCTCGGTGCGCCCGAGGATCGGCCGGAACGACAGGCTGAACTCCACCTCGCGGCCATGCCGGCGCGCCTGCTCGCGCACCGCGGCGATGGTCTCGGCGGCCTGCGCCAGCGGCTCGCCCCAGAGCATGAAGACGTCGGCCTGCTTGCCGGCGACCTTCAGCGCGGCCTCCGAGGAGCCGCCGAAATACACCGGGAGGTGCGGCTTCTGCTGCGGGCGGATGGCCGAGAAAGCCTGCTCCACGCGGTAGTGCTCGCCGTGGAAATCGAAGGGTTCGGCGCTGGTCCAGCTGCGCTTGAGCACTTCGATGAACTCGTCGGTGCGGGCGTAGCGCTGGTCGTGGTCGAGGTAGTCGCCGTCCTTGCGCTGGTCGGCGTCGCTGCCGCCGCTGATGATGTGCACCGCCAGGCGCCCGTCGAGCAGGTGCTCCAGGGTGGCCAGCTTGCGCGCGGCCAGGGTCGGCGCGACGAAACCGGGGCGATGCGCCAGCAGGACGTTGATCTTCGAGGTGGCGAGGCCGGCGGTGGCCGCCACCAGGAAGCCGTCGGGCTGGTCCGACCAGTAGCCGACCAGGATGCGGTCGAAGCCGGCCTCCTCGTGGGCGCGGGCGAAAGCGGCGATGTACTGCTTGTCGAGGATGGGCCCGACAGGGGCGATGGTTTCCGAGGCCAGGCGATGGCCGATCATGCCGAGGAACTGGATGCTCATGGCGGTGCTCCGTGCTTGATTCGTGGAAGAAAATGTCAGTGGAAGGCGCTGGCGAAGGAGCTGTCGATCACGCTGGAGGTGTCGAAGGCCCCGGGCAGCGCGCCGGTCTGCAGGAGGAAGTCGGCGGTGCCCTGGTAATCGGCGGCGGCCTGCTTGTCCACCGGGCCGACGCTCATGGCGGCCTGGCCGATCCAGTGGCGCGACACGGACGGGTCGAGGTTGGCCTTCTTCGCCCAGATGTCGGCGTACTGCTCCTTGTGCGCCTCGACCCAGGCGCGGGCCTTCTGCAGGCGGCCGAGGAAGTCGGCGATCTGCGCGCGCTTGGGCTCGATGGCGCCGGCGTTGGCGGCGATGCTCGACAGGCCCGGCATCAGGTCGCGGGCGGTGAGGATCGGCCGCGCGCCGGAGAACACGATCTGCTGCGAGATGTACGGCTCCCACACCGGGAAGGCGTCGATGCTGCCGCGCGGCAAGGCGGCGGCGGCGTCGATGGGCATCAGCTTGACGAACTCCACGTAGTCGCCCGGCAGGCCGGCCTTCTCCAGCGCGCGCAGGGTCAGCTGCTGGCTCCAGGCGCCGGGCCAGTAGGCGACCTTCTTGCCCTTGAGGTCGGCGATGGACTTCACCGGGGAATCCTTGGGCACCAGCAGCGCGATGGTGTCGGGGTTCTGCCGCGAAATGCCGATCAGCTTCACCGGCGCACCCTTGGCGGCGAGGAAGATGAAGCCGGAGTCGCCGAGGAAGCCCAGGTCCAGCGCGCCGGCCTGCAACCCTTCGGCCACTGGCGCGGCGGACTGGAAGTGCTTCCAGTCGACCCTGTAGGGCGCGCCTTCGAGCACCCCGGAGGCCTCCATCGACGCGCGCACGTTGTAGTAGTTCTGGTCGCCCACCCGCAGGGTCGGCAGGTCGGCGGCGTGGGCCAGCGGCGCGCCCAGCAGCAGCGCGGCGAACGTGGCGCGCAGGCGTTGCTTCAGGTTCATCGGAAAGCTCCTCAGCCGGCGCGCCGCAGCTGCGGCAGGCGGGCGATCTGTTCATGGATGGCGGGGATCAGGCCCTGGCCGTAGCGCACGGCGTCGCCGAGCGGGTCGAAGCCACGGATCAGGAAGGTGGAAACGCCCAGGCGGTAGTACTCGCCCAGCGCGGCGGCGACCTGCTCGGGGGTGCCGACCAGGGCGGTGGAATTCCAGCGCGCGCCGGTCAGGCGGGCCACGCCGGTCCACAGGCGGGTGTCGAGCACCTCGCCCTGCCCGGCCGCCGCCAGCAGGCGTTGCGAGCCGACGTTCTCCGGCTTGTGGTCGCCCAGCGGCAGGCCGAGGCGCACACGGTTCTCGCGCACCTGTTCGAGCACTTCGGCGGCGCGCTTCCAGGCGGCTTCCTCGGTGTCAGCGACGATCGGCCGGAACGACACCGAGAAGCGCGGATCGCGGCCCTGCGCCCGGGCGGCGGCGCGCACCCGCTGGATGTGCTGCCCGACGGCGGCCAGCGGCTCGCCCCAGAGCATGTACGTGTCGGCATGCTTCGCCGCGACCGCGATGGCGGCGTCGGAGGAGCCGCTGAAGTAGATCGGGAGGTGCGGCGTCTGCCGCGGGCGCACGGCCGGCGAGGCGCCCTGGAAGCGGTAGAACTCGCCGGCGAAATCCACCGGCGCCTCGGCGCTCCAGATGCGCCGCAGGGCGGTGAGGTATTCGTCGGTGCGGGCGTAGCGGCGGTCGTGGTCGAGGTAGTCGCCGTCGCGCGCCAGGTCTTCGTCGTTGCCGCCGCTGACCACGTTGAGGGCCAGGCGGCCGTCGCTGAACTGGTCGAGGGTGGCGAGCTGGCGGGCGGCCAGCGGCGGCGCGATCACGCCCGGCCGATAGGCCAGCAGGATGCCCAGCCGGCGGGTGGCGGCGGCGACGAAGGAACTGACCACCGCGCCCTCGGCGGCGTTGCTGAAGTAGCCCACCAGCACGCGGTCGAAGCCGGCGTCCTCATGGGCCTGGGCGAAACGCCGGACGAACCCGGCGTCCACCGCGTCCCCCAATGGCTGATCCACCTCGGAACTCGGGGTGGCGGTGATCATGCCGAGAATTTCCACGCTCACTGTGTTGCCCTCGCCTGAGCCGCTGCATAAGGTCGCGGCGCTCGTTATAAGAAAAACGTCTTGTCAGACGTTGTTCTTAGAAGCTATAGGCAAGTGTTTCATGATGGAAATTCATTTTTGTCATATCCTAATATGCTAATTGAGCATATTCAGGCGTGACAAAGTTGCGCGCCGCGCTTTCCCGCTTTGCTGCTCGCAGGCGAACCGTAGGAGCGGACCTTGTCCGCGATGCGTTCAACACGCACCGCTGTTCGCGGAGAAGCTCCGCTCCTACGAAAGCGGTTCCGCCATGGCGGGTTGCAGGCGGTTCGCGAGCAAGCTCGCGCCTACAAGGGGAGACGGCGCGCTGAATCAGCCCGCCGTGATTTCCAGCGCGTCGGCCACCGCCGCGCCGAACAGCCGCGCGGGCGTTTCCAGGTTGCCCAGCAGGCGCGGGCGCACCAGCCAGAGCTGGATCAGCGGCTGGAAGTCCTCCAGTTCCAGCACCCGCAGCTGCTCGCGATAGCGGCTGCGCGCGAGGGCCGGCGCCGGCACCAGGCCCAGTCCCCGGCCTTCCGCCACCAGGCCGAGCTGCAATTCGCTGCCGAAGGTTTCCAGGTTCAGCTGCAGGCCCAGGCCCTGGTCGGCCAGGGCGCGCTGCAGGCCGGCGCGGAAGCCGCAACCGTCCGGGTTGAGCACCCAGCCGTGCGGGTGGCAGTCGAGCAGGCGGCGGGCCTGGATGTCGCTGTCCTTCGCCACCACCACGCGCAGTTCGACCCGCCCCAGCGCCGTGGCGCCGAGGTCGTCGGGGAACACCTTGTTCGGCGGGAACAGCACCACCGCCGCGTCCAGTTCGGCGTTGTCCAGCCGCGCCAGCAGGTGGCCGCCCCAGCCGCTGCTGACCTGCGCGCGCAGCTCCGGGTACTCGCCCGCCAGCCGCCGCAGGGCCTCCAGCAGCACCACCTCGCCGATGCTCTGCGGCACGCCCAGGCGCAGCACGCCGCTGGGCGCGGCGTCGCTGGCCACCAGTTCGCGCAGGCCGTCCACCTCGCGCAGCACCCGGCGGCACTGCTCGAACACCCGGCGCCCGGCGGCGGTGGGTTTGAGCGGCTTGGTGTTGCGGTCGAGCAATGCCACCCCGAGGGACTCCTCCAGGCTCTGCACCCGGCGGGTGATGGCCGACTGGGTCAGGCCCAGGCTTTCGGCGGCCTGGCTCAGGGAGGCGCTGCGGATCACCGCGACGAAGGCGTCGATGTCATCGATCTTCATGGACATTGACCTGCATGGATGGTCGAAGAAATTTTGCACTTCTCGCATATTAGCTTAGATTCAAAATGCATTTCAGGAATAAAAACGCCTTTGCTACCGTAGCGCCAAACCTGATCGGAGTGAGCCCATCCCCATGCCAGCCCCCCTGCGCCTCGACCGCCTGCGCCAGTTCATCGGCGACCTCGCGGCACTGCTCGACACCCGCCCCGACGAAGCCTCGCTGCTCGCCCAGGCCCGCCCGCTGCTGGCCGAACTGGTGCGGCATGACGACTGGCTGCCCGAGGACTACGCCCGCCCCGACCCGCAGCGCTACCAGCAGTACCTGCTGCACGCCGACTCGCGGCAGCGCTTCTCGGTGGTCAGCTTCGTCTGGGGCCCGGGCCAGCGCACGCCGGTGCACGACCACCGCGTCTGGGGCCTGATCGGCATGCTGCGCGGCGCCGAGTATTCGCAGCCCTTCGCCTTCGCCGCCGACGGCAGCCTGCGACCCGCCGGCGAACCCCGGCGCCTGGAGCCCGGCGAGGTGGAAGCGGTGTCGCCGCGCATCGGCGACATCCATCAGGTGAGCAACGCCTTCGCCGACCGCCCGTCCATCAGCATCCACGTCTACGGCGCCAACATCGGCGCGGTCCGGCGTGCGGTGTTCAGCGCCGAAGGCGAAGAGAAGCCCTTCATCTCCGGCTATTCCAACAGCCGCCTGCCCAATATCTGGGACCTGTCGAAAGAGAACCCCGCATGAGCCAGATCGCCCGCCGCAGCTTCCACGACATCCACGCCGCCCTCCTCGCCCGCCAGGAACTGGCGCTGCTCGACGTGCGCGAGGAAGACCCGTTCGCCCAGGCGCACCCGCTGTTCGCCGCCAACCTGCCGCTATCGAAGCTGGAGCTGGAAATCCACGCCCGCGTGCCGCGCCGCGACACGCCGGTCACCGTCTATGACGACGGCGAAGGCCTGGCCGAAGTCGCCGCGCAGCGCCTGCTCGGCCTCGGCTACCGCGACGTGGCCCTGCTCGACGGCGGCCTGGCCGGCTGGCGCGAGGCCGGCGGCGAGCTGTTCAAGGACGTCAACGTGCCGAGCAAGTCCTTCGGCGAACTGGTGGAAGCCCGGCGCCACACCCCGTCGCTGGCCGCCGAGGACGTGCAGGCGCTGCTCGACGCGCAAGCCGACGTGGTGGTGCTGGACGCCCGCCGCTTCGACGAATACCAGACCATGAGCATCCCCGGCGGCATCAGCGTGCCCGGCGCCGAACTGGTGCTGCGCGTGGCCGAGCTGGCGCCGGACCCGGCCACCCGGGTGATCGTCAACTGCGCCGGGCGCACCCGCAGCATCATCGGCACCCAGTCGCTGGTGAACGCCGGCATTCCCAACCCGGTGTCGGCGCTGCGCAACGGCACCATCGGCTGGACCCTCGCCGGGCAGCGACTGGAGCACGGCCAGGCGCGGCGCTTCGGCGAAGTCTCCGGCGCCACCCGCGAGTCCGCCGCCCGGCGCGCCCGCGCCGTGGCCGACCGCGCGGGCGTCACGCGCATCGACCTGGCCGGCCTGCGCCAATGGCAGGCCGACGCGGCGCGCACCACCTACCTGTTCGACGTGCGCACGCCCGAGGAATACGCAGCCGGCCACCTGCCCGGCTCGCGCTCCACGCCCGGCGGGCAGCTGGTGCAGGAAACCGACCATGTCGCCAGCGTGCGCGGCGCGCGGCTGGTGCTGGCGGACGACGACGGCGCGCGCGCCAACATGAGCGCTTCCTGGCTGGCCCAGATGGGCTGGCAGGTGGCGGTGCTGGACGGGCTGTCCGCCGCCGACTTCAGCGAGCAAGGCGCGTGGAACGCCCCGCTGCCGGCCAGGCCGCAGGCCGAGACCATCGCCCCGCAGACCCTGGCCGACTGGCTGCGCGAGCCGGGCACCCGGGTGCTCGACTTCACCGCCAGCGCCAACTACGTGAAACGCCACATCCCCGGCGCCGCCTGGGCCCTGCGCAGCCAGCTGAAGCAGGCCCTGGCGCAGCTGGGCGATGCCGAACGCTACGTGCTCACCTGCGGCAGCAGCCTGCTGGCGCGCTTCGCCGTGGCGGAAGTGGAGGTGCTGAGCGGCAAGCCGGTGTTCCTGCTCGACGGCGGCACCGCCGCCTGGGTCGCCGCCGGCCTGCCCACCGAGGACGGCGAAAGCCTGCTGGCCGCGCCGCGCATCGACCGCTATCGCCGCCCCTACGAGGGCACCGACAACCCGCGCGAGGCCATGCAGGGCTACCTGGACTGGGAATTCGGCCTGGTGGAACAACTGGGCCGCGACGGCACCCACGGCTTCTTCGTGATCTGACGCGAACGCGCCCGCCGACAGTCTCCCGTGGGCGGGCGCCGGGGGTTCGTCACGACGAGCCGGACTCAGTGCGACGAGACATACGCCGTGTCCGCGAATGCCGCCGGGAGCGCGAAGCTCCCGCGCATGCGCTTGGCTTCCGCGGCCGGCGTCAGGCCGAACAGACGCTTGAATTCCCTGCTGAACTGCGACGGGCTCGTGTAACCCACGGCGAGCCCCGCCGCCTCCGCGGTCAGGTCGTTGCGCACCATCAGCAGGCGGGCCTGATGCAGCCGCGTCGACTTCACGTACTGCATCGGCGACACCTGGGCGATTGCCTTGAAGTGGCTGTGGAAGCTCGGAACGCTCATGCCCGCCGCGGCGGCCAGTTGCCGCACGTCGAGGGGCTGCGCATAGCGCGCGTGGATCAGGCGCAGTGACCGGCCTATCCGGCCGAACTGCCCGCGCATCGCCAGGGCCTCGCGCATCGAGCTGCCCTGGGCGCCGGTGAGCACCCGGAAGTACAGCTCACGCAGCAGCCCGTCGCCCAGGATGGCCGCTTCGAGCGGCCGCCGCAGCGCTTCGAGGAAGCGCAACACGGACGCCTGCATCGCGTCGTCCATCGGCGTCGACATCATGCTCTGCGGCGCTCGCGCGGGCTCCGCCAGTCCCTGGCGGTCGATCTGTTCCGCCAGCTCGGCGGCCAGTTTGAAATCGAGGTGCAGATACAGCGCCAGCAGCGGGCGCGCCTCGGTCGCGTCGGTCTCCATGCTGAACGGCACGGGCACGGACACGGCCAGGTAGTGGCGCTCATCGTACAGATAGACCTGGTCGCCGAAATAACCCCGCTTGCGGCCCTGGCAGACGATCACGATGCCGGGGTCGTAGAGGACGGGCGTGCGCGCCAGTGCCCGGTTCGAGCGCAGGATGCGCACGCTCGGCAGCGCCGTCAGGTTGTAGCCCTCGTCGGGCGCCAACTCGCGCAGCAGGGCAGCCATGCGCTCCTGGCTTTGGCAGGACGGGTCCGGATACGGGGTCGATGCCTGTTTCGTGCTCATAGTTTTATGCAAGAAAATCAGCGTAATTCAGCTTATCGAGCTTCGTTTGCCAGACCAGTATGCACTCTCCAATCAACAACCGGGAGAAGCCTCAATGGCATCCAGCAAAACCCTGCTCATCACCGGCGTCAGCAGCGGCTTCGGCCGCGCGCTCGCAGAGGAAGCACTGGCGGCGGGTCACAAGGTCGTCGGTACGCTGAGAAGTGCGCAGGCAAAGCGTGACTTCGAGTCACTTTCCACGAATACCGCCTGGGGGCGTGTGCTCGACGTGACCGACTTCGACGCGATCGACGGCGTCGTGGCGGAAATCGAGGCCGACGTCGGCCCCATCGACGTGCTGGTCAACAATGCCGGCTACGGCCACGAGGGCATCATGGAGGAGTCGCCGCTGTCGGAGATGCGCCGGCAGTTCGAGGTGAATGTGTTTGGCGCGGTGGCCATGATGAAGGCCGTCCTGCCGTTCATGCGCGAGCGCCGCCGCGGCCACATCCTGAATATCACCTCCATGGGCGGCTTCATCACGATGCCGGGAATCGCCTATTACTGCGGCAGCAAGTTTGCGCTGGAGGGCATCTCCGAGGCGCTGGGCAAGGAGGTCGAACCCTTCGGCATTGCCGTGACGGCCGTGGCGCCGGGCTCATTCCGCACCGACTGGGCGGGCCGCTCGATGGCCCGGACGCCCCGCTCGATTGCCGATTACGACGCCAGCTTCAACCCCATCCGCGAAGCCCGCGAGGCAAAAAGCGGCAAGCAACCGGGCAACCCCAGGAAGGCGGCGCGGGCCATGCTGGCCGCCATTGCTGCGGACCGCCCGCCCGCGCATCTTCTGCTCGGCAGCGACGCACTCGGGCTGGTGCGAGGCAAGTTGTCGGCATTGAACGTCGAAATCGACGCCTGGGAGGCGACCAGCGTTTCGACGGATGGCTGAGGAGCGATGCGGGAGCGGATTCACCGCTCCCTCGCTTCGATCAGGGGGTGTGCCGGACACTTGTCGTCGTGCTCTCGATCAGCCGGTCCGCATCGAAGGCCTGCAGCGGCCCACCGCTGCGCAACTTGCTGACCTGAGCCGCATCGACGGCCCCCGCCTGGTTGCCCCAGCTGCTGCGGATGAAGTTGACCACGTCGGCCACCTGCTGGTCGGACAGCCGCCAGGCGAAGCCGGGCATGCTGAAGGTGGACGGCGCCGTCTGCGTCGCCGGCAGGGTCCCGCCGTCGAGCACGATGTGGATCAGCGAGGTGGCGTCGGCGCTGTGCAGCACCGGGTTGCCGGCCAGCGCCGGGAACACCCGCGCGTAGCCCTTGCCGTCGGTGCGGTGGCAGGCCGCGCAGTTGTCGACGTAGAGCGCGGCGCCGGTCTTGCCGTCGTCGCCCTTCCACAGCGCCTCGGCGACCTGGCGGTCTTCGCGGAACGGCTGGTCGTCCGGGTTCACCGGCGGCAGTGCCTTCAGGTAGCGGGCGATGGCCGTGAGGTCGGCGTCGCTCATGTACTGCATGCTGTGCTCGACCACGTCGCCCATGCCGCCGAACACGGCCGTGCGCTCGGTGCGCCCGGTCTTGAGGAAGGCGGCGATCTCCGCCTCGCTCCAGCTGCCCAGGCCGTCCTTGTGGTCGCCGCGCAGGTTCTTGGCGATCCAGCCTTCCAGCGGCGCGCTGCCGGACAGGTAGAGCGCGCCGTCGGTGGCGCCCAGGGCCTTCTCCTGCATGGTCAGGGCGCGCGGCGTGTGGCAGGCGCCGCAGTGGCCCAGGCCTTCGACCAGGTAGGCGCCGCGCGCCAGCACCGGGTCCTGCCCGGCGGCCTCGAAGGGCTTGACCTGCGGGGCGAAGAGGCCGCGCCAGATCGCCAGCGGCCAGCGCATGCTCAGCGGCCAGGGGATCTCGCTGTCCCTGTTCTGCTGCGCCACCGGCGCCACGCCGTGCATGAAGTAGGCGTAGAGCGCGCGCATGTCCTCGTCGCTGACGCGGGCGTAGGACGGGTACGGCATCGCCGGGTACAGGGTGCTGCCGTCCTTGCCGATCCCCTGGCGCACGGCGCGCTCGAAGTCTTCGTAGCGGTAGTCGCCGATGCCGCTCTTGTCCGGGGTGATGTTGGTGGAATAGATGGCGCCGATGGGCGTGACCATGGGCAGGCCGCCGGCGAACGGCTGGCCGCCCCTGGCGGTGTGGCAGGCCACGCAGTCGCCGGCGCGGGCCAGGTATTCGCCCTGCTTGAGCAGCGCCGGGTCGGCCGCGTCGGAGGCATGCAGCGCGGTGCTGGCGGCCGCGGCCAGGGCGGCGATCAGGAATGTCTTCATGCGCGGGGCTCCTATGCCTGCACCAGTGGGCCGGGGTTCTTCAGGTAGACCTCGCGGATCGCCCGCGCCGACCAGTAGGTCAGCGCCGCCACCAGGCCGGTGGGGTTGTAGCCCAGGCCCTGGGGGAAGGCCGAGGCGCCGGGCACGAAGACGTTGGGCACGTCCCAGCATTGCAGGTAGCGGTTCAGCGCGCTGGTCTTCGGGTCGCTGCCCATGATCGCCCCGCCGTTGAGGTGGGTGGTCTGGTAGACGGTGGCGTCGAAGTGCTGGCCGAATTCCTTCATCGGCGCGGCGACCACCTTGGCGCCCATGGCGTCGGCGATCCTGCGCAGCTGGGTGACCATGAAGCGGTTCATCTTCACGTCGTTGTCCTTCCAGTCGAAGGTCATGCGCAGCAGCGGCTGGCCGTAGGCGTCCTTGTACACCGGGTCGAGGTCCAGGTAGTTGTCGCGGTAGGACTGGTGCGCGCCGTGGGTATCCATCGCCAGCATGTGGCGGTAGCTGTCGGCCACGGCGGATTTCCATTCGCCGCCCCACCTGGGCGTGCCGGGCGGCACCTTGGCCCCGGCGATGGGTTTGGTGCCGGCCTGGTTGACCCAGAACGGCGAGCCGCCGACGAAGCCGTGGGGGCCGTGGTCGAAGTTGTCGGCATTGAAGTCGTCCACCGCCACGCCGTTGCCGCCGGCGCCGATGAAGGGGTTGGTGTGGTGGCTGCCCTTGTCGAAGAAGGCGGACACGGTGGAGATGTTCTGGAAGGCGAAGTTGCGCCCCACCACGCCCTCGTTCTTCACCGGGTCGTAGGGTTTGCCGATGCCCGAGAGCAGCATCAGGCGCACGTTGTTGAACTGGAAGGCGCCGAGGATCACCAGGTCCGCCGGCTGCTCCACCTCGCGGCCCCGGGCGTCGACGTAGGTGACGCCGGTGGCCCGGTCCTTCTCCGCGTTGAGGTTCACCCGCAGCACATGGGCGTCGTTGCGCAGCTCGAAGTTCGGCACCTGGCGCAGCGCCGGCAGGATGTTCACGTTGGGCGAGGCCTTGGAATACATGTAGCAGGCGTAGCCGCTGCAGAAGCCGCAGAAGTTGCACGGCCCCATCTGCGCGCCGTAGGGGTTGGTGTAGGGCCCGGAGGTGTTGGCCGACGGCAGGTTGTAGGGGTGGAAGCCGACTTCGCGGGCGGCCTTCTCGAACAGTTGCGCGGAGACGGTGTTCTTCTGCGCCGGCAGCGGGAAGTCGCTGGAGCGATCGGCCGCGAACGGGTTGCCGCCCTTGTCACGCCCCACCACCTGGCCCTTGATCGACCAGGCGGTGCCGGCGGTGCCGAAGACCTTCTCGGAGAAGTCGAAGTACGGCTCCAGCTCCTCGTAGCTGACGCCGAAGTCCTGGATGGTCATGCCCTCGGGGATGAACGCCTTGCCGTAGCGCTCCTCGTAGTGGCTGCGCAGGCGCAGCTCCACCGGGTCGACGCGGAAGTGCACGCCCGACCAGTGCAGCCCGGCCCCGCCGGTGCCGGTGCCGGGCAGGAAGGCGCCGAACTGGCGGTACGGCACGGCCAGGTCGTTCAGGCCATGCCGCAGCGTCACGGTCTCGCGGGAGATGTCCATGAACAGCTTCTTGCGCGAGTTGTAGGTCAGCTCATCCATGGTCTGCGGGTAGACGCCATCGGGGTAGGTGTCGCGCGCCGGGCCACGCTCCAGGGCCACCACCTGCAACCCCGCCTCGGTCAGCTCCTTGGCCATGATGGCGCCGGTCCAGCCGAACCCGACGATGACCGCATCGACTTTCTTCATTACCTGGGCCATCGCTCAACCTCGCTCGCCACTGATGGAAACCGGGGGGAAGGGATAGCGCTCGTCGCGCTCCACCCAATCCATGAAATCGGCGCGGGCGCCGGGGAAGCCGATCAGTTTCCAGCCGGCCATGCCCTGGTTGCCGCCATGCATGGGGTCGCTGAAGAAGCCCTCGCGGGTGTTCATCCAGAGCATGGCGAAGAAGGTGCTGGAGGGCACCGAGTCGAATGCCGCCTTGCCGCCGTCCAGGGCGACCAGCGCCTGCTGTTGCTGCGCGGCGTCCAGCCCGGCGAAGGGCTTGTTCCACTGCGCCCGGCACCAGGCGTCGGCCTCGCGGATGCCCAGGCGGTAGATTTCCTGCGGGCTGAGCTTGAGCTGGTAGCCCAGCTCCGGCGCGGCGTCCGGGTGGAAGGGGCCTTGCATGTACCACAGCCCGCCGCTGCCGTAACGGGTGTTCAGCTGGCGGTCGATGAACTCCGGCACGCCGACGTCCGCGGCCCCCGGCCCCAGCGCATCGGTGGGGATGAGGATGGCCACGGCGGCCTTGACGAAGGCCCACTCCTCGGCGGTGAAGTAGCTCGGCGAGTAGGCGCGGGCCTGCGCTGCGCCCTGCTCCGCCCCGGCGGCAGGCTCGGCGGCCGGTGGCGCTTTCGGCGTCTCGCCGAGCACCACGTTGCCGACCCCGGCGCCGGCCAGGGTGGCCACCGGAATCAGGGTCAGCGACTTGCGCAGGAAATCGCGCCGCGCCGGTTGCGCGGCGGATGGGTCATCGTGGGACATGGCGGGGTCTCCTGTTCCGGCAGGTCAATCGGGTCGTACGGGCTGTGCGCCACTCGTGCGCCGCCGGGTTC
This sequence comes from Pseudomonas sp. B12(2026), assembly GCF_057767015.1. Lineage (NCBI taxonomy): Bacteria > Pseudomonadati > Pseudomonadota > Gammaproteobacteria > Pseudomonadales > Pseudomonadaceae > Pseudomonas > Pseudomonas sp. B12(2026). The sequence continues at coordinate 2,547,618 of NZ_CM173430.1, read as the reverse complement.
GCTCCGGACGGGCGCTTCACTGCAAAATGGCTCCTCATGAAGAAGCCACGGACTCTTGTTCGAACGCCTCGGCAAGGAAATCGATCAGCTTGCGCACGGCAGGCATCAGGCCGCGCCGCGAGGGGAAGATGGCGACCACGTCGCCCATTTTCGGCGCCCAATCGTCGAGGACGTTGACCAGCCGGCCGCTCGCCAGGTCCCCGCTCACCAGCTCCTCCGGGAGCAGCGTCACCCCTACCCCCGCCAGCGCGCCCTCGCGCAGGACGGCGATGTCGTCGGAAACCACGCGGGGACGTATGTGAATGGAGGCTGAAGCACCCTCCGGGCCATCCATCTCCCAGATGCAGTCCTGCACGCTCGGCCCCCAGCACAGGCTGGGCAGCTCGACCAGGTCCGCCGGCCCCAGCAGCCGGTCGACCGCGGACAGCACGGCGGGGGCCGCGACCAGGCGGTAACGGCTGCGTGCCAGCTTGCGCATGACCAGCTCACTGCTTTCCAACGGCTGGTGGCGGACGCTCAGGACCAGATCGAAACCTTCGCTGATGACGTCGACGCGGCGGTTGAAACTCTTGACCAGCAGCTCCACCACCGGGCACTGGGCCATGAACCGCGCCAGAATGGGCGCCAGGCGCGAGTCCAGCAGCGGCGTCGTGCAGGCCACCCGGACCATGCCCCGGGGCTCGGCCCGGCTGCGCTCGATGGTGTCCTCGGCGGCAAGGGCCTGCTCCATCATCGAAACGCAATGCTGGTAATACTCCAGGCCGATTTCAGTGACGGAGAAATGCCGGGTCGAACGCTGGATCAGCCTCACGCCCAAGCGCTCTTCCAACCTGGAAACCCGCCGGCTGAGACGGGACTTGGGCAGCCCCAGCACCCGGCCCGCGGGGGCGAAGCCGCCGTGCTCGACCACCTTGGCGTACAGGAACAGATCGTTCAGATCAAACATGGACAGCCACCATCCGCAGCCGCGCGGACATCCTTCCCGACCTACTCATGGAGGGTGACCGTGGCGGTGGTGCCCGCGCGCAGTGGCGGCGCGCCTTCGGGACGCGGGTCCAGGCGCAGGCGGACCGGTATGCGCTGCGCCAGCTTCACCCAGGTGTAACTCGGGTTGACGTTCGCCAGCAGGCGGTTGCCCGGCAGGTTCTCCCGGTCGGTGATCGCATAGGCGATGCTCTCGACCTCCCCCTCCAGTTCCTCCCCGCTCATCAGGGAGATTCGCGCGCGGCTGCCGACGCTGACCTTCGGCAGCTTGGTTTCCTCGAAGTAGCCGCTGACATAGAAGGAGTCGCTGTCCACCAGCGCCAGCAGGGGTGCGCCCGCCTGGGCGAAATCGCCCTGGCGGGTCAGCAGGTTGGTCACATGGCCGGTCACGGGCGCGCTCACCCGGGTGCGCTCAAGGTCGAGCCGCGCCTGCTTCAGGGCTGCTTCGGCGAGCTGCACATTGGCCTGCGCCAGGCCCAGGTTGGACTGTTCCCGGAGCAGATTGGCCCCGGCCACGGAAACATCGGTGCTGGACTTCTCCCACTCCTCGGCGGAGATCGCCGAACGCGATTGCAGCTGCCGCCGGCGCTGCTCCTCGCTGCGCCGCTGCCTGAGCAGCGCCTGATTGGCGACGATGGCCGCCTGCGACTGGCCGAGCGCGGCCCGGGCGACCTCCACCGCACGCTGTGCGTGCAACACCGCCAGCTCGTAGCGGGCCGGGTCGATCTGCAGCAGCAGGTCGCCCTTCCTGACGAACTGGTTGTCATGGACGGGCAACTCGGTGATACGGCCACCGACCTCGGCGGACAGTGTCACCACGTCCGCCCGCACCCGCGCATCGCGGGTCCAGGGCGCGCGGGTGTAGTACTCCCAGGCAAACCAGCCCAGTCCGACGGCAAGGCCCAGCACCGCCAGCGTCAGCACCTTGGGCAATACGGATTTCAACGAAGACATTTCAGAGACCAACTCCCATGAATAACACCAGGGCCGCGCAGAGCGCCGCATACAGCGCGCCCTGGAACAACGCCGGATGCCAGGCGAACGCCAGCACGCCGGCCCGCCGCAACAGGGCGTCCAGCACCGCGAACAACGGCAGGGCAAGCAGCAGGGCCTGGGCAATCGGCGGCAGGTAGACGCCGCCCAGTTCAAAGTCCACGGGCATAGGCACCCTCCTCCAGTGGCCGTGAGGCCGGCATTTCCAGCACCGTGCGATAGCGTTGCAGCAACAGGGTCGCGATCGACAAGGCGACGCGCATCGTGAACAGGCGCCGCAGTTCCTCTCGACCGAGCGCCAGCTGCGATTCGTGCAGATCGTCCAGAAGCAGGCCGAGCCGGCCCAGCTCGCGCAGCAGGGCGTCCAGCTCCACCTGGCGCCGCGCCCCGATGAAGTCGGCCACATCCCGCAACCCCTGGTGCAAGCGCGTTCTCGTCCCCGGCGGAAGCGCCGCGCTGCTGGCGCAGTGGGCCTTCGCCTGGCTCAACGCGATCGCCAGCCCGGGGCAGATCAGGCTGCAGTCGAAGAGCTCGCGGGAACGTGGATCGGCCGTGCTCGGCAGCAGGCCGATCATCATCGACAGCCGGTCCAGCATGCGGCTCTCGAAATCGAACTGCCGGGCCAGGCCGGCCGCGCCCGAGACTTGCCGGTAGGCATCCTCGCGGGTCTGGCGGAACAACCAGGCAATGCGCTGCGTGGGGTTGAAGGGGAATACCAGCGCGAACACCACCATCGCCAGTACCCCGCCCGCCAGGTAGCCCCCGGCGAACTCGAACCACTGCACGGCCGTGTTGTGATAGGTGCCGACATTCTGCGGCCCGATCATCAGCAGGCCGATCAGGCCGATGCCCATGCCGATGCCCGCCGTCATCGGGCTGGCCAGGCCGGCCGCCGAGAGGTACAGCAAGGGAACCAGGCACAGGGCGAGCATTTCGAAATCGCCGAAGACCGGCAGCAGTGCGAACTGATAGACGGCCGACAGGCCAATGGCGACCAGCAGGCCGCGGTTGAAGTTCTGGCTGGCCAGCAGCGGACGCGGCAGGGTCGCCATCAGCGAACACATGACCCCGATCAGGATCACGCCGGAGCGAGCGCCATCCCAGGCGGTTTCCATCCAGATCAGTCCCGCCAGGAGCAGGGCCAGGAACGCCCGCAGCGCATTCATTCCGGCCAGGCGGAAATCCAGGTGAAGCGCCTGGACGCGCCCCTGCTGGTTGGGGCAACTGGCCGCTCTGCCCTGCTGGATCGCCTCGTTGAGCTCGATCACATCGTCCAGCTGCCGCAGCAGCCGGGCCTGCTCCCAGCGCAGGGCCCAGGCCAGGGAGCGCATCCGCGGCGGCAGCGGTTCGCTCAGGAACTCGGCGCGGTCGGCCGCCTCATCGAAGCCCTGGTAAACGCGCCGGAGCGCCGCGCGGCGCTCCGCGGGCAGCGATACGCCCGCGAGCGCCAGCTCGTCCAGGCTCGCCAACTCGCGCTCGCGCAGCAGTTGGATATCGGCCGGCAGCGGCCCCTGCCAGTGCGCCTTGACCAGCTCGCGCTGCTGCCGCAGCACCTGCAGGCGGGACACCAGCAGGACCAGCTGGTTGGCGAACAGCTGCACCAGGCTGTCGGCGCTGCGCAGGTGCGGCGCATCGAAATAGAGGTGCCGGCGCAGCCCCTCCAGCGCACTGATTTCGGCGATCAGCTGCGCCTGGCGCTGGCGGAATGCGCTTTCGCCCTCCTCGGTCCGGACGACTTCCGCGGCGTGGCGGGCGATCAGCCTGACCAGGCTGTCCACCTTGGCGAAGTAGCCTTTGGCGACGGCATGCGGACGTGCCGTCAGCAGGCTGACGACCGCGACGCAGGCGACCGCCAGCAGCGTCTCCGTCAGCCGGGTGATCGCCAGCATGAGGACGCCGTCCGGGTCCGGCACAGCCAGCATCGCGACGACCACGGCGGTGAAGCCGCTCAACACGAAGGCATGGGAATCGGTGTAGCGCAGCAGCGTGCCACCCGCCGTGCAGAAGGCCAGCCAGAGGGCGAGGCTGATGATGAAGGGCATCGGCGCCTGCGGGAACAAGGCCATGAGCAGCACCGCCACCGACGCGCCCGCGGCCGTTCCCAGCACCTGGGCGAAGCTGCGCTTGAGCGTCATGCCGGCCAGGGGCAGGCTGATGATGATCACCGTCATCAACGCCCATTTCGGCTGCTCCAGATCGAAGAGGAAGGCCAGGTAAAGGCAGAGCAGGCCGGCGGCGATCGTGCGCAGCACGAAGAACAGCACGTCCCGGGCGGGATGCAAGGCGAGCTTGAAATAGGAAATCAGCGGGGTCATCCAGACTCTCAAAACAGGCTGAGCGGGTAATCGACGATCAGGCGGTACTCATCGGCGCTGGAATTGCCCCGGGTGTTGCCCGGTGCGGTATAGCCGTCGCCTTCGCGGTGGGTCGCCCAGCGGGCGGTCAGCGACAGGTCCTTGGCCGGCCCGGATGGCACCTGGTATTTGACGGCGAGGTCGCGCTCCCAGTGTTTGGCGTGCTTGCCGTCCGGGTTGTAGATGTAGCCGTAGCCGGCGCTGCCGGGGTCCACGCGGGTGAGGTCCGCCTCGCCCCGCGTATAGGCGGCGATGAATTGCAGTGTCGGCGCGCCGAGGAACGCCAGGGGCGTTTCGTACTGCACCCGCCAGGACTTCTCCCCCGGCCCGTTGAAGTCGGCGAACTGCTGGGAGTTGCTCAGGTAGAGGAAAATCCGGTCGTTCTGCGTGAGGTAATCGAAGGGCGTCCGGCCATCGACCTTCTGCAACCCGAGGGTCACGGTCTGCCCATAGGCGGTTGCGGCGAGCCCGGCGCTGTAGGTGTCGTTGTCGATCGTCCCCAGCTGGCTGCGGCCCTGGTCGCGCGTCTTGAAGTAGTGCAGGTAGGGCTTGAGCACCAGCGCGTCGCTCACCGGGATGGCATCGGAGATGCCCAGGTAGTACTGATTCCAGATGTCTTCGAGCTGGCCGCCATAGGCCGAAAGCTGCATGCCCCAGGGGCCGCTGTAGATCGCGCCCGCCCAGCCCACATGGGGGCTTTCGCGGTCCGCCGCCACGCCGGCCTTGTTGCGCGCGCCGTAGGCGGTGACCAGGTGACTGTGCCCGCTCTGGTTGCGCAGGCGCGTGGACTCCAGGAAGCCCGCGTCCAGCCACAGGTCCTGCAGGCCATGATTCTTCAGCGTGACGCCACGATAGGCCTGCGGAAACAGGCGGCTCGTGCCGCTGGCCGCCAGCGGGTTCTCCACCAGCTGGTCGCCCGCCTTCACCAGGGTGTCGAGGTACCTGAGCTTGAGCGCAGCGCCCGCGCTGGAGAATTCATCCTCGGGCGTGCGGGATGAATCCAGCGGCAGCAGGCCGGCGCCGCCGCTGCCACCGCCGCCATCCAGCTTGAGTCCGAGGAAGCCGTGGGCGTCGACCCCGACCCCGATCGGCGTATCGGTGAAGCCGGAGCGGAACGAGAGCAGGAAGCCTTGCGCCCACTCGGTCGGATCCCGGGTGACCAGCTCGGAATGATTGTCGCGCTGGAAGTAGTAATTCCTGACCAGGCCATCCAGCCGCGAACCTTCCACCAGTCCGGGCGGGATGGTCAGCTCGACCGCCTGGCGGTCGTTGATGCCGGTGAAGATGTTGTCCTTCTGCCCCAGGGCGTTGTCGGCCTGGGCGGGCGATGCCAGGAGCAAGCCGACCGACAACGGGCAAAGCAGGAGCTGCCGCTCGACGACGCGGGGTTTCATCACCGAAATCCTCATGCTCGCCAGGGAAGCGCGGGCGCGATCAGGCGCGGTCCGTCGAACCCCGCCACGTCGCCGAACCGGGCGCCGCCCTCCTCCCACTCGCGCTGCGCCTGGGCGATCTCCGCCTTGCTGTGCCCGACGAAGTTCCACCAGATGAAGATCTCCTCGGCGAAGGGCTCGCCGCCGAGCAGCACGGCACGGGCGCCGGCGGATGCCGCCAGGTCGAGCGACGTCAGGCCGCGACCGAGGTAGGCGAGCTCGTTTGCGCCAAACACCTCGTCATTGATCCGCCATTCGCCGGTGAGCGGCAGGAGGCCGTACTCGTGGCCCCGTTCCAGGCCGAGCCGGGTGCTCGCGGCATACTTCGCGGCCAGGTCGAGCCCCACCAGCGGCGAGAAGATGCGGGCAGGCGCGGTGTATCCCTCGAAGCTCCCGGCCAGCAGCGTCAGATCGAAGCCGTCCGACTGCCACTGGGGCAGGCTTGCATGGTGGTCGAACGTCGGCGGGAGGTCAGCGGCCGAGGCCGGCAAGGCGATCCACAACTGGACCGCATGCAGCTGCGCCTCGCCCGGCAGCGACTCCTCGGTGTGCGTGATCCCGGAACCGGCGGTCATCAGGTTCACCTGGCCGGGACGGATCACCTGGACATTGCCCAGGCTGTCGCGATGGAGCACGTCACCCGCGATCATCCAGGTGAAGGTCTGCAGGCCGATATGCGGATGCGGACCGACGCGCAGCCCGCTCCCGGAGGAGAAGACCGCAGGGCCGGCATGGTCCAGGAAGCACCAGGCCCCGATCATGCGCCGCTGCCGCGAGGGCAGCAGCCGGCTGACCGGGATGCCGCCGCCGACCTCGGCGGTGCGCGAGGTGATGCGCTGAATGGCGCGCACACCGTCATTCACCGGGCAATCGGCGGACGATGACAATTCGCAGTGGGTTTCGTGTGTACTCATCATCAGATCTCCCCAGCCACCGGGATACTCACGACCTTGGCCACGGGGGCATGCGCCTGGAGACGCGAGGAGCCATGCGCCGTGGCATGGCCCCTCGCGGCTGGATCACTTCGCTGCGGTCATCAGGCTGTAGCTGGTGATCAGGTTGCGGTAGTCCGGGATGTGCGCGGAGAACAGCGCGGCCAGGCCCTCGATGTCGTTGCGCCAGTCGCGGTGCAGCTCGCAGGCCACGCCGAACCAGGTCATCAACTGCGCGCCGGCGGCTTCCATGCGGCGCCAGGCGGCATCGCGGGTGACTTCGTTGAAGGTGCCGGAAGCGTCGGCGACGACGAACACGTCGAAGTCCTCGGCCAGCGCCGACAGCGCCGGGAAGGCCACGCAGACCTCGGTCACCACGCCGGCGATGATCAGTTGCTTCTTGCCGGTGGCCTTGACTGCCTTGACGAAGTCCTCGTTGTCCCAGGCGTTGATGTTGCCCGGACGGGCGATGTACGGGGCGTCCGGGAACATTTCCTTGAGCTCCGGAACCAGCGGGCCGTTGGGACCGTTTTCGAAGCTGGTGGTGAGGATGGTCGGCAGCTTGAAGTACTTGGCCAGGTCGGCCAGGGCCAGGACGTTGTTCTTGAACTTGTCCGGTTCGATATCCCGCACCAGCGAGAGCAGACCGGTCTGGTGGTCGACCAGCAGTACGGCGGCCTGGGACTTGTCGAGACGGACGTAGGGCTTGCTCATGGCGTTTCCTCGCTTTCAGGTTGAAAACCCGGCGCCATCGCCGGGCAAGGGTGGATTCAGCGTTGCGAATCCGCTATTTCGTGCCCGGTCACTACCCGCCGGGCGCGGGTTCGGCCCGCGGTCGGCAATCGGCCGCCGGCCCACATTCCGCGCAGGCATCTATCAGGTTAGATAGGCACCGGGGCGGCACCCTGACCGTCAGTCGTCCAGCCGGCCGAACCGCCCGCTTTCAAAGTCCTGAACCGCCTGGCGTATTTCGCTTTCGCTGTTCATCACGAAGGGGCCATAGCCGACGATCGGCTCATCGATGGGCTCGCCGGCCAGCAGCAGCACCTGCGCATCAGCGTTCGCCTCCAGCAGCACCTCGTCGCCCTCCCGGTCGAACAGCACGGTCTGGGCCTCCCGCACGACCTCGGTGCCATTCACCTGCAGCGTGCCGTGCAGCACCACCAAGGCCACGGTGCGCCCGGGGACAACCGGCAGGCTGACCGGCTTGTCACGCGTGAGCCGCACATCCCAGACATCGATCGGCGTGAAGGTTTCAGCGGCGCCCCGCTGGCCGTCGAACTGCCCGGCGATCAGGCGCAGCGTGCCGGCACCATTGGCCAGCGGGATGGCGGGAATGGACTTGTCGAGAATCGTCTGATAGCGCGGGGCCGACATCTTGTCCCGGGCGGGCAGGTTGACCCACAGCTGCACCATCTCCAGGGTTCCGCCAGTGCGGCCGAAGGCTTCGGAATGGAACTCCTCATGCAGGATGCCCGACGCGGCGGTCATCCATTGCACGTCGCCGGGGCCAATGCGTCCGCCGGCGCCGGTGGAGTCGCGATGCTCCAGTTCGCCCTGATAAACGACGGTGACCGTCTCGAAACCGCGGTGGGGATGCTGCCCCACGCCCCGGCGAGCGGAGGTCGGCGGAAAATCCTGCGGTCCGGCATAGTCGAGCAGCAGGAAGGGGCTGACGTGCTTGCCCAGGCTGTCGTAAGAAAACAGCGTACGAACCGGGAATCCGTCACCCACCCAATGGGGCCTGGGGCTGGTATAGACACCAAGGATTTTCTTCATTGCAGACCTCCTGCAGCCAACGGCGGTAACAGTAGTTCCGCAACGATGACCCCGGTAGGCCCGCAAAGTGACCCTCAGAGTTCTATTCCGGGAACACTGAATCCGGACCTGCCGGTGGTAAAAGCGACTCGGTCGGGCACCGCGGCAACGATGCCCGGCTATCGATCGCCTATACCTGATCCTCGAATCCCCTCTGAAAAGGTGGCGCAGACCATGCCCCCATCCTCCACCGCTCGCTCATCTCCCTGGAGTCCGCTACGCCAGGCCACCTTCCGCTGGCTATGGCTGGCCAGCATCACCTCGAACATCGGCACCTGGATGCACGAAGTGGGTGCCGGCTGGCTGATGACCTCGCTGTCGGCCAGTCCGCTGAACGTGGCGCTGGTGCAGGTCGCCGGCTCCCTGCCGATGTTCTTCCTGGCGCTGCCGGCCGGCGCCCTCGCCGACATCGTCGACAAGCGCCGCTACCTGCTTGGCGTGCAACTGTGGATGGCGGCGGTCGCCATGCTGCTGGCGATACTCACCCTGCTCGGGCTGACGACGGTCTGGCTGCTGCTCGGACTGACCCTGTGCATGGGCATCGGCACGGCGCTGATGATGCCGGCCTGGAGCGCAACCACTCCGGAGCTGGTGGACAAGGGCGAGTTGCCGGCGGCGGTGGCGCTGTCCAGCGTCGGCGTCAACCTGGCGCGCGCCGTCGGCCCGGCCATCGCCGGCGTGCTGGTCAGCCTCGTCGGGCCCTGGCTGACCTTCGCCCTGAACGCGCTGTCGTTCTTCGCGGTGATCGGCGTGCTGCTGGCCTGGAAGCGCGAAACGACGCCTGCGGTGCTGCCCGCCGAACGACTGCTCGGCGCGCTGCGCGCCGGTTGGCGCTACAGCCGCAGCTCCCGGCCGTTGCAGGCGGTGCTGGTACGCGCGCTGGCGTTCTTCCTCGGCGCCAGCGCCGGCATGTCGCTGCTGCCCCTGATCGTGCGCGGCGAACTGCAGGGCAGCGCCATGGACTTCGGCCTGCTGCTCGGCAGCGTCGGCGTCGGCGCGGTACTCGGCGCGGCATTCCTGCCGGCACTGCGCGAGCGGCTGGGCGGCGACCGCCTGGTGCTGGTGTCCAGCGCCGTCTATGCGCTGGTGCTGGTCGCCCTGGCGCTGCTGCGCAACCTGTACCTGCTGGTTCCGGTGATGCTGCTCAGCGGCGCCGCCTGGATCGCCGTGCTGTCCAGCCTGCAAGTGGCGGCCCAGACCTCGGTCCCGGCCTGGGTCCGCGCACGGGCGCTGGCCGTGTACATCCTGGTGTTCTTCGGCAGCATGGCCGCCGGCGGCGTCCTGTGGGGCTTCGTCGCCAGCCACGCCTCGATCCCCCTCGCGCTGCTGGGCGCCAGCGCGGTGCTGGTGCTGGGCCTGCCCGCCTGCCTGAGCTTCCGCCTGCCGGTCACCGAGGCGGAAGACCTGGCGCCGTCGCTGCACTGGCCGGCGCCGATCCTTGCCGAAGGGACGGACCAGGAGCGCGGCCCGGTGCTGGTCACCCTGGAGTACGACATCGACCCGGAAAAGGCCGCGGCCTTCCAGAAGGCGATGCAGGACGTCCGCGGCATGCGCAGGCGCAACGGGGCGATCTCCTGGGAGCTGGTACAGGACAGCGAAAACCCGCGCCATTGGCTGGAGTTCTTCATCGATGAATCCTGGCTGCAGCACCTGCGCCACCACCAGCGGGTCACGCGCGGCGAACTGAGGATCGAAGCGGCCGCGCGGCAGTTCCAGACCCAGGGCGTGGACATCCGCATCCGCCACTATCTCAAGGGAGGGTGACCTGAATTGCACGGCACATACGTTCAATCCCGGGCCCGTGCTTCCTGATACCGTGCGTACGTCGAACGGATCCCCGCGAAGGCTCCATGCGACAAAGCCGCCCACAAGGCGGCTTTTTCATTCGTCCTGCCAGTGCATTTCCAGAACAGGCCGGAGCACGGCAATGGCCAACGGCGGACGTTCAAACTGTCTCTGTATTTCCTCACAATGGGATAAACAAGCTTTGCATCGAAGCCGTCAATTCATCGATTCACTCTTATTGGCGAGTTTTCTTGTCCACCAGAACGCAAGGCAGTGCACCGCGCTTGTCGAGCTATCCAGCCATGACGAGGCGAGTGAAAAGAGTGTGATCGCTGATGGCCCAGGCTGTGTAAAAACGCAGCGTGTGATGGATTGCTGGTTATTGGATTGTTATAGCGGCGCTCAGAGGCCCTGTGGGCTTCTGACGTGTCGCCCCGAGTCATTCAACTGATTCGGGAAACTGCGGCTTTCGTGATGCTGCGCGACGAGTTCATCGGGGCGCGAAGAGGGTTTCAGGCCCTCATCGCGGCCATCAGTGCACTATTGCCCAGCAGGCTGAGCACCCGTTTGAAGTTGTAGGCGAGCACATGCAGGCTCATTTCCGTGCTTACCCGGTCGAGCGTTCGGGTGAGGAAATGGGTGGCCCCATCCAGGCCTTCAGTGTGCCAAATGGATGCTCCACCGTCTGACGGCGGATGCGCATCATCTCCGGTGCCTGATCCAAGCGGGACTGCATATCCTCGAGCACCGCCTCGTGTTCCCAGCGACTCACCCGACGCTCTGAGCTTGGAGTGCAGCGCTCTTTCAATGCACAGCCTTGGCAATGCGAACTCCAGTAACGGTGCAGCTTCAGCCCTTTCTCGACGCTTGAGAAACGCCAAATCAGGCTTTGCCCAGCAGGGCAGCAGTACTCATTCTTGGCTGCGTCATAGATGAAATCACCTTTGCCAAAGCGGCCTGCCGCTGTCGCGCCCGACGTCAGCGCCTTGGGTAACCCTGACATCAAGCGAATCTGCACCTTGGCGCTGAGCCGCTTCCTGTTCCCGGACAAGGACAGCCACACCCAGTCGGCCATGATGTACCTGATCGCGCGTCGCAACGGCCGGGAAGCTCAGGCTCGCGAGCTGCTGCGCAACGCCCACGCCGCTCTCGACGACGTCCGCAACTGCGCCATCGTGCTCCGCTTCCTGCTGCAGGTGGCCATGGATGCCGGGCACCCGGCTGACACCTGGGAAGAAGTCCACGCGCTGAGCGAGAAGGCGCGTATCCCGACCGTCATGCCCTACGGCAAGCACAAGGGCATGCCGATCAACCAGGTGCCGGGCGACTACAAATCGTGGCTCCTGCGCCAGCCCGACGTCGACCCGTACCTCGTCCAGGCGCTCCGCGCGCGCTGATCTACCACCAGGGCGCCGCAACGGCGCCCAGCACCACGAGCCGTCCCCATGGAATGCAAGATCACCCCCTCACGCCGGGCGGAGGATGCTGCGCGCCTGGCCGCCCTGGCCGCCCTGGTCGCGGCCTCCGGCATCCAGCCGGTTCCGGTCGCCGGGCTCACCGAGGTGAAGCCGCTGCCGCCGCGCTCCGAGCGCATTGACCCTGACACCGTCCTGAAACGACGCCAGCCGCACCAGAAGAACGATGTGGCTAGGTTGGGCAATGCGATGAGACTCATCTCGTCTCTATTCGAGAAAGCAGCCACAACCAAATCGACAGGCCGCCCAGGACAAGAAACGCCAGTGCACTCGGCCACAACGGCATCCGATATCCCGCCACAAGCACTTCCGGGTGAATCATCAATCGACCCAACTGCGCCAGCGCCATGAGGCAGAACATGGCGGCGGCGACCCTCAATCCCAAAAGTTGCGATTTCATATTTCGCTCCTCCGGCTTCAAATCACCTGACGCTGGCTCGTTGAGCGAGCAGCCTTCGATACAAATAAGACACTGGCGCAATCGACTTTGCTCAGCGGCGGCTCTGCAACTTGCCGCGCCTACCCATCCCACCCGCCAGCCGCACCTGCGGCGCGGCGGCGCTTTACCTGGAGAAAGCCATGGGCTGGAACCCGCGGTTCGTTGCGTTCTGCCACTCCCAGGGCCTGACGCCGGAGAAATACAAGGCACTCGGCAAGGGAAACCGCGGCGCCAAGGACGCAAGACCATGGGACACCGGCCGGCCGCTGAACCAGATCGCAGCCCTGGCTGGCTGGGCGACGCCAGCGGCCAGGGATTGGGTGAGCGCGTCAGCCTCGGAAGAGTTTCTGGCCGAGAGGCTGGAGCAGACACGGGGGAAGCCACTCAGCGAGCAGGCATTTACCTTGGCGGGATGGCCAACACCGATGGCGGGGACGGCTCACGGATCACCACTGGCACTTCGTGGAGAGCCGCGGTAAGCGTCCGCTCGTCGGCCGCCAATACGCGCGCATGAAGCTGGGCTTGGTCCACTTCGGCACAACCCAGCAGCCGCCGCAGCTTCCAACCCCAGCATGGACGCCTGACTTCTCCCGGATGAACTGAAATGCGACCGCGCAACAAGGAAAACCGCAAGCTGCCACCGAACCTCTATGTCCGGCGGCGCACCCGCAAGAACGGCAAGGTCTGGGTGGCCTACTACTACCGGAACGCCGACGGCAAGGACGTGCATCTGGGCAGCGACCTCGACATGGCCCGCATCAAGTGGGCGGAGTTCGAGGCCCAGGACAAGCCGATGGATCTGCGGATCATGCGCTCGATCTTCGACCGCTACATCGCCCAGGTGATACCGAAGAAGGCCTCGCGCACCCAAAGCGACAACCTGAAGGAGATCAAATTTCTGCGGAAAGTTTTCGACGATGCACCGATCGACGCGCTGACGCCGGCGATGATTGCTCAGTACCGAGACGCCAGGCAGGGTAAGGTCCGGGCCAACCGCGAGATCGCCACCCTCTCCCACGTATTCAATACCGCGCGGGAGTGGGGCCTGACGACGAAGGAGAACCCCTGCCGCGGCGTGCGCAAGAACAAAGAGACGCCGCGCGACTACTACGCCAAGGACGTGGTCTGGGATGCCGTATACAGGCACGCGGTTCCGGAACTGAAGGACGCGATGGACCTAGCGTATCTGACCGGTCAGCGCCCGGCCGATGTCCTATCAATGCGCAAGACCGACATCGATGGAGACTGGCTGCTTGTGAAGCAGGGAAAAACCGCGCACAAGGTGCGGGTCGTTATGCGTCAGGACGGCATCGAGAACAGTCTTGGAGCGCTGCTGAAGCAGATGGCGGCCCGGAACGAGCACTTCCGCAGCCCGTTCCTGATCATCAGCCCGCGTGGCCGCCGGGTGAGCAAGGAAATGTTGCGCCACCGCTGGGACGATGCTCGCGATTCCGCCCAGGCTGCTGCCATCGAGTCAGGCGACCCAGAGCTTGGCCTGCTGATCCGCCAATTCCAGTTCCGGGACATTCGCCCGAAGGCCGCCACCGAGATCAACGACCTGAAGGACGCCAGTCGGCTCCTCGGGCATACCGAGGAGGAGATCACGAGGAAGGTTTACCAGCGGCGCGGCGCGATCGCGAAGCCGGCGAAATAGGCTAATTTCTGGGACTCATACCCATTTATTCTGGGACTTTTGCCGAAATCAGCACGCAAAAGAATCCGGATAACCGCTGCCAAGAAATGAAAAGGCCCTGAAAAATCAGGGCCTTGAATATGGCGGAAGCGGTGAGATTCGAACTCACGGAGCTTTGACACTCGACGGTTTTCAAGACCGTTGCCTTAAACCACTCGGCCACACTTCCGTATACGGGAGGGCGCACATACTACCGAATCGCAACACACTGTCAAACTCTCGTCATTGGAGCCTTTTCCCGCTCTGATATGATGAATGGAACTACGGTCATGGACCCGTATCCCGCTTAAACAGGAGTGTCTCGACATGCAAGAACGGCAATATCTCGACTCCACAGCCGTGGAGCAGAAAGAGGTCAGCAGCGTCCTGCGCAACACCTACGGGCTGCTCGCGCTGACCCTGGCCTTCAGTGGCCTGGTGGCCTTCGCCTCGCAGCAGATGCGTCTGCCCTACCCGAGCATCTTCGTGGTGCTGCTGGGCTTCTACGGCCTGTTCTTCCTCACCGTGAAGCTGCGCAACAGCGCCTGGGGCCTGCTCAGCACCTTCGCCCTCACCGGCTTCATGGGCTACACCCTCGGCCCGATCCTCAACCTGTACCTGGGCATGGCCAATGGCGCGAGTGTGATCTCGTCGGCCTTCTTCATGACCGCCCTGGTGTTCTTCGGCCTGTCCGCGTACGTGCTGACCACCCGCAAGGACATGAGCTTCCTGTCCGGCTTCATCACCGCGGGCTTCTTCGTGCTGCTGGGCGCCGTGCTGGTTTCGCTGTTCTTCCAGATCAGCGGCCTGCAACTGGCGATCAGTGCCGGCTTCGTGCTGTTCTCCTCGGCGATGATCCTGTTCCAGACCAGCGCGATCATCCACGGCGGCGAACGCAACTACATCATGGCCACCATCAGCCTGTACGTGTCGATCTACAACATGTTCATCAGCCTGCTGCAGATCTTCGGCATCATGGGCAGCGACGACTGATCGTCACGCCCCCCTGGGAAAAGCCCGTTTCGACGGGCTTTTTTCATTTCTGGAGGAGCAAAAGGACCAGGGTGCCGTATCATTTGCGCGATATACCGCCGCCAAGGCCCAGCCATGAAGTTCGTCATCGCCCTCTTCTCCGCGCCGCATTCGCCGGCAGCCCGGCGCGCCCTGCGCTTCGCCGAGGCTGCGCTGGCCGGCGGCCATGAAATCACCCGGCTGTTCTTCTACCAGGACGGCGTGCACAGCGCCTCGGCCAACCCCGTGGCCGGCCAGGACGAGCTGGACGTCGCCGCCGCCTGGACCCGCTTCGTCGCCGACAACCGGCTGGACGGCGTGGTCTGCATCGCCGCCGCGCTGCGCCGTGGCGTGCTCAATGGCGAAGAAGCCAGCCGCTACTCCCGCCCCGCCGCCAACCTGCAGGCGCCCTGGGACCTTTCCGGCCTCGGCCAGCTGCATGAAGCGGCGCAACAGGCGGACCGCCTGGTCTGCTTCGGAGGCGATTGATGGCCAAGTCCCTGCTGATCATCAGCCGCCAGGCGCCCTGGGCCGGTCCCGCCGCGCGCGAGGCGCTGGACATCGCCCTGGCCGGCGGCGCCTTCGATCTGCCGATCTCGATGCTGTTCCTCGACGACGGCGTGTTCCAGCTCGCGCCCGGCCAACGCCCGGGCAACCTCGAACAGAAGGACCTGCAAGCCAACCTGCAAGCCCTGCCGTTGTTCGGCGTGGAAGCGCTCTACGCCAGCCAGCGCAGCCTCGGCGAGCGCGGCCTGGACGCCGCCAGCCTGACGCTGCCGGTGCAGGCACTGGACGACGCCACCTTGCGCGGCCTGCTGCAAACCCACGACCAGGTGATCACGATCTGATGGCCACTCTCCACCTGCTCTCGCACTCCCCCTTTAACGACGGCCGGCTCGCCAGCTGCCTGCACCTGCTCGGTCCGGACGACGGCCTGCTGCTGACCGGCGACGCCGTCTACGCCCTGCGCGACGGCACCGCCCCCTGCCAGGCGCTGGAACTGATGCCCGCCGCCAACGCACTCTTCGCCCTGCTGGAGGATTTGCAGGCACGCGGCATGGACGATGTTCCCGCCCGCGTCATCGCGGTCGACTACCCCGGCTTCGTCGAGCTCTGCACCCGCTTCGACAAGGTGAACGCCTGGCTATGAGCACCCTACTGGTCAACGGGCAAGCCCTGCCCCTGGACAAGGACGGCTACCTGGCGCAGCTGGACGACTGGAGCGACGCCGCCGCCGAGGCCCTGGCGCACAACGAAGGCATCCACCTGACGCCCGAGCATTGGGAAATCCTCCTCCTGCTGCGCGAGTTCTACGGCGAATTCCAGCTGTCGCCGGCCAACCGGCCGCTGATCAAGTACGTCGCCCAGCGCCTCGGCCCGGAAAAGGGCAGCAGCCTGCACCTCAACCTCCTGTTCAAGGGCACCCCGGCCAAGCTTGCCGCCAAGCTCGCCGGCCTGCCGAAGCCGACCAATTGCCTATGACCGCCCCCGCCCTCGTCCTGCACACGCCTGCCGAACACCCCTTCGCCCAGTTCGTCCGCATCCTCGGCAAGGGCAAGCGCGGCGCGCGCGGCCTGACCCGCGAGGAAGCCCGTGAAGCGCTGGGCATGATCCTCGACGACAAGGTCGAAGAGGCCCAACTGGGCGCCTTCCTGATGCTGCTGCGGCACAAGGAGGAAAGCGCCGAGGAACTGGCCGGCTTCGCCGAAGCCGTGCGCGAGCGCCTGCACGCGCCGAAGATCGCCGTGGACCTGGACTGGCCCAGCTACGCCGGCAAGAAGCGCCACCTGCCCTGGTTCCTGCTGGCCGCCAAATGCCTGGCCGGCAGCGGTACGCGCATCCTCCTGCACGGCGGCGGCGCGCATACCGCCGGCCGGCTCTACACCGAACAGGTGCTGGAGCAGCTCGGCCTGCCGCTGTGCCGCGACTGGGATTCGGTGGGCGTCGCGCTGGACGACCACGGCATCGCCTTCGCCCCGCTGGTGGACTGGATGCCGCGCCTGCAGCACATGATCGACCTGCGCAACAGCCTCGGCCTGCGCTCGCCGATGCACTCCGCCGTGCGCCTGCTCAACCCGCTGGGCGCGACCTGCGTGCTGCAGAGCATCTTCCACCCCGGTTACCAGGCGGTGCACCGCGAAGGCAGCCGCCTGCTCGGCGACTACGCCATCGTCATCAAGGGCGAAGGCGGCGAGATCGAAGTGAATCCCGACGCCACCTCGCATCTTTACGGTTGCCGTGATGGCGAAGCCTGGGATGAGGAATGGCCGGTACTTTCGCCGCAGCGTCACGTCAAGCCGGAGACGCTCGACCCCGCCCATCTGCTTGCCGTCTGGCGCGGCGAAAGCCGGGACGCCTACGGCGAACTGGCGATACGCGCCACGATGGCGCTGGCCCTGCGCGCAACGGGCCTGCAGCGAGACGCCGCCTTCGCGGAGGCCGATAGGCGCTGGGCTGCGCGCGATACATCGATTTAGTCGATACTTGGAATCCTGTTTTTGCGCTAAACAATCGACTCAGACTCGCTAGACTGGCCCCATCTCCCCCGCTTACTGGAGCACGCACGATGGGACAGTTGATCGATGGCCGCTGGCATGATCAGTGGTATGACACCAGCAAGGACGGCCGCTTCCAGCGCGAGAACGCACAGCGCCGCAACTGGGTTACCGCCGACGGCCAGCCCGGCCCGACCGGCGAGGGCGGCTTCCGCGCCGAAGCCGGCCGCTATCACCTCTACGTGTCCCTGGCCTGCCCCTGGGCCCACCGCACGCTGATCTACCGTCAGCTCAAGGGCCTGGAGTCGCTGATCGACGTCTCCGTGGTCAGCTGGCTGATGCTGGAGAACGGCTGGACCTTCGACCAGGCGCTGGGCTCGACCGGCGACAAGCTCGACGGCCTGGACTTCCTCCACCAGCGCTACACCAGGGACGACCCGCACTACACCGGCCGCGTCACCGTGCCGGTGCTGTGGGACAAGCACGAGCAGCGCATCGTCAGCAACGAATCGGCGGAAATCATCCGCATGTTCAACTCGGCGTTCGACGGGATCACCGGCAACACGCTGGACCTCTATCCGGAACCGCTGCGGGCGCAGATCGACGAGCTGAACGAACGCATCTACCCGGCGGTGAACAACGGCGTGTACCGCGCCGGCTTCGCCACCACCCAGGATGCCTACGAAGAGGCCTTCAAGACCCTGTTCGCCGAGCTGGACTGGCTGGACGAGCGCCTGGGCAAACAGCGCTACCTGGCCGGCGAATACCTCACCGAGGCCGATATCCGCCTGTTCACCACGCTGATCCGCTTCGACGCGGTCTACCACGGCCACTTCAAGTGCAACCTGCGTCGCCTGGCGGATTACCCCAACCTGTCCGGCTGGCTGCGCGAGCTGTACCAGTGGGAAGGCGTCGCCGGCACCGTGGACTTCCAGCACATCAAGCACCACTACTACGCCAGCCACCGCACCATCAACCCGACCGGCGTCGTGCCGCTCGGCCCGCAGCAGGACTTCAGCGCGCCACATGGACGGGAGCATCTGCCGGGCAAGGGCATTGCGCGCAAAGGTTGAGCGCCGGAGCGCGGCGTAACGAATCTGCGGGAGCGACCGCCTTCGGCAGATCCGTAGGATGGCGTGGAGCGAAGCGATACCCATCACGGCGGACAACGCTGCGCCTTACTCCCTACGAAGGGCACGCTCCACGCAGAGCAAAGGCATCGCGGAGAAGCTTCGCTCCTACGAAAGCAGTGCTCCCCCCGTAGGAGCGGACTCCGTCCGCGATCCGCCGGCAGGGCCGGCGTCAAGCGGGTTCGCGAGCAAGCTCGCGCCTACGGGGTGTAGAACGGCGCTACGCCCTAGCGGTGGTCGTACTCTGCCATCTCCTCCTCGATAGCCGCCTTCAGCGCCGCCACCGGAGCCGCCTCGGTGGACGCCTCCGGTTCGTCGACGGCCAGCATCAGCGGTGCCGAAGGCCCGCCGCCGGGTGGCGGGTTGACCACCTCCACGGTCAGGCTGCCAGCCTGCGCGACATCCTCGGGCAGCAGCTGGAAGGCCAGCCGGGTGCTGTCGGCCAGCGTGGTCTCGCGCCCCTCCCCGTTCACCTGCACCCACGCACCGCGGGCGAAGCCCACGCCGCGCAGGGAGATGTAGGTGGCGCGCGAACCGGCGCTCGGCGGTTGCGCCTCGATGATGCAGGCGACGGGATTGTCCAGGCCGTCCTTGCGCTTGGCGTCGCCCGTCGCATCGCGGGTGCGGAACAGGCTGTCGAAGAATCCGCCGAGCCTGTCGGTGGCCTGCTTGGCGAACATGCCGGCCAGGCAGGCCAGGCCGATCAGGCTGTGGAGATTGACGCTGCTCGCCTCGCCGGAGGCACTGGCGGTGAGCAGGACGCCGCGGATGAACAGATACAGGATCACCGCGAGGATCATGCCGATGAAGGGATTGAGCACGTACCACCAGATCCAGCTGGTCATGAAGCGCTCGTTGCCGACGAAATCGCCGAAGGATTTCGCGACATGCACGAAGCTGCCCAGCCCGCCGGCGACCATGACCATCGCCAGCAGCCGCGCGTCCGGCCCCGGACACCAGCCGGCCAGGCACTGCACGCCGGGATCGCCGACCGCGCCCGGCGGCGGGAACTTCGGATAGAGCGGCGGCCACAGGCCGACCAGCAGGCAGGCGAGCAGCAGCCCGAGACCGACCAGCCCCGCGCCCATGGCGGCGATCTGGAGTGAATTGGCGCGGCGGCTCTTGCTGCGAGTGTCCATCGTATGCTCCGGGCAAAAGGCCAGCGGGAGGAAAACACCCTGCCGCGAAGAGCGTTTGCCGCCCTCGCACGACGGACAGAGAAGCACACGTTAGCGCAGCGCGGAGGCTCTGCAAGGGGGCTTTGGCGGATATTTCGCGGCTGTCTCGGCCCTGATACGTAGCCCCGCTGAAACAGCGCCCGGAACGCCCCGTCCCCAGGCCGCCGCGGGCCCCGGCAGGTGATTCGTCCGGTAGTCCGATAACCGCTAGCAGGGTTGTCTGAACGCAGTCTGAAGCGCCTCCCGGGAAGCTTCAGCTTGATTTAAGCGCCTGCGCCCAGAGTGAAGCCTCCCCCCGCAGGAGACTCCATCATGAAGACCGCCGTAGCCACCCTCGCCGTTGCCGGCGCCCTCGCCGGCCCGGCGCTGGCCGAAGCCCGCGAACTCACCCTGAGCACCACCCTCGACGAATACCGTGGCGACAAGGCCTACCTGGCCATCTACCTGACCGACGCCAACGGCCAGTACCAGCGCACGCTGTGGGTCGCCGGGCGCAAGGCCAAGTACTACAAGCACCTGGGCGACTGGGCCCGCGGCAGCGGCCTGCGCGCCGCCGAGTTCGACGGCCTGAGCGGTGCCAGCGTCGGCAGCGGCGACACCCTGGAGGTCTCGGTGGACGTGGCCGACAGCCTGATCGACGCCGGCTACCAGATCCGCATCGACAGCGCGGTGGAAGACAAACGCTCCAACCGCGCCGAAGTGCAGGTGCCGCTGACCCTCGACGGCGCCGGCAAGGACACCGCCGGCAGCGGCTACGTCGCGGCCTTCCGCTACCAGCTTTGAGGACGGAGGCCGCCATGCTTCGCCGACTGCACGCCTGGCCCGGCATCCTGCTGACCGCCCTGCTGCTCCTGCTGGCCGGCAGCGGCGCCCTGCTCGCCACCCAGCCCCTGGCCGAGCGCGTGGTCGCCGGCGGGGAGCCATCGCGCAGCGTGGCGCAGGTCGCCGCGCAGGCGAGCCGGCAGGTGCCCGGTATCGAGCGCCTGGAGCGGCGCCCCTCCGGTCTGCTGATCGCTTACGGCGAACAGGGCGCGCAGCGCATCTCCGCGCGGGACGGCACGGTGCTGGGCGCCTATGAACCCTCCCCGCTGTACCGCGTCGCCCGCGACCTGCACCGTGCGCTGCTGCTGGGCGAGCCGGGGCACGCGCTGGCCGGCGCCGGCGCCCTGGGCATGCTCCTGCTGGGCGTCTCCGGGCTGGCGCTGCTGGCCCGCCGCCAGGGCGGCTGGCGCAAGCTGGCCGGCCCGGTGCGCGGCGGCGCGGCTTCGCGCTGGCACAACCAGGTCGGCCGCGCCCTGCTGCCCGTGGCCCTGCTGTTCGGCCTGAGCGGCATCTACCTGTCGGCGGTGCACTTCGAGCTGATCCCCGATGGTTCGGACCAGGAGCCGGCCTTCCCTGAGCACCTGGCCCAGGGCACGCCGCAGGCCCCCGCTGAGCTCAAGGCCTTGCGCGATGTGCCGCTCCGGCAGCTGCGCGAGCTGGAATTCCCGGTCGCCGGGGACCCGCAATCCGCCTACACGCTGCGCACCGCCGGGGGCGACGGCTATGTCGACCCGGTCAGCGGCGAGTTGCTCGGCTACCTGCGCCACGCTCCGGCGCGGCGCCTGAACGAATTCTTCTACCGCCTGCACAGCGGCGAGCTGCTCGGCGCCGCCAGCCCCGTGCTTGGCCTGGCGGCCCTGGGCGTGCCCGTGCTGGGCATCACCGGCCTGCTGCTGTTCCTGCGCCGTCGCCGCGCTCCCAAGCATGCCGCACAGGCAACTGCCGAGGGCGCCGAATGCGTGCTGCTGGTCGGCAGCGAGAGCAACGGCACCTGGGCCTTCGCCCAGGCGCTGCAGTCCGCGCTGACGGCCAGCGGCCGGCGCGTGCACAGCGCCCCGCTGAAGCAAGGGGCACGGGACTTCCCGGCGGCGCGCGAACTGCTGGTGCTGACCGCCACCTACGGCGATGGCGGCGCGCCGCAGTCGGCCGCGGGCTTCCTCGACAACCTCGACCGCCTGCGCCTGCCGGCCGACGCGCGCTTCGCCGTGCTCGGCTTCGGCGACCGGCGCTTCCCGCGCTTCTGCCAGTACGCCGTGGAGGTGGATGCCGCGCTCGCCGGCCGGGGCCTGCCGCGCCTGCTGCCGCGCCGGGACATGGAAGCCACGCAGCCGCAGGACTTCTCCGCCTGGGTGGGCGAGCTCGGCGCCGCGCTGGGCCTGCCCCTGCACATCGGCGAGGTTGGCGCAGCTCGCCCCGAATCCCGCTTCAGGCTGGTGGAACGGCACCTGCACGACGCACCCGGCGACACGCCCCTGGTGGTGCTGCGCTTCGCCCCGCTCGGCGAACCCGCGGCCTACCAGGCGGGCGACCTGCTGGCGGTCCACGCACCCGGTGCCAGCGCACCGCGCCACTATTCGCTGGCCAGCGACAGCCGCGACGGCCTGCTGGACATCTGCGTGCGCCTGCGCCCGGGCGGCCTCTGCTCCGGCTACCTGCACGGCCTGCGCCCTGGCGACGAGATCGCCGCCACGCTGCAGCCGCACCGCGAGTTCCGCCCGCAGCCGGGCGAGGCGCCGCTGATCCTGATCGGCGCGGGCAGCGGCATCGGCCCGCTGGTCGGCTTCGTTCGCCAGAACCGTTGCGAGCGCCCGCTCTACCTCTACTGGGGCGGCCGGGTGCCGGAAGCCGGCGTGCCCTTCGCCTGCGACCTCGACCGCGCCCGCGCCGACGGCCGCCTGCGCGAGCTGAACACGGCGTTTTCCGCCGGCCCGCAGCGGGCCTACGTGCAGGACCAGCTGCGCCGCGACGCGCCGGAGCTGCGCCGGCTGCTTGCCGCCGGCGCCCAGGTGCTGGTCTGCGGCGGACGCGGCATGGCCGAGGGCGTGCGCAACGCGATCGACGAACTGCTCGGCCCGCTGGCGCTGAGCGTGGAGCATCTCAGGGCCGGAGGCCGCTACCGTGAAGACCTTTTCTGAACCCGCAGGCGCCGGGCGCCACGACTTCAACGGCGCCACCATGGGGACGCGCTACCGCGCGCTGTTCTACAGCCCTGCCACGCTGGACCGGGAAGCGCTGGCGCAACAGCTGGACAGCGCCGTCACCCGCGTCGACCGGCAGATGTCGAACTGGCGGCCCGACTCCGAACTGATGCGCTTCAACGCCCTGCAGGCGGGCGTCTGGACGACCCTGCCGGCCGAGCTGCTCTGGGTGCTGCACACCGCCATCCAGGTCGGCGCCGGGTCCGCCGGCGCCTTCGACATCGCGGTGGGCGACCTGATCGGCGCCTGGGGCTTCGGCCCGCCCGGCGAACCCGCCGACGAGGCCCGGCGCGCGGCGCTGCGGAGCCAGCCGAGGTCCAGCGCCGCGGCGGCGCTGGAGTTCGACTTCGCCGGCGGCCGCGTGCGCAAGCGCCATCCGGTGCAGCTGGACCTGTCCGGCATCGCCAAGGGCTTCGGCGTCGACCAGTTGGCCCGCTGCCTGGAGGATCGCGGCATCCACGATTATCTGGTGAGCATCGACGGCGAGTTCCGCGCGCGCGGCTCCAAGCCCGGCGGCCAGCCCTGGACGGTGGCCATCGAGCGGCCCCAGGCGGGCGTCCGCGCGGCCCTCGGCGTGCTGCAGATGGGCGACGGCGCGCTGGCCACCTCGGGCGACTACCGGCACTTCCACGAGCGGGACGGCAAACGCTACGCCCACACCATGGACCCGCTGCGCGGCGCGCCGCTGGACAACGGCGTGGCCTCGGTCTCGGTGCTGGCGCCGACCTGCATGCTCGCCGACGCCTGGGCCACCGCGCTGATGGTGCTCGGCCCCGAACGCGGCCCGGAGGTGGCGCGCGCGCAGGGCCTGGGCGCGCTCTTCCTGCTGCGCGAAGGCGATGGCCTGCGTCAGCTGTGGGTCGAGGACGGGCGCGCGGCGGGCTGAGTTCAGGCGACCTCGGCGGCGGTCGGTTCCGGCTCCAGCAGCCCGATGAAGGCGCGCAGCGCCGGGGTGTCGGTGCCGCGCCGCCAGAACAGCCAGGTGGTGGCGTCGGCGTGGTGCGGCGCCAGGCGGTGGATGGTCACGTTGCGCCCGCCGGCGAGGCTGTCGAACATCGACCGGGGGATGATCGCCACCCCGCCGCCCGCCGCGATGCAGGCGAGCATGCCGTGGTAGGACTCCATCTCGACGATCTTGCCCGGCACCACGCGGTGCTCGGCGAACCAGCCTTCCAGGCGCTTGCGGTAGGAGCAGGTGTCGCGGAAGGCGAACACCGTCTCCCCGGCCACGTCCCGCGCGTCGCGCACCGGCGCATGGGACCTGGCGCTCATCAGCACCAGTTCCTCGCGGTACACCGGCTTGCCGTCCAGCTGCGGGTGGTTGGCCGGGCCGTCGGCGAAGGCGGCGATGAAGCGGCCGGAAAGCACGCCGTCGATCATCTCGCCGGAGGGGCCGGTGGACAGGTCCAGCTGCACCTTCGGGCACTGCTGGTGGTAGCGCGCCAGCATCTCCGGGATGCGCACCGCCGCGGTGCTTTCCATCGAGCCCAGGGAGAAGCCGCCGTTGGGCTCGGCGCCCACCGCCACCTGCCTGGCCTCCTCCACCAGATCAAGGATGCGCTCGACGTAATCGAGGAAGCTGCGCCCGGTCGGCGACAGGCGCAGGCGCAGCTTCTCGCGGATGAACAGCTCGGTGCCCAGCTCGGCTTCCAGCTGCTTGATCCGCGTGGTCAGGTTCGACGGCACGCGGTGCAGACGGGCCGCGGCGGCGGTGATGCTGCCCTCGTTGGCGACGGCGCGGACGATTTCCAGCTGGGTGAGGTCCATTATTCTCTCCGAGAGAAAGAGTCTTTCTTGATTATTCATTTTACATGAATGTATCCGCATCTTAATTTCTGCTCCATCCCGGAGCCAGCGTGCCCGGACGAACGACCGGCCTTGCGGCCCTCCCAGAACGAGCAGGACTCAGCATGAACCAGATCGCCGCCCTCCCCGCTGCCATCTCCCGCAGCCCCGCCACCGGCCAGGAACTGGCCCGCTACCCCTTCGCCGACGCCGCCCAGCTGGAAACCTCGCTGGCGCGCACCGACGCCGCCTTCCGCCAGTGGCGCGACACCAGCGTCGCCGAGCGCGTCGCCGTGCTGCGCCGGATGGCCGGGGTGCTGCGCGCCAACGTCGAGCCGATGGCCCGCATGGAAGCCCGGGAAATGGGCATGCCGGTCACCCAGGCCCGTGGCGAGATCAACAAGTGCGCCAACCTCTGCGAGTGGTACGCCGACAACGGCCCGGCGATGCTCGAAGACGAGAAGACCCCGATCGACGGCGCCTACATCTCCTACCTGCCGCTGGGCCCGGTGCTGGCGGTGATGCCGTGGAACTTCCCCACCTGGCAGGTCATGCGCGGCGCGGTGAGCATCATCCTCGGCGGCAACACCTACGTGCTCAAGCACGCGCCGAACGTCATGGGCTGCGCCTACCAGCTGCAGAAGGCCTGGCTGGACGCCGGCCTGCCGGAAGGCGTGTTCGAGGTGCTGAACGTCGAGCCGCCGCTGGTCTCCAGGGCCATCGCCGACGAGCGCATCGCCTCCATCGCCGTGACCGGCAGCGTCGGCGCGGGCGCCGCCATCGCCTCCCAGGCCGGCGCCGCGCTGAAGAAGTGCGTGCTGGAACTGGGCGGCTCCGACGCCTTCATCGTGCTCGCCGACGCCGACCTCGACGCCGCCGTGAAGGCCGCCGTAGCCAGCCGCTTCGGCAACTGCGGCCAGGTGTGCATCGCCGCCAAGCGCATGATCCTCGAAGCCTCCATCGCCCCGGCCTTCACCGAGAAGCTGCTGGCCGCGGTGAAAGCCCTGAAGATCGGCGACCCGCTGGCGGACGACACCTTCGTCGGCCCGATGGCCCGCTTCGACCTGCGCGACGAACTGGACGCCCAGGTGCAACAGGCCATCGCCGATGGCGCCAGCCTGCTGCTGGGCGGCCACAAACTGGACGGCGAAGGCAACTACTACGCGCCGACCGTGCTGGCCGACGTGAAGCCGGGCAACACCGCGTTCAGGAAGGAAATCTTCGGCCCGGTGGCCTCGCTGATCGTCGCCCGCGACGCCGAGCACGCTCTGGAACTGGCCAACGACAGCGAGTTCGGCCTCTCCGGCGCGATCTGGAGCGCCGACAAGCCTCGCGCGCAGCAGATGGCCCGCCGCCTGGTCAGCGGTGGCGTGTTCATCAACGGCTTCTCCGCCTCCGATCCGCGCGTACCGATCGGCGGCGTGAAGAAGAGCGGCTTCGGCCGCGAGCTGTCGCACTTCGGCCTGCGCGAGTTCCTCAATCCGCAGACCGTTTGGATCGACCGCCAGTAAGGCCTATCCTGAGCCCTTCGCCCGCGCCGTTGCCTTCGGCGCGGGTCTCCGCCCCGATGCCGTGTCGGGGCGGCTCAACCCGGGAGGTTCCATGATCGAGCTGTACTACTGGCCCACCCCCAACGGCCACAAGATCACCCTGTTCCTCGAAGAGACCGGCCTCGCCTACCGCATCCACCCGGTCGATATCAGCGCCGGCGACCAGTTCAAGCCGGAGTTCCTCGCCTTCTCGCCGAACAACCGCATGCCGGCGATCATCGACACCGCGCCCGCCGACGGCGGCGAGCCGATTTCGGTGTTCGAGTCCGGCGCCATCCTCGTCTACCTCGCGGAAAAGACCGGGAAGTTCCTGCCGGCCGACGTGCGCGGGCGCAAGACGGTGCTGGAATGGCTGTTCTGGCAGGTCGGCGGCCTCGGCCCGATGGCCGGGCAGAACCACCACTTCGTGCAATACGCCCCGGAAAAGCTGCCCTACGCCATGCAGCGCTACGTCAACGAGACCAACCGCCTGTACGGCGTGCTGGACCGGCGCCTGAAGAAGGTGCCCTTCCTCGGCGGCGAGCAGTACAGCATCGCCGACATGGCCAGCTATCCGTGGGTGGTGCCGTGGGAGCGCCAGCAGCAGAACCTCGACGACTTCCCGCACCTCAAGCGCTGGTTCGAAACCATCGCCGCCCGCCCCGCCACCGTGCGCGCGTACGAGAAGGGCCAACCCTTCCAGTCGCGCCCGGCGGTGACCGAGGAAGGCAGGAAAGTCCTGTTCGGGCAGACGGCGGCGAGCCTGGGCAAGGACGACTGAGCGGCGCGGCGGGAGGATCTGTGTCTGCGCCCCAACAGGTGAGGGGCTTTTGCTCTCGTAGGAGCGGACCTTGTCCGCGAATGAACCCCGCTGCGGTGCCTGATCGCGGACAAGGTCCGCTCCTACGCTTGCCTGAACGCTCTTCGTAGGATGGGTGGAGCGCAGCGATACCCATGCGGTCGTCCGTTGGAATGATGGGTATCGCAGGCTCCACCCATCCTACGGTCTGCGCTCCCGGCAGTTACGAACCCGGGCGATAGCCCTGTGTCAGCAGCCAGCCCTGGAAGGCCCGGCGCCGCTCCGGCGGCAGGTCGGCCAGCACCCGGGCTTCGGGCTCCTCCCGCATCCGCCGCAGCCACGGCGCCAGCTCCAGCCCGTCGAGGTGCCAGATGCCCAGCGGCTGGTCGGCGCTGACCACCACCTCGGCCTCATCGACGAAATCCCCGTGCAACACCGGCGCGCGCTCGATGCGCAGGCCGGCGAAGTCCGCCGGAGCGTGGCTCGGCTGCTCGTCCGGCCAGGCGCGGC
Organism: Pseudomonas sp. B12(2026); assembly: GCF_057767015.1. Classification (NCBI taxonomy): domain Bacteria; kingdom Pseudomonadati; phylum Pseudomonadota; class Gammaproteobacteria; order Pseudomonadales; family Pseudomonadaceae; genus Pseudomonas; species Pseudomonas sp. B12(2026). The sequence continues at coordinate 2,520,276 of NZ_CM173430.1, read as the reverse complement.
GGGCCTGCCAGAAAGGCTGCTCGGACCACTGCGCCTCGCTGGCATAGAAGTCGCGGCCGACGCGGGCGAAGCGCAGGAACAGCTGCTCCACCCGCTGCTGGTGGAAACGCTTCGCCAAGGCCGCGCGCTCCGGCGCGCGCAGCAGGGTGTTGATCACCACCGGCGCCTGCAAGGCCGAGGACAGCGACTGGAAGATGCCGTTGCCGGACAGCGGGTCCACCGCCATCGCCGCATCGCCGACGCGAATCCAGTTGTCGCCGCAGGCTTCCAGACAGAGGATCGCCGTGCTGCTGCGGGCGTGCAGGTCCAGCTCGCGCTCCTCGATATCGCCGAAGAATGCCCGCGCCCGCTGCGATGCGGCGCGGCGTTCGCGGCAGTAGTCGAGCAGCTGTTCGCGCGGCGGCAAGCGGCTGCTGGCGACGTCCAGGGTCAGCTGCCAGTAGCAGCGCCCATCGCCCAGGCGCGCCATCCACGCCCAGCCGTCCGGCAGGCTTTCCACCGCGCTGGCCAGCGGGCCGGGCTCGCCCTGCCAGCGGTTGAGCAGGCTGAGGGTTTCCGGGCCGCGCCGGGCCTTCTGGCCGTTCTGGTTCAGCGGCGCCTGCCGGCCTCGGGCTTCGACGAGAAAGGCGCCCTGCACGTCCCGGCCGCCTTCGAGCCTGACGCGCCAACCGGCGCCCTCCGCGTCGACAGCCAGCACCTGCGCCTCGATCAGCCCGACGCCCGCCGCCGCCAGGTCCTCGCGCAGCCCGGCGTCGAAGCGCGGGCGGTCGAGGACGCATTCGATGTTCTGCGCGCTTTCCACGCCGTTCCACTGCACGCGCCGCTGCGAGGGCGGCGCGGCGCAGGCCAGGGCGCGGTTCAGCCCGGCATTGCGCAGCCCTTCCAGCACGCGCGGGGACACGCCCTCGACGGCGGCGAAGCGGCGCCATTCGCTGATGACGACGACGGCATGGCCGAGGCGGCGCAGGCCGAGGGCGACCGCCGCTCCAGCGGGGCCGGCGCCGAGGACCAGGATGGGTTCATCGCTCACAGACTCACCTTCCGCTCGATCCCCCGAAACGCCGCCCGCTCACGCATCGCCTCGACGAGCTGCCCATTCGACAACTCAGGCCGCTCCACCAGCAACGCAGCCAGGTGGCCGCTGAATGCCGCGCAACCCAGGCTCGCGCCGGAGCGCCCGGCCACCTTCACCGCCGCACCGAAATCCGCCTGCGGACTGTCCAGCCAGGACCATTCGCCCTCGCCGCAGCGTGCATCGCCGGTCACCCGGAGCACCCCCGGACAGCTCGCCGGAAACACCGGCTCGCCCCGCGCCGGGCTCGACGCGCAGACCAGCACACCGGCCTCGACCAGCTCCGTCACGGCCTCGCGCAGGATCGGCCGATCCTGGCGCACGCCGAGGCTCAGGTTGATCACCCGCACGCCCTGCCCGCCCAGCCAGTGCAGCGCGGCGGCGATCTGCAATGGGCTGGTCACGCCGCGCGCGTCGAAAACCTGGGCAACGCACAAGCGCGCATCCGGCGCGCGGGACAGGATCGCCGCGCAGACGGCGCTGCCGTGGCCAAGGAGATCAACCGCCAGTGGCAGTCGGTCCAATCCATCATCGGAGAGACAAAAGCGTTGTCCGCCAATCACCGAACCGGCCTGCTCGGAGGCGTGACCGCTGTCCACCACGCCAACCCGCACCTCAGGCCTCATGGCGTCGCTCCGCCTGCGCCTCGCGCACCCGCAGTTGCCCGTCCTGCAATTCCAGATGCAGGTCAGCGGCGGCCAGGGTCGAAGGACGATGGCTGATCAGCAGCCGTGTGCGGCCGTCGAACAGCTGGTCGATGGCGGCGATCACCTCGCGCTCAGTGCTTTCGTCCACCTGCGAGGTGGCTTCGTCGAGCACCAGGATCAGCGGGTCCTGCAGCAGCGCACGGGCGATGGCGATGCGTTGCTTCTGCCCGCCGGAAAGCTGCTGGCCGCGCTCGCCCAGCGGGCTGTCGAGACCTTCCGGCAGGCTGGCGATCAGGCTGTCGAGCTGCGCGGCGCGGGCGGCCTTGTCGATGGCGGCGCGGCTGGATTCCGGGGCGCTGTAGGCGAGGTTGTCGGCGAGGCTGCCGCGGAACAGCACGATGTCCTGGCTGACCACCGCCACGCGCCGGCGCAGGGCGTGCAGGTCGAGTTCGCGCAGGTCCACGCCGTCGAGCAGGATGCGCCCCTGGTCGGGGTCGTAGAAGCGTTGCAGCAGGTCGATCAGCGTGCTCTTGCCGACGCCCGAGGGGCCGCTCAGGGCGACCTTGAGGCCGGCGGGAATCACCGCCTGCGCGTTCTGCAACACCGGTTGCGCGCGGCCCGGCCAGGCGTAGTGCAGGTTTTCCAGGTGCAGCTCGCCGACCGTGGGCATCGGCCGGGGCGCGGCGGGCGAAACGATGCCGGCTTCCTCGCCGCGCAGCTCCATCACCCGGCCGAGGCTGACGGTCATGCGCTGCAGGGCGACGTAGAGGCCGAGCAGGCTCTGCACCGGGCCGATGGCCATGCCCAGATAGGTGGAAAAGGCGATCAGCGAACCCAACTGCCAGGTGCCCTGCACCACCCAGTAGCCGCCGACCAGGAAGGCGCAGGCGCGCGACAGCGACATCAGCGTGCCGGGCACCGCCTGGGTGAAGAATTCGGTGAGTTGCAGGCGCAGCAGCTGGCCCAGGTAGCCCTGCCCCAGCCCCTCCAGGCGCCCGGCTTCGCGGCTCTGCTGGCCGGCGGACTGGATGAACTTCATCGCCGGCAGGGTCTCGACGAAGAACGACGAGAGGTCCGCCGAGCGCTCGCGCAGGCCGCGCGCCTCGCACTCCACCTTGCGCCGCATCCAGCGCAGCCAGAGCACGTCCAGCGGGATCAGCAGCGCCACCAGCAGCGAGAGCTGCCACGACAGGGTGAGCAGCAGCGCCAGCGCGCCGACCAGGCCGATCACGCTGGAGACGGCGGAGAACAGCGAATCCACGGCGAAGCGCTGGATTTCGGCGACGTCGCCGTCCAGCCGGGACATCAGGTCGCCGATGCGGCGGCGGCCAAAGAAGCTCGGCGAGAGGGTTTGCAGGTGGCGGTACAGCGCATCGCGCAGGGCGAACAGGATGCGCCCGGACAGTCGCGTGTGCAGGAAGCGGTTGAGGCCGGACAGCGCGGTGCCGACCAGCCCGACGACGATCATCGCCCCGGCGACCATCACCAGCACCGGGAAGTCCTTCGCCAGCAGGCCGTCGTCGATCAGCAGCTTGGTCAGCCAGGGCTGCGCCAGCACCAGCAAGGACGCGCAGAACGACAGCCCGAGCAGGCCGGCGATGGCCGCCTTGTGCGGCCGCACGAAGCCGTACAGCCAGCGCAGCGAGGCCTTGAGCGCCTGCGGGTCGTCGCTCTCGATCAGGCGGGTGAAGAACATCAGCCCACCTTGAGTTGCTTGAGCTTGCGGTACAGCGTGGCGCGGCTGATGCCCAGCGCGTCGGCGGCGGCGGAGACGTTGCCCTGGTGGCGCTCCAGCGCCTGGCGGATCAGCTCCAGTTCATTCTCGCGGATGCTGCCGCTCTGTGGGCGCTCGCCGGCGCTGAGTTCGTCCAGGGTGCTGTCGGGCAGGTGGTCGAGGCCGAGGCACTCCTCGCCCTCCTCGCGCATGGCCAGGGCGGTGCGCAGGACCATCTCCAGCTGGCGGATGTTGCCCGGCCAGTGGTACTCGCGCAGCAGGCCGAGCAGTTCGGCAGAGAGCCTGACCTTGGGCGCGCCCATCCGCGCCAGCAGGCCGGCGGCCAGCTCGGCGAGGTCGTCGCGCTCGCGCAGCGCCGGCAGCTTCACGCTGATGCCGTTGACGCGGTAATAAAGGTCCTCGCGGAACTGCTTTTCCTCCACCAGACGCTTGAGGTCGCGGTGGGTGGCGCAGATCAGCGCGACGTCGATGTCCTGCTCCTCGCCGGCGCCCAGCGGCGCCACCTTGCGTTCCTGCAGCACGCGCAGCAGGCGCGCTTGCAGGGCCAGTGGCATGTCGCCGATCTCGTCGAGGAACAGCGTGCCGCCGTGGGCCTGTTGCAGCCGGCCGACCATGCCGCCGCGCCGCGAGCCGGTGAAGGCGCCGTCGCGGTAGCCGAACAGTTCGGATTCGATCAGGCCCTCGGGAATCGCCGCGCAGTTCACCGCGACGAAGGGTTTGTCGCTGCGCGCGCTGGCCTGGTGCAGGGCGCGGGCGACCACTTCCTTGCCGCTGCCGGTCTCGCCGAGCAGCAGCACCGGCAGTTCGTTGACCAGCCCCTGGCGCGCCATGCGCAGGGCGCGGGCGTAGCGCGGGTGGCTGCCGGCCAGGGCTTCGAGGTCGGGGCCGGCGGCCGGGCGCGGCGCGCGGGCGCTGACCGGCACGGAGTGACTGCGCAGCGGCGCCTGCAGGGTCTTGTAGAACAGCTCGCCCTTGGGCGTCTGCAGGCTGCCCACGCCGCCCTGGTTCAGCCGCGCCAGCAGTTGTTCGCCGCGCAGGCCGAGGAAGTCTTCGCTGCGCCGGCCGACCAGGCTTTCACGGCTGGCGCCAAGCAGTTGGCAGGCCTGGCCGCTGACGGCCAGCACCTTGCCGTCCAGGCCCAGCGCCAGCAGGCCCTGCCAGGCGGAGTCGAGGTACTGGCGGCGGTAATGGAAGGCGATCACCACCTGCCCCGGGTGGCTGACGGCGAACAGCCGCGCCTCGATCTGGAACACCGCGAGGCTGAGCAGCGAGAGGCTTTCCTGCGGGCCGGAGAGCGGGCCGTCGCGGGTCATGTCGAGCACGCCGAGCAGCGCGCCCTGCGGCCCTTCGATGGGCACCGAGGTGCAGGAGAAGCGGCTCAGGCGGTCGAGGAAGTGTTCGCCGCAGTCGATCTGCGTGGCGCGTTTTTCCACCAGCGCGGTGCCCAGGGCGTTGGTGCCGCGCGAGGCTTCGCTCCAGCAGGCGCCCTCGACGATGTCGGCCAGGCCCTTGCACTTCAGGCGCTCGCGGGCGCCTTCGACGGACAGGATGGTGGCGTCGGCGTTGGCCAGGATGATCACGCCGTCGTGGCCCTGGCGCTGGTGCAGGTAGTCCAGTTCGGGGGTGGCGGCGTCGAGCAGCAGGCGGTTGCCGGCCAGCAGCACGTCGGGTTTGACCCGCGTGTCGAGGCCGTGCTCGGTGCCGCTGGCGCAGTCCAGGCCATGGCCCAGGCTGCGCCGCCAGGAGGCGTCGATTTCCTCGCGGAGCACGCCGCTGGGGACTTCGCCTTCCTGTTGCAGATGTTCGCGGGCCAGGTGGGCTTCGCGCGGCAGGTCGCCGCTTATTGTTCTTGTGGTCATGCATCGCTCCGGTAGGTTCCGCACCCGATTGCGGCGCGGAACTCGCAGGCTGGTCAGGGCTGTGTACACCCCCGGGCGGCGTCAGTAAAGGGGAAGCCCCTGGTAGGAAAGGCTAACGCCGGCAGGGCACATTTCCCGCGCCGCTCGCCTTTCCCGCGCCGCCCGCGAGCTGTGTTGACAGTGACTCGAGGCAGGTTTACGTTAACGTAAAGGTAAACGACCGAGCAAGAGCATTCCCATGCCCACGACCTACACCATCTCCGAGCTGGCCCGCGAACTGGACGTCACCACCCGCGCCATCCGCTTCTACGAGGAGCAAGGCATGCTCAGCCCCGAGCGCCGCGGCCAGGAGCGCGTCTACAGCCCGAAGGACCTGGTGGCGCTGAAGCTGATCCTGCGCGGCAAGCGCATCGGCTTCTCGCTGGCCGAGTGCAAGGAGCTGATCGACCTCTACGATCCTTCCAGCGGCAACCAGAAGCAGCTGCAGACCTTCCTCGGCAAGATCACCGCCCGCCGCGCGCAGCTGGAGCAGCAGCTGCTGGACATCGAGCAGATGAAACTCGAACTGGACACGGCCGAGGAGCGCTGCCTCGCGGCCATGGCCGAGACCGACGACCCCCGGAAGCAGCGCGTGACGAGCTAGGACAAACCCGGACCTTGCGCGCTGGAGGAGGCTTTCAACGCAGCCTGACCGACGCGCGGCAGGTCCAATCAATCATCCAATTACAAGTACAACAGGTGACCCCATGAGCTATCCCTCCCTCAACTTCGGCCTCGGCGAAACCATCGACATGCTGCGCGAGCAGGTGCGTGGCTTTGTCGCCACTGAACTCGCCCCGCGCGCCGCGCAGATCGACGCCGACAACCTGTTCCCCATGGACATGTGGAAGAAGTTCGGCGACATGGGCCTGCTCGGCATCACCGTCGCCGAGGAATACGGCGGCGCCAACATGGGCTACCTGGCCCACGTCATCGCCATCGAGGAGATCAGCCGCGGCTCGGCTTCGGTCGGCCTGTCCTACGGCGCGCACTCCAACCTGTGCGTCAACCAGATCAAGCGCAACGGCAATGCCGAGCAGAGGGCCAAGTACCTGCCCAAGCTGATCAGCGGCGAGCACATCGGCGCCCTGGCCATGAGCGAGCCCAACGCCGGCTCCGACGTGGTGTCGATGCGCCTGCGCGCCGAGAAGCGCGGCGACCGCTTCGTCTTGAACGGCAGCAAGACCTGGATCACCAACGGCCCGGACGCCAACACCTACGTGATCTACGCCAAGACCGAGCCGGAGAAAGGCGCCCACGGCATCACCGCGTTCATCGTCGAGCGCGACTGGAAGGGCTTCAGCCGTGGCAGCAAGTTCGACAAGCTGGGCATGCGCGGCTCCAACACCTGCGAGCTGTTCTTCGATGACGTGGAAGTGCCGGAAGAGAACGTGCTCGGCGCGGTCAACGGCGGCGTGAAGGTGCTGATGAGCGGCCTGGACTACGAGCGCGTGGTCCTCGCCGGCGGCCCGATCGGCATCATGCAGGCCTGCATGGACGTGATCGTCCCCTACATCCACGACCGCAAGCAGTTCGGCCAGAGCATCGGCGAGTTCCAGCTGATCCAGGGCAAGGTCGCCGACATGTACACCCAGCTCAACGCCAGCCGCGCCTACCTCTACGCCGTGGCCCAGGCCTGCGACCGTGGCGAGACCACCCGCAAGGACGCCGCCGGGGTGATCCTCTACACCGCCGAGCGCGCGACGCAGATGGCCCTGGACGCCATCCAGATCCTCGGCGGCAACGGCTACATCAACGAGTTCCCCACCGGCCGCCTGCTGCGCGACGCCAAGCTCTACGAGATCGGCGCCGGCACCAGCGAAATCCGCCGCATGCTGATCGGCCGCGAGCTGTTCAACGAAACTAAATAAGCCACAAGCGGCAAGCACCAAGCTGCAAGCAAGAGCCCATGCGCCTGCTTGCAGCTTAAAGCTTGAGGCTTACAGCTCGCGGAGAACCGAATGACCATTCTCAACACCCAAATCAATACGCGTTCCCCTGAATACGCCGCCAACGCCGCGACCATGCTGGAGAACGTCCAGGACCTGCGCGCCGTGCTCGGCCGCGTCCATGAAGGCGGCGGCGCCGCCGCCCAAGCCAAGCACACCGCGCGCGGCAAGCTGCTGGTGCGCGAACGCATCAACCGCCTGCTCGACGCCGGATCGCCCTTCCTCGAAATCTCCGCCCTGGCCGCCCACGGCGTGTACGGCGAAGACGTCGCCGCCGCCGGCGTGGTCGCCGGCATCGGCCGGGTGGAAGGCGTGGAATGCATGATCGTCGGCAACGACGCCACGGTGAAAGGCGGCAGCTACTACCCGCTGACCGTGAAGAAGCACCTGCGCGCCCAGACCATCGCCCAGCAGAACCGCCTGCCGTGCATCTACCTGGTGGACTCCGGCGGCGCCAACCTGCCGCGCCAGGACGAGGTGTTCCCCGACCGCGAGCACTTCGGCCGGATCTTCTTCAACCAGGCCAACATGAGCGCCCAGGGCATCCCGCAGATCGCCGTGGTGATGGGCTCCTGCACCGCCGGCGGCGCCTACGTGCCGGCGATGAGCGACGAGACCATCATGGTGCGCAACCAGGCCACCATCTTCCTTGCCGGCCCGCCGCTGGTGAAGGCCGCCACCGGCGAGGTAGTGAGCGCCGAGGACCTGGGCGGCGCCGACGTGCACTGCAAGACCTCCGGCGTGGCCGACCATTACGCCGAGGACGACGAGCATGCGCTGGCCATCGCCCGCCGCTGCATCGCCAACCTCAACTGGAGCAAGCAGGGCAAGCTCAACACCCTCGCCCCGCGCGCCCCGCTGTACGCCAGCGACGAGCTGTACGGGGTGATCCCGGTGGACAGCAAGCAGCCCTTCGACGTGCGCGAGATCATCGCGCGGCTGGTCGACGGCAGCGAATTCGACGAGTTCAAGGCACTGTTCGGCACCACCCTGGTGTGCGGCTTCGCCCACCTGCACGGCTACCCGGTGGCGATCCTCGCCAACAACGGCATCCTCTTCGCCGAAGCCGCGCAGAAAGGCGCGCACTTCATCGAGCTGGCCTGCCAGCGCGGCATCCCGCTGCTGTTCCTGCAGAACATCACCGGCTTCATGGTCGGCCAGAAGTACGAGGCCGGCGGCATCGCCAAGCACGGCGCCAAGCTGGTCACCGCGGTGGCCTGCGCCCAGGTGCCGAAGTTCACCGTGATCATCGGCGGCAGCTTCGGCGCCGGTAACTACGGCATGTGCGGCCGCGCCTACGACCCGCGCTTCCTGTGGATGTGGCCCAACGCGCGGATCGGCGTGATGGGCGGCGAACAGGCCGCAGGCGTGCTCGCCCAGGTCAAGCGCGAGCAGGCCGAACGCGCCGGCCACGCGCTGTCCGCCGAGGACGAGGCGAAGATCAAGGCGCCGATCCTCGAACAGTACGAGCGCCAGGGCCACCCGTATTACTCCAGCGCGCGCCTGTGGGACGACGGCGTCATCGACCCGGCGCAGACCCGCGACGTGCTTGGCCTCGCCCTCTCCGCCTCGCTCAACGCGCCTGTCGAAGCCACGCGCTTCGGCGTCTTCCGAATGTAAGAACAGCCACAAGCCTCAAGCTGTAAGCTGCAAGCGGTGCTCTTTGCAGCTTTCGGATTACAGCTTGCCGCTAGCGACCGAAGGTAGCTATATGAACATCGAACTCGACATCGACCCGCGCGGCGTCGCCAATCTTTGGCTGAACCGCCCGGAGAAGAACAACGCCTTCAACGCCCAGACCATCGCCGAGCTGATCCGCGCGCTCGACGTCGTCGCCGCCGACGACCGCGTGCGCCTGCTGGTGCTGCGCGGACGCGGCAAGCACTTCTGCGGCGGCGCCGACCTTTCCTGGATGCAGGAATCCGTGCAGCTGGACTACCAGGGCAACCTGGCCGACGCCCAGCAGCTCGCCGAACTGCTCTACAACCTGCACCAGCTGAAGAAACCGACCCTCGCCGTGGTGCAGGGCGCGGCCTTCGGCGGCGGCGTCGGCCTGGTGGCCTGCTGCGACATGGCGCTGGCCGCCGAGGACGCGCAGTTCTGCCTGTCCGAAGTGCGCATCGGCCTGATCCCGGCGACCATCGGCCCGTTCGTCACCAAGGCCATCGGCCAGCGCGCCGCCACCCGCTACGCCATGACCGCCGAGCGTTTCAGCGGCGTGCGTGCCCGCGAGCTGGGTCTGGTGGACGAGCACTTCCCGGCCGCCGAGCTGGACGAAAAGGCCAACGCCTGGATCGCCAACCTGCTGAACAACAGTCCGGCGGCCCTGGTGGCCTGCAAGGCGCTGTTCCACGAGATCGGCGCCGGCGAACTCAAGCCCGAACTGCGCCGCTACACCGAAGCGGCCATCGCCCGCATCCGCATCAGCCCCGAGGGGCAGGAAGGCCTGCGCGCCTTCCTGGAAAAACGCAAACCGGCCTGGCAGGAGCAAGCCTGATGAGCAAGATCGATACCCTGCTGGTGGCCAACCGCGGCGAGATCGCCTGCCGCGTGATGCGCACCGCCAAGGCCCTGGGCCTGACCACCGTGGCCGTGCACAGCGCCACCGACCGCAACGCCCGCCATGTCGAGGAAGCGGACATCGCCATCGACCTGGGCGGCGCCAAGCCGGCCGAGAGCTACCTGCGCGCGGACGCCGTGCTGGCCGCCGCGAAAGCCGCTGGCGCCCAGGCCATCCACCCCGGCTACGGCTTCCTCTCGGAGAACGCCGGCTTCGCCCGCGCCTGCGAAGAGGCCGGGCTGATCTTCCTCGGCCCGCCGGCCAGCGCCATCGACGCCATGGGCAGCAAGTCCGCGGCCAAGGCGCTGATGGAAACCGCCGGCGTGCCGCTGGTGCCCGGCTACCACGGCGAAGCCCAGGACTACGCCACCTTCCAGCGCGAGGCGCAGCGCATCGGCTACCCGGTGCTGCTCAAGGCCGCCGCCGGCGGTGGCGGCAAGGGCATGAAGGTGGTCGAACGCGAGGCCGAGCTGGCCGAGGCGCTGGAATCCGCCCAGCGTGAGGCGCAGTCCGGCTTCGGCGACTCGCGCATGCTGGTGGAGAAGTACCTGACCAAGCCGCGCCACGTGGAAATCCAGGTGTTCGCCGACCAGCACGGCAACTGCCTGTACCTCAACGAACGCGACTGCTCGATCCAGCGCCGCCACCAGAAAGTGGTGGAAGAAGCGCCGGCGCCGGGCCTCTCCCTCGAACTGCGCCAGGGCATGGGCGAAGCCGCCGTGCGCGCCGCCCAGGCCATCGGCTACGTCGGCGCCGGCACCGTGGAATTCCTCTACGACGAAGGCAGCGGCCAGTTCTTCTTCATGGAAATGAACACCCGCCTGCAGGTGGAACACCCTGTCACCGAAGCCATCACCGGCCTCGACCTGGTGGCCTGGCAGATCCGCGTCGCCCGTGGCGAGCCGCTGCCGCTGACTCAGCAGCAGGTGCCGCTGAACGGCCACGCCATCGAAGTGCGGCTCTACGCCGAAGACCCCGAAGGCGGCTTCCTGCCCGCCAGCGGCCACCTCGCGCTGTACCGCGAACCCGCCGCCGGCCCCGGCCGCCGGGTGGACAGCGGCATCCGCGAGGGCGACGACATCTCGCCGTTCTACGACCCGATGCTGGCCAAGCTGATCGCCTGGGGCGAGAACCGCGAGGAAGCCCGCCAGCGCCTGCTGTCGATGCTCGGCGAAACCGCCGTCGGCGGCTTCAAGACCAACCTGGCGTTCCTGCGTCGCGTGCTGGCCCACCCGGCCTTCGCCGAGGGCGAGCTGGACACCGGCTTCATCGCCCGTCACCAGGACGCCCTGCTGCCCGCCCCCGCCGCCCTGCCCAAGCGCTTCTGGCAGCTGGCCGCCGAAGCCTGGGTGCAGAGCGAAGCCGCCCGCGTGCGCGGCGACGACGCCCATTCGCCCTGGTCCGCCCGCAGCGGCTGGCGCAGCGGCCTGCCGGGGGAAACCGACCTGCACCTGCTGGCCAAGGGCGAGTCCCACGTGGTGCGCCTGCGCCATGCCGACGGCCAGCGCATCGCCAAGCTCGATGGTCAGTGGCTCGATGTGAAGGACGGCGAACTGCGCCGCCGCCATCAGGTGATCCGCCGGGGCGACAGCCTCTATCTGGAGTGGAACGGCGAGCTGGTCGGCGTGCAGCGCTTCGATCCGATCGCCGAGGCCGAAGCCGCCCACGCCCACCACGGCGGGCTGGGCGCACCGATGAACGGCAGCATCGTGCGCATCCTGGTCGAACCCGGCCAGAGCGTCGAAGCCGGCGCCGCGCTGGTGGTGCTCGAAGCCATGAAGATGGAACACAGCATTCGCGCGCCGCATGCCGGCGTGGTGAAATCGCTGTATTGCAGCGAAGGCGAACTGGTGTCGGAAGGCACCGCGCTGGTGGAGCTGGAAGAAGCGTCGGCCTGACGCTTTTCCCTGTAGGAGCGAGCTTGCTCGCGAACGCATTGCACCCTGAGCGTCCGATGTGCGGCGGGTTCGCGAGCAAGCTCGCTCCTACGAAGAGCCAAAACCGCCCTTCGCCTGAAACCAACGAGGACAAACCATGACCCTGCCCCAATCCGTCCGCCTGGTCGAAGTCGGCCCGCGCGATGGCCTGCAGAACGAAAAACAGCCCATCAGCGTCGCCGACAAGGTGCGTCTGGTCGACGACCTCACCGCCGCCGGCCTGGGCTACATCGAAGTCGGCAGCTTCGTCTCGCCCAAGTGGGTGCCGCAGATGGCCGGCTCGGCGGAAGTCTTCGCCGGCATCCGGCAGAAGCCCGGCGTCACCTACGCCGCCCTGACGCCGAACCTGAAGGGCTTCGAGGCCGCGCTGGAAGCGAAAGTCGAGGAAGTCGCGGTATTCGCCGCCGCCTCCGAGGCCTTCTCGCAGAAGAACATCAACTGCTCGATCAAGGAGAGCCTGGAGCGCTTCGTCCCGGTGATGGAAGCGGCCCGCCAGCACGGCGTGCGCGTGCGCGGCTACGTTTCCTGCGTGCTCGGCTGCCCCTACCAGGGCGAGGTGGACGTGGCGCAGGTCGCCGCCGTCGCCGCCGAACTGCACGCCATGGGCTGCTACGAAGTCTCCCTGGGCGACACCATCGGCGTCGGCACCGCCGGCGCCACCCGCCGGATGATCGAAGTCGTCGGCCAACGCGTGCCGCGCGCACAGCTGGCCGGGCACTTCCACGACACCTACGGCCAGGCCCTGGCGAACATCTACGCCAGCCTGCTCGAAGGCATCGCGGTGTTCGACAGCTCGGTCGCCGGCCTGGGCGGCTGCCCCTACGCCAAGGGCGCCACCGGCAACGTCGCCACCGAGGACGTGCTCTACCTGATGAACGGCCTGGGCATCCACACCGGCATCGACCTCGACCAGCTGATCGACGCCGGCCAGCGCATCTGCGCGGTACTCGACAAGCCCAACGGCTCGCGCGTGGCCAAGGCGCTGCTGGCCAAGCGCTGAGCACGGCCCCCCGTAGGGTGGACATTGCTCTTCATGTCCACCATCGGCGCCCAGCCCAGGCGCCAGGGGTGGATGTAAACAGCGACATCCACCCTACAGCACTACGAAGTGCAAATCCTGCAGCTCTGTCTGTCACACCGAAATATCCGGCGCGCGCAGAGTCCTGTCAGGAGGCCGAGTGGAGGTATTGCGCAGAGGGGCGAGCGGCATGGATGCCGCGAGAGGCTTGAAGGGCCAGGGACGGCCCTTGCAAGCCGACCCTCGGAGCAATACCGGAGCGAGGGGAGTCTGAGCGAAGCGAAGACCCGGATGTCGGGACAAGTCCTTTTGGTTCCTTTTGGGACGCCAAAAGGGACTCGCCCGGGAGGGCGAAACCAGATATCCCAGCGCACGCCGAAGCGGCGCATGAACACCGTACGAAGAGCAAAAGCATCGCGGATAAGATCCGCTCCTACAAAAGCGGTGCATTCCCCGTAGGAGCCTCCCTCTCCTTCTATATCCCCGCGTCCGTGCCACACTGGTTAGAGAAGAAAAACCGGACGGACGCCCAACATGACCCCGCTGTGGACCCCCTCCCCCGAACGCATCGCCGCCACCCGGATGGACGCCTTCCGCCGCAGGGTGGCGCAGCAGCACGGGCTCGACCTGCCCGACTACGCCGCCCTGCACGCCTGGAGCATCGCCGAGCGCGAGGCGTTCTGGCTGGCCATCGTCGACACCTTCGGCGTGCAGTTCCATGAAGCGCCCACGGCGGTCCTCGAAGAAGGCCCGGAGATGCCCGATGCGCACTGGTTCCCCGGCGCCACGCTGAACTTCGCCGAGCACCTGCTGCGCCGCCGCGACCACCACCCGGCGCTGATCGCCATCAGCGAGGACGAGCGCCGCGAGGTGCTCAGCCACGCCGAACTGGCTGCCCAGGTCGCCGGCCTGCAACTGGCCCTGCGCGACGCCGGGGTGGGCATCGGCGACCGCGTCGCGGCCTTCATGCCCAACACCTGGCAGACCGTGGTCGGCATGCTCGCCACCGCCAGCCTGGGCGCCACCTGGTCGAGCTGCTCGCCGGACTTCGGCACCCAGGGCGTGATCGACCGCTTCGGCCAGATCGAACCCAAGGTGCTGATCGCCTGCGCCGGCTACCGCTACGCCGGCAAGACCCTGGACCTGACCGCCAAGCTCAATGAAATCCTCCCCCGGCTGCCCAGCCTGGAACAGCTGCTGATCGTCCCCTGCGCCCGTTCCGACGTGCGCCCCGGCGATTACCAGACCCTGGCCAGGGTCGCCCTCTGGCAGGATTTCTACCGCGCCGGCGGCGAGCCGGTGTTCACCCCGGTGCCCTTCGACCACCCGCTGTACATCCTCTATTCCTCCGGCACCACCGGCGTGCCCAAGTGCATCGTCCACGGCACCGGCGGCGTGCTGCTGCAACACCTCAAGGAACACGGCCTGCACACCGACCTGGGCAGCGCCGACACGCTGTTCTACTACACCACCTGCGGCTGGATGATGTGGAACTGGCTGGTCTCCGGCCTGGCCCTGGGCGCCAGCCTGGTGCTCTACGACGGCTCGCCCTTCCACCCCGGCCCGGAACGGCTGATCGACCTGGTCGACGCCGAGGGCATCAGCATCTTCGGCACCAGCGCCAAGTACATCGCCGCGCTGGAAAAGGCCAACGTGCGGCCGCGCCAGAGCCACTCCCTGGAGCGCCTGAAGAGCATCCTCTCGACCGGCTCGCCGCTGGCCCACGAGAGCTTCGACTACGTCTACCGCGACATCAAGGCCGACCTCTGCCTGTCGTCGATCTCCGGCGGCACCGACATCGTCTCCTGCTTCGCCCTGGGCAACCCGGCCGCGCCGGTGTGGCGCGGCGAGCTGCAATGCAAGGGCCTGGGCATGGCGGTGGAAGTCTGGGACGACGCCGGCAGGCCGGTGCGCGGCGAGAAAGGCGAGCTGGTCTGCGTGCGGCACTTCCCGTCGATCCCGGTGGGTTTCTGGAACGACGAGAACAACGAGAAATTCCTCGACGCCTACTTCGCCACCTTCCCCGGCGTCTGGGCCCACGGCGACTACGCCGAGGAGACCGAACACGGCGGCCTGGTGATCCACGGCCGCTCCGACGCCGTGCTCAACCCCGGCGGCGTTCGCATCGGCACCGCGGAAATCTACCGCCAGGTGGAGAAGGTCGAGCAGGTGCTGGAGTCCATCGCCATCGGCCAGGAATGGCAGGGCGACGTGCGCGTGGTGCTGTTCGTCCGCCTGCGCGAAGGCATCGCGCTGGACGAGGCGCTGCAGGAGCGCATCCGCCAGACCATCCGCGCCAACACCACCCCGCGCCATGTGCCGGCGAAAATCCTCGAAGTCGCGGACATCCCGCGCACCCTGAGCGGCAAGATCGTCGAACTGGCGGTTCGCAACGTGGTGCACGGGCGCCCGGTGAAGAACACCGACGCCCTGGCCAACCCGCAGGCGCTGGAGCTGTTCCGCGACCGCAAGGAGCTGGAGAGCTGAGCGTTGCCGGCGGGATCGCTTCCTGCTAACGCGGCGCCATCCCGTAGGAGCGGACCTTGTCCGCGATGCTCTTTGTTCGGTGTTTCTGCGCCGCTTCGGTGTGTGCTGGAAGATTTTGTTTCGCCCCCTCGGGCGACCTACTTTGGCAAGTGCCCCAAAGTAGGCAAAGGTCTGTGCCCCTGCATCCGGTTTTTCGCTTAGGCGAAAAATTCCCTCGTTCCATCGAAGTTTCAGGGGCCCGCGTTGACGGGCCATCCCTGGCCCGACAACGCTCTCGCGGCATCCATGCCGCTCAACCCCTGAAACTCCGATTCCACTCGGCCTCCTGAAGGGGCGCTCCGGTGTTCACGGAAGTTTCTCTGGAAGTCTTCAAGAGCCAAAGCCCAGCGCGCTCGGGATCCGCTCCTACAAGGGCTGTGCCCGCGGCTCAGCGAGCGCTCAGACGCGCTCGACCACCAGCGCCACGCCCTGCCCCACGCCCACGCAGAGGGTGCACAGGCCGAGCCTGCCGCCGCTCTTGTGCAACTGGTGCACCGCCGTCAGCACCAGCCGCGCGCCGCTGGCGCCCAGCGGGTGGCCGAGGGCGATGGCGCCGCCGTTGGGGTTGACCCGCGCATCGTCATCGGCGATGCCGAGCTCGCGGGTGACCGCCAGGCCTTGGGCGGCGAAGGCCTCGTTCAGCTCGATGACGTCGAACTGGTCGACCGACAGGTTCAGGCGCTCCAGCAGCTTGCGCACCGCCGGCACCGGGCCGATGCCCATCACCCGCGGGGCGACGCCGGCGCTGGCCATGCCGAGCACCCTGGCGCGCGGCGTCAGGCCGTGTTTCTGCACCGCCTCGGCGCTGGCGAGGATCATCGCCACGGCGCCGTCGTTGACGCCCGAGGCGTTGCCGGCGGTGACGGTCTTGCCCTCGCCGTTGACCGGCTTGAGCCTGGCCAGCGCTTCGAGGGTGGTGTCCGGGCGCGGGTGTTCGTCGGTGTCGACCACGGTCTCGCCCTTGCGCCCCTCGATCCGCACCGGGACGATTTCCTCGGCGAAGTAGCCCGACGCCTGGGCGACGCCGGCGCGCTGCTGGCTGCGCAGGGCGAAGGCGTCCTGGTCGGCGCGGTTCACCCGGTGTTCGTCGGCCACGTTGTCGGCGGTCTCGGGCATGGAGTCCACGCCGTAGCGGGCCTTCATCAGCGGGTTGATGAAGCGCCAGCCGATGGTGGTGTCCTCGATCTTCTGGCCGCGGCCGAAGGCGTTGTCGGCCTTGCCCATCACATAGGGCGCGCGGGACATGGACTCGACGCCGCCGGCGACGATCAGCTCGGCCTCGCCGCTGGCGATGGCGCGGAAGGCGCTGCCCACCGCGTCCATGCCCGAGGCGCAGAGGCGGTTGAGGGTCACGCCGGGCACGCTGTCCGGCAGGCCGGCCAGCAGCGCCGCCATGCGCGCGACGTTGCGGTTGTCCTCGCCGGCCTGGTTGGCGCAGCCGAGGTACACCTCGTCCAGCGCGGCCCAGTCGACCTGCGGGTTGCGCGCCAGCAGGGCCTTGATCGGGGTGGCGGCGAGATCGTCGGCGCGCACCGCCGACAGTGCGCCGCCGAAGCGGCCGATGGGTGTACGCACGGCATCGCAGATGAATACGTCGCGGCTCATTCCTCAGCTCCTTGCTGGCCATGGGCGGCCGCCGTGCGCGCTTCCAGGGCACGCAGGGCGGTCAGTTCGGTGTCGTTGGGGGCCGGCGTCTCGCCGACTTGCGCGGCGAAGCGGATCGCCCAGCCGGTGTTCTCCACCACCTGCTCGCGGGTCACCCCCGGGTGCAGCGAGGTGACGATGAATTCGTTGCTGCCGGCTTCGGGCTCCATGATGCACAGGTCGGTGATGATCGCCAGCGGGCCCTTGCCCGGCAGGCCGAGCTGCCGGCGATGGTCGCCGCCCTCGCCGAAGCCGACCGAGGTGATGAAGGCCAGCTTGTCGACGAAGGTGCGGTGGGACTGCTTGAGGATGATCAGCACTTCCCTGGCGCAACCGGCGATCTCCGGCGCGCCGCCGGCACCCGGCAGGCGCACTTTCGGGTTGTTGTAGTCGCCGATCACGGTGGTGTTGATGTTGCCGAAGCGGTCGACCTGGGCGGCGCCGAGGAAGCCGACGTCGATGCGCCCGCCCTGCAGCCAGTAGCGGAAGATTTCGCCGGTGGGCACCACGGTGTCGGCGGTTTCCGCCAGCTCGCCGTCGCCGATGGACAGCGGCAGCACGCCGGGCTTGGCGCCGATGGGGCCGGACTCGTAGATCAGGACCACGTCCGGCGAGGCGGTCAGGCGCGCCAGGTTGGCGGCCTTGGACGGCAGGCCGATGCCGACGAAGCAGACGGCGCCGTTCTTCAGGCGGCGGGCGGCGGCCACGGTCATCATCTCATTGGTGCTGTAGGCGCTCATCAGTTGGCCTCCGCGAGCTTGGCTTGGAACTCGGAAAAATCCTCGGTGCCGCGGATGTAGGTGTCGATCCAGGCGTTGAAGGTGTCGCGGTCGCGGGCGATCGGGTCCCAGGCCCGGTAGAAGCGGTTGTCGCGCTCGGAGTAGCCGTGGGCGTAGGACGGGTGCGAACCGCCCGGCACCAGGCAGACGGCGGACAGCGCCCAGGTCGGCAGCACGCAGGCGTTCATCGGCGCGTTGAGGTCGTCGACGATTTCCTCGACGGTGACGATGCAGCGCTTCGCCGCCAGGGCGGCCTCCTTCTGCACGCCGAGGATGCCCCACAGCAGCACGTTGCCCTTGCGGTCGGCCTTCTGCGCGTGGATCACGGTGACGTCCGGGCGCACCGAGGGCACGGCGGCCAGCTGCTCGCCGGTGAACGGGCACTCGATGAAGCGGATGTTCGGGTTGACCTTCGGCAGGTCGGAGCCGGCGTAGGCGCGCAGCACCGCGAACGGCAGGCCCGAGGCGCCGGCCACGTAGGAGTTGGCGAGGTCGGCGTGGCTGTGTTCGTCGATCTCCAGCGGACGCGGCCAGCCCTTCTCCACTGCGTCGCGCAGGCGGTGCAGCGAACCGACGCCGGGATTGCCGCCCCAGGAGAAGGTCAGCTTGCGCACGCAGCCGGCGCCGATCAGCAGGTCGTAGACCAGGTCGGGCGTCATGCGCACCAGGTGCAGGTCCTTGCGGCCCTGGCGGATCAGCTCGTGGGCGGCGGCGGTCGGGATCAGGTGGGTGAAGCCTTCGAGGGCGACGGTGTCGCCGTCATGGACGAAGCGCTCGACCGCGTCGCGGAGAGTGAGGAGTTCAGCCATTGTCGGTCTCGCTGTGGTGGTCCGTGTCGGTGGGAAGACACTACCGTCGAGGGAGACGGGCGAACAATCCGATAATCGACTATCGGTGCGAATATCGAACACTTCTCGGGATGGGCTTTGGGTTCGCGAGCAAGCTCGCTCCTACAGGTGGAGGTCCCAGAGAGGGGCGAGCTGCGCGCGGAACGGGCTTTTCGCAGGAGCGAGCGTGCTCGCGAACCGCCCCGCAGCAGAGCTAGGCCGACGCACGCCCCGCGCGGAAACTGCCCGGGGTGATCCCGACCACCTTCTTGAACGCGCGGGTCATGTGGCTCTGGTCGAAGAAGCCGCAGGCGAAGGCGGCATCGGCGATGCTCGCGCCGGCACGCAGCAGGCGCTGGACCTGGGCGATCCTGACCTGGATCTGGTAGCTGTGGGGCGACACGCCCACGCTCTTCTTGAACACCCGGATCAGGTACAGCGGCTCCAGGCCCACCAGCTCGGCCAGCTGTTCCAGGGAAACCTGCTGGTCGAAGTCGTCTTCGAGCTTGCGCCGCACCCGCTGCACCGCCTGCTTCTCGACGCCCTCGGCCGGGGCGATGCGCGCACCGTCGCGCTCGAAGAGCCGGGGCACCAGTTCCAGCAGCAGGCATTCCCGCTCCAGGCCGGACTGGGACGCCTCGATGGCCTGGTGTTGCTGCAGGAAGCTCCGGGCGAGCGCCGGCGAGTGGTCGAAGGCGGTCCTGAACAGGTGAATGTAATCGCTCGCCTGCTTCGGCAGCAGCGTGCGGTTCAGCCACTGCGGGTCGAGGTAGAGCATGCGGTACATCCAGCCCTGCTCATGGCCGGGCAGGCCGTCGTGGATCTCTCCGGGGCTGATGGTGACCAGGCTGCCCGCGCCGCCCAGGGAATGGCGGCCACGGTAGTACATGCGCTCCACGCCGCCGCTGATGACCCCGACGGCGTAGCGGTCGTGGGAATGGCGGCCGAACGTCTGGTTGCTGAAGCGCGCCGAGAGCAGTTCGCACTCGCCCTCGGGTATGCGCCAGAACTTGACGAAGTCCTGCTCCGGGGTGCCGCGCTGGTTGTTCCGCTGTTCGTCCAAGACCTGTCCAGTTTTTTACAATACGCACCGAAAACCGCCGGATAACGTTACCACTCCTTCCGCAACCCGAGTGAGCAAGCGTGATGTCCGCGAAACTGGTTATCGGCGACTTCGACAAATCCTCCTGGTCGCTCCGCGCCTGGCTGGCCCTGGTGAGCGCCGACGTCGCGTTCCAGACCCTGCAGGTCCGGCTCGAACAGCCGGACACCCGCCAGCGCATCCTCGAACACTCGCCCTCGGGCAAGGTCCCGGCGCTGCTGGTCGACGGCATGGTCATCAACGACAGCCTGGCCATCTGCGAATACATCGCGGAAACCCACCCCCAGGCCAAACTCTGGCCAGAAGACGCCCGCCTGCGCGCCCTGGCCCGCGCCGCGGCGGCGGAGATGCACTCCGGTTTCACCCACCTGCGCACGCAGATGTCGTTCGGCCTGAACACCGGGGACCAGGCCGGTGAGCTGCTGGAACAGACCCGCGAAGAAATCCAGCGCGTCTTCGCGATCTGGAGCGACCTGCTCGCGGCCAGCGGCTCGCACAGCTTCCTCTGTGGCGGCTTCGGCATCGTCGACGCCATGTTCGTGCCCGTGGTCTTCCGCTTCCGCCGCTACGACGTCCAGGTGCCGGGGCATCTGCGGGCCTACGTCGACAACGTGCTGGCCCACCCCGCCGTGCGCCAGTGGCTGGAACTGGCCGCCCGGCAGGCCTGAGCCCTGCCCTCCACCGATCAAGACGCACCTTTCAGATGAGCACTCCGAACATGGCTACACCAGCGCCGGGCCTGCCCGCCACATGCGGGCGCCAGTCTCCAGGCCGGACACCCCGCGCCGGCGGCAAACCGCAACGCCTCGACGGAGCGGTCCATGTCGACTAACGGCAACCGGGCGATCCTCGAACTGACCGTCGGCGGCCTGATGCTCAGCCTTTCCGCCCTGGCCGTGGCCTTCGCCCGGATCGGCCCCGGCGGCGCCGGCTTCTACCGGATGCTGTTCGCCTCGATGCTGTTCTTCCTGCTGCTCAGGGTCCGCCGCACTCCGCTGCTGCTCAGGGGTTTCAAGCCGCGGCTCTATACCGCGCTGGCCGGGGTGTTCCTGGCCATCGACCTGGGGCTCTGGCACCAGAGCATCCATATCGTCGGCCCCGGCATCGGCTCGATCCTGACCAACTGCCAGGTGTTCTTCATGACCTTCCTGGGCTTCTACCTGCTCAAGGAACGGCCTTCGGTGTATTTCCTCGTCTCGATCAGCCTGGCCTTCGTCGGGCTGTACCTGCTGCTGATGCCGGAAATGACCAGCGCCCTGGGGATCAAGGGAGTGGTGTACGGAGTGCTCTCAGGGCTGGCCTACGCGATCTGCGTGTACTTCCTAAAGATCAACACCCAGTTGCCGGACGGCGGCGGCGACAAGATCGCGCAGATGCTCAACCTGAGCCTGTGGGCGGCGCTGGTGCTGCTCGGCTACGCCCTGGCCAACGGCGAAAGCCTGGCGATCAACGATGGCCGGACCCTGCTGATGCTGGTGATCTACGGGGTGCTGGTGCAGTTCGTCGGCTGGCTGCTGGTCAACCGCTCGATCGGCGCCATCAGCCTGGGCCTGGCCGGGCTGATCCTGCTGCTGGAGCCGGTGATCACCTATTTCATCGATATCGCCTTCCTCGGCAAGGCCAACACGGCGCTGCAGATCGGCGGCGCCCTGCTGACCATCCTCGCGGTGTACATCGGCTCGATCCGGCCGCCGAAGAAGGCGGCCCCGGCGCTGCCCGAAGCGGCCTGACGCGTCCCCACGGCAGCTGCGGGCCTGGCTGCGGGTGGCGCCGGGCGCCCTGGCGAATGCCTGAGCCCGTGCGCGGGGGTGCGCCCCGCCGCTTCGAAGGCAAGTCAGCGCGGCGCTGGAAATCATCATGCGGACTTCACTCCGGGCGGAACACACCTGTCCCAGCGGAACCTCGCACAACTCCTGCGCGGAAAAACCGATTTACGCATCAATCCTGCGTCGAGCGGGAAAATACGAAGAGTTGCTGCCTGGAGAGCGAAGATAATTCCACCCAGCCTCACCAAAGTTCAATCAGCCGGGCCCTTCGACCAACTCGCTTCATAGTTGCCGAAGTGCGCCTGAAAGAGGCGTACACAAACTATCTCTGCCTTAACAATAATTCATCAGGAGATATTGCACTCATGAAGAAGTCCTTCCTCATGGCCTTTGCTCTGATTGGCGCCATCGGTTTCCAGACAGCCAGCGCGCGCCCCCTTGACGAGATCCAGAAGAGCGGAACCCTCGTCATCGGCACCGACGGAACCTTCCCCCCTTTCCAGTACTTCGACGGCGGGAAACTCACCGGCTTTGAAATCGACCTGGGCAACGAAATCGCCAGGCGCCTGAACCTCAAGGCGGAATGGAAGCCCATGGCGTTCGACTCCCTGCTGGCGGGCCTGTCCCAGGATCGCTGGGACCTGGTGATCGCATCGTTCGGCGTGACCCCCGAACGCGCCAAGGCCGTGGACTTCACCCATCCGCACTACTGCACCGGCGGCATCATCGTCTCGACCAACCCGGAGATCAAAAGCGCCGCGGACCTCGACCGGAAGACGGTGTCGGTGCAGACCGGCTCAACCTATTTCGAAGCGGTGCAGAAGGTCCCGGGCATCAAGCAGGTGCGCAACCTTTCGTCCGACAACGATGCGCGCAATGCGTTGGTTTCCGGGCGCGCCAACGCCTGGATCACCGACAAGTTCGTCGCCCTGATGGCCCAGGCCAAAGGCAGCCAGATCCAGGGGTCGCCCCGCGCCTTGTATCTGGGCGACATGCTCTTCAACGAAGAAATCGCAACCGCGGTGAAAAAGGGCAACTCCGGCCTGCTGGATAAATACAACGCGGTCCTCAAGGACATCGAGGACGACGGAACTTATGCGGCCATTTCCCAGAAATGGTTCAACGAAGATATCCGCTGCAAGTCCGCCCCGGCAAAAGTCGCCAGCAACTAAGTCCGCCTTTATCGCCAGTTTCGAATAACCCGCGACTGGCGATTCCGATCCTGCCGTTCGTTTTATCGATAGAGGTGCAATATGTCATCGAGTGCCAAGCCCATGCCGGGCAGGCCGGTTCGCCTGT
Organism: Pseudomonas sp. B12(2026); assembly: GCF_057767015.1. Lineage (NCBI taxonomy): Bacteria > Pseudomonadati > Pseudomonadota > Gammaproteobacteria > Pseudomonadales > Pseudomonadaceae > Pseudomonas > Pseudomonas sp. B12(2026). Next base: position 2,497,517 of record NZ_CM173430.1, on the reverse strand, counting down.
CGGCGAATTCGCCGCTGATCAAGACGGTGCTGGCCATCGCAGTAACCCTGGCGTTTGTCGTGGGCATGGAGTGGATCTTGAGGCATGTCCCCAACCCCATCGGGCCCAACGCCGACCAGCTTGCCCAGGCCGCTGTCGTCACCATCGAACTGACACTCCTGGCCGGCGCCCTGGGCGTGGTCATCGGCACCCTGGTGGCGCTGGGCAAGACCTCGGCCATCTGGCCGGTGAGCTGGGTGTGCGCGCTGTACATCTGGATCGCCCGCGGCACACCGCTGCTGCTGCAGATACTGTTCACCTTCTTCGCGCTGCCCACTCTCCTGCCCGCCCTGGAGTTCAGCGACTTCACCTCGGCGGCGATCGCCCTCGCCTTCAACGTCGGCGCCTACAACGCCGAAGCCATCCGCTCGGGCCTGCTCTCGGTGCCCAAGGGGCAGATCGAGGCGGCCCATGCGCTGGGCCTGTCGCGCCTGACCATCTTCAGCGCCGTGGTCTTCCCGCAGGCCCTGCGCATCAGCCTGCCGCCGCTGGTGAACAACGGCGTGTCGCTGCTCAAGGACTCGTCCCTGGCCTATGCGATCGGCGTGGTCGAGCTGTCGAACGCCGCCAGCCGTATCCAGTCGGCGACCTTCGAACCGGTGCCGGTGCTGCTGACGTCCGCCGCGATCTACCTGGTGCTGACCACGGGGCTGACACAAGTCACCAACGCCCTGGAACGCTATCTGAGCTTCGAGAGGAAATGAGCATGGCCACGGGCATGACTGAAAAATCCCTGATCAGCGTATCGGGCGTCTGCAAGAGCTTCGGCGCCGCCAGCGTCCTCAACGGCGTCTCCGTGGACTTCAGGCCCGGCGAGGTCGTGGCGATCCTCGGCGCGTCCGGCTCCGGGAAGTCCACCTTTCTCCGCCTGCTGAACCGGCTGGAGAAGCACGAGGCCGGCACGATCGTCATCGACGGCGTGGAAGTCTCGGACAAGCCCGCCAGCCTGGCGGCGCTCCGCCGCGAGGTGGGCATGGTGTTCCAGAGCTTCAACCTGTTCTCCAACATGACCGTGCTGGAGAACCTCTGCCTCGCCCCGCGCAAGGTGCGTGGCCTGTCGAAGGCCAAGGCGCAGGAAGTGGCGTCGAACCTGCTCAAGCGCGTCGGCATGGCCGACCATGCGCACAAATACCCGACGATGCTCTCGGGCGGCCAGCAGCAGCGCGTCGCGATCGCCCGCGCGCTGGCCATGGAGCCGCGCGTGCTGCTGTTCGACGAGCCCACCTCGGCCCTCGACCCGGAAATGGTCACGGAGGTGCTGGATGTCATGAAGAAGCTGGCGGCCAGCGGCATGACGATGCTCATCGTCACCCATGAGATGGGCTTTGCCAGCGAGGTCGCCGACCGCATCATCTTCTTCAGCCAGGGCAGGATCGAAGAAGACCTGCCGCCCCGGGAGTTCTTCGGAAGCTGCGCGAACCCGCGGGTCAGATCCTTCCTCGGCAAGGTGCTGCAGCCCGGCATCGCCGGCTGAGCAGAGGCGGGGAAAACCGGCGAACCGGAAGCCAGCGATGGCTTCCGGTTTTGCCATGCAAGCCTGGAATTGTCTTCACGCTGGATGAAAGAGAGTTGAGAGTGGAACTGGACCGGATCGACGCCAAACTTCTTGATGAACTGCAGAAATGCAACCGGATTTCCAGCGAGGAACTGGGAGAGCGAGTCGGACTTTCCAGCACGGGGGTGCAACGCCGCCTCAAGCGCCTGAGGGCGGATGGCGTCATCCAGGCCGACGTATCGGTGGTCAATCCGAAGGCCGTGGGCCGCGATGTGACGATGCTGGTGCTCGTCTCGCTGGAAAGGGAGCGGGCGGACATCATCGACAAGTTCAAGCAGTCGATCCGGAACACGCCGGAGATCATGAGCGGCTATTACGTGACGGGCGATGCCGACTTCGTCCTGGTCATCACCTCGAAGAACATCGAAGACTACGAGCAGTTCACCCGGCAGTTCTTCTACAACAATTCCAACATCAAATGGTTCAAGACCATGGTGGTCATGGACCGGGTCAAGTCGGGCTTCACCATCCCGATTCCGGGCCTCACGGAAATCAAGTAACCCCCGCCCCTACCGGAGTGCCCCCACCAGGGGCGCTCATCGCCCCGCCCCGCCAGATTCCCGGCCCCAACTCCCCATTCGACGACGCATCCCGGCGCTCGACAAGCCGCTGCGCCGGATATCGCTGCGATCCCTCCCCCGCGCGCAGGACCTCGACGCAACGGCGCAATCTTCGAAGCATTTCAGCGCATATCGCGCCGTTTACGCCGCAAGACGGCGCCACCCGATTCCTAGAATGGCCTCCAGAAAGACCCGTCTGACGTTGAGGCCCATAACATGAAAAACCTTGCCAAAACGGCGCTGGAAAAACTGCGGCGCCCGGACCTTCTGGAGAAGCGTGCCTACATCGATGGGCGGTGGATCGAAGGTGAAAGCTGTCTCGCGGTGACCGATCCGGCGACCGGCGAGACCATTGCCCAGGTCGCCCATTGCGGGGAAGGCTGGATCGACAAGGCCGTCGACGCGGCGGCCGTGGCCTTCGAATCCTGGCGCGACACGCCCGCGGTTCAGCGCGGGGCGATCCTGCGCCGCTGGGCCGCGCTCACCCGCGAGCATTCGTACGACCTCGCCACCATCATGACCGCCGAGCAGGGCAAGCCGTTCAAGGAGTCGCTGGGCGAAATCGCCTATGGCGCCAACTTCCTCGAATGGTTCGCCGCCGAGGCCGAGCGCAGCTACGGCGAGTCGATCCCCAGCCACCTCGACGGCTGCCAACTGGCCACACGGCTGCAGCCGATCGGCGTGACCGCCGCCATCACCCCGTGGAACTTCCCCAGCGCGATGATCACCCGCAAGGCCGGCGCCGCGCTCGCCGCCGGCTGCAGCATGATCGTCAAGCCCGCGCCGGAAACCCCGCTCTCCGCCCTCGCCCTGGCCAGGCTGGCGCAGGAGGCCGGTATTCCGGCGGGGGTTTTCCAGGTCGTCACCGGCGATGCGCCGAAGCTCTCCGCCCGGCTGCTGCAACGCACGGAAGTCCGCGCGTTCAGCTTCACCGGCTCCACCGAGGTCGGCCGCATCCTGCTGCGCCAGTCGGCCGACACGCTGAAGAAGGTCTCCCTGGAGCTTGGCGGCCACGCGCCGTTCATCGTCTTCGACGACGCCTCGATCGACGAGGCGGTGCAAGGCTGCATCGGCGCGAAGTTCGCGACCTCCGGCCAGGACTGCCTGGCGGCGAACCGCATCTACGTGCAGCGCGCCCTCTACGAGCCGTTCCTCAAGGCGTTCGCGCTGGCCACCGCGGCCCTCAAGGTGGGCCACGGCCTGGAGGAAGACGTCGATATCGGCCCGATGACCCGGGCGAGCGTGGCCAACAAGTGCCGCGACCACATCGGCAACGCGATATCCCTGGGCGCCCGGGTTCTCACCGGCGGCATGGACAACGAGCTGGGCGGCAGCTTCGTCTCCCCGACCGTGCTGGCCGACGTGACCGACAGCATGGACATCGCCTTCGAGGAAACCTTCGGCCCAGTGGCCGCGGTGCTGCCCTTCGACAGCGAAGACGAGGTCGTCCGGCGCGCGAACGACACCGAGTACGGCCTCGCGGCCTATGTCTACACCAACGACCTGGGCCGCGCCGCGCGGGTCTCCGAGCGCCTCGAATACGGCATGGTCGCGCTCAACACCGCGAAATTCACCGGCGCGCCGATTCCCTTCGGCGGCTGGAAACAGTCCGGCCTCGGCCGGGAAGGCTCCAGGCACGGCCTGGCCGAGTACATGGAGCTCAAATACGTCTGCGTAGGCGGCCTTTAACCCCAGGAGAACAACAATGGACAAGCACACCCAGGAACTCGTCGCCGCCCAGGATCGTGGCGCGGTACTGCACCCCTTCACCCATCTGAAGGACTTCGCCAGCGGCAAGCTGGGCGACCCGACCATCGTCGAGACCGGCAAGGGCATCCGCATCACCGATGCGACCGGCCGCGAATACATCGACGGTTTCGCCGGCCTGTACTGCATGAACATCGGCTACGGCCGCACGGAAGTGGCCGAGGCGATCGCCCGCCAGGCCCACAAGCTGGCCTACTACCACACCTACGCGGCGCACACGACCGACGAACTGGCGCGCCTCTCGGAGCGCCTGGTGCGCATGGCGCCGGGCCGGATGAGCAAGGTGTTCTACGGCCTCTCCGGCTCCGACGCGAACGAGACCCAGGCCAAGATCGTCTGGTACTACAACAACCTGCGCGGCCTGCCGAAGAAGAAGAAGAAGATCATCTCCCGCGACCGCGGCTACCACGGCTGCTCGGTCGTCTCGGGCTCGATGACCGGCATGAGCTTCTACCACGACTACATGGACCTTCCCGTCCCGGGCATCCTGCGCACCGGCGCGCCGCACCACTACTGGGGCGCCGAAGCGGGCGAAACCGAGGAGCAGTTCTCCGCCCGCCGCGCGCGCGAGCTGGAAGAGCTGATCCTGCGCGAAGGCCCCGACACCATCGGCGCCTTCATCGCCGAGCCGGTCCTGGGCACCGGCGGCATCACCCCGCCCCCGGCCGGCTACTGGGCGGCGATCCAGCCGGTCCTGAAGAAGTACGACATCCTGCTGATCGCCGATGAAGTCATCACCGGCTTCGGCCGCACCGGCGCCCTGTTCGGCTGCGGGAAATACGGCATCGAGCCGGACCTGATCACCGTCGCCAAGGGCCTGACGTCCGCCTACGCGCCGCTGTCCGCCTCGATCGTCGGCGAGAAGGTCTACCAGGTCATGGAGGACGGCGCCGACCGCGTGGGGGCCTTCTCCCACGGCTACACCTACTCCGGCCACCCGATTGGCGTCGCGGCGGCGAACGCCGTGCTGGACATCGTCGAAGGCGAGGACATCCCGGGGCACGTCAGCCGCGTCGGCGACTACTTCCAGAAGTCCCTGCAGGAAACCTTCGCCCACCTCCCGATCGTGGGTGAAGTGCGCGGCGTCGGCATGATGGCGGCCATCGAGTTCGTCGCCGACCCGGCGACCAGGAAGCGCTTCGATCCCGCCCTGAAAGTCGGCGCCCGCGTGTCGAAGGCGGCGCGCGACCGCAACCTGATCGCCCGCGCCATGCCCCATGGCGACATCCTGGGCTTCGCCCCGCCGCTGGTCACCACCGAGCAGGAGGTGGACCAGATCATCGACATCGCGCAGAAGGCCGTGCTCAGCGTCATGGACGAGCTGAAAGCCTGAAGACCCGCTTGCCTGTTACCTCTCGGCCGGCTTTCAGCCGGCTTTTTTTTCACTGACATCCGGATCGGCGGGGCATCAGGGGCAACCGCGCCAGGGCCGCCCTCGGGCGCAATCAATCCGCCTTCTTGCGAATCCAGTACAGGTAGGTCCCCGCCTCTTCCTGCTGCTCCACCAGCTCATGGCCGAGGAACACGCAGAACTTGGGAATGTCGCGGCGGGTGGAAGGATCGGTGGCGATCACCTTGAGCAGGCCGCCGGCCGGCAGGTCGCGCACCTTGTTGTGCAGCATCATGACCGGCTCGGGGCAGTTCAGGCCGGTGGCGTCGAGAATCGCGTCGACAGGCAGGGACATCGCGGAACTCCAGAAAAGCGAATGGCGCATTGTCGCGCAAAGCGCACCGCGCGGTCACCCCGCGCCCGTCCGGGGCGCCGAACCTTGGTTGGGCGCCGGCGGCACCGGCGCCCGGCATGCTGCTGCATTCGTCCGATCCGACCGGAGTCCCGATGCGCATCCTCTTCTGCCTGTTCGCCCTGCTGCTCGCCGGCTGCGCCGCCCGCGACCAGCTTCCCGACTTCGGCGCCAGCGCCGGCCAGGACCTGCCGGCCGGCTGGTTCGAAGCGGTGATCACCGCCCGCGACGGCACCCGGCTCTCCGCCACGGTGTTCCAGCCGGCGCTGAAGGCCGGCGACACCGCGCCGCTGATCGTGCACACCCACGGCTGGGGCGGCTGGCGGGTCACCGGGCCGGACGGCTACTACGGCAAGCGGATGATGTCCGGGCGCGCCGCGCTGAAGGCCTGGCAGGCCGGCTACTGGGTGGTCAGCTACGACCAGCGCGGCTGGGGCGGCAGCGACGGGCGCATCGAGATGATGAACCCGCGGTTCGAGGTGCAGGACGCCAGCGCGGTGATCGACTGGGCCGCCGCGCACCTGCCGCGGCTGCTGATGGACGGCCCCGGCGACCCGCGCGCCGGCATGCTCGGCGAAAGCTACGGCGGTGCCGTGCAGCTGCTGGCCTCGGCGCAGGACCCGCGCATCGACGCCATCGTCCCCATCGCCACCTGGTACGACCTGGCCGACGCCCTGGCGCCGGACGGCCAGCTGAAGATCGGCTGGAGCGGTGTGCTGGTCAGCCTGGGCCTGGCCACCGGCTACGACCTCGGCAAGTTCGTCCAGGCCGACTACCTGCGCACCGCCGGCGGACGCATGGCCGCGCCGGTGCAGGCCGAGCTGCGCGAGCACAGCCTGGCGCGCTACTGCGCCGAAGGCCGCCTGCCCCGGGCGGACGCGCTGATCATCCAGGGCATGCGCGACACCCTGTTCCCCCTCGACCAGGGCCTGCGCATCCGCCAATGCCTGAAACAGGGGCCGGCCGACGTGCGCCTGCTGGGCATGCAGGGCGGGCACATCCTGCCGCCGCCGCTGCAAGCCTGGAGCGGGATGCCGCCGTTCAACAACGAGCCGGTGATCCATTGCGGCCCGCGCGCCATCAACCTCTACCAGGGCATAGTCGCCTGGTACGAGGAGAAGCTGCGCGGCCGCGCCGGCGCCGCCGACAGCGTGCCGGACCTGTGCATCAGCCTGGACCTCGACCAGGGCGTGGCGCTGGACGAGCTGCCGCCGCCCGGCCCGACCGTGGCGCTGCCGGCCACGACCCTGCGCCCCGCCAGCAGCGGCCTGCTGCAGCCCGCGCGCTTCGTCCCGCTGCAGCGCGTCGGAGAAAGCAGCGCCCTGCTCGGCAGCGCGGAAATCCGCCTGGCGCAGCCGCTGGCCGAGCGGCCCGACGTCCAGGTGTTCGTCTCGCTGGCGATCCGCGGCGCCGACGGCCGCACCCGGCGACTGGACGAGCAGGTCAGGCCGCTGGCGAACCAGGGCGACACACGGCTCAACGCGGTCAGCGCCAGCCTGGCGCCGGGCGACGAGATCGGCCTGCTGCTGAGCGGCTTCAGCGGTCAGTACCTGTTCAACAGTTCCTGGCGCCTGACGCCGGTGGAGCTGCGCGGCGAGGTGCAGCTGCCGGGCCTGCTGCCGCTGCAGCCGCGCCTGGCGGAACGCCGCTGAGTCAGTCAGCTCCGGCGGCTAGTGGCTGGCGACTTCGCGGACGCCGTGGGAAACCTTCAGCCCTTCGAGTTCGGCCAGGTAGTCCTCGACGCTGATCAGCCCGACGCAGGGCATCGCGCCGCGCTGGCCGAGGCGCCCCGCCGCCAGCTTGCGCGCCAGGGCCACGGCCGCCATGCAGGGGATGTTCGGGCCGTGGTCGTCCTGGGCGATCAGCTCCCAGCACAGCGCCAGCGCCCTGCCCGACTCGTCCGCGCCCCGCAGCTGCACGAACATGCCGCTGCGACCGTCGCCCAGCGGCTGCATCGCCAGCGCCAGACGGTGCAGGCCGTTGCTCAGCGCGGCGGCATTCTTCAGCAGCCGCGCGCGCACCAGCCAGGACAGCGCCCAGGTGCCGAAGTGGGTGAGGCGCAGGCCGAGGCCGGCGGAAAAACGCACCTCGCGCACACCGGGGTAGCGCTGCGGGAACAGCTCCAGGTCCGGCACGTCGCAATGGGCCAGCCAGCGCCGGCCCAGCGGCCGGGGGAAGCGGTGCACGCTCAGCCCCTGCCAGCCATGCACGTCCTGCCACTGGCCGGCGCGCCACTGGCGCAGGGGCTTGCCGCAATAGCCGAGCACCGCCGCCAGGGTGGCGATGCCGGGAATCTTCGCCGAGGAGCTGATGCCGTGATGGATGCTGTCCAGCCGCTGGAAGCGCGGGCGCAGCTGGTCGATCACCGCCGCGCTGAGCGCCGGCACCGAACTGGCGCCGCTGCACACCAGCACGCCGGCGCGGCGGGCCGCGCGGTCGAGTTCGCCGATGCCGCAGACGAAGCGGCGCGCGTCGGCGAGGTCGATGTAATGCGCGCGCGCCCCGATGGCGGCGCGGGCGACCCGGTAGTCCTGGCCCTGGAAGGGGCCGGCGGTGGAGATCACCAGGTCGACCCCGAGTTCATCGAGGCGGCCGGCCAGCGTCGGCTGGTTCATGTCCAGGCACACCGCCTCCCCGCCCACCTCGCGCGCCAGCGCGCTGGCACGCTTCTGGTCGCGCCCGCCGACCAGCACGCGAATCCCCTCGATCCCGCTCAGGCGGCGAACGATCAGGCTGCCGAAATTGCCATAGCCGCCCAGTACCAGGACGCGGAACGGCGGTTCAACTGACACGGACATCGATACTCCCTTGCACCCGCCCGCGGCACGCCGGCGGTGTCATCCCTGTTTCCCGCCGATGTGCCTCGGCAGGTCGTCCTCCAGCGGCCACCACGCGGCCCTGGACTCGATGTAGTAATGCCCCTCGGGGCTGGTCCGCACCGGCTCGTCCAGGGTTCCCGCCCGCACGCGCAGCGCCTCAGGGCGCGAGTCGCGGGCGCTGTAGACCGGCGATCCGCAGCGGCCGCAGAACACCCGGCGCTTGTCCTCCGAGGAGCGGAAATGCACCAGCGCCTCCGCGCCGGCCAGCAGCCTGAAGGCAGCGGCGGCGACCGGGATATTGGTGGCGAACGGACCACCCTGGGCCTTGCGGCACTGGCCGCAATGGCAGACCTGGATCGGCGCCAGCTCGCCGCTGATCTCGAAACGTACCGCACCGCACAGACAACCGCCCGTATGCATCTTTCCGCTCTCCGTTCGCATCCGCAAAGTGCTGGAGTCTAGAACAGCGCGACGGCCCTTCACCACCCGGCCCGCGCAGGCCGGCCGGGCGCCGCCATCCTCGCCCCGGAGCGCCATCGGCCCGCCGCTACCGGCCAGCGGATCGCCGGCCGGGCCCGCGCGAAAGCCGGCCATACTCACATTGAGTCGAACCTCCGGCGCAACGCGGGGTCGATCTTCATTACAACGATACGAAACAGACCGGGACCTTGCGGGTGGCGCAGACCTGCGAGGACGCGGTCGTCCGCCTCCGTGGGCGGCGGGTTTCCGCCGCCGGCCGCGACGGCTCTGTCACCGAGGCTTCATGTGATCTGCCTAGACTGCATTCAACGCTGTAGAGGAGACTGGCCATGAGCCTGCAACACCATCGCGAACCCACCCCCAGCCCCGTCCCCCGCAATCCGCAGCAGCCGGTGGGCGGCTCGATCATCGATGCCCAGGGCCGGGAAATCCCGATCACCGAAGACATGATCCAGCGCGCCTGCCGCGAACTGGACAAGGGCTGCGAGCCGCCGCGCCGATGAGCGCGCGGGCCCCTCTGCTACTCCCCGACCCGGTTGGCGCCCAGCGCCGCCAGCAGACGCTCCAGGCGCGGCGCATCGCCCTGGATGTCCACCCATAGCCCGGTGATTTCCCGCCGCGGCGGATAGTGCTTGCGCAGGGCATCGAAGGCCTTGCGCCGGGTGTCCACATCCCCCACCAGGCTGCGCCGGAAGGCCGCGTCGTCGCTGCGCGGGTCGTACACCGCGCGGCACAGCATGGCCAGCGCCCAGTCCGGATCGCACTCCTCGGTCAGATTCAGTTCGGCCAGCCACTGGGCCGGCAGCAGGTCGTCCAGGCTCACCTGCGGCGCCTGCCCGAGCCAGGCGCAGAAGGCGTCGTAGATCTGCGCGGTGCCGCGCAGCTTGCCGTCCAGGCTGTAGCCGGCGATGTGCGGGGTGGCGATGCGGCAGCGCGCGGCCAGTTCGACGTCCACCTGCGGCTCGCCTTCCCACACGTCCAGCGCCACGTCGAGGTCGGCGCCGGCTTCCAGGTGCGCGCGCAGCGCGGCGTTGTCGACCACCCCGCCGCGGCTGGCGTTGAGCAGCCAGGTGCCGGGGCGCAGCGCCGCGAGGCGCGCGGCGTCCAGCAGGTGGCGGGTCGGATGCGCGCCGTCGCGGGTCATCGGCGTGTGCAGGCTGATCACGTCGCACTCGCGCAGCACTTCGTCGAGGCTGCGGAAGTCGCCGCCCTCGGCGGCCGCGCGCGGCGGGTCGCAGACGCGCACGTCCCAGCCCAGCCCGCGCAGCACGTCCACCAGGCGGCCGCCGACCTGGCCGGCGCCGATCACCCCGTAGCGGCGCTCGGCGAGCTTCGCCCCGTGCACCTCGGCCAGCGCCAGCAGGCTGCCCAGCACCCAGTCCACCACGCCGCGGGCGTTGCAGCCCGGTGCGCTGGACCAGGCGATGCCGGCCTCGGCGAAATAGTCGAGGTCGAGATGATCGGTGCCGATGGTGCAGGTGCCGACGAAGCGCACCTGGCTGCCTTCGAGCAGCGCCCGGGACACGTCGGTCACCGAGCGCACCAGCAGCACCTCGGTATCGCCCAGGGCGGCGCGGTCGATGCCGCGTCCGGGCAGGCGACGGATCTCACCGTGACCGCCGAAGAAGGCTTCGACCAGGGGAATGTTTTCATCGGCAAGAATACGCATGGGCTGACTCCAGAAATCTGCAGCGGCTACTTTACCAGCGCGCCCGCGCGCGGTCCCGCAACTCGCATCGGCGCTTTCCTGACCAACCCGGCAGGCCGTAGACTGGCCGGCTTCGTTCCGCTCCCGTCGCCAGAAAAGGACCGCCGTGACCAGCATCGCCCAGCCCGTCTCCCGCAGACGGCGCGCCACCACCGAACTCAGGGAACTGCTCAGCCTCGCCACCCCGATCATGATCGCCCAACTGGCCACCACCGCCATGGGCTTCGTCGATGCGGTGATGGCCGGACGCGTGGGGCCGCGCGACCTGGCGGCGGTGGCGCTGGGCAACTCGATCTGGATTCCGGTGTTCCTGCTGATGACCGGCACCCTGCTGGCGACCACCGCCAAGGTCGCCCAGCGCTACGGCGCCGGCGACCAGCCGGGCACCGGCCCGCTGGTGCGCCAGGCGCTGTGGCTGGCGCTGCTGGTCGGCCCGCTGGCGGCGGCCAGCCTGTGGTTCCTCGCCGAGCCGGTGCTGCGCGCGATGAAGGTCGAGGAGGCGCTGATCGAGCCCAGCCGCTTCTACCTGCGCGGCATCGCCAGCGGCCTGCCGGCGGTGGCGCTGTACCACGTGCTGCGCTGCTTCAGCGACGGCCTGGGGCGCACCCGGCCGAGCATGGTGCTGGGCATCTGCGGGCTGATGCTGAACATTCCGGTGAACTACGTGCTGATCTACGGCCACCTCGGCTTCCCGGCGCTCGGCGGCCCGGGCTGCGGCTGGGCCACCGCCTCGGTGATGTGGTTCATGCTGCTGGGCATGCTGTTCTGGGTGAACTGGGCCGGGGTCTACAAGCCCAGCCGGCTGTTCGCCCACTGGGAGCTGCCCAGGCCCGGGGTGATCGGCGGCCTGCTGGCGGTCGGCCTGCCCATCGGCATCGCGGTGTTCGCCGAGTCCAGCATCTTCTCGGTAATCGCCCTGCTGATCGGCGAGCTGGGCGAGAAGGTGGTGGCCGGCCACCAGGTGGCGCTGAACTTCAGCTCCCTGGTGTTCATGATTCCCTACTCGCTGGCGATGGCGGTGACCGTGCGCATCGGCCAGTCGCTGGGGGCCGGCGCACCGCGCGACGCGCGCTTCGCCGCCGGCGTGGGGATGGCCGCGGCGCTGGGCTACGCCTGCATTTCCGCCAGCGGCATGCTGCTGATGCGCGAGCAGATCGCCGCGCTCTACACCCAGGACCCGGACGTGCTGGCGCTGGCCGCCTCGTTGCTGGTGTTCGCCGCGCTGTTCCAGTTCTCCGACGCCGTGCAGGTCACCGCCGCCGGCGCCCTGCGCGGCTACCAGGACACCCGCGCGACCATGCTCATCACCCTGTTCGCCTACTGGGGCATCGGCCTGCCGGTGGGCTACAGCCTGGGCCTGGCCCACTGGCTGCAGGCGCCCACCGGGCCGCGCGGCCTGTGGCAGGGCCTGATCGTCGGCCTGACCTGCGCGGCGCTGATGCTGTGCATCCGCCTGGCGCACATCGCCCGGCGGCAGATTCGCCTGAACGAACAGCGCCGGCACGAGCGCCTCGCCGGCTGATCCTCAGTCGGCGGCCGCCAGCGCCGGCTTCGGCCGGCTGCTCAGGGTGGTGCCCACCGAGGCGACGATGATGGCGCCGATGGCGAGCCACTGGTGCGAGGTGAGCTGCTCGCCGAGGAACACCAGCCCGGACAGCGCGCCAAAGGCCGGCTCGATGCTCATCAGGGTGCCGAAGGTGCGCGCCGGCAGGCGCGTCAGGGCGAGCATTTCCAGGGTGTAGGGCAAGGCGCTGGAGAGGATCGCCACGCCCAGCAGCGCCGGGAACAGGCTGACATCCAGTAGCGCAGCACCGGAATGGATGATGCCCACCGGCGCCACGCACACGGCGGCGATGGTGATGCCCAGCGCGGCGCCCTGGGCGCCCAGGTCATTGCCGGCGCGCTGGCCGAAGATGATGTACAGCCCCCAGCAGACGCCCGCCCCGAGCGCCAGCGCGGCGCCCGTGGGGTCGATGCCCTGGCCGAAGTCGGCGATCGGCAGCAGCAGGCCGAGGCCGAGCACCGCCAGGGCGATCCACAGGAAGTCCAGCGGCTTGCGCGAGTGGAACAGCGCCACCGCCAGCGGCCCGGTGAACTCCAGCGCCACCGCGATGCCCAGCGGAATCGTCTGCAGGGCCATGTAGAACGTCAGGTTCATCAGGCCCAGGTTCAGGCCATAGATGAACAGCGGCTTGAGCGACTTGCCGCGCAGCGAGACACGCCACGGCCGCAGCACCGCCAGCAGGATGATCGCGGCGAAGATCAGCCGCATGGTGGTGACGCCCTGGGCGCCGAGCACCGGGAACAGGCTCTTGGCGAGGGACGCGCCAGTCTGGATCGACGCCATGGAGACGATCAGCACGGCGATGGGGAAGATGGTGGCGATAAGGCGCGAGCGAGGCATGAGGCAGACCGACGTTGCAACGATGGGAAAATCTTGGTTGACTGTTATGCGCAACATAATGCGCAAAAAGGCCCAGATGAGCAATATACTGCCTACTTCTTCCGAGCGTCCCAGCGTGCTGGTCCACGTCGCCGACAACGTGAAGACCCTGCGCCGCAACGGCGGCTTCAGCCAGGACGCGCTGGCCAGGGCCTCCGGGGTCAGCCGGCGGATGCTGGTCGGCATCGAGGGCGGCGACACCAACGTCAGCCTGGCCACCCTGGACCGCATCGCCGCCGCCCTGAACGTCACCTTCGCCGACCTCGTGCGGCCGCCTTCCACCGGCGGGCTGTCCCGCGTCGATGCGGTGGCCTGGGGCGGCCGGCAGCCCGCCAGCCGCGGCACCCTCCTCGCCAGCACGCCCGCCACGCGCCAGGTCGAACTCTGGCACTGGGCGCTCGCCCCCGGCGACCGCTACAACGCCGAGCCGGACGCCGAGGGCTGGTACGACATGGTCTACGTGATCGAGGGCCGGCTGACCATCGTGCTCGCCGAGGAGAGCGTGGAGGTCGAGGCCGGCGGTTTCCACGTATTCAAGAGCAACCAGCCGTTTTCCTACCTGAACCACGGGGACGTGCTGGTGCGGTTCGTGCGGAACGTCGTGAACTGAGGCCGGGAGTGGCTTTTCTGTAGGAGCGAGCTTGCTCGCGAACCCGCTCGACGCCGGCCCTGCCGGCGGATCGCGGACAAAGGCTAGGCGCCCCCGTCTCTCCTACGGTTTACGGGGTTGCCGCTCTCGTAGGAGCGGAGCTTCTCCGCGATGCTTTTTGTACGGTGTTTCTGCGCCGCTTCGGTGTGTGCTGGGAGATTTGGTTTCGCCCTCCCGGGCGAGTCCCTTTTGGCGTCCCAAAAGGAACCAAAAGGACTCGTCCCGACATCCGGGTCTTCGCTTCGCTCAGCCTGATTCGCTTCGCTCACCCTTCGGGCCAGCCTTCGGCTGTTACTACGCTTCGCTCCGTTTCCCTCGCTCCGGCATTGCTCCGAGGGTCGGCTTGCAAGGGCCGTCCCTGGCCCTTCAAGCCTCTCGCGGCATCCATGCCGCTCGCCCCTCTGCGCAATACCTCCACTCGGCCTCCTGACGGGACCCTGCGCGCGCCTGCAACTTCGGTGAAGAAGAACTGCGTTCGTAGGATGGCGTGGAGCGAAGCGATACCCATCAGGGAATAACGCTACGCGTTATCCACCTGCGAAGAGCCAGAGCATCGCGGACAAGGGCTAGGCGCCCCCGTCTCTCCTACAGGGTGCGCCGCTTTGATGAAGATGGTCGTGCCAAAGTACCGTGTTTGACTAGCAGTGGTGCGACAGCAGGGCCATGTTACTTTGCACAGCTTGCTAGGTGGCAGCATCTTGGATGTTTCCGCCTGGGTCGTTGCCAATGCTTTCATTGGCGGCCGGTACAAATAGTTGACTCACAGCTAAGTAATATAGAGCTCTTTTCAATTTAGCTAGTCGTAAATAAAGATCTTTCCGCGACACCTCCAAAATCGTCATTCTGCAGAAATTTAGGCTCCACTCTTCCTTTAGAGAATTTCAAATTATAATAAACCTCATCAATATCATCCGATTCACATATTTCAAAATATATTGAATACAAGCCAACATTTATTCCAATATTTATCTTGTGCTTTGTTACTACTGACGCAACATACAAATCATTTAAACCAACAACATCAAATGGAACAACCATCGCTCTCAATGCATTTGAATCAGGGACATAATATTCTTGCAAAGAGATATTTATTTTTGCAGCGAATGCACCGTCAACAATCGGATCGAATATAACATGCCCATGATTTATTAAAACTCCCTGAGCCACACTTTCATTATTCCATTGGACATTGCTATCCAAGAATGGTACTGATCGGACCTGAATTTGATGGTGTGATATCTGCAAATCTACTTCTTGATTCATATCATTCCCCTATGCGCACTCTGATTTTTGTACCATCTGGCAAATCTTGCAATATATTCCCAATTGTAGGAGCGGAGCTTCTCCGCGATCCGCCGGCAGGGCCGGCGCTGGGCGGGTTCGCGAGCAAGCTCGCTCCTACAAAAGCAAGGCAAAGAAAAAGGCCCGCGCGATGCGGGCCTTTTCCGTGCAGCTGGCGATCAGTTGCTCTGCGGCATCTCGCCCCGCGCCAGGCGGGCGTTGATGTCGGCGATCACCGCCGGCAGGTCGGCGATGGTGTCGATCAGGTAGTGCGGTCGCGAGCCCTCGAACATCTGGCCGATGCGCTGGCGTTCCTGCTCCAGCCTGTCCGTCGGCAGCGCCTTGTACTGCGCGTAGGTCAGGCCCAGGGCGTTGCCCGAGCAGGTCAGCGCGACGGTCCACATGCCGGCGCGGCGGCCTTCGAGGATGCCCGGCCAGGTGTCGTCGACCTTCACGCAGGCGGCGACGTCATCGATGCCCAGGGCGATCACGTTGGCCAGCGCCTGCGCGGGATGTGGGCGGCCGTTGGGCACTTCGTCGGTGGCGACGACGTGGTCGGCGACGTAGCCGTTGGTCTTCGCCAGGGCGACGACCTTCTCCATCACCACCGCCGGGTAGCCGGAGCAGGAGCCGATCTTCAGCCCGCCCTCGCGCAGGGTGGCGATGGCGTCCAGCGCGCCGGGGATCAGCGCCGAATGCTCGGCGATCTTCTCGATCTGCAGCGGCATGAAGCGCTCGTAGATGGCGGTGACGTCGTCGTCGCTCGGCACGCGGCCGAACCTGGCCTTGTAGCGCTCGGCGATGGCGGGGATGTCGCACAGGGTGCGGATGTGGTCCCACTTGCCCATGCCCATCGGGCCGCGGGCTTCTTCCAGGCTGACCTTCACGCCGAACTCGGCGAACGCCTCGACGAAGATCTGGGTCGGCGCGAAGGAGCCGAAATCGACCACGGTGCCGGCCCAGTCGAGGATGACGGCTTGCAGTTGCTTGGGTTGTTCGTAGTTCATCAGATTCGATCCTCTGGCAATCGGCCGGGTCAGATTTCGAAGACTTCCATCTCTTTCAGGGTCTCGGCGATGGCCGCGACCGCTGCGCGCATGCCGCTGCCATCGACCTGGCCGATGCAGCCGACACGGAAGGTTTCCACCTGGGTCAGCTTGCCCGGATAGAGGATGTAGCCCTTCTCGCGCACCCGGTTGTAGAACTCGGTGAAGTTGTAGCGGGCATCGCGCGGGGCGTGGAAGGTGACGATGATCGGCGCCTGGATCTCGGCCGGCAGGAAGCTGCGCAAGCCCAGCCTGCCCATCTCGCTCAGCAGAGTCTGGCAGTTGTTTGCGTAACGTCGATGACGCGCCACGAGACCGCCCTCCTCCTCGTACTGGCTCAGCGCTTCGTGCAGCGCGGCGACGACGTGGGTCGGCGGGGTGAAGCGCCACTGGCCGGTCTTGGCCATGTAGGCCTGCTGGTCCTGCAGGTCCATCGCCAGGGAATGGCAGTTGCCGGCGCTGGCGTTCAGCGCCGAGGTGCGGGCGAAGACGAAGCCCATCCCCGGCACGCCTTCCAGGCACTTGCCGGAGGCGGCGATCAGCGCGTCGAAGGGAATGTCGCGGGCGTCGATGTCCAGCGCGCCGAAGGAGCTCATGGCGTCGATGATCAGGCGCTTGCCGTGGGCCTCGATGACCTTGGCGATGTCCTGCAGCGGGTTGAGGATGCCGGTGCTGGTCTCGCAGTGGATCAGCGCGACGTGGGTGACGCCCGGGTCCGCGCTGAGCAGGCGGTCGACGTCGGCGGCGGTGGTCGGCACGTCCTCTTCGGTTTCGAAGGTGGTGAACTCGCGGCCGATCACCTGGCAGATCTTCGCCAGGCGTTTGCCGTAGGCGCCGTTGATCAGCACCAGCACCTTGCCGTCGCGCGGCACCAGGGTGCCGACGGCGGCCTCCACGGAGAAGGTGCCGCTGCCCTGCAGGGGTACGCAGGTGTGGGTGGCCTCGCCGTGGATGATCGCCAGCAGACGCTTGCAGACGTCGGCGGTCAGTTCGTTGAAGTCGCTGTCCCAGGAGCCCCAGTCGACCATCATGGCGCGACGGGTGCGGGGGGATGTGGTCAGCGGACCGGGAGTCAGCAGGATGGGGGCTCGCTCGGCAGTGCTCATGCTCGATTCCTCTTTCATGGGAACGTCGTCAGGGCGGGATTCGGTTGGGCCCGGCGCCATCGCCGCGGCCTGGGCATAACTTGCCGGCCGGGTAGATATCGTTCAAATTGTTTATCACGATGCACTGCATAAGCCGGACATATACCTCATGAACCTTTTCCAGCTCCGCGCCTTCGACGCGGTCGCCCGCGAACGCAGCTTCACCCGCGCCGCCGAGCGCCTGTTCATCAGCCAGCCCGCCGTCACCGGGCACGTCAAGGCGCTGGAGGAGCACTACCAGGTCAACCTGTTCCGCCGCACCGCGCGGGGCGTGGAGCTGACCGAGGACGGCCTGCGCCTGTCGGCCATCAGCCGCACCCTGTTCGCCCTGGAGGAGGAAGCCGAGGCCATGCTCGACGCCAGCCGCGAACTGGTGACCGGGCGCATCGAGGTGGCCGCCGACGGCCCGCACCTGGTGATGCCGATGCTCGCCCGGCTGCGCGCGCGCTACCCGGGCATCACCGTCAACCTGCGCCTGGGCAACGCCCAGGAAACCCTCGCCGCGCTGCTCGACGAGCACGTCGATATCGCCGTGCTGACCGAAGTGGAGCCGCGCGCCGGGCTGTTCCTGCGCGAGCTGGTGGAGTCGCGCATCTGCGCCCTGGTGCCGGCCAGCCACCCCTGGAGCGGGCACGCCGGGGAATTGCCGCTGGCCGAACTGGACCAGCAGATCATGGTGCTGCGCGAACCCGACTCCATCACCCGCCGCACCTTCGATGCGGCCTGCTCGGAGCAGTCGGTCGAGCCTCGCGTGCTGCTGGAGCTGGACAGCCGCGAGGCGGTGACCGAGGCGGTGGCGGCGGAACTGGGGATCGGCATCGTCTCGTCGCTGGAAGTCAGCCCGGACCCGCGGGTGAAGGTGCTGCCGCTGAGCGGCGACGGCCTGCTCAACCGCCATGCCATCGGCTGCCTGGAGCGGCGCCGGGGGTTGCGGGTGGTGAGTGCGTTTCTGGAGTTGGCGGAAGGTTGAAACTGACGGCTCGGTGGGATGCGGTTCGCGAGCAAGCTCGCTCCTACAAAGGGCACCTCAGCCCAGGGTCAACCTGTAGGAGCGAGCTTGCTCGCGAACGAACGGCCGCTCACTCCGATGCCGACCCGTAGGATGGGTGGAGCTTGCGATACCCATCGGCATTGCCTGCGCCGTACTCGATGGGTATCGCTTCGCTCCACGCCATCCTACGGTTGAGGCTCCGGCAAATCCTCCCGCAGCAGATCGAGGAAGGTCGCCACGATCCGCCGTGTGCTCTGCTCGCGCAGGCACACCAGGGTCTCGCTCATCCGCCACTGGCAATCGAGGATCGGCAGCGCATGCACGCGGGCGTCGGCGCCCAGCTCGGCGGCGGATACCACGCCCACGCCGATGCCCACCGCCACCGCCTCCAGCGACGCCTCGCGGCCTTCCACCTCGATGGCCGGGCGGATGCGCAGGCCGGCGCTGGCCATCTCCTGCTCCAGCATCTGCCGGGTCACCGAGCCCTGTTCGCGCAGCACCAGCGGCATGCCGTCGAGGTCGGCGAGCTCGATGGACTCGCGTCCGGCCCAGGGATGGCCGCGGCCGACGAAGGCGACGATGGGATCGCTGCGCAGGGTGAAGGTCAGCAGGCGGTCGTCCTGCACCTCGCGGCCGAGCAGCGCGAGATCGGCCTGGTAGTCGAACAGGCGCTGCAGGGACTCGTCGGTGTTGCCGGTCTCCAGCTTCACGCGGATGCCCGGGTAGCGCTGGCAGAAACGCGCGATCTGCGGCAGCACGTGCACCGGGGCGTCCACCGCCAGGGTCAGGCTGCCGGTCTGCAGCGCGCTGGATTCCTGCAGCAGCTCCTGCGCCTCGGCCTCGATGACGAACAGCCGCTGGGTCACCGCCAGCAGGCGCTCGCCCAGTTCGGTCAGGCGCACCGAGCGCTTGTTGCGGTGGAACAGCAGCACCCCGTAGCGCTCTTCCAGCTTGCGCACCTGGTCGGAAACCGCCGGCTGGGTGAGGAACAGCCGCTCGGCGGCGCGGGTGAAGCTGCCGTGCACGGCGACGGCGTGGAAGGCCTTGAGCTGGGCATGGGAAACGGACATGGGCAAGCCTCTGGCACGGTGGTTTGACCGCCCCCAGGAGCGACAAACGGAAATCGACCCCCGGGGCATTCGTGCGAAACACTAGCGTCATGGCCCCTTGTCATACAAGTTCAGCTTATTTTTGAAATCTGATAAATCGATTTCAGTTATTTATTCGAAATTGTTTCCATCGCTCCACCGCCGCGTTCCGCGACGGCTCCAGGACAGCCTCCCCACTTCTGACCCGCACCGCGAAGACGGTGCGACGTGCCCTTGCTCATGCGTTGAAAACCAAAAGAACAAGAAGAACAACACAACCGTTTCCCCACTGACTGCCGGCACAGCACAACTACAACAACGAGGTCGGATCATGCTCAACCCCCAAGGCACCGCTTCGCCGCGCTCGCCCCTTGCATCGATGCAACGCTGGCGCTGGCAGATCTTCGCCATCACCTGGCTGGCCTACGCGGCCTTCTATTTCACCCGCAAGGCCTTCTCGGTGGCCAAGCTCGGCATCACCGAAGACCCCAGCTTCCATCTCGACAAGATCGCGATGGCCAACCTCGACGCCATCTACCTCGCCGCCTACGCCGTGGGCCAGTTCACCTGGGGCGTCTTCGCCGACCGCTTCGGGCCGCGCGTGGTGGTGCTGGGCGGGCTGCTGATCTCCGCGGCCGCCGCCCTGGTCATGGGCAGCTTCGCCACCCTGCCGATCTTCGCCACCTGCATGGTGGTGCAGGGCCTGGCGCAGTCCACCGGTTGGTCCGGGCTGTGCAAGAACATCGGCAGCTTCTTCGCCACCCACGAGCGCGGCCGCGTGCTCGGGCTGTGGAGCACCTGCTACGCCTTCGGCGGACTGGTCGCCTCGCCGTTCGCCGGCTGGTGGGCCTATGAAGTGTTCGGCACCTGGCACGCGGCCTTCTATTCCAGCGCCGCGGTGGTCGGTGGCGTGGCCGTGCTGTTCCTGCTGCTGCAGCGCAACCGTCCGCAGGACGTCGGCCTGCCGCCGGTGGAGCCGGAGATCCAGCAACCCGATGCCGCGGACTACGCCGGCGTCAAGCCGATGGGCCGCAACGGCAACTCGCTGCGCATTCTCGGCAAGGTGCTGCGCAACCGCACGGTGCTGACCCTGGGCCTGGCCTACTTCCTGCTCAAGCCGGCGCGCTACGCCATCCTGCTGTGGGGCCCGGTGATCGTCTACGAACGCATGCCGGCGCTGGGCAAGGTCGGCGCGGCGATCCTGCCGTCGGCCTTCGAGGTCGCCGGGCTGCTCGGCCCGATCCTGATCGGCTACGCCTCGGACCGCCTGTTCGGCGCCCGCCGCATGCCGGCCTGCGTGCTCAGCCTGCTGGGGCTCACGGTGTTCCTGGCACTCTTCGTCCCGGCGATGCAGACCGGCAGCAGCCTGATGGTGCTCGGCCTGCTGTTCATGATGGGCCTGACCCTGTACGGGCCGGACTCGATGATCAGCGGCGCCGCCGCGGTGGACTTCGGCACCGGCGAGGCGGCCGGCACCGCGGCGGGCTTCGTCAACGGCTGCGGCTCGATCGGCGCGATCCTCGGCGGCCTGCTGCCGGGCTACTTCGACACCTACACCGTGTTCATCGGCTTCACCGTCGCCGCGCTGATCGCCGCCGGCGTGCTGATCCCGCACTGGAACAGCCGTCCGGAAGCGGCAGGCCCGGCGAAAACCGCCGATGACGAATCCCGTCTGAACGCGCGCCCGGTGCGCACCTGATCCCCCGCTTGCCCTCACCAGCCGGCTGAGGGAATGGGCGAGGCCGCCACGCGCGCCTCGCCCTTTTTTTCGTCCGCACGAACACATCCGGAACCACTGATGGGCTTGTGCCATCGCCATTCAGGTAATAATAATTCTCATTTGTAAATTATTCTTGCCGGATGCTTCTGTGAGCACGACCCCTCTCGACGCGCTCTTCCGGGCCCAGCGCCGGCCCCTGCTGCGCACGCTCCTGCGGATGGTGAAAAACCCGAGCATCGCCGAGGACCTGGTGCAGGAGACCTACCTGCGCGTCGCCCGTACCCTGCTCGAACGCCGCATCGACCACCTCGAACCCTTCCTCTTCCAGACCGGCCGCAACCTCGCGCTGGACCATCTGCGCCACCTGCGCATGCAATCGCGCATCCTGCTCGAAGACGTTCCCCCGGCTGAGCTGCAAGCCGTGCCGGCCCCCGGTTCCAGCGCCGACGACCAGTTGCACGCGGAGAAGCTGCTGGAACGCCTGGGCGCGGCGCTCGACCAGCGCCAGCAGCGCATCGTCATCCTCAGCCGCCTGCATGGCTGCGGCTACGCGGAGATCGCCGGGCAGCTCGGCGTCTCGCCCAGCACGGTGCAGAAGGAGCTGAAGCGGATCATGGCGATCAGCGTCGGCCTGCTCAGCCACCTGGAGGAGCCGGTATGACGGAGCATCGTTGCTCTCCGCGCGGCGGCCTGCATCACCGCAACCGCCGATTCTCGGCTGATCGCGAAATTTGTTTACGCGATCGCCCCGGCTCGTTCGTTTAGTCATAAGCAAATGCAACAGATTCGCATTTGCCAATGCGGAAAAATGACTGACCAAGAGAGCCCCTCGATGACCACCGTTGCTTCGCGTGCCCCGCTGCGCCACCCCGCCCGCCTCTCCCTGCTGGCCCTGTCGATCGGACTGGCCAGCCTGCTGGCATCCGCCTCCCTCGCGGCGGAAACGACGGGTGACCCGGCTCGCGCCGCGTACCGCTTCGACATTCCCCGCCAACCGCTGGCCCAGGCGCTGAATGCCTTCAGCGCGATGAGCGGCTGGCAGGTTGGCGTTGCCGGCGAGCTGGCCGCGGGCATCGAGTCGCCCGGCGTCGACGGCCGCCTGCCGGCCGCGCTGGCGCTCAAGGAACTGCTCGCCGGCACCGGCCTGAACGCCCGTGCGCTCGGCCCGGGCAAGGTGGTGGTGGAACGCGGCCCGTCGAACGTGGTGGAACTGCAGCCACTCACCGTCACCGCCACCCGCCAGGAACAGAGCGTGACCTCGGTGCCGAGCACGGTGAACGTGGTCGACCGCGGCGCGCTGGACCGCCGGAACGTCAACACCATCAAGGACCTGGTGCGCGACATGCCCGGCGTTTCCGTCGGCGGTACCGGCAACCGCGCCGGCATCACCGGCTACAACATCCGCGGCATCGACGGCGACCGGGTGCTGACGCAGATCGACGGCGTCGAGCTGCCCAACGGCTTCTTCAACGGCCCCTACGCGCAGACCGAACGCAACTACGTCGATCCGGAAATCGTCAAGCGCGTCGAAGTCCTGCGCGGCCCGGCCTCGGCCCTGTACGGCAGCAACGCCATCGGCGGCGCGGTGAGCTATTTCACCCTCGATCCGGACGACATCATCCAGGACGGCCGGGACCTGGGAGCGCGCCTGAAGACCGGCTACAGCTCCGCCGACGACAGCTGGCTGACCTCCGCCACCGTCGCCGGCCGCCTCGACACCTTCGACGGCCTGCTGCACCTGAGCCAGCGCAACGGCCACGAGACCGAATCCTACGGCAGCCACGGCGGCACCGGCCTGGACCGCACCGAAGCCAACCCGGAAGACGCGCGCACCACCAACGTGCTCGCCAAGCTGGGCTGGAACTATGCCGGGGACAGCCGCTTCGGCCTGGTCTACGAGAAGTACAAGGACGACGTCGACACCGACCAGAAGAGCGCCTACGGCGGCCCCTACAGCAATGGCCAGCCGGCGCTGCCGCCCAGCGTGCTGCCCGGCGGCATGTACCAGTGGCGCACCGGCAACGACACCATCACCCGCGAACGCTACGGCCTGGAACACTCGATGCCGCTGGACAGCGCGGTGGCCGACCACCTGAAGTGGACCTTCAACTACCAGATCGCCAAGACCGACCAGAGCACCGACGAGTTCTACTACCCGATGACCCGCCAGGTGCTGCGCACCCGCGAGACCCTCTACAAGGAACGCCAGTGGGTGTTCGACCTGCAGATGGACAAAGCCTTCGCCCTGGGCGACACCGACCACCTGCTGACCTACGGCACCACCCTCAAGCGGCAGAAGGTCACCGGCTTCCGCGAAGGCAGCGGCACCTGCCTGGCCGTGGGCCGTGGCTGCACGGCCGTCGGCGCGCCCAGCGCCGCCGACACTCTGGTGCGCAGCAGCGACTTCCCGGACCCGACCGTCGACACCTACGGCCTGTTCGCCCAGGACGAGGTCCGCTGGAACGCCTGGACCTTCCTGCCCGGCCTGCGCTACGACCACACCCGCCTGAAGCCGCACCTCACCGAGGAATTCCTCAACACCGTGAACCAGAGCGGCGAAGGCTACGTCAGCAGCGCGGACAAGACCTGGCACCAGCTCTCGCCCAAGCTCGGCGTGACCTACGCCTTCAACGACCACTACCTGTGGTACGGCCAGTACGCCCAGGGCTTCCGCACCCCGACCGCGAAAGCGCTGTACGGCCGCTTCGACAACCCCGGCGTCGGCTACCGCGTCGAGCCCAATCCGGACCTCGACCCGGAGCGCAGCCAGAGCTACGAGACCGGCCTGCGCGGCAACTTCGAGGAAGGCTCGTTCGACGTCGCGGTCTTCTACAACAAGTACCGCGACTTCATCAACGAAGACGCCATCACCCCCGGCTACAGCGAGCCGACCTTCCAGAGCAACAACATCAAGCACGCCATCATCAAGGGCGTGGAGCTCAAGGGCCGCCTGGAACTGGGCGCCTTCGGCGCGCCGCAGGGCCTCTACAGCAAGGGCGCGGTGGCCTACGCCTACGGCCGCAACCAGGACAGCGGCGAGCCGATCAACAGCGTCAACCCGCTGACCGGCGTGTTCGGCCTGGGCTACGACGAACAGGCCGGCCGCTACGGCGCCCTGCTCGACTGGACCCTGGTCAGGCGCAAGGACCGCGTCGACGACACCCGCTTCAACGCCCCCGACGGCACCAGCGGCCAGTTCAAGACCCCGGGCTTCGGCATCCTCGACCTCAGCGGCTACTACCGGCTGACCGACGACCTGACCCTCAACGCCGGCCTCTACAACCTCACCGACAAGAAGTACTGGCTGTGGGACGACGTGCGCGGCTACGACGGCGTCGGCGAGGCCGCGGTACTGGCGCCGGCCAACCTCGACCGCCTGACCCAGCCCGGGCGCAATTTCGCGGTCAACCTGGTGTGGGAGATCTGATGTGCTGATTGGCACCGGTTTCCAGGCGAACTCCCTGCCTGCTCTGTTCGCGAGCAAGCTCGCTCCTACGAAGAGCGCCAGGCCCTGTAGGAGCGAGCTTGCTCGCGAACCCGCCTCGCTCCGGCATTGCCCATTGAACATCCGACAATCTTTACGCCTTCCCGGAGCGCATTCGCCCCGTCGGCAAAACCCCATGACTTCAAGGAACCGGACATGACCACCGTGGAACTCCCCGCCCTGCGCTCGCAGCGCCTGAACGCCCTGACCCATGCCCCTCACGAGCGTCTCGAACAGGCCGTGAAGGCCCGCGCGCCCTTCTCCAGCCGCGAGCGCTTCGCCCGCTTCGTGGTCGCCCAGTACCTGTTCCAGTCCGAGCTCCGGGCGCTCTACCAGGACGCCGGACTCGGCGCGATCTTCCCCGACCTGCCGCAGCGCTGCCGCGCCGAACAGGCCCGCCTGGACCTGGCCGACCTGGACACCGAAGTGCCCGCTCCGCTCCCCGGCGCCATCAGCCGGCCGAGCCTGGCCCACGCCCTGGGCTGGCTGTTCGTCTCCGAAGGTTCCAAGCTGGGCGCCGCCTTCCTGATCAGGCGCGTCGCCGCGCTGGGCCTGGACGAGCACACCGGCGCCCGTCACCTGGGCGAGCCGGACGGCGGCCGCGCCGAAGGCTGGAAGCGTTTCACCCGCACCCTCGACGCGCTCGAGCTCAGCCAAGCCCAGGAGCGCGAAGCCGAAGCCGGCGCCATCGCCGCCTTCGAGCGCTTCGCCCACCTGCTGCAGCACAGCTACGACAGTGCCGCCTGAGACTACCGGGCACGCGCCCGCCGCCACGACACACGCCACCCCGTTCGGCCCGGCCCGCTCGAGACTGGCGCGCATGGCCTTCGCCTTGCTGGCCTACACCAGCCTGGGCGTGGGCATGGTCGGGCTGGTGGTGCCAGGGCTGCCGACCACCGAGTTCGTCCTGCTCGCTGCCTGGGCCGCCTCGAAGAGTTCGCCGCGCCTTTGCGCCTGGCTGGAGAACCACCGGCTGTTCGGCCCGATCCTGCACAACTGGCGCAACGGCCGCGCCATCGCCCGCCGCGCCAAGATCGGCGCCAGCGTCGCGATGCTCGCCGCCCTGGCGATCATGCTGGTCGCCCTGCCCCACGGCCTCTGGCTGTATGCGCTGATCCTCGGCATGGCCATCGGCAATCTGTGGATCTGGTCGCGCCCGGACAGGCCCGGGCCATAGCCAGCGCGCGAGCCCGGGCCTATGCTGGAAGTCCGATCCACACTGCCAGCCAGAGCCATGAGCCAACCCACGAACAAGGTCGACGCCCTCCTCGCCGAAGCGCAACGCCGCCGCGAAAGCAGCTACCGCGAAAAGGCCCTGAAGATGTACCCCTGGATCTGCGGCCGCTGCGGCCGGGAGTTCAGCGGCGTGCGCCTGCGCGAACTGACCGTGCACCACCGCGACCACAACCACGACAACAACCCCGAGGACGGCTCCAACTGGGAGCTGCTGTGCCTCTACTGCCACGACAACGAGCACCAGCGGCAGGTCGACCTGCATTACCAGAACGGCAACGACGCCGGCGCCAAGGGCCCGAAGGTCACCCACAAGGGACTGGCCGGGCTGGCCGACCTGCTGAAGAAGAAGGAAGACGGGCAGGCCTGACGACCGCTGCGCCTTCGTTGCTGCGGCTCGTCTCGTAGGCGCGGATTCATCCGCGATCCGGCCGCCAGGCAACAGCAATCGCGGACGGAGTTGTCCGCTCCTACGCAGCTCCATTCATCGCGCCAGAGGTTGGCTTATCTGTAGGAGCGAGCTTGCTCGCGAACCGGACCCGCAGCGGGGTTTGTTCGCGAGCAAGCTCGCTCCTACAAAACCTCTCAGCGCGATGGGGGCTTCAGCGCAGACCGGCGACGATCTCCAGCGAACGCAACCGCAGCGCGTGGTCGTAGATGTCGCTGGTGAAGATGATCTCGTCCGCCCCGGTCTGCTCCACGAGGACTTCCAGGCGGCTGCGCACCTTTTCCGGGCCGCCGATCACCGCCAGGCCGAAGAAGTTGCCCACCGCATCCTGCTCATGGGGCAGCCACAGGCCGGCCATGCTCTTCACCGGCGGCTTCTGCTTCAGGCTTTCGCCACGGATCAGCGCCAGCACGCGCTGGAACGCCGTGGTCGCCAGGTATTCGGCTTCCTCGTCGGTGGGCGCGGCGATCAGCGGCACGCCGATCATGGCGTAGGGCTTGTCGAGCACCGCCGAAGGCTGGAAGTTCTCCCGGTAGATGCGCAGCGCGTCGTGCAGGTAGCGCGGCGCGAAGTGCGAGGCGAAGGCGTACGGCAGACCCTTCTGCGCCGCCAGGTGGGCGCTGAACAGGCTGGAGCCGAGCAGCCAGATCGGCACGTTGGTGCCCTCGCCCGGCACGGCCAGCAGCGCCTGCTGCGAGCGGCGCGGACCGAGGAGCATTTCCAGCTCGGCGACCTGTTCGGGGAAGTCGGCGCCGTCGCCCAGGCGGTCGCGGCGCAGCGCGCGCATGGTGGCCTGGTCGGCCCCCGGCGCGCGGCCCAGGCCGAGGTCGATGCGGCCCGGGTAGAGGGTTTCCAGGGTGCCGAAGTTTTCCGCCACCACCAGCGGCGGATGGTTCGGCAGCATCACCCCGCCGGAGCCGACGCGGATGCGCTCGGTCTTGCCGGCGATGTGGCCGATCAGCACGGCGGTGGCCGAGCTGGCGATGCCGTCCATGTTGTGGTGCTCCGCCAGCCAGTAGCGGGCAAAGCCCAGGCGCTCGACGTGGCGGGCGACCTCGACGGCGTTGTGCAGCGCCTCGGCGACGCTGCCCTGGTCGCGCACGGGCACCAGGTCGAGCATGGAGAAAGCGATATCGGACAGGGACTTCATGGGCACTCCGCTTCGGGTCACGCGGACGCCGCGCAGGGCGGCGGCGCGGACAGGATTTTGAGCGAGACTCTATCGGCACCCTCCCCGCCTGGCCACTCGTCGGGATCGATAGTGCTCATGAAGGCCAATGATGAGCGATGGCCAGTCGCCATTTGCGCTTCACGAAACCGTCACCACCCCGTCATGTGCCGTGCGCAAGATAGCCCCCAGCTGAAGGACCAGCGCCCATCAAACAGAAAGCCCGCGATCAGCGGGCTTTTTGCTTTGTGGCGCCAGCGTCAGGGACGGTTCTTCACCACCTCGAACAGCTTCAGGCGGTCGCGGAGTTCCTGCAGGGTATGGCGGAACGGCTCGTGCTGCGCGCTGCTGGCCGGGTCGGCGAAATTCCACACCAGCACCTCGTCGGAGCTGGGCAGTTCGTCGCCTTCGCTGCTGGACTTGTCGCACAGGTCGATCAGGAAATCGAAGTGCTGGCCGCTGAACTCGTCGATGGACTTGCTGCGCAGCCCCTCGGTGGAGATGCCGGCATGCTCCAGCACCTCGCGGGCGCGCGGGTCGATGGCGCTGGGATGGATGCCGGCGCTGAAGGCTTCGAAGTGCTCGGCATCGGTATGCCGCATCAATGCCTCGGCCATCGGCGAGCGGGCATCGTTGGCGATGCAGACGAACAGGA
Organism: Pseudomonas sp. B12(2026); assembly: GCF_057767015.1. Lineage (NCBI taxonomy): Bacteria > Pseudomonadati > Pseudomonadota > Gammaproteobacteria > Pseudomonadales > Pseudomonadaceae > Pseudomonas > Pseudomonas sp. B12(2026). The sequence goes on along the minus strand of NZ_CM173430.1, from coordinate 2,469,496 downwards.
CTCGGCGTTTCTCGGTCATTGCTACCTCGGTTCAGGACGCGGATTCGCCCCCTTATACGCGAGATTTTAGACGGTTCCGTGTCAGGCCCTTCCGGAAGCCCGGCCTGTGAAAGCCCTCCCGCGGCCGCATTCCCGCCGGCCGCCCAGCGAAACCGGCGTGGACCTGCGCGTCCCCCGCCCGTGGAGGCGCGGGCGCTGGACTAAGCTTGCAGTGTCCGTGCGGCCACGCCGGAGCAGCAAGGCGTGGCATTGCCGCCCACCCATCCCAAGGATATGCCATGAAACCGCTACTGCTCGCCGCTTCGTTGCTGATCCTCGCGCCGTCCGCGCACGCCGCCATCCCGATGCTCAACTACGACTGCCCGGACAACATCCAGATCCACGCCGACGAGGGCGGGCCCGTCTACATCAACGGCAGGGAAGCCACGCTGAAGAAGATCAGCGAAAACGACTTCGAGGCGCGGGACAAGGAGTCCGGCGTCACCGTCTCCATCACCCTCGGCGAGGACGGCACGCCCGCGGTCTCCTACACCCTCGGCAAGAGCGCCAGCGGCGTCTGCCAGGCCGCCGAGGGCGACTGAGCCCGGTTCAGGGCTTCTTCGGGGCCCGCGCCAGGCAGCGCTGGTAGCGCTCGTCCACCCGCTGGGCGAACCAGGCGGTGGTCAGCTGGCGGGTGATCTTCGGGCTGTGCAGCGTGATGCCCGGGAGGATCGCCCGCGGCAGCGGCTTGCCGGCGGCGCGCTCGCCCAGGGCGAAGACCCTGGTGTACAGCTCGGATTCGGCGAATTCCGGCGTGTCGCCCTGCTCCAGCGCGCGGCGGATTTTCCCCTCGCTCATGCCCAGGCGCGGCGCCAGGGTGCGCACGGCCTTTTCCGTGCTGCCGGCGTCGTAGCTGCCGGGGAGGATCAGGTCGCCGTCCAGCGCCAGGGTGATGCCGCTGGCCTCGCTCACCGCGCGCTGGAAGGCGGCGTTGCGGCTGGCGTACCAGCCGGCGTTGAAGTCGGCGAAGCGGTACAGCGGCCGCGGGTAGTCCGCCGGGTAGCCGAGCAGGTGGGCGATGCCGAAGTACATGCCACCGCGGCGGCTGAACACTTCCCGGCGGATGCTGCCGTCCACCGCATAGGGATAGCCCTCGGCGTTGGCCTGGGCGAAGGCGATGCTGACCTGCATCGGCCCGCCGGTATGCACCGGGTTGAAGCGACCGAACAGTTGCTGGCCGAGCGGCACGCGGCCGATGAAGTCATCGAAGATCGCGCTCAGCTCCTTCTCCGTGCGCGCCGCGCTCAGGCGCTTGCTGTAGCTGCGGCCATCCGGCGACTTCAGGCCCAGCGCGGCGTCGACCAGGATGCCCGGCACGTGCAGCTTGCCGGCGCGCCGGTCGATCTCGCCACGGGCGATCCGGCCCAGCCCGGGCACGGCCGGGTCGGCCTTGTAGTTGGACTCCTGCTCGGTCACCGCCAGCACCGAGCAGAGGTTTTCGCGGGTCGCCGGAATGCGCTGGGCGCTGAAGGCGACCTGGATGTCCCGCGCCCAGCCGGGGCGGTCGTCGACGCTGGCCGGCAGCAGCTTCACCAGCGTTGCGCGCACTTCTTCCGGGGTCGCTTCCGGCGCGCCCGGCCGGGTGCCGCAGCCGGCCAGCGCCAGCAGCGCGGCCAGGCCCAGCAGGCGCAGAACGTATAGTCGAGGGAGGGGCCAGTCCAGGCCGGGGGAATCTGCCGTCGGGGCAGCCGCATTCATAATCCAATCCTTGCTTCGAGACCGCCTACAGTTTTCCGCCTACAGAGACGGCGCCCGACGGCGCAGGTTCCCCGGTATTGTCAGCGAAGCAGGGATTTCAGCGCCAGGCCAGGCGCCGCAGGTCGAAGCTCCAGCCGCGCTGCATGCCGGCGGCGGCGAGCAGGATGGCAACCACGCCGAGCCATTGCAGCGGCGTCAGGCGGTGGCCGAAGGCGAACCAGTCGACGAAGATCGCCGCGATCGGATAGATGAACGACAGCGCGCCGGTCAGCGCCGTCGGCAGCTTCTGGATGGCGCCGTAGAGCAGCACGTACATCAGCCCGGTGTGGACGATGCCCAGCGTCGCCAGGCTGGCCCAGGCCGCGGTCGCCTGCGGCAATGCCGAGAGGTTCGCCCAGGGCGCCAGCAGCAGCGCGCCGGTCAGCGTCTGGATCAGCGCGATCAGGTGCGGCGGGATGCCGTCCAGGCGCTTGATGATCAGCGCCGCCAGCGCATACAGCGCCGCCGCGCCGAGGGCCAGGGCGATGCCGCCGAGGTAGTCGCTGCCGACCTGCCCGTCGGCGCCGTGCGCGCTGACGATGGCCAGCATGCCGAGGAAGGACACCCCGAGCCAGGCCATCTTCTGCGCGCTCAACCGCTCGCCGAGGAACAGCGCGCCCAGCAGCACCAGCAGGAACGGCTGCACGTTGTACACCGCCGTGCCGATGGCGATGGACGCCCGCGAGTAGGAGCCGAACAGCAGCACCCAGTTGCCGACGATGGCCACGCCGCTGAGCAGCGCCAGGCCGAAGGTCGCGCGGGTGAGGATGCCCGGCCGCAGGAAGCCCATCAGGCCGCAGATCAGCAGCAGGGTCGCGGCGCCGAACACGCAGCGCCAGAACACCACATCCAGTACCGGCTGCCCGGACGTCAGCACCAGCCAGCCGATGGTGCCGCAGATCAGCATGGCGCTGACCATTTCCAGGGTGCCGCGTCGAATCCGCTCGTTCATGGTTCACCTCCTTTCGTTGGCGCTCAGTATGAACGGGCGATTCGGCGCACTCCATCGCCTGGCGGAGGCAAAACCCGACGTTCGCCTTTACTATCAAGGCAACTCTCGCCATTCACCTTTCGAGGCCGCCATGACCGACGAAATCGACCAGTTGCTGATCGCCGCGCTGATGGAAGACTCCCGCCTCTCCCTCAAGGCCCTGGCCCAGGTCAGCGGCCTGAGCGCCCCCAGCGTCGCCGAGCGCCTGCGCAAGCTGGAGGAGCGCCAGGTGATCACCGGCTACACGGTGAACGTCGACCCGCGCGCCTTCGGCTACCAGTTGCAGGCCATCGTCCGCGTGCGCCCGCTGCCGGGGCGTTTGCAGGAGGTGGAGAAGCAGATACTGGCGATCCCCGAGTTCACCGAGTGCGACAAGGTCACCGGCGAGGACTGCTTCATCGCCCGCCTCTGCGTGCGCTCGATGGAGCAGCTGGACGAACTGCTGGATCACCTCAACGGCTTCGCCGAGACCAACACCGCCATCGTCAAGAAGAGCCCGGTGAAGCGGCGCTTGCCGCCGATGGGCTGAGGCCCGTTCGCCTTCGTAGGAGCGGACTCCGTCCGCGATGCTTTTGCGTGGGGACTTCGCGGACAGGGTCCGCTCCTATGAGAGCCGCTCGCCCCTGTAGGAGCGGACCTTGTCCGCGAATCGGCCTCGCATCCGGCGCAGGATCATCAGGATCGCCCTGGCCGCCGGGTTCGCGAGCAAGCTCGCTCCTACGAAGAACTGCCCCCGAGGAGACGCTCAGCCCTTGCTCGCGAACAGTCTGCGCAACAGCCTCAGAACAACCCCATCTGCCGGTCGATCAGCGCGGCGAAATCATCCTCCACGAACGGCAGGATGGCGTCCGCCACCGGCTGCAGCTGGCGGCTGACGTAATGGTCGTAGTCGATGGGCGAGTGCCGCGTCTCCAGCGGCTCCGGGCCGTTGACCGTCATCACGTAGCTGATCCAGCCGCCGTTCTGGTACTGCCGTGGCCGTCCCTGGCGTTCGTTGAAGTCGTCGGCGATGCGCGCCGCGCGCACGTGCGGCGGCACGTTGCGCTCGTAGTCGCCGAGCCGGCGGCGCAGGCGCTTGCGGAAGATCAGCAGCTCGTCCTGCTCGCCGGCCAGGGTGCGGTTCACGTAGTCGCGGACGAACTCGCGGTACGGCTGGCGCTGGAAGATGCGCAGGTACAGCTCCTGCTGGAACTGCTGGGCCAGCGGCGACCAGTCGGTGCGCACGGTCTCCAGGCCCTTGAAGACCATCTCGTCGCTGCCGTCGGCGCGCCGCACCAGGCCGGCGTAGCGCTTCTTGCTGCCCTCCTCGGCGCCGCGGATGGTCGGCATCAGGAAGCGCCGGAAGTGCCGCTCGAACTGCAATTCCAGCGCGCTCTCCAGGCCGTATTCCCCGCGCAGGTGCTCGCTCCACCACTGGTTGACGTGGCGCACCAGCGCGCGGCCGATCTGCGCCGCCTCCTCCTCGCCGTGGGCGCGGCCGAGCCAGACGAAGGTGGAGTCGGTATCGCCGTAGATCACCTTGTGGCCCTGCCCTTCGATCAGCTCGCGGGTGCGGCGCATGATCTCGTGGCCGCGCAGGGTGATGGATGACGCCAGGCGCGGGTCGAAGAAGCGGCAGCCGCTGGAACCGAGCACGCCGTAGAAGGCGTTCATGATGATCTTCAGCGCCTGCGACAGCGGCGCGTTGCCCTCGCGCTTGGCGGCCTCGCGGCCCTGCCAGACGCGCTCGACGATGGCCGGCAGGCAGTGCCGCGTGCGGGAGAAGCGCCCGCCACGGAAGCCGGGGACCGAGGCTTCATCCGACGGCTCGCTCAGCCCTTCCACCAGCCCCACCGGATCGATCAGGAAGGTGCGGATGATCGACGGGTACAGGCTCTTGTAGTCCAGCACCAGCACCGATTCGTAGAGCCCCGGCCGCGAATCCATGACGAAGCCGCCGGGGCTGGCCTCCGGCGCCTTGCCGCCGAGGTTCGGCGCGACGTAGCCGAGGCGGTGCATCGGCGGCAGGTAGAGGTGGGTGAAGGCCGCCACCGAACCGCCGCTGCGGTCCGCCGGCAGGCCGGTGACGCTGGCGCGTTCGAGCAGGAAGTCGAGGATGCGGGTCTTCTCGAAGATGCGCGTGACCAGCTCGCAGTCCTTCAGGTTGTATGTCGCCAGCGCCGGCTTGTCCTCGGCGAAGCGGCGGTCGATCTCGGCCATGCGGTCGTAGGGGTTGTCGATCGACTTGCCCTCGCCCAGCAGGCTCTGCGCGACGCTCTCCAGGCTGAATGAGGGGAAGCTCCAGAACGCCGAACGCAGCGCCTCGATGCCGTCGATGATCAGCCGCCCGGCCGCCGCGGCGAAGTAGTGGTTGGACGATGCGTGCTGCCGCCAGCCCATCTCGTCGCCGCCACGGCCCAGGCGCAGCGGGATGTCCAGGCGCTTGGCATGCTCCTGCAGCACGCGCAGGTCGAACTGCACCAGGTTCCAGCCGATGATCGCGTCCGGGTCGTGCGCGGCCAGCCACTGGTTCAGGCGCTCCAGCAGCTCGGCGCGGCTGTCGCAGTACTCCAGCGCGAAATCGCGCTCGCCGTCGACGCCGTTGGCCGGGCCGAGCATGTAGACCTGGCGCTGGCCGCAGCCTTCCAGGGCGATGGAATAGAGGTCGCCGCGGATATTGGTCTCGATGTCCAGCGACACGAGTTTCAGCGTCGGCCGGTACTCCGGCGCGGGCCGCAGTTGCGCGGCGACGACGCTGCCGCCCTCGCCCGGCTCGCCGCTGAAGGCCACCGGCGCGGTGATGAAGCGCTCCATCAGGTAGCGCTCGGGCGGGCGGATGTCCGCCTCGAAGACCTCGACGCCGGCCTCGCGCAGGCGCTTTTCCAGGTTCATCAGCTGGCGGTGCTGCTGGCAATAAAGGCCCAGCACCGGGCGCCGCTGGAAGTCGCGCAGGCCCAGCGCGCGCAGCTCGGCGCCGCGCTCGCCGGCCAGCAGCGTTTCGGCGCGGGCGCGCTGCTCGGCGGGGACGAAGGCCACCGACGTCTGCGGCGGCAGCAGCACATGCCGGGGCCCCGCGTCGGTGGCCAGCCAGAAGCCCACCTCGGTGCCCTCTGGGGTATCCCGCCAATGTCGGGTCAGGACGAAACCCTGCCGTGCCTCCACGCTCTAACCTCGGTCTGTCGAATCACCCCGCCATTCTACCGGTCCGCCCGCGGCCGGGTTGCGCGGCGTGCGATTCCGACCGATGCGTTTGACGCACGCCCCGCGTCTGCCCAAGCTAGCGGGTTTTCGTATGCCCGCCAGGAATTGCCCGTGACCGAATCGTCCCGCCACTGGACCCGCCCCCTCCTCGCCACCCTCTGCATCGCCACCCTGCTCTCCGGCTGCGGCCTGTTCGGCAAGAAGCCCGAAGAAGCCCGGGCGCCGACCTATTCCAGGGCCGACTGGTCGGACCTGCCGAAAACCGCCGACGACGACGTGGTGCAGGGCTTCAACGCCTGGCGCTCGGCCTGCGCGGTGCGGCTGAAGAAGGACGCGATCTGGGCCGCCACCTGCACCCAGGCGCTGGGCGTGCCGGCCTCGCCGGAAGCGATCCGCCAGTTCATGCAGGCTCACCTGCAGCCCTACCAGCTGCGCTCCGGGGAAGGCAGCGAGACCGGCCTGATCACCGGCTACTACGAGCCGATCTACCGCGGCAGCCTGGAGCGCAGCGCGCAGCACGGCGTGCCGGTGTACGGCACGCCGTCCGACCTGGTGGTGGTGGCGCTGGACAGCGTCTACCCCGAACTCAAGGGCAAGCGCCTGCGCGGCAGGCTCGACGGCAACACCGTGAAGCCCTACGCCGACGCCGCCGGCATCCGCCGCGACGGGGTGGATGCGCCGGTGCTGGCCTGGCTGGGCGACCCGATGGACCTGCAGTTCCTGCAGATCCAGGGCTCCGGCCGCGTGCAGCTGGACTCCGGGCGCCAGCTGCGCCTGGGCTACGCCGAGCAGAACGGCCGCCCCTACAAGCCGGTGGGCCGCTGGCTGGTGGAACAGGGTGAGCTGAGCAAGGACGAGGTGAGCATGCCGCGCATCCGCGACTGGGCCCGCGCCCATCCGCAGCGGGTCGACGAACTGCTGGCGAGCAACCCCAGCTACGTGTTCTTCAGCCAGCGCCCAGACAGCAACGAAGGTCCGCGCGGCTCGCTGAACGTGCCGCTGACCGCCGGCTACAGCGTGGCCATCGACCGCAAGGTGATCCCGCTGGGCAGCCTGATGTGGCTCTCCACCACCCGCCCGGATGGCGCACCGGTGGTGCGCCCGGTGGCGGCGCAGGACACCGGCGGCGCCATCGCCGGCGAAGTCCGCGCGGACCTGTTCTGGGGCACCGGCGATGCCGCCGGCGAACTGGCTGGGCACATGAAGCAGGAAGGCCAGCTGTGGCTGCTCTGGCCGAAGGGCGCGCAGCTGCCGGGGGCGTCCTGATCGCTGAATATTTCTTTTCGTAGGAGCGAGCTTGCTCGCGAACCCACCTGACGCCGGCCCTGCCGGCGGATCTTATCCGCGATGCTTCTGGTTGGGTGTTTCTGCGCCGCGTCGGCGTGCGCTGAGAGATTTGGTTTCGCCCTCCCGGGCGAGTCCCTTTTGGGGCCCCAAAAGGAACCAAAAGGGCCCGTCCCGACATCCGGGTCTTCGCTTCGCTCAGACTTCCCTCCTTCCGGCATTGCTCCGAGGGTCGGCTTGCAAGGGCCATCCATGGCCCTTCAAGCCTCTCGCGGCATCCATGCCGCTCGCCCCTCTGCGCAATACCTCCACTCGGCCTCCTGACGGGACCCTGCGCGCGCCTGCGATTTCGGTGTGACAGACAGAGCCGGAGCTGAAGGATCGCTCTTCGTAGGATGGCGTGGAGCGAAGCGATACCCATCAGGTGGATAACGCTGCGCAAAGCAAGAGCATCGCGGACGGAGGCTAGGCGCCCCCGTCTCTCCTACAAAAGCCGATCCCGCCGTAGGAGCGGACTTCGTCCGCGATCAGCCGTGGTTCGCGAGCAAGCTCGCTCCTACAAAAGAGAAAGAGCGAAAAGCGATTTCCAGTGGAATATCCGCGCGCGCCGGAGCGCCCCTTCAGGAGGCCGAGTGGAATCGGAGTTTCAGGGGTTGAGCGGCATGGATGCCGCGAGAGCCGCGATGGGCCAGGGATGGCCCTTCGCGGCGTGCCCCTGAAACTTCGATGGAGCGAGGGAATTTTTCGCCTAAGCGAAAAACCGGATGCAGGGGCACAGACCTTTGCCTCCTTTGGGTCGTTTGCCAAAGGAGGTCGCCCGAGGGGGCGAAACAAGAAGTCCCAGCACACGCCGAAGCGGCGCAGAAACACCCAACCAAAAGCATCGCGGATAAGATCCTACGAAAGCGGTGTACCCCGTAGGCGTAGGAACGGACCTTGTCCGCTATCCGCCACCAAGGCCGGCGTCAAGCGGGTTCGCGAGCAAGCTCGCTTACGAATACGAAGAGCCCGTCGCCCCCTGGCGGAACTGGCCGGGCGTCATGCCGCTCCAGCGGCGGAACGCCTTGGCGAATGCGCTCTCGTCGGAGAAGCCGAGCCGCCCGGCAACCTCGGCCAGGCGCGGCGACTCACGCAGCAGCTGCTCGGCCATGCCATGCAGCACCTGCTCGCGCAGCAGCTTGAAGCTGGTGCCCTCGTCGGCCAGCTTGCGGTTGAGGTGGCGGCCGCTGAGCGCCAGCTGTTCGGCAACCTTTTCCTTGCCCCAGCGCGGCTGCTGGCGCAGCAGTTGCTGCACCTGCGCCGCCAGGCTCTGCGCGCCCAGGCGCTGCAGCTGCGCGTCAGCCAGCGCGCGCAGGTGCTCGCGCATGGGCGCGTTGGCCTGGATCAACGGCACGTCGAGGTCGGCCAGGGTGAAGCACAGGGCGTTCTGCGCTGCGGCGAAATCGATGGGGCAGCCCAGCACCTGGTCATAGCGGGCGGGCTCCGCACGCGCCGCGTGGCACAGGGCCAGGCGCGCCGGCGTCACCCGCTCGCCGGTGATCCAGCGGGTCATGTGCACCAGGCTGGCCAGCGCGGCTTCCACCCGCTCCTCGCGGCGCACCCCGTAGCTGGGCCGGTAGACCAGGCGCACCCGCGCGGCCTCGCGTTCGAGCTGGAATTCGCTGCCCTCGGCGATGATCGGGTAGTACTCCAGCAGGGCTTCCAGCGCCTCGCCGAAGTGCTCGCAGCTCATCAGCAGCGCGCCGACCATGTCCAGGTGGCCGACCTGCAGGGCACTGCCCAGGCGCAGTCCCACCAGCGGATCGGCGGACGCGGCGCAGAGGCCCTCCCAGATGCGGTCCTGCAGCGCCAGCGGGATGCGCGCCTCGACGGGCAGCTCGGCGGGTACCGGCAAACCCAGGCGCTGCGCTGCCTGGAGGATGCCCTGGGCATAATGGATGGTGATCGATGGGCTGTGGGGCATGGTCCCGAATTAACCGCGCGAAGTCTCGATTGAGCCGTTACCGGACGGTGACGGTTCACTAAGCTTGCCAATTACAACGATAAATACAAACAAGAGTCGCCTTGCATGCACGATAAAAAAGGAGCCGCGCCTTCGACGCCGGCCGTCCGCGCGCCCGCCCCTGCCCGTCAGGAGGCCGGCCATGCCTGATATCAACCTCGAATTCTCCGGCGGTTCGATGATCGCGCTGAACGCCATCATCGCCCTGATGATGTTCGGCGTGTCGCTGGAACTGCGCCGCGACGACTTCAGCCGCATCCTGCGCCAGCCCAAGGCGCCGGCGATCGGCCTGCTGGTGCAGTTCCTGCTGCTGCCCGCCGTCACCTGCCTGCTGACCATCCTCCTGCCGATCGACCCGGAACTGGCGCTGGGGATGATCCTGGTCGCCACCTGCCCCAGCGGCACCTTCTCCAACATCATGACCTGGATGGCCCGCGGCAACGTCGCGGTGTCGGCCAGCGTCACCGCCGTGTCGGGGCTCAGCGCGGGGATCTTCACCCCGCTGAACTTCGCCCTCTACGCCGGCCTCAACCCGGCCACCCGCGACCGCCTCACGCAGATCCACATCGACCCGCTGGAGCTGGTCGGCGTGGTGCTGCTGGTGCTGATCCTGCCGATGCTCGCCGGCATGGCCCTGGGCCGGCACAAGCCGGACCTGGCACGGCGCCTGGAGAAGCCGCTGCGGCAACTGTCGCTGCTGGTGATGCTGGGTTTCGTCGGCATGGCCTTCGCCAAGAACTTCCAGCAGTTCATGGCGTACTTCCACCTGTTCTTCTGGCTGGTGCTGCTGCTCAACGGCACCGCGCTGCTGCTCGGCTACCTCTGCGCGCGCCTGTGGCGGCTGCCGGACGCCGACGTGCGCGCGGTGACCCTGGAGAGCGGCATCCACAACTCGGCGCTGGGCATGGCGCTGATCCTCACCTTCTTCCCGCAAGCCGGCGGCATGCTGCTGATCGCCGCCTTCTGGGGCTGCTGGCAGCTGTTCTCCGGGCTGCTGCTGGCGCAATGGTGGGCGCGCCGCGAGCCGCGCGGCGCGGTGCTCGCCGCCGCCGGCGGAGGCAGCCGGTGAACGCCCCGGCCATCGCCCTGGGCGGCTTCATCCTGCTGGCCTACACCCTGGAAGCGGTGACCGGCTTCGGCAGCGTGGTGGTGGCGCTGTCGCTCGGCGCGCTGCTGATGCCGATCGACACGCTGCTGCCGATCCTGGTGCCGCTGAACATCGCCATGACCGGCTACCTGGTCGGGCGCCACTGGCGGCTGATCGACCGCGCGCTGCTGCTGCGCACCGTGCTGCCGGGGATGCTGCTGGGCATGGGCATCGGCTACCTGCTGCTGCCGCACCTGGACCCGCAGCCGCTCAAGCGCGGCCTCGGCGTGCTGATCCTCTGGTTCGCCGGCCGCGAGCTGTGGCGCCTGCGCGCCAGCGCAGCGGAACGGGCGCACACGCCGGCCTGGGTGGTGCGCCTGGCCACCGGCGCGGCCGGGGTCTGCCACGGCCTGTTCGCCTCGGGCGGGCCGCTGCTGGTCTACGCCCTGGCCACCCGCCCGCTGGACAAGGCGCGGCTGCGCGCCACCCTGGTATGCGTCTGGTTCACCCTCAACGGCCTGCTGACCCTGGCCTTCCTCCTCGACGGACGCCTGCGTCCGGCGCTGCCCCAGGTGCTCGCCTACGCCCCGCTGCTGCTGCTCGGCGTGTGGCTCGGCGAGCGCCTGCACCGGCGCTTCGACGAGCGCCATTTCCGTCTCGCCATCCACTGCCTGCTGCTGGTCAGCGGCACCCTGCTGCTGTCGCCCTGGAGCCTCCTGTGAGCTACGACATCATCATCAAGAACGGCCTGTACTTCGACGGCAGCGATGCCCCCGGCAGCCTGCGCCACGTCGGCATCAAGGACGGCCGCATCGACGCCCTGAGCCTCAGCCCGCTGGACGAAGGCGGCTGCGCGCAGGTCATCGACGCCGCCGGCAAGTGGGTCACCCCCGGCTTCCTGGAAATCCACTCGCACTACGACGCCGAGGCCATCGCCGCGCCGGCGCTGAAGGAATCGGTGCGCCACGGCGTCACCACCGTCTCGGTCGGCTCCTGCTCGATCAGCATGGTGCTGGGCGAGGCCGAGGACTGCTCCGACCTGTTCACCCGCGTCGAGGCCGTGCCGCGCGAGCAGGTGCTGCCGATCCTGCGCGACAGGCGCACCTGGAAGGACGCCAGGGGCTACCGCGCCTTCTACGAGCAGCAGCCGCTGGGGCCGAACCTCTGCTCCTTCCTCGGCCACTCCGAGCTGCGCGTGGCGGTGATGGGGCTGGAGCGCGCCATCAGCGGCGCCAAGCCCAGCGAGGCCGAGCTGCAGCGCATGGAAGAGCTGCTGGAACAGGCGCTGGACGCCGGCTGCTTCGGCCTCTCGGTGATGACCACGCGGCTGGACAAGATGGACGGCGAGCGCGCCTGGTCCAGCCCGCTGCCCTCCACCTTCGCCAGCTGGAAGGAATTCTCCCGCCTGTTCGCCGTGCTGCGCCGGCGCAACGCGCTGCTGCAGGGCGCGCCCAACGCGGTCACCAAGATCAACGTGTTCGCCTTCCTCTACCAGGCCCACGGCTGGTTCCGCCGCCCGCTCAAGTGCTCGATGCTCACCGCGCTGGACCTCAAGTCGCAGCCCTTCATGCACCGCATCACCCGCGCCTCCGGCTGGGTCGCCAACCGCCTGCTGCGCGGCCGCTATCGCTGGCAGACCCTGCCCGCGCCCTTCGTGGTGCGCATCGAGGGGCTGAACATGAACGGCTTCGAGGAATTCGGCGCCGGCGAAGTGCTGCGCGACACCAGGGACCCGGAGGAGCTCTACGCGCGCATCCAGGACCCGGCCTTCCGCGAGCGCTTCAAGAAGGACATCAAGGCCACCTTCAGCCTCGGCCTGTGGCACCGCAACCTGTCCGACTGCTGGGTGCGCGAATGCCCGGACGCGGCGCTGGTGGGGCGCAACTTCGAGGACATCGGCCGCGACCGCGGCATGGACGCGGTGGACGCCTTCTTCGAGCTGGCCGGGCAGTACCGCGACGCGCTGAAGTGGACCACCTGCTACGGCAACCACCGCCCGCCGATCATGCGCAAGCTGCTGGCCAGCCCCTGGACCCAGCCGGGCTTCGCCGACTCCGGCGCGCACCTGGCGTCCCACGCGCAGTACAACTTCCCGCTGCGCTTCCTCAAGTACGTGCGTGACGCCGAGCTGGCCGGCGAAGCCTTCATGGACACCGGCCACGCGGTGCATCGGCTGACCGGCGAACTGGCGGACTTCGCCGGAGTCGACGCCGGCTACATCCGCGTCGGCGACCGCGCCGACCTGGTGGTGATCGACCCTGAAGGCCTCACCGACGAGCTGGACGAGGTCAGCGAGGCGCCCATGGAAGTCCTCGGCCTGACCCGGCTGGTCAAGCGCAACGATGCGGCGGTGGAGGCCACGCTGATCAACGGGCGCGTGGCGTATCGGCGCGACGGCGGCTTCCCCGAGGCACTGGGCAGGGAGCGCGTGTTCGGACGCTTCCTGCCGGGGCGGGACGTGCTCGGCCGGGCGCAGGAAGTGGCGGCCGGGGCGCCGGTTTACGGCCGATAGACGCGGTGTCACCGGTGGTTCGCGAGCAAGCTCGCTCCTACAGGCATGCTCCGGCGCGCTCTTCGTAGCGAGCTTGCTCGCGAACCCGCCTCACACCCGACCCGCCGATATGAATCGCTTTCGTAGGAGCGGACCTTGTCCGCGAAATCCCTCCGCGCGTGCCGAGCCCGCATCGCGGATAAGATCCGCTCCTACGAAGAGCCCCCATGCCATATCGCGCCCGACCGCCCGGCCCGCCGCGATTGACGGTCCCGCGCGCGCTCTCTAGAGTGCGACTTTTCCTACATCCCCCGCCGTACCCGCGCCATGATTTCGTCCTGCCACACCGCCGATCCGTCCCTCGCCCTGCTGCGAGAGCCGCCGCGCGTGCGCAAGGTCGATACGGTGCTGCGCCGTCGCCGCAGCGTGCTGTTCGCCTACACCTTCTCCCCTCCCGCCGGCCGCTGAGCCGGACGCCGCGCGCTGTCGCGCCGGTCATTCCGCATTCCGATTCCACCCACCGGCAGCGGCCGGCGGGTTCGTTCGCATGTGTTGGCCCCGCCGCCGGAGCGCCGGGGCCGGAGAAGGCTTCCATGAACAATCCGACTACCCTCCAGCCGTTTTCCCTGAACAAACCGCTGCTGGCGGTGCTGCTGTTCGCCGTGTCCATCGTCGGCCTGAGCCTGGGCGCGACCCTGCCGCTGGTGGCGCTGCGCCTGCTGGACCAGGGCGCCAGCGCGTTGCAGATCGGCATCCTCTCGGCCGTGCCGGCGGCCGGCATGATCCTCGCCGCCACCCTGGTCGACCGCCTCTGCCAATGGATGAGCCGGCGCCGCCTGTACCTGCTGTGCTTCGTGCTGTGCAGCGCGAGCACCGCCGCCATCGAGTTCAGCGGCGCTTCGCTGTGGCTGCTGGGCATGGCGCGGCTGGCGCTGGGCGTCGGCATGGGCATCGCGATCATCCTCGGCGAAGCCTGGGTCAACGAGCTGTGCGGCGAGAACAACCGCGGCACCGTCGTCGCGCTCTACGCCACCAGCTTCACCGCCTTCCAGCTGCTCGGCCCGACCCTGGTGGCGCTGCTCGGCGCGCAGACGCCCTGGGTGGTGCTGCTGGTCGGCGCCGGGCACCTGGTCGCGCTGGCCACCGTGGCCCTGGCGATGCCCGAGGAAGGCATCCACGAGCACATCGAAGAGCCGCGCAGCTTCTCCCTCGCCGGCTTCCTGCGGGTGGCGCCGGCGCTGTGCATGGGCGTGCTGTTCTTCTCCTTCTTCGACAGCGTGGTGCTGTCGCTCTTCCCGGTCTACGCCTCCAGCCACGGCTACGCGGTGGGCATCGCCGCCTTCATGGCGACGGTGATCCTGCTCGGCGACATGCTCTGCCAACTGCCGCTGGGCTGGCTCTCCGACCGCCTCGACCGCCCCAGCCTGCACCTGGCCTGCGGTGTCGCGGCGATGCTGATCGGCCTCGCCCTGCCCTGGCTGATCGGCCAGCCGGCGCTGCTCTGGCCGGCGCTGATGCTGCTCGGCGCGGTGGCCGGTGGCGTCTACACCCTGGCGCTGGTGCTGATCGGCCAGCGCTTCCGCGGCCGCGACCTGGTCACCGCGAACGCCGCCGCCGGGATGCTCTGGGGCGTCGGCAGCCTGCTCGGCCCGCTGCTCAGCGGCAGCCTGATGGACCTCGGGCCGCAGGGCGTGCCGCTGGCACTGGCGCTGGCGGCCGGGTTGTTCGTGGCGACGGCGGCGGGTTCGGTGCGGCGCACCACGTCCGATGTTGCCGACGCGCTCCCGTAGGAGCGGATCTTATCCGCGAATCCGGCCGGCAGGCCGGCGGCCTGGGGATGGCACCGCTGTCGCGGTGATCGCGGAGAAGCTCCGCTCCTACGAAGAGCGCTTGTAAGCGCGTGCGTAAAAGGGTGCGGAACCGGGATCAGGCGTGGGATTTGAAAGGAATCGGCGGAGCGGGTAGCTCCGCCGTTGTGCCGGGCGTGGCGCCCGAGACGGATTGCGCAGGACGCGCGAGGGAAGCGGCCTGCCCGGAGCGGGTAGCTCCACCCGAGGGCTGGCAGGCCGGGTGGCCGCCGGGCGGCGGCCGGAAGCTCGCCGGGAGCGCACCCGACGGGCACGCTCCCGGCGCGGACGTCAGCCGATGGTCATCAGGCTGGCGTTGCCGCCGGCGGCGGCGGTGTTGACGCTCAGGGCGCGTTCGATCAGCAGGCGTTCCAGCGGGATGTCGGTTTCCCCGCGGTTCAGCCCGGTGACGCCGACGATGGCGCCCTTGCGCTGCGAGGCCTGCTCGCAGACCGCGCGCAGCTGGTCGGAATCGCCGTGGTGCAGGATGGCGTCGAAGGCGCTGTCGGTGGCGGCCCAGTCGGCGATCAGGTCGATGCGCGCGCGCACTTCCTTCGGCAGGCTGGTGACCAGCTCGCTCTGCGCCTGCAGGACCAGCGCGCGGCTGCCCACGGAGAGCACGGCGGCCAGTTGCGCCAGCAGGTCGGCGCGCTCCTCGGCCAGGCACAGCACGTGTTCGCGCGGCAGCAGGCTGTAGGTGTTGCGCTCGCCGGTCGGGCCGGTCAGCACCTGCACGGTGTAGCTCTGCGACAGCTCGGCGTAGCTGGCGATCAGCGCGGCCAGCGCCGGCTCGTTCTGGCCGGCCCACTGGGTCAGCGCGTCCAGCGCCTTGCTGGCTTCGGCCGGGCGGCCCACCGCCTGCGCGCCGTCGCCCTGCAGCTGCCTGGCCACCGCGTCGGTCGGACGGGTCGAGAGCAGGCGGTACAGGTACAGCGGGCCGCCGGCCTTCGGGCCGGTGCCGGACAGGCCCTCGCCGCCGAACGGCTGCACGCCGACCACGGCGCCGACCACGTTGCGGTTGACGTAGAGGTTGCCGACGTGGGCGCTCTCCACCACCTGGGCGATGGTCTCGTCGATGCGGGTGTGCACGCCCAGGGTCAGGCCGTAGCCGGAATCGTTGATCTGCTGCAGCAGCTGGTCCAGCTCGGCGCGCTGGTAGCGCACCACGTGCAGCACCGGGCCGAAGATTTCGCGCTTGAGCTCGCTGAAGCTGTCCAGCTCGATCAGGGTCGGCACGACGAAGGTGCCGCGCTTGATTTCCTCGGCGTCGACGCGGGCGCTCTGGAACACCTTGCGGCCTTTGTCGCGCAGGGTCTGGATGTGCTTGTCGATGTTGCCCTTGGCTTCCTCGTCGATCACCGGGCCGATGTCAGTGTGCAGGCGTTCCGGCGCACCGACGCGGTATTCGGCCATGGCGCCCTTGAGCATGGCGACCACGCGGTCGGCCGCGTCTTCCTGCACGCACAGCACGCGCAGCGCGGAGCAGCGCTGGCCGGCGCTGTCGAAGGCGGAGTTGACCACGTCCACCACCACCTGCTCGGCCAGCGCCGAGGAGTCGACGATCATCGCGTTGAGGCCGCCGGTCTCGGCGATCAGCGGGATGGTGCGGCCCTGGGCGTCGAGGCGGCCGGCGATGTTGCGCTGGAGGATGCCGGCCACTTCGGTGGAACCGGTGAACATCACGCCGCGCACGCGCTCGTCACCCACCAGACGGGCGCCGACGGTCTCGCCACGGCCCGGCAGCAGCTGCACGGCGCCGGCCGGCACGCCGGCTTCGAGGAGGATGCGCACGGCTTGCGCGGCGATCAGCGGGGTCTGCTCGGCCGGCTTGGCCAGCACGGTGTTGCCGGCGGCCAGGGCGGCGGCCACCTGGCCGCTGAAGATCGCCAGCGGGAAGTTCCACGGGCTGATGCACACCACCGGACCCAGCGGGCGGTGGCTGTCGTTGGCGAAGTGGGTGCTGGCCTGGGCGCCGTAGTAGCGCAGGAAGTCCACCGCCTCGCGCACTTCGGCGATGGCGTTGGCGAAGGTCTTGCCCGACTCGCGCACCAGCACGCCCATCAGCTGCTGGATCTCGGCTTCCATCAGGTCGGCGGCGCGCTGCAGGATGGCGCCGCGCTCGGCCGGCTGGGTGGACTGCCAGATCGGCGCGCTGGACAGCGCGCCGAGGATGGCGTTGTTGACGTCGGCTTCGCTGGCCTCGCGCACGTGGCCCACCACGTCGCGCAGGTCGGCCGGGTTGCGCACCGGCTGCGGCTCGCCCGGCGCGGCGTCGGCCAGGCCGAGGATCGGCGCGGCGACGTAGGCATGGTTGGTGCTCGACAGCAGCGCCGAGGACAGCGAGCCCAGGCGGTGTTCGTTGGCCAGGTCGATGCCGGCGGAGTTCAGCCGCGACTCGCCGTACAGCTCGCGCGGCAGGGCGATGCGCGGGTGCGGCAGGCCCAGGGTGCCTTCCTGCGCGGCCATCTGCTCGACCTGCAGCACCGGGTCCAGCACCAGGTCCTTGAGGGAGATGCTGTGGTCGGCGATGCGGTTGACGAAGGAGGTGTTGGCGCCGTTTTCCAGCAGGCGGCGCACGAGGTACGCCAGCAGGGTTTCATGGCTGCCCACCGGGGCGTAGATGCGGCACGGACGGTTGAACTTGCCGTCGGCGACCTTGCCCACCACCTGCTCGTAGAGCGGCTCGCCCATGCCGTGCAGGCACTGGAACTCGTACTGGCCGGGGTAGTAGTTCTGCCCGGCGAGGTTGTAGATGGCCGACAGCGAGTGGGCGTTGTGGGTGGCGAACTGCGGGTAGATGGCTTCCGGCACCGACAGCAGCTTGCGCGCGCAGGCCAGGTAGGACACGTCGGTGTACGGCTTGCGGGTGTAGACCGGGTAGCCTTCCAGGCCGTTGACCTGGGCCAGCTTGATCTCGCTGTCCCAGTAGGCGCCCTTCACGAGGCGGATCATCAGGCGGTGGCGGCTGCGCTTGGCCAGGTCGATCACGTAGTCGATCACGTACGGGCAGCGCTTCTGGTAGGCCTGGATGACGAAGCCGATGCCGTTCCAGCCGGCGAGGCTCGGCTCGAAGCACAGGCGCTCCAGCAGGTCGAGGGAGATTTCCAGGCGGTCGGCTTCCTCGGCGTCGATGTTGATGCCGATGTCGTAGTCGCGGGCCATCTTCACCAGGCCGAGCACGGTCGGGTACAGCTCGTCCATCACGCGGTCGTACTGGGCGCGGCTGTAGCGCGGGTGCAGCGCGGAGAGCTTGATCGAGATGCCCGGGCCTTCGTAGATGCCACGGCCGTGGGAGGCCTTGCCGATGGCGTGGATGGCCTGCTCGTAGGAGGCCAGGTAGTTCCGGGCGTCTTCCTCGGTCAGCGCGGCTTCGCCGAGCATGTCGTAGGAGTAGCGGAAGCCGCGGGATTCCATGGTGGCCGCGTTGGCCAGCGCCTCGGCGATGGTCTCGCCGGTGACGAACTGCTCGCCCATCAGGCGCATGGCCATGTCCACGCCCTTGCGGATCAGCGGTTCGCCGGACTTGCCGATGATGCGGTTGAGCGACGAGGACATGCCGGCCTCGTTATGCGTCGAGACCAGCTTGCCGGTGATCAGCAGGCCCCAGGAGGCCGCGTTGACGAACATCGACGGGCTCTGGCCCAGGTGTTGGCTCCAGTTGCCGTTGCTGATCTTGTCGCGGATCAGCGCGTCGCGGGTGGCCTTGTCCGGGATGCGCAGCAGCGCCTCGGCCAGGCACATCAGCGCCACGCCTTCCTGGGACGACAGGGAGAACTCCTGCAGCAAGCCCTGCACCAGGCCCTGGCGGCCGCCGGCGTTCTTCTGGTTGCGCAGCTTCTCGGCGATGCCCAGGGCCATCTTGCTGGCGGCGGCGGCCTGCTCTTTCGGCAGGCGGGCCAGGTCCAGCAGCATCGGCAGCGCCTCGGTTTCCGGACGGCGGTAGGCGCCGGTGATGGCGGCGCGCAGCACCGACTGCGGCAGGATGCTTTCGGCGAAATCGAGGAAGACCTGCAGGCCCTGCTCGCTCAGCGAGTCCACGGATTCCTCGCCCGCGGCGGCGGCCAGCCCGGAGTGCTCGGCGGGGGTCAGCCCACCCTCGACCTGTTCCAGGTACGTGAAGATCGCCTGCTTGATCAGCCAGTGCGGGGTACGGTCGAGTTGCTGGGCAGCCAGCTTGAGGCGCTCGCGGGTGGCGTCGTCGAGCTTCACGCCGAGGGTAGTGGTGGCCATGGGTCGTCCTGTTGTTAAAAGGTTGGGCCGGAAAACCGCGCAAGGTTATACCGCGAAACAACAAGGTGCAACTTGGTGCAACCACGCCTCGGAAAGCGCCTGAAGCCACGCCATCCGGCGCACCAGAGAGGTACGCCGGGACTGGCGCGGGCTCGACGATGGATCAAGCCGACAGACGGATGAGACCAAGGTATGACCCTGTCGAGAATCGGTTGCACCCCAACGCAAGGCGAACCAGGACAGCATAGGCCAGGACACGGCGGGTTGCGCTCGCCGGGACGCTTGCGCGGGCGCGCACGGAGGAAGGAGCGCGAGGGCCCCGCGCCCTGCCCTTGTCGGTCAGGCGGGGCGATCGGGCGAAGGCTGCGGCAGCCGGGAGGTGAATCGTCCCGGCGGATGCGGGGCCGACCGGCGCAACCGGCCGCCCCGCCGCGGGGAGTTACTTCAGACGCCGCTCCGCCGCGATTTCCGGCAGGTCGGTGCGGCGCAGGTAGGTGACCAGCGCTTCGCTGAAGTTGAGGCGGTCGTTGATGTTCTGCTCGGCGAGGATCTGCAGGCACTCGCGGCTCAGGGTCATGACATCGCCCGCCCGCAGCGCCCAGACGAACTCGCAGGCCGGGCGGATGCTGTCCTCGATCACGTCCATGCCGAAGGAGTCTTCGCTGAAACGCACGATGTACTTGCCGGTCTTGCGGTTGAAGCCGACGAAGCCGCAAAGGCCGTCGGCGGCGGCGCAGATGTCGCGGGAGGTGATGCCCATGTTGTCCCCTGGATCGGATTGTTCCTGTTATTGGTTACGCACGCCGCAGGCACCGCTCCGCTCTGGCGACGGCTGGATCGCATATCCCGCCCCCGGCCTCGCAACTCGTCCTGCGATACCCATCGATCTCGCGTGCCGGGCCAGCATGGGTATCGCTGCGCTCCACCCATCCTACGAACTGGATCGCATCTTTCACCCCGCCGGTGAACGGGTGGATCGCGGGCAAGCCCGCCCCCGCGATGGCGCCACTGGGGGAGGGTCTGAGCGGGAGCGAGCTTGCCCGCGAAGGCTTTACGCGCCGTGCGCCAGATGCCGCGCGATCACCTGCCGCAGCGGCGGCAGGCCCTGCGCCAGGCGCAGGCCGGCGTTGCGCAGCAGGCGCACCGGCGGACGCGGATCGGTGTACATGCCGACGATCAGCCGCGTGGCCTGGTACAGCGGCCAGGTCGCCAGGCGGTGGGCCGTGGCGTAGCGGCGCAGCGGCCAGGCGCCGCCGATGTCGCCGCCGCGCCGGTGGGTGGCCAGCACCTCGCTGGCAAGGCGCCGCTGGCTCTGCAGGCCGAAGTTGAAACCGTGGGCGGTGACCGGGTGCATGCCGACGGCGGCATCGCCGATCAGCGCGCTGCGCGGGCCGGCGAAGCGGTCGGCGAAGACGCCCACCAGCGGGTAGCTGTGGCGCGGGCCGAGCAGTTGCATCGCCCCCAGGCGGCGGTCGAAGCGCCGCTCCATCTCATGGGCGAAGGCCGCCTCGTCCAGCGCCAGCAGCGGCGCCATCTCGCGCTGCGGCAGGGTCAGCACCACCGAGGAGCGGTCGCCGTTGATCGGCAGCAGCGCGAGGGTCTGGCCGTAGCCGAACCACTCCCAGGCCACGTTGTGGTGCGGCCGCTCGTGGGCCATGCGGCAGACCATCATGGTCTTGCCGAAATCCTCCATGCTCGCGCCGATGCCGAGCATCCGCCGCGTCTCGGAGAAGCGGCTGTCGGCGGCGACCAGCAGGCGCGCGCGCACCTGGCTGTCGTCGTCGAGGGTCAGTTGCACGCCATCGCGCTCCATCCGCAGCGAGCGCAGGGCCCGGCCGCAGACCAGCGACACGTCCGGGCACTCGTGCACCGCATCGAAGGCCGCGCGGCGGATCGCCTGGTTGGGCACGAAGTAGCCCAGCTGTTCGGCGCCCGCCTGCCCCGCCTCGATGCGCAGCGCGAACAGCGACGGGCCGTTGAGCACCTGGGCATCGCGCAGCGGCGAGACGTCCTGCGGGTCGATGCGCGACCACATCCCCAGCCGCTGCAGTTCGGCGCGGGAGGCATGGGTCAGGGCGATCTCGCGGCCGTCCTCGGCCGGCTCGGCCAGGCTCGCCAGCGGCTGGCGTTCGATCAGCAGGACCGACAGGCCGTTGCCGGACAGCGAGCGGGCCAGGCACAGCCCGGCGGGGCCGGCGCCGACGATGGCGATGTCCACGTGCATGGATGACTCCTTTCGCGTTTTTGCGGGGATGGGGGCGGCTCCGGAGTCTAGGTTGGCCGCCCGGCGGTTTCGTTGCCGTGGATCAGTACCGCGCTGCGCTGGCCCTGCGGCGGCCCGGCGCATCCCCCACGAACAGCATGCCGCCGCTCAGTGGAACAGCCGCGCGCTCAGCTCGCGGCTGGCCTCCAGCAGCACCGGCAGGAAACGCGTTTCCAGCTCCTGGCGCGACACCCGCCCCACGTGGGTGCCGACGTTCAGCGCGGCCAGCACCTGGCCGGCGGAGTCTTTCAGCGGCACGGCGATGGAGCGCAGGCCGACTTCCAGTTCCTGGTCGACGATCACCCAGCCCTGCCGGCGGATTTCGCCGATGCTCGCCCGCAGCATGTCGGCGGTGTGCAGGGTGCGGCTGGTCTTCACCTGCAGGTCGGCGTGGGCCAGGTAGTCCTCCAGCGCCTCATCGTCCAGGCCGGCGAGGAGGATGCGGCCCATCGAGGTGCAGTAGGCCGGCAGCCGGCTGCCGACGCTGAGGTCCACCGAGATCAGCCGCTGCGGCGTCGCGGAGCGGGCGATGTAGAGGATTTCGTCGCCCTCCAGGGTGGCCATCGAGCAGGCCTCGTGCAGTTGCTCGCTGAGGCGGTCGAGGATCGGCTGCGCGGTGACCGCCAGCGGCGTGGACGACAGGTAGGCGTGGCCGAGGGTGAGCACCTTGGGCAGCAGCGAATAGGTGCGCCCGTCGGAGGTGACGTAGCCGAGCTTCATCAGCGTGTACAGGCAGCGGCGCACGGCGGCGCGGGGAATCTCGGTGCGGTGGCTGATCTGCGCGATGGTCAGGTGGCGCTTGCGCTCCTGGAACGCATGGATCACCGCCAGGCCGCGGGCCAGCGAGGTCATGAAGTTCGGATCGCCGGTCAACGCCTCGATGCGCTTGGCCGGCGAGGCAACGATGGGCGGCGCGAGGGACGGCTGGCTGGCGCGGGGGGAATCGGTCATTTCTGGCGTTCCTGGCAGGCGGGATTCGGGCGATTATCGATACGATTTGGCGGTTGTCGCAACAGGGGTGGGCGGTTATCGGACAGGGCAACGGGTGCCATGGAGGAGCGCGCTTTGCGCGCTGATCGCGGACAAGGTCCGCTCCTACGAAAAGCCCCCCGCGCCGATCTGCTCCCGTAGGAGCGGACCTTGTCCGCGAAGGCCAACCGCCGCGCCGTGATCGCCGGAGAAACCCACCCCTACAGCGGCTCCAACTTCAACTGCCGCAACCGACTCAAGGTCCGCGCAAAATCCACCGCCGCGCCGCCAGCAGTCAGCTCCTCCATCGAAACCCCGGCAAACAGCTGCAACCGCAACTGCCGGTCATAGGCAATGTCGATGAAGTTGAGAAAACGCATGCTCACATCCGGCGGGTAGTCCGCCAGCGGGCCAAGGCCGCTGACGGCCATGCGCGGGTAGTGCTCGATCAGCCACAAATAGTCGCTGGCCGAGCGCGGCCGCTCGAACATCTCGCTGAAGGCCAGCCAGGCGCGACGGTCGTCATGGGCGCGGACCGTCAGCGGATGATGGTTGACGCTGAGCACCTCGTCGAACCGCGCATCCTCCGCCAGCCCCAGGCGCGCGCCGATCAGCGGCAGATCGTCGGCCCGCGCCGGCCACAGGTAGCTGCCCCACTCCTCCAGCGCGCTGCTGTGCTCGCGGTAGTCGTGGCCGCCGTCCAGCGAAACCACGTCGAAGCGCCTTTCGATCAGCTCGATGGCCGGGCGGAAGCGCTCGCGGTACATCGGGTTCGGGCAGAGGTCCTGCGGCCGGTAGTTGGACGTGCAGACCAGCCCCACGCCCTCGTCGACCAGCACCTTGAGCATGCGCCCGAGCAGCATGGCGTCGCCGATGTCGTGGACGTGGAATTCGTCGAAGCACAGCAGCCGGGTCTCCCCGGCGATGGCGCGGGCCACGCGCACCAGCGGGTCGGACTGCCCGGTGATCGCCAGCATGCGCCCCTGCAATTCCTGCAGGAAGGCGTGGAAATGCACGCGGCGCTTGGCCTGGATCGGCGCGGCGGCGAAGAAGTGATCCATGACGAAGCTCTTGCCCCGCCCCACGCCGCCCCACAGGTAGACGCCGGCCACCGGCTTGCGCAGGAAGCCGTGGCGGCCGGCGAGGAAGTCGTCGAGCCAGCCGGCGAGCTGCTCCACCGCCGCCAGCTGGGCCGCGTCCGCCCGGTAGCCGCGCTCGTCGAGCGCGGCGGCGAAGTGCCGCCGGACACGGTCGGCCACCGCCTCGGTGGACGTTTCATGAAGCCGCATATCGGAAGTCAAGACGCACCGTCTCCACATCATCCCGGACGCGGATATCAAAGCGGCAAGCGAGCCCCGCGTCCACCCCGGCAGCCCGCGCGGATCGCACCGCCCGCTTCCGTAGGGTGGCGTGGAGCGCAGCGATACCCATCGATCCCCGCACTGAAAGCCCCCCAACTATCCTTGAAGAACGCACCCACGCCACGCTCGCCGCGTCACCGCCGGAGGCCGCCATCGAACCGGACGACGGGGATTTCCTCAGCCACCTGCTGGCCGAGAGCGGCGACGGCGACCTGCGCGCCTTCGCCACCCTCTACCGCTGCGCCGCCCCGCGCCTGTACCCGCTGGCGCTGCGCCTGCGGCCCCGGCAGGACGAAGCGGACGCCCTGTTCGTCGACACCTTCCTGCACATCTGGACCGACGCCGAGCGCTACCACCCCACGCGCGGCGCGGCGCTGGACTGGATGATCGCCCTGCTGCACCAGCGCGCCAACCGCCCGCCGCCCGAGCCCGGCGGCGAATCCTGGCCGGAGCTGCCGCCGCCGGACGAACTCTGGCCCAGCATCCGCGCGCACCTGCCCGACGACGAGGACGACAGCCAGACCCTGCGCTGGCCGATGATCATCGCCTGCCTGGTCGGCGTGTTGATCGGCGTGCTGCTCAGCCTCAGCCTGCTGCTCGACCTGCGCCCGGCTCCCTAGGCGCTCGCCTCAAGACGGACGATGGGTATCGCTGCGCTCCACGCCATCCTACGAACGTGCTCCCCCCGGCCTGGGCACCGCGGGCCACACCGCGCCGAAGCCCCGTAGGATGGGTGGAGCGCAGCGATACCCATGCCGCCGCCCCAAAACCTGCGCCCGACCATCGCCACCAAAATCCGCCCCGCCTCCCCACAAACCCCTGAACTCCGTGCGGCATCATCTTGCCAATCCGCTACGCAGTTGGCATAAACGTCCGAATCTCTCGCACACATAACAAGGAAGTTTCGATGCGCATTGTCAGACGCGTCCTGCTTGCAGTCCTGTTGCTGCTTCTGTTGGTCGGCGCCGTCGTCGGCTGGTACACCGCCCATCCCGACCTGCCGCAGTACACGCCGCCGGAGAAGATGATCCACCTCGACCAGTGGAGCCCGGCGGACCGCCAGACCTACTACTACACGCCCCAGGGCACCCAGGTGAAAGGCCTGCGCTACGACTGGTTCACCCACCTCGAACAGCCCTTCTCCAGCGACAGGTTCGCCAACCCCGCGAACCTCGCGCGCTTCGGCTTCCTCATCGAGCCCGAGCAGATCGGCCGCGACGCCGACGACTCCCAGGCCGCCAACCCGGCCAACCCCGGCAACCTGCCGGTCGGCTTCGCCCGCCACCAGGACGGCGAGAGCGGCGCCTGGTACCTGGACATCACCTGTTCCGCCTGCCACACCGGCGAGCTGCGCTACAAAGGTACCGCCGTGCGCATCGACGGCGGCGCGGCGATGCACTCCATCGCCTCCACCGTACCCACCCTGCGCGGCGGCGCCTTCGGCCAGGCGCTGGGCGCCAGCCTCGCGGCCACCTACTACGTGCCGTGGAAGTTCGACCGCTTCGCCAAGGGCGTGCTCGGCACGCGCTATCCCAAGGGCAAGGCCGAACTCCGCCGCGACGTGCGCAACGTCCTCGGCACCCTGGTCTCCACCGCCTGGAACGACACCCACCGCGGCCTCTACCCGACCCTCGAAGGCCCCGGCCGCGCCGACGCCTTCGGGCGCATCGCCAACGGCGTGTTCGGCGACGCCATCGACCCGGCCAACTACCGCGTGGCCAACGCCCCGGTGAACTACCCGCAGGTCTGGGACATCTGGAAATTCGACTGGGTGCAGTGGAACGGCTCGGCCATGCAGCCCATGGCCCGCAACATCGGTGAAGCCCTCGGCGTGGGCGCCACCCTGCGCCTGTTCGACAGCGGCGGCGCACCGGCGCAGGGCGACCAGCGCTACGCCTCCAGCGTGCGCCTGCGCGACCTCTACACCGTCGAGGAAACCCTCAAGCACCTGAAACCGCCGACCTGGCCGAAGGACGTCTTCGGCGAGATCGACCTGGCGAAAGCCTCCCAGGGCCGCGCGCTGTTCCAAGCCAACTGCGTCTACTGCCACGGCCCGCACGTCAAGGAGCCGGGCGCCCAGGACTACATCGCCCCGGCGCGCGTGCCCGAGTGGCGCATGAAGCTGGTGCCCACCAGCGAGATCGGCACCGACCCGAGCACCGTCGACAACATCGCCGACCACACCTTCGACATCCGCGCGCTGAAGCTGAAAGTCGATGAACTGAAAGGCATGGACGTCCACCTCTACCCGCAGAGCGACCAGCCGCTGGACCTGTCGAAAATCTCCGCCGCCAAGGGCCTGGCCTACGTCACCGCCTTCGTCGAACAGCGCGCCTACCGCGACGCCCACATCGGCCCCGAACAGCAACAGGCCATGAACGGCTACGGCCTGCCCATCGGCGTACAGGAACTGCGCGCCTACAAGGCCCGCCCGCTGGACGGCATCTGGGCCACCCCGCCCTTCCTGCACAACGGCTCGGTGCCCAACCTGTTCCAGCTGCTCTCCCCGGTGGCCGAGCGCGACAACCAGTTCTGGGTCGGCAGCTTCGAGTACGACCCGAAATACGCCGGCTACCGCACCGAACGCTTCCCCGGCGGCTTCCTGTTCAAGACCAGCGTCACCGGCAACGGCAACGCCGGCCACGAATTCCGCGACGGCTGCCGCAAGGACGGCGCCATCGGCCGCGCGCTCTCCCCGGAGGAACGCTGGGCGCTGGTGGAATACCTGAAGGTGCTCGGCAACCCCGAGTACGAAAACCGGCTCGCCCCGAACGTCCCCACCCCACCGTGGACGCCCGGACCGAAGTGCGAATAAGGCCCGAGCCGTCGGGAGCGAGGCACATTGCCGCTTTCGTAGGAGCGGATCTTATCCGCGATCCGGCCGGCAGGCCGGAATCACCCATTGCACCGCTATCGCGGTGATCGCGGAGAAGCTCCGCTCCTACACGAGCAAAAGCCCCGTTCCCTGGGCTTCACAGCCACAAAAGCAGTCCCCTCTCCACCAGGAGAGAGGGCCACAAAGAGGAAAGCCCCCGCGCTCCCCTCCATAAAAAGAACACGAAAGGACCCCGTGCCATGCAGTCCCTGCTCACCCGCTTCTGGCTCTTCCTCGGCAAATGTCTCGGCCGCCTGCTGCTCGGGATCCTCGTCATCGGCCTGCTCGGCTGGGGCGCCGGCAGCCTCTACTACGCCTGGAAATTCTCCGGCCCCGTCTCCGCCCAGGAAGAAATCCCGCCGGGCGAAGCCCAGCTCAGCCAGGCCATCATCGAAGACGCCCTGCGCATCATCGAGCAGCACCGCGACAACACCCGCGTCCTGCGTGACGCCCACGCCAAGGCCCACGGCTGCGTGAAGGCCCAGGTCACCGTCGCCAGCGACCTCGCCCCCGGCCTGCGCCAGGGCGTGTTCGCCGAGCCCGGCCACAAGTGGGAAGCGATGGTCCGCTTCTCCAACGGCAACGCCTACCCACAGTTCGACAGCGCCCGCGACGCCCGCGGCATGGCCATCAAACTGCTCGACGTGCCCGGCGCCAAGCTGATGCCCGGCAAAGGCCACGACACCGAGCAGGACTTCGTCATGTTCAACCACCCGGTGTTCTTCGTCCGCGACGTCGCCGAATACCGGCAGAACTTCGCAGCGCAAGCCAGCGGCCAGAAAGTCGCCGCCTTCTTCCCCAGCTGGAAGCCCAGCACCTGGGAAATCCGCCACCTGATCATCGCCCTGCAGACCCTCGCCCCCGCCCCCGACAGCCCGCTCCAGGCCGGCTACAACGGCATCGCCCCCTACAAGCTCGGCGAGGCGAACAACATCAAATACCGCGTCGTCCCGACCACCGAAGGCTGCCCGGCCTACCCGCTACCCAAGCTCAACGAAAAGCTCCCCAACTTCCTGCGCACCGCCCTGTACCAGCAACTCTCGGTCGACCGCGTACCCGCCTGCTTCGCCCTGCAAGTGCAGAAACAGGACCCGAGCAAATACATGCCCATCGAAGACACCAGCGTCGAATGGAGCGAGAAGGACGCCCCCTTCCAGACCGTCGCCACCGTCAGCATCCCCGCCCAGGACTTCGACAGCCGCGAGCAGAACCTCATGTGCGACAACCTCTCCTTCAACCCCTGGCACGCATTGCCCGAGCACCAGCCGATTGGCGGGATCAACCGGCTGAGGAAGGCGGTTTATGAGGCGGTGAGTGTTTATCGGCATCAGAGGAATGGGGCGTTTTAAACAGGGGAAACCTCCCAGTCGATATCTGAAAAGGAGTTACCAATGCTAAGGAAAATATCATCCATAAATAACGTTGGAATATTTAAGAAATTCAACTGGGACACCACAACCAAAGAACAAAATGGCCACGCAGCCACATTCCAGCGAATTAACATTATTTATGGAAGAAACTATTCCGGGAAAACTACAATATCCCGTATTTTTCGCGCACTTGAAACCGGCACAATATCAGAAAAATACATTAACCCCAGCTTTGAAATCGAAGATGATAGCGGAAAAAAAATAACCCTAACCTCCATCGACAAACCATTAGTCAGAGTTTTCAACGAAGACTTCACCAGAGAAAATTTAAAATTTATAGCCAATCCCGAGGAATGCATAAACTCCTTTGCAATCTTAGGAGAAGACAACAATAGAATCCAAGAAGAAATCCAGAACCTTGAAACAACCTTAGGCTCCGAAGAGTTAAAATCCGGAGAGATATTCAAGCTTAAGGAAGCCGAATCCTCGCTTCACAATCGCCAAGAGAGCACAAAAAGAGCCAAAACGGCCCTTGAAAGAAGACTGACTGAAAAAGCAAATTCGAAAGAATTTGGAATAAAGCATAATAAAATCTACGGAAATGCCACATACAACATCACAAAACTACAGTCAGACATCCAAACCATCCACATAGAAAAACCGACCCCATTAACACCCGAACAGGACAGCGAATTACGGAATCTACTGAAGGAAGACGGAAAAAACCATATTCAAATAATTGACATCCCCACACCAGGCATATCAAAACTCCTACCCACCATTAATGAGGAAATCAGCAGATCCATCACAATATCCGACCCAATAAATGACTTATTAACCGACACACTTTTGGAAACCTGGGTCCGCGACGGCAGAAAAATACATGAAGGCAAAAGAACAAAATGCGGATTTTGCGGATCGCCCCTCCCGCTAGATCTTTGGGAAAAACTTGATGCACATTTCAGCAAAGAATCAGAAAGTCTGAGATCCAGCCTAGAAATATCTATTAAATCTCTCGACCACGAGATAGAGAACTTCAAATCGATAAAGAAAATTGATCAATCTCAATTTTATTCAATCTTCCACAAAGACCTAAACACTCAGGAACAAAGCCTACAAGATTTAAGCTCAATCTATATAAGCGACCTAGAATCCATAAAAAAAGTCGCACTCAAAAGACTTGCCAGCATATCCCTCCCACTTGAAAAACTATCAACCCCAAATACGCAAAAAATCGAAACCGCTATAGAAGAAATCAAGTCGCTAATCGGAAAGTCTAATAAATTCACCGCAGAGCTAGAAGAAAGACAATCTCAAGCCAAAACATCACTCCGAATTAATGACATACAAACCTTCCTTCTAGAAATAGACTACCTCTCAGCAGAAACTGAAATTGTTTCTCTAGAGAAAAGCGAAAAA
This sequence comes from Pseudomonas sp. B12(2026), assembly GCF_057767015.1. Lineage (NCBI taxonomy): Bacteria > Pseudomonadati > Pseudomonadota > Gammaproteobacteria > Pseudomonadales > Pseudomonadaceae > Pseudomonas > Pseudomonas sp. B12(2026). The sequence goes on along the minus strand of NZ_CM173430.1, from coordinate 2,440,351 downwards.
GAAGCAACTGAAAGCCTTCGAAATATTCGCGCCAATGTTTCAGAAATAAACTCAGAAATAAGATCCCTGAAATCTCAACTTAAAGACGAATCAAAAGGAGCCGAACAGGTCAACAATTATTTGACAAACTTTTTCGGCCACAAACATTTGACACTATCCCCAATAGCAACGGAGCATGGATATAACTTCGAAGTAATACGAGATAATGCCAAGGCGCACAATCTAAGCGAAGGCGAATGCAGCCTCATTGCATTCTGCTACTTCATGGCAAAACTAAACGACATCGACACCAAGAACCAGAAACCCATAATATATATTGACGACCCAATCTCAAGCCTAGACAGCAATCATATTTTCTTTATTTTCAGCATCATAAACTCCGAAATTCTAATAAACGACAACAACTCCCAGCTATTTATATCAACCCACAATCTAGACTTCCTAAAATACCTAAAGCGCCTCAGCTCTAAAAACTCCGCCGGCGCTGACCTAGAAAAGAAATATTTCATAACCGAGCGCACTGATGAAACCAGCAACATTAGAGTCATGCCAAAATACCTGAAGGAGTACGTGACCGAATTTAACTATCTATTTCACCAAATATTCAAATGCGCCAATGCCACGCATACTGACCCAGACTACGATCATGAGTGCTATTACAATTACGGGAACAACGCCAGAAAATTTCTCGAGGTCTTCCTTTACTTCAAATATCCCGACGCGATAAACAACGACAGCGCCAAACTAAAGAAGTTCTTTGGAAACAACATCCAAGCAACCACGCTTACCGAGCGCATCAACAATGAATTTTCGCACCTAGCTGGAGTATTTGAAAGAAGTATCAATCCAGTTGATATCCCGGAGATGCGAAGCTCAGCTCAATTCATCCTAAACACTATAAAAGCAAAAGACCCAGATCAGTACGCAGCACTTCTCCTTAGCATTGGAAATCCAACACCATCTTTCTGAAATCAATAGCTTGACCAAAATAAACAAGATAAATAACCTTCTCCCGCCCCGTGAAAGCGACGGGGCCGGGATTAGCAGCCCGAAAACCCCAAAGACTCGGTAATGCCATGGCATTTCCCGACGATTGTGTTCGTCTGGAGTTAGCCATTTATGGCGGCCGCACAGGGAGACCTTCGGGTCTGCCGATGTCTTTGGGGATCGGTACTGCTAACCCCGTGCGGCTCGCCTCCATTACCGATTAGCAGCGGCCGGTGGCGACTTCTTGGACTCTCCCCAAAGGATTACCACCATGGACGATTCATCCCTCCCAACCCCACTCCCCTTCCTCCGCAACCGCCGCACCCTGCGCGCACTCCTGATCGACGATCAGGTCTGGTTCATCCTCTCCGATTTCTGCCGCGTGGCGGGTTACCCGCATGTGGAGCGCATGGCCATGCGCATGGCGGATGACCAGATTCGCAACGCGCGGCTGCTGACCGAGGACGGCCTGGAGCTCGATTACCTGCTGGTGAGCGAATCCGGCGTGTACCAGGCGCTGGTGCTGTTCAACGTACCGGACTACGGCTCGCTGCGGCGCTGGATCAGCGGCACGGTGGTGCCTCAGGTGCGCAGCCAGTTCAACGCCGCCGGCCCGCGCCATGTGCAGCTGCAATTCGAGCGGCAATGCCTGCGGGTGCTGGATTGGCAGGACGATCTCTGGGTGAGCTTCGGCGACCTGCCGCGTGTGCTTGGCGGTCATTCGCCCATTGCCGGGCGCAGCGGTTGGCGTGGTTGGGCGAGGCGGTTGCGGGTGTAGGGCGCATGGCGCGGGCCGCGTGATCCGACGTTGCGGCATCTGTGCGGCGGCGGGTTCGCGAGCAAGCTCGCTCCTACGAAGAGCGAAGAGCGCGTGGGTGGGGGGCGGGTGTATCGCTAGTCGCCTGCGGGTGCGGCGCCCGCCTCGCCCGCCGCCTGCTGTCGCCACTGCGCGGGAGTCACGCCGGTCCAGCGCTTGAAGGCGCGCCAGAAGGTGCTGGGCTCGGCGAAGCCGAGGCTCTGGCCGATGTCCGCCAGGGCCTGCGAGCTGGTGGCCACGGCGTGCAGGGCGGCGTCGCGGCGGGCCTCGTCGAGCAGCGTGGAGAAGTCCAGCTGTTGCTGCTGCATGCGCCGCGCCAGGGTGCGCGGGCTCAGGCCCAGCGCCTGGGCGGCGCGGTTGCGGGTCGGTGGTTGGGCGTAGAGCTGCGAGTCGATCCAGCGGCGCAGGTCCTGCACCAGCGCGTCCGCCGGGGACAGCGCCGCCAGCCGCGCCGCCGCGTGCTGTTGATGGACGCGTGCCAGTTGCGCGTCGGCCTGCGGCAGCGGGGCGTCGAGCAGAACGTTGTCGAGCTGCACGCCGCTGAAGGCCTGGTCGAACTCCACCGGGCACTGGAAGACCGCGTGATAGCCCGCCATCGGGCCGACCCGCGACTGGCTGAACTGCACCTTGAGCGGCGGCTGGAAGCTCCCCGAGTTCCAGTGCGCGAAGGCGACCACGGCGGCCAGCACGGCTTCGATCTGGTGCGGGCTGAACGGCAGCCGGCCCTGGCACGGGTGGTACACCAGCCAACTGGCGTGGGCGCCGGGGATCATCTGCAGGCGCCCGCCGTCGCTGATCAGGCGCTGGTATTTCTGCACCACGGCGATGGATTCGCGCAGGGTGGGCGCCGATTGCAGCAGGTAGCTGACCACGTTGAAGCTGGCCGGGCCGACCAGCGCGCCGGCCTTCAGGCCGAACCCCGGGTCGCCGGTGAGCCGCGCCGCCGCGCGCCATAGCCGGGTGATGTGATCGACCGGCCAGCGCTCCTGCGCAAGCTCGGCCGGGGCGATGCCGGCGGCCTTGAGCAGCGCGTCGCGCCCCACGCCGCCGCGCTGCGCCGCGGCCAGGACGGTGTTGACCCAACTCATGGAAACACTGGCCTGCAAGGTCAATTGCCCTGTCCTCTGAAGTCAATCCGTGTGGATCATAGGCAGCTATCGTCGACCGGACAAGAAGCGCTCCGGGCAACCCGGGGCCGAGAAACGTACGGGATCGACGACATGCAGTTGCAATCCGATCTTGTGGTCGCTGGCGGTGGTCTGGCCGGCATCGTCACCGCGCTGGAGGCCCTGCGCGGCGGACTGCGCGTCACCCTGATCGACCGCGACAGCCCCGCGCGCTTCGGCGGACTGGCGCCCTGGTCGTTCGGCGGCATGGCGCTGGTGGGCACGCCGTTGCAGGCCCGCATGGGGATTCCGGACACCCCGGAAACCGCCCTGCGCGACTGGCTGCGTTTCGGCGAACTGGCGACGGATGACCAATACCCGCTGCAATGGGCGCGCTACTACGTGGAGCGCTCGCGCGCGGAGGTGCACGACTGGCTGCTGGGCGAAGGCGTGAAGTTCATGCCGGCGGTCAACTGGGTCGAGCGCGGCCTCAACGGCGAGGGCAACAGCCTGCCGCGCTACCACGTGGTCTGGGGCACCGGGCACGGGCTGAGCCAGGCGCTGATCGCCGCGCTGCGCGCCGCCGACAGCGGCGGACGCCTGACCCTGCTGCACCGCCACCGCGTCACCGCCCTGGAGCACCACGCCGGCAAGGTCGACGGCGTGCTGGCCGTCTGCGAGGACAGCGGCGCGGAAATCCGCGTGCAAGCGCCGGTGGTGGTGCTGGCCATGGGCGGCATCAACGGCGGCCACGCCCAGACCCGCGCCAACTGGCCCGCCGGGCGGCCGCTGCCGGCCGCCATGCTCAACGGCGCGCATCCCTACGCCGACGGCAGGCTGCACCACTGGGTCGCCGAGCACCTGGGCGGGCGCATCACCCACGCTGGCGAGATGTGGAACTACGCCGCCGGCTTCCCGCACCCCTATCCGCATTTCGACGGGCACGGGCTGTCGACCATTCCCTGCAAGTCCGCCCTGTGGCTGGACCACAGCGGCCGGCGCATCGGCCCCGAACCGCTGGTCACCGGCTTCGACACCCACTGGCTGTGCCAGCGCGTCGCCGAGCAGGAGAAACCCTGGACCTGGCACCTGCTGAACTGGCGCATCGCCGCCAGGGAGTTCGCCATTTCCGGGGCCGAGCACAACCCGCGCATCCGCGACCGGCAGTTCCCCGCCTTCCTCTGGGAAACCCTGACCGGCAACCACCGCCTGGTGCGGCAGATGCAGCGCGAGAGCCGGCATTTCCTGGTGGACGACACGCTGGCCGGGCTGGCCGAAAAGATGAACGCGCTGACCTGCTCGCTGGACGTCGACCCGCGCGTGCTGCAGGCCACCGCCGACGCCTTCGACGCCAACTTCGCCGGCGGCCGCAAGCTGCACAACGACGACCAGATCCGCCGCATCCTGCACGCCCGCCAGTGGGGCCCGGACCGCCTGCGCACCTGCAAGCCGGCGCCGCTGCAGAAGCCCGGCGCCGGGCCCTTCATCGCCATCCACGCGCAGCTGATCACCCGCAAGAGCCTCGGCGGCCTGCGCACCGACCTGCAAAGCCGCGTGCTGGATGCTGGCGGCCAGCCCATCGACGGTCTCTACTGCGTCGGCGAGGCCGCCGGTTTCGGCGGTGGCGGCGCCAGTGGCAAGCGGTCGCTGGAGGGCACCTTCCTCCCCGGCTGCATCCTCACCGCCCGCGCGGCAGCCCGCAGCATCCGCCACGGCGGCGGGGAGAACCGATGAGCAAACCCGCCTATCCCGCCACCGCCGCCGATTACCAGGCGCTGGCCCGCGCGCGCCTGCCGGGGTTCCTGTGCGACTACCTCGACGGCGGCGCCGGCGACGAACGCACGCTGCGCGCCAACGTCGAGGACTGGCAGGACATCCGCCTGCGCCAGCGCGTGCTGGTCGACGTCGAGCGGGTCGATACCCGCACCACCCTGGCAGGACGGCCCTGCGCCCTGCCGCTGGCGCTGGCCCCGGTCGGGCTGGCCGGCCTGATGGCGCGGCGCGGCGAGGTGCAGGCGGCCCGCGCGGCCGCGGAGCTGCAGGTGCCCTTCACCCTGTCCACCGTCGGCATCTGCTCGGTCGACGAAGTGCACGCCGCCGTCGCCCCGCCCTGCTGGTTCCAGCTGTACATGCTGCGCGACCGCGGCGCCGTCCGCGCCATCCTGGAAAAGGCCTGGACCAGCGGCTGCCGGACCCTGGTGTTCACCGTCGACCTGCCGCTGCCCGGCATGCGCCACCGCGACACCCGCCACGGGCTGAACGTCGGCGGCCTGCGCCCGGCGCTGCTCCGCGCGCGGCAGGTGCTCGCCCGCCCCGGCTGGCTGTGGAACGTCGCGCTGCGCGGCCGCCCGCTGACCTTCGGCAACCTCAGCGAGCAGGTGCCGGATGGGCGCAGCCTGGATGCCTTCAAGGCCTGGGTCGACAGCCAGTTCGACCCCAGCGTGACCTGGGCGGACATCGACTGGCTGCGCGGCCTGTGGCCGGGGACGCTGATGCTCAAGGGCATCCTCGGCGCCGAGGATGCGTGGCAGGCGGTGCGCGTCGGCGCCCAGGCGCTGGTGGTGTCCAACCACGGCGGCCGCCAGCTCGACGGCGTGGCCTCCACCGCCAGCAAGCTGCCCGAGGTCGTCCAGGCCGTCGGCAACGGCGTCGAGGTGCTGGTGGACGGCGGCGTGCGCAGCGGCACCGACCTGTTCCGCGCCCTGGCGCTGGGCGCGCGCGGCGTGCTGATCGGCCGTCCGTGGATCTGGGCGCTGGCCGGCGCCGGTGAAGCCGGCGTCCGCGCGCTGCTCGCCAGCTGGCAACGCGAACTGCTGCTGGCCATGACCCTGGCCGGCGTCACGCGGGTCGCCGACATCGGCCCCGCGCACCTCGACCACCTGAATCCACGCGCTACTCACTGAACAATAAAAACCAGGAGAATCCCATGCCCAACGGCGCTCAAGCCCTGATGAAGACGCTGGTCGATGCCGGAATCGAGGTCTGCTTCAGCAACCCCGGCACTAGCGAAATGCACTTCGTCGCCGCCCTCGACAGCGAGCCGCGCATGCGCGCCGTGCTCGCCCTGTTCGAGGGGGTGGCCACCGGCGCGGCGGACGGCTACGCGCGCATGGCCGACAAGCCGGCCGCCACCCTGCTGCACCTGGGCTGCGGCCTGGGCAACGGCCTGGCCAACCTGCACAACGCGCGCAAGGGCAAGGTGCCGGTGCTCAACATCGTCGGCGACCACGCCACCTACCACACCCAGTACGACGCGCAGTTGCAGTCGGACATCGAGACCGTGGCGCGCAACGTCTCGCCGGGCTTCGTGCGCACCTCCCGGCACACCGCCGAGCTGTGCCGCGATGCGGTGGAGGCCATCGGCGTCGCCCGCGGCTATCCGGGCCAGGTGGCCACGCTGATCCTGCCGGCGGACGTGTCCTGGGGCGAAGGCGGCCAGCCCTGCCCGCCGCCGCCGGCGCCCAGCCCCAAGGCCGCCGATGACGCCTGCATCGAGGCCATCGCCGGGGTGATCCGCTCGGGCCGCAAGGTCGCCCTGCTGCTCGGCGGCCGCGCCCTGCGCGAGGCCGACCTGCTGGCCGCCGCGCGCCTTGCCGCGCACAGCGGCGTCCGGCTGCTCGCCGAGGTGTTCCCCACGCGCCTGCAACGCGGCGCGGGCCTGCCGCCGGTCGAACGGATCGCCTACATGGCGGAGATGGCCGGCGTGCAGCTGGCGCAGGTCGAGGAACTGATCCTGGTCGACAGCAAGGCGCCGGTGTCGTTCTTCGCCTACCCGGGCAAGCAGAGCTACCTGGTGCCCGAAGGCTGCCGGGTGCACACCCTGGCCACGCCGGAGCAGGACACCACCGCCAGCCTGGAGAAGCTGGTCGCCGCGCTCGGCGCCGGACAGGCCACGCCCTTCCTGCAACCGGCGCAGCGCCCCGGCCGCCCGCGCGGCAAGCTGACCGCGCCGAAGGTGTGCAAGGCGGTCGGCCACCTGCTGCCGGAAAACGCCATCCTGGTCGACGAGGCCATCACCTCCGGGCTGATGCTCTCGGCGATGACCGCCGGCGCCCCGCGCCACGATGTCATCACCCTCACCGGCGGCGCCATCGGCCAGGGCCTGCCCAACGCCATCGGCGCGGCCATCGCCTGCCCGGACCGGCCGGTGCTGGCGCTGATCGGCGACGGCACCTCGATGTACACCATCCAGTCGCTGTGGACCATGGCGCGCGAGCGGCTCAACGTCACCTCGATCATCTTCAACAATGCGTCGTACTCGGTGCTCAACGTCGAGCTGGAGCGGGTCGGCGCGGACCAGGCCGGCCCCAAGGCGAGGTCGCAGCTGGACCTGCACGGCCCGGTGCTGAACTTCGCCCAGCTGGCCCAGGGCATGGGCGTGCACGGGGTGCGCGTGAGCACCGCCGAGGAGCTGGCGAAGGCGCTGGAGTACGCGCTGGCGCATCCCGGCCCGCACCTGATCGAGGCGCTGGTGCCCGAATCGCTCAGCGGCGCCAAGCGCAAGCTGCTGCCCTACCTGCTGCGCGCCCTGCCCAACCTGCCGCCGGCGGTGGCCGGCGCGCTCAAGCGCAAGCTGGCGCCCTGATCGCCCGTTGACGCGGACCGGGGCCTGGTCGCGGGCAGGCCCCGGTTCTGCCGGGGCCGGTCAGGCGTCGGCCAGCGGGCGCGGCGGGTTGACGTACTTGAAGGTGCCGGACGCCGAGGCCACGACCAGGCCGGCGCTGTTGCGCAGCTCGCCCTCGCAGAAGGCGATGGAGCGCGTGTGGTGCCGGACCGTGCCGAAGGCTTCGAGCACCTCGCCCACTTCGCCGCCGGGGCGCAGGAAGCTGGTCTTCATTTCGATGGTCACCACACCGCGGCCGGCTTCGTCCGCCGCGCTGGCGTTGAGCGCCATGGCCACGTCGAGCAGGGTCATGATCAGCCCGCCGTGGGCGTTGGCCCAGCCGTTGAGGTGGTGCGGCTCGATCCGCACGACGATGCGGCCCGGCTCCGAGCCGTCCGCCGCCGGCGCGTGGCGGAACTGCAGGTGGTCGAGCATGGGAATGGCGATGCCGCGATGGGCGGTGTAGAGCTTGAGCTGGTCGACGTCGAGGGGCATGGGCGGTTCCTGGCGCTGGGTGGGCCAGGCGATGTTCCGCGCTGCGCCCGGCGGCCCGCAAGCGCGGCGGCGCTGCATAGGCTGCGGGAATACCGGACGATTGCGCCGCGCGGACGGCGGCGCCCGGGCGTTCAGCGCGACTTGCGGCCGCTGCTTTTCACGGTCTGGCGTTCGACGGCCTGGACGAAGAGTTCCTCGACCATCAGCGACTGGATCGGCGCCTGGGTTTCCAGCGCCAGGCTCATGGCTTCGAGCCTGTGGTTGACGCCCAGGCGGGCGATGCCGCACAGCAGGATGCGCTGGCCGCCGGAGACCTTGCCCTTGTCGAGCCGCACTTCGCGGACCCGCTCGCCGTCCTGGTAGATCACCTTGAGGATGATCGGCGTTTCGCCGTGCACGCTGAGGTTGAGCCAGGTGGCGACGTTGAATTCGACCACCCAGCCCAGGCCGGTTTTCTTGGGCAAGGCTTCGCGGACCAGATGCGCCGGGACGGGTCCGAGGGGGGTGTTGTGGGTATCCATGAGCGACATCTGACGGCTGGGACGAAACGGACAGGCTGAGCGGAAGACACATCTTATGTGATGCAGTTCAAGTTTTCAGGTGATCTTTTGCAGGATCGCCGCGACGGGACGCGCATCGGAGTGCGGGAACGCGCCGCTCTGCAACGCGGCTTTCCGGGGTTTGCCGGGTAATGGTGGGGTGGTGACGGCTGGGGAAGGCGGAAACTGTCCGACGAAATGAACGCGGATGCGCTGGTCACGGAGACCGGTCCGACGCGGCGCGCCGGATCGGCCCTACCGTGTTTTCCGAGCTGGCTTGCACCAGTGGGGGATGGGCCCTGGGGCCCGTTGCTCAGGCCACCGCGCCAGCGTAGGTGCGAGGCCTGGTTTCGCCCGAGCGGTTCTTGCGCACTTCACGGCGCTCTCTGAAGTCCAGTTCTTCCATGGCGTCCATGCGTTCCTGCAGGTCTTCGATCTCCTGCGGGGTCAACAGCTTCCGGTGTCGAGTCATGTGCACCTCCTGCGTGCGAATGCCTCATTCATTGGACTAGCACGCGGAGTGGAAGATTCAACGGATTTGGTGGCGGGATTGATCGAGTGGTCAGGTGAAATGCACAACCGACACGCCCCACACCCTGTAGGAGATTCTATGTCTACCCCGCCGTATCACCCGCAGGTCGGTACGGCTGTTGGGTGGTCATCAGGGCAAAGGAGATTCTCGCCAGCTTGCGTGCAAGGATGGTCAGCGCCTGGGTTTTCTTCAGCCCCCGCGCCAGGTAGCTCTGGTAGAGATCGCGCCAGCGGTGGGTCCGGGCAGCGGACATCGCGGCGTTGTGCAGCAGGCGTCGCACTTCGGGGCTCCCTTGCTTGGTCAGCTTGCGCTGGCCGCAATAGCGGCCCGACTCCTTGACCCGCACATCCAGTCCCAGAAACGCGATGAATGCATCACCGTTGCGAAAGCTGCCGCGCAGAAAGGCCATGTTCAGGGCCGCCGCGGTCAATGGGCCGATACCCTCGATGGCCTGGCAGCGTTGGCTCTGCTCGCCCAGGCCGGCGTCGTGCAGGGCAGCCTGAATGAGCTTCTCCAGGCGCAGCTCCAGCACCGCCATGCGCCGCAGGACCGGTTTGAGTGCTCTCTTGAGCTCGCCATCCTGGGCAAAGCCCTGCCGCAGGGCCGTCGCGCTGCGAACCAGGAGGCTGCGGCGGTGCAGCAGGGTCTGCAGGCGGGTGTAGGTCTTGCTGGGCGGCTGCCAGGGCTCAAGCTGCGCGTGCTCGTGAGCCAAATAGCGGGCCAGGAGTTGGGCATCGCTGCGATCATCCTTGTTACGACCGCCAATCCCCTTGCGGTAGTTGCTCAAGCGATAGCCGTTGATGAGGTAGACCCGGTGCCCCTTGGCATACGCCAGGGTCGCTGCCGCCACGTGATAGGTGCCAGTGGCTTCGATGGCGATGGCGCAGCCGGCGGGCAGCTCCTTGAGCCAAGCCTTGATCGCGCGGACCTCGTTGGGCAACTCGCTGACTTCGCCTGAATGGGCATGGCAGAGACTCAGCGAGTCCTTGCCAACATCGATACCGATAACGGGGACCTGGCTTGTCATGGCGTACTCCGACGGGGAAGATGGAACAACCTGTCGGGGCTCACATCAGCGCAGGCTTGCCGGTATTGTCGGTCTGAGCTGCTACTCAGTTTCCGATGGATTCCTTATCGGCGCTTGGCGTGAGCGCGTGGGTGGGAGAAGTCTCCTACCGTCTGGTTTGCAGAAGCGAGCTTGGTCCCTCCACCCCCGACAGGTTCCTACCCTACGCCATACAAGCGAGCTTGCTCGCGAACCCGTTTGACGCCGGCCCTGCCGGCGGATCGCGGACAAGGTCCGCTCCTACACCTGCGAGGTGCATCGCTTTCGTAGGAGCGGATCTTATCCGCGATGCTTTTGATCGGGTGTTTCTGCGTCGCTTAGGCGTGTGCTGAGAGATTTGGTTTCGCCCTCCCGGGCGAGTCCCTTTTGGGGCCCCAAAAGGAACCAAAAGGGCCCGTCCCGACATCCGGGTCTTCGCTTCGCTCAGACTGCCCTCGCTCCGGCATTGCTCCGAGGGTCGGCTTGCAAGGGCCGTCCCTGGCCCTTCAAGCCTCTCGCGGCATCCATGCCGCTCGCCCCTCTGCGCAATACCTCCACTCGGCCTCCTGACGGGACTCTGCGCGCGCCTGCGATTTCGGTGTGACAGGCAGCGCCGCGGCTGAAGGATCGCTCTTCGTAGGATGGCGTGGAGCGAAGCGATACCCATCAGGGAATAACGCTGCGCGTTATCCCCCTGCGAAGAGTAAGAGCATCGCGGACAAAGGCTAGGCGCCCCCGTCTCTCCTGCAGGGTGCGCCGCTTTTGTAGGAGCGGAGCTTCTCCGCGATCCGCCGGCAGGGCCGGCGCTGGGCGGGTTCGCGAGCAAGCTCGCTCCTACGAAGAGCCAGAGCATCGCGGACAAAGGCTAGGCGCCCCCGTCTCTCCTGCAGGGTGCGCTGCTTTTGTAGGAGCGGAGCTTCTCCGCGATCCGCCGGCAAGGCCGGCGCTGGGCGGTTCGCGAGCAAGCTCGCTCCTACGAAGAGCCGGGGCTCTGGCTCAGCGCAGGTCGTCGAGCAGGCTGGCGATCGTGGTCAGCACCGCGCCGGCGAGGGCCTTGGAGCGCGCCCCGCTCCAGCCGGTGCGCGCATCGGGCGACAGGTTGTGGTCCTTGAACGGCATTTCCAGGGTCAGCGACAGGCAGTCGTAGGTCTGCCCGACGTGGTTGCAGGCCAGGGTCATGTTGGCCTTGCCCGGTGCGTCCTTCGGGTAGCCGTGCACGCTCTGGAACTCGCCGTTGGCTTCCAGGCGCTGGCGGAACAGGCTTTCCAGACGCTCCAGGCGCGGGGTGAAGCCGGGGTTGCCCTCGCAGCCGGCGGCGAACACGTAGGGGATTTCCTCGTCGCCGTGGATGTCGAGGAACTGGTCCACGCCGTATTTCGCCATCTGCTCCTGCACGAACAGCACTTCCGGACTCTCCTCGGCACTGGGCGCGGCCCAGGCGCGGTTGAGGTCCTTGCCGGCGGCGTTGGTGCGCAGGTGGCCGTGGAAGGCGCCGTCGGGGTTCATGTTCGGCACCAGGTAGAAATCGGCGCGCTCCAGCAGGCGCTGGATATCGGCATCGGCGGATTGCAGGCGCTCGATCAGGCCTTCCATGAACCACTCGGCCATGTGCTCGCCGGGATGCTGCTGGGCGATCAGCCAGATCCTGCGCGCGCCGGCCGCGCCCTTGCCGATGCGCAGCAGCGGCAGCTCGCGGCCTTCCAGGCTGTGGCCGGTGGCGAGCAGTTCGGCGCCATTGGCCAGGGTGCGTTTCACCAGTTCGGCATGGCGCTCGCGGCTGTAGGGCTCGAAGTAGGCGAACCAGGCCTGCGGCTGTTCGGCGTCGAGGCTGAAGTGCAGGCCGTCGGCGTCGTAGCTGCTGGGCACGCGGAACCAGTCGCGCTGGTCATGGGACGCCACGGCGTTGTAGCCCGGCCAGCCGCCGGTGTAGCTGGAGCCGGCGGCGTTGGTCAGGCTGAAGCGGTACTGCTGGCCGGGCTGCAGGCCCTCGGCCTTGAAGTGGAACCACTGGAAGTGCGGGCTTTTCGTGTCCGGCCGCAGCGCCAGGCGCACGTGGCGCGGGGCGCTGTCGTCGATGACCTGGATGTTGCCGCTGTCGAAATCGCAGTCGATTTTCATGAATTCTCCGTAGGCGCGAACCCGGGGCGCCAAAGCCCGGCATTTTCGCCCTCCCCGCCGTGCCTGTCATGTGCTGGCGATTCGTCCAGGCTTATATATTATGAGTGAAATATAAATCGAACGACGCAATCCCGCGGGCCTATGCTGGTGATCCGGCGGGCGCGGGCTAACCTCGATTCACCCCTTTTCCAACCCGGAGAACCCTGCATGAGCACTTACGATGTGATCGTCATCGGCGGCGGCCCCGGCGGCTACAACGCCGCCATCCGCGCCGGCCAGCTGGGCCTGAAGGTCGCCTGCGTGGAGGGCCGCGAAACCCTCGGCGGCACCTGCCTGAACGTCGGCTGCATGCCGTCCAAGGCGCTGCTGCACGCCTCCGAGTTGTATGAGGCGGCGGCCGGCGGCGAGTTCGCCAACCTCGGCATCCAGGTCAAGCCCAAGCTCGACCTGGCGCAGATGATGAAACAGAAGGCCGAGAGCGTGGCCGCGCTGACCAAGGGCGTGGAGTTCCTGTTCCGCAAGAACAAGGTGGACTGGGTGAAAGGCTGGGGCCGCCTGACCGGCCCGGGCAGCGTGGAAGTGACCGCCGCCGACGGCAAGAAGACGTCGCTCACCGCCAAGGACATCATCATCGCCACCGGCTCGGAGCCCTCCCCGCTGCCGGGCGTGGAGGTCGACAACCAGCGCATCCTCGACTCCACCGGCGCGCTGTCGATCCCCGAAGTGCCCAAGCACCTGGTGGTGATCGGTGCCGGGGTGATCGGCCTGGAACTGGGCTCGGTGTGGCGCCGCCTGGGCGCCGAGGTCACGGTGATCGAGTACCTCGACCGTATCTGTCCCGGCATGGACCTGGAAACCGCCAGGACCTTCCAGCGCGCGCTGACCAAGCAGGGCATGAGCTTCAAGCTCGGCTCGAAAGTCACCCAGGCCAAGGTCAGCGACAAGCAGGTGACCCTGAGCGTGGAACCGGCCGCCGGCGGCGCGGCAGAGTCGATCCAGGCCGAGCTTATTCAGGCAGATCATGTGCTGCTCGCCATCGGCCGCCGCCCCTACACCCAGGGGCTGGGCCTGGAGAACGTCGGCCTGGCCACCGACAAGCGCGGCATGCTGGAGAACCACGAACACCGCAGCGGCGTGCCGGGCATCTGGGTGATCGGCGACGTGACCTCCGGGCCGATGCTGGCGCACAAGGCCGAGGACGAGGCCATCGCCTGCGTCGAGCTGATCGCCGGCAAGGCCGGGGAAGTGAACTACGACGTCATCCCCAGCGTGATCTACACCCACCCGGAAGTCGCCACCGTGGGCCGGACCGAGGAGCAGCTCAAGGCCGAGGGCCGCGCCTACAAGGTCGGCAAGTTCCCCTTCACCGCCAACAGCCGGGCGAAGATCAACCACGAGACCGAGGGCTTCGTGAAGGTGCTGGCGGACGAGCGCAGCGACGAAATCCTCGGCGTGCACATGATCGGCCCGAACGTCGGCGACATGATCGCGGAATACTGCGTGGCCATGGAGTTCCGCGGCGCCGCCGAGGACATCGCGCGCACCTGCCACCCGCACCCGACCCGTTCCGAGGCGCTGCGCCAGGCGGCGATGAACGTGGACGGCTGGGCCATGCAGGCCTGACCGCCCGTCGCTTCTGACGAACGGTACATGCGGCGCGATGGCGCACCCACCACAGCGCTGCAGGCCACGGCTGACGGGGCCTGCAGCGTTTCGCTCAGATTGATTTGCGACCACTTTGTGTACAAACGCGACATAGGACGTGACTTTCTTCGCTTCCGAAAACATCAATTGCGTGAACGAACACGATGGCGGATGGACCGCCGTCGCCATCTTCGCAACGGATTACCGCGCAGAGAGATCACACCATGAATGCGACCCTTCGTTTCAACGAGGCTCTGCTGATCACCGGACGAGCCTTCCAACCCTTCCAGTGCGTGACCTGGGTTGACCAGGGGGGCGACGGCAGCCTCGACCTGTCCGTCCTCGACCGGACCGGCACCCGCCTGCTGGGCCTGACCCGCATCCCCTGTTCAGCCTATTCCGACCCGGAACAGCTCGAAGACCTGCTGGTCCAGGCCCGCGACGAGCTGAACCGCGAAGGCTACCGCCTGCAGGACTGGCACATGCCCGGCTGATCCCGGCAGCATGAAAAAGCCCGGCCAAAAGCCGGGCTTTTTCTTTTCAGGCGGCGCCGATCGACGCCGTGGAGCAGCGGGACGCCTCGCTACCCGACGATGCACCCGGAGCGTGCCCGGCCAGAATGCTCCTCCAGCCAGAGACCGCCATCCTCGATACGCATCGACATCGGCTCCAGGCGCGCGCCTGCGCAGGGGCCGTCGATGCACAGGCCATCGTCGAAACGGAACATCGCGCTGTGGTGGGCGCACATCAGCAGTTGCCGGTCGTAGGTGCAGAACTCTCCCGGGCGAAAGTCCAGCGGCACGGAGAAATGCGGGCAGCGATTGCGGTACAGCCAGGCTTCGGCGCCGCGCCGCACCGCCACCAGCGCCAGGCCCTCGCCGTCGCGTGTCAGGTGCAGGGCCTTGGCGCCGCCGTCGGGTATCTCATCCAGCGCGCAGAGCAGGATTGCGTTCACCTTCACCTCCTCAGCTCCGGTATTCCGGATTGCCCAGGCCCCAGTTCCACAGGCGGATTTCGACACGCTCGAAAAGCCCCGCACGCACGTAGGGATCGTCGTCGAGAAAGGCGCGCACCTCGTCCAGCGAGGCGGCCTGCACGACCAGCAGGGTACCGTTCATGCAGCCGTCGGCGCCGTCCAGCGTCGGGCCGCCAAGCCGCACCAGCACCCGATGCGGGTGCGGGTTGCGCAGGTGCTCGCGGTGGGCCGGGCGCATGCGTTGGCGCAGCGCCAGCAGCTCCGGCTTGTCGGTGGCGAACACGGCGAAATACTGATCCATCGTCAGCCACGCTCCAGCACGAAGTCGTAGCGCGCCAGGCGGAACCCGCCGGTGAAATCGAAGCGGGCCGCCAGCGGATGGCCGGGCGCGCACGGCTGGTAGACCACCCGCAGGGAATCCTTGACGCCGAACACCGCATCCGACTCCAGGTACGGATCGTCGTGGTTGAACAGGTGGGTCACCAGGGTGCGCTGGCCGGCGGCCTCGATCATGAAGTGCAGGTGCGCCGGGCGCCACGGATGGCGGCCGGTGGCCGCGAGCAACTGGCCGACCGGGCCGTCGGTGGGGATCGGGTAGCTGACCGGCACGATCGTGCGGATGGCATAGCGCCCCTCGCCGTCGGTGCGGTAGCGCCCGCGCAGGTTGCCCGCCGGCTGCGCCTCGTCCTGGCCGGAGTACATGCCGTTCTCCGCGGTCTGCCAGACGTCCAGCAGCGCCCCGGCGACCGGCTGGCCGTCGGCATCGAGCACGCGGCCGGTGACCAGCGCCGGCACGCCGGGGGTGAAGGCCATGTTCTCGCCCTGGACGCGCTCCGGCATGCCGGCAATGTAGAACGGGCCGAACACCGTGCTTTCGGTGACGTGCGCGGCGGCGCGGTGGTTGATCGCGTCGACCAGCATCGACAGGCCGGTCACATCGGAAAGCAGGATGAATTCCTGGCGCACCTGGCCGTCGCACTTGTGCCCGGTGGCGGTGAGGAAGCGGATACCCTCGAACCACTCGGCCTCGGTCAGTTCCACTTCGCTGGCGAATGCGTGCAGGTGGCGCACCAGGCTCTGCACCAGTTGCCGAAGGCGTGGGTCGGCGGTGCCCGCGAAGCTGGCCACGGCCTGGTCGGTGATTCGGGTTTCTGGGCTGACGCTTGTCATTCTTGTTCTCGCTGTCGGCGGCCGGTGATGACCCGCCCGCCGGCAGCCGGCCGGCAGGCGGGGAACGGCTGGCGGTCAGGCCGGCGGCAGGCCCTGGCGGGCGCGCTGCAGCAGCGCCTCGATGGCCGCCTGCTCGAATGGCCGGGGGTTGTAGTAGGGACTGGCGCAGGCGATGCGCGCCGCTTCCGCCGGGCCTTCCGGCGGCAGGCCGATGGCCTCCAGCGCCAGCGGGATGCCGAGCTTGCGGTTGAGCGCGAACAGCAGCGCGCCCACCTCCTCCGCGCGCTCGCCGCCCAGTGCGCGGGCGGCGCGGGTCAACGGCCCGGCGGCGGCCTCGCGGTTGTAATGCGCGGCATGGGGCAGGACGATCGCATGCGCCTGGGCGTGCGGCAGGTTGAAGGTGCCGCCGAGGGTGTGGCAGAGCTTGTGGTGGATGGCCATGCCCACCGAACCCAGGCAGATGCCGGCCAGCCAGGCGCCGTAGAGCGCGCGGCTGCGCGTGTCCTCGTCGAGCGGATCGGCGACCACCTGCGGCAACGCCTCGGCCAGGGCGCGGATCGATTCCTCGGCCATCAGGCTGACGATGGGGTTGGCGTCCTGGGCGTAGAGCGCCTCCAGCGCATGGGCCATGGCGTTCATGCCCGAGCAGGCGGAGATCGCCGGCGGCAGCGTCAGGGTCAGCTGCGGGTCGTAGATCACCGTCTTCGGCAGCACCCGCGGGTCGCGCCCGGTCTTCTTCAGGCGGTTCTCGGTGAGGCCCCAGATCGGCGTCATTTCCGAACCGGCATAGGTGGTCGGGATCGCCAGGATCGGCAACCCGGAATCCAGCGCGATGGCCTTGCCCAGGCCGATGGTCGAGCCGCCGCCGATGGCCACGCAGCAATCGGCACCGCGCCGCGCGGCCTCCGCGCGGGCGGCCTGGGCCACCTCCAGCGGCACGTGCATCACCGCCTGCGGGTAGACCCCGGCGCTGCGCGCGCCGAGCAGCTTGGCGACACGCTCGCCCTGCTCCCGTTGCTCCGGCGTGGTGAGGATCAGCGCACGCTCGGCGCCCAGGCGCTGGATTTCCTCGCCCAGGCTGGCCAGCGAACCCGCGCCGAACACCACGCGGCTCGGCGTGCCCTGGTAGATGAATGACTGCATGGCGGACCTCAGCGTTTGAAGTGGGGGGGAATCTGCGCGTCCACGTTGACCCACACCGAGCGCGCCTCGGTGTAGTCGTGGATCGCCTCGAAGCCCATCTCGCGGCCGTAGCCGGACTGGCCGACGCCACCGAAGGGGCTGCCGGGGCTGACGCGCTTGTAGCAGTTGATCCAGCACATGCCGGCGTGGATGCGCTCGGCCATGCGGTGCGCGCGCTGCAGGTCGCGGGTCCAGAGGCCGCTGCCCAGGCCGTAGGCGGTGCCGTTGGCGATCGCCAGGGCTTCCTCGTCGGTGGAGAAGCGCAGCACGGTGACGAACGGACCGAACACTTCCTCCTGCGCCACGCGGTCGCCGGGTCTGGCCTCGACCACGGTCGGCTCGACGTAGTAGCCGCCGGCCAGCGCCGGATCGCTCGGCGCCTTGCCGCCGGTGAGGATGCGGCCGCCCTCCTGCTGCGCCACTTCCACATAGGACAGCACGCGGTCGCGGTGCAGGGCCGAGGTCAGCGGGCCCATTTCGGTCTCGGGGTCGAGCGGGTTGCCGAGGCGGATCGACTTCGCCAGTTCGACGAAGCGGCCGAGGAAGTCGTCGGCGATGCGCTCGTGGAGGATCAGCCGCGAGCCGGCGATGCACGCCTGGCCCTGGTTGTGGAAGATCGCCCAGGCCGCGCCGTTGATCGCCGCGTTCAGGTCGGCGTCCTCGAACACGATGTTGGCGCCCTTCCCGCCCAGTTCCAGCTGCACGCGCTTGAGGTTGCCGGCGGAAGCCTCGACGATGCGCCGGCCGGTGGCGGTGGAGCCGGTGAAGGCGATCTTGCCCACCTCCGGGTGCTCGGCCAGGCGCTGGCCGGCGCTGTAGCCGTAGCCCGGCACCACGTTGACCACGCCGTCCGGGAAGCCGACTTCCTTCATCAGTTCGGCGATGCGCAGGGTCGACAGCGGGGTGATCTCCGACGGCTTGATCACCACCGTGTTGCCGGCGGCCAGCGCCGGGCCCATCTTCCAGCTGGTGAACATCAGCGGGAAGTTCCACGGCACGATCTGCCCGACCACGCCGACCGGCTTGCGCTGCACGTAGTTGAGGAAACCGGCCTCGACCGGGATCACCGAACCCTCGATCTTGTCGGCGATGCCGCCGAAGTAGCGGAAGCAGGCGGCGGTGCGCGGCACGTCGAGATTGCGCGAGTCGCGGATGGGGTGGCCGGTGTCCAGCGACTCCAGCTGCGCCAGTTCCTCGGCGTTGGCCTCGATGGCGTCGGCCAGCTTGAGCAGCAGGCGGCCGCGCGCGGCGGCGGGCAGCGCGGCCCAGGCCGGGAAGGCACGTTTCGCGGCGGCGACCGCCAGGTCCACGTCCTCCGCCTCGGCAGCGGCGATGCGGGTGATCAGCGAGCCGTCGGCCGGATTCAGGACCTCGATCTCGCCACCCTTGAGGGCGGGGACGAAGCGGCCGTCGATGAACAGTTGGTTTTGCATGGGCAAAGCTCTCCGTGCGCCACCGGCAAGGCTCGATGGCGTGAGGACTTGATGGAAATTGCGGAGTGGCTGGATTCCCGTCCCCCTCCCGAAGGGAAAGGGGCTCGTACGGAGTGGCCGGCCGGGCTCAGAACTCGACCGGGTAAGGCGCCAGCTCGCCGCTCTCGTAGCGCTGCGGCAGGTTCGGCGTGGCGTTCTCCCACACCAGCAGCATCGAGCGCTTGGTGGAATAGCCCTGGTGGCGGATGTCGGCGGGCATCGCGGCGATGTCGCCGGCGCGCATGGTCACGCGGGCGCGCGGGGTGCCGTCGTCCTTGTCGGCGACATCCCAGATGATCTCGTCGGACAGCTGCAGGAACCACTCGATGCGGTCGTTGCCGTGGAACACCGGGAGGATGAATTCCTCGGTGGTCGGGCAGAACAGGCTGGCCTTGCACACCGAGCTGACCGAGGGGTTCCAGGTCACGTCCGAACGCGACAGGTACTTGAACAGGTTGATCGCGTGCAGCTCGCCTTCGAAGCCTGCGGCGGCATGCACTTCCGGCTCGTCCTGGGGCACGTCGGCGAACTGGCGGTTCACCGGCAGGTCGTCGCGCAGCGGCGAGTCGTCCGGCAGCCCTGGCATGCGCTTGGTGGCGATGCGGAAGCGCTCGATGGCGTCGAGGTTGTCGCCGTGCTTGCGGCCGTAGGCGCTGCCGGTTTCCTCCGGCGCGGCGAAGGGGTCGAAGCCTTCGTTGGTCCAGTCGCGCAGGATGGCCTTGAAGGTGGCCATGATCTTCGGCGTCTCGAACTGTTCGATGTAGTCGACCCCGGCGTCCCTGAGCACACCGTTGAAGGTGCCGGCGTAGAGGTCGACCTTGCCGTAGTGGTTGCGGGTGCCGATCACCGAGTCGAAGTTCACCCAGCCGTAGAAGAAGCCCCAGGCCACGTCGCGCATCATCGCGCGGAGGAAGGCGTCGGCGGGGATCAGGTGCGAGCGCAGCTGGCCCTTGGCCGGCCACTCGATGCGCGCGAAGTATTCATCGCGGGACAGGGTGAAGGCGCCGAGGCGGAAGCTGCGGTAGCCGGTGACGGCATCGCAATGGCTGGCTTCGACCTCGTCGAGGGCGAAGGCGCGGGTCGGTTCGAGCGTTTCGGGCATGGCCATGGGGAGGCTCCTTTTATTGTTCGCTGGCGGGCTTACTTGAGGCAGATGTCCGCCCACTTCTCGACCGAGAGCGGGCCCTTGATGGTCTGCTGCAGCAGTACGCCGGGGCGGCCGCTCTCGAAGCGGTAGGCGCAGCCGGCCGGCAGCAGGGCCTGGTGGCCGCGCTTGAGCAGCACGTAACCCATGGGCTTGCCCCTGGGTTGCTCGCCGGCCAGCGCGGTGCCCTCGCCGTCACGCAGCGGTTCGTCGAGCTTGAGGAAGTCGATGCGCACCTCGCCGTCCATGCAGATGGCGAATTCGTCGTGGGCGCAGTGGAACCAGGGGGAACGGCCCTCGGCGCGCAGCACCTCGATGACGTAGCCGAGGTTCAGGCCGACCACGACCTTCTCGTAGGCGGCGGACTGGCTGGCGACTTCGAAGACGTTGGAGAAGGCATAGTGGCGGGCGTCGCCCTTGACCAGTTCGATGGAGCCCTTGCGGTAGTCGTCGAGGGCGCCGAAGACAGTGCGAAATGCGGCATTCATGTCGTTCACCGTTTTGTTGTTGTAGTCGTTGGGAACAAGGTACGAGTCCCGGGCCCCGCCAACAATCACAGACGGTCCGACAGGAGTGTTCGCAAATCACGAACAAAAACCGCGCCCGGGCGGGGCGCGGTCATCGTGGTCGGAGGGCGCTTGCGGGGCCGGACGAAGGCGCCTCAGCGCACCCAGCCCTTTTCCAGCAGCGGCCGGTCCCAGGCCGGCTCGTCGGTGATCCGCTCCACCAGGAAGTCGATCAGGCTGCGCACCTTGAGCGCGCGCCGCTGGGTGGCGGGAAACACCGCGGAGAAATTGAACGACGACAGCGGGTAGTCGATCAGCAGCGGCACCAGGCGGCCGCTCTGCAGGTCGGCGCCGGCCACCAGGGTCGGCAGGCAGGCCAGCGCCGAGCCGGTCAGCGCGTAGTCGCGCAGCAGGTGCACGGAGTTGGAGCGGACCTGCCCCGGCAGGCTCAGCTCGATCACCTCGCCGCCGTGGTGGAATTGCCAGCGGTTGCGCGTCGGGTAGCCCTCGTAGAGCGCGATGCGGTGCTGCAGCAGCTCCTCCGGGTGCTGCGGCGCCGGGTGCCGCTGCAGGTATTCCGGGCTGGCGACGAACAGCCGGCGCACGCTGAACAGCTTGCGCTCGATGAGGGTCTCGGCCTGCGGCGGGAACATCTGGAAGGCGACGTCGAAGCCCTCCTCGATGGGATCGACGACGCGGTCGTTGACGATCACGTCCACCTCGATGTCCGGGTACAGCTCGGCGAACTCGGCGAGCAGCGGGCCGAAGTGATGGATGGCCAGCCCCGGCAGCATCTGCACGCGCAGCTTGCCGGTGGGCTTGGCGCGCAGGTCGCGCATCTGCTCGGTGAGGGCCTTGAAGCCGGCGACCATGTCGGCGCATTCCTTGTAGTAGGTCTCGCCCACTTCGGACAGGCGCACATGGCGGGTGCTGCGGTGGAACAGCGGCGCGCTGATGAACTGCTCCAGCTGCTGGATGCGATGGGTGATCACCGAGCGGGTGACGCCCAGCTGCTGGGCAGCCCGGGCGAAGTTGCCGGTCTCGGCGACGCGGACGAACGCCTCGATGCTGAGCAGGTGATCCATTGGGCCTCCGGTTCTTGTTCTTATGGATGCGGCAACGCCGGCCAGAACGGATTCTAGCCGGCGCCGGGGGGCGACGTTGCAGGTCGCGGGCGAACGGGGGGAGCGCAACTGCGTCGACGGGTCTCGCCGCCCCCGCTCACTCTACGGGCCCCGGTATGGGCTGAGCGTCCTGCGCATCGGCAGCAGTTGCCAGCCGTAGCGCTCGCCGAGCAGGCCCCAGATGCCCTGCGGGGCCTTGAGCATCATCAGCACCGCGACGCTGCCGAGGATGATCATGTACAGCGGCCCGTAGCTGGCGAAGCAGGCGCGCAGGGCGAAGTACACCAGGGTGCCGATCAGCGGTCCCTCCAGGCTGCCGATGCCGCCGATGATGACGATGAAGATCACCGCGGCGGTCCAGTCCTGCACGCTGAACGCGGCGTCCGGGGAAATGCGCAGCTTCTGCAGGAAGATCAGCGCGCCGACCAGGCCGGTGCCGCCGGCGGCCAGCACATAGACCAGCAGGCGCGTGCGCCGGGTGTTCACCCCCAGGCTGCCGGACGCCGCCTCGGAGTCGCGGATCGCGGTGAGCGCCAGGCCCTGGCGCGAACGCAGGAGGAGGAACATCGCCGCCATCACCGCCACGGCGATGCCCAGCGCGCTGAAGTACAGCAACGCCTCACGTGCATCGCGGCTGGCGCCCAGGCTGCGGATCACCGTCGCCGGCAGGCTCTGCCCGGAACCGCCGCCGAGGCTGCCCACCTGCGCCAGGCCCAGGCGGAACACCTCGGCCAGCACCCAGGTGCCGATGGCGAAATAGGCGCCGCGCAGGCGGAACAGCAACAGCGCCGAGGGCACCGCGAGCAGCGCGGTCAGCAGCCCCGCCGCCAGCAGCGCGAGCAGCGGCGGCAGGCCCAGCTTGCCGGCGAGCAGGAACAGCAGGTAGCCGCCGAGGCCGACGAACGCCTGCTGGCCCACCGAGACCATGCCGCCATAGCCGGCCAGCAGGTTCCACAGTTGCGCCAGCGCCAGGTAGTAGGCGAACTCGATCACCGCGTGCTGCAGCGCCGGGGACGCCCACAGCGGCAGCGACAGCAGCAGGCACAGCAGGCCGCCGAGCAGGCCCAGGCCGACGCGGCTGCTGCGGGTGGTGCGTTGCACCCGCCAGACGGGATTCATGGCATTCATCAGTCGACACTCCGGGGGAACAGGCCGCGCGGGCGGACCAGCAGGATCAGCAGGAACATCAGGTGGCCGGCGAGGATCTGCCAGCCGGGGTCGATGCGCGCGCCCACGGCCTGCGCCACGCCGAGGATCACGCCGCCGGCCAGGGTGCCCCAGAGGCTGCCGAGGCCGCCGATGATCACCGCCTCGAAGCCGTACAGCAGGCGCCCCGGCCCGATGGCCGGATCGAAGCTGGTGCGGATGGCGAGGAACACCCCGGCGATGGACACCACCGCCATCGCCAGGCCCATGGCCAGGCCGAACAGCTGGCTGTTGTCGATCCCCATCAGGCGCGCGGTCTGCGCGTCGTCCGAGGTGGCGCGCAGGGCGCGGCCGAGCGTGGTGCGGTAGAACAGCAGCTGCAGGCCGCCGATCACCAGCAGCGCGCAGCCGAACACCAGCAGCGGCATGACGCCGACGCTGATCCCGCCGAGGCTGACGCTGGCGACTTCCAGCGCGCCCTGGGAGAGCTTGCGGCTGTCGGCGCTGAAGCCGGCCAGCAGCGCGTTCTGCACGATCACCGAAAGGCCGAAGGTGACCAGCAGCGGCGGCAGGATGTCGCCGCCCAGGGTGCGGTTGAGCAGCAGGCGCTGCAGCAGGTAGCCGAGGCCGAACATCGCCGGCACCACCAGCACCAGGCTGGTGAGCGGCGAGATGCCCAGGCCGTTGCACAGCACCAGCGCCAGGTAGGCGGCCAGCACGATGAAGTCGCCGTGGGCGATGTTGACCAGGCGCATGATGCCGAACATCAGCGACAGGCCGACCGCGAACATGGCGTACAGGCCGCCCAGCAGGACGCCCTGGATGAGGGTATTGAGCCAGTCCATATCTAGATTCCGAAGTAGGCCGCGCGGATCTGCTCGCGGCTCGCCTGGTGCGGGCGGCCGCCGAGGGACACGCGCCCCTCCTGGAAGCAGTAGAAGCGGTCGGCGACGCTGAGCGCCTGGTTGATGTCCTGTTCGACGAGAATCAGCGAGGTGCCGCCGGCCTTGATCGCCGGCAGCGCCGCGTAGATGTCGCGGATGACCGTCGGCGCCAGCCCCAGGCTGATCTCGTCGCACAGCAGCAGCGCCGGGTTGGACATCAGAGCGCGGCCGATGGCGACCATCTGCTGCTGCCCGCCGGACAGCGCCGTGCCCGGCCGCCGGCGCAGCTCGCCGAGCACCGGGAACAGCCGGTAGACGCGCTGCAGGTCCCAGGCGCCGCGACGCTTGCTCCAGGCGCCGATCTGCAGGTTTTCCTCCACCGACAGCGAGGGGAACAGCCGGCGCCCTTCCGGTACCAGGGCGATGCCGCGGCGCAGCACCCGGTTGGCCGGCAGCGCGCCGATGGCCTCGCCGCGAAAGCGGATGGCCTCCGGGGCGTTGCGAATCAGCCCGGCCAGCGAGCGCAGGAAGGTCGACTTGCCGGCGCCGTTGGCGCCGATGATCGCCAGGGTCTCGCCCTCCTCCAGTTCCAGGTCGAGGTCGAACAGCGCCTGGAAGTCGCCGTAGCCGGCGCGCAGCCCTTGAACCTTCAGCATGCCGCACCTCCCATGCCCAGATAGATTTCCTGCACCCGTGGATTGGCCATCACCGCCTGCGGCTCGCCTTCGTCCAGCTTGCTGCCGAAGTTGATCACCAGCAGGCGGCCGACCACGGCCAGCAGGGCATGCACGATGTGCTCGATCCAGATGATCGCGGTGCCGCCGCGGTGGATGTGCTGGATGGTCTCCACCAGTGCATGGCACTCGGCCTCGGTCAGGCCGCCGGCGATCTCGTCGAGCAGCAGCAGGCGCGGCCGCGTGGCCAGCGCGCGGGCCATCTCCAGGCGCTTGCGTTCGAGCAGGGTCAGCGAGCCGGCGAGCACGTTGGCCTTGCGCAGCAGGCCGGTGGTCTCCAGCACCTGCGCGCACCACTCGTTGGCGCCGCGCTCGTCCTCGCCGCCGCCGAAGGCCGCGCCCACCAGCAGGTTCTCGAACACCGTCATCTTCACGAACGGATGCGGGATCTGGTGCGAACGGCCGATGCCCAGCCGGCAGCGCCGGTGCACCGCTTCGCGGGTCACGTCGACCCCGGCGAAGCGGATGCTCCCGGCGTCGGCGCGCACGCCGCCGGCGATCAGGTTGAACAGGGTGCTCTTACCCGCGCCGTTCGGCCCGATGATGCCCAGCGCCTCGCCCGGGGCGAGCTGCAGGCTCAGGTCATCAGTCACGGTGACCGGGCCGTAGCGCTTGCGGAGGCCGTCGACGGCCAGCAGTGGCTGCATGGCTTCAGCCTCCATAGGTGATCGGCTGCATCTCGCCGCCCAGCGGAATGTTCGGCGCGGTGCGGTTGGCGGTGATCACCAGGTCGTAGCCGAAGGTCCCGCCCTGGCGCCACTGCCCGGCCACCAGCGGGGTCTTGGCGACGTTCTTCACCGGGCCGTGCTTCCAGCTGACCGGGCCGACCACGGTGTTCAGCTCGGTCGCCAGCAGCGCCTCGCGTACGGCATGCGGGTCGCCCACCTGGGCGGTGCGGCGGAGGATGTCCACGGCCAGCTCGAACAGCGCGTGGACGAAGCCCAGCGGCTGGGTCCACTGCTTGCCGGTGGCCTGGGTGTAGGCCGCCGCCAGTTGCGCCGAGGTGCGCCCGTCGAGGGACGAACTGAAGGGGTGCTGCGGGCTCCACCAGATTTCCGTCGACAGGTTGTGCCCGGCCGGGCCCAGCGCCTGCACCGCCGAGGGGAACAGCAGCGCCTTGCCCACCGACACCACCTTGGGCCGCAAGCCCTGCTGGCGCGCCTGGGTCCAGAAGGTGGTGAGGTCCGGCGGGATGACCACGCCGGTGACGATGTCCGCTTCGCCCTTGCGGAAGGCGGCGATCTGCGCGGAGAAGTCGTCGGTCAGGCTCTGGAAGCGCCCCGGGTCGACCAGTTGGAAGCCCTTCTGCGCCAGCGCCGGCGGGAAGCCCAGCTGGGCATCGCCCCAGGCGTTGCCGTCGCCGTCGTTGGGGAACAGGCCGCCGACCACCTTGTTGCCGGGCAGCGCTTCCCACATCGCGGTGTAGGCGCCGATCACGTCTTCCAGCCCCCAGAAGAAGTGGTAGGTCCACTCGAAGCCCTGCTCGGGCTTGCCGCCACGGGTGAAGAACCAGGGCTGCCAGGGCGCGACGGTGGACAGGCAGGGCACCTCGTTGATCTCGCACTGGTCGGACACCGGGTTGGTGGTTTCCGGGGTGGAGGACACCAGCATCAGGTCGACGCCGTCGGAAAGGATCAGCTCGCTCGCCACCTCGGCCGCGCGGTTCGGGTTGGACTGGCTGTCGCGCACCAGCACCTCCAGGCGGTAGGCCTTGCCGGCGATGTCGATGCGGTTCTTCAGCAGTTGCGCCAGGCCGTCGAGGATGAAGCGGTCGGCGGCGGCGAAGGGCGCCAGCGGGCCGGTCTGCGGGCTGACGTAGCCGATGCGGATGACCTTCTCGCCGGCCACCGCCGGCGCACCCGGCAGGCCGGCCAGCAGCGCCCCGCCGGCAACCACGCCGCTGGCGCGCAGGAAGTCGCGGCGGCTGAAGCCACCGGGCAGTTTCTTGTCGTTCATGGGAGACCTCGCGGGTGCTCAGAAGAAGAAGGTGACGTCGAAGGAGCCGATCAGTTGGCGGTCCTCGCCGCCGTCACCGAACGCATCGCGGCCGCTGCCGTTGTGGATGTCGTAGCGCAGCTCGGGACGCAGGCGGACGTTGGCGACCGGCGTCCAGGCCAGGTTGGTGGTGAAGCCGTAGAAGTTGCCCCAGCTGGGGTCGGGAATGCCGGTGTCCGGGTCGATGTTGGCCATCACCACGTGCACCGGCGCGGTGGTGTGGAACCACTCGGCGCGGCTGTTCCACATCAGCTGCGGCGCCAGCTGGTGGTACCAGTTGAGGTCGGTGCCGTACCAGCGGCCATCGCGCTCGTTGGCGAAGGCCGCGAAGGCGGCGTCCTCCTGGTAGCCGTAGTTGAACTCCACGGCGACCCGGTTGCGCTCGTCGAGCACATGGCTGACGGTGAGGTAGGAGTCGTAGCGGGTCAGGTCCTGGTGCTTGTCGCCCGCCGGGATCGGCGAGCCGCAGGCGCATTCGGCGAAGCTGTCGCCGGCGCCGTTGCCGTAGATGTTTTCCCAGTCGACCCAGGTGCGGAAGTCGGCCGAACGCCAGCGCAGGTTGGCGATCACGTCGGGATCGTGGTTGGGGTCCTGCAGGTTGTTCCAGCCCTGCACCAGCCCCGCCTCGAAGCCGAGCATGCTGCCGCCCTCGCGCTGCGGCAGCTTGAACGAATAGAGCACGCCGGCGTGCTTGGCCGGGCCGTGCATGAACGAATAGGTGTGGCTGTAGAAGTCCGCCGGCGCCGGGCTGCCGAGGGCGAAGCCGATCTCGTTCTCCAGCGGCGTGTGGAAGATGCCGACCATGAGGTCCGAGCCGCCGAGCACCGGGAAGTAGAAGTCCAGGAAGGCCTGGGCGATGGTGAAGTTCTCGTCGTCCGGATCGGCCGAGCGGTTCACGCCCAGGTCCTCGTCCCAGCCGTAGGTCTTGAAGAAGCGCGCGTCCTTGCCGTAGAGGGCGGTGAGGTTGAAGCCCCAGTCCGCTTCCTGCGGCATCGGCCCGGGGAACGGACCGACGCGGCCAACGACGTTGCTCTTCGGCGCCTTCTCCACCGCCAGCGCGAACTGGTTGAGGTTGAAGCCCTCGTCGTCGTTGAAGAACGCCTGCTTGCTGACGTCGTCGGTGCCGTTGTCGTTGTAGATCCAGCCGGCCTGCGCCCAGCCGTGCACCTTGATGCCGTAGTCGCGTTCGAGGCTGTCGCCGAACAAATGGCGGAACAGGGAACCATTGGGATCCTCGCCGTCGGCGACGGCCAGGGAGGAGAAAAGCGTTGCGCCCATCGCCACGGGGACGAACAGGCGCCTGGCAAGCGAGTGCTTGAAGGCAGGCATGGCAGCTTCCTTATTTTTATGAGGCCAATGCCGGAGACTGCGCCGGGCAATAGCCCGGCGATGTCCGGTGAGTGGAAGCTACAAGCAGCCAGGGTGGTCAACAATCAGGCATTTGATGACCGCAGTGTTCGTGAAATCAGAACAGTGACGCGGCATTCGAGGGGCGGGCAAGGCAGGTCTGCCCGTGTGCGGCGATCCCGGTTGGGTTGCCGCGCCGATCAGGAAGCCGGGCTTTCTGCCCCTGCCCCGTTCGACCGGGCTAATCCGGCAGCGCCTCCGGCCCCCGGCGGGGCAGGTAGAGGGTGAAGCAGGTGCCGCTCGCGAGACCCTCGGCCTCGTCCGCCGCCACGCTCTCCACGTGCATCCGCCCGCCCAGCACCTCGCTCACGATCTGGTGCGAGATGTGCAGCCCCAGGCCGGTATTGCCGCGGTGGCGGCCGGTGGTGAAGAAGGGTTCGAGGATGTGCGGCAGCTCGGCGCGCGGGATGCCCCTGCCGTTGTCGCTGAATTTCAGCACCACCCGCTCGGGGCCGTCGGCGGCGATGGTGATGCTGATCCGCCCCGCCCTGCCGTCGGGGAAGGCGTGATCGAGGGCGTTGCCCAGCAGGTTGGAGATGACCTGCCCCAGCGGCCCGGGGTAGCTGTCCATCCACAAGCCATCCGCCAGGCCCAGCTCCAGCTGCACCGGCTGCTGCGGGTCCCAGCGGCGCAGGCGGACGTCGGCGTCGAGTATCGCCTCGGCGAGGTCGAAGCGGCGTTTCTGCAGCGTGGTGCGGTCCATCGCCACCTGCTTGAAGCGCTGCACCACGCCCGCCGCGCGGGTGGTCTCGGACTGGGCGATGCCCAGGGCCTCACGGCTGTCGGCGAGGAAGCGCTCCAGGTCGGAGCGGCGCAACCCGGCGTCGAGGCGGCGCAGCAGCTCGTCGAGGCTGCTGCGCGCGGTGGAAAGCGCCAGGCTGGCGCTGCCCAGCGGGGTGTTCATCTCGTGGGCGACGCCGGCGACCATCAGGCCCAGCGACGACAGGCGCTCGACCCGCGCCAGCTCCGCCTGCATCGCCTGCATGTCGCGTCCCGCCTCGATCAGCGCCGTGTTGGCCTGTTCCAGCTCGCTGCGCCGGCTCGACTCCGCCTCCATGCTGCGCATCAGGCGCAGCATGAGGAATCCGGCCAGGCCGACGATGCACAGCGCCAGCGCGGCGACCGCCAGCTTCCAGCGCCAGCCCAGGGTGCCGGCGGCGGTGTCCGGCAGCTCCACCAGCACGCGCAGGCCGAAACGCTGGGTGTCGACCTGCGCGCCGGCGCGGCTGGCCAG
Organism: Pseudomonas sp. B12(2026); assembly: GCF_057767015.1. Classification (NCBI taxonomy): domain Bacteria; kingdom Pseudomonadati; phylum Pseudomonadota; class Gammaproteobacteria; order Pseudomonadales; family Pseudomonadaceae; genus Pseudomonas; species Pseudomonas sp. B12(2026). Next base: position 2,411,491 of record NZ_CM173430.1, on the reverse strand, counting down.
GACGTCGGCGCTGTCCAGGTCGAACCAGGTCCAGTCGCCGCCCGCGCCGCTCCAGTGGCCCTTGCCGCGCGCCTGCATCGCCTGCCAGAGGTCCGGCAGGCTGGCGGCCAGCCTACGCTCGCCGTTGCCCAGCTGCCAGTTCCACTCATCCTCGGCGCTCGGCCCCAGTATCCAGTGCCCGTCGCGGTTCACCAGGTAGAGTTTCACGCCCTGCCGGGCGCCCAGCTGGCGCAGCCGGTCGAGCAGGCGCTGGGCGCGGTAGTTGAGCACCACCACGCCATGCCGGCGGTCCTGGTCCAGCACCGGGCTGACCACCCGCAGCGTCGGTTGCAGCGGACGCTCGATGGCGCCGTGCTCGACGTTCAGGTCCAGCTCGGAGAAGTACACGCTGCCGGCCGGCAACCCCACCGCCTCGCTGAAGTAGGCAGCATCGGCGCGGTTCTCCAGCTGCTCCGGCGGCAGCAGTTCGGCGCGGCCATCGCGGTAGTCGACGCGCAGGCGCTCGTCGCCGTTCTCGTCGATCCAGCGCATCTGCGAGTAGAAGCCGGAGCTGCGCGAGAAGCTGAGGAACAGCCGCGCGGCGACCGAGTCGGGGCGTGTGTCGACGCTGATCAGTTCCGGCGGCAGGTCGGCGAGGAACACCACGTCATGCCGCAGCAGGTCGAGCGAGCGCGTCAGCACCTGCACGGCCTCCTCGCGCACGCTGTCGCGGGCGCGCATGGCGGGCTCGCGCGCCACCCGCTCCAGCTCGCCCCAGAGAAACGGAATCCCCAGGAACAACAGCAGCAGCCAGGGTATGGCCAGGGTCAGCAGGTGGCGCCGCTGTTGCCGCAGCAGGCGGCCGCTGAGGCGCAGCCAGCCGGGCCGGATGGCCGGCTGCCCGGCCACGCCCTCAGCAGCCCCGTTCACGCAGGCGCCCGATGAAGGAGTCCAGCGGCTCGGGGCGGCCGAACAGGTAGCCCTGGGCGCGCTGGCAACCGTGCTCGCGCAGCCAGTCGGCCTGGGCGGCGGTTTCCACCCCTTCGGCGAGCACGCACATCTGCATGCGCCGGCCGAGGGCGATGATCATGTCGGCGATGCTCTGTTCGTCGTCGACCTGGCCGATCTCGCGGACGAAGCGCTGGTCGACCTTGAGCGTCGAGGCGCAGATCGAATTCAGGTAGCTCAGCGACGAATAGCCGGTGCCGAAGTCGTCGATGGCGATGGAGAACCCGGCCTGCTCCAGGCTGCGCAGGATGGTGCCGCCGGCCTGCTGGTCGTTCATCGCCGCCGACTCGGTGACCTCCAGCTCGATGCGCTGCGGGCGGATGCCGTGCTGGCGGACCACCGCGACCAGTTCCTCGGAAAACTCCTGGCGCGCCAGCTGCAGCGGCGACACGTTGACCGCCAGCGGCAGGTCGGGGAAACCCGCCTGGTCGAGCGCCCGCGCGGCCGCGCAGGCCATCTCCAGGATGCGCTTGCCCAGCGGCACGATCAGGCCGTTGGCCTCGGCGATGGGGATGAACACCCCCGGCGGCACTTCCGTCCCGCTGGCATCGACCCAGCGGGCCAGGACCTCGGCGCCGGTCACCCGGCCGCTGGCCAGGTCCACCTGGGGCTGCAGCACGATGCGGATGCCCTGGGTGTTGCGCAGCGCGTGGTAGAGCGCGTGGGACTGCTGGAAGCGCTGGCTGGTCTCCGCCTCCATGCCCGGGTGGTATTCGCACAGCAGCGCCGCCTCGCTGCGCGCCCGCTTGAGCAGCAGCAGGCCGGCGGCGATGGCGCCGCGCGCCGAGCCGTTGTAGGCGTCCAGGTCCAGGCGCGCGGCACCGATGCCGATGAAGGGCGAATGCGCGCTCTCGTCGAACAGCTCCAGGCTGCGCACCTGTTGCGCCGAGAGGCGCGGGGTCGGCCCGAGGATCGCGAAGGTGTCCTCGTGCAGGCGCGCGACCAGGCAGGGCGGCGCGAAGCTGGCGCGCAGGCGCCGGGCCATGCCCTGCAGCATCAGGTCGCCCTGCTCGACGCCCAGCGACAGGCTGCCCTCGGCGTACTGGTCGAGGTCCACCAGCAGCAGCGTGCGGCCGCACGGCGGCGGCAGCGCGAGGACGCTTTCCAGCTCGCGCAGCAGGGCGTTGCCGTTGGGGATCGAGAGGAGCGCGTCCTCGTAGGCGATGCGGTCGAGGCGGCTGCTCAGGGAGACGTTGATCAGCCCGGAATTGACCTGGGTGGAGAACACCCGCAGCAGCTCGTGCTCGGTCTCGTCGAGGTGCCGGTCGGTGGCCAGGTAGGCGGCCGCGTGGGGCACCCCCAGCGTGCCGGGGAAGAACAGCACCTGGCTGTCGGCGGTGGCGATGGCCGTCTGTTCCTGCATCGCCCGGCTCAGCAGGTCGCGGATCGAAGCGTCGTCGAGGGACTCCAGCGGCCGCGCCAGATGGCCGGAGAAACGCCCGGCGGCCGCGCTGATGCTGGCGTGCAGCGGCGTCGCGTCGGCATGCCCGGCCTGGACGCAGACCAGGCCGTCCGGAGCCACCCCGAGCAGCCCCGACAGCTCGCAGATCATCCGCGCCGAGAAATCCTCCAGCCCGCGGGCCAGGGTCAGGCTGTTGCTCGCCTCGACGATCGCCTGCAGGCCGCGCTTGGCCCGGCTCAGCGCACGAATCTGCTGCCAGGTGCGCAGGTTGCCGGTGAGGATGCTGTGCAGGCGCTCCTGGCTCATCTCGGTCTTCAGCCAGTAATCGCTGATGTCCAGCTGGTCCAGCGACGCCTGCATCGGCGCCATGCCAGGCTGGCCGGTCAGCAGGACGATCCGCACGTCGGCATTGCCCTGCACCTCGCGGACGTTGCGCACCAGGCGCAGGCCGGCGTCGTCGGTTTCCATCACCACGTCGAGCAGCACCACGGCCAGCTCCGGCGTTTCCACCATGAGCTTGGCGCCCTCCTCCGCCGACCTTGCGGTCAGCAGGCGCAGCGGCTGGTCCTGGTAGCGGTAGCCCTGCAGCGCCGCCTGCAGCGAGCGCTGGAAACCGGGGTCATCGTCGACGCTGAGCACCAGCAGGGGCGCCGTCTCGATCAGCTCGTCCGACGCATCTTCCGGAGAGAACTGGAACATGCCCTCGTCGGGCTCCTTGTCATTCCCCCGCATCGCCATCTCCTTGTCCCGGCCATCCGGGCCTGCATGCCTTACCGGTATAGAGCACGCGATGGCATTCGGCCAGAAGCCCCGGAGGCACTCCGACGAGGGCCCGGAAAAACAGGCCCCCGGGTTCCAGACGACCTGCGCAACATTTCGGATGGCTTCTTTGCGGGGAGTGGGAACCCAGGGGAACAGGGCCGCCCCTCTCACACCTGGAACCAGTGACAGAATGGCAATATCCGTGGGCTGACTGACATTGCGGCCAGCGCCACCCGCCGCCACACTCGCTGCATCACCCGAACGAGGCCCGCCATGGAATCGCCGCGCCAGATCGCCTGCCTGCTCTACCCCGAGGTCATGAGCCTGGACGTCACCGGGCCGCTGCAGGTGTTCGCCTCCGCCAACGTCGAGCGCCAACGCCAGGGGCTCGCGCCGGTCTACGAACTGCAGGTGCTCGGCGAACGGGCCGGGCCGGTGGCGACCTCGGCGGGCCTGCGCATCTGCGCCGATGCGGCATGGCGCGATGTCGACCCCGCCACCCTGGATACCCTGCTGGTGCCCGGCGGCCTCGGTGTCCCGGCGCAGTGCCGGAACGCCGACCTGCTGCACTGGCTGGCCGGCGCCGAACCGCAGGTGCGCCGGCTCGGCTCGGTGTGTTCCGGTGCGCTGATCCTCGCCGCCGCCGGCGTGCTCGACGGCCGCGCGGCCACCACGCACTGGGCGGACGTCGATGCGCTGTGCGCCGGCTACCCCGAGGTGCGGGTGCAGGGCGACCGCCTGCACACCTACGACCCGCAGCGCCGCGACGGCGACGATCACGTCTTCACCTCGGCCGGCGTCACCGCCGGCATCGACCTGGCCCTGGCGCTGGTGGAGGCCGACCTCGGCCGCGCCCTGGCGCTGGCGGTGGCGCGGCGGCTGGTGATGTTCCTCAAGCGCCCCGGCGGGCAGGCGCAGTTCAGCCACTGGCTGACCCCGGAGCCGACCCGCACGCCGCGCCTGGCGGCGCTGCTGGAGTGGATTCCGGCGAACCTGGGCCGCGACCTGTCGCTGGAAGCCCTGGCGGAACAGGCCTGCATGAGCCCGCGCACGCTGTCGCGGGTGTTCATCAGCGAACTGGGCATGGGCCCCGGCCGCTATGTCGAACGGGTGCGCCTGGAGGCCGCCCGCGCGCTGCTGCAGGACGCCCAGGCGTCGATCGGCACGGTGGCGCGGCTGTGCGGCTTCGGCCATCCGGAGAACCTGCGGCGGACCTTCCACAAGCACCTGGCGATCAGCCCCCAGGAATACGCCGAGCGCTTCGGCCAGTTGCACTGACACTCACCATCGGCCGAGGACCCCGCCATGCTCGAACTGCGCCCCAACTGCGAGTGCTGCGACCGCGACCTGCCCGGCGACAGCCCGGACGCGCGTATCTGCAGCTTCGAATGCACCTTCTGCCGCGACTGCGCCGAGGCCGTGCTGCACGGCAGCTGCCCGAACTGCGGCGGCGAGCTGGTGCCGCGCCCGCGCCGCCCTTTGCAGAAGCTGGCGGCCAATCCGGCCTCCACCCAGCGGGTGCTCAAGCCCGCCGGCTGCCAGGGCTGAGGGGGAACACATGCTGCTGCGCATCCCGGCGATCCGCCTGCTGTTCGCCAGCCAGGCGCTGTACTGGTCCTGCTCGCTGATCGGCATCACCCTCACCTCGCTGGTCGGCGCCCAGCTCACCCCGCTGAACAGCCTGGCCACCCTGCCGCTGGCGATCCTGGTGCTGGGCAACCTGCTGGCGGTGCAGCCGCTGTCGCTGTTCATGCAGCGCCACGGACGCCGGCGCGGACTGTTGCTGGGCGCCGCCTGCGGCGTGTTCGGCGGGCTGCTCTGCGCGCTGGGCGTGTGGCTGGCGGATTTCCTGCTGTTCTGCCTTGGCGCGCTGCCCATCGGCGCCTACCAGGCCTCGGCCATGTACTACCGCTTCGCCGCGCTGGAGGCGGTGGACGGCACGCACAAGGGCCGCGCCACGGCCTATGTGATCGGCGGCGGCGTGCTCGCCGCGCTGCTCGCGCCGAGCCTGGCGCTGTGGTCGCGCAATGCGCTGCCGGCGCCCTTCGTCGGTTCCTACCTGGCCATCGCCGCGCTGGCCCTGGCCGCCATCGCGGTGCTCAGCCGCCTGCCGGAAGGCGCGGCACCGGCGCCGTCCACCGGTGGCTGGCGGGTGATGCGCGAGCTGCTCGCGCGCCCGGCAGTCCGCGCCGCCATGGCCTGCACCGCCGCCGGCCACGGGCTGATGATCCTGATCATGAACGCCACGCCGCTGGCCATGAGCTTCTGCGGGCTGCCGCTGGAGCGCTCGGTGAGCGTGATCCAGTGGCACGTGCTGGGCATGTTCCTCCCCGCCTTCGTCGCCGGCCCGCTGGTCGACCGCCTCGGCGGGCGCCGCGTGGCCTGGGTCGGCATCGCGCTGCTGGCGGTGAGCGCGGCGGTGGCGCTGAGCGGCCAGTCGGCGGCGCAGTTCCTGATCAGTTCGCTGCTGCTGGGCGTGGGCTGGAACCTGATGCTGGTGGCCGGCACCACGCTGCTCGCCTTCGGCCATGCGCCGGAGGAGCGCGGCCATGCGCAGGGTTTGATGGAGCTGGGCAACGGCAGCCTGGCGGCGCTGATGTCCTTCAGCTCCGGCGCGCTGATCACCAGCATCGGCTGGAGCGCGGTGAACCTGCTGGTCTGGCCGGTGCTGCTGGTGGCGCTGGCGATGCTCTGGTCGGGGTCGCGGCAGGCGGTGGATGCGTAGTTTCAGCGCCGGCCGGGGCAAGTATCGGGCAGGCCGGCGATCAGGGTTGATGGTGGATAGCGTCGGACCCTGCGTCGAGCACGGGATCGATGGGTATCGCTTCGCTCCACGCCATCCTACGGGGTGCGATGCCGCGCTCTCGTAGGAGCGGATCTTATCCGCGATCCGGCCGCCAGGCCGGCCCGGTTCGCGAGCAAGCTCGCTCCTACGAAGAGCGCCTAGCCTGCTGGCCTGTGGGAGCGAGCTTGCTCGCGAACCTTCCCCACCGAGAAAGAAGGCCCAAACAAAAAGGCGACCCGAAGGTCGCCTTTTCGCTGCTCGATCACCCACTCAGTAGTAGGCGTTCTCGCGGTTGCTGTGGTCGGTCACGTCACGCACGCCGTTCAGCTCCGGGATGCGCTCCTTCAGGGTCTTCTCGACGCCGTCCTTGAGGGTCATCTCGACCGCCCCGCAGCCCTGGCAACCGCCGCCGAAGCGCAGCACGGCGATGTTGTCCTCGACCACGTCCACCAGGCTCACCTGGCCGCCGTGGCTGGCCAGGCCGGGGTTGATCTCGGTCTGCAGGTAGTAGTTGATGCGTTCGCCGATCGGGCTGTCCTCGTTGACCATCGGCACCTTGGCGTTGGGCGCCTTGATGGTCAGCTGGCCGCCCATGCGGTCGGTGGCGTAATCGACGATGGCGTCTTCCAGGAAGGGCTCGCTGATGGCGTCGATGTAGGCGGTGAACGCCTGCAGGCCGACCGGGGTGTCTTCCGGCTTCTGCTCGCCCGGCTTGCAGTAGGCGATGCAGGTTTCGGCGTACTGGGTTCCCGGCTGGGTGATGAAGATGCGAATGCCGATGCCGGGGGTGTCCTGCTTGGACAGCAGTTCGGCCAGGTAATCCTGTGCGGCTTCGGTAATGGTGATGGCGCTCATGGCAACTCCTCGCAAACGTGGCGCCAGTTTACGCTATTCGGAGGCGCGGGATAAAGCCCTAGTGTTTTGGTAGGAATAATTCGCAGCTGGCGGATCGCTTTTCGTAGGATGGGTGGAGCTTGCGATACCCATCGGCATTGTCTGCACGTCCAGTGATGGGTATCGCTTCGCTCCACGCCATCCTACGGAGCCGCCGAAGGCAGCGGCGTCAACGGGTTCCGCCCGTCAGAGATTCTCGTAGCGGTTCATGTCCAGCACGCCCGCTTCCACCGGCTCGTTCTCGCGCAGGTAGGCGTCGAGGTCGTGGAAGTAGAACCAGAACTGCGGATGGCTGCGGCGGATACCCCAGCGATCCGCCACCTTCTCGAAGTCCGCCGCGTTCTTCGCCCGCTCCAGCGCGCCGACGAAAGCGCCCGCCTCGCCCGCCTTCAGGTTGAACATGAAGTTCGGGTAGCTGGAGAGCACGCCGGGGTAGATGGTCAGGGTGTCCAGCCCCGGCTGGTAGCGCAGCGACTCACCGGCAATGAAGGCGACGTTGCTGTGGGCGCGGTTGCGCAGCACGGTGTAGACCTCGCGCCGGCCGTCGGGCAGTTCCACCCGCAGCATCGTCGCTTCGGGGAACTGGTCGATCACCGGCAGCCCCGCCGCCGGGCGGCTGACCAGGCGGCTGAAGGTCTGCTCGGCGTCCTGCAGCGGCGCGGCGACGCTGTTGCGGTAGCAGGCGCCGTTGTCGCACAGGTTGATCGGGTCGGGCCGCGCGTTGAGCGCCACGTAGCGCTGGAGCAACTGCTGGGCGAAGGCGTTCTTCGCGCCCTTCTGCGGCAGGAACAGCCCGGTCGGGGCCTCGCTGTCGTTGTCGTAGTAGTCGACCCACATCTTCAGCCTGCCGCCGTCCTGGTACCAGTCGTCCAGCAGCGGCTTGCGCGCGGCCAGCGGCATCAGGCGCAGGAAGTTCTGCTCGGCGCCGTTGCGGATCAGGTCGAAGTACAGCCGCGTCTGCGCCTGGTGGGCGACGTTGCCGTAGACGTCGAAGTTGACCACCAGGCCGTAGTAGGTGCGCTCGAACAGCGGGTAGTCCAGCCACCAGATGGTCTGCGGGATGCCGCCGATCAGGCCCTTGCGCACCGTGGCGCTGTCGTACTGGCGGAAGATGCTCAGCACGGCGTTGTCGTTGCCGGCCCAGATGTCGGCCCAGGTCGGCGCCGGCGCGTCGTCGTAGACATCCTGGCGCAGCTCCTCGTAGGCGTTGCGCTTGTCGCGGTAGGCGCGCCACTGCGACAGCATCGCGCCCATCTCGTCGATCTGCCCCGGCAGCGCCAGCAGCGGCGAGGCCTGGGCGCGGAAGTTCGGGTCGGTGACGTAGAGGTCGTGCTGCGGGTCCTGGAACACCGCCCAGAAGTTGTCGCGGATCACGTCGGTGGCGATCTGCCCGCGGCACACCGGCCCGCGGATGAAGGTGCGGACGAAGTATTCGGCGTTGTCCAGCATGAACTGGTAGCGCGCCTGCGCCGGGATGGCGGCGAAGGTCTCGAACGGGTTGGCGCGGTGCTGCAGGCCGTAGCCGGGCACCCGATCGGTGCTCCAGTCGCTGGCGTAGAACAGCTCCCGGGTGCGCGCCAGCTTGGCCGGGTTGAGCGGGTAGGTGATGTGCGTCTTGTGCACGATCACGCCCTGCACCGGCCACAGGCGGTAATAGAAGGTGCTGCCCGGATCGTCGTTCGGCCGGCGGGTGGCGATCGGGTCGATCGGCTGGCCGCTGGGCGTGCGCGAACGCACCAGCTGGAAGAAATGCGCGGGCTCGCCGCGTTCGCTGAAATACAGGTGGGCGAGGAACAGGTGCTCGTAGAGCCAGCGCGACACCAGGCTCTGGCGCGCGCCGGGCTGGTTCAGGAAGTTTTCCCAGTCGGCGATCTGCCGCGCCTCGCCGGCGCCCGGCTGCCAGGCCTGCTCGTCCACCGGCGCGCCCTGGGCCAGCCAGGTCTTGAGCGTCGCCAGTTGCTTGGCAGTCAGGCCGGTGACGGCGAAGGGCATGCCGCTGCGCGGGTTCTTGCGCACGAAGTCGTCGATGCTGTCGGGCGTCGGGCACTGGTTGTCGCGGTTGATCGACAGGTCCAGGCCATCGGCAATCTTCGCGTTGGGCACCAGCGGATGCTGGTGGCCCAGGTCGATCATCCGCGCCATCAGCGCGGCCTGGCTGCCCCGGCCGTCGAGCACCGACCAGAAGTCCTTGCGCCGCCAGGCATCCGCGCCGCGGGCGTCGAGGAACAGCCGGGTGGTGTCCTGGGCCCTGGTCCGCGCGCCGTCGTACACCGGCAGCTTGGTGGCGCCGCGCTGCGCGCCCTCGGCGGCGGTCAGGTTGAGCTGGCAGGGCGAGTCGTAGCAGGCGTGGCAGGCTACGCACTTCTCGGTGAAGATCGGCTGGATATCCCGGGTGTAGGACAGGTTCGCGGCCTGGGACAGCGCGGAAAGCATCAGGGATGCGATGAACAACGTGAAGCGTGCTCGCCGGGACATGTAAGGCTCCAGACCTTCGGAATGGGCGGATTCTAGCGGGAACGCCGTCGTAGCGCCTCTCGCCGAAGACCTGAACATGAGCGATTTTCATGCAAATCCCGGCAAGCTCAAATTTTCCACAGCTTTGTTATCATCAGTGACCCATTGTCACACCGCCCTCCAGGTACCTCCGATGTCCGACCGCGCCGCACGCCTGCAAGCCCTCCAGCAAGCCCTCAAGGAGCGCATCCTGATCCTCGACGGCGGCATGGGCACCATGATCCAGAGCTACAAGCTGCAGGAGGAGGACTATCGCGGCACCCGCTTCGCCGACTGGCCGAGCGACGTGAAAGGCAACAACGACCTGCTGCTGCTGACCCGCCCGGAGGTCATCCAGGCCATCGAGAAGGCCTACCTGGACGCCGGCGCGGACATCCTCGAGACCAACACCTTCAACGCCACCCGCGTGTCCCAGGCCGACTACGGCATGGAAGCGCTGGTCTACGAACTGAACGTCGAAGGCGCGCGTCTGGCCCGTGAAGTGGCCGACGCCAAGACCGCCGAGAACCCGGCCAGGCCGCGCTTCGTCGCCGGCGTGCTCGGCCCGACCAGCCGCACCTGCTCGATCTCCCCGGACGTCAACGACCCGGGCTTTCGCAACGTCACCTTCGACGAGCTGGTGGAAAACTACAGCGAGGCCACCCGCGGCCTGATCGAGGGCGGCGCCGACCTGATCCTGATCGAGACCATCTTCGACACCCTCAACGCCAAGGCGGCGATCTTCGCCGTGCAGGGCGTCTATGAAGAGTTGGGCGTCGAGCTGCCGATCATGATCTCCGGCACCATCACCGACGCCTCCGGCCGCACCCTGTCGGGCCAGACCACCGAGGCCTTCTGGAACTCGGTGCGCCACGCCAACCCGATCTCCGTCGGCCTGAACTGCGCCCTCGGCGCGAAGGAGCTGCGCCCGTACCTGGAAGAGCTGGCGAACAAGGCCGGCACCCACGTCTCCGCGCACCCCAACGCCGGCCTGCCGAACGCCTTCGGCGAGTACGACGAGAGCCCGGCGCAGATGGCCGAAGTGGTCGCGGAATTCGCCGCCTCGGGCTTCCTCAACATCATCGGCGGCTGCTGCGGCACCACCCCGCCGCACATCGAGGCCATCGCCAAGGCCGTGGCCAGGTACGCGCCGCGCGCGATCCCGGAGATTCCCAAGGCCTGCCGCCTGTCCGGCCTGGAGCCCTTCACCATCGATCGCAGCTCGCTGTTCGTGAACGTCGGCGAGCGCACCAACATCACCGGCAGCGCCAAGTTCGCCCGGCTGATCCGCGAGGAGAACTACGCCGAGGCGCTGGAAGTGGCGCAGCAGCAGGTCGAAGCCGGCGCCCAGGTGATCGACATCAACATGGACGAGGGCATGCTGGATTCGAAGGCGGCCATGGTCACCTTCCTCAACCTGATCGCCTCCGAGCCGGACATTTCCCGCGTGCCGATCATGATCGACTCCTCCAAGTGGGAGGTGATCGAGGCCGGCCTGAAGTGCATCCAGGGCAAGGGCATCGTCAACTCGATCTCCATGAAGGAAGGCGTCGAGCAGTTCAAGCACCACGCCCGCCTGTGCAAGCGCTACGGCGCCGCCGTGGTGGTGATGGCCTTCGACGAAGCCGGCCAGGCCGACACCCAGGCGCGCAAGGAGCAGATCTGCCAGCGTTCCTACGACATCCTGGTCAACGAAGTGGGCTTCCCGCCGGAAGACATCATCTTCGACCCGAACATCTTCGCGGTCGCCACCGGCATCGAGGAACACAACAACTATGCGGTCGATTTCATCGAGGCCTGCGCCTACATCCGCGACAACCTCCCCTACGCGCTGAGCTCGGGCGGGGTGTCCAACGTGTCCTTCTCGTTCCGCGGCAACAACCCGGTGCGCGAGGCGATCCACTCGGTATTCCTCTACTACGCGATCCAGAACGGCCTGACCATGGGCATCGTCAACGCCGGCCAGCTGGAAATCTACGACGAGATCCCCAAGGAGCTGCGCGACAAGGTCGAGGACGTGGTGCTCAACCGCAGCCCGGACGCCACCGAGGCGCTGCTGGCCATCGCCGACAATTACAAGGGTGGCGGCGCGGCCAAGGAAGTCGAGGACGAGGAATGGCGCAGCCATAGCGTCGAGAAGCGCCTGGAGCACGCGCTGGTCAAGGGCATCACCACCTGGATCGTCGAGGACACCGAGGAGTGCCGGCAGAAGTGCGCGCGGCCCATCGAGGTCATCGAGGGCCCGCTGATGTCCGGCATGAACGTGGTCGGCGACCTGTTCGGCGCCGGCAAGATGTTCCTCCCGCAGGTGGTCAAGTCCGCCCGCGTGATGAAGCAGGCGGTGGCCCACCTGATCCCCTTCATCGAAGCGGAGAAAGGCGACAAGCCCCAGGCCAAGGGCAAGATCCTGATGGCCACGGTGAAGGGCGACGTGCACGACATCGGCAAGAACATCGTCGGCGTGGTGCTCGGCTGCAACGGCTACGACATCGTCGACCTCGGCGTGATGGTCCCGGCGGAAAAAATCCTGCAGACCGCCCGCGAGCAGAAGTGCGACATCATCGGCCTGTCCGGCCTGATCACCCCGTCGCTGGACGAGATGGTCCACGTCGCCCGGGAAATGCAGCGCCAGGACTTCCACCTGCCGCTGATGATCGGCGGCGCCACCACCTCCAAGGCGCACACCGCGGTGAAGATCGACCCGCAGTACAGCAACGACGCGGTGGTCTACGTCACCGACGCCTCCCGCGCGGTGGGCGTGGCGACCACCCTGCTGTCCAAGGAGCTCAAGCCCGACTATGCGCGCAAGCTGCGTGAGGAATACGCGGAAGTCCGCGAGCGCACCGCCAACCGCAGCGCGCGCACCGAGCGCCTGACCTACGAGCAGGCCATCGCCGCCAAGCCGCAGTTCGACTGGGCTGGTTACCAGCCGCCGGTGCCCTCCTTCACCGGCGTGAAGGTGCTGGAAGACATCGACCTCAACGTGCTGGTCGACTACATCGACTGGACGCCCTTCTTCATCGCCTGGGACCTGGCCGGCAAGTACCCGCGCATCCTCACCGACGAAGTCGTCGGCGAAGCGGCCACCACCCTGTTCAACGACGCCCAGGAACTGCTGAAGCAGCTGATCGACGGGAAGCTCATTCGCGCCAAGGCAGTCCTTGGCTTCTGGCCGGCCAACCAGGTCAACCACGACGACCTGGAAGTCTACGGCGACGACGGCCACAAGCTGGCCACCCTGCACCACCTGCGCCAGCAGACCATCAAGCCCGACGGCAAGCCGAACTTCAGCCTGGCCGACTTCGTCGCGCCGAAGGAAAGCGGCGTGCAGGACTACGTCGGCGGCTTCATCACCACCGCCGGCATCGGCGCCGAGGAAGTGGCCAAGGCCTACGAGGCCAAGGGCGACGACTACAACGCGATCATGGTCAAGGCCCTCGCCGACCGCCTCGCCGAAGCCTGCGCCGAGTGGCTGCACGAGCGCGTGCGCAAGGAATACTGGGGTTACCAGCCCGAGGAGCACCTGAGCAACGAGGCGCTGATCAAGGAGCAGTACGTCGGCATCCGCCCGGCGCCCGGCTACCCGGCCTGCCCGGACCACACCGAGAAAGGCACGCTGTTCAAGCTGCTCGACCCGAAAGGCCTGTCCGGCGTGACCCTCACCGAGCACTTCGCCATGTTCCCCGCCGCCGCCGTCAGCGGCTGGTACTTCGCCCACCCGCAGGCGCAGTACTTCGCCGTCGGCAAGGTCGACAAGGACCAGATCGAACGCTACAGCGCGCGCAAGGGCCAGGAAATCAGCACCAGCGAACGCTGGCTGTCGCCGAACCTGGGCTACGACGCCTGAGGCGCATCCGCGACGCGACGCGACCGGGCTTGCCCGGCGCGGCGCGGGACGGCACGCTCCGGGCGACCAACCACCGGAGCCGCGCCCATGACCTACGCGCTTCAGGGAAGCTGCCACTGCGGCAACCTCTCCGTTCACCTCACGCTCAGCCGCTACCCGGCCGAATACACCCCGCGCGCCTGCGACTGCGAGTTCTGCCGCAAGCACGGCGCGGCCTACGTCTCCGATGCCCGCGGCAGGCTGTCCATCCATTGCCGGTCGGCGCCCGACGCACAGCGCTACCGCCAGGGCAGCGGCACCATCGACTTCCTCCTCTGCCGCCGCTGCGGCGTGCTGGGCGCCGCGCTCTGGGAGGACGCAGGGAAAACCTACGCTGCACTCAACGCCCGGATACTGGATAATCCCGCCACCCTGGGCGCGCCCCAACCCGCTTCGCCGCGCCAGCTGCCGCTGCAGGAGCGCATGGCGCGCTGGCGAGCGCTGTGGTTCGCCGACGTGCGGATAACCCAGGACACCATGGACTGAAGCCCGGCCGTCCGCCGGACCTCCCCTGACGAGAGAAAGACAGATGAAATACCTCACCCCCGAACAAATGGCCAAACCGCGCAAGCGCCGCCTGCAGAAGAAGCTGCGCCTGGGCGAGTTCCAGGAGTTCGGCTTCAGCCTGGAAGTGAACTACACCGGCGAACTGGATGACGTGCTCGACCAGTGGATCGGCTTCGTCGAATCCGAGGGCTGGGTCTTCGTCGGCGGCGCCACCGAAGAGGGCGAGTTCACCGGCTACCTGTGCCTGAACGCCGTCGGCAGCCTCGGCGAGGCCGACCGCGAGACCACCCGCCTGTGGCTGGAAAAGCAGTCCTGGTGCAAGTCCTTCGAACTGGGCGAGCTGAGCGACTGCTGGCACGGCCTGTTCGAGTAAGCTCCCCCGCTTCCGGCGACGGCTCGCGCCTCGCCGGCGGCAACCGGTCGCGTCGTTTCGCCACGGTTGTCTTCACTCCCCGCCTCTGCGACCCTGCGCGGGTTCGAATGATGCCGACGGCGCCGCCAATCCGAATCTTTACCTGCTGAGCCCGATGCGGCATGCCAGCCGTTGGGAGGCTACGGCGACTCCGGAGCGGCACTTGCTGTCCGGCCGGCAACGGCGGTACCCGCCCACGAGGACATCCACCAACACAGGCAGGGCCACGGCGCTTACGCTAGGCTTTCCCTCGACGCACCCTACCGGCACGGGTGCGGACGATCCCCAGAACAGGCCGGAAGCACATTCCCCAAGGACGCCATGCTAGAGCGCCAGCGCCTCCAGAACATTCTCAGCCTGGGCCTGCCGATCATCGGCGGGATGCTCAGCCAGAGCCTGCTCAACCTGGTGGATGCCGCGATGGTCGGCCATCTGGGGGAAAAGTCCCTGGCCGGCGTCGGCATCGGCAGCTACGCCAATTTCGTCGCGATTTCCCTGGTGATGGGCCTGGGCGCCGGCGTGCAGGCCCTGGTGGCGCGGCGCCGCGGCGAAGGCCGCACGCAGGACCAGGCAGCGCCGCTCAGCTGCGGCCTGCTGGTGGCGCTGGGGCTGTCGCTGCCGATCACGCTGATCTGCCTGCTGTTCGCCGAGCCCATCGTCCGCGCCCTGTCCGGCGATCCCGAGGTGCTGGCGGTCGGCATCCCCTACTTCGAGTGGCGCGCGCTGTCGGTGCTGGCGGTGGGGTTGAACTTCTCCTTCCGCGGCTACTGGAACGGCACGCGCCGCTCGGGCATGTACATGCGCACGCTGGTGGTGATGCACCTGGCCAACGCGGCGATCAGCTACAGCCTGATCCACGGCCTGTTCGGCCTGCCACGCATGGGCGCGGTGGGCAGCGGGCTGGGCACCACCCTGGCACTCTACCTGGGCTCGCTGATCTACGCCTGGATCACCTGGCGCGACGCCCGCGCCCAGGGCTTCCACCCGCGCCTGCCGAGCGAGCGCGACGTCCGCGTGATGCTGCGCCTGTCGCTGCCCAACTCGCTGCAGCAGTTCTTCTTCGCCGCCGGCATCACCCTGCTGTTCTGGATCATCGCCCAGGTCGGCACCCGCGAGCTGGCGGTGGCCCACGTGCTGATCAACCTGGCGCTGTTCCTGATCCTGCCCGGCATCGGCCTGGGCATGGCCGCCACCACCCTGGTCAGCCAGTGCATGGGCGAGCGCGACTTCGACAGCGCGCACCGCTGGGGCTGGGACGTGGTGAAGGTCGCCGCCTGCGGCCTGGCGCTGCTGGGCGCACCCTTCTGGCTGTTCCCCGATGCCATCCTGCGGCTGTTCGTCAGCGATCCGGCGCTGATCGAACTGGGCCGCCTGCCGCTGACCCTGACAGGGCTGGGCATGGTGATCGACGCCACCGCGCTGGTGCTCACCCAGGCCCTGCTCGGCGCCGGCGCCACGCGCACGGTGATGGCGGTCAGCCTGGGCAACCAGTGGTTGTTCTTCCTGCCGCTGGCCTATCTGGTGGGACCGGTCCTCGGCGGCGGCCTGCTGGCGATCTGGAGCATGCAGATTCTCCAGCGCGGGCTGTCGTCGGCGATCTTCGCGGTGATGTGGCAGAAACGCGAGTGGACGCAAATCGAACTCTAGAAGCTAGGCTCTGAGCAAATGGAGGTGCAAACGATGAACGACCAACAGAACAAACCACCAAGTTTCTGGCAGATGCTGCAAAGCGTGCTGGCGGCGGCCTTCGGCGTGCAGAGCGGGAAGAACCGCGCGCGCGACTTCAGCCAGGGCAAGGCCAGCCACTTCATCGCCATGGGCATCATCTTCACGCTGATCTTCGTGCTGCTGCTCTACGCCCTGGTGCGGATGGTGCTGCATTTCGCCGGGGTCTAGGCCGGCGGGGCTGGAAAGGCAAGGCGCCGGACGGGCCGCGGGGCGGCCCGCCGGAGCCGTCGTCACTGATGGCTGACCCAGTACACCGCGGTGGCAACCACCAGCAGGATCAGGACGAACGCGGCACGCGCATCGACGACGCTGTCGCGATCCTTGCTGGACTCTTGGCTCATGTTTCCCCCCTTGTTCTCGTTGTTTGTCGAAGGACCACAGGCAAGAGTTAAGACCAGCTCCGCCCGCCCCTCAAGGCCCCGCCCCTTTCCGCGACGCGGTGAAAGCCGTTAGGCTGCGCCTTCGACAGAACCCGCGAGAAGGAATAAGGAAGGGCCATGCACGTGGATTCACTGCAAGACACCGTCGCGCCGGAAGGCGTCTGCTACGGCTGCGGCGGCAGCAACCCGCACGGGTTGCACATCAAGAGCCGCTGGCACGAGGACGGCGTCCACGTCGTCGCCGAGCACCTGCCGGAGGCCAAGTACTGCGGCTGGCCGGAGCTGGTCTACGGCGGGCTGATCGCCATGCTGGTGGACTGCCACTCGAACTGGACCGCCATGGCCTACCACTACCGCGCCGAGGGCCGCGAGCCGGGCAGCCTGCCGCGCATCGACTGCGTGACCGGCAACCTGGGCATCAAGTACATCAAGCCGACCCCGATGGGCGTACCGCTGACGCTCAAGGCCCACGTCGAGGGCGAGGTCGGGCGCAAGAGCCGGATCATCTGCGAGGTCTATGCCGGCGACGTGCTGACCTGCGTCGGTGATTCGATCTTCGTGCGTGTCGACACCTCGCAATTGCGTGACTCCGCCCACGGCCGTGAAGCCTGATCGACACCTCCCGCGCCAGTGAAAAACACTGGCGCAGTGCGCGCCCCTGGTGTCGGCGCAAGGCGCCGGCCCGCCTGTGTTTCAGGCCCGGCGCGGCATAGATCCAAAAGTTCTCGCCATATACTCAAACATCACTTTTACGCATATTCCCTTACTGGTATCGTGCGGCCCACTCCGCGTGGAGCGCGTTGCCGTGCGCGCCGGGATACGCAGTAAGCCTGAGCGCTATAGCCTGACAGCAGGATGATTCATGTACGTATATGACGAATACGATCAGAGGATCGTAGAGGATCGCGTCAAGCAGTTCCGCGATCAGACCCGCCGCTTCCTGGCCGGTGAACTGACCGGCGAGGAATTCCGCCCGCTGCGTCTGCAGAATGGCCTGTACATCCAGCGCTATGCGCCGATGCTGCGCATCGCCGTGCCCTACGGCCTGCTGGCCTCCCGGCAGATCCGCAAGCTGGCGCAGATCGCCCGCGACTACGACAAGGGCTACGCCCACATCAGCACCCGGCAGAACGTGCAGTTCAACTGGCCGGCGCTGGAAGAAGTGCCGGACATCCTCGCCGAGCTGGCCACCGTGCAGATGCACTCGATCCAGACCAGCGGCAACTGCGTGCGCAACACCACCACCGACCAGTTCGCCGGCATCGCCCGCGACGAGCTGGTGGACCCGCGCCCGTGGTGCGAGATCATCCGCCAGTGGTCGACCTTCCACCCCGAATTCGCCCACCTGCCGCGCAAGTTCAAGATCGCCGTCAACGGCGCCGCGACCGACCGCGCCGCGATCGAGGTGCACGACATCGGCCTGGAAGCGGTGAAGAACGACGCCGGTGAGCTGGGCTTCCGCGTGCTGGTCGGCGGCGGCCTGGGCCGTACCCCGATCGTCGGCAGCTTCATCAACGAATTCCTGCCCTGGCGGCACCTGCTGTCGTACCTCGACGCCGTCCTGCGCGTGTACAACCGCTACGGCCGCCGGGACAACAAGTTCAAGGCGCGCATCAAGATCCTGGTCAAGGCCCTGAGCCCCGAGGTCTTCGCCGACAAGGTCAACGCCGAATGGGCGCACCTCAAGGACGGCCCGAGCACCCTGACCGAAGCGGAAGTGCAGCGCGTCTCCCGGCATTTCGTCGACCCGGCCTACAAGGCCCTGGACGACCAGGACGCCGCCCTCGCCCAGCTCGACGCCGAGCACCCCGGCTTCGCCCGCTGGCGCGAGCGCAACACCTTCGCCCACAAGAAGCCCGGCTACACCGCCGTGACCCTGTCGCTCAAGCCCACCGGCCGCGCCCCGGGCGACGTCACCGACAAGCAGCTGGACAAGATCGCCGAACTGGCGGACCGCTACAGCTTCGGCGAAGTGCGCAACAGCCATAACCAGAACATCATCCTCGCCGACGTCGAGCAGTCGCAGCTGTTCACCCTCTGGGGCGAACTGCGCGAGCACGGTTTCGCCAGCCCCAACGTGGGCCTGCTGACCGACATCATCTGCTGCCCCGGCGGCGACTTCTGCTCCCTGGCCAACGCCAAGTCGATCCCGGTGGCCGAGGCCATCCAGCGCCGCTTCGACGACCTGGACTACCTGTTCGACATCGGCGACATCGACCTCAACATCTCCGGCTGCATGAACGCCTGCGGCCACCACCACGTGGGCCACATCGGCATCCTCGGCGTGGACAAGAAGGGCGAGGAGTTCTACCAGGTGTCCCTGGGCGGCAGCGCCAGCCGCGACGCCAGCCTGGCGCAGATCCTCGGCCCGTCCTTCGCCCAGGACCAGATGGCCGACGTGATCGAGAAGATCATCAAGGTCTACGTGGAACAGCGCACCGAAGAGGAACGTTTCCTCGACACCTACCGTCGCATCGGCATCGACCTCTTCAAGGAGCGCGTATATGCAGCGAATCATTAAGCACCGCGAGGTCATCGACGACCGCTGGCACCTGCTGCCCAAGGACGCGACCCTGGAAAGCGTGCCCAACTGCGACGACGTGATCATCCCGCTGAACCTGTGGCTGGAACACGGCCCGGCCCTGCGCGGCCGCGACGGCGGCCTGGGCGTGTGGCTGGACTCGGACGAAGAGCCCGAAGCCATCGCCGGTGACCTGGACAAGTTCCAGGTGATCGCGGTGAACTTCCCGGCCTTCACTGACGGCCGCGGCTTCAGCTCCGCCCGCCTGCTGCGCGAGCGCTTCGGCTACAAGGGCGAAGTGCGCGCCATCGGCGACGTGCTGCGCGACCAGTTGTTCTACATGCAGAGCTGCGGCTTCGACGCCTACGCCATCCGCGCCGACCGCGACCCGCACGACGCGCTGGCCAGCCTGGGGGACTTCTCCGAGGTCTACCAGACCTCGGTCGCCCAGCCGCAACCGCTGTTCCGTCGCCGCCAGCCCGCCTGATCCGGCCGACCTGATTCAGCGACATGAAAAGCCCCGCACTGCGGGGCTTTTTCGTTTGCTCTTCGTAGGAGCGGACCTTGTCCGCGATCCGGCCGGCAGGCCGGCGTCCTTGTCTCAACGGGCGTCCCGGCTCCGCCGGGATTTCGCGGAGAAGCTCCGCTCCTACGAAAAGCTCTCAGGCCCGCACGCTGTCCCAGGCAATCTGCGCCAGCTGCTCCCGGCACTCGATCAGGTCCACCCGCGTGCGCCCGGCCAACCAGTTGCGTGCGTAATCGTGGGTCGGGCCGATCACCACCGAATTGAACAGCTCCGGCGCCAGCGCCTTGAACGCACCGGCCTTGCGGTGCTCCGCCAACAGCTCGGCGATGCGCCGGCCCTGCTGGCGGTTGGCCTCGCGCAATTCGTCGCCCACCTCCCCCGCCTCCACGCGCCCACGACTGTGCAGGATGAAGCGCGCCCACTGCGGATTGGCCGAGACCCAATCGATGTAGGAGGTGACGAACAGCTTCACCACCGCCTCGGCGCTCATCGGCTGCCGCAGCCCCGCATCGAGCAGCGCCGCGTACTGGCCGACGCCGGCCAGGTACAGCGCGCCGATGACCCGCTCCTTGTTGCCGTAATGGTGATAGAGGCTGCCGATGCTGGCACCGGAGCGGTCGCGGATCATCTCGATGGTGGTGGCGTCCACGCCGGATTCGCTGAAGCAGGCCAGCGCGGCCTGGAGGATGTCGTCTTTGCGGGAAGGTCGGGCCATGGGGTTCCTGCGGGAATGGAGCTCCGGAATAAAGTTCTAGAATAATTTTCTAGAATAATTTTCTAGAATTAATTTCTAGTCTTCGTATACTGCCTGGGCGCGCATCCATCTTCAATCCTGCCTTGCTCATTCCAGCCTTGCTTGCGGAGTCACCATGAGTCAGATGCTGCAGATGTACCAACAGGCCGGTCCGGCGCAGTTCAGCGCCATGATCGGCCAGATCGCCCCCTATTTCTCCACCATCGCCGCGCAGTTCGTCGAACTGCGCCCCGGCTACGCGGAAGTGACCTTCCCCAAGCGCCGCGAGGTGCTCAATCACATCGGCACGGTCCACGCCATCGCCCTGTGCAACGCCGCCGAACTGGTGGCCGGCACCGTGACCGACGTGTCGATCCCCCAGGGCCGCCGCTGGATTCCGCGCGGCATGACGGTGGAATACCTGGCCAAGGCCACCGGCGACGTGCGCGCCGTGGCCGACGGCCTCGCGATCGACTGGAACCAGGAGGGCGACATCACCGTGCCGGTGCTAGCCTACGTCGGCGACAGGAAAGTCTTCCGCGCCGAGATCACCCTGTACGTCAGCCAGGCCTGAGCCACGGAGTCCGCCATGATCACCCCGTTCCCCCGCCCGCTCGACAACGGCAATGGGCACACCCTTTCCAGCCACTGGTTCCACCCGCCCGGCGAAGCCCGTGGCGTGGTGCTGATCGTCCCCGCCATGGGCGTCGAGCAGCGCTTCTACGCGGCCTTCGCCAATTGGCTGGCCGAGCGCGGCTACCTGGCCGTGACCTTCGATTACGTCGGCATGGGCAAGTCCCGCTCCGGGCACCTGCGTGACTTGGACGTCAACGTCGTCGCCTGGGGCAACCATGACTGCAGCGCCATGCTCGACGCCGTCGTCGAGGCCGCCGGCGACCTGCCGGTGTACTGGATCGGCCACAGCCTCGGCGGGCAGATCCTGCCCTTCGTGCGCGGCAACGAGCGCATCCGGCGCGCCTTCACCATCGCCACCGGCAGCGGCTACTGGCGCGAGAACACCAAGGGCCTGCGGCACAAGGCCTGGCTGCTCTGGTACTGCCTGGCGCCGACCCTCACGCCGCTGCTGGGCTACTTCCCGGGCAAGCGCCTGGGCGTGGTCGGCGACCTGCCGCGCGGGGTGATCGAGCAATGGCGGCGCTGGTGCCTCGACCCGGAGTACGCGGTGGGGGCGGAAGGCGGCGCGGTGCGCGAGGCGTATTCGTCCATCCGTACGCCCATCACCTCCATCTCCTTCACCGACGACGAGATGATGTCCGGCCGCAACACCGAATCGCTGCACGGTTTCTACCGTGGCGCGCCAAAGACCGTGAAGAGGATCGCCCCGGAGGACATCGGCGTGGCGCGCATCGGCCACTTCGGCTTCTTCCGCAGCCAGTTCGCCGATTCGCTGTGGGCGGGCTACCTGCTGCCGGACCTGGGCTGACACCCAGGCCCGGCGCGGGCATCACCCGAGGTTGACCAGCACCCGCCCGACCAGCTTGCCGGCGAGGATCTGGTGGATGGCGGCGGGCAGCTCGTCGAGGGTGACCTCGCGGACCGCCGCTTCGAGGTTGTCGAGCTTCCACTGCAGGGACAGCTTGTCCCACATGGACGCCTTGACCACCAGCGGCAGCTCCACCGAGTCCACGCCCAGCAGGTTCACGCCGCGCAGGATGAACGGCAGCACGGTGGCCTGGAAGGCGGCGCCGGCGGTCAGGCCGCAGCAGGCGACGCTGCCGCCGTACTGCAGCGACTTGACCACGTTGAACAGGATGTCGCCGCCCACGGTGTCCACCGCGCCGGCCCACTGCTCGCGCAGCAGCGGCTTGTCGACGCCATCGGAGACGGTGGCGCGGTCGAGGATCTGCCGTGCGCCGAGGCGGTTCAGCAATTCGGCCTGCTCCAGCTTGCCGGTGGCGGCGGCCACGGTGTAACCCAGTTGCGCCAGCAGCATCACCGCGATGCTGCCCACGCCGCCGGTGGCGCCGGTGACCAGGATCGAGCCGGACGACGGCGTGACGCCGGCGCGTTCGAGCTTGTCGACGCACAGCGCGGCGGTCAGGCCGGCGGTGCCGAGGATCATGGCTTCGCGCAGCGACAGGCCCTGCGGACGCTTGATCAGCCAGGCCGCGGGGACGCGGATGTACTGGCTGAAGCCGCCCGGGGTGTTCATGCCCAGGTCGTAGCCGGTGACGATCACCTCGTCGCCGGCGGCGAATTCGCCCACCGAGGACGCTTCCACCACGCCGGCGGCATCGATGCCGGGCGTGTGCGGGTACTTGCGGGTGACGCCACGGTTGCCGCTGGCGGACAGCGCATCCTTGTAGTTCAGCGAGGAATACTTCACCCGCACCAGCACTTCACCTGCCGGCAAATCGGAAACCTGCCGCTCGGCCACCTGCAGGTCGTACACGCCATGCGCGCTTTCCGTGACCCACAATGCCTTGAATGCACTCATCTCGACCCTCCTCTTGCGAAATCGGACCGGGCGCAGTCCCGCGCCCGATGACAATCACTGCCAGAAACGGCTGCGCCCCAGGCGCTCCCACCAGGTCACCAGCACGCGGTCGATCACGCCGCTGACGCCGACGCCGAAGCGCTCCTGGATGGACTTCTTCTGCACGTAGCTGAGCTGATAGACATCCGCGTCGCGGGCGCGTTCGGCCAGGTACTCGTCGCTGGTCTTGAGCTCGTCCACCAGCTTCTTGCCCAGCGCCGCCTGGCCGAGCCAGACCTCGCCGGTGGCGATCTCGTCGATGGCCAGCTGCGGGCGGTAGTGCACGACGAAACGCTTGAACAGTTCGTGGGTGGTTTCCAGGTCTTCCTGGAACTTCTCGCGGCCCTTGTCGGTGTTCTCGCCGAACACGGTCAGGGTGCGCTTGTATTCGCCGGCGGTGAGCACCTCGAAATCGATGTCGTGCTTCTTCAGCAGGCGGTGCACGTTGGGCAGCTGCGCCACCACGCCGATGGAGCCGAGGATGGCGAAGGGCGCGGAAAGGATGCGCTCGCCGATGCAGGCCATCATGTAGCCGCCGCTGGCGGCGACCTTGTCGACGCAGACGGTCAGCGGCACGCCGGCCTGGCGGATGCGCGCCAGCTGGGAGGCGGCCAGGCCGTAGCCGTGGACCATGCCGCCACCGCTCTCCAGGCGCAGCACCACTTCGTCGCGCGGGGTGGCCAGGCTCAGCAGCGCAGTCACTTCATGGCGCAGGTGCTCGGTGGCCGAGGCCTTGATGTCGCCGTCGAAATCCAGCACGTAGACGCGGTTTTTCTCGCCGCCCTTCTTCTTTTTCGCATCCTTCGCCGATTTCGCTTCGGACTTGCGCAGGGCCTTCAGCTTGGCCTTCTCCAACACGCTGTGCTGCAGGCGCTCGCGCAGGTCCTTGTAGAAGTCGTTGAGCTTGTGCACCTCCAGGTGCCCGCTGCCACCGCGGCGGCCGCGACCGCGCAGCGCGGCGATCACCACCAGCACCACGACCACCGCCACCAGCACGGTGAAGGTCTTGGCCAGGAAACCCGCGTAATCCGCTAGAAACTCCACACACTCCCCCTTTTATAAGACGTGTCCCGCTCGCCGGGCGAGCGACGCGAATCCCGCAAGCATACCCACGCCGCAGGCGCGCCACCAGCGCTGGCAAGACGCTGCATCAGTCCAGCGAATGGCATTCAAACAAGCGTATGTTTTTTCGTTGACAGCCCCAGGTGATCCTCATAACCTCGCCGGAACTTTCAGCCCTGCCGGGATACTGCGCGTGGGAAGCATCTACCTGATTCGACATGGCCAGGCTTCGTTCGGCGCCGACGACTACGACGTGCTCTCGCCCATCGGCGTGCGCCAGGCGCAAGTCCTCGGCGAGCACCTGGCGAGCCTGGGCCTGCGCTTCGACCGCTGCGTCAGCGGCGACCTGCGCCGCCAGCGCCATACCGCCGAAGCGGTGATGGGCCGGCTGAACGACGCCGGCATCGCCACCCCCGCGCTGGAAATCGACCCCGCCTTCAACGAATTCGAAGCCGACACGGTGATCCGCGCGCACCTGCCCGACCTGCTGCAGATCGAGCCGCAGGCGCTGCACATCATGCGCAACGCCGCCGATCACCGCGCCGAATTCCAGCGCCTGTTCTCCATCGTGATCGCCCGCTGGGTCTCCGGCGAACACGACAAGGACGGCCTGGTCAGCTGGGCGGAATTCCTCGACACCGTGCACGGCGGCCTCGCGCGCCTGCTGGAACAGGCCAGCGGCAAGGACAGCATCGGCGTGTTCACCTCCGGCGGCACCATCACCGCGCTGCTCCAGCTGGTGACCGGCATCCCGCCGCTGAACGCCTTCGAACTCAACTGGCAGATCGTCAACACTTCGCTCAACCGCCTGAAGTTCCGCGGCAGCGAAGTGGCCCTGGCTTCCTTCAACAGTCACGTGCATCTGGAACTGTTGAGGGCGCCGGAACTCATCACCTATCGTTGAGAGCCGGCCCATTGCGACGCTCCGCGTCGCGCGAGAAAACCTAGAAAAGGAATAGAACCATGAGTGTTGCTGACATCGTTTCCACCATGAAGAGCAAGTTCAACGCCAGCGCGGCCGCCGGCCTGGATCTGGTGTTCCAGTTCAACATCGAAGACGGCGACAACCACTACCTGGTGGTCAAGGACGGCACCTGCGAAGTCGTCCAGGGCGACGCCGAGTCCCCCAACGTCACCCTGATCATGGACAGCGAGACCCTCAAGGGCATCACCAGCGGCGAAACCGATGGCATGCAGGCCTTCATGGCCGGCAAGCTGCGCGCCGAAGGCGACATGATGCTGGCGATGAAGCTGGGCGAACTGTTCCCGGTCTGATCCGAGTCGAGCAGCCCAGGCAGCACGAAAAACCGGAGTCCCTGGCTCCGGTTTTTTTATGCCCGGACAAGGCTCCGGCCCGCGAATCAGGCAGCTTGATCGGGGGCCAACACGGACGCCAATAACGACCCGGCGCGCTTGTGACGGCCCGGCACGGACATTAGATTAGCCAATGATCGTCCGGCGCCATCATTGCTCTGCCTGATCCGGCACCTCTCATCAGGCAAGAGCGCGACGCCGCCTTGCGCGCCACCCTCGCCCGCCGCCTTCGCTGCGGTGCGACGACCAGTACAAGAAGGGACCAGCATGTCGTTGACCGACCAGACCATCCGCTCCCGCGAAGGCGAAGAACTCGATGCCGCCGTGATCGACGGCTACCTCAAGGACCACATTCCCGGCCTGCAGGGCCAGCCGCGCATCAGCCAGTTCCCCGGCGGGGCGTCGAACCTGACCTACCTGATCCAGTACGACAACCGCGAGCTGGTGCTGCGCCGCCCGCCGTTCGGCCACAAGGCCAAGTCGGCCCACGACATGGGCCGCGAGTTCCGCATCCTCAACCAGCTCAACGACGGCTTCCCCTACTGCCCCAAGGCCTACGTCTACTGCACCGACGCCAGCGTGATCGGCGCCGAGTTCTACGTCATGGAGCGGGTCAACGGCATCATCCTGCGCGCCGAGCTGCCCAGGGAGCTGAACTTCAGCCCCGAGCAGACCACCGCGCTGTGCAAGAGCTTCATCGACAAGTTCGTCGACCTGCACAACGTCGACTACAACGCCTGCGGCCTGGGCGACCTGGGCAAGCCCGAAGGCTACGTGCAGCGCCAGATCGGCGGCTGGATCGACCGCTACGAGAAAGCCCTGACCCCCGACGCGCCGGCCTGGGACCAGGTGAAGACCTGGCTGCGCGAGAAGATGCCGGCCGACCACCACAAGCCGGGTATCGTGCACAACGACTACCGCTTCGACAACGTCATCCTCGACCCGGACAACCCGATGCAGATCATCGGCGTGCTCGACTGGGAGATGACCACCATCGGCGACCCGCTGATGGACCTGGGCAACACCCTCGCCTACTGGATCCAGGCCGACGACCCGCAGCCGCTGCAGATGCTGCGCCGCCAGCCGAGCCACGAGCCGGGCATGCTGACCCGCCAGCAGTTCGCCGACTACTACGCCGAGCGCGCCGGCATCCGGATCGACAACCTCGATTACTACTACACCTACGGCCTGTTCCGCCTGGCCGGCATCATGCAGCAGATCTACTACCGCTTCTTCCACGGCCAGACCCAGGACAAGCGCTTCGCCACCTTCATCCACGCCAACAAGCTGCTGGAACAGGTGAGCCTGCAGGTCATCGGCAAGTCCCGCCTGTAAGGCGTGCGTCAATAACAAGGAGAATTTCCATGTCCAAGACCCAACTGTTCGACCTCGACGGCAAGATCGCCTTCGTCTCCGGCGCCAGCCGCGGCATCGGCGAGGCCATCGCCAAGCTGCTGGCCCAGCAGGGCGCCCACGTGATCGTCTCCAGCCGCCGGATCGACGGCTGCCAGGCGGTGGCCGACGAGATCGTCGCCGCCGGCGGCAAGGCCACCGCCATTGCCTGCCACATCGGCGAGATGGAGCAGATCCAGGCCGTCTTCGCGCAGATCCGCGAGCAGTTCGGCCGCCTGGACATCCTGGTCAACAACGCCGCCACCAACCCGCAGTTCTGCAACGTGCTGGACACCGACCTGTCGGCCTTCCAGAAGACCGTCGACGTGAACATCCGCGGCTACTATTTCATGTCCATCGAAGGCGGCAAGCTGATGAAGGCCAACGGCGGCGGCAGCATCATCAACGTCGCCTCGGTCAACGGCGTCACCCCGGGCGAGTTCCAGGGCATCTACTCGGTGACCAAGGCCGCGGTGATCAGCATGACCAAGGTCTTCGCCAAGGAGTGCGCGCAGTTCGGCATCCGCTGCAACGCCCTGCTGCCGGGCCTGACCGACACCAAGTTCGCCTCGGCCCTGGTGAGCAACGACGCCATCCGCAACGTCGCCCTGCAGCGCATCCCGCTCAAGCGCGTGGCCGACCCGAGCGAAATGGCCGGCGCCGTGCTCTACCTCGCCAGCGATGCCTCCAGCTACACCACCGGCGTGACGCTGAACGTGGACGGCGGCTTCCTCGCCTGAGGTTGATCGCTGAAACGAAAAAGGGAGCCATTCGGCTCCCTTTTCTGCTCTTGTAGGAGCGAGCTTGCTCGCGAACCGCATCGCCCCCAGCTCCAGCGAGGGGCAAGTTCGCGAGCAAGCTCGCTCCTACAGAAAAGCCGTCACTGCCAATCCTTCAGCGCCTGGCTCGCCGCCGGGTTCATCGGCTCGGCGCTCAGCCCGCCCGGCCCGTAGCGCACGGCGAACACCGCCTGGTCGGCCATCGGCAGGTAGTTCACCCGCCCCGCCTTGGGCACGAAGGTCAGCAGGTCGTGCTGGCCGTCGCGCAGCCAGCGCCACAGGTCGATGCCCAGCGCATCGTCGGCCAGCGGCACCTTGCGCCCCGCGGACTGCTGCTCCACGGCGAGGAAGCGGCCGCTGATGCTCTGCAGGCGGTACCCCGGCGCGAGGCCGATCAGCCGCGCCAGGCCCTTCCAGTCCAGCAGGCGCGCGTCCAGCTGCCAGAGATCGCCGGCCAGTTCCACCCGGCGCTCCTGCGCGCCTTCCAGCAGCGTCACCTCGAAGCGCTGCGGGCTCAATTGCTTGAAACTCAGGGTCACCAGCGGGCGCTCCGCCGGCAGCGGGTCGTAGCCGCGCAGGTCCCAGGCCACCAGGGCAACCAGGGCGGCGAGCGCGATGAAGGCAAGGCCCGCCATGCCGCGCAGCCAGCCGAGAAACCAGTGGCGGTCGAACAGAATGCGGGCCGCCACCAGCAGCGCCAGCAGCGCCACGAAGGCAATGACCCAGGCCAGACCGTCGTACTGCATCGAATGATTTCCTTCCACGTAGAATTGCCGGCATTATGCGCACCGCGTATCTGCACGGCCAGCCAGACCGTCGCAGCTTTCGGGCCCGTTAACGTTTTCCCTCCGCGCCATTCCTTACAAAAGAGTGGCGCAACGGGCCCCCGATCAAGGCCGATCCCATGCCCTTCGAACTCGCCGTAGACCCCACTACCCTCGTCATCCTCGCCGGCGTCGCCTTCCTCGCCGGCTTCATCGATGCCATCGCCGGCGGCGGCGGCCTGCTGACCATCCCCGCCCTGCTCACCGCCGGGGTGCCGCCGCACCTGGCATTGGGCACCAACAAGCTGAGTTCGACCTTCGGTGCCGCCGTCGCCAGCTACACCTTCTACCGGCGCAAGCTGTTCCATCCGCGCCAGTGGCGCAACGGCGTGATCGGCACCGCCATCGGTGCCGCCCTGGGCGCCTGGGCCGCGCACCTGCTGCCGGCGGAGTGGCTGAACCGCATGCTGCCGGTGGTGGTGTTCGGCTGCGGCCTGTACCTGTTGTTCGGCAAGACCCCGGACGCGCCGCTGGACGCCGCCCCGAACATCGCCCAGGGCCGCCAGTGGCCGCAGGGCCTGGGCCTGGGCTTCTATGACGGCGTCGCCGGCCCCGGTACCGGCGCCTTCTGGACCGTCAGCACCCTGCTGATGTATCCGCTGGACCTGGTGCGCGCCAGCGGCGTGGCGCGCAGCATGAACTTCGTCAGCAACGTCCTCGCCCTGGCGGTGTTCGTCGCCTCCGGCCAGGTGATCTGGGTGATGGGCCTGAGCATGGGCAGCGCCCTGATGATCGGCGCCTACTTCGGCGCGCGCACGGCGATCGGCGGCGGCGCCAGGTTCATCCGTCCGGTATTCATCCTGGTGGTGCTGGCGCTGACCGTGCGCCTGGTGTGGCAGCACTGGTTCAACGCGGCCTGAGGGCAGGCTTTCGCCCGCATGGCCTGACGGCCCGGGACGACGCCTGAAGTCAGGCGCCGCCGGGCAGCACGGGATCGGGCCGGCCGGCGCGGCGCGCCAGGTACAGCTCGATCAGGTAGCGGGCAATGGAGCGCTCGGCCGGCAGGCGCGGCAGCTCGTCGATGTGGAACCAGCGGGCGTCCTCGATCTCGTCCGGTTGCGGGACGATCTCGCCGCTGACGTACTCGGCGTGGTAGCCGAACATCAGCGAATGGGGGAACGGCCAGGGCTGGCTGCCCAGGTAGCGGATATTGCCGATCTCCACCCCGACCTCTTCGCGCACCTCGCGGATCACGCAGTGCTCCACCGACTCGCCCGGCTCGACGAAGCCGGCCAGGGTGCTGTACATGCCGGGCACGAAGCGCGGCGAGCGTGCCAGCAGGAGTTCATCGCCGCGAGTCACCAGCACGATCATGCTCGGCGACAACAGCGGGTAGCGCTGGATGCCGCAGGCATCGCAGTGCATGGCGCGGTCGCGGGGCATGCGCTGGTTGGGCTGGCCGCAGCTGCCGCAGAAGCGGTTCTGCCGCCACCAGATGCCGATCTGGCTGGCGAAGCCGAGCATGGCGAAGATGTCTTCCTCGGCCTGCATCATGAACTGGCGCAGGCCGATCCAGTTGGCGCCTTCGAACGGCTCCGGGCGGTCGATCTCCAGCAGGTACACCGGCTCGCCGTCGAAGTGGCCGACGGCGTGTTCGGAAAGCACCGGCAGGTCCTGGCGCTTCAGCCAGTCGCGGGGGAACAGCACGCCGTTGCTGTCGGCGAGGAACTGCTGCTGGCAGTGGGCGAGCGCCCAGCCACCGTTCGCCGCGATCTCGAACAGCGAGGACTCCCAGCGTCCGGTACGCATCAGGCGGCCACCGTCAGGCCGAGCGCCTTGACGCTCTCGCTGGCGACGTCCAGCACATCGGGTTGGCCTTCGGGCCGCATCATGGCGCCACCCTCCAGGTAATACTCCAGGCCGGTCAGCGCGTCGGCCAGGGTTTCCAGCATCTGCTCGGACGGCATCTGCGTCGTCTCGATCATCTGCTGCTGAATATAGTCGGCACAGGCGCCGACCAGCAGCGCCGCGCGCTCCTGGCCGAGGAACCAGAGGCCGCCGCGCACCGCCTGCAGGCTGATGGGCACGTTGGCTAGGTGCAGCTTGTCGCCATTGGATTCGAGGTAGGCGGTGATCGCCCGCTTGGCCAGCGCCAGGCCGGCCTGCGCCTCGTCGATCACCACGATGCGGGCCTCGGCGAGCTGGTGCACGGCGAACGACTCATCCTCGCCCAGCGGCACCGCGCGGGCGCTCGGGCGCTCACCGCGCTCCAGGTTCCCCACCATGCTCTCGACATAGAGCAGGGTGTCGGCCAGCGTGTTGAGGGCGAGCGCATCATCGGCGGTGCCCTTGGCCAGCCACCCCGCCACCACCGCATGCTGGTGCTGCAGGGCGGTGGCTGCGGCGTTCAGGCCGACCATGCCCAGCGTCTTGGCCAGCTTGCCCAGCTGGGTGTGCAGGATGCCCAGGGCATCGGCCTGGGACACGCCGCGCTCGATCAGGTCGAGCTGGTCCTTGACCGAGGTCAGCTCCTCGCGGATCGCCACCGACAGCGAGCGCATCACCGACTGGCCGGGGCCGGACAGGCGCTGCGATTCGTCTTCCAGCAGATGGTCGGTGAACGGCAGCTGCGCCAGGCCGAACACCTGGCGCAACTCGCTGGCGCGCGGACCGCGGGTATCGGCCAGCGCGGTGAGATAGAGCAGCTCCTTGAGCAGCTGGCGCGGCACCTCGTACTGCGGATTGCCGATCAACTGCTTCAGTTCGCGGTCCACGCGGGCGAAGACCAGCTTGCGCGTCTTGCGCGGCAGCATCTGCGCGTCCACCAGCGCCTCCAGGGCGCCGGCGCCGACCCAGCACAGGCGGGTGCGCGCGGCACTGCCCAGCAGCAGGTCGAGCCGGGTCAGGGCGCGGCTCATCAGCTTCAGGCTGGGGTAGAGATTCTGTTCGCGGATCAGCCCGAGCAGGCCGACCTGGTACATCTGCCGCAGCCGGCGAACCTCGCGGGCCGGGTCGTCCACCTGCGGCGCGGTCACCGCGCGCAGCGGGCGCGGCAAGTCCAGCCGCGCGCTGAAGAAGAAACTTTCCGGCAGCGCCGGCTGCCCGGCGGCCTGGCGCACGTCGTTGATCGCCGGCAGCAGCAGCTCGGGGATTTCCTGGCGGTGCGCCTCGAGGTTTTCCAGGTAGCGGCGCAGCACGTAGAGCGCATTGCCCAGCGCCGCCAGCTGGCCGTCGCGGTCCTCGCTGACGCCGGCGGGAATGTCGGTGGCCAGTTGCAGGGCTTCCTGGGCCAGCAGCTCGGCACCGGCCAGTTCGATGAGATTGAGGGTGCCGCGAATCTGGCTCAGGCACTCGACCGAGTGCTGCAGCAGACTGCCGTTGTGGCGCTCGGCGATGAAGTGCTCGAGATTCTGCTCGGCCTCTTCCATCGTGGCGAACAGTTCGTCACGAACCAGACTGAGGGACGTGGCTCCGGTAACCATCGGCCTAGTGCGCCTCCTGCGCGCAAGAAGAGTGGATGGACATCAATCGGCGAACTCGGGGTTCTTCTTGCTCATGTGCGCCATCATGGCGGCCTGCAGGTCGGCGGACTGCAGCATGGCGGCGTTCCAGGTGGCGATGTAGTCCAGGCCGTCCTCGACGCGGTGGTCGCGGGCGTAGCGGATCATTTCCTTGGTGCCGCGCACCGCGATCGGCGACTTGGCGGCGATCTGCCGGGCCAGCTCCATCACCCCGTCGATCAGCGCGCTGTGGTCGGCGTAGACCTTGTTGACCAGGCCGATCTCGCGGGCCTCCTGGGCATCGACGTTGCGCCCGGTGTAGGCCAGCTCGCGCATGATGCCGTCGCCGATCAGGCGCGGCAGGCGTTGCAGGGTGCCGACGTCGGCCGCCATGCCCATGTCGATTTCCTTGATCGAGAACTGCGCGTCGGCGCTGCAGTAGCGCATGTCGCAGGCCGAGACCAGGTCGATGCCGCCACCGATGCAGTAGCCCTGCACCGCCGCGAGCACCGGCTTGCTGCAGTTGTCCACGGCGTTGAACGAGGCCTGCAGCTCGAGGATGACCTTGCGCAGCGCGCGGGCGTTGCGGCCGACGTCCTTGCCCAGGCGGCTGCCGGCCTGGGCCAGCAGGGCGAGGTCGATGCCGGAGGAGAAGTGCTTGCCGGCGCCGCTGAGGACCACCGCGCGCACCTCGTCGGTGTCGTCGGCCCACTGGAAGATATCGATGATCTCCTTCCAGAAGTCGCTGTTCATGGCATTGAGCTTGTCCGGACGGTTGATCTGCACATGGGCGATCTTGTCCGCCAGCTCGACACGGAATGCTTTGTACTCGGTCACGGGAAAGATCCTCGGGTATGCCCTGCTTCACGTCTGGGCGCGGCGATCTGCCGCTGGAGCCCGGACCAATCGCTCTTATGAGTGTCGGAATCTCGTCACTATAACAAGGCAAGACCAAAAGTCGATGCCGCGGTCTGTGACACAGACCACGGCATCGGGCTCGAGTTGGCTTGCAAAACCGTCACCAAATACCTGATCTGACGGGATTGTGACGGAGGCGACTGTCAGTCGCCCGTCACCAGCGGCAGTCCCTGGGCACGGTTGCGGTACTGCCGCCAGGTGTACATCGGGATACCGGCCATGAACACCAGGAAGCCCCAGAAGATCGCCTGCTCGCCGGTGCCGTAGAGCGCCCACAGCGAGTAGAGGAAGCCCAGGCAACCGATCGCCAGCACCTGCGGGCGCGAGCGCGGCGAGAAGGAGTCCGGTTTCACCGCCAGCAACTGCAGCAGCGCCGCGGTGCAGAAGGCGTAGGGCACCACGCCGGTCATGGTGCCGAGCAGGATGATGACGTTGAACACCTCCACCAGGTCGCCCTGGCCGTCGATCATCACCAGCGCGGTGACCAGCAGGCCCGACGACAGCAGGCCGTTGGCCGGCGCGCCATTCTTGTTGAGCTTGCCGAGGGACTCCGGGAACAGCCCGTCGCGCGCCGGCGCCAGCGGGATCTGGCCCTGCAGCAGCACCCAGCCGTTGAGCGCGCCGAGGCAGGCGATCACCGCGCCCGCGGCCACCAGGTAGTAGCCCCAGTCGCCCAGCAGGATGCGCGCCGCATCGGCGAACGGCGAGGTGGACTTGGCCAGCACCTCCGGCGGCATCAGCCCCTGCACCGCGGTGATCGAGAGGATGTACACCGAGGCCGCCGCCAGGGTGCCGAACAGCGTGGCGCGGGGAATGGTCCTCTTCGGGTCGCGCACGTCGTCCGCCGGCACCGTGGCCGACTCCAGGCCGATGAACGACCAGAGCGTCAGCGCCGCGGTGGTGGCGATGGCCTGGGCATAGCCCATGTTCGGCAGCTCGCTGCGCGGCGGGATGGTCAGGTAGTCGGGATTGAAGTGGAACCAGCCGAGGATGCCCACCAGCAGCAGCGGGATCAGCTTGAGCACGGTGAGCAGGTTCTGCATCAGGGCGAAGGTGGTGATCCCGCGCAGGTTGACCAGGGTGCAGAACCAGATCGCGCCGATGGCCGTGAGCACCATCAGCAGCGGGTCGGCCAGCGCCGGGATGAACACCCGCAGGTAGCCCACCAGGGTCACGGCGATCGCCGCGTTGCCGATCCAGGCGGCTTTCCAGTAGGTCCAGGCGCACAGGTAGCCGGCGAAGCTGCCGAAGCCGTCGCGGGTATAGGCATAGGGGCCGCCGGCGCCGGGATTGAGCCGCGCCAGCCGGGCGAAGGTGAAGGCCAGCAGCACCGCACCCGTGGTCGACACCAGCCAGCCGTACAGGCTGAGCCCGCCGTACGCCGCCAGGCTCGACGGCAACAGGAACACCCCCGAACCGACCATGTTGCCCACCACCAGCGCGGTGCAGCTCCAGAATCCCATGCTGCCCTTGTTCGTTCCCGACATCTGCGCTCCTTGTAGTTCGCGTCCTTGCTCCGCGGGCTCGCGCCTGCCGCGCCGGTCATGGCGAAGTCATCTCGATCCGGACGCAATATTCCGATCTGCCCTACAGGGTAGACAGCACAAGGCAAAGCGGAAACCGTTTCCGCCACGAATGCGCGGACGTTCTGCGATTTCCCCGCGCGGGATCAATCCGCGCGGAGAAAAACCATCTCGCTCAGGCCGAACCGAAGCGCCGCGCGCCGATCCCGAAGACCTGCTCGAACAGGTGGGCCGGCATCGGCTTGGCGAACAGGTAGCCCTGCCCTTCCGCGCAGCGTTCGCTGCGCAGGCGATCGCGCTGGGCCGAGGTCTCGATGCCCTCGGCGATGGTGTCCAGCTCGAAGCTGCGGGCCATGTCGAGGATCGCGCGGATCACCGACAGGTCCTGCTGCGACTCCAGCATGCCGACCACGAAGGAACGGTCGATCTTGATCCGGCTCAGCGGGTAGGTCTTGAGCAGGCTGAGCGACGCGTAGCCGGTGCCGAAGTCGTCGAAGGCGAGCCCCACGCCGTGGCTGCGCAAGGTGCGCAGGGTGTCGAGCACCACGTCATCGTGGTCGAGCGCGATGTTCTCGGTGATCTCCAGCTCCACCGCGCCGGGCGGCAGGCCGTGGCGCTCCAGCGCTTCGAGCACCTGGGAAACCAGGTTGCCCATGCGGAACTGCGCGGCGAACAGGTTGATCCCCATGCGCATCCGCGCCGCGCCGTTGCGGCGCCAGTAGGCGGCCTGGGCGCAGGCCTCGTCGAGAATCCAGGCGCCGACCATCGCCGCCAGCGGGCCGCCCTCCAGCGCCGGCAGGAACGCCGCCGGCGACAGCAGGCCGCGCTGCGGATGCTGCCAGCGGATCAGCGCTTCGGCACCGCACAGGGAGCCGTCCCGCAGGCTGACCTGGGGCTGGTAGAACAGCAGGAACTCGCCATTGGCCACCGCCCGGTGCAGCTCCATGCCGTACAGGTGCCGCGCCGCCGCTTCCATCTTCAGCGCCGGCACGAAGAAGAAGGCATGGCCGCGCCCGCTGTTCTTCGCCTTGAACAGCGCGAGGTCGGCGTCGCCGACCAGGTCCAGCGCCTCCTGGGCATGCAGCGGCGCCAGCGCCACCCCGCAACTGGCGGCCACCCGCACCTCATGGGCGTCGATGACGATGGGCTCGGCGATGCGGGCGATCGCCGCCTGCGCCAGGCGCATGGCCGGTTCGGGCGAGACCAGGCCCGGCGCGAGGATGGCGAACTCGTCGCCGCCGATGCGCGCCACCGTGGCGTCCGCGCTGGCGGTGCGCTCCAGCCGCCGGGCGACCTCGCGCAGGATGCCGTCGCCCACCGCGTGTCCCAGCGAGTCGTTGACGTCCTTGAAGCCATCCAGGTCGATCATCAGCACCGCCGCCGGATGCGATTGCACCAGGAGGTCCTCGGTGACCCGGTAGAAGCGGCCGCGGTTGGCCAGGCCGGTGAGCACGTCGACGCTGGCCAGCTGGCGCAGCGCATCCTCTTCCCGATGCTGCGCGGTCAGGTCCTTGAGCACCGCCTCGAACCTGAGCTTGCCCTTCTCCGTCCAGCAGAACAGCGTGAGCCCCAGGGCCAGCTCGGTGCCGTCCTGGCGCACACCGGTGATTTCCGCCGGCACCTCCATGCCGTCCAGCGAGGTCGCGTCGGTGGCGCGGTGGATCAGGCCGCGGAAGGCGGCGCGGCTGTGCTCCGGCAACAGCGACTCGAACGACTGCCCCGCGCCTTCGTCCAGCGTGTAGCCGTAGAGGCTGGAGGCCGCCTCGTTCCAGGCCACGATCTCGCCCCAGCAGTCGAACCAGACCACCGGCGTCGGCGAGTTGCCGGCGTATTCGGAGAACAGCGGGCGGGTGCGCGCCGAGGTCACTTCGATGCGGCGCAGCTCCAGGCGGTCGGCCGCCATGCGCGCCAGTTCGCGCAGGCGCTCGCGGTCGTCGCCGGAGAAGTCCTCGTGGGGCTGGTTGTCGATGATGCACAGGGCGCCCAGCGGGTGGCCCTCCACCGACAGCAGCGGCACCCCGGCGTAGAAGCGCACGCCGGAAGGCCCGGTCACCAGCGGGTTGTCGTGGAAGCGCTCGTCATGGCGGGCGTCGGGCACCACCATCACCTCGTCCTGGGTGATGGCGTGGGCGCAGAAGGACACGTCGCGCCCCATGTCCACCTCGCCCACGCCGGTCGCCGCAGCGAAGAACACATGATCGCTGCCGATCATGTTCACCGCCGCCACCGGCATGCCGAACATGCGCACGGCGATCTGCACCACCGGGTCCAGGCTGGGCAGCAGGGCCTCGTCGTCGAAGCCATAGTCGGAAAGAGCGCTCAGGCGCTCGCGTTCGTTCGGCAATGTCGAGGGGCAACGCATGCGGAACCTCCGTTTGTCCCGGCTCTCCCTTGATCAATTCCGACAAGAATAGTTGGACTTTGAAAAAGCGCGGGCCCCGGCGCGTCAGGGCCCGCCCGTCACTTGCAGCACTCCACGGTATAGCGCCGCTCGCCGTTCACCTCGTGCACCTGCAGGCCGTGCACGTCCGAGTCGAAGCCCGGGAAGGTGCGCTCGAAGTTCTGCGCGAAGGCCAGGTAGTCGACGATGGAGCGGGTGGCTTCGGTGAACCGCTCGCCCGGCATGATCAGCGGAATGCCCGGCGGATAGGGCACCAGCATGACCGCCGCGATACGCCCCTCCAACTGGTCGATGGGCACCGCCTCCACCTCCCCGCGCACCAGTTGCGCATAGGCGTCCGCGGGGCGCTCGGCGACTTCCGGCAGCACGGTGTACATGCGCTTCATCGCCTTGGCGGTGGCGTGGTCGCGGTAGCAGTGGTGCAGCTCGTCGCACAGGTCACGCAGGCCCATGCCGGCGTAACGCGCCCCGCCGGCCTGGGCGACGCTGGGCAGCGCCTTGGCCAGCGGCTCGTTGGCGTCGTAGCTGCGCTTGAACTCCAGCAGTTCGGTGACCAGGGTGCTCCATTTGCCCTTGGTCACGCCCATGGAGAACAGCACCAGGAAGGAGTACAGGCCGGTCTTCTCCACCACCAGCCCGCGCTCCCAGAGGAAGCGGCTGACCACCGCGGCGGGAATGCCCTGGGCATCCAGGCGCCCGCCGGCGGTGAGGCCGGGCGTGGCCAGGGTGACCTTGATCGGGTCGAGCAGCACGTAGTCCTCGACCGCATCGCCGAAGCCATGCCAGTCGGCATTGGGCTCCAGCACCCAGTCGCGGGTCTTCACCTCGTCGGTGCCCTCCACGCCCGGCGGCTGCCAGACGCAGAACCACCAGTCGTCCTCGGCGAGGTTCTGCCGCACGTTGGCCAGGGCGCGGCGGAAGCTCAGCGCCTCGTCGAAGGTCTCCTGGATCAGCGAGCGCCCCGCCGGGCCCTCCATCATCGCCGAGGCCACGTCCAGCGAGGCGATGATGCCGTACTGCGGCGAGGTGGAGATGTGCATCATGAAGGCTTCGTTGAAGCGCGCCCGGTCGAAGTGCCGCGCGCCGCCGTCCTGCACATGGATCATCGAGGCCTGGCTGAAGGCGGCGAGCATCTTGTGGGTGGAGTGGGTGGTGAACACCAGCGGGCCGCTGTCCTGGCGGCTGGTGCCCATGCCGTAGCGCCCGTCGTAGAAGTCGTGGAAGGCCGCATAGGCGTACCAGGCTTCGTCGAAATGCAGCACCTCGACGCTGTCCCCCAGCGCCTGCTTGATCATCTCGGCGTTGTAGCAGAGGCCGTCGTAGGTGGAGTTGGTCACCACCGCCAGCTTGACCTTGGGCTCGCGCCCGCGGGCCAGCGGGCTGGCGGCGATCTTCGCGGCGATCGACTCGCGGCTGAACTCGGAGAGCGGAATCGGCCCGATGATGCCCAGCTCGTTGCGCTCCGGCGTCAGGTAGAGCGGGATCGCGCCGGTCATGATGATCGCATGGAGGATCGACTTGTGGCAGTTGCGGTCGACCAGCACCAGGTCGTCGCGGCAGACCATGGAGTGCCAGACGATCTTGTTCGCCGTGGAAGTGCCGTTGATCACGAAGAAGGTGTGGTCGGCGCCGAAATTGCGCGCGGCGCGGGCTTCCGCCTCGGCCAGCGGGCCGGTGTGGTCGAGCAGCGAGCCCAGTTCCGGCACCGAGACCGAGAGGTCCGAACGCAGGGTGTTCTCGCCGAAGAACTGGTGGAACGCCTGCCCCACCGGGCTCTTGCGATAGGCCACGCCGCCGCCATGGCCGGGCGTGTGCCAGGAATAGTTGGACTCCGAGGTGTGCTCCACCAGCGCGCGGAAGAACGGCGGCAGCAGGTCCTCCAGGTAGCGGCGCGCGGCGCGGCTGACCTGGCGGGCGAGGAACGGCACGGTGTCTTCGAACAGGTAGAGGATGCCGCGCAGCTGGTGCAGGTCGGCCATGGACTCGGCCGGCGCGTTCTCGATGGTCATCTGCTCGCCGAGGGCGAAGATCGGCAGCTGCGGCGCGCGCACCCGCGCCATGCGGATCAGCTCCACCACGTCCTGCAGCAGCCGCTGGTTCTCCCCCGCCCCCTCGGCGGCAACCAGGATGCAGGCCAGGCCATGGTGGGTGGAGGCGACGATGCGCCCCTCGGCGGAACTGGCGGTGGAAAGGATGCTGAAACCATCCTGCTCCAGTTCGCGGGCGATGTCGCGGACGCGGTCGCCGGCCACGGTGTCGGCCTTGATGTCGCGGTGGACGATGAGAATGGGGAATTTGAGGTCTTTATACATTGTGAGCCCCTGAGGCAGACGCTCTGCTGGCGTCGATCCCTAAGAGTATTGGCTCACGGAATGCAGGGGAATGCACCCGGCTAGAGACTGTAATAAAACGTCGCACCGCTGACAGGTGCGCAGCCACCAACCGTAGGAGCGGAGCTTCTCCGCGAAATCCCGGCGCAGCCGGGACCGTTATGTCGAGGCCAGGGCACCGGCCTGACGGCCGGATTCGCGGATGAGATCCGCTCCTACAAGAGCCCCCCGCTGAAACGAAAAAGGCCCCGGTTCGGGGCCTTTTTCATTGGACGGAGCACATCACTCCTTCGGCGCTTCCATCTGCACCCACAGCGGCGGGCCGCCGGCGGATTTCTCGATCACCGCCAGGCGCGCGGCGTGGGCGGCCAGCTCTTCCTCGCTGGCGCGGATCACCCGGGTCGCCACACGCCCGGCGGCCAGCCGGCGGATCGCCGAGGCGGCGACGCGGCCGCTGCCGTCGGTGTCGCCACCGTGGCCGGCCAGCGACAGGCTGGTCTGGCCACCGGTCATCGCCAGGTAGACGTCGGCGAGAATCTCGGCGTCGAGCAGTGCGCCGTGCAGGTCGCGGCCGGAGTTGTCGACGCCGTAGCGCTTGCACAGGGCGTCGAGGTTGTTGCGCTGGCCCGGATGGCGCTCGCGGGCCATCAGCAGGGTATCGAGCACCGAGCAGTAGTCGCCGACTTCGGCGCGCTCGGACTGGCCCAGCAGGGCGAATTCGTTGTTGATGAAGCCGACGTCGAACGCCGCGTTGTGGATGATCAGCCGGGCGCCGTTGATGAACTCGAAGAAGTCGTCGGCGATCTCGCGGAAGCGCGGCTTGTCCTTCAGGTACTCGTTGGTGATGCCGTGGACCGCGATGGCGCCTTCGTCGATTTCGCGGTCGGGCTGCAGGTAGACGTGGAAGTGCCGGCCGGTGAGGCGGCGGCCTTCGAGTTCGACGCAACCGATCTCGATGATCCGGTGGCCGTCGGTGACCGGCATACCGGTCGTTTCAGTATCGAGTACGACGCTGCGCATTCTGTGTGAAACCTTCTTGCGGTTGATTCGCCCGGACGGCTCCGGGCGACCTTGATCCTGATAGCCGGACGCTTAGCGCGGCAGTTCGCTCACGCCACGGTTGGCGAGCATGTCGGCGCGCTCGTTGCCGGGGTGGCCGGTGTGGCCGCGCACCCAGCGCCATTCGACAGTATGCCGGTTGACCTGTTCGTCCAGCGCCTGCCACAGGTCGGCATTCTTCACCGGCTGCTTGGAAGCGGTCTTCCAGCCGCGCTTCTTCCAGTTGGTCATCCATTCGGTGATGCCCTGCATGACGTACTGCGAGTCGGTGACGATGCGCACGTCGCAATGCCGCTTGAGCGCGGCCAGGGCCATGATGGCGGCCATCAGTTCCATGCGGTTGTTGGTGGTTTCCGCCTCGCCGCCCCAGAGTTCGCGCTCGGCGCCCTTGTAGAACAGCACGGCGCCCCAGCCGCCCGGGCCCGGGTTGCCCTTGCAGGCGCCGTCGGTATAGATCTCGACTTTCTCTTCGCTCATATCGCTCGTGTTCAGGACTCGGAATCGCGGCGGCTGACCTTGGCCACCGGCAGCGGCACCAGTTGCCCGCGCGGTTCGCGGCGGGGTTGGCGCAGGGGCCGCAGGCCGACCACCAGCTTGCGCGCCACCAGCAGATAGAAACCGGCGCCGGAGCCCTGCAGGACGGGGCCCCAGGTCTCCATGCGGGCCAGGCGGCCCTGCCATTTCGCCGATGCAAGCGGCGGACGATAACACCCGTAGCGGCGTTTCTCCAGCGCGAAGCCCAGCAGGTTGAGCCAGTCGCAAACCCGCATCGGCGAGATGCAGCGGGCCCGGCGCAAGGCATCGCGGGCGAAGTAATGGCGGATGCCCCAGGCACTCCACGGATTGACCCCGACCACCAGCAGGTGACCGCCGGGGCGCACGCTGCGCGCGGCCTCGCGCAGTAGCCTGTGCGGCGACAGGCAGAAGTCCAGGCCGTGCTGCAGCAGCACCACGTCGGCGGCGTGTTCGCCCAGCGGCCAGGCCGCCTCGTCGCAGGCGATTTCCACGCCCGGCAGCGGCGGGCCCAGGCGCACTCCGCGTTGGATGTTGCCGGTGCTGGCCGGCAGCTCGGCGTGCGGACCGTAATGCACCAGGTAGCCGCCGAAATAGCGTTCCAGTTCGTCGGTCAGCAGTTGCTGCTCTTCGGCGAGCATCATTCCGCCGATCGGCCCGGCGAGCCAGCCGCGGGCCTGGGCGATCAGCTCCAGCCAGTCGGCGTCGGCCTGGGCGAAGGGTTCGGGTTCGATCATCACTAACCCCCTGTGGGCGCGCCCGACACAAAAGTGCGTATCGGCACTACTATGCGCCAATGCCCATTACTTAGCGACTTTCCGGCCATGATACAGATAGACGCACTCCCCGCCTTTTCCGACAACTACCTCTGGCTGCTGCAGGACGCGCCGCGCCGCCAGTGCGCGGTGGTCGACCCGGGCGACGCCGGGCCGGTCCTGGCCTGGCTGGAAGCCCACCCCGGCTGGACCCTGACCGACATCCTGGTCACCCACCACCATGCCGACCACGTCGGCGGCGTGGCGCGGCTCAAGGCCGCTACCGGCGCCCGCGTGCTCGGCCCGGCCAGCGAGACCATCCCGGCGCGCGATGTCGCCCTGCAGGACGGCGACCGCGTCGAGGCGCTCGGCCTGGCGTTCGAGGTCATCCACGTGCCGGGGCATACCCTCGGCCACATCGCCTATTTCCATGCCGCCCCCGAGCAGCCCCTGCTGTTCTGCGGCGACACCCTGTTCGCCGCCGGCTGCGGCCGCCTGTTCGAAGGCACCCCGGCGCAGATGCACGCCTCACTGAGCCGCCTGGCAGCGCTGCCGGGGCAGACCCGCGTCTACTGCGCCCACGAATACACCCTGAGCAACCTGCGCTTCGCCTGCGCGGTGGAACCGGAGAATCCCGAGGTCCGCGCACGCTTCGAGGAAGTCAGCCTCTGGCGCGAGCGGGGGAAGATCAGCCTGCCCTCGACCATCGCCCTGGAACGGGCGACGAATCCCTTCCTCCGGGTGGCGGAAACATCCGTTAAGAAAACTGCCGACGAGCGGAATGGCCAGGAAATCCGCACGCCGGACGAGGTCTTTGCGACCATTCGCCGCTGGAAGGACCAGTTCTGAAGTCTGGC
Source organism: Pseudomonas sp. B12(2026) (assembly GCF_057767015.1). Taxonomy (NCBI): domain Bacteria; kingdom Pseudomonadati; phylum Pseudomonadota; class Gammaproteobacteria; order Pseudomonadales; family Pseudomonadaceae; genus Pseudomonas; species Pseudomonas sp. B12(2026). The sequence goes on along the minus strand of NZ_CM173430.1, from coordinate 2,369,811 downwards.
GAAATCTTGACCAGGGCAACCGCGATTCCTAGAATCCCCGGAATTTTCGCCCCGGACACAGTCATCAGCCAATGCCGCCAAAGACCAGCAAGACCTCCGATCTAGACGCATTGGCTCGTGCCATCCGAGTCTCCCTGGTGCTGCTCGCCGCGGGCCTGGCCGGCTGTCAATCGAGCCAGCAGGCCAGCACCGACAGCCAGGTCCGCAGCGCCAGCCGCGCCATCGACGTGAAGTTCAACCCGGCCTGGTCGGACGCCCAGAACGATATCTGGGAGCGCATGCGCGTCGGCTTCCAGCTGCAGGACCAGATCGACACCAACCCGCGCATCGAACGCCAGCGCCTGTGGTTCATGAGCAACCCGTCGTACCTGGAGAACGCCAGCGAACGCGGCAGCCCCTACATGCACTACGTCGTGGAGCGCCTCGAAGAGCGCGACATGCCGCTGGAACTGGCGCTGCTGCCGGTGATCGAGAGCGCCTACAACCCGATGGCCGTCTCGCGCGCCCAGGCCGTCGGCCTGTGGCAGTTCGTGCCGGCCACCGGCACCCATTTCAACCTGCGCCAGACCAACTGGTACGACGGTCGCCGCGACATCACCGCCTCGACCAACGCCGCGCTGACCTACCTGAGCCGCCTGCACGACATGTTCAACGGCGACTGGCTGCTGGCCCTGGCGGCCTACAACGCCGGCGAAGGCACCGTCAGCCGCGCCATCGAGCGCAACCAGAAGCTCGGCCTGCCGACCGACTACTGGAACCTGCCGCTGCCGCAGGAAACCCAGGACTACGTGCCCAAGCTGCTGGCCCTGTCGCAGCTGGTGAACGCCCCGACGATCTACGGCATCAACCTCAGCCCGATCGCCAACCAGCCCTACTTCACCTCGATCCGCGTCAAGCCGGGGCTGGACCTCTCGCGGGTCGCCGCCCTGGCCGACCTCGACGAGGACGAGCTGTACCAGCTCAACCCCGCCTTCAAGCGCAAGGTGACCCTGGACGGCCCGCATCACCTGCTGGTGCCGCTGGACAAGGCCGACACCCTGCAGGCCGGCATCGCCAACATGAAGCCGCAGGAAATCCCGGTCGCCCAGCAGTACCGCGTGCGCAAGGGCGACAGCCTGCACAGCATCGCCCAGCGCTACCGCCTGAGCGTCGCCGAGCTGAAGTCCGCCAACCGCCTGAGCGCCAACCGTTTGCGCAATGGCCAGGTCCTGGTCATTCCCGGCCAGCCGGGCCGCCCGGCCGTCGAGCCGGAGAGCCCGCGCCAACTGGCGCAGGTCGAGCGCACGCCCGCACGCGCGCAGACCCGCAGCTACACCGTGAAGAATGGCGACAACCTCTGGCAGATCGCCAGGAAGAACGACGTCGACGTCGCCGACATCAAGCGCTGGAACGACCTCGACAGCCACGGCGTCAAGCCGGGCCAGGTGCTCAAGCTGCAGGGCGGCTCCAGCGCCGCGACCCAGGTGGCCTCGCGCGCCAAGAGCAAGGCGGACAACGTGACCTACTACAAGGTCAAGCAGGGCGACTCGATGTACCTGATCGCCAAGCGCTTCAACGTCGAGATGCAGCACATCAAGCGCTGGAATCCGCGCAGCGGCAAGGCCCTGAAACCGGGCCAGACCCTTACGCTCTACCTCGACACCGCCAGCCGCTGACCGGCGACACATGCCGCGACGCAAATGTCGCGGCGCGCGGCTTCTGGCGGCATGGACAAGCTGCTACTGTATGGCCCTCGCCTGCCAAGGATCGGACCCTACGCCCGATGCGTCGCCTGCCCCTCCTGATCCTCGGCCTCCTGCTCGGACTGCCCGCCTCCGCCCAGATCACCGAAAGCCACGGCTACGCACAATTCGGCGAACTGAAATACCCCGCCAGCTTCGACCATTTCGACTGGGTCAACCCCACGGCGCCCAAGGGCGGCACCCTGCGGCTGATGGGCCTGGGCAGCTTCGACACGCTCAATCCCTACACCCTCAGGGGCAGCCCGCCGATCAGCACTGCCGACTTCCTGCAGTACGGCGTCAGCGAACTGAACGAGCCGCTGATGGTCGGCACCGGCCTCTACGATCCGTCGGGTGACGAGCCCGCCTCCAGTTACGGCCTGATCGCCGGCAGCGTCGAATACGCCGAAGACCGCAGCTGGGTGGTGTTCAACCTGCGGCCGCAGGCGCGCTTCCACGACGGCACGCCGATCACCGCCTACGACGTGGCGTTCTCCTACCGCACCCTGCTCAGGCACGGGCACCCGATGTACCGCACCGCGCTGCAGGAAGTGCAGCGGGTCGACATACTCTCGCCCCAGCGCATCCGCTTCATCCTCAAGCGCCACGACAACCCGCTGCTGATCCTGCGCCTGGGCGAGATGCCGGTGCTGCCGCAGCACTACTGGAAAGGCCGCGACTTCCAGGCCACCACCTTCGAACCGCCGCTGGGCAGCGGCCCCTACCGCATCAGCGAAGTGACGCCGGGCCGGCGCCTGGTGTTCGAGCGGGTGAAGGACTGGTGGGGCGCGGACCTGCCGGTGAATCGCGGCAAGTACAACTTCGACCGGGTCGAGGTGGACTTCTACCGCGATGCCGGCGTCGCCTTCGAAGCCTTCAAGGCCGGCGAATTCGACTTCTACATCGAACACCAGGCGAAGAACTGGCGCAGCGGCTATCGCTTCCCGGCGCTGCTGCGCGGCGACGTGGTTCGCGCGGAGATTCCCCACCAGATCCCGACCCAGACCCAGGCGCTGTTCATCAACACCCGCCGCCCGACCTTCGCCGACCGCCGCCTGCGCGAAGCCCTGGGCATGATGTTCGACTTCGAATGGACCAACCGCGCGCTGTTCAACGATGCCTACGTGCGCGCCAGCAGCTACTACCCCAACAGCGCCTTCGCCGCCACCGGCGTGCCCCAGGGCAAGGAATGGCTGCTGCTCTCGCCGTATCGCAAGCAACTGCCGGACGAACTGTTCAGCCGCCCCTTCACGGTACCGGTCACCCAGGGCCACGGCATTCCGCGGGAAACCCTGCGCCACGCGCTGGGTCTATTGGCCGACGCCGGCTGGAAACTCTCCGGCGACCGCCTGCTGGACGCCGGCGGCAAGCCGCTGCGCTTCGAAATCCTGCTTGTCAACCCGAGCCTGGAACGGATTCTCCAGCCGTACCGCGAGAATCTCGCCAGCATCGGCATCGATGCGCGCTTGCGCACCGTGGACCGCGCCCAGTACAAACAGCGTCTGGACCAGTTCGACTACGACATGATTCTGATGACCCTGCCCCAGACCCTGAGCCCCGGCCTCGAACAATGGCAGTACTTCCATTCCAGCCAGGTGGCGGTGAAGGGCAGCAAGAACTATGCGGGCATCGCCAACCCCGTGGTGGACGCGATGCTCGACAAACTCCTCGGCGCCACCGACCGCGACCAGCAGGAAGCCGCGGCACGCGCCCTGGACCGGGTGCTGCTGTGGCAGCACTACAGCATTCCCAACTGGTACCTGAACCGACACCGCTTGGCGTACCGCAACCGCTTCGCCTTCGTCACCACGCCGCCCTATACCCTGGGCCTGCGTGCCTGGTGGCAGAAAAATCAGGAGAACCCCCTATGAAGAGCCCCCGCCGCGCCGCGCTGTTCGCCGGCCTGTTGCTGGGACTGCTGGGCAGTGCGCAGGCCGCGCCGCAGCACGCCATCACCCTCTACGACGAAGCGCCGAAATACCCGGCCGACTTCAAGCACTTCGACTTCGTCAATCCGGACGCGCCCAGGGGCGGCACCCTGCGCCTCTCCGACTTCGGCGGGTTCGACAGCCTCAACCCCTTCATCGCCAAGGGCAATTCCGCGCCGCAGATCAACCTGATCTACGACACCCTGACCTTCCACTCCCTCGACGAGCCCTTCACCGAATACGGCCTGCTGGCCGAGAAGATCGAGAAGGACCCGGAGCACCGCTTCGTGCGCTTCTACCTGCGCCCGGAGGCGAGATTCCACGACGGCACGCCGGTCACCGCCGAGGACGTGGTGTTCACCTTCGAGACCCTGGTGAAAGATGGCGACCCGATGTACCGCAACTACTACGCGGACGTCGACAAGGTGGTGGCCGAGGACAAGCTGCGCGTGCGCTTCGACTTCAAGCACGGCAACAACCGCGAGCTGCCGCTGATCCTCGGCCAGCTGGCGGTCCTGCCCAAGCACTGGTGGGCCAGCCGCGACTTCAACAAGACCGGCATGGAGCCGCCGCTGGGCAGCGGCCCGTACCGCATCGCCAAGGTCGACGCCGGCCGCTCGATCCGCTACGAGCGGGTGAAGGACTGGTGGGGCGACAAGCTGGCGGTGAACCGCGGCTTCAACAACTTCGACGCGGTGGTGGTGGACTCCTACCGCGACCTCACCGTCGCCCTGGAGGCGTTCAAGGCCGGGCAGTTCGACTTCAACGAGGAGCGTGTGGCCAAGAACTGGGCCACCGCCTACGACACCCCGGCGGTGCGCGACGGCCGCATCGTTCGCGAGGAACCGGTCAACAGCAACCCCTGGGGCATGCAGGGATTCGCCTTCAACCTGCGCCGCCCGGTGTTCCAGGACCCGCGCGTGCGCGAAGCGATCGCCCTGCTGTTCGACTTCGAGTGGACCAACAAGCAGCTGTTCTTCGGCTCCTACCTGCGTGACGGCAGCTACTTCGAGAACTCCGAAATGGCCGCGCACCAGTTGCCCGACGCCGAGGAGCTGAAGATTCTCGAACCGCTGCGCGACAAGCTGCCGCCGCAGGTCTTCACCGAGGTCTACGTGCCACCGGCCAGCGACGGCAGCGGCATCATCCGCGAGCAGAAGCGCAGGGCCTACCAGTTGCTGCTGGACGCCGGCTACCGGATCGAGAACGACAAGATGATCGGCCCCGACGGCAAGCAGCTGAGCTTCGAGTTCATGCTCGCCCAGGCCGACTTCGAGCGCGTGCTGCTGCCCTTCAAGCGCAACCTCGCCGAACTGGGCATCGACATGCAGCTGCGCCGCGTCGACGTCTCGCAGTACGTCAACCGCCTGCGCTCGCGGGACTACGACATGATCGTCAGCAGCTGGCCGCAGTCCAACTCGCCGGGCAACGAGCAGCGCGAGTTCTGGCACTCCAGCAGTGCCGACAAGCCCGGCAGCCGCAATTTCATCGGCCTGCAGGACCCGGGCATCGACGCCCTGGTGGACGGCCTGATCAACGCCGACTCCCGCGCAAGCCTGGTCAACCACGCCCGCGCCCTCGACCGCGCGCTGCTCTGGGGGCACTACGTGGTGCCCAACTGGTACCTGGGCACCTGGCGCCTCGCCTACTGGAACCGCATCGCCCACCCGGAGAAGCTGCCGCCCTACGGCTATGCGCTGATGACCTGGTGGCAGGCGCGCGACCAGGCCGTGCCGACCAAGGCCGAGGGCAGCGCCGCCGAACCCGCCCCGGCGAATGACGCCCAGACCGGGGAAGCGTACTGATGCTCGCCTACATCCTGCGGCGCCTGCTGCTGATCATCCCCACCCTGTTCGGCATCCTGCTGATCAACTTCATCATCATCCAGGCCGCGCCCGGCGGCCCGGTGGAGCAGACGATCGCCAAGCTGGAAGGCTTCGACGCCGCCAGCGGCGGCGCCACCGGACGCATCTCCGGCGGCGGCGGCGAAGTCGCCTCGGCCGGCTCGCACTACCGCGGTGCCCAGGGCCTCGACCCGGAGCTGGTGAAGGAGATCGAGCGCATGTACGGCTTCGACAAGCCGGCCCCCGAACGCTTCTGGATCATGCTGAAGAACTACCTGCGCCTGGACTTCGGCCAGAGCTTCTTCCGCGACGCCAAGGTCACCGACCTGATCGTCGAGAAGCTGCCGGTCTCCGTCTCCCTCGGGCTGTGGAGCACGCTGATCATGTACCTGGTGTCGATCCCCCTGGGCATCGCCAAGGCGGTGCGCCACGGCAGTCACTTCGACGTCTGGACCAGCTCGGCGATCATCATCGGCTATGCCATCCCGGCCTTCCTCTTCGCCATCCTGCTGGTGGTGCTGTTCGCCGGCGGCAGCTACTGGGACTGGTTCCCGCTACGAGGGCTGACGTCCAACAACTTCGACGAGCTGACTTGGGTCGGCAAGGCCCGCGACTACTTCTGGCACCTCGCGCTGCCCATCACCGCGCTGGTGATCGGCAACTTCGCCACCATCACCCTGCTGACCAAGAACAGCTTCCTCGACGAGATCGGCAAGCAGTACGTGGTCACCGCCCGCGCCAAGGGCCTCACCGAGCGCCGCGTGCTCTACGGCCACGTGTTCCGCAACGCCATGCTGCTGGTCATCGCCGGCCTGCCCTCGGCGCTGCTGGGCATCTTCTTCACCGGCGCGCTGCTGATCGAGGTGATCTTCTCCCTCGACGGCCTCGGCCTGCTCAGCTTCGAGGCGGCGCTGAACCGCGACTACCCGGTGGTGTTCGGCACGCTGTTCATCTTCACCCTGTTCGGCCTGATCATGAAGCTGGTCAGCGACGTCCTCTACACGCTGGTCGATCCGCGCATCGACTTCGAGAACCGGGAGTAAACCGATGCGCCTGTCTCCCATCAACCAGCGCCGCTGGGCGCGCTTCAAGGCCAACAAGCGCGGCTGGTGGTCGCTCTGGCTGTTCCTCGTGCTGTTCGTCGCAAGCCTGGGCGCCGAGCTGATCGCCAACGACAAGCCGCTGGCCATCCGCTACGACGGCGCCTGGTACTTCCCGGCGTTCAAGCGCTACCCGGAAACCACCTTCGGCGGCGAGTTCCCCATGGAGGCGAACTACCGCAGCCCCTACATCCGCGAGCAGATCGCCGCGAACGACGGCTGGATCCTCTGGCCGCCGATCGCCTACAGCTACGACACCATCAACTACGACCTGCGCGTGCCCGCCCCCTCCCCGCCCAGCCGGGAAAACTGGCTGGGCACCGACGACCAGGCGCGCGACGTACTCGCCCGGGTGATCTACGGCTTCCGCATCTCGGTGCTGTTCGCCCTCACCCTCACCGTGCTCAGCTCGATCATCGGCGTCGGTGTCGGCGCGCTGCAGGGCTTCTACGGCGGCTGGATCGACCTGCTCGGGCAGCGTTTCCTGGAAATCTGGTCGGGCCTGCCGGTGCTCTACCTGCTGATCATCCTCGCCAGCTTCGTGCAGCCGGGCTTCTGGTGGCTGCTGGGGATCATGTTGCTGTTCTCCTGGATGAGCCTGGTGGACGTGGTCCGCGCCGAGTTCCTCCGCGGCCGCAACCTGGAATACGTACGCGCCGCGCGGGCGCTGGGCATGCGCAACGGGGCGATCATGTTCCGCCACATCCTGCCCAACGCGATGATCTCCACCCTGACCTTCATGCCGTTCATCCTCACCGGCGCCATCGGCACCCTGACCTCGCTGGACTTCCTCGGCTTCGGCCTGCCCGCCGGCGCGCCCTCGCTGGGCGAGCTGGTGGCCCAGGGCAAGTCCAACCTGCAGGCACCCTGGCTCGGCATCAGCGCCTTCGTGGTGCTGGCGGTGATGCTCAGCCTGCTGGTGTTCATCGGCGAAGCCGCCCGTGACGCCTTCGACCCGAGGAAGTGAGATGACCACAAGTGAAAACCTCATCGAAGTCCGCGACCTCTCGGTGGACTTCCTCTGCGGCGACGAGACGGTGCATGCGGTGGAGAAGATCAGCTTCGACATCCGCAAGGGCGAGACCCTGGCGCTGGTCGGCGAAAGCGGCTCCGGCAAGTCGGTGAGCGCCAACTCCATCCTGCGCCTGCTGCCCTACCCCACGGCCAGCCATCCGAGCGGCAGCATCCACTACGCCGGCAAGGACCTGCTGAAGCTGCCGGAGAACAAGCTGCGCGGCATTCGTGGCAACCGCATCGCCATGGTGTTCCAGGAGCCGATGACCTCGCTGAACCCGCTGCACACCATCGAGAAGCAGATCGGCGAAGTCCTGGCCCTGCACAAGGGCATGAACGCCGCCCAGGCGCGGGCGCGCACCCTGGAGCTGCTGGAGCTGGTCGGCATCCCCAACCCGGCCAGCCGCCTGAAGGCCTACCCGCATGAGCTCTCCGGCGGCCAGCGGCAGCGGGTGATGATCGCCATGGCGCTGGCCTGCGAGCCGGAGCTGCTGATCGCCGACGAGCCGACCACCGCGCTGGACGTCACCGTGCAGCTGAAGATCCTCGACCTGCTGCGCGACCTGCAGCAGCGCCTGGGCATGGCCCTGCTGCTGATCACCCACGACCTCAACCTGGTGCGGCGCATCGCCCACCGCGTGTGCGTCATGCAGCACGGCTGCATCGTCGAGCAGGCTCCCTGCGAAGCCCTGTTCGAGTCACCGCAGCATCCCTATACCCGCGAACTGCTGGGCGCCGAGCCCAGCGGCAACCCCGCCGACAACCCGCCCGGCCCGACCCTGCTGGACGTCAGCGACCTGCGCGTCTGGTTCCCGATCAAGAAGGGCGTATTCCGCCGCACCGTGGACCACGTCAAGGCGGTGGACGGCATCGACTTCAACCTGCCCCGCGGCCAGACCCTGGGCATCGTCGGCGAAAGCGGCTCGGGCAAGTCCACCCTCGGGCTGGCCATCCTGCGCCTGATCAACAGCCAGGGCGGCATCCGCTTCGAAGGCAGCGACCTGGAGGGGATGAACCAGAGCCAGGTGCGGCCCTTGCGACGGGAAATGCAGGTGGTCTTCCAGGACCCCTTCGGCAGCCTCAGCCCGCGCATGTCGGTGGGCCAGATCGTCGGCGAAGGCCTGGAAATCCACCGCATCGGCACGCCGGAAGAGCGCGAGCTGGCCATCGTCGAGGCGTTGAAGGAAGTCGGGCTGGACCCGGAAACCCGTCACCGCTACCCCCACGAGTTTTCCGGCGGGCAGCGGCAACGCATCGCCATCGCCCGGGCGCTGGTGTTGAAGCCGGCGCTGATCCTGCTGGACGAGCCGACCTCGGCGCTCGACCGCACCGTGCAGCGTCAGGTAGTGGAACTGCTGCGCCGCCTGCAGGCCAAGTACAACCTGAGCTACCTGTTCATCAGCCACGACCTGGCGGTGGTCAAGGCGCTGAGCCATCAACTGATGGTGATCCGCCAGGGCAAGGTGGTCGAACAGGGCTCGGCCGAGCAGGTCTTCTCCGCGCCGCAGCACGCCTACACGCAGCAACTGCTGGAAGCCGCCTTCATGGTTCCGGCGCAGCCTCACTGAGAAAAGGAGGAAACCCCCGTGGGATTTCTTGCCGGTAAGCGCGCGCTGATCGTCGGCGTCGCCAGCAAACTCTCCATCGCCTCCGGCATCGCCGCCGCGATGCACCGTGAAGGCGCGGAGCTGGCCTTCACCTACCAGAACGACAAGCTCAAGGGACGCGTCGAGGAGTTCGCCGCCGGCTGGGGTTCCCGCGCCGAGCTGTGCTTCCCCTGCGATGTGGCCAGCGACGCCGATATCGAGGCGGTGTTCCGCGAGCTGGGCAAGCATTGGGACGGCCTGGACATCATCGTCCACTCCGTAGGCTTCGCGCCGGGCGACCAGCTCGATGGCGACTTCACCAGCGTCACCACCCGCGAGGGCTTCCGCATCGCCCACGACATCAGCGCCTACAGCTTCATCGCCCTGGCCAAGGCCGGCCGCGACATGATGAAAGGCCGCAACGGCAGCCTGCTCACCCTCTCCTACCTCGGCGCCGAGCGCACCCTGCCCAACTACAACGTGATGGGCATGGCCAAGGCCAGCCTGGAAGCCGGCGTCCGCTACCTGGCCGGCAGCCTCGGCCCGGAGGGGACACGGGTCAATGCCGTCTCCGCCGGCCCGATCCGCACCCTGGCCGCCTCGGGCATCAAGAGCTTCCGCAGGATGCTCGCCGCCAGCGAACGGCAGACGCCCCTGCGCCGCAACGTGACCATCGAGGAAGTCGGCAATGCCGGCGCCTTCCTCTGCTCCGACCTGGCCAGCGGCATCAGCGGCGAGATCCTGTACGTCGACGGCGGCTTCAACACCACCGCCATGGGGCCGCTGGACGACGAGTGACCCACGAAAAAGCCGCCCGATGGGCGGCTTTTCATACAGCTGCGGAGCGGCCTGTTTGTTGTAGGAGCGAGCTTGCTCGCGAACCTTCTCCCGACAGAGCCCGCTCCCGCACGACCATGAAAAAAGGCCGCATTCGCGGCCTTTTTCCTTGTCGGCACCGGGCTGCCAGTGGCAGCCCGGGTCGATCATCACTTGCTGGCGTCGTCGAACTTCTCGATTTTCGCCTTCTCCTGCAGTTGACGGCGGAAGGCAGCGAAGTCCTCCTGGCCACTGCGCGAAGCGAGGAAGCGCTGGTACATGGCCTTCTCTTCGTCGGTCATCTTGGCTTCCGGCTCGCTGACGCCGGAGAGGCGCACCAGCACAAAGTCACCGTTCTGCAGTGCAACACCGGACAGGCCCGGCTTGTCGGCCGAAGCCGGATGCGCCATGCGGAACACGCTCTGCAGCACGACCGGATCGACACCCTCCTGGCTGCGCGAAGCGGCTTCCACCACCTTCCAGCTCTGGCCTTCCTGATCCTTGTCCAGCGGAATCTTGCCGTCGCGCAGGCCGGCGAGCAGCGCTTCACCGCGGGCCTTGGCGTCGGCAGCCGCATGCTCCTGCTGCAGACGGGCGCGGATGGTCGCACTGACCTGTTCCAGGGTTTGCTGCTCAGGCTTGTGGTGCTCCTTGACGCGCAGTACGACCACGGTGTCCGGGTCCAGCTCGATCGCGCCGCTGTTGGCGCCGTCTTCCAGCACCTCGGGGCTGAACGCCGCCTGGATGACCTGACGGTTCGCGGTCACACCCTCGCCGCCTTCGCGGCCGAACGGCTTGCTGGTCTGTACCTTCAGCCCCATGTCCTGGGCCGGCTGGGACAGGTCGGATGCCTCGTAGGCGGCGCTTTCCAGCTGCTTGGTGGCATCGACGAAGCGCTGCTCGACCAGTTGGGCCTTCACGTCCTGCTCCAGCTTCGGCTTCAGGCTTTCGAAGGCCGGAACTTCCGGCGCCTCGACGCCCAGCAGCTTGATCAGGTGCCAGCCGTAGGGGGTTTTCACCGGAGCGGAAACCTCACCCTTGTTCAGCGCATACAGGGCCTCCTCGAAGGCCGGGTCGTACACGCCGCGGCCGGCGTAGCCCAGGTCACCGCCATTGGCAGCGGAGCCGGTATCGTTGGACAGCTCCTTGGCCAGCTTGGCGAAGTCCTCGCCCTTGTCCAGGCGCGCCTTGATCTCGTCGATCTTGGCCTTGGCCTGCTGGTCGTTCTGCTTGTCGTTCACCTCGATCAGGATATGCGCGGCGTTGCGCTGCTCGGCGAGGCCGGCGATTTCCTTCTGGTACAGGGCCTCGAGGTCTTCCTTCTTCACTTCGACCTGGTCGAAGAAGCCGGACTTCTTCAGCTCGATGAAGTCGATGGTCACCTGCTCGGTGGTCATGAACTCGGTGCTGTGGGCGTCGTAATACGCCTTGATCTCGCTGTCCTCGACCTTGCTCCTGGACGGATCGGCCTTGAGGGTCAGGGTGGCGAAGTCACGAGTCTGCTTTTCCAGGCGGGCGAAGGCCTTCAGCTCGTCATCGGTGACGAAGCCGGTGCCGGCGATACCGGCGCGCAGCTGGCCGATCAGCATTTCCTCGGCGAACATCTGGCGGAACTGCATGCGGCTGTAGCCCATCTGGCGAATGACCTGGTCGAAGCGGTCGGCATTGAACTTGCCATCCACCTGGAACTCGGGGGTCTGCACGATCAGTTGGTCCAGCGCCTGCTGGGAGAGGGCGAACTTGTTGTTCTGGGCAGCCTGCAGGACCAGCTTGCGCTCGATGAGCGACTTCAGCGCGGAGTCCTTGAGCAGCTTGTCGTCGAGCATGGAGGCATCGAAGTCCTTGCCCAGACGCTGCATCAGCTGGCGACGCTGCATGTCCACGGCCTGCTGCACCTCAGGCAGACCGATGTCGTCACCATTGACCTGCGCGGCGACGTTCTCGTGGTGGGTTGCGCGAATGATCTGATCGAACCCGGTCAAAGCCATGAGGACAACGATGACTCCCAGGATGGTCTTGGTGATCCAGCCCTGAGAATTGTCCCTGATGTTTTGCAGCATGCGGCCCCCGAACGCGGCCACGGCCTGCCGTCAATGGCGGCGCGGCGTGGAAAAGGCGGATATAAGAAAGGCGCATCCGAGGATGCGCCTTCTCGTAACTGTTGGAGCTTGCGGGCATCTGCCCGTGACCCCTGGCGATTTCTACCGGCTCTGGGCCTGTAGAGTCGCCGCTCCGTGATCGGCTCAACCTGAGCTGAGCCGATCCAGGTCTAGTCCAAAAAGACGCTTAGTTTACAGCATCCTTGAGGGCTTTACCGGCCTTGAAGCCCGGGATCTTAGCGGCAGCGATCTTGATCGGCTTGCCGGTTTGCGGGTTACGACCGGTGCGAGCAGCACGCTCTTTCACGGCGAAGGTGCCGAAGCCGACCAGTACGACGGAGTCACCAGCCTTCAGGGCGCCAGTTACAGACTCGATCACCGCGTCCAGAGCGCGACCGGCAACAGCTTTCGGGATATCAGCAGATGCGGCGATAGCATCGATCAGTTCCGACTTGTTCACTCTAAGTCCCCTTATTTCTGTTGAGTATGTTTCTATGTGTTAGGTGTAAGCAAAAGCAGGTGCTGGTTTGCCAACTGACAAAGCAAGTGCCGCTTTATAACAAGGGCTCAAAAACAGTGTCAAGAAAGCCCCCCAACTAATGCGTGCTGATTCGCTCCTTGGAATCAGACTCGCGCTTCTCATCCTTTGCAACCATCTCGGGAGCCGCATCGGGCAAGGGCTCCGGCGCGTATTGCAGCGCAATTTGCAGGACCTCGTCAATCCATTTAACCGGTTTAATAACGAGATCAGCCTTAATATTATCCGGAATTTCCCTAAGATCTCGTACGTTTTCCTCGGGAATGATCACGGTCTTGATTCCCCCCCGATGCGCAGCCAGAAGTTTTTCCTTCAGGCCACCAATGGCCAGTACCTGGCCTCTCAGGGTGATTTCACCGGTCATGGCAACATCGGCCCGCACCGGAATCTGCGTAATGGCCGAGACCAGCGCGGTGCACATGCCGGTACCGGCACTGGGACCGTCCTTCGGCGTGGCGCCTTCCGGCACGTGGATATGGATGTCGTGCTTCTCGTGGAAGTCCGCCGGAATCCCCAGACTCTTCGCCCGGCTGCGCACCACGGTCAGCGCGGCCGTGATGGATTCGGCCATGACGTCGCCCAGCGAGCCGGTCTTGGTCAACGCGCCCTTGCCGGGAACGATGGCCGATTCGATGGTCAGTAATTCGCCGCCCACCTGGGTCCAGGCCAGGCCGGTCACCTGGCCGATCTGGTCCTGCTGCTCGGCCAGGCCGTAGCGGAACTTGCGTACGCCCAGGTAGTTCTCCAGGGTCTCCGGGGTCACCTTGGCGTCGATGCGCTTGACCTTCGTGCCCTCTTTCACCGCCTTGCGGCAGACCTTGGCGATCTGCCGCTCGAGGCTGCGCACGCCGGCTTCGCGGGTGTAGTAACGAATGATGTCGCGGATCGCCGCCGCCTCGAAGGTCAGCTCGCCCTTCTTCAGGCCGTTGGCTTCGGTCTGTTTCGGCACAAGATATTTCGAAGCGATATTGACCTTCTCGTCCTCGGTGTAACCCGGCAGGCGGATCACCTCCATGCGGTCCAGCAGCGGTGCCGGAATGTTCATGGAGTTCGCCGTGCAGAGGAACATCACATCAGACAGGTCGTAGTCGACTTCAAGATAGTGATCGTTGAAGTTGTGGTTCTGCTCGGGATCGAGCACCTCCAGCAACGCCGACGCGGGGTCGCCGCGCATGTCGCTGCCCATCTTGTCGATCTCGTCGAGCAGGAACAGCGGGTTGCGCACGCCGACCTTGGTCATCTTCTGGATCAGGCGACCCGGCATGGAACCGATATAGGTGCGGCGGTGGCCACGGATCTCGGCCTCGTCACGCACGCCGCCCAGGGCCATGCGCACGAACTTGCGGTTGGTGGCGCGGGCGATGGACTCGGCCAGCGAGGTCTTGCCCACGCCGGGCGGACCGACCAGGCAGAGCACCGGCCCCTTCACCTTTTTCACGCGCTTCTGCACGGCGAGGTATTCGAGGATGCGCTCCTTGACCTCCTCCAGGCCGTAGTGGTCGGCATCGAGGATGTCTTCGGCCTTGGTCAGGTCGTGACGCACCTTGCTCTCGGCCTTCCACGGCACGTTCACCAGCCAGTCGATGTAGGAACGCACCACAGTCGCCTCGGCGGACATCGGCGACATCTGCTTGAGCTTGTTCAGTTCGGCGTTGGCCTTGGCCAGGGCTTCCTTGGTCAGGCCGGCGGCATCGATGCGCTTCTTCAGCTCCTCGACTTCGTTGTGGCCTTCGTCGATGTCACCCAGCTCCTTCTGGATGGCTTTCATCTGTTCGTTCAGGTAGTACTCGCGCTGACTGCGTTCCATCTGCTTCTTCACGCGGCCGCGGATGCGCTTCTCGACCTGCAGCAGGTCGATCTCGGCATCCAGCATCGCCAGCACGTGCTCGACGCGGGCGGACAGCTCGGTGATTTCGAGGATTTCCTGCTTCTGCTCAATCTTCAGCGCCATGTGCGCGGCCATGGTGTCCACCAGGCGACCGGGCTCGTCGATACTGTTGAGCGAGGACAGGACTTCCGCCGGAACCTTCTTGCCCAGTTGCACGTACTGTTCGAACTGGCTCAGCAGGCTGCGGGTGAAGACTTCGGACTCGCGCTCGCCAACGGAGGCCTCGTCGATGATCGAAACTTCGGCGCGGCAGTAGGCTTCCTCGTCGGTGAAGCGCTCTACCTGGCCACGCTGCTCACCCTCGACCAGCACCTTGACGGTGCCATCGGGCAGCTTCAGCAGCTGCAGGACGGTGGCAACGGTACCCATGCGGTACAGGCCATCTTCACCCGGATCGTCGTCGGCCGGGTTCTTCTGCGCCAGCAGCAAGATCTGCTTGTCGCCGGTCATGGCGGCCTCGAGGGCCTCGATGGATTTCTCGCGTCCCACGAACAGCGGGATGACCATGTGCGGATACACCACTACGTCACGCAGGGGCAGCAGGGGCAACTCGACGAGTGTTTTCATGATATTCGGCTCTACAGCGGCACTTGGCCAAAACGATGGGATTGGACCCTTCGGCCTAAGATGGGGTTAGGGCTGGGAAAAAACAAGCGCGGTAGATAGGAAGAAAGAAGGGGCCGCAGGGCCCCTTCTGGTTTCAGGCGTCAGGCGCGGCCTTGGCCGGCTGCTCGCTGTTCTCGTAGATCAGCAGGGGCTGGGAGGAGCCATCGATGACGCTTTCGTCGATGACCACCTTGCTGACTTCGGTCTGCGATGGGATCTCGTACATGGTGTCCAGCAGGATGCCTTCGAGGATGGAACGCAGGCCACGGGCACCGGTCTTGCGCTCCAGCGCCTTGCGGGCCACGGCCTTGAGGGCGTCCGGACGGAACTCCAGGTCCACGCCTTCCATTTCGAAGAGCTTGGCGTACTGCTTGGTCAGCGCGTTCTTCGGCTCGGTGAGAATCTGCATCAGCGCAGCCTCGTCGAGCTCGTCCAGGGTCGCGATGATCGGCAGACGACCGACGAACTCCGGAATCAGGCCGAACTTCACCAGATCCTCCGGCTCGACCTCACGCAGCGCCTCGCCCACCTTCTTGCCGGCTTCCTGGCTGCGAACCTCGGCATTGAAGCCGATGCCGCCCTTGGTGGAGCGGTTCTGGATGACCTTTTCCAGGCCAGCGAACGCGCCACCGCAGATGAACAGGATGTTGCGGGTGTCGACCTGCAGGAATTCCTGCTGCGGGTGCTTGCGGCCGCCCTGGGGCGGCACGGAGGCCACGGTGCCTTCGATCAGTTTCAGCAGGGCCTGCTGAACGCCCTCGCCCGAAACGTCACGGGTGATCGACGGGTTGTCGGACTTGCGCGAGATCTTGTCGATTTCGTCGATGTAGACGATGCCCATCTGGGCCTTCTCGACATCGTAATCGCACTTCTGCAGCAATTTCTGGATGATGTTCTCGACATCCTCGCCCACGTAACCCGCCTCGGTGAGGGTGGTCGCATCGGCGATGGTGAACGGGACGTTGAGCAGGCGCGCCAGGGTTTCGGCCAGCAGCGTCTTGCCCGAGCCGGTCGGCCCGATCAGCAGGATGTTGCTCTTGCCCAGCTCGACATCGTCCTTGCGCTCACGCTGATTCAGGCGCTTGTAGTGGTTGTAGACCGCTACCGCCAGCACTTTCTTCGCGCGCTCCTGGCCGATCACATACTGATCGAGGATGGTGCGGATCTCTTTCGGCGCCGGAAGCTTGTGTGCACTGCTCTCCGCCTGCGCTTCCTGCACCTCCTCGCGGATGATGTCATTGCACAGGTCGACGCACTCGTCGCAGATAAAGACCGAGGGGCCGGCAATCAACTTGCGCACTTCGTGCTGGCTCTTGCCGCAGAAGGAGCAATACAGCAGCTTGCCGTTGTCCTCGCCGTTGCGGGTGTCAGTCATTCGATCGTTCCAATCGGGGATATACGTGAAGGACAAGATGAAGGCATTCGCAGGCATTTTCAAGCCCGCGAAGCGGCCGGATTACCGGCCGCGGTGTTGCGGAGAGACTCAGCTCGCGGAAGGACGCTGAGTGAAGACCTGGTCGATCAGGCCGTAGCTGACAGCCTCTTCGCCGCTCATGAAGCGGTCACGATCGGTGTCGCGGGCGATGACGTCCAGCGGCTGGCCAGTGTGGTGCGCCAGCACCTGGTTCAGGCGCTCCTTGATGAAGAGGATTTCCTTGGCGTGGATCTCGATGTCCGAGGCCTGGCCCTGGAAGCCGCCCAGCGGCTGGTGGATCATCATGCGCGAATGCGGCAGGCAGTAGCGCTTGCCAGCGGCGCCGCCGGCCAGCAGCAGGGCACCCATGCTGCATGCCTGACCCACGCAGATGGTGGACACGTCGGGCTTGATGAACTGCATGGTGTCGTAGATCGACATACCGGCAGTCACCGAGCCACCCGGGGAGTTGATGTAGAGGTGGATGTCCTTGTCCGGGTTCTCGGCCTCGAGGAACAGCAACTGGGCAACCACCAGGTTGGCCATGTAGTCCTCGACCTGGCCGACCAGGAAGATGATCCGCTCCTTCAGCAGGCGCGAATAGATGTCGTAGGAACGCTCACCGCGGGCGGATTGCTCCACCACCATCGGCACCAGACCGCCAGCGGCCTGAATGTTCGGAACTTGCGGCATATAAGGATTATGCATGTCCGACGATCACTCCCTAATAAAAAGTCATGTCTCTATAGACGCACAAGCCAGCCCGAAGGCTGGCTTGTGACAATCGAACGAAGCGATGAATCAGGCCGCTTGCGGAGCTTCAGCAGGCTTGACCGCGTCTTCGTAGGATACCTGCTTGTCGGTCACATCGGCCTTCTGCAGGACAGTATCTACAACTTGTTCTTCCAGTACAACCGAACGGACTTCGTTCAGTTGCTGGTCGTTTTTGTAATACCAGGCAACAACTTGCTCGGGCTCCTGGTAGGCCGAAGCCATCTCTTCGATCATTTCGCGAACGCGGGCTTCGTCGGCCTTCAGCTCATGCTGCTTGACCAGCTCGGCGACGATCAGACCCAGCACGACGCGGCGCTTGGCCTGCTCTTCGAACAGCTCGGCCGGCAGCTGATCCGGCTTGATGTTGCCACCGAACTGCTGGACAGCCTGCACGCGCAGACGATTGACTTCGTTGCCGATCAGGGCCTTCGGCACTTCGATCGGGTTGGTCTCGACCAGACCTTCCATCACCTGGTTCTTCACCTTGGATTTGATGGCCTGACGCAGTTCACGCTCCATGTTCTTGCGAACTTCGGTACGGAAACCTTCCAGAGTGCTTTCCTTCACACCGAACAGAGCGAAGAACTCTTCGTTCAGTTCCGGCAGCTTCGGCTCGGCGACGCTGTTGACGGTAGCGGTGAACTCGGCGGCTTTGCCGGCCAGGTCCAGGTTCTGGTAGTCCTCGGGGAAGGTCACGTTCAGAACGCGCTCTTCACCGGCCTTGGCGCCAACCAGGCCTTCTTCGAAGCCCGGGATCATGCGGCCGGAGCCCAGCACCAGCAGGGTGCCCTTGGCGGAACCGCCAGCGAAGGCCTCGCCGTCGATCTTGCCGACGAAGTCGATGTTCACCTGGTCGTCGTTCTGGGCGGCGCGGTCAACGGCTTCGAAGCGGGTGTTCTGCTTGCGCAGGATTTCCAGCATGTTGTCGAGGTCGGCATCGGCCACGTCGGCCTGCAGGCGCTCGACCTTGATGCCGTCAAAACCGGCAACCTGGAACTCCGGGAAGACTTCGAAGGTAGCGACGTACTCGAGGCCCTTCTCCTTCTCGAACACTTTCGGCTCGACGGAGGGAGCGCCAGCCGGGTTGAGCTTCTGCTCGACGACGGCTTCGTAGAAGGTTTCCTGGATCAGGTCACCGAGGGCTTCCTGACGAGCGGCGGCTTCGTAACGCTGACGGATCACGCTCATCGGCACCTTGCCGGGACGGAAGCCAGGAACCTTGGCGCGACGAGCGGTCTGCTGCAGACGCTTGTTGACTTCGGTCTCGATACGCTCGGCCGGCACGCCAACGGTCATGCGGCGCTCAAGAGCGGAGGTGCTTTCAACGGAAACTTGCATGGATATTCCTCGTGGCACAGACGTAAGCCGGTCCTTCCGGCTCCCAGAATCAAGGGCGAACATTCTAGTAGCTAGAAATGCAGAAGTCACCCAGACCAGAAGCTGCGGAAATTCACGGATGCGAGAGCTAATGGAGAGAAGATGGTGCGGACGGAGAGACCCAAACCAAAAACCCTGAAGCCCCTGAATCCGGACATTCCCGCGATAGAGGCACGGCGCAATGTACTATTTCATGTACTAAATAATCGCGCCTGGTCAGGGGACACTCATAGATAGACACGTCTTGGGGGTGGCGATGGTACAGCGTCAATGCCGCGCCGTCACGACCACGCGCTCCCTAGCTGGATCTTTATCTCTACGACCGCCGATCCCTTTCCTCTGATAACAGGGCCTTGAGCCGATGCAGGGCAACCAGGTGGCCACCGCCCTGTCCATTCCAAGCCTTCTGGATTGATTGATACATAGACTCGACCTCAGCTATCTGCCGCCGGCTATGCTCGATTTCCAGCAGCAACCGTCGGACGTCCGGGCCGGGGTACTTGTTCCAGAATTCCCGCATCTCGTCCTTGGACACAGGGGTGAATGGTGGGAGTTTGCTCATGACCGTCTCTACCACTGTATAAACAAACAGCATAAATCAGGAGCTTGTTTCTACAATGAAAGGAGGACAAACGGAGGGGTAAGGAATGTGCGGGAGAGTGACGCAGCCCTACAGCTGGGCTGAACTGGTGGCGATCATGCGGCTGCCAGGGCCCAACATGGCCAGGCAAACGGCGGAGCCGCGCTACAACATTCCGCCGTCAAAGCCTCTGCTGCTGATGCACATGGAAGGCGACACGCTGGTCGGCGACCTGGTGCGCTGGGGATGGCGCCCGCATTGGGCAACTGACAACAAGTTGCCGTCGAACGCGAGGCTGGAGAAGGTGGCTCATAGCCCGTATTGGCGGGCGATTTGGCCGCACCGGGCAATCGCTCCGGTCAATGGGTGGTTCGAGTGGATACCCGACGAGGCAGACCCGAAGAAGAAGCTGCCCTTCTACATAAGGCGGGCGGATGGGAGGCCATGCCTGGCCGCGGCTATCGGTCAATTCCCGACCGGTGATCAGGAGCCCCGCGAGCACGACGGCTGCGTGATCATCACCGACGAGGCTCAAGGTGGATTGATCGATATCCACGACCGCCGGCCGGTGGTGCTATCTCCCGACCTGGCAACCGAATGGCTGGACCCAGCGACGCCAAAAGAACGCGCCGAGCAGATGATGCTCCATCAGAACGAACCGCCCACGGCCTTCGAGTGGTACAGGGTGAGCTCCCAGGTGAACAACGCTGAGCACAAGGGAGCTCATCTGATCGAGCCGATCTAGCTTTCGTAGTGTGCAACTCCCTTTCCGCAGGGCTTCCACTCCCCCTGCGGGGCATGGAGCGTCAGCAGCGCGAAAACCTCTACCTCCTGCCCTTCCTTCGGCTCAGCCGGCAGGACGGCGGCGTGGCGCCCGGCCTGGAGACCAGGGAACATTACCGAGTTTGCAGCAGGGTGGAAGTCCCAGATGCCGTACTGGCCATCGCTCCTGACCAGCTTTTCAAGCTGAAACTTGGTAAAGCCGTTGTCGCGGATCCTGAGCATGCCGACCTCCTGTTGATCGAGGTCGGCATTGTAGCCTCAGAACAGACCGCCGAATGCGCCCGGCTGCCAGCTCATGATCACCAGCTCGCCGGTCACCTCGGCCGTGCCTTGCCGCTGGTTCGTGTTGCTGTAGCGGATATCCAGGCGCTCCATGTGGAAGCCCTCGAAGGCTCGGCGGATGTCCGGGTGGTCGTTGATGCTGACCATCACCTTGCCCTTGCATCGCCGCATGAAGTCGGCCATCCGCTCGTATTCGCTGAACGGAAAGTCAACGCCGTACCCCTCGGTCTGCCAGTACGGTGGGTCCATGTAGTGGAAGGTGTGCTCTCGGTCGTAGCGCTCGGCGCACTCCAGCCAAGGCAGGTTCTCGACGTAGGTGCCGGCCAGGCGCTGCCACGCCGCGGACAGGTTCTCCTCGATGCGCAGCAGGTTGATGGCCGGGCCGGTCGTCGCGGTACCGAAGGTCTGGCCCGAGACCTTTCCGCCGAAGGCGTGGTGCTGCAGGTAGAAGAAGCGCGCAGCCCGCTGAATATCAGTGAGGACCTCAGGGCGCGTGAGCTTCTGCCACTCGAAGACCTGGCGACTGGAGATCGCCCACTTGAACTGGCGGACGAACTCTTCCAGGTGATTCTTCACGACGCGATAGAGGCAAACGATGTCGCCGTTGAGGTCGTTCAGCACCTCAGTCTTGGCGGGGATGGGGCGGAGGAAGAAGAGTGCGGCGCCACCGGCAAAGACCTCGACGTAGCACTCGTGTGGCGGGAACAGTGGGATGAGGCGGTCGGCCAGGCGCCGCTTACCGCCCATCCAGGGGAAGATCGGATTGGTCATTTTGCAAGCCTTTACTGTATGGATAAACAGGTGTTAGGCTCGCCGCGCTTCGTGCACGAGGCGGGAGCCTGGGCTGGGCTTGCAGGGATGTTCTGCAGGTTCGGCGGCCGGCGAGGTGTTGCAGCACTCCGCCGGTCGCTCCTTTCATTTCGGGCGCCGGTCGCTTTGGACGCGAATGCACTCCAGCAGTTGGTTGGCGCAGCTCTAAGCTGCGTGATTCGGCTCGCGATAAAACATCACCACAGAACACCTTACGCACTGTAAGGGCCTGTACGATGCCACCTTAAGCCTTCAGCTCCATTCATCTTTGGCGCTGGGCATCCTGAATCAGGATGCACCCCCGCACCTGACTGGCGCAGCTGATCAGCGCCGCCTCTGTCACATCGAGCGACTGGCGCCACTGGTCATTGACCAGCACCGCCGGCCTGGCCGGGAGCTGACAGGCGGTCAGGGGGCAATACTGCCGGGCTGCGATAGGCGCCTGGCTCGGTTGTTTCGGGGCGCTCGTACAGCCGGCCGAGACCAGCAGGTACAGGACCGCGCAGATACTCAGCAACGGCTTGATCATTTCGGCGAAGCTCCTCGAAGGCGGCGCTCTGCGCCCTGGCGTTGGTTGATACGACCTGCTCCAGCAGGCGCATGCGTTGGAAAATCTCGGTGACGACGCCGATCTGGCGCTGCTGCTCGGCAAGGACCCCGGCCTGCAGGTCCACCATCTGCTGCGCCTCACTGGCCACCCTCACCGCGGCGTCTGCTCGCTGCGCCTGCAGATCGATGCGCGGAGCAAGTCCCCACCACACCAGACCAGCACCGAGCAGAACCAGCAGCACGCCGGCAAGGCCGAGCAGCCCCGCCTTGGAAAACAGGCTCGACATGGCGCCCTCCTACGGAACGTCACGGAAGAAGATGTGACGACCGAGCTGCACCGTCTGCTTGGCCTTCGCGATCCAGGCCGGCGGAGTCTTGAGACTGGTCGAGTAGTAGTGCGTGGCGCCGCCCGTCGGATCGGGCTGCCGCCCAGCGATGACGACCAGGGCCGCCTCGCGCGCCTTCATGTACTCCGCCGAAGGGATCGGCCGGGCTCCGCTCAGGAACTGATAGTTCGCGTCCTTCACGTTCCAGCAGCTGTACTGCCACGGTGCCCGACAGACTCCGGCGTATCCCTCCCCCCACCAGTCCGGTTTCCCGTCCCGGCCGAGGTCAGCCTCGACCCGGTTTCGAATAGTCCAGCCGACAGCAACCATGCCGGCGAACCCTTCGCCACGCGCCTCGCCCCACAACGTCCGGGCGAGAACGTCTACATCCCGATCTTCACTCACTGCGACCTCCAGAAACGAAAAAGCCCGCGTATCGGCGGGCTGGATTGGGTTTTGCTTTGATAGGCTTGAGCCCGCCAACTGGAGGGCTCGCGATGAAGGAACAGCGCAAACTGACGGGGCTGCGCGCTCACATTGAGGAACTACTGAGCGAAGGCTGGCGGATCAGCTCGCGGGAACCGCTCGCGCTCAGGCGCGGACGGGAGCGCCTCCACTACCGATTCGGCATGCTGGTAAGTGGGTGACTCACCCCTGTAGACCTCCGATCGTTCAGTAACTCTGAGTTAGCGTATTGACTCCACCCTCAAACCAAGGAGTCACTCATGACCGAAATTGAAATCCTCGGCCACACCAACCCCTACGCACTGAATGGGATGTATCACCGCATCGCCGATGACGAGGTGCAGGCTATCATCACCTTCAACGTCTACGATCGTCGCAGCGAGTCGTGGACGCACCCTCAGTATCGGCGCGTGGAGAGTCATCCGAGCGCACCGGATATGCCCCGCTACGCCTTCATCGGCTGCGTGTAAATCAAACCTCGATGTCGTACTGCGGCAGGCTCGGCGCCTGCCCCACGACCTGGCCGTCAGCCAGGAAGGCGTTGTTGCCGGCGGCGACCGAGGTGCCCGCCACCACCAGCTCGGCGCCGGTGCGCAATTGCACGCGGCTGGTGCCGGACACGGCGTCGACGCTGAGCACCTCCGCCACCGTCTTGTGCCCGCCGGGCAACAGCCCGATGAAGCGCCGCCATGGATTGACTGTCGCCATCAGTTGCTCCCGTAGTGCCGTTCGATCTTGAGCGTCTGCCAGACCTCGCAGGCGCCGACGCCGCTGGCGGTGATTTCCGTGCTCAGGCACAGGCCGCGCCAGGGCGTGGCCTCGTCCCGAACCTCGGTCAGCATCGCCGGAAGCACCAGGCCCGGCGCGCTGCCGTCCTTGTGGAACAGCGGAATGCGTCGGGTCTCGATGCTCTGGCTGCCGCCCTTGGACAGCTCGCAGATCCCGCGCGAGCGGGCCGGGTCGGTGCCGGTCATCCAGTCCTCCATGACGTCGGCCGCGGGCTCATCGCCGGCAGTTCCGGCGCGGCGTACCTGCACGCCAACGCCGTAGTTCGTGCCGCTGATGTAGACGAAATTCCACTGCGGCTGCGGGCTCCACTCGCTGCCCCACTCCGCGACGACCTCCCCGGCGATGATCCGGTCCGGAACCGCGGTGGCCCAGAACCAGGTCGCCTCGCGGTAGCGTGGCAGCACGGTGAGCCCGTCGCCGGACTCGTCGGGCCGAACCACACCGCCGGCCACCTCGGCCAGCCGGTGGATCACCTCCATCG
Source organism: Pseudomonas sp. B12(2026) (assembly GCF_057767015.1). NCBI lineage: Bacteria > Pseudomonadati > Pseudomonadota > Gammaproteobacteria > Pseudomonadales > Pseudomonadaceae > Pseudomonas > Pseudomonas sp. B12(2026). The sequence continues at coordinate 2,346,041 of NZ_CM173430.1, read as the reverse complement.
GCGTCTGGTCCTGGTAGCTGAAGGATCCGGCCGGCAGGGTCCAGTCCGGCGGGCCAAGACCCACGATGTCCCAAGACGCGGTGAAGCCGGTGTTCAGCAGTTGCTCGTCAACGACCTGCCGGGCGTTGATCGCGGCGGTGTTCACGGCGGAGCGTCTGGGCGCATAGGGCGCGGCCAGTAGCTGGGTGCGGCTGGCCCCGCTGATGGTGAAGTTCTCCGACGGATGCTTGCCGCTGCCACTCCAGCGCTCCACCAGGAATCGCCAGGCGTGACCGTTGATGGTCAGCTCCACCGTCTTCGGGCCGTTGGCATCCGGCACCACCTGGTTGAGCGAGGTGCGCCCGAACAGCTCGGCGCTGAAGGTCCAGGCGAACGAGTCGATATCCAGGCTCAGGCGGATGTTGGTGGCCTGCACCGGCGTTCCGCTGGGCAGCACCACCATGGTCACCACGTTGCCGATCATGTAGGTCTCCAGAATGTCGGGCTCCTGCGGCGGATCGATCACCACCACAGGTCCCGGATAGTCGGGGTAGACGATGCCGGTCGGCACCGGGTCCGCCGGCGTGCCCCAGCCCCACGGCATGGTCCGCATCTGCTCGATGATGCGCGCCGGGGTGAAGCGCACCGCGGCGCCACTGTCGACCGGCTGGATCGCGTGAGACGGCGGCACATAGCGGAAGTTGAAGAACACGCCGGTACTGGGCGGCACGTAGCGGCCGGCGAAGTTGAACGGCACAACGCCGGCCGGCGGGATGTACAGGCTGGCCTGCCGTTCGGCGTCGGCATCCCTGCGCGGGCCGTACTCGTCGCTGCGATACCAGCCCTGGCCGTTGCCCAGGTCCACCTGCGGCGGCATGGGGTTGTAGATCAGCCGCAGGCGCACGTCCTGGCGCCGGATCGAGCGATCCCACGCGAGCAGCAGCGCACCGTCCTTCTCCGGCACCAGGCCCCAATGGCTGGTGGCATCCGCGTCCTGCTCAGTGCCAGCCCCCCAGGCCGTGGCCTGGTGCTGGTCGACCTGCGGGACCGTGTCCCAACCGCCTCGGACCAGGGCGTCGACGTCATCGCCACCACCCCAGCGCCCCGCCGCCTCCGTCTGACGCTTATCCATCGAGCCCCAGGCAGCTGCGCTCCGACCATCCAGCCAGCGCCGCGCCGGCAGCCAGCGTGACGAGGTTTCCAGGTTCAGCATTCAGATCCCCTCGATGCGGAGCGGGCCGTGGGCAAGCGGCTGGTGGTAGCGCACGGCAACGGCGCGGGCCGTGCCGAGGGGGCGCGGGGCGTTGTCGCCGTCGATGGGCCACCATTCAGGCTCTATGGCCGGCAGGACGCCGCCCTCGGTGATCCGGTAGACCCAGCCGACAAACAGCGTCGGGCGGATGGTCTGCCCTTCGGTGACATCCAGGCTTGCCTGGAAACCGACGCCCCAGTCGTCCAGCGCCACGGCGTAGACCTCACCATCGATCACCCTTACGTCGATGGCGCCTTCGCCGCCGGGCGTCGGCCCGTAACCGGCAAGACGCCACTGGCCGTCACTCGGCCGTTCGAGAACGACCACCTCACGATCCGCCGCGAGACCATCCACCCGAACCTTTCCATCCAGCACCCCGGGAGAACCAGGGTTGCCCGCACCATCACCGCTGGTGATGTTGTAGGTGTAGGTCCCCGAGGCAGACAAACTCAGGTAGACGGCCCGGGTCTTTCGCGGCGCCAGATCATCCACACCACAAGCGAGCCATTCTCCCTGGGCCAGCAGCGTGGCCAACTCTACCGAGCAGGTCTGGGTAAACTCGCCCGAACCGGCTTCAGCCCAGAACGCCATCTGCAGACTGGAGATAGTTTCCCAGCTGCGATACAAGCGCAGGAACTTAACCCCTGTAGTTACTTCCCCCTCCCGCAGCAGCCTGAACCGAAGCTGAACCATAATCGGCGCAACATATCCGGGGATCGCCCTGGAATATGGGATCGCAATAGTAGGCATCACCAGAATCCAGGGTTGTCTGTGAGAAGGAAAGTTGTTGTATAGCTAATCAGGGAGTTCATGAAGTAGTTGTAACCATCACCCAGATTGATCGGCGTGTTGGCCGTTCGGGTATTCATGGTTCCGACATACCCAAGGCAGTTGGCCGCCTTGCTGGCCACGCTCCTGGACAGCACTGGCGACCAGGCAATCCCCCGCAGCTTTCCCGCGTATACCCCGCCACCCACCCAGACCGCGCTGGATAGCTCAACATCCGCCAGCAGCGCAGTGGTTTTAACAGTGTATTGATCAGCCGTCGTCATGAACCCTGGCAGCTCAACTGCAAGAGACCCAGAGTCGACCAGCAATCCGGTAGCAGGGTCCTTCAATGCAGTAAAACCTCTAGCTTCGAACCAACCCAGATCGATGGTTGCCGCTGCAGTGGAGTTGTTCTGGCCGCCGATGACAACGAAGTGCCCGAGTGAGTCTTCACCAACGTACAACGTCGTCGGGGCGTTTTTATTTACCCCCCATCCAAGCTCCCCCGCAGTTGTCGAGATCACCGCACTCAAAGCAAGTACAAAACTTTTACTATCAGCCACCATGCTCCACGTTGTTGAGTTTGTTCCGTACACCGTGCAGACCGCTGTCACCCGCTGCGGCGCAGCGTTATTTGCCGCCACCCCTGTCTTCAGTCCATCACCGGTCATGACGTTTCCGTTCATGCCGGTATAGGTTTCTGCCACGTAGACAGTGATTAAGCCGCTAAACCATGAGAAGCACACATAGCCACTCGCACTGCCATTGCGCAGCACGATGAAATCGCTGCCCTCATTGATCAGAGACCAGCCCGCCGCCGGCCTGTCGCCATAGCCGTTGACCAGGCAGGCCTTGAGGATTTCCTTGAACGCGTTGAAGTGGGCAGCCACATACTGGTTGGCGTTGTAGGTAAGGATCGGCGCCCCAGACTGATCACGATGGTATGCGGTAGCCATCAGTCGGCATCCCCCCTGATCTGCAGTTTGAATTGGTCATCCTCCACCGTCCCCTGCCCGCTCAGAACGGTGCGCGCGATCCACAGCGGCCCAAGGCAGCTGTCGGTGTTGAAGCGAACGGCGTTGCCGGCAGCCCATCCCGAGCCCCACCCATCCTTGAGGATGGTGAAGTACGGTTGCCCGGTTTCAGCATTGACCGGCGCGCAGTCGCTGGAGGTGGTGCCGGTACTGATCACCCCGAGCTTTTCCTCCACCACCTGGAACTGCGTGCTGCTGATGAACACCAACGCCCACTTGCCGTCGATGGCGCCCATGTTGGTGATCACCGGCGGATAGCTGAGCAGGTTGTAGTTCGCCGTGGTGGTCTCGCCGATAGGTGCATCAGTCCAGTTCGGCACGCCCTGGTTCCAGGTCTTCTGGGTGAACCAGTGGTGATACCGCGACTGCAGGTCACCCCAGCTCACCGCACTGGACACCATGGTTTCATCCGCCGGCAGGTCCCACGGCAGCGGCGAGCTGAGCCCCACCTGGCCGCTGATCTGCACCTCGGTGCAGAGCGTCATGTGCTCCACACGGTCACGCACCACCAGCGGCAGGGTAAGCGGATTGCCCACGGCGTCTTGCAGCAGCAACGGATTGGCCCAGGTCAGACTGCCTTGCGCCCGGTCAGCCACGTAGCCGGCCGGATTCATGACCACCCCGTTCACATCCACCACCGCGATCTCCGCCTGCTGCGCGCGCTCAAGCTGCAGCATGGCCCCGCCCTGCGGGCTCGCTACCGCGGTCTCCACCGTGTGGTGGATCACCAGCACGTCGCCCTCGCGGTAGATCGGCACCCGCCCGTCCGCCGGCAGCCGTACCGGGTCGAGGCCGATCAGGCTCGCATCGAGCGGCAGGCTCGAAAACACCACCGCGTTGTAGCGCAGCAGCAGCGGAATGACCGGGATGTCGCTCGCGCCGGTCTGGTCGCCCAGGTCGCTGGTGAAGCGCAGGCGCGCGATGCCGGTGTCGACGTCGACCGTGCCCTTGATCACCGCGTGGTTGAAGACCCCGTTGGCATCCGCCGTGGCGACTACGATCTGGGCGGTGTCGACCCGTACGGCGGTCACCTGCATGCTCCCCGGGCGCAACGGCGCACCCGGCGTGCGGAACACCATGGCGCTGATGCTGAACCCGGCGTTGGTGGTCAGACAGGCCAGCAGCGTCACAGCAGCCGCCGCGCCGGCGTTGTAGGTACTGAGCGTGGCGGTGCGGCCGGCATAGTCGACAGCGCCGACGGCGATGCCGGCGTTGGTCTGGCTGCTGATGTTCTTGTACAGCACGCCCGAGCGGTCGACGTAGGTCTCGCCCGCCCAGGTGAATACCAGGGAACCCGGCAGGATCGGCTCGGCGATGCCCGGCAGCAGGTCCAGCGTCACCGGCGCCACGACCTGGACGTCGGTCTGGTTGCCGTAGGTCTGCCCGTTGGACTGGGCACGGATGGACAGCGTGCCGCCGAACGACTCCAGCAGGCTGGTATCGGTGCTCACCAGGATCAGCTCGTCCGGGCGCCAGTTGATGCCGCTCTCCTTCGTGGCGTAGGTGTGCTCCTTGAAGGTGTAGGTGCGCTCCACCTGCAGGGTGAACTCGCCCGTCTGGTAGTTGATGTTCCCGCCGCGACCGATCCAGTTGCCCGAACCGTTGTCAGTGGTCGAGTTCTCGACCAGCACCTCCGACTCGTACACCGGCAGTGCGTTGCCGCCGTCGATGACGCCCTGGCTCATCGCCGGCACCGGCGCCCGCTGGCGGGTCACCCAGTTGATCTGGACGCTGCCCGGCTTCAGCGGCGCGCCCGGGATGGTTCCGCTGCACATGCCGCTGCTGTCGGAAGTCACCGACAACGGGCTGTCCGTGAAGCTGCCCTGCTGGTACGCATGGGTGATCCCGGAGCCGGCGTCCGGCGTGGCGGACAGTTCCAGGGCGACCTTGCCGGCGGCGTAGTTGATCACCCCGTTGCCGCCGGTGCCGGACAGCGTGCCGTTGCCAGCATCGGTGATGGTCTTGGTCACGCCGCCGACCTTGAAGGTGGCCGAGTAGCTGCCCGGCAGCAGGCCCTGGTGCGGCAGGGTCCGCTCGACCTTGGCCTTCGCCTGCACGCTGGCCCCGATACGCTGGGTCAGCGCCGCGCCGTTCTGGCCGACGTAGGCCCAGATCACCGCACTGCCGACATCCGGCAGCGCGTTCAGGGTGAGCGACACCGACCCGGTTGCGAAGGCGATGGTGCCGGTGCCCTCGCCCACCAGTTCGCCGTTGCCCAGGTCGCGCAGGCTCTGCCACTTGCCCAGCGCCAGGTAGCTGACTTCCAGCGTGCCCGGCATCGGCGGCGCATCGGCAAGGCTCAGGGTGTACACGTAGCCGCGATTGGCCAGGTCAATCGCGATCTCGCCGGTGACCGTCTCACCAGTGGCCGGGGCGCCCGGCTGGTAGGTGCTGGTGGCGGCGCCGGTGTAGGCCGCTCCGGTGCGGCTGACGTTGATCTCCCCGGTTTCGTAATCGATGGTGCCGCTGGTGATCCAGTTGCTGCCGCTGACGAAACGCAGGCCGCCCACGCTGTCGTCAGCGAATACGCCGCCGTTGACGTTCAGGCTCAGCGAACCCGGCGCGCAGCCGGTACCGAGGAAGCTCCGCGACTGGCCGCCAGTGACCGCCGCAAAGGTCAGGTTCACGCCACGGGCAGGGCCGGCGGCCAGGACCAGACGGCGCTGATAGCCGCCCAGCTGGTCGATCAGCGCATTCTCGCGGGTAGTACTCGGCACCAGGTGCGCATAGACCGACGCTACCCGCAGGCTCAGCGCGCCCACGGCAACCGCCTGGGCCAATGGGCTGATACCGTAGTAGTGCGCCGCGTCCGCCACCTGGGTGGTCAGGACGCTGCTTTTCGTGCCAGCCGCGCCGGCCGGCAGCGCGGTGCCGGCCGGGGTCGGCTGGCCGCCAATGAAGGTATTCAGCAGCGGCGAGGAGATCGACAGGTCCAGGCGCCGACGGGTGAAGGTCACGAAGTTGCCGTTGCCATAGTCGTAGGTGAATTGCTCCATGCGCGCCTCCACGGCCGTAATTCGGAGGTATTGCGACAGCGCACCATTGAGCAGTTGGTAGACCTGGCCGATCTCGGGCTGCCGCTGCTCCTCGCGCTGGATGCAGGCGATAGCGCGCTGGCCCTGCAGCTGGTTGCCCAGCAGCTCGAACTGCGCGGACACCGCCGGCACCACGAACGACTCGATGGCATTGCGCGCATCGGCGCGCTCATCGGTCTGGCTGCCGGTGTTGAACAGCAGCACCGAGACGTTGGGGTCCTGCGGCGCCCGGGTCAGGATCGCGTGGGCGCCCAGATAGGCGTCGGCGTTGGTCGACATCACACCGGCGAACACCTTGCGCAGGCTGATCCGGCCGATGGTCCGGTCCAGGCGCGAGATGTCGGGGAAGACGTTGTTCACTTCGCTGTCCACGACGGCCTGGCCGGTGGCCCGGCCACCGCCGTCGGACTCGTCGGTGAGGCGCTGCGACTTGAGCAGCTTGATATCGTTGACGCTGATGGTCATGGAGAGCTCCAGCCAGAAACGAAAAACCCCGCCGAGGCGGGGTGTGGTGAAGGTGTTGCGCCGTCAGGCGCCGGGGTAGTCCCAGAGGATCAGTTGCGGCCGGCCCTCGCCGGCGCGGATCTGCGCCAGGCGCGAGCCGGGTTGGCCGCTGGGCGACTCGGCCTGGCAGCGCGCCAGGGCTTCGGCGAAGGTCTCGTCGCCGCCCTCCTCGACTGGCACGCCCAACTCCTCCGGCGCCAGGGGCTGGACGTTATCGACACTCCAGCGGCCCGGTGCTTCGTGCTGCTCCATTACCGCGACAGCACCCTCCGGCGAGCCGGCGGCGACAACGCTGCCGCCAACCCAGTAGGCAATCAGTTGCATGGGGTTCTCCCGTCAGGGGGCTGGTGGTGGCGGCGCCACCGTGATCAGCCGCAGGTTCACGTCGTAGTCCACATCGGGCCCGGGGTTGACGGTGCGATGAATCTGCTTGGCCGTCAGCGGCGCGCCCTGGGTGCGGTCGAAGATCACCGAGAACTCCCGGCCATCCGGCAGCACCAGCGGCATCACCCGGCCGGGCTGATCGCGCAGGACCTCCAGTTGCCTGACCACCGACAGCGGCGTCCAGACGCCGCCATTGGACTGCAGGGTGATCGGCCTGCCGTGAACCTTGACGCCCTCCTGCACCAACAGCACCCCCATCACGGAGCGCTCCTGTGCCTGGGCAACAGGGTCCCAGTCGAACTCGTCCACCCATTCGAACTGGTCATCCAGCTCTACGGAATCGAGCATCATCGTGTCGTCGTCCTAATTCCGGCCTGTTCAAGAACGCCCAAGAGCCCGGTGCCATCGTCCTGCACACCGACGTTTACCGGCCCGCGGGCCGTCTCCAGGCGAATGATCTTCATCGGCTCGGCCGGCGGCGCCGGGCTGGCGGCGGACTCCGCCGGCTTGGCAGCGGCCTCCCGATCAGCGGTCTGCGCGGCGACGCGCTTCTGCTGTTCATCCAACTGCCGCTTCGCATCCGTCTCCGATTCGATCTGGCGCAGCGTGGCCAGGGCATCGGAGAGGTTCTTCACCGCGTTCATGTCGCCGCTGCCCTGGGCCTCGGCGAACTGCTGCTGCAGCTCCGCCCGCCGGCTGGCGAACCGGGAGCGGTCCACCGCTTCCTGCTCGCCGCGCAACCCGGCCAACTCCTCGCGCAAGCTGGCCAGGGTGGTCTTCGAGCCTTCGCCCAGTTGCTTGACCTTCTCCTCGACCGAGGCGATGGCACCTTCCAGTGTGCGCATGTCCGAGTCGTTGAGCAGGCCCATGCCCTGGCGCGCCGACTTGGCTGCGGAGAGGAAGTCCTTGAGCTTCATCTTGCCGCTGTCGACGCCGTCGAGCAGGCGCTGCAGGGCAGACTTCTGGCCCAGGTATCCCGCCTGAATTTCCAGGCTGGCCCGTTGCTGCTCCAGCGCCCACCGCGAGAGACCGTCGAGGAACATGTTGCCCATGGACGCTTTCACGTCATCCAACTGCTTATTCACCCGCGCCAGGGAAGCCGTGGTGGCATCCAAGCTGCTGGTGTCGATGGCGATATCCGCGTTGGAGATACCACGCAGGTTGTCGAATACTGCCAGTGCCTCCGCGCTCAATTGCGCCAGGGGCTGCCGAGCCATGGTCATCACGCCGCCGAAGAACCCGGCGAAGGCCTCCATATCCGACTTGGCACTGGTGGTGCCCTTGCGCCCGGCCTCCATGTTGGCGCCGATTTCCTTGCGCTGCTCCTCAAGGGACTTGGTGGCCTTGTCGGTGTTGTCGGCCAGGTCCGCCATCCCCTGCCCGCCTTCGGCGCCTGCCTGCCGGAGTTCCTTCGTTTTGGCAGCAAGGCGGTCCTGCTCGCGAGTAAACTCCTGAGCGCTGAGCGTACCGTCGTTGTATAGCTTGTTCAGCGCGCTGCGAATGTTGGATATGTCGACATCAGTTCTCGCGCTGCTGATGGCCTGCTGAACATCCTGCAGGGTGGCAAGCGATGCGCCGAGACCGGTTACCTTCGTCGCTGCACCGCCTGCCGCAGTTTCCAGCTTACGGATGCTGGTAGCTGCCGCGTTGTGCGCCTGCTCGTATTCCTCCAGGGACAAGCGGCCACCTTGATAAGCGTCGAACATGGCCTTCTGAAGTGTCTTCAGGTCGGCGATCGTCTTCGCCGAACTGATCGCATCCTGGGCAGCCTGCAGGTTGGCAATGGACACCTTGGCCTCGTCGGAAGCCTTGCCCGTATCACGCAGCTGCTGAGCAACGGCGTTATGCTTTTGCTGGTACTCCTCCAGGGTGATCTCGTGCTTGAGGTACTGCTGTAGCAGCTCGGCTTGCTTCTGCTTGAGTTGCTCGACAGCACGGGCTTGCTCATCGGACACACCAGTTGCTTGCTGCGAGGCGGCGTTTAGCGACTGCTGCCGAGTAGTCGCAGCGTTCAACGCCTGTTCGTATTCAGCCAAGCTGAGCCGCCCGGCCTGGAACGCCTCAGTGATAGCCACCTTAAGGGTGTCCAACTGCTTGCTGGTGTCGGCGAACTTCACCGCGGCCATCGCGTTTTCGATGCCGGTGATAGTGCTGATGAAGTGCTCGAGCACATCAGCCGTCATACCGGAGCTGGCTTGCTTCGCCGCCTTCGCTCCGCGCTCAACCGCCCGTACCTGGGCGTCGACGCTCTGCTCCACCTGGCCGGTGACGGAATTCCAGGTGTCGCTGATGTCCCGCGCGTCCTGGGCGATTCCGGAGCCCATTTCGGCCGTAATGCGGAATGCTGTATCGCGGGCGGCCTCCAGGCCTTCCACGATCTTTTTGCCCCCGAAGGCGTCCGGGATCGCTCGGGCGACGCCTCCGATCAGCGCCAATGAGGCGCCGACAAAGGCGGAAAACGCCCCAAGCCCCGTCTTCATCACCCCCGTGACGAGGTTGGATGCGAGCCGGAAGGGAGCAGTTATGCGTGTCGCCCAGGTGCTGACGAAATTTATTTTCTCCTCGAAGCTGTTGAACCAGGCGGTGCTGTCGTCCACCAGCTTGTTGAAATCAACATCCAGCAATTGCTTGGCGAAGATTTCAACCTTATCCGCGCCCTTGACGAATGCGTTGGACAGGCTCTCGGCCAGGGCATCGAGGCGCCCATCTTTGTCCATCTGGTCGATGGTGTCGGCGAGGGCCTCCAGGCGCTGCTTCACATGGTCCAGCGCGCCGGCCTTGGCGATACGGTTGAGGAAATTGGTCGCGGTGTCCTGCAGGTTGCTGATGATGCCGGAGAGCCGGCGCATGTTCGCCTCAGCAGCACCAGCCGAGCTGCGGCCCATTTCCTCGATCAGGGCCTTGATCGCATCGCGACCAAGCCTGCCTGCACTGGCCAAGTCCTGAAGCTCCCCGGCGCTACGACCCGTGACCTTGGCCAACAGGTCCCAGGCAGGCACCCCCCGCTCCACCAGCTGCAGGATCTCTTCGGTCTGCAGCTTCTGCTTGGCCCACGCCTGGCCGACCGCGGTGGCGATACCCTCTAGGCGCTCCATGCCGCCGCCCAGTTTCTCGGATTGGTCCTCCAGGCTCTGGAGCGTACCGCCCATGGGATCGAGGCCATAGGCTTTCAGCAGCGCGAAAGCGTCGGTGACGTCACCCAGCTGGAGCGGCGTGTTCTTGGCGAACTTGGTGATCCACTCGGTCGCCTGCTCGCCACCGGCCACCGACCCCATCAACGAAGTCAGTCGAGTCTGAAGGCCCTCGAACATGTCGCCGGTATTGAGCATCGAGCCGATGCCACTGGCCACGGCGCGCAGGCCCCGGGTGATCAGGCTCAGCGCGGCATCGAGGCCCATATACGCGGCAGTGAAGCCCAGCACCCTGGTCACGCCGCGGGCCATGGCTTCGCCGACAGCGCTAGTGCGAGAGGCGTGCTCGGCAGCTGTCCGCGAAGCGCGAGACTGCTCTCGCTCCAGATCACGGATCGCCTTGGTGTTCTGGTCCAGCTCACCCTTGGTTCGCGTGACTTCGGCAGCCAGACGCTTCTCTTCGTCGGCCAGCTTGCCGGTATCGACGCCGGCCTCGCGGGCCGCGCGCTGCTGCTCGGCCTGCTTGGTAGTCAGCGTGTCCAGGGTGCGCCGCAGGTTCGCCGCGTCGCGCTCCGCCGCCTTCAGAGATACCTCCAGGCCCTTACTGCCTGGGTTCTTGTCCAGCGCCTCGCGCAGATCGACGATAGTCTTGTCGACTCGCTCAATAGAGGTCTGCGTCTGCGCAATGGCGCGCTCGGTGTTGTTCAGCGCGACGACCATGCCGCGCGCATCCTTTGCCGACTCCAGCGCCTGATTCAGCTCACCGGTTTTGGCGCGCAAGGCCTCCATGGCTTCAGTAGCTTTCTGGGCAGGGGTGGACAGATCGTCCTTGCCGCGCAGCACGAACTGAATAAGGCGCTGGATCGGGTTTGCCATGGAATCTCCGGGCATAAAAAAACCCGCCATATCGGCGGGTCTTTTTTACGATGCGTTAAGGTTTATCGGGAGGGAGGGTGATTTCGGCAAGGCGCCAAGAGAGAAGGTGACGGCGAAGAATGAATCGGAATGGCTCTTCATTCTTGCCTTTTACCGTTACGACAAACTTGTTGACTCCTTCGTAGGACATGTCCCCTGCCAAGGTATCCCCCGAGGAAGTCGCTGGCGGCGAGGCCTCTCCCGCCTGCCCAACTTTGGGGCGATTTCCCTTCATCAAAGTAATGAGGCCTGCCGGGGTGATGAAGCCATCAACCATTCGCTCGACCATGGCGCCGCCAATTGCAGCACCAAGCGCTGAGAATGGGTTGTTCTTCTCCTGCTCGACAAGCCTCACAAGCCGGACATTCATCTGGTCCTTCAGGCTCTGCCGGACACTGGGAAAGTCAACGTACTCCGCTAGCTTCTCTGCGTCCTGAGCTCTCGCTGCGGACTGCATCTGGCGCACGACAATGTATGGCGAAACGATTAAGTAGCCGACGAGGAGGCCCAGAAGAACGGCTAGCAGGATTGGCCAACGCCGAAGTAAGGCTGAACGGGCCATGACTGGTGTACCGTTCGAAGGTTGCGAAATATCCGGCAGGCTCCGGCGCGCCTTCAGAGCAACTGCCTTTTCGTAGAATGCCCCGCACTCAGGGCAGCGAAGCGGGTCACCGAACGCAGCGACCGGGGACTCTTGTTCGCAATTTGGACACTGCATTGGCCCACTCCTTGGAGAATGCCAGCGAATCTACCCCAAGGCGTGAACAAATGGCCATCCCTGGCCAGACTACTCAGGCCGCCTGAGCGAGGTCCATCTGGCAGAACTTGGAAACATCGGTGGCCGTGATCAGCGGGTCAGCCAGCAGCTCGGCGGGGCCGGTCAGCTTGGTGTACTCCTGCCCGAGCACCGAGAACTCCTGCAGCATGCCAAACTTCACGCGCCGCGGCCGGAGGGCGAACGGCTCGCCGGACTGGGCATCGTTGAGGCCGGCGATGTACAGCTCCAGCTCCTTCTGCGAACCGTTGAGCATCTGCACGGCGCTGCTCGGGAGGGGGGTATAGCTGACGGTGATACCGGTGGCATCGATGCCTCCACCGCTGAGTACCTGAATGCCATGCGGGATCAGCAGGTAGTCGGTACCGGCGACCAGGGAAACATCGGCGGCAGTTTTCACCGTGATGGTCTTGGTCAGGTCCGGCAGGTACTTGAACGGGATCAGCTCCAGGGCCACGCCCTTGGAGATGTGAGGCTCATCAGCGATGGCCTCGGACGGTGCCACCTGGATGGTCGAGCGGGTTACCAGGGCGATGTTTTCCGGAGTCAGGTCGTAGAAGCCGACCGAGGAAGTGACGTCGGTAACGCGTTCACGCACGTTACGGTTACCGCCGCCGCCCATGAAGTTGGCCAGAGCCTTGCGGTCGACCGCGAAGCTGATGCTGAACACGTCGCAGTTGCCGAAGGGCAGGAACGGGTCCTGGGAACCGTAGAGTCGGCCGTGGACGATGCCCTCGCCGATAAAGGAACGATCAATGGTCTGTTGCATTTGGCTCTCCTAGAGGCGATGCAGGCTATTGGGTTACGCGGCGGGGTCGCTGGCCAACTGGGGTTCGCGGACGCGCTGGGCAGGCTGGCGGGCCTGGGTGGGCTTATCCTCGGCGAGGAAGCCCTTGGCCTTGGCGTAGTCGGCCACTCCCTGGGGGACTTCCACCTCATCCTCGCTCGCGACGTAGCGCTTCACGTCGGCGCCGTCGCGATAGTGGAACGCTTTGTTGATGATGACTTTGGGCATGGCACCCTCCAGAAATGAGAAGGCCGCCCGATGGCGGCCTTGGGTTACAGGGGCTGAACGTAGGTGAAAGTGATGGGGATAATTCGGTACCCCCAGCGCCGGCCCTGGTCCGGCAGACGCACGACTGACGCGGGGAAATCGACTTTGATCAGACCCTTAACGTCCAGGCCAGCCTTCGTCCCTTTCAAGGCGCGCTTGATGTCCAGTCGCCCAGCTCGCAGCATTGCGGCAGCATTGGGTTTCCGCGTCATCGCCACGATGTTGAGCGTCCACTCTTCCTGGCAGTTGCCGGGCTGGCGGGCCCGCTCGACGGTGTCGCCTTCCTGCAGGACAATCATGTAGTCCGGCAGGCTGTCATCACCGGAATCGAGCACACCCACCACCGAGTCTTCCTGCACGGAACCGCCGAACAGCGGCACCCCAACTAACAGAGTCAGCAGTCGGCCGATGATCTCGGCCTGAACGTCGATAACCTGGTTCATGCGGGCACCACGTAGAAGGTGATCCAGTCGCCATCGTCGGCGTGGATGCCGTCGATGCTCCAGGCATTGCCGTCCTCATCGAGGAAGGAGCCCTTGTGGTCGACCCGGGGCAGGAGGCGCTTGCGCACCTCCAGCGTTCTGAAGCGGTCAACCGCGGGAACATCGAGCCGTTCCACACCCTGCTCGACGATGCCGGCCAGCGATTCGACCAGGCGCACTCCGTTGCGGTCGAGGTAGTCGAAGGCACCATCGCTGAGGACCTCAGCGATGGTGGCGTCCATGTCATCGACTAATTCGCTGAAGCCGCCCATGGTCAGATGGTGAGCTCGACGGTGGATGCCGGGCGAGTGCACAGATGGAGCGGGTTGGACTGCGCTTCACCCTCAACGCCCTTGCCCATCCGCATGGTTTCCAGTTTGCCGTAGTACGGCAGGCCGAGGGTGTTGACCGTCTCCATGTAATCCGCAGGCGCAAAGACCGAGATGAACAGGTCGGCCACGCCCTCTGCGACAACGTAGGCGCTGTCATCACCCACAAACGGCGTACCACCCTCACCACCAACCTTGCCGCGGTAGCGCTCCCAGGTGATGCCGCCGAACTCGAAGGGCTTCCGGCGATCACCCCGCAACGTGGCTGCAGCTTCGCTGGCCAGGTAGGCCTCGCGAACATTCGGGTGGCTGATCAGCTTCTTCCAGAAGTTGCGGCCACACCACGCGTGCGACCCGGTGCTGGACAGACCGAAGAGCGCATCCTCCTGCTTGTCCAGGACATCCACGCACTTGCTGCTGACATCGGTGGAGTCGTTGTTCAGCTCCATCGAGAAGGCCTTGGGACGTCGCATGCCGAAGGTCTGGAAGATGTCGATGAGCACCGTTTTCCCGTCAGCATCGATGATTTGCCCCTTCACAGCACCGATGCGTTGGAACTCATGGGTAGTGTCCAGTTGACGACGGGCCTTTTCCAGGCGGGCGTTCACCACATCCTGTACACCCTGCAGCTCAGTACGCGAGCCCACAGCGCGGATTCCCTGGATTTCGTCCGCCATGATCTGGAAGCCCTGCGGCAGGTGGACGTTGTTGAACGGCACGGTGCGACGCTTATCGGCGATCACCGCTTGGCCGGCCGAGCCGCGGGGCTTGGCTTCGACCAGCTGCAGGGTCATGCCATCCTTTTCGATCTGCTGAACGATGGATGCGCTGCCCTGCTCGGTGAAGAGACCGGACGCGGCGAGTTGGCCAGGTACAACGTGATCCTCGTTGAGAGTCAGGATCAGGTTGGGGACGCTGAAGGCCTCGTCCTCGAAGATGGAGATTTCTGCCATGGGTGGCTCCTTGAAATGGAGAACCCCGCCGAAGCGGGGTTCATAGTGAGGGTGTGGTGAGGGTTGAGGATCAGGGTCGGATGACGATACCCAGCGCAGCCAGGTCGGCAGCAGCCGCGCTATCGAGGCCGGTGAGCAGACGCTCAATGACCTCGCAGTCGCGCACCACCGCAGTGGCCTTCACGTCCACCAGGGTGGCGTCCACCGAGGCGTAGAGGATGCCGTCGGCGGTGCGGCGACCATCGTCGGTGCCGGCATCGTCGTAAGCCGTCCACTCGTCCAGGTTGGCCTTCACCTCCAGGGTGAAGCCGTCGCCGACCACGAAGTCGGTCGAGCCGTCCGCGAGGGTGAAGGTCACACCACCGCCGGTGAAGGGTTGGCCGACCTGGCCATCGCCCACCACTTGGCCAGCCGGATTGGTGACTTCGAAGACGCCGCCGTTCGCAGCCGCTTCAGTGATGGCCAGAACGTAAACTCCGCTCGCGGCAGCACTGGTTACGGTCACGGAGCCGATGGTGCCGTTGCCGGTGTTCCCGGCCTTGGCGGTCGGGGTCATGGCATTGGCGGCAGTCAGTTGGGCGATCAGGGTGCCGGCGCTCAGGAGGCCGGAGCCGGCGCTGATCACCACCACCTCGCGGCTGCGGTGGCCATTCGCCTCCGACAAGAGGAATTCGCCGGGGTGGATGCCTTCGGTCTTGATGGTCATTGCTGCACTCCTTTCGAGGCGGATTGGCGACGGCTGGCGTAGACGTCACGTGGGTTCAGGGTTTTGTTGGAGGTGGGCTGAGGCTGATCGTCCACCGGGATCTTGTTATCGATTTCGACCTGGCCACTGCGCGCAGCCACCTTGTCGTAGAGCTTCAGGCGGGCGCCGTCGCCGTCCAGACCTTGTTCGATCAGCGCCTTGGCTTCATCCGGCAGCTTGGCCAGCACGCAGACCGCTTTCACTTCCTTGGCGCGAGCCACTGCTGCCTGTACCGAGGCGCGGTCCGCTAGACCGCTGGCCTTGATGAGGTAGGGCACGCAGTCGCTGAGCCCCGCCGCCGCGCACTCGGCGGCCAGCTCGCTCGCCAACTCCGAGGCGTCCACCGGCGGCGGGTCATCCGGGTTGTCGTCGGGCTTGTTCTTCGGCTGCTCCACCGCGAGCAGCTTGCGCGCAGCGTCGGGAGTGTTGCGGTAGCGGTTGAGCACCTTGCCCAGGCTGGCGTTGACGCCGACCGGCTCGGCGGCGCCGAGGACCTCATCGACGAAGCCCTTGTCCTTCGCTTCGGGTGCCGTCAGCCAGGTCTCGTCGTTGATCATGCGGCGCAACTCGGCGTCGTCGATGTTCAACGGCCGATGCTGGTAGCTGGCCACAATGCCCTCGAAGGCCTGGTCCATCATGTCGGCGACCTTGCGCAGGTCCTCGCTGTCTCCCGCAGCGAAGGTCCAGGGGTTGTGGATCATGAACAGCGCGTTGTCGGCCATCTCGACACGGTGCGCTCCGCAGGCGGCGACACTGCCCGCGCTAAAGCACGCACCGTCGATGCGCGCTGTGCAACGCTCGCCAAGACCGCGCAGGGCGTTATGGATGGCGATGCCATCAAAGAGATCGCCGCCGATGGTGTCGAAGTGGACCAACACCGGCGACGTGCCGTCATCGACCGCCTTCAGGTCGCGGATGAAGTCGGCCGAGGTGATACCCCAGAAGCCGATCTCGCCGTAGATGTAGATCTCGATGGACTTGCTCGCCGTCTCGCCCTCGCCCAGCGCCTTGACGCTGTACCAGTGCTCTGCCTGCAGATCCGGAGTTCCCTGGGCCTTGTTCATGATCACCGGCTGGGCGGAGGTGCAAACGCCCAGCGACCCCAGCGCAACAGCCAGGGCGAGGGTCAGGTGGTGTCGCTTCATCATGGTTTCTTGTCCTCTACGTCATCCACCAATACGTCGGTGGCGGTCGTGTACTTGAGGCCCAGCTCACGGGCCCGTTCGTTGTCCTGGGCGTTCTCTTCGTCCACCACTTCGGCGTCGTAGCCGGTGCGGAGGACGTGCTCGCTCCGACTGGCCAGCCCGGCACCGATCTCCAGCAGCTTGCCCTGGACGTCCTGTACCGGATGGATGTACGCCCAACCCTGAGGCACCCAGCGAGTGCGCAGGTATTCCCGGCGCCGGGCGGGATAGTCAGGAAGCGAAAGCGCGCCGCTGAGGTATGCCGTGTCGAGCCATGCCGCACGCACCGGGCGGCAGAGCTGGTACACGTAGACGCTGAACTGCACTTGCTCGATGCGGCGCCGGAACTCATTGAGCAGCACGCGTAGGGTGCGGTCGCTGATGTCCCCCATATCGCCCGTGAGCAGCTCGTAGGGCAGTTCCATGCCTACAGCCGCCGCCATCAGTTGCTGCTTCATGAAGTCGACGTAGGTGTTACCCGCGTCCGGCGGATCGGAGAAGATAACCTCCTCCCCTTCCAGCAGCTCCTGCATGGTGCCGGGCTCAAGCCCTACCATCGGCGTCCCGTCCCGATCCGCAGCAGGCGCCAGGCCCGTGGCCGGGTCGAACATCGGCGGCCCTTCCTGCCGGGGCCGGGTGATGAAGCCGGCGAACAGGTTCGCCACCTCCTGCCGGAACAGCACCGCGTCGTCGTAGTTGTCCAGCGACTTCAGGCGCAGCAGCACCGGTGCAAGCCGGGGAATGCCACGCAGTTGGCCACCCTCCAGCGGCTCGAAGATGTGCAGCACCTGGTCGGCGGGAATTCGGTTGAGCTGGTTGTAACCGCGACGAGGCGCCGACGGATCGCCCGGGTGGCTCTGCCACATCCAGTAGGCAACCCGCCGGCCGATGGCGTTGAACTCGATGCCGGCCCGCACAGTGTTGCCGGCGCGGGTGGTGAAGTTGCGATCCACCGGCACGAAGTCAGGCGGCAGCACCTGCAGCTGCAGCGGAACCGCGAAGCCGTCTTCCGGACGGCGGTTGCGCAGGCGCACGAAGCACTCGCCAGACTCCTCGACCATCCGCGCCACAACCATCTGCAGGCCGTAGAAGTCGGTCAGGCCATCGGCATCGGCCTCGTCGACCCAGTCCTCCCACAGCTGATTGATCTCGGAACGCAGGTCCTTGTCCTTGATCTGCGACCTGGGCGTGATCCCGGTACCGATCAGGTTGGTGACCCGGCGGGAGATCGCGCTGAGCGCATAGGGATCATTGCGAACGGCTGCCCGCGAGCGCTTGCGCAGCGTCGGCAGCGCCGGGAGGGCAATCGCGTTGAGCGCTGCATCCGGGGCATCCCAGCCCGCTGCGCGCCGACCGGTGCCGGCGCCCTCGTAACTGTTGCGCACGCGCTTTGAAACGATTCTGTATCGACCGGTCATTTGATCCCCTTGCCCCCGCTGTAGAGGCGAACCTGTCGCGGGCGGCGGCTATTGGCAGCCGCCTCGGCCTGGGCGGCCTCTGCATACTCGGTCTCAAGGATGCAGAGGCTGGCCAGTTGTGCTCGGTCTACCTGGCGGTCGCCCTTGCGGACCGACTGGCCTTTCGTGAGGATGTCCCTGATCGCCGCCCGGACCTCGTCCAGGCGCTGTTGTGCAGTGCTCATGCTGACCTCGATCTATCGACGGCTGAGATACCCGCTGCGCGAAGTACGCCGGCCAGAAGGCTGGGGTTGAGGGGCTGCCGGTTTGGCGACGGATGCAGCAGGGCCCGGGCTGGAGGGCACGGCTTCTGCTGCTTCGTCTTCGTCGGCGGCACTTGGGGCTGGCTGCACTGGCTCGGCAAACAGGCTGCCCTGGCCGACCGCAGCGCGCAGGCTGGACCATTGCGGTTCGTGGTATCGGTGCAGACCGAGAAACTGGGCGGCGGCGAGGTTGTAAACCATCAGGTCGAGGCCCTCGTTTCGCTCCGACTTGGCCTTCACCCAGTCGACCCGCTTGTAGCCCTTCACGTAGCGGACGACCTTGCGCTCAGCCACACACTGCTCGAAGAACTCTTCTGGCAGGTCCGCGGAGAAGTGCAGCGCACCAGGGCCCTCTTCGAACTGGTAGCGGTTGTAGATCCAGTCCTTGGCGGTGTCGGTGCCGACCATCCACAGCTCGGCGCCTTGCTTCTCGGTGTTGCCCCGCCAGGTGACGTCGACCTTCGACGGGCGCTGGGCCAGCACCGGGCGCCCGCGCTTGCTCGCTCCCTTCACCGCCAGGACGTTCCGCCAGCGGCGCAGACGGGTGAACTGGTAGACCTCGTCGGTATGGTGGCCGCCGGAGTCGATACAAGTGGCGCAGATCGAAAGGTCTACACCACTGACGTGCCGGTACCGCTCCTTCAGTTTCTCGTCCAGCAGGGCCCAGGTGCGCTCGTCCGCCGGGTCGCCGGGGATCACCTGGAAGTCGACCGTCCAGCGTTCCAGACCCTCGCCCCAGCCCATCACCAGCAGCTCAAGTCGGTTGTGCTGGGTATCCACCGCAGCGGTGAGGATCAGCGCACCGGCGGGAACCAGGCCGAGCCGATGGCCTTCTGACTCGGCGCGCTTGCGCAGCTCGTCGGCCTTGGTCATCTCCTCCGCGCTGTCCCAGACCTTGGCGAGACGGGTGTTGTAGAACACCTGCATGGAGCCGGGGTCACCCTTCTCCTGCAGTTTCTTCGCCTCTTCGTACTCCTTGGCCATGTCGGTCCAGCTGAGCCAGCCGGCCGGCGCATAGAGCGCGCTGAGGGTAAAGCTGACCGTCTCGCCGTCACCGGTTCCGTGGGCCCGCCACTCACCCGCCGCGAGCATCGCGGCCTTGTGGTGCTCCTCAATCAGGGCACAACCAGGTATGCAGCACTGGTACTGGACGAAGCGGAAGTCATCGGTGTACTTCAGCCCCTCCCACTCCAGCACTTGCATCGTCCCGCAGTGGGGACAAGGCACGTAGTAGTACCGCTGGTCCCCCTGCTGGAACAGATCATGGATGCGCGAGACACCCTTCAACGTCGGCGAGCTGGAGTAGTAGAACTTCGCCCGCCGGCCGAAGGTGGACCCGCGAGCCTCGGCCTGCTTGATGGGGTCGCCGTCGTCGTCGACATCCATCTCCCAGCGGTCGACCTCATCGCCGTAGATCCAGCGCGCAGAGAGCTCGGCCAGGTTGGAGGCCGAACCGGCGGTGGCGCAGTACAGGGCCCCGCCCTCGAACTCCTTGGTGTCGAGCGTGTTGCGGGCGTCCCGGGAGCGCGACTTCGCCACGCGCTCTGCCAGCACCTTCACAGCCTTGATCGTTTTGTCGATCCGACCCGATACCCGCTTGCTCAGCTTCTCGGTGGGCAGCAGCACCAGGATGTTGGCCGGCGACATGTGGATGCAGCCGCCGATCCAGTTGAGCGCCACCTGGGTCTTCATCAGCTGCGAGGCGATCATTGTCACCACGCGCTTGGCCGGGTGTACCGGCGACAGACAGCGCATCGGCTCGCGGGCGTAGGGGGTGCGGTCGGTGTGGTACTTGCCGGGCTCCGCCGCGCCAGTGTCCTTGGGAATCACCTGGTACTCATCGGCCCACTCGTCAATCCACAGCTCGGGGTCAGGCTTCAGTCCTCGACGGTATGCCGCACGGTACGCGGCGGCACCGTCGGCATACGGTTGTTCCATGGCTCAGTTCGGCTCCTTGCCGCCCTGCTCGATCTCGGCGTCGAGCTGCAGCAGTCGGTCGGCGTCTTCGAGAGCACGGCGCATCGCCTCGGTCAGGCGCCGCTCGATCTCCCACGGATCGGTGATGGTCACCAGTTCCCCCGCGATCTTCGGGGGGATGCCCAGCAGCAGGTCACGCAGCGCGCGGGCAGCGGTGAAAGCGGCGGAATCCACACGCTCGCGCTCCACCAGTTCGCCCCGGCCCTTGCGGTGCTCGTCTTCAGCGAGCAGCGCCAGGGCGTATTCGCGGCGGGCGCGGGCCTTCTGGTAGTCAGGGGTTCCGCCTGCCGGCGGCAGGGCCTGGCTGGGCGCGGCCGCCGGAGCGATGTGGGCATACACGCCCTTCTCCACTCGCTCCTGCTGGTGCCGCTCTGCAACGCCAGCCTTGCTTGGGTCTGCGGTGTTCGCCAGCAGTTGGTCGCTGGCCTCCGCATCCACCTTGCCGTCATCGGTTACGACCAGCCGGCCCTGTTTCACCAGCTTGGACACGTAGGGGCGCGACCAGCCGCGGCTGGCCGCGTATTCAGCCTTGGTCATCAACGCCATGAGAGATACCTGTTAACCACGATGAACCACGGGGGTTAACCGGGTTAACCCTGTTAACTAACTTCCCGGCCCAGTCACTAGCGCGAAAACACGGTTCGAATCACCCTTATCCCCCTGCCGCTCCCAGGGGCCCCCGGCGAATGCCGACGAACCGCACCGCTCCCCCCGCCGGGCCTTCCAGCTGGTTTTGAGGCACGCCAGTGGCGTTCTTCAATGCTGCCCCAGGGCCAGGCCTGGCATCAGCCAGAGCCCTTTGCTCGCATCGCCTTGGCGAGGGCCTGCTCGATGTTGGCCTCCAGCCTAGAGTCATCCTCGGCAATACGCCGCACCACCTCGTGAAACTGCAGGCGCACCCGGTACTGAGGCTGCCGCACGAAGGCGAGCACCATCGTCACTGCGCCCTCTCGACGCTCAGCGATCCCGATGGGCACTCGGCCCCGCTTCATCACGAAGTAGGCCTTCTGGTGCCCCTTGGCCAGTGAGCGTGCGCTCTGCGTGGCGTTTCCCTTGAAGCCCGAGACATGCTCAAGGGCGCCTAAACCGGAGAGGATCTGAATCATCTGCCCCCGGCTCATGTTGCCGTACTGATCGAGACGGGCGCCTACACCTGGAACGATGAACAGGCCGGCAGGCAGGATGCCCTTGGCCCTCAAGTTGCGCTCGGATGCCTTGTCGACCCGGGGGCCACCGAACACCTGCGGCGCTACCCAGTCCTCAGGCGCCTGCCCCTTCGAGGCATTGTCCTTCTCGTCCTTCACCCACAGCGTCGCTTCAAGTCGGTTAGCCGTGGCATTCAGGATGCGCACGGCGTTCCGCGTGAAAGAGGTGGGCCGGTCGAAGACGTTGTCGATCTCGCTGACCAACGCCTGGTTGGCCTGGTTAGCCGTATGGTTCAGCGCGTCGGCCAACACCTTGTTCGGCAGATCACCGCCAAGGACCTGCAGCGAGGCAACCGCGTCATCCAGGTCCTTGGCACTGATGCTGCCCCTCATTCGGGATCAGGTTGGCGGGGCGGGATATCGCATACACCGATGCGCTTCGCCGCCCACCGCTCGTACAGGCCCACCGCTACCTCGGCGCCGGCTGCCGCGGTCAGGCTACCAATCGCGGCGGCCAGCAGCAGGGGAGCACCACAGGCGATGGCGAGGAACACCACCGCCACACCGCAAACGACCGATGCACCGGAGCGCAGCAACAGGCGCCGCAGGATTCCACGGAACCCGAGGCCAGCCTTGTCGGCGCGCCAGAGCTCACCGCTAACGCCGCCAACGATGGCAAGCAGGATCACGACCCACAACGGCATATCCGCCAGGGCCTGCTGTTCGTTCGGCATGTTCGCTCCTTGATGAAGACGCCAGAAAAGGGAAAGCCCCTCCGAAGAGGGGCTTTCGAGGTGCCCGGCCGAGGGTCATCGCCGGGGTTCTGCACAGCACGTGCATCTGGTTGGTTCGCGCCGCCTTGGCGGAATACGAACATCGTGGGGACTTTCTACCGGTAGAGTGACAAACCGAAAAGCCCCTGTTTTCGGTTATTCCTGTACGGCGCCCATCGGAGTCTGACGGGAGCTGATCGGCGCCAATTCACCCGACGAACGGTCGCAAACCCTGCCCTTGAACAACTCCACGCCGCGAGCCTGGTGCGCCTTGCGAGCCTGGGAGACCGCTGCCTTGCGCATATTCTCGCCTTCCCTTCGGCTCGCCTTTCTCTGGCCGCTTGACCTGGCATGACGGGCGGCCAATGCAGCGCCCACCAGTTGGTGCAGCCGATCCAGCCGTCGGTAGTAGGCCCGCCGCCCAGCTGCGCCCCGGCCCAGGTCCAGCACCTGGACCTGCTCCTCCAGCGTCAGTCCGTCGTGGTTCACATACCGCAGCTTTGCCAGCAGAACCAGCGGGCCTCCATCCTCGGCGCGGTCGACGGCACCCAGCGCCGCTTCGATCTCACTGGCAACGTAGTCCGGCCCGGCGCCTGCCACCAACAACCGCGCCCCATACACGCCACCACGCGGCGCGCAGCCTCCGTATTCCATGATGGTGCCCATGGTGCTGGGCAATGCCCCTCCGAGGCCGGACTTGCGCTTCTGCTCGCCCCAGTGGCGCAACAACACCTCGATTCCATCGATCATCGCTGCGACTCCCCACCCAATACCGCAACCCAACACAGAAACCCGCAACCCAACACAAACCCAACACACTCAGAACCAATAAAAATCAATGCTTTCAGAGCGTCTGTGTAAGGTGTGTAAGGTTGGTAAGGTTTTTTGGTTACTCGCGTAGAGAAAAAAACTCCGCTTCGATTCGACCGGAAGGGTGCTGCTATTTTTTTGCGCACGCACGCGCGCACGCGCGCAAACCTTACACACCTTACACACACCTCCAGAAACCGCGCGGAATACGGACTCGCGCTGTGTAAGGTTGCGAAATCAACCCAACACACCGCCAACACACCCAACACACTTTTGCGCGTTTTCATGCTGCAGCCGCCTTCACGTGGTCCCAGTTGTCGACGTGCCAGCCGGCCTTCCGCGCGCGCGCACGCCACTCCGTCACGTGCTTGCCCAACTCAGGCGCGGTGGGCTTCTCAGGCCTGAACGACTCCTCATCCCGGGGGAAGAAGAACGCGCAGAACCGGCGGTTGTTGCCCTCTGTCCATGGGATCGCCCGCGTCTTGTCGACGCTGGCAGTGCTGATGAACAGGCTGAACTTCGTCTGGCTCATCGAGTGCTCCTTGTTCCGATGGCACCACTCCAGGAACAAGGCGTACAGGTCCGTGCTCAGGCAGCAGCCCCACAGGCCGTTGCCCAATTCTCCGCTTCGCCAGAGGTGGACGAACGTCTGCCAGGTCGAGCGGCTCAGGTCCACCAGTCGCTCCCGCGCCGGCGTACTCGGCGGCTTGGTGTGCTGGTCGAAGTCGCCCAGGTCCTGGGCGAGCAGCCACGCATACAGCGCCTCCACTCCGCCATGAGCCAGCTCGTGCTTGATCGCCTTCTGCCGGTCCGGCGACAGGACCTCCTCCGGCCACATGACCAGGAAGCGCCGGTCGCCCGGGCTGATGGGCCAGGGCATGATTTCGTTCGAGAGGAACACCGCGTTCATGAAGGACGCCTCCTCCCAGCCGTTCACGAACTTGCTCTCGATGCGTACGGTCTGCCCGGTGATCAGTTGCTTGATCTTGCCGACCTGGTTGTACCGCTGGTCCCGGCTGACCACTTCCTCGAACACCGCCCACATCTTCCCGCTCTGCCAGGCGTTGAAGTTGCCTTCGAGCTGGGTCTGTCCGACCGTCGCGGAGTACTGCCCGTATAGGCGGCCCATCACTACCGAGAACAGCAGGCTCTTACCCGAGCCCTCCATGGTCGAGTGCATCAGCACCGCGGTGTCCATCTTCGCTCCGGTGTGCTGCAGCGGGTACGCCAGCCACCGGACCAGCCACTCCAGCGCGGCCTCCTCGTGGTTGCACAGGAACGAGATCAGCCAGCGCAGGTTCTCGCACGCCGAGTCATCGCGCTTGGGCTCCAGCGGCAACCCCTCGAAGGTGTTGATGGTCTCCTTCGGGTCCGAAGTCAGCGTCGGGTCGAAGACGATGTTGCTCACGTCCACCACGCGCCGCTCGGGACTGTTCAGCCACAGGCCGTAGGCATCGCCCAGCGCCATTTTCACCGCGCCCTCGGGCACGCGCCGCTTCTTCGCCAGGTCCCACACGTCCTTGGTCCCGTCGATGTACACGTACCGCACCAGCGGCGGCATGCTCATCGACCCAACAGCCTTGCCGGCCATCGCCCGCGCCTGCTCTATCTCCCTGACCTGGTCCTCGCTAATCCGCTTTTTCTTCTTCTGGTCGGTGACGTCCGACCACTCCTTGAACAGCTTCTGGCCGACCAGCGCGACGAACGCCGGCTTCTTCATCTTGCGGGCCTTGTCGATGTCCCACACATGGGTGGTCCCCTCGACCAGCGCGTACCGGCGCAGCGCCTTGGCCAGAGTCAGGCCCTCCCCCGCCCCCCCGTCTTCTGCGGTGTCGCCCTCGGCGTCGACGTCAGCCAAGGATGGGGCGTGGGGAAGGTCATCAGCGGCCGAGCCGGGGGGCTCTGGCGAAGTATCCGGCTCTTGCGGTGGCCTGGGCGCCCGCGGCTTACGCTCGATGCCCAGCATCCGCGCCGCGACCTTGATCGCCTCGTGCTGGTTGCCGTTGTGGTCCAGCAGGCAGAACACGTCGAAAGCATCGTTCTGGTGGCCGTTGGCGAGCGGGTCCGATCCATGGTGCGAGTAGACCTTGCCGTCTTCGCTGACGGTCACCCCGGGCAGGCCGGTGCTGCTCTGCGGGCACAGCCACTTCTTCCCACGCTGGATGTAGCCGTGGGCGCTGAGCAACTGCTCGACATCGTGGGCGCGGTTGAAGGCATCGATCACCGACCCGGCGTCACCGCCCGTGGCCGGCGGCTTCGCCTTCGCCTTGGCCGGCTTCTTCGGCGCCGGCGCCTGGGGCGCCCACGGGCACGCCGCCTCGGCATCGCGCTTGAAGATGTCCCAGTTCTTCCAGATGTTCAGCAGGTCGCCCGGCAGCACCGGGAGGCCATCGCCCTTGGGCGGGTTGCGCCAGGTGTAAGGCTTGCCAGTACCAGGGTGGATGGAGGGGGGCAGAACGTCCTGCACCAGGCCGGCGCGCAGCTCGAAGACCGTGAAGCGCTTCAGGCTGTCGGCCAGCGCCTGCATCTTCGCCAACTGCTCCTTGTCGCCCTTCTCTTTCGCCGCGAGGATCGCCGCCTGGGCCAGCTTGAACTTGGAGCCGTCCGGGTCCTTCTCGTTGGGCCAGCTCAGCGAGTGCCGGCTGAGGTCGACACCCTCCGGCACCTGGAACAGAACCCGGAACCGGGCCGGGTTGCCCACCACGGTCGGGTAGGCCACCGGCAGCGCATCCAGGTCCAGCCCCAGGCAGTCCCACAGGACCTGGCGTGTCGACGGCACGTCATCCACGTCCAGCGAGCAAACGCGGCTGGGGCCGAGTACGGCCCCCATGTTGTGCTTCGGGTACTTGGTCCAGAAGGCTTCCGCCGCGTCGGCATCGGTGATGTACCCGCCCGGACGCTGCCAGCCTTTACCCTTGGGGATTTTCTCTCCGGGTTCGATGGAGACGAGAGCCAGCCCGAAGACCTCGATGTAGCGCCGCGCCCAGGCGGCAATCGGAGTGGCGTTCCCTGCCTGAGTCATGCGCGCCCCTCCAGCACCTTGAACTCAACGACCCAGACCCAGGGATTGGCGTCCCAGCTATCTGCGCCGTTAATCCGAACCCACAGGTCGCGGAAGGCATGCTTGGCCGTGGTGAAGCCGAACTGGTGCCAGTCATCGAGGTTGTGCGGGTCATGCGGGTGCCAGTGCCAACCTCCGCGGCAGTGGGGGATGATCCCCTCGGCGATGGCCTGCTCCTCGCTGATGTCCTGCAGACGCTCAACGCGCACCGAGGTGATTTCCAGCAAGATGCGAGAGGCCCAGCGGGGCATGTGGATGCTCGGCTTCCATTTGCAGTGGA
This sequence comes from Pseudomonas sp. B12(2026), assembly GCF_057767015.1. Classification (NCBI taxonomy): domain Bacteria; kingdom Pseudomonadati; phylum Pseudomonadota; class Gammaproteobacteria; order Pseudomonadales; family Pseudomonadaceae; genus Pseudomonas; species Pseudomonas sp. B12(2026). The sequence continues at coordinate 2,319,751 of NZ_CM173430.1, read as the reverse complement.
AGTCACCATCTGGGTCGACGTACTCGTTGTCGTGGCCGCTTGCGCGGTAGGCGCAGTGCGCAGGGTCCTGGAACGGCTTCATGTCCTTCCACCAGCGCGGATGGGAGATCTGCTCCTCTTCAGAAACAAGCGGACCTTGCCACGTTTCGCGCACCCACAGCCGGTCGCCTGGCCGGCCGTAGGGGCACCGTCCGTGCTCGGCCAGTTCCTGGGCGCATTCCGCCTCGGTCTCGCCGAACACGCAGAACCCGTAGCGCGGGTGCCGCTGGCCGATTGCGCTCCAGCGCGGGCCGTCGGTCGGGATGGACGTGTCCTCGGTGGGAATCTGCCCGCTCTTCACCGGCCGGCGTGTGACTGTCTTCCGGCCTTCCAGGATGGCGCGGACCATCGGCCCGCTGAACAGGATGGGGCGTTCGCGCGCGCTCATCGACGCACCTCCCGCAACTGCTGACAGTCGACACAGCACTCGCAGCCGGGCACTGCCTGACGGCGCGCAGCCGGGATTTCGCTACCGCAGTCCTCGCAGTGAGTGGCGCTGATAGTATGGGCCGGAGCCGGGCGCTTGCGCGCTTCCAGCAGGCCCTGGCGGAAGTTCTCTTCCCTTTCCGCTGCCAGTTCGAGGAGGTCAGCCATTGGCGCAGCCCTCCTCCAGGCGGAGCTCCATCGACTTGCGCGCGCCGGCCATGATGCCGAGCACGGCGCGGATGACGTTGGCACCGTGGTATTCAAGGTCTGCGACTTCGTGGAGGTCCCACCGATTGTCGTCGGCGCCCTTCTGCAGGCTGGCGACGAACTCGCCCTCGCGCTGCAGCAGCTCGCCCACCGCCTTGAGCGCCGCGCCGGTGGCCTCAACGGCCTCCGGGCGATACCAGACGGCCCCGGCCGGGCGCACCAGCGCATCCAGCAGCCTGGGGTCGCGGGTAAGGCGGACGATGTCCTCAAGCTCGTCCGGCGTCGGCCAGCGGCGCTCTTCGTCGAGCTTCAGTTTCTTCTGCAGGTCCTCATAGGGAAGGACCATGTCGTGGGCAAGGGAAGTCAGACCGCCCTTGTAGTCGCGCCCGGCGCGATAGAGCGCCTGGCGGAGATCGAAAACCGGGCCGGCGCCCGGCAGCAGGTCTTTCCGGCTCATAACCGTAAATGCTCCCTTTACGGTGTAGCCATCGAGCAAGGCGCGCCCTACTCTATGACCACGACCGATGCATGTGCTGTGTCGTCGTACGCCGGCCAAGGAGGTGAGAGTCCTTGGCTGGCACCCGCCGGCGCGGGAGGTGAGAGTCCCGCGCCGGCGTTTCCTCGAATGGAGGATTCTTTCAGGCAGCCCTGGGCTGCCCGCACCTAGCCTCATAGAGGCTTTCGATTTTCTTGCCGGTGGCATAGAGGACATCAGCGCCATGGAACGCGCGGTGAATCGTCGGCTGACTTACGCCGACCGCCTCTGCGATCTCTTGCTGCTTCATTCCGCCCTTCACCAGCGCGTCGATCATGTCGCGGATAGTCATCTCAGAGCCCATTCAATTCATAAATGAATTGCAAGCGATCATACGCGGGCGAATGAATCAGGGCAATACAATCCTGAATTATTCACATAGGAATAAGGACAACCCGCATGGCCGTATCAGGACAGCTGATTGGTCGATTGTTATCCCAGAAGCTGAAGGAGCTTGCCTGGTCCGAAGGAGAGCTCGGCCGTCGATCAGGCGTACCCCAACCAACGGCCCATCGAATTCTTGCCGGCGATACCAAGAGCCCGAGAATCGACAACGTAATGAAGCTCGCCAAGGCTATGGGGCTGGATGGCGCGGAGTTATTAGCGGGGAAGCTGACTCCAGAATTCGACAACAACGTGATGGAAGGACCCGCCATAAAAGGCCGAGTCCCTCGGATTTCCTGGGTGCAAGCAGGCGCCCTGTGCGAGGCGATCGATTTGTTCGAACCAGGCTATGCCGAGGAATGGCTGGACTGCCCTTTTCCTCATAGTAATTCCGCTTTCTGCCTTGAAGTACGCGGAACCAGTATGTTTCCTGAGTACCGACCGGGCGAGCTGATCCTTGTAGAACCAGAGCTTGAGGCACTTCATGACGACGACATCGTCGCCAGGACGCCTGACGGCCAAGCCACATTCAAGCGGCTACAGATCAGTGAGGACGGGACGTTCCTCCTTGCGCTGAATCCTGAATTCCCGAATCGAGTGATTCACGTGCCAGAAGGCACCACCATCTGCGGCGTAGTGACAGGATCGTGGATGAATAGAAGGCGGAGACGCACCACCGTCACCGAATAATTCATAAATGGATTGACTACACTCAATTCATAGTCGTATTGTTTGTCCCGTACCCATCTCTCACCCTGGAGTACGAGACATGCAATCGACACAGCACATGCTCAAAGTCCGCTGCCCGGTGCTTCTGCACCCCGCAGCGGCCACCAGCCCCGAAGCTGTACAGGCCATCCAGGCCCGTACCGGGCTGCTGGTGATCATCGGTACCTCCCGGCGCCCCTGCCTCACCCAGCCGCGCCCTGTCGCCCCCAGCATGGAGGCCGACAGCGGCCCGTGGGGAGGTGCCGCATGAAGCCCACCATCGAGGAGCTGATGCTCCAGATCCTGTCCACCTGCCTGCTGATCAACGCTCAAGGCGATTGGCATGCTCACCTCGACCTGGCTGCCCATTGTGGCTGGCTTAATGTCCGGGTTTACCGGGCTGACACCGACTACCAGGATAGAAGCCGCCCAGCACCTCCGAGCAAGACCGCTACCTACTCCGGAACGTCGCAACATCCGCATCCGGAGCACGGCGACCAGACCGAAGAAAAAGCTCGCCAGGACCTCATGGAACTGCTGACCTGGGTTCAGGGCTATCTGAGCATGGAGGCTGCCGCATGAAGACCTTGCTTATCGGCCTCCACGGCCGCGCCCGCTCGGGCAAGGACACCGCCGCCTACTACCTCGCCGCCCAGTTCGGCCTGCTGGTGTACGCGCTGGCATCGCCCCTGAAGCGCTCCTTGGCGGAAATGCTGAACCTGCCGGCGTCGATCTTCGACGGCGCCGCCAAGGAGCAGCCGCTGCCCGGGCTGGGCAAGTCCCCGCGCGAGCTGATGCAGCTGCTGGGCACCGAGTGGGGCCGCAACCAGGTGCATCCGCAGCTCTGGCTGCTGCTGGCCGAGCTGAACCTCGCCAACCACCTGGAAGTCAGCCCGCACGCCCGTGGCTTCGTCATCAGCGACGTGCGCTTCGAGAACGAAGCCGACTGGATTCGCTCCCGCGGCGGCATCGTGGTCCACCTGCATCGCCCTGATGCACCCGGTGTCGCGGCGCACAGCAGCGAGTCCGGCATCGCGGTGTACGACAACGACCTGGTGATCCACAACGACGGCACGCTGGACGATCTCTACGAGGCGCTCGATGCGCTGATGCAGACGGTCCAGCTCCGAGCGCTCCAGGCAGCCTGAGGGCCGAGCCATGAACCGGAATATCCGCGAGGCCGCCGCAGTCCTCGGGGTCGGTGAGCGCGCGCTGCGCGCCCACCTCCGCGCCGAGAAGGCCGTGAACAAGGACGGGACGCTCGCCGCCCAGCATATCGGTAAGGGCCATCTGTTCATGGACCCGCGCTCGCGCTGGAACCCGAAGCTGCAGCAGTACGCCCACTACAGCGTGTTGATGGTCACCGAGGCCGGCATCGACTGGCTGGCCAAGCGCCTCGGGATCTCCATAACCGTCACCCAGCACAAGGATCACGTGGCATGACCGTACAGAACCCCATCACCGACGCCGTCGGCACGCTCAAGCTGGTCGGCATGCACTTCACCGCGCCGACCGCCTACCCGGCCGCCGTCCTGCAGGACGCCGCCGCCGAGTGCCTCGAGCGCCTGGCTGCCCTGCCCCCGGAATCCATCGCCCTGGCCGACCTCTATGCTCGCCTGCTGGCGATCACCCCGCGCAGCTGGCTGCCGCACGTCACGCTGACCACTGACCCGGTGCGCCCCTTCGGCGCCGTTGTCACCGACGAAGCCGGCAACGTGGCGGCACGTGGAACAGGCAAGACCATCGAGGGGCTGGTCGCCCTGGTGCGCGCCCGCCTTCCGGCGGGGTGCGGGGAGGCCCGGCAATGACGGGGGAAGGCTATCGCCAACTGGTGCAGCTCGCCTGGAGCACCCGACTCGCGGCGCATCCGGATTCGCTGAACGTCGCCGCCCGCGCGGCTGACGCCGCTCAGCGCATGGCGTTGGCACTGGGCGCTATCGAGCCCCGTGAATCGGTCCGCTACTTCGACCTCATCACCAATGCCATGCGGCACCGCCAAGCCGAGCTGCGGGACTGCGCGCTCGCACCGCGCCCATGGACCAGGGAGGGGCGATGACCACGCTGGAGCAACTGTTCAAGCAGTGGGGCACGGCCACGCTGACGCTGGAGCAGGTCCGCGCGACCTACTTCCCGCACATCAAGACCGAGAAGCGCCTGCGCGCCCTGATCAAGAGCCGCGAGGTGGCTCTGACCACTCGCACGCTCACCACCTCCCGCCGGGAAAAGCCGGTGGTGTACCTGCAGGACCTGGCCGAGTTCCTCGACGCCCAGTCTACGCAGGCAGCCTGAAGCAAAGCGCCCCAGCGCACCTGGGTGGACCAACAGGAGGAGTGGCAGCCATGTAAACGCAGCAACGGAGCTGGACGGCACACCCGGGCCAAGCTCGAAACGCTCACATATGGCGGCATTTGATGAGCAGGAAGGCCCGCATCGGGCCTTCCCCATAGCTCTCTCGCGGAGAGCGCTATGGGGAACACCACCACAACCAACGAGGCACAGCACATGAAAAAGACCGATGTGAATGACTTCATCAACTCACTGAACGCGGGCGTCTTCTCCTCCCAGCTCGGCGCCGCGCTCTCCGATGTCGGCGCCGGCGTGGTCGACCACGGCAAGAAAGGCAAGGTCGTGATCACCCTGGAGCTCAGCCGGATCGGCGAATCCAACCAGGTGAAGGTCAACCACAAGCTCGACTACCTGGTGCCCACCAAGCGCGGCAGCCGCCGCGAGGACACCGCCCTGGACACGCCGATGTACGTCACTCCGAACGGCATCGAACTGTTCCAGACCAACCCGACCGCACAACTGTTCAACCTCGAACAGGCTCCGGTCACCCCTCAGGACGCCTAACCCCCTAACCCTCACAGCCACAAGGAACACAGCACATGAAAGAAGCACTGCAACTGGTCCTCTCCAACGCCATCGCCGCCGCCGGCACCCGCGTCATCGGCTCCGCCGGCGCGATGGCCGTCGTCCCGGAGGGCTTCAAGCTCCAGAGCCTGGAGAAACTGGAGCTGAACCGCCATCGCTTCCGCGGCGCCCTGGCCACTTCGTCGCTGGCCGACTTCGTCACCTACGTGAAGGAGCGCGCCGACGCCGCCACCCACGGCTTCGTCGACAAGGACAACATGTCCTGCCGCGTGATCTTCAACCTGGGCGATTCCCAGACCGCTGGCCACGCCGACGACACCGCCACCCTGCGCCTGGTGCCGACCGCCGCCTACGCCGCACTGCAGCGCATCGCCGGCAAGAACCTGTCCCAGAAGGACCTGGCCGAGTGGATGGAGGACTGGCGCGACTTCCTCCAGGCCGTCACCCCCGACGACCAGAGCATGAACCTGGTCCAGGCGATTGCCGCCGTCCGCAACATCACCATCAAGGCCAGCACCGAGCACAACAACGTCGAAGGCAACTTCAACGCCAAGCGCAGCGCCATGGAACAGATCGAAGCCGCCAGCCAGGACACCCTGCCGGGCTCGCTGATCTTCTCCTGCGCGCCCTACGACGGCCTGCCGCTGCGCAACTTCGTCCTGCGCCTGTCGGTGCTGACCGGCGAAGCCAAGCCGGTCCTGAAGCCCCGTTGGGTGGCAGAGGAACAGGTCCGCGAAGAGATCGCCCAGGAGTTCAAGGACCTGCTGGCCACCGACATCGCTGACGCCACGTCGCTGACCATCGGCACCTTCGAGCTCGGCGCCTAACAGCAACCGCCTGCAACACCCCGCCGCCGGACTCTCACAACCATTCCCGGCGGCGGGCCCTACGAGGACACAGCACATGCAAGCAAGTATTCAACACGCGCTCATCATTGGCCTGGTGCTCGCCATCGTCATGTTCATCCTGGCTGCCTGGATCATGGTCCACAGCGCCGAGACCAAGGGCTATGACCTGGGCTACGACGACGCCAAGCGCGGGTACAACTCGCACATCGAGGCCCTTCACGAAGACATCGAGACCAAGCGCCTGGAACTCCGCCAGGCGAAAGCCGCCCACCAGCTCGACCGCGAGCAGCTCCTCCAGGACTGCGACAACCGCATCGCCCACTACTCGCGCCGCGCCAACCCCTTCACCGACGAGGATGCCGCCGAGCTGATGAAGATCAGCGGGCAGCTCAAGGTGACCGCCGTGACTGCGGAGCGCGTTGGCGCCACCACGCATCAGACACAAGCTCTTCAAGCCGCCGAACTGGCCTCCCACATGGCCTCGCGGATCCGCACCTCCCTAGCCCACGCCGAGCAACAGGAGGTCGCAGCATGAGAAGCGTCCTCGTATGCGGCCCGCATGGCTGCGGCAAGACCCGAAATGCCCAAGCCATCGCCGCCAGCCTCGGCCTGACGGCCATCGTTGACGACTGGCAGATCGGCGATCACCTGCCGAAGCAGGATACCCTGGTCTTGACCAGCGTGGAGTTCAGCACGGCCAAAGAAGCGGCCGGCCTGGCGCTGGAGGCCATCAGCTACAACAGCGCCATGCAGAGCGTTGACCGCCCCCTGCTGTGCATCTACCACAGCAACTGCGCCGACGGCTTCGGCGCGGCCTGGGTGGTCCGCAAGGCGATTCCCGGTGTCGAGTTCCACGCCGCCCGCTACGGCGAGCCGCTGCCTGACGTAGCCGGCCGCGCCGTGATCATGGTGGACTTCTCCTACTCCCGCGAAGACCTGACGCAGATGGCGGATATCGCCAAGGGCGTCCTGGTCATCGACCACCACAAGACCGCCGCCGAGGCCCTGGCTGGCTTCCCGCAGGTTGCCGACTGCCAATCCTGGGCACACTTCGCAGGCGGTTCCAGCGCCATCTTCACCTGCTTCGATATGGACCGCAGCGGCGCGGGCCTGACCTGGGACTTCTTCTTCCACGGCCAACCCCGCCCCGCGCTGATCAACCACATCGAGGACCGTGACCTCTGGCGCTTCCACCTGGAGGGGACGCGGGAGGTTCAGGCGAACATCTTCAGCTACCCCTACGACTTCGAGGTGTGGGACAAGCTGGCGGAGGCTCCTGCCGAATCTCTGCGCGCCGACGGCATCGCCATCGAACGAAAGCACCACAAGGACATCGCGGAACTGCTCCGCTCCGTCCAGCGCCGCATGACCATCGGTGGCTACAACGTTCCGGCAGCCAACCTGCCGTACATCTACTCCAGCGATGCCGGCCATGTGATGGCCGAGGGCGCTCCGTTCGCCGCGTGCTACTGGGACACCCCCAAGGGCCGCACCTTCTCCCTGCGCAGCTCTGACGACGGGCTCGATGTGTCGGCCATCGCCCAGCAGTACGGCGGTGGCGGCCATCGTAATGCTGCCGGCTTCTCGGTCGGCTTCGACCACCCGCTGGCCTACAACGCCCCGGACCTGAAGTGCTTCCAGGTTGGCGATAACGACCTGGTAGCAGCCTACACGCCGGAGCAGGCCATCAAGCTGCTGTGCAGCTTCTTTGGGTACGCGGGCGACGAGTACGACCTGAGCGATGTCGTCGAGTGGACAGACGAAATGCTGGACACCCCGCGCTTCGAGGAATACGGCGTCACGCCGGCCGATCCGGTGCGTACCACGCTCGCCGCCTGCGTCTACCCGCAGCACCTGTGCGGACTGGAGTAAACCATGACCTGGATTCTCACCTACACCGGCAAGCGCTTCGACCTGTTCGAGCCCAAGCCGGAAATGATCGATCCACGGGATATCTCCCATGCCCTGGCCCACTGCTGCCGGTTCAACGGCCATGTGTCCCAGCACTACAGCGTTGCCCAGCACAGCTACCTGGTGGCGGACCTGGTGCCGAGCACCGACTGCCTAGCCGCCCTGCTGCATGACGCCACTGAGGCTTACGTCGGCGACATGGTCCGCCCGCTCAAGGAGCAGATGCATGCCTACCGCGAAGTCGAGGACCGCATCTGGGAAGCCATCTGCACACGCTTCGATCTGGACAAGGAGCTGCCGGCAGCAGTCAAGCACGCCGACCTGGTGGCGCTGGCCACTGAGCGCCGCGACCTGATGCCGACCGATCCGGCGCCGTGGGCTTGCCTCGACGGCATCCAGCCACTGGCCGCCCGCATCAAGCCCTGGTCCATCGACGAGGCTCGCACCCACTTCCACTACCGCCTGATGGACCTGCTCTCCATCACCCATCGCGCCGCGAACGCCTGAGGAAACCGAACATGAACGCACTGACCAGCATTGCACTCCCCACCGTCCTCGGCACCCCGTTCGAAGGCGGCTTCTACATGGGCCAGTACCTGATCAACACCGAGCGCTACGCCCTCATCCGAGCGCCCAAGGCCCTGGGCTTCCACGACCCGATCCACTGGGGCGAGCGCGGCCTGCTGATCCCCGGCGCCGCCAGCTTCGTCGATGGCCTGGCCAATACCCGCGCCATGGCCGAGGCCGGCTCGGAGCTGGCCGCCTGGGCACTGGGCCTGTCGATTGGCGGCCACAACGACTGGTACCTCGGCGCCCGCGATGAAAACGAGGTGGTGTACCGCATCTGCAAGCCGACCACCGAGGAAAACTGGTGCAGCTTCCGCGACGGCGACAACCCCAGCAGCCTGCCGCCGGGCTACCCGTACACCGCACTGGCGCCCGGGCAGAGCCACATCGCCATCTTCCAGGATGGCGGCGAGGAAGCGTTGGAGGCCCGCGGCTACTGGACCAGTACGCAGGACGGCCCGTACTACGCGTGGTTCCAGTACTTCGTCGGTGGCTACCAGGACGGCGACGGCAAGGACGGCGCCCGGCCCGCTTTCGCCGTCCGCAGAATCAAAGTCACCCCTTGACCACTTCGCTTTCCTGCCGCGCGCACCGCGCGCGGTCGGCTCAATTTTTTGAGGTTCAGACCATGCAGAACGAAATCACCCTGGCCATCGGCAGCACCAAGCTCAACACCACTAACGCCCTGCTCGCTCGCCAGGTACTGGAGCAGGAAACCGGGCTGGCATCGATCAACGCCATCGCAGGCGAGCTGATCACTCTCGACGAATATCTCAATCCGCCCACCATCGGCCAGCACTGGCTCGGCCAGGGAGGCACCTATGTCGGCGTGATGCGCGGCGAGAACGGCGAGCCGGACTATCACCTGATCGCCCCAAAACACGCGCAGGTCGCTTCGATCATCTACGGCGGCCGCGGACAGCGCATCACCGGCGCCGATCACATCCGCGACGGCCTGGCCAACACCCGCGCCCTGCTCGCCGCCGACACCGACCATCCCGCCGCGAAGTGGGCCACCGAGCAGCAGGCCGAAGGCCACGCCGACCTCTACCTGCCCGCCCGCGCCGAGGCCTACCTGTGCTGGGCGAACATCCCCGAGCAGTTCGAGGACAAGGGCTGGTGGATCACCAGTACGCAGTACGGCCCGTGCCTCGCGTGGTTCCAGTTCTTCGACGATGGCACCCAGGGCGTCGACGTCAAGGACTACGCCCGGCCCGCTTTCGCCGTCCGCAGAATCGTCATCCCTTCACCCCTTAACGCTCTGACCGACCGCGCGCGCAGCGCGCGGTAAGCGAGTTTTCCAGCATGGCCATCGCCCAACACCTGCCGATTTACAAGCGCGCCGGAGAACTGGCCCGGCTTGTGGCCGACCTCTCCAAGGGATGGCGCCGCGACTTCAAGCGCACCCTTGGCGAGAAGGTGCTCAACGAGTGCATCGACGTGTCGATCCTGATCTTCCGCGCCAACACGGCCGGCGGCCAGGAACGAGTCGCACACATTCAGAAGATCCTGGAGCGCATCCAGGTCATCGAGCTGATGCTGCGCCTCTCGGTCGACCTCGGTCTGCTCAGCGGCGCCCAGCAAGGCCGAGCCATTCAGATCACCGACGACATTGGCCGGCAGGCCACTGGGTGGAAACGAAATGCCGCCGCATCGCCAGCCGTGTGAGCGCCACGGCCCTCACACCAGCGCGATTTTGATTCTGGTCGTGCCGCTGGCTCACAAGGCCACCGTCATGCGCACCAGGGGAACCGCCGGGCACCGTCCCGGCAGGCCCCGCGCAGTCTCGCCGCTGATCGGCCTCGGCCTTCGGCAGCGCGACGTAGATAGTACGACCTGGCGCAGAACGGCCCGAACAACGCGTGGATCCAGAACTTCGACGATGGCAACCAGAACAACGACGACAAGGACAACGCCCGGCCCGCTTTCGCCGTCCGCAGCATCGAACGGCAACACCGGCGGCCATGCTGGATTTTCTATCGAGGCACTCATGCAGGCCTATTACGACTGCCGGCGCAGCAAGCGCAACAGCAAGTCGGCCCTTGCATTCGAGTTCAACCTGGAGCGCAACATCATGCAACTCCTCCACGAACTGAACACAGGCGCCTACCAACCCGGCGCCTCCATCTGCTTCGTCGTGACACATCCCAAGGCCCGGGAAGTCTGGGCCGCAGACTTCAGGGATAGGATCGTCCACCACCTGCTGTACAACCACATCGGCCCGCGCATCGAGCGCTCGTTCATTTCCGATAGCTGCGCCTGCATCAAGGGGCGCGGCACCCTCTACGGCGCCCAGCGCCTGGAGAAGAAGGTGCGCAGCATCACCCAGAACTGGAAACGCCGCGCCTACTACCTGAAGTGCGACCTGGCCAACTTCTTCGTCAGTCTCGACAAGCGGGTGCTGGAACAGCAGCTGGCTGCGCGCATCCCCGAGCCGACCTGGCGGGCACTTGCCCTGCAGATCCTCTGGCACGACCCGCGCACCAACTACGAAACCCGCAGTCCCTCCCGCCTGCTGAACCGGGTGCCGCAGTACAAGCGGCTCACCGCCCAGCCGGCGCACCTGGGTCTGCCCATCGGGAACCTGTCGTCGCAGTTCTTCGCCAACGTGCACCTCGACGCGCTGGACCAGTTCGTGAAACACCAGCTGCGCGTAAAGCACTACATCCGTTACGTCGATGACTTCGTGCTGCTGGCCGAGTCGACCCAACAGCTGAATGCCTGGCACGACCAGATCGAGGCGTTCCTGGCCGACACGCTGCATGCCCGGCTTAACCCGACGAAGACCGTGCTCCAGCCTATCGCCCGGGGAATCGACTTCGTTGGCCAGGTGATCCTGCCGCACCGCCGCGTCACCCGGCCACGCACGGTGGAAACCGCACTGCGCCAGGTTAGCACCGCGCCGGCAGAGCAGCTGCGCGAGACCGCCAACAGCTACTTCGGCCTGCTGGACCAGGCCAGCCACAGCCACAACGCCCGCCGGAAGCTGGCCAGGGTCGTGCAGAAGCGCGGCCGGGCTGTCTCCGCCGACCTGCGCAAGACGTTCAAGGGGGCCGCATGACCTCCTTCCGCACAATCAAGACGAACGCCGCCCAGCGCGCACTCCCGTTCCAGCAGGAGCTGTACGTCGACCTCTTCGCCGGCCTCGGCGGTGCTAGCAGCGGGGGCCGCAAGGCCTACCGCGACCCGGACATCGCCATCAACCACAACCCCGTAGCCATCGCGGTCTACAAGGCGAACCACCCCAGCACCAAGACCTTCATCACCGACGTGTTCGATGTCGATCCGCTGGAGGCCACCGGCGGGCAGCCCGTCGCTATCCTGTGGGCGTCCCCTGACTGCCGACATTTCAGCAAGGCCAAGGGCGCTGCGCCTCGCAGCCCACAGGTCCGCTCGCTGGCCTGGGTGGTAGTCCGCTGGGTGCACGCCACCAGGCCGCGCCTGTTCCTGCTCGAAAACGTCGAAGAGTTCCAGAAGTGGGGCCCGCTCGACGAGCATGGCCAGCCGATCAAGACGGAGGAAGGCCGCACCTTCAAGGCGTTCGTGGCCTGCCTCACCACTGGCTTGCCGGCCGACCATCCGGATATGCCGGAGATCATGGCAGCTATCGGACTGTGGGTACCGCAGGGCGCATTGGTGCGCGGCCTGGGCTGCAACGTGGAGTGGCGCGAGCGCCGCGCCTCGAATGCCGGCGCTCCGACCATCCGCAAGCGCCTGTTCATGATCGGCCGCACCGATGGCCGCCCCATCGTCTGGACCACCCCGAAGCGGCATGAAAAACCGAAGGCCGGCCAGATGCCCTGGCGCACTGCTGCGGAGTGCATCGACTGGAGCGACCTGGGCAAGAGCATGATCGACCGGAAGCGCCCGCACGTGGACAACACCTGCCGGCGCGTGGCCAAGGGCTTCTGGCGCCACACCGTCATGGCGGACAAGCCCTTCCTGGCCCCCATGGGCGATGACCATCTTGCCGCCGCCAACCTCACCGAGTTCGCCAACGCGAGCAACCAGCGCACATTCAGTGCCGACGAGCCACTGCGCACTCAAGTCGCTCAGATCAAGGGCGGCCACTTCGCCCTGTCGGCGGCACACCTGACGCACCTCACCCATCACGGCGACCGCGCCGGCTACCCGCTCACCGAAGCCACACGAACCATCACCGGCGCCAACCGCGGCGAACAAGCCCTGGTCACCGCTGCGATGGTGACCTTGCGCAACGGCTCAGTCGGTAGCGCCATGACCCAGCCAATCAACGCCATCACCACCAGCTCGGGCCATCACGCCGTTGCCGCCTGCCATTTCGAACAGGCTAACGGCGGTTTCTACAACGGCGACGGCAGGGCTGCCGATTCCCCGCCCAGCACCATCACGCAGGCAGGTTCCAACCAACGCCTGGCCAGCGCCTACCTGGTGAAGTTCTACAGCACCGGCGGCCAATGGCAGGACCTGGCCGAGCCCATGCACACCGTGCCCACCAAGGACCGCATGGCGCTGGTCACCGTTGTCCAGGTCCCGGCAGCCATCCTCCCGCCCGAGCTAATGGAGAAGGCCCGGAAGTGCGCAGCCTTCCTGCACAAGCACCTGCCGGAGCACTTCCCGCAGTTGGTCGACCTGGTGCTGCTCGGCGACTACGCCCTTGTGGACTTCACCCTGCGCATGCTCAAGCCGATGGAGCTGAAGATCGCTCAAGGCTTCGACCCCGACTACATCACAGACTGGGGATGGTTCGAGGACAAGGCCACCGGCGAGCTGGTGCGCAAGGCCGTCAACCACACCGACCAGATCCGCCTGATCGGCAACAGCGTCAGCCCCTGCGAGTCGGAAGACCTGATCGCAGCCAACGCCGCCGACCTGATCGACCTGTACAGGAGCGAAGCAGCATGAACGCCAAACTCAACGAACTGCAGCGCCTACTGGTCGAGATCGACAGCCTGATGGCCAGCGCCGAAGTGTCGGGGCTGATCCGTGACGCCCGCAGCTGCGCAGTGAAAGCCCGGAGCACGACGGCGAAGGCAATCAGGATCGTCGCCGAGCTGGCGCAGGGAGGTGAATGATGGCGGACGTTCAACTCCACCAGGGAGATTGCCTGCAGGTCATGCAGGGCATTGCGGATGCATCCGTTGACCTGATCTTGGCCGACCTGCCCTATGGAACAACTGAGTGCGCATGGGATTCGATCATCCCACTGGAGCCACTGTGGGAGCAGTACCTGCGCATCGCCAAACCGAATGCGGCAATCGTGCTGTGTGCCGCCCAACCATTTACCTCCATGCTGGTGGCGAGCCGCCCAGACCTGTTCCGCTACGAATGGATCTGGGAGAAAGGCAATGCCACAGGGTTCCTCAACGCGAAGAAGCAGCCCCTCAGGGCCCACGAGAGCGCGCTGGTGTTCTACCGCAGACAGCCTGTCTTCAACCCGCAGATGACCCACGGCCACCAGCGCCGCACGGCCAAGCGTAAATCGGTTAACTCAGAGTGCTACGGGAAGGCTCTGGAATTGGTCGAATACGACTCAACCACTCGTTACCCACGCAGCGTTCAGTTCTTCAGCAGCGACAAACAGAAGGGAAGCTTCCACCCAACCCAGAAGCCGGTCGACTGGATGAAGTTCCTGGTGCGTACCTACACCAATCCAGGGATGGTCGTACTGGACAACACCTGCGGTAGTGGGACCAGCGGTGTGGCGGCCATCAGCTGTGGATGCGACTACATCGGCATTGAAAAAGATCGCGGCGCCAACGATGAGCCCTTGGGCTATTTGGGTATTGCGCGCAGGCGGATAACTGAAGAACTGCTCGCCGCTAGCGCAGGGAGATCGTGATGAACCACACCACCAACGCCCCCATCATCTTCCTGGCCCTGCCGGAAGTGAAACGCCGCACCGGCATGGGGACCACCTACATCTACACCGAGATGAACGCCGGACGTTTCCCCAAGGCCGTGCGGGTGGGCAAGCGTGCCACTCGCTGGATCGAGGCGGAAATCGATCACTGGTGCCAGCAGCGCATCGTTGCCTCCCGGCCTACGGAATCCGGAGAACTGGCTGCTTAGCCTTCTTCTCCTGCCCGTCGAGGTAGTCGGCCCATACCTGCATCATCTTGCGCCGCTCCTCGACGTACTCCGCATGGTTGTAGGACCCGCTGGTCTTGTCCGGGTCCGCATGCGAGAGCTGCGAATCCACCCACTTCGGGTTGTACCCCATCTCATTCAGCGCCGTGGAGATCGTGCCGCGCAGGCCGTGCCCGGTTAGCTTGCCTTCGAAGCCCATCCGCCTGATCGCCATGTTGAGGGTGTTCTCGCTCATCATCCTGCGCGGGTCATTGCGACCAGGGAACAGGAAGGGGTACCGCCCCGAGCGCTTCAGGCAGCGCTCCACGACCGTCGTCGCCTGCCTGGAGAGGGGAACGATGTAGTCGGGTACGTCATCCCCGTCGCGGCGCACCTTGCCCCTCAGTTGCTTCACGCGTGTCGGCGGCACTGTCCAGATGCCGGTATCCAGGTTGAAGTCACCCGGCCCGGCCTTGCGCAGCTCGATGGTACGGACGGCGGTGTACAGCATCAGCCATACGGCATCCTGGGTGACCGGGCTCCCGCCGTAGCACCGCAGCCGAGCCAGCAGCTCGGGCAGGTCATCGCCTTGGTGCGACAGGATCGGGTTGTGCTGCACTGCTGGCGGCTCGACGGCCAGGATGTCCAGGTCCGACGCCGGGTTGTCTTCGCGCAGCCCCTTGGCAATGCCGTAGCGGCAGATCTGCCGCAGCCAGCTCCGCGCCTTCTCGGCGATGTTCAGCGCGCCCCGAGCCTCGATGCGACCGACCACGGCCACCAGGTCGCGGCGATGTACCTCGGCGAAGGGCATCGCTCCGACGAATGGCAGGATGTCGCTGTCCAAAACTCGGCGCGATTGCGCCCCACTACCCTGTCGACTGTCGTCCGCCCAACGCCCGGATTTGAAGTCGTGCCATTCGTCGGAAACGTCCTTGAAGGACGGGACCGGAGTAGCTTTCGAGTCGGGTCGATGGTTGCCGCGGGGGTCTATTCCGTTCGCCACCTTCGCCCGGCATTCGTCCCGGCGCACTCGGGCATCCTTTAGCGATAGCTCGGGGTAGGTTCCAAGCGAGATGCGCGGCTGCTTGCCTTCCCAGCTGAAGCGGAAGTGCCAGGCCTTCGTGCCTTTGACGGACACGAACAGGGAGAGGCCATCGGCGTCGGTCAGGCTGTAGTCCTTCTCGCGCGGCTTGGCTTGGCGGACAGCGGTATCGGTGAGGGGCATCTAGTACATCCTGTAAGGCCACACTGGAGTGGACTAACTAATGTACTAAAAAATTGAGGCTGGAAGCGACTTAGCGCGAATGACACCGAAAGAACTTTCGGCCTAAAAGGCCCATGACTACTGGGCTTTCGAACAAATCCGCATGACAGCGAAAGTAAGGAATGGTGCGGACGGAGAGACTCGAACTCTCACAGCTTGCGCCACTGGAACCTAAATCCAGCGTGTCTACCAATTTCACCACGTCCGCAGGGTACCGCAGAAACGAAAACGCCAGGCTCTAGGCCTGGCGCTTCGGAATATGGGGTGGACGATGGGAATCGAACCCACGACACCAGGAGCCACAATCCTGTGCTCTACCAACTGAGCTACGCCCACCATATTACATGCTTGTCACCGAACGCCATTATGGCGCACCCGGCAGGACTCGAACCTGCGACCATCCGCTTAGAAGGCGGATGCTCTATCCAGCTGAGCTACGGGCGCTTTAGTGGCGGCAACCCTTGCTAAGCAGAATCAGTGAAACCACTGAATCGGTTTGCACCGCCTTCTTCTTTCGCTTCAGGCTGTGCTCGGCAAGCGGGGCGCATGTTATCGACGAGCCCCTACCCCGTCAACAACTTTTTCAAAAAAAATTCAAAGAGATAAAGGAGTTACGGCAAATCAGGGGACGTCCGCCTTTGCCTTATGAAGGCAGCGTGCGAAAATGCGCGTCCTTTTTTCACCCGACCCGATGGTTACCTCCCAGACATGACTGCACAACTGATCGACGGCAAAGCGATCGCCGCCAGCCTCCGCCAGCAGATTGCCCAACGCGTCAACGAGCGACGCCAGCAGGGGCTGCGCATTCCCGGCCTGGCCGTGATCCTGGTCGGCAGCGACCCCGCCTCTCAGGTCTATGTCGCGCACAAGCGCAAGGACTGCGAAGAGGTCGGCTTCATCTCCCAGGCATACGACCTCCCCGCCAGCACCACCCAGGAAGAGCTGCTGGCGCTGATCGATCGCCTGAACACCGACCCGGCCATCGACGGCATCCTGGTCCAACTCCCCCTCCCCGCCCATCTCGATGCCTCCCAGTTGCTGGAACGCATCAGCCCGGACAAGGACGTGGACGGCTTCCATCCCTTCAACATCGGCCGCCTGGCCCAGCGCATCCCGCTGCTGCGCCCGTGCACCCCGAAGGGCATCATGACCCTGCTGGAAAGCACCGGCGCCGACCTGTACGGCATGAACGCGGTGGTGGTGGGCGCCTCCAACATCGTTGGCCGCCCGATGGCGCTGGAACTGCTGCTGGCCGGCTGCACCGTGACCGTCACCCACCGCTTCACCCGCGACCTCGCCGACCACGTGGGCCGTGCCGACCTGGTCGTAGTGGCCGCCGGCAAGCCGGGCCTGGTCAAGGGCGAGTGGGTCAAGGAAGGCGCCATCGTCATCGACGTGGGCATCAACCGCCAGGCCGACGGCAAGCTGGTGGGCGACGTGGAATATGACGTGGCCGCCCAGCGCGCCAGCTGGATCACCCCGGTTCCGGGCGGCGTCGGCCCGATGACCCGCGCCTGCCTGCTGGAAAACACCCTGTACGCGGCTGAACACCTGCACGTGTAGGAGCAGCAGACCTTGTCCGCGATCACCCCCAAGTGAATCGCGGACAACACCCAAGGCAGACAGAAAAAAGGCCGCTGATCAGCGGCCTTTTTCATTCCCGGGAAGCGATTACTCGGCGAGACGCCAGGTCGTGCCGCCCTTGCCGTCTTCCAGCACCACGCCGAGCGCGGTCAGCTCGTCGCGGATGCGGTCGGACTCTGCCCAGTTCTTCGCCGCGCGGGCATCCAGGCGCGCCTGGATCAGCGCTTCGACCTGCGCCGCATCGACCTTGCCGGCCGCGCCAGCCTGGAGGAACTCGTCGGCGTCCATCTGCAGAACGCCCAGCAGGCCGCCCAGCTCACGCACGCGCGCCGCCAGGGCGGCAGCCGCCGCCGGCTCGCTGTCGCGCAGGCGGTTGACCTCGCGGACCATCTCGAACAGCACGGCCACCGCTTCCGGCGTGCCGAAGTCGTCGTCCATCGCCGCGGCGAAACGCTCGACGAAGGCTTCGCCACCCGCGGCAGCCACCTGCGGCAGGCCGCGCAGTGCGGTGTAGAAGCGCTCCAGCGCGCCCTTGGCTTCCTTCAGGTTGTCTTCGGAATAGTTGATCGGGCTGCGGTAGTGGCTGGAGACCAGCAGGAAGCGCACGACTTCCGGATGATATTTCTCCAGCACCTCGCGGATGGTGAAGAAGTTGCCCAGGGACTTGGACATCTTCTCGCCGTCCACGCGCACTGCGCCGGCGTGCATCCAGCTGGCCGCGTAGAGCTTGCCGGTGGCCGCCTCGCTCTGCGCGATCTCGTTCTCGTGGTGCGGGAACACCAGGTCCGGGCCGCCGCCGTGGATGTCGAAGGTCTCACCCAGGCAGCAGGTGGACATCACCGAGCACTCGATGTGCCAGCCCGGACGCCCGGCGCCCCAGGGCGATTCCCAGCTCGGCTCGCCCGGCTTGGCGCCTTTCCAGAGCACGAAGTCCAGCGGGTCTTCCTTGGATTCGTCGACCTCGATCCGCGCACCGATGCGCAGGTCTTCGATCTTCTTGCGCGACAGCTTGCCGTAGCCGGCGAACTTGCCGACCCGGTAGTAGACGTCGCCGTTGCCCGGCGCGTAGGCGTAGCCCTTGTCGATCAGGGTCTGGATCATCTCGTGCATGCCGGCGATATGGCCGGTGGCGCGCGGCTCGACGTCCGGACGCAGGACCGACAGGCGCGCCTCGTCCTCGTGCATCGCGGCGATCATGCGCGCGGTCAGGGCCTCGAACGATTCGCCGTTCTCCTGGGCGCGACGGATGATCTTGTCGTCGATGTCGGTGATGTTGCGCACGTAGGTCAGGTCGTAGCCGCGATGGCGCAACCAGCGGGCGATGACGTCGAACGCCACCATCACGCGGGCGTGGCCGATATGGCAGAAGTCGTAGACGGTCATGCCGCACACGTACATGCGCACCTGGTTGCCCAGCAGCGGCTTGAACGCGTCCTTGGTCTTGGACAGCGTGCTGTAGATCTGCAAGTCGGCCATGCCTTACTGCCCCCAGGAATCGCGCAGGGTCACGGTGCGGTTGAACACCAGGGCGCCGAACTTGGAGTCCTTGGAGTCGGCGCAGAAGTAGCCCTCGCGCTCGAACTGGAAGCGATCGACAGCCGTGGCCTTGGCCAGCGACGGCTCGGCGCGGCAACCCTTGAGCACCACCAGGGAATCCGGGTTGATGTTGTCGAGGAAGCTGCCGCCCTCTTCCGACTTCTCCGGGTTGGCGGAGCGGAACAGGCGGTCGTACAGGCGCACTTCGCACTCCACGCTCTCGGCGGCCGGCACCCAGTGGATCACACCCTTGACCTTGCGGCCTTCGGGGTTCTTGCCCAGGGTGTTCTCGTCGTAGCTGCAGCGCAGTTCGACGATGTTGCCGGCGGCATCCTTGATCGCCTCGTCGGCGCGGATCACGTAGCTGCCGCGCAGGCGCACTTCACCGCCCGGGACCAGGCGCTTGTAGCCGGCCGGCGGGACTTCCTCGAAGTCGCTGGCGTCGATGTAGATCTCGCGGCTGAACGGCAGCACGCGCATGCCCATGTCCTGCTTCGGGTGGCACGGCAGCTCGAGGACCTCGACCTGGCCTTCCGGGTAGTTGGTGATCACCACCTTCAGCGGCTTGAGCACGCACATGGCGCGGCTGGCGTTGGCGTCCAGGTCGTCACGGATGGCGAACTCCAGCATGCCGATGTCCACCACGCCGCCGGCGCGGTTCACGCCGATCATGTCGCAGAAGGTGCGGATCGACGCCGGGGTGTAGCCGCGGCGGCGGTAGCCCGACAGGGTCGACATGCGCGGGTCGTCCCAGCCGTCGACGTGCTTCTCGTCCACCAGTTGCTTGAGCTTGCGCTTGCTGGTGATGGTGTAGTTCAGGTTCAGGCGCGCGAATTCGTACTGGCGCGGCTGGGCCGGGACCGGCAGGTTGGCCAGGAACCACTCGTACAGCGGGCGGTGATCCTCGAACTCCAGGGTGCAGACGGAGTGGGTGATGCCCTCGATGGCGTCCGACTGGCCGTGGGTGAAGTCGTAGCTGGGGTAGATGCACCACTTGTCGCCGGTCTGGTGATGGTGGGCGTGGCGGATGCGGTAGAGGATCGGGTCGCGCAGGTTGATGTTCGGCGAGGCCATGTCGATCTTGGCACGCAGCGAACGGGCGCCATCCGCGAACTCGCCGGCCTTCATGCGGGCGAACAGGTCCAGGTTCTCTTCCACCGAACGGTCACGGAACGGGCTGTTCTTGCCCGGCTCGGTCAGGGAACCGCGGTAGGCGCGCATTTCCTCGGCGTTGAGGTCGCAGACGAAGGCCTTGCCGGCCTTGATCAGCTCCACCGCCCAGGCGTGCAGCTGGTCGAAATAGTTGGACGCATAGCGCACCGGGCCGACCCAGTCGAAGCCCAGCCACTTCACATCGGCCTCGATGGCGTCGATGTACTCCTGGTCTTCCTTCGCCGGGTTGGTGTCGTCGAAGCGCAGGTGGCAGTCACCGCCGAACTCCTTGGCCAGGCCGAAGTTCAGACAGATGGACTTGGCGTGGCCGATGTGCAGGTAGCCGTTGGGCTCCGGCGGGAAGCGGGTGACGATCTTCTGGTGCTTGCCACTTTCCAGGTCGGCCGCAACGATCGGGCGCAGGAAGTTGGCGGCAACAGTGGCTTCTTTCGTATCGGCGGTAGGCTTGCTCATGGTGTCCTTGATCATGCTGGTGTTCGGCCAGGGTAGGCCAGCCAAACCAAAGCGCTTATCATAGCCGAAGCTGTCAACCCCCTGACAGGCCTTCGATTTTTCCAGAGAGCGGAATTCCCTGATGCCTACCACCGTCAAACTGCAGACCAACTTCGGCGACATCACCCTTGAACTCTTCGACGACAAGGCGCCGGAAACCGTGGCCAACTTCAAGGAGTACGTGAAGGCCGGCCATTACGACAACACCGTGTTCCACCGCGTGATCAACAACTTCATGATCCAGGGCGGCGGTTTCGAGCCGGGCATGAAGCAGAAGTCCACCCGCAAGCCGATCAAGAACGAAGCCAACAACGGCGTCGGCAACAAGGTCGGCACCGTCGCCATGGCCCGCACCATGGAGCCGCATTCGGCCAGCGCGCAGTTCTTCATCAACGTCGCCGACAACGACTTCCTCAACCACAGCGCGCCGACCGTGCAGGGCTGGGGCTACTGCGTGTTCGGTGAAGTGAAGGACGGCATGGACGTGGTCAACAAGATCAAGACCGTCGCCACCACCATGCGCTCCGGCCACCAGGACGTCCCGGCCGACGACGTGATCATCGAGAAAGCCGAAATCCTCGGCGAGTGAGTCGATGAGCGTCCTGTTCATCTCGGACCTGCATCTCGAAGCGGAACGCCCGGACATCACCCGGGCGTTCTTGCATTTCCTCTCCACCCGCGCCCGCACGGCCGAGGCGCTGTACATCCTCGGCGACTTCTTCGAAGCCTGGATCGGCGACGACGGCATGGACGAGTTCCAGCACGCCATCGCCCGCGCCCTGCGCGAACTGTCCGACAGCGGCACGCGCATCTACCTGATGCACGGCAACCGCGACTTCCTGATCGGCCAGGGATTCTGCCGCGAAGCCGGCTGCACGCTGCTGCGCGACCCCAGCCTGATCGACCTGGGCGGTGAAAAGATCCTGCTGATGCACGGCGACAGCCTGTGCACCCTCGACGCGGCCTACATGAAGCTGCGCCGCTGGCTGCGCAACCCGCTCTCGCTGTTCGTCCTGCGCAACCTGCCGCTGGCCACCCGCCACAAGCTGGCGCGCAAGCTGCGCAAGGAAAGCCGCGCGCAGACGCGGATGAAAGCCAGCGAGATCGTCGACGTCACCCCGGCGGAAGTGGAGCGCGTCATGCGCGACAAGGGCGTGCGCATCCTGATCCATGGCCACACCCACCGCCCCGCCGTCCACGAACTGGAGATCGACGGGCGCCCCGCACGGCGCATCGTCCTCGGCGACTGGGACAGCCAGGGCTGGGCCCTGGAAGCCGACGACCAGGGCATGCGGCAGGCGCCCTTCCCGCTCTGAGCCACCAGGCCACCGCAATGGTGGCCTTCCGACGTTAACCCACCCGCACTGCCAGACATTTCCCCTTGACCTGCACCAGCCGCCTTGCGCAGCATCGCCGGTTTGCTCACTCAAGGAAGAAACATGTTCAGCAAGGGAAACCTCATCAAGTTCGGCGCCCTGCCCCTGGCGCTGGTCGCCGCCGCGTTCATCCTGTTCAACGGGGTCTTCTTCTATAACGAAGCCGGCTACATGACCCACGTGCGGACCATCTTCGGCGACGAGAAGATCGTCGACGACGTCGGTTACGCCACCAAGTGGTTCGGCCGTGCCACCACCTGGAAGAAGGCCATCAGCGTGCAGTCCGTGCTGGTCATGGACGAGAACGACAACAACCCGGACAACGACGCCCTGGGCGCCACCATCGAAGCCTTTCCCATCGTCTTCCTTGGCAACGTCGACGCCAAGGTCGAATCCTCCGCGCGCTTCCGCCTGCCCGGCGGCGACCAGTTCCTGAAAATGGCCCAGGAATACCGCAACCCGGACAACTTCATCCGCACCGCGCTGGTCCCGGCGATCAAGGAGACCCTGCAGGCCACCGCCTCGCTGATGACCGCCGACGACTACTACGCCGGCGCGCGCAGCGAATTCGCCGCGGAGTTCGAGAACCAGCTCAACGACGGCCTGTACCTGATCAAGCGCAAGGAAGTCCGCGGCCCGCGCGGCGCCATGCCGCACCAGACCGCAATCCTGCAGGCCGGCACCGAACAGGGCAGCTTCGGCGACAACAACGCCAGTCAGTTCGTCACCGAGAAGGTCACCGACGCCAAGGGCATCCCGGTGCGCAAGCAGCAGCAGTTCCGCAAGTTCGGCGTGGAAGTGGTGGAGGCGCGCATCACCAACGTCGACCCGAACCCGCAGTACAAGCAACGCATGGTCAAGGTCCAGCAGGCGCTGGCCGAACTGGCCGTGGCGCGCCAGAACCGCCTGAAGGAAGAGGAAGAGAAGCTGCTGGTCACCGCCCGCGGCGAGAAGGAAGTGGAAGCCAAGCGCCAGGAAACCCTGCGCGACCAGATCGAGCGCACCACCCAGGCGGAAACCGAGAAGCAGTTGGCGGTGATCAACGCCGAGCGCGAGAAGCAGCGCGCCGAGATCGAAAAGCAGACCGCCGAACTGCTGCGCGACAAGGCCACCGTCACCGCGCAGGCCACCAAGATCACCGCTGACGCCGAGGCCTACGCCCGTGAAGCGGTGATCAAGGCGGACGGCGCGTTGCAGCCCAAGCTGGACGCGCTGATCGCCATCAACAAGGTATGGGCCGAAGCCGCCGCCCAGGCTCCGGTGCCCAGCGTGATGATGGCTGGCGGGCAGACCGGCGCCAGCAGCCGCCAGGACGAGATCGGCCAACTGATGGGGGTGCTCGCCACCAAGGCCGCACGCGACCTGGCGCTGGACCTGAAGGTGAAGGACTGATGCAGGACCTGTAGGAGCGAGCTTGCTCGCGAACCAGCCCAGCACCAAAATCGCCGGGATATTCGTTCGCGAGCAAGCTCGCTCCTACAAAAGAAAAAGAAAAAGCGCCCATCGGGCGCTTTTTTCATTCCAGCAGGCGGGGCGGATCAGGCCGCCAACTCGGCGGGCACGCCGCTGTGGAAGCGGAATTCGCTGTCCGGCGACTGGATCAGTCCGGCTTCCACCTCGCGGATCTCCGCGATTCGACGGTCGATATCGGCGTCATCGCCATAACGCCGCGCCAGGCTCAGGTAGCCCTGGAAATGCCGCGCCTCGGACTTCAGCAGCGAGCCGTAGAACTTGGCCAGATCGGCGTCCAGGTAATCCACCAGCGCGGCGAAGCGCTCGCAGCTGCGGCACTCGATGAAGGCGCCGACGATCAGGGTATCCACCAGCTTGTGCGGTTCATGGTTGCGCACCGTGGCGCGCAGGCCGGAGGCATAGCGGCCTGCGGAGATCGGCCGCAGCGCGATGCCGCGCTTCTTCAGGATCGCCAGCACCTGCTCGTGGTGGCGCAGCTCCTCGCGGGCCAGGCGCGACATGAAGTTCACCAGCTCCTCGTGGGCGCTGTACTTGGCGATCAGCGCCAGGGCGGTGCTGGCGGCCTTGAACTCGTTGTTTTTGTGGTCGATCAGCATCACCGCCTGGTCCCGCAGCGCGGCCTCCACCCACGCATCCGGCGTGGCACAACCGAGGAATTCCCTGATTTCAGACAGCATGCTCGAGACTCCACCGACTCATCGCACCGGCGCGTCGCTGGCCGGTGTCACAAAGGCGGAGCATTATACGAATGCCGTCGCGCGGAGCCAGCGTCCACCCTTGATATGCCTCAACGTCATGACGGCGATATCGCGACTACAGTTGTTCCACATAAACAACGCGCACGAAGGGAGACGATCATGCAAGCCATCCGTAGCATCCTCGTAGTCGTGGACCCCGACCAGCCGGACGGTCTCGCCCTGAAGCGGGCGCGGCTGATCGCCAGCGTCACCCAGTCCCACCTGCACCTGCTGGCCTGCGAGAAGCGCGGCGACTTCAGCGCGGCGCTCGAGGAACTCTGCCAGACGTTGCGCCAGGAAGGCTTCAGCAGCTCCAGCCGGCAAGCCTGGAAGGACAGCCTGCAGCAGACCATCATCGCCGAGCAGCAGGCCGAAGGCTGCGGCCTGGTGATCAAGCAGCACAGCCCGGACAACCCGCTGAAGAAGGCGCTGCTGACGCCCGACGACTGGAAGCTGCTGCGCCACTGCCCCGCGCCCGTGCTGCTGGTGAAAACCAGCGAACCCTGGACCGGGCGCAACATCCTCGCGGCGGTGGACGTGGGCAACAGCGACATCGAGCACCGCACCCTGCACTCCGGCATCGTCAGCAACGCCTATGACATCGCCGGACTGGCCCACGGCGAGCTGCACGTGATCAGCGCCCACCCCTCGCCGATGCTCTCGGCCGCCGACCCGACCTTCCAGCTCAGCGAAACCATCGAGGCGAAGTACCGCGAGGCCTGCCGGGCGTTCCAGGCCGAATACGGCGTCGACGACCAGCACCTGCATATCGAAGAGGGCCCGGCCGACGTGCTCATCCCGCGGGCCGCGCACGACCTGGCGGCCGCCGTCACCGTGATCGGCACCGTGGCGCGCACCGGCTTCTCCGGCGCGCTGATCGGCAATACCGCCGAAGTGGTGCTGGATGCGCTGACAAGCGACATCCTGGTGCTCAAGCCGGACGACATCATCGCCCACCTCGAAGAGCTCGCCGCGCAGCCGTGACGCATCCGTAGGAGCGAGCTTGCTCGCGAAGCGCCCAGCCCCGGAGCCGCCGGGAAAATCCGTCCTACGAAAGACAAAAAAGCCGCCCATCGGGCGGCTTTCTTATTGCAGAGCGAAGATCAGCCCCGCGACTCCAGCCCTTCGGCCAGGAAGCCGGGCGCGATGTAGCGCTCGTAGTGCGCCTCGGAAAGAATGAAGAACTCCCTGTCGATGGCATCGCGCAGTTCCGGCAGCGGCCAGTCGCGGAACTCCGGCAGCAGTGCCAGGCCGTAGGCCTCCAGCTGGTTGATCATCCGCGAGCCGCGGGCGATCAGTTGGTAGGCCCAGCAGTACGGCGACTGTTCGGCAACGTAGCGGATCTGCCGCTGCTCCAGCTGGGCGCGCAGGCGCTGCGGGTCGAAGACTTCCAGCTTGGCCATCATCACCTGGGTCAGCAGCGCCTCCAGGCGGCTCCACACCGAGCGTTTCTCCTCGTCGCCATAGCGGTTCCAGTTCACCACCTCATGATGGAAACGCTTGCAGCCGCGGCAGACCAGATCGCCGTAGACCGTCGAGCAGAGCCCGACGCAGGGGGTTTTGATGCGCTGAGAAGACATGCTGTGACGAGTACAAAGGCAAAGCGGCATCTTAGCCCTTTGTCTAGGCGAGATCACCCTTCCCGCGGCAGCAAACCGGCTTACCAACCCCGGCTTTTTCCATTAGAATCCCTTCGCCTTTTTGGCGTCATTGTCCGAAAGAAGCTGTTTTCAAAGCGTCACGAAGCACAGATTCCGGCAGCCGCGCGGTCTGGGCGCCCCCCTCAAGCGTTCAGACCCATCCGTCCCTGGCCACACCGGCGTAAAACTTTGAAAACAGCTTCTGCCCGGAGATCGCCGGTGCCGTCGTAGGTCAGTGGATTACCGTCCACCATGCCTGACGAATGGATCGGAGAGGTCTCCTGGATACGCGTCCTCCGGGACCACTGATGAGGGAAAAACTGTGCTTGAAGCCTACCGCAAACACGTAGAAGAGCGTGCCGCCCAGGGCGTCGTGCCCCAGCCGCTGAACGCCGAGCAGACCGCTGGTCTGGTCGAACTCCTGAAGAACCCGCCGGCCGGCGAAGAAGAATTCCTCCTCGATCTGATCACCAACCGCGTGCCGCCGGGCGTCGACGAAGCCGCCTACGTCAAGGCCGGTTTCCTCTCCGCCGTCGCCAAGGGCGAAGCCACCTCCCCGCTGCTGAGCAAGACCCGCGCCGTCGAGCTGCTGGGCACCATGCAGGGCGGCTACAACATCGCCACCATGGTCGAGCTGCTGGACAGCGCCGAGCTGGCTGAAGTCGCCGCCGCGCAACTCAAGCACACCCTGCTGATGTTCGACGCCTTCCACGACGTCGCCGAGCGCGCCAAGAAAGGCAACGCCGCCGCCAAGGCCGTGCTGCAGTCCTGGGCCGAAGGCGAGTGGTTCAAGGCCCGCCCGGCTATCGCCGAGAAGCTGACCCTGACCGTGTTCAAGGTCCCCGGCGAAACCAACACCGACGACCTGTCCCCCGCTCCGGACGCCTGGTCGCGCCCCGACATCCCGCTGCACGCCCTGGCCATGCTGAAGATGGCCCGCGACGGCATCGAGCCGGTCCAGCCGGGCGCCGTCGGTCCGCTGAAGCAGATCGAAGCCGTCAAGGCCAAGGGCTTCCCGGTCGCCTACGTCGGTGACGTGGTCGGCACCGGTTCGTCCCGCAAGTCCGCCACCAACTCGGTGCTGTGGTTCTTCGGCGACGACATCCCCCACGTTCCGAACAAGCGCGCTGGCGGCTTCTGCTTCGGCACCAAGATCGCCCCGATCTTCTACAACACCATGGAAGACGCCGGCGCCCTGCCGATCGAATTCGATTGCACCAACCTGGCCATGGGCGACGTCATCGACGTGTACCCGTACGAAGGCAAGGTCGTGCGTCATGACAGCGGCGAAGTGGTCACCACCTTCGAGCTGAAGACCCCGGTCCTGCTGGACGAAGTCCGCGCCGGCGGCCGTATCCCGCTGATCGTTGGCCGTGGCCTGACCGAGAAGGCCCGTGCCGAGCTGGGCCTGGCTCCGTCCGACCTGTTCAAGAAGCCGGAAGCGCCGGCCGACAGCGGCAAGGGCTTCACCCTCGCCCAGAAGATGGTTGGCCGCGCCTGCGGTCTGGCCGAAGGTCAGGGCGTACGTCCGGGCACCTACTGCGAACCGAAGATGACCACCGTCGGTTCCCAGGACACCACCGGCCCGATGACCCGCGACGAGCTGAAAGACCTGGCTTGCCTGGGCTTCTCCGCCGACCTGGTGATGCAGTCCTTCTGCCACACCGCCGCCTATCCGAAGCCGATCGACGTCAAGACCCACCACACCCTGCCAGACTTCATCATGACCCGCGGCGGTGTCTCCCTGCGTCCGGGCGACGGCATCATCCACAGCTGGCTGAACCGCATGCTGCTGCCTGACACCGTCGGCACCGGCGGCGACTCGCACACCCGCTTCCCGATCGGCATCAGCTTCCCGGCCGGTTCCGGCCTGGTCGCCTTCGCCGCTGCCACCGGCGTGATGCCGCTGGACATGCCGGAATCGGTCCTGGTGCGCTTCAAGGGCAAGCTGCAACCGGGCATCACCCTGCGTGACCTGGTCCATGCGATCCCCTACTACGCCATCCAGGCCGGCCTGCTGACCGTCGAGAAGAAGGGCAAGAAGAACATCTTCTCCGGCCGCATCCTCGAGATCGAAGGTCTGAACGACCTGACCGTCGAACAGGCCTTCGAGCTGTCCGACGCCTCCGCCGAGCGTTCGGCTGCCGGTTGCACCATCAAGCTGCCGGAAGAAGCCATCGCCGAGTACCTGAAGTCCAACATCACCCTGCTGCGCTGGATGATCGGCGAAGGCTACGGCGACGCCCGCACCCTGGAGCGCCGCGCCCAGGCGATGGAAGCCTGGCTGGCCAACCCGCAACTGCTGGAAGCCGACAAGGACGCCGAATACGCCGCGGTCATCGAGATCGACCTGGCCGACGTCAAGGAACCGGTACTCTGCGCGCCGAACGACCCGGACGACGCCCGTCTGCTGTCCAGCGTCCAGGGCCGCAAGATCGATGAGGTCTTCATCGGTTCCTGCATGACCAACATCGGTCACTTCCGCGCTGCCGGCAAACTGCTGGACAAGGTCAAGGGTGGCATTCCGACCCGTCTGTGGCTGGCTCCGCCGACCAAGATGGACGCCCACCAGCTGACCGAGGAAGGCTACTACGGCATCTACGGCAAGGCTGGCGCGCGCATGGAAATGCCGGGCTGCTCGCTGTGCATGGGTAACCAGGCTCGCGTACAGACCGGTTCGACCGTGGTCTCCACCTCGACCCGTAACTTCCCGAACCGTCTGGGCGACGCCACCGACGTGTTCCTGGCATCCGCCGAGCTGGCCGCCGTCGCTTCGATCATCGGCAAACTGCCGACCGTCGAGGAGTACATGGCCTACGCGAAGGACATCGACAGCATGTCTGCCGATATCTACCGCTACCTGAGCTTCGACCAGATCGCCGAGTTCCGCGAAGCCGCAGCCAACGCGAAGATCCCGGTCGTCCAGGCCTGAGTGATCCCCGCGTGACGAAAAGCCCCGCCCTGTGCGGGGTTTTTCTTTTCCGGCGCCCGCGTTAGAGCGGGCGGCGCCTGGCTCACGATGGGCCTAATACTTATTGACCGTTGCGACCGCGGCCCGCGCGGCTATGGTGACAGCAGGCCCTGCCGATATCCCTTGCTCAGGTGCCCTTGATGGAACCCTCCAGAGGTGCGCTCCCTTCCTCTGCGCCCCGCCCCTGTGGCGGGGCTTCTTTTTTCCGCCGCGCCTGGCACACCCCTTGCTGTGAGCCCTGCAACAGGCAGCCCAACGGCGGGCCCTGAAAGACGATGGCGTCGCCCCCGTCCATCGACGGCCGGTGGAGCGACGCCCTTTGCCTTCAGAGGTGGACATGATCGACAGCACAAGCGGCCGACCGGACAGCCTGGCCTGGGTCGCCGGTTCCGACGCGCCGGAGAAGAGCGTACTGAACCTGGGCTTCATGGCCCTCACCGATTCCGCATCCCTGGTGGTCGCCGCCACCCAGGGCTTCGCCCAGCCCCACGGCCTGACCCTCAACCTGCAGCGGCAGAGTTCCTGGGCCGGCCTGCGCGACCGCCTGCTCAGCGGCGAGCTGGACGCGGCGCAGGGCCTCTATGGCCTGATCTACGGCATGCAGCTCGGCCTGGGCGGTACACCGGCCACCGACATGGCCGTGCTCATGGGGCTGTGCCAGAACGGCCAGTCGATCAACCTCGCCGCGCCGCTGATGCGCGACGGCGTGACCTGCGCCGAAGCACTCCGGCACCACGTGCGCCACAACGGTGCAGCGCTGACCCTGGCGCACACCTTCCCCACCGGCACCCACGCGCTCTGGCTGTATTACTGGCTGGCCAGCCACGGCATCCACCCGCTGCGCGACGTGCGCTCGCTGGTGGTGCCGCCGGCGCAGATGGTGGCGCACCTCAGGGCCGGGCGCATCGACGGCTTCTGCGCCGGCGATCCGTGGGGGCCGCTGGCGGTGGACGAAGGCCTGGGCTTCACCCTCGCCACCAGCCAGCAGATCTGGCCGGACCACCCGGAAAAGGTGCTGGGCACCACCCGCGCCTTCGTCGAGCAATACCCCAACACCGCCCGCGCGCTGGTCATGAGCATCCTCGACGCCAGCCGCTTCATCGAGGCCAGCGCGGACAACCTGCGCGGCGCCGCCCGCCTGATCAGCAGCGAGGAATACGTCGACGCCCCGCTCCCCAGCATCGAGCCGCGCCTGCTCGGCCACTACCAGGACGGCCTCGGCCACGCCTGGCAGGATGCCCATCCGCTGCGCTTCTTCAACGACGGCCAGGCCAACGTCCCCTGGCTGTCCGACGGCATCTGGTTCATGACCCAGTTCCGCCGCTGGGGCCTGCTGCGCGAGGACGTCGATTACCTCGGCATCGCCCGCCAGGTCCAGCGGCTCGACCTGTACCGCGAAGCCGCCGGCGCCGTGGGCGTGCCCGTGCCGCGCGCCGAGATGCGCGCCTCGACCCTGATCGACGGCCGCGTCTGGGATGGCAGCGATCCGGCCGGCTATGCCCGCGGTTTCGAACTGAACGCCCTGGCGGAGCGAGGTTGAGCATGCTGCGCGTCCTGCTGATCAACGACACCCCGAAGAAGGTCGGGCGCCTCAAGGCGGCGCTGGTGGAGTCCGGCTTCGAGGTGGTCGACGAATCCGGCCTCACCCTCGACCTGGCGCAGCGCGTGGAAGCCCTGCGTCCGGACGTGATCCTCATCGACACCGAATCCCCCGGCCGCGACGTGCTGGAACAGGTGGTGCTGGTCAGCCGCGACCAGCCCCGCCCCATCGTCATGTTCACCGACGAGCACGACCCGCAGGTGATGCGCCAGGCCATCCGTTCCGGGGTCAGCGCCTACATCGTCGAGGGCATCCAGGCCCAGCGCCTGCGGCCGATCCTCGACGTCGCCATGGCCCGCTTCGAGAGCGACCAGGCGCTGCGCGCGCAGTTGCAGGCGCGCGAACAGCAGTTGGCCGAGCGCAAGCGCATCGAACTGGCCAAGGGTCTGCTGATGAAGATGAAGGGCTGCTCCGAGGAAGAGGCCTATACCCTGATGCGCCGCCAGGCCATGGGCCGCCAGCAGAAGCTGGTGCAGGTGGCCGAGCAGATCATCGCGATGCACGAGATGCTCGGCCACTGACCGGCCATCTGCCAGCGGCGGCACCCCGCGATCAGAACGCCAGCCGGCCTGCTGGCCCCCGCCCGCGCGATCGCTGCGTATCCTCCCTGCGCCGCGCGACACGTCGTGCGGCCATCCTCGCTTCCATTGCATGACCATGGAAGTCCGCAGTGCGACCCGCCGGCCAGGAACCCGCCGGTCGCGCCCGAACCCCTCGCGAGCGAGACAGCATGATCGACCTTTCTACCTGGAACCTGAGTGTCCCAACCGATCCCCGCCCCACCGAAATCACCACCCAGCAACTGCTGAACGGCTACCAGAGCAGCTACTTCAAGCGCGTCGACGACAGCGTCGTGTTCTGGGTCCCGGTCACCGGCTCCCACACCGAAGACAGCACCTACCCGCGCACCGAGCTGCGCGAGACCAAACGCGACGGCAGCCTCTACAACTGGTACTACACCGGCGGCGACAACGAACTGCGCGCCACCCTCAGCGTCAACCGCGTGCCCTCGGAGAACAAGGTCATCATCGGCCAGATCCACAGCAAGTCGCCCACCAGCGGCGACGGCGAGCCGCTGGTGAAGCTGCAGTACCACTACGACCCCGACACCAAGACCGGCAGCATCGAAGCCCTGGTGCGCAACCACCCGGATGACAGCGCCAGCAAGAACATCCCGCTGCTCACCGATGTGCGCCTGAACGAGCGCCTCACCTACAGCCTGCGCGTGACCTCCACCGGCCAGATGGGTCTGCGCGCGGAAACCTCCGATGGCGAGAAACAGTACTACCGCCAGGCGCTGAGCTCGACCTGGAGCAAGCAGCTGCTCTACTTCAAGGCCGGCGCCTACATCAACGACAACAAGGGGCCCGACGATGAAGGCGCCCGCGTGACCTTCTACCACGTCAACCTGGCGCACTGACGCACTCGCTCAGCCCGCCGCCCATTCAGCCCGCCAATGGCGCTGCGAAACCGGCGGCGGGCTCCGTACAATGGCGCATCCCCCGTGATCCGAGAGCGCCCCATGGCCCGCCTGAAACTGGAATTTCCCGACGAACGCTTCCTCTACAGCACCCGCCTGACCGTGCGCGTCACCGACATCAACGGCGCCAACCACCTGGGCAACGACTCGATGATCTCGATGATTTCCGAGGCCCGCGCGCGCTTCCTGTTCGACCACGGCATCCGCGAGACCGGCATCATCGTCACCGATCTGGCCACCACCTACCGCGCCGAGGCCCATGCCCGCGACCAGCTGCTGTTCGAGGTCGGCGTCATGGACTTCAACAAGTACGGCGGCGACATCATCTTCCGCATCAGCCGCCCGGCCGACGACACCCTGGTGGCCATGGCCAAGTCCGGCTTCGTGTTCTTCGACTACCAGGCCGGCAAGGTCATGCCGATTCCCGCGGCGTTCCGTGACACATTTCCCAATGTGAACTGGATCGCCTGAGCCGCACCCGGCACGGATACTGGCCACGCGCTATACCTCTGGAGCCGCGAATCCCACTTCATTCGAACCGCGGCGCCATCAGAGGAGAACTCCCAATGCCGTCCTTCCTTCGGGTGGGCGCGCTGTCCAGCTGTCTGTGCCTGCCGATCCTGACCCTGTCCGCGCCGAGCCCGGCGGCGGACACCGATCCCCTGCAACGCGGCCGCTATCTGGTGCAGATCGCCGGCTGCAACGACTGCCACACCCCCGGCTACGCCATGGCCCCCGAGAAGGTGCCGGAAAGCGCCTGGCTCACCGGAGACCAGCTGGGCTGGAGCGGCCCCTGGGGCACCACCTACCCCAGCAACCTGCGCCTGTACATGCAGGGCTACAGCGAGGAACAGTGGCTGGCCACCGCGCACCAGGCGAATTTCCGTCCACCCATGCCGTCCCATGCGCTGCGCGTGATGAGCGACGACGACCTGCGCGGCATCTACCGCTACGTCCGCCAGCTCGGGCCGGCCGGCCAGAGCGCCCCGGCGTACCTGCCGCCGGGCAGCGCGCCCAAGGGGCCGGCGGTGGTCTTCCCCTCCCCGCCCTCGCCCTGAAACACCGCCCCAACGGGGAGCACGCCCGGCTTCCGGGCGCCCCGCTGGGGCACGGCGAACACCTCAAGACCTGCGTCAACTCGTTGGTTTTAAAAGACTTTTTACTCTTGGCCCATACCTTGCTGCACGCAGGGCGATGGTAGTCAACGGCGATTACCCGACTTCGACAAAGGCGTCGCATCCACACCCGCGCACAGCGGTGGGTGGAGCGACGCCTTTTTCGTTTGCCCCGGCGCAGGGGCTGGCAGCACCGGCAGCCGCCAAGGGCGTGCCTGACCGGGGTACTCAACCGTTGCTGACGAGGTGTTCGATGAACACGAGTTTCTGGAAAGCCGGCCATGCGCCGACCCTGTTTGCCGCCTTCCTGTATTTCGACCTGAGCTTCATGGTCTGGTACGTCCTCGGCCCGCTGGCGGTGCAGATCGCCACCGACCTGCAACTGACCACCCAGCAGCGCGCGCTGATGGTCGCCACGCCGATCCTCTCCGGCGCCATCCTGCGTTTCCTCATGGGCCTGCTGGCCGATCGCTGGTCGCCCAAGAGCGCCGGGCTATTCGGCCAGGTCACCGTTATCCTCACCCTGTTCGGCGCGTGGCAGCTGGGCATCCACAACCTTGAGCAAGCGCTGGTCCTCGGCGTACTGCTGGGCATGGCCGGCGCCGCCTTCGCCGTGGCGCTGCCGCTGGCCTCGCAGTGGTACCCGCCGCAACACCAGGGCAAGGCCATGGGCATCGCCGGCGCGGGCAACTCCGGCACCGTGCTCACCGCGCTGTTCGCCCCGGCCATCGCGGCCGCCTTCGGCTGGCAGAACGTCTTCGGCTTCGCCCTGATCCCGTTGCTGGCCGCCCTGGCGGTGTTCGCCCTGCTCGCCCGCAACGCCCCGGAGCGGCCCGCGCCCAAGGCGGTGGGCGACTACCTGAAGGCGCTGGGTGACCGCGACAGCTGGTGGTTCATGTTCTTCTACAGCGTGACCTTCGGCGGCTTCCTCGGCCTTGCCAGCACCCTGCCCGGCTACTTCCACGACCAGTACGGCCTCGACCCGGTGAAAGCCGGCTACTACACCGCCGCCTGCGTCTTCGCCGGCAGCCTGATGCGCCCGCTGGGCGGCGCCCTGGCCGACCGCATCGGCGGCATCCGCAGCCTGCTGGTGATGTACACCGCCGCCTCGATCTGCATCGCCGCCGTGGGCTTCCACCTGCCCAGCGCGGTGGCGGCGCTGAGCCTCTTCGTCACCGCCATGCTCAGCCTCGGCGCCGGCAACGGCGCGGTGTTCCAGCTGGTGCCGCAGCGCTTCCGCCAGACCATCGGGGTGATGACCGGGCTGATCGGCATGGCCGGCGGCATCGGCGGCTTCTGCCTCACCGCCGGCCTGGGCGCGATCAAGCAGGCCACCGGCGACTACCAGCTCGGCCTGTGGCTGTTCGCCAGCCTCGGCGTGCTCGCCTGGTTCGGCCTGCACGCGGTGAAGGCGCGCTGGCGCACCACCTGGGGCAGCGCCGCCGTTACCGCGGCGCGGGTGTAGCCATGACCTGTAGGAGCGAGCTTGCTCGCGAAATGCTTGATGCCGGAGTCGCCGGGAAAACCGTTCGCGAGCAAGCTCGCTCCTACGAAGAGCTGTGCCTGAGCTTCGCCCAGGCCAGCGCCACCGGCCCACGCGACGAGAACCAGGACGCCCTGCGGGTGGTCACCCCGCCCGCAGGGCTGGCGGCGAGCAAGGGACACCTGTTCGCCATCGCCGACGGCGTCAGCCACTGCGCCGACGGCGGCCTGGCCGCGCGCCTGACGCTCCAGGCGCTGGCCGCCGACTACTACGCCACCCCCGAGACCTGGGCCGTCGCCCAGGCCCTCGACCGCCTGCTGATCTCGCAGAACCGCTGGCTGCAGGCCAACGGCGGCGGCCAGCCGCTGCTCACCACCCTCACCGCCCTGGTACTGCGCGGCCGGCGCTTCACCCTCGCCCACGTCGGCGACTGCCGCCTGTACCGCTGGCACGCCGGGCAGCTGGAATGCCTGACCCTGGACCACGTCTGGGAGCAGCCCGGCATGCAGCACGTGCTCAAGCGCGCGCTGGGCCTCGACCAGCATCTGGTGGTGGACTACCGCGACGGCGAGCTGGAGGCCGGGCAATGCTTCCTGCTGGTCAGCGATGGCGTCTGGGCCGCGCTCGGCGACAACGCCATCCAGCGCCTGCTGGAAGACGCGCAATCGCTACAGGCCTGCGCCGACGCCCTGGTCAGCGCCGCGCACCTGGCCGGCAGCCAGGACAACGCCAGCGCCCTGCTCCTGCGCGTGGACGAACTGCCCCCCGCGAGCCTGGGTGACGCCCTCGCCCAGCTCGAGCACTGGCCGGCGCCACCGGCATTGCGGGACGAACAGGAGTTCGAGGGCTGGCAGGTCGCGGGCAAACTGGCCCAGTCCCGCCAGTCGCTGATCTACCGCGTGCGCGACCGGCAGAATCGTCCCTGGCTGCTCAAGACCCTGCCGGCGGCGCTGCGCGACTCGCCCGAGGCCGCCCAGGCCCTGCTGCTGGAGGAATGGTTCCTGCGCCGCGTGCAGGGCCGCTACTTCCCCGAACTGCACAGCCTGCCGCAACGCCAGCACCTCTATTACGTGATGCGCGAATACCCGGGGCAGACGCTGGACGAGCACCTCAGGCTCAACGGCCCGCTGAACCTGCCGGACTGGCTGGACATCGCCCAGCGCCTGCTGCGCGGCCTGGGCCAGCTGCACCGGCGCAACATCCTGCACCGCGACATCAAGCCGGAAAACCTGCACCGCGCCGACGACGGCGAACTGCGCCTGCTGGACTTCGGCCTGGCCTACTGCCCTGGGCTGTCCCGCGACGAGGCGCACGACCTGCCCGGCACGCCCAGCTACCTGGCCCCCGAAACCTTCCAGGGCGCCGCGCCGGATGTCCGCCAGGACCTCTACGCCGCCGGGGTCGCGCTGTACCGGCTGCTCTGCGGGCAGTATCCCTACGGCGAGATCGAAGCCTTCCAGCACCCGCGCTTCGGCACGCCCGCGCCGGTCAGCCGCTACCGCCCGGACGTGCCGGCCTGGCTGGACGACTGGCTGGCGCGGCTGATCGCCGTGCAGCCGCAGCAGCGCTTCGAGACCGCCGAGGAATGCCTGCTGGCCCTGGAACAGGGCGAACGCCAGGCACCGGCACGCCCGCGTCCGCTGCTGGAACGCGAGCCGCTCAGGGTCTGGCGCGGGGTTGCGCTGGCGTCCCTGGCGATCAACCTGGGGCTGATCCTCTGGCTGCTGCATCGCGGTTGAGGCCGCACCAGATCGGTTCAAAACGCATCAGCGCAGTGCAGCCCCCCGGCCGGACACCCGCACTGCCCAGCCGCAAAGCCCGGAAATCAGGGGCCCGAGCAAGTTGGCACAGCCCCTGCAATAGCCTTGGCAACAATCTATAAAAGCGCGTCCCTCAACGAAGAGGCTCGCACTTCCCGATCGATCGGGACTTGGACAAAGGCGTCCTCGCCGGGCAACCGGCGGGACGCCTTTTTTGTTTTCCGCGATTGCGTGACGGAGCCCTGACATGAAAAAGCTCAAGCTCGTACTGATCGGCAACGGCATGGCCGGTGTGCGCACCCTCGAAGAACTGCTGAAAGTCGCGCCCGACCTCTACGACATCACCGTGTTCGGCGCCGAGCCCCACCCCAACTACAACCGCATCCTGCTCTCCCCCGTGCTGGCCGGCGAGCAGGCCTTCGAGGACATCGTCCTCAACGACCTCAACTGGTACAGCGAAAACGGCATCCGCCTGCTGCTCAACCGCAAGGTCACCCGCATCGACCGCCACCGCCGCAAGGTCTACGCCGAGGACGGCAGCGAAGCCGAGTACGACCGGCTGCTGATCGCCACCGGCTCCACCCCGTTCATCCTGCCGGTGCCGGGCAACCGCCTGCGCGGCGTGATCGGCTACCGCGACATCGCCGACACCCAGACCATGATCGACACCGCCGGCAGCCACAGCCACGCGGTGGTCATCGGCGGCGGCCTGCTCGGCCTGGAAGCGGCCAACGGCCTCAAGCTGCGAGGCATGGACGTCACCGTGGTGCACCTCTCCGACTGGCTGCTGGAACGCCAGCTGGACCGCACCGCCGGCAAGCTACTGCAGGGTGCGCTGGAATCGCGCGGCATCCACTTCCGCCTGAACACCCAGACCGAGGAACTGATCGACGACGGCAACGGCCGCGTCTGCGCCGTGCGCTTCAAGGACGGCGAAGTGGTCGCCGCCGACCTGGTGGTGATGGCCGCCGGCATCCGCCCCAACACCGAACTGGCGGAGAAGACCGGCCTGCCCTGCAACCGCGGCATCCTGGTCAACGACACCCTGCAGACCTACGACCCGCGCATCTACGCGCTCGGCGAATGCGCCAGCCACCGCGGCATCGCCTACGGCCTGGTGGCGCCGCTGTTCGAGCAGGCCAAGGTCTGCGCCAACCACCTGGCCATGCTCGGCTTCGCCCGCTACCAGGGCTCGGTGACCTCCACCAAGCTCAAGGTCACCGGCATCGACCTGTTCTCCGCCGGCGAATTCATGGGCGGCGAAGGCACCGAGACGATCACCCTCTCCGACCCCATCGGCGGCGTGTACAAGAAGCTGGTGATCAAGGACGACGTGCTGGTCGGCGCCTGCCTCTACGGCGACACCGCCGACGGCGGCTGGTACTTCCGGCAGATCCGCGAGAACCACAACGTCGCCGAGATCCGCGAGCACCTGATGTTCGGCGAGAGCAGCGTTGGCGATGCCGGCCACCAGGGCCAGAACAGCGCTGCCAGCATGCCCGACAGCGCCGAGGTCTGCGGCTGCAACGGCGTGTGCAAGGGCACCATCGTCAAGGCGATCCAGGAGAACGGCCTGTTCAGCGTCGACGAGGTGAAGAAGCACACCAAGGCCGCCAGCTCCTGCGGCTCCTGCGCGGGGCTGGTGGAGCAGATCCTGATCAGCACCGTGGGTGGCGCGGCGGACGTGAAGCCCAAGAGCGAAAAGGCCATCTGCGGCTGCAGCGACCTCAACCACGGCCAGGTGCGCAAGGCGATCCGCGAGCATCACCTGATTTCCCTGAGCGCCGCCATGCGCTTCATGGACTGGCGCACCGCGGACGGCTGCGCCACCTGCCGCCCGGCACTGAACTACTACCTGATTTCCACCTGGCCGGGCGAAGCCAAGGACGACCCGCAGTCGCGCCTGATCAACGAACGCGCCCACGCCAACATCCAGAAGGACGGCACCTATTCGGTGGTCCCGCGCATGTGGGGCGGCGTCACCAGCGCCGCCGAGCTGCGGCGCATCGCCGACGTCGCCGACAAGTACCAGGTGCCGATGGTGAAGGTCACCGGCGGCCAGCGCATCGACCTGCTGGGCATCAGGAAGGATGACCTGCCGGCGATCTGGAAGGAGCTGGACATGCCCTCCGGCCACGCCTACGGCAAATCCATCCGCACCGTGAAGACCTGCGTGGGCAGCGAGTTCTGCCGCTTCGGCACGCAGAACTCGACCCAGCTGGGCATCGACCTGGAGCACGACCTGTTCAACATGTGGTCGCCGCACAAGGTCAAGCTGGCGGTCTCCGGCTGCCCACGCAACTGCGCCGAGGCCGGCATCAAGGACATCGGCATCATCGGCGTGGATTCGGGCTGGGAGCTGTACATCGGCGGCAACGGCGGGATCAAGACCGAGGTGGCGGAGTTCTTCGTCAAGCTCAAGACCTCCGACGAAGTCCGCGAATACAGCGGCGCCTTCCTCCAGCTCTACCGCGAGGAAGCCTTCTACCTCGAACGCACCGTGCACTACCTGCAGCGGGTCGGCATGGAGCACATCCGGAAGGCCGTGCTGGAAGACGCCGAGAACCGCCAGGCACTCAACGCGCGCCTGCAGTTCGCCCTCTCGCTGGAGCAGGACCCGTGGCAGGAGCGCATCGCCCAGCCGCCGCTGAAGAAGGAATTCGAACGGATTCCGCTCAAGCAGCTGGAAACCGCCTGAGTGCACGCCGGGCCCCGCCGCCGGGGTCCCTCCCAACGCATCGCTGGAGACATCCCATGAACTGGTTCGACATCTGCGCCCTGGACGACATCAACCCGCTGGGCTCGCGCGTCATCGCCGGCCCCAAGGGCGACATCGCGATCTTCCGCACCGCCGACGACGAAGTCTTCGCCCTCGACGACCGCTGCCCGCACAAGGGCGGCCCGCTGTCCCAGGGGCTGATCTACGGCAAGCGCGTGGCCTGCCCGCTGCACAACTGGCAGATCGAGCTGGAAAGCGGCGAAGCCGTGGCCCCCGACCAGGGCTGCGCCCATCGCCACGAGGTGAAGGTCGAGGACGGCCGCGTGCTGCTGGCACTGCGTACGTCAGTCGCCAACTGCGCCTGAGTCAGCCAGCGAGGCCCGTGCCATGAACCCGAACCGTCGCACCACCGCATCCACCTGCTGCTACTGCGGCGTGGGCTGCGGCGTACTGATCGAACACGACGACGAGCGCATCCTGGGCGTGCAGGGCGACCCGCGGCATCCGGCCAACTTCGGCCGCCTGTGCAGCAAGGGTTCGACCCTGCACCTCACCGGCGACCCCGCCGCCCGCGCGCATTTCCCGGAACTGCGCCTGGGCAAGGCACTGGCGCGCAGCCGCACCGACTGGGACACCGCGCTCGATCACGCCGCCGGCATCTTCGCCGAAACCCTCCGCGAGCACGGGCCGGACAGCGTGGCCTTCTACGTCTCCGGCCAGTTGCTCACCGAGGATTACTACGCCTTCAACAAGCTGGCCCGCGCCCTGGTCGGCACCAACAACATCGACAGCAACTCGCGGCTGTGCATGTCCTCGGCGGTGGTCGGCTACAAGCGCAGCCTCGGCGCCGACGCCCCGCCGTGCAGCTACGAGGACATCGAGCTGGCCGACTGCGTGATGATCGCCGGCAGCAACATGGCCTACGCCCATCCGGTGCTGTTCCGCCGCCTGGAAGAAGCCCGCGCGCGGCGCCCGGAGATGAAGCTGATCGTCATCGACCCGCGCATCACCGACACCGCCGAGCAGGCCGACCTGCACCTGGCGATCCTGCCCGGCACCGACGTCGCGCTGTTCCACGGCATCCTGCACATCCTGCTCTGGGAAGGCTGGATCGATCGCGCCTTCATCGACGCCCACACCGAGGGCCTGGACGAACTGAAAGCGCTGGTGCGCGACTACGGCCCGCTGGCCGTGGCGGAAATCTGCGGCATCGCCGTCGATGACCTGCAGCGCGCCGCGCAGTGGATCGGCCAGGCACCGGCCTTCCTCTCGCTCTGGTGCATGGGCCTGAACCAGTCCAGCGCCGGCAGCGCGAAGAACAGCGCGCTGATCAACCTGCACCTGGCCACCGGGCAGATCGGCCGCCCCGGCGCCGGTCCCTTTTCCCTCACCGGCCAGCCCAACGCCATGGGCGGCCGCGAGACCGGCAGCCTGTCCAACCTGCTGCCCGGCCACCGCGAAGCCGGCAATGCCGGGCACCGCGCGGAAGTCGCCGGCTACTGGGGCGTCGAGCAACTGCCGGAGAACCCCGGCCTGAGCGCCATCGAACTGTTCGACGCGGTGCGCGACGGGCGCATCAAGGCCCTGTGGATCGCCTGCACCAACCCGGCGCAGTCCCTGCCGGACCAGACCCGCGTGCGCGAAGCCCTGGCCGCCTGCCCCTTCGTCGTCGTCCAGGAAGCCTTCAGCACCAGCGAGACCTGCCAGTACGCCGACCTGCTGCTGCCCGCCGCCAGCTGGGGCGAGAAGGAAGGCACGCTGACCAACTCCGAGCGACGCATCAGCCATGTGCGCCCGGCGGTTCCCGCCATCGGCGAGGCGCGGGCGGACTGGGCCATCGTCAGCGACTTCGCCCGCCGCCTGGAGCAGCGCCTGCGCCCAGGCGAAGCGAGCCTGTTCGACTTCGATTCGCCTTCCGCGCTGTTCGACGAATACAAACTGCTGACCCGCGGGCGCGACCTCGATCTTTCCGGCATCGATTACGCGCTGCTGGACAGCCGTGGTCCGCAGCAATGGCCGTTCCCCACCGGCGCCACCAGTGGCTCCGAGCGCCTGTATGGCGACGGCCAGTTCCCCACCGCCAACGGCCGCGCCCGGCTGATCGCCGAGCCCTACCGCGCGCCCAAGGAAAAGCGCGATGCGCGCTACCCGCTGATCCTCAACACCGGCCGCCTGCGTGACCAGTGGCACGGCATGACCCGCACCGGCACCGCGCCGCAGCTGTTCGGCCATGTCGAAGAAGCCATGCTCGGCCTGCACCCGGACGAACTGCGCCGCCGCCGCATCAGCGACGGCCAGCTGGTGCGCCTGCACAGCCGCCGTGGCGAACTGGTGCTGCCGGTGCAGGCCGACGAACGCCTGCGCCCCGGCCAGGCCTTCCTGCCGATGCACTGGGGCGACCGTTTCCTCAAGGGCCTGGGGATCAACGTGCTCACCCTGCCGGCGCTGGACCCGCTGTCCCGCCAACCCGAACTGAAACACGCCACGGTGGAAGTCAGCCGTATCGAACTGCCCTGGCAGTTCTTCGCCCTGGTGGAAGGCGATGTGCAGAAGCGCTTCGACGCCCTGCGCCCGCTGTTCGACAACCTGCGCTACGCCAGCTTCAGCCCCACCGGGCGCGAGCGGCCGGCCCTGCTGATCCGCGCCGCGCACCATGAGGCGCCGTGCGCGGAATGGCTGGCCGCCATCGATGCACTGCTCGACCTCAACGAGGGGCCGGTGATGGCCTATGACGATCCCCGCCTCTCGGTCGGCAAGCGCGTGCGCATCGAGCAGTCGCGCATCGTCGCCCTGCGCCTGGCCGGCGAAACCGCCGCCCGCGCCTGGCTGCGCGAACTGTGGAAGGAAGGCCGCGCCGACCAGGAACTGCGCCGCTGGCTGCTCGCCCCGCTCGGCGCGGCGCCGGGCAAGGCCGGTGCCGCCGCCGACAAGACCCTGTGCAACTGCCTGAACGTCAGCCAGAAGCGCATCCAGGCTGGCATCGATCAGGGCCTGGACCTGGACGGACTCAAGTGCGAACTCAAGTGCGGGACCGCCTGCGGCTCCTGCGTACCGGAAATCAAACGTCTGCTGGCCCGGCGTCCGCTGGCAGCGTCGGCCTGAGCTACGCCGCGAACACGGCAGCCCGAGGAGAAGGATATGAGTGGAAAAGTCTGGCTGATCGGCGCAGGTCCGGGCGATCCGGAGCTGCTGACCCTGAAGGCGGTTCGCGCCCTGGCGCAGGCCGAGGTGGTCCTGATCGACGATCTGGTGAATCCGGCGGTGCTGGAGCATTGCCCGACGGCGCGGGTGATCCCGGTGGGCAAGCGCGGCGGCTGCCGCTCCACGCCGCAGGACTTCATCCACCGGCTGATGCTCCGCCATGCCCGCCAGGGGCGGCGCGTGGCGCGCCTGAAAGGTGGCGATCCGTGCATCTTCGGGCGCGGCGGCGAGGAAGCCGAGTGGCTCCGCGCGCGGGGTGTCGAGTGCGAACTGGTCAACGGCATCACCGCCGGGCTGGCAGCGGCGACCCAGTGCGACATCCCCCTGACCCTGCGCGGCGTGAGCCGGGGAGTGACGCTGGTGACCGCGCACACCCAGGACGACAGTCCGCTGAACTGGCGCGGCCTGGCGGAAGGCGGGACGACCCTGGTGATCTACATGGGCGTGGCGAAGCTGGCGGAAATCCGCGATGGCCTGCTGGAAGGCGGAATGCACGCCGACACGCCGGTGGCGATGATCGAGAACGCCTCCCTGCCCAACCAGCGCGAGTACCGCAGCCTGCTGAAGGAGATGCTCGACGACGCCCGGCGCTTCGCCCTGAAAAGCCCGGCGATCCTGGTCATCGGCGAAGTGGCCGCCGCCACGCAGCAGGTCGCGCGGGCCCGCAGCGCCTGAGCCGGCAGCTTTTCGCAGGCAAAGAAAAACCCGGCCAAGGCCGGGTCTTTCTCAGGAGCTCAGACCAATTACTTGGACTGGGCTTCTACTTCGGCTTCTACGCGACGGTTGATGGCGCGGCCTTCAGCGGTTGCGTTGTCAGCAACCGGGCGGCTCTCACCGTAACCAACAGCGTTCACGCGGCCGCCTTCAACACCGTACTCGTTGACCAGTACGTCACGAACGGCGTTGGCACGACGCTCGGACAGCTTCTGGTTGTAGGCGTCGGTGCCGACGGAGTCGGTGTGGCCTTCAACGGTGGTGCTGGTGGACGGGTATTGCTTCATGAAATCAGCGACGTTCTTGATGTCGGCGTAGCTGTTTTCCTTGACCTTGGACTTGTCGAAGTCGAACTTCACGTCCAGCTGGACGCGAACGACTTCAGCAACGGCCGGGCAGCCGTTGGCGTCAACGGTGACGTTGGCCGGGGTGTCCGGGCACTTGTCGACGTTGTCGCAGACGCCATCGTTGTCGGAGTCGGAGCAGACTTCAGCAACCGGCTCCGGAGCCGGGGCGGCGGTCTTGCCACCACCGAAGTTCATGCCGACGCCCAGGCCAGCCATCCACTCGCCCTGGTGGCCGTTCTGGCGCTGTTCCAGGCCGTACTGACCGTCCAGGCTCGCCTTGGCATAGAAGTTCTCGGTGAAGTAGTACTTCAGACCGGTCCCGATCATGGCCATGGTCAGGTTCTGACGGCTGCCGTTGGCGTCGCTGATGTTGGTCAGGCTCTGGTGGCCGATACCTGCCGACACGTACGGACGCAGGTTGCCGGCACCCGGGGTACCGAAGTGGTAGATGGCGTCCAGAGTGCTCAGGTTGCCATGAACCTTCTTGTTGCCGGTCTCGTAGGTGCCACGAACGTCGTGGTACTCACCGTAGGACAGGGCCAGCTCGACGTCGTCGGTCAGGAAGTAGCCAACCGAACCGCCGTACAGGTCCGCGTTCTTCATGTCGCGGGTGCTGTCAGTGAAATAGCGCTTGCCGAAGGCCTCGACCTCGACCGCGCCCTGGCCTTGAGCGAAGGCGTTCATAGCGGAAGCGGCGATTACAGAGCCGACAACGACGCCAAGGGTGTTCTTCAGTTTCATCCGTTAAATCCCCATCTTGGTGGTCAATAAGTTATTCAGCCATAGGCTGTACAACTTGGCTGGCAAGTTTATCAGAACTTCCCGGCCATAGAGACAATATTTACCAAACTAAGATTCCGTCACACCGGAAAACTTTTCGCGCAGTCGATCGAGTGCACGCTTATAGCGCATCTTGGTAGCGCTCAGCCCCATGTGCATGATGTCCGCGATTTCCTGGAACTCCAGTTCCGCCACGAAGCGCAGCACCAGGATTTCCCGATCAATGGGATTGACATGCACCAGCCAACGATCTAGCCCGCCGCGCTCCTCCACTTTCGGGGCCTTCTCTTCGGAGGCCTCCTCAATCGGATCCAGACTCAGCGCATCGAGCAATCGGCGTTTGCGCCG
Organism: Pseudomonas sp. B12(2026); assembly: GCF_057767015.1. Classification (NCBI taxonomy): domain Bacteria; kingdom Pseudomonadati; phylum Pseudomonadota; class Gammaproteobacteria; order Pseudomonadales; family Pseudomonadaceae; genus Pseudomonas; species Pseudomonas sp. B12(2026). The sequence continues at coordinate 2,275,414 of NZ_CM173430.1, read as the reverse complement.
TTCCTTCCGATATTGGGTAATGCACTCGTTGTAAGTGATGCTGTAGAGCCATGTCTTGAACTTCGATTTACCCTCGAAGTTCTTCAAACCATACAGAACCTTCAACATGACCTCTTGACACACATCATCGGCGTCCCGGTCATTGCCCAGATATCGGGCGCAGACATTGAACAGCGTGCGCTGGTAGCGGCGCATCAGCTCTTCATAGGCCCGGGTCACGTGGAACAGTTCCACGTGAGAGCGCTCCACCAGCTCCTCGTCGGTGAGCTGGCGCGGGTCGTAGCGCAAGGGCAGTGATTGCGGCGTATTCAAGTCGGGTCGGGCCAGGTCATGTCAGCGACCGATGCGCTCCAGGGAAGCGGCATCGGCGATCGGTCATCATCTCAGCGACTGGTCACGCGCTGATCGAGCAGGATGCGGTTGGCGATGGACACCAGCTCCCCCTCCTCCGTCAGCAGGATAGTCTTGATGGTCCCAATTTCCTCGATGATGCCTTCGACATCCGCGACTTTCACTTGCTGCCCGACCTGATACAGCTCACGCACGTAAATGCCCGCGATGATCTGGCCGGCGACTTCGCGGCTGCCCAGCCCGAGGGCGAGCGCCGCCGCCAGGCCGATGGTGATCAGCACGATGGCGATGATGTAGTTGAGCAGGTCGGTCTTGACCTCGAGCTGGCCGATGGCCACCGAGATGCTGATGATGATGACCAGCCACTGGGCGACGCGCCCCAGGCCGCTGGAGTATTCGAGGCCGACACCGTCGGCCGCGCCGCGCACCAGGCTGTTGGCCAACTGGGCCAGGAGGATGCCGACGATCAGCACCAGCGCCGCGCCGAAGACCTTCGGCAGGTACAGCGCGAGCATGTCCAGGGTGGCGGAAACGCGCTGCAGCCCCAGCGATTCGGCGGCGGAGACCAGGAACACCAGCAGCACGAACCAGTAGATGATCTTGCCGATCAGGGTCGAGACCGGCACCTGGATGCCGGCGCGGGACATCAGCTTGGTCAGGCCGGTGCCGGCCATCAGGCGATCCAGGCCCAGCTTGGCCAGCAGCTTGGACAGCAGCGCGTCGAGCAGCTTGGCGACGATGAAGCCGAGCAGCACGATCACCAGCGCCGCGAGCAGGTTCGGAATGAACCCGGCCAGCTTGCCCCACAGGGTATTCATGGCGGTCAGCAGGCTTTGCGTCCAGATGTCGAATTGCATGTTCAATCGGCCTTGTCAGCGGAAGGGGCGGAATTCTGCGCGCGACGCGAGACGGGCGCAAGATGCAGGGCGCCGCGACTGACGCCAATCGACAGCGCTTCCAGCCAGTGGCCCATCATGCTGAACAGATCGCCCGCGCCGACCTGGCGGTTGGCGGTCTTGAGCACGCGGTCCAGGCGCGAGTCGTCGCCCGGCTGCTCCGGCGGCATCTTCAGCAGATCACGCAAGGATTCTTCAAATGGGTCGTGCATGCGCACCTCGCCTGTGTGAGGTGCTTGACGCCCTCACCGCCTCAAAAGTCACACCTAGAGCCAACGCAGGCGGCGGAAAATCCACCACTGGAACGCCGCGATGCCGCCGATCAACAGGCAGGCCACCACGAATCCGTAGGGCGCCTGCGCCCCGGGAATGCCGCCGACATTGATGCCCAGAAGCCCCGTCACGAAGCTCATGGGCAGGAAAAAGCCGGTGATGATACCAAGCAGATACATGGTCCGGTTCATCCGCTCGGTGATTCGACGATGTTCGGCCTCCTGGATCAGGCTGATGCGCTCGCGGATCAGCTCCAGTTCCTCCAGGTTGCGGGTCAGGCGGTTGTACAGCTCGTTCCAGTAGTCGGCGTCGTCGGCGACCGTCCAGGACAGCTTGAACTTGATCATCTGCGCGTAGATGTCGCGCTGGGGCGAGAGATACCGCCGCAGCCCCGCCGCCCGCCGGCGCAGGGTGCGCAGCTGGTGCTGGTCGGGAATGCTGCGCTCGTCCTCCTCGATGGCCTCCTCCATGGTGTCGAGCTGGTCGGCCAGGCCGCCGACCAGCGTATCGACCCGGTCGGTGAGGTAGTGCGCCAGGTACAGCACCACTTCCGAGGCGGTCTTCGGGCCGCGCCCGGCCTCGAGGTCGGTGCGCAGGTCGGCCACCGCCCTGAGCGGGCGCAAACGCATGGAAATCACCCGCTGCGACTCGGCATAGACACGCAGCGACACCATGTCCTCCGGCATCGCCCCGGGGTTGAGGTTCACGCCCCGCAGGAACAGCAGCAGGCGCTCGCCGCCCAGATCGACCAGCCGCGGGCGGGTCGCCTCCTCCAGCAGCAGGTCGCAGGCGAACTCGTTGAGCCCGCTGGCCTCGCGCAGCCAGCTCTGCGCCTCCGGAACGCCGCGGTCCCAGTGCACCCAGAGGCTTTCCTCCGGCTTGAGGTCCAGCAACGGCAGCTCCTTGCGGGATATCTCCCGCGCGCCGCCACGCCCATCGAGCACGAAACCGTCGATCAGGCCGCGCTCGCTGCCACCTTCGTATGCCTGCATGCCCTCTCCCACGCCCGCGCCTTCGGGCGCTCCATGAAAAATGCCGGAAGCCTTCGCTTCCGGCATTGACTCGAACCGAGGTCGGAGGTTCGCCTTATTCCGGCATTTTCAGCGCCTGGGGCGAGACGATGATGCCGTTGTTGTCGGCATAGACGAACTCGCCCGGGCGGAAGGTGATGCCGCCGAAGGTCACCGCCACGTTAAGGTCGCCGATGCCGCGCTTGTCGGTCTTCATCGGGTGGCTGGCCAGCGCCTGCACGCCCAGGTCGGTCTGCGCGATCACGTCGACGTCACGGATGCAGCCGTACACCACGATGCCTTCCCAGCCGTTCTTCGCCGCCTTCTCGGCCAGCATGTCGCCCAGCAGCGCGCGGCGCAGCGAGCCGCCGCCGTCCACCACCAGGACCTTGCCCTTGCCGTCCTTCTCGACCTGCTCCTTGACCAGCGAGTTGTCCTCGAAGCACTTGATGGTGACGATCTCGCCACCGAAGGAGTCCCGCCCGCCGAAGTTGCTGAACATCGGCTCGACGACCTGGACCAGCTCCGGGTAGGCATCGCACAGATCGGGGGTGACGTAATGCATGGAGACGCTCCTATTGAAGAAAACGGTTAAGGCAATCCGGCCCTGGCGTGACCGAAAGACTCACTGGCGTCACAGTCTACCCGCTACGGCGCCGGCGCGGAACGCTCAAGCCTGCGCCAGAGCGCCCTGCCCGGCCGGCAACGCACCCTGTTCCAGCCAGTGCCGCAACAGCGGCCAGACTTCACGCTGCGCGCCCTTGCTGATCAGCATCTCGACGTGTCCGTAGTCTTCGGAGAATCCGTGCCGCCGGCCCAGATGCAGGTATTCCCGCACCTCGGCGCCGAACTGCTCCAGCAGCATGCGGCAGGCCCAGGCCGGGTCCTGGTGATCGCCGTCGGAGGCCACCGCCAGCACCGGCACCCTGACATTCTGCAACCCGCCCCACCAGTCGTTGTCCTTCTCGCCGAAACGGCCGAACAGGCTGTACCAGCGCAGGGTTTCCAGCGCCAGGCCGAGCGGCTCGTCCTCCGGTCCGCGCTTGAGCCGGGAACCGGACAGGCCGCCCATACGCTTGAGCAACAAGCGCCCGCCCCAGACCACCGGCGGCAGCTTGAGCGGCCAGTAGGTGCGGCTGATCTGGCTGCCGCACAGCACGACGCTGGCCGCCTGGTCTTGCTCCAGGTAGCCGCCACCCAAGGCGGCCGCCAGGGTGATTCCCCCCAGCGAATGGCCGATCCAGTGCGGCACCTGGCCGCTCTGCTCGACGACGAAGCCGGCGATGGCCGGCAGGTCGAAGCGCGCATAGTCGGCCACGCGGTTGCGGTCATAGTCGTCATTGCGCGGCGACAGGCCGTGGCCGCGCATTTCCGGAATCCACACGTCGAATCCGGCGCGCGCCAGGTAAGGGCCGAAACCGATGCCCTTGGGCGAATACCAGAAGCGCCGGTTGGAGAAGCTGCCGTGCAGGAGGATGACCGGCACGCCACGCGCGCCGTCGCGGAGCCCGAGGCGGGTCAGGACCAGCTCGACGCTGGAATCGGGGCTGTTGCCCGGCTTGAGGCGGTATACGTCCTCGGTGAGGTCACCGCGGAACTCTGCGCTGAGGAGCGCAACGGGGAAGAGTCGACTACTGCTTTGCATGGAATCGCTTGCACAAAAAAGGGCGGGTGAAATCACCCGCCCTTTTCAGGATGGTTGAGGAACCGTCAGGACGGCTGGCCTTCGGCGAGGAAGAACCAGGTGTCGAGGACCGAGTCGGGGTTCAGCGACACGCTCTCGATGCCCTGCTCCATCAGCCACTTGGCGAGGTCCGGGTGGTCCGACGGGCCCTGGCCGCAGATGCCGATGTACTTGCCGGCCTTGTTGCATGCCTGGATGGCGTTGGCCAGCAGCTTCTTGACCGCCGGGTTACGCTCGTCGAACAGGTGCGCGACGATGCCGGAGTCGCGGTCCAGGCCCAGGGTCAGCTGGGTCAGGTCGTTGGAGCCGATGGAGAAGCCGTCGAAGAACTCGAGGAACTCGTCGGCCAGCAGGGCGTTGGACGGCAGTTCGCACATCATGATGACGCGCAGGCCGTTCTCGCCACGCTTGAGGCCGTTGGTGGCCAGCAGGTCGACGACCTGGGACGCCTCGCCCAGGGTGCGCACGAAGGGCACCATCAGCTCGACGTTGGTCAGGCCCATCTCGTTGCGGACCCGCTTCATCGCGCGGCATTCGAGTTCGAAGCAATCGCGGAAGGATTCGCTGATGTAGCGCGAGGCGCCGCGGAAGCCGAGCATCGGGTTCTCTTCTTCCGGCTCGTAGAGCTTGCCGCCGATCAGGTTGGCGTATTCGTTGGACTTGAAGTCCGACAGGCGCACGATGACCTTCTTCGGCCAGAAGGCCGCGGCCAGGGTGCTGACGCCCTCGACCAGCTTGTCGACGTAGAAGCCGACCGGATCGTCGTAACCGGCGATGCGCTTCTCGACGCTGTCCTTGATGTCCGCAGGGAGGCTTGCGAAGTTCAGCAGCGCCTTGGGGTGCACGCCGATCATGCGGTTGATGATGAATTCCAGGCGGGCCAGGCCCACGCCTTCGTTCGGCAACTGGGCGAAGTCGAAGGCGCGGTCCGGGTTGCCGACGTTCATCATGATCTTGAACGGCAGCTCGGGCATGGCGTCGACCGAGTTCTGGCGCACGTCGAAGCCCAGTTCGCCTTCGTAGATCAGGCCGGTGTCGCCTTCGGCGCAGGATACGGTCACGCGCTGGCCATCCTGCAGGACGGCGGTGGCGTTGCCGCAGCCGACGACCGCCGGGATGCCCAGCTCACGGGCGATGATCGCCGCGTGGCAGGTACGCCCGCCGCGGTTGGTGACGATGGCGCTGGCGCGCTTCATCACCGGCTCCCAGTCCGGGTCGGTCATGTCGGAAACCAGCACGTCGCCCGGCTGGACCTTGTCCATCTCGGAAACGTCGTGGATCACCTTCACCGGACCGGCGCCGATGCGCTGGCCGATGGCGCGGCCTTCCACCAGGACCTTGCCCTTTTCCTTGAGCAGGTAGCGCTCCATCACGGTGGCGCTGGTGCGGCTCTTCACGGTCTCGGGGCGGGCCTGGACGATGTACAGCTTGCCGTCGTCGCCGTCTTTGGCCCATTCGATGTCCATCGGACGCTGGTAGTGCTTCTCGATGATCAGGGCCTGCTTGGCCAGCTCGATCACTTCGGCGTCGGTCAGGGCGAAGCGGGCGCGGTCGGCCTTCTCCACGTCGACCACCTTGACCGACTTGCCGGCCTTGGCTTCTTCACCGTAGACCATCTTGATGGCCTTGCTGCCCAGGTTGCGACGCAGGATCGCCGGACGGCCGGCTTCCAGGGTCGGCTTGTGCACGTAGAACTCGTCGGGGTTCACCGCGCCCTGCACCACGGTCTCGCCCAGGCCGTAGGCGCCGGTGATGAACACCACGTCACGGAAGCCGGACTCGGTGTCCAGGGTGAACATCACGCCGGCGGTGCCGGTTTCCGAGCGGACCATGCGCTGCACGCCGGCGGACAGGGCGACCAGCTTGTGGTCGAAGCCCTGGTGCACGCGGTAGGCGATGGCACGGTCGTTGAAGAGGGAGGCGAAGACTTCCTTGGCTGCGCGGATCACGTTGTCCACGCCGCGGATGTTCAGGAAGGTCTCCTGCTGGCCGGCGAAGGAGGCGTCCGGCAGGTCTTCGGCGGTCGCCGAGGAGCGCACGGCGACGGCCATGTTGTCGTTGCCGCCGGCCATCTCGGTGAAGGCCTTGCGGATGTCGGCGTCGAGCTGGGCCGGGAATTCGGCGTCCATCACCCACTGGCGGATCTGCGCACCGGTCTTGGCCAGGGCATTCACGTCATCCACATCGAGAGCGTCCAGCGCAGTATGGATGCGATCGTTAAGGCCGCTCTGCTCGAGGAAGTCACGGTAGGCCTGGGCGGTGGTGGCAAAACCACCCGGCACGGAAACACCGGCGCCGGCGAGGTTGCTGATCATTTCGCCCAGGGATGCGTTCTTGCCCCCCACACGTTCGACATCATGGACGCCGAGCTTATCGAGGGAAACTACGTACTCTACCAAGGTGATCTCTCCACTGAGGTGTTGGAAAAGGTCGTACAGGCCGGCGCGGTGCCACTCGTCTGGCCCAGGCCAGAAAAATGAGTAAGAATGCCCCGGCAAAGGGCCTTGCAAACGCGCGGCCTATCATAGCCAAGAAACGTTCCTACCTTAAGGCCCGCCGCACATATGAAACGAACTGCATTCTTCATTTCCGACGGCACCGGCATTACCGCCGAAACCCTCGGCCAGAGCCTTCTTGCGCAGTTCGAGAACATCAACTTCGTCAAACTGACGCGACCTTACATCGATACCGAAGAAAAAGCGCGCGTCATGGTACAGCAAATCAATACCGCTGCCGAGGCGGACGGGCTGCGCCCGATCATCTTCGACACCATCGTGAACCGCGAGATCCGTTCGGTACTGGCGCAGTCCAACGGCTTCATGATTGACATCTTCTCGACGTTTTTGTCCCCGCTCGAGCAGGAATTATCCTCGGATTCGTCGTATTCCGTCGGAAAATCCCACAGCATCGGCCATAACTCCAACTACATGGAGCGCATCGATGCGGTCAACTTCGCCCTGGACAACGACGACGGCGCCCGCACCCACTACTACGACAAGGCCGACCTGATCCTGGTGGGCGTATCGCGCTGCGGCAAGACCCCCACCTGCCTTTATATGGCACTGCAGTATGGCATCCGCGCGGCAAACTACCCGCTGACCGAGGAAGACATGGAGCGCCTGCAACTGCCCAACGCGCTCAAGCCCTACAAGCACAAGCTGTTCGGCCTGACCATCGACTCGGACCGGCTCACCGCCATCCGCAACGAGCGCAAGCCCAACAGCCGCTACGCCAGCTTCGCCCAGTGCGAGTTCGAGGTGCGCGAGGTGGAGAGCCTGTTCCGCCGCGAAAACATCGCCTACATCAACTCGACGCATTTCTCGGTGGAAGAGATCTCCGCCAAGATCCTGGTCGAGAAAGGCGTGGAACGCCGGCTCAAGTAACCGCCGCGACCTCGCAACCCCTCATCGACGGCCGGTCTCAGCACCGGCCGTTCGACTTTCGGCAGCCTCTCGCCAACGCGCCTATCATTCTGTGGACCCGCGATTCGCCCGCAGCATTTTCATGGATCGGGCATTCATTCGGCACAGGAGAGCGCCATGCGAGAATGTCAGCGTCTGGTTCTGGTCGCCTTGCTGGCATTGGCCGGCTGTGATTCGGACGAGCCGCCCAACGCCAAAGCCATCACTCCCACCACCCCGCCGGCCAGCCAGCCCGCCGCCGCAGCGCCCGCGCCCTCCGCACCGGCACCTGCAGCCGCCCCCGTGAGTGCCGCGCCTCCAGCCACGTCCGCAACGCCCTCCCAGGCGGTGTTCACCGCCGAACAACTCGACCAGATGCTCGCGCCGCTGGCGCTGTACCCCGACTCCCTGCTGGCCCAGGTGCTGATGGCGAGCACCTACCCGGGCAACGTCGCCGATGCGGCAGCCTGGTCGAAGGCCCACCCCGGCGTGACCGGCGACGAAGCCGTGAAGCAGGTGGCCGACCAGCCGTGGGACCCGAGCGTGCAGTCGCTGGTGGCCTTCCCCGTGGTCCTGGCCACGCTCGAGCAGGACCCCGCCTGGGTGCAGCGCGTAGGCGATGCCTTCCTGGCCCAGCCCGACGCGGTGATGGACTCCATCCAGCGCCTGCGCCGCCAGGCCCAGGCCGCCGGCAACCTGCAGTCGAACGAGCAGCAGACCGTCACCATGAAACCGGCCGCCCCACCCGCCTCCGGCGGCGACACGGTGGTGGTGCAACCGGCCCCGGCGCAGACGATCGTCATCGAGCCCGCCAACCCGCAGGTGGTGTACGTCCCCAGCTACAACCCCAACCAGGTCTACGGCACCTGGGCCTACCCCGCCAGCCCGCCGACCTACTACCCGCCGCCACCGCAATACGAATACCCCGTCGCCACCGCACTGGCCACCGGCCTGGCGTTCGGCGCCGGCATCGCCATCGTCAACTCGCTGTGGGGCGACTGCGACTGGGACGACCATGAGATCGACGTGGACGTTGAGCACTACAACAACTTCAACAGCAACCGGAACGTGAACCGCAATGTGAACCGCGAGCTCAACGGCAATCGCGCCACTTGGCGGCACGACCCCACCTATCGCAACGGCGTGCCCTACCGCGACGCCGCCAGCCGCGAGCAGTACAGCCGCCGGCTGGCCGGCGCCGAGCAGCGCGAGGCCCTGCGCGGCTTCGACTCCGCCCGCGCGCAGGAGCGCTCCCGGGCGCGCGAAAGCCTTGCCCAGCGCGGCATCGCCCCGCCCGCGGCGAACAATGCGCAGGCGCGCGAACGCGCCCAGGCCGCCACCCGCGACCTGCGGGACAATCCCCAGGCCCTCCAGCGCGCCCAGCAGGCCAACCGCGAATTGCGCGACAACCCGCAGCAGGCCCGCGAGCGGGCGCAGGCCGCCACCCGCGAACTGCGCAGCGATCCACAGGATCGCCAGCGTGCGGCACAGAACCGCAGCGCACAGTCGCAGCAACGACCACGGGCGCAGAACAACGCACAGGTCCGCGAACAGGCCCGCCAGCAGCACGCCAGAACCCAGGCGCCGCGCAACAACGCCTTCGCCGGCGCCAACAACCCGACGCAATCCCGCGCGCTCGCCAACCGCGGACAGGCCAGCCGCGCCGCCGCCAGCCGGCCGCAGGCGGCACGCGCCGGGCAAACCGTGCAACGTCCCGCCCGCGCGCCGTCCGGCGGCGGACGGCGCAGATAGGAGACCGCTCATGCATGTCGCATCGCGCGTACTCGCGCTTGCCCTCCTGGGGGCGCTGCCCTGCGGCCTGATGGCGCAGGAAACCTTCCCCACCCCCGAAGCCGCCGCCGACGCCTTCATCGTCGCGCTCGGCAGCCAGAAGGCCGATCCCGAACGCCTGGCCGCCCTGCTCGGCAAGGACTGGCGCAGCTACATCCCGCCCGAAGGCATCGACCGCGAGGAGGTGGACGCCTTCCTCGCGCACTACCGGGACAAGCACCAGATCGAGAAGGACGGCCCAGACCGCGCCCATCTGGTGGTGGGCAACGATCCCTGGACGCTGCCCCTGCCCATCCTGCACGAGAAGAAAGGCTGGGCATTCAACGCCAGGGCCGGCGGCGAGGAAATCCGCATCCGCCGCATCGGCCGCAACGAAGAAGCGGCGGTGAGCGCCGTGCAGGCCTACCACGATGCGCAGATGGACTTTGCCGAGACCGACCGCAATGACGACGGCGTACTGGAATACGCGCAGAAGTTCGTCAGCAGCGACGGCCGCCACGACGGCCTGTACTGGCCGGAAGAGGAAGGCGGCGAGGAAAGCCCGCTCGGGCCCCTGTTCGGCGACGAGCTCCCGGGCGACGGCTGGCATGGCTACCACTACCGGATACTCACCGCCCAGGGCCCCTCGGCGCCCGGCGGCGCCTATGACTACCTGATCGGCGGCAAGATGACCCGCGGCTTCGCCCTGGTCGCCTGGCCGGTCCGTTACGGCGACAGCGGCGTGATGAGTTTCATGATCAGCCACGACGGTGAGATCTTTTCCAAGAACCTGGGGCCGGATGGCGGAAAAGTCGCGCTGAAAATGAGTCGTTTCGACCCCGACAGCAGCTGGAGCGAAGTCGCCGTGCCGGAAACACCCTGAGCGACCGCGCAATCCGGCCGGGCTCGGGAACAAGGTCCCGGGCCCGGCCGGAACGGGCGCGCGGTCACGTAGCCGGGACAAAAACCCTGCCAGGTCGCCAACCGACTGTCGCCACTTAAAATCCACATGATAGAATCCGGCGCTTCATTGCCTGGCGCGCCCAGGCCCCGCCTGGTGGCAGTCCGGCCGCTGCCGAACGAGCGAGAACCCACTTTATTCAAGGCTTTGCGGCCACCCACTCATCCAGACCCATGAGATTCCAGCCCACTGCCCTGCTGCTTTGCATCCTCCTGTGTTCCGGCGCCGCCGCTGCTGCCGGCAAGACGGTCTACGGCCTGAACGAATACGCCCGCATCGACGACCTGAGCCTGGAGGTGGCCGCCAAGCTCGACACCGGCGCCAAGACCGCCTCGCTCAGCGCCCGGGACATCAAGCGCTTCAAGCGCGACGGCGAAACCTGGGTGCGCTTCTACCTCGCCACCGACACCAGCGACAGCCAGCCGATCGAGAAGCCGCTGGCGCGCATCAGCAAGATCAAGCGCCGCCATGGCGACTTCGACCCCGACGAAGACAAGGCCTATACCGCGCGTCCGGTCATCGAACTGGACGTCTGCATGGGCAAGACAAGACGCAGCATCGAGGTGAACCTTACCGACCGCAGCGCCTTCCAATACCCTCTTCTGATCGGCTCCGACGCCCTCAAGCGATTTGGCGCCCTGGTCGATCCGAGCCTGAAATACGCCGCCGGCAAGCCCGGCTGCCAACCCGTAGCGAAAACTGCCGAGTAACCCCATGCGCTCTCTTACCCTGCATCTGAAGGTCCTGATCGCCATCCTGGTGACGCTGGGCGTCGCGATCACCGCCTACCAGATCTTCGTCCTCGGCATCCCGATGACCGAAGCCGAGACCGACGACCTGTGGAACATCGACGCCAAGGTCGAGTTCATCGCCACGCCGAAGACCCCGGTGAAGGTGCAGATGTTCGTGCCGCCGCTGACCCAGGACTACGTCAGCCTCAACGAGAGCTTCGTCTCCAACAACTACGGCGTGGGCATCAACCGCGCCGACGGCAACCGCAAGGTCACCTGGTCCTCGCGCCGCGCCAACGGCCAGCAGACCCTCTACTACCGCCTGGTGCTGACCAAGCGCTACGCCGGCGCCAACGAGAAGCCCAAGGAAAAAGGCCCGATCTTCCGTGACAGCCTGCCCCTGGAAGGCCCGGAAAAGATCGCCGCCGAAGCCCTGATCGCGCCCATCCGCCAGCATTCGGCGGACGTCGAGACCTTCGTCAGCGAAGCCATCAAGCGCGCCAACAACCTGGCTGACGACAACGTCAAGCTGCTGCTGGCCGGCGACACCAGCCTGGAAAAGCGCACCTATGTGGTCGAAACCCTGCTGGCGCTGGCCCACGTGCCGCTGGAGCGCGTGCACACCCTGCGCCTGGTGGCCAACCAGCCGCAGCAGCCCGAGCTCTGGCTGCGCAGCTTCAACGGCAAGGAGTGGCTGTACTTCAACCCGGAGAGCGGCGAGCGCGGCCTGCCCGCCGACCGCCTGATCTGGTGGCTGGGCGACGAAAGCCTGCTGTCCATCGAGGGCGGCAAGAAGGCCCAGGTCAGCTTCAGCCTCAACAGCAGCGAGATGAACGCCATCCACCTGGCCAAGCTGTCGGACGAGAACACCGACGCGGCCTTCCTCGAGTACTCGCTGTACGGCCTGCCGCTGTCCACCCAGCAGACCTTCCAGATCATGATCATGATCCCGTTCGGCGTGCTGGTGATCCTGGTGCTGCGCAACCTGATCGGCATCCAGACCCTGGGCACCTTCACCCCCGTGCTGATCGCCCTGGCCTTCCGCGAGACCGGCCTGCAGTGGGGCATCGGCCTGTTCACCGTGATCACCGCGCTGGGCCTGTCGCTGCGCTCCTACCTCGAACACCTGAAGTTGCAGATGCTGCCGCGCCTGTCGGTGGTGCTGACCTTCGTGGTGGTGATGATCGCCGCCATCAGCCTGCTCAGCCACAAGCTCGGCTTCGAGAGCGGCCTGTCGGTGGCGCTGTTCCCGATGGTGATCCTGACCATGAGCATCGAGCGCCTGTCGATCACCTGGGAAGAGCGCGGCGCCGCCCACGCCATGAAAGCCGCCATCGGCACCCTGGTCGCCGCCGCCCTGGCGCACATCCTGATGCGCATACCGGACCTGGTGTACTTCGTGTTCACCTTCCCCGCCGTACTGCTGATCCTGGTGGCGTTCATGCTGGCGATGGGTCGCTACCGCGGCTACCGCCTGACCGAACTGTTCCGCTTCAAAGCCTTCCTCAAGGAATAAGCCATGTTCGGCCTGATCAAGCGATGGAAAGCCCTGAGCGCCCTCGGCATCATGGGCATCAACCGGCGCAACGCGGACTACGTGCTCAAGTACAACCAGCGGCACCTGTACCCGATCGTCGACGACAAGATCATCACCAAGCAGCGCGCCATCGAGGCCGGCATCCATGTGCCGGAGCTCTACGGCATCATCTCCACCGAGAAGGAGATCGAGCGCCTGCCGGAGATCATCGGCGAGCACAACGACTTCGTGATCAAGCCGGCGCAGGGCGCCGGCGGCGACGGCATCCTGGTGATCGCCGACCGCTTCGAAGGGCGCTACAAGACGGTCTCCGGGCGGATCATCAGCCATGAGGAAATCGAGCACCAGCTGTCGAGCATCCTCACCGGCCTGTACTCCCTCGGCGGCCACCGCGACCGCGCGCTGATCGAATACCGCGTCACCCCCGACCAGATCTTCAAGAGCATCAGCTACGAAGGCGTGCCGGACATCCGCATCATCGTGCTCAAGGGCTACCCGGTGATGGCCATGCTGCGCCTGCCGACCCGCCAGTCCAACGGCAAGGCCAACCTGCACCAGGGCGCCATCGGCGTCGGCGTGGACCTGGCCACCGGCATGACCCTGCGCGGCACCTGGCTGAACAACAAGATCGCCAAGCACCCGGACACCACCAACGCGGTGGACGGCGTGCAGCTGCCCTTCTGGGACGGCTTCATGAAGCTCGCCGCCGGCTGCTACGAGCTGTGCGGCCTGGGCTACATCGGCGTGGACATGGTGCTGGACCAGGACAAGGGCCCGCTGATCCTCGAACTCAACGCCCGCCCCGGCCTGAACATCCAGATCGCCAACGACTGCGGCCTGACCCTGCGCACCCACGCCGTCGAGGCGCACCTCGCCGAGCTGGAGGCCAAGGGCGCGAAGGAGACCGTGGAAGAGCGCGTGCGTTTCTCCCAGGAGCTGTTCGGGAACGTGCGGCCGAAGGAAATCTGAGGCGCCCTGCCCCATGAAAAAGCCCGGCGATTGCCGGGCTTTTTTTGTCGCGCCTGTCCCGGCTCCCGTAGGAGCGGAGCTTCTCCGCGATCCGCCAGCAGGCGGTCTGGCTTTTTCGCGGACAAGGTCCGCTCCTACGAGAGCATGGGGCCTGTAGGAGCGAGCTTGCTCGCGAACGGATTTCCCGGCGACTTCGGCGCCAGGCGATTCGCGAGCAAGCTCGCTCCTACGAAGAGCACGGGTCAGCGCACGACGGCCAGCTCGAAGCCGCCCTGGTCGCCGTGCGCGCGCACCTTCATCCCCGCCTCGTTCACCGCCAGGTCCTCCAGCGGGCGCTTGTAGGGCTTGTTGTCGAGGGTCTGCAGGCTGCGGTCCTCGTCGGTGGTGAGCAGCAGCACGTAGCGCTCGCCCTGGTTGGCGCGCACCGGCACCGTGCCTTCGATGAAGGCGTAGCGGTACCAGGTCTCCGGGTTGAGCTTGTACACCGCGTCGCTCACCAGGCGCGTCGGGCGCTTGCGCTCGTCGAGGAACAGCAGCGACGGGTACACCACCTGATGGTTGGCGAAGCTGCGTACGCGCAGGCCGTAGACCCGCTGCGAACTGGGCAGCTTCATCGCCACGAAGTAGCTCTTGCCCATCGGGAAGTCGAAGCTCGGGGAGAACCTGTTCAGCTCCTCGTAGCGCGGCTCCTCCGCGCTCAGCTCGGTGAAGTCGCCGTCGGCCATCTGCTCGCAGCAGCGGCGCTGGAGGTCCTGGTAGAGATCGTCGAGGGTCTTGCCGCTGCCCTTGAGCAGCGCCTTCATGGCGTCAGTCTGCTCGCCGCTGCCGTCCAGGCCGGGCAGGTCCGCCGGGCGCGACTTGAACTCGATCTGCCGCCCCTCGGTGTAGGCGACCTTGCCGCCGCCCGGCTCGCCCCGGCGGAACGCCTCGGCGCGCTGCTCGGCGCTGATCGGCGAGTTGTGCATGCGGCCCTGTTCGTCGACCCAGGTGTAATACGGATTGCCGTTCTCGCTGCGGACGAAGCCCTTGTCCTCGTAGGCCTCGGCGTCGATGTACTCGGCGGAGTGGTCGCCGTTGGGCAGCACGTAGTCGGCGCGCCCCGGCGGCACCTGGCCGGCGGCGTAGAAGCTGTTCTGCAGGTTGCCCTGGGCGTCGACCCAGGTGAAGTAGCGGCGCTTGCTCTCCCCGGCCGGCTGGGTGCCCGGCCACTGGGTGCCGGACGCGTCGAGCTGGCGCGCCCGGTCGCTCTGGTCGATGCGCCTGGCGGCCTGGCGCTGCTGCTGGCTGAAGCCGGCGTCGACGAAGGTGTTGTGCACCTGGCCCTGGTCGTCCACCCAGGACAGGTAGCGGCCACTGGCGGCCTGCGCCGCCGGGGCGGCCAGCGGGGCGGCGATCAGGCAGCTCATCAGCAGGGTCAGCGTGCGCATGTGCGAGGCCCTCAGAAAGTCGTCCGGTAGGTCATGGCGAAGATGTAGGCCTTCACCGTGGTGTCGACGTCGAGCCCGGCGTAGGGGTTGTACACCAGGTTGTCGATGCCGGTGCAGTTCAGGTTGCAGCTGGTGCCGGCCTTGATGCTCTGTTTGGAGACGAAGTAGTTGAAGCCCAGGTCGATCACCGTGTCCTTGTCCCACTGGTAGCCCAGGCCGAGGCCGTAGAGGTCGGCGTCGCCGATCGGCACCAAGGCGTCGGCCTTGTCCTTGGGGATCGCCGAAGGGCGGTACTCGTAGCCGGCGCGCAGTTGCAGGCGGTCGTTGACGTCGTACTGCACGCCCATGGCGTAGCTCCAGGTGTCCTGGTAGCCGCGGTCGAGGATGATGCTGTGGTCGGTGGCGCTGCCGGGCGCGAAGTTCTTGGCGATGCGCAGCAGGTCGAGCTCCCGGTCGAACTCGATCTCCAGGTTGTTCCAGTCGCTGTAGTCGGTCCACTTCAGGTCGAAGTTGAACTGCCACTTGTCGAACGGGCGCAGCTTGATGCCGGTGGAGAAGCTGTCCGGGTTGACCATGTTCAGCGTCGCCACGCCGTGCTCCTCGTCGGCGTTGCCGTAGGGGAACAGCGGGCTGAGGAAGGCGCCGAAGATCGAGTTCTGCAGGCCCGACCAGAAGCCCTGCCAGTCCTGGGTGTAGTCGACCCGGTACTTGCCCTTGAGGTGCATGCGCGACTCGCTCTGGTAGGTCGCGCCCCAGGCGAACCAGTCGTAGGGCTCCCAGAGGATGCCGAGGTTGTAGCTCGGCGAGAGGCTCTGCTGCATGTCCAGCTTCAGGTTGGCCAGCGAGTCGTAGGGGCCGATGCGCCCGCCGCAGACGTTGAACACCAGCTCGACGATCTCCTGCGCGCCCGGCACGCAGGTGGTGTCGTGCAGGGTCTGCAGCAGGCCGGTGAGCAGGCCGGGGTTGCGGAAGTCGGTGTCCAGCGCCATCGCCTGGTGGGAGAAGCCGATGGACAGGCCGACCGAGAGATCGTCGTTGACCTCGTAGCCCAGCGAGGGCGAGAAGTAGGTGATGCGCTGCAGCGAGACCCGGCGCCCCTGGTAGCGCGCCGGATCGCTGTCGGAATCGCGCGAGTAGCCCAGCGCCTGCGGTGCGTAGACGTTGGTGGCGAAGGTGAACTTCGACCCTGGCGGGTTGATCGACAGCCCCGCCAGCGGCGCCACCAGCAGCGGCATGTCGGTCATCCCGCCGAGGCCCGGCAGGTACATGGTCGGCGTCAGGGTGCGGCTGCTGCTGTTGGCCACCGGGTCGTCGTCGAGGCCGAAGGCGGCGTCGCCATAGTTGGGCGGCGCGGTGAAGTCGGCGCGGATGTCCATCACCCCGGTGACCAGCTTGAGCTGGGTCTGCCGGCCCTTGAGCTTGGTCAGCGCGGCGGGGTTGTAGTGCACCGCGTCGATGCCGGTGGAGTCAGCGGTGACGGCGTTGGCCATCGCCATGGCCTTGGGGTTGCCGATGGTCAGGTCGTTGGCCAGTTGGGCGCCGGCCAGCGACGACCAGCCAAGACTCACCCCTGCCATCGCCAGCGCGAGTGGCGAAATGCGCATTGTCATGTGCTGCTCGCTCGTCGGTTACTGGGCCTTGAGGCCTTGGATATCCAGGGGAAGGGAAAGCCCCAGCAGTACATCCGGCGAGTCTTCGGTCAGACCGAAACCGGCGTTCACGTTGACGATGTAGTCGGGCGACGTTCGCAGGCCGAGCGAGAAGTTCATGATCGCGCTGGTCTGCTCGGGCGCCTCCACCGTGCGGTCGTTGAAGTAGTACTTGTTCTTCATCGAGTAGGCCATCTGGTAGGAGGTGGCCAGCGAGACGTCGTAGGACAGCGCGTAGGCCATGCCCATGGCGAAGTTGAGGGTATCGCCGGGCACCACCTTCTCCAGTTCTTCGCCGTACTGGTTCTGGTGGATGTCGTCGACCTGCATGGCGTAGGTGTAACCGAGCGAGCCGTAGAGCACGACCGGGTCGATCACGTAGGACATGTTGGCGCCCACGCCCAGGCTGTAGTAGCCGTTGCCGGTGGAGACGTCGTCCTCCACGTCCATGTCGTAGGGGCTGTCGCCGGTGGGCAGGCCGAGG
This sequence comes from Pseudomonas sp. B12(2026), assembly GCF_057767015.1. Classification (NCBI taxonomy): domain Bacteria; kingdom Pseudomonadati; phylum Pseudomonadota; class Gammaproteobacteria; order Pseudomonadales; family Pseudomonadaceae; genus Pseudomonas; species Pseudomonas sp. B12(2026). The sequence continues at coordinate 2,258,271 of NZ_CM173430.1, read as the reverse complement.
GTGGCGTAGAGGGTGGTGACCGGGCGCCCGCGGCGCGACTCCCAGGGTTGCCAGCGCAGGGTCCCGGAGATGTCGCCCAGGCTGTAGGCATGGATGTCGCGTTCGGTGTCGTACTTGGCCACGAACGGCAGGCGCATGCTGAAGGTCAGGTTGTCCCAGATGCCGTAGTCGAAGGTGAAGGAGTTGGTGAAGGTGTGCTGCGCCTCGCTCTGCGCCAGCACGCTGTAGATGTTCTGGCCGGAGCGCACGGCCTGGATGCGGGTGTCGCGCATCAGCGCGTAATCGAAACCGTAGGTGAGCTGGCGCTCGCCCTTCTTGAGCAGGGTGTAGCTCTTCTCGGTGGCCTGGAACACCTGTTCCAGTGCCTTGGCGCTGTCGGCGTCGGTGTCCTTCTTGGCCAGCGCATCGCGCGCATCGGCGGGCGACGCATCGTCCGCCACGGCGGCGGTGCTGACCAGCAAGGCCAGAGCAGCAGCGCTCGCAAACCCCTTCAAATCCATCTCGCTATCCCCTGGTCTTGTTCTTATTCGTCCGGGCCGATCAGGCAATCATTTGCGGCGGATGTACTGCACATCCCCGCCAGAGGCGGCCTCGCCGATCTGGTTCTGGGTGAACTTGCTCATTTCCGGGAACTCCCGGAACGCCAGCAGGCTGACGGTGCGGTCATCCACCAGGCGCAGGTCGGCGTCCTTGAGCGCCAGGGCATTCCTGGGCTCCTGGCCACTGGGGTAGATGACGAACAGGACGTTCTGGTCCCAGATATCCTCGAAGCGGGCGCGGGTGAAACTGATGTTGCCCAAGGCGGGATCGGCAACGAAGACGTGGTCGTTGTAGACGTCGCGGACCACGACGAAATGCTTGAAGCCGGCATAGTGGATCGGCACCAGCGCCGGGTGTTCGAGCGAGTCCAGGTCGGAGAACTCGGCACGGAAGCCGCCACTCTTGTAGCCGAGCGCGGCGGCATAGCGCTTCATGTCCAGAAGCGAGAATCCACGGCGCTGGACGATCTTGTCGGCCTCGCCGTACTTGATCAGGCCCTCCATGACCTGACGTTCTTCCAGGTTGCGCCCCAGGTAATAGTCCAGCAGCGTGGTCAGCGCCGCCGAGCCGCAGCTGTAGTCGTAGGCCTGGTGGATGACGTTGCGGAACTGCACCTGGCTCATCGGTTCGAGCTGCACCGATTCGCGAAACGGACCATTGGGCGTGAGCGGCTGCGAGATGTTCACTGTGCCCTGCTGTTGCGGCCTGGTATCCACGGCCTGGGTAAATCCGAACAGCCCCAGCAGGCTTCCCAGCAGAATCTCGAACATCCACCCCTCCTCGATCGGGAAAAGCCTTGCCGGCTGGACGCCGGCAAGGCTCGCCTGGAACTACGCGCGGCCGATCAGTGACCCCAGATGCGGACCTGGGAACCGGCCAGGTTCAGGTTGGAAACGGTCAGCGAACCGATGCTCGCGCCGGTGGCGCCGACCTTGACGGCATCGACGGTGACGTCGCCGGTCACGCTCGGCAGGCCCAGTTGCAGTTGCTGGGTCGGAGTGGAGCCGATGGTAGTGGTCACCACGTCGACGGTCATCGGGGCGTCGTCGGCGATGGTCACGCTCGGCAGGTGGATGCCCTGGAGCACCAGGGAACCGCCGTTGGTGTCGGCGTCGGTGTAGGTGACCGCGCCGATCTGGGCATTGAAGGTACCGGCGATGCTGATGCCGTCCTGGCCGGTCACGCCGGACAGTGCGGCGTCATCCATGGACTTCATGTCGGCGTGAGCGAGGAACGGAGTAGCCAGAACTGCACTTGCAAGAACCAGTTGCTTGATTTTTTTCATTGTTATTTCTCTCCAGTGTTCAGGTGGGTTGCCCCCAGGCCCTGCAAGGGGCGTCCTGCCCCGCTGCAGATCGACCGGCTACGCCGGTCCTCCAGACCCGCGGCTGCTTCCCTAGGCGCAGCGGGCATGGATTCGTGAAGCACCAGGCTTCGCGTCCTGATCTCCAAGCTACTGACCCGCCCCCCACCTGCCAGCCCATCCAAGGGATGGCGCAAAGCCGACCCTCCCGCTCAGGCTTCGCTGAGCAATCCCAGGCTCTTGCCCTTGAGTACCGCCTGGGTCCGGCTGCGCACGCCGAGCTTGGCGAACAGGTTGTGCAGGTGCCACTTGATGGTGGCCTCCGAGAGATGCACCGCCTGGGCGATATCGCGGTTCGACAAGCCCGCCGCCACCAGCCGCAGGATCTCCCGCTCGCGGTGGCTAACATCCTGATTTTCATCGAAACTTTCAGGATCGACGGAGAGCCTCCGGCACTGCTCGCGAAGCAGTTCCGCCACGCCCTGCCAGGCCGCGGCGCGCTTCGGCTCGGCGACCTTCCAGGCCTCCCACAGCGGCAGCAGCCACAGGGCGTCGTCCTGGAACAGCCGGCGGTAGCCCAGGTTCCAGGCTTCCTCCAGCGTCGGCGCGAACAAGGCGAAGGCCTTTTCGCTGTTACCTTTCTGCCAGAAGGCCACAGAAAGTAACAACGACAGACGCAGCCGCCGGTCGCGCTGGAAGGGCGAGGTATAGCTCGCCAGGCAGGCCTCCAGACGCTGCTGCGCGCGCTCGGCATGGCGCTCGGACAGCGCCAGCCGCGCCTCGGCCATCACCAGCGCGGCCTGGGCGTCGGCGTAGCGCTCGGCGCTGAGCCCGGAGAGATGCCGCGCCAGTTGCAGGCACACCCGCTCCGCCTCGTTCGGCCGGCGCATCCACAACAGCAGCTGCACCTTGCAGCTCATCGCCAGCGCATTGACCCGTTCATAGCCCGGCGACTGCAGGCCAACCAGCCATTCGTCGAGCTGGGCCAGCCCCTGCTCCGCCTCGCCGGCGAAGAAACGCGCCCTGGCCATCACCAACTGGCCGCGGCTGAGCAGCTCCACCGGCGTGGCGACATCGCGCCAGGTGGTCGCCAGCGGCAGTTCGGCGAGGATCGCCGCGTGGCGGTCCTGCTCGTAGAGAATGTCCGCGTAGGCCAGCGACAACGGCCCGCCGACCCGGCTGCGGCGGCCGAACACCCGCTCCACCCGGCTGCGCGCGCTCTCGGCGATGGTGCGGCCGCGCTCCAGCTCGCCGCGCTCCCGGCAGATCAGCGCCTCGATCATGCTCGCCACCACCTGCAGGTATTCGCTGTCGGCCATGCGCAGGCATTCCCGCGCCACGCCGATGGCGCTCGCCGCCTCGGCGTAGTCGCCCAGCAGCGCGTAGGCCGCCGCCTGGATGCACGCCAGGCTGGCGCGGAACACCGGCTGGTTGCCCGGCACCAGCGCCAGCCACTGGCGGGACACCTTCAGGCTGGCCTCCAGCTTGTCCTGGTAGAGCAGCACCAGCGCCTTGAGCACCTGGGCCACCGCCAGCAACTCGGCCAGGGCGAAGTTGCGCACCTTGCCCTGCCCCTGCAGCAGACGGACGCTGAGTTCCTCGATCAGCGCCTCGGCCTCGGCGAACTTCTGCTCGAAGGCCAGCTGCCAGGCATAGAAGATCTGGAACACCGGATGCTCGCGGATCACCTCCGCGGGAATGCTGCCGAGCATGCCGAGGATGCCGTAGACGCGGTTGCCGGCGATCAGCCGGGCGCCCTGGCGCTCCAGCAGGTCGGCGGCGAAGCCGTAGTCGCGCGCCCGCAGCGCATAGCGGATCGCCCGGTCGGCCATGTCGCGGCTCTCGCACCAGCGCGCGGCGGCATGCAGCAGCGGCGCCGGGTCCGCGTGGCGGGCCAGCCGGCCCTGGAGGAACTCGGCGAACAGGTGGTGATAGCGGAACCACTCGCGCTGGTCGTCCAGGGGGATGATGAACAGCTGCTCGTTCTGCAGCCGCATCAGCATGTCCAGGCCATCGCGGCGGCCGGTCAGCGCGTTGCACAGCTCGGCGTTGAACTCCTCCAGCACCGAGGTCTGATCGAGGAACTGCTGCAGCGATTCGGGCAGGCTGCGCAGCACGTCTTCGGTCAGGTAATCGGCGAGATCGCGCTCGGAGCCGGAGAGCCCCTTGAGGAACGCCGTGCGGTCCGGGTGCCGCGCCAGCGCCAGCGCCGCCAGGTGCAGCGCGGTGATCCAGCCCTCGGTGCGCTTGTGCAGCAGCCGGAGCTCGGCGTCGCTGAGCGACAGCCCCTTGAGCTCGGTGAGGTAGGTGTCGGTCTCTTCGCGGGTCAGGCGCAGGTCGTCGCCGCTCAGGCAGAAGGACAGCGGCGCGAGCGCCGGTTCGTCGACCAGGAAGCGCGGGCGGTAGCGGGTGCTGGTGACCAGCCGGACGTTGTCTGGCAGGTGCTCGATCAGGTAGCGCGCGCCCAGGGCCAGCGCCGGGTGGCGAATCCGGTGGAAGTCGTCGAGCAGCAGGTACAGCGGGCCGTCCAGGCGCCGCAGGTCGGCGAGGAAGGCATCGAGGATGCCCTCCAGCGGCAGGGCCACGTCCGAGCGCAGGAGGTTCGAGGTGTTGGCGCCGAAGCCGTCCTCGACGCTGTTGATGCTCGCCACCAGGTACTGCACCAGCCGCTGCGGCTCGCTGTCGCCCTCGTCGCAGGACAGCCAGGCCACCCGCGCCCCGCTCTCTTGCAGGCGCTGGCGGAACAGGCTGAGCGCGGTGCTCTTGCCGAACCCCGCCGGCGCGCTGAGCACCAGCACCCGCTGCTGGCGGGCGGCGAACAGCCGGTCGATGAGCGCACGGCGCGGCAGCAGCAGGCTGCTGTCGGTGCGCGGCGGGAACAGTTTGGTACGCAGCAGCGGCATCGGCGGCTGCGGCAGGGAAGTCAGGGTCGTCATTCAGAGCAGACTCAGCTCGCGGGCACGGCGGATCGCCTGGGTGCGATTGCGCACCTTGAGCTTCTCGTAGATGTTGTGCAGGTGCCATTTGACGGTGCCGAGGGCCAGCGCCAGCTGCCGGCCGATCTCCTCGTTGGAGAGCCCCTGCGCGGCCAGGCACACCACCTCGCGCTCGCGGTCGGTCAGACCTTCCTCCAGCGCTTCGGGCGACCTGCGTGCTTCCTGCCCCGGCCAGACGCCCAGCAGGCCGCGGATGAACGCCTGCAGGGCCGGTTGCCGCTCGGTGGATTCGAGCTGCTGCAACAGCTGGCGGATCCCCTCGCCTTCTTCGATGAAGAGGCTCCGCACCCCTTCCCGCTCGGCGCCGACCAGGCATTGCCCGAGCAGGCTCAGGGAGCGCTCCTGGTAGCCCAGGCGCTGGTAGCTCAGCGCCGCCAGCAGGTCCAGGCGCAGGCGTTGCAGGCCGTGCCAGCCCGGCTGCAGCATGCCGCGCAGCTGGGTGATCTCGTGCAGCGCCTCGCTGAAATGCCCCCGCGCCTGCAACAGGCGCACGCGGCTGATGCCCAGCACCCAGAGCACCGGGTTGAACGGCATCTGCTTGTAGTGACTGGCCAGTTTCTGCCAGTCGATGGCCTTCAGGCGCTGCTCGGCACGCTTGCAGCGGTCGGCGGCCGGCTCCTGCAGGATCAGGTTGATCTCCTCGCCCACCGCCATGGCGAAGAAGCGCCAGGAGTGGTTGCGCGAGGCCAGGGTCTGCATCAGCCCGAGCGTTGCCAGCGCCTCCTTGCCGCGCCCCTGCAAGCGCTGGATGCGCGCCAGGCACTGCATGCCCTGGGCGTAGAGGTCGATCGGGTTGATCACGTCGACACGTCCCAGCGCCCAGCGCAGGCGCTCTTCGAGTCCGTCGATGTCGGTGCGGTAATAGGCGGTCAGCGCCTCGGCGATGGTGGGCAGCGCCAGGGCCTGGGAGCGCTTGTCGAACAGCGGCATGGCCTGCTGGCGGAGGCGCTCGATGAGCAGTTGGGCCTGCTTGACCTGGCCCTGCTCCAGCGCCAGCAGCACTTCGATGGTGCACAACTGCATGTGCAGGTAGCGGCCGTCGAGGAAATGGTTGCGCTGCTGCGCCAGCCCCATCAGCCGCCGCGCCTGCTCGGCCTGCCCGCGCACCACCTGGGCGAAGGCGGCGACCAGCAGGACCGCGCCTTCGAGGAAGGCGGAATTCTGCCCCAGCTGGCTCTCCACCCGCCGGGCCAGGGTGATGCATTGCTCCAGGTCGTCCTTCTGCAACGCCAGCACGGCCTTGACCGCCAGCGCGGAAAGATACTGGTCGCCCATCGGCCCGCCGCCCTTGTGCTCGCCCCAGCGCGCCAGCAGCTCGTCGATCATGCGGTTGGCCTCGGGCAGGCTGAGCTCCGAGGCGCGGGTCCAGACGTCGGCGAGCACCAGGATCGGGTAGCGCGCGGCGATCTCGTCCGGCACATGCCGGCGCCAGCGCGAGATCAGGTACAGCTGGCCGCGGTTGATCAGCTCCAGGCCGCAGCCATCCACCAGCGCGGCGAGCATCTCCGGGTCCTCGGCCAGGCACGCGTGCTCGATGGCCAGGGTCGGCATGTGGTGGTTGGTGAACCACAGGCTGGCGTTGAAGTGCAGTTGCTTGAAGCGTTCCGGATCGCGCTCGCGCAGGCGCGCGCGGAGGAAATCGGCGAACAATTGGTGAAAGCGGTACCACTGGCGGTCGCGGTCCAGCGGCAGGAGGAACAGCTGCATGCTGTCCAGATGCTCCAGCAGCGCCTGGCCGTCCTGGCGGCCGGTCAGGGTGTTGGCCAGGTCGCCGCTCAGGCGGTTGGCGATGCCCAGCGCCAGCAGCGCATCCTGGATGTCGCCCGGCAGACGCTCGAACACCGCCCGCAGCAGGTAATCGCCGACCGCGGCCTTGTCGCTGCTGAGCGGCTTGAGGCACTCGGAAGCCCCCGGCTGCTGGCGCAGCCACAGGCTGACCAGGTGCACGCCGGCCATCCAGCCTTCGGTCTGGCTGTGCAGGTTGTGCAGGCAGGCGTCCTCCAGTTGCAGGCCGTCGCGGGCGAGGTACTGGCGGGTTTCGTCCTCGCTCAGGCGCAGCTCGTCCTGGCCGATCTCCAGCAGCAAGCCCTTGGCGCGCCAGGTGGCGAGGTTCAGCGGCGGTTGCGAGCGGCTGCCGATGGCCAGGGTGAGCCCGGGCGGCGCGTACTGCACCAGGCGGTTGAGGCCGGCGAAGACATCGGCGTGACTGATCGCATGCAGGTCGTCGAGCACCAGCAGGACCTTGCGCTCATCGCGCGAGAGGTCCATCAGCAGGCTTTCCATCACCGCCACCACCGGCACGCGCATGGTGTTCTGCAGGTAACCCAGGGCGTCCTCGCCGGTGCCCGGCAAGGCCCCGGCCAGCGCCTGGATGAGTTTCAGGCAGAAGCGGCCGGGGTCGTCGTCCTGTTCTTCGAGCGAAATCCAGGCGACGGTATGGCCGTCCAGTTCGCGTGCCCTGGCCAGCGCCGCCAGGGCGGTGGTCTTGCCAAAACCGACCGGCGCGGTGAACGACAGAACGGGGGAGTAAGGATGGCGATCCAGAGCGTTCTGGAGTCGGGGACGAATCAAATAATCAGCAGGCACCTGGGGGGGTGTTAATCTGGAGCGCAGAAGGCTGCCGGCTGCGGGTTCGAGCACTAAATCCACGGCCTGTATCCCTATGTCATTATCATTGTGGTACGGAGCATAATCTCCGCGGGATAATTCAATTCTTAGCAGAATGCGTTTCCTACGTAAACTGAAGAAATCGCTCTAGGATCGACGATTCAGACGGTCCGAAATCTCCCATTTCGCCTTGCACGCTTTCACTCATGCCTCAGTGTTTCCTACACCCACTTCCCTATCGGGAAGACCCTGGTGACCACTTCGCCCTGATCCATCGAGCCCCCGGCGCCGTCCTGCTGGACGCCGGTCGACCCTTCGCCACCCGTGGACGCTATGACCTTCTGAGCGCCTGGCCATTGGCAGAACTGGCACCGACCGCCGACGAATCGGCCAAGCGCTTCTTCGCCCGGGTGCGAAGCGCGCTGCAGAGCCTGGGCGAAGCCCGGCTGCCGGATGGGCGGGAGCTGCCATTCGTCGGCGGAGTGATCGGCTACCTGGGCTACGACTTCGGCCGGCGCATCGAACGCCTGGACGCCCCGGCGCGCGACGACCTCGGCCTGCCCGACGCCCGCCTCGGCCTCTACGCCTGGGCGCAGGTCACCGACCACCAGGAACGCACCAGCCAGCTGGTGTTCCACCCGGCCCTGGCGGCGAGCGAGCGCGAACGGCTGATCGCCCTGTTCAGCGGCGACACGCAGGGCGAACCGCTGCCGCCCTTCCGCCTCGGCACGCCGTTCCGCCCGGACCTCGAACGCGAGCACTACCGCGCAGCGCTGGAGCGCGTGCACCGCTACATCCTCGACGGCGACTGCTACCAGGTGAACTACACCCAGCGCTTCCGCGCGCCTTGCAGCGGCTCGCCGTGGCTGGCCTACCGGGCCTTGCGCGAAGCCTGTCCCACGCCGTTCGCCGGTTACCTGGAATTGCCTGAAGGCGCCGTCCTCAGCCTGTCGCCGGAGCGCTTCATCCAGCTCCACGGCCGCCAGGTGGAAACCCGCCCGATCAAGGGCACCCGCCCGCGCGGCGCCACGCCGGACGCGGACCGGGACAACGCCGAGGCGCTGCTGGCCAGCGCGAAGGACCGCGCCGAGAACCTGATGATCGTCGACCTGCTGCGCAACGACCTGGGCCGCAGCTGCCGCCCCGGCAGCGTGCGGGTGCCGGAGCTGTTCGCCCTGGAGACCTACCCCAACGTCCACCACCTGGTCAGCAGCGTCTGCGGCGAACTGGCGGAGGACAAGGACGCCCTGGACCTGCTCGAAGGCAGCTTCCCCGGCGGCTCCATCACCGGCGCGCCGAAGGTGCGCGCCATGCAGATCATCGACGAACTGGAGCCGACCCGGCGCAGCATCTACTGCGGCAGCCTGCTCTACCTCGACGTGCGCGGGGAGATGGACAGCTCCATCGCCATCCGCACCCTGCTGGTCAAGGACGGCCAGGTCAGTTGCTGGGGCGGCGGCGGCATCGTTGCCGACTCGGACTGGCAGGAGGAATACGAGGAGTCGCTGACCAAGGTCGGCGTGCTGCTGCGCACGCTGGAGAACCTGTGAAATCGGTGACAGGGAACCGGTAGGAGCGAGCTTGCTCGCGAACCTCTTTGCATCAGAGCCGCCGGATGGTCCGTTCGCGAGCAAGCTCGCTCCTACAGAAAGCAAAAAGCCCCGCGGATGCGGGGCTTTTCGTCACAGCCGGTCTTACAGGCTGAGCTGGCGAGCGGACGCCTTGAGGAATTCCTGCTTCAGGTCCTCGTAGGTGTGCACCGCCGGGAACTGCGGGAACTCGCGGATCACGTTCTCCGGGGCATGGAACAGGATGCCGGCGTGGGCCTCGGAGAGCATGGTGGTGTCGTTGTAGGAATCGCCAGCGGCGATCACCCGGTAGTACAGGCTCTTGAAGGCGATGACCGACTGGCGCTTCGGGTCCTTCTGGCGCAGCTGGTAGCCGACCACGCGGTTGGTCTCGTCGGTGATCAGCTTGTGGCAGAGCAGGGTCGGGAAACCGAGCTGGCGCATCAGCGGCTGGGAGAATTCGTAGAAGGTGTCGGAGAGGATCACCACCTGGAAGCGCTCGCGCAGCCAGTTGACGAACTCCACCGCGCCGTCCAGCGGCTTCAGGGTGGCGATCACTTCCTGGATGTCGGACAGCTTCAGGCCGTGCTCGTCGAGGATGCGCAGACGCTGCTTCATCAGCACGTCGTAGTCCGGAATATCGCGAGTCGTCGCCTTGAGCGCATCGATACCGGTTTTTTCAGCGAAGGCGATCCAGATTTCCGGAACCAGGACCCCTTCCAGGTCGAGACAGGCGATTTCCACGAACGATTTCCCCGCAGGTTTGAGGTAAAAGCCGGCACTCTAGCCGCTCGCCCGGGGCGGTGCAACGCGGCACTTATACCCAAACACCACAGTGCACCTTCCTCAAGGTTATTTAGGGGCATATCCGCCTCTTTGCTACCATTCTCGCCACAGCGTGCGCAACGCCACTAAAACCAGGAATACCGCCCGATGAGCCACCCGTTCGACATCGCGGAAATCGCCGCGAGCTATGCCAGCAAATCCCCCCAGGACATTCTGAAGTTCGCCTTCGAGCACTTCGGCGACGACCTGTGGATCTCCTTCAGCGGCGCCGAGGACGTGGTGCTGGTGGACATGGCCTGGAAGCTCAACAAGAACGTCAAGGTGTTCAGCCTGGACACCGGCCGCCTGCACCCGGAGACCTACCGCTTCATCGAGCAGGTGCGCGAGCACTACGGCATCGCCATCGAGGTGATGTCGCCCGATCCGCGCCTGCTGGAAGCCCTCGTCAAGGAAAAGGGCCTGTTCAGCTTCTACAAGGACGGCCACGGCGAGTGCTGCGGCATCCGCAAGATCGAGCCGCTCAAGCGCAAGCTCGCCGGCGTGACCGCCTGGGCCACCGGCCAGCGCAAGGACCAGAGCCCCGGCACCCGCAGCCAGGTGGCCGTGGTGGAGCTGGATGGCGCCTTCTCCACTCCTGAGAAGCCGCTGTACAAGTTCAACCCGCTGGCCAACATGAGCAGCGAGGAAGTCTGGGCCTACATCCGCATGCTGGAACTTCCCTACAACAGCCTGCACGAGCGCGGCTTCATCAGCATCGGCTGCGAGCCCTGCACCCGCCCCGTGCTGCCCAACCAGCACGAGCGCGAGGGCCGCTGGTGGTGGGAAGAAGCCACGCAGAAGGAATGCGGCCTGCACGCTGGCAATTTGATCAGCAAGGCCTGAAGCCTTACCCTCTCGGCTGACAGAAGTTTCCCACGTCAGCCCGCAGCCCAGGATCGGACGCCTGCAGCCCTGCGGTGGAGCCGATCCCATGCGCATCACCCTGGTGAAGAAAGTCCTGGCCGACGGCCAGGACTGCCGCAAGTGCCGCGAAGTCCACGAACGTCTGGAAAAAGGCGGCTACCTCGGCCGCATCGACCGCACCCTGGTCGCCGACGAACGCAACCCGGCCAGCGCCGGCTGGATGGTCGCCGCGCAGTATGGCGTGGAGACCGCGCCCTTCTTCGTCGTCCGCCACGATGACGGCCGCGAGGTCGTCTATACCGTGTTCATGAGCTTCCTCCGCGAAGTGCTCGAAGGCCGTGGCGAGCAACCGCTGGAGTCCCGCGAGGCGCTGGCGGAACTGGCCAGCCGGGACGACCTCGACCGCCTCTGAACGCGCCGGCTTGACGCTTTCTTGATTCCCCGTCGGCGATACTGACCGCCCCCGCATCGCACAAGGACGTCGGCCATGCCCGATGGTTCGGAACGCCCCCGCCCCCGCATTCCCGGCACCGTCTGGGCGCTGGGCTTCGTCAGCCTGTTCATGGACGTCTCGTCCGAGCTGCTGCACAGCCTGCTGCCGCTGTTCCTGGTCGGCAGCCTGGGGCTGAGCATGGTCACGGTCGGGCTGATCGAAGGCATCGCCGAAGCCACCGCGCTGATCGTCAAGGTGTTCTCCGGCGCCATCAGCGACTTCCTCGGCCGGCGCAAGGGCCTGGTGCTGTTCGGCTATGGCCTGGCGGCGCTGTCCAAGCCGCTGTTCCCGCTGGCGACCTCCGGCGAAACCATCTTCGCCGCGCGCCTGCTCGACCGCATCGGCAAGGGCATTCGCGGCGCGCCCCGCGATGCGCTGATCGCCGACGTGGCGCCGGCGTCGATTCGCGGTGCCTGCTTCGGCCTGCGCCAGTCCATGGACACCGTCGGCGCCTTCGCCGGCCCGCTGCTGGCGATCGCCCTGATGCTCTGGCTGGGTAATGACCTGCCGCTGGTGTTCTGGTTCGCCTGCATTCCGGCGGGCCTCGCGGTGCTGGCAATCGTGTTCTTCGTCGAGGAGCCGGAGCACGCCGAAGGCAGCCACCGCTTCCGCTCGCCGATCCACCGCGACGCGCTGCGCAGCTTCCCGGCCCGCTACTGGTGGGTGGTCGGGATCGGCGCGGTGTTCACCCTGGCCCGCTTCAGCGAGGCCTTCCTGGTGCTGCGCGCGCAGAACCTGGGCCTGCCGATGGCCTGGACGCCGGTGGTGATGGTTGTGATGGCGCTGCTGTTCATGCTCTCGGCCTACCCGGTGGGCTGGTGGTCGGACCGCACCGACCGCACCGGCCTGCTGGGCATCGGCATGCTCCTGCTGGTGGCGGCGGACCTGCTGCTGGCCTGGGCCGACTCCACTCCCTTGATGCTGCTCGGCGTGGCGCTCTGGGGCCTGCACATGGGCTTCACCCAGGGCCTGCTGGCCGCGCTGATCGCCGACACCACGCCGGCCGACCTGAAGGGCACCGCCTTCGGCGTGTTCAACCTCGCCAGCGGTCTCGCCATGCTGCTCGCCAGCATACTGGCCGGCTGGCTCTGGCAGCGCTTCGGCGCCAGCGCCACCTTCCTCGCCGGCGCGGGGCTGGCCTTCGTCGCTGCGTTGCTGCTGCGCTGGCGCATCCGCTGAAACGACAAAGCCCGGCGGATGCCGGGCCTTTCATTGGTGCGGAAGCGATCAGTACACCGGCAGCTCGATGCCTTCGAACAGCTCGTCCAGCTCGCTCTTGTTGTGGCACTGCACGGCCTTGGCCAGCAGGTCGCGGGTCAGGTGCGGGGCGAACTTCTCGATGAAGTCGCACATGAAGCCGCGCAGGAAGGTGCCGCGGCGGAAACCGATCTTGGTGATGCTGGATTCGAACAGATGGCTGGCGTCGAGCATCACCAGGTCGCTGTCGAGCTTCGGGTCGACCGCCATGTGGGCGACGATGCCCACGCCCAGGCCCAGGCGCACGTAGGTCTTGATCACGTCGGCGTCGGCGGCGGTGAACACCACCTTCGGCACCAGGCCGCGCTGGTTGAAGGCTTCGTCGAGCTTGGAGCGGCCGGTGAAGCCGAACACGTAGGTGACGATGGGCTGCTCGGCGAGCAGCTCCAGGGTCAGCTTCGGCACCTTGGTCAGCGGGTGGCCCTGGGGCACGATCACGCAGCGGTTCCAGCGGTAGCACGGCATCATGATCAGGTCGCCGAACAGCTCCAGCGCCTCGGTGGCGATGGCGAAGTCGACGGTGCCGTCGGCGGCCATTTCGGCGATCTGCATCGGCGTGCCCTGGTGCATGTGCAGGGAGACGTCCGGATACTGCTTGATGAAGCCGCTGATCACGCCCGGCAGCGCATAGCGCGCCTGGGTATGGGTGGTGGCGATGGACAGGGTGCCCTTCTTCTCGTTGGAGAATTCCTGGGCGATCTGCTTGATGCTCTCGACCTTGCGCAGGATTTCGCCGGCGGTATTGATGATGCGCTCGCCGGCCGGGGTGACGCGGGTCAGGTGCTTGCCGCTGCGGGCGAAGACTTCGACGCCCAGTTCGTCCTCGAGCAGGCGGATCTGCTTGCTGATGCCGGGCTGGGAGGTGTACAGGCTTTGCGCCGTGGCCGAAACGTTGAGATCGTGGTGCGCGACTTCCCAGATATAACGCAATTGCTGGAGCTTCATGGAATTTCCTCGGAAAGAATGTCGCGACCCGCGATCAGGGGGCTTGGTTTTATAACCATATTAATGGTTTAAGGAATAAAGCTAGACGTTTTTTTTCGCCCTGCACGCCATTCGTCTAAAGCCACGAGGAAATTCGGGAGTCGCCCGACGCGCTGTCACAATGGGTTCAACGGTGCTGGAGCATCGGTACCAGGTACACCGGAACCTCCGCCAGCTGCACCAGGCGCGCCGCCGTGCGCCCCAGCGGCGTGTTCAGCCCCTCCCCGTGGCTGTGGCTGCCGGCCACGATCAGGTCCACCTCCAGACGCCGCGCCTCGTCGAGAATCACCATCGGCGGGTCCCCCTGAATGACCCGCACGGAATGGATCAGCTCGGCATCCTGGCGCAGTTCCCCCAACTCGTCGCGGAACCCCTCCATCACGCGCTGCTCGATGCTGCCCATGACGTTGTCCAGGCCATTGGCACGCATCTCCTTGAGGGTGCCCTCGTCCAGGTAGGTCTGCAGCACCGACTCGGCGAACAGCCCGAGCGGCTCCACGGCATGCACCACATACAGCTGGACCCCATAGGCGCGGGCCAGCGAGAGGGCATGCTGGAGGACGTAGGGCGCGTAGAGACCAAGGTCGGTGGCGTAAAGAATCGATCGGATCATGCGGCCTCCTCGACTGCCTGCGCGGCGGGCCTATCAGCAGCGTAGCAGCAGAATGCGCGGCGCTCCGCAGGACCGGGTGTCGCGGCCGGGCGGCTATCCGGCGGTCTGTTTCTCGTTGCTCACACCGTGCGGCACATGCCCGGTGGCGACCACCTCGCGGGCCTTTTCGCAGTGCCCCGCCTGGTCGTCGAAGAACACGTCGGCGGCGAAGGCTTCAAGGAACGCGGCCTTGTCCAGGCCGCCGAGGAACAGCGACTCGTCGAGGCGGATGTCCCATTCGCGCAGCGTGCGGATCACCCGCTCGTGGGCTGGCGCCGAACGCGCGGTGACCAGCGCAGTGCGGATCGGGCAGGACTCCTGCGGGAACGCCTGCTGCACCCGGTTGAGCGCCGCCAGGAAGGGCTTGAACGGCCCGCCGCCCAGCGGCTCGCGGGCGGATTCGCGCTCGTGGGTCTGGAACGCCTCCAGCCCGCCCTGCTGGTAGACGCGCTCGGAGTCGTCGGAGAACAGCACCGCGTCGCCGTCGAAGGCGAAACGCAGCTCGCCGCTGGCCTCGCGCCGGGTGCCGCCGGAAAGGATGGTGGCGGCGGCGAAACCGGCCTCCAGCGCATTGCGCACATCGTCGATATGGGTGGAGAGGAACAGATGGCAGTTGAATGCCTTCAGGTACGGATAAGGGCTGCGGCCGCCGACGAAGGCGGCGCGGGAAATGCCCAGGCCGTAGTGCTGGATCGAGTTGAACACGCGCAGTCCGGTATCGGCGCTGTTGCGCGACACCAGGATGACTTCCACCGGCGCACTGTCCGCGTCGCCGTTGAGCGCCAGCAGCTTGCGCACCAGGGCGAAGGCGTCGCCCGGCGGCAGCACCTCGTCCTCCCGGGCGATCTGGTACTGGCGATAGGCCTCGACGCCTTCGCGTTCGTACACCTGATGGCTCTCGCGCAGGTCGAACAGCGCCCGCGAGGAAATCGCCACCACCAGCTTGTCACCCAGTCCCTTCGCCATGTCGCTCTCCGGTGATGCGGCTCAATGAGCCTGGTTGCGCGCGTCGATGAAGCGCAGCGCGCGGTACAGCGCCGCGATCTTCGGCAGTTCGCGCCCCGCCTCGCGTGCGGCGTCCAGCGGCGCGGCGTAGATCGCGCCCAGTTCCAGCGGGCGGTGCTGCGCGAAGTCGTGATACATGCTCGGCAGGTAGTCGGGCATGGCATCGGTCGACGCCAGCATCGCGCCGACGATGTTCGGCGGCAACGCGTGGCCGCACGCCGCCGCGCCCGCCACCACCTCCTCCATCAGCTCGGCCACCAGCGCCCGGCTGTCGGGGTTGTCCATGATCGCCCGGGTGCCGCTGTCGAGCAGCACCGAGAGGCCGTTGTAGGGAATGTTCCAGACCAGTTTCTGCCAGCGCGCATGCGCCAGGCTGGGCATGGCGTTGGAGTCCAGCCCGGCGCTGCGGAACAGCCCGACGCCTTCCTCGACGATCGCCTGGCGCGCCGCCTCATCGTCCGTCGGCCCCAAGTGATAGCCGATGTTCACCGCGCCGAAGGCCTGGTGCTCGACGACGCCCGGCGCGGTGCGATGCACGCAGATGAAGCAGAGGCCGCCGAGCAGATGCAGCTGATCCGGTAGCAGCGCCCGCAGTTCGTCCTCGACGGCCAGGCCGTTCTGCAGCAGCAGGACCCTGGCGCCCCGGGCGGCGGCGCGGGCGATCAGCGGCGCCAGTTCGGCATTGCTGGTGGTCTTGGCGCCGACCAGCAGCCAGTCGCATGGCGGCATCCTGGCGACGTCGTCGTAGGCGTTCACCGGCGCCAGGCTCAGCGCGCCGTGCACCTGGCTGTTCAGGCGCAGGCCGTCGCGTACCACGGCCGGGTATTCGCTGCGCAGCAGGAAATGCACGTCGTGGCCGGCGCGGGCCAGCATCAGGCCGTAGAAACCGCCGATGGCGCCGGTTCCAATGATGCCGATTCGCAGATTCTTCAAGGCAACTCCTCAGCCGGGCGCGACAGGCCATCGCGCAGGGCGTCGATCAGGGATTCGGGACGCAGGGCGGCGTGGACCGGCCCGAGGAAATGGCCGTCGCGCACCAGGAACAGGGCCGGCAGGTGGAACACACCGTAGCGCGCCACCAGTCCGCCGCTGTGGCCGGCATCGATCCAGCACAGGCGGTCGACGGGGAGTCCGAACTCCGGCAGCTTCGCCCGCGCCCAGCGGCAGGACGAGCAGCCCTCGCTGGTGAACACCAGCAACGACACGCCAGGCAGGGAAAGCAGCCGGCGGTCGGCGTCCAGGTCGGTCAGCTCCAGGGCCGGCACTATACTCAAGTGGCCAAGACTAGAAAGATTGCAGTCGGAGCATTCCGTCATGCGTCAGTTCCTGCGTCACCCTTGTGACCTTCCGGTTGAGCTGGTCATCCGCAAGCAGACCTTCCTGCCGCGCCAGCGCCTGCACAATATCAGCCTCGGTGGTGTGGCGTGCAACTCGCCACGGGGCTTTCGCCGTGGCACGGCCATCGAGCTGCGCATCCCCCTGCTGGGCGACGCCGCGCGCTGTCCCGGCGTGGTGGCCTGGAGCCGCAAGCAGAACAGCGACTACCTCGTGGGCATCGCCTTCATCGACGAAGACACGCTGTTCCGCGCCCGCATGGTCGAGCAGGTGTGCCAGATCGAGCACTACCGGCGGCAGCGCGAACGGGAGCTGGGCTACGCCCAGCCGGTCGAGGACCTTGCCCTGGAATGGATCGCGCGCAACGCCACGGACTTCCCATTGTTTTGCGCGGTCTGACGCGGCTCGCGCAGAAAGTCGCGCAAAAGCCCGTGGTCCGGGCATTTTCCTGCGCCAGGCCATTGTCGAGCCGGCGCCGGACCGGTTAAGGTTCGGGTTCCCCTTAGCGACACATCTGCCTGCGCCCCATCGCACGGGGAATCCTGGCGGCCGGCACCCGTGACCTGATTGAGTACCACGATGGCTGATTTACAGATCGACGACCTTAACGTTGCCTCCAACGAGACCCTGATCACGCCGGAGCAGCTCAAGCGCGAAATCCCCCTGACCGACGCCGCCCTGCGCACCGTCGCCAACGGCCGCCAGGTCGTCCGCGACATCCTCGACGGCAAGGACCACCGCCTGTTCGTGGTGATCGGCCCCTGCTCGATCCACGACATCAAGGCCGCCCACGAATACGCCGAACGCCTCAAGGTGCTCGCCGCGGAAGTCTCCGACACGCTGTTCCTGGTGATGCGCGTGTACTTCGAGAAGCCGCGCACCACCGTCGGCTGGAAAGGGCTGATCAACGACCCCTACCTGGATGACTCCTTCAAGATCCAGGACGGCCTGCACATCGGCCGCCAGCTGCTGCGCGACCTCGCCGAGATGGGCCTGCCCACCGCCACCGAGGCCCTCGACCCGATCTCCCCGCAGTACCTGCAGGACCTGATCAGCTGGTCGGCCATCGGCGCGCGCACCACCGAATCCCAGACCCACCGCGAGATGGCCTCCGGCCTGTCGTCGGCGGTCGGCTTCAAGAACGGCACCGACGGCAGCCTGACCGTGGCGATCAACGCCCTGCAGTCGGTCTCCAGCCCGCACCGCTTCCTCGGCATCAACCAGCTGGGCGGCGTGTCCATCGTCACCACCAAGGGCAACCCCTATGGCCACGTGGTGCTGCGCGGCGGCAACGGCAAGCCGAACTACGATTCGGTCAGCGTCGCTCTGTGCGAGCAGGAGCTGAACAAGGCGAAGATCCCGCTGAACATCATGGTCGACTGCAGCCACGCCAACTCCAACAAGGACCCGGCCCTGCAGCCGCTGGTGATGGACAACGTCGCCAACCAGATCGCCGAGGGCAACAACTCCATCGTCGGCCTGATGGTGGAAAGCCACCTGGGCTGGGGCAACCAGCCGATTCCGAAGGATCTCTGCCAGCTGCAGTACGGGGTTTCCGTCACCGACGCCTGCATCGACTGGGACACCACCGAGAAGGCCGTGCGCAGCATGCACGCCAAGCTCAAGGACGTCCTGCCCAAGCGTCAGCGCGGCTGAGGCTTCACGGGCACGAAAAAGCCGGGCACTGCCCGGCTTTTTTGTTGGCCAGACGACTCCGACGCATGACTGGCTTTTTGTAGGCGCGAGCTTGCTCGCGAACTGATACCCCGTTGAGCTCGGCGCCGAGGTTCGCGAGCAAGCTCGCTCCTACGAAGCGCAAAAGAAAAAGCCGGGCATGAGCCCGGCTTTTCATGGCGCTGATCCGAAGATCAGAGCGCGGTATCGGTATGACGCTGACGGCGCTCCAGGTAGCGCTCCACATAGGAGCACGACGGGATCACGCTGTAGCCCTTGCGCTCGGCATACTGCAGGGCATGCTCGGTGAGGGCGGCGGCGATGCCGCGGCCACGCAGGCTGTCGGGGACGAAGGTGCGGTAGATGTCGAGCGTCTGCTTGCCCAGATCCATGTAGGCCAGATAGGCACGATGGCCGTCCACCGTCGTGACGAACTGGTGGCTGGTTTCATCATGATGGATGGACAACGACTCACTCACTTGCTCTCTCCTTCTGGGGGCCTCACAACATGACCCGCACCTGATTGATCTTGTTCAGGCGGAGGAACATTTCCGCCGAGCCGGTCCCCATCAGGACGGTGATATAGGCTCGGCCGTTCTCCACCTTGTGCAGCACACCCTGGTAATAGGCACCATCGAACGTGATGAACTGCAGGCGCTTGCCGGTGTACTGGGCAAGGCTGTCAACGTTAACGAACTCATATTGCTGCGTTCTAGGCTTCGACTCAACCGTTTCTTCAACCGAAACCATTTGAAGGTCGTTTTCCGGGGCGATTTCGCGTTTCAGCGGATCGACCCAGGTGAAGCCCAGTTGCGACACGGGCTCCTGGTTGACCAGGATGCTCGGGCGCAGCATGCCGATCACGTCCTTGGGCTCGAAGAACTCTAGACCATTCCAGGCCATGCCCTCGGTGGGGGTCAGTTCGATGCGCAGCGAACGGGGGTCGATCAGGTAACGGCCGTAGGCGTCGAGCAACGGCTTGCCCAGGGCCACACGCTGCTGGCGCAAGGCCTTGTCGAACTGCTCCAGGGACAGCGCCAGGTAGGCCTGCTGGTCGAGCCCGAGCTTGCCACGGCAGAACTCGCTGACCCGGCGCTGGTACTGGTTGTCGTCCACCTCCACGGTGACCTGCGAGATCCGCGGCGGGTTCACGCGCATGTCGCCGGGACGCTCGGACACGTTGGCCAGCGACATGCCCACGCGCAGGTCCGCCATGTCGCGGACATCGTTGCGCAGGTTGAAGGTGAGCTTCTGCGCGCCGGGCTCGAAGCGGTAGGAGAACTCGAGGTCCGACTCCAGGGTGCGATAGCCCATCTGCAACAGCTCGTCGACACCGATATTGCGGACATTCCCGCAGGCCACTTCGCTCATCGCGGTGAAGGCGCTCTTCTCGGCGGGCTCGGCGTACAGCTGCTGCACGAACGGACCGTGCACCTCCAGTTCCACGCCCTGCAGCTCCAGCGCCAGTTGCTCGGGCAGCTTGCGCTCGGCCAGGCGTTCCTTGAAGCGCAGCAGCTCGCGCAGGCCATTGAACTTCAACTGGGCATGGGCCACCTTGAGGCTGTCGCCGGCCATGGGCACGTTGATCACGACGTTCTGCAGCCCGACCCGGCCATCGAAGGACGAGGAAATGCCGCCGTAGCGGATCTCCATCACCGGCGACAACGCGGCGACCGCATCATTGACGATACTGCGCACTGAGAGCCACAACGACGCCTTGATGATCAGGGCGACGGCGACCACGGCGAGAAACAGCCATTTGATGAGTTTCGACATGAAGCGGCGATCCTTGCGAAAGCGGGGATGTCACGGGCAATAGTGGCAGCTTAACAGCACCCTCGAACTCCCTCCACGATGGTTTCCCGGAAATGCGTACGACTCCCCACACAGCCACGGATTACGGGTGACCCGCCGGTCAGCCAAAGTGCTTTACGCCCACTCCCCCCATCAGTATGTTCTGGCCCACTTCAACCAAGGACTACCGCCATGAGTGAGCTGATCACCTACCGACTCGAAGACGGCATCGCCACCCTGACCCTGAACAATGGCAAGGTGAACGCGATCTCCCCCGCCGTCATCGAGGCCTTCAATCAGGCACTGGATCAGGCGGAACAGGATCGGGCCGTGGTCATCGTGACCGGCCAGCCGGGCATCCTCTCCGGCGGCTACGACCTGAAGGTAATGACCTCCGGCCCGGAAAACGCCGTCAACCTGGTGGCCGCCGGCTCCACCCTGGCGCGCCGCATGCTCGCCCACCCCTACCCGGTCATCGTCGCCTGCACCGGCCATGCGGTGGCCAAGGGCGCCTTCCTGCTGCTGTCGGCGGACTACCGCGTCGGCGTCGAGGGGCCGTTCCAGATCGGCCTCAACGAAGTCGCCATCGGCATGACCATGCACCACGTCGGCATCGAACTGGCCCGCGACCGCCTGCGTCGCTCGGCCTTCACCCGCTCGGTGATCAACGCCGAGATGTTCACCCCGCGCGATGCCGTGGACGCCGGCTTCCTCGACAAGGTGGTGCCGGCCGAACAGTTGCAGGAGGCTGCCCTCGAAGCGGCGCGCCACCTGAAGAAGCTCAACATGACGGCACACCGCAACACCAAGCTGAAAGTGCGCAAGCAGTTGCTGGAGACCCTCGAGCGCTCCATCGAGCTGGACAAGAAGCACCTCGGCTGAAGCCCGCGGTGCAAAAAAGCCCGGCCCCGTGCCGGGCTTTTTCATGTCGGCAAGGTGAACCTGCGCTCTGATTGTTGCGCTTTCCGAACAACTGATTGAACAGATTTGGTATTTTTCAAAAATTATTGCGGATTAACCTATTGATGAATCCAGACAAACCCCATTGGAGGTGTTCATCATGAAACTCAAGGCTATCGCCGCAACCCTCTTCGCCGCTGCCACGGTCCTCGCCGCCCAGGCCAGCTTCGCCGAAGAGTCCTCGCTGATGCAGAACCGCATGCTCAACCTGACCCAAGCTGCCGTTCAGCAACCTGCCGAGCAGTCGGCCAGCGCTCCCGCGACCGTGGAAAACGGTGCCAAGCAAGGCTAACGCCTGCATCCCACCGCAGGTGACAGCATGCCGTCGAGCCCGATGCGAAAAGCCCAGCTGCGAGCCGGGCTTTCCACGGGCGATGAAGCGCCGTCACCCGGCGGCGGCCACGCCCTTGCGATAGACCTCGTAGACCAGCACCTCGCTGCCCGGATCAGCCAGGTGGCGCTCCACCCGCGGCTTCACTTCCTCCCAGTCGAGCCCGCCCACACCGGTCGCCAGACGCCGCAGCGCCACGCTGCTCATCCTTGTTACGCCCGGCAGCTTCCCCACTTTTGACGCGGGTCAAACGCCCATGAGCGCTGTCCAGCTCTCAGAAATTTCCGAGCATTCAGACCGAGTTCCGCGGGAACCTGCCCCCGGGACACTCATCAATTTCCCTGATACTCGAAAGCAACCGGCTTCGTTATTCAGCGAGCGGGGCGACAGCGACACTGAGCCATCGCCGTCAACCGCCCGAGCCGCCACCATGAATCGCCAGGTCCATCGCTACGCCCGCAACGGCGCCCTCGCCGCCCTGGGGCTCTATACCGTCGTGATCCTCGTGTTCATGGCGCTGGCCGCCGGCTACGACAGCGTTCGCCGCGCCCCCGTGGACAACATCGACCGGGCCGGGCTCTTCAACCGCGTCAACCAGGCGCTGCCGGTGGCCCTGCAAGGCCTGCAGAACGCGCTGCGCCCCCACTCCTGATGCCGCCCGGCTGGCGCGGCCGGCCGCCATGTCCAACACTGTCGGCGTGAGAGTCTGCGTCGCGGGGACGAGCGAACCCGCGCGCCAGCCAGTTGCGAGGGGGCACCATGGGCCGAATCATCGCATCCGCCGTCTACAGCAAAGGCCGCAAGGTCGCCGACATTC
This sequence comes from Pseudomonas sp. B12(2026), assembly GCF_057767015.1. Lineage (NCBI taxonomy): Bacteria > Pseudomonadati > Pseudomonadota > Gammaproteobacteria > Pseudomonadales > Pseudomonadaceae > Pseudomonas > Pseudomonas sp. B12(2026). Next base: position 2,236,266 of record NZ_CM173430.1, on the reverse strand, counting down.
CCCTGGAGGACGGCTACCGCTGGGCCTGCCAGCCCGACCACTTCGTCTGGACAGGACTGCAGGAACCCACCCCGGCGGAAATCCTCAACCTGCAACGGCAGTTCAACCTGCATGAACTGGCCATCGCCGACGCCCTGGAAAAGCACAGCCGGCCGAAGCTGGAAACCTTCGGCGACGCGCTGTTCATGGTGATCTATTCGCCGATCCGCGCCGACAACCGGCTGATGTTCGTGGAAACCCACCTGTTCGCCGGCGTCGGCTACATCATCAGCGCCCGCCACGGCTTCTCCCAGTCCTATTCCCAGGTACGCCAGCGCTGCGAGGCGCGGCCGCTGCTGCTGGCCCACGGCACCGACTTCGTGCTCTACGCCCTGCTGGACTTCGTGGTCGGCAACTACGAGCCGGTGGTGGAAGCGATCCGTACGGAAATCGAGGAACTGGAGCAGGAGGTGCTGCGCAGGCCGCTGACCCAGGAGCAGATCGAGAAGATCTACGGCCTGCGCCGCGAGGTGCTGAAGCTCAAGCACTATGCCGCGCCCATGGTGGAGATCTGCCAGGAGCTGCAACGCCTGGACTTTCCCTTCATCGACAAGCAGATGCGCCCGTACTTCCGCGACGTGGCGATCCACGTCAACCGCCTGCTGGAGGACCTGACCACCCTGCGCGACGTGGCCAGCCAGACCATCGAGGTCGGCCTGCTGCTGGAGTCCTCGCGGCAGAGCGTGGTGCAGCGCAAGTTCGCCGCGTGGGCAGCGATCCTCGCGTTCCCCACGGCGGTGGCGGGCATCTACGGGATGAACTTCGAATACATACCGGAGCTGCAGTGGCACTACGGCTACTTTCTGGTGATGGGCCTGCTGGCGCTGGGCTGCGTCGGGCTGTACATCAGCTTCAAGCAGGCGGACTGGCTTTGACCGGACTGGCCGGATCGCGGGCAACCACGAGAGCCGCACATTGCGCAGGAGCAGGCTCCGTCCGCAATCCGGTCAGGCACCGCGCAAGGTCCATCGCGGACAAGGTCCGCTCCTACGAGAGCCGTTATCCCGACCAGGCCCGCGACTGACGCAGCCGCACGAACGAAAACGCCGCTCCAGGGAGCGGCGTTTTCACGAGGCGCGGCAGGAATCAGGCGGCGCTTTTCTTCTTCTCGTCACGGCCCTGTTGCACGAAGCGCATCATCCACTCGGCGACGGTGGTGCCCTGGTGCGGACGGCCGAGGCTGTCGATGCCCGCGCGGAACACCGGCTCGGTGAAGAACTCCCTGCGCAGTTCGAGGATCGCCTGGGAGTAGTCGCTGATGAACTCCGGGTGGCCCTGGAAGCACAGCACCTGGTCGCCGATGGCGTAGGCGGCGTTCGGGCAGAAGTCGCTGGAGGCGATGCGGCGCGCGCCGTCGGGCAGCTCGGTGACCTGGTCCTGGTGGCTGACCAGCAGGGTCAGGCCATCGCCCAGCGACGGGCTCATCCACTCCGGCTGTTCCTCGATGCGGTAGTTGTGGGTGCCCACGCCCCAGCCCTGGTTGGCGCGCTCGGTCTTGCCGCCCAGCACCAGCGCCAGCAGCTGGTGGCCGAAGCACACGCCCAGCAGCTTGTCGCCACGCGCATAGAGCTTGAGCACGTAGTCCTTGAGGGTCTGGATCCAGGGATCAGTGCCGAAGGAGTCCGCCTTGCTGCCGGTCACCAGGTACGCGTCGAACTTCTCATCGTCGGGCGGGTAATGCCCTTCCACCACGTTGTAGACCTTGAACTCGGCCGGAACGGGTTGCTTGGCGAACAGTTGCTGGAACATCCAGCCGTAGCCTTTGTACTGGTCGATCAGTTCGGGGCGGAGGATGTCGGTTTCCAGAATGCAGATGTGCAACGACATGCAGTGGGGATTCCTGGGGGGTTGGCGGCTGATAAGAATGGTTTTCCTGGGACTGACGAAACGCGCGTGAAAATTACACCCTATTTTTTCACCACACAAGACGCCGGGACGGATTCTTGCGCGGGAATTTCAGGGGAAATACCGCAAAAGCCGCCGTCCTTCAATTGCGTGGGCGCACAGGGGTGACGGCCGGTCGGCAAGGATTCACGACAGGGACAGCGCGCGCAGGATCGAGCCGGCCTCCAGCACCTGCGCGTACTCGCCCTGCAGGTTGCCCAGCGACATGGCGTGGACCTCCTCCGCGCTGCGCAGCACGCCGCTGAAATCGTGCCTGGCGAAGGCGAAGCAGGCGTCCGCCGCGACATAGGTGACGAAGCCCAGATTGCCCGCGCTGCGCGCCGTGGCCTCCACCGAGTTGTTGGTGCTGACGCCGCAGATCGCCACCGAGTCGATGCCGCGCACCCGCAGCCAGCGCTCCAAGCCGCTGTTGACGAAGGCATCGGGGACGTTCTTCTCCAGCACCTGCTCGTGCTCCAGCGGCGCCAGGGCCTCCTGGAACTCCGCCCCCGGCTGCCCCGGCCAGAACGGCGAACCCGGCGTGCGCGAGATGTGGCGGACGTGCACCAGCGGCCAGGCGGCCCTGCGCCAGGCTGCCAGCAGCTCGCCGACGCGCTGCTCCGCCTGCGGGTTGTTGCGCGGTTCGGGGCTGTCGCGCATGCCTTTCTGCATGTCGATGATCAACAAGGCGGGAGGCGTCATCGGGGCATTCCTGATGGGGGAAGGCGCCATCCTACGGTTTGCGCGGGCAAGAAAAAACCGGCCACAAGGGCCGGCCGCTTTTCGTAGGAGATTCTATGTCTACCCCGCCGTATCACCCGCAGGTCGGTACGGCTGTTGGGTGGTCATCAGGGCAAAGGAGATTCTCGCCAGCTTGCGTGCAAGGATGGTCAGCGCCTGGGTTTTCTTCAGCCCCCGCGCCAGGTAGCTCTGGTAGAGATCGCGCCAGCGGTGGGTCCGGGCAGCGGACATCGCGGCGTTGTGCAGCAGGCGTCGCACTTCGGGGCTCCCTTGCTTGGTCAGCTTGCGCTGGCCGCAATAGCGGCCCGACTCCTTGACCCGCACATCCAGTCCCAGAAACGCGATGAATGCATCACCGTTGCGAAAGCTGCCGCGCAGAAAGGCCATGTTCAGGGCCGCCGCGGTCAATGGGCCGATACCCTCGATGGCCTGGCAGCGTTGGCTCTGCTCGCCCAGGCCGGCGTCGTGCAGGGCAGCCTGAATGAGCTTCTCCAGGCGCAGCTCCAGCACCGCCATGCGCCGCAGGACCGGTTTGAGTGCTCTCTTGAGCTCGCCATCCTGGGCAAAGCCCTGCCGCAGGGCCGTCGCGCTGCGAACCAGGAGGCTGCGGCGGTGCAGCAGGGTCTGCAGGCGGGTGTAGGTCTTGCTGGGCGGCTGCCAGGGCTCAAGCTGCGCGTGCTCGTGAGCCAAATAGCGGGCCAGGAGTTGGGCATCGCTGCGATCATCCTTGTTACGACCGCCAATCCCCTTGCGGTAGTTGCTCAAGCGATAGCCGTTGATGAGGTAGACCCGGTGCCCCTTGGCATACGCCAGGGTCGCTGCCGCCACGTGATAGGTGCCAGTGGCTTCGATGGCGATGGCGCAGCCGGCGGGCAGCTCCTTGAGCCAAGCCTTGATCGCGCGGACCTCGTTGGGCAACTCGCTGACTTCGCCTGAATGGGCATGGCAGAGACTCAGCGAGTCCTTGCCAACATCGATACCGATAACGGGGACCTGGCTTGTCATGGCGTACTCCGACGGGGAAGATGGAACAACCTGTCGGGGCTCACATCAGCGCAGGCTTGCCGGTATTGTCGGTCTGAGCTGCTACTCAGTTTCCGATGGATTCCTTATCGGCGCTTGGCGTGAGCGCGTGGGTGGGAGAAGTCTCCTACCGTCTGGTTTGCAGAAGCGAGCTTGGTCCCTCCACCCCCGACAGGTTCCTACCCTACGCCATACAAGCGAGCTTGCTCGCGAACCCAGCCTCGCAGCGGGGCATGTTCGCGAGCAAGCTCGCTCCTACAAAGAGCCCCCTCAGAAGGTCTCGCCCCGCGCCGCCTTCTCCAGCAACAGCGCCGGCGGCAGGAAGCGCTCGCCGTACTGCTCGGCCAGGTACTCGGCGCGGGCGATGAAGTCCTTCAGGCCGTACTGGTTGATGAACTGCAGCGCGCCGCCGCTCCAGGCCGCGAAGCCGATGCCGAAGATCGAGCCGATGTTGGCGTCGGCGGTGGAGGTCAGCACGCCCTCCTCCACGCAGCGCACCGTCTCGATGGCCTGCACGAAGAGGATGCGGTCGCGCACGTCGTCCGGGGAAATCTGCGCGTCGGCCTTCTCGAAGCGCTGCTTCAGTTCCGGCCACAGGTGCTTCCTGCCGTTGGCGGGATAGTCGTAGAAACCGGCGCCGGCGGCTTTGCCCGGGCGCTTGTACTCGTTGACCATCAGGTCCACCACGGCGAAGGCCGGGTGCCTGGGCAACTGCTTGCCTTCGGCCTCCAGGTCCTTGCGGGTCTGCTCGCGGATGTGGCTCATCAGGCTCATCGACACTTCGTCGCTGATCGCCAGCGGGCCCACCGGCATGCCGGCCTGGCGCGCCTGGTTCTCGATCATCGCCGCCGACACGCCCTCGCCGAGCATGGCCAGGCCTTCGTTGGTGAAAGTGCCGAACACGCGGGAGGTGAAGAAGCCGCGGCTGTCGTGGACGACGATCGGGGTCTTCCTGATCTGCAGGACGTAGTCGAAGGCCCGCGCCAGGGTGGCGTCGTCGGTCTTCTCGCCGCGGATGATCTCCACCAGCGGCATCTTGTCCACCGGGCTGAAGAAGTGCAGGCCGATGAACTTCTGCGGCTGCGCCACCGCCTGGGCCAGGCCGGTGATCGGCAGGGTCGAGGTGTTGGAGGCGATCACCGCGTCCGCCAGCGCGGCGGCTTCGGCGGCGGCGCTGACCTTGGCCTTCAGGCCACGGTCCTCGAACACGGCTTCGATGATCAGGTCGCAACCCTCGAAATCGGCGTCGCTGGCGGTCGGCTTGATCAGCGCGAGGAAGGCGTCGCGCTTCTCGGCGCTCATCTGGCCCCGGCCGACCTTCTTGTCCAGCAGGCCGGCCGAGTAGGCCTTGCCCTTCTCGGCCGCTTCGATGGAGACGTCCTTGAGCACCACCTCGATGCCGGCGGCGGCCGACACATAGGCGATGCCCGCGCCCATCATGCCGGCGCCGATCACCCCGACCTTCTTCGTCGGCTGCGGCGCGATGCCCTGCGGGCGGGACTTGCCGGCGTTGATCTCGTTGAGCTGGAACCAGAAGGTGCCGATCATGTTCTTCGCCACCTGGCCGGTGGTCAGCTCGGTGAAGTAGCGCGCCTCGATCAGCTGCGCGGTGTCGAAGTCCACCTGCGCGCCTTCGACGGCGGCGCACATGATCTTCTCCGGCGCCGGGAAGCAGCCCTTGGTCTTGTCGCGCAGCACGGAGGGGGCGATGGCCAGCATCTGCGCCACGTTCGGGCTGGACGGGGTGCCGCCGGGAATCTTGTAGCCGGCGCTGTCCCACGGTTGCCTGGCGGCCGGGTTGGCGGCGATCCACTCACGGGCCTTGGCCAGCATCTCCTCGCGGCTGGAGGCCACTTGGTGGATCAGGCCGGCCTTGAGCGCCTGCTCCGGGCGCACCTTCTTGCCTTCGACCAGGTACGGCAGGGCCTTCTCCAGGCCGAGCAGGCGCACCATGCGCACCACCCCGCCGCCGCCGGGCAACAGGCCGAGGGTGACTTCCGGCAGGCCGAGCTGGACATGGCTTTCGTCCAGGGCGATGCGGTGGTGGCAGGCCAGGCAGATTTCCCAGCCGCCGCCCAGGGCCGCGCCGTTGATGGCGGCGACCACCGGCTTGCCGAGGCTTTCCAGGCGGCGCAGCTGGCCCTTGATGCCCAGCACCATCTGGTAGAAGGCAGCAGCGTCAGCCTTGGTGACCTTGATCAGCTCATTCAGGTCGCCGCCGGCGAAGAAGGTCTTCTTGCCCGACGTGATGATCACACCGGCGATGCTGTCCTTCTCGGCTTCCAGGCGCGCCACGGTGGCGGCCATGGCCTCGCGGTACACCGCGTTCATGGTGTTGGCGCTCTGGCCGGGCATGTCCATGGTCAGGACGACGATATTGTCCTGGCCTTTCTCGTAACGGATGGCGTCAGTCATTTTTGTTCTCTTCCCAAGGGTGGGAGACCTGTAGGAGCGAGCTTGCTCGCGAAGCGCTGGGCGGTTCGCGAGCAAGGACCAGCGTCCCCTCGCTCCTGCACGGTCAGATTCGTTCGATGATGGTGGCGATGCCCATGCCGCCGCCCACGCAGAGGGTGGCCAGGCCGTAGCGCAGGTTGCGCCGCTCCAGTTCGTCGAGCAGGGTGCCGAGGATCATGCAGCCGGTGGCGCCCAGCGGATGGCCCATGGCGATGGCGCCGCCGTTGACGTTGACCTTGCCCTCCGGCACGCCCATGTCCCTCATGAACTTCATCACCACCGAGGCGAAGGCTTCGTTCACTTCATAGAGGTCGATGTCCTCCGCCTTCAGCCCGGCCTTGGCCAGCGCCTTGCGGGTGGCCGGCGCGGGGCCGGTGAGCATGATGGTCGGGTCGGTGCTGGTCACCGCGGTGGCGACGATGCGCCCGCGCGCCTTCAGGCCCAGCTCGCGACCCTTGGCCTCGGAGCCGATGAGCATGGCGGTGGCGCCGTCGACGATGCCGGAGCTGTTGCCCGGCGTGTGCACATGCTCGATGCGCTCGACATGGCTGTACTTGCGCAGCGCGGTGGCGTCGAAGCCCATCTGCCCCATCATCTCGAAGCTGGGCTTGAGCGCGCCGAGGCCCTCGAGGGTGGAATCGGCGCGGATGAATTCGTCATGGTCGAGCAGGACGATGCCGTTCTGGTCGGTCACCGGCACCAGCGATTTGCCGAACAATCCTTCGGCGCGGGCCTTGGCGGCCTTCTGCTGGGAACGCAGGGCGAAGGCGTCGACGTCGGCGCGGCTGAAGCCTTCCAGGGTGGCGATCAGGTCGGCGCCGATGCCCTGGGAGATGAAGCTGGTGTGCAGGTTGGTTTCCGGGTCCAGCGCCCAGGCGCCGCCGTCGGAGCCCATGGGCACGCGGGACATGGATTCCACGCCGCCGACCACCACCAGGTCCTCGAAACCCGAGCGCACCTTCATCGCGCCCAGGTTGACCGCTTCCAGGCCCGAGGCGCAGAAGCGGTTGATCTGCATGCCGGCAACCTGTTCATCCCAGTCCGCCACCAGCGCGGCGGTCTTGGCGATGTCCGCGCCCTGGTCGCCCACCGGGGTCACGCAGCCCAGGACGATGTCGTCGACCTGCGCGGTATCCAGCTGGTTGCGCTGCTGCAGCGCGCGCAGCACGCCGGCCATCAGGTTGACCGGCTTGACGCTGTACAGCGCGCCGTCCTTCTTGCCCTTGCCGCGGGGAGTACGCACCGCGTCGTAAATGAATGCTTCGGTCATGGCGTTCTCTCTTGGAGTTGTCGTCACGCAGGCGTGGCGTGTCGGCCTACCTTAGCGGCGCGACGGCCACCGGCAATGACCGCAGCGCTCAGGCGCATTGACCGCCACGCTCAGCCGCCGACCGGCGGGCAACGGGCCGCGGGCTCTATGCAGGGTATGCGGCGGGCACCGGACAAACGGTCGACAGGCGGGCCAGAGCTGTCACGCTGCGGTCATATAGGTGGAATATGCCTGGAGCTGCAGGACTTGCTGCCAGATGGTCTAAGCCCGCGCCGCACTAGGCTTAGACTCCATTTTGCAGACACTGCGAACAGTGCCGTCGCCGGGGTTTTGCCGGGGCGGCTACGGAACCAGAAGCCAAGGCGCTGGCTCCACTGCCGACAGGCCGTGCGTGCGGACCGGAACCGCGCCAACAACAAGAAAGGCAGAAGGCCATGATCAACCAACAACCCAGAAAATGGCGTCAGGCTAGCCTGATCGTCTTCGCCACCACCGTACTGCTGATAATCCCCAATCTGAGTCGTCTGGTCGGCTAGGGACGACAAGCCGGCGATCCCGTTGCTGCGCACCGCGTGCCGCTACCCGCGCGCCACGGTCAACGCAGCGCGGGAGAAGCCACCACCCTGCTTCACCGCGTCGGCGTCTGCTATGGTTCGGCGGCCCTCTCCCGCCCACCGGAACCGACCATGCGCCCACTGCTGCTGACGCTGCTCCTGCTCTGCCCCGCCGCCTTCGCCGGCACGCTCGCCCTGGAACTGCCCAAGGGCAACCACACACTCACCCGCGAACAACTGCTGGCCAACCCGGCGACACAGGACATCGAGATTCCCGGCGACGTCTCCTACCACCGCACCATGCACTATCGTGCGCTGCCGCTGGCGAAGCTGCTGAGCGGCATCGGCCCGGGCGACCACCTGCAGGTCGTCGCGCTGGACGGCTTCGCCGCCGAACTGCCGGCCGCGCCGCTGCTGGCGGAAACCGGCGCGCGCGCCTGGCTGGCCATCGAGGAGAAGGACAAGCCCTGGCCGCCGCTGGGCGACGGCAAGCCGTCCGCCGGGCCGTTCTACCTGGTCTGGAGCAACCCCGGCGCCGCCGGCATCGGCTCGGAGCAATGGCCCTTCCAGGTCGCCGCCATCCGCTACATCAAGCCGGTGGCGGAACGCTTCCCCGCCCTGCTGCCGGCCAGCGATGCGCCGCGGCCGGTGCAGGACGGCTTCGCCCAGTTCCAGAAGAACTGCCTGGCCTGCCACCGCCTCAATGGCGCCGGCGACTCGCAGTTCGGCCCGGACCTGAACATTCCGCACAGCCCGACCGAGTACTTCGCCGCCGGCTACCTCAAGCAGTACATCCGCGACCCGCAGAGCCTGCGGCGCTGGCCCGAGGCGCGGATGAAGGGCTTCGCCCCGGAGGCGATCAGCGATGCGCAGCTGGAGCAGATCGTCGCCTACCTGAAACACATGGCGCAGCGGAAGGTAAAAGCCGGTAGCTGATCGCACGCCCCCTGTAGGAGCGGAGCTTCTCCGCGAAATCCCGGCGCAGCCGGGACAGTGCCTCGGACAGAAGCGCCGACCTGCCGGTCGGATTCGCGGAAAGGTTCCGCTCCTGCAAAGGCACTCCGCGCGACTGGCGAATCCGCCGCGAACCGCGCCCTCCTTGCGGCCACGAGCCGCGCCGAAGCTCGCTTGTCAGCCACAAGGGCCAGAACTACGCTGCAAGAGCGCCCCTCGCGACAGGGGCATATCGCTATCAAACGGGTGCCGCCTTACGGCGCGGTACGGCCGCAGAGGCTCCAACAACGAAGAACAACAGGAGTCCGTCCATGTCATCAGTGAAATTCGCCGCGCTGGCCTTCGCCGGCGTCGGCCTGCTCAGCAGCGCATCCCTCCAGGCCGCCGATGCGCTCAAGCAACTGGGCCAGCCCGAAGGCGCCCTCGACATCATCGCCTGGCCGGGCTACATCGAACGCGGCGAGAGCGACAAGAACTACGACTGGGTCACCCGCTTCGAGCAGGACACCGGCTGCAAGGTCAACGTGAAGACCGCCGCCACCTCCGACGAGATGGTCAGCCTGATGGCCAAGGGCGGCTACGACCTGGTCACCGCCTCCGGCGACGCCTCGCTGCGGCTGGTCTATGGCAAGCGCGTGCAGCCGATCAACATCGCCCTGGTCCCCAACTGGAAGAACGTCGACCCGCGCCTGCAGAACGCGCCGTGGCACACGGTGGACGGCAAGCACTTCGGCACGCCCTACCAGTGGGGCCCGAACGTGCTGATGTACAACACCAAGGTCTTCCCCAAGGCGCCGCAGAGCTGGAACGTGGTGTTCAGCGAGCAGAAGCTGCCCGACGGCAAGAGCAACAAGGGCCGCGTGCAGGCCTACGACGGGCCGATCTACATCGCCGACGCCGCGCTCTACCTGAAGACCACCAACCCCGCGCTGGGCATCCAGGACCCCTACGAGCTCAACGAGGAGCAGTACGCCGCCACACTCAAGCTGCTGCGCGAGCAGCAGAAGCTGGTCCACCGCTACTGGCATGACGCGACGGTGCAGATGAGCGACTTCAAGAACGAAGGCGTGGCCGCCTCCGGCTCCTGGCCCTACCAGGTCAACGCGCTGGTGACCGAGAAGCAGCCGATCGCCTCGACCATCCCGGTCGAAGGGGTGACCGGCTGGGCCGACACCACCATGCTGCACGTCGACGCCAAGCACCCGACCTGCGCCTACAAGTGGCTGAACTGGTCGCTGGAGCCCCAGGTGCAGGGCGACGTGGCCGCCTGGTTCGGCTCGGTCCCCGCCTCCCCCGCCGGCTGCACCGGCAGCCAGCTACTCGGCGCCCAGGGCTGCGCCACCAACGGCTACGACCAGTTCGACCGTATCGCCTTCTGGAAGACCCCGCAGGCCAAGTGCGGCCAGGGGCAGTGCGTGCCGTACAGCCGCTGGACGCAGGACTACATCGCGATCATGGGCGGGAGGTGATGTAGCCTGCGCCTGCCGCTTGCTCGCGAACCTTGGCTGATCGCGCGCATGGCGCGCACCTACAGGTTTGCACCGCCATGAAAAGGCCCCGCTCGTGCGGGGCTTTTTTGCTTTCTTCGTAGGAGCGGAGCTTCTCCGCGATGCTTTTGTAGTTCGGTGTTTATGCGCCGCTTCGGCGTGTGCTGGAAGATTTTGTTTCGCCCCCTCGGGCGACCTACTTTGCCAAACGACGCAAAGTAGGCAAAGGTCTGTGCCCCATCATCCGGCCCCGGCTTCGCCGGGGTTCCCTCGCTCCATCGGAGTTTCAGGGGCCCGCGTTGACGGGCCATCCCTGGCCCGACAACGCTCTCGCGGCATCCATGCCGCTCGACCCCTGAAACTCCGATTCCACTCGGCCTCCTGAAGGGGCGCTCCGGCGCGCGCGGAGATTCCTCTGGAAGTCTTCAAAAGCCAAAGCCCAAAGCACAGCGTGCCCGGGATTTGCTCGTGTAGGAGCGGACCTTGTCCGCGATCAGCCCCGTTCAAGAGCTTCGCGGACAAGGTCCGCTCCTACGAAAAGCATCTCGGCACAAATCATCGATGGGTATCGCTTCGCTCCACGCCATCCTACGAAAAGCCGCTCCCAGCATGGAGCCGCCAAGGTTTCAGGCGCGCGCAGAGTCCCGTCAGGAGGCCGAGTGGAGGTATTGCGCAGAGGGGCGAGCGGCATGGATGCCGCGAGAGGCGTAAAGGGCCAGGGACGGCCCTTGTACGCCGACCCTCGGAGCAATGCCGGAGCGAGGGCAGTCTGAGCGAAGCGAAGACCCGGATGCCGGGACGGGCCCTTTTGGTTCCTTTTGGGGCCCCAAAAGGGACTCGCCCGGGAGGGCGAAACCAAATCTTCCAGCACACGCCGAAGCGGCGCAGAAACACCGATCACAAAGAACGGTGGATAACGCTTAGCGTCATCCCCCTACAAACAGCAAAAGCACTGCGAAAACGACCGTTGCCCCCGGCGAAAAGCCCTCCCCTCCCGCCATAGCCGGGACGTCGGCAAGCACCCCCGCCCCCATGCGCTACCTTTTCTGATGCAGCCCCGCCACTCAGGTAGCCAGCAGCATGACCACAGCCGTCCAGTTCACCGAGGTGAGCCGTCATTACGGCGACGTGCGCGCCGTCGACCAGGTGTCCATCGAAATCCGCGACGGCGAGTTCTTCTCCATGCTCGGTCCCTCCGGCTCGGGCAAGACCACCTGCCTGCGCCTGATCGCCGGTTTCGAGCAGCCGACCTCCGGCTCCATCCGCATCCACGGCCACGAAGCCGCCGGGTTGCCGCCCTACGAGCGCGACGTCAACACGGTGTTCCAGGACTACGCGCTGTTCCCGCACATGAACGTGCTGGACAACGTCGCCTACGGCCTCAAGGTGAAGGGCGTGGCCAAGGCCGAGCGCTTGAAGCGCGCCGAAGAGGCCCTGGGCATGGTCGCCCTGGGCGGCTATGGCGGCCGCAAGCCGGCGCAGTTGTCCGGCGGCCAGCGCCAGCGCGTGGCGCTCGCCCGCGCCCTGGTGAATCGCCCGCGCGTGCTGCTGCTGGACGAACCCCTCGGCGCACTGGACCTCAAGCTGCGCGAACAGATGCAGGTGGAGCTGAAGAAACTGCAGCGCCAGCTGGGCATCACCTTCATCTTCGTCACCCACGACCAGGGCGAGGCGCTGTCCATGTCCGACCGCGTGGCGGTGTTCAACAAGGGCCGCATCGAACAGGTCGACACCCCCGGCAATCTCTACCGCCGCCCCGCCACGCGCTTCGTCGCCGAGTTCGTCGGCACCGCCAACGTGCTGCGCGGCGAGCTGGCGCAGCGCCTGCTCGGCGAGCCCCGCCCGCACTCGCTGCGCCCCGAGCACGTGCGCTTCGGCCGCGCCGGCGAGGGCGAGCTGGAAGTCAGCGGCACCCTGTTCGACGTGCAGTACATGGGCGCCAGCAGCCGCTACGAAGTCGAGCTGGACAACGGCGCGCGCCTGGTCGTCGCGCTGCCCAACGGTGAACGCGAGGAACGCCGGCCGCAACCGGGCGAACCGGTCACCGCCTGCTGGGCGCGCAGCGCGCTGGTGCCGCTGCTGGAGGAACCGGCGCCATGAGCGCGATGCGCGGAATCTCCAGCTTCCTCTACCGGCGCGGCACGCTGTACCTGCTGATGCTGCTGATTCCGCCGCTGCTGTGGTTCGGGGTGGTCTACATCGGCTCGCTGTTCGCCCTGCTCTGGCAGAGCTTCTACACCTTCGACGACTTCACCATGGCGGTGACGCCGGAGCTGACCCTGGCCAACTACAAGGCGCTGTTCAACCCGGCCAACTACGACATCGTGCTGCGCACCCTGGGCATGGCCATCAGCGTCTCCGTCGCCAGCGCCATCCTCGCCTTCCCCATCGCCTACTACATGGCGCGCTACGCCGGGCCCAAGGAAAAGGCCTTCTTCTACATCGCGGTGATGCTGCCGATGTGGGCCAGCTACATCGTCAAGGCCTACGCCTGGACGGTGATCCTGGCCAAGGGCGGCATGCTCTACTGGGTGATCGAGCGCCTGCACCTGCTCGGCCTGCTGGGCCTGCTGCTGGACGTGCCCGGCGTCGGCGGCAACACCCTGTCCACCTCGCACATCGGACGCTTCTGGGTGTTCACCTACATCTGGCTGCCGTTCATGATCCTGCCGATCCAGGCCGCCCTGGAGCGCCTGCCGCCGTCGCTGCTGCAGGCCTCGGCGGACCTCGGCGCGCACCCGCGGCAGACCTTCTTCCAGGTGATCCTGCCGCTGGCCTTCCCCGGCGTGGTGGCCGGATCGATCTTCACCTTCAGCCTGACCCTGGGCGACTTCATCATCCCGCAGCTGGTCGGTCCCAGCGGGCTGTTCATCGGCACCATGGTCTACGTGCAGCAGGGCGCGATCGGCAACATGCCGCTGGCGGCGGCCTTCACCCTGGTGCCCATCGTGCTGATCGCCGTCTACCTGTCCATCGCCAAGCGGCTGGGGGCCTTCGATGCGCTCTGACGACAACCGCCCCTCCTGGTTCCTGCGCCTGGCCGCCTGGGGCGGGCTGGTGTTCCTGCATTTCCCGATCCTGGTGATCCTGCTCTACGCCTTCAACACCGAGGAGTCGGCCTACAGCTTCCCGTTGCAGGGCTTCACCCTGAAATGGTTCAGCATCGCCTTCGCCCGTGGCGACGTGCTCGACGCCATCTGGCTGTCGGTGAAGATCGCCTGCATCGCCACGCTGATCGCCATGGTCCTCGGTACCCTGGCCGCCGGCGCGCTGTACCGGCGCGACTTCTTCGGCAAGGAGAGCATCTCGCTGATGCTGATCCTGCCCATCGCCCTGCCCGGCATCATCACCGGCATCGCCCTGCTCTCGGCGTTCAAGACCCTGGGCATCGACCCCGGCTTCCTGACCATAGTCATCGGCCACGCCACCTTCTGCGTGGTGATCGTCTACAACAACGTCATCGCGCGCTTCCGCCGCACCGCGTTCAGCCTGATCGAGGCGAGCATGGACCTGGGCGCCGACGGCTGGCAGACCTTCCGCTACATCATCCTGCCGAACATCGCCACGGCGCTGCTGGCCGGCGGCATGCTGGCCTTCGCCCTGTCGTTCGACGAGATCATCGTCACCACCTTCACCGCCGGCCACGAGCGCACCCTGCCGCTGTGGCTGCTCAACCAGCTGACCCGCCCGCGCGACGTGCCGGTGACCAACGTGGTGGCGATGCTGGTGATGCTCGCCACCATGCTGCCGATCCTCGGCGCCTACTACCTGACGCGCGGCACCAGCGACGTGGCGGGCAGCGGCAAGTGACCGGCGAACCAACAACCGCACACGCACGCAACGGCACCTGCACGGAGGACACGCGATGCAAACCAAACTCCTGATCAACGGCCAGTTCGTCGCCGGCGAAGGCGAGCAGCTGGACATCCTCAACCCCGCCACCGGCGAGGTGCTCGGCCAGGTCGCCGAGGCCAGCGAAGCCCAGGTGGACATTGCCGTGCGCGCCGCCGACGCGGCTTTCGACGGCTGGTCGCAGACCGCGCCGAAGGACCGCGCCATGCTCCTGCTGCGCCTCGCCGAGCGCATCGAGGAACACGCCGGGGAGCTGGCCCGCCTGGAATCCGACAACTGCGGCAAGCCCTATGCCGCCGCGCTGAACGACGAGATCCCGGCCATCGCCGACGTGTTCCGCTTCTTCGCCGGCGCCTGCCGCGTGCTGCCCGGCTCCGCCGCCGGCGAATACCTGCCCGGCTTCACCTCGATGATCCGCCGCGACCCGGTGGGCGTGGTCGCCTCCATCGCGCCGTGGAACTACCCGCTGATGATGGCCGCGTGGAAGCTCGGCCCGGCGCTGGCCGCCGGCAACTGCGTGGTGCTCAAGCCGTCCGAGCAGACCCCGCTGACCGCCCTGCGGCTCGCCGAATTCATCGCCGAGCTGTTCCCCGCCGGGGTGGTGAACCTGGTCTTCGGCCGCGGCCCGAGCGTCGGCGTGCCGCTGGTGGGCCACGAGATGGTGCGCATGGTGTCCCTCACCGGTTCGATCGGCACCGGCAAGTCGATCATCCGCAGCGCCGCCGACAGCGTGAAGCGCCTGCACATGGAACTGGGCGGCAAGGCCCCGGTGATCGTCTTCGACGACGCCGACCTGGAGGACGTGGTGGCCGGCATCCGCACCTTCGGCTTCTACAACGCAGGGCAGGACTGCACCGCCGCCTGCCGCATCTA
Source organism: Pseudomonas sp. B12(2026) (assembly GCF_057767015.1). Taxonomy (NCBI): domain Bacteria; kingdom Pseudomonadati; phylum Pseudomonadota; class Gammaproteobacteria; order Pseudomonadales; family Pseudomonadaceae; genus Pseudomonas; species Pseudomonas sp. B12(2026). The sequence continues at coordinate 2,221,135 of NZ_CM173430.1, read as the reverse complement.
CGCCGGCAGGAAGATCTACGACAACTTCGTCGCCGACCTCGCCAGCGCGGTTTCGAGCCTGAAGACCGGCCTGCAGAACGACCCGGCCACCGAACTCGGCCCGCTGATCAGCGCGGCGCAGCGCGAGCGCGTGTCCGGCTTCGTCGAACGGGCCAAGGCCAGCCCGCACATCCGCATCGCCACCGGCGGCAATGCCGTGAGCGGCACGGGCTTCTTCTACGAACCGACGGTGGTGGCCAACGCCCAACAGGACGACGAGATCGTCCGCCGCGAGGTGTTCGGCCCGGTGGTCTCAGTGACGCCCTTCAGTGATGCGGAGGAAGCGATCCGCTGGGCCAACGACTCCGACTACGGCCTCGCCTCCTCGGTGTGGACCCGCGACGTCGGCCGCGCCTCGCGGGTGGCCGCGCGCCTGCAGTACGGCTGCACCTGGGTGAACACCCACTTCATGCTCTGCAGCGAGATGCCCCACGGCGGCTTCAAGCAGTCCGGCTACGGCAAGGACCTGTCGATGTACGGCCTGGAGGACTACACCGTGGCGCGGCACATCATGATCAAGCATTGACCCGCACGGGCATGCTTTACCTGTAGGAGCGAGCTTGCTCGAGAACAAACTCCGCTGCGGAGCTGGGGTTCGCGAGCAAGCTCCTACGAAGAGCACCACGCTCCGTGCACCATCAATGGGTCGGACACGTAGGATGGGTGGAGCGCAGCGATACCCATGCTGACGGACGCGTGGCATTGATGGGTATCGCTGCGCTCCACGCCATCCTACAACGTGCGCCATGCACCATGGGTGTGGAGCGAGGCGCCGATCAGACCAACCCGGCCAGCTTCAGCCAGTGGGCGTAGAACCCCTCCGCCACGCGGTTCATCGCCGCGACCTTCTGCGGCAGGTCGGCCAGCATCACCTCCGCGCTTTCCTGGCTCGGCTGGCTCGGGTCGAGGTATTCGGGGAAGCCATTGACCCAGCCGCTGACCAGCGCCTCGGTCATTTCCGGGTGCCCCTGCAGGCCGAGGATGCGCTCGCCGAAGCTGAACGCCTGGTTCGCGCACCAGGGGCTGGAGAGCAGGTGTGTCGCCCCCTCGGGCAGGTCGAAGGTATCGCCGTGCCACTGGTAGACCGGGAATTCGTCCGGCAGGTGCGCCAGCCACGGGCTCTGCGACTCCAGGCGGCGCATCGGCTGCCAGCCCATTTCGGTGTAGGGCATGCGCCGGATGCCCGCGCCCAGCGCCTTGGCCAGCAGTTGCCCGCCCAGGCAGTGGCCGATCATCGGCACATCGCGCTCGACGAAGCGGCGGATCGCCGCGATCTCCGTGCGCAGCCACGGCGTGTCGTCGTTGACGCTCATCGGCCCGCCCATGATGGCGACCGCCTTCGGCCGCTGCAGGTCGCAGCCTTGCAGCTCGCCGAGGTCGGCGCGGCGCACCTCGAACGACAGGCCGTGACGCTCCAGCACCGTGGCCAGGTGGCCCGGCGGGCAGAAATCGGCATGGGTCAGGATCAGGATATCGGTCATGGTCACCTCCGCGCGGCAGTCTGCCGCATCGGTGGCGCCGGGGAAACCTGGCGTGTCCGCAAGGTTGTCCTTGCATGGCCGCCGTGCAGGGAGGGAACACGCGCCGTCACTGCTGGCGGCGGCGCGCTTCGGTTTTTGCGGATCGGCCGTCGCGAGACGGCTCCAGGACGTGTTGCGCTCAGCGCAGGGAAGTGACCTCCTGGGTCACGCCCCAACCATCGAGAATACCGCCCAGTGGCACCACGACTTCCTCAAGGTCGTGCTCGAAATCACCGATGGCGGCGTGGGTGGCGAACATCACCTTGCTGATCTGCAGGCTCCAGCCGCCGTCATCGCGGGCTTCGACCTGGGCTCTCAGCGATTCCCCGCGAAACTGCCGGGCAGCTTTGCGGGCGTTCTGTTCATCGGGAAAGATGGCGAAAAAGTCGATGGGATGAATGCGAGCGAAATCGAAGCCACCTTCCTTCATCCGGCGCAACACGTTGACGCTGATATCCTCCGAGAGGGGCTTTTCCATGGTACGCACCTCCTGTCGAGACGTTCAGAGTTGTTCCCCGCCAACGAACGCACCCTGCCGACGGCGAGGATGCGTTCCGGGCACTTCTATGTGCCATAGGAAACGCCAATTGAATCAACGTCCCCCAACTGGCAGCCAAATCCGCCGAACGTGCTGAAGGGCACGTTCCCGTGACGGACTTCACAGGCCACAGTTCCAGCGTAGCGTCTCTGCCAGCGAGTTGCCGCTCCGTCACCGCGTCGGCCCCGGCGGCGGCGACAGGCGGCAATCCGGCGCGACGCATGCCCGCTACCGGGCCGCTGAACGGCCCGGAACGGCAGCGGAGCAGGAGGAACGGCGGAATGCCGCCCGGCAGGGCCTCAGGCGCGGCTGAGCCAGGCCATCACCCAGCGGTTGAGCGCCGGCGGCGACAGTTGGCCGGACCAGTACATCGCCCGGAACAGCGCGCCGATCGGCCGGTGCACTGCGCGGCTCTGCGCCTGGCGCCAGGCCGCCGCGGCGATGTCCTCGGCGCTCAGGGTCACGCCCAGGCGGCGCAGCACCGGCGGTTCGACGACCTGGCTGGCGACCATCGGCGTGCGCACGAACGGCGGCATCAGGTCGGCGACGCGGATGCCGTGCTCGCGCCACTCCAGCTCCAGCGCCTCGGTCAGGCCGCGCACGGCGAACTTGGAAGCGGAATAGCTGGCCATCTGCGGCACGCCGTACAGGCCGGAGGCCGAGCCCATGTTCAGCACCTGCGCGCCCGGCGTGCGCTTGAGGTACGGCAGCGCGGCGTAGCAGCAGTTGAGCACGCCCTGCACGTTGATCGCGATGATCCGCTGGTGATCGGCCAGGCTGATGTCCTCGAAGCGGCCGAACCGCAGGATGCCCGCGCAGTTGAACAACAGCCGCAGCCCGCCGCCGACCTCGGCGAACTCGCTCACGGCCAGCTTCACCGCCTCGCCGTCGGTGACGTCCAGCACCCGCTGCCAGGCGCCGTTCAGCTCCGCGGCGAGCGCCGCCAGCGGCTCGGGGTCCAGGTCGACCAGGCCGACCCGCCAGCCGCGCTGGTGGAACAGCCGCGCCGTGGCGGCGCCGATGCCCGAGGCGGCGCCGCTGATCAGGATGGAATTCATCGACGCCCTCCCCGCAGGTGCTGGGCGACGAAATCGGCGGTGTCCTGCAAGGCGCGGTCGGCCACCTTCAGCACCCCGGCGTGGAACTGGAACACGTGCCAGCAGTGGGGGAAGCGCTGCAGCTGCACATGGACGCCCTGCTTCTGCGCCGCCGCGGCGAAGCGCAGGCTGTCGTTGCGCAGCAGTTCGTCCTCGCCGACCTGGATCAGCAGCGGCGGCAGGCCGGCGAGATCGGCGTGCAGCGGCGACAGCTGCGCATCGCTGCGGGGCACATCCGGCGGACAGAACATCGCCATGGCGCTTTCCAGCCAGGGCCGGGTGAGCAGCGGGTCGCCCGCCGCCGGCACGTGCAGGTGCTCGAAGGAGAGGTCCGTCACCGGCGAGAAGGTCACCAGCGCGCCGGGCGCCGGCAGGCCGAGCGCCTTCACCTGCAGCGCCAGTTGCAGGGTCAGGTGGCCGCCGGCGGAATCCCCGGCGACGGCGATGGCGGCCGGCGCGATGCCCTTGTCCAGCAGCGCGCGGTAGGCCGCCACGGCGTCGTCGCGCTGGGCCGGGAAGCGATGCTCCGGCGCCAGGCGGTAATCCACCACCCAGACCTCTGCCCGGCAGCGCCGCGCCAGGTTGGCGGCGACGGTGCGGTGGGTGGCCGGCGAGCCGATCAGGTAGGCGCCGCCGTGCAGGTAGAGGATCACCCGGTCGCCGCCCGCCTCCGCGCGCCAGACTTCGGCGGGCAGCCCGCCGAGGGTCGTCCGCTCGCGCTGGGTGCCGCGCGGCGTCAGCGTGGTGGCGGTCATCCCGCGCAGCAGCGCGCGCTGCGCCGGCACCGGCAGGTTCGGCCCCATCATGCCGTGGAACAGCTTGAGCGCGCCGCGCAGGACGGCGGTGAGCAGCTTCTGGCCGGTGGACAGCGGTACCACGGGTTCAACGGATGCAGTCATAGTCGGCGAACTCCGGCTGACGGGTCTGTTGGCGGTAACGGAAGGTGAAGCCCGGCCAGTTGACGGTATTGCGCCCGCTGGCGGTCTTGTACCAGCTGGTGCAGCCGCGCTCCCAGACGGTGTGGCCGAGCTCGCGTTGCAGGCGCTGGTTGAAGCGCTGCTGCACCTGGGGTTTCACGTCCAGGTATTTGAGCCCCTCGCGGCGAATCCGCTGCAGGCAGGCCAGCACGTAGGGGAACTGGCTTTCCAGCATGTAGATGATCGAGTTGTGCCCCAGGTTGGTGTTCGGCCCGTAGAGGATGAACAGGTTGGGGAAGCCGCTGACGCTGATGCCCTTGTAGGCTTCCGCGCCATCCCGCCAGGCCTGGCTCAGCTCGCGCCCGCCCAAACCCTGGACGCGCATCGGCGCGAGGAACTCGGTGGCGGCGAAGCCGGTGCCGTAGATGAGGGTGTCCACCGGATGGCGCTGGCCGTCGCGGGTGACGATGGCGTCCTCGGTGACTTCGCGGATGCCCGTGTCGACCAGCTTCACGTTGCTGCGCGCCAGCGCCGGGTAATAGTCGTTGCTGATCAGGATGCGCTTGCAGCCCAGCGGGTAGTCCGGCTGCAGGCGCGCGCGCAGGCCGGCGTCGGGGATGCCGCGGTGCAGGTGGCGGTGGAAGCCCAGGCGCATCAGCTTCATCAGCGGCGGAAATACGCTGAAGGCCAGCGCCCGCGCCTCGTGCTGGACGTACTTGAGCCCCCGGTCCAGGCGTTGCAGCCACGGCAGGCGCGCCTTCAGGCGGCGCTCCCAGGCGGCATAGGGGCGGTCCGGCTTGGCGATCACGTAGGCCGCGCTGCGCTGGAACAGCAGCAGCTCGGCGACCTTCGGCGCGATCTGCGGCACGAACTGGATGGCGCTGGCGCCGGTGCCAATCACCGCCACCCGGCGCCCCTCCAGCGGCGCCCCGTCGTCCCATTGCGCGGAATGGAAGGCCTTGCCCCGGAAGCGCTCGATGCCCGGCAGCCGCGGAATCAGCGGACGGCTCAGCTGGCCCAGCGCGCACACCAGCGACTGGGCGCGCAGTTCCTCGCCGTTGGCGCAGGTCACCCGCCACTCCCCGGCCGCTTCGTCGAAGCTCGCCGCGCTGACTTCGCAGTGGAAGCGGATGCGCTCGCGCAGGCCGTACTTGTCCGCGCAGTGCCGCGCGTAGCCGAGGATTTCCGCCTGCGGGGCGAACTTGCGCGACCAGTCGGCCTTGGGTTCGAAGGAGAAGGAATACAGGTGCGAAGGCACGTCGCAGGCGGCGCCCGGATAGCGGTTCTCGCGCCAGCAGCCGCCGACGTCGGCGGCCTTTTCGAGGATCAGGAAGTCGTCGATGCCCGCCTGTTTCAGACGGATCGCCAGGCCCAGGCCGGCGAAGCCGGCGCCGATGATCAGCACGCGCACGGCCGCCGACCCCGGGGAAGTGTTTGTCATTGTTGTGCTCCCGGTGGTGTGCTCCGCCCGATGGCGGATGGGAACATCCTAGGGCTTCATTCGCCCGCGGGTTATGGCATAGTCGGACATAAAATTGTGACTTTCGGTCAGATTGTCCGACGAGGATTCCGATGCCTGCCACGCCCCCCTGGTCGCCCCGCCGCAGCGCGGTCAGCGTGCAGCTGCTGACGCAGTTCGCCCTGGACCACGGCCTGAACCTGGAGCAGTGCCTGGATGGCACCGGCCTGGACATCGGCGTGCTCGCCGATCCCGGCGCGGAGGTGGCCGCCGAGCAGGAGCTCGCCCTGGTGCGCAATCTGGTGCGGCACCTGCGGCACATCCCCGGCATCGGCCTCAAGGCCGGCCTGCGCTACCACCTCAACACCTACGGCATCTGGGGCTTCGCCCTGCTCAGCAGCGCCACCTTCCTCAGCGCCGCGCGCCTGGGGCTGCGCTACCTCGACCTGACCTACGCCTTCCACCGCATGCGCCTGGAGGAGCACGACGACGAGGCGCACCTGCTGCTGGACGACACGGCCGTGCCGGAAGATTTGCGCGACTTCCTGATCGAACGCGACGGCGGCGGCGTGCTGCGCATCCAGCGCGACCTGACCAACCAGCGGCCGCCCGTCCACCAGGCCAGTTTCCGCCGCGAGGCCCCCGCCGACGTGCAGCCCTATATCGACGAACTGGGTGTGCGCCCGCTGTTCGGCCAGGCGGAGAACCGCATCATCTTCGACCGGCGCATCCTCGACCTGCCGCTACCGGGGGCCAACCCGGAAGTGGCGCGGCGCTGCGAGGAACAGTGCCGCGCCCTGCTCGCCCGCCGCCAGGTGCGCACCGGGCTGTCCGGGCAGATCCGCGACCGCCTGCTGGCCACGCCGGGGCGCCTGCCGGACATGGAGCAGGTGGCCGGGGCCATGCACATGACCTCGCGCACCCTGCGCCGCCGCCTGGAGGCCGAGGGCAGCAGCTTCCGCGCGCTGGTGGACGAGGTGCGCCAGGCGCTGGCCGAGGAGCTGCTGGGCACCGGCGCGATCTGCCTGGAGGAAATTGCCGAGCGGCTCGGCTATGGGGAGGTGTCGAACTTCATCCACGCCTTCCGCCGCTGGAAAGGCGTGCCGCCGGGGCGTTTCCGCCGGGGATAGAAACCCGCGGGCTGGAGCAGAGCCCGGGCAGGTTTTAGAAGACCAGCTTGTAGCCGATCGACGCCAGCATCACCGCCAGGCACGGACGCAGCACGCCGTCCGGAATGCGGCCGGCCAGGTGGCTGCCCATGTAGATGCCCGGCAGCGAGCCCGTCAGCAGGTAGCCGAGCAGGCTCCAGTCCATGTTGCCCATGCTGGCGTGGCCGAGGCCGGCGACCAGGGTCAGGGGCACGGCGTGGGCGATCTCGGTGCCGACCAGGCGGCGGGTGGCGAGAAAGGGATAGAGCGTGAACAGCGCCACGGTGCCCAGCGCGCCGGCGCCGATGGAGGTCAGCGCGACCATGGCGCCGAGGACGATGCCGGTGATGACGGTCAGGCTGGTCAGCTTCGGGCCGCTGAAGTGGAAGCTGTCGCCGGCATGGCGCTGGGCGAAGGCCAGCACCTGCTTCTTGAACAGCACGGCCAGCGCGGTGAGCAGCAGGACCATGCCCAGGGCGTGCTTGATGATGCTGTCCATCGCCGCGGTGTCGGCGTGCAGGCTGCGCAGGAACAGCAGGGTGAGCGCCGCCGCCGGCACGCTGCCGAGCGCGAGCCAGCCGGTGATGTGCCAGTCGATGTTGTCGTTCTTGCGATGAACCAGGACGCCGCCGGACTTGGTGATGGCGGCATACAGCAGGTCGGTGCCCACCGCGGCGGCGGGGTTGATGCCGAACCAGAGCAGGATGGGGGTCATCAGCGAGCCGCCGCCAACGCCGGTCATCCCGACGATGAAGCCAACGACAAGACCCGCGATCACGAAACCGATATTGCCAACATCCATCTACGCGTCCTGACTGGCGAAACTGATCACCTCGTGGTGTGGGCGGCAGGATAACGACTTTTCTTATAATCCATTAGACCGATGTGGTCTTAATTTATAACCGATTCACACAAGTTCGCCGCCCGGAAAATCCCCGCCCAACGCCTCTGGCACGGCGCTTTCCCTGTTGGAGCGAGCTCACTCGCGAACCCTCGGAATCCCGCGCGGGGATGTTCGCCAGCACGCCAGGATGCAGGCATGAAAAAGGGGCCCGAAGGCCCCTTTTTCGCTTACCCGAGCGTCACTTCGCATCCACCACGCCGGTGGTGTTGTCCAGCAGGCTCCTGGTCGCGGTCTGGATGAAGGATTCCAGGCGCAGGCGCAGGTCCTCCTGGTCCGGCGCGTTCTCCACGCGGGTCACGCCGAAGTCCTTGCCGACCTTGTAGTCGTAGACGCGGATGTCGCCTTCCTTGGGTTTGATCAGGATGCGGTTGCCGTCGATGATCGCCACCACCTGCTCGCTGCCGGAGGGCTTGATCACGCCGAAGCCCTTGTCGCCTTCGGGCAGGTTCAGCAGGTCGCGGCCCCAGCACTGCTGGCGCACGTCGCCGCCCAGGCGGCCCATGATGGTCGGCACGATGTCGATCTGGGTGCCGACGGTATCGCGGGTGGCGCCGAACTTCTCCTGGATGCCCGGAGCGATCATCAGCAGCGGCACGTTGAAGCGGAACAGGTCCATCTCGGTCAGTTGCTCCGGCGCGCCGAAGCCGTGGTCGCCGACCACGATGAACAGGGTGTCCTTGTAGTACGGCGACTTCTTCGCCTTCTCGAAGAACTGGCCCAGCGCCCAGTCGGAGTAGCGCATGGCGGTCAGGTGCTCGTCGAGGCTGCCGTGGCCGGTCACGCGCTCCACCGGCAGGTCCTTGGGCAGTGCGTAGGGCACGTGGTTGGAGAGGCTCTGCAGCAGGGCGTAGAACGGCTTGCCGGTGGCTTCGAGCTTGTCCAGTTCCTCGTTGCCGCGGGAGAACATGTCCTGGTCGGACACGCCCCAGGTCGGGTCGGAGAACACCGGATTGACGAAGTCGTTGCGGCCGATGAAGGTGGTCATGCCCTGGTTGGCGAAGAAGCCGGACTGGTTGTCCCAGGCGAAATCGCCGTTGTAGACGTAGACGTCCTCGAACTTGCGTGCCGACAGCAGCTGCGGCAGGCCGGAGAACTTGTGGCCGCCCTCGGGCGTCTGCATCAGGTACTCGAAGCCCGGCAGGTTGGGAAAGCACGCCATGGTGGCGAACATGCCCTGATGGGTGTGGGTGCCGTTGGAGAAGAACTGGGTGAACAGCAGACCCTCCTTCGACAACTGGTCGAAGTACGGGGTGATGTTGCCCGGGGCGCCCAGCGCGCCGACGAAGTGGCCGGCGAAGCTCTCCAGCAGGATCACCACCACGTTCTTGATCGGCAGGGTGCCATCGGCCGGCGGCGTGTAGTCGCGGCGGATCGCGGCGCTGCCGGCGTCGACCAGCTTGTCGGCCGGCATCAGCAGCATCTTGCGCACGGTCTCCTGGGCCTGGGCGTCGGGCAGCGTGGCTTTCCAGATGTTGTCGCGCTCCTCGGAGAAGCGGCTTTCGGCGGCCTTGATCAGGCTCAGGGTGCCGTTCAGGCCCAGCTGGTTGGCGAACATCGAGTCGGTGGTGAAGGCGTCGCCCCAGCGCAGCGGCGGGCCCTGGCGCAGGGTGCCGCGGGCGGCGACGACGCAGACGCCGATGACCACCAGCATGACCACCGCGCGGAGGTACCAGGCAGCGGCGGACGAGCCACTGGCGCTCGGCCGGGTCGCGCGGTCGATGCCGCGGAACAGCCGGTACAGCACCCAGGTGGCGAAGGCCCAGGCCAGCAGGTAGCGGACCACCGGGTAGCCGTACCAGATCATGCTCATGACCGTCTTCGGGTCTTCGGACATGTACTGGAACACCAGGCTGTTCAGGCGCTGGTGGAATTCACGGTAGAAGTCCATCTCCAGCACGCCGAGGAACAGCGTCAGGCTCGCGGTGACGGTCAGCCACGCCTTCCACAGCCAGCGCCAGCCCATGGCGCGGGCGCTGGCGATGGCGAACACCAGCGGGGCGACGATGTAGACCACCACGCGGATGTCGAAGCGCATGCCGGTAATGAAGGCCTCGACGAAGGTGGCCGCCGGCGTGCCGTCGATCAGCTCGCGGTTGTAGACGAACAGCGCAAGACGCAGCAGAGAGAACATCGCCATCAGCGCGACGGCGCTGAGCGCGGTGAACGCCAGATGGCTGGAGACGGTAGGCCGCGCAAGGCTCGCACCGGTCTGGCGATTGGTCAGGACTTCTGGTTGGCCCATTTCTAGGTTCCGTTGTAAACGTGTGGGTTCGCCGGCGCGCCACCCGTACGGGGACTGGCGCGAGCGCGAAAGACTGCGGCATTACACCGCAAACGCAGCGGTGGCGCATTTTATTCGGCGCCGCTTAAGCCGGGGCGTGCAATCGTTTCGGGATGATACGGGTCCCCGCCGGCGGCGCCGCGACCACCGGACGGCGGGTAGCCTGCCGGACCACAGGTGAAGAAACTGTCATGTCCGGCCGCCGCCCGGCCCCGCGCCGCGGCAGGGCGGCGGCGCGAATCCGCTGTCAGTCGTTGGCCGGCTTGCCGATGGCCTGCAGCACGTACTGCGGCAGGGCGAAGGCGCCCTGGTGGATCGCCGGGTTGTAGTAGCGGGTCTGGATGCCGCTGGCGGCGAAGCGTTGCGCCAGGGTGGCGGTGTCGACGTGGCGCAGCGCCGGGTTGGTCGAGCCCCAGGCGAAGGTCATCGCGCCGCCGATGTAGGTCGGCACCGCCGCCTGGTAGAAGTGCCAGTCGGCGAACAGGCCGTTCATCCGGCCGGCGGTGTTGCGCACGGTGTCCAGCTGCATGAACGGCGTGCCGTTCTGCGTCACCAGCACGCCGCCGTCGTTCAGGCAGCGGTGGCAGGCCTGGTAGAAGTTCTCCGAGAACAGCACCTCGCCCGGGCCGATCGGGTCGGTGGAGTCGGAGATGATCACGTCGAACGTCTCCGTGGTGGTGGCGACGAAGCGCATGCCGTCGTCGATCACCAGGTTCAGCCGCGGGTCGTCGAAGGCGCCCTGGGAATGGTTGGGCAGGAACTCCCGGCACATGTCGACCACGGTGCCGTCGATCTCGACCATGGTGATGTGCTCGACGCTGGCGTGCTTGGACACCTCGCGCAGCATGCCGCCGTCGCCGCCGCCGATGATCAGCACGCGCCTGGCCGCGCCGTGGGCGAGGATCGGCACGTGGGTGAGCATCTCGTGGTAGATGAACTCGTCCGCCTCGGTGGTCTGGATCACCCCGTCCAGCGCCATCACCCGGCCCATGCGGGCATTCTCGAAGATCACCAGGTGCTGGTGCTCGGTGCGCACCTCGTGGAGCATCCTGTCGACGCTGAAACGCTGGCCATAGCCGTCGTAGAGGGTTTCCTGGTAATCGTGCATGGAGGGGGCTCCCGTCGGGACAAGACAAAAGGAGGGGACGGCCGCGCCGCCCCGGAAAGGCGCGCATTCTACGTGCCCGGGGATGACAGGTCGAACCCTGCCGTCGCCCGGCCGCCCGGACGGGCAGTTTGAAAGTCAGCGCCGGGAGGACAGCCGGGCGCGCAACGGGTAAGGTCGCCGGATGAAAACCACAGCACCTGCACTGCACCTCCGCCTGCCCTACCGCGCGCCGTGGAGCTGGCAGCAGTTCCACGAGCACTTCGCCCTGCGCAGCCTGGCCGGCGTCGAATGCCTGTCGCCCCGGCGCTACGCGCGCAGCGTGCGGCTGGGCGCCGACAGCGGCTGGTTCAGCGTCGCCCCGCGGGACGACGCGGCGGAACTGGAGCTGGAACTGCACCTCCCGGCCAGCCACGCCGACGCCCTGACGGCGCGGGTGCGCAGGATGTTCGACCTGGACAGCGACCCCGCCCGGATCGCCGAACACCTGGGCAGCGACCCGCTGCTCGGCCCGCTGCTCCGGCGCACGCCGGGGCTGCGCCTGCCCACGGCGTTCGACCCGTTCGAGCAGGCGGTGCGCGCCATCGTCGGCCAGCAGGTCACGGTGAAGGCGGCGGTGACCATCGTCGGCCGGCTGGTCCAGCGCCTCGGCGAGCCGCTGCCCGGCGGGGTCGAAGGCCAGCCGAGCCGCCTGTTCCCCACGCCCGAGGCACTGGCCGACGCCGACCTCGCCGGCATCGGCATGCCCGGCAAACGGGTGGAAACCCTGCAGCGCTTCGCCGCCGCCTGCGCCAGCGGCAGCCTGGCGCTGCACGTCGACGACGGCGCCGACGACCTGGTGAAGCGCCTCTGCGCCCTCCCCGGCATCGGCCCCTGGACCGCCGAATACGTCGCCCTGCGCGCCTTCGGCGATCCGGACGCCTTCCCCGCCGCCGACCTCGGCCTGCTCAAGTCGCCGGTGTGGGGCGCCGAAGGCATCGCCGCCCGCGACCTGCAGCGCCGCGCCGAAGCCTGGCGGCCGTGGCGCGCCTACGCCGCCGTCTATCTCTGGCACGCCTACGCCCTGGGCGGCCGCAGCGGAGGATGAACATGCACTATCGCTACCACGACAGCCCCACCGGCCGCCTGCTGCTGGCCGGCGACGAAAGCGGCCTGAGAATGCTCTACATGGACCTGGAGCAACGGCACTACCCCGCGCCGGACTGGCAGCAGGGCAGCCCGCTGCTCGACGAAGTGGCGCGCCAGCTGGACCAGTACTTCGCCGGCAAGCGCCAGCGCTTCGAGGTGCGCCTGAACACCGGCGGCACCGAGTTCCAGCGCCTGGTCTGGCAGGCGCTCGTCGAAATCCCCTACGGCTACACCACCGTCTACGCCGAACTGGCGCGGCGCATCGGCCGGCCCCGGGCGGTGCGCGCGGTGGGCGCGGCCAACGGCGCCAACCCGATCAGCATCATCGTGCCCTGCCACCGGGTGATCGGCAGCGACGGCAGCCTCACCGGCTATGCCGGCGGGCTGGCGCGCAAGGAGCTGCTGCTGCGCCTGGAAGGCGCGCTCGAACGGGGCTAGAAGTCGAAGGAGGTCTGCGCCGCCTGCGGGTCGGCGTCGACGCCTTCCAGCGCCAGCATGCGCAACTTGGCGTCGCGGCCGCCGGGCGCGGAAAAGCCGCCGGTCCTGCCGCCGCTGGCAAGCACGCGGTGGCAGGGGATGATCAGCGGGATCGGATTGCTGCCCATCGCCTGCCCCACCGCGCGGGACAGGCCGACGTCGCCCAGGCGCCGGGCGATCTCGCCGTAGGTCGTGGTCTCGCCGCGGCCGAGCCCGAGGATGTCGTCGTAGACGCGGCGCTGGAACTCGCCGACGGCCGACAGGTCCAGCGGCAGGCTGTCGAAGCACACCGCCTCGCCCCGCGCATAACCGAGGATCAGCGCGCGCGCCGCGTCGATGAACGCCGGCCACTGGGCGGTTTCGCTGGCCAGCTTGTCGAGCCGGGCGCGCAGGCTGTGCACTGACTCCCCCGGCAGGCAGGTGCGCACGATGCCCCGCGGGCTCCAGGCGAGCCCGAACCAGCCGAGTTCTGTTTCGATCAGGCAGTAATGCATCGGCCGAGTGTCCGCCGAGGACGGCGCGACCGCAAGCTCAGAGCCGCACGTCCCCGCGCGGCCCGGCGATGGCCCAGATCAGCAGGCCCAGCGCCGGCAGCAGGAGGATCACCAGCACCCAGAGGATCTTGATCGGCACCTGGGCGCCGCTTTTCAGCACATTGAGGATCGCCCAGATATCCAGGCCGAGGAGGATCACGCTGATCAGGCCACTCATGGTCGAACCCATGATGTCGCTCTCGCTGCAGAAGGATTGACCCGTTCAGCATAGCCGCCCGGAGCCGCTCCACGGCGGCGCTGCTCAGGGCCGCGCGGGATCGATCAGCGCGAAGCTGGCGACGCTGTCGTGGCCCTCCAGCGCACCGCCCTCGCGGGCCAGGCCGACGGTCTGCAGGCCGGCCTGTTGCGCGGCGTCCAGCTCCTGCACCACGTCGGAGAGGAAGAGGATTTCCTCGCCCGGCAGGCCGATGGCGGCGGCGATGCGGCGGTACGAGTCGGCCTCGCGCTTGGGCCCGCTGGTGGTGTCGAAGCAGCCGGAGAACAGCGGCGTCAGGTCGCCCGCCTCGGAGCAGCCGAAGATCAGCTTCTGCGCCTGGATCGAGCCGGAGGAATAGACGTAGAGCCTGAAACCCTCGGCGTGCCAGTGGCGCAGCGCGTCCACCGCGTCCGGGTAGACGTGGCCCTTGAGCTGGCCGGCGCGGTAGCCCTGCTCCCAGACCATGCCCTGCAGCGCCTTGAGCGGCGTGGCCTTGCGGTCTTCGGCGATCCAGCCGAGGAGGATCTCGATGCAGCGTTCGCGGCCGGCGTCCGCCTCGCCGCTGTCGGCCCGCACGGCGGCCAGTTGCTCGGCCACGGCGGGCTCATCGGCGTGCTCGCGCACGAAGTCCGGCAGGTGCGCGGCGGCATAGGGGAAGAGCACATCGAAGACGAAGCTGACCGCGCTGGTGGTGCCTTCGATGTCGGTGAGGATGGCTTTGATCGGCATGGAAACTCCAAAGGCCCGCCTCTGACGCAGGCGGGAAGGTGTGGCCGTGTAGGAGCGAGCTTGCTCGCGAACGAGCCCCGCTGCGGAATCTGTTCGCGAGCAAGCTCGCTCCTGCGAAGAGCAAGGAACGCCCCCGCAAGACCGCCGCTGTGATTCAGTCTTCCAGCAACGGGAAGCGCTTGGCGATGTCGTCGCCGGTGAACCTGGCGACCCAGCCTTCGGCATTGTTGAACAGACGGATGGCGACGAAATGCGGGCGCTCGCCCATGTCGAACCAGTGGCGGGTGCCGGCCGGCACCGAGATCAGGTCGTTCCGCTCGCACAGCACGGCGTAGACGTGATCCTCGATGTGCAGGGTGAACAGGCCGCGGCCGGCGACGAAGAAGCGCACTTCATCCTCGCCGTGGCGGTGTTCGTCGAGGAACTTGGCGCGCAGCTCGTCCTTCTGCGGGTGATCGGCGGTCAGGCTGACCACGTCGACGGTGACGTAGCCCTCCTCCTCCTGCAGGCGGCGGATTTCGTCGCGGTAGGCGGCGAGCACCTCGTCCTGGCTGGCGCCGGGGGCGATGGGCGCGCTGGCCTGCCAGCGCTGGAAGCGCACGCCGACCTCGCCCAGGGTCGCGGCGATGTCCTCGGCATGAGTCAGCAGCTTCAGCGGCTGCTCGGGGCTCGATTCGTGGTAGACGGTCAGGCTGCTCATGGTCGGGCTACTCGATTCTCAGGGTTGTTCAGCGGGCGCCGCGAAGGCTCAGGACTTTCAGTTCGCACTCGAAGAGGAATTCGAAGGCTTCCACCTGGCGCAGCGCGTCGCTCATGCGCGGCCCCCAAGTGTACAGGCCGTGGCCGCGGATCAGATAACCGGGGCAGTCCGGATGGGCGTCGAGCCAGGGCTGCACCTTCTGCGCCAGGCGGGCGATGTCCTGGTCGTTGTCGAAGATCGGTACGGTGACGCGGCCTTCGTGGGTGGTGACGCCGGCGAAGGCCTTCTGCAGCTCGTAGTCCTCCAGCTCCAGGCGGTCGCCGGCGGTCAGGCGCGAGAGCACGGTGGCGTTCACCGAATGGGTGTGCAGCACCGCGCCGATCTCCGGGCGCCAGGCGTAGAGCTGGGTGTGCAGCAGGGTTTCCGCCGAAGGCTTCTTGCCCGGCTCCAGGCTGTTGCCGGCCAGATCGGTCTCCAGCACGTCGTCGACGCCGAGCTGGCCCTTGTGCCTGCCGGACACGGTGAGCAGCGCGCGGTCGGCGGCCAGGCGCGCGGAGTAGTTGCTGCTGGTGGCCGGCGACCAGCCGCGGCCATGGAGGAAGCGACCAGCGTCGATGATCTGCTCTGTCAGTTGCTCACGGGTGTCGTTCATGCGGGTCCTCGTTCAGACGGGTCCAGATGATGAAGGCGGCGGCCAGCGCGGCGACGCTGGCGATGGCGAAGGTCCAGGCCGGGCCAAGGCTACCCCAGCTGTAGCCGGAGTAAAGCGCGCCCAGCGCACCGCCCGTCCCCGCCAGCGCGGCGTAGAGCGCCTGGCCCTGCCCCTGCTGGCGCGCCTGGAAGCTGCGCTGGACGAAATGGATGGCGGCGGCGTGGAAGCTGCCGAAGGTCGCCGCGTGCAGCAGCTGGGCGAACAGCAGCACCGGCAGGTGCCCGGCCAGGGTGCCCAGCAGCAGCCAGCGCAGCGCCGCCAGCAGGAAGCTCGCCGCCAGCACCTGGCGCAGGGAGAAGCGCTGGAGCAGGCGCGGCATCACCAGGAACAGCAGCACCTCGGCCACCACCCCCAGCGCCCAGAGCTGGCCGATCAGCCCGCGGGCGTAGCCGAGCGCCTCCAGGTGCAAGGTCAGGAAGGTGTAGTACGGGCCGTGGGACAGCTGCATCAGGCACACGCACAGGTAGAAGGCGAGCACGCCGGGGCGCAGCAGTTGCCTGAGGAAACCGCCGGCACTGGCCTCGTCGTGGCGCGCCGGCGGCTGCGCGTTGGGCACCCACCAGCTGGCGCCGACGATGCCCAGCATGATCGCCAGCAGCGCCAGCGGGTAGGCATCCAGGCTGGCGAACTCGAACAGCCAGCCGAGGCCGACCACGGTGCAGATGAAGCCGATCGAGCCCCACAGGCGGATGCGGCTGTAGCTCTCGGTGCGCCCGCTCAGGTGCGCGAGGGTGATCACCTCGAACTGCGGCAGCACCGCATGCCAGAAGAACGCGTGCCCGGCCATCACCAGCGCCAGCCAAACGTAGCTGTGGCCGAGGAAGATGCCGGCGAAGCTCAGCGCCGTGCACACCGCGCCGAAGCGCACGATGGCCAGTCGCTGGCCGCTGCGGTCGCCCAGCCAGCCCCACAGGTTCGGCGCCACGCAGCGCATCAGCATGGGAATGGCGACCAGCTCGCCGATGCGCGCGCTGGAGAAGCCCAGGTGATGGAAATACAGCGCGAGGAACGGCGCCGTCCCGCCCAGCAGGCAGAAGTAGAAGAAGTAGAAACTGGACAGCCGCCAATAAGGAACAGCCATGAGCGGCAAGCTTGAAGCTGCAAGCGAAGAGCCAGGAGTAGCACCGGCTTGCAGCTTGTGGCTCAAAGCTGGCCGAGCACGGGCGTATGCACTTTCACGTCGGCATTCTGCGCGCGGTTACGCAGCAGGTGGTCGAGCAGCACGATGGCCATCATCGCCTCGGCGATCGGGGTGGCGCGGATGCCCACGCACGGGTCATGGCGGCCCTTGGTGACCACCTCCACCGGGTTGCCGTCGACGTCGATGGAACGGCCGGGGGTGGTGATGCTGGAGGTCGGCTTGAGCGCCAAGTGGGCGATGATCGGCTGGCCGGAGGAAATGCCGCCGAGGATGCCGCCGGCGTTGTTCGACAGGAAGCCTTGCGGGGTCAGCTCGTCGCGGTGCTCGGTGCCGCGCTGGGCGATGCTGGCGAAGCCGGCGCCGATCTCCACGCCCTTCACCGCGTTGATGCTCATCAGCGCGTGGGCCAGTTCCGCGTCCAGGCGGTCGAAGATCGGCTCGCCCAGGCCCGGCGGCACGCCTTCGGCGACCACGGTGATCTTCGCGCCGACCGAATCCTGGTCGCGGCGCAGCTGGTCCATGTAGGCCTCCAGCTCCGGCACCTTGGCCGGGTCGGGGCTGAAGAAGGCGTTCTCTTCGACGCTGTCCCAGGTCTTGAACGGAATCTCGATCGGGCCGAGCTGGCTCATGTAGCCGCGCACGCGGATGCCCATGCCCGCCAGGGCCTTCTTGGCGATGGCGCCGGCGGCCACGCGCATGGCGGTCTCGCGCGCCGAGGAACGGCCGCCGCCACGGTAGTCGCGGACGCCGTACTTGTGGTGGTAGGTGTAATCGGCATGGGCCGGGCGGAACAGGTCCTTGATCGCCGAGTAGTCCTTGGACTTCTGGTCGGTGTTGCGGATCAAGAGGCCGATCGGGGTGCCGGTGGTCCTGCCTTCGAACACGCCGGAGAGGATTTCCACCTCGTCGTCTTCCTGGCGCTGGGTGGTGTGGCGGCTGGTGCCGGGCTTGCGGCGGTCCAGGTCGCGCTGCAGGTCTTCCAGCGAGAGCTCAAGGCCGGGCGGGCAGCCGTCGACGATGGCGACCAGCGCCGGGCCGTGGCTTTCGCCAGCGGTGGTGACGGTGAACAGCTTGCCGTAGGTGTTGCCGGACATGCGAGGCTCCGCAAAGACAGGGGATCGAGAAGGCCGAGCAGTATACCTGCGTCAATCCGCCCTGCGAACCTTCGCCGGCCTTGGGGATCAAAGCGCCATCAGCCCCATCGTGAAGCCTTCGATGCGCCGTCTCGCCCTGTTCCTGCTCTTCCTGCTCGGATCGACCGCGCAGGCCGCCCCCACCAGCATCCTGCAGCGCCCCTACGACCTGGACACCGGCCACGGTGTGCTGCGCGGCACCCTGCTGCTGCCGCAGAGCGAGACCCCGCCGCCGGTCGCCCTGCTGATCGCCGGCTCCGGCCCCACCGACCGCGACGGCAACAACCCGGAGGGCGGCAACAACGCCTACCTGCGCAAGCTGGCCGAGGCGCTGGCGGAACACGGCGTCGCCAGCGTGCGCTACGACAAGCGCGGCGTGGCCCGCAGCCTGCCGGCGGCGCCGCGCGAGGAGGAACTCAGCGTCGAGGGCTACGTCGCCGACGTGGTCGCCTGGAGCGCCAGGCTGGCGCGCGACCCGCGCTTCGGCCGCCAGGTGCTGATCGGCCACAGCGAGGGTGCGCTGATCGCCAGCCTGGCGGCCCCGGCGTCCCACGCCGACGCCGTGGTGTCCATCTCCGGCAGCGCCCGGCCGATCGGCGAGGTGCTGCGCGTGCAGCTGCAGGGCCGACTGCCGCCGCCCCTGCTGGCCGAGGCCGACCGCCTGATCGACGGTCTCAACGCCGGCCGGCTGCAGCCACGGGTGCCGCAGCCGCTGCTGGTGCTGTTCCGCCCCAGCGTGCAGCCCTACCTGATCTCGCTGTTCCGCCAGGACCCGGCCCGGGCCTTCGCCGCGCTGAAGATGCCGACGCTGATCCTCCAGGGCCGGCACGACATCCAGGTCGGCGAGGAAGACGCGCTGGCGCTCAGGCAGGCCAAGCCCGACAGCGCGCTGCACCTGATCGACGGCATGAACCACGTCCTGCGCATCGTGCCGGCCGGCGGCCCGCAGCAGCTGGCCTCCTACAACAACCCCAACCTGCCCCTGGCGCGGGAGCTGGTGCAGCACATCGTCGACTTCGTGAAGGCCACCCGGACCCTGCCCGACGCCACCCTGGCGTCGTCCGGGGCGGACGTCTCAAGAAACGCCGCGATCCGTCGATAACCTCGGGACAGCCCCGGTCACGCCCACCGGGCCCGAGGACCGTCCCATGAGCCAAGCCGAACCCACTCCCGCCGCCGAGAATGCCGCCGAGAGCCCCGCCCGCCCGCACCCCTGGGCGGAACTGGGCCCGGAGCACTACCGCCTGCTGCGCCTGGCGCCGCTGCCCACCGACCGCTCGACCGGCGCGCGGCCGCTGCGCTTCTTCCAGCTCGGCCGGGTGGAGCGGCACAGCGCCGAGCAGAGCCTGCTGCGCCTGAGCATCCAGTTGCCCGGGCAGGTGCTGCGCAAGGAAGTGAACCTGCTGGAGGTCTGGGCGGACCACCGCAACAAGGAAATCCGCTTCGGCGCCGACTCAGGCTTCGCCACCGAACCGCTGAACCGCGGCCTGGGGCGTTTCCTGCTGGCCCAGGGCGTGGCCTGGGCGAAGAAGAAATGGGCGCACTACCGCGTCGAGGGCGGCGCGCTGGCGATGAAGGACGTGACGAACGAAGAGGCCCGCCAGCGCCGCGACCACTTCCTGCGCGCCCAGGGCTTCGAGGTGACCTACGAGGACCCGCGGCTGCTCAAGGCGCGCTACGGCGCCGGCCGGGTCAGCGAGCTGTACGACGACTGGCACAAGGAGAAGGTGCAGATCCTGCCGCTGCTGGACGCCGCCGCCATGCTCGAACAGGCCGACCAGACGCTGGCCACCCAGTCCAACGAAATCCGCCGCCTGGAACAGCGCCTGGAGACCTTCCGCCGCGACGACACCAGCCTGCGCTTCACCATCGCCTGCCTGACCGTGTTCGCGGTGTTCCAGGCGGGGCTGCTGATCTGGATCGCCACGCACTGAGGCGTGGCTAGTAAGCTCTGCGTAGGAGCGAGCTTGCTCGCGAACCGGTGTGATCCTGGCCGACCGGTGCGGGATGGAAAGACTTCGCGGACAAGGTCCGCTCCTACGGAAGTAGATCGGCGCGCGTGTAATCGCTCTTCGTAGGAGCGGACCTTGTCCGCGATCAGCGCCGAAGCCCGCGTCCGATTACCGGCAGGGCGCGGTTCACCAGCACAGGCTCATCCCCGCCAAACGCCTCAGCCCTTCACCCGCGCCTTGAACAGGTCCTGATGCCGCCGGCACTGCTCGGCCGAGAGCAGGAACACGCCGTGGCCGCCGTATTCGAAGTCGAACCAGGTGAAGTCCACTTCCGGGTACAGCTCCGCGACGTGCACCTGGCTGTTGCCCACCTCGACGATCAGGCTGCCGCGCTCGGTCAGGTGGTCGGCCGCCTCGGCCAGCATGCGCCGCACCAGGTCCAGGCCGTCCTCGCCGCAGGCCAGGCCCAGGGCCGGCTCGTGGTGGTATTCGGCGGGCATGTCGGCGAAGTCCTCGGCGTCGACATAGGGCGGGTTGGACACGATCAGGTCGAAGCGCTGCCCCGGCAGGCCAGCGAAGCCATCGCCCTGCACGGTGTAGACGCGCTCGCCCAGCTCGTGGCGCTCGATATTGATGTTGGCCACTTCCAGCGCCTCGAAGGACAGGTCGCCCAGCACCACCTCGGCCTCGGGGAAGGCCTTGGCGCAGGCGATGCCGATGCAGCCCGAGCCGGTGCAGAGGTCGAGGATGCGCGCCGGATCGGCCGCGAGCCACGGCTCGAACTGGCGCTCGATCAGCTCGGCGATGGGCGAGCGCGGCACCAGCACGCGCTCGTCGATCACGAACGGCAGCCCGCAGAACCAGGCCTCGCCCAGCAGGTAGGCGGTCGGCACGCGCTCCTCGATGCGCCGACGCAGCAGGTGCATCAGGTACTCGCGCTCGTCGTCCTCGAGGCGGCAGTCGAGATAGGCATCGGCCACCTCCCACGGCAGGTGCAGCGCGCCGAGCACCAGTTGGCGCGCCTCGTCCCAGGCGTTGTCGGTGCCATGACCGAAGAACAGCTCCTCGGCGTGGAAACGGCTGACCGCCCAGCGGATGTGGTCACGCAGGGTCAGCAGACGGGATTGGGTCACGGCGCAGTCCTCGCAGCTCGCAAAAAGGGGCGCATTCTAACGGAACGGCAACGCGCTGGGGCGCCCCCAACCAGCTATCGTTGATCTTGCCAATACCACGATGGAGCGATTTCGCAAAGATTCACAGGGGGCGCGTTACAGCCCACAATGGTGGCACTTGGATTATCAGGAGTTGAGTCATGTCCCATCCGCTCAGCATGCTGCAGATCAGTGGCCGCGGGTACCCGCCGGCCACGCTGCGCCAGAGCACTCTGTTGATCATCGACGCCCAGGAAGAGTACCGCAGCGGCGTGCTGGCGCTGCCGGACCTGGACGCGGCGGTGGCGCAGATCCGCCTGCTGCTGGAGTCGGCCCGGGCCATGGGCACCCCGATCGTCCACGTGCACCACCTCGGCGTGCGTGGCGGCGTGCTCGACCCGCAGGGGCCGCGCGGCCAGTTCCTCCCCGAGCTCGCCCCGCTGCCGGGCGAAGTGGTGGTGGACAAGCGCCTGCCCAACGCCTTCGCCGGCACCGACCTGCATGACCGCCTGCAGGCCGGCGGCCGCCTGGACCTGATCGTCTGCGGGTTCATGACCCATTCGAGCATCAGCACCACCGTGCGTGCCGCCAAGGATTACGGCTACCGCTGCACCCTGGCGGACGCCGCCTGCGCCACCCGCGACATCCCCACCCCGGAAGGCGGCGTGCTCGCCGCCCGCGACCTGCACCGCGCGGAAATGGCCGCCCTGGGCGACAACTTCGCCGCGGTGGTCGCCCAGGTCCAGGCCCTGGTCTGACGCCGTCCGTCCCGACGGGCGGCAACCACAGCCGCCAGCGGTTAGGCTCAGCTTAGGCGCTGAGCCCGCGGCCCGGCTGGAAACCGGGTCCGCCGCCTCCCGA
This sequence comes from Pseudomonas sp. B12(2026), assembly GCF_057767015.1. NCBI lineage: Bacteria > Pseudomonadati > Pseudomonadota > Gammaproteobacteria > Pseudomonadales > Pseudomonadaceae > Pseudomonas > Pseudomonas sp. B12(2026). Next base: position 2,199,393 of record NZ_CM173430.1, on the reverse strand, counting down.
CCCCGGGGTTGGAACCCCCTCCCGCCCTGACCGGTCATAGCCTCGTTCAACAGATGAGGAAGTCGGGATGAAGTCGTCCGGTAGTTTCAATCCGCGCTCCTTGCGTCCCAAGCGCCCGGGACGCTGGCGCTGGCGCTTCGCCGCCGCCCTGGCCGCGGTGATCGCCACCCTCGGCATTCTGTCCGCGATGGCCGGCGTCGCCGCCCTGCTGCGCCGCCAGCCCGCCGTGGGCGTGCTGCACATCGAGCCGGGCGCCGGCGCCGTGCTGCTGGTCATCGGGCTGTTCGGCCTGTGGCTGGGCGTGATGTTCTGGCGCGCCGCCCGCCGCCGTGCGCGCGGCCGCGAGGGCCTGAGCCTGTCGCCGCGGCTGATGAAGAAGCGCGACTGAGCGTTCCGCGGGCTCCCGCAAGCTCCGCGTGATCCGCTAAACTGCGCGGCTCTTCGTGGAGGTGCGCATGCAAGACGACGATTTTTCCCTGTTCAGCCGCGAGATGCGCGGCGTCAAGCGCATCACCGTGGACCAGGCCGACACCGGCAAGCCCAAGGCCGACCGCCAGCAGCTCAAGGAGCTGCGGCAGAACGCGACCGTGCGCACCGAAAACATCCGGGTGGACGGCCTGTCCGATCAGTTCGTCATCGACGTCGGCCCCGAGGACGAACTCTACTGGGCCCGTGACGGCGTCCAGGAAGGCCAGATGCGCAAGCTCAAGGCCGGCCAGATCGGCTTCGAGGGCAGCCTCGACCTGCACGGCATGAAGATCGAAAAGGCCCGCGAGACCCTCTGGGACTTCCTCGCCGAGGCCAGCCGCTTCGAGGTCCGCTGCGTCCGCGTCACCCACGGCAAGGCGGCGCGCATCGACGGCAGGAGCCCGATGATGAAGAGCCACGTGAACACCTGGCTGCGCCAGCATCCGCAGGTGCTCGGCTTCGCCTCCTGCCTGCCGAAACATGGCGGCACCGGCGCCATCTACGTGATGCTGCGCCGCACCATGCTCGAAGGCCGCGACGAGTAATAACGCCGCCGCGCCAGCGGGCACGCCGCCCTTGCCAGCCAGGGCCGCGCGCCCTACCCTGCGCCACGGTTCTCATATTTGCCATTGCCACAGGTAGATCCATGTCCCTGGAACAACACTACTCCGCGATCCTCAGCCAGCTCGGTGAGGACGTCACCCGCGAAGGCCTGGTCGACACGCCCAAGCGTGCCGCCAAGGCCATGCAGTACCTCTGCCGCGGCTACCAGCAGACGCTGGAGGAGATCGTCAACGGCGCCCTGTTCAGCTCCGACAACAGCGAAATGGTGCTGGTCAAGGACATCGAGCTCTACTCGCTGTGCGAGCACCACCTGCTGCCCTTCATCGGCAAGGCCCACGTCGCCTACATCCCCAACGGCAAGGTGCTGGGGCTGTCGAAGGTCGCACGCATCGTCGACATGTACGCCCGCCGCCTGCAGATCCAGGAAAACATGTCGCGGCAGATCGCCGAGGCCGTGCAGCAGGTCACCGGCGCGCTGGGCGTGGCCGTGGTGATCGAGGCCAAGCACATGTGCATGATGATGCGCGGCGTGGAGAAGCAGAATTCCGCGATGGTCACCTCGGTGATGCTCGGCGAGTTCCGCGAGAACGCCGCCACCCGCAGCGAGTTCCTCAGCCTGATCCGCTGACGCCGGACCGCCGCCATGAAAAAACCGGCCCGAGGGCCGGTTTTTTCATGCCTGCGTTTTACCCCGGTCAGCGCGTGTAGTAGCCGACCGCGACCATGTAGTGGCCGACCTTGCGCAGGAAGGCGTGCTTGTTCTCCACCTTGCTGGTCACCGGGTTGCGCCACTGGTATTCGAACTCCCCTTCGCCCTGGCCGCGGGCCAGCTCCAGCATGGCGTGGCCGACCGGGTTGCCGCCCGGGTCCTTCAGCGAAGCGAAATCGGTGCCGACCATGCGGCTGTTGAAGCCGTGGGCGACGAATTTCGAGGTATCGAGATCGACGGCGAACACGTAGAGATCGTCCTCGATGAAGCTGCTATCGAGCGCATTGATCTTGCGGAAGGTGCCGTCCGGGTCGGACTCGACGGCCTTCACCGCCTTGTCCAGCATCGCCACCGCCCGCTCCGGCGTGGCGCGCGGCAGGTAGTAGCCGGTCGCGATGAAGCGGTCGCCGACCCGCTGGTAGTACACGTGCTTGCGCTCGGAGCGGCCGTCGGCCCAGTTCTGCCAGCGGTACTCCGCCTGCTGCACCTTGCCGGTCGCCGGCTCGGCGAGCGTCCTGGCGAACTGCTCGCGCAGGGCCGGGTCGAGCGTCGTCGACACGTCGCGGCCGATCAGCACCACCGAAGGCCCGCCGCTGGCCAGCATGGTGCCCTTGCCGTCCACCACGAAGACATACAGGTCGCCATCGACGAATTCGCCCTGGCGGCTGAATGCCGCGAAGGCCTTGTCCCCCTCCGCCTTGTAATAGGCCACGGCCTTGCCCAGCAGCGCCTGGGCGCGCTTCGCCTCATCCGGGGCGGCGGCCTGCGCGGCGAACAGCGAAAAGGAAGAGATCAGCAGGGAAACCAGCAACAGCGATTTCAACAGCGTTTTCATACCGATGAACCCCCAGGCATGCCTTGTCGTCATGTAGCACTGAGCATAGATAGCCTTGGGGGATTCGCGTCGGCAAAGGGCCGAATAAGCCGATGAATCAGCCGAAGAAGCGCTTCATCGAGCGCGACAGCCAGCCCCCGTGGCTCTGGTCGCTGGTCAGCTCGTGCATGCTGGCCCGCACCGCTTCCACGTAGTTGGCGTCGTCGTTGCGGATGTGATTGAACAGCCAGCGGCCGAGCAGGCCCTTGAGCTCATCGGTCACGTCCTCGCCGGACTCGAAGCGCATGCGGTAGTCGGACACCCGCTTGATGAACAGCTCATGCACCTTCTTGTGGGCACGGGTGAACTGGTAGCCGGAGTCCTCCAGCAGGGTCTCCTCGAAGGCGAAATGCGAAAGGGTGTAGTCGACCAGTTCCTCGATCACGTTGCCCAGCAACGACCGGTCATGGTGCGCCTGCGCGTCGTGCAGCTGATTGATCATCTCGACGATGCGCTTGTGCTGCGAATCGATTACCTGAATCCCGGTATTGAGATCGTCCTGCCAGACCAGATAGGCCATCATTCCCCCTCATCCGCCGGGCGACGACACTGCCTGCCTATCGCGCCCGGCCACATCGGTACGTTCGCGTGGCAGCCCGGCCAGATTAGGGAAGGTGACAAAACGCCGCCATGATGCCGGTCAACCGGAAAGCCCCGGAACACGCGGCCTTGAGCGGATTTTTAGGATTTTTCTGATGGCACTTCGCCTTCTTTCACCACCGCGAACCCGATCTCATTCAGGGGAATAACCTGCCGCGAACGGAATGAAAAACGCCGCTTCCCGGGAAGCGGCGTTTTCAGGTGGCGGACCGAAGGCTCAGTCCTGCATGCCCACATGCCGGGGATGGTCGGCCACCCGTGCCAGCCAGGCGTTGATCGCCGGGTAGCCCGACAGGTCGAAGCCGCCCTGGTGCGCCACGTGGGTGTAGGCATACAGGGTGATGTCGGCGATCGAATACTGGTCGCCGACCAGGTATGGCGTCTGCTGCAGCTGCTTCTCCATCACCGCCAGCGCCTTGTAGCCGGCCTTGTGGCAACGCTCGTACTCCTCGCGGCGCTCCTCGGGCAGGCCGAGGTAGAACTCGATGAAGCGCGCCACCGCCACGTAGGGTTCGTGGCTGTACTGCTCGAAGAACTGCCACTGCAGCACCTGGGTGCGCAGGCGCGGTTCGCTCGGCAGCAGGTCGGTGCCGTCGGCGAGGAAGTTGAGGATGGCGTTGGACTCCCACAGGCAGGTGCCGTCTTCCAGCTCCAGCACCGGCACCTTGCCGTTGGGGTTCTTCGCCAGGAATTCGGGCGTCTGGGTCTCGCCCTTGAGGATATCGACATCCTGCCAGCGGTACGGCAGGCCGAGCAGATGCAGGGCCAGCTTGACCTTGTAGCAGTTACCCGACAGCCGATCGCCGTAGACGGTGTACATCCTGCCTCCTCAGACGGCCTTGGCGGCCTGTGCGTCGCGGATCACCGAGGCCAGCCGGCGCAGGCCCTCGCCCAGGCGCTCCGGCGCCACGTGGCTGAAGTTCAGCCGCAGGTGGCCGGGGTTGGCGTCCGGATCGGTGAAGAAGGGTTCGCCGGGCATGAAGGCCACGTTCTGCTGCAGCGCCGGGTCGAGCAGCGTGCGGGTGTCCAGCGGCTGCTTGAGGGTCAGCCAGAAGAACAGGCCGCCCTGCGGCACGTTCCACTCGGCCAGGTCGGCGAAGTGCTCCTCCAGCTGCGCCTGCATGGCGTCGCGGCGGATGCGGTAGAAGTCGCGAAGCTCGGCCAGGTGGCCACTGTAGGCTTCGGTGCCGAACCACTGCAGCGCCTGCCACTGGCCGATGCGGTTGGTGTGCAGGTCGGCGGACTGCTTCAGGCGCAGCAGGTGCGGGAAGAGGTCCGGGGTGGCGATCAGGAAGCCCACGCGCAGGCCCGGCAGCAGGGTCTTGGAGACGGTGCCGGTGTAGATCCAGCTGGCCTTCTTCAGGCGGCTGACCAGCGGGGTCGCGGCGCCCGCATCGAACACCAGCTCGCGGTAGGGTTCGTCCTCGATCAGGGTCACGCCGAACTCGTCGAGCAGGGCGGCGACCTCATCGCGGCGCTGCTCGGTGTAACGCACGCCGGACGGATTCTGGAAAGTCGGGATCAGGTAGGCGAAGGACGGCTTGTGCTGCTCCAGGCGCTGGCGCAGGACGGCGACGTCCGGGCCTTCGGCGCCCAGCGGCACGGTCACGCAATCGGCGCCGAACAGCTGGAAGGCCTGCAGCGCGGCGAGGTAGGTCGGCGCTTCGAGCAGCACCTCGGTGCCCGGATCGATGAACAGCTTGCTGGCCAGGTCCAGGGTCTGCTGCGAGCCGCTGACGATCAGCACCTGGCTCGCCTCGCAGGGCACGCCCAGCTTGCGCGCTTCGGCGGCGATGGCCTCGCGCAGGGCCGGCTCGCCCTCGCTCATGCCGTACTGGCCCATGCTCGCCGGCATCGCGTCCCACTCGACCTTCGGCAGCATGGGTTCGGCCGGCAGGCCACCGGCGAAGGACATCACTTCCGGACGCTGCGCCGCGGCAAGGATTTCACGGATCAAGGAGCTTTTCAGGCGGGCAATGCGTTCGGAGAAGGCCATGGGGTCACCGGTAGCGTAGGCAAGGAAAAATGAGTCAAACTGCTTGACCGAAGCTACGACGCGCTGACCGGACACGTCAATATGCCTGACCTTATAAAAAGCAGTCTGCAGCTCCAGGCCATGGAAACCTTCTTCCGCAGCTACCGGGCCTTTACCGCCAAGCCCGACGAAATGCTCGCCCGCCGCGGGCTTGGCCGCGTCCACCACCGCATCCTGTTCTTCATCGCGCGCAACCCGGGCCTGAGCGTCAGCCAGCTGCTCGCCGCCCTGGGCGTGACCAAGCAGGCGCTGAACGTTCCGCTGCGCCAGTTGCTGGAGCGCAAGCTGATCCGCAGCGAAGCCGCCGACAGCGACAAGCGCAAGCGCCTGCTGGGGCTGACGCCCGAAGGCAGCAAGCTGGAGAAAGCTCTGCGCCGCGAGCAGGACCGCCTGCTGCAGCGCGCCTTCGGCGAGGCCGGCGAGGAAGCGGTCATGGGCTGGATGGCGGTGAACCGCGCCATCGCCCAGCCGCAGGAGCGCGGCTAACCCGCCGCGCCGTCCAGCTCCCGCGCCCCGCGCAGGAACATCAGCGCCATCGGCAACAGCGCCACCACCTCCAGCAGCACGCCCGGCAGGAACAGCAGCACGCTGAGCAGGCACACCCCCGCCGCCACGTTCAGCCAGCCCAGGGCCTTCACCGACGGATACGGCAGGCCGATCTTCAGCAGGCGGATGCCGTACCACAGGGTGGCGATGCCGCTGGGCACGAACATCGCCATGAAGCCGATCAGCACGCCGTTCAGCTCACCGCGCAGGTGCTCGTCGAGCAGCACGCTGTAGAGCTCCATCGTCACCGCCAGGACGATCGACAGCCCCACCGGCCAGCCCAGCCCGTGCGCGCCGAAGCGGTCTTCGAGAAAATGCTTGCTGCGCCACAGGACGAAGCAGCCCAGCAGGGTGCACAGCGCGCCCATCCACAGCTCGTAGCGCTGCCAGGCCGGCGCGCCGCTCAGCGGCGTGGCGAAGGACAGGCCGAACAGCACCAGATCGCCGAGCAGCAGCGCCAGGCTCAGGCCGGCGAGCAGGCGCAGGCGGCCGGGATTCCAGCGGCCATCGACGAACGCCCGCGGAGCGCTCTGGTCCACCAGCTCGACCTTGGGGGCGGCGTAAGGGTTCTGTTCCATGGCGGCGTGTCCAACGTTGTGTGGCATTCCCGCACCATACCGGGGCCCCGGGAGGGCTGCCAGCGCCGCGACTGTACGGGCCACTCGGCGCCTGTCTGTTATGGGACAGCCCGGAGCCGGCGGATTAGTCTGCGGGAACAACAAGACTCGGGTCCTCCGCCATGCCCCTCGAACTCTTCGGCGCCTTCGTGCTGTTCGCCTTCGTCACCTCCATCACCCCCGGCCCCAACAACATGATGCTGCTGGCCTCGGGCGTGAACTTCGGCGTGCGCCGGACCATCCCGCACATGCTCGGCATCAGCATCGGCTTCCTGCTGCTGGTGGTGGCCGTCGGCACGGGCCTGCACCAGCTGTTCGAGCGCTTCCCGCCGACCTACACGGCACTGCGCTACGCCGGCGGCGCCTACCTGCTCTACCTGGCCTGGAAGATCGCCCGCGCCGGCGCCCCCGAGGCCGCCGAGGCGCAAGGCGGCACGCCGATGAGCTTTCTCCAGGCCGCCGCCTTCCAGTGGGTCAACCCCAAGGCCTGGGTCATGGCGGTGGGCGCCATCGCCACCTACCTGCCGCCCGACGCCTTCATCGGCAACGTGATCCTCCTGGCCACCCTGTTCGCCGTGGTCAACCTGCCCAGCGTGGGCGTCTGGACCGTCCTCGGCAGCCTGCTGCGGCGCTGGCTGGAAGACCCGCGGCGGCTGCGCCTGTTCAACCTCGGCATGGCCGGCCTGCTGGTCGCCTCGCTCTACCCGCTGCTCGGCAGCGCCTGACGGAGTCCGCGCATGACTGACACCGCTCCCGCCCCCGCGCGCCTGCGCCCGCTGGCCGACTCCTCCCCCGCCGCCATCGTCGCGGGCTTCGTCGCCATGCTCACCGGCTACACCAGCTCGCTGGTGCTGATGTTCCAGGCCGGCCAGGCGGCGGGCCTCTCCACCGCGCAGATTTCCTCGTGGATCTGGGCGCTGTCCGTCGGCATGGCGCTGACCACCATCGGCCTGACCCTGCGCTACCGCACGCCCATCGTCATCGCCTGGTCCACCCCCGGCGCCGCGCTGCTGATCAGCAGCCTGCCCGGCGTGCCCTACGGCGAGGCCATCGGCGCCTTCATCGTCTGCGCCGCGCTGATCACCCTGTGCGGCGTCACCGGCAGCTTCGACCGTCTGATGCGCCAGGTGCCCGGCTCGCTGGCCGCCGCCCTGCTGGCCGGCGTGCTGTTCCGCATCTGCGTGGAAATCCTCCACGCCGCCGAGCAGCAAACCCTGCTGGTGGTGGCGATGTTCCTCAGCTACCTGCTGGCCAAGCGCCTGTCGCCGCGCTACGCGGTATTCGCCGCGCTGCTGGTCGGGGTCGCCCTGGCCGGCTTCCTCGGCCTGCTCGACTTCAGCCAGTTCCAGCTGGAAGTCGCGCGCCCGGTGTGGACCGCCCCGAGCTTCTCCCTGGCCGCCACCATCAGCATCGCCATCCCGCTGTTCATCGTCGCCATGGCCTCGCAGAACATGCCGGGGCTGGCCGTGCTGCGCGCCGACGGCTACCAGGTGCCGGCCTCGCCGCTGATCTCGGTGACCGGCATCGCCTCGCTGCTGCTGGCGCCCTTCGGCTCCCACGGCATCAACCTGGCGGCGATCAGCGCGGCCATCTGCACCGGCCCGGAAGCCCACGAAAACCCGCACAAGCGCTACACCGCCGCGCTCTGGTGCGGGCTGTTCTACGGCACCGCCGGCATCTTCGGCGCCACCCTGGCCGCGCTGTTCGCCGCGCTGCCCAATGCCCTGGTGCTGTCCATCGCGGCGCTGGCCCTGCTCGGTTCGATCACCAACGGCCTGAGCAACGCCATGGCCGACGCCCGCCAGCGCGAAGCGGCGATGGTCACCTTCCTGACCACCGCCTCGGGCTTCACCCTGTTCTCCGTGGGCTCGGCCTTCTGGGGGCTGGTGGCGGGCCTGCTGACGCAACTGGTGCTGAACTGGCGCCGCGCGCCCTGAGGCTCTCAGCGCGCCAGAGCGTCTCTTCAGGAAAGCGGAATGAAATTAAGGCATCACGGAAAGGACGGTTGCTCCCACGACCAAGGACCGCGCCAATGCGCGGTTTCGCAGAAGCAACTGTCGTCCTGGGTTCCCGCGTCGCCGAATCAGATCGCCGTCGCCCCGCCATCCACCGGCAGCGCGATGCCGGTGGTGAAGCCGGCGTTGTCGCTGCACAGGTAGAGCACCGCGGCGGCGATTTCCTCGACGCGGCCGACGCGGCCCACCGGGTGCATGGCGGCGGCGAACTCGGCCTTCTTCGGGTCGGCCTCGTAGGCGCGGCGGAACATGTCGGTGTCGATCACAGCCGGGCACACGGCGTTGATGCGCACCTTCTTCTTCGCGTATTCGATGGCGGCGGACTTGGTCAGGCCGATCACCGCGTGCTTGGAAGCGGCGTAGATGCTCATCTTCGGCGCGGCGCCGAGGCCGGCGACGGAAGCGGTGTTGACGATGGCGCCGCCGCCCTGGGCGAGCATCAGCGGAATCTGGTGCTTCATGCACAGCCAGACGCCCTTGACGTTGACGCCCATGATGGCGTCGAACTCGCGCTCCTCGCCGTCGGCCAGCTTGCCCTTCTCGATCTCGATGCCGGCGTTGTTGAAGGCGTAGTCCAGGCGGCCGTAAGCGGCGACGGTGCCGTCGACGAGCGCCTTGACCTCGGCGTCGCGGGTCACGTCGCAGCGAATGAAGGTGGCCTCGCCGCCCGCCGCGCGGATCAGCTCGACGGTGGCTTCGCCGCCCTTGGCGTCGACGTCGGAAACCACGACCTTCACGCCCTGCTGGGCGAAGGCCTGTGCAGTGGCGCGACCGATGCCGGCGCCCGCGCCGGTGACCAGGGCGACCTGGCCGGAAAGCAGCTGACTCATGAGCGAACCTCGAAACGATGTGGGGTGAACCGTCGCAGTCTAGCCAGCGCTCCGGCGGCGCGAAGCACTATCAGGCGGCGCGACGTCCCTGCATCCACGACAATGATGATGCAGACGAGGCTAGATCACTCAGACCGATGAGCAGGCATTCCTCCGGCGGACGGAACTTGCCGCCGCGGGATGCGCGGACTATCACCTAGGCTTTCCCCTCCATGAGTCCACTGCCATGACCGCCCAGATCAACCGCCAGTTCCAGCTCGCCCAGCGCCCGGTCGGCGCCGCCACCCGCGAAACCTTCAGCTATGTGGAAACCCCGGTCGGCGAGCCCGGCCCCGGGCAGATCCTGGTGAAGAACCAGTACCTGTCGCTGGACCCGGCCATGCGCGGCTGGATGAACGACGCCAAGTCCTACATCGCCCCGGTGGCCATCGGCGAGGTGATGCGCGCCCTGGGCGTGGGCCAGGTGATCGCCTCGCAGCACCCGGACTTCAAGGTCGGCGACGAGGTGAACGGCGCCCTCGGCGTGCAGGACTACTTCCTCGGCGAGCCCAAGGGCTTCTACAAGGTGGACAGCCAGCGCGCGCCGCTGCCGCTGTACCTGTCGGCGCTGGGGATGACCGGCATGACCGCCTACTTCGGCTTCCTCGACGTCGGCCAGCCCCGGGCCGGCGACACCGTGGTCATCTCCGGCGCCGCCGGGGCGGTGGGCAGCGTGGTCGGGCAGATCGCGAAGATCAAGGGCTGCCGCGTGGTCGGCATCGCCGGCGGCGCCGACAAGTGCCGCTACCTGGTGGACGAACTGGGCTTCGACGGCGCCATCGACTACAAGTCCGAGGACGTCAACGCCGGCCTCAAACGCGAATGCCCCAAGGGCGTGAACGTGTTCTTCGACAACGTCGGCGGCGACATCCTCGACGCCGTGCTGGCCCGCCTGGCGCCCAAGGCGCGGGTGGTGATCTGCGGCGCGATCAGCCAGTACAACAACAAGGAAGCGGTGCGCGGCCCGGCCAACTACCTGTCGCTGCTGGTCAACCGCGCGCGCATGGAGGGCATGGTGGTGATGGACTACGCCAGCCGCTTCCCGGAAGGCTTCAAGGACATGGCGGGGTGGATCGCCGAGGGCAAGCTGAAGTCGAGGGAAGACATCGTCGAGGGGCTGGAAACCTTCCCCGAGACCCTGGCGAAACTGTTCAGCGGGGAGAACTTCGGCAAGCTGGTGCTGAAGGTCTGACGGCTCACGCCAATCCTCTCTTGTAGGAGCGAGCTTGCTCGCGAACCCGCTTGACGCCGGCCTTGCCGGCGGATCGCGGATAAGATCCGCTCCTACAAAAGCGGCGCACTTGCATAGGAGAGGACTTCGTCCGCGATGCTCTTGCTCTGCGTAGGGGGTTAACACGCAGCGTTATCCCCTGATGGGTATCGCTTCGCTCCACGCCATCCTACGAAGTGCAAATCCTTCACCCCCGGCTCTGTCTGTCACACCGAAACATCCGGCGCGCGCGGGGTCCCGTCAGGAGGCCGAGTGGAGGTATTGCGCAGAGGGGCGAGCGGCATGGATGCCGCGAGAGGCGTAAAGGGCCAGGGACGGCCCTTGTACGCCGACCCTCGGAGCAATGCCGGAGCGAGGGAAGTCTGAGCGAAGCGAAGACCCGGATGCCGGGACGGGCCCTTTTGGTTCCTTTTGGGGCCCCAAAAGGGACTCGCCCGGGAGGGCGAAACCAAATCTCCCAGCACACGCCGAAGCGGCGCAGAAACACCCAACCAAAAGCATCGCGGATAAGATCCGCTCCTACGAAAGCGGTGCACCTCGCAGGTGTAGGAGCGGACCTTGTCCGCGATCCGCCGGCAGGGCCGGCGTCAGGCCGTTCGCGAGCAAGCTCGCTCCTACGCAGAGCCCAGCGTGCCAGAAGCATCCGGCTCCACGGCAGACAAAAAGCCTCGCGAGCAAGAACCGACCATCTCCCTCTGTGCACACCGCTGCCCGCTCCTATCCCACTGATTTTCGACAAGCTTCGCGGCCTCTTTCCATCTAAGCTCTCTGCCTGGTCGTACCCAAGGAAGACTCATCGATGCCCCTCGCCCGCTGGCTGCCCGGCCTGCACAGCCTGTTGCACTATCGCCGTGACTGGCTGCCCCGCGATATCCAGGCCGGCCTGTCGGTCGCCGCCGTGCAGATTCCCACCGCCATCGCCTACGCGCAGATCATCGGCTTCCCGGCCCAGGTCGGGCTCTACGCCTGCATCCTGCCGATGCTGATCTACGCCCTGGTGGGCAGTTCGCGGCAGTTGATGGTCGGCCCGGACGCCGCCACCGCCGCCATGGTCGCCGCCGCCATCACACCGCTGGCGGCCGGCGATCCGCAGCGCCTGCTGCAACTGTCGATGATCGTCGCGGTGATGGTCGGCACGCTGTCCATCGCCGCCGGGTTCGCCCGCGCCGGGTTCGTCGCCAGCTTCCTCTCGCGGCCGACGCTGGTGGGCTATCTCAACGGCATCGGCCTGAGCCTGATCGCCGGCCAGCTCGGCAAGCTGCTGGGCTACCAGAGCGAGACCAGCGGCTTCCTCCGCGGCCTGTTCGCCCTGTTGCGCAATCTCGGCGACACCCACTTGCCGACCCTGGCGCTGGGCGTCTCCACGCTGCTGCTGATGATCGTCCTGCCGCGCTTCTACCCGCGGGTGCCCGGCGCCCTGGTCGGCGTGCTGTTCGCCACCCTGGCGGCGGCCCTGCTGGGGCTCGACCAGTACGGCATCAAGCTGCTCGGCGCGGTGCCCCAGGGCCTGCCCACGCTGGCCCTGCCGCACACCACCATCGAGGAGCTGGGCAGCCTGTTCCGCGATGCCATGGGCATCACCATCATCAGTTTCTGCAGCGCCATGCTCACCGCGCGCAGCTTCGCCGCACGCCACGGCTACAGCGTCGACGCCAACCACGAGTTCATGGCGCTGGGCATGGCCAACATCGGCGCGGGGATTTCCCAAGGCTTCGTGATCAGCGGCGCCGATTCGCGCACCGCGGTGAACGACATGGTCGGCGGCAAGAGCCAGATGGTCGGCGTCGTCACCGCGCTGGTGATCGGCCTGGTGCTGCTGCTGTTCAGCAAGCCGCTGGGCTGGGTGCCGGTGCCGGCGCTGGGCGCGGTGCTGCTGATGGCCGGCTGGGGCCTGATCGATTTCCGCGCGCTGCGCGGCTTCTGGCGGCTGAGCCGGTTCGAACTGAGCCTCTGCGTGCTGACCACGGCGGGCGTGCTCAGCGTCGGCGTGCTGCCGGGCATCTTCGTCGCCATCATGCTCGCCCTGCTGCGCCTGCTCTATCTCACCTACCGGCCACATGACGCGGTGATGGGCTGGGTGCAGGGCATCGACGGCCAGGTGGAGCTGGAGCAGTACCCCAACGCGCATACGCTGCCGGGGCTGGTGATCTACCGCTTCGACGCGCCGATCCTGTTCTTCAATGCCGACTACTTCAAGCAGCGCATCCTCGAAGTCGTCGCCCGGTCGAAGCACCCGCGCGCGGTGCTGCTCAATGCCGAGGGCATCCTCAACCTCGATATCAGCGGGCTGACGACCTTGCGCGAGGTGCAGCAGACCCTGGAGGCCCAGGGCGTGTACCTGTCCCTGGCGCGGGTCACCGGCGAGACGCTGGCGATGCTCAAGCGCTCCGGCGCGCTGGGCGAAGTGAAGCCGCCGCTGGTGTTCAGCTCGGTGCGCGCCGGGGTCAACGCCTACCGGCGCTGGCACCAGCAGCGCAAGGCCGAGCACACCTGGGACCGGCCGTCACAGCCGGAACTGGCCGACCAGCCCCTGTAGCTCGCCGCTGAGCTGCGCCAGCTCGACGCTGGACGAAGCGGTGGACTCCATGGCCTGCGCCGATTCGTCGGCGATGCCGCGGATGCTGCTGACGCTGCGGCTGATCTCCTCGGCCACCGCGCTCTGCTGTTCGGAGGCGGCGGCGATCTGCTGGTTCATCTGGTGGATCACCGCCACCGCCGAGGCGATGTTGCCCAGCGCCGCCTCGGTCTGCACCGCGTCGCCGACGGTCATTTCGACCAGCGCGTGACTGCGCTGCATGCGCTGCACCGAGGTGGCGGCGTCGCTCTGCAGGGCGGCGATCAGGCTTTCGATCTCGGCGGTGGACTGCTGGGTGCGCCGCGCCAGCGCCCGCACCTCGTCGGCGACCACGGCGAAGCCGCGCCCCTGCTCGCCCGCCCGCGCGGCCTCGATGGCGGCGTTCAGGGCCAGCAGGTTGGTCTGCTCGGCAACGCTCTTGATCACGTCCAGCACGCTGCCGATGCCCTGGCTCTGGCGGCCGAGCTGCTCGATGCTCTGGGTGGCGGCGCGCACCGCCTCGGCCAGTTGCTCGATGCGGCCGAGGGTCTGGCGCACCACTTCCTGCCCGCTGGCCACCTTGCCGTCGGCCTGCTCGGCGGAGCTGGCGGCCTCCTCGGCATTGCGCGCCACGTCGTGGACGGTGGCGGCCATCTGGTTCATCGCGGTGGCCACCTGGTCGGTCTCGGCCTTCTGCGTGTTCACGCCGCGCTGGGTGCGCTCGGTCACGCCGGACAGCGCCTGCGCCGACGCGGTGATCTGCCCGACGCCGTGGCTGAGCCGACTGACGATGCCGCGCAGGCTGTCGGCCATGCTCGCCACGGCCAGCATCAGTTGCCCCATTTCGTCCTTGCGCCGCACCTCGATGCTGGCGCTCAGGTCGCCCTCGGCGATGCGGCTGGCCAGGCCGATCACCTGGCGCAGCGGGCGCACGATCATCCAGGTGATCAGCAGCGAGGCCAGCGCGCCGACCAGCAGCGCCAGCGCCGCCGAGCCGACGATCAGCAGTTCGCTGGTGCGCAGGTCGGCGAACATCGCCGAGCGCTGCGCGGCGTAGGCGGCGTCCACCTGCTGCATGACCTGCGCGGCGCGGGCGCTCATCTGCGCGTGGACCAGCTTTTCTTCCTGCAGGGCCGCGGTGTACTCGTCGAGCTTCTCGACGAAGCTGTTGATGTTGGTGACCACGTCCTTGAGCACCGAGACGTAGGTCGGGTCGGTGATGCTCGCCTGCAGCTTGCTTGACAGCTCCAGCGCCTCGGCGGCGGACTTGATCCGGCCGCCCCCGGTTTCATCCCTGGCCTTGCCGCCGGCCTCCATGCGCGAGCGCGCCTCGTTCAGGCCCTGCAGCACCAGGCGGTAGAGCTGGCTGACCTGGGCGGCCTGCTGCAGCAGTTCCTCGCCCTTCTGGCCCTGGGAATCCTTGAGCTCGTAGGCGCCGTCGTCGGCCAGGCTGGATTGCAGGATGTCGAGGCTGTTGGACGCGCCGCTCACCGACCAGGTGGCGGCATCCAGCGACAGGCGCCGGCTCTTGCTGGACTTCTCGAAGCGCTCGAAGGCGGCGAGGTAGTCGGCGATGCCCTGCTCAACCTCGGCCATGGCGGCGGCCTGGTCCGGCTGGACCTTGAGCCGCGCCACCGCCTCGCCGAGGTTGCCGGCGTGCCGGCGAAGGCTGTCGGCGGCCGCGTCGCTGGCGTCGATCACGAAGTCCTTCTCGCTCTGGCGCATCTCCAGCATTTCGCGGTTGATGGTGGACATGTCGCTCAGCGCGTCGAAGCGCTGGGAAATGGCCCGCAAGGCCGTGACGCCGATCGCCGCCACCAGCGCGGTGAGCAGCAGCACCAGGCCGAAGCCGATGGCCAGTTTCTTCGCCGTCCCCATGTCGGCCAGACGACGCTGCACGAAGGCAACCATGGCATCTCCCCCCATCCGCAATGGCGTTGCAGGAAATCCTCGAAGGTCTCCTGATCGTTATCGTTGCTTTCGGGCGGAACATTAGGAGCGCCGTCGGCCCCTGGATAGGGGCCGCGACGGTGATGGCACAATGATGCTGCGGAGGGATACGTGGAGGTCGCTTCCAGAACACTGACGGCCGAAGCCGGCAGGCGCTGCCGGTCTACCTGGGACGGATCATGCTGAAGGTGTCGCGGGTGTAGCTGTACTGGGTCCCGCCCAGGCGCCCGACCAGGTCCAGCTTCGCCGGGTCGACATGGCGCTCGTCGCGCATCACGTTGTCGTCGACGTGCGCCAGCAGCACCCGGGCGAAGATCAGGTAGGCGCTGGGGTTGTCCGCCGGATAGGGGATGATCTCGGCCAGCCGGCATTCGAAAGCCACCGGCGCGCCGGCCACGCGCGGCGGCGCCACGCGTTCGCTGGGCAGGGTGGCGATGCCGGCGTGCTCGATCTCGCTGACGCCATGGGGCAGCCAGGCGGCGGTGGCGTTCATCGCCTCGGCCTGGGCGGCGCTGACCAGGTGGATCACCAGTTCGCCGGTCTCGCGCACGTTGCGCAGGGTGTCCTTCACGCTGCCGTCGTCGCGCACGCTGGTATTGACCATCAGGGTCGGCGGCTCGTCGGCGATGACCTGGAAGAAGCTGAACGGCGCGAGGTTGCTGTTGCCCTCGGCGGACAGCGTGGAGACCCAGGCGATCGGCCGCGGTGTGACGGTGGAGGCCAGCCAGCGGTAGGCGTCGGCGGGTGCGAGGGTGGTGAAATCGAGTTGCATGCAAGAATCCCCTGACTGCCGGACGGATCGATGCGTCCGTCCGCCTGGCGATTATGCCCGCGCCAGGGGTTCCAGGCACGCCGCGGCTAGCGGCCGGCGCGCGATTCGCGGATGTAGTAGCGCGCCTTGCTGGCCTTGTCGAGGCATCCGCCGTAGGACTCGACCTGCTGCTCGGTCTTGGCGGCGGTGATCAGGGCCAGCGCCTTGGAATAGCTGACGGTCCCGGCGAAGCCCTCGGCCTTGGCCAGGTCCAGTTCCTTCCAGGCGGCGTTCAGTTCGCTGGCGCAGCTGTCGCGATTGACCGTGGTGCCCGAGCAGCCGGCCAGCAGCAGGCTGGCGGCGAGTACAGCGTAAAGTGCCTTCATGTCGACCTCCGTGGTTGTGCAGGCGCCTTCAATGTTAGTCGGAACCGGCCCTGCGCGCCGAGCTACACTGCACGTTCGTTCACGCGACGAGGAGCACGATCATGCTGTATCACGGAAGCTGCCACTGCGGCGGCATCGCCTTCGAGGTGGAAGGCGAGATCGGCGAAGTCATCCAGTGCAACTGCTCGATCTGCAGCCGGCGCGGTTCGCTGCTGTGGATGGTGCCCAGGGACAGGCTGCGCCTGACCACGCCGGAAA
The DNA here is from genome assembly GCF_057767015.1 of Pseudomonas sp. B12(2026). Lineage (NCBI taxonomy): Bacteria > Pseudomonadati > Pseudomonadota > Gammaproteobacteria > Pseudomonadales > Pseudomonadaceae > Pseudomonas > Pseudomonas sp. B12(2026). The sequence continues at coordinate 2,182,966 of NZ_CM173430.1, read as the reverse complement.
GCGCCATGAGCACCTACACCTTCAATACCCATCGCATCCAGCACCGCTTCTGCCCGACCTGCGGCTGCGCGCCGCTGGCGTACGGGGCGATGCCAGACGGCAGCCCGATCGCCGCCATCAACGTGCGGTGCCTGCCGGAGGTGGATGTGGGCGGGCTGAGCATTCGCGAGTTCGATGGCAAGAGTCTGTAGCCGGGGCCCGTAGAGCAGGAGGAGAGCGCCCTGCGGGCGCTTATCGCGGACAAGGTCCACTCCTACAAAAGCCGTGCCGGCGGTGACCGTAGGAGCGGGCTCCGTCCGTGATCCGCCCCGGTTCGCGAGCAAGCTCGCTCCTACAGGTGCTCATCCCGCAGCATGGTCACCGGTTGGCGCCGGGGCGGCTTTTGTAGGAGCGGAGCTTCTCCGCGATCACGGGCGCAAGCCCGTCGTCCCCTGATGCCAGGAGAACGACAGGCACAAAAAAGCCACTCCGAAGAGTGGCTTTTCATTCCTCACGGATGCCGGATCACTCCGGCATCTTCATCACCACGCGGCCGCCGCCCGGGCAGGTTTCCATGTAGTAGTTGGCGTCGCGGTACTGGGCGAAGTCGAACACCCGGTCGATGCTCGGCTTGAGCAGATGGTCGGCGGTCATCTGGTTGATCGCGGTCAGCGCCCGCTGCACGGCTTCGTCGTTGCGGGTCAGGCCGATCTCCGGCTGGCCGGTGAAGTCCAGTACGCAGTGACGGTAGAACTGCAGGTGCTTCTTGAACGCCGCGCAGGCCGGGAAGGCTGCGTCGTTGCCGCCGTTGATGCCGTAGAGGATCAGCTTGCCGCGCGGCGCGGCCACGTCGCCCAGCAGCTTCATCTGCGGGCCGGCGCACTGGTCGAGGACGATCTCCACGCCCTCGCCCTTGGTGAGGCGCTCGACTTCCAGCACCAGGTCCTGTTCCTCGGTGTAGATGATCTTGTCCGCCCCCAGCCCCTTGAGAAACTCGCGGGTCCCCTCGTGGCTGGTGGTGGCGATCACCTGGGCGCCGAGCGCCTTGGCCAGTTGCACGGCCTGCGGGGCCAGGCAGTGGCCGGCCTCGGTGATCAGCACGCGCTGGCCGGGCTTGACCTGCGCCAGCTCCACCAGGGCGAAGTAGGCATACAGCAGGCCGGTGTAGTGCACCGAGGCTTCGAGCGGGCTCAGCACTTCCGGGTAGCGCGTCAACGAGGTGCGCGGCAGGATGACGTGGTCGCCCCACGCCGGGTAGGTGTTCGGCGAGTTGGCCGGGAAGCTGGCCACCGGGGTGCCGGGCTTGAGGTCATCCACGCCCTCGCCCACCGCCTCGACGATGCCGGAGAGTTCATAACCGATGCCCGCCGGCAGATTGGCCTGATCCGGGGCGAGGTTCTGCCGCCAGAGCACATCGCGCCAGCTGACGCCCAGCGCCTGGGTGCGGACCAGCACTTCGCCCGGCCCCGGTTGCGGGGTGGGCATTTCCTCGATCTTCAGGACCGAGGCGTCACCGAACTGGTGGAAACGGATCATGCGGGACATCACATACCTCGCCTTGTAATGTTTCTATAGCCACGGACTCTATCCGGGCTTTGGGGGCGATACCACCGTTCACCGTTGATAATTGACATGAACAGCGATGATTCGGCGCCGCGCGAAGGCTGGTCCGGACGCGGCCCGGGGGCTCTGCGCCGGGCCTTCGCCAGGTGGCGCGGGCCGACTTCGCGTGTCGATCGGGACTACCCGTGTGGTGCACGATTCTCGATAAAAAAGTGGAAATTGATCAAGGACTTATCTGACAGACTTGACGCAAGTCGCGTCGGGCTTCAATTTTCAGCCATTGCCAGGGAGCCCTCATGAATCGCAACGACCTCCGCAAGGTTGACCTCAACCTGTTGATCGTTTTCGAAACGCTGATGCACGAGCGCAGCGTGACCCGCGCGGCCGAGAAACTGTTCCTCGGCCAGCCGGCGATCAGCGCGGCCCTAGCGCGCCTGCGCAGCCTGTTCGACGACCCGCTGTTCGTCCGCACCGGGCGCAGCATGGAGCCCACCGCGCGGGCCCAGGAAATCTTCGACCACCTCTCCCCGGCGCTGGATTCCATCTCCACCGCCCTGAGCCGCGCCGCCGACTTCGACCCGGCCACCAGCAAGGCGGTGTTCCGCATCGGCCTGTCCGATGACGTGGAGTTCGGCCTGCTGCCGCCGCTGCTGCGCCGCCTGCGTTCCGAGGCGCCGGGCATCACCCTGGTGGTGCGCCGCGCCAACTACCTGCTGATGCCGCAGCTGCTGGCCTCGGGGGAAATCTCCGTGGGCGTGAGCTACACCGACGAGCTGCCGGCCAACGCCAAGCGCAAGACCCTGCGCCGCAGCACCTGGAAGATCCTGCGCGCCGACTCGATTCCCGGCACGCTGACCCTCGACGATTACTGCGCGCGCCCGCACGCGCTGGTGTCCTATGCCGGCGACCTGGACGGCTTCGTCGACCAGACCCTGGCCGAGATGGACCGCAAGCGCCAGGTGGTGCTGGCGGTGCCGCAGTTCGTCGGCCTCGCGCAGTTGCTCGCCGGCACCGACATCATCGCCACGGTGCCCGAATACGTGGCGCTGGCGCTGACCGCCGCCGGCGGCCTGCGCGCCGAGGAACCGCCCTTCCCCACCCGCCTGGCCGAGCTGTCGATGGTCTGGCGCGGCGCCCAGGACCAGGACCCGGCCGAGCGCTGGCTGCGCTCGCGCATCACCATGTTCGTGGGTGATCCGGACAGTCTCTGACCGCCCACCGCATCCGCATTCCCCCCGTAGCGAGCTTGCTCGCGAACCCGCATCGCACTGTGCATCGGGCGAAAAGAGCTTCGCGAGCAAGCTCGCTCCTACAGGGATTGGTACCACCCGCAGGCTCTCCCCGGGCAATCCCCGTGCCCACTCCTTCTATCTATTGATGCGCATGGTGCAAGAACATTTATCACTCAGCGTGATAATCAAAATGCGCCCGTTCGATTAGTTCCCCAGTGCCCCCGCACGCAGACTCCGCTCCATCAGAAGTCCCAAACCAATTAGAACGCCGGAGTCTTTCCATGGAGCGAAATCTGAACACCTTGCGTATTCCGCTGGCGCTGGCCGCCGCGCTGGTCCTCAGCGCCTGCGGCAAGGGCCAGGAGGCGGCGCAGAACATGCCCGCGCCGAAGGTCAGCGTCGCGGACGTCATCGAACAGCCGATCAACGAATGGGACGAGTTCACCGGCCGCCTGGAGGCTCCGGAATCCGTCGAGCTGCGCCCGCGCGTCTCCGGCTACATCGACCGCGTGGCCTTCCGTGAAGGCGCGCTGGTGAAGAAAGGGGACCTGCTGTTCCAGATCGACCCGCGCCCCTTCCAGGCCGAGGTCCATCGCCTGGAAGCCCAGTTGCAGCAGGCCCGCGCCAACCAGACCCGCACCGTCAACGAAGCCGCCCGGGGCGACCGCCTGCGCGCCACCAACGCGATTTCCGCGGAACTCGCCGACGCCCGCACCGCCGCCGCCACCGAGGCGAAAGCGGTGGTCGCGGCGACCCAGGCGGAACTCGACAACGCCCGCCTGAACCTGTCGTTCACCCAGATCACCGCGCCCATCGACGGCCGCGTCTCGCGCGCCGAGGTGACCGCCGGCAACCTGGTCAACAGCGGCCAGACCCTGCTCACCACCCTGGTCTCCACCGACAAGGTCTACGCCTACTTCGACGCCGACGAACGCGTCTACCTCAAATACGTCGACCTGGCCCGCAAGGGCGGCCCCGACGCCCGCGGCAGCAGCCCGGTGTACCTGGGCCTGACCGGCGAGGACGGCTTCCCGCACCAGGGCAGGCTGGACTTCCTCGACAACCAGGTGAACCCGAAGACCGGCACCATCCGTGGCCGCGCCGTGTTCGACAACGCCGACAACCAGTTCACCCCCGGCCTGTACGCCCGCATCAAGCTGGTCGGCAGCGGCACCTACCCCGCCGCGCTGATCAAGGACGAAGCGGTCGGCACCGACCTGGGCAAGAAGTTCGTGCTGGTGCTCGACAAGGACAGCAAGGTGCAGTACCGCGGCATCGAGCTGGGCCCGAAACTGGAGGGCCTGCGCATCGTGCGGACCGGCCTGGCCAAGGGCGACCGCATCGTGGTCAACGGCTTGCAGCGGGTCCGTCCCGGCGCCCAGGTCGATGCCCAGGGCGTGGAGATGGCCAGCCAGTCGACCCTCGCCGCCCTCGACAGCCAGCGCCGCGCGCTGGAGAACATCGAGGCGCCGAAGGTGGCCGAGAAATCCGCCAGGCCGGGCGCGCCGCGCGGCTGACCGCGCCCTGACTTAATCGCCCCCTGTCTTAAACGATTGAAGTACCAGGCCCTGTCCCACCAGGGCCTCGGGTGACCTTTTGTCCCGGGTTTGGCGAACGCCGTGCGTTCGCGACAGGAACCAGCCATGAACTTTTCGCAATTCTTCATCCAGCGGCCGATCTTCGCCGCCGTGCTCTCGCTGATCATCCTGATCGGCGGGGCCATCTCGCTGTTCCAGCTGCCGATCAGCGAATACCCCGAGGTCGTGCCGCCCACCGTGGTGGTGCGCGCCAACTTCCCCGGCGCCAACCCCAAGGTGATCGGCGAGACCGTCGCCGCGCCGCTGGAACAGGCCATCACCGGCGTCGAGAACATGCTCTACATGTCCTCGCAATCCACCGCCGACGGCAAGATGACCCTGACCATCACCTTCGCCCTGGGCACCGACCTGGACAACGCGCAGGTGCAGGTGCAGAACCGCGTGACCCGTACGCAGCCCAAGCTGCCCGAGGAAGTCACGCGGATCGGTATCACCGTCGACAAGGCCTCGCCCGACCTGACCATGGTCGTGCACCTGACCTCGCCGGATAACCGCTACGACATGCTCTACCTGTCCAACTACGCCATTCTCAACATCAAGGATGAGCTGGCGCGCCTGGACGGTGTGGGCGACGTGCAGCTGTTCGGCATGGGCGACTATTCCCTGCGCGTCTGGCTGGACCCGAACAAGGTCGCCTCGCGCAACCTGACCGCCACCGACGTGGTTACCGCGATCCGCGAGCAGAACCGCCAGGTCGCCGCCGGTTCGCTGGGCGCCCCGCCCTCGCCGAGCGACACCAGCTTCCAGCTGTCGATCAACACCCAGGGCCGCCTGGTCACCGAGGAAGAGTTCGAGAACATCATCATCCGCAGCGGCCCGGACGGCGAAATCACCCGCCTGAAGGACATCGCCCGCGTCGAGCTCGGCTCCAGCCAGTACGCCTTGCGTTCGCTGCTGGACAACCAGCCGGCGGTCGCCATCCCGATCTTCCAGCGTCCCGGTTCCAACGCCATCGCCATCTCCAACCTGGTGCGCGAGAAGATGGCCGAGCTGAAGAAGGACTTCCCGCAGGGCGTGGACTACTCCATCGTCTATGACCCGACCATCTTCGTTCGTGGCTCCATCGAGGCGGTGGTGCACACCCTGTTCGAAGCCCTGATCCTGGTGGTGCTGGTGGTCGTGCTGTTCCTGCAGACCTGGCGCGCCTCGATCATCCCGCTGGCCGCGGTGCCGGTGTCGCTGATCGGTACCTTCGCGGTGATGCACGCCTTCGGCTTCTCGCTCAACGCGCTGTCGCTGTTCGGCCTGGTATTGGCCATCGGCATCGTGGTGGACGACGCCATCGTGGTGGTGGAGAACGTCGAACGGAACATCGGGCTGGGCCTCACGCCCATCGAGGCGACCAAGCGCGCCATGAAGGAAGTGACCGGGCCGATCATCGCCACCGCGCTGGTGCTGTGCGCCGTGTTCATTCCCACCGCGTTCATCTCCGGCCTCACCGGGCAGTTCTACCGGCAGTTCGCCTTGACCATCGCGATCTCCACGGTGATCTCCGCGTTCAACTCGCTGACCCTGTCGCCGGCGCTGTCCGCCGTGCTGCTCAAGGGTCACCACGAGCCGAAGGACCGCTTCTCGGTGCTGCTCGACAAGCTGCTGGGGGGCTGGCTGTTCCGTCCGTTCAACCGCTTCTTCGACCGCGCCAGCCACGGCTATGTCGGCACCGTCACCCGCGTGCTGCGTGGCAGCTCCATCGCGCTGCTGCTGTATGCGGGGCTGATCGGCCTGACCTACCTGGGCTTCTCCAGCACCCCGACCGGCTTCGTGCCGCAGCAGGACAAGCAGTACCTGGTGGCCTTCGCGCAACTGCCCGACGCCGCCACGCTGGACCGCACCGAAGCGGTGATCAAGCGCATGTCGGAGATCGCCGGCAAGCATCCGGGCATCGAGCACACCGTGTCCTTCCCCGGCCTGTCGATCAACGGCTTCACCAACAGTCCCAACAGCGGCATCGTCTTCACTCCGCTGAAGGACTTCAGCGAGCGTAAGGGCCCGGGCATGTCGGCCAACGAGATAGCCGCCGAGCTGAACAAGCAGTTCGCGGATATCCAGGACGCCTACATCGCGATCTTCCCGCCGCCGCCGGTACAGGGGCTGGGGACCATCGGCGGCTTCCGCCTGCAGATCGAGGACCGTGGCAACGCCGGTTACGAGGAGCTCTACGCACAGACCCAGAACATCCTCAACAAGGCCCGCGAGCTGCCAGAGCTGAACCCGATGTCGGTGTTCACCAGCTACCAGGTGAACGTGCCGCAGGTGGATGCCGCCATCGACCGCGAGAAGGCCAAGACCCACGGCGTGGCGATCAGCGACATCTTCGACACCCTGCAGGTCTACCTGGGCTCGCTGTACGCCAACGACTTCAACCGCTTCGGCCGCACCTACCAGGTGAACGTCCAGGGCGAGCAGCAGTTCCGTCTCGAACCCGAGCAGATCGGCCAGTTGAAGGTGCGCAACAACCAGGGCGAGATGGTCCCGCTGGCCACCTTCATCAAGATCAGCGACACCGCAGGTCCCGACCGCGTGATGCACTACAACGGCTTCATCACCGCCGAGATCAACGGCGCCGCTGCACCGGGCTACAGCTCCGGCCAGGCCGAGGCCGCCATCGAGCGCCTGCTCAAGCAGGAGCTGCCCAATGGCATGACCTACGAGTGGACCGAGCTGACCTACCAGCAGATCCTCGCCGGCAACTCCGCAATCTATGTGTTCCCGCTCTGCGTGCTGCTCGCCTTCCTGGTGCTGGCCGCGCTGTACGAGAGCTGGGGCCTGCCGCTGGCGGTGATCCTGATCGTGCCGATGACCCTGCTGTCGGCCATCGCGGGCGTGATCCTGTCCGGTGGCGACAACAACATCTTCACCCAGATCGGCCTGATCGTACTGGTCGGCCTGGCGTGCAAGAACGCGATCCTGATCGTCGAGTTCGCCAAGGACAAGCAGGACGAAGGCATGGACCGCGTCAGCGCGGTACTGGAAGCCTGCCGCCTGCGTCTGCGGCCGATCCTGATGACCTCCATCGCCTTCATCATGGGCGTGGTGCCGCTGGTGCTGTCCTCCGGCGCCGGCGCCGAAATGCGCCATGCCATGGGTGTCGCGGTGTTCTCCGGGATGCTCGGCGTGACCTTCTTCGGCCTGCTGCTGACCCCGGTCTTCTATGTGCTGATCCGCCGCTTCATGGAAGCCCGCGAAGCGAAGAAACAACAGCGTCCGGGCCACAAGGCCAACAACGAGGCCCACACCGCATGAACCTGAAACTCTTCGCCCCCGCCCTGCTCGCCCTGGCCCTCAGCGCCTGCATGGTCGGCCCCGACTACCAGCAGCCGGACACCGCGCCGGCCCGGCTGGACGGCAACGCACAGGCGACGGGCTACGACCGCAGCCGCTACGAAGACGCCTGGTGGAAGCAGTTCGACGACCCGGTGCTGACCCAACTGGTCGACCAGGCCCTCAAGGAAAACCGCGAGCTGCGCGTGGCCTTCGCCCGCGTGCAGGCTTCGCGGGCGATCCGCGACGACGTCGCCAACGACCGTTTCCCCACCGTCACCAGCCGCGCCGCCGCGCAGGTCGGCAAGGGCCAGGTGCCCGGGCAGACCGAGGACCGGGTCAACCAGGAGCGCTACGACCTGGGCCTGGACATGATCTGGGAAGTCGACCTGTTCGGCCGCGTGCGCCGCCAGCTGGAATCCAGCGACGCGCTGAGCGAGGCCACGGTGGCCGACCTGCAGCAGCTCCAGGTCAGCCTGATCGCCGAGCTGGCCGATGCCTATGGCCAGCTTCGCGGCGCGCAACTGCGCGAGAGCATCGCCAGGAGCAACCTGGAGAACCAGCGCGAATCCCGCGACCTGACCATCCAGCTGCGCGACGCAGGCGTCGGCAACGAGCTGGACGTGCAGCGCGCCGAAGCGCGCCTGGCCGCCACCGAAGCCAGCGTGCCGCAGCTGCAGGCCGAGGAAGTCCGCCAGCAGAACCGCATCGCCACCCTCCTCGGCCAGCGCCCCGACGCGCTGACCGTGGACCTGTCGCCGAAGAAGCTGCCGGCCATCGCCAAGGCCCTGCCCATCGGCGACCCGGGCGAGCTGCTGCGCCGCCGTCCGGACATCGCCTCCGCCGAACGCCGCCTGGCCGCCGCCACCGCCGACGTGGGTGTGGCCACCGCCGACCTGTTCCCGAAAGTCAGCCTCGGCGGCTTCCTCGGCTACACCGCCGGGCGTGGCTCGCAGATCGGCTCGTCCGCCGCCAGCGCCTGGGGCGTGGCCCCGAGCATCACCTGGGCGGCCTTCGACCTGGGCAGCGTGCGGGCCCGCCTGCGCGCCGCCAAGGCCGACGCCGACGGCGCCCTGGCGACCTACGAACAGCAGGTCCTGCTGGCCCTGGAGGAGTCGTCGAACGCCTTCAGCGACTACGGCAAGCGCCAGCAGCGCCTGGTCTCGCTGGTGCGCCAGTCCGAGGCCAGCCGCAACGCGGCGCAGCAGGCCGGCCAGCAATACCGCGAAGGCACCGTGGACTTCCTCAACCTGCTCGACGCCGAGCGCGAGCAACTGGCCGCCGAAGACGCCCAAGCCCTGGCGGAAGTGGACGTGTATCGCGGCATCGTCGCCATCTACAAGGCGCTCGGCGGCGGCTGGCAACCTTCGGCCTGATCCATCCTCCCCCGGTCGAGACGACCTCGACCTTCTCCAGCCCTGCGGTCTGCGCTCCTGACCGTGGGGCTTTTTTTTGGCCGTCCCGTGGATCGGGACTTGAGCAACCGCGATCTGGCGACCATCATCCGCCCGCTGCCGTGGATCAGCGAACTCGCGGCGCCGCTGGCCTAGACTTCACCTATCGGAACACTGCGACAAGGACACGCCATGGACTCCATCCTCGTCACCCTCGCCATCATCGTCTTCGGCATGTTCATGCTGGGCATCGGCTTCACCATCCGCGAGCGGCGCACCGGCGTCCTGCTGATGTGGATCGGTGTGCTGAGCATGCTGTCGATCATCACCTACCGCATTTACCTGGCGACCTCCGTGTAGGGGCGAGCTCACGGCAGGCGCAATGACCTACGACTTCTGCATCATCGGCGGCGGCATCGTCGGCCTGGCCACGGCCATGCGACTGCTGCAGGTCCGGCCGGGCGCATCGCTGCTCCTGCTGGAAAAGGAAGACAGCCTCGCCCGCCACCAGACCGGCCACAACAGCGGCGTGATCCACGCCGGCATCTACTACGCGCCGGGCAGCCTGAAGGCCGACCTGTGTAAGCGCGGCGCCCGGGCCACCCGGGATTTCTGCGACGAGCACGGCATCCCCTACGAGGTCTGCGGCAAGCTGCTGGTGGCCTCCAACGCGCTGGAACTGCAGCGCATGGATGCCCTGCTGGAGCGGGCCAGGATCAACGGGCTCGATGTGAGCCGCGTGGACGCCGGCGAACTGCGCGAGCGCGAACCGAACATCGCCGGCCTCGGCGGGCTGTTCGTCTCCAGCACCGGCATCGTCGACTACCGCCAGGTCTGCCGGGCGATGGCCTCGGCGATCGAGCGCGCCGGCGGCGAAGTGCGCCTGGAGGTGAAGGTCGACGCGATCCGCGAGGGCGGCGACGACGTGGTGATCCGCAGCGGCGAGCAGATCTGGAAGGCGCGCCGGCTGGTGGCCTGCGCCGGACTGCAATCCGACCGCCTGGCGCGGCTGGCGGGCATCGAGGTCGAACACCAGATCATCCCGTTCCGCGGCGAGTACTACCGTTTGCCGGCCAGCCGCAACGACATCGTCCGCCACCTGATCTACCCGATCCCCGACCCGGAACTGCCCTTCCTCGGCATCCACCTCACGCGGATGATCGACGGCAGCGTGACGGTCGGCCCCAACGCGGTGCTCGGCTTCGCCCGCGAGGGCTATCGCAAGTTCTCCACCAACCTGGCCGATGTGGCGGAGTACGCGAGTTTTCCCGGCTTCTGGAAGACCATCGGCGCCAACCTGCGCTCGGGCCTGGCCGAGATGAGGAACTCGCTGTTCAAGGCCGGTTATCTGCAGCAGTGCCGCAAGTACTGCCCGTCGCTGGAGCTGACCGACCTGCAACCGATGGAAGCCGGCATCCGCGCCCAGGCGGTACTGCGCGACGGCACCCTGGTGCACGATTTCCTCTTCCTCGAAACGCCGCGCATGCTGCACGTGTGCAACGCGCCCTCGCCGGCCGCGACGTCGGCGATTCCGATTGGCGAGATGATTGCCGAGCGGTTGCTCAAACCTGTCTGAACGCCTCGGGGTCGGGCGGGAATCCTGTAGGAGCGAGCTTGCTCGCGAACGGATTCACCGGTCGCTCCGGCGGTGAGGGGTTCGCGAGCAAGCTCGCTCCTACGAAGAGCCGCCGCTCCAGGTCCCAAAGAAAAAGCCCCGCGATTGCGGGGCTTTTTCATGGGCGCCGGTCAGGCCGCCGAGTCGGCGTCGGCCTTGCTGCGGCGCGGCTTCTTCTTGCCCGCGAGAAGGTGCGAGAACACCGCGTGCAGGTCGCCGGAGGCGCCGTCGCCCTCCAGGTTCAGCTTGTCGTCGATGTGCGCCATGTGGTGCATCATCAGCGTCACGGCCTTTTCCTTGTCGCCCTTCTCGATGGCGTCGAGGATTTCGTTGTGCTCGTCGAAGGAGCAGTGCGAGCGGCCGCCGCTTTCGTACTGGGCGATGATCAGCGAGGTCTGCGACACCAGGCTGCGCTGGAAGCTCACCAGCGGCGCGTTCTTCGCCATCTCGGCGAGCTTGAGGTGGAATTCGCCGGAGAGGCGGATGCCGGCGCCACGGTCGCCACGGGCGAAGCTGGACTGCTCCTGCTTCACCATCTCGCGCAACTCGGCCAGGGTATCGCTGCTGGCGTTGTCCACGGCCAGCTCGGTGATGGCGCGCTCGACGGTGCGGCGGGCGAAGAGGATCTGCCGGGCCTCGTCGATGCTCGGGCTGGCCACCACCGCGCCACGGTTCGGGCGCAGCAGCACCACCTGCTCGTGGGCCAGGCGCGACAGCGCGCGGCGGATGATGGTGCGGCTGACGCCGAAGATTTCGCCGAGGGCCTCTTCGCTCAGCTTGGTGCCGGGAGCGAGGCGCTGCTCCAGGATCGCGTCGAAGATGTGCGCGTAGACGATCTCGTCCTGAGTACCGCTGCGGGTCTTGCCGTTGCGCGGCTGCTTCCTGATCTGTTGCAACTGGTCGGTCATTGGTGTCGAACCCTGATCAGCCGGCGTGGCACCGGCGCGAAATCCGTGGGGGTTGGCGAAGAGCTGGCATCGGCCAGGTAGTGGGCAACAGTGTACACAAAATGGCCACTATCGTGCAGCAGTCCGGAACAGGCAGCCATTCGCGCCCGCGGCGCGTCATCCGGCGCCTGGGCCGTTCCGGGCCTGAGACCAATCCGAGTCTTTTCTTGTAAAAACCCGGCGAACTCGTGCCAAACATTATTTGATCTTTTTGTATACAACTGCATAATCGCGGCGTGACTTCCTGACCTTGTGGTCAACATTCACACCCTCACAACCCTCGCCGTCGGCGCAGCGAACCCGCCGCGGCAAGGGACCAACAACAAGAGCGTTGAGGAGTACCGCTGTGGAAAGCACCAAACCAGAACAACAAGCCTACGCAACCAGCCCGCCCGCCAGCGGCCTGCTGGAACGCCTGTTCAGGCTCAGCCAGCACGGCACCACGGTGAAGACCGAACTCGCCGCGGGCCTGACGACCTTCATCACCATGGCGTACATCATCTTCGTCAACCCCAACATCATGGCCGACGCCGGCATCGACCACGGCGCGGCGTTCGTCGCCACCTGCCTGGCCGCCGCGCTGGGCTGCTTCCTGATGGGCCTGTACGCCAACTGGCCGGTGGGCCTGGCGCCGGGCATGGGGCTCAATGCCTTCTTCACCTACACCGTGGTCAAGACCATGAACTACAGCTGGGAGATCGCGCTGGGCGCGGTGTTCATCTCCGGCATCGCCTTCATGATCCTGACCTTCTCCCGCGTGCGCGAATGGCTGCTCAACAGCATCCCGGTGAGCCTGCGCTTCGCCATGGGCGCAGGGGTCGGCCTGTTCCTCGGGCTGATCGGCCTGAAGACCGCCGGCATCGTGGTCGCCAGCCCCGCCACCCTGGTGCACCTGGGCGACCTGACCAGCCCCGGCCCGCTGCTGGCGGCGATCTGCTTCCTGATGATCGCGGTGCTGGAATACCGCCGCGTGTTCGGCGGCATCCTGATCAGCATCCTCACCGTCACCGTGGCCGGCATCGCCCTGGGGATAGTCAAGTTCGGCGGAGTGTTCTCGATGCCGCCGAGCCTGGCGCCGACCTTCCTGGCGATGGACATCTCCGGCGCCTTCAACGTGACCATGATCAGCGTGATCCTGGCCTTCCTCTTCGTGCACATGTTCGACACCGCCGGCACCCTGATGGGCGTGGCGCAGCGCGCGCAGCTGGTGCGCGAGGACGGGCGCATCGAGAACCTGTCGAAGGCGATGAAGGCCGACAGCACCTCCAGCGCCGTGGGCGCGCTGCTCGGCGTACCGCCGGTGACCAGCTACGTGGAAAGCGCCGCGGGCGTCGCCGCCGGCGGCCGCACCGGCCTGACCGCGGTGACCGTGGGCGTGCTGTTCGTCGCCGCGATGTTCTTCGCCCCGCTGGCCGGCATGATCCCCGCCTACGCCACCGCCGGCGCGCTGATCTACGTCGCCATGCTGATGATGGGCGGCATGGCGCACATCGACTGGCAGGAACACACCGAGACCATCCCGGCCATCGTCACGGTGATCATGATGCCGCTGACCTTCTCGGTCGCCGACGGCATCGCCCTGGGCTTCGTCACCTACGTGGCGATGAAGGTCTTCACCGGCCGTCACAAGGACGTGACCCTGAGCCTGTATGCGCTGTGCGCCATCTTCGTGGCCAAGTTCATCTTCCTCTGATCCGGCGGCGCACCCTGCAAAACCCAAGGCCCCGGCAACCGCCGGGGCCTTTCGTTTGCGCCGGCGCGCTTTTTTCGCGGGCAAAAAAAAGCCCGCAGTGTGGGCGGGCCGAGGAAGACTCCACGAAGAGTCCGGGAAGGTCGTGCCGACTAGCTACCGCGATAGGTGGAGTAGCTGTAGGGGGAAATCAGCAGCGGCACGTGGTAGTGGTCGGCCGCGGAGGCGATGCCGAAACGCAGCACCACCTGGTCGAGGAACGCCGGCTGCGGCAGCTCGACGCCACGGGCGCGGTAGTAGTCGCCGGCATTGAACAGCAGCTGGTAGACGCCGGGGCGGAAGTCCTCGCCCTGCAGCAGCGGTTCGTCGCAGCGGCCGTCGTCGTTGGTCACGCGGGTGGCGATCAGTTCCAGCTGCTGGCCGTCGACGCGGTACAGCTCGATCCTGATGCCATGGCCGGGGCAACCGTGGGCGGAATCCAGTACGTGAGTGGTCAGGCGTCCCATGGGCTTGTCGGTGTCCGGCGGACACCTTCCTCCTCTGTCTTGTCGATTCGAATTCGGCGGGCGGCCCTGCGGCAGCCGGCAAGTACGTTTGTGCGGAATCGAATATACCCAGCGATCCGCTTAATTGTATACAAAAAATTGATTCAACCCAGCGGAATGCCGCCTGAAAGCTGCCTGTCCCGGGGCGCCGAGAACCTGCGAATATCGGCTGCAGATGCCGGAAAACGCGGCCTTGCGGGCTTCCGGCGTGGATTCCCGTGCGTATACGGAAGGGAAACGCCTGTTGCGCGGATTGTATTTACAGATCGCCAAACATTTTGTATACAATACACACATCACGGCAGCGCACGGTCCACCGGCCCAGCGCCGACCGCCAACCACAAGAAGGAACACTGCAGTGAGCGCTGACTATCCACGCGACCTGATCGGTTACGGCAACAACATCCCCCATCCGCACTGGCCGAACGACGCCCGCATCGCCCTGTCCTTCGTCCTCAACTACGAGGAAGGCGGCGAGCGCAACATCCTGCACGGCGACGCCGAGTCCGAAGCCTTCCTTTCCGAGATGGTCGCCGCCCAGCCGCTCAAGGGCGAGCGCAACATGTGCATGGAGTCGCTGTACGAATACGGCAGCCGCGCCGGCGTCTGGCGCCTGCTGAAACTGTTCAGGAAGCACGACCTGCCGCTCACCGTGTTCGCCGTGGCCATGGCCGCCCAGCGCCATCCCGAGGCGATCCGCCAGATGGTCGCCGACGGCCACGAGATCTGCAGCCACGGCTACCGCTGGATCGACTACCAGTACATGGACGAGGCGCAGGAGCGCGAGCACATGTTCGAGGCCGTGCGCATCCTCACCGAGCTGACCGGCCAGCGCCCGCAGGGCTGGTACACCGGCCGCCTGGGCCCGAACACCCGGCGCATCGTCCGCGAGGACGGCAACTTCCTCTACGACTCCGACACCTACGACGACGACCTGCCCTACTGGGACCCGGCGAGCACCGCCGAGAAGCCGCACCTGGTGATCCCCTACACCCTGGACACCAACGACATGCGCTTCACCCAGGTGCAGGGCTTCAACAAGGGCGATGACTTCTTCGAGTACCTCAAGGACGCCTTCGACGTGCTCTACGCCGAAGGCGCCGAGGGCGCGCCGAAGATGCTCTCCATCGGCATGCACTGCCGCCTGCTCGGCCGCCCGGCGCGGATGGCCTCGCTGGAGCGCTTCATCCAGTACGTGAAGGGCCACGAGAAGGTGTGGATCGCCCGCCGCGTCGACATCGCCCGGCACTGGCATGAAAAGCACCCGTTCAAAGCCCGGGAGAACAAGGCATGAGCCGCTTCCAGACCCTGACCCCGGCCAGCCTCGACCGCGCCGCCTTCGTTTCCGCCTTCGCCGACATCTACGAGCACTCGCCGTGGGTCGCCGAGAAGGCCTATGACCTGGGCGTCGACGACAGCCTGAACGACATCGAGCTGCTGCAGCAGCGCATGGCCGACGTTCTCCTGTCCGCCAGCCATGACGCGCAGCTGGCGCTGATCAACGCCCACCCGGACCTCGCCGGCAAGGCCGCCGTGCGCGGCGAACTGACCGCCTCCAGCACCGCCGAGCAGGCCGGCGCCGGCATCCAGGACTGCACCGCCGAGGAGTTCGCCCGCTTCACGCAGCTCAACGATGCATACAAGACGAAGTTCGGCTTCCCCTTCATCAAGGCGGTGAAGGGCAGCAACCGCCACCAGATTCTCGCCGCGTTCGAAGAGCGCATCCACAACACGCCGGAGCAGGAATTCCAGACCGCCCTGGCGGAGATCAACAAGATCGCGATGTTCCGCCTGCAGCAGCTCTGAGCTGCGCGGGCCCCAACGCCCTCTCCGCCGAGAGGGTTCCATGCGAACAACGAACAAGAAGACCCGCCATGCGTACCCTGAAGATCGAGCCGTTGACCAAGGAAGCCTTCGCCCCGTTCGGTGATGTCATCGAAACCGAAGGCAGCGACTTTTTCATGATCAACAACGGCTCCACCCGCCGTTATCACAAGCTCGCCACCGTCGAGACGGCGCAGCCCGATGACCGCGCGATCATCAGCATCTTCAGCGCCGAATCCCTGGAGATGCCCATGCGTATCCGCATGCTGGAGCGCCATCCGCAGGGCAGCCAGGCCTTCGTGCCGCTGCTCGGCAACCCCTTTCTGATCGTGGTCGCGCCGGTTGGCGACGTACCTGTATCGGGCCTCGTCCGCGCTTTCCTGTCCAACGGCAAGCAGGGCGTCAATTACCACCGCGGCGTCTGGCACCACCCGGTGCTGACGATCGAAAAGCGGGATGACTTCCTGGTGGTCGATCGCAGCGGTTCTGGCAACAACTGCGACGAGCATTTCTTCACCGAGGACGAACAGCTCCTCCTCGACCCCCAACTAAACTAATAAGAGTGGCCCGTGCTCCGCGAAAACGGCGTTCGGGCATGAGGTAAAGACTGTGGAAGCACATCTCATCGAATGGCTGAACCTGCTGGTCCGCTGGATCCACATGATCGTGGGTATCGCGTGGATCGGCGCCTCGTTCTACTTCGTCTGGCTGGAAAACAACCTCAACCGCGTCAACCCGCGCGAAGGGCTCTCCGGCGACCTCTGGGCGATCCACGGCGGCGGCATCTACCACCTGGAGAAGTACAAGCTCGCCCCGCCGAAAATGCCGGAGAACCTGCACTGGTTCAAATGGGAGGCCTACTCCACCTGGCTGTCGGGCGTCTGCCTGCTGACCATCGTGTTCTACCTGAACCCGACCCTGTACCTGATCGCCCCGGGCAGCGGCCTGGACCCGGCCGCCGCCATCGCCATCGGCGTCGGCTCGCTGGTCGCCGGCTGGTTCATCTACAGCGCCCTGTGCGACTCGCCGCTGGGCAAGACCCCGGCCCTGCTCGGCGCCATCCTGTTCGCCCTGCTGGTGCTCGCCGCCTACCTGCTCAGCCAGGTGTTCAGCGGCCGCGGCGCCTACCTGCACGTCGGCGCGATCATCGGCACCATCATGGTCGGCAACGTGTTCCGCGTGATCATGCCGGCCCAGCGCGCGCTGGTTAAGGCCATCGAGGAAAACCGCGAGCCCGATCCGGTGCTGCCGGCCAAGGGCCTGCTGCGTTCGCGCCACAACAACTACTTCACCCTGCCGGTGCTGTTCATCATGATCAGCAACCACTTCCCGAGCACCTACGGCAGCCACTACAACTGGCTGATCCTGGCGTGCATCGCGGCGCTGGCGGTGATCGTGCGGCACTACTTCAACACCCGCCACGCCGGCAACGGCATGGCCTGGGCCCTGCCCGCCGGCGCCGTCGGCATGATCGCCCTGGCGTTCGTCACCGGCCCGAACTGGCCGAGCAGCGACAGCTCCCAGGTGCAGAAGATCGAGTACCAGCCCCTGCCGGCGACCGCCATCGGCGGCAAGACCCCGGCCGAGCATGCCAGGGAGCAAGCGGGCAAGCCCGCCGCCGGGCAGGCCTCCGCGGCCGGCAGCGAGGCGGACTTCGACAAGGTCCACCAGGTGATCCAGGAGCGCTGCGCCGTGTGCCACTCGGCCAAGCCGACCAGCAACATGTTCAGCGCGGCGCCGGCCGGCGTGATGTTCGACACCCCGCAGCAGATCCAGCAGCTCGCCCCGCGCATCCAGGCGCAGGCCGTGGCGTCGCAGGTGATGCCGCTGGGCAACATCACCCAGATGACCCCGGAGGAGCGCAAGCTCGTCGGCGACTGGATCGCCAAGGGCGCCCAGGTTAATTGAGCCTGCGGCACGGCCAGGAAAACCGCACCTTCGGGTGCGGTTTTTTTATGCCCGCGAAACGCCCAGACCTGTAGGAGCGAGCTTGCTCGCGAACCGCCGCGCCCCGGGAGCGGCCGGTGAATCCGTTCGCGAGCAAGCTCGCTTGTATGGCGTAGGGTAGGAACCTGTCGGGGGTGGAGGGACCAAGCTCGCTTCTGCAAACCAGACGGTAGGAGACTTCTCCCACCCACGTGCTCACGCCAAGCGCCGATAAGGAATCCATCGGAAACTGAGTAGCAGCTCAGACCGACAATACCGGCAAGCCTGCGCTGATGTGAGCCCCGACAGGTTGTTCCATCTTCCCCGTCGGAGTACGCCATGACAAGCCAGGTCCCCGTTATCGGCATCGATGTTGGCAAGGACTCGCTGAGTCTCTGCCATGCCCATTCAGGCGAAGTCAGCGAGTTGCCCAACGAGGTCCGCGCGATCAAGGCTTGGCTCAAGGAGCTGCCCGCCGGCTGCGCCATCGCCATCGAAGCCACTGGCACCTATCACGTGGCGGCAGCGACCCTGGCGTATGCCAAGGGGCACCGGGTCTACCTCATCAACGGCTATCGCTTGAGCAACTACCGCAAGGGGATTGGCGGTCGTAACAAGGATGATCGCAGCGATGCCCAACTCCTGGCCCGCTATTTGGCTCACGAGCACGCGCAGCTTGAGCCCTGGCAGCCGCCCAGCAAGACCTACACCCGCCTGCAGACCCTGCTGCACCGCCGCAGCCTCCTGGTTCGCAGCGCGACGGCCCTGCGGCAGGGCTTTGCCCAGGATGGCGAGCTCAAGAGAGCACTCAAACCGGTCCTGCGGCGCATGGCGGTGCTGGAGCTGCGTCTGGAGAAGCTCATTCAGGCTGCCCTGCACGACGCCGGCCTGGGCGAGCAGAGCCAACGCTGCCAGGCCATCGAGGGTATTGGCCCATTGACCGCGGCGGCCCTGAACATGGCCTTTCTGCGCGGCAGCTTTCGCAACGGTGATGCATTCATCGCGTTTCTGGGACTGGATGTGCGGGTCAAGGAGTCGGGCCGCTATTGCGGCCAGCGCAAGCTGACCAAGCAAGGGAGCCCCGAAGTGCGGCGCCTGCTGCACAACGCCGCGATGTCCGCTGCCCGGACCCACCGCTGGCGCGATCTCTACCAGAGCTACCTGGCGCGGGGACTGAAGAAAACCCAGGCGCTGACCATCCTTGCACGCAAGCTGGCGAGAATCTCCTTTGCCCTGATGACCACCCAACAGCCGTACCGACCTGCGGGTGATACGGCGAGGTAGACATAGAATCTCCTACGAAAAGCTCTCCGGCACCGTTGAAACAGAAATGTAGTCCACTCGACAAACGGCTACAGAAATAGCAAGACCAGGAAACACGCGGTCTAGAGCCATGCAGCACCGTCGAGACAAAACGCGACCAGCTAGTTGTATACAAAAATCGATTGAACGTAATACACATCGCAAGTATAAAGTCCCGCACCGCTTCACCCGCTCGGCCCCGGGGGTGAATGATGGCCAGTATCTCCCGGCTGCCGTGCCCGTCCGGCAGCCAGCGACTGACAACAATAAAAACCGAGGTGTTGCATGTCCGTGGTATCTGAACGCCGCATTCCCGGCTCGCCCGTCGATCAGCGTCTGCCCTTGCTGCAGCTGCTGCTGGTCGGTTTCCAGCACGTTCTCCTGATGTATGGCGGCGCCGTCGCCGTTCCGCTGATCGTCGGCCAGGCCGCCGGTCTCTCCCGCGAGGAAATCGCCTTCCTGATCAACGCCGACCTGCTGGTCGCCGGCATCGCCACGCTGGTGCAGTCGCTGGGCATCGGCCCGGTGGGCATCCGCATGCCGGTGATGATGGGCGCCAGCTTCGCCGCCGTCGGCAGCATGGTGGCGATGGCCGGGATGCCCGGCGTGGGCCTGAACGGCATCTTCGGCGCGACCATCGCCGCCGGCTTCTTCGGCATGCTCATCGCGCCCTTCATGAGCCGCATCGTGCGCTTCTTCCCGCCGCTGGTGACCGGCACCGTGATCACCTCCATCGGCATGTGCCTGTTCCCGGTGGCGATCAACTGGGCCGGCGGCGGCGCGGGCGCGGCGAACTTCGGCGCGGCCCAATACCTCGCCCTGTCGTCCTTCGTGCTGGCGGTGATCCTGCTGATCAACCGCTTCCTTCGCGGCTTCTGGGTCAACGTCTCGGTGCTGATCGGCATGCTGCTGGGCTACCTCATCGGCGCCGGCATGGGCATGGTCAGCCTGGACGGCATCGAGCAGCGCCCGTGGTTCGACCTGGTCACCCCGCTGCACTTCGGCGCCCCGCAATTCCACCTGGCGCCGGTACTCTCGATGTGCCTGGTGGTGGTGATCATCTTCGTCGAATCCACCGGCATGTTCCTCGCCCTGGGCAAGGTCACCGACACCGAGATCTGCCCGAGCCGCCTGCGCCGCGGCCTGCTGTGCGACGCCGGCGCCTCGTTCTTCGCCGGCTTCATGAACACCTTCACCCATTCCTCGTTCGCCCAGAACATCGGCCTGGTGCAGATGACCGGCGTGCGCAGCCGCTACGTCACCGCCGCCGCCGCGTTCTTCCTGATCGCCCTGAGCCTGCTGCCCAAGGCCGCCTTCCTGGTCGCCTCGATTCCGCCGGCGGTGCTGGGCGGCGCCGGCATCGCCATGTTCGGCATGGTCGCCGCCAGCGGCATCCGCATCCTGCATGAAGCGGACATCGTCGACCGCCGCAACCAGTTGCTGGTGGCGGTGAGCATCGGTATGGGCATGGTGCCGGTGGTGCGCCCGGACTTCTTCGCCGCGCTGCCCCAGTGGATGGAGCCGATCACCCACAGCGGCATCGCCATGACGTCGATCTGGGCGGTGCTGCTGAACATCCTCTTCAACATTCTCGGCGAGCATGGCCGGGACGCCCTCTGCGGGCATCACTGAGTCCCCTTTCGCGGGCGCCTCCCGAACGCCCGCATCAAGCCGCGTCGCCTCCTTCGCGGCTTTTTTCGCCCGCGCTTCAGGCCTCCGGGCGGTAGCCCAGGCGCAGGCCGCCCCACTGCCGGCCGCCGACGAAGATCGGCACCGACAGGTCATGCATCAGCTCGCCGGTGTCGCGGCAATAGGTCTGCAGCAGCATTGGCTGGCTGTGGCTGCCGCAGCGCAGACCGGTGCGGTCGTTGAACAGGCGCTTGCTGCGGCTCTTGAGCATGTCGACCTGGACATCGCCGCTGGGCGGATGGTTGAACGCCTGGTTGTGGGTCGGCACATAGCCCTCGGCGGTGCAGGCGATGGCGAAGACCAGCCCCTCGTGCCGCTGCAGCAGGTCCTCCTGGATGCGCGGCAGGACTTCGTCGGTATAGCGGTCGAAGCGCGTGCGGTACTTCTGCGGGCGGGTGCCCGGCAGCGGCTGGTAATCGCGGTCGAACAGGTCGTCGAGGGCGATGCGGCCGCCGTCGAGGTCCGCCTCGAAACGCGCGCTGATGGCCTGCGCGCCCTCGCGGGCGAGGTCGTAGGCGCGCTGGTGGTAATCGTCCAGGGCGACCTGGGCCAGGCGCTCGCTGACCGTCTCGGCCTGGGTCTCCAGCTGCACCGCCGCTTCCGCCAGGCGGTGGGTCTGCTCGTCGCTCACGCGCAGGTCGCCGCGCACCTGCTCGACGGCGGCGAACAGGCTGTCCAGCTGGCTGCGGTTGATTTCCGCGCCCTCGGCGATCTCGGTGATCTGGGTCTCCACCGTCGCGGCCAGGCCGGCGATGTCCTGCAACTGCCGCCCGGTGCCTTCCACCTGACCGACACCCTGCACCAGATCGTCGGCCAGCTGGCGGATCTGCTCCACCGCCTCGCCGGTCTGGCGCTGGATGTCCTCGACCATCTGCCCCACTTCATCGGTGGCCTCGGCGGTACGCCCGGCAAGCCCGCGCACTTCCTCCGCCACCACCGCGAAACCGCGGCCGTGCTCACCGGCGCGCGCCGCCTCGATGGCCGCGTTGAGCGCCAGCAGGTTGGTCTGGCTGGCGATGGACTGGATCACGTGGGTGACGCGCTGGATATCCTCGCTGCGCGCATTCAGCGTCTCGATCAGCGCCCGGCTGGCGTTGGCGCGCTCGCTGAGCTGGTGCATGCAGTCGATGGCCGCCTGCAGTTCACCGCGCCCCAGGTCGCTGCCGGCCCGCGCGCGGGTCGCGGCATCCATCGCCTGGCTGGCCAGGCTGGAGGTGGCCCGTTCGGTATGGATCATCACCTCGGCGCTGCCGACGATCTGCTCGGCGGCCACCAGCTGCGATTCGAGCTTCTCCACCAGGCGCTGCACCGAATAGGAAACGCCTGCGGCGGACAGGGCATTGCGGCTGGTCCCCCGCGACAGCTCGCGGGTCAGCTCGGCGATGTCCGGCAGCAGCGCCGGCTCGCTGGGCGAGGAGGCATTCCAGTGGAGGAACCACGGCCCCCAGAGCAGCGCCGCGCCCAGCAGCAGGCACAGCGACAGGGGCCAGCCGCCCAGGGCCTGGGCAATGAACAGCAGCACCAGTCCGCAGGTCTGCAGGGAAAGGGTGAGGACGATACGCGGACGCGTGGTATCCATGGCGGCAACTCTCTTCTTGCAGGCCCTCGGCCGCGACGTCGCGGGGACCGGCCGGGAGCCCTGATTGTTATTGTCACGGCCATTAGGCCGCCTGCGCCGAGCCGCGGCTATCGTCCCTTAGTGGTAGATGGGCAGCACCAGAGACCCGCCTTCATACGCCGGGGCGGAGCGGCGCCGGAGCACCGCCGCCGACGCACGACAGGCCTGCCGCTGGCCGATCATCCAGGCCGCCCGCCGGTTTCCGTGCGCTCGGCCGGCAAGACCGGTAAAATATCCGCCCTTTCCGCCGGCGCGAGCGATTTCGCGCCACCCCGCGAATCCTGATCCGACGTACCGATGACCACTGCCACAACCACCGCCACCACCCGCCCCGAGCCCTCGCGCCGCTTCAGTGTCGCGCCGATGATGGACTGGACCGACCGCCACTGCCGCTTCTTCCTGCGCCAGCTGTCCAGCCACGCCCTGCTCTACACGGAGATGGTCACCACCGGCGCGCTGCTGCACGGCGATGCCGCGCGCTTCCTGCGCCACGACGAGAGCGAGCACCCGCTGGCGCTGCAACTGGGCGGCAGCGTGCCGGCGGAGCTGGCGGCGGCGGCGAAGCTGGCCGAGGACGCCGGCTACGACGAAGTGAACCTGAACGTCGGCTGCCCCAGCGACCGGGTGCAGAACAACATGATCGGCGCCTGCCTGATGGGCCATCCGGCGCTGGTGGCCGATTGCGTGAAGGCCATGCGCGACGCGGTGTCGGTCCCGGTGACGGTGAAACACCGCATCGGCATCAACGGCCGCGACAGCTACGAAGCGCTGTGCGACTTCGTCGGCCAGGTCCGCGACGCCGGCTGCCGCAGCTTCACCGTGCACGCCCGCATCGCCATCCTCGAAGGCCTGTCGCCCAAGGAGAACCGCGAGGTTCCGCCGCTGCGCTACGACATCGCGGCGCAGCTCAAGCGCGACTTCCCGGACCTGGAGATCATCCTCAACGGCGGCATCAAGACCCTGGAGGAATGCCGCGAGCACCTGCAGGTCTTCGACGGCGTGATGCTCGGCCGCGAGGCGTACCACAACCCCTACCTGCTGGCCCAGGTGGACGCCGCGCTGTACGGCGCGGACGCGCCCGCGATCAGCCGCGCCGACGCCCTGGCGCGCCTGCGCCCGTACATCGAGCGGCATATCGCCGAGGGCGGCGCGATGCACCACGTGACCCGCCACATCCTCGGCCTGGCCCAGGGCTTTCCCGGCGCGCGGCGCTTCCGCCAGCTGCTCTCGGTGGACGTGCACAAGGCCGCCGATCCGCTGGCCCTGCTCGACCAGGCGGGCGAACTTCTCGCGGGGCATTGAGTCCCGTTGAGCGGCGCATCGGCCTCGGGTAAGGTCGATGCACTCTCCACGGAAAACTCGCCATGACCTCCAAGCTGGAACAACTCAAGCAATACACCACGGTCGTCGCTGATACCGGCGATTTCGACGCCATTGCCCGCCTGAAGCCGGTGGATGCCACCACCAACCCGTCCCTGCTGCTGAAAGCCGCCGCCCTGCCCCGCTACGCCGAGCACCTGGCCCGCGCCACCGACGGCGCCCGCGGCGATGCAGGCCTCGCCTGCGACCGCTTCGCTGTCGCCGTGGGCAAGGACATCCTGGGCGTGATCCCGGGGCGCATCTCCACCGAAGTCGATGCCCGCCTGTCCTTCGACAGCGAAGCCACGCTGCAGCGCGCGCGCCGCCTGATCGGCCTGTACGACGAGCAGGGCGTGGGCCGCGAGCGCGTGCTGATCAAGATCGCCTCCACCTGGGAAGGCATCCGCGCCGCCGAACAGCTGGAGCGCGAGGGCATCCAGACCAACCTGACCCTGCTGTTCTCCTTCGCCCAGGCCGCCGCCTGCGCCGATGCCGGCGTGTTCCTGATCTCGCCCTTCGTCGGCCGCATCTACGACTGGTACAAGAAGGCCAACGCTCGCGACTACGTCGGCGCCGAGGACCCCGGCGTGCAGTCGGTCTCGCGCATCTACCGCTACTACAAGGCCAACGGCTACAAGACCGTGGTGATGGGCGCCAGCTTCCGCAACCTCGGCCAGATCGAGCAGCTCGCCGGCTGCGACCGCCTGACCATCAGCCCGGACCTGCTGCAGCAACTGGCCGAAGCCCAGGGCGAACTGCCCCGCGTGCTGCAGCCCGGCGGCGGCGAAGCGCGCCAGGTGCTGGACGAAAGCGCCTTCCGCTGGCAGATGAACGAAGACGCCATGGGCACCGAGAAGCTGGCCGAAGGCATCCGCCTGTTCGCCCGCGACCAGGAAAAACTCGAAGCGCTGCTCGGCGGCCAGTAAACCCGGCACGCACAAACGCAAACCGGCGCCCCAGGGCGCCGGTTTTCATTCAGGCATCAGAAACTCAGTGGCGCTCGAGGGCGTTCACCAGATCGTGGAAAGCCTCGCGGTTGGACTCGTTGAGCCCCATCAGGATGCGGTGGGCTTCCAGCACCTTGCTGCGCACCACGTCCTCGGACTGGTCCTGCGGCGGCAGGTCGGTAAGGCAGTCAGTGCACGGGATCGGCCGGTCGACGATGTTGAACACCTGATCGAAGCCCATCGACTGCAGCAGACGGGTGATGTCCGGGTTGGTGGTCACCAGCGTGGGCAACAGACCGACCTTCTGCCGCGAGAGGATCGACAGCTTGGCCAGCAGGCCCAGCGTGGTGCTGTCGATGCTCTGGGTTTCCGTGAGATCGATGATGATCGCCGAGAAATTCAGCGCGGCGAAGATTTTTTCAATGGTGGAATCCAGTGCCGAACACAGGGTCAGTCGGACTTCGCCCACGAACTTCAGGACAAACGAGCCATCCTGCTCGGCGAACTGGATTTTACCGGTACTCATGCAAGGTTCCTGCTCAACACCAGCAAGGCAATATCATCCGGCATCTCGGACAACTTGGCCAGTCCGAAGACCTGGCGCAGGCCATCCAGCGTTCCGCCGGCGGCTACGACCTGCTCGGGCAGGGCCGTCTCCTTTTCCTTCAGGGTAGCTCCCGGCAGCACGTCGAGGATACCGTCGGAGAACAGCGAAAGGCTGAAGGACTTGGGAAGATCGAGGACATGGTCCTCGTAGGTGGCTTCGTCGAACAGCCCCACCGGCAGGCCGCGGCCCTCCAGGTAGCGGGCGTCGCCGTCGACGTAGAGCACCGGCAGCGGCAGGTGGCCGCCGATGCTGTAGGTCAGGCGGTCGGTTTCCAGGTCGATCACGCCGCCGAGCATGGTCACGTGCTTGCCCAGCTTGCAGTTGATCAGCCCGCGGTTGATGTGCCCGAGCACGTCCGAGGGCCTGAACTCCGGCAGCATGCCGTTGCGCCGCGACTCGTAGAGCAGGCGCGTGGTCATGAACTTCAGCAGCACGGTGACGAACGCCGAGGAGGCGCCGTGGCCGGACACGTCGGCCAGGTAGAAGCCGATGCGGCGGGAGTCCACGCGGAAGTAGTCGACGAAATCGCCCGAGAGGTACAGCGACGGGATGATCTGGTGGGAGAACGTCAGGCCGTCGGATTCCCAGGGGGTTTCCGGCAGCATGTTCATCTGCACCTGGCGACCGGCGTTCTGGTCTTCCTGGAGCAGGTTCAGGCTGGCCTGCAGCTCGCGGTTGGCGGTTTCCAGCTTCTCGCGGTAGCGGCGGTTTTCCGAACGCAGGAAGGCGCGGTCGAGGGCGCGGCGAACCGAATGCTCGAGGACGGCGAGGTCTTCCAGCGGCTTGATCAGGTAGTCGGCGGCGCCCAGGCGCAGGGCCTCCACCGCATCGCTCATGACCCCGGCGCCGGACAGCACGATGATCGGGGTTTCCACCGCCATCTCGCTGACCCGGCGGATCAGTTCCAGGCCGTCCATCTGCGGCATGCGCAGGTCGCAGATCACAAGGTCGGGCAGTTCGTGCTCGAACACCTGCAGGCCCTGCTGGCCATTGGTGGCCTGCAGGACGGTGAATCCACTGTCTTCCAGGTAGGCGGCGAGGCTTTCTCGAACGACGTCATCGTCATCGATGATCAGCAGCGAAGCACTGGGTTTGTGCATGGGTCATCCAGGCAAACGGCGCCGGAGGGGGGTGATGGCGCTCATTCAAGGGAACAACGGCGCGGGTCAGGTCGGGTGCGACAAGGCGCAGACACTACTCCCATCCGCCCGACGGTTCAAGCAGGCGCCGCCCGCGAGCGGATTGGCCGGACGCGGGGGCCTGTGCCGGTGGGCGGACGGGCCGGGATCAGAAGTCGTCTTCGACCTGGCCGTCCTTGACCCTGAACTCGCGGTTCTGCAGGTAGGCGTTGCGGATGAAGGTGTACCTGTCGCCGCTGATCAGCTTCTCGGTCTTCAGCAGGTCGGCGCGGGTATCGACGACATCCACCCCGCGGATGCTGTTACGCACCGCGACGTTGTCGATGTACGGGTACGGGCCGGTATAGGCGTCCGGGATCAGCGACGGCGCATCGCGCAGGGTGCTCGGGCCGAGCAGCGGCAGCATCACGTAGGGACCGCTGCCCACGCCGTAGGAGCCGAGGGTCTGGCCGAAGTCTTCGTCGTTGCGGCGCAGGCCCATGTGGGTGGCGACGTCGATGAAACCGGCCAGGCCGAAGGTGGTGTTGAACAGCAGGCGGCTGGTGTCGACGCCGGCGTCGCGCACCTTCAGCTGCAGCAGGTCGTTGACCAGGTTCTTCACGTCGCCGATGTTGCTGAAGAAGTTGTGCACGCCGTCCTGCACGAAGTTCGGGGTCACCTTCTGGTAGCCCTGCGCCAGGGGCTTGAGCGCATAGGTGTCGAGCGTGTCGTTGAAGGTGAAGATCGGACGGTTGATGCTCTCCCAGGGGTCATCCTCGCTCTCGGCCTGGGCCAGGAAAGGAATCGTCGCCAGGCTGGTAGCGGCGAGCAGGCTGAGGCAGCGTTTCGTCCATTGGACGCCTAGTGGGCGCATCGGTGATTCTCCAGTGAATGACATTCCGGGCCGGCCTGAACGGGCCCGCTACGCGGGCGGATTATATAGGTTCGCGAGCGGTTTGATGACAAGAAGCGCCATCGCCGGACTTCGAGAATGGCGCCGCCGTGGCAGCGGCGCGGGCGAGAACCCCACCCGCCGCGACTTCCACGGACACAGCATAGTGCCACTTCAGTCCGGGTAACGTGCTTCGATGACGATTTCCAGCGAATCCGAGCGCCAGAATTCCTGGTCGAACTCCACCAGACGCCCGCCGGCCACATAGCTCGCCCGCTCCAGCTGCAGGCCCGGCGCGCCCGCGGTGAGCTGGAGCAACGCCGCCCGCGCGTCATCCAGCGCGGTGGGATGCATCGCCAGCTCGCAGCGCGACAGCGTCAGCCCCAGGCGCTCGCGCAGCACCCGGGTGAGGGAGCGGTCCAGCGTCTCGTCGAGCAGGCCGGGGCACCAGCCGGCATCCAGCACGATCTCCTCCAGCATCACCGGACGCTCATCGACCCAGCGGCGCCGACGCACGCGGAACACCTCGGCGTCGTCCGCCAGCCCCATCCGCCGGGCCAGCGCGGGGCCGGCGGCGCAGCGCTCGGCCGCCAGCACCTCGGTGCGCGGGGTACGCCCCTGGGCCTGGACGTAATCCATGAAGCCCGTGGTGCGCGTCGGGTTGTAGCGAATCCGCGGCGGTGAGACGAACCAGCCCCGGCGGTTCTCGCGGTACAGCAGTCCTTCGGTCTCCAGCTGCTGCAGCGCCTCGCGCAGGGTCACGCGGGTGCAGCCGAAGCGCTCGGCCAGCTCGCGTTCGGCGGGCAGGCGCGGGCCAAGCGCGGCACTGGCGATGTCCTGCGCCAATTGGTCGCGGATGCGCAGGTAATGATGGATGGGCTCGACCGGCATGCTGCTCTCTCTGGCGAATGCGCGGCGATTATAACGGCAGCGGCGGCGACTTCATCGGACCGTCACATTGGCCCGCTAGTCTGGCCTAGACCACTTGCCAGAAATCCCGCCATGCCCGCCACCGCCGACCTTCCGCGCTTCACCTCCCTGCTGTTCGGACTGTCCGGCGACCTGGTGGACTTCGGCGCACGGACGCTGCCGGTCGCGCTGCAGCGCGCCTGTCCCGACTGCCCGCCGGAGCGCCTGAGCAGCGCCCTCGCCCTGCCGCCGGAAGCGGCCCTGGCGCACGCGCTGGACCGCCCGGCCGACGCGCGGGAACGGCAGCGCTTCCAGTCCGCCCTCGACCGGGCCGCCCGCGACCATGCCGGCACCACCCCCGGCGCCCTCGACGTCCTGCGCGGGCTGCGCGAGCGCGCCATCCCCTGCGCCTGGCTGGAGGAACTGCCCGCCGCCACCGCCCGGCATCTGGCCAGCGACCTCGACCGCCTGGCCGTCGGCCTCGACGTCGCCGGCCGCCAGTGGCCCGCGCCGGATGCCTGCTGGCAGGCGCTGATGCAACTGGGCAGCCCGCACCTGGACGGCTGCGTGCTGGTCAGCGGCCAGCCCCGGCTGCTGCAGGCCGGGCTGAACGCCGGACTCTGGACCATCGGCCTGGCCGCCAGCAGTCCGCTCTGCGGGCTGGCACCGGGCGACTGGGAAGGCCTCGACAACGCCCAGCGCGACCGCCGGCGCGCCCAGGCCACGCTGGGCCTGTACCGGCTGGGGGTGCATTCGGTCATCGATCACCTGGGCGAGCTGGATTCCTGCCTGCAGGACATCGCCGGCCGCCGCCTCAAGGGAGAAAAGCCATGAAGCACCCGCGCCACCGCTTCATCGACGAACTGGCCGAACGCTTCGCCAGCCACGGCGCGGAGCCGTACGGCGAGACCGTCAGCCAGGCCGAGCACGCCCTGCAATGCGCGACCCTGGCCAAGCGCGCCGGCTGCGCCGACAGCCTGGTGATCGCCGCCCTGCTCCACGACATCGGCCATCTCTACGAAGACCCGGCCGCTCTGGAAACCCGCGATCTGCGCCACGAGGAATTCGGCGCCAACCTGCTGCGCGAGCTGCTGCCCGAGCCGGTCTGGCAGCCGGTGCGCCTGCACGTCGCCGCCAAGCGCTACCTGTGCGCGGTGGACCCGACCTACCAGGCCGGCCTGTCCTGGGCCTCGCGGCAGAGCCTGGCGCTGCAGGGCGGCGCGTTCGACGGGCACGCTGCCAGCGCCTTCCTCCGCGCGCCCTACGCGCAGGACGCCATCACCCTGCGCCGCCTGGACGACCTGGGCAAGGACCCGTCCATGCGCACGCCGGAGCTGGAACACTTCTTCCCGCTGCTCGAACGCCTGCTGCGCGTTGATCGGCATCAGGCAGGCCGGCGCGCGGCGAGTTAAGCTCAAGGCATGGCGATGGACCTTGCTCCGCCGGACAGGGTCCATCTTGGGTACGCAACGCAGAAGGACACCACCATGCCGACACAACGCCTCCAGCAAGAACTCCAGGCCCTGCGCGAGCAACTGGAGCGCCAGCCCCCGCTGAACGAGGACGAGCGCGCAGCGCTGCAGGCCCTGATCAAGGACATCGAGATGCAGATGGCCAGCGAGGACGCGCTGGCCGACGAGACCCTGACCGACAGCATCAACCTGGCCGTGGAGCGCTTCGAGGCGAGCCATCCGACCCTGGCCGGAACCCTGCGCTCGATCATGCAGAGCCTGGCGAACATGGGCATCTGAGCCCCGTGCCCCGAAGCCCGAAGATGAAAAACCCGGCCAAGGCCGGGTTTTTCGTATCCGCGTTTTACTGGCGCACCAGCCGGCGGTTGTCCGGCTCCACCGCTTCGCTGCTGCGGTACGGGTTGATGTCCAGCCCGCCGCGGCGCACATAGCGCGCGTAGACGGTCAGGCGGGCCGGCTGCAGCAGGCGCCGCAGGTCGAGGTAGATGCGCTCGACGCACTGCTCGTGGAAGTCCTGGTGCTGCCGGAAGGACACCACGTAGGCCAGCAGGCTCGCGGCATCCAGCGCCGGGCCGCTGTACTCGACCACCAGCGTGCCCCAGTCCGGCTGGCCGGTGACCGGGCAGTTGGACTTCAGCAGGTGGCTGTAGAGCACTTCGTCGACGCGGCGGGTGTCGTCGCAGCGCAGCAGTTCCGGGCGCGGGTGGTCGTAGCGGTCCACCGCCAGTTCCAGGTCGTCGATGCAGGTGCCTTCGAGCCGGGCCACGCCCTCCTCCGCCACCTCGTCCAGGCTGCGCACGCGCACGCGCACCGGCGCGCCGGCGGCGGCGGAAAGGTCGCGCTGCAGCACCGCGCGCACGGCGTCGGTGCTGTCGAAGGCGCTCTGGTTCAGCGAGTTGAGGTAGAGCTTGAAGGACTTGGATTCGATGATGTTCGGCGACTTCGCCGGAATGGCGAACTCGCCGATGGCCACCACCGGCTTGCCCGAAGCGGTCAGCCAGGACAGCTCGTAGCAGTTCCAGATGTCCACGCCCTGGTACGGCAGGGTCTGCGCGGTCAGGCCCAGCTCGGCCCACTTGGTGGTCCGGGAGATCGGGAAGAGCAATCCCGGGCTGTAGGTGGAGACGTATTCGCTGGATTTGCCCAGGGGCGAGTGTTCGGCGGGGTGCTGCATG
The DNA here is from genome assembly GCF_057767015.1 of Pseudomonas sp. B12(2026). Taxonomy (NCBI): domain Bacteria; kingdom Pseudomonadati; phylum Pseudomonadota; class Gammaproteobacteria; order Pseudomonadales; family Pseudomonadaceae; genus Pseudomonas; species Pseudomonas sp. B12(2026). The sequence continues at coordinate 2,152,304 of NZ_CM173430.1, read as the reverse complement.
GGAAACCTGCTGGATCGGCGGCGGCGAGCGGTGGCGCGAGGCGGCGAGTGTATACAAATCCGCCGCGCCTTTCAGCAGCCAGGGGACGGACGCCCGCGCGCCGCCTCGCGCGGCCCCGCCCGGCTCAGGGCTGGACGTTCAGCTTGCCGACCATGCCGGCCTGGTAGTGGCCGGGGATGTTGCAGGCGAACTCCAGGCTGGTGGCCTTGCTGAAGGTCCAGGTGAGTTCGGCGCTCTTGCCCGGCTCGACCAGCACGCTGTTGGGGTCGTCGTGCCTCATCATCGGCATGTCGCCGTGGCCCATCATGCCGTGGTCCATGTTGCCCATGTCGTGCGGCATGCCGGTGGGCGTGAGCACCCCGGCATCCATCATCTTCTGCATTTCCTTCTGGTGGCTGGCGTGCATCGCCGCGCTGCCCAGGTTGAACTCGTGCAGCAGGCTGCCGCGGTTGTGGATCACGAAGCGCACCGTCTCGCCCGCCTTGACGTCCAGCGACTTGGGCTCGAAGTACATCTCGCCGACGTTGATCTCCACGCTGCGGGTGGCCTGCTCGGCCTTGGCCGGGGTGCCGAAGTCGTAGCCATGCGCGGTGGCGGCCAGGGCCGGCAGGCTGAAGCCCGCGGCGATGGCCAGGGCAGACACGCAGAACAGGTGACGCAGGGACATATCGCAACTCCTCGATAACGTTTGACGCATCCTCGCCTTCCGCGCCTGCCGCCTGGCTGTCGGGAAGATTACAGTTCTGTCAGCTTCGCATCCTTTCCGGCCGGCGGGTTTATAAAGACGACGAAAACGTCCGCCGGGCCTCCCGCCTGGGCGCACCCGCAGCCTGGGCGGCCGGGCTGTCGGCGCGCCGACGCAGTGATTACCCTATCGACAGCCGCGCCGCCGGCGCCTGGATGGATACTTCCGAGATGAAACTCCTGATCGTCGAAGACGAACCCCGCATCGGCCAGTACCTGCAGCAGGGCCTGAGCGAAGCCGGCTTCGCCGTGGACCTCTGCCAGGACGGCGATGAGGGCCTGCAACTGGCGCTCTCCGGCGAGCACGACCTGCTGATCCTCGATGTGATGCTGCCCGGCCGCGACGGCTGGCAGATCCTCCAGGCCGTGCGCCAGACCGGCAGCGCCGTGCCGGTGCTGTTCCTCACCGCGCGCGACGCGGTGGAAGACCGCGTGCGCGGGCTGGAACAGGGCGCCGACGACTACCTGGTGAAACCCTTCGCCTTCGTCGAACTGCTGGCGCGGGTGCGCACCCTGCTGCGCCGCGGCGGCCAGCAGCTGCAGGAAACCACCCTGCAACTGGCCGACCTGGAACTCGACCTGCTGCGCCGCCGGGTGCAGCGCGGCGGCCGGCGCATCGACCTGACCGCCAAGGAATTCGCCCTGCTGGAACTGCTGCTGCGGCGCAGCGGCGAAGTGCTGCCCAAGTCGCTGATCGCCTCGCAGGTCTGGGACATGAACTTCGACAGCGACACCAACGTCATCGAGGTCGCCATCCGCCGCCTGCGCGCCAAGGTCGACGACGACTTCCCGCAGCGCCTGATCCACACCGTGCGCGGCATGGGCTACGTGCTGGAGGAGCGCGACGCATGCTGAGCGCCCGCCTCTCCCTGGGCGTGCGCCTGAGCCTGCTGTTCGCCGCCTGCACCGCCGCCGTCTCGCTGCTGGCCGGCATCCTGTTCAGCCGCGCCAGCGAGGCGCACTTCGTCGAACTGGACCTCCAGGTGATGGCCGGCAAGCTGGCAGTGTTCCGCGACATCCTCGCCGACGTCGCCGGCCCCGCCCAGTTGCAGCCGCACATCGCCGAGCTGCGCCACGAACTGGAGCGCCAGCCCGACGTGGGCCTGCGGCTCCAGGGCGGCGACGGCCAGCCCTGGTTCGAGCAGTTGCCGGCAATGGTCATGCCCGGCGGCCCGCCGGCCTTCCGCGAACTGCAGGCGCCGCTGGACGCCCGTGCGCCGGACGGCGCGCAACTGACCCTGGTGCTCGACATCACCCACCACCAGCACTTCCTGCAGCGCATGCAGCGGCTGATCTGGCTGACCATGGGCCTCTCGGCGCTGGCCACCGCGCTGCTCGGCGCCTGGGCCGCGCGCGCCAGCCTGCGCCCGCTGCGGCGCATGAGCGAGGTCGCCGCGCGGGTCTCGGCGCACTCGCTGACCACCCGCCTCGACGCCAGCCAGATGCCACAGGAACTGCGCGGCCTGGCCGGCGAGCTGAACGCCATGCTGGCCCGCCTGGAAGAAGCCTTCCAGCGGCTGTCGGCGTTTTCCGCCGACATCGCCCACGAGTTGCGCACCCCGCTCACCGGGCTGCTGACCCAGACCCAGGTGGTGCTCTCGCGCACGCGCGGCCTGGAGGATTACCGCGAGGCGCTGCACGGCAACCTGGAGGAGCTGGAACGGCTCACGGCGATGGTCAATGACATGCTGTTCCTGGCCAAGGCCGACCACGGCCTGCTGGCGCCCAACCGGCAGACGCTGGCGCTGGCCGGGGAAGTCGACGAGCTGCTGGAGTTCTACGCGCCGCTGGCCGAGGAACGCGGCATCCGCCTGGAGCGCCAGGGCGAACTGCGGGTCCAGGGCGACCGCTCGCTGCTACGCCGCGTGCTGGCCAACCTGCTGGACAACGCCCTGCGCTTCACCACCGACGGCGGCACCATCCGCGTGTGTCTGGAGCCGGGGCGCCTGAGCGTGGAGAACCCCGGCCGGGAGATTCCCGCCGAACGCCTGCCGCGCCTGTTCGACCGTTTCTACCGCGCCGACCCGGCCCGCCGCGAGGGCCGGGGCGAACACGCCGGGCTGGGCCTGGCGATCTGCCGCTCGATCATCCTCGCCCACGGCGGGGAGATTCGCTGCGAGTCGGCGCAGGGGTGGACGCGGTTCGTCATCGAGTTTCCGAAGCTGTAGGCAACGCCCGGTGCCTCCCCGCGCATCGCCTCCGACGTCCCGCCGCCCCTGCAGCCGGTTGCGGGGCTTCTTCTATCCGCGGCGACTGCGCTACTGCGCGCGGCATTGCGCGACGACTTCATCGACCGCGCGCTGCACGTCGCCGCGCCGGTAGCCCAGCAACGCAAGTTCGGAGGCGTCGGGTTCGTACGACACGACGTTGCCGCGCCCCGTGTAGATCGCGAGGTCGGGCAGCAGCGGATGCTCCTGGTCGAGCGACGGCACCGGCTGCGGATTGCCGGCCGCACGGAAGAACGCCGCGAAGTAGTCGGCAAAGCTCAGGTTCTCGTCGCCGAGCAGATACGCCTTGCCGGATTCGCCACGCTGTAGTGCGCCCCAGATCGCTTCCGATAGCGATTGCGTCGAAATGAAGTTGCTGCCGCCGGCCGGCCCGTATACCGGCAGCCCGGCGAGCTTGCCCTGTGCATAGCGCGTGTAGGCGGCGAACATCTCGTTGCGCAAACCCGGCACCACCCCGACGACGAACGGCGCATTGACGCTGCACACCGCGAATGACGGCGTCGCGAGCGCACGCACGTGTTCGTCGGCCAGATGGCGCGAGCGCACGTACGGTACCGACTCGATGAGCGCCGGCGCGACCTGCGGATAGAAGCTGCCGACCAGCACCGCGCGCTTCACGCCCGCATCGCGTGCGAGCGCGAAGAAGCGCGGTACCGCCTCGACGTTCGCGCGTTCCCAGTGCGCGGCTTCGTCGGTGCCGGGCGGCAGGTGGCGAATGTCGTTGCCGGCCGCGAACACGAGCGCATCGAACGGCGCGAGATCGTCGCGCGTGAAGTTGCCAGCCACGTAGTCGCGCAGCAGCACGTCGAACTGCGCGAGCGCGCTGTCCGGCACGGGCGGCCTGCGCGCGGCGAGCGTGACGTGGTTACCCTGCGCATGCAGGTGCAGCGCGGCGTGGCCGCCGATAAGGCCGGTACCGCCGATGACCAGGATTTTCATGGTATCTCCGCTGGCAGCGCAGGTGCGCCGCGAGAAATGAACGAAGGAAGGCGTTTCAGCCCTCCAGCGGCAGGTCCTGCGACCAGTCGAGGTACAGCGTGCGCGCCGCGAAGCGCCAGGTGCTGCCGTCGAACAGGCAACGGTCGCGGTAGCGCAGCCCCCAGTCGAGCTTGCGCTTCACGCCGTCGCGCACATAAACGTGGCATGCAACGCCGTATGTCTCGACGTCGGCCGCGCCGCCGTCGAGCGTGACGAGCTGGTTGTGCACGTGATGCTGGGTCATTTCATAGCGCTCGATCGCGCCCATGCCCGCAACGATCGCCTCGCGGTCGTTGAACCTGAAGCCGGGGCCGGCAAGATACGCATCAAGGGTGAAGAGCGTGGAAAGCTGCTGCCAGTCGCGTCGGTCGACGGCTTGGGCATAGCGGCAGGCAAGTTCGTACAACGCGTGGTGGGGATTTGAAGCGGTCATGCCGTGCTCCTAAATAGATAGGAAAAGGACGGACGCGCCACGAGTGCGGACGCGGAAGCATTACGACATCGACACGCAGACTCTCATCGGCCCGGACGGGATTCATCGCCCATACCGATTAGTCGAAATGGAGGAGGCCCGGGCCGGCCACGGTGTATGCCCCCTCTCCTCTCAGGCCGGGACACGCAAAAGAAAAAGGCCCCAACCGGGGCCTTTTCATCAGTGCGGGAGCAGGCTTACTGCCGCATCCCCCGCCCGCTCACCAGCAGGCGCACGCAGAACACGTAGAGCACCACGGTCGCCACCAGCATGAAGATCACCGCCGTGCCGATGCGGATGTCGGACACGCCGAGGATGCCGTAGCGGAAGGCATTGACCATGTGCAGGATCGGGTTGGCCAGCGACACCGTCTGCCAGAACGGCGGCAGCAGGGTGATCGAGTAGAACACCCCGCCCAGGTAGGTCAGCGGCGTCAGCACGAAGGTCGGGATGATCGAGATGTCGTCGAAGTTGCGCGCGAACACCGCGTTGACGAAACCGCCCATGGAGAAGATCGCCGCCGTCAGCACCACCACCAGCACGGTGACGCCGAGGTGGTGGATCTGCAGGCTGGTGAAGAACAGCGACAGGCCGGTGACGATCACGCCCACCGCCAGGCCGCGCAGCACCCCGCCGCAGACGAAGCCGAGGAGGATGGTGTGCGGCGACACCGGCGACACCAGCAATTCCTCGATGTTGCGCTGGAACTTGCTGCCGAAGAAGCTCGACACCACGTTGCCGTAGGAGTTGGTGATCACCGACATCATGATCAGCCCCGGCACGATGTACTGCATGTAGCTGAAGCCACCCATGTCGCCGATCTGCCGGCCGATCAGGTTGCCGAAGATGACGAAGTACAGAACCATGGTGATCGCCGGCGGCAGCAGGGTCTGCGGCCAGATGCGCAGGAAGCGGCGCACTTCGCGGTAGACGATGGTGTTGAGGGCGACCCAGTTGGCGCGCAGTTCGCTGCTCATACGGCCACCTTCGACAGATTCTTCTCCACCAGCGACACGAACAGTTCCTCCAGGCGGTTGCTCTTGTTGCGCAGGCTCAGCACTTCCAGGCCCAGGGCGTTGAGCTGGGCGAACAGGCCGTTGATGCCGCGGGACTTGTCCACCTGCACTTCCAGGGTGTGGTCGTCCACCAGGCGCACCGGGTAGCCGTCGAGCTTCGGCGCCTCGCTCAGGGTCGCCTTGAGGTCGAGGTAGAAGGTCTCCACGTGCAGCTTGTTCAGCAGCTTGCGCATGCTGGTGTTCTCCACGATGGTGCCGTGGTCGATGATCGCGATGTTGCGGCAGAGCTGCTCGGCCTCTTCCAGGTAGTGCGTGGTGAGGATGATGCTGATGCCGTCCTGGTTGAGCTCGGTGAGGAAGTTCCACATCGAGCGACGCAGCTCGATGTCCACCCCGGCGGTGGGTTCGTCGAGGATCAGCAGGCGCGGCTCGTGGACCAGCGCGCGGGCGATCATCAGGCGGCGCTTCATGCCGCCGGAGAGCTCGCGGGAGGCGGAATCGCGCTTGTCCCACAGGCCCAGCTGGGTCAGGTAACGCTCGGCGCGCTCCTTGGCGATGCGCGCCGGGATGCCGTAGTAGCCGGCCTGGGTGACGACGATGTCGAACACCTTCTCGAACTGGTTGAAGTTGAATTCCTGGGGCACCACGCCCAGGCAGCGCTTGAGGCCGTACGGGTCCTGGTCGAGGTCGTGGCCGAACACGTTGACCGTGCCGCTGGTCTTGTTCACCAGGGTGGAGAGGATGCCGATGGTGGTGGATTTGCCGGCGCCGTTGGGGCCGAGCAAGGCGAAGAAGTCGCCTTCGGCGACGTCCAGATCGATGCCCTTGAGGGCCTGGAAGCCGTTGCCGTAAGTCTTCGTCAGTTGACGGATGGACAGCGCGGAACTCATGGGGATTCCCGTTGCAAGTCGGTGGAAAGACGCATGTCTTTGGAAAAAAGGCCTGCTTGATAATGGTCCGCCGCGCGGATTGCAACCTCTGCTGCCCGCGCGGCTCATTTAATCCAGAGCGTTCAGGTCAGTTCGGTCATCACCGCGGCGCGGTAGGCCGGGCGCGCCTTCAGGCGTGCGTACCAGGCTTCCAGGTGCGGCTGCGACGGGCGTTCGATGGGCATTTCGAACCAAGCATAGATGAAGCTGCCCAGCGGAATGTCGCCCATGCCGAATCGCTCGCCGCCCAGGTACGGCTGCGTCGCCAGCGTCTGCCCGGGGATTTCCAGCAGCGCGGCGCAGGTGTCCAGCGCGGCCTGGAGGGCGGCGGGGTCGCGCTGCTCCGGCGGGGTGCGCAGGGTACCCCAGAACAGGGTGCGGAACGGCCCGGCGAAGGTCGATGTGGTCCAGTCCATCCACTTGTCCGCGCTGGCGCGGGCCTGCAGGTCCTGCGGGTACAGCTCCGGCGCGTAGCGCGCGGCCAGGTAGCGGACGATGGCGTTGGATTCCCAGAGGATGAAGCCGTCGTCGTCCAGGGTCGGTACCACGCCGTTGGGGTTCAGCGCGCGGTATGCCGGCTCGTTGACCAGGCCGAACGCGCCGCCGGCGTCGATCCGCTCATAGGCCAGGCCCGCCTCCTCCGCGCACCAGAGCGCCTTGCGGACGTTGGAGGAATTCTTCCGGCCCCAGATTCTGAGCATGCTGCGTCTCTCTTGTGATGGTCATTCGATGGCGCCGCGCCCGCCGGACGCGACTTCGGATGACGGCACCCTACCGGCTCGGACGCCAGGAAAAAAGACGCATGCACTGATGGTGACTATCGATTGCTTTCATGCTTCGCCGCTTCGGCGCGCATGTCGCCGGCCAGCGGGGCCGCGGCAGCGGCGAACAGGTGCGGGTAGCACTGCCGCAGGTAGTCGAAGAAGAACGCCTCCGGCACGTCGGCGAAGTGGCCGTGGTCGCGCAGGTATTCCATGTGCCGCTGGCCGTCGCGGTTGAACGGGTGGAACACGCTGTCGCTGCGCCCGTCGAACTCCAGCGGCAGCACGCCGAAGGCCTCGCACAGGCCGAGATCGAAGGCCGGCGTGGCCTTGACCCAGCGGCCTTCGAGGAACAGCTCGGTGTAGCCGTGCATGGCGAACACTTCGCTGCGCAGCAATTCCAGCAGGCGCGGCGTGGCCAGGTGGTTCTTCACGTCGGCCAGGCCGATCCGCGCGGGAATCCCGCAGTGCCGCGCGCAGGCCGCCAGCAACGTGGCCTTGGGCACGCAGTAGGACTGCCCGGCCTGCAGCGCGTGGCTGCCCTTGAGCGTCTGCGGGTCGCGGCTGAACACGTAGGGGTTGTAGCGGACCCGGTCGCGCACCGCGTAGTAGAGCGCCACCGCCTGCTCCAGCGGGGTGCCGCCCGGGCCCCGGTGATTTTCCGCGAACTCGATTACCCCGGGGTGGTCACTATCCACGAAGCGGCTGGGTTTCAGGTATTCCTGCATGGCACATCCTCCCTGGTCATGCGCCAGTCTAACCAGCCGGCTCGCCCGCCCGGCACGGCGATCCGGCCAAGCTGTCCGGCCATGCGGCCATCGCCGGGGTGCGAGCGGCTAAGCTTGCTGGGCGATGAGGCGGGAATGCCCCGCCCGCGCGCCATTCCCGCCGCGGCCGGTTGCCGGCGTGGCGAACCCTCATGGAGGAATCCCCCATGCTGCTGCTCTGGTTGCTCATCCTGATTCTCGGCATCGCCTGGCTGGCCCATCGGCGCAGCTCGCCGCTCAAGGCCCTCGGCCTGGTCGCCGGCTACCTGGTGCTGATGAGCCTGCTCAGCCGCGCCCACGGCTGGATGGTGCCGCTCTGGCTGCTGTGGGCGGTGGTGGCGATGACCATCCTCGCCGCCGACCTGCGCCGCGGCCTGTTCAGCTCGCGGCTGTTCGCCTGGTTCAAGAAGACCCTGCCGCCGATGTCGGACACCGAGCGCGAGGCCATCGAGGCCGGCACCGTCTGGTGGGACGGCCAGCTGTTCAGCGGCCGCCCGGACTGGAGCGTCCTGCTCGGCTATCCCCGCGCGCAACTGAGCGAGGAGGAGCAGGCCTTCGTCGACGGCCCCACCGAACAGCTCTGCGCCATGGTCAGCGACCACGACATCGGCCAGCGCATGGACCTGCCGCCGGACGCCTGGGCCTTCATCAAGGCGCAGGGCTTCTTCGGCCTGATCATCCCGAAGGAGTACGGCGGCAAGGGTTTCTCCGCCTTCGCCCACTCGCAGGTGGTGATGAAGCTCGCCAGCCGCAGCGGCGACCTCGCCTCCACCGTGATGGTGCCCAACTCCCTGGGCCCGGCCGAGCTGCTGCTGCACTACGGCACCGATGAACAGCGCCAGCGCTACCTGCCGCGCCTGGCCAGCGGCGAGGAAATCCCCTGCTTCGCCCTCACCAGCCCGCAGGCCGGCTCCGACGCCGGCGGCATGACCGATATCGGCATCGTCTGCAAGGGCCAGTGGCACGGCGAGGAAGTCCTCGGCCTGCGCCTGACCTGGGAAAAGCGCTACATCACCCTCGGCCCGGTGGCCACCCTGCTCGGCCTGGCCTTCAAGTGCCACGACCCGGAGCACCTGCTGGGCGGGGAAGAAGACCTGGGCATCACCCTGGCGCTGATTCCCACCAACACTCCCGGCGTACAGATCGGCCGCCGCCACGTACCGCTGGGCGCGGCCTTCATGAACGGCCCGAACGCCGGCCTGGACGTGTTCGTGCCGCTGGACGCCATCATCGGCGGCCGGGAGATGATCGGCAAAGGCTGGATGATGCTGATGAACTGCCTGTCGGTGGGCCGCTCCATTTCCCTGCCGGCGGTGGGCACCAGCGTGGCCAAGGCCGGCAGCTACGTCAGCGGCCGCTACGCGCGCATCCGCGAGCAGTTCAACGTGCCGCTGGCGGCCTTCGAAGGCATCCAGGAGGCCCTGGCGCGCCTGGGTGGCAACGCCTGGATGATGGACAGCGCGCGCATCCTCACCGCCAGTGCGGTGGACCTGGGCGAGAAGCCCTCGGTGCTCTCGGCGATCCTCAAGTACCACCTCACCGAGCGCGGCCGCGAGTGCATCGCCCATGCCATGGACATCCACGGCGGCAAGGGCATCGTCATGGGCCCGAACAACTACCTGGCGCGCGGCTGGCAGACCGCGCCGATCTTCATCACCGTCGAGGGCGCCAACATCCTCTCGCGCAACCTGATGATCTTCGGCCAGGGCGCGATCCGCTGCCATCCGTACGTGCTCAGGGAAATGGCGCTGGCGCGCCGCGACGACCAGGACCAGGCCGAGCGCGAGTTCGACGAACTGCTGCTGCGGCACATCGGCTTCGCCGTCGGCAACGCCGCCAGCAGCCTGCTGCTGGGCCTCGGCCTGGGCAGCTTCGACCAGGTGCCGGGCGACCGCGTCAGCCGCCCGTATTACCGCGCGCTCAACCGCCTGGCCGCGGCCTTCGCCCTGCTCGCCGACGTCAGCATGATGCTGCTCGGCGGCGAGCTGAAGCGCCGCGAGCGCCTCTCCGCGCGCCTGGGCGATGCGCTCAGCCACCTCTACCTGGGCTCGGCGGCGCTCAAGCGCTACCACGACCTGGACAACCCGGAGTACCTGCAACCGCTGCTGCGCTGGGCGCTGGAGGAAAACCTGTGCAAGGCCGAGGCGGCGCTGGCGGGGCTGATCGACAACTTCCCCAACCGCCCCTTCGCCTGCCTGTTGCGCGCGCTGGTGCTGCCGCGGGGCCGTCGTCACCGCGGGCCGGGTGACGCGCTGGACGCTGAAATCGCCGCCATCCTCGGTCGCCCGCTGGACGATCCGGCGCTGCAGGCGATCCTCGCCGGCGCCTTCCTGCCGAGCGATCCGCAGGACCCGGTGGGCAAGCTCGGCGTGGCCTACGAGCGGCTCGCCGAGGCGGCGCCGCTGCAGGACAAACTGCGCCAGGCGCTGCGCGACGGCAGCGTCGTCCCCGCCGCCGGGCAGTCGCCCATCGACGCCGCGCGCGATGCCGGCGTGCTCGACGGCGGCGAGGCAGAAACCCTGCACGAGGCCGAGCGCGCGCGCCGCGCGGTGATCGACGTGGACGACTTCGCCCCGGAGGAACTCGGCGGCAGGGCCGGCTGAAACACCCGGGGCGGCAGCGCTCGCGGCTTTACCGACGCATAGCAATGCCGCCCGCGGGGACAGGGTGCACACTAGGAGCATATCCGCCGTGGAGAATGCGCCATGCATCGAAGCCTCTCTCTCCTGCTGGTCCTGCCGGCCCTGCTGCTCGCCGGCGCCGCCCAGGCCGATCCCTGGCTCTACCCCAGCCGGCCCCGGCCGGTGGCGCCGCCGACGCCGGTCATCGACCCCATCCGGCCACAGCAGGACACCCTGCGGCTGCAGAACGAGATGCGCCAGAACGAACTGGACCGTCAGCGCCTGCAGTACGAAAGCCAGCGCCTGCAACTGCAGCAGGAAAACCTCAAGCGCCAGCAGGACAGCCAGCGCCTGCGCGACCTGCAGCGCCGGCAGAGCGACCAGATGATCGACCGGCAGAAATACGACCAGCAGCAATGGCGCCTGGACCAACAGCAACGCCAGCTCGACATCCAGCAACAGCAGATCGACAACCGCCGCCGGCAGATCCAGTCGCAGCCGATCCGCCGCTAGCGCGGCAGCGCCCGCGAAACCCGATATACTCCGCAGCCGTTTCAACGCTGTCCCAGAGGAAGCACCATGGCCAACGCCTATCTCGACCACCACCTCGCCCTGCTCAACCACCTGCGCATGATCCTCGGCGCCCTGGGCGAAGCCGAGCAGGTGCCGGAAGACAACCACGGCCTGTTCCTCGAACGCTTCGACGAACTGATGGCCGAGCTGCCGCGCGACCCGGAAGGCGCCCAGTACCTGGGCCAGGACCTGATCAGCCAGGTCTTCCACCGCTACCCGCAGATCGCCCACCTGGTCCCGCGCGACCTGCTGTGGTTCTTCGGCGGCGACTGCCTGCACTTCATGCCCGACGAGGAGCTGCAGATGTACCAACTGCTCGACGAGCGCCGCTTCGAGGCCGAGGAGAACGGCGAGCCCTTCGACTGGAACCGCGAGAAGCAGATGCTCGCCCTGCCGGACGACGCGCCCAAGCACTGACACCGGCCGGAAACGCAAGAAGCCCGCATGATGCGGGCTTTTTCATGGGCGAAGACCCGTTCATGGGCGGCGGCAGGGCGTTTCCGGCCGCCCTGTCCAGCGGCGCGTCATGTCCTGATTCGCAATCGAAATAACCCGCCTCGCACACTCGCCTGTTCCCCTCCTTCGTAGTCTGAAACTCCTATCCCGCCTGGGAGTATCCGCCGATGCGCGCCCCCCTGCGGCCTCCCCATAGTGGTGGCACACAGCCGTACAGGGCCAACGGCCAACCTCAATGACTGAAATCGCGCGGGAGAACGTCATGACAACCCATAAGAAAAATGTATCGTCGACGAGCGATGCAACTGTCAGCACCGACCAGCAAGACTATGCCCCCGGTAGCACGGCCGACATCACGGCCAGCGGATTCGACGCCGGCAGCACCCTGACCTTCCAGGTGCAGCACGTCACGGGCACGGGCCCGGATGGCGTGTGGGGCACGCCCGACGACGAGCTCGACAGCACCTCCGGCGATGGGCACGAGGCCTGGTCCGTGACCGACGGCGGCGCCGGTGATCTCGACGGCCAGGTCAACGGCAGCATCACCACCTCGTGGTACGTCAATCCCGACGATTCGGCCGGCGCGACCTTCCTGCTCAGCGCGGCCGCCGATGACGGCACGGTGGCGACAACCTCGTTCACGGACAGCGGACCGGTCATCACCGCGACCGGCGTGACCGTCACCCAGGACGAAACCGCCGGGTTGCAGAACGCCACGGCCACGCCAAGCCCGGCGGGCGACGCCGACGACAACGACATCCTGCTCGCCGCCCTGCCCTCGGCCTTCACGACCCGGCTGACCGCACTGGGCGCGGGCACCGCCACGGGCGCGGCCCTGAGTGGTTATACCGGCGCCGCGGGCAACACCGGCAGCAATGCGTTCACCATCAGCGCGGTACCCGGCGGCAGCATTACCGATATCAGCTTCGTCGGCAGCGGTGGCGCGCCGCTCAACGGCCTGGACAGCGGGCTGCTGACCCTCGATGGCACGCACATCCTTCTCTATACGGACACGACCAACAACAACGTCCTCGTGGGTCGGGCCGGCAGCGACAGCGGCGCGATCGTGCTCGCCGCCTACATCGAGGAAACCGGATCGCCGGTCTCCGGCGGCAAGATCTGGACCGTGGAATACCAGCCGCTCCAGCACCCGGATGCGACCAACTCCGACGACGCCGTCAACCTGCTGAACAAGGTGTTCATCGGCACCAGCCAGGACCTGACCTTCAGCCTGGCCAATGCCCCCTCCGGGCAGAACCTGTTCCTGATGTTCACCACGGCGAACCCGACAGTGGTCGATGACGGCGGCGTCATGCGGATCACCGACCCCACCATCATCGCCACCGGCAAGGACCCCGCGGACCAGTCGTCGGGGGCCAACATAACCACGGGCGACACGATCAACACCAGCCAGGCCGGCGGCCCGACCACCTTCGGCACCAACAACCAGATGATCGTGGAACAGGAGGGCATTCGTTTCACCTTCGTCACCGGCGCCCGGCAGGACGTGACCATTCCCAACCTGGACCAGAACGAAGCGGACCTTGAATCCAACATCGACTTTACCGGCATGTTCGGCGCGAGAACGGCCAGTTTCGATGTCGTTCAGTTGCAGAGCGGCAAGAGCGCGGTGGTGAAGATCAGCGCATTCGACACCGCTGTCGAATCCGGCACGAGCTTCATCAACGGCTATACGGGCGACGCGGCAGTCGCGATCACCAATGTCCGCGTCATCAATATCAGCACCGGGGCGGTCGTTGAAAACTCGAATGGCTCGGTGAATGATCCCAGCATCGCCATCACCTTCAACGGCGGGGTTGCGACCATCACCGGCGTGCTGGCCGGCTACAAGATCGAATACACCACCTCGTCAGACCACAACCGCGTGCTCGTCGAGAACGGCGCGGCCGTCGACGCCAAGGGCAATGACCACGCCGACTTCGATATCGGTGGCTTCAAGCTGCTCCAGGTCTCCACGGCGACCACTGAAATCGGCTCCAAGATGATCTTCGAGGACGACGGGCCGTCGATCAGCGCGACTCAGGCCACGGTTCCCACGCTGACCACCGACGACACCGACATACCGGACAGCGCCGGCCCGACCAGCTTCGCCAACCTGTTCAGCGCGGCCTTCGGCCAGGACGGCTTCAAGGATGCCGATCACAACCACGTGCAGGACGCCGACGCGATCACCTACGCGCTCGGTGTCAGCGCCCCCGGCGGCGTCGACAGCGGGCTGGTCGACACCCTGTCGGGCGACAAGATCTTCCTGTTCCTCGAAAGCGGCTCGGTCGTCGGCCGGGTCGGAACCGCCGGCGGACTGGCCGATGCGGCGGGGGACATCGCCATCACGATCTCGGTCGCAGCCAATACCGGCGCCGTGACCCTGACGCAGAACCATTCGGTGGTGCACAACGATCCGCTCGATCCCGCTGAAACCGGCAGTTCCGCCGCCGCCCTGGCCGCGGCCAACCTGGTGACCCTGACCGCCACCGCCACCGACGGCGATGGCGACACCGCCTCGGCAACCCGCAACATCGGCGACGCCTTCGCCTTCGAGGACGACGGCCCGTCGATCAGCGCCAACCAGACGGCGGTGCCCACGCTGACCACCGACGACACCGACATACCGGACAGCGCCGGGCCGACCAGCTTTGCCAACCTGTTCACCTCGGACTTCGGCAAGGACGGCTTCAAGGACGCCAACGACGACAACGTCCAGGACGCCGATGCGATCACCTACGCGCTCGGCGTCAGCGCCCCCGGCGGCGTCGACAGCGGCCTGGTCGACACCTTGTCGGGTGACAAGATCTTCCTGTTCCTGGAAAGCGGCTCGGTCGTCGGCCGGGTCGGAACCGCCGGCGGACTGGCCGATGCGGCCGGGGACATCGCGCTGACGATCGAGGTCGCCGCCAACACCGGCGCCGTGACCCTGACGCAGAACCATTCGGTGGTGCACAACGATCCGCTCGATCCGGTTGAGAGCGGCACCTCCGCCGCCGCCCTGGCCGCGGCCAGCCTGGTGACGCTGACCGCGACCATCACCGACGGCGACGGCGACACCGCCTCGGCAACCCGCAACATCGGCGATGCCTTCAAGTTCGAGGACGACGGCCCGTCGATCAGCGCCAACCAGACCGCGGCACCCACGCTGACCACCGACGATACCGATATCCCGGACAGCGCCGGCCCCACCAGCTTCGCCGGCCTGTTCGACGCGCCGAGCTTCGGCAACGACGGCTTCAAGGATGCCAACGACGATAACGTCCAGGATGCCGATGCGGTCACCTATGCGCTCGGCGTCAGCGCCTCCGGCGGCGTGGACAGCGGGCTGGTCGACACCCTCTCGGGCGACAAGATCTTCCTGTTCCTGGAAAGCGGCTCGGTCGTCGGCCGGGTCGGAACCGCCGGTGGCCTGGCCGATGCGGCCGGAGCCATCGCCATCACGATCTCGGTCGCCGCCAACACCGGCGCCGTGACCCTGACGCAGAGCCATTCGGTGGTGCACAACGACCCGCTCGATCCGGCTGAAAGCGGCACCTCCGCCGCCGGCCTGGCGGCAGCCAACCTGGTGACCCTGACCGCGACCGTCACCGACGGCGACGGCGACACCGCCTCGGCAACCCGCAACATCGGCGACGCCTTCGCGTTCGAGGACGACGGTCCGTCGATCAGCGCCAACCAGACCGCGGTGCCCACGCTGACCACCGACG
Source organism: Pseudomonas sp. B12(2026) (assembly GCF_057767015.1). Classification (NCBI taxonomy): domain Bacteria; kingdom Pseudomonadati; phylum Pseudomonadota; class Gammaproteobacteria; order Pseudomonadales; family Pseudomonadaceae; genus Pseudomonas; species Pseudomonas sp. B12(2026). The sequence goes on along the minus strand of NZ_CM173430.1, from coordinate 2,137,046 downwards.
ACACCGACATACCGGACAGCGCCGGCCCGACCAGCTTTGCCAACCTGTTCACCTCGGACTTCGGCAAGGACGGCTTCAAGGACGCCAACGACAATAACGTCCAGGATGCCGATGCGATCACCTACGCACTCGGCGTCAGCGCTCCCGACGGCGTCGACAGCGGCCTGGTCGACACCCTGTCGGGCGATAAGATCTTCCTGTTCCTGGAAAGCGGCTCGGTCGTCGGCCGGGTCGGAACCGCCGGCGGCCTGGCCGATGCGGCCGGGGACATCGCGCTGACGATCGAGATTGTCGCCAATACCGGCGCCGTGACCCTGACGCAGAGCCATTCGGTGGTGCACAACGATCCGCTCGATCCCGCTGAAACCGGCAGCTCCGCCGCCGGCCTGGCAGCAGCCAACCTGGTGACCCTGACCGCCACCATCACCGACGGCGATGGCGACACGGCCTCGGCAACCCGCAACATCGGCGACGCCTTCGCGTTCGAGGACGACGGCCCGTCGATCAGCGCCAACCAGACGGCGGTGCCCACGCTGACCACCGACGACACCGACATCCCCGACAGCGCCGGCCCCACCAGCTTTGCCGGCCTGTTCACCTCGGACTTCGGCAAGGACGGCTTCAAGGACGCCAACGACAATAACGTCCAGGATGCCGATGCGATCACCTATGCGCTCGGCGTCAGCGCTCCCGGCGGCGTCGACAGCGGCCTGGTCGACACCCTCTCGGGCGACAAGATCTTCCTGTTCCTCGAAAGCGGCTCGGTCGTCGGCCGGGTCGGAACCGCCGGCGGACTGGCCGATGCGGCCGGGGACATCGCACTGACGATCGAGGTCGCCGCCAACACCGGCGCCGTGACGCTGACGCAGAACCATTCGGTGGTACACAACGATCCGCTCGATCCCGCTGAAACCGGCACCTCCGCCGCCGCCCTGGCCGCGGCCAGCCTGGTGACCCTGACCGCCACCATCACCGACGGCGATGGCGACACCGCCTCGGCAACCCGCAACATCGGCGACGCCTTCGCGTTCGAGGACGACGGCCCGTCGATCAGCGCCAACCAGACGGCGGTGCCCACGCTGACCACCGACGACACCGACATCCCCGACAGCGCCGGCCCCACCAGCTTTGCCGGCCTGTTCACCTCGGACTTCGGCAAGGACAGCTTCAAGGATGCCAACGACGACAATGTCCAGGACGCTGATGCGATCACCTACGCGCTTGGCGTCAGCGCCCCCGGCGGCGTGGACAGCGGCCTGGTGGATTCGCAGTCGGGCAACAAGATCTTCCTGTTCCTGCAAAGCGGCTCGGTCGTCGGCCGGGTCGGCACCGCCGGTGGCCTGGCCGATGCGGCCGGGGCCATCGCGTTGACGATCTCGGTCGCCGCCAACACCGGCGCCGTGACCCTGACGCAGATCCATTCGGTGATACACAACGACCCGCTCGACCCGGTTGAGAGCGGCACCTCCGCCGCCGCCCTGGCCGCGGCCAACCTGGTGACCCTGACCGCCACCATCACCGACGGCGACGGCGACAGCGCCTCGGCAACCCGCGATATCGGCGACGCCTTCAGGTTCGAGGACGACGGCCCGAGCCTGGCGTTCGGCAACCTGGTCGGCACCGGCAGCATCCTTCCGCAGACCGGGTACTGGGACCATTCGTTCGGCACCGACGGCGCGGGGGCGACCGGCCTGGATATCACCCTGGTGAACGGCGAGTTCACCCTGGTCAGGCCGGATAACACGACCACCACCGGGACCGGCACGCTCACCGAGCAGTCGCCTTCACCGGACGGCAATGGCGCGTACCACTTCGCCGGGACCCTGACCGGCGACTTCGACAACAACGCCGCCACCGCGGATACCAGCGTCGACTACACCCTGACCGCCTTTGCCGACGGCACCTACACGCTGGATCTGGTGCAGGGCTTCAGCTCGACGCAGGTTCTCAGCAGTGCCGACGGCGCGCTCGCTGCCGGTGGCCCGGACCCCGTGCAGACATTGCTGATTCCGAAGACCGATGACCCGGCGATTCCGTCGGCCTCCGAGGAGATCGTCTTCTTCGCCGCGGATCCACTGGCCCCGCAGACCGGCGCGAAGAGCATCCTGAGCGGTATCGGGCTCGGGGCGAGCGACCCCACCGAAGCGCAACTGGAGGCCCTCCCCGCCGCCGACAAGACGTTCATCGGCTCGGGGAAAATGAACGTCAGCACCTCCGGCATCGGCGTCGACAACAACAACCTGGAGGGCAACAACACGGCCGGCATCAATGCCGGTGACGAGAGCTTCGTGGTCAACCCCGAGACCCTGCTGACCGCCGTGAAGGTCTACATCGACAACTCGGTAGGCGGGTACAACCCCGCCTCGGAAGCGCTGTACTACACGGCCTACTACGACGACGGCACGACGTCCGGCGTGCCCATCAAGGTGCTCGCCGCCGACCTGCATCCGGAGGCCGGGGGGCAGCAGTCCTTCACCGTGCAGACGGTGGCCGGCAAGCTGATCGACGCGGTCCAGCTGACGATGGGCCTGGGCACGGTCAAGATCCCGACGATCGAGTTCGTCAAACAGACCGAAAACCTGGCCAGCGACGTCCAGCTGGCGTTCAACGCCACGGTGACGGACAAGGATGGCGACACGGCGACCAGCGCATTCACCGCCAACCTGTTCGCCAACGAGTCGGCCGGCTCGACCTTCGACTTCACGCTGGCGGGCGTGACCGGTGCGCGTGACGCCTTCAACGTCGACCTGTCCGTGACCCAGAACAAGTACCAGGTCACCGGCTTCGATGAGACCGTCGGCCAGCGGGACGCGCTGGTGCTCATCGGCGACGCGGCCTCCACGGTCCAGTCGATCGACAATTCCGGCACGGACAGCATCGTGACGATTGCCGAGACCGGCGGACAACTGACGACCATCACCGTGGTCGGGGTCAATATTCAGAACACCGACATCGTGCATGGCAGCGCCTGATACATCGTGCGCTTGAACGGATGCGAGGGTGGCGTGGAAACCACCCTCGCATTTTTTGTGGCCCGCGACGGCCGCGCCAATCGACCCTCCGATCGCCCCGTCCGGATAGGCTGAAACTCCCACCCTGATTGGGAGTATCGGCCGATGCCAATTCCCCCGGCACATACCCATAGTGGCGGTATGTGGCAGTAAAAGGCCCGCATCCGGCCTGCCTGATTGGTACTGCTCGGGAGAAAGCCATGACCATCCAGAAGAAATACACCTCGCCCACCGTTATCACCGACCAGCAAGACTACGCCCCCGGTAGCACGGCCATCATCACGGCCAACGGCTTCGACGCCGGCAGCACCCTGACCTTCCAGGTGCAGCACATCACGGGCGCCGGCCCGGATGGCGTGTGGGGCACGCCCGACGACGAGCTCGCCGCCAGCTCCGGCGACGGGCACGCGGCCTGGTCCGTGACCGACGGCGGCGCCGGTGACCTCGACGGCCAGGTCAATGGCAGTGTCACCACCTCGTGGTACGTCAATCCCGACGACTCGGCAGGCGCGTCCTTCCTGCTCAGCGCGGCCGCCGATGACGGCACGGTGGCGACAACCTCGTTCACCGACGATCCAGTCGTCGCGGCGACCGGCGTGACCGTTACCCAGGACGAAACCGCCGGACTGCAGAACGCCACGGCCACGCCAAGCCCGGCGGGCGACGCCGACGACAATGACATCCTGCTGGCCGCCCTGCCCTCGGCCTTCACTGCCCGCCTGACGGCATTGGGCGCGGGCACCGCCACGGGCGCCGCCCTGAGTGGCTACACGGGGGCCGTGGGCGACACCGGCAGCAATGCCTTCACCCTCAATCCCCTGCCCGGCGGAGCCATTACCGACGTCAGCTTCACCGACAGCGGCGGCGCGGCGCTCGACGGCCTGGACAGCGGACTGCAGACCCTCGATGGCACGCACATCCTTCTCTATACGGATGCGACCAACAACAACGTCCTCGTGGGGCGGGCCGGTAGCGACAGCGGCGCGATCGTGTTCGCCGCCTACATAGAGGAAACCGGATCGCCGGTCTCCGGCGGCAAGATCTGGACGGTGGAATACCAGCCGCTCAAGCACCCGGATGCGACCGACCCCGACGATGCCCTCAATCTGCTCAACAAGGTCTTCGTCGGCACCACCCAGGACCTGACCTTCAGCCTGGCGCATGCGCCCTCAGGGCAGAACCTGTTCCTGATGTACACGGCGGCGAATCCGACCGTGGTCGATGACGGGGGTGTATTGCGGATCAGCGATCCCACCATCATCGCCACCGGCAAGGACCCCGCCGACCAGTCATCGGGCGCCAACATAAACACCGGTGACACCGTCAACACCAGCCAGGGCGGTGGCCCGACCACCCTCGGCACCAACAACCAGATGATCGTGGAGCAGGAGGGCATTCGCTTTACCTTCGTCACCGGCGCCCGGCAGGACGTGACCGTTCCCAACCTGGATCAGAACGAAGCGGACGTCGAAGCCAACATCGACTTCACCCAGCTCTTCAACACGACAACGGCCAGCTTCGATGTCGTGCAACTGCAAAGCGGCAAGAGCGCCGTGGTGAAGGTCAGCGCATTCAGCACCGCGCTTGAAACAGGCACGGACTTCATCAACGGCTATGCCGGCGACGCGGCGGTCGCGATCACCAATATCCGCGTCATCAACACCAGCACCGGGCTGGTCATCGAGAACTCCGATGGCTCGGCGAACGACCCCGGCATCGCCATCAACTTCAGCGGCGGGGTTGCGACCATCACCGGCGTGCTGGCCGGCTACAGCATCGAATACACCACCACGGCGAATCACAACCGCGTGCTCGTCGAGAACGGCGCGGCCGTCGACGCCAAGGGCAATGACCACGCCGACTTCGATATCGGCGGCTTCAAGCTGCTCAAGGTCGCCACGGCGACCGGCGAAATCGGCTCCAAGATGATCTTCGAGGACGACGGGCCGTCAGCGGCCGGCACTCCCGCGACCGGCACCGTGGATGAAGACGGCCTGGCCAATGGCATCCCGGGCGGCGTCGGTGATGTGGCCGGCGAGGCCACCACGGCCAGCGGCAGCGTGGCCGGCATCTTCCAGTCCGGCGCCGACGCGCCGCTGACCTATTCCGTGTCCAGCGATACCAGCGGCCTGCCGGCACTGACCTCCGGCGGCGTAGCGCTGGTCTACAGCGTCGTCGGTGACACCCTCACGGCCACCGCCGGTGTCGGCGGCGCCAGCGTGTTCACCTTCAGCCTGACATCGGCGGGCGCCTACACCTTCACCCTGCTCGGCCCGCTGGATCATCCGGCCGGCAACGATGAAAACGACCTGACCCTCAACCTCGGTACGCTGCTCCAAGCCACCGACAAGGACGGCGACACGGTCACGGCCGCCGCTGAAAAACTGGTCATCACCGTCGATGACGACACGCCGACCGCGGCCGGCACCCCGGCGACCGGTACGGTGGATGAAGACGGCCTGCCCAACGGTATTGCCGGCGGGGTTGGCGACGTGGCCGGCGAGGCGACGACCGCCAGCGGCAGCGTGACGGGCATCTTCCAGTCCGGCGCCGATGTGCCGCTGACCTACTCCATGGCCAGCGATACCAGCGGCTTGCCGGCACTGAGTTCCGGCGGCGTGGCGCTGGTCTACAGCGTCGTCGGTGACACCCTCACGGCCACCGCCGGTGTCGGCGGCGCCAGCGTCTTCACCTTCAGCCTGACATCGGCAGGAGACTACAGCTTCACCCTGCTTGCTCCGCTGGATCACCCGGCCGGTAACGACGAGAACGACCTGACCATCAATCTCGGCTCGCTGCTGCAAGCCACCGACAAGGACGGCGATACCGTGACGGCTGCAGCCGAGAAGCTGGCCATCACCGTCGATGACGATACGCCAACGGCGGCCGGTACCCCGGCAGTTGGCACGGTCGACGAAGACGGTCTGCCCAATGGCATCGCCGGCGGGGTTGGCGACGTGGCCGGCGAGGAAACGACTGCCAGCGGCAGCGTGACCGGCATCTTCCAGTCCGGCGCCGATGTGCCGCTGACCTATTCCGTGTCCGGCGATACCAGCGGCTTGCCGGCACTGAGCTCCGGCGGCGTGGCGCTGGTCTACAGCGTTGTCGGTGACACCCTTACGGCCACCGCCGGTGTCGGCGGTGCCAGCGTGTTCACCTTCAGCCTGACCGCGGCAGGAGACTACAGCTTCACCCTGCTCGGCCCGCTGGATCATCCGGCCGGCAACGATGAAAACGACCTGACCATCAACCTGGGCACGCTGCTGCAAGCCACCGACAACGACGGCGACACCGTAACCGCCGCTGCCGAGAAGCTGGCCATCACCGTCGATGACGACACGCCGACCGCGGCTGGCACCCCGGCGACTGGAACGGTGGACGAAGACGGCCTGCCCAACGGTATTGCCGGCGGGGTTGGCGACGTGGCCGGCGAGGAAACGACCGCCAGCGGCAGCGTGACCGGCATCTTCCAATCCGGCGCCGACGTACCGCTGACCTACTCCATGTCCAGCGACACCAGCGGCCTACCGGCGCTGAGCTCCGGCGGCGTGGCGCTGGTCTACAGCGTCGTCGGTGACACCCTCACCGCCACCGCCGGTGTCGGCGGCGCCAGCGTGTTCACCTTCAGCCTGACCGCGGCAGGAGACTACAGCTTCACCCTGCTCGCTCCGCTGGATCACCCGGCCGGTAACGACGAAAACGACCTGACCATCAACCTCGGTACGCTGCTGCAAGCCACCGACAACGACGGCGACACCGTGACCGCCGCCGCTGAAAAACTGGTCATCACCGTCGATGACGACACGCCGACCGCGGCTGGCACCCCGGCGACTGGAACGGTGGACGAAGACGGCCTGCCCAACGGCATCGCTGGCGGGGTTGGCGACGTGGCGGGCGAGGAAACGACTGCCAGCGGCAGCGTGACCGGCATCTTCCAGTCCGGCGCCGATGTGCCGCTGACCTACTCCATGGCCAGCGACACCAGTGGCCTGCCGGCGCTGAGTTCGAGCGGCGTGGCACTGGTCTACAGCGTCGTCGGTGACACTCTCACCGCCACCGCCGGTGTCGGCGGCGCCAGCGTGTTCACCTTCAGCCTGACATCGGCAGGAGACTACAGTTTCACCCTGCTCGCTCCGCTGGATCACCCGGCCGGCAATGACGAGAACGACCTGACCCTCAATCTCGGCTCGCTGCTGCAGGCCACCGACAACGACGGTGACACGGTCACCGCCGCCGCTGAAAAGCTGGTCATCACCGTCGATGACGACACGCCGACCGCGGCCGGCACCCCGGCAGCTGGCACGGTGGATGAAGACGGCCTGCCCAACGGCATCGCCGGCGGGGTTGGCGACGTGGCGGGCGAGGAAACGACTGCCAGCGGCAGCGTGACTGGCATCTTCCAGTCCGGCGCCGACGTACCGCTGACCTACTCCATGTCCAGCGACACCAGCGGCCTGCCGGCGCTGAGCTCCGGCGGCGTGGCGCTGGTCTACAGCGTTGTCGGTGACACCCTAACCGCCACCGCCGGTGTCGGCGGCACCAGCGTATTCACCTTCAGCCTGACATCGGCAGGGGACTACAGCTTCACCCTGCTCGCTCCGCTGGATCACCCGGCCGGCAATGACGAGAACGACCTGACCATCAACCTGGGTACGCTGCTGCAAGCCACCGACAACGACGGCGACACCGTAACCGCCGCCGCCGAGAAACTGGTCATCACCGTCGATGACGATACCCCGACCGCGGCCGGCACTCCGGTAACGGGCACGGTCGACGAAGACGGCCTGCCAGGCGGCATCCCCGGCGGCATCGGTGATGTGGCCGGCGAAGCCACCACGGCCAGCGGCAGCGTGGCCGGCATCTTCCAGTCCGGCGCCGACGTGCCGCTGACCTACTCCATGTCCACTGACACCAGCGGCTTGCAGGCGCTGAGTTCCGGCGGCACCGCGCTGGTCTACAACGTCGTCGGCAACACCCTCACCGCCACCGCCGGTGTGGGCGGCGCCAACGTCTTCACGCTGGCCCTGACCGCAGCGGGTGCCTACACCTTCAACCTGCTCGGCCCGCTGGATCATCCGGCCGGTAACGACGAAAACGACATCGACATCAACCTCGGCACGCTGCTGCAGGCCACCGACAGCGATGGCGACACCGTGACCGCCGCCGCCGAGAAGCTGGTCATCACCGTCGACGACGACACGCCGACCCTGGCCTTCGGCAACCTGGTCGGCACCGGCAGCATCCTTCCGCAGACCGGGTACTGGGACAAGGCATACGGCGCCGATGGAGTGGGGGCGGCCGGCCTGGATATCGCGTTGACCGGCGTCACCCTGGTCAGGCCTGACAGCACGACCACCAGCGGAACCGGCACGCTCACCGAGCAGTCGCCGTCACCGGACGGCGATGGCGCGTTCCACTTCGCCGGGACCCTGACCGGCGACTTCGACAACAACGCCGCCACCGCGGACACCAGTATCGACTACACCCTGACCGCCCATGCCGACGGCAGCTACACGCTGGACCTGGTGCAGGGCTTCAGCACCACGCTCGTCCTCAGCAGTGCCGACGGCGCGCTTGCCGCGGGCGGCCCGGACCCGGTGCGCACATTGCTGATTCCGCCGACCGATGACCCGGCGATTCCGTCGGCCTCCGAGGAGATCGTCTTCTTCGCCGCCGATCCGCTGGCGCCGCAGACCGGCGCGAACAGCATCCTGACCGGCATCGGACTCGGCGAGCCCGACCCCACCGAGGCACAACTGCAGACCAACCCCCTGCCGTCGTACATCGGCGCGGGGAAAATGAACGTCAGCACCTCGGGTATCGGTATCGACAACAACAACCTGGAGGGCAACAACACCGCCGGCATCAATGCCGGTGACGAGAGCTTCGTCATCAATCCCGAGAGCCTGCTGACGGCCATGAAGGTCTACATCGACAACTCGGTCCAGGGCTACAACCCCGCCACGGAAGCGCTGTACTACACGGCCTACTACGACGACGGCACGACGTCCGGCGCGCCCATCAAGGTGCTCGCCACCGACCTGCATCCGGAGGCCGGAGGACAGCAGTCCTTCACCGTGCAGACGGTGGCCGGCAAGCTGATCGACGCGGTCCAGCTGACGATGGGCCTGGGTACGGTCAAGATCCCGACGATCGAGTTCATCAAGCAGGTCGAAAACCTGGCCAACGACGTCCAGCTGGCGTTCAACGCCACGGTGACGGACCAGGATGGCGACACGGCGAGCAGCGCGTTCACCGCCAACCTGTTCGCCAGCGATGGGGCCGGTGCGACCTTCGACTTCACGCTGGCGGGGGTGACCGGCGCGCGTGATGCCTTCAACGTCGACCTGTCCCCCAGCGCGGGCCAGCAATACCAGGTCACCGGCTTCGATGAGACCGCCGGCCACCGGGACGCGCTGGTGCTCATCGGCGACCCGGCCTCCACGGTCCAGTCGATCGACAATTCCGGCGCAGACAGCATCGTGACGATTGCCGAGACCGGCGGACAGCTGACGACCATCACCGTGGTCGGGGTCAACATTCAGAACACCGACATCGTGCATGGCAGCGCCTGACACAGCGCGCGCGTGCCGGAATGCGGGGGTGGCGTGGAAACCACCCTCGCATGTCCTTTGCGGGGTTACACCCGGGCAGCCTGCGGCCCGAAAGCGGCACCGTTACGCGGCATGCACCACGCGGACGACCGTGGCCGGCAAAGACCGCGGGAGGATGACGCCGGGCCCGAAGGGGCTAGGCGTTCTGCCGTGAGCCGCTGTCCAGTTCCACCCAGCCGGACTCGGGCGGTTCTTCGCTGCTGGTGAGCCCGTGCTTCAGCGCGTACATCAGCAGGTCCATGCGGTTGATGAGATCGAGCTTCTGGTAGATGTTGCTGAGGTGGTTGTGCACGGTGTGCTCGCTGATGCCCAGGCGCTCGGCGATGCTCATGTACTTGGCGGACGGGTCCTCGACGATGGCGCAGATCAGTTCCCTCTCGCGCAGCGTCAGCCGCGCCTGTTTCGCCTGTTCCGGATTGCACTTCAAATGGATATGCCCGCTCGCGGCATAGCCGGAAAGCCCGCCGGCCCAGGCCCTGTCCCGGCCGATGTCGCGGTGGTGGACGTTGATGATGGCCTGGACGATCGATTCCGTCGGGTCTTCCGCCAGCACCACGCCGCGTGCGCCCGCCTCGATCGCCTGGGCGACGGGGACGGATTCGTACAGGCCCTTGAGCACCAGCACCTTCATTTCGGCGCTGCGGGCGAGTTCCGCGACGACTTCCAGCGGGCTCAGCGCATCGGGGAAGAAACTCAGGAAGATCACATCGGGGCGCAAGCGGTCGGCAAGGTCCAGCGCGTAGGTATAGGTGGTGGCCTGGCCGCCCACTTCCATCCGGGGCTTTCTGGCATTGATCAGGTCGTGGAGGCCCATCAGGACGAGGGGGCGACAGTCGATCAGCATCACGCGTATGGGTTTTCTGTGGTCAGGCATTTTATTTCTGACCTCCGTGAACGATGAACAACGACCTCCCACCCGCGGGCCTTTCGGGATAAGCGATTCGCTAGGCTGGCTACCGCGATGGGAGGACAGATGCGGGTGCCGACGAGCCTGGACGGTGCCGGTCCGGGTATTGAATACCCACGTTTCCACCGCCCCGTGAGGCCACGTCCACCCGCTGCAACGGCAGAGGTTGAGGGCGTATCCAACAGCAGGGTAAAGCCCGTCGAGACAACACCAGCAGGAGCAACCGCACTGGCTTGCCCTGGATGTTGTGTTCCCTCGGCCGGTCAAATGAGTCTAGGCCAGCCAGGCATCCTGCCAGCCCGTTCATCCGCCGGCCGTCGCCCTGGGTCTCCTCCGGCGGCCCGGCCGAGGCTTCCGGAGGTTGCCGGCAGCCCCTGGTAAATCAAGGCCTTAGGCGTGCCCCGTGCGGTCTGCAATCCCGGCCGGCCCCGCAGAGGTCGTCAATTAATCGACAAGCGGCGCGAACGAAACGCAAATACTGTCGACTGCGTCAAATTATCGTCCAGGCCCGGCTCGCCGAGCCACGCGCGAATCCAACGAGTCGCGGCGCGCAGGAGGCGCGGGGCGGTTTCAGGCTGAGGGGCGACACCGGGACCAGAGCAGTCCCGGCCTGGCGGGATCAGGGTTGCTGGAAGTCCTGGCCGGGGCTGCCGGGGCCCAGCCAGCCATTCACGCTCTCGACGCTTTCCACCGGCGGCCGTCCCGCCCAGCGGTTGAGGGTGAACACATTGCTGAGAAACTCGTATTGCGTCTTGAGCAGGTCGCGCCGCGCGCGGAACTCGTTGCGTACGGCGGCCAGCACGTCGACGGCGTTGACCATTCCGTAGCTCAGCCCTTTCTCCGCCGCCACCCGGGACAGCTGCGCCGAGGACAGCGCCACCCGGCTCGCCTCGATCTTTTCACCGTTGGAATTGGCGGTCAGGTACGCGCTGGTGATCTCCTTGACCACCCGGCGGCGGATCTCTTCCAGTTGCTGCTCGGCGGCGAGCTGGTCCTGGTAGAGCCCGCGGACCCGCGCCGAGGTCGAACCGCCGCTGTAGATCGGCACCTGCACGCCGACGCCGGCGACATAGCTGTCGGTGCGCGGCGCCAGGGAGTTGTTGTAGCCCTCGTTGGTCTGTTGCGCGCTCAGGCTCAGGCTCACGGTCGGATAATGCCCGCCCTTGCCGCTGCGCAGCGCGGCTTCCGCTGCCTCGACGGCGCTCTCGCTGGCCTTGAGCGCCGGGTTCTGCGCCATGCCGTCACGCACCCAGGTTTCCAGGCTCTGCGCCGACGCCCGCAGGCGCACGTCATCGCGGACCCGGCTGAGCCGCTCCTTGACCGGCCGGCCGACGATCTCCGCCAGCGACTCGCGGCTGATGGTGGCCTGGTTGCTGGCGTCCAGTTCCTGCGCCGCCAGCAGGTCGACCCGGGCCTTGAGGTCGAGCTGGTCGGTGACCAGCGCCAGCTGCTTCTCGTACAACGCATTGACCCGGTCCAGGCTTTCCTGGGTGGTCCGCCGCTCCGCCCGCACCAGCTCCAGCTCGTCCTCGGCCGCCAGCGCGGTGAAGTAGCGCCGCGCCAGTTCCACGGTGGCCTCCGCCTGGGCTTCCAGCGCCTCCGATTCGGACTGCTTGGCCAGGCTCTTGAACTTCTTGTAGTTCTCCCACGCAGCCTTGTTGTAGAGGTACTGCCGCAGCACCAGGCTGTAGCTTTCGCTGTCGTAGCTGTCGTGCACCAGGTCGTTCTGCTGGTTGATCCAGTTGGTCCCGGCGTTGAGCGAAACCTGCGGCAACAGCGCTCCCATGGCTTCGCGCTGGTGCTCCCGGCCCGACTGCGCCTGCGCGAAGGAGGCCAGGACCTTCGGGTCCTCCAGCCGCGCCTCGCGGTACAACTGCATGAGATCGGTGGAAAGGTCCGAGACGCTGACCCCGGGCGATGTTGCCGCGGCGGTCTGCGCCAGGGCGCCGCCCGCCGCCAGCATGAAGGCTCCAGCCAGCAGAACTGTCGAGGTGTCCATGATCATTCCTCGATCATCGATTGGGACAGGGCATTGCGGGCCGGCTGCATCAGGTACTGCAACAGCGTGCGCTGCCCGGTGATGATCAGCACGTCCGCCGGCATCCCCGGCACCAGCTTGCGTTCACCCAGGGTGCGCACGCCGTGCTCGGTGACCCGGACCCGCGCCAGGTAATAGGCATTCCCGCTCTTTTCATTGATCAGCCGGTCGGCCGATACGCTGCTCACCTCGCCTTCGATCACCGGCGTGGTGGCGGCATTGAACGCGCTGAAACGGATGTCGGCGCGCTTGCCGATGGCGATGCGATCGATGTCCACCGGCGGCACCTGGGCCTCGATGACCAGCTCGGAGACCGACGGCACTATGTCCAGCAGCGGCGTCCCCGGATGCACGACGCCGCCGACGGTGTGCACCGTCATGCCGATCACCATGCCCGCGTCGGGCGCGCGGATGACGATGCGGCCGAGCCGGTCCTCCAGGGACGAGCTCTTCTCGCGCAGGTCGTAGATCTTGGTCTGGACCTCGGCCAGCTGCTTGGCGACCTCGGCGTTGAAATCCTTGTCGACCTGCAGGATCTGCAGCTGGGTTTCGTTGATCTGCAGCCGGGCCCGGTTGATGCTGGCCCGGTGGTCCGCCACCTCGGACCTGAGCAGCCCCAGCTTGCGCTGCTGCTCGACCAGGCGCTGCTTGTCGACGAAGCCCTGCTTGAGCAGGTCGGACAGCTCGCCGATTTCGCCGCTGTAGGAGCCCTCCAGCTGGACCTTGGCGCCGATCACCGATTCCAGCCCGTTGATCTGCTGGTTCAACTGGCCGATGCGTTCGCGCAGCACCGCGATCTGGCCCAGCCGCGAGCCCTGCCGGGCGTCGAACACCTGGGTCTCGCTCTGGCGCGCCTCCATGCCGCGCGGGCTGGCGAGATCGGCGCTCTCGCCGAAGCTGATCGCCGACAGCGAGTCGCGCTCGGCCTTGAGCCGCGCCTCCATGGCCATGGCCGCGACCAGCTGGTTGCGGGTCATCTCGTATTCGAAGCGCAGCTGGGCATCGTCGAGGACGATCAGCGGATCGTCCCGCCTGACGATGTCGCCGTCATGCACCAGCACCTCCTTGACGATGCCGCCTTCGAGGTGCTGGACGGTCTTGCGGTAGGTCTGCACCGTGACCACCCCCGGCGCGTAGACGGCGCCGTCGAGGGGCGCGAGCGCCGCCCAGGTGCCGAACAGGCCGAAGGTCACCCCGACGATGGCGAAGCCCAGGCGGCGGATCCTGTGATCCGATATCGGCAGGTCGGTGAAGCTTTCAATTTGACGACTGGGCATCGAAGTCGTCCTTGCGGGTATCGACCGGAGCGACACTGGCGCCTGCCGGCATGGCGCGCGGGTGTCCCTGCTGTTGTACCTGCGGCTGTTTTGCGGTGAGTTCGGCCAGCACCTGATCGCGCGACCCGTAGAGCGTGATGACGCCATCGTTCATCAGCAGGAGCCGGTCGAGTTGCGACACGATGTTGGTGCGGTGGGTGATGACGAACAGGGTCGCGCCGGTCTTCTTGAGCTGCTGGATGGCCGCCGCCAGGGCGCGATCGCCGACGTCGTCGAGATTGGAGTTGGGCTCGTCGAGCACGATCAGCCGCGGGTTGCCGTACAGCGCGCGGGCCAGCCCGATGCGCTGGCGCTGCCCTCCCGAGAGCATCACCCCCTCGCTGCCGATGACGGTGTCGTAGCCATCGGGCAGCAGCAGGATCATTTCGTGAACGCCGGCCATCCGGGCGGCCCGGATGACCTTCTCCGGATCGACCTCGGCGAAGCGGGCGATGTTCTCGCCGACGCTGCCTTCGAACAGCTCGATGTCCTGGGGCAGGTAGCCGATGTGCGGGCCGAGTTCGTGCTTGTCCCAGGTGCTGATGTCCGCGCCATCCAGCCGGACCACCCCATGCATCGGCGCCCACACCCCCATCAGCGCCCTGACCAGGGTCGACTTGCCGGCGGCGCTGGGGCCGATGATGCCCACCACGCAGCCGGCGGGTACGCTGAAACTGATGTTCCTGATGATCGGGGTCTTCGAGCCGGGCGCCGTGACGATCAGGTTCTCGATCTGCATGTGCCCCTGGGGCGCCGGCAGCGACATGCGCTCGGGCTGCGCCTGCAGCTTGCCAAGGATGTCGTTCAGCCGGCCGTACTGCGAGCGCGCCGAAATGAAGCCCTTCCAGCTGCCGATGAGCAGGTCGATGGGGGCCAGCGCACGGCCCAGGAGCACGGCCCCGGCGAACACCATGCCCGCCCCCACCTGATGGTCCACCGCCAGGTACGCGCCCAGCCCCAGCACCAGGGATTGCACGAGCAGCCGGAACGTCCGGGACAGCGTGCTGACGATCGCCCCCTTGTCGCTCGCCAGGGATTGCAACAGCAGAACGTTCCGCTGCCGTTGCCCCCAGCGGTCCATCAGGGTTTCCAGCATGCCCATGGACTCGATGACTTCCGCATTGCGCAGGTTCTTCGTGGTGTGCAGCGTCGCCCCGATATGCTCCTTGTTGGCCTGGGCCAGCGCCGGGGCCGTCAGCTTCTCGTTGACGTAGGCGAGCAACAGCAACAGCAGGGCGCTGCCCGTCGCCACCCAGCCGAACCAGGGGTGGAACAGGAACATCACGGCGATATAGATCGGCAGCCAGGGAGCGTCGAAGAAGGCGAACAGGCCGCTGCCGGTGAGGAACTGGCGCAGGCCCGTCAGGTCGTTGAGCGGCTGCGCCGAGGCATCCATGCCGCCGCTGTCCAGGGCCCGCCTGAAACTGGCCCTGTAGACCTGGCGGCTCAGCAGCACATCCAGGCGGGTACTGACCCGGACCATGATGCGCGAGCGAATCCACTCCAGGGAGCCGAGGGTGATCACCAGCACGGACATGATCAGCGTCAGCATGGCCAGGGTGGTCAGGCTTCCGCTGGTTATCACCCGCCCATACACCTGAAGCATATAAAAGGTTGGAACGAGCATTAGCGCGTTGATGAATAAGCTGAAAAAGCCGACGAAAAAGAAGCTCTCGCGACAGGCTTTCAACGCGCTCTTGAGACCGTCTTCAGGTGTGCTTGGCATGAAAACCTCTGCTCGAGAGGCCAACCTTCGTGGAGCTTAGATCACGCCGAAAGACTCTGTGAGGCGATTGGCCATTCTGCTTGAGGCAACGGGTAGCGCTTGCGCTGGCAGACGATACGGCCAGGCGCTGATCGGGGTACATTCACAAGATAATCCGGCGCAGGTGCTGCATTGAACGATGTTTAGTTGTTCATCATGTGGCGAGACCTGGGCAGCCTTATGTTCCAGTGGTTCCAGGTCGATTCGATAGGATTGCCGATGCCCGGCGACCGTGTAATGAAGAGAGCCTGACCTTGCCGGCTCGAAACTATCCACTGCCGCCGTTCAGCAGTAATCCCCCTCTACCTACTTCATCCTTCGATCTGTCGCCATCGGTGTGCGCATGGTCAGCGATACGTCATCCAGGAAGCGCGAGACCAATTCCGCTGCAGTCGAGACCTCAAGTTTCAGGTAAGAGTTCTTTCGATGCGTCTTGACGGTCTCGGCACTGATCCTGAGCTTTTCGGAAATTTCCTTCGAGCTGAAGCCTTTGAGAATCAAGCTAACGATCTCAGCTTCCCGAGGCGACAAAAGTTCACCGATGCTTTGCATGCCAGCCCGGTAGAAATGTTCCCGTGACGGCTGTTGCCTGTTTGCCAGCCAGGTGTTCAGGTAACGCTTCAACAGCGACTGAATTAAAGGGAACAGGCAGCCCAGCTTCGCGATCTCATCCGGGAAGAACGTAGCGCGGCCATGGCGGTAAAGCCCCACTTGGAGCGTCCGCTCGTCACTCAGTCGGACGGTGATATCCAACTCCTTGAGCAAATCAGGAAATCCTCGAGTGATATAGCCAATTTCCTCATTGCTGCTGAAACGGATGCTGTCGCATTCGCACGCGGGGCGCTGCAGAAATGGCGACTGGCTGAGCTCGCGCATGAAGTAGATACCGTTGTCGAGGCCTTTCAGGTGGTGCTGGTAGAAAGGGTGATAACGGAAGGTATCGCTGGAGAACCTATGCAGTGACCGCTCTTCCACCCCGATGGGAAAGTTGCTGCACAGATAAGTGGGGGCTGCAGCCTTGTCATAAAGAAACAAAGCGAACAGATCAAACGACACGATGCTATCCAGACATCCGAGCAGCAAATTAGGAAAGTCCTCGTGGTCGAGTGCATCGACCAACTGGCTCATTTGCGCAATCGAAATCGCAGCAGACATGCGGGACCTCCAGCGTATTACTGGTTATAGGCCGTTTGAGCATGCCAAATCACCATGAGGGCAGCAACGACCCCTCGGTTCCGTGATCCGAACCGAGGGGCTATCCCTAGTTCGAACAATCGCCGCCGGCGTCACACGCAGAAACGGTACGTTGCTCCTGCACGCCAAGCCCATCGATTCCCAGACGGATGCGTTGGCCGGGCCTGAGGTACACCGGGTTCGGTTTCTGTCCCATTCCCACGCCAGGCGGTGTGCCCGTGGAGATCACGTCGCCAGGATGCAGACTCATGAAGCGACTGACGTAACTGACCAACTGCGGCACACGGAAAATCATGGTGCGCGTGTTGCCTTCCTGATAGCGCTTACCGTCAACCTCCAACCACATTCCAAGCCCATGAGGATCAGCGACTTCGTCAGCGGTGACCAGCCACGGTCCTAGCGGGCCGAAGGTATCGCAACCCTTGCCCTTGTCCCAGGTGCCGCCGCGCTCGATCTGGAACTCACGTTCGGACACATCGTTGATGACACAGTAACCCGCTACGTGCTCAAGTGCCGCCTCCTCGCTGATGTACCGCCCGGGCTTACCGATCACGACGCCCAACTCGACCTCCCAGTCGGTCTTCTGCGAACCCAGAGGGATCTCTACTTCGTCGTTGGGGCCGACGATGGCGCTGGTCCATTTGCCGAAGATCACGGGCTCCTTCGGTATGTCGGCGCCAGTCTCCTTGGCGTGGTCGACATAGTTCAGGCCGATGCAGATGAACTTCCCCACCGAGCCCACGCATGGGCCGATGCGCGGGGAGCCAGCAACCAAAGGAAGGGACGTTGGGTCAAGACCGCGCAACTGGGCGAGCCCATGGGGTGTCAGGGTCTCCCCTGCTATGTCTGCAACAACAGCAGATAGATCACGCAGCCTTCCCTCGGAATCGAGGATGCCGGGCCTCTCAGCGCCTTTCTGTCCAAAGCGAACCAGTTTCATGACATGAAATCCTTATTGTTCAGTTGCTCCAACCGCCATCGATGATCTGCACGGTACCGGTCACGAAAGCACTGGCATCGCTGGCCAGGTACAACGCGAGTTGCGCGACTTCTTCGGCACTGCCCAGTCGACCGAGTGGCTGTCGACCGACGAACTCGCCATAGACCTCATCGACCGACTTGCCCATCCTCTCCGCTTGTACGCGAATCCGCTCGCGAAGCGATGGCGAGTCGACTGTTCCTGGGCAGATGGCGTTGCAGCGGATGCCTCGCTTGACGAAGTCCGCAGCTATCGAGCGGGTCAGGCCGATCACTGCAGCCTTGCTGGCACTGTAGGCGAATCGTCCGGTGACGCCCTTGATGCTGGAAGCAACCGAGGACATGTTGATCAGGTTCCCAGCGCCGGCTTCGAGCATTGACGGTAGAAATGCCTGGCACATGCGGAACATGGCCGTGGCGTTGAGCGTGAATGCCAGTTCCCAGTCCTGCTCGCTGCAGTCCAGCACGGTTCCGCTATGGACTATGCCAGCGCAGTTGAACAGCACATCGACGTGGCCTACGTCGGCAGCCAGGCGCTGGATCTCGTGCAGGGAAGTGAGGTCGCACTCCACCGCCTTGATGCCCGTCAGGCTGGATAGCTTGGCCACGTCGATATCGACGGCGATGACGTCGGCACCAGCCTGCTGAAATGCCAGTGCGCTCGCTCGACCGATACCCTGAGCTGCTGCTGTGACCAGGGCCCGCTTCCCGGATAAATCCATGTGTCTCCTCCTCACGATGCGTATTGAACTGCGTGGATTGCGCCTGTCAGGCGCTGCCGCAGTTCATGCAAAGTAGGTCGCGGCTCCCCTCTCCCACCATCCCCCCAAGAGGGGATAACTCGCTCTACAGACTTCTTGTTAATTTCGGCCTCACCAATAAGAAAGTCGGTTTCAGGAGGAGCAATATGAAGGTGATCTTGAGAACGTCGGCCGCTGCGGCATTCCTTACTCTGGTATCGGCTGCATGCTTTGCAGCGGACATCCGAGTGGCTGTAAACCAGGCCAACCCACCCTATGAATTCGAGGATAAACAGGGGGCATTGACCGGTTTCGAAGTCGAGGTGGTCAATACCGTGGCCGAGCGCCTGAAGAAGTCCGTCGAATATTCGTCGATGCCGTTCAACATGCTGTTTGCGGCCGTGCAATCCGGCCGGGCGGATATTGCCATCGGCGGCATCACTATCACCTCCAAGCGCCTGGAGAGTGTGGCGTTCACCCAGCCCTTCATCGATTCGAACCAGTGCATTACGGTGATGGCCACGGGCGATATCAAGCGTATCGATCAGCTAAAAGGACACGAACTCGGAGTGATCACCGGCACCGTCGGCGAAATCTGGGCCAGCAAGGCGTTGAAGGACAACGCTTTCGAGGAAATCCGTCGCTACGACGGCAATATCGAGCCGATGATGGATCTCGCCTCGGGGCGAACGAGTGCAACCGTCAACGACTGCCCGATCACTGCCTGGTACATCAAGGACAAGCCGCAGTTCACGATCATTCACGAGGTCTCCACCAGCGACAAGAACGCCTTGATGATGCCCAAGAACAGCACGGTCCTGGCCGAAGTCGACGGCGAACTCGGACGCATGAAAGCGGATGGCACCCTGGCAGGTATCTACAAGAAATGGTTCAGCACAGAGCCAAGTCCCGACTCCAGCACGGTGAAAGCCGAACCCATTCCGAAGCCATAACAAGAACGCCCAGGGCACTCTGGCGGCGGGTGACCTCCCCCAGAGCTGTACCCCTGGATGCGATGCTGCCGTAGGGACAGGAGGTGTACATGGGTCTGGTTGAAACGTTCTTCAATCCAGAGGTACTGGCTGATTCCATCAGCTCACTCTTCACCGGCTTCAAGTTGACCATTCTGCTGGGCTTCACCAGCCTGGCTGTGGCAACCGCCCTGGGGCTGGTTCTGGTCATAGTGCGGCTCTACGCGATCCGGGCGCTCCAGTATCTGGCGATCATCCTGATCGACCTGTTGCGAGCGATCCCATTACTGGTGCTGCTGGTCATCGTCTACTACGCGCTACCGTTCGTGGGGCTTCGCCTGCCGCCGTTCTGGGCGGCGACCACTGCTCTGTCGCTGGTGGCTTCGGCGTATATCGCAGAGACGTTTCGCGCTGGCATCGAGGCAGTTCCAGCCGGGCAAATCGAGGCAGCCAAGGCGCTGGGGTTCTCGTGGTGGAGAATGATGGTCGACATCGTCCTGCCACAGGCCGTCCGCTTCACCATCCCACCAGGCACGGGGATCGCCATCAGCCTGATCAAGGATACGGCGCTCGCCTCGGTCGTGGCCATGCCGGATCTGTTGAAGCAGGCGACGCAAGCCCAGGCCTACTTCGCTAACCCCTCTCCGCTGATCGGCGCCGCGCTCCTCTACTTAGCGCTGCTGTTGCCATTGGTGCGGGTAGTCAGCGCCATCGAAGCCAGGCAGAAGAGACAGGGAGCACGATAGTGGATATGCCATACAAACCGCAGCCTGATGCGCCGCTGATCTGTATCAGGAACCTGGAGAAGCACTATGGCGAATTCCAGGCGCTCGACGGTATCAACCTCGACGTCGCTCGGGGCGAGGTCATCGCCCTGATCGGCCCTTCGGGATCCGGGAAATCCACATTGGTGCGCTGCATCAACCTGCTGGAGGAGTACGACGGCGGCTCAATCGATGTCGACGGTGTGAGAGTGCGCAACGACCGCAACCTCGCCCGGGTGCGCGCCGAGGTCGGCATGGTGTTCCAGCAGTTCAATCTCTTTCCGCACATGAGTGCGCTGAAAAACGTGGCGCTGGCGCCTGTACGTGTGCGCGGCTTGTCCTGGGGTGAAGCCAACGCACGGGCCGAAGCACTGCTTGAGCGTGTTGGGTTGAAGGCACACCAGCACAAGCGACCCGGGCAGTTGTCGGGCGGGCAGCAACAGCGCGTCGCCATTGCCCGGGCACTTGCCATGAAACCCGAGCTCCTGCTGTTCGATGAACCCACATCCGCCCTGGACCCGGAAATGGTTCAGGAGGTGCTGGACGTGATCCAGGACATCGCCAGGACAGGCGTCACCCTGCTGATCGTGACCCACGAAATGTCGTTCGCACGGCAGGTGGCCAACCGGATCGTGTTCATGGAACAGGGGCGCATTGTCGAGACAGCTCCGCCCGACACCTTTTTCGAAAGACCTGCCTCCGAGCGAGCGCGGGCCTTCATCAGCACCTCGACGCAGGCGCACCGCTCGCAGTCGGCTTGAACTGCAGGAGAGTTACCAATGACCTCATATTCCCAGCGTCTTCAGACAGACCACCCTGGATTGCATGCCCGGTCCACGGTTCAATCCCTGGAGGCGTCACCTATTCGCGAAGTCGCCAATGGAGCCATGGGGCGCAACGACGTTCTGCCATTCTGGTTTGGTGAGTCCGACCAGCCGACTGCAGCGTTCATCCGCCAGGCCGCCAAAGACTCGCTCGACCGGGGTGAGACTCGATACGCGGAAAATCTCGGCCGCCCCTATCTACGGAGCGCACTGTCCGAGTACCTGAGCCACCTCCATGGTGTGGAAATCGGTATGGAACGGCTGGCTATCTGCGGCTCCGGTGTGTCAGCCATCATGCTGGCCGTCCAGTTGCTGCTCGAGCCAGGTGACCGTGTCGTCGCCATCACCCCGCTCTGGCCCAATCTGACCGAGATTCCGGCAATAGTGGGTGCAAAGGTCTCACGCTTTCCCCTGTCGACCAAAGGCAATCGTTGGAGCCTGGACGTCGAGAGGCTACTGCACGCGCTGACCCCGGATACGCGGGTACTGCTCCTGAATTCGCCGAACAACCCAACGGGATGGACCATCGACGAAGAGTCGATCGCCCCGATTCTTGCGCACTGTCGCAAGCACGGTATCTGGATCGTCTGCGACGACGTCTACGAGCGCCTGGTCTACGACCCGGGCATTCCATCGGCGCCGTCCTTTCTACGCCACTACCTACCCGGGGATCGCATCATTTCGGTGAACAGCTTCTCTAAGGCATGGACGATGACGGGTTGGCGCGTTGGTTGGCTGGTAGCGCCTCCAGAGCTCATTGGCGATCTGGCCAAACTAATCGAGTACAACAACTCCTGCGTATTCGACGCCGTCCAGCAGGCGGGGTGTACAGCACTGCTGCAGGGGGAAACGGAGGTTGCCGCGCTGCGTATGCGCCTGGCTCAAACACGTCGGATACTCGTGGATGCGCTTCAGACCATGCCCGAGATCGAAGTGCCTGATGCGGGCGGCGCCATGTATGTGTTCTTCCGGATCGTCGGATTCGAGGACTCGAAGGTCCTGGCTCACCAGTTGGTAAACCAGGTCGGACTTGGCCTGGCGCCCGGCATCGCGTTTGGTCCAGAAGCGTCGAGCTGGCTGCGTTGGTGCCACGCCACCTCGCCAGAGCGGCTGCAGGAGGGTATTCAGCGGCTTCGGAAATTCCTTGCGTTGTAATACGCGGCACACTGTGCGGGTGCCCGAGCCGCTCAACACCCGCCTTCCCCCGTATTGAGATTTCACTTCATTGCTCAGACGTATCCCCGGCACAGGAATCAGTGTCGGTTCTCGAAACATAATCCTGCTTGCGTAACTCACACCCAGGCAGGACCAGGACTATCCCTTGTTTATCAATAGTTTAGGGATAGGCCTTCACAAGAAACGGCGTGAACGGAGGGGTGGCCGGAACGTATTCACATTTCAAACACGTGAATAAGCCCAGTAAAGCGTGAATATTTTCTAGGCGAAAAACGAAAAGGGCCCCATCTCTGGGGCCCTTCTGAATCTTGCCATCTCTGGCAAGAGCATTTGGAGCGGGAAACGAGACTCGAACTCGCGACCCCGACCTTGGCAAGGTCGTGCTCTACCAACTGAGCTATTCCCGCATCAACTTTTTGCAACCTTCAGCTTTCGCCAAAGGGTAACGCCATTTCATCTTTCGTTTACCGCCGCCTGGCGATAACCGAGAATTTGGAGCGGGAAACGAGACTCGAACTCGCGACCCCGACCTTGGCAAGGTCGTGCTCTACCAACTGAGCTATTCCCGCAATGGCGTCCCCTAGGGGACTCGAACCCCTGTTACCGCCGTGAAAGGGCGGTGTCCTAGGCCACTAGACGAAGGGGACGCGGCCCGGAACTTCAACATCTTTCCGACTTCGCCGCTTTGCTGTTTCAGCGTTTCGCGTCGAAGTGGCGCGCATTCTATGGACCCTTTGGAGGGTCGTCAACCCTCAGAAGAAAATTTTTTTAAATCAAAGACTTCTGGGTAAAAATCGAGCAGCTGCTATCAGCGGTAGCACTAAGACATTACACTCGCGAAAAACCCTTCGGGAGCTTTCCAGGTGTCCCCACTCGTCATTACCGTCCTGGTCCTCGTCGGCATCGCCCTGCTGGTTGCCATCGGCTACATCAACCATCTGGTCGAGAACCGCAAGCTGGAACAGGCCCGGCAGAAAGCCGATCTGCTCGACCGCTACCGGCGCTGCTCGGAGATTTCCGAGTCCATGCCCGGCCAGTTCATGTCCCCGGCGCTGAAGCTGCTGCTCAGCCGTTTCGAATTGAACCTCGGCGAACGCCTGCTGGCCATCGACAAGCAGAATGCCCAGATAAAGGAACGCATCGCCGAACTGCGCCCGCTCGTCGCCCAGGGCGAGTCCATTGCGGTGCGCAATGCGCCGCAGGCCATCCTCACCGAGGCCAAGGCCAAGGACGTCCGCTTCCTCTTCGAGGCCCTGCACGCCCAGCTCACCCGCTGCCTGCAGGAGGGCCTGCTGCCACGCAACGAAGCCCAGCAATGGGTGAAGGAAATCCGCCACCTGCTCGCCCTCCTGCATATAGAGTTCTTCGGCAACATCGGCCAGCAGGCCCTGCAACAGGGGCAGCCGGGCCAGGCGCGGCTGGCTTTCGAGCGCGGCGTGCAGTACCTGCAGAAGCAGCAGGACCCCGGCCGCTACCAGGCGCAGTTGCAGCAGATGGAGAATCAGCTGGCGCGCGCCAACGCGATGGTGCTGGAAAACGTCCAGCCCGCCAGCGACGAGCACAGCCCGTTGAACGACGGCCTCAAGGCCCTCGACGACGACGATCTGTGGAAGAAGAAGAACCTTTACGACGACTGACGCGTCGAACCTGCATATCCGGCCACCTACGCCCCAGGAGCCTTCCATGAGCCTCGTAGTCTTCGGCGCCCCGCTTTCCCCCTTCGTCCGCAAGGTCCGCCTGTTCTGTGCCGAGAAGGGTCTGGACTACCAGCTGGAGAACGTCAATCCGTTCAACCAGCCCGACTGGTACCGCGAGCTCAACCCGCTGCGCCGCGTGCCGGCGATCCGCGATGGCGACTTCACCCTCGCCGACTCCAGCGTCATCTGCCAGTACCTGGAAGAACGCGACCCGCAGCACGCCCCGCTGTGCGGCGAGACCGCGCAGGCGAAGGCGCGTATACGCTGGCTGGAGAAATACGCCGACTACGAGGTCGCGCCGCTCGCCACCTTCACCGTGTTCCGCAACCGCCTGCTCAAACCGCTGATGGGCAAGGTCTGCGACGAGGTCGCGGTCAAGGGCGCCCTGCAGGAGAAGCTGCCGGAGCATTTCGACTACCTGGAGAAATGCCTGGGGGCGAATCCGTATTTAGTCGACAACCGCTTCAGCCTCGCCGACATCGCCATTGCCAGCCAGCTGGTGAACATGCGCCACGGCGGCGAGGAACTGGACGCGCAGCGCTGGCCGGCGCTGGCGGCGCACTTCGGGCGCATCACCAGCCGCTCCACCCTGGCCGCCATCCTCGAGGGCGAACAGCAGATCATCGCCAAGATCCTCGCCAAGCGCTGATCGGCCCGCCATGAAAGCTGAAGAAGGGCTCTCGTAGGAGCGGACCTTGTCCGCGATGAGCCCCGCGCAAATCTTTCGCGGACAAGGTCCGCTCCTACGAAGAGACGAGACGCCTGCGCAGGGCTGTTTGCAGGCAGCTCGCCCCCCACGAAGAACCATGAAAAAGCCCCGCCATTGCGGGGCTTTTTCATGGGCAGCGGATCAGCAGTCGGTCAGGCGCAGGAAGATCGCCGCCAGACGCTCGATGCCCGCCTGGTCGACTTCGCCGAAGCGGCCGACGCTGGGGCTGTCCAGGTCCAGCACGCCGATCAGGCGGCCGTCCTTCACCAGTGGCACCACCAGCTCGCTGCTGGAGGCGCTGTCGCAGGCGATATGGCCGGGGAAGGCATGCACGTCCTCGACCCGCTGGGTCTCGCGGGTGCGCGCCGCCGCGCCGCACACGCCCTTGCTGAACGGAATGCGCACGCAGGCGACCTTGCCCTGGAACGGGCCGAGCACCAGTTCCTCGTTGCGATTGAGGTAGAAGCCGGCCCAGTTCAGGTCCGGCAGTTCGTTGAACAGGAACGCCGAGAACTGTGCGGCGTTGGCGATGAAGTCGCGCTCGTCGGCGAACAGCGACTCCGCCTGCGCGGCCATCAGCGCGTAGCCGTCCAGGCCGGCACCGGCCTGTTGCAGATCGATCATGGGGTATCTCCTTCCAGTAACTGACGGCCCACCCAGTAGCGGGCGAATTGGTAGGCACAGCGGCCATTGCGATTGCCGCGTCCGAGTGCCCAGCGGATGGCTTCCTTCTCCAGCGCCTCGTCCCAGGTCCAGGCGGCGAGCCCGGACTTCTGCGCGAGCACTTCGACCCAGTGGCGCACCACGCCGAGGAAGTGCTCCTGGGTGAAGGGATAGAAGGACAGCCACAGGCCGAAGCGGTCGGACAGGGCGATCTTGTCCTCCACCGCTTCGTTGGGATGCAGTTCGCCGTCGACCATCTTCCAGTTCTCGTTGTCGCTCTGCTTCTCCGAGACCAGGTGGCGGCGATTCGAGGTGGCGTAGAGCAGCACGTTGTCCGGCGCCTGCTCCAGCGAGCCGTCGAGCACGCTCTTGAGCACCCGGTAGTCGCCCTCGCCGGCGTCGAACGAGAGGTCGTCGCAGAACAGCACGAAACGCTGCGGCAGGCCGTGCAACTGTTCGACCACGCGCGGCAGGTCGGCCAGGTGATCGCGTTCGATCTCGATCAGGCGCAGCCCCTCGCCGGCCAGCTCGGCCAGCAGCGCGCGCACCAGCGAGGATTTGCCGGTGCCGCGCGCGCCCCACAGCAGGGCGTGGTTGGCCGGCTTGCCGGCAACGAACTGGCGGGTGTTGCGCGCCAGCTGGTCACGCTGGGTGTCGACGCCCAGCAGGTCGTCCAGGCGCAGTTCGAGGCTGACCTCCAGCGCCTGCAGGTAGCCGCTGCGCCCATCGCGGTGCCAGCGCGCGGCCAGGCTGCGCTGCCAGTCGACCGGCGCGCGCAAGGCCGGCAGCAGAGGCTCCAGGCGCGCCAGCAGCGACTCGGCGCGCGCGAGAAAATCGTTCAGACGGGAATCCACGCTGGTCTCCACGAATCATTGGACGTTCGGCTACAGGCTATGCCGACAGACGGTTCCGATGGGCTATGCTACGCCGCAGAAAAGCTTTCGCGAGGCGATGCTCCGCACTCCATGGATATTGCGCTCACACATCGCCTCTCGTTCAAGCAGGCCAGCCTGACCGTGCTGGTGGCGTTCCTGCTGGGGACGCTGCTGAGCCTCATCCAGGTAGCCGTCGATTATGCCAGCCAGGACGCCTCCATCAACCGCGAAGTTCGCGCCCTGCTGGACGTCAGCCACAACCCCGCCGCGCGCATCGCCTACAACATCGACGCCGAACTGGCCCAGGAACTGGTGGTCGGCCTGCTGCGCTCGCCGGCGGTGATCCGCGCCGAGATCATCGACAACGCCGGCGTGCCCCTGGCCAGCGCCAGCCGGCCGCCCGCGGAAAGCCGGCTGCGGCGCCTGAGCGACTTCCTCTTCGGCGAGCAGCGCAATTACGAGGAGCCGCTGTTCGTCGACCACGCGCCGAGCGAGTCCCTCGGCGTGCTGCGCCTGGAGATCGACACCTTCGTGTTCGGCAACGACTTCCTGCGGCGCGCCGGCATGACGTTCATTGCCGGCTTCATCCGCAGCCTGCTGCTGTCGCTGATCCTGCTGGTGCTGTTCTTCACGCTGCTGACCAAGCCGCTGGTGAGCCTGATCGACGCCCTCAGCCGCCACGACCCGCGCTCGCCCTCGCGCCTGCGCCTGCCCTGCCCGCGCGGCCACGAGCACGACGAGATCGGCGTGCTGGTGGAGGTCACCAACCGCCAGCTCAATCGCATCTCGGTGGAAATGGAGCAGCGCCGCGAGGCCGAGGACCGGCTGACCCAGTACCTGGAGGAGCTGGAAAGCATCGTCGCGGCGCGCACCGCCGAGCTGAAGGCGGCCAACGCGCGCCTCACCCTGTCCAACCAGGAGCTGGAGCAGGCGCGGCAGACCGCCCTGGCCATGGCCCAAGCGCGCGGCAGCTTCCTGGCCAACATGAGCCACGAGATCCGCACCCCGCTCAACGGCCTGCTGGGCATGCTCGGCCTGGCCCTGGACGGTCCGCTGACCAACGAGCAGCGCCAGCAGCTGTCCATCGCCCACGACTCCGGCAAGGTGCTGCTGGAGCTGCTCAACGACGTGCTCGACCTGTCCAAGTTCGAGGCCGGCCAGCTGGAGCTGGAGCAGATTTCCTTCGACCTGGGCACCCTGGTGGAAGACACCGCCAGCCTGCTGTCGCAGAACGCCGGGCCGTCCGTGGAGCTCACCTGCCTGATCAGCCCGCGCCTGCCGGCGCAGCTCTCCGGGGACCCGACGCGGGTGCGCCAGGTGGTCAGCAACCTGCTCTCCAATGCCTTGAAGTTCACCCGCCTGGGGCGCGTCGACATCCGCGTCGAACCGCAGGACAGCGGCGTGCGCATCAGCGTGCGCGACACCGGGATCGGCATCGCCCCCGAGGCCCTGCAGAAAATCTTCCAGCCCTTCGCCCAGGCCGATGCCGGCATCGCCCGCCAGTACGGCGGCACCGGCCTCGGCCTGGCGCTGACGCGCAAGCTGTGCGAGGCGATGAAGGGCGAGCTGGTGGTCAAGTCCGAGCCCGGACTGGGCAGCGAATTCATCGCCACCCTGCCCCTCGCGGCGCTGGAGCCGGCCCCGTCGCCGCGCCCCCTGGGCGGCCGGCTGATCGTCCAGTGCGCCGCCAGCAGCGGCCTGGCGGCGCTGCTGGAGCAATGGCTGCCGCAATGGAATGTCGCGTACCGGCGCCTGGACATCGACGCGAGCCTGGCCGGCATGGAGCTGGACGCGCTGCTCTCGGACTGCCCGGACTGCCTGATCACCCTGCGCCAGCACGTGGCCAAGCCGGTCCTGCTGGTCACCGCCTACGGCAACTTCCTCGAGCAGCCGCTGGCCCAGCGCCTGGCGCCCTTGCGCCAGCTGGCCCGACCGCTGTCGCGGGCGGTGCTCTACCAGGCGCTCAAGCAGGCCTTCGAGCATCAACCGCTGCCGGCCTCGGCCAGCACCGAGGCCGCGCAGGCGGAGCAGTTCTCGGCACGAGTGCTGCTGGTGGAGGACAACCCGGTCAACCAGCTGGTGGCCAAGGGGCTGCTGCAGAAACTCGGCTGCGTCGTGGCCGTCGCCGCCGATGGCAAGGAAGCGCTGGACCAGCTGGGCGACGGCGCCTTCGACCTGGTGCTGATGGACTGCAACATGCCGGTGATGGACGGCTACCAGGCCACCCGGGCGATCCGCGAAAGCGGGCGCTGGCCGGGCCTGCCGGTCATCGCCCTGACCGCCAACGCCCTGCCGGACGAGCGCGAGCGCTGCCGCACCGCCGGCATGGACGACTACCTGGCCAAACCCTTCCACCGCGACGAGCTGGCGGCGATCCTGGAGCGCTGGGTGGACCACCGCCCGCGCGGCTGAGCTCAGCCTTCCAGCTGCCCCAATTGCAGCAGCAGCGAATCCAGCTGCTCGCGCAGGCCGGCGGCGGCACTCAGGTCCAGGCCGCTGCGGCACAGCAGGTCTTCGCGCAGCGGCAGCACCCTGTCGCGCAGCGCGATGCCCGCCCCGGTCAGCCGGAGGTGCACTTCCCGCTCGTCGTGCCGCGCCCGCCGGCGCTCGACCAGCCCGAGCTGCTCCAGGCGCTTGAGCAGCGGCGTCAGGGTGCCGGAGTCGAGCATCAGCCGCTCGCCCAGCGCCTTCACCGAGGGCTGCTCCGGCGGCTCGGCCTGCCACTCCCAGAGCACCAGCATGGCCAGGTACTGCGGATAGGTCAGGCCGAGGGCGTCGAGCATCGGCCGGTAGCCGCGGATCACCGCGCGGGACGCCGCATACAGGCGGAAGCACAACTGGTTGTCGAGCAACAGCTCTGGCTGCAGGACTGCCGAATCCTTCATCACAGCAGCGCTTCGATCTCGGCGCAAAGCTGCTCCGGCTTGGTGGTCGGGGCGAAGCGCTTGACCACCTTGCCGTCCTGGCCGATCAGGAACTTGGTGAAGTTCCACTTGATGCCCTGGCTGCCCAGCAGGCCCGGCGCGCGCTGCTTCAGCTGCACGTAGAGCGGGTGGGCGTCGGCGCCGTTGACGTCGATCTTCTTGAACAGCGGGAAGCTGACGCCGAAGTTCAGCTCGCAGAACTGCGAGATCTGCCCTTCATTACCCGGCTCCTGCTTGCCGAACTGGTTGCAGGGGAAGCCGAGCACCACCAGGCCCTTGTCCTTGTACTGCCGCCACAGTGCCTCCAGCCCCTTGTACTGCGGGGTGAAGCCGCACTGGCTGGCGGTATTCACCACCAGCAGCGCCTTGCCGCCGAAATCGGCGAGGGTCTTCTGTTCGCCCTTGATGGTGGTCACGGGAATGTTCAGCAGTGCGTCGCTCATGGTGAATGGCTCCGGCGGAAAGTGGGAAACTTGAGGATAGCGATCAATTAAATTGCACACAATTGAATTGATCGCGAATTACCCGACGAATATCCCGATATCACAACCAGCGACATAGCCCTGTAGGAGCGAGCTTGCTCGCGAACAAGCCCCGCAGCGGAGGTTGGTTCGCGAGCAAGCTCGCTCCTACGAAGAGCCGCAAGAAAAAGGCCCGCCGGGTGGCGGGCCTTGGTGTCACGCTTTCGGCACCAGCTTCAGCGACGCCGAGTTGATGCAGTAGCGCAGCCCGGTCGGCCGCGGGCCGTCGGGGAAGACATGGCCCAGGTGCGCATCGCACTTGCCGCAGCGCACCTCGATACGGTGCATGCCGTGGCTGAAGTCCTCCAGCTCGCGGACGACCTCGCCGTCCACCGGCTGGAAGTAGCTCGGCCAGCCGCTGCCCGAGTCGTACTTGGCGTCCGAGTCGAACAGCGCGGTGCCGCAGCACACGCAGTGGTAGATGCCGGGGGTCTTGGTGTCGTGGTATTCGCCGGTGAAGGCGCGCTCGGTGCCGCCCAGACGGCAGATGTGGAACTGCTCGTCGGTGAGTTCGTCACGCCAGGAGTCCAGGGGCTTGTCCAGCTTTTCCATCGATCTGCCTCCATAAATGGAAAAATGCCCGATCCCTCTCTTTTCCGCGAATCGGGCCGCACGTATGATGCGCGTGGTTAACGTCAGGTTCAGAATCTGCCGCACAGCGACATTCTCGCGATAGAAAAGCCTTAAAAACTCTACTTTTTCGAGAAATCCACTGTTTTCCTATCGATTTTCAGGGTCGATACCAGGGAAAAGCACTTCCGAACCGTTCATTTGACGCCAGTCTGTCACCCGCGTTACAGCCTGCCAAGCCGCCGGCCGCGGACTACTTCGGAATCCCAGATCATGCAGGTCACCAAATCGAACAAGCTCGCCAACGTCTGCTACGACATCCGCGGGCCCGTGCTCAAGCACGCCAAGCGCCTGGAAGAGGAAGGCCACCGCATCCTCAAGCTGAACATCGGCAACCCGGCGCCGTTCGGTTTCGAGGCGCCGGACGAAATCCTCCAGGACGTCATCCGCAACCTGCCCACCGCCCAGGGCTACAGCGACTCCAAGGGCCTGTTCAGCGCGCGCAAGGCGGTGATGCAGTATTACCAGCAGAAGCAGGTGGAAGGCGTCGGCATCGAGGACATCTACCTGGGCAACGGCGTCTCCGAGCTGATCGTGATGGCCCTGCAGGCGCTGCTCAACAACGGTGACGAGGTGCTGATCCCGGCGCCCGACTACCCGCTGTGGACCGCCTCGGTGTCCCTGGCCGGCGGCAAGCCGGTGCACTACCTGTGCGACGAGCAGGCCGGCTGGTTCCCCGACATCGCCGACATGAAGGCGAAGATCACCAGCAACACCAAGGCCCTGGTGCTGATCAACCCGAACAACCCCACCGGCGCGGTGTACTCCCGCGAGGTGCTGCTGGACATCGTCGAGCTGGCGCGCCAGCACAACCTGGTGATCTTCTCCGACGAGATCTACGACAAGATCCTCTACGACGAGGCCCAGCACATCTCCACCGCGTCGCTCGCGCCGGACGTGCTCTGCCTGACCTTCAACGGCCTGTCCAAGTCCTACCGGGTGGCCGGCTTCCGCTCCGGCTGGATCGCCATTTCCGGTCCCAAGCACAAGGCGCAGAGCTACATCGAGGGCCTGGACATCCTGGCCAACATGCGCCTGTGCGCCAACGTGCCGAGCCAGCACGCGATCCAGACCGCGCTGGGCGGCTACCAGAGCATCAACGACCTGGTGCTGCCCGGCGGGCGCCTGCTGGAGCAGCGCAACCGCGCCTGGGAACTGCTCAACGACATCCCCGGGGTCAGCTGCGTCAAGCCGATGGGCGCGCTCTACGCCTTCCCGCGCATCGATCCGAAGGTCTGCCCGATCCACAACGACGAGAAATTCGTCCTCGACCTGCTGCTTTCCGAGAAGTTGCTCATCGTTCAAGGCACCGCCTTCAACTGGCCCTGGCCGGATCACTTCCGGGTGGTTACCCTGCCCCGTGTCGATGACCTGGAACAGGCCATCGGCCGCATCGGCAACTTCCTGAAAAGCTATCGCCAATAAATCATCGCCAGTGAATCCCAGCGCATAAATGGACCTGCAGATCGACGACTTCTACAAGGACAGCGCAGCCGGCCTGCTGACGCTCTACCAGGCCTTCCCGCGCAAGATCGCCCTCTACGTCGAGGACCTGATCGGCCGGGAAGAGCCCGACGAGTTCGGCCTGCCCAGCCCGCGCCACCAGAGCTGCCTGGGCGCGCTGCTGTGGCTGGCCGACGAAGGCTACCTGCGCTTCGAGACGACGATCCGCTACGAAGCGCTGGACCAGGCGGTGCTCAGCGAAAAGGCCTTCATGCGCCTGACCCGCATCCTCCCGCACGCCGTGCGCCCCGACGACGACCTGCCACCCAGCGTGCGGCGCGACCAGGCCACCCTCGCCAACCAGTTGCGCGAGGCGCTGGCCAGCCGCCACGGGGAACGCATCGCCCGGCTGACGCGTCTACTCTTCGAGAGCGACCTCGGGCGCCCGTGATACGGGCATGCGACACAGTTTGAAATAGTCCCCGAGTTGAATCGCCTGGGGGCCAAACGTATATACCCCGCATACTATCCAGCGATCCCGGGCCCTGCGGTGCCCGGCGATCCGGAAGGCCGCGTTCCCAGGCGGTTTTCCCCCAATCCAGCCGCGAGGAGAAGCTTTACGCCATGATGCGCATCCTGTTGTTCCTGGCCACCAACCTGGCAGTTCTGGTGATCGCCAGCATCACCCTGAAACTGCTCGGGGTGGACCGTTTCACCGGCCAGAATTACGGTAGCCTTCTGATTTTCTGTGCGGTCTTCGGCTTCGCCGGCTCGCTGATCTCGCTGTTCATCTCCAAGTGGATGGCGAAGATGAGCACCGGCACCGAGATCATCAGCCAGCCGCGCACCCGCCACGAACAGTGGCTGCTGCAGACCGTGGAAGAACTGTCCCGCGAGGCCGGCATCAAGATGCCGGAAGTGGGCATCTTCCCCGCCTACGAAGCCAACGCCTTCGCCACCGGCTGGAACCGCAACGACGCACTGGTCGCGGTCAGCCAGGGCCTGCTGGAGCGCTTCTCCCCTGAAGAAGTGAAAGCCGTGCTGGCCCACGAGATCGGCCACGTGGCCAACGGCGACATGGTCACCCTGGCGCTGATCCAGGGCGTGGTGAACACCTTCGTGATGTTCTTCGCGCGCATCTTCGGCAACTTCGTCGACAAGGCCATCCTGAAGAACGAGGACGGCCCGGGCATCGGCTACTTCGTCGCGACCATCTTCGCCGAACTGGTCCTGGGCATCCTCGCCAGCATCATCGTCATGTGGTTCTCGCGCAAACGCGAATACCGCGCGGACGCCGCCGGCGCCCACCTGGCCGGCAGCGGCGCGATGATCGCCGCCCTGCAACGCCTGCGCGCCGAACAGGGCGTGCCGGTGCAGATGCCCGACTCGCTGCAGGCCTTCGGCATCAGCGGCACCCTCAAGCACGGCCTCGCCGGCCTGTTCATGACCCACCCGCCGCTGGAAGACCGCATCGAAGCCCTGCGCGCCGCGCGCTGAGGCACCGGCTGCAACGAAAAGGGCGACCCTCGGGTCGCCCTTTTTCATGCCTGCGCGTCAACCGCGCCGCAGGTCGAACACCACCTCGTCCAGCCGGCTGACGCCACGATCGCGGAACCTGGGATTCTCCGCCAGCACATCGAGGCGCTCCCGCTCCTCCAGTTGCCAGCCGGCGGCGAAATGCCGGCGCACTTCCTCGGCGAGGACGGCGAACGGCGGGCCGTCCATTTCCGCCTGCGGATACTCCAGCGTCACCAGCAGCGCGCGTACCTGCGGCGGCAGGTGGCGTTGCAGGTGCGCCACGTAGTCCGCGCGCATGTCCGGCGGCAGGGCGATCAGCGCGGCGCGGTCGTACAGCGCCGAGCATCCGCCCAGGTGTGCGGCCGTGGTGTCGAAGAAATCCCCTTGGAGAATCTCCAGCCGCTCGTGGCGATAGCGCCGCAGCGGACCGTCCTCGCTGACCCGGGGCTCGACGCCCAGCCCGGCGAAGAAGTCGTGCACCGCGCGCTCCGCCAGCTCCACGCCGAGCACGCGGAAGCCCTGCTGCGCCAGCCAGAGCATGTCCAGGCTCTTGCCGCACAGCGGCACCAGCACCTGCGCGCCCTCGGGCAATTGCAGCGCCGGCCAGTGGCGCGCGAGCCCGGGGTTCACCGCGTTCTGATGGAAGCCGATTTCATTGCGCGCCCAGCGCGCCTGCCAGAAGTCGTGTTGCATGGGGAAGTCCCGATTGCGGAGGCGTTGCCCCACATGATCGGCAATCCGCCCGGCATGCGCCAGCCGTCTTGCCAGGGATATCGCCGGGCTCGATGGATATCGTCGAAAACCTATACTGGTCGCCGATCAATCCAGGGCTGAACATAAGACATCCCCAACGAGGTTCTCCATGCTCCCTACCCTGTTCATCTCCCACGGCTCCCCCATGCTGGCGCTGGACCCCGGCGCCAGCGCCGCGCCGCTCCAGCGCCTGGCCCGCGAGCTGCCGAAGCCGAAGGCGATCCTGGTGGTTTCCGCCCACTGGGAATCCACCGACCTGCACGTCAGCGCCACCGCCCTCCCGGCGACCTGGCACGACTTCTACGGCTTCCCGCCGGAGCTCTATGCCGTGCAGTACCCGGCCCCCGGCTCACCGGAACTGGCGGCGCGGGTCGCCGAGCTGCTGGAGCAGGACGGCCTGTCCGCCACCCTGGACGCCGAGCGCCCGCTGGACCACGGCGCCTGGGTGCCGCTCAGCCTGATGTACCCGCAGGCGGACATTCCGGTGGTGCAGCTGTCGCTGCCCAGCCGCCTCGGCGCGCCCATGCAGGACCGCATCGGCAAGGCCCTGCGCGCGCTGCGCGACGAAGGCGTGCTGCTGATCGGTTCGGGCAGCATCACCCACAACCTGGGCGAGCTGGACTGGCACGCCGGGCCCGACGTCATCGAGCCCTGGGCCAGGGCCTTCCGCGACTGGATGGCCGAGCACCTGGCGGCCAACGACGACGCAGCCCTGTTCGACTACCGCCGGCAGGCCCCCTGGGCGGTGCGCAACCACCCCAGCGAGGAACACCTGCTGCCGCTGTACTTCGCCCGCGGCGCCGGCGGCGCGCCCATGACCGTGGAGCACGCCGGCTTCACCCTCGGCGCGCTGGGGATGGATATCTACCGCTTCGGTTGAGGGCGGCCCCGGATCGCCCCGTAGGATGGCGTGGAGCGAAGCGATACCCATCGATGACCACCCCGAACACGCTGATGGGTATCGCAAGCTCCACCCATCCTACGGACTGAAATTCGCAGCTCTCGCAGGAGCGGACCTTGTCCGCGATGGTCCGGCGTTGCGCCAGGATTCACGGACAAGGTCCGCTCCTACAAAAGCGCGCCAATCCACAGTGCAGGGTAAGTCCCAGCCAAACCCGGAAACGAAAAAGCCCCGCCTAGGCGGGGCTTTTTCATGCGCGGACGACTGGGGATCAGTCTTCGCGGTAGCGGCGCAGGCGCAGGGCCTTGCCGGCGACGCGGGTGTCCTTGAGCTTGGTCAGCAGGCGGTCGAGGTTCTCGTCCGGCAGCTCGATCAGGCTGAAGGTCTCGCGGATCTGGATGCGGCCGATGGCCTCGCGGGACAGGCCGCCCTCGTTGAGGATGGCGCCCAGCAGGTTCTTCGCCTGCACGCCATCACGGGCGCCCAGGGCGGTGCGGCAGCGGGACTTGCCTTCCGACGGCGGCGCCATCGGGCGGCGCTCGCCGCGGTCCGGACGCTCGCCACGCTCACCACGGTCGCTGCGCTCGCCACGCTCGTAACGGTCGCTGCGCTCACGCGGGGCGGCCGGGGTCAGCGGCTGTTCACGGCGCACCGATTCCAGGTCCAGCGCCTTGCCTTCGGTCAGCTTGGCCAGCAGCACGGCGGCCAGGGTGTCCATGTCGGTGCCCAGGCGGCGGCACAGCTCGTCACGCACGGCGCCGCGGTTGGCGACGGCGTTGCCCAGCAGCGGCTGCAGGCCGGTGGCCAGGCGCGACAGGCGCGCTTCCAGCACGGTGTCGGCGTCCGGCAGGCGGACTTCGCCGACCTTCTGCCCGGTCACGCGCTCGATCACCTGCAGCATGCGGCGCTCGCGCGGGGTCACCAGCAGCAGCGCGCGGCCTTCGCGGCCGGCGCGGCCGGTACGGCCGATGCGGTGCACGTAGGATTCCGGGTCATACGGCATGTCCACGTTCAGCACGTGGGTGATGCGCGCCACGTCCAGGCCGCGGGCGGCGACGTCGGTGGCGATGACGATGTCCAGCGAACCGTCCTTCAGCGACTCGATCACGCGCTCGCGCTGGGCCTGCGGCATGTCGCCGTTCAGCGCGGCGGCGCGGTAGCCCTGGCGCTCGAGCAGCTCGGCGATGTCCAGGGTGGCCTGCTTGGTGCGGACGAAGCCGATCAGCGCGTCGAACTGCTCGACTTCCAGCAGGCGCAGGATCGACGCCGGCTTCTGGTCGGCGTGGACCATCAGGTGCACCTGCTCGATGCGCGCGACGGTCTGGGTCTTGGCGGCGATGCGGACGTGCTTGGGCTCTTTCAGGTGGCGTTCGGCGATGCTGCGGATCGAGGCCGGCAGGGTCGCAGAGAACAGCACGGTCTGGCGGGTTTCCGGAAGGGCCTCGAAGATCACTTCGAGGTCGTCCATGAAGCCGAGCTTGAGCATCTCGTCCGCCTCGTCGAGGACCAGGTGCTGGACGGTGGACAGCAGGTTCTCGTCGCGGCGCAGGTGGTCGCACAGGCGGCCCGGAGTGGCCACCAGGACCTGGGCGCCCTGGCGCAGGGCCTTGAGCTGCGGGCCCATGGGCGCGCCACCGTAGACGGCGACGACACCGACGCCGGGCATCTGCTTGGAGTAGGTTTCGCAGGCGGTCGCCACCTGCAGGGCCAGTTCGCGGGTCGGGACCAGCACCAGCACCTGCGGTACGCGGCGGTTCGGCTCGATCTTCGACAGCAGCGGCAGCGCGAAGGCGGCGGTCTTGCCGGTGCCGGTCTGGGCCTGGCCGATCATGTCGTGGCCTTCGAGGATCACTGGGATCGACTGGGCCTGGATCGGCGACGGCTCTTCATAACCGACGGCGGCGATGGCCGCGAGAATACTGGGGTGAATACCGAGCGCGGCGAAGCCGGCGGTTTCCTGGGTCATGGGTTTTGCCTCTAGGTACATCCGCAAAGACCCAATAGCCGAGCTGCGCATGCCCTGTACGACAATGAAGTCACCCAGGCAGCTGGAAGCGGGGATTTGCGAAATGAAGATTGGAAGAATACGTCAAGGAAGTCCGCACAGCGGACGCACAGGACAGAGCGCGAAAGCTCCGAAAAATGCAGGTCCAAAACGGGGCCTTGGCTTGGCCGGCGCGCATCATACCGGAAAATAGCGCTTCATGTGCGTCTTTTCGGACAAGGCCCGGCGAACGGTCGCACCTAGACTTGCCCGGCAAGGCCGGCTATACCGAGCAGGCCCCTCCCAGCCGGATGCCGTCGATGAAGCCCAGCAGCGCCCCCCGCATCACCCGTGAACGCCAGGACCACGTCCTGCTGATCGGCCTCAACCGGGTCGAAAAGCGCAATGCCTTCGACCTCGACATGCTCAATCAACTGGTGC
This sequence comes from Pseudomonas sp. B12(2026), assembly GCF_057767015.1. Classification (NCBI taxonomy): domain Bacteria; kingdom Pseudomonadati; phylum Pseudomonadota; class Gammaproteobacteria; order Pseudomonadales; family Pseudomonadaceae; genus Pseudomonas; species Pseudomonas sp. B12(2026). The sequence goes on along the minus strand of NZ_CM173430.1, from coordinate 2,099,689 downwards.
TCGCCCTGGGCGACTACGAGCGTGACGAGCAGTTGCGCTGCGCCCTGGTGTTCGCCCACGGCGAGCACTTCACCGCCGGGCTCGACCTGGGCAATGTCGCCGACACCTTCCGCGCGGGCTGGCAGTTGCCCGGCGGCGCCGTGGACCCCTGGGGCACCTTCGGCGGACCGCGCCTGACCAAGCCGCTGATGGTCGCCGCCCAGGGCTACTGCTTCACCCTCGGCATCGAGCTGATGCTGGCGGCGGACATCAACCTCTGCGCCAGCAACGCCCGCTTCGCCCAGATGGAGGTGCAGCGCGGCATCTTCCCGTTCGCCGGCGCGACGTTGCGCCTGCATCAGGTCGCCGGCTGGGGCAATGCGATGCGCTGGCTGCTCACCGGCGACCAGTTCGATGCCCACGAGGCCTGCCGCCTGGGACTGGTGCAGGAAGTCACCGCCCCCGAGGAACTGCTGCCCCGCGCCCTGTGGATGGCGCATCGGGTCGCCGCCCAGGCGCCGCTGGGCATTCGCGCCACCCTGGCGTCGGCCCGCCAGTGCCGGGACGAGGGCGAGCTGGCCGCCGCGCGCGCGCTACCGGCCATGGCCAGCGAGCTGCTGTCCAGCGAGGACGCCCGGGAGGGTCTCAGGGCCATGCAAGAGAAACGCGAGGGCCGCTTCAGCGGAAAATGAGCGAACGCTGAAATCCAGGCCCGGGCCCGGGCCCGGGCGAAAAGCGCTATATCCAAGGTATTAAAAAGCGCCCGGAAAGCGCGGTTAATTACAAAGTTTTATCTTATGAATCATCGTCTTACGAGCAACAAAACGACTATATACAAGTTCCGATTTCGCGTTCGGAAGCAAATCCCTACAACTGACATCGAGCGCAGCGCAGTGACTCGCCGGACATGCCGTTCGAGCCGCGCTGGATCCAGTCCCTCAAGGAGGAACTCGCATGTCAGGCCCGATTCGCGTCTTCGCACTTTCCCTTCTGGTCGTTGCCCTGTCGCTGCAGGGATGCAGCAGTAACGGCGGCAGCAGTCATCATCGTTCCGCCAGCGACAGCGGCCAGGACAGCAGCGCCGACTCCGGCTCCGGCGACGGTGGCTCGGGCGGCAGCGGCGGCGGGACCGGCAGCGGAGACGGCGGTAGCGGGGGCAGCGGCGGCACCGGCACGGGTGTCGGAGACGGTGGCACGGGCGGCACTGGCGGCGGCAGCGGAGGGACAGGCGGTACGGGCGGCGGCAGCGGCGGTAGCGGCGGCACGGGCGGCACCGGCGACGGCACAGGCGGTGGCGACGGCAGTACCAGCGGCGGCTCCACCACGCCCAACCTCACCACCAGCAATATCCTCAGCGACACCGGCGAGGTGGTGTCCAGCGTTGGCGGCACCCTGGGGACCGTGGGCGGCGTGGTGCAGAACGTCGACGTCCCGCTGCTCGGCAGCGGCGTGACCGACGGCACCGGCGGCGTCATCCAGCAGGTTGCCGCGGGCGTGGACCACGTCGGCGACGGCATCACCGACGGCCTGGGCAACCTGGCCAACAACCCCAACGCCATCGGCACCACCCTGGCCGGCCCGACCAACCTGGTCAGCCACACCGGCGAGGCGGTCAGCAGCCTCGGCGGCACCGTAACCGCCGTCGGCGACGCTCCGCTGCTGGCCAGCACCCCGCTCAACGGCGTCACCAATCAGGTGGGCGACGTGGTGGACGGGGTCGGCGGCCAGATCACCATGCTCGGCGACTCCCTCACCGGCGCGGTCACCACCGGCCCGCTGAGCCAGTTGACCACCCAGCTCAGCGGCACCACCACGAGCCTGGCGGGCACGGTGGAGAACACCACCAGGACCGTCGCCACCAGCACCGGCCTGTCGGCGCCGGTGAACAACCTGCTGACCAGCATCGGCACCGCCGTGACCCAGACCGGCGATCAACTGAGCAGCCAGAGCCCGGCGCTGGCCCCGGTCGGCGGTGTCGTCAGCAATACCGGGCAGGTCGTCACCGATGCCGGCGGACTGGTCAGCGGCAGCACCACGGGCAGCAGCAATCCGGTCGGCGGGCTGCTCGGCGGCGTCACCAGCACGGTGGGCACCGTCACCGGTTCGCTGGGCAGCACCACGGGCACCGGCACCTCGGTCGGCGGCATCACCGATACGCTGGGAACCGTCACCGGCACCTTGGGCGGCACGACAGGCGGCAGCACGGGCGGCCTGCTCACGGGTGTCACCAGCACGCTCAGCGGCGTGACCGGCAGCGGCGGCCTGGTAGCAGGCGCCGGGGTCAGCTCCGCCAGCACCAGCGACAGCACGGGGGTTGCCGTGGGCGCCGGCGTCGGCAGCACCAGCGGCACCACGACCCAGAGCGGCCTGCTGGGCACGGTCGGCAGCACGCTCGGCGGCCTGGGCGCCGGGCTGGGGGTTGGCGTCGTGGCGCCCCGGTAATCAACCCGTTCTCGCCCATACCGTGGTAGCCAGGAGCCGATAACGGCTCCTGGCCCTCGCTGAAGTCGGCCTCATGGAGGAGCCAGATGCGCAGACTCGCCACCCTCGCCCTGTTGTTGGCCAGCCCCTTCGCCTGGGCTGAACGTCCGATCCAGCTCCCCGGGTCCGACATCGAACAGACCCTGCCCCGCCCCAACCTGCCCGGCGGCGAACTCCGCCCGACGGCGCCCAGGGTCAGCGCGCCGGCGCCGGAGGCCGAGCAACCCGGGCGGATCCTGCAGCAGCGCGTCCAGCTCAAGCGCATCGAGATCGCCGGCGGCGGCCACTACCCGCTGGCCACCTGGCGCCCGCTGCTGGAGCCGCTGACCCGGCGGCCCGTGCAGGTCAGCGAACTGGTGGCGGCGGCCAAGGCCATCACCCGGCGCTACCAGGCCGACGGCTTCTTCATCTCCTTCGCCTACGTGCCCAACCAGGACTTTCGCGGCGGCGTCGCGCGCATCGTGCTGGTCGAGGGGCATATCAAGGAGGTGCGCAGCAACGGCGGGCTGGGCGCCCACCAGGCCCGCGTGGACCGCTGGATCGCCCGCCTGAAGGCCGAACGGCCGCTGACCCGCGAAAGTTTCGAGCGCTTCAGCGTGCTGATGAGCCGCGTACCGGGCCTGCAGCTGGCGATGGCGCTCAAGCCGCCCACCACCAACGACGGCGGCGCGCTGCTGGAGCTGGCCGGCACGGCGAAGCGCGTCACCACCGGCATGAACCTCGATTCGCGCCGTGGCGAGCAGCGCGGCCTGTTCAACGCCACCGCGATGTCCCTGCTCGGCTGGGGCGAGCAACTGCAATTCAGCTACCTCTACCCGCCGGGCGAAGACGAGGAGCACTACCGCGCCTGGAACTACAGCCAGCTGCTGGGCGACAACGGCCTGCAATTGCTGGCCGGCTACAGCCAGTACGACTCGCGCCCGGAAGACCACCTGCGCCTGGCCAACGGCCTGGAGTTCGCCCGCAAGCGGGAGAACGAAAGGTTCAACCTGGGGTTCGGCATCCCGCTGCTGCTGCGCCGCGACCTGACCTGGGACCTGAACCTGCGCGGCTACACGGTGAACGACACCAGCCGCTACGACCTGGTGGTGCCGGACATCCCCTACCGCGTCGAGCAGAAGAGCAAGCTGCGCGTCGTCGGCGTGGATACCTCGGTCCAGCAGTTCGCCGCCAAACGCGTGCGCGCCGGCAGCCTGGCGGTCTACCAGGGGCTGAACGGCATGGGCGCGCAGACCCTGGAGCCGGTGCGCAAGGACTTCACCCGCGTGCTCGGCTACGGCGCCCAGCAGGATCAGTTCGGCGCACACTGGCAAGGCGTCGCCACGGCCGGCTTCCAGTGGACCGACGACGTGCTGCCCGACTCGGAACAGGTCACCTACGGCGGCAGCAACTTCGGCCGCGGCTACCCGAGCGACCAGGCCAGCGGCGACAAGGGCTGGGGCGCGGCCTACGAGGTGAACTATTCGTTCCTGCGCCAAAGCGTGGTGCTCAATCAGGTCCAGCCCTACCTGGTGGTGGACACCGCGCGCACCCACTACGTCCAGGACGGCCTGCCGGACGCCCGGCTCGGCTCGGCGGCCCTCGGCCTGCGCCTGACCAACCGCAAGCACTACCTGGTGTCGATGGAAGTGGCCAAGCCGTTCGGCGACCGCGCGCTGGACAACAACGAGCGCAGCCCGCGCCTGAACTTCGCCTTCAGCTACCAGATTCCCTGAGGGCGGCTCACTGCGCCGGGCGCAGCGAGTCGATGTAGGTCCGCAGCGGGTAGCCGAGCGCCGGCTCCAGGCTGCCGGCGCGCTTCTTCAGCCCGCGCAGGCTGAGCTCCTGGTCGAGGTCGGCGGGCACGAAGACGATCACGTTGCCCTCCGGCACCGGGCATTCCCAGTAATGGCGGTTGAAGCGGCCGCGCAGCAGCGCGGCGCCCAGCGGACGTCCGTCGTCGGTGCTCCACTGGTTGATCACCAGCCAGCCGCCGGGGCGCAGGCGCTCGCGGCAGGCGCCGAGGAAGTCCCAGGCGATGTGCGCCGGCGCGGGGCCGGTATCGGTGTACAGGTCGAGGAAGATCAGGTCCGCCGGCTCGCAGCGCTCCAGTTCCTGCACCGCGTCGCCGATGCGCAGGTTCAGGCGCGGGTCGTCGTTCAGCCCCAGGTGCTCGCGGGCCAGCCGGGGGATCGCCGGGCGCAGCTCGATGGCCTCAACCTCGTCCAGCGCCAGGTACTTCAGGCAGGCCTGGGTGAGGCTGCCGGCGCCGAAGCCGAGGAACAGCGCGCGGCGCGGCTGCGCGTGGCACAGCGCGCCGAGCAGCATGGCGCGCGAGTAGTCGTATTCCAGCCAGCAGGGATCGTCCATCAGCACGCAGCTCTGCTCGACCTCGTCGCCGAACTCCAGGTAGCGGTAGTCGCCGCTTTCCACGACGCGGATCACACCGAACGCGTCGCGCTCCTCGACGATCAGGCGTTGCTCGTTCATGCCCGCGCTCCCGGGAGGGCGACTGTGACATTGCGGTCCGCCAGGATGCGCAGACGGCGCGGTTTGCCATTGAACTGCGAGGGCTGAAGCACGTGATAATCCTTCGAAAACAGGCAGGGATCGCCTGAGCGGCCAGGAACCGGCAGCCAGGCCCGAAAGCCGCAAGAATAACAGCCCAAGAGGCACAACCCAGCATGCATGCCATTATCGGCGCGGGCCCGGCCGGCCTCGCCGCCGCCCGCCAGTTGCAGAAGTACGGCATTCCCTTCACCGGCTTCGAGCTGCACGGCGACGTCGGCGGCCTGTGGGACATCGACAATCCCCACAGCACCCTGTACCACTCCGCCCACCTGATTTCCTCCAAGGGCACGACCCAGTTCGACGATTTCCCCATGGACACGGACGTCCCCCCTTATCCGCACCACACGCAGGTGCTGCGCTACTTCCAGGCCTACGCGCGGCACCATGGCCTGCACGGCCACTACCGCTTCAACACCCGGGTCACCGCCCTGCTCCGCCAGGAACGCGGCTGGCGGCTGCGCTGCGAACGCGACGGCGAAGTGCACGAAGGCCTGTTCGACGGCGTGCTGATCGCCAACGGCGCCCTGCACACGCCCAACCTGCCCCGGCTGCCCGGCGACTTCGCCGGCGAAATCCTCCACGCCAGCCAGTACCGCAGCGCCGACTGCTTCGCCGGCAAGCGCGTGCTGATCGTCGGCTGCGGCAACTCCGCCTGCGACATCGCGTGTGGACGCCGTGCACCGCGCGCGTTCCGTGGACCTCTCGGTGCGCCGCGGCTACCACTTCCTGCCCAAGTTCTGCCTGGGCCGGCCGATCGACACCTTCGGCAACCTGCTGCGCCTGCCGCGCCCGCTCAAGCAGCGGCTCGACGCGGCGCTGCTGCGCCTGCTGATCGGCCGCCCCTCGGACTACGGCCTGCCCGACCCCGACCACCGCCTGTACGAGTCGCACCCGGTGGTGAACTCGCTGGTGCTGCACCACCTCGCCCACGGCGATATCCGCGCGCGCCCCGACCTGCAACGCCTGGAGGGGCAGCGCGTGGCGTTCGCCGATGGCGAGTGCGGGGAATACGACCTGATCCTGCTCGCCACCGGCTACCGCCTGGACTACCCCTTCATCGACCGCGCGCAGCTCAACTGGCCCACGGACTGCGCCGCGCCGCAGCTGTACCTCAACGCCTTCCACCCGCAGCACGACGACCTGTTCATGCTCGGCATGCTCGAAGCCTCCGGCCTGGGCTGGCAGGGGCGCGCCGAACAGGCCGAGCTGGTCGCCCTCTACATCCGCCAGCTGGCGGCGGGCAACCCGGCCGCCGAGCGCTTCCGCCAGTTGAAGCGGATGCTCGCCGGGCAGCGCATCGACGGCGGCTACCGCTACCTGCCGCTCGACCGCATGGCCTGTTACGTGGACCGGGACAGCTATCGCCGCACCGTGGGCGAGCACATCGCCGAACTGCGCCGCGACCTGCCGCGCACCTGCCCGCGCGCACCGCTGACGGCGCACTGAAGACGCGCTGCGCGCGGGGCGAGCTGATACCATGGGAGTTCACCGCCCATAGCCGCGAACGAGCCACCGATGAGCCTGCCCTGGAGTCCCGAGAGCTGGAGAAGCAAGCCGATCCAGCAACAACCCGCCTATCCCGACGCCGCGCACCTGGGCGACGTCGAGCGCACCCTGGCCGGCTTCCCGCCGCTGGTGTTCGCCGGCGAGGCCCGCGAGCTGCGCCGGCAGTTCGCCGAGGTCACCGCCGGGCGCGCCTTCCTGCTGCAGGGCGGCGACTGCGCCGAGAGCTTCGCCGAATTCTCCGCGGCGAAGATCCGCGACACCTTCAAGGTGCTGCTGCAGATGGCCGTGGTGATGACCTTCGCCGCCGGCTGCCCGGTGGTGAAGGTCGGGCGCATGGCCGGGCAGTTCGCCAAGCCGCGCTCCTCCGGCGAGGAAACCGTCGACGGCGTGACCCTGCCGGCCTACCGCGGCGACATCGTCAACGGCATCGGCTTCGACGAGAAGAGCCGCGTGCCGGACCCGGAACGCCTGCTGCAGGCCTACCACCAGTCCACCGCCTCGCTGAACCTGCTGCGCGCCTTCGCCAGCGGCGGCTTCGCCGACCTGCACCAGGTGCACCAGTGGAACCTGGACTTCATCGCCAACTCGGCGCTGTCCGAGCGCTACCAGCAGCTCGCCGCGCGCATCGACGAAACCCTCGCCTTCATCCGCGCCTGCGGCCTGGACACCGCGCCGCAGCTGCGCGAGACCAGCTTCTTCACCGCCCACGAGGCGCTGCTGCTGAACTACGAGGAAGCCTTCATCCGCCGCGACAGCCTGACCGGCGGCTGGTACGACTGCTCGGCGCACATGCTGTGGATCGGCGACCGCACCCGCCAGCTCGACGGCGCCCACGTGGAAATGCTGCGCGGCGTGGGCAACCCGATCGGCGTGAAGGTCGGCCCGAGCATGGACAGCGAGGAACTGATCCGCCTGATCGACATCCTCAACCCGGACAACGACCCGGGCCGCCTCAACCTCATCGTGCGGATGGGCGCCGACAAGGTCGGCGACGGCCTGCCGCGCCTGATCCGGACCGTGCAGCGCGAAGGCAAGCAGGTGCTGTGGAGCTCCGACCCCATGCACGGCAACACCATCAAGGCCTCCACCGGCTACAAGACCCGCGACTTCGCGCGCGTCCTCACCGAAGTGCGGCAGTTCTTCGAGGTGCACCGGGCCGAGGGCAGCTACGCCGGCGGCATCCACATCGAGATGACCGGGCAGAACGTCACCGAATGCATCGGCGGCGCCCGCCCGATCACCGAGGCCGGGCTGAGCGACCGCTACCACACCCACTGCGACCCGCGCCTGAACGCCGACCAGTCCCTGGAGCTGGCCTTCCTGATCGCGGAAACCTTGAAGCAGGTGCGTCGCTGAAGCCGATACAGGCCTGAGAAAAGTCCTAAACGCCCGTCCTTGAATTGATCCAGCCGGGGCGCCTTCCTAAAGTGGGCGCCCTTCGTGCGGCCCCCGCACCCGTGGCACTCCCATCAATCCAAGGAAGAACCCAATGTACCTGCACCGCTCCCTCCTCATCCTGCTCATCGGCACCAGCGCCGCGCTCACCGGCTGCCAGAACATGTCCACCGACGGCCTCGCGCAATCGGGCCTGATGGCCATTAAGGCCGCCACCCTGAGTGACGCCGAGATCAAGCAGGTGGCTGATGAATCCTGCGCCAAGATGGACTCGGAGGCGCAAATCGCCCCGGCCTCCAACGCCTACACCCAGCGTCTGGACAAGATCGCCGCCGCCCTGGGCAATCCGCTCACCGGCACCTCGATCAACTACAAGGTCTACGTCACCAAGGACGTCAACGCCTTCGCCATGGCCAACGGCTGCGTCCGTGTCTATTCCGGCCTGATGGACCTGATGAACGACAACGAAGTGGAAGGTGTGCTCGGCCACGAGATCGGCCACGTCGCCCTCGGCCACGTGAAGAAGGCCACCCAGACTGCCTACGCTACCTCCGCCGCGCGCACCGCCGCGGCCTCTGCAGGCAACAGCACCGTCGCCGCCCTGTCGCAGTCGCAGTTGGGTGAAATCGGCGAAGCGCTGATCAACGCGCAGTTCTCGCAGTCCCAGGAATCGGCGGCCGACGACTACTCCTTCGACCTGCTGAAGAAGCGCAGCATCAAGCTCGACGGACTGGCCAGCGCCTTCGACAAGCTGGCCAAGCTGGACGGCGGTGCCGACAGCAGCATGTTCGACTCCCACCCTGGCTCCAGGCAGCGCGCAGAGCACATCCGCCAACGCATCGCCAGCGGCAAGTGACCTACCCGGTGAGCCTCCTTGCGAGGCTCACCCTGTCTCAGACCTCAGCCAGCAGCCTCTGCAGGCGTACGCCCGACGGCCGCCGGCAATTCACTTCCACGCGCGCCAACCCCAGCCAGTTCGCCATCTCGTCAAGCTGCCGCGCCAGCGCGTTCCAGTCTTCCTCACCCAGCCCCTTCGCCTCCTCGTGAACGGCGTGCACCACCAGTTTTCCCGCCGCCCGCTCGGCGCGCAGGTCCACCCGCGCCACCAGGCGCTCGCCGAACAGGAACGGCAGCACGTAGTAGCCATACACGCGCTTGTGCTGCGGCGTGTAGATCTCCAGGCGGTAGCGGAAGTCGAACAGCCGCTCGGTACGCGCGCGCTCCCAGACCAGCGAGTCGAACGGCGACAGCAGCGCACTGGCGTTCACCTTGCGCGGGACCACCGCGTCCGCCGGGCAATAGGCCGGCGCCTGCCAGCCCTGCACCCGCACCGGCAGCAGCTCGCCCTCCTCCACCAGCTCGGCGAGGCGCGCCTTGCTGTCGGCCGGTTCGAGGCGGAAGTAGTCGCGCAGGTCCTTCTCCGTCGCCACGCCGAGGGCGCGCGCCGAATGCAGCAGCAACTGGCGCTGCGCCCAGGACTCGTCCGGTTCCGGGCCGTCCAGCATCGACGCCGGCAACACCCGCTCGGGCAGGTCGTAGAGTCGCTCGAAGCCGCGCCGGCCGGCGACCGTCACCTCGCCGGCGGCGAACAGCCACTCCAGCGCATGTTTCTCCGCGCTCCAGTCCCACCAGGGACCGGCGCGCTCCTCGCGGGTGCTCAGGCTGCCGGCGCCCAGGGCGCCCTGGTCGCGCACGGCGTCCAGCACGCGGCGGATCACCGGCTGCTGTTCGCGGCCGAAACGCGCGAGCTGCTGGTAGATGCCGCGCCCCTCGGACGCCCGGCGCATGCGCCAGCGCATCAGCGGATAGAGTTCCAGCGGCAGCAGCGAGGCCTCGTGCCCCCAGTATTCGAACAGGCGCCGCTGGCGGCCGGAACTCCAGGCGGCCTCCTCCAGCATCGCCTGCGGATAGGCGCCCAACCGAGAAAACAGCGGTAGGTAGTGGGAGCGCACCAGGGCGTTCACCGAGTCGATCTGCAGCACGCCCAGGCGCTCCAGCAGCGCCCGGACATGGCGGCGCTGCACCTCGGCCGGCCGCCGCAAGGTGAACCCCTGGGCGGCCAGCGCCAGGCGGCGGGCCTGTTTGACGGACAACGACTCGGCAATCGGCATCGACTCACTCCACGATCGGACAGACCCTGGAGCCTAGCGCCAAACAGTGCCGCGATCACTCAGCTCGATACCGGGACGCGCCCGGGCATCTGCCAGGGCCTGGCGAAGGTGAACGCCTCGGCGGAAGGCCCCTGCGCCTGCAACAGTTCCAGCTTGCGCCGCGCCATCGTCACGTCGGGCAACGCCCCCGCCGGCAGCCACCACAGCGCCAGGCTCGGGGTCGGCAGCTTCTCCATCCAGTCGCGCCTGTCGCGCAGCACGGCCAGGTGCTCGCCGCCGTAGACGTACTCGCGCAGCGCCTCGACGGAGGTCCAGAGCGACAGGTTGACGATGATCAGCGGGTCGTCGAAGGCACGGATCGCGGTGGCGTCGCCCTCGTCGGTCTGCAGGCGCCAGACGAAGCCGGGACTGGCCTCGGCCAGCCGGTTGATGTGATCCAGCTGATCGACGAAGCCTTTCATCAGGGGGTGGTCCAGTGGCGCGCGGGCCTTGGCAATATTGACTTGGGCGAGGTGGTAGTTCGAAGGCATGGGGCATTCCCTGGCAAAGTGGTTTATCCGCTACAACGACGGGCGGCACCGCGTTTCCGCGTGCCGCCCGTAGCGCTCAGCGTTTCAAGGCATCGATCCAGAACGGCCGCTCGATTTCCGCCTGGATATCGGCGCGGCTCAGGCCGATATCCTTGAGCGCCTCGTCGCTGAGACTAGCCAACAGGCGGCGCTGGTACGCCTGCGCGCGCCATTGCAGCACGCGGTACAGGGCACGCTGCCACAGCGGTGCGAGCGGCGACTGGTGGATGTGATAAGGCATCGATACGAAACCCGGTTGAGCTTTCATCGCGCATCCCTCCATGTGGGTCTGGATGCAGTCTCGCCCCAGCGCTAAGATCAATCCAACGAATCATTCTTATGCATTCCATTTCGGAGATTGATGAATGAGCAGCTACCCCAGCATCGACAGCGAACTGCTGCGCACCTTCGTCGCCATCGCCGATCACGGCGGCTTCACCCGCGCCGCCGAGATGGTCAACCGCACCCAGTCGGCGGTGAGCATGCAGATGAAGCGCCTGGAAGAGGACGTGCTGGAGCGCGTGCTGTTCGAGCGTGAAGGACGGCAGGTGCGGCTGACGCCGGAGGGCCAGGTGCTGCTGGGCTATGCGCGGCGCATCCTGCGGCTGCAGGGCGAAGTGTTCAACACCCTGCGCCAGCCGCACATGGTCGGCGCGGTGAAGATCGGCACGCCGGACGACTACGTGATGCGCTTCCTGCCGGAGATCCTCTCGCGCTTCGCCCAGGCCTACCCGCTGGTCCAGGTGGAGGTGCATTGCGAGTCGTCGTCGCAACTGCTGATCCGCAACGACCTCGACCTGACCATCGTGACCCGTGAACCCGGCACTGAGATCGGCCAGCTGCTGCGCCAGGAACCCTTCGTCTGGATGGCCGCCGAGGGCTTCTGCCCGCAGGAGCAGCGCCCGCTGCCGCTGGCGATGTTCAATACCGCCTGCTTCTGCCGCGCCTGGGCCTGCAATGCCCTGGAGGCGCTGGAGATCGACTACCGCATCGCCTACAGCAGCCCGAGCCTGTCGGCGCTGTTCGCGGTGGCCAGCGCCGGCCTGGCGGTGACCGCGCAACTGCGCAGCCTGCTGACCGGCAACCTGCGCATCCTGGGCGAAGAGGAAGGGCTGCCGCTGCTGCCCAACGCCAGCATCGTGCTGCTGCGCGGCCCCCGGATGACGCCGGTCACCGACAAGCTGGCGGAATACATCGTCGACGGCTTCAGCGCCTGACGGCAGGCAGGGATCGCGTCCGCAGCCGGGAATCGGCGTGGTCGCTGTTCAACAAATAGCCATCGCGCTAAATTAATGCGCAATTATCTGTTCATCTCGGGCATTCCCCCAGGAGACGCGCGATGACCCAGCCAGACCCGACCTGCGAAGCGCTCAAGCTCGACAACCAGCTGTGCTTCGCCCTCTACTCCACCTCCCTGCAGATGACCAAGGTCTACAAGCCCCTGCTGCAGGCGCTGGGACTCACCTACCCGCAATACATCGCCATGCTGGTGCTGTGGGAAGGCGACGGCATCACCGTTGGCGAGATCAGTGCGCGGATGCTCACCGACCCGGGTTCGCTCACCCCCCTGCTCAAGCGCCTGGAGGCCGAAGGCCTGATCACCCGCACCCGCAGCCAGGCCGACGAACGCGTGGTGCTGCTGCGGCTGACCGACAAGGGCCGCGACCTGCGCCGACAGGCGGAGAGCATTCCGGGCTGCATCCTCGCCAGCAGCCGTCTAACGTTGGAGAGGCTCCAGCGCCTCCAGCAGGAACTGGTGGAGCTGCGCGAACAGCTGCAAGCCCCGTAATCCGGGGCTTATGCCAGATCGCACCGTTCTTTAGTCCGAAATCTTCCGAAATTTATCTTGCGCACTAAATTAAATAGAACTAACTTTCACCTCACGCACTGCTTAGTGCACAAGATATTAACCAGCCAGACAATCGGAGAGACCGCCATGCAAACCATCAAAGCCCTCTACACCGCCACCGCTACCGCCACCGGAGGCCGCGACGGCCGCGCCGTTTCCTCGGACGGCATCCTCGACGTGAAACTGAGCACCCCGCGCGAGCTGGGCGGCCAGGGCGGCGAAGCCACCAACCCCGAGCAACTGTTCGCCGCCGGCTACTCCGCCTGCTTCATCGGCGCCATCAAGTTCGTCGCCAGCCAGAGCAAGAAGCAGATCCCGGCGGACGCCTCGATCACCGGCAAGGTCGGCATCGGCCAGATCCCGGGCGGCTTCGGCCTGGAAGTGGAACTGAACATCAGCCTGCCGGGGCTGGATCGCGCCGAGGCCGAGGACCTGGTCGCCAAGGCCCACCAGGTCTGCCCCTACTCCAACGCCACCCGCGGCAACATCGACGTGCGCCTGAACGTCAGCGTCTGAGTCCAGACGCCAGAAACGAAAAAGCCCGGCAGATGCCGGGCTTTTTCTTGTCTCGGTTCAGGCTCAGGCCTTGACGCGGGACTTGTACTCGCCGGTGCGGGTATCGATTTCGATCGAGTCGCCGATTTCGCAGAACGCGGAAACCTGCAGCTCGGCACCGTTCTTCAGGCGAGCGGTCTTCATCACCTTGCCGGAGGTGTCGCCACGGACGGCCGGCTCGGTGTAGACGATTTCGCGAACGATGGTGGTCGGCAGTTCGACGGAGATCACTTTCTCGTTGTAGAACACCGCTTCGCAGACGTCGGTCATGCCGTCTTCGATGAAGGTCAGCACGCCTTCCAGGTCGTCCTTCTCGATCTCGTACTGGTTGAACTCGGTGTCCATGAAGACGTACAGCGGGTCCGCGAAGTAGGAGTAGGTCACTTCCTTGCGATCGAGGATGATCGGCTCCAGCTTGTCGTCGGCCTTGAACACGGTCTCGGTGCCGGCACCGGTCAGCAGGTTCTTCAGCTTCATCTTGACGACAGCAGCGTTACGGCCGGACTTGTTGAACTCGGCCTTCTGGATGACCCAGGGGGAGCCATTGATGTTGGCTACCTGACCGGCGCGAAACTCTTGTGCGGTTTTCATACGATTATCCGATTGGATTGGAGACAAAAAACAGGGGTCGTATCATAGCCAATTTGTATAAAAACGCACCAGCCCCGCCGCAAGATCGGTTTGTTCGCTCAGGCGCCGCTGCCAATCGCCAATCCACGCCGCCCATTGCGGCAGCATGGTATCCAGGCGGCGCCAGGCTTCGCCGAGATCGCCCCGGCCGTTCCAGGCCAGCCAGCAGTCGCGCACGGCCGCGCGCAAGGGCTCGTCCATCGTCTCGCCAGCCAGCGCCAGGAATGCCTCGAGCTTTTCCAGGTGCACCTCGTCGTCCTGCTGGTAGATGTGCCAGATGAACGGCCGTCCCGCCCACTGGGCGCGCACGAAGGAATCCTCCCCGCGCACGGCGTTGATGTCGCAGCACCAGAGCAGGCGGTCGTAATCCTCCTGGCGGACGAACGGCAGTACCTGCACGCGCAACCGCCCACGCGAGAAACCCTGCCCGACACCCAGCGCATGCCCCGCCCAACGCTCGACATCCCCCAGCACCCGGCCTTCCGGCACCAGCAGCAAGGTTGGCTGAGCGGCGTCCGCCAGCGCGTCCAGCCAGGCCGGCAGCGCGGCGTTCTCGTAGGCGAACAGCGAAACCAGGCGCTCCGCATCGCCCACCTGCACGCCCAGTGACGCCAGGAATCGCGCCTGCGCCCCGGGATCGGCCTGGAAGGCATCGCGGCGCAGGATCAGGTCCGACTCGCGCAACAGTCCCCCGGTGTTCGGGCGGAAGCCTGGAAAGTAGAAGAACTTCTGCAGGCCATTCGGCTGCAACGACGGCAGTCCATGGCAGGACTCGACCCAGGCTTCGGCGCTGAGGTATTCCAGGTTCAGCCACAGCGGCGGCGCGCTGCGCCTGCACATCGCCTCTATATAAGTGGCAGGCAAGGTGCAGGCGAACGCCTCGATCACCACATCGGCCGCGCTGCTTTCCGCCAGGGCCTCGGGCCAATGCAGAACCTCCACCCCGGAATGCCACTGGGTAGCCGCCTGGCGGTCGGCCTCGGGGCACAAACGGGCGAACGCCGACAGATCGTCCACCCACAGGCGCACCACCTGGCTGTGCTCCACCGCCAGCTGCCGCGCCAGGCGCCAGGTGACGCCGATATCCCCGTAGTTGTCGACCACGCTGCAGAATATGTCCCAGCTCGCCATCGCATCCGCCTTCGCTTCGTAGCGGCCCAGTTTACCCGTGAGCCGGCCTTTTCACCTTAAGCCGATGAATCCGTTGAAAAAACATTTGCGTTTAGGAAAACCTTTGAGTAAAGTGCGCGCCTCGACAGACACAGCGCTGTCGAGAATCTGGTGAGGTGTCCGAGCGGTTGAAGGAGCACGCCTGGAAAGTGTGTATACGGGAAACCGTATCGAGGGTTCGAATCCCTCCCTCACCGCCAGATCATGAAAAAGCCCGGCTAAGCAATTAGCCGGGCTTTTTCGTTATGTCCCAACACTTTCTTCATGCCAGCAAGTTGCCACTTGGACAACTGCATCACGGCGACTATAGATAAACAGTTGTTCGATCATTGCCGGCAGTCATCCGACAGCCCGCCTCCCCGCGCCGGAAACAGACTGGCCTCCAGTTTGACACCCATTGGAAACACTCCTTTGCCAGATTGGACAGTTTTTGCCCAAATCCGCCGCGGACAACTGCAAACAGCGACCTAACATGAAAAAAAAGTGCCGTACTTGCGTCCGGTCAGTTTACTTACTACAAGTAATGGGTACTATGTAGTCCGGCTAATTTCCCAGTCATGGGAGATTGCTTTTAATGGAAATGTCCACCTTAAGGGGAACACGATGAACAACGTTCTGAAATTCTCTGCTCTGGCCCTGGCTGCCGTTCTGGCCACCGGTTGCAGCAGCAACTCCAAAGAAACCGAAGCTCGCCTGACCGCTACCGAAGACGCCGCTGCTCGCGCTCAAGCCCGTGCTGACGAAGCCTATCGCAAGGCTGACGAAGCTCTGGCCGCTGCTCAGAAAGCCCAGCAGACCGCTGACGAGGCTAACGAGCGCGCTCTGCGTATGCTGGACAAAGCCAGCCGCAAGTAATAGATCTTCGGATCTGTTAGAAAACCGACCCCTCGGGGTCGGTTTTTTTATGCCCGCGGATTTTTCATGCCTATAGAAAGTGCGGGCAAGAAAAAGCCCGCTCGAAGCGGGCTCTTTCGAAACAGCGGCAAGTTATTGCAGCGGCATGGCGTTCTGATCGACCGTGGCCGCAACCGGCGAACCCTGCACTTGCGGCTGGGCAATGGCGACCGGCAGACCGTCTTCGGCGGCCACTACTTCACGCACCACATCCCAGTCCATCTGCATCTGGCTGGCGATATCTTCGCGCTTGAGCAGCGCATTGATCACCGCAGTGTGCTTGTCGACCACCGACGGATCACCCTTGTCGTCGATCGGCGCATGGGCTTCCAGATAGATCTTGCCTTCGCTGCGGCCGAACTTGTACGGCTCGTTGATGATGCGCACCGGAGTTCCCACCGGGATCATCGAGAACAGCTCGGTCACATCCCAGTTGTACATGCGGAAGCAACCGTGGCTGGTGCGAGTGCCGATGCCGAACTTCTTGTTCGAGCCGTGGATCAGGTAGCCATGGAAACCCAGGCTCATCTTGTACGGGCCCAGCGGGTTATCCGGACCCGGCGGCACCACGGACGGCAGCGGATCACCATCAGCGGCATGCTCGGCACGAATCGACGCCGGCGGGTACCAGGCCGGATCCTTGGTCTTGGCGATCACACTGGTGGCGCCGATCGGCGAACCCCAGCCTTCGCGGCCGATACCCAGGGCGTAGGTGTAAACCACGTTCTTGCCCTTGGGGAAGTAATAGAGGCGGTACTCGGCGATGTTGATCACCACGCCTTCGCGCGGCCCCGGCGGCAGGACGAAGCGGGTCGGAATGATGACCTCGGTGCCCACGCCCGGCAGCCAGGCATCGACGCCCGGGTTGGCGGCCATCATTTCGGCATAGCCGAGGCCGTACTTCTCGCCGAGGTCGGCGAAGGTGTCTTCGTACTTGGCCTTGATCACCTGGACCTGACCGACGATATCGTCGCCCTGGGGCGGCAGCGGCAATTCAATAGCAGAGACGGGGCCGGCCGAAAGCAACGCGGCTAAGGACAGCGAGCAGGCGGCAATAACGCGCGACAACATCCGGGAATCCTTGACGGGGACAATGGGCAAAGGGCCGACAGTTTACCATTGCCGAGCGCCTCGCTGGGAGATATCAGACGAGCCAGGAGGCCCGCGCACCGCGCTTTTCCCGTTCCAGCTGCTTCAGGCAGGCGCTGCAGATGCGCCGGTCGCGCAGCAGCGGCTTCTCAAGCCCGCGCCAGAGCGGCTGGGCCGGCAGCAGGCTGCCGCAGAGCGTGCGATCGGCCGGCGTCCCCAATTCCAGCTGGCGCGCAACGAGATGCACCCGGACCTCGCGGCAGGCGAACAGATCCAGCTGCTCATCGGGTTCGATCAGCTGGTAGGCGAAGTGAGTCCAGGCGGGGCGCGGCATAGGGGCTCCAGAAGGGTGCGCAAACATAGCCGAAAGGCGGTTCGCGGGGAAGCCTTGAAACAGCGGAATTCAGAGCAGCGGCTTGAGCGCCGGCCACACGTTGTCGAGCAGCCTGGACTGCGCGGCCGCCGCCGGATGGATGCCATCCGCCTGCATCATCCCCGGCACTCCGCCGACACCGTCGAGGAAGAACGGCACCAGGGCGATTTTCTGCTCCTTGGCGATCGTCTCGAACACCCTGGCGAACGCATCGGTATAGCGCTGCCCGTAATTGGGCGGCAGCTTCATGCCCAGCAGCAGCACCCTGGCGCCCGCATCCCGGGACTGCGCCACCATGGAAGCAAGATTCTGTTGCAATTGCGCCGGCGCCATTCCGCGCAGCCCGTCATTGCCGCCCAACTCGATCACCACCAGCGTCGGCTTCTGCTGCGCAAGCAGCGCCGGCAGGCGCGCCAGGCCGCCCGCGCTGGTGTCGCCGCTGATCGATGCGTTGACCACCCGGTAGTCGAAACCCTGCGCCTTCAGGCGCCGCTCCAGCAGGCTCACCCAGCCCAGGCTGGTATCCAGCCCCAAACCGGCGCTGATACTATCGCCGACGACCAACAGCGTCTGCGCCGCGGCCTGCTGCGTGATCAGAAGCAACGCCAGGCAGCCGCCCATTAGCCATGCACGCATCGGATTCTCCATGAGCGAACGCATTCTCACCGCGCGGAACCTTAGCAAGGTTGTTTCCAGCGCGGAAGGCAAGCTGACCATCCTCCACGACCTCTCCCTCGACCTCGCCCGCGGCGACAGCCTGGCCATCGTCGGCAGCTCCGGCTCGGGCAAATCCACCCTGCTCGGCCTGCTCGCTGGACTCGACCTGCCCTCCGGCGGCGACATCGTCCTGCTCGGCCACGCGCTGGGCAGCCTCGACGAGGACCAGCGCGCCCGCGTGCGCGCCGCCCACGTCGGCTTCGTGTTCCAGTCCTTCCAGCTGCTCGACAGCCTCAACGCCCTGGAGAACGTCATGCTGCCGCTGGAGCTCGACGGCCGCGCGGACGCCCGGCAACGCGCCCGCGAGCTGCTCGACCGCGTCGGCCTCGGCCAGCGCCTGACCCACTACCCGCGCCAGCTCTCCGGCGGCGAGCAGCAGCGCGTCGCCATCGCCCGCGCCTTCGCCGCCGAGCCTGACGTGCTGTTCGCCGACGAACCCACCGGCAACCTCGACACCACCACCGGCGAGCGCATCAGCGACCTGCTCTTCGAGCTCAACCGCGAGCGCGGCACCACCCTGGTGCTGGTGACCCACGACGAACGCCTGGCCCACCGCTGCCAGCGCCTGATCCGCCTGGAAAGCGGCCACCTGATCGACCACGCCGAACCCTGACGGACATTCGCCGATGAAGTCACTGTCGCTGCCCAACCTGTTCCGCCTGTCCCTGCGCCAGCTGTGGCGCGAGGGGCGCAGCGGCGAACTGCGGGTGCTGTTCTTCGCCCTGCTGATCGCCGTGGCGGCCGGCTCCGCCATCGGCTACTTCAGCGCCCGGCTGAATGCGGCGATGCTGGTACGCGCCGCCGAATTCCTCGGCGCCGACCTGGTGCTCAGCGGCACCCAGCCAGCCCGCCAGGAGCAGATCGACAGCGGCCTCGAGCTCGGCCTGCAGCACGCGCGCAGCGTCGAGTTCTCCAGCGTGGTGGCCACCGACCAGGGCATCCAGCTCAGCAGCGTCAAGGCGGTGGGCGACAGCTACCCCCTGCGCGGCGAACTCAAGAGCGCGCCTGCGCCGCTGCAGACCGAAGTCGCCGGCGGGCGGCCGCAGCCGGGGGAAATCTGGGTCGAATCGCGCCTGCTGGCGAGCCTTGAGCTGAAAGTCGGCGACAGCGTCGACATCGGCCGCCAGAGCCTGCGCATCGCCCGCGTGCTGACCTACGAGCCGGACCGCGCCGGCGACTTCTACAGCCTGACGCCACGGGTGCTGATGAACCTCAAGGACCTGGACGCCACCGGCGTGGTGCAGCCCGGCAGCCGCGTGCGCTACCGCGACCTGTGGGGCGGCACGCCCGAGGCGCTGCTGGCCTATCGAAAAGCGACGAAGGACGGCCTCGCCGCCAACCAGCGACTGCAGGACGCCCACCACGGCAACCGGCAGATCGGTGACGCCCTCGGCCGCGCCGAACGCTACCTGAACCTCGCCAGCCTGGCCGCCGTGCTGCTTGCCGGCATCGCCGTGGCGCTCTCGGCCAACCGCTTCGCCACCCGCCGCTTCGACGCCAGCGCGCTGCTGCGCTGCCTCGGCCTGTCGCGCCGGCAGGCCCTGCTGCTGTACGGAAGCCAGCTGCTCACGCTGGGACTGGCCGCCAGCCTCTGCGGCGCCCTCCTCGGCTGGCTCGCGCAGCTCGGCCTGATGCAACTGCTGGGCAACCTGCTGCCGCCGCGTATTCCCGAAGCCGGGATAGTCCCCGCGCTGGCCGGCATCGCCACCGGCCTCGTCGCGCTCGCCGGCTTCGCCCTGCCGCCGCTGGCCGCGCTCGGCCGCGTGCCGCCGCTGCGGGTGCTGCGCAGCGACCTGCTGCCGGTGCCGATGCGCACCTGGATGGCCTACGCCTGCGCACTGATCGCCCTGGGGCTGATCATGTGGCGCCTGAGCCTGGACCTGAAACTGACCCTCGCCCTGCTCGGAGGCGGCGCCATCGCCGCGGCGATCCTCGGCGTCATCCTGCTGCTCGCGCTGCGCGGCCTGCGTAGCGCGCTGCAGGGCGCCAGCCTGCCCTGGCGCCTGGGCCTCGGCCAGTTGCTGCGCTACCCGCTGGCCGCCGCCGGACAGAGCCTGGCCTTCGGCCTGATCCTGCTGGCCATGGCGCTGATCGCCCTGCTGCGCGGCGAACTGCTGGACACCTGGCATTCGCAGCTGCCGCCCAACGCGCCGAACCATTTCGCACTGAACATCCTCCCCGCCGAGAAGGACAGCTTCGAGCAGCGGGTGAAGGCGCTGTCGCCCAACGCCGAGGACCTCTACCCGATGGTGCCCGGCCGCCTGGTGGCGGTGAACGGCCAGCCGGTCCACGCGATGAGCGAGGACATTCGCAGCGAACGCGCCCTGCAGCGCGACCTCGGACTGACCTGGTCGGCGCGCCTGCCGGCGGGCAACCAGGTCGTCGCCGGCCAGTGGTGGCGGGCGGGCGGGCACAACGAGCTGCCCGGCGTGTCGGTGGAGGAAAAGCTCGCCGGCAACCTCGGCCTGAAAGTCGGCGACCGCCTGAGCTTCAACGTCGCCGGGCAGACCCGCGAGGCCCAGGTGCGCAGCCTGCGCGCGGTGAAATGGGACAATTTCCAGCCGAACTTCTTCATGGTCTTCGAGCCCGGCACCCTGACCGACCTGCCGGTAACCTACCTGACCAGCTTCTACCTGCCGGCCAGCCGGGAGCGCGACCTGATCGAACTGGCGCGCGCCTTCCCGACCGTCACCCTGCTGCCGGTGGACGCGCTGCTCGCGCAGCTGCGCAGCATCCTCGACCAGGTGACGCTGGCGGTGGAATACGTGCTGGTGTTCGTCCTCGCCGCCGGCTTCGTGGTGCTCTTCGCCGGCCTGCAGGCCACCCTCGACGAGCGCCTGCGCCAGGGCGCCCTGCTGCGCGCGCTGGGCGCGGAACGCCAGTTGCTGATGCGCGCCCGGCGCAGCGAGTTCGCCCTGCTCGGCGCGGTCAGCGGGCTGCTGGCGGCGCTGGGCTGCGAGCTGATCAGCTACCTGCTCTACCGGCTGGTCTTCGACCTGCCGTGGAGCCCGCATCCCTGGCTGCTCGCGCTGCCGGTGCTGGGCGCCGTGCTGGTCGGCGCCGCCGGGCTGCTCGGCACGCGGCGTGCGCTGAGCGTCAGCCCGTTGCGCCTGCTGCGCGAGGGCTGATCGGGTAGACTCCCCTCATCGTCCCCGTCACCCCGGAAGCCATGAGCCGTTATCGTCCGCCCCGCCCCGCCGGCACCCCGCTGATCACCCCCGAAGGCGAAGCGCGCCTGCGCGCCGAGCTGCACGAACTGTGGAACGTCCGCCGCCCGCAGGTCACCCAGTCGGTGAGCGAGGCGGCGGCCCAGGGCGACCGCTCGGAAAACGCCGAATACACCTACGGCAAGAAGATGCTGCGCGAGATCGACAGCCGCGTGCGCTTCCTGCGCAAGCGCCTGGAAAACTGCAAGGTGGTGAGCGAGCGCCCGGCCGACCCGAACAAGGTGTACTTCGGCGCCTGGGTCACGCTGGAGGACGAGGACGGCGAACAGGCGCGCTATCGCATCGTCGGCCCGGACGAGCTCGACCTGCGCAACAACCACATCAGCATCGACTCGCCCCTGGCCCGCGCGCTGCTGGGCAAGGAGCTGGACGCCGAGGTGATGGTGCGCAGCCCGTCCGGCGAAAAGATGTGGTTCGTGATCGAGATCGAGTATCCCTGATCGTCGCCGAACCCCGCGCCTCTCTTTGACGGCGCCGTAGGACGCTTGCGTAGGAGCGGACCTTGTCCGCGAATGGCGCCCGCAGGCGCCGCTACAGGAAGCGAGAAAGAATCAGAACGCCGGCGGACGGCGAGTGATCAGCCCCTGCCGGGCCACGCGGGTCAGCTCGCGCACGGTGGATTCCAGCTGCTCGGCAGTGGGCGCCTGGACGACGGCGAAGTCGAAGCTGTCGGAAGGAAAGCGGGCGATGTCGGCGACGGTTTTGGCGAACTGGATCAGGAAGGTGCGCGAACCGTTCCAGCGCTTGGGCCAGCCTTCCAGGTATCGGACGAGGGTGGGCTGGTGATGGCCGCCCAGGAGAATCTTCGGGTTGCGACGTACCAGGCCGGTGGTGATGGGGGCCAGGCGCACATGCGGGGTGGGACAGGTCATGGTGTCATGTCTCCGCCTCTGGGGTCCTGCTGGACGCGGCGAGAGGCACACCGAAACCAGCGCTTTAGCGGTATTTCGATGTCGGCTTCGCCGCATCCGCGCCCCGCAAGTTGCTACTTAAATCGGCGCTGAGCGGCATCCTAGATAAGGCCCGGCGATACTGTCAAGGCAACTTCAGTCGAGGAAACCCTTCATGAGCACACCCCCGCTGCGGCTGTTCTTCGCCCTGCCCTGTCCGCCGCCGCTGGCGGAGGCGATCTGCGCCTGGCGTGCCGGCCTGCCGCTGGACGGCCAGAGCGTCGCGCAGGCCAACCTGCACCTGACCCTCGCCTTCCTCGGCGCCATCCCGCGGGGCCGCAAGGCGGAGCTGCTGGCGATCGGCGCAAAGCTGCCACGCCGTGCCTTCACCCTGCAACTGGACCACCTGGCGCGCTGGCGGAACGGCATCCTGCACCTGGCGCCGAGCCAGGCGCCCGGCGAACTCCACGAGCTGGTGCAGGCCCTGCACGAAGCGCTGCAGGCCAGCGCCTTCGAGGTCGAGCAGCGGCCGTTCCACCCGCACCTGACGCTGGCACGCCACGCCCACAGCCTGCCGGCCGCGCAGCCGTCCTTCGAATGGCCGGTCCGCGCGATCACCCTGTTCAGCTCGGAAAACGGCCCCAGCGGCGTGCGCTATCGTCCGCTCGGCGAGTGGCCGCTAGACCACGCCTGACTGCGCGTAGTCGAGGAAGCGGCGCAGCCCCGCCGTGGGGAACTTGTCGATGTGCAGCGCGCGGAAGAAGGTGCGGCGCAGCGGCCCCAGCGGATTGTCCAGGCGCACCAGCTCGCCCCGCGCCAGCTCCGCCTGCACCACGCGCTGCGACAGGCAGGTGATCCCCGCCCCGCGCTCCACCAGATGCTTGATCGCCTCGGCGTTGCTGATTTCCAGCGGCGCATTCACGCTGCCCAGGCGCGGCAGCACCTGCTGCTCGAAGGTGACCCGGGTGCCCGAGCCCGCCTCGCGCAACACCCAGCGCGCCACCGCCAGGTCCGCCAGCCGGACCTGCCGGGCCCGCGCCAGCGGGTGGTCCGGCGCGGCCACCAGCAGCAGCTCGTCCTCGGCCCAGGGCGTGAGCTGGATCTGCGGATGCTGGATCGGCGCCTCGACGAAAGCGACATCCAGGCGGAATTCGGCCAGCGCCTCGATCACGTCACGGCTGTTGGCCACCTGCAGTTGCAGGCGACTGTCCGGCAGCTCGGCGAGAAAACCCGCCATCACCTGCGGCAGCAGATAGCCACCGATGCTGCGGCTCGCGCCCAGGCTGAGCTGCACCGGCGCGGACTCGAACAGCTTCTCCAGCTCCTCGCCCTGGGCCAGCAGCGCGCTGGCCTTCGGGTAGAAGGCGCGGCCGTTGTCGTTCAGCGCCAGGCGCTTGCCACTGCGGTCGAACAGCCGCGTGCCCAGGGCCCGCTCCAGTTCCTGCAGCGCCTGGCTGGCCGCCGACTGCGAGAGGGCGATGCGCGCGGCCGCCTGGGTGACGTTGCCCAGCTCGGCGATGGCGGCGAAGGTCGCCAACTGGCGAAGGGTGATGCGCGGGGCCATATCGATAAAACCGGTCAACTCAATAAGAACAACCCGTTTTTACACTAAGCGAGTCGGCGGCACCATGGCTTCACCTTACACAAGGAGCCTTCGATGAACGTCTTCCGCCGCCTGCCCATCTACCTCCCCGGCGCCCTGCTCTGCCTGGCCATCGCCTTCGCCTCGCGCCGGCTGATGGAGATTCCCGCGCTGCAACAGCTGGGCCTCGGCAGCCTGACCCTGGCGATCCTGATCGGCCTGCTGGCGGGCAACCTCGGGCTGGCCCGCTTCGGCGGCCTGCGTCCCGGCGTGGAGCTGTCCCGCCAGCGCCTGCTGCGCCTGGGCGTGGTGCTCTACGGCCTGCGCCTGACCTTCCAGGACATCGCCGCCCTCGGCCCGGCCGCGCTGGTGATCGACGTGCTGATGGTCGCCAGCACCCTGGGCGTGGCCTGGTGGCTCGGCGAACGCTGGCTCAAGCTGCCGCGGGAAAGCGCCCTGCTGATCGGCGCCGGCAGCGCCATCTGCGGCGCCGCGGCGGTCATGGCGAGCAGCCCGGTGCTCAGGGCGCGCGCCGGGCACACCGCCGTCGCGGTGGCCACGGTCGTGCTGTTCGGCACCCTGGCGATGCTGCTGCACCCGATGCTCTACGCGGCCCTGCCGAACCTGTTCGGCAGCCAGCAGGCGTTCGGCGTGTTCAGCGGCTCGACCATCCACGAAGTCGCCCAGGTGGTCGCCGCCGGCCGCGCCATGGACCCGGCCGCCGCCGACGCGGCGCTGATCAGCAAGATGCTGCGGGTCCTGTTGCTGGCGCCGGCGCTGCTGATCCTCGGCCGCCTCGGCAGCGCCGAAGCCGCCGGGCCGGGCGCGCGCCGCACGCTGCATATCCCCGGCTTCGCCGTGGCCTTCCTGCTGGTCACCGGGCTGCGCTCGCTGGGCTGGGTGCCGCAAGGCTGGCTGGCGCCGCTGCAGCAGCTGGACGACGTGATGCTGGGCATGGCCATGGCCGCCCTGGGGCTGGCGACCCGTCTGGGCGACCTGCGCCAGGAAGGGCCGAAGCCGCTGCTGCTGGGCGCCGGGTTGTTCGTCTTCCTGCTGGTCGGCGGCGGGCTGATCAATGGCGGCGTGCAGTACCTGTTCCACTGAAGCAAAGAAAAAGGGCGGACACCGAGGTGTCCGCCCTTTTGTTTTTCGCCGCCGGCGATCAGCTGGACAGCTTGCGGTCCAGGGAGAACGGACCGGCGCCGCTGATCAGCAACGCGACGCTGATCATGGTCAGGGTGAAGGCGTATTCGAAGCCGTTGGCGGTGATGAAGAAGCCATTGGCCAGGTGCACGCTGAACACGGCGACCAGCATGGCGACGATCAGCGGGATGCTCGCCAGGCGCACCAGCAGGCCGAGGACCAGGGCCAGGCCACCGAAGAACTCGGCGCTGCCGGCCAGGGTGGCCATCAGGTAGCCCGGGGTCACGCCCAGGGATTCCAGCCAGCCCGCCATGCCCTGCAGACCCGGGCCGCCGAAGGCGCCGAAGAGTTTCTGCGAGCCGTGCGCCATGAAGGTCAGGCCGGTGGTGATGCGCAGGACAGCGAGGCCGGCGCCGGCGTTGGTGGTCATGATGGATTTGATCAGCGAGTTCATGTTGAGTCCTTGTGCAGTGGGAGGTTGACCACAACCGTGGTGGCTTGGGGATCAATATAGACAATTATTCCGATATAAAAAGCGCAAAAACACACTGATAACTATCGAATTAATTAATCACTTCTTGATCGCCGCCACGCGCTCCCGTGGCTCCAGGCCATCACGCTCACGCTGATAAGCAAGATAGTACTTGTTGATGCTGCTGACATAGTTCACCACGCCCATGCCCAGCTGCTCGGCCGCCACCCGCTCGACCTGGAAGAACCACTGGTTCGGGTCGAGCCCCTGCCGCCGCGCCTCCGCGCGCAGGCTCTGGATCCGCTCGGGGCCGGCGTTGTACGCGGCCAGCACGAAGGCCATGCGGTCGCGCTCGCTGATCCGCGGGCTGGAGAAGTAGCGCTTGCGCAGCATCGCCATGTAGCGGCTGGCGGCCTGCACGTTGCTTTCCTTCTGGTGCACGGTGTCCACGCCCACGGTGCGCGCCGCAGCGGGGGTGATCTGCATCAGGCCGGTGGCGCCGCCGGAACCGCGCGCGCTGGCATTGAGGTTGGATTCCTTGAACGCCACCGCCGCCAACGCCAGCCAGTCGAGGCTGTTCTGCTCGGCGAAGCGCTGCAGGGTCGGGCGCACCGCTTCCAGGCGCTTGCGGTCGGGGGCCACCAGCGGGTTGCGCACCTGGTAGGCGCGCCGGTAGAGGCGCTGGAAGGCGCTGTCCTGGTCGGCCGGCGGGCGATAGTCCTTGAGGAAGCTGTTGACGCTGGCGCTGAGCATCGGCGCATCGCGGCGCACGTACCAGGTCATGCTCTCGGTGTTGTCCAGCACCAGGTGGCGGTCGATGCGCAGCTTGGTGAAGACCTTGGCCCAGCGCTCGGCGATGGGCTGCTCGACCACGGTGTAATTGAAGATGCCGGCCTGGACCATCTCCAGCACGTCTTCCACGGCCAGCGAGGAGTCGGTCCACTCCAGCACCAGCGGCGCCATCCGGCGCTGGGCCAGGCGCTCGTTGACCCGCTGCACGGCCTCCCCGGCCGCGCTGCCGGCCGGCAGGGTGACGGTGCGGCCGGCGAGCTGTTCCAGGCGGACGAAGCGGCGGTTGCCCTGGCGGGTCACCAGCACCAGCGGAACGTCTTCCTTCCACGGCAGGCTGGCGCTGACCTTCTGCCCGTCGCGGGCCAGCAGGACCTCGCCGGGCGCGACCAGATCGCCCTCGCCGCGCTGCAGCGCACCGAGCAGTTGATCCTTGGCCTTGGGGATGAATTTGATGGTGAGCGGCTTGCGGCCCTGGGCGGAGTCGTTCAGGTATTGCTCGAAGGCGCGCAGGCGGCGGTATTCGACGCCGATGGGTTCGCCCTTGATCTCGCCGGAGCTGTTGCGGCTCTGGTTGACCAGGACGCGGAGCACGCCGCCGGCGCGGATGCTCGCCAGGTCATGGCGGTTGTCGCTCTCCTGCTCCCAGTTTTCCGGCTGGGTGGTCAGGCGCGCAGCCGCCGGCAGTGGCATCAGGGCCACCAGGCACAGCATCAGCAGCAACAGTCGCGTCATCCAGCTCTCCAGGGGGTTCGCACACGGCACCGGCCCGATCAGAGCGCGGCGTTGACCGCAAGTTCCCGGCCGCCGAGGGCGCGCGAGGGTCTCACAGCAAGGGCCGAATGCCAACCCAGAATTCCGGAAGCACTTTCAGAAGTGTCTTCAACTATCTGTTTTTGAAGGTTTTTATTGAAAAACAGAGGTTCTGCTATGCTGCTCGCCCGAACCAAGGGAAGCACCATGCAACTGATCGACATCGGCGTCAACCTCACGCACCCGAGCTTCGCGGCGGAACGTGAAGCCCTCGTCGCCCGCGCCATCGAGGCCGGCGTGGTGCAACTGGTGCTGACCGGCACCAGCCTGGACGACAGCGAACAGGCCCTGGAACTGTGCCGGCAACTGGACGAAAACCAGCGGCTTTACTGCACCGCGGGCGTCCACCCGCACGAGGCCAGCCACTGGAACGGCGACAGCGCCCGCACCCTGCGCGGCCTGCTGAAAGAGGAGCGGGTACGCGCCGTCGGCGAATGCGGGCTGGACTTCAACCGCGACTTTTCACCGCGCCCGCAACAGGAGAAAGCCTTCGAGGAACAGCTTGCCCTGGCGGTCGAATTGCAGCGCCCGGTGTTCATCCACGAACGCGACGCCGCCGAGCGCCTGCTGGCGATCCTCAGGGAGTTCCGCGACCGCCTGCCCGCCGCCGTGGTGCATTGCTTCACCGGCGAGCGCCGCGCGCTCTACGACTACCTGGACCTGGACCTGCACATCGGCATCACCGGCTGGATCTGCGACGAACGCCGCGGCACCCACCTGCAGGAGCTGGTCAAGGAGATCCCCGCCGGCCGGCTGATGCTGGAGAGCGATGCGCCCTACCTGCTGCCGCGCACCCTGCGGCCCAAGCCCAGGCACGGCCACAACGAACCGGCCTACCTGCCGGAAGTGCTGGCCTGCGTGGCCCGGCACCGCGGCGAAAGCCCCGAACAGGTTGCCGCCGCCAGCACCGATTGCGCGCGGCGCTTCTTCAACCTGCCAAAGGTGTGAAACCGCTCTCAAGATTACTCCCCGGCGGCCGTTAACCCGGGTGTGAAAGGCGGCTTGATCCCCATCAATGGCCAGCCTTCACCTTATTCACGACAATAATGTCGCCTTGCCACTATTGACCGACAAGAAGACAACCATGGCCGCCTGGATTCGCAACATCTCCCTCAAGTACAAGTTCTGGGCCGTAAACGCGGTCGCCTTTGTCACCACCCTGCTGCTGGTGCTGTTCGCCATGCACCAGGAGCTCGATGCGCGTAACCAGCAGGCGCGCCAGGGCGCCGAAGCCCAGGCCCATCTGCTGCAGGACTGGCCTGCCACCACGCCGCTGCCGGGCAGCGAGACGCTGGTGAGCTTCGCTGCCGGCAGCGCGCCGCAGATCCCCGGGCTGGACGCCTCCGCCCTCGCCCGCGCCAACGGCTGGGTCGACCTGGGCGGCGCCGAAAGCCGCCTCGGCCCGCTGGCCGGCGCCTACATCCAGCCCCTGGGCAGCGGCCAGCGGGTCGCCGTGCTGGCCCCCGGCGCCAACATCTGGAGCGTGTTCGAGCACCGCGCGCCGGCCTACGCCATCGCCGTGATGGTGCTGATGCTCGCGCTGCTGGCCGCCTCGCAGCTGCTGATCCGCTTCATCCTCACCCACCTGCTGACCCTGCGCGACGTGATGCTGCACGTGGAGAAGAGCGGCGACCTGGCCGCCCGCGTGCCGCTGGAGAGCCGCGACGAGGTCGGGCAGATGGCCACTGCCTTCAATGCCATGCAGGCCGGCTACCAGCGCGTGGTCGGCACCGTCGCCCAGGCCGCCGGCCGCCTCGACGAAGGTGCGCGCAGCCTCGCCAGCACCATGGGCCAGGTGCGCCAGGGCATGCTCGGCCAGCAGAGCGAGACCGACCAGGCCGCCACCGCGATCAACGAGATGTCCACCACCGTCCACCACATCGCCCAGCACGCCGCCGACACCCGCGACCAGTCGCAGGAAGCCGATCGCCTGGCGGGCAACGGCCAGCAGGTGGTCGGCCGCGTCGGCCAGTCCATCGCCGGGCTGTCCCAGGGCGTGCAGCAGACCGCCGAGATGATCCAGCAGCTGGCCCAGGACAGCCACAAGATCAGCAGCGTGGTCAGCGTGATCCACGGGATCGCCGAGCAGACCAACCTGCTCGCCCTCAACGCCGCCATCGAAGCGGCCCGCGCCGGGGAAATGGGCCGAGGCTTTGCGGTGGTGGCGGACGAAGTGCGCAACCTGGCCAAGCGCGTGCAGGACTCCACCGACGAGATCACCCAGATGATCAACGCGCTGCAGTCGGGCACCCGCGATGCCGTGGAGTTCATGCAGGAGAGCTCGCTCAAGGCCGACGGCTGCGTCGAGGAAGCCCGCGAGGCCGGCGAAGCCCTGGCGGCCATCGCCTCGGCGGTGGCGCTGATGCGCGAGAGCAACACGCAGATCGCCGTGGCCGCCGAGCAGCAGAGCCAGGTCGCCGAGGAAATGACCCGCTCGGTGGTGGGCATCCGCGACGTCACCGAGCTCACCGTGCAGCAGACCGTGGACTCGGCCGGCACCAGCCATCAGCTGGCGGACCTCGCCGGCGAGCTCAGCCGGGCGATCCACCAACTGCGCCTGTAACCCCTATCGGACACATAGCCGGCGCCGATTGGCCGCCCCTTCCGGGCACGACCTAGACTTGCAGATACAGCGCCCGCCTTCGCGGCGGGCCGGTTTCCGCACGGAGAGTGTCCATGGCCAAACGTCATCCCAACCTGCTCGCCTGGCAATGGCGGGGTTACGCCGCCAACCACCGCAATCCCACCAACCTGGCGCTGCACATCATCGCCGTGCCGCTGTTCATCCTCGCCGCCGTGATCCTGGTCAGCGGACTGATCCAGCTGCACCTGAGCAGCGTCGCCCTGGGCGTGATCGGCATCGTCGCCTCGCTGGCGATCCAGGGCCGCGGCCACCGCCTGGAAGAACAGCCGCCGGAACCCTTCAGCGGCCGCAAGGACGCCATCGGCCGGCTGCTCGCCGAGCAATTCGTCACCTTCCCCCGCTTCGTGCTCAGTGGCGCCTGGTGGCGCGCCTGGAGAAATCGCAAGCGATGACAGCAGGTATGGCATTTCGGCCATTCAAGTCAGACGGGTATTCGCCGATATAATCGACGAAATTACGTCACGAGCTGTCCAGATGTCGGTTTTCAGTCATTTTATTGGCGTTCTGGCCTGCCTGATTATTGGCAGCCAGGTGTCGGCGAACCCGTCCGTTACCCAGCCCACCGAACGCAACGTCCTCACGCTGGAGATCGCCGGCCAGCCCGAGGCGATCCGGCGCCTGTCCATCCAGGCGCTGGAGCGCCTGCCCCAGCGCACCTACGCCGCCATGCTCCCGGAGGAGAGCCGCATCTCCCAATGGCAGGGCGTGCCGCTGAGCCTGCTGTTCGATGAGGCGCGGCCGGGCGAATCGAAACGCCTGCGCGTCGACGCCCTGAACGACTACTCCGAGCTGATCCCGCTGAGCGACCTGAGCGCCTACGAGCCGATCCTCGCCTATCGCCGCGATGGCCATTACATCGGCATCAGCGAGCGCGGACCGCTGTTCATCATCTATCCGCTGGTGCTCCATCCCGAGCTGCGCACCCAGCTGTACTTCAACCGGACCGTCTGGCAGGTCAGCCGCATTACCCTGGAGTGATCGCCTTGCCCCCTCAGACTCCCGCGCAGCGTCCGCGCCGCCTGACCTTCGTCATTCTCTGCGGCCTGATCGCAGCGCTCACCCTCGGCGCCTGCGTGGCCCTGCTGCAGGTCAATCTGCATGCCCGCAAGCTGGCGCATCCCAACGCGCACAGCGAACTGTGGCAGGCCTACCAGCTGCACGCCGAGCTGGAACGCTCGCTGGACACCGCCCGGGCCGTGCTCGACGAGCGCGCCGACAGCGATGCCCTGGCCATCCGCATCGAAGTAATGGTCAGCCTGCTGGCGCCGCTGCGCACCACCACGGTGTTCCGCCACCTCGCCGAACCGCGCGCGGAGATCGGCGAAACGCTGGCGCAACTGGAAGCGCTCAGCACGGACTGGGCCCGGCGCGCTCCCTGGGGCCAGCCGGCGGCGGCGCGGACGATCGCCCGGGAAATGCTGGACCGGCTGCCGGCGCAGCTCGAACCGACCCACGACATCATCGTCGCCACCAACATCGCCCTGACCAACCAGCTCGACGACGAGCGCCAGGACCTGCAGCGCGCCTTCATCCTGCTCACCTGGGTGCTCGCCGGCCTGGGCCTGTGCTGCGTGCTGCTGATCCTGCGGGTGCTCGCCAACTCGCGGCGCAGGCGGCGGCTCGGCCAGCGCCTGAACGAACTCAACCAGTCCCTGGAAAGACGCGTGGAGCAACGCACCCGGGAACTCAGGGACGGCAAGGCGCTGCTGCGCTACATCCTCGACACCAGCCCCAGCGACGTGGCGCTGCTCAACGACCACGACAGCCACGCCTACTACGTCAGCCCGCGCCTGCTGCAACGCACCGGCGCGGACGACCAGAGCTTCGACCTCGCCCGCCTGTTCGACGACCCCGACGAAGAGAGCCGCTTCCGCCAGGCGCTGGGCGAAACAGGCCAGCTGGACGGCTGGGAAACCCGGCTGGCCGGCAACCCGCCCTACTGGGCGGTGATCTGGGCGCGCCAGCTGGACATCGGCGGGCAGAGCGCCTCGCTGGTGTGGAGCTTCGACATCCAGCAGCGCAAGGCGATGGAGCAGGAGCTGCGCCTGCTCGCCAGCACCGACCCGCTGACCGGCCTGCAGAACCGCCACGCCTTCGTCAAACGCGGCGTCGCCCTGCTCAAGGGCGCCCAGCGCTACCAGCGCCAGTGCTCGGCGCTGATGCTCGACATCGATCATTTCAAGCGGATCAACGACAACCACGGCCACGCCTTCGGCGACGCGGTGCTCAAGGCCGTGGCCGGGGAGCTCGCCCACGGCCTGCGCGAGGTGGACCTGCTCGGCCGGCTGGGCGGCGAGGAGTTCGCCGCGATCCTTCCGGAAACCGATCCGCAGCAGGCATTGCAGCTCGCCGAGCGGCTGCGCAATGCCGTGCAGGCGCTGTCCTTCACCTGCGAGGATGGTAGCCGCCTGCGCCTCACCCTGAGCATCGGCGTGGCCGAGCGCCTGCCCGGCGAAGTGCGCCTGGAAGACCTGCTGGCCCGCGCCGACCGCGCCCTCTACCGGGCCAAGGCCGGCGGGCGCAACCGCACCGAGCGGGCGCCGGGCTAGCCGAAGATGGTCGCTGTCTGCCGGCTGATCGCCAGCAGGCGGCCGTCCGGCGCCCAGCAGTGCGCGGCGATGTGGCCGTAGCCGTCACGCGCGTGCTCGATGGTCGCCCGGTACTGGCACCAGCCATCGACGGGCATCCGCGGCTGCGGCTGGATGAACTCGATGGTCCAGGTCAGCGAACTGGACGGCGCCGGGCTCTTCAGGTGCGGCAGGGTCGCCGGCGGCCAGGCGTCGATCAGCGCCAGCAGGTGCGAAACCTCCAGCGCGGCGTCGCCCGTGCCGTCCCCGCGAAAACGCATCCAGCCGCCCATCTCGACCTCGCGGCTGGAAGAGAACGGCATGTGCCCGCGCGCCCAGCGCATGGCGATGTGCTGGGTGAAGGCCGGCATCAGCTTGCGGATGAACGGCAGCTCCTGGCACTGCTCGGGCGCCTGGAAGCCGGGCGGGGGCAGGTTCTCCACCGCGACGCTGGAGCTGCGCGACTCGCCGAAGCTGCCCTGCACCAGCGCCACCACCTGGCCGTTCTGCACCGCGCGGCAGAACACCTGGCTCACCGACTTGCCCTCGCGCAGGGCTTCGGCCTCGAAGCTCACCGGCGTTTCCACCTCGACCGGGCCGACGAAGGTGATCGCCAGCGAGCGCACCGGGCGCCCCTCCAGGGTCACCGCGCGCATCGCCTCGTAGGCCGCGGCGGCCACCAGCCCGCCGAAGCTAGCCCGGCCCTGCGCCCAGGTCGTCGGGATGACCACGGAACGCGGCGCGGCGCGCACCGCCTGAAGCATTTCGGTGAAAGTCATGGATCGCTTCCAGTGTGGGATCAGGCAGCGATCTTAGGCCGGCGGCCGGCGCCGGCACACCATCCAAAGCGCTGTTCGCCGCGCGGGAAATGGCGCGCCATCAACGCCCTCTATCGGATCGGCGCCCTAGAGGTGCCGGCCCAGGGCCTTCTGCAGGGCGTCCAGGCTCTCGTCGGCATCGCGCTCGGCGAGATCGTGGCGGGCGTTCCAGTGCGGCTGCAGCGGCATCAGGTCCAACTCGCGCTCGCTGCGGATCAGCCACTGCTCGTAATCGTGCCACTCGCCCAGGGCCGACTGGGCGTCCTTCAGCGGGGCGAGCAGGCGCTGCGGCACCGCCGACTCCGCGGGGTAGGCCTCCAGCGAATAACGCACGCGCTTGATCAGCAGGCGCAGGCGGTGACGGTCGTGCGCGGGGTCCTTGAGCGCCAGCAGCAGCTTCCGCCACTCCTTCGCCAGGCGCTTGCGCACCTTGTCGTGCAGGCCGCCCAGCACGCCGTGGCGCTGCGCCGTGCGCCACAGCTGCGGCCAGCCGTCCAGGCGCATCAGCAGGCGATCCCACTGCGGGCTGGCGAGCAGCACGATGTAGCCCGACAGCAGCGCCGGACGGCGCAGCGCCACGGCCTGTGCGTGCCCCTCGGCCTGCAGCACCGGCAGCAGCACCTCCAGGTCGCGCAGCGGCCCGCTCAGCCGGCCCACCTCGCCCAGCGACTCCTCCAGCTCATCGATGCCCGGCATCCCGCGCACCGCGTGCAGCAGGCTGCGCAGGCGGCGCACGGCGATGCGCAGATCGTGCAGGGCCTCGGGATCGGAGCCGGCGCTCAGGCGGGCAGAGGCGGAGAACAGCGCGACCTCCTGCTCGATCAGATGGCTCACCAGGTAATCGCTGAAGGTGGACACGGCAGGCTCCGCGCAGGGGGATGAGTTATCAGGTTAGTTGGCGCACCGCCGCCGGCAAGTGACCGCGGTCATGCCTCAGCGGCGCCGCCAGCGCCACGGCAACTCACGCCGCAGCCGCGCCAGATGCGCGCGCAGCGCCGGGAGATCGGCCGCGACACCGGCATAGCGCTGCGCCTCGAACGCCTCGCTGTAGGCGCGGATCGCCTCGGCCTGCGCCGGCAGGGCGCGCATGGCGCGGTGGCTGAAATCGCGGTGCCCCTCGCCGGCTCCGCGCCGCAGCCCGTGGGGCATCAGCAGGTGCTCGAAGCGCTCGAAACTGCGCAGCTGCGCATCCCGCCGGCGCCGCCAGGGCTTGAACAGCCACGCCGCCAGCGCGCCGAGCAGCAGCGCCCCACCGCCCGCCGTGAGCAGCGCGATCCAGGGACTGTCGACGGAGCCGAACCAGCGGCGGATCAGCTCGCCCTGCTGGTCGCCCTGGTAGCCCAGCACCCAGCGCTGCCAGCCGTAGTTGACCTGATCCCAGGCCAGGCGCAGGTCGTTGAGCAGGCCGAAGCCCCGGTAGCGCAGGGGCGAGAACGGATCGCCGGCGAGGAAACTGCCCTCGCCGCTCATCGCCTGCTCCAGGCCCAGCTCGATGCGCGCGGGCGATACCGCGCCGGTCGGGTCGACCCGCGTCCAGCCGCGGTCCGCCTGCCAGTACTCCACCCAGGCATGGGCGTCGAACTGGTGCACCAGCAGGTAGTTGCCGGCGGGGTTCAGCTCGCCGCCCTGGTAGCCGGTCACCACCCGCGCGGGAATCCCCGCCGCGCGCAGGACGAAGGTCATGGCGCCGGCGTAGTGCTCGCAGAAGCCGGCGCGGGTATCGAAGAGGAAGCCGTCGATGCGCTCGGCCCCCGTCCCCGGCGGCTTGAGCGTGTAGGCGAAGGGTTGTTCGCGGAAGTGCCGCAGCATCGCCTGCACCAGCGCGTCAGGCTGCGAATAGCGCTCGCGCAGCTCCAGCGCCCAGGCCCGCGCGCGCGGGTTGCCGGCGGCCGGCAGGTTCAGGTCGAGGCGGCGGGCGCGGCGGTCGTCGCCTGGTTCGAGCAGGGCGTCCGGCCAGGACATCGCCTCGTACAGCAGGCTCTGGCGTACCCGGGCGCGGCGCTCCAGGCGGAAGTCGCCCATCAGCCGGGCATCGTTGAGGCCGTCCTGCGCCACGTCGAGCACGAACAGCCACGGGTGGTCGCTCGGCTCCATGACCACCTGGTATTCCAGCGCCGTGCCGCGCCGCTGCCACTGCGGCGGCGGCGCATCGCGGCGCTGCACGGCCTGGGTCCAGCGCTCGCCGTCGAAGTTCTCCAGGGTCAGCGCGCGCCAGTACAGCTGCGGGCGCGGCGGCGTCGGCCCGTCGAAGCGGACGCGGAAGGCCAGCGCGCTGGACTGGCTGAGTTCCACCATGTCGCCCGGCATCATCGAGTCGCTCAGGCCCGTGGTGGCCTTGCCGCCCGGCATCGGCAGCGACCACAGCGGCCCCATGCGCGGGAACAGCACGAACAGCAGCAGCATCAGCGGCAGCGCCTGCAGCAGCAGGCCGGCGGCCAGGCGCAGGGTCGAGCCGGGGCGCGCACCGAAGCTGCTCTGCTGCAGGCCGATCAGCGCCGCCAGCAGCGCCGTCACCGGCAGCAGGCTGAAGGCGGCGGCGAGGATGTCGTCCTGGAACAGGTAGCTGGTCACCACCGCGAAGAACCCGAGCAGGATCAGCACCCAGGCGTCGCGCCGGGTCTTGAGCTCCACCAGCTTGATGACGAAGGCGGCGATCAGCAGCACCACGCCGGCATCCAGGCCGACCAGCGAGCCGCGCGAGTACCAGACGCCGAGCCCGGCGGCGCCGACCAGCGCCAGCTTGGCCAGGCCGCTGGGGTAGTTGGCGCGCATGCGGAACACCTGGATGCGCCAGAATGCGCAGCCCAGCCAGAGGCCGACGATCCACAACGGCAGGTGTTGCAAGTGCGGGAGGATCACCACCGCCTGGGCCACCAGCAGCCAGGTCAGCGCCACCCGCGGGATGGACTGCGCGGTGTTCATGCGCGCTCACCGAACAGGGCGAGCGCGCGCAGGCAGGCCTCGCGATGGGCATCGCCGCTGGCCACCGGCAGCTGCACGCCCGGCAGGCGCAGGCCGAACGGCTGCTGGCGCAGCGACAGCTGCAGCACCCAGTAGCACAGGCGCGACAGGCGCCCTTCGAGATCGCCGCCGAGCAGGCTGAAGTCCAGCCAGAGATTGCGTCCGGCCAGCGCGGAGAAATCCTTCACCAGCAGCCCCTGGCCCCGGGAATAGGCTTTCCAGTGCAGGCGCCGGCGCGAGTCGCCGGGCTGATAGGGGCGCAGTCCCTGGAAGTCGTCGACGCCCTGGCCGCTGGGCCGCACGCCCTCCTCCTCGGCAGCCGCCGCGCCGCTCTCCAGCGGCAGGTCGCTGGCGAGGGGATGCGGGTAGACCAGCCCGGCCTGGTCCAGGTCGAGCCAGCTCCAGGCCACCAGCAGGCCGAGCGGGAAGCGGCTTTCCACCCGCAGGCGGCCGGGACGCAGCCAGCCGCGCCGCTGCGCGGGCTCATCCAGGCGCAGTTCGGCGGCGCCGTCGGCCGGCACGTCGGCGAAGTGCAGCTGCTCCGCCGTCCAGCCGATGCCGATGGCCTGGCGCGCGTGGCCTTCCGCATCCAGCCGCACGCGAAAGCCCACCTGCTCGCCGACGAACACCGGCGTCGCGCCCAGCGCGGTCAGGCGCAGGCCGCCGAGGTTCCGGTAGGTGTGCAGGATGGCGACGATGAACAGCGACAGCAGCAGGAAGGTCAGGCCGTAGGCCAGGCTGTTCTGGTAGTTGATCGCCGTCAGCAGCAGCAGCGTCAGCGCGACGCCGAACGCCGCGCCCTGGCGGGTGGGAATGATGAAGATGCGCCGCTGGTTGAGCTGCAGCGACGGCGACGGCGGAATCCGCCGGGCGATCCAGCTCTGCCACAGCGGCCTGACCCTGACCAGCATGGCGGGCCCTCAGAGCGCCGGCACTTCGCGCAGCAGCCACTGCACCAGCGCGCCGCCGCCGTGCCCGGTGGGGTCGGCCTGGTCGCGCAGGCGGTGGCCGGCCACCGCCGGCAGCACCGCCTGCACATCCTCGGGGATCGCGTAATCGCGCCCGGCGAGCAGCGCCCAGGCGCGCGCGGCGGCGAGCAGCCCGAGGCTGCCGCGCGGCGACAGGCCGAGGGCGAACGCCGGCTGGCTGCGGGTGGCCTCGACCAGGCGCAGCACGTAATCCACCAGCGCATCGCTGGCGCGCACCGCCAGCACCTCGCCCTGCAGCGCCAGCAGCTCCTTCGGGTCGAGCATCGGCTCCAGCCGCGGCAGCAGGTCGCGGCGCGCCTCGCCCAGCAGCAGCGCCTTCTCCGCCGCGCGGCCGGGGTAGCCCAGCGACAGGCGCATGAGGAAGCGGTCGAGCTGGGATTCGGGCAGGGCGAAGGTGCCGCCCTGGGTCACCGGGTTCTGCGTGGCGATGACGAAGAACGGCTCGGGCAGCGGGCGGGTCGCGCCCTCGATGGTCACCTGCCCCTCCTCCATCGCCTCCAGCAGCGCGCTCTGGCTCTTGGGGGTGGCGCGGTTGATCTCGTCGGCCAGCACCAGCTCGGCGAAGATCGGCCCCGGATGGAAGACGAACTGCCCGGTGTCCCGGTCGAACACCGAGGTGCCCAGCACGTCGCCGGGCAGCAGGTCGGAGGTGAACTGGATGCGCTGGAAGCTCAACCCCAGCACCCGCGCCAGGGCGTGGCTGAGGGTGGTCTTGCCCATGCCGGGCAGGTCTTCGATGAGCAGGTGGCCGCGCGCCAGCAGACAGGTCAGGGCCAGGCGCACCTGGACCTCCTTGCCGAGCAGAACGTGGTCCACCGCCTTCAGGCAATTCTCCAGCTTGGCGCGCATCCCGCCCCCTAGTCCGAGGAAAACTCCGATCCTACTGGCCCCGCGCCAAGCGTCATAGCTCCGGACACATTTCGTCGGAATTCCTGTGACCCAGCGCGTGCTTCCGCCGAGGCTGGCGCTCCAGCAGCAATCTGGAGGTCCGTCCAGGGCAGGGGCTTTTGATCTCGTAGGAGCGGACCTTGTCCGCGAAACGTTCCGCGCGCGCCGATATTCGCGGAGAAGCTCCGCTCCTACGGATACTGGCGAGTTCGGCGCTGTAGCGCGCGGTGCAAGAACGACAAAGCCCGCATCGAGCGGGCTTCGTCATATCCGGCGAAGAGCCTCAGGCCAGGCTGGCGACGATGTCGCGCAGGGCCTTGCCCGGGTCGGCGGCCTGGCTGATCGGGCGGCCGATCACCAGGTAGTCGGAGCCGTTGTCCAGCGCCTGGCGCGGGGTGAGGATGCGGCGCTGGTCGTCCTGGGCGCTGCCGGCCGGGCGGATGCCGGGGGTGACCAGTTGCAGCGACGGGTGCGCGGCCTTCAGCGCCGGGGCTTCCTGGGCGGAGCAGACCAGGCCGTCCATACCCGCCCTTTGGGCGAGACTGGCAAGCCGCAGCACCTGCTCCTGCGGCTCGACGTCGAGGCCGATGCCGGCCAGGTCCTCACGCTCCATGCTGGTCAGCACGGTCACGCCGATCAGCAGCGGCTTCGGGCCGTTGAAGGCGTCCAGGGTCTCGCGGCAGGCCGCCATCATGCGCAGGCCGCCGGAGCAGTGCACGTTGACCATCCACACGCCCATCTCGGCGGCGGCCTTCACGGCCATCGCGGTGGTGTTGGGGATGTCGTGGAATTTCAGGTCGAGGAAGACTTCGAAGCCGCGGCTGTTCAGGGTCTCGACGATACCGGCGGCGCAGCTGGTGAACAGTTCCTTGCCCACCTTCACCCGGCACAGTTTCGGATCGAGCTGGTCGGCCAACGCCAGCGCGGCTTCGCGGGTGGGGAAATCCAGGGCGACGATGATCGGGGACTGGCAGGCGGACATGGGCTCTCTCGCGGGGTTCGAAAAAATCGGCGCGCATTGTCGCAGAAACGCGCCGACTTCCGTAGCCCGCCCGGCAGGAATGCGCCGTCGCCTCAGGCGCTGAGGCGCTCGCGCAGGCGCCCGAGCATGCCCAGCAGGCTGCCGACCTTCTCCCGCTCGCGCTCCTCGCGCGGCACCTCGGCGATGCGCGCGACCTTCTGCTCGGGCTGCGCGCGCCACAGCAGCGCCTGTTCGGCGGCGGCCTTCAGGCCCTTTTCGAACAGGCCGCGGCGGATCGGCTTGGGCAGGTAGCGGAAGATCTGCGCCTGGTTGATCAGCGCCAGCAGGTCCTGGGTATCGCGGAACGGCGTGACGACGATGCTGAGCAGGCGCGGATGGGCCTGGGCCAGGGACTTGAGCAGCGGCGCGGTGTCCTCGCCGGCGAGCTTGAGGTCGCTGACCAGCACGTCGATCGGCTCGCTGTTCAGCCGCAGGATCGCCTCGGCCAGGTTGCGCGCGCTGTGCAGGCGGTGGTTGCCGGCGGCGCAGAACTCGCCGACGCAGGCCCGGGTTTCCGGGTCGTCGTCCAGCAGCAGCACGTTGAGCGGCGCGACCAGCCGGCTGATGGCTTGCGGGTCGACCGCCGGCGGCGCCTGGCGCTGGGCGATCTCCGCCGCCTGGCGCAGGGTGAAGGCCATTTCCTGCGGGTCCCAGGGCTTGGTCAGGTAGCGGAAGATGCCGCCGCTGTTGAGCGCGTCCACCGCCGCATCCAGGTCGGAGTAGCCGGTGAGGAGGATGCGCAGGGTGTCCGGGGCCAGCTCCCGCGCCTGGGCGAGCAGCTCGGCGCCGGTCATCTGCGGCATGCGCTGGTCGCTGACCAGGATGTCCACGCGCTCCTCGCGCAGGCGTTGCAGGGCCTGGCGCGGGTCGGTCTCCACCAGCACCTGGTAATGGCGGCGGAACTGCATCGCGAGGCTGCGCAGGATGCGCTCCTCGTCGTCGACGAAGAGGATGCGGACAGGCTGCTGGCTCATGTTCAGGCGCTCCGTTTCAATTCGCTGTCCTGCGCGAGCGGCAGGCTGATGAGGAATCGCGTGCCGCGTCCGGGTTCGGACGCCACGCGGATGCGGCCGCCATGCTCCTGCACGATCTTGTAGCTGATCGACAGGCCCAGGCCCGTGCCCTGCCCCACCGGCTTGGTGGTGAAGAAGGGATCGAAGATGCGCGTGCGCACCTCCTCGTTCATGCCTTTGCCGTTGTCCTGCACCGAGAGGTGCACGTGCGTATCGTCGGCCCAGGATTTCACCTGGATCAGGCCGAACCGCTCCATGGCCTGGGCGGCGTTGGTCAGCAGATTGAGCAGCACCTGGTTGATCTGGCTGGCGGCGCAGGCGACCTTCGGCAGCTCGCCCAGTTGGGTCGCCACTTCGGCCTTGTCCTTGATGCTGTTGCGGGCGATCAGCAGCGCGCTGCGCACACAGTCGTTGAGGTCGACGTCCTCATTGCGGGCGCGGTCCAGGCGGGCGAAGTCCTTCAGCCCGCCGACCAGCTCGCCGATCTGCGCGAGGCCGAAATCGGTGTCGCCGAACAGCTGGTCGAGGTCGCCCACCAGTTGCTCCAGCGCGGCGGCTTCGCGGGCCTGCTCGAACGCGGCGCGGGCGCGGGCCAGGTACTCGGGGTCGCAGGCCGGGTCGTCCAGGCACTCGTTGAGCAGGGCCTGGGTCTCGGCCAAGTCGAGCAGCGGGATCAGCAGTTCGCGCAGCAGCGCGACGTTGTTCTTCACGTAGCCCAGCGGGGTGTTCAGCTCGTGGGCGACGCCGGCGACCATCTGGCCGAGGGAGGCCATCTTCTCCGACTGCACCAGCTGTGCCTGGGATTCGCGCAGGTCCTGCAGAGCCCTGTGCAGCACGCGGTTGCGCTGGCCGACGCGCTGCTCCATGGCCTTCAGCAGGTCGAGCACGGTGCCGAGGCCGAGGTAGCGGCCCTGCTCGTCCACCAGGAGGAAGTCCTCGGTGATCGGGTAGCTCAGCTGCGCGGTGACCTGCTGGGCGGCGGCTTCCAGGCTGAGGTCGGAGCGTACCCTGATCGGCGCGGGGTTCATCACGTCGCGGACCTGGCGGCGGCCCCAGAGGTCGCGGCCGAAGCGCTGCATGAAGATGTCCTGCAGGCCGTAGCGGCTGACCAGCCCCTGCGGCATGCCGGCGGCATCCACCACCGGCAGCGAGAGAAAGGCGCGGTGCTCGGCCACCAGGAAGCGGTCGGCGACGTCGTTGACGCTCAGTTCCGGGGCCAATGGCGCTACCTGACGCAGCAGCTCATGCAGGGCGCGGGTGGTCATTGGCGAATCTCCGGTCGCAGGAATGGCCAGCAGTAGAGCAACGGCAGATTGCCATCCTGTGACAGTCGTCGCGCGGCCAGGAAACTTCATGGGCCTGTCATTTCCCCGTAACAGGCATCGCCATTCCACAACCGGCGTTGCGCCTTTCCGCGGGCGGCCTGAAGCACGACAGCGATGTGCGAGAACTGCCGCGCGCCCGACAACCGGCGTATCGTTAAGGGCAACTGCCACTGTCGGAGACGGGACCATGCCCTGGTATGCCTGGTTGATCATTGCCCTCGCCCTGGGCTCGATCGTCGGGGCGCTGATGATGCTGCGCGAGACGGCGAAGAAGCTCCCGCTCAGCGAGGAACAGCTGCGCCGCATCCATGAACGCAATGCCGAAATGGACGCCAAGGACGCCGAAGACAAGCGCTGAAGCACTGCAAGTGACTGAATGACCGGCTAAAAACCGATGTCAGAGATGGCAGGCCGTAGTGGAAATTGCCTAGACTGCGCCTCCCTGGATGGAGGAAAGAATGCTCAGGAAACTCCTGCCGCTGCTGCCAGTTCTGCTGTTGCTCTGCGGATTCGCGCTGGGCTACATCCAGCCGGCGGGGTTGCTGATCGGCGCCGTCTACGTCGCCTGGACCCTCTACGCCGAGCGTTACCTGCCGCGTCTGCTGTGGTGGCTGGCGTGCGTGGCGGCCAGCATCGCCCTCGCCGCGCACCTGCTGCCCGGCAACCTCTCGTGGACGCTCTGGCCGGTGCGCCAGCTCAGTCCCGACGCGCCCGTCTACGCCCTGCGCCTGTCCTGGGACAAGGCCCTGGTCGGCGTCACCCTGCTCGCCTGGTGGCTGCGCCGCCCCCCGCAGCCGGACGGGAAGCGCTCGCCGGACTTCGCCGCCATCGCCATCGTCACCACCCTCTTCGCCGTACCGCTGCTGGCCGTGGCCGGCGGGCTGGTGGTGTGGAACCCGAAATGGCCGCCGGGCTTCTGGCTGTGGATGCTGGTCAATGTCTGCGTGATCTCGCTGACCGAGGAAGCCTTCTTCCGCGGCCTGCTGCAGAGCGAACTGGTACGGCGCCTCGGCGCGTTCTTCGGGGTGGCCGCGTCGAGCCTGCTGTTCGGCCTGGTGCACTGGCCGATCAATCCGCTGTTCGCGGTGGTCGCGGGCATCGCCGGGCTGGGCTACGGCCTGGCCTTCCACTTCAGCGGCCGCCTGCTGGTGGCGGTGCTGCTGCACGCGGCGGTGAACAGCCTGCACCTGCTGCTGTTCAGCTATCCGTTGCGGATTATCTGATCCCGCCGCGTCATCCTGCTTTTCGCAGGATGGCGTAGAGCGAAGCGAAACCCATCACACCCACACGCCGACGGCATGGGTATCGCTTCGCTCCACCCATCCTACCCAACTCGCGAACCAACCCCCGCAGCAGGGTTGTAGACAATCGCGGATAAATCCGCGCCTACGAAAGTCGATCCCACCGTAGGAGCGGACTTCGTCCGCGATCCGCCGGCAAGGCCGGCGTCAAGCGGGTTCGCGAGCAAGCTCGCTCCTACAAAGAGCCAAAAGCAAAAGCGGCTTCCAGAGGAATATCCGCGCGCACCGGAGCGCCCCTTCAGGAGGCCGAGTGGAATCGGAGTTTCAGGGGTCGAGCGGCATGGATGCCGCGAGAGCGTTGTCGGGCCAGGGATGGCCCGTCAACGCGGGCCCCTGAAACTTCGATGGAGCGAGGGGAGTCCCGCGAAGCGGGACCCGGATGATGGGGCACAGACCTTTGCCTCCTTTGGGGCGCTTGCCAAAGGAGGTCGCCCGAGGGGGCGAAACAAGAAGCCCCAGCACACACCGAAGCGGCGCAGAAACACCCAAACAAAAACCAAGAGCATCGCGGAGAAGCTCCGCTCCTACGAAGAGCGTTACTCGCGCATGACCAGCAGCAGCGCCTGCTCCGCCAGCTCGTCGAGGGTCATGCTGCCCTCGGGGCGGAACCAGGTGATGGACCAGGACAGCGCACCGGTAAGGAAGCGCCGCAGGATGAACGGGTCGCCCCGGGTGTAGCCCGCCGCGCGCGCCTCTTCCAGCACTTCCAGCCACATCTGTTCGTAGATGTCGCGCAGGCTGAGGATGTAGGCCTGGCCCTCTTCCGACAGCGAGCGCCATTCGTAGACCAGCACCGCCATCGCCTCGCCGGTGCCGCCGGTGATCGACTGCAGCTCGCAGCGGATCAGCGCCAGCAGCCGCTCGCGCAGGGTGGTGGCGTCGGCCAGGGCGGCGCGCATCAGGGCGGTGTTGTAGAGGATGGTTTCCTCCATCACCGAGCGCAGGATTTCGTCCTTGCTCTTGAAGTGATGGAAGATGCTGCCGGACTGGATGCCCACCGCGCCGGCCAGGTCGCGCACCGTGGTGCGTTCGTAGCCCTTGGCGCGGAACAGGTGCGCGGCGGTCTGCAGCAGCTTGCCGCGGGCGCTCTCCGGGTCGGTGATCTGCCCGCTCCCGACCAGCTCCAGCA
Source organism: Pseudomonas sp. B12(2026) (assembly GCF_057767015.1). Classification (NCBI taxonomy): domain Bacteria; kingdom Pseudomonadati; phylum Pseudomonadota; class Gammaproteobacteria; order Pseudomonadales; family Pseudomonadaceae; genus Pseudomonas; species Pseudomonas sp. B12(2026). Next base: position 2,056,249 of record NZ_CM173430.1, on the reverse strand, counting down.
TCACTTCGCGGGCTTTGCGGTCATCCACGCTGCTCTCCCCTCATCTGGCTCGTCTGTTCACGGCGATTCATCGAAACGCCGCGCAAGTGCTTGTGTTGTCTGACGAAATGTAAGCCCGCGAAGCCTACCAAGCAAGCGCTTGGCCATCCAATGGTTGGGGTGCTCGTCGAATCGGCTCTTTTCAACCAAGCGCTTGCTTGGTAATGTCGTTCCACCACCCACGTCACGGGCAGAACAATGACCAGAACCGTACGTATCGGCTGCGCCTCCGCCTTCTGGGGCGACACCTCCACCGCCGCCGCCCAGCTGGTGCGCGGCGCGGAGCTGGACTACCTGGTGTTCGACTACCTGGCCGAGATCACCCTGTCGATCATGGCCGGCGCGCGCCTGAAGAACCCCGAGGCAGGCTACGCCACCGACTTCGTCGAAGTGATGACACCGCTGCTGGGCGATATCGCGGCCAGGCGGGTGCGCGTGATCAGCAACGCCGGCGGGGTCAACCCGCAGGCCTGCGCCAGCGCCCTGGCCGCCGCCTGCGAGAAGGCCGGGGTGGCGCTGAAGATCGCCATCGTCCACGGCGACAACCTGCAGCCGCGCCTGGGCGAACTGGCCAGGGCCGGCATCCGCGAGATGTTCAGCGACGCCCCGCTCCCCGCGATGTGCGTGTCGGTCAACGCCTACCTCGGCGCGCCGGGCATCGTCGAGGCGCTGAAGGCCGGCGCCGACATCGTCATCACCGGCCGCGTGGTGGACAGCGCGGTGGTCAGCGCCGCCCTGGTCCATGAATTCGGCTGGGCCTGGAACGACTACGACAAGCTGGCCCAGGCCGCGCTGGCCGGGCACATCATCGAATGCGGCGCGCAGTGCACCGGCGGCAACTTCACCGACTGGGAAAGCGTGCCGGACTACGAGCACATCGGCTTCCCCATCGTCGAGGTGCAGGCCGGCGGCGAGTTCGTGGTGACCAAGCCGCAGGGCACCGGCGGGCTGGTCTCGCCGCTATCGGTGGGCGAGCAGATGCTCTACGAGATCGGCGACCCGCGCGCCTATCTGCTGCCCGACGTGGTCTGCAATTTCACCCAGGTGAAGCTCGCCCAGGTGGGCGACAACCGCGTGTCCGTCAGCGGCGCGCGCGGCCTGCCGCCGACCGGGCAGTACAAGGTCAGCGCCACCTACCCGGACGGCTTCCGCTGCACCGCCAGCTGCCTGATCGCCGGCATCGACGCGGTGAAGAAGGCCGAGCGGGTCAGCCAGGCGATCCTCTTCAAGACCGAGGAAATCCTCATGGAACGCGGCTGGGGCCCGTACCGCGAGGTCAGCGTCGAGCTGCTCGGCAGCGAGGCCACCTACGGCCCGCACGGGCGCCGCGCGGACAGCCGCGAGATCGTGGTGAAGCTCGCCGTGCGCCACAGCCGCAAGGAGGCGCTGGTGCTGTTCTCCCGCGAGATCGCCCAGGCCGCCACCGGCATGGCGCCGGGGCTGACCGGCATCGTCGGCGGCCGCCCGACCGTGTACCCGGTGATCCGCCTGTTCTCCTTCCTGATCGACAAGGACGCCTGCGAACTGGCCGTGGAGATCGACGGCCAGCGCCAGCCGGTCGCCCTGCCGACGGTCGATCGCTTCGACCCGACGGTGCTCGGCGACGACGTCCCGGTGGCCACGGCGAAAGGCCCGGCCCAGGCCAGCGTGCCGCTGGTGAAGCTGGCGGTGGCGCGCTCCGGCGACAAGGGCAACCACAGCAACATCGGCGTCATGGCGCGCAGGCCCGAGTACCTGCCGTGGATCGCCGAGGCGCTGAGCGAAGGCGCGGTGGCCGAGTGGATGGACCACGTGCTCGACCCGCAGGTCGGCCGCGTCAGCCGCTGGCACCTGCCGGGCAGCCACAGCCTGAACTTCCTGCTGGAGAACGCCCTGGGCGGCGGCGGCGTCGCCAGCCTGCGCATCGACCCGCAGGGCAAGGCCTTCGCCCAGCAGTTGCTGGAATTCCCGGTGGCGGTGCCGCAGCACATCGCCGATGAATTGAGCTCTTCGTAGGACCGAGGGGGGCGCCCAGCCCTTGCTCGCGAACCCCGGCCCCGCGGCGGAGCCTGTTCGCGAGCAAGCTCGCTCCTACGAAAAGAACGCACGACGAACGATTGAGCAGGACGAAAACAACAAATGGCATACGACTCGATCTTCAGACCCGGCCTGTTCGCCGGCCAGACCATCCTCGTCACCGGCGGCGGCAGCGGCATCGGCCGCTGCACCGCCCATGAGCTGGCGGCCCTCGGCGCCCACGTGGTGCTGGTCGGGCGCAAGGCCGAGAAGCTGGAGAAGACCGCCGGCGAGATCGTCGAGGACGGCGGCAGCGCCAGCTGGCACAGCTGCGACATCCGCGACGAGGAGGCGGTGAAGGCACTGGTGGCGCAGGTCATCGCCGAGCGCGGGCCGATCCATCACCTGGTCAACAACGCCGGCGGCCAGTACCCGGCGCCGCTGGCCTCGATCAACCTCAAGGGCTTCGAGGCGGTGGTGCGCACCAACCTGGTGGGCGGTTTCCTGATGGCCCGCGAAGTGTTCAACCAGAGCCTGAGCAAGACCGGCGGCAGCATCGTCAACATGCTCGCCGACATGTGGGGCGGCATGCCCGGCATGGGCCATTCCGGCGCCGCCCGCGCGGGCATGGAGAACTTCACCAAGACCGCCGCCATCGAATGGGGCCACGCCGGGGTGCGGGTCAACGCGGTGGCGCCGGGCTGGATCGCCTCCAGCGGCATGGACACCTACGAAGGCGCGTTCAAGGCGGTGATCCCGACCCTGCGCGAGCACGTGCCGCTCAAGCGCATCGGCACCGAGTCGGAAGTGGCCGCCGCCATCGTCTTCCTGCTCTCCCCCGGCGCCGCCTTCATCAGCGGCAACACAGTGCGCATCGACGGCGCCGCCAGCCAGGGCAGCCGCGCCTTCCCGCTGGCCAAGGCCAAGCCGGGGCAGAGTCGTTCGTACAACGGCTTCCACCGCGCCTACCTGCCCGATGTGCTGAAGGATCAGGAGTAAGCGATGCCCGTAATCGTCTCGGAAATCGACGCGCAGGGCGAAGACTTCGCCCGCAACCGCGAGGCCATGCTGGCCGCCGTGGCGAGCTTCCGCGAGGTCGAACAGAAGGTGCTGGACAAGGCCGCCGAGGCCAAGCACAAGTTCGACAAGCGCGGCCAGCTGCTGCCGCGCGAGCGCCTGAACCTGCTGCTCGACGCCGGCGCGCCGTTCCTCGAAATCGCCTCGCTGGCCGGCTACAAGCTGCACGACGACAAGGACGGCACCCAGGCCGGCGGCGGCATCATCTCCGGCATCGGCTACATCGCCGGGGTGCGCTGCCTGGTCACCGCCAGCAACAGCGCGATCAAGGGCGGCACCATTTCCCCCACCGGGCTGAAGAAGACCCTGCGCCTGCAGCAGATCGCCTTCGAGAACAAGCTGCCGGTGGTGGCGCTGACCGAGAGCGGCGGCGCCAACCTGAACTACGCGGCGGAAATCTTCGTCGAGGGCGCGCGCGGCTTCGCCAACCAGGCGCGCATGTCGGCGGCGGGCATTCCGCAGGTCACCGTGGTGCACGGCTCGTCCACCGCCGGCGGCGCCTACCAGCCCGGGCTGTCGGACTACGTGGTGGTGGTGCGCGGCAAGGCCAAGATGTTCCTCGCCGGCCCGCCGCTGCTCAAGGCCGCCACCGGCGAGATCGCCACGGATGAGGACCTGGGCGGCGCCGAGCTGCACGCCCAGGTCGCCGGCACCGCCGAGTACCTGGCGGAGAACGACGCCGACGGCGTGCGCCTGGCCCGCGAAATCCTCGCCGCGCTGCCGTGGAACGCCCAGCTGCCGGCGCGCCCGGCGAAAACCTGGGACGCGCCGCTGTACCCGGCCGAGGAACTGCTCGGCGTGGTCCCGGCGGATGCGAAGAAGCCCTACGACGTGCGCGAGATCGTCGCGCGCATCGCCGACGGCTCGCGCTTCCTCGACTTCAAGCAGGCGTTCGACAGCCAGACCGTCTGCGGCCACCTGCACATCGAAGGCCACGCCTGCGGCCTGATCGGCAACAACGGCCCGATCACCCCGCAGGGCGCGGCCAAGGCGGCGCAGTTCATCCAGCTCTGCGAGCAGAGCAACACGCCGATCCTGTTCCTGCACAACACCACCGGCTTCATGGTCGGCACCGAGTCCGAGCGCCTGGGCGTGATCAAGCACGGCTCGAAGATGATCCAGGCGGTGGCCAACGCCACGGTGCCCAAGCTCACCCTGGTCGTCGGCGGCTCCTACGGCGCCGGCAACTACGCCATGTGCGGCCGCGGGCTGGACCCACGCTTCATCTTCGCCTGGCCCAACAGCCGCACCGCGGTGATGGGCGGCTCCCAGGCCGGCAAGGTGCTGCGCATCGTCACCGAGGAGAAGCACGCCAAGGAGGGCAAGGAGCCCGACCCGAAGATGCTCGACATGCTCGAACAGATGACCGCGCAGAAGCTCGACGCCCAGTCCACCGCGCTCTACGGCACGGCGAACCTGTGGGACGACGGGCTGATCGACCCGCGCGACACCCGCGCGCTGCTCGGCTACCTGCTGGACATCTGCGCGGAGGCGGCCGTGCGGCCGCTGAAGAACAACAGTTTCGGCGTGGCGCGCTTCTGACGCGCCCACACGACATCCAGGCTCAGGAGGACAACAACGATGATCTTCACCCAGGAACACGAAGAACTCCGCCGCACCGTGCGCAACTTCGTCGAAAAGGAGATAAACCCCTACGTCGACGAGTGGGAAAAGGCCGGGCGTTTCCCGATCCATGAAGTGTTCAGAAAGGCCGGCGCGCTGGGCCTGCTGGGCATCTCCAAGCCGGAGAAATTCGGCGGCATGGGCCTGGACTACAGCTACTCGGTGGTCGCCGCCGAGGAGTTCGGCACCATCCATTGCGGCGGCGTGCCGATGGCCCTGGGCGTGCAGACCGACATGTGCACCCCGGCCCTGGCGCGCTTCGGCTCCGACGCGCTGCGCGAGGAATTCCTGCGCCCGGCGATCAGCGGCGAGATGGTCGGCTGCATCGGCGTCTCCGAAGTGGGCGCCGGCTCCGACGTGGCCGGGCTGAAGACCACCGCGCGCAAGGATGGCGACGACTACGTCATCAACGGCAGCAAGATGTGGATCACCAACTCGCCGTCCGCCGACTTCATCTGCCTGCTGGCCAACACCTCCGACGACAAGCCCCATGTCAACAAGTCGCTGATCATGGTGCCGATGAAGACCAAGGGCATCAGCGTCAGTCCGCACCTGGACAAGCTCGGCATGCGCAGCTCGGAGACCGCCCAGGTGTTCTTCGACGACGTCCGCGTGCCGCAGCGCAACCGCATCGGCGCCGAGGGTTCGGGCTTCATGATGCAGATGCTGCAGTTCCAGGAGGAGCGCCTGTTCGGCGCCGCCAGCGGGATCAAGGGCCTGGAGTACTGCGTCAACGCCACCATCGACTACTGCAAGGAGCGCAGGACCTTCGGCCAGGCGCTGATCGACAACCAGGTCATCCACTTCCGCATGGCCGAGCTGATGACCGAGATCGAGTGCCTGCGCGCCCTCACCTACCAGGCCACCGAGCTCTACGTCGGCGGCAAGGACGTCACCCGCCTCGCCTCCATGGCCAAGCTCAAGGTCGGCCGCCTGGCCCGCGAGGTCACCGACGCCTGCCTGCAGTACTGGGGCGGCCAGGGCTTCATGTGGGAAAACCCGATCGCTCGCGCCTACCGCGACACCCGGCTGGTCTCCATCGGCGGCGGCGCGGACGAGATCATGCTCGGCATCATCTGCAAGCTGATGGGCACCCTGCCGGGCAAGAAGAAGGGCTGATGCCGCTTTTGTAGGAGCGAGCTTGCTCGCGAACCGCATGACACCTCGGTGCCAAGTGAAACTCCGTTCGCGAGCAAGCTCGCTCCTACAGAACACCGGCCGACACCGAATCGACGAGGAACCCGGCATGAACCAATTGCCGAACTGCGAAACCCTGCTGCTGGAACGTGACGGCGGCGTGCTGCACGTCACCCTCAACCGCCCGGACAGCCGCAACGCCATGAGCCTGGCGATGGTCGGCGAACTGCGCGCGGTGCTCGCCGCCGTGCGCGACGACCGCGGCGTGCGCGCCATCGTCCTGCGCGGCGCCGGCGGGCACTTCTGCGCCGGCGGCGACATCAAGGACATGGCCAGCGCCCGCGCCGCCGGTGCCGATGCCTACGCCGCGCTGAACCGCGCCTTCGGCGGCCTGCTGGAGCAAGCCCAGGCGCAGCCGCAGGTGCTGGTCGCCGTGCTGGAAGGCGCGGTGCTCGGCGGCGGCTTCGGCCTCGCCTGCGTCTCGGACATCGCCCTGGCGGCGGCGGATGCGCAGTTCGGCCTGCCGGAAACCAGCCTCGGCATCCTGCCGGCGCAGATCGCGCCCTTCGTGGTCAAGCGCATCGGCCTGACCCAGGCCCGCCGCCTGGCCCTCACCGCCGCCCGCTTCGACGGCCGCGAGGCATTGCGCCTGGGCCTCGTGCATGCCTGCGCGGACAGCGCCGAGCGCCTCGGCCAGCAACTGGCGGAAAGCCTGGAGCAGGTCCGCCGCTGCGCCCCCGGCGCCAACGCCGCGACCAAGGCGCTGCTGCTGGCCAGCGAAAGCGAAGCCCTCGGCCCGCTGCTGGACAACGCCGCCCGTCAGTTCGCCGCCGCGGTGACCGGCGCGGAAGGCGCCGAAGGCACCCTGGCCTTCGTGCAGAAACGCAAGCCCGGATGGGCGGAATGACCCGTAGGGTGGATGTCGCTTTTCACATCCACCGCCGGTGGATCGATGGAGCGCGATCCACCCTACGCAAGAACAACCCATGTCCCGGATGCCATCTGGGACATACAGCCCCGTAGGGTGGATGTCGCTTTTTCACATCCATCGCCGGTGGATCGATGGAGCGCGATCCACCCTACGCCAGAACAACCCATGTCCCGGATGCCATCCGGGACATACAGCCCCGTAGGGTGGATGTCGCTTTTTCACATCCATCGCCGGTGGATCGATGGAGCGCGATCCACCCTACGCCAGAACAACCCATGTCCCGGATGCCATCCGGGACATACAGCCCCGTAGGGTGGATGTCGCTTTTCACATCCACCGCCGGTGGATCGATGGAGCGCGATCCACCCTACGCCAGAACAGCCCGTGTCCAGGAGGCAATCCGGGACATACAGCCCCGTAGGGTGGATGTCGCTTTTCACATCCACCGGCGGTGGATCGATGGAGCGCGATCCACCCTACGCCAGAACAGCCCGTGTCCCGGATGCCATCCGGGACATACAGCAGGAGCCCAGAGATGCCCGCCTTCGACAAGATCCTCATCGCCAACCGCGGCGAGATCGCCTGCCGGGTGATCCGCACCGCCCACGACCTGGGCTACCGCACCGTGGCCGTGTACAGCGAGGCCGACGCCAACGCGCGCCATGTGCAGCTGGCCGACGAGGCGGTGTGCATCGGCCCGGCGCCGGTCGGCCAGTCCTACCTGAAACCCGGGGCGATCCTCGACGCGGCGAAGCGCACCGGCGCCGGGGCCATCCACCCCGGCTACGGCTTCCTCTCGGAAAACGCCGACTTCGCCCGCGCCTGCGAGGCCGCCGGCATCGTCTTCATCGGCCCCGGGGTGGAAGCCATCCACCTGATGGGCAGCAAGCGCCTGTCGAAGATCGCCATGCTCGAAGCCGGCGTGCCCTGCATCCCCGGCTACGAAGGCGCCGAGCAGGACGACGCCACCCTCGCCCGCGAGGCCGCGCGCATCGGCTACCCGCTGATGATCAAGGCCAGCGCCGGCGGCGGCGGGCGCGGCATGCGCCTGGTGACGCGCGGCGAAGACCTCGCCGAACAGCTGCGCACCGCCCGCTCGGAAGCGCAGAACGCCTTCGGCAGCGGCGAGCTGATCCTGGAGAAGGCCGTGGTGCAGCCGCGCCACGTGGAAATCCAGGTGTTCGGCGACCGCCACGGCCACATCGTCTACCTCGGCGAGCGCGACTGCTCGGTGCAGCGCCGCCACCAGAAGGTCATCGAGGAAGCGCCCTGCCCGGTGCTCAGTGAGGAGCTGCGCGCGGCCATGGGCGCGGCGGCGGTGAAGGCCGCCGCGTCGGTGAACTATGTCGGCGCCGGCACCGTGGAGTTCCTGCTGGACGCCAGCGGTGCCTTCTACTTCCTGGAAATGAACACCCGCCTGCAGGTGGAGCACCCGGTCACCGAGCTGGTCACCGGGCAGGACCTGGTGGCCTGGCAGATCCGCGTCGCCGAAGGCCATCCGCTGCCACTGACGCAGGAGCAGATCGAGCTTCGGGGCCACGCCATCGAAGTGCGCCTGTACGCCGAGGACGCCGGCGACGGCTTCCTCCCGCAGACCGGCCAGGTGCTGCGCTGGACGCCGCCGCAGCTGGACGGCATCCGCATCGACCACGGCCTGCGCGAAGGCCAGCCGGTGACGCCGTTCTACGACCCGATGCTGGCCAAGGTCATCGCCTACGGCGCCACCCGCGACGAAGCCCGGCGCAAGCTGGTGCGCGCCGTGGAGGATTGCGTGCTGCTGGGCGTGACCGGCAACCAGCGCTTCCTCGCCAACCTGCTGAAACACCCGGAATTCGCCGCCGGCAAGGCCACCACGGCGTTCATCGGCGAGCAGTTCGCCGGCGATCCGAGCCTGGCCCCGCGCCGGCCGCAGGCGCTGGAACTGGCCTGCGCCGCCGCCCTGCTCTACCAGGCATCGGCCAGCGCGCGCGCGCACCAGCCCGGCCTTTCCGGCTGGCGCAGCGCCGGCAGCGCGCCGTGGCGTTTCGTGCTCAGGCATGGCGAGGAGAAATTCGTCGTCGAGCTGGAAGTCCGCGAACACGGCAGCCAGCCGGTGCTGCTGGCGCGCGTCGGTGAAACGGAGATCGGCCTGCGTCTGCTCGGCTTCGAGCATGGCGACGCCATCCTCGAAGCCGACGGCATCCGCCGCCGCCTGCCCTTCCACCGCGACGGCGCGCGCTTGTGGCTGTACGGCGCGGACGGCAACCTGGAACTGCTGGACGTCACCCACGAGCCAGCCGGCACCGCCGCGGGCGCGGGCTCCGGCACGGTGAAGGCGCCGATGGACGGCGCCATCGTCGAGGTGCTGGTGAGCGAAGGCGCGCGGGTCAGCAAGGGCCAGCTGCTGCTGGTGCTGGAGGCGATGAAGATGGAGCACCCGCTCAAGGCCGGCGTCGACGGCGTGATCCGCCGCGTGCAGGTGAGCAAGGGCGAGCAGGTGAAGTCGCGGCAGTTGCTGGTGGAGGTCGAGGCGCTGGAGCCCGCCTGAAGCGCTTTTCGCTTTTTGCTTTTCGTAGGAGCGAGCTTGCTCGCGAACCTGCCCCCCCGCAGCAGAGGTTGTTCGCGAGCAAGCTCGCTCCTACAGCTGACGTCAGCCCCATCGCTTAAGACTCATAACAAAAACACGGAGCCCCAACCATGTCCCTCAAAGGCAAAACCCTGTTCATCACCGGCGCCAGCCGTGGCATCGGCCGCGAGATCGCCCTGCGCGCCGCGCGCGACGGCGCCAACATCGTCATCGCGGCGAAGAGCGCCGAACCCCATCCGAAACTGGAAGGCACCATCTTCAGCGTCGCCAGGGAAGTCGAGGCGGCCGGCGGCAAGGCCCTCGCCCTGCAGCTGGACGTGCGCGACGAGAACGCCGTGCGCGAGGCCATGGCCCGCGCCGCCGAGCATTTCGGCGGCATCGACGCGCTGGTCAACAACGCCGGCGCCATCAAGCTGGTGGGCGTCGAGCGCCTGGAACCCAAGCGCTTCGACCTGATGTACCAGATCAACACCCGCGCGGTGATGGTCTGCAGCCAGGCCGCACTGCCCTACCTCAAGCAGAGCCAGGGCCACATCCTCAGCCTGTCGCCGCCGCTGAACATCGCCAACAAGTGGTTCGCCCAGCACGGCCCCTACACCGTCACCAAGTACGGCATGAGCATGCTCACCCTGGGCATGCACGAGGAGTTCAAGCGCTACGGCATCAGCATCAACGCGCTGTGGCCGCAGACCATGATCGCCACCGCCGCCATCGAGTTCGAGCTGGGCAGCCGCGAGGCCTTCAAGCGTGCGCGCACCCCGGCGATCATGGCCGACGCGGCCCACGCGATCCTCTCCAGCAGCGGCCGCAGCATCAGCGGGCGCCTGCTGATCGACGAGGAAATCCTGCGCGAACAGGGCCAGACCGACTTCGAGCAATACCGCTACGACCCCAGCGGCGGCAGCCTGGTGCCGGACCTGTTCCTCGACTGACGCCCGGCGCCGCGCGTCCACCCCGTAGGATGGGTGGAGCTTGCGATACCCATCGATCGCGGCATGGGTATCGCTCCACCCATCCTACGGAGCGCCCGAGCGTGAGCGGCCTCCCGTATTCGGCAATCGACCCGCGCCCTGGCTGGCCGTCCGGCCAGCCCCTCCTAGACTGCGATGAACGCCCCGCCGCGCGTTTGCCGATCTGCCCTGCGCAGCGCGCGCCAGGGCCATAGCCGGTCGCCAGGGCGCGGCCTAGAGTCGCGCAGCAACCGCTGCACGCCACGGACAACAAAGACAACAAGGGCACGCGTCAATGAGCCACGCCGATCTGATCACCCCGACCCGCTTCCTGGCCCATCTGCCGGCCACCCTCGGCCGCGTGCCGCGCATGCTGCGCGGGCTGTACTACACCGGCATCCGCAACCGCGAGAAGAACCTCTCCCTGGGCTGGGCGCTGGAGCGCGCGGCGCGCCTGTATCCGGACAGCCCGGCGCTGATCGACGAGCGCCGGCGCCTCTCCTACGCCCTCTTCAACGGCTGGGCCAACCGCCTGGCGCGGGCCTTCCAGGCCGAGGGCGTGGGCCATGCCGGCGTGGTGGCGGTGATGCTGGAGAACCGCGCCGAACTGATGGTGGTGCTCGCCGCGCTGGCCAAGCTCGGCGCCATCGGCGCGCTGGTCAACACCACCCAGCGCGGCCAGGTGCTCAGCCACAGCCTGAACCTGGTCAAGCCCAGCCACTTCGTGATCGGCGAGGAACTGCGCGAAGCCTTCGAGGACATCCGCCCGGTGCTGGAAAACAGCGGCGGGCGCTGCTACTGGGTGGCCGACGGCGACACCCTCAGCGAGCCCAGCCAGCCGCCCGTGGGCTGGCACAACCTGATGCGCATGGCCCAGGAGCAGAACTCGGCCAACCTGGCGGAAACCGCCCAGGTGCGCCTCAAGGACGCCTGCTTCTACATCTACACCTCCGGCACCACCGGCCTGCCCAAGGCCTCGATCATGAGCCACGGCAAGTGGATCAAGGCCTACGGCGGCTTCGGCCATTCCGGGCTCGGCCTGACCAGCAGCGACGTGCTCTACCTGACCCTGCCGTGCTACCACAACAACGCCGTCACCGTGTGCTGGAGCGCCGCGCTGGCCGGCGGCGCGGCCATCGCCCTGCGCCGCCGCTTCTCCGCCAGCGCCTTCTGGAAGGACGTGCAGGCCTACCAGGCGACCTGCTTCGGCTACATCGGCGAACTCTGCCGCTACCTGCTCAACCAGCCCGAATGCGCCGAGGAACGCGGCAACAGCCTGACCTGCATGATCGGCAACGGCCTGCGCCCGTCGATCTGGAACACGTTCAAGGCGCGCTTCGGCATCGAGCGGATCACCGAGTTCTACGCCTCCAGCGAAGGCAACATCGGCTTCACCAATGTGTTCAACTTCGACAATACGGTAGGCTTCTCGCCAGCAACCTACGCGATCGTGCGCTACGACCTGGAGAACGACCAGCCGGTGCGCGGCGCCAGGGGTTTCATGGAGAAGGTCGACAAGGGCGAGGCGGGCCTGTTGATCAGCGAGATCAGCGACAAGTGGCCGTTCGACGGCTACACCGACCCGTCCAAGAGCGAGGCGGCGATCTTCCGCGACGTGTTCAAGCCGGGTGACGCCTGGTTCAACACCGGCGACCTGATGCGCGACATCGGCTTCAAGCACACCCAGTTCGTCGACCGCCTGGGCGACACCTTCCGCTGGAAGGGCGAGAACGTCTCGACCACCGAGGTGGAGAATGCCCTGGGCGCCTTCCCGGTGGTCGAGGACGCGGTGGTCTACGGCGTGGAGATTCCCGGCACCAACGGCCGCTGCGGCATGGCCGCGCTGCGCCTGCGCGATGGCGCCAGCCTGGACGGCACGCAACTGGCCGAGCACCTGGACCGCGAACTGCCGGCCTACGCCGTGCCGCTGTTCCTGCGCCTGCTGGCCCAGGTGGAGACCACCGGGACCTTCAAGTACAAGAAGACCGACCTCAAGCGCAGCGCCTACGACCCGCAGCAGGTGAGCGAAGCCCTGTTCGTGCGCCTGCCCGGCGAGACGAGCTACCGGGCGCTGGATGGCGGGCTGTTCGAAGCGATCCGGCGTGGGGAGCACCGGTTCTGAGACCTGAACCGTAGGATGGCGTGGAGCGAAGCGATACCCATCGATCTCTGCGCGGACCGGCATGGGTATCGCAAGCTCCACCCATCCTACGGGCTGGATGCGCTTTCGCGGACAAGGTCCGCTCCTACAGAAGCGCGTCGGCAGCGCGCGGTTCGCGAGCGAATCCGGCGCGCCCTCGCTCTCGCGGCACCGTAGGATGGCGTGGAGCGAAGCGATACCCATCGCTCCCTGCGCGGACCGGCATGGGTATCGCAAGCTCCACCCATCCTACGGGCTGGAGCGCTTTCGCGGACAAGGTCCGCTCCTACAGAAGAGCGCCAGCGCGCGGAGTGGCTTTTCGTAGGAGCGGACCTGTAGTGGTCCGGAAATTCTGGACACCGAGATAGGAGCGAGTTAACTAACGCGACTATTGAGGTGATTTACATGGGTCATAGAAAACTATCGGACGCGCTCAAGCGCGAAGCAGTGCAACTGGTGGTAGCGCAGGGCTACTCGGTGCCGCAGGCAGCACAGGCCATGGGGGTGGGACCGACGGCGTTGCGGCGTTGGGTCTCGCAATGGCGGGCTGAGCAACCGGGTTCGGTCATCGATGATGCCCAGCGCATCCGTGCACTGGAGAGCCAGTTGGCGCAGGTGCAGCGCGCACTGGCAGAGGCGCAGGAAGAGCGTGACACGCTAAAAAAATCCACGGCCTTCTTCGTTCGGGAAATGCTGCGAGCTGGCAAATGATCGACCGAGTGAAGGGGGCCATGAGCGTCACGCGCTGCTGTCGCCTGCTTGGACTGGCGCGCAGCAGTTACTACGCGGCGCGTCATAAGCGCCCGAAACCACCCAGCCCGCTACTCTCGGCCGTCACGGACCTGCATGAAAGCAGCCGGCACACCTATGGCTCACGCCGGATGTCGGCGGCCTTGCGTCAGCAGGGGCATGCGGTGGGTCGGCAACGGGCTCGCCGCCTAATGCGTCAGGCTGGCCTGGCGGTGGCTCGACGGCGCAATCAGCACTATCGGCGGCACACCAAGCCGGCAGCGGCGGCCCCCAACCACCTCAATCGCCAATTCCAGCCGGCAGCCCCGAATCAGGTCTGGGCCGGCGACATCACCTATCTGCGTACGGCGCGTGGCTGGCTGTACCTGGCTATCGTGGTCGATCTGTATGCCCGGCGAATCGTGGGCTGGGCATTCTCGTCCGTGGCTGATACGGATTTGGTGATCCAGGCCCTGGAGCTCGCCGTGTCGATGCGACACCCGGACAACGGCCTGATGTTCCACTCCGATCAGGGGTGCCAGTACAGCAGCGAGCGCTTTGTGGACATGCTGCGACGTTTGCAGATCGTGCAGAGCATGAGTCGGCGCGGCAATTGCTGGGACAATGCAGTGGTGGAGCGAGTCTTTGCCAGCTTGAAGCGTGAGTGGATAGGCGAGCGGCGCTATCGAGACCAGCACGAAGCCAAAGCCGATGTGACACGATTCGTCGCCACCTACTACAACCATCAGCGTCTTCATTCGACAACGAAGCAGTTGCCGCCAGCCGTGTTCGAGGCGCGGGCGGCTTGATGCTCCTATAGCGGTGTCTAGAAAAACCGGACCACTACAACCTTGTCCGCGATCAGCCTCGAAGCTCGCACCTAAGTCCCGGCAGGATGCGGTTCGCGAGCAAGGGCTAGGCGCCCCCTCGGTCCTACAGGGGGAATGGCGCGGCGATCAGTTGCGGAACTGGAACTGCAGCTCCGCGCCGCGGATGTCGGAGTGCCAGCTGTCGTCGTTGGTCTCGCGCTCGTTGCGTTCGCGCTGGATCAGCCGGCCACCGACCGCGAACGGGCTCTGGTCGGCTTTCTCCTTCTCGCTGAACAGCGGCGGCAACAGTGGCTTGTCTTCCGGCTCCGGCACCGGCTTGTCCGGCTGCAGTTGGTGCACCAGGTCCCTGGGCAGGCGCAGGTCCAGCTGCACCGGCGGCAGCGGCCGCTTGACGGCGGGATCGACCGCCGACTTCTTCACCGTCCGCGCCTTGGGTTCGGTCCTGGCCTGGTGCCTGGGTTCGGCCCTGGCGTGCGCCTTGGCCTCGGGCCGGGGCGCCGCTTCGACGGCCGGCGCCTTGGCGGAGGCCACGGGTTCAGCCGCGGCCGGCGCGGCTTCCGACTCGCGCGGCGGCACGGCGGCGGGCTTCGGCGCGGGCGCGGGTTCGCCGGCGCTCTGCGCAGGCGGCGGCGGGGTTGGCGCCTTGTCCTCGTGCCCGTCGCCACAGGCAGCGAGCAGCAGGGTCAGACACGCGGCAAGGAGGATTCGGCTGGACGTCATGATCGGGCAAGGGGAAAAAATCGCGCAATGCTGGCGCGAGTCGAACGCCATGGCAAGAGGCCAGTTATCACCAGCCTTTACCGTTCCCCACCGAGTCTGTCAGAGGCCGCCTCGCGGCGGCCTGTCATTGGTCAAGGCCATTGCTCAAGGCGTGAGCGGCAGGGCACGCAGCGCGGCATCGATATCCAGCTTCGGGAACTGCCGCTGCAGGGCCTGGCGCAGCACGCGGGCGTCGTCCTCGCGGCCCTGCTCCTGCAGCACGCGCAGGCGCAGCAGGCTGGCCCGGGGCTCCTGTTCCGGCGCCATGGCATCGGCCAGCGGCGCCGCCGGCGCGGCCTGCTCCGCCAGCGCGCCGGATGCCTTCGCCTCGAACTGCGGGCTGGCGACGGACTCGGCCTTGCGCCGGGCCTGCGCCGGCTTGGCGGCGGGCGACGGCGCGGGGGCCATCGCAGGCGCCACGGCGGTCGCCGGGGCCGGCGCCTCGCGCAGCATCGCCGGGGCGGCGGGGGCATCGAAGCGCTCGGGCGCCTGCTCGAAGGTGCGCAAGGTCAGGCTCAGGCCGATGCCCAGGGTCGCCAGGCCGGCCACGGCGACGCCCCAGCGCTGGCGGCTGCCGCTGCCCAGCAGCCAGTGGCGCAGGCGCTCGGCCAGGCTCGGTTTGCGCGCCTGCACGGCGGCGCGGGCAGCGGCCAGGATGCGCGCGTCCAGCTGCGCCGACGGCTGCTCGTCGCTGTGCCGGCGGTAGTGCTCAAGCAGTTCCTGCTCGCGCGGATCGCGGTTCATGGGCTCACCTCCTCGGTCGCCGCCGGGTCGGACAGCAACCGGCGCAGTTTCTGCAACGCGTAGCGCAGCCGGCTTTTCACCGTCTCGGCCGGGGTGCGCGTCAGCTCGGCAATCTCGTTCAGCTCCAGGTCGCCGTGGGCGCGCAGCAGGAACACCTCGCGCTGCTCCTCCGGCAGTGCGTCCAGGGCGCCGCGCAGGCGCTGCTGGTCGCGACTCAGGAGCAGCTCGCGCTCGGGGTCCGCGCCGGGCAACGCATCGCCGTGCAGTTCTTCGTCGAAGCTCTCCTGGCGCCCCTGGTGCCGGCCCAGCTTGCGCCAGTGGTCGATCAGCCGGTTGCGGCCGATCTGGTACAGCCAGGTCTTGAAGCTGGCCGCGCCCGGCTGGCTGTCGCTGCGGACCAGGCTCAGCCAGGTCTCCTGGAATACTTCCTCGGCCTGTGCGCTGTCGCCGCACAGGCCGCAGAGGAAGCGGTACAGGCCGAGGCGATGGCGCGCGTAGAGCGCGGCGAAGGCCTCGGCGTCGCCTTGTCGGTAACGCCGCAGCAGTGCGGCGTCGCTGTCATCCCTGAGGGGCATGTTCACATCACTCGATCCGTGCCTGTGCGGGTAGCGGGGTCTGCAGGCTCTGCGCCAGCTCGGCGAGCTGGACGAACTCGCCGCGCAGGCCGAAGCGGTCCTCGCCCCGCGCGGCGCGAGCCAGCTGCACAGTATCGCCGATGTCGAAGGCGCCGGTGTAACGACCGCCCTCCAGCTGCTGGGCGAAGGCGGCCACCGCGGCGGCGAAGCGCAGGTCGTCGCTGGCCTGGGCGATGGTCGCGCGTTGCTCGGCGGCGCGGATCGGCCGCTCGATCAAGCGGCTGGCGCCGCCCTGCGGGCCCTTGTAGCGCAGCCGCAGCAGGGCCAGTTCGTCGCCCCTGGCGTCGGTCTTCGCCGCGCCGCCCTGGTAGCGCAGCGGCTCCAGCCAGCCCTTGGCGCCGGCCGGGACGATCTCGTAGAGCGCGGTGACCGTGTGCCCGGCACCGATCTCGCCGGCGTCGACCTTGTCGTTGCTGAAGTCCTCGCGCTTGAGCGCACGGTTCTCGTAGCCAAGCAGGCGGTACTCGCTGACCTGGGCGGGGTTGAATTCCAGCTGGATCTTCACGTCCTTGGCCACCACCGCCAGGGTCGAGCCAAGCTGGTCGACCAGCACCTTGCGCGCCTCGCGCAGGTTGTCGATGTAGGCGTAGTTGCCGTCGCCGGCGTCGGCCAGCTGCTCCATGAGCTGCTCGTTGTAGTTGTCCACGCCGTAGCCGAGGGTGGTCAGCGAGACACCGCTGCGGCGCTTCTCGGCGGCCATCTGCTTGAGGGTCTCGAAGTCGCTGATGCCGACGTTGAAGTCGCCGTCGGTGGCCAGCAGGATGCGGTTGATGCCCTGCTCCAGGTAGCCCTTCTGCGCCATCCGGTAGGCCAGTTCGATGCCCGAGGCGCCGGCCGTGGAGCCGCCGGCCTGGAGCTGCTCGATGGCGTTGCGGATGGCCGCCTTGTCGCGCCCGGACGTCGGTTCCAGCACCACGCGGGATTCGCCGGCGTAGACCACCAGGGACACCTTGTCCTGGTCGCGCAGCTGGTCAACCAGCAGCTTCAGGGTGCTCTTCACCAGCGGCAGGCCCTCGCGGCGGTCCATGGAGCCGGAGACGTCCACCAGGAACACCAGGTTGGCCGGCGGCAGCTCGGCGACGCTGCGGTCCGAGGCCTTGATGCCGACCCGCAGCAGGCGGGTGTTCGGGTTCCACGGCGTAGGCGCCAGCTCGGTGGTGATGCCGAACGGCGAGGCGGCGTCACCCGGCAGCGCGTAGTCGTAGGGGAAGTAGTTGACCATCTCCTCCAGCCGCACCGCGCCCTTGGGCGGCAGCCGGCCTTCGTTGAGGATGCGGCGGACGTTGGCGTAGCTGCCGGTGTCGACGTCGATGCTGAAGGTCGATACCGGGTCCCGGGCGACGGCGTGTACCGGGTTGTCCGGCAGGTTCTGGTATTGCTCGCGGGGTACGTCGACGTAGCCGGGCTGCTGCATGTCCGCCAGCGGCGCGGGTGCGATGCCCGCGACGGGAGCCTGGGCGACGTAGCCGACAGAGCGCTGCAGCTTGGCGCTCTCCTCCAGACGAGGCGCGGGCGGAGGGCTGGCTGGCTTGGCGAGCGGCTCGACCTGGATGGCATCGGTGTTCGCGGCGGCCTTCTGCTTCGGCTCACCCTCGCGGGAAATACCGCAGCCGGCGACGGCGATCAGCAGACCGATGGCGAAACCCTGGGCGGCAGGGCGAAGGAAGCGAACGGGAAGCGACATGGCAGCGGCCTCGTGGAGGAATTCGACTCTTCAGACGAGGCCATGCGGGGAAACGGGTTAAAGCGGTGCTAGGCCGGAGCTTTTCGTAGGAGCGGACTCCGTCCGCGATCAACTCCGCAGCGGAGCCTATCGCGGACGGAGTCCGCTCCTACGGGTGTTCGGCCTTGCAGGCGGAACGCAGGCAGGCTCTTGTAGGAGCGGATCTTATCCGCGAATCACGCCGGAACATCCGGCCTTCGCGGACAAGGTCCGATCCTACGAGAGCAGTTCCACAACAGAGGGCAGCGGTCAGGCCGCGATCAGCCCCTCCTGGCACAGCTGGCAGGCCAGCATGCCGAGGGTCATGATCGCCCGCTCGGCCTCGCGGTCCCACGGGATGCCGCAGGTCAGGCGCAGGCAGTTGTTGAACTGCTCGGTGTTACTGAAGATCAGCCCCGGCGCGATGCTGATGCCCTGCTCCAGCGCACGCACGTGCAGTTCCTTGGTGTTCACCTTGGCCGGCAGGCTGACCCAGAGGATGAAGCCGCCCTTGGGCCGGGTCATCTGCGTGCCGTCGGGGAAGTACTGCTGCACCGCCAGCTGGTAGGCGGTCATGTTCTTGCGGTACTCCTGGCGGATGTAGCGCAGGTGCCGGTCGTAGCCGCCGTTCTCCAGGTAGGCCGCCACGCCCATCTGGGTGACGGTGCACGCCGAATGCGTGGTGAAGGTCTGCAGGCGGCGGATTTCCTCCTGGTAACGCTCGGTGATGATCCAGCCGATGCGCACGCCGGGGGAAATGGTCTTGGAGAAGCTCGAGCAGTACACCACCCGGCCGTCGCGGTCGTGGGCCTTGAGCGCCTTGGTCTGGCCCTGGTCGAACATCAGCTCGCCGTAGATGTCGTCCTCGATCACCCCGATGTTGTGCTCGGCGGTGAGCTTGAGCAGTTGCTTCTGGCGCTCCTCGGGGATGGTGCCGCCCAGCGGGTTGCTCAGGCGCGGGGTCAGCACCAGCGCCTTGATCGGCCACTGGTTGGCGGCCAGTTGCAGGGCTTCCAGGCTGATGCCGGTGAGCGGGTCGCTGGGAATCTCGATGACCTTCAGGCCGAGGATGTCGGCCAGTTGCAGCAGGCCGTAGTAGCTCGGCGACTCGGTGGCGATCAGGTCGCCCGGGCGGGTCATCACCCGCAGGGCCATGTGGATGGCGTCCACGCAGCCGTGGGTGATGGTTACCTGGGCCGGGTCGACCACCACGCCGGCGTCGCGCATGCGGATCGCCACCTGGCGGCGCAGCGGCTCGTAGCCGGGGCTGAACATGTAACTGAAGGCGCGCGGGCTGGAAAAGCGGGTGACCTTGGCCAGTTGCTGGTGCAGCGCGCGGACCGGGAGGTAGTCCACGTGCGGCACCGCGGCGCCCAGCGGGAACACGCCCTCGCGGCGCGCCTCGGCGAGCACCTGGTTGATGATGCTGCTGCGGGTGACCAGGCCGGGCCGCTCGACCCGGGCGATCTCCGGGGTCGAGGCGGTCAGCGCCGGCGTGCGGTGCACGTAGAAGCCGGACTGCGGGCGCGCGCGGATCAGCCCCTGGTCTTCGAGGGTGGCATAGGCCTGCAGCACCGTGGCATGGCTGACGTTGAGCTGGATGCTCAGCTTGCGCACGGACGGCACGCGCTCGCCCGGCTGGTAGACACCCCGGCGGATGTCTTCGGCCAGTTGCTGGGCGATGCGCTGGTACAGAAGCAGATTGGACATGACGGCCATCCCTCGGTCATTGGACCGAAACAGTAGCTAAAAAGCCGAAACTGTTCCAGAACAGTGACAGGGATTGTGCGCGTTACAGTTGCCACTGACCAGTGGTGGCCACCGAATCAGAGCTCGCCGAGCCAGTCCAGCACGCCGAAGGCGACCAGTTGCGCATCGCTGGTCACGCCGAGCTTCTGCATGGCGTTGCGCTTGTGGGTGCTGATGGTCGAGACGCTGCGGTTGGTGCGCTCGGCGATCTCGCCGACGGTGGCGCCGTGGGCCAGGCGGCGGATGATGTCCATCTCGGTGGGGCTCAGCGGCCGCCCGGTGTGGCGCGGCTGGCGCAGGGTCGGGTCGATGAAGGTGTCGCCACCGCGCACGCGCTGCACGGCGTCGGCGAGCACGCTCAGCGGGCTGCGCTTGCAGACGTAGCCCAGCGCGCCGCACTTCACCACCGACGTCGCCATGAGCGGGGCGCCGAGCAGCGAGTAGACCAGGATCTGCACCCCGGGATAGTGGCGGCGCAGCCATTCGATCAGGTGCACGCCGTCGCGCCCGCGCTCGCCCGGCAGGGCCATTTCCATGATCAGCAGGTCGGTATCGGTCCATTCGCCCAGCGCCGTCAGCAGGCTCTCCGTGTCGCTGACATAGGCATTCACCCGGGCGTCGCAGTGGTCGGCCAGATAATGTTCCAGCCCCCAGCCGATCATCGGCTGGGCGTCGGCCACGATCACGTTCAGGTTTTTCTTCTCGGACAGCATCTACTTCTCTCGGTGGTGGCTCCCCAGCATGGGGATTAGTTGCAGGAGTCCATTTTCGCCAACGCCACCCTCGAACAATTTCGAGATCCCCATGAAAAAGCCCCGGAGCGGGGAGCTCCAGGGCCTGGTTTGCAAGCGGATGTCGCCGCTCGCGTTCAGCGCTCGGCGCCCAGCTGGCCCTTTTCGTCCGAGAAGACGATCTCGACCCGGCGGTTCTGCGCCCGGCCCAGGGACGAGGCGTTGTCCGCCACCGGATAGGCCTCGCCATAGCCCTGCACCTGGATGCGCCCGGCGTCGATGCCCAGGTCGGACAGGGCATCGGCCACGGCCTGCGCGCGGTCCCGGGACAGTTGCAGGTTCTGCTCCCGGTCACCGTCACTGTCGGTATAGCCTTCGATGCGGATCACCCGGCGCGGGTTGAGCTGGAGGAACTGCACCAGCTTGAGCACGGTGCGGTTGGCGGCGGGCTGGAGGTCCGCCGCGCCGCTGTCGAACAGCACGTCGCCGAGGGTCAGCACCAGGCCGCGCTCGGTTTCGTTGGTGGCCAGGCTGACCATCTGCTGCTCCAGCCACTTGTTCTGTTCCTGCACGTTGAGCAGGCGCGCCTCGCGCATGGCCAGTTGCAGGCGCTCGCGTTCGAGCTGCTGCTTGGCCAGGCGCTCCTGGTTCAGCGCGTAGTTGCCGTGCTCGCGGGCAATCTCGCTGTAGCGCTGGCTGAGATAGGCGTACTGCAGCACGTCGTCGCTGCTGCCCCAGTAGCTGGACAGGCGCTCGGCGCGCGCCAGGGATTCGCCGGCGCGGATCACGTCCTTGGGCGCGCTGCGCAGCACCGAGGAGTCTTCCTTCACCGACTGGAACTGGGTGCGCGCCTGCTCCAGGGATTTCTCGCTCAGCTGGCTGTTGGCGCAGCCCGCCAGCGCGGCCACGGAACCCAGCGCCACCAGGCGCAACAGTTGCAGCGAAGTCATTGCGCTTCCCCCAACTGTTTGCGCAGGCGATTGATGCTCTTGCCCTGCTCGGCCAGCTGATCCGCGCTCTTGCGCGTCAGCACCTTGGCCTCGGCGAGGCGGGCGTCGAGTTCGGCCTGCTCGGCGAGCTGCCGCGCCTTCTTGTTCGAGCCCACGGCCAGGGCGCCCTTGGCAGCCTGGTACTTGTCGTCGGCGAGCTTGAGTTCGGCCACCTCATCGGTGGCGCCCACGGCCTTGGCCTGTTCCAGCGCCTGCTCGGCGAGGCGCATCTGCTCGGTGGGTGGCGGGGCGTTCGTTGCGCAACCGGCCAGGGCAAAAAGAGCCAGGCCGGCGGCCATCATCCGTCGATTGATCACGAAATCTGTTGTCCTACTGGGTGGGAGTGCCGGCGGGCTGCAACTGCTGCCCCTTCCAGCGGGCCAGGTTGTCCTGCAGCAGGCGCTGCGGGACTCCGGCGGCGGTCAATTCTGTCATTTTTTTCGCCAGTTGTCCGCGCAGCCAGGGCTCGTTGCAGGCGGAGTTGTGCGCCAGCGTCAGGTACAGACCCTCGCTGGAGACCGGCGGTTCCAGCGGCTGCAGGTCGTCCATCATGCCGAGGGTATCGGCCACCGCAAGGCCAGGATAATGCTCGTAGAGCACATAGTCGGTGCGCTTGAGCAGCAGCTTCTGGAAGGCCTGGGTCAGGCTGGGCACCTCCTCCAGGGTCAGTTGCTGCCTGGCGAAGTCGTCGAAGCCGGCACCGAAGCTGTTGTTCACCAGGGTGCCGCCGCGCAGGCCGCGCAGGTCTTCCCAGCGCGCATAGGGGATGCTGGTGTCCTTGCGCACCCAGACCACGCTGTCGGTGACCAGGAAGGCGGGATGGACGTAATCCATGCTCTCCATCCGCTCGGGGGTGAGGAAGGCGCCGGCGATCAGGTCGACGCGCCCCAGCCGTGCCTCCTCCTGCGCCCGCGCCCAGGAGCCGGTGTAGATCACCCGGATGTCCACGCCGATGTCCTTGCCGATCCGCTCCAGCAGATCGGCGTTGGCGCCGATCAGGCGCTCGGGCTTCTGCGGGTCGCGCCACAGATACGGCGGGTACTCCGGGTTGCCGGTGGCGACCAGGCGCTCGCATTTACCCGCGGCGACGCCGGCCAGGGATATCGAGAGGGTGACCAGCAGAAGGGCTGCACGCAGCACCGCGGGGCAATGGGGCATCGTTAGTCTCGCTCGCCAGACATAAAGAACGGTCATGCTTAAACCTGCAAAATGTTAGCGTAAAGCACACCATCCGATTTGGTAATAAGGACTTCTCATGAAGAAAGCCCTTCTGTTCTTCACCCTGCTGCTCGCCGCCACGGCGGGTGTGCTCTATGCCTTTCCCGCCACGCTGCTGGCCACCGCGCAGTTCGTCGAAAGCAGCCGCGCGGGCCTGGGTGAGCACAGCCTGGCGGTGGACAACCTGGACATCCGCTACTACGAGGGCGGCCCGGACAAGGCCCAGACCGTCCTGCTGGTCCACGGTTTCGGCGCCGACAAGAGCAACTGGCTGCGCTTCGCACGCTTCCTGACCGACCGCTACCACATCATCGCCGTCGACCTGCCGGGCTTCGGCGACAGCAGCCGGCCGGCGAACATCAGCTACGACGTCGGCACCCAGGCCGAGCGCCTGGCGGACTTCATGGGCGAGCTGGGCATCGGCCGCTTCCACGTGGTCGGCAACTCCATGGGCGGGCACATCGCCGCCCTGCTCGCCGCGCGCCATCCGAACGAGGTGCTGTCGGCCGGCCTGTTCGACAACGCCGGGGTCATGGCGCCGCGCCAGAGCGAGCTGTTCCAGCGCCTGCTCAAGGGCGAGGACAACCCGCTGGTGCTGCGCTCGGTGGAGGACTTCCCCGCCCTGCTCGACTTCGTCTTCGTGCAGAAACCGCCGCTGCCGTCGCGGTTGCAGGATTACCTGGCGGAGCGCTCGCTGGAGCGCAGCGCCTTCAACAGTGTGGTCTTCCAGCAGTTGCGCGACCGCTACATCCCGCTGGAGCCGGAGCTGCCGAAGATCACCGCGCCGACCCTCCTGCTGTGGGGCGACCGCGACCGGGTGCTGGATGTAACCAGCATCGAGGTGATGAAGCCGCTGCTGAAGAAGCCCAGCGTGGCCATCCTGCGCGATTGCGGCCATGTGCCGATGATCGAGCGGCCGGAAGAAACCGCCCGGCTGTACCTGGACTTCCTCCAGCGCAGCCAGTCGCCGGTCACCGCCGCCAACTGAACGGCATGAAACAGAAACGGCGCCCTGGGGCGCCGTTTCTGTTTCAGCGGGAAGCTGGTGACTCAGAGCTGGATCAGATTGGGAATCTGCACGTCCGGATTGACGTCCTGCTCGTAGTCCACGCCGGCGATCTCGAAGCCGAACAGGCGCAGGAACTCGGTCTTGTAACCGGTGAAGTCGGTCAGCTGGTACAGGTTCTCGTTGGTCACCTTGTCCCACAGGTCCTTGACCTGGTCCTGCACGTCCGGCTGCAGTTCCTTGTAGTCGGCGCGCAGGCGGCCGTCGGCGTCCAGATGCGGCTCGGCGCCATACAGGCTGTCGCGGAACAGGCCGTCGACCTGCTCGATGCAGCCCTCGTGGGTGCCCTTCTCCTTCATCACCTTGAACAGCAGCGACAGGTACAGCGGCATCATCGGGATGGCCGAACTGGCCTGGGTGACCACGGCCTTGAGCACGGAAACGCGGGCGTCACCGCCGCTGGCGGCCAGTTTCTCGCGAATGCCCAGGACCTTCTGGTCCAGGTCCTTCTTGGCGGCGCCGATGGAGCCGTTCCAGTACAGGTCGTGGGTGATCTCTTCGCCCAGGTAGGTGAAGGCGGTGGTCTTCACGCCGTCGGCCAGCACACCGGCCTCCTGCAGCGCGTCGATCCACATCTGCCAGTCTTCACCGCCCATCACCGCCACGGTGTTGGCGATTTCGGCCTCGGTGGCCGGCTCCATCACGCTTTCCTTGATCACTTCCTTGTCGGTGTCCAGACCACGGAAGTTGACGGTCTTGCCGACCGGCTTGAGCACCGAGTTGAAGACCTCGCCGGTCTTCGGGTGGGTGCGGCGCGGGGCGGCCAGGCTGTAGACCACCAGGTCGACCTTGCCCAGGTCCTGCTTGATGGTCTCGATGGTGACCTTCTTCACTTCGTCGGAGAAGGCATCGCCGTTGATGCTGCGCGCATACAGGCCCTTGGCCTTGGCGAACTTCTCGAAGGCGGCCGAGTTGTACCAGCCGGCGGTGCCCGCCTTGGTTTCGCTGCCCGGGCGCTCGAAGAACACGCCCAGGGTGTCGGCGCCGGCGCCGAAGGCGGCGCTGATGCGCGCGGCCAGGCCGTAGCCGGTGGAGGAACCGATGACCAGGACCTTCTTCGGACCGTTGGCGATGGGGCCGTGCGCCTGGACGTACTCGATCTGTTCCTTGACGTTGGCTTCACAGCCGGTCGGGTGGGTAGTGACGCAGATGAAGCCACGCACGCGCGGTTTGATGATCATGAAAACCTCGGTAGCCAGGTGTCGATTGAACACATTCAGGAACTGGAGACGTCGCGCATTGTAGATGAGACACCTTCGTCCGGGGACTTATCGGCGAAGATTCGTGACCAATGGGTCATGCGCGCGAAGAACAGGCCTTTTCAGAGCAGAATCAAGGACCTGAAATGAAAGAACCCGCTACGGGAGCGGGTTCCTTCAGCGAGCGGATCGGGCTCAGACGGCCTTTTCCAGCTCCGGTACGGCTTCGAACAGGTCAGCGACCAGGCCGTAGTCGGCAACCTGGAAGATCGGCGCCTCTTCGTCCTTGTTGATCGCGACGATCACCTTGGAGTCCTTCATGCCCGCCAGGTGCTGGATGGCACCGGAGATGCCCACCGCGATGTACAACTGCGGCGCGACGATCTTGCCGGTCTGGCCGACCTGCATGTCGTTCGGCACGAAGCCGGCGTCGACCGCGGCGCGGGAAGCGCCGACGGCGGCGCCCAGCTTGTCGGCCAGGGCGTAGAGGATCTTGAAGTTGTCGCCGTTGCCCATGCCGCGGCCGCCGGAAACGACGATCTTGGCGGCGGTCAGTTCCGGACGGTCGGACTTGGCCAGTTCTTCGCCGACGAAGACGGACTTGCCGGCATCGGCCGGGCCGGAAACCGCTTCAACCGCGGCGGAACCACCTTCGGCAGCCGCGGCGTCGAAGCCGGTGCCACGCACGGTGATGACCTTGATCGCGGCCGAGGACTGCACGGTGGCGATGGCGTTGCCGGCGTAGATCGGGCGCTTGAAGGTGTCGGCGCTGACCACGTCGATGATCTCGGAGATCTGGTCGACGTCCAGCAGCGCGGCGACGCGCGGCAGGAAGTTCTTGCCGTTGGTGGTGGCGGCGGCCAGCACGTGGCTGTAGCCCTTGCCGAGCTCAGCGATCAGCGGAGCGACGTTCTCCGGCAGCTGGTGAGCGTAGGCGGCGTTGTCGGCGACCAGCACCTTGGCAACGCCTGCGATCCTGGCGGCGGCTTCGGCCACGCCAGCGACGTTCTGGCCAGCGACCAGGACGGCGATGTCGCCACCGATCTTCTGCGCGGCGGCGACGGTGTTCAGGGTGGCAGCGCCCAGAGCGCCGTTGTTGTGCTCAGCGATTACCAGGATAGCCATCAGATTACTTTCGCCTCGTTCTTCAGTTTCTCGACCAGTTCGGCAACGGACTTGACCTTGATGCCGGCGCTGCGGGCAGCCGGAGCTTCGACTTTCACGGTCTTCACGGTGGAAGCGGTGGAAACGCCCAGGGCGTCCGGGGTGACCACGTCCAGCGGCTTCTTCTTCGCCTTCATGATGTTCGGCAGCGATGCGTAGCGCGGCTCGTTCAGGCGCAGGTCGGTGGTGACGATCGCCGGCAGGTTCAGCGCGACGGTCTGCAGGCCGCCGTCGATTTCACGGGTGACGTTGACCTTGTCGCCAGCGACTTCGACCTTGGAGGCGAAGGTGCCCTGGGCGTAGCCGGAGAGTGCCGCCAGCATCTGGCCGGTCTGGTTGTTGTCGCTGTCGATGGCCTGCTTGCCGAGGATGACCAGCTGCGGCTGTTCTTTGTCGACGATGGCCTTCAGGGCCTTGGCGACAGCCAGGGAATTCAGTTCGTCGTTGGACTCGACGAGGATCGCGCGATCGGCACCCAGCGCCAGCGCGGTGCGCAGTTGCTCCTGGGCGGCGCTCGGGCCGACGGAGACCGCGACGATCTCGGTGGCGACGCCCTTCTCTTTCAGGCGCACGGCTTCTTCCACGGCGATTTCGCAGAAGGGGTTCATGGACATCTTGACGTTGGCGAGATCGACGCCGGAGTTGTCCGCCTTGACGCGGACCTTGACGTTATAGTCAACCACTCGTTTGACAGCTACAAGAACCTTCATGGATTCCTCGTTATTCTCCGGTGAATAGGAATGTCGCCAGACAGGCCTGGCCGGTAGTGCACGCCATCTGCAACTACATCCAGCGAGACCGCGACCGCAAAACCGCAGGTATCTTGACCGCATCGCCCTGGCGGGTCAATACACGGAAATACCCCTTCATAAGCCGCGGACCCCGATTCTATCAGGGCTACGCGCAATTCAAACAAACGTTTGTATTGTGTCGGATAAGGGGTTTAGATATAGCAACGGGTCTAGCTATAATGCGCCCCGCTCTTACTGGGTGGGGGCACGCCCAACCCAATACCTACAAAATGCCCAGAGCCTAGATTCAGGAGAGATCGATAGTGGAACGCGAATTTATGGAATTCGACGTCGTCATCGTCGGCGCCGGCCCTGCCGGTCTGTCCGCCGCCTGCCGACTGAAGCAGAAGGCCGCCGACGCCGGTCAGGAAATCAGCGTCTGTGTGGTCGAGAAGGGTTCCGAAGTGGGCGCCCACATCCTCTCCGGCGCCGTGTTCGAGCCCCGCGCGCTGAACGAGCTGTTCCCCAACTGGAAAGAGCTCGAAGCGCCGCTGAACACCCCGGTCAAGCGCGACGACATCTATGTGCTGAAGAACGCCGAAGCGGCCGCCAAGGTGCCGAACTTCTTCGTGCCCAAGACCATGCACAACGAAGGCAACTACATCATCTCCCTGGGCAACCTGTGCCGCTGGCTGGCCCAGCAGGCCGAAGGCCTGGGCGTCGAGATCTACCCGGGCTTCGCCGCCCAGGAAGCGCTGATCGACGAGAATGGCGTGGTGCGCGGCATCATCACCGGTGACCTGGGCGTCGACCGCGAAGGCAACCCGAAAGAGGGTTACTACACCCCCGGCATGGAACTGCGCGCCAAGTACACCCTGTTCGCCGAAGGCTGCCGCGGCCACATCGGCAAGCAGCTGATCAAGAAGTACAAGCTCGACAGCGAAGCCGACGCCCAGCACTACGGCATCGGCATCAAGGAAATCTGGGACATCGACCCGGCCAAGCACGAGCAGGGCCTGGTGGTGCACACCGCCGGCTGGCCGCTGAACGACGAGAACCCGGGCGGTTCCTTCCTCTATCACCTGGAGAACAACCAGGTGGTGGTCGGCCTGATCATCGACCTGTCCTACAGCAACCCGCACCTGTCGCCGTTCGACGAGTTCCAGCGCTACAAGCACCACCCGGTGATCAAGCAGTACCTGGAAGGCGGCAAGCGCGTGGCCTACGGCGCCCGCGCCATCTGCAAGGGCGGCCTGAACTCGCTGCCGAAGATGGTCTTCCCCGGCGGCGCGCTGATCGGTTGCGACCTGGGCACCCTGAACTTCGCCAAAATCAAGGGCAGCCACACTGCGATGAAGTCCGGCATGCTGGCCGCCGACGCCGTTGCCGAGGCCCTGGCCGCCGGCCGTGAAGGCGGCGACGAGCTGAACAACTACGTCGAGGCGTTCAAGGGCAGCTGGCTGTACGACGAGCTGTTCTGCAGCCGCAACTTCGGTCCGGCGATGCACAAGTTCGGCGCCATCGGTGGCGGTGCGTTCAACTTCATCGACCAGAACTTCTTCGGCGGCAGGATTCCCTTCACCCTGCACGACACCACCCCGGACTACGCCTGCCTGAAGAAGGCCAGCGAAGCGCCGAAGATCGACTACCCGAAGCCGGACGGCAAGCTCAGCTTCGACAAGCTGTCCTCGGTGTTCCTCTCCAACACCAACCACGAGGAAGACCAGCCGATCCACCTCAAGCTGGCCGATCCGAGCATCCCGGTGCAGAAGAACCTGCCGCTCTACGACGAGCCCGCGCAGCGTTACTGCCCGGCCGGCGTGTACGAAGTGGTGAGCAACGACGACGGCAGCAAGCGCTTCCAGATCAACGCGCAGAACTGCGTGCACTGCAAGACCTGCGACATCAAGGACCCGGCCCAGAACATCACCTGGGTGGCCCCGGAAGGCACCGGCGGTCCGAACTACCCCAACATGTAATTCGTTGGCGGTAACGAAAAAGGCTCCCCTTCGGGAGCCTTTTTCTTTTCTGGCAAAGCGCTTGTAGCGGGTAACGACCCGGACTACCGGACACATTCTGACCATCTGGTCACGGCTGCGGAGCGATGCGGAAGAACTCCCCCGAACTCCATACGCCCAGCCATTCCCGCCCGTCGATCTCGCGGCTTACGGCCAGGTCGACCAGTTGATAGAACACGTTGCGGTGGATCAGCGCCTCCAGGTTCACCCGCACCAGCACATAGGGCGACGGCTCCTGGGTCTGCGGGTCGATCTCCACGCGGATGGGATGCGCAGCATCGGCCACCACCTCGTCCTCGACGTTGCTGGTGAAGCGCAGCACCTGCTGCTCGCCCTCGCCTTCCACGGCCAGGCTGACCGCGACGAACGGCGCGTCATCGACGGTGATCCCGCACTTCTCCACTGGCGTGACCAGGAAATAGTCGTCGCCATCGCGGCGGATGATGGTGGAGAACAGCCGCACCATCGGCTTGCGCCCGATCGGCGTGCCCAGGTAATACCAGGTGCCGTCGCGGGCGATGCGCATGTCGATGTCGCCACAGCAGTCCGGGTTCCACAGGTGCACCGGCGGCAGCCCCTTGCCCTTGCTGGCGGGAATCTGCGCCAGCAGGTCGCCGGCCTTCGCGGGATCGGTCATTGGTACTCCTCTTGCGTCTTCACCCCCAGCAGGCTGCGGGCATAGTCTTCCAGCGGCGGCCCGATCAGGTCATCGGGACTGCCATCCAGGAATGTCAGAAAACCGCCACGGCTGCGGATGGTCGCACTGTCCACCAGATAGCGGCTGGCGGTTTCGATCAGCATCACCTGAATCACGCTGCGGTCGCGTCCGACGGCATTGTCGGTGTCTTCATATTCCTCATAACTGCCGACATTGTCCTCCCCACGGGCGAAGCGGGTATAGAGCAGATAGTTGGCGCCGGCCGCCCGCGCTTCCTGCATCGCCTCATCGAGCCCCAGCGGCGCCTTGGCGCGCCGCACCCTCGGGAAATACTCGACGAAGCCCTTGAACGCCTCCTCCGCCACCACGTTCGGCCGTGCGTAGGGATGGCCGAGCGGCACGAAATGGCCCTGGGCGATGTAGATGAAGGAATCGGCCTGCAAGCGCCAGTTCCCCGTGCGGCGGGTCTGGCTGTGGTCGAGGAAGCCGGCATCGCCGGCGTAATAGCCGGTGCGCTCGGCCATGTCGCTGGGGGTCATGCAGCCCGCCAGGGCTGCCATGGCGAGAATCGCCAACAGGGTGCGCATGTCTTGTCTCCACGGCCGGCGTCGAGAAACCGGCACTCGGCAGCCGGATGCAGATTCCGCGCCAGCAGCAGGCACAGGCACTTCGCCCGAACGCGGCGACAGCCGGTCAGCCATGCGTATTTCCTGGCATCGGCTGCTTGGCCGTGCCTTCCTTGCCGTTGCAGGCACTGCCCAGCAGAACGACCTGCAGCGCCTTGTGCCGGCTCAGGTAGGACGGGACGGTATCACTGACGCAGTGCGCCGACGCCTGCAGTGAGGCCGGCAACGAGCCGGGAACGAACAGCAGGCCGGCGCCGGCCGACGGCGCCGAATCCGCCGCCAGTCTGGCGACGGGCCGCCCGGCGTAATACACCAGGCGCATGTCCGGCATGCTCAGGCTGTACAGCGGCAGGTCGGGATGCGCGGCGGCGATCCGGCCGACTTCCGGCAGCGCCTGGAAGCGATAGGCGAAGACCGTGCGTTCGAGAACCCCGTAGAAACTGACGAAACCGAAAAGCAGCAGCAGGGGCGCCCAGAGCATGACCTTGCGCCGCCAGCCGTCCAGCCCGGCCAGCACCTGAACCCAGTGACAGGCCAGCAGCAGCGCAATCCAGGGGTACGCCGGCAGGAGGTACTTGGCGTGCTTGTTGCTGAACAGGGAAAAGACGATCAGCGGCACCAGCGTTGCGCACAGCACCAGCGTCAGCTCCGGGCTCTGCCTGATCTGCCGCCAGAGCTGGCGCGGGCGGACCAGCAGCACCAGCCAGAACGGAGCGAAATCGCCGGCGATATACAGCAGGTAGGCATACCAGGGATCGCTACCGCTGCCGCTCACCTTGTCGACGATGTCCTGCTGGAAAATCGCGCGCCAGACATCCATGCCCTCCTGCAAGGTCACGGCGAGGTACCAGGACACCCCCAGCGCCAGAGCGATCAGCCAGCCCGGGACATCGCACAGGTAGGCGCGTGCCCGCGTGTTGCGCTGGACCAGGGAGAAGACCAGCACCGGCAGGGTGACCAGCAGCAGGCTGACCGGCCCCTTGGTCAGCAGGGCGCAACCGAGCAGGACATAGCTGAGGATGCTCCAGCGGCGGCGGCCATCGACGAACAGGTAGACGCAGGCGCTGAGCAGGGACAGGAAGCAGAACGCCGTCAGCGCCATTTCGATTTCCGCCCGCCGGGCGAACAGGCTGAAGCCCGCGTTGGCCGCCAGGAAAATACAGGCGAAGAGCCCGAGGCCGCGCCCACCGATGCGGCGGCCCCAGAAGAAGGTGCCGGCCAGCGTGGCCAGCGCGAGCAGCGCCGAAGGCAGGCGCATGGCCCATTCGGACACACCGCCCGCCAGATGCACCGGAATCAGCGCCAGCCAGTAGAACAGCGGCGGCTTCGCCAGATAGAGCTCGCCGTTCATGTGCGGCAGCAGCCAGTCGTTCGCCTGGTACATCTCGCGTACCGTGACCGCCCGCCGCGCCTCATTGACACTGAGAAAAGCGATATCTCCATTTCCCCACAAACACAGAATCAACAGCAGCGCTATCACCACAAGGAACCAGAAACCTTGTTCCAGTTCGATACGTGTCGGCGTCAATGCAACCTCCCGGCGGCGCGGCAGACAGAGACAGGGGCGAGGAATATTGTCCGGCGCGCGGGACAGTGCGGGCCGGGATACGACTCGGGAAACGGCAGGCAGGCGCGACTTGGCCGGACAACCATGCGCCGCAGCGGCGCGGCGCCCATTCTGCTTCAGCCGGAAGCCAACGGGAACTGGCGGATCAGCCGCCGATGATCTTCATCACCGTGACACCGCCAGAGAAGGCCAGCTCCTGCTTGTCCGCCAGGGCCTGCACCAGCAGGCGCTGCAGCGCCGGCAGGGCCTGGTGGCGGGGTTTGTCGAGGAGATCGCCGATGTAGTGGCGGTTGCTCGACGACAGGCAGCCGTGCAGCCAGCCGGTGGACGACAGACGCAGGCG
Source organism: Pseudomonas sp. B12(2026) (assembly GCF_057767015.1). Lineage (NCBI taxonomy): Bacteria > Pseudomonadati > Pseudomonadota > Gammaproteobacteria > Pseudomonadales > Pseudomonadaceae > Pseudomonas > Pseudomonas sp. B12(2026). Next base: position 2,024,333 of record NZ_CM173430.1, on the reverse strand, counting down.
CGAGCAGGTCCGGCAGAACGGCACGCTTTCGTTGGCGATCACGCCGAAGAAGCCCTGCCCCGGCACTTCGTAGCGCAGCGCGGTGGCATCCACCGGCGCATCGGCCTGCACGTAACCGTGCCGCTCGCCAATCAGCGCCAGCAGCTCCGGCATGCCGACGAACTGCCGGTTGAACGCATTCGGATCGCGGGCCAGGTGCCCCATGCGCATCAGCTCGATGAAACGCAGCTCGAAGCCATGCGCCAGGCAGTAGTCCAGCAGCGGCACCGCCTGATCCAGGTTCTGGCCACGCAGCGGCACCATGTTGAGCTTGATCTTCAGGCCCGCCGCCCGCGCTTCGTCCAGGCCCTTGAGCACCGTCGCCAGATCGCCGCCACGGGCGATGCGGCGGAAGGCCTCGGCATCCAGGGTATCGAGCGAGACATTGAGGCGGCGGATGCCGCAATCCACCAGCAACGGCAGCCTGCGCGAGAGCAGCTGGCCATTGGTGGTGAGGCTGATATCGCGCAGGCCGAGGCGGCTGACCCCGTGGAGGAAGGCCTCCAGCTTGGGACTGACCAGCGGCTCGCCGCCGGTGATGCGCAGCCGCTCGATCCCGGCGGCCTCGATCAGGTAGGCGACGCCGCGGACCAGGGCATCGGCCGAAAGCTCGTCCTGGGCGGCGACCAGACGCTTGCCGTCCGGCACGCAGTAGGTGCAGGCGTAGTTGCACGCGGCGGTCAGGCTGACCCGCAGGTTGCGGAAGCGCCTGCCCTGGCGGTCGACGATCATGCTCGGCTCCGGCGGAGAATACCCGACAAGTATATCCCCGCCCTCGCCCGCCGCCCTGTCGCACGAGCGACGGTAGGCAGCGCGAATATCGACTCAGGCGGCCGGCGTATCGCCGTCGCGCTTGCGCTTGTTGCCCATGCGCACGCCGATGTCCATGAGGAACTGGAAGAAGCCCTCCTGGTCCTCCAGCACTTCGCGCCAGAACGGCGAGTGGTACAGCGCCACGGCGCCATGCACCAGCGCCCAGGCCGCGCAGTAGTGGAAGTAAGGCGGCACGTCTTCCAGCTTGCCGGCGGCGATGCGCTCCTTGATCAGCTGGCTCAGGCGCTCGAAGTTGGACTCGCGGATCTTGTGCAGCTCCTCGACCATCTCCGGGACCTGGCTGGTCTTCACCACCTTCTCTTCCAGGCGGTCGAACAGGCGGTAGCGCTGCGGATCGCGCATGCGGAACTCGAAGTAGGCGCGCGACAGGCGCTCCTTGTCCCGCGCCACGTCTTCGGAATGGAACAGCGCCGCCAGGTCGCGCTCGTAGTCCAGCATCAGGCGCAGGTAGATCTCGGCCTTGGACTTGAAGTGCTTGTAGATGGTGCCTTTGCCGATGCCCACGGCATCGGCGATCATTTCGACCGTGACACTGTCTTCGCCCTGCTCCAGGAACAGCTTGAGGGCGGTGTCGAGGATTTCCTGTTCGCGACGACGGAATTCGCGAACCTTGCGCGGCTCTTTCTGCATAAAAAGACTGTTCGGTCAAAAATAGTCAAAATTCGAAGCCGGGTATTATGCCTATTCAGCGCCAAATTGCACGGATCATCCGACATGATTAGCTTCTCCCACGAATTCCCCCAACAGACCGGCCTGCGCTACCTGAACCACGCCGCCGTGGCGCCTTGGCCGAAGCGCTCGGCAGACGCCGTGGCCGCCTTCGCCCAGGAGAACATCCTGCTCGGCGCCCGCGACTACCCGCAGTGGCTGACCATCGAGAAGCGCCTGCGCGAGCGCCTGACCCGCCTGCTCAACGCCCGGACCAGCGGCGATATCGCCCTGGTGAAGAACACCTCGGAGGCGCTGTCGTTCGTCGCCTTCGGCCTGGACTGGCGGGCGGGCGACCAGGTGGTGATCAGCGACCAGGAATTCCCCTCCAACCGGGTCGTCTGGGAAGCGCTCAAGCCCAAGGGCGTCGAGGTCATCCAGGTCAGCCTCGACGGCAGCGATCCCGAGGGCGACCTGCTCGCCGCCTGCGGCCCGCGCACGCGCCTGCTGTCGATCAGCGCCGTGCAGTACGCCAGCGGGCTGCGCATGGACCTGGAGCGCCTCGGCGCGGGCTGCCGCCAGCGCGGCGTGCTGTTCTGCATCGACGCCATCCAGCAGCTCGGCGCCCTGCCCTTCGACGTCCAGCTCTACGACTGCGCCTTCGCCATGGCCGACGGCCACAAGTGGATGCTCGGCCCGGAAGGCCTGGGGGTGTTCTATTGCCGCGCCGCCGAACGGCAACAACTGGCGCTGCAGGAGTACGGCTGGCACATGCTGGAAAACGCCGGCAACTACGACCAGGCCGACTGGCAGCCGGCGCATAGCGCGCGGCGCTTCGAGTGCGGCAGCCCGAACATGCTCGGCGCGGTGGCGCTGGACGCCAGCCTGAGCCTGCTGGAGGAAGTCGGCATGGCGAAGGTGGGCGCCCTGGTTCAGGCGCGCGTGCAGCAGTTGCAGGACGGACTGGCGCGGATTCCCGGCGCGGCCCTGCACAGCCCGCTGAATCCGGCGCGGCGCGCGGGCATCCTGACCTTCAACCTGGCCGGCTGGGACAACGCCCGGTTACTGGAGCGCCTGCGCGCAGAACAGGTGGTGTGCATCCAGCGCGGCGCCGGCATCCGCTTCTCGCCGCACTTCTACACACCGGAGAAGGTGATCGAAGACACCCTGGCATTGATCGCCGATCTGGCGCGGGAATGAGTCCGGGTGCTCAACCCGCCGTGATGTATTCCAAATCCGTTTAAAAAATACCCGGCCCCCTGTGGCAGCCGCGTCATCTTGACCAATACTTGTAGATACCGGTGCGCGGCATCTCCCCCCAAGTGTCCCGCCGGTGAAGGTACCGAGGATCGCGTACCTTATTGTTACACTCCTAATGGTCTTGACCCGGATTCATCCCCCAGAACCCGGGTTTTTTTTGCGCGCGATTTTTGTAGTCGGAGCCGCGCCGGCCATCAGGCGGCCAGCGGGAACAGCCGATGGAAGTTGGCGGTGGTCTGTTCGGCCAGGGTCTCGAAGCTCACGCCGCGCAGCACGGCCAGGTACTCGGCCACCTCGCGCACGTATTCCGGCAGGTTCGGCTTGCCGCGGTACGGCACCGGCGCCAGGTAGGGCGAATCGGTTTCCACCAGCAGGCGGTCGGCCGGCACCTGGCGCGCCACCTCGCGCAACTGCTCGGCATTGCGGAAGGTGACGATGCCCGACAGCGAGATGTAGAAGCCGATATCCAGCGCCGCCCTGGCCATCTCCCAGTCCTCGGTGAAGCAGTGCAGCACGCCGGCCTGCGGCAGCGCGGCCTCGCGCAGCAGCGCCAGGGTATCGGCGCGCGCCTCGCGGGTATGCACGATGACCGGCTTGCCGGTGACCTTCGCCGCCTCCAGGTGCAGGCGGAAGGCTTCCTGCTGCCGCTCGGCGGCCTCGGGCTCGTAGTGGTAGTCCAGGCCGGTCTCGCCGATGGCGACCACGCGCGGGTGATTCAGCTCGCCCAGCAGCCAGTCCAGCGCCGGCGCGCCGCCCGGCTCCAGGTCCAGCGGATGGACGCCCACCGAGCAGTGCACGTCGGCATAGCGCTCGGCCAGGTCCTTGACCGCCTTGGCATTGTCGGCGCTGACGCCGATGCACAGGAACTGGCTCACACCGCGCGCACGGGCAGCCTCCAGTGCGGCATCCAGCGAACCGCCGTGGGCAGCGAGATCGAGGCGATCGAGGTGGCAGTGGGAATCGACCAGCATGAAAGCATTCTCCGGAAAATGACGAAGCGCCCATTCGGGCGCTTCGCGTGTGCAGCCTGTAAAGCCCGCCAATTCTACATGGTATGGGTCGGGCGATCCGATTTCAGCGCGCCGGCGAGGTAGGTCTCGATCTTGTTGCGCGCGGTGTTGTCGCCATCGTTGAACTGCACGCCGATGCCGGCGGCGCGGTTGCCCTGGGCGCCCTTGGGGGTGATCCAGACCACCTTGCCGGCCACCGGGATCTTCTCCGGCTCGTCCATCAGGTTGAGCAGCATGAAGACCTCGTCGCCCAGCTTGTAGGTCTTGTTGGTCGGAATGAACAACCCACCGTTGCGAATGAACGGCATGTAGGCGGCATACAGCACGGACTTGTCCTTGATGGTCAGGGACAGGATTCCGTTACGCGGACCCAGATTCGGTGGCAAGCTCATTCAGCTGTCCTGGCAGTTGTATCCATGGGCGGATTCTAGCCCGGCCCGGGAAGGCTTGCCCACTGCACGAGCAAGGCTTCGAGAAGCAAGGCACGGTTGAGATTGGCTTTGTTCAGGACTTTCTGCCGCTGCGCGAGCAGCCAGTCCTGGATCGCCAGCACCTTGCCCTGCGCCGATTTCTCGGCGAGGTACTGTACCACCTTGCGCATATCGGCCAGCCCGAGGCCGGCTTCGTCGCGCGCCAGCTGGTAGCGCAGGGTCAGCAATGCCCAGTCGCAGAACCAGTCGAACAGCAGCGGCAAGGGCAGCGAATTCCAGCTCTCCGCCAGCTGGCTGGGGGCGACCTGCTGCTTGAGCAGCTTCTTCACCCCCTCCACCACCAGCGCGCGCTGCTCGCGAACGCCCTGCCCATGCAGGCGCAGCGCGGTGAGGGGCGAACCGCCGGCCAGCACCAGCAACTCGTCCAGTCCTTCCGTCGACTCCTCCGGCAGCGCGCCGGCCAGCCAGGCGCGGCTCTGCTCCGCGCTCGGCTGCGGGCAGGCCTGCTGCACGCAGCGGCTCTTGATGGTCGGCAGCAGGCGGCTGGGCTGGTGGCTGATCAGCAGCAGCACCGTGTCGCCGGACGGCTCCTCCAGGCTTTTCAGCAGCGCGTTGGCGGCGTTCAGGTTCATCGCTTCGGCGGGCTCCAGCAGCACCACCTTGCGTCCGCCCAACTGGGCGGTCTGCACCACGAAGTCCACCAGTTCGCGCACCTGGTCGACGCGGATCGGCTTCTCCGACTCCTCCGGCTCCAGCAGGAAGCAGTCCGGGTGGGTGCCGGCGGCGAGCAGCTGGCAGGCCTTGCACTGGCCGCAGGCCTTGCCGCCCGTCGGTTTCTGGCAGAGCAGCAGGTGCAGCAGGTTCTCGGCCAGCACGCGCTTGCCGATACCGGCCGGGCCGTGCAGCAGGTAGGCGTGGGCATGCCGCTCGCGCCCGCTCAGTTGCTGCCAGAGACCCTGCTGCCAGGGATAGATGTCAGCCATGCAGGCGCTCCAGCAGGGTCGGCAACAGTTCGTCCAGCTTGCGCTGCACCTCGGCCAGCGGCTGGGCGGCATCGACGATGCGGTAACGCGCAGGCTCCGCGCGGGCGCGCGCCAGATAGGTGCTGCGCACCGCCTCGAAGAAGGCACGGCCTTCCTGCTCGAATCGGTCCAGGCGGCCACGGGCGGCGGCGCGGGACAGGCCGATCTCCACCGGCAGGTCGAAGACCAGGGTCAGGTCCGGGCGCAGGTCGCCCTGGACGAAGCTTTCCAGCTGCGCGATACGCTCCACCGGCAGGCCGCGGCCGCCGCCCTGGTAGGCGTAGGTGGCGTCGGTGAAACGGTCGCACAGCACCACGGCGCCGCGCGCCAGGGCCGGGCGGATCACCTCGGCGATGTGCTGGGCGCGGGCGGCGAAGACCAGCAGCAGTTCGGTGTCCACCGCCATCCGTTCAGCGCTGGGCGCCAGCAGCAGCTCGCGGATGCGCTCGGCCAGCGGGGTGCCGCCGGGCTCGCGGGTCAGCTGGACTTCGACGCCGCGCTCGCGCAGGCGCTCGGCCAGGTACTCGCGGTTGGTGCTCTTGCCCGCGCCTTCGGGGCCTTCCAGGGTGATGAACAGGCCGGTCACTCGGCTCTCCTTAACTTTGTCGGGCCTTAACTTTGTCGGGCCTTGAACTTGTCGGGCCTTGGCTGCCGGACTACTGCGCCGCCGGGGCGTCGCCGGCAGGCGCATTCGGCGCGGACAGCGGCGCCGGACTGGAACGGTAGTCGGCGCGGCGCTTGAGCTGGAACTCCTGGACCGCCTTGTTGTGATCGTCGAGGTTGTCGGAAAAGGCATGGCTGCCATCGCCGCGCGCGACGAAATACAGGCTCTGTCCGGGCACCGGATTGAGCGCCGCGTGGATCGCCTCGCGCCCCGGCAGGGCGATGGGCGTCGGCGGCAGGCCGGCGATCACGTAGGTGTTGTAGGGGGTCACCTCGCGCAGGTCGGCGCGGGTGATCCTGCCGCTGTAGCGTTCGCCCATGCCGTAGATGACGGTCGGGTCGGTCTGCAGCAGCATGTTCTTCTGCAGGCGGCGCACGAAGACCCCGGCGATCTGCCCGCGCTCCTGCGGTACGCCGGTTTCCTTCTCCACCAGCGAGGCCATGATCAGCGCCTGGTAGGCATCCTTGTAGGGCAGCTTCGGGTCACGCTTGTCCCACTCTTCGGCGAGGATGTTGTCCATGCGCTGGTAGGCCTGCTTCAGCAGGTCGACGTCCCGGGTGCCGCGGACGAAACGGTAGGTGTCCGGGAAGAACCGCCCCTCGGGAAAAACGCCCGGCTTGCCCAGCCTGGCCATCGCCTCGGCATCGCTGAGGCCGGCCAGGCTCTGGCCGAGCTTGGGCTGGCGGGCGAGCAGGTCGCGCACCTGGTGGAAGGTCCAGCCTTCGACCAGGGTCAGGTCGTACTGCACCACGTCGCCGTCGCGCCACAGCTCGAGCAGCTCGGCGGCGGTCATGCCGGGCTTGAGGCGGTATTCGCCGCTGTGCAGGGCCTCGCCGGACAGATTGAAGCGCCAGTACAGGCGCAGCCAGAACGCGCCATGCAGCACGTCCTCGTCCTGCAGCCGGGTCAGCAGCCCGCCCGGCGTCGCTCCGGAAGGCGCATCGAGCAGGCGCTCCTCGGTGAGCTGGAGCGGCTGTTGCAGCGCGCGGTGCTGCTCCCAGGCCGCCAGGCCCAGCACGAGCCCGACCAGCAGCAGGCCGCCTTCCAGCAGCACCAGCAATTTGCGCATCACGTGTCAGGAATCCAGAAGTTCGCGAAGTTGGTCTTGCAGTTTACGGGTCAGCGGCCCGACCGGCCAAGCACGGCCGGCGGCGCCGCGTACCGGCCAGATACCGTAGAGGCTGTTGCAGAGAAAGACCTCGTCGACCTGCGCCAGTTCGGCGAAGTCGATGTCCCGCACGATGACCGGTAGCCCGAGCCCGGCAGCGCGCTCGATCACCTCGGCGCGCATCACGCCGGCGACACCGCAGCGGCTGAGGTCGGCGGTGATCAGTTCACCGCCCCGGACCAGGAACAGGTTGCTGAACACGCCTTCGATGATCCGGCCGGACATATCGCGCATCAGACCTTCGGCAAAGGCCGGATCGTCCCACTCGGCACGGGCCAGCACCTGCTCCAGGCGATTGAGGTGCTTGAGACCGGCCAGCAGCGGTTGCTCGGCCAGGCGAGTGGCACAGGGGAAGAGCCGCACGCCCTCCTCCCGGTGCTGCGCCGGATAGGCCGGCGCCGGCGAGCCGAGCAACAGGCGGCGCACCTCGGCGTTCGCCTGTGGCGCATAGCCGCGCGCGCCTTCGCCACGGGTCAGCATCAGCTTGGCGACGCCGTCGCCCAGGGCCGTACAGAAGCGCAGCATCTCATCTTCGACCCGCTCCAGCGAGACCGGCAGGGACAGGCGCTGCACGCCCTCCTCCAGCCTCGCCAGGTGGCGTGCCAGCAGGCGCGGACGGCCCGCCGACACGCGGATGGTTTCGAACAGGCCGTCGCCGTAGGCCAGTCCGCGATCTCTCACGGACAGCGCCTCGGCGCAGCGGCCGTCGACCCAGCTCAGCATCAGCCGTGGAACCGGCGGAACACCAGGGAGCCGTTGGTGCCACCGAAACCGAAGGAGTTCGACAGCGCGACCTCGACCGGACGCTCCTTGGGATGGTGGGCGACCAGGTCCAGGTCGCAGCCTTCGTCGGGGTTGTCCAGGTTGATGGTCGGCGGAGCGATCTGATCGCGCATCGACAGCACGCAGAAGATCGCCTCCACCGCGCCGGCGGCGCCCAGCAGGTGGCCGGTCATGGACTTGGTGGAGCTCATCGACAGCTTGTAGGCGTGGTCGCCGAAGATCGACTTCACCGCGGCGATTTCCGCGATGTCGCCGGCCGGCGTGGAAGTACCGTGGGCATTGATGTAGTCGACCTGCTCCGGGTTCACGCCGGCATCGCGCAGCGCCGCCTTCATGCAGCGCGCGGCGCCCGCGCCATCCTGCGGCGGCGAGGTCATGTGGTACGCGTCGCCGCTCATGCCGAAACCGACCAGCTCGGCGTAGATCCGCGCGCCGCGGGCCTTGGCGTGCTCCAGTTCTTCCAGCACCAGGGCACCGGCGCCGTCGGAGAGCACGAAGCCATCGCGGTCCTTGTCCCACGGACGGCTGGCCTTGGCCGGCTCGTCGTTGCGGGTGGACAGCGCGCGGGCAGCGCCGAAGCCACCCAGGCCGAGACCGCAGGCGGCCATCTCGGCACCGCCGGCGACCATCACGTCAGCCTCGCCATAGGCGATATTGCGCGCGGCCATGCCGATGTTGTGGGTGCCGGTGGTGCAGGCGGTGGTGATGGCGTAGTTGGGGCCCTGCAGACCGAGGTTGATCGACAGGAACCCGGAAACCATGTTGATGACCGAGCCGGGCACGAAGAACGGCGAAATGCGCCGCGGGCCCTGCTCGAACAGCGAACGGCAGGTGTTCTCGATATTGGTCAGACCGCCAATGCCCGAGCCGATGGCGACGCCGATGCGCTCGCGGTTGGCGTCGGTGACTTCCAGGCCGGAATCGCGAACCGCCTGGTAACTGGCGGCCAGGCCGTACTGGATGAACAGGTCGAGTTTGCGAGCTTCCTTGGCGGACATGTACTGCTCGACGTCGAACCCCTTCACCGAGCCGCCGAAGCGGGTGGAAAAGGCGGACAGGTCCATGTGTTCGATCGGGGCGATACCACTGCGCCCGGCGAGAATGCCTTCCCAACTGCTCGGCACATCCACACCCAGGGGCGACAGCATGCCCATGCCGGTGATGACTACGCGTCTACGCGACACTGTGACTTCCTCTCTAGCGGTTCACCGCCGGCACCGTGCCGGCGTTAAAGAAAAGCCGCACGCCTTTGCAGGCCGTGCGGCTTCTTTCGTCGGGGAACCGACGACTACGTCTTATGCCTGGTGGGCAACGATGTAGTCGATGGCTTCCTGAACGGTGGTGATCTTTTCGGCTTGCTCGTCGGGGATTTCGGTCTCGAATTCCTCTTCCAGAGCCATCACCAGCTCAACGGTGTCAAGGGAGTCGGCGCCCAGGTCTTCAACGAAGGAAGCGCTGTTGGTGACTTCTTCTTCCTTAACGCCGAGTTGCTCAGCAACGATCTTCTTGACGCGTTCTTCGATGGTGCTCATACCTTGTTTTCACTCCTATGGAAAATCCGTACAGCTGGGCTGCGGGTAAGTGTATAGAAAGGGTTTTCTGCATTTCAAGCTGAACGCTGACGCCCCTTCGCGGCTACCCGAATGCTCTGTCTACTCCCAGTTGCAGTGCTGTGGGAATTTTAGACAGCGCATATGACATCGCCACGAAGGAACACGTCACATCAACTCATGTACATTCCGCCATTCACCGGCACCGTGGCACCCGTTACATAAGCTGCGCCCTCGGAAGCGAGGAATGCTACCACTTTGGCGATCTCTTCGGCTTGCCCCAGTCGACCCAGCGGAATCTGACCGAGCAGCGCCTCACGCTGCGCTTCGGGCAGCTCACGTGTCATGTCGGTGTCGATGAAGCCCGGCGCAACCGCGTTGACAGTGATAGCACGGGAACCGACTTCGCGCGCCAGGGCGCGGGTGAAGCCTTCCAGACCGGCCTTGGCGGCAGCGTAGTTGGTCTGCCCGGCATTGCCCATGGCGCCGACCACCGAGCCGATGTTGATGATGCGGCCCCAGCGTGCCTTGGTCATGCCGCGCAGCACGGCTTTCGACAGACGGTAGAGGCTGTTGAGGTTGGTGTTGACCACATCGAACCACTCGTCGTCTTTCATGCGCATCAGCAGGTTATCGCGGGTGATGCCTGCGTTATTGACGACGATCAGCGGCGCGCCGGCGTCTTTCTGGATGGCCTCGAGGGTGCTGGCCACGGACTCGTCATTGGACACGTCGAGCACCATGCCCACGCCCTCGATGCCGTTGGCCTTGAGGTATTCGGAAATCTTCTGTGCACCGGACTCGCTGGTGGCGGTGCCGATCACTTTGGCACCCATGCGGCCCAGTTCCAGGGCGATGGCCTGGCCGATACCGCGGCTCGCGCCGGTAACCAGTGCAACCTTACCTTGCAGACTCATGCTTTATCTCCTGTTAAGCCAGCGCCGCGCGTGCCGCCCCGAAGGCGTCCGCGGAGTCCAGATTGTGGGTGGTCACGCCCTTGGCGCAACGCTTGTTCAAACCTGCCAGCACCTTGCCCGGGCCGCACTCGACCAGGTCGGTGATGCCTTTCTCGGCCAGCAACTGCACGCTCTCCACCCAGCGCACCGGGCTGTACAGCTGCGCCAACAGGTCGCGCTTGAGCGCGGCCAGATCAGCCGGAACCTGGGCGGTGACGTTCTGCACCAGGGCAATCTGCGGCATCTGCCACTGGATGGCTTCGACGGCCTCGGCGAAACGCTCGGCAGCCGGACGCATCAGCTCGCAGTGCGACGGCACGCTGACCGGCAGCGCCACAGCGCGCTTGGCGCCACGCGCCTTGCAACCCTCGATGGCGCGCTCGACGGCCTTGGCCGCGCCGGCGATCACCACCTGGCCCGGTGCGTTGAAGTTCACGGCGCTGACCACTTCGCCCTGGGCCGCTTCGGCGCAGGCCGCCAGCACATCAGCGTCTTCCAGGCCGAGAATGGCCGCCATGCCGCCGGTACCGGCCGGAACGGCCTCCTGCATCAGCTGACCGCGGCGCTCCACCAGCTTCACCGCATCGGCGAAGGCCAGGCTGCCGGCAGCGACCAGCGCGGAATATTCGCCCAGGCTATGGCCGGCAACGTAGGCCGGCTGCGCGCCACCTTCGGCTTGCCACAGGCGCCACAGCGCAATGGAAGCGGCCAGGATCGCGGGCTGGGTCTTGTCGGTCTGGTTCAGGCGCTCTTCCGGCCCCTCCTGCACCAGAGCCCAGAGGTCATAACCCAGAGCGGCGGAAGCTTCGGCAAAGGTATCGCGCACGATGGCGTGCTGGGCGCCCAGCTCGGCGAGCATGCCGAGGGACTGCGAACCTTGACCGGGGAATACGAAGGCGAGGGATGCGGACATTGCAACAGGTCCCTTTTGTCTGATTCATCAAATGGATAACGCCGGCACAAGGCTGGCGTATCGAACTGACAGTTGGATGACGGCCTGACGGCCGCGGTCACACATTAGAGCAGATGTTCCAGGCGGCCATGCAGCCGCTGGGGCAGATTCTCGCGAACTTCCAGCAGCGCTCGACGCAATGCACTCTGGATTCCCTCCTCCTTCGCGCTGCCGTGGCTTTTCACCACGATCCCCTGCAAACCCAGGAAACTCGCGCCATTGTGTTGCGATGGCGTGAGATCGCCGCGCAGACGACGGAGAAACGGCATCGCCATCAGCCCCACCGCCTTGGCGGCCAGGCTGGAGTTGAACAACTCCTCCAGGCGCGACGCGACCATGGCCGCCAGACCCTCGCTGGACTTGAGCAGGATATTGCCGACGAAGCCGTCACACACCACTACATCCGCCAGCCCACGGTACAAGCCGTCACCTTCGATGTAGCCGATGTAGTTCACGCCCCGGGCCTGCTGCAGCAGACTGGCCGCCAGCTTCACCTGCTGGTTGCCCTTGATGTCCTCGGTACCGACATTCAGCAGCGCCACCCTGGGGTTCTGCTTGCCCAGCGTCTCGGCCGCCACGGCGCCCATGATGGCGAACTGGTACAGATGCTCGGCACTGCAATCGACATTGGCACCCAGGTCGAGCAGATGGCAGTGGCCGGTCTGCGTCGGCACGGCGGTGACCATTGCCGGCCGATCGATGCCGGGCAGCGTCTTCAACAGATAACGGGACAGCGCCATCAACGCACCGGTATTGCCGGCGCTGACGCAGGCATGGGCCTTGCCATCCCGAACCAGTTCGAGGGCAACACGCATGGAGGAATCGGGCTTGCCGCGCAACGCCTGGGACGGACGCTCGTCCATCGTGACGATTTCGCTGGCATGGTGAACATGAAGACGCTGGCGCTCGACCGCCGAGAGGTCGCGCAGGTGTTCTTCGATCAGGGAAGCCTGGCCGACGAGGACCAGTTGGAGAGAGGCATACTCGGCCAGAAAGGAAATGCAGGCCGGAACAATGCAGTGGGGACCGTAGTCCCCACCCATTGCATCAATCGCGATGATTGGTGCGGACAAGGATTACTCGTCGGAGCCCTTGTCTACGACCTTGCGGCCGCGATAGAAACCGTCCGGGGAGACGTGGTGGCGCAGGTGAACTTCACCGGTGCTCTTTTCCACGGACAGAGCGTTCGCGTCCAGGGCATCGTGGGAACGACGCATGTCACGAGCGGAACGGGATTTTTTGTTCTGCTGAACAGCCATGATTGATTAACTCCTAAACGTTTGGGTCACGCTTCAACTGCGCCAGTACGCTGAACGGGTTGGGTCGCTCTTCCTCGTTCTCGCTCGGATCGGGCGCTGTTGCATATCCCACCGGCTGCTGGCATTCCTCAGGGTCATGGACCGGCACGATGGGCAAGGCGAGCAGCAGCTCGTCCTCGACCAGCGAGGTCAGGTCGAGGGGGTCTTCCCCCACTTCCAACGCATCGTAGCCACTGGGCAGATCATCGATCGGCTTGCCTTCCGGGATGATGACGTAATCGTACTCACCACCCACATGGAATTTGGCCGGCTCGAGACAGCGCTGGCATACCATGCTCACCTCGGCGTCGAGTTCGACGTGCATGACCGCCAGCTTCTGCTCGTCACGGAAGAAGGAAAACTTCGCGTGAACATTGCCATCACTGCTGGTCAGTTGCTCGTTGAGACGTGGCATCCTGGCGATCGGCAGCTCACCTTCGAGGGTGGCGGCGCGCTCAACCAGTTTGCGCGGATCAACGTGAGGTGGTATCGGTCCATTCAACATAAGCGCGCCATTATAGGGATGCCCCCGAAGCTGTCAAAGGAATTTAGCCATAAACCGCTGTATGGACAGCCCTTTTCGCTAGAATCGCCGCGACGCTCCAAAGGAATCCCTCATGCTCCCCCTGATCCTTGCTTCCAGCTCACCCTACCGCCGCGAATTGTTGCAGCGCCTGCGCCTGCCGTTCGAATGCGCAAGTCCCGACATCGATGAAACCCCGCTCCCCGGCGAAAACGCAGAGCGACTGGTGCAACGTCTGGCGGAGAGTAAAACGCGCGCCCTGAGCCAGCGCTATCCCGGCCACCTGATCATCGGCTCGGACCAGGCCGCGGTGAACGGCACCCAGATCCTCGGCAAACCCCACACCCTGGAACGCGCCGCCGAGCAGCTGAACGCCGCCAGCGGCGCCAGCGTCAGCTTCCTAACCGGACTCTGCCTGCTGAACAGCCGCAGCGGCCGCAGCCAGGTCGACTGCGTGCCATTCACCGTGCATTTCCGCGAACTGGACGAAGCGCGCATCCGCCGCTACCTGGAAGCCGAACAGCCCTTCGACTGCGCCGGCAGCTTCAAGGCCGAAGGGCTGGGCATCAGCTTGTTCCGCTCGACCGAAGGCGAAGACGCCACCAGCCTGATCGGCCTGCCGCTGATCCGCCTGGTGGACATGCTGCTGGCCGAGCAGGTGCAAATCCCTTGAAACGGAAAGCCTGAAAACGCAGAAGGCCCGGCAATCACCGGGCCTTCCTATATATAGAAGGAAATCAGCGCAGAGCTGGCCCCTGCCAACCCATCCACAGCGCCAGGCGCTCGGCGACACTGGCACCCAGCTTCTTCGCAAAGCGGTCGAAAGGCGTTTCCTGGACGGTGTAATCCACCACTTCCTTCTCCTTGATGACCTCGCGCGCCACATAGCTGGTGCTGCCCAAGCCATCGACCAGCCCCAGCTGAAGAGCCTGCTCACCGGACCAGATCAGACCGGAGAACAGCTCCGGATGGCCCTTGACCTTCAGGCGGTCGCCACGCCCCTTCTTCACGCTATCGATGAACTGATTGTGCGTGGTGTCCAGCACCTGCTGCCAGAACGCGGTTTCATCTGGCTTCTGCGGCTGAAAGGGATCAAGGAAGGCCTTGTGCTCGCCCGAAGTGTAGATACGGCGATCCACCCCAAGCTTCTCCATGGTGCCGACGAAGCCGAACGTGGCCGCGGTCACGCCGATGGAGCCAACCAGACTGGCCTTGTCCGCATAGATCTCATCGGCGGCGCTGGCGATGTAATAAGCCCCGGAAGCACCGAGATCACTGATTACCGCATAGACCTTGATATCCGGATGCTCACCACGCAGACGCTTGATTTCATCGTAGATATAACCGGACTGCACCGGACTGCCGCCCGGACTGTTGATGCGCAGAACGATGCCCTTGGTGCCGGTATCCTCGAACGCCGAACGCAGCGCGCCGACGACGTTGTCGGCACTGGCCGGCTCATCGTCAGCGATCATGCCCTTCACTTCGATCAGCGCCGTGTGACTCGCACTGCGCGAAGCGGACTTGGACAGACCACCGAACGGACTGAACAACGCCAGGGCAATGAACAGATAAAGGAAGGTCAGCAGCTTGAAGAAGATGCCCCAGCGGCGCGCCCGGCGCTGCTCCTGAACCCCGGATAGCAGCGCTTTCTCCAGCAGCTTCCAACTCTTGTCGTCACCCGCCTTGGGCTCTTCAGCTTTCCATTCATCCGACATCGTTACCTACCTCGAGCACCGGCTTCACCGAGCGCCCGGCCAGCCAGGCGCGCAATTCATTGAAATGCTCCACTTCCAGCGCCGGAGCATACTCCCGCAGAGCCTCCAGCGACTGCGCACCATAGCCCACCGCCACCGAATCCATGCCGGCACGGCGCGCCATTTCCAGATCGAAAGGCGAATCCCCCACCATCAGCGCATCGCGCGCATCCACCCGGCAGTGCCGGAGGATTTCATGCAGCATGCGCGGATCGGGCTTGCTCGCCGATTCGTCGGCCGCACGGGTGATATCGAAGAAATCGGTCCAGCCCTGCCCCGCCAGCACGCGATCCAGACCACGGCGATTCTTGCCAGTGGCCACCGCCAGGCAATAGCCCGCACGGCGGAACTCGACCATCGCCTCGGCAACCCCCGGAAACAACGGCGACGGCCGCACTTCCAGTGCCAGATAGTGCTCACCGTAGTCACGACGGAAGCGCTCCAGCGGCTCACCTTCCTCCACTTCGGGGTAGAGCGTCTGGATAGCCTCGGGCAGGCCGAGCCCGATGATGCCCTTGATCGCCGCGTCGCTGCGCTCCGGCAGGCCGGAGTTGACCGCTGCGACACGCATCGACTCGACGATGCGGCCAATGGAGTCCACCAGCGTGCCATCCCAGTCGAAGATCAGCAGGGAATACTCACGCATCCAGACGCTCCAGGGTCTGCCGCCAGATTTCGTCCACCGGCGCATCCAGCTCCAGCACCGAGCCATCGGGCATCGGCACGCGCAGCTGCGCCGAATGCAGGAACAGGCGCTTGCCGCCAAGCTCGCGAATCTCGCGGGTGAACTCGTCGTCGCCGTACTTGGAGTCGCCGGCAATGGAATGGCCGGCGTGCTTGGCATGCACGCGAATCTGGTGAGTGCGGCCGGTGATCGGGCGCGCCTCCACCAGCGTGGCGAAGTCGCCGAAGCGGCGCAGCACCTTGAACTCGGTCAGCGCCTCCTTGCCCTCGGGGTTCACTTCCACCATGCGCTCGCCGGAGCGCAGATTGTTCTTCAGCAGCGGCACGGCGATCTGCTTCTTCGCCGCCGGCCAGCTGCCGCGCACCAGGGCGTGATAGCGCTTGTCCACCACCCGCTCGCTGCGCAGGGCATCGTGCAGATGGCGCAGCATGCTGCGCTTCTTGGCGATCATCAGCAGGCCGGAAGTATCACGATCGAGGCGATGCACCAGCTCCAGGTCCCTCGCTTCCGGGCGCAACTGACGGAAGGCCTCGATGACCCCGTAACTGAGACCGCTACCGCCGTGCACGGCGATGCCCGCGGGCTTGTTCACCACGATCAGCGCCTTGTCCTCGAAGACGATGGCAGCCTCGAGGCGCTCCAGCAGCCCCTGGGCGAGCGGCACGGGCTCGTCGCGCTCGGCCAGGCGCAGCGGCGGCACGCGCACCACGTCGCCGGCCTGCAGCTTGTACTCGGGCTTGATGCGCCCCTTGTTGACCCGCACCTCACCCTTGCGAAGGATGCGGTAGATCAGGGTCTTGGGCACGCCCTTGAGCTGGGTGCGAAGGAAATTGTCGATACGTTGGCCGGCATACTCCGGCGCGACTTCAAGCAGCTGAACGCCGGAAGTCGGAGAGGCGGGATTTGTCATCCGGACATAATAACAATTTTTCATTCAATTGAAGCACTTAATCATTGCTGCTATATTCGGGAGGCCGCCAAAAGTGGCCAGGCCCGCGGATGATCGCGTAATCGCCGTCCCCAAACCGCCTGCAAACACATTGAACGGACACGAGGCAGTCCCCTGAAGCGTTGCAACGGCATGAGCGATTCGCCCGCCGACAGCGCCTCGAAACCCAGGCCTTGAGACATGACCACGGCCACCAAGGTAGCCGTGATAAAAGCCAACCCCGCTCCCGGATTCTGCGAGCGGCACCCGGCTCTTAGGGAAATGTGCAGGGCGGAGATGCACAACTGTCGGATTGCGTTGCTTTCATGCCTTGATCGTAGACGCACTTCATCGTCCGCATCTGACAGTCGATTCCTCCTCCTGATGAGTGCTTGTTCTTACTCGACAAGCAGGAAACGTAGTCGCGGCACAGCAGAATTCGCCTGCTGCCGCTGGACACGGGAATGGCCCGCCATTCCTGAGTACGTGCCTTAGCACCGACCGTGAGAGTCGTGTGTGCCGATTGCCGTTTCCGGTGGCCCCGGAAACCATTGGTACTACATGAAAAGAATGCTGATCAACGCAACTCAACCCGAAGAGTTGCGTGTAGCGCTGGTAGACGGCCAACGCCTGTTCGACCTGGACATCGAGTCCGGCGCGCGCGAACAGAAGAAGGCCAACATCTATAAAGGGCGCATCACCCGCATCGAACCCAGCCTCGAAGCCGCCTTCGTCGACTTCGGCGCCGAGCGCCACGGCTTCCTCCCCCTCAAAGAAATCTCCCGCGAATACTTCAAGAAGAACCCCGAAGGCCGCATCAACATCAAGGATGTGCTCAGCGAGGGCCAGGAAGTCATCGTCCAGGTCGAGAAAGAGGAGCGTGGCAACAAGGGCGCAGCCCTGACCACCTTCATCAGCCTCGCCGGCCGCTACCTGGTGCTGATGCCCAACAACCCGCGCGCCGGCGGCATCTCCCGCCGCATCGAGGGTGAAGAGCGCAACGAACTGCGCGAAGCCCTGAACGGCCTGACCGTCCCCGGCGACATGGGCCTGATCGTCCGCACCGCCGGCCTGGGCCGCAGCGCCGAAGAGCTGCAATGGGACCTGGACTACCTGCTGCAACTGTGGGGCGCCATCAAGGAAGCCTCCGGCGAGCGCAGCGGTCCGTTCCTGATCTACCAGGAAAGCAACGTCATCATCCGCGCCATCCGCGACTACCTGCGCCAGGACATCGGCGAAGTGCTGATCGACAGCATCGACGCCCAGGAAGAAGCCCTGAACTTCATCCAGCAGGTCATGCCGCAGTACGCCAGCAAGGTGAAGCTGTACCAGGACAGCGTTCCGCTGTTCAACCGCTTCCAGATCGAAAGCCAGATCGAAACCGCCTTCCAGCGTGAAGTGAAGCTGCCGTCGGGCGGCTCCATCGTCATCGATCCGACCGAAGCCCTGGTCTCCATCGACATCAACTCGGCGCGCGCCACCAAGGGCGGCGACATCGAGGAAACCGCGCTGCAGACCAACCTGGAAGCGGCCGAGGAAATCGCCCGCCAGCTGCGCCTGCGCGACATCGGCGGCCTGATCGTCATCGACTTCATCGACATGACCCCGGCGAAGAACCAGCGCGCCGTGGAAGAGCGCGTGCGCGAAGCCCTGGAAGCCGACCGCGCCCGCGTCCAGGTCGGCCGCATCTCGCGCTTCGGCCTGCTGGAAATGTCCCGCCAGCGCCTGCGTCCGTCCCTCGGCGAGACCAGCGGCATCGTCTGCCCGCGCTGCAACGGCCAGGGCATCATCCGCGACGTCGAATCCCTGTCGCTGGCGATCCTGCGCCTGATCGAGGAAGAGGCCCTGAAGGACCGCACCGCCGAAGTTCGCGCGCGCGTGCCGTTCCAGGTCGCCGCCTTCCTGCTCAACGAGAAGCGCAACGCCATCACCAAGATCGAGCTGCGCACCCGCGCGCGCATCTTCATCCTGCCGGATGACCATCTGGAAACCCCCCACTTCGAAGTGCAGCGCCTGCGCGACGACAGCCCCGAACTGCTGGCCGGCCACTCCAGCTACGAGATGGCCCACGTCGAGCACGAGGAAGTCCAGCCGATCAGCTCCACCCGCACCCTGGTCCGCCAGGAAGCCGCGGTGAAGACCGTTTCCCCGCAGACTCCCGCTCCGCAGCAGACCGCTGTGGCCGAGCCGGTCGTCGAAGCGCCCAAGCCGATGCCGGAGCCGAGCCTGTTCCAGGGCCTGGTGAAGTCGCTGGTCAGCCTGTTCGCCGGCAGCAAGCAGGAGCAACCGCAACCTGCCGCCGCCGAGAAGCCGGCCGAGCGCAGCGAAGGCCAGGGCGAACGCCGCAACGGCCGCCAGCAGAACCGTCGCCGCGATGGCCGCGAAGGCGGTCGCCGTGATGACGAGCGCAAGGAACGCGGCGAGCGCCGCCGTGACGAGCGCGCCGAGCGTGGCGAGCGCCCGGCCCGTGAAGAGCGTCAGCCGCGTGAAGAGCGTGCCGAACGTCAACCGCGCGAGGAGCGCCAACCGCGCGAAGAACGCGCCGAGCGTCAGCCCCGCGAGGAGCGTCAGCCGCGTGAAGAACGTGCCGAACGCCAGCCCCGCGAGGAGCGCCAGCCGCGCGAAGAGCGTGCCGAGCGTCAGCCCCGCGAAGAGCGCCAACCGCGTGAAGAGCGCGCTGATCGCCAGCCGCGCGAAGAGCGTCAGCCCCGTGAGGAGCGTGCCGAGCGTCAACCGCGTGAAGAGCGCCAGCCCCGCGAAGAGCGCGGCGAGCGTCCGGCCCGCGAGGAACGTCAGCCGCGCGCTGAACGCGCCGAGCGTCAGCCCCGTGAAGAGCGCCAGCCGCGCGAGGAGCGTCAGGCCAGCGATGCCGCCGCCCTGGAATCCGAAGAGCTGCTGAACGAGGAACTGCTGGACCAGCAGGACGACCAGGAAGGCGCCGATGGCGAGCGTCCGCGTCGCCGCTCCCGTGGCCAGCGCCGTCGCAGCAACCGCCGCGAGCGCCAGCGTGAAGCCGGCGTGGATGGCATGGAAGGCGCCGAAGAGACCGGCGAGCAGGCCGAACCGGCTGCTGGCGAAGCTCCGGTCGCCGCTGCCGCAGTTGCCGCCGCCGTCGTTGCCGAAGTTGCCGCTGAACAGCAGCCGGCCGCCGAGGCGCCGACCGAAGCCACTCAGGTGGTCGAGGCCGTGCGTACCGAAAGCGCCCTGGAGCAGACCATCGAGTTCCTGGCCAAGCCCAGCGAAGCCGTCGAGCAGGCTGAAGCCAGCGAAAGCGTGGCCGTGGAAGCCGTCGCCGAAGCCGTAGCCCCGGCCGCCGAAACCCAAGTGGAAGAGGTCGCCCCGGCCGCCGCCGAAGCCCAGCCCGAGCCGGCCGCTGAAGCACCGGCCGAAGCTCCGGCCACCGACGCCGCAGTTCCGGCCAACGCCACCGGCCGCGCCTCCAACGACCCGCGCGAGCGTCGTCGCCTGGAGCGCCTGGCCCGCGAAGCCGCCGCAGCCGCGGCTGCAGCTCCGCAGGTTGTCGAAGCAGCTCCGGCCGCCGAAGCCGCAGCCGAAGAGACCGCTGCCGTGGAAGCTGAAGTCGAGGCCGAGCCGGCCACTGAAGCCGCCGCCGAAACCGTTGCGACTGAAGTGGTGAGCGAAACTGAAGCCGTCGAGCAGACCGAGCAATCGGTTGCCGAGCAGGCTGAACACGAGAAGGCCGAGAAGACCGAGGAAGAGGAAAGCAACGTGGTAGAAAAACACCACAGCTGATCGCTTCGGGCATGAAAAAGGGGATGCAGCTGCATCCCCTTTTTTATTGCCCGGCTATCGGGTTCAACCCACCTCTGTAGGAGCAACTGTCTTTTACTCGAAGTCAGTTCTCCAGCAAGTGCCGTCCCGGACCATCGCATTGAGCCGTACGATCAGAACTCGCATGCAGGCCACCAACGCGACTTTGGCGCATCGGCCGTTTTCGCGTAGGCCGTGATAACGAAGAGCGAAGCTCTTCTGGTAACGAATGACCGACCAGGTTGCCATGTAGAGGATGCGTCGAATCATGCCGCGCCCTCCGCGGATACGGCGTTGCCCCGATTTCTGGCCGCTGTCGCTGTTGTAAGGGGCCAAGCCGACCAGGGCGGCGATCTGGCGACGGTTGAGTTGTCCCAGTTCTGGCAGGTAAGCCAGTAATCCTGCGACGGTTACCGGGCCTACGCCCTTGACCTGACTGAGTTGCTGGACCTGCTCGGAGTCCACCGTAGCCATGGCCTCGGCGATTTGCTCGTCATAGCTGCAAATTCTGGCCTTCAAGGCCTTGATGGCGTCCTCCAGGCATTGGCGAACGAAGGGGTCGTTGGCCTGCTGCAGGCGCCGGCGCTCATCATCGCGCTGCCCAACCAGTTGCTCGCGACGTTGCACCAGCTCTCGCAGCCGCCGGCGCTCCGGCGAAAGAACCGTACTGGGGGCTTCCTCCAGCGTTTGGGCCAGATGCGCCAGGACGGCCGCATCGATGGGGTCGGTCTTGGCCAACTTGCCCATGGCGGTAGCAAACGCCCGAACCCGTGTGGGATTCAAGCGAGAGACTGCGTGGCCGGCTCGGGACAAGGCATGCAGGACGCCTCGCTCATATCCACCGGTAGCCTCCAGCACAATGCGGCCGGGCTTCTCCTCGGCGAAGAGCGTCACTAACTGCTGATGTCCCGCTTCGTCATTGGAAACGCTCAAGCTCCTGCCCTGTGGGCGGAACCATACGGCCAGCGAGTCCTTGGCAACATCGATACCGATCCAACACGTCATGCTTCAACCCTCGTAAACTACATGGCGAGAGCGCTCTGACTGCCCACGCTTGTGGTTCGAGGTTGTACTCGTTCAACTGTTCGGGCTTTGGTCAGAGGACGGCGGGAGGCAGCTTGGGCTCCTACTCGTGCTGCTAACACTGCGGACCTGCAGCTTGCTTCCCGCCGCTCTCACCTTCGATCCTACCGAAGTCAGCAGACACAAGCGGACCTTGTCCGCGATAGCCGGATACCCCGGCGCGACTCGCGGATAGGATCCGCTCCTACGAAAGCCCTCGCGCCGACGTCTTGGGGCGGTTCGCGAGCAAGCTCGCTCCTACGAGTACGCATGAAAAAGGGGATGCAGCTGCATCCCCTTTTTTGTAGAACCCGGCGCCGCTCTCAGTAGAGATTCGGCTCCATCTCCAGCTCTACGCCAAAGCGTTGCCGGATATCCTCGCGGATGCGCCCCGCCAGTGCATGCAACTGTGCGCCGGTAGCCCCGCCGTAGTTGACCAGCACCAGCGCCTGTTGCGCATGCACACCCGCCGCGCCGTCGCGGAAGCCTTTCCAGCCAGCCTTGTCGATCAGCCAGCCGGCCGCCAGCTTCACCAGGCCGTCGCCCTGCGGATAGGCCACCAGATCGCTGAAGCGCGCACGCAGCTCATCCACCTGCCCGGTGGACACCACGGGATTCTTGAAGAAGCTGCCGGCATTGCCGAGCACCGCCGGGTCGGGCAGCTTCTTGCGGCGGATGGCGCAGATCACCCGGGAAACGTCAGCCGGCGTCGGCGCGGTGACGCCCTCCTCCGCCAGGCGCTGGCGCACCGGACCGTAGTCCAGGTGCAGCTGCGCCGCACGGCTCAGGGCGAAGCGCACCCGCAGGATCAACCAGCGGCCCGCTTCGCGCTTGAAACGGCTGTCGCGGTAGGCGAAGGCACAGTCGTCCAGGCCGAACTCGCGCAGCTCGCCGCTTTCGCGGTCCAGGGCGGTCAGGCCGGCGAACACATCCTTGATCTCGACGCCATAGGCACCGATGTTCTGCATCGGCGCGGCACCCACGGTGCCGGGGATCAGGCTGAGGTTCTCCAGCCCGCCCAGGCCCTGGGCCAGGGTCCAGCGCACGAAGTCGTCCCAGACCTCGCCGGCCTCGGCCTCGACCACCACGCGCACGCCGTCATCGCCGAGGACGCGGATGCCACGGGAAGCCATGCGCAGGACCAGCGCCTCGACGTCGCGGGTCAGCAGCAGGTTGCTGCCGCCGCCGATCACCATCAGCGGCAGGCCCATTCCGGCAGCGGCGGCGAGACCTTCGCGCACCTCGGCGTCGTCATGGGCCTCGGCGAACCAGCGCGCGGAGACATCGACGCCGAATGTGTTGTAGGGCTTGAGGGACAGGTTTTCTTGCAGTTGCAGCGTCACAGGCGCCTCTTCACGTCCAGGAGCAGGCCGTCGCAGGCCCGCTCCACCAGGTCCAGCACCCGTTCGAAACCGTCCTCGCCGCCATAGTACGGGTCGGGCACTTCGTCGATTTCCAGCTCATAGCGGCGCAGGAACAGGTCCAGTTCGGCCTTGCCGTTGCCGGCGCGCAGGTGCTTCAGGTCGCGCAGGTTGGCGTGGTCCATGGCGAGGATCAGGTCGTAGCGGGAAAAGTCCGCCACGCTCACCTGCCGCGCCCGCAGGCTGGACAGGTCATAGCCCCGGCGCAGCGCGGCGGCGCGGGTGCGTGCATCCGGCGCCTTGCCCACGTGCCAGTCGCCGGTGCCGGCGGAGTCGATCTCGATCCGCGCCTCCAGGCCCGCCTCGCGGACCTTGTGGCGGAACACGCCCTCGGCGGTGGGCGAACGGCAGATATTGCCCAGGCAGACGAACAGGACCTTCATCAGGCCCCCAGGATGCGCCGTACGCGCTCCAGGTCTTCCGGGGTGTCGACGCCGGCCTGCGGCGCTTCCAGGGCGTCGGCCACGTGGATGCGCACGCCGTGCCAGAGCGCGCGCAGCTGCTCCAGGCACTCGGTGTCCTCCAGCCAGCACGGGCCCCAGGCGACGAAGTCGCGGAGGAAGCGCGCGCGGTAGGCATAGATGCCGATATGGCGGCGGTACGGCACGCCGGCCGGCAAAGCTTCGCGGTCCTTCGCGAAGGCGTCGCGCGCCCAGGGCAGCGTGGCGCGGCTGAAGGTCAGGGCCAGGCCGTTCCTGTCGCTGACCACCTTGACGATGTTCGGATTGAACAGCGCGGCCGGGTCATGGATCGGCTCGCACAGGGTGGCGATCCCCGCTTCCGGGTGCGCCGCGAGATTGGCGGCCACCTGGTCGATGATCGACGGCGGGATCAGCGGTTCGTCGCCCTGCACGTTGACCACGATGGCGTCGTCGGCCAGGCCCAGCGCATCGGCCACTTCCGCCAGGCGGTCGGTGCCGGAGTTGTGGTCGGCGCGGGTCAGCAGCGCCTGGGCGCCGAAGCCCTGGCAGGCGTCGAGGATGCGCGGATCGTCGGTGGCGACCACCACCCGGGTGGCGGCGCTCTTGCCGGCCTGCGCCCAGACGTGCTGGATCATCGGCTTGCCGGCGATGTCCTGCAGCGGCTTGCCGGGCAGGCGGGTGGAGGCGTAGCGGGCGGGAATGACGACGGTGTAGGCCTGACTCATGGGGTTACTTGTCCAGGCGCTCGTCGACGTTCAGGGTACGTGCCTCGCCTTCGAGCATCACCGGGATGCCGTCGCGCACCGGGTAGGCCAGGCCATCGACCTTGCAGATCAGCTCGGACTTGTCGTCGGTGAGCTTGAGCGGGCCCTTGCACAGCGGACAGGCGAGGATATCGAGGAGTTTCGGGTCCATGGTGCGTTCCTTGAACTTGGCAGGTAATGAATGCGTGCGCCGCCGGATCAGCGGGCGACCAGTCGCTCGAGCCGGGCGTCGAACCAGGCGACGAAGGCCGGCGAGGGCTGCGCTTCGACAGCGAGGTACCACCAGTCGGGCGCGGCGAAGGACCGGCATTTCACCGCATCCTTCTCGGTCATGACCAGCGGCAGCGTCGGGGTGAAGAGCAGCTGCTCGGCGCTGTAGGCCGCGTGGTCGGCGAAGGGATGCGGAATCGGCCGCCAGTTTAGCGCCTCGAGCGTCGTGAAGAAACGCTGCGGGTTGCCGATCCCGGCCAGGGCGTGGAGCGCTTGCCCTGCGGGGAAATACTCGACGCCGCGCCGTTCGCCGCTGGCCAGGTTGACCAGGGCGGAAGGTCGCAGGACGAAGGAGAAGGCCCCCGGCGGATCGGCCGGCGCGCCGTTGTGCAGCACGGCGTCGACTTCCCGCAGGCGCTCGGCCGGCTCGCGCAGCGGCCCGGCGGGCAGGCAGCGGCCATTGCCGAGGCCGCGCGCGGCATCGATCAGCACCAGTTCCAGGTCGCGGGCCAGGCGGTAGTGCTGCAGGCCGTCGTCGCAGAGGATCAGGTCCAACGGCTCTTCGGCGAGCAGCGCGCGCACGGCGCTGGCGCGGTCCGGGTCGATCATCAGCGGCACGCCGCTACGGCGGACGATCATGAGCGGTTCGTCGCCCGCCTCCGCCGCCGACTGCTCGGCGCGCACGCGCCAGGGCGTCTGCGGCGGTTTGGCGCCATAGCCGCGGCTGACCACGCCGACCTTCAGGCCACGGGCGCGGCAGTGTTCGATCAGCCAGAGGATCATCGGCGTCTTGCCGGTGCCACCGACGGTGATGTTGCCGACCACGATGATCGGCACCGGCGCGCGGTAGGCCGGCCTGGCGCCGGAGAGGAAGTCTTCCCGGCGGCCGCGGGCGACGCGCCGGTAGAGCAGTTCGAGCGGCCTGAGCAGGGCAAGGGCCGGGTGGCCCTTGTACCAGGCGTCGAGCAGGCGGTCGGAGAACGCCATCAGGACTTGTCCGGACGGGCCTCGATGGTGGTGATGCGCAGGTGGGTGAAGCCCAGCTTGCCTGCGGCGTCCATCGCGGTGACCACGGCCTGGTAATCGACCTTGCCGTCGGCGGTGATCACCACCGGCAGGCTGTTGTCCCCGCCGGATTCACGCTGCATGGCATTCATCAGGTTCTCCAGGTCGTCGCGGGCCAGGCTCTGGCCGTTCAGGGCGTAGTGGCCTTCGAGGCTGATGGAGATTTCCAGCTGCTTTATCTCGGTGGCTTCCGGCGGCGTGCCGCTGACCGCCTCGGGCAGTTCGACCTTGAGCTGCGACGGCTTGGTGAACGAGGTGGCGACCACGAAGAACAGCAGCAGCACGAAGATCACGTCGATCAGCGACGCCAGGTTGATGAAGACGTCCTCGCGGGCCGCTCCGCCCGCTCTGCGGCGGAATTTCACGCTTTGCCTTCCTCGACGAAGTCGACTTCGCGGTCGCCTTGGGTCACTTCCACCAGCTTGATGGCTTCCTGTTCCATGGCGATCACCAGCTCGTCGACGCGGCGCAGCAGGTAGCGGTGGAAGAACACCGCCGGGATCGCCACGATCAGACCGGCTGCGGTGGTGATCAGGGCCTTGGAGATACCGCCGGCGAGCATCGGCGCATTGGCCATGCCGTCGCCCATGAAGGCGCTGAAGATCTGGATCATGCCGAACACGGTACCCAGCAGGCCGAGCAGCGGCGCCATGGCGGCGATGGTGCCCAGGGCGTTGAGGTAGCGCTCCAGCTCGTGGATGACGCGGGATGCGGCCTCCTCGATGCACTCCTTCATGATGTCGCGGCCGTGCTTGGAGTTGGCCAGGCCGGCAGCCAGGACCTCACCCAGCGGAGACGACGCGCGCAGGTCCTTGAGGGCCTGGCTGTTCATCTTCTTGTCCTTGATCTGTTTCCACACCTGGCCGAGCAGCTGCGGCGGGGCCACGCGGCTCTTGCGCAGGGTCCAGAGACGTTCGGCGATGATCGCCATGGCAGCGACGGAGCTCAGCACGATCGGCAGCATCATCCAGCCGCCAGCTTTGACCAGTTCCCACACAGTGGTGAATCCCCTGAAAAAAAGTGGCGCCACTCTAGCACAGGGCCCGTTG
This sequence comes from Pseudomonas sp. B12(2026), assembly GCF_057767015.1. Taxonomy (NCBI): domain Bacteria; kingdom Pseudomonadati; phylum Pseudomonadota; class Gammaproteobacteria; order Pseudomonadales; family Pseudomonadaceae; genus Pseudomonas; species Pseudomonas sp. B12(2026). Next base: position 1,998,061 of record NZ_CM173430.1, on the reverse strand, counting down.
CGAACCGACCGCCCCGGGCTCATTTTTCCTGCCAGAAATGTGCGCCTTCCCGCACTCCCCGGAGCTCGCCATGGGCACCGAGCATCAGGGTCAGCGCACCCTGTTCCGCCGTATCGTGAATCCGCATGCCCAGCGCCCGGAAGCGTTCGACGACCGACGGATGGGGATGACCGTAGGGGTTGTTGGCGCCACGCGAAATGAGCGCGGCGGCAGGCCGGATGGCGCGCAGGAATGCCGGACCGGACGAACCGCGGCTGCCGTGGTGGCCGGCCACCAGCCAGTCGACATGGATGCCCGGGTGCTGCGCCAGCCAGGCCAGCTCGGCGGGCTGCGGCAGGTCGCCGGTGAGCAGGAGGCTCTCGCCGTTGGCTTCGACCAGCAGCACGCAGGAGCGCTCGTTGCTGTCCCGCGCAGCGTCCCAGGACCAGGCCGACAGGCGCACGCCATCGATGAGCCACTCCGCCGTCCGGCAGGGCCGGGCGTGCAGTCCGGGGGACAGGCGATCCGGCTCGCCGCTGATCACCTGCGCGGGATGCAGCGAGCGCTGCACCGCCAGGGCGCCGCCGGCATGGTCGTTGTCGGCATGGCTGAGCAGCAGCAGATCAAGCTGCCCGATGCCCAGGCTGCGCAAGGTCGGCACCACCACCCGCTCGCCGATATCGAAGTCACCGTTGCGCGCGCCGGTGTCGTAGAGCCAGGTGTGGCCGTGGGTGCGGATCGACACCGAGAGCCCCTGGCCGACATCCAGCACGCGGACCTCGGCCATGCCCGCGGGAGGCAGCGCTACCGCAGGCCAGAACACCGGCAGGAGCATGGCCAGCCCAAGCCCCCGCAATGGCACGCCGGCCGGCGCCAGCAGCAGGAGCGCGCCGAGCATCGCCAGCGCCAACGCCCAGGGCGGCGCCGCCACCGGCTGCCAGGCGGGCGCCAGCGCGGCCATCCAGCCCAGCAGGTGGAACAGCCACTCCAGCAGGCCGCCGGCCACCCACAGCAGCGCCTCCCCCAGCCAGGGGATGCCGAGCAGCAGGCTGCCCAGCAGGGCCAGCGGCACCACCAGCATTTCCACCCAGGGCACGGCGATCAGGTTGGCCGCCACGCCGGAGACACTGAGCGGCAAGCCGAGGGCCATGGACACCGGCAGCAATCCGAGCACCATCAACCATTGCGCGCGCAGCCAGGTGCGCCAGGCAGTCCAGCGCCCGAGCCGCCCGGAGAAACCGAAGATCAGCAACGCCACGGCGGCGTAGGACAGCCAGAAGCCCGGCAGCAGCACCACCAGCGGCTCGGCCAGCAGCACCGCGAGCAAGGCACCGCACAGGGGCGTCCACAGGCCGCTGTGGCGATAGCGCAGGCGCCAGACCAACACAATCGACACCATGATGCAGGCGCGCTGCAGCGGGACATCGAAGCCGGCCAGCAGGCCGTATCCCCACGCACCGGCGGCAGCCAGCAGGCAGGCGCACGGCAACCAGGGCAGGCGCGGCGGCCAGCAACCGAATCGCGCCAGCCCGGCGACCAGCGCGTAAAGCAGGCCGGCCAGCAGGGAAACATGCGAGCCGGAAATCACCATCAGGTGCAGGGTTCCGGTGTCCTGCAGCACCTGCCAGTCCGCCGGGGTCAGTCCGGACGCATCGCCCAGCACCAGCGCCGCCAGCGCGCCGGAGCGCCCCCGGGCATCCACCGCCAGCAGACGCTGCCGCCAGGCCTCGCGCCAGGCCCGTGGACCGCTGGCCGCCTCCAGCCGCTGGCCGTCCTTCACGCTCCCCGTGGCGCCAATGCGCTGCGCGGTGAGCCAGGCTTCGTAGTCGAAGCCCGCGCCATTGGCCATGCCGTGGGGCCGCTTGAGCTTTACCGCCAGGCGCCAGCGCTCGCCGCCTTCGACCGGCGGCCCGCCAAACCAGGACAAGCGCAGCGTTCCAGGCACCGGCGCACGGGGACTGGAGACCTCGCCCAGCATGAAGCGCACGGAAGGCCCGGAACGATCGGGCAAGCCCTCCACCCTGCCCTCCAGCCACAACGTGCGGCCATCAAGGTCCCGGGCCAGCCGGTCATCCAGCGCCCATTGCGCGGATTGGCAGGCCCAGGCGAAGCCCAGCAGGAACAGGCCGATGAAATATCCACGGGTGAAGAGCAACGGCAGCGCGAACACGGCGAGCAGCCCGAGCACCCAGGCGGGCGGCAATGACGGCAGCCAGCGCAACGCCAGCAGCCCGAAGGCCAGCGCGAACATCCCTGTACGAGGCAAACGACTTTTCCCCAGAGCCCGGCGCAACCGCCGCTCCGAGGAGCGCTGGCGGTTACACACGGACATACTTGGCAACGAATGACTGTCATCCAGCTAGGCATAATGTCGTGTCGTCCGTCTGTCAGAGGCTTCCTCCATGCCGCGCCGAATCTTCAAGCGCTACATGCCGGATCCGGAAAGCATCAGGAACCACAAGGGCCTGCGCTTTCTCGGACCGCTGCTCCAGTCGCCCAACCTCTGGCACCTGAATCGCCGCTCCATATCGCGCGCCATGGGCATGGGGCTGTTCGCCGCGTTCATCCCGATCCCGCTGCAGATGCTGCTGGCCGCCTCGCTGGCGGTATGGGTGCGGGCCAACCTGCCGATCTCGGTCGGCCTGGTCTGGCTGACCAACCCGATCACCATGCCGCCGGTGTTCTACTGCACCTACAAGATGGGTGCCTGGGTCATGGGAACCCCCGCACGCGCCCTGCCCGACCACCTGACCTGGGAATGGATCAGCGGCGAGCTGGCGATGCTCTGGCAGCCCTTCCTGCTCGGCTCGGTGATCTGCGGCATCGCGGTGGGCATCCTCGGCTACCTGGCCACCGAGGGCTACTGGCGCTGGTGGATCGGCCGCAGCTGGCGGCGGCGCCGGGCGCTGCGCAATCTGCAGCGCGGGCTTTAACGTCTTGCTCTCGCAGGAGCGGATCTTATCCGCGATAGCCGAAATACCCGGCGCGATTCGCGGATAAGATCCGCCCCGACAAAAGCGCCGCGTCGCAGACATGAAAAAGCCGCCCCGAGGGGCGGCTTTTTCATGGGCCGGTGGATCACTCGTAACGCAGCGATTCCGCCGGCTGGGTGGAAGCGGCGCGCCAGGCCGGATAGAGCGTGGCCAGGAAGCTCATCGCCAGTGCCGCCACGCAGATCAGCACGATATCCAGCACCTGCGGGTCGGACGGCAGGTAGTTGATGAAATAGATGTCCGAGTTGAACACGTGGGTGCCGGCGATGCGCTCCAGGGCCGCGACGATGGTGGTGACGTTGTACGCCGCCAGCACCCCGAGCACGCAGCCGATGACGGTGCCGATGAGACCGATCACCGTGCCCTGGACCATGAAGATCGCCATGATCTCCCCCGGCGTGGCGCCCAGGGTGCGGAGGATGGCGATGTCCGCACGCTTGTCGGCCACCACCATGATCAGGGTGGCGATGATGTTGAAGGCGGCGACCGCGACGATCAGCAGCAGCAGCAGGCCGATCATGGTCTTTTCCATCTTCATCGCGCTGAACAGGCTGCCCTGGGTGTGGGTCCAGTCCACCGAACGGTAGCCGTCGCCCAGCTGCCCGGCGATGCGCGCGCCGACGTCCGGCGCCTGGAACAGGTCCTTCAGGGCGATACGCACGCTCTGCACCTGCCCCGGCTGCCAGCGCATCAGGCTGGCGGCGTCATCCATGTGGATCAGCGCCAGCGAGCTGTCCAGCTCGGCGCCGACCTTGAACACGCCGACGATGTTCAGGCGCTGCATGCGCGGGGTGATGCCACCGGGTGCGGAGCTGGCCTCCGGGACGATCAGCAGCAGGCTGTCGCCGACGTTGACGTGGAAGCGCCGCGCGGTGATCTCGCCGATGACCACGCCGAACTCGCCGGCCTTCAGGTCATCGAAACGCCCCTGGACCATGTGCTGGCCGATGATCGACACCTGGGTTTCCAGCGCCGGGTCGACGCCGTCCACCTCGATGGGCTGCATCATGCCCTTGTAGGACAGCATGCCGTCGACTTCGGTGAAGGGCACCGCGCCGGTCACCTGGGGATTGCGCTTCGCTGCATCGGCCACGCGCCGCCAGTCGTCCAGCGGGCCGCTGAGCGGCTGCAGCACGGCGTGCGGGACCATGCCGAGGATGCGCGAGCGCATTTCCTTCTGGAAGCCGTTCATCACCGAGAGCACCACGATCATGGCCAGCACGCCCAGGGCGAGGCCGATCATCGAGGTCAGGGAAATGAACGAGATGTAGTGGTTGCGCCGCTTGGCCCGGGTGTAGCGGGTGCCGATGAAGATCGATAGGGGTCTGAACATGGTGGGCGGTTCCCTCAGGCGGCGACCAGCCGGCCCTCCTCCAGGCGCAGCACGCGGTCCATCTGCTGTGCCAGGTGGGTGTCGTGGGTCACCACCAGGAAGGCGGTGCGCAGGGACTGCGACAGCTCCAGCATCAGCTCCTGGATACCGTGGGCGGTGTGCTGGTCGAGGTTGCCGGTGGGCTCGTCGAGCAGCACCAGCTGCGGGGTGTTCACCAGGGCGCGGGCGATGGCCACGCGCTGGCGCTCGCCGCCGGACAGTTCGGCCGGCTTGTGGCTCAGGCGGTGCTTGAGGCCGACGCGCTCCAGCAGCGCGGTGGCGCGCTGGCGTGCCTCGGGGATCGGCGTCCTGCCGATCAGCAGCGGCATGCAGACGTTCTCCAGGGCGGTGAACTCCGGCAGCAGGTGGTGGAACTGGTAGACGAAGCCCAGCGCGCGGTTGCGCAGCAGGCCGCGCTGCTTCTCGTTGAGCGCCGACAGTTGCTCGCCGGCCAGCCAGACGCTGCCGGTGCTGGGCGTATCGAGGCCGCCGAGCATGTTCAGCAGGGTGCTCTTGCCCGAGCCGGAGCTGCCGACGATGGCGACGCGCTCGCCGGGCAGCAGTTCCAGCTGCACGCCGGAGAGGACCTCGACCGACTGCGGGCCCTCCTCGTAGCGCTTGCCGAGGTCGCGGCAGCTCAGGACGGCCTGCTCGTTGGGGGTCGGCTTACTCATAACGCAATGCCTCCGCGGGCTGGGTGCGCGCCGCACGCCAGGCCGGATACAGGGTGGCGAAGAAACTCAGGATCAGCGCGGCGCTGCACACCAGGATCACGTCCTCGCTCATCAGCTGCGAGGGCAGGTAATCGATGAAGTAGACGTCCGCGTTGAGGAATTTGTGGCCGAGCAGGCGCTCCAGCAGGGCGATGGCGTCGCTGACGTTGAGCGCCGCGAGCACGCCGAGCACGCCGCCGATCAGGGTGCCGATCACGCCGATCACCGTGCCCTGGACCATGAAGATCGCCATGATCTGCCCCGGCGTGGCGCCCAGGGTGCGCAGGATGGCGATGTCGGCCTTCTTGTCGGTGACGACCATGACCAGGGTGGAAATGATGTTGAACGCGGCGACCGCGACGATCAGCAGCAGCAGCAGGCCGATCATGGACTTCTCCATGCGGATCGCCTGGTACAGGTTGCCGTGGCTGCGGGTCCAGTCACGGGCGAAGTAATCGTTGCCCTTCAGGGTGCGGGCGATTTCCCAGGCGGTACGCGGCGCCTGGAACAGGTCGTCGAGCTTCAGGCGCAGGCCTTCCACCTCGCCGTCCTTGAGGCGGCGCATGCGCGCGGCGTCATCGACGTGGACCATGGCGACGTAGCCGTCCAGTTCGCCGGCGCCGACGTGGAAGGTGCCGACCACGGTGAAGCGTTTCATGCGCGGGAACATGCCGGCCGGGGTGACCGAGATTTCCGGGGCGATGAAGGTGACCTTGTCGCCCAGCTTCACGCCGAGGTTCTTCGCCGCCTTGTCGCCGATCAGGATGCCGAACTCGCCGGGCTTGAGGCTCTGCAGCGAGCCCTCCTGGAAGAACTGGTCGATGATCGAGACCTTGCTCTCCTCGTTCGGGTCGATGGCGTTGATCAGTACCTTCTGCACCGTTCCGCCGGCGCTGAGCAGGCCCTGCATCTGGATGAAGGGCGCGACTTCCAGCACGTTGGGGTGCCGGCTCTTGATCTGGCCGGCGATGCCGCGCCAGTCCTCGATGGGCTGGTAGGACTCGACGGTGGCGTGGGGCACCATGCCCAGCACGCGCGTGCGCATCTCGTGGTCGAAGCCGTTCATGACCGAAAGCACGACGATCATCACCACCACGCCCAGCGCGAGGCCGATCATGGAAGTGAGGGAAATGAAGGAAACGAAATGGCTGCGGCGTTTGGCGCGGGTGTAGCGCGTTCCGATATAGACGGAAAGTGGTCTGAACATGAGGGGCCGGTTGAGAAGATGAAGAGTGCGTCGAGTCCTTCTGGCGATCGACTTCCGTGTGGCGAGGCTCGGCAGGCGGCTTTACACTCAGACCATCACTGCCGCCGTGGGTTCGCCATGTCCACTCCAGACGCGGATGACCGCCGCGAATACTATCGTATTGAAGACAGCCTCGCATTGGAATTTCGCCCGCTGCGCGAGGGCGAAATCCAGTCGGGAGAAGTGCTTCAGGATGATTCCGCGCTGTTCAATCTGCTCAGCGACCTGCACCTGGCCGACTTCGAGTCGCAGCACCTGCTGCGCCATATCAACGAGCGCGACCGCCCGCTGGCCAGCTACCTGAAGGTGCTCAACAAGCGCATCGACCTGATCGCCCAGGTCCTGGCCCAGAGCCTGCTGCGCGAGATCGGCCCGCCTCGCCGGGTCGCCCTGTCCGAGGGCGGCATCGACTTCCGCGACGCCCAGCCGCTTCCGCCCGGCCAGGCACTCGCGCTGAAGATCGTCCTGCTGCCCCAGGGGCTGGGCCTGCTGCTGCGCGCCCGGGTCACCCGCTGCCAGCAGCAGCCCGAGGGCGACTACGAGATCGGCACCGAATTCGAGATACTCGGCGATACCCAGCGCCAACTGCTGGCCCGCCACATCCTCCAGCGCCAGGCCCTGGAACGCCGCCTGGCCAAGGCACGCGGCGAATGAACGAAGGAACATCCATGCGCCACCTGCTGCTCCTGCTCTGCCTCGCCACGCCGCTGCCGGCACTGGCCGATACGCTGTCGATCCCCGTGGGCGAACAGGGCGATCCGCACATCGCCCTGCCCGCTCGCGGCGAGAGCCAGAACGCCGTGCTGGAGCGCTTCGGCCTGCCGGACGAGGAACATCCGGCGGTGGGCAAGCCACCGATCAACCGCTGGGACTATCGCGAGTTCAGCGTCTATTTCGAGAGCGGCCGCGTCGTCGACGCGGTGCGCCAGCACCATTCCCAATACCTCAAAGACCTTTCCCCCCGGAACCCGTCCCCCAAGGAGCCCCAGTGACTCTGATCTATGGCCATCGCGGCGCCAAAGGCGAAGCGCCGGAAAACACCCTGAACAGCTTCCTGCGCTGCCTGGAACACGGCGTGACGCGCTGCGAACTCGACCTGCACCTGTCCCGCGACGGCGAACTGATGGTCATCCACGACCCGACGCTCAAGCGCACCACCGGCCGCCGCGGCAAGGTCTCCGAGCAGCTGGCGGAAGACCTGGTGACCATGGACGCCCGCGCGGGCGGTCCGGGCTGGGTGCGCCCCTGCCCCATCCCGCGCCTGGCGGAACTGTTCGAGCGCTGCGAGTTCGAGCACTGGCAACTGGAAGTCAAGAGCGCCTCGAAGGACCGCGCGGGCCGCACGGTGCAGGCGATTCACCAACTGGTCGGGCGCTTCGGCCTGCGCGACCGGATCAGCGTGACGTCGAGCTCGCGCACGGTGCTGCGTGCGCTGGAAGAACTGGCGCCGGAGCTGTCCCGCGGGCTGGTGGCCGAATACGCCTGGCTCGACCCGCTGAAGGTCGCCGCGCACTACGGCTGCGATCTGCTGGCGCTGAACTGGATGCTGTGCACCCCGGAGCGGCTGCTCAAGGCGCAGAAGCAGGGGCTGCATGTCTCGGTATGGACGGTCAACGAGCCGGCCCTGATGCGCCGGCTCGCTGATTTTGGCGTGGATAGCCTGATTACAGACTTTCCCGGTTTGGCCACTGCCACGATCGGGAATCGCTGAGCAGATTCCCCCCGACCGGCTCAGGCCGCCGGTCGGAGTACTTCAAAAAAGCCGGTTCAGGCCGTCGAACGCCGCTACGCGGTAGGCTTCGGCCATGGTCGGATAGTTGAAGGTGGTGTTGACGAAGTACTTCAGGGTGTTCTGCTCGCCCGGCTGGTTCATGATCGCCTGGCCGATGTGCACGATCTCCGAGGCCTGGTCGCCGAAGCAGTGCACGCCGAGGATCGCCAGGGTGTCGCGGTGGAACAGGATCTTCAGCATGCCCACCGGCTCGTTGGAGATCTGCGCGCGGGCCATGCCCTTGAAGAAGGCCTTGCCCACCTCGTAGGGAATCTTCGCCGCGGTCAGCTCGTGTTCGGTCTTGCCGATGGAGCTGATCTCCGGAATGGTGTAGATGCCGGTCGGCACGTCGTTGACGAAGCGCCAGCCATCATGCTCGACGATGTTGCCGGCGGCCGAACGGCCCTGGTCGTAGGCGGCGCTGGCCAGGCTCGGCCAGCCGATCACGTCGCCGGCGGCGTAGATGTTCGACACCGAGGTGCGGTAGTTCTCGTCCACTTCGATCTGGCCACGGCTGTTGACCTTGATGCCGATGTTCTCCAGCCCCAGGCGGTCGGTGTTGCCGGTACGGCCGTTGCACCACAGCAGGGCGTCGGCCTTGATCTTCTTGCCCGACTTCAGGTGCAGGATCACCCCGTTGTCCAGGCCTTCCACGCGCTCGTATTCCTCGTTGTGACGGATCAGCACGTTGTTGTTGCGCAGGTGGTAGCTCAGCGCATCGGAGATTTCGTCGTCGAGGAAGCTCAGCAGCTGGTCGCGGGTGTCGACCAGGTCCACCAGCACGCCCAGGCCGCTGAAGATCGAGGCGTACTCGCAGCCGATCACGCCGGCGCCGAAGATGATCAGGCGGCGCGGGGTGTGGCTCAGGGACAGGATGGTGTCGCTGTCGTAGACGCGCGGGTGGTTGAAGTTGATGTCCGCCGGGCGATACGGGCGCGAGCCGGTGGCGATGACGAACTGGTCGGCCACCAGGCGCTCCACGGCGCCGCTGGGAGTCACCACTTCAACGGTGCGCTCGTCGATGAAGCTGGCGGTGCCGTTGAACATGTCGATGCGGTTGCGCGCGTAATAGCCGGTGCGCGAGGCGACCTGCTTGGAGATGACCTTCTCGGCGCTCTTCAGCACATCGGGGAAGGAGAACCAGCGCGGCTCGCCGATCTGACGGAACATGGGGTTGGTGTTGAACTCGATGATCTGCTTCACCGAGTGACGCAGCGCCTTGGACGGGATGGTGCCCAGGTGCGTGCAGTTGCCGCCGACCACGCGACGGCTGTCCACCACCGCCAGCTTGCGCCCGTACTTGGAGGCGTTCATCGCCGCCCCCTCGCCTGCCGGGCCCGTGCCGAGAATCACCACGTCGTAGTTGTAGACAGCCATGCGTACTCCTTCAGAACAGGCCGGGACGCCCGCTCGGCGCTCCCGGCGAAGCCCCGGCACCACATGCGCCGAGGCGGATCGAAATCATTGGCGCAGCTTAGCCCTGCGGCAAAAGGCTGCACATTAGCGCTTGGTCGGCAGGTAGGCGAATTTTGCCATCACTACAAACCATCCGGCCCGGCGAGCCGTTCATTCGGACTTCGCGAACAACGCCTCGAAGCGCGGCGTGGCGCGGGTGATGAAGCCCTCGCCCTGACGCACGATGAACAGCGCGGCCAGCCCGTTGCGCTCGGCGAAGGCATAGCCCTCCTCCGGCCCCAGCACCATCAGCAGGGTCGACAGGCCGTCGGCGCGCAGCGCCTGCACGTCGGCCACGGTGACCGCCGCCAGCGCGTGCCTGACCGGCGTGCCGCTGCGCGGGTCGAAGGTGTGCGAGTAGCGCTGCCCACCCTCCTCGAAATAGTTGCGGTAGTCACCCGAGGTGGATAGCCCGTAGCCGTCCAGCACCACCGCGCGCTCCACCTGGCGCTCGCGCTCGCCGTTGGGGACTTCCAGGGCGATGCGCCAGGGCGAGCCGTCCGGCTTGTGGCCCACGGCCTTGAGTTCGCCGGTGATCTCCACCAGGTAGTCCTTCAGCCCCAGTTCGGCCAGGCGCGCGCTGACCCGGTCCACCGCGTAGCCGGCGACGATGCTGTCGAAGTCCAGCTGCGCGTTCACCGACTTGCACAGGCTCTCGCCCTCCAGGTGCAGATGCTGGTGGCCGACCCGCGCCCGTTCGCGCTCCAGCGCAACGGCGTCCGGCACCCGCTCCTGGCGCGACTGCGGGCCGAAGCCCCAGAGGCTCATCAGCGGCTCGACGGTCAGGTCGAAGGCGCCGCCGCTCTGCTGTGCCAACTCCTCGCCGTAGCGCCAGAGCGTCAGCATGTCCGCCGGAAGCACCATGCAGGAGCCCGCCGGCAGGGCGTTGAAACGCGAGATCACCGAGTCGTCGCGATAGGTGGAGAACTGCTGGTCCAGGTCCGCCAGGATGGCGTCGACCTCGGCCTTGAGCTGCGCCGTCTGCGGCGACTGGCCCGTCGTCACGTACTGCACGGTGTAACTGCTGCCCATGGTCGGCCCACCGAAGCGCTCGACCGACTGCCCGCAACCGCCAAGGACCGTCACCAGCGCCAACACCAGCCAGCTCCCACGCACCACTCGGTACCTCCTGTCGCCCTCATCCGCCCGGCGCCGGGCATTCTACCGCAAGCCCCCTGCCGCACTGTTTCCGCTGCGGCAAAGGTGCGTTACCAAACAAAACGGGAGCCGAAGCTCCCGTTTTTCCTGCCGCGGCTCAGGCGTTGGCCTTCGCCAGGGACTTGTGCTTGAACAGGTAGCAGATACCCATCAGCACGACCCACACCGGGATCGCATACACCGACACATCGATGCCCGGGATCTGCAGCATGATGCCCAGGATGAACACCACGAAGGCCAGGCACAGCCAGTTGCCGAAGGGATACCAGAGGGCCCGGAAGACCGGCTGGACGCCCTTGGCCTGCATGGCCTTGCGGAACTTCATGTGGGCCAGGCTGATCATCGCCCAGTTGATCACCAGGGCAGCGACCACCAGGGACATCAGCAGCTCCAGCGCCTTCTGCGGGATCACGTAGTTGACCACCACGCAGGCCAGGGTGATGAAGGCGGAAACACCGATGGCCAGCAGCGGCACGCCACGGTCATCGACCTTGGCGAAGGCGCGCGGGGCGTTGCCCTGCTCGGCCAGGCCGTAGAGCATGCGGCTGTTGCAGTACACGCAGCTGTTGTAGACCGACAGCGCGGCGGTGAGCACCACGAAGTTCAGCACGTTGGCCGCCGTGTTGCTGCCCAGCAGCGAGAAGACCTTCACGAAGGGGCTGCCGCTGTACGCGTCGCCGGCACTGTTGATGCTCTGCAGCAGGGCATCCCAGGGGTACAGCGAGAGCAGCACGGCCAGGGCGCCGATGTAGAAGATCAGGATCCGGTAGATGACCTGGTTGATCGCCTTGGGGATCACCTTCTTCGGCTCCGCCGCCTCGGCCGCGGTGATGCCCACCAGCTCCAGGCCGCCGAAGGAGAACATGATGATCGCCAGGACCATCACCAGCCCCTTGAGGCCATTGGGGAAGAAGCCACCGTGGCTCCACAGGTTGCTCACCGAGGCCTGCGGGCCGCCGGTGCCGGTGACCAGCAGCCAGATGCCGAGCAGGATCATGCCGATGATCGCGCCGACCTTGATGATCGCGAACCAGAACTCGGTCTCGCCGAAGGCCTTCACGTTGAACAGGTTGATGGCGTTGATCAGGACGAAGAACACCGCCGCGGTCGCCCAGGTGGGGAAGTCCGGCCACCAGAACTGGATGTACTTGCCGACCGCCGTCAGCTCCGACATGCCCACCAGGATGTACAGCACCCAGTAGTTCCAGCCCGACATGAAGCCGGCGAAGCCGCCCCAGTACTTGTGCGCGAAATGGCTGAAGGAGCCGGCCACCGGCTCTTCGACGATCATTTCACCGAGCTGGCGCATGATCAGGAAGGCGATGAAGCCGCCGATGGCGTAGCCGAGGATCATCGACGGGCCGGCCGATTGCAGGACGCCGGCCGAGCCGAGGAACAGGCCGGTGCCGATGGCGCCGCCGAGGGCGATCAGCTGGATGTGGCGGTTTTTCAGGCCGCGCTTCAGCTCGCCTTCGTGCAGATGATGTCCTTCCATTTAGGGTCTTTCCACTTTCAGGAATTGGCAGATTTTATCGTTGGTATGGGAATGCCACTAACGAAAAACGGGAGCCCGAGAGCTCCCGTTTCCCTGGCCCGCCTGGATCAGCGCGGGAAAGCCGGCGGGTTGACGCCAGCCATGTCTTCCATCACGCGGACGACCTGGCAGCTGTAGCCGAACTCGTTGTCGTACCAGACGTACAGGACGACGCGGTTGTCGTTGCAGATGGTGGCTTCGGCATCGACGACGCCCGCGTGGCGGGAGCCGACGAAGTCGCTGGAGACCACTTCCTGGGAGGCGACGAAGTCGATCTGCTTCTGCAGGTCCGAGTGCATGGCCATCTGGCGCAGGTACTCGTTGATCTCTTCGCGGCTGGTGGACTTCTCCAGGTTCAGGTTGAGGATCGCCATGGAGACGTTCGGCGTCGGAACGCGGATCGCGTTGCCGGTCAGCTTGCCTTTCAGGACCGGCAGGGCCTTGGCGGCGGCGGTGGCGGCACCGGTCTCGGTGATCACCATGTTCAGCGGAGCGCTGCGGCCGCGGCGGCTGCCCTTGTGGAAGTTGTCGATCAGGTTCTGGTCGTTGGTGTACGAGTGAACGGTCTCGACGTGGCCGTTGACGATGCCGAACTCGTCATTCACCGCCTTGAGCACCGGCACGATGGCGTTGGTGGTGCAGGAAGCGGCGGAAACGATCTTGTCGTCGGCGCTGATCTCGCCATGGTTGATGCCATGCACGATGTTCTTCAGTGCGCCCTTGCCCGGAGCGGTCAGGATCACGCGGTCGATGCCCGGGCACTTCAGGTGCTGGCCCAGGCCCTCGGCGTCGCGCCACTTGCCGGTGTTGTCGACCAGCAGGGCGTTCTTGATGCCGTACTGGGTGTAGTCGATCGACGCCGGGTCGTTGGAGTAGATCACCTGGATCAGGTTGCCGTTGGCGGTGATGGTGTTGCTTTCTTCGTCGATGGTGATGGTGCCGTCGAACGGACCATGCACGGAGTCGCGGCGCAGCAGGCTGGCGCGCTTGACCAGGTCGTTCTCGGCGCCCTTACGGACGACGATGGCGCGCAGGCGCAGGCCGTCGCCGCCACCGGTCTTCTCGATGAGGATGCGCGCCAGCAGGCGGCCGATGCGGCCGAAGCCGTACAGCACGACGTCGGTGCCTTCGCGGGCGCCGCCGTTCTGCTTGCCGACCACGTCGGCCAGCTCGTCCTTGGTGAACTGCTCGATGCTGCGGCCGTTACCTTCGGTCTTGAACTTGGCGACCATCTTGCCCAGGTCGACGGAAGCGGCGCCGAGCTTGAGTTCGCTCATCGCCTTGAGGATCGGGAAAGTGTCGTGAACCGACAGCCCGCCTTCTTCGGCCAGGCGGTGACGGGCGAAACGGTGCGCTTTGAGGATCGCGATCACCGAACGGTTGATCAGGCCACGGCCGTAGATCGAGGTCACCACGTTGTTGTTACGGTAAAGCTGGCCGATCAGCGGAATCATCGCTTCCGCGAGGGCTTCACGATCGATCCACTCACCGAGACACTGGTCGGGCTTCTGGGTCACGGGCAATACCTTCCACATGTAGGAGAAGAAAAAAGGGGCTACATTATGACGGCGCGAACAATCGCCGGCAATCCGCAGCGGTCGTATGACTGACATCCGTCAATCGGGATAGTTACAATCCGACCGGTCAAATTCCTCGACCGGAGCCACGACCGCCCGTGTCCGTATTGCGCATTCCTTCGCTGCCGAGCGCCGCCGGCAAGCAATCCTGGGGCAACCTGCCGGGCGCCGCCCTGAGCCTTGCCATTGCCGAAGCCTCGGCGTCCGCCAATCGTTTCACCCTGTTGCTGACCGCCGACAGCCAGAGCGCCGAGCGCCTGGAGCAGGAACTGAGCTTCTTCGCCCCGGACCTGCCGGTGCTGCAGCTGCCGGACTGGGAAACCCTGCCCTACGACGTCTTTTCGCCGCACCAGGACATCATCTCCCAGCGCGTCGACACCCTGTACCAGCTCCCCGAGCTGCGCCGCGGCGTGCTGGTGGTGCCGATCACCACCGCCCTGCACCGCCTGTCGCCGGCCCGGTTCCTGCTCGGCAGCAGCCTGGTGCTGGACGTCGGCCAGAAACTCGACATCGAGCAGATGCGCGGCCGCTTCGAGGCCGCCGGCTACCGCTGCGTCGACACCGTCTACGAACACGGCGAGTTCGCCGTGCGCGGCGCGCTGATCGACCTGTTCCCGATGGGCAGCGAGCTGCCCTACCGCATCGACCTGTTCGACGACGAAATCGAGACCCTGCGCACCTTCGACCCGGAAAACCAGCGCTCCATCGACAAGGTGGACAGCATCCGCCTGCTGCCGGCCCGCGAGTTCCCGCTGCGCAAGGAGGCGGTGACCGGCTTCCGCGGCCGCTTCCGCGAGCGCTTCGACGTCGACTACCGGCGCTGCCCGATCTACCAGGACCTGGCCAGCGGCCTGACCCCGGCCGGCATCGAGTACTACATCCCGCTGTTCTTCGAGGACGGCGAGACCTCGACGCTGTTCGACTACCTGCCGCAGGACACCCAGGTGTTCTCCCTGCCCGGCATCGAGACCGCCGCCGAACAGTTCTGGAGCGACGTGCGCAGCCGCTACGAAGACCGCCGCTACGACCCGGAACGCCCACTGCTGCCGCCCGCCGAAGTGTTCCTGCCGGTGGAAGACTGCTTCGCCCGCCTGAAGCACTGGCCGCGCGTGGTGGTCAGCCCCGAGCCGATCGACAGCGGCGTCGGCCGCGAGCGCTTCCCCGCCGAACCGCTGCCGGAGCTGGCCATCGAGGCCAAGGCCAGCGAGCCGCTGGCGCGCCTGCGCCAGTTCATCGAGCAGTTCGACGGGCGCATCCTGTTCACCGCCGAATCCGCCGGCCGCCGCGAGGTGCTGCTGGAGCTGCTGGCGCGGCTGAAGCTGCGCCCGGTGGAAGTCGACGGCTGGCCGGGCTTCCTGGCGCACAAGGAGCGCCTGGCGATCACCATCGCGCCGATGGACGAAGGCCTGCTGCTGGACGCCGACAAGGGCCAGCCGGGCATTGCGCTGGTCGCCGAGAGCCCGCTGTTCGGCCAGCGCGTCATGCAGCGCCGGCGCCGCGAGAAGACCCGCGACGGCGGCGAGAACGTCATCAAGAACCTCACCGAGCTGCGCGAAGGCGCGCCGGTGGTGCACATCGACCACGGCGTCGGCCGCTACATCGGCCTGATCACCCTGGAGATCGACGGCCAGCACGCCGAATTCCTCGCCATGGAATACGCCGACGAAGCCAAGCTCTACGTGCCGGTGGCCAGCCTGCACCTGATCGCCCGCTACACCGGCAGCGACGACGCCCTGGCGCCGCTGCACAGGCTCGGTTCGGAAACCTGGCAGAAGGCCAAGCGCAAGGCCGCCGAACAGGTCCGCGACGTCGCCGCCGAGCTGCTCGACATCTATGCCCGCCGCGCCGCGCGCAAGGGCTACGCGTTCAAGGACCCGCAGGCCGACTACGCGACCTTCTCCGCCGGCTTCCCCTTCGAGGAAACCCCGGACCAGCAGACCGCCATCGAAGCGGTGGTGGCCGACATGCTCGCCGACAAGCCGATGGACCGCCTGGTCTGCGGCGACGTCGGCTTCGGCAAGACCGAAGTGGCCATGCGTGCGGCCTTCGTCGCCGTGCACAGCGGCCGGCAGGTGGCCGTGCTGGTGCCCACCACCCTGCTCGCCCAGCAGCACTACAACAGCTTCCGCGACCGCTTCGCCGACTGGCCGGTGACGGTCGAGGTGATGAGCCGCTTCAAGTCGGCCAAGGAAGTCGAAGGCGCGGTCGGGCAACTGGCCGAAGGCAAGGTGGACATCGTCATCGGCACCCACAAGCTGCTGCAGGACGATGTGAAGTTCAAGAACCTCGGCCTGGTCATCATCGACGAGGAACACCGCTTCGGCGTGCGCCAGAAGGAGCAGCTCAAGGCCCTGCGCAGCGAGGTGGACATCCTCACCCTCACCGCCACGCCGATCCCGCGCACCCTGAACATGGCCGTGGCCGGCATGCGCGACCTGTCGATCATCGCCACGCCGCCGGCGCGCCGCCTGTCGGTGCGCACCTTCGTCATGGAGGAGCAGAAGTCGGTGATCAAGGAAGCCCTGCTGCGTGAGCTGCTGCGCGGCGGCCAGGTGTACTTCCTGCACAACGAGGTGAAGACCATCGAGAAGTGCGCCCGCGACCTCGCGGAACTGGTTCCCGAGGCGCGCATCGGCATCGGCCACGGGCAGATGCACGAACGCGATCTCGAGCGGGTGATGAGCGACTTCTACCATAAGCGCTTCAACGTGCTGGTGGCCTCGACCATCATCGAGACCGGCATCGACGTGCCCAGCGCCAACACCATCCTCATCGAGCGCGCCGACAAGTTCGGCCTGGCCCAGCTGCACCAGCTGCGCGGGCGCGTCGGCCGCAGCCACCACCAGGCCTACGCCTACCTGCTGACCCCGCCGCGCAAGCAGATGACCCCGGACGCCGAAAAGCGCCTGGAAGCCATCGCCAACGCCCAGGACCTCGGCGCCGGCTTCGTGCTGGCGACCCATGACCTGGAAATCCGCGGCGCCGGCGAGCTGCTCGGCGAAGGCCAGAGCGGGCAGATCCAGGCCGTCGGCTTCACCCTCTACATGGAGATGCTCGAACGCGCGGTGAAGGCCATCCGCAAGGGCGAGCAGCCGAATCTGGAGCAGCCGCTGGGCGGCGGCCCGGACATCAACCTGCGGGTGCCGGCGCTGATCCCCGAGGACTACCTGCCCGACGTCCACGGCCGCCTGATCCTCTACAAGCGCATCGCCAACGCCCTCGACGAAGACGGCCTGCGCGAGCTGCAGGTGGAAATGATCGACCGCTTCGGCCTGCTGCCGGAGCCGGCGAAGAACCTGATGCGCCTGACGCTGCTCAAGCTGCAGGCGGAAAAGCTCGGCATCGTCAAGGTGGATGCCGGCCCGCAGGGAGGCCGGGTAGAATTCGCCGCCGATACCTGCGTCGACCCGCTGGTGCTGATCAAGATGATCCAGAGCCAGCCCAATCGCTACAAATTCGAAGGGGCCACCCTCTTCAAGTTCCAGGTGCCCATGGAGCGCCCGGAAGAACGCTTCAACACGCTGGAGGCGCTGCTCGAACGCCTCACGCCACAGACTCATTAAGGACCCTGTGCATGCGCCTGTTCCAACCCCTGCTGCTGTCCCTGGCCCTGCTCTCGCCGGCGGCCTTCGCCGAGCCCTACCAGGTGGAGCTGATCCTCTTCCAGCAGTCCGGCGACGTCGTGTTCGCCAGCCGCCCCGCGCCCGACGACTGGGCCAGGGGCGCGCAACCGCCGGGCCCGGACAGCGCGCGCCCCACCGCGCTGGACGCCCAGGTGGCCAAGCTCAAGCAGAACGAAGGCTTCCAGGTGCTGATGCACAAGGCCTGGCGCCAGGAGATCGACGCCAACCCGGTGAAGATCGCCCTGAACGAAGGCGAGAAGCGTGACGGCCACTTCCCGGTGGAAGGCACCGTCACCCTCAGCCAGCAGCGCTTCGTGAACACCCAGACCGACTTCTGGATCAACCAGTTCGACGCCAACGGCCTGCTCGCCGCCAGCCAGCACATGGTCCAGGACGCCAGCCTGAAGAACAGCGTGCTGACCTACCTCGACCACCCGAGCCTGGGCATGCTGATCAAGGTCAGCCCGCTCAACGCCCGGCCGGCCTCCCCGCCGCCGCCCGGTGTCGAGGACGAAGCGCCCGCCAGCCCGGACGCGCCGCAGCAGCCGGCTCCGGCCGCCCCAGCCGACGGCGGTTTCGACGCCCCGCCGCCCGCCCAGCAATAATCCCCCCGACGAACGCTGCGCCATGACCCGGTTCGCCGAGCACCTGCAACGCATCCCCTGGCGCCGCCTCTTCCCCGCCGTGACCCTGGTGCGCGGCGAGGCCTACGCCCGGGAAGGCCGGGCCAGCATCCTGCGCCTCGCCGAACGCTCGCTGGAGGGCCTCTGCCAGGGCTCGGGCAACAACCGCTATCGCCAGCGGATCACTTTTTCCAGAAGCGGCGACACGCTCGACTGCCAGTGCGATTGCCCGGTCGGGTTCGACTGCAAGCATTGCGTGGCCGTGTTGCTGCACCTGCTGGACGAACCGGACGCTAACCGCGGCAGCGCGCCCGCGCCCGTCGCGATGCCTGCCCCGACGCCCGTCGACAGCCTGTCCAGCAGCCTGCGGACCTGGCTGAAGAACGCGCCGGCGGCGCTCAAGGCGCAGCCGGAGGTCGGGACGCCCCACAGCGGCCCGCTGCATTATCGGCTGACCAAAGGCGGCCGGATATTCATCCACACCGCCCTGCGCAGCGAGAACGGCCAGCTCCAGGGTTACCCGCGCATAGCCTCCATCGCCCGCGCCCTGGGCCGGGGCGTCACCGAACAGGACCAGCGCATCCTGCTTCGCGCGCTTGGCGCGGCGGGCGTGGAGCCACATCACAACGAAATATCCCTGCAAGGCCACGACGGCGCCGAACTGCTGGAACTGATCCTGCGGCACGGGCAACTCTTCCTGGAACTCGAAGACCCTTCCAGCCAGTTGCACCTCGGCGCGGCACTGCCCGCCCGGCTCGGCTGGCACACCCGCGACGACGGCCATTTCGTCGTCAGCTGGGAGACGGACGCGAACCCCAAGCCGCAGTTGCTGACCCAGCTGACACCACCGTGGTACGTCGATCGCCAGGGCCTGCGCGCCGGCCCGCTGCACCACGACCTGCCCGATGCGCTGGCCAGCTACCTGTCGAGCGCCCCAGCGATACCGCCGCAAGAGGCCGCGCTCTTCGGCCTGCAACTCAAGGCCCTGGCCCCGCAGGCGCCGCTGCCGATGCCCGCCCGGGAGCGCCGGCTGGAGCTGCAGCCCGTGCCGCACCTGCTGCTGAGCACCTATCGAGACGAGATTTATGGCGATAAGGATGAGCACCAGGCCTGCCTGGTCTTCGGCTATGGCAAGGAATACACCCATGGCCCGGTGCGCAGCGGCCAGCCGATCCGCTACCTGGAGGATGGCGCGTTCGTCGTCATCGAACGGCAGCCCAAGGCCGAGCAGGCCCTGCGCAGGACGCTGCAGAAACTCGGCCTGAAGAAGCTCGACAAATACTCCACGCCCTACGACCTGCGCGACCACTATGAAAGCTACCGCCCCGCCGACGAAGCGCACTGGGTGCAGATCGTCCGCCAACTGCCCAAGCTGCGCGCCCAGGGTTGGGTGGTGGAGTTCGACGAGGACTTCCCCTTCGACTTCAGCGAAATCGAGGACTGGTACGCCCATATCGACGAGGAGCCCGGCCACGCCTGGTTCGATCTGGAACTGGGGATAGTGGTCGATGGCCAGCAGATCAGCCTGCTGCAACCGCTTCTGGAGCTGATCCGCAAGAGTCCACCGGCACTGCGCAACGCTACCGACGACGCCGAACTGCCCTTCCGCCTCGACGCCCGGCGCCAGGCGGATGGCCGGCCGCTGACCGTGAGCCTGCCCGTAGCGCGAGTGCGCGCCATGCTCCAGCTGCTGGAAGGGCTGCTGCTGAGCAGCCTGCAACGCGACGAAGACCGCCTGCGAATCCCCAGCACCGATGCCGGCCTGCTGAGCCAACTCGACCCATACCCGCTGCGCTGGCAAGGCGGCGAGCAGCTGCTGCGCCTCGCCCGGCGCCTGCGCGACTTCCAGCAACAGCCCTGTGCGGCACCGGACGGCCTGCGGGCGGCGTTGCGCCCTTACCAGTTGCAGGGCCTCGCCTGGATGCAGGCGCTGCGCGAGCTGGAGCTCGGCGGCATCCTGGGCGACGACATGGGGCTGGGCAAGACCTTGCAGGTGCTGGCGCACCTTCTCGCGGAAAAACGCGCCGGGCGCCTGGACCGTCCCGCCCTGGTGCTGATGCCCACCAGCCTGGTGGCCAACTGGCAGGACGAGATCGCGCGCTTCGCCCCGGAGCTGCGCGTGCTCACCCTGCACGGCAGCGAGCGCCAGCGGCACTTCGACGACCTTGCGCAGTACGACCTGCTGCTCAGCACCTACGCCCTGCTGCCCCGGGACATCGACGCGCTGGCCAAGCAACCGCTGCACCTGGCGGTGTTCGACGAAGCGCAATACCTGAAGAATGCCAGCAGCAAATCAGCCCAGGCCGCGGCCCGCCTCGACGCCCGGCAGCGCCTGTGCCTGACCGGTACGCCGCTGGAAAACCACCTGGGCGAACTGTGGTCGCTGTTCAACCTGGTGATGCCGGGCTGGCTCGGCGATGCGCGCCACTTCGCGCGCCTGTACCGCCACCCCATCGAAAAGGCCGGCGACAGCCAGCGCCTGGCGCACCTGAACGCGCGCATCAGGCCCTTCCTGCTGCGCCGCCGCAAGGATCAGGTCGCCACCGAGCTGCCGCCCAAGAGCGAAATCACCCACCGGGTGGAGCTCGACGAGCGTCAGCGCGACCTCTACGAAACCGTGCGCCTGGCCATGGACCGCAAGGTCCGCGAGGAAATCCGCCTGAAGGGCCTGGCCAGCAGCCAGATCGTGGTGCTCGACGCCCTGCTCAAGCTGCGCCAGGTCTGCTGCGACCCGCGTCTGCTGCAGGCGGATTTACCCGCGGCACATTCGGGCAAACTGAGCGCCCTGCTGGAGATGCTCGACGAACTGCTCGCCGAAGGACGCCGCGTCCTGCTCTTCTCGCAGTTCACCTCGATGCTCGAACTGATCCAGGCGCAGCTGCGGGCACGGAACATCCCCTATGCACTCCTCACCGGCGAGACCCGCGACCGCCGCCAGCCGGTGGAGGACTTCCAGCAGGGCCGCGTGCCGCTGTTCCTCATCAGCCTGAAAGCCGGCGGCACCGGCCTGAACCTCACCGCCGCCGACACCGTGATCCACTACGATCCCTGGTGGAACCCGGCGGTGGAACAACAGGCCACCGACCGCGCCTACCGCATCGGCCAGGACAAGCCGGTGTTCGTCTACAAGCTCATCGCCCGCGGCACCCTGGAAGAGAAGATCCAGCAGTTGCAGGCGCGCAAGGCGGCATTGGCCGCCGGCGTGCTGGAAGACGGCAAGGACGGCGGCCTGAGCCTGCAGCAAAGCGACATCGACGCCCTCTTCGCCCCCCTGCCGAAACCGTAAGCGGACTTCGTCCGCGATGGCCCACGGTTCCGGCGCGATTCGCGGACAAGGTTCGCTCCTACGGTTCAGGCTCTGTGCGGGATTGCTCTCGTAGGAGCGGATCCTATCCGCGATGGCCCGAAGCCCCGCACGATTCGCGCCCTCGTCAGCTCACCAACACCCGCCCCAGCACCTCGCGCACCTTGCCGATGCCCTCGTGCAGCGCCTGCTCGATCTCGGCCATGGTGATGATCCCGCTGGACTTGCCGGCGGCCGGGTTCACCACCAGCGACAGGCAGGCATAGGGCAGCTCCAGCTCGCGAGCCAGCGCCGCCTCGGGCATGCCGGTCATGCCGACGATGTCGCAACCGTCGCGCTCCAGCCTGACGATCTCCGCCACGGTTTCCAGGCGCGGCCCCTGGGTCGCGGCATAGACGCCGTGGCTGCTGTGCGGATAGCCCAGCGCCTGCAACGCGGTGATCAGCTTCTGGCGCAGCCCCTCGTCGTAGGGATGGCTGAAGTCGATGTGGGTGACGTGATCGATGTCCCCGGCGAAGTAGGTGTGCTCGCGACCCCAGGTGTAATCGACGATCTGGTGCGGCACGCACAGATGCCCGCTGCCCATGGCCGCATGGATGCCGCCCACCGCGTTCACCGCCAGCACGGCTTCCGCGCCGGCCTGCTGCAACGCCCAGAGGTTGGCCCGGTAGTTCACCTGGTGCGGCGGGAAGCGGTGCGGATGGCCGTGACGGGCGAGGAACAGCACCTCGCGACCGGCGAACTCGCCGCGCTGGATGGCTGCCGAGGGCGCGCCGTAGGGCGTGTCCAGTGCGACGGAATCCTTCAGGGTCAGGCCTTCCAGTTGGGTCAGGCCGGTGCCGCCGATGATGGCGAAGACAGTCATGGCAATTCCTTAATCGATCAATTGTGCGGCGCGCAGTTCACCCACGGCCTGCTGCCAGCGCGGCAGCTGCTTGTATTCGATGCCCGGCCAGGCCCTGGCGCGCATGCGTTGCAGACGCTGCGGCGCGCTGACCTTGAGGCGCTGCAGGGCGCTCAGGGCCAGCTCGGCGGAGGCGCGGTCGTTGCACACCAGGCCCATGTCGCAGCCGGCATTCAGCGCGGCCTCGATGCGGTTGGCGGCGTCACCCACCACGTGGGCGCCGGCCATGGACAGGTCGTCGCTGAAGATCACCCCGTCGAAGCCCAGCTCGCCGCGCAGGATGTCCTGCAGCCAGCGGCGGGAGAAGCCGGCGGGGTTCGGGTCGACCCGCGGGTAGATCACGTGGGCCGGCATCAGCGCATCCAGCTCGCCGGACAGGCGCTGGAACGGGACCAGGTCGCAGGCGCGGATCTGCTCCAGGCTGCGCTCGTCCTCGGGGATCGCCACATGGGAATCCGCCTCCGCCCAGCCGTGGCCGGGGAAGTGCTTGCCGGTGGCGGCCATGCCGGCGCCGTGCATGCCGCGGATGAAAGCGCCGGCCAGCGCCACGGCGCGCTCCGGATTGCCTTCGAAGGCGCGGCTGCCGACCACGGCGCTGCGCTGGTGATCGAGGTCGAGCACCGGGGCGAAGCTGAGGTCCAGCCCCGCCGCCAGCACTTCGGTCGCCATCAGCCAGCCGCACTGCTCGGCCAGGCGCTCGGCATTGGCGTTGTCGGCGATGGCGCGCATCGCCGGCAGGCGCAGGAAGCCCTGGCGCAGGCGCTGCACCCGGCCGCCTTCCTGGTCCACCGCCAGCAGCAGGTCCGGGCGCAGCGCGCGGATGGCCGCGCAGAGCTCGCGCACCTGGCGCGGCGACTCGATGTTGCGGGCGAAGATGATCAGGCCGCCCACTTCCGGGTGGCGCAGGATCTGGCGGTCCTCGGCGGTCAGCCAGGTGCCGCCGATGTCGAGCATCAGGGAGCCTTGCATGTGCATTCCTTAGTTCAGTTGCGGGGCCTGCCAGTGGGGGCAGGCAGCCTCTTCGATACGGACCCGGCAATGGAGCGGAACCCGGGGGAAGAGTTCCAGCAGGTCGTCATTGCGCAGGCGGATACAGCCGTGGGACAGCGGCGTGCCCATGGGCTCGCAGTCCGGCGTGCCGTGCAGGTAGATGTAACGGCGGAAGGTATCGATCTCGCCCATGCGATTGCGTCCCGGCTCGCAGCCGCTGAGCCAGAGGATGCGCGTGAGGATCCAGTCGCGGCCGGGAAACTCGTCGTGCAGCGCCTGGCTCCAGACCTCGCCGGTCCAGCGCCGCCCCTTGAGCACCGCGCCCCTGGGCAAACCTTCGCCGATACGCGCGCGAACCTGGTGCAGGCCACGCGGCGTGCAGCCGGACCCGCTCAGTTCGCCGGCACCGTTGGTCGCGGTGGAAACAGGCAGACGCAAGCGCAGACGCTCGCCGGCAAAGCCGTAGAGCATCTGGTCGGACAGGGAAATATGGAGGAAATCGAGGTCAGCCATGGCCGGCTACTTTAGCCGATCAGGACCGCACCGCCCAGCACGCGGCCGGGCGTCGTTCAGACCTTGGCTGGCGCGGCGGACGCCTTGGCGCGCGGCTTGAGCTGGGCACCGGCCAGCGACGGGTCGCTGATGCCGCTGTCGGCACGCATCCCGGCGGCGAGGAACGGCACCATCAGGCGCATCACCTGCTCGATGGAGGTGTTCACGCCGAAGTCGGTCTCGGCCATGGCGCGCAACGCCTTGATGCCGGACATGCTGAACGCCGCCGCCCCGAGCATGAAGTGCACGCGCCAGAACAGCTCCAGCGGCGGCAGGCGCGGCGAGGCTTCGTTCACCAGCAGCATGTAACGGCGGAACACCTTGCCGTAGACTTCCTCGAGGTATTTGCGCAGGTGGCCCTGGCTCTGGCTGAAGGCGAGGCCCAGCAGGCGCATGAAGATCGACAGGTCGTTGCCGCTGCGCGGCTTCACCGCCATGGCCTGGACGACGAGCAATTCGAGCAGCTCTTCCAGAGTGGCGCGCGGTGCGTCGGGCTTGGCCTGGCGACGATCCAGCTCCTTTTCGAGGCTGGCGCAGAACGGGCCGAGGAAGCGCGAGAAGACCGCCTGGATCAGCGCCTTCTTCGAGCCGAAGTGATAGTTCACCGCCGCGAGGTTCACCCCCGCCTTGCTGGTGATAAGACGCAAGGAAGTCTCAGCGAAGCCCTTCTCCGCGAACAGCTGTTCCGCAGCATCCAGGATGCGTTCGACGGTTTCCGACTGGG
The DNA here is from genome assembly GCF_057767015.1 of Pseudomonas sp. B12(2026). Taxonomy (NCBI): domain Bacteria; kingdom Pseudomonadati; phylum Pseudomonadota; class Gammaproteobacteria; order Pseudomonadales; family Pseudomonadaceae; genus Pseudomonas; species Pseudomonas sp. B12(2026). The sequence goes on along the minus strand of NZ_CM173430.1, from coordinate 1,973,543 downwards.
CCATGGCTACTCCGCCTGACAAACACTTGTTTGAAACATACGTTTCAGCCTCTTGCATTGTCAAGCAAAGCGCGATCGATTGTTAACAAAATCATAGGCAATGCGACGAGCTGACTTCAATCCCAGCAGGACGCTCGCCAGCCGGCACAGGTTACATCTCCCCGACCGCCGCGCGAAATTAGGCATTGCCAGGGCGCTTTCACTGTATATAATTCCAGTCACTGTATAAAAAGCCAGAGTATGGACATGCTGAAGCTGACGCCGCGCCAAGCCGAGATTCTCGCCTTCATCAAACGCTGCCTGGAAGCCAACGGCTATCCGCCCACCCGCGCGGAAATCGCCCAGGAACTCGGCTTCAAGTCGCCCAACGCCGCCGAGGAGCACCTCAAGGCCCTCGCCCGCAAGGGCGCCATCGAGATGACCCCGGGCGCCTCCCGCGGCATCCGCATCCCCGGCTTCGAGCCCAAGGCCGCCGCCAACGAGGACGAACTGCCGATCATCGGCCGCGTCGCCGCCGGTGCGCCGATCCTCGCCGAGCAGAACGTCGACGACACCTGCCGCATCAACCCCACCTTCTTCAACCCGCCGGCCGACTACCTGCTGCGCGTGCGCGGACAGAGCATGAAGGACGTCGGCATCCTCGACGGCGACCTGCTCGCCGTGCACGTCACCCGCGAAGCGCGCAACGGCCAGATCGTGGTCGCCCGCCTCGGCGAGGAAGTCACGGTGAAGCGCTTCAAGCGCGAAGGCAGCAAGGTCTGGCTGATCGCCGAGAACCCCGAGTTCGCCCCCATCGAGGTCGACCTCAAGGAACAGGAACTGGTCATCGAAGGCTTGAGCGTCGGCGTGATCCGTCGCTGAACAGGAGACATCCATGCAGTACCCGCAGCCGCTGAACCTGCCGCAACTCCCGCTGTTCCAGGAAGCACTCTGGGCGAGCGGTACTGCTCCCCTGCTCCCGGAGCTGATGGAAGACGAACCGGCCGATGACGAGAGCGCCTTCAGCGAGATCGCCCTGCGCGGCCTCCCCGGCCAGTGCCTGACCCTGCTGGCGCCGATGCTCCGCGAACTGAGCGAGGAAAGCGACTCGCGCTGGCTGACCCTGATCGCCCCGCCCGCCAGCCTGACCCCGGACTGGCTGCGCAAGGCCGGCCTGAACCGCGAACGCATCCTGCTGCTGCCGGCGCGTGACCAGACCGCCGCCCAGGCATTGGCCTGCGAGGCGCTGCGCCTGGGCAACAGTCATACGGTGGTGAGCTGGCTGAATCTCAACGCCAGGGCGCGCGCGCAGCTGTCCCGCGCCGCCGTTGCCGGCCAGGCGCAGAGCCTGAACATTCGCCTGGGATGAGGAAGAGGCTTCGCCGCGAGCGCCGCGAAGCCGGAACGAGCCTTAGTGCAGGACGCGCGGACCTTCGTCCATGCCGGTGTCGCCGCCTTCGGCGAGGCGGCCGGCCATCTGCACGCCAACATTGAACATCGCCTTGGCGATCTCGATGTGCTGGCCTTGCAGGAAGCCCTTGGCATCTTCGGAGAACTCCAGGGTCACCAGCGCCTCCTCATCCTCCGCACGACGCAGCACGATACGCCCGTCAGGCAGTTCCACGATTTCCAGAAATGAGGTTGGCATAGCGAAGGTTCTCCACAGCAGAACGCGTAGTGTAACAGCCACACCCGCTACACCCTAGCGCAACGTTCCGCCGGCCGACCGATTGGTCGCGGCTATGCGTATCGGAGCCTGCGTCAGAGCTCGGTCAGCGATGCGCGGAAGCGCAGCACCAGCTCTTTCAGGGACTTGCGCCAGGCCTCGAGCTCTTCGTTGCCCAGCTCGACCGGCTTCTCTTCGTCGATATTCACCGCCTGGATCAGCGGCTGGGTCGGGTCGACCTTGGCCTTCTTCGGCTCGCTCGGCGGCTGGAACAACGCGGCGTATGCGGCCAGCAGGCGGCCCAGCCAGGCTTCCGGGGACTGTGCCAGCTCGACCATTTCCGCCAGCTCCGGGCTCGGCGCGGCAGCCAGCACCTCTGCGTTCAGCAGCATGTCGACGCGCGGCGCACCCGCCTGCGGCAGACGGTAGTAGCCGGCGATCTCGTGGGCCACCCCCAGCACTGCACCATAGAGATGGAACAGCGCCGCTTCGCGCTCGGCCTGGATGCGTGCCTGGGCATTCATCGCGCGTGCCGCCTCGGCGTTGCGCCAGGCTTCCAGGGCCAGTCCGGCGAAGAACAGTTTCTGGTTGGTACGGGTATAGAGTTCGTGCGCCATGGCCAGGCCCTCTCGCAATCGACGTCGGCAGTATAAGCGCGCCCCGCCTCAGCGGGGCGCGCCTTCCATCAGCGCTTGTCTTCGGCCTTCCACTTGCCGCCGTCGTAGAACGCGCGCCAGCCGGTGGGTTTGCCCTCGACCTCGGACTGCACGTACTGCTCCTTGGTCTTGCGGCTGAAACGGATCACCGCCGGGCGGCCATCCGGGTCCTTCTGCGGGGCGGCGAGCAGGAAGTGGTACTTCGGATCCAGCTCTTCCTTGTGCGGCACCAGCTCGCTGACCAGCGGCGCGCGGGTCTCGCGGTTCTTCGGGAACTGGCTGGCGGCCAGGAACAGGCCGGAAGCGCCGTCGCGCAGCACGTAGATGTCGTCCACCTTCTCGCACTTGAGCTCCGGCATGCGGATGGCGTCCATCTTCGGCGGCGCGGGCTCGCCGTTCTTCAGCAGCTTGCGGGTGTTCTTGCAGGTCGGGTTGGTGCAACCGAAGAACTTGCCGAAACGGCCGGTCTTGAGCTGCATCTCGCTGCCACACTTGTCGCATTCCAGGCTCGGGCCTTCGTAGCCCTTGATCCGGTACTGGCCTTCCTCGATCTCGTAGCCCAGGCAGTCCGGGTTGTTGCCGCAGATATGCAGCTTGTGCTTCTCGTCGACCAGGTAGGCGTCCATCGCGGTGCTGCAGATCGGGCAGCGGTGCTTGCCGCGCAGCACACGGGATTCGGACTCGCCCTCGTCATCCGCGGCGATTTCGTCGCCCGGGATCAGGTTGACCGTCGCCTTGCAGCGCTCCTTCGGCGGCAGGCTGTAGCCCGAGCAACCGAGGAACACCCCGGTGGAGGCGGTGCGGATCATCATCGGCCGGCCGCACTCGCGGCAGGGGATGCTGGTCAGGGTCGGCTGGTTGGCGCGCATGCCGTCGTTGGCGGCCTCGGCCAGGTCGAGCTTCTTGCGGAAGTCGCCGTAGAACTCGTCCAGCAGGTGCTTCCAGTCGCGCTCGCCCTGGGCCACGTCATCGAGGTGCTCTTCCATGCCGGCGGTGAAGCCGTAGTCCATCAGGTTGGAGAAGCTCTCGTTGAGTCGGTCGGTGACGATGTCGCCCATCTTTTCCGCATAGAAGCGGCGGTTGTGGGTGGTGACGTAGCCGCGCTCCTGGATGGTGGAGATGATCGCCGCGTAGGTGGACGGACGGCCGATGCCGCGCTTTTCCAGCTCCTTGACCAGGCTGGCTTCGGAGAAGCGCGCCGGCGGCTTGGTGAAGTGCTGGCTCGGATCGAGCTTGAGCAGCTTCATGCTCTCACCCTGGTTCATCACCGGCAGGACGTCGTCCTCGCCCGGCTTGCTCTGCTGCGGCAGCACCTTGGTGTAGCCGTCGAACTTGAGGATGCGGCCCTTGGCGCGCAGCTCGAAGTCGCCGGCGGCGACGCTGACGGTGGTGGACAGGTATTCGGCCGGCGGCATCTGGCAGGCCACGAACTGGCGCCAGATCAGGTCGTACAGGCGCTCGGCGTCGCGCTCCATGCCCGACAACTGGGTCGGACGCAGGTTGACGTCGGACGGACGAATCGCTTCGTGCGCTTCCTGGGCGCCTTCCTTGCTGGAGTAGAAGTTCGGCTTGGCCGGCAGGTACTTCGTGCCGAACTCGCTGTCGATGAAGCCGCGCACCATGTCGATGGCGTCGGCCGACAGGTTGGTCGAGTCGGTACGCATGTAGGTGATGTAGCCCGCCTCGTAGAGACGCTGGGCCATCATCATGGTCTTCTTCACCCCGAAGCCCAGGCGGTTGCTCGCGGCCTGCTGCAGGGTGGAGGTGATGAACGGTGCCGAGGGCTTGCTGGAGGTCGGCTTGTCCTCGCGCTTGGCGACGCTGTAGGTGGACGCCTTGAGTTTCTCCAGGGCGGCCATGGCCTGGGCTTCGTTCAGCGGCTTGAAGGCTTCGCCCTTCTCGCGCACCACTTCGAAGCGGGCCTTCTGGTCCAGCGGCGTGCCGAGGTCGGCGTGCACTTCCCAGTATTCTTCAGGGACGAAGGCGCGGATCTCACGCTCGCGCTCCACCACCAGCTTCACCGCCACCGACTGCACGCGGCCAGCGGAGAGGCCGCGGGCGATCTTCGCCCACAGCAGCGGCGAGACCATGTAGCCGACCACGCGGTCGAGGAAGCGGCGCGCCTGCTGGGCGTTGACGCGGTTGATGTCCAGCTCACCGGGCTGGGAGAAGGCCTCCTGGATGGCCTTCTTGGTGATCTCGTTGAAGACCACGCGCTTGTAGCGCGAGTCATCGCCGCCGATGGCCTCGCGCAGGTGCCAGGCGATGGCCTCCCCTTCGCGGTCCAAGTCGGTTGCGAGATAGATGGTGTCGGCATCCTTGGCCAGGCGGCGCAGTTCGTCGATCACCTTTTCCTTGCCGGGCAGGATCTCGTACTTGGCCTTCCAGCCGTGCTCCGGGTCGACGCCCATGCGGGTGAAGAGCTGGCGCTTGGCCTTTTCCTTCGGCGACAGGGCCGGGGCTTCCGACGCAGCCTTGCGTCCTTTGGCCGCAGGCTCCTTGGTAGCGGAAGAACCGCTCGTGGGCAGGTCGCGGATGTGGCCGATGCTCGACTTCACCACGTACTGGTTGCCCAGGTACTTGTTGATGGTCTTGGCCTTGGCCGGTGATTCCACGATGACCAGCGATTTACCCATGGATCGGAAGATTCCTGCGTCGAATAGATGAATTTATAAGGAGGGAGGCGCTTGGAGCGGCACCGCTATATATAGTGGCGGTCACGCCAAGGTCAAGCCTGGCTTTCGCCGCATGGGCCGTCCTGGAGCCCCAGCGGATCGTTTTCCGCGGCGACCAGGGCGAAGCGCGGAACCCGCTCGCCGTTCACTTCCACGGCCTCGGTGAACATGCTTAGCGGACGCACCCAGAGACCGAATTCGCCGTACAACGCCTGGTAGATCACCAGCGTTTCCTCGGTTTCGGAGTGCCGTGCCAGGCCGAGCACACGGTACTGCCGCCCCTTGTAGTGTCGATACAGTCCGGTCTGCAGTTGCATGGCTAACCCTCTTGCGGCTGGCAGAAAAAGGCCGCGATTGTCCATGTTGCCCTTGTCCCGGGCAATCCCCAGCAAAAACGAAAGCCGGGGCACAGGGCCCCGGCTCGTCCATCTTCGAGAGCTTAGACGCTATCGCCTCAGATGCGCTCGAAGATGGTGGTGATGCCCTGGCCGAGGCCGATGCACATGGTGGACGCACCCAGGGTGCCGCCGTTCTGCTTCATCACGTTCAGCAGGGTGCCGGAGATACGCGCACCGGAGCAGCCGAACGGGTGACCCAGGGCGATGGCGCCGCCGTGCAGGTTGACCTTCTCGTCCATCTTGTCGAGCAGCTTGAGGTCCTTCAGCACCGGCAGGGACTGGGCGGCGAAGGCTTCGTTGAGCTCGACGAAGTCGATGTCGTTGATGGTCAGGCCGGCGCGCTTGAGCGCCTTGTTGGTCGACGGAACCGGACCGTAGCCCATGATCGCCGGATCGACACCGGCCACCGCCATGGCGCGAACCACGGCCATCGGCTGGATGCCCAGGTCCTGGGCGCGCTGGGCGCTCATGACGATCATGCAGGAAGCGCCGTCGGTGATCTGCGAGGAAGTACCCGCGGTCACGGTGCCGCCTTTCGGGTTGAACGCCGGCTTCAGGGCCGCCAGGCTTTCCAGGGTGGTTTCCGGACGGATGGTTTCGTCGAAGTCGAAGACCTTCAAGAAGCCGTTCTCGTCATACCCTTCCATCGGGATGATTTCGTCCTTGAACTTGCCTTCCTGGGTGGCCTTCCACGCCAACTGGTGCGAGCGCACGCCGAACTGGTCCTGGGCCTCGCGGGTGATGCCGTGCATCTTGCCCAGCATCTCGGCGGTCAGGCCCATCATGCCGGACGCCTTGGCGGCGTACAGCGACAGGTGCGGGTTCGGGTCGACGCCGTGCATCATGCCGACGTGGCCCATGTGCTCCACGCCGCCGATGACGAAGACGTCACCGTTGCCGGTCTGGATCGCCTGCACGGCGGTGTGCAGGGCGCTCATGGACGAACCGCACAGGCGGCTGACGGTCTGGCCGGCGCTGGTGTGCGGGATCTGGGTCATCAGCGACACCATGCGCGCGATGTTCCAGCCCTGCTCCAGGGTCTGGTTCACGCAGCCCCAGATCACGTCCTCGACTTCCGCCGGGTCGATCTTCGGGTTGCGTTCCAGCAGCTTGCTGATCAGGTGCGCGGACATGTTCTCCGCGCGGGTGTTGCGGTGCATGCCACCCTTCGAACGGCCCATCGGGGTGCGGCCGAAGTCGACAATGACGGCGTCTCTCGGATTCAGGCTCATAAATTCACTCTCGCTCTATTCGTTGCGCACTCAACCGAAGAACTTCTGGCCGTTCCTGGCCATTTCACGCAGCTTCGCGGTCGGGTGGTACAGCGGACCCAGATCGGCGTACTTGTCGGCCAGGGCGACGAATTCGGCTACACCGATGGAATCGATGTAACGCAGGGCACCGCCACGGAAGGGAGGGAAGCCGATGCCGTAGATCAGGCCCATGTCGGCCTCGGCGGCGGTCTCGACGATGCCGTCTTCCAGGCAGCGCACGGTTTCCAGGCACAGCGGGATCATCATGTAGTTGATGATGTCCTCGTCGGTCAGCTCGCGCTGCTCGACCAGGATGGACTTCAGCAGCTCGTAGGCCTGCGGATCGGAGACCTTCTTCGGCTTGCCGCGCTTGTCGGTCTCGTAGGCGTAGAATCCCTTGCCGTTCTTCTGGCCCAGGCGGTTGGCGTCGTACATCACGTCGACGGCGGTCTTGCCTTCCACGGCCATGCGGTCCGGGAAGCCTTCGGCCATCACGTCACGGCCGTGGTGGCCGGTGTCGATGCCGACCACGTCGGACAGGTAGGCCGGGCCCATGGGCCAGCCGAACTTCTCCATGATCTTGTCGATGCGCACGAAGTCCACGCCGAAGCCCAGCAGCTTGGAGAAGCCGCCGAAGTACGGGAACAGCACGCGGTTGACCAGGAAGCCGGGGCAGTCATTCACCACGATGGGGTTCTTGCCCATCTTCTTGGCGTAGGCCACGGTGGTGGCGACGGCCTGCTCGCTGGACTTCTCGCCACGGATGACCTCGACCAGCGGCATCATGTGCACCGGGTTGAAGAAGTGCATGCCGACGAAGTTCTGCGGGCGCTTCAGGGCCTGGGCCAGGTAGCTGATGGAGATGGTCGAGGTGTTGGAAGCGATGATGGTGTCTTCCTTCACCTGGCCTTCCACCTCGGCCAGCACGGCGTGCTTGACCTTCGGGTTCTCGACCACGGCCTCGACGACGATGTCGACGTTGCCGAAGTCGCCGTAGGACATGGTCGGGCGAATGGCGTTCAGGGCCTCGGCCATCTTCGCCGGGGTCATGCGGCCTTTCTCGACGCGCTTGCCGAGCAGCTTGGAGGCTTCGTCCAGGCCCATCTGGATACCCTCTTCGCGGATATCCTTCATCAGGATCGGGGTGCCCTTGGAAGCGGACTGGTAGGCGATGCCGCCACCCATGATGCCGGCGCCCAGCACGGCGGCCAGTTTCACGTCCTTGGCGATCTCGTCGTACTGCCTGGCCTTCTTCTTCAGGTCCTGGTCGTTCAGGAACAGGCCGATCAGGCTTTGCGCGACGGAGGTCTTGGCCAGCTTGACGAAGCCCTGGGCTTCGATTTCCAGCGCCTTGTCACGGCCGAAGTTGGCGGCCTTCTGGATCGACTTGATGGCTTCCACCGGCGCCGGGTAGTTCGGGCCGGCCTGGCCGGCGACGAAGCCCTTGGCGGTTTCGAAGGCCATCATCTGCTCGATGGCGTTCAGCTTGAGCTTTTCCAGCTTCGGCTGGCGGCGGGCCTTGTGGTCCAGCTCGCCGGCGATGGCGCGCTTGACCAGGTCAAGGGCGGCGGCCTGCAGCTGTTCCGGCGCCACGACGGCGTCGACGGCGCCGACTTTCAGCGCGTCCTCGGCCTTGTTTTCCTTGCCCGAGGCGATCCACTCGACGGCGTTGTCGCAACCGATGATGCGCGGCAGGCGCACGGTGCCGCCGAAGCCCGGGTAGATGCCCAGCTTCACTTCCGGCAGGCCGACCTTGGCGGTGAGGCTCATGACGCGGAAGTCGGCGGCCAGGCACATTTCCAGGCCGCCGCCCAGGGCGATGCCGTTGATCGCGGCCACGGTGGGGACGTTCAGGTCTTCGAAGTCGCTGAAGATCTTGTTGGCTTCGAGGTTGCCCGCCAGCAGTTCTTCGTCGGGCAGGTTGAAGTTCTCGACGAACTCGGTGATATCGGCGCCGACGATGAACACTGCCTTGCCGCTGCTCACGATCACGCCCTTGACGGACGCATCGGCCTTGATGGCATCCACTGCCTGACGCAGTTCATTCAGGGTGAGTCGGTTGAACTTGTTGACGGACTCGTCCTTGAGGTCGAACTTCAGCTCGACGATGCCGCTCTCAAGAGCCTTAACCGTGATGGCTTTACCTTGGTAAATCATCAACTGATCTCCACGCTAGGGAAGCTTGAAATCACACGTCGGACGCCGTGTATCGAGACTGCCCGGCAGTCGCCGAGGATAGTCCCAAAGCTTGCGGCACACCCGTCGACGCGATAGCCGGGGCGCGCTGTCCGAACCTTCGCACATAGCAAACGCTCGATTCATACGCCCGTTTGATTTGGGTGCGCCCACCTTCTAGGAAAAGCCGTTGCTTGTCAATCGGCGAGACGCAACGGTCGCAAAGCGGCCGGGGCGTCTGGGCCGGAGCATTCAGCAAGCTCACCCGCCTCCATTCACCACGCCTATCGTGACAATTTCAATCTGGCACCCCCGTGCACGAACAGCCGGCAGGCGGCTGTTCAAACGCCGGAGCGCACGCTAGAGTCCGACGGCAATGGCGATCTGCCTGCCGCCGGCGGAGGAAAGGACATCGCCAGCCGGACCGCCTGGAACCGGTGGAACACAACAACAAGAAGCCCATGGCTCCAAGGAGATGGAACGATGACAAGCCGTCCGCTTGTACGTCTGCTGTCCACGCTCGCGCTCAGCGCCCTTCCCCTCTTCGCCGCGGCCGACGCCGCCGGCGACCTGCTCAGCCTCCACCAGATGCGCCTGGCCGCCCAGCACAGCCTCGGCGACTTCTTCATGTTCAATGCGATGCAAGGCGACCAGAAATACGCCAGGCTGGTCGAGGCTTCGTCACGGAATGCCGGCGAAGCCCTGGGCAGGCTGGGGGCAATGCCCGGCAACGAATCCACGCAGCTGAAAGCGCAACTGCAGGATCAGTGGAAAGGCTATGCGGCCCAGTTGCAGACGCTGACCGGCGCACTGGATAAAAGTGGCTATACCGACCTGCAGCCGGTGGCCGACCTCGCCACGCAGAACCGCACGCTGCTGGAGACCGTCGACCAGCTCTATTCGAAGATCCAGGACGAAAGCGGCAGCAAGGTCCCGCCGCTGACCCAGCAGACCCGCGAACAGAGCCAGCTGATGCAGGACATCGCGGTGGACTACGCCTCGCGCAACGCCTCGGTCGGCGCGAGCGTCCCCGGCGGCAGCGAGGAACGCCCGCTGGACGACCTGGCCAACCGCTTCGCGATCAACCTGGTGAAGTTGCAGCAGGCGCCGCAGACCACGCCGGAGATCGGCAGGGCACTGCGCTCGGTGGCGATCAAGTGGCACTACATCGAGAAGTCGCTGCAGAACTACGACCAGAACAGCGTGCCGTTCCTGATCAACAAGTATTCCGACCGCATCATCGAAGACCTGGAGGCCGCTTCCAGCCTCTATGCCGCGCAGCAGAGCTGATCGTTTCAGGCATGCCGCTTGATGAATTCGGCGACCCGTTGCAGGTCGTCGCTGTCGCCCCGCTCGCCCCAGTACAGCGCCAGGAACTGGGGTGTCGCCTCGACCATGTAGACGTCCGCCGGCAGGCCGGCCAGCGCCTCGGCCAACTCGCCCTCGGCGCTCGCCTCGCGCCAGCGGTCCAGCCAGACACCCGGCTCGCTCTGCCAGTAGCACCAGACATCGCGGTTCCGGCCACGGGCCCGGTGGTACTGCGCGCACTGGCGCGGCGGCTGCCGCTCCAGCCAGTGCGGCCAGTCCTGGCGCGCGATCTGCATGGCCAGCCCCAGGCGCCGCGCCTGCATGCGCATGTCCATCTGGCCGCGCTGGCCCCGCGAGGGAATCAGCCAGGTCAGCGGGCTGAGCGCAACCGCAATGAGCAGGATCACCATCCAAACGGTCATATCGGGTATACCGGTCAAACATGGCCTGGCAGGCCATACTGATACTAACAAGTCCCCCGGAGGAGACGCCCATGCTCTACCAACACGTTCTGGTCGCCGTCGACCTTACCGAAGAGTGCGATCCGGTGATGAAGCGGGCCGTCGCCCTGGCCAACAGCGCCAAGGCCCGGCTCTCGGCGGTGCATGTCGTCGAACCCATGGCCATGGCCTTCGGCGGCGACGTGCCGATGGACCTGTCGATGCTGCAGCAGCAGCAGTTCGAACAGGCCAAGGAACGCCTGCACCAGTTCACCCTCACCTACTCGGAAATCACCAGCTCCCAGTGCCACCTGGTCTACGGCCAGCCGCGCCAGGAAATCCACCGGCTCGCCGCCGAGCAGGGCTGCGACCTGATCATCGTCGGCAGCCACGGCCGCCATGGCCTGGCGCTGCTGCTGGGTTCCACCGCCAACGATGTGCTGCACGGCGCGCCCTGCGACGTCCTCGCCGTGCGCCTGCTGAAAACCAGCTGACAGCCGCGGCGGGCCCCACGAGGCCCGCCGCCGCCATGCCTCAGAGCATATCGCCGCTCATCAGCAGCGGACGTACCTTCTGCAACTGCGCCTCCAGCGAATAGCTCATGCTCGACGCCATGGAGAAGAAGCTGAGGAAAGCCTTCAGGTTCGAGTCGCTCTCGCAGGTCTCATGGATACGCTGCCAGAACGCCTGGTTCACCAGCTGCAACTGCTGGAACTGCTTCACCAGCCCCTTGAGTTCCCAGTCCGCGTGGCGCCCCTCGCGGAAGTTGAAGTACTGCCGCATCAGGTACAGCGATACCGCGCGCAGGATGAACTCCTGGTTGCTGGCGAACGGCAGGTGCTGCTGCGCCATGGGCTTGAGCTTGCCCAGCAACGGGCAGGCGCTGGTGGCCATGATCACCCCGAGCAGCGCGCGCAGCCCCTCTTCCAGCCCCGCGTGCTTGGTGTATTCGCGCTCCGGCGTAACGACCAGCACCGAAGTCTTCTTGAAGGCCGGCAGGCCGCGGAAATCCTCGATCACCCGGTGCAGGTCCACCGCGGCGGGGCAGTGGCTGCACTGCCTGGTGCTCAGCGGACAGTTGCTGCACTGGTTGTAGTCCAGCCGCGTCCAGCGGGGCGCCTGGGCGGCGGCATCGGGGTCGTAGTGGCGTTCCAGTTCGATGTGGTAGCTGAATTCGTGTTCATCATCCAGGGTGATGCGGTATTCGATTGCCATTCGGCCATCCCTAACAGTCTTTGATCAGCGATACGCACAGGCACATCGCCGGACCGAACGGATCACTCCTCCAGTTCGGCCCAGCGCTCGATCAGCCGGTCCAGCTCTTCCTGCAGGGAACTCAGGCGCGCCAGGGCAACCTGGGTTTCGCCCTGCGGACGCAGGTAGAAGTCCGGCGACGCAGTTTCTTCCTGCAGCGCGGCCAGTTCCGCCTCCAGGGCGTCGATCTGCCCGGGGATGGCTTCCAGCTCGCGTTGCAGCTTATAGCTGAGTTTCTTCTTCGGCGCGGCGGCTTCCGCCGGTGCGCCGGGTGCCGCCGCCGGCTGCGCGGGGGCTGGCTCGGCGGCGGGCTTGTCGGCCTTCTCCTCGCCCACGCCCAGCAGCTTGGGCGAGCCGCCCTGGCGCAGCCAGTCCTGGTAGCCGCCGACGAATTCGCGCACGCGCCCTTCGCCTTCGAACACCAGGGTGCTGGTCACCACGTTGTCGAGGAAGGCGCGGTCGTGGCTGACCATCAGCACGGTGCCGTCGAAGCTCAGCAGCACTTCTTCGAGCAGCTCCAGGGTTTCCACGTCCAGGTCGTTGGTCGGTTCGTCCAGCACCAGCAGGTTGGCGGGCTTGCTGAACAGCTTCGCCAGCAACAGGCGTGCCCGTTCGCCGCCGGAGAGCGCCTTCACCGGGGTGCGGGCGCGCTGCGGGGAGAACAGGAAGTCGCCCAGGTAGCTGAGCACGTGGCGGTTCTGGCCGTTGATGGTGATGAATTCGCGACCTTCGGAAATATTGTCGATGACGGTCTTTTCCGGCTCCAGCTGGTGACGCAACTGGTCGAAATAGGCCACTTCCAGTCGGGTGCCTTCCTTGATCGAGCCGGAAGTCGGCTGCAGGTCGCCCAGCAGCAGCTTGAGCAGGGTGGTCTTGCCGGTGCCGTTGGCGCCCAGCAGGCCGATGCGGTCGCCGCGCTGCAGCACCACGGAGAAATCGCGGATCAGCGCCGGGCCGCCCGGATGGGCGAAGCCGACCTTTTCGGCGACGATCACCTGCTTGCCGGACTTCTCCGCCGTTTCCAGCTGGAAGCTGGCCTTGCCCTGGCGCTCGCGGCGCTCGGCGCGCTCGTTGCGCATCGCCTTGAGGGCGCGTACCCGGCCTTCGTTGCGGGTGCGGCGGGCCTTGATGCCCTGGCGGATCCACACTTCTTCCTGGGCCAGGCGCTTGTCGAACAGCGCGTTGGCCGCCTCTTCCGCCGCCAGTTCCTGCTCTTTGTGCACCAGGAAGCTGGCGTAGTCGCCGTTCCAGTCGATCAGGTGGCCGCGGTCCAGTTCGAGGATGCGGGTGGCCACGGCCTGCAGGAAGGCGCGGTCGTGGGTGATGAACAGCACAGCGCCGGGGTAGTCGGCCAGGGCCGCTTCCAGCCAGGCGATGGCGCCGATGTCCAGGTGGTTGGTCGGCTCGTCCAGCAGCAGCAGGTCGGGCTCGGCGACCAGCGCCTGGGCCAGCAGCACGCGGCGGCGCCAGCCCCCGGAGAGCTCGGCGAGGGTCTTGTCGGCCGGCAGTTGCAGGCGGCTCAGGGTGGTGTCCACCAGTTGCCCCAGGCGCCAGCCGTCACGGGCTTCCAGATCCTGCTGGACGCGCGCCAGCTGGGTCAGGTCGTCCTCGTTCTCGATGTGCTGGCTCAGGTGGTGGTAACGCGCCAGCAGCTCGCCGACTTCGGCCAGGCCTTCGGCGACCACGTCATACACGGTGCGCTCGTCGGCGCGCGGCAGTTCCTGGGGCAGTTCGCCGATCTTCAGCGCCGGGGCGCGCCAGATGTCGCCGTCGTCGGGCTTCTGCTCGCCCTTGACCAGCTTGAGCATGCTCGACTTGCCGGTGCCGTTGCGGCCGATGACGCAGACCCGCTCGCCCCGGGCGATCTGCCAGGACACCTTGTCCAGCAGCGGCGTGGTGCCAAAGGCAAGGGACACATCGGTGAACTTCAGCAGGGTCATGGGGCATCTCCACAAGCAGGGCGCGCAGTTTACGGGAAAGCGCGGAAAAGTCAGAGGGTTGCAGACAATCGTCGACTGCCGCGCAGCCGCCACGGGCGGCGCTTTCACCACCCTGCCGCAACGGCTAAGCTACCGACAGCGGCGCGAGCCATCGCCCGTCCTCGATCATCATCCCGGAAGTGCCATGCGCGGTCGCCTTTTCACACTGTTTTCCTGCCTGTTCCTCAGCCTGTCCGCCCAGACGGCCAGCGCAGCATCCTTGCCCCAGCAACGCCAGATGTACGACGAGGCGCAGAAAGCCCTCGCCCGCAACGACAGCGGCCCCTATTTCCGCTACCAGTCGGCGCTCGCCGACTATCCGCTGGAGCCCTACCTGGCCTATGACGAGCTGACCAATCGTCTGAAAAGCGCCGGCAACGACGAGATCGAACGCTTCATCACCGAGCACGGCGACCTGCCGCAGATCAACTGGCTGAAGCTGCGCTGGCTGCGCCAGCTGGCCGACGCCGGCGACTGGAATACCTTCGTCAACTATTACGACCCGAAGATGAACTTCACCGAGCTGGACTGCCTCTACGGCCAGTACCAGCTCGGCCACGGCAAGAAGGCCGAGGGTTACGCCACCACCGAGAAGCTCTGGCTGGTAGGCAAGTCCCAGCCGGACGCCTGCGACACCCTGTTCTCGATCTGGCAGGCCGACGGCCAGCTCACCGAGGAAAAGGTCTGGAAGCGCCTGAAGCTGGCCGCCGAGGCCCGCAACTACGGCCTGGCCACCACCTTGTCGAAACGCCTGCCGACCCTCGGCAACCAGGGCGCGCTGATGGTCAACGTGGCGCAGAACCCCGCGCAGCTGAGCCAGACCGGCCGTTTCGGCGCCCGCGACCATGCCACCGCCGACGTGGTCGGCCTGGGCCTGCGCCGCCTGGCCAGACAGGACCCGGAGAAAGCCATCGGCCTGCTCGACTATTACCAGTCGGTGCTGCCCTTCTCCAGCGACGAGAAGGTCTCCATCGCCCGCGAGATCGGCCTGAGCCTGGCGCGCCGCTACGATCCGCGCGCCCTGCCGATGATGGAGAAGTACGACCCGCAACTGCGCGACAACACCGTCACCGAATGGCGCCTGCGCCTGCTGCTGCGCCTGGGCCGCTGGCAGGAGGCCTACCAGCTGACCCGCGCCCTGCCCCCGGAGCTGGCGGAAACCAGCCGCTGGAAATACTGGCAGGCGCGCGCCCTGCAACTGGCCGAGCCGCAGAGCCAGCAGGCGATCAGCCTGTACCAGCCGGTCGCCCGCGAGCGTGACTTCTACGGCTTCCTCGCCGCCGACCGGATCAACGCTCCCTATCAGCTGAACAACCGCCCGGTGGCCCCGGACGCGCGCACCCTGCAGCGCGTGCGCAACGCCGCCAGCACCCGCCGCGCCCTGGAGTTCTACGCCCGTGGCGAGATCATCAACGCCCGCCGCGAGTGGTACCACGCCGCCCGCCTGCTCAGCCACGACGAGCTGCTGGCCCAGGCGAAGATCGCCTACGACATGCAGTGGTACTTCCCGGCCATCCGCGCGATCAGCCAGGCCAAGTACTGGGACGACCTGGACATCCGCTTCCCCATGGCACACCGCAACACCCTGGTGCGCGAGGCGCGCAATCGCGGCCTGCACTCCAGCTGGGTGTTCGCCATCACCCGCCAGGAGAGCGCCTTCATGTCCGATGCGCGCTCGGGCGTCGGCGCCGCCGGCCTGATGCAGCTGATGCCGGGCACCGCCAAGGAAACCGCGAAGAAGTTCGGCATCCCGCTGGCCTCGCCGCAGCAGCTGATCGTGCCGGACCTGAACATCCAGCTCGGCGCCGCCTACCTCAGCCAGGTGCACGCCCAGTTCAACGGCAACCGCGTGCTCGCCACCGCCGCCTACAACGCCGGCCCGGGGCGCGTGCGCCAGTGGCTGAAGGATGCGCGCCACCTGGCCTTCGACGTCTGGGTGGAGACCATCCCGTTCGACGAGACCCGCACCTACGTGCAGAACGTGCTGTCCTACGCGGTGATCTACGGGCAGAAGCTCAACGCCCCGCAACCCATCGTCGACTGGCACGAACGCTTCTTCGACGAACTCTGATCCACTCCCCGCCCGGCACCCGCCGGGCGGTTTTCATCCCCTCAAGGAAACGGAAATTCCCATGCGCAAGACCCTGTTCTGCCTCACCGCCCTGACCGCCGGCCTGCTCAGCACCGACCTGGCCCTGGCCGCCTGCGAGAAGCCACGCAACGCCTTCGACAGCGTGTACTGCCTGAGCACCGAATACGCCCAGGTCGACCGCGAGCTGAACCAGGCCTTCGGCACCCTGCGCAAGCAGCTCAACGACGGCCAGAAGGCCGCGCTGAAGAAGAGCCAGCTCGCCTGGATCAAGGACCGCGACACCCAGTGCAGCTACGAGCGCGACGACGGCTACTTCGTCAACCTGCAGTGCGCGGTGGACAAGACCCAGGAGCGCCTGGGCGTGCTGCGCGAACGGGAGCGCGAGTGCCAGAGCACCGGCTGCGTCGACGCCAAGCTGTAAGACGGGAACCGCCGGCCACGCCTGACCATGGCGTTGGCGACGGCATCGGCGTAACGGCGTGCAACCGCGAGCGGTTGCACGCCCTGCGCCAGGGCTGACCTCCGCGTGATACGCCGGTCAGCCGTGGTCGCGCCCTACTCCAGCACTTCCACGTCCATCCCCAGGCGCAGCTCGCCGCCGCCAAGGGCGATCAGGTTCTGCCCGAACTGCGCCTCGCCGTTGACGTTGCGGTACTGCAGCAGGGTCGCCAGCGGCTGGCGCTCCGGGTCGCGCTCGCCGGTGTGCGGGTCGATGGTGGTGAGGATGCAGCGCGAACAGGGCTTGGCCACCTTGAAGGTGACGTCGCCGATGCGGATGCGCTTCCAGCCGTCCTCGGCGAAGGGCTCGGCGCCCGCCACCACCAGGTTCGGACGAAAGCGCAGCATCTCCAGCGGGCGGCCGACCTTCGCGCAAAGATCGTCCAGGGAGCCCTGGCCGATCAGCAGCAGCGGGAAGCCATCGGCGAAATGCACCCGCTCGCCCGGTTCGGCGTAGGCGGTATCCACCTGCCGCGCGCGCTGCTCGGGCATCTGCACCAGGCGCACGTCGCGGTCGAGGAAGGTGCTCAGCCACAGCGCGGCGGCGTCGCCGGCATCCGGCACCTGCAGCATGTCGCGCCAGATGAGCACGCCACGCAGGCTGTCGTCGCGGCCCGGCACCTTCACCAGCAGATCGTCCATGCCCGGCGCGCGCAGGCGCAGGGTCTGGAAACCGTCCTGCCAGCGCGCCTCGATGCGGCCCAACTGCGGCAGCAGGCGCTGGGTCAGGAAGCGGCCATTGGCGGCTTCGACCACCATCCAGCGGCGATCGCCCTCCAGGCCCAGGGCGTCCAGGCGGATCGACTGCAGGGGCTCGCCGGCGGTGGACTTGACCGGGTAGCGGTAGAGCTCGCTGAGGCTGTACATCGGAGGCTTCCTTTCATGCGGCGAAAGCGACCTTATACGGGGTGGGACGGGCGCCTCGCAATCCGTAGGAGCGCGCTTGCCCGCGAAACGCGGCGATCAGGTGCGTAGCTGAGGCGATGGAGGCCTCTGTGAGGGATTTCGCGGAGAAGCTCCGCTCCTACGAAAGCAGCGTGGAGCAGGAACCGAACGCTCTTGATCCTGTAGGAGCGGAGCTTCTCCGCGAGCCGGCGGCAAGACAGGTTCGCGAGCAAGCTCGCTCCTACGAAAAGCCCTTAGGCGGGGACTTTCTGCAGGCGCCGGCGAATCACTTCCACCAGTTGGTCGGGCTGGAACTTGGAAAGGAAATCGTCGCAACCGACCTTCTTCACCATCGCATCGTTGAAGCTGCCCGACAGCGAGGTGTGCAGCACCACGTAGAGGTCGCGCAGGCGCGGGTCGCTGCGGATCTCGGTGGTCAGCCGGTAGCCGTCCATCTCCGGCATCTCGGCGTCGGTGAAGATCATCAGCAGCTTCTCGTCCAGGTCGAGCCCCTGGTCCGCCCAGCGCTGGAGCTGCTGCAACGCGCGCAGGCCGTCGGTGGCCACGTGCATCTTCAGGCCGAGCTGGGTCAGGGTGTCGCGCAGTTGCGCGATGGCCACGCTGGAGTCGTCCACCACCAGCACTTCGCGGCCACGGGTGCGCGCGAGCAGCTCGTCGTCCAGCCGATCGGCCGAGACGCGGGTGTTCATCGGCACGATCTCGGCCAGCACCTTCTCCACGTCGATGATTTCCACCAGGCGGTCGTCCACCCGGGTGATGGCGGTCAGGTAGTGCTGGCGACCGGCGCCGCCGGGCGGCGGCTGCACGGCTTCCCAGTTGAGGTTGAGGATGCGCTCCACCCCGCCGACCAAGAAGGCCTGCACCGAGCGGTTGTATTCGGTGACGATGATGGTGCTGTTCTCGTCCGGCGTCAGCGCGCGCATGCCGATGGCGCGCGACAGGTCGATCACCGGCAGGGTCTGGCCGCGCAGGTTGATCACCCCGCAGATCATCGGGTGGCGCTGCGGGATCAGGGTCAGGCGCGGCAGTTGCACGACTTCCTGCACCTTGAACACGTTGATCGCGAACTGCTGCCGTCCGGCCAGGCGGAAGACGAGGATCTCCAGGCGGTTCTGTCCCACCAGTTGGGTGCGTGAGTCGACGCTGTCGAGAATACCGGCCATGCCTGCTCCAGGTGCGAAATGAGTCGTGCGGGAATGCTATCGGCCGGTTGTCCCGATTCAGGATAATGGCCTCGCGCCATCATGCCCGACTCTCCGGCGGGCCACCAGTGCGCCTCAGCGGCTCGGGGCCGCCGCCAGTAGCGGCGAATCCTCCGGCAGGTGCATGGACAGCGCCGCCGGCCGCACCGCGAAACGCAGGTGCCGCCCTGCCAGGGGCTCGCCGTCGAGGTTCACGTCCAGCCCTTCGGCCGCGTCCACCTCCAGCCAGGGCAGGCGTGCGCGGACGAACACTTCCTGGCCGCCCAGCCCGCTGCCGAGCAGGGCGCCCAGCGCGTCGACCATGTCCTGCGGCGCGGGCAGGATGCCCACGTCCAGCAGGCCGTCGTCCACCCGCGCGTCCGGGCAGAGCGCATGGCCGCCGCCGGCCTGCCGGCCATTGCCGATGCCCACGGCGAGAAACTCGCCCTCCCAGTGGAAGCCCGGTCCGCGGAAGCGCCCACGGGCGCTGTGCACCTCGGAGAAGCGTGTCAGGCCGGTCAGCAGGTAGGCGGCGCCGCCCAGCAGTTTCTTCAGCTCCTCGGGGGTGTTGGCGGTGACTTTCGAGCCGAAGCCGCCGGTGGCCATGTTGAGGAACAGCTGACCAGCCACCTCGCCGATATCCACCGGGCGCGGCGGAGTCTCCAGCAGCGCCAGGGCGGCCATCGGCTCCAGCGGCACGCCGGCGGCGCGGGCGAAGTCGTTCGCGGTGCCCAGCGGCAGGACCGCCAGGCTGGCCGTCCCGCCGCACTGGACCAGCGCTTCGGCCACGTCGCGCACGGTGCCGTCGCCACCGCCGGCGACGAGGGTCGTGTATCCGGCCGCCAGCGCTTCCTCGACCAGCCGCCGGGCGTCCCCGCCTTCCCAGGTCACCCGCACGTCCAGCACCCGGCCGGCCTGGCGCACGGCCAGCACCGCCTCGCGCACCGCGTCGTTGGCGGCCTGCTTGCCGTGCAGAATCAACATGGCCCTGTATTGCCTCATGGCCGGCCTCCTCCCGCTCGATCCATTGGCTATGGCTTCAGATTAACGGACAGGAATTGCGCCAGACACAATCCGCCGGCTCATGCCGGATAACCGGTGATCTCGCGGATGCTCCGGTACAACGGTTTCAGTTGCCGGTACATGCGCTGGTAGACCTCGCGGTACAGCCGCTCGTAGGTGCGCTGCGCCTCCGGACGCGGCTGGAAGACCTCGCCGACGCGGGTCATGGCGGCGATGGCGCTGGCGAAGTCCGGGTAGAGCTTCAGGCCCACCGCGCAGTCGATGGCCGCGCCCAGGCCGGACGCCTCGTAGACGTGCGGGCGCTCCGCCGGCAGGCCGAAGATGTCGGCGGTGAGCTGCATCGCCGCGTCGCTCTGCGAGCCGCCGCCGGCCACGCGCAGGCGCTCGATGCGCGTGCCGGAGCGCTTCTCGATGCGCTCCTTGCCCTGCCGCAGCGCATAGGCCAGGCCCTCGAGGATGGCGCGGTAGAGGTGCGCGCGGGTGTGCACGTCGCCGAAGCCGATGATCGAGCCCTTGGCCTCCAGCCCCGGCTCGCGGATGCCGGGCGTCCAGTAGGGTTGCAGCATCAGGCCCATGGAGCCGGCGGGCACGCTGTTGACCAGTTCGTCGAAGAGCTTTTCCGGCTCGATGCCCAGCTCGGCGGCGCGCTGCATCTCGCGCAGGCCGAACTCGCGCTTGAACCAGCTGACCATCCAGAAGCCGCGGTAGATCATCACCTCGGTGTTGAAGTGATCGGGGATCGCCGCCGGGTACGGCGGGATCAGCGGGATGGTTTCCAGGTAGCGCGCGCGGGTGGTGTTGATGGTCGCGGTGGTGCCGTAGGACAGGCAGGCCACGCGCGGGTCGATGGCGCCCGCGCCGAGCACCTCGCAGGCCTTGTCGGCGCCGGCGGCGATCAGCGGCAGGCCCTCGGGAATGCCGGTGTGGCGGCTGGCCTCGGCAGTGATCCCACCCAGCCGCGCGCCGGGCTTGAACAGTTCCGGCAGCTGCTCGCGGCGCACGTTCACGGCCTGCCATTTCCAGTCGCGCGGCGCGGCCCATTGCAGTTTCCTGTAGTCGAACGGCAGGTAGGCGACGCTGCAGGCCACCGAGTCGACGAAGCGGCCGCACAGGCGCTGGGTGAGGAAGCCCGAGAGCAGCAGCACCTTGTGCGTGCGCCGGTGGATGTCCGGCTGCTGCTGGGCGACCCAGTTCACTTCGGCCTGGGTGCGGAAGTAGTCCACCGCGCCCTGCGCGCCCACCAGTTTGAACAGCCAGCCCCAGGGGCCCTTGATCGGCTCGCCCGGCGCGGCGCGGCGCTGGTCCAGCCAGATGATCGCCGGGCGCAGGGCCTGGCCGGCTTCGTCGACGTGGATGACCGTGCCGCGCTGGGTCGTCAGCGATACGCCACGGATGCGGCTGCGGTCGATCTCGACGCTCGCCCACAGGCGCTTGCAGGCCTCGCCCAGCTGTTCCCAGTAATACTCCGGGTGCTGCTCCGCCCAGCCGGGGTTGTCGGAGAAATAGGCTTCCAGCTCCACCTTGCCCTTGCCGACCAGGTTGCCCTGCAGGTCGAAAAGCAGCGCGCGCACGCTCTGGGTGCCGTTGTCGATGGCCAGCAGATAGTTGTTGTCATCCATTGCGCATTCTCGTCTTTTGCAGCTTGCGGCTTGTCGCTTCTGGCTTCCCGCTTACGCGGGCAGGCTGTAGCTGCGCCGCCAGAGCGCCAGGTAATCCTGTTCTTCACGCTTCCAGCGCGCATCGTTCCAGCCCAGGCGTAGCTGGCACAGCGCGCGGATCCTCGGCAGTTCGGCGGCGGCGCCGGCCTCCAGCAGCAGGCCGATGCGGGTGCGGCGCAGCAGCAGGTCGTCCAGGTGCAGCACCAGCTCGCCCTCCGCCGCCCAGGCCAGTTCGGCCCAGAGGCAATCGGTGTCGCCGATGCGGCCCGCGCCCACGCTTTTCAGCAGACGCGCAAGCTCCGGCAGCGCGCGTCCGTGGCGGCCGCCCAGGCGGCGCTGCTGGGTCGGTGTGAGGCCCGGCAGGGCGACGTCTTCGCAGGAGCTGAAGACGCGCTCCCCCGTGGTTTCCAGCGGCCGTTCCAGCATCGGCGCGCAGGCCGCCAGCACTTCAAGCGCCAACAGGCGGAAGGTGGTGAGCTTGCCGCCGGCCAGGGTCACGCAGCCGGGCTCGACCCACAGCGCGTGCTCGCGCTTCTCGTCCGAGGGCTTGAGCATCGGAGCGCCGTCGCTGACCACCGGGCGCACGCCGGCCCAGGTGGAACGCACGTCGGCGGCGCCGATCCGCGCGGAGGGAAACTGCTGCGCACAGGCGCCCAGCAGGTAGTCCAGTTCCTCGCGGCTGATGGCGGCGTCATCGTCCAGCGTCTCGCGGTGATCCAGGTCGGTGGTGCCGACCACGGTCGCGCCTTCCCAGGGGAAGACGAACACCGGGCGCTGGTCCTCGCCATGCATGAAGCTGAAGGCGTGGGCCACCGGCAGGCGCCAGGCCGGCAGCAGCAAATGGCTGCCGCGCAACGGGCGGATGTGTTCGCTGCCGTGCTTCTGCCGCAGCGCATCGGCCCAGGCGCCGGTGGCCAGCGCCACGGCGCGGCTGCGGAAGGTGAAGCGCCCGCCGCTTTCGCGGTCCTCGGCGACCAGCCCGCGCACGCAGCCGTCGCGGCGATCCAGTTCGATCACCTTCAGACCGTTCAGCGCCTCGCCGCCGTCGGCCCGCGCTTCGCCGAGCACGCGCATCACCAGCCGTGCGTCGTCGGTCACCGCGTCCTGGAAGCGGGTGCCGCCCAGCAGGCGCGCTTCCTGCAGGCCCGGCGCCAGGTAGCGCAGTTCTTCCAGGCGGTAGAACAGGTGGTTGCGCCGTCCGGCGAGGGCGTCGTACAGCGACAGCAGCGTGCCGAACACCCGCGGGCCGGGGAAGCCGCCCTGGTAGTGCGGCATGATGAAGCTCAGCGGATCGACCAGCCCCGGCGCCTCGCCGAGCAGGCGCTGGCGTTCGCGCACCGAGTCGCGGGTCAGGCCGAACTGGCCCTTGGCGATGTAGCGCAGGCCGCCGTGGACCATCTTCGACGAGCGGCTGGAGGTGCCCCAGGCGAAGTCGCGCTGCTCGATCAGCAGGCAGCGCCAGCCGCGCCGCGCGGCCTCGCGGAGGATGCCGGCGCCGCTGATGCCGCCGCCGACCACGATCAGGTCCCAGTCCTGCGCGGCCAGCTCCGGCAGCGCCGTGGCGCGCCATGCTGCGTTCCAGGCGGGCATCGGGTCAGTCCTGCAGCAGGGTGCCGGGGTTCAGCCGGCCGGCCGGATCGAAATGCCCGGCCAGCGCCCTGATCGCTGCGATGCCCAGCGGACCTTTCTCCACCGGCAGGTAGGGCGCGTGGTCCTTGCCCACGCCGTGCTGGTGGCTGATGGTGCCGCGGTTGTGGGCGATGACCCGGCTGGCCGCGTGCTTGAGCGTGCGCCAGCGTTCGTGGGTCTGCGCATAGCTGGCCGCCGGGCGGAACACGTAGGTGGTGTAGATGCTCGACCCTTCGCCATAGACGTGGGACAGGTGGGTGAACACGTGCACCCGCTCGCCCTCCGCGGCCAGGCCGTCGCGCAGGCTGGCTTCGATGCGGCCCAGCAGGTTGTCGACATTGGACCAGTCGGTGGCGGTTTCCAGGGTGTCGACCACGTAGCCGCTCTGCCACAGCGCCTCGCGCAGGTAGGGGAAGCGGAAGCGGTTCTGCGCCCACTTCCTGCCCAAAAGGGTGCCGGTGAAGACGCCGCCGAAACCCTTGAGCAGACGCCGCGCGGCGCGCAGCGAGGTGGCGTTCTGCGCGCGGTCGCCGGTGACGCCGAAGGTCAGCATGCACTTGCCCTCGCCCGCGCCACGCAGCTTCAGGTAGCGCTCCAGCCAGGCGATCTGCCCCGGGTGGCCGGCCAGGGCCAACTGGGTCCGGGTCTCGATGGCGTTGGACAGGCGCAGCATGGACAGCGGCACGCGCGCCTGCGCCAGGGTGCGGATGCCGTCCAGCGCCTGCTCCCAGGACGGCAGGAACACCGCGTAGAAGCGTTCGTCCTCGGCGATGCGCGTCACCCGCACCTTCACCGAGGAGAGGATGCCGAAGCGGCCTTCGGAAC
Organism: Pseudomonas sp. B12(2026); assembly: GCF_057767015.1. Taxonomy (NCBI): domain Bacteria; kingdom Pseudomonadati; phylum Pseudomonadota; class Gammaproteobacteria; order Pseudomonadales; family Pseudomonadaceae; genus Pseudomonas; species Pseudomonas sp. B12(2026). Next base: position 1,949,948 of record NZ_CM173430.1, on the reverse strand, counting down.
CCATCACCACTTCGCGCAGGTCGGGGCCGGCGGAGGATGCCGGGAAGGTCGGGATGTCCAGGCTGCCGGCGAAGGTTTCCAGGGTGCCGCCGGCGAACAGCTGCTCGATGCGCCCGTAGCGCAGCGACTGCTGGCCGCTGGAACGGCTGGCGACCCAGCCGCCGAGGGTGGACAGCTCCCAGGACTGCGGGAAGTGGCCGAGGGTGTAGCCGCGGGCGCGCAGCTGGCTCTCCACCTGCGGGCCGTTGGCGCCGGGGCCGAAGGTGGCGACCAGGCTCTGCTCGTCCAGCTCCAGCAGGCGGTTCATGTGCTCCAGGGACACGGTGAGCACCGCCTTGTCGGAGGCCGGCGGATTGATGTGCCCGGCCACCGAGGTGCCGCCGCCGTAGGGGATCACCAGGCAGTCCCAGAGCTCGGCGAAGCGCAGCAGCTCGCGGATCTGCTCGGCGGTCTGCGGGTAGGCGACGCCATCGGGGAACACGCCGAACTCACCTTCGCGCATCGCCAGCCAGTCCGGCAGGCTCTGGCCACGGGCGTGCAGCAGGCGGTCGCGGGCTTCGCGCACCACCAGCGGGTGCTCGGGCAGGCGCGAGGCCGGCACCTTGGCCAGCACCTGCTCCAGCGTGGCATCCGGCAACGGCTGGCCGGCGCCGACCAGCTCGGCAAGAAAACCACCGCCGCTCTCGGGCAGCTCCACTGTCGTCGTTTCCTCACCCCAGCCGTTCCAGCGTCGCATGCCCACTCCTTTCAATTTGGATCTGTACGAAAAGTCGTCGAGCGAAGGTCAACCGACTTCCAACGAAGCATCACCGAAGCGCAGACACTTTTCGCACAGAACCAGGCTATTTCGATGCAATGTGATGGCTGCCTATACTAGCCAGTCGCCCCACGCTGTCACTGTCGGATCAAGACAGGCGCAGTTGCCGATCGAGACACCAGAACAAGAACAAACGCCATGCATCCTCTCGGCTATACCTCCGTCCCCGCACTGCTGAAATACCTGCGCCACGCCGAGGCCCTCGGCATGGACCTGGACGCCGCCCTGCAGGCCGCCGGGCTCGAACGCTCGCAGCTCAGCGACAACAGCCAGCGCCTGCCCAGCGAGACCCACGAGCGGCTGCTGCAGCACCTCTGCGCGCACTCGGGCGACCCGCTGTTCGGCCTGCGCTCGGCACGTTTCGTCCAGCCCGGCTCCTGGAGCGTGCTCGGCTACATCACCATGAACTGCGCCAACCTCGGCGAAGCCATGGGCCGGATCATTCCGTACGAAAAGCTGGTGGGCGACATGGGCACCAGCCAGCTGGAGCCGGGCGACGACCATGTGAAGCTGATCTGGAACTGCCGCCACGACGCCGCGCCGATCCGCCGGCACATGGTGGAGAACGTGCTGGCTTCCTGGCTGCTCTATGCGCGCTGGATCGCCGACACCGATGGCTCGCCGAAGGAAGTCTGGTTCGAACACGCGCAGCCCGAGGGCACCGATATCGCCGAGTACGAGCAACTGTTCGGCTGCCCGGTGCGCTTCGAGAAGAGCTGCAGCGCGCTGCTGGTGCCGCTGCACCTACTGGCCTATCCGCTGCGCCAGGCCGACGCCAACCTGCTGCGCGCGCTGGAGGAACACGCCCTGGCGCTGATGGCCGGACTGGACGACGACGAGCCGCTGCCGCTGCGGGTGAAGAACGCGCTGCGCCTGCTGCTCAAGGACGGCCTGCCGCGCAAGGAGCGCGTCGCCGAACGCTTCGAGATGACCGTGCGCACCCTGCAGCGCCACCTGCAGCAGGCCGGCACCAGCTACCAACTGATCCTCGACGAGCTGCGCCAGGAACTGGCCGAACACTACCTGGTGCACAGCGACCTGCCGATCCAGGACATCGCGCAGTACCTGGGCTTCACCGAGTCGCGCTCCTTCCACCGCAGCTTCAAGGGCTGGACCGCGCAGACACCCGGCGAGTACCGCCAGCGGCATAAAAAAACGCCGGTCTGAAGCCTGCGCTACACAGGCCGGCACAGCACGCAGATCGAGCACATGCCCGGGGACCATCGCGGGCATGCCAAGAGGACGCCGCAGTAACAGAGCATCACGCAGGTGCGTCCCCGCAGCCGCCGCCAGTTGGCCCATCAGCAGGCATTAGAATCTGCGATGGCGGAGTTCGTGGTACTGAAAGGCCTCCCTTACCTGCTCCAGCAGCGCATCGCCATCCCAGGGTTTGAACAGGAACTTGAACAACGTTCCCTGGTTCACTGCCTCGACTACCGTCTCCAACTCCGCATACCCGGAAAGAATGATGCGGACAGTCTCCGGGTAGAGCTCCCGCACCCGGCCCAGGAATTCCGTTCCACTCATCCGCGGCATGCGCTGGTCCGACAGAATGACCTGCACCTCGTTGCGGGCGAGGAGTTCAAGCGCATCAAGGGCGCTGCTGGCGGTGAGAATATGAAAGTCCTCACCATGGAACAGACGCTGCAGCGCCGCCAGCACATGGACCTCGTCGTCGACGAGCAGTAACGTCCGGCTGCCGCCCGGAGCAGGGCCTGGAAGCGGCAGGGAGACCTTGCGTTCGAGCATGTCGGCCAATGCCGAAGCGGGCACGGGCTGGCTGAAGTAATAGCCCTGAATGTCGTCGCAATGATGCCGGCGCAGGTAACTCATCTGCCCTTCGGTCTCCACCCCCTCGGCAATGACCCGCAGCTTCAGGGCCCGGGCGAGGCCGATCACGGAAAGGCAGATCGCGGCATCCTGGGGATTGACCGTGATGTCATGGACGAAGGATTTATCGATCTTGACGTGATCGAAGGGAAAACGCTGCAAGTAGCTCAGAGAGGAATAACCGGTACCGAAATCATCCAGCGTCAGCTTCACGCCGCGGCCGTGGAGTTCGTCCAGGATCCGCGCTGCCGCGGGGATATCTTCCATCAGCGTGTTTTCGGTGACTTCAAGCTCCAGGGCCTTCGCCTCCAATCGGCTCTCGGTCAAGGCATTCCACACCACCTGGGCCAGGTTTTCCTGGTGGAACTGGCGCACCGAGAGGTTCACCGCCACCGGCGGCACATGCAGGCCGCTGTCCATCCAGGCGCGGATCTGGCGGCAGACCGCTATGATCGCCCATTCGCCCATGGGCAATATCAGGCCGGATTCCTCCGCCTCGGTGACGAAGTCCGACGGCATGACGAGGCCGCGCTGCGGATGCTGCCAGCGGATCAAGGCTTCGGCCCCCGTCAGGTTGCCACTGCGCAGACTCACCTTCGGCTGGTAGTGCATCACGAACTCGCCCTGGACCAGGGCCTTGTGTAGATCGGCCTCCAGCGCGAGGCGCGAAGCGGCACGCACTTCCATTCCCCCGGCGTAGAAACAGAACGTGTCGCGTCCATTGGACTGGGCGTGCCGCGTTGCCAGTTCGGCATTGCGGAGCAGGCGTTCGGCGGCCTCCCCGTCCCGCGGATAGAGGCTGATGCCGATGCAGGCGCGGGGATAGATGTCCTGCCCGGCCAGCCGCAGCGGTGCGCCCATTTCCTGCAGCAGCTTGCATGCGATGGGGCCTGCGTCTTCCCCCCGCGCCATATCCGCCATCACCACGGCGAACTCGCCATCCGCCAGGCGCGCTACCGTGTCGCTCTGCCGCAGACAGGCGGACAGCCGGCCGGCGATCGAGCGAACCAGCTCGTTGGCGGCCTCATAGGGAAGTGCATCTCTGACGGCCTTGAACCGGCGAAGGCTGACCATCAGTACCGCGACTTCGCGTTTCACCCGGGCCGCGTGGATGACCACCTGCTGCAGCCGATCCAGGAGCAGGCTGCGATTGGGCAGCCCCGTGAGGGTGTCGTGGTTCGCCAGATAGGCCAGCTCCTGCTCCGCCAGCCTGCGACTGGCCGTTTCCCGCAGGCTGCCAATGCCATAGGCGAGACCGTCCGCCAGCCCCTGCAGCAGTTTGGTTTCAGCCTCGTCGAAGGCTCCGGGCCTGTCCGAGTATATGCACAGGCAGCCCATGCTCTGCGCCCTGGTGCGGAGCGGCAGCGCCAGGGTCGAAGCGAAGCCGAAGCGCAACAGCCCGTCGCGGCAGCGGGCGCAGGCCTGCTCAGTATCGATGTAGCGCGAGACAAGCGGCTCTGCCTCGCTCACGGCATCCAGCGCCGGGCAATGGTTGTGCATGGCCTCGGCCCAGGACGCTTCGAAAGAGTCGGGACATCGGCCGTCTTTCCCCGCAAAGGCAGCCAGTTCCATCGGCTGGTTATCGCCCTGCGTGGCAAAACCGACCCAGGCCAAGGCATAGCCGCCTTCGTCAACGAAACAACGGCATATCATGTCCAGCAGTTCCCGCTCGCTGTCCATCCGCATCAGCAGGTCGTTGCAGTGGGAGATCATCTGGAGGGTGCGGTCTGCGCGGTGCAGTTCGGCGCCCTGCGCTTCCACCTGCTGCTCCAGTGCCCGGACACGGAGCGCCTGCTCCCGCTGCAGCCGTCCCTTCTCCGCAAGGGACCAGGCCAGTTGGAGGACCTGCGCCGCCTCGAAAGGCGTCTGCAGGATCAACCAACGATCCGGGTTTCCCAGGCGGTTGGCGACCGCCTCCCAGGCGTAATCGCCCGAGGGCGTGCAGATGACGACCTGGATGTCGGGATCAACCTGCCACAGGGCCTCAACCGTAGCCAGGCCATCCCAATGCGGCATACGCGCGCCGACGAAGGCGACGGCACAGGGGTATCCCTCTGCACGAGTGGCGGCCGCGCGATCACGTCCCGCCTCCCCGTCCGAGACCAGTTCCACCAGGAATTCAGGGCGCCGTAGATTTCGGGCGGGCCGGCCCGGAAAGGAGCCCCCGGGATCGGCCAGTTCAGCGGCCAAGTCCGTGTCCCGGGCGCAGAGCATCGGCTGAAGGCTGTCCAGTACCGATCGGTCATCGTCGATGACGAGAAGTCGCGGGACCCGATCGACTGCCTTGAGCGCCTCGCTGCGAATGGCATCGGAAGGGGATGTACTCATGACGGCACCCTTTTTACATCCTGCCCTGCACCGATGTCGGTGACAGGACCATCGCATGGTTCAGAGGCGGACAAAGCCATTCAAGGGGTGAATCCCCGTCGCTATTGCAATCGGGGGCTCCCGAGCTCTCGGCTCCAGATGGCACACATGTGTAGACCGCGCCTCCAGCACATCCCGGACATTGGCAGCAGCGCCACCGTCTCGCCCAGGCCCAGCGGAAGTGCTTCCGGGGAGAACTGGAGCATACCCTCCTCGGGCATCTCATCATTCCCTCGCATCGCCATCTTCCCATCTCGGGCATTCGAGCATTGCCGGCATGTCCGGACCTGCATGCCTTACCGGTATAGAGCAATAGATAGCATTAGGCCAGCCGCCTGGCCTTCCAGCACGCACGGTTCCATCAAGTCGCTCGAAGTCAGCGGAGCCACCTGACTCGATCCGCGTCTGGGCATCCGGCAACGGCTGCACGCCAGCCAGCGTCGGCCACACCGCAGAACGCTCTGCGGCTCGATGCGTTGCAGCAAGTAATGTATCGGGCCGGAGCGTAGGCAGTGCCCGATGCCGGCGAAGCACACATGGAAAACTAAAACGCCGGTCTGGGACCGGCGTTTTTCATGGAGGGACGTCCTGTCCCTGGATTTCACCGCAAGCGATCAGCCGAAGCGGCCGGTGATGTAGTCCTCGGTCTGCTCCTTGGCCGGCTTGGTGAACAGGGTGTCGGTGTCGCCGAACTCGATCAGGTCGCCGAGGAACATGAAGGCGGTGTAGTCCGAGCAGCGCGCCGCCTGCTGCATGTTGTGGGTCACGATGACCACGGTGAATTCCTGCTTCAGCTCGGTGATCAGCTGCTCGATGCGCCCGGTGGAGATCGGGTCCAGCGCCGAGGTCGGCTCGTCGAGCAGCAGCACCTGGGGCTTCAGCGCGATGGTGCGGGCGATGCACAGGCGCTGCTGCTGGCCGCCGGAGAGGCCCTGGGCGTTGTTGTTCAGCTTGTCCTTCACCTCGTCCCACAGGGCGGCGCCGCGCAGGGCCTGCTCGACGCGGTCGTCCATCTCGCGACGGTTGACCTTCTCGTGGTGGCGGATGGCGTAGGCGATGTTCTCGTAGATGGTCATCGGGAACGGCACCGGCTTCTGGAACACCATGCCGACCTGGCTGCGCAGGCGGTTCATGGAGTAGCCGGGAGCCAGGATGTTCTCGCCGTTGAGCATCACCTCACCGCGCGCTTCCTGCTTCGGGTAGAGCGAGTAGATGCGGTTGAAGATGCGCAGCAGGGTCGACTTGCCGCAGCCGGACGGGCCGATGATCGCGGTGATGCACTTCTCCGGGATGTCCATGTTGATGGAGTTCAGGGAGCGGTGGTCGCCGTAGAAGAACTCCAGGTCACGCACGCGGATCTTGGTGCGTTCGGCGGTGATCGGGGTGGTCATGGCAGTCATCAGGATGCCCTATTGCGCATAAGTATGAGACGGGAGGTCAGGCTGAGCACCAGTACGAACAGCGTCAGTACCAGGGCGCCGGCCCAGGCCAGGGCGTTCCAGTCGCTGAACGGGCTCATGGCGTACTGGAAGACCACGACGGGTACGCTGGCCATGGGCTTGAGCAGGTCGCTGCTCCAGAACTGGTTGCCGAAAGCGGTGAACAACAGCGGCGCGGTTTCACCGGTGATGCGTGCCAGCGCCAGCAGGATGCCGGTGATCACCCCGGCGCGAGCCGCGCGCAGGATGATCTGCAGGGTCAGCTTCCACTGCGGCACGCCCAGCGCCAGCGCGGCTTCGCGCATGGTGGTCGGCTGCAGCTGGAGCATCTCGTCGGTGGTCCGCACCACCACCGGGATCACCAGCAGGGCCAGGGCCAGGGCGCCGGCGATGGCGGAGAAGCCCACGCGGTGGTCGGTGAAGTAGTTCAGCGGGAGGATCACGCTGGTGTAGATGAACAGGCCGAGGACGATCGACGGCGCCGACAGCAGGATGTCGTTGATGAAGCGCACCGTGGTGCCCATGCGGGTGTGGCGGGCGTACTCGGCCAGCCAGATGCCCGCCATCAGGCCGATCGGGGTGCCGATCAGCAGCGCCAGCGCGCTCATCAGCACGCTGCCGTAGAAGGCGTTGGCCAGGCCGCCCTCGGCCCCCGGCGGCGGCGTCATCTTGATGAACAGGTCGAGGTTCAGCGCCTCGATGCCGTGGCTGATGGTGGTCATCAGGATCCACGCCAGCCACATCAGGCCGAACAGGGTGGCGCCGCAGCTGAGCAGCATGGCGGCGCGGTTCTTCAGTGCGCGGGCGCGATACAGGCTTTCGTTGCCGGCCATATCACTTGCCCTCCTTCTTGGCGAGGCGCAGCAGCATCAGGCGTGCCGCGGCGAGGACGACGAAGGTGACCACGAAGAGCAGGAAGCCCAGGGCGATCAGCGAGGAACGGTGCAGATCGGTGTAGGCCTCGTTGAACTCGTTGGCGATCACCGAGGCGATCGACGAGCTGGGCATCATCAGCGAGAGGGAGAACTGCTGCGAGTTGCCGAGCACGAAGGTCACCGCCATGGTCTCGCCAAGGGCACGGCCCAGGCCGAGGAAGATGCCGCCGACCACCGCCGAGCGGGTGTACGGCAGGACGATGTCCCAGACCACTTCCCAGGTGGTGTTGCCCAGGGCGTAGGCCGACTCCTTCAGGGTGGTCGGCACGCTGTGGAACACCTCGTTCATCACCGAGGTGATGAAGGGGATGATCATGATCGCCAGGACGATGCCGGCGCTGAGCATGCCGATACCCAGTGGCGCGCCCTGGAACAGGACGCCCACCAGCGGCACCGCGCCGAGGTAATCGGTGAGCCAGGGGGCGATGTGCTGGGCCATGAACGGACCGAAGACGAACAGGCCCCACATGCCGTAGATGATCGACGGGATGCCGGCCAGCAGCTCGACGGCCGCGGCCACCGGCATGCGCAGCCACGGCGGCGCCAGCTCGGTGAGGAAAATGGCGATGCCGAAGCTGACCGGTACGGCGATCAGCAGCGCCAGGAAGGAGGTGACCAGGGTTCCGTATATCGGCACCAGGGCGCCGAACTGGTTGTTCACCGCATCCCACTTGGTACTGGTGAGGAAATCCAGGCCGAAGGTGGAGAAGGCCAGGCTTCCGCCGTACAGGGTGGAGCCGGCGACGCCGGCGAGCAGCAGCAGCACCAGGATCGCGGAGCCGAACATGGCGTTACGGAACCAGCGGTCATGGCGCTGGTCGCGCAGTGCGCGGTCTTCCGCTTCGGTGGCCTTCACGTTGGACACGGCGATGGCCGGGGAGGATTCGGTAGACATTGGTTCATTCCAAGCAAGCAAACCGCCGCCCAGGAAACGATTCCCGGGCGGCGGTCCTGGTCCTTTTTACGCGATCAGCGTGCGAAGTCCGACTTCCAGTAGCCTTCGATACGCTTGACCAGCGAGTCCGGCAGCGCCACGTAGTCCAGGGAGGCAGCCTGCGGCTGACCGTTCGCCAGGGACCACTTGAAGAAGTCGAAGGCGGCCTTGGCCTGCTCGGCGTTCTTCGGCTGCTTGTACATGATGATCCAGGTGGTGGCGGTGATCGGCCACGCGCTGTCGCCCGGGGCGTTGGTCATCAGCAGGTTGAAGTCCTTGGCGTTGGCCCAGTCGGCGGTGTCAGCCGCGGCCTGGAAGCTCTTGGTGTTCGGCTGAACGAACTTGCCGGCGGCGTTCTTCAGCGAGGCGTAGGACATCTTGTTCTGCAGGGCGTAGGCGTATTCGACGTAGCCGATGGAGTTCTTGATCTGCTTGACGTAGGCGGAGACGCCTTCGTTGCCCTTGCCGCCCATGCCGACCGGCCACGGTACGGTGGTGCCGAAGCCGACCTTGTCCTTCCACTCGGCGCTGGCCTTGGACAGGAAGTTGGTGAAGTTGTAGGAGGTGCCCGAGCCATCGGAACGGCGGACCACGGTGATCTTGGTGGCCGGCAGCTTTAGGTCGGGGTTCAGGGCGGCGATGGCCGGGTCGTTCCAGTCGGAGATGGTGCCCATGAAGATCTTGGCCAGGACTTCACCGTCCAGGCGCAGTTGGCCCGGCTCCACGCCTTCCAGGTTGACCACCGGCACGATGCCGCCGATGACGCTGGGGAACTGGCCCAGGCCGGCAGCTTTCAGGTCGTCGGCCGACAGCGGGGCGTCGGAGGCGCCGAAGTCCACGGTAGCGGCCTTGATCTGGGCAATGCCGCCGCCGGAGCCGATCGACTGGTAGTTGATGCGATTGCTGGACGACTTGCTGTATTCCTGGGACCACTTGGACAGGACCGGATATACGAAGCTGGAGCCGGCGCCGGTGACATCAGTGGCATGAGCCAGGCCGGTCAGGACCATGGAAGCCAGCAGGACGGACAAGCGGGTTTTGCTGAGCAGCATCACGTCAATACCTCAATATGGGAGGAAGACCGGGAACGCCCCGGAGTTGGAAGACGTGCTGATTTAATGCCGCAAATGTGGAGGTTTTATGACAGCGAGATTAAATACTCGATATTCGGACCGTCTGTCGGGTGGCCCCGAGCTGATCACGACCCTGTCCGCAGCCGGGAAACAGGCACCACCGGAGCCTCCGGCGGCGGCTGCCGAAGCCCCCGAAATGACACATGAAAACCATATTTTTCAATTCGTTAGAAAATAAAAACGCCGGTCGAAGACCGGCGTTCCAGATCATCGGCGAGCCCGCTCCAGAAGGAAAGGCCCGCCCGGCTCCCGTAGGAGCGAGCTTGCTCGCGAACCACCCCCAGACCGCTGCATCAGATCGCCAGCAAGCCTCAGCCCCCACGAAGTCGAGTGTCACAATCGCGATCCGGCAGGGTCGTCAATCGAGCAATTCGCTGAACGGGATGAAGGCCAGCCAGTCACCCTCGGCCAGCGTCGTCCCCTCACGCACCTCCGCCAGCCCTTCGGCCCAGGCCGCGCTGCGCAGCACGCCGGAACTCTGGTTGGCGCTGGGCACCACGCGGCCGCTCTCCAGGCGCGCGCGCAGGTATTCGCGGCGGTTGCCGGGCTTGCTCCAGGTAAAGCCGGCCGGCACCTGCAGGCGCAGCGGCTCGACCTTCTGCATGCCCAGGCGGCGCATCAGGTAGGGCCGCGCCAGCAGCGCGAAGGTCACCAGGGTGGACGCCGGATTGCCCGGCAGGCCGATCACCGGCACCTGCTGGTAATGGCCGACGGTCAGCGGCTTGCCCGGCTTGATCGCCAGCTTCCACAGCGCCAGCTCGCCCGCTTCGCGCAGGGCCGCGCCGAGGAAGTCCGCCTCGCCGACCGACACGCCGCCGGTGGAGAGGATCAGGTCCACCTTCGACAGCCCGGCCAGCGCCTGGCGGGTCAGCTCGAGATCGTCCGGCAGGATGCCGGCATCCACCACCTCGCAACCGAAGCGTTGCAGCCAGATGCGCAGCAGGTGGCGGTTGCTGTTGTAGATCTGCCCCAGCGCCAGCGGCGCGCCCGGCTCGACCAGCTCATCGCCGGTGGACAGCAGCGCCACGCGCGGGCGGCGGCGCACGTTCAGCCCGGCAAGGCCAAGCGACGCGGCCAGGCCGATTTCGATCGGCCCCAGGCGCGTGCCGGCGGGCAGCACGCAGTCGCCCTTGCGGGTTTCCTGGCCCTGCGGGCGCACGTGCTGGCCGGCCTTGAGCGCCTGGAGGAAGCGCACGCGGCCATCGGCGAGCACTTCGGCGTTTTCCTGCATTTCCACGCAGTCGGCGCCTTCGGGCATCGGCGCGCCGGTGAAGATGCGGGCGCAGGTGCCCGGCTGCAGCGGCTCACCGGCCTGGCCGGCGAAGATATTCTGGCTCACCGGCAGCGCCTCGCCCTGCCAGTCGGCCTGGCGCAGCGCGTAGCCGTCCATGGCGCTGTTGGGCCACGGCGGCAGGTCCAGCCCGGCCAGCAGCGGCTCGGCCAGAACGCGGCCGTCCACCTCGGCCAGCGGCAGGGTTTCGCTCTCGGTGATCGGGGACTGCCCGGCCAGGGTCAGCAGACGCGCCAGGGCGTCCTCGACCGGCAGCAGGCCGGGCTTGTCGCAGCAGCTCATCCGCGGCTCTCGCAGGGCGCCGCCTTCTTCAGGTGCGGGACGAAGTTGCACGGACGGTGGCTGGCATCCAGCTGCTCGGCGAGGATGCCCTCCCAGGCGGTGCGGCAGGCGTTGGTGGAACCCGGCAGGCAGCAGACCAGGGTGCCGTTGGAGAGGCCGGCCAGCGCGCGGGACTGCACGGTGGAGGTGCCGATGTCGGCCACGGAAATCTGCCGGAACAGCTCGCCGAAGCCATCCACTACCTTATCCAGCAGGCAGGTCACGGCTTCCGGGGTGCTGTCGCGGCCGGTGAAGCCGGTGCCGCCGGTGACCAGCACGACCTGCACTTCATCCTCGGCGATCCAGGTCGCGACCTGGGCGCGGATGCGGTAGAGGTCGTCCTTGAGCAGGACGCGGGCGGCGAGGTTGTGCCCGGCGGCCTTCAGGCGGTCGACGAACAGCTGGCCGGAGGTGTCGGTTTCCAGGGTGCGGGTATCGCTGACGGTGAGGACGGCGATGTTCAGCGGGACGAATGGCTGCTCGGCCTTGTGGCTCATGATGAGGGCCCTTGCTTGTGAGGTAGGAATGCGCGGTGTTATATCACAGGCCCGCCCTGGAGACCCTGACATGCCACAAGCCCCGCTGCCGCCCTGTTCCGTGCTGATCCTCGCTGGAGGGCGCGGGCAACGCATGGGCGGACGGGACAAGGGCCTGTTGCCCTGGCGCGGCCGGCCGCTGGTGAGCTACGCCGCTGCCCTCACCCGCCCGCTGAGCGACGACCTGATCATTTCCTGCAATCGCCACCCGGAGGACTACGCGCCCTACGCGGACCGCCTGGTGCACGACGACAGCCCCGACTACCCCGGCCCCCTGGCCGGCATCCGCGCCGGCCTCGCCGTGGCGCGGCATGCCCACCTGCTGGTGCTGCCCTGCGACGCCCCGCTGCTCGACGCCGAACTGCTGGAGCGGCTGCTGCGCGCAGTCGCCGCATCGCCGGACGACGTACAGATGCTGCGCTGCGGCGCTCAGTGGGAGCCGCTGTTCTGTGTGATCCCCGTCGCCCTGCGGCCACAGATAGAAGCCGCCTGGCAACACGGCGACCGCAGCCCGCGCCATGTCTTCTCGCACCTGGGGCTGCAGGCCGTGGACTGCCCCGCCGATGATCCACGCCTGGCCAACCTCAATACGCCCGAGCTGCTCTACGACGCCCGATAGCGAGGCGTTCGAAAAGATTTCCGGAACTTTGACAGGAAAAAACCTGTCCGAATCGACGTACATTTTTGTTTGCTCACCAGGAGATTCACCCATGACCAACCGGATGCTTCCCGCCTTCCTGCTCGCCCTGGGCATTGGCGTGCTTGCAGGTTGCTCCACACCGTCCGTCATCACGCTGAACGACGGCCGCGAGATTCAATCCGTCGACTCGCCCAAGTACGACTCCGAATCCGGCTTCTATGAGTTCGAACAGCTGGATGGCAAGACCGCTCGCGTGAACAAGGATCAGGTTCGGACCGTCAAGGACCTCTAAGCTCCCCGCGCATGAAAACGCCCCGCAGGCCCTGGCCGGCCTGCGGGGCGTTCGCTTTTTTATGGGGTGTGGAAAAAGGATTTTGATTTTTTTTCGCTAACCCCTTGTGTATCAAAAGTTTTTCGGTAGAATTGCGCGCCATCAAACGGAGCGTAGCGCAGCTTGGTAGCGCGTCTCGTTCGGGACGAGAAGGTCGCTGGTTCGAATCCAGTCGCTCCGACCAAATTCCCGAAAAACCCGCCTCACGGCGGGTTTTTTATTGCCTGCGGTTTTTATACAAACTCGCTAACCCCTTGTGCATCAAAAGTTTTCCGGTACAATGCGCGCCATCAAACGGAGCGTAGCGCAGCTTGGTAGCGCGTCTCGTTCGGGACGAGAAGGTCGCTGGTTCGAATCCAGTCGCTCCGACCAAATTCCCGAAAACCCGCCTCACGGCGGGTTTTTTATTGCCTGCGGTTTTATACGAACCCGCGCTTCCTTCGCGCAAAGAAAAAGCCCGTCTTCGCAGACGGGCTTTTTTCATGGCCTGATCAGAGCTGCCCGGACTTGCGCATCGACACCTGCGACAGCGCGCTCCAGTCCAGTTCGCCGTCCCCCTGGGCGATGGCCTCCAGCAGGTTGTCGCGCAGCACGCTGGCGAACGGCAGCGGCACCCGCTGCGCCTGCCCGGCGGACAACGCCAGGCCAACGTCCTTCAGCCCCAGCACCAGGCGGAACGCCGCCGGGTCGAAACGCCGCTCGGCGATCAGCGCGCCATAGTTGCGGTACACCGGCGCGTTGAACAGGGTGTTGCCCATGATCTCCAGCAGATCGGCCGGTTCGACGCCGAAGCTCTTCACCAGTGCGGCGCTCTCCCCCATCGCCTCGATGGCGCTGGCGATCATGAAGTTGCCGGCGATCTTCACCACGGCGGCGCGCAGCGGGTCGTCGCCCAGCGGCCAGGTCTTCTGCCCCAGCACATCGAGCACCGGCTGCACCCTGGCGATGGCGGCCCCGGGGCCGGCCACCAGGATGTTGAGCTTGCCCGCGGCGGCCACATCGGTGCGGCCGAAGACCGGCGCGGCGATGAACTCGACGCCCTGCCGGCGATGCAGCTCGACCAGCTCGCCGACGAAGGCGGTGGACAGTGTCGCCATGCTCAGGTGGATCAGCCCGGCCTTCGCCGAGGCCAGCGCTCCGCTGTCGATCAACACGGCGCGGCTGGCATCGTCGTCGGCCAGCATCGAGATCACCAGCTCGACATCGAACGCCTCCACGGGATCGCGGGCGGCCTGCGCGCCGAGCGCCAGCAGGGGCTCCAGCGGCCCCGGCGAACGGTTCCAGGCGATGACCTGGTGGCCGGCCCGGATCAGGTTGGTGGCCATGGCGGCGCCCATGCCGCCGAGTCCGAGAAATCCGATCTTCATGAAAAGCGCCTCGCTGCGGTTGAGTCGGGAAAGGGCCGCCGAAGCGTTCAGCGGCTGAGGAAGCTGGCGACCTGTTCGGCGTCGAACGGCCAGTTGAGTTCCGCGCCGCTGTCGCAACGGCGCAGCACGGGAATGCTCAGGCCGTAGCGCTCGACCCACTCTTCACGGTCGGCGATGTCCACCAGCTCGACCAGCAGGCCGTGCTCGACGAAGGGCATCAGCACCGCTTCCGCCACTTCGCACAGATGACAACCCAGGGTGCCGAAGAGCTGGCATTCGGGGGGCATGTTCGGCTCCATCGTTCAGACTCCGGCGTGTTGCAGCAGCACATCGGCCGCGGCGCGGGCTTCCAGGGCCTGGCTCGCCGGCCCCTGCATGTGCGCCATCACCAGCACGCCTTCCAGCAGGTATTGCAGTTGACGCGCCAGGCTTTCCGGCTGGGCGATGCCCAGGCGCGCCAGCAGGGCACGGTAATAGCGCTCGATGAAGGATTTGTGCTCGGCGGCCTGGCGGTGGATCGGGTGATCGCGGTCGTGGAACTCGCCGGCGGCATGGATGAACGCACAACCGCAGAAATCCTCGGCGGTGAGGAAATCCTGCAAGGCATCGAAGGTCACCAGGATCGCCGCGCGGGGCTCCATGTTCTGCTCGGCGGCGTTCATGCGCTCGACCATCCGGGCATGGCGCTCTTCCAGCGCCGCCATGATCAGCTCGTCCTTCGACTTGAAATGCTTGTACAGGGTCATCTTCGCCACGCCCGACTCGGCGAGGATGCGGTCGATGCCGGTGGCGTGGTAACCCTCGCGGTAGAACAGGTCCTGGGCGGTGCTGAGCAGCAGTTCGCGTTTGCTGGATGCCATGGAATTACCTCCTGACCCGACATTATGCGCGAGCCGCAGGCCCGTGGCTCGACCGGCGGGCAATCTTTCCGCTTGAACTATACAGACCTGTCTGTCTAATATCTATTCCGCTATCCCATGACAACGCCCCTCAAATAACAACGCCAAGGAATTCGCCATGAAACTGCATGACTTCCCGCTCTCCGGTAACTGCTACAAGGTGCGCCTGTTCCTCGGCCTGATCGGCCAGAGCGCCGAACTGGTCCCGGTCGACCTGGTCGGTGGCGCGCACAAGCGCCCGGCCTTCCTGGCGATCAACCCGCGCGGCCAGGTGCCGGCGCTGGAGGATGGCGAGCTGCGCCTGGGCGACTCCCAGGCCATCCTCACCTACCTCGCCCGGCAATATGCCGAACCCCGCTGGAACCCGCAGGACGCCGTGACCCAGGGCCGCATCGCCAGCTGGCTGAGCTTTTCCGCCAATGAAGTCCAGCACGGCCTGGCCACGGCGCGGGTGATCCTGCTGTTCAAGCGCCCCGGCGACCTCCCGGCCGCCCAGGCCAAGGGCCGCCATGCCCTGGAACTGCTCGACGCCACCCTCGCCGAACACCGCTGGCTGGCGCAGACCGGCGAACCGACCATCGCCGACGTTGCGGTCTATCCCTATGTGGTGCTCGCGGAGGAAGGCGGCCTGGAGCTTTCCGGCTATCCCCACGTGCAGGACTGGCTCGCGCGCATCCGCGCCCTGCCCGGCTACGTACCGCAACCTCGGCTGTAAGCGCCTTTTTCAACGCAGTTGTGCCGACGCGCAGCGATCGTGAGCAGGCGCGTCGGCACGGAGGTGATCGATGGACACACCCTTCCACCCCGGTGAACTGGCGGTTCAGGAGCAGGCCGGCGTACGCGAGCAGGTCGCCGGCTTCGGCAGCCGGGCGATCCGCAGCTTCATGCCGGACCAGCACCGCGAGTTCTTCGCCCTGCTGCCGTGGCTGCTGGTCGGCAGCGTCGACCCCGACGGGCAGCCCCAGGCCTCGGTGCTCTGGGGCCCGCCGGGGTTCGCCCACTCCCCGGAGCCGGAGCGCCTGCGCATCGACGCGCTGGCCGATGCGGACGACCCGCTGCACGCCAACCTGCACGACGGCGCCCTGCTGGGCCTGCTCGGGCTCGAACTGCCGACCCGGCGGCGCAATCGCCTCAATGGCCGGGTGGAGGACATGGACGGCGGGGGCTTCAGCGTCCGCGCGCTGCAGTCCTTCGGCAATTGCCCGAAGTACATCCAGTCGCGCCACTGGCAGGCCCTGCCACGCACGCCGGGGCCGAGCCTGAACGGCATCGGCCTCGACCCGCGCTGGGTGGAACTGGCGACGCGCAGCGACACCCTGTTCATCGCCAGCCGCCATGCCGGCGAGAATGGCGGCGTCGATATCTCCCACCGCGGCGGCCCGCCGGGCTTCCTGCGGCTCGGCGAGGACGGGCTGCTCTGGCTGCCGGACTACGCCGGCAACAACCTGTTCAACACCCTCGGCAACCTGTCGCTGGAGCCGCGCTGCGCGCTGCTGCTGGTCGACTTCGACAGCGGCGACCTGCTGCACCTGCAGGCGACCGCGCGCATCCACTGGCCGCAGGACGGCGCCCCCGTCTGGGCGCCCGGCGCGCAACGCATGCTCAGCCTGCGCCCCGGCGCCTGGCGGCTGCGCCGCGGACGTTTGCCGCTGGGCTTCACCGAGCTGCAGTACTCGCCGTTCCTACCAAGCGCTGACTAAAAAGGAATTCATCCATGCGCCTGTCTTCCCTGTTGCTGGCCGGGGCGCTTGCCTTCGCCTGCCTGAACGCCCCCGCCGCCGACCTGCGCTTCGCGCTGGTGCGCACCTCCGGCATCACCACCCTGGACGCCTTCACCGTCGCCGGCGGCGACTGGACTCGCCAGGTGCCGCTCAACCACACCGCCGTGCTGATCCAGCACCACGCCGCCACCCTGCTGTTCGACACTGGGCTGGGCAGCCAGGCGGACGCGCAGTTCAAGCAGGACATGCCCTGGTGGGACAAGCCGCTGTTCCGCTATGACGGCCTGAATCCGGTACGCGATCAGCTTCGAGGCAGCGACATCCGCATCGACCGCATCCTGCTGTCCCACGCGCACTGGGACCATGCCTCCGGGCTGTCGGACTTTCCCGACGTGCCGGTCTGGGCGCCCTATGAGGAGATCAACTACGCCCATATCGCGCAGCCGCCGGCGGTATTCCCCAGCCAGTTCCGCCATCCGGTGAAGTGGCGGCCCTTCCAGTTCGAGCCGACGCCCTTCATGGGCTTCGACGAGAGCCTCGACCTGTTCGGCGACGGCAGCCTGGTGCTGGTGCCGATGCGCGGCCACACACCCGGCGCGGTCGGCCTGTTCATCACCCTGGACGACGGCCGCCGCTTCCTCTTCAGCGGCGATACCACCTGGCGCCTGTCCGGCTTCAGCGGCCCGCACGAGAAGTTCTGGATCAGCCGCAAACTGGTGGACAACGACCGCGACCGCACCCTGGCCGAAGTAACGCGCGTGCGCCTGCTGATGCGCGCGCACCCGGAGCTGACCGTGGTTCCCGCCCATGACGCCCAGGTGCAGGACCGTCTCGGCTACTACCCCCGCTGGATCCAGGCGGCTCCCAAGCACGTACCGTCCGGCGCTTCAATAGCCAGCTCACTAATCAACGACTAAGGTCTAAGAGTCGTAAACATCCGGTAATGATTAAGTAGGTAGGCTGTAACAGTTCGTCATGCCGACCCCATCCGGCATCACCGACCTGACCCAAGCGCTCGAGGAGACAATAACAATGAGCAACCCGATCGCCCGTGCCGTGGCTTTGGCCGCACTGGGCACCAGCGTTACCACCATTCCGACCATTGCCCACGCTGACTTCATCAAGGACAGTAAAGCCAGCGTCGAGATGCGCAATTTCTACTTCAACCGCGACTTCCGTCAGGACAGTCCGACCCCGGCGCAAAACAAGGCCGAGGAATGGGCACAAGGCTTCATCCTCAAGTACGAATCCGGATTCACCGAAGGCACCATCGGCGTCGGCGTCGATGCCCTGGGCACCCTCGGCCTGAAACTCGACTCGTCGCCGGACCGCAGCGGTTCCGGTCTGCTGCAGCGCTCCAGTAGCGATAAACGCGCCGAAGACAGCTATGGCGACCTCGGCGTTACCGCCAAGCTACGCGCATCCAAGAGCACCCTGAAGGCCGGCACCCTGCTGCCGAAGCTGCCGGTGGTGCAGTACAACGATTCCCGCCTGCTGCCGCAGACCTTCAGTGGCGCCGCGCTGAACTCGATGGAAATCGATGGTCTGACCGTCGACGCCGGCCGCCTGTACCAGGTGAACCAGCGCGACTCCTCCGATTACGAGGACATGACCATCACCGGTGGCGGCAAGCGCAACATCGTGCTGGGCGATACCACCAAGACCAACGAGTTCCTGTTCGGCGGTCTGACCTACAAGTGGACCGACAGCCTCAGCACCAGCTACCACTACGGCGGCCTGGACAACATCTACAAGCAGCACTACCTGGGCCTGGTCCACGTGCTGCCGATCGCCGACAAGCAATCGCTGAAGTCCGATATCCGCTGGGCACGCTCCACCGATGACGGCGGCAGCAACATCGACAACAACGCGTTCAACGCCATGTTCACCTACGCGCTGGGCTACCACGCCTTCGGCCTGGGTTACCAGAAGATGAGCGGCGACACCGGCTTCGCCTACATCAACGGTACCGACCCCTACCTGGTGAACTACGTCCAGATCGGCGACTTCGCCATGAAGGACGAGAAATCCTGGCAAGCACGCTACGACTACAACTTCGCCGGCATCGGCATTCCCGGCCTGACCTTCATGACCCGCTATGTGAACGGCGACAACATCGACCTGATCACCAGCGACGGCGAAGGCAAGGAATGGGAACGCGACACCGATATCGCTTATGTCTTCCAGGACGGCCCGCTGAAAAACCTCGGCGTGAAGTGGCGCAATGCAACCATGCGCACCAACTACACCAACGATTATGACGAAAACCGTCTGATCGTCAGCTACACCATGCCGCTCTGGTAACCCCGGAAGCGCAAAGAAGAAAGCCCGGCACATGCCGGGCTTTCTTCTTTGTGGCGCCAGTTACTCCTGGTTGATCGCACCGATCTTGTGGATCGACAGGTCGGCACCGTAGTACTCCTGCTCCTGGGTCAGGCGGATGCCCACCAGGCGCCGGATCAGGCCGTAGACCAGCAGGCCGCCAACGAACGCCAGCGCCACCCCGGCCAGCGTCCCGAGCACCTGGCTGGACAGGCTCACGCCGCCGATGCCACCCAGCGCCGACTGACCGAAGATCCCACAGGCAATGCCGCCCCAGGCGCCACACAGGCCGTGCAGGGGCCAGACACCGAGGACGTCGTCGATCTTCCAGCGCACCTGGGTCGCGGTGAAGGCCCAGACGAACAGCGCCCCCGCCAGCATGCCGGTAACCAGCGCACCGATCGGGTGCATCAGGTCGGAACCGGCGCAGACCGCCACCAAGCCGGCCAGCGGGCCGTTATGCAGGAAGCCCGGGTCGTTGCGCCCCACCAGCAGCGCCGCCACGGTGCCACCGACCATCGCCAGCAGCGAGTTGACCGCCACCAGCCCGCTGGCGCCGGCCAGGGCCTGCGCGCTCATCACGTTGAAACCGAACCAGCCGACGATCAGCACCCAGGAGCCCGCCGCCAGGAACGGGATGCTCGACGGCGCAAAGGCCACCAGCCGCCCTTCGCGGTAGCGGCCATTGCGCCGCCCCAGCAGCAGCACCGCCGCCAGCGCCAGCCAGCCACCGAAGGCGTGCACCACCACGGAACCGGCGAAATCGTGGAAAGGCGCGCCGAATCCGGCCTTCAGCCAGTCCTGGAAGCCGAAGTTGGCGTTCCACACCAGTCCCTCGAAGAACGGATAGAGGAAGGCCACGATCAGCGCCGTGGCGCACAGCTGCGGGCCGAACCTCGCGCGCTCGGCGATGCCGCCGGAAATGATCGCGGGAATCGCCGCGGCGAAGGTCAGCAGGAAGAAGAACTTCACCAGGGCATAACCGTTCTCCGCCGCCAGGCTCGCGGCCGGGTGCAGGAAGTTCACGCCATAGGCGATCCAGTAACCGATGAAGAAGTAGGCCAGGGTCGAGATGGCGAAGTCCGAGAGAATCTTCGACAGCGCATTGACCTGGTTCTTCTGGCGCACCGTACCGACTTCGAGGAACGCGAAGCCGGCGTGCATGGCCAGGACCATGACCGCGCCCATCAGGATGAACAGCGTGTTGGAACCGTGGACGAGGGTCTCCACGGCGCTATTGAGGTTTTCCATCGATACAGGCAGCCCCGAGGGTCAAGGGAAAAGCACCAAAACAGCCCACAGCCACCGCAACACGCACCACCCTGACGCAGTGACGCACCCAGCGGAGGCCAACTGCTGCCCCGGATTCGCCCACAGGCGGTTTGGACAGCACGGCGGTTTTCTGTACTTCCTTTTGTTTTTCAGTGTGTTGAGCGGATTTTCCCGGTGTTTCACGGCACTGGGCGCGCCCCGCAACGGGGCAATCCGCTCTCCTTGCGCACCAGCGAAATGCAAGCGACATACCACCCGCCCGGAAAATCAGCGACTAGGCTTTACCACGCGCCATCGGCATCGTCGCCGGCGCAACTTATGAGAAACTTCCCCCAGTCCATGGGGCTCGAAAACTAGGAACCTCAACCAATCAAGGAGCAGCACATGCCTCGCAAGACCGCAGTGAACGCCGCCAGGGAAGAACTTCTGGCCGAATTCCAGGCACTCGTCAGCGATACCGAGAAACTCCTGCAGAGCTCGGCCGGCCTGGCTGGCGCCGAAGCCGACCAGATGCGCGAGCAGATCAACTCCAGCCTCAAGCGCGCCCGCGAAGCCATCTACTCCACCAAGGACACCCTGCGCGACCAGAGCAAGGCCGCGGTGGACGCCACCGAGGAGTACGTCAACGACCACCCCTGGCAAGCCGTGGGCATCGCCGCGGGCGTCGGCTTCCTGCTCGGCCTGCTGGTGAGCCGGCGCTGATCCATGAGCGACGGAATGGATGCCGACAAGGCCAACTCCCCTTCCCTGCGACGCCTGGGTGCGGCATTCCTGGGACTGCTGCACGGGCACGTCGAGCTGCTGGGCATCGAGTTGCAGGAGCAGAAGGCACGCACCGTGCAGATCCTGCTGCTGGCAGGTCTCGCTCTGGTGTTCGCGCTGCTCCTGCTGATCGGCCTGTCGACGCTGATCCTGCTGCTGTTCTGGGACAGCTATCGGCTGCAGGCGGCCATCGGCCTGTGCCTCTTCTATATCGCCGGCAGCGCCCTGTGCGCCTGGCGCCTGTACCAGCTGCTCAGCGACGAGAGCTCACCGTTCAGCGCGACGCTCGACGAACTGGCCCGTGACCGGGAGCGCCTGCTGCCATGAATGAATTGCCGGAGTCCGCACGCCACCTGTCGCGCAACGAGTTGCGCAAGGCCATCGTCCGGCTGCGTCTGGAAATGCAGCGCCAGCAGATCAAGCGCGAGGGCGACCTGTTGCTGCAACCCCTGAAGCAGGCCCGCCACCTGGGCCAGAGCCTGCGCGGCAGCACGCCGCTGTGGGCCGGCGCCGGCGGCGCGGCGGCGCTGGTTCTGCTGTTCGGCAGGCGCCGCTGGATTCGCCTGCTGCGTATCGGCATCACCCTTGCGCCACTCTTGCTGCAACTGTGCAAACCGCGGAGCGAGACACCACCGCCGCCCTGATTGGCCACATTCTTGCTACACACAGCTGCCAGCCACCCTGCCTGCTGGCACACCACAAAGGATGTGTTCCGTGATCGAAGGACAACCGACCGCCTGCTTCCAACCCTTCATCGACACCGCGACCGGCCTGGTCGCCGGGGTCGAGGCCCTGGGACGCCTGCGCCAGGACAATGGAGAACTGCTCTCGGTCGGGCCGCTGTTCTTCAACCCGCGGACGAACCTGACCGAACTGCGCCGGCTCGACCGGCAGATCCGCGATGCGGCCCTGGCACGGATCCACGAGGCACCACCGGGCTGGTTCCTCAGCCTGAACATCTCGCCACGCTGGATCGGCCGCCTGCGCCCTGACCAGCCGCTGCCCAGCCTCAAGCAATTGCAGCAGAATGGCGTACCGCCCGAGCGCGTAGTCTTCGAAATCACCGAACTGGGCGGCGGCGGCCCGCGCCTGCTGGACGTGGTGGCGCGCTACCGCGAAGCCGGCGCACGCATTGCCATCGACGACTTCGGCGCCGGCTACTCGCAGCTCGACCGCGTACTGACGCTGCAGCCGGACATCCTCAAGCTCGACATGCGCCTGTTCCAGGCGGCCGCCCGCGGCGGGCCCAGTGGCGACGTGGTCAAGGCCCTGGCACAGATGGCCGAGAAGACCGGCTGCTGGATCATCGCCGAAGGCGTGGAAACCGAGGAGGAAATGGACTTCGCCCTGGAGTGCGGCGCGCGCTACGTGCAGGGCTATCTGTTCGCCAAGCCGGCACTGGAATTCCCGGCCAGCGACGCCTTCCGCGAAGCCTTCGCCCAGCGCCGCGATCGCTATGTGAAACACAAGCTGCAGGAACGCGCCAGCCTCATCCAGCTGCGCCAGCAACTCGCCGAACTGATGGGCATGCTGCGCCCCTGGGCCGAAAGCGGCGCCATCCTCAGCAGCCTGCCGGCGGCGCCGGAGTCCTTCCCCCGCCTGCTGCGCATCTACCAGTGCGACCGCCACGGCACCCAGACCTCGCCGAACCTGGAGTGGAACGGCCTGTTCTGGAAGGAAGACCGGCGCTACATCGGCCACAACTGGTCCTGGCGCCCGTACTTCTACCAGTTGCTGGCCGAGGGCTGGGAAGAGCGCCGCCTGACGCTGTCCAACACCTACCGCGACGCCACCACCAACCAATACTGCATGACCGCGGGGCAGTTCATCGACCAGGGCCGGCGCCTTCTCCTGATCGACATCGACGCCGAGGGCCTGTAGCCCCGCGATTGAGATTGCCGGCGCGAACGGCTAGCGTTGCCGGTAACTCTCCAAGATTGCGGAACCCCGAATGGACTGGCACACCCTGCTCCCCCGAGAACGCCTCGGCAAACCGGTACACAGCAGCGCCGAACTCGGTCGCAGCGCCTTCCACAAGGACCACGACCGCATCATCTTTTCCGGCGCCTTCCGCCGCCTGGGCCGCAAGACCCAGGTGCACCCGGTATCGAGCAACGACCACATCCACACACGCCTGACCCACTCGCTGGAAGTCGGCTGCGTCGGCCGTTCGCTGGGCATGCGCGTCGGCGAAATCCTGCGCGACCGCCTGCCGGAATGGTGCGATCCGGCCGACATGGGGGTGATCGTGCAATCCGCCTGCCTGGCCCATGACATCGGCAACCCGCCTTTCGGGCACTCCGGCGAGGACGCCATCCGTCACTGGTTCCAGCAGGCCGCCGGACGTGGCTGGCTGGACAACATGCATGAGGAGGAACGCTCCGACTTCCTCCACTTCGAAGGCAATGCCCAGGGCTTCCGCGTCCTGACCCAGTTGGAATACCACCAGTTCGACGGCGGCACGCGCCTGACCTACGCGACCCTCGGCACCTACCTGAAATACCCCTGGACCGCCCGCCACGCAGACTCCCTGGGCTACAAGAAGCACAAGTTCGGCTGCTACCGCAGCGAGCTGCCGCTGCTTGAGCAGATCACCCAGAAACTGGGCATGCCCCAACTGGAGAACGAGCGCTGGGCCCGCCACCCGCTGGTCTACCTGATGGAGGCGGCGGACGACATCTGCTACGGCCTGATCGATCTGGAGGACGGCCTGGAAATGGAGCTGCTCGACTACGCCGAAGTCGAAGCGCTGCTCCTCGACCTGGTCGACGACGATCTCCCGGAAACCTACCGCCAGCTGGGCCCCAATGACTCCCGCCGGCGCAAGCTGGCGATCCTCCGCGGCAAGGCCATCGAGCACCTGACCAATGCCGCGGCACGCGCCTTCGTCGAGCAGGAGCCAGCGCTGCTGGCGGGGCAACTGGGTGGAGACCTGGTGGAGCACATGCATGGGCCGGCCAAGCGCTGTGTGCAAAGGGCCAAGGCCATGGCGCGGGAAAAGATCTTCCAGGACAAGCGCAAGACGCTGCATGAAATCGGCGCCTACACCACGCTGGAAATCCTGCTCAACTCCTTCTGCGGCGCGGCCCTGGAGCAGCACGGCGGGCGAACTCCGTCGTTCAAGCACCGGCGCATCCTCGACCTGCTCGGGCATAACGCACCGGACCCGGACTGGCCGCTGTATCGCTCCTTCCTGCGGGTCATCGACTTCATCGCCGGCATGACGGACAGCTACGCCACGGAACTGGCCCGGGAGATGACGGGGCGCTCCAGCCCGAGCTGAGCCTCAGGCCACCCGTCCGGACTTGGCCAACTGCTCGCTGAGCCCCCGCTGCAGGTCGGCCATCGCCAAGACGACGGCCAGCGCCTTCACGCGGATTTCCGCTGCTCCCTGGTGATCCTGGCAGGCGGCCTCAAGTTCGGCACAGCCGTCCTGCAGGGCTCGCGCATTGGCCAGGCGGGCGGCGCCTTTCATGCGATGCGCCAGTTCCTCCACACCTTTCCAGTCCTGCGCTTCCAGCAAAGGCCCCAGCCGCCGGATATCGGCATCGTTGCTGTGGTACAGCTCTTCGAGCAGCCGCCGGATCAGCACGGGGTCGCTCGCCGTCATGTCTTCCAGCAACTGGATATCGATACCTTGCCCTTCGCCATGCGCTGTATCGGCCACGATGCAGCGCACGGATTCCAGGCGCCGACGCAGATTCTCCAGGCCGATGGGCTTGAACAGGCAGTCGTTCATGCCGGCGAGGCGACAGTTTTCCACTTCGTCCGGCTGGGCATTGGCGGTGAAGCCGAATATCACACAGGGCTCCACGTCCATTTCCGCTTCCAGCTCGCGAATACGGCGTGCCAGTTCATACCCGCTGAGCACCGGCATGTTGCAATCGGTAATCACCAGGTCGAAATCACCGGGGTGCCAGATCTGCAACGCCTGCGCGCCGTCGCACGCTACCTCCACGCGGTGCCCGAGGTGTTCGAGCTGCTGGGTCAGCAGCAGCCGGTTGGCTGCATGGTCATCGACCACCAGCCCCCGGAGCGACCGGTCACGGGCCAGGAGCTCCGTCCTGGGTACGGTCTTCTCCTCGGGCAACGGCTCCAGCACTTCCAGCAGCAGGCTCACGCTGACCCGCGTGCCCTGCCCTGGCTGGCTTTCCAGCCGGACACTCCCGCCCATCATCTCAGCCAGCTTGCGGCAGATGATGAGCCCCAGCCCCGTGCCGCCGCTGGATGCCGGAGTGGAGACTTGACTGAACGGTTCGAATAGCAGGGCCTGATCGTCGGCGGATATCCCGATGCCACTGTCTTCAACCGCGACATCCAGAGCCATGCGGCCCTCCGCGAGCCGCTCCCCGTATACCTGAATCCGTACCCGGCCCGTATCGGTGAACTTGATGGCATTGCTGACCAGGTTCGACAGTATCTGCTTGAAACGCAGCGGGTCGATCAGGACATCGCAGGCGGCATCGGACTCCAGCTCCACCTTGAGCTCCAGCCCCTTCTGCCGCGCCAGGCCATCGAACACCCGTGCGATGGACTCGACCAGCTCGCGCAAGCGGGCCCGCTCCGGCATCAGGGTCAGACGTCCCGACTCGATCTTGGCGACATCGAGGATATCGCCAATCAGCGTCAGCAGAGACTTGGCCGAGTCATAGGCAACCGCGACCGGCTCACGCTCCCAATACCCCTGATCGGCGCGGGTCAGGGCCAGTTCGAGCATGCCGATCACCGCATTCATCGGCGTACGGATTTCATGGCTCATGGTGGCCAGGAAGGCACTCTTGGCGCGGTTGGCTTCTTCGGCGAGATCCTTGGCAGTCTGCAGTTGATGATGCAGACGTTCACGTTCAGTGACGTCGACCCAGCCACACACCAGCCCCAATACCTCATTGTTCGCGCCCCGATATGGCGTCGCCCAGTGATACACCTCCATCCTGCTCCCACACAGCTGGAGAGTCAGGTCCGACGCCAAGGCCCGCCCCTGCGCCATGGCCCGAAGGTACTCATCATGCAGCGCCTGGGCATCGGCGGCGGGCAACCAGTCGCAATCGATGAGGCGACTACCTTGGGCGACCTCGCCAGTCATGCCCGTGACGTCGAGGAAGCTGCGATTGCAGTTGAGCAGCCTGCCCTCCCTGTCCCGCACCGCGACGGGTTGGGGAATTCCATCGATCATCACGCTCTTGAATTCGAGCCGGTGGCTGAGCGCCATCTCCGACAATTGGCGGCGACGCACCTTCAGCTGCAATCGCCAGTTCCACAGCAGTACCGCGCAGAGCAATGCCACAGCGCCCCAGACCAGTTGCAGTATCTGCGCCCGATAACCATCCCAGATGCTGTCGGGGTCCTCGGCACTCGCCGACCAGCGACCGATGATGCTGGCCATGTCATGCGGGGAAATCGCCAGTATCGCCTTGTTCAGGATGCTCAGGAGTTCCGGATCGGTCCGCGCCACGGCAATCGAGAACTGGCCGGGCTCCCGGTCCAGGGAAGCGGCCACACGCAGGTCCCGGTAGTAGCGTGAAATCAGGTAACTCGCCGAAGTCGACAGATGGATACCGGCGTCCACCTTGCCCTCGATGATCATCGGCAGGTCATCGACGTTATTTTCCACTGGCACGAGCTGCATCTCCGGATGCTGCTCGCGCAGGTCGTTCTCCAGGACAGACCCCTTGGGCACGGCCACGCGTCGACCACGAAGATCGGCCAGCGAATGGAACCAGCCGGCGTTCTTCGCCACCACGACCACGAAGGATTCCGTCATGTAGGGGCGAGTGAACGTCAGCCATCCCTCCCGCTCCACGGTCGGGGTCAGCGCCGCGATGGCCTTCACCTTGCCATTCCTGGCATCCGCCAGCATCGCGGCAACGCTCGGCGCGGGCTGCACATCGAAGCTGAGCCCCGTCCGCGCGTGAATGAGCTCCAGCAGGTCCGCCGCGATACCCCGGAAGTTCCGCTGCGAATCGAAGAAGGATATCGGTGCCAGTGCGCGATCGACCACCAGCCGCGGGTGAGGGTTGCGCTCCAGCCAGCGCTGCTCCTGGGGCGTGAGGATCAGGCGCTGGTTGGCGATGGCATAGGCCCCGCCCGGACTCCAGCGCCGCTGGATGGCACTGTCGAGCTGCTGCGGAATGGCTGCCAGCGCATGATCGAGCACTGTCAGCAAGGTATCGTTGGAGCTTCTGATGGCGAAACTGAAGCCCGTGCCGTTGAAGCCGACGAAGTTGAGCGGTTTCAGGTTGCCGAGGTATCCCTGGCTGATCAGGTACTGCGCACTGAACGCATCGCCCACATACAGGTCCACCTGCCCGAATGCCACGGCCTCGAGCGCTTGCCGAACGGACTGGAAGGAGATGAGCGTCGCCCTGGGAAAGTACCCGGTGATTTCCTCGCTGGAGAAATAGCCGCCGACCACCGAAATCCGCTTGCCGACCAACTGTTCCCCACTGTCCAGGCGCATCCCCGGGGGACCGACGACGACTGGCTGATTGGCGAAGTAGGGTTGGGAAAGAGTGATCCCGGGAGAGCTCGACTCATAGCGGGTCGCGCGACTCAACAGGTCGATCTCACCGTTCTGGAGCGCCTCGATGGCGGAGTGCCTGTCGGCATACCGACGCACTTCGACGCGGACATTGAGCGCCTCGGCGACCTCCCCCATGTAATCGGCGGTGACCCCCTCCAGATCCGTACCGCTGGCGGTGATGTCGAAAGGCGCGTAGTCCGGCGCGGCCACGCCCAGCACGAGGGTGCGCTTGCTTCGCAGCCATTGCCAGTCCACCTCGTCCAACTGGACCTTGACCGGTATGTCCGACGACCGCGCCAGCAGCTTCATGGGAGACCAGACGAGGGACTCCGCCCCCGGAGCCCCCTGGCAGCCCACCAGCAATATTGCGCCAAGCACAATGCGAAGGTGCGCGTACCAACTGGACATCACGCACCTCAAACCAAGGCGTTACGCTTGGCGAACTCGATCAGATCGACCAGGGAACGGGCGTTCAGCTTCAACAACAGTCGAGCCTTGTAGGTGCTGACCGTCTTGTTGCTGATGAACATCTGCTCGGAGATCTCCTTGTTCGAGAAGCCGTTCGCCAGGTACTGGAGCACCGCCATCTCGCGATCGGAAAGGCGCTGGATGAGTTCCTGGTCATCCATCTGCCCGCCGTTCCTGCGCGCCTGCCGGACGGCCGCGCTGGGGAAATAGTTGTATCCCGCCACCACCGCGCTGACCGCGCTGTTCAACTCGGCCAGCCCACCTTGCTTGCAAACGAACCCCGAGGCTCCGGCCTGCATGCAGCGCAGCGCGAACAGGGAGGCGCTCTGCCCGGTCAGGACCAGGATCTTCAGCGGAAGATCGAACGCGGTGATCCGGGTGATGACCTCCAGGCCATCCAGGCGTGGGATTCCGATATCCAGAACGACCAGGCCCGGAACCAGGTCCTTGACCATGGACAGCGCATCCACGCCGTTGTCCGTCTCCCCCACGACGACGTGGCCTTCCTTTTCCAGCAACAGACGCATGGCCATACGAATGACCGGATGATCATCAACAATAAGTACCTTGCTCACGGAGTCCCCCGAAAGTTCCATTTTTCCTTCCTTGGTAAGATAACTTTCAAGCCTGTCCTGTCGAGACGAAATCGCCTCGATACTCGGCAAAAAGGAACATTCTCGCGTAACATCGGATATATCTTACAAATCACATAGAAATTCCATTTTGTGTTCTCAAAAGAGCACACTTCCAGGCTCCCGCATCTGATTTCTTAATAAGAATCTTCTGATATCAGGTAGAAGAAAAACCCAAGTCGAGTCCTGAACGGATCCAGCCTCGTGGCTCCTGTAAACCCTGCGACAAGTCCGCCAAAAGAAGAAAGCCTGATCAGGGCCGGGCCACCGGTCATCAAAGTCTGACCAGAACTGCGCCGGACCACGCTGCGTCCGGCCAACTTGCACAGACCTCAAATACCAGGTGAGGCAGGAAGGCCGGTCCGCACATCGGCGCCGGCAGAACAGAGCGTTGGTTATGAATGCCCGAATGAGCCGCCAACGGTTTTATATGCCCCGTATATTTCCATCGAGGCCATTCAGCAGGATTTTACAAACCAGAGTTTCGCACAGGCGCAGATAGATTCAGCCACGGTCCGGCGTGCGATTACGAGGCACCGACATGTGGAGACCCTGCCAAACCTGAAGCACTTTCCCCACAAATTTACCAAGCTGCAAAAGAGTCACAACATGTAACTCCAATCAGGCAAGGCAACTCTGAAAGTATCACTCGCCTGCATTGCAAAAATCTAACCCGCCAGTTCGGCCGATGACCTTGTCATCGCCGATGAAATAGCCGGCCTGTAATTCTCCGACACATCGAAAACAGGATCGGAGCCAGCACGGGCGAACCAGACCATGCGCCCACCACCCGCCTGGAGAACCTGGCCCCTCTTCTGACCCGCTCGACAACCGGTACAGCCTGGATGCACCGCCGCCATCAGCAGCGAGCGCATCCCACGCACGCCATCACTCTGCCCTGGCGTTGACGGGCTGGTCCGGGTACCACGCATCCATCAACGGCCCCGCCGTGAAACCAGCCAGTTCAGGCTGCTGCCTGAGCCAGCCATCGACCGCGGTACGTTGCTCTTCGCTGACCGAGCCACGGTGAGCCAGGCAGATGAAGCCGTATTCGTCACAGCCGCCATACACCATGTCGTTGGGCTCCACCGCGTCGGATGCGAAACGCTGCATGAAGGCGGCGATCGCTGCCGCATCCAGGCCGTCCCGGTACTGGAAGCTCAATTCGAATCCCAATTCCTGAAACTCATCGACACACAACTTCTTGCGCAAACGACGGGAGCGATTGCTGGCCATCTGACGATCTCCTGCAGGTAAGGCAACTCATCCGGAGGATTCCAGCCGTCCGGCTCGATCCGGACAGGCCACTCGCCACTCTAACAGCTCCACCAGGCATCCCGTGACAACCGGCACCCGTTGTTCAGCGCAACGCGCGCCGGCTTGCGGCATAATGGCGGCAGCTCCGGGGGAACAAGGAGCTTTCATTCGTATTGTTGCGTTTCATCTTTTCATTTTTTCAAGTCAATGCCCGACCACTGGGATATCGCCCTTCCTATGTTCAAATCGCTGCGTGTTCTCGCTTTCGCCACATTGCTACCTTTCACCCTGCCGGCACTGGCCCAGATCAACACCACCCTGCCCGACCGCGTCGAAAAGGCCCTCAAGGCCAGCAAGCTGACCAACGATGCCCTGTCGCTGGTGATGATTCCCCTCGACGGCCCCGGCAACCCGACCTATTTCAACGCCGATGTCTCGGTGAACCCGGCCTCGACCATGAAGCTGTTCACCACTTACGCCGCCCTGGAAATGCTCGGCCCGACCTACCAGTGGCAGACCGAGTTCTACACCGACGGCCAGCTCAAGGATGGCGTGCTCAACGGCAACCTCTACCTCAAGGGCGGCGGCGATCCCAAGCTGAACATGGAGAAGCTCTGGCTGCTGATGCGCGACCTGCGCGCCAACGGCGTGAACAAGGTCACCGGTGACCTGGTGCTGGACCGCAGCTACTTCAACGTCCCGCAGCTGCCGGTGTTCAACGACGACGGCGGCGACGACAACAAGCCCTTCCTGGTCGGCCCCGATGCCCTGATGGTCAACCTCAAGAGCGTGCGTCTGGTAATACGTTCCGAAGGCGGGAAGGCGACCGTGATGATGGACCCGCCGCTGGCCAACGTACGCATCGACAACCAGGTCCAGGTCAGCAAGGCGGCGCCCTGCCCGGCCTGGCCGAAACTGCGCTTCAGCCCCGTCACCCAGTACGATGGCACCTCGCTGGTGGCGACCGGACAGATTCCCCTGGGCTGCAGCGCGCAGACCTACATGTCGCTGCTCGACCATCCGGGCTACAGCGCCGGCGCCGTGCGCGGCATCTGGCAGGAACTGGGCGGCTCCATCCTCGGCAAGGACCGCGAAGGCAGCGTGCCGAAGAGCGCCACCCTCGTCGCCCGCGCCAACTCGCCGGACGTGGTGGAAGTCATCCGCGACATCAACAAGTTCAGCAACAACACCATGGCGCGCCAGCTGTTCCTCTCCCTCGGCGCGCATTTCCGCAACAGCGCCGACGCCGATGACGCCCAGGCCGCACAACGGGTGGTTCGCCAATGGCTGGCCCGCAAGGGCATCACCGCCACGCACCTGGTGATGGAGAACGGCTCCGGCCTGTCCCGCGACGAGCGCGTCAGCGCCCGCGAGATGGCCGCCATGCTGCAAGCCGCGTGGCACAGCCCCTACGCCGCCGAGTACATCTCCTCGCTGCCGATCGTGGCGAAGGACGGCACCATGCGCAAACGCCTGCGCAGCACCCCGATGGCCGGCGAGGCGCACGTCAAGACCGGCACCCTGAACACGGTGCGCGCCCTGGCGGGCTTCAGCCGCGACGCCAACGGGCACAGCTGGGTAGTGGTGGCGATCCTCAACAGCAACCGGCCGTGGGGCGCTTCATCGATCCTCGACCAGGTACTGCTGGACCTCTACAGCAGCACCAAGCGCACGGGCGGCTGATACGCAAGGGCCCCGGCCAATGCCGGGGCCCTCATTCGTCATCGCGCGCCAGGCGGTCCCGCCCCAGCCGCTTCGCCCGGTAGACCGCCCGGTCCACCTTGCGCATCAGATCATCGGCCGTTTCGCCGGCACGCCAACCGGCGACCCCGAAGCTGGCGGTCACCACGCCGATCCCCTCCACGGGCTGGCTGCGCAACGCCTGCCACAGCGCTTCGGCCAGTTGCTCGGCCTGCGCCACCGAACTGCCCGGACACAGCACCACCAGCTCCTCTCCGCCCAGCCGGCAGAACACATCCACCTTGCGCAGACGCTGGGAGACCCTCTGGCACAGCGTCACCAGCACGGTATCGCCGGACTCATGGCCGAAGCGATCGTTGATGTTCTTGAAATGGTCGACATCGAACATCACCAGCGACAACGGCTCGCCGCTGCGTGAACAGCGCGCCATGCTCAGCTCCAGCTGCTCCTTGAAGTAGCGCCGGTTGTGCACGCCCGTCAGCGCGTCGGTCACCGAGAGCCGCAGCAACTCCAGCTCCGCCTCCTTGCGCCGGGTGATGTCGGTGGCGATGCCCAGGTAACCGGTCATCACCCCCGCCGCCCCTCGCACCCCGGTGATGATCAGGTTGACCTTCAACTGCCGGCCATCCCGGCGGATGCAGGTCCACTCGTGCTCCTCGTGCCCTTCGCCGACCAGCGCGCCGACCACCTCGAAGCCGCGGATCTCACGCCCCAGCGCAACCGACAGATCATGCGCCCGGCGGCGAATCTCCTCCTTGACGAAGATGTTCTCCGGCACCGGCCGGCCGAGGACCTCCCGCGCGCTGTAGCCGAACATGCGCTCGGCGCCGACGTTGAAGCTGCGCACGAAACCGCGCAGGTCGGTGGACACAATGGCCACCTGGGTCGCCGCATCGAGCAGCCCGTGCAGGCGGTTGTTGACCTCGCCCAGTTCCAGCTCCACCGCCTTGCGCGAGCTGATGTCGGTCTGCGTACCGATCATGCGCCGTGGCGAACCGTCGCCGTCGCGCTCCACCACCTGGCCGCGATCGAGCACCCACAGCCAACGGCCGTTCTTGCAGCGCAGGCGATGCTCGCTCTGGTACAGCGGCGTCTCGCCGCGCAGGTGGCGCTGCAACGCCTCGCTGCGCGCCGCCTGATCGTCCGGATGGATCCGCCGCGCGCACTCGTCGGGGCTGGAGCCGATCTGCGTCTCGCCGAAGCCCAGCATGGTCTTCCAGGCGTGGGAGTAGAACACCTTGCCCAGGTCGAGATTCCAGTCCCACACGCCGTGGCCGGCGCTGTCCATGGCGAAGTGCAGGCGCGCCTGGTTCTCCTGCAGCTCCAGCTGGTTGGCGCGCAGTTCGGCGGTGCGCTCCTCCACCAGTTGCAGCGCCCGCTGGCGCTGCCCCAGCAGCGCCAGCACGTAGCCGGCCAGCAGCAGCGAGGTCAGCAGCCCGCCCAGCAGCACCCAGAGCTGCGGATGCCCTTCGTTGCGTTGCAGAAAATCACGGGAAGGCTCGATACGGACGAGATAGTCCCGCCCGGCGAAATCCAGATGCCACTCCGCCACCAGGCCGGAATCCTGCGCGGCCGCCACCACGCTGCGGTACATCGGCAGGTCCGCGCGCTCCTCGGTGCCATCGCGCAGTGTCAGCGCCAGTTGCGCCAGGCTGGCGGCATCCATGCCCTGCTCGATCAGCAGGCGGTAGCTGATCGCCGCAACGAGAATGCCTTGCAGGCCGCCGGGGTCCTCCTCGGTGGAACCGGCCGTCACGCCGCCCCGGTAGAACGGCGTCGCCAGCAGGGCGCCGGCCGCGTTCTCCGCGGGCGCGGCAGGCAGGATCACCGGCATCGACGCCGCCAGCTGCCGTCCGGCCAGAACCCGCCGGATCAGCTCGCGCCCCGGCACGGTGGAGTTCAGATCGAGTCCGAGCGGTAGCTCCTCCAGATACTCGGAGGCCCCATAGAGGACGGGAAAGTAGCGTTCGCGGACCTGCGCGGGAACCGGGTTGCCCTGCGGGTCGAGTTCATGGATCAGGTAGTCGAGCATCCCCGTGGCCCGGACCTGCTCCTCGAACGCCGCACGCGCACCGTGCTCGACCCGCGGCAGCCAGGCATAGCCCAGGGTATCCCCCAGCAAGGGGCCGACGAAGCGCTCGAACTCCTCGCGCGATACCTCGTTGGAATTCTCGAAGAAGCGCTGGATGGACTCCAGCTCGCTGCGCTGCTGCGCCAGCCGCTCGCGCACGCGATCGGCCCGCTCGTTGGCCGCCAGGGCGAACTGCTGTTCCAGCGCCATGCGCGCGTTGCGCCAGACATTCCAGCCCAGCAACCCAGTCAGCAACACCCCCGCGGCCAGCACCAGGCCCGCCGCGCGCAACGCCTTCTTTTGCCGGGCGAGTCCCTGAGCAGCGGGCAATTGCTCACAGGCCGGCAATTGAGTCATGGGGACTCCCGCGTTCAGGGCTGCGGAAAGGGTTCCCAGTTCTTATAGCAGATGGTGGCAGATTGCCCGGAGGCCAGTCGACGCACGGCCTCCGCGGACTGTGCGCCAGTTGGCATCAGCGCACAGCGATGCGCCAGGCCCGGTGGATCTTGCCGTTGCGGGCGAAATCCTGGTCCAGCGTCTGGGCGCTGATTTCCTCGACCTGATAGCGCGCCGCCACCCCCTCGTCCAGTTCGAACTTGCGGAAGTTGTTGGAGAAATACAGCACCCCGCCCCTGGCCAGGCGCGCCATGGCCAGGTCGATCAGCTCGACATGGTCGCGCTGCACATCGAACACGCCTTCCATGCGCTTGGAGTTGGAGAAGGTCGGCGGATCGATGAAGATCAGCTCATATTCGCCGCGATCTTCCCGCAGCCACTCCATCACGTCGCTCTGCACCAGGCGCTGCTTGTCGGAGAAGCCGTTCAGCGACAGGTTGCGCCGCGCCCAGTCCAGGTAGGTCTTGGACAGGTCGACGCTGGTGGTGCTGCGCGCACCGCCCTTCGCCGCGTGCACGGTGGCGGTGGCGGTGTAGCAGAACAGGTTGAGGAAGCGCTTGCCCTGGACCTCGCGCTGGATGCGCAGGCGCATCGGGCGGTGGTCGAGGAACAGGCCGGTATCCAGGTAGTCGGTCAGGTTGACCAGCAGCTTGACGCCGCCCTCCTCCACTTCCATGAAGCGGCCTTCGGCGTTCTGCCGCTCGTACTGCTTCTTGCCGGCCTGGCGCTCGCGGCGCTTGATGACGATGCGCTCGGTGGGAATGCCCAGCGCCTGCGGCAGCGCCGCCAGCGCATCGAGCAGACGGGCCTGGGCCTTGGCCGGGTCGATCGACTTGGGCGCGGCGTATTCCTGCACGTGGGCCCAGTCGCGGTACAGGTCCACCGCCAGGGCGTACTCGGGCATGTCGGCGTCATACAGGCGGTAGCACTCGATCTTTTCCTTGCGCGCCCACTTGCCCAGTTGCTTGAGGTTCTTCTGCAGGCGGTTGGCGAACATCTGCCCGCCTTCGCTCAGGCGCGCCGGCTCGATCACCGCGGCGCCCTGGGCCGGGGTGGATTCGCTGCGCTCACCGCGCTCGCCGGTGACGAACTGGCGCGGCTCCACATCCAGCATGATCAGCTTGCACGGCAGCGCACCGTTCCAGAACGCGTACTGCTTGTGGCTGCGGATGCCCATGCGCTTGCCCAGCTCCGGCGCGCCGGTGAAGACCCCGGCGCTCCAGCCCAGGCAGCTCTGGCGCAGGCGTTCGCCCAGGTGCTGGTAGAGGTAGAGCAGGCTGGCTTCATCGCCCAGGCGCTCGCCATAGGGCGGGTTGCAGATGATCAGGCCTTTCTGGCCCTTGTCCGGGCGCGGTTCGAAGGTCGCCAGTTCGCCCTGGTAGATCTTCACCCACTCGGCCAGGCCGGCGCGCTCGATGTTGTTGCGCGCGGGCTGGATCAGGCGCGGGTCGGCCTCGTAGCCGCGAATCCACAGCGGGGTCTTCGCAAGACCGATCTCGGCGCGGTGCTGGGCTTCCTCGGTCAGCTTCTTCCAGATCGCCGGCACGTGGCCCAGCCAGTTGCTGAAGCCCCAGCGCTCGCGCTTGAGGTTCGGCGCCACGTCGGCGGCCATCAGGCCGGCCTCGATGAGGAAGGTGCCGACGCCGCACATGGGGTCGGACAACGCGCCGCCTTCAGCGGCGATCTTCGGCCAGCCGGCGCGGATCAGCACGGCGGCGGCGAGGTTTTCCTTCAGCGGCGCGGCGCCCTGCTGCAGGCGGTAGCCACGCTGGTGCAGGCTGTGCCCGGAGAGGTCCAGCGACAGCACCGCCTGGCCGCGGTCCAGGTGCAGGTGCACGCGGATGTCCGGGTTGACCTTGTCCACCGTCGGCCGCTTGCCGAACTCGGCGCGCAGGTTGTCGACGATGGCGTCCTTCACCTTCAGCGCGCCGAAATGGGTGTTGTCGATGCCCGAGCCCTTGCCGCTGAACTCCACGGCGAGGCTGCCGCCGGCGTCCACGTGGTCGCTCCAGGGCACGGCGCGCACGCCCATGTACAGCTCTTCGGCGTTGTTCACCGGGAAACGCGACAGCACCAGCAACACCCGATTCGCCAGGCGCGACCACAGGCACAGGCGATAGGCCGTCTCCAGGTCGCCCTGCCCGCGCACCGCCGACACCTGCGCGCGCGCATCCGCCAGGCCCAACGCCTGGGCTTCGTCCAGCAACAGGCCATCGAGCCCCTTGGGGCAGGTCAGGAAAAGTTCGTAGTGTTCCGCCATGTCAATCTTCCCGGGCCGCAGCCCTGTCTTTTTTAATGAGGCTCCGCCAGGGAGCCTCGTCGGCCATCCGCGCGGTGGATTCCCGCGAACAGCAATGGATATTCATTTTCCGGGACGCTGGTTCAACCTGTCTGCGGCCCCGGGTCGCAGGTTACCGGCCCGCTCGTCGGAATGAGAGAAAGTCGCAAATAGACACACTTTCCCCTTGACCTTCCACAACCCCGCGCCCCTAGGGGGCTATGCCATGGTGGCAGTTCTGAACCGGGCAAAACCTTATGGCTCGATTCCATAAGAGTTAAGTCTTTATGACAAATTGGTTGTTCACAGCCCCAGGGGCATTGGTTAGAACTCAGCTTAACCCGTCACCGCAATGGTGACGGCGGGGCGCGTCACGCCGGCAATGCGCCCCATTGGCGGACGATCCGCCGGGCCTCCCAGGGGGGGCCAACGGGACATAACAGTCAACAAGTGAGGGCAATACCCTATGAGAAGACTTAAGCGTGATCCGTTGGAAAGAGCCTTTTTGCGCGGTTATCAGCACGGCATTACTGGAAAATCTCGCGACCTCTGTCCGTTTACCCATCCCACCACTCGGCAATCCTGGCTCAATGGCTGGCGTGAGGGCCGTGGCGACAACTGGGATGGTTTGACCGGCGCCGCCGGTATTCAACGAGTGAACCAATTGCAGCACGCAACAGGCTGAATCCAGGGTCACCCCCGACTTCCCCAAGCCGCCCCATCCGGGCGGAAAAGGGCGCAAGCCCAAGGGCTCCGAAAGGAGCCCTACTTATTTCTGCAGTCCTCAGCCCCGCTGAGCCGCCGCGATGGCGTCCACCGCCTCGCGGATCAGCGCCGGCCCCTTGTAGATGAAGCCCGAATAGATCTGCACCAGGCTGGCCCCGGCGGCGATCTTCTCCGCCGCATGGATGCCCTCGGTGATGCCACCGGCGGCGATGATCGGCAGCCGCCCGCCCAGCTCGCCCGCCAGCACCTTGACGATGTGGGTGCTCTTCTCGCGCACCGGCGCACCGGACAGCCCGCCCGCCTCGTTGCCGAACGGCAGGTGCTCGACGCCCTCGCGGCCCAGCGTGGTGTTGGTGGCGATCACCGCATCCATGCCCGCCTCCACCAACGCGCTGGCGACCAGCGCAGTTTCCTCGTCGCTCATGTCCGGGGCGATCTTGATCGCCAGCGGCACGCGGCGGCCGTGCTGCAC
Source organism: Pseudomonas sp. B12(2026) (assembly GCF_057767015.1). NCBI lineage: Bacteria > Pseudomonadati > Pseudomonadota > Gammaproteobacteria > Pseudomonadales > Pseudomonadaceae > Pseudomonas > Pseudomonas sp. B12(2026). The sequence goes on along the minus strand of NZ_CM173430.1, from coordinate 1,912,510 downwards.
GGCCAGGTCCTCCTGGCGCTGGCGCAGGGCCTCGAGCAGTTGCTTGAGCGAATCGCCGAACTGCAGGCTGCGCAGGCCGGGGGTGTTGGGCGAGCTGACGTTGACCGTCACATAGCTGGCGTGGGCGTAGACCTTGTCCAGGCAGATCAGGTAGTCATCCACCGCGCGCTCCACCGGCGTATCGAAGTTCTTGCCGATGTTGATGCCCAGCACGCCCTTGTATTTCGCCGCCTTGACCCGCTCGACCAGGTGATCGACGCCGTGGTTGTTGAAGCCCATGCGGTTGATGATCGCGGTGGCCTGCGGCAGGCGGAAGATGCGCGGCTTGGGGTTGCCCGGCTGCGGACGCGGGGTGACGGTGCCGATCTCGACGAAACCGAAGCCCAGCTGCGCGAAGCCGTCGATGGCGTCGCCGTTCTTGTCCAGGCCGGCCGCCAGCCCCACCGGGTTGGCGAACTCCAGCCCCATCACCGTCACCGGCAGGCTCGCCGGCGCCTTGGTGAGCAGGCCATTGAGGCCCAGGCGGCCGCCGGCGCCGATCAGGTCGATGGACAATTCGTGGGAGGTTTCCGGGGATAGCTTGAACAGGAGCTCGCGGGCCAGGCTGTACATGGTCGGGCATCGGTCGGCAAAATGGGGCGCTATTATAGCCGGCAGCGCCCCGCTCAGGCGAGGCGACGCAGCGCCAGCAGCCGTCCCGAATCGTCGAACTCCAGTTCGAAGCTGCCCCGCACGCCCGAGTGCGAGATGAAGGGGCGCAGAGGGTGGACCGGCAGGTTGATCCGGCGGCCATCGCGGCTGACCACCAATACCCGATTGGCATCCCCGCGATAGACGGCCTGCAGCCGGTCAGCCGGCAGACAGATGTCCAACACCACACAAGCCATGGAGGCCTCCCCCGAGTGAAGGGAAGAATTTTGCCACACTGCATGCGCCAAACGGCGCCAGGGTTTTCTATGCTTAGGGCAATTCGCCGCGCATCCGCTCCGGCGCTTCCTGCACTGACCATCCGGCGACCGGGAGTCTTGTGTCGAACATGAGCCAGCCCCCTCGCCACCGCAGCATGACCAGCCGCCTGGCCGCCCTCGCCCAGCGCCTGGGCCTTGGCGGTGCCGATGCGCACAATGTCGCGCAGCGCAGCCGCGCCCTGTCCCTGCCGTTCGAAGCCCTCGACGCCCGCGCCGGCGGCATCGGCTGGCAATCCGGCGCGCCGCTCCACCGCCTGATCGATCTGCCGCGCGGCGCGCTGTCCGGCCCGGTGCAGGAGGACAAGGCGCGCATCCACGCGGTACTCAAGCGCCTGGTCGACAGCCGCCGCGAGGAACACCCGTCCCTCGACCTGCGCACACTCGACGGCCTGTGCCACCGGGCGCTGCAGGACAGCCCCCTGGCAACCCTGGAAGAGCTGGCGCAGAGCGACAACTGCCGCAAGGTGCGGATCATCAGCTACAACGACTTCGCCAAGGTGCTCGGCCGGGCGCTGCCGGGCTTCGAGCGCGATGCCGCCCTGCAGTTGCGGCGCGCCAGCTGGCATGGCGAACGGCTGTTCTGGGACGACGACAACCACGCCTGCGAAATGGCCTGCGCCGTGGTCTATGCGCGGCGGCGCGGGCTGGAGATCACCCTGCCGGCGGTCATTGAGTGCTTCGAGCTGCGCTCGGCGGCGCTGGATGAGCTGGAGCGCGACTTCCACATGCTGGCGATGCCGACGCGGGCCTGGAGCGACCCGGCGTTCATGGACCTGCTGCTGGATACCGCGATGCCCTACGCGCGCTTCGGCCTGTTCAACACCGAAACCCCGGAAAGCCTGCTGCTGCCCAAGGACCATCCGCAGTCGGACGCCTTCGGCCTGGGCCTGCGGGAAGCCGGCGCTCCGGACGTCATCGACTACCTGCGGCGCGCCGGCAAGCCGGACTGAAGCCGGCGGGCGACGTTCTGTACCCGCCGGCATACCCGGCGTTCACCTTCCACTTTTATTACCGCTGGCTGCCGACCCGCATCGGCAGCCTTCGTCCGTCACACGATCATTCCTCAGCGGCTTCCTGCGCGGCCTCCAGCGCCGGCGCGGCGGGGATGCCGATCTCCACGCAGAGCGCCATGGCGCGCTCCAGGTCGTTGCGGTAGACCAGCACGCACTGCAGCGCGTCATCCAGCGGCTCGCTGAAGTCCACCAGCACATAGCCGCCCTTCTCCGGGTAGAGCGCGCACAGCTGGGTCTGGATGCGGTTCAGCGCGGCGAGCGGCTCGGCCTTGCGCAGCTGCTTGGCCTGCAGGACGAAGTTGACGCTCGGGTCGAAGGAGGCGCGAATCTCCCCGAACAGCTCTTCGTAGCTGTCGCCCTGGAACAGCACGATTTCCGGCAGGCTGCCCACCACCACCCATTCCCCCAGGGGAATCGGGAAGCTGTCGTCGTAGTTGATTTCCGGGTTGGCCGCGTGGAAGGCCTGCGGATCGGCGTAGGCCTGGGCGGCCTCGTCGGCGATCTGGCCGATCTCCTCCTCGCCCAGGCAGCCCGAGCTGATCAGTGTGAGGAGTTCGACGAGTTGCGCTTTCATGGGGAAATCCTGAGAAGAGATGAACAGCCGCGAAGGATATCCGCAATCGGCGAAAAACGCCGCAGGCGGGGAACCTTCCGGCAGCGCCACGGGTCGGAAGCCGCCATGACGATACCCACTATCGAACGGGATGATTTCTGCTCGATCCGCGCGATTGATAGCCTGACGTCCATTCCGCCACCTCCACGGGTAAAACCGATGAACCGTGCCCTTGCCCTACTGACCCTGAGCATCCCGCTGTGGCTGGCGGGCTGCAGCAGCCAGCCCGCAGCCCAGCCGCAGCCCTACAGCGACGACGAGGTGAAGTCCTTCGCGCTGAAGATCCTGGGTGCCAGCGACATGTCCGACGATCTCTACGCCAAGTACCGCCGCGCGCTGACCGAGCCGCGAGAGGATGGGCACAGCGGAAGCTGAATGCTCTGGCGTACGCCCGTGACGCCGCGGTAACAGCCTTTCCCTTCCCGATTTTTCCCCACCCCACGCGATACTTTTCGCAGGACCTTGTTCGCCGAGCGTGAACCGAGGCCACGGCAGGGTGCGGTTCGCGAGCAAGCTCGCTCCTACGCGTGTGACGTCGCGCCCGAAAAAAAGCCCCGCACTAGGCGGGGCTTAAGCATCAAACGATCAATCGAGAGCGTGCATCAGGGGATGCACACACCGTGCTGGTTGCTCTGCGCGAGGTCGAGCAGTTCCCGGTTGGCGACGGCATACATCGCGTAGTCGGTGCTGTTGGACGCACGCAGCTCGGTGAGCATGCTGCGCCAGCGCTCGACCATCGGCGCGTGCTGGGCCAGCCAGAGGACCACGCGCTGGTCGATCTCCGCCGGGCCGTCCTGCATCTGCAGCACGGAGACGGTGATCGCCCGCTGCTGCCAGTCCAGGTCGTCGCGGAAGGCCTCGCGGGCCAGCGCCTGCCAATTGTTCTCCACCGGCAGGGAGCTGATCTGCTGCAGGTACCAGGTCAGTTCCAGTTCGCTGCCCAGGGCGAAGTAGGCGCGCGCCACGTCGGCCGGGTCGCGGCCGGTGACGTCCGCCGCCTCGACGATCGGCAGCAGGGTGTAGAGGTGGCTGGTACCGGCGACCATGCGCGCCAGCAGTTCCGGCACGCCGGCGTCGACGTAGCCCTGGTAGCGCGCCTGCCACAGCTCGCGGGTCGGGCCTTCGAGCAGCTCGTTGAGCTTCAGGCCGAGGGCCGCGATGCGCGGGCCGAAGTGCGCCACGTCGCGGGCAGCGTCCTGCTCGTTGCGGCGGCTGCGCAGGAACCAGCGGGTCGCGCGGCGGCCCAGGCGCATCAGTTCGTCCATCAGGGTCAGTTGCACGTCCGCCGACACCTGGTAGTCCAGCGCCTCGATCTGCCGGAACCAGTGCGGCAGGTGGAACACATCGCGCACGATCACGTAGGCGCCCGCCACGTTCGCCGGCGTCATGCCGGTGGACTCCTTCAGGCGTTGCACGAAGGTGATGCCCATGTGGTTGATCAGGTCGTTGGCGATCTGCGTGCTGACGATCTCGCGCTTCAGGCGGTGCTTGCGCATGGCCGGGCCGAAGGCCTCGACCAGGGTCTGCGGGAAGGCCGTCTCCATGTCGCGGGTCAGGTAATCGTCGTCCGGCACCAGCGAGCCCAGCAGCTGTTCCTTCAGATCGATCTTGCTCCAGGAGATCAGCACCGACAGTTCCGCGCGGGTCAGGCCCTGGCTGGCGGCGATGCGCTCGGCGAGGACTTCGTCGGTGGGCAGGAACTCCAGCGCGCGATCCAGCTTGCCGCGGCCTTCCAGGTCGGTCATCAGCCGCTTGTACTCGGCGATGCGCTCGCGGGCGCGGCGCTCGGCCAGGGACAGCGCCTGGGTCTGCTTGTAGTTGTTGCCCAGCACCAGGCCGGAGACCTGCTCGGTCATTTCCGCCAGCAGCTTGTTGCGCTGCTTGCTGGTCATGTCACCGGCGGCCACCACCTCGTTGAGCAGGATCTTGATGTTCACCTCGTGGTCGGAGCAGTCCACACCACCGGCGTTGTCGATGAAGTCGGTGTTGCAGGCGCCGCCGTTGAGGCCGAACTCGACCCGCGCCAGCTGCGTCATGCCCAGGTTGCCGCCCTCGCCCACCACTTTCACCCGCAGGTCGCGGCCGTCCACGCGCAGGCCGTCGTTGGCCTTGTCGCCGACGTCGGCGTGGGTTTCATCGCTGGACTTCACATAGGTGCCGATGCCGCCGTTCCACAGCAGGTCCACCGGCGCCTTGAGCAGCGCGTGGATCAGCTCGGTCGGGGTCAGGCGCTCGGCATCGATGTCGAAGCGCGCGCGTACTTCCGGGGTCAGGGTGATGCTCTTGGCGCTGCGCAGGAAGATGCCGCCGCCGGCGGAGATCAGCGAGGCGTCGTAATCGGCCCAGCTGGAGCGCGGCAGGTTGAACAGGCGCTGGCGCTCGGCGAAGCTCGCCGCCGGGTCCGGATTGGGGTCGAGGACGATGTGCATGTGGTTGAAGGCCGCGACCATCTGCAGCTTGTCCGACATCAGCAGGCCGTTGCCGAACACGTCGCCGGCCATGTCGCCGATGCCGATGACGGTGACGCTGTCCTTCTGCACGTCGATGCCGCGCTCGCGGAAGTGGCGCTGCACGGAGACCCAGCCACCGCGCGCGGTGATGCCCATGCCCTTGTGGTCGTAGCCGGCGGAGCCGCCGGAGGCGAAGGCGTCGCCCAGCCAGAAGCCGTACTCGGCGGAAATGCCGTTGGCGATGTCGGAGAAGGTCGCGGTGCCCTTGTCCGCCGCCACCACCAGGTAGGGGTCGTCGGCATCGTGGCGCACCACGTTGGCCGGCGGCACGACCTGGCCTTCCTTGAGGTTGTCGGTGATGTCCAGCAGGCCGGAGATGAAGATGCGGTAGCAGGCGATGGCCTCGGCCTGGATTTCATCGCGGCCGCCGCCGACCGGCAGGCGGCGCGGGATGAAGCCGCCCTTGGCGCCGGTGGGCACGATCACCGCGTTCTTCACCTGCTGCGCCTTCACCAGGCCCAGCACTTCGGTGCGGAAGTCTTCCTCGCGGTCGGACCAGCGCAGGCCGCCACGGGCCACGTCGCCGAAGCGCAGGTGCACGCCTTCCACGCGCGGGCAGTAGACGAAGATTTCGAACTTGGGCGTCGGACGCGGGATTTCCGGAATCGCCTTGGGGTTGAACTTGAAGCTGAAGTAGCCCTTGTTCTGCCCGGCCGCGTCCGGCTGGTAGAAGTTGGTGCGCAGGGTCGCCTTGATCAGGTCGAGGTAGCGCCGCAGGATGCGGTCCTCGTTGAGCACCTGGACCTCGTCCAGCGCCGCGAGGATCGCCTGCTCCAGCTTCTGCTGCTTGTCGCCCAGGTCCTCGGCGGTGAGCTTGCGCGCGAGGTAGAAGCGGGTCTTGAACAGCCGCACCAGTTCGCGGGCGATGTCCACGTGGGCGTTCAGCGCGCTGGCGATGTAGCCCAGGTCGAAGCCCAGGCGGATCTGCTTGAGGTAGCGCGCGTAGGCGCGCAGCAGCGCCACGTCGCGCCACGGCAGGCCGGCGGTCAGCACCAGGCGGTTGAAGGCGTCGTTCTCGGCGTCGCCGTTGACGATGTGGACGAAGGCGTCCTGCAGGGTCTCGTTGAGCTCCTGGATGTTCACGTCCAGGCCTTCGGCGTAGGTGAAGGCGAAGTCGTGGATCCAGTATTCGCGGCCGTTGGTGTGGCGCAGGCGGTAGGGGAACTCGCCGAGCACGCGCAGGCCGAGGTTCTCCAGGATCGGCAGGACGTCCGACAGCGCCAGCGGCGAGTCGGCGTGGTACAGCTTGCAGTGCAGCTGCTGCTCACCCTGGGCCAGCGGCTGGTAGAAGCTCATCACCAGCGGGCGAGTGTCCGACAGGCTGGACAGGTGCTGCAGGTCCACCACCGCGAAGTGCGGGGCGAAGCGTTCGCGGTAGCCGGCCGGGAAGCCCTTGGGGAAGTCTTCGAGCAGGTTGTTGCCCTGGCCTTCGCCGAAGTTCTCCAGCACCAGCGCGGCGTAGTCGTCCTGCCAGGAGCGGCAGGCCTGGATGGCTTCCTGCTCCAGTTGCGCGGCGTCGACGTCGATGCGGTTCTTCGGATCGACGCGCAGGATGAACTGCACGCGCGCCAGGGTGGATTCGGAGAAGAAGGTCCAGAACTCGCAGTCGCTGGCCTTCAGGCGCTCACGCAGGACCTGCTCGATCTTGATCCGCGTCTCGGTGGAATAGATGTCGCGCGGCACGTAGGCCAGGCAGTAGGCGAAGCGGCCGTAGGGGTCCTTGCGCAGGAACAGGCGGATCTTGTTGCGTTCCTGGATCTGCACGATGGACATGGCGGTGCTGAACAGCTCATCCACCGAGGTCTGGAACAGGTCGTCGCGCGGCAGCACTTCCAGCACCTGGGCCAGTTCCTTGCCCAGGTGGGCGTTGGCGTCGAAGCCGGAGCGCCGCTCCACTTCGAGCACCTTGCCGCGGATCGACGGGATCTGGGTCACGCTGTCGTTGTACACCGAGGAGGTGAACAGGCCCATGAAGCGGAACTCGCGCAGCACCTTGCCCTTGGCGTCGATCTCGCGGATCGACACGTAATCCGGGTAGGCCGGGCGATGCACGCGGCTGGGGTGCGAGGCCTTGGCGAAGGACAGCAGCAGCGGCTCGCGCAGGTAGGCCACCGCGTAGTCCTCGATGTGCAGCTCCTGCTGGCTGAGGCCGGTGCGCAGCAGCTTGGTCAGGCCGAGGAAGGCCTTCTCGTCGTAGACCATGCGCCCGCCGTCGGTCTCGTCGACGACGGTGAATTCCTCGAAGCCGAGGAAGGTGAAATGGTTGTCCAGCAGCCATTCGAGGAAGGCGCGCACCTCGGCGGTCTCCTCCGCGCGGGCCTTGGCCTTGGACTTGCCCAGCCAGGCCAGCAGCTCTTCGGCCTTGGCCCGCATGGCCGGGAAATCGGCCACCGCCAGGCGGACCTCGCCGAGCACTTCGAGCAGGGTCTTCTCCAGGGTCCGCAGTTCACCGACGTGGGAGCAGCGGTCGATCTCCAGGTACATCAGCGATTCCTGATGCACGTCCTTGCCGTGGTTGCCCTTGGGCAGGATCTCCAGCAGCTCGCCCTTGGCGTTGCGGCGCACGCTCAGCACGTTGGTCTGCAGGGTGTGGATGCTGTAACCGCGGCGGTTCAGTTCCATGCGCACCGAGTCGACCAGGAACGGCTGGTCCGGGTGCAGCACCTGCACGGCGGTGTGGGTGGACTGCCAGCCGTGCTTCTCGTAGTCGGGGTTGTACACCTGCACCTCGGGCTGGGCGGGATCGAACCGCTCCAGCAGACGCCAGGACGACAGGGTGCAGCCGACCAGGTCGGACAGCCTGCGCTGGGTCAATTCGTCGAGGGAGATGAAACCGAAGAACTGTTCGGCGAACAGGGCCACTTGTGGCATGCCCTTGTCGTCGACGTGCTGCGCCAGGGCCGCCTGCAGTTGTTGCTGGAAGTCGGCTTTGCTGGCTGCGGTGAAGAACGCCATGGTGTTACTCCGCTTGGCTCGAATTATTGGATTGAGCGTAGTTCGCTTGTGCGTCTTGGTGCGGGTCACAGTTATAACCGGGCAGTGTGACCCTCGATTGACCGCCACGACCGGACAGTCACCGATCCGCCGAGCTTATCGGGAGTCGATCGCCGCCGGCTTACGAGGCCGCGACATATTCGTTCAGCCTGAGGCAATGGGTCGTACGTTCGTATGAGGCCCGCCGGCGATTTCCATGCAATGCACGATTGTCCGCGGAGGCCCCGACCGACCAGAGTGCGCCATCGACACACGAATGGGATGACGCCGATGACTCGCTCACTCTGGCTGCAGGAAATCGCCGCCGAACTGGACCCGACCCCGGCCCTGGCAACCGATCTGGACGTGGACGTGGCCATCGTCGGCGGCGGTTTCGTCGGCCTGTGGACCGCGCTGCGCCTGCTGGAACTGGACCCCGCCTGCCAGGTGGCGATCCTCGAACGGGACATCTGCGGCGGCGGCGCGTCGGGGCGCAACGGCGGCTTCGTGATGTCCTGGTGGCCGAAGATCAGCTCGCTGGCGGCGCAGTGCGGCAAGGACGAAGCCCTCCGGCTGGCGCGCGCGTCGGCAGCCGCCATCGGCGAGATCGGCGAGTTCTGCGCGCAACACCGGATCGACGCGCACTTCCGCCGCAACGGCTGGCTGTGGACCGCCACCAGCGACGCCCAGCGCGGCGCCTGGCGGGACGTCCAGCGCACCTGCGAGCGCCTCGGGGAGCCGGTCTTCGCCTCGCTGCCCGCTCAGGAAGTGGCGCGCCGCAGCGGTTCCGCCCGCCACCTGGAAGGCGTGCTCGAGGCCAGCAACGCCACGGTGCAACCGGCGCGCCTGGCCAGGGGGCTGCGGCGCGTGGCGCTGGAACAGGGCGTGCGGATCTACGAGAACACGCCGGTGCTGGACTTCCAGCGCGGCCAGCCGGCGCAGCTGCGAACCCCCGGCGGCACGGTCAGGGCCGGGCGCGTGGTGCTCGCCCACAACGCCTGGGCGGCGGCGATCCCGGAGCTGCGCCGGACCATCCTGCCGGTCACCAGCACCATAGTCGCCACGGCGCCGATCCCGCAGCGCCTGGAGCAGATCGGCTGGACCGGCGGCGAGGCGATCACCGACTCCCAGCTGATGGTCGACTACTACCGCACCACCCACGACGGCCGCATCGCCTTCGGCAAGGGCACCGGCATGATCAGCTACGCCAGCCGGGTCGACGCCCGCTACGACGACAACCCCCGGCTGAGCCAGGAGACCGAGGACGATTTCCGCCGCAGCTACCCGCAGCTGGCGGACGTACCCATCACCCACGCCTGGAGCGGCCCGATCGACCGCACCTACGACAGCCTGCCGGTATTCGGCCACCTCGAGGGCGCGCCGCACATCGTCTACGGCATCGGCTGGAGCGGCAACGGCGTCGGCCCCAGCCGCATCGGCGGGCGCATCCTCGCCAGCCTGGCGCTGGGCCGGGACGACGAGTGGAGCCGCTGCGGCCTGGTCGGCCGCCAGCCCAAGCGCTTCCCGCCGGAACCGCTGCGCTATGTCGGCGGGCTGACCGTGCGCGGCGCCGTGCAGCGCAAGGAAATGGCCGAGGCCGATGGCGGCCGGCCGTCCTGGCTGGACAAGGCGCTCGCCACCCTCGCCCCCTCCGGCCTCGAAGACAAGAACCTCTGACCCCCAAGGAGACCGCCATGCCGCAACCGATCCTGCTGGCAGCGACCGCCAGCCTCGTCCTGCCCGCCGCCGTGCCGGTGAAGGCGCCGCTCGGCGAGCCCGTCGCCCTCGCCGCGACCCACGCCGAGGAGGCCGCCGACGGCCTGCTGACCGGCGTCTGGGAGTGCTCGCCCGGCCGCTGGCGCCGTCAGGTGCTGGCCCGGGAGTTCAGCCACATCATCGCCGGACACTGCGTCTTCCTTCCCGACGATGGCGAACCGATCGAACTGCGCGCGGGCGATGCGGTGCTGTTCCCGGCGAACTGCTCCGGGGTCTGGGATATCCGCGAGGCGTTGCGCAAGAGCTTCGTGATCATTCCCTGAGCCCGGCGATCTGCGCCGCGCGCAGGGCGATCCAGAGCACCGCGACGTCCTCGGTGGAGTCCAGCGAGCGGCCGCAGATTTCCTCGATGCGGCGAATCCGGTAGACCAGCGTCTGCTTGTGCACGTTGAGCTCCTGTGCGGCCTTCTGCCAGGAACGGTTGTGCGCGAGGAACACCCGCAGGGTGCGCTGCAGCTGCGCGCCCTGCTGCTGGTCGTAGTCGGCCAGCAGGCCGAGCACGTTGCGGTGCACCCGCACCGCCTCATCCAGGCTGCCGGGCAGCCAGGGCTGCTCGGTACGCGCCTCGGCATAATCCATCAGCGGCCGCCGCGGGCAGGCATGGGCCAGCGCCAGGCGCGCTTCGCGCAGCGCCTCCGGCATCCGCCCCGCATGTCCCAGCGGGGCGCTCAGCCCCATCGCGCAACCCAGGCCGGCCTGCACCGCGCCGGCCGCGTCGCGCCCGGCCAGCAGCACCATGAGTTCCTCGCCCTGGTTGCGCACCAGGAATTCCAGCCCCTGGCGGCGCAGGCGCCGCTGCCACTCCACCGGCGCCGCGGCATCGGGCCGGGCCAGCGCCAGCACCGCGCGCTCCGCCGGGCACTGCAACTGCGCCAGCCGCTCCGCGGCCGCCCGCTCGGGCAGGCGCTGCTGCAGCAGGTCGTCGAGCAGTTCGGAGCCCAGCCGCAACCAGCGCTCGCGCTCCACCTGCAGGCGCTCCAGTTCGATCCCCAGCACCGCCACCAGGTGATGCAGCAGGCCGTAATCGAGCAGCTCGCCGCCGCAGGCGAGGATGGCGCAATCGACCTGCGACGGCAGCGCCATCACCAGCGCCTCGCCCTCGTCGCCGGAGCAGCGCAGCACCGCCGGCGAGCCGCTCTTGAGCGCCTGCCGACGCGCCAGCAGCACCGGCTGCCACTGCCCGGGCAAGGGCGGCAGCTCCTGCTGCCAGGGCTCCAGGTTCAGCGGATCGAAGAGGAACAGGCGCGCCTGCACGTCGCGCCCGAGGCGCTCGACCAGCGCCGCCAGCCCCAGCCCGCGCAGGCCCATCCGGGCGCTTTCGTAGATGCGGCTGATGGCCGTCCGCCGCTCGAACTCCTCCTGGCGCCCGGCGTCGAGAATGCTGCGGGTCACCGCGGAGAACGGCACCGAGTAGTGGGTCATCAGCACCGGAAAGCCCAGTCGCTCGGCGGTCTCCCGCAGCGCCCCGAGGTCGTCCGGCGCCTGCATGTTCTCACCGATCATCAGGCCGGCCACCTTGGCCCGCGCCAGGCGCTCCAGATAGCTGCGCTGCGCCTCGCCGTCGGCGGGAATGCCGATGCCGGTGGTCATCAGCAGGTCGCCCTCGCCGAGCCATTCGGTGGGGTCGGCCAGCTCGCAGACGTGCGCCCAGCGCAGCCGCCGGGCGCTGCCCGCGGCGCCGCACAGGAGGCGGGTGCGCAAGGGTTCGCTGTCGATGATGTCCTGGATGCAGAGCGGCATGGTGCGTGGGTCCCGCAGGGTCGGAAAAGGTTCGGCGAAGGCGCCAAGCATGGCATCGCCCAGCATGACCTGTCGCGGCGGGCGGCGCCTTAGTACGGAGGTACGAGCCGTGCACGGCGATTCTTGGTTCCGTCTGATTGCCCGTCGCGCGCCAGGCCGCCGAGACTTCCCTGGCATCGCCGCGCCGCCGTACTGCCTGGCCAGCGGCGCCGAGTCCTCCAGCCCCTGGAATACCCGCTCGACGGAGAAATACAACAATGAACAAGTCACTGAGCCTTTCCCTCGCACTCGCCCTGGGCTGCGCCGCCTCCGGCCACGCCCTCGCCGACCTCACCGTGGTGTCCCACGGCGGCGCCAACAAGGCGGCCCAGGTCAAGGCCTTCTACGAGCCCTACACGCAGCAGCACGGCACGCGGATCGTCGCCGGCGAGTTCAATGGCGAGATGGCCAAGGTCAAGGTGATGGTGGACACCGGCAGCGTGTCCTGGGATGTGGTGGAGATGGAAATGCCGGAGCTCACCCGCGCCTGCGACGAAGGCCTGCTGGAAGAGATCGGCGACCAGTCCGCCCCCGGCCTGCTGGAAGGCGCGGTGCAGCCGTGCGGCTTCGGCTTCTTCGTCTGGTCCACGGTGCTCGCCTATAACGCCGACAAGCTGAAGACCGCGCCCAGCGGCTGGGCGGACTTCTGGGACTTGAACAGGTTCCCCGGCAAGCGCGGCCTGCGCAAGGGCGCGATGTACACCCTGGAGTTCGCCCTGATGGCCGACGGCGTGGCGCCCAAGGACGTCTACCAGGTCCTCGCCACCCAGGAGGGCCAGGACCGGGCGTTCCGCAAGCTCGACCAGATCAAGCCGAACATCCAGTGGTGGGAAGCCGGCGCCCAGCCGCCCCAGTACCTGGCCTCGGGCGACGTGGTGATGAGCTCGGTGTACAACGGCCGCATCGCCGCCGTGCAGAACGAAAGCAACCTGCGCATCGTCTGGAACGGCGGCATCTACGACATGGACGCCTTCGCCATTCCCAAGGGCGCGAAGAACCGCGACGAGGCCCTGAAGTTCATCTCCTTCGTCCTGCAGACACCGCAGCAGAAGGCCTATGCCGAACAGATCGCCTACGGCCCGGTGAATACCCAGGCGGTGGGCCAGGTGGACCCGCAGCGGCGCAAAAACATGCCCACCGACGCCGCCAACCTGGAAAACCAGGTCGCCATGAGCGCCAGCTTCTGGGCCGATCACGGCGAACAGCTGGAACAGCGCTTCAACGCCTGGGCAGCAAGGTAGGACAGTGCCTCCACAGTGCGGGGCCGCCCGGCCCCGCCTGACTTCGGCCGCTCCCGGGCGGCCTTTTTTGACACCCCCGGCAGGCGCTCCGGATGTGCCTGTGATAGCCAGCTGCTATGTTGCCGTCCTGATCCCCCGGAACGGACACCATGCAACGTCACCCGCCCCTGCGCCGCCCGCTGCTGCGGCATCTGGACAACCTGCTGGTCACCCTGCTCGGCAGCGCGCTGCTGGCCCTTGCCTGGGCGTTCCTGCCGGCGGCTGTCCGTCCGCTGCTGCTGGGCGCCGTGCCGGTCTACCTCGGCGTGCTGCTGCCGCGCTGCATCGGCCGCCGCGAACGCCTGCGGCGGGTGCGGGCGGCGCGCGACAGGTCGGTGCGCGAATGGGGCTTCTGCAGCCGCGACCGCAGCGGGCCCTGGATCAACTACATCGACTTCCCGCTGGTGCGCGAGGACGCCCTGTTCAAGGGTCGCCACTTCTACAGCGAGTGGCTGGTGGTGCACGACGGCCGGCTCATCATCAACCCCGGCCCGGCCAGCGTCGACCTCGCCGCCGGCACCGTGCGCTACGACCTCTCCCGCCAGCGCACCTACGCCTGGGACGGCTGCTCGCCCAAGGTACCCTTCTACTGGATCGCCACCTTCGGCACGCCGGACGGGTGGGACCACCTGGAGCCGGTGCAGTGCCTGCGCCACGGCCGGCAGGAGCAGCGCCTGATGTTCTGGCCGGTGGCCCACCACGCCAGCCTGGTGCACGACGCGCTGTACCAGTTCCTCAACGTCGCCCCGGTAAGCAAGGCCGAGGCCGACAGCCTGTTCCGCCGCATGCTGCTGGAAGCCGGGATGCCGCGCCCGCTCGCCTGGGTCTACTACCTCGCCGTGGTGCTCGGCGGCGCCCGCGACATGCGCCGGCTGCGCAACCCCGACGGCGCGCTGCGCTGCCTGACGCCCCTGCCCGGCGACGCAGCGTCGCAGGCGCGGAGCGCGCCGCCGGCGGCGAGAACCCCGGCGCTCCCCGTGGAACGGCCGATGCAGTAAAGTATGGGCCCCGACAGCCCTACCCCTCGTCCAGGAACCCCACGCGATGGAACATCGTGAGTCGCTGCTTGCGCTGCGCCAGTACCTCTCCAGCCAGATCCTCGGCCAGGAAAAGCTCATCGAGCGTCTGCTCATCGCCCTGATCGCCGACGGCCACCTGCTGGTGGAAGGCGCACCGGGCCTGGCCAAGACCAAGGCGATCAAGGACCTGGCCGAAGGCCTGGAAGCCGAGTTCCATCGCATCCAGTTCACCCCCGACCTGCTCCCGGCGGACATCACCGGCACCGAGATCTACCGTCCGGAGAACGGCACCTTCGTGTTCCAGCAGGGACCGATCTTCCACCACCTGGTGCTGGCCGACGAAATCAACCGCGCCCCGGCCAAGGTGCAATCGGCGCTGCTCGAAGCCATGGCCGAGCGCCAGGTCAGCGTGGGCCGCTGCACCTACGACCTGCCGCCGCTGTTCCTGGTGATGGCGACGCAGAACCCCATCGAGCAGGAAGGCACCTACCCGCTGCCCGAGGCCCAGCTCGACCGCTTCCTGATGCACGTGAAGATCGGCTACCCGGAGGCTTCCGTGGAGCGCCGCATCCTCCAGCAGGCGCGCGGCGAGGCGCTGCACGGCGAGACCCGGCCGGAACGCCGGGTGACCCAGGAATCGATCTTCGCCGCCCGCCAGGAAACCCTCGGCCTGTACATGGCCGACGCGGTGGAGGAATACCTGGTGCAACTGATCATGGCCACCCGCAACCCGGCCAAGTTCGACGCCGAGCTGGGCGAGTGGCTGGCCTACGGCGCCAGCCCGCGCGGCTCCATCGCCCTGGACCGTTGCGCACGCGCCCATGCCTGGCTGGCCGGCCGTGATTTCGTCAGCCCCGAAGACATCCAGGCGATGCTGTTCGACGTGCTGCGCCACCGCCTGATCCTGTCCTTCGAGGCCGAAGCCGCGGGGATCGACCAGGACCGCGTGGTCCAGCGCATCCTCGACGTGGTCGCCGTCGCCTGACATGCACAACGTCCTGGCGCCCGGTGTGGCCGTCTCGCTCGGCGAGCTGATCGAGATCCGCCACCGCCTGCGCGAAGTCCAGCTGTTCTCCACGCCGTCGCGGCGCAGCCCGCTGATCGGCCTGCACCACTCGCGCCTGCGCGGGCGCGGGGTGGACTTCGACCAGGTGCGCGTCTACCAGGCCGGCGACGACGTGCGCACCATCGACTGGCGCGTCACCGCGCGCACCCAGGAGCCGCACACCAAACTGTTCCATGAGGAACGCGAGCGCCCGGTGTTCGTCCTCGTCGAGCAGAGCGCCCGGCTGTTCTTCGGCTCCGGGCTGTGCCTGAAATCGGTGCTCGCCGCCCGCGCCGCCGCCTTCATCGGCTGGTCCGCGCTGGCGCACAACGACCGCATCGGCGGGCTGGTGTTCACCGACAGCGAATGCCACGAGATCAAGCCACGGCGCAGCAAGCAGAGCCTGCTGCAACTGTTCAACCTGATCGTGCGCGCCAACCACGGGCTGTTCGCCGGCCACGGCGGCGCCAACGGCCACGGCGGCGACGGTTTCAGCCTGGCGCTGCGCCGCGCCCGCGAAGTGCTGCGCCCGGGCAGCCTGATCCTGGTGGTGTGCGACGAGCGCGCGCTGGGCGACCTGGCCGAGCAGCAACTGGCGCTGCTGGCGCGGCACACCGACCTGGTGCTGCTGCCGGTCTCCGACCCGCTCGACCACGCGCTGCCCGCCGCCGGGCTGCTGCGCTTCGCCGAAGGCGCCGCGCAGCTGGAGCTGGACACCCACATCGACGAGCAGCGCCTGGCCTACCGCGCCCAGGGCGAAGCGCGCCGCGAACGCTGGACCCGCCTGGCCCAGCGCCTGGGCGTGCCGCTGCTGCCGTTGTCCACCCAGGAGGAGCTGGTCGAGCAGTTGCGCAACCTGCTGGAACAGCACCAGCCGGGATACTCGCGATGAATCCGCTCGACCAGTTGGAACCGCTGATCAGCCCCGCACCGGTCGCCTGGTGGCCGCCGGCGCCCGGCTGGTGGCTGGTCGCCGCGCTGATTCCGCTGGCGCTCTGGGCGCTCTGGCGCACGCGCCAGCGCTGGCTGCCCCGGCGCGCGCCGAAACAGGCCGCCGAGGCGCCGCTCGACCCCGTGCGCCAGGCCGCGCTGGATGAGCTCGCGCGCTTGCCGCGCCCCTACGACCGCGCCCCCGCCGGCCCCTGGCTACAGGCGCTCAACGGCCTGCTCAAGCGCGTGTCGCGGGCGCGTTGGCCCGACAGCCACAGCCATACCCTGAGCGGCCGCGCCTGGCTGGCCTTCCTCGACAACCGCTGCCCCGCCGCCGGCCTGACGCGCTGGATGATCCTGGTGGAAGGCGGCTACCGCGCCGAATGCCAGCTCGACGACAAGGCCATCGACGGCCTCGCCGCCGCCGTGGAAACCTGGGTGCGCAAGCATGTTTGAGTTCGCCTGGCCCTGGGTCTTCCTGCTCGCGCCGCTGCCCTGGCTGATGCGCTACATCCTGCCGCCGGCGGACAGCGGCGAGGCGGCGCTCAAGGTCAGCTTCCTCCAGGAGCTCGAAGGCCTCGCCGGCCGCCGCGCCCGCGCGCGCCTGCCGGCCTGGCGCCAGCAGGCGCCGTTCGCCCTGCTCTGGCTCTGCCTGCTGCTGGCGGCGGCGCGCCCGCAGTGGGTCGGCGAGCCCTTGCCGATCCCCGCCAGCGGCCGCGACCTGCTGCTCGCCGTGGATGTCTCCGGCTCCATGGACTACGCCGACATGCGCTGGGAAGACAACGAGATCAGCCGCCTGGAGCTGGTGAAGAAACTCTTCGGCGGCTTCATCGAAGCCCGCCGCGGCGACCGCGTCGGCCTGATCCTCTTCGGCAGCCGCGCCTACCTGCAGGCGCCGCTGACCTTCGACCGCCACACCGTGCGCGTCTGGCTCGACGAAGCGATGATCGGCATCGCCGGCAAGGACACCGCCCTGGGCGACGCCATCGGCCTTGCGGTGAAGCGCCTGCGCCAGCGCCCGGCGCAGAGCCGCGTGCTGGTGCTGATCACCGACGGCGCCAACACCGCCGGCGAGATCGAGCCGCTGACCGCCGCGCGCCTGGCCGCCGAGGAGCAGGTGAAGGTCTACACCATCGGCATCGGCGCCGATCCGCAGCAGGGCGGCGTGGCCGGCCTGTTCGGCCTGAACCCCGGCCTGGACCTCGACGAGCCGACGCTCAGGGCGATCGCCGAGACCACCGGCGGCGCGTATTTCCGTGCCCGCAACGGCGAGGAGCTGCAACGCATCTCCGACAGCCTCGACGCCCTCGAACCGGTGGAGCAGAAGCCCACCCAGGCGCGCCCCGCCCTCGCCCTCTACAGCTGGCCGCTGCTGCTGGCGCTGCTGATCAGCGTGACGCTGGTGGTGCGCGAACTCTGGCCGCCGGAGGACTGGCGCTGGCCGGCCCGCCCGGCCTGGCTGGCGCGGCTGCGCCGGGAGCGCCAGCCATGAGCGCGCTCTGGCCCCATCTGCTGCGCCCCGGCTGGCTGCTCCTGCTGCCACTGCTCGGCTGGCTGCTGTGGAAGCTCTGGCACCGCCAGCGCCGCGCCGGCCGCTGGCAACTGCTGCTGCCGCCGGCCTTCCATCCCTGGCTGCTGTCCGGCGGCCGCGGCCGCCACGAGCGGCGCCCGTGGATCTTCCTCGGCCTGGCCTGGCTGCTGGCGGTGCTGGCGCTGCTCGGCCCGAGCTGGCAGCACCTGGAACAGCCGGCGATGGAGCGCAGCGACCCGCTGGTGGTGGTCCTCGAACTGACCCCGGACATGCTCGCCACCGACCTGCCGCCCAGCCGCCTGGAGCAGGCGCGGCGCAAGGTGCTCGACCTGCTGCAGACACGCAGCGACGCGCAGACCGCCATCGTCGTCTATGCCGGCAGCGCGCACACCCTGGTGCCGCTGTCCAACGACCTGGGCACCGCGCGCAACCTGCTCGACGCGCTCAAGCCGTCGATCATGCCCGAGCCGGGGCGCCGCGCCGACCTCGCCGTCGAGCAGGCGCGCCAGCTGCTCAAGCATGGCGCCGAAGGCAGCGGCCACATCCTGCTGATCACCAGCGCCCTGGACGCCCGGGAACGCCAGGGCATCCGCAAGGCGCTCAAGGGCAAGGGCAAGCACCTGCTGCTGCTCGCCACCGGCACCGCCGGCGGCGCGCCGATCGCCCTGGAAGACGGCACCTTCCTCAAGGACGAGCAGGGCAACATCCTGGTGCCGCGCCTCGACGACAACGCCCTGCGCCAGTTCGCCGCCGACCTCGACGGGCGCTTCCAGCGCCTGCGCCAGGGCAACGCCGACCTGCGCGCCCTGGGCCTGCTGGACGACACCCAGGGCCTGCAGGTCAGCAAGGAGGACGCCCTGCTGCGCCTGCAACGCTGGGCCGACCAGGGTTACTGGCTGCTGCTGCCGCTGCTCCTGCTCGCCGCCTGCGCCGGGCGCCGGGGCTGGCTGTTCAGCCTGCCGTTGCTGCTGCCGCTGCTGTGGGCGCCGCCGCAGACCGCCAACGCCTTCGAGTTCGCCGACCTCTGGCTGCGCCCCGACCAGCAGGGCCAGCGCCTGCTCGACGCCCAGCGCCCGGCCGAGGCCGCCGAACGCTTCGAGGACTTCCGCTGGCGTGGCCTGGCGCTCTTCGAGGCGGGTGACTACGCCGACGCCGCGCAGGCCTTCGCCCGGGGCGACAGCGCCGCCGACCATTACAACCGTGGCAACGCCCTGGCCCGGCAGGACGCGCTGGAAGCGGCGATCGACGCCTACGACCAGGCCCTGGAGCGCGACCCCGAACTGGCCGCCGCGCAGCGCAACAAGGCGCTGCTGGAAGACCTGCTGCGCCAGCGGCAGAAAGCCGCCAGTGACGAGGAAAGCGCCGCGTCGCAGCAGCAGAACCCGTCCCACGGCGAATCCAGCGAGCCCCAGCCGACGCAGCCCAAGGACGCCAAGCCCAGGCAGGAGCAGTCCGAGGAGCAGGACACGCAACCCACGCCGTCCGCGCAGACGCCGGAACAGCGCGACGCCGGCAAGCCGGGCGCCAGCCGCAGCGATGCGCCGCAGGCGGTCTCGCGCAACGACAGCGAAACCAATCCGGCAACCGCCGGTCCACTGAGCGACGAACGCCGCCAGGCCCTGGAACAATGGTTGCGCCAGATCCCCGACGATCCCTCCGAACTGCTGCGCCGCAAGTTCTGGTACCAGCAACAGCAGCAGCGCCAGGAAACCACGCAATGAAACGGCTGATCTGCCTGACCCTGCTCTGCCTCGCCGCCGTCCGGGCCGAGGCCAGCTTCACCGCCAGCGTCGACCGCACGCGCCTGAACGAAGGCGAAAGCATCGACCTGACGCTGGAGTCCGACGACCCGACGCTGTTCGGCAAGCCGGACCTCAAGCCCCTGGACGAGCAGTTCGTGGTGCTCGGCACCCGCCAGGTCAACCACCTCACCACCCTCAACGGCAAGACCCAGGCCACCACCCAGTGGATCGTCACCCTGCAGCCGCGCAACCGGGGCAGCGTGGTGATCCCGCCGATCCGCCTGGGCGGCAACGCCACCGAGACGATCAGCCTGCAGGTGCTCCAGGCCGAGGAAAGCGCCGGCGTGCAGAAGCTCGCCCCGGTGTTCATCGACGCCAGCGTCGACCAGGAGGAAAGCTACGTGCAGGCGCAGGTCATCCTCACCCTGCGCATCTACCACTCGGTGTCGCTGTACGACGACAGCAGCCTCACCCCGCTGCAGATCGCCGACGCCCGTGTCGAGCCGCTGGGCGAGGCGCGCACCTACGAGAAGGAAATCAACGGCGTGCGCCATGGGGTCATCGAGGTGCGCTACGCGATCTTCCCGCAGAAGAGCGGCACCCTGGAAATCCCCGGGCAGACCTTCAACGCCACCCAGGTCGCCCAGCAGCACACCCCGGACTACAACCCCTTCGGCCCGCAGCCCGGCAAGCAGATCCGGGTGATCTCGCCGACCATCCCGCTGCAGATCAAGCCCAAGCCCGCCGACTATCCCAAGGACGCGCCCTGGTTGCCGGCCCGCGCGCTGACCCTCAGCGAAACCTGGAGCCCGCAGCCGGAGCAGGCCCGCGCCGGCGAGGCGCTGACCCGCAACATCATGCTGCGCGTGGAGGGGCTCTCCAGCGCCCAGCTGCCGCCGCTGCCGCTGGCGCCGCCGGGCGAGCTGCGCCACTACCCCGACCAGCCGCAGCTGGCCAACCAGAGCACCGAACAAGGCGTGATCGGCAGCCGCGAGGAACGCGAGGCGCTGATCGCCGACCATGCTGGCCAGGTGCAATTGCCGCCCGTCGAGGTGGTCTGGTGGAACACCCGGGACAATCGCGTGGAGCGCACCCGCCTGCCCGAGCGCACCCTGGAGGTCGCCGCCAACCCGCAACTGGAAAGCACGGCCGAAACGCCCGCCGCGCCGTCCGCCGAGGCCCTGCTGCAGAGCGATGCCCGCCTGTGGCCCTGGCAGCTGGCCTGCGCCCTCCTCGCCTTCACCACGCTGCTGGGCTTCGGCCTGTGGTGGCGCGCGCGGCGCCTGCCGGCGGTGATCCGCGCCGCGGTCGCCGGCCCCAGCGCCCGCACCCTGCTCGACGAGCTGCGCCGCGCCTGCCAGGCCAACGACCCGCACGCCACCCGCCAGGCGCTGGACGCCTGGGCGCGCCAGCAGCCGGAGACCCTGGCCGACATGGCGGCGCGCTTCGTGCCGCTGTCCGATGCGCTGGACGGTCTCAACGGCGCGCTGTACAGCGACAGCGAAGGCGGCCGCAACTGGCAGGGCGAGGACCTCTGGCGCGCGGTGCGCAGCCTGCCGGGCGCCGATCCGCAGGCCGTCCCGGCGGCCGAGCCGGGCAGCCTGCCGCCGCTCTACCCGCGCTGACGCACCGGCGGGGCTATGCTTGCTGGCAAGCCCCGACAAGAGGCGCAGCGATGCCCTGCTCCCGCTCATACCTGCCGGCACTTGTCGCCGGCCTGCTGTTGAATCACGGTCTGCACGCCGAGCCGGCCCTGCCGCCGGCGCAGCCGCTGCAAGGGCCCGGCGGCTCGGGCTACAGCCACGCCGACGTGCGCCAGTGGCACTTCAACCTCGACGGCAACGAATACTGGGTCTTCACCCCGGCCCGCCCGCAGCCGGAAAGCGCGCCGCTGGTGGTGTTCAACCACGGCTGGAGCGTCATGCAGCCGGACCTGTACCGGGCCTGGATCGAGCACATCGTCCGGCGCGGCGCAATCCTCATCTACCCGCGCTACCAGGCCAGCCTGAAGACGCCCGCCGCGGACTTCCTCCCCAACGCCGCCGCGGCCGTGCGCCACGCCGTCGCCGACCTGCGCGCGGGCAGGCTGGCGGTCCGGCCGGAGCTGGAGCATGTGGCGTATGTCGGGCACTCCGCCGGCGGCCTGATCGCCAGCGGCCTGGCCGCTTCCTGGCAGCGCCTGGGCGTGCCGAAACCGCGCGCGCTGATGGCGCTGGAGCCGGGCAGGAGCGGCGGCCCGCGCAAGCGCCAAGTGCCGCTGGAGCCGCTCTCGGGCATCCCCGCCGGGACCCTGCTGCTGGCGGTCTGCGGCGACGAGGACGACCGGATCGGCTGCAATGACGCGCGGCGCGTCTTCGAGGAAAGCACCCGGGTCGCGTCAAGAGACAAGGACCTGCTGCTCCTGCGCAGCGACCGCCATGGCAGCCCGCCGCTGCTGGCCGACCACGCGGCGCCGGCCGCGCCGCGCTTCGACCCGCGCTACCCGCCCAGCGACTCGTCCGGCGGGCTGTTCAACCGCGTGCAGGAGCGCGTGCGCCAACGCCTCAGGCAGGGCCAGCCTTCCGCCCACAACGCCCTGGCCACCGATGCGCTGGACTGGTACGGCAGCTGGAAGCTGTTCGATGCGCTGTGCGACGCCGCCTTCTACGGCCAGGACCGCGACTACGCGCTGGGCGGAACGCCGGCGCAATTGTCGATGGGGCGCTGGAACGACGGGACGCCGGTGAAACCGATTCAGCGGTTATCGGCGCCAGTTCCCTGAGAGCCCGGCGTCTGCCTGGGTTCGCGAGCAAGCTCGCTCCTACAGGGAGCAGCGCGTAGCCCTTCGTAGGAGCGAGCTTGCTCGCGAACAGCCTCAGCTGCCGCCGGCTTCCATCACCGCGCCCTTGAACACATCGTCCAGCGGCACCTGGTAGCCGATGGCGAGGCGGTTGGTCTCGTTGGCCATGGCCACCACCGCCAGCAGTTCGCCGAGCATGGCGTCGTCCATCCCGGCCTTGCGCGCCGCTGCGCCGTGGGAGCCGATGCAGTAGTTGCAGTTGTTGGTGACGCTGACGGCGACGTAGATCAGCTCCTTCACCAGCGGGTCGAGCTGCCCCGGCCCCATCACCTCCTTGAGGCTTTCCCAGGTGCGCCTGAGGGTCTGCGGGTGGTTGGCCAGGGCCTTCCAGAAGTTGTTCACCCAGTCGATCCTGCGGGTCGCCATGATGTCGTCGTAGACGGCGCGGACTTCGGGGCTGGCGTCGGTGTATTCGATGAGCTGGAAGGACATGGGCACTCCTGATTCGTTCTTTTGAATAACAAGACGAAATAAGAAAAGCAGAATTCGGAATTGGAAGACGGGACTGGCGCTGGGGAAAGATAAGGCGCGCCATCCCTCCCCCGTCAAGGAATCAGACACATGCAACGACTGCCCGCCCTGCTCCTCGCCGCCTCCCTGCTGCCCGCTCTCGCCCAGGCCGCCCAGCCCGGCCTGTGGGACACTTACGCCAGCCTCAGGCAGCACGAATGGGTCGACCTGACCCACGCCTTCGACAACGACACGCCGCACTGGAAAGGCTTCGAGCCCATGGGCCGCAAGACGCTCTACAGCGTGGACAAGGACGGCTTCCAGGTGGAGCTGTACAGCCACGTCGGCCAGTGGGGCACCCACGTCGATCCGCCGGTGCATTTCCACAAGGGCCTGCGCAGCGTCGACCAGCTGGAGGTGAAGGAGCAGTTCCTGCCGCTGGTGGTGTTCGATATCCACCAGCAGGTGGCGAAGAACCCCGACTACGTGCTCACCCTCGCCGACGTGAAGGCCTGGGAGGCCAGGCACGGCGCGGTGCCCGAAGGCGCCTTCGCCGCCCTGCGCACCGACTGGTCCAGGCGCTGGCCGGACCAGGCGAAGATGCAGAACCAGGACGCCGAGGGCGTGGCGCACTACCCGGGCTGGAGCAAGGAGGCGCTGGTGTACCTCTACGAGACGCGCAGGATCACGGCGTCCGGCCACGAGACCACCGACACCGATCCGGGCATCGCCACCAGCAAGGACGACTATTCGCTGGAGTCGTACATCCTCGGCACCGACCACTACCAGATCGAGCTGCTGGCCAATCTCGACCGGGTGCCGGAAGCCGGCGCGCTGGCGGTGGTGAGCTTCCCGAAGATCGCCAGAGGCACGGGCTTCCCGGCACGGGTGTTCGCCATCCTGCCGTGAGCGGGCACAGACCGCTTTTCGTAGGAGCGAGCAATAAAAAACCGCGGCCCTCGGGCCGCGGTTTTCGTTTACCGCTACGGCAATCGATCAGTGCACCAGGATCGACGCCTTCTTCTGACGCACCTTCTCCGGGTTGATCAGGAAGCGCGCCAGCGCCGGCAGCAGCCAGAGCGCGCCGAACATGTTCCAGAGGAGCATGAAGGTCAGCATCAGGCCCATGTCGGCCTGGAACTTGATCGCCGAGAAGATCCAGGTGGCGACGCCGATGGCCAGGCACAGGCCGGTGAACAGCACGGCCTTGCCGGTGGACTTCAGCGTCTCGTAGTAGGCCTCCTGCAGGGACAGGCCCTGGCGCAGGAAGGACTCCAGGCGGGTGTAGATGTAGATGCCGTAGTCCACGCCGATGCCCACGCCGAGCGCGATCACCGGCAGGGTCGCCACCTTCACGCCGATGCCCAGCGTGGCCATCAGCGCGTTGGCCAGCACCGAGGTGAGGATCAGCGGCAGCACGATGCACAGGGTCGCGGCGAAGGAGCGGAAGGTGATCAGGCACATCGCCGCCACGCAGATGTACACCAGGACCAGGATGGTCAGCTCGGCCTGCTTGATCACCTCGTTGGTGGCCGCTTCGATACCGGCGTTGCCGGCGGCGAGCTTGAACTTCAGGTCATCCTGGTCGTTGGCCTTGGCGAACTCCTGGATCACGCCCACCGCGCGGTCGAGGGTCTCGGCCTTGTGGTCGTTGAGGAACACCAGCAGGGGCGCCAGCGAGCAGTTGCTGTTGAACAGGCCCTCGGCGCGGCTGATGGAGTTGTTCAGCACGTCCTGGTTGCGCGACAGCGACTCCCACTTCAGGTTGCCCTCGTTCATGCCCTTGATCATCTGCTTGGAGACGGTGACCAGGGAGATGGCCGACTGCACGCCCTCGGTGTTTTCCAGGCGCCAGGCGAGCTCGTCGATGGCGGACATGGTCTTGTGGGTGGAGCAGCCTTCGGCCCCGGACTCCACCATCACCACCAGCACGTCGGAGCTGGTCGAGTAGTTGCGGATGATGAAGTCGTTGTCCAGGTTGTAGCGCGAGTCCGGACGCAGCTCCGGCGCGCCCTGGTCGAGGTCGCCGATCTTCAGGTGGTGGCCCTGCCACAGGCCGCCGGCGAACATCACCAGGGCGATGACCACGGAGATGGGCGCCACGGTCGGGCTGGCGAAGTTGGACAGCGCGCGCCAGAACGGATGGTCGCGCACGGCGTCTTCCTTGCTGCGCTGCACCGCCTTCTTGCTGATGCCGATGTAGGAAATGGCGACCGGCAGCAGGATCAGGTTGGTGAACACGATCACCGCCACGCCGACGGAGGCGCCGATGGCCAGCTCGCGGATCACGCCGATGTCGATCACCAGCAGGGTGATGAAGCCGACGGCGTCGGCGAGGATCGCGATCATGCCCGGCAGGAACAGCTGGCGGAAGGTGCGGCGGGCGGCCAGCAGCGGGGTTTCCGCGTCGCTGGAGTGCAGGGCGATACCGTTGATCTTCTGCACGCCGTGGGAAATACCGATGGCGAAGATCAGGAACGGCACCAGCATCGAGTATGGGTCCAGCCCGAAGCCGATGGTGTGCAGCAGGCCCAGCTGCCAGATCACCGCCACCAGGGTGGTGGAGAGCACGGCGATGGTCGAGCGCACGCACTTGGTGAACCACAGCAGCAGCACCAGGGTGATCACGAAGCAGATGCCGAAGAAGCCGACCACCATCAGCAGGCCGTCGATCAGGTCGCCGACCTTCTTGGCGAAGCCGACCACGTGGACCTTCACGTTCGGGTTCTGCAACTGGTACTTGTCGCGGATCTTCTCTTCCAGCTCATGGGAGAACTGGCGGTAGTCCAGCTTCATCAGCTTGCCCTGGTCCTGCGGGTCCGGATAGACCTCCAGCAGCGGCACGTCGATGATGCTCGACTTGAAGTTGTTGGCCACCAGGCGGCCGATCTGGCCGGACTTCAGCACGTTGTCGCGCAGCTGGTCGAGCGCCCTGGGCGAGCCGTCGTAGGTCTGCGGAATCACTTCGCCACCGGCGAAGCCTTCCTCGGTCACCTCGGTCCAGCGCACGCTGGGGCTCCACAGCGACTTCATGCCGGAGCGGTCGACGCCGGGAATGTAGAAGACCTCGTCATGGATTTTCTGCAGCGTCTCCATGTACTCCTTGGTGAAGATGTCGCCGTTCACCGCTTCCACCGAGATGCGCACGGTGTTGCCGAGGTTGGCCAGGTCGTTGCGGTGCTCCAGCATGTTCTGGATGAACGGGTGCTGCAGCGGAATCATCTTCTCGAAGCTGGTGGACGGACGGACCTGGGTCGCCTGGTAGCCGAGGAACAGGGTCACCAGCAGGCAGGCGATGATCACCAGCGGCCGGTGGGTGAAGACGATGCGTTCCAGGAAAGTCGCCTTGTCCTGTTGGTGCTTGTTGATAGCGTTCATTGCGACTCCCCCGGCTTATTGTTGTTCTGCCAGCTCGGCGCCGGTCGCCGTAGCCAGGTGGATGCCGCCCTGGCCGACCAGCACCAGGTTGCCGTTGCCGGCGCCGGTCACGCCCGCCAAGGACAGGCGGTCGGGACGGTTGACGACGCTGAAGCTCACGCCGTCGTCCTTGCTCTCCAGCACGCTGCCGCCGTGGCCGACGACGACGATGGTGCCGTCCTCCAGCAGGCTGCCCTCGGAGAGGCCGAACTCCAGCTCGCCGCCATTGGCGGTGGGCAGCTCGACCTGCTGCCAGGTGTCGCCGAAATCGCCGGAGCGGAACAGGTGGCCGCGCAGGCCGTAGGCCAGGACGGTGCCGGCCTGGCGGGTGCCGGTGGCGCCGAACAGCGAGCCTTCGTAGGGGCCCTGGAGCTTCTCCCAGGTCGAGCCCCAGTCCCTGGAGCGGAACATGCTGCCCGACTCGCCGACCACCAGCAGGCCGGAATCCTTCACCGCGGCGATGGCGTTGAGGTGGAACTGGTCTTCGTTGTCCAGGCGGTCGCTGGCGTCTTCCCAGTGCTGGCCGCCGTCGGTGGTTTCCAGCAGCGCGCCATAGGCGCCCACGGCCATGCCGTGGTTCTCGTCCTGGAACCAGATGTCCAGCAGCGGCGCTTCGCGCTTGAGGTCCTCGAACTGGCGCACCCAGGTGGTGCCGCCGTCGGTGGTGGCGAGGATCTGGGCGTCATGGCCGACGGCCCAGCCCTTCTTGTCGTTGAGGAAGAACACCGAGGTCAGCAGCTGGCGGGTCGGCACGCTGGCCTGGGTCCAGCTCTTGCCGGCATCGTCGGAATAAAGGATATGCCCGTGGTCACCCACCGCCACCAGGCGCTTGCCGGCCTGGGCGACGCTGAGCAGCAGGCTGCTGGCGGCCTTGGCGGAGGGAATCGAGTTGGAATCGCCTGGGTTTTCCGTCGCGGCGAGCGCATGCAGGGGCGCCAGGGAGAGCATCAGGAAGGACAGCGCGCCGAGCAGGGAAATCGACTTGCGCGACATCGGGAAGGAGCGCGGCACGGCCGATACGGGCTGCTCGCTCGGAGTGCGCCACTGGGGCTCACGCATATGCCTTTACCTCTTTGTTCTTATGCAGGCGGTATGTAGTTCGAGGCTATATAGCCAGCCTTTTCCGGGGCTGACAATTAACGCCACGTTATCTTTTGTTAAGCGCCAGCAGCCTCATCCAAAAGGATGATCGCGCATCGCCATCAGCCCCGGAAGTCGCGCCGCCAGGGGCCTGCAGCGAGGCGAGCGGTAACACTTTCACGCTGCCGGGGCAGCGCGCTCGGGCAACGGAAAAGCCCCGCGACTGCGGGGCTTCGGGTGCGCTGTCCTGTAGGAGCGCGGGGGGACTCAGCGGGTACCGCGGCGACGCAGCGCGGACGGGCTGAAGTAGGCGTCGTCCGGCACGGCCTGGCCGAAGTCGATGGTGCCGGGTTCCTCGTTGTCCAGGTTCTGCACGTGGTAACGGCGGGCCTGCAGGTCGTGGAAGGTGTCCAGGGCGGTCCAGGTGGTGGGCAGCTCGTAGTAGTTCTTCAGGTAGGCCAGCGACACGCGCCACAGCTCGCCGCGGCCGTCGTACTGGTCGACCTCGGCGGCGCCCCAGCTGTCCTCGTCGAGGAACAGCACGCGCTTGGAATAGATGTGGCGCGCCCCGGGCTTCAGGGTGCCTTCGACGACCCACACGCGGTGCAGCTCGTAGCGGGTGTATTTCGGGTTCAGGTGGTTCGGGGTCAGCAGGTCCTGGTACTTCACCTCGGGGCTGGAGACCTTGTAGTTGTTGTACGGGATGTACATCTCCTGCTTGCCCACCAGCTTCCAGTCGTAGCGGTCCGGCGAGCCGTTGAACATGTCGGTGTCGTCGGCGGTGCGCAGGCCGTCGGCGGCGGCTATCGGCGTGTCGTAGGCCAGGTTCGGCGCACGCCGCACGCGGCGCTGGCCGGCGTTGTAGCCCCAGGCCTGGCGCGGCTCCTGCACCTGGTCGAGGGTCTCGTGGACCAGCGCGGCGCCACCGGCCAGGCGCGCCGGGCTCCTGGTGAAGGACAGGTAGTAGAACAGCAGGTTGTTCAGGTCGGCGAAGCTGCCGCCCTGGATGTAGTACTTGAACAGCGCTTCCTGCTGCGAGGTCACCAGGGAGTAGTCGCCGTTGCGCTGCACCGCCACTTCCGAAGCGCGACGCACGATGTAGGTGCCGCGATAGCGGGCGATGTGGTTCCACAGCGCTTCCACGCCGCTCTGCGGGATCGGGAAGGGAATGCCACCGAAGGCGTCGACGAAGCCGTTGCCACCCTCGGCCAGCCTGGCGCTGGTGGCGTTCCTGAAGGTGTTGTCATACACCCACTGCGGCGCCGAACCGCTGCGGCGGCTCGGGTACACCGGCATCTGGAAGGTGTCCGGGTAGGTGGCGAACAGCGCCAGGGCGCCCGGTGTCAGGTTGGCCTTGTACTGGTCCAGGTTGGCCCTGGTGATGGTGTACAGCGGCTTGTCCGCGGCGAACGGGTCGAGGTGGTGCCGGCCCGGCGTGTAACCGGCCGGCGCCTGGGTGATGCCGCCGGTCCAGGCCGGGATGGTGCCGGCGGCGTTGCCGGCCTTCTCCGCGCCCAGTGGGGTCAGGCTCGACTGCAGCCGGGCCGCGTCCTGCGCGGAAACCGCCGCCAGGGCGCTGCCGGCGGACAGGGCCAGGGCCACTGCCGCGCCGATCAGGGTACGCATGTTGCGCATGGTGATTCTCCGTGAGGTTCGCGCGGCGGGACTTCGCACGCCCGCCGCGCGTCTGTCATCCGCTGGTTAGAAGGAGTACTTGACGTTGAAGCCGACGTTGTCGCGGTCGCGCCCGGCGTTGTTCATCCCCGCCCCGTAGAACTCGGTGTACTGCAGCTCGGCTTCCAGGGCGTTCAGGTAGGTAGCCTTGACGCCGAGGGTGTAGGCCTTGCGGCCCTCGATGAAGTTGCCGGTCTGGTAGGAGTTGCCTTCGAAATCGTCCTTGTAGACGGCGTACGGCGAGACGTTGACGCCGGCGAACACGTCGTTCCAGGTCCCCGAGAGCAGCAGGGTGTAGCCGTAGGCGTTGCGATTGACCTGGTCGTCGCGGTCGTAGCCGGAGATGTAGGCGCCGTTGCCGCGGCCGGAGTAGTAGCGGGTGGTGCCATCGTAGGCGGTGTATTGCAGGTCGCTGCCGCGCAGGTGCTCGGAGGCCAGTTCGGCCACGCCCATCAGCGAGTCGAAGGACAGCCGCGGGCCGAAGTTGTAGATGCTGCCCAGCGAGGTGTTGAAGGCCTCGACGCGCTCGTGGTTGTGGATCTCGTCGCTCATCGCCAGTGGCCGGCCGCCGATGTTCACGCTCTGCCCGCTGGCCAGTTGCGGTGCCTGGACGAGCAGGTCGCCGAGCAGGTCGTTGGTGGTGGCGATGCCGATCGGCAGGTTCGGGCGGTAGGCCAGCTCACCGAACACCGAGGCGTCGCCCACGGTGGTGTTGAAGCTGAAGCCGTACATGCGGATGTTCTCGACGTACTCGCGGCGGGCGTTGACCTGGTTGGCCACGTCCACCGCGGCGGCACCGTTGACCAGCCCCAGCACCTGGCCGGCCATGGCATTGCCGTTACTGGCGGCATCGAGCAACTGAGCGTAGGACGAGAAGCCGCCGGCGCCAGCCAGTTGGTCCAGGTCCAGGCCCGCGTAGCTGCTGTTCAGGTCCGCGTAGATGGTCGGTTCCTTGGCGTGGTAGTTGACGAAGTAGAAGCCGAACTCGGTGGAGTTCAGTTCCTCGGCCACATAGTGGAAGGCCACGCCGAACTGGCCGTCGTCCTTGGCGTTGATGTCCTTGCCGACGCTGGCGACCTTGAACACGCCGTTGGAGTCCAGGTACTGGGTGCCCTGCAGGCCGCCGACGTGGGCCGCCGAGAGCTGCGGGTAGAGGCTCTGGAACAGCGGGTTGGCCAGCTCGTCCACGCGGCTGTAGGCGGTGTTGCCGCCGTCGGCGAACAGGTCGGTCTCGGAGAAGAAGGTGCCGACCGGGTCGATGCGGGTTTCCTTCCAGTTCCACTGGTAGAAGGCGTCCATCGACAGGTTGTCGGTCAGGCCGATGTTGAAGCTCGCCGCTTCCACCGGCATCAGCACTTCCTTGAGCTCCGAGCCGGGCAGGCGGAACTTGGCGGCGTCCACCGGGTTGGTGGTGTTGACGCCGCCACGGTAGAAGATGCCCTCGCCCCAGTTGAACACCTGGCGGCCCAGGCGCGCGGTCAGCGGGTGGTCGGCCACGTCCCAGTTGCCGTAGACATAGGCGTCGAGGATTTCCGCGCGGTTGCCGGCGGCATCGCGGGTCTCGCTGGTGAAGCTGTCGTCGTGGGGATGGTTCTGGCTCGGCTGCGGCGGCTGGTTGTGGTCCAGGTAGTCGTTGCGCCGGTCCATGACCTGGGTGTCATAGAACGCCGAGCCGCGCACGAACAGGCCGTAGTTGCGGTAGGTCGCCTCCAGGTCGGACGTGACCTTGTACACCTCGGAAACCAGGCCGGTATCGAAGTTGCGGTTGCCGTCGTTACCGTTGATGTCGTCGTTGTTCCCGTCCTGGCCCTGCACGCGCCACAGGGCGCCGTAGGACACCGTGGTATCCAGCGAGCCGCTCACCTCGTTGTCGAGGAAGCTGAACTCGACGGCGGCCGCCTGGGCGGGCATCAGCAGCGGCAGGACGCCGGCCAGGGCAAAACCCGCACGAGCAGGCGCGTAACGCAGGATGCTCCTGCGAACAGCGATTTCCATTAAGACTCACTCCATGGACTGATCATTCTTCAGCGGCGCCGCCACTGCCGGGCGGTTCGCCGTTCAGCCGTTATTCCACGGCCTTGTTGTGGTCGATCCGAAGGGAACGCCCCCAGGATGCGCGACACGCCTCCCGCCCCATCGGACGGGCAAAGGCGAAGCCGGGCGGCCAGTGCAACGCCGATGCCAATTGCACTGAACGCCGCGGATGTGTGCGCAAAAATCGGAGATATGCAGCGCTACCTTTTGTGACCGGTCATTCACTGACCAGACCCGGTGACCGATCGCGCCATCCGCCTTCCGGATGGCGCGATCCGCCCCTGCAAGGCCCGACGCAGAGACCTCCGCATTTTCGAGCCCAATAGCGCAACACGATAAGCAAGACGCCGATCAATTCCGATAGGTAACAAAAAAGGTGTTACCAACCAAAGCCGGTAACACCTTTCGACAGCGGACTGCGCCCCGGGGACGGGGCGCGGCGGGCGACTCAGGCGAGGCTCTTGCTCACCACTTCGTACACATCGCTGGACAGCTCGCCGGAGGCGAGGATGCGCTCCAGCTCCGCGCGCATCAGCGCCTGGCGCTCGGGCGCGTACTTGCGCCAGCGGGTCAGCGGGGTCAGCAGGCGCGAGGCGATCTGCGGGTTCAGCGCATTCAGGGTGATGATCTGGTCGGCGAGGAAGCGGTAGCCCGCGCCGTCCGCGCGGTGGAAGTTCACCGCGTTCTGGTTGGCGAAGGCGCCGATCAGCGCGCGGATCTTGTTCGGGTTCTTCAGGGTGAAGGCCGCGTGCCCCATCAGCGCCTGCACGCGCTCCAGCCCGCCCGGCAGGGTGCAGCCAGCCTGGACGCTGAACCACTGGTCCATCACCAGCGGGTCATCCTTGAAGTAGTCGGCGAACATCGCCAGCGCTTCGGCCTTCTCGCTCTCGAACGCGGAGTTGACCAGCACGGCGAGCGCGGTCAGGCGCTCGGTCATGTTGTCGCAATCCTTGTACTGCTCCTGGCAGGCGGCGAGCACCTCGGCCTTGCCGCTCTGCATCAGGTACGACAGCGCGATGTTCTGCAGGCTGCGGCGGGCGATGTGGGTCGCCTCGGCGACGTAGGCGGTCTCGCGGGACTGCGTGCGGTTGGCCTGGTAGCGCTCCCACAACTGGTCGTGCAGCGCCGCGCCGATCTGCTGGCGGGCGAACTCGCGGGCGGCGTGGATGGCCTCGACGTCGGCCACTTCGCTGATCTCGGTGAGATAGGCCTCGCTGGGCAGCGAGAGCATCTCGGCGACCATCGCCTGGTCCAGCCCGGTGTCCAGCAGCAGGGTGCGGAAGGCGCTGACCAGGCGCTGGTCGAGCGCCAGCGGCTCACCGCGCTGGTGCTGGCCGATCAGCTCCTGCAGGACCTGCACGGACAGCTGCTGGCCGGCTTCCCAGCGGTTGAAACCGTCCTCGTCGTGCTGCATGAGGAACATCAGCTGGTCGCGGTCGTAGGGGAAGCTCAGCTTCACCGGCGCGGAGAAGCCGCGCAGCAGCGACGGCAGCGGCTTCTCGGCAATGCCGACGAAGGTGAAGGACTGCTCGGCCTGGTCCAGAGTCAGCACGCGGTCGCTGCCGTGGGCGTGTTCCTCGCCCTTGAGGCGCAGCGGCAGCGCGTTGCCCAGGCGGTCGAGCAGGCCCATCTGCACCGGGATGACGAAGGGCTGTTTCTCGCGCTGCCCCGGGGTCGCCGGGCAGCTCTGGCGGAAGGTCAGGGTGTAGCTCTGCGCGGCGGCGTCGTAGCTTTCCTCGACTGCCAGGCGCGGGGTGCCGGACTGGCTGTACCAGCGCTTGAACTGGGTCAGGTCGATGCCGTTGGCGTCTTCCATGGCCTTGACGAAGTCGTCGCAGGTCACGGCCTGGCCGTCATGGCGCTGGAAGTACAGGTCGGTGCCCTTGCGGAAGCCCCCGGCGCCCAGCAGGGTGTGGATCATGCGCACCACTTCCGAACCCTTTTCGTAGACGGTCAGGGTATAGAAGTTGGAAATCTCGATGAAGGAATCCGGGCGCACCGGGTGCGCCATGGGGCCGGCGTCCTCGGCGAACTGGTTGGTGCGCAGGAAGGCCACGTCCTCCACGCGCTTGACGGTGCGCGAGTTCATGTCGGCGGAGAACTCGCTGTCGCGGAACACGGTGAAGCCTTCCTTGAGCGACAGCTGGAACCAGTCGCGGCAGGTCACGCGGTTGCCCGACCAGTTGTGGAAGTATTCGTGCGCCACCACGCCCTCGACGCGCTGGTGCGCGGCGTCGGTGGCGGTCTCGGCCTTGGCCAGCACGCAGCTGGAGTTGAAGATGTTGAGGCCCTTGTTCTCCATGGCGCCCATGTTGAAGTCGTTGACCGCGACGATCATGAAGATGTCCAGGTCGTACTCGCGGCCGTAGACCTTCTCGTCCCAGCGCATCGAGTTCTTCAGGCTGTCCATGGCGTGCTGGACCTTGTCGATGTTCTCCGGCTCGACGTAGATGCGCAGGGTGACGTCGCGCTCGCTCAGGGTGGTGAACTGGTCTTCCACGCACCAGAGGTCACCGGCGACCAGGGCGAACAGGTAGGCCGGCTTCTTGAACGGGTCCTGCCAGGTCGCCCAGTGGCGGCCGCCCTCCTCCGCACCGCTGGCCACCGGGTTGCCGTTGGAGAGCAGCACCGGGTACCTGTGCTGCTCGGCGGAGAGCGTGGTGGTGAAGCTGCTCATCACGTCCGGGCGGTCGAGGTAGTAGGTGATCTTGCGGAAGCCTTCGGCCTCGCACTGGGTGCAGAACATCTTGCCGGACTTGTACAGGCCTTCCAGCGCGGTGTTGCTTTCCGGGTGGATGCGCACGCTGCTGTCGACGGTGAAGGTCTTCGCGGTCGGCTGCAGGGTCAGGTGGCTGTCGTCGAGCTGGTACTCGCCGGGCTGCAGGGCGCGGTCGTCCAGCGCGAGCGACAGCAGCTCCAGCTGCTGGCCGTCGAGCACCAGCGGCGGCAGGCCGTCGCCGCGCTCAGGGTTGCGGCGCATCACCAGCTGGGCGTGGACCAGGGTATGGTCCTCGTACAGCTCGAAGGTCAGGTTGGTCTCGTCGATCAGGTACTCGGGGGCCTGATAATCCTTGAGGTAGATGACTTTCGGTTGCTCGGTACGCATATGGCCCTCCGGGCAGCTTCAAGCGGCAAGCTTCAAGCTGCAAGTTGTCTTATCGCTTACGGCTTGCAGCTTATGGCTAGCCGATAGGCTGTGTACTTGCGCACGTTGATCACGCCGGTATCGAAGATCAGGTACTGGCCCTTGATACCCTGCAGGGTACCCTCGACCACCGGCGTCTTGTCCAGATCGAAGCTGGCGATCTTGGCCGGGTAGGCCTCCACCGGGTACTGGATTTCGATGGGATCGAGGTCGATCACCGGCTGGATCGCCTGCAGGCCGAAGCGCTGCTGCAGGGCGCGCAGGCCCTCGGCGCAGCTGTCGAACAGCTGTTCGCGGATGGCCACCAGGTCCAGCGGCTCGGCCTCGCCCTTGAGCAGCGCGCGCCAGTTGGTGCGGTCGGCGACCTGGCTGCGCAGCAGGTCCTCGACGAAGCCGGACTGCTGGCGGGTGGCCACGCGCATGATCGGCAGCGCCTGGCGCGCGCCCTGGTCGATCCAGCGGGTCGGCACCTGGCTGGCGCGGGTGATGCCCACCTTCACGCCCGAGGAGTTGGCCAGGTAGACCACGTGGTCGGTCATGCAGAAACGCTCGCCCCACTCCGGCTCACGGCAGGAGCCATCGTCGAAGTGGCACTTCTCCGGGCTCACGATGCAGCTGTCGCACTGCGCCAGCTTGGTGAAGCAGGGGTAGCAGTAGCCCTGGCTGAAGCTCTTCCTGGTCTTGCGCCCGCAGTGGCAGCAGAAGATTTCGCCCAGGTATTCCAGGCGCACCGTCCTGCCGATCAGCGGGTTCACCGGGACCTCCGCCTCGCCGAGGCGGAAGGCGTACTGCACGGGGCTTTCCAGGCGCGCCGACATCTTGCTCAGGGCGCCGCGTCCGATCTCCTGCATCAGTGCAGCGCGTTGGAGGAGAAGAGGATGTTCGGGATCGGCTCGGCGTGGGACTCGCAGGCCTGCGGGCCCATGTAGCCGGTGTGCTGGTCTTCGGGCAGGTTCTCCATCTCCCAGGCGATCATCGCCTGCAGCGACAGTTCCTTCTGCTCCTGGGTGAGCTTGCGGCCGTCGGGCCACTTGCCGATCTCCACGGCCAGCTTGAGGCTCTCGTAGATTTCGGGGGTGATGTTCTGGATCATTTCGGCGAAGGACGACATGGGCCGGCTCCTGCTGGGGGCGAACGAAACCGGCATTCTACCGGGCCGGACGGCCGCGCGCACGGACGCCGGTCAATTGGCAGGAGTTCTTATTGTAGGAGCGAGCTTGCTCGCGAACGCCCAGCAGCGGAGTTACCGGGAAATCCGTTCGCGAGCAAGCTCGCTCCTACAGGTTTCGGCGGCGCTCCTAGCGAGCCGAACGCCGCGCCAGCAGCCCGCCGACCAGCCCGCTCAGGCACCCCGCCAGCAGCCCGCCCACGTGGGCGCCGTTGGCGATGGAGCCGAAGCCGAGCAGGTCGATCACCCCGGACAGGCACACCAGCAGCCAGATCAGCATCATCGCCACCACGCCCCTGGGCAGGTGATAGGCCGGGGTCGGCGCCATGCGCTGGAAGATCCAGCAATGGCCGAGCAGCCCGTAGAGCACGCCGGACAGCCCGCCGAACAGGCTCGGCCCGCTGGCCGCGAACTGCACCACGTTGGACACCAGCCCGAAGCCCAGGCTCAGGCCCAGTAGCACCCAGGCGCCCTGGCGGTACTCGATGCGCCGCCCCAGCTCCCAGTACCACATGGCGTTCATCGCCAGGTGCATCCAGCCGAAATGGATCAGCATCGGCGTCAGCAGCCGCCACCATTGCCCGGACGCCAGCGTCTCGGACAGCGGCAGGAACATCAGGCGGTCCTCGCCGACCATGCGGAAGTCCTGGAAGGTCAGCCAGCGCAGGGTTTCCGGGTAGGTGCCGAGCAGGGTCACGGCGGCGACGACGAAGGTCGCCAGCAGCACCGCGGCGGTCATCCGGCTCAGCTTCAGTTGCTGCAGGAATCCCGGGCCACGGCTCAGCGGTTCGGCCTGTGCGCCGAACTGCGGGTCACCCTGCGGATAGCGCGCGTAGAGGGCGCGCACCTCGTCGGCCAGTTGCGCATCGGGCACCCAGAGCACCTGCTCGCCCGACTCCTCGCTGACCCGGAAGGGCACGTTCAGGCGCCGCAGCAGGCTGACGAAACCACCCAGGTCGACCGCCGCCGGCAGCCGTATCGCTTCGACCACGCTCACTCGTCGCCCTCCGCGCGCTTCACCTCTACCCAGACGAACTTGCTGCGCTCCAGATGGCGCTCGTCGTCCAGCCGATAGGCCGCCAGCTTGCCGTACATCACCGCACTGTAATCCAGGCAGGCCAGGTTCGGCCGGATCGGCGCCGGCGTGCCGCGCCGCCAGTAGTGGCCGACGAACAGCAACGGCTCGTCGGCGCCATAGGTCAGCAGGCTGGACTTCTGCTCCGCGCTCAGGCGTTCGCTGGCGACTTCGTCGGGCAGCGCGTCGGGCTGGAACACGATGTCGCCGTAGGTTTCCGGCTCGCGGTCCTCCTCCCAGAACTTGGTGCGGAAGAACGAGCG
Source organism: Pseudomonas sp. B12(2026) (assembly GCF_057767015.1). Lineage (NCBI taxonomy): Bacteria > Pseudomonadati > Pseudomonadota > Gammaproteobacteria > Pseudomonadales > Pseudomonadaceae > Pseudomonas > Pseudomonas sp. B12(2026). The sequence goes on along the minus strand of NZ_CM173430.1, from coordinate 1,876,186 downwards.
GGTGAAGCCGTCGCTGCCGGTCAGGGTCATACCGTTGGGCAGGCGCATGTCGGTACCGCGCAGCAGGCGGTCGCAGGACTGCTGGGCGAAGCTGCCCGGCTCGGCACTGGCCTTGAGGAAGGCTTCGTCGATGCGGCCGTCGTGGAACTGCCGGCGCAGCGCGTCGATCACGTCGTGGTCCCAGCAGGCGTGGACCATGCGGAAGTGCCCGGCGTCGAGGAACAGCGGCATCTCCTGGAACCAGCCGAGGAAATCGCGCCAGTCCGCCGGATGGCCTTCGAACTGATCCAGGGTTTCCTTGATCAGCCGGGCGTGGCGCGGCGTGTGCTCGCGCACGTAGTGCCGGCCGCTGCCGGGCGCCGCCGGGGTCGACCAGCCGAGGGCGTTGAACTCGTGGTTGCCCATGATGCACAACGCCTCGCCGGCGGCCACCATGTCGTGCACCCGGTGCAACGCCTCGCGGATGCGCGGGCCGCGGTCGATGATGTCGCCGAGGAACAGCGCCTGCCGCCGGGCATGCCGCCACACGCCGCCCTGCAGGCGGTAGCCGAGGCGCTCCAGCAGATGGTCGAGGGTGTGCGCGCAGCCGTGGACGTCGCCGATCAGGTCGTAGCCGCGTGCGGGATCGAGTTCCATCACTCGCTGCCCCCGAGGCGGCTGCCCCAGCCCAGCTTGGTCCGGCAGACCTCGTAATAGTTGTGGTCGATCGGGTGGATCAGCCGCAGCTTGTGCGGCTTCTTGCTCACCGTGACGGTGTCGCCGGGCGCGCAGGTGAAGTGGTTCTGCCCGTCACAGGAGACCTGCGGATAGATCTGCATGTTCGGCGAGACGACGATCTTCAGCTCGCTGTTGCCGTCGACCACGATGGGCCGGCTCGACAGGGTGTGCGGATACATCGGCACCACGACGATGGCGTCGAGCTTGGGGTGCATGATCGGCCCGCCGGCGGACAGCGAATAGGCGGTGGAGCCGGTCGGGGTGGCGACGATCAGGCCGTCGGCCTTCTGGCTGCAGACGAACTGGCCGTCGATGTGCAGCTCGAACTCGATCATCCGCGTGGACTTGCCGGGGTGCAGCACCACGTCGTTCAGCGCGTCGCCCTGGCCGATGGACTCGCCATGGCGGCGCACCAGCGCATCGAGCAGGAAGCGGCTCTCGACGATGTACTGGCCGCCCAGCACTTCGGCGACCTTGGTTTCCAGCTCGTCCGGGCGGATATCGGTGAGGAAGCCCAGGCTGCCGCGGTTGATCCCCAGCACCGGCACCTTGTGCCGCGCCAGGGCGCGCGCCGCGCCGAGCATGCTGCCATCGCCGCCGACCACGACCACCAGGTCGCAGATCTCGCCCATGATCTTCCGCGAGCAGGTCTGCAGGCCGTGGCCCGGCAGCACCTCGGCGATGGTGTCCTCGAGGATCACGTGCAGGTGGCGTTCGATGAGGAAGCGCTTCAGCCGACGGATGGTTTCCAGGACCTGGGTGCTGCCCAGGCGGCCGATGATGCCGATATTGCGAAAGGGTTCCATGGGACTCCGGGCGGCGTTGCGGTGCGTGAATCCCGGAATTATGGGCGAAACGCCGAAGCAGCGGCAAACCGCAGCGCGGCCCGAGCGGCTAGGCTAGAGGAATGAGCGCTCTCAACCCCCTGCTGGACGAACTGATGACCGAGCTGCGCCAGCCCCAGGTGCGCGACCTGGCCTGGACGCTGCTCGCCCCGCCGCTGCTCGATCCGGGCAGCCCGGCCCTGCGCCACCCGCTGGCGGCCAGCCGCTGGCTCGCCGAACCTACGCTGCTGGCCGACTGGCTGCGCCGGCAGGAGCATTCTCCGGCGACCCTGCTGGAGCAACTGGACAGCGCACCGCACCAACGCCTCGGCCGCTACTACGAACGCCTCTGGCAATACGCCCTGGAGCAGGCGCCCGACCTGCGCCTGCTAGCCGCCAACCTGCCGGTGCGCGACAACGGCCACACCCTCGGCGAACTGGACCTGCTGCTGGAGGACGACGACGGCCTGCACCACCTCGAACTGGCCATCAAGCTCTACCTCGGCCCCAGCGAGGATGGGCCGAACGCCTGGCTCGGCCCCGGCGCGGAAGATCATCTGCTGCGCAAGATCGAACACTTCTACCAGCACCAGCTGCCGCTCTCGACCACCCCCGACGGCTTGAAGGTGATCCGCGAGTTCAGCAAGGCCACGCCCTCGGCCGGGCTCTGGCTCGGCGGCTACCTGTTCTACCCCTGGCCAACGCGCTGCCCGCCGCCCGCCGGCGCCAACGGCAACCACCTGCACGGCCGCTGGCTGCACCGCCACGAATGGCCGCGCTACCAGGACCTGCGCGCCGACGGCTGGCAGGTGCTGCCGCGCGAGCGCTGGCTGTCGCCGGCCGCCTGCGATGCCGATGAACGCTGGAGCACCGCGCAGTTCGCCAGCTGGCTAGCGGCGCTGCCGGAGGACGGCTTCCCGCAACTGCTGGTGCGCCTGGCGTTCGAGGACGGGCGCTGGCGCGAACAGCAACGGCTGTTCCTGGTGGGCGACCGCTGGCCGCGGGTGCACGGCGGCTATTCGCGCTGAGCGGCCAGCGCCCGCAGGCGCTCCTGCATCGCCCGGCGTCCCTGCAGGCCGCCCGTGTGGACGGCGACGATACGGCTGCCGCGCGTGATCCGCCCGGCGGCGACCTCATCGTGCAGCGCCAGCAGCAGCTTGCCGGTGTACAGCGGTTCCAGCGGTACCCCGCACTCGGCCTCGGTATCGAGGATGAAGCGCGCCAGCCGCGGATCGATCCGCGCGAAGCCGCCCCGGCTGGCGTCGATCAGGCGGTAGCCGGAAGCCTCGCTCCCCGCCTCCTTCAGCAGAGCGGGCACCTGCGCCTCGACGCCATGCCCCGGCGGCACCGCCAGTGCGCCCACCACCGGGTGCGCACCGCGCTCGCCCAGCACCAGGCCGGCCAGGGTGGTGCCGGTGCCGCACGCGACCCAGAGCTGCTGATAATCGGGCCAGCCGATGTCCGCCAGTTGCTCGCGAACCTGCGCCACCAGCGGCGCGCAACCCTGCGCACCGGGCAACCCGCCGCCGCCCTCGCCCACCGGCAGCAGATCGGGGTAGCGCTCGCGCCAGGGTGTCCAGAAATCCGCCGCATGGCGCTGGCGATAGCCGCCGTAGCCCAGCCAGTGCAACTGCATGCCGAGCCGGCGCAGGTCGGCGACCGTGGGATTGTCCTGCTCCTCGCCGCGCAGCAGCCCGACGCTGCGGAAACCGAAGCGGGCGCCGGCCGCGGCCAGGGCGTGGAGGTGATTGGAATGGGCGCCGCCCAGGCTCATCACACCGGCAAGGCCGAGATCGGCGGCCTGCTTCAGGTAGGGGGCGAGCTTGAACCATTTGTTGCCGGAGACGAGTGCGTCCACCCGGTCCAGGCGCAGCAGCGCCAGCTCGACGCCAGCGCGTTCGAGCCAACCCAGGTGAACCGGTTGCAGCGCTGCGACGGGGCGCCAGTCAGGGTACTGCAAGACGCCCGCTTAAGCCGTGGTCACGCTGCGCAGGCGGCCGGCGGTCTTGTGGCGGGAGCAGCAGTTGCTGTCGCCTTCGACGAAACGTCCGGGCGTTTCCACGCGGTCGATCGGCAGGGCGCAGCGATCGCCATTGGACAACCGCCCCTCGCAGGTCGGCTGCTGGTAGTGCGCCAGCCACTGGCGGTACTGGTCTTCCGAGACGAAGCACTTGGCCGCGGCGAAGGCCATCGGGTTTTCCTGATAGCGGGTGACATCCTGCAGCGACAGGGTCAGATGGCCGGCGCCCGGGTGATAGACGACGAAGATCACACCCTGGCCCGCCAGGCGCTCCAGCATCGAACCGTCCGCCGCGTTGACCGACTTTGCAGCCAGTTCCTGGCGCAGGTCTTCGACGCTCTGCTGCAATTGCTCGGCCTTCCCGGCCTGCTCGCGAAGCCGTGCGCCTTCCGCGCGCAGTTGCTCGCTCTCCTGGCGCTGTTTCTGGTTCTCCTGCTGGAGCTTCTGGCCGTCCTGCTGCAGCTTCTGGTTCTCCTGCTGCAGCTTCTGGCTGTCCTGCTGCAGCTTCTGGTTCTCCTGCTGCAGTTTCTGGCTGTCCTGCTGGAGCTTCTGGCTCTCCTGCGGCAGCTTCTGGTTCTCCTGCTGCAGTTTCTGGACTTCCTGCTGGAGCTTCTGATTCTCCTGCTGCAGTTGCTGGCCCAGCTCGTTGCGGTAGTTCAGTTCCGCATCGCGGACGGAAAGCTGCTCCTGGTAACGCGCCTCCAGCGCGGCGATGCGGGCCTTGGCCTCGTCCTCGATCTGCTGCCGCAGCTGGTCCAGCTCATCGCGGCCGCTCTCCTCGATCTGCCGCAGCTGGGCGGTCAGTTCCTCACGGCCACGCTGGAATCCGCTGACCTGCCCGTCCAGTTCGCCGCGCAGGCCGGCATTGATTTCTTCTTCGCGCCGGAGCCCGTCGCGCAGCGCCGAGACTTCGGCCTGCAGCAGCTTGATCTGCTCCTGCGCGCCGAGCTTCAGGCGGCTGAGTTCCTGCTCGTGCTGCTGGCTGAGTTGCGACAGGCGGGTTTCGTGCTGGCCGAGCAGTTCGGCGGTCTTCTGCTCGTGCTCCTGGAGCATCTCCCGCGCCAGCCGCTCGGCGGTTTCGCGGGACTCCTCCTCGGAGGGCGCATACCACTGGTGCTCGGCGGCCATCTGCAGGTGCTGGGGTTTGATGGCGGCCGGCTCTTCTTCCGTCAGCAGGCCGAGGTTGTTGCGTTTCGCCGCCTCGCGCAGCTGCACCAGATGGTTGCTGCCGCTGCCCAGGTCCGGGTCCCACAGGTGCATCTGGTGCCAGGACACCGGGCACTGGCTGCGGCACGCCAGGCGGATCGGCCCGGCGCCCATGTCCGGGCCACGGCCGGCACGCTCGGCGAGGTTGCGCAGGGGCAGGTTCCAGCCGCGGTCGGCCTCGCCCTTTTCGTCGAAGTCCAGGTAGAAGAACACCGCCGCCTTGACCATCAGGCGCGGGTTGATCAGCACATAGGCCAGCCGCACCTGTTGCTCGGCGAGATCAGGCATGTGCACGACGTTGTCGAGCAGCGCCTCGAATTCGGGGTAGAGCATTTCCTTGCAAACGCCACGGTCATTGAAGAAGACCACGGCTTCCACCATCTGAGGCTTCTTCTGCATGCTCATCGATTGACCTCTGGGCCTGTGCTGGAGGAAGTCTGGGAAATGGTACCGTAGGAAAGTGGCACCTTGATGGCAGGAAAATCCCGACATCCGGGTCAGTCTAGGGGAAATAATGTCGCGGGCAATGTGACTCGGTTGGCACCCGATCCGCCGGTCGGGTCAAGCGTGTGAGCGGCAGGGTAAATCTGTGACGGAGTTTGTCATTCCGAGAAAAGTCGCAGGCCCCGGCGGAACTTTCCGGGGCCTGCGAATTGCGACTCAGATCTCAGCGGCGAGACGCGAGCCCTGGTTGATGGCGCGCTTGGCGTCCAGCTCGGCGGCCACATCGGCGCCGCCGATCAGGTGCACGCTCTGGCCGGCGGCCTGCAGGCCTTCGTACAGCTCGCGCAGCGGCTCCTGGCCGGCGCAGACGACCACGGTATCCACCGGCAGCAGCTGCGGCTCGCCGCCGGCCACGCTGATGTGCAGGCCGTCGTCGTCGATCTTCAGGTATTCGACGCTGTTGAGCATCTGCACCTGCTTGTTCTTCAGGCCGGTGCGGTGGATCCAGCCGGTGGTCTTGCCCAGGCCGTCGCCGACCTTGGACTTCTTGCGCTGCAGCAGGAACACCTGGCGCGCCGCGGCGTGCGGGTGCGGCTGGATGCCGGCGATGCCGCCACGGGCCTCGAGGTTCTCGTCGATGCCCCACTCCCGCCAGAAGGCGTGGCGGTCCAGGCTGGTGGATTCGCCGTCATGGGTGACGTATTCGGAAACGTCGAAGCCGATGCCGCCGGCGCCGATCACCGCCACGCGGTTGCCCACCGGCTTGCGCTCGAGGATGGCGTCCAGGTAGCTGATCACCTTGGCGTTGTCGATGCCCGGGATGGCCGGGGTGCGCGGCACGATGCCGGTGGCCAGGATGATCTCGTCGAAGCCGCCCTTGACCAGGTCGTCGACGCTGACGCGGGTGTTCAGGCGCAGCTGCACGCCGGCGGTGTCCACCTTGCGCTTGAAGTAGCGCAGGGTCTCGTAGAACTCCTCCTTGCCCGGCACGCGCTTGGCGACGTTGAACTGGCCGCCGATCTCGCCGGCGGCGTCGAACAGGGTCACCGCGTGGCCGCGTTCGGCGGCGACGGTGGCCGCCGAGAGGCCGGCCGGGCCGGCGCCGACCACGGCGACCTTCTTCACGTGGGCGGTGGGAATGTAGTTCAGCTCGGTCTCGTGGCAGGCGCGCGGGTTCACCAGGCAACTGGTCAGCTTGCCGCCGAAGGTGTGGTCCAGGCAGGCCTGGTTGCAGCCGATGCAGGTGTTGATCTCGTCGGCGCGGCCGGCGGCGGCCTTGTTGACGAAGTCCGGGTCGGCGAGGAACGGACGGGCCATGGACACCATGTCGGCGTCGCCCTCGGCCAGCACCCGCTCGGCGACGTCCGGGGTGTTGATGCGGTTGGTGGTGATCAGCGGGATGCCGATCTCGCCGCGCAGCTTGGCGGTGACCTTGGTGAAGGCCGCGCGCGGCACCTTGGTGGCGATGGTCGGGATGCGCGCCTCGTGCCAGCCGATGCCGGTGTTGATGAGGGTGGCGCCGGCCTTCTCGATGGCCTTGGCCAGCAGGACGATCTCGTCCCAGGTGCTGCCGCCTTCCACCAGGTCGAGCATCGACAGGCGATAGATGATGATGAAGTCCGGCCCCACCGCCTCGCGCACGCGGCGGACGATCTCCAGCGGCAGGCGCATGCGGTTCTCGTAGCTGCCGCCCCAGCGGTCGGTGCGGTGGTTGGTGTGGGCAACCAGGAACTGGTTGATGAAGTAGCCTTCCGAACCCATGATCTCGACGCCGTCGTAGCCGGCCACCTGGGCCAGGCTGGCGCAATTGACGAAGTCGGCGATCTGCTTCTCGATGCCCTCTTCATCCAGCTCGCGCGGCTTGAACGGGTTGATCGGCGCCTGGATGGCGCTGGGCGCCACGGACTTCGGGCTGTAGGCGTAGCGCCCGGCATGGAGGATCTGCATGCAGATCTTGCCGCCCGCCTCGTGCACCGCCTGGGTGACGATCTTGTGCTTCTCGGCCTCTTCCGGGGTGCTCAGCTTGGCCGCCCCGGAATACACGCCGCCCTCCTCGTTCGGGCCGATGCCGCCGGTGACCATCAGGCCGACGCCGCCACGGGCGCGCTCGGCGAAGTAGGCCGCCATGCGCTCGAAGCCCTGCGGCTTCTCCTCCAGCCCGGTGTGCATGGAGCCCATCAGCGTGCGGTTGCGCAGGGTGGTGAAGCCCAGGTCCAGCGGCGCGAGCAGATGCGGGTAGGTGGCGGTCATGGTTCCTCCGGTATTCACGGTGATGCCGCACCCTCGGCGGGTCGCTGGCGGAACGCCAGGGCACGGGGCGCGGTCGGTATGGGGCAGACTCTAAGGAGCGCCCCCGTGCCGCTCAATGATCGAAAATGACAAGTTACTGACCAAAGATGACACCGCACCTTGGCAACGCCCGGCCCAGGCCCTACCCTGTGGAACATCCACGGAGTACCCGTCCTTTATGCGCAAGCTGATCTTCCTGGTCCTGGTGATCCTCTTCGCCGGCTATGCCGGCTGGGCGGAGCGTCGCCCGGTGGGCCATTACCTGTCCGACCTGCGCAGCCAGGTCGCGCTGAACCAGGGCGAGCCGTCCGAACGCGGCAACCTGCTGGGCGTGCAGCCGGAACTGTTCACCCAGGACTACCAGAGCGTCGAGCGCCTGCGCCTGAAGTTCCACGCCTACCTGGCCAAGGCCCGCGACGAAGGCCTGATCAACCCGCGCACCGTGGTGGTCTTCCCCGAGCACATCGGCACCTGGCTGGTGGCCGCCGGCGAGAAGCCCGAGGTCTACCAGACCGAACACCTGAGCCAGGCCATGGAATGGATGGCCGCCAGCAACCCGCTGAAACTGGCGCGCGGCTGGCTCGGCGCCAAGGGCGAGGACCGCATGGCCGACGCCCTGTTCCGCATGAAGGCGGTGGACATGGCCCACGACTACCAGACGCTGTTCGGCGGGCTGGCCCGGGAATTCGGCGTGACCGTGGTCGCCGGCTCCATCGTGCTGCCCAACCCGCGCATCGTCGAAGGCCAGATCCTCACCGGCAACGGCCGCCTCTACAACGTCACCCAGGTCTTCGGCAGCGACGGCCTGCCGCTGGGCAAGCCGCAGCGCAAGCTGTTCCCCATCGACGACGAGAAAGGCTTCACCCGCGGCGGCGATGCCGACGACCTGCAGGTCCTGCAGACCCCCGCCGGACGCCTGGGCGTGCTGATCTGCGCCGACAGCTGGTATCCGGCGAGCTACGCCGCCCTGGCCGTCAACAAGCCGGATTTCGTCGTGGTGCCCGCCTTCCTCACCGGCAACGGCAACTGGAGCAAGCCGTGGAAGGGCTACAACGGCGCTGCCACGCCGAGCGACGTGACGCTCAAGCCCGGCGAACTGAGCGAAGGCGAAGCCTGGGAACGCCTGGCCCTGGCCGGCCGCCTCGGCGCAAGCGGCGCCCGCGCCGGCGTCACCGTGTTCCTCCGCGGTCATCTCTGGGACCTGGGCAGCGACGGCCGCAGCCTGGTGGTCAGCGGCGACAGCCACACCCTGGCGCCGGACGGTCCGGGCGCCCGCCTGATCAACCTCTGGCTATGAGCCGCCCGACCATGCGCCTCGGCGACCTCTCGGTGGGCTTCGTCCACAGCCTCGCCGACGCCCTGGCGGAAAGCGGCGTCGCGCCGCAGCCGCTGCTGCAGCAATACGGGCTGGATGCCGCGCGCCTCGGCGAGCCCGGCGCGCGGCTGTCCATCCCCCGCTACATGCGCCTGGGCCACGCGGCCATCCAGCAGAGCGGCGATCCCGCGCTCGGCCTGCGCATGGGCCAGCTGAGCCGGCCGGGCCAGAGCGGCCTCGCCGGCGTCACCGCGGCGCAGGCGCCCAACCTGCGCGCCGCCGCCCGCGCGCTGATCCGCTTCGAGCCGCTGTACGCGCAGAACTACCGCGGCCGCAGCAGCTTCATCGAAGACGCCGGCGGCGCCTGGCTGCGCTTCTACTCCATCAGTCCGTACAACGCCTACAACCGCTTCGTGGTGGATTCGGTGCTGTCCGGCTGGGCCAGCATGCTCGGCAGCATCGGCGCGCAACCGCTGCGCCCGGAGAAGATCGAGATCGAATATCCGGCGCCGGCCTGGGCATCGCGCTTCGAGGAATTCTTCGACTGCCCGGTGGAGTTCGGCGCCGGGCACAACCAACTGCGCCTGGACCAGGCCAGCCTGGCGCGCGACAACCCGGAGCACTGCCCGAGCACCTGGCGGCAATTGCTGGACATCTGCGAGAAGGAACTGGAGCAACTGACCCGCACGCGCAGCCTGCGCGAGCGCGTCGCCCAGTTGCTGGGCCCGATGCTCAACGGCCGCGAGCCGGACCTGGAGGAAGTCGCCGCACGCCTCAAGCTGCCGACCTGGACCCTGCGCCGCAAGCTGGCCGAGGAAGGCACGCAGTTCCGCAGCATCCTCAACGACACCCGCCGAGACCTGGCGATGATCTACATCCGCGACACCGACCTCGCCTTCGGCGAAATCGCCTACCTGCTCGGCTTCGCCTCGGCCGAGGCGTTCCAGCGCGCCTTCAAGCGCTGGAGTGGGCAGACACCCGGGGAATTCCGCCGTGCCCAGCGGCACAGCGCCTGACACGCCTTGCCGGCATCGTCGGCGCGCGGCAGCGGCGGCACCGTGCCGGACCTTTTCGCCAAGCAAAGAAAAAGCCCCCAGGTATCGCTACCTGAGGGCTTTCGGATATGGCGCAGCGGACGGGACTCGAACCCGCGACCCCCGGCGTGACAGGCCGGTATTCTAACCGACTGAACTACCGCTGCGTGTCGGTTGGACTTGCGTCCGGTACAGCAACCTCCAATGTATCCGGAGCCTTGGCTCGACGGATCGGTTCGGGGCAGGAACCATTGGAGGGAAAAGATGGCGCAGCGGACGGGACTCGAACCCGCGACCCCCGGCGTGACAGGCCGGTATTCTAACCGACTGAACTACCGCTGCGCGTAACTTGCGAGAGTGGTGGGTGATGACGGGATCGAACCGCCGACCCTCTGCTTGTAAGGCAGATGCTCTCCCAGCTGAGCTAATCACCCTTCGTCTCGAAGTGGGGCGCATTCTACAGTCGGCATTTCCTAAGTCAATGCCCTGATTGGAATTTTTTTCATTTTTCCGGAAAAGACCTGCCAGCCTTTCCACGCCACGGTGCCGGACCGGGTTCGCGAGCTAGCTCGCTCCTACGAGGAGGCGCAGCGCCAACCTGCAGGAGCGAGCTTGCTCGCGAACAGCCCAGCCCTCCCTCGCCGGAAAAGAAAAAGGGCGACCCTCGGGCCGCCCTCCTCTTCCACGCCCGACGCTCAGTCGAGGTAGATCATCTTGCGCGTCATGCCGCCGTCGATCACCAGCTCCTGCCCGGTGACGAACCCGGCGCCGTCGCCGATCAGCCAGGACACCGCCGCCGCGACGTCTTCCACCGTGCCGACCCGGCCGACCAGGTGCTGGTCATGGTCCAGCTCGGTCAGCGGTTCCGCCTCCCGCACACGCGGGTCGCGGGCATCGGTCCAGCCGGGGGAAATCGCGTTGACGCGGATATCCGGGCCGAGGCTGCTGGCCAGGGCGTGGGTCAGCGACAGCAGCCCGCCCTTGCTCGCCGCATAGGCCTCGGAGTCCGGCTCGGACTGGTGCGCCCGGGTCGAGGCGATATTGACGATGCTGCCATTGTGCGCGCGCAGGTAGGGCGCGCAGTGCTTGGCCAGGAGCATCGGGCCGGTGAGGTTGACCGCCAGGGTGCGGTTCCACTCGTTCAGGCCCAGGCTTTCCAGCGGCGTGTTGTGCGGCCGGGCGATGGCGGCATTGTTCACCAGCGCGTCGAGACGGCCGTACTGGCCGATCACCTCGGCGACGGCCGCCGCCACCTGGGCCTCGCCGGCCACGTCCAGCGCCAGGAAGCCGGCGCGCTCGCCCAGCGCCCGGGCCACTTTCGGCCCGCGCTCGCGGTCTATGTCCGCCAGCACCACCTGCCAGCCCTCGGCGATCAGCCAGGCGCTGACGCCCAGGCCGATGCCGTGCGCCGCGCCCGTCACCAGGGCGACGCGGCCGTTGCCGAGAAGATCCGTCGCGCTCACAGGGCTGCCAGGCCCCGCGCCAGGTCGGCCGTGATATCGGCGACATCTTCCAGACCCACGGCGACGCGGATCAGGTTGTCACGGATACCGGCATTCGCGCGCTCCTGCGGCGACAGGCGCCCGTGGGAGGTGGTGGCCGGATGGGCGATGGTGGTCTTGGTGTCGCCCAGGTTGGTGGTGATGGAGATCATCCGGGTGGCATCGATGAAGCGCCAGGCCGCGGCCTTGTCGCCCTTCACCTCGAAGCTCACCACCGCGCCGAAGCCCTTCTGCTGACGCTTGGCCAGCTCGTGCTGCGGATGGCTGGGCAGGCCCGCATAGTGCACGCGCTCGATTCCCGGCTGCTGCTCCAGCCACTCGGCCACCTGCTGCGCCGCGGCGCTGTGGGCCTGCATGCGCACACGCAGGGTCTCCAGGCCCTTGATGAAGATCCAGGCGTTGAACGGGCTCAGGGTCGGGCCGGCGGTGCGCAGGAAGCCGACCACGGGCTCCATCTGCGCGCGGCGACCGGCGACCACGCCGCCCATGGTGCGGCCCTGGCCGTCGATGTACTTGGTCGCCGAGTGGATCACCACGTCCGCACCGAGTTTCAGCGGCTGCTGCAGCGCCGGGGTGCAGAAGCAGTTGTCCACCGCCAGCAGCGCACCCTTGGCATGGGCGATCTCGGCCAGCGCGGCGATGTCCACCAGCTCGGCCAGCGGGTTGGACGGCGACTCGACGAAGAACAGCTTGGTGTTCGGCTTGCAGGCCGCTTCCCAGGCCGCGAGATCGCTCAGCGGCGGGTAGTCCACCTCGAGGCCGAAGCGCTTGAAGTACTTCTCGAACAGGCTGATGGTCGAGCCGAACACGCTGCGCGAGACCAGCACGTGGTCGCCGGCGCTGCACAGGCTCATCACCAGGGAGAGGATCGCCGACATGCCGGTGGAGGTCGCCACCGCCTGCTCGGCGCCTTCCAGCGCGGCGATGCGCTCCTCGAAGGTGCGCACCGTGGGGTTGGTGTAGCGCGAGTAGACGTTGCCCGGCACTTCACCGGCGAAGCGCGCGGCCGCGTCGGCGGCGCTGCGGAACACGTAGCTGGAGGTGGTGAACAGGCCTTCGCCGTGTTCCGCCTCCGGGGTGCGGCGCTGGCCGGCGCGCACCGCCAGGGTGTCGAAACCGACACCCTGCAGGTCGCTGTCCAGCCGGCCGGCTTCCCAATCCTGAGCCATGCCCTGCTCTCCTCAGTCGTTGTACAGATCGATGATGGCGCTGACCGCGTTGGCCTTGCTCTTGGTCGCGTCGTTGCGCGCCTGCTCGATCCTGTTCAGATAGGCTTCGTTGACGTCGCCGGTCACGTATTCGCCGTCGAACACCGCGCAGTCGAAGTGCTCGATCTTGATCTTGCCGCCACCGACCGCGTCGATCAGGTCCGGCAGGTCCTGGTAGACCAGCCAGTCGGCGCCGAGCAGCTCGCAGACCTGCTCGGTGCTGCGATCGTGGGCGATCAGTTCATGGGCGCTCGGCATATCGATGCCGTAGACGTTGGGGTAGCGCACGGCCGGCGCGGCGGAGCAGAAGTAGACGTTCTTCGCACCGGCCTCGCGGGCCATCTGGATGATCTGCTTGCTGGTGGTGCCACGGACGATGGAGTCGTCCACCAGCATCACGTTCTTGCCGCGGAATTCCAGCTCGATGGCGTTGAGCTTCTGGCGCACCGACTTCTTGCGCGCGGCCTGGCCGGGCATGATGAAGGTCCGGCCGATGTAGCGGTTCTTCACGAAGCCTTCGCGGAACTTCACGCCCAGGCGGTTGGCCAGCTCCAGCGCGGAGGTGCGGCTGGTGTCCGGGATCGGGATGACCACGTCGATGTCGTGGTCCGGGCGCTCGCGCAGGATCTTGTCGGCCAGTTTCTCGCCCATGCGCAGGCGCGCCTTGTACACCGAGATGCCATCCATGATGGAGTCCGGACGGGCCAGGTAGACGTGCTCGAAGATGCACGGGGCGTACTGCGGATTGACCGCGCACTGGCGGGTGTAGAGCTTGCCTTCTTCGGTGATGTACACCGCTTCGCCCGGCGCCAGGTCGCGGATCAGGGTGAAGCCGAGGACATCCAGGGCGACGCTTTCCGAGGCGATCATGTACTCCACGCCGTTCTCGGTGTGGCGCTGGCCGAAGACGATCGGGCGGATCGCATGGGGGTCGCGGAAGCCGACGATGCCGTAACCGGTGATCATCGCCACCACGGCGTAGCCGCCGACGCAGCGGGCATGCACGCCAGTGACGGCGGCGAACACGTCTTCCTCGGTCGGCTGCAGCTTGTTGCGCACCGCCAGCTCATGGGCGAACACGTTGAGCAGCACTTCCGAGTCGGAGTTGGTGTTCACGTGGCGCAGGTCGGACTCGTAGATTTCCTTGGCCAGTTGCTCGACGTTGGTCAGGTTGCCGTTGTGCGCCAGGGTGATGCCGTACGGCGAGTTCACGTAGAACGGCTGCGCCTCGGCGGAGCTGGAGCTGCCGGCGGTGGGATAGCGCACGTGGCCGATGCCGGTCTTGCCGACCAGATGCTGCATGTGGCGCTGCTGGAAGACGTCACGGACCAGGCCGTTGTCCTTGCGCAGATACAGACGGTCATCCTGACAGGTGACGATCCCCGCAGCGTCCTGGCCACGATGCTGGAGAACGGTGAGCGCGTCATAGAGCGCCTGATTGACGTTCGACTTGCCCACGATACCGACGATGCCACACATGCGACGCAACCCCTAGTTGGTTTCAGGCTGAAACAATCCAATATTCGGCAGTATCCACCGGACCTGCCGTCACGGCGACGGCTTCCCGTCGCCTGCGCCGCCCCTCACTGGGCCGGCAGCATAGTTCCCGCTCCAGACGGTGGAGCAAGGGCGGCGCCGGACATCCAGTGCCCGGCGAAAGTCAGAATGAAGTTCTTCGACCAGTCGGCGACGATCAGGAAATGCGGCATCAGTGCCGACTGCTGCCACCACGGGTCCTGCTGCACCGGCGTCAGGCTCAGCAGGCCGACCAGCAGCACCACCAGCAGCACGCCGCGGGCACCGCCGAACACCATGCCAAGCAGGCGGTCGGTGCCGGACATGCCGGTCACCCGCACCAGCTCGCTGATGAGGAAGTTGACCAGTGCGCCCAACAGCAGCGTGACGACGAAAAGAGTGGCGCAGGCGGCGATGACACGCCCGGAGGGCAGCTCGATGTAGGGTGCGAAATGCCCGGCCAGGGCGCCGCCGAACATCCAGGCGACCGCACCGGCCACGATCCAGGTGACCAGCGACAGGGCTTCCTTGACGAAACCTCGGCTCAAGCTGATCAGGCTGGAAATGACGATGATGCCGATCATCGTCCAATCGACCCAGGTAAATGCCACGTTGCGGCCCAGAAACGGAAAGGCCCCGCATTTTAGCAGAGGCCTTCGATTTAGCGGAGCCCCAGTTTGACATGGGGCCGATTGAGTCAGGCTAACGACGCGGCTCAGCCACGCTCGGGCTGGAAGCGCACCACGAAGCCGTTGAGCTTCTGCTGCTTGCCCAGCTGGTCGCGCAGGCGCTCAGCCTCGGCGCGCTCCACCACGGGACCGACGAACACCCGGTTCATCCCGTCGAAGCTGCGTACATAGGCGTTGTAACCCTGGCTGCGCAACTGCTTCTGCAGATCGTCGGCACGGGCGCGACTGGACAGGCTGGCCAACTGCACCGACCAGCTGACCGGCAGGTTGCTGGCATCCAGACGCTGGGCGGGAGCGGGAGCCGTGGCGGCGCTACCGGCCTGGGCCTGTGCCGGCTGCGGCTGCGGCGCGGGAGCGGCGGGCTTGGGCGCCGGCGCCGCCGGCTGGGCAGGCGCCGCTTGCGCAGGAAGGCTGGCAATGGGCGCGGACGGCGCGGGAGCGGCCTGCGGCTGCGCGCCGGCATCGGCCTCCTCGGCCTGCGGCTCCGGCACCTCGGTGGGCTGCACTTCGACGCTCGGCATGGCCGGCGGCTTGGGCATCACCGGAGCTTCGACCACGACCTGACGCATCTCGTCCTCGCGGGAGAACAGCATCGGCAGGAAGATGACGGCCAGCGCCAGCAGCACCAGCGCACCGACAACCCTCTGCTTGAGCCCCTTATCGAGCAAGGCCATGGATCACTTCCCCTTTTGCTTATCGAGCAGCCCTGGCGAGCCACTCCAGGGCACCCGCCACGCTGTAGAACGAACCGAACACCAGAATCTCGTCGTCTGCCGACGCCGCATCGCACTGCGCTTCGAGCGCCGCGGCAATGTCCGCATGCCCGCTGACGCTCGCACCCCGGGCGCGCAACCCGGCTTCCAGCTCTTCCGCTGGCCGGCTGCGACCGGTGGGCAGCGGCGCGACGGCCCAATCCTGCACCAAGCCGAGCATGGGTTCCAGTACGCCATCCAGATCCTTGTCCGCCAGCAGGCCGAACACCGCATGGCGTACGCCCTTGGGCGGCGCGGAACGCAGGCGGCCGGCCAGATACTGCGCGGCGTGGGGATTGTGCCCGACATCCAGCAGCAGATGACGTTCCTGGCCCTTCCAGCGCAGGGTCCGCCGCTCCAGCCGGCCGGTCACCCGCGTGCGGCGCAGAGCGGCAGCCAGTCGCTCCGGCTGCCACGGCAGGTCGAGCAGGGCATAGACCTGCAAGGCCAGCGCCGCGTTCTCCATCGGCAGGTCGAGCAGCGGCAGGTGGTGCAGGGTCAGCGCTTCCCCGGCGGCGGAACGACCGCGCCAGTGCCACTCGCCCTCGCCCTGCGCCAGGTCGAAATCGCGGCCGCGCAGCACCAGTGGCGCGCCCAGGCTGCGCGCCTCTCCGAGGATCGGCGCCGGCGGCTCCAGATCGCCACAGACGGCGGGTTTGCCAGCGCGGAAGATGCCGGCCTTCTCGAAGGCCACGCTCTCGCGGGTATCGCCCAGCCAGTCGGCGTGATCCACACCGATGCTGGTGACCACGGCGACATCGCAATCCACCAGGTTCACCGCATCCAGGCGTCCGCCGAGGCCGACTTCCAGCACCACGGCATCCAGGCCGGCGCGCTCGAACAGCCAGAAGGCCGCGAGGGTGCCCATTTCGAAGTAGGTCAGGGAAGTCTCGCCACGCGCCGCCTCGACGGCGGCGAAGGCTTCGCAGAGCGCTTCATCGCTGGCTTCGACGCCATCGATGAGCACGCGCTCGTTGTAGCGCAGCAGGTGCGGCGAGCTGTAGACGCCGACGCGCAGGCCCTGCTCGCCGAGCAGGGCGGCGAGGAAGGCGCAGGTGGAACCCTTGCCGTTGGTGCCGGTGACGGTCACCACGCGGGGCGCGGGGCGCCCCAGGCCAAGCCGGCCGGCTACCTCACGGGAGCGTTCCAGCCCCATGTCGATTGCCGTGGGGTGGAGTTGTTCGAGATAGCTGAGCCAGTCGGCAAGGGTACGGTGGGTCATCCTGCGAGCGCGGTGCTGGGAGTGTGGGTGAACTTGGCCAGCAGCTTGGCCAGCCGCTGACGCATTTCGGAACGGTGGACGATCATGTCGATGGCGCCGTGCTCCAGCAGGAACTCGCTGCGCTGGAAGCCTTCGGGCAGCTTCTCGCGCACGGTCTGCTCGATCACCCGCGGGCCGGCGAAGCCGATCAGCGCGCGCGGCTCGCCGACGATCACGTCACCGAGCATTGCCAGGCTGGCGGAAACGCCGCCGTAGACCGGGTCGGTCAGCACGGAGACGAACGGAATGCCCTCTTCGCGCAGGCGCGCCAGCGCGGCGGAGGTCTTGGCCATCTGCATCAGGGAGATCAGCGCTTCCTGCATGCGCGCACCGCCCGAGGCGGAGAAGCAGACCATCGGGCAGCGATGCTCCAGCGCATAGTTGGCGGCACGCACGAAGCGCTCGCCGACGATGGAGCCCATGGAGCCGCCCATGAAGGAGAACTCGAAGGCGCTGACCACCACCGGCATGCCCATCAGCTTGCCGCTCATGGAGATCAGCGCGTCCTTCTCGCCGGTGTCCTTCTGCGCGGCGGAGAGGCGGTCCTTGTACTTCTTGCTGTCGCGGAACTTCAGGCGATCCACCGGCTCCAGCTCGGCGCCGAGCTCTTCGCGGCCTTCCTCATCGAGGAAGATGTCGATGCGCGCGCGCGCGCCGATGCGCATGTGGTGATCGCACTTGGGGCAGACGTCGAGAGTCTTTTCCAGCTCGGGGCGGTACAGCACCGCCTCGCAGGACGGGCACTTGTGCCACAGGCCTTCCGGTACCGAGCTCTTCTTCGCCTCGGAACGCATGATGGAAGGGATCAGCTTGTCTACCAGCCAGTTGCTCATGCTCTCGTCTCCAGTGCAGGGGCACGGCGTGAAGCCATGCGCGTGTCCCTGAGCAAATTCATCGTCGCGGTTCCGACCTCAAGGCCGGAACCCCTCGCAAACAAAGGCGCCGCCCGGGGCGTCGCCACGAATACACCACTCGATGCGGGACGCCGGCGTCGAACACCGACGACTCCCTGCGCTGCCGGGCAGCGATTGGGTAGTGGACGGCGGCAGGCCGCTCGTCGTCACATGAAGATTCCGCGTCACGCGACCGACCGGCACTGGGCGATGAAATCGCGGATCTTCTGCGCATCCTTGATGCCCTTGCTGGCTTCCACGCCCCCACTGACGTCCACCGCATAGGGCCGTACCTGGACGATGGCCTCGGCCACGTTCCCGGGCGTCAGGCCGCCCGCCAGGATCAGCGGCCGCTTCACGCCTTTCGGCACCAGCGACCAGTCGAACGCCTGGCCGGTTCCGCCGGGCACGCCTTCGACAAAGGTATCCAGCAGGAAACCGCTGGCCTGCGGGTACTTCGCGATCTGCGCCGCCACGTCGTCGCCCGGTTTGACCCGCAGCGCCTTCAGGTACGGCCGGTGCCAGCCGGAGCAGGCTTCGGGCGTCTCCTCGCCGTGGAACTGCAGGATGTCCAGCGGCACCGCATCGAGGATTTCCCCCAGCTCGCAGCGGCTGGCATCGACGAACAGGCCGACGGTGCTGACAAAGGGCGGCAGCGCGGCGATGATCGCCCGCGCCTGCTGGACGCTCACCGCGCGCGGGCTCCTGGCGTAGAACACCAGCCCGATCGCGTCGGCGCCGGCCTCGGCAGCGGCGAGGGCGTCCTCGACACGGGTGATACCGCAGATTTTGATGCGAACGGCGGACAAGATGCGGGAACCTTCCAGTATCAGGCGACAATCAATCGGTCGATGGTAGCAAATGCCCCTGGCATCGTCAGCCAAGGATATCGGGCAAACTTGAAAGGAAATGTGGCCCCAGGTAGCGCTCGGGCAAGGCGAACTCTTCGGGATACTCCACGCGCACCAGGTACAGCCCATAAGGATGCGCGGTGACGCCGCCGGCGCGCCGATCGCGCGCGGCCAGCACTTCCCCAGCCCACTCCACCGGACGTTCGCCCGCGCCGATGGTCATCAGCACGCCGGCGAAGTTGCGCACCATGTGGTGCAGGAAGGCGTTGGCGCGGATATCCAGCACGATGAAGCGGCCGTGTTCGATCACCTCCAGGTGGTGCACGGTCTTCACCGGCGACTTGGCCTGGCACTGCACCGCGCGGAACGAGGTGAAGTCATGGGTGCCGACCAGCGCGCGGGCCGCCTCACGCATGCGCGCGACGTCCAGCGGGCGGTGGTTCCAGGTGACCTCCTCGGCCATGTGGGCCGGACGGATCAGGTCGTTGTAGATCACATAGCGGTAGCGCCGCGCCATGGCGGTGAAACGCGCATGGAAATGCGCCGGCATCACCTTGGCCCAGGTCACGCTGATGTCGGCCGGCAGATTGGCGTTGCCGCCCATGACCCAGGCCTTGAGCGGCCGCTCGACGCGGGTATCGAAGTGCACGACCTGTCCGCTGGCATGCACGGCGGCATCGGTGCGCCCGGCGCAGACCACCGACACCGGCTCGTCGGCGACTTTCGACAGGGCTTTCTCCAGCGCCGCCTGCACCGACGGCACGCCGTCCTCCTGGCGCTGCCAGCCGCGATAACGCGCACCTTTGTATTCGACGCCCAGGGCAATCCTGGAAACGCCAGCGGCAGCCACTTCGTCTGCCGGAGAGTCTTTATCTATCAACGGCTTATAGCCTTTTCGTTTCCGCAACCGATCAGATTATACCGGCCTGCGCACCTACTGCCACGCGGGGCGGCTGTTTAGTTGCGGAAACGATTTTGATGGCATTTCTGCCATCAAGATGACCACCCCTTCCTTTATATAGGGAGAGGCGCCGGCTACCAACCAGTAATGCAGCAGTAGTGTAAAAGCATCGCCCCAGGCTGCATTACGCCTGCGTCTTAGTCCGAAACGGTCTAAAACGAAATCCCGAGATGGCCGCCCGGAGAGCCAGTATTTCCGGGTTGACGGCACTTAGTTTTAGACAGCCTTTCCCGCCCGTTCTGGGCACCTATCCCCCTCCCCTCACCCGGTCATAGGCCGCCTCACACGCCCGCCCCGCTATTCCCCGGCGGTCGGCTTCAGCAGCATAGAATCGAACAGCCTCTCCGAGCCGGCCGAGCAGGTCGGCTCGCACTCGGGCTTCGCCTTCGGCTGCCTGGCCGAGCTGGGCAGTGAGGGCATTGCCGCAGCCTCGGCTGCGCTGTTCAAGCTCGGCGTACCGCTGCTGCAGGCGCTGCAAAGCATCCCCAGACCGATCAGCATCAGCCCGGGCCACTTCCAATTCCCCATCTGCTTCATTTCCCACCTCATCGACCGCCTTCTGGCGGCGTTGCTCTTCAGTTCGGGCCTGGGCGGCAGCGCGGCGATCACGCTCCGAGACCTCCAGTCGGTAGTCGGCCAGTTCGGCCTGAGCCTTCGCCGCATCGGCCTGGGCCCAGCCCACCCGCAACTGCTGGCCGCCGGCCACGATGATCAGCGCCAACCCCCACCAGGCCCAAGCCGGCACCACCTTCAGCCAGGTCATGCCAACCTCCCGCCAGCGGCCAGGTAATGGGCCAGCAGGTCGTCCAGCTTGTGTTCGTTCTGCCCGTAGCCAGCGCCTGGGAGGCTGGCCCAGATGTTCCGGCATTTGGCGATGGCCTCCGGGATACGCCCGGCCTGGATGTCCGCCAGGGCGCGCCGCTCGCGGATCTGCTGGATGGCCACGCGGTCCTGGTTGGCCGGCGTGAACCCGCCCTCGAGCTTCAGCGACTTGCGGTAGGCGTCCCAGTAGCGGGACAGCAACTGGTACCGGCCGGCGGCGGTGGACTTGATGCCCAGGTGCGGCAAGTCGACCAGACGCCGCGGATGATCGGCGTAACCGGTGAAGGTGGCACCGCCGACGATCACGTCATAGCCCTGGTCCTCGGTGGGCTGGCGTGGATGATCAGTACCCTCCGACCAGGCGAGCATGTCCAGGAAGGCGAGCACGTTCCGGCCGCCGGCGGCAGCCTCAGTCAGTCGAGCCATGATTTTCTCCAGAAAAAGAAAGCCCGGCGCGTGGCCTGGCTGTCGTGTGTTGTGGCACTAGCATTGATGGGCGGATATCATTCGCGGCTTGCTTATGACGGGGGCGGTATGAGTAACAAGATTCTCGGCCTGGATGGCCTGCGCGGCATTTCAGTGATACTTGTGATAATGTCTCACGCAGTTATATGGCCTAGGGTTGGCGTAACAAATAGCGGATTTCTTTCTGTTTTTAGCCCAAACGTTGGGGTGAATGTATTCTTTGCCCTTTCCGGCTTTCTAATAACACTACTTCTAATAAGCGAAAAGAAGAAAACCGGGGGAATAAGCATTTACAACTTCTTCATGAGAAGGCTAATACGCATATTCCCACTATACTTTCTTGCAATAACCATTCTTCTTGCAGTATCAGCATTGGGAATGGCACAAATCAAAGGCTGTTCATTCGCGCACGCGTACACTTACACATTAAATTTCGCGTCAAAGAGCTGCAACCACCAAACCATGTCACACTTTTGGTCATTAGCTGTGGAAGAGCACTTCTACCTAATTTGGCCGATAGTCTTTGCAATCGGCGCAAGATTTGCTCTAGCTTCTGCGGTAGCATTCGCTGCGACATGCGTTTACTTTGGAGTTTCTCTATTTTCAGGCCTTGATGAGTACAATATTTCTCGTTGGACTTTTCCTGCAGCCGCGCCAATCGCTTTTGGATGCATAGGGGCATTCATAGCAAACAAAGAATTTGTTATTAAAATTGTATCGGACAAGGGTACGTCTGGCATCGTTCTTATTCTCGCGCTGGCGGGGCTTTCATCGCCAGCCTTCGTAAGCTCTAATTTGCCTTGGCTGATCTCTATTACACTGTTAATCCTGTATATTTACCATAATCAGGACTCAGCTCTAGTAAAGACACTTGAATTCAAGCCGCTTGCAACAATAGGCCTTATAAGCTACGGACTTTATGTTTGGCAGGGTGTTTTCACCGGAAACGGTCCGTACAGGATGAACAGCCAATTCCCGCCAGAGCTAGACCTCGGGCTTTGGATTGCAATCATTGCCGCACCAATTAGCTATTTATTTTTCGAGAAGCCAATTCTTAGATTGAAGTCACGATTTTCCGGAAAAAGGACTGATTAAGTGAAAATATGCGCCAGCAATGGCGCATTCATTATCACTGAATAATCCTATACGTGTATGTCGCAGAAACGGCGGCAGAACCGTCACTTGTTGCAATGTTGAACGAACCTGCACTTACCCCAGAAACATACAGCCGCTTAGACCCTGCCTGCTGATCTACCGCTGCTTTGCCTATCGGCGTCAGCTCAATCAGCGCTCCAGTCCGGATCGAGGCGGCTTGCGGGGACACCGCACTGTCTACCACCAGGGCGTTTGCTGCGGTCATGGTGAAGGTTCCGTTGGTGCCCAGGCTGTTCTGGCCGTTGTTAAAGGCGCGTTCGCCAGTCGGTACGGCACAGAGAGCAGTGGCCGCAGAGAGTAGGCCGATGCCGTTATTGTCGTGCGCCAAAATGTTGCTGTTGCCATCAGCCGTCGATGCGAAAAGGATCTGACTGGTCAGCTTGACGCCACGAGCATCCTCCACCGCGTTGTTGTAAATCTCGCCATTGATGCAGGTGAAGAAGCGCATGGCGGTCGCTGCTGTTGCGCCGTTGGCGTTCCTGATGATCTCGTCGTGGATCTTGAAGGCCTGCACGCCACGCATGGCGATAGCATAGCCGGCGCACTCGCGGTGCGTGTTGCCGTAGATGTTCACGTTGCGGAGCAGTCCTGCCGCGCCGGTGATATAGCGAACGCGGATGTTTGCCTCGTCGCCGTTGACACCAGGGACAGGGCCGCCCGACAAGGTGTTGCCAGAGATGACCAGATTGCGAATGCCGGTGGTCATGACGATGTCGATCGGGCTCTGGGAGCCGATAACGGCCACGTTGTTGTTGGCGATAATGATGTCGTACTCCACCGAATCAACGACCGCGCCGGATTTTGTACGCAGCGAGATGCCCGAAAGGGTAATACCCTCGGACACATCGTTGCCGATGATGCGGCAGCCGTTCAGTGTCGACACGGCGATGCCGCTCGCGCAGTTCTTGACGGTGTTCCCCTGAATAAGAGTGTCATCCGCAAAGCTCTGGATGCCCGCTGCGGCCCCGGCATCGTCGATGTCGTTGAAGGCGATCTTGCAACCGAACCCGTTATTGTAGATCAGGTGCTCCAGGACCGACTTGCCGGTGTTGTTCGCAAACACGCTTTCCCGGGAGGTGGAGAAGATGCCGCTGTAGCAGGCGCCGTTACCGGCCGAGCGGCCGAAGTGGTTGCGGGTCAGCTTGTGGCGGAACCGCGCCACGTTTGAAATGCCGCTGTAGATCCCGAACTGGATAGTTCCCGCACCGTGTGCCGTCGGTCCTCCGATGAAGGTATTGCGGTCTGCCCAGTTGTCGTCCCCACGCAGGTTCAGACCTACGGTGGGTTGATCATAGTAGGTCAGATCGCGCGATCCCGAGAAGTTGCCATCCAGGCGAACCAGAGACGGGAACCACTGGATCAGGGGATCGGACTGGCTGTTGGTGTCGAGGAATTCGCCGGATACGTTACGCACAGTGCCTTGACCGCAGAACATTTGATGGTTGCCAGTGAATCGGAAGATATCGTCCAGGGCAGACGTGCCGCGCACCTCGCCATCGATGCGCACGGCAATACGATCGGTCGAGCAGGTCAGCGCAAACAGGGTGTTATTTGCCACCGCATTGGCGCGGCGGTCGACAATGGTGACGCCGCCCGAACTGGTGGCGTTGACGTGACGGTATACGTGCGGTGCCGGGTAATGCAGGGTCTGTCCCGGCAGCAGCGAGGCCAGGGCCGCTTGGCTCGCTGGACGCCAGTCCCACGTGGAGATATCCCCGCCCGGTGCGTAGCCGGTGGCCAGCGTGGCGAATTCCCAGATGTTCACCGCCGAGGCGTCCAGCCCCTGGCTCACCGTCGTGATCGCGGCGTTGATTGGCAGTCGGTCCCAGCCGACGCGTGCGGCACCGGTCGGCGCGGCCAGGTCTTGGCGCAACACTGCATCGCCAACGCTGACGAACTTCGGTTGGTCCACCACCCAGTTGTCCACCGTGGTGTAGGGCAACGCTAGGTCGGCAGCGGACCGCCAGTATTCCCCGTTCTTTGTGAACACTTGATTCGGGGCGGAAATTAGCAACGGACCGTCGGCGTCGTAATCGCCGATTAACTCGTAGCCGGAGTTAGCTATAAAATTAGAGAACGCGGTTTGGATGCCGGACCAGCTGCGGCGATTCACCCCGAGTCGGTCGGGATAGAACTCCAGCGGCCCGTTGGAAAAGAGATCGAAGTTTGCGGCGTTATCGAAGACGTCGCGCGGATCGCTGGAGCCGTTGGGCTCAACGGGGTTCCCAGTGTTGTAGCGCATGCATTTCTCCGGGCATGAAAAAGCCCGCTCTAGGCGGGCTCAGGTAGTTGACGAAGTCGAGAATCAGGGCGCGGTGGCGTCGTCGTACTGGTAGACGCGGGCGTCGTAGTTCACTGCGGCGACAGAGGCACCGACGTTGCTGCTGGGCTCGATCGAGGTGATCAGCACCGGGTAGGACCACCGCGTGACAGTGCCAAACAGCAGGTGCGGCGGCTCTATCTCCCAGGACAGGTCTGGAATGAAGTCGGGGGCCGTGATCGTGAGGGCGTAGTCATCGACCCGCGTCGCCGGATACGGCCCGGACAGCGTACCGTCCGGGCGGCGTAGCGCGACCAGATGCGGATCCGCAGACGACCAGTCCAGCGGCTCGCTGGATTCCAACCGCACCAGGCCGCCACCAATCGCCTCGAAGCCCAGCAGCAGCGCGCTCTGGCCGTAGCCGGGCACGTCATCTGCTACCGCGCAGTAGCCGAGATAGTCGCTGTTCAGGGCATCCAACTCGGTCGACCAGATGTTGTCCCAGCGCCGGTACAGCTGGACCATCCGCCGGCGCATGCCAATTCGCCAGGCCCGCGTCCGGTCTGTGACGCCGGGAACGCTGATCTTCTCGACCTTGCGCCCGACATCGCCCGGAAGCCGGCACTGCACCGTCGCCTTCTCCCAGGTCTGCCCGTCCGTGTATTCCACATCGACGCCGTCATAGTCGTCCGGCCCTGGCGCGGTGAAGCTGCGCACCAGGCCCTCGGTCATGTTCTGCGGGGTGTACATGTGATCGAAGGAGGTCCGCGGCTCATCTCGGACGGGCGAAATCTTGCCGCGCTTGATCGTCAGTTCCGCAAAGCCGGCGTCCAGTGCGTCCTCGAGGTTGCTCTTCACGGTTCCGGCATCGGTGATCGCGATGTCGTAGGTGTCGCCCCGCGACTTCCAGATGGCGTCCAGTCGGTCGAGCTCCACCAGGTCCAGGTCGGCGTCGGTGTAGCCGATGGACTTCGCCACGTAGGCCACCCAAGGCACGATGTCGCGCGTTGGCTGCGGAGACGTCCAGGCCCCTCCGCTCCGCGTCGGCAGGATACGAGTTGGAACCAGCGAAATTTTGTTGTCGGTCATCGAGGAGATACGATCCGAGGATCGCACCTTCACCGCGATGATGGTCACCCCCTCGTAACTGGTCTTCGCCGGCAGGTTCGCCCGCAACCCATACCACTGGGCTTTGTCGCGGTACTCGGATGTGGAGTTGCCGCCCTGGTTGACGAACACCTTGCGCATCCGCACTTCCGGCCGCATGGCATACGGGAGCGCGATTCGATCCGTGAATCCCTGCTGGTCGAGTGTGTTGCCGGCGTGGCTGAAGTGGACAACGTTCCAGGCGCCGCCGACGGCCATGTCCCGCCACTCAACGTCGTAGAAGACGCTGATCTGGTAGAACTGCCCTTCCCGGCCGACACCGCACAGGCCTTCCGGCATGAACACGTCGAACTCGATCAGCGAGGTTTTCTCGCGCTCCGGGCAGGCCGGGAACGGGCCACGGTAGCCGCCGACGGATCCACTCATGTCCAGGCTGATGACTGCAGACGAGGTCGTCATGCTGTTGAAGCCTGGCCATCCGAGGTCAGTGGATCCGCTGGAGGTAAGGCGCTGAACAGTGATGCTCTGCTTGTCGGCTGCGATCGTGACGATCCGGTACAGCAGGCCTTTCGGACCGATGGTGGCGAGTCCACTCCCCAGCGCAAGCTGATCAGCAGGAGCGCCCCAGTCATAGTCGAGGGTCATTCCGGCGGTGGCGTCGAAGCTGTCCACCGTGTAGTAGCCACCGTTCACGCCAACCACTTCGATCTCATCACCGACTGATGCGTTCAGCATCGACAAGGGGCCGGTGATCACATCGCGCGGCGTTCCGTTGGTCACGGTGTAGCTATACGGCGCAACGACGCGGATCACCTGACCCACAGCCCAATCATCGGGGAACTTGCCCTGGCCTGTCGGGATGGAGATGGTGAATCCGCTGAACTGGTAGGCAGCGGCGGTCGGCGACGGCGTGACGTCGGTCGATAGCGTCAACTCCAGGCCAGCGGTACCGGTGGACGTGGCGCCAACCTCGGCCGCCGTGTGCCACCACTGGGCGGCAGTCTCCGCCGACAGGTCAGCGCCCGGTTCGTAGATGGTGTAACTGGCGTCGGCGCCCAGGGCGAGCATCGCGGTGTCGCCGATAAGCACCGAACTGGCGGGAATCTGGTACTCCCCTTTCCCCACGCACAGCAGGAGTTCCATCCACTGCTCGCGCGGACCCGAGAAGTACTTGCGCGGCGGCAGTAGGTAGTCGGGGTATCGCTTTGGACGACCGGCAAGCTCTGGAATGACGTCGCCCAAGGCGACTTTGTTCGCGTTCGCCGATGAGTCGTTCAACTGGTTTCCGCTGCCCGGCGCCGAGGGCATGCCGGGCATCTTGGGCATTAGCGCGCGGAAGACTGCCTGGGCACCTTTGAACAGCGCAGCGGTGATGGTGAACGGATCGGTACCACGCGGCTCGATGTAAATGCGCGCCACGTCCTGCGGCTGCAGCAGTGTATCGCCCCACTCTTCCGCTGGCACGACCTGCTCCTGCGCACTTATCTGCTGCTCAGTCAGATCGGACCGGCTCGCAAACTCAGCGCGGATCAGGCCGACGGTGATCGGGTGCAGGTCTCGATCGCTGAAACTCGGAACGTTGGCCACCAGCCACTCGCGAATGGTCAGCGACTGGATGATCGGATGCCGCTCCAGCGGCTCACCCTTGAGCTTCGACGGATAGATCTCTATAGCCATCTGTATGTCTTCCGATTCGCGACATTCGATATTGCTTCTGGAGAAACACCAAATATTTTCGATAGATCAAGTAATTTCGATCCAGACGCCCTCAACCTACGAATCTCTAAAACTTGATCCTCTGTAAGCTTTCCAACGGACAGCGCGGTTTTTCTTCTTTCCGTGTCACCACGCACTCTTGTCTTGTGCGTATTTGATATGGCTGCGAGGCCTTCTGGCGTGTGTTTCCATTCTTGCTTCGGAGCCTTGGTTATACGTTCAATTACATCTGCACTTCTGTCTTTCCATGCCTGCCTCATCTTCTCCTTGGTTTCCTCGCTATGTCTGTACCCAGATGGAGCGCCGGCAACCTTATGCAGGTTGTATTCAGGGGACAAGTTATCAAGACATAGCTGCTCATAAAAAAGAAGTTCCGCCCTCTCACAGATTATTAATTTATTGAACGAAAACGACTCCTCTCCATATTTTTCAAATGCATTCTGAAGATATTTATTTCTATGACAACCACGACGCAACGAGTGCAGATGAACTGACTTTCTAATTGAAAAATTGGAAGCACTACCTATATATCTTTTCCCGTTGACGGAATTAACAATTTCGTAAATACACGTCTTATATGATCTCTTTGTCACGGTAATAGATCACTCGCAGGTAGCGCGCCTCGAAGTCGGCCAGGCGCTGAATGGTTGGGGTGCCGCGCGGGTTGATGTCCAGAACAGCCAGGCGACCGTCCTTCTCGACCACCAAGCCGACATGCACGCAGAGCTCGCCGCGCATCGCCGCGGCAATGACGCCGGGCGCCGGCTCACACTCGACCAGAGCGCGCTCCACCTCGGCGCGGTAGGCGCGCTGCATGTCCACCGGCGTGAGCCGCGTGACCGCGCCGAAGTTGCTCAGCCGCGGCAGGCCGTAGAGCTCGACGCGAGCCAGGATCACCAGTCCCCAGCAATCCAGGCACGGCAACTCGCGGCCGCCTTCGACATAGGTGGCCGTCAGGTATCGATCGAACATGGGTCAGCTGATGTACTTGAGACCGGGCGCGAAGGTCGTCGTGTACACGTCACGCGGCCAGCCGGTGTTGATCAGGTCGTAGTAGCCGGCGGTTACCTCAACCGTGGTACCGGAGCATCGACCGCTCTTCACCACCATGCGATAAGGTGGCTCCGCCGGCGCGCTGCGGTCGGTGTCGAGGAAGATGCGCAGTGTTAGGAACACCTGGGCGCCGGCTTCCAGCGCAGCATCAATGCGCTGCTGGGCTTCGCCGGTGACATTGTCGATGGCGAAGCCAACTGTCTGCGCGCCGGAGTTGTCGCGCTTCGGGATTGCGACGTCGATGCCGGCTGCCTGAAAGGCGAGCGTCCGCGCATCTTCCGTTGTGAACGCCTGGTCTTCGAAGCCCTGGCACAGCAACAGCGAATCGGCCCAGGCGTCGCAGGACAGTTCCAGCGTGGCGATGGCGACCTCCGGGCCGCCAGAGGCGTAAACGCGTTCAAGGACGGTCATGCTTCAGGCCACTCCCTGTTCAATGCCATGTCGATGATGCTCATGCCGAACCAGAGGTCGGGGAAAAAAGCCCAGCCAGGTTGAATAAGCGGCCGCTCACGCAGTTCAAGCGAGGCAGTGAATCGCCACATGCTCACCCCAACGAGCGTCGGCCCCGAATACATATCGGCGAAGCGAACGGTGTAGTCCTGCATCCCGACCGGGGATTTCAGTGGGCACTCGAACCACTGCGATCCGTCGACCAGGACCTCCTTGAACCAAGCTTCGAAGAACTGGGCTTGCATGTCGTCCATCAACCAGTTGACCGCGGCAATCGTTGGCGTGCTGGTGTAGCGCCGACGCTGCCGCGCCCTACCGGTTTGCAGGGCTGACCTGAGGAGAGGACTTACTGGCGAGAGGTCATAGCCATCGCGCTGGGGGCAGGGAAGGTCGTCTGGGTACTTGATCACGTCCCTCTCCTCTTCATCCCATATGCTTGCGAAATTGCCTTGGACGTTTTCCCATCGCCCATGATGTCCGCGACGATCACATCGATAACTTCCTGGCCATTGTTGGAGCGCCTCTCAACAGTTCCGGCCTTGTCAGGGCTTTCGATGATGTTGATCACCGGCGAAGAGCCGCCCATCTCGTTCATCCCCGACTGCACCTTGTTCAGCGTGTTGTCCAATTTGGCGCTGGTTTCAGCGGTGGTCACCCGCTCGCCCTTCTGCAGAAACCAGGTGCCGTCCTGCGGGATGGAGTCAATTCCGTCGTGCGCCATACCGGAGAGTGCCAATGCCCCGATGGAGGCCGCCATGGGCTCGGCCACCGCGAGCGCCGCGGTCATTGCGCCTGGCGCCGCGATAGGACCAACAATGGGAATGGCCGCCGTCGATGCGAACGCCGCCAAGCCAGCCTGCAGCGCAGTCGCCTGCGCGTTCGCTGAGAGCGCGGTGGCGGCACTGGCCTGGGTAGCCTTCCCGGTCAGCAACTGCACAGCCTGGAGCACAAGCCATTGCGCCGCCATGTCGGCCAGCGCCCTGACCATGGTCTCGCCGATCGTCTTGGCGATGCCATCGATGACATCACTCACGCCTTCGGCCTGGGTGGCAATGTCGTACAGGCCGTCGCTCACCTCCGAGGTCGAGCTTTCGAGGATGCTCGTAACCGCGTCGGCGGCCTGCTGGTTGTAGTTGGTGGCGCTGTCGACGTAGTTCTGGAAGGCATCGTTGACGCCGTCGATCCAGTTCGACTGCGCCTCATCCACCCGGGCGTAGTAGTCCTCCTGCAGTTTCAGGCGCTCATCCAATGCCCCCTGGAGAATCGCCGTTTCCTGGTCGTACAACTCCTTGCTGATGTCGCCGGAGTTCCGCTGGGAGGTCAGCTCAGCGAGCTTCTCATTGAAGCTCTGCCGGATCTGGAGCATCTCCTGCAGCCGCGCGCGATATTTATCGCCAGCGCCGGCACCGGCCAGTTCGATGTCGAAGCCGGCGGCGGCCGTGCTGTTCTCCTGGCCCAGTGAGGCGCGATAGGCGGCCGCCTTGGCGGCATCTTCGTTCGCCAGCTTCAGCTTCTGCAGACGATCCAGCTCAGCGGCCAGGCCGTTGAGGCGCTCCTGCTGCTGAGCATTGATGCCCTTGAGCTTTCCAGACTCGATCTCGAACTGGAGTTTGGCGACCTCGGTCGCGTTCTTTCGCTTGTCGACCTCGGTGTTGATCAGGGAGATCTGCCGCTCGTAACCGGTCTCGGCCTCATCGAAACGCTTCTGCAGCGCCTTCGCGGCCTGCTCTGCAGCCTTCTGCGCAGCCTTCTCTTCGTTGGTTAATGCGGTGAATGTCCCGGCCTTACCGCCATTCTTCCTCAGCTTCTCAAGAAGATCCGCAAGCTCCTTGATCTTCCCATTCGTTCCACCGCTACCTGCCTTGTCAATCTGATCGATGAATCCAGCATACTTCTCAGCGGTCGCATCAAGGTCTTCGCCAACAGTCGCAGCGGCGTTCTGGACGTTTTGCTGGAATTTGTCGAATGCTCCACCGGAAGTAATGTTGCTCCAGTCGATATCCTGAAGACCTTCCACGCCTGCTGCGGCAACAGCAAATGCCCCGGCAATTGACTTGCCTACAAGGTCAAACGCACCGACTGCCCCTACCGCAGCCTTTGCCATGAACTTCAGGGTATCGACCACCAAGTCGCCAATGACGACCGCGGCCTGACCTTCGTTGTTGACTCCTAGCAATCCGACAGCCATGTCGCTAAGTGCCGGAAGCAGCTGCGCTGCGATCTGGTTCTTCAGCCCGGCAACGCTCTGCTCAATCAACCAGGTCGCTGCCTGCAGTTCATTCGCAGCACGAATGGTCTTCTCATCAAGGATGGCGCCGGACGCTTCGGCGGCATCCCCAAGAGTCTTGAATCCTTCAGCATTGTTCAGAAGCAGTGGGGTTAGAGCTGTAGCGTCGCTGGCAATTGCCTCCATGTAGAATGTCATGTCAGCCTGGCTGACGTTGGCCTTCTGCAGACTCTGCACGTACAGGCCGAGCGCCTGAGGCCCAGATAGATTGCGGAAGTCGTCAGCGGTGACACCGACCTTCGGAGCGATGTTGGTAAAGAAGTCAGCGAGCGCGCCGCCACCAGTGTTGAGGAAGTCACCGACCTTGTCGTTAGCATCCTTGAAGATGTCGGCGAGCTTTTCCTGCTCTATACCAACCAGTTTCGCACCGGCAGCGTACTTCTGAAATTCAGTCGTGCTGCTCCCGGCGACCTGGGAAAGGTTGGAAATCTCCTTGGCCGAATTGATGGTGCTGACTGTAATCGCAGTCAGTGCAGTCGCGCCTGTCGCCACAGCTCCGCCAATCGCAACACCAACAGCCTTGGCGTTCTTCTCGACTTCTTTCCGCCACTTCTGCGAACTTCGCTCAGCCGCGTCCATGCCAGTAACGAAGCCACCCACCTTGGCAATCAGATCGAGCGTAAGCGTGCCGAGGCTACTAGATGCCATGTTGACTCCAGTTATTTCCAGGCATCCATAGCCTGCTCAAGAGAGATCGCGGGTTCTTTTTCGTGCTGCATGAAGTCGTAGATCTTGAAGCCGCCGCCCTTCTTGTGGCTGTTGGCATAGAGGGTTGCGAGAAGTGCAGAGCCTCGCTCTACTCGCATGCCAACGTTTAGGCTTCCACGCTTAGCTCGATATCGAGTCCAGCTCAGGAACTCTCGATAGCTGAGGCGCTGCTGCGCCTCAGCTATGGTCCTGCCGCCAACCCCGCACAAGACCAACTCATGCCAGAGTTCGTCTAGCTCGCTGAGCTCGGCGTCTTTCCCATGTTGTTTACCTCGGCGATGGCGCCGAGCAGAGCAACAGTGAGATTTCCGTCAAGCTGGCCGCGGTCAGGATCGGCCTCGCCGGTAATGTCGCCAGCAGTGAATACCGGCTTCCCATCGGCAGTGACAATGCTAGCCGCGATACGTCCGGCGATGCCGTCTACCTTCCCGTTGATTGCCATCAGGTCGGATACAGCAGAGCTATAGGAAAGCGGACGAACATAGACAGTGGCAGTCAGCTCCTTGTCGCCCTGCTTCCAGGTGATTTCCCGCTCCACAGGGGCGCCACTGAAGGCGCCCAGTTCTTTCAGAGAATCGATGCTTAACAGCATGGGTTACACCTTCGGAATCCAGGCGGAACCGCCCGAACGCTGGATGGTTGCCGACGTGGTAACCACGGTGTTAGCGGCGAAGTCGAAGGGGAAGTCCGACATGTAGCCTTCGAACACGAACCAGGTGCGAGTGGTGGGCAGAACGAAGTCATATTCACCATTGCTGTCCGGGCCACTGATGGTTGGTGCGGCAGTGCCATCAGCCCAGCCAACAGCCCACTTGAGGGTCGGCGAAGGGTCAGTTTCACTGAGCTCATGTAGGCGCAGGTGGGATTCGTTTTCCGGATCAGCGTTCAGGCCGAGAGTCGCCTGCCCGGGAGTACGCAGACCCGGCTTGTAGCTGCGCGTGGTAGCGGAAAGACAGGTGTCTTCGATCTGGTCGGCGGGGTTGCCGCCCGGGCTGAAGGTGGTGGCACACTCGACTTCACGGACGCCAGGCCCGCTGCTGTCGAAATTCGGATCGATGAAATAGACCTGAGTTCCTTGGGTAAGGACCGACATGGTGTTTCTCCTGTACGGGTTTCTTGAGGCACAAAAAAACCCGCACTTGGCGGGTTGCTTACTAAGGGCTGCAGCTAGCGCTGAACCCACCAGTCCACGTCAAAACTGACGCGGTAGTTCTTTGTCTCCTGATCGCGATCCTCGCCATTCCAGCGAGTGATGTACGCGACAGGCTCTATTGCATTGCGAAGAGCTCTGGCGACGTTCCTGGCAGCAGTAGCGCTCGTGGCGTACACGTCTATCTGCAAGGAAAATTGGTCAATATCAGGACGCTGCTTCAGATAGTTCTCTGGCGATCCGCCCAGCGTTTGCCATACGGCATATGGAAGCGCCACACCCTGAGGAGCTTCGCCAAACGGATAAAGGCGCACTGGCGTTCCGAGAGCAGCCTGAACTTCGGAGTTAGCTGCGCAAACCTCATAGATAGGCGGGAACATCAATTCACCTTTTTCTTCTTGGCGCGCTTGATAGCACGGTCTATGGCCTTCTCGTATTCCGAAACGAAGGTGTTCGTCACTTCGCTGATGTGATCTGCAAGAGCGGAGCGCATGAATGGTTGCGCACGCATCTTCTCGGTTCCGAATTCAAGAAGTCGCCAATGCGGGGTCGGCGCGTTCTGTGTCGTTTCAACTCGCTCGCCACGCTTCGGAAGTATGGCACCGTGGAGCACGCCAATACGGAAACCGAGATCTCCAGTTCTCTTGAAGAGCCTTCCATTCCAGCGCAATGCTATGTTGTCCGCGATGCTCCGGCCGGTACCAGGATCGTCCACCTTCTGCGCGCCAGCCTTTGCATTCGCCACAATCAGCGCCGCAGCCTTTCGTAGCGATGAGCGACCGCCTTTGCGCTTCAGGTCATAGCTAATCTCTTCGAGCTTCCCGAGAAGGCTGTCCAGACCTTCGATCTTGAACTCGACAGCCTCAGCCATTAGATGACCCTCTCACCATTTCGCAGAATCCACCGCCCATAACGTCGGAACGCGAACGAGCTGATGCCTTCACGGCCAAGCTCTGACTCGGCATGGTTGATCTCGCGAAGCTCGAAGCCCTGGCGATCCATCCAAGAAACGAATCCTTCCAACGTCCAGTACCAGATATGCTCGCCTGGCTTGAAGTGCTTGGACTTCAGGCAGTCGGCTTGATCCTTGTAGATCGGCATCGAGACGAACGCCCAGTCGCCAACGCTACGTAGCACCAATTCAGGATCAGGGATGTGCTCAAGGCTGTCCCAGAAGGACATGGCGTCCCAGCCGAAATATGGGTTCTTGTAGCAGCCGTTGGCTTCAAGCCACTGCAGCGCCTCGGGATTCACGTCGAAGCCGAATCCACCCGACTCCTCTACGAATCGGCCACCACCTATGCCGATGTCGAGCACCTGGCCTGTGAAGTGCCGGCGCACCATCTCAACGCGAGCTCGCGTCAGGGCCTCACCCATCGGAGTGGCGTCGAGCTCCTGATACTTGGCAAAGTACGCGCCTTCATAGTCCATGGGCTTCCGGCCATGCCAGCCCATGCCGAGCTCTTCAGACCAGAGCAGGCAGTCGGTCAGCCCATTCGGCAAACTTGCGGTCATAGTCGCTGATTCTCTTGTCGCAGTTGTGTTCTTTCAGGGTGCAGTGGCAGAACCTGTCAGGGACCGCAAAGGTGATGCGGGACAGGTCCATGCATGGATCGGTGATGTGCTCTGGCGAGTTGAATCCACCCTGACCGCCGCAGATGATCCAGGCCGGCACCTTGGCGGCGATGCTGGCCGGAACGATCCAGCCGATACCGCCGATCACGGCGGCTGCGTGCTGCAGCAGAGCGAGTAACTGTTCAACCTTCAGCTCGCCGCGGTGGAAGCTGATATCAGCCACTGGCAGTGGGTCCAGAGCCCATTCAACATCTGGAACGAGGTCGGCAACCGACACGACCTTCCAGCCTCTACGCTGAATCTCTGCTGCTGCGCTAGCGATGTACTCAGGAAAAGGGTTACGCGCATCAGCGCGCCACTCGGAGCGCACCGTTGCAGGTCTCACCAGAACATAACGACCATCAACAGGCGACTGCCCGAAGTCCGGTAGGTCGAATTCTTTCGGCTCGCACCGATATGCCTTGCGAAGTCCCTTGATTATCGGCTCTCGTCCATAGGCAATGCGCAACTCTCGGGAAGGCGGCGCCTTGTGCCACTTGTGCGGACGGTCGATGTTCTTGGCCTGGGTGCGAAGCTTCGTAGAAGGCCTTACGCATTTGACGTTGAGATCGCTGTAGAACTCAGGCCATGGCGTTTCGAGAAACGCGCCTGGATAGTTCTTCACAAAGGCTCTGGCGAAGATGTTGTCGCCAAGCCCCATCATTCCCTTGATCAGCAAAGCGCCTCCTCAAGGATCAAGCGCGGGAAACATCCGAGCGCGCTATAGCGACTGCAGTTGATCACCTCAACCCCGCGAGCCTTCGCTTCCGCCGCAACCTGCGCGAACTGTTTGTGCCAGCCGGCGACCTTCTGAGCATCAGGATTCTTTGTCCGGTGGTGTGCGCCATGCCAATGCATGCCGGCGGCAATGGAGCAGTCATAGCCCAGCAGGAGGACCCGAGAGGATCCCTGCTGCATCGCAAACTGGATGGCACGCATGCCGCTGTTGTAGGGGCCGCCAACCTGATGGTGATTCACCCCAAAGCGCTGCTTGGCCTGGCGAGTGCAGCTCCAGCGTTCAGCCTGGATATCGATCTCATCGCCGTACTCGGCCCACCAGCATGCATCGCCGGCATAGATCACGTCGCAGAAGCGGGCCAGCTTCCAACTGGAGTTAACAGCGATGGTTGGCAGGTCTGCGCGTTCAACGACGGCGCAGTCTTCAGCAGTCAAAGAAGGTCCGCTGGCGATGCACACGACTGTGCAGCCAGTCCAGCGCTTGGATTCCATTAGCCTTCGTTGACGCCTTCAGAGCATGGTGCGGTGAGGTACTCATTGCCGCGCACCGGATCAGGCAGCCAACCGGCTGGGTTGTAGATCTTTCCGTTGTGCAATACTCGCATGTTCGGGAGCAGGCCTGCACGATAACGGATCGTGATCCGCGCACTGATGTCGGATTGCACAGCCTGAGCAGAGATGAACTCGCGCACGCTCAGCGGCTCGATGGCGGCCGGAACTGCAGGCCACACAGTAGACCAGGCCGGCACTACCTCGCCGGTCTGCGGGTCCTGAACATCCTGCCTCGCCTGGATATCCACCCGGTGGCGCAGACGGCCTGCCTCCATGCCCATCTCATGCCACCGCTGGGTCGCGGAGTGGATACAGTAGAGCAGTCACCGGCGCTGGCAGATAGCCCTGGGCAAAGGCGCTGTCCGGGTTCTCATCGCGATTCTTGTAGAAGTAACCAATGAGCAGCAGCGTGGCTTGTTGCACAGGCATGGCTACTACCTTGTCATTGCTGCTGTCGCGCACGTACTCAGGATCACCGTTGCTGTCCAGGATCGGATCATCGTTGCTGTCGCGCTCGACTTCGTATGCAGACGAAAACTTCAGGTAGTTCTTCACAGCGCCGGATGCTGCAGAGATGTAAGCGCTGATGAGGGTGTCGTCATCATCATGGTCCATCCCGAGATGGGCCTTGGCGCGATCCAGGGTTACGTATTCCATCAGACCTTCACCCCTTTGCTCGGATCATGCTTCGACGCATTATCGCGCAGATCCTTCCCATCCCGGCCTTTCTTCACGGCGAGACGCCAATCAGCCGAGCCACCTGGAACTCCTTCTGGTGCATCCTTCTGCGCGATCCAGTAGCAGCCACCGTAAGTGGTACCGTCACCCTGTTCGTAGGACTTATCGGCGCTGTAGACACCGCGGTCGATAACCGAAGCGATCTTCACCGACTTCTCAATTACTACTTTGCCGGCCTGCATCTTCACGGTGACGGTGCGACCGTCCTCGCCTAGATCAATATCGAACGACTCCAGAGGCAGAGCATCACGCCCATCCTTCGGTGCCGGAATTCGATCAAGAGCCTTGCT
Organism: Pseudomonas sp. B12(2026); assembly: GCF_057767015.1. Lineage (NCBI taxonomy): Bacteria > Pseudomonadati > Pseudomonadota > Gammaproteobacteria > Pseudomonadales > Pseudomonadaceae > Pseudomonas > Pseudomonas sp. B12(2026). The sequence goes on along the minus strand of NZ_CM173430.1, from coordinate 1,839,600 downwards.
GGTGTCCTCGCGAACCTGGCGCTCCCAGTGAAGCGTAAGGTCAGAGAATCGGCGCTCGAAGAATGCGGCAACCTCTTCCACGCTGGCAGCCTTCGGAAGTTCGATGGACTTCACCAAATCTTCCAGATGAGAGCGCAGGGCATCCATATCCGCATCCTTGCCGGTGGCGGCCGGCGGCAAGGCTTTGACCGCGTCGCCCACCATCTCGGCAAGCATGGGGCGAATATCTTCGGCGGTGACGGATTCGCCATCTTTCGCCCGTGGCAATTCGGAAGCAGCCTTGGACACCTCTTCGCGGATCATCGGTGCCACATCATCTATGGTGACGCTCTGGCCGTCTTTCGGCGACGGAATGGCCTTCACGAGCTCTTCCAGGTGCGACTTCAGCGCATCCATATCGGCAGATGCGCCGTCCTCGCCATTCTTAGGGGCCGGGACCAGGGCTGCGGCCTTCTCAGCGATCAGCTCGATTGATGGCTGTGCCTCAATGGCCTTCTTCAGTTCCTCGATGAGCGAGTCACGCTCAGCGATCTGTGCTTCAAATTCCTCCCGAAGATCGCTCGCGGCCTTGGACAACAGCCGGCCGAAGACTGGCGCCAGCGCCTTAGCCTGGGCCTCCAGTTCACGCATGTTCAGCACTGGTCAGCTCCTTTTCGAGTAGCAGCGCCAGCATGCGCGCTTGGTCTTCGATTTCTTGGTCGTCTGGCTCTGGATCGGCCGCCGGTTCCGGCGCAGGCGTATTACTGGGCAACACGTTGTTGCGCACCTGGTCCAGTGGGAAGTCCTGCTGCTGCATGTAAACGGTATCGCCGCCTGCCAGCGGAGGAAGGTTGAATTCAAGGCGGGCATCGTTGATTGCTTCGATGCTGCTTTCCACAAGCTTCCCGTGGTACTCCGCCTTCTTGCCAGCGTCCATCCGCATCAGAACCGATTCGTCCATGTCGACCTTGTAAGGATCGGCGCGCAGGCCTTCGGTCAGCAAACACTCCATCGCCTGGATGTCCGCCTGAAGAGCGTCGTCGTAGTAGAGTTGGTTGATCGCGTCGACGCCCAGGCCAGAAGGAATAGTGCCGAGTCCAACCTTGAAGGGCGGAATACCGAATGGTTGGCAGATCTGCTCGTCTGAGTACCGAAGCTGCTCGACCATCTGCGAGTCGACCGATTTCGACGCCAATGAAACGAACTGCAGGCCATCACCAACGACAGCCACCTTCCCCGCATTGGCGCCGGTGAAGTTGTCGTTCCAGTAGGCTTTCAGACGCTCAGCGGTTCCGTCTCCAATCGCGCCAGGAGCCGAGAGAATCCCGGAAGGCTGGGCGTTGTTCGCGAAGAACTCCGACGACGAACGCAAGATCCGCATGTTCTTCAGCGCCGGCCAGTAAGCCGCGGCAATCGGGGGAAGGCCAATCAGCGGGTGGAACGGGCAGATGCAACGGTCGTGGATGATTTCCGAGGCCGGGACGATCAGGTCAGTCTCACCGTCCGGCAGAAGATTCAGGTTGTCCACGTAGAGCTGGTAAAAGACCTCGCCAGAATCCGAGATCAACGGCATCACGCGGCACGGGTCTAGGATGTAGAGAGCCACCACCACGCCGCGCATGTCGCGCTCCTTAAGCGCATAGGTGTTTCCCTGAGTCTTTTTCGAGAGCGACCAGTATTCGCGGAACTGCTGCGGGGTCTGGTAGTGGTTCGGCTTCTTCAGAACCGGCGAGTAGGCCGGATTCTCGACAGCCTGCCAGATGCCCTGCGCGTTCTTCTGCTTCAGGCTGAAAGGCAGCTTTCCGATGTCCGTGGCGATACGAGACACGCAAGCATAGAGCGTTGGGTACTGCAGCAGCGAATCCAGGCGCTCTTCCTTGTTCCGCTGCCAAGCACCAGTGAAAGGCTCGCGTACCAGAGGCCACCAGCCACGGGAGACAGGGACGCTCTGAAGCGTCTTCTCCCCAGTCAAGGCGGCAGCCTTAGCAGCCGAGAAGATACTCAGGCTGTTACCCATTGATCACCGCCTTCTTCAGTAGGTAACTCGCGAATAGCAGGGAAATCCCCGCGGCAATGAGAGCCGCGCCAGGGCCAAGGATTAGGTTCACGCCGGCGACAATCGAAGCGGCTCCCAGAAAGAACAGGGAGACGATCCACAGAGCTGCGCTGACGAGGAAGGTCACAAGCCATGAGGCAATCGCCTTTGAGACGTGCAGCGCCTTCTTCATCCGCATTACTTACTCCTGGGCTTGCGCCTTCGGCTTGCGACCGCGCTTCTTCCGCTCAGACGGCGCATCGCCCGTAGCCTCGGAGGAAGGCTCAATAACCACTAAAGGCGTAATAGGGTCAGCCGCAGTCATCACCTTTGTGCTGTACTGCTGCGATTCAGCCTCTGGCCACCGCGCACGCTTAGCCTTCACCAGAATCTTGGCGTAACGCTCAGGCATGGTCTTGACCACGCCGGACTTGATGTCGATGACTTTGACGTTCATGTGAACTCCAGAAAGGAAAGGGGCGCCGAAGCGCCCCTCAGGCCTTACGCGGCGCCCCAGTTGACGTCGGTCAGGTAAGCCACAGCGGAAGCACGGCGGCGCGCCCAGTTGATGGTGCGCTCGGCTCGGAAGCCGACCAGGTTGCGCTGCCACAGCGATACGAGGACGGTGCTGGCAGTGGTCGGGTTGTCCGGGGTGTCGTTCATCTGCAGGGAGGCTTCGGTGGACATCGACAGATCGATGCCGCCTTCGTCGCCCAGGTAGATGTCGCTGGCGTTGACCAGGGCGACCAGCGAGCCGCTGGAGTCGGTCGGGATGTACTCCGACACGATCACGGGCAGGCCGAACAGAGTGCCGCCGGTCATGGAGATGCCGGGGAACTCTGCTTGGCCCAGAGGATTCTGCATCAGGCTCAGAGCCAGAGCAGTGGTCGCCGGCATCAGCCATACACCGGAGGTCGGAGCATTGTTGGCCGCGATGAAGGCACTGAACAGCGCTTTGATGTCGGCGCGTACAGCGTCTGCATAGTTACCGCTGGACGGGATGCCCGCCACGCCATTCAGGATAGACGCCGGCGAGATGCCAGCTACTGCGGCCTTGGTCGGATCGATGAAGTCAATGTCCAGGCGCTCGCGCAGGGCTGCGGCCAGTTGGTCGCGGATGATGCCGTCGGCGGCCGGACTGGAATCGCGGATCACCTCCATGGTGGCCACGGCGATGTTGGCAACCTTCAGCGGCTCCAGGGTGGTGCGGTTGAAGTCGAACTTGGTCAGCGGCTTGGCATTGCCCTCGCCAACCCAGTAACCGTCGCCGCCAGAGGTCTGGCCGATCAGCGGAGTGCGGAACGGAACGCGGCGCAGGCTCGGCACACCGTTGTTGCCGAAGCGGCCGAGGATGGTCTGCGGGCGCAGGTATTCCACGAAGTCGGCGAAGACGTTGGTCTCGTCGCCAACCAGCGGGCCTGCCCAGGTAGAGTCCGAGGTGGTTGCCGGAGCAACCGCGGCCTTGGTCACCAGACGCTGGGTGGCGTTAATGATCGAGTCTTGGCCGTCATACAAGGCCTTGGCGATGCTGATCGCGTCGCGATGTTCCAGGTGACCGAGAGCCAGGCACTTGGCAGCACGAGCGAAGGCGATGCCAGGCTCGAGCTTCTGGGTGTTCTTGGCGCGGACCTGCAGTTCTTTCACATCCAGCGTCTGGATGCGCTTGGCACCGGGTTCTTCGGCAACCGGCTTGGCGGTCGCTGCCTGCGCCTTCTGCATGTTGCGCAGGCGGCCGATGTGCTTGTCGATGGCGGCGATCTCTGCCTCCAGAGTGTCGAACTGCTCCGACTGCTCGGCGTCCAGGGTTTCGCCGCTCTCGGCGGATTTGGTCATGATGGCTTCCATTTCGGCAGCCTTGGCGGTGCGGGTCGCCTCGAACTCGGCGATCTGCTCAGCGATGGTTTTCATGTCGTTGCCCTCCTCGGGCTTCGGAGATTTCAGGGATTTGGTGGTACTTGCCGAAGCGCCGGCGGGGGTGACGCGAACGACCGGAACAGACTTGATGCCAAGCGCGGCGCGCTGTTCTCGGTCGATGGATTTCACGGACGTGATCGTGGCTTCTGCGTTGGCCGGAATCGTTACGGCCGAAAGCTCGAACCATTCCCACGAGAGGAAACGCAGGCCCCAGGAACCGGGGATCTGCTCAAATTCTTTGGCCGAGAAGCCAATCGAAAGGCCGCGGACCAAGCCGGACTTGATCGACTGCCAGGCTTCATCGAGGCGGTCTTTCAGTTTCCCTGGCTCATCCACCTGGGTGAGTTGTACGGAAACTTCGATTCCCTTCTGGGTGACCTTTGCCTCGGTGACGTGGCCAATCGGCTCATCGTGGTTGTGCTGCCAGAGGAAAGGGATCGGAAGCTTGAACTGGGCGCCTTTCGGTTCAACCACGTCCTGCATCCGATCCGGCGACGGAGTGGAAGCGATGCCAGTGATGACGCGCTTCTCTTCGTCCAGCGCCTTCACCTCGAGGGTGCTGTACGCACGATTGGTCTTCATTGCGGGCTCTCCAGAAACGAGAAAGCCCGTTCAAGGCGGGCTCTATAGGTGCCGGGCAATCAGCCCAGGACGAACATCTGATAGGTGCGCTCTGGCTCAACTTCGTTGGCCGCTGCACCGCTTACTGCCATCGCCAGCGCCACCATGCCGTCAATCCGGCCGGTAGCCTTGGCCTTGGTAAACTTGCGGTTTCCGGCTGGATCGCTGACGGTGATCGCGTTCGCCGCACACATGGTCAGTACCGGGTGATTACCGTGGCGCAGCTTCTTCGCCAGCAAGCGCGACTCCAGCTCACGAAGGGCCGGGGACATGCTGACGAATCCCTGGCCGAACTCCTTGAACCGACCGATCTCTTCTTCGGTGAAGCCAACGCGCTCAAGCCATGGCTTTAGGAAGCGCATGTTGTAGCGGTCGAAGTTGATGCATTGCACGTCGCACCTGTCGAACACCGTGCGCAGGTACTCGGCGACAAATTCATATTCGATGGAGCGGCCAGGCGTGGTTTCGAGTAAACCATCACGCGCCCAGATGTCGTAAGGAACCCGGTCATTCCGCGCCTTCTCGGTCAGGCCATCGCCTGGAAGCCAGAAGGTCGGCTCAACATCACCGTCTTCTCCAACGAGGACAAGGCCGGTCAGGTCATTCACGCTGGATAGGTCAAGGCCACCGTAGACTCGCTTTCCGTCCAGGCTTTCGGCGCGGTCGCCATTCTCTTGCCAGACCGACCGGCTCACAAACGGCGTTCTCGCCTCGACCCTTTGGTTCAGGATCAGGTTTCGGTAGGCCGGCTCACGACTTGGCAGGCGCTTGGCATCAGACGCCTGGCGGAACACCTCATCCTTGTTCATGAAGTCATCGAAGTGCGGATTTGCCGCTCTGATGGCTTCTTCGCTGAATGGGTCCATTTCCAGCGGCGCAGTGCAAATCTCCACCTTGTTGCGCGGATCTGCGCCGGACAACGCATCGTCGATCAACAAGCTGAGCAGATCAGCATCAGTAGGCGCCTGAGTACTGATGATGATCGAGAGCGGGCTTTCCTGGGCTGCAGAGGCTGTTTCCAGAGCCTCATATAGCTGCGACCTGGGACCGACCACCTGACCCAATTCGTCGTGAATGATCAGCGCTGGACTGAGGCCGAACTTGGTTGCTGCGTCCGCGCTGAGCGCTTTGTAGAAAGTGCCCAGCTCGCCGCAGAGCAATTCCTTGGCAGTGTCCCGGATGTTCACGCACTGCGATAGGTCTGGGCTCATTCGCACGACCTTGGCGGCCAATTCGAACAGGATTGCCGCCTGGTCGCGGGACTGTGCCGCGCTGTACAACTGGGAGTTGGGACAAGCTTCCGGGCCGCAAAGGTGCAGGAGAAGTAGGAATGCCGACAGGGCCGTCTTGGCATTCTTCCTCGCCATCGACAGGATGAACATACGCGTCGGCGAGTCGTAGATGCGCTTGATCCACTTCTTCTGGTGCTTGGTCAGCTTGACCGGCCTTCCAACCAGGCGACCTTCAGGGATACAGCAATGCTGCTCAATCCACTGAATGTTCCGCTCGCCGCGGGTTAGTCGCTTTCGACCTGCCACGGCTTCTTACCTCTCTCGGTCGGCACGGCCTTGTCGGCGCGCACCAGACTTTGCTGTGTCAAGCGCATCGATCGAAGCAGCGCATTCATGCAGCGCGTCTCCCGCTCCAGCATGGCGCCGAGTTTGTCGAATCGCTTCAGGCCGTCATCATCGACCAGCCAAGCTGGGTCGAATTGCTCAAGCTGCTGCGCGATCAGGTCGGCCTGCACCTTGTGCCGGCAGTATTGCGCAAGCATCCCGATGTGTTCATCGCCAAACCAGTCAGCCGGTCGAGCATTGACCAGAGAAACCCACACGCCCTTTTGCGCGGCAGTCAGATCAGCCGGAGGCGCTAGACGGCGATCAATGCCAGCAGGCGTAGCAACAGCCAGCGAAGCGACGGACTTTTTGCCTCGCTCTGCCATTTCTGCGTTCCAAAATTCTACGGATTAATGAAGAAAGACTTTCGGGCGCGGTCAGATAGGGCGTGGCCAAATAAAATCTGACTACCCCCCAGTCCTACGCAGCGAATCCGAGCCCAAGTTGCCCGAATGATTTCGCACCCTTTGCTCTATTGCAGGCACTGCAAGCGCAAGCCACATTGCCCCATGTGTGCGTGCCACCGTCAGCCAAGGCGACGATGTGCTCAAGCTCTGGCGCTCTCGGGTGCAAGCTGCCTCGCTTGCTCTTCAGGGTCTTAACACCGCACAGATGGCATACCCAACCATCACGCTCGAAGACCTTCAGCGGCTCTATCCGCTCAACCGTCGAGGCACGCTTAAGAGCTCTTCTTTTCGCATCTCTCGCCTTGCGCGATTCCTGCATGCCCGGATAGCTCTTCACCCTCTGCCTTTTCGCGGCATCACGGCATTTTGCTGAGCAATGGGTGTTGATAGATTGGGTTGCGATGAATGCGCTCTTACAGTGAGAGCATTCTCGCTCGATGCGCACTGGTTGATGCTCTCGCTTTGCATATGCCTTCTTGGCATACACACTGCGGGCGCACTTGACTGAGCAGAGCCTGTGCTTGGTCTTGCCTACTGAGCCATCGATATTGCGGCGTGGCTCATATGCCGCTCCACAGCCTTCACAGATGAAGGTAGACTTCTCGCTATCCATCCTGATCCTCCTACGATCATGGGTGGTAGAAGCCCTGCCGGATGCCAGTCCGGCAGGGCTTCGTCGTTATTGTAGCCAGTGGTGATTGGGATCTACAGGAGCTCCCGATGTATCGCAGCCCGGAATCGCTCCCGATTTCTCAATCCGCTGCTTGGTCGAGCTATGGCACTGCGCGCATAGCGGCTGCCAATTACTCCTATCCCAGAAGAGCGCCTGATCACCTCTGTGTGGAACCTTGTGGTCTACCACTGTCGCAGCAACCACCTTCCCTCGATCCTGGCAGTAACTGCAGAGAGGGTTCTTCCGCAGGAAGGTCAGCCGAGCCTTCTGCCATCTGCCGCCATATCCGCGCTCGGCGGTTGTCTTGCCAGAGCGCCAGTCATCGGCAGCATCATTTGACTGCTTGCTCAAAGGACCGGATCGCCATTGAGGTAAGTGCGAAGCGGGCGTTCTTCCACCCCATCCTCGTCAGCCATCGCCTCAATCAGTGACGCGAGCAGTAGGTTGGTCTTGCGCTGCTCGGCTACCAGCTCAGTCAGAAGCGGTCGCATATCAGTCTCGATGTGTGCGTCAGTGCCACCGGCAACAACTAGGTGGCGCATGCCAAGACGCTGAGCAATCAGCTCAATCTCCTGGTCTGCCTTCTGGCTTGCCTCTTTGCTCAGTACCTGCGGGATCTTCACCACGAGTAAAGGCTTTGCGTGCTCGGTCATGTGCGATCTTGCTCCACTTGAGTAGCCAGGATCGTCTGCGCGCGCAGGCAGCACATGCCATCAGCTCACCCACCACTTGATCAGCCAGGCCCCAATCCCCATGCCGAAGATCAGAATGCCGACGATGAAACGAATCCAGGCGACAACCTGGTCATCCGTCCTGTGCGAGCCGATGTAGATCCAGAGGCCGGCGAGGCACAGGATGAGGATGATGGCGTTCACACCTGGTCAGCCTTCCGGCCAAGCCAGCGGTCGGCGTAGGTGCGGATCTTCTCCACCCCCATGAAGCCGACCATGCAACCGGCGAAGGTGGCGAGATTGCTGGGGAGGCTGAAGTATTCGAGCAGTGGCACAAGGGACACGGCGATCAGCCCGCAGAGCGCCCCTTCCAGCATCATCTGCCGTCGACCCCCGCCGCCGTAGATCACGCGGACCAGGGCAGTCAGGCCAGCAGTCAGGCCAGCATAGATTTGCGGCTGATGCAGAGACAGCCATGCCAGCAGTGCAGCCCAGAAGCTGGGATCTTCTTTCATTCTTGGCATCTCGGTTGTCCTAGCCCTTCGCCGGGCTGGCACTGCGCGTGTGGAACGAAGATGGCTGGCAAGCAGAGATTCGAACTCCGGACCGGCGCATTAACAGTGCGCTGCTCTACCGCTGAGCTACATGCCATTCGTTGGTGCCGCCACCAGGCATCGAACCCGGGACCTTCCGCTTACAAGGCGGCTGCTCTACCGGCTGAGCTATAGCGGCTGGAAGAAAACGCCGACTGCTCCGTCGGCAGAGGCGCTGGGGAGCGCAAAGTTGAATCCGATCACCCTGAGCGGCAGGAACCGCAGTGAGTTGCGATTGCGCCAGTAGTCGTCAGGATGAATCAGGATGCTGTCGAGCTGGATGCCTTGCCGCTGCGCCTCGTAGTACCAGCGCTTGATGCGGGCTTCGAGGCTCATCCTGATCTCCGAAAACGACAAAGCCCCAGCTATCTGCCGGGGCTTTGGGGGGGGGTTGAACTTCTTCAGGGGGAAGTTCGAGTTATGGGAGGAGCATAGCGCCACCCGAGATATTTTGCAATGCTATATCGTTTCGATCTTACGCTGCCTCGCACATGAGGTTGATAGCCTGGCTTACCGGCGCCAATGCGGCCTTGTCCAGGTCGTCGCAGGCGAGGAAGCAAGCATCGACAAAGCCGCCCCACTCACGACTCCATGACTCACTGGCGAGCAGTGCGCCACGCTCAGCGAGCAGCCATGCCCTGAACGCCTCCGGGGAAGGCAGCGGGTCGACGCCTGAGCTCTGTCCGCCCTGGTGCATCCGGCGATAGCGGAACAGTACGCCGGCGGCGACTGCTTCGGCCTTTGGGATGCGCTTGGCATACATGCGCTCGCCACGGCTGTAGGCCACGTCAAAGACCATCCTCTCCGACCGTTCCCTCAGGTCATCCGGGCAACCCATGCGGCCTTCCGGTGCATAGAGGTGATGTCCGAACACCTGGAGCCCAACAGGCAGAGTGCAGATAGCGGTCTGGACCATGCCGGCCAGCGTGCGGTGGACGCAGGCGGAAACCGAACGGTTGATCTCGGACTTCTGCACCGCGACCCCGAGCTCTTGGATCATCGCGAAGTGGGCGGCGTTGCCACTTTCCGCAGCGTGTAGGCAGTCGTGCCAGGCTGTGCGTGCGCTGTTCAGCTTCATTCCCCTTCCCCCTTGATCAGCCCGTATTCACGAAGGATTGCCCACTGCTGGGCGACGTATTCGGTTAGCGTCACTCCGCCGCCTCCGTCTTGTTCGCACCGCAACGCCGGCAGGTGCAGGTCTGCAGACGCTCACCCAGGCTGTACCAGGTATGAGCACAGCCCCAGGCGCAACCGAAGAACAGGCATTTCCAGTTCATGCGGTCTTCCTCTTCAGCTCGCGCACCTTGGCGCGAAATTCGGCCGTGATGGCCTCGTAACCTGCAGGACGGCGAAACGCCGGAGTGACGATTGCTTCGGCGGCATCCCACCCAGCGCGGAACCTATCGATGATCGTGTTCTCAGTAACCGCTGCGCCGTCAAAGCGCGACCACTCAGCGGCAGTCATCGTCACCCCTTCAATGCTGATAGCTACCGCATTGCTGCGCTCATGCTTGTGGTTTGTCTTGGGCGCTGGTGCGATCCGCTTTCTGCCGTTGTGAGTGATCTTTGGCGCATACACAGCATCGAAATCGCTATACCCGCGACTCTTCCTTCCGATGATTGTCCGACCGCTTACCTTGACGCCTGGGGCACGACTCCACTCTTCCGGAGTCATAGTCACGCCATTGATCGTTATCCGATGGTTCTTTTCCAGAGTTGCCTGGACCGGATAATCGCGCCACGTGTTGCACGGCGGACACAGAGGCCTGAGGTTTCCCTCGGCGTTGTTCTTGACGTCGCGGTCCTTGTGATCGATGTGGCAGGTACTCCAACTCAGTGGCGCACCGCAGAGCTCACAGTCAGGCAGAACGTCGCCGTACTTTGCATACATGACAGCTCGGTGTTCGGATACATAGCCCTGGCTATCGCGAAGCGGATGCCCCGGCTCGTAAAGACGCTGGTACCCCTTCCCAGGCATCGTTATGCGATAGGCTCTGGTGTAACCGAGTGCCTCCTTTTTCTTGTCGAGCTGCAGAGTGAAGTCTCCGTTCCTGCGAAGTCGGAAGTAGTGCATCTGGCAAAGCTGGACTCCCTTGTAATGGGCTTCCCGGTCGCAACCATCTACGCGGCATTGCATTTGCGTCGAGCCTCCATCCGGCGGATTTTCTTGGAGAAGACAGCCTTCAGGCGCTTCAGGTAGGTAATGTCGTGCCTGGCGACGGAGTTGTTTCCTTCCAACTGATCAACCCTGGATTGGCCAATCTTCTCGATCAGACGAGGCCGATAAACCATCAAGTTCCCGCTTAGGTGGTTGTTACATGCACTGCAGGACTTGTTCATGTTCCATAGGTTGAACCTGAGCTGAGGTGCAGCCCCAACGCTGCGGAAATGCGAGCAATGCCATTGGCCGCCCCATGTGGCTGGCTTGTCGCAACTGACGCAGCCGAGGTGCTCGTCGCGGAGGCGGACATACCGATTGATTACAGCCTGAGCCTCGCGCAGGTAATCCGCCCTGCTCTTCAGCTTCTCCTTCCGCACCTTGATCTCTTTGCGCTGGCGGTCAGCGATGGATTTGCGGGCCTGCTTCTGGATGCCCTCGTCCGCCTTTCCGATGACCAGGGCGCAGGCCGGGCTGCAGGCTTTCTCCGTAGTCCTGTATTTCGGCACGAACTTCTTGCCGCACTCGGGGTTCTTGCAGGTCTTCTGGCGGGCTTTGCGGAGGGAGATGGTCATGCCTCCACCTCCTTCGCCTTCTGCTGCTCGGGCTGGAAGTCGCCGCGGAGGGGCATGAGGTGCCTCTGATCAGCAAGGCCCTTTCCTGGCGTCTCGATGATTCCACGCTGCTTATTGAAATAGGCCCCTATAACCTGAGGCCCTTCAACAATCCAGGCGTCAATGGGAGCTGGCACCTTGTGCCCGGGCGAGATTTCGTATTCATCGCCAGCCCTGATGAACTGGACCAAGGTGCAGGTGGCACCGATGTTCCTTGGGTCACGATGGCAGCCAACAATCAAGGCAAGATCGTCAACATTGAACTTGCTCATGCGAAAGTCCCCATCTGCTCGGCTGCGGCCATAGCATCAGCCTCGGTTTCGAAGTGAGAGGAAAGGACCAGACGCCAGCAGGCGGCGAACACGTCGCGGTACAACGGCTCGAAGGCCGTGTCGTCCATGCTTGCCCAACTGATCGACTTGGCTTCCTTGCGAACTCCTTCAGGGGTGTGCACCAGGTGGAAGTGGCCGGCCTCGATGGTGATCCATTCGCGGAATGCCTCGCGGCTCTTCTCCACTGCAGGGAAGCGGTCGGCGCGGTCGGATTCCAGCTTGTCGATGTACGCCGCCACAGCATTCTGCAGTTGGCCTGGCTTGCCGTTGAGGTCTTCGAAGTACTTGGCCAGCCCACGGATGCCGCGCATCTCTTGGCGAGGCACCAGGCCACCCTTCGGTTCCCAGTACTCCCAGGCCAGATCCAGCATGGCGAAGAACTTTCCGTGGAACCGGGCGTTCCGCATCTTGGTGAACTTCCCGTGGACGACCTGGCCGGCCTTCCACTTCTGGACGGTTTCGCGATCAGCCTCAGTGGCAGGCACAAGGCCTTGGGCTGTGCGGATGAGGGCTAGCTCAGCCATGGCTTACTCTCCCTGCGCCGGCGCGGTTGATTCATTCTTCCGATAAGGCGCAAATGCACCGCAAACCACGCAAAGCCAGCCTTCTTTGGTTGGCTTCATCGGGCTTCCGAAGTGGCTGCCTTTCTCGCAGTTGTCGTGCCACATGGCCCGTCCCTGAATATCGTGATAGAGCTTCACCGGCTTCGGTTCTTTCAGGTCAGCCATTGGACTGTCTCCCTCAGCGAGCTTGCTGCGCAGACGAGAGAGAAGTGGTGAAACAGTCGGCTTCGGAATTTCTGCCTCAACCAGCGCGAGCGCGATGGACAGCCCCTGAAGCATTCCGCTCTCCGGCGTACCCATCGGATCAGGCGCAGGCAGTGTTGCCCCGGCCTGCTTCAGGCTCTCTTGTATCCGCTTAAGCGTCTCACCCCGACGAGCGCATTCAGCGCTTAGAGCTAACCACCGTTGCTGCGCCTTTGGCCCATGGACGATATCCACGATTTCCAGCCGCTCGCGCTGAGCCTCGAAGGCAGTGATCAACTCCATAACGTCACCGAGGACTTGGCGCACCACCTCGGCGTGCATCGTGTATCCATCTGGGCATGTGCTCAGGCGGATGGCGAGAGACTTCAGTTCATCCCAGTCAGCCATCACTCAACCCTCCCCTGCGGCCAAATCGACTGCACGACCTGCAGCGGGTCGCAGTCTTCCATCAGCACCATCACAGAGCCCTGGCATGCTCCCGGCAGTGCTCCAGCGCCGACTCCTTCGTGCCAACTGGGCCGATGAATTCGCCCCTGAACGAGGCCCTGAATAGGGGCTCCGATCCATCCATGAACTTCGCTATGGCGTACCCATCCGGCCTCCGGACGAGCCATTCGTTGATGCGCTCCCATCTCAAGAGGCCTCCCTAATGCGTTGCATGAGCAGGTCGTTGTAGTCCTGGCCGCGAGGGCAATCGCGACGGACATCGACCGGAATCTTGTGCTTGATGATCAGTCGGCGAGCCAGAGCCTCGGCTGCGGCCTCCCCCGTATGGGAATGGTCCACATCGGCGAAGACCGTCACCTGCTCCACCCCCAAGGGAAGCTGGAAGCGCTCCATGCGGCCGGCGTCTCCAGTGGCCCAGCAGGCGACTCCGTAGAGCTGCGATGCCGACAGGGCCGTCTCGATACCTTCGGCGAGACCAAGATGCTTCGGGGTGTCACACAGGCGGATCACGCAATCGCCGGTCTGACCTGGGGTGTAGAGCTTCTGGCTGGGAAGCTGGGCCTTTCTTCCTTCCTTGGTGATGAAGCTCAGGTGGTAGCCCTTGCGCTTTCCGGAGACGTCGAAGAGAGCGGCCACCATCGCCGGGGAAAGCGTCTTGTCCTGCCAGTTCCAGATGCCTGGGTTGTACCGGAGGTATTGGCGCGGAGCCGATTGGATGCCGCGGTTGCGCAGGTACAGCACCACGGGATCGATATCGGCCAGCGGCAGGTTTCCATCGTGGATGCGCTTGAGCAGCGAGCGGTGATCGCGCTCCTGCTTCACGGACTCACGCAGGGCACCAGAACGACTGTCCAGGTCGCGAGCAAGCTCCTTGAAATCCATGCCGGTGACGCCCATCGCCAGCCTGAATCCATCGCCAGCACCGCAGCCGTTGCAGTAGTAGGAGCCAGAACCTTCCTTGTCATCGAAGCGGAAGCGATCCTTGCCGCCACAGAGCGGGCATTCCGTGTGCTTCCCGCTCAGTTGCTTCTCGTTGAGCCCGTAGGAGCGAAGCGCATCAGCCCAGCGGCCAACCATGCGGTCGACAGTCTTCATGCCGCCGCCCTCCGCTTGGCCCACTTGATGTTGATGTGGCGAATCCACTTCTCGATCTCTGGGGACGGATGGCGCGGGGCTATGCTCTTGGTGTCACGCGGAGCGCTTCCGCAGTACTCGCGGCACTTGTGCCAAGCCCACCCAGGGTTGTGATGGTGGTCTATGGCATAACCGAGGAACTGGGCGAAGATGGCTTCCTTCTCGGCGGCGCTGAAGGTCTTCCGCTTGGAAGTGCCCTCGCCGATCTTCACCAGCTTACCGTCGCACCACTCGACATCCTCATGCGCCTCGGGCTTGAAGCCGCAGGCCGGGCAGATGCTGGTGGCGAAAAGGCGCTGGCACTTCGGGCACGGGCGAGGCAGGCGCTCAGCCTTCTCGGTATCACGCACGCGGCGGTCGCTGTTCTTGCCGGCACCCATATCCAACTCAGTCGGCAGCGGCTCAGTTGGAACGCCATTGCGCAGACAGTTACCGGCGTGGTCGATGATGATGCAGTCATCCTTGCCATCGGCGGGACGCAGGCCGCGCCCCATCATCTGGTAATGCATCATCAGCGACTTCGTGGGGCGCGCCAGGACAACACAGGAAGTCTCCGGCGCATCGAACCCCTTGGTCAGCACGGCGACGTTGCAGAGAACACGAATGGAGCCGTGGCGGAAGTTCTTGATGATCTTCGCCCGCTCCTGCTCATCCATGTATCCATCGACGTGTGCGGCCAGGATGCCGGCGGTGTTGAACTGGCGGGCAAGCTCACGGGAATGGGCGACGTTGCAGGCGAACACCACGGTCTGGCGGTCTTTCGCATGGATCAGCCAGTTGGTCACCACGTCGCCCATGATCTTGGCGCTGCCCATCACCTCGGCCAGGGCGTCTTCAGCCCAATCACCATCGGCAGTGGTCTTGATGCCCTTCATGTCCGGGATGTGCGGTGCATAGCATTCGGCTGGCACCAGGTAGCCCTGCTGAGTCAGGTCGGACAGAGAGGCAGTGACCACCAGGCGCCCGAAGGTCTTGCCGAGCCCCTTGCGGAACGGCGTGGCACTGAGGCCGATCACAGGAATCTTGCGCTCAATGCATTCGGCGATGATCTCCTTGTGCATCTTGTGCAGGACGTGAGCTTCGTCGATCACCACCAGGTCAGGCTTCAGGTGATCGGCCAGGTCTTTCCAGCGGGAGCGCAGGGTTTGAATGGTGCAGACCTGCACGGGCTTGCTGTAGTCCGTGAAGATGTGGTCGGACTGGATGACACCCACCTGCAGGCCGTCATGGCAGAACCGTGCCACCGCCTGATCCACTAATTCCAGGGAATCGACAATGAAGAACGCCCGCTTGCCCTTGGCGCAGGCCCCCTGCTTCATCGCCGATGCAATGGTGGTGTTGTGTGTGACCGTGAAATCGCCCAGCAAAAACAGGCGGTCGCCGTCGATCTCAAAGCCGTAATAATCACCCTCGCCTATTGGATCAACCGTGATGCCTATGTTCAGGACATTCTTGATTTGCTTACGAGGTGACGCGATGCGGCGCGGCACTCGACAAGGGATGATGTGGACGTTGCCGCTGATGCTGACTCGGAAGTATTCACCAACAAAGCCTGTTGCCTTGATAACCTTGCGGCAGGGGGTTACATAAGCAGCGAGCCCCAAAGAGCGCGCCAAAAAAGCCACGTCATTGGCAAGCTGTACCTGCTTTAGCGTCAGATCGTAGTAGCCATTACCAAGGAATCCGTCCGTATCTACTATCCCGGCCAACAACTCAAGCCGGTCTTGCCGTGAGGCTGTCTTGTAAACGTGCGGTATGTGCTTATCGAAAAGGATGCCGAGCTCGCGCAGTCCCTCCAGAGCGGAGTTCTTAACCTTCTGCTGGCGATGGCGAGTAATGCGGTAAGTGGAGCAGCCGCGACCAGGGTAGACCGCCACGTCATGACCTGACGCCGCAGCATAGTCAGCCCATTCCTCTGCGACTTCGCTGTCTGCCGTGGTCAGGTGCGGCTGCCCCGTGGTGCCGTCCCCCAGCCAAGCGCCGACTATGTACGGCGGGACAGTGAGCGCTTCGCCAGAAGATGCGAAATCGACGCCAGTTCTCCAGCCCTTCGCGCAATGCTTGAAGGTCTTTGACTGTTGCAGATAGTCGCTTACCCCAATATTCACGATGCCAGGCTCATAGCCGCCAAGGCGGTCATTGCCGATCAGCCGCAGCGAAAGGATGTGAGATTCATTAACGACGTAGCTGTCGCCCTTTGTCGGGGTCACGCGATACAGATTTTCACGACCTCGACAAATAGACAGGACTCGGCGCGGCTTGCTGTCAGGACCCATGAGCAATTCCCCAGCAGAGACATCTTCGACAGCCCTGACAGTGCCGTCGAACATCAAAACAGGTGTGCCTTTACCCAGACACTTCCCGGCACCGGTTGGAGCCATCAGCATCTGCACGAGAATCCCATCGCGGATGCCGCGCCGAAGCTCGTTCAACGCCAGGTCTTGGTACGGTCGAAGGATTTGAGCCATAATCGTCCTCGCTCTCTGAGCAGCGCCCCGTTCTGTCCTCGTCGACGCCGGGGCGTTTTCGTTTCAGCCTTTCCAGGCCCAACCAAGGGAAGGCTCGCGTTTCACCTCCCCGCCGAATTTCGCCTCAACCATCCGCATCGCGTTGGCGGGCGCATAACCCTTCCCGATGAGCCAGTCGTAGTAGCCGTTCGGGTCAGGCTTCCTCTTCTTCCCAACCAAGGGAGCGCTCTGCGCTTTCCCCTTACGCCGTCGAGCCATCTCACTCACTCCTGGTCGGGGCTTTTCCTGGCTTGGCCCTGTGTTTCAGGCATACCAAGATCAAGAGGGCACCCGGCCCAACGAAATTTCCCGGAATCGGTTGTCTTTCGAGCTCGCTATACCTGGCTGGATGGGGCGGCCTTCTGCCCCCCAAACACGTCCGACTTCTCTATTTCGCCGGACAACTCACTTGCCGCCAGGGTTGGCATCCGAACAGTGACCGCTTGCCCGGATGCAGGGCCGCCCTCCTTCCAGAATCCCCTCGCGCCTCCACAGTCACCGGCTCTTCTCGCCGTCACCTGCTTGCAGCTTCCCCGCGTCCTAGCGGTTGGTCCGACTCAGCTCTTGGGGCGTTACTCCCTCCACTTGCCGGACGCTCGGGGGCTGGTGTTTTCGCCCCGTGCTCTGTACTTCACTTTCACCGCTGCGCCTGCTCGGAGAAGGCGCCTTAGCTGTCACTGGCCGACAGTGCGGTTAGTCACCCTTGAGCCCCTCTTCAGGCCTCAGCTGGACGACCTTCGCTTTAGGTCGCCCTGCGGATGTCAGTCCGCCCATCGCAATCCCTTCGATCACGATCTCTTCCATGCAGCGTTCAATGCTCCAGCCATGCTGCTTGGCCAGGGCATCGATGCTCTCTTTCACCCACTCAGGCAGGTCATCGAATTCGAGTGCGCTCATAGCCCCTCCAGAGGGGCCTTAAGCCGCCGTAGAATCGAACTTGATGGCTTGTTCTTCCTGGATCGACTCGATGGCGCCGTTCACGACGGACCACTCGATGAGTTCACGAAGGAAAGCGGCGTACTCGATGTCAGCCCTGCTGGCCGCCTTGCGCAGCATCCGGTCGAATTGAGGTGTCAAGCTGAGCTTCGGGCGCTGGGTTTTGCGCTGCTCGGGACGGTCGTACATGCACAGTGCTCCTATGCGGCTGATTTTTTTGGGGATGCATTGGTGCGAAGCGCGGCCGGATCGAGGTGCTTTCCACGGGCCTCGGCCAGTTCGGAAATCACCTCGGCGTAGCGCGTTTCGCCGGTGTATTCGGTGCGGGGGAGCTGGTCGCTGCGGATCCATTTGTCCACCGCCTGGCGGCTCTTGCCGCACGCTTTGGCAACGGCAATGGCGCCCCCGGCGAGGTCTACAGCCTCAGCAACAGAGCCTTCTCGGCAGGTGAATGGAGTATCCATATTGAGCCTCGCTCATCAACTTACGGTTGATATTAATGATCAACTGACTGTTGCGCAAGTTCTGTGCAAGGATCAACCAATGGTTGAGACTCAAGAGATACGGGACGCCTTTGCGGCGCGCCTGAACAGAGCGCTGGACGAAATGCCTGAGATCAGGCAGGAGCGCGGCCGCAATGTCGATTTGCATGGCGCACTGGAGAAGCTAGGGGCTAGAGCGAAGAAGCAGGCTACTCACAAATGGCTTACCGGCTCCTCGATCCCTGAACGCGACAACATGGAACTGCTAGCGCGCTGGCTGGGTGTTCGCGTCGAATGGCTGGAATACGGCCTGGGCGAAATGCGCGAATCGGACCAGGCTAAGCCCGAGCCCGAACCTTCGGCGGACTCGTCCGATGACGAATACGTCCACGTCCCGCTGAAGAGCGCCAGGGGCGCAATGGGCCGCGGCTACGAGAACCCCTACGTCGAAGTGAAGGGGCATCTGGCGTTCAAGCGATCCTGGATCATGGCCAGGGGCTTGAATGTGAAATATCTGGAAGCCTTCTATGCCGACGGGTGGAGCATGCATCCCACCATCAACGATGGCGACGTGGTGCTGTTGAACAAGGCCCAGAAAGAGCCGATCCACAACACAATCTTCGCCCTCAATGGCGCCGACGGCGTGATCATCAAGCGCCTTTCGCATGCGAGCGCCGTGAACCAGTGGGGGCTGATCAGCGACAACCTCGACAAGCGCGAATTCCCGGACCAGTGGTTGGACGAGGATGACGAGCCTATGGCGCTGATGGGGCAGATCGTGTGGCGTGGCGGGGATCTATAGCGGAATCCATAGGGGAAGAGGGCATGGAAAAGGAAGATAGATTGGACGCTCTTCGTAATAGGAATCCAATCACCACGATTACTGCGGATGAGTTCGTAAGGTTCCTGAGTTTCAAAGCATCCGACACAAAATGTGAGTCATGCGGTTCGTCCTCATTCAGAACCATTAATGACCTGGCGGATGAGACCAATGCGGCGATTTTCCAGTCCCCCGTCGGCATGCACACCGAAGAGCGCATTGGTTTTATTTCTACGCTGGCTATCATGTGTGAGAACTGCGGACTAATCAGGCACCATGCTTACCGCAAGGTGCAGCATTGGCTCAATGAGAACCCTATCGAGTCATCTACCCATGGAAGCGATGCAGATGACCGGTAAGGCTGACTTCAATCCTCATGGCAATGGCGAGAACGTAGTATCCTTCCGAAGAGACGGCAAAGGCGGCAATGGCACCGGAGGGGGCGGCATGGATACTCGGATCATCAACCTGGAACGAGATATGACCGACGTTAAGGTGGCGATCGGCAAGGTTGAGACTCGCCTGGAAACCATTCAGTCCACCATGGTTACCAAGGGTCAGCTCGCAGTTTATGCGTTGCTGGGACTGATTGCCGTTGGCGGTGGAGGGTGGTGGATCGTCCAGCAATACCTGGCGCCAATCCTTGCAGCAATAGGCAAACTTCCCTCCTAATCAAATCCCCGCACCCGCGGGGCTTTTCGTTTCTGACCATTGACCGCCCTATCCGTTTTGGTAAATTTCCACTGCCCTGGAGCTGGGAAGACAGCAGCTGCCAGGACAAGGCCGCGCCATCGAGTGCGGCCTTTTTCGTTTCTGGCAATGACGGCATCGCCTGCTACGCTGAAGTTTCCATGCTGAGACCTTTCCGGCCGCCCGTCCCCGATCGAGGCGGCCTTTCTTTTTCTGGCATCTGCACAGGAGGACGCCATGGGGCAGCCACATCGACCGACCTTCTGGGTTCTTCTTTTCGCCTGGGCTGTCGCCTCGGCAGCGATTGCCTCCGTCATCTGGCTGATGCTGGATCGAATTGGACCAGGTTGGTGATCGCATCAATAGCCCGCTTCGGCGGGGCTTTCCATTTCCGGCCTCCCCTACCAGGCACTCTCGTCCACCTGCCACCGGATGGTGACAGCGCCCTCCTCCCCCTCCTCGATATCCACCCCGTCAGCCAGGCTCATCTCGTCCAGTAGCCGGTCCCAGTCAGCGTGGCTTTCGCCCTCCTCCCTACTGATGGTCAGCGACCGCGCCAGCTGCGCGGCCGGCATACCCATCAGTCGCTGAATCCTTCTCCCTAGTACCTCGTAACTGCTCGGTTCGCGCGGTTCCTGCCTCTTCGCTTGCTTTGCCATATCAACCTCCTGTTGCTGTATGTATATACAGTATTTCCTCCCTCAGGCTCTTTGCAAGCTGGCCGCATAGAAAATTTTTCCCTTAGAAAATCAACCGGATATCAACTGAAACACGAAATATCAACTTCTGGTTGTTGACATAAAACAACCACTGGTTGATATTTGTCTCACACCAACGCAATCCACCGCGCTGGAAAGGCAGAGATGCCTCGGCGAAGCCGGAAGCTCTTTAGCTCTACCCAAGGCAGCGATGGACAGGCCTCAACAGTCCAGAGGGATAGCAACTCTCCCGGGCGTGCAGCGTAAAGCGCCAAGACGAGTTTTCCAGCAGGCAGAGACCGTGGCTGGAGGAACAGACGAGACACGCCGCGCGAGACGCCAGATTGCTGAGCGCGGCGGGAAGCATCACTTCAGCCAGTTCGATTGAGCTGGCTGCGGGATGACAACCGAACAGCAACCCTGGAGACCAGCACGATGAGCCAGATCTCGATCGTTGGTTACGAAAGCGAATGCAACTGCGAGCACTGCGGTCGCGCCCTGAAACACGGCATCCGTCTGAGCGATGGGCGTCTAGTTGGAGCAACCTGCTTTGACAAGAAGCTGACTATGCCGCGTACCTACCAAGGCAAGTCCTTCCGCTTCGGTGCCGAGTTCATCGTCCGGGTCGCGAAGGTGGTGCAGTTTTACTCGCCGCAGAACTGGGCGCGCTTCGGGGTTTCGGCATCGAGCACCATCTTCGAGGTGGCCGCATGAAAGCTAAGCAAAAGCGCGGACAGGCAAGCCTGAAGGGTGACAAGCGCGACTACTCGCGCTTGGTACTCGCAGCCTTCGACTCAATCGAGGATGAAGCGGAAACAGCCAGGATCGTTGAACTGAACCGCCGGCGGCGCGAAGTGAATGAGAGCGCCAAAAAGCGATTCTGAAAAGCCATCACTTCTGCCGCTTCACCGAGGCGGAAGCGGGATGCGTAAGCATCAGACCCCCATCCTTCGCCCGGCTCCGGCCGGGTTCTTTTTCCCTCCCAGTCGAGCACAAGGACAGACCATGAGCATTCCAGCATCCATCAAAGCATCTGAACTCCCCGCCCTCGGCCAGCAGTTCGCCGGCGGCACCCTCTTTGCCCGTCAGTGGTACGGCGACAAGGAGTACGCCCTGGTGGCGCTCGGCGCCGACGCCGAGATCTCCGGCGCCTGGGGTCAGTACGACCAGGAAGTGACGACCAACCACGGCGACGGCGAAGCCAACACCCGCGCGATGGCCGAAGCCGGTAGCGAGCTGGCCGCTAAGGTGCTGGGCCTGGATGCCTTCATCCCCTCCGCGCTCGAATCGCACCAGATGATGTTCGCCAAGCAGCTCGGCTACCTGACCGACCTGCGCGAGGATCGCTTCTATTGGTCGAGCACGCAGTCCTCCGCCTACCTCGCCTTCTTCATGGGCTTCGAGCTTGGCTGGCAGAGCTTCACCGACAAGGCCGGCGAGCGCCTCGCGCGCCCCGTCCGCAAGATTCTCATCCTTCAGTAATTCACTCCTTCATTCCTTCCACCTGCAGGCGATTCGCGGGGCCACGCCCACCGCGGCCAGACCTGAAGCATGCTGGGTAAGCGCCGGCCGCCTGCACCCCAATTCCGAGGACAACAGATGAATGCGCCGCAACTGTCCGCGCTGAAGATCGGGCGCTTGGACAACCTGACCATCAACTTCTTCGCGCCGGACCGGGGACAGCCCATCGAAGGTGTCGAGCATCGCGCCTTCGAGGTGAGCAGCAGCGCTCCCCCGCTCGGCGCCTACTGGCCCGGCGAAGGCGGCCACAATGGCGGCATGATTCGCGGCGAGAACGGCCAGCCGGATTACTACCTGATCGTAGCTGCCGGCCCTGCCGCCGAGTTCCGCGCAGAGTGGGGCGGCTACGAGCACGAGACCGAGGGTGCCGACAGCGCCAGCGATGGGCTGACAAACACCCTATCCCTGCTGGCCGACAGCGTGGAGCACCCGGCGGCCAAGCTGGCCTCGGAGTTCTCCGCCGACGGCCACACGGACTTCTACCTGGCCGCGCGCCGCGAGCTGCAAGTGGCCGAAGCGAACGTGCCGGAGCTGTTCAGCAAGGGTTATCACTGGTCGAGCACGCAGTCCTCCGCCAACGGCGCCTTCGTCATGGCCTTCGAGGGTGGCTGGCAGGGCAGCCTCGACAAGGGCCTCGAGCGCCTCGCGCGCCCCGTCCGCAGGAAATTCATCTAGTCCTTCAATCCTTCATTCATGGGCGCGTCAGCGCCCTCGCTTTTCGAGGTAGCCAGGGTGGCGCTGCATACCGATCTGGAAATCCATCGTAGTGCCGAGGAACTGCTCGGCGTTGTGTTCAAGCTGGTCAGGCACATCCCGCGCGACATGAAGCAGCTCATCGGCGGCAAGCTCCGCGACGAGAGCCTTCAGGTGATGGTGTTGATCGGTCGGGCGAACATGACTCGGAACAAGCGCCAGCACCTGGACGAGATCCTCGAAAGCATATGGATGATCAACCACCTGCTCCGCGCGATGGTGAACGAGCGCTTCATCAGCGTCCCGCAACACGCGAGGGCCGCGAAGATCACCGCCTCCATAGGTCGTCAGGCTAACGCATGGAGGAAATCCGCAACTGCGCCCGTTACCTGAGGGTCATGGCTCTCTCGTCTGCGCGCTGAATCTGGTCGTGCCGCTGCCCGAACGGGCACCGCCATGCGCACCCACAGGGACCACCGGACACCGGCGAGGCCTGGCGCAGTTTCTCTGCTGAGCAATCGACAGGGCGACGTGGATAGCACGATAGGTCGCAGTACTCCGCCAACAACGCCTTCATCATGGACTTCGAGAATGGCTGGCAGAACAACAACGACAAGAACAACGAGCGCCTCGCGCGCCCCGTCCGCAGATTCGACAGTTGCACCCTTTACCTTCGAGGAGCTAGCACAAGCCTACTTCGACTGTCGGCGCCACAAGCGCAACACCAACAGTGCTCGACGCTTCGAGCTGAACCTGGAAGAGAATCTGCTGTACCTGTACGACGAACTGCAGGCCGGCACCTACAAGCCGGGCCGGAGCATCTGCTTCGTGGTCACTCGGCCGAAGGCGCGCGAGGTGTGGGCGGCGGACTTCCGCGACCGCATCGTGCACCACCTGCTGTACAACCGCGTCGGCGCCAGCATCGAGGCCACCTTCATCATCGACAGCTGCGCCTGCATCCCAGGGCGCGGCACGCTGTACGCCGCCGAGCGCCTGGAGGCCAAGGTGCGGAGCGTGACGCAGAATTGGAGTCGCCCGGCGCATTACCTGAAGTGCGACCTCGCGAACTTCTTCGTCGCCATCGACAAGCGCGTGCTTGCCAACCAGCTGGTACGCCTGATCGATGAATCCTGGTGGCGCCGTCTGGCGCTGCAGATCCTCTGGCACGACCCGCGCAGCGACTACGAGGTGCGCAGCCCGCGCCACCTGTTCAACAGAGTGCCGCAGCACAAGAGACTGACGGCACAGGCCGAACACCTTGGACTGCCGATTGGGAATCTCAGTAGCCAGTTCTTCGCGAACATCTACCTGAACGACCTGGATCAGTTCGTGAAGCACCGGCTGCGGGCAAAGCACTATATCCGTTACGTCGACGACTTCCTCCTGCTGCACGAATCTCCGCAGCAGTTGAATGAGTGGCGTGCCGCCATCGAGTCCTTCCTACCCAGACTGGGTGCCAGGCTCAACCCGAAGAAGACGATTCTCCAGCCTGTGGAGCGCGGCGTGGACTTCGTCGGGCATGTGATCAAGCCCTGGCGTCGCACCACTCGCAAACGAACCGTTGCGGAAGCGCATCGGCGAATCTCCGCGGCGCCAGATGATGAGCTTCGCGCCCTAGCCAACAGCTATCTCGGCCTGTTTCGGCAGGCAAGCCACTCTCACACAGACCGCGCATCAATCTCCAACGCCCTGCTTCGTAAGGGCTTCTCGGTGGATTTCGCGCTGACCAAGACATTCCCTCCCAGGAGGAAGTCATGAACGCAATCCAGAACCACAGGATCGAGGAGCACCAGCTCGCGTCGAGCGAATGGCTCACCACCCAGGTCGACCAGCTCCTCAAGGGTAACGACGCCGAGGGCATGAACTTCTTCGGATTCCGAATCAGCGGAACGATCAAGCATGTGCCCGGCTTCGCTGATCGCCTGATGGAAGAGCTTGGCGACATCGACCCTGGCCGCGAGTGTTTCGTCGTCCAATGCCTGCTTGCAGTGGGTCGCGGCGATCACGAACTGGCCGCAGCCATCTACGAAAACCACCTCCGCTCCGGCATCAACGAGTTCGCCGAACAGTGCATCCAGGAGAGCGCAGCATGAAGCCCTGGCAGGTAATAGATCGACAGATCGAACTGCTCCGCTCTGCCGGCGAGAACACCCCGCTATCGGCCAGCGAAGTCATGGGGATGATCGAAATGGCCGAGGTCTGCCAGGTCATCACCTACGGCGACGGTATCAAGTTCCGGGCCGACGTCCACGACATCGAGAAGAAGCACTGGGACAAGGTGCTTGGGAGTGTTGCATGAGTGAAGTAGCTGAGATGTACCAGGGTATGAAGGACCACAAGAAGCGGCTACGCGCGAAGTACGGCGTCAACTGCCCTGAGTGTGTTCGCCTCCTGCCGCGCGCCAATCCGACGATCCTGCTGCCCGGGCAGCGCTGCAAAATCCACAAGTACACCGATCCGCGCGACGAGCTGACCGATCAGCAATGGAGCGACGTATGACGATCATCGCGCCCTCCTTCGAGGAACTGATGAAAGCCCTGCCTAGCAAGGGCTTTTCTTTGCCCATATTCCGGCGCTCGCCGTTCAAGTGCAACGGCCGCTGGGTTTGCGAGGTGCAGCCATGATCCGCCGCGCCCTCCGAAACGGCCTGATCGTTGCTCTTCTCGTCATGCTCGCCTTCTTCAAGCTCATTGAGCTGGCCGACTCCATCACAGGCCATCACACAGCAGAACAGCCAATCACATACCCGACCGCAGCGGGCCGCTGAGCGGATATCTGTCGGAGGTATTAGCCGGTTCGTGGCCTGGAGTTAACCCCGGCAGCCAATCTCAGAGTGCATACCCCGCCTGAGCGAGTTGGCCGTCTGGCGCACGTTACGCGCCTTCTCTTCCACCTGGAGAACACTATGAAAGCGATCTTCCTGATTGCCGGCCTGCTCGTGCTAGCCGGCTGCATTGATGAGTCTGGAGCGCGCCGAGTGCTGCAAGGCGCCGGATACACCGAAATCCGCATGACTGGTTACAGCTTCTTCTCGTGCAGCAAGGACGACACCTATTCCACTGGGTTCGTCGCCAAGGGCCCCACTGGTCAGTCGGTAACCGGATCAGTCTGCTCCGGAATGTTCTTCAAGAACTCGACCATACGCCTGGATTAACCCCTCCCTCAACTGGCTGCGCGATGCGCGGCGAGGTATCAGTCATGTCCACTGCAATCGCAGAACGGCAGGAGTCTGCCGTTGTAGTACAAGCCGAGTCGGCCACCATCCTCCAGGTCATCCAGCGCGCCGCCGCCGACCCGCAATGCGACATCGAGAAGATGGAACGCCTGCTGGCCATGAAGGAGCGGATGGACGCCAAGGCCGCCGAGGTCGAGTTCAACGACTCCCTGTCGCGCGTACAGGCTCGCATGGGACGCATCGAAGCCGATGCCACCAACAACCAGACCCGCAGCAAGTACGCCACCTACGGGAAGCTGGATAAGGCTCTGCGCCCAATCTACACGTCCGAGGGCTTCTCGCTGTCGTTCGGCACCGAAGAGGCGCCCGAAGGAATGGTCGGGATGGTCTGCTTCGTCAGCCATCGTTCCGGCCACACCCGTCAGTACCGTGCGCACGTCCCCTCGGATGGCAAGGGCGCCAAGGGTGGCGACGTGATGACCAAGACCCACGCCTTCGGCTCCGGAACCTCCTACGGAATGCGCTACCTGCTAAAGATGATCTTCAACGTGGCCATCGGCGAGGAAGACGACGACGGTAATGCCGCCGGCGACGACGCCTTCCGCAATGCTGTGCTGGACGACCTGGTGGCCAAGGCCAAGGGCGCGCAGACCAGCACAGACCTGCAGGCCGTATGGCAATCCGGTCTGAAGACCCTGCAAGCGGCGAAGGACATAGCCGGCGCCGATGAACTGCGCGCCGCGGTAACTGCACGCAAGGCTCAGTTGGAGGGAAAGAAATGATCCTTATCCCGTGCGACCAGGGCGGAGAGGCATGGCACCGCGCCAGAGCAGGCGTAATCACCGCCAGCATGTTCAGCGATGCTCGGGCAAAGCTGAAGTCCGGTCCAAACAAAGGGCAGCCCACATCAGCAGCACTGGACTACGCCTTTCGGGTAGCAATCGAGCGCATCGCCGGCGAACCGCTGGATGGCGGCTTCGAGACGTGGCAGATGAAGCGCGGCCACGAACTGGAGCCGATGGCCAGGATGGAACACGAAATACAGACCGGCCTGATGGTTCAGCGCGCCGGCTTCGTCACCACCGACGACGGCTGCTTCGGTGCCAGTGCAGACGGCCTGATCGGCGAAGAAGGTGGCAGCGAGTACAAGTGCTTCCTCGCCCCCGACAAGCTCCGCGCCTTCCACATCGATAACGACGCCAGCGGGATCATGGACCAGGTGCAGGGTTGCATGTGGATCACCGGCCGTAAGTTCTGGCACGTCGGCATGTACTGCCCCGCCCTTGAGTCAGTAGGTCGTCAACTGTGGTGGCAGGAATTCAAGCGCGACGACGACTTCATTGAGGCCCTGGAGGAAGATCTGTGGCAGTTCAAGCTGCTGGTCGACCAGTACGAAGCCAAGCTCCGGGAGAAAGCAGCATGACTCCAATCGACTACCGCTCCACTCCTCCAGTTGACCTGGCCCGTGAGCGAATCGCGGGCTGTGTTGCTGAGTTCCTGGCGGCTGGCGGGAAAATCGACGTTGTAGCCGGCTTCGAGTACAAGCCTCTCCCTCCGAAGAAAGTGGCAACGCCTAAGCCGGAGAAAAAGCCGCGAATCAGCCCGAAGCGCCTCAAGCCAGAGCGCGAGGCGGAACTAGTTGAGGCGATCCGCAAGCACGTGTCAGCTGGCGACAGCAAGACCGTCACCCAGCGCACGCTGCACATCAGCTTCGAGCTGCTGACCAAGCTCTGCACCATGTATGGAATCGTGTTTGGAGATGCCAGGAAGCGCACTCGCGAATGGAACGCATCCATCTCGCAGAAGGCAGCAGAGAAGCGCGAGTTCCACGCTGAGCGTGTGATCGCGCTTCACAAAGCAGGCGTCAGCCTGACGGAGATCGGCCGTCGCATCGGCGCAGACCGCAAGGTGGTAACCCGCATCCTTGAGGAGAAGGGAATCATCGGAGGCCTGCCCAATGCCAGCTAAGACCGCCGCTGAACGCAAAACAGAGCGACATTTTCCGAAGCGGCAGCTTGAAGCAATCACTGCAGAAGAAGCAATGACGCTCCTGGACTATGACCCACAAACAGGCGTTCTTGTCTGGAAGATAAGGTCAGGGCCAAGAGGTCTGCCTGGGAACCGCGCCGGCTCTCAAAACTTACGCGGCTATCTGACTGTCAAGCTGCGCGGCAAGTCCTATCAAGCCCATCGTATCGCTTGGCTGATCGCGACAGGAAGCTGGCCAGAAGCCGACATCGACCACATAAACGGCAAGAAGGATGACAACAGGCTGGAGAATCTGCGTGCCGTTACCCATCGCGAAAATATGGCAAATCAACCATTGCCTACGACGAACACCAGCGGGGTTCTGGGGGTTAGCTGGGATAGGCGCGATAGGAAATGGCGCGCCCAGATAGCGATTAACGGCAAGAAGCTCCATCTAGGCTACTTTGCCAAATTCGAAGATGCAGTCTCGGCTCGCAAGGCTGCTGAAAAAGCACACGGCTTTCACGCTAACCACGGAAGGCAGAAATCCTGAAGTTTTCGACCACTTGATTGGAGAAGGAGATTGTCAAAGACACCAGCAGAAAGAAAACGCGACCAAAGAGAAAGAGACAAATTGAAGGAGGATGAACGCTTGGCGCGCCTCCTCTCCCGCCGCATCAGCCTGGACCTATTCAAGGCTACCGACATGGCGTTGATCCGCTGCATGGCCCGAGCGGGTATCGAAGAGCCGCAAGATCTCATCACTCGGCTGATTCACAACGCCGACAAGCTGACGGACGCCGGTCTCGAAAAGATGACCGAGCTTTCGTGACCTGCTCGCGTGACTGTCACGACTCGTAGTCACGCATAACCCCTAACCACGCCATCCGCTGCACCTGCGGCGCGGCGGCGCTCTACCTGGAGAAACCCAATGCAAGCAGTCATCTACGCAGGCCTGCGCAATCCAGGCCGTGACCAGCTGATCTTCAATGCCCTGATCAGCAAGCCTGTCAGCGAAGTCGCAGAGGAGTTCTGCTGCGCGCCGAGCACCATCCGCGCGGCCGCCAAGCGCATCGCTGACCTTGCTGTCTTCGATCTTCGCCTTGTAGGGGGGGGTAAGGACCTTCCGGTAGGCAAGGTGGCAGCCAAGTCATTCCGCCGTGCCGCGCTGGGTGCATATCGCCACTTCTGCGGGACCTTCCGACACCTGGAGCTCCCAAGCTGGTCCGTCACGGACGGCACCAACACTATCTCCATTCAGGACCTGCGCAACCTAGATAGCGGCTGCGCCTCCGTCACTGAAGACGACAAGGAGTAAGCCATGCCTGTGGCGGCCTACTACAACGAGATCGACCCCTACGCCGCCCAGTGGCTCCGCAACCTGATCGCCGCCGGCCACATTGCGCCAGGCGACGTCGACGAACGATCCATAGAGGACGTGCACCCCGATGACCTCCGCCCTTACACGCAGTGCCACTTCTTCGCCGGCAGCGGCGCGTGGTCTCTCGCCCTTCGCCGCGCCGGCTGGCCAGATGATCGACCTGTTTGGACCGGTTCCTGTCCTTGCCAACCTTACTCCTCGGCAGGCAAAGGAACTGGGTTTGATGACCCCCGCCACCTCTGGCCACATTTTGCCTGGCTCATCCGCCAGCATCGCCCTGGAGAAATCCTTGGTGAACAGGTTGCAAGCAAGGACGCAGAACCTTGGCTCGACCTTGTACAAGCTGACCTGGAAGGAATGGAGTATGCCTTCGGGGCTGTTGCGTTCCCGTCTGCGGGCATCGGTGCGCCGCACATCCGAGACCTAACCTACTGGGTGGCCAACACCTACTGCGATGGATGCAAACCGCGGCGCCAAGGACGCAAGGCCGTGGGACACGGGGCGCCCTTTGAACCAGATCGCAGCCCTGGCGGGCTGGGCGACGCCGGCAGCCAGGGATTGGGTGAGCGCATCAGCCTCGGAAGAGTTTCTGGCCGAGAGGCTGGAGCAGACAAGGGGGAAGCCACTCAGCGAGCAGGCATTTACTTTGGCGGGATGGCCAACACCGATGGCGGGGACGCCAGCGCAGAACGGCAACAACATGGCTGGCAACTCAGACTTCACGCGGAAGACGGAAGCGATGTGTGGCCGGGATATCGCAGGCCACGGGCTGAGCCTTCCGGAAGACTGGAGCGGCCCGGCCCGGTTAACGGCCTCTGGGCAGATGCTGACTGGATCTATTGCCGGGATGGGCGCTGGCGGGCAGTTGAACCCGGCACATTCCCGCTGGCTCATGGGGCTCCCGCCCGAGTGGGACGCCTGCGCGCCTACGGAAACGCCATCAATGTTGAAGCGGCGGCGCAGTTCATAGCGGCCTATCTCGAGTCGACGGCCTGAACCTCCCCAGAGGCTTGCCCGCCCCGCCGATGAAGCATCGCCCGATGCCGGCGAGACGGGCAAGCCGCCTCAGTAGACCCCACACCCTCAACAAGTTCAGCGCCAGCAGGCGCAAGGATTCCCCATGCTCGACAAATCAGCCTTCCAGCGCTCAACCGAAGCGCTGGTTGTAGATCCGCACGCCCATTACATGGCTCAGGCCGAGCAAGCGCAGTTCCACATGGACGCCCTGACCCTGATCCGGCGCCTGAAGGTCTATGCCGACCGCAGCGCCTCCCCGATAGCCCATGAGCTTTGTGTCGAAGCGACTGAGTTCGTGGCCAAGCACAGCAAAGGAGTACCGGCATGAGCATGACAATGGACCTGATCCGCCACATTGCCGGCCTCTACAGCGGAAAGGCCATCAAGGGGGACTTCACCCAGGTCTACATCACAGGGAACGAAATCTGGATGGCGCAACAGATCCTCGCCTCGCAGCAGGGGGAGCAGGCAGAGGGCGAGCATGTCCCTGACGATGTCTTCGAGGCCGAGTTCATGACTTGGTGGGAAGACGAAGGCCAATACTGCCGCGCTGGCGGCGGCGACTACGAACGGACGTTCGCCTTCCAGGCATGGCGTCATCTCTATCCCAAACTGATGACGGCGCGCGCCGCCCTGGCGCAACCCTCCCCGGCTGAAGACATGAGCGCAGCTCAGGAATTGGACGGTGTGAAGGCGATTCTCAACGACATGGCTGATGCACTTAAGCGCCTGACCTTCCAGGCCCGCACCACTGGCGGAACGGCAGGGCCTGACGAAGCTCTGATGAATGCATGCGAGCGCGCTGAAAGGGTTTTATCGCTGGGCGGCATGGGCGCCGCCTTCATGCGCGGATGTGATGATCATGAAGCTAAGGCCGAGCGACCGGATGTGGTTGGCAACCTGCACTTGGGCGGATGGGCAGACCAGGACGAGCTGGAAGACAACGACATCGAACTCGACATGACGGTTGTCGAGCGCCTTCAGGCTGAACTGGCAAGCAAAGGCGATGGCGTCTACATGTCGCTGATGACCGTCGCCCAGCACGAGCGCATCGTCGAGGCGCTGCTGGCTGATGTTGAGCGCAGCAGACGCACCATCACCGGCATGAACGAGGCACACGCAAAGTTGGCCGGGTTGTACGAAACCGCCCAAACCAGGGTGGCGGAGCTGGAAGCTGAAAACACCGCCCTGGCAGCTACCAGCGGCCCGTGCATTGTCGGAGATGACTACGGACACACCTACTGCAAGCACGAAGCGAAGCTATTAAAGCTGGAGAAGCGGGAGCCGGCGGCGTTCCGATCTGCGCGGGTAACCAGCTTCCGGCCTGGCATGGGTGAAGTCACATTCTACGTCGCCGGCGGCGTGCCTGGATTTATGAACGTCGGGAACACCATATATGTCGCGGATCGGGAACCGGTCGCCCAGGCTGGGCAGGTGCCGGAGGGCTGGAAGCTCGTTCCCGTGAACGCCACACCGGCAATGGTCGAAGCGCTGATAAACAACCTGACCGTGACAAATCGCGGGACTCTGTTGAACCCAGCGAATGCGGTGAATGCGGTGCTAGACGCCGCGCCGGCGCAGGGAGGTGAGTGATGGGTACGCAATGCAGCCAGTACGACTCCGAGACCAATCGCTGCAAAAGCGGATTCCCGCGAATCCACGCCGTGTGCTGGGGCGGCAATCCAGGCTGCCCAACCTGCGGCCACGTCAGTTCGCAGCCCATGTGCATGAAGGATGAAATACCGAACCACCTGGCGCGAGATGACGGATTACCAGTCTGCTGGCCAGAGAAGGAGAAAGGCCATGAGTGAGTTCAAACGCGAAGAGCGATTCATTGTCATCAAGCGCAAACACCTATCTGCGGAAAGCAGGACCCATAACTCGCTTGAGCAAGAGTTGCGCGTCTGGCTAGATCGGCACCTGGTTCCTACTACCGAGTGCGTGGTTGTCGAATCCGATTGGCCTGAGTACGAAACGGTCTGGGCGATGATCGCGGCGCGGGTCGAAGGCCGGCCAACTCCGTATCAAGTCCTCGAACAGCAGATCGCAGCCCTTCGCCAGCACAAGAACGACTACATGGAGGCGGCGGAAGGGACGCGACGTGCGCTCGAATCCGAGAACAAGGCGCTCAAGGGTGATCTCCAGGAAGAGCGCGAGATCAGCAGCATTCTGCTCGGGAAATACGATGCGCTGGAAGCCGAAGCCAATGGCATCCGCGAAGAACTCGCCCGCATCAACGCTCTCGCCAACTGCGGCAGCATCAGGAACTGGCTGAATCTCAGCGATGATGACAAGGCCAAGTGGTTCGAACTCTACTGCCGGAAGGATGACGAGAACGTGGCGATGCGGCGGGAGCTGGAAGAGCTGCGCGCAAGGGTGATGGTTGTACCGGAGCGTAAGCACGATCCACGCGGCGGACTTGGTTCCCACGCGCGCGGCTTCAACGCCTGCCTCGACGAACTGGCTCGCCTCAACGGCAAGGCGGTGAGCGAGGGGCTGTTGCGGCGGATAGTTGAGGAGCAGCCTGCCGTTCAGGACATTGGCGAGATGTTCAATTGGCAGTACGCACATGATCACGCGATGGCAGAGCTGAGAGCCCTGCTCGGCGAGGGGAAGGAGCATGAGTGAGCCAACACGTTACTGTTCGTTCTTCACCAGCCAACCAGAGAACTGGCAGCCGTGCTCGAAGGAGCACCACGACATGGTAAAGGCCCATCCTAACGAATGGCCCGGCTATGAAGTGCGCGCTCTGACGGCCATCCCCGCCGATCAGGTGTTGGTGCCTAGGGAGCTTCTGGAGGAACTGCTTGAGGCAGCTAAGGACGGAGCAGCCCACAAGGGCGAGTACCTGTCCAAGAAGCACGGCGAGCCCGAACTGTTCGCGAAGTTCGACACCCTCCTACACCCCTAACCCTTCCCCTTAACCGCACACCCAATCCCCCGCCGGCCAGCGCCGGCGCGATGAGGTATTGCCAATGGAAACCCAAGCCGAAACCCTCAACGAAGACGAGATTGCCGCCATCACCGGGTACCGGATACCGTCAAAACAGATCGAATGGCTCCGCAGGAATGGCTGGCAGCATGCTCTGAATGGAGCGCGCCGGCCCGTGGTGGGCCGCGTGTACGCCCGACTCAAGCTGGCCGGCGTAAAGCCCTCCTCCTCCAATGCCGTGGCTGAGCCGTGGACGTTGGACCTTTCTCGCGTGGGGTAAGAGATGCGCCCGAAGAAACCAGCCAACCGTGACTTGCCGCCAAGGATGATCCGCCGGGTCCGCACGCTGAAATCGGGCCAGGAGTGGGTCGGCTACTACTACGCAGGGCGTGACGAGAAAGGTAAGCGCAAGGAAATCCCGCTGGGCACCGATCCAGACGAGGCGCGCGTGAAGTGGGCGCAGTTGGAGCGAACCAAGGTGCCGGCCACCGCCAAGACGGTAGGTGACCTGCTGCGGCGCTACGACCGCGACGTGATCCCAGGCAAGGGCGTCAAGACCCAGAAGGACAACCGGAAGTGCTTGGTGCACCTTTTCCGAGCCTTCGATGACGCGCCGATGGAAGCGATCACGCCGGCTGTCATCGCGCAGTATCGGGACGGCAGGACCGCTCCCGTACGCGCAAACCGGGAGATTGCCCTGCTCTCCCATGCATTTAACATGGCCAGGGAATGGGGGATTTATTCGAAGGAGAACCCGGCGCGTGGCGTCAGGCGGAACAAGGAGGCGCCGCGTGACGTGTACGTCACCGACGAGGTATGGCAGGCGGTGTATAGCGAGGCTCCGCGCGAGCTGCAGGTTGCAATGGACATTGCCTACCTGACCGGGCAGCGGCCGGCGGACGTGCGCAAGATGCGTTGGTCGGAGGTGACGGAAGACTTCCTCCTGGTCGGCCAGGGCAAGACCTCCATGAAGCTGCGGATTCGCCTGCACATCGACGGGCTACGCACCGGCCTGGGCCGGCTGCTCGATCAGCTGGACAAGTCGCGCCCCCACCTGATCACCACCGCCGAGGGCAAGCAGCTCACCGAGTCCATGCTGCGCCAGCGCTTCGAGCCAGCACGCAAGCGGGCGGCAGGGAAAGCCACAGAGAACGGTGACCCCGACCTGGCCGCCGCCATCATGCAGTTCCAGTTCCGCGACATCCGCCCGAAAGCGGCCTCGGAAATCGTCAGCTTGGAGGATGCATCCGACTTACTTGGCCACACCACCCAGGACATGACGAAGCGCGTTTACCGGCGCGTCGGCAAGGTGGTGAACCCCGTGAAATAGCCACGGGGTTGCGGAAATGGCCAAGAGAGTTGCGGAAATTGCTCGCCTGAAAGTGGCGTAATCACCGCCTCGCCGAAACACAAACGGCAGCCACTTCGGCTGCCGCTTGGGGTATTGCTTCACTCATCTATCTGGAGCCTTCCGGCTCAGGCGATACGCCCGAGCAGTTCACGCGCTTCCTGCTGCTGGTTGTCGTTACCCTCGGCGAGCACTTCGTCGAGGATGTCGCGGGCGCCTTCGCTGTCGCCCATGTCGATGTAGGCACGCGCCAGGTCCAGCTTGGTGGCCGCCTCATCGGCGCCGGAGAGGAAGTCGAACTCGTCGTCCTCGTCCGCGCTCGCGCCGGGAATCTCCAGATCATCGCTCGCGGCAGCCACTTCCGGCTCCGGCGACGGCGCCGCGGGCTCCTCGACATCGCTCGCCAGGCGATCCAGTTCGGCGCTCACTTCGTCGAGCTGGCTGGCGAAGCTGTCGTCGGCCTTGGCCGGCTCGGGCTCATCGTCCGGCAGGGAAAGATCGAAGTCATCCGGCAGGTCGGCCAGCGACTGCGTCACGCCATTGTCCTTGTCGAAGGAGAACTCTTCCGCGCTGACGCTGGACAGCGACGCCGGGTCATCCTCCAGGCCGAGCAGGAAGTTTTCCTCGGCAGACGCAGGAGCATCCTTTTCCAGGTCCAGGGCAAAGTCGGCCAGGTCGTCGGACAGCGATACGTCCGCCGGCTTGGCGGCCGAATCCTCGCCCAGGTCGAGGTCGAAGGCGAAGTCGTCGTCCGCCTTGGCCGGCTCGACGGCGGGCGCTTCGAATGCCAGATCGTCGTCCAGATCGAAATCGCTCAGCGACAGGTCGTCATCCTTGCTCACGACCGGTGCCGCGGTGGGCTTGTCGGTCTCCAGCTCGAGGTCGTCCAGGGCCAGGTCGAAGGCGTCGTCGAGGTCGCCAACCAGGGGCGCCGGCTCGGCGGCGGGCTCCGGGCGGGCCGGCGAATCCAGGGTCAGGTCGTCGAGGCTGAAGCCGTCGAGATCGTCGGCCGCTGCAACAGCGGCCGCGGCACCCGCAGCACCCACGGCGGCCAGCGCGACCATCCCCGGATAACGGGCCTTCAGTTGCTCGACCTGGGCATCGGCACCACCCATCTCGCGCAATTCCCTTTCCTGGCGGGCAAAGCCTTCGCGATCACCGATCTCGGCATACACCTCCATCAGCTTGAGGCGCAGGTCGGCGCGCTGCGGCTCATCGTAGATGGCGCCCTGCAGGAGCTCGGCAGCCTGATTGAAGCGGCCGTAGGCGATGTAGATATCCGCCTCGCCCAGGGCATCGCTGGTCTGTGCCGCGACGCGCTCGGGAGCCGCCTGCGCCGGAGCGGCCGCTTCGGCGGCCTGCGGAGCGTCGAGGGAGTCCGGATCGGAGTCGGCGAGATCGAAATTGCCGCCCAGGCCCTGCTCGTCCAGCGCGGCTTCGGCTTCCAGCTCCTCGCGTTCCCTGGCGGCCTTGCGACGGGAAATCACCATCAGCACGACCAGCAGCGCCAGCAGCGCGCTGCCGGCGATAGCGCCCAGCCAGACCGGGTTGGCCAGGAGCTCATCGATGAAGCTCGGCGCGGGCTGTTCGACCGGGGCCGGGGCCTTCTTCGCGACCACCGGTTTGGGTGCCGGCTTGGGCGCCGGCGGCGCAGGCTGAGCGGCCGGCGCAGCAGGTGCTGCCGGCTGCACGGGCGCAGCGGCTTGAGCAGGCGCTGCCGGTTGGGTCGGAGCGGCGGACTGAGGAGCGGGGGTTGCGGGCTGAGGTGCAGCGGGCGAGGCCGCCACCGGAGCCTGGGCCGTGCCTTGCGGGGCATTGCCAAGCTCATTCTGCAGCTTCGCCAGCTGGGCATCCTTCAGCGCGATGAGCTTCTGCAGCTTGTCCATCTGGCTCTGCAGATCGGTCATGCGGCCTTGCAGTTCTTCGTTCTCGCGGCGGGTGCTATCCAGGCTTTCCTTGGTGACCGCCAGCGTCTCGGCGATACCATTGCCGCCCTCGCTGCCCTTGTCGCCACCCTTGGCCTTGCCCTTCTCGCCGGAGACCAGGCGCAGGCTGTCTTTGCTCTCGGCCTGCGACGGAGCCGCACCGGCGTTGGCGCGCGGAGTGGCATCCAGTTGACGGGCGCCTTCGGTCGGCAGGCTGCGGCCCTCGCGCCAGGTGGTGAATTGCTGGTTGACCTCGGTGGCGGCATCGGGCTGGGTGCGGGACGTGATCTGCTCCGCATCCGGCAGACGCAGCACCTGGCCGCTCTTCAGGCGGTTGATGTTGCCGCCGAGGAAAGCGTCGGGATTGAGGTCCTGGATCGCCAGCATGGTCTGCTGGACCGAAACGCTGCCGTTCGGACGCGCACGCGCCGCGATCTCCCACAGGGTATCGTTGCGGCCGGTGCGGTATTCCTTGCCGTCCAGGTGGCGCGGAGCCGGCGCCTCAGCCGCAGCGGGGCGCGGGGCCGGCGCAGCGGCCGGACGCGGCGCGACCGGCGCCGGCTGGCGGACGCTCGGAGCCGGCGCGGCCATGGGCGCACGGGGCGCGGCGGCCGCGGCGGTCTGCGGGGAATACATCGGCGGGTCGAGCAGCACGGTGTACTCGCGCAGCAACCGGCCATTGGGCCAAAGCACCTCGACCAGGAAGTTCAGGTAGGGCTCCTGCACCGGGCGATCCGAGGTCACGCGAATGACGCTCTTGCCGTTGGGCTTGATGACCGGGGTGAACTTGAGGCCGGTGAGGAAGTACTGGCGGTCGACGCCCGCCTTGTTGAAGTCTTCCGGAGAAGCCAGCTTGGGGATCAGCTCGCCCGAGGAAAGATCACGGACTTCGACCAGGTCGATCTCGGCATCCAGCGGCTGGTTCAGCGCCGAACGCAGGTGGATGTCTCCCAAGCCCAGTGCATGCGCCATGCCCGTGGTCAATGCCGAAGCAGCCGCGATTGCCTGCACCAGTTTACGAAGCCGGATCATAATTTAATCCCTTGTTTTAATAGCTTTTTTCTGGACTAGAACGATATCTATCGGGTTGTCGTCGCCCACGATGCCCAGCGTTTCCACGCTCAGGCGTCCCCCTGTCAACGACAATCCAGCCAGTGTTTCCAAGCTAGAATACTTCTTCAAATATTCGGTAAGTATCTTTTACAGATAGTGTTTTATCAACAACTCGCCCAAGTTCACAGCATTTAGCGCTGCGCCTTTTCTCACATTATCTGACGCAATCCACAAATTCAGTTTGCATGGATTTGCCAGGCCCGAACGCAGGCGGCCGACGTAGACACTATCCTGCCCCTGTGCATCGCCGATGACAGTCGGGTAATCGTCTTCGACCCGCTCGATGCCGGGCGCGGCATCCAGGGCGGCCTGTACCGCCTCCAGCGAAACCGGGGCGGCGGTGGTGATCGACAGCATCAGCGCGTCGCCGAAGAACACCGGCGCCATGACGCAGGTCACGTCCAGCGCGCCATCCAGCTCGGGAAACAGCGCGGACAGTTCCGCGGCCAGGCGCCGCTCCAGGGCGGAATGCCCCTGCTCATCCACGGCGCCGACCTGAGCCAGCATGTTGAAGGCGTACTGCCGGTCGAGCAGCTTCGGCTCCAGCGGACGGGCATTGAGCAACTCGGCGGTCTGCCGCGCCAGCTCCTGAACCCCCTCGCGCCCCAGCACCGAGGCGGAGAGGCAGGCGCTGACGCTCAGTTGGCGAATATCCAGCACCTTGCGCAGCGCGGCGAGCACTTCGGCCACTTCCGCCGCCGGCGCACAGGGCGCGGCGATCC
The DNA here is from genome assembly GCF_057767015.1 of Pseudomonas sp. B12(2026). Taxonomy (NCBI): domain Bacteria; kingdom Pseudomonadati; phylum Pseudomonadota; class Gammaproteobacteria; order Pseudomonadales; family Pseudomonadaceae; genus Pseudomonas; species Pseudomonas sp. B12(2026). The sequence goes on along the minus strand of NZ_CM173430.1, from coordinate 1,801,711 downwards.
GCGCCGGCAGGCCGAGCGACGCCAGCGCCTCGCCGTTGGCCGCCGGCAGCACGACCGGGGACTGCCCGGCCAGCGCCGCACCGCTCAGGTCGATCACGCTGCAACCGGCCGCCAGCGCCTGATCGGAGCATTCCCGGGCGGCATCGGCGGTGGTGGAGAGAAAGGCCAGACGAACCTTGCCGAAGTCGAAGTCGGACAATTTGCCGACACGCAGGTTGCGCCCGCGGAACGCCACCGACTTGCCGGCGGATTCGCCCGTGGCCAGCAGATACAGGGTGCCTACGGGAAAGTCCCGCTCTTCCAGCAGCTCGACCAGTGCCTCGCCCACAAGTCCGGTGGCGCCTACTACGGCGATGTCGATGGTTTCAGGCATCCAGTGTCTCGCGATATTCAGGGAGGGAAACTGCGCAGCACTTTACTTGCCCCCCAACGGCGAGGCAATCGAGTGCCCCGCCGCCTATCGCCGCACGATGGGTTTACGGCTGCGCGGCGCTTTCCGTGGCCTGGGCCGCTACCACCGCTTGCCCCTGGACCGGAGCCGCGCCCGCGGAAGCCCCGGCGGGCTTGCCGGCCTTGTCCTGCTCCGCCAGACGGGCGATCAGGCCGGCGATCTGCGCGTCCTTCAGCTCGAGCAGCTTGTTCAGCTTCTCCATCTGGCTCTGCAGGTCGGAGATCCGGCTGCGCATTTCATCGCCTTCGCGGCGGGCGCTGTCGAGCCCTTCCTGAAGCACGGCCAGTTGCTCGGCGTCGGCCTTGTCCTTCTGGTTGGCGGCGCGTCCCGACACCAGGCGCAGGTTGTCGCGCGCCTCGGCGCTGACCGGCGCCGCCCCCGCCTCGGTCTTCTTCGTCGCATCGATCTGCCGGCCCTGCGGCAGCGCGGCCTGGCGGCGCGCCTGCCACTCGCCGTGCTGCGCCTCGATGCGCGCCACGGCCTGCGCATGGCTCTGCGCCCGCGCCTGCTGCTCATCGGGCAGGCGCAGCACCTGCCCGGCTTTCATTTGATTGGCGTTGCCGTCGACGAAGGCATCCGGGTTCAGTTGCTGGATCGCCGCCATGGTCTGCATCACCGACACATCGGAGGACGGGCGATTGCGCGAGGCGATGTCCCACAGGGCATCGTTGCGCTGGATTCGATAGCTGTCCGTCGGCGCTGATGCAACCGGGGCTGCCGGCGACGGCGCAGCCTGGCGGGTGGGCGCGGCGAGCGGACGGACCGCGACGGCCGCCGGCGGGGTCACCGGCGAGGCGGCATAGCTCGGCGGGTCGAGCAGCAGCGTGAACTCGCGCACCACGCGCCCCTGCGGCCACACCACCTGCACCACGAAGTTGACGTAGGGCTCCTGGATCGGGCGCTGCGAGCTGACGCGGATGACGCCAGCGCCGTTCTTGCCGATCTCCGAACGGAAGCGCAGGCCGGTCGCCACCTGGTTGCGATCGACGCCCAGGCGGTCGAAATCCTGCTGGGAGGCGAGGCTGACCACCACCTCCTCCGCGTTCAGGTCGCCCACACCGCGCAGATCGATGTTCGCCGACAGGGTCTGCCCGAGGACAGCGCGCGACGAAATCTCACCCAGCTCCAGCGCATCGGCGGCGCCTGGCAGGAACGCCGAGGCGATGGCCGCCGCCAACAAGAATCCGTGAAACCGAGACATCCTCTCCCCCGCTGCAAGTGTCCGATTGGCCGGCACGAAAGGGCGCGCCGAAAACCTGGGCTGCGAGGATAGCGAGTGGTTCCGTGCTGCTTTTCCGGGTCCGTCACAGAACACCGCGAAATCGACGGAGAACTCCACCGGAGCGCCAGACTTCGCGCGTTTTTGTGCGGGAGATCACTTGCCGCGGAAAGCACGACGCCGGCACTGGGCCGGCGTCGCGGGTGTCACGGGGAGCGGATCAACGCTCGAGCAGGATGCGCAGCATGCGCCGCAGCGGCTCGGCGGCGCCCCACAGCAGCTGGTCGCCGACGGTGAAGGCGCCGAGGAACTGCGAGCCCATGTTGAGCTTGCGCAGGCGGCCCACCGGAACGCTCAGGGTGCCGGTGACGGCGGCCGGAGTCAGTTCGCGCATGCTGATCTCGCGCTGGTTGGGAACCAGCTTGACCCAGGGATTGTGCTGGCTGATCAGGCCTTCGATGTCGGCCATCGGCACATCCTTGTTCAGCTTGATGGTCAGCGCCTGGCTGTGGCAGCGCATGGCGCCGATGCGCACGCAGATGCCGTCCACCGGGATCGGGCTCTTGAAGCGCCCGAGGATCTTGTTGGTCTCCGCCTGGCCCTTCCACTCCTCGCGGCTCTGGCCGTTGGGCAGTTCCTTGTCGATCCACGGGATCAGGCTGCCGGCCAGCGGCGCGCCGAAGTGCTCGGTCGGCATGGCGTCGCTGCGGATAGCTTCGGCGACCTTGCGGTCGATGTCGAGGATGGCGCTGGACGGGTTGGCCAGGTCGTCGGCCACCGAGGCGTTGATCGCGCCCATCTGCTTGATCAGCTCGCGCATGTTCTGCGCGCCGGCACCGGAGGCCGCCTGGTAGGTCATGGCGCTCATCCACTCGACCAGGCCGGCTTCGAACAGGCCGCCCAGGGCCATCAGCATCAGGCTGACGGTGCAGTTGCCGCCGATGTAGTTCTTGCTGCCGGCATCCAGCGACTGGTCGATGACCTTGCGGTTCACCGGGTCGAGGACGATCACCGCGTCATCCTGCATGCGCAGGCTGGAGGCGGCGTCGATCCAGTAGCCCTGCCAGCCGGCTTCGCGCAGCTTGGGGAAGACTTCGTTGGTGTAGTCGCCGCCCTGGCAGGTCAGGATGACGTCGAGGGTTTTCAGATCCTCGATGCTGTAGGCGTCCTTCAGGGGGGCAATGTCCTTGCCAATGGACGGACCTTCGCCACCCACGTTGGAGGTGGTGAAGAACACCGGCTCGATCAGGTCGAAGTCCCGCTCTTCCAGCATCCGCTGCATGAGCACCGAACCGACCATGCCACGCCAACCGATCAGACCTACACGCTTCATCGCTACTACACCTTCATATATTTAGAGGGCCGTCGCGCCCGCCTTTCCACGAGGGCGGGAGCGAGCGAACCCGCAAGATTACAGATTCCGCAGCGCGGCGACTACCGCATCGCCCATTTCGCGGGTACCGACTTTCGTGCAGCCTTCGGACCAGATGTCGCCGGTGCGCAGGCCCTGATCGAGCACCAGGCTCACGGCCTTCTCGATGGCGTCGGCGGCGGCGCCTTCATTGAAGGTGTAACGCAGCATCATCGAGACCGAGAGGATGGTCGCCAGCGGGTTGGCGATGCCCTGCCCGGCGATGTCCGGCGCGGAGCCGTGGCACGGTTCGTACATGCCCTTGTTGTTCGCGTCGAGCGATGCAGAAGGCAGCATGCCGATGGAACCGGTGAGCATGGAAGCCTCATCCGACAGGATGTCGCCGAACATGTTGTCGGTGACCATCACGTCGAACTGCTTGGGCGCGCGCACCAGCTGCATGGCGGCGTTGTCGACGTACATGTGCGACAGCTCGATGTCCGGGTAGTCCTTCGCCACTTCCTCGACCACTTCGCGCCACAGCTGGCTGGAGGCCAGGACGTTGGCCTTGTCCACCGAGCACAGCTTCCTGTTGCGCACGCGGGCCATGTCGAAGCCGACGCGGGCGATGCGGCGGATTTCGCTCTCGCTGTACGGCAGGGTGTCGTACGCCTGGCGCTCGCCGTTCTCCAGCACGCGCTGCTCGCGGGGCTGGCCGAAGTAGATGCCGCCGGTCAGCTCGCGGACGATGAGAATGTCCAGGCCGGCGACCACTTCCGGCTTCAGGCTGGAGGCACCGGCCAGCTGCGGGTAGAGGATGGCCGGGCGCAGGTTGCCGAACAGGCCCAGTTGCGAGCGGATCTTCAGCAGGCCGCGCTCGGGGCGGATGTCACGCTCGATCCTGTCCCACTTCGGCCCGCCCACGGCGCCCAGCAGCACGGCGTCGGACTGGCGCGCGCGCTCCAGGGTCTCGTCGGCCAGCGGTACGCCATGCTTGTCGATGGCGGCGCCGCCGATCACGTCGTGGGTCAGTTCGAAGCCCAGCTGGAACTTGTCGTTGGCCAGCTCCAGGACCTTGACCGCTTCGGCCATGATCTCCGGGCCGATGCCGTCGCCGGGAAGAACCAGAATCTGTTTGCTCATCACTTGTTTCCTTCGGAAAAGATTAAAAGCCGCAAGCTCTCGCCTGGAGCCTGCGGCTTGTAGCTTGCAGCTGTTATTTAGTCGCCCAGAGCACCAGCACGTCGGTGCTGAAGGAGCCCTCGGCGTCGATCTCGAAATACTCGCGCACCTCGTCGCCCATCGAAAGCTGCAGGGCGCGAATGGCCTGGCGCATCACCTCGGGGGTGCGCATGCGCTCGACCCAGGAGGTGAACTCCAGGCGCAGGCGCTGGCGCTTGGCAGAGGTCACCGCGAGCCCCGCCTCGCCCACCAGACGCGCCCACTCCGACGGGGAGTAGTCGCGCACGTGGCTGGTGTCGCGCAAGACTTCGACAGTCTGCAGATAGGTATCCAGCAGAGGCAAGCCCGGCGCCGCCACATCGATGAAGCAGGCCGCGCCGCCCGGCTTGAGCACCCGGCGCACCTCGCGCAGGGCCTGGCCGACGTCCCGCCAGTGGTGCGCGGAATAGCGGCTGAAGACGAAGTCGAATTCACCATCCGCGAACGGCAGCTGCTCGGCGACGCCACAGCGGGTGGCGATGTTGCCCAGGCCGCGCTCGGCGGCGGCCGACGCCACCACGTCGAGCATCTGCTGCGACAGGTCGTAGGCCACCACCTCGCCGACCAGCGGCGCGACGTTGAAGCTGACGTGCCCGGCTCCGCAACCCAGGTCCAGCACGCGGGCGCCGGTAGTCGCCGACAGTCGCTCGCGCAGCTGGGCGAACTCCTCGCCCTGGGCGTGTACGGCGCTGGTCAGGTAAGCATTGGCCTGGGCGCCGAACTGGCGCTGGACCACTTGCTCGTGGCGACTCTCGGTCATGACGTTCTCCTTGCGAGGTGTGCGGCGCCGGTCAGGCGTCGCGGAACAACCAGGGTTGGCGTTGCTTGTAGCCGGCTTCGAAACCGCGGATGGCGTCGGCGTCCTGCAGGGTCAGGCCGATGTCGTCCAGGCCGTTGAGCAGGCAGTGCTTGCGGAACGCGTCCACTTCGAAGCGGTACTGCTTGCCGTCCGGGCGGGTCACGGTCTGCGCAGCGAGGTCGACGGTCAGCTGGTAGCCCTCGGTGGCCTCGCACTGGGCGAACAGCTCGTCGACTTCCTCATCCTTCAGGATGATCGGCAGCAGGCCGTTCTTGAAGCTGTTGTTGAAGAAGATGTCGGCGAAGCTCGGCGCGATCACGGTGCGGAAGCCGTACTCGTCCAGCGCCCACGGCGCGTGCTCGCGGGAGGAGCCGCAGCCGAAGTTCTCGCGGGCCAGCAGCACGCTGGCGCCCTGGTAGCGCGGGAAGTTGAGGACGAAATCCTTGTTCAGCGGACGCTTGGAGTTGTCCTGGTTCGGCTGGCCCACGTCGAGGTAGCGCCACTCGTCGAACAGGTTCGGGCCGAAGCCGGTGCGCTTGATCGACTTGAGGAACTGCTTGGGGATGATCTGGTCGGTGTCGACGTTGGCGCGGTCGAGCGGCGCGACGAGACCGGTGTGCTGGGTAAAGGCTTTCATGTCTGGTCTCCTCAGGCCTGCATCAGTTCGCGTACGTCGATGAATCGACCGGTCACCGCAGCCGCGGCGGCCATCGCCGGGCTCACCAGGTGGGTGCGGCCACCGGCGCCCTGGCGGCCTTCGAAGTTGCGGTTGGAGGTGGAAGCGCAATGCTCGCCGCTCTCCAGGCGGTCCGGGTTCATCGCCAGGCACATGGAGCAGCCCGGTTCACGCCACTCGAAGCCGGCTTCGATGAAGATCTTGTCCAGGCCTTCCTGTTCGGCCTGGGCCTTCACCAGGCCGGAGCCCGGCACCACCAGCGCCTGCTTCACGGTGGAAGCGACCTTGCGGCCCTTGGCCACGGCGGCGGCGGCGCGCAGGTCTTCGATGCGCGAGTTGGTGCAGGAGCCGATGAACACGCGGTCCAGCTGGATATCGGTGATCGCCTGGTTGGCGTTCAGGCCCATGTACTTCAGCGCGCGGACGATGGAGTCGCGCTTGACCGCATCGGCCTCGGCCGCCGGGTCCGGCACGTTCTGGTCCACCGCCAGGACCATCTCCGGGGAAGTGCCCCAGCTGACCTGCGGCTTGATGTCTTCGGCACGCAGTTCGACGATGGTGTCGAAATGCGCGTCGGCGTCGGAAACCAGGTCGCTCCAGGATTCCACGGCCTTGTCCCAGTCGCTGCCTTGCGGCGAGAACGGACGGCCCTTGACGTATTCGATGGTCTTCTCGTCGCACGCCACCATGCCGACGCGGGCGCCGGCCTCGATGGACATGTTGCAGATGGTCATGCGGCCTTCCATGGACAGGTCGCGGATGGCGCTGCCGGCGAACTCCAGGGCATGGCCGTTGCCGCCCGCGGTGCCGATCCTGCCGATCACCGCGAGGACGATGTCCTTGGCGGTCACGCCGAAGGGCAGCTTGCCCTCCACGCGCACCTGCATGTTCTTCATCTTCTTGGCCACCAGGCACTGGGTGGCGAGCACGTGCTCCACCTCGGAGGTGCCGATGCCGTGGGCCAGCGCGCCGAAGGCGCCGTGGGTCGAGGTGTGCGAGTCGCCGCAGACCACGGTCATGCCCGGCAGGGTGGCGCCCTGCTCCGGGCCGACCACGTGGACGATGCCCTGGCGGACGTCGTTCATCTTGAATTCGAGGATGCCGAAGTCATCGCAGTTCTCGTCCAGGGTCTTGACCTGGATGCGCGCGACTTCGTCGGTGATGGCGGCGAGGCCCCCCTTGCGCTCGGCCCGGGTGGTCGGCACGTTGTGGTCCGGGGTGGCGATGTTCGCGTCGATGCGCCACGGCTTGCGGCCGGCCAGGCGCAGGCCTTCGAAGGCCTGCGGCGAGGTCACTTCGTGGAGGATGTGGCGGTCGATGTAGATCAGCGACGAGCCATCGTCGCGGCGCTTGACCTCGTGCATTTCCCAGAGCTTGTCGTAGAGCGTCTTGCCGGCCATCAGAGAGTCCTCATCAGCGTCTTTCTATGCCCCTAGGGCTTGTGGGGACGATGCTATGGGCTGACGCCGAATAACTCAAATTCATATTTTTTATTCAAAGGATTTCCACGAGGAATACGGTGCGTTATAAAAGCCGGGCGCCGTTTCCAGAGCGCAGGGAGTCGCCATGGACCTGACCAGCCTCAACACCTTCCTCGCCATCGCCGAATCCGGCAGCTTCTCCGAAGCCGGCGAGCGCCTGCACCTGACCCAGCCGGCGGTGAGCAAGCGCATCGCCGCCCTGGAAAGCCAGCTGGGCGTACGCCTGTTCGACCGGGTCGGCCGCGAGGTGACCCTGACCGAGGCCGGCCGCGCCCTGCTGCCGCGCGCCTACCAGATCCTCAACGTGCTGGACGACACCCGCCGCGCCCTGACCAACCTCAACGGCGAGGTGAGCGGCCGGCTGGTCCTGGCCACCAGCCACCACATCGGCCTGCACCGCCTGCCGCCGCTGCTGCGGGCCTTCACCCGGGCCCACCCGCAGGTGGCGCTGGACATCCAGTTCTGCGACTCGGAAGTGGCCTACGAGGAGATTCTCCACGGCCGCGCCGAGCTGGCGGTAATCACCCTCGCCCCGGAAACCGCCGAACCCGTGCGCGCCGTGCCGGTGTGGGACGACCCGCTGGACTTCGTCGCCGCCCCCGAACACCCGCTGGCGGTGCAGGGCCCGGTGTTCCTCGCCGACGTGGCGCGGCACCCGGCGGTATTCCCCGGCGGCAACACCTTCACCCACCACATCGTGCGGCGCATGTTCGAGGCCGAGGGCCTGACGCCGAACATCGGCATGAGCACCAACTACATGGAAACCATCAAGATGATGGTTTCCATCGGCCTGGCCTGGAGCGTGCTGCCGCGCACCATGCTCGACGACAGCGTGGTGCGCCTGCCGCTGCAGGACATCCAGCTGAGCCGCCAGCTGGGCTACATCCTGCATACCGAGCGCACGCTGTCCAACGCCGCGCGGGCCTTCATGCGCCTGCTCGACGCCCAGGCGGCCGGGCTTGCGCCTGTCGCGGCCTGACCTCCCGATGCTCCGCCAGGATGAACAACAAGGGGGCTCGATGCCCGTCCGCACGCCACTTCGCGACCGCCCCGTGAGCGGCCGCGGTTTCTGCCCAAGGGGCGCCGCATGACCCGGCACGACCTCCCCTCCCGGCCCGGGCCCGAAAGCCAGGACCAGTTCGCCAAGGCCTTTCACACCGGCCCCGACGCCATGGTCATCAGTGAGCGGGACAGCGGGCGCTTCCGCGAGATCAACGCCAGCTTCACCGACCGCTTCGGCTGGAGCCGCGAGGAAGCCCTCGACCAGACCTCGCTGCAGCTGGGCATCTGGCCCTCCGCGGGCGAACGCCAGCGGATGCTCGACGCCCTCGCCGCCGAGCAGCGCATCGAAGGCCTCGAAGTCACCCTGCTCACCCGCGCGGGCGAGCAGCGCAGCGCTCGCCTCTACGGCTGCCAGATCGAACTGCAGGGCCTCGTCTGCCTGGTCCTGACCATCCGCGACATCACCCGCCTGCGCGCCCAGGAACAGGCCCTGCGCGACAGCCAGGAGCGCCTCGACCTGGCGCTGGACTGCGCGCAGCTGGGCATCTGGGACTGGCACATCCCCTCCGGGATGCTCTACGGCTCGACCCGCGCCGCGGTGCTCCACGAACTGCCGGAACGGGACTTCCACGGCCCCTTCGGCGAATTCTTCGCCTGCGTCAGCGAGGCCGACCGCCGGCGCATGCGCCAGGCCTACGCGCGCCTGGCCAGGGGGCCGGACAACGACTACCAGTTCACCTACCGCGCCCAGCTGCAGTCCGGCGAGCTGCGCTACCTGGAGAGCCGCGCCCGGCTCCACCGCGACACCGGGGGCAAGCCACTGCGCATGGTCGGCACCCTGCTCGACATCACCGAGCGGGTGGTGCGCGAGCGCAGCCTGGAAGCCTCCGAGGAAAAGTTCGCCAGCCTGTTCCAGGGCAGCCCGGACCCGATCTGCGTCTCGCGGGTGCGCGATGGCGAGTTCATCGAGGTCAACCCGAGCTTCTGCACCACCTTCGGCTGGAGCGCCGAGGAGGTCATCGGCCGTTCTTCGATCCTGATCGACCTCTGGGCGGACCCGCGGTTGCGCGAGCGGCTGTTCGAGCAACTGATGCGCGACCACGCGCTGCAGAACGCCGAGGTCCAGTTCCACACCCGCGACGGCCGCACCATCACCTGCATGGTCGCCAGCCGGCTGATCTGGGTCGACCGCCAGCTGTGCATCCTCACCACCTTCCGCGACGTCACCGGTCGCCTGCAGGCGGAGGCGGAGCTCAAGGCCAGCCAGGAGAAATTCGCCAAGGCGTTCCACTCCAGTCCCGACGCCATCACCATCACCGAGCGCCACAGCGGCCGCTACATCGAAGTCAACGAAGGCTTCTACCGCCTGACCGGCTACCGCCCCGAGGAAATCGTCGGCCGCACCTCGCTGGAGCTCAGCGTCTGGGACACGCCCGAGGAACGGACCAAGCTGCTGGCGGCCCTCGACCGCGACGGCTACGCGCACCACCTGGAAATGCGCGGCCGGCACCGCGACGGCCACACCACGACGGTGGACGTCTCGGTCGAGCCCATCGAACTGGGCGGCACCGCCTGCCTGCTGCTGACCGCCCGCGACACCAGCGAACTGCGCGCGGCGCAGGCGCGCATCCAGCACCTGGCCTACCACGACGCCCTGACCGACCTGCCCAACCGCGCCCTGCTGATGGACCGCCTGAAGCAGCAGATCGCCCTGCTGCAGCGCCACGACCTGCGCGGCGCGCTGCTGTTCCTCGACCTGGACCACTTCAAGCACATCAACGACTCGCTGGGGCACTCGGTGGGCGACGCCATCCTGCAGATGGCCACCGCGCGCCTGGAGGCCAGCGTGCGCCAGGAGGACACGGTGGCGCGGCTGGGCGGCGACGAGTTCGTGATCCTGCTCTCCGGCATCGCCGGCGACCGCCTGGAGACCGCACGCCAGGTGCGCCAGCTGGCCGAGAAGCTGCGCGACCTGCTGGCCGAGCCCATGCTGCTGGACGGACACCGCCTGCAGATCACCCCGAGCATCGGCATCGCCCTGATCCCCGACGACGGCGCCACCCCCGAGGACCTGCTCAAGCGCGCCGACATCGCCATGTACCGCGCCAAGGACGCCGGCCGCAACACCGTGCAGCTGTTCCACGCCTCCATGCAGCAAGCCGCCAGCGAGCGCCTGCGCCTGGAGAACGGCCTGCGCATGGCCATCGCCCGCCGCGAATTCAGCCTGCACTACCAGCCGCAGGTCGACGCCCGCGGCTCGCGCATCGTCGGCGCCGAGGCGCTGCTGCGCTGGGAGCACCCGACGCAGGGCGCGCAATCGCCGGCCAGCTTCATCCGCGTGCTGGAAGACAGCGGGCTGATCGTCGACGTCGGCCAGTGGGTGATCGAGGAGGCCTGCCGCACCTGCGCGCGCCTGCTCGCCGAGGGGCGGATCGACAGCGAGGACTTCTGCCTCAGCGTGAACATCAGCCCCCTGCAGTTCCGCCAGAACGATTTCGTCGAGCACGTCCTCGACAGCCTGGACCACGCCGGGCTGCCCGCCCGCCTGCTGAAACTGGAGATCACCGAAGGGATCGTCATCCAGCAACTGGAGGACACCATCGCCCGCATGCAGCGCCTGCGCCAGGCCGGGGTGCGTTTCGCGATGGACGACTTCGGCACCGGCTACTGCTCGCTCACCTACCTCAAGCGCCTGCCGGTGGACAGCCTGAAGATCGACCAGAGCTTCGTGCGCGACGCGCCCAACGACAGCAACGACGCGGAGATCGTCCGCGCCATCATCGCCATGGGCCACAGCCTGGGCCTGGAGCTGATCGCCGAAGGCGTGGAGACCCCGGAGCAGCTGGCCCTGCTGGAAGAACAGGGTTGCCACCAGTACCAGGGCTACCTGTTCAGCCGGCCGGTGCCGCTGGACGCCTTCATCGCCCTGCTGCCGCGCCGGGAAACGCAAACGGCGCCCTGAGGCGCCGCGCCCGGTCAGCCGGCCGGGCGCAACTCCGACATCACCACCATCACCTGCGCCTCGTCGGCGTCGCCATCGTTCAGGTAGAGGTGGCCGACGCTGCTGTCGAAGTAGGCGGTCTCGCGCGGGCCGATGCTCACCGACTCGCCCGTCTCGAACTGGATGCGCACCCGCCCGGACACCACCAGGGCGAATTCCTGGCCGGGGTGGCGGACGAAATCGTCGAACTCGCCCACCTCGCGGGCGAAGATGCGCGCGTAGAGCGGGGTCATGCTGCGCTGCGGGAAGTCGCCGGCGATGGGGTAGTACTCGTAGCCGCCGGTGTCGTAGCCGGCGGCGTCATCGACGCGGGTCTTGACGAAGGTCTTCAGCCCGCCCTGGGCGCCGACGGACGGCAGCGGGCGGAACAGCTGGGCGATATCCACCTGCAGCGCGCGGGCCGCCGCCGCCAGCTTGTCGTAGCTCACCGCGACCTGCGCCAGCTCCATCTTCGACAGCGTGGAAACCGCCACGCCAGACAGGTCGGAGAGCTGCTTGAGGGTCAGCTTCTGCTGCTTGCGCACCGCCCGCAGGCGCGCGCCGACTTCGTTCCGATCCAGTTGCTGAGGCTTGGGCAGGGCTTGGGCGGTTTCGCTCATGGGACATCTCGAAAGTGGATGCGGAAAGTTTACCGGGCCTTGCCTTTGCCGCAAAAATTCTCATATCTTAGATTTCTCACATAAGAGAAAACCTGCGAAAGGTCCTTGCCGTGAATCCATTCGACATCGTCATCATCGGCGCCGGCATCGCTGGCGCCTCCCTCGCCTACCGCTTGAGCGAAACCCACCGGGTGCTGCTGCTGGAGCGCGAAGAACAGCCCGGCTACCACTCCACCGGACGCTCCGCCGCCATGTTCATGGCGGCCTACGGCACCCCGCAGATCCAGGCGCTGACCCGCGCCAGCCGGGCCTTCTACGAAAATCCGCCGGCCGGCTTCAGCGAGCACCCGATCATCACCCCGCGCGGCTGCCTGTACGTCGGCGGCCCCGATCAGCTCGAACTGCTCCGGCAGGCCGAATCCACCCCCGGCGTGCGGCGCATCAGCACCGAACAGGCACTGGAACTCATCCCCCTGCTGCGCGCCGACGCCATCGCCGGCGCGCTGTACGAGCCCGACGCCCGCGACCTCGACGTGCACGCGCTGCACCAGGGCTACCTGCGCGGCCTGCGCCAGCGCGGCGGCGAGCTGCGCTGCAACCGCGAGCTGCTGTCGGCGCGCCATGCGGACGGCGTGTGGACGCTGGCTCTCAGCCAGGGCGAAAGCGTGCAGGCCACGCAGCTGGTGAACGCCGCCGGCGCCTGGGCCGACCATGTGGCCGAGCGCTGCGGCATCCGCCCGCTCGGCCTGCAGCCCTGCCGGCGCACCGCCTTCACCTTCGCCGCGCCCGCCGGCGTGGACGTCAGCCGCTGGCCGACGGTGATCGGCATCGACGAGAGCTTCTACTTCAAGCCCGACGCCGGCCAGTTGCTCGGCTCCCCCGCCAACGCCGACCCGGTCGAGGCGCAGGACGTGCAGCCCGAAGAACTCGACATCGCCCTCGGCGTGCACCACATCGAGGAACGCACCACCCTGGCGATCCGCCGCCCGAACCACAGCTGGGCCGGGCTGCGCTCCTTCGTCGCCGACGGCGACCTGGTGATCGGCCACGACGCGCAGAACCCGGCGTTCTTCTGGCTGGCCGCCCAGGGCGGCTACGGCATCCAGTCGGCCGACGGCGTGTCGCGCCTGGCCCAGTCGCTGCTGCTCGGCCAGCCGCTTCCCGAATCCCTGCGCCAGGAAGGCGTCGATCCCCAGCGCCTGAGTCCGGCGCGCCTGCGTTGAGTCCCCCGGAGGATTTCAGAATGAGCGATATCCAGCGTTACCCCAGCAGCCTGCCCTTCCCCTTCTCCCGCGCGGTCAAGGCCGGCGGCTTCCTGTTCCTCTCCGGCCAGGTGCCGATGAGCGCCGAAGGCGAGGTGGTGCGCGGCGACATCCAGGTCCAGAGCGAAGCGGTGATGACCCGCATCGGCGAAAGCCTGGCGGCCTGCGGCGCCGACTTCTCCCAGGTGGTGAAGGTCACCGTGTGGCTGTCGGACATGGCGCACTTCGCCGGCTTCAACGAGGTGTACAAGCGCTACGTCGACCAGGGCCTGCCGGTGCGCTCCTGCGTGGCCTCCGCCCTGGCGCTGGGCGTCGATGTCGAGGTGGAAGTCCAGGCCTACGTCGGCCAGGCCTGAGCCCTCTCCCGGCCCCGCACCGGTCGGGGTCGTCTCCATAACAACAACAGAGTTTCGATCATGAAAACCAGTCTCAAGCTCGGCGGCGCCTACATCGGCCTGGTGGTTGGCGTCGGCTTCGCCTCCGGCCAGGAAATCCTCCAGTTCTTCGGCAGCTTCGGCCTCATGGGCCTGCTCGGCGCCGTGGTGGCGCTGGCGCTGTTCGCCTTCCTGCTGATGAACCTCTACCAGATCGGCAGCCGCCTGCAGACGCAGTCGCACAAGGAGGCCATGGAGTACATCTGTGGCAAGCCGCTGGGGCGCGTCGTCGACCTGATGCTGACCTTCTTCCTGTTCGGCACCATGGTGGTCATGTTCGCCGGCGCCAACTCGTCCTTCGAACAGCAGCTGGGCATCGGCCATTCCATCGGCGGCATCGTCCTCGGCGTGCTGACCATCGTCACCGTGTGCCTGGGCCTGAAGCGGGTGATCACCCTGATGAGCCTGATCACCCCGGTGCTGATGGTCATCGTCGCGATCATCGCCATCCATGCCCTGACCCACATCCAGAAGCCGCTGGCCGAACTGGAGCAGATCGCCCTGGCCCTGCCGCACCCGGCGCCCAACTGGCTGCTCAGCGCCTTCCTCTACGTGTCCTACAACGTCGCCGCCACCGCGGCCGCCGTGGTGGTGATGGGCAGCAGCGTGGCCAACCTGCGCAAGGCCGGCCTGGGCGGCGTGATCGGCGGGGCCGGTGTCGGCGTGCTGATCCTGGCCATGTCCCTGGTGATGCTGGTGCAGATCGACGTGATCGGCGACAGCGCCATCCCCACCCTGCTGCTGAGCAACCACATCGCAACCGGGTTCGGCGACGTGATGCTCGCGCTGCTGCTGGTCAAGCTGTACTGCACCACCAGCGGCTTCGCCTACACGCTGGCCGCGCGCTGCGCCGCCTATGGCGTGCCGTTCCGCCTGGCCACCGTGGTCGCGGTGGTGCTCGCCTTCATCGGCAGCCAGGTCGGCTTCGTCAAGCTGGTGGGGATCGTCTACCCGGTCATGGGCTACCTGGGCTTCGTGCTGATGCTCGCGATCGTCATCGCCTGGTGGCGCAACCGCGCGGCGCCGCTGCCGGAGCGGCAGAACGTCTGATTCGCGCGCACACGAAAACGCCCGTCTCCTGCGAGACGGGCGTTTTGCTTTTCGGCCAGGCCCCGGCTGCTGCCGAGGCGCGCATCAGGCCTCGATGGCCGGGCGCTGGCCGTTGATGGCGTTGATGGCGATCCGCTTGGGCTTGGCCTCTTCCGGAACGATGCGTACCAGCTCGATGCTCAGCAGGCCGTTCTTCAGCGACGCGCCCTGGACCTCGATGTGGTCGGCCAGGCGGAACGACAGCTTGAAGGCACGCTGGGCGATGCCCTGATGCAGGTAGGCGACGCTCTCGGAAGCCTTCTCGCGCTTGCCGCCGATGACGGTCAGCACGCCGCGCTCCACTTGCAATTCCAGGTCCCCTTCCTGCAGGCCGGCGGCGGCGATGACGATGCGGTAGTGGTCGTCACCGTGCTTCTCGATGTTGTAGGGCGGGTAGGAACTGCCGCTTTCACTGCGCAGGGCGGATTCGAACAGGTCGTTGAAGCGGTCGAAACCGATGGACTGGCGGAACAGCGGGGCGAGGGAAAGGACGTTGCTCATGGCGAATCTCCTGAAAATTTCAGCAAGGTATGATCTGGAGCCTGATTCAGAACTCCGGCGCGGGACCCGACTTCGGCCTCCCGCAGTGACATAGATAGGGACGGCAGAATCCGTTTCAAGCCCGTCTTTGAAAAAGGATGTCATCGTGAAAAAGGTCATGCTCATCACCGGCGCCAGTCGTGGCATCGGTGCCGCCACCGCGCTGCTCGCCGCCGAGCGCGGCTTCACCGTGGCGATCAACTACCGCCGCGAGCGCGAGGCCGCCGACGCGCTGGTCACGCGGATCGCCGCGGCCGGTGGCAACGCACGCGCATTCGCCGCCGACGTGGCGAATGAAGACGATGTACGGCGCCTGTTCCGCGACGTGGACGAAGCTTTCGGCCGCCTCGACGTACTGGTGAACAACGCCGGCATCCTGGAGCGCCAGATGCGCCTGGAGGACATGGACGTGGCGCGCCTGCAGCGGGTGTTCGCAGTGAACGTCACGGGAACCTTCCTCTGCTGCCGCGAGGCGGTGAAGCGCATGGCGCGCCAGCACGGCGGAACTGGCGGAAGCATCGTCAACGTTTCGTCCATGGCCTCGCGCCTGGGCTCGCCCAACGAGTACGTCGACTACGCCGCAGCCAAGGGCGCAGTGGACAGCCTGACCATCGGCCTGGCCAAGGAGGTGGCGGGCGAAGGCATCCGCGTCAACGCCGTGCGGCCGGGGCTGATCAAGACCGAGATCCATGCCAGCGGCGGGGAGCCGGGGCGCGTGGCGCGCCTGCAATCGGCGATCCCCCTGGGCCGGGGCGGTGAGGCGGAGGAAGTGGCGCGGGCGATCCTGTTCCTCGCCTCAGACGAGTCCAGCTACAGCACCGGTGGATTCATCGACGTCAGCGGCGGGCGCTGATATCGCTTTTTTGTAGGAGCGAGCAGCCCGGAATCAGGCGGCGACTTCGATCTCGACCTGCAGCATCCGGTCCAGCACGTCGCAGTCATGCTCGCGGCGCACCCGGGCGAACAGCTCCACGGCTTCGGGATAACTGCGGGTGAGCATCCCCAACCACTGCTTCAGGCGTCCCGGCGCGTAGCGCGGCGCCAGCTTGCGCCGGGCCTGGCGCCAGAAGTCGTCGAGCAGCGCGCGGACCTCCGCCCAGGGCATCGGCAGCACCTCGCGGCCATCGCGCCAGGCGGCGATCTGCCGGGCGAGGTCCGGGCGCGACACCAGCCCGCGGCCGAGCATGATGTCGGCCACGCCGCTGATGGCGCGGCAGCGCTGGTAATCCTCCAGGGTCCAGACCTCGCCATTGGCGAACACCGGCACCCGTACCGCATCGGCCACCTTCGCCACCCACTCCCAGTGCGCCGGCGGCCGGTAGCCGTCCGCCTTGGTCCGCGCGTGCACCACCACGTGGGCGGAGCCGCCGTCGGCCAGGGCGCGGGCGCAGTCGAGGGCGCCATCCGGGCTGTCGTAGCCCAGGCGCATCTTCGCGGTCACCGGGATCTGCGCGGGCACGGCGCGGCGCACCGTTTCGATGATGCTGAACATCAGTTCGGGTTCTTTCAGCAGCACCGCGCCGCCCCGGGAGCGGTTCACGGTCTTGGCCGGGCAGCCGAAATTCAGGTCGATCACCGGCGCACCCAGCTCGCAGACCTGCACCGCATTCTCCGCCAGCAGCTGCGGGTCGGAGCCGAGCAACTGCACGCGCATCGGCACGCCGGCACGGGTGCGGCTGCCGTGTTCCAGCTCCGGGGCGAGCGCGAGGAAGGCCGACGGCGGCAGCAGCCGGTCGTTGATGCGGATGAATTCGGTGACGCACCAGTCGATGCCGCCGACGCGGGTCAGCACATCGCGGAGGATGTCATCTACCAGCCCCTCCATCGGGGCCAGGGCGATCTGCACGACAGGCGAGCCTCGGGCAATTGCGGGGGCGCGGATTGTAGGGAATGCGCCGCGCCGGGAAAAGCGCGGCGCGACGGATCACGCGCCGGCGGCGACGGTTTCCGGCGGCAGCAATGCGCGGCCGTAACCCTCGACGAACTCCGCCGGCATGCGCTTGGGCTTGCCGGTGGACAGCTCGATGCAGACGAAGGTGGTCTGCGCGCGCAGCAGGGTCAGGGCGTCGGCGGGGCGTACCAGCTGGAAGTGCCGGGTCATCCGCAGGCGCTGGTCGGATTCGACGATCCAGGTGCCCAGTTGAAGTTGGTCGCCTTCATAGGCGGCGGCCAGGTAGTCCACCTCGTGGCGCACCACCGCCATCGCCCGGTCCAGCCGGCGGTACTCGGCCAGGTCCAGCCCCAGCCGCTGCGAATGACGCCAGGCGCAGCGCTCCAGCCAGCTGACGTAGACGGCGTTGTTGGCGTGGCCGAGACCGTCGATGTCCTCGGGCTTGACCTCGATGTCGATGACGAACGGATCGGGCAGCTGCCAGCTCATGCGGAATGCTCCAGGCTTGCGGCCAGCTCGCGCGCTTCGATGGCCAGTTGGGTGATCTGGTCCCAGGCGCGGGCGCGCACCAGGCTCGGTGGCGCGATCCAGGTGCCGCCGACACAGGCGACGTTGGGCAGGCGCAGGACGTTGAGCAGGTTTTCCTGGGTGATGCCGCCGGTCGGGCAGAAGCGGATGCCGGTGAACGGGCCCTTCAGGCTCTTGAGCATCCGGATCGCCGCGTTGCCGTCGGCGGGGAACAGCTTCAGCGAGCGGTAGCCGTACTCCAGCGCCACCAGCACTTCCGAGGGCGTCATCACGCCCGGCAGGAAGGGCATCTTCGCGTCCTCGGCAGCGGCCACCAGACGCGGCGTGCAGCCGGGGCTGACAGCGAACTGCGCGCCGGCATCGCGGGCTTCCTGGAACTGTTCGGTGTGGATCAGGGTGCCGGCGCCGAGGATCACCCCGGGCAGCTCGCGGCGGATTTCCGCGAGGGCGTCCAGCGCCTGCGGCGTGCGCAGGGTCACTTCCAGCACCCGCACCCCGCCATCAAAGAGCGCGCGGGCGAGGTCCGTGGCCAGCGCCACATCCTCGATCACCAGCACCGGCATGACCGGGCGCGCCTGCTGCAGCACCCAATCCATCGACAGACTCATGCGTTCCCCCAGTCGGCCGCCCGCGTGCGCAAGACCTCGCGCCCAGGCCGGGGCAGCCGGAAATGCCCGGCAGTCTACGCCAGGCCGCCGAGCCTGACGACCTGCAACGGGCCATCACACAACGAAAACGGCGGCCCGTGGCCGCCGTTATCAGGCTGCTGAATGACTCAGGATGCCAGGGCCAGTGCGAGCGGCTCCTCGACGCCCTCCAGCAGCGCCAGCACCGCCTCCGACAGCGCGACGTCGGCCAGCACGCGATGGTGCCCGCCGTCCGGCAGGCGCAGCAGCCGGCTGCCCGGCCAGGCCTCGTGGATGGCGACGGATTCCGCCACCCGCACATGCCGGTCATCCTCGGCGTGCACAACCAGGCCGGGCATGTCCAGCGCGTAGCGCGCCACATCCAGTTGCCGGGCCGGAATGCCCGCCTGCCGCTCGACCTGGCGGATGAAGCTCGAACGCGCCTGCGGCGGCAGGCCGACGTGGCGGGCGAAGCCGCGCAGCACGCTGAGCACCTTGCTCGGCGCGGCGATGGTCACCAGGGTCTCGCTGCGCAGGCCCATCTGGGTCGCCAGCAGCGCGCTGGCGCCGCCCATGGAATGGCCGATCACCGCGCGCAGCGGCGGCAGCTCACCGGCCGCCTCCAACAGGGCGCGGGCGAACAGCACGACGTCCGCCTCGCTCCCCGGCGAGCGGCCGTGGGCCGGGCCATCGAGGGCGACCACCCCGTAGCCGGCGCCGACCAGCGTCTCGATCAGCGCGGCGAACTGCGTCGGGCGCCCTCCCCAGCCGTGCATCAGCAGCACCGCCGGCCCCTCGCCCCAGCGCAGCGCGGAGAGGCCGAAGCGCAGGGTGATGCGCTCGGAACTGGCCAGCAGCGGCAGCTCCCAGTCGCGCGGCGGCAGCTCATGGGGCGTCATGAACAGCTGACGCATGCGTTGTGCCGCCCAATACGGCGCAACGCGGCCCAGGGTGGCGTTGATTCCTCGAACCCAGCTCAGACTGCTCATTTTTCCGCACCTCCTCAGATCACCGCTTTCTTCGCGGCACGCAGGACACGATCGGACAGGTCGCCCTTGCCCAGGGCTCGGGCCAGCGCCAGTCCGCCAATCATCAGGGCCATGTCGCTGAGCACCACGTCGATCTCCTCCGGGCGCCCGGCGAGGCTCGCCACCATCAGCTCCACGTGCTCCTCCAGCGCGGCGCGGAAGCCTTCCGGCAGATGCGCCACTTCGCTCAGGGAGCTGGGGATCGGGCAGCCTTCGTCTTCGGTGTCGCGGTGCTTGCGCGACAGGTAGAACTGCGCCGCCAGGGCGCGGCGCTCGGCGAAGCTCAGTTGCGGGTCGAACATCTTCAGGCCGACCCGGCGCTTGCTCAGCAGTTGGCGGAACGCCTCCAGCATCAGCGCGTCCTTGCTCTCGAAGTGCGCATAGAAGCCGCCCACGGTCAGCCCCGCCGCCGCCATCACCTCGCCCACGCTGGGGTCCACCGGACCGCGCTTGAGCAGTGCCTGGGTGGCGGCGCACAGGATGCGTTCGCGGGTCTGGGCCTTCTTGTCGCTCATGGCTTCACTCCAAAATATTATGGTCAGAATATTATTCTCATAATAAAAATCGGCAAGCCGAAAGCGCGACCGCTGGTCGGGAAGGAATTTTCCGGAGGGAGAAAAACAAAAGGGCCACTCGAAGATTGAGTGGCCCTATAGGCACCGCAGAGCGGTAAAAATGGCGTCCCCTAGGGGACTCGAACCCCTGTTACCGCCGTGAAAGGGCGGTGTCCTAGGCCACTAGACGAAGGGGACATGACCTTCGAAGAAACCTGCCTCGCGGCAGATTCTGGCTTCATCCCGATTGGGAAATTGGTGGAGCTAGACGGGATCGAACCGTCGACCTCTTGCATGCCATGCAAGCGCTCTCCCAGCTGAGCTATAGCCCCAGATGACTCTGGCTGACGACGCGAACGCATCGTCGCTGGATAAGTGGCGTCCCCTAGGGGACTCGAACCCCTGTTACCGCCGTGAAAGGGCGGTGTCCTAGGCCACTAGACGAAGGGGACGCAAACCTTCGATTTCAGCCTCATCCGGACCGACGAGGCTTACTAGTAATTTGGTGGAGCTAGACGGGATCGAACCGTCGACCTCTTGCATGCCATGCAAGCGCTCTCCCAGCTGAGCTATAGCCCCAAAGTACCGCTGGATCTACCGTTCCGTGTCGCCCTGCCAGGCAGTTCGTCGCTGGAACGGGGCGCATCTTAGGGGCGAGGCGAATCCCTGTCAACATTATTTTTTCAGATTTCTAATTTTTTTCTCCCACAGAACAATCACTTATGTGACAGCCCCGATTTCCGGCCGACGAAATGGCCGCCCCGGTTGCCCTCCTCCGTCCTTGCCGATCAGGTAGGCACGGATATGAAAAAGGCCGGGCACCCGTAGGTGGCCGGCCTTTTTCAGTGTAGGAAAGAACTCAGGCGCCGATGGCGTCGCGGATCTTTTCCCACTCCTTGGCTTCTTTCTTCGACGCACCGCCCAGCAGCTCCAGGGCCTGGCGCAGGCGGAAGCGCGACAGGTCGGCGCCGAGGATTTCCATGGCGTCGAGCACCGATACCGAGCTGGCCTGGCCGGTGATGGCCGGGAACATCAGCGGCATCACGTCGCGCAGCTTGAGGCCCAGGTGTTCGGCCACGGCCTGGATGGTCGCGGTGATCCTGTCCTTCTCCCACTGGCGCAACGCTTCGAGCTTCCACAGCACCAGTTGCAGCACCTGGCGGACCTGGGTGGCGTCGAGCTTCTTGTGCTCGAACAGCTTGGCGTCCAGCTGCACGCCGCCGCTGAAGAAGAAGCCGGCCAACGGGGCGATCTGGCTGAAGTTCTCCACGCGGCCCTGCACGTGCGGGGCGATCTGCATCAGGTACTCGGGGTTGAGCGCCCACTTCTGCACTTCTTTCGCGAAGTCCTCGACGGACAGCTCGCGGATCCACTGGCCGTTCAGCCAGGAGAGCTTCTCCAGGTCGAAGATCGGACCGCCGAGGGACACGCGGGACAGGTCGAAGTGCTCGATCATCTCCGCCAGGCTGAACTTCTCGCGCTCGTCCGGCATGGACCAGCCCATGCGGCCGAGGTAGTTCAGCAGCGCCTGGGGCAGGAAGCCCATGCGCTCGTAGAAGGTGATGGAGGTGGGGTTCTTGCGCTTGGACAGCTTGCTCTTGTCCGGGTTGCGCAGCAGCGGCATGTAGCAGAGCACCGGTTGCTCCCAGCCGAAGTACTCGTACAGCTTGATCAGCTTGGGCGCCGAGGGCAGCCACTCTTCGCCACGCAGGACGTGGGTGATGCCCATCAGGTGGTCGTCGACCACGTTGGCCAGGAAGTAGGTGGGCAGGCCGTCGGCTTTCATCAGCACCTGCATGTCCATGCGGTCCCACGGGATTTCCACGTCGCCGCGGAGCATGTCCGGTACCACGCAGACACCCTCGGTCGGCACCTTCATGCGCACCACATGGGATTCGCCGGCGGCGATGCGCCGGGCCGACTCTTCCCTGGGCAGGTGCATGCAGTGACCGTCGTAGCGCGGGGTTTCCTTGCGCGCCTGCTGCTCGGCGCGCACGGCGTCGAGGCGCTCGGCGGAGCAGAAGCAGGGGAAGGCATGGCCCTTCTCGACCAGCTCGTCGCTGTACTTCTGGTAGATGGCGCCGCGCTCGCTCTGCCGGTACGGGCCGTGCGGACCACCGACGTCCGGGCCTTCGTCCCACTCGATGCCCAGCCAGCGCAGCGCGTCGAAGATCTGCTGTTCCGATTCGCGGGTGGAGCGCAGCTGGTCGGTGTCCTCGATGCGCAGGATGAACTGGCCGCCGTGCTGACGGGCGAAGCAGAGGTTGAACAGCGCGATATAGGCGGTACCGACGTGCGGGTCGCCGGTGGGAGACGGCGCGATACGGGTGCGGACAGTGGTCATGAAGGCTCTCATGTGAATCGGTGAGGACAGCGCGCGCCGGGACAGGCGCTCATGGACGCGATGGTATCAGGCGGGCCGCCCCCGGCTCCAGCCAACGCTCCGCATCGATCGGCAGGTTGTTGATCAGGAAATCCAGGAAGGCCTTCACCTTCATCGCCTGGAAGCGCCGCGACGGGTAGACCGCGTAGAGCTCGCCGACCGGCAGTTGCACCTGCGGCAGGACGCGCACCAGGCTTCCGCTGGCCAGCTGTTCGTCGACGATCAGCTGCGGCAGCGAAGCGATCCCGGCGCCGGCCAGCACCGCTCCGCGGGCGAAGGTGATGTTGTTGCACGACAGCACCCGATGGCAGGGAATGCTTTCGCCGAGCAGCGGCCAGTAGCGCTGGGAGTCGGCCTGCAACAGCACGGCGCGATGGCCGGCCAGTTCCTCGACCTGCTGCGGCTGGCCATGCAGCCTGAGGTACGCCGGACTGGCGCACAGGCAGCGGTTGGTGGTCAGCATGCGCCGGGCGATCAGGGTGGAGTCTTCCGGCTGGCCGACCATGATGACGATGTCCACGCCCTCCTCCAGCGGATCGACGCTGCGCGAGGTCAGCTCGACCTCGGCGGTGATCTGCGGATAGAGGTTCATGAAATCGCCCAGCACCCTGGCCAGGTACATCTGGCCGAACTCGATGGGCGCGGTGATGCGCAACAGTCCCGACGGTGCCTGTTGCAGCTGCATCACCGCCTGCTCGGCCTCGGCGAAGTCATACATGATCTGCCGGCAGCGCTCGTAGTAGGCCTGCCCCACTTCGGTCAGGCGCAGCTTGCGGGTGGTGCGGTTGATCAGGCGCACGCCCAGGCGCTCTTCCAGCAGCGCAATGCGCCGGCTCACCGTGGACTTCTGCATGCCCAGGCTCTGCGCGGCCTGGGTAAAGCTGTGCAGCTCCACCACGCGGGTGAAGATCAGCGCATCATCCAGCCCCATGATTGTTCCCTATAAGCAACAAAGTTTCCGAAGTGTAGCGGCTACGTGCCGCCACGGAACACTGGTACATTGGCAAACATTTTTCGCCAACCAAACGCTCGTTCGCCTATGCCTGCCCAACTGCAACGTCGCCTGACCGTGTTCCTCGTCATCCTCGTGGTGGTCGCCCTCGCCTTCCTGGCGCGCTGGTACTTCATCGGCCGCTTCGTCGAGGGCACCGACAACGCCTACGTGCAGGGCGAGATCACCCGCATCGCCAGCCAGCTCGGCGCCCGCGTCGACGAAGTGCTGGTGCAGGACAACCAGCACGTGGAAAAAGGCCAGTTGCTGGTGCGGCTCGAGGCCGACGACTTCACGCTCGCCCTGGATCGCGCCAAGGCCACCCTGGCCACCCGCGAGGCGGAACTGCAGCAGGCGCGCAGCAAGCTCAAGGGCCAGTCGAGCGCCATCGCCGCCAGCGAGGCCGACGTGAACGCCAGCCAGGCCACCCTCGGCCGCGCCGAGGTCGATCTCGGCCGCGCCCAGGCGCTGCGGGGGCCGGGCTACGTCTCGGAGGAGCGCGTCACCACCCTCACCGCCGACTCCCGCGTCGCCCGCTCGCAGGTCGCCAAGGCCCAGGCGGACCTGCAGGCCCAGCGCATCCAGCGCGACACCCTGGGCACCGACATCCAGCGCCTGCAGGCGCAGATCGAAAGCGCCCGCGCCGATATCGCCCAGGCCGAGCTGAACCTCGCCCGCACCGAAATCCGCGCGCCGGTGAGCGGCCTAGTCGGCCAGCGCAACGCCCGCATCGGCCAGTACGTGCAGGTCGGCACCCAGCTGCTGTCGCTGGTGCCGGACGACGGCATCTGGATCCAGGCCAACTTCAAGGAAACCCAGATCGGCAAGATGCGCCCGGGACAAAAGGCGCGGCTGGTGTTCGATTCGTTCCCCGACAGCCCCATCGACGGCGAAGTGCAGAGCCTGTTCGCCGCCTCCGGCGCGCAGTTCAGCCTGCTGCCGCCGGACAATGCCACCGGCAACTTCACCAAGGTGGTGCAGCGCATCCCGGTCAAGATCACCTTCGCCGACGACAACCCGCTCAAGGGCCTGATCCGCCCGGGCATGTCCGTCGAGGCCGAGGTCGAGTTGCGTGTCCGCTGACGCCCTGGTGCGGCCGATCGGGGAACCGACCCGCCGCGACTGGATCGCCGTGTTCAGCGCCATGCTCGGCGCCTTCATGGCGGTCCTCGACATCCAGATCACCAACTCCTCGCTGAAGGACATCCAGGGCGCGCTGGCCGCCACCCTGGAGGAAGGCTCGTGGATCTCCACCTCCTACCTGGTGGCCGAAATCATCATGATCCCGCTCACCGCCTGGCTGGTGCAGCTGCTTTCGGCGCGCCGGCTGGCGGTGATGATCTCCATCGGCTTCCTGTTCTCCTCCCTGCTCTGCTCCTTCGCCTGGAACCTGGAGAGCATGATCGTGTTCCGCGCCATGCAGGGCTTCACCGGCGGCGCGCTGATCCCGCTGGCCTTCACCCTGGCGCTGATCAAGCTGCCGGAGCACCACCGGCCCAAGGGCATGGCGCTGTTCGCCATCACCGCCACCTTCGCGCCCTCCATAGGCCCGACCCTGGGCGGCTGGCTGACGGAGAACTTCGGCTGGGAATACATCTTCTACATCAACATCCCGCCGGGCCTGCTGATGATCGCCGGCCTGCTCTACGGCCTGGAGAAGAAAGCCCCGCACTGGGAACTGCTGAAGAGCACCGACTACGCCGGCATCGTCACCATGGCCATCGGCCTGGGCTGCCTGCAGGTGTTCCTGGAGGAAGGCCATCGCAAGGACTGGCTGGAATCCAGCCTGATCGTCAGCCTGGGCAGCATCGCCCTGGTCAGCCTGATCCTCTTCGTGATCCTGCAGACCTCGCGGCCCAACCCGCTGATCAACCTGGGTATCCTGCGCAACCGCAACTTCGGCCTGTCGAGCATTTCCAGCATTGGCCTGGGGATGGGCCTGTACGGCTCGATCTACGTGCTGCCGCTGTATCTGGCGCAGATCCAGGGCTACAACGCCATGCAGATCGGCGAGGTGATCATGTGGATGGGCGTGCCGCAGCTGTTCCTCATCCCGCTGATTCCCAAGCTGATGAAGATCATCGAGCCGCGCCTGCTCTGCGCCCTGGGCTTCGGCCTGTTCGGCGCGGCGAGCTTCTTCTCCGGCACGCTCAACCCGGACTTCGCCGGCCCGCAGTTCAACCAGATCCAGCTGCTGCGCGCCCTCGGCCAGCCGATGGTGATGGTCACCATCTCGCTGATCGCCACCGTCTACCTGCAGCCGCAGGACGCGGGCTCGGCGTCGAGCCTGTTCAACATCCTGCGCAACCTCGGCGGCGCCATCGGCATCGCCCTGCTGGCGACCCTGCTGGATAGCCGCGCCAAGGTCTATTACGACTACCTGCGCGAAGCGGTGGTGCCGGTGAACGGCGCGGTCGACGAGCGCCTGGCGCAACTGGCCGCGCAACTGGGCAGCCAGCAGGCGGCGCTGGGCAAGCTGAGCGAGATCGTCCACCAGCAGGCGGCGATCATGGCCTACAACGACGCCTTCCACGCCATCGGCGTCGTCCTGGCGGTCAGCATGCTCGCGGTGCTGCTGACCCGTCCGCTGCCAGCGACCATGAGCGCCGACGCGGCCGCCGCCGCGCACTGAAGGCCCTTCCGTTCTCTGCCCCTGCAGGAGCGAGCGTGCTCGCGAACCTGTCTGGCAGCGGAGCCACAGCTCGTAGGATGGGTGGAGCGCAGCGATACCCATGTTGCCGGTACTCGGAATCGATGGGGTTCGCTGCGCTCTACGCCATCCTGCGGGAGCGCCAGGGAAGACAGGTGCTGGAGCCTGCCCCCGCCCCTTTCCGACCAATCACTCCATCGAAACCATGCGTTCGCGCAGCTTGCCGATCTCGTCGCGCACACCGGCCGCGGCCTCGAATTCCAGGTCGCGGGCCAGCTGGTACATGCGTTCTTCCAGCTGCTTGATGCGCTTGGCGATCGCGTCCGGCGTGCGCAGCTCGTTCTCGTAGCGGCCGCTTTCTTCCGCGACCTTCGCCAGGCTCCGGCGCTTGCCCTTGGCGCCCGGCACCACGGCGCCTTCGAGGATGTCCTTGATGTCCTTCTTCACGCCCTTGGGCACGATGCCGTGCGCTTCGTTGAAGGCGACCTGCTTGGCGCGGCGCCGCTCGGTCTCGTTGATCGCCCGCTGCATCGAGCCGGTGACGTTGTCGGCATAGAGGATCGCCTTGCCGTGCAGGTTCCGCGCGGCGCGGCCGATGGTCTGGATCAGCGAGCGCTCGGAACGAAGGAAGCCTTCCTTGTCCGCGTCGAGGATCGCCACCAGCGCCACCTCGGGCATGTCCAGCCCCTCACGCAGCAGGTTGATCCCCACCAGCACATCGAAGGTGCCCATGCGCAGGTCACGGATGATCTCCACCCGCTCCACGGTGTCGATGTCCGAGTGCAGGTAGCGCACCCGCACGTCGTGGTCGCCGAGGTAGTCGGTGAGGTCCTCGGCCATGCGCTTGGTCAGGGTGGTGACCAGCACGCGCTGGTCCTCGGCCACGCGCCGGCGGATTTCCGAGAGCAGGTCGTCGACCTGAGTGGTCGCCGGGCGGATTTCCACTTCCGGGTCGACCAGGCCGGTGGGGCGCACCACCTGCTCGATCACCCGGCCGGCGTGCTGTTCCTCATAGGGGCCGGGGGTCGCGGAGACGAAGATGGTCTGCGGGCTGATCGCCTCCCACTCCTCGAAGCGCAGCGGCCGGTTGTCCAGCGCCGAGGGCAGGCGGAAGCCGTATTCCACCAGGGTTTCCTTGCGCGAGCGGTCGCCCTTGTACATGGCGCCGACCTGGGGAACGCTGACGTGGGATTCGTCGATCACCAGCAGCGAATTGGCCGGCAGGTAGTCGTAGAGGGTCGGCGGCGGCTCGCCGGGACCGCGCCCGGAGAGGTAGCGCGAGTAGTTCTCGATGCCGTTGCAGTAGCCCAGTTCGAGGATCATCTCCAGGTCGAAGCGGGTGCGCTGCTCCAGGCGCTGGGCTTCCACCAGCTTGTTGCTGTTGCGCAGGTAGTCCAGGCGCACCTTGAGCTCGTCCTTGATCTGCTCCACCGCCTCCAGCAGCGTTTCCCGCGGGGTTACGTAGTGGCTCTTGGGGTAGAAGGTGAAGCGCGGCAGCTTGGTGAGCACCTCGCCGGTCAGCGGGTCGAAGGCGGCGATGTTCTCCACCTCGTCGTCGAACAGCTCGACGCGGATGGCCTCCAGGTCCGATTCCGCCGGGAAGATGTCGATCACGTCGCCGCGCACGCGGAAGGTGGCGCGGGCGAAGTCCATGTCGTTGCGGGTGTACTGCAGGCTGGTCAGGCGGCGCAGCAGCTCGCGCTGGTCCATGCGGTCGCCGCGGTCCAGGTGCAGGACCATCTTCAGGTAGGACGCCGGGTCACCGAGGCCGTAGATCGACGACACGGTGCAGACGATGATGGCGTCCTCGCGCTCCAGCAGCGCCTTGGTCGCCGACAGCCGCATCTGCTCGATGTGGTCGTTGATCGAGGAATCCTTCTCGATGTAGGTGTCCGAGGACGGTACGTAGGCCTCGGGCTGGTAGTAGTCGTAGTAGGAGACGAAATACTCCACCGCGTTGTTCGGGAAGAAGGTCTTGAACTCGCCGTAAAGCTGCGCGGCCAGGGTCTTGTTCGGCGCCAGGACCATGGTCGGGCGCTGCACCTGGGCGATGACGTTGGCGATGCTGAAGGTCTTGCCGGAGCCGGTCACCCCCAGCAGCGTCTGGTGCGACAGGCCCGCCTCCAGCCCTTCCACCATCTGCCGGATGGCTTCCGGCTGATCGCCGGCGGGCTTGAAGCGCGAATCCAGCTGGAATAACGACATGGGAACCTCGCTTTGGCGTGTGACGCTTCGGTCGCCAAAGCGTCTTACCAGTCGAAAGCATGCGCGACAACTCGCCGCCTGCCATAGAGGCCTATATAATACCGGCCCGTCGACGCAACCCCCAGCGCCGTGAGCGGGGGGCTGCAATTGCACTTCACTCCCGCCTTAGAGCTGCCGCCAAAATGAGTCTGTTCTCCGCTGTCGAAATGGCCCCCCGCGACCCCATCCTGGGCCTGAACGAAGCTTTCAACGCCGATACCCGTCCGGGCAAGATCAACCTGGGCGTTGGCGTGTACTACAACGAGGAAGGCCGTCTCCCGTTGCTGCGCGCCGTGCAGGCCGCGGAGAAAGCCCGCATCGAGGCCCATGCCCCGCGCGGCTACCTGCCGATCGAAGGCATCGCCGCCTACGATTCGGGCGTGCAGAAGCTGCTGTTCGGCGCTGACTCCGAGCTGCTGGCCGAAGGCCGCGTGGTCACCACCCAGGCCGTCGGCGGTACCGGCGCGCTGAAGACCGGCGCCGACTTCCTCAAGCGTCTGCTGCCCAACGCCACCGTCGCCATCAGCGACCCGAGCTGGGAAAACCACCGCGCGCTGTTCGAAGCCGCCGGTTTCCCGGTGCAGAACTACCGCTACTACGACGCCGCCACCCACGGCGTGAACCGTGCCGGCCTGCTGGAAGACCTCAACGCCCTGCCCTCGCAGTCGATCGTGGTGCTGCACGCCTGCTGCCACAACCCGACCGGCGTCGACCTCTCCATGGACGACTGGAAACAGGTCCTGGACGTGCTCAAGGCCAAGGGCCACGTGCCCTTCCTCGACATCGCCTACCAGGGCTTCGGCGACGGCATCGACGAAGACGCCGCCGCGGTGCGCCTGTTCGCCAAGTCGGGCCTGAACTTCTTCGTTTCCAGCTCCTTCTCCAAGTCGTTCTCGCTGTACGGCGAGCGCGTCGGCGCCCTGTCGGTGGTGACCGACAGCCGCGAGGAGTCGGCCCGCGTGCTGTCCCAGGTCAAGCGCGTGATCCGCACCAACTACTCCAACCCGCCGACCCACGGCGCCAGCGTCGTCGCTGCCGTGCTGAACAGCCCGGAACTGCGCGCGGTATGGGAAGAAGAGCTGGGCGAAATGCGCACCCGCATCCACGCCATGCGTGAAGCCATGGTCGCCCAACTGGCCGCCCAGGGCGCCAAGCGCGACTTCGGCTTCGTCGCCCAGCAGCGCGGCATGTTCTCCTACTCCGGCCTGACCGCCGAGCAGGTGGAGCGCCTGAAGAACGAGTTCGGCATCTACGCCGTCGGCACCGGCCGGATCTGCGTCGCCGCGCTGAACAACGGCAACCTGGACACCGTCACCCGCGCCATCGTCCAGGTGCTGTGAGCAATTAAGGGGAAGTCATCGCAACGATGTTGACTTCCCCTTTTTAATCAGTAAGATACAGCCCCGTTGTTCCGCGATAGCTCAGTCGGTAGAGCAAATGACTGTTAATCATTGGGTCCCTGGTTCGAGTCCAGGTCGCGGAGCCAAATTCGAAGCCCTCGGCACATGCCGGGGGCTTTTTCTTTTCCGCCCGGAAAAGAAAGCCGGTCAATGACCGGCTTATTTCGTTCTGCCCCCCCTCAGAGTGAAATCCTGTCCCGATTCTTGTCCAGGGTTCCCTTGCCAATCCCTTTCACTTCCAGGAGCTGGTCGACACTGGTGAACGGGCCGTTTGCCGTACGGTAGTCGACGATCGCCTGGGCCTTGACCTTGCCGATGCCTTTCAGCACGTCCTGCAATTCCTCCACGGTCGCGGAGTTGATGTTCACCGTGTCGGCATTCGCGACCGGCGCTGGCGCCTTGTCGGCGGGTGCGGCGGACTCGATGGCAGGTTTGGCGGCAGGCTCGGTCTTGGCTGCTGCTTCGGCAATATCGGCGATTGCTGCGCCGGAAACACCGGCGAAGGAAAGGCTGGCCAACAGGGCGATTCTTGCGATGGATGTCAGGCTTCTTTTCATGGAGCGTTCCGTGATACGTCAGGTTGCTAGGCGGACGCCAATGCGCCGCCTGGGAAACATATCGCCGGGAATGTCCGTGAAAACGCCGCTTTAAAGAGTCGGCGGCAATCTCCGTCGCCGCCGACAAATCGCAAAGAAAGGACTGACACCGTTCGCAGATATGGCTCTTCCGCCTTCTGCTAGGCGCCCGCGCTCAGGGCTCCATGCGTCGTTGCTGATGGATGAGGTCGACGATCTCGCCTTCCGGGCAATAGCCGTTGACGGTTTCGCGCAGCAGCTGGCGCACCCGCGCATAGTTGCCCTGATCGACCGCCGCGAGCAGGTCGACCAGCACCAGCTTGAAGCCATCCCAGGGCATCAGTTCCTCGTTGGCCTTCATGATCATCGGATGCTCGGTAGCACTGACGTCGTCGCCGATCAGCAACTCCTCGTACAGCTTCTCGCCCGGCCGCAGCCCGCTGAACTCGATGGAGATATCGCCGTGGGGCGTGCGCTCGGAGCGCACGCTCAGGCCGGACAGGTGGATCATCCGCTCGGCCAGTTCGAGAATCCTCACCGGCTGCCCCATGTCGAGCACGAACACATCGCCGCCACGTCCCATCGAGCCCGCCTGGATGACCAGTTGGGCGGCTTCGGGAATCGTCATGAAATAGCGGGTGATGCCCGGGTGGGTGACCGTCACCGGCCCGCCGCGCTTGATCTGCTCGCGGAACAGCGGAATCACCGAGCCGGACGAGCCCAGCACGTTGCCGAAGCGAACCATGGTGAAGCGGGTCTTGTTGACCTGATGCACACCGGACTTGTCGCCGAACAACACCGGCGCCGACTCCTGGCTCAGGGCCTGCAGGATCATCTCCGCCAGCCGCTTGGTACTGCCCATGACGTTGGTCGGGCGCACCGCCTTGTCGGTGGAGATCAGCACGAAGTTCTGGACCCCGGCCTGCACCGCCACCTGCGCCGAATGCAGCGTGCCAAGCACGTTGTTGAGCACGCCTTCGGAAATGTTGTGCTCGACGATCGGCACATGCTTGTAGGCGGCGGCGTGGTAGACGGTGACCACCTTCCAGGTCCGCATGACGTCGAGCAGCCGCTCTGGATTGCGCACGGAGCCCAGGATCGGCACCAGCTGCACCGCCAGGGATTCACGCTTGACGCGCATTTCCAGTTCCTGGTGCACGCGATAGAGGTTGTATTCGCTGTGCTCGAACAGGACCAGCACCGTCGGCGAAGAGCTCAGGATCTGGCGGCAGAGCTCCGAGCCGATGGAACCGCCCGCCCCGCTCACCATCACCGCCTGGCCGCGAATGCAGTGTTCGAACAGCTCCTCGCGCGGCTCGACCGCATCGCGCCCGAGCAGGTCGGCGATATCCACCTCCTGGATGTTGTCCACCCGCACCCGGCCATTGGCCAGGTCGATGAACCCGGGAACGCTGCGCACATGCAGCGGATAGGGCTCCAGCAGGCCGAGGATTTCGCGGCGGCGCGCACGCGAGGCCGACGGAATCGCCAACAGCACTTCCTGCGCGCCAGTCTCCTCGATCATCTGCTGGATGTGCTTGGGTTTGAACACCCGCAGGCCGGCGATAACGCGGTTGGCGATCTCGTCGTCGTCATCGATGAAGGCCACGGGGCGCATGGCGCGCCCCATCCGCAAGGCCGCGACCAGTTGGTTTCCCGCCGAACCGGCGCCATACACGGCCACCTTCGGCAGGCCGTCCTGCTTGTTGAAGAAGGGTACCGCCTGCACGGCGCTGTACCAGTCGCCCATGAAGTACTGCCGCATGGCCAGGCGCAGCCCGCCGACCATCAGCAGGCTGAGCCACCAGTAGTTCAGCACCAGGGAGCGCGGAACCATCTCGGTGACCGAGCGGTTCCAGTACACCACCAGCGACAGCACCAGGGCCGACACCGTCACCGCCTTCCAGATGGCGATCAGCGCGTCATTGCCCAGGTAGCGCATCACTGCCCGGTACATGCCGAAGCGGATGAACAGCGGAATCGCCACGACCGGCGCCACGGCGAACAGCCAGCCATGCACCCGCGTGGGATAGAGCAGGTCCTCCGTTCCCAGGCGCACGATGAACGCCATCCAGAGCGAGAACCAGACCAGAATGATGTCAGTGACGACCTGCAAGAGTCGTTTGTACCGTCGCGGAAGCCTTAGCAGGCGTTCTCGAAGCATTTGTACTTGTCCTTAATCGAGAGCGGAGTAACGAATCTCCCCGCTACATTGACCACCATTTCCAATGGAGTTCAGCTCACTTCCTGATCATCCGGACGACCTGCGTCCAGACGAGCCACGACAAGCACCAAAGGAACATAAGCAACAATCAGCGCCAACGAACCGGAAAACAGTCCCAGGCTGACCAGAATAGCCAGCGGCACCAATCAGCGCAGATTGATGCCGGCAATCGCCAGGGACACCCGCAAATGGCTGCCGTAGTGCCGGGAGGCACGCTGATAGGCGTGATTGCGATGCGCCCCATAAACCCGCTCGCCGCGAATCGGGTGATGGAACAGGTATAGCTCGCATCGACCACGAACACCTCGAGCAGGATCAACCAGCTCCAGATCGACGGCGGCAACACCCATCCCGCCTGGAGCGCTATTCACCCCAGCACGCCCCGAGAAAGTCGCTGCCGACATCGCCCATGAAAATGCGCTCCGGCGGGAAATTCCTGACCATGGCCCTGCGGTCGCCATGGCTGGGCTCAACCTGAGCCACGCTTTCGCGCCGGCGTCGACCAACCAGTAGCAAAACGCCCCACCAGACAGACGCTGATGACCTCCAGGTCGGGGATGCCATCCACGAAATGCTACAAGTTGAGCAGCCAGGCGAGGAATACGAAGGCTGGCGCCCCCGCCAAGCCCAGGTCGAGCCCCCCCAGGCCCCGGACAGCACCGGCAACCCGACCACCCAGTACAGCAGCCATCCCGCTCCGAAGAAATGCCCGAGCAGGCAGCAGGGCCACCAGGCTGCGAAGGTCCACCGCCCCGAGGGCAGCGGCCAGCGCCAGGCAACCGAGGAATCCCGCCACGATGGCGACACCACCCGCCCTTGGGTGTCGGAATCCGGTGCGAGCTGCGGGCGTTCTGGACATCCATGATGCTCCGCGCCAACGTATAGCACCGCACGCCTCAGATCATCGCTCAAGACACCAGGAAGACCGCTGCCAGCATTACGCCCATGCTCATTGCTTCCGATGCTCCCTGAACCATTGCGCGGCCTCCCGGATCGCCCGCGCCACCGGCACCGGAGGTTCCCAATCCAGAATCTGGCGGGTGGCGGAAATATCCACCTGCAGCGAGCTCAGCAGGCGCTGCACCTGCTGGCTGCGCCCGCTGAGCAGGCCCAGTACTCGCAAAGCCAGGGCCGGCATCGGCAGCAGTCGTGGGCGCACTCCCAAAGCATTGCTCAGTTCGCGGCACAGTTGCGCGGTGGACAGATCCTGCCCATCGCTGACCAGGAACACCCGGCCGGCAGCCGCAGGATGACGCGTACAACGCAGCAGCAGATCGACCAGATTGTCCCGCGCGACCAGGCTGCGACGATTGTCAATGGCCGAGAAAGGCAACGGCAGCCGCCGTTGCAGTGCAACCGTCAGCTTGGCGAAATTGGCTTTCGCGCCCGGCCCGTAGACCAGCGGTGGGCGTACCACCACCACCTCCAGGCCGGTTTCGTCGGCAATGGCGAACAAAGCCTGCTCCGCTTCAAACTTGGACTGGCCGTAAGGGTCCTGCGGGTGCGCGGGCGAATCAGAGCGGTACGGCTGCCCGGGTGGGGTCTCCTCGCCATTGACCTTGATGGAGCTGACGTAGACGAACCGCTTCACCCCTGCCGCGACTGCCTGCCGGGCCAGGTGGCGGGTCGCCTCGACGTTCGCGGCACGGAACTCGGCCAGCGGATCGCTGGCACGCTCATCCATGACATGCACCCGCGCGGCCGCATGAATGACCACATCGATACCCTGCAGCGCCTCATCCCAACGCTGGGAGGCGCTCAGCCCGTCGATGCGTGCAGACTCGACGCCGGCGGGCAGTTCATCCGGCAACCGCCGCACGGCGATGCGCACACGCACACCGGGTTCCAGGCACAAACGCGCCAAAACGCCTCGCCCGACAAAACCCGTCGCGCCCGTCAGTAAAACGTTCAATCCTGTACCTGTAGAAAGCGACGCACGTGGCGTCATCCATAATGTCGAGCGAATTCGCGCTAGAGGGGCGAGATGACCGGCCGCAGCGCATTCCAGGCATGGCAACTCGGACACTGCCAGTGCAGTTCCCGCCCGGCGAAACCGCACCGGCTACAGCGGTAGCGTGGCATTGTCCTATACAAGCCGATGATAACTGGAGCAATTTTTTCAACGCTGGAAGGATTTCCACCAGTTGCGCCGAGCCCTTCGAGGAACTCGCCGATTCCCTGCCAGGAGGGACGCTGCTCGACACGCCGCAACAGGCTGTCGCGCCAGTGCGCCGAGTCGCCGGTCTCGGCCAGGACGGCCAGGATCAGCGGCGGCACTTCTTCGGACTCCGCCAGGTCGCGCAGGAACGCACGTATCTGTGGCTCACCCAGGCAATCGTAACGCCGCAACAACGGCACGATCTCCCCGACGAAAGCCTTGGCGTCCCGCGCCAGCTCGCTCATGGTGGCGACGGCCGCCGGATGGTCCTGCCGCCAGAGCTCGCAGTCCAGCCGCATCAACAGCGCCCGCACGCAATGGCGATCCACCCGTCGGGCCTCGCGCAGCAGTTCCTGCATGGCACTGCGATCGCCGGTCCTGCCCTTCTCCTGGGCCAGCTCGCAGTAGTAATTGGCCAGCGCCGCGCTCAGTTCGGGGCGGCTGGGCACCAGCCGGGCGGCCAGTTCGATAGCCCGGGACCAGTCTTTCTCCCGCTCGCAGATCAGCCGTTGCTCGTCGAGCGCCTCCAGCGAAATCGGCGCGCCCTGCAGGTGGACCAGCTCATCGAGCAATTCCTCGGCGCTGCCGAGCAGCCCGCCGGCGATGAAATCCCGCGCCAGTTCGAGGCGGACCTGGGAGGCCAGCGAAGCATCCCCGCCAGCGCGCCCCAGGAGGTCCTGGTGAATATGAATGGCTTTTTCGATGTCGCCGCGCCGGCGGAACAGGTTGCCGACGTGCAGATGGCTTTCCAGCGTCTCCGGACTGAGCACCAGCCCCTGGGAAAGGCTTTCCAGCGCATCGTCGGAGTGGTGCTCCAGCAGGTTGTGCATGCTGTGGATGCGTGCCCGCAGGTCCCGGCCTTCGCCGGCGACGGGCTCCGGACGCGAGCGCCGCCCCATCCACCAGCCGATGGCCAGGGCGCAGAAGAACAGCAGCGTGGCCAGGACGCTAGGCATGATCCGTCAGCGACTTGTCACGCAGCGCGTCGTTCTCCTTGCGGAAGCGAGTGATTTCGGAGCGCATGCCGGCCATGCGGACGCGCGCCCGGGCGCGGACAGGAATGCTCAGCAGCAGGCCGATCAGCCCGCCGAGGATGAAAGCCAGGGAAACGAACAGCACCAGCGGCCATTGTGGCGACTGCCAGCCAAGGAAGGTCAATTGCGCGGGCTGGAGGTTCTCCAGGACGAAAACCACGACCACGGCGGCCAGCACGACGAGCGCCAGGATGAACAGGAAACGCTTTACCCGAAGCATGGGAACTCCTTCAAAACGGCTACCCAGGGGTCACTCGGGCTCGTTGACGCGGTCGCGCAGCTCCTTGCCGGGCTTGAAGTGCGGAACGAACTTGCCGTCCAGGCGCACGGACTCGCCGGTCTTCGGGTTGCGGCCGGTGCGCGGGGCGCGGTAGTGCAGGGAGAAACTGCCGAACCCCCGGATTTCGATGCGATCCCCCGTCGCCAGAGCCTGGGACATTTGCTCAAGCATGGTCTTGATCGCCAGCTCCACATCCTTTGCGGAAAGCTGCCCCTGATGGGTGACGATTCTCTCGATCAACTCCGACTTGGTCATGGTTTTCCCTTCTTTTTCAAGCGGCTAGATCAGCTCAAGGTTCTTTTAGCATGCTGATCAGGCTTTGAACAGTCCGAATGGGAAGGATGTGGTCGCGCCCCCGCCGGGCCGGCCTCGGGAACAAAAAAATGGCCGGCCTCCGGGGGTTGGAGGTCGGCCACGGTCGCACCCAGGAGCGGGAGGGTGCGCAAGGGAAAACGGATCAGGCGATGGCGGCGAGCTGCTCCTTGGCCTTGGACAGGCCCTTCTCGGCGAACTCGGCGCCCATGTTCAGGCCTTCGGCATGGATGAAGGTGACGTCGTGGATACCGACGAAGCCCAGCGCCTGGCGCAGGTAGGGCTCCTGGTGATCCAGCGCGCCGCCGGCGTAGACGCCGCCGCGGCTGGTCAGCACGAAGGCGCGCTTGCCGCTCAGCAGGCCCTGCGGGCCGCTCTCGGTGTACTTGAAGGTGAGGCCGGCGCGCAGCACGTGGTCCAGCCAGGATTTCAGGGTGCTGGGGATGGCGAAGTTGTACATCGGCGCGGCCAGCACCAGCACGTCGGCGGCCTGCAGCTCGGCGGTCAGCAGGTTGGAGCGCTGCAGCGCTGCGCGTTCGGTCTCGGACTGTTCCTGCTCGGGCTTCATCCAGCCACCCAGCAGGTCGGCATCCAGGTGCGGCACCTGCTCGACGGCCAGGTCGCGAACCTGGACTTCGTCCGCCGGGTGGGCGGCCTGCCATTGGGCGATGAATTCGCGGGTCAGCTGACGGGATACGGAACCCTGCTGACGGGCACTGCTTTCAATAACCAGAACGCGGGACATGGATTCGACCTCCATCGGTCATAACTGGGCGATGGAGTGAATCCTATAGACGGTTAAATCGATAAAAAAGCGTAAATAATCGCTGTTAATCATCGAATAAATTGATTTTAAACCTGACTACCTCTAGTCTTGGGTAATGACAGGCTCCGTCAGGCCGGCGTACAGGTGAGCCTGATGCGCAGCCTGATGACCGCGCGGCTGAAGCTGGCGGTCAGGTTGGCCCCCCGGCCCGGCGCCAGGGTGGCCCTGCGCACGGTAGGCGTTTCCGGACCATTGACGAACACCGCGGTGCAGGTCACTGGTTGCTGGCCGTTGTTGGTCAGGAGGATCGCGCCCATCTGGTCGCCGATGCCCTGGGTGTCATAGCTGACGTCCAGGCCATTGAGGGTCTTCTGCACCTCGATCGGGAAGGCCAGGGCGGTCAGTGGCAGCAGGGCCAGTACGGCACAGCAGATTTTTTTCATGGGCGGTCTCTTGTTGGTCTTCTCCGGACCGCCAGATTAGACAAGAGGAGGCGAGGATGAAAGCGCCCCGCGTTACCCTGGATCAGTGGAGAACCCTGCAGGCCGTGGTCGATCACGGCGGCTTCGCCCAGGCGGCGGAAGCCCTGCACCGTTCGCAGTCGTCGATCAGCTACACCGTGGCGCGGATGCAGGAGCAACTCGGCGTGCCGCTGCTGCGCATCGACGGGCGCAAGGCGGTGCTCACCGAGGCCGGCGAGGTGCTGCTGCGGCGCTCCCGCCAGCTGGTGAAATCCGCCGGCCAGTTGGAAGAGCTGGCCCACCACATGGAACAGGGCTGGGAGCCGGAGGTGCGCCTGGTGGTGGACGCCGCCTATCCCACCGTGCGCCTGGTCCGCGCCCTCTCCGCCTTCATGCCGCAAAGCCGTGGCTGCCGGGTGCTGCTGCGCGAGGAGGTGCTCTCCGGCGTGGAGGAAGCGCTGGTGCAGGGCCATGCCGACCTGGCCATCAGCGGCCTGAACATCGCCGGGCACCTGGGCGCCGACCTGAGCGTGGTGGACTTCGTCGCCGTCGCCCACCCCGACCACGCGCTGCACCGCCTGCAGCGGGCGCTCACCCACCAGGACCTGGAAACCCAGATGCAGGTGGTGATCCGCGACTCCGGCCGCCTGCAGCCGCGCGACGTCGGCTGGCTGGGCGCCGAGCAGCGCTGGACGGTGGGCAGCCTGGCCACTGCCGCCACCTTCGTCAGCAACGGCCTGGGCTTCGCCTGGCTGCCGCGGCACATGATCGAGCGCGAACTGCAGGACGGCCTGCTCAAGCCGCTGCCACTGAACCAGGGCGGCGTGCGCGAGAGCCGCTTCTACCTCTACCCGAACAAGGAGAAGCCGCTCGGCCCGGCCACGCAGATCCTCGTCGAGCTGCTGACCACCTTCGCCAGCGTCCCGCTGGACGCGCACTTCGCCGCCCCCGAGAGCCCGGCCTGAGGGCTCGGCCCCAGAGCAAAAGCAAGGAGCTAGCCATGCCCTTCTTCGACCACGCCGGCCACCGCCTGCATTACGAGGAAAGCGGATTCGGCACCCCGGTGCTGCTGGTGCACGGCCTCGGCTCCAGCACCCGCGACTGGGAATACCAGGTGCCGGAACTGGAAAAGCGCCACCGGGTGATCGCCCTCGACGTGCGCGGCCACGGCCAGTCGGACAAGCCGCGCGAGCGCTACAGCATCGCCGCCTTCGCCGAGGACGTGATCGCCCTGCTCGACCACCTGCACCTGGGCCGCGTGCATCTGGTGGGCATCAGCATGGGCGGCATGATCGGCTTCGAGCTGGCCACCCGCTGGCCGGAACGGCTGAACAGCC
The DNA here is from genome assembly GCF_057767015.1 of Pseudomonas sp. B12(2026). Lineage (NCBI taxonomy): Bacteria > Pseudomonadati > Pseudomonadota > Gammaproteobacteria > Pseudomonadales > Pseudomonadaceae > Pseudomonas > Pseudomonas sp. B12(2026). The sequence goes on along the minus strand of NZ_CM173430.1, from coordinate 1,763,144 downwards.
TGACCATCGTCAACAGCGCGCCGGAGGTGAAGCCCCGCACCCTGCGCGAATACATGGAAGTGGCGCGCCGGCTGTTCCTCGCCCACGTGCTGGGCCTGGACACCGTGGGCAAGGCGCTGGGCAAGCTGCTCTTCCCCAAGCCCGAACAGAGCGACCTGCGTCGCAAGATCCAGCAGCGCTGGCCGCAGAACGACAAGCGCGCTTACCTTTCCAGCCTGCACGCCATCATCGGCTGGGGTGTGCAGGAACGCCTGGCGCGCATAACCTGTCCCACACTGGTGATCAGCGCCGACCGCGACTACACCCCGGTCTCGCTCAAGCAGGCCTACGTCGGGCGCCTGCCCAACGCCCGCCTGGTGGTGATCGAGGACTCGCGCCATGCGACGCCGCTGGACCAGCCGGAACGCTTCAACACCACCCTGCTCGACTTCCTCGAGCAGGTCGACCATCCCTAGAAACCTTACGGAAATCTCCGCCAAATGACCCTGTTCAAACGCTTCCTGCTCGCCGCCTGCTCCCTGGTCCTGGCCGGTTCGGCATTCGCCGCCGACACCAACAAGCCGCACGTGCTGCTCTCTACCAGCCAGGGCGAGATCGAAATCGAGCTGTACGCCGACAAGGCGCCGATCTCGGTGAAGAACTACCTCGCCTACGTCGACAGCGGCTTCTACAACGGCACCATCTTCCACCGCGTGATCCCCAACTTCATGATCCAGGGCGGCGGCTTCACCGAAGCCATGCAGGAGAAGGACACCCAGGCGCCGATCAAGAACGAGGCCGACAACGGCCTGCTCAACGAGCGCGGCACCCTGGCCATGGCCCGCACCAGCGCGGTGGATTCGGCCACCAGCCAGTTCTTCATCAACCTGACCGGCAACGACTTCCTCAACCACGGTGCCCGCGACTTCGGCTACGCCGTGTTCGGCAAGGTGGTGCGCGGCATGGGTGTGGTCGACCAGATCGCCGGCGTGAAGACCGGCAGCCACGGCATGTTCCAGGACGTACCGAACACCCCGGTGGTCATCCTCTCCGCCAAGCGTCTGTGATTTCTCGAAACCACGGCTGACGGAGGCCCCCTTCGGCAGGTCCAGGACGGACCTGCCCCAACCCGAGAAGAATCATGCTTTATCGTCGTTTCGAGCGTCTGATCGATCCCTTCCGCGATGCCCCCGAGCGCATGCCGCCGTCCGACGTCATCCGCTTCTACATCCATTACCTGCGCCAGGTCTGGCCGGTCTTCCTCGCCCTGCTCTTCGTCGGCCTGATCGTCGCGCTGATCGAGGTCGCGCTGTTCAGCTACCTCGGCCGTATCGTCGACCTCGCGCAGGGCACCGCGCCGGCCGACTTCTTCTCCGTGCACGGCCGCGAGCTGATCTGGATGGCGGTGGTGGCGCTGGTCCTGCGCCCGGTGTTCAACGGCCTGCACGACATGCTGGTGCACCAGAGCATCAACCCCAGCATGACCAACCTGATCCGCTGGCAGAACCACCGCTACGTGCTCAAGCAGAGCCTGGGCTTCTTCCAGAACGACTTCGCCGGGCGCATCGCCCAGCGCATCATGCAGACCGGCAACTCCCTGCGCGACTCGGCGGTGCAGGTGGTGGACGCCATCTGGCACGTGGTCATCTACACCGTCAGCGCCCTGGTGCTGTTCGCCGAGGCCGACTGGCGCCTGATGATCCCGCTGGTGCTCTGGGTGATCGGCTACGTCGGCGCGCTGGGTTACTTCGTGCCGCAGGTGAAGCGCCGCTCGGTGGCCGCCTCGGACTCGCGCTCGAAACTCATGGGGCGCATCGTCGACGGCTACACCAACATCACCACCCTCAAGCTGTTCGCCCACACCCGCCAGGAAGAGAACTACGCCCGCGAGGCCATCGACGACCAGACCCGCAAGGCCCAGCGCGCCGGGCGCGTGGTGACGTCGATGGACGTCACCATCACCGTCTTCAACGGCCTGCTGATCGCCGGCACCACCGGCCTGGCCCTGTGGCTGTGGACCCAGTCGCTGATCTCGGTGGGCGCCATCGCCCTGGCCACCGGGCTGGTCATCCGCATCAACAACATGTCCGGCTGGATCATGTGGGTGGTCGGCGGCATCTTCGAGAACGTCGGCCAGGTGCAGGACGGCATGCAGACCATCGCCCTGCCCCGCCAGGTGGTCGACCAGCCCGGCGCCAGGCCGCTGTCGGTGGCGCGTGGCGAGGTGCGCTTCGAGCAGGTGTCGTTCAGCTACGGCAAGGGCGGCGGGCTGATCGACGGCCTCGACCTGGTGGTGCGCCCCGGCGAGAAGATCGGCCTGGTCGGCCCCTCCGGCGCCGGCAAGTCGACCCTGGTGAACCTGCTGCTGCGCCTGTACGACCTGGAGGGCGGACGCATCCTGATCGACGACCAGGACATCGCCCACGTGACCCAGGAAAGCCTGCGCGCACAGATCGGCATGGTCACCCAGGACACCTCGCTGCTGCACCGCTCGATCCGCGCCAACCTGCTCTACGGCCGCCCGGAGTCCACCGAGGCCGAGCTGCAGGAGGCGATCCGCAAGGCCCGCGCCGCCGAGTTCGTCCCGCAGCTGAGCGACGCCGAGGGCCGCTTCGGCCTCGACGCCCATGTCGGCGAGCGCGGCGTGAAGCTCTCCGGCGGCCAGCGCCAGCGCATCGCGATCACCCGCGTGCTGCTCAAGGACGCGCCGATCCTGATCCTCGACGAAGCCACCTCGGCGCTGGACTCGGAGGTGGAAGCGGCGATCCAGGAAAGCCTGGAGACCCTGATGCAGGGCAAGACGGTGATCGCCATAGCCCACCGCCTCTCCACCATCGCCCGGATGGACCGCCTGGTGGTGCTGGAGCACGGCCGCGTCGTCGAGAGCGGCAGCCATGCCGAGCTGCTGGCCCACGGCGGGCTCTACGCGCGGCTGTGGCGGCACCAGACGGGCGGCTTCGTCGGGGTGGATTGAGCCCGGCGCCCGCCTTTGTTCAGGGGCCGCTGGCCTCCGTTTTACGGGGGCCAGCGGACCGTGGGGACGACACGGGCGTTGCCGTCATTCCCGCGACCTCCTGCCACAGGACCCGCCCTGCAAGCCCCGTCAATGCTGGATTGTTGCCTCTGAGTACCAAGTATTTGTGGCGCCGGGCTATATGACGGAGGTCAACGGAATCCTATTATTTCCGTGCTGTTTCAGCGCGCGCCGCAACACCACCCAAGACCCGTAATCATCCCCAACGCTTCCCGACGGAGCCCCAGGCTCAGCGTCACGGCCAGATCATGTCCGGACACCGGGAACAAGGCAGGTAAATTCATGAAAGCTGTAGTCATCCTGGCCATGCTGGGCTTCTCCTCGCTCGCCCTGGCCGAGCAGGCGAATGCCGGCAACCAGGCGCAAAGCGCGGCCGTGGAGCAGTACACCTACGACATGAAACTGGACATCGCCCATGTGATCTCGACCACCGACGTGTCCAACCAGTGCGGCATCGTGCCGGCGCGCATGACCTACGAAGACTCCCAGGGTCAGCGCCACACCGTCGAATACCAGGTGTGGGGCAACGGCTGCTCCGGCGGCTAACCGACTTGCGCACTTCCGCCGGGGCCCACGCAGCCCCGGCGGGAATGCCAGCCCCGTCTACGGCTGCAGGGCCGCCTTCGCGAGGTTGCGAGTGTGCGCGCCGAAATGCCGGATCAATTGCAGAATCTGCTCATCCAACGCCTCATCGTGGCGGAACGGCGCCGGTGAGTTCCCCGCGCTGAAATCCCCCGCCGGCGCCTTCTCGTTCTCCAGCCAATGGCCGATCGCCGCATCGAATGCCGCCGCATGGGCATGGGACTCGCTCGCCACCACCTCGCGCAGATAGTCGGTCGAATACGCCGGATAGCCGCCATCGGCGCTGACGTCGGCGTAGGCCGCCAGCAATGGCGACGGCCCGCCCTGGCGCAAGGTCTCGCGCAGCCACTCCAGCTGATAGCGCTCCACCCCGGTATGCCGGTCCGCCACGCGCTGGATCGCCGCCTGCTTGTCGGCATCGAAGCCGGCCATGGACTTGCCGGCCGTCCACAGCATGCTGGTGGTGGTTTCCCCCGGCAGCGGCGTCGAGTGGTAGGGCTGGGTCATGTCCTGGATGTAGTGCATCGCCCAGCCGAGGAAGCGGTAGCCCCAGTACGGGTGGCCGGTGTCGAAGGCGAAGCGCGCCAGCCCGTAGAACTGGTAGGCGCGCCACTCCGGCCAGTTGCGCGCCAGATAGGGCGCGCCGGCGAAGATGATCGCGTCCTCGTGGTAGAAGCCCATGTGGAACGGCGCCTGGGAGCTGAACTCGAAGCGCGGATCGCCGAACGGCTGGGGGCCGAAGCCGTAGCGCTGGCCGGCCTCGCCGGGGTTGTCGCTGAACAGATTGATGTCGTGGCCGAAGTCCGGCTCGTCGGCGGCGCTGGCCAGCACGTCCAGCGCGGCAATCCTCTCCCCGGCCTGCAATTGCACGAAGCGCCACTGGCTCCAGCCGGACAGGTTGTGGAACACCAGCACATCGGCCGGCCTGAGCGCGGCATGGCCCGGCAGCTCGCCGCCCGGCGGCGGCTGCACGGCGGTGGCCAGCCTGATCTGCGGATTCAGGCGCAGCGCCATGAGGAAGGCCTTGCCCAGATCATCGCGGCCGTCCTCGGTCAGGCGCAGGTCATCCGGGCGCGGCGGGTATTCGCGGAAGTGTTCGCGGGCGTAGGCTTCCTGCTCGTCGAGCAGCTTCACCAGGCCGGCGCGCTGCTGGCTGAGGAAGCTCTCCAGCGGCTCCACCTCGACCGCCGGCGCCCCGGCAATGGCCGGCAGTTGCTGCAGGGCGATGTAGCTGCCCAGGGTGTGATTGGACCAGGCCCAGAGACTTTGTGGCAGGACCAGCAGGCCGGCCAGCAGGCAGGTGGTAAATCGCTTCATCGGCTCTTCGCTCTTGTTTGGCAATGCGCAAGGAAAACCCGCACGCAGCCTAGCAACCGGGAGCCGCCCCGGCACTGTCGAAGTTGCCCCGTGCGAGTCACGGATAACGCCACGGTTGCCCCTCATCAATGGCGCGAACCCTCCCAGCCACTACACTTGCCCGGCATGGAAAGGCACCGGCACGGTTCCGCAGCCGGCCTCTCGGTATAAGGGCGCTCCCATGCTGCAGTCCGTTTCACCCAAGCACGACCTCCCGCTCAAGCCCGATCCAGCCGACCCCCGCAGTGGCGTACTCGCCCCCTTCAGCATCGCCGCGTTCCGCATCATCTGGATCTGCAACCTGTTCGCCAACCTCGGCACCTGGGCGCAGTCGGTGGCGGCCGCCTGGGTGGTCACCGAGGCCCACGCCAGCCCGCTGATGGTGGCGATGATCCAGGTCGCCTCGGCGCTGCCGCTGGTGCTGCTGTCGATCATGTCCGGCGTGCTGGCGGACAACCATGACCGCCGCAAGATCATGCTGGTGGGCCTCTCGGTCGAACTCTCCGGCGCCGCGCTGGTGACGCTGCTGGCATTCCTCGGCTATCTCGACCCGCTGCTGCTGATCATGTCGATCCTCTGGCTGTCGCTGGGCACCTCGATCACCATCCCGGCCTGGCAGGCCGCGGTGAACGAGCAGGTGCCGCCGCGCATGCTCGGCGATGCGGTGCTGCTCAACAGCGTCAACTACAACGTCGCCCGTGCCGTCGGCCCGGCCATCGGCGGCCTGCTGCTGTCGGCCACCGGGCCGTCCTGGGTGTTCCTGTTCAACTGCCTGTGCTACGCCGCGCTGATCTGGGCGATCTGGCAATGGCGCCGCGAGGTGCCCAAGCGCACCCTGCCGCCGGAGCACATCTTCGAGGGCGTGATCGCCGCGCTGCGCTTCACCCAGCACTCCAGCGTCACCCGTCTGGTGATGCTGCGCTCGGCGGTCTTCGGCCTCTCGGCCAGCGCCATCTGGGCCCTGCTGCCGCTGCTGGCGCACCGCAACCCGGACGGCAGCGCCTCGGTGTACGGCTACATGCTCGGCGCCCTGGGCCTGGGCGCCATCGCCGCCAGCACCCTGGTGCGCAAGGTCCGGCTGTTGCTCGGCAGCAGCCGGCTGATCAGCTTTTCCGCCGCCGTGCTGGCGCTGGTCATGCTGATCCTGGGCCTGGTCGACAACCTCTGGGTGATCTTCCCGGCGCTGATCCTCGGCGGCAGTTGCTGGATCGCCGCCGTGGCCACCTACAACTCCGCCGTGCAGATCCTCGTCCCCGACTGGGTCAAGGCACGAGCCCTGGCGCTCTACCAGACCGCGATCTACGGCGGGCTGGCGGCGGGCTCGTTCCTCTGGGGCCACTTCGCCGAAACCATGGGCGTGCAGGGCGCGCTGATCGCCGCCGGCTGCCTGCTGCTGGTCTCGGTGGCGCTGCTGTACAGCTCGCGGCTGCCGGAGCTGAACGCCGGCAACATCGCCCGCGCGCCGGGCGGCGTGCCGGGCCAGCCGACCTTCGAGTTCAACCCCGAGCGCGGCTCGGTGCTGGTCTCCATCGAGTACCGCATCCCGGCCGAGCGCACCCGCGACTTCGTCCGCGGCGCCAAGCCGCTGCGCCGCCTGCGCCTGCGCAATGGCGCGGAACGCTGGGCGCTGTACCGCGACGTGAGCAATCCGGAAATCTGGCAGGAGCTGTTCCTGGTGGACAACTGGATAGGCCACCTGCGCATGCTCGACCGCCTCACCCTCGAGGACAAGACCATCGTCGACAACGTCACCAGCCTGCACGTGGGCGATGCGCCGCCGGTGACGCGGCACGGGGTGAGCTACGAGTCGGGCAGCTACGAGGCGCCGCCGGAAACCCTCGGCTAGCGGCGCAGAAACGAAAACGCCTCCCGGTCAGGGGAGGCGTTTCGGGTGGCGCGGAAGTTACTCCGCCGCCGGCTTCCGGCGCTTGAGCGGCGCCAGGCCGTCCTGGCTTACCACAGCGGACGGGCTGGCCTTCGGCCTGGCGGCCGGCTTCTTCTTCGCCGGCGCCTTGCTGGCGGTTTTCTTCGCATCGTCCTTTTTCTTCTTGGTGCCGGCGGCCTTGCCGGATGCCTTGACCTTCTTCGGCCCCTTGTAGGTGCCCTTCAGCTCCTTGATGACGCGCAGCTCGAAACGCAGCTTGAGGTAGCGCTCGATGCTCGACATCAGGTTCCAGTCGCCATGGCCGACCAGCGAGATCGCGGTGCCGGAAGCGCCGGCGCGGCCGGTGCGGCCGATGCGGTGCACGTACTCGTCGCCGCGGCGGGGGATGTCGAAGTTGATCACCAGGTCCAGGCCGTCGACGTCCAGGCCGCGGGCGGCCACGTCGGTGGCGACCAGCACCTTCACCGCGCCCTGCTTCAGGCGCTCGATGGCCAGCTTGCGATCCTTCTGGTCCTTCTCGCCGTGCAGGACGAAGACCTTGTGCCCGGCGGCGATCAGGCGGCCGGTAAGACGATCGGCCGCCACACGGGTGTTGGTGAAGATGATCGCCTTGTCATAGGTCTCGTTGCCGATCAGCCAGTGCACCAGGGCTTCCTTGTGCGCGACGTCGTCGGTCAGGATCACCTGCTGCTGCACGTCCTCGTTCAGCTCGCTGACGCGGTTGAGCTGCAGGTTCTCCGGCTCGCGCAGCACTTTCTCGACCATGTCGTGCAGGCCGCTGCCGCTGGTGGCGGAGAACAGCAGGGTCTGGCGCTGCGCCGGGCACTGCGCGGCGAGCTTGAGCACGTCCTCGGAGAAGCCCATGTCGAGCATGCGGTCGGCTTCGTCAAGCACCAGCACTTCGATGTCGTTCAGCGGCAGGTTGCCGGCGTTGAACTGCTCGTTCAGGCGGCCGGGGGTGCCGATGATGATTTCCGGGTTCTTGCGCAGGCGCGCACCCTGCACCTTGAAGTCCTCGCCGCCGGTGATCAGGCAGGCCTTGATGAAGGTGAACTGGGCGAAGCGCTCGACTTCCTTGAGGGTCTGCTGGGCCAGCTCGCGGGTCGGCAGCAGGATCAGCGCGCGGGCGCCGCTCCTGGGCTTCTCCTCGGCGAGCAGGCGGTGCAGCAGCGGCAGCACGAAGGCGGCGGTCTTGCCGCTGCCGGTCTGCGCCGTCACCCGCAGGTCGCGTCCCTCCAGGGCCTTCGGGATGGCCGCGGCCTGGACCGGGGTCGGCTCGGAGAAGGACAACGAATCGAGCGCCTTGAGCAGGCGTTCGTGCAGGGCGAATTGGGAGAACAAGGCAGACCTCGATATCACGGAAAGACCAAATAGCTGCATAGCGTAACCGATGCGCCGGTTTTATTCGCCGGTCGCTATCGGTATGCCCCGCATTCCGGACCGAACAGCCGGGGGAAAGGGCCGCCCCCGGACTCCGCCGGAACACACCGCACAACGAACGCCGCGGCGACGCACCGCCCAGCGTATGCGGGAATCGGACAGACGCACCGGCAACCCGCAACCGCCGTGCCATGCTCAGATCGAACCTCGTGCAACGGAGAAACAGGGTGCCAGCGACACTCATCTATTTCGTGGCCGCCAGCCTGGACGGGTACATCGCCCGCCCCGACGGCAGCGTGGGCTGGCTGCTGGGCTATGACAGCGCCGCCGACGACCATGGCTACGCTGCCTTCTACGCCGGCATCGACGGCCTGCTGATGGGGCGCGCCACCTACCTGCACTGCCTGGACCAGGGCGACTGGCCCTACGCGGACAAGCCAACCTTGGTCATGACCCGCTCCAACCACATTCCCCTGGCGGGCACGCGGATCGAGCTGATGCACTGTCCGCCGGGCGAAGCCCTGGACGCCTTGCAGGCAAAGGGCTGCCAGCGCGTCTGGCTGGTCGGCGGGGGGAGCCTGGCGGGAAACTTTCTCGCCGCGGGGTTGCTCGACGAACTGATCGTCAGCATCATCCCGCACCTGCTGGGAGCCGGTATTCCGCTCTTCAGCATCGGACTAGAGCAACGTCTGCAACTGCTGGAACAGCGCAGCTTTCCCAGTGGCGTCGTGCAACTGCGTTACCAGATCCTCAAGGAAAACCCCTCGCCATGACCCTCGCCACGATCAGCATCGCCGCCGCCTGCCTGCTCGACGCCAGCGGACGCCTGCTGCTGGTGCGCAAGCGCGGCACCCACGCCTTCATGCTCCCCGGCGGCAAGCACGAGCCCGGAGAAACCTCGGTGCAGGCCCTGCTGCGCGAGCTGGACGAGGAGCTCAACCTGCGCCTGACGGAAGACCTGCTGACCCCGCTGGGCCGCTTCCAGGCCGACGCGGCCAACGAGCCGGACACCCGCGTCGACGCGCAGGTCTTCGTGGCCGCCCTGCCCCATCCGGTGAGCCCGGCGGCGGAACTGGAAGAGCTGGCCTGGCTGGACACCGCCAGCGACACCCCGCGCAACCTCGCGCCGCTGCTGCACGAACAGGTGCTGCCCGCCCTTCTCCAGCACCTGGGTTGATCCCGGGGCTGCGCAAACCTGCATTTCGTCGGTTTTCTACCCGCGACACCACGTCCCACCCGGCCTTGCGCCATCAGTGCCGCGGCGCCCCTGTGTCATAGCCGAAACCCGCATGCCATAGGGCTTCTCGCTATAAGCCGCAACGCTGACTAGCGAGTCCGAACACATGTCACGGCACTGACGGCAAGTCACATGGCGACCAGCAGAGTCGACGGGCGGTAAGAACTGCCCCGAAAACTCGTTCAAAATGCGTGAAATTCATCAGCGGACAAAGGAAACCACGCCGAAGAGCAACGGCGATCCAGCGGAGTCTGGGTGACATCAACCCGCAAGAAGACATGCCGAATGCGAAGTACCCTTTTGACATGCCTTTCCATAGGCTTGGCGACTTTCTTGGCCGCCACTGAGGCAACTGCCTCTACCCAAACCACGCGCACCTACCGCCCCGCGCCGCTGGAGCTTCGCGTTCCGGTCCAGGGCAGCGCCCTGCTGACCCTCAACGCCAGGCCGGTCAAACCGGCCGCACCGGCGAAGAGCGAAGCGCATCAGGTCACCCAGCGCGCCTACAGCATGATCGGCACGCCCTACCGCTGGGGCGGCACCTCGCCCAAGCGCGGCTTCGACTGCAGCGGGCTGGTCAACTATGTCTACCGCAACGTCGATGAAGTGGACCTGCCGCGCACCGCGCGCGCGATCTACAACATGCGCAGCAACCCGAAGGTGGCGCGCGGCGAGCTGCGGCCCGGCGACCTGGTGTTCTTCCGCATCCACAACCGCCGCAACGTCGACCATGTCGGCATCTACGTCGGCGGCAACCAGTTCGTCCATGCCCCGCGCCGCGGCGAGAAAGTCCGCGTCTCGAACCTCAACGGCAGCTACTGGAAGCGTCACTTCCTGGCGGCCAGGCGCGTCCTGCCGGAAACCCTGGCCAAGGCCGATCTGCCCGGCCGCCGCTTCAACTGACAGCGAAGGCTCTCCCCTCGCGGGAGAGCGCCCCCTCAGCCTTTCGCCTCGAAGGCATCGCGACGCGCCTGCCGACGCAGCAGGCGCGCGCTGTCCCAGCCGGTCAACAGCACCGCCACCCAGATCGGTCCGTAGGTCCACAACTGTGCCGGCTGGAAGGCTTCGCCCAGGAACAGCACGGCAATCGCGAACAACAGCACCGGCTCGACGTAGCTGAGAATCCCGAACAGCCCCATGGGCAGCAGCCGGCTGGCGGCCATCATGGCGCCGAAGGCCAGCGCACTGATCAGCCCCAGTACCGGCAACAGCGTCCACAAGCGCGGCACTTCCTCCAGCACCTGGCCGCTACCGGTCAGCCACAGCGTGAGGACGGCGAACGGCAGCAGCACGGCCATCTCGAAGACGAAGCCGGACAGCGAATCCACGCCCATCCTGCGGCGCAACATGAAATACGGCGGATAGCCCAGCGCGGTGATCAGGGTGAACCAGGAAAACGCCCGGGTCAGCCACAGTTCATGCGCCACACCGGCCACCGCGAAAGCCACGGCGACGGCCTGCAGCGGGGTGAGACGCTCGCCGTAGAACACCCGGCCGCAGAGCACCATGGTCAGCGGCAGCAGGAAATATCCCAGGGACAGCTCCAGCGTGCGCCCGACCATGGGCGCCCAGATGAACACGCCCCACTGCACCAGCATCATCGCCGCCGTCAGCGGGAAACAGGCCAGCAGCCAGGGCTCGCGCAGCAGGCGCCGGCCCGCGCCGCGCAGCACGCCGCCCTGGCGGGTGAAGCACACCAGCAGCAACACCATGGGAATCGACCAGACCACCCGGTGAGCGATCACCTGGATGCTGGTCAGCGGCGCCAGCGTATGGATATAGCCCGGCAGGGTCACGAACAACAAAGACGACGCCAGGGACAGCGCCACGCCGCGTCCGGAGATATTCATGCGTGAATCTCCCGCTGACGGCGCAGGCCCAGGCGGTTGACGCCGAGGGAGGCGACGATCACCGCGCCGCCCAGCGCCAGGCGCGGCAGATCGGCCTGCTCGTTCCAGATCAGCAGGTTGATCAGCAGCCCCACCGGCACATGCAGGTTATTCATAACCGCCAGGGTGCCGGCATCCACCAGGGTGCCACCCTTGTTCCACCAGAACTGCCCCAGCGCGGTGGCCAGCAGGCCCATCCACACCAGCACGCCCCATTGCACCTGGGTGGTCGGCAACTTCTGCGGATTGCCGAACAGCAACCAGCCCGGCAACGCGATCAGCAGCGCGCCGACGAAGAAGTAGCCGAAGCGGCGGAACTGCGGGATATCCGAGGGATAGCGCTGCACCAGATGCTTGTACAGCACCTGGCCGGCGGCGAAGGTGGCGTTGGCCAGCTGCAGCAGTAGGAAGCCCTCGATATAGTCGCCACTGACGCCGTCGTAGCGGATGATCGCGGCGCCCAGTACCGCCACCACGGCAGCCAGCAAGGCCCAGGCGTTGAAGCGTCGATTCAGCGCATCGTCGATCAGCGCCACGTGCAATGGCGTCAGCACGGTGAACAGCAGCACCTCGGGCACCGTGAGCACACGGAAACTCTGGTAGAGGCAGACGTAGGTGATGCCGAACTGCAGCGCCCCCGCCAGCATCACCCCCGCGACGAAGCGAGGATGCACCCCGCGCCAGCGGGTCAGCGGCAGAAACACCAGGCCAGCGAGCACGACACGGGTCAGCACCGCGAAATAGCTGTCGACCTGCCCAGCGAGGTACTCGCCGATCAGACTGAAGGAGAACGCCCAGAGGACGGTAACGAAAAGCAGGTATGGCATGAGTGGCGCGACCGGAACGGGGCAAGCACCATAACGCCTGTCTCACATCAGAGAAAGTGCTGCGCGCCCGCCGCCTGCGAAAGGCAGAAACGAAAAAGGGCGACCGAAGTCGCCCTTTTCCTTGGATGAGGAAGCAGGGATTAGCCCTGGTTCTCCATCTGAGCACGGATCAGGTCACCGATGGTGGTCGGACCAGTGCTTTCTGCGTCTTGCTTGCTACGCAGTTCTTTCATCGCATCCTTCTCGTCATCAACGTCCTTGGACTTGATGGAGAGGGAAATGACGCGGCTCTTGCGGTCGATGCTGATGATCTTGGCTTCGACTTCTTCGCCTTCCTTCAGAACGTTGCGAGCGTCTTCAACGCGGTCACGGCTGATTTCGGAGGCTTTCAGGATGCCTTCGATTTCGCCGCCCAGGCTGATGACAGCGCCCTTGGCGTCAACTTCCTTCACGGTGCCGCGAACGATGGTGCCCTTCTCGTGCATCGAGGCGTAGTTGGAGAACGGATCGTCTTCCAGCTGCTTGATGCCCAGGGAGATGCGCTCACGCTCCGGATCAACGGAGAGGATGACGGTTTCCAGCTCGTCGCCCTTCTTGAAGCGGCGAACGGCTTCTTCGCCGACTTCGTTCCAGGAGATGTCGGACAGGTGAACCAGACCGTCGATGCCACCTTCCAGGCCGATGAAGATACCGAAATCGGTGATCGACTTGATGGTGCCGGAGATCTTGTCGCCCTTGTTGAAGCGGCCGGAGAAGTCTTCCCACGGGTTGGACTTGCACTGCTTGATGCCCAGGGAGATACGACGACGCTCTTCGTCGATGTCCAGAACCTGAACTTCCACTTCGTCGCCAACCTGAACGACTTTCGACGGGTGGATGTTCTTGTTGGTCCAGTCCATTTCGGAGACGTGTACCAGGCCTTCCACGCCCTCTTCCAGCTCGGCGAAGCAGCCGTAGTCGGTGAGGTTGGTGACGCGCGCGGTAACGCGGGTGCCTTCCGGGTAACGAGCCTTGATGGCAACCCATGGGTCTTCGCCCAGTTGCTTCAGGCCCAGGGAGACGCGGTTGCGCTCGCGGTCGAACTTCAGAACCTTGACATCGATCTCGTCGCCAACGTTGACGATTTCCGACGGATGCTTGATGCGCTTCCAGGCCATGTCGGTGATGTGCAGCAGACCATCGACGCCGCCCAGGTCAACGAACGCACCGTAGTCGGTGAGGTTCTTGACGATACCTTTGACCTGCTGGCCTTCCTGCAGGGATTCCAGCAGAGCTTCGCGCTCGGCGCTGTTCTCGGCTTCCAGGACGCTGCGGCGGGAAACGACAACGTTGTTGCGCTTCTGGTCCAGCTTGATGACCTTGAACTCGAGCTCTTTGCCTTCCAGGTGAGTGGTGTCGCGTACCGGACGCACGTCGACCAGCGAACCCGGCAGGAACGCGCGGATGCCGTTGACGTCGACGGTGAAGCCACCCTTGACCTTGCCGTTGATGACGCCCTTGACCACTTCGTCGGCAGAGAAAGCAGCTTCCAGAACAATCCAGCTCTCGGCACGCTTGGCTTTCTCGCGGGACAGCTTGGTTTCACCGAAGCCATCTTCTACCGCGTCCAGCGCAACGTGGACTTCGTCACCCACATTGATGGTCAGCTCGCCCTGTTCGTTGTAGAACTGCTCGACCGGGATGACGCCCTCGGACTTGAGGCCGGCATGGACGGTGACCCAGTCACCATCGATGTCGACCACGATGCCGGTGATGATTGCACCCGGCTGCATGTCGAGGGATTTCAGACTTTCTTCAAAGAGTTCTGCGAAGCTTTCGCTCATGTCTATACCTGTAGTCAAAGGCCTGTAGGCCCGATTCCGCGTCACCAGCAGACACGGTCAAGTGATGAAAAAGAAGCCCGCAGGATCAAGACTGGTATCCTGCCGGCCCCCTGTTGCACCCGCCGAAACGGGTACTCCACATTCAGATTTCAAGGGAACGCTCCGCTTAATATAGACGGAACCCTCCCGATACAAGGTCTGGAATGTTAGCAACGCTCCACTGCTGCGTCAATTGGAGCTGAACGACGCACGGACGCTTCCCCACCACTCCACACAGCGCCGCAACGGGGCAGTCAGGCGCCAGGAGCGACTCTCGAACATCTGATCCAGTTGGAAGCCTAAACTGTCGGCATGATGCCGAAGGGCCTGCAGTTCCTGCACCAGGTCTTGTGCATGCATCTGTGACGCCTGCAATTTCTCCTGCCAGCCACTTTCGGCCAGGCGGAACCAGCTTTCAGCTTCCGCACGCCCGGCCTGCTCCTGCCGAACGGTGTGTTCGAGCATCGAAATCCACGCCGCCTGCTCCCGGCAGTTGCTCTCAACCTGGCGGAGCCAGCTTTCGGCTTCCGCACGTCCAGCCTGCTCCTGTCGAATGGTGTGTTCGAGCGTCGAAATCCACGCCGCATGCTCCCGGTAGTTGCTCTCAACCTGGCGGAGCCAGCTTTCGGTTTCCGCACGTCCAGCCTGTTCCTGTCGAATGGTGTGTTCGAGCGTCGAAATCCACTCAGTCAGTTCCGCCTCTCGACGCAACCGATCCTCACTACATTGCCGCAAACGCACCTCTTGGTGCTGGCAGAACTGGCCGGTCGTCCAGAGTTCCATGTCCCACTGGCCACATTGCCGGAGGACTGGCCAGAGATCGGCAAACCGTCCATCAAGCCGCTCGATATCGCCAGGCAGGAGTCGCTCATGGTTACGAGCCTGGTCGACACTTAAGGCGAGCAGAATCCGATGCAGGCGCACAAGGTCCGGGAAGCTGTCCGGATGCTGCTCCAGCGCCTCCGGATCGTAGGCAGCGTGGCGCAATCCGGGGTCGAACACCTGACTCCTGAACCGTTCCAGCATCTGCGGGGCGGGCTGCAGACCCAGCCATGCCGCCACTTCGCCCAGAGCCATCGCCGGCTGCTCGAGGAACCGGTCATAGTCGACGACCACGAATCGCTTGCCGCCAGCGAATTGCAGTGCCCGCACCATGTGCTCATACCAGAGCAGCAGGCCCTTGCTGGTCGAAAAGCCATCCCGGGTAGTCAGCGATGCCGCCACACTGAGCGGGTTTCGCAGGGGAATCAACAGCCAGTAGTCGATCTTCAGGCGATCCAGCACCGGCCCCCATATATCCATCAAACGTGGCAGACGCGGATCCTTCAGACCGAATAGCCCCTCGCCCCGTAGCCGTGACTTCAGCCAGCGGGCGATTTGCAGTTGGAAACGCCACCGGGTACCAGACGACATCCGCGTGCAGTCCACCCCCAATGTCGAGGACGTCGCCCCCAATGCCTGATACATGCGCTCATTGAGTTCCACCACAGCCCGATCCTCCCAGAACCCCTTGGGATTGTCGGGAGCCGGTCCTATCAGCTCACTACCGTAGTCGACACCCATTCCCTCCAGTGCTGCAGAAAGCAGGCTCGTACCTGAGCGGTGCATACCGAGGGTTATCACCAGTCGCCTCACCGGACCACCCCGACCTGTTTGCCCGGCGAAGCCTCCAGCCCTCGCCTTCGCCGGCTCGGCAATATCCATTGATCGACGACCGGGCGAGTGTTCAAGTAGTTTTCGTAGAACTGGGCGAACTGCGACCTGTCCATCAGTTCCGGCAGCCGGTAAACCACATCGGCAATGGCGTCGAGCCACTCCGGCAACTTCCGCCTGGACTCCGACAACACGTGCAGCGAACGGCCACCAAGGCGCGCCACCAGCACCTCAAGTGCAACGTCCTCGTTCTGACTATCCGCTCCCAGATACAGGGCGAGGACACCCTGTGGAGGCCATCGATACTGGGAGGGGCGCGACAGATTGCAGAACGGGTTGTCGGTTGGTCTGCACTGCTGGCCAGCCGTCAGACCTCTCCGCCAGGAGGCATCGTGAAACAGACGAGGATGAGCCCGACGCAGCATGCATTTGATTTGCCTGACATTGCGTCTGGCGAGCCCTAGCCGTGACTCACCGTGCTTCCGGTAAAGCAACATCGGCTCCTTGAGCACCGCACCCCGAATGCCCAGGCTGGCCATACGCATCCAGAAATCCCAGTCCTCGTATAGCAGCCCACGGTCTTCGCTGAACCCGGCAACACGGACCCAATCATCCCGATGGAACACGGCGGAGACGCCCAGGTGATTGACGAAGCGCAGCAGGCCCGGATGCAGATCAAAGGTGTGCCAGACACCACTCCCGCCGCCAAAGAACTCGATCCAGCCATGCACCAGGCGTACGCCAAGGTCACTTTCGAGCACCATGGCGCACTTCTCCAGATAAGAGTCGGCCAGGCAGTCATCGGAATCCAGGCAACAGATATAGCGACCCCCCGCATGTCGAATGCCCAGATTGCGCGCGGCCCCCGGCCCGGCATTGGGCTGGCGTAACAGGCGTATGGCGGTCATCCGCTTGAGCAGCGCCAGCAGATGCAGGGTTCGTCGATCCGTCGAGCCGTCATCCACCACTATGACCTCGAAGTCCCGCAGCGTCTGCGAATGCAGACTGCGCAGGGTGTCCAGCAGGAATCGACCATGGTTGTGGCAAGGCACCACCACACTGATAAGAGGCAGGCGGGGGTCCCAGCGCGCCCCCCTTGCCCCTCGCGCCAGCACCGGTAATCGTGAGCATTGGTGCATGAACCGGAACAGGACTGACCGACCCAACCGACGAATCCCGGAGTGAAGACGCATCATGGACGCTCGACTTCAGCCGTTGTGACGGCATTTCGCGGAGCATATCCGGGAATGGCCAGGAGGCCGGCCTTGAACGCCTGCCAGGAGTGTCGTTGCAGAACCATAGCCTGAGCATCTGCCGCCTTCAGACGGGCACTCTCGGCATCAGCGAGAATTTCCCGCAGGGCCTGGACAAAACGCGGCGCCCCAGCATCGGCCGGCAACAGATATCCGCGAGCATCGGACACCAGTTCGGCAACCCCGCCCACGTCGGGAGTCACGATGGGAAGCCCTGCCGCCGCAGCCTCCAGCAGGACGTTGGGCAATCCGTCATAGGCGGAGGTATAGAGAAAAGCCGCGTAACCACCGGCCAGGGCGATGCTCCAGAAGTCATCGAAAGCCCCAGCCATTCGAACGTTCGGCAATGCCCGCAAGCGCTGCAGCAGCCCGGCATCGCACTCTGGTGCCGCGTCGCCAAAGACATCGAAACCGATGTCCGGAGCCGACGCCGCTATGGCGTAGAGCAGTTCGGGACGTTTCTGCGCAGCCAGGCGCCCGGCCCAGAGCACCCGCGCACCGTTCGGAGAAGGTTCGCTGATGGCCCCTGTATAGGGGAAGTACAAGGCGTGCAGATTCTTTGCAGGCACGCCATCACGCCGCTGGATTTCGTGTTTGAACCGCTGATTGTCGGTAATGATTCCAGTCAGGTAGGCGCTGCTGGTTGGCACGTAATCGGTGGCGTACCCGCAACGCATGCCATTGCGATCGAAGTCGTCGCAGTAAAGGCTGGCGTACAGCGACTTGCCGCTGCTGAGCAGAGCCTTGCCGAAACCGTCGAACAACTGCCAACCCAACTGCGAGTTGATGAGATGGATAGTGGTTGCGGGCGACTGCAGCAACAGCCGCAAAAGCACCAGGCGCCGGTCCTCCTCCGAAGCCTCTCGCGCAATGCGACCGTACTCGACGACTCGGGCATTGTCCGGCAACCGATGTAGCCAGGGAGATGGTACGTCACGCGTCACCACCACGGTCACTCGCCATCCCAGCTCTCCGCACAGCCGGACATGATGAAGAACGCCCAGATCGGCACCGCCACGCATCATGTGCGGAATGAGGAAGATCACCTGCGGCTGGCTTTCGACGAAGTCGGCGACCAGTTGTCGGTAAAGGCACGCCGCATAGGTGTCCTCGACCGGCTGCCAGGCGTGATACCGGGCCAGCAATTTCGGAGTGGGGTACAAGGTCGGCTCGATGAGCGCCAGCTCGCGCAACTCGTCGGCAATCCAATCAGGAACCACGGGCGACGCCGCCCTGGGATGAATATCGAGCACCTCTTGCGCCCCACCCTGCACAGGCTGTGCACCAATGGGGGCGTCCAGGAAATAATGGCGGCGAACCCGGCGACAGAAGCGGACAAATCGCTGCATCTGGTGCTCGCTCAGACACCGACGCAAGACTTGCGTCAACGAAAAATACCCTTGCCATGCAACACGGGCGAGCATGCCATCGACTCTCAACTTCATTTCATGCCCCGCTGATTCCACAGATCGGCCGCAAAGAACGAACCCGGCCGTACCACGACCTGCTGCTGCAGCCCCAGACTCTGACGCGAGCCCACAGCCTTGCGCCGGTAGAAGAGCGCGGTTCCGGAGGCAATCGTGTGCTGGTATCCAGCGGCCAGCACACACAGGCTCCAGTCCCAGTCCTCATAGCCAAAGCCGTTGTATTCCATGTCGGCCTGCCGATAGCGGCACTGGTCGAACAACGTCCGATGGGCGAAGACCGTGGACGCCCAAAGGTGGTGCTTGAAGCAGGTCTCCAGACTACCGGCGCCGGTCAGTTGATCGGTCTGCCGCGTCAGTTCCCAGCAGCCGCCAAAGGTCAGCAGGTAGTCGGGATGCACCACGACCCGTTCCCGGCTGCGCAATACCCGGACAGACTCGGCTATCCAGTTCGCGG
Organism: Pseudomonas sp. B12(2026); assembly: GCF_057767015.1. Taxonomy (NCBI): domain Bacteria; kingdom Pseudomonadati; phylum Pseudomonadota; class Gammaproteobacteria; order Pseudomonadales; family Pseudomonadaceae; genus Pseudomonas; species Pseudomonas sp. B12(2026). The sequence goes on along the minus strand of NZ_CM173430.1, from coordinate 1,744,326 downwards.
AGCAATAGTCATCGCCATCCAGAATGCCTATCCACTCGCCGGACGATTGCTCGATACCGTGATTTCTCGCCATGCCGGGATCGCCATACTTCGAGCTCAGCAGCCGATCGCTGCCACGTAATACCGGATGCGATGCCACCATCCGCCGGGTGCGAGCATCCGCTCGATCCAAGACGGCAATCAGTTGTACCTGCAGCCCTTCGCGCTCTGCCGCAATGCGCATCCGCTCGAATCCCAGCAGAGCCCAGTGCGCGATGCCGCCTTCGGCATGGAAGGTCATCACCACCGAAACCTGACCGGCGCCACTCTCTCCAGGTGACAGGGCAAGCCCATCTCGCTGGTCTGCAGAAGCTCCTGCGTTGCTATTTGGCATGGAAACATCACTCACAGAATGTATTGCAGCCGCTCGGCCACATCGCACAACACGCCAGCGACCAGATCGCGCTCCGGAGGCGGCAACTCCTTCCGCCAGGAGACAGGTGCCATGGTCGGCAGCGGCTCCTGGGTCAACAACAGCTCAGTCATCGCCTCGGGAGCGACGATCAGGTCCTCGTACCGCAACCAGCGCACCCGCGGCCCCGCCTCCAGCAACCGGATGACCAGGAAGCGCCACCAGAGGGCTCGCCGCAACGCAGGATTGCCAAGATCGGAGATATTCCGGAGCATCCCGCGCTCCCGCTCGCTGAGCTCGGGGTCGTCGGGATTACCCAGCGGCTGGGACGCCAGATCGGCATCGCGCAAGTGCTCGAAGGTCGACGCCCAGGAGGCGAGGCAGTCGTAGGGATGGCGTACCAGCGCGATGACCTGCGCCTTCGGCATCACCCGCAGCAGAGCCGGCAAGCGGACCAGGTAAGCCAGGGTATTCTTGGTTCCCAGCGTGAATCCCGCCTCAGGTGAGGAAACCAGGTATGGCAATGCAACGTCCTGCTGGTGCGCCGTATCGTCGACCAGACGTCCGTCGACATGCTTGTTCAGTACCGGCCGTCCAGCCAGGATTTCCCTCCGCAGCTCCGCATAAAAGCGCGGAATCCCCCAGGGCTCCGGCTCCCGGATCAGGCTCTGGAAGATTTGCGAAGGCTCATTGATGACCACGGTCTGCCGGCGTTCGGACAGTAGCCGGCAGAGAAAACTGGTTCCACTCCTGGGCAACCCGGTGATGAGGAGATCCGTGGCCTGGCTGGCGGTCTCCTGCGCTCCCCCGGCGGCACCCAACACCGCACTCATATCGCGGCGGAGTTGGCGCCATGCCGGATTCGCCTCGAGTGTCCGGGCCAGTTCGGGCCATCTCGATTGCAGCGTTTGCAGGTCCTGCAGCAGCGCCGGCTCGCGGGCCAGAACCTCGGGATCATGGTAGTGACAGAAGCAAGGGTCGTTACCAGCAGCCAGCGGCTTACAGTGCAGCGGATAGTTGTAGCGCTCGCCCAGTACTTCCGTGCGCCGCGGCAGATGAGCCAAAGCCAGCGGCAATGCCAATTGATCCAGCCACGGCCACTTGTGGTCGATCTCGGCGGCTGCCTCGATCTCACGGGCAATCTGCAGCCATAGTTGTGCGAACTCGGCAGCCCCGCGCACCCAGATGAAACCGGCATTGAAATAGGGCGGCATGAGGTCGCCCGACAGGCTGGCCAATACCCGCGCCTCGGGCAGCGCCAACCCCACCAGCGCATACAAGCGCTCCCAGTAGCTCGCCGAGACCGGCACCAGCGCGAGATCGGCTGGTTTCAGAGCGGCCTCGTGCCGTTGCAGATAGGCGAGGTCCGGAACAGCCCGACAATACATGTCGCTGTCGAGGAACAGGCAGTGGCCGTCAGAGCCACCCAGCGCCAGCGCAGCGAACTTGTTGCCGATGGGGTAGCCGGTGCCGAAGGGATTCTCGATCGGCTGGCATTCAATCTCCAGGCGCGCAAGCAACTGTTCCGTCGAAGGGCTCAAGGCTCCCCAAAGGTGATCTGGCTTGGCCACCGCCGCGACGATGCGCAGCCTGCGATCAAAGCCTAGCCTCGCGCGCAACGAAGCAGCCAGAACTGCCGACTTGGCCTCCAGCGCGCCGCCATGGATGACGAAGACAATTGTGACTGGCACTCCCGGCTGACTTTCTGAACGGACGTCCTGGTTCATGCTGGTAGCGCCTCGACCGAACCATGCAGGTTCACCACCGCATCGAAGCGCTTCAATGGGCTTTCCACCCGGAAGGGAGTAGCGCCCACCCGCTTGTCCAGCAGCACCTGAACCTTCTCCGACAGGGCATCGTCCAGACGGAGAGTCAACGCATAATCGCCATCCTGCAGGTCAGCTACAAAACTGAAGCGCACACGAATCAGGCCATCGTCACCTGCAGCCAGCGCAACCCCCAACTGGCTATTGTTGACTGCATACAGGTTGTAGCCGCGCACATCGCGCAGTACCAGGGTGATTCTGGGACAACGTGCGGGCTGGAACAGCCGGACACTCACCTCCAGGCCAACGCGCTCGCCACTGATGAAATAGCCACGCTCGGCTCCCTCGCCAACCAACGCCACGGACTGGATACAGCCATGCCCAGTACCGATAGCCGGGCCGTCTCGACGAGGCTCCGGCGGGCTCGCCAAGGGTTTGCTGCTGGCTGGCGTAGTGTCTCGTAGATAAAGCTCACAACCGGTTTCGCAATCCCCGTCGAACTGGACAAGCCCCTCCTTCAGGTAGATGACTCGGTTGCAGTAAGCCTTTATCAACTGCAGGTCATGGGAAACCAGGACAATCGTCACTCCTCGTTGAAGAAGTTGATCCAGGCGGCTCAGGCATTTGAACTGGAACTGGGCATCGCCGACCGCCAGCGCTTCATCGACGATGACGATATCGGCATCGACATGGGCCGTGATTGCAAAGGCAAGGCGCACAACCATACCGCTGGAGTAGGTTTTGACCGGTTGATCGATGAACTCGCCGATTTCAGCAAACTCGATGATCGAGGCCTGGCGAGCAGCAAGCTCTTCCGCACTCAAACCGAGCAGCCGGGCAGTGAACTCAATGTTTCTGCGGCCGGTTTCCTCCGAATCGAAACCGGTCCCCAATTCCAGCAATGCGGCAATACGCCCCCTACGAAAGACGGTGCCAACAGAGGGCGAGACGGTGCCGGCAAGCACTTGCAGCAGCGTCGACTTGCCGCTGCCATTGCGCCCGATGACTCCCAGCACTTCACCACGCGCGACCTCGAAGGAAACCTCCCGCAGCGCCCAGAACTCTCGATGGAAACCAAAACGCTCGCCCAACAGAACGTGCAGGAAACGCCGTCCGGAGCTTTCGAAGATATGGAACATCTTCCCCAGTCGGTCAGTACGAATGACCCAGGTCGAATCATCAGCCATGTACAGCAACACTCACGAGAAGTAAGAAATCATCTTTTCGTTGATCTTCCGAACATCAAATCTGGCTTCGGCAATCCTTCGACTTTCCCGCCCCATCTTCGCGATCAGCAGTGGGTCGTTGACGAACCGTTCCATGGACTCGGCGATATGCTGCGGGCTTCTTATCGGCACTAAAAATCCATTGACCCCATCCTCGATACTTTCGCGGCACCCGACGGAATCAGTGGTGATGATCGGCCGGCCGACAGCCATGGCTTCCTGTATGGTTCTCGGCAAGCCTTCGCGGTAATAGGAGGGGTAAACAAGAACGCTGGAGCAGCCCAGCCATTCCCGTACATCGGAAACTCGCCCTACCCAGCGAATCACCCCCTCGCCCACCCACTGACTGACTTCCTCTCGGAACATCGAACCAGGGTTTGCATCTACGTCGCCAACCACAACGAACTCAACCAGGGGATATTTGGCTTTGACCAGTCTTGCGGCGGCGACGAAGTCCGCTACACCCTTCTCGCGCAACAGTCGCCCCACGAAAGAAAAGATCACCGGCTCGATGACTGGCTGCCGCTCCCGGAACCGCTGGAGATCCAGACCGATCCCCGGCAGCATAGTGACCTTGCGGCCATCGACCAGCCCTCCGCCCACGAAAAGCCGATAGTCATCCGCGTTCAGCAGAAAGACCCGGGACGATGTGCCAAGGCTGAGCCGATACAGGCAACTGACCAGGGTTTTCAGAAGGGCACGGGAAAAGGACATGGCGCTATCGGAATAGACATACCCAGCGCCTTCGATAAGGGAATAAACACGATTGACCCGTGAAACCCTCGCGGCCAATCCACCATAGATGACCGGTTTGGCGAAGTAGCTGAGCACTGCATCGATCCTCAGTTCTTTCAACCGCGCAGCCAGTTCCCAAATGACTTTCACAGCGTTGAACGGGCTAAGTCCCACCCGATCCATTGCGACCGTTACGGGTATGGCGCCCAGCGTGCGGATCTGACGCTCTGTCCAGACATCGTAATCCGGTGCGAATGCAAAAACTTCAACGCCACGGGAAACCAAGTCCCGAATGAGATCCCCACGAAAGTTGACAATGGAAAATGCCTGATTCGACACAACGGCCATACGATTGAACTTCATCCGCACAAAGCCTTTAGGGACGCACTTAATAACCAACCACCAATGACACAAACAAAGGAAGAGGCGGCACTTAATCCGCCTCTTCCGGGCAACTAATTATTTTGATTAGTTGCGATTATTGCCTGCCTTGTGGTTAGTGACAGTCGACGGACCAGAGTCGCCGTTGAAATTACCCTGGGTAGTGCCGGTCATGTTATTCAGGGTGCCATTAGGAGAGCGAATCAGACCCAATGCCTCACAGGTCGGGAATTCACCTTCCATTACCAGGCGAGCACGGCCGTTGGCACCATTCCAGTCGTTACCATCGACCCCGAAGGCGGCGGCAACTTCCTTGATGCTATACACACCCGTCTCATGCGACTTCAGCACGCTCTTTCCGGTACTGTCGGTGATGTAGGCACTGCCAGTTTCCGGATAACGCTTGCCGTTCTGGTCATACAGAACGCCACGTACCTTGCCATTGCGACCGTCATCGCTGGTGTTGGTCAGGCGGATGAAGAACGCATCCTGGTTGTTGGCTGACGGCAGGTTGAACAGGCTGGCAACGCAGCTGCTCTTCCAGAAGTGGTCGATCTGAGCTCCCTTGATCACACGGTCCACATAACGCACGTTACCGAAGTCAACGCTCAACGGACCAACGTTGAAGCTCTGTTGGGCCATCATGGCGGCAGTTCCACTGGCGACGGCACAAATGTTGTAGGTCCGGTTGACATCTGCATTATGCAGACTGATCGCCAACTTCGAAATACCGTCCGCCCCCCGGCTCTCAGCTATTTTCGCGGAGTCCCAGGAGTAAACGGCAGCACTTGCATGATCCGAGCAATTTCCATCTACCAGAGCTACGGACGAAAGACCAGAGAAGTTACCCGAGATATAGCTTTCGATCTTGTCACTGCCGTTGAAACCAAACACGTTCCGACCATCTTCGTTCAGCACATCGGGATTCACACCCAGGCGGACAGAACCGAGTCGTTGGTAATCAGCACCATAGTTTGCCGGATCACTGAAACCTACCAGGGCAGTAACGTTCGTGTCGAAGGTCTTGTCCTGGTTCGCCAGGTCCAGGGAGTTGAGAACCTGATAGGATCCCCACTGACTGGTGTTCAGCACATCCCAGTAAACTGCCGGCAGAGACGTGAAGACCATGAATGGAGCGGCAGAGTCATTATTTTCGGCGCTCAGAGCATTGGCACCGGTAGTGGTATCCAACTGGGCAGATACCGTCACTTGGAATCGACGTTCATTCAGCGGGTCATTCAACTTAGAGACCTGCGGATTGAACGATTGGCCAACGAAAGTATTGTCCCCCTGCAACGGTGCACGCAGATGGTCGACTTTGGCTGGTGCGGAAGATGTAGTGCCGTTGGTACGAAACAGGAAGTGAACAATGCCGTGCGCGGGAGCCACTGCGGTCGCAGCCGCGATTTCAGCAGCACCTGCAGTATCCAGAGTCAGACTCAGGGTGTTGACACCAACACCAGTAGTAATGGCGAAACCGGTCCCAGCAGCCAAGTTGCCGATCTTGATCTGATTTGGGGAAATCTGGTTGGCGAACTGGGCAACAGTACGATCCAGCGTCAGTTTGATGGTATGCCCCTGAGCAGCATGTACCGCCTTGGTCAGGTCAATGGCGTAATCCAGGTCCGGCAGGTCGAACTGGGTGGATTCGGAAAGGTTGCCGAAGATTTCCTGGGCGATAGTGATGTTCGCGGCGCGGCTGGAATAATTCGCGCCAGTCTCAACGCTCACACCTGGAACATAGTTAGTCTGGCCAGGGCCATACTGGCTTACTTCCCCCGGAGAGTTTTCGGTCACAGAAGGGTTTGAACTCGGGCCAGTGATGATATTGACCACCCCCGCCCCCGCATTCGCAAAGCTTGCAAACATGGCAGATGCGATTGCGGCACCCAGCAGCGTTTTCTTCAACATTTAGACTCACTCCCAATATCATTGACTATTCATTTATTTCTCACCCTCAACCAACCCGAGGGCAGAGTGCTCGACATCCGAAGCAGGGAGGAAGTATCAGTTTCCTGTATTTCTGCTCACTATCGCTCGCCTCCTCAGTAGTTGGCCAACCACCAGGAGATCGATGAACGCGTTGTCGAACTTCTCTTCAGCTGTCCTGTGTCATGTACAACGATTTCACACAGCTAAAACCGCTCCCTTATGGCTCACGATTTCCGGAGGCTTTATACAGCTCAGAAAGTGATCGCAACAACAGACAATGCGGTTATTTGAGGGGAAAAATAGAAACAAAGAAAATTCATCAAGCCTGCGGTAAAAAAACCTTCAGAAGATTCTCACACCTCAAAAATCCCCATGAGCAACTCAAAAAAAAGCCCCGCACCAACAGTGCGAGGCTGCAATGAAAACCGACTGGAACAGAACCCTTAAAATCTAAAAATCTTTCTCAGCCGCAAGCGCCCGGAGCCTTGTTGCACGACAGTTCCGGCTCGATCATACGCCTGAGGTTCTCAGTAACCTCTCTAGCATCATCTGCCCCCTCGATAATGTAAGGCTGTATAAGCATAACAACCTCACTCCTTGACTTATTCACGCTACTCTTCCCAAAAAGATACCCAAGCACTGGAATATCCTTCAACCAGGGGATACCGGTGTTTCCATCATCGCCACCTTCTCTAATCAACCCGCCCATGAATATAGAACCACCACTCTGTAGTGTCAGCGCCGTTTCCATGGACGTTCTGCTGATAGTGGGCGTCAAGCCATCCGCCCCACCTGATGAGCCGCCAGATGAACCACCACCTCCACCGGAACCAGAAGAGCTCACTTCCTGGCTGACAGTCAGATCCACTCTATTATTTGAGTAAACAACGGGCGAAACATTCAATATCACACCCGTTGACCGATAAGATATCCCTTGAATGATATTGGATGTACCATCAGTACTACTTCCGTCATTCTGGCGCGTTGTCGTAACCGGTACATCCGACCCCACATTTATATTTGCCTGCTGACCACTCTTCACCAGAACCCTGGGAGTAGCCAATATTCTGGCTCGATTATTCTGTGCAACCGCAGTTAACAGAGCATGCGCGCCGCCTGCTGTATTGATCAGATAACTGAACTCGCCACTTGGCCCCAGCTCAACCTTTTTTCCAATACTCGTCAGGCTATTCAAGTCCCCCGTACCAAAAGACCAGTCGATCCCGAAGCTTTTATTATCGACGAGATCCACACTGGCTATGGTTACCTCAATCAGAACCTGTCGCGCCGGCCTATCCAAGTGTTTGAGCATCGGCTGCAATTGTTGCCATGTGCGTCCCGGGCCACGGAAGAGGATGGCATTGCGATTTTCATCTTCGGCCAACGTGCCTCCACCCATCATGCTTGACGCCAGACTGTCCATCAGGCCGCTATTACCCGCTCCCCCCAAGAGCGCCTGGGTACCGGCCAACTGCAGCAACGGCGAAACGCCGGAACTCCTAGCGCCCCCCATGTCGTCCGAGCCGGAGCGATTGATCTTGGTACTGTCGGTTGCAGCACGCCTGGAAGCACTGTTGTTGAGATCCGGCGTCAAACCATAAGCGCCCCCGCCGCCCAAGCCAGACATCAGCGAACGCAGAGACCGGGCCAGATCGGTAGCGCGGGTATTGCGCACTTCATAGAAGAACAGCCCCTCCTTTTCACCTCCCATCCCATCTTCCACCACACTGGCCAGAGGAGCCCGATCTGCCTGCCGGGCCCATTCCCGAACCAGACCGAGGAGCGACTGCTGATTGGCGAAGACGATCAACCCGTTCGAACTCTCCAGCGGCACCAGTACGACGCTGCCGGATGCTTCCCCCAGCCCGACGCTGTAGCCCTGGGCAACAAGCAGGGTCTTGAGTTGTTTGGCGAGCGTCTCCGATGAGATGAAGGCCGGGTCGATACGCAGGCTGTACTGGCCTCTCATGAAGGGTTGGTCCAGCAGCACGACAGCCTTGGCCGCCTGGGAGACGATGGCCGACATTCCTTTGAGCATCAGCCCTCCGCGCGCACCATCGGCTGTGGCGGTAAGTCCCGACTTTTCATAGGCGCTGCTGAGCCAGGGAATCACATCCTTGGCGTCGACATTGTGCAACTGAACGAACTGGAATACCGGCCGGTAGGCGATGGGAACATCGGGACGGGCGTCCCCACTGATGAGGATCGGTGGCTCATCCGGACTCAGACCGATCTGCTTGATCTGGAAACGCAGCACGTCCCCCTGCTTGACGATCTCCACGCCGTAGTTGGCCATCACCTGGGAAGCCACGTTGTAGACCATCTGCGAAGTCTGCGGCTGCTCGAGCCGCAGGGTGACCCGGTCCGTTTTGTTCTTCAGGTTGTTATCGATTTCAAAGGAAAGTCCCAGGATGTTGCCGAACACCTCATTGATGAAGGCGGCCAAGGTTACGTCTTCGACATTGACGGTGACGTCGGCCTTGGTGTCGTTCAGCGTCAGACGGTCGGCCTTGTCCACCACTCCGTCCCGGGGCCCCTTGGTCGCCTGAGGCGTCGTCTCGAACGAGGGCCCTTGCGGAGGTCTTGCACCGACATTGCCATTGGCTGGAAAAGTCGCCCCGCCGGCGTCGGCCTCTGCGCTCCCTCCCGGGGATCCAGTGAGCAATGGCGCGGGAATGTTCATGGGATCGGTAGAACATCCTCCCGCTGCGCTTGCACAGATGGCTACCAGAAGTGCGCGCCTTACCAATGGCAGACGGACCTTACTCGGCTGGTACATAGAGTTTCCTTTCCTGATCTCCCCCTTCGTCAGGAAGAGAAAAACGAATTCCCTGATCATCAATGATTTCCAGGCGCTCGCCGCCTGGCAGGGCGTCATCCGGCAGATATCGCTGAGGTTGGGTCTTGGCCTCCTCGGCAATCAGCGCATAACGCTTACCTGCCACAGAAACCACACCCTTGAAGTGCCAAGCCACCTTGCGCTTGCTGACGGCCGACGCGGCACCGCCATTTCGCTCCGTCAGCGAGTCGCTTTGTACTCCCCACCAAGCGATAGAGGCGACATCCGCGGCAACACCGGCGCCAAAAGAATTTTCGGGATACTCGGGAAGGCTCCACTCAGTGTCTGAACTGGCATCCGATACCCCTTCCTGGGCTGGGTTGAGCAGCAATCCGCCAGAAATCCCCAACCCGGCGATCAGCAGATAAGAGCGAAGAGCTTTTTGCGGATTCATTGAACGATGTCAGAGCGAAGAGCTGGCTGGCCTGCAGGGTCCGTAACTCTGTCATTCCTTAACCGGCGCAAATGGCAACTGATGTGAGTGAAAACTCCGAATAGCACATCAGATAGAGCCAGCTATCCGGCGCGTAGCCTTGGAGGGTGTACGAAAAAACCGCGGAAACAGAATCACCTTCGTGATCGGCCGGAGACCTATATCGCGAGGTGCAACGAACACCCCGGTGCGGTCAGGAAGTTGATCAAGGCTCTGGGTTCCCGAAGCAGAAGATGGGCCAGCCATCACGATGATGATCGGAGGGTGCTCAGCGGCATCCTCCGGACTCTCTGTTCCAAAGCCACCAGGCGCAACCTGCCGGAATGTTTCGCACATCGGCAGTTCCGCGGCCGGCGAGCGACAGCACGCTTGATCAGATTATTGAAGGCTTATCGATTAGGCTGAATCAGGAGGGCCTGATTCAGTTGGATGCCTGAAGACCAGCCATGGAGCCAGGAGGGAGTACAGCAGACAGCTCTACACGGAGTATCCGGAGCGAGCTGACGAAGCGAGGTGGCGCCCCCTACTGGAGTCGAACCAGTATCTAGCCCTTAGGAGGGGCTTGTTCTATCCATTGAACTAAGGGGACGAAGCGGCGAGTTTAACGCATCCTGCGTGCAGTGTATCGGATGGAACCTCCAACCCTCTCCCCGGAAGGAGAAAGGCTCTATCCAATAGAGCTGCCGGGACGCGGCCGGGTCGGCATGTTAACGAGAGATGGCGATTTTGTCATGCCGCAGCCACTGGGCAGGTCCATTATTTTTTCAACAGGAGGACATACCGTGCATAACAGCTCAGTGGACCATGAAGCGACACCCGACTCGCCCTTCGCCACGTTCGATGTCCGCGTCGCCACGCCGGACGACGCCCCGGCCCTCGCGCCCCTGCTGCAACAACTGGGCGCCCAGGATCCCAGCCCGGATGTCGCACTGCTGGCGCTGGAGCTGGGCAACCGGCGCCCAACGCGGGTAACCCTGGTGGCCGAGCGCGATGGAACGCTGCTGGGCACGTGCACCCTGCATCTCATCGAGCACATCGCCCACGGCTTCGCGCGCTCGGCGATCCTCGAAGACATGGTGGTGGACAGCCGCGCCCGCGGCCAGGGCATCGGCCAGGCCTTGATCCGGCGTGCCGTGGAGTGGGCCAGCGGCTGGGGCTGTTACAAGCTGGCGCTGTCCAGCCACCAGGATCGGGAAATGGCCCACCGATTCTATGCAGCGATGGGATTCGCCCCACACGGCGTCAGCCTCTCCCTGCAACTCGACTGAGCAGGCTCAGACTGCCTCGGCGGTGGGCCCATCCAGCAGTTCGAGCAGGCTGTGCACCGTGGTCTCCAGCGCCCGGGAGTTGTCCAGCTCGACCAGCGGCCCCGGGAGACCGTCGGCAAAGTGCGCATTGCGCGCCAACCGCGCCTCGATTTGCGACAGGCTCTCCCTCCCCCTCGCCAGCAGCCGCGCACGCAGGACATCCGGTGAGACCCGCAGCAGTACCGCCAGCAGGTCCGGATAACGCTCCCGGGCCTGCGGCAGGTACTTGCGCGAGCCATTGACCAGCACGTGGTGCCCTGCGGCCAGCCAGTCCTCGATCTCCCGCGGAATGCCATAGCACAGGCCATTGGCGCGCCAGCACATGGCGAAGGCGGCCGCCTGCTCCATGTGCTCGAATTCTTCGTTCGTCACCGGGTGCGCATCCTCTCCCCGGGCTTCCGCCGAACGGGTAATGACGCGCCGGGCGATACGGCAATCCCGTGCGGCCAGTGGCGCGGCGGCGGCTTGCAACAGGCTGTCCTTGCCGGAGCCCGAAGGGCCCATCAGGTAAATGAGTCTGCCTGGGATCATGACACTCTCTGGGACCGCTGGATCGGTGCTACGTCGTTTCTGACCTGCCGGCCGGATGATACCGCCCACGGTGCAGGAAATCGGAAGAATCGCTATCGAAAATCCCCTAATGCCGGCTCGCCCCTGCACGCAGACAGCCCACTGTGCCATCATGCGCGCCCGCCGTGCACCCCTTGTCGCCGTGGCGGCGGAGCTCCCTGCAGTTCGGCTACGCTGTCAATATCGGACCTGCAGTCGCCTAAAACCCACCGAAGGAAAGGTCTGCCGAGGGTGTCGCATTTCGGACGATTGGTGCTGGCATTTAGCCTTCACTCGCACCACAATATGTCGCAGATTTGACGTCAAGTTATTGGTTTTCCTAAAACCGTTGACGACGCGCTGAACGGCCAACGGAAATCGCTGTCAAAGGGCCTGAACGAACGCTGACCCATGGCATCGGCCTCCCTGACTTACAGGTTTAATGTATGCGCCCATTGAAACAGGCAACCCCTACCTACTCCAGCCGCACCGCTGACAAATTCGTCGTACGTCTGCCGGAAGGCATGCGCGAGCGCATCGCTGAAGTCGCTCGCAGCCACCATCGCAGCATGAACTCCGAGATCATCGCGCGCCTGGAGCAAAGCCTGCTTCAGGAAGGCGCATTGCAGGACAATCTTGGCATTCGCCTGGACAGCCCGGAGCTGAGCCTGCACGAACGCGAACTGCTGCAACGCTTCCGCCAGCTGACCCATCGCCAGCAGAATGCCCTGATCGCCCTGATCGCGCACGACGCCGAGATGGCGCAGAACGACGCCTGAGCCGTCCGCAACACCGAAAACAGCCGGCCTCGAGCCGGCTTTTTCATGCCCGTCGTTTTTTTGCAAAGGGTGGGTGCAGACAGCACATCACGGGTACAAAAAAGCCGCCTCGCGGGCGGCCTTTTCGGCGCGACTGGCTACATCAGGAACAGCGTAGCCAGCCCGAGGAAGATGAAGAAGCCGCCGCTGTCGGTCATGGCGGTGATCATCACGCTGGAGCCCATGGCCGGGTCGCGCCCCAGGCGCAGCAGGGTCATGGGGATCAGCACCCCCATCAGCGCGGCCAGCAACAGGTTCAGAGTCATGGCACCGGTCATCACCGCACCCAGCTCCCAGTTGCCGTACAGGTAGAAGGCCACCAGGCCGATCACCCCGCCCCACACCAGGCCATTGACCAGCGCCACGCCCAACTCCTTGCGCAGCAGACGGTTGGCGCTGTTGACCTGCACCTGGTCCAGCGCCATGGCACGGACGATCATGGTGATGGTCTGGTTGCCGGAGTTGCCGCCGATGCCGGCGACGATGGGCATCAGTGCGGCCAGCGCCACCAGCTTCTCGATGGAACCCTCGAACAGGCCGATCACCCGCGAGGCGATGAAGGCGGTGATCAGGTTGGTGGCCAGCCAGGCCCAGCGGTTGCGCACCGATTTCCAGACCGAGGCGAAGATGTCTTCCTCCTCGCGCAGACCGGCCATGCTCAGGACTTCGCTCTCGCTCTCCTCACGGATCAGGTCGACCATCTCGTCGATGGTCAGACGACCGATCAGCTTGCCGTTCCTGTCCACCACGGGCGCGGAAATCAGGTCGTAGCGCTCGAACGCCTGGGCGGCGTCGTAGCCGTCTTCGTCCGGATTGAAGATCACCGGGTCGGTGGCCATGACTTCGGCCACGTCCTTGTCCGGATCGTTCACCAGCAGGCGCTTGATCGGCAGCACGCCCTTGAGGACGCCGTCGTAGTCGACCACGAACAGCTTGTCGGTATGCCCGGGCAGCTCCTTGAGGCGGCGCAGGTAGCGCAGCACCACTTCCAGGCTGACGTCGTCGCGGATGGTGACCATCTCGAAGTCCATCAGCGCGCCGACCTGATCTTCCTCGTAGGACAGCGCCGAACGCACCCGCTCGCGCTGCTGCGCATCGAGGCTTTCCATCAGTTCGTGGACCACGTCGCGCGGCAGTTCCGGTGCCAGGTCCGCGAGCTCGTCGGCGTCCATGTCCTTGGCCGCGGCGAGGATCTCGTGATCGTCCATGTCGGCGATCAGGGTTTCCCGCACGGCGTCGGAGACTTCGAGGAGGATATCGCCGTCACGCTCGGCCTTGACCAGTTGCCAGACCGTCAGGCGGTCATCCAGCGGCAGGGATTCGAGGATGTGGGCGATGTCGGCCGGGTGCAACTCATCCAGCTTGCGCTGCAATTCGGCAAGGTTCTGGCGATGCACCAGGTTTTCGACGAGGTCGTGATGCTGGCCTTCCTGACGGTGCGTCAGTTCTTCCACCAGCTTGTGCTTCTGCAGCAGGTCGACCACCTGACTGAGGCGGTCCTGCAGGCTTTCCTGCGGCTTCTTGGCTTCTACTTCGGTCATAGCACGCTCCACCCCCAGTGGCAGAACGCGCCATTGGGGATCAATACATCAGGTCGTGTGTACGCAATCGGGGTTCTGAGTAACTACTGGGTAAGTCCATGGTGGTTGTCCCATGCGCCCATCAAGGGCAGATGCGGGAAATGATAACACTCCGGGGTGTAATAGGCGTTACAAAATCACGGTCAGAACAATCGCTTGCGCCCGAAAGTTCGGTGCCGGTTCATCGCACGATACGACGCCCGAAATCCCCCACAAGACACCCGGCACCGGATTACAAGCTCAACCCCTAGGCTGCCGGCAGGCCCATCGTCACGGAGGAAAACCATGCGCCTGCCCGCCCTACTGTTTTCGACCCTGCTCCTGCTACCGACCTGCGAAGCGGCGACGGTGTTCCGTTGTACAGCTGCCGACGGCAGCGTCCTCTTCAGCCAGCTTGGCTGCCCCACCGACCAGCAACAGGAGCAGCAGAATGCCTCCAATCCCACACCGGGAAGCGGCAAGCCAGTACCGCTGGCGACTTCCGAGCCCACCTCGCAATCGCGTGCGGTACGACGCGAGAAAGGCAAGGACATCGACGACAGCGTCGTGGTGGTGGGAGAACAATAGAACGGCTGCGGCAATCGCGTTACCGGCCAGGCACGGCGCAAGGCGATCATCGAAGGCAGGATCAAGACCGGAATGACCCGCGGCGACGTGGAAAGCACCCTCGGCAGGCCGGACAAGGTCAGCCAGAACAACGGAACGCTGCGCTACCACTACCAGGCGGACAAAAGGCACGGCGCCCGCACCGTGACCTTCGACGAAGACGGCTGCGTGGCGGGCAAGGCGAAACGCTGAGAACAGCGCGTCACGGGCTTTTCGCCGAACAAAGAAAAAGGGCCTGCATTTCTGCAGGCCCTTTCGTATGTGGCGCACTCAGGAGGATTCGAACCTCCGACCGCTCGGTTCGTAGCCGAGTACTCTATCCAGCTGAGCTATGAGTGCGTCGTTGGTGCAGTTTAACCAGATTCACCAACTGGCTGCAGCTAGTCCGGAATTACCCTTCTTCGCCGCTGAAGCCCCGCTTTCGCGTTGCCTCTTATATGGCGCACTCAGGAGGATTCGAACCTCCGACCGCTCGGTTCGTAGCCGAGTACTCTATCCAGCTGAGCTATGAGTGCGCTGATGAGGGCGCAAATTCTAGTGTGATCTTTTCGCGCTGTCAACATGATTTTTCAATCATTTCAGTCACTTACGTAACCGGACAACTCAAGCACCAGAAGATGCAATGGCGGAGAGGGGGGGATTCGAACCCCCGACACCCTTTTGAGGTGTACTCCCTTAGCAGGGGAGCGCCTTCGGCCACTCGGCCACCTCTCCGCAACACGGGGCGCATGATAACCATGTTTTCCCCGTTTGCAAAGAAAATTTTTAAGGAAATTAATGGTTTGGTTCTTGGTCTTTCTCTTTCTGGATGCGCTGGTAGATTTCCTCACGGTGCACAGCGACTTCCTTCGGCGCATTCACACCGATTCGCACCTGATTGCCCTTGACGCCCAGCACAGTCACGGTGACGTCATCACCGACCATCAGGGTCTCTCCGACCCGGCGAGTCAGAATCAGCATTCCTTTCTCCTTACGAATTACGGATAAACAGTCTGCAAAAAAGAAATGGTGGCAGATTCGTATAGTTCAAGTGCGCGAATCCTTCACCCAAGTATTGACCAGTCCTGTCGGAATGAAAGTTCCTACCGGCCAGTCAAAAATGACAAAAGGCGCGGGTTAGCCGCGCCTTTTCAGATCCACTCCCCTCACTCGCCCTGTCGGGCCGGGGCATCGAGTTCGAATGCGGTGTGCAGGGCGCGTACCGCGAGCTCCAGGTACTTCTCCTCGATGACCACGGAAACCTTGATTTCCGAAGTGGAGATCATCTGGATATTGATGGACTCCTTGGCCAGCGCCTCGAACATGCGGCTGGCGACACCGGCGTGGGAGCGCATGCCGACGCCGACGATGGAAACCTTGGCGATGTTGGTGTCGCCGGTGGCTTCGCGCGCACCGATGTTGCTGGCGGTCTGCTTGAGGATTTCCAGGGCGCTCAGGTAGTCGTTGCGGTGCACGGTGAAGGTGAAGTCGGTGGTGTTATCGTGCGAGACGTTCTGCACGATCATGTCGACTTCGATGTTCGCGGCGCTGATCGGGCCAAGGATCTTGAAAGCAACGCCGGGGGTATCCGGTACGCCACGGATGGTCAGCTTGGCTTCGTCGCGGTTGAAGGCGATGCCGGAGATGATCGGCTGTTCCATGGATTCCTCTTCATCAAGGGTAATGAGGGTACCCGGACCCTCCTGGAAGCTGTGCAGCACGCGCAGCGGGACGTTGTACTTGCCGGCGAACTCGACCGAACGGATCTGCAGGACCTTGGAACCGAGGCTGGCCATTTCCAGCATCTCTTCGAAGGTGATCTTGTCCAGGCGGCGCGCATGCGGCACTACGCGCGGGTCGGTGGTGTAGACGCCATCCACATCAGTGTAGATCTGGCATTCGTCGGCCTTCAGCGCCGCGGCCAGGGCCACGCCGGTGGTATCGGAACCGCCACGGCCGAGGGTGGTGATGTTGCCGTGCTCGTCCACGCCCTGGAAACCCGCGACGACCACGACGCGGCCGGCCTTCAGGTCCGCGCGGATGTTGGCATCGTCGATGCTCAGGATGCGCGCCTTGGTGTGCGAGCTGTCGGTCAGGATGCGCACCTGGTTGCCGGTGTAGGACACCGCCGGCACGCCGCGCTTGATCAGCGCCATGCTCAGCAGCGCGATGGTCACCTGCTCGCCGGTGGAGACCATGACGTCCAGCTCGCGCGGAATCGGCTGGTCCATGATCTGTTTGGCCAGGCCAATCAGGCGGTTGGTTTCGCCGCTCATGGCGGACACCACCACGACGATGTCGTCGCCCGCTTCACGGAACTTCTTCACCTTCTCGGCCACCTGCTCGATTCGCTCGACGGTGCCGACGGAGGTCCCTCCAAACTTCTGTACGATCAAAGCCATTTCAAAAGCCGCCTGATTCCTGAAGGGCGCCCATTAGACATGCATCACCGCATGCTGCCAAGGCCCGCCGGACGCGCTGCGGGCCCCGGTATTTCAGGGCCTCAGAGGCCCTGTTCGACAAAACCACGCGCCAGCGCCAGAGCCTCGTCCAGCTTGCCGGCATCGACGCCGCCGCCCTGGGCCATGTCCGGGCGACCGCCGCCCTTCCCGCCCACGGCCGCAGCCGCCTGCTTCATCAGATCGCCGGCCTTGAGCTTGCCGGTGAGGTCCTGGGTCACGCCGGCGACCAGCACGACCTTCTCCTCGAATACGCCGCCGAGCAGGATCACGCCGCTGCCGAGCTTGTTCTTGAGCTGGTCGACCAGCGCCAGCAGCGCCTTGCCGTCCAGCCCGTCGAGACGGGAGGACAGGACCTTCACGCCGCCGACCTCGACCGCGGAACCCGCGAGGTCGTCGCCGGCTGCGCTGGCGGCCTTGGCCTTGAGCTGCTCCAGCTCCTTTTCCAGCTGGCGGTTGCGTTCGATCAGGCCGGACAGCTTGTCCAGCAGGTTGTCACGGCTGCCCTTGACCAGGCCGGCCGCTTCCTTGAGCTGCTCTTCCGCGCCGTTCAGGTAGGCCAGCGCCTGGGCACCGGTCACCGCTTCGATACGGCGCACGCCGGAGGCCACGCCGCCTTCGCTGGTGATCTTGAACAGGCCGATGTCGCCGGTGCGGGACACGTGGGTGCCGCCGCACAGTTCGACGGAGAACTTGCCGCCCATGCTCAGCACGCGTACCTGATCACCGTACTTCTCGCCGAACAGCGCCATGGCGCCCTTGTTCTTGGCGGACTCGATGTCGGTCTCTTCGGTCTCGACCTCGGAGTTCTTGCGGATCTCGCGGTTGACGATGTCTTCCAGCTGCTTCAGTTGCTCGGGCTTGATCGCCTCGAAGTGGCTGAAGTCGAAGCGCAGGCGCTGGCTGTCGACCAGCGAGCCCTTCTGCTGGACGTGATCGCCCAGCACCTGGCGCAGCGCGGCGTGCAGCAGGTGAGTGGCGGAGTGGTTCAGCGCGGTGGCCTGGCGCACGGAAGCGTCGACCTCGGCCTTCACCGCGGAGCCGACGCTCAGGCTGCCCTGGGCGACCACGCCGTGGTGCAGGTGCGCACCGCCGGCCTTGGTGGTGTCGCGCACATCGAAGCGCACGCCGGCACCGGCGAGGTAGCCGCTGTCGCCGACCTGGCCGCCAGACTCGGCGTAGAACGGAGTCTGGTCGAGGACGACCACGCCCTCCTCGCCTTCGCCCAATTGTTCGACGGCCTTGCCGTCCTTGAACAGCGCGATGATCTGGCCGGCGCCGGAAACGCCCTGGTAGCCGAGGAAGCGGGTGTCGCCGTCGACCTTCACCAGGCTGTTGTAGTCCATGCCGAAGGCGCTGGCGGAACGGGCGCGCTCGCGCTGGGCCTCCATCTCGCGCTCGAAGCCTTCCTCGTCGAGGGTCAGGCTGCGCTCGCGGGCGATGTCGTTGGTCAGGTCGACCGGGAAGCCGTAGGTGTCGTACAGCTTGAACACCACGTTGCCGGGGATGACGCTGCCTTTCAGCTCGGCGAGATCCTGTTCGAGGATCTTCAGGCCCTGCTCCAGGGTCTTGGCGAACTGCTCTTCCTCGGTCTTCAGCACGCGCTCGATGTGCGCCTGCTGCTGCTTGAGTTCCGCGAAGGCCCCGCCCATCTCGCCCACCAGCGCGGCGACGATCTTGTGGAAGAAGGTGCCCTTGGCGCCCAGCTTGTTACCGTGGCGGCAGGCGCGGCGGATGATGCGGCGCAGCACGTAGCCGCGGCCTTCGTTGGACGGCAGCACGCCGTCGGCGATCAGGAAGCCGCAGGAACGGATGTGGTCGGCGACGACTTTCAGCGACGGCGCGTCGTCGTTGGCGCAGCCGATGGCCTCAGCGGAAGCCTTCAGCAGGCTCTGGAACAGGTCGATCTCGTAGTTCGAGTGGACGTGCTGCAGCACGGCGCTGATGCGTTCCAGGCCCATGCCGGTATCCACGCTCGGCGCCGGCAGCGGGTGCATGACGCCGTCCGCGGTGCGGTTGAACTGCATGAATACGTTGTTCCAGATCTCGATGTAGCGGTCGCCGTCTTCTTCCGGCGAGCCGGGCGGGCCGCCCCAGATGTCGGCGCCGTGGTCGAAGAAGATCTCGGTGCAGGGACCGCACGGACCGGTGTCGCCCATCGCCCAGAAGTTGTCCGAGGCGTAGGGAGCGCCCTTGTTGTCGCCGATGCGGACCATGCGCTCGGCGGGGATGCCGACTTCCCGGGTCCAGATGTCGTAGGCCTCGTCATCGCTGGCGTAGACGGTGACCCAGAGCTTTTCCTTGGGCAGGTTCAGCCACTTGTCCGAGGTCAGGAATTCCCAGGCGTAGGTGATGGCGTCGCGCTTGAAATAGTCGCCGAAGCTGAAGTTGCCCAGCATTTCGAAGAAGGTGTGGTGGCGCGCGGTGTAGCCGACGTTTTCCAGGTCGTTGTGCTTGCCGCCGGCGCGTACGCACTTCTGGCTGGTGGTGGCGCGGGTGTAGGCGCGCTTTTCCAGACCGAGGAAGCAGTCCTTGAACTGGTTCATGCCTGCGTTGGTGAACAGCAGGGTCGGGTCGTTCGCCGGGATCAGCGAACTGGACGCTACGCGGGTATGTCCCTTCTCTTCGAAGAAGCGGAGGAAGGCTTCACGGATTTCAGCGCTTTTCATAGATTCTTCCACGGAAAAATGCGGCCACAAATCGCCGGCAAAGGGCCGCATTATGATCGGCCCTGCGTACTCGGTACAGAGTGTTTGTGCGATAGATGGCGCCGGTTGCGCCCCGCTCGCACTCAGTTGCGACGAAAGGCGGCGAAAGCCTCGACGATACGCGGAATATCCGTCGATTTCACGTCGATATGAGTCACCAGCCGCAGGCGCGCCGCCGGGCTGACGCGAATGCCGCGCTCGGCCAGATGGGCGCCCAGCGCGCCGGCCCGCTCGCCGATGCCGACGTAGACCATGTTGGTCTGCACCGGCTCGATGGCGTAGCCCAGTTCGGCGAGGCCACGGCCCAGCGCCTCGGCGTTGGCGTGGTCCTCGGCCAGGCGCGCGACCTGATGGTCCAGCGCGTACAGCCCCGCCGCCGCCAGGCCGCCGGCCTGGCGCATGCCGCCGCCGACCATCTTGCGCAGGCGGCGCGCGCGGCCGATCAGCTCGGCGTCGCCGCAGAGCACGGAGCCCACCGGCGCGCCCAGGCCCTTGGACAGGCACACCGAGACGGAATCGAAGTGGCGGGTGATCTCGCAGGCGTCCACGCCCAGTTTCACCGCCGCGTTGTACAGGCGCGCGCCGTCCAGGTGCAGGGCCAGGCCACGGCGGCGGGTCATTTCCCGCGCGGCGGCCAGGTAGGTCAGCGGCAGCACCTTGCCCTGCATGGTGTTTTCCAGCGCCAGCAGGCGGGTGCGGGCGAAGTGGAAGTCGTCCTGCTTGATCGCCGCCTCGACCTTGTCCAGGTCCAGCGAACCGTCGGCCTCGCCGTCGATGGGCTGCGGCTGGATGGAGCCCAGCACGGCGGCGCCGCCGCCTTCGTATTTATAGGTGTGCGCCTGCTGGCCGACGATGTACTCGTCGCCCCGGCCGCAATGCGCCATCAGCCCGAGCAGGTTGCTCATGGTGCCGGAGGGCACGAACAGGCCGGCGGCAAAGCCCAGGCGCCCGGCCAGGGTCGTTTCCAGGCGGTTGACCGTGGGGTCCTCGCCGTAGACGTCGTCGCCCAGGTCGGCGCGCGCCATGGCCTCGCGCATCCCGACGGTGGGCAGGGTGACGGTATCGCTGCGAAGGTCGATGAGGGACATGGCGGGCTCCTAGGGCAACAGGCGGAAATGCCCGATGCTAAGCGCTCGCCAGAGGAGGAACAAGGGTTGTTCTGCAGGCCCTTGCTCGCGAACAGCCCGGCGCAGGAGTCGCCGGCAACATCGTTCGCGAGCAAGCTCGCTCCTACGAAAAGCTGAAGGCGCTCAGAGCTCGGTGGGGACCACCAGGATGCCGGCGCGCAGCCCGTTCTTCACCCGCGGGTTGGGGAAGATGATCCGCGCGCCCTGCTCTTCCACGATCCAGCGGGTGCCGCCGATGTCCTCGGCGAGCAGGTAGCCCTGGTCCAGCTCGGTGAAGTTGTCCACCGCATCGTCCAGGTGCAGGCGGAAATGGTCGCTGTGCTTGATCACTTCGCGGGACACGGCGAACAGCTTGAGACCGTCGAGCTGCGCGCCATCGACGAGCGGCGCGTCGCCACGGATCAGGCCCTGCAGCATGACCTCCAGGCGATCGAGGTTGACCACCTGGTTCTGCCCGAACGGCCGCGCCTTGCCCAGTTCCAGGGTGAAGGCCTCGGCGCCGAGGCGGCTGTAGGTGTAGGCGCTGAAGGTGATGCCCGGCTTGTTCTGCAGCAGCACCGCGTCGATGCCGGCGCTGCGCAGGCGCGCCAGTTCGTCGCGGGAATGCTCGCGGCCCTCGCTCCAGGGATAGAGGGCGAACTGCTCGATCTTCGAGCCACGGATGGCGGTGTGCAGGTCGTAGTGCAGGCGGGGGCGCTCGGCGCGGACGAAGAAGGCGGCGGCCAGGCGCTCCAGCTCGGCGGCGCGCAGGGCTTCGTTGCCGCTGCCTTCCTCGTGGCGGCCGCAGAACAGGCGGTTGATGTCCTGCTCCAGGTAGCGCTCACCGCGGCGCATGGCCTCGGGGTTGCCGAGCAGGACCAGCAGGCGCGCCGCCGGCTTGATCTCGCCGCGGGCGATGCCCTGCACCAGGCGGTCGAGCAGCTCGATGGGCGCGGTCTCGTTGCCGTGGATGCCAGCCGAGAGCAGCAGGTCGCGGCCCTGGTCGCGGGTGGTGGACGGGGTGATTTCCAGGGCGCCTTCGGCCAGCCAGTGCAGCCGGGTGCCGTCCGCGGTGAGCTGAATCTTTTCCGTCGGCTCGCGGCCGGCGAGGGTCAGTTCGAGCAATTTGCCCAGGGCTAGCATGCGGACGCCTCCAACGTTTCCAGCAGCCGCAAACGGCCCTGGACTGCGCGATCAGTGGTGATGGTCACATCCACAGTCTGGACCATGTTCGTGGACTTCGGCGGCTTCCAGCTCCAGGCTCAGGCCCAGCTGGTTCACCGCCTGCGGACGCACCACCAGCAGCGGGATCTCGGTGTCGTCCTCATGGGAGTCGGCGTAGATCACCAGGCCGCCCTTGCCGTCGGCCTCCAGCCACAGCTCGCGCCCTTCCAGGCGGATGGCCAGGCGCGCGGTGTGGGTCTCGCGGCGCTCGCCCTTGGTGTCTTCGAGAATCAGCGGGAGGCTTTCGGTCATGTCGGTCACCTGACCCGTTCTTGCCTCGCCGAGCGCAGCTCAGGCGAGGCAAGAACAGGCGAAAGAGCGCGGTTTACGCGCTGTAAATGAGTATCTTGATCGGACTCGCGCACGAGCCTGTTCTTAACGCTGCATGAGCAAGCGCAGGCAGGCAGTGAGCGGGTCATCAGATCTGCTGGAACGGATAAACCGAGCCCAGTTTAAGGATCTGGCTCAATTCATCCAACGCCGTCCGGCACTCGACCAGCAGCTGCGGGTCGGCCAGGTCGGCTTCGGACAGGCGGTCGCGGTAGTGCTTGTCGACCCAGGCGACCAGGGTGTCGTGCAGCGTCGGGGTCATGATCACGCCCGGGTTGACCGCCGCCAGCTCGCGCTCGCTCAGCGCCACGCGCAGGCGCAGGCAGGCGGGGCCGCCGCCGTTCTGCATGCTCTGCTTGAGGTCGAACACCTTCACCTCGCGGATCGGGCCGTCCTCGGCAGTCAGGCGCGACAGGTAGCTCCACACGCGCTCGTTCTTGCGGCACTCCTCCGGGACGATCAGCAGCATGTCGCCGTCGGCGCGGGTGAGCAGCTGGCTGTTGAACAGGTAGGACTTCACCGCGTCCTCGACCGTGACCTGGTCGCGCGGCACGCACACGGCGCGGAAGCGGCCGCCACGGCGGCTCAGCTTGTCGTGCAGCTCGGCGAGCACGCGCTCGGTGTCGAGGAAGGCGTCCTCGTGGTGGAACAGCACTTCGCCGTTGCCCACGGAAATCACGTCGTTGTGGAACACGCCCTGGTCGATCACCGCCGGGTTCTGCTGGGCGTAGACCACGCCGTCATCGCTCAGGCCGTGCAGGCGGGCGACCGCCTGGCAGGCTTCCAGGGTCTGCCGCGCCGGGTAGCGCTGCGGCGCCGGGAAGCGGCTGTCGAAGGCGCTGCGGCCGAACACGAAGAACTCCACGCCGGCTTCGCCGTAGGACTTGCAGAAGCGCGTGTGGTTGGCCGCGCCCTCGTCGCCGAACTGCGCCACCGCCGGCAGCGCGGCGTGGTGGGCGAAGTGCCGCTCGTCGCGGAACATCGCGCCGAGGATGCGGCTGGTGACCGGGTGCTCGATGGAGCGGTGGAACTTGCAGTTCAGGTTGGCGGCGGTGAAGTGCACGCGGCCATCGGCGGTGTCGGCACTGGGGCTGACGGTGGCGGCGTTGGCGGTCCACATGCAGGACGCCGAGCTGACCGCGGCCAGCAGCGGCATGGCGTCCTTGGCGGCCTTGGCGATCACCTCGGCGTCAGTGCCGGAGAAGCCCAGGGCGCGCAGCGAGGCGACGGCCGGGCGCTCCTGCGGGGCCAGCACGCCCTGCTTGAAGCCCATCTCCATCAGCGCCTTCATCTTCGCCAGGCCCTGCTTGGCGGCCTCGCGCGGGTTGGACGCTGCCTGGCTGTTGCTCTGCGACGCCACGTTGCCGTAGGACAGGCCGCCGTAGTTGTGCGTCGGCCCGACCAGGCCGTCGAAGTTCATCTCATAGGCGGTCATCACAGGCTCACTCCCGGGGTCAGGGTTGCAGGCAGGCTGAGGCTCTCGCTTTCCAGCGAGGCGACCGGATAGGCGCAGTAGTCGGCCGCGTAGTAGGCGCTCGGGCGGTGGTTGCCGGAGGCGCCGATGCCACCGAACGGCGCGCTGCTGGCGGCGCCGGTCAGTTGCTTGTTCCAGTTGACGATGCCGGCGCGGCTGTCGATGAGGAAGTCCTCATAGCGCTCGCGGGAATCCGACAGCAGACCGGCGGCGAGGCCGTACTGGGTGGCGTTGGCCTCGCGCACGGCGGCGTCGAAGTCGGCGTAGCGGATCACCTGCAGCAGCGGGCCGAAGAACTCTTCGTCCGGGCGCTCGGCCACGGCGGTGACGTCGAGGATGCCCGGGGTCAGCAGCGCGGCGCTGGCCAGCGGCTGGGTCATCGCCAGCAGCGGCGTGGCGCCCTTGGCCAGCAGGTGCTCCTGGGCCTTGATCAGGTGCTGCGCGGCGGCCAGGGAGATCACCGAGCCCATGAAGGGCGCCGGCTGCTCGTCGAAGCGGCCGACCTTGATGGTCGAGGCCACGGCCACCAGGCGCTCCAGCAGCGCGTCGCCCCAGGCGCCCCGCGGCACCAGCAGGCGGCGGGCGCAGGTGCAGCGCTGGCCGGCGGAAATGAAGGCGGACTGGATGATGGTGTAGACGGCAGCGTCGACGTCTTTCACTTCGTCGACGATCAGCGGGTTGTTGCCGCCCATCTCCAGCGCCAGGATCTTCTGCGGACGGCCGCCGAACTGGCTGTGCAGCAGGTTGCCGGTGCGGCTGGAGCCGGTGAAGAACAGGCCGTCGATGTCATCGTTGCCGGCCAGCGCCACGCCGGTGTCGCGGGCGCCCTGCAGCAGGTTGATGACGCCGGCGGGAATGCCGGCCTCGATCCAGGCCTGCAGGGTCAGCTCGGCGACCTTCGGGGTCAGCTCGCTGGGCTTGAACACCACGGCGTTGCCCGCCAGCAGGGCCGGCACGATGTGGCCGTTGGGCAGGTGGCCGGGGAAGTTGTACGGGCCGAACACCGCAACCACGCCGTGGGGCTTGTGGCGCAGCACGGCGGTGGCGTCGGCCAGCGGGCCGCTCTTCTGTCCGGTGCGCTCACGGAAGGCCTGGACCGAGATGGCGACCTTGTTGACCATGCTGGTCACTTCGGTGGCGGCTTCCCACAGCGGCTTGCCGGTTTCCTCGCCGATGGCGTGGGCCAGCGCCTCGGAACGGCCCTTGAGGGCGGCGGCGAAGCGCTCCAGCACGGCGATACGCTCTTCCACCGGGCGGCGGGCCCAGGCCGGGAAGGCATTGCGCGCGGCAGCGACGGCGGCGGCGACCTGTGCGGCAGAAGCGGCGCGGCCGCTCCAGACCACGGTCTGGCTGACCGGGCAGAGCGATTCCAGCGGCTCGCCTTCGCCCGCCAGCCACTGGCCGGCAATGTAGTGGGTATTCATCATCAGGCTCCCCTGACGCCCTGCGGCGTCAGTTGCGTTTTCCGGAGAGGGGCACCGCGCGGACCGAGGCCCCGGCGGACAGGCGCAGGCGCTTGGCGGTCTGCGCATCGACCACCAGCGAGCCGGCGGCCACGCGCGCGGAGGCGGCGGTGATGCGGCACTCCTCGCGCTTGCGGTTGTGGATCAGGAAGGGTTCGGCGTCATCGCCCGGCGTGCCGATGGCCAGCACCAGGGTCTGGCTTTCGGCGATGGCACGGATCTTGTCGGTCGGCGCCTCGATGGCCGGGCCGGCGTCGAAGATGTCGACGTAGCCCTGGTAGCTGAAGCCCTCGGCCTTGAGCATGGCCAGCGCCGGCTCGGTGTGCGGGTGCACGCGGCCGATCACCGAACGCGCCTCCTCCGAGAGGAAGCAGGTGTAGAGCGGGAACTTGGGCATCAGCTCGGCGATGAAGGACTTGTTGCCCACGCCGGTCAGGTAGTCGGCCTGGCTGAACTCCATCTTGAAGAAGTGCCGGCCCAGGCTCTCCCAGAACGGCGAGCGGCCTTCGCCATCGGACATGCCGCGCATCTCGGCGATCACCTTGTCGCCGAACAGCTCGCGGAACTCGGCGATGAACAGGAAACGCGCCTTGGACAGCAGGCGGCCATTGATGCCGGTGCGGTGGTCGGCATGCAGGAACAGCGAGCACAGCTCGGACTGCCCGGTGAGGTCGTTGGCCAGGAACAGCGTGGGAATCTCGCGGTGGATACCCAGCTCCTGGGAGGCGCTGACGGTCAGGCCGACGCGGTAGTTGTACCAGGGCTCGCGCAGGCCGACGGCGCCGGCCACGGCGGAAATACCCACCACCTTGCCGTCGTCGTCCTCGAGGACGAACAGGTAGTCGGCGTCGGCGCGCTCGGCCTCGCCGCGGAAGGCCTTCACGGCCCAGTTGAGGCGGTGCTGCAGGCGCTGCTCGTTGGCCGGCAGGGTGGTCAGGCCGGTGCCGGTGCTGCGCGCCAGGTCGAACAGAGCCGGAAGGTCGGCGCTGGTTACGGGACGGACGATCATGTTCTCTCCCCTCAGATCGCGACCAGGCGCACGCTGGCGCCCTCGCCGACGCCCAGGGCGTCGGCGGCTTCCTGGTTCAGGGTCACCGGCTTGCCGGGTGCCCAGTCGAGTTCGGCGACGATGGCGCGGAAATCCTGCAGCTGGCCGTTGGTGACCAGGTAGCCGCGGTTGCCCTTGCCGCCCGCGCCGATGCGCACCGGCACCTGCCGGCTCTGGGCGATGGAGCGGATGCTGGAGGTGCGGGCGTGCAGGGTCGGGCCGCCGTCGAAGATATCGATGTAGTTGTCGGACTCGAAGCCGTCGCGCATCAGGATGTCGAAGGTGATCTGCGCGCGCGGGTGCACCTGGCCCATGGCCTCCTGTGCCTCGTCCGGCAGCAGCGGCACGTAGATCGGGTAGTGCGGCATCAGCTCGGCGAGGAAGGTGCGGCTCTTCAGGCCCGAGAGCCTCTCGGCCTCGGAGTAGTCGAGGTCGAAGAAGTTGCGCCCGATGGCGTTCCAGAACGGCGACTGGCCCTGCTCGTCGCTGTAGCCGACGATCTCCACCACCACCGCGTCGGCGAAGCGCTCCGGATGGCTGGCCATGAACAGCAGGCGGCCGCGGGAGTTGAGCTCGGCGACCGGCGTGCTCACCAGGTCGCGCTCGACGTAGAAGCTGGTCAGCAGGCTGTTGCCGGTGAGGTCATGGCACAGCGAGAGGACGTGGATCTTGTTGTGGATCTTCAGCTCGCGGGAGGCGTGCACGAAGGTCTCGTTGCGGAAGCTGTAGAACGGCTCGGAGAAGCCGGCCGAGGCGACGATCGCCGAGCAGCCGACCAGGCGGCCGCTGACGCTGTCTTCCAGCACGAAGAAATAGCTTTCCTCACCGTTGAAGCTCACTTCGGCGGCGAACGAGGCCTCCGAGGCGAGGATCTTTTCCCGCAGGCGTTCCGCGTCGTCCGGCAGCGACGTGACGCCGACCGGGCTGTCCGCGGCGAGACGCTGCACCTGCTGCAGGTCGGCCACTTGGGCGGGGCGCATCACCAGCATGGCGTCACTCCTCTAACCAGACAAAAATTCATGATTCGTGGGCGCGACACGGCCCGTGCCACGCTCACATGGACATTTGGAAAACCGGCCGGAGCCAATCCGGCCGGTCAGGCGGAGCGCGGGCCCCGCCGTTTCAGCGTAGCTGCCGGCGTCAGCCGCGGGTCAGCTTGGCGATGGCGCGCTCCAGGCGATCCAGGCCTTCGTCGATGTCCGCGTCCGGGATCACCAGGCTGGGCGCGAAGCGCACCACGTCCGGGCCGGCCTGCAGGATCATCAGGGCCTCTTTCTCGGCGGCGTTCAGCACGTCCTTGGCCTTGCCCTTCCAGGCGTCCGCCAGCACGGCGCCGATCAGCATGCCCATGCCGCGCACCTGGGTGAAGATGCCGTACTCGGCGCCGATCTTCTCCAGGCGGACCTTGAAGCGCTCGTGCTTGGCTTTCACGCCTTCGAGCACTTCCGGGGTGTTGATCACGTCGAAGGCGGCGCCGGCCACGGCGCAGGCCAGCGGGTTGCCACCGTAGGTGGTGCCGTGGGTGCCGACCACCAGGTGCTCGGCGATCTTCGCGGTGGTCAGCATGGCGCCGATCGGGAAGCCGCCGCCCAGGCCCTTGGCGCTGGACAGGATGTCCGGGTTCACGCCGTAGTACTGGTGGGCATAGAGGTAGCCGATACGGCCGAAGCCGCTCTGCACTTCATCGAAGATCAGCAGTGCGTTGTTCTCGTCGCACAGCTTGCGCACGCCTTCCAGGTAGGCCTGGTCGGCCGGCAGCACGCCGCTCTCGCCCTGCACCGGCTCGATGATCACCGCGCAGGTCTTGTCGGAGATGGCGGCCTTCAGCGCGTCCAGGTCGTTGAACGGAATGTGGGTGATGCCCTGCACCTTCGGACCGAAGCCGTCGGAGTACTTGGCCTGGCCACCGACGTTGACGGTGAACAGGGTACGGCCGTGGAAGCTGTTGACCATCGAGATGATCTCGTACTTCTCGGGACCATAGACGTCATGGGCGTAGCGGCGCGCCAGCTTGAGCGCGGCCTCGTTGGCCTCGGCGCCGGAGTTGGCGAAGAACACGCGCTCAGCGAAGGTGGCGTCGATCAGCTTCTTCGCCAGGCGCAGAGCCGGCTCGTTGGTGAACACGTTGGAGACGTGCCAGATCTTGCCGGCCTGCTCGGTCAGCGCCTGCATCAGCGCCGGGTGCGCGTGGCCCAGGGAGTTCACTGCGATGCCGCCGGCGAAGTCGATCAGCTCGCGGTCGTTCTGGTCCCAGACTCGCGAACCCTGACCACGCACCGGAATGAAGGCAGCCGGGGAATAGTTGGGGACCATGACCTGGTCGAAGTCGGAACGTTGGACCTGAGCTTGCGGAGCGGACATCGGTGTTCTCCTGCCTGGTTGAGGCGGCTATCGATGAAAGGATTGTAGGGACGATTGGCGGGTCGGCATTGCCGCCATGCGACAACTTGTTATAGCGCCAACCCACGGATTGCCGGGGCTTACGGAAATGCGACAGAAAGCGTCGGGAAGGCGCAGTGTAAGGCCTGCGGCCTGCTGCGGGTACAAACGACCGTGGAATTTGTTCGCGCAGCGAGCGCACGTACGGGAATAAGGAGAAGGGGATGAATTCTGTAGGAGCGAGCTTGCTCGCGAACCGCTTGAGACCGAGGTATCCGGCGAGATGGTTCGCGAGCAAGCTCGCTCCTACGAAAAGCGCAGCGTCAGCCGCGCTCGGCGGCGGCCGGGGAGGTTTCCGCGGTGCCCTGGCCGCGGCGCTGGTTGCGGTCTTCGCGCGGGGTCACGCCGAAGAAGTTGCGGTAGGCGCTGGAGAAGTGCGGGCCGCTGGAGAAGCCGCAGGACAGGCCGATCTGGATGATCGACTTGCTGGTCTGCATGAGCATCTGTCGCGCGCGGTTCAGGCGCAGTTCCAGGTAGTACTGGCTGGGCACGCGGGTCAGGTACTGCTTGAAGATGCGCTCCAGCTGGCGGCGCGAGACGCACACGTGCTGGGCGATCTCGTCGGTGGTCAGCGGTTCCTCGATGTTCGCCTCCATCAACAGCACCGCCTGGGTGAGCTTCGGGTGGCTGGAGCCGAGGCGGTTCTTCAGCGGGATGCGCTGGCGCTCGGAGCCTTCGCGGATGCGCTCCACCACCAGCTCCTCGGACACCGCGCCGGCCAGTTCCGCGCCGTGGTCGCGGGAGAGCACCGCCAGCAACAGGTCGAGCACGGCCATGCCGCCGCAGGCGCTGAGGCGGTCGCGGTCCCATTCGAACAGGTGGTTGGTGGCGATGACCTTGGGGAAGCGCTCGGTGAAATCGTCGTGCCAGCGCCAGTGCACGGCCACGCGGTAGCCATCGAGCAGGCCGAGCTGCGCCAGCGGGTAGATGCCGGCGGACAGCGCGCCGATGCTCACGCCGCCGCGCGACAGCTGCTTGAGCGCGGCGGCCAGCGGCGCGGAGACCGGCAGGGGAACTTCGTCGGCGACCAGGAAGATCCGCTGGCACTGCTCCAGCGCGCCATTCCAGGGCTGTCCCGGCAGGCGCCAGCCGTCGGCCTCGGCGACCGGTTCGGCGCTCATGAACACCGGGTCGTAGAGTGCCTCCGGATGCAGCCGGCGGGCGACCCGCAGGGCCTCCTCGGCCAGCGCCAGGGTCAGCGCCCGCGTGTGCGGCCAGAGGAGGAATCCGATGCGTTGAGCGGTCATGCGGTCACCAGGCGACACAGGATGACAGACAGCTTACTTCAAGCTGCCGGAAAGGAACTGTTTGAGGCGTTCCGATTTCGGATTGGCGAGGACTTCCTTCGGACAACCCGCCTCCTCCACCAGCCCCTGGTGGAGGAACACCAGCTGGTTGGAGACCTCGCGGGCGAAGCCCATCTCGTGGGTCACCACCACCATGGTGCGGCCTTCCTGGGCCAGGTCCTGCATGACCCGCAGGACTTCGCCGACCAGCTCGGGGTCGAGCGCCGAGGTCGGTTCGTCGAACAGCATGACTTCCGGCTCGACCGCCAGCGCGCGGGCGATGGCCACGCGCTGCTGCTCGCCGCCAGACATGTGCGCGGGATAGGCATCCTTGCGGTGCGCCACGCCGACTTTCGCCAGGTAGTGCTCAGCCTTTTCCAGTGCCTCTTTCTTCGACACGCCGAGCACGTGGACCGGCGCCTCGATGACGTTTTCCAGGGCGCTCATGTGCGACCACAGGTTGAAGTGCTGGAACACCATCGACAGGCGCGAGCGCATGCGCTGCAGCTGTTTGGCGTCGGCGGCCCGGAGCGCGCCGTCCTTGTTCGGCACCAGCTTGAGCTCTTCGCCGTTGAGCAGGATCCGGCCGGCGTGGGGCTGCTCCAGCAGGTTGATGCAGCGCAGGAAGGTGCTCTTGCCCGAGCCGGAGGAGCCGATGATGCTGATCACGTCGCCCGCCTTCGCCGCCAGGGAGACGCCCTTGAGCACCTCGTGGTTGCCGTAGCGCTTGTGCAGGTCCTGGATTTCCAGTTTGTACATGGTGTCGGTTCTCGAATTCAGTCGTTGATCAGCCGGCCCTTGCGGAACGGCTCACGCCCGGCCACCTTGGCCAGCCAATGCCCCGGCAGGGCATAGCGCCCACGCTCGATGGCGAACAGCACGCCGGAAGTCCCGGCGCAGACGGTGCTGACCTTGTCGTTCAGCGGGTCGACCACCTCGAACAGCGGGTCGCCCTTCTCCACCCACTCGCCCACCTTGCGCAGGTAGCTCACGACACCGGCGTGGGGCGCGTGGAGGTATTCGGTGCCTTCGAAGGGCATGCCCTCGCAGCATTCGGCCGGGGCCGCCGGCCAGTCGCCGTCGATCAGGCCCTGCTCGGCGAGGAAGCCGAGGATGGCCTCGGCGTTGGCCCGGGCCTGCTCGACGCGGGTATCGCCCACGCCGCCCAGTTCCACGGTGGTCGCCAGGCACGCCAGCGGAATCGCCGCCTGCGGGAAGGCGCGCGCCAGGCGCAGCCAGGGCAGCGAGCAGGATTCGTCGAAGGCGTTGCCGCCGGAGTCTTCGGCGAGCAGCGCGACGCCGGCCTTCAGGCGCGCGGCCAGGGACTTCCAGCGCGGCCAGTGCTGCGGGATCGCGTAGACATGGATGGCAGCGTCGAAGTCGCAGTGCAGGTCGAGCACCACCTCGGCGTCGCAAGCATGGCGTAGCAGGATGCGCTGCATGCCCTGCAGCTCGGAGGCCGCCGGCGGCAGCGCGTCCAGGCTGTCGCGCATGGCTTGGCGGATCAGCTCGACGTTGGCGGCCTCATCGTCGCCCAGGCGCTCGCCGGCACGCTCGGCCACCAGCGCGCCGAGCTCGACGAAATCGCGGTTGAAGTTCTTCCCGCTGTCGAACTCGAAACGGCCCAGGTGGCTGGCCTGCAGGGTCTGGCCCAGGCCGATGGGGTTGGCCACCGGCACCAGTTCGACCAGGCACTTGAGCTGCCCGCGCACTTCCAGCCCGGCCAGGCGCTGCTTGAGCTCCCAGGCGGTACGCATGCCCGGCAGCTCGTCGGCGTGCAGGCTGGACTGAATGTAGACCTTGCGCGGCCCCTTGCCATAGCGGAACACGCTCAGGCGGCGTTCGCTGCCCAGGCTGCTCCACGGCAGCAGATGATCGATACGTTCCACGCTCGACTCCTCAGTGCTTGCGCGGCGCCAGGTAGGCCAGCCAGCGGCGCTCGGCCAGCTTGAACAGGCGCACCAGGGTGAAGGTCAGGATCAGGTAGAACACGCCGGCGGTGATGAACGCCTCGAACGGCAGGTAGTACTGCGAGTACACGGTGCGTGCGGCGCCGGTGATGTCCACCAGGGTGACGATGGAGGCCAGGCTGGTGGTCTGCAGCATCATGATCACTTCGTTGCTGTACTGCGGCAGCGCGCGGCGCAGCGCCGAGGGCAGCAGGATGCGGCGGTACATCTTCAGGCGCGACATGCCCATGGCCCTGGCCGCCTCTATCTCGCCATGGGGCGTGGCCTTCAGGCTGCCGGCGAGGATTTCCGCGGTGTAGGCGCTGGTGTTGATGGCGAAGGCGGCGCAGGCGCAGAAGGTGGCGTTGGACAGCAGCGACCACAGCGAGCTCTCGCGCACCGCTTCGAACTGGGCCAGGCCGTAGTAGATGAGGAACAGCTGCACCAGCATCGGGGTGCCGCGGATCACGTAGGTATAGAGCCAGGCCGGCAGGTTCACCGACGGGTTCTTCGAGCAGCGCATCAGCGCCAGCGGCACCGCCGCCAGCAGGCCGAAGAACAGCGAGATCGCCAGCAGCTTGAGGGTCACCAGCAGGCCGCCGAAGTAGAGCGGCAGGCTGTCCCAGATGACGGAGTAGTCGAATATCACGATGGCGTCCTCTGACTCAGAGCTCGGCGACTTTCACGCCGACCGAATAGCGGCGTTCGAGCAGGCGCAGCAACACCAGGGAAACGCTGGTCACCACCAGGTACAGCGCCGCCACGGCAAGGAAATAGGTGAAGGGCTCGCGGGTCGCGTCCGAGGCCTGCTTGGCCTTGAACATCATGTCCTGCAGGCCGACCACGGAGATCAGCGCGGTGGCCTTGACCAGCACCAGCCAGTTGTTGGTGAAGCCGGGGATGGCCAGGCGGATCATCTGCGGCACCTGGATACGGAAGAACACCTGCAGCGGGCTCATGCCGTAGGCGAAGCCGGCCTCGCCCTGCCCTTTCGGGATGGCCATGAAGGCGCCACGGAAGGTCTCGGACAGGTAGGCGCCGAAGATGAAGCCCAGGGTGCCGACGCCGGAGGCGAAGGGGTTGAGGTCGATGTAGTCCTCGTAGCCGAGCATCGGCGCGATCCAGTTCACCGCGGCCTGGCCGCCGTAGAAGATCAGCAGGATCAGCACCAGGTCGGGCACGCCGCGGATCACGGTGGCATAGAGGTCGCCGCACCAGGCCAGCCACTTCACCGGCGACAGGCGGATGGCCGCGCCGAGCAGGCCCAGGGCGATCGCCAGGGCCATCGACAGCAACGACAGCTGAAGCGTCAGCCAGGCACCATCGACGATGGTGGCTCCGTAGCCATTGAACATAGTTTCGTACCTCTAGAGCGGACGCCGCCCGCAATCGCACGGACGCAGCAGGGCGACCGCGCGACGGATCGCCCCCAATAAAAAAGTGGCACAAACATCAGGAAACGACCTGGGTTTGCGCCACTTTCGTGGACCTTGATCAGTTCTCGCCGTAGACGTCGAACTTGAAGTACTTGTCCTGTACCTGCTTGTACTTGCCGTTGGCACGGATGCCGGCGATGGCCGCGTTGAACTTCTCGGCCAGGGCGCTATCGCCCTTGCGCACGGCGATGCCGACGCCTTCGCCGAAGTACTTCACGTCGCTCAGCTGCGGGCCGACGAAGGCGAAGCCCTTGCCGGCATCGGTCTTCAGGAAGCCGTCGTCGAGGTTCACCGAGTCGGCGACCACCGCGTTCAGGCGGCCGGCCACCAGGTCCATGTTGGCTTCCTGCTGGGAGTTGTAGCGCACCACTTCCACGCCGGCCGGGGTCAGTTCGGCGGAGGCATAGCGGTCCGCGGTGCTGCCGCGCAGCACGCCGACCTTCTTGCCCTTGAGCTCGGTCAGCGGATCGGCGAGGGTCGAACCCTCCTTCATCACGTAGCGGGCCGGGGTGTTGTAGTACTTGTTGGTGAAGTCGACGGACTTCTTGCGCTCGTCGGTGATGGTCATGGACGAGAGGATGGCGTCGATCTTGCGAACCTTCAGCGCCGGGATCAGGCCGTCGAATTCCTGCTCGACCCAGGTGCACTTGACCTTCATTTCTTCGCACAGGGCGTTGCCGATATCCACGTCGAAACCGGCCAGCTGGCCATCGGGAGTCTTGAAGGAGAACGGCGGGTAGGCCGCTTCGATACCGATGCGCACGGGTTTGTCATCGGCGTGGGCCATAGCGGTGATAGCGGAGAGCGCCAGCGCGCCGAGAAGTGCGAACTTCTTCATCAGTAGCTCCTTCGAGGGTAAGACTTCGATTGGCAGGAGAAAGGGGTTGTCCCTGGCTGCCCGTGCAGAAGTGAAGGTTGTTGTTTATCTGCGCATTGCTGGCGTCTTTCTCGTGGAAAAGCACGCCTACCGGGGTGAGCGGCATTCTAGCGACAGCCCCTGAGCGGTTATTTCTTCAATGCGACAAGTAATTATAGAAGCGCAGGAGACAGGGCCCCAGCGGCTTGACGGCGCGGATATTACGTGATCCGCAGGAGAATAGTAAAACCTGTTTGACCTGCAGTAATCAGGCCAATAATTCCAAAACCTAGAAATCATGCAGGTTGCGGGATACCGGCGATCTTCAGGCCGACAGAAAATACGCACCACGGCTGTGCGAATTGTTTCCTGGCGCCTCAATTTGTCGCACCGAATTGTTACCGGTGCGCACGCATCAGCCTGTAGGACCGCGGGAATGATGCCCAGCCTTTCTCGCAAATTTTGGTCAGCCGTTGCGTTATTTACCGCTCTTTGGGATCGGTGTTTCTGCGCCGCTTCGGCGTGTGCTGGGATATTTGGTTTCGCCCTCCCGGGCGAGTCCCTTTTGGCGTCCCAAAAGGAACCAAAAGGACTCGTCCCGACATCCGGGTCTTCGCTTCGCTCAGACTGCCCTCCTTCCGGTATCGCTCCGAGGGTCGGCGTACAAGGGCCGTCCCTGGCCCTTTACGCCTCTCGCGGCATCCATGCCGCTCGCCCCTCTGCGCAATACCTCCACTCGGCCTCCTGACGGGACCCTGCGCGCGCCTGAAACCTTGGCTGCTCCATGCTGGGAGCGGCTTTTCGTAGGATGGCGTGGAGCGAAGCGATACCCATCACGGCGGACAACGCTGCGCGTCATCCACCCCACGGGGCTGGCCGGGGGAAATGCGGGAATGGAAAAGCCGGACCGCAAAAAGAAAAACGCCCCGGCAAGCGGGGCGTTTTTCATCGGGCTGAGGATCAGGCCGCGCGCATGGCCTGATGGGTGTCGATCAGGTGCTGCACCACACCCGGGTCGGCCAGGGTGGAGATATCACCCAGGGCGTCGTACTCGGCCGTGGCGATCTTGCGCAGGATGCGGCGCATGATCTTGCCCGAACGGGTCTTCGGCAGGCCGGGCGCCCACTGGATCACGTCCGGCGTGGCGATCGGGCCGATCTCCTTGCGCACCCAGGCCCGCAGTTCCTGGCGCAGCGCCTCGTCGCTTTCCTCGCCGGCATTCAGGGTGACGTAGACATAGATGCCCTGCCCCTTGATGTCGTGCGGCACGCCAACCACCGCGGCCTCGGCCACTTTCGGGTGGGCCACCAGGGCGCTCTCGATCTCGGCGGTGCCCATGCGGTGACCGGAGACGTTGAGCACGTCATCCACGCGGCCGGTGATCCAGTAGTAGCCGTCCTCGTCGCGACGGGCGCCGTCGCCGGTGAAGTACATGCCCTTGAAGGTCTTGAAGTAGGTATCGACGTAACGGTCGTGGTCACCGTACAGGGTGCGCGCCTGGCCCGGCCAGGAGTCGAGGATCACCAGGTTGCCCTCGGTGGCGCCTTCCAGGATGTTGCCCAGGTTATCCACCAGAGCCGGCACCACGCCGAAGAACGGCTTGGCGGCGGAGCCCGGCTTCAGGCCGTGGGCGCCCGGCAGCGGGGTCATCAGGCAGGCGCCGGTTTCGGTCTGCCACCAGGTGTCGACGATCGGGCAGCGCGACTGGCCGACGGTCTCGTAGTACCACTGCCAGGCTTCCGGGTTGATCGGCTCACCAACCGAACCCAGCAGGCGCAGGCTGGAGCCGTCGGCGCCTTCGACCGCGGCCTTGCCCTCGGCCATCATGGCGCGGATGGCGGTCGGCGCGGTGTAGAGGATGTTGACCTTGTGCTTGTCGACGATCTTGGCGACGCGGGAGATGTCCGGATAGTTCGGCACGCCCTCGAACAGCACGGTGGTCGCGCCATTGGCCAGCGGGCCGTAGACGACGTAGGTGTGACCGGTGACCCAGCCGATGTCGGCGGTGCACCAGAAGACTTCGCCCGGACGGTAGTCGAACACGCGCTCATGGGTCAGCGAGGCGTAGACCAGGTAGCCGCCAGTGGTGTGCAGCACGCCCTTGGGCTTGCCGGTGGAGCCGGAGGTGTAGAGGATGAACAGCGGGTCCTCGGCGCCCATTTCCTTCGGCGCGCAGGTGCTGCCGGCGACCTTCATCAGGTCCTCGAACCATACGTCGCGGTGCTGGTTCCACTTGATGTCCGAGCCGGTGCGCTTGCAGACGATGACCTTCTGCACGCTGTGGGTTTCCGGGTTGGTCAGGGCGTCGTCGACGTTGGCCTTCAGCGGGGTCTTCTTGCCGCCGCGCACGCCTTCGTCGGCGGTGATCACCACCTTGGACTGGCAGTCGATGATGCGGCCGGCCAGGGCCTCGGGGGAGAAGCCACCGAACACCACGGAGTGGATCGCGCCGATGCGGGCGCAGGCCAGCATGGCCACCACGGCTTCCGGGATCATCGGCATGTAGATGGTCACCACGTCGCCACGGTGCACGTCCTGGCCACGCAGGGCGTTGGCGAACTTGCAGACCCGCTCGTGCAGCTGGCGGTAGGTGATTTCCTCGTGATCCGCCGGATCGTCGCCTTCCCAGATGATGGCGATCTGGTCGCCGCGTTCGGCGAGGTGACGGTCGAGGCAGTTGTAGGAAAGGTTCAGGGTGCCGTCGGCGAACCACTTGATGTCGACGTGGTGGTCGTCGAAGGAGGTCTGCTTGACCTTGGTGAACGGCTTGATCCAGTCGATGCGCTGGGCCTGTTCGCGCCAGAATCCGTCGGGGTTGACCACCGACTGCTGGTACAGCTTCTTGTAGGTGGCCTCGTCGGTCAGAGTGGTCGCGGCCACTTCGGGACGCACGGGGTACACGGATGCCATGGCGTTTTACCTCGGTGAAGAGTGTTGTTTTTGTTGCCGTCAGTTGTAACGGCGACACCCTTCCCCGAACCATTCGACCATGGTCTTACCACTCAAGGCCCAGTACTGATGGGCCCTATAAGCGCGGCTTCTGGCGGCATTCCAAAGGCGTTAGACCAAGGTAGGACGCCCGTGCCGGACCATCATCCTTTCGTGCTCCTCGAGCATCCCCGGCATGCAGTCGCGGAGGAATTCCACCCAGGTGCGGATCTTCGCGTCGAGGTACTGGCGCGACGGATACAGCGCATAGACGTTGAGGTGGAACAGGCTGTAGTCCGGCAGCACGCGCACCAGGCTGCCGTCCCTGAGGCCCTGCACGGCGGAATACACCGGCAGCGCGCCGATGCCCATGCCGGCGCGCACCGCCTCGGTCATCGCATCGGCGGTGTTGACCTGGAAATGGGTGTGGTTGACGCCGACCAGCTCCTGGCCGTCCGGGCCGTCGAACAGCCACTTGTCCAGCGACATCACCGAGTTCACCAAGCGCAGGCAGCGGTGCTCGGTGAGCTCCGCCAGCTTTTCCGGCAGGCCATTGCGCACCACGTAGCCCGGGGAGGCGCAGAGCACGCTGTAGGTCTCGCCGATGCGCTTGGAGACGAAGCCCGAGTCCGGCAGGTCCTGGGCGATCACCACGGAAATGTCGTAACCCTCGTCGAGGATGTCGGTGATGCGGTTGGCCAGGGTCAGGTCGAAGCTGACCTCGGGATAGATCTCGCAGTACTGCGCGATGGCGCGGATCAGGTAGTGCTGGCCGATGCCGGTCATGGCATGGACCTTGACCCGGCCGTGGGGCCGGGCCTGGGCGTCGCCGGCTTCGGCCTCGGCTTCCTCGATGTAGCCGAGGATCTGCTGGCAGCGCAGCAGGTAGCGCTGGCCGGCTTCGGTGAGGGCGATGCGGCGGGTGGTGCGGTGCAGCAGGCGGGTGCGCAGGTGCGCTTCGAGTTTGGCCACCGTCCGCGAGACGTAGGCGGTGGTGAGGTCCATGCGCTGGGCGGCAGCGGTGAAGCTGCCGGTCTCGGCGACACAGACGAAAGCACGCATGTTGTGCAGCAGGTCCATCATTTCTCCTGAAAGCCCGTCCAGGCACCACGGCGGGCGGCCTCTGCAACGACGCTCGACCGAGCAACGTCTTGTTACAGATTCACGACGGGCGGCGAATTGTCGCATATCTGCCGCAACGAAATTATTGTTCTTTCAGACAACAATAATTCGCCCAACCGTCAGCTTATCCTGCCTCCGGCGCACTTCTAGAATCGCCAGCCCCAACGCGGTCTCCCGCTACATCCCAGGACAAGCAGCCGTGCTCCGCCTTTCGTGCAACGTGCTTCCACCCCTTCGCAATACTTCCGAATTACAGGGTCTCGAAGGCCCGATCCGCGCCCCAAGCCTGACGAGATAAGCCCGATGAGCAGTCTCTCCGTGCGCCTGCCCAAGGCCGCCGCGCTGCGCTTCGCCCTGTCCGACTGGGCGCACACCGACGGCGTCACCTGGATGTTCATCCTCAAGACGCTGATCACCGCCTTCACCGCCCTGTGGCTGGCCTATCGCCTGGAACTGCCGCAGCCCAGCACCGTGCTGGTGAGCGCTTTCATCGTGCTGCAGCCGCAGAGCGGCCAGGTGCTGGCGAAGAGTTTCTACCGCATCCTCGGCACCCTCGCCGGGCTGACGGTGATGGTCACCTTCATCGCCCTGTTCGCCCAGGAGCGTGTGCTGTTCCTGCTCTGCGTGGCCATCTGGGTCGGCCTGTGCACCGCCGGCGCCGCGCGCTACCGCGACTTCCGCGCCTATGCCTGCCTGCTCTCCGGCTACACCGCGGTGATGATCGGCATCCCCGCCACCCTGCACCCCGAGGGCGCCTTCATGCAGGCGCTGTGGCGGGTGCTGGAGATCAGCCTGGGGATTCTCTGCACTGGCGTGGTCAGCGCCATCGTCCTGCCGCAGACCAGCACCGCCGCCCTGCGCAACGCGCTGAACACCCGCTTCGGCGGCTTCGCCGGGCTGGCCAGCGCGGGCCTCAACGGCACCCTCGACCACGAGCGCTTCGAACAGGCCAGCGCGCGCATCGCCGCCGAAGTGGTGGGCCTGGAAAGCCTGCGCAACGTCACCGCCTTCGAGGACCCGCACATGCGCCTGCGCAGCGGCCGGCTGGCACGCCTGAACAGCGAGTTCATGCAGTTGACCACGCGCTTCCACGCCCTGCAGCGCCTGCTCGACCGCCTGCGCCAGCGCCAGGCCAGCAACGTCCTGGAAGTGCTGATGCCGTGCCTGATCGACGTCAGCGAACTGCTCGCCAGCTGGCACGGCCGGCCGCTCACCGAGGCCGACGCCGAGCGCCTCAGCGTGCAGCTGGAACTGTGCAAGCACCACCTGATGCCGCGCATCCGCGAGGCCCGCGCCACGCTCGGCCACGCCTGCCCGCGGGAAGCCGACCAGCTCGACTTCGAGACCGCCGCCGAACTGCTCTACCGCTTCACCGACGACCTGCACAACTACGCCCAGACCCACGCCTCGCTCGCCGCGCACCGGCACGAGCGCGAGCAGTGGAAGGAGCGTTTCACGCCCAAGGCCAACGCCCTGGCCGCCGCGGTCGCGGGCTTTCGCTGCGCGCTGCTGGTGCTGGTCGGCGGGGTGTTCTGGATCGCCACGTCCTGGCTCAGCGGCGCCACCTTCGCGCTGACCTCGGTGCTGATCGCGGCGCTCTCCTCCGCCTCGCCCAACCCCAAGCGCCTGTCCCTGCAACTGACCCTCGGCACCCTGCTCGGCGCCACCCTCGGCTTCATCCTCACCTTCCGCGTGCTGCCGCACATCGACGGCTTCCCGCTGCTGTGCTTCGTGCTCGCGCCGGTGTTCGCCCTCGGCGCCTTCCTCATCACCCGGCCGCAATGGAGCGGCTACGGGGTCGGCCTGCTGGTGTGGTTCTGCATCGCCTCGCTGCCGGCGAACCTGGCGCGCTACGACGCCTACACCTTCATCAACGAATACCTGGCGATGCTGCTGTCGATGGGCATGGCGGTGATCGCCGCCATCGTCATCCTGCCGCCCAACCGCCCGTGGCTGTGGGAGCGCCTGGAAGCCGAACTGCGCCTGCGCGTGGTGCGGGTGATCAGCGATCCGCTGAAGGGCCTGTCGTCCGGCTTCGAGAGCGGCACCCGCGACCTGCTGAACCAGGCCTACGGCCTCTCCACGGGGCGCCCGGACGTGCAGCGCCGGCTGCTGCGCTGGACCTTCCAGGTGCAGGAGATCGGCCTGTCGATCATCGAACTGCGCCGCGAGCAGGCGTCGCTGCCGAACGAATCCTGGTACGCCGAGCGCATGCCCTGGCGCCGGGCGATCCGCGCCATGGGCCGGGCGCTGATCCGGCTGTTCATCCAGCCCAGCGAAAGCAACCGCCTGCGCGCCCTGGCGGCGGTGGAGCACGCCATCCACGCCACCCGCAGCACCGACGACCGCCGCCCGCCGCACTTCGACTCCTCGCCGCTGCGGCGGGTGTGCAGCTACCTGCACTTCATCCGTACCTCGCTGCTCGATCCGCAGTCGCCGTTGCGGGACTGAGGGCGCGGATCGCGCTCAAGTGCGCTCGGGAGCGAGCGGGCTTTCGTTGTTCGTAGGTGGATAACGCCGTGTGTTATCCACCGTCTTGTTCGGTGTTTCTGCGCCGCTTTGGTGTGTGCTGGGACTTTTTGTTTCGCCCCCTCGGGCGACCTACTTTGTCAAACGCCACAAAGTAGGCAAAGGTCTGTGCCCCTGCATCCGGTTTTTCGCTTAGGCGAAAAATTCCCTCGCTCCATCGAAGTTTCAGGGGCCCGCGTTGACGGGCCATCCCTGGCCCGACAACGCTCTCGCGGCATCCATGCCGCTCGACCCCTGAAACTCCGATTCCACTCGGCCTCCTGAAGGGGCGCTCCGGCGCGCGCGGATGTTTCTCTGGAAATCTTCAAGAGCCAAAGCCCAAAGCCACAGCGTGCCAGGGATTTGCTTGTGTAGGAGCGGACCTTGTCCGCGAAGCTCTTGAGCGGGGGCTATCGCGGACAAGGTCCGCTCCTACAAAAGTTGATCCCACCGTAGGAGCGGACTCCGTCCGCGATGCTCTTGCTTTCGTAGGGTGAATAACGCGCAGCGTTATCCACCTGATGGGTATCGCTTCGCTCCACGCCATCCTACGAAGAGCGATCCTTCAGCCGCAGATCTGCCTGTCACACCAAAATCGCAGGCGCGCGCAGAGTCCCGTCAGGAGGCCGAGTGGAGGTATTGCGCAGAGGGGCGAGCGGCATGGATGCCGCGAGAGGCTTGAAGGGCCATGGATGGCCCTTGCAAGCCGACCCTCGGAGCAATACCGGAGCGAGGGCAGTCTGAGCGAAGCGAAGACCCGGATGTCGGGACGGGCCCTTTTGGTTCCTTTTGGGGCCCCAAAAGGGACTCGCCCGGGGGGGGCGAAACAAAAAGTCCCAGCACACACCGAAGCGGCGCAGAAACACCGAAACAAAAGCATCGCGGATAAGATCCGCTCCTACAAAAACGATATACCCCACCGCAGGAGAGACGGGGCACCAAGCCCTTGTTCGCGATCGGCCGGCAAGGTCGGCGTCACGCAGGTTCGCGAGCAAGCTCGCTCCTACGAAGAGCCGCGCGGCGCCGGCCTGCTCGTGCAAAGCCCTCCACAAACCCGCTCGCGAGCACAACCAGCCGTCCATAAAAAAGCCCGGCACAAAGGCCGGGCACGTCCAAACCGGGACAGCTCAGTGTGTATCCAGCAACGCCAGCGCCTCGCGGCTCAGGCGTTCGACCGTGGCCCAGTCGCCGCTGTCGACGGCGGCCTTGGGCAGCATCCAGCTGCCGCCCACGCACATCACGTTGGGCAACCGGTAGTAGTCATTCAGGTTGTCCGGACCGACACCGCCGGTCGGGCAGAAACGCACCTCGGGGAACGGCCCGCCGAACGCCTTGAGCGCCTCCACGCCGCCGCACACCTTGGCCGGGAACAGCTTGAAGCGGCGCAGGCCATGACGGTACGCCGTCATGATCTCCGACGCGGTGGCCACGCCCGGCAGCAGCGGCACGGGGCGCTTCGCGGCGTGCTCCAGCAATTCGTCGGTGCAGCCCGGCGTCACGATGAAGCGAGCCCCCGCCTCCTCCGCCTGGCGGAAGGTCAGCGGATCGAGGACGGTCCCCGCGCCCACGCAGAGTTCGGGGCGCTCGGCGGCGAGCTTGCGGATGGCGGTCAGGCCCAGTGCGGTACGCAATGTGACCTCCAGAACGGTGATCCCGCCGGCGGCGAGCGCATCGGCCATCGGCAGGATGTCCGACTCGCGGTCGATGGTGATGACCGGCAGGATGCGCGCGCGCTGCGCGAGGGCATCGATCTGCTGGATGTGTTGTTCGGGGCTGGTCATGTTGCGGTAACTCCGTGCCTCAAGGGCACCAGTGGATCGACAGGGGGGAACGCAGGAACGCGCTCACCGGCGCGCGTTGCTCATCGTTGTCGCTGAGCGCCGCGCTCAGGGTGGCCAGCTTGGCCTCGCCCTGGATGGCGAGCAGTTGCACGCGCGCGCCTTGCAGCACGGCGCGGCTCAGGGTCAGGCGCTGGCGCGGCACGGCCGGCGCCCACATCGGCAGGCAGCGGCGCGTGCCGGCCGGGTCCAGCGCCTCGGCCAGGCCGGGGCTGCCGGGGAACAGCGAGGCGGTATGGCCGTCGTCGCCCATGCCGAGCACCAGCACGTCGATGGGCAGCGCCAGCTCGTGGAGGAAACGGTCGGCCTTGGCCGCCGCCTCTTCCAGGTCGTTCGCCGGCTGGTACAGGCCGATGAAATGCGCCTTGGCCGCCGCTCCCCTGAGCAGGTGGCGGCGCAGCAGGGCGGCGTTGCTGTCCGGATGCGATTCGGGCACCCAGCGCTCGTCGGCCAGGCTGACGGAGACCTTCGACCAGTCCAGCAGCGCGCCGCTCAAGGCTTCGAGGAAGGCCACCGGGCTGCGCCCGCCGGACACCACCAGCAGCGCCCGGCCACGTTCGATCAATGCCTCGCGCAGCGCGTCGGCTACGACGTTAGCCAGGCCGCGAGCCTGCTCGGCGGCGTTGTTCCAGGTTTTCCAGGCCATGCCTTCAGCCAGTTTCGGTTCACAGATCGCCATACCAATCCCTCCCGTCGCGCGCAATCAGGGCGACAGCCGCCTGCGGTCCCCAGCTGCCCGCCGGGTACGGCTTGGGCTCCTCGCCCAGGCGGCCCCAGCCGGCGATCAGGTGGTCGCACCATTTCCAGGCGAACTCCACCTCGTCCTTGCGCACGAACAGGTACTGGTTGCCTTGCATGACCTCCAGCAGCAGCCGCTCGTAGGCGTCCGGCGTGCGGGCGGTCTGGAAGGTCTCGGAGAAATTCAGTTGCAGCGGGCCGGTGCGCAGGTGCATGCCCTTGCCCAGGCCCTGGTCCTTGGTCATCACCTGCAGGGAGATGCCCTCGTCCGGCTGCAGGCGGATGATCAGGCGGTTGCTGATCAGCGAGCGCTGCTCCGGGGCGAAGATGTAGTGCGGCGGCTCCTTGAAGTGGATGACGATCTGCGACAGCTTCTGCGGCATGCGCTTGCCGGTGCGCAGGTAGAACGGCACGCCGGACCAGCGCCAGTTGCGAATGTCCACGCGCATCGCGACGAAGGTCTCGGCGTCGCTGTTGGGGTTGGCGTTCTCCTCGGCGAGGTAGCCGGGCACCGCCTTGCCGTCGATGAAACCGGCGGTGTACTGCCCACGCACCACGCGGGTGGCCAGCTGTTCCGGGGCGATGGGTTCGAGGGCGCGCAGCACCTTCACCTTCTCGTCGCGGATGCTGTCGGCGGTGAGGTCCGCCGGCGGGTCCATGGCGATCAGGCAGAGCAGCTGCAGCAGGTGGTTCTGCACCATGTCGCGCAGCTGGCCGGCCTTGTCGAAGTAGCCCCAGCGGCCTTCGATGCCGACCTTCTCGGCCACGCTGATCTCCACGTGGGAGATGTGGTTCTGGTTCCACTGGGTCTCGAACAGGCTGTTGGCGAAGCGCAGCGCGATGAGGTTCTGCACCGTCTCCTTGCCCAGGTAGTGGTCGATCCGGTAGATGCGGTTTTCCGGGAAGAAACGCGCCACCGCGTCGTTCACCACGCGGGACGATTGCAGGTCGTGGCCGATGGGCTTTTCCAGCACCACCCGGGTGCGCTCGGCGAGGCCGACGGCCGCGAGGTTCTCGCAGATGCCGCCGAACACCGAGGCGGCGGTGGCGAAGTAGGCGACCAGGGACTGCGCGTCGCCCACCTGCGCGGCCAGCGCCGGGTAGGCGCCGGCATCGAGGAAATCCATGCTCAGGTGCTGCAGGCG
This sequence comes from Pseudomonas sp. B12(2026), assembly GCF_057767015.1. Taxonomy (NCBI): domain Bacteria; kingdom Pseudomonadati; phylum Pseudomonadota; class Gammaproteobacteria; order Pseudomonadales; family Pseudomonadaceae; genus Pseudomonas; species Pseudomonas sp. B12(2026). The sequence continues at coordinate 1,699,727 of NZ_CM173430.1, read as the reverse complement.
CGCCTGGAAGCGCTGCCATACCGCTTCGTCCCACTCCTTCGCCGGCACCGCCTGACGCAGGCGGCGCTCGATGGTGACCAGCGGGGCCTCGGTGGCGCCATCGTCACGGGCCAGGGTGAGAATGCGGGTATCGCCGTGCAGCAGGCTCTCGCGGTCGAGCTGGTACAGCGCCGGCAGCAGTTTGCGCAGGGCGAGATCGCCCAGCGCGCCGAACAGCGCCAGGGTACAGGGCAGAACGCGGACATCAGGCATTTGTTGTTACCAACCAAATTTTGAACGATAGTTAGCCTTCTACACCGGCATTAAGACAAATATGTAGTAATTAAACAACATATTTTTACCACCTCGCGCCGTGGTTGGTCGCCTGCCGGCCTGACGTTAGGATAGCGCCGCTGGCCGCCCCCACCCGGCCAACCGTCGATTGCCCAAGGAGCACGGATGAAAAACCTGCTGGAGCAGATCCAGAGCCGTCTGGAACAGCTGAACAAGGCCGAGCGCAAGGTCGCCGAAGTGATCCTGCGCGATCCGCAGCAGGCCACGCGCTTCAGCATCGCCGCGCTGGCCCAGGCCTCCAGCGTCAGCGAGCCGACGGTGAATCGCTTCTGCCGTTCCTTCGGCATGAGCGGCTATCCGGAGCTGAAGATTCAGTTGGCCCAGAGCCTGGCCAGCGGCGCAGCCTTCGTGACCCAGGCGGTGGCCGCCGACGACGGCCCCGAGGCCTACACCCGGAAGATCTTCAGCAGCACCATCGCCTCGCTGGATAGCGCCTACAGGCTGCTCGACCCGAAGCTGATCGACCGCGCCGTGGACCTGCTGATCCAGGCCCGGCAGATCCACTTCTTCGGCCTCGGCGCCTCAAGCTCGGTGGCGCTGGATGCGCAGCACAAGTTCTTCCGCTTCAACCTCGCGGTGTCGGCCCACAGCGACGTGCTGATGCAGCGGATGATCGCCTCGGTGGCGCACACGGGCGACCTGTTCGTGGTGATTTCCTACACCGGGCGCACCCGCGAGCTGGTGGAGGTGGCGCACCTGGCACGGCAGAACGGCGCCTCGGTGCTCGGCCTGACCGCCGCCGACTCGCCGCTGGCCCGCGCCAGCACCCTGAGCCTGGACATCCCGCTGCCCGAGGACACCGACATCTACATGCCGATGACCTCGCGGATCATCCAGCTCACCGTGCTCGACGTGCTCGCCACCGGCGTGACCCTGCGCCGCGGCACGGACTTCCAGCCGCACCTGCGGCGGATCAAGGAAAGCCTGGTGCCGACGCGCTACCAGCTCGACGAGGAAGGTTGAGGAAAGCGCCGCGCCCACAAGATCAGATCGGCGCGCGGCGTTGCTTTTCGTAGGAGCGAGCTTGCTCGCGAACGGATTCACCGGGCACTACGGAGCCGAGAGGTTCGCGAGCAAGCTCGCTCCTACAGGCCCCTGGCCTTGGGCTGCGACGAAGCCGGGCGTATCGGCGTACAACCGCGAACGGTTGCGCGCCCTGCGTGTGGTCGATCAGACCAGCCCCGCCCGCAGGTTCAGCAGCATCCGCTCGCCCTGCGCCAGGATCAGCCCGCCGGCGCGGTAGCCGGCGGCGCCGATGCACAGGAAGCGCTCCGCGTCGGCCGCCGCCACCTGCTCCACCGCGCGGCTGCCGGGGTGCCAGATGACGCTGCCGGCGCCGGCGTTCTTGTCGATGCGCAGGCGGCGCTGCCAGCCGGCGTCTTCCAGCACCAGCGAACCGGTGTTGTAGAGCACCTGCTTGACCGCCCCGCGCGGCGCCCAGGTGTTGGGCAGGCCGCTGGCCTTGCCGTCCAGCTCCATCCCGTGGACCACCGAGCGGCGCAGCGAACCCACGCGCCAGTAAGGCTGCAGGGCGAAGCTGAACAGGCAGTCGCTGTCATCCTCGTGGTAGCTGGAGAGTTCGATGTCCAGGTCCTGGCCCAGCCGCGCTTCCAGGCGCACATGCCAGTCCTCGACGTCCAGTTGCCAGCTGACCACCACCTTGCTGTCGTCCGCCCAGGCGTCGAGCATCCGCCACTCGCGCTGGCGCGCCCAGCCGTGCTGGGGCCAGTCGGGCTCCACCGGATGGCTGCCGAACCAGGGCCAGCAGACCGGGATGCCGCCACGGATCGGCGCCGTGCTCAGGCTCGGCCACTGGCTGGAGCACCACAGCAGCGGGCGCGCGCCGCGCGGCTGGAAGTGCAGCAGTTGCGCGCCCTGGCGGCTGAACACCGCCTGGCACTGCGGATGGTCGATCAGCAGCAGGTCGCGACGCTGGAAGCGCACCCAGTCGAAGGGGCGCTTGCCCCGCATGGAATGAAAGAAGCGCTGCAGCGGGTGCTCGAGCATTATCCGGATGTCCTGATCCAATCCCTGCCCGGACACTCCGGGGCGTAAAGAGGTCTGTAGTTTCACTACATTCGCTGAAAAAGCGCCGATTCTACCCGCAAAGCCTAGTCACGCGCAGCGCCCGCGCCAACGAAAGCGCCAGCGCAACGCCGCCCCGCCGGCCGCCAGGGCGGGCTGGGGCGTCCGGCGGATACGCCAGGCGCTTCCCGCCCGGCTCAGGCTCCGCCCCGCAGGGACTGCTCCAGGGCAACACCGGCGCCGAACAGGCCGGGATGTTGCGCTGTCATCACCCACACCGGCACCTGCTCCAGGTACGGCCCGCTGGTCTTGCCGCGCGCGGAGAAGGCCGCGGCGAAACCGCTGCGCTGGAAGCGTTCGAGGAAGCGCGGAACGATGCCGCCGGTGATGTACACGCCACCCAGCGCGCCCACCGTCAGCACCGCATTGCCGGCGACCCGCGCCAGCCACAGGAAGAAGTGCTCGAGCACCGCGTCGGCGTAGGCATCGCCGGCCAGGGCGAGTTCGCCGATCTGCGCGGCGCTGGCGCACTGCGGCTCGACGCCATCGAGCTGGCAGCTCAGGCGGTAGAGGTTCTCCAGGCCGCTGCCGGAGAGCACGCGCTCGGCCGAGACGTGGCCGTACTTCTCGCGCAGCAGCTGCCAGAGGGCGAAGTCGCGCTCGGAGGTCACCGGCAGGTCGACGTGGCCGCCCTCGCAGGGCAGCACGTCCCAGCCGCCGCCGGGCAACGGCATCAGGCTGCCGACGCCCAGGCCGGTGCCGGGGCCGATGATCAGTTTCGCGCGGCCTTCCAGCGCGGTGCCGGGGCGCACCTGCACCAGTTGCTCGTCCGACAGCCGCGAGGCCGCCCAGGCCATGGTGCTGAAGTCGTTGACCAGCAGCAGGTGGCGCAAGCCCAGCTCGGCGCGGAAGGCGTCGCGGCGGATCACCCAGTGGTTGTTGGTGAACTTGAAGTCGCCGGCGCCGACCGGCCCGGCACAGGCCAGGCAGACGTTGTGGATGGCCGACAGCGGCTGGCCGACGCGCTGCAGGTAGGCGCGCACGGCGTCTTCCGGGCGCGGGTAGTCGGCGCAGGCCAGGACCTGGATGGATTCGAGGACGTCGCCGCGCCACAGGGCGAAGCGGGCGTTGGTGCCACCGATATCACCGACCAGGGCGAAAGCGTTCTGGGCGTTGCTGGAATTCATGGCGAACTCGGCCTGGAAGTTGAGGAAAAGGACTCATGCCAGCATAGGACATCGACCCGGGGCCTCCCGCGTGGCGAGCGGGAGGCCCCATCGGAGCGCGCTTCAGCGCAGGCCGTTGAGCTCGGCGGTGAAGCTGCAGGCGCCCTGCTCCGCCGGGCTGAAGGCATTGCGCATAAAGGCGAACAGCTCGCGGCCCATGCCGAGGTTGTCGATGGCCGGCGTCTCGACCAGCGGACGGGCTTCCCATTCCGCCGCCTCCACCAGCACGCGCAGCTCGCCGGTGCTGCCGTCGACGCGCACCACGTCGCCGTCGCGCAGCTTGGCCAGCGGGCCGCCGTTGAGCGCTTCCGGGGATACATGGATGGCCGCCGGGACCTTGCCGGAGGCGCCGGACATGCGCCCGTCGGTGACCAGCGCGACCTTGAAGCCGCGGTCCTGCAGCACGCCGAGGAACGGCGTGAGCTTGTGCAGCTCCGGCATGCCGTTGGCGCGCGGGCCCTGGAAGCGCACCACGGCGACCAGGTCGCGCTCCAGCTCGCCGGCCTTGAAGGCGGCGGCCAGGCTGGCCTGGTCGTGGAAGATGCGCACCGGCGCCTCGACGATCTGGTGCTCCGCCGCCACGGCGGAAACCTTCATCACGCCGCGGCCAAGGTTGCCTTCCATCAGGCGCAGGCCGCCCTCCGGCGAGAACGGGCGGTCCAGCGGGCGCAGGATGTTCTCGTCCAGGCTCGCCGCCGGGCCTTCGCGCCAGACCAGCTTGCCGCCGTCGAGGAACGGCTCCTGCAGGTAGCGGCGCAGGCCCTTGCCGACCACGGTCTGCACGTCTTCGTGGAGCAGGCCGCCGTCGAGCAGCTGGCGGATCAGGAAGGACATGCCGCCCGCCGCCTGGAAGTGGTTGATGTCGGCCTGGCCGTTCGGGTAGATGCGCGCCAGGGTCGGCACCACCTCGGAGAGGTCGGCCATGTCCTGCCAGGTCAGCTGGATGCCGGCGGCCTGGGCGATGGCCAGCAGGTGCAGGGTGTGGTTGGTCGAGCCGCCGGTGGCCAGCAGCGCCACCACCGAGTTGACCAGCGCCTTCTCGTCGACGATCTCCGCCATCGGCACGAACTGGCCGTTCTCCGGCGTCAGGCGCGCGGCCTGGCGCGCGGCTTCGCGGGTCAGCTCGTCGCGCAGCGGGGTGTTCGGGTTGACGAAGGAGGCGCCCGGCAGGTGCAGGCCCATGACCTCCACCAGCAACTGGTTGGTGTTGGCGGTGCCGTAGAAGGTGCAGGTGCCCGGCGCGTGGTAGGAGGCCATCTCCGAGGCCAGCAACTCCTCGCGGGTGGCCTTGCCCTCGGCGAACAGCTGGCGCACCGCGGCCTTCTCCTTGTTGGAAATGCCGGTGGGCATGGGGCCGGCGGGGACGAACACCACCGGCAGGTGGCCGAAGCGCAGCGAGCCGATCAGCAGGCCGGGGACGATCTTGTCGCACACGCCCAGGCACAGCGCGGCGTCGAACATGTTGTGCGACAGCGCGATGGCGGTGCCCATGGCGATCACGTCGCGGCTGGCCAGGGACAGTTCCATCCCCGGTTCGCCCTGGGTGACGCCGTCGCACATGGCCGGCACGCCGCCGGCGAACTGGCCGACCGAGCCGATCTGCCGCAGGGCGTCCTTGATCAGTTCCGGGAAGCGCTCCAGCGGCTGGTGCGCGGAGAGCATGTCGTTGTAGGCGGAGACGATGGCGACGTTGGCCTGGTTCATCAGCCGCAGCGCCTGTTTGTCCGACTCGCCGCAGGCCGCGACGCCGTGGGCGAGGTTGCCGCAGGGCAGCGTGCCGCGGTGCGGGCCCTTGGTGGCGGCTGCCTTGACCAGGTCGAGGTAGCGCTGACGCGTGGCCGCGCTGCGAGCCTGGATGCGCTGGGTGACTTCGAGCACGCGGGGGTGCATGGCAGCATTCTCCTACAGACTATCAGTTGTTGTTTTTACAACATTATCTTCGAATACCGGGCATCCGCTTTTCTTCGAAGGGTAAATTTAGTGTTTTTTACCACAACAGAAGAAAAGAGACGACTTCCATGACTATACGCCTGACGACCAGCGAATCAGGCCGCATCGGTCGGAACCTTCGTCGTGCGCGCTGGCGCCGGGACCTGCGCGCGGGGGTTCGCGAGCAAGCTCGCTCCTACGAGGAGCGAGCGCCGTCGCGCCGCTCAGTCGTAGCGCCGCCTGCCCTGCGCCTCCAGCACCAGCAGGCGCATGTCGGCCTCAGCGAGGATCGCCTGCTGGCCGAGGTGGTCCGCCTGCTTCCACGCCTTGATTTCCTCACGGCTGCGGCCGCAGCCCAGGCAGATACCCTCTTCGAATTCGCAGACCTTGATGCAGGGACTCTTCACGGATTTCCTCTCTGACCGGGTGAACATCAGTGGGCCCGCCCACTGGACACCCGCCGGGCCCCGCCGGTCCAACGCGGATTTCCCATCGCCGCCATCGACCCCGCCAATCGAACGCCGCAGCCCCTTATGCCGCCAGCCGGGCGGGAAGCGGCCGAATGCGCCAACCACAAAGAAAAACGCCACGGCTCGACGAGCCGTGGCGTTTTCGTTCCGGCGGGGAGCCCGCGGAAGCGGCTCAGAGCAGCGTGAAGCTCTGCTCCTTCACGCTCTCCGAATCCAGGCCGACGTAGACCTTGAACTCGCCCGGCTCCGAGGCGTAGCGCAGGTTGCTGTCGTAGAAGCGCAGGTCTTCCTCGCGGATCGGGAACTGCACCAGCTTCGACTCGCCCGGCTGCAGCATGATCTTGCTGAAGCCCTTGAGCTCCTTCACCGGGCGGCTGATGGAGGCGGCGACGTCGCGCAGGTAGAGCTGCACTACGGTCTCGCCGGCGACCTTGCCGGTGTTCTTCACGGTGACGCTGGCGGTCAGCTGGTCGCCCTTCTTCAGTTTCGGCGCCGACATCTTCACGTCCGAGACGCTGAAGTCGGTGTAGCTCAGGCCGAAGCCGAAGGGGTACAGCGGGCCGTTCTGCGAGTCGAAGTAGCGCGAGGTGTATTTGTTCGGGTGCTCGTGGTCGAACGGGCGGCCGGTGTTCAGGTGGTTGTAGTAGATCGGCACCTGGCCCACCGAGCGCGGGAAGGTCATGCTCAGCTTGCCCGCCGGGTTGTAGTCGCCGAACAACACGTCGGCGATGGCGTTGCCGCCCTCGGTGCCGCTGAACCAGGTTTCCAGGATGGCGTCGGCGTTCGCGCTTTCCCAGCGCAGGTCCAGCGGGCGTCCGTTCATCAGCACCAGCACCAGCGGCTTGCCGGTGGCCTTGAGGGCCTTGAGCAGCTCGACCTGGCTCTGCGCGATGCGCAGGTTGGTCTTGCTCGACGCCTCGTGGGCCATGCCCTGGGCCTCGCCGACCACGGCGACCACCACGTCGGCCTGCTTCGCCTTGGCCACGGCGTCCTCGATCATCGCCTCCGGGGTGCGGGAGTCGACGCTGACGTCCTCGTTGTACTCGTTGAGGTACTTGATGATCTCCTCGTCGTCGGTGACGTTGGCGCCCTTGGCATAGAGCAGCGCGGCCTTGCCACGGGTCGCCGCACCCATGCCCTGGAGCACGGTCACCGCCTGGAAGGCCTTGCCGGCGGCGGACCAGCTGCCCATCACGTCACGCTTGCTGTCGGCCAGCGGGCCGACCAGGGCGATCACGCCGTCGCGCTTGAGCGGCAGCACGCCGTTCTGGTTCTTCAGCAAGACCATGCCCTTGCGCGCAATCTCGCGGGCATCGGCGCGGTGCAGGCGATCCTCGGCGTCGGTATCCACCGGGTCGGCGCCCTCCAGGTAGCGGTACGGGTCCTTGAACAGGCCCATGTCCCACTTGGCCGCCAGCACGTCGCGGCAGGCGCGGTCGATGTCGGCCTGGGTGATCTCGCCGGATTTCAGCAGCTCGGGCATGTGCTTGCCGTAGAGATCGTCGTTCATGTTCATCTCGACGCCGGCCTTGATCGCAAGGCCGGTGGCGTCGCGCTCGTTGGCGGCGACGCCGTGCTTGATCAGTTCCAGCACCGCGCCGTGGTCGCTCAGGGTCAGGCCCCGGTAGCCCCACTGGCCGCGCAGCAGGTCCTGCAGCAGCCACTTGTTGGCGGTGGCGGGCACGCCGTTGATGCTGTTCAGCGAGACCATCACCGCGCCGGCGCCGGCATCGATGGCGGCGCGGTACGGCGGCAGGTAGTCCTGGAACATGCGCTGCGGGCTCATGTCCACGGTGTTGTAGTCGCGGCCGCCTTCGCCGGCGCCGTACAGGGCGAAGTGCTTGACCCCGGCCATGATGGTGTCCGGCTGGTCCAGGCCCTTGCCCTGGTAGCCCTTGACCACCGCGGCGGCGACCTTGCTGGTCAGCCAGGCGTCCTCGCCGAAGCCTTCGGAGACCCGGCCCCAGCGCGGGTCGCGGGCGATGTCGACGGTGGGCGAGTAGGTCAGGTTGAGGCCGTCGGCGCTGGCCTCGATGGCCGAGACGCGGGCGCTGCGCTCGATGGCGTCGAGGTCCCAGCTGGCGGCCAGGCCCAGGCCGATGGGGAACACGGTGCGATGGCCGTGGACCACGTCATAGGCGAAGAACAGCGGAATCTTCAGGCGGCTTTTCATCGCCGCGTCCTGCAGGTCGCGGATGCCCGGACGCACCACGGTGTTGAACACCGCGCCGGTGGTGCCGGCGGCGATCTCGTTGAGCAGCACCGGCTTGGGGTGGTCGGGACCGACGCTGACCAGGCGCAGCTGGCCGATCTTCTCTTCCTGCGTCATGCGCTGCATCAGGCTGTCGATGAAGGCGTCCTTCGACTGGCCGGGCAGCGGCGCGGCGGGAACGGCGGCAGGCGCCTGGGCGGCAAAGAGCAAAGTGCTGTCCAGGCCCAGCAGGAGGCCGAGCCAGCAGATACGGCTGATTGGAGTTGTTTTCATATAGGCACTCAGCGGCCGGCGTCGGGCGCCAGTCCGCTGCAGAAGGTTGGAAGATCGATACCGGTCATGCGCCGTTTTTCCGGCGATTCCCCGGATTTCGCCGCCGGCGCGCCTCGACGCGGCACATAAGGTCGTCTCGCGACGGACGGAAGTCAATCACCGGACGACCGTATGCCGCAGCGACCGGACCATCAGCGCTCGCGATCGCGCGCGATGGACTCCATTTCCTCGCGCATGGCCTCGGCCAGCGCGCGTTCCTCGTCCCACTCCTCATCCGCCGCCGCGGCGGCCGGCGTCGCGGCGGCGGGCTCGGGCTGCGGCTCGGCTTCGGCCGTCGCATCGGCTTCGGCTGGCTCCTCCGCCGAGTCTTCCGGCTGGACCTCGGGCAGGCCGAAGACGCCGCTGAAATCGGCATCCACGCCGCTGTCCTCGCCCTCCGTGGGCGGCAGGTCGATGAGGTCGTCGAAGTCGGTCTTCAGGCCCTGCTCCATCTCGTCCAGCTCGGCGAGCAGGCTGCGGAAGCTGGTTTCCTCCGGTTTCTCTTCCGGCGGCGCGGGCTCCGGTTCCTCGCCGGCATCGCGCAGGGCCTGGTCGGCCAGCGCCTGCAGCGACGGCGGGATGTAATCCTCGTCGTACTCCTCGGGGCCCGGCAGGCTGGCCGTGGGCGCCATGTCCTCGAGGATCGGCTGCGGCTCGGGCTCCATCAGCTTCAGCTCGGCCAGCGGTGGCAGCTCTTCCAGGCTCTTCAGGTTGAAGTAGTCGAGGAAGGTGCGGGTGGTGGCGAGCATCGCCGGGCGGCCCGGCACCTCGCGGTAGCCGACGATGCGGATCCACTCGCGCTCCATCAGCGTCTTGACGATCTGGGTGTTCACCGCCACGCCACGGATTTCCTCGATCTCGCCGCGGGTGATCGGCTGGCGGTAGGCGATCAGCGCCAGGGTCTCCAGCAGCGCGCGGGAATAGCGCTGCGGGCGTTCCTCCCACAGGCGGCCGACCCAGGGGGCGTACTTCTCGCGCACCTGCAGGCGGTAGCCGGTGGCGACTTCCTTCAGTTCATAGGCCCGGCCGGCGCAGGACAGTGCCAGCACCGCCAGCGCATCGCGGAACTGCTGCGGCTCCGGGCGCTCGGCCTCCTCGAACAGCTCGCCGAGGCGCTCCAGCGACAGCGGCTTGCCGGCAGCCAGGAGGATGCCTTCGAGCAGGGTCGCCAGTTCTTGCGGGTCGGACAGATTCATCGGGGGCTCGGGTCAGGTTGAACGGTTTCGCGGGTTAGCCGGGAAAGCTACTCAATGCGCGGCGCCAGGGCAACGCCGGCGGCTCAGAGCGGCTCTTCGTCCGGCTCGGCGCTGTCTTCCGGGCCGTCGAAGTGGCCGTCCTCGAAGGTCGGCTCGGCCGGCGGCTCCTCGCGGGGCTCGTAGACGCCCTCCTCGCCCTCTTCCAGCACCTCGGTGGCCGGCGCGGCGGCGCCTTCCTGCACCTCGCTGCGGGCGCGGACGTGGATCGGCGCGAAGGCGGCGTTCTGCACCAGCTCCACCAGTTGTTCCTTGACCAGCTCCAGCACCGCCATGAAGGTCACCACCACGCCGAGCTTGCCTTCCTCGACGCGGAACAGGCTGATGAAGGGCACGAAGCCCTCGCCCTTCAGGCGTTCGAGGATTTCCGTCATGCGCTCGCGGGTGGAGAGCATCTCGCGGGTGACCTGGTGGCTTTCGAACAGGTCGGCGCGGCGCAGCACTTCGGCCATGCACAGCATCAGCTCCTGCATGTCGACCTCCGGCAGCAGCCGGCGCGCCCGCGCATCCGGCGCGGCGACGGTGGGCACCACGTAGTCGCGGCCCAGGCGCGGCAGCTCGTCGAGGTCCTCGGCGGCCTTCTTGAAGCGTTCGTACTCCTGCAGGCGGCGGATCAGTTCGGCGCGCGGGTCTTCCTCTTCGTCCTCGGCCTCGGTCGAGCGCGGCAGCAGCATGCGCGACTTGATCTCGGCGAGCATAGCGGCCATCACCAGGTACTCGGCGGCCAGCTCCAGGCGCACCGACTTCATCAGCTCGACGTAGCCCATGTACTGGCGGGTGATTTCCGCCACGGGGATGTCGAGGATGTTGATGTTCTGCTTGCGGATCAGGTAGAGCAGCAGGTCGAGCGGGCCCTCGAAGGCTTCGAGGAAGACTTCCAGGGCGTCCGGCGGGATGTACAGATCCTGCGGCAGCTCGGTCAGGGCCTCGCCGTAGACCAGCGCCAGCTGCACCGGGACGCGGTATTCGGTGGCGCTGGAAGGATCGTCCGGCTCGCTCAGGTCACTCATCGGCCACTCGTCAGGCTCGTGGGGGATACAACGGGCATTATCCCTGCTTTTGCCGGCCTTGGGTGGTATTTAGGAAGAGCGCCCTTCGTAGGAGCAGATCCCGAGCGTGTGGTGTTTTGGGCTGTGGGCTTTGGCTCTTGAAGACTTCCAGAGAAATCCCCAAGCGCACCGCAGCGCCCCTTCAGGAGGCCGAGTGGAATCGGAGTTTCAGGGGTCGAGCGGCATGGATGCCGCGAGAGCGTTGTCGGGCCAGGGATGGCCCGTCAACGCGGGCCCCTGAAACTTCGATGGAGCGAGGGAATTTTTCGCCTAGGCGAAAAACCGGATGCAGGGGCACAGACCTTTGCCTACTTTGTGGCGTTTGACAAAGTAGGTCGCCCGACGGGGCGAAACCAAATATCCCAGCACGCGCCGAAGCGGCGCAGGACGCCAATCTCAAAAAAGCATCGCGGACGGAGTCCGCTCCTATGGAGTACGCGGCTTTTCCAGGAGAGACCGGGGGCGCCCAGCCTTCGTCCGCGATCAGCCGCGGTTCGCGAGCAAGCTCGCTCCTACAGGTGTTCATCCGGCAGCACGGGTGCGCAGGTGGGCCTTCGCGGACAAGGTCCGCTTGTGTCTGCTGACTTCGATAGGATCGAAGGTGAGAGCGGCGGGAAGCAAGCTGCAGGTCCGCAGTGTTAGTAGCACGAGTAGGAGCCCAAGCTGCCTCCCGCCGTCCTCTGACCAAAGCCCGAACAGTTGAACGAGCACAACCTCGAACCACAAGCGTGGGCAGTCAGAGCGCTCTCGCCATGCAGTTTACGAGGGTTGAAGCATGACGTGTTGGATCGGTATCGATGTTGCCAAGGACTCACTGGCCGTATGGTTCCGCCCACAGGGCAGGAGCTTGAGCGTTTCCAATGACGAAGCGGGACATCAGCAGTTAGTGACGCTCTTCGCCGAGGAGAAGCCCGGCCGCATTGTGCTGGAGGCTACCGGTGGATATGAGCGAGGCGTCCTGCATGCCTTGTCCCGAGCCGGCCACGCAGTCTCTCGCTTGAATCCCACACGGGTTCGGGCGTTTGCTACCGCCATGGGCAAGTTGGCCAAGACCGACCCCATCGATGCGGCCGTCCTGGCGCATCTGGCCCAAACGCTGGAGGAAGCCCCCAGTACGGTTCTTTCGCCGGAGCGCCAGCGGCTGCGAGAGCTGGTGCAACGTCGCGAGCAACTGGTTGGGCAGCGCGATGATGAGCGCCGGCGCCTGCAACAGGCCAACGACCCCTTTGTCCGCCAATGCCTGGAGGACGCCATCAAGGCCTTGAAGGCCAGAATTTGCAGCTATGACGAGCAAATCGCCGAGGCCATGGCTGCGGTGGACTCCGAGCAGGTCCAGCAACTCAGTCAGGTCAAGGGTGTAGGCCCGGTAACCGTCGCAGGATTACTGGCTTACCTGCCAGAACTGGGACAACTCAACCGTCGCCAGATCGCCGCCCTGGTCGGCTTGGCCCCTTACAACAGCGACAGCGGCCAGAAGTCGGGGCAACGCCGTATCCGCGGAGGGCGCGGCATGATTCGACGCATCCTCTACATGGCAACCTGGTCGGTCATTCGTTACCAGAAGAGCTTCGCTCTTCGTTATCACGGCCTACGCGAAAACGGCCGATGCGCCAAAGTCGCGTTGGTGGCCTGCATGCGAGTTCTGATCGTACGGCTCAATGCGATGGTCCGGGACGGCACTTGCTGGAGAACTGACTTCGAGTAAAAGACAGTTGCTCCTACGCGGGAGCCGCCAGCGCGGCGCTCAGCGGTAGGACAGGCCCATGGCGTGGCGCACCTCCACCAGGGTCTCGCGGGCGGCCTCGCGGGCGTGCTCGGCGCCCTCGGCGAGGATGCCGCGCACCAGCTCCGGGTTGTCCTCGTAGTCCAGCGCGCGTTCCTGGATCGGCGCCAGTTCCTGCTGGATCGCCTCGATCAGCGGCCGCTTGCAGTCCAGGCAGCCGATGCCGGCGCTGCGGCAGCCCTCCTGCACCCACTGCCGGCAGCCGTCGTCGGAATAGATCAGGTGCCACTGCCACACCGGGCAGCGCTCGGGCTCGCCGGGGTCGTTGCGGTGCACCCGCGCGGGGTCGGTGGGCATCCGCGAAATCTTTTCCTCCACCTCCGCCGGGCTGTCGCGCAGGGCGACGGTGTTGCCGTGGGACTTGGACATCTTCTGGCCGTCCAGCCCCGGCATCTTCGGCGCGTGGCTGACCAGGGTCTGCGGTTCGGGCAGCAGCAGCCGGCTACTGCCTTCGAGGTAGCCGAACAGCCGCTCGCGGTCGCCCAGGGTCAGGCTCTGCTGCTCCTTGAGCAGCGCCCGCGCGGTTTCCAGCGCCTCGCCGTCGCCCTGCTCCTGCCAGGTGCGGCGCAGGCTGGAGTAGAGCTTGCCGGTCTTCTTGCCGAGGCGGCCGATGGCGGTCTGCACCCGCTCCTCGAAGTCCTCCTCGCCGCCGTACAGGTGGTTGAAGCGGCGGGCGATCTCGCGGCTGAACTCGACATGGGCGAACTGGTCGGAGCCCACCGGCACCCAGCCGGCGCGATAGATCAGGATGTCCGCCGCCTGCAGCAGCGGATAGCCGAGGAAGCCGTAGGTGGAGAGATCCTTGTGGCTGAGCTTTTCCTGCAGCTCCTTGTAGGTCGGCACCCGCTCCAGCCAGGACAGCGGGCAGATCATCGACAGCAGCAGGTGCAGTTCGGCGTGCTCGGGCACCTGGGACTGGATGAACAGGGTCGCCGCGCTGGGGCTGACGCCCACCGCCAGCCAGTCGATGGCCATGTCGCGCACGTGCTGGCGGATGCCGGCGGTCTCGTCGTACTCGGTGGTCAGGGCGTGCCAGTCGACGATGGAGAAGAAACACTCGTATTCGTGCTGCAGCTTCACCCAGTTCTGCAGCACGCCGTGGTAATGCCCCAGGTGCAGGCGCCCGGTGGGACGCATGCCGGACAGCACGCGGCGCTGGGAATCGACGTTGGCCAAGGATCAACCTCGCGGAGGACGGACGAAGTGCGCAGTATAGGCTCCGGACCCGTCACGATCCGTTGCGCGTTGGGCCTGCACGCTCAGGCGCTGACCATGAACGGCTCCGGGTCGCCGCAGCCGACGCGCACCACCACCGGGTCCTCCTCGGTCAGGGCGATCACCGTGGACGCCTCGCCGCCGCCGTAGCCGCCGTCGATGATCAGGTCCACCTGATGCTCCAGCAGGTCGCGCATCTCGTAGGGATCGTTCAGCGGCTCGGTCTGCCCCGGCAGGATCAGGCTGACGCTCATCAGCGGCTCGCCCAGCTCCTCCAGCAGCGCCAGGGCGATCGGGCAGCCCGGCACGCGCAGGCCGATGGTGCGGCGCTTGGGGTGCAGCAGCATGCGCGGCACTTCGCGGGTGGCGTTGAGGATGAAGGTGTAGGGCCCCGGCGTGTGCGCCTTGAGCAGGCGGAACAGGCCGGTGTCGACCTTGGCGTAGAGCCCCAGCTCGGAGAGGTCGCGGCAGACCAGGGTGAAGTTGTGCTTGTCGTCCAGCCGGCGCAGGCGGCGGATGCGCTCCACCGCCGACTTCTCGCCGATCCGGCAGCCCAGCGCGTAGGAGGAGTCGGTGGGATAGGCGATCACGCCGCCCTGCCGGACGATCTCCACCGCCTGCTTGATCAGGCGCGGCTGGGGGTTTTCCGGATGAACCTGAAAGAACTGACTCATGAAGTCTCCTGGGTCCCGAGGGTAATGTCCGTATTGGCCAGGCGCGGCCAGAGCGGCGGAAGGTCGTCCGGCACCGCGCGGTACAGGCCCAGCTCGGACCAGTCGCTGGGGCCGTGGAAATCGCTGCCGGCGCTGACCAGCAGGCCGAACTCGCGGGCGAGGATGCTCAGTACGCCGACCTGTTCCGCCGGCTGCGGGCCGTTGACCACCTCGATGGCATGGCCGCCGGCGGCGATGAAGTCGCCGAGCAGCTTGCGCCGCTTGGTCCGCGTGAAATCGTACTGGTAGGGGTGCGCCAGGCTGATCCAGGCACCGGCGGCGCGCAGCGTCCCGACCGCCTCGGCGAGGGCCGGCCAGTGCTGCTTGACGTCGCCCAGCTTGCCCGCGCCCAGCCACTTGCGGAAGGCTTCGGCGCGGTCCTTGGCGTAGCCCTGGCGCAGCAGGAACTCGGCGAAGTGCGGACGCGCCGGGGCGTTCTCGCTGTCGCCCAGCTCGCGCTGCACCGCCCGCGCGCCTTCGAAGGCGCCCGGCATGCCCTTGGCCTCCAGGCGCCGGCCGATCTCCTCGGCGCGGGTCCAGCGGGCACGGTGCAGGTCGTCCAGCGCCTTGAGCAGCGACTCGGCGCGGGGATCGAAGCCATAGCCCAGCACGTGGATGGTGGCGCCACCCCAGGTGCAGGACAGCTCGACCCCGTCGACCAGTTCCATGCCCAGCCGGCGCGCGGCTTCGCGGGCCTCGGGAAGGCCGTCGAGGGTGTCGTGGTCGGTCAGCGCCAGCACGCGCACGCCGCGCTCGAAGGCGCGGGCCACCACGGCCGAGGGGCTCAGCAGTCCATCGGATGCGGTGCTGTGGCAGTGCAGGTCGACTCGCATGGGTGCTTCCCGGGTCAGGCTGGGGAAAAGGCGGATAACTTCTGTATAGACGCTCTGTCTGTATAGACGCTCTGTGCCGGCGCTCCCCCGGCAATCGGCTGAAATCGTGACATGGCACAGCGTTGGGCGGATGAGGCTTTCAGTTCACCGGCAGGTTGGTATTATGCCGGCTCTACCAGGCTCTGGCTGCCGTAATGAAGCAATTCATCGATTTCATCCCCCTCATCCTGTTCTTCATCGTCTACAAGGTCGCCCCGCGCAGCGTCGAATTCGCCGGCCAGAGCTTCTCGGTCGGCAATATCTACAGCGCCACCGCCATGCTGATCGCCGCCTCCGTGGTGGTCTACGGCACCCTGCTGATCAAGCAGCGCAAGCTCGACAAGGGCCAGTGGGTGACCCTCGCCGCCTGCCTGCTGTTCGGCGGCATGACCCTGGCCTTCCACAGCGAGACCTTCCTCAAGTGGAAGGCGCCGGTGGTCAACTGGCTGTTCGCCCTGGCCTTCGCCGGCAGCCACTTCATCGGCGACCGCCCGCTGATCCAGCGGATCATGGGCCACGCGGTACACCTTTCCGAATCCCTGTGGGCGAAGCTGAACATCGCCTGGGTGCTGTTCTTCCTGTTCTGCGGCTGTGTCCAGCTGTTCGTCGCCTTCACCTTCCAGAGCATCTGGGTGGACTTCAAGGTGTTCGGCAGCCTGGGCATGACCCTGCTGTTCCTGATCGGCCAGGGCGTGTTCCTGGCCCGCCACATGCACGACGAACCAACCGGCGAAAAACCCAAGGACTGACATGCTCTACGCGATCATTGCCCGTGACATCACCGCCTCCCAAGAACGCCGCCTGGCTGCCCGTCCGGCACACCTCGCCCGCCTCGAACAGCTGAAGGAAGAAGGCCGCCTGGTACTGGCCGGCCCGCACCCGGCGATCGACAGCAACGACCCGGGCGCCGCCGGCTTCACCGGCAGCCTGATCGTCGCCGAGTTCGAGTCCCTGGCCGCAGCGCAAGCCTGGGCCGACGCCGACCCCTACCGCGCCGCCGGCGTCTATGCCGAAGTCGTGGTCAAGCCGTTCAAGAAAGTGCTGCCGTAACCCCGCTCCCCTTGCAGCCCCGCGGCAGGGAAGCCCGCGGGGAATCGCAGCCGGACACCGCCGGGATGGCCGTGGACGGCAGTCCGTCATCGAACAAGGACTCCCGATGCACCGTCTGCCCCTGCTTGCCTGCCTCGCCCTGCCGCTGGCCGCCCAGGCCGAAGACCCCGCCCCGGAACAGCCGCCGGCCGCCGCTGTCGAAGTCAACGACGCAGCCAGTTCCGCGGCTCATGGCGACCTTGAGCGCCGCCTGGCCGAAAGCGAGCAGCAACGCGAGGCGCTGACCGCCCGGCTGGCCGCCCAGGCCGCAGACCAGGACAACAGCCAGGACGAAGCCGTCATCAGCCGCCTGCGCCAGGAAAACCAACGGCTGAAGCTGCAACTGCGCGAAACCCGGTTGCAGCCGCCGCCGCGCCTGCTGAGCGACCTGCAGGTCTGGTACCTCAGTGGCGCCGGCACCGCCCTGCTGGCCTTCGTCCTCGGCGCGCTGAGCCGCGGCAGCCGCCGCCGGCAACGTCGCGAATGGATCAACTGAAAGAACCGTCTTCATGAGTGAACTGCTGCTGATCGACGACGACCGCGAGCTCTGCGAGCTGCTCAGCACCTGGCTGGCCCAGGAAGGCTTCAGCATCCGCGCCGCCCACGATGGCGCGCAGGCCCGCGCCGCGCTGGCCAGCCGCGCCCCGGACGCGGTGGTGCTCGACGTGATGCTGCCCGACGGCAGCGGGCTGGAGCTGCTCAAGCAACTGCGCGGCGAGCACCCGGACCTGCCGGTGCTGATGCTCTCCGCCCGTGGCGAGCCGCTGGACCGCATCCTCGGCCTGGAACTGGGCGCCGACGACTACCTGGCCAAGCCCTGCGACCCGCGCGAGCTCACCGCCCGCCTGCGCGCCGTGCTGCGCCGCAGCCACCCGGCGCAACCCAGCGCACTGCTGGAGCTGGGCGACCTGGCGCTGAACCTCACGCGCGGCGTGGCGACCATCGGCGCGCAGGAAATCAGCCTGACCCTCTCCGAAAGCCGCATCCTCGAAGCCCTGCTGCGCCAGCCGGGCGAGCCGCTGGACAAGCAGGCCCTGGCGCAACTGGCGCTGGGCCGCAAGCTGACCCTCTACGACCGCAGCCTCGACATGCACGTCAGCAACCTGCGCAAGAAGCTCGGCGGCCACCCCGACGGCCGCCCGCGCATCCTCGCCCTGCGCGGCCGCGGCTACTTCTACGCGACCTGACGCGGGCCTGCGTGAAGCGTGCCGCAGCGCCTCACGCAATCTTTACCGAAGCTTTACCCGCGACTGACCGCCCTTGACCTTGCCGACCCTAGACTGGGCTCATCCGGTAACGACCGGTCCCTGAAAGGAGAAACACCATGCGCAAGACCCTGACCGCCCTGCTGATCGCCGCTGCCCTGCCGACCGTCGCACTGGCGGCCACTCCCGCGCCGACCGACGCTGCGTCGCCGGCGCCGATGATGAGAGACCATGGCGGCATGATGCACGGCGGGCACCGCGGCATGCTCCGCGAACTGAACCTGACCCAGGAGCAGCGCCAGCAGATCCACAAGCTGATGGGCGACTCCATGAAGAATCGCCACGAGATCACCGACAAATACTGGAACAAGCTGCCCGAAGCCGACCGCAAGGCCATGCAGGAAGAGCTCAAGGCCAACCGCGACAAGTCCGAAGCCGGCATCCGCGGCGTCCTGACGCCCGAGCAGCAGAAGAAGTTCGACGAACTCAAGCAGCAGCGCGAACAGCGCAAGGCCGAATGGGCGAAGGCCCAGAAGGACGGCGCCAAGACCAACTGATCATCCGCTGACAGGCAGGCGCCGGGGTTCTCCCGGCGTCCTGCCGTAAGCGGCGCACCGACACGGACACCCCATGCGGCTGAACAGGAAGACCATGCGTTCACTCTTCTGGCGGATCCTCGCCGCCTTCTGGCTCGCCCTGCTGCTGGTGGCCGGACTGTCGATCCTGCTGGGCCGCGCGCTGAACCAGGACACCTGGGTCATCGCCCGCTATCCCGGGCTGCACGACATCGCCAGGCAATGGACCCAGCTCTACGAAACCAAGGGCCCGGAGGCCGCGCAACAGCTGCTGGAAAGCCGCCGGCAGCAGTACGAACTCTCGGTGCAGGTGCTTGACGAAAGCGGCCAGCGCCTGGTCAACGGCACCTACCTGCCGCGCCCGCCCCGGCCACGGGGCGCCTTCGACCGGGAAAACCTGCCACGCTTCCCCTGGCGCCAGCTGAGCCAGGAATACACCAGCCCGCGCACCGACGAGACCTACCTGTTCATCTACCGAATTCCCCACCCGGCGCTGCAGGCCTGGCACCGCGGCAGCCTGCTCTGGCCGCTCAGCGCGCTGGGCATCGCCCTGGTGGTGCTGACCGTGTTCAGCCTGCTGCTGACGCTCTCCATCACCCGCCCGCTGAACCGCCTGCGCCGCGCCGTGCACGACCTCGGCCAGACCGCCTACCAGCAGGACAGCCTGGCGCGCCTGTCACGCCGCGGCGACGAGCTGGGCGTGCTGGCCCGCGACTTCAACCGCATGGGCGCGCGCCTGCAGACCCTGATCAGCAGCCAGCGCCAGCTGCTGCGCGACGTATCCCACGAGCTGCGCTCACCGCTCGCGCGGCTGCGCATCGCCCTGGCCCTGGCCGAACGGGCCGACCCCGCGCAGCGCGCCGCCATGTGGCCGCGCCTGGAGCAGGAGTGCGATCGCCTGGAAGCGCTGATCGGCGAAATCCTCGCCCTCGCCCGCCTCGACGCCGACCCCGGCCCCGCCAGCCGGATCGAGCTGCTGCCGCTGCTCGAACGCCTGCGCAACGACGCCCAGCTGCTCGACCCGGAGCAGCGGATCGAGCTGGACGTCGCCCCGGAACTCGCCCTCGACGGCTGGCCGGACATGCTCGAACGCGCCCTCGACAACCTGCTGCGCAACGCCCTGCGCTTCAATCCGCCGGAGCAGCCGCTGGAAGTGCGCGCCCGGGCCGACGACGAGCGCCTGCACATCAGCGTGCGCGACCACGGCCCCGGCGCCAGCGAAGAGCACCTGGCGCAACTCGGCGAACCCTTCTTCCGCGCGCCCAACCAGAGCAGCCCCGGCCACGGCCTGGGCCTGGCCATCGCCCGCCGCGCCATCGAGCGCCACGGCGGCCGACTGCGCCTCGGCAACCATCCCGAGGGCGGCTTCCTGGCCAGCATCGACCTGCCGCTGCAGCGGCGGGCCGGTTGAGCGACGCCCCGTTTCCGGAGACCCCGCATGAGCCTTCCCGCCCTGGTCACGCCGTTCCCGCGAGCCCCGGTGCCACCCGCCGCCCGGCCATTCGGCGCGCCGCCGGACGATCCGCAAAGCCTGGTGCTGGCGGTGGAACTGGCGCGCCTGGCCGCGCAATGGCGCGAGCGCTGGCCCGGCCTGCGCCTGGACCTGCCGCAGTCGGGCACCTGGCCGCTGGAAAGCTGGCCCGAAGCCCTGCGCACCGCACTGGATACGTTGTTGCAGGCCGCGCTACAACGACAGCCGGACGCCGCGCTGGGACTGGCGCTCAGCTCGGCACGCGGACACCTGGGAGTGGATCTGCAAGGCCAGGACCCGCAGGCGCGGGCCTGGCTGCCAGACGCCCTGCGCCCGGCCCAGCGCCTCGCCGCCTGGCAGGGCGGGCGCCTGTTCTGGCGCGCCCACGGCGAGCGCTGGAAGATTCGCCTGGAGTTGCCGCTCAGCCCCGCCAGGCGCTGACGAAGGCCGCCGGATCGAGCGGCGCCGGGCGGCGCAGCTCGCCAACCGGCGTGCCCAGGTAGATGAAGCCGACGATGCGCTCGTTGGCCGCCAGCCCGAGCCCCTCGCGCACCCGCGGATCGAGCGCCATGGCGCCGGTCCGCCACATCGCCCCCAGCCCCTGCGCATAGGCGGCCTGGACGATGCCGTGGGCGGCGCAGCCGGCGGCCAGCCACTGCTCGCTCTCCGGCACCTTGGGATGTTCCTGCAGGCACGCCACGGCGACGACCAGCGTCGGCGCGCGCAGCGGCATGGCACGGGCCTTGTCCAGCACCTCGGGGCGGGCGTCGGGCTGCTCCGCCTGCAACGCGCGGGCGAACAGCTCACCCAGCGCCTTGCGCGCCTCCCCTTCCACCGTCAGGAACCGCCAGGGCCGCAGTTGGCCGTGATCCGGCGCGCGCAGGGCGGCGCGGAACAGGCCGTCCAGCTGCTCGGCGGACGGCGCCGGCTCCCCCAGGCGGGCGTGGGACACACGGTTGTGCAACGCGTCGAGAGCCTCCATGGGCTACCTCCAGACAGACTCGAAAGCCGCCATTGTAGACGCAAAGACTTCGCATTTGCCCAGCGCCGGCGGTGCCGTCAGGCCACCCGGTCCGGCGACAGGGTCGGCATCACCGGCGGCGTCAGCGGCGGCAGGCCATAGGCGGCGCGGGCCGCATCGCAGTTGGGGTTGTGCTGGCCATCGACCCAGGACGCCTCGAACTCCCGGCAGGTCGAGGAGCGCTGCTCGTACATCGTGCAGCGCACGCCGCAGCCGACCTCGCCGAGCAGGCCGACGCAGCGCACCGGGCGGACGTCGGTGCCGCGCATGGCGACCCTGTGCGGGCTGACCTGGACGACCTGCTCATCCGGCACTACACCTCCGGAAGAGCGGCACTCGCCGAAATAGAAGGACACACGGAAATGCGCGCAACAGGCGCCACAATTCAGACACGGATTGTTGTTGGACATGGATGCGGATGCACCAGAGAAACCGGCGAGCGCCGGCGGGCGAAGGCAGATTCTATCCATCCCGTTGCGCTTGTGAAGGGGGCGGATTCACGCGGTTTACACTTGCCCGACGGCAGGTAGAATGGCCGGTTCACCGACACCCGAGCCCCGCCGCATGGCCCTGCCGACCCTACGCACCCTTGGATTCATCATCGGCATCTTCGTGATCACCCTGGCGGTCGCGATGCTGGTTCCCATGGCCACCCTGCTCTACTACGGCCGCGGCAGCGAGCTGCATCCCTACATCTGGTCGGCGATCATCACCTTCACCTGCGGGCTGGGCATGGTCCTGCCCGGCCGCCCGGAACAGGTGCACCTGCGCCCGCGGGACATGTACATGCTCACCGTGTCGAGCTGGGTGATCGTCTGCTTCTTCTCCGCCCTGCCGTTCATGTTCGCCCGGCAGATCAGCTTCACCGACGCGATCTTCGAGAGCATGTCCGGCATCACCGCCACCGGCTCGACCGTGCTCAGCGGGCTGGACGGCATGTCGCCGGGCATCCTGATCTGGCGCTCGCTGCTGCACTGGCTGGGCGGCATCGGCTTCATCGGCATGGCGGTGGCGATCCTGCCGATGCTGCGCATCGGCGGCATGCGCCTGTTCCAGACCGAATCCTCGGACCGTTCCGCCAAGGTCATGCCGCGCTCGCACATGGTCGCCAAGTACATCGTCGGGGTGTACGTCGGCATCACCATCCTCGGCGCGCTGGGTCTGTGGTGGGCCGGCATGGGCCTGTTCGACGCGGTGAACCACGCCATGTCGGCGATCTCCACCGGCGGCTTCTCCACCTCCGACCAGTCGCTGGCCAAGTGGCACCAGCAGCCGGCCGTGCACTGGGTCGCGGTGGTGGTGATGATCCTCGGCAGCCTCCCCTTCGTGCTCTACGTGGCCACCCTGCGCGGCAACCGCAAGGCGCTGCTCAAGGACCACCAGGTCCACGGCTTCCTCGGCCTGCTGCTGTTCACCTGGGTGGTGATGGGCACCTGGTACTCGGTGAACGCCGACCTCCCCTGGCCGGACGCCTTCCGCATCGTCGCGGTGAACGTGACCTCGGTGATGACCACCACCGGCTTCGCCCTGGGCGACTACAGCCTGTGGGGGCACTTCTCGATCATGCTGTTCTTCTACCTGGGCTTCATCGGCGGCTGCTCCGGCTCCACCGCCGGCGGCATCAAGATCTTCCGCTTCCAGGTCGCCTACACCCTGCTGCGCGCCAGCCTCTACCAGCTGATCCACCCGCGCGCAGTGATCCGCCAGAGCTACAACGGCCACCGCCTGGACGAAGAGATCGTCCGCTCGATCCTGACCTTCTCGTTCTTCTTCGGCGCCACCGTCGGCGGCCTCGCGCTGGGCCTGTCGTTCCTCGGCCTGGACTGGATGACCGCGCTGACCGGCGCGGCCAGCACCGTGGCCGGCGTGGGGCCGGGCATGGGGCCGATCATCGGCCCCTCGGGCAACTTCGCCCCGCTGCCGGACGCCGCCAAATGGCTGCTCAGCGCCGGAATGCTGTTCGGCCGCCTGGAGATCATCACCGTGCTGGTGCTGTTCACCCCGGCGTTCTGGCGGCACTGAAAGCCGGCTTTACTGCAGCAGCGGCTTCCAGAGGAGTCTCCGCGCGCACCGGAGGTTTCTCTGGCAGTCTCCAAGAACCAAAGCCCAAAGCCCAAAGCCCAAAACACAGTGCTTAGGATCTGCTCTCGCAGGAGAGACGGGGGCGCCTGGCTCTTGTCCGCGATGCTCTTGAGCGGGGCCGATCGCGGACAAGGTCCGCTCCTACGAAAAGCACCTCGGCGCAGATCATCAATCACTCCCGTCGGGTGGATAACGCGCAGCGTTATCCACCGTGATGGGTATCGCTTCGCTCCACGCCATCCTACGAAGTGCAAATCCTGCAGCTCTGGCTCTGTCTGTCACACCGAAATATCCGGCGCGCGCAGGGTCCCGTCAGGAGGCCGAGTGGAGGTATTGCGCAGAGGGGCGAGCGGCATGGATGCCGCGAGAGGCTTGAAGGGCCATGGATGGCCCTTGCAAGCCGACCCTCGGAGCAATGCCGGAGCGAGGGCAGTCTGAGCGAAGCGAAGACCCGGATGCCGGGACGAGCCCTTTTGGTTCCTTTTGGGGCCCCAAAAGGGACTCGCCCGGGGGGCGAAACAAAAAGTCCCAGCACACGCCGAAGCGGCGCATGAACACCGTACGAAGAACAAGAGCATCGCGGACAAGGTCCGCTTGTGTCTGCTGACTTCGATAGGATCGAAGGTGAGAGCGGCGGGAAGCAAGCTGCAGGTCCGCAGTGTTAGTAGCACGAGTAGGAGCCCAAGCTGCCTCCCGCCGTCCTCTGACCAAAGCCCGAACAGTTGAACGAGCACAACCTCGAACCACAAGCGTGGGCAGTCAGAGCGCTCTCGCCATGCAGTTTACGAGGGTTGAAGCATGACGTGTTGGATCGGTATCGATGTTGCCAAGGACTCACTGGCCGTATGGTTCCGCCCACAGGGCAGGAGCTTGAGCGTTTCCAATGACGAAGCGGGACATCAGCAGTTAGTGACGCTCTTCGCCGAGGAGAAGCCCGGCCGCATTGTGCTGGAGGCTACCGGTGGATATGAGCGAGGCGTCCTGCATGCCTTGTCCCGAGCCGGCCACGCAGTCTCTCGCTTGAATCCCACACGGGTTCGGGCGTTTGCTACCGCCATGGGCAAGTTGGCCAAGACCGACCCCATCGATGCGGCCGTCCTGGCGCATCTGGCCCAAACGCTGGAGGAAGCCCCCAGTACGGTTCTTTCGCCGGAGCGCCAGCGGCTGCGAGAGCTGGTGCAACGTCGCGAGCAACTGGTTGGGCAGCGCGATGATGAGCGCCGGCGCCTGCAACAGGCCAACGACCCCTTTGTCCGCCAATGCCTGGAGGACGCCATCAAGGCCTTGAAGGCCAGAATTTGCAGCTATGACGAGCAAATCGCCGAGGCCATGGCTGCGGTGGACTCCGAGCAGGTCCAGCAACTCAGTCAGGTCAAGGGTGTAGGCCCGGTAACCGTCGCAGGATTACTGGCTTACCTGCCAGAACTGGGACAACTCAACCGTCGCCAGATCGCCGCCCTGGTCGGCTTGGCCCCTTACAACAGCGACAGCGGCCAGAAGTCGGGGCAACGCCGTATCCGCGGAGGGCGCGGCATGATTCGACGCATCCTCTACATGGCAACCTGGTCGGTCATTCGTTACCAGAAGAGCTTCGCTCTTCGTTATCACGGCCTACGCGAAAACGGCCGATGCGCCAAAGTCGCGTTGGTGGCCTGCATGCGAGTTCTGATCGTACGGCTCAATGCGATGGTCCGGGACGGCACTTGCTGGAGAACTGACTTCGAGTAAAAGACAGTTGCTCCTACGAAAGCGGGGCACCCCGCAGGGAGTAGGAGCGAACCTTGTCCACGCCCCGCTACACGTTGCCCTACCAGAAGAGACACCCGGCTGGCACCTTATGCCATCCACAAGGCCGAAAGGTCATGCCTACACTGAACCACCACAACAACAGGAGGTGCACCATGAGCACCCGGACCGCCGACCGATTCCAGAGCTTCGCCGAGTTCTACCCCTACTACCTGCAGGAACACAGCAACCCGGTGTGCCGCCGCCTGCACTACGTCGGCAGCCTGCTGGTGCTCGCCCTGCTCGGCTACGCCCTCACCAGCGGGCAATGGCTGTGGCTGCTGGCCCTGCCGTTCGCCGGCTACGGCTTCGCCTGGGTCGGGCATTTCGTGTTCGAGAAGAACCGCCCGGCCACCTTCAAGTACCCGCTGTGGTCGTTCATGGGCGACTGGGTGATGCTCCGGGACGCCTTCACCGGGCGCATCCGCTTCTAGACCCGCCGCGCGGACCATCAGCCCTCAGCGCGCGGCATTGCGCTGCGCCGGGCGCTCGAAGAGCATCGCCTGCACTTCCCCGCCGGCATGCCGCGCCACCCGGTGCCAGTTGGCCGGCACGTCGGGAATCTCGCTGTCGTTGTAGCGGCTCATCACCAACCAGACCCGCCCCTCGCCCTGCGGCAGGTCGGCCAGACGGTCGACGAAGCTGTGCTGGCGGTCGTCGATCAGCGAGCCGAAGCCATAGCCGGTCGGCCGCCCGGACGAGCCGTCCGCCGCCGGCGCGGTGTAGAGCAGCGGCTGGTTGCCGGTGTGGTTGTAATAGCGGAAGGCCAGGTACCAGAGGATATCGTCCACCACGATGCGGTCGCCGGCGTGGTAGTGCGCGTTGACGTAGGCGACCATGCCGTCGAACTGCTCGTCCGGGTCGATCGCGTAGGCCCGTTCCAGGCCGGTGGATTCCAGGCCCAGCAGGGTCGCCAGCAGCACCGCGCCCAGCGCGCGGCGCGACGCCAGCAGCCGGTCCAGCGCCAGCGCCAGGAGCAGCGGCAGGCCGAGGGCGAAGGCGGTCAGGTAACGCTCGATGAACACCGGCGAGACGAACGACACGCCATACAGCACCAGCAGCGGCACCCCGCAGTAGAGCGCCGCCAGCACCCCGCCGCGCAGGCGGCTGCGGTCCTGGCGCAGCACCAGCAGCAGCGCCGCCACCAGCAGCGCGGGCACGCCCAGCAGCAGCGGCCAGGGCAGCTCGTTGCCGTCCGACTGCGCCAGCCACTGCCAGAGCATCGACGGCAGCGACAGCGCATCCACCGGCGGCTCCCAGCCGACGTCGCCGCCGGCCACCAGGTCGGCCATGTGCCGGGCCAGGTCGAGCATTCCCGGCAGCCAGGGCAGGAACAGCGCAGCCACGGCCAGATTGGCCAGCCACCATGCACGTCGGCGCAACGGGCTGTCCGCCAGCGACGCCAGCCAGAGCCAGTGCACCAGCAGCCCGAACACGCTGAAGTAATGGGTATAGAACGCCGCCGTCATCAGCAGCGCATAGGCGACCAGATGGCGCCGCCGCCCGGAGTCCAGCCAGTAGAGCAGCGCCAGGGTCGCCGCCAGTAGCCAGCACCCCAGCAGCGAATACATGCGCACTTCCTGGCTGTAGCGCACCGCCGTGGGCAGCAGGGCCAGCAACAGGGTGGCGAGAAAGGCCACGCGGCGATTGGCCAGACGCCAGGCCAGCCAGCCGCCGAGGAACACCGCGAGCACGCCGAACACCGCGCTCAGCAGGCGCAGCGCGAGGACGCTTTCCCCGAATAGCCACACCCAGCCGTGCAGCAGCAGGAAGTACAGCGGCGGATGCACGTCGTGGGCGGCGTGGCGCCAGAGTTCCTGCGGCGAATAGAGGGCCAGCAGCAGGCTGGAACTCTCGTCGCCCCAGATCGCCAGCCCGGTCAGCTCGTGCAGGCGCAGCACGGCGGCGAGCGCCAGCAGCGGCAGGAACCACCATTGGCGCAGCAGTGCGGGCAGATTCGGCGGCTCGCGGGACGGCATCGCAGCCTCGCAGAAAAAGGTCGTGTCGCTGAGTGTAAGCCAGCCCGGGCGGGGTTACCGGCGGATCAGCAACT
Source organism: Pseudomonas sp. B12(2026) (assembly GCF_057767015.1). NCBI lineage: Bacteria > Pseudomonadati > Pseudomonadota > Gammaproteobacteria > Pseudomonadales > Pseudomonadaceae > Pseudomonas > Pseudomonas sp. B12(2026). Next base: position 1,673,054 of record NZ_CM173430.1, on the reverse strand, counting down.
CCCGCGCGCGGGCCTGGTCCTCGGCGGCCAGTTCCGCCAGCAGCTCCACCTCGCCGGCGATCAGCGCACCCACCGGCACGCCGTCGCGGTAGAGCACCCGGTTGCCGGCCAGCGCCGGCACCCTGCGCCCCGGCAGCAGGGTGCCGGAGAGGTTCAGCGGGTCCACCGCCGAGACCACCAGCCACTCCCCGCCCGCCTCGCGGCGGCGCACCTCGCGCAGCAGGCCGACCGCTTCCGGCAGGGCGAACTGCTCGCCGGTGAGCCCGGCGACGAAGCGCCCGCCACGGATTTCCCCGCGCGCTTCCAGGCGGTGATAGACCCGCAGCAGGTCGCGCCACGGCGGCAGCCAGTCGGCCTCGCGGTCGAGCAGGCGCCAGCAGACCACGCCATAGCGGCGCAGCAGGGTCATGGCGACATGTTCCAGGGTTTCCGCCGGCAGCCGCGCGCCCGGCTCCAGCGTGGTCCGCCGCAGCAGCGCCCAGCGCCCGGCGTCGGCCATGCCGAACAGCGGCGTGCGCGCGCGCCGTTGCGGGTGACGACGGGCCGCCGGCATCAGCAGCGCGCGCAGGCCGGCGAAGCTGTCGGCGTTCACCCGCCCGGCCGCCACCAGCTCGCCCAGCACCGTTTCCAGCTCGGTGCGCAGCAGGTGGCTGTCGCTGGCCAGTTCGTCGAAGAAGGACGCGCCATGCTCCTTCAGCACCTCCAGCACCTTGCCCGCCTTGGCGGACAGCTCGGCCTCCGGCTGCGCCGCGCCCAGCGTGCTCCACAGCGCCATCTGCGCGCGCGGCAGGAGGACGATCGGCGTGCTCTTCAGCGGCCCACCCCGGCCGCGCGCCGAACCCCGGCTGGGCAGCCGCGCCCAGACCAGCCGGCCGGCGCGGCACAGGTCGTCCAGCCAGTTGATCCCGTAGTCGGCCACCCGCGCCGGCAGGATGTCGCTCTCCCACGCCGCGGCGGCGGCCTGGAAGCCTTCCAACTGGCTGAGCACGCCGGCCAGGGATTCCGCGCCGCGCACCCGCGATGCGCTGGAAACCCGCTGCCAGTCGAACAGGAAGCGCATGAAATCGGCGCGCGGCACCGGCTCGATCTCCCGGCGCAGGCGCTTGACCGTGTAGCGGTGGATGCGCGCCAGCAGGTGGCGCTCGCACCACTCCTCCTCGCTCGCCCCCGGGGTGAAGCGCCCGCGCAGCACATAGCCCTCGCGCTCCAGGCTGGCCAGGGCGAAGCCGGCGTCGCCGGTGGAAATGCCCAGGTCGTCGGCCAGTTCAAGTGGCAGGCGCGGGCCGAAGCCGGTCAGCCGCGCACGCACCAGTTCGACCTGCGCTTCATCCACCGCGCATGCCTCGCGCAACGCGGGCGGCAGGTCGAGCGGCGGTGTCATCGTCGCCTGCGGATGCAGCGCCAGCCACTGGCTGAGCCGCTCGGCCGCCACCCAGACGGCGCCAGCCGGCAGTTCCAGGCGCGTCGCCCGCCCCGCCCGGGCCAGCGACTTGAGCAGGAAGGGCCAGCCGTCGCTGGCCTGCGCCTCGCTGTCGCGGAGGCCGCCGAGGCCGGTCAGCGCCTCGTGCATCTCGTCGGCGTCGCGCGCCTCCGGCCAGGCTTCGGCGCGCACCGCGGCGATGGCCTCGGCATCCAGCGCGCCGAGGTCGTCGGCGCTTTCCGGGTCGGTCCAGCGGCGGTTCTGCACCGCCTGGGTGCGCCGCTCCTCCAGCGGCGCGTCGTCGAGGAAGGCGTAGGGGCTGGCCGTCAGCACTTCCGCCGCCAGCGGCGACGGCGCCGGCAGGTCGCGCGCCAGCAGGCTCACCTCGCCGCGTTCCATGCGCCGCAGCAGGGCCAGCCAGCCGTCGCAGTCCATCGCCTCGTGCAGGCAGTCGTCGAGGGTCTGCGCCACCAGCGGGTGATCGGGAATCTCGCGCTCGCCGACGATGTTCTCCAGGCACGCCACCTGGTCGGGGAACACCGAGGCCAACAGGTCCTCGCTGCGCATCCGTTGCAGCTGCGGCGCGACCTTGCGCCCGCCGGCGTAGCGCGGCAGGGCCAGCGCGGTGGTGGCGTTCCAGCGCCAGCGCACGCCGAACAGCGGCGCGTCGAGCAGCGCCTGGACCAGCACCTGCTCGGCGCTGTTGGCGTGCAGGTAGCGCCACACCTCGTCCAGCGGGAAGCTGTGGCTGGTGGACAGCGACAGGATGATGGCGTTTTCGGTGGCGGCGGCCTGCAGCTCGAAGTTGAAGGTGCGGCAGAAGCGCTTGCGCAGCGCCAGGCCCCAGGCGCGGTTGAGGCGGCTGCCGAAGGGCGAATGGATGACCAGCTGCATGCCGCCGGATTCGTCGAAGAAGCGTTCGAGGATCAGCGTCTGCTGGGTCGGCAGCGCGCCCAGCGCGTGGCGGGCGCGGGCCAGATACTCCACCAGCTGGCGCGCGGCGCCGTCGTCCAGCTCCAGCTCGTCCCGCAGCCAGCCGATGGCCCGGGCCAGGGGCTCGGCATCGCCCTCGCCCTGCGCCAGCAGTTCGTCCAGGCGGACGCGCAGGCGCGCGACGCTGAACGACAGCTCGTCGGTGCGCCCCGGCGCCTCGCCGATCCAGAAGGGAATGTTCGGCGGCCGGCCCTGGGCGTCCTCGACGCGCACCCGCCCCGGCTCGATGCGCAGGATGCGGTAGGAAATGTTGCCCAGCTGGAACACGTCGCCGGCGAGGCTTTCCACCGCGAAATCCTCGTGCACCGTGCCCACGGTCAGGCCCTGGGGCTCCAGCAGCACGCTGTAGTCGCCGGTGTCGGGAATGGTCCCGCCGGAGGTCACCGCCGTCAGCCGGGCCCCGCGCCGGCCGCGCAGGCGCTGGTGCACGGCGTCGCGGTGGAGGTAGGCGCCGCGCTGGCCGTTGCGGCTGGTATAGCCCTCGGCGAGGGTGCGCAGCAGCGCGTCGAAGCTGGCGCGGGTCAGCTCCGCGTAAGGCTCTGCGGCGCGGAATAGCTCGAACAGCGCGTCCTCGCCCCATTCCCGGCAGGCCACTTCGGCGACGATCTGCTGCGCCAGCACATCCAGCGGCGCGCGCGGAATCGTCAGCGCATCCAGCTCGTCGCGGCGCACGCTGTCGAGCAGCGCCACGCACTCGGCCAGGTCGTCCCGCGAGGTGGGGAACAGCCGCCCCTTGGGCGTGCCGCCGACGCTGTGCCCGGAGCGCCCGACGCGCTGCAGGAAGGCGGCGATGGAGCGCGGCGAGCCGAGCTGGCAGACCAGCTCGACGTCGCCGATATCGATGCCCAGCTCCAGCGACGCGGTGGCCACCAGCACCCGCAGCTGACCGGCCTTGAGCCGCCGCTCGGCGCCCAGGCGCAGCTCCTTGGACAGGCTGCCGTGGTGCGCCGCCACCCAGCCGGCGCCGATGCGCTCGGCCAGGTGCCGGGTGACCCGCTCGGCCTGGCGCCGGGTGTTGACGAAGACCAGGGTGGTGCGGTGTTCGTTGGCCAGCTCGGCGAGGCGGTCGTAGACCTTGTCCCAGACGTCGTGGGACATCACCGCCTCCAGCGGCGCCGGCGGTACTTCCAGGTTCAGGTCGCGGCGGCGGCTGTAGCCGATGTCGATGATCCGGCAGGCCGCGTGGCGCCCCACCAGGAAACCGGCGACCGCGTCGATGGGCTTCTGCGTGGCGGACAGGCCGATGCGCACCAGCGGCGCCTCGCACAGCGCCTGCAGGCGCTCCAGCGACAGCGCCAGGTGGCTGCCGCGCTTGCTCGCCGCCAGCGCGTGGATCTCGTCGACGATCACGCTGCGCGCCCCGGCCAGCATGGCGCGGCCGGAGTCGGAGCCGAGCAGCACGTAGAGCGATTCGGGGGTGGTGACGAGGATGTGCGGCACCCGCCGGCGCATCGCCTCGCGCTCGCTGGAGGTGGTGTCGCCGGTGCGCACGGCGGTGCGGATGTCCACCTCCGGCAGGCCCATCCCGACCAGCGCGGCGCGGATGCCGGCCAGCGGTTCTTCGAGGTTGATGCGAATGTCGTTGGACAGCGCCTTGAGCGGCGAGACGTAGACCACCGTGGTGCGCTCCGGCAGCGCGCCGCCGTTGGCCAGCCCCTCGCGCACCAGCGCGTCGATGGCGGCGAGGAAGGCGGTCAGGGTCTTGCCCGAACCGGTGGGCGCGGCCACCAGGGTCGAGTCGCCGGCCTGGATCGCCGGCCACGCCAGGACCTGCGCCTGGGTCGGCGCGGCGAAATGGGCGCGGAACCAGGCGGCCACCGCCGGATGGAAGGCGGCCAGCACGTCGGCCCGCTTGGCGCGGGAGGAAAGGGTCATGCGCATCAATATGGTGGTGCGCGAAGCCCGTCACAAGGACCGCCGATCGTGCCTCGCCGCCGCCTGTGCTTCCCGCTACGCTGCGTAGAACGGCATCCGGACACACCGACATGAGCGAAAAAGACCGCGACTGGTACTGGCAGCAGGTCAAGCAACAGAACCAGAAGCAGGCGGAGCAGGAGGCGGCGCCCCGGCGCAACTGGCGCCTGTGGATCAGGGCGTCGCTCTGGCTGCTCGTTCCGCTGCTGCTGATCGCCGCCTCGGCCCTCTGGCGCGATCCGGCCAGCCAGCGCTGGCTGCAGGAGCGCTGGGTGCTGCTGGAGAGCCGCCTGGGCCTGGCCAGCGAGGCGGACACCGCCGCTCCGATCCCGTCGCGCTACAGCGACAGCCCGCGCACGCTGTCCGAGTGCATCAAGCCGGGCAACGTGATCGACGACGAGGTGCGGGGGTGCGTGAAGGGGTATCGGCCGAAGACCTGGTGAGTCGCTTCGGCGCGCGTCCCCTGTAGGAGCGGAGCTTCTCCGCGATGCTTTTACTCTTCGTAGGGTGGATGACGCTAAGCGTTATCCACCGTCTTGTTCGGTGTGTATGTGCCGCTTCGGCGTGTGTTGGGAGATTTGGTTTCGCCCTCCCGGGCAAGTCCCTTTTGGGGCCCCAAAAGGAACCAAAAGGGCCCGTCCCGGCATCCGGGTCTTCGCTACGCTCAGACTGCCCTCCTTCCGGCATTGCTCCGAGGGTCGGCTTGCAAGGGCCGTCCCTGGCCCTTTACGCCTCTCGCGGCATCCATGCCGCTCGCCCCTCTGCGCAATACCTCCACTCGGCCTCCTGACGGGACTCTGCGCGCGCCTGCGATTTCGGTGTGACAGACAGAGCCAGGGTTGAAGGATCTCTCTTCGTAGGATGGCGTGGAGCGAAGCGATACCCATCGACAATCTGCGCCGAGATGCTTTTCGTAGGAGCGGACCTTGTCCGCGATCAGCCCCGCTCAAGAGCTTCGCGGACAAGGTCCGCTCCTACACGAGCAAATCCCGGGCGCGCTGTGCTTTGGGCTTTGGGCTTTGGTTCTTGAAGACTTCCAGAAAAACATCCGCGCGCACCGGAGCGCCCCTTCAGGAGGCCGAGTGGAATCGGAGTTTCAGGGGTCGAGCGGCATGGATGCCGCGAGAGCGTTGTCGGGCCAGGGATGGCCCGTCAACGCGGGCCCCTGAAACTTCGATGGAGCGAGGGAATTTTTCGCCTAAGCGAAAAACCGGATGCAGGGGCACAGACCTTTGCCTCCTTTGGGTCGTTTGCCAAAGGAGGTCGCCCGAGGGGGCGAAACAAAATATCCCAGCACACGCCGAAGCGGCGCAGAAACACCGAACAAGACGGTGGATAACGGAAGAACCAGAGCATCGCGGACGGAGTCCGCTCCTACGAAAGCCGCTCCGCCATAGAAGCGGTCCTTGTCCGCGATCCGCCGGCAAGGCCGACGTCAGGCGGGTTCGCGAGCAAGCTCGCTCCTACAGGCGTTCATCCGGCAGCATGGGTGCAATGGCGAGCCTTCGCGGACAAGGTCCGCTCCTACGATCGATCAGCCGCCGAGCCTGGTCATGGCTCCTCGTTATGCCCCAACCCATGCTGGCGCAACTTGTTGGCGATGGTGGTGTGCGACACCCCCAGCCGCTTGCCCAACTGCCGGCTGCTCGGGTGCTCCCGGTAAAGCCGCTCCAGCACCGCCTTCTCGAACCGCCCGACGATGGCGTCCAGCCCGCCCTCCAGGGAGAAGTCGCCCAGCGGATGCGCCGCGCCATAGTCCGGCAGGCGGATGTGCTCGGGCTTGATGGTGCCGCCCTCGCACAGCGACACCGCCTGGAACAGCACGTTCTCCAGCTGCCGCACGTTGCCCGGCCAGTGGTAGCGGCCGAGGCGGTCCAGCGCCTGCGGCGCGAGCCTGGGCAGGGCGCAGCCGATCTGCCGGCTGGCCTGGTCGAGGAAGTGCTCCGCCAGCGGCTCCAGGCCGTCCAGGCATTCGCGCAGCGGCGGGATGTGCAGCGACAGCACGTTGAGGCGGTGGTAGAGGTCCTGGCGGAATTCGCCCTTGGCGCAGAGTTCGGACAGGTCGACCTGGGTCGCGCAGATCACCCGCACGTCGAGGTACACCTCCTCGTCGCTGCCCACCCGGCGGAAGCAGCCGTCCTGCAGGAAGCGCAGCAGCTTGGCCTGCAGGCGCGGGCTCATCTCGCCGACGCCGTCGAGGAACAGCGTGCCGCCGGCGGTCAGTTCCAGCAGGCCGAGCTTGCCTTCCGGGCGCGCGCCCTCGAAGGCGCCGGGGCCGTAGCCGAACAGCTCGGTCTCGGCCATGGATTCGGGCAGGCCGGCGCAGTTCAGCGCCATGAACGGCGACTGCCCGCGCGGGCTGGCCAGGTGGCAGGCGCGGGCCAGCAGTTCCTTGCCGGTGCCGGTCTCGCCCTCGATCAGCAGCGGCGCGTCCAGCGGCGCCATGCGGCGCGCCTCGCGGACCACGGCGGCCATCACCCGCGAGCTCTGGAAGATGCTGTCGAAGCCGCGCAGCTCCAGGCGCCGCACGTTGTAGATGCGCTCGCCGACGCGGTCGGCGCGGTGCAGGGTGAGCACGGCGCCGGCCAGCGCCTCGCTCTCGTCATGCTCGGTCTGCAGCGGCGCGATGTCGGCGAGGAACACGTCGCCCTTCACCTTCACCCGCAGGCCGTTGATCCGCGCCTTGTTGGCCCGCACCAGCTCCGGCAGGTCGAGGTCCTCGACGTAGCGCGACAGCGGGATGCCCGGCACCTCGTCGACGCGCACGCCCAGCAATTGCGCAGCCGCTCGATTGCCCGCGACGATCTGCCCGGCCATGTCGATCGACAGCACCGGGAAGTCCAGCGCCGCCAGCAGCGCGTTCAGCTCCAGGTGGCGGCGCTCGCTGGGCATCAGGCCGACGCGCTTGACGCCGAACACGCCGGGCACCGCTTCGAGCTTGGGCTTGAGCGACTGGAACTGCAGGTTGATGAGGTTCGGGCAGAGCAGGTAGATGGCGTTGCCCTGCTCGCCGCCGACTTCGCCGCGATTGACGTTGATGCCGTAGTCGACCAGCAGGTTGAGGATGTCGCGCAGGATGCCGACGCGGTTCTGGCAGTGCACTTTGATACGCATGGCGCGGCCCGTGATTGTGGTTCTGATGGGCGTTCCGACGCGTATTTCGCAAGGCGCGCGGAAATTTTCGTAAAGAATATGTGACATTCGGCCGCACCTTCAAGCCGCGAGCGGATGACCGTGGCGCATGGCGTAATCTTTTCGTTACGGATTACCGGCCCGCCCGCCTCGCCGGGCCGCCGCCGGGGGGCTGTCCGGCGGCACGCATCGCGCTATCTGTTGGCTCATCACAACAACAATCTCGATGCCGGAGGACCCATGAAAGCAACGCAGTACGTGGCCCGCCAACCTGACGAGAACGGTTTCATCCACTACCCGGAAACCGAGCACCAGGTCTGGAACACCCTGATCACCCGCCAGTTGAAGGTGGTCGAAGGCCGCGCGTGCCAGGAGTACCTGGACGGCATCGAACAGCTCGGCCTGCCCCATGAGCGCATCCCGCAGCTGGACGAGATCAACCGGGTGCTGCAAGCGGCCACCGGCTGGCGCGTGGCGCGGGTGCCGGCGCTGATCCCCTTCCAGACCTTCTTCGAACTGCTGGCCAGCCAGCAATTCCCGGTGGCCACCTTCATCCGCAGCCCGGAAGAGCTGGACTACCTGCAGGAGCCGGACATCTTCCACGAGATCTTCGGCCACTGCCCGCTGCTGACCAACCCCTGGTTCGCCGAATTCACCCACACCTACGGCAAGCTCGGCCTGGCCGCCAGCAAGGAGGAACGGGTGTTCCTCGCCCGCCTGTACTGGATGACCATCGAGTTCGGCCTGCTCGACACCGCCCAGGGCCTGCGCATCTACGGCGGCGGCATCCTCTCCTCGCCGAAGGAGACGGTCTACAGCCTCTCCGATGTGCCCGAGCACCAGGCCTTCGACCCGCTGGAATGCATGCGCACGCCGTACCGCATCGACATCCTGCAGCCGCTGTACTTCGTCCTGCCGGAGCTCAAGCACCTGTTCGAACTGGCCCACCAGGACATCATGGCGCTGGTCCACGAAGCCATGCGCCTGGGCCTGCACGCGCCGAAATTTCCGCCGAAGCAGGCCGCCTGATCCGCTGCAATCACCCCCATCTGTGCCTAGGATGAGACGTGCCCGCGGGCCTAAGATGGTCCGCGAGCCCCTCCTCTGCCCACCGACAAGGAGAACCCCATGACCGCACTCACCCAAGCCCATTGCGAAGCCTGCCGCGCCGACGCCCCGAAGGTGTCCGACGAGGAACTGGCGGTGCTCATCAAGCAGATTCCGGACTGGAACATCGAAGTCCGCGACGGCCACATGGAGCTGGAGCGCGCCTTCCTGTTCAAGAACTTCAAGCATGCCCTGGCCTTCACCAACGCCGTGGGCGAGATCGCCGAGGCCGAGGGCCATCATCCGGGCCTGCTCACCGAGTGGGGCAAGGTCACCGTCACCTGGTGGAGCCACTCGATCAAGGGCCTGCACCGCAACGACTTCATCATGGCCGCCCGCACCGACGAGGTGGCGGCGAAGGCCGAGGGACGCAAATGAGCCATTTCGCCAAGGTCACCCGCGTGCCGGGCGACCCGATCCTCGGCCTGCTCGACGCCTACCGGGCGGACCCGAACCCGGCGCGGCTGGACCTTGGCGTGGGCGTCTACAAGGACGCCCAGGGCCTGACCCCGATCCCCCGCGCGGTGAAGCTCGCCGAGCGCCGCCTGGTGGAGACCGAGACCACCAAGGGCTACGTCGGCGGCCACGGCGACGCGCTGTTCGCCGCGCGCCTGTGCGAACTGGTGCTGGGCACCGATTCGCGCCTGCTGGCCACCCAGCGCGCCGACGCCACCCAGACCCCGGGCGGCACCGGCGCCCTGCGCCTGGCGGCGGACTTCATCGCCCGCTGCCTGCCCGGCAGGAGCATCTGGCTGAGCGACCCGACCTGGCCGATCCACGAAAGCCTGTTCGCCGCCGCCGGCGTGCGCGTGTCGCACTACCCCTACGTCGACGCCGACAACCGCCTCGACGTCGAGGCCATGCTCGCCGCCCTGGAGCGCGTGCCCCACGGCGACGTGGTGCTGCTGCACGCCTGCTGCCACAACCCCACCGGCTTCGACCTGGCCTGCAACGACTGGCAGCGCGTGCTCGACGTGGTGCGCCGCCGCGAGCTGCTGCCGCTGCTGGACTTCGCCTACCAGGGCCTGGGCGACGGCCTGGAGGAAGACGCCCGCGCCGTGCGGCTGTTCGCCGACAGCCTGTCGGAAGTGCTGATCACCAGTTCCTGCTCGAAGAACTTCGGCCTCTACCGCGACCGCACCGGCGCGCTGATCGTCTGCGCCGGCAGCGCCGCCAAGCTCACCGACGTGCGCAGCCAGCTGGCGCTGATGGCCCGCAACCTCTGGTCCACCCCGCCCGCCCACGGCGCCGAGGTGGTCGCCACCATCCTCGGCGACCCGGAGCTCAAGGCGCTCTGGCTGGAGGAACTGGACGGCATGCGCGCGCGCATCGCCGACCTGCGCCAGGGGCTGGTCGAGGCGCTGCGTCCGCACGGCCTGGCCGAGCGCTTCGCGCACATCGCCATCCAGCGCGGCATGTTCTCCTACACCGGCCTGACCCCGGAGCAGGTGCGCCGCCTGCGCGAAGACCACAGCGTGTACATGGTCGGCAGCGGCCGCGCCAACATCGCCGGGCTCGACGCCAAACGCCTGGACGACCTCGCGGAGGCCATCGCCAGCGTCTGCCGCTGACGGCTTGTCTACCCCTGGGCCGGCCTTCGGGCCGGTCTTTTTTTGCCCGGGCGGAAAGGTTCCCTCTCCCGCCTGCGGAAGGGGCCAGGCTTTGGCTCGCGTAGGAGCGGACCTTGTCCGCGATGCTTTTGTCTTGTTCGGTATTTCTGCGCCGCTTCGGCGTGTGCTGAGAGATTTTGTTTCGCCCCCTCGGGCAAGTTACTTCTTCCAAACGCCGGATGGCCGCCCCCAAAGAAGTAACCAAGAAGGCTTGCCCCTGCATCCGGTTTTTCGCCTAGGCGAAAAATTCCCTCGCTCCATCGAAGTTTCAGGGGCCCGCGTTGACGGGCCATCCCTGGCCCGACAACGCTCTCGCGGCATCCATGCCGCTCGACCCCTGAAGCTCCGATTCCACTCGGCCTCCTGAAGGGGCGCTCGGAGTGTGCGGATGTTTCTCTGGAAGTCTTCAAGAGCCAGAGCCAGTACAGCGCGCTCGGGATCGGCTCTCGTAGGAGCGGATCTTATCCGCGAAGGGGGCCACTTTCTGCCGGGCCGTCCCGGGCGCGCCGGTCGGGATTTCGCGGACAAGGTCCGCTCCTACGGGAGCCCCACCTCCCAGGCGCTTACAATCACCACGACGGCTGTTCGGTCCTGCGCTGTAAGGGCGCGGGGGCTCCTTGGCGGGCTCTCTTTGGCGGAGAAGGTCAATTTTTGGCGGACTTCACCATGGAAGAAAGCCCGCGCGCTGGCCATCCTTGAAGGGCCGACAACACCCACAAGAGGCTTCCCCATGTTCGAGTTCTTCTACGCCCTGCCGAGCCAGAACCGCGCCGCCGAGTACCGCCACTTCAGCATCGTCCCCGCCACCGGCGCCATCGGCGCGGACGTCACCGGCGTCGATCTCCGGCAACTGGGCGCGGACGGTTTCGCCGAGCTGCGCCAGGTCCTGCTGGCGCACAAGGTGCTGTTCATCCGCGGCCAGTCGCTCGGCGTGGAAGACCTCGAAGCCGTCACCCTGCGCTTCGGCGAATTCGGCCGCGAGCCCTACGTGGTCGGCATGGACGACCATCCCCACGTGGTGCGGGTGGTCAAGGAAGCCAACGAGAAGACCCCGGTGGTGTTCGGCGGCGCCTGGCACAGCGACTGGTCGTTCCAGGAGCGCCCGCCGGCCTTCACCCTGCTCTACGGCCACGACATCCCGCCGTTCGGCGGCGACACCCTCTACGCCAACCTGGCGCTGGCCTACGAGTGGCTGTCGCCCAAGCTGCGCGCCCAGCTGGAAACCCTCGACGCCATCCACAGCCCGGAACGCGCCTACGGCGCCGAGGCCAGGCACAACGACCTGATGGAAAACATGGCGGTGCGCTACGGCAGCCACGACGGCGAGGTGCGCTCCCATCCGCTGGTGACCCGCCACCCGGAAACCGGCAAGAAGGTCCTCTACGTCAACCCCGCCTACACCAGCGGCATCAAGGGCATGCGCCCGGCGGAATCGCAGCCGCTGCTGGACTACCTGTTCGGCATCGCCACCCAGCCCGCCTTCACCTGCCGCATGCGCTGGACCCAGGGCACCCTGGCGATCTGGGACAACCGCAGCACCTGGCACTACCCGGTGTCGGACTACCACGGCATGCGCCGGGAGATGTACCGCACCACGGTGGTGGGCGAGGTGCCCAGCCGCTGAGGGCGGCTGTTCTTCGTAGGAGCGAGCTTGCTCGCGAACCTCTCGGCACCAGCGCTGCCTGGAAATTCGTTCGCGGCGGATAACGCTGCGCGGTATCCCATGCAGAGCAAAAGCATCGCGGACGGAGTCCGCTCCTACGGGTCCGCGCCGAAGCGCTGCGCATGCTCGCGCAACATGCCGCGCAGCAGCTGCGCGGCGGGGGACAGGTAAGCGCCCTCCCGCACCGCCAGGCCGATGGTCCGGGTCAGCGTCGTTTCGCTCAGCTCCACCTCGCGCAGCTGGTCCATCCCGTGCCCGCCGGCCAGCGCCTCGCGGGTGACGAAGCTGAGCAGGCGGGTGCGGGCGATGAGGTTGGACAGCATGAGAATCGCATTGGTCTCGATCTGCACCCGCGGCGGCGGCAGTTGGTGGGCCTGGAAGGTGGCGTCCATCCAGCGCCGCGACGACACGCCGGTGGCCGGCAGCACCCAGCGGTAACGGCACAGGTCGGCCATGCCGATGGGGCCGTCGAACAGCGGATGGTCGCGGCTGGCGACCACCACCACCTGGTCCTGCAGCAACGGCTCGCTGCTCAGCTGCGGGTCGTCGACGATGCGCGAGCAGATCGCCATGTCCAGCCGTCCGCTGCGCAGCGCCTCGCGCAGCACGTCGTCCTGCCCCAGCACCAGGCTCATGGTGACGTCCGGCGCCCGCGCCAGCAGGTCCGCGGTCAGGCGCGGCAGCAGGTAGTCGGCCATGATCGCCGCGCAGCCCAGGCGGATATTGCCCACCACGCCACTGGCGAAATCGCGCACCTCGCGGCGGGTTTCCTCGATGTCCTGGCGCAATTGCCGGGCCCGCTGCAGCATCAACTCGCCCGCCGGTGTCAGGCGGATGCGCCGGCCGTCGCGCTGGAACAACCGCGCGCCGAGGGATTCCTCCAGGCGCTGGATGCTCTTGGTCAGCGCCGGCTGGCTGCGCCCCAGGCGCTCGGCGGCGCGACCCAGGTGGCCGAGTTCGGCGATGGTTTCGAAATAGGCGAGATCACGCAGGTCCATGGTGGCAACCGATAAATCTGGGGAATGGATTCATGACCATTAGAAAATAGACTTGATCGATCCGGCTGCCGATAATTTCCGCGTCTTCCCCGCCCGGAACCGTCCGTGTCCAGTCGTCCTGCCCTGTCCGTCGCCCGCATCCCCGCCAGTCTGCAATGGCTGGCCCTGGCGCTCGGAGCCGGCGGCGCCGGACAGATGCTGACCTGGCTCGGCATCCCCGCCGCCCTGTTCCTCGGGCCCATGCTGGTGGCCATCGCCTTCGGCGTCGGCGGCGCCCGGATCCGCCTGCCGCGCCCGGCCTTCCTCCTCAGCCAGGGCTGCGTCGGCCTGCTGGTCGCCCATGCCATGAGCGGGTCGGTGCTGCAGGCGATGGTCGCGTCCTGGCCGCTGATGCTCAGCGCCCCCCTGCTCACCCTGCTGCTTTCGGCCGCGGTCAGCTACGCCATGGTGCGCTTCGGCGGCATCCCCGGCAGTACCGCCGCCTGGGGCACCGCGCCGGGTGGCGCGGCGGCCATGGTGTCGATGGCCGAAGCCAACGGCGCCGACCCGCGCGTGGTCGCCACCATGCAGTACGTGCGGGTGGTCTGCGTGGTCATGGCCGGCGCGCTGGTGGGCCGCCTGCTGGGCATCGAAGGCGGCGGCTCGGCGGCGCACAGCACGCCGATCGTCGACACCGCCACCCTGCCCGACCTGATCGAGTGCCTGCTGCTGATCCTCGTCTGCACCACCGCCGGCGCGCGCCTGCCGGCCGGCCCGCTGCTGGTGCCGCTGGTGGCCGGCGCCGTGCTGCAGCTCAGCGGCGTGCTGCACATCACCCTGCCGCACTGGCTGCTGGCGACCGCCTACGGGGTGATCGGCTGCTACATCGGCCTGCGCTTCGACCGCGAAAGCCTCGCCTACGTCGGCCGCCACCTGCCGGCCATGCTGGTCAGCGCACTGGTCCTGATCGCCAGTTGCGCGGCATTCGCCTGGGCGCTGGCGGCCATCACCGGGATGGATTTCCTCTCCCTCTACCTCGCCACCAGCCCCGGCGGCCTGGACGCCATGGCGATCATCGCGGTGGACACCCACTCCGACCTCGGCCTGGTGCTGGCGATGCAGACGCTGCGGCTGTTCGCGGTGCTGCTCACCGGGGGGTCCGTGGCGCGCACGGTGATCCGCCTGAGCCGGGCCTGACGGCCTCGCGGACGGAGTCCGCTCCTACGACAACCCGTCCAGCGTCAGGTCGACCAGGCGCGCGACATACCCCGCCTCCAGCTCCTCGCCGGAAAACAGAATCCGGTACACCGGCGGCGCCATCAGCCGGTCGACGATCCGGTCCACCGCCGGCAGCTTCTCGCCGCGTCCCCTGGCGCGCAGCAGGATGCTGCGCTCGGTGCTGCCGCTGGCCCACGCCCGCGAACGCGGGGCGCTGATGGCGAGCTTCTACGTGCTCAGCTACCTGGCCTTCAGCGTGCCGGCGATCCAGCGTTACGGCCTGATCGCCACCACCAACGGCTATGCCAGCCTGCAGATTCTCGCGGCCTCGCTGGTCCTGCTGCTGTCCTTGCGCGCGCCCGCCGCGCAGAAGGCGCAGGCCTGAGTCAGGCCGCCTCGCGGGCTCGCAGGAAATCGTAGAGCCCGCGCACCGCCGGGTGCTCCAGCGCCTGGGCGGAATGGCAGAGGCCGATGCGACGGATCGGCAGCGGCAGGTTCAGCGTGCCGCTGCGCACCGCCGGCGCGCCGCTCAGCAGCGAAGCCGGCAGGATCGCCGCACCGACGCCCGCGCTGACCAGCCGCAGCGCCAGGTTCAGGGTGCTGGCCTGTGCGACGACCGGCGCGCTGCCGTAGGCGGTCATCAGCCGCTGGTGGGACGGATGCGTCGGGCAGGTGATCCAGCCGCCGCTCTGCGCATCCTCCACGCCCGGCGGCAACGCCAGCACGTACGGATCCTCCCAGACCGGCACGAAGAGTTCGTCCTCGCAGCAGAATTCCTCCGCCGCCAGACGTGCATCGCCCACGCAGCCCTCTTCCAGGTGCAGCAGCAGATTGGGCACGGCCTGCTGCGCCAGGGTGACGAAGCCTTCGACCTGTTCGGCGCTGACGTCGCCTTCCACGCCCAGGTGCAACGGCTGGCGCGCCGAGGCCTGGCGGAACATGTTGCGCAGGCCGTCGGCCTCGGCCAGCAATGCGCGGGCGCGCGGATACAGGGCACGCGCCGCTTCGCTGACCTCCACCCCGCGCGCCCGGCGCAGAAACAGCTCGGTGCCCAGCGCCTCTTCCAGCTGGCGGATGGTCACCGACAGCGTTGGCTGGCTGACGAACAGGCGCTGGGCGGCGGCGGTGATGTTGCGTTCTTCGAAGACCGCGACGAAGGCGGCGAGCTGTCGGATGTCCATAGGCAAACCCGATACCAGGCACAGGAATAAGCCATTTTTCAGGCGGAATAGCGCTCAATATACTTCACGGCATCGTTCAGCCATCCAGTTTTCCGATAGCAGGAGAATCTCCATGAGCAAGCCCCTGATCATCGTCACCGGCGCCAGTTCCGGTATCGGCGAAGCCACCGCCCGCCTCTTCTCCCAGCAGGGCCACCCGCTGCTGCTGCTCGCCCGCCGCATCGAGCGCCTGGAGGCGCTGCAACTGCCCAACGTACTGTGCCGCGCGGTGGACGTGACCGACCGCGAGGCTCTGCTGACCGCCGTGGACGAAGCCGAGAAACGCTTCGGCCCGACCGACGCGCTGGTGAACAACGCCGGCGTGATGCTGCTGGGCAACATGGTCGAGCAGGACCCGGCCGAGTGGGAGCGCATGCTCGACGTCAACGTGAAGGGCCTGCTCAACGGCGTGCACGCCGTGCTCAAGGGCATGGTGGAACGCAACCAGGGCACGCTGATCAACGTCAGCTCGGTGGCCGGGCGCAAGACCTTCCCCAACCACGTTGCCTACGTCGGCACCAAGTTCGCTGTGCACGCGATCTCCGAGAACCTGCGCGAGGAAGTCGCGGCGCACAACGTCCGCGTCGTCACCATCGCTCCTGGCGCGGTTGAGACCGAACTGCTCAGCCACACCACCGACGAGGCGATCAAGAGCGGCTACCAGGACTGGAAGCGCGAGATGGGCGGCAAGGTGCTCAGCGCCGAGGACGTGGCCAACGCCATCCGCTTTGCCTACGACCAACCGCAGGGCGTGTGCATCCGCGAGATCGTGCTGGCGGCGACTCGACAGCAGGCGTGATGGGTAAGCTCCAACGAGAGCAAGAGCCCCTCACCCTAACCCTCTCCCGCAAGCGGGAGAGGGGACCGTTCGGTGCAGGATGAAACCACTGCGTCAGCCGGTACGGACGGCTCCCTCTCCCTCTGGAGCGGGGCGCGCAGCCAGGGCTGGAGTGAGGAAAATCCCAGGAACGGGCTTTCAGGAATGGCAGAACCGGCTCGATCACCCCGCCTGCCGCGCCGCCCAGCGGCGGTACTGCCTGGCCCGGTGCAGCGTGCGCCATTGCTCCATGAGCAGCGCGCGCAATGGCGAAGCCTGCGGATCGGGCGCGCGGCGGGTGCCGATGCGCAGCAGTTGCAGCTTCACCAGCGCCATGTAGGCCAGCGCCGCCAGCGGCTTGGAACGCCAGCGGATCGGCGGCAGCTGCGGCTGGATCTGGCTGCCGCGCCGCCAGTGCAGCACCAGCTGCGGCTCCAGCGCCAGGGCGGTGCCGATGCCGACCATGTCCAGCCCGCTGTCCAGCACCTGTTCCGCCACCGGCAGACGGCGGATGCCGCCGGTGACCATCAGCGGCATCCGCGCTACCTCGCGCATCTCGCGGGCGAATTCGAGGAAATAGGCCTCCCGCGCCAGGGTGCGGCCGTCGCGGGCATCGCCCTGCATGGCCGGCGCCTCGTAGCTGCCGCCGGAGAGCTCCACCAGATCGACCTGCTCGGCGTTCAGCCACTCGATCACCTGGCGCGCGTCGCTGGCATCGAAGCCACCGCGCTGGAAGTCGGCGGAGTTGATCTTCACGCCCACGCAGAAGCCCGCCGACACCTCGGCGCGCACCGCCCGCACGACTTCCAGCAGCAGCCGCGCGCGGTTCTCCAGCGCGCCGCCCCAGCGATCCTGGCGCTTGTTGGCCAGGGGCGAGAGGAACTGGCTGAGCAGGTAGCCGTGGGCCGCGTGGATCTGCACGCCGCTGAAGCCGGCCTGCTCGGCGAGCTTCGCGGCGCGGACGAAGCGCCGGATCACCTCGGCGATATCGGCCTCGGTCATCTCCCGGGCGACGGCGAACAGCCTGGAGAACCTGCCCATCTGCAGCGGCACCACCGACGGCGCAATGGCGCCCTGGCCGAGGTTGGTCTGCACCTGGCGGCCGGGGTGGTTCAACTGCAGCCAGAACTGCGCGCCGCCAGAACGGCCGATGCGCGCCCATTCGCGGAAACGCTCCAGATGGCGCTCATTCTCCAGCACCACGCCACCGGGGCCGGTCATGGCGCGGCCGTCGATCATCACGTTGCCGCTGAGGATCAGGCCGGCGCCGCCGTCCGCCCAGGCCTGGTACAGGCGCAGCAGTTTGTCCGAGGGCGCCTGGTCGGCATCGGCCATGTTCTCTTCCATGGCGGCCTTGGCGATGCGGTTGGGGACTTGGCTGCCGTTGGGCAGGCGCAGGGGCTGGAAGGGCGACATGGCGCGGCTCCGTGGTTGTGGTGCCGGCGAGGGTAAGTTTAAAGTTCACTTCAAGGTCAAGCCCCCTTCGGAGCCCTCCATGAAAATCGGTGAACTGGCCAGCCTCAGCGGCCTCGCCCCCTCGCGCATCCGCTTCTACGAAGCCAGCGGGCTGATCGCCCCGGCGCACCGCCTGGCCAATGGCTACCGCGAATACCCGGCGCAGACGCTGGACCTGCTGGAGATCATCCGCAGCGCGCAGCAGACCGGTTTCAGCCTGGAGGAAATCCGCAACCTGCTGCCGCATTCCAATCCGCAGAAAGGCGGCCACGACGAGCTGCTCGCCAGCCTGCGCCGCAAGGTCGCGGAAATCGAGGCGATGGAGAAGCAACTGCGGCAGAACCGCAAGCACCTGCTGGCGGTGATCGACGACATCGAGAACAGGCCCGAAGGCATGGACTGCCAGGCCAACGCCGAGCGGATGGCGGCCGAGATGCGCGAGCGCAAGGCGCGCGCTGAAGAGCCGTCCCCGTAGGAGCGGATTCATCCGCGATCCGGCCGGCAGGCCGGCCTGTTCCGCCATCGCGGACAAGGTCCGCTCCTGCAAGAGCAGTGCCTCCCGGCAGGTCGGGAGGCATGCGCTTCGCGAGCTGGCTCGCGCCTGCGAAGAGCCGTCCGGGCGCGATTACTTCCAGCCTTCCAGGCGCAGCGTCGCGCGCACCAGGCGCTGCTCTTCCTGTTCGATTTCCCAGAGGTTGTCGCGCACGCTGTGGATGTGCTCGCGGGCGGCGCGCTGGGCCTGCTCGGGCTGGCGCTCGGTGATGGCGCGGTAGAGCCGCGCGTGCTGGCGGTCGATCTGGCGTTTCTGCGCCGGGCGGTTGTAGAGGTTGTTCACTGAGGCGAACACGGTGCTGAGCATCAGCTCGTTGAGCGATTGCAGGGTGTGCACCAGCACCGGGTTGTGCGAGGCCTCGCTGATCGCCTGGTGGAAGGCGTGGTCGCGCCGGGCGTGCTCGCGCGGGTCCAGCGGTTGCGGCTCGTCGAAGGCGGCGTGCATTTCCTCGAAGCGCCGGCCGATCAGCACCAGGTCGGCCTCAGTGGCGCGCAGGGCGGCCAGGCGGGCGGACTCCCCTTCCAGCAGCGCGCGCACCTCCAGCAGGTCGTAGAGCGTGCGCGGCTGCGAGCGGAACAGGTGCAGCAGCGGCGACACGTCCTCCGCGCCGGTCAGGTCGGCGACGAAGGAGCCGCGCCCCTGCTCGGTGTCGACGATGCCGCGCCCACGCAGCACGCGCAGCCCTTCGCGCAGGGCCGAGCGCGAGCAGCCGAGCTTCTCCACCAGGCGCCGCTCCGAGGGCAGCGCCTGGCCGACCTTGAGCACGCCGTCGACGATCAGCCGCTCGATCTTCTCCGCCACCTGGTCGGCGACGCGCTGCTTTCCCGGTTGGGAACCGTTCATGGACCTTCTCCGCAACTGGTAGGACCAGCAGGTCTTCACCTGCCCCGCAGCCGTCAACCCTAGCCGCTTGGGCACGGTCTTTCCAGGCGCCGGCCGGAGAAGAACTGGTAGGACCAGTGCCAATCGCGGTGGACGCCGGCCGGGCGCCGGCCGCATGTTCGGGGACGCTGTGGCTCCGGGAGCCCGCCCGCCGGGCTCGAACAAAAACAAGATCAGAGCACCGTCAGCCCATGAATATCCTCTACGACGAGCGCGTCGATGGCGCGCTGCCGGCCGTCGACAAGTCCGCCCTGCTGGCCGACCTGCGCGCGGCCCTGCCCGACCTCGAACTCCTGCACGCCGCCGAAGACCTCAAGCCCTACGAATGCGACGGCCTCTCCGCCTATCGCACCGTGCCGATGCTGGTGGCGCTGCCCGAGCGCATGGAGCAGGTGCAGGCGCTGCTCCGGCTCTGCCACGCGCGCAAGGTGCCGGTGGTGGCGCGCGGCTCGGGGACCGGCCTTTCCGGCGGCGCGCTGCCGCTGGAGAAAGGCATCCTGCTGGTGATGGCGCGCTTCAACCGGATCCTCGAAGTGAACCCGCAGGGCCGCTTCGCCCGCGTGCAGCCCGGCGTGCGCAACCTGGCGATCTCCCAGGCGGCGGCGCCCCACGGCCTCTACTACGCGCCCGATCCGTCCTCGCAGATCGCCTGCTCCATCGGCGGCAACGTCGCCGAGAACGCCGGCGGCGTGCACTGCCTCAAGTACGGCCTGACCGTGCACAACCTGCTCAGGGTGGACATCCTCACCGTCGAGGGCGAGCACCTCACCCTCGGCAGCGATGCCCTCGACAGCCCCGGCTTCGACCTGCTGGCGCTGTTCACCGGCTCCGAAGGGATGCTCGGCATCGTCACCGAAGTCACCGTCAAGCTGCTGCCCCGGCCGCAGGTGGCGCGGGTGCTGCTGGCCAGCTTCGATTCGGTGGAAAAGGCCGGCCGCGCGGTGGCCGAGATCATCGCCGCCGGCATCATCCCCGGCGGGCTGGAGATGATGGACAACCTGTCGATCCGCGCCGCCGAGGACTTCATCCACGCCGGCTACCCGGTGGACGCGGCGGCCATCCTGCTGTGCGAGCTGGACGGCGTGGAAGCCGACGTGCAGGACGACTGCGAGCGCGTCGACGGCGTGCTGCGCGCGGCCGGCGCCACCGACGTGCGCCTGGCCTGCGACGAGGCCGAGCGCGTGCGCTTCTGGGCCGGGCGCAAGAACGCCTTCCCGGCCGTGGGGCGCATCTCGCCGGACTATTACTGCATGGACGGCACCATCCCGCGCCGCGAGCTGCCGCGCGTGCTGCACGGCATCGCCGAGCTGTCGGAGGAATTCGGCCTGCGGGTGGCCAACGTGTTCCATGCCGGCGACGGCAACATGCACCCGCTGATCCTCTTCGACGCCAACGTGCCGGGCGAGCTGGAGCGCGCCGAGGCCATCGGCGGCAGGATCCTCGAACTCTGCGTGGCGGTGGGCGGCAGCATCACCGGCGAGCACGGCGTGGGGCGCGAGAAGATCAACCAGATGTGCGCGCAGTTCAACAGCGACGAGCTGACCCTGTTCCATGCGGTGAAGGCGGCCTTCGACCCGGACCGCCTGCTCAACCCCGGCAAGAACATCCCGACCCTGCACCGCTGCGCCGAGTTCGGCGCCATGCACGTGCACCACGGCCAGCTGCCCTTCCCCGACCTGGAGCGTTTCTGATGCACGACGCCAGCGCCGCCCTGCTCGACCAGGTGAACCACGCGCTCAACGCGAAGCTGCCGCTGCGCATCCGCGGCGGCGACAGCAAGGCCTTCCTCGGCCGCCCGGTGAACGGCGAGGAACTGGACACCCGCGCCCATTGCGGCATCGTCAGCTACGACCCGACCGAGCTGGTGCTGACCGCCCGCGCCGGCACCCCGCTGGCGGAGATCGAAGCGGCGCTGGACGCCGCCGGGCAGATGCTGCCCTGCGAACCGCCGGGGTTTTCCGCCGCGACCTTCGGCGGCATGGTCGCCGCCGGGCTCTCCGGCCCGCGCCGGCCCTGGTCGGGCGCGGTGCGCGACTACGTGCTGGGCACGCGGGTGATCACCGGCCACGGCAAGCTGCTGCGTTTCGGCGGCGAGGTGATGAAGAACGTCGCCGGCTATGACCTGTCGCGCCTGCTGGCCGGTAGCTTCGGCTGCCTGGGGCTGATCACCGAGGTCTCGATGAAGGTGCTGCCCAAGCCGCGCATGTGCGCCAGCCTGCGCCTGGAGATGGACGTCCACCAGGCCCTCGGCGAGCTGGCCGAATGGGGCAGCCAGCCGATCCCGATCACCGCCGCCTGTTACGACGGCGAGGCGCTGCGCCTGCGCCTGGAAGGCGGCGAAGGCTCGGTCTGTTCGGCGCGCCTGCGCCTGGGCGGCGAGGAGATCGACAGCGGTTACTGGCAGGACCTGCGCGAGCAGCGCCTGGACTTCTTCGCCGGCCCCGGCACGCTCTGGCGCCTGTCGCTGCCCAACGCCACGCCGGCCCTCGCGCTGCCGGGCGAACAGCTGATCGACTGGGGCGGCGCGCAGCGCTGGCTGAAGTCCGACGCGGACGCCGGGCTGATCCGCCACAGCGCCGCCGAGGCCGGCGGCCACGCCACCCGCTACGCTCCTGGCGACGACAGCTTCCACCCGCTGCCCGTGCCCCTGCTGGTCTATCACCGCCGCCTCAAGGAGCAGCTCGATCCCCAGGGCATCTTCAACCCCGGCCGGATGTACGCGGAGGTCTGATGCAAACCAACCTGAGCGAACACGCCAAGCAGCTGCCCCGCGCCGAGGAGGCCGAGCGCATCCTGCGCTCCTGCGTGCACTGCGGCTTCTGCACCGCCACCTGCCCCACCTACCAGCTGCTGGGCGACGAGCTGGACGGCCCGCGCGGGCGCATCTACCTGATCAAGCAGGTGCTCGAAGGCCACGAGGCCAGCGCGAAGACGCAACTGCACCTGGACCGCTGCCTGACCTGCCGCAATTGCGAGACCACCTGCCCCTCCGGGGTGGACTACCACAACCTGCTGGACATCGGCCGCGAGGTGGTCGAGCAGCAGGTGCCGCGCACCCTGGGCGAGCGCGTGATGCGCCGGGGGCTGCGCGCCGTGGTGCCGAATCCCGTGCTGTTCGGCGCCCTGGCCAAGGCCGGCCGGGCGCTGCATCCGCTGCTGCCGGAGAGCCTGCAGAACAAGCTGCCGCGCCATCCGCGCCCGCCGGTCGAGCGCCCGCAGCCGCGCCACGCGCGGCGCATGCTGATGCTCGAAGGCTGCGTGCAGCCGGCGCTTTCGCCCAACACCAACGCTGCCGCCGCGCGGGTGCTGGATCGCCTCGGCATCAGCGTGATCCCGGCGCCGGACGCCGGCTGCTGCGGCGCCGTGGACTACCACCTGAACGCCCAGGCACAGGGCCTGGACCGCGCGCGGCGCAACATCGACGCCTGGTGGCCGTCCATCGACGCCGGCGCCGAAGCCATCGTGCAGACCGCCAGCGGCTGCGGCGCCTTCGTCCGCGACTACGGCCACCTGCTGGAGCGCGACCCGCAGTATGCGGCCAAGGCCAGGCGGGTCAGCGAACTGTCCCGCGACCTGTCCGAGGTGCTGCGCGACGAGCCGCTGGAAGAGCTGCAGCTGCACGGCGACCGCCGCCTGGCCTTCCACTGCCCCTGCACGCTGCAGCACGCGCTGAAGCTCGGCGGCACGGTGGAAGGCGTGCTCGCGCGCCTGGGCTTCAGCCTCACCGGCGTGCCGGACGGCCACCTGTGCTGCGGCTCCGCCGGCACCTATTCGCTGACCCAGCCGGCCCTCTCGCGCCAGTTGCGCGACAACCGCCTGAAGGCGCTGGAGAGCGGCAATCCCGAAGTGATAGTCACCGCCAACATCGGCTGCCAGACGCACCTCGACGGTGCCGGGCGCACGCCGGTGCGGCACTGGATCGAACTGGTGGAGGAAGCGCTGGCCGATGCGCCGTCGCCCTCCCTCGGCACGACGAAAAACCCCAAGGGCGAGGTGGAAACATGCAGCACAAAGTCGTTCTGACCCAGCACGAAGTCGGCCGCATCCTTGCCGCCGCGCGTGACGAGGCGCAGCGCAACCAATGGGCGGTGACCATCGCCATCGTCGACGACGGCGGCCATCCGCTGGCCCTGGAGCGCCTCGACGGCTGCGCCGCGGCCAGCGCCTACATCGCCACCGAGAAGGCCCGCAGCGCGGCGCTCGGCCGGCGCGAGACCAAGGGCTACGAGGAGATGGTCAACGGCGGCCGCACTGCCTTCGTCACCGCGCCGCTGCTCACCTCGCTGGAGGGCGGCGTGCCGGTGCGGGTGGAGGGCGAGGTGGTCGGCGCGGTGGGCGTTTCCGGGGTCAAGGCCGACCAGGACGCCCAGGTGGCCAGCGCCGGCGCCACGGCCCTGGCCCGGGACGCCACGCCGTGACCCCGTACGCCGGCCGACACGGACGACAGGTGCCCCGCGCAGGCCGGGGCCCGGTCGTCGTCGCCCCCGGGCGAGCCGCCGGCAAAATCCTCCGACGCGCGCCCGCACCCGTGTTCAGAAGCCCCGCCACGCACCGTGTTCCGGGGCTTTTTCAATGGACGCCGGCGCGCCGCCGCCCGTCCTTCCGCCACCCGGCGAACGCACCGCCGGCCGCCCTCATCCACCGCTGACGCTTTGCCTCTGCATCCACAACAACAAGGGACAATCCCCATGCAAACCTGGCAGCAGCTCTACACCCCGCTTGGCAGCCTCGGCCTCTCGGCCCTGGCCGCCCTCGTGCCGATCGTGTTCTTCTTCCTCGCCCTGGCGGTGTTCCGCCTCAAGGGCCATGTCGCCGGCGCCATCACCCTGGCGCTGTCGCTGGCGGTGGCGATCCTCGTCTACGGGATGCCGGTCGGCATGGCCTTCGCGTCCGCCGTCTACGGCTTCTTCTACGGTCTCTGGCCGATCGCCTGGATCATCGTCGCGGCGGTATTCCTCTACAAGCTGACGGTCAAGAGCGGGCAGTTCGAGATCATCCGCAGCTCGGTGCTGTCGATCACCACCGACCAGCGCCTGCAGGTGGTGCTGATCGGCTTCTCCTTTGGCGCCTTCCTCGAAGGCGCGGCGGGCTTCGGCGCGCCGGTGGCGATCACCGCGGCGCTGCTGGTCGGGCTGGGCTTCAACCCGCTGTACGCGGCGGGCCTGTGCCTGATCGCCAACACCGCGCCGGTGGCCTTCGGCGCCCTGGGCATCCCGATCATCGTCGCCGGCCAGGTGTCGGGCGTGGACGCCTTCAAGATCGGCGCCATGGCCGGGCGCCAGTTGCCGATCCTGTCGGTGATCGTGCCGTTCTGGCTGGTGGCGATGATGGACGGCTGGCGCGGCGTGCGCGAGACCTGGCCGGCGCTGCTGGTGGCCGGCGGCGTGTTCGCCGTCAGCCAGTTCTTCACCTCCAACTTCATCGGCCCGGAGCTGCCGGACATCACCTCCGCGCTGCTGAGCATGGTCTGCCTGACGCTGTTCCTGCGCGTGTGGCAGCCCAAGGCCGTGCGCGAGCAGGAGGTTTCCGCGATCAACGCCGACGGCAGCGCGGTGCTCGGTGGCTTCGGCGGCAGCGCCGGCAATGGCGGCGAGTCGCGGTACAGCCTCGGGCAGATCCTCAAGGCCTGGTCGCCCTTCCTGATCCTCACCGTGCTGGTCACCATCTGGACCATGAAGCCGTTCAAGGCGATGTTCCTGCCCGGCGCCGCGCTGGAGAGCTGGGTGGCGGTGATCAACGTGCCCTGGCTCGACCAGCTGGTGCTCAAGGCGGCGCCCATCGTCGCCAACCCGACGCCGATGCCGGCCATCTACAAGTTCGACCTGGTCTCGGCCAGCGGCACGGCGATCTTCCTCTCGGCGCTGATTTCGATGGTGATCCTGCGCATCGACTTCAAGAGCGGCGCGGCGACCTTCCGCGACACGCTGGTGGAGCTGAAGTGGCCGGTGCTGACCATCGGCATGGTGCTGGCCTTCGCCTTCGTCACCAACTACTCGGGCATGTCCACCACCCTGGCGCTGGTGCTGGCCGGCACGGGCGCGGCCTTCCCGTTCTTCTCGCCGTTCCTCGGCTGGCTGGGGGTGTTCCTGACCGGCTCGGACACCTCGTCCAACGCCCTGTTCGGCTCGCTGCAGGCGACCACCGCGCACCAGCTGGGGGTCAGCGACACGCTGCTGGTGGCGGCCAACACCACCGGCGGGGTGACCGGCAAGATGATCTCGCCGCAGTCCATCGCCGTGGCCTGCGCGGCCACCGGGATGGTCGGGCGCGAGTCGGACCTGTTCCGCTTCACGGTCAAGCACAGCCTGATTTTCGCCGCGTTCATCGGCTTGATCACGCTGGCGCAGGCGTATGTGTTCACGGGGGTGTTGGTGCACTGACGCGGGTTTGGGGTTGCACCTGCCGGCACGCGTCCCCGTGTAGGAGCGAGCTTGCTCGCGAACTGATTCCGCGGCGGGGGTTGTTCGCGAGCAAGCTCGCTCCTACGAAAAGCGGATGCCCTCTCCCGGAAGGGAGAGGGCATCGTTCAAGCGGCGCTGTCCCACTCGGGCAGCACCTCAGAAATCCACCTTCCCCCGTCCCGCCTTGATCGCCCCGCGCTTGCTCTTGCCGTCGAGGCGGCGGGTCTTCGAGCCCAGCGTCGGCTTGGTCGGGCGGCGCTTCTTCTCCACTTTCGCCACGCTGCGGATCAGCTCCGCCAGGCGGTTCAGCGCGTCCTCGCGGTTCTGCTCCTGGGTGCGGAACTGCTGGGCCTTGATCACCACCACGCCATCGCCGCTGATGCGCTGGTCGCTCAGCGCCAGCAGGCGTTCCTTGTAGAACGCCGGCAAGGACGATGCGCGGATGTCGAAGCGCAGGTGCACGGCGCTGGACACCTTGTTGACGTTCTGCCCGCCGGCGCCCTGGGCGCGGATGGCGTTCAGCTCGATCTCGGCGTCGGGGATCTGCACGGCGTTGGAAATCTGCAGCATGGGGAAGATTCAGGAAGGAAATGATCGTCAGGATAGCGCGCACCGCCGAGCCTGTCGCGAAGCCATCCAGCCCGCCCCGGAGCGCCCGTTCCTGACTCTTGCGTCAATTTTTGTATACGTATTTGTGTACAAATTTTTCTTGCAATGTCTTCAATTCACCATTAGAACCCAGCCTGTCACCGACCGCAGTTCACCCTGCGGGACGCCGGCCCCTTGGCAGAAAAAACAAAAACAAGACAGAGGTGCAGCATGGTTTCATCCGCGATGACGGCCCTTGGCGCCGCCCGCCCCCAACCGCGTTCCCGCCGCCGCCCGAGCACCGGCCGCTGGATCGCCCTCGGTACCGCGCTGGTCATGGCCCCGCTGGGCATGGCGCAGGCCGAGGAAGATCGCTTGTTCGAGTGGACCAGCAACACCCTGGGTTTCCGCTACGGCACGGGCTTCACCAACCCGAACAACCCGCACGACATCAGCAAGCGCATCTTCAGCTTCAGCCACGCGAACGGTTACCGCTACGGCAGCAACTTCTTCCACCTCGACGTGCTGCAGTCCGACAGCGACGACCCGCGCAAGGGCACCGACCACGGCAGCAGCGAGGTCTACGGGGTGTTCCGCAGCCAGCTGTTCGCCTCGCGGGTGTTCGACCTGCCGCAGGGCAAGGGGCTGGTGAAGGATCACGCCTTCACCTTCGGCTTCGATGCCAGCCGCAACAACAACCTCGCCTCGGCGAAGAAGCGCGCCCTGGTGTTCGGCCCCACCCTCAAGTTCAACGGCCCCGGCGTGCTGGACCTCTCGCTGTTCTACTACCGCGAGAAGAACCACTCGGGCATCCCCAACGTGCGCCACCCGGACCACACCTTCGACACCACCTACATGGTCAACCTGACCTGGCTGCGGCCGCTCCAGCTGGGCGACCACGGGGCGAAGTTCCAGGGCTTCCTGAACTACACCGGGGAAAAGGGCGAGGACTACAACGACCAGGACACCGCGCCGGAAACCCTGCTGCGCACCTCGCTGATGTTCGCCACCCTGCCGGGCACCAAACGCCTGCCGAACCTGTGGCTGGGCGTGGGCTACGAGTACTGGCACAACAAGTTCGGCGTGGACGGCGGCCGCGGCAGCCGCACCTCGACACCGACGGTGAATGTGGAGTTCACCTTCTGACGCGGTGCGCACCCTGCGCGCGATCGCGGGCATGGCTCTCTCCCACGGAGGCAGCCCCACGCACGGGGCTGCTTTCGTAGGAGCGGATCTTATCCGCGATCCGGCCGCCAGGCCGGTCCCAGGCCATCGCGGACAAGGTCCGCTCCTACGAAAAGCTGTGCACCTGCAGGAGCGGACTCCGTCCGCGATATCTCGGCACAAGGGCTGATCGCGGACGGAGTCCGCTCCTGCGGGGTGTCAGACCTCGGTGTGAATCCCTCCATGAAAAAGCCCGGCATCAGCCGGGCTTTTTCGATCATGGCGCGGGAGAAATCACTTTTCCTTGCACGCCACGCCATCCGCCGGTTCGCCGCCCTTCCAGCCCTTGTACAGGGTGGCCTCCGGGCCCTTGGTCCACCACACGTACTGGCCGGCGACGTACTTGGCGCCGGAGGCGGAGATGACGTTGGCGAACACCAGGGTCGAGGCGTCGGTGACCGGCACCACGGCCAGGCTGTTGTCGCCCTTGTTCAGGTACTGGACGCCGAACGCGCGGCCGTCCTCGCAGGTGTACGAGACGCTGCGCGAGTCCAGCTTGGCGTCGCCGGGCAGGACCAGCGCGTCGACCTGCGGCGCCTTCTTCTCTTCGCCGCCACAGGCGACGAGCAGGACCGGCACGGCGGCGAGCAGCCAAAGTGCTTTTTTCATGAATATCCCTCTGACGAAAAATGGCCCGGTCACTCTAGGAAGGATCGGGCCGCGCGGTCAATCGAGCGCGGCCCGTCCCAAGGCCGGGCAACGCCGGGGGCTCACTGGGCGTCGGGCTGCACTTCCGGCGCGGCCTGCTGGAAGGCTTCGAGGGCCTCGCAGCGGGCGGCGATGGCGAGCAGGCGCGGGCAGCCGGACAGGTCGCAGCCGAAGCGCCGCGCGTTGTACAGCTGGGGAATCAGGCAGGCCTCGAAGTAGCCGGGACGCTCGCCGAGGGACAGCGGGCCGGGCCAGGCGGCGAGGCCCTCTTCCACCGCGCGCAGGCCGGTCTCGACCCAGTGGCGGATCCAGGCGTTCTTCGCGTCGTCCGCCACGCCCAGCGGGCCGCTGAGGTATTGCAGCACGCGCAGGTTGTTCAGCGGATGGATGTCGCAGGCGATGTGCAGGGAAAGCGCGCGCACCTGGGCGCGCTGCAGCGGGTCGCGCGGCAGCAGGCCGGGTTGCGGATGGGTTTCGTCGAGGTATTCGAGGATCGCCAGGGACTGGGCGATGCGCGCCTCGCCGTCGACCAGCAGCGGCACCAGTTCCTGCGGGTTGAGCGCCTTGTAGCCGGCGGCGTGCTGCTGGCCGCCGTCCTTGACCAGGTGCACCGGCACCTGGCGGTAGGCCAGGCCCTTCAGGCCCAGGGCGATGCGCACGCGGTAGGCGGCGCTGGAGCGCCAGTAGGAATACAGGGTGAGCATGGCGGTTCTCCGGGGGCGGCCGCGCCTCATGCGCAGCCGTCCCGCACGTGGGTCACTTCTCGGAGATCACGCCACGGCGAATCTGGTCTTCCTCGATGGATTCGAACAGGGCCTTGAAGTTGCCCTCGCCGAAGCCCTGGTTGCCCTTGCGCTGGATGATCTCGAAGAAGATCGGGCCGATCACCGTGTTGGTGAAGATCTGCAGCAGGATGCCGTCGTCGCCCGGCGCGCCGTCGATCAGGATGCTCAGCTCGCGCAGCTGGTCGAGCGGCTCGCCGTGGCCGGCGACGCGGCTGTCGACCTTCTCGTAGTAGGTGTCCGGGGTGGTCATGAAGTCCACGCCGTTGGCGCGCAGCTTGCGCACGGTGGCGTAGATGTCGTCGGTGGTCAGGGCGATGTGCTGGATGCCCTCGCCGTGGTATTCGCGGATGAATTCCTCGATCTGCGAGGTATCGTCGGCCGACTCGTTGATCGGGATGCGGATCTTGCCGCAGGGCGCGGTCATCGCGCGGGAGAACAGGCCGGTGAGCTTGCCTTCGATGTCGAAGTAGCGGATCTCGCGGAAGTTGGCGATGCGCTCGTAGAAGCCGGACCAGACGTCCATCTGGCCGCGCTTGACGTTGTGGGTCAGGTGGTCGATGGCCATCAGGCCGACGGCGTTGTCGGTGGCGCTGCGGCCCTCGATGAACTCGAAGTCGACGTCATAGATGCTGTGGCTGCCGTAGCGGTCCACCAGGTACAGCAGCGAACCGCCGATGCCTTCGACGCAGGGGATGTTCAGCTCGCCGAAGTTGGCGTGGCTGCCCACCAGTTTCGCGCCCTTGGACTCGACGTAGGCGGCGGCCTGGGCGGCATTCTTCACCCGGAAGGCCATGGCGCAGGCGCTCGGGCCGTGCTTCCTGGCGAACTCGTGGACGTGGCCGGTGGGGCTGCCGTTGAGCACGATGTTGATGTCGTTCTGCTGGAACAGGAAGACTTCCTTGGAGCGGTGCCTGGCCGTCTCGGTGAAGCCCATGCTGGTGAACAGCTGGCGCAGCTGCTCGATGCCCGTGGCGTCGGGGGCGGTGAATTCGACGAACTCGAAGCCGTCGGTACCGATGGGGTTGTGCTGGTCGATCTTGGACACGGCGTTCATCCGGCCTCCTCATTGTCGTTATCGGCTGGAGCGGCACGGGGCCTTCCAGGCTCTGGAATACCTCCATCTCATCCGTCCGCGCGGCCACGGACAAGCCACCCCGACGCCCCGGCGCCCGGCCTCGCCAGGGCCGCGCGGCAAGAAAACCTTACGCCGGCCGAAGCCCCCTGCGGCACGCCGCCGCACCGTAAAGGATTCGTGACAGGATGGTGCGCCGGCGTGCCAGCGCATGCGTCCCGGCTCGCCAGCGGGCGCGGCCAGCGGCTACCATGCGGCGCATCCCCACCGCCGAATCCCGCCATGGCCCGCGCCGCTCCCCCCGACTTCGACGCCACCCCCGCGTCCCTCCGCGCCCTGGCCCGCAGCTACCCGCGCGGCCTGCACATCGAGCCGCACGCCCACGACTGGGGGCAGGTGCTCTATGCGATGTCCGGGGTGATGTGGGTGGAGACGCCGCAGGAAGCGCTGCTGGTGCCGCCCAACCGCGCCGTCTGGCTGCCGCCGCAGGTGTCCCACGGCATCCGGGTGGTCAGCGAGCTGCAGATGCGCAACATCTACCTGCGGCCGGGCACGGCGGACGCGCTGGGCGAGCAGGTGCAGGCCTTCGAGGTCGGCGGCCTGTTGCGCGAGCTGATCGTGCACCTGGTCGAACATGAGGGCGAGCCGGACACCGATTACTACCAGGCGCTGTCGCACCTGGCCGTGCTGGAGCTGCAGCGCGCCCGCAGCCTGCTGCTGCGCGTGCCGCTGCCGGACGAGTCCGACCGCCGCCTGCTGAACCTGTGCCTGGCGGTGATGGCCGAGCCATCCCAGGAAATCCCCTTCGAGCGGCACGCCGCCGACGCCGGCGCCAGCGTGCGCACCCTCGCCCGGTTGTTCCAGCGCAGCCTGGGCATGGGCTTCGCCCAGTGGCGCCGGCAGGTGCAGCTGGCCACCGCCGTGGCGCGGCTTGGCGAGGGCGTCCCGGTGAACCGGATCGCCCATGCGCTGGGCTACCAGCCGGGGAGCTTCAGCGAGATGTTCCGCCGCGAGCTGGGGGTTTCGCCATCGGAGTATGGCGCCAGGTAGCCCGTGCTTCGCAGGAGCGAGCCTGCTCGCTGACCGGGGCTGATCGCGGACGAAGGCCGGGCGCCCCGTCGCTCCTGCAAGAGCCGCACGTTCCGTAGGAGCGGACCTTGTCCGCGAAGGCCCACCACCGTCCCCACGTTGCCGGATGAACACCTGTAGGAGCGAGCTTGCTCGCGAACCACGGCTGATCGCGGACAGAGGCTGGGCGCCCCGTCTCTCCTGCAAAAGCCACACGTTCCGTAGGAGCAACTGTCTTTTACTCGAAGTCAGTTCTCCAGCAAGTGCCGTCCCGGACCATCGCATTGAGCCGTACGATCAGAACTCGCATGCAGGCCACCAACGCGACTTTGGCGCATCGGCCGTTTTCGCGTAGGCCGTGATAACGAAGAGCGAAGCTCTTCTGGTAACGAATGACCGACCAGGTTGCCATGTAGAGGATGCGTCGAATCATGCCGCGCCCTCCGCGGATACGGCGTTGCCCCGATTTCTGGCCGCTGTCGCTGTTGTAAGGGGCCAAGCCGACCAGGGCGGCGATCTGGCGACGGTTGAGTTGTCCCAGTTCTGGCAGGTAAGCCAGTAATCCTGCGACGGTTACCGGGCCTACGCCCTTGACCTGACTGAGTTGCTGGACCTGCTCGGAGTCCACCGTAGCCATGGCCTCGGCGATTTGCTCGTCATAGCTGCAAATTCTGGCCTTCAAGGCCTTGATGGCGTCCTCCAGGCATTGGCGAACGAAGGGGTCGTTGGCCTGCTGCAGGCGCCGGCGCTCATCATCGCGCTGCCCAACCAGTTGCTCGCGACGTTGCACCAGCTCTCGCAGCCGCCGGCGCTCCGGCGAAAGAACCGTACTGGGGGCTTCCTCCAGCGTTTGGGCCAGATGCGCCAGGACGGCCGCATCGATGGGGTCGGTCTTGGCCAACTTGCCCATGGCGGTAGCAAACGCCCGAACCCGTGTGGGATTCAAGCGAGAGACTGCGTGGCCGGCTCGGGACAAGGCATGCAGGACGCCTCGCTCATATCCACCGGTAGCCTCCAGCACAATGCGGCCGGGCTTCTCCTCGGCGAAGAGCGTCACTAACTGCTGATGTCCCGCTTCGTCATTGGAAACGCTCAAGCTCCTGCCCTGTGGGCGGAACCATACGGCCAGCGAGTCCTTGGCAACATCGATACCGATCCAACACGTCATGCTTCAACCCTCGTAAACTACATGGCGAGAGCGCTCTGACTGCCCACGCTTGTGGTTCGAGGTTGTACTCGTTCAACTGTTCGGGCTTTGGTCAGAGGACGGCGGGAGGCAGCTTGGGCTCCTACTCGTGCTGCTAACACTGCGGACCTGCAGCTTGCTTCCCGCCGCTCTCACCTTCGATCCTACCGAAGTCAGCAGACACAAGCGGACCTTGTCCGCGAAGGCCCACCACCGTCCCCACGTTGCCGGATGAACACCTGTAGGAGCGAGCTTGCTCGCGAACCACGGCTGATCGCGGACAGAGGCTAGGCGCCCCGTCTCCCCTGCAAAAGCCGATCCCACCGTAGGAGCGGACTCCGTCCGCGATGCTTTTGTTTCGGTGTTTGAAGTGGCCTAATGATTCTGGACACCCCGATAGGGCGTTAAGCTTCGCCCACAGCAGAGGTGTTCATGAGCAGAAGATCATTCAGTCCGGATTTCAAACTGGAAGCCGCCCGCCTGGTGGTGGATCAAGGCTATTCGGTACCGGCCGCCTGCAAGGCGATGGGGGTAGGGCCCACGGCGATGCGTCGTTGGGTGGCGCAGTTGCAGCTGGAGCGTGGCGGTCAGACGCCGGCGCATAGCAAGGCGCTGACGGCGGAACAGCGGCGTATTCAGGAGCTGGAGGCGCAAGTCCGCCGTTTGGAGCGGGAGAAAGAGATTCTAAAAAAGGCTACCGCTCTCTTGATGTCGGACGCTCTCGATTAATCAGACTGGTCGAGGCATTGGGCGAGCAGCATTCGCGTACAGAACTGTGTCGGTTATTCCGCGTGAATCGCAGCAGTGTCTACGCGGCCCACCAGCGCCAGGCCCTTGTCTGCAGACGACGGGAAGTGCTGCGTCGACGCGTAATGGAGTTGCATGCCCAGAGCCGGTGCGCAGCTGGCGCCCGAACCCTGTCGGCCGCCTTGCGCAACGAGGGTCATACCGTGGGCCGTTACCTGGCTGCCCGGCTGATGAAAGAGATCGGGCTGGTCAGTACGCAGCGCCGTAAACATCGCTACCGGGTCGCCAAGGAACAAAGCGTCATCGCGCCCAACGAACTGGAGCGTCGCTTCAATGTGGACCGCCCCAACCAGGTGTGGTGTGGGGATGTGACATACCTCTGGGCTGGTGGTCGCTGGATCTACCTGGCGGCGGTGATGGACCTGTATGCGCGCCGGATCGTCGGCTGGGCCGTGTCCAACCGTCCAGACTCACAACTCACCGGGCGTGCCTTGCGGGTGGCTTACGAAGCCAGGGGCAAACCACAGCAACTGATGTTTCACTCCGACCAGGGCTGTCATTACACCAGCCTCGAATTCCGCCAATTGCTCTGGCGCTACCACATCCGGCAAAGCATGAGTCGTCGAGGAAACTGCTGGGATAACGCCCCGATGGAGCGTTTCTTTAGAAGCCTCAAGTCGGAGTGGGTGCCGTCTTCCGGCTACGTCGATCAGACTCAAGCAGAGGCCGATGTGCTGCGTTACCTGACCGATTACTACAACCATCAACGGCCACATCGCCACAACGATTACCAGACCCCGGCACAGCGCGAAGAGCTGACCGGATAGACCTAAACCGGTGTCCAGTTTTACTTGACCACTTCAGTTTCTGCGCCGCTTCGGCGTGTGCTGGAAGATTTTGTTT
The DNA here is from genome assembly GCF_057767015.1 of Pseudomonas sp. B12(2026). Taxonomy (NCBI): domain Bacteria; kingdom Pseudomonadati; phylum Pseudomonadota; class Gammaproteobacteria; order Pseudomonadales; family Pseudomonadaceae; genus Pseudomonas; species Pseudomonas sp. B12(2026). The sequence goes on along the minus strand of NZ_CM173430.1, from coordinate 1,639,471 downwards.
CGCCCCCTCGGGCGACCTACTTTGTCAAACGCCACAAAGTAGGCAAAGGTCTCTGCCCCTGCATCCGGGTCCCGCTTCGCGGGACTTCCCTCGCTCCATCGAAGTTTCAGGGGCCCGCGTTGACGGGCCATCCCTGGCCCGACAACGCTCTCGCGGCATCCATGCCGCTCGACCCCTGAAACTCCGATTCCGCTCGGCCTCCTGAAGGGGCGCTCAGGTGCGCGCGGAGGTTTCTCTGGAAGTCTTCAAAAGCCAAAGCCCAGCGCGCTTGGGGGGGACTGCTCTTGTAGGAGCGGACCTTGTCCGCGATCAGCCCCACTCAAGAGCTTCGCGGACAAGGTCCGCTTGTGTCTGCTGACTTCGATAGGATCGAAGGTGAGAGCGGCGGGAAGCAAGCTGCAGGTCCGCAGTGTTAGTAGCACGAGTAGGAGCCCAAGCTGCCTCCCGCCGTCCTCTGACCAAAGCCCGAACAGTTGAACGAGCACAACCTCGAACCACAAGCGTGGGCAGTCAGAGCGCTCTCGCCATGCAGTTTACGAGGGTTGAAGCATGACGTGTTGGATCGGTATCGATGTTGCCAAGGACTCACTGGCCGTATGGTTCCGCCCACAGGGCAGGAGCTTGAGCGTTTCCAATGACGAAGCGGGACATCAGCAGTTAGTGACGCTCTTCGCCGAGGAGAAGCCCGGCCGCATTGTGCTGGAGGCTACCGGTGGATATGAGCGAGGCGTCCTGCATGCCTTGTCCCGAGCCGGCCACGCAGTCTCTCGCTTGAATCCCACACGGGTTCGGGCGTTTGCTACCGCCATGGGCAAGTTGGCCAAGACCGACCCCATCGATGCGGCCGTCCTGGCGCATCTGGCCCAAACGCTGGAGGAAGCCCCCAGTACGGTTCTTTCGCCGGAGCGCCAGCGGCTGCGAGAGCTGGTGCAACGTCGCGAGCAACTGGTTGGGCAGCGCGATGATGAGCGCCGGCGCCTGCAACAGGCCAACGACCCCTTTGTCCGCCAATGCCTGGAGGACGCCATCAAGGCCTTGAAGGCCAGAATTTGCAGCTATGACGAGCAAATCGCCGAGGCCATGGCTGCGGTGGACTCCGAGCAGGTCCAGCAACTCAGTCAGGTCAAGGGCGTAGGCCCGGTAACCGTCGCAGGATTACTGGCTTACCTGCCAGAACTGGGACAACTCAACCGTCGCCAGATCGCCGCCCTGGTCGGCTTGGCCCCTTACAACAGCGACAGCGGCCAGAAGTCGGGGCAACGCCGTATCCGCGGAGGGCGCGGCATGATTCGACGCATCCTCTACATGGCAACCTGGTCGGTCATTCGTTACCAGAAGAGCTTCGCTCTTCGTTATCACGGCCTACGCGAAAACGGCCGATGCGCCAAAGTCGCGTTGGTGGCCTGCATGCGAGTTCTGATCGTACGGCTCAATGCGATGGTCCGGGACGGCACTTGCTGGAGAACTGACTTCGAGTAAAAGACAGTTGCTCCTACGAAAAGCGTCGCCCCCTACGAAGTATCACTTTGCTCCACACAGTCCGGCCTCCTTCGCAACACCCACAAAAAAGCCCGGCACAAGGCCGGGCTTCTTCTGTCGCCGCGCGGATCAGGCAATCAGCGCCAACAGCTCGCGGGCTTCGGCCTTGGCCTTGGAGTCGCCGTTCTCGATCACCTGCTTGAGGATGCGATAGGCCTCATCCAGGTTGCCGCGGTCGATGCAGGCACGGGCCTCGTCGAGGTTGGCCAGCAGCTCGTCATGCTCGTGCACGGCGCTCTCGGGCAGTTCGAACAGCAGGTCGACCTCCTTGGCCTGGCCGAACAGGCTGGCGTGCTCGCCATCCAGTTCCAGCTCGGTGATTTCCGGCAGCTCGCGCAGGTTGCTGTGGAAATTGGCGGGAGCGATCGGCTCGGCTGCCGGGGTGCTCTTGTCGCGCTGCGGGGTCTCGAACGGGTCGAGGGAGTCCCAGTCCAGGTCCAGCGACATGTCGCTGAGGTTCAGCGCGAAGTCCTGCTGCACCTCCTCGGCGGCGGGCTGTTCGGCCGCTGCGGAGGTCTCGCCCAGCTCCAGGTCATCCCAGTCGGTCAGGGTCTCGCCGGTCGCCGCGGACGGGACGTCCTCCGGGCGTTCGAGCATCGCCGGATAGCGCGACTTGATCTGGTCGATCTGCTTCTGCTCTCCGCCCAGCGCCACCAGCTCGCGTTCCTGCTCGTGGAAGCCGGGTAGATCGCCCAGTTCGGCGAGCACCAGCAGTAGCTTCATGCGCAGTTCGCGGCGCTCGGGCTCCTGGGCGACGGCCTTGCGCAGCATGTCGCGCGCCTGGTTGAAGCGGCCGTAGGCGATGTAGATGTCCGCGCCTTCCAGGCTGTCCGCGCTGGCTGCCGGCAGGCGCACCACGCCGGCATCCGCGATCGCCGGCTGCGGGCGCTGGGCCGGCGCCGGAACGGGCGGCGGCACGGAAGCCGCCAGGGGCTTGGCCGGCGGGATGGGTTTGGCTTGCATCTGCCGGACGCCGGTGTCCGGGGCCGGCTGCGCCTCACGCTTGCGGCGCATCAACAGCAACCCGGCCAGGAGTGCGCCGAGAGCGCCCACGCCCAGCCACGGCCAGATGCTGAACGGCCCGCTCGCGGCATCGCTGGCAGGCGTCGCCGGAGCGGCAACGGCCGGCTGCTGGGCCTTGGGCGCCGCCGGGGTGGCGGGCGCCTCGCGGCGGGCCAGTTCGGCCTGCAGGCTCTGCACCTGCTGGTCGCGGCTTTCCAGGGCTTTCTGCAGCGCCTCCAGCTGCTTCTGCATGGCGTCCATGCGCTGGTTCAACTGGTCGCGCTGGGCGTTGCTCAGGGCAAGGTCGGCTTCGGCCTTGGCCAGCTCGCCATCGACTGCCGGCGAGGCGGATGCGACCGGGGTGGCCGCCGCGTCACCGGCTGAAGTCGCGGCGGGGACGGCCGCAGCGGCAACCGGTGCGGGCTGCGCGGCACTGTTCGACGCAGGCGCGGCGGCGGGCTGCGGCGCGGGTGCGCCGCCCTGCCCGGCGAACTGCTGGCCCTGCGGCAGGACCAGCGTCTGGCCGACCTTCAGGCGATGCGGATCGCCATTGACGAAGGCCTGCGGATTCAGCGCCAGCAGGCTGTCCATCAGCTGGCTGCGCGAGGCGCCGGTGCCGCCCAGGCGCGAGGCGATGCTCCACAGCGTATCGTTGCGCACGGTGGTGTAGCGCCCCTCGCCCGCCGGGATGGGCGGCGCCGCGGGCGCGCTGCGGACCGGCTCGGCGCGCCCGCCGGAGGACGGCGCGGCACCGCGCTCGGGCTGCGGGATGCTGGCGGCGACGGAGGTGCGCGCGCTGTTGTAGCTCGGCGGATCGAGCAGCACGGTGTACTCGCGCAGCATGCGCCCGTTGGGCCGCTCCACTTCCACCAGGAAGTTGAGGTAAGGCTCGTGCACCGGCTGGGTGGACACCACCCGGATGTAGCTGCGTCCGCCGCGGATCACCGGGGTGAAGCGCAGGTTCTGCAGGAACATGAAGCGCTCGACGCCGGCCTGCTCGAAGGCGTCCGGGCTCGCGAGGCGGGCGATGAGTTCGTCGGAGGTCATGTCGCCCACCTGCAGCAGGGCGATCTCCGCGTCCAGCGGCTGGTTCAGCGACGAGTGCAGTGTGATCTCGCCCAGACCAAGGGCATTCGCGTGAGCGGAAACAAACACCGAAAGCGCAGCAAGCGTCAGCGGAATCCTGTTTATTCGAGCCATAACCCTATCCCATTGTCCGGGTCTGCTAGCCGATCCCTGACCACCCGAAAGCGGTAGGCTTTGACCTGTCCACACACTGAACCGCCATGCCGGACGACAGACCGCACGCGCCCCATCACTGCACCTGAAAGGTACAGGCCGATTGATATCAGGGATTAGGTGGTGCGACGGGTTTGGTCAAGACGAAACGCCGAAAAACCGGCGAATGGTCCAGGGCAATCCAGTGTGCAACTGGCGGCCGCAGAGGAAGCCGCCAGAAAAATGGCTATCTTACCGGATTTAATGTGACGAGTTGCTCAGTTTCGCTCCAGATTCCCCAGGATCCGGCTGAGGACACGTTGACAAAGCGCAATCTCGTCCTCGGTGATGCCGTTGAGCACTTCGTTGCGCACTGCGGCGGCGATGCTCTCGATATCGGCGATCAGGACGTCGGCCTTGGGTGTCAGGGCGATGCGCTTGGCGCGGCGGTCTTCCGCCACGGCCTGGCGGCGCACCAGGCCCTGGGCTTCGAGGCCGTCGAGCAGGCGGGCCAGGGTCGGCCCTTCGACGCCGACCGATTGCGCGAGCTCGCGCTGGGTGGGGGCGGCGGAGTGGCGGGCAAGGTGCAGCAGCACCAGCCAGCGCGCTTGCGACAGGCCGAGGTGGCTGAGACGGCGGTCGAGCTCGGCCCGCCATGCGCGCGAGGCCTGGGCCAGTTGGGTACCGAAGTAGTGCTTATCGTTGTCTGCCATTGCGTCGCGAGGTTCGGAGTGGGATTCGGTCAAGTTGATTTGGCTAATTATTAGCCAGCTAATCAAGCCGCGCAATGTCAGATTGTCGCAGGGTATGACGCACCGCCTCACCACTTGGCGTACTGGTCTTCGACGAAGCCCCACAGGTTGTCGATGCGTATCTCCGGCTGGCCCGCCGGCCGCAGCACGCCGCTGAAGCGGCCGAAGATCTGCTTGAAGTTGCTCGCCAGCAGGCCGAGGTTGAGGCGCTCCTGATGCAGGCCGTGGGCCTCGAAGCGCAGTTCGACCTGGCCGTCGAAGGAATGGATGGTCCAGGGTTGCAGCGGATGGTCGCGGTCGAATTCGAAGCGCACCGTGTCGACCTTCACCAGCCGGCCGTCCAGCCAGTAGCAGTTCTCGGTGAAGCTGGTCTCGTTCACCCCGCACGACAGGTTCAGCCCGACCCGCCGTCCCTGCGCCTCGCCGGACAGGCAGGCCCAGTTCCAGAACGTCTCGCGGCGCATGTAGCCGGCGGACCAGTCGTGGTGCGCGTAGGCGTCCAGCGCGCGCAGGTCGTAGTCGCCCAGGGCGCTGCGCACTTCGCCGTGGCAGTGCACGCCGGCCACCTTGCGCGCGTAGACCCAGCCGTTCACCGCCGCCGGCGTGCACAGGCTCATCGGTTCGAAGGCCGGCTGCGCCTCGCTGAAGCGCGCATCGATGCGGGTGCCGTCGTCCAGTTCCACCAGCAGGCGCTTCTCAAGCGGTGACGAGCCGTTCTCCAGGCGCAGCCGGTTGCGTCCCTGGCGCAGCTCGCAGACGCCGTCGTCGGGGCTCTGGGAGAAACGCGATCCCCTGCCCAGCGGGCATTTGAACTGGCGTTCGAGCATCCGCCCGCTCGCGGGGTGGTAGAGGTAGACGAAGCCGACCGAGAGCAGGCTCAGATCGGCCAGGGCGCAGCCGCCGATCAGGGTCGGGCTGATCAGGCCGAAGTACTGGAACTGGTGGAAGCTGCGCCACTTGCTCAGCGCGCCGAGGCGGCGGCCCATGGGCGAGCGGAAGTCGAAGTCGCGGTGGTTGATCGTCGCCGGGGTGCCGGCAAAGATGCCGTAGTGCGGTTGGCCGTTGGGCTGGATCAGCTGCTGCATGGGCGCGGGCTCGATGGCGGGGGCCGGCGCATCCTAGCACCGGGCCCGCGGGCGCCGCAGTCACCCACGGCGCCAGCCCGGGGGACCGAATCGGCCATCGGAGAGCGGGGGACGGACCGTGACGATGCGCTGTCCATCCGTCCCCGCCGGCGCCTGTCAGGCCACGACCTGGTTGCGCCCGAACGCCTTGGCCGCGTACAGCGCCCGGTCGGCATGTTCGTAGATGCTGCGCAGCGGGTGCCCGGTCTCCGGCCACAGGCAGGAAACGCCGATGGACAGCGTCACCTCGTCCGCCGTCTGCGAGCCTTCGTGGAGGATGCCCAGTTCCTGCACGGCCTGGCGCAGCACCTCGGCGCGCTCCTTGGCCTCGCGCTCGCTGGCGCCGTAGAGCAGCACGGCGAACTCCTCGCCGCCCAGGCGCACGGCCATGTCCAGCGGACGCCGGGCGCTGGCCGCGAGCACTTCGCCGATACGCTGCAGCACCCCGTCGCCGGCCTGGTGGCCGTAGCGGTCGTTGTAGGCCTTGAAGTGGTCGACGTCGCAGAGCACCAGCGCCAGCCCCACGCTCTCGCGCTGCGCCTGGCGCCACAGGCGTTCCAGCTGGCGGTTGAAGCTGCGCCGGTTGTGCAGGCCGGTGAGGGCGTCGTGCTCGGCCATCACCTTCAGCAGGCGGCTGATCAGGAAGTGCTGGCGGGACTTGTACTCCAGCAGGTAGCAGCCCACCGCGCCGACCAGGTTGCCGAGCAGCAGGAACACCACGTTGCTGACCAGCTTGGGCAACGGCAGCCCGGCGTACAGCTCGAAGCCCACATAGGCCAGCAGGATGACCAGGGCGCAGCCCACCGCCTCGGAAAAGCGCAGGCCGATCAGGAAGTAGGCGGCCATGCTCACCAGCAGCAGGCCCTCGTAGGGGTAGCCCTGGTCCATCCGGTGGGCGATGCCCACCACCGCGGCCGCACCGATGCCGACGCTGAGGATGCAGGCCAGGCTCAGCGGCACCAGCAGGTGAATGTGGCGGCGCTGCAGGATCAGCGCGCCGCAGACGCTCAGCAGCACCAGCACGCCGACGCGCACGGCGAGCATCTGCCAGTGCAGCGGGCCGCTGATGAGGAGGAAGTCGATGGCCGCCAGCGCCAGCCAGATCAGCACGCCGATGGTCAGCGCAGTGCGCTTGAGATCGAAGCTGTCTTCGCGCAGGTAGTGGCGGTAGCGGGATTCCAGGCCGGGTTCGAAGCGCAGGCGGCGAAAGCCCCGGGAGAGCTGTTCGGCGTAGGCATTGGTGCGGACGTCGTCCAGCCAGCTTTGTTGTGTCACGTTCACCTCTTCTCGTGGAGGTCTAAGTGCCACCATAGCCGTTTGGAATGCGCGTCACAAGTTTGTCGTTTTACGCGTCATTAAACTGACGGATCACGTGCGCGCCGGTCCCTCCCCGTGTTGTAGGAGCGGACCTTGTCCGCGAAAGATCGGCGCACGGGCCTTCGCGGATAAGATCCGCTCCTACGGGAGCATGTAGCCGCGACGCCTCACGCCGAGGTCGCGCTTGATCTTGTAGGAGCGGAGCTTCTCCGCGATGCTCTGTCGCCAGGCGAAACATTTCGCGGACAAGGTCCGCTCCTACGAGAAAGACAACAGCAGCGATCAGGCTTCCAGCTCGGCCTGCAGCGCGGCGCGCACGCAGTGCAGCACGCCCAGCGGCACGCGGCCTTCGAAGCGTTCGGCGACGGCGCTGGCCGGCGGCAGCTCGCCGTCCTCGTCGAGGAAGGCGTCCTGCACTTCGCCGAGCAGCTCCTCGGGCAGGTCCAGCGCCTGCTCCAGGCTCAGCTGCTGGCGGCCGATGGCCTCGGCCAGCAGGCTGTAGACGTTCTTCTCGCTGCAATCGAGCTGGCGGGCGATCTGCGCGGGGGTCATGCCGGCGCGGGCCAGGGTCACCAGTTCATGGCGCAGGTCGGTGACCGGTGCGGGCGCTTCCGGCGCGGCCTCGGATTCGGTGAGCACGTCGAGGAAGGCCTGGCCGTAGCGCTCCAGCTTGCGCGCGCCGACGCCGCTGACCTGGGCCATGGCCGCGAGCGTGGTCGGCTGGCTGCGGAGCATTTCCAGCAGCGTCGCGTCGGGGAAGATGACGTAGGGCGGCACCGAATGTTCCTGCGCCAGCTTGCGCCGCAGGGTGCGCAGGGCTTCCCACATCTCGCGCTCCTCCTGGCGCACCAGCTGGCTGGCCGGGCTGGCGCCGCCGGAGGACGAGGACTTGCTGCGCTGCGGCTTGGGATCGCGGCGCAGGGCCAGGGTCTGTTCGCCGCGCAGCAGCGGGCGGCAGGCCTCGGTGAGGCGCAGGCCGTTGAAGCCGTCGACGTCCACATCGGCGAAACCACGGGCGACCAGTTGGCGGAACAGCGTGCGCCACTCGTCCTCGCCACGGGACTTGCCGATGCCGAACACCGCCAGGTGCTGGTGCCCGACGCTGCGCACCTTTTCGGTGTCCTTGCCCAGCAACACGTCCACCAGATGGCCGACGCCGTAGCGCTGGCCGCTGCGGTAGATGGCCGACAGCGCCTGGCGTGCCGGTTCGGTGGCGTCCCAGGTTTCCACGCCGTCGACGCAGATGTCGCAGTGGCCGCAGGGGTTGGGCATCACCTCGTCGAAGTAGGCCAGCAGCGCCTGGCGGCGGCAGCGGGTCTCCTCGCACAGCGCCAGCATGGCTTCGAGCTTGTGCCGCTCGACGCGCTTGTGGCGCTCGTCGCCCTCGGAGTTCTGCATCATCTGCCGCAGCAGCAGGACGTCCTGCAGGCCGTAGGCCATCCAGGCATCGGCGGGCAGGCCGTCGCGGCCGGCGCGGCCGGTTTCCTGGTAGTACGCCTCCAGGCTCTTGGGCAGGTCCAGGTGCGCGACGAAGCGCACGTTGGGTTTGTCGATGCCCATGCCGAAGGCGATGGTGGCGACCATGATCAGCCCTTCCTCGTTGAGGAAGCGCTTCTGGTGATAGGCGCGCAGGTCGTTGGACAGCCCGGCGTGGTACGGCAGCGCCGGGAAGCCCTGGCTGGAGAGGAACCCGGCGACCTCCTCGACCTTCTTGCGCGACATGCAGTAGACGATGCCGGCGTCGCCGCGCCGCTCGGCGAGGAAGCCCAGCAGCTGCTTGCGCGGCTGCTCCTTGGGCACGATGCGGTAGAAGATGTTCGGCCGGTCGAAGCTGGAGAGGAACTGCTCGGCGTCCTGCAGGTGCAGGCGCTGGATCATCTCCTCGCGGGTGCGCATGTCCGCCGTGGCGGTCAGGGCGATGCGCGGCACGTGCGGGAACAGCTCGGCGAGCTGGCCCAGCTGCAGGTATTCAGGACGGAAGTCGTGGCCCCATTGCGACACGCAGTGCGCCTCGTCGATGGCGAACAGGCCGATCTCCAGGCGCTGCAGGAAGGCCAGCATGCGCGGCTGCACCAGGCGCTCCGGGGCGAGGTAGAGCAGCTTGATCTCGCCGCGCTGCAAGCGGTCGGCGATCTCGCGCTGCGCGTCCGGGCTCAGCGAGGAGTTCAGCGCCGCCACCGGCACGCCCAGTTCGTCGAGGGTGGCGACCTGGTCTTCCATCAGCGCGATCAGCGGCGAGACCACCACGGTCAGACCCTCGCGCAGCAGCGCCGGGACCTGGAAGCACAGCGACTTGCCGCCGCCGGTGGGCATCAGCACCAGGGCATCGCCGCCGCTGGCCACGCGCTCGATGATCCGCGCCTGGTTGCCGCGGAAGGCGTCGTAACCGAAAACGTCTTTGAGGATGCGCTGGGCCTGATCGAGCATGGGGGACTCCGAATGAAGCCGGGCATTATACGCAAGCCGTCCGCCGGCGCCCGGCACCTTGTCCGGGAAACTTCGGAAAAATCCGCCACATGCGTCCGAACCCCGCGTCAGTGCGGGCTGCGCGGGCATTTCGCTTTTGCCGCGGGGCCCCGGACCGACTACAATCTGGGGCCGATCACCTCCGAGGTAGTACCCGATGTCCTTCGCCGACCAGCTGTCCCGCCTGCAAGCCTTTCTCGATGCCGATGACCTGCACGAGGAAGCCTTGGACTACGTGGCGGCACACGGCTACCTGACCGCCCTGGCGATCTGCCCGGAGGAAGTGGCGGACCGCGAGTGGATCGACGCCCTGTTCGCCGAGCCGCCGCACTACCGCAGCGACGACGAGCGCGCCGAAATCGAGGACACCCTGGTGCAGCTCAAGGCGCACATCACCCGCCTGCTGGCCAGCGACGAAGAGCTGGAACTGCCGTGCGAACCCTACCTGGGCGACGAGCCGGACGACTCCGACATCCGCGGCTGGTGCATCGGCTTCATGGAAGGCGTGTTCCTGCGCGAGGCGGTGTGGTTCGAGCAGGCCGAGGAAGAAGTCAGCGAGCTGCTGCTGCCGATCATGGTCGGTTCCGGCCTGTTCGACGAACAGCCCGAGTTCGACGAGATCGCCCGCGACCGCCAGCTGGTCGACGACATGGTCGCGCAGATTCCGGAGCTGCTGACCAACCTGTTCCTGCTGTGCCAGGCCCCGGAAGAGAAGCCAGCCCTGCTCAAACCCCGCACCCACTGAAACCTGACCAGTCGCTGCTGCGCGTCGGCGATACTGCGTTGAAAACGGCCGAAGACTGCTCATTTACTGCGTGTAAACTCCGCGTCCTCGGCCATTTTCCGCCTTGTCTCGCTCCAGCTCGCGAGCTCCTGATTCAGGTTTGAATGTCTATGTCACGGCAAATCCAACAGAGCCGCTACGCCTGGGTCCGCTACTGCCTGCTGGGCGTGGGCTGGCTCAGCGTGGTGCTGGGGGTGATCGGCATCTTCCTGCCGGTCCTGCCCACCACGCCCTTCCTGCTGCTTGCCGCCGCCTGCTTCATGCGCAGTTCCCAGCGCTTCTACGAGTGGCTGGTGAACCACCCCAGGCTCGGCCCGTGGATCCGCGACTACCTGGACGGCGAAGGCATCCCGCTCAAGGGCAAGGTCTACGCCATCGGCCTGATGTGGTGCAGCATCGCCCTCTCCTGCTACCTGGTGCAGCGCCCCTGGGCCTGGGCCTTCATGCTGACCAGCGCGACGCTGGTGACCCTCTACCTGCTGCGGGTCAAGACCCGGCGGCTGGACTAGCCGCCCTCGCCAGCGCATCCGCGCACGGCGGCCGCTGGCGATACGCCAGCGCAACTTTCCATGCAGCGCCTAGACTCCAGTCATCCCACATGGAGCGCTGGCGATGCAGCCACCCCGAGGAGCCCTCTGGCTGTTCGCCAGCCCCCTGCGTCTGCGGGCCGGCGGCCTGCTGCTCGCGCTCCTCGCGCTGTCCGCCGGCGGCGCCTGGAACTTCGACGCCATCCTGAAGAACGCCGAGCAGCGCTACGGTGACCTGGGCAGCGCGAAAACCCGCATCCAGTCCTGGGCGCGGCTGATCGACGACAGCGAGAACCTCGACGAAACCGCCAAGCTCAAGGCGGTCAACGCCTTCTTCAATGGCGCCCTGGTGTTCACCGACGACCGCACCGTCTGGCACCAGGAGGATTACTGGGCGACGCCCGTCGAATCCCTCTACCGGGGCGCTGGCGATTGCGAGGACTACTCCATCGCCAAGTTCATCACCCTGCGCCGCCTGGGGGTCGCCAGCGACAAGCTGCGCATCACCTACGTCAAGGCGCTGCAGCAGAACCAGGCGCACATGGTGCTCACCTATTACACCTCCCCCACTGCCGACCCGCTGGTGCTGGACAACCTGATCCCGCAGATCAGGCCGGCCTCCCAGCGCAAGGACCTCCTGCCCGTCTACGCCTTCAACGCCGAGGGGCTGTGGCTGCCCGGCCCCGGCGGCGGCAGGCGCACCGGCGACAGCAAGAAGCTGTCGCGCTGGCAGGACCTGTTGACCAAGATGCGCGCCGAGGGCCTGGACCTCGACGAGACGCGATAGGAGAACCCGGCATGTCATTGCTCAAGCAACTGTTCCTGGCGATCTGCCTGTTCCTCGTGGTGGCCTTCGCCGGCAGCTTCGCCGCCAGCCTGGAAAGCTCCCGCGAGCAGTTGATCAGCCAGTTGCGCTCCCACGCCCAGGACGCCGCCACCGCGCTGGGCCTGTCGCTGACGCCGCACGTGGACGACCCGGCGATGATCGAGCTGATGGTCAGCTCGATCTTCGACTCCGGCTACTTCGCCACCATCCGCGTGGTCAACATCGCCGACGGCAAGGTCATCGTCGAACGCGACAGCGACACCACCGCCCGGCAGGTGCCGGCCTGGTTCGCCCGGCTGGTCAACCTCAAGGCCCAGGGCGGCGACGCGCTGATCATGCGCGGCTGGGAACAGGCCGCGCGGGTCGAGGTGGTCAGCCATCCGCAGTTCGCCCTGGCCAAGCTGTGGGACGGCGCGCTGGGCAGCCTGGCCTGGCTGCTGCTCTGCGGCCTGGTCAGCGCCATCCTCGGCGGCGGGCTGCTGCGCACCCAGTTGAAGCCGCTGGACCAGATGGTGCAGCAGGCCCAGGCCATCACCCGCCGCGAATTCCTCACCCTGCCCAGGGAACCGCGCACCCCGGAACTCAAGCGCGTGGTGCAGGCGATGAACCAGATGGTCGACAAGCTCAAGGCGCTGTTCGCCGAGGAAGCCTCACGCAGCGAGAAGCTGCGCGAGGAGGCCTACCAGGACAGCCTCTCGGGCCTGGCCAACCGCCGCCTGTTCGACGCGCGCCTGGACGCGCAGCTCTCGCCCAGCGAACAGCACGCCGCCGGCTACCTGCTGCTGCTGCGCCTGAACGACCTGGCCGGCCTCAACCAGCGCCTGGGCGGGCAGCGCACCGACGCGCTGATCCGCGACGTCGCCGAACTGCTGGAGCGCGCGCGCCAGCAGCACGGCACCCCGGACTGGCTGGCCGCGCGCAGCCGTGGCGGCGAATTCACCCTGCTCGCCCCGGGCCTGGACAGCAGCAGCGCCGAGCACCTGGCCGACGAACTCAGCGCCGCCCTGGAAAACCTCCGCGGCACCGGCGCCAGCGACTGCACGCCGGTGGCCCACCTGGGCCTGTCGGCCTTCCGCCCCGGCGAATCCCCGGCCAGCGTGCTGTCCCGCGCCGACCAGGCGCTGGCGCAGTCGCAGGCCTCGCCGGATCGTCCCTGGCAGCGCCTGGACAGCTCCGGCAGCCAGCCGGCGCAGGACTCCCACGCCTGGCGCGACTGGCTCGACGACGCGCTGCAGAAAGGCAAGCTGCAACTGTGGTTCCAGCCGGTGCGCGCCTGTGCCGAGGACGGCGAACTGCTGCACCGCAAGGTCCTCGCGCGCCTGCTCGATCCCAAGGGCGAGGCCGTGGCCGCCGGGCAGTTCCTGCCCTGGATCGAGCGCTTCGGCTGGTCCGCGCGCTTCGACCTGGCGATGCTCGAACACGCCCTCGCCCACCTCGCCCAGCAGCCGGCGCCGCTGGCCTTGTCGCTGTCGGCGGAAACCGTGCGCAGCGCCGAGCCGCTGCGCCAGCTGTTCGAGGCGCTGCGCAACCATCCGCAGGAGGCCCGGCTGATGACCCTGGAAGTGGACGAACGCTACCTGCCGCCGCCGGCGGAACTGGAGAAGCTCGCCCAGTCCGTGCAGGCAGTCGGCGCCCGGCTCGGCCTGCAGCACTTCGGCGGGCGCTTCAGCCTGATCGGCAACCTCACCCGCCTGGGCCTGGCGTACCTGAAGATCGACGGCAGCTACATCCGCGCCATCGACCAGGACAACGACAAGCGGCTGTTCATCGAGGCGGTGTTCCGCGCGGCCAACAGCATCGACCTGCCGCTGATTGCGGAGATGGTGGAGAGCGAGGGTGAGCTGAAGGTGCTGCGGGAGATGGGGATCGCCGGGGCGATGGGCCGGCTCATCGGTGCGCCGCGGCCGTCGCAGAGGAATGGGGGGTAGTTGGGGGACTTTTTTGCTGTTCGTAGGGGGATAACGCCTTGGGCGCTATTCGCCGTTGTGGTGTTGGTGTTTCTGCGCTGCTTTGGTGTGCTGAGAAGAGGTGTGATCCACCGTCTTGCCCGGTGTTCACGCGCCGCTTCGGCGTGTGCTGGGAGATTTGGTTTCGCCCCCTCGGGCGACCTACTTTGCCAAACGACGCAAAGTAGGCAAAGGTCTGTGCCCCTGCATCCGGTTTTTCGCTTAGGCGAAAAATTCCCTCGTTCCATCGAAGTTTCAGGGGCCCGCGTTGACGGGCCATCCCTGGCCCGACAACGCTCTCGCGGCATCCATGCCGCTCAACCCCTGAAACTCCGATTCCACTCGGCCTCCTGAAGGGGCGCTCCGGTGCGCGCGGACATTTTTCTGGAAGTCTTCAAGAACCAAAGCCCAAAGCACAGCGCGCCTGGGATTTGCTCGTGTAGGAGCGGACCTTGTCCGCGAAGCTCTTGAGCGGGGCTGATCGCGGACAAGGTCCGCTCCTACGAAAAGCATCTCGGCGCAGATTGTCGATGGGTATCGCTTCGCTCCACGCCATCCTACGACGCGCAAATCCTTCAGCCGCTGCTCTGCCTGTCACACCGAAATCGCAGGCGCGCGCAGAGTCCCGTCAGGAGGCCGAGTGGAGGTATTGCGCAGAGGGGCGAGCGGCATGGATGCCGCGAGAGGCTTGAAGGGCCATGGATGGCCCTTGCAAGCCGACCCTCGGAGCAATACCGGAAGGAGGGAAGTCTGAGCGAAGCGAAGACCCGGATGTCGGGACGAGTCCTTTTGGTTCCTTTTGGGACGCCAAAAGGGACTCGCCCGGGAGGGCGAAACCCAATCGCTCAGCGCACGCCGAAGCGGCGCAGAAACACCCAACCCCGAAAGACAAAAAGCATCGCGGAGAAGCTCCGCTCCTACGAAAGCGGTGCACCTCGCAGGCGTAGGAGCGGACCTTGTCCGCGATCCGCCGTGTAGTGGTCCGGAAATTCTGGACACCGAGATAGGAGCGAGTTAACTAACGCGACTATTGAGGTGATTTACATGGGTCATAGAAAACTATCGGACGCGCTCAAGCGCGAAGCAGTGCAACTGGTGGTAGCGCAGGGCTACTCGGTGCCGCAGGCAGCACAGGCCATGGGGGTGGGACCGACGGCGTTGCGGCGCTGGGTCTCGCAATGGCGGGCTGAGCAACCGGGTTCGGTCATCGATGATGCCCAGCGCATCCGTGCACTGGAGAGCCAGTTGGCGCAGGTGCAGCGCGCACTGGCAGAGGCGCAGGAAGAGCGTGACACGCTAAAAAAATCCACGGCCTTCTTCGTTCGGGAAATGCTGCGAGCTGGCAAATGATCGACCGAGTGAAGGGGGCCATGAGCGTCACGCGCTGCTGTCGCCTGCTTGGACTGGCGCGCAGCAGTTACTACGCGGCGCGTCATAAGCGCCCGAAACCACCCAGCCCGCTACTCTCGGCCGTCACGGACCTGCATGAAAGCAGCCGGCACACCTATGGCTCACGCCGGATGTCGGCGGCCTTGCGTCAGCAGGGGCATGCGGTGGGTCGGCAACGGGCTCGCCGCCTAATGCGTCAGGCTGGCCTGGCGGTGGCTCGACGGCGCAATCAGCACTATCGGCGGCACACCAAGCCGGCAGCGGCGGCCCCCAACCACCTCAATCGCCAATTCCAGCCGGCAGCCCCGAATCAGGTCTGGGCCGGCGACATCACCTATCTGCGTACGGCGCGTGGCTGGCTGTACCTGGCTATCGTGGTCGATCTGTATGCCCGGCGAATCGTGGGCTGGGCATTCTCGTCCGTGGCTGATACGGATTTGGTGATCCAGGCCCTGGAGCTCGCCGTGTCGATGCGACACCCGGGCAACGGCCTGATGTTCCACTCCGATCAGGGGTGCCAGTACAGCAGCGAGCGCTTTGTGGACATGCTGCGACGTTTGCAGATCGTGCAGAGCATGAGTCGGCGCGGCAATTGCTGGGACAATGCAGTGGTGGAGCGAGTCTTTGCCAGCTTGAAGCGTGAGTGGATAGGCGAGCGGCGCTATCGAGACCAGCACGAAGCCAAAGCCGATGTGACACGATTCGTCGCCACCTACTACAACCATCAGCGTCTTCATTCGACAACGAAGCAGTTGCCGCCAGCCGTGTTCGAGGCGCGGGCGGCTTGATGCTCCTATAGCGGTGTCTAGAAAAACCGGACCACTACACCGGCAGGGCCGGCGTCAGGCGGGTTCGCGAGCAAGCTCGCTCCTATAAGAGCCACCCGCTCTCCAGCAGCACGCCCATCCAATCCCCCTGCCACATCTGTCCGATATTCCGAAGGCGATGGCCGGCGCCGGTCGGCCCACCGCTCTAGACTTCAATCATCCCACCCAGCCGCCGGCCCATGCCGCGGAGTACCCCATGAACTACCTGATTTCCCTGGCCATCGGCATCACAGTCGGCCTGGCCTACCACCTGCTGGATTTCCGCTCGCCGGCGCCGCCGCTGGTGGCGCTGATCGGCCTGCTCGGCATGCAGATCGGCGAAAGCGCCGTGCCGCTGCTCAGCCGCTGGCTGCACTGATTCGACCTTCCACCCTCTGCCACGGACACGCGCCATGAAAGCCCTGCAATTCGACCGTACCGGCGACCTCGCCGCGCTGAGCTTCACCGAACTGCCCGATCCGCTGCCCGCCGCCGACGAGGTGCTGGTGGAAGTCCATGCCGCCGGCCTCAACCCCAGCGACGTGAAGAACGTGCTCGGGCGCTTCCCCTACACCACCCTGCCGCGCGTGCCGGGCCGCGATTTCGCCGGCACCGTGGTCAAGGGGCCGGCCGAGCTGCTCGGCAAGTCCGTCTGGGGTACCGGCAAGGCGCTGGGCTTCACCCGCAACGGCAGCCACGCCCAGTTGATGAGCGTGCCGGCCGGCGGCGTGGCGCCGATGCCCGAGCGCATGAGCTTCGCCCAGGCCGCCAGTTGCGGCGTGCCCTACACCACCGCCTGGGACGCCCTGGAGCGTAGCCAGGTGGGCACCGGCACGCGCCTGCTGGTGATCGGTTCCGGTGCCGTCGGCGCCGCTGCCATCGCCCTGGCCAAGGCCCGTGGCGCCGAGGTGCTGGGCGCGGTACGCCGCGCCGAGTCGCAGGCGGAGCTGCAGGCGCAGGGCGTCCGGAGCATCCTCCTGGGCTCCGCCGAAGCGCTGCCCGCGCAGGTGGAGGAACACTTCCCCGGCGGCGCCGAGGTGATCTTCGATACCACCGGTTTCTGGCTGCCCGCCGCCGTCACCGCGCTGGCCACCTTCGGCCGCATCGCCATCATCGCCGCGCCGGTGGACGGCCACGTGCACCTGCCGGCCCTGGCGCTGTACCGCCGTGGCGGCTCGGTGGTCGGGGTCAATTCGCTGCTCTACGACACCGTGGCCTGCGCCAGCATGCTGCGCCAGTTCGGCCAGTGGTTCGATGACGGCAGGCTGCCGTTGCCCTCCGGCCTGCGCGAGGTGCCGTTGAGCGAGGGGGTACAGCGTTACCGGGAAATCAACGAGGGGAGCAGCGAGAAGATCATTCTCGTGCCCTGAGGCCGCTGCCGGAGCGGTGAAAGCATCGTCATCCTGAATCCACTGGCGGGATTCTCCGACGATCGCCGAAATTGCTCCAATCCACCGATCCGTCCCTCTCCCTCCGGGAGAGGGCAGATCCCGCGCCTGTCCAGACCGCCACGCGAAAGCCGCTGCCCCCTACCCCGCGACCTGCATCGATCCGCGCCGCGAACCGCCTTGGGCCTGTTCCAGCGCCAGGCAATGGTCGAGGAACATGCGCATGTAGCCATAGCTCCTGCAGATCGCCTCGCGCAGCGCCAGGCAGCGCGGCGCGGGGAGTTGCGGGCCGCAGAGGGTGCAGATGATCTCCAGCGCCTCCCACGGATGATCGTCGTCGTAGCGCGCGTGTACCTTCAGCCAGCGCATGGCGTCCTTGCGCTGGCCCGCCGGCAGGGTGCGTTCGTAGGTGTCGGTGGAGCAGACCAGCGCCGACCATTCGCCGGTGGCGCCTTCGATGGCGT
This sequence comes from Pseudomonas sp. B12(2026), assembly GCF_057767015.1. Classification (NCBI taxonomy): domain Bacteria; kingdom Pseudomonadati; phylum Pseudomonadota; class Gammaproteobacteria; order Pseudomonadales; family Pseudomonadaceae; genus Pseudomonas; species Pseudomonas sp. B12(2026). The sequence continues at coordinate 1,621,923 of NZ_CM173430.1, read as the reverse complement.
AGTTGGTCGCCGCCATGGCCAGCGCCAGTTCATCGGTGGCGCTGGTGTGCCAGCACCAGTGGCCGAGGGCGTGCAGCTCGCCCGGCACCCGCTGGGCCTTGAGCTCGGCCAGGGTCACGCCGCAGGTCTCGGCCCAGCGCAGCCAGTAGTCGGCGTGGTTGAGTTCGATGCGGATGTTGCGCATCAGCCAGCGCCGCGCCATGTCCTCGCCAGGGCTGCGGCCGAAGCGGGTCTTGAGCAGGTTCTGCGACATGTACAGGGGGAACTGTTCCACCACCGGCCAGCCGCCGATGAGGAAGGCACGCTGGGCCTGGCGGCCGAGCTGGCCGTCGCGCATGCGCGCATAGAGGGGGTGGCCGACCACCACCTGGCAGCTGGCCTCGCAGTCCTGCACCAGACGCTGCGCCCAGAGGGGGTAGCTGGAAAGCTCCTTGAGCGGCCCGCTGCGAACAAAGGTTTCGTTCATCAAGGCTCCGTCTCCGGTCGGCCCGTGCAGGCGCCGGTCAACCTGGCCTCAGGTTAGTCCGCCCTGCGCCGGGCGTCACCGTCCGGAGGTTGTGTTCGACCCAGCGGTCGCCGCGGCCGACTCGCGCAGGAAGCTCCGGTTGAAGGGTTGCGGCCGCGCCAGGCCGTAGCCCTGGGCGTAGTCGACGCCGATTTCGCGCAGCACTTCGAGGATTTCCGGCGACTCGACGAACTCGGCCACCGTGCGCTTGCCCATGACGTGGCCGATCTGGTTGATCACCTGGACCATGGCCCGGTCGATGGGGTCGTCGAGCATGTCCTTGATGAAGCTGCCGTCGATCTTCAGGTAGTCCACCGGCAGGTGCTTGAGGTAGACGAAGGAGGACATGCCGGCGCAGAAGTCGTCGAGGGAGAAGCGGTAGCCCAGGGCCTTGAGCTCCTGGATGAAGCGCGTCGCGTTGACCAGGTTGGCGATCGCGCTGGTCTCGGTGACCTCGAAGCAGATGGTCGCCGGGGCGATGCCGTAGCGCGGCTGCAATTCGCGCAGGAAGTCGAGGAAGGTGTCGTCGCCGATGGTCGCCCCGGAGAGGTTGATCGCGCAGGTCTGGATCGGCTCGTAGTCGCCCTCCGCCGCGCGGGCGGCCAGGGTCTTGAAGGCGCTCTCGACCACCCAGCGGTCGATGTCCGGCATCAGCCCGTAGCGCTCCGCGGCGGGGATGAAGTTGATCGGCGCCACCAGCCGCCCGCACTCGTCGTTCAGGCGCAGCAGCAGCTCGACGTGGGCGCCCTCCTCCGCGTGCGGATCGACCGGGAATATCTGCTGCGCGTAGAGGCAGAAGCGCTCCTCGTCCAGCGCCAGGCGGATGCGCTGGACCCAGGCCATCTCGCCGACCCGGGTCGACAGCTCGGTGTCGTCCGGGCGGAACACCTGGGCGCGGTTGCGGCCCTTCTCCTTGGCCATGTAGCAGGCCATGTCGGCGCAGCGCAGCGCCTCCTCCACCGACACCAGCAGCGACGACACATGCACCACGCCGATGCTGACGGTGATGTTGAAGGGCCGGGTTTCCCAGATGAAATGCAGGCCCTGGACGGTCAGGCGGATGCGCTCGCCGATCTGCTCCGCCATCTCCGGCGGGCAGTTCTCCAGGAGGATGCCGAACTCGTCGCCGCCCAGCCGAGCCAGCACGTCGCCCTCGCGCAGGCACTGCTGCAGCACCGAGCAGACCTGGCGCAGCAGCTCGTCGCCGGCGGCGTGGCCGCAGGTGTCGTTGACCAGCTTGAACTGGTCCAGGTCCATGTACATCAGCGCATGGCGGTCATCCATGTGCACCGAGCTCTCCAGCGCCTGCTTGAGGCGGAACTCGAACTCGCGGCGGTTGGTCAGGCCGGTCAGCGCGTCGTGGGTCGCCTGCCACGACAGGCTGGCCATGTACTGGCGCTCGCGGGTCATGTCGTGCAGCACCAGCACCACGCCGGCCACGCGCCCGTCGGCATGGATCGGCGTGGCCACCAGCGTCACCGCCACGCAGGTGCCGTCCAGGCGCTGGATCAGCTTGCTCGACTCGCTGCCGCCGTCCACCTCGCCGCGCAGGATCTGCCCCACCAGCGGCAGGCCCTCCTCCTGGGTGGTCTCGTCGAACACCCGCAGCAGCGAACGCAGCGACAGGCCGACGGCCATGGCGCTGTCCCAGCCGACCAGGCGTTCGGCGGCGGAATTGAAGTAGGCGATGCGCTCCTGGACATCGAGGGTGACCACGCCGTCGCCGATCGCCGCCAGGGTGGTCTGGGCGCGCTCCTTCTCGGTGTCCAGGGCGCTCTCGAAGGCCCGTTGCTGGCTCAGCAGCTTGCGCGTGCGCCAGACCGCCAGGACGATCAGCGCCAGCCCCGCCAGGCAGTTGACCACCAGCAGCACCCACATCAGCATCCGCGAGCCCTTGCCCAGGGCGGCGGAGAAGGCCATGGCGGCGGGCGTCACGCCCTCGTTGACGCTCTGGATGCGGCCGGTCCAGTAGCTCAGGTCGCCGGCGCCGACGGTGCCGGCCTGGATGCGCTCGTGCATCTCGTCGGCCACCTGCTGGATCTGGTCGAGGTAGGCGTCGCCGACGATCCACAGCTTCACCGCCTCGTCGAAGAAGCCGTATTGGTGGAAGTAGCGGTAGAGCCAGATCAGGCTGTCGACGTCGTCCGGGTGGTTGCCGCCGTCCAGCGCACCGCGCCGCGCCCGCTCGATGTCGGGAGGAACCTGGTCGAGGGCCGCGCGGAAGGCGCGGTCGCCCAGCGGGATGGCGATGGCCTCCTGGTAGCGGCGGTAGTCCTGCGGATCGTGGGTCTGGCCGTAGCGCTGCAGGTAGTGGATGGCGTCCTTCTGCCCCTTCGACCAGAGACTCTCGCCGCCCACGTAGGCGCGCACGCCGGAAAGTATGAACAGGCTGCCGCCGGCGATCAGCGCCTGCAGCAGCACCACGGCCATGAACGGCCATACCAGCCGCAGCAGCCGGGTTGTTCGACGGATCGGCAAAAGTCCCGAGGCATCCATCACGCGCTTCGACTTCCTTCATCTGGTCCCTGGCAAGCCGCACAGGGCGGTACAGGCTCGCTCCGCCGCGGGGACTTTCTGTCTCATTACCTTTACTCATAGCCGATCAGGGAAAATCCTCAAACCGCGCGGCAGGGCCCTTGGTCGGCCGACGAAATGCCTGCCCGGCGAAACAGCGGCGGCACCCCGCCTCGCCCCGCCCTCCGCAGCCATTCGTCGGGAGCCGCGCACCCGACCGGCGGCCAGGCACGGCAAGGCTTTGCGGCGCCTTGCGCGAACAAGGGCGATGGGCCATACCTCAACCCATCGTGCAATCTGCAAGGGTGGAGACAGCCCATGCCGCGCCGGGACACGGAGGCGCGGCCAGGCAATCGGCCCCAGGTGGACGCCAATGGACAATCGAGCCCGGCAGAACCCGGAATCGCTCAGACAGGCCATCGAACAGCTCGAACAGCAACTGCGCCGCATCAACCACAGCCATTCCGAGCCGATGGCGCTGGCCACCGGCCGCGCGGCGCCCGGGGAAACCTCCCGGGTGCTGCCCTTCCCGCAGCGGCGGGAGCATCCGCTGGGCAAAGGTGCCGGCGATGCCGGGCGGATGGACGACCTCGACGGGCCCACCGAGGAGGCGTTCCGCTCCGCCGCTGCCTCGCGCGCGCTGCGCTCGCGCCGCCAGTTGCTGGCGCGGGAGATCGACCGCACCTGCGGGTCGCTCGGCGGCCAGGCGCGCATCCTCCGCGTGGGCTGCGGCCACCCGCGCGAGGCGGACCTTTGCCGCTCCCTGCGCGACGGCCACTTCCGCGAGTTCGTCGCCCTCGACACGCAGCTCCAGCTGCCGCGAACCGTGGATTCCTGCCACGCCGCGCAGGGCATCCGCGCCGTGCAGTGCAGCCTCGACGAGCTGTTCCACGGCCGCACCGACCTGTGCCATTTCGACCTGATCTACTGCGCCGGGCTCTACGAAGCCCTCGACGACCAGGACGCCCGCGACCTCACCCGCAACCTGTTCGTCCGCCTGCTGCCGGGCGGGCGCCTGCTGCTGAGCAGCTTCCTGCCGGGCATGCCGGACACCGCCTGCCCGGCAGGGCCGCCGGACTGGCGGCCGCACCAGCGCGGCGACGCGGCGCTGCTCGACCTGCTGCTGGGCATCGCCTACAACGACATCGGCGGCGCGCGGGTCTTCCACGACCTGGACAACTGCGTGGCCTTCCTCGAAGTCACGCGCTACGGCTGATCAGTTCTGCTGCAGGTGGCCGTACAGGCGGGCGTAGAGCCCGCCTTCGGCGATCAGCTGCTGGTGGTCGCCGTCCTCGGCGATGCGGCCGCCGTCGAACACCAGCACCCGGTCGGCCTGCTTAACCGCCGACAGGCGGTGGGCGATGATCAGTGTGGTGCGCCCGTCGAGGAAGCGCCCCAGGGCCTGGTGCAGGGCGTACTCGGTGGCGGCGTCCAGCGCCGAGGTCGCCTCGTCGAGGATCACCACCTTCGGCTCGGCCAGCACCATGCGGGCGATGGCCAGGCGCTGCCGCTGGCCGCCGGAAAGGCGCACGCCGGAACGGCCGACCACGCTGTCCAGCCCCTGCGGCAGGCTACGGATAGTCTCCGCCAGCTGCGCCACCTCCAGCGCGCGCCAGCAGGCTTCGTCGCTGCGCTCGCGGCCCATGGTCAGGTTGGCGCGCACGGTGTCGTTGAACAGCGCCGGGTGCTGCAGGACCACGGCGACATGCTCGCGCACGCAGTCCAGGCCGATCTCCTCCAGCGCCGCGCCGCCGTAGCGGATGCTGCCGGACTGCGGCTGGTAGAGGCCCAGCAGCAGCTGCACCAGGGTGCTCTTGCCGCCGCCGCTGGCGCCGACGATGGCGACCTTCTCGCCGGGGGCGATGTCCAGGTCGAGGCCGTCGAGCACCAACTCGTCGCGGTAGGCGAAGCTCAGGTCGCGCACCTGGATGCCGACGTTGTCCTGCCCGGCGAAGGGATCGCGGCGCGGCGGGTACTGCGGCTCGTCGGCGCGCGCCAGCAGCTCGTTGATCCGCGCCAGCGCGCCGCCGGCGGCGTAGAAGGCGTATTGCAGGCTGAGCAGTTGCTCCACCGGGCCGATCATGAACCAGAGGTAGCTGAACACCGCGAGCATCTGGCCGATGGACAGGTCGGAGAACAGCACGGTGAGCATCGCCGCGGCGCGGAACAGGTCGATGCCGAACTGGAACAGCAGCCCGCTGGCGCGCCCGGCGGCGTCGCTCTTCCACTGCGAGGCCACCGCGTAGTCGCGCACCTCGCGGGCACGCACGCCGAGGCGGCCGAGGAAGAAGCCCTGGCGGTTGCCGGCGCGCACTTCCTGGATCGCTTCGAGGGTTTCGGTGAGCGCCTGGGTGAAGCGCGCGGTGCTGTCGTTCTCCAGCTTCTTCAGGTGCTTGACGCGCTTGCCCAGCTGCACCGTGGCGAAGATCACCAGCGGGTTGAACAGCAGGATCAGCAGCGCCAGCTGCCAGTGCATCCAGATCAGGATGGCGGCGGTGCCGCAGAGGGTCAGCAGCGCCACCAGGAAGCGGCTCAGGGTGTCGCCGACGAACCGGTCGAGGGTGTCGAGATCGGTCACCAGGTGCGCGCTGACGGTGCCGCCGCCGAGGGTCTCGTACTCGCCCAGGGCGATGCGCTTGAGGCGTTCGATCAGGCGCAGGCGGATGCGGTACACCACGTCCTTGGACAGCCGCGCGAACAGCCGCGCCTGCAGCACGTTGAAGACCAACGCGCTGCTGCGCAGCAGCAGGGACACCAGCAGCATCAGGCCGATGTAGCCGACCGGCTTGTGCCAGCCAGCGGGCAGCCAGTGGTTCATCACCTGCAAGGCGGCGTCGCCCTTGCCCAGCAGCATTTCGTCCACCAGCAGCGGCAGCAGCAGCGGGATCGGCACGCTGCAGGCGGTGGCCAGCACGGCGACCAGGTTGGCGAGGATCAGGGCCTTGCGGTGGCGGAACGCGAGCCGGCGTATTTCCGCCCAGCTCAGGCGGTCGGCGGACGGCTCAGGCATGCCGCCCGCGCTCCAGCCAGCGTTCCAGCAGCGGCGCGAGTTCGCCGAGCGGCTGGTAGCCGTTGGTCAGCAGGGCCAGCTGGCCATCGCGCTCGGCCAGCAGCGTGGGGAAGCCGGCGATGCCCAGGTCGCGCGCCCAGGAGAAATCGGCGAGGGTCGCCAGGCGGCTGTCCTGGCTGTCGAAGGCCGTGGCGAATTCGATGCGCGGCAGGCCCACGCGCTCGGCCAGCTCGGTAAGCACGCTGGCCTGGGTGACGTCGCGGCCTTCGGCGTAGAAGGCCTGCTGGATCTCGCCGACCAGCGCCCAGGCGCAGTCTTCGTCCAGGCGCCGGGCGCTGACCACCGCGCGGCAGGCCGGCTCGGTGTCGTAGACGAAACCGTCGGGCAGCGCGCCCTCGAAGCGGAACGGCTGGCCGGTGGCGGCCTGCACCGCCTGCCAGTGTTCGAGGATGTAGCGCTTGGTGCTCGGCTCCAGGGCCGCGCCCTGCCCCGTGCGCAGCCCGCCCATCACCAGCGCCAGCGGCACGCCGGCGGCGCGCGCCTGCTCAACCAGCTCCCGCGCCACCGGGGCGAAGCCCCAGCACCAGGAGCACATCGGGTCCATCACATAGAGCAGGCGGCTGGTCACGGGTCAGTTCTCCGCGCGGGGGTCACGGCCAATGGGGTGCGGCTGGTTGCGCTGGCGCGCCAGCTCGATCTGCTTCTGCCGCTCGCGGGCGCTGGCGCGGGTCTTCTCCGGCAGCGAATCCCAGCAGTGCGGGCAGCTGATGCCCGGCGCGTAGTGCTCGGAGGCGCGCTCCTCGGCGGAGATCGGGTTGCGGCAGGCATGGCACTGATCGTAGTCGCCTTCGGTCAGGTCGTGGCGCACGGTGACGCGGTTGTCGAAGACGAAGCAGTCGCCGCGCCAGAGGGTTTCGCTCTCGGGCACTTCCTCCAGGTACTTGAGGATGCCGCCCTTGAGGTGGAACACCTCTTCGAAGCCTTCGCCGAGCATGTAGCTCGACGCCTTCTCGCAGCGGATGCCGCCGGTGCAGAACATCGCGACCTTCTTGTGCTTCGCCGGGTCGTAGTGCTCGCGGATGTACTCGGGGAACTCGCGGAACGACCGGGTCTTCGGATCGACGGCGCCCTCGAAGGTGCCGATGGCCACTTCGTAGTCGTTGCGGGTGTCGATCAGCAGCACTTGCGGATCGGAAATCAGCGCGTTCCAGTCCTTGGGCTCGACGTAGGTGCCGACCTTGGCGTTCGGGTCCACGCCCGGCACGCCGAGGGTAACGATTTCCTTCTTCAGCTTGACCTTGGTGCGGTAGAAGGGTTGATCGATGCAGTAGGACTCCTTGTGGTCCACGTCGGCCAGGCGCGGGTCGCCGCGCAGCCAGGCGAGCAGGCCGTCGATGCCGGCGCGGGTGCCGGAGACGGTGCCGTTGATGCCTTCCTCGGCGAGCAGCAGGGTGCCCTTCACGCCGTTGTCGAGCAGGGTTTGCAGCAGGGGTTCGCGCAGCGCGACGTAGTCCGGCAGGGAGACGAACTTGTACAGCGCCGCGACGACGATACGGTCGGTGGTCATGCATCACTCCAGTGGTCGCCCGCGTAAAGGGCGGACCGGGGGCTTGGGAACAGCTGAAAATGACAGCGCCGGCAGAAGCCGGCGCTGGGTGTCGCATTCTACCGGAGCGGGGCGAACCCCGCACGCGGTTGGTCAGGTCGAGGCGCTCAGTGCGGCATATCGTGTTTGCTGCCGCCTCGGCAGGTCGGCGAATCCGGCGCCCCGCCCTGCTGCGCCCACTCGTCGGGGGTGTAGGTGTGCAGGGCCAGGGCGTGGAACTGGCCCATCAGCTCGCCCAGCGCGCCGTAGACCTTCTGGTGCCGCTTCACCGCGTTCAGCCCGGCGAACAGCGGGCTGACGATCACGGCCTTGTAGTGCGTCTCCTGCCCGCGGCTGTGCATGTGGCTCTCGTCGAACACCTCCAGGTGCTGCGGTTCGAGGGCGCCCAGGGCGGTGTGGATACGGTCACGCATGCTCATCTCGGGTCTCGGTCACTGTCAGGGGAATCAGGGCTTCTTGGCCGGAGCCGGGGCCTTCACGCCCAGTTCCTTGTCCATGTCGGCCATCAGCTTGTTCACCGGGTCGACCGCGGTCTGCAGCTTGGCCTGGGTCAGCTGGGCGGATTCGGCGGTCAGGCGCGGCATCTTCTCCAGCATCTTCTGGCCCACCGACGAGGCATAGAACTCGTTGATCTGCTTCAGCTCGGCCTCGCTGAAGTTGCTGGTGTAGAGCTTGACCAGCTCGGGCTTGAGCTTGTCCCAGCCGACCGCGCGATCGAGCTCGGCATTGGCCTTGGCCTGGTAGCGCTCCAGCACCGGCTTCTTGCTCTCGGGCGCCTTGGCCTCGGCGAAACGCTGGGCGAGCATCTGTTGGACCTGGGCATAGACCGGCACGGTGAGCTTGTCGGCGTGAACCTGCTTGAGGAATTTCTCCGCCTCGGTGTTGGCGTCGGCCAGCGCGATAGAGCTGAAGCCCACCAGTAGAGCTGCGGTGCAGAGCGAACGAAGAACGGTCATGGGGCGGTCCTTGAGTCTGAAGGTATGTCCGTGTGGGACCCGCCATTCTGCGCCTAAGTTCGGAAGCGGCTCAAGAGACCGCCGAACTGCATGGAAGTGACCCACTTCTCTTGTCGACCTATCGCCAAACCGGCATGCTGCGTCGCGTTGCCACAGGGACGTGTCCAATGAATACCTTTACCTACGTGCCGCCGTACGCCAACGCGCCGCCCTTGTGCGACCCGCGGGGCCGCCTCAACGACGACGCCATCGGCTGGTCGAGCCGGCCGCAGACGGTCTGCCGCCTGCCGGGCAACCCGGGCCGGCGCAAACGCTGGAACCACTGGTGCATCAACGCACCGGGCTGGATGCTCTCGCTGACCATCGCCGACCTCGACTACCTGGGCTACGGCGCCATCTACTTCCTCGACCTGGAAACCGGCCGCTCGGTGCACCGCACCCAGATCACCCCGCTGGGCCGGGGCTGCGAGCTGCCCGACGTGCCCAACCAGAGCCACGCCTTCGCGCACGGCGGCCTGAGCCTGAACTTCGCCGAACAGCCCGGCCAGCTGCGCATCACCGCCAGCGCCCCCGACCTCGGCGGCCAGCCGCTGGACCTGGCGCTGGAAGTCCAGCGCCCCGCGCACCTGGAGTCGGTCAACCTGGTCGTGCCGATGGCCGGCCACTGCTTCCACGCCTGCAGCCGGCAGATGGGCCTGCCGGTGCGCGGCAGCCTGCAGCTGGGCCGCAGACGCTACCAGTGCAGCGCCGGGGCAAGCTTCGCCGCGCTGGACTTCGGCCGTGGCGTGTGGCCCTTCCGCAGCCACTGGACGCGCGCCGCCTTCGCCGCGCCCGGCGGCATCGCCGGCAACTTCGGCAGCGGCTGGACGGATCACTCCCCGCTCAAGGAAAACGCCCTGTGGTTCGGCGGCGAACTGCAGCGCCTGGAGCACGACGTCGAAATCCTCCAGGCGCCCCACGATCCGCTGGCGCCGTGGCGCCTGCGCAGCCCCTGCGAGCGGGTCGACCTCACCTTCACCCCGCGCAAGCTGCACCGCGCCTGCCCGCGGCTGGGGCCGCTGTTCGCCGAGACCAACCAGTGGTTCGGCCACTTCGACGGCGCCCTGCGCAGCCTCGACGGCGAGCACGTCCCGGTGCGCGAAGCGCTGGGCTGGGTCGGCGCCACCCGGGCGCTCTGGTGAAATCGCTCTATCACGGCCATTGAGCCACTGCGGAACCCGGAATGCCGACAACGGCCTAAACTGCCCGAGTCATTCCAGGAGATCGCATCATGAGCCGCACCGAAACCGACAGCCTCGGCCCCATCGAAGTCCCCGACGACGCCTATTGGGGGGCGCAGACCCAGCGCTCGCTGGAGAACTTCGCCATCGGCGGGCAGCGCATGCCGCTGGCCGTGGTGCATGCCCTGGCGCTGGTGAAGAAGGCCGCGGCGCGGGTGAACGCGCAGCTGGGCGAGCTGCCGGAAAGCATCACCAGCCTGATCGAGGAGGCCGCCGATGAAGTCCTCGCCGGCGAGCACGACGACCAGTTCCCGCTGGTGGTCTGGCAGACCGGCAGCGGCACCCAGAGCAACATGAACGTCAACGAGGTGATCGCCGGCCGCGCCAACGAGATCGCCGGCAACCCGCGCGGCGGCAAGTCGCCGGTGCATCCCAACGACCACGTGAACCGCGCGCAGAGCTCCAACGACAGCTTCCCCACCGCCATGCACGTCGCCGCCGCCCGCGCCGTGCACGACGACCTGCTGCCGGCCATCGCCGAGCTCAGCGGCGGCCTGGCCGAGCAGGCCGCCCGCCACGCCAGCCTGGTGAAGACCGGCCGCACGCACATGATGGACGCCACGCCGATCACCTTCGGCCAGGAGCTCTCCGCCTTCGTCGCCCAGCTGGACTATGCCGACCGCGCCATCCGCATGGCCCTGCCGGCCGTCTACGAGCTGGCCCAGGGCGGCACCGCCGTCGGCACCGGGCTGAACGCGCCGAAGGAATTCGCCGAGGCCATCGCCGCCGAGCTGTCCGAGCTGTCCGGCCTGCCCTTCGTCTCCGCCCCCAACAAGTTCGCCGCCCTGGCCGGCCACGAGCCGCTGGTGATCCTCTCCGGCGCCATGAAAGCCCTGGCCACCGCGCTGATGAAAATCGCCAACGACCTGCGCCTGCTCGGTTCAGGCCCCCGCGCGGGCTTCGCCGAGGTGAAGCTGCCGGCCAACGAACCGGGCTCCTCGATCATGCCCGGCAAGGTCAACCCGACCCAGTGCGAGGCCCTGTCGATGCTCGCCTGCCAGGTGTTCGGCAACGACGCCACCATCACCTTCGCCGCCAGCCAGGGCCACCTGCAGCTGAACGTGTTCAAGCCGGTGATCATCCACAACCTGCTCGAATCGGTGCGCCTGCTCGCCGACGGCTGCCGCAACTTCAACAGCCACTGCGTGGACGGCATGCAGCCGGACGCGGCGAAGATGCGCGAGCACCTGGAGCGCGGCCTGATGCTGGTGACCGCGCTGAACCCGCACATCGGCTACGACAAGTCTGCCGAGATCGCCAAGAAGGCCTACGCCGAGGGCAAGACCCTGCGCGAGGCGGCGCTGGAGCTGGGTTACCTGAGCGACGCCGAGTTCGACCAGTGGGTGCGTCCGGAAACCATGCTGGAGGCGGGCCAGAATGGTTGAAGCGGCCAAATCCGGCGCCACGCCCATCGAGGGCGACGGCAAGCGCGTGCTGCTGGTGCTCGGCTCGCCCAAGCCCGGCGGCTTCTGCCACGCACTGGCCGAGGCCTACGCCCGCGGCGCGCACAACCAGGGCCACGTGGTGCACAGCCTGAGGCTCGGCGAGTTGAACTTCGACCCGGTGCTGCGCGGCGGCTACGAACAGAGCCAGAGCCTGGAGGCGGACGTGCTGGAGGCGCAGCGGCAGATCCACTGGGCGCAGCACCTGGCGTTCATCTACCCGATCTGGTGGGGCGGCCTGCCGGCGCTGCTGCAGGGCTTCTTCGACCGCGTGCTGCAACCGGGCTTCGCCTTCCGCTACCGCTCGGCCGAATCCCGCGAGTTCGAACCGCTGCTCGGCGGGCGCAGCGCCGACCTGCTGGTCAGCCACGACCAGACCCACTGGCGCTACCGCCTGCGCCAGGGCGCCCCGGCGCACCGGCAGATGACCCGTTGCATCCTCGCGCCGTGCGGCATCGAACTGCACCACCTGGAGGAATTCAGCCCGGTCCGCGGCTCCAGCGAGGAACAGCGACAGGGCTGGCTGCGCCGGGCGGAGCAGTTGGGCGCGCAGGTGTGACAGCGGCCTGGAGGAAATCGACGCAGGTATTCATCGGCACACCCTGCTCAGGTCCAGGCAGGTGCGCGTTCAGTCCAGGAGTTCCGGGTGCTGCTCGCGCAGCCAATCCCGGGTGTGCTGCAGCAGGGCGGCGGCCTCTTCGAGGCAGGTGGACAGCGTTGCCGCGGTCACTGGCTCTCCGTCGTAATCGTTGAGGTTGCGCTTGCGACGCAGGGTATCGAGCACCACCACGCGGTCCGCCGTCACGCCCATGCTCTTGGGCAGGGCTTGCAGCGCGGTTTGATGATGGCCGGGCTGGCTGGTGGAGGTGCGGTAACCGTTGGCCAGCAGGCCGAGCATGGCGCACTGCAGGATGGTCTTGTAGGCGGCGTCGAAGCGGTTGTCCGCGCTCAGGGCCTCCAGGCCGGCGTCCTGCAGGTTGCGACTGGCGGCGCGCAGCAGCCTGCCGACCGCCGCCTTGTCAGGCGTGATGCTGAGCAGTCGTTGCAAGGCCAGCAAATTTTCCAAAGTCATCTTCCACTCCCTGAATGAACAGCCTTGGCTGGGCCATGACTTCGCGGAGGAAGCCATCGCCGTCGGCCAGCTTGGCGCGGAATTCCTCCGCGCCATAGAGCACCGGGTTCACCTCCCGGCCAAGCTTTTCCTGGCTGGGATGCAGCGCACGCACCAGATCGGTGAAGCCTGCCGTGCCGATCACCATCACGTCCACATCGCTGTGGGCCCGCTCCGCGCCACGGGCCACGGAGCCGAAGACGAAGGCGAACTCGATCTGCTGCGCCAGTGGCGCCAGCACCTCCCGCAGCACATCCACAATGCCCGAGGTCTTGCGGAACAGCCCGGCCAGTTCCTCGAACACCGGGCATTGCCGGTTGGCCTGGTAAAGCACCTGGTTGCCTTGCCTGCTGCGCAGCAACAGCCCAGCCTCGGCCAGCCGCGCCAGTTCGCGGTGCAGGGAGCCGGCGTGGGTGCCGGTGAGGCGCGCCAGCTCGCGCACATGCAGCGCTTGCTCCGGATGCAGCAGCAGCCAGCTCAACACGCGCTGGCGTTGCAGGCCGAACAGGGTATCCAGCAGATTCATGTTGTAGCCAAGTTAGCTTCGTTCGCAGCCGATTTCGCTACATTAGTCGCCACTGCCGCTACTGGCAAGGCACGGCGGATAACGCCACAGGGCGCAAGGCCAAGACCGCCCGGTAGCCGCCCGCGCTCAATCCGCCAGGCGCTGGCGGCGGGCGCGGTAGGTGCGCAGCAGCGAAGGCGCCAGGGCGGTCAGCGCCGAGCCGCTGACCACCAGCAGCGCGCCGGCGTAGGCCAGGCCGTTGAGGTTTTCCGGGTGCACATAGTCGGGCCACAGCGCGGCGGCCAGCGCCACCGTGGCGAAGGTCACCAGCGGCGTGATGGCGAGCGTGGCGCTGACGCGCGAGGCCTCCCAGTGCGCCAGCGCTTCGGCGAAGGCGCCGTAGGCGACCAGGGTGTTCAGGCAGCAGGCCAGCAGCAGCCAGCCCTGCAGCGGGCTCAGTTGCAGCGCCTGCAGCGGATGCGCCCAGGGCGTGAGCAGCGCGGCGCAGCCGAGGTAGATCACCATCATCACCTGCACCGAGGTCCAGCGCGTCAGCAGTTGCTTCTGCGCCAGGCCATAGGCGGTCCAGATGAAGGCGGCGAAGACCACAATCAGCACGCCGGTGGTGTAGTCGCCCAGGGAGCCGAAGAGTTCCGCCAGGCGCTGGTTGAAGAACAGCCCGAAGCCGAGCAGCAGCACCGCCAGCCCGATGCCCTGGCCAACGCTGAAGCTTTCCTTGAATACCGCGAGGCTGCCCAGCAGCAGGAGGATCGGCGCGATCTGGATCACCAGCTGAGTGGTGCCCGGGCTGAGCATGCGCAGGCCGATCAGGTAGAACACGTAGTTGCCGGTCAGACCGAGCACCGCCGCCAGCACCAGCGCCGCACCGCGCCGGCCGATGGGGCGCAGTGCCGGCAGCTGGCGGGTCAGCGTCAGGTAGACGAGCAGCAGGCCGCCGGAGACCACCAGGCGAAACCAGGTCACGGTGACCGGGTCCATGGTCTTCAGGACTTCCTTGAGCTTGATCGGCAGGATGCCCCAGAGCACGGCGGTGATCAGGGCGAGAATCAGGCCGAATTGCCAGCGGCCGGACGTAACGTGCATGGGAGCCTCGACGCGTGTGCGGTTGGCCATGCTAAGTCATGGCGTGATACCGCCATAGGAACAGTTGCGTGACGCAACTGTTCCGGTCGCCCGGCGACAGGTGCGCGTCGCTCTAGACCAGGCCGCCCAGGCGCAGCAACCACCAGACCAGGATCAGCAGCTGGACGAGGAACGCGGCGAAGCGCAGCCAGACGAACAGCGCCGAGGTGCTGATCAGGTGCAGCACCGACTGCGCGATGCGCGCGGCCAGCAGGGTCGGTGCCAGCGGGTCGGTCGCCAGGGTCTGGCCGCTGGCCATGGCGTAGAGCAGCACGGCGGCGAACAGCGGCACGTTCTCCACGCAGTTGGCGTGGGCCCGCGCCAGGCGCTGGGCGAACGGCCACGGTGTGTTGCTGCCGTCGGCGGCGAAGGCGTTGACCGCCATGCGCCCGGACATCACCAGCAGGCCGCGCTGGTTGACCAGCAGCAGGACCAGCAGCACGGTCCAGGCGACCAGGCCGAGCAGGGTGAAGGCGGAGGGACTGAGGGACATGCGGGACTCCTTTCTCTTGTTGTTGGTAGGGGCGGAGTCTAGGGGAGCTAGAGCAATTGCTCTAGCCGACAAGCACCGGCCAAAGGTGGGGGCTTTTCGTAGGAGCGAGCTTGCTCGCGAACCGCATAACGCCGCGGCGCCCGGAGGCATGTTCGCGAGCAAGCTCGCTCCTACAAGAGCCAGTCCGTGCACCCTGAGGCCCGCAGCCAGAAAAGAAAACGGGCAGCCCGTCGCCGGACTGCCCGCCCTCCTCCGCCGGCCGGATCACAGCTTGGCGATGGACACCTCGGTGGATTTCACGAAGGCGATCACTTCGCTGCCGATGGAAAGTTCCAGCTCGCGCACGGAACGGGTGGTGATCACCGAGGTGACGATGCCGGCGGCGGTCTGCACGTCGATTTCCGAAAGCACCGGGCCTTCGATGATTTCCTTGATGGTGCCCTTGAACTGGTTGCGGACGTTGATGGCTTTGATGGTCATGGCGTAGCTCCTTGGGAGAATGGGGGTGTCACGGATGAACGTTGGATCAAAGCGCCCAGCGCAGTTGCGTGGGCAGTGGGGATACGGGTTCCGGCTCTGGCGGCTGGGCCGGCAGCGACAGCACGCGGTCGAGCACTTCGGCCTCCAGCGCGGCCAGGCGCGCCGAGCCACGGGCGCGCGGCCGGGGCAGTTCGACGGGCAGGTCCAGGCCGATCTCGCCGTCCTCGATGAGGATCACCCGGTCGGCGATGGCCACCGCCTCGCTGACGTCGTGGGTGACCAGCAGCACGGTGAAGCCATGCTGCCGCCAGAGGCGCTCGATCAGCTGCTGCATCTCGATGCGGGTCAGGGCGTCGAGCGCGCCGAGCGGTTCGTCGAGCAGCAGCAGGCGCGGCCGGTGGATCAGCGCGCGGGCCAGGGCCACGCGCTGCTTCTGGCCGCCGGACAGCCCCGCCGGCCACTCGTTGGCGCGATCGGCCAGGCCGACCGCCTCCAGGGCGTCCAGCGCCTGGCCGCGCCAGTCGCCTTTCAGGCCCAGGCCGACGTTGTCGATCACCCGCTTCCAGGGCAGCAGGCGCGAGTCCTGGAACATCAGGCGGGTGTCTTCGCGGGCGCTCGAAAGCGGCGCCCGGCCGGCCAGCAGGCGGCCTTCGCTGGCCGTGTCGAGCCCGGCCAGCAGGCGCAGCAGGGTGCTCTTGCCGCAACCGCTGCGGCCGACGATAGCGACGAACTGGCCGGCGACGACGCGCAGGTCGATGCCCTTGAGCACCTCGCGCTCGCCGAAGCGCCTGACCACGCCCTCCAGCACCAGGGGAATGCCCCGGCTGACCGGTTGCGGCAAGGAATTCACGGCATTCATGCGGCACCTGCCTTGGCCTGGTAGGCCGGGTGCCAGCGCAGCCAGAGGCGTTCCAGGCCGCGGGCGGCGAGGTCGGCCAGCTTGCCGAGCACGGCGTACAGAATGATCGCCAGCACCACCACGTCGGTCTGCAGGAACTCCCGGGCGTTCATCGCCAGGTAGCCGATGCCGGCGTTGGCGGAGATGGTCTCGGCGACGATCAGGGTCAGCCACATCAGGCCCAGGGCGAAGCGCACGCCGACCAGGATCGACGGCAGCGCGCCGGGCAGGATCACCTGGCGGAACAGGGCGAAGCCGGACAGCCCGTAGCTGCGCGCCATTTCCAGCAGCCCCGGGTCGATGTTGCGGATGCCGTGGTAGGTGTTGAGGTAGATCGGGAACAGGGTGCCGAGGGCGACCAGGAAGATCTTCGCCGACTCGTCGATGCCGAACCACAGGATCACCAGCGGGATCAGCGCCAGGTGCGGCACGTTGCGGATCATCTGCACCGAGCTGTCGAGGAAGCGCTCGCCCCACGTCGACAGGCCGGTGATCAGGCCCAGCACCAGGCCGATGGCACCGCCGATGAGGAAGCCGACGGCGGCGCGCCAGGTGCTGATCGCCAGGTGCTGCCAGAGCTCGCCGTTGCGCACCAGGTGGTAGCCGGCCTCGACCACCGCGCTGGGCGCCGGCAGGATGCGGCTGGATAGCCAGCCGGTCTCGACCGCCAGCTGCCAGACGGCCAGCAGCGCCACCGGCAGGGCCCAGGGCGCGAGGCGCCGGGCGATTGAGTTCAGGTGTCTGTTGCTCATTTTCAATTCTCCGGTAGGAGCATCTGTCTGTGGCGGCGCCGCAGGATGGGTGGAGCTTGCGATACCCATCCGCGGTGCCCGCACGTCATCGATGGGTATCGCTTCGCTCCACGCCATCCTGCGAACGGGGTCATGCCTCCCGCCGGGGCGGTTCGCGGGCGCGCCCGCGCCTGTGGGGCGACTCAGCTCGCGGCGGCCGCCTTGGGCAGGATGTCGTTGGCCACCATCTCGCCGAACGGGCTGACGTAGCCGCGCGCCTGCGGGGCCTGCGGGCGGGCGACGTCCAGGTGCGGGAAGAGCAGTTCGGCGACCCGGTAGGACTCTTCCAGGTGCGGGTAGCCGGAGAGGACGAAGGTGTCGATGCCGAGGTCCGCGTATTCCTTCACCCGCGCCGCCACGGTCGGGCCGTCGCCCACCAGCGCGGTGCCGGCGCCGCCGCGCACCAGGCCGACGCCGGCCCAGAGGTTGGGGCTGACTTCCAGGTTGTCCTTGCTGCCGCCGTGCAGGGCGGCCATGCGCTGCTGGCCGACCGAGTCGAAGCGCGCCAGGGACGCCTGGGCGCGGGCGATGGTGTCGTCGTCGAGGTGGGAGATCAGGCGCTCGGCGGCCTGCCAGGCTTCGGCGTTGGTCTCGCGGACGATCACGTGCAGGCGGATGCCGAAGCGCACGGTGCGGCCCTGCTTCGCCGCCTTCTCGCGCACCTGCGCGATCTTTTCGGCGACGGCGGCCGGCGGCTCGCCCCAGGTCAGGTACAGCTCGACCTGCTCGGCGGCCAGGTCCTGCGCGGCGTCGGAGGAGCCGCCGAAGTACAGCGGCGGGCGCGGTTGCTGGATCGGCGGGTAGAACAGCTTGGCGCCCTTCACCTGCAGGTGCTTGCCGTCGTAGTCGACGGTCTCGCCTTCCAGCACGCGGCGCCAGATGCGGGTGAATTCGACCGAGGCTTCGTAGCGCTCGGCGTGGCTCAGGTGCAGGCCGTCGCCGGCCAGTTCCTCCGGATCGCCGCCGGTGACCAGGTTGAACAGCGCGCGCCCGCCGGAGAGGCGGTCGAGGGTCGCGGCCTGGCGTGCGGCCACGGTCGGCGAAATGATCCCCGGGCGCAGCGCGACGAGGAATTTCAGGCGCTGGGTCACCGGGATCAGCGAGGCGGCGACCAGCCAGGAGTCCTCGCAGGAGCGCCCGGTGGGGATCAGCACGCCGCCGAAGCCGAGGCGGTCGGCGGCCTGGGCGACCTGTTGCAGGTAGCCGTGGTCCACGGCGCGGGCGCCTTCGGCGGTGCCCAGGTAGTGGCCGTCGCCGTGGGTGGGGAGGAACCAGAAGATGTCGAGGCTCATCGCAATAACTCCGGGGTATGCGCGGGCATGGCGTAACCGCGCGATGAAGGGATTCGTGTGTGTGGCTTTTCGTGGGAGCGAGCTTGCTCGCGAACGGATCCACCGGTGGCTCTGGAGCCGGGCGGGTTCGCGAGCAAGCTCGCTCCTACAAGGGCGTTACCGGGCGGTGGCGAGCTTGGCCGGCGGCGTCCACACCGCGTCCTTGATGCTCAGCGTCCGGGGGATGAGCTTCAGGCGGGTGAAGGTGTCGGCGATCTTCTGCTGCGCGGCGGTGACCTCCGGGGTGATCGGCTGGGCGCCGTAGCCCTGGCGCTTCACCGCGGTGAGGGTGATGTCCGCCGGCAGGCCGAGCAGCGGCGCGACCTGTTCGGTGACCTGCTGCGGGTTCTGCTGCGACCACTCGCCCACCGAACGCACTTCGTCGATCAGGGTGGTGATCACCTGCGGGTGCTGCTCGGCGTACGGGCGGGTGGCGAGGTAGAACTGGTGGTTGTCCACCAGGCCGGTGCCATCCGCCAGGGTGCGCGCGGAGAGCTGCTTCTCGGCGGCGGCCTGGTACGGGTCCCAGATCACCCAGGCGTCGACGCTGCCGCGCTCGAAGGCGGCGCGGGCGTCGGCCGGCGGCAGGTAGACGGGCTGGATGTCGGTGTACTTCAGGCCGGCTTTCTCCAGGGCGCGCACCAGCAGGTAGTGCACGTTGGAGCCCTTGTTCAGGGCGACCTTCCTGCCCTTGAGGTCGGCGACGGATCTGATCGGCGAATCCTTGGGCAGGAGGATCGCCTCGCTGGTCGGCGCCGGCGGCTCGTGGGCGACGTAGACCAGGTCGGCGCCGGCGGCCTGGGCGAACACCGGCGGGGTCTCGCCGGTGACGCCGAAGTCGATGCTGCCGACGTTCAGGCCCTCCAGCAGCTGCGGGCCGCCGGGGAATTCGGTCCATTGCACCTTGACGCCCTGCTCCGCCAGGCGCTTCTCCAGCGTGCCACGGGCCTTGAGCAGCACCAGGGTGCCGTATTTCTGGTAGCCGATACGCAGTTGTTCTTCTGCTTGCGCGTTGTAGGACAGGGCTGCGATCAGCAGGGCCGCCAGTCCACTACGCAACGTGAGGGTCCGCATGGGAATGCTCCTTCGTCGAGTGTGCTTGCCGGACCTGCGCTCCCGTTGACGGGGCGGTGAGGGCCTTTTCTTGTCTGACTCGGTGGTCGCCTGCCGGGTCGGGGCTTGGCGTTCGCGCCTGGCTTTTTCCTGCAGCCTGGCGCCGGTTTCTTTCTCAGATGCTCCAGCGGGCGTTGATCAACCGTTCGTTGAGCAGGTTCGGGTCGATGACGCCGGGGCGGCGCGCCAGGGCGCCGAGGAAGCGTTCCAGGGAGTCCAGCAGGCGCTGTTCGAGGGTGGACTCCAGGCGTGCCGGGGTGTCGCCCTCGGGGTATTGCACCTGGCGATCCTCGGCGAACACGCCATGCAGGGTTTCCTCGGCCTTGAGCGCGGCGAGCACCGGCTTGAGCGCGTAGTCCACCGCCAGCATGTGCGCGTTGCTGCCGCCGGTGGCCAGGGGCAGCACCACCTTGTGCGCCAGCGCGCGCTCCGGCAGCAGGTCCAGCAGGACCTTCAGCGCGCCGGCGATGGAGGCCTTGTAGACGGGCGTGGCGATCACCAGGCCATCGGCGCGGGCGACCTGTTCGATCAGCTCGATCACCCGCGGGCTGTCGAAGCGCGCATGCAGCAGGTCCTCGGCCGGGAAATCACGCACGGCATAGGCGCGCACCTCGACGCCGTGGGCGTGCAGCCAGTTCCGCGCGACGTCCAGCAGGACTGCGGAACGGGAACGCTGGCTGGGGCTGCCGGCAAGGGTGAGCACGTACATCTGCGGGATTCCTTATAACGGTGACAACGGTTTAGCCGCCGTCTTTCTAACCAATGTGCATAGACCTTAGCAGGCGGCCTCATATTCCAATAAATGTTATTTATTCATTTAGTTATTCTTTTTTGTTTTACAGGGAGGATACGCTGGACGTTGCGCCGGCGGGGCGGATGAGCGGGGCATGACGGCGTGATGCGCGCGAGGAAGACAAAAAAATGGGCCGGCGGACCGGCCCGATTCCCCTGCTCGAGGTTGCAAATCCGCGGCCCGGATGTGGCCGCCGTGGATCACTTGTTCGGTTGCGGGGTCAGCCTCAGGTAGGGTCTGACGGCGCGGTAGCCCTTGGGGAAGCGCTGCCTGATCTCGTCCTCGTCCTTGAGCGAGGGCACGATCACCACGTCGTCGCCGTCCTGCCAGTTGCCCGGCGTGGCCACCTTGTGGTTGTCGGTCAGCTGCAGCGAGTCGATGACCCGCAGGATCTCGTTGAAGTTGCGCCCGGTGCTCGCCGGGTAGGTGATGGTGAGGCGCACCTTCTTGTTCGGGTCGATGACGAACAGCGAGCGCACGGTCAGGGTGTCGCTGGCGTTCGGGTGGATCAGGTCGTACAGCTCCGACACCTTGCGGTCGGCGTCGGCGATGATGGGGAAATTGACCACGGTGTTCTGGGTCTCGTTGATGTCGTCGATCCACTTCACGTGCGAGTCCACCGGGTCGACCGACAGGGCGATCACCTTGACGCCGCGTTCGGCGAACTTGTCCTTCAGCTTGGCGGTGAGGCCAAGCTCGGTGGTGCAGACCGGGGTGAAGTCGGCCGGGTGCGAGAACAGCACGCCCCAGTTGCTGCCCAGCCATTCATGGAAGCGGATACGGCCTTCGCTGGATTCCTGTTCGAAGTCGGGGGCGATGTCGCCAAGTCGCAAGCTCATGGGTCTCTCCTTGTTCGTGTTGGGGTCAACTATGCACAAGGTCTTTTCGAGCTGAAAAGAATATGTTTTTACTTTGTTATAACCAAAAACAACTCTCTCGACCCTGGCCGGGCGATGTTCGTCGCCGGCACTTCAGCATAGCCAAGGCTGCCCGAATCCTCCCCGTCAGCCTGTTTCGCCCCTGGAACGACGCCCTGCCGTTCGTCGAAAGACAGGTGGCGCGCGGGTTTGCCACATAAACTCGAAAGTAATCGATCCTTTTGTACAGGAGGTGACTCCATGTTCGGGCAACGGTCCAACGATCCCCAGGCGACCACCCACTATCGCAGCGATCGGATCAGCGCGGTCAACGGCCAGTATTTCTTCTCGACGCGGGAAGGAACGCTGGAAGGACCGTACTTCACCCGCTTCGATGCCGAGCGCGAGGTGGCGAAATACATCGACCGCATGAGGCTGGCGTCCGGCATCTTCTCGCGCACGGGACGTTGAGCCGGGAGGCGGTCCCGGGCTTCGCGGCGGGATCCATCCTGTAGGTTGTCGCTGCGCCGGGAAATGCGCTTCGCGGGCAGGCTCGCTCCTACGAATGTACGCACGCCATCGTGCAGAAATGAAAAGCCCCCGGTGCCGGCACCGGGGGCTTTTTCGTTGCCACCGGCCCGCGTGCGTGGCGCGGGCCGGTCGGGCGGGGCTCAGCGCACGGCTTCGAACAGGCCGGTTGCACCCATGCCGCCGCCCACGCACATGGTGACGATGCCGTAGCGCAGGTTGCGCCGCTGCAGTTCGCGCACCAGGTGGCCGACCTGGCGCGAGCCGGTCATGCCGAAGGGGTGACCGATGGAGATGGAGCCGCCGTTGACGTTGTACTTCTGGTTGTCGATGCCCAGGCGATCACGGGCGTACAGGCACTGGGAGGCGAAGGCCTCGTTGAGCTCCCAGAGATCAATGTCGGCGACCTGCAGGCCCCTGGCCTTGAGCAGCCTGGGCACCGAGAACACCGGGCCGATGCCCATTTCGTCCGGCTCGCAACCGGCGACGGTGAAGCCGCGGAAGAAGGCCTTGGGCTTGAGGCCCAGTTCCAGCGCCTTTTCCAGGCTCATCACCAGGGTCATGGAAGCGCCGTCGGAGAGCTGCGAGGCGTTGCCGGCGGTGACCGAACCGTCCTCGGCGAACACCGGCTTGAGGGAGTTCAGCCCTTCGAGGGTGGTATCCGGACGGTTGCAGTCGTCGCGGTCGACCACGGCGTCGAGCATTTTCTTCTCGCCGGTGGCCTTGTCCTCCACCAGGTACTTCACGCTCATCGGCACGATTTCGTCGTCGAACAGGCCTTCGGCCTGGGCGCGGGCGGTGCGCTGCTGGCTCTGCAGGGCATAGAGGTCCTGCTGCTCGCGGGTGACGTTGTAGCGACGGGCGACGATCTCGGCGGTCTGCCCCATGGGGTAGTAGATGCCGGGGAATTCGGCCTGCAGGCGCGGGTTCACGAAGTTGTCGCGGTTCTGCTTGCCCATGGTCATGCTGATGGACTCGACGCCGCCGGCCACCAGGATCTCGCTGCAACCCGAGGCGATCTGGTTGGCGGCGATGGCGATGGATTGCAGGCCGGAGGAGCAGTAGCGGTTCAGGGTCATGCCGGCGACGTGGATGCCGAGCCTGGACAACACCGCCGCGTTGCGGCCGATGTTGTGGCCCTGGGCGCCCTCGGGCGAGCCGGTGCCGACCACGCAGTCGTCCACCAGCAGCGGGTCGAGGTCGTTGCGCGTGAGCAGCGCGTCGATGCAATGGGCGACCATGTCGTCCGGACGGGTCATGTTGAATTTGCCGCGGATGGATTTGGCCAGGCCGGTGCGGACGCTGTCGACGATCACCACTTCACGCATGGGAAACCTCGTTGCTTGTTGTTCGATGGGGAGGATGCAGTGGCCCGAGCATAGGCGGCAGTGAGGATCCGCCGCGACGATCATTCACCAGCCGTATAGTCCTGCCCCCGGCCCCGTTGGGCGGGCGCAAACGAAACCGCCGCCCGGAGGCGGCGGTTTCGCGGGCTCGGCGACGGCGATCAGACGGTATCGGTCTTGATCACATGGTCGCCGAGCAGGCCGTTGAGCACCTGCTGGGTATCCCCCGCCGAGAGCACGCCATTGCCCGCATGGCCGGCGTACCTGGCGGCGAGGTCGACGTTGGCCAGGTCGATGGTCTGGGTCACCGGGCCGCTGCCGGTGGGCATGACGCCGATGCTGGTGGTGCCGGAGGTCACCGAGAAGTTCAGGTAATGCGCCAGGGACGACGCATCGGCGGCCTCGCCTTGCAGCAGGTCGGTGAGGTTCAGCGTGTCACCTTCGGCGATGTTGAAGTCCCTGATCACATCGTGGCCGGTGTCGCCCGCCTTCCAGACGAACTCGTCCGCGCCGGTGCCGCCGAACATGAGGTCGTCGCCGGTGCCGCCGATCAGCTTGTCGTTGCCGCCCTGGCCGAACATCAGGTCATTGCCGGCGCCGCCTTCGAGGGTGTCGTTGCCGCCACGGGGATCGCCGGCGACGTTGAGCTCCTGGGCGTGCGCGGCGATGTAGTTGAGCAACTGCCCGGTGGAAGGCGCCGTTCCGCCGTTGCTGGCGGTCAGGTAGTCCACCAGGGCCTGGAAGCCCTGGCCGTTGTGCGTACCCGCGGCATGGCCGGTCCAGGCCAGGTTGTCGGTGTTGATGACGTCGCCGAAGAGGATGTCGTTGCCGGCGGCCCCCACCAGGTGGTCATTCCCGACTGTCTGCCCGGCGCCGCCCTTGTCCCCCACCAGCACATCGCTGCCAGTGCCGCCGGCGATATCGCCGCTCTTGTCGGCATCGGTCGGGTTCGGAACGGTGTGCTGGGTCGTCGAGGAGCCACCGTCGTCGGCGTTGCTCCCCACCACCAGCAAGGTCGGGGTGTTCATCTCCAGGCCGAGGTTCAGGCTGGCATGGTCGCCATCGCTGTCAGTGACGCCAACGCCGAAGTTGAGCGCCATGTCCGGCGGCAGCACGGCGCGGTCGGCGGAAACGGTCTGGACCCGGTAATCGCCATCGCTGCTGCCCAGCACCACGGTGCTGAAGCCGCTCTCCGCCAGCTGGGCAGCCGAGCCGGTGATGAAGTGCCCGTCGGCCAACAGGTTCCAGGTCGTGGTGTCGCTCTCGCCGGTACCGGCCGGAGGCACGAAGGTGCCGCTGGCCAGCAGCGCACCAGCCGCACTCAGCACGACCCAGGTGAGCGTGTCCTTGGCGGCGAGCTTCTGCACCTGGAAGCTGGCGTTGTAGACGGTATCGCTGAAGGCGATGTTGAGGTGTTCACCGGCATCGATCGTGTTGTTGCCCCCGACCCCCATGCCGTTGGTTGACGGGTTCACCAGGCCATCGGGACTGGTGAAGACTGCGTCGAGTCCGGACGACGTCAGGGTGAACGAGGGCTCCGGCCCGCTGGCGGAGATCTGGGTCAGGTCGTACCCCACCTCGGCAGTCGGCCGCGAGTTGACCACGTCGAAGCTGTAGCTGCCGTCGCCGTTGATCTGCAGCGTGAAGAACGGCTGGTTGTCAGCGTCCAGGGCGGTCAGCAGCGAGCCGCCGCCCGCCAGGCTGGTGACCACGTAATGCAGGCCGCTGGGCGCGGTGTTGCCGCTCAGGTCGAAGCCGCCGGGGCCGTCGGCGCCGAAGTTGACGTCCAGGGTGCCCTCCAGGTGGAAGCCCTTGGCATCGAAGGCGTTCTGGGCGAGCGGCTGGACATTCACCACGGGGCCGTCGTCAAGGAAGGTCAGCTTGCCGCCCAGGTCGAGGGCGGTGCTCGAGGTGTCGTGGTCGCCGTCGGTCACGGTGGCGGTCAGCGAGAGCACGTTGCCGGCCAGGCTGACCGGGTCGTTCGGGTCAGTGCTGTCGCCATGCTGCAGCGCCATTTTCTGGTCGAGCGTCAAGCTGCCCGTCGCGGCGTCGAGCGTGACGATGAAGGCGACCGCCCCGCTGGCGTTGCCGACCCGGCCTTCGACCTGGGTGTCGCTGACCTTGACCAGCACGATGGCGGTGCCGTTGGTGATCGCCAGGCCGCTGGGGGCGCCATTGGCGACGCTCAGGCTGTAGCTGACGCTGCCGCCGTCGGCGCCGGTGCTGGCGCTGAAGGCGCTGCTGAAGTTGGCCGTGGCATTGGTCGCGAGCACGGTTTCATCCACGCTCAGTTGGCCGTCGAAGCCGGCGGCCAGGTTGATGCTCGGACCATCGTCGAGGAAGGTCACCTTGCTGCCCAGGTCGAGGCTGACACTCTTCGCGTCGAGGTCGCCGTCGGTCACGGTGGCGGTCAGCGAGAGCACGCCGTTGCCCAGGTGCACCGGATCATTCGGGTCGCTGGCATTGCCGTGCTTGAGCGCCATCTGCTGGTCGAGCTTCAGCTCGCCGGTGGCGGCGTTCAGCGTCAGGGTGAAGGCGGTTGCCCCACCGGTGCCGCCAACCCGGCCTTCGACCAGGGTGGCGCTGACCCGCACCAGCACGATATCGGTGCCGTCGGTGGTCTGTACCCCGCTGAGGCTGCCGGTGGTCGCGCTCAGGCTGTAGCTGACGCTGCCGCCGTCGGCACCGGTCGCGGCATTGAACGCACCGCTGAAGTTGACCGTGGCATCGGTCGCGAGCGCGGTTTCGTCCACGGTCAGCTGGCCGTTGAAGCCGCCCGCCAGGCTGATGCTCGGGCCATCGTCATGGAAGACCAGCTTGTCGCCCAGGTCGAGGCTGACGCTCTTCGCATCGAGGTCGCCGTCGGTCACGGTGGCGGTCAGCGAGAGCTTGCCGGCATCGAGGTGCACGCTGTCGTTCGGGTCATTGGCATCACCGTGCCACAGGGCCATCTGCTGGTCGAGCTTCAACTCGCCGGTGGCGGCGTTGAGCGTCAGGGTGAAGGCGGTTGCCCCGCTGGCGTTGCCCACCCGGCCTTCGACCTGGGTCGCGCTGATACGCACCAGCACGATGTCGGTGCCGTCGGTGGTCTGCACTCCGCTGAGGGTGCCGGTGGTCGCGCTCAGGCTGTAGCTGACGCTACCGCCGTCGGCGCCGGTCTCGGCATTGAACGCGCCGCTGAAGTTGGCGGTGGCGTCGGTCGCGAGCGAGGTTTCATCCACCACCAGCTGGCCGTGGAAGCCGCCCGCCAGGGCGATGGACGGGCCGTCGTCGTGGAAGGTCAGCTTGTCGCCCAGGTCGAGGCTGATGCTCTTCGCATCGAGGTCGCCATCGGTCACGGTGGCGGTCAGCGACAGCTTGCCACCGTCCAGGTGCACGCTGTCGTTCGGGTCATTGGCATCGCCATGCCGCAGGGCCATCTGCTGGTCGAGCTTCAGCTCGCCGGTGGCGGCGTTCAGCGTCAGGGTGAAGGCGGTTGCCCCACCGGTGCCGCCAACCCGGCCTTCGACCTGGGTGGCGCTGATCCGCACCAGCACGATGTCGGTGCCATCGGTGGTCTGTACCCCGCTGAGGGTGCCGGTGGTGGCGGTCAGGCTGTAGCTGACGCTGCCGCCATCGGCGCCGGTGGTGGCGCTGAAGGCGCTGCCGAAGTTGGCCGTGGCGTCGGTGCCGAGCGCGGTTTCATCCACCACCAGCTGGCCGTTGAAGCCGCCCGCCAGGGCGATGGACGGGCCGTCGTCGTGGAAGACCAGCTTGTCGCCCAGGTCGAGGCTGGCACTCGTCGTATCGAGGTCGCCGTCGGTCACGGTGGCGGTCAGCGAGAGCTTGCCGGCATCGAGATGCACGCTGTCGTTCGGGTCATTGGCATCGCCGTGCCGCAGGGCCATCTGCTGGTCGAGCTTCAGCTCGCCGGTAGCGGCGTTCAGCGTCAGGGTGAAGGCGGTTGCCCCACCGGTGCCGCCAACCCGGCCTTCGACCTGGGTGGCGCTGACCCGCACCAGCACGATGTTGGTGCCGTCGGTGGTCTGCACCCCGCTGAGGCTGCCGGTGGTCGCCGTCAGGCTGTAGCTGACGCTGCCGCCGTCGGCACCGGTGGTGGCGCTGAAGGCGCTGCTGAAGTTGGCCGTGGCATCGGTCGCGAGCGCGGTTTCATCCACCACCAGCTGGCCGTTGAAGCCGCCCGCCAGCACGATGGACGGACCGTCGTCGTAGAAGACCATCTTGCCGCCCAGGTCGACCTGGGCACTGCTCGAATCACCGTCCTGGTCGGTGATGGTGGCGACCAGGTTGATCTTGCCGGGGTCGAGGCTGATCGGTTCGTCCGGATTCGGATTGTCCGGATGCACGAGCGCCAGGCGCTGGTCCAGTTCGAGCGCGCCGCCATTGGGGCGGACGACGAAGGCAATCGCGTTGCTGCCTTCGACCCGGCCTTCTACCCCGCCATTGCCGTCGTTGAACAGCAGGATGCGGTTACCGCTGGCAGTCTCGCGCAGGCCGCTGTCGGTGCCGTCGAGGGTGGTGACCTGATAGGTGATCTGGCCCGGACCGTCAGCGCCGAAGCTGGCGGTGAACAGCTGGGACACCAGGCTGGCCTCCACCCGGGCGTCGTTGTAGAGGATGGTTTCATCCACGACCAGGCGGATATCCGCATCGGTGCAGGGCACGATGCTCGGGCCATCGTCGAGGAAGGTCAGTTTGCCGCCCAGGTCGAGGCTGACGCTCTTCGCGTCGAGGTCGCCGTCGGTCACGGTGGCGGTCAGCGAGAGCACGCCGCTGCCCAGGTGTACCGGGTCATTCGGGTCGTTGGCGTCGCCATGTTTGAGCGCCATCTGCTGGTCGAGCTTCAGCTCGCCGGTGGCGGCGTTCAGCGTCAGGGTGAAGGCGGTTGCCCCACCGGTGCCGCCAACCCGGCCTTCGACCTGGGTCGCGCTGACCCGCACCAGCACGATGTCGGTGCCGTCGCTGGTCTGCACCCCGCTGGAGGTGCCGTCGGTGGCATTCAGGCTGTAGCTCACGCTGCCGCCGTCGGCGCCGGTCACGGCGTTGAAGGCGCCGCTGAAGTTGGCCGTGGCGTCGGTCGCGAGCGTGGTTTCATCCACCACCAGTTGGCCGTTGAAGCCGCCGGCCAGGGCGATGGACGGGCCATCGTCATGGAAGGTCAGCTTGTCACCCAGGTCGAGGCTGACGCTCTGGCTGTCGAGGTCGCCGTCGGTCACGGTGGCGGTCAGCGAGAGCTTGCCGCCATCGAGGTGCACGCTGTCGTTCGGGTCATTGGCATCGCCGTGCCGCAGGGCCATCTGCTGGTCGAGCTTCAGCTCGCCAGTGGCGGCGTTGAGCGTCAGGGTGAAGGCGGTCGCCCCGCTGGCGTTACCCACCCGGCCTTCGACCTGGGTCGCGCTGACCCGCACCAGCACGATATCGGTGCCGTCGGTGGTCTGTACCCCGCTGAGGGTGCCGGTGGTGGCGCTCAGGCTGTAGCTGACGCTGCCGCCATCCGCGCCGGTGCTGGCGCTGAAGGCACTGCCGAAGTTGGCGGTGGCGTCGGTGCCGAGGGTGGTTTCGTCCACCACCAGTTCACCGCTGAAGCCGCCCGTCAGGCTGATGCTCGGGCCGTCGTCGCGGAACACCAGCTTGTCGCCCAGGTCGAGGCTGATGCTCTTCGCATCGAGGTCGCCATCGGTCACGGTGGCGGTCAGCGAGAGCTTGCCGGCATCGAGGTGCACGCTGTCGTTCGGATCGTTGGCGTCGCCGTGCCGCAGCGCCATCTGCTGGTCGAGCTTCAGCTCGCCGGTGGCGGCGTTCAGGGTCAGGGTGAAGGCGGTTGCCCCGCCGATACCGCCGACCCGGCCTTCGACCTGGGTCGCGCTGATCCGCACCAGCACGATATCGGTGCCGTCGGTGGTCTGCAGGCCGCTGGAGGCGCCATTGGTGGCATTCAGGCTGTAGCTGACGCTACCGCCGTCGGCGCCGGTCGCGGCATTGAACGCGCCGCTGAAGTTGGCCGTGGCGTCGGTACCGAGCGCGGTTTCATCCACCACCAACTGGCCGTCGAATTCACCGGTCAGGCCGATGGACGGGCCGTCGTCGTGGAAGGTCAGCTTGTCGCCCAGGTCGAGGCTGACGCTCTTCGCATCGAGGTCACCGTCGGTCACGGTGGCGGTCAGCGAGAGCTTGCCGGCATCGAGGTGCACGCTGTCGTTCGGATCGTTGGCGTCGCCATGCTTGAGCGCCATCTGCTGGTCAAGCTTCAGCTCGCCGGTGGCGGCGTTCAGCGTCAGGGTGAAGGCAACCGGGCCGCCCGTACCACCAACCCGGCCTTCGACCTGGGTGGCACTGACCCGCACCAGCACGATATCGGTGCCGTCGGTGGTCTGCACCCCGCTGAGGGTGCCGGTGGTCGCGGTCAGGCTGTAGCTGACGTTGCCGCCGTCGGCGCCGGTGGTGGCGCTGAAGGCGCTGCTGAAGTTGGCGGTGGCGTCGGTGCCGAGGGTGGTCTCGTCCACCACCAGCCCGCCGTTGAAGCCGCCGGTCAGGCCGATGGCCGGGCCATCGTCATGGAAGACCAGCCGGCCCCCCAGGTCGAGGCTGGCGCTCTCGCTGAAGAAGAAGCCATCGCTCACCGTGGCGGTCAGCGAGATCTTGCTGCCGGCCAGTTGCACGCTGTCGTCCGGATTGCTGGCGTCGCCATGCCGCAGGGCCATCTGCTGGTCGAGCTTCAGCTCGCCGGTGGCGGCGTCCAGGGTCAGGGTGAAGGCGACCGGCCCGCCAGTCCCGCCAACCCGGCCCTGGACCTCGGTGGCACTGACGCGCAGCAGCACGATGTCGGTGCCGTCGGTGGTCTGCAACCCGCTGGAGGTGCCGTCGGTGGCGGTCAGGCTGTAGGTCAGGGTGATGCTGCCGGAGCCGTTGGTGGTGCTGAAGGCGCCGCCGAAGTTGAGGGTGTCGTCGGTGCCCAGGGTGGTTTCATCCACCACCAGCTGACCGTTGAAGTCGTTCAGGGTGATGGTCGGGTTGTCGTGGTGGAAGCTCAGCTTGCCGCCCAGGTCGAGGCTGACGCTCCTGCTGTCGAGGTCGCCGTCGGTGATGGTGGCGGTCAGCGAGAGTTTGCCGCTGCCCAGGTGCACGGTGTTGTCCGGGTCGTCCGGGCTATGCCGCAGGGCGATCCGCTGGTCGAGGGTCAATTCGCCGGTGGCCGCGTTCAGCGTCACGGTGAAGACGATCGGACCACCGGTGCTGCCGACCCGGCCTTCGACCAGGGTGGCGCTGACCCGCACCAGCACGATGTCGGTGCCGTTCCCGGTCTGCAATCCGCTGAGGTCGCCGGTATTCGCCGTCAGGCTGTAGTTCACGGTGGCGCCGTCAGCGTCGATCCTGGAGGCGAAGGCCCCGCTGAAGTCGGCCGAGGCATCGCTGCCGAGGGTGGATTCATCCACCAGCAGGTGGCCGTCGAAGCCGCCCACCAGGTTGATGTCCGGCCCGTCGTCACGGAACACCAGCCGGTCGCCCAGGTCGATCCGGGCGCTGTTCGAGTCGCCGTCCCGGTCGGTGATGGTGGCGATCAGGCTGATCTTGCCGGAGTCGATGTTGAGCACGTCGTGCGGATCGGTCTGCAGCGGATGCACCAGCGCGCGCTGCTGATCCAGGGTGATCGAGCCATTGCTCAGGGTGACGCTGAAGGCCACCAGGTTGGTACCCTCGACACGCCCGACCACCCCGCCGTTACCGTCGTTGAACAGCAGGATGCGGTTGCCCGTCTCGGTGTCCCGCAGGCCGCTGTCGGTGCCATCGGTGGTGCCGACGCGGTAGCTGATCGCACCCGCGCCGTCGCCGCCGAAGCTCGACTCGAACAGCCCCGCCACGTTGCCGAAGGTGGCGTTCTGGCCGAGGTCGGATTCATCCACCGCGAGGACCGGGCCGGCGGTGTCGCTCAGCGAGATGCTCGGGCCGTCATCGGCGAAGCTGACGCGGCCGCCCAGGTCCAGCGAACTGGTGGCGGTCACGCTGTCGCCGTCGCGGTCGGTGACCACCACGCTGCCCTGCAACTGCACCAGGCCCGAATCGAGCACGGCCTGCTGGCCGGCGAAGTTCGACTCGCTGCCCGGCAGCGCATGGTCGATCGCGCTGAACTGGGTCAGGGTGACCACGCCGGTGCTGCCGTTCACCGACAGCGAGAAGACGGTGTTCTGCGCAGTGATGCCAGCCGCGCTGGCGGAGGTGGAGGCAACGATGACGCCGCCCACGCTGTGCAGGTAGATGGCCGCGCCGCCGCTGGTCAATCCGGAGTTGCCGCCGTCGGCGCCGACCAGCTTGAGGCTGTAGGTCAGCGCGGTGCTGCCGGCGCCGTCCGCGCCGTAGCCGGTGCTGACCTGGAAGGCGCCGCTGAAGTCGGTGCTGGCGGTATCGGAGGCCGCGCCCAGGGTGTCGGCGTCCTGGGTCTGCAGCTGCACGTCCACGCCCGTGTTGGCGGACAGGCTGGCATTGGGCATGGCGTCGACGATGCCGACCGCCAGGTTGCTGGTGCTGGTCGTGCCCGTGCCGTCAGTGACGGTGTAGGGCACGTTGACGGTCAGGGTGTCCTGCTGGCCCGCGCCCGGATGGTCCACCGGCTGCAGCAGGTGGAGTTCGTAGGCGCCGGTGTTGATGTCGGTCAGCGTCAGGGTGAACACCGGGACGCCATTGGCGCTGGCGGTGAGCACATGGCCGTCGGGGCTGACGCTGTAGGTCAGCGGCACGCCGCCGGAGGTCAGGTCGGGCAGGCCGGCGGTGCCCCAGGTGAAGCCACCGACGCCGTTGCTGCCGAAGTCGTAGTTAAGGCTGCCGCCCAGCGTCGCGCCGGGCCCGCCCAGGGCGCTCTCGGCGATGCTGATGGCGCCGGGGCCGGCGCTGATCTGCTCCTCGACCGGCGCGGCGGTGCGCTGTTCCGGGAACAGCGGGGCCCAGCTCAGCGGGCCGGTGGGGAAGCCGATTTCCGGACCGACCCGGCCGGCGACCTCGCTCAGCAGGACGAAGGAGTGCCCGCCACCGGGCCTGCCGTTGGCGGCGGCGCCGGCGGCACTCGGGCCGGCGGCGGTGGCTTCGGCGGCCTGGGTCGGGTCCACGCCCGCGGCGATGGCTGCCTGCAGGGCCTTCACGTCGGTGACGTCCTGGCTGGTCGGCGTTGCCGGCTGCTGGGCGACGGCCTGCTGGTCAGCGTCCCCGCCTTGCGCCTGGTGGGCGGCAGACAGCATCTGCGCGGTCATCGGCAGGGAGCTGTCGCGTCCGAGCGTGATTTCGCCGCCGCCGGCGACTTTCAGCGCCACCGCGCCATTGGCGCCGGTGACCAGCTGTTCGCCGACGAACACCTTGTCTCCCTGGCCCAAAGGACGACGCGATCCATCGGCGGCTACCGCAAACACCTCGCCGACCACTTTACTGACGACACCCATCAACGTAGCCATGAGTCCTTCCTCCGCTCCACTGCCAACACCGGTTCCACCGGCACACAGCTATCCGAAACAGGCCAGGCCACGCTTGTATTCGGATGTTGCGAAGAAAGTTGCGAAGGAGGCGAAAGGACTGGTAGCGCTTCAGCATCAAAAAGCCAGCGACATTTTTTTGTCACTCTGACGACGCTTTTTCTTGTCCTTCTGCTGTAGTCCCCGCCCTAACTGCTACAAACCGTACCTGGCTTCGTTTGCAAGCGCACACCGGGGAATACCGGGGCTTGCAGGCTTAAACAATGTGCTGCTTTTCAGATGAGTCATAAGACTTTTTCCGAATAACCCTTGTGAAAAATCCTTCTGAGCTCTCCGAAAAGTTGTTCTTAGCTGTGATGTTACAGGCGTGAAACGCTTGATAAGAGAAAAGAGCCAATAAATTGGCGATCAAAGAGCATCGAAGGCTGGAGAACACCAGGAGCAAAGCCATGCGCAGTCGTAATGCGGCACTATGGAGCGGTGTATTTATGGCGGCGTCGTGCGCACATGGGCAGGCCATGACGCTGACCGAAGCTATACAAAGCACACTGCAGTACCACCCGGAAATCAGTCAGAGCGTGAACAGCCGCCTGACCGCGGATGAGGAGCTCAAGTTCGCCAGGGGCGGCTACCTGCCAACGGTCGACCTGCTGCTCGGCTACGGCCGGGAGAACACCGACAGCCCCTCCACCCGGGCCCTGGGCGACCACAACGAGGAAACCCTGAGCCGCGGCGACGCCGAGATACGCCTGCGGCAGATGCTGTTCGACGGTTTCGGCACGCCCAACGAAGTCAAGCGCAACGAGTCCAACGTCAACGCCAAGGCCTATCGCATCCTCGGCACCTCGGAATCCGCCGCCCTGCGCACCGTGGAGGTCTACCTCGACGTGCTCAAGCGCCGCGAGATGGTGGTTCTGGCGAAGAACAACCTGCAGGCCCACGAACGCATCGGCGACCAGATCCGCCTGCGCAGCGAGCGCGGCGTCGGCAGCACCGCCGACAACGACCAGGCCATCGCCCGCCTGGCCCTGGCGCAGAACAACCTCTACACCGAAGAGGTGAACCTGGCCGACGCCGAGGCCAACTTCTACAGCGCCACGGGCAGGATGCCCGACCAGCTGGAAGCCCCCTCCACCGTCAAGGCCGAGGTGCCGCCGGACCTGCTGGCGGCGCGCCAGAACATGGTCAGCGAGAACCCGCTGCTCAAGTCCGCGCAGGCCGACGTCAACGCCGCGGAAAGCCAGTACGAGGCCGCCAAGGCTCCCTTCTACCCGCGCTTCGACCTGGAACTGGCCAAGGGCGCCAACAACAACGTCGACGGCGAGGAAGGCCACTACAACTCCTGGGAAGCCCAGGTGGTGATGCGCTACAACCTGTTCAACGGGATGCGCGACAAGGCCCACCTGAACGCCACCACGCACCAGATCGACGAGTCCAAGGACATCCGCAACAACGCCCTGCGCCTGCTCAACGAGAACCTCTCGCTGGCCTGGGACGCCATGGAAAACGCGCGCAAGCAGACCCAGCCGGCCCGCGAATACGCCGACTACACCCGCAAGGTGCGCGAGGCCTACCAGCAGCAGTTCACCCTGGGCCAGCGCACCCTGCTCGACCTGCTCGACAGCGAGAACGAACTGTTCACCGCCAACCGCCGCTACACCGAGGTGCGCTACACCGAGGAGTTCTCGATGTACCGCGTGCTCTCCAGCATGGGCGCGCTGCTCAAGTCGCAGCGGGTGGTCGCACCGCACGAGTCGGTGGCCCTCTCGGATGTGAAGAACGAGGCACGCCTGCCTGATCTGAAATAAGAAAGTCGCTCACGACCGACCTCCGTGCCCCGTGCCTTGCGGCAACGGGGCGGCGGTCGCAAGGCGATACGACAGGGCACGGAGCCGTGGTGCGGCGACATGCCGGAGCGCCCGTGGGGTGGCGGCCGGCGCGCAGCGGCGTCAGGCGGCGATCCGGCCCGGGAGGAAGTAGCGTGACCATGATCATCCAGGAGCGCAGCGCACCTGCGCCGGGCGATCCGCGCCTGAGCCATGACGATCCCCTGCTCGACGGCCTGCTGATCCTCTGCCGCCTGCACGGCTGCGCGGTCAGCCGCAACAGCCTGTCGGCCGGCCTGCCGCTGCCCGACCAGCGCCTGTCCGCCAGCCTGCTGCCCCGCGCGGCGGCCCGCGCCGGCCTGCAGGGGCGCCTGCTGCGGCGCGAGCTGAAGAGCATCTCCAACCTCAACCTGCCGGTCCTGCTGCTGCTCAACGACGGGCGCAGCGCGGTGCTGCGCCAGTGGCGCGACGACGGCCAGGCGCTGATCCTGCCCTGCGAGACCGAGGGCGGCGAGCAGCTCGTCGGCGCCGACGAACTGGCCGCCCAGTACAGCGGCCAGGCCCTGTTCGCCCGCCCGCGCCACGAACTGGAGGCGGCGCGCCAACCGCTGGTGCCGCGCATCGAGGCCTGGTTCCGCGACACCCTCAAGCTGTCGCGCTGGCTCTACACCGACGCGCTGGTGGCCAGCCTGCTGATCAACCTGCTGGGCATGCTGGTGCCGCTGTTCGTCATGCAGACCTACGACCGCGTGGTGCCCAACCAGGCCCTCTCGACCCTCTGGGTGCTGGCCGC
The DNA here is from genome assembly GCF_057767015.1 of Pseudomonas sp. B12(2026). NCBI lineage: Bacteria > Pseudomonadati > Pseudomonadota > Gammaproteobacteria > Pseudomonadales > Pseudomonadaceae > Pseudomonas > Pseudomonas sp. B12(2026). The sequence goes on along the minus strand of NZ_CM173430.1, from coordinate 1,587,147 downwards.
CGGCCTGCTGCTGGGCACGCTGTTCGAGCTGCTGCTGCGGGTGCTGCGCTCCAACCTGCTGGACATGGCCGGCAAGAAGACCGACGTGGTGCTCTCGGCGACCCTGTTCGAACGCATCACCGGCATGTCCATGGTCGCCAGGCCCGAGACGGTCGGCGGCTTCGCCCAGAGCATCCACGACTTCCAGGGCCTGCGCGAATTCCTCACCGCGCTGACCCTGACCAGCCTGATCGACCTGCCCTTCTCCATCCTGATGATCCTGGTCATCGGCCTGCTCGGCGGCTGGCTCATCGCGATCCCGCTGCTGGCCTTCCCGATCACCATCGCCTTCGCCCTCATCATCCAGAGCCGCCTGCGCGACACGGTGCAGAAGAGCCTGACCCTGGGCGCCGAGCGCCAGGCCCTGCTGATCGAGACCCTCGGCGGCCTGGAAACCCTCAAGGCCTGCGGCGCCGAGAGCGAGCGCCAGTACCGCTGGGAAAGCACCCACGGCGCCCTCGCCCGCCTGGACAACCACGCCCGCTTCCTCTCCGCGATGGCCACCAACGGCACCCTGTTCCTCCAGCAGTTCGCCGGCATGGCGATGATCTGCGCCGGGGTCTACAGCATCCTCGACGGCAACCTCAGCGTCGGCGCGCTGGTCGCCAGCTACATGCTCAACAGCCGCGTGCTCGCCCCGCTCGGGCAGATCGCCGGGCTGATCACCCGCTACCAGCAGGCGCGCCTGACCATGACCAGCACCGACGCGCTGATGGCCCTGCCGCAGGAGCGCCAGCCGCGCCAGCGCCCGCTGGAGCGCACGCAGCTGCACGGCGCCCTGGAAGTGCGCCAGCTCAGCTTCAGCTACCCGGGGCAGAGCGCCCCCGCGCTGCAGCACATCAGCCTGCGCCTGGCCCCCGGCGAGAAGGTCGGCATCATCGGCAAGAGCGGCTCCGGCAAGAGCACCTTCGGCCGCCTGCTGATGGGCTTCTACCCGCCGGACGAAGGGCAGATCCTGCTCGACGGCCTGGACCTGCGGCAGCTCGACGTCGCCGACCTGCGCCAGCAGATCGGCTACGTCGCCCACGACCTGCCGCTGCTGGCCGGCAGCCTGCGCGACAACCTGACCCTCGGCGCGCGCTACATCAGCGACGCGCGGATGCTCGAAGTGGCCGAGCTGACCGGCGTCAGCGAGCTGGCCCGGCAGCACCCGCTGGGCTTCGACCGCCCGGTGGGCGAGCGCGGCCAGCTGCTCTCCGGCGGCCAGCGCCAGGCCGTGCTGATGGCCCGTGCCATGCTTCTCGACCCGCCGATCCTGCTGCTCGACGAACCCACCAGCGCCATGGACAACAGCAGCGAGGAGATCCTGCGCAAGCGCCTGCACGAAGCCTGCCGCGACAAGACCCTGCTGCTGGTCACCCACCGCACCTCGATGCTCAGCCTGGTCGACCGCCTGCTGGTGCTCGACAGCGGCCGCATCGTCGCCGACGGCCCGAAAGACGCGGTCATCGAAGCATTGCGCAAGGGCCACGTCGGCCCGGCAGCGGGGTAATCGCCATGCAGATGTCCCAATCGATCCGCGACTACCTGGGCGGCAACGGCGCCCGCGACACCGAGTTCATGCCCGAAGTCCAGGGCACCTTGCTGGAAGACTCGCCCAACGCCACCCGCATCACCCTCTGGGCCGCGCTCGCCCTGCTCGTGGTGGCGATCGTCTGGGCCTACTTCGCCGACATCGAGGAAGTGACCAAGGGCGAAGGCAAGGCCATCCCCTCCTCCAAGGTGCAGACCATCCAGAACCTGGAAGGCGGCATCGTCTCGGAAATCTTCGTCCGCGAAGGCCAGGTGGTGGACAAGGGCCAGCCGCTGCTGCGCCTGGACGACACCCGCTTCACCTCCAACAAGGGCGAGACCGAAGCCGACCGCAACTCCCTGGAAGCCCGCGTCGAACGCCTGAGCGCGGAGGCCGAAGGCCGCGAACCGGCGTTCACCGACGACCTGAAGCAAGCCGCGCCGCAGGTGGTGGAAGACCAGTTGGCGCTCTACCAGACCCGCATGCAGCGGCAGAACAGCGAACTGAACATCCTCCAGGAACAGCTGCGGCAGAAAGGCCAGGAACTGCAGGAATTCCGCGCCAAGTCGCAGCAGTACCGCTCGAGCCTGGGGCTGGTGCAGCAGGAGATCAACATGTCCGAGCCGCTGGTGAAGGCCGGCGCGGTGTCCCCGGTGGAACTGCTGCGCCTGCGCCGCAGCGCGGTGGAGATCAGCGGCGACCTCAACGCCACCAACCTCGCCATTCCCCGCGCGGAAGCGGCGGTGAGCGAGATCCAGCGCAAGGTCGAGGAATCCACCCTGGGCTTTCGCAGCGATGCGCTGAAGGAGCTCAACGAGGCGCGCACCGAGCTCAACAAGCTGACCGCCACCAGCCGCGCCATCGACGACAAGGTCAACCGCACCCTGGTGGTCGCGCCGATGCGCGGCATCGTCAAGCAGCTCAAGGTCAACACCATCGGCGGCGTGGTGCAGCCGGGCAGCGACATGGTGGAAATCGTCCCGCTGGAGGACAACCTGCTGGTGGAAGCGCGGGTGCGCCCGCAGGACATCGCCTTCCTCCATCCGGGCCAGAGCGCGACCGTGAAGTTCACCGCCTACGACTACACCATCTACGGCGGGCTCAAGGCCAAGCTGGAACTGATCAGCGCCGACACCATCACCGACGACAAGGGCAACAGCTTCTATCTGATCCAGGTGCGCACCGACAGGAACCACCTGGGCACCGACGCCAAGCCGCTGCTGATCATCCCCGGCATGGTGGCGACGGTGGACATCATCACCGGCGAGAAGAGCGTGCTGGACTACATCCTCAAGCCGGTGCTCAAAGCGCGCTGGGAAGCATTGCGGGAGCGCTGAGCTTCATCGCCCCGGCGCCCGCCCGCGTAGGAGCGGACCTTGTCCGCGAAGGCCCCGCCAGCGCGCCGATGCTGCCGGCTGAACACCTGTAGGAGCGAGCTTGCTCGCGAACCGCGGCTGATCGCGGACGGAGGCTAGGCGCCCCCGCCTCTCCTACGAAACCGATCCCATCGTAGGAGCGGACCCCGTCCGCGATGCTTTTGTTTGGGTGTTTCTGCGCCGCTTCGGCGTGTGCTGGGAGATTTTGTTTCGCCCTCCCGGGCGACCTACTTTGTCAAACGCCACAAAGTAGGCAAAGGTCTGTGCCCCTGCATCCGGTTTTTCGCCTAGGCGAAAAATTCCCTCGCTCCATCGAAGTTTCAGGGGCCCGCGCTGACGTGTAGTGGTCCGGTTTTTCTAGACACCGCTATAGGAGCATCAAGCCGCCCGCGCCTCGAACACGGCTGGCGGCAACTGCTTCGTTGTCGAATGAAGACGCTGATGGTTGTAGTAGGTGGCGACGAATCGTGTCACATCGGCTTTGGCTTCGTGCTGGTCTCGATAGCGCCGCTCGCCTATCCACTCACGCTTCAAGCTGGCAAAGACTCGCTCCACCACTGCATTGTCCCAGCAATTGCCGCGCCGACTCATGCTCTGCACGATCTGCAAACGTCGCAGCATGTCCACAAAGCGCTCGCTGCTGTACTGGCACCCCTGATCGGAGTGGAACATCAGGCCGTTGTCCGGGTGTCGCATCGACACGGCGAGCTCCAGGGCCTGGATCACCAAATCCGTATCAGCCACGGACGAGAATGCCCAGCCCACGATTCGCCGGGCATACAGATCGACCACGATAGCCAGGTACAGCCAGCCACGCGCCGTACGCAGATAGGTGATGTCGCCGGCCCAGACCTGATTCGGGGCTGCCGGCTGGAATTGGCGATTGAGGTGGTTGGGGGCCGCCGCTGCCGGCTTGGTGTGCCGCCGATAGTGCTGATTGCGCCGTCGAGCCACCGCCAGGCCAGCCTGACGCATTAGGCGGCGAGCCCGTTGCCGACCCACCGCATGCCCCTGCTGACGCAAGGCCGCCGACATCCGGCGTGAGCCATAGGTGTGCCGGCTGCTTTCATGCAGGTCCGTGACGGCCGAGAGTAGCGGGCTGGGTGGTTTCGGGCGCTTATGACGCGCCGCGTAGTAACTGCTGCGCGCCAGTCCAAGCAGGCGACAGCAGCGCGTGACGCTCATGGCCCCCTTCACTCGGTCGATCATTTGCCAGCTCGCAGCATTTCCCGAACGAAGAAGGCCGTGGATTTTTTTAGCGTGTCACGCTCTTCCTGCGCCTCTGCCAGTGCGCGCTGCACCTGCGCCAACTGGCTCTCCAGTGCACGGATGCGCTGGGCATCATCGATGACCGAACCCGGTTGCTCAGCCCGCCATTGCGAGACCCAACGCCGCAACGCCGTCGGTCCCACCCCCATGGCCTGTGCTGCCTGCGGCACCGAGTAGCCCTGCGCTACCACCAGTTGCACTGCTTCGCGCTTGAGCGCGTCCGATAGTTTTCTATGACCCATGTAAATCACCTCAATAGTCGCGTTAGTTAACTCGCTCCTATCTCGGTGTCCAGAATTTCCGGACCACTACAACGGGCCATCCATGGCCCGACAGCGCTCTCGCGGCATCCATGCCGCTCAACCCCTGAAACTCCGATTCCACTCGGCCTCCTGAAGGGGCGCTCCGGTGCGCGCGGAGGTTTCTCTGGAAGTCTTCAAAAGCCAAAGCAGAGCGTATCGCTCCGATTCGGTTCTGCTCTCGTAGGAGCGGACCTTGTCCGCGAAGCCCCCGCCAGCGCGCCGATGCCGCCGGATGAACACCTGCAGGAGCGAGCCTGCTCGCGAACCATCCATCACTCGTCGCCCCGCCAATGCGCCCCCGGCCCCTCCTCCGCCAGTCGATCCCCCGGATTGCGCAGCGGACAGGCCTCGATCGACAGGCAACCGCAGCCAATGCAGCCATCCAGCTGATCCCGCAGCAACAGCAGCTTCTCGATCCGCTCGTTCAGGTCATCCCGCCAGCGCGCCGACAATCGCGCCCAGTCCGCCGCCGTCGGGCTGTGGCCGCTGGGCAGCGAGTCCAGCGCCTCGGCGATCTCACCCAGGGGAATGCCGACCCGCTGTGCAACCTTGATCACCGCCACCCGCCGCAGCGTGTCGCGTGAATAACGGCGCTGGTTGCCGGCATTGCGGCGGCTGCTGATCAGCCCCTTGGCCTCGTAGAAATGCAGAGCCGACACCGCCACGCCAGCGCGTTTCGCCAGCTCGCCGACGCTCAGTTCCCGGTGGACCGAACAGGAAGGTGTTTTTTTCATTGGCTATTGACCTCAACTTAGGTTGAGGTTTTACCCTCGCCAGGCATTCGGTTCAAGACAGGAGCCAAGAGCCATGACGCAGCCCAGCCCGACCCACGCCCATGCCTGCGTGGACAATCCGCACTTCGTCCTGCAGATCGAGATCGGCGTGACGCCACAGCAGCGCCCGCAGATCGCCGCGAAACTGGGTGATTACCTGGAACACATCCAGCAACTGTTCCACCTGCACCCCGGCTACCTCGCCAGCGAACTGCACGCCGAAGGCGAACCGCAGCGCCTGGTCGGCCGCCTGCACTGGCGCCGCAAGGAAGACTGGGAAGCCGCCTGGGACTGCCGCACGACCTGCACAGAGCTGTTCGCCGACAGCCTGCTCAAGCTGGGCGCGCGGAGCCTTCGGTTTGGTAGCGGGGAGACCGATGTCGAATTCGCCTTGTAACCAGGCGGGACATGAACAACGCCGCGCAGATAGCGCTCGCACGCCGGAACAGCCTGGTCTCGCGATGCTGGATGAAGCACAGGCACAACAGGCAATAAACGATCGGATTCGCGTACAAGCAGCCCGAGCTCCTGCGGCTCTCGTAGGAGCGGAGCTTCTCCGCGATGCCCTTGCGCGAGGCAGGCATTTCGCGGATGAGATCCGCTCCTACGCTGGCAGGCTCATGTGCAGCAGCGGGAAAGGCCGCCCCTGGCCGTCGGTGGGCGAGCGCCCGGTCTGGACGAAGCCGTAGTGCCGATAGAACCCCACCGCCTGCGGGTTCTGTTCGTTGACATCGACGTCCAGCCTGCCGCGCGCTTCCCGCGCGAAATCGAGCAGCGCGCGGCCGATGCCCTGGCCACGTCGTTCCGGGTCGATGAAGAGCATTTCCACATGGGTGTCGTTAAGCCCGATGAAGCCCAGCGGGCGATCCTCGGCATCCACCGCCACCCAGACTTCGACGGCGGGCAGGTAGAGGTCGCGGACCTGGGGCAGCAGGTCGTCGATGTCCGACGCCTGGAGGAAGTGGTGGGTGGCGCGCACGGCGCCCAGCCAGATGTCGAGCAGCCGCGGATTGTCCGCGGCGATGCGTTGGCGAATGAGCATGAAACCATCCTGATTCAGCGAATCACATAGGGATAGCACGCCACGCAGGTGACGGTCATCGGAGCGGCGGCGGCGTGAGTGCCCGCTTCGCGAATCAGCGCCCGGGCGGGCGCAGCGGAGGCAGCCGGAAAGCGGGGGCGCCGATGCCAGCCAGCCCTCCCCGCCCGGCAAGACCTCACTCGCGCCGCCAGCGCCAGCCGTCCTGCGCGCAATCCAGCCGTCCGTCCAGCTCCAGCCGGTCGAGAAACGCCCCGTCGTGGGACACCACCAGCAGCGCCCCCCTGTACTGCCGCAGCAGGTTTTCCAGTGCCTCGCGGGACGGCAGGTCGAGGTGATTGTCCGGTTCGTCCAGCAACAGCAGCCGGGCCGGGTGCTCGGCGTAGAGCTCGCAGGCCAGCGCCGCCTTCAGGCGTTCGCCGCCGCTGAGCAGGCCGCAGGGCAGATCGACCCGCGCCGCCGGCAGCCCCAGCTGCGCCAGCCGCGTGCGCAGCACGGACTGCTCCGCCGTCGGATTACGCGCCTGCAACAGCTCCAGCACCGAGCGCTCAGGCAACAGCGCGGCGAGGTGCTGATCCAGGCAGGCGCAGCGCACCTTCACTTCGCACGAACCGCCAGCGGGGCTCAGCGTGCCGGCGACCACCTTGAGCAAGGTCGACTTGCCGCTGCCGTTGCGCCCGGTGACCGCCACCCGGCGCGGACCGTTCAGTTGCAGGTCCAGCGGCGCAGCATTGCCGAACGGCAGGCGCAGCCCCTCCAGCCGCAACACGCCGCGGGACTCGGGCAACTCGCAATCCGGCGCGTTCAGGACCACCGCGCTGTCTTCGCGCAACTGCCCGAAGGCCTCCTGCACCTCCCGCGCCAGCTGCTCGCGGCGCTCGCCGTGTTGCGTGGCCAGGCGCGCGATGCTGGTCTGGCTGCGCTCCTTCTGCCGGTCGACGAGGATCTTCGCCTGGTTGGCCGCCTTCGCATCCTTGCGCCCCTTCGCCTGCCGGTGCTCCTGGCGCTCGCGCTGTTCCTGCATGGTGTGCTGCTGACGGTCACGCTCCAGCTTGCGCCGCTGCAACTCGCGCTGGGCATTGTCCTGCTCCTGCCGACGCATCTCGCGGTAGCAGGCATAGCCGCCGGAGTAGCTGCGCAGGCCGGCGGAAGACAGCTCGACGATGCGCTGCATGTCGTCCAGCAGCAGGCGGTCATGACTGATCAGGACCAGCCCGCCGCGCCAGCGTTGCAGTTGATCGCGCAGGGCTTCTCGGCCGGCGTGGTCGAGGTGGTTGCTCGGCTCGTCGAGGATCAGCCAGTCCGCGTCGCTCAGCCACGCACCGAGCAATGCCACCCGCGTGCACTCGCCGCCGCTCAGGCGCGAGGCGGGCGTATCCGGCGTGAGATGAGCGAGCCCGGCGGCCGCCAGCCCGGCCTCCAGGCGTGCGCGGATGTCCCAGTGGCCGTCGAGGCGCTCGAAGTCGACGGGATCGACGCCGCCCACCTCGACACGCCCCAGCGCATCCAGCAGCGGCTGCACGCCGGCCAGGTCCGCCACGCTGCGGAACGCCTGCGGTTCGATGCGCTGCGGCAGGTAATGCACCGGCCCTGACGCCAGGCAGCGGCCGGCGCTGGCGGCCAGCTTGCCCGCCATGATCCGCGCCAGCACGGATTTGCCCGCGCCATTGCGCCCGACCAGCGCGGTGCGGCGGTCGTCGAAGGTTTCGTTGAGGTCGCTCAGCAGCGGCTCGCCGCTGGGCAATTGGAAAGTGACGCCTTGCAGCGCCAGGGTGAACGGGCTCGTCATGCGCAGTACCAGATTGATGCCGGAAATCCCCCAGGTGAAAACCCGGGATGGAAACGGGCCGTGAAACCACGGCGGCATCAATTGCGCATCGGACGAACACCTCGCGAAGGGGAATGAGCGGCGCAGTATAACGGCATCCGCAATGACGATTGCTCCTCATGGGCGAAAATCCAAGGGGCCGCCCCTAGCCCAGCCTTCACAGCGCGTCGCGGTCCAGGCGACACTGCACTTTCACGCCTCCTGGAGAACTGGCATGGAATGCTTCAACCACTCTGGCAACAACGCCGTCGCCCTGTGCCGAGGATGCGGCAAGGGCATCTGCCGCAGTTGCGCACTCCCCGTCAGCCGCGGACTGGTGTGCTCGGAAGACTGCCGCACCTTCACCGAGGCGCTGCACCAGTTGCAGGTCGCCTCGATCCGCAGCAACGGCATGATCTCCTCCGTGCGCCTGGTGCAGCCGCTGCTGGCGCTCATCCTCATCGTCGGCGGCTGGTACACCCAGCACACGGTGCCCCGAGACGTCCAGTTCATGGGCTGGATCCTGCTGCTGATGGGGAGCGCGATAGGCCTGTCGGCCCTCCTCGCCCAACTCAAGCGACTGCGCACAAAAGTCTGAGGCCCTTCTTCCATGCCCCTTTCACTACCCGACCTGTTCCGCTAAGAACCCATCCAGTGGGGCCTGCGCGGCGATCCGTACCTGTGGCGGGAAATGGCCGAGCACCTCACCGACACACCCAGGCCCGCCAGTGAGGTGGAGCTGACGCAACTGCTCACGCGGCTTTTCGAGCAGTTGGCCGGCATATCTCTGGATGATCCCAAACCCGCGCATCTGCCGTGCCATGCCCATGGCGGTATGTCCAGCGGGATGGTTTCCAGCGAGTTATGGCGCAAACGGGCCATTCCGCTGCCGATGAAGCACTACCGGGCGAGCTGATTCAGCGGCGCGGCCCGTGGTTGCGCTGGAAGGTTTCCTCGCCCATCGCGGCGATCTGCCCTTCGATCAGCGCATCGAACGGCCGCAGCAGCTCGGTGTGGGAGCGTGGCGCATCCAGCGCGTCGAGGGCATGCACCACCGCCTCGATGGTCGACAGCGCGCCCTCGGCCGGCGCCTTGCGCAGGCGGTAGCGCGAGGTCAGCCCGTCGGGCAGCACCACCCGCGGCAACGCGGCGAGGTTGGGATTGAGGTGCAGCAGCTTGCGCGCCTTGCGCCAGGTGCCGTCGGGGACGACCAGCAGGCGCGGTTTATCCGCCGGGCGCGCCGCCAGTTCGGCCAGCGCGACGGCGGTCTCGCCGGGGAACAGCAGCCAGGCATCCCAGGCGGACAGGTCGAGACCGCTGAAATCCTCGCCCACGCGCAACTCCGCGTTGGCCAGCCCGAGCGCCGCCAGCCGCGCGGTGTTCAGCGCGTGGCCGGTCTCGCTCGGGTGCTGCAGCAGGAGCACGCGGGTGCGGTTGTCCAGGCGCGGGACCAGTGCGCACAGGCAGTGCTTCAGCGGGCGCTCGCAGCGCGGGCAGCGGGCGCGGCTCATGGCTGGCTCGGCTGGGTGCGCAGCAGGTCGCGGAAGTTCTGGATCAGCGGCTCGCGGGAGCGCCCGCGGCGCAGGATCAGCGAGAACGGAGCCTGGTAGCCGAAGGTCGCCGGCAGCAGCGCGCGCAGGCGGCCCTGCTCCACCCAGGGATGGGCGTAGTGCTCGGGCAGGTAGCCGATGTAGCCGCCGGAAAGGATCAGGATCAGCTGCGCCTCCATGCTCTCCACGGTGCCGGCGCTGTGCTTGAAGCCGTGCCGCGCCAGTTCCGCCTGGCTCCAGTAGCCGCGGCCGACCATGCGTTGCTGGGTGATCAGCTCGGCGGGAATGCGCCGGCCGTCGAACAGCGGGTGGCGGTCGCTGCAGTACAGCCAGTGCTGCTCTCTATATAGAGGCTGGTAGACCAGCCCGTTCATCCGGCTGAAGAAGGAGCCGATGGCCAGGTCCAGGCGGTTGTCCAGCACCGCCAGTTGCAGCTCGTACGGGCTCTGCACCTGCAGGTGCAGGTGCACCGCCGGGTGCAGGCTGCTGAAGGCGCCGATCACATCGGCCAGCGGCAGCGCCGGGTCGCTCACCGTGGAGTCGAGCACGCCCAGGTTGAGGGTGCCGCGCAGCTCGCCCTTCAGGGTCGCCGCATAGCGCTCGAAGCCTTCCAGTTCGCCGAGGATGCGCAGGGTTTCCTGGTGGAACAGCTCGCCCTTGCTGGTCAGGCCGAAGCCGCCGCGCCCCCGGTGGCAGAGCACGATGCCCAGGTGGTTCTCCAACTGGCTCATGTAGGTGCTGATGGCCGAGGTCGACAGGTTCAGCTCCTGCTGGGCGGCGGCGAACCCCTGGTTGCGCACGACACAGGCGAAAATCCGCAGAAGCTTGATGTCGGGCAACGCACTGGCGCTCATGGCGACTCCGCAAATCGGGTGGAAAACCGCTCTGGTTCAGCCGTCTCTGGACTGGTGCAGATGAAACGAATGCTCCTTGCGACGACCTCCAGGTCATACGCCGCGGGCCCGTCGGGCCGTGGCCTGCGACGGGATGGCGCAGTCTAGCGCCCGGATAAAGTTTAGAAAACTCTGAACTGATTATTTGTAGCCAGCGATTTTTCCCACTACCGGTCCTGATGAGAATCCGCTCCCAGTATCAACAAGCCTGTTTCCACGAAAACAGCGAACCAGCGTGAGGCCTACCCCATGGACAAGAAACTCCACCAGCCCCTGGGCGGAAACGAGATGCCGCGTTTTGGCGGCATCGCCACCATGATGCGCCTGCCGCACATCCAGTCCCCCGAAGCGCTCAACGAGCTGGACGCCGCCTTCGTCGGCGTGCCTCTGGACATCGGCACCTCCCTGCGCTCCGGCACCCGTTTCGGGCCGCGCGAGATCCGCGCCGAGTCGGTGATGATCCGTCCGTACAACATGGCCACCGGCGCCGCGCCCTTCGATTCGCTGAACATCGCCGACATCGGCGACGTGGCGATCAACACCTTCAACCTGCTGGAAGCCGTGCGCATCATCGAGGAGGCCTACGACAGGATCCTCGACCACGGCATCGTCCCGCTGACCCTGGGCGGCGACCACACCATCACCCTGCCGATCCTGCGTGCCATCCACAAGAAGCACGGCAAGGTCGGCCTGGTGCACATCGACGCCCACGCGGACGTCAACGACCACATGTTCGGCGAGAAGATCGCCCACGGCACCACCTTCCGCCGCGCGGTGGAGGAAGGCCTGCTGGACTGCGACCGCGTGGTGCAGATCGGCCTGCGCGCCCAGGGCTACACCGCCGAGGACTTCAACTGGAGCCGCAAGCAGGGCTTCCGCGTGGTGCAGGCCGAAGAGTGCTGGCACAAGTCGCTGGCGCCGCTGATGGCCGAAGTGCGCGAGAAGGTCGGCGGCGGCCCGGTGTACCTGTCCTTCGACATCGACGGCATCGACCCGGCCTGGGCGCCCGGCACCGGCACCCCGGAAATCGGCGGCCTGACCACCATCCAGGCGATGGAAATCGTGCGTGGCTGCCAGGGCCTGGACATCATCGGCTGCGACCTGGTCGAGGTCTCCCCGCCCTACGACACCACCGGCAACACCTCGCTGCTCGGTGCCAACCTGCTGTACGAAATGCTCTGCATCCTCCCGGGCGTGGAGCGCCGCTGAGCGCACGAGAGCACAGATGAACAACGATGCCTGCGTAGCACAGGTGCTGGAGGCTGCCCGCGAGCTGGTGGCCGCCTTCGCCCGCACCGACACCGAGGCCTACTTCGCGGCCTTCAGCGAAGACGCCAGCTTCATCTTCCACACCTGGCCGCAGCCGCTGCTGTCGCGCGCGGCGTACCGCGAGGTGTGGGAAGGCTGGCTGCGTGACGACGGCTTCGAGGTCCTCGAATGCCAGTCCGGCAATACCTTTGTCAGCCTCCAGGGCGAGGACGTGGCGCTGTTCTGCCACGATGTCGCCACGCGGCTGCGCATCCAGGGAGAGGAGAGCCTGAACCACGAACGGGAGACCATCGTCTTCCGCCGTGATCCACAACAGGGCCGCTGGCTGGCCACGCACGAGCACCTGTCGCCGACGCCATAAAGACAGGGCACCCCGGGAGTAAGTCATGGATAACAAGAACAACGCACACGCCATCACCACGATCGAGACATTCGGGGTCGAACAGATCCCGGATCACGAGCGCAACGCCACACCGACCGACCTGTTCCGCATGATCTTCGGTGGCGCCAACACCTTCGCCACCGCCGTGCTCGGCAGCTTCCCGGTGCTCTTCGGGCTGTCGTTCCAGGCCGGCGTCTGGGCCATCGTCCTCGGCGTGCTGGTCGGCTCGCTGATCCTTGCGCCGATGGGCCTGTTCGGCCCGCTCAACGGCACCAACAACGCGGTCTCCTCGGGCGCCCACTTCGGCGTGCACGGGCGGATCGTCGGTTCGTTCCTGTCGCTGCTCACCGCCGTGGCGTTCTTCTCCCTCTCGGTGTGGAGCTCGGGCGACGCGCTGATCGGCGGCGCCAAGCGCCTGTTCGACCTGCCGGAAACCGACCTGACCCTGGGCCTGGCCTACGGCCTGTTCGCCGTGCTGGTGCTGATCGTCTGCATCTATGGCTTCCGCTTCATGCTGCTGGTCAACAAGATCGCCGTGTGGGCCGCCAGCCTGCTGTTCCTGCTCGGCCTGTTCGCCTTCGCCGGCCCGTTCGACGCCGGCTACGCCGGCACCGTGCAGATGGGCGGCGAGGGCTTCTGGGCCGCCTTCATCGGCGCCGCCCTGCTGGCCATGAGCAACCCGGTGTCGTTCGGCGCCTTCCTCGGCGACTGGGCGCGCTACATCCCGCGCCAAGCCTCGCAGAAGCGCATCATGCTGGCGGTGATCTGCGCCCAGCTGGCGACCCTGATTCCGTTCCTGTTCGGCCTGGCCACCGCCACCATCGTCGCGGTCAGCGCCCCGGACTACATCGCCCAGAACAACTACGTCGGCGGCCTGCTGGCGGTGTCGCCGAGCTGGTTCTTCCTGCCGGTGTGCCTGATCGCGGTGATCGGCGGCATGTCCACCGGCACCACCTCGCTGTACGGCACCGGCCTGGACATGTCCAGCGTGTTCCCGCGCCTGCTCAACCGCGTGCAGGCCACCCTGCTGATCGGCGTGCTGTCCATCGCCTTCATCTTCATCGGCCGCTTCGCCGCCAACCTGGTGCAGAGCGTGTCCACCTTCGCCGTGCTGATCATCACCTGCACCAGCCCCTGGATGGTGATCATGATCCTCGGCCTGGTGGTCCGCCGCGGCTTCTACCACGCCGACGACCTGCAGGTGTTCACCCGTGGCCAGCAGGGCGGCGCCTACTGGTTCCACAACGGCTGGAACTGGCGCGGCATGGGCGCATGGATTCCCAGCGCGGCGCTGGGCCTGTGCTTCGTCAACCTGCCGGGCCAGTTCGTCGGCCCGCTGGGCAACCTCGCCGGCGGCATCGACATCAGCCTGCCGATCACCCTCGGCACCGCCGCCCTGCTCTACGTCGCCCTGCTGCTGGCCTTCCCGGAACCCGCCGGCGTGTACGGCCCCAAAGGCCCGCGCTGGGTCGGCAGCCATGATCGCCCGGTGCCGGGCATCAGCGAGCCGGCAGCCTGATCCACCGCTCGCCAGCCCGGCGAGCCGCAACACCCGGAAGACCCCATCGGACCGGCCCCCGCCGGTCCGCTGCCCCACTGCGCACCACGAGCGCGACAACAATGACAATGCAAGCGTGAGGATCCCGCCATGGCCCTGGATATATTCGTCGTTCTGATCTACGCCGCCGGCATGTTGGTGCTGGGCTGGTACGGCATGCGCCGCGCCAAGACCCATGAAGACTTCCTGGTCGCCGGCCGCAACCTCGGCCCGTCCTTCTACATGGGCACCATGGCCGCCACCGTGCTCGGCGGCGCCTCCACCGTCGGCACCGTGCGCCTGGGCTACGTCCACGGCATCTCCGGCTTCTGGCTGTGCGCGGCCCTCGGCGCCGGCATCATCGCGCTGAACCTGTTCCTCGCCAAACCGCTGCTCAAGCTGCGCATCTTCACCGTGACGCAGGTCCTAGAGCGCCGCTACAACCCGATGGCCCGCCAGGCCAGCGCGGTGATCATGTTCGCCTACGCGCTGATGATCGGCACCGTGTCCACCCTGGCCATCGGCACCGTGATGCAGGTGCTGTTCGGCCTGCCGTTCTTGGTCTCGATCCTGCTCGGCGGCGGCGTCGTGGTGGTCTACTCGACCATCGGCGGCATGTGGTCGCTGACCCTGACCGACATCGTGCAGTTCATCATCAAGACCGTCGGCCTGATGTTCCTGCTGCTGCCGATCTGCCTGTACCGCGTGGGCGGCTGGGACGAGCTGGTGGCGAAGCTGCCGGCCAGCGCCTTCAGCTTCCACACCATCGGCTACGACACCATCATCACCTACTTCCTGATCTACTTCTTCGGCATCCTGATCGGCCAGGACATCTGGCAGCGCGTGTTCACCGCGCGCAACGAGAACGTGGCCAAATACGCCGGCACCGCCGCCGGCGTGTACTGCGTGATCTACGGCCTGGTCGGCGCGCTGATCGGCATGTGCGCCAAGGTCCTGCTGCCCGACCTGGACAACGTCAACAACGCCTTCGCCGCCATCGTCCAGGCCTCGCTGCCGGACGGTATCCGCGGCCTGGTGATCGCCGCCGCCCTGGCCGCGATGATGTCCACCGCCAGCGCCGGCCTGCTCGCCGCCTCCACCACCCTGACCGAGGACCTGCTGCCGAAACTGCGCGGCGGCAAGACCTCCAGCCTGGGCGTCAACCGCCTGTTCACCGCCCTCACCGGCATCGTCGTGCTGGCCATCGCCCTGGTGGTGAACGACGTGATCAGCGCCCTGACCCTGGCCTACAACCTGCTGGTGGGCGGCATGCTGATCCCGCTGATCGGCGCCATCTACTGGAAGCGCGCCAGCACCGCCGGCGCCATCACCAGCATGGCCCTGGGCTTCGTCACCGCGCTGGTGTTCATGCTCAAGGACGGCTTCGACGCCAACACCCCGATCTACTACAGCCTGGCCGTCGGCCTGGTCAGCTTCGTCGTCGTCAGCCTGCTGTCGCGCCGCCCGGCGGCGGTCGCCAGCGCCGTCTGACCGCGGCTTGCGCAAGGCCGGAGGGCGCGGCGAGATGATCCCCGCGCCCTTCTGCCTGTCACCCACGAACACCAAGGAGCTGCCATGACCACCTGCGGCGAATTCCTCGTCAAGCAACTCGAAGCCTGGGGCGTCGACACCGTCTTCGGCATCCCCGGCGTGCACACCGTCGAGCTCTACCGCGGCCTGCCGCACAGCGGCATCCGCCACGTCACCCCGCGCCACGAACAGGGCGCCGGCTTCATGGCCGACGGTTACGCGCGCGTCACCGGCAAGCCGGGCGTGTGCTTCATCATCACCGGCCCGGGCATGACCAACATCCTCACCGCCATGGGCCAGGCCTACGCCGACTCCATCCCCATGCTGGTGATCAGCAGCGTCAACGAGCGCTCGCGCCTGGCTCACGGCAACGGCTACCTGCACGAACTGCCCGACCAGCGCGCCATGACCGCCGGCGTGACCGCCTTCAGCCACACCCTGATGAGCGTCGAGGAACTGCCGGCCGTGCTGGCCCGCGCCTTCGCCGTGTTCGACAGCGAGCGCCCGCGCCCGGTGCACATCGAACTGCCGCTGGACATCATCACCGCCCCGGCCGGGCACATGCGGGTGCTGCCGCGCGTGCAACTGGCGCGCCCGGCTCCGGCGCGCTCGCCGCTGCACGAGGCGGCGGCGAAGCTGGCCAAGGCGCAGAAGCCGCTGCTGCTGCTCGGCGGCGGCTGCGTCGCCGCCCAGGCCGAAGCCCGCGCCCTGGCGCTGGCCCTGGACGCGCCGACCGCGCTGACCATCAACGCCAAGGGCCTGCTGCAGCCGGACCACCCGCTGCTGATCGGCAGCAACCAGTCGCTGCCGCCGGTGCGCGAACTGGCGCAGGAGGCCGACGTGGTGCTGGCCATCGGCACCGAGCTGGGCGAGACCGACTACGACGTGGTGTTCGACGGCAACTTCCGGATCGGCGGCGAGCTGATCCGCATCGACATCGACCCGCAGCAGCTGATGCGCAACCACGCACCGAAGATCGCCATCCACGCCGACGCCCGCACCGCCATGCGCGCCCTGCTGGAGCTGCTGCCGGCCCGCGCGGCCGACGCCGCCAGCCCCGGCGCCCAGCGCGCGGCCAGGGTGCGCGCGCAGCTGGCCGAGGACTTCAGCGGCTGGGCGCACTACCGCACGCTGTTCGACACCATCCTCGAGGTGCTGCCCGATGCGCGCTTCGTCGGCGACTCGACCCAGACCGTCTACAGCGGCAACCACCTGGTTGAACTGGACGGCGGCCGCCGCTGGTTCAACGCCTCCACCGGCTACGGCACCCTCGGCTACGGCCTGCCGGCGGCCATCGGCGCCAGGCTCGGCGATCCGGGCCGCCCGGTGATCAGCCTGATGGGCGACGGCGGCCTGCAGTTCACCCTGCCGGAACTGGCCAGCGCAGTGGAAGCCAGGGTCGGCATCATCGTGCTGCTGTGGAACAACCACGGCTACGGCGAGATCAAGCGCTACATGGAACGCCGCGACATCACCCCGCTGGGCGTGGACATCCATACCCCGGACTTCCTCGCCATCGCCCGGGGCTTCGGCTGCGCCGCCGAGCGCGCCCGCGACCACGCACACCTGCGGGAACTGCTGCGCAGCGCGCCGGCGGATCGCCCGCTGATCATCGAAGTGATGGAAGCGGCGCCCTTCGCACCGTAACGCCGAGATACGGGTGTGCCACCCTGTAGGAGCGAGCTTGCTCGCGAACCCTCCAGACGCCGGAGCCGCCTGGAAACACCGTTCGCGAGCAAGCTCGCTCCTGCGAAGATCGCCTGGCCCTGGCGCCAGCGGTCCACCGCGAACGGTTGTCCGCCCCACGATTCTGCGAGAGGTTAGTGTGTCGGAACCCCGGCAAGACATTTCCGCAGGAGCGGACGCCGTCTGCGATCATCGCCGCACCCGGGCCATCGCGGACAAGGTCCGCTCCTGCGATCAGCTTTCAAGGCGCACAGCATGAAAATCGTCACCCGCGACCGCTGGTTCGAAGTCCGCCACTGCTACGACGGCGTCAGCCTGATCCACGAGCCCTACGTCCGCCCCTTCTACCGCTGCAACATGTGGCACATCCAGGGCCGCGCGCGCGATGTGCTGGTGGACAGCGGCTCCGGCCTGGTCAGCCTGCGCGAGCAGTTGCCCTGGCTCACCGACCGCCCGCTGCTGGCGGTGGCCAGCCACACCCACTTCGACCATATCGCCGGCCACCACGAGTTCGATGAGCGCCTGGTGCACCCGGCCGAGGCCGACATCCTCGCCAGCCCCGACGGCGAACGCACCCTGGCCAGCGCCTTCGTCGGCGACGAGATGTTCGAGGCGCACCCGGACTGCCCGCTGTGCTACGCCGAATACCGGGTCAAGGCGGCGCCGGCGACCCGCACCATCGACGAAGGCGACGTGCTCGACCTGGGCGACCGCACCCTGCAGGTGCTGCACACCCCCGGCCATTCGCCGGGCGGCATCAGCCTGTGGGAAGAGCGGACGCGGACGCTGTTCTCCGGCGACATCATCTACGACGGCCCGCTGATCGAGGACGCCTACCACTCCAACCTCGACGACTACGCCACGAGCCTGGCGCGCCTGCGCGAGCTGCCGGTGCGCACCGTGCACGGCGGGCACTTCCCGAGCTTCTCCGGGGAACGGCTGAAGGCGATGATCGACGACTGGTTCAAGGCCCACGAATGACGGGCAATAAAAAACCCGCCGATAACGGCGGGTTTTTCGTCCTGCGCGGGCCGGGGCGCGATCAGCGGCGCCGGCGCTGCTCCATCAGGCGACGCTGCTCGTCGCTGCGGATGGGGATAGGTTGCAGACGTGGAGGCTCGATCAGGCCGAGCGTGACACCGAGTTTCCACGCAATGCTTTGCAGCCAGACTTTCATGGAATGCCTCCTCGTTCTAATTCGGGTCGGGCGGCCCGTTACCACCATGAGCCGCCCTAGGAAAGAATAGCCCGGCGTCCCACTCTCCGCCCGTGCCATTCGCTCCTTGGAAACAAGCCTATCGGTTTCCCCCGCCGCGGCGCCTGATTTGAATCAAGAGCGCGACATTTCACCGACGCAGCATCCGCCGCAGCCACTGCTCGCTGCTTACCAGGGTGATGCCCGCCAGCACCAGCGCCGCGCCGCCGACGAAGTTCAGCGTCAGCGGCTCGCCGAGGATCGCCACGCCGAAGGCGATGCCGAACAGCGGCGTCATGAAGGAGAACACCGCGAGGTTCGACGCCAGGTAGCGGCGCAGCAGCCAGAACCAGGTGAAGTAGCTGAAGAAGGACACCACCAGCCCCTGGAACAGCACGCTGCCCACGCCGATGGCGGTGAAGCTGACCTCGTGGGTCTTGCCCAGCGCCAGGGCAGCGATGGGCAGCAGCAGCGCGGCGGTGAACAGCTGGTAGAACAGCGTCAGGCTCGGCGGCGCCTCGGACAGCCGGGTGGTGCGCACCGCCACCGTGGTCATGCCCCAGGACAGCCCGGCAAGCACGCCGAAGGCGTCGCCCAGCAGCATGCGGCGGTCCATCCCGGCGAAGTCGAGACCGCCGCCGAAGCACAGGGCGATACCGCCGAAGCACACCGCGATCCCCAGCCACTGCAGCGGCCGCAGGCGCTCGCTGGGCAGCAGGAAGTGCAGCCCCAGCGCGGAGAAGATCGGCGCCGTATAGATGAACACCGCCATGTGCGAGGCCGAGGTGTACACCAGCCCCTGGGCGATGAAGAAGAATTCGGAGGCGAACAGCAGGCCGGCCAGCGCCCCGCCCTTCAGCGTGCCCTGGCGCAGCCCTTCCCAGCCGCCGCGCCAGCACATCATCAGGCCCACCACCACGGCGGCGATCAGGTTGCGCCCGAAGGCCTGCATGATTGGCGCGATGTCCGGCGCGGCCAGCTTCACCGCCACCTGCTGGATACCCCAGATCAGGCACAGGCCGGTCATCACCTGGATGGCGAAGGCATCGGCGCTCCTGCGCTCGGCAATCACGGGTGCCTCCTGACGGAGGCGCATTCGAGGTTCAGACGGGGCATGGCAAGGCTCGGCAGGAAAAGGGAATGTCCAAAGGAAAACCGGCGGACATGAAAGTCCGCCGATTATTCCAGTTCGCAGCAGTGGGCCGCCAACGGAAATCCGCTGTCCAGCCCGCCGCGGGCGACATTATCGGCCGGACTTCCCCCGGATCAGCGCACCGCGCCTTCGTAGCCTTGCAGCACGTTCACGGCGTTGACCCCGATGGCCTCCACCGCGTAACCGCCTTCCATGATGAACAGGGTCGGGATGCCCAGGGCGGCGATGCGCTCGCCCATGCGCAGGTAATCCGGGCTGTCCAGCTTGAACTTGGAGATCGGGTCGTCCTTGAAGGTGTCCACGCCCAGCGAGACCACCACCGCGTCCGGCGCGTAGGCGGCGATCTTGCGGCAGGCGTCCTCGAGGGCGGCGGACCAGCCGGCCCAGCCGGTGCCGTGGGCCAGCGGGTAGTTGTGGTTGTAGCCTTCGCCGGCGCCTTCACCGTGCTCGTCGGCGTGGCCGAGGAAGTACGGGTACTCCACCAGCGGGTCGCCGTGGATGGAGGTGAACAGCACGTCGTTGCGGCGGTAGAAGATGTCCTGGGTGCCGTTGCCGTGGTGGTAGTCGACGTCGAGGATGGCCACGCGCCGGGCGCCCTGGTCGAGGAAGGCCTGGCTGACGATGGCGGCGTTGTTGAGGAAGCAGTAGCCGCCCATGAAGTCGCTGCCGGCGTGGTGGCCCGGCGGACGGCACAGGCCGAAGGCCATGTTGGCGCCCTGGCGCATGTGCTCCTGGGCGGTCAGCGCGACCTGCGCCGAGCTGTAGATGGCCTGCCAGGTGCCGGCGGTGATCGGCGCCTCGGTGTCGAAGCTGTAGTGGCCCAGCTCGCCCATCAGCGCGGTGGGGACCGGACCGTCACGGAGCAGGCGGCGCCCCGGGAAGGTGGTGGAGACCAGGTCGCCGCTGTTGCCCTCGGCGGCCCAGCGGGCCCAGGCGCCCTTGAGGAATTCGACGTAGCGGGTGTTGTGGGTGCGCAGGATCGGTTCGAGACCGAAGTCCTTCGGCGCGATGATGTCCCCCAGGTTCTGCGACTTCACCCGGGCCAGCACGGTGTCCGCGCGGCTGGGCATTTCGAAGCAGGGCTGGAGTTTGCCGTTGACCAGTTCGGACTGGCCGAAGTGCAGGCGGTGATCGTCGCTGTAGACCGTAAGCATGGGAGAAGACCTCTGGCGGATTCTTGTTATCGGGTCACAGGATTCTGCCCAGCCGGGGCACGGCGCAGAACGGCGTGGGCGGCCAAAAGGGGATGGATATGGCCATAGTTCATGACCCTTAACCATCCGTATCCAACAACAGCCTACTCCCCCCGGTACGCCCTGCCTCGCTATGCTTCAGGGAATTGCCACGGCGCGGGCCGGTCCAACCCCGGTATCACGCCATGACCCTCGGATGGGGAGAAGATGCGCGAAACCCTCGCACGCTCATGCGGCCATGCCCTGCTGGTCCTGCTCTCGGCCCTGATGTTGTCGCTGGCCGGCGCCGCGCTGGCCGACGAGCCGAACACGGCGCAGTCCACCACCCTCGAACTGCCGGACCTGCCCGACGGCGCCAGCCTGGACCAGCAGGGCGACCGCCTGGAGCTGATTCGCCAGCGCGTCTCCGCCGACAGCGACGACAGCCTGCTGTCCACCCTGCGCCAGGCCGCGCTGCAGGTCCAGCTGCACGCCGAGCAGAGCGCGACCGACCTCGGCGGGCAACTGGCCCGCGCGGAAGACCAGCTCAAGGTCCTCGGCCCGGAGGTGCCCGGCGAAGCGGACAACCTCACCCGCCAGCGCAATGACCTGCAGGCGCAGCAGAAGCAGCTGGCGAAACAGGTGCAGCGCGCCAACCAGCTGGAAAACGCCGCCCAGGACCTGGCCGCGCAGATCGTCAACCTGCGCCGCAGCCAGTTCAACTCGCAGATCGCCACGCGCGCCACCACGCCGTTCAGCCCGCGTTTCTGGTCCAGCCTGATCCGTCCCACCGACGACGACCTGGCGCGCCTGAACGCCATCCACGGGCAGGTCGGCGGCGGCATCGCCCAGGCCTGGCAACCCGGCAGCCGCGCGCCGTTCCTCGCCTGCCTGATCGCCGCCGTGCTGCTCTGGGTGCCCGGACGGCGCCTGCTGGAACGCCTGCTGACCAAGGCGATGATCCGCTGGATTCCCGTCGGCCGCCTGCGCCGCAGCGCCCTGGCGCTGTCGGTGAGCCTGGCGACCATCGTCACCCTGGGCGGCGGCGCCGGCCTGATCCGCGCAGGGCTGGACTGGCAGGAGCAGCTCAACGGCAACCTGTCCAACCTGGCGGACCAGTTGCTCGCCCTGGTGGTCTTCTGCACCTTCACCGCCGGCCTCGGCCGCGGCCTGCTGGCGGTGCAGCGCCCGTCCTGGCGCCTGCCCGACCTGCCCGATCCGGTGGCCAAGGCCCTGTCGCCCTTCCCCTGGCTGATGGCCTGGCTGCTCCTGCTGCTCGGCACCCAGGAGCGCCTGAACAGCGCCAGCGGCGCCAGCCTCGCCCTGACCGTCGCGGTCAACGGCCTCACCGCCCTGGCCACCGCCTTGCTCTACGCCGCCGCGCTGTACCGCTACCGCCGCAGCCGGCGCAAGGCGGACGGCCACGAAGCCGCCCCGCTCACCGGCGTGATCGTCCTGGCGATCCTGCTGACGGTGCTGCTGATCCTGCTCGCGCTGGTCACCGGCTACCTGTCGCTGGCCTATTTCCTCGCCGGCAAGCTGCTCTGGGCCAGCGTGATCTGCGCCAGCGGCTACCTGCTGACCGCCCTGTTCGGCGACCTCTGCGAAGCCCTGCTGTCGCCCCGGCACCCGATCGGCGAGCGCCTGGCGCAGAACCTCGGGGTCAATCCGCAGCACCAGGCGCAGTTCACCACGCTGCTGACCGGCGCGGGCCGCACCCTGCTGGTGCTGTCGACCCTGCTGCTGGCCTTCTCCACCTCCGGCGCCAACCCCGGCGAGCTGCTGCAGGGCATGGCCCGGCTGGTGGAAAGCGGCCAGTCGCTGGGCCGCCTGAACATCGTCCCGCAGGACATCCTGCTGGCCCTGGCCACGCTCGCCGCCGGCCTGTTCGGCCTGCGCCTGCTCAAGCGCTGGCTGGCCGACGAACTGCTGCCGGAAACCAGCATGGACGTCGGCATGCGCGCCTCGCTGGTGACCCTGGTGGGCTACATCGGCATGGTCATCCTGGTGCTGCTGGTGCTGTCGGCCCTGCGCATCAACCTCACCAGCCTGACCTGGGTGGTCAGCGCCCTCTCGGTGGGCATCGGCTTCGGCCTGCAGGCCATCGTGCAGAACTTCATTTCCGGCCTGATCCTGCTCACCGAGCGCCCGGTGAAGGTCGGCGACTGGGTCAGCCTGACCGGCGGGGTGGAAGGCGACATCCGGCGGATCAACGTGCGCGCCACGGAAATCCAGATGGCCGACCAGTCCACGGTGATCGTCCCCAACTCGCAGTTCATTTCGCAGAACGTGCGCAACGTGACCATGAGCAACGCGCTGGGGGTGGTCAGCATCAGCCTGACGCTGCCGCTGGACACCGATGTTCTGAAGGTCCGCGAAGTGCTGCTGGGCGCCTTCGACGAGCATGAGTCGATCACCGCCACGCCGGCGCCGTCGGTGACCTTCAAGGAACTCGACGCCACCGGGCTGACCCTCGGCGTGTCGGGCTACGTGAACAGCCCGCGCGCCGTGGGAACCGCGCGCAGCGACCTGCTGTTCACCATCCTCGGCCGCCTGCGCGAGCTGGGCATCCCGCTGTCCTCGCCGCAGCGTCTGGTGCTGCAGCAGCCGCTGCCGGCCCCGGAGCAGCCCGCGCCGGACGCTGGCAAATGAGTCGACCGCAGGTCGGCCGCCGCGCCGGTCTCGCGGGCGATCCGCGCGCCCCTGGCGCCCGGAGCTTGAGCCGTGCATTGCCCAAACGGAGGCGAACATGAGCGTCGAACTGGATCATCTGCTGGTGCCCTCGGCCAACGCGCGGGCCGCCGCCGAGCAACTGGCCGGCCTGCTGGGCGTCGGCTGGGCCGAACAGGGCGTCGGGCCATTCGTGCCGGTGTTCGTCAATGCCGGCCTGACCCTCGACTTCGACCAGTGGGACCCGCCCCTTCCCCGCCTGCATTTCTGCTTCCGGGTCAGCGAGGCGCAGTTCGACGCCATCCTCCAGCGCCTGGGCGACGCCGGCATCGCCTGGCGCAGCCGGGTGCACGGGCCGGTGGACCATCAGATCGATACGCAGCACGGCGGACGCATCCTCTACTGGAACGAGCCGGACGGCCACCAGTGGGAAATCCTCACCGTCAGTTACGCGCGCCGGGACGGCGCGGCGTGAGGCGTCAGCTGGTGGGTTCCAGCTTGGCGATGATCCGCTCCGGCACCTCGATGTTCCAGTCGCCGAACTGGTACCAGTCGTCGCCGAGCATCTCGGCCGGGTGCATGGTGCGGTCCGCGCCATTGCCACAAGCCAGGTTGGTGGACGGGCAGTAGCGGTCGCAGCCCCAGCAGATACGCTCGGGGTGCGGCGGATTGAGGGGGAATTTCTTGGCCATGGTCAGGCCCTCGGTTTCCTTGTGGGACGCCTGAAGGCTAAGCCCGTGCGACTCGCCGACTCCTTGATCCGCGACAATTTTTCGCAGTTTTTCAGGCGCGGAAATGGCTTGGCGGTTGTCCGCTCCAGCGCTGGAAGGCGTGGCGCAGGCTGGCGGTCTCGCTGAAACCGAGCTCCTCGGCGATACGGTAGATCGGCATGTCGCCGCCCTGCAGCAGCTCCTTGGCGCGGGCGAAGCGCAGTTCGTCGAGCAGTTGCTGGTAGCTGGTCTGCTGTTGCTGCAGGTGGCGGCGCAGGCTGCGCGAGGAGCAGTTCAGGCGCCGCGCCAGTTCCTCCAGGCCCGGCGGTTCCTGCAGGCGTTCGCCGAGGATCGCGCGGACCTTGTCCAGCCAGGCGCGGCGGGCGGCCAGGTCGATGTTCTGGCGGCGGCACTGTTCCAGCATCTCGCGGTGGGTCACGGCGTCGGCCAGCGGCAGGCGCATGTCCAGCCAGGAGGCCGGGAAGCCGATGGCGCTGCGCTGGCAGCCGAACTCCAGCTGGCAGCCGAACAGGGTGGCGTAGGCGGCGCGGCGGTCTTCCGGGCCGTCGTAGTCGAACTCGGCGCGCACCAGCGGCAGCGGCTGGCCGAGCAGGTCGGCGCAGGCCACCTTCAGCGAGCCCAGGCACAGTTCGGTGTTGAACGGGCGCATCGCCTCCGCCTCGCCGTAGCCGCCGGTGCTCAGCCAGGCCATGTCGCCCTCCACGTCCAGCGCCAGGTGGAAGTAGGTGCCCAGCAGCACCGGGTAGCTCAGGCCGATGCTCAACGCCTTGCCCAGGGTCGGCGCGGAGAGCAGCGCGTAGCCGAGCAGGCCGTAGGCGGAAATCCGCGTGCGCACGCCCAGGCGCAGGCCCAGGGCGGCCTCGCCGGCGAGGTTCTGCACGTTGGCGAAGACCTGCTGCTCCTGCCAGGGGCTGACCAGCCGGCGCAGGTCGAGCAGGTCGTCGCTGGTGATGCCGCTGCCTTCGAGGATCGACTCGCGGTCATGCCCCTCCGACTCCATCAGCGCGACGGTCAGCGAGGTCATGTGCAGGGAGTTGAGCCAGGTGGAGCGGGAGAAGGTCAGTGGATTCATGGCGTGCCCGGGGTAGACGCTGGGGTGCGCCCGGCACGTGTTACCGCGAAGGGCGCAGCTCAGGGGCAGGCAAGTTGCGTGCCGGCCACCCGGGGTGGCCGGATCGATCCCCGATGCGCGGGGGCTTCGACGCGCGGCGGGGATTCCGGCCTTGCGCCGCAGGGTTACCTTTGCGGACACCGGGACGCTGCGCGTGCACCGTCCTGGCGCTCAGAACCTGTTTACGATCTCGCGAGCCAGAGCAGAACAAGGCGCAATGACCAACGGGAGTAACAGCCTTTAGGCTGGCCCGAAGGGCGAGCGCAGCGAGTCAATCGGGGTCGGGAGCGGAGTTTACACGCAGTAAATGAGCACCCCGAGACCGATTTCAACGCAGTCATGCCGACGCGCAGCAGATCGTAAATGGGTTCTCAACCGCGGGAGAGGAAGCGCATGCCCTCTTCCAGGCCGCTCAGGGTCAGCGGGTACATCTGTTCCTTCACCAGCTCGCGCACCAGGCCCGTGGAGGCGGTGTAGTTCCAGGTGTCCTTCGGGTAGGGGTTGATCCAGATGAGCTTCTTGTACTTCTCCATGAAGCGCTGCATCCAGACGTAGCCGGCCTCCTCGTTCCAGTGCTCGACGCTGCCGCCGGCCTGGGTGATCTCGTAGGGCGCCATGGCGGCGTCGCCGACGAACACCACCTTGTAGTCCGGCCCATATTTATGCAGCAGGTCGAAGGTGGCGGTGCGCTCGTTGCCGCGGCGCAGGTTGTTCTTCCACACCGACTCGTAGATGAAGTTGTGGAAGTAGAAGTATTCGAGATGTTTGAACTCGGTCTTGCAGGCCGAGAACAGTTCCTCGCAGACCTTCACGTGGGCGTCCATGGAGCCGCCGATGTCGAGCAGCAGCAGGAGCTTCACGGTGTTGCGGCGTTCCGGGCGCATCTGGATGTTGAGCAGGCCGGCGTCCTTGGCGGTGTGGTCGATGGTGCCGTCGATGTCCAGCTCATCCGCCGCGCCCTCGCGGGCGAACTTGCGCAGGCGGCGCAGGGCGATCTTGATGTTGCGCGTGCCCAGCTCGACCTGGTCGTCGAGGTTCTTGTACTCGCGCTGGTCCCAGACCTTGGCGGCCTTGCCCTGGCGCTTGCCGGCGTCGCCGACGCGGATGCCCTCGGGGTTGAAGCCGCCGGAGCCGAACGGGCTGGTGCCGCCGGTGCCGATCCACTTGTTGCCGCCGGCGTGGCGTTCCTTCTGCTCCTCCAGGCGTTTCTTGAACTCCTCGATGAGCTTGTCCAGGCCGCCGAGGGACTGGATCTGCGCGCGTTCCTCGTCGGTCAGCAGGCGCTCGAACTCCTTGCGCAGCCACTCTTCGGGGATCAGCGCCTTGAGGTGGTCGTCGAGCTTTTCCAGGCCCTTGAAGTAGGCGCCGAAAGCGCGGTCGAACTTATCGAAATGGCGCTCGTCCTTCACCATGATGGTGCGGGCGAGGTAGTAGAACTCGTCCATGTCGGCGAACACGACGCGGTGCTTGAGCGCATCGATCAGGTCGAGCAGCTCGCGCACCGACACCGGCACCTTGGCCGCGCGCATTTCGTTGAACAGGTTGAGCAGCATGGCTGCACCCTCGTTTATTCATTGATGCAGGAGCGACGCTCCTTTTGCACTCGGTGCAAGGGCTTGCGAGCTAGAGCCAGGCAAGGCGGAATCAGACGAGGAAGCGGAGTTTACGATTGTAAATGAGCATTCCGAGTCTGATTCCAACGCAGCATGGCCGACGCGCAGCAGCCCGATAGTTAACGACTGGCGCGGCGGCTCATGAAGGCGAGGCGTTCAAGGAGCTGAACGTCCTGCTCGTTCTTCACCAAGGCGCCGGCCAGCGGCGGGATGGCCTTGGTCGGGTCGCGCTCGCGCAGCACGGCTTCGCCGATGTTGTCGGCCATCAGGAGCTTCAGCCAGTCCACCAGCTCGGAGGTGGAGGGCTTCTTCTTCAGGCCCGGCACCTTGCGCACGTCGAAGAAGATGTCCAGCGCCTCGCTGACCAGCGTGCCGCTGATCTTCGGATAGTGCACGTCGACGATCTTCTGCAGGGTCTCGCGGTCGGGGAAGGCGATGTAGTGGAAGAAGCAGCGGCGCAGGAAGGCGTCCGGCAGTTCCTTCTCGTTGTTGGAGGTGATGATGATGATCGGGCGCTGTTTGGCCTTGATGGTCTCGTTGGTCTCGTAGACGTAGAACTCCATCTTGTCGAGTTCCTGCAACAGGTCGTTGGGAAACTCGATGTCGGCCTTGTCGATCTCGTCGATCAGCAGGATCACCCGCTCCTCGGCCTCGAAGGCCTCCCAGAGCTTGCCCTTCTTGATGTAGTTGCGCACGTCGTGGACCTTGTCCACGCCCAGCTGCGAGTCGCGCAGGCGGCTGACCGCGTCGTACTCGTAGAGGCCCTGGTGGGCCTTGGTGGTGGACTTGATGTGCCAGGTGATCAGCTTGGCGCCGAAGGACTCCGCCAGCTGCTCGGCGAGCATGGTCTTGCCGGTGCCCGGCTCGCCTTTCACCAGCAGCGGGCGCTGCAGGGTGATGGCGGCGTTGACCGCCAGCTTGAGGTCGTCGGTGGCGACGTAGGACTGGGTGCCTTCGAACTTCATCGGTGAATCCTCGAACGATAGCGGCCGGGACGGACCCGGGCATGAATGAGCGTAAGGGAGACCGCGACTATAACGCGCATGGCGCCCGAGTGTGAACGCAGGCCGGGCATTCAGTCACTGAATGCCCGGTCACCCCGCATCCAGACATTTCCCGCCGCCACCGGCCTCCCGCAGGTCCATTGAGGCCCGTTCCAGGCGCCGCGGCGACCGATCTTTCCGCCGGTTCTGCGTCTGGACGCAGAGGCGGGCTGGGAATAGGCTTTCTGGTCTTCCACGAGCGACAAGGACTCCCACCATGAGCCGCATTTACGCAGACAACGCGCAGTCCATCGGCAACACGCCGCTGGTCCAGATCAATCGCATCGCCCCGCGCGGCGTCACCATCCTGGCCAAGATCGAAGGGCGCAACCCCGGCTACTCGGTGAAGTGCCGGATCGGCGCCAACATGATCTGGGATGCCGAGTCGAGCGGCCGCCTCAAGTCGGGCATGACCATCGTCGAGCCGACCTCCGGCAACACCGGCATCGGCCTGGCCTTCGTCGCCGCCGCCCGTGGCTACAGGATGATCCTGACCATGCCCTCCTCCATGAGCCTGGAACGCCGCAAGGTGCTCAAGGCCCTGGGCGCCGAGCTGGTGCTGACCGAGCCGGCCAAGGGCATGAAGGGCGCCATCGCCAGGGCCGAGGAAATCGTCGCCAGCGATCCGTCGCGCTACTTCATGCCGGCGCAGTTCGACAACCCGGCCAACCCGGCGATCCACGAGAAGACCACCGGCCCGGAAATCTGGAACGACACCGACGGCGCGGTGGACGTGCTGGTCGCCGGCGTCGGCACCGGCGGCACCCTCACCGGCGTGGCGCGCTACATCAAGAACACCCGGGGCAAGCCGATCCTCGCGGTGGCAGTGGAACCGGTCAGCTCGCCGGTGATCAGCCAGACCCTCGCCGGCGAGGAGGTCAAGCCCAGCCCGCACAAGATCCAGGGCATCGGCGCCGGCTTCGTGCCGAAGAACCTCGACCTGTCGCTGGTCGACCGCGTCGCCACCGTCACCGACGACGACGCCAAGACCATGGCCCTGCGCCTGATGCAGGAAGAAGGCATCCTCTGCGGCATCTCCAGCGGCGCCGCCATGGCCGCCGCGGTGAAGCTGGCCGAGGAGCCGAACATGCAGGGCAAGACCATCGTGGTGATCCTCCCCGACTCCGGCGAGCGCTACCTGTCGAGCATGCTCTTCGACGGCCTGTTCGACGAGCAGGACCTGGTCCAGTAAGCCTCCCGCGCCCCGTTCCGGGGCGCTCTCCCGGTCGCCGCTGCGAAAGCGATATCCCCCTGACCACGCGTGGCTGTCTGCGGACCCGCAAGCAGCCATGGCCGCTGGCCATGCTCCGCAAAACCGGGTCATTCTTGCCCTGCCCGCGCACCTTGCAGCCCATCCCGAACGGGCGGCGCCGGGCATCCCGCACCGTAGTCAGGAACACAAGAATGAAAATTTCCGCCCCGTTGCTCTCCACCCTCGCGCTTTCCCTTGCGCTCTCTATCACGATGCCCGCAGGCGCCGCCCAGGCCGACACCGTGAAGATCTACAACTGGTCCGACTACATCGCCCCGGACACCGTGCCGAGCTTCACCAAGGAAACCGGCATCCAGGCGACCTACGACGTCTACGACAGCAACGAGACCCTCGACGGCAAGCTGATGACCGGCAAATCCGGTTACGACATCGTCGGGCCGTCCAACCACTTCATGGCCAAGCAGATCCAGGCCGGCGCGCTGAAGAAGCTGGACAAGAGCCAGCTGCCGAACTGGAAGAACCTCAACCCGGTGCTGATGAAGGCGCTGGAAGTGAACGACCCGGGCAACGAGCACGGCTTCCCCTACCTGTGGGGCACCACCGGCATCGGCTACAACCCGGCGAAGATCAAGGAAGTCCTCGGCGACAACGCGCCGGTCGACTCCTGGGACCTGTTCTTCAAGCCCGAGTACATGGAAAAGCTGGCCAAGTGCGGCGTGGCGGTGCTGGACAACGGTCCGGAACTGCTGCCGATCACCCTCAACTACCTCGGTCTGCCGCACCACAGCCAGAAGCAGGATGACTACGCCAAGGCCGAGCAGGCGCTGCTGAAGGTGCGTCCGTACATCCGCTACTTCCACTCCTCGAAGTACGTCAGCGACCTGGCCAACGGCGAGATCTGCGTGGCCATCGGCTTCTCCGGCGACATCCTGCAGGCCGCCACCCGCGCCAAGGAAGCCAAGAACGGCGTGAACATCCAGTACTCCACGCCGAAGGAAGGCTCGCCGCTGTGGTTCGACATGGTCGCCATGCCGGTCGACGCCCCCGACGAGAAGGCCGCCTACGCCTACATGAACTACCTGCTGCGCCCGGACGTGATGGCCAACATCAGCAACTACGTGCACTATGCCAACGGCAACCTGGCCGCCGACCCGCAGGTGGACGCGGCGATCAAGGCCGACCCGGCGATCTACCCGCCGCAGGAGAAGATGGCCAAGCTGTTCGCCCTCGAATCCATGCCGCTGAAGATCGACCGCGTGCGCACCCGCGTGTGGAACACCGTGAAGACCGGCAAGTAAGCGCAAGCCTTGCCCGGCAGCGCGCGGCTTCGGCCGCGCGTTGTCGTTTCTGTCGCAGGAGTCGTGCTTTGCCGCGCGACTCGCGCGGGGCTCGCCGCGGCGCGCAGCGCCCGCTATAGTCACCCCACGCAGCGCAGTCGCTGCCCCCACTGAACAGGTTCGCCTCCCATGTCCCGATACCCATTGCCCGATCCGGCAATCATCGCTGCAGCCTCCCCGGCGCGCGGCGCGGGTGCGGGCGCCGCCTGCCCTCCTCCCCCGCCTGTCGTCGCCGTCGCGTCGCCTCCGCCTCCCGGTGCGGCCTACCCGCCACCCGGCGTGAGCTTCTGACGCCACACGCGTTTTCCACCGCCTGGTTTGCCGCGCTGATCTGACGCGGCTCCCGGCTTGTGGCCGGCCCTTCGAAGGCCGGTCGTGATCTGCCTGACGACAGGTGCATTGCATGATTTCGTTCAACCGCTCGTCCCTGGCCACCCTGGCCAGTACCTCGCTCTTCGTGCTGCTGTGGAGCAGCGCGGCGATCATCAGCAAGTGGGGCCTGGCCCACGCCTCGCCGATGGTCTTCCTCATCGCCCGCTTCGGCACCGCGCTGGTGGCGCTGCTGCTGCTCTCGCCGCTGATCGGCCTGCGCTGGCCGCGCGAGCGCCGGCAGGTGCGCCACGCCATCCTCACCGGGCTGGTGATGCTCGGCATCTACCCGATCTTCTACCTGCTGGCGCTGGACCTGCGCGTCACCCCCGGCGTCATCGCCACGGTGCTGGGCGTGCAGCCGATGCTCACCAGCTTCCTGCTCGAACGCCGGCATTCGGCCCCGCGCCTGGGCGGCCTGGCGCTGGGGCTGATCGGACTGGTGATGGTGGTCTACCAGAGCATCGGGCTTTCGGGCCTGACCTTCGCCGGGCTGGCCTGCTGCCTGCTGGCGCTGCTGTCGATCACCGGCGGCTCGATCCTGCAGAAGAACATCCGCGAGAATCCGCTGGGCACCCTGCCCCTGCAGTACATCGCCGGACTGCTGCTCTGCCTCGCCGTGGCGCCCTTCCAGCCGCTGCGCGTGGAGTGGAACGCCGCCTTCATCCTCAGCGCGCTGTGGATGGGACTGATGGTCTCGGTGCTGGCCACCGTGCTGCTCTACCGGATGATCGCGGCGGGCAACCTGGTCAACGTCACCAGCCTGTTCTACCTGGTGCCGGCGGTGACCGCGCTGATGGACTACGGAGTGTTCGGCAACCGCCTGTCCGCGCTGGGGCTGCTGGGCATGGGCCTGATCGTGGCCGGGTTGATGCTGGTGTTCCGCAAGCCGGCGGCGGCTCGGGCTACGGAAGCTGCGCAGGCGGCGGATAACGCCTAGCCCGTCGTGGAGCCTGTGCCGCGGCGGTGCCTGCGGCACAGGCGCGGACGCCGGGAGAAAGGGCCATCGGCATACGCGGCCCGCCCTGCACGGGCCGTACGAATTGTCCCTTTCCCTGGCCGATCCCCGTGGCTAAGCTCGCAGCACAAAAGACGCAAAGAGGCGCTCCCATGGCTCAGCACTGGCCGGCGACCGAGATCGCGACCCTGATCCTCGAAGGCTTCGACGACTATCGCGCGCGCTTCCACGAGATCACCGACGGCGCCCCGGCGCGCTTCGAGCAGGCGCTCTGGCAGGAGGCGCAGCGGGCCTCGGCCGAGCGGATCGACCTGTACGAGGAAAAGGTCGCCGAAACCGTCGAGCGGCTGGTCCGCGCCATGGCCCATATCGACCTGGTGGACGTGGAGCGCTGGCCGATCGCCAAGAGCGCCTACATCACCCTGATCGACCCGCGCCTGGACGACGAGCTGGCGGAAACCTGGTTCAACTCGATCTTCTGCGGCCTGTTCAGCCACGACAACATCAGCGACGGCACCATGTTCGTGCACACCACCCGGCCGTCCCTGCGCGCCCACGCCCGCGATCCGCACACCCGCCTGTACCGCCCCCGGGGCCTCCTGCGCCAGAGCCTGGAACAGATCTTCGACGACTACCGCTTCGCCGTGGACTACGACGACCGCGAACGCGACCTGGAGCGCATGGACAGCCTGCTGCGCGCCAGCCTGCCGGACTGGGTCTGCAAGGACCCGGCGCTGTCCATCGAACTGATCGGCTCGGTGTTCTACCGCAACAAGGGCGCCTACCTGGTGGGCCGCCTGTTCACCCCGGACGAGCAGTGGCCGCTGGTGTTCCCGCTGGTGCACCACGAGGGCCGCGGCATCCAGTTCGACACGGTGATCACCGACGAGGCGGAAGTCTCGATCATCTTCTCCTTCACCCGCTCCTACTTCATGGTCGACGCGCCGGTGCCGGCGGAGCTGGTGGCCTTCCTCAAGCGCCTGCTGCCGGGCAAGCACATCGCCGAGCTGTACACCTCCATCGGCTTCTACAAGCAGGGCAAGAGCGAGTTCTACCGCGCGCTGATCAACCACCTGGCGAGCACCGACGACCTCTTCGTCATGGCGCCGGGGGTGCGCGGCATGGTGATGAGCGTGTTCACCCTGCCCGGCTTCAACGTGGTGTTCAAGATCATCAAGGACAACTTCAACCCGGCCAAGACCGTGGACCACGCCACGGTGATCCAGAAGTACCAGCTGGTGAAGAACCACGACCGCGTCGGCCGCCTGGCCGACACCCAGCAGTTCGCCGACTTCCGCTTCCCGGTGCGCAAGTTCGACCCCGACTGCCTCGCCGAACTGCTGGACGTGGCGCCCTCCACCGTGAAGCTGGAGGGCGACGTGGTGCTGATCCGCCACTGCTGGACCGAGCGCCGCATGACCCCGCTGAACATCTACCTGGAGCACGCCAGCGAGGCGCAGGTGGAGGAGGCGCTGAACGACTACGGCCTGGCGATCAAGCAGCTGGCGGCGGCGAACATCTTCCCCGGCGACATGCTGCTGAAGAACTTCGGCGTCACCCGCCACGGCCGCGTGGTGTTCTACGACTACGACGAGATCAGCTACCTGACCGAGGTGAACTTCCGCCACATCCCGCCGCCGCGCTACGAGGAAGACGAGATGTCCTCCGAGCCCTGGTATTCGGTGGGGCCGATGGACGTGTTCCCGGAGGAGTTCCCGCGCTTCCTGTTCGTCGACCTGAAGCAGCGCCGGCTGTTCGCCCGGCTGCACGGCAACCTGTTCGACGCCGATTACTGGAAGGGTCTGCAGGAGCAGATTCGCGCGGGGAAGGTGATCGACGTGTTCCCCTACCGCCGGCATGAGTCGCCGGAAGCGGCGCTGGCGCGCTGATCCACCTGCCGGAACGCCCGGCTTTTGCGCTGGCTCTTGAAGACTTCCAGAGAAACACCCAGGCACTCCGAACGCCCCTTTCAGGAGGCCTCGTTGGATCGGAGTTTCAGGGGTTGAGCGACATGGATGTCGCGAGAGCTGCGATGGGCCAGGGATGGCCCTTCGCAGCGTGCCCCTGAAACTTCGATTCAGCGAGGGAATTTTTCGCCTAAGCGAAAAACCGGATGGAGGGGCAAGACCTTTGCCTACTTTGGGGCGTTTGCCAAAGTAGGTCGCCCGAGGGGGCGAAACCCGATACATCTGCACACGCCGAAGCGGCGCAGAAAACCCCATCCCGAGCAAAGAGCATCGCGGACAAGGTCCGCTCCTACGCAGAGCCGTCAGGGGTGGATAACGTTCGGCGTTATCTCCCGTTTGACCTTGCCCCCAAACGCCCCGCCGGCCTCAGTTCCAATGCCGCCGCGACATCCGGCGGTTGTCGCCCAGGCCGACCAGCGCCGCCAGGGAAGCCATCAGCACCTCGGCGATCCACGCCAGCACCAGGCCGCCGGCCAGGCCCCAGCCGATCGCCTCGGGCGCCAGCACCACCTGGTAGCTGTAGTTCTGGTAAGTCTCCTGCAGCAGCTCGGCGTTCGGCGCGCTGACCATGTGCCAGGCGCGCTGCAACCAGCCGCCCTGCAGGGCCCGCCACTCGTTCTCGAACAGCTGGGCGCGGCGCAGCAGGCGCTCGATATTGTCGGCGTCACGCTGGAACACCGGATCGCCACTGCCGCGATAATGCGCCACCAGGGCATTCAGATCGCCCTTGAAGTACTCCCCCGAGGTGTCCTTGAAGCCTTGCAGCGCCTGGCCCGCCTCGATGCGATGGGCGTCTACGCGCTGGGTGTAATCCTTGATGAAACCCGGCACCTGTATCGCCACCATCAGGCCCAGTGCGAACAACACCATGCGAATGTAGCTGCGCAGCATCCTCTCCCCCTTCGTTCTTGTCGTATTGGAATCGCCCGCGAGGCGCCGCCGATTGTCCTCGAAGGCACCCGCCGGGTCCGGGCCTGCGTCGCACGGGTGCGCGCAGGCCGAGTCAGATCCGCCCCTGGTCGACGATCTCGCCGCGCCACCAGAGCATCCACTCGCCGCCCTGCATCAGGGTCCAGTTCTCGTTGTCGGTCAGCGGCTCGGTGGCGATCACCGTGACCACATCGTCGGGCGTGGTCTCGGACTGGAAGTCCACGGTCAGGTCGGCATCCTTCAGGCGCGCCGGGCCGAACGGCGCGCGGCGGGTGATCCAGGCCAGCTTGCTGCTGCAGAAGGTGAACAGCCAGTCGCCGTCGCTGAGCAGGCAGTTGAACACGCCCTTCTCGCGGTAGGCAGCGCAGGCGCTGACCAGCGTGGGCAGCAGCACTTCCACCGGCACCGGCTCGGGGAAGGCGCGGCGCACGCGGTTGAGCAGGTCGCAGAAGGCCGCCTCGCTGTCGGTGTCGCCCACCGCGCGGT
Organism: Pseudomonas sp. B12(2026); assembly: GCF_057767015.1. Taxonomy (NCBI): domain Bacteria; kingdom Pseudomonadati; phylum Pseudomonadota; class Gammaproteobacteria; order Pseudomonadales; family Pseudomonadaceae; genus Pseudomonas; species Pseudomonas sp. B12(2026). Next base: position 1,552,234 of record NZ_CM173430.1, on the reverse strand, counting down.
ACAACCCCGGCGCGGGGTTGAAGTCGGCGAGCTGGCCGTTGTGCGCGAAGGTCCAGTAGCGCCCGCCCATCTCGCGGACGAAGGGGTGGGTGTTGGCCAGGCAGACCTTGCCGACGTTGGCCTGACGGATGTGGCCGATCACCGTTTCGCTCTTGATCGGGTAGCGCTGCACCAGGCGCGCCACTTCCGAGTCGATGCTCGCCGCCGGGTCCTGGAACAGCCGCACCCCGCGTCCTTCGTAGAAGGCGATGCCCCAGCCGTCGCGGTGCGGGCCGGTGCCGCCGCCGCGCTGCATCAGCCCGGTGAAGCTGAACAGGATGTCCGTCGGGACGTTGGTACTCATGCCGAGCAGCTCGCACATGAATCAGTTCTCCTCCATCAGTGCCTCGCGCAGCTCATGCAGCTCGCGGTCCAGGCGTTGCTGCAGCCTCCGCCGTCCCAGCGGCAGGAACCGCGTGAGCGCGCGCAGCAGCAGGGCCGGCAGGTCGTTCAGCTCACGCGGGATCAGGTGCAGGTGAAAATGTTCCAGGTGCTGGTTGGCCGCGGGGCCATCGTTGACCAGCAGGTTGATGCCGATCCGGCCATAGCCGGCCCGGCGCAGCACGCGCTGCATGCGTTCGGTCAGCGGGATCAGGTCCTGCTGCGCCGCATCGGGAAGCTGGTGCAGGAAGGTCGCGTGCTCCCGCGCCACCACCAGCAGATGCGCGGGGCGCAGCGGATAGATGTCCAGCAGCACGATGAAATGCTCGTCTTCGCAGAGGGTACGGGCCGGCACGCGACCGGCCGCGATGGCGCAGAACACGCAGTCCATGGGAACTCCTCGAAAGGCCGTTCAGTTCATGCTGGACGCGTGCCGGTCAGGACGCAAGGCGCGAATCAGAGGCGCGGCTCGATGCGCATGCGGCGGTCGCCGCGTTCGTCGGTGCGGGAGTCCACGTCGGGCATCAGCTCCGGCTGCATCAACTGGCGCAGGGTCGGCTCGTCCTCCGGCTCCGGCGCCTTGCGGCGCTTCTTCAGCGCCCGCTCGACGGGCCAGCGGATCAGCACGAACAGCAGGTACACGCCGAACGCCGCCAGCAGCACCAGCGCCAGGTCCGAGACCGAGCGCCAGGCGTTGTTGCCGACCTTGAACAGCACGTCCAGCGCGGTGATGGCGATGGCCGGGGCGTACAGGTTGTTCTCCGGGTTCACCGGGGTCGGGGTGAACAGCAGGACGATGACGATCACCCGCAGGGGTTCGCGCAGCCAGCGCCACATCCAGCCGGTCATCAGGAACCAGACCAGCGTCAGGCCAAGGCCGGCGACGATGTAGGCGCCCCAGGCAAGGGTGTAATCGTGTTCGTTCATGCGCGTGCGTGCGGTGGCGGCAGAGGGGTGCGTATGATAGCCGCTTTTACCCATGGGTGCGCGGCCGGGCGTCATCCACGCCGCCGCCGAGGAACCGCCATGACCGACCGTCAGCCCCCCATCGCCCGCCGCGAGGCCGCCGCCGATCCCTATGCCTGGCTGGAGAACCGCGATGCCGGGGACGTCCTCGACTACCTGAAGGCGGAGAATGCCTACCTCGAGGAGCAGCTCCTGCCGCAGACGAAACTGCGCGAAACGCTGTTCCAGGAGATCAAGGGCCGCATCCGCGAGACCGACCTGTCGCTGCCCACGCCCTGGGGCCCCTGGCTGTACTACCAGCGCACCACCGCCGGCGACGAATACCCGCGCCACTACCGCTGCCCGCGCCCGGCCGACGGCTCGCTGAAGGTCGACGAAAGCGCCGAGCAGCTGCTGCTGGACCCCAATGCCCTGGCCGGCGACGACTTCCTCGCGGTGGGCGCCTTCAGCATCAGCCCGGACCACTCGAAGCTGGCCTACAGCCTGGATACCAGCGGCGACGAGATCTACACCCTGTACGTCAAGGAACTGGCCGACGGCAGCGTCACCACCCTGCCCTTCGAGGACTGCGACGGCAGCCTGGTCTGGGCCAACGACAACCGCACCCTGTTCTTCGGCGAGCTGGACGACACCCACCGCCCGCACAGGCTGTACCGCCACCGCCTGGGCGAAAGCGGCGCCGAGCGGGTCTTCGAGGAGTCCGACGGGCGCTTCTTCCTGCACTGCTACCGCGCCAGCTCCGAGCGCCAGCTGATCCTGCTGCTGGGCAGCAAGACCACCAGCGAGGCCTGGGTGCTCGACGCCGGCACGCCCGACGGCGAGTTCACCTGCCTGGCCCCGCGCGAGGAAGGCCACGAGTACTACCCCGACCACGGCCGCCTCGACGGCGACTGGGCCTGGCTGATCCGCAGCAACCAGACCGGCATCAACTTCGCCCTCTACCACGCCAGCGAGGCGCAGCCGACCCGCGCGCACTGGCAGACGCTGATCGCGCACCGCGACGAGGTGATGCTCGAAGGCCTGACCCTGAGCGCCGGCGCCCTGACCCTGAGCCTGCGCGAAGGCGGGCTGCCGATCGTCGAGGTACGCCCGCAGGGCCAGCCGGCGCATCGCGTGGACCTGCCGGACGCCGCCTACAACCTCTACGTGCAGGACAGCCTGGAGTTCGACAGCCCGGTGATCCGCCTGCGCTACGAGGCGCTCAACCGCCCGGCGCAGATCCGCCAGCTGGACCTCGCCAGCGGCGAACAGCAGGTGCTGAAGGAAACCCCGGTGGAAGGCCCGTTCGACGCCGACGCCTACGAAAGCCGGCGGCTCTGGGCCTGCGCCAATGACGGCGTGCGGGTGCCGATCAGCCTGGTCGGCCGCCGCGAGGTGCTGGCCGGCATCGCCCGCGGCGAGCCGGCGCCGCTCTATCTCTATGGCTACGGCGCCTACGGCGAGAGCCTCGACCCCTGGTTCTCCCACGCCCGCCTGAGCCTGCTGGAGCGCGGCTTCGTCTTCGCCATCGCCCACGTGCGCGGCGGCGGCGAACTGGGCGAGGCCTGGTACCGCGCCGGCAAGCTGGAACACAAGCAGAACACCTTCAGCGACTTCATCGCCTGTGCCGAACACCTGCTCGCCGCGGGCTACAGCACCCCGGCGCAGCTCGCCATCAGCGGCGGCAGCGCCGGCGGCCTGCTGATCGGCGCGGTGCTCAACCAGCGCCCGCAGCTGTTCGCCGCGGCCATCGCCGAGGTGCCCTTCGTCGACGTGCTCAACAGCATGCTCAACCCCGACCTGCCGCTGACCGTCACCGAGTACGACGAGTGGGGCAACCCGCAGGAGCCGGAGGTCTACGCGCGCATCCGCGCCTACGCGCCCTACGAGAACGTCAGCGCCCAGGACTACCCGGCCCTGCTGGCGGTGGCCGGCTACAACGACAGCCGCGTGCAGTACTGGGAAGCCGCCAAGTGGGTGGCCAAGCTGCGGGTGAACAAGACCGACGACAACCTGCTGCTGCTCAAGACCGACCTGGGCGCCGGCCACGGCGGCATGAGCGGCCGCTACCAGGGCCTGAAGGACGTGGCGCTGGAATACGCCTTCCTGTTCAAGGTGCTGGGCATCGAAGGCAACCGCTGATGCTCTACACCTGCCCGTGCTGCGGCCATTTCAGCTTCGGCGACCCGCCGGGGTCGTACGAAATCTGCGAAATCTGCCGCTGGGAGGACGACCAGCTGCAGCTGTGCTTCCCCGACGCGCGCGGCGGCGCCAATGCGGTGAGTCTGATCGAGGCGCAGGTCAACTACGTGCAATGGGGCGCCTGCGAACGGCGCCTGCGCACCCGGGCGCGCCCGCCGACCATCGACGATGAGAAGGACGAACGCTGGTTCCCGCTCTGGGAAAAACGCGTGGAGCTGCCCGACGGCGCAGCCCCGCTGCGCGGCGAGGAAGCCTGCTACTGGTTGCGGGCGCCGCGCTGACGCCGGCAGGGATCAGCCGGCGCGGAAGATCAGGTGCTCTTCCCAGTCGTCCTCGGCCACCGAGTTCTCGCTGAGCATGCGCCCGGACTGGGAGATGCGCTCGTGGTGCACGGCATCGGGATCGCCGCAGACCAGGTGGTGCCACAGCGGCAGGTCCTTGCCCTCGGCCACCAGGCGGTAGCCGCAGGTCGGCGGCAGCCAGCGGAACTCGTCGGCCTGGGACGGCGTGAGCTGGATGCAGTCGGGCACGCTGGCGCGGCGCTTGGCATAGTCGGTGCAGCGGCAGCTCTTCAGGTCCAGCAGCTTGCAGGCGATGCGCGTGTAGTAGACGGTGCCGTCGTCCTCGTCTTCCAGCTTCTGCAGGCAGCACAGGCCGCACCCGTCGCACAGCGATTCCCACTCGTCCTGATCGAGCTGGTCGAGGGTCTTGCGTTTCCAGAAGGGTTCGACTTTGGCGGCCATTTTTTGTACAGGGGCGGTTTCACGGGGCGCAAAGTCTAAGCCCGCAGCGCCGGAAGGCCAAGCGCAGGCGACCATTGACCGCGAGTCGCTTGCCAGCGCGCGCGGCGCTGGTTAGCTTGACCGCCCCACGGGCACGGCCCGCCAGTCCCGCACTGGCCGCGCCGCCCGCCCCATCCGCGATGCCCGGCCGTCCACGGCACCATCGGCATGTCCCAAGCAGTCACAGGAGCCACCATGAGCGCCAATCCCCGCGTTGCCGAGCACCCCATCGACCCGCAGTTCATCAATCGCTGGTCGCCCCGCGCCTTCAACGGCGAAACCATCGCCGAAGCCACCCTGCTGAGCTTCATCGAAGCGGCGCGCTGGGCGCCCTCCTCGTTCAACTCGCAGCCCTGGCGCTTCCTCTATGCGCGCCGCGACACGCCGAACTGGCAGCGCTACCTGAACCTGCTGGGCGAATTCAACCGGAGCTGGGCGCAGCACGCCTCGGCGCTGGTGGTGGTGCTGTCCAGGACCACCTTCGCCCCGCCCGGCTCGACCGAGGAGAAGCCGGCGCTCTGGCACAGCTTCGACACCGGCTCGGCCTGGGGCTTCCTGGCGCTGCAGGCGAGCCTGGCCGGCTGGCACACCCACGGCATGGCCGGCTTCGACCGCGAACTGGCGCGCAGCGAGCTGAAGGTCCCGGCGGACCATGAAATCCATGCGGTGATCGCCGTCGGCAAGCTCGGCGACAAGTCGATCCTCCCGGAAAGCCTGCAGGCCCGCGAAGCGCCCAATGCCCGCCGCCCGCTGGCGGAAATCGCCGCCGAGGGCGATTTCTCGCTCTGAAGGGACTTTTGTAGGAGCGAGCTTGCTCGCGAACGGAATTACACCGTGCCTTGCAGGTTCGCGAGCAAGCTCGCTCCTACAGAAAAACGAAAAAGGCCCCATCCGGGGCCTTTTTCGTTGTCAGTCGGCAATCAGTAACCGCGCGTGAAGTCCACTTCGCCGCGCATTTCCTGGCCGGCCCAGTAGCGCGTGAGGTTGTCGCGGAACAGCTCGACCAGCGCCCCCGGCAGCGTCGGCGCGGCGGTGTGCCCGGTGAGCAGCAGGCGCGGCGTGTGCCAGAACGGATGCTGCGGCGGCAGCGGCTCCTCGCGGCAGACGTCGATCACCGCGCCGGCGATCTTGTTGGACTCCAGCGTCGTCACCAGGTCGGCGTCGACCACCGAGGTGCCGCGCCCGGCGTTGATGAACAGCGCCGTCGGCTTCATCCGGTTGAACAGCGCGAGGTTGTAGATATCGCGGGTATGCTCGGTATCGGGCAGCAGGTTGACCACGTAGTCGGCGGTCTGCACCAGGCGCGACAGGTCGTCCAGCGCGCCGACGCGGCTGAACGGCAGCAACGGCCGCGGGTTCTTCGCCACGCCGATCAGTTCCACGCCGAACGGCGCCAGCATGTGCGCCACCGCCTGGCCGATCTCGCCGGTACCGACGATCAGCACCCGGCGGCCATTCAGGGTGCCGGGCAGGCGGTCATCCCACTGCACGCCGACCTGGCTGGCCAGGCGGCCGAGCATCTGCCGTTCATGGGCGAGCAGGTAGGTGAGCAGGTATTCGCTCATGACCTGGCCGAAGATGCCCACGGCGCGGGTCAGCGCGTAGTCCTTGGGCAGGTCGTCCGCCAGCAGCGGGGTGATGCCGGCCCAGCTGGACTGGATCCACACCGGATGGATGCCCCGGCGCAGCAGTTGCGCGGCGAGGTCGGGCTGGGCGAGCCAGATCGGGCATTCGGCGGCGGCGTCGAGGAGGCTGTCCGGCTTGTCGCCGGAGACCACTGTAATCTGGGGCTCCGCCGCCATGATCAGGGCGGCGTAGAGGGCATGGTCGCGATCGAGAACGAGCAGGCGCATGATTCAGGACCTTCGCTTCGATCGGTGGAACGTTTTCGGCTGGCGCATCTGGACTCGCATCAGGAGAGCTTCCCGTGGATATCGGCTAGTTCGAGGGAAGACAGGCGGCTATAGACACAGCCGGAGACCAAGCGTTCCGCTCCGTTGAACCCTTTTCTCCGCGCATAATGCGCTCAAGCCGCGAACTTGCACAGTGCCAGCACTGTACCCGTCCGCGGCCCCGGAAACCTTGTGCGACTGCAAGGAATCAGAGCGGATCGTTCATCCGCAGCAGCTCCTCCGGCAGGTGCTCGATGTACTCCTCTTCGGCCGGTGGCATCTGCAGGTGGAAGCCCTGCTTCTCGATGTGGTCCAGGACCTTGTGGATGTCCTCGCGGGCCAGTTGACGCTCGGGGCTGAGCACCAGGTCGAAGGCGTGCTGCGGCGGGCCGAACGCGGCGATCAGCGCCTCGGGCACGCGGCTGAGCGCCTCGCGCTTGTCGACGTAGAGGTACATCTCGTTCTTGCGCGGGCTCTTGTAGATGGAGCAGATGCGTTTCATGGTGTGTCTTCCGCGTTATTCGGTGGTCTGGCCGGCGAGGCGGTCCAGCAGGGCCTGGCCCATCAGCTCGCGGCGCCAGCCCTGCAGCGATTCGGGCAGTTGGTAGGGGCCGTTCGGCCAGCCGGTCTTGAGCAGCGCCTCGAGGACCTTCTTGCGCAGCATCAGTTCGGGCGCCATGCCCTGGCGCTCGGCTTCTTCCTGGCCGACTTCGCGCAGCATCTTCAGCACCGGGGTGACTTCCCGCGGCAGCGGCTCGGGCAGTACGTCGGGGCAAACGGCCTCCGGCAGCTTCGCCGCGTGGGCGATCAGCGCGATCAGGGTGTCGCCGTCCTGACGCACGGTGCGCGGGTGCATGTCGTCGATACGCGCCAAGGCCACCTTGTCGGCGGGCTGGAAGCGCGCCAGCGGCCATAGGGTGTGCTCGCGCAGCACGCGGTTGCGCGGCTGGTTGCGCAGGCGGGCCTGTTCTTCGCGCCAGGCGCAGAGCTCGCGGAGCACCTCCAGTTGCTGGCGGTTGAGCTTCCACGCCAGCTTCACGTCGAGGTAGGCCTCCTGCGGGTCGCTGATACGGGCCTGGTTGGCCGCGAGGTCCGCGCCGTCGGCCAGCAGCCAGTCCAGCTTCTTCTCGCTCAGGCGCGGCGCCAGCTTCACGTAGACCTCGGCCAGGTGCAGCACGTCCTCGGCGGCATAGCGCACCTGCATGTCGGTCAGCGGGCGCTGCAGCCAGTCGGAGCGGGTCTCGTCCTTGGGCAGGTCGATGCCGAGGATCTCCAGCACCAGCTTCGAGTAGCCCATCGAGTGCGGCAGGCCCAGGTAGGCGGCGGCCAGCTGGGTGTCGAACAGCGGCTGCGGCAGGCTGCCGGTCAGGCGCAGGAAGACTTCCAGGTCCTCGCCGCAGGCGTGGAATACCTTGACCACCAGCGGCGACTCCAGCACCGCGGCGAACGGCGACCAGTCGCGGATCAGCAGCGGGTCGATCAGCCACACGCCGCTGCCATCGCCGACCTGCACCAGGGCAGCTTCGGGATAGAAGGTATCGACACGCATGAACTCGGTATCGAGCGCGAGGTACGGTAGTTCTTTCCAGTCCTGGCACTTGCGCGCCAGGCTGGCATCGTCGCGAATCCACTGAATATCGAGAGCGGTCACGAACATCTCCTTCGTTTCGGTGCCGCGCATTATATCGAGATGCATGATGTGCGAGCATTCCACTCGGCCATTGGCTATGTCCCGCCTTGCGCAGCGGCTAGGCTAGGCCCGCCCCATAACAACAAGGCAGCTCCCCATGAAGAAGCTCTTCGGGCTGGTCGTCCTGCTGGCCGCCGCCCTGGCCGTCTACCTGGCGTTCACCCCCAGCCCCATCGATCCGCTGGCCTGGACGCCGCCCGAGGCTCCGCCGATGACCGGCGTGATGGAGCCCAACGACACCCTGATGAAGGCCGAACTGCTCGCCCAGGGCCAGATCCACGGGCCCGAGGACACCGCGGTGGATGCCCAGGGCCGCGTCTTCGCCGGCCTGGCGGACGGCCGCATCGTCAGCATCGGCGCCGACGGCAAGGCGCAGACTTTCGTCGAGACCGGTGGCCGGCCGCTGGGACTGGCCTTCGACAAGGCCGGCAACCTGATCGTCGCCGACGCCTGGAAGGGCCTGCTGCAGATCGACCCGCAGGGCACGATCCGCGTGCTGACCGACTCGGCCGACGGCGTGCCCTTCGCCTTCACCGACGACCTCGACATCGCCAGCGACGGACGCATCTATTTCAGCGACGCATCCAGTCGTTTCCACCAGCCGGACTACCTCCTGGACCTGCTCGAAGCCCGCCCCCACGGCCGCCTGCTGCGCTACGACCCGGCCAGCGGCAGGACCGAGGTGCTGCTCAAGGACCTGTACTTCGCCAACGGCGTGGCGCTGTCGCAGCAGGAAGACTTCGTGCTGGTCAACGAGACCTACCGCTACCGCATCACCCGCTACTGGCTCAAGGGCGAGAAGGCCGGGCAGCATGACGTCTTCATCGACAACCTGCCGGGGCTGCCGGACAACCTCGCCAGCGACCGCAAGGGCACCTTCTGGGTCGCCCTGCCCACGCCGCGCAAGGCCGATGCCGACCTGATCCAGCAGCTCCCCTGGCTCAAGCGCCAGCTGACCAAGCTGCCGCGCGCCTTCCTGCCCAAGCCGGTGCCTTACGGCCTGGCGATCGCGCTGAACGAGCAGGGCCGGATCGTGCGCAGCCTGCACGACACCAGCGGCGAGCACCTGCGCATGATCACCTCGGTGAAACCGGTGGGCGATGCGCTCTACCTCGGCAGCCTGGAGAACGACCGCATTGGCCGGCTGATACTGCGCTGACGGCTCACGCCGGCGACTGCGCCTCGCGGGCAGTCGCCCGGGCGGGCGCGGCGGAGGGCTCCAGCAGCGCCTGCATGCGTTCGCGCACCTCGGCCATCAGCGCGTCCACACCCTCGCCGGCGAACGCGGTGGAGTCGATGGGCTCGCCGACGTGCACTTCCACCGGCATGCCGAGATTCAGCTTCAGGCCGCCGGCCGGCAGCAATTGCTGGATGCCGCGGATCGCCACCGGGACGATGACCGCGTCGGTCTGCTGCGCCAGGCGGAAGCAGCCTTTCTTGAACGGCTGCAACTTGCCGTCCCGGGAGCGAGTGCCCTCGGGCGCCGCCCAGAGGACGATGCCGCTTTCCATCATCTCCCGCGCCCTGGCCAGGTCGGCCATGGCCTGGTGGCGATGGTGCCGGTCGATGGACGGGAACTCCGCCGCGCGCATGGCCGCGCCCCAGATCGGCACCGCGAACAGCTCCTTCTTCGCCAGCATGCGGATCGAGCCGGGCATGGTCACGAAGATCGCCGGGATGTCGTAGAAGCTGGAGTGGGTGCAGAGGATCATGTAGCGGCGGCCGTCGCCGAAGTCCGGTACCTCGCCGTGGCGGCTCAGGCGCGCGCCGGTCAGGCGCAGCAGGCTGCCCGACCAGTCGCGGGTGAAGCCGTCGACCCGGCTGCGGCGCAACCGGCCGACGGCGCCGAGCGCCAGCACGCGGACGCTGTAGCCCAGGGTGATCAGGACGGTCGCCAGGCCCACCAGGGCGACGCGCAGCGGGCCGGCCTTGCGCGGCTCCGATTGCAGGTTGAGCATGTTCGCCAATTCCCTACCGACAGTAACTTGTTCGCGATACAAGTCTTATGATGCGTCCAAGCCCCGTCACGACACAGGAATGCGCCCATGACCTACGCCCGCCTGCTCACCCCCGAGCAACTGGCCGCCCGCCTCGATGACCCGAACCTGGTCCTGCTCGACTGCCGCTTTTCCCTCGACGATCCCGCCTACGGTGCGCGCAGCTACCAGGAAAACCACATCCCCGGCGCCCACTTCGCCGACCTCAACAAGGACCTTTCCGCGCCCGTCATCCCCGGCGTGACCGGCCGTCACCCGCTGCCCGATCCGCAGCGGCTGCTGGAACGCCTGCGCACCTGGGGACTGAACGCGGAAAGCGAAGTGGTGCTCTATGACGACGGCCCCGGCGCCTTCGCCGCCCGCGCCTGGTGGCTGCTGCTGTGGCTGGGCAAGCGCGAGGGCGTCTACCTGCTCGACGGCGGCCTCGCCGCCTGGCGCGCCGCCGGCCTGCGCCTGACCACCGCCGAGACGCCGCTGCACCCCGGCGACTTCCGGGGCAAGCCGGACAACAGCCTGCTGATCGACGCCAACGCCCTCGGCGCGCGCCTGGGCGAGTCCGACCTGCCGCTGATCGACGCCCGCGGGCTGCCGCGCTTCCGTGGCGAGGTGGAGCCCATCGACCCGGTCGCCGGCCATATCCCCGGCGCGCAATGCGCGGCCTTCACCGACAACCTCGGCAGCGACGGCCGCTTCCTGCGCCCGGAACACCTGCACCAGCGCTTCGCCAGCCTGCTGCGCGGGCGCCCGGCGCAGGACCTGGTGGCCTACTGCGGCTCCGGCGTCACCGCCTGCCACAACCTGTTCGCCATGAGCCTGGCCGGCTATCCGCTGGGACGCCTGTATGCCGGCTCCTGGAGCGAATGGATCACCGACTCGAAACGTCCGGTGGCCAAGGGCGACTGACCGGCCGTCCCACAGCGAAAACGGAAGACGGACCCTGCCAGGCGCCTGTGTTCCGATGGATAGGTACCTGGGCATGCGCCAGACTCATGCCCACTTTTCAAAGGAGTGAACCCATGCCCACCCGCCTCCACCACACCCTGCTCGCCGCCGCCCTGCTGTGCCTGTGGGTCGCCACGCCGGCCCGGGCCGCCACCCTGGAGGCCACGCCCTGCGCCATCGAGGACCGCTGGTCCGACCTCTATGGCGACGAACTGGTGGCGGCGGCCAACGCCGGCCACGCCACCGCCCAGTACAGCCTCGGCCTGGAATACGACGCCGGCAGCGACGAGCTGGAGCAGAACTACGAGAAGGCCGCGTACTGGTACCGCAAGGCCGCCGAACAGGGCCACGCCTGCGCCCAGTACAACCTGGGCAATGCCTACGACAGCGGCGACGGCGTGGAACGCAATGCGGAGAAGGCCGTGTACTGGTACCAGAAGGCGGTCGACCAGGGCGACAAGGACGCCGAGTACAACCTGGCGATCATGTACGAGAACGGCACCGGGGTGACCCGCAGCGACAAGAAGGCTTTCGCGCTGTACCGCAAGTCGGCCGAGCAGGGCGACGTGGATGCCCAGTTCGCCGTGGCCGAGCGCTACGCCAAGGGCCGCGGGGTGGCCAGGAACCCCGCGCAGGCCCGTCTCTGGTACCAGCGCGCGGCGGACCAGGGGCACGAGGAGGCCGAGGAAATACTCGAGGAAATGCCCGAACTGCCGCCCAGCATCTAATTGCCTGAGGGAATATGGATTATAGCTGCGCCATCAAAACAATTTAAAAACAGGCCTTTACAGCACAATTATCGCACTACACTTCAAATCGAGCGGCTAAGTCCGCTTCCGGCGGGGCCAGGAAAATCACTAGAAGCTGCCAAGTCGCCCAGCCCCGCCGGTCACCGAGAACGAGGATGTCATGGGAATTGCCGCCAACGACCTGTGCCATTTTGTGATCCGCCCCACCCTGCTGTATCTGGAGCGGCATAGCGTCGCAGCGGAAGCCCTGCTGCTGGGGGCAGCAGCCTGTCAGTCGGCGCTGGGGAGTGCGCTGGGTGACAGCCATGGCCATGGCCTGTACCGCATCGGTGAAAGCCGTCACCAGAACCTCTGGGACTGCTATCTGGCCTGCGACCCGGATCTGGCCAGCCGGGTTCGCGGGCTGGCCAGCCAGCACGCCTTCCTCGACGCCCCTCACCTGGAGCTCACGGTGAACCTGCGCTACAGCACCGCCATCGCCTGGATGATGGTCGAGGCCGAGCGCATCCCCCTGCCCCACGCCAACGATCCCCTGGGCCTGGCCCGGGTCTGGCGGCGGGTATTCCACCCCCACGGACGCCTGCACGACTTCGTCGACGCCTGGCACAGTTACGTCGGAAATCTCGATAAGGTGGCCTGAGTGGAGGCAGGAGTTCCCGAATGACCGATCGGTCAGATTTTTTACATACGGTAACGAACGGAAAAGGCGCCGATAGAACGCTTGTTTGAGCGGTAAGGCCCAATTTAGAGCACTTTCCGGACACTACCCAAGACCTGGGAATCTTGGTAGCGTGCGTGCCGTTTAACACAGGAGTTGCTCTAACAATGAAAACAACATGGCTCAAGACCACGCTCGCACTGACCATTAGCGCTGCCTCTGCCCAGGCATTTGCCAACGGCATCGCCATCAACGAACAAAGTGCCAGCGGTGCCGGTACCGCTTACGCCGGCCGCGCCTCCTCCGCGCTCGACGCCAGCACCGTGTACGGCAACCCGGCCGGTCTGTCCAAGCTCAAGCGCACCGAAATCAGTGGCGGTCTCGCGATTGTCGACGCCAAGGACGACATCAGCCAGGCCAAGGGCGGCTCGCCGAACGGCACCAACAAGGGCGACTCCGTACCCCTGGCCGCCGTTCCCTTCGGCTACATTTCCACGCCGATCAACGAGGACTTCACCTTCGGCTTCGGCGTCTACGTGCCCTACGGCATCATCAACGACTACGAAAGCAGCTTCGCCGGCCGCGCCCTGGGCTCCTACAGCAAGGTCCAGGTAATCACCCTGCAGCCGACCATCGCCTACAAGATCAACGATCGCGTGTCCGTCGGCTTCGGCCCGACCATCAACCGCATCGACGGCAAGCTGGAGAACGAGCTGAACACCGCTGGCATCAACCAGCTAGTGGGCGGCAGCGGCGATGCCAGCATCAGCATCAAGGGCGACGACACCGCGCTGGGCTACAACCTCGGCGTCATGGTCGACCTGACCGATGACACCACCTGGGGCCTGACCTACCACTCCAAGGTCGACTACCACCTCAAGGGCCACACCAAGTTCGGCAACGTGCCGAACGTACCGCTGGGCCTGCTGGGCGTGCCGCTCCCGGGCACCCTGGGCGGCCAGGTCAACGGCAAGTACGACGCCAAGCTGGACATCACCCTGCCGGAATCGGTGGATACCTCCATCACCCACAAGTTCGACGACCAGTGGACCGTCTACGCCGGTACCACCTGGACCCGCTGGAGCCGCCTGGACACCCTCGACGTGCGCAACAGCGGCATGACCCCGGTGGGTGACGCCATCTTCGGCACCATCAGCGAAGACCTGAAGTGGAAGGACACCTGGTCCTTCTCCGTGGGCACCTCCTACCAGCTGAACCAGCAGTGGGTGCTGCGTACCGGCCTGGCCTACGACCCGTCGCCGACCGACAACGAGAACCGCAACGTGCGTATCCCGGTGGGCGATCGCAAGATCTTCACCCTGGGCGCCGGCTACTCGCCCACCGCCGACATGACCATCGACGTGGCCTACGCCTACCTGTGGGAAAACACCGCCGGTGTGAACCAGAAAGGCGAGTCCATCTCGGGCGTTCCGGTCCAGCCGGCCTACAGCGCCAAGTACGACAACAGCGCCCACGGCCTGACCGCCCAGCTGACCTATCGCTTCTGATAGCCGCGCGGCGAGAAACGAAAAAGCCGGGCAGATGCCCGGCTTTTTCTTGCCCGCGATTCAGGCCGCCACGTCGGCGGCCCCGCGCATGCGGCAGATCGGCCTGCCAGGAGGCAGGAGCGGCCTCACCACATGAGGTCGTCGGGCACCACGTAATCCTTGTACGGATCGTCGTCGTCCGGCTCGCCGCTGGGCTCGTTGAGCAGCACGATGCGCCGCTCGTCGCGCTCCTTGATGCGCAACGCGGCATCGCGCGGGACGATCTCGTAGCGGCCGTCGTAGCTGACGATGGCCAGGCTGCCGCGGCTGAGCTTGTCGCGGATCAGGTCGTTCACCGCGATGCGCTTGACCTTCTTCGCGTCGACGAAGTTGTAGTAGTCCTCGGTATCCAGCTTCGGCAGGCGGGTGCCTTCGATCAGTTGCTTGATCTGCGCGGTCCTGGCCTTCTTGTCGGCCTTTTCCTGCTGCTGGCGATTCAGCTCGGCATCGCGGGCCTGCTTCTCGGCCTGCGCCTGCTGGGCGGCCTGACGCTGGCTGTCGTCCTTCTGCGCCTGGTTCTTGTGCTCCAGGCGCTGCTGCTTCTGCTTCTGCTTGCCGGCCTGCTTGGCCTGCTTCTCGCTGACCAGCCCGGCTTTCAGCAGCTGGTCACGTAACGACATGCTCATTGGGTAAGGCTCTCCAACAGCCCAGGGTGATGCAGGACAACGACCCGACCAACGCATAGCTGCGGCGAGCCGTTCCACAGGGGGTATAATCCTCGGGCCTGTGCGTGCGCCGCGCAAGTGCCCAGCTCGATTTCACTCAATCCAGGGCCCCCATGATCAAGCTCATCGTCTTCGCGATCCTTGCCCTCTTCCTCGTCGCCATCCTCTACGTGCACCTGCGCGGCAAGGTACGGTTGCCCTTCCTGCGCCAGGTGGTGAACCACTCCGCCTGGTTCGCCCCGTACAACTCGCTGATGTACCTGAACTCCAGCGTGCCGTCCAAGCCGTACCTGGACCGCGAGCGCTTCCCCGAGCTGGATAAGCTGCGCGACAACTGGCAGATGATCCGCGAGGAAGCCGAGAGGCTGTTCGACGAGGGCTACATCCGCGACGCCCTGAACAACAACGAGGCCGGCTTCGGCTCCTTCTTCAAGAAGGGCTGGACGCGCTTCTACCTGACCTGGTACGACGGCCCGCTGCCCTCGGCCCAGCAACTCTGCCCGAAGACCGTGGAGCTGGTCAGCAGCATCCCCAACGTCAAGGGCGCCATGTTCACCCGCCTGCCGCCGCGCAGCCACCTGAACAAGCACCGCGATCCCTACGGCGGCTCGCTGCGCTATCACCTGGGCCTGGCCACGCCGAACTCCGACGACTGCCGCATCTTCGTCGACGGCGAGCCCTACGCCTGGCGCGACGGCCAGGACGTGATGTTCGACGAGACCTTCGTGCACTGGGTGAAGAACGAGACCGACGAATCGCGCCTGATCCTCTTCTGCGACGTCGAACGCCCGCTCAAGTCGCCGCTGCTGACCCGCATCAACCGCCACGTCAGCGCCTTCCTCGGGCGCGCCACCGCGCCGCAGAACGTCGAGGGCGAGCGCGTCGGCGGGATCAACCAGGCCTATTCGGTGCTGATCCGCTTCGGCAATGCCATCGGCAGCCAGGTGAAGGTGTTCAAGCGCCGCTATCCCAAGGCCTACCGCATCGGCCGGCCGGTCCTGGCGGCGGTGCTGCTGGTCGAGCTGCTGCGCTGGATGCTCGGCTGATCCGCTTTTCGTAGGAGCTTGCTCGCGAACCGCTTTATGCCGGCGCTGCCGGAAACTCTGTTCGCGAGCAAGCTCGCTCCTACGAAGAGCCATGAAAAAGCCCCGCGACTGCGGGGCTTTTTCATGGGCGGGACGACTCATCCGCAGCTGAGCGGATTCTTTTCGTCGCGCTTGGCCGCGCCCCAGAGCTCGTCCATCTCTTCCAGGTTGCTGTCTTCCAGCGTGCGGCCCTGGTCGCGCAGGGCGGTCTCGATGTAGCGGAAGCGCCGTTCGAACTTGGCGTTGGCCGCGCGCAGGGCGGTTTCCGGGTCGACCTTGAGCTTGCGCGCCAGGTTGACCACCACGAACAGCAGGTCGCCCACTTCCTCGGCCTGGGCCTCGGTGTCGCCGCCGGCCATGGCTTCGAGCACCTCGTCCAGCTCCTCGCGGACCTTGTCCACCACCGGCAGGGCGTCGGCCCAGTCGAAGCCGACCTGGGCGGCGCGCTTCTGCAGCTTGTTGGCGCGGCTCAGCGCCGGCAGGGCGTGGGGCACGTCGTCCAGCAGGGACAGCTGCACCGGCTCGGCGGCCTTGGCGGCGCGCTCCTCGGCCTTGAGCTCTTCCCAGCGTTGCTTGACCGCGGCTTCCGCCAGCTTCACCGGGTCCGGCGTGCCGTACAGGTCGCCATCGGGGAACACGTGGGGATGGCGGCGGATCAGCTTGGTGGTGATGCCATCGACCACCGCGTCGAACTCGAAACGCCCCTCCTCCCGCGCCAGCTGCGCGTAGTAGACGACCTGGAAGAGCAGGTCGCCCAGTTCCTCGCGCAGGTGGCCGAAGTCGCCGCGCTCGATGGCGTCGGCGACTTCGTAGGCCTCTTCGAGGGTGTAGGGGACGATGCTCGCGTAGCTCTGCTTCAGGTCCCACGGGCAGCCGTGCTGCGGGTCGCGCAGGCGGGCCATCAGGTGCAGCAGGTCGTCGAGCTTATACATCCTTGCCACTCGCGCGGTCGCGGCGCGCCTCGATGATGTTGGGCAGCTGGGAAACCCGCGCCAGCAGGCGCCCCAGCGCGTCGAGACCGGGGATCTCGATGGTCAGGCGCATCACCGCGGTGTTGTCTTCCTTGTCCGAGCGGGTGTTCACCGCCAGCACGTTGATGCGCTCGTTGAGCAGCACCTGGGACACGTCACGCAGCAGGCCGGAGCGGTCGTAGGCGCGGATGACGATGTCCACCGGGTAGGTGCTGACCGGCACCGGGCCCCAGCTGACCTGGATGATCCGCTCCGGCTCGCGGCCGGCCAGTTGCAGCGCGGTGGCGCAGTCCTGGCGGTGGATGGTCACGCCGCGGCCGAGGGTGATGTAGCCGACGATCGGGTCGCCCGGCAGCGGCTGGCAGCAGCCGGCCATCTGCGTGAGCAGGTTGCCGACGCCCTGGATCTGGATGTCGCCGCGCTTGCCGTGGCCGATCTTGCTCGGCTTGCGCGGGATCAGTTCGAGCTGCTCGCTGCCGCGCTCCGGCTCCACCAGCTGCTGCGCGTAGCTGACCACGTGGGCCAGGCGCAGGTCGCCGGCGCCGAGGGCGGCGAACAGGTCTTCGCCGGTCTTGTAGTTGGCCTTCTCGGCGAGCTTCTCGAAGTCCACCGGCGGCAGCGCCAGGCGGCCCAGCTCGCGTTCGAGCATGGCCTTGCCGGCGGCGACGTTCTGGTCGCGCGCCTGCAGCTTGAACCAGTGGACGATCTTCGCCCGCGCCCGCGAAGTGGTGACGTAGCCCAGGTTCTGGTTCAGCCAGTCGCGGCTCGGCCCGCTCTGCTTGCCGGTGATGATTTCCACCTGCTCGCCGGTCTGCAGGCTGTAGTTCAGCGGCACGATGCGGCCGTTGATCTTGGCGCCACGGCAGTTGTGGCCGACCTCGGTGTGCACGCGGTAGGCGAAGTCCAGCGGGGTGGCGCCCTTGGGCAGGTCGATGGCGTGGCCGTCGGGGGTGAAGACGTAGACCCGGTCGGGCTCGATATCCACCCGCAGCTGCTCGGCCAGGCCGCCGATGTCGCCCAGTTCCTCGTGCCACTCAAGCACCTGGCGCAGCCAGGAAATCTTCTCTTCGTAGTGGTTGGAGCTGGCCTTGACGTCGGTGCCCTTGTAGCGCCAGTGCGCGCACACGCCCAGCTCGGCTTCCTCGTGCATGGAATGGGTGCGGATCTGCACTTCCAGCACCTTGCCCTCGGGGCCGATCACCGCGGTGTGCAGCGAGCGGTAGCCGTTTTCCTTGGGGTTGGCGATGTAGTCGTCGAATTCCTTGGGAATGTGCCGCCACAGGGTGTGCACGATGCCCAGCGCGGTGTAGCAGTCGCGCATTTCCGGCACCAGCACGCGCACGGCGCGCACATCGTAGATCTGGCTGAAGTCCAGGCCCTTGCGCTGCATCTTCCGCCAGATGGAATAGATGTGCTTGGCGCGGCCGGAGAGGTCGGCCTTGATGCCGGTCGCGGCCAGGGCGTCCTTGAGCTGCTGCATCACGGTGGCGATGTACTGCTCGCGGTCCAGCCGGCGCTCGTGCAGCAGCTTGGCGATCTGCTTGTACTGGTCGGGTTCGAGGTAGCGGAAGGACAGGTCCTCCAGCTCCCACTTGATGTGGCCGATGCCCAGGCGGTGGGCCAGCGGCGCGTAGATGTCGAACACCTCGCGGGCCACGCGGTGGCGTTTTTCCTCGTCGGCGTTCTTCACCGCGCGGATCGCGCAGGTGCGCTCGGCCAGCTTGATCAGCGCGACGCGCACGTCGTCGACCATGGCCACCAGCATCTTGCGCAGGTTCTCGACCTGCGTCTGGGTGCCGAGCACCATCGACTGCCGGGGGTTGAGGCTGGCGCTGATCGCCGCCATGCGCAGCACGCCCTCGATCAGCTTGGCCACCACCGGACCGAAGCGCTGCTGCACCTCCTCCAGCTTGACCTTGCCCTCGCGCACGCCACGGTAGATCACCGCGGCGACCAGGGATTCCTGGTCGAGCTTGAGGTCGGCCAGGATCTCGGCGATCTCCAGGCCCGTCTGGAAGCTGGAGGTGCCGTCCGCCCAGCCGTTGGCGACGTTGCTGACCGCCTTGTCCTCCGCCTCGCGGGCGAATTCGCAGGCTTCCAGCAGGACCTTGCGATCCAGTACCGGGACCAGGGTCTGGACATGGTCCAGCCAGGCCTCGAGGTTGATGCTGCCGTCGGTGTTGACCGGCTGGTGCGCTCTCACCTGTACCATCGTGTCTACCCTTCCCCACGGTGCCCCACGGTGCACCGCTCACAGCGCCGGCCTTTATTTTCACTCGGGCCGGTCGGATTGCGCAGGCCGTCCTAGCCTGCCTCGAACAAAGCCATGGCCTCGACATGCGCCGTCTGCGGGAACATATCGAGGATGCCGGCGCGCTTGAGGCGATAGCCCTGCCGGGCCAGTTCGCCTGCGTCGCGCGCCAGGGTCGCCGGGTTGCAGGACACATAAAGTACCCGCTCGGCGCCCAGTGAACGCATTTCCCGCGCCGCCTCGAAGGCTCCGTCTCGCGGAGGATCGAGCAGCACGGCGGTGAAATCCTCCGCCGCCCAGGGGGCGCCGGCAAGCGGTTTCGACAGGTCCGCCTGGTGGAACCGGACATTCGCCAGTCCGTTGACCCGGGCGTTGGCGGCGGCGCGTTCGACCATCGCCGGCACGCCCTCCACCCCGAC
Organism: Pseudomonas sp. B12(2026); assembly: GCF_057767015.1. NCBI lineage: Bacteria > Pseudomonadati > Pseudomonadota > Gammaproteobacteria > Pseudomonadales > Pseudomonadaceae > Pseudomonas > Pseudomonas sp. B12(2026). Next base: position 1,533,019 of record NZ_CM173430.1, on the reverse strand, counting down.
CACTTCGCGGACCTGGCGCGCCAGCGGCAGGGCGAAGTTGCCCAGGCCGCAGAACAGGTCCAGCACCCGCTCGTCCGCCCGCGGCGCCAGCCACTCCAGCGCCTGCACGACCATCGCCAGGTTGACCGGCGCGTTCACCTGGACGAAGTCGCCGGGGCGGTAGGCCAGGGTCAGGTCCCAGGTTTCCAGCCGGTAGCCCAGCTCCGGGTCGCCGGAGTGCGGTGCCGGTTCCCCGTCGCCCTGCAGCCACAACTGCACATCGCGTGCCGAGCAGAACTCCTGCAGTCGCGCCAGGTCGCCAGCGGCCAGCGGTTCGATGTGCCGCAGCAGCAGCGCGCTGGCGCTGCCGTGGAACAGTTCGACGTGGCCGAGGGCCTGCGGACGGGCGAAGCCGCGCAGCAGTTCCGGCAGTTCACGGGCGAGGGATTGCAGCTCGGGCACCAGCACCAGGCAGTCGTCGAAGGCGACGATGGCCTGGCTCGCGGCGGCGCGGAAGCCGACTTCCAGGCGCTTGGCCTTGACGTCCCAGCGCACGGCGAGGCGCGCGCGGCGGCGGTAGCCGAATTCCGGACCGACCAACGGCGCGGCCCATTCCTCCGGGGTCAGCCCGGAGAAGCGTTCCAGCTGTTCGGCGAGGGTGCGCTGCTTGAGCGCCAGTTGATCGGCATGCGGCAGGTGCTGCAGGCTGCAGCCGCCACAGGTGCCGGCCACCGGGCAGGGTTCGGCGCGGCGGTTGGCGGCGGCGCTCAAGACGCGCTCACAGCGCGCCTCGGCCACCTGGCTGCGGGCGGACAGCACGCGGGCCTCCACCGCCTCGCCGGGCAAGGCGCCGGCGACGAACCAGGTGCGCCCGTCGGCGTGGGCGATGCCGCGGCCGTCGTGGGCCAGGCGCTCGATGTCCAGGCGCTGCTTCTTGCCCACCGGCACCGCTGGGCTCCGCGCTCCGCCGCTGGGCTGGAAGCGCAGGCCGGATCTCTGCTTGGCCATATCAGTGCGGGTCGAACACGCCCGAGGACAGGTAGCGGTCGCCGCGGTCGCAGATGATCGCCACCAGGGTGGCATTTTCCAGTTCCCGGGACAGGCGCAGCATGGCCGCCACCGCACCACCGGAGGACACGCCGCAGAAGATGCCCTCTTCGCGGGCCAGGCGACGCATCACGTCCTCGGCTTCGCTCTGCTGCATGTCGACCACGCGGTCGACGCGGGCGGCGTCGAAGATCTTCGGCAGGTATTCCTGCGGCCAGCGGCGGATGCCGGGGATGGACGAGCCTTCCATCGGCTGCAGGCCGACGATCTGCACGGCCGGGTTCTGCTCCTTGAGGTAGCGCGACACGCCCATGATGGTGCCGGTGGTGCCCATGGAGCTGACGAAATGGGTGATCTCGCCGCCGGTCTGCTGCCAGATTTCCGGGCCGGTGGAATAGTAGTGGGCCTCGGGGTTGTCGCCGTTGGCGAACTGGTCGAGCACCTTGCCCTTGCCTTCGCGCTGCATCTGGTCGGCGAGGTCGCGGGCGCCTTCCATGCCCTGCTCCTTCGTCACCAGGATCAGCTCGGCGCCGTAGGCGGTCATGGCGGCCTTGCGCTCGGCGGTGGAGTTGTCCGGCATGATCAGGATCATGCGGTAGCCCTTGATCGCCGCCGCCATCGCCAGGGCGATGCCGGTGTTGCCGGAGGTGGCTTCGATCAGCGTGTCGCCGGGCTGGATGTCGCCGCGCAGTTCGGCCCGGGTGATCATCGACAGCGCCGGGCGATCCTTCACCGAACCCGCGGGGTTGTTGCCCTCGAGCTTCACCAGCAGAGTGTTGGAAGTATTCCCGGGCAAGCGTTGCAGGCGCACCAGCGGGGTATTGCCGACGCAATCGGCGATAGTCGGATACTGCACGGTCATGGAAGTACTCGGATCTGAAACCAGGCCACCTATGATACCGGCAAACCGCGGCGCGCCATACGAAAGTTCCTCACAAGCCATGCGCGAACGCTCAGGGCCCAGCGGCGGCGGGCAACCGCACATGCACGCGCAGGCCCGCCCCGGCGTGGTCCGCCCAGAGCTCGCCGCCCTGCAGGCGCACCGAGCTGCGGGCGATGCTCAGGCCCAGGCCGAAACCCGCCTCGCCGCGCGCGGCTGAGAGCCGGGTGAAGGGCTGGAAGATGCGTTCGAGATCAGCCTCGGGCACGCCGGGGCCGTCATCTTCCAGCCAGAGGTGCCAGTCCTGCCCTTCTCGGCAGCCGTCCAGGCGGATGCAGCCATTCTCCGGCGAGTGCCGGATGGCATTGCGCAGCAGGTTCTCCAGCGCCTGCGCCAGGCCATTGAGGTCGCCCCGGACGCGGCAGCCAGCCGGCAGCCGATAAAGGAAGCGCTGCGGCGCCCAGCCCGCTTCGAAGCGGGCGTCGTCCACCAGCAGCTCCCAGAGCGAGCGCAGCTCGATGTCCTCCTGGGCCAGGCGCGGCCGCTCGGTATCCAGCCAAGCCAGTTCCAGGGTGTCGGCGACCAGGCGCTGCATCACCTCCACCTCGCGCTCGACCCGCCGGCGCAGCGCCGCCTCGCTGATCGGACTGTCGCCCGCCACCCGCAGGCGGCTGAGCGGGGTGCGCAGCTCGTGGGACAGGTCGCGCAGCAACTGGCGCTGGAAGCCCACGTAGCCGCGCAGGCGCTCGGCCATGTGGTCCAGCGCGCGGCCGAGCTCGCCCAGTTCGTCGCGGCGCCTGCCGAGCTCGGGGCCGGCCACCGATCCCAGGTCGTCGGCCGAGAGGGCATTGGCGTGCTCGCGCAGCCGCGCCAGCGGGCGCACCAGATGCCGGTAGAGCAAGGCGCACAGCAGCAGCGCCAGCACGGCGGGCAGCAGGCCGTGGCTCACCGACTGGCGGACCAGCGTGAAACCGCCGGGCTGGAAGCGCGCCGGCAGTTGCAGCACCAGGCGGCCCGCGCCCGGCTCGCCGGGGAACGGGATGCCGATGTAGGGCAGCCGCGCCGAGCGCGAGCTCACCGGCCAGTCCAGGCCGCGCTGGAAGGTCAGGCGGGTGACCTCCTCCGCGCTCAGCGGCACGCTGCCCAGGGTCTGCAGGCGGGCGTCGACCACCGTCACCCAGCTCGCTTCGCGCCGGCGCATCCGCGCCAGCCAGGCGTCGACGCCGGCGCCGCCGCCGGAACGCCAGGCCTGCTCCGCCTCGCGGGCGTAGCCGCCGAGGACTTCCCGCGCCTCGGCGGACAGGTAGTAGCTCTGCCGTTCCATCTGCTTGCCCCAGGACCAGGACAGCCAGATCAGCAGCAGGCAGAACGCCACCAGCGCGACCGCCAGCCGCCAGAACAGCGAGTGCCGCCCGGGAACCTCAGCCATCGCCATCGCGCAGCACGTAGCCCTTGCCCCACACCGTGTGCAGCTGGTGACGCAGGTAGCCGATGGCCTGCAGCTTGCGGCGCAGGTGGCTGACGTGCATGTCCAGGGCGCGGTCGTGGGCGGTGTAGGCGCGGTGCAGGACGTGCTGGTAAAGGAAGGCCTTGCTCAGGGTCTCGCCCTGGCTGGCGAGGAAGGTCTCGAGCAGGCGGAACTCGCTGGCGGTCAGCCCCGCCCAGCGGCCGTCGAGGCTGGCGTCGGCCTTGTCGCCGTCCAGCCGCAGGCCGTCGCCGCCATCCCGCGGCGCTTGCACGCCGCGCTCCAGCGCCACGCGGCGCAGCACGGCGTCGACCCGCACGCTCAGCTCGGCGAGGCTGAAGGGTTTGGGCAGGTAATCGTCGGCGCCCTGGGAGAAGCCGGCGATGCGGTCCTGCTCGGCGCCCAGGGCGGACATCAGAATCACCGGCACCGACCGCTCGCGCCGCAGGGTGCGGAGGATGTCCAGGCCGCCGACGCCCGGCAGCATGATGTCCATCAGCACCAGGTCGTAACCGCCGCCGCGCGCCTCGGCCAGCCCCGCGTCGCCATTCCGGCACCAGGTCACGGCGAAACCGCGCCCGCGCAGGTGGGCGGCGAGATGCGCGCCGAGGGTCGGATCGTCCTCGATGGCCAGCAGGCGCTGCCCCGGGGAGGAAAATGCATTCATATCAAATAAGAGTGATTAGCAATTGCACGGAGTATTCCCGATTCCGCGCAATCTCGGCAAGGCAAAGACTCCCCCCGGGAGCCCGAACCGCTACACTGCCGGGGAAAATCACAGCGGAGGAATCGCGTGTTCAAGGATCTCGGCATCAAGGGACGGGTACTGCTGCTCACCCTGCTGCCCACCAGCCTGCTGGCGCTGGTTTTGGGCGGCTATTTCACCTGGGTGCAGTTGGCGGACATGCGTGCCCAGCTGATCGAGCGCGGCCAGCTGATCGCCGAGCAACTGGCGCCGCTGTCGGCCTCGGCGCTGGCGCAGAACAACACCGCGCTGCTGTCGCGCATCGCCACCGAGGCGCTGGACCAGCCCGACGTGCGCGCCGTCACCTTCCTCGACGCCGGGCGCGAACGCCTGGTCCACGCCGGGCCGAGCATCCTCACCCCGCTGCCCAGCGGCGATGGCGCGCACCTCGCCATGGCCAGCAACCTCGACACCACCCACTTCCTCCTCCCGGTGCTGGGCAAGCACCGCAGCCTGTCGGGCAACCCGGACAACGACGGCGACAAGCTGCTCGGCTGGGTCGAGCTGGAGCTGTCGCACCACGGCACCCTGCTGCGCGGCTACCGCAGCCTGTTCACCAGCCTGCTGCTGATCGTCACCGGCCTGGTGGTCACCGCCCTCCTCGCCCTGCGCATGAGCCGCGCGATCAACGCGCCGCTGGCGCAGATCGCCCAGGGCGTGGCGCAGCTCAAGGAAGGCCGCCTGGAAACCCGCCTGCCGGCGCTGGGCAGCCACGAACTGGACGAGCTGGCCGGCGGCATCAACCGCATGGCCGAAGCCCTGCAGAGCGCCCAGGAGGAGATGCAGCACAACATCGACCAGGCCACCGAGGACGTGCGGCAGAACCTGGAGACCATCGAGATCCAGAACATCGAGCTGGACCTGGCGCGCAAGGAGGCCCTGGAGGCCAGCCGGATCAAGTCCGAGTTCCTCGCCAACATGAGCCATGAGATCCGCACCCCGCTCAACGGCATCCTCGGCTTCACCAACCTGCTGCAGAAGAGCGAACTGACCTCGCGCCAGCAGGACTACCTCGGCACCATCCACAAGTCCGCCGAGAGCCTGCTGGGGATCATCAACGAAATCCTCGACTTCTCGAAGATCGAGGCCGGCAAGCTGGTGCTGGAGAACATCCCCTTCAACCTGCGCGAACTGATCCAGGACACCCTGACCATCCTCGCCCCCGCCGCCCACGAAAAGCAGCTGGAACTGGTCAGCCTGATCTACCGCGACACCCCGCTGCAGCTGGTCGGCGACCCGCAGCGCCTGAAGCAGGTGCTGACCAACCTGGTGAGCAACGCCATCAAGTTCACCCACGAAGGCAGCATCGCCGTGCGCGCCATGCTCGAAGACGAGAGCGACGACCGCGCGCAGCTGCGCATCAGCGTGCGCGACACCGGCGTCGGCCTCACCGACGACGACCTGCGCGCGCTGTTCCAGGCCTTCAGCCAGGCCGACAACTCGCTGTCGCGCCAGGCCGGCGGCACCGGGCTGGGACTGGTCATCTCCAAGCGCCTGATCGAGCAGATGGGCGGCGAGATCGGCGTCGACAGCAACGCCGGCGACGGCTCGGAATTCTGGATCAGCCTCAACCTGCCCAAGGCCCGCGACGACGGCGACGACCTGCTGCCGGCCCTGGCGGGCGGGCAGCGCGTGGCGCTCTACGAGCCCCATGAGCTGACCCGCACCGCGCTGCATCACCAGTTGGAGGACTGCGGCCTGGAAGTCAGCGAGTTCCAGGACCTCGCGGCCCTGGAGCGGGCGCTGGCCGCCGACCCGCAAGGCCAGCCGCCGATCGGCCTGGCCCTGCTCGGCGTGACCTCCGCCACCCATTCGGCGGAAACGCTGCGGCAGTCCATCCGCGAACTCGAACAGCACGGCTGCAAGAGCCTGGTGCTCTGCCCGACCATCGAGCAGGCGCACTACAACGCGGTGCTGCCGGAATCCCAGGTGCAGAGCAAGCCGGCCTGCACCCGCAAGCTGCAGCAGGCGCTGAACGAGCTGCTGCACCTGCGCCCGACGCGCAAGGAAAAGACCGCCAACGGCACGCTGGAGCGCGTACCGCACCTGCTCTGCGTCGACGACAACCCGGCCAACCTGCTGCTGGTGAAGACCCTGCTCGGCGACATGGGCGCCCAGGTGGTCGCCGTCGACAGCGGCCAGGCCGCCGTCGAAGCGGTGCAGCGCGAGCGCTTCGACCTGGTCTTCATGGACGTGCAGATGCCCGGCATGGACGGCCGCCAGGCCACCGACGCGATCCGCCACTGGGAGGCCGAGCGCGAAGTCAGCCCGGTGCCGATCATCGCCCTCACCGCCCACGCCCTGGCCAACGAGAAGCGCGCCCTGCTGCAGGGCGGCATGGACGATTACCTGACCAAGCCCATCGACGAACGCCAGCTGGCCCAGGTGCTGCTGAAGTGGACCGGCATGCGCCTGGGCGCGCCGCGCACCGAACCGGCGGGCGCCGAGCCCGGCCTGGGCGCGCTGAGCGTGCTCGACCCCGCCGAGGGCCTGCGCCTGGCCGCCGGCAAGGCGGAACTGGCCGCCGACATGCTCGGCATGCTGCTCGCCTCACTCTCCGCCGACCGCCAGGTGATCGGCCAGGCCCGCGAGCGCAACGACCGCAACACCCTGCTCGAACGCATCCACCGCCTGCACGGCGCCACCCGCTACTGCGGCGTGCCGATGCTGCGCGCCGCCTGCCAGCGCGCGGAGACGCTGCTCAAGCAGAACGACCCGGACGCCGCCACGGCGCTGGACGAACTCGACAGGGCCATGGCCGAACTGGCCAGGGCCACGGAAAACCGCGAGGCCGAGGCCGCCGCGGAGCTTCCGCAAGGCACGCACTGAGACCGCGAAACGATGCGCATCATCCTGTTCAGCAACCAGACCTACGACCGCGACAGCTTCCTCGCGGCCAACCACGGCCACGGCTTCGAGCTGCACTTCCAGCAGGCGCAGCTGCGCCCGGACACCGTGGCCCTGGCCCGGGGTTTCGACGTGGTCTGCGCCTTCGTCAACGACGACCTGTCGCGCCCGGTGCTGGAGCAACTGGCCGCCGGCGGAACCCGCCTGATCGCCCTGCGCTCGGCCGGCTACAACCATGTCGACCTCAAGGCCGCCCACGCCCTCGGGCTGGCCGTGGTACGGGTGCCGGCCTATTCGCCGCACGCGGTGGCCGAACATGCCGTGGGCCTGGTCCTGGCGCTCTGCCGGCACCTGCACCGGGCCTACAACCGCACCCGCGACGGCGACTTCTCGCTGCACGGGCTGACCGGCTTCGACCTGCACGGGCGCACGGTCGGCATCGTCGGCAGCGGCCAGATCGGCGAAGTCTTCGCCCGCATCATGGCCGGCTTCGGCTGCCACATCCTCGCCCACGACCCTTATCCCAACCGCGCCATCGAGGCCCTGGGCGGGCGCTTCGTCGAACTGGACGAACTGCTCGCCGGGTCCGACATCCTCAGCCTGCACTGCCCGCTCAACGACGCCACCCGGCACCTGATCAACCCGCGCAGCCTGCAGCGGATGAAGCGCGGCGCGATGCTGATCAACACCGGGCGCGGCGCGCTGGTGGACACCCCGGCGCTGATCGACGCGCTGAAAAGCGGCCAGCTCGGCTACCTCGGCCTGGACGTCTATGAAGAAGAGGCCGACATCTTCTTCGCCGACCGCTCCGACCTGCCGCTGCAGGACGACGTGCTGGCGCGCCTGCTGACCTTCCCCAACGTCATCATCACCGCCCACCAGGCGTTCCTCACCCGCGAGGCGCTGGCCGCCATCGCCGAGACCACCCTGGCCAACATCGGCGCCTGGCAGGCGGGGAATCCGACCAACCGGGTCGACGACTGACTCGCATCGCCGCCCCCAGGCCCCTAAAATGCCGCGCTTTCCCGGAGGACCCATGGCCCAGCATGATTTCCGCTACACCCTGCTCAACCCGCAGTTCACCCTCAACGAATGCCGCGCGCTGTCCCTGGGCCGCTACCAGGTCACCGGCATCGGCGGCTCGATCCAGGTGGGCGACACCCTGCTGGTCAGCCTCAAGGGCAGCCGCAGCCTGAGCATGACGCTGGCGGTGGAAAAGGTCCGCCACCTGATCAATCCGCCCGGCCAGTGGACGGCGGTCGCGCGCGGCCCCGAGTTCCGCGAGCTGGCGATCCACGAGTGGACGGTCAACTGCGACGGTTGCGCGGCTACACTGGAATTCGAATTCGCCGTCGACGCCACCCTCGGCAAGGCCGCCCAGCAGCCTGCCGCCGAAGCGCGGATCGGCGAACTGGGTTGGGCGAAAGCCGGCCCCCGCCACCTCTGCCCGGACTGCCAGAGCAAGGAGACCGCATGAAAGCCCCGATCGCCAGCGCCTGCATGGCGCTGGCCCTGGCCGGCTGCGCCAGCAAGCCGGTACCTGAAGCCGACCAGACCTACCGCATCGAATGGATCGGCGAGCGTCCCCTGATCGACTACAGCCACATCACCCTGACCCTCGACGGCAAGGGCCGCGCCTACGGCAGCGCCGGCTGCAACCACTGGTTCGCCAGCTACACCCTGGAGGGCGACAGGCTGACCTTCGGCCAGCCCGGCGCCACCCGGAAGATGTGCGCCGAGGCGCTGATGGAGCAGGAAGGGCGCTTCCTGCAGATGCTCGGCGAAGTGCAGCGCTGGGACCTCACCGAGCAGGGCGAACTGCGCCTGTGGCCGGCCGCGGGCCGCGCCATGCGCATGTGGCCGGAAGGCTGAGCGCCCTTTCCGCGCGGGCCGCGCCGGAGCGGCAACGCCCTAGAACAGGCTGAGCTGCTCGTGCGCGCCGCGCAGGTCGACCAGGCGCACGCCCACGCCGATCAGCCGCACCGCCTTGTTGCCGCGCTGGAACGCCTGCCCCAGCAACAGCCGGTAGCTTTCCAGGTCGCGCGCGGCGCCGGCCTGCTCCAGGGTGGTCTGGGTGAAGTCGTGGAACTTCAGCTTGATGAACGGCTTGCCCGGCCGGTAGCTGGCATCCAGGCGGGTCATGCGCCGCTCCAACTCGCCCAGCAGTGACGGCAGTTCTTCCTGGCAGGCGGCCAAGTCGGGCAGGTCCTGGTCGAAGGTGTTCTCCACGCTGATCGACTGGCGCCGGCTGTCCACCTGCACCGGGCGCTCGTCGATGCCCCGCGCCAGCCCCCAGAGGCGCTCGCCGAAACTGCCGAACTCCTTGGCCAGCTGGACCCGCGACCAGTCGCGCAGGTCCGCGCAGGTGCGGATGCCCAGGCGCGCCAGCTTCTCCCCGGTGACCTTGCCGACGCCGTGCAGCTTCTTCACCGGCAGTTCGGCGACGAAGCCGTCCACCTCGTCCGGGGTCACCACGAACAGGCCGTTGGGCTTGCGCCAGTCGCTGGCGATCTTGGCGATGAACTTGTTCGGCGCGACGCCGGCCGACACGGTGATATGCAGGGTTTCCCACACCCGCCGGCGAATCTCCTGGGCGATCCGCGTGGCGCTGCCGCCGCAGCGCTCGGTGTCGCTGACGTCGAGGTAGGCCTCGTCCAGCGACAGCGGCTCGATCTGCTCGGTGTAGTCGCGGAAGATCGCGTGGATCTCGCGGGAGACCTCGCGGTACACGTCCATGCGCGGGCGGACGATGGTCAGGTCGGGGCACAGCTTCACCGCGGTGCGCATCGCCATCGCCGAATGCAGGCCGTAGGCACGCGCCTCGTAGTTGCAGGTGGCGACCACCCCGCGCTTGTCCGGCGAACCGCCCACGGCCAGCGGCTTGCCCACCAGGCTGGGGTCGTCGCGCATTTCGATGGCGGCATAGAAGCAGTCGCAATCGATGTGGATGATCTTTCGTTGCCGAGTCACGAAGAAGGCGCCTGCATCACCATCGGAAGCCGCCCGGGAAGGCAGCGGAAAACACGTCCATGGTAATGCAAAAATCCGCCGCTCCGGTTATCCACAGCCGGGAAAATCCCCGCCGGAAAACGCCCCTCCGCAAGCCTCCCCGGCGTTTTTTGGGCGCAGCTAAATATTTGATAGAAAATCACTTTTCCCGATTTTCCATTGACACTCAGGCTTACCGGCGTAGAATGACCGGCGCGGGATGGAGCAGTCTGGTAGCTCGTCGGGCTCATAACCCGAAGGTCGTAGGTTCAAATCCTGCTCCCGCAACCAGACACTGTGAAAAGGCCACTCTTCGGAGTGGCCTTTTTCGTTTGCACACGATTTAAATTATTGATCGAGAACGAAATATCGATTGACAAGACCTTTCACCTGCGTAGAATGGCCGCCGCGGGATGGAGCAGTCTGGTAGCTCGTCGGGCTCATAACCCGAAGGTCGTAGGTTCAAATCCTGCTCCCGCAACCAGACACCGTGAAAAGGCCACTCTTCGGAGTGGCCTTTTTCGTTTGCGCGTGAATTTAAATTATTGATCGAGAACGAAATATCGATTGACACGGGCTTTCATCTCCGTAGAATGGCCGCCGCGGGATGGAGCAGTCTGGTAGCTCGTCGGGCTCATAACCCGAAGGTCGTAGGTTCAAATCCTGCTCCCGCAACCAGACATCGAAAAAGCCCTGACGGTTCGCCGTCAGGGCTTTTTTCATTGCTCGGAGAAAAGTGCCGCACGCTTGCGCAGCAGGCTCACGAACAACGCCAGTTCCTGGCTGATCGGCTCGTCACGACGGCGCAACAAGCCAAAGGGCTCCATCTGCTCCGTCAACTCGAGGGGCAGCGCCTTGACCACGCCAAGGCGCAGGTAGTCCCGCAGCGCCGACTCCGACAGCAGCATGACCGCCGGCACCACCTGCACCAACTGCTGCATCGAATACACCGAGCTGCACTCGATGATGTCCGGCGGCACGGGCAGGCCCAGGCGGTGCAACGCCTGATTGAAGGCGATCCGCGCCGGACTGGACTCCGGTTGCAGGATCCACGGCCAGTCCCGGACCAGTTCCCGCCATTCCAGGCGACGACGCCTCACCAGGGGATGGCCCTTGCGCACCACCACCAGCAGCTTCTCGTTGCCCAGTTGCTCGAAATGGAACTGGCTCTGGTCGGTCACGGCGTTGCGCCGGGCGATTCCCACATCGATCCTTCCTTGCTCGAGCAACTGGATGACCTGATCGCTGGTATCACCCATCAGGCGAATGCGCATCTGCGGCTTCAACTCCTTGAGCTCCGCCACCGCGCCCATCACCAGGTCCGGCATCGCGCCCATGATGGAACCGATGGCCAGGTGCCCAAACCCACCCTCCTTGCGTGCCTGCAGGTCGGCCGCTACGCGCTCCAGGCCACTGACCGCGAACTCGGCGAAGCGCAGCAGCTCCTGCCCCAGCGCTGTCGGCCGCATGCCGCGCGGCAAGCGCTCGAAGAGTTCGCAGCCGAACATGTCTTCGATCTCCCGCAGCATCCGCGTCGCTGCGGGCTGCGAGATATTCATGCTTTGCGCCGCCCGGTGCAGGTTCAGGCTGGCGCCCAGGGTCACCAGCATTTGCAGATGCTTGTAGCGCAGGCGCCCGAAAAGCTGCTGGGGATGGCTTCGGCCGGACATGTGCGTGCTCCGCTTATCGATAACATCAAGGTATCGGAGTTAAACAAAATACGATTAGTCGCGCATAGCTCACAGCTCTAGAGTCGGATCACAACAACCTCGCTTCACCGACCAATACCAATAAAAGGTGACTGCTGTGACTCGACTCCCTGCCCCTCTGCTGGCCAAGGTTTCCTGGCGGCTACTGCCCTTCCTGCTGCTGATGTACATCATGGCGTTCCTCGATCGCGCCAATGTCGGCTTCGCCCGCCAGGCGTTCCAGGCCGACACCGGCATCAGCGATGCGGCCTTCGCCTTCGGCGCGGGGGTGTTCTTCGCCGGCTATGCCCTGCTGGAAGTGCCGAGCAACCTGATCCTGCACCGGGTCGGCGCCCGCCTGTGGATGTGCCGGATCATGGTGACCTGGGGGCTGGTGTCCGCCGCCATGATGTTCGCCCACGACGAAACCACCTTCTATGTCCTGCGCTTCCTGCTGGGCGTGGCCGAGGCCGGCTTCTTCCCCGGCGTGATCCTCTACCTGACTTACTGGTTCCCGGCCAGCACCCGCGCCAGGGCGATGGGCTTCTTCTATTTCGGCGCACCGCTGGCCTTCATCTTCGGCAGCCCGCTGTCGGGGCTGCTGCTGGAACTCGATGGCGCCTCCGGCCTGCATGGCTGGCAGTGGCTGTTCCTGGTGGAAGGCCTGCTGGCCACCGCCGTAGGAATCTGGGCCTACCTGTACCTGGACAACCGCCCGCAGGATGCGCGCTGGCTGACCGCCGATGAGCGCCTGCAGCTGCAAGCCGCGCTGGACCGCGAAGACAGCGGCAAGCAGAGCCATGGCAAGCTCTGGGAAGTGCTCTGCCAACCGGCAGTCCTGTACCTCGCGCTGATCTACCTGCTGATCCAGATGAGCGTCTACGGCGTGGTCTTCTATCTGCCCAGCCAGGTCGCCGCCCTGCTGGGCAGCAAGGTCGGCCTGCTGGTCGGCGTCGTCAGCGCCCTGCCCTGGGTCTGCGCGTTGCTGGCGGCCTGGTGGCTTCCCGATTTCGCCGAACGGCACAACCGCCGACGCCTGATGGCCGCGCTGGCGCTGGTTGTCTCGGCGCTGGGCATCGCCACCTCGGTCACCTTCCAGTCCCCGCTGCTGGGCATCCTCGCCCTGAGCTTCGCCGCCTCCGGCTTCATCGCCGTGCAGCCGGTGTTCTGGACCTTCCCTTCCAGCTTCCTCAGCGGCCCAGCGGCGGCCGGCGCGATCGCCCTGATCAACTCCCTCGGCGCGGTCGGCGGCTTCCTTGCGCCCAACCTGAAGAACTGGGCCGAAGGCGCCCTGCACTCGCCCGCCGCCGGCCTCTACACCCTGAGCTTCACCACCCTCCTCGCCGCCGTCCTGATCCTGGGCATCCAGCCCTTCGGCCATAAAGGCCCGGCGCGGCGCGTCACCACCCACTGATTCGACGGAGCCCCAGCATGAGCATCCCCACCATCAAACACGTCCGCGCCTTCGTCCTGCGTGGCGGCGGTGCCGACTATCACGACCAGTCCGACGGGCACTGGATCGACGATCACATCGCCACGCCCATGAGCAAGTATCCGCAGTACCGCCAGAGTCGCCGCAGCTTCGGTATCAACGTGCTGGGCACATTGGTCGTGGAAATCGAGGACAGCGCGGGCAACGTCGGCTTTGCCGTGACCACTGGTGGCGAACCGGCCGCCTTCATCGTCGAAAAGCACCTGGCGCGCTTCCTCGAGGGTGCAAAGGTCACCGATATCGAGCGCATCTGGGACCAGATGTACCACTCCACCCTCTATTACGGTCGCAAGGGCCTGGTGATCAACACCCTGTCGGGGGTCGACCTGGCGCTCTGGGACCTGCTCGGCAAGGTGCGCCAGGAACCGGTGCACCAGTTGCTCGGCGGCGCCGTGCGCGACGAGCTGCAGTTCTATGCCACCGGCGCGCGTCCGGACCTGGCGCAGAAAATGGGCTTCATCGGCGGCAAGATGCCCCTGCATCACGGCCCGGCCGAGGGTGAGGAAGGGCTGCGCAAGAACATCGAAATGATCGCCGAGATGCGCGACAGGGTCGGTCCGGACTTCTGGCTGATGCTCGATTGCTGGATGAGCCTGGACCTCAACTACGCCACGCGCCTGGCCCATGCCGCACAGCCCTACGGGCTGAAGTGGATCGAGGAGGCGCTGCCGCCTGACGACTACTGGGGCTACCAGGCCCTCAAACGCCAGGCGCCGACCGGCATGCTGGTCACCACCGGCGAGCACGAAGCCACCCGCTGGGGCTTCCGCATGCTGCTGGAGATGGGCTGCTGCGACATCATCCAACCCGATGTCGGCTGGTGCGGCGGCCTCACCGAGCTGCTGAAGATCAGCGCACTGGCCGATGCCCATGGCGCGCTGGTGATCCCTCACGGCTCCTCGGTCTACAGCTACCACTTTGTCGCCACGCGCACCAACAGCCCGTTCGCCGAGTTCCTGATGATGGCGCCCAAGGCGGACGAAGTGCTGCCGATGTTCCACCCGCAACTGCTCGGCGAGCCCGTCCCGGAGCAGGGCCGCCTGCGCCTCTCGCGCCTGGACCGGCCGGGATTCGGCGTCGACCTCAACCCCGAGTGCCAGTTGCATCGCCCCTATACCCACTGACCCCGCCGCCACGCCCGCCCGTGGCGTGCGTGGCGCCAGCCCTGGATACCCCTGCCATGCAAATGCCCCGCAACACCTTCAAGGATGCCCTGTCCGGGACCGCTCCCCAGTTCGGCGTCTGGGCCGGATTCGCCAACGCCTACGCGGCCGAGATAGTCGCCGGCATCGGCTACGACTGGATGCTGATCGACGGTGAGCACGCACCCAATACCCTGCCCAGCATCCTCGGCCAGTTGCAGGCGCTCCGCCCTTACCCGACCGCGCCCATCGTGCGTGCCGTGAATGGCGACGCCGCACTGATCAAGCAACTGCTCGATCTGGGCGCCCAGACCCTGATGGTGCCTCAGGTGGAAACCGCCGAGCAGGCGCGAGCCCTGGTTCGTGCCATGCGCTACGCGCCGGCGGGCATCCGCGGCGTCGGCGGCGGTCTTACCCGCGCGACCCGCTGGGACGCCATCCCGGACTACCTTGCCACCGCCCACGAACAGCTTTGCCTGATCGTGCAGATCGAATCCGCCCTGGGCGTGGAAAACGCGCGGGAGATCGCCGAAGTCGAGGGCGTCGATGCGATCTTCATCGGCCCCGCCGACCTCTCCAGCAGCCTTGGACATGCCGGCAACCCAGGCCACCCATCGGTGCAGGAGCAGATTCGCGCCACCATCCAGGCCACCCTCGGTGCCGGCAAAAGCTGCGGCATCCTCGCCCCCGTTGAGGAGGACGCCCGCCGCTATCTCGCCTGGGGGTGCCAGTTCATCGCCGTCGGCATCGACATCAGCCTGCTGCGGCAGGCCGCCCGGCAGAACCTTGCAACCTATCGCCACACCGATGCCGCGAGCATCTCGGC
The DNA here is from genome assembly GCF_057767015.1 of Pseudomonas sp. B12(2026). NCBI lineage: Bacteria > Pseudomonadati > Pseudomonadota > Gammaproteobacteria > Pseudomonadales > Pseudomonadaceae > Pseudomonas > Pseudomonas sp. B12(2026). The sequence continues at coordinate 1,517,920 of NZ_CM173430.1, read as the reverse complement.
GACCTACTGACCCCCTGCTCAATCCCCCCGATCAACGGCTACCCGCGCCAGGCTCGACCGAGCCCTGGCGTCGGCCCTTCCGCCTGATTTCCCGGCGCACCTTCACCCTCCGTTAAGCATCGGCCTGCTACCCTCCTAGCACCTGCCACTTCCAGATAGCTGCCCCACCCTTTGCTGTCAGACAAATCCTTTTACATAACGAAATAATTCCGTGACTGGGGCTTGGGAATTCACCCCGGTGCCCCTACTCTGTCGCGCTAAATCGATTGAGGTGCCCGATGAGCGCCAACCCTGCCACTCCCGATACCCCTGCCGGCGAAGACGCTCCGACACGAGCGACCTGGATCAACGCCAATCGCCAGGCGCTCGGCCTGGGCGTCACCCTGCTGCTGTTCAGCCTCGCGCTGATCGCCTGCTACCACCTGCTGCGCGACATCGACGCCTATTCCCTGCACGACGCCATCCTCGACGTCCCCAGCGCCTCGCTGGCGGGCGCCTTCGCCGCCACCGTCGCCGGCTTCATCACGCTGCTGGGCTACGAATGGTCGGCCACCCGCTTCGCCGGGGTGAAGCTGTCGCCCTCGGCGCTGCTCACCGGCGGCTTCTCGGCCTTCGCCATCGGCAATGCCGTGGGGCTGTCGATGCTCTCCGGCGGCTCGGTGCGCTACCGCCTGTACGCCCGCCAGGGCCTGGGCGCCGCCGAAGTCGCGCGGATGACGCTGTTCGCCAGCCTGTCCCTGGGCTGCGCGCTGCCGGTGCTGGCGGCGCTGGCCGCGCTGAGCGACCTGGCCGACGCCTCCCTGGCCCTGCACCTGCCGAGCGCCCTGGTGGCGGTGCTCGCCCTGGGCATCATCGCCTTCTGCATCCTGCTGGTGGTCGGCATCGGTCGTCGCCGTCTGCCGGAACAGCCGTCTCCCGACAGCCATCTGGTGCGCATCGGCCGCCGCACCCTGCGCCTGCCCGGTCTGCGCCTGTCGCTGCTGCAGTTGCTGATCACCGCGCTGGACGTCGCCTGCGCCGCCACCGTGCTCTATCTGCTGCTGCCCGAGGCCCCACCCTTCGGCGCCTTCCTGCTGGTCTACCTGATCGCCCTGGCGGCCGGCGTGCTCAGCCACGTTCCCGGCGGAGTGGGCGTCTTCGAGGCGGTGCTGCTGGCGGCCTTCGCCGGGCAACTGGGCGCCGCGCCGCTGGCCGCCGCGCTGCTGCTGTACCGCCTGATCTATGTGGTGCTGCCGCTGATCGCCGCCTGCCTGCTGCTGCTGTTCCTCGAAGCCCGCCGGGCCCAGGTGACCCGGCAGGCGGTGCGCATGGCCTCCGGCTTCGCCGCGCCGATCCTGTCGCTGCTGGTGTTCATCTCCGGCGTGGTGCTGCTGTTCTCCGGCGCCACGCCGTCCATCGACACCCGCCTGGAGGAAATCGGCTTCCTGGTGCCGCATCGCCTGATCGACGCCTCGCACCTGGCCGCCAGCCTGATCGGCGTGCTCTGCCTGCTGCTCGCCTACGGCCTGCGCCGGCGCCTGTCCGCCGCCTGGGCGCTGACCCTCGGCCTGCTGGTGGCCGGCGCGCTGCTCTCGCTGCTCAAGGGCTTCGACTGGGAAGAGGCGCTGATCCTCAGCGTCACCGCCGCCCTGCTGGTGATCTTCCGCAGCGCCTTCTACCGCCGCAGCCGCCTGATGGAGCTGCCCTTCTCGCCGCTCTACCTGGGCGCCGCGGCCTGCGTCATCGGCGCGTCGATCTGGCTGCTGCTGTTCGCCTACCAGGACGTGCCCTACAGCCACGAACTCTGGTGGCAGTTCGCCCTGGACGCCGACGCCCCGCGCGGCCTGCGCGCCGCCCTGGGCAGTTGCCTGCTGCTGGCCGCGCTGGCGCTGTACTGGCTGCTGCGCACCGAGCCGCCGGCGATCCTCGAACCCAGCCGCGAGGAACTGGACACCGCCGCCGGCATCCTCGCCAGCTCCTCGCAGCCGGACGGCGGCCTGGCCCTGTCCGGCGACAAGGCACTGCTGTTCCACGAAGGCAAGGACGCCTTCCTGATGTACGCCCGCCGCGGCCGCAGCCTGGTGGCGCTGTTCGACCCGGTGGGCCCGACGCAGTCCCGCGCCGAGCTGATCTGGCAGTTCCGCGACCTCTGCGACCTGCACCACGCGCGCCCGGTGTTCTACCAGGTGCGGGCGGAGAACCTGCCGCTGTACATGGACATCGGCCTGACCGCCCTCAAGCTCGGCGAGGAGGCGCGGGTCGACCTGCGCCGCTTCGACCTGGAGAACAAGGGCAAGGAAATGAAGGACCTGCGCTACACCTGGAACCGCGGCCAGCGCGACGGCCTGAGCCTGGAGTTCCACGAGGCCGGGCAGGCGCCGATGGACGAGCTGCGGACGATCTCCGACGCCTGGCTGGGCGGCAAGAACGTCCGCGAGAAGGGCTTCTCCCTGGGCCGCTTCACTCCCGAGTACCTGCACTACTTCCGCATCGTGGTGGTGCGCTTCCAGGGCCGCGCCGTGGCCTTCGCCAACCTGCTGGAAACCGCCAGCAAGGAGCTGGCGAGCATCGACCTGATGCGCGTCGTACCCGACGCACCCAAGCTGACCATGGAGTTCCTCATGCTCGGCCTGATCCTGCATTACAAGGAGAGCGGGCACACCCGCTTCAGTCTCGGCATGGTGCCGCTGGCCGGCTTGCAGCCGCGCCGTGGCGCCCCGCTGACCCAACGTCTCGGCGCGCTGGTTTTTCGCCGGGGTGAGCAGTTCTACAATTTCCAGGGGCTGCGGCGCTTCAAGGACAAGTTCCAGCCCGACTGGGAACCCCGTTACCTGGCCGTGCCCGCCGGACTGGATCCGCTGGTGGCGCTGGCCGATACGGCCGCCCTGATCGCGGGCGGCCTGAGTGGATTGGTAAAACGCTGATATGTTGAAACGTCGCTGGCGACACCTGCTCGCCCTTCTCCTGCTCATCATCATCGCCGCCGGCCTGCTGCTGTGGAGCCGCCCGGCTTCCCAGGCCGTCCTCGAACACCGCCAGTTGCCCGACGGCAGCGCCGTCGGCCTGGCCATCCCGGCCAAACAAGCCAATGCCCGCGTCCTGCTCGCCGTGCAGCCGGAGCAGAAACTCGACGACGGCCAGCTGCTGGCCCTGGCCCACGACAGCGGCGCCCGCGTGGTGCAGTTCGTCTTCCCGGACCAGGACTGCGCCGCCCAGCAGGCGCGCATCAAGGCCGCCGGCGAGCTGCTGGACGGCCAGCCGACGCTGGTCGCCGGCATCGGCCAGGGCGGCGCCTGGGCCTTCCGCTGGCTCGCTGGGCAGAACGACGACAAGGCCCGCGCCCTGTCGGTCGGCTTCTCCCTGGAAAAACCCGACTGCGCCGCCACGCCGCTGCCGCAGAATGCCGCCCACGGCCACTGGCTGGCCGCCTGGAACGACAACCCGGACGACGCCAGCGCGCGCTTCGCCCGGGGCCTGCAGAACGCCGAAACGGTGATCGCCGACTACGACACCCCGCTGCCCAAGGTCCTCGCCGACCAGCTGCGCCACCTGCTGCAGGGCGGCGGCGACAACGTGCCGGTGGTGGAAGTCCCGGCCGCCAAGCCGTCGGAAACCGTCACCCTGTTCTATTCCGGCGACGGCGGCTGGCGCGACCTGGACCGCGACGTCGCGGCGCAGATGGCCGAGCTGGGCTATCCGGTGGTGGGCGTCGATGCCCTGCGCTACTTCTGGGAGCACAAGAGCCCCGAGCAGAGCGCCGCCGACCTCGCCGCGCTGATGCAGCACTACCGCGAGAAATGGGGCGCCAGACACTTCGTGCTGGCGGGCTACTCCTTCGGCGCCGATGTCCTGCCGGCGATCTACAACCGCCTGCCGGCCGACGCCAGGAAGGATGTCAGCGCGGTGATCCTGCTGGCCTTCGCGCGCAGCGGCAGCTTCGAGATCGAGGTGGAAGGCTGGCTGGGCAAGGCCGGCCAGGAAGCCGCCACCGGCCCGGAAATGGCCCGTCTGCCGGGGCCCAAGGTGCTCTGCGTGTACGGCATCGAGGAGAAGGACGAAAGCGGTTGCACCCAGCCGCAGTCGGTCGGCGAGGATCTCCAGCTGCCCGGCGGCCACCACTTCGACGAGAACTACCCGGCCCTCGCCAAGCGTCTGGTCGACGCCATCCGCTCCCGCCAGGCGGCCGACAACGAAGGTTGACTTTCATCAAAGGGCCGCGCAATGCGGCCCTTTCTCCAGGCATCCGTGCTGCTTCAGGCTGGCTTAAGGCTTTATGCTGACACTGTCAGCCCCGTCGCAGGACACGGGGACCGCAAAGCCACACAAGGAACCGCCATGAGCCTGACTCAAAGAAATTCCCGTTACGGAAGCCTGTCGATCGCCATGCACTGGCTCATGCTGCTGCTGATTGCGGCGGTGTACGCCAGCATGGAACTGCGCGGCAACTTCCCCAAGGGCAGCGAAGCCCGCGAGCTGCTCAAGAACTGGCACTTCATGCTCGGCCTCTCGGTCTTCGTACTGGTCTGGCTGCGCCTGATCGGCCGCCTCATCTATCCGGTCCCGGCCATCCTCCCGGCGCCGCCGAGCTGGCAGATGGCGCTGGCCAAGCTGATGCACCTGGCGCTCTACGGCCTGATGATCGGCCTGCCGCTGGCCGGTTGGGTGATCCTCAGCGCCGCCGACAAGCCCATCCCCTTCTGGGGCGTGGAGCTGCCGCCCATCGTGGGCAAGAACCCCGACCTGGCCAAGCAGGTCAAGGAATGGCACGAAACCATCGCCGTGCTCGGCTACTGGCTGATCGGCCTGCACGCCGCCGCCGCGCTGTTCCACCACTACATCAGCCGCGACAACACCCTGGTGCGCATGCTGCCGGGTCGGGGCGTGACGAAGGCGGAGTAACGCGCTGGCGCCTGTTCGCGAGCCTGCTCGCGAACCCAGCCAACGCCGGCCCCCGCCAGCGGATCGCGGATCAATCCGCTCCCACAAAGAAAAAGCGCGCCAATTGGCGCGCTTTTTTTCATGCGGCGGAAACTCAGATTTCCACCTGCGTCCCCAGCTCGATCACCCGGTTCAACGGCAGGTTGAAGTAGCGCAGGTTGCCGTTGGCGTTCTTCAGCAGGAAGGCGAACAACCCCTCGCGCCAGCGCGCCATGCCGATCAGCTTGGACGGGATCACCGTCTCGCGGCTGAGGAAGTAGGTGGTGCGCATCGGGCTGAAGTCCAGCTCGTTGAGGTGGCAGAGCTTGAGCGCCTGGGGAATGTCCGGGTCCTCCATGAAGCCGAAGTGCAGCACCACGCGGAAGAAGCCCTCGCCGTAGGCATCCACCTCGAAGCGGCGGTCCTGGCTGACGCGCGGGTTGTCTTCGTTGACCACGGTGAGCAGCACCACCTGCTCGTGCAGCACCTGGTTGTGCAGCAGGTTGTGCAACAGCGCGTGGGGCACGGCATCGGTGCGGGCGGTGAGGAACACGGCGGTGCCCTGCACGCGGTGCGGCGGCTGCGAACGGATGCTGGAGATGAACAGCGGCAGCGGCAGCGAGCCTTCGTCCAGGCGGTCCACCAGCAGTTGGCGGCCGCGCTTCCAGGTGCTCATCAGGATGAACAGAGCGATACCGGCGACCACCGGGAAGGCGCCGCCCTGGATGACCTTGGGCAGGTTGGCGGCGAAGAACAGGCTGTCCACCAGCAGCATCATCAGGAAGAACGGAATGGCCAGCCACAGCGGCCACTTCCACAGCAGCCAGATCACCACGCCCATCAGCAGGGTGGTCATCAGCATGGTGCCGGTCACCGCCACGCCGTAGGCCGAGGCCAGGGCGGCGGAGGACTCGAAGCCGAGCACCAGCAGCACCACGCCGACCATCAGCGCCCAGTTGACCATGCCGATGTAGATCTGCCCCTGCTCGTGGCTGGAAGTGTGCTGGATCAGCATGCGCGGCACGTAGCCGAGCTGGATGGCCTGGCGGGTCAGGGAGAAGGCGCCGGAGATCACCGCCTGCGAGGCGATCACCGTGGCCACGGTGGACAGCGCCACCATCGGCAGCAGCGCCCACTCCGGGGCGGTCAGGTAGAAGGGGTTACGCGCGGCATCGGCGTTGACCAGGATGGTCGCGCCCTGGCCGAAGTAGTTCAGCACCAGCGCCGGCAGCACCAGGGCGAACCAGGCGCGGGCGATCGGCTTGCGGCCGAAGTGGCCCATGTCCGCGTACAGCGCCTCGGCGCCGGTCAGCGCCAGCACGGTGGCGCCGAGGATGGCCACGCCGATGCCAGGGTGGGAAATGAAGAAGTTCAGCGCCCAGCCCGGGCTCAACGCCTTGAGCACCTCCGGCTGCTGCGACACGCCGTAGATGCCCAGCGCCGCCAGGGCGGCGAACCAGGCCACCATCACCGGCCCGAACAGGATGCCGATGCGCGCGGTGCCGTGCTTCTGGATCAGGAACAGGCCGACCAGCACGATCAGCGATATCGGCACCACCCAATGCTGCAGGCCGTCGAAGGCGATCTCCAGGCCCTCGATGGCCGAGAGCACCGAGATCGCCGGGGTGATCATGCTGTCGCCATAGAACAGCGCGGCGCCGATCAGGCCGGCGACCACCACGGTCGCCTGCATCCGGCGGCGCCCGACGGCGGCGCGGCGGGCCAGGGCCGACAGCGCCATCACCCCGCCCTCGCCCTGGTTGTCGGCGCGCAGCACGAAGATCACGTACTTGATCGACACCACCCAGACCAGCGACCAGAAGATCAGCGACAGCACACCGAGCACGCCGTCATGGTTGGCCTGCACGCCATAGCCGCCGATGAAGACCTCCTTGAGGGTGTACAGCGGGCTGGTGCCGATATCGCCATAGCAGACACCCACGGCGCCGACCATCAGGCCGATCGCGGAGCTGGAATGGGGTTGTTCATGTTCAACGGTGCCGGCGCTTGCATCGGACATGTAACAAAATTCCTCTGAAAAAATTCGGCGCATCCTGCTCCGACCCATCCATCGATGCAAGAGCAGGGTGCGTTCGTTCTGAATGACTATAGAGCCTGTCGCCCACAATTACCGGACGGCCGGCGTTCCCGGGGATCTGCGACAGCTTGTCCCAGGGAGGCTGGTCAAGCGCGCGGGCTGCCGCTAGAATTGCGCACTTTTTGATCAGAGGCGCCGCCAGCGCGCCCTTCGAGGTTAGCCGCACATGTCCACCGCCACGCCCAAAGTCGGATTCGTCTCGCTCGGATGCCCGAAAGCGACCGTCGACTCCGAACGCATCCTCACCCAGCTGCGCATGGAAGGGTACGAGATCGTCCCCACCTATGAAGACGCGGACGTGGTGGTGGTGAACACCTGCGGCTTCATCGACAGCGCCAAGGCCGAGTCCCTGGACGCCATCGGCGAGGCCCTCGCCGAGAACGGCAAGGTGATCGTCACCGGCTGCATGGGCGTGGCCGAAGACAGCATCCGCGACGTGCACCCCAGCGTGCTGGCCGTGACCGGCCCGCAGCAGTACGAGCAGGTGGTCAGCGCCGTCCACGAAGTGATCCCGCCCAAGGCCGAGCACAACCCGCTGATCGACCTGGTGCCGCCGCAGGGCATCAAGCTCACCCCGCGCCACTACGCCTACCTGAAGATTTCCGAAGGCTGCAACCACAGCTGCAGCTTCTGCATCATCCCGTCGATGCGCGGCAAGCTGGTCAGCCGCCCGGTGGGCGACGTGCTCAGCGAGGCCCAGCGCCTGGTGAAGGCCGGGGTGAAGGAGCTGCTGGTGATCTCCCAGGACACCAGCGCCTACGGCGTCGACCTCAAGTACAAGCTGGACTTCTGGGACGGCCAGCCGGTGAAGACCCGCATGCTGGAGCTGTGCCAGGCGCTTTCCGCCATGGGCGTGTGGGTGCGCCTGCACTACGTCTACCCGTACCCCAACGTCGACGACGTGATCCCGCTGATGGCCGAGGGCAAGCTGCTGCCCTACCTGGACATCCCCTTCCAGCACGCCAGCCCGAAAGTGCTCAAGGCCATGAAACGCCCCGCCTTCGAGGACAAGACCCTGGCGCGCATCAAGAACTGGCGCGAGATCTGCCCGGAGCTGACCATCCGCTCCACCTTCATCGTCGGCTTCCCCGGCGAGACCGAGGAAGACTTCCAGTACCTGCTGGACTGGCTGACCGAAGCTCAGCTCGACCGCGTCGGCTGCTTCCAGTACTCCCCGGTGGACGGCGCCCCGGCCAATGACCTGGGCCTGGAGCCGGTGCCGGACGACGTCAAGCAGGACCGTTGGGAGCGCTTCATGGCGCACCAGCAGGCGATCTCCGCCGCGCGCCTGCAGCTGAAGATCGGCAAGGAAATCGACGTGCTGATCGACGAAGTGGACGATGAAGGCGCGGTCGGCCGCTCCTTCGCCGACGCCCCGGAGATCGACGGCGCGGTGTACGTCGACACCTTCGACGTGAAGCCGGGCGACAAGGTGCGCGTGCGCATCACCGACGCCGACGAGTACGACCTCTGGGCCGAGCTGGTCTGATCCGCAAAAGCCCCGCCTCGCGGGGCTTTTCATTTCTGCCGATGGAAAGCACATGACCAACAACGACGTACTGCGCAGCCTGCGCTACCTGCTGGACATCCGCGACGCCCAGGTCGCCGAGATCACCGCGCTGGCCGGCTTCGGCATCAGCGCCGAGGACATCGGCGCCTTCCTCGCCCGCGACGACGAGCCGGACTTCAAGCCGTGCAGCGACCGCGTGCTGGCGCACTTCCTCGACGGCCTGATCGTCCATCGACGCGGCCGCGACGAATCGCGCCCGCTGCCGCCGGTGGAGCTGCCGCTGACCAACAACATCACCCTGAAGAAGCTGCGCGTGGCCTTCGAACTGCGCGACGACGACATCCTCGCGATTCTGGACAGCGTCGGCTTCATCGTCACCAAGACCGAACTGGGCGCGCTGTTCCGCAAGCCCGGCCACAGCAACTACCGGCCCTGCGGCGACCAGCTGCTGCGCAACTTCCTCAAGGGCCTGACCCAGCGCCAGCAGCGCTGAGGCGACCATGCTCCAGCGCCTTGCCGCCGATGCCGTGGTGCTGCTGCACCTGGGCTTCATCCTCTTCGTCGTGCTCGGCGGCCTGCTGGTGCTGCGCCGGCCGCGCCTGGCCTGGCTGCACCTGCCGGCGGCGGCCTGGGGCATGGCGGTGGAGCTCTTCCACCTCTATTGCCCGCTGACGCCGCTGGAGAACCACTTCCGCCAGGCGGCGGGCGAGCGGGGCTACAGCGGCGGCTTCATCGAGCACTACCTGATCCCGCTGATCTACCCCGCCGGCCTGAGCGAATCCATCCAGGTCGTCCTCGGCCTGCTGGTGCTGGCGATCAATCTGCCGCCCTACCTGCTGCTGGCCCGGCGGCTACTGCGCCCGCGCTGAGCGGCGGCGGCATTCTCCCCGGCAGATAGGCCAGGCTAACCTCCCCGCTCTTGTGCGCCAGCCGCTGGCCGTTGTTCGGCGCGGACTCGATGATGCGGTAATCCCGCGCCAGCCACGCCAGCGGACGCCCAGCGTGGGCCGGTGCCTGGGTGACGATCAGGGTCCGCGCCGGGTCCCACTCCTCGCCGGTACGCCGGCGCAGCCAGGCGAACAGCGCGGCGCTGTCGTCCTGCGGATATCCCGAGCGCACATAGAGGAAAGGCCGGGCCTGGCGCGCGCCGCGCTTTTCCAGGTACATCGGCAACCGCGCATCGTGGTTGCCGAGGATCAGCACCCGCCACTGCGACCAGGGCGCCGTGCGCTCGGCCTGGCTGCGCACCTCGCCGGCAAAGGCCGGAATTCCGCCGCCGGCGTTGCTCCACGGATAGACCACGCCCAGCACCAGCAGCATCGCCACCGCCGCGCCGCCGAGCGCCCGCGGCCAGCCGCGCCCCAGCCCGGCGAGGCCGCGCTGATGACGGGACTCCACCACCCACCAGGCCGCCAGCAACTGGGCGAACGGCACCAGCGGCAGCACGTAGTAGCTGCGCCGGCTGCCGCTGGCAGTGAAGAACAGGAACAGCAGCCCCAGCGCCCAGACCAGCCAGCGCGCATTGGGCTCCAGCTGCTTCCAGCGGCGCGCGGCGAACCACAGGCCGAGCATCCACAACGGCGCCCAGGGCAGCGTGTAGGCCGGCAGGTAAAGCAGGTAGGTGTAGATCGGCCCCACATGGTCGAAGGGCCGGAAGAAGCGCACCACGTTCTCGCGGAACACCAGCGCCAGCCCGCTCTCGCCATAGCTGGGCTGGCCGTACAGGTGCGACAGCAGGAACGGAATCGCATAGACCCCGCCCGCCACCAGCAGCGCCGCCACCAGCCGCAGGTTGAGATGCCGGCGCCAGCGCCCTTCGCCGAACAGGTGCGGCAGCAGCATCAGCACCGGCAGGACGAAGCCGATCAGGCCCTTGCACAGCGAGGTCAGCGTCAGGATCAGGCAGAACCCCAGGTAGCGCGGGAAGCGCGTATCCTCCGGCCCGCGCCAGTACCAGGCCAGCGCCGCCAGCACGCCGAACACGGTGAGCATGTCCGCCGTCGCCACCCGCGCCCAGAACAGGAAATAGAACGTCGTCGCCAGCAGCCAGCCGGCCAGCAGGCCGGTGCCCTTGCGCAGCAGCCGCTCGCCCAGCCAGCAGACCAGCCAGACGCTGCCCAGCCCGGCGAGCACGCTGCTGGCGCGCAGCGTCCAGGGATCGAGGCCGAACAGGCCGGCCGGGGCGGCGATCAGCCAGTAGGACAACAGCGGCTTGTCGTAGTACGGCGAGCCGCTCAGGTAGGGATCGAGATAGTCCCCCGACTGCAGCATCTGCAGCACGATGTCCGCCCAGCGCACCTCCGGCCCCCAGAGCTCGCGCCCGCCCAGGCCGAACACCAGCAGCAGGAACGACACGCCCAGCAGCAGCGCCAGCGCCTTCCGTTCTTCCGTCCATTTCCGCATCGCCATGCCCCGGCAGCCACCGCGCCCGATTCGCGCCAGCCGACACTAGGCCGGCGATGGTTAAGCCGCCGTCAAGGATTTGCCGGAATCCTGTGATGCACCGCCATTTGCCCTCTGGATGGTGCTCCGAGCGCGCCGGCGCCTGCATGAGCGACCTGCATCATCGCCATCGGCGGCGCTTTCCACCTCTGATCCCCGCTCCGGATCAAGTAACATGGCGGCCCCTGCTTCATGCGTCTGCCGCCATGTCCCACAGCATCTCGCCCATCGGCCACGTCCGCTCCTGCTTCAAGGAGAAGTTCGCCATCCCGCGCCAGCCGCAACTGGCCCCGGCCGCGACCGGCGTGCTGGAACTGCTGCCGCCGTTCGACAGCGGCGATGCGGTGGAGGGCCTGGAGCAGGTCAGCCATGTCTGGCTGCTGTTCCTCTTCCACCAGGCGCTGGAAGACAAGCCGCGGCTGAAGGTGCGGCCGCCGCGCCTGGGCGGCAACCGCTCCCTCGGCGTGTTCGCCACCCGCGCCACCCACCGTCCCAACGGCATCGGCCAGTCGGTGGTGAAGCTGGACAAGGTCGAACCCGGCCGCCTCTGGCTGTCCGGCATCGACCTGCTGGACGGCACCCCGGTCATCGACATCAAGCCCTACGTGCCCTACGCGGACATAGTCGGCGACGCGCGCAACGCCATCGCCGATACCCCGCCCGCCCCCATCGCCGTGCACTGGAGCGACGAGGCCCTGCGCCAGGCCCATGAGCACGGCCTGCGCCTCGGCCAGCCGGTGCGCGAGCTGATCGAACAGTGCCTCGCCCAGGACCCGCGCCCGGCCTACCAGAAGCCGCCGCCCGAGCGCCGCTACGGCGTGCGCCTGTGGGACCTGGACGTGCACTGGCACTACCCCGCCGACGGCGAAATCCGCGTGCTGGACCTGCAGCCGGCGGCCTCCGGGCAATCCCCGGGCTGATCCCTCCCGGGAAAAAATCCCAGGCAACAAAAAGCCCGCCAGATGGCGGGCTTTTCGCAGGCAGCGCGGGTTACTTCTCGACGAAGGCGCGCTCGATCAGGTAGTCGCCCGGCTCGCCCATGCGCGGGGAAATCTGCAGGCCGAAGCCGTTGAGCACTTCGCTGGTCTCGTCCAGCATGCTCGGGCTGCCACAGATCATGGCGCGGTCGTCCTGCGGGTTGATCGGCGGCAGGCCGATGTCGGCGAACAGCTTGCCGCTGCGCATCAGGTCGGTCTGGCGGCCCATGTTGCGGAACTCTTCGCGGGTGACCAGGGGGTAGTAGATCAGCTTCTCTTTCACCATGTCGCCGAAGTACTCGTGCTCCGGCAGGACCTTGGTGATGAAGTCCGAGTAAGCCAGCTCGCTGACCCAGCGCACGCCATGGACCAGGATGACCTTGTCGAATTTCTCGTAGACTTCCGGGTCCTGGATGACCGAGAGGAACGGCGCCATGCCGGTGCCGGTGCTCAGCAGGTAGAGGTGCTTGCCGGGCTTGAGGTCGTCCAGCACCAGGGTGCCGGTGGGCTTGCGGCTGACCATCAGCTCGTCGCCTTCCTTCAGGTGCTGCAGACGCGAGGTCAGCGGACCGTCCGGTACCTTGATGCTGAAGAACTCCAGGTGCTCTTCGTAGTTCGGGCTGGCAATGCTGTACGCGCGCATCAGCGGACGACCGTTGACTTCCAGGCCGATCATCACGAACTGACCGGTCTTGAAGCGCAGGCCCGGGTTACGGGTGGTCTTGAAGCTGAAGAGGGTGTCGTTCCAGTGGTGCACGCTGAGAACGCGTTCGGTGTACAGGTTGCTCATCAAGGACTCCTAGGAAAATCGCGGCGCACCCCAGCAGATCCCGGACGTAGCGCAATTGCGCGACATTTTATAGGCGGCCACAATATCCGCAAAATAAATTATCTGGATATTGCTAATCCAAAACGCAGATAAGGCCGCCATGTCGCCGCGAAAGGATACCGCCAGGTCTTTCCTACACCGGGGTGACGAAATGTCGCGCTGCCTTTTCCGGAGCCCCTGAATGAAATTCACCCTGCGCCAGCTGGAAGTCTTCGTCGCCGTGGCCCAGCAGGAAAGCGTCTCCCGCGCCGCCGAAGCCCTGGCCATGTCGCAGTCGGCCACCAGCACCGCCCTGGGCGAGCTGGAGCGGCAGTTCGACTGCAAGCTGTTCGACCGCTCCGGCAAGCGCCTGACCCTCAACGCCCTCGGCCGCCAGTTGCTGCCCCAGGCGGTGGCGCTGCTCGACCGCGGCAGCGAGATCGAGAACATGCTCAACGGCAAGAGCGCCTTCGGCTCCCTGGACCTGGGCGCCACCCTGACCATCGGCAACTACCTGGCGACCCTGCTGATCGGCCGCTTCATGCAGCGCCAGCCGGACTGCCGGGTGCGCCTGCACGTGCACAACACCGCTCACGTGGTGCAGCGCATCGCCCACTACGAGCTGGACCTGGGCCTGATCGAGGGCGACTGCCAGCACCCGGACATCGAGGTGCAGCCGTGGATGGAGGACGAACTGGTGGTGTTCTGCGCGCCGCAGCACCCGCTGGCGCGCGAAGGCCGCGCGGACCTGGCGCGGTTGATCGAAGAGGCGTGGATCCTGCGTGAACAGGGCTCGGGCACACGCCTGACCTTCGACCAGGCCATGCGGCACCACGTCGAACCGCTGAACGTGAGGCTGGAGCTGGAGCACACCGAGGCGATCAAGCGCGCGGTGGAGTCGGGGCTGGGGATCGGCTGCATCTCGCGCCTGGCCCTGCGCGACGCCTTCCGCCGCGGCAGCCTGGTGCCGGTGGAAACCCCGGACCTGGACCTGCGCCGGCAGTTCTACTTCATCTGGCACCGGCAGAAGTACCAGACCGCGACCATGCGCGAGTTTCTCGACCTGTGCCGCAGCGAAACGGCCGGGGTGACGCGCAGCGACGAGATCGTGCTGCCGATGATTCCGTGATGAGGTGCTTTTCGTAGGAGCGGATCTTATCCGCGATCACCGCGATAGCGGTGCAATCCCCGGTACCGGCCTGCCGGCCGGATCGCGGAGAAGCTCCGCTCCTACGAAAGAAGGTTCGGCGCGCAGGCATATGAGCGTGCGCCTCGCGATATCAACCCAGCGCCTTTCAGCCCAGCAGGATGCCCGCCCAGGTCACGGTGATGATGGTCAGCGCCACGAACTGCGCGGCGCTGCCCATGTCCTTGGCGTTCTTCGACAGCGGGTGGCGCTCCAGGGAAACCCGGTCGACCACCGCCTCGATGGCCGAGTTGAGCAGTTCGACGATCAGCGCCAGCAGGCACACCGCGATCATCAGCGCGCGCTCGCCGCGGGTGACGTCGCAGAAGAACGACAGCGGGATCAGGATGACGTTGATCAGCACCAGCTGGCGGAAGGCAGCCTCGCCCTTGAAGGCGGCGGCGAAGCCGGCCAGGGAATAGCCGGCGGCGTTGAGGATGCGTTTCAGGCCGGTCTGGCCTTTGAAGGGGGAAGCGGACACGTACGGTTCTCACAGATAAAAGTCGCGGCACTCTATACCAGCGCGCGTCAAAAAGGGGTCATGCGGTTTGACAGGATATGACGGGCTCAGGCCGCCGGCACCGACTCCATCTGCTGCAGCAGCAGCGCCGCCTGGGTGCGGGTGCGCACGTTGAGCTTGCGGAAGATCGCGGTGACGTGGGCCTTCACCGTGGCTTCGGAGACGTTCAGCTCGAAGGCGATCTGCTTGTTCAGCAGGCCTTCGCAGACCATGGTCAGCACGCGGAACTGCTGCGGCGTGAGGCTGGCGAGGCCGGCGCTGGCGGCGCGCACTTCCTCGCTCAGCTCGGTTACCGCGTCCACCTGCGGCGGCCACCAGACGTCGCCGTCGAGCACCGCGCGCACGGCCTGCTGCAGGACGCTCAGCTCGCTGGACTTGGGAATGAAGCCGCTGGCGCCGAACTCGCGGGAGCGCTGCACCACGGCGGCGTCCTCCTGGGCCGAGACCATCACCACCGGAATCTGCGGGTACTGCCCGCGCAGCAGCACCAGGCCGGAGAAGCCGTAGGCCCCGGGCATGTTCAGGTCCAGCAGGACCAGGTCCCAGTCCGCCTTTTCGTTCAACCTGGCTTCCAGTTCCGCGATGCTCGCCGCCTCCACCAATCGCGCATCGGGCCCCAGGCCGATGGACAAGGCCTGGTGCAGGGCACTGCGGAACAGCGGGTGATCGTCAGCGATCAGGATCTCGTAGGAAGCCATGGATAGTCCTTGAAGGCCGCGTCGAAGTCTTGCCACGGATAACGGCCGGACCTGCGCAGGAAAGATCGGAGCACGGATAGAGCACTGCCCGTGCATTGTACGCAAAGACGGTGCCCGGTGTCCGCGCCATTGCATTGCCAGCGGCACTGTCACTGCACCCGCGGGCAGGACGCGCCTCTTTCCAACGGCCCTGGCTTGCGGCAGAGTTCCGCTTTTTTCCCGCCGTTCGAGAACAACAAGATGAAAAGCCACGCGCTGCGCGCCGATATCCTGATGCTGATTACCGCGATGATCTGGGGGGTGTCCTTCGTTGCGCAGCGCCTGGGGATGGACGCCATCGGCCCGTTCCTCTACACCGGCCTGCGCTTCGCCCTTGGCGCGCTGGCGCTGGTGCCGCTGCTGGTCTGGTCGGGCAAGCGCGGCGCCCAGCCGCTCAACCGCGGCCTCCTGCTGGCGGGCCTGGCCATCGGCGCCGCGCTGACCCTGGGGATCAACCTGCAGCAGGTCGGCCTGCTGTTCACCAGCGTCACCAACTCCGGCTTCATCACCGGCCTGTACGTGATCATCGTGCCGCTGCTGGGGCTGCTGCTCGGCCACCGCACCGGCATGGGCACCTGGCTGGCCGCGGCGCTGGCGGTGGTCGGCATGGCCATGCTGAGCATCGGCCCGGATTTCCACGTTGCCTCCGGCGACTGGCTGCAGCTCACCGGCGCCTTCGTCTGGGGCGGGCACATGCTGCTGGTGGGCGCGTTCGCCAGCCGCTACGACCCGATCCGCCTGGCCTTCCTGCAGTTCGTCACCTGCTCGGTGGTGAGCCTGCTCCTGGCGCTGGTCTTCGAGGAGATCCACTGGGCCGCCATCGTCCAGGCCGGCCCCGCGCTGCTCTACGGCGGCCTGTTCGGCGTCGCCACCGGCTTCACCCTGCAGGTCGTGGCGCAGAAGCACGCCATCGCCTCCCACGCGGCGATCATCCTGTCGCTGGAAGCGGTGTTCGCCGCCATCGCCGGCGCCCTGTTCCTCGACGAGAGCCTGCACCTGCGCGGCTATATCGGCTGCGCGCTGATGCTCGCCGGCATGCTGGTGGCGCAGCTGTGGCCGACCAAGCCGCGGGTGCAGCCGGCCTGAGCCTGCAAGGGCGCCCTGCGGGCGCCATTCGCGGACAAGGTCCGCTCCTACAGGGGCAAGCCGCTCCTACGAATCCTGGCCCTGGGTGAACGGTATCAATGCCTGGTGCGCCGGGCTCTGCTCGTCCAGCGGCTGCTGGCACTTGGAGCCCAGGTAGCGTTCGCTGAACACATCCAGGTAGGCGTCCAGCGCATCCCCGGCGCGGCGGTCGCCGGCCAGCCCGAGGCACAGCGCGGCCACCTCCGCGGTGCACAGGTGCTCGTCGAACTTGGAGCGGCGCAGGCGGTAGCGCGACAGGGCGTCGGGGGTGATGCTCAGTACCGGGAAACGGTCCAGGTAGGGGCTCTTGCGGAACATCTTGCGCGCCTCGTTCCAGGTCGCGTCGAGCAGGATGAACAGCGGGCGCCTGCCGTCCTGCGGCTCCACCGTGGTGACCACGCGCTCCGCCTGGACGAACTCGCCGGGAAACACCACGTAAGGCTGCCACTGCGGATCGTCCAGCAGCGCCAGCAAGGCCGGATCGACCTCGATGCGCGACCAGCCGAAGGCCCAGGTGTCGGGCACGGTCTCGGCGATCAGCCAGCCGGTGTTGCTGGGCTTGAGCGGTTCGGTATCGAACATCACCAGGCACATCGCCGCGTTGGACTCGACCTGCGGGCGCAGGCCGCACATGCAGTAGTTCGGCCGCAGGCGGCACCCCGGGCAGCGCGGCGAACGCGAGCCTCGGGCCACGAACGGCTTGACGCAGCGGGCCAGGCGCTGGTCGCGAAGACGGGCGACGGCGTGGCTCATGAATGCGCCACCGGGACGGGGGAAAACGATCGGAACATCGGTTGCTCGGACAGGACGATAGGTGCGGACCGGCGATTGTAACAGAGCCGCCCCCTCGCCCCGCCGCCGGGCGACTGGCGCGCAATGCCGCTGCGACAAGTGTTCCTCGGCAGGGACGCGCTTTTCAGGGACAATGGCGGCCTGGAATGGCCGGCGAACCCGGAGGGGGCCGCACGGTCGAATCGGCACCATTGTCAGGAGATGCCCATGCTGCGCCTCACCGCCCTCGCCCTCTGTCTCGTTCTTCCGGCCGCCCATGCCGCGTCGCTGAAGAACTACGAACTGACCCAGACCCTGGAAAAGGTCGCCAAGGAAAGCAGCGAAGGCACCCCGCGCGCGATCAACGAGGACATCCTCGACCAGGGCTACACCGTCGAGGGTTCCCAGCTGATCAACCACCTGAGCGTGCGCGCCAGCCACGCCGAGCGCATGCGCCAGAACCCCGAGAGCGTGCGCAGCCAGCTGGGCGACAGCGTCTGCAGCAACACCGCCTACCGCCAGCTGCTGGCCAAGGGCGCGATCCTCACCTACAGCTTCACCGAGTACAAGACCAACGCGCCGGTCACCACCGAGCGCTTCGACGCCGGTAGCTGCAAGATCAAGCTGCAGAAGTAAGCGCCGCGCATGCTCGACAAGGAACAGTTGCTGAAGATCGCGCGCACGCCGATGCCCTTCGGCAAGTACCAGGGCCGCATGCTGGTGGACCTGCCGGACGAGTACCTGCTGTGGTTCTACAAGAAGGGACAGTTCCCGCCCGGCGAGTTGGGCCGGCTGATGCAACTGACCCTGGAGCTGAAGATCGACGGCCTCGACGGCCTGATCAAACCGCTGAAACGCTGAACCCCGCGCAACCGCCCACCGGCGGTTGCGCGCGGCGCTTCGCCCCTCCCCGCGGCCTCAACGCAACACTGCCGGATCGCCCTTGCCCGCCACCGCCGCCGCCTCGTCGGGCGTCAGCAGCGCGCTGCGCGGTACGTCCAGCAGGCGCGCGCAGGCGGCCAGCACATGGGCCCAGCAGGCGTGGTTGGCGAACAGCATGCCCGCCTCGTCCAGCGTGCCGCCCTGGTTGCGATAGCCCAGCACCGAGGTTTTCAGCGCGTCCGGCAGGATCGGCCAGAGATGTCCACGCGCCACTTCCGGGCGCATGTGCGTCAGCAACACCCGGCGCTGGCAATGGTCGGGGAACAGCCGGGCGGTCAGCGCCTCGTCGGCGACCGCCTGCAGCTCCCAGTTGTCGCGCGGCGCGCGGAAGCGGCCGGGCTCCTGCAGGTACACCAGCCGGTAGGGGTAGCCGGCCTCCTCCAGACGCGACGCGGCACGGCGCATCTCCGTCAGTTGATAGCTGCCGTTGGCGATCAGCAGCAGCGGATCGCTGCCCGGACGCTCCTCCAGCACCAGCGCGCCGTCACGGGCCAGCTGCTCGGCCTGGGCCTGGCTGAATTCCGAGGGCCGCTCGCGCTTGGCAATCACCATGCAGGTCAGTTGCCCGCGGCTGCGGTAGATCTCCGGCAGCAGCGCCAACGCGCTGTTGTGGTCGGCGGGGAAGACCACCCGCACCATGTCGCTCATCTCGCCGAGCAGCGCTTCGCAGAAGGTGGTGTCCTGGTGCGATTGCTGGTTCTTGCCGTTCTCCCAGGTGTGCGAGGTCGCCACCAGGGGCCAGCCGAGCCAGCCGGCGGGGCGGCCGGCTTCCTTCTGCTGGCGGGCGAAGATGATCGTCTGGCGCACCGCGCCGAGCATCTTCACGCAGAAGGCCTCGTAGCTCGCCACCAGGTTGAGACCGCCCTGGTTGGCCAGGCAGGCGGAGACCACCGCCTCCTCGTTGAGGGCGGTGATCACCCGCCCGTCGACCGCCTCCAGATCGCTTTCCGG
Source organism: Pseudomonas sp. B12(2026) (assembly GCF_057767015.1). Classification (NCBI taxonomy): domain Bacteria; kingdom Pseudomonadati; phylum Pseudomonadota; class Gammaproteobacteria; order Pseudomonadales; family Pseudomonadaceae; genus Pseudomonas; species Pseudomonas sp. B12(2026). The sequence continues at coordinate 1,498,957 of NZ_CM173430.1, read as the reverse complement.
CTCGCAGACCCGGTGTCTGAGCGTCTTGAGGACGCCGCCCAGGCGGTTGCTCGCCAGCTCGTCCGGGTTGCCGACGCGGGCCCGCAGCCCGGGGTTCGCCGCGCACAGGTCGACGTAGAAGCGATCCAGCGCCGCCATCGGCGAGCAGAAGTCGCTGCGGTAATGCAGTTCGGGGATCGACGGCTCCGTGGGACGGCGCACGGCCAGCGGGTTGTCGCGCTCCAGCTCGCGACCCTGGCGGGATGCGCTGAACAGCGCGCAGGCAGCGGCCAGCGCCTGCGGCTCGACCCAGAGCGGCGCCACATGCTGGTTGAAGAGGTCGCGCGCCTGCTCATCCTTGCTCGGATTGCCCGGCAGCGGCAGGTTGTGCGCGGCGTTGCTGCCGGCGCCGTAGAAGCCGAAGCCCTTGACCGTCTCGGCGATGCCGTAGGGAATCGGCAACGGGTAGTGGAGGATGCCGCGGGCCATTTCCTCCACCCGATGCCCCAGCCGCAGTTCCATCTCCCACAGGGCGCAGACGAAGGCGGCGGGGTCGCGTCCGTCGAAGCTCACCGGGTCGAACCCGCAGCGGCGCAGGTGCTGCTTGAAGCCCTCCAGCCCTTCGTGAGTGCCGAGGTCGGTGCGCTGCTCGATACGCCGGCCGTTGGCGATCATCACCGGCAGGGCCGCCCCGCAGTCCTCGGCCCGCCACCAGCGCGGAATCCAGTCGCTGCCACGCTGCTCCTCGGCGGCGCCGTCGGAGAGAAACGCCACCAGCGTCTCGCCCGGCAGCGGCATGTGCGCGTACTGCAGTTCGGCGAAGCCCAGGTAGCCCCCTTCGGCGATGCCGCCCGCGGTGTGCGGGTTGACGTGGCTGCCCAATGGCGCGGCGACCCGGCCGTCCGGCGCCTGGACGTAGCTGTAGAAATCCCCCACCAGCCGGTTCAGCCCGGCCTCGCCCTGCCCGTAGGCGGCGGCCTGTTCCGGGTGCAGGTTGCCGGTCAGCACGTTCAGCGCCTCGATCGCCGCCACGCAGTGCCCCTGCCCCATCAACCAGCCGCGCGTCTTGCCGCTCAAGGCGTTGAGCGCCAGGTAGCCGGCGTAGGCCGGCACCATGTTCAGCGCGCCGCCGGTGTGTCCCTCGGGCTGCGCCTTGAAGTCCTCGGCCTGCAGCGGCGCGCCGTCCAGGCGCACGCGCCGGGCGTAGGTCATGTGCGCCACCAGCCAGAGGCCGGCGCAGGTCAGTTGGTCCAGCGCGCTGAACATCCGGTAGACGCTGGCAAGGTCCGGCTGCAGGTGGAACTGGACCAATTGATGAGCCATGCGGAAGACCGCTGCCCGGGTCTGCGCGCTATGCTGAAGCGGACCTCGGCCAAGCAGCCACTGGGCATAGGCTGGTTCGGCGGCCGCATGGGCGGCGAGTTCTTCCGGACTGGGCAGGATCTGGGACATATCGACTCTCCTTGGGCATGACTGGAAGTCTAGGTCGACAGATCGGACAGGCGCTGACGTGCATCAACGCCCGTCCCGCCCAATCAGGCAAGGCTGAAGGTGGATCAAGACAAGGAGACGACATGGCGCTACTCACTTTCATCGGCGCGATCCAGGAAGTCACCGGCTCCTGCTACCTGCTGGAAACCCGTGATGGCGTGCGCGTGCTGCTCGAATGCGGCATGCGCCAGGGGCGCAGTGCAAGCAAGGGCACCCGCGACAACGAAGCGGGCAATCGCAATCCCTTCCCGTTCGACCCCAAGGCACTCGATGCGGTGGTGCTGTCGCACGCCCACCTCGACCACAGCGGCCTGCTGCCGCGCCTGGTGAAGGAAGGCTACAAGGGGCCGATCTACGCCACCGAGTCCTGCTGCGACCTGCTGGAGCTGATGCTGATGGACTCGGCGAATATCCAGGAAAAGGACGCCGAGTGGGAGAGCCGGTGGCGTGCAAGGCTCGGCAGGCCTCCGGTGGCGCCGCTGTATAGCCTGGAAGACACCTCCCGCGCGCTGAACCTGCGCCGGCGCGTCAGCTATGGCAGCACGGTCGAAGTGGCGCGGGGCATTCGCGTGACCTTCCACAACGCCGGCCACATCCTCGGCTCGGCCATCGTCGAGATCGAGATCCACGAGTTCGGCGTGACCCGCCGCCTGGTGTTCTCCGGCGACCTGGGCAACACCTGCTCGCCGCTGATGCGCACGCCGACGCCCCTGACCCGCGCCGACGTGGTGCTGCTGGAGTCCACCTACGGCGACCGCGACCACCGTGATTCCAACGAGACGCTGGAGGAACTGGCCGGCATCCTCGCCCAGGCCCAGCGCGACGGCGGCAACGTGCTGATTCCCGCCTTCGCCGTCGGCCGCACCCAGGACCTGATCTACTACCTCGGCCGCTTCTACCAGGAAGGCCGCCTGCCGCAGCAGGTGGTCTACCTCGACAGCCCGATGGCCGCCCAGGCCAACCGCATCTACCTGCAGCACATCAACGAGTTCGCCGACACCGACCGCGAGTACATGCGCGGCACCGGCACCGCCAAGGTCGGCGAATGGCTGCCGATCCTGCGCACCACCCAGAGCGTGGAGGAATCCATGGCGCTGAACCGCATCCAGAGTGGCGCGATCATCATCGCCGGCGCCGGCATGTGCACCGGCGGGCGGATCGTCCACCACCTCAAGCACAACCTCTGGCGCGAGGAATGCCATATCGTCTTCCCCGGCTTCCAGGCCCGGGGCACACTGGGACGGGCCATCGTCGACGGTGCCAGTACGGTGCGCATCCTGCGCCAGCGCATCGGCGTCCGCGCGCAGATCCACACCCTGGGCGGATTCTCCGCTCACGCGGGACAATCGCAATTGATTCAGTGGGTTGGCAACTTCGAGCACAAACCCGAGCTATACCTGATACATGGCGAACGAGAAAAGATGGATGTGCTGCAGAAAGCGCTCCACGAGCGCCTGAAGTGGAACGCGAACATACCGGAACCGGGGGACCGGATAGCGATCTGAAGTGGAGGTCTCACGGACTGTCACATCCCGCGTGCCAGACTGCACGGCCTCCCGCATCGGACTTGTGCATGACGCGACGCGATGCCCGTCCCGGCGACACCCTGGGGTGAACGCCGTCGCGCATGGGCAGGCCAACAGGGGTTGATGAACAAGGAGTATCAACATGCCCTTTGAGCCCGACGACTATCTTTCCAGACACTTCCAGACCAGCGGCACGGAGCTGGCGCAGAAAGTCGATGAACTGGCGGCCCTGGCCGCCCCCGGCGGCAGCCAGAACCTGCCGCTCTACCGCGAGATGCTCACCACCGTCGCCCGCATGGCCCAGGCCGACCGCAACCGCTGGGACGCCAAGATCATGCTGCAGACCCTGCGCGAGATGGAGCACGCCTTCAGCACCCTGGAGCAGTTCAAGCGCCGCCGCAAGGTCACGGTGTTCGGCTCCGCGCGCACACCGGCCGGCCATCCCGTCTACGCCCTGGCCCGGGAACTGGGCGAGACCCTGGCCCGCTACGACATGATGGTCATCACTGGCGCCGGTGGCGGCATCATGGCCGCCGCCCATGAAGGCGCGGGCCTGGAAAACAGCCTCGGCTTCAATATCACCCTGCCTTTCGAGCAGCACGCCAACAGCACCGTGGACGGCACCAGCAACCTGCTGTCATTCCACTTCTTCTTCCTGCGCAAGCTGTTCTTCGTCAAGGAAGCCGACGCCCTGGTGCTCTGCCCCGGCGGCTTCGGCACCCTCGACGAAGCCCTGGAAGTGCTCACCCTGATCCAGACCGGGAAAAGCCCGCTGGTGCCCGTGGTGCTGCTCGATCAGCCGGGCGGACATTACTGGGACCACGCCCTGCAGTTCATCAAGGAGCAACTCGAAGACAACGGCTACATCCTGCCCAGCGACATGAACCTGGTGAAACTGGTGCATTCGGCCGAAGAAGCGGTCGAGGAAATCGCCCAGTTCTACAGCAACTTCCACTCCAGCCGCTGGCTCAGGGATCGCTTCGTGATCCGCCTGAACCATGCGCTGAACAAGCACGCACTGGGACTGCTGGAGCGGGAGTTCGGCCATCTCTGCGTGACGGATGGCTTCCATCAGCAGCCCTACAGCGAATCGGAGCTGGACGAACCGGAATTCTCCCAACTGACCCGCCTCGCCTTCGCCTTCAACGGCCGCGACCAGGGCCGCCTGCGCGAACTGGTCAACTTCATCAACCAGCCGGAAAACTGGGAACGCAAATAGCGAAAGTACCGGGCCCTGAAACGAGCAAGGCACCCTTCCGGGTGCCTTGTTCAATTGATCAAGCACTCAATCGTCCGACCGTCGACCACTCAGGAGTCGACCGATGGCGTCCATCGAATAGCCTCGATAGCTCAGGAAGCGCCCCTGCTGGGCTCGCTCGCGGGCATCCTGCGGCTGGCAGCCGAACTTGCGCCGCCATACCTCCCTGAGGTTCTCGCCCCAATCGATACCCGACTCGTTCAAGGCGCTGTCGATCTCGCCCCGGGGCAGGCCCCGCTGGGACAGCTCCTCGCGAATCCGCAGCGGACCGTAACCGGCCCGTGCGCGGCTGGCGATGTAGCTTTCCAGGTAACGGCTTTCGTTGAGCAACCCCTCCTCGGCCAAGCGGTCGAGGGCGGGGTCGATCAGTTCCTGCGCGGCGCCGCGTTGCCGCAGCTTGCGCGAGAGCTCCGCCCGGCCATGCTCGCGTCGCGCCAGCAGGTCCATGGCGACCCGCCGCACAGCGACGGGGTTATCGAGCTCGACGGTCATGGCGATCAGTAGTCGGCTTCAGCTTCCGCTTCGGCTTCCGCCGCAGCGAGTTCGGCCTTGGTCGGCGCCGGCTGGTTGGTCAGCAACTGCTCGCGGATAGCCTTGTCGAGGGTGTTGCAGATCTCGCTGTTGTCTTCCAGGAACTTGGCGGCGTTGGCCTTGCCCTGGCCGATCTTGCTGCCCTGGTAGCTGTACCAGGCGCCGGACTTTTCGATCATGCCCAGTTGCACGCCCAGGTCGATGATCTCGCCGGTGCGGTAGATGCCGCGGCCGTACATGATCTGGAATTCAGCCTGACGGAACGGCGGTGCGACCTTGTTCTTCACGACCTTGACGCGGGTCTCGCTGCCAACCACCTCGTCGCCTTCCTTCACCGCGCCGGTACGACGTATGTCCAGGCGGACGGAGGAGTAGAACTTCAGCGCGTTACCGCCGGTGGTGGTTTCCGGGTTGCCGAACATTACGCCGATCTTCATGCGGATCTGGTTGATGAAGATGACCAGGCAGTTGGCGTTCTTGATGTTGCCGGTGATCTTGCGCAGGGCCTGGGACATCAGGCGCGCCTGCAGGCCGACGTGCTGGTCGCCCATCTCGCCTTCGATTTCGGCCTTCGGCACCAGGGCCGCCACGGAGTCGACGATGATCACGTCGACGGCATTGGAGCGCACCAGCATGTCGGTGATTTCCAGGGCCTGTTCGCCGGTGTCCGGCTGGGAGACCAGCAGGTCGTCGACATTGACGCCCAGCTTGCCGGCGTAGTCCGGGTCCAGCGCGTGTTCGGCGTCGACGAAGGCGCAGGTGGCGCCGGCCTTCTGGGCCTGGGCGATGACCGACAGGGTCAGGGTGGTCTTACCCGAGGATTCCGGACCGTAGATCTCGACGATACGGCCTTTCGGCAGGCCGCCGATGCCCAGGGCGATGTCCAGGCCCAGCGAGCCGGTGGAGATGGCCGGAATGGCCTGACGCTCATGGTCGCCCATGCGCATGACCGCGCCTTTGCCGAATTGGCGTTCGATCTGTCCCAGGGCCGCGGCCAGGGCGCGCTTCTTGTTCTCGTCCATTGAAGTCCTCGCGAAGTCAGGGGGCCGGACGGCCACGAACAACTGTATAAGTAGACAGTATTATTCCACAGGGCAAGCCGCTCGCCTACCCCTGGATCGGATTTTCCCCGTCCGCCAGGCGCAACAGCCCGGCCAGAGCGGTTGCCACAGTTTGCCGGCGCACCGCCTCCCGATCGCCGGCATACAGACGGCGTTCGCTGAAGACCTGTCCGCCCTTTTTCCAGGCCAGCCAGACGGTGCCTACCGGCTTCTCGGCGGAACCGCCGTCCGGCCCGGCAACGCCGCTGACCGCCACGGCGATATCCGCGCCACTGCGCGGCAGCGCGCCGGCGACCATCGCCTCCACCACCTCGCGGCTGACCGCGCCGACCTTCGCGAAGAGCTCGGCGGGCACCTCCAGCTGACGGGTCTTCTGCTCATTGGAATAGGTGACGTAGCCGGCCTCGAACCAGGCCGAGCTGCCGGGAATGCGCGTGATCGCCTCGGCGATCCCGCCGCCGGTGCAGGATTCGGCGGTGGTCACGCGCAACCCATTGGCGGCGAGCCGGCTGCCGAGCAGTGCGGAGAGTTCGGTGATCGAGGAATCGGTGACGGACACGGTGCGCTCCGGGGTTAAAGAAGGCCAGGCGGATACCGTACACTAGGCGCTTTTGCATGTTGAAGCCGGACAGCCAGAAGCCATGAGCCAGAGCGACCTCTCCGCCCACACTCCCATGATGCAGCAGTACTGGAAGCTGAAGAACCAGCACCCGGATCAGCTGATGTTCTACCGCATGGGTGACTTCTACGAGCTGTTCTACGAGGATGCCAAGAAGGCCGCCAAGCTGCTCGACATCACCCTGACCGCGCGCGGGCAGTCCGCCGGCAACGCCATTCCCATGGCCGGCATTCCCTTCCATTCCGCCGAAGGCTACCTGGCCAAGCTGGTGAAACTCGGCGAATCGGTGGTGATCTGCGAGCAGATCGGCGACCCGGCCACCAGCAAGGGGCCGGTCGAGCGCCAGGTGGTGCGCATCATCACCCCGGGCACCGTCAGTGACGAGGCCCTGCTCGACGAGCGCCGCGACAACCTGCTGGCCGCCGTACTCGGCGACGAACGGCTGTTCGGCCTCGCCGTGCTGGACATCACCAGCGGCCGTTTCAGCGTCCAGGAAATAAAAGGCTGGGAAACCCTGCTGGCCGAACTGGAACGCATGAACCCCGCCGAACTGCTGATCCCCGACGACTGGCCGCAGGGCCTACCGGCGGAGAAGCGCCGTGGCGTGCGCCGCCGCGCACCCTGGGACTTCGACCGCGACTCCGCGCACAAGAGCCTGTGCCAGCAGTTCGGCGTACAGGACCTGAAAGGCTTCGGCTGCCAGGAACTGACCCTGGCCATCGGTGCCGCCGGCTGCCTGCTCGCCTACGCCAAGGAAACCCAGCGCACCGCCCTGCCGCATCTGCGCAGCCTGCGTCACGAACGCATCGATGACACGGTGATCCTCGACGGCGCCAGCCGCCGCAACCTGGAGCTGGACACCAACCTCGCCGGCGGCCGCGACAACACCCTGCAATCGGTGGTCGACCGCTGCCAGACCGCCATGGGCAGCCGCCTGCTGACCCGCTGGCTGAACCGTCCGCTGCGCGACCGCGCGGTCCTCGAAGCCCGCCAGGAATCCATCGCCTGCCTGCTGGAGCGCTACCGCTTCGAAATCCTCCAGCCACAACTGAAGGAAATCGGCGACGTCGAGCGCATCCTCGCCCGTATCGGCCTGCGCAACGCCCGTCCGCGCGACCTCGCCCGCCTGCGCGACGCCCTCGCCGCCCTGCCCGAGCTGCAGAACGGCATGGCCGAACTGGAAGCGCCGCACCTCGGCCAACTGGCCGGCAACATCCGCACCTACCCGGAACTGGCCGACCTGCTGGCCCGCGCGGTGATCGAGAACCCGCCGGCGGTGATCCGCGACGGCGGCGTGATCGCGCGCGGCTACGATGCCGAGCTGGACGAGCTGCAGATGCTCAGCGAGAACGCCGGCCAATACCTGATGGACCTGGAAACCCGGGAAAAGGCGCGCACCGGCCTGCCGAACCTGAAGGTCGGCTACAACCGCATCCACGGCTACTACATCGAACTGCCCCGCGTGCAGGCCGAACAGGCACCCGCCGATTACATCCGCCGGCAGACGCTGAAAGGCGCCGAACGCTTCATCACCCCGGAACTGAAGGCGTTCGAAGACAAGGCCCTGTCTGCCCAGAGCCGTGCCCTGGCGCGGGAGAAGCAACTCTATGAAGAGCTGCTGGAACTGCTGATCGCCCAACTGGCGCCACTGCAGGACACCGCAGCCGCCCTGGCCGAACTGGACGTGCTGGCCAACCTCGCCGAACGCGCGCTGAACCTCGACCTGAACCGTCCGCGCTTCGTCGAGGAGTCGGGCATCCTGATCGAGCAAGGCCGCCACCCGGTGGTCGAGCAGGTGCTCGACACTCCGTTCGTCGCCAACGACCTGAACCTCGACCAGGACACCCGCATGCTGGTGATTACCGGCCCGAACATGGGCGGTAAATCGACCTATATGCGGCAAACGGCGCTGATCGTGCTGCTGGCTCATATCGGCAGCTTCGTCCCGGCGGCGCGCTGCGAACTGTCGCTGGTGGACCGTATCTTCACCCGCATCGGCTCCTCTGACGACCTCGCCGGCGGCCGCTCCACCTTCATGGTGGAGATGAGCGAAACCGCCAACATCCTGCACAACGCCAGCGACCGCAGCCTGGTGCTGATGGATGAAGTGGGCCGCGGCACCAGCACCTTCGACGGCCTGTCACTAGCCTGGTCCGCTGCCGAGCATCTGGCCAAGCTGCGCGCCTTCACGCTGTTCGCCACCCACTATTTCGAGCTGACCGTCCTGCCGGAAAGCGAGCCGGCGGTGGCCAACGTGCACCTCAACGCTACCGAGCACAACGAGCGCATCGTCTTCCTGCACCACGTACTGCCCGGCCCGGCCAGCCAGAGTTACGGCCTGGCGGTGGCACAACTGGCCGGCGTGCCGGGTGCGGTAATTCACCGCGCCCGCGAACACCTGGCACGCCTGGAAACCACCAGCCTGCCCCACGAAGCTCCGCGCTCGAACGACTCGAAAGGCCCGGCGCCACTGCAAAGCGACCTGTTTGCCAGCCTCCCGCACTCGGTTGTCGACGAGTTGATGCGCGTCAGTCCCGACGACCTGACACCGCGCCAGGCTCTCGAATTGTTATATGCATGGAAGATGCGAGTCTGACGGACCGCGGAACAAGCTGTTAGAATCCGCGCGCGCTTAGCCGCCTGCATGAGGAGAGAATTAGAAAATGACCTTCGTCGTCACCGACAACTGCATCAAGTGCAAATACACCGACTGCGTGGAAGTCTGCCCGGTGGACTGCTTCTACGAAGGCCCGAACTTCCTGGTCATTCACCCGGACGAGTGTATTGACTGCGCCCTGTGCGAACCGGAATGCCCGGCACAGGCGATCTTCTCCGAGGACGAAGTCCCGGACGATATGCAGGAGTTCATCGAGCTGAACAAAGATCTGGCTGATGTGTGGCCGAACATCACCGAGAAGAAGGCTTCTCTGCCGGACGCTGAAGAGTGGGACGGCAAGCCGAACAAGATGCAGTACCTGGAGCGCTGATCTCCAAGAAGGCCCGCCTCGAGCGGGCCTTTTCGCATCTGCGGGAACACTTTTTCGCAGGCAAAAAAAAGGGGCGGGATAACCCGCCCACTCTTTCGTCCCTAGTTCATCGTCCTGATGAATCGCATCCCGCGATGTCCTGACCAGCGTCCTTACCGGCCTGCGTCTTTCCGTGTACGCAGGAGTGATATTACTCACCTCCGGCATCGCGGCAAGGTAGGCAATTTTGCCGCAGCATCGTCTCTGCATCTGAATACATCATAGAAAACTCATACAAAACAATGAGATAGATAACACAGCAGTTTAAGCGACCGATACTTGAAGCTGAACGCTCACACACCATGTAAGTGAATGCTTACATCACGGCACATAAAAAAGCCCGGAATCATCCGGGCTTTCTTGTGGTCCAGCTAGCCGCTACTGAAACAGGGCGTCGCTGGACAGACCGTTCTTCTCGAGAATCTCGCGCAGACGCTTGAGTGCCTCGACCTGAATCTGCCGGACCCGCTCGCGGGTCAGGCCGATTTCCTGGCCGACTTCCTCCAAGGTGCTGCTTTCATGCCCCCGCAGGCCGAAGCGCCGAATCACCACTTCCCGCTGCTTGTCGGTCAACTCCGACAGCCACTGGTCGATGCTCTCGCTCAGGTCATCGTCCTGCAGCAGCTCGCAGGGATCGGTCGGTCGATCATCCGTGAGCGTGTCGAGCAGGGTCTTGTCGGAATCCGGGCCGAGCGAGACATCCACGGAGGTTACCCGCTCGTTGAGGCCGAGCATGCGCTTGACCTCTTCCACCGGTTTCTCGAGCAGGTTGGCGATTTCCTCGGGCGAAGGCTCGTGGTCCAGCTTGTGGGTCAGCTCGCGAGCGGCCCGCAGGTAGACGTTGAGTTCCTTGACCACATGGATCGGCAGGCGGATGGTGCGGGTCTGGTTCATGATGGCCCGTTCGATGGTCTGTCGAATCCACCAAGTGGCGTAGGTGGAGAAGCGGAAGCCGCGCTCCGGATCGAACTTTTCCACCGCCCGGATCAACCCCAGGTTGCCCTCTTCGATCAGGTCGAGCAGCGAGAGACCGCGATTGACGTAGCGCCGCGCGATCTTCACCACCAGCCGCAGGTTGCTCTCGATCATTCTCCGCCGGCCAGCCGGATCGCCCTTCTGCGCAAGGCGCGCGAAGTGCACTTCTTCTTCCGGGGTCAGCAGCGGCGAAAAGCCGATTTCATTCAGATACAGCTGGGTAGCGTCGAGCGCCCGACTGTAGTCGATGTGCTTGTGTTGCTTGAGAGAGGAGAGAGGGGAGGCCTTGGGAGTGACTTGAAGCGATACCTGCTCTTCGGCAAGCGACTCTTCGAAAATGATGCCGGGCTCCAGAAGGAGCACTTCATCATCGACGTCAAACTCCGGCCCTTCTTTTTTAAGTGCCATGTCGTTATCCCTTGCTGAGTTCGACAACAAGCCCAGGTGCGTCCTTATCCTTAGGACACCGGGGCCCGCTCACCCACGCAGGGGAACAGCAATCGTCAACGATTTGGCAGGTATTGCAGCGGATCTACAGGTTTACCTTGGCGGCGAATCTCGAAGTGCAGCTTCACCCGGTCAGTCCCTGTGGAGCCCATCTCGGCAATGTTCTGCCCGACTTTGACCTGTTGCCCTTCCCGCACCAGCAACCTGCGGTTGTGACCGTAGGCGCTTACGTAGGTATCGCTGTGCTTGATGATCACGAGTTCGCCGTAGCCCCGCAAACCACTACCGGCGTACACCACCGTGCCATTCGACGCAGCCAGGACAGGCTGGCCCAATTGCCCGGCTATATCAATCCCTTTATTCAAACTGCCGTTTGATGCAAAACGCCCGATCAGGGTGCCATTGGTTGGCCATATCCAGCCACTGACTCCACCGCCCGACGGAGCCGGAGTTGCCGCGCCGGCGCTGGCCTGCGGCGAAGGCGTCGCAGCCGAAGAGGTCGAATTATTGGCACCAGAAGCAGATGGAGCCGGTTTATTGACAGCAACCGGAGCGACAGGCGTTGCATTTTTTCCGACGGACGGCTGCACCGAGGATGGACCGCCATCGAAGCGGATCGATTGCCCCGGGCGGATGGTGTAGGGCGCGGAAATGTTGTTGCGTGCGGCCAGGGCTTTCCAATCCCAGCCGTAGCGGAAGGCGATGGAATACAGGGTGTCGCCGCGACGTACCACGTACTGACCGCTGGTAGCCGCCGACTTGCGCGCGGAGGCGCTGCCGTCGACCACGGTGGTGCTGCTACGTGACGAGGAAGTACAGGCCGCCAGCAGAGAGCAAACGGCAACGGCCAGCACAGCGTGGCCCAGGCCCTTGATCCAGTTCCGTTGTCGCAGGGTCGCTGTCAAGCTCACCCATCCCCCTTATCCATGAATTACGTCCAGCCCATTGGCCGGCATTGTACCCGTAGGCGCTGTGTCTGCTTCAGCCCAGCGGGCCGTTGAGCAGCGGAACGAAGCGCACGGAGTCCAGCACCTGGCGCTGGAAGCCTTCCTCGGTGCGGACGATCAGCAGCAACTGCTGGACCTCGCCGCCCCCCACCGGAATCACCAGCCGCCCACCGGGCGTCAGCTGATCCAGCAAGGCCTGCGGGACCTCCGCCGCCGCCGCGGTGACGATAATCCCGTTGTACGGCGCCAGGGCCGGCCAGCCTTCCCAGCCATCGCCCCAACGAAAGACAACATTTCGCAGGTTTAGCTCCGCAAGTCGCTCTTTCGCACGGTCCTGCAGCGCCTGGATGCGCTCGACCGAGAAGACCCGCTCGACCAGCTGCGACAGCACGGCGGTCTGGTAACCGGAGCCGGTGCCGATCTCCAGCACCTTGTCCAGGGGCCCCGCCGCCAGCAGCAGCTCGGTCATCCGCGCCACCATGAAAGGCTGCGAGATGGTCTGGTTGTGCCCGATGGGCAGCGCGGTGTCCTCGTAGGCGCGATGCGCCAGCGCCTCGTCGACGAACAGGTGGCGCGGCGTGCGGCGAATCACTTCGAGCACGCGGGCGTTGGACAGACCTTCCTCGTACAGGCGCTGGATCAACCGCTCGCGCGTACGCTGGGAGGTCATGCCGATGCCGTGGCGGGACAATTCATTGGCCATGGTCGAGCCCTCCGATCCAATCGCCAAGGATATTGAACGCCTCGCGGAAGGTCCGGTCCATCTGCAGCGGCGTAATGGACACGTAGCCTTGCATCAGCGCGTGGAAATCCGTGCCCTCCCCACCATCCTCGGCATCGCCGGCAGCGGCGATCCAGTAGCCTTCCTTGCCGCGCGGGTTGACCACCTTGACCGGCGCCGCAGCGCGGGCGCGATGGCCCAGGCGGGTCAGCTGGATGCCACGCACGCGCTCCAGCGGCAGATTGGGAATGTTCACATTGAGTACGGTGCGCGGCGGCAGATCGAGCTTCTCGTGGGACTCCACCAGCAGGCGGGCGAAATGCATCGCCGTGGGCAGGTTGTCCGGCTGGCGCGAGACCAGCGAGAAGGCGAAGGCCGGGCGAGCCAGGAAACGCCCTTCCAAAGCCGCCGCCACGGTGCCCGAGTAGAGCACGTCGTCGCCCAGGTTCGCCCCCAGGTTGATACCCGACACCACCATGTCCGGCAGTTCGTCCAGCAGGCCGTTGAGGCCCAGGTGCACGCAGTCGGTCGGCGTACCGTTGAGGCTGATGAAGCCATTGCCCAGGCGATGGGGATGCAGCGGCCGGTCCAGCGTGAGCGAACTGCTCGCGCCGCTGCGGTCGGCTTCCGGGGCGATCACGACGCACTCGGCATGATCGGACAGCGCGTCGTAAAGCGCGGCGATACCGGGTGCAGTAACCCCGTCGTCGTTGGCAATCAATATGCGCATGGGTTTTCCGTCTGCCCTGCCGGCACGAGTTCGATCAGCTCGCGCACGACCGCGGTGGCGAAGCAGCCAGCCGGCAGGACGAATTCCAGTTGCAGAATGTCAGAGGCGGGATAATGCCATGCCAGACCCGGGATGGGGAGGCGCAGAATGCGCCGTTCGTGCGCCAGGTCCGCACCGCCAAGCCACTGGCAAAGCGCCAGCTCCGCCTGCTGCACGCTGCGCTCGATGTCGCCGGGTGCGCCGCCGGCCGGCGAGTCGCCCTCGCCCCACATCGGCCCGGTGGGGTGCAGGTCCAGCGCCGCCAGGCGCGGATCGGCGCATTCCGCCTCTCCCGCCGGGAAGAAGCTGCGGCTGTCGGTGAAGGCCAGCAGATCGCCGACCAGGGCCTGGTTCCAGGTTCCTTGCGCCACACGCTGCGCCAGCACCTGGTTGAACAGGTAGCTGCGCGCCGCCGACAGCAGGCGCGAGCGCATGTTGCGCTGTTCCGGCAATTTGCCGCGCTCGGCAAAGCCCCGCGCGTCGAAGACGTTGCCGCCGTCATGGCCGAAGCGCTGGGTGCCGAAGTAGTTGGGCACGCCGATGGCCGCGACGGCCTTCAGGCGCGCGTCCAACTGGTCCCGGTCGGCCTGCAGTTCGGTCAGGCGCAGGGTGAAGCCGTTGGCCGAATGCGCGCCGCGTTGCAGCTTGCGGCGATGGCGGTTGCGCTCGAGGATGCGCAGGCTGTCGTCCTCGGCGGCGGACAGGTCCGGATCGGTCTTGCCCGGCAGGTGCAGGCTGAACCACTGGCGGGTCAGCGCCTGGCGGTCCTTGAGGCCGGCGTAGCTGATCATCTTCACCGGCACGCCGGCGGCGCGGGCCAGGCGGCGCGCCGCCTCTTCGGTATTCAACCCGCGCTTTTCCACCCACAGCCAGAGGTGTTCGCCGTCCCCCGACAGCGGGATGTCCAGCACTTCGTCGACCTGGAAATCCTCGGCCACGGCCTTCAGCACGCCACGCCCGCAAGGCTCTCCGTGGGCACGCAGCCCCAGCAGCTCCAGCTCGGTCATGCGCGGCTCAACAGGGCGACGGCGTGCACCGCGATGCCCTCTTCGCGGCCGGTGAAGCCGAGTTTTTCGGTGGTGGTCGCCTTGACGTTGACCTGGTCCAGCTCGACCTTCAGGTCGGCGGCGATGGTCTCGCGCATGGCCTGGATGTGCGGCGCCATCTTCGGCGCCTGGGCGACGATGGTGGTGTCGACGTTTTCCACCTTCCAGCCCTTGGCCTCCACCAGCGACAGCACATGGCGCAGCAGCGCGCGGCTGTCGGCGCCCTTGAACTGCGGGTCGGTGTCGGGAAAGTGCTTGCCGATGTCGCCCAGCGCGCAGGCGCCCAGCAGCGCATCGGAAAGGGCATGCAGCAGCACGTCGCCGTCGGAATGGGCGATCAGCCCGAACTTGTGGGGAATGCGCACGCCGCCGAGGGTGATGAAGTCGCCCTCGCCGAAGCGATGCACGTCGTAGCCATGTCCGATTCGCATGAAAAAACGCCCTGTTGGAGTCAGGGCGTCGATTCTACCGGATCGTGCACGCCAGGGTCTGTTGCCGTGCGGCAACACCCCGGGCTTTCTCAGCCACGGAGCACCTTGGCGTGATGCCGCAGGTGGTCCTCGATGAAGCTGGCGATGAAGTAGTAGCTGTGGTCGTAGCCCGGCTGCAGGCGCAGCTCCAGCGGGTGGCCGACTGCCGCTGCCGCCTCACGCAGGGCTTCGGGCTTGAGCTGGACGGCGAGGAAATCGTCGCGGTCGCCCTGGTCCACCAGGATCGGCAGGCGCTCGCTGGCGTTGGCCAGCAGTTCCACCGCATCCCACTCGCGCCAGGCGGCCGGGTTTTCGCCGAGGAAACGCCCCAGGGCCTTCTGCCCCCACGGGCAGTCGCTCGGGTGGGTGATCGGCGCGAACGCCGACAGCGACAGGTAGCGCCCCGGATTGCGCAGGGCGCAGATCAGCGCGCCGTGGCCGCCCATGGAATGGCCGCTGATGCCGCGCCGTTCGGACACCGGGAAATTCGCCTCGATCAGCGCCGGCAGCTCCCGCACCACGTAGTCGTGCATGCGGTAGTGGCGCGCCCAGGGCTCCTGGGTGGCGTTGACGTAGAAGCCGGCGCCGAGGCCGAAGTCCCAGGCGCCATCCGGATCGCCCGGCACGTCGGGGCCGCGCGGACTGGTGTCCGGCGCAACGATCACCAGCCCCAGTTCGGCGGCCATGCGCTGGGCGCCGGCCTTCTGCATGAAGTTCTCGTC
The DNA here is from genome assembly GCF_057767015.1 of Pseudomonas sp. B12(2026). Lineage (NCBI taxonomy): Bacteria > Pseudomonadati > Pseudomonadota > Gammaproteobacteria > Pseudomonadales > Pseudomonadaceae > Pseudomonas > Pseudomonas sp. B12(2026). Next base: position 1,483,369 of record NZ_CM173430.1, on the reverse strand, counting down.
GGTGCAGGTCAGCCCGGACAGCCAGTACAGCACCGGCAGGCCCGCCTCGGGCTCGGCCTGGGGCGGCAGGTAGACCGCGAAGACCATGTCGCAGCCGAGGGTTTCGGAACGGTGGCGGTAGCGCTGGTGCCAGCCGCCGAAGCTCTTCTGGCTGCTGATGAGTTCGATGGAATCCGTCATGGAAATCTCCTTCCTGCAAGGCCGGAGCGCGTGCACGCCCCGGCATGTTTATCAGTAATGGATGACGGAGCGGATGCTCTTGCCTTCGTGCATCAGGTCGAAGGCCTCGTTGATCTTCTCCAGGCCCATGGTGTGGGTGATGAAGGTATCCAGCGGGATTTCGCCCTTCTGCGCCTTTTCCACGTAGCTCGGCAGCTCGGTGCGGCCCTTCACGCCACCGAAGGCGGAACCGCGCCAGACGCGGCCGGTGACCAGTTGGAACGGACGGGTACTGATTTCCTGGCCGGCACCGGCGACGCCGATGATGGTGGATTCGCCCCAGCCCTTGTGGCAGCACTCCAGCGCCGCGCGCATCAGTTGCACGTTGCCGACGCACTCGAAGGAATAGTCCACGCCGCCGTCGGTCATCTCGACGATGACATCCTGGATCGGCTTCTGGTGGTCCTTCGGATTGACGAAGTCGGTGGCGCCCAGTTGCCTGGCGATATCGAACTTGGCCGGGTTGATGTCGACGGCGATGATGCGCGAGGCCTTGGCCATCTTCGCGCCGATGATCGCCGCCAGGCCGATGCCGCCCAGGCCGAAGATGGCGACGGTGGCGCCCTCTTCCACCTTGGCGGTGTTCAGCACGGCGCCGATGCCGGTGGTGACGCCGCAGCCGAGCAGGCAGACCTTCTCCAGCGGCGCATCCTCGGGGATCTTGGCCAGGGAGATTTCCGGCAGCACGGTGTACTCGGAGAAGGTCGAGCAGCCCATGTAGTGGTAGATCGGCTCGCCCTTGTAGGAGAAGCGGCTGGTGCCGTCGGGCATCAGGCCCTTGCCCTGGGTGGCGCGCACGGCCTGGCAGAGGTTGGTCTTGCCGGACTTGCAGAATTTGCACTCGCGGCATTCGGCGGTGTACAGCGGGATCACATGGTCGCCGACCTTCAGCGAGGTGACGCCCTCGCCCACCGCCTCGACGATGCCGCCGCCTTCGTGGCCGAGGATGCACGGGAACACGCCCTCGGAATCCTGGCCGGACAGGGTGTAGGCGTCGGTATGGCAGACGCCGGTGGCGACGATGCGGACCAGCACCTCGCCTTTCTTCGGCGGCGCCACATCGACCTCGACGATTTCCAACGGCTGGTTGGGAGCGAAGGCGACGGCGGCACGGGACTTGATCATCTGGAGACTCCTGAACGAGGGAAAACGACAACGCCCGCAACGGCGGACGGGTTCGGCGCTGTGCCGGGAAACCGGGACGGGACTGGCCACGTCGGGGGAGCATGGGGCCACTGGCGAAAAGCGCGCCCCAAAGCCTTGGAAGTGTAGAAAACCGCGTTTCAGGGAATAATCAGTCAACAATCAAAACATTATTGCCATACAGGGATAATCCAGATGCACCGCTGGGAAGGACTGGACGAATTCGTCGCCGTCGCCGAAACCGGTCAATTCACCGCCGCCGCCGAACGCCTGGGAGTGTCGTCGTCCCACGTCAGCCGCCAGATCGCCCGCCTGGAGGAACGCCTGCAGACCCGCCTGCTCTACCGCAGCACCCGGCGGGTGTCGCTGAGCGAGGCCGGGCAGACTTTCCTGCAGCACTGCCAGCGCCTGCAGGATGCCCGTGAAGAGGCGCTGCGAGCGGTCAGCGATCTGTCCGCCGAACCCAAGGGCCTGCTCCGCATGACCTGCGCGGTGGCCTATGGCGAACGCTTCGTGGTGCCGCTGGTGAACGAGTTCATGGCGCAGTTCCCGCAGCTGCGGGTGGAGATCGAACTGTCCAACCGGCAGCTGGACCTGCTGCACGAAGGCTTCGACCTGGCCATCCGCCTCGGCCGCCTCAGCGATTCACGGCTGGTGGCGACCCGCTTGGCACCGCGGGTGATGTACCTGTGCGCCACGCCGGAATACCTCGCCCGCCACGGCGCGCCGCAAAGCCCGATGGAGCTGGCGCAGCACAATTGCCTGGTGGGCAGCAGCGACCAGTGGAGCTTCCTCGAGAACGGCCGGGAAACCCAGCACCGGGTACAGGGCAACTGGCGCTGCAACAGCGGCCAGGCGGTACTCGATGCCGCACTGCGCGGCTTCGGGCTGTGCCAGTTGCCGGACTATTACGTGCTGGAACACCTGCGCAGCGGCCGCCTGGTCTCCCTGCTGGAAGTGCATCAACCGCCGAACACCGGGGTCTGGGCGCTGTACCCGCAGCAGCGGCACCTGTCGCCCAAGGTGCGGCAACTGGTGGATCATCTGAAGGACGGCCTGCAGCATCTGCAACCGACGCCCTTGCCGTAGGGCGGGCACGGGCGTACCGGTTTGGGTAGAATGGCGGGCTTTTCCGCTACACAGGTTCAAGGACGACAGATGTCAGCCCTCTCTTCTTTCCGTGAGCGCTTCCTCCTGCGCTTCTGGTCGCCACTGCCGACGCTGATCGCCCTCGGCGTCGCCTCGGCCTACTACTTCGCCCTGACCGGCACCTTCTGGGCGGTCACCGGCGAGTTCACCCGCTGGGGCGGCCACGTGCTGTCCTGGTTCGGCCTGCAGCCGCAGGAGTGGAGCTACTTCAAGATCATCGGCCTGCAAGGCACGCCGCTGGACCGCATCGACGGCGTGATGATCATCGGCATGTTCCTCGGCGCGCTGGCCTGCGCGCTCTGGGCCGGCAACGTCAGCCTGCGCTGGCCGACCAGCAAGCGCCGCCTGCTGCAGGGCCTGATCGGCGGCGTGATCGCCGGCTTCGGCGCGCGCCTGGCCATGGGCTGCAACCTCGCGGCCTTCTTCACCGGCATCCCGATGTTCTCGGTGCACGCCTGGGCCTTCATGTTCTCCACGGTGATCGGCGCCTGGTTCGGGGTGAAGATCTGCCTGCTGCCCTTCCTGCGCATCCCGCTGAAGGTCGGCGGCAAGGCCGCGGCACTGCCGAGCGCCGAGACCCTGGCGCGCCGCGCGAAGCTGCAATGGCGGCTGGGCATGGGCGTGCTGGCCATCGCCGCGCTGTTCGCCGCCTGGCGCTTCGAAGTCTCGCTGGTGCTGGGCCTGGCCTGCCTCTTCGGCCTGGCGTTCGGCGGCCTGATCGAGCGCGCGCAGATCTGCTTCACCAGCGCCGCCCGCGATATCTGGACCACCGGCCGGACCCAGGCCGCGCTGGGCATCCTGCTGGGCATGGCGGTCGCCAGCGTCGGCACCTTCGCCGCGATCCACAACGGCCTGCCGCCGAAGATCTTCTGGATGGGCCCGAACGCGGTGATCGGCGGCGTGCTGTTCGGCCTCGGCATCGTCCTGGCCGGCGGCTGCGAGACCGGCTGGATGTACCGCTCGATGGAAGGCCAGGTGCATTTCTGGGTGGTCGGCATCGGCAACGTGGTCGGCGGCACCCTGGTCGCGGTGTTCTGGGACCAACTCGGCACCAGCCTCGCCCTGCCCTATCCCAAGCTCAATCTGCTGCAGGAATTCGGCCCCGGCGGCGGCCTGCTGGTCACCTTCGCCGGCCTCGCGCTGTGCATGCTGCTGGTGCAACTGAACGCGCAACGATTCACCCGTAAACGGAAAGCCTCCAATGACCGACACCAAGACGCCGACGCTGTCGCTTGATCTGCGCGGCGAACACTGCCCGTACAACGCCATCGCCACCCTGGAAACCCTGGAGACGCTCAAGCCGGGCGATCTGCTGGAGGTGGTCACCGATTGCTCGCAGTCGGTGCATGGCATTCCGGAAGATACCCAGCGCCACGGCTACAACTGCCTGGCGGTGGAACAGCATGGGGCGCTGTTCCGCTTCCTGATCGAAGTGCCGCTGCTCGGTTGAGAGCGCTTTCCTGGGAAAGGGCCTTAACCGTGCTCCTGTTGGGGATTTCGCGGACAAGGTCCGCTCCTACGGGGGCTTAGCCGATAGGAACAGCGCAAGGCTTGATGGGAAGCGCTTTCGTAGGAGCGGACCTTGTCCGCGAATCGCCCCATGAGGCACGCGGATTCTCAGCATCCGGAAGGCATTCGCGAGCAAGCTCGCTCCTACGAAGACGGGAGCGGCGCCAGCGTCAGTGCCTGGCGAAACTGCGCTGCAGGCGCTGCAGGTCTTCCGGGGTGGTGACCTTTATGTTGTCGACCCGCCCTTCCACCATGCGCGGCGCGTAACCCGCCCACTCCATGGCCGAGGCTTCGTCGGTGATGGCCGCGTCGGCCACCAGCGCATCGGCGAGCGCGCGGTGCAGTGCGCCGAGGCGGAACATCTGCGGGGTGTAGGCCAGCCAGACCACGTTGCGGTCGATGGTTTCCTGCACCCGTCCGTCGGCGCCGACACGCTTCAAGGTGTCCCGCGCGGGTACGCCGAGCAGGCCGCCCACCGGGTCATTGGCCAGCTCTTCCAGCAGGCGATCAAGATCGACGCGGGCCAGATTCGGCCGGGCGGCGTCATGCACCAGCACCCAGTCGTCGGCGGCGGCGCCCAGCTCGCTCAGGCGCAGCAGGCCGTTGAGCACCGAGTCCGCTCGCTCGCGGCCACCTTCGGCGCGCTGGATCAGTTCGTTACCGGCGCTGGGCAGGGTCGGCCACCAGGGATCGTCGGTGGCCAGGCACACGACCAGGCCCTTGAGCCGGGGATGGCCGAGGAAACAGTCGAGGGTGCGTTCGAGAATGCTGCGACCGGCGAGGTCGAGGTATTGCTTGGGGCGGTCGGCGCGCATCCGCGAACCGATGCCGGCGGCCGGGATCACGGCCCAGAAGGCGGGAGTGGTCATTGCGCGAGCTGGTAGAGGGTTTCCTTGTCCTTGACCATGCCGAGTTCGTGACGGGCACGCTCCTCGACCGTCTCGGTGCCTTTCTTGAGCTCGGCCACTTCGGCCTCGAGGATGCGGTTACGTTCGAGCAGGCGCTCGTTCTCGCCCTGCTGGTCGGCGATCTGCTTCTGCAGGTCGCGTACCTGCGCCAGGCTGCCATCGCCGACCCACAGGCGATACTGCAGGCCGGCCAGCGCCAGGATCAGCACGACGAACAGCCAGTAAGGGCTACGTAACCTCAAACCATCAGCTCCATATATGCAAAGGGGTGGCTCCTGCCACCCCTTCACCGTACCAGACTAGCGTCAGCCGCGGAATTCCGCGCGACCACGGTACGGCGCCTTGGCGCCCAGCTGCTCTTCGATGCGCAGCAGCTGGTTGTACTTGGAGACGCGGTCGGAGCGGCACAGCGAGCCGGTCTTGATCTGACCGGCGGCGGTGCCGACGGCCAGGTCGGCGATGGTGCTGTCCTCGGTTTCGCCCGAACGGTGCGAGATCACCGCGGTGAAGCCGGCGGCCTTGGCCATCTGGATGGCTTCCAGGGTCTCGGTCAGCGAGCCGATCTGGTTGAACTTGATCAGGATCGAGTTGCCGATCTTCTCTTCGATGCCGCGCTTGAGGATCTTGGTGTTGGTCACGAACAGGTCGTCACCGACCAGTTGCACCTTCTCGCCGATCTTGTCGGTCAGGACTTTCCAGCCAGCCCAGTCGGACTCGTCCATGCCGTCTTCGATGGAGATGATCGGGTAGCGCTGGGTCAGGCCGGCCAGGTAGTCGGCGAAACCTTCGGCGCTGAACGCCTTGCCTTCACCCGACAGGTCGTACTGGCCGTCCTTGAAGAACTCGGAGGAAGCGCAGTCCAGGGCCAGGGTCACGTCCTCGCCCAGCTTGTAGCCGGCGTTGGCGACGGCTTCGGCGATGGCGGCCAGGGCGTCTTCGTTGGAAGCCAGGTTCGGCGCGAAGCCACCTTCGTCACCCACGGCGGTGTTCAGGCCACGGGCCTTCAGCACGGCTTTCAGGTGATGGAAGATTTCGGCGCCCATGCGCAGCGCGTCGGCGAAGTTCTTGGCGCCAACCGGCTGGACCATGAACTCCTGGATGTCGACGTTGTTATCGGCGTGCTCGCCGCCGTTGATGATGTTCATCATCGGGACCGGCATGGAGTACTGGCCCGGGGTGCCGTTCAGGTCGGCGATGTGCGCGTAGAGCGGCACGCCCTTGGCCTGGGCGGCGGCCTTGGCGGCGGCCAGGGACACGGCCAGGATGGCGTTGGCGCCCAGCTTGCCCTTGTTCTCGGTGCCGTCGAGCTCGATCATCGCGCGGTCCAGAGCCTTCTGGTCAGCCGCGTCCTTGCCCAGCAGCAGGTCGCGGATCGGGCCGTTGACGTTGGCCACGGCCTTCAGCACGCCCTTGCCAAGGTAACGGCTCTTGTCGCCATCGCGCAGTTCGAGAGCCTCGCGGGAACCGGTGGAAGCACCGGACGGGGCACAGGCGCTGCCGACGATGCCGTTGTCCAGGATCACGTCCGCTTCAACGGTCGGGTTGCCGCGGGAGTCCAGGACCTCACGGCCCTTGATGTCGACGATCTTTGCCATTCTTGATAACACTCCGAAGATAGAGATAAACGGGGCGGCTGGTGAGACGTCAGAACCTGCCCAATGCCTTGCCGGGCCTAGCGCGGCGAAGCATTGAGCGGATTCTCAGGCAGTCTCGATGGTGGGGAAATTCTTTACCAGGTCGTCCAGCTGCTTGAGCTGGGACAGGAAAGGCTCGAGCTTGTTCAGGCGCAGGGCGCACGGTCCGTCGCATTTTGCCTGCTCGGGTTCCGGATGGGCCTCCAGGAACAGGCCGGCTAGGCCCTGGCTCATGCCGGCCTTGGCCAGGTCGGTGACCTGGGCGCGGCGGCCGCCGGCGGAATCGGCGCGACCGCCCGGCATCTGCAGGGCGTGGGTCACGTCGAAGAACACCGGGTACTCGAACTGCTTCATGATGCCGAAGCCGAGCATGTCCACCACCAGGTTGTTGTACCCGAAGGAGGAGCCACGCTCGCAGAGGATCAGCTGGTCGTTACCGGCCTCCTCGCACTTGCGCAGGATGTGCTTCATCTCCTGCGGCGCGAGGAACTGGGCCTTCTTGATGTTGATCACCGCGTTGGTCCTGGCCATGGCCACGACCAGGTCGGTCTGCCGGGACAGGAACGCCGGCAGCTGGATGATGTCGCAGACCTCGGCCACCGGAGCGGCCTGGTAGGGCTCGTGCACGTCGGTGATGACCGGCACCTTGAAGGTCTTCTTGATCTCCTCGAAGATCTTCAGCCCCTCTTCCATGCCCGGACCACGGAACGAGGTGACCGAGGAACGGTTGGCCTTGTCGAAGCTGGCCTTGAACACGTAGGGGATGCCGAGCCTCTCGGTGACCTTGACGTACTCTTCGCAGACCTGCAGCGCCAGGTCGCGCGACTCCAGCACGTTCATGCCGCCAAAGAGCACGAACGGCAGGTCGTTGCCGATCTGGATATCGCCGACGCGGATGATCTTCTGGGTCATGCTCAGGCCTTCCCGGCTTGCTTCAGCGCGGCATTGACGAAGCCGCTGAACAGCGGGTGACCATCACGCGGGGTGGAGGTGAACTCCGGGTGGAACTGGCAGGCCACGAACCACGGATGATCCGGCGCCTCCACCACTTCCACCAGCGCGCCGTCGCCGGAGCGGCCGGAGATCTTCAGGCCGGCAGCTTCCAGTTGCGGACGCAGGTTGTTGTTCACTTCGTAACGGTGGCGGTGACGCTCGACGATCACGTCCTTGCCATAGCAGCCGTGTACCAGGGTGCCGGCTTCGAGCAGGCACTCCTGGGCGCCCAGGCGCATGGTGCCGCCCAGGTCGGAAGTCTCGGTGCGCACTTCGGTGGCGCCGGTGGCGTCCTGCCATTCGGTGATCAGGCCGACGACCGGGTGGCCGCTGGACTTGTCGAACTCGGTGGAGTTGGCGTCGGTCCAGCCCAGCACGTTGCGGGCGAACTCGATGACAGCCACCTGCATGCCCAGGCAGATGCCCAGGTAGGGAACCTTGTTCTCGCGGGCGTACTGCACGGCGGTGATCTTGCCTTCCACGCCGCGCAGGCCGAAGCCGCCCGGAACCAGGATGGCGTCGGCGCCTTCGAGCAGGCCGGTGCCCTGCTGCTCGATGTCCTCGGAGTCGATGTAGCGCAGATTGACCTTGGTGCGGCTCTGGATGCCGGCGTGGGTCATGGCCTCGATCAGCGACTTGTAGGCATCGAGCAGTTCCATGTACTTGCCGACCATGGCGATGGTGACTTCACGCTCGGGGTTGAGCTTGGCGTCGACCACCCGGTCCCATTCGGACAGGTCGGCCGGGCCGCACTCCAGGCCGAAGCGCTCGACGACCAGGTCGTCGACGCCCTGGGCGTGCAGTACGGACGGGATGCGGTAGATGGTGTCGACATCTTCCAGCGAGATGACCGCACGCTCTTCCACGTTGGTGAACAGGGCGATCTTGCGGCGGGAGGAGACGTCCACCGGATGGTCGGAGCGGCAGATCAGGATGTCCGGCTGCAGGCCGATGGAGCGCAGCTCCTTGACCGAGTGCTGGGTCGGCTTGGTCTTGGTCTCGCCGGCGGTGGCGATGTACGGCACCAGGGTCAGGTGCATCAGCATCGCGCGGCGCGAACCGATTTCCACGCGCAGCTGGCGGATCGCCTCGAGGAACGGCTGCGACTCGATGTCGCCGACGGTGCCGCCGACTTCCACCAGGGCCACGTCGGCATCGCCGGCGCCCTTGATGATGCGACGCTTGATCTCGTCGGTGATGTGCGGGATCACCTGCACGGTGGCGCCCAGGTAGTCGCCGCGGCGCTCCTTGCGCAGCACGTCCATGTAGACGCGGCCGGTGGTGAAGTTGTTGTTCTGGGTCATCGTGGTGCGCACGAAGCGCTCGTAGTGGCCCAGGTCGAGGTCGGTCTCGGCGCCGTCGTGGGTGACGAACACCTCACCGTGCTGGAACGGGCTCATGGTGCCCGGATCGACGTTGATGTAGGGGTCCAGCTTGAGCATCGTGATCTTCAAGCCACGCGCTTCCAGAATGGCAGCCAAGGAAGCCGAGGCGATGCCTTTCCCCAATGAAGAAACAACACCACCCGTGACGAAGATGTAGCGCGTCATGAAAAGCCCTGAATGTCAGCGTTTAGGCGGCTCGGCCGCCGGGGAAGCGAAGGTGTCGGGCCGTAGCCCGGCTCACGACTTCGTCGTGATCAATAGCGAACTCCCGCTGATTCCAGGGGAATCGGCGGGAGCGATATAAGACGGGAGCGTAGTCTACCGGAAAGCGGCTATCAGCTCAAACCCGAGTCATTCGTCGGAGGTGTCCAGCGCAGCGTCCAACCCTGCTCCGGCTCCACGCGCAGATCCGGCAGCAGCGCCACGCCCAGCAGTTCGTCGGCTCGCCAGAGCAGCGGCAGGCGGCCGCGCAGGAACGCCGGCACGCCGGCCTCGTTGAGCAGGCGCTTGAGGTCGCGATGACCGCGGCCGGGCAGTGCCATGACCTCCCCGCCCTGCCGGTAACGGACCTCCAGCGGCCCGCGCGGCGGCTCGCCGTCAAAATGCAACGAACCATTTCCGGGCAACGCCAGCGATCGGGCGGCATCCGCCCAGGGCTGCGCCCGCGGCACGACCGCCAGCCAGGCATTCGCCAGCCACCAGAGCCGGCCATTGGCGCGGCGCAACTCGCCGTCGGCAAGGCGCCAGACCGGTTCGGCATCCGCCCGGGCATCGCGCAGGTCCTGCCAGCCGGCCCAGTGCGCGCTGTCGGGCAGGCGCGCCAGGGGCGCGAGCCAATGGCGCAGGGCGTTGCGCTGGCGCGAGTCGCTCAGAGAAACCAGCGGCCCGAGGGCCAGGGAAGGCAGCGGCATCTCCCGGTAATGCGCCTGGCGGTCCGCCGCCGCCAGATCGGCCTGCGCCAGCTCCGCCAGCAGGCCCTCGGCCTCGGCCAGGTGCTCGGCGCTGCGGGCAATGCTTTCGCCCGCCGCCGGCCAGCGCCGGGCGACGAGCGGCAGCAGCTGGTTGCGCAGGTAATTGCGGTCATAGTCGTCACTGGCGTTGGAGGGGTCCTCCACCCAGTCCAGGCCATGGCTGCGGGCATAACGCTCCAGCTCGGCGCGGCAGATGCCCAGCAGCGGGCGCAGCAGAAGCCCGGCACCCAGCGGACGGCAGACGGACATCCCCGCCAGCCCGCGCGCACCGGCGCCACGGAACAGGCGGAACAGCACGGTCTCGGCCTGATCGTCGCGGTGCTGCCCGGTCAGCAGGCACTCGCCCTGCCCCAGCGCCGCCGCCAGCGCGGCGTAGCGCGCCTCCCGGGCAGCGCGCTCCAGGCTTGCACCGCCCGCCACCCGCACGCGTTCGACGCGCAACGGCACGCCGAGCGCATCGCAGAAGCGCTGGCAGTGTTCCGGCCAGGCGTCGGCGATGGCCTGCAGGCCGTGATGCACATGAAGGGCGGAAAGCGGCGGCAGCGCCTCGCGACGGGCAAGCCGCGCCAGCAGATGCAGGAGAACGCTGGAGTCCAGCCCACCGGACAGCGCCACGCGCCACGCCGGCGCGCTACGCCAGGGAGCGAGGGTGGCTAGAAGCCGGTTTTCCAGAGACGAAGAGTCAAGGGACATGGCGCAGGTCGGCAGGGTCGGTGACGAGGCAAGGATACCTCGTCACCCGCGCTGCGCCGAAGGCATCGATCAGGCGATGCCGTAGCTCATCAGGCGCTCGTAGCGGCGCGCCAGCAGCTCTTCGGTGCTCAGCTGCTTAAGGACGTCGAGCTGGCCGACCAGGGACTTGTGGATGGTCTCGGCCATGGTCGCCGGGTCGCGGTGGGCGCTGCCCAGCGGCTCGGGGATGACGTTGTCGACGATGCCCAGGTCCTTCAGGCGGTTGGCGGTGATGCCCATGGCCTCGGCGGCTTCCGGGGCCTTCTCGGCGGTACGCCAGAGGATCGAGGCGCAGCCTTCGGGCGAAATCACCGCGTAGGTGGAGTACTGCAGCATGTTCAGCTGGTCGCAGACGCCGATGGCCAGCGCGCCGCCGGAACCGCCTTCGCCGATCACGGTGGCGATGATCGGGGTCTTCAGGCGCGCCATGACGCGCAGGTTCCAGGCGATGGCCTCGCTCTGGCCGCGCTCTTCGGCGTCGATGCCCGGGTAGGCGCCGGGGGTGTCGATGAAGGTCAGGATCGGCATCTTGAAGCGTTCGGCCATTTCCATCAGGCGGCAGGCCTTGCGGTAGCCTTCCGGACGCGGCATGCCGAAGTTGCGGCGGACCTTCTCGCGCACTTCGCGGCCCTTCTGGTGGCCGATGATCATCACCGGCTGCTCGTCCAGGCGCGCGACGCCGCCGACGATGGCCGCGTCGTCGGCGAAGTGACGGTCGCCGTGCAGTTCTTCGAACTCGCTGAAGATGTGCCCGATGTAGTCGAGGGTGTAGGGGCGACGCGGATGGCGAGCGAGCTGGGCGATCTGCCAGCTGGACAGGTTGCCGAAGATGTTCTCGGTCAGCGCCTTGCTCTTCTCCTGCAGACGGGAGATTTCGTCGGTGATGTTCAGGGCGTTGTCGTTACCGACCAGGCGCAGCTCTTCGATCTTGGCGTGCAGGTCGGCAATGGGCTGTTCGAAATCGAGAAAATTCGGGTTCATGGGCTATCCGTCGTTCTGTTGGCGCCTGGGCCTGGTCCGTAGGCGCCCTACCTTACGGTATCGGGCGCCGAGGGTCGAGACTGGCGGGCGGGCGGCTTTTCGCCGCCGGCCGCGCTAGCGGTAGTTGAGGAAGACGTTGTCGCGGCCGAACTGGTCACGCAATGCCTGAATCAGGTTGTCCGCGGGGTCGATCCGCCACTGTTCGCCGAACTGCAGCAAGGCGCGCGCCTGCTCGCCACTGTAGTCGACGGTGACCGGGCAACTGCCGCGGTGGCGGCTGCAGAGGTCGGCCAGCCAGCGCAGGCGGTCGCCCTTGAGCGCATCGGCATGCACCTTCACCCGCAGGCTCTCGGCCAGCGAGGTGCGCGCCTCTTCCAGGCCCATCACGCGCTTGGCGCGCAGGCGCAGGCCGCCGGAGAAATCGTCCTGGCTGACTTCGCCCTCGATCACCACCAGCGCGTCGGTCTGCAGCAGCGCCTGGTTGGCGGCGAAGGCTTCGGCGAACAGCGAGGCTTCGATGCGCCCGGAGCGGTCGTCGAGGGTCACGAAGCCCATCTTGTCGCCGCGCTTGTTCTTCATCACCCGCAGGTTGACGATCAGGCCGGCGACGGTCTGGGTATCGCGCGCGGGCTTGAGCTCGACGATGCGCTGGCGGGCGAAACGCCGCACCTCGCCTTCGTACTCGTCGATCGGGTGGCCGGTCAGGTACAGGCCGAGGGTGTCCTTCTCGCCCTTCAGGCGCTCCTTGAGGTTGAGCTCCTTGACCTTGCGGTGGTTGGCGTAGACGTCCGCCTCGGGCTCGGCGAACACCCCGCCGAACAGGTCCATGTGGCCGCTGTCGTGGCTGCGCGCGGTCTGCTCGGCGGCCTGGATGGCTTCTTCCATGGAGGCCAGCAGCACGGCGCGGTTGATGTCGACGTGGGCCTGGTAGGCCTTGGGTTCGGCATGGAAGTGCGGGCCGAGGCGGTCCAGCGCGCCGGCGCGGATCAGCGCTTCCAGGGTGCGCTTGTTGATGCGTTTGAGGTCAACGCGGTCGCAGAAGTCGAACAGGGTCTTGAACGGCCCGCCCTCGGCGCGGCACTCGGTGATGGCTTCCACCGGGCCTTCGCCGACGCCCTTGATCGCGCCCAGGCCGTAGACGATCTGGTTGTCGTCATCCACGGTGAAGCGGAACTCGGAGTTGTTCACGTCCGGCGCGACGATGCGCAGCTTCATGTGGCGGCACTCTTCGATCAGCGTCACTACCTTGTCGGTGTTCTGCATATCGGCGGTGAGCACCGCGGCCATGAAGGGCGCCGCCCAGTGGGTCTTCAGCCAGGCGGTCTGGTAGGACACCAGGCCGTAGGCGGCCGAGTGCGACTTGTTGAAGCCGTAACCGGCGAACTTCTCCACCAGGTCGAAGATGTTGCCCGCGAGGAGCCCGTCGATGCCGTTGTTGGCGCAGCCTTCGATGAAGCCGCCGCGCTGCTTGGCCATTTCCTCCGGCTTCTTCTTGCCCATGGCGCGGCGCAGCATGTCCGCGCCGCCGAGGGTGTAGCCCGCCATCACCTGGGCGATCTGCATCACCTGTTCCTGGTACAGGATGATGCCGTAGGTGGGCTTGAGCACCGGTTCGAGGCCGGCGTACTGGTAATCCGGGTGCGGGTAGGAGATCTCTTCGCGGCCGTGCTTGCGGTTGATGAAGTCGTCCACCATGCCCGACTGCAAGGGGCCGGGGCGGAACAGCGCCACCAGTGCGATGAGGTCTTCCAGGCAGTCCGGCTTGAGCTTCTTGATCAGCTCCTTCATGCCACGCGATTCGAGCTGGAAGACCGCGGTGGTCTCCGCCTTCTGCAGCAGGTCGTAGGTCTTCTTGTCGTCCAGCGGGATGCGGTCGATGTCGACCAGATCGGGGTCGCCGGCCTTCTGCTGCTTGCGATGGATGATCTCCATCGCCCACTTGATGATGGTCAGGGTACGCAGGCCGAGGAAGTCGAACTTCACCAGGCCGGCGGCTTCCACGTCGTCCTTGTCGAACTGGGTCACCAGGCCGGCGCCCTCTTCGTCACAGGCGACGGGGGCGAAGTCGGTCAGCTTGGTCGGCGCGATCACCACGCCGCCGGCATGCTTGCCGGTACCGCGGGTGACACCTTCCAGCTTGAGCGCCATGTCCCAGATTTCCTGGGCTTCCTCGTCGGACTTGAGGAAGTCGCGGAGCATCTCTTCCTGCTCGAAGGCCTTGTCCAGGGTCATGCCCACTTCGAAGGGGATCATCTTCGACAGCTTGTCGGCCAGGCCGTAGGACTTGCCCTGCACCCGCGCCACGTCGCGCACCACCGCCTTGGCCGCCATCGAGCCGAAGGTGATGATCTGGCTCACCGCGTTGCGGCCGTAGGCGCCGGCCACGTAGTCGATCACCCGGTCGCGGCCTTCCATGCAGAAGTCGACGTCGAAGTCGGGCATGGAAATACGTTCGGGGTTGAGGAAGCGCTCGAACAGCAGGTCATAGGCCAGCGGGTCGAGGTCGGTGATCTTCAGCGCGTAGGCGACCAGCGAGCCGGCGCCCGAGCCCCGGCCGGGGCCTACCGGCACGCCGTTGTTCTTCGCCCACTTGATGAAGTCCATCACGATCAGGAAGTAGCCGGGGAAGCCCATCTGGATGATGGTGCCCAGCTCGAACTCCAGACGGTCGACGTAGAGCTGCCGCTTCTCTTCGTAGTTGGGCGTGGTGTCCTTCGGCCAGAGCACCGCCAGGCGCTCCTCCAGGCCCTCGTAGGAGACATGGCGCAGGTAATCGTTGATGTCCATGTCGTCGTAGGGGATCGGGAAGTTGGGCAGGAAGTACTTGCCCAGCTGCACCTCGATGTTGCAGCGCTTGGCGATCTCGACGGTGTTTTCCAGCGCCTCGGGAATGTCGCTGAACAGCTCGGCCATTTCCGCCGGGCTCTTGAGGTACTGCTGATCCGAATAGGCGCGCGAACGGCGCGGATCGTCCAGCGCGCGGCCCTCGCCGATGCAGACACGGGTCTCGTGGGCCTCGAAGTCGTCCTGCTTGATGAAGCGCACGTCGTTGGTGGCCACCAGCGGCGCGCCGCTGCGCTCGGACAGCGCCACCGCCGCGTGAACGTGTTCCTCGTCGTTGACCCGGTTGGTGCGCTGGATGTCCAGGTAGAAGCGCTCCGGGAACACCTCCAGCCACTCGGCCAGCAGGGAGTCGGCCAGGGCGTCGTCGCCTTCCAGCAGCGCCATGCCGATCTCGCCTTCCTTGGAGCCGGACAGCGCGATCAGGCCTTCGGCGGCGGCCTTGACCCACTCGCGCTCGATGATGATCTCGCCGTTGCGCTGGCCTTCCTGCCAGCCGCGGGAGACCAGCTCGGTGAGGTTGCGGTAGCCCTTGGCGTTCATCGCCAGCAGGGTCAGGCGGGTCAGCGGGCCGTCCTCGTCGCGGTTGGCCAGCCAGACGTCGGCGCCGCAGATCGGCTTGATGCCGCCGCCCATGGCGGTCTTGTAGAACTTGACCAGCGAGCACATGTTGCTCAGGTCGGTCACCGCCACCGCCGGCATCCCCGAACCCGCCACCGCCTTGACCAGCGGCTTGACCCGCACCAGGCCGTCGACCAGGGAGAATTCGGTGTGCAGACGCAGGTGAACGAAGGTGGCGGTCATGGTGGTCCTTGGTCGAACGCGAAAAACGGCAAGCCCCGGATTGTACCGGGGCTGTCCGCAAAGCTACAGGGATCGATGGGCCAGCCGTCGCAGCGGGCGCTTCAGGTCGCCGGCAAGCCGCTGGCCGAGAGGAATCTCAGGGTAATGACAGGCTGTTACAGAATGCCGCGGGCGTTTTCCAGCAGCGCGCGAACCGGCCCGAACGAGCGGCGGTGGATCGGCGTCGGCCCCAGGCGCTTGAGCGCCTCCAGATGCACCGGCGTCGGGTAGCCCTTGTGGCCGCCAATGCCGTAGCCCGGGTAAAGCGCCTCCATTTCCTGCATCTCGCGGTCGCGGCTGACCTTGGCCAGGATCGAGGCGGCGGCGATGGCCGGGACCTTGGCGTCGCCCTGCACCACCGGCGCGGACGGCACCGCAAGCTTCGGGCAGCGGTTGCCATCGATCAGCGCCAGTTTCGGCGTCACGTCCAGGCCCGCCACCGCCCGCTGCATCGCCAGCATGGTGGCGTGGAGGATGTTGAGCTGGTCGATCTCTTCCACTTCCGCGCGGGCGATGCACCAGGCCAGGGCCTTCTCGCGGATCTCGTCGAACAGCGCCTCGCGGCGCGCTTCGCTGAGCTTCTTGGAATCGTTGAGTCCCTTGATCGGCCGCGCCGGATCGAGGATGACCGCGGCGGTGACCACGGGACCACAGAGCGGGCCGCGGCCGACTTCGTCGACGCCGGCGACCAGCTCTTCCACCAGGGCGAAATCCAGGCCCATCTGCATCAGTGTTTCTCCACCAGGGCGAGGACGGCCTCGGCCGCCTGCGCGGACGCATCCTGGCGCAGGGCGCGGTGGATGGCGTCGAAGGATTCGGTCTGCACGCTGCCGTCATCCAGCAGCGGCAGCAGCGTTGTGGCCAGCGCCTCGGGGGTCGCCGCATCCTGGATCAGCTCGGGCACCAGCAGGCGGCCGGCCAACAGGTTCGGCAGCGAAATGTACGGGCTCTTCACCAGGCGCTTGAGGATGCGGTAGGTCATCGGCGCGACCTTGTAGGCAACGACCATCGGCCGCTTGTACAGCAGCGCCTCCAGCGTGGCGGTGCCGGAGGCGATCAGCACGGTGTCGCAGGCGGCCAGGGCCTCATGGGAAGCACCGTCGAGCAACCGCACCGGCAGCTCGCGGCCGGCCAGCATCTGCTCGATCTGGACACGGCGTTCCGGGCTCGCACAGGGCAGCACGAAGCGCAGCTGCGGGCGCGCCGCCAGCAGGCGTTCGGCGGTATCGAGGAACAGCGCGCCGAGCTTGCCGACCTCCCCTCCCCGGCTCCCCGGCAGCAGCGCAACGACGCTGGCGTCCTGCGGCAGCCCGAGACGCTCGCGCGCACCGGCGCGATCGGCTTGCAGGGGAATGGTGTTGGCCAGCGGATGGCCGACGAAGCGCACCGGCACCGCGTGCTCCTCGTAGAAGCGCGCCTCGAAGGGGAACAGCGCGAGCATCAGGTCGCAGGCTTGCTTGATCTTCAGCACGCGCTTCTGCCGCCAAGCCCAGACCGACGGGCTGACGTAATGCACCGTGCGGATACCCGCGCGGCGCAGCTTCAATTCGATGTCGAGGTTGAAATCCGGCGCATCGATGCCGATGAACACATCCGGCTTCGCCGCAATCAGCATGCGCACCAGGTCCTTGCGCCGGCGCAGCAGCTCGCGCAGGCGGCCGAGCACCTCGACCAGGCCCATGACCGCGAGGCGCTCCATCGGAAAGTGCGATTGCAGCCCTTCGGCCTGCATGCGCGGGCCGCCGACACCGATGAACTCGATCTCGGGGTGGCGCTGCCTGAGCGCCTGCATCAGGCCGGAGCCGAGGATATCGCCGGACGCCTCGCCCGCGACCAGGGCGACGCGCAGCTTGCGTTCGGTCGGCTGCATGGTCAGCGGGTGATGCCGCGGGTGGAGCTCTGGATGGAGTCGCGGAATACCGCGACTTCCGGGAACTGCTGCGAAGCCTCGGCAAGCTCGGCCAGGGCCTCGTCCACCGTCAGCCCCTGGCGATAGACCACCTTGTAGGCGCGCCGCAACGCATGGATGGCCTCGGCGCTGAAGCCGCGTCGGCGCAGCCCCTCGAAGTTCATGCTGCGGGCCTCGGCGGGGTTGCCGAAGACGGTCACGTAGGCCGGGACGTCCTTGCCGATCGCGCTGCCCATGCCGGAAAAGCTGTGCGCGCCGATCCGGCAGAACTGGTGCACCAGGGTGTAGCCGGACAGGATCGCCCAGTCATCCACGTGGACATGGCCGGCCAGCGCCGTGTTGTTCACCAGGATGCAGTTGTTGCCGATCACGCTGTCATGGCCGATGTGCACGTAGGCCATGAACAGGTTGTGGTCGCCGATGGTGGTCTCCGAGCGATCCTGGATGGTGCCGCGATGGATGGTCACACCCTCGCGGATCACGTTGTGGTCGCCGATCACCAGGCGGGTCGGCTCGCCCTTGTACTTCAGGTCGGGAGTGTCCTCGCCGACGCTGGAGAACTGGAAAATGCGATTGTGCCTGCCGATCTTCGTGGGGCCCTTGAGCACCACGTGCGGACCGATCACCGTACCTTCGCCGATCTCCACATCCGGCCCGACGATGGACCAGGGGCCCACCTCTACGTCGTCAGCCAGCTTTGCGCGAGGGTCGATGATGGCGCGAGGATCGATCAAACTCATAGTTTGCGTTCCGCACAGATGATTTCGGCCGAGCACACCGGCTTGTCATCGACGGTGGCGTGGCAGTCGAACTTCCAGATGCCGCGCTTGACGCTGATGAACTGCGCGTGCAGATGCAGCTGGTCGCCCGGCAGCACCGGCTGACGGAAACGCAGCTTGTCGGAGCCGACGAAGTAGTACAGGGTGCCGTCGGCCGGCTTCACGTCGAGCATCTTGAAGCCGAGGATACCGGCCGCCTGGGCCATGGCTTCGATGATCAGCACGCCCGGCATGATCGGATGCTGCGGGAAATGGCCATTGAAGAACGGCTCGTTGATGCTGACATTCTTGTAGGCGCGAATGCGCTTGCCCTCGATGTCCAGCTCCACCACCCGATCCACCAGCAGGAAGGGGTAGCGATGAGGCAGGTATTCGCGAATCTCGTTGATGTCCATCATGTTCAGGGGAGCCTGTTCAGAAAAGGGAAACGCCAAAAAATGCGTGGATCACGCATCTGATGGAGCGTCTCCGCTCGGGGTCACGGCGGCCAGGCGCTTTTCCAGCTGCTGCAGACGACGAGCCATGTCGTCCAACTGGCGAATGCGCGCGGCGCTCTTCTTCCATTCAGCGGCCGGCTGCATGGCGGTACCGGACGAATAAGAGCCCGGTTCGGTAATCGAGCGGGTCACCATGGTCATCCCGGTGACGAAGACGTTGTCGCAGATCTCGATGTGACCGACCAGGCCGACGCCGCCGGCGAGCATGCAATGCTTGCCGATCTTGGCGCTGCCGGAAATCCCGCAGCAGCCCGCCATCGCCGTGTGGTCACCGATCTGCACGTTGTGGGCGATCATGATCTGGTTGTCCAGCTTCACGCCATTACCCACCAGGGTATCGGACAGCGCACCGCGGTCGATCGTGGTATTGGCGCCGATCTCGACGTCATCCCCCACGGTCACGCCGCCAATCTGCGCGATCTTCTGCCAGACGCCTTTCTGGTTGGCGAAGCCGAAGCCCTCGCCCCCGAGCACGGCGCCGGACTGGATCACCACGCGCTTGCCGATGCGCACGTCGTGGTAAAGGGTCACTCTCGGGGCCAGCCAGCCACCTTCGCCGATCACGCTGCGCGCACCGACGAAGCAGTGGGCGCCAACGGTGACGCCCGCGCCAACCTGGGCGCCGGCCTCGATCACCGCATAGGGGCCGATGCTGGCGGTCGGATCGACCTGCGCGCCTTCATCGACCACGGCGGTGGGATGAATGCCGGCCGGAGCCTTGGGCTTGCGGTCGAACTGATGGGAAAGGCCGGCATACGCCAGATAAGGGTTGGCCACCACCAGCGCATTGCCGGTGAAACCTTCGGCATCGGCCGCCGTCAGCAACACCGCGCCCGCCTTGCTTTCGGGCAGGAACTTGCGGTACTGCGGGTTGGCCAGGAAGCTCAGTTGATCCGCGCCGGCTTCCTGGAGGGTAGCCAGGCCGCGAATGACTTGAGCGGGATCGCCACGCAGCTCGGCATCGAGCTGCGCAGCCAGTTCAGCGAGGGTAAAGGACAGCTCGGTCATCATCAGCGCAGCTGGTTCATGCGCTCGATGACCTGGCGGGTGATGTCGAACTGCGGCTTCACGTCAACCACGGCACCACGTTCGACCACGAGGTCATAGCCACCCTTCTTGATGGTTTCCTCGACGGCCTGGTCCAGCTTCGGCTTGAGCTTCTTCAGCATGTCGCGGTCGGCGACGGCCTTGGCTTCGTTCAGCTCCTTGGACTGGAACTGGAAGTCGCGGGCCTTCTGCTTGAAGTCGCTCTCGGCCTTTTCACGATCGGCCTGGGACATCTTGCTGCCGCTGTTGACGAGCTTGTCCTGCAGCGCCTTGGCATCGCTTTCCAGCGCCTTCAGCTTGTTCAACTGGGGGCCGAATTTCTTCTCCGCATCCACGGCGTACTGCTTGGCCGCGTCCGACTCGAGGAGTGCCATCTGATAGTTGAGCACCGCGATCTTCATGTCAGCGAATGCAGGACTCGCCATGAGGGCTGCGGTGATCAGGACGAACTGGGTCAACTTACGCACGATGCACTCCTGCACAAAGCATGGTTGTCATTACAACGATACGGCCAATTAGAAGGTCTGTCCCAGGGAGAACTGGAAGATCTGGGTTTCGGCGTTGTCCGGCTTCTTGATCGGGGTCGCCAGGCTGAAACTCAGCGGGCCCAGCGCGGTGATCCAGGTCAGGCCCACACCCGCGGACATGGCCATGTCATTGAACTTGACGCCATCGCAGCCCTGGGTGGTGTCGGTCGGGCAGTCGGTATCGAAGACGTTACCGACATCCCAGAACACCACGCTGCGCAGCTGACGCTGGTCTTTCACGAACGGCAGCGGGAACAGGACTTCGGCGCCGCCGGTGATCAGGATGCTACCACCAAAGGCTTGCGGGTCCTGGTCCGGGTCGTATGCGGTGCCCGGATTGGTGCCCTGGCTCGGCGTACTGCGCGGACCGAGGGTGCTGTCCTTGAAGCCACGCACCGAGTTGAAGCCGCCCGCGTAGTAGTTCTCGTAGAACGGCAGGCGGTCGGTGGAACCATAGCCGTCACCGTAGCCGAGCTCGGTGTGGAAGCGCATGGTGTAGTTTTCGGTGAGCGGGGTGAAGAGCTGGCCACGGTAGTCGAGCTTGTAGAACGACAGGTCGCTACCGGGGACGGTGGACTCCAGCACCAGGCTCTGCGAGTGGCCACGGTTGGCCAGCACGCCCTTGTTCAGGGTCGACTCGGACCAGCCGACGGAGGCCTTGTAGTTGGTGAAGCTGTCGCCTTCCTGCTGGATGAAGTCGAAAATCTCGTCGACGGTGTAGACGCCGGTATCGATCTCGTCCTTCTGCGCGGTCAGGCCGTAGGTCAGGCGCGAGGTTTCGCTGATCGGATAGCCGATGCTGACGCCGGCACCATAGCTGTTGACGGAGTAGCTGGAAACGTCGACATCCAGATCGCTGTAGTCGGTCTTGCGGTAGAAGGCGTTGTAGCCCAGGCTCACGCCGTCGACGGTCCAGTAGGGGTCGACGAAGCCGAAGTTGTAGCGGGTCTGGTAGTCGCTCTTGGTCAGGCCGATGCTGACCTTGTTACCGGTACCCAGGAAGTTGTTCTGGCTGATCGAGCCGCCGAGGATCAGACCGGCGCTCTGGGCAAAGCCGACGCTCGCGGTGATGGAGCCGGACGGCTGCTCTTCCACGCTGTAGTTGACGTCGACCTGGTCGTCGGTGCCGGGCACGGCCGGGGTCTCGACGTTGACTTCCTTGAAGTAGCCCAGGCGCTCGAGGCGCTGCTTGGACTGGTCGATCAGGTAGGTCGAAGCCCAGCCGCCTTCCATCTGGCGCATCTCGCGACGGAGCACTTCGTCCTCGGTCTTGGTGTTGCCACGGAAGTTGATGCGGTTGACGTAGGCCCGCTTGCCCGGATCGACCGCGTAGGTGATCGTGACGGTCTTGTCGTCGTCATGGGGCTCAGGCACGCCGCTGACGTTGGCGAAGGTGTAACCCTCGTTGCCCAGGCGGCGGGTGATCAGGTCGGAGGTGGTGGTCATCACCTTGCGCGAGAAGACCTGGCCCGGCTTCACCAGCAGCAGCTTCTTGATCTCGTCTTCCGGCACTTTCAGGTCGCCGGAGAGCTTCACGTCACGGACGGTGTACTTCTCGCCCTCGTTGACGTTGACGGTAATGTAGACGTGTTTCTTGTCCGGCGTGATGGAAACCTGGGTCGAGGCGATATCCATGTGGATGTAGCCGCGGTCGAGGTAGTAGGAGCGCAGGCGCTCGAGGTCACCGGAGAGTTTTTCGCGGGAATACTTGTCGTCGTTCTTGAAGAAGGACAGCCAGTTGGTGGTCTTCAGCTCGAACAGGTCGGTCAGTTCTTCCTCGGAGAAGACGGTGTTGCCCACCACGTTGACATGGGCGATGGCCGCCACGGTGCCTTCGTTGATGGTGATCTTCAGGGCGACCCGGTTGCGCGGCTGCGGCACCACCTCGGTCTCGATCTCGGCGGAGTAGCGGCCCTGGGCCACGTACTGGCGCTGCAGTTCGTTACGCACGCCTTCGAGGGTTGCGCGCTGGAAGATTTCGCCTTCGGCCAGGCCGGACTGCTTCAGGCCCTTCATCAGGTCTTCGGTGGTGATGGCCTTGTTGCCCTCGATCTCGATGCTGGAAATCGACGGGCGCTCGACCACGTTGACGATCAGCACGTTGCCATCACGGCTGAGCTGGATGTCCTGGAAGAAACCGGTCTTGAACAGCGAGCGGGTCGCCTCGACCAGGCGATGGTCGTCGATCTGCTCCCCCACGTTCAGCGGCAGTGCGGCGAACACGCTGCCGGCGGAGACGCGCTGAAGGCCATTGACCCGGATGTCGGAGACGGTGAAGGACTCGGCGTGAACCTGGGCGATCATCAGCGCGGAAAGGGCCGCGGGTAGCAGAAAGCGTTTCATGGAGTCCTTTTATTCCAACTGACAAATAAAGAATCTGCCGCATGAGGCGGCAGATCCGAAATTCAACGGCGCGTTACAGTCGACTCAGATCGTTGACCAGGGCCAGCAACATGACCCCGACGACCAGGCTGATGCCGATCTGCATCCCCCAAGCCTGGACCCGCTCAGACAGCGGGCGCCCTCGCACCCACTCGACCAGGTAGAACAGCAGATGCCCGCCATCTAGCACGGGAATCGGCAACAGGTTGAGAACCCCCAAACTAATACTCAGATAGGCGAGGAAATGTAGAAAGTCCCCCACGCCGGACTGGGCCGAAGCGCCCGCCACTTTAGCAATGGTTATCGGCCCGCTCAAGTTTTTTACCGAGAGCTGCCCGAGCACCATTTTCTTTAGAGAATCCAGAGTTAGCAGGCTCATCGACCAGGTTCTGGAGAGTGCCTGGCCGACCGCATCCACCGGTCCGTAGCTGATTTCGCGGAGCATTTCCGCCGGCCACTGACCAGCGGCGCCCCCCGCTCCGAGGTAACCGGCACGGGCCTTGCCCTCCCCTTTCGACGACAGGGTCAGCGCGACGTCCTGTCGCTGGCCGTCACGCTCGACGCCCAGCACCACGCGCCCCTCGGGACGGGCGCGGACCTTGTCCACCACCTGCTGCCAATCGTCCACCGGCTGCCCATCGACGCTCAGCAGGCGATCCCCGACCTTGAGCCCGGCAGCCTTGGCCGGCCCCGCCTTGTCCAGCTCCGCCAGGACCGGCGCGATGACCGGACGCCACGGCCGGATCCCCAGCCCTGCAATGGGATCGGGATTATCGGCGCTCTTCAGCCACGCCTTGAGCTGCAGCTGATGCACCATCGGGACGGAGGAGCCCGGCTCGATCACGGAAACGCTCAGCTCGCCGGTTTCCCCGAGACGGCGCACCAGTTGCAGATTGACGCCACCCCAGCCATCCACGGGCTCGCCGTCGACGGCTACCACTTCCTGGCCGGCAGCCAGGCCACCCGCTGCCGCGGGGGTGTCGGCGATGATCGAGCCGATCACCGGCTTGATCTGCTGGCTGCCCAGCATGGCCAGCACCCAGAAGAACAGGATCGCCAGGAGGAAGTTCGCCACCGGGCCGGCGGCGACGATGGCAATGCGCTGGAAGACCGGCTTGCGATTGAAGGCCTGCTCGAGCAGTTCCGGCGGGACATCGCCCTCGCGCTCGTCGAGCATCTTGACGTAGCCGCCCAGCGGAATGGCGGCGACGACGAACTCGGTGCCCCGGCGATCGTGCCAGCGCACCAGCGGCGTACCGAAGCCCACGGAGAAGCGCAGCACCTTCACGCCACAGCGGCGCGCCACCCAGAAGTGCCCGAATTCGTGGAAGGTGACCAGCACGCCCAGTGCGACCACCAGGCCGACGATCATGTAAAGGGCACTCATCGCTACCTCCTGGGCATCAACGCCCGCGTTCCTGCAACCACGCCTGCGCGGCATCGCGCGCGCGCTGGTCGGCCGCCAGCACCGCATCGAGGGATTCGACCGGAGCAGGCGCCTCGCGGTTCAGCACGTCCTCGATGATAACCGCGATCTCGATGAAGCGGATGCGTCGCTCGAGGAAGGCCGCCACCGCGACTTCGTTGGCCGCATTGAGCATGGCCGGTACGCTGCCGCCGACTTCGGCGGCCTGCCGGGCCAGGCGCAGGCAGGGGAAACGCCGCTCGTCCGGCGGACAGAAATCCAGACGGGCGATGCTGAAAAGATCCAGCGGCGACACCCCGGAGTCGATCCGTTCCGGCCACGCCAGCGCATGGGCGATGGGCGTGCGCATGTCCGGATTGCCCAGCTGCGCGAGCACCGAGCCATCCACATAGTCCACCAGGGAATGGATGACGCTCTGGGGATGGATCACCACCTCGATCTTCGACGGCGGCGCATCGAACAGCCAGCAGGCCTCGATCAACTCCAACCCCTTGTTCATCATGCTCGCCGAATCGACGGAAATCTTCCGGCCCATGGACCAGTTGGGGTGGGCGCACGCCTGCTCCGGCGAAACGTCCGCCAGGGCCTCCAGGGGCGTCTCGCGGAACGGGCCGCCCGAGGCCGTCAGCAGAATCCGCCGCACCCCGACCTCGCCGAGACCGCGCGAGTAATCCGCCGGCATGCACTGGAAGATCGCGTTGTGCTCGCTGTCGATGGGCAGCAGCACCGCGTTACTGGCGCGCACGGCCTCCATGAACAGCGCGCCGGACATCACCAGCGCTTCCTTGTTGGCCAGCAACACCCGCTTGCCGGCGCGCACCGCCGCCAGGGTGGGCTTGAGCCCCGCCGCGCCGACGATGGCCGCCATGACCGCATCCACCTCGGGATGCGCGGCGATCTCGCAGAGTCCCGCCTCCCCGGCCAGCACACGGGTATCCAGCCCCGCCGCCAGCAAACCGCCTTGCAGATGCCGGGCCTGATCGGCCTGCGGCACCACGGCGAATCGCGGGCGATGCCGCAGGCACAGTGCTTCCAACTCGGCGAGCCGGGAGAATCCGCTGAGCGCGAAGACGCGATAGCGATCCGGATGCCGGGCCACTACATCCAGGGTGCTGAGACCGATGGAGCCGGTCGCCCCCAGTACGCTGATCTGCTGCACGGCGTTCACGGCGCACCCCAGCCCACGGCCCACAACAGCGCGGTGAACACCGGGATCGCCGCGGTCAGGCTGTCGATCCGGTCGAGCACGCCGCCGTGCCCCGGCAGCAGGTTGCTGCTGTCCTTGAGGCCCGACTGGCGCTTGAACATGCTCTCGGTCAGGTCACCCACCACCGACAGCGCAACCACGATGGCGGCGCACGGCAGCGCCAGCAGCAGCTCGCGCACGCTCCAGTCGCGGTAGATGGACACGGCGACGGTGATCGCCAGGCTCAGCGCCAGGCCGCCATAGAAGCCTTCCCAGCTCTTGCCGGGACTGACTCGCGGGGCCAGCTTGCGCTTGCCGAAGGCCTTGCCGGAAAAATAGGCGCCGATATCGGCGGCCCAGACCAGCACCATCACGGCGACGATCAGCCAGTTGTCCAGCGGCCACTGCTTGAGCAGCACCAGCCCCTGCCAGGCCGGCACCAGGATCAGCAGGCCGATCAGCAGGCGGCGCCAGCGGCCACCCCAGCTCGATGCGCTGTCCGGGTAGGTCAGCACCATGACAGTCGCCAGCAGCCACCAGAGCAGCGCCAACACCAGCACCGCCCCGGCCAGTTGCGGCAACCAGGAGAGGATGAACATCAGCGCGGCCGTCCCGGCGGCATAGCCGATGCGGGCGGGCTGCTCGTTGTAACCGGCCAGGTGCGCCCATTCCCAGGCGCCCAGGCTGACCACCAGACCGATGAACAGCGAGAACGCCGCACCATCGAGAAGGAAGAAACCACCCAGCGCGATCGGCAACAGGATCAGCGCTGTGATGATTCGTTGTTTCAGCATGTCGGCGGTGCCTCGGCCTCGACCTGCTCGCCGGTCTTGCCGAAACGGCGCTGGCGAGAGGCGTAGTCGACCAGCGCGGCGCGCATGGCGTCGTGCTTGAAGTCGGGCCAGTAGAGATCGGAGAAATACAGCTCGGCATACGCCAGCTGCCAGAGAAGGAAGTTGCTGATGCGGTGCTCGCCGCCGGTACGGATGCACAGGTCCGGCAATGGCTGGTCGCCGGTGGACAGGCAGCCCTGGATCAGCTCCGGGGTGATCTCGTTCGGCGCCAGGTGGCCGGCCTGTACTTCGCGGGCCAGACGCTGCGCAGCCTGGGTGATGTCCCACTGGCCGCCGTAGTTGGCCGCCACCTGCAGCAGCATGGTGGTGCCGTTGGCGGTCAGGCTTTCCGCCTCCTGCATCGCCACCTGCAACTCGGGGGCGAAACGGCTGCGATCGCCGATGATGCGCAGGCGGATACCGTTGGCGCTGAGCTTGCGTACCTCACGGCGCAAGGCCATGAGGAACAGTTCCATCAGCGCCCCGACCTCGTCGGCCGGGCGCTGCCAGTTCTCGCTGGAGAAGGCGAACAGCGTCAGCACCTCGACGCCCGCCTCGGCGCAGGTCTTGATCACCGCGCGAACGGCATCCACGCCGGCCTTGTGTCCGGCGACACCGGGCATCAGGCGCTTCTTCGCCCAGCGATTGTTGCCGTCCATGATGATCGCCACGTGCCGGGGCACGGGCGTCACCTGCTTGGTCTTTTCCATGACGAGAGCCCGGCCGTCAGACGGCCATCAGATCCGCTTCCTTGGCCTCGAGGGCCTTTTCGATGTCGGCGACGAACTTGTCGGTGATCTTCTGTACATCGTCACCAGCGCGACGCTCGTCGTCCTCGCTGATTTCCTTCTCTTTCTGCAGGTCCTTGAGCTGGGCCAGGGCATCGCGGCGGATGTTGCGCACGGATACGCGGGCCTGCTCGGCCTCGGCACGGGCCTGCTTGGTGAAGCCCTTGCGGGTTTCCTCGGTCAGGGCCGGCATCGGCACGCGGATGGTGGTGCCGGCGGTGGCCGGGTTCAGGCCCAGGTCGGAGGTCATGATGGCCTTCTCGACCGCCTGGATCATGCTCTTGTCGAACACGCTCAGGGCCAGGGTGCGGGAGTCTTCCACGGTGATGTTGGCCACCTGGCGCAGCGGGGTGTCGGAACCGTAGTAGGACACCATGACGCTGTCCAGGATGCTCGGATGCGCACGGCCGGTGCGAATCTTGGCGAAGGCGTGACCCAGCGCTTCCAGCGTCTTGCCCATGCGATCCTGTGCTTCTTTCTTGATCTCGTTGATCATTTCAATCCTCCTCGATCAGGGTGCCTTCAGCACCACCTACGACAATATTCAGCAACGCGCCCGGCTTGTTCATGTTGAACACCCGCAGCGGCATTTTCTGGTCCCGGCACAGGCAGATGGCAGTGAGGTCCATCACACCCAGCTTGCGATCGAGCACTTCATCGTACGTCAGACGTTCGAATTTCTCGGCATTCGGGTCCTTGAACGGGTCGGCAGTGTACACGCCGTCCACCTTGGTCGCCTTCAGCACTACGTCAGCATCTATTTCAATGGCGCGCAGGCAGGCGGCGGAATCGGTGGTGAAGAACGGGTTGCCGGTACCGGCGGAGAAGATCACCACCTCACCGCTGGCCAGGTGGCGCATGGCCTTGCGGCGGTCGTAATGATCGGTGACGCCGACCATGGAAATGGCCGACATGACGATGGCGGTGATGTTCGAACGCTCCAGCGCATCGCGCATGGCCAGGCCGTTCATCACGGTGGCCAGCATGCCCATGTGGTCGCCGGTGACGCGGTCCATGCCCGCCGCGGACAGCGCCGCGCCACGGAACAGGTTGCCACCACCGATGACCAGGCCGACCTGGACACCGATACCCACGAGCTGGCCGATTTCCAGGGCCATCCGATCGAGCACCTTGGGGTCGATACCGAATTCCTCGGCCCCCATCAGGGCTTCGCCGCTCAGTTTTAGAAGAATGCGTTTATAGCGAGGTTGACGTGCGCTCAGCTGCTGAGCCATGACCTGTTTCTCCTGCGGCGATTGAATGCTTGGCGCCTGCGGCGCCTTGGTTCGGAAGCGTGGACCCGCCACGCTTGCGGCGCCATTGACCCGCCGTGCGGGCCCGTGCCGTGGAAGCCGCCCCATTTGGCTTCCCCAGTTTGGCAAAGAGGCCGCGCGCGTTAGCGGGCAGCCTCTTGCGGGGCGACAGTCGCGAGACTGTCTATTACTGCTTGGAAGCGGCTACTTGAGCAGCAACCTCGGCAGCGAAGTCGGCTTCGACCTTCTCGATGCCTTCGCCTACTTCGAAACGAACGAAGGAAACGATTTCGGCGCCGGCTTTCTTGGCCAGATCACCGACCTTGACTTCCGGATCCTTGACGAAGGCCTGCTCGACCAGGCTGGCTTCGGCCAGGAACTTCGCGATACGGCCCTTGACCATGTTCTCGACGATGTTTTCCGGCTTGCCGGCGATCTTGTCGGCGTTCAGCGCCAGGAAGATTTCCTTTTCCTTGGCAACGGCTTCTTCGGAAACCTGCGACGGGTCCAGGAACTGCGGGTTGCTGGCAGCGACGTGCATGGCGATGTCACGGGCCAGTTCGGCATTGCCGCCCTTCAGGGTGACCAGAACGCCGATGCGGTGGCCGTGCAGGTAGGCGCCAACCACGTCGCCTTCAACGCGAGCCAGACGACGGATGTTGACGTTCTCGCCGCACTTGGCGACCAGCGCCTCACGAGCGGGTTCCTGTTCGGCGATCAGCGGAGCGGCATCGGTCAGCTTCTGGGCGAAAGCCTTGTCCAGGCTGGCGGCCACGAAGCCCTTGAAGTCGTCCTGCAGGGCCAGGAAGTCGGTCTGCGAGTTGACTTCGATGATGGTGGCGGACTTGGCATCATCAGCCACTTTGGCGGCGATGGCGCCTTCGGCGGCGATGTTGCCGGCCTTCTTGGCGGCCTTGATGGCGCCGGAAGCGCGCATATCGTCGATGGCCTTCTCGATGTCGCCTTCAGCGGCGACCAGTGCCTTCTTGCACTCCATCATGCCCTGGCCGGTACGCTCACGCAGTTCCTTGACCAGTGCTGCAGTAATTTCTGCCATTTCGAAACCCTCTTGAGTTGCTCTCAAAACCAGATCGCCCGGCTGCCCGGGCGGAATTTACAAGGTGGCAAAAAGGGGGCCTAGCCCCCTTTCCGCGCACCGCAGGACGTCTGGACGTCCTGGAATCAGCCTTCGGCGGAGTCGGCCGGCGCTTCTTCGACGAACTCGTCGGCAGTCACGCCACCGGCGTTCTTGCCACGCAGCACGGCTTCGGCCATGGAGCCCAGGTACAGCTGTACGGCGCGGATGGCGTCGTCGTTGCCCGGGATAACATAGTCAACGCCTTCCGGGCTGCTGTTGGTATCGACGATGCCGATGACCGGGATGCCCAGCTTGTTGGCTTCGGTGATGGCGATGCGCTCGTGGTCGACGTCGATCACGAACAGAGCGTCCGGCAGGCCGCCCATGTCCTTGATACCACCCAGGCTGCGATCCAGTTTTTCCAGATCACGGGTGCGCATCAGGGCTTCTTTCTTGGTCAGCTTGGCGAAGGTGCCGTCCTGAGCCTGGGTTTCCAGCTCGCGCAGGCGCTTGATCGACTGACGGATGGTCTTGTAGTTGGTGAGCATGCCGCCCAGCCAACGGTGGTCGACGTACGGCATGCCGCAACGGGAGGCTTCTTCGCGGACGATCTTGCCGGCGGAACGCTTGGTGCCGACGAACAGGATCTTGTTCTTGCCCTGGGCCAGGCGCTCAACGAAGGTCAGGGCCTCGTTGAACATCGGCAGAGTCTTTTCCAGGTTGATGATGTGGATCTTGTTGCGCGCGCCGAAAATGAACTTGCCCATTTTCGGGTTCCAGTAACGGGTCTGGTGGCCGAAGTGCACACCGGCCTTCAGCATATCGCGCATGTTGACTTGGGACATGATAGTTCCTCGATAAGTCGGGTTAGGCCTCCATGCATCCCAACGGCCAACCCTCCGAACCAGTCGAAAGGCACCCAGGCCATCGTGTCGATGCATGTGTGGGTTTATGCCTCGAGACGGCCGTAGCCTTCGAAGCGGGGCGCTTTATACCACAACCTCGGCCCCAGCGAAACCCGCCCGGACATCCGGCACCGCTTCAGCGCCCCGTTTCAGCGCTGACCTTAAAAGGAAGGCCCAAGGTCTGATAGACTTGCGTATTCATCTCATTTACCCGCGCGATCGCAGCGCCTCAAGAGAATTCGCATGACCGTCACCATCAAGACGCCCGAAGACATCGAGAAAATGCGCGTCGCCGGCCGTCTGGCCGCCGAAGTGTTGGAAATGATCGGCGAGCACGTCAAGCCCGGCGTCACCACCGAGGAACTGGACCGCATCTGCCACGACTACATCGTCGACGTGCAGAAGGCCATTCCGGCGCCGCTGAACTACAAGGGCTTCCCCAAGTCGATCTGCACCTCGATCAACCACGTGGTGTGCCACGGCATCCCCAACGACAAGCCGCTCAAGGAAGGCGATATCGTCAACCTCGATATCACCGTGATCAAGGACGGCTACCACGGCGACACCAGCAAGATGTTCCTGGTCGGCAAGACCCCGGAATGGGCCGACCGCCTCTGCCAGATCACCCAGGAATGCATGTACAAGGGCATCGCCGTGGTCAAGCCGGGCGCGCGCCTGGGCGACATCGGCGAAGTGATCCAGAAGTACGCCGAGAAGAACGGCTTCTCGGTGGTGCGCGAGTACTGCGGCCACGGCATCGGCAAGGTGTTCCACGAGGAGCCGCAGGTGCTGCACTACGGCCGCGCCGGCACCGGCCTGGAACTCAAAGAAGGCATGATCTTCACCATCGAGCCGATGATCAACCAGGGCCGCCCGGAAACCCGCCTGCTGGGCGACGGCTGGACCGCCATCACCAAGGACCGCAAGCTGTCCGCGCAGTGGGAGCACACCGTGCTGGTCACCGCCGACGGCTACGAGATCCTGACCCTGCGCAACGACGAAAGCTTCCCGCGCACTTCTGCCTAAGACGCGGTTTGCAATCTCGCCGACGGCTGGGTAGAACATAGAAATCCCGGCCCGGCACAGCCGCCGGGCCTGGCACCAGACGTCCAGGCCCGACCGCCCTCTTGCCCCTGCCCTCCCTTAAGCCATTGATCAGGAAGGCCGCCATGCCGCAGGTGGATCCCGAGTTGTTCGACCGTGGGCAGTTCCAGGCGGAACTGGCCCTCAAATCCAGCCCCATTGCCGCCTTCAAGAAGGCCATCCGTCAGGCCAACGAGGTGCTCGACGCCCGCTTCAACGGCGGCCGCGACATCCGCCGGCTGATCGAGGACCGCGCCTGGTTCGTCGACCGGATCCTGCAACAGGCCTGGAACCGCTTCGACTGGGGCGACGCCGCCGATATCGCGCTGGTCGCCGTGGGCGGCTACGGACGCGGCGAACTGCACCCGCACTCGGACATCGACCTGCTGATCCTGCTCGACAGCGAGGACCAGGAGCGCTACCGCGACCCCATCGAAGGCTTCCTCACCCTGCTCTGGGACATCGGCCTGGAAGTCGGCCAGAGCGTGCGCTCGGTGGCCGAGTGCGCCGACGAGGCGCGCGCCGACCTGACGGTGGTCACCAACCTGATGGAGTGCCGCACCATCTCCGGCCCGGACGGCCTGCGCCAGCGCATGCTCGACGCCACCAATGCGCAGCAGATGTGGCCCAGCGGGCAGTTCTACCTGGCCAAGCGCAAGGAACAGATCCACCGCCACACCAAATACAACGACACCGAATACAACCTCGAACCCAACGTGAAAGGTTCGCCCGGCGGCCTGCGCGACATCCAGACGCTGCTCTGGGTCGCCCGCCGCCACTTCGGCAGCCTCAACTTGCACGCCCTGGTGCGCGAAGGCTTCCTGGTGGAAAGCGAATGCAGCGTGCTGGCCTCCAGCCAGGAGTTCCTCTGGAAGGTCCGCTACGCCCTGCACATGCTGGCCGGGCGCGCCGAGGACCGCCTGCTGTTCGACCACCAGCGGCGCATCGCCGGGATGCTCGGCTACGAGGACAACGACGCCAAGCTCGCGGTCGAGCGCTTCATGCAGAAGTACTACCGCGTGGTGATGGCCGTTTCCGAACTGAACGACCTGATCATGCAGCACTTCGAGGAAGTGATCCTGCGCGCCGGCGAGAACGGCCAGCTGCAGCCGCTCAACAGCCGCTTCCAGCTGCGCGACGGCTATCTCGAAGTCACCCACGCCCAGGTCTTCAAGCGCACCCCCTTCGCCCTCCTGGAAATCTTCGTGCTGCTCGCCCAGCACCCGGAGATCAAGGGCGTGCGCGCCGACACCATCCGCCTGCTGCGCGACAGCCGGCACCTGATCGACGACGATTTCCGCCACGACATCCGCAACACCAGCCTGTTCATCGAGCTGTTCAAGTGCAAGGAAGGCATCCACCGCAACCTGCGGCGGATGAACCGCTACGGCATCCTCGGCCGCTACCTGCCGGAATTCGGCCTGATCGTCGGGCAGATGCAGCACGACCTGTTCCACATCTATACGGTGGACGCCCACACCCTCAACCTGATCAAGCACCTGCGCAAGCTGCGCCGCCCGGACATGGCGGAGAAGTACCCGCTGGCCAGCAAGACCATGGAGCGCCTGCCCAAGCCCGAGCTGATCTACATCGCCGGGCTCTACCACGACATCGCCAAGGGCCGTGGCGGCGACCACTCGGAACTGGGCGCGGTGGACGCCGAGCACTTCTGCCAGCGCCACCAGCTGCCGCCGTGGGACACCAGCCTGGTCTGCTGGCTGGTGCAGAACCACCTGATCATGTCCACCACCGCGCAGCGCAAGGACCTCTCCGACCCGCAGGTGATCTACGACTTCGCCCAGCTGATGGGCGACCAGACGCACCTGGACTACCTCTACGTGCTCACCGTGGCCGACATCAACGCCACCAACCCGACGCTGTGGAACTCCTGGCGCGCAAGCCTGCTGCGCCAGCTCTACACCGAGACCAAGCGCGCCCTGCGCCGCGGCCTGGAGAATCCGGTGGACCGCGAGGAGCAGATCCGCCAGACGCAGAGCGCGGCCATCGACATCCTGGTGCGCGGCGGCATCGACCAGGACGACGCCGAGCAACTGTGGAGCCAACTGGGCGACGACTACTTCCTGCGCCACACCGCCGCCGACGTGGCCTGGCACACCGAAGCCATCCTCCAGCACCCGGACGACGGCACGCCGCTGGTGCTGATCAAGGAAACCGCCCAGCGCGAATTCGAGGGCGGCACCCAGATCTTCATCTACGCCGCCGACCAGCACGACTTCTTCGCCGTGACCGTGGCGGCCATGGACCAGCTCAACCTGAACATCCAGGACGCGCGAATCATCACCTCGACCAGCCTGTTCACCCTCGACACCTACATAGTGCTCGACGCCGATGGCGGATCGATCGGCGACAATCCCGCCCGTGTCGCCGAAATCCGCGAAGGTCTGGTCTACGCCCTGAAGGACCCGGACGAATACCCGACCATCATCCAGCGCCGGGTGCCGCGCCAGCTCAAGCACTTCGCCTTCGCCCCGCAGGTGACCATCTCCACCGACGCGGCGCGCCAGGTCAGCGTGCTGGAAGTCACCGCGCCCGACCGCCCCGGCCTGCTGGCGCGCATCGGCGGGCTGTTCCTCGACTTCGACCTGTCGGTGCAGAACGCCAAGATCGCCACCCTGGGCGAACGCGTGGAAGACGTGTTCTTCGTCACCGATGCGCACAACCAGCCGCTCTCCGACCCGGAGCTGTGCAAGCGCATCCAGACCGCCCTGGTCGACATCCTCTCCGACGGCGGCCAGCAGACCATGCCGGTCCGCATCAGCATTTAGAAAGAAAGAGCCTTGCCCATGAACCCAGCCCTCGACCTGCTCCAGCCCTACCCCTTCGAGAAGCTCCGCGCCCTGCTGGCCGGCGCCCAGCCGCCGGCGGACCTCAAGCCGATCGCGCTGTCCATCGGCGAACCCAAGCACCGCTCGCCGGCCTTCGTCGCCGAAGCCCTGAGCGCCAGCCTCGACCAGCTCGCGGTCTACCCGACCACCCTGGGCATCCCGGCCCTGCGCGAAGCCATCGCCGCCTGGTGCGAGCGCCGCTTCAAGGTTCCGGCCGGCTGGCTCGACCCGGCGCGCCACGTGCTGCCGGTGAACGGCACCCGGGAAGCGCTGTT
This sequence comes from Pseudomonas sp. B12(2026), assembly GCF_057767015.1. NCBI lineage: Bacteria > Pseudomonadati > Pseudomonadota > Gammaproteobacteria > Pseudomonadales > Pseudomonadaceae > Pseudomonas > Pseudomonas sp. B12(2026). The sequence continues at coordinate 1,449,247 of NZ_CM173430.1, read as the reverse complement.
CGCCTTCACCCAGGCCGTGGTGGACCGCAGCCGCAACGGCCTGGTGATCAGCCCGAACCCCTTCTACCAGATCTACGAAGGCGCGGCCCTGCTGGCCGGCGCCGAGCCGCACTACCTGCCGTGCCGGGAAGCCAACGGCTTCAACCCGGACTTCGACGCCGTGCCGGCCGACGTCTGGGCGCGCTGCCAGATCCTCTTCCTCTGCTCCCCGGGCAACCCCACCGGCGCCCTGGTACCGCTGGAGACCCTGAAGAAGCTGATCGCCCTGGCCGACCAACACGACTTCGTGATCGCCGCCGACGAGTGCTACAGCGAGCTGTACTTCGACGAACAGAACCCGCCGGCCGGCCTGCTGACCGCCTGCGCCGAACTGGGCCGCTCGGACTTCGCCCGCTGCGTGGTGTTCCACAGCCTGTCCAAGCGCTCCAACCTGCCGGGCCTGCGCTCGGGCTTCGTCGCCGGCGACGCCGAGGTGCTGAAGAAATTCCTCCTGTACCGCACCTACCACGGCTGCGCCATGCCGGTGCAGACCCAGCTGGCCAGCATCGCCGCCTGGAAGGACGAGGACCACGTGCGCGCCAACCGCGACCTGTACCGCGAGAAGTTCGACGCCGTGCTCGACATCCTCGCCGGCGTGCTCGACGTGCAGCGCCCGGACGGCAGCTTCTACCTGTGGGCGAAGACGCCGATCGCCGACACCGAGTTCTGCCGCAGCCTGTTCGACCGGCAGCACGTCACCGTGGTGCCGGGCTCCTACCTGTCCCGCGAAGTGAACGGCGAGAACCCCGGCGCCAACCGCGTGCGCATGGCCCTGGTGGCCCCGCTGGCCGAGTGCGTCGAGGCGGCCGAGCGCATCAAGCGCTTCGTGCAGAGCCTGTAAGCCCCAGCTCCAGTAGGAGCGGACCTTGTCCGCGATAGCCGGCACATCCGGCACGATTCGCGGATGAGATCCGCTCCTACGGGGTTCGGCCCTCCGCTCCTCGCCCAGCGACGCGTCCGATATGGCTCCGCGCGCCAGCGTCGACCCCATGCCTCTTCCAGCGCTTCCCGCCGGCATCCCCCAAGCCCCCGGGAAATGGCATAATCCCGCGCCTGAAGAAAGCCCGAAAAGGAGACGCGCCCCGTGAGTCAGCGGACGCTGTATGGCATCAAGGCCTGCGACACCATGAAGAAAGCCCGCACCTGGCTGGACGAGCATGGCATCGAGTACGCCTTCCACGACTACAAGACCAGCGCGATAGACCGCGCGCACCTGGAACAATGGTGCGCCGAGCACGGCTGGGAAACCGTCCTGAACCGCGCCGGCACCACCTTCCGCAAGCTCGACGACGCCCAGAAGGCCGATCTCGACCAGGCCAGGGCCATCGAACTGATGCTCGCCCAGCCGTCGATGATCAAGCGTCCGGTGCTCGACCTGGGCGACCGCACCCTGGTCGGCTTCAAACCCGACAACTACGCCGCCGCGCTGGCCTGAGCCGTCCCGCCATGAACATCGCCTGGGCCCTGTTCCTCCCCGCCTGCTTCGCCCTGAACCTGGCGCCGGGACCGAACAACCTGCTGTCGCTGAACAACGCGGCACGCTTCGGCCTGCTGCGCGCCACCCTCGCCGGCAGCGGCCGCCTGCTGGCCTTCGCCGGCATGCTGGCCCTGGCCGCATCGGGCCTGGCGCTGGTGCTGCAGACCTCGGCCTGGCTGTTCCTGGTGATCAAGCTCGCCGGCGCCGCCTACCTGCTCTGGCTGGCCGTGCAGCTCTGGCGCGCGCCGACTGCCGACCTGCAAGCCAGCGGCGCAACCGTCCCGGCCAGCAGCCTCTGGCGCCTGGCGCGCCAGGAGTTCTGGGTCGCCGCCGGCAACCCCAAGGCGATCCTGATCTTCACCGCCTTCCTGCCGCAGTTCGTCGACCCGCGCCAAGCCGTGGGCGCCCAGTTCGCCCAACTCGGCACAGCCTTCCTGTCACTGGAGTGGCTGGCCATCGCCCTTTACGGGCTCGCCGGGGTACGCCTCGGCAAGCTGCTCGCCGGGGCCCGCGCCCGGCGCCTGTTCAACCGCGGTTGCGCCACGCTGCTGGGCAGCGCCGGGCTGGGCCTGCTGCTCAGCCGCCGGCCGGCCTGACCGAATTCACTCTTCGAGAACCTCTTTTCAAGGAAGCCCCCACATGTCGAAATCCCTGTTCAGCCTGGCCTTCGGTGTCGGCACCCAGAACCGCCAGGGCAACTGGCTGGAAGTCTTCTACGCGCAGCCGCTGCTCAAGCCCGCGGCCGAACTGGTCGCCGCGATCAGCCCGCTGCTGGCCTATGAGGGCGGCAACCAGGCGATCGCCTTCAGCGCCCACCAGGCCTACCAGCTGGCCGACGCCCTGAAAGGCATCGACGCCGCCCAGGCCGCCCTGCTCAACCGCCTGGCCGAGAGCCAGAAGCCGCTGGTCGCCACCCTGCTGGCCGACGACACCGCCCCCAGCTCCACCCCGGAGGCGTACCTCAAGCTGCATCTGCTGTCGCACCGCCTGGCCAAGCCGCACAGCCTGAACCTGACCGGCATCTTCCCGCTGCTGCCGAACGTGGCCTGGACCAACCTGGGCGCCGTCGACCTGGCCGAACTGGCCGAACTGCAGCTCGAAGCGCGCCTGAAGGGCAAGCTGCTGGATGTCTTCTCGGTGGACAAGTTCCCGAAGATGACCGACTACGTGGTCCCGGCCGGCGTGCGCATCGCCGACACCGCCCGCGTGCGCCTGGGCGCCTACATCGGTGAAGGCACCACCGTGATGCACGAAGGCTTCGTCAACTTCAACGCCGGCACCGAAGGCCCGGGCATGATCGAAGGCCGCGTCTCCGCCGGCGTGTTCGTCGGCAAGGGCTCGGACCTGGGCGGCGGCTGCTCGACCATGGGCACCCTGTCCGGCGGCGGCAACATCGTCATCAGCGTCGGCGAAGGCTGCCTGATCGGCGCCAACGCCGGCATCGGCATCCCGCTGGGCGACCGCAACATCGTCGAAGCCGGCCTGTACGTCACCGCCGGCACCAAGATCGCCGTACTGGACGACCAGAACAACCTGGTGAAAGTGGTCAAGGGCCGCGACCTGGCCGGCCAGCCGGACCTGCTGTTCCGCCGCAACTCGCAGACCGGCGCGGTCGAGTGCAAGACCAACAAGACCGCGATCGAACTGAACGAAGCGCTGCACGCGCACAACTAAAACGGGAAGCTCAAAGCTGCAAGCCCTAAGCTGCAAGCAAAGCACTTTTGGCTTGCAGCTCGAGGCTTGTAGCTTATGACTGCTCTTTCGCCCTGGCGCTCCGACTTCCCGGCCCTCGCCGCCTTCGAGGCCGAAGGCCAGACCTACCTCGACAGCGCCGCCACCGCGCAGAAACCGCGCGCCATGATCGACGCCCTCGCCGGCTACTACGCCAGCGGCGCCGCCAACGTACACCGCGCCCAGCACCTGCCCGGCGAGCGCGCCACCCGCGCCTTCGAGGCGACCCGTACCCTGGCCGCCAACTGGCTCAACGGCGGCAGCCCGGCGCAGATCGTCTTCACCGGCGGCGCCACCGAGGCGCTGAACCTGCTGGCCTACGGACTGGAAAGCCAGTTCCGGGCCGGCGACGAGATCGTCATCAGCGCCCTGGAACACCACGCCAACCTGCTGCCCTGGCAGCAGTTGGCGAAGAGGCGCGGGCTGAAACTGGTGGTGCTGCCGCTGGAGCGCAGCGGGCGCATCGACCTGGAGCGAGCCGCCGGCCTGATCGGCCCGCGCACCCGCCTGCTCGCCGTCAGCCAGCTGTCCAACGTGCTCGGCACCTGGCAACCGCTGCCGGAGCTGCTGCGGATGGCCCGCCAGCATGGCGCGCTGAGCGTGGTCGACGGCGCGCAGGGCGTGGTCCATGGCCGGCACAACCTGTCGGCGCTGGGCTGCGACTTCTACGTCTGCTCCAGCCACAAGCTCTACGGTCCGGAAGGCCTCGGCCTGCTCTGGGGCCGTCCGGAAGCGCTGGAGCGCCTGGCGCACTGGCAGTTCGGCGGCGAGATGGTGCGCGTGGCCGACTACTTCGACGCGCAGTTCCACGCCGCGCCCATCGGCTTCGAGGCCGGCACCCCGCCCATCGGCGCCGTGCTCGGCCTGGGCGCCACGCTGGACTGGCTGGCCCGCCAGGACAACGCGGAAATCAGCGCCCACGAGGACTTCCTCCACGCCCGCCTGCTCGCCGGCCTGCGCGCCCGCGAAGGCGTGCGCGTGCTGGGCGAGCCGGAGGTGGCGCTGGCCAGCTTCGTGGTCGAGGGCGTGCATGTCGCCGACCTCGGCCACCTGCTCAGCGAACAGGGCGTCGCCGTGCGCGCCGGGCACCACTGCGCCATGCCGCTGATGAAGACCCTCGACGTCGCCGGCGCCCTGCGCGTCTCCCTCGGCCTGTACAACGACGGCGCCGACCTGGAACGTTTCTTCAGCGCCCTGGACAGCGCCCTGGAGCTGCTGCGATGAGCCTGCCCGCCGCCGCCAGCGAGGCCCTGCAGGCCTTCACCGCCCTGCACGGCTGGGACCAGCGCGCCCGCCTGCTGATGCAATGGGGCGAGCGCCTGGAGCCGCTGAGCGAGGCCGAGCGCCGCGACGAGCAGCGGGTGCACGGCTGCGAGAGCAATGTCTGGCTGGTGGCCGATATGCGCGACGGCCGCTGGCACTTCCGCGCCTACAGCGATGCGCGCCTGCTGCGCGGGCTGCTGGCGTTGCTGCTGGCGCGGGTGGAGGGCTTGCCGGCGGCGGAGCTGGCGCAGGTCGACCTGGCGGACTGGTTCAACCAGCTGGGCCTGGGCCGGCAACTGTCGCCGTCGCGCAGCAATGGCTTGAATGCGGTGCTTTTGCGGATGCGCGAGCTGATCGACACCTGAGCACACGGGGCCAAGGACTTTCGTAGGAGCGGACCTTGTCCGCGATAGCCGGAGCGCCCGGCGCGATTCGCGGATGAGATCCGCTCCTACGAGAGCGCATGACGTTCTCTTGCAGCGACAGCGAACCCGCCATGGGGTGCTTTTCGTAGGAGCGAGCTTGCCCGCGAACCGCCAGGCTGCGTTGCAGCCGAGGGAGTTTGTTCGCGAGCAAGCTCGCTCCTACAAGGGCATTCAGCCCGAGGACCGCTCCGAAGGCCGCCGCGCGCCGGCGACGATCTTGTCCACCGCCCGCGCCGCCGCCACCATGCCGAAGGTCGCGGTAACCATCATCACCGCGCCGAAGCCCCCCGCGCAGTCCAGCTTCACCCCCTCGCCGACGAAACTCTTGGACTGGCAGACCGTGCCGTCCGGCTTCGGGTAGCGCAACTGCTCGGTGGAGAACACGCACTGCACGCTGTAGTGGCGGCCCGGGGTGCGCGAGAAGTTGTAGTCGCGGCGCAGCATGGAGCGGACCTTGGCGGCCAGCGGATCGTTGAAGGTCTTGTTCAGGTCGGCGACCTGGATCTGCGTCGGGTCGACCTGCCCGCCGGCGCCGCCGGTGGTGATGATCTGCAGCTTGCGGCGCTTGCACCAGGCGATCAGCGCGGCCTTGGCGGCGACGCTGTCGATGCAGTCGATCACGCAGTCCAGCTCGGGGGTGATGTAGTCGGCCATGGTCTCGCGGGTGACGAAATCGGCGGTGGCATGCACGACGATGCCCGGGTTGATCGCCCTCAGGCGTTCGGCCATCACCTCGACCTTGGGCTTGCCCACCGCGCCCTGCAGGGCATGGACCTGGCGGTTGGTGTTGGTCACGCAGACGTCGTCGAGGTCGAACAGGGAAATCTCGCCCACCCCGCTGCGCGCCAGCGCCTCGGCCGCCCAGGAGCCGACGCCGCCGATCCCGACCACCGCCACATGGCTGGCCGCCAGCCGCTCCAGGCCCTCGCGTCCATAGAGCCGCGCGATACCGCCGAAACGCTGTTCATCCAGTTCCATTCACCACACCTCGCATCGAAACGGCCGGCATTCTATAACGCCCGCGCGCTGCCGTCGGCGCGCCTGCAACAAAGTCGCTTTTCCGCAGTCTCAGGCTTGCGCCCGCAGCCCATTCTAAACTGTCGGGAAACGCCGTCCGACGCCCACGCGGCGGGCCGGCCGGCAACCTGTACAGTCCCCGGAGCGCGGGGTAGGATGCGCCCGCCGCTCCGGCCCCTCCCCGTTCCACCCTTCGGAACCCGATCGCACCATGCCTGCACCCAAGTTCGGACTCAACCTGGTGGTGTTCGTCGCCCTCGCGGCGCTCTTCACCGGCTTCTGGGCCCTGTACAACCGTCCCGTCAGCGTTCCCGACTGGCCGGAAAGCATTTCCGGATTCTCCTTCTCGCCCTTCCGCCTGAACCAGAACCCGCAGAAGGACCAGTTCCCCAGCGACGACGAGATCCGTTCGGACCTGGAACTGCTGTCGAAGCAGACCGACAACATCCGCACCTACTCGGTGAAGGGTTCGCTGGCGGACATCCCGCGCGTGGCCGAGGAGCTCGGCATGCGCGTCAGCCTGGGCATCTGGATCGGCCCGGACGAGGCCGAGAACGAAGCCGAGATCGAGCGCGGCATCGAGATCGCCAACAACTCGCGCAGCGTGGTGCGGGTGATCGTCGGTAACGAGGCGCTGTTCCGCCGCGAGGTCACGGTCCAGCAGTTGACCGCCTACCTCGACCGCGTGCGCAAGGCGGTGAAGGTGCCGGTGACCACCGCCGAGCAGTGGCACATCTACGAGAAGTACCCGCTGCTGGCCAGGCACGTCGACCTGATCGCCGCCCACGTGCTGCCCTACTGGGAATTCACCCCGATGGAGGACTCGGTGCAGTTCGTCCTCGACCGCGCCCGCGAGCTGCGCGCCAAGTTCCCGCGCAAGCCGCTGCTGCTGGCCGAGGTCGGCTGGCCGAGCAACGGCCGCATGCGCGGCGGCGCCGACGCCACCCAGGCGGACCAGGCCATCTACCTGCGCCAGCTGACCAACGCGCTGAACCGCAAGGGCTACAACTACTTCGTCGTCGAAGCCTTCGACCAGCCGTGGAAGGTCGGCGACGAAGGCTCGGTGGGCGCCTACTGGGGCGTCTACAACGCCCAGCGCCAGCCCAAGTTCAACTTCACCGGGCCGGTGGTGAACATCCCGCAGTGGCGCGCCCTGGCGGTGGCCTCGGTGGTGATGGCGCTGCTCGCCCTGACCCTGCTGATGATCGACGGCAGCGCCCTGCGCCAGCGCGGGCGGACCTTCCTCTCGGTGGTCGCCTTCGCCGGCGGCTCGGTGCTGGTGTGGATCGCCTACGACTACAGCCAGCAATACAGCACCTGGTTCAGCCTGACCGTCGGCGGCCTGCTGGGCATCGGCGCGCTGGGCGTGTTCATCGTGCTGCTCACCGAGGCCCACGAGCTGGCCGAGACCGTCTGGGTGCGCAAGCGCCGCCGGCCGTTCGAGCCGGTGCTGACCGACCTGGGCTACCGGCCCAAGGTCTCGGTGCACGTACCTTGCTACAACGAACCGCCGGAGATGCTGAAGAAGACCCTGGATGCCCTGGCCAAGCTCGATTACCCGGACTACGAAGTCCTGATCATCGACAACAACACCAAGGACCCGGCCGTCTGGGAGCCGGTGCGCGACTACTGCGAGGTGCTCGGCCCGCGCTTCCGCTTCTTCCACGTCGCGCCGCTGGCCGGCTTCAAGGGCGGCGCGCTGAACTACATCCTGCCGCACACCGCGCCGGACGCCGAAGTGGTCGCGGTGATCGACGCCGACTACTGCGTCGAGCCGAACTGGCTCAAGCACATGGTGCCGCACTTCGCCGACCCGAAGATCGCCGTGGTGCAGTCGCCGCAGGACTACCGCGACGGCGAGGAAAACCTGTTCAAGAAGCTCTGCTACGCCGAGTACAAAGGCTTCTTCCACATCGGCATGGTCACCCGCAACGACCGCGACGCGATCATCCAGCACGGCACCATGACCATGATCCGCCGCAGCGTGATGGACGAGCTGAAATGGGCCGACTGGACCATCTGCGAGGACGCCGAGCTGGGCCTGCGGGTGTTCGAGAAGGGCTATTCGGCCGCCTACTCGCACCAGAGCTTCGGCAAGGGCCTGATGCCCGACACCTTCATCGACTACAAGAAGCAGCGCTTCCGCTGGGCCTACGGCGCCATCCAGATCATGAAGGGCCACGCCCGCGCGCTGTTCCAGGGCAAGGACAGCCGGCTCACCAGCGGCCAGCGCTACCACTTCATCGCCGGCTGGCTGCCGTGGATCGCCGACGGCATGAACATCTTCTTCACCCTCGGCGCGCTGCTCTGGTCCTCGGCGATGATCATCGTGCCCAAGCGGGTCGACCCGCCGCTGCTGATCTTCGCCATCCCGCCGCTGGCGCTGTTCTTCTTCAAGTTCGGCAAGATCATGTTCCTCTACCGCCGCGCCGTGGGCGTCAACCTGCTGCGCTCGTTCCAGGCGGCGGTGGCGGGCCTGGCGCTGTCGCACACCATCGCCAAGGCGGTGCTCTACGGGGCGTTCACCAAGACCATCCCGTTCTTCCGCACGCCGAAGATGGCCTCCAACCACGGCGTGCTGGTGGCGCTGGCAGAGGCGCGGGAGGAAGTGTTCATCATGCTCCTGCTGTGGGGCGCGGCGCTGGGCATCGTGCTGGTGCAGGGCGTGCCGAGCCGCGACATGATGTTCTGGGTGGCCATGCTGCTGGTGCAGTCCCTGCCCTACGTCGCCGCGCTGGTGATGGCGCTGCTGTCCTCGGCGCCGGGGCCGCAGGAGGCGCCGGAACCCAGCACCGTCCCGGCCGGCTGATACCTGTAGGAGCGAGCTTGCTCGCGAACGCTCTTTCCGGTGGGTCCGGTGTGAAGCGGTTCGCGAGCAAGCTCGCTCCTACAAGTTGCCCGACACCGCTTGTCCCCTGCCGAGAACGCCGGCCAAACGCCGGCGTTTTTGCTTTAAGATGGGCGCCTTTTTCCGTTCCACCCCCAGGATGCCCCTCATGTCCCTCTCGCCGACACTGGCCCTCGCCTGCGAGCTGATTCGCCGTCCCTCCGTCACGCCGGTCGATGCCGACTGCCAGCAGCTGATGATGCAGCGCCTGGGCGCCTGCGGCTTCGCCCTGGAGCCCATGCGCATCGAGGAGGTGGACAACTTCTGGGCCCTGCGCCAGGGCCGCGACGGCGCCAATGGCCCGGTGCTGTGCTTCGCCGGCCACACCGACGTGGTCCCCACCGGCCCCGAGAAGGCCTGGCAGCACCAGCCGTTCGACGCGCTGATCGACGCCGACGGCATGCTCTGCGGGCGCGGCGCGGCGGACATGAAAGGCAGCCTGGCGTCGATGATCATCGCCACCGAGCGCTTCGTCGCCGACCACCCGCAGCATCGCGGCAGCATCGCCTACCTGATCACCAGCGACGAGGAAGGTCCGGCCCAGCACGGCACCAAGGCCGTCGTCGAGCACCTGAAGGCGCGCAACGAGCGCCTGGACTGGTGCATCGTCGGCGAACCGTCCAGCACCACGCTGGTCGGCGACGTGGTGAAGAACGGCCGCCGCGGCTCGCTCGGCGCCACCCTCAGCGTGCGCGGCAAGCAGGGCCACGTGGCCTACCCGCACCTGGCGAAGAACCCGATCCACCTGGCCGCCCCGGCCCTGGCCGAACTGGCCGCCGAGCACTGGGACCACGGCAACGACTACTTCCCGCCGACCAGCTTCCAGATCTCCAACATCAACGGCGGCACCGGCGCCACCAACGTGATCCCGGGCGAGCTGAAGGTGGTGTTCAACTTCCGCTTCTCCACCGAATCCAGCGTGGAAGGCCTGCAGCAGCGCGTCGCCGCCATCCTCGACAAGCACGGCCTGGACTGGCACATCGACTGGGCGCTGTCCGGCCTGCCGTTCCTCACCCAGCCGGGCGAGCTGCTCGATGGCGTGGCCGCCGCGATCCGCGCCGTGACCGGCCGCGAGACCACCCCGTCGACCTCCGGCGGCACCTCCGACGGCCGCTTCATCGCCACCCTGGGCACCCAGGTGGTCGAACTCGGCCCGGTGAACGCCACCATCCACCAGGTGGACGAACGCGTACTGGCCAGCGACCTCGATGTGCTGACCGAAATCTACTACCAGACCCTGGTGCGACTGCTGGCATGAGTGGAACCAACAAAGGCTTCTGCCTGGGCGCGACCTGCCCCGACACCCCGCCGCCGGCGCCGGCCGCCGAGCGCCGCTACGCCCTGCGCGTGTACCAGATAGCCCAGCGCCGCCGCTCGCTGCCGACCGTGCTGCGCAACGACCTGCCGCAGCCGCTGGGGCCAGGGAAAAAATGATGCTGATCTGTCCGCTCTGCCGCGAGGCTCTCGGCGACGTCGACAACGGCGTGGCCTGCCCCACCGGCCACCGCTTCGACCGCGCCCGCCAGGGCTACCTGAACCTGCTGCCGGTGCAGCACAAGAAGAGCCTCGACCCGGGCGACAACGCCGCCATGGTCGAGGCGCGCCGGCACTTCCTCGGCGCCGGCCACTACGCGCCGCTGGCCAAGCGCCTGGCCGAGCTGGCCGCCGAGCGCGCACCGGGCCGCTGGCTGGATATCGGCTGCGGCGAGGGCTACTACACCGCGCAACTGGGTGAGGCCCTGCCGCACGCCGACGGCTATGCGCTGGACATCTCCCGCGAGGCCGTGAAACGCGCCTGCAAACGCGCCCCGCAGCTGACCTGGATGGTCGCCAGCATGGCCCGCGTGCCGCTGGCCGATGCCTCCTGCCAGCTGCTGGCCAGCGTGTTCAGCCCGATCGACTGGAAGGAAGCCGCGCGCCTGCTCACTCCCGGCGGCGGCGTGCTGCGCCTGGGTCCGGCGCGCGATCACCTGCTGGAACTGCGCCAGCGCCTGTACGACGAAGTGCGCGAGTACGTCGAGGACAAGCACCTCGCCGACCTGCCCGACGAACTGAAGCCGGCGCACACCGAACAACTGAGCTTCAAGCTGCCGCTGCACACCCGCGAAGCCCGCGAGCACCTGCTGGCGATGACGCCCCACGGCTGGCGGGTCAACCCCGAGCGGCGCGAGCGCATCCTCGCCGAGCCGTTCGAAGTGACAGTTGCGGTACGCTATGACTGGCTGGAACGCCAAGACCCCTGACGAGGACGCCATGCGCCAACCGGATATCGAGATCTACATCAAGGATGCCGACCAGGCCGCCGTCGGCGCCTGGCTGGAAAAAGCGCTCGGCCCCTGCACCGAATGGCGCGCCCAGGGCGAGACCTTCAAGTGCGCCGCCGGGGCCATCCCGGTGACCTGGCTGCCGAAGGCCGTGGGCAAGTGGCACAGCCTGTTCCTCGACAGCGACGCCACCCCGTGGGACGACGATGTCGCCTGCGCCCGCGCCGCCTGCGCCGCGCTGGACGTGGAGGTGCGCTGCGCGCCGGGCAGCTGGAGCGAGGATCAGGGCGAGGAGGACGCGGACCGCTGGCTGAAGGTGACTGCCGCGGGCGTCGAGGAGATTACCTGGCGCACGGGCTGAACCCGGCCTGCGCAAGGCTTTAAAACAAAGGCCCGTCCATTGGACGGGCCTTTGTTTTCGGGGGCTCAGACCTTGGCGACGTCTTCCGCCTGGAGGCCTTTCTGACCCTGGATCACCGAGAACTCCACTTTCTGGCCTTCGACCAGGGAGCGGTGACCATCGCCACGAATGGCACGGTAGTGAACGAAAACGTCCGGACCGCTATCGCGTTGAATGAATCCATAACCTTTGGCGTCATTGAACCACTTGACGGTTCCGACCTCACGATCAGCCATTACCACACTCTCCAACTTGCCTATTATTTTTGGATGGCCCCCGGGAATGAGGACTTCAACGGCTCGTCCGGCAGAGCGTTTTCCTCATCATCCGACCCGGGCGTGAGCCGCGTTGGAAGGTAATTCGAATAACGCCCGGAGGCGACCGCGATCCCGAGTATATAAATCAAAAGTTACAGCTGGAAAGCACTTTTTCATCAACTCCGTGACCCCATGACCGATCAGGCCAAAGTGCCATTTTTCGGGGCTTGGAGGGCCATTTTGGTGCCCGTTACCCTGCGTAACGAAAGTGTTTCGAACTTGGACTGGATCACAACTTTGCACGATAGTTCCGGGCGATTTCGCAACACCCGGCGGCTGTTTTCCGATCAGGGTTTGCGCTCCTGCAAATCGTCCAGACGCCGCGCCAGCGCACTGGCCTGCTCCTGCCCGATGCGATAGGCCCAGTCGCCGCGCGCCAGGATCTGCCCCTCGGCGAAGCCCTCCATCCGGTCCAGCAGCAGCCACGGCTGGCCGCCCTGGCGCTGCAGGCGCGCCGAAAGCTGCGCACCATCCAGCGTCTTCAACGTCAGCGACAACTGCGGCGGGTCCTTGAACTGCACCTGGTCCAGCGGCGCGGCCTCGTAGAACAGCAGGTCGCCGAAGGGCAGCGCCATGCCGTTGGCCGCCGTCTCGAAAGGCAGGCGCGCCCCCTTGGGCAGTTGGCGCACCCGCAGGTTGGGCTCGCCGGGGTTGTCGCGATAGACCGTCAGGGTCTCGCCCCGGGGGTAGCGCACCGAGACTTCGGCGATGTCCTCGAAGGCGATGCGGGTGACGCGCCGGTCCAGCCAGTCCAGCTCATCGGGCGGCAGGTCGAGGGGCTGGTCGATCAGCCAGACCTGGTTGTCCCCCGGCAGGCGCACCAGGCGGCCGCCCTGCTGCGCGCGCTTGCCCAGCAGCAGGTCGATGGGCGCGCCGGAGGCCCGCTCCAGGGTCAGGCGCACGGCGGCGCCCTCGCCCTGCTCCGCCAGCCCGAGCCGGGCGAAGTTGGCCGGGTCGCGGGTCTTGGGCTCGACCTTGCGCGCCTGCGCCAGCTCATGCAGCAGGTCGCCGATCAGCCGCCCCGCCGCCCGGTAGTTTTCCTTCGCCGGCATGACCCAGCCGCCATCCTTGCGCGCCACCTGGATCGCCGGCTGGCCGGGACGCGCGATGCGCACGCCGCTGACCTGCCGCGGGTCGAGCCCCGGCAGGTAGCGGGTGTCCTGCACCGGCAGCGGTTCGGGCTCGCGCTGCAGCCAGAAGAACAGGCCGCCGAGCACAGCGGCCAGCACCACCAGCAGCAACAGACTCCTGCGTTGCATGGATTCCTCCTCAGGCGCGCCGGCGGCGACGCCACAGCCACAGGGCGAGCACGCCGAGCGTCAGCAGCAGCGGCACCAGGGCGATGTTGATGACTTTCAGGCGCGTGCCGAGGGCGTCGATATCGACGTTGAGCTGGAACTGCACGTCGCGCAGCTCCTTGCGGATGCGCGTGCGCTCCTGGATGAACTGCTGCACGGCGTGCTGCTGCTCCGGCGTCAGTTCGGTGACCTTGCCCGGGTCCTGGTTCTGCAGCGCCGCGAGCTTCTGCTCGGTGCCGGCCAGGCGCTGCTTGAGCGCGTCCTCCTGCTCGCGCAGGCGCGATTCGGCCTGGCGCTGCAGTTCGTCGACCACCAGGAACGGCCGGCTGAAGCGGCCGCGCGAACGCACGCTGATCAGCGCATCGGAGCCGGACAGGTTGTCCAGGCTGTTGATCACGAAGTTGGCGTTGTCCGCCCAGGGCTGCGGCACCCGCTCGCCGAAGAAGTCCTGCACCTGCACCCACAGGCGGTCGGTGAGCAGGTCGGTGTCGGCCACGGCGATCACGTTGATGCTCTCCGCGCGCTTGAGCCCGTCCTTGCGGCCCTCGATGCCCTGCGGGAAGGCGCTCTGCGCCGGGCCCTGGATGCGCGCGGCGAGGGCGTAGCGCTCGCCGCTGGGGGTGAGCTCGCGCATCAGCTGGCCGGGCTCCAGCAGGGTGACGAAGCGCCGGGCCTCGAACGGCATGGCCTGGGTCGAGCTCTGCAGCAACGGGGTGAAGCGGGTCGTCGCCCCCGTCAGCGGCTTGAGGATGCCGGCCGTGGCCAGGGTGATGCGGCCCAACCCCGCGGTGGTGACATCGTTCGGGTCCAGCGCGCGCGCATCCAGGCTCAGCCAGGCCGGATGGTGCGCCGTGCGCTGTCCGTCGCCCATGCTGATGTTCATGGCGAAGGTCGCGTCGCCCAGCACCTGGTCCGGCAGCAGCTGCACGCCCCAGGCCTTGAACAGCGGTCCGAGGTCCGACGCCGGCTCCTCCGGCATCGCCGGCGGCGAGGCCTTGTCCGCCTCGCTGTAGGGGTCGACGAACACCAGCAGCTTGCCGCCGCCCAGGACGAACTGGTCGATGGCGTAGAGCGTCTGCTGCGGCAGCTGCCTGGGGTGCACCAGCATCAGCACGCTGACGTCGTCGGGAATGCGGTCGACGTCCGCCTTCAGGCTCTTCAGGTCGAACTGCTGGCGCACGTCCTCCAGCAGCATCCACGGCGAGCTGGGCTGCTGGGTCTGCGGGTCGAAGCCGCCGTTCATGTTCAGCGTCGAGATCAGCCCCACCACCGGCCGCCGGGGCTGCGCCAGCCCCTGGATCAGGCGGCTGATGTCATATTCGAGGAACTGTTCCTGGTCCGGCTGGAAGAACGGGATCACCTGCACATCGTCCAGCGCGTTGGTGCCGGCCAGGCCGAAGTACAGCGCATCGCCGCTGCCCGGCAGCGGCACGCCCTGCAGGCCGAACCCGGTGGCCTTGTCCTCCTCCTCGGAGAACGGCTGCGGGTCGATCAGGTGCAGGCGGATCTTGCCGTCGGCCTGGCGTTCGTAGGCCTTGAGCAGTTCCTCCACGCGCCGGGCGTAGTTGCGCAGCGGCACCAGGTCGCGGCTGCCCTTGTCGGAGTAGAAGAAGTACAGGTTCACCGGCTCCCGGAGCGAGCCGAGGATCTGCCTGGTCCCGTCGGAAATGGTGTAGAGCTTCTGCTGCGTCAGGTCCAGCCGCGCGCCGGTGATCAGCAGGCCGCAGACCAGGTTGAAGGCCAGGAACAGCAGCGCGATCACCACCAGTCCGGCCCCGGAAACCATCAGCTTTTTCATCCGGGCGTCCTCAGTCGGCTTTCTTCAGGTCGACCACCACGGCGGTGGCGGCCAGCCAGGCGGCGATCAGGCTGGCGAAGTACAGCAGGTCGCGCAGGTCGATCACGCCCTTGCTGATGGCGTCGAAGCGGGTGAGGAAGCTCAGCGAGGCCACCGCGTCCAGCAGCCACTGCGGCGCCCAGGCGCTGAAGGCGTCGAGCACCAGCGGGAAGCCGCTGGCGATGAACAGGAAGCACACCACCACCGCGAGGATGAAGGCGATCACCTGGTTCTTCGCCAGCGCCGACATGCACGAGCCGATCGCCAGGTAGGCCCCGGCCAGCAGCCAGCTGCCCAGGTAGCCGGCGAGGATCGCGCCGTTGTCCGGCTCGCCCAGGTAGTTGACGCTGAGCACCATCGGGAAGGTCAGCAGCAGCGCCAGCCCGGCGAAGCCCCAGGCGGCGAGGAACTTGCCGGTGACCGCCTCGGCGCGGCTGACCGGCAGGGTCATCAGCAGCTCGATGGTCCCCGACTTGCGCTCCTCCGCCCACAGGCGCATGGCGATGGCCGGGATCAGGAACAGGTAGAGCCAGGGGTGGAAATTGAAGAAGGCGTTCAGATCGGCCTGGTTGCGCTCGTAGAAATTGCCCAGGTAGAAGGTGAAGACGCCCGAGAGCACCAGGAAAATGACGATGAACACGTAGGCCAGCGGCGTGGCGAAGTAGCTCGCCAGCTCGCGCCGGAAGATCACCGGCACCTGCCTCATGCCGCTTCCCCCCGGGTCAGGCTGCGGAACACCTCGTCGAGGCGGCCACGCTCGACATCCAGCTCGCGGATGTGCCAGCCGCGCTCGGCGATCAGCGCGCTGACCTGCGGGAAGATCACCTGTCCCGGCTGCGCCAGCACGGTCAGGCTGCCTTCCACGGCGTTCTCCTCCAGCCCGGCGACGCCCGGCAGCGCCGCCAGCGCGGCACGGTCCAGCGCGCCCTCGGCGACCAGGGTCACCGCCTGGTGGTAGCGCGAGCGGCGCTCCAGTTCCAGCGGCGTGCCGTCGGCCAGCAGCCGGCCGTTGGCGATCACCACGGCGCGGCTGCAGACCGCCGTGACCTCTTCGAGGATGTGCGTGGAGATGACGATGATGCGCCCGGCGGCCAGGTTGCGGATCAGCTCGCGCACCTGGTGCTTCTGGTTCGGGTCGAGGCCGTCGGTGGGTTCGTCGAGGATCAGCACCCGCGGATCGTGGAGGATCGCCTGGGCCACGCCGACGCGGCGCTTGAAGCCCTTGGAGAGGGTTTCGATGGACTGCTCGCGGACGTTCTCCAGCTCCAGCTGCTCGACCACCCGGCCGACCCGCTCGCGCTTCTGCGCGCCGCGGAAGCCGCGGATCTCGGCGATGAAGTCGAGGAAGGCGCGGACCCGCATGTCGCCGTAGCAGGGCGCGCCTTCGGGCAGGTAGCCGATCTGCCGCTGGGCCTTGAGCGTCTGGCTGAGGATGTCGTGGCCGAGGATGCTCGCGGTGCCGGAGGTCGGCGCGAGGAAGCCGGTGAGCATCTTCATGGTGGTGGACTTGCCGGCGCCGTTGGGCCCGAGGAACCCCAGCACCTCCCCCTGCGCCACGCGGAACGACAAATCATCCACCGCCGTGTGCGGGCCGAAGCGTTTCGTCAGTCGGCTTATTTCGATCATGGACTCTCCCCCGTGCGCCCGTCCCGGTATGCGGCAACGCTGGAGGGAGACGGGTGGCAGCGGGACTATAGGAAGGCCCTGCCAGACAATGCAAGGCGGCGTGCCTTACCAAAGATTGCCAGGCACGCCGCCCTCATGCGGAGCTCTCGCGGGCGACCTCGGGGTGTCACGGGCTGACCTGGTAACCGCGTCCCTGCAGGCAGCTGCTGTAGGCATTGGCGCTGGCCGAGCTCTGCGCGGCCTGCTGGTCTCGGCGATCCTGGCGGCGGTCCTGGCGCTGGCGCGAGCCGCCCACCACCGCGCCGGCGGCGGCGACTTCACCGGCGCGGTTCTGCCGGTACTGCTGCTTGGCATCGTCGCTGGCCCGGTCGTAGATCTCCTCATGCTGCTGCCCGCGCACGCCGGCGGCCACCGCCCCAGCCGCGGCGCCCTTCGCCGCGCCACGCACCCGCCCGCCGACGTTCGGGTCGGAGGACGTGCTGGCGCTGCTCGCGGCATTGGCGGCGACCCCGTTGCAGTAGTCCATGTCCTGCTGCATCTGCTGGCTGCTCTGGCCGTTGAGCGGCACCACCGACTGCGCCCCGGCCGGCGCCGCGCAGACCAGCGCCAGCAAGCATCCCCAAGTGACTGTACGCATCGCACCACCTCCATCGGCTGTCATCCTGATCCATCAGGATAGCCCTGCCAGCGCGCCGCCACCCGGCATCGGCCGGGCGGCCGCGACTTTGCCGCCCGCCACCCGATCCGGCAAACTAACGTCCCTGAGCAATCGCTCGTTTTATTTTCGCCAGCCATAGGGCCTGTATGCCTCGTTACCCGTTCCGCCGCTTCGGTTTCGGTGCCCTGCGCCGCCTGCTGTACCTCTGGGTGCGCTCGGAAACCATCAACCAGTCGGCCTTCAGCCTGAAGATCGACCGCAGCAAACCGGTCCTCTACGTCCTGCAGCAGCCCTCGGTGAGCGACCTCGCGGTAGTCGACACCGAATGCCGCAAGGCCGGCCTGCCGCGCCCGGTGATGCCGGTCGCCGTCGGCGAGTCCGTCGAGCCCGCGGCCTACTTCTACCTGACCCCGGAACCCGACTGGCTCGGCCGCCAGGACAAGCGCGGCGCGCCGCCGGCGCTGGTGCGGGTGCTCGGCGCCATCGGCCAGAACGGCATCGACGATGCGCAGGTCATTCCGGTCAGCGTGTTCTGGGGGCAGTCGCCCGACAGCGAAAAGAGCGCCTGGAAGCTGCTGTTCGCCGACAACTGGGCGGTGACCGGGCGCCTGCGCAAGCTGGCGCGCATCCTGATCCTCGGCCGCAAGACCCGCGTGCAGTTCTCCGCACCCATCCAGCTGCGCGAGCTGGTGGAACAGGACAAGGGCCACGCGCGCACCCTGCGCATGGTGCAGCGCATCCTGCGGGTGCACTTCCGCAACCAGAAGACCGCGGTGATCGGCCCGGACCTCTCCCACCGCCGCACCCTGGTCAAGGGCCTGCTGCGCGCGCCGCTGGTGCGCCAGGCGATCCAGGAGGAATGCGAGGCGCAGAAGATCTCCCAGGAGAAGGCCGAGGCCGCCGCGCTGCGTTACGCCAACGAGATCGCCGCCGACGTCTCCTACCCGGTGATCCGCTTCCTCGAAGTGACCCTGACCTGGTTCTGGAACAAGCTCTACGAGGGCGTGAAGGTCAACCACATCGAGCGCGTGCAGGACGTCGCCCAGGGCCACGAGATCGTCTACGTGCCCTGCCACCGCAGCCACATCGACTACCTGCTGCTGTCCTACCTGCTGTTCCGCAACGGCCTGACCCCGCCGCACATCGCCGCCGGGATCAACCTCAACATGCCCGTCGTCGGCTCGATCCTGCGCCGCGGCGGCGCCTTCTTCATGCGCCGCAGCTTCAAGGGCAACCAGCTCTACACCGCGGTGTTCAACGAATACCTGCACACCCTGTTCAGCCGCGGCTTCCCCACCGAATACTTCGTCGAAGGCGGCCGCTCGCGCACCGGGCGCATGCTGCACCCGCGCACCGGGATGCTGGCGATCACCCTGCGCAGCTTCCTGCGCGACTCGCGCCGGCCGATCGTCTTCGTCCCGGTGTACATCGGCTACGAGCGCGTGCTCGAAGGCCGCACCTACCTGGGCGAGCTGCGCGGCGCGGCGAAGAAGAAGGAATCGATCTTCGACCTGTTCAAGGTCATCGGCGCGCTGAAGCAGCGCTTCGGCCAGGTCTGGGTGAACTTCGGCGAACCCATCCACCTCGACCGCTTCCTCGACCAGCAGCAGCCGGACTGGCGCCAGCAGAAGGCGAGCCCGGAATCCCCCCCGGCCTGGCTGTCGGCGACCACCAACCTGCTGGCCCGCGACGTCGCCCGCCACCTCAACGACGCCGCCGCGATCAACCCGGTCAACCTGGTCGCCCTGGCGCTGCTTTCCAGCAGCCGCCTGGCCCTGGACGAAACCGCCCTGGCGCGGCTGATCGACCTCTACCTCGACCTGCTGCGCAAGGTGCCCTACTCGCCCAGCGCGACCCTGCCCGAAGGCGACGGCCAGCGGCAGATCGACTACGTGAAGAGCCTGGACCTGCTCAGCGAACAGAAGGACGCCCTCGGCCGCATCTGCTACCTCGACGAGCAGAACGCGGTGCTGATGACCTACTACCGCAACAACGTGCTGCACATCTTCGCCCTGCCGGCGCTGATCGCCAGCTTCTTCCAGAACAACTCGCGGATCAGCCGCGAGCAGCTGCTGCGCTTCACCCGCGCGCTGTACCCGTACCTGCGCGCCGAGCTGTTCATCCGCTGGAGCCTCGACGAACTGGACGCGGTGGTCGACCAGTGGCTCGACGCCCTGGTGGCGCGCGACCTGCTCAAGCGCGAGAACGACACCTACGTGCGGCCGGCGCCCAGCTCGCGGCAGTACGTGCTGCTGACCCTGCTGGCGCGCTCCATCGCCCAGACCCTGCAGCGCTTCTACATGTCCGTCTCCCTGCTGCTCAACGCCGGGCAGAAGCAGCTCACCGCCGAGGAGCTGGAAAACCTCTGCACCGTCATGGCCCAGCGCCTGTCGATCCTGCAGGGCCTGAACGCCCCGGAGTTCTTCGACAAGAGCCTGTTCCGCCACTTCATCCAGACGCTGCTGGAGGAGCGCGTGCTGCGCAAGGACGAGGACGGCCGGCTGAGCTACCACGAGCTGTTCGGCGAGCTGGCCGAAGGCGCGGCCAAGCGGGTGCTGCCGGCGGAAATCCGCCTGTCGATCCGCCAGGTGGCGCTGGAGCGGCCCAGCCAGGAAGCGCCCGCCCCCGACGAGCAGCCGCCCGCCCCGCAGGCCTAGCGCGCCCGTCGGCGCACGGCGTCGACAGCTTGACGCCTCCGACCGCGATCGATAGTTTTTTGACGTAACTTCACATCGATCGCGGTCAGGGACGTTCCCGTGTTCAACAGGATTCTGCTCGTCTGCGTCGGCAACATCTGCCGCAGCCCCACCGCCGCCCACCTGCTTCGCGAATCCCTGCCAGGCAGCGGCATCGCCGTGGCCTCGGCGGGGCTCAGCGCGCTGGTCGGGCATCCCATCGACAGCACCGCGCTGGCCATCCTCGGCGGCCACGGCCACCGCCCGCCGCCCCACCGTGCCCGCCAGCTGAACCGCGAACTGATCCACGAAGCCAACCTGGTGCTGGTGATGGAACAGGGCCAGATCCAGGACGTCATCCGCCTGGCGCCCGAAGCGCGCGGCAAGACCTTCCTGCTCGGCAAATGGCTGCACAACCTGGAGATTCCCGACCCCTATCGCCAGGGCCCGGAGGCCTTCGAGCACAGCTACGGGCTGATCGAGCAGGCGGTTTCCAGCTGGGCCGGGCGGCTGCGCCCGCGCCGGCGGCAGGCGTCCGGGTAGCCGGGCACATCAGTTCCCACGGACCTTGTTCGGTCGTCTGGTCCGCCCCCGGCGCATGAAACTTCCGGAGTCCACGACGCCCCATGAACAGCCAGCCCCTCGATGCCCCCGCGGCCTTCCCCGCCCGGCCGCTGCGCATCCTGCATGTCGCCGAGACCATCCAGGGCGGCGTCGCCAGCTACCTGGAGACGCTGGACAAGACCTCGCCCCACGCCAACCGCTTCCTGATCCCCGCAAGCCAGGCCCACTGCAGCGCAATCGACCCCGGCAAGCTGCTGCTGTTCAGGGGCGAGCGGCGGCTCGCCCGCATCCTCCACCTGTTCAAGGCGCTGCATGGCGCCCTGCGGCGCGAGCGCTACGACCTGATCCACCTGCACAGCTCGCTGGCCGGCTACCTCTTCGTCCTGCGCCGGCTGGCGCTGCTGAAATGCCCGCCGGCGGTGTACTGCGCCCACGGCTGGTCGTTCCTGCGCGAGACCTCGCGCGTGGAGCACCTGGCGTGCCGCGCCCTGGACTTCCTCACCGGCGTGCTGGCCGCCGGCATCATCCATATCTCCCGCACCGAACAGGCGCGCGCGGCGTTCATCCCCAACGCCAACCAGGCCGTGCTCTACAACCCGATCGACCCGCACTACATCGCGCAGCCGCCCGCGACCGCCCCGCGACCGGCCAACACCGTGCTGTTCGTCGGCCGCCTGGACTACCAGAAAGGTTTCGATGTGCTCTACCGCGCCTTCCTCGACCCGGCGCTGCGGGATTGCCAGCTGCTGGTCGCCGGCTCCCCGGTGCTGGCCGGCACGGCCTACGGGGAGACCGCCAACGTCCGCTTCCTCGGCTGGCAGGACAAGGAAAGCCTGCATCGGCTCTACGGGCAGGCCGCGCTGACCGTCATGCCGTCGCGCTGGGAGGGCTTCGGCCTGGTGGCCATCGAGTCGCTCGCCCGGGGCACCCCGGTGCTGGTCAACCGCACCGGCTCGCTGCCGGAGATCGTCGCCCCGGTCGGCCGGGTGGCGGACCTCTCCAGCGCCGACCGGCTGGTCGAGCAGCTCAGGGCCGCCCTGGACGAGCCATCGGGCCACACGCCCGCCGCCCTCCACGCCTTCGTCCGCGAGCGTTACGCGCCGGAGCGCTTCGCCAGCGAGCTGTCGGCCTTCTACGCCAGGACCCTGGGCCTCGACGCCGGCCTGCGGGACCTGCCCGCGCAGCCGTAGCGGCCGTCCGCAACTATTCCCCGGCGGGCCTGTCCTACGTCGCCTGACGCGCGCCACGGCGCCGATTCGCCGCAGCGACGGGTTTTCCCCGGCGCGGTCCGTCCGTTAATCTCCCCACCTCGTTCTCCACCTCGACGGCCACACCGGCCGCCGGGCACCCTCCAAGGAAGTCCCGATGTTGCGAATTCCCGCTCTGCTGGCCGCGGCCCTGCTGTCCGCCAACGCCTTCGCCCTGTCCCTCTCCGACCTCAGCCAGAGCGACGCCTCCGGCGGCCTGAAGGATGCGCTGACCCAGGGCGCGCAGGTCGCCGTGAAACAGCTCAGCCAGCCCGGCGGCTTCAGCAACGACCCGGCGGTGCGCATCGAGCTGCCCGGCAAGCTGGGCAAGGCCGCCAGGACCATGAAGCAGTTCGGCATGGGCGCCCAGGTCGACCAGCTCGAAGCGAGCATGAACAAGGCCGCCGAGGCCGCCATGCCCCAGGCCCAGGCGCTGCTGGTGGACGCGGTGAAGAAGATGACCGTGACCGACGCCAAGGGCATCCTCCAGGGCGGCGACGATGCCGCCACCCAGTACCTCGACCGCAGCAGCCGCGAGCAGCTGCGCGCCAAGTTCCTGCCGATCATCAAGCAGGCCACCGACCAGGTCGGCGTGGCCAAGCAGTACAACGCCTTCGCCAGCCAGGCCGCGGCCTTCGGCGTGGTCGACGCGAAAAGCGCCAACATCGAGAGCTACGTGACCGAGGAGGCGCTGGACGGCCTGTTCAAGATCATCGCCGGGCAGGAGAAGAGCATCCGCCAGAACCCCACCGCCGCCGCTACCGGGCTGGCGAAGAAGGTGTTCGGGGTGCTCTGAAGAAGCAGCTGCAAGCAAGCAGCGTATCCGCCGGTCGGGCTTTCCGCTCTTGCTTGCAGCTTGTGGCTGATCGCTTTCAGCTGCCTTTCTTCACCCTGAACCACGCCGCGTAGAGCGCCGGCAGGAACAGCAGGGTCAGCGCCGTGGCGACGATCAGGCCGCCCATGATCGCCACCGCCATCGGCCCGAAGAACACGCTGCGCGACAGCGGGATCATCGCCAGCACCGCCGCCAGCGCGGTCAGCACGATGGGGCGGAAGCGCCGCACCGTGGCCTCGATGATCGCGTGCCAGGTGTCCAGGCCGTGGGCGCGGTCCTGTTCGATCTGGTCCACCAGGATCACCGAGTTGCGCATGATCATCCCGGCCAGGGCGATGGTGCCGAGCATCGCCACGAAGCCGAAGGGCTTCTGGAAGATCAGCAGGAACAGGGTCACGCCGATCAGCCCCAGCGGCGCGGTGAGGAACACCATGATCATCCGCGAGAAGCTGCGCAGCTGGAGCATCAGCAGGCTGAGCACCACCACGATGAACAGCGGGATGCCGGCGTTCACCGAGTTCTGCCCCTTGGCCGAATCCTCCACCGTGCCGCCGACCTCCAGCAGGTAGCCGTCGGGCAGCTCGGCGCGGATCGGCTCCAGCGTCGGCGAAATCTGCTTCACCAGGGTGGCCGGCAGCGAGCCGTCGTAGATGTCGGCGCGCACGGTCACGGTGGGCAGGCGGTTGCGCCGCCAGATGATGCCTTCCTCGAAGCCGTATTCCAGGGTCGCCACCTGCGACAGCGCCACGCTGTGGCCGCTGCTGGTCTGCATCGACAGGCTGGGCAGCTGCGACAGGTCGTGGCGGCCGCGCTCGTCGCCGCGCAGGAGGATTTCGATCAGCTCGTTGTCCTCGCGGTAGAAGCTCACCGTGGAGCCGGTCAGCGAGCTCTGCAGGAACTGCGAGATGTCCGCCGTGCTCACGCCGAGGGCGCGGGCGCGTTCCTGGTCGATGTCGAGGAAGATCGCCTTGCTCGGCTCCTCCCAGTCCAGGTGCACGTTCACCACATGGGAGTTCTCGCGCATCTTCTCGGCGACCTTGCGCGCCAGCGCGCGGACTTCCGCGATGTGCTCGCCGGAGACGCGGAACTGCACCGGGTAGCCCACCGGCGGGCCGTTCTCCAGGCGGCTGATGCGGGTGCGCAGCGTGGGGAAGTCCTCGTTCATGTGCTGGATCAGCCACTGGCGGACTTCCTCGCGGGCCTCCAGGTTCTTCGCCAGCACCACGAACTGGGCGAAGCTCGCCGCCGGCAGTTGCTGGTCCAGCGGCAGGTAGAAGCGCGGCGAGCCGGTGCCGACGTAGGCCACGTAGTTGTCGATGCCCGGATGCTCAGCGAGCATCTTCTCCAGGCGCTTGACCTGTTCGGCGGTGGCGGCGAGCGAGTCGCCCTCGGCCAGCTTCAGGTCCACCAGCAGCTCCAGCCGCGCCGACGGCGGGAAGAACTGCTGCGGCACCAGGCGGAACAGCATGATCGAGCCGATGAAGGCCGCCACGGTCAGCAGGATCACCGTCTTGCGGTAGCGCACGCACCATTCCACCAGGCGCCGGAAGCGCTGGTAGAACGCCGTCGAATACGGGTCGTGGCCCTTGTCGCTGCCGCCGTGCCTTTCCGCGTGGCGCTTGGCCAGGTCGGGCAGCAGCTTCTCGCCCAGGTAGGGCACGAAGACCACGGCGGCGATCCACGACACCAGCAGCGCGATGGTCACCACCTGGAACAGCGAGCGGGTGTACTCGCCAGTGCCCGACTGCGCGGTGGCGATCGGCAGGAAGCCGGCGGCGGTCACCAGGGTGCCGGTGAGCATCGGGAAGGCCGTGCTGGTCCAGGCGAAGCTGGCCGCCTTCAGGCGGTCGTAGCCCTGCTCCATCTTCACCGCCATCATCTCCACGGCGATGATCGCGTCGTCCACCAGCAGGCCCAGCGCCAGCACCAGCGCGCCGAGGGAAATCTTGTGCAGGCCGATGCCGAAGTAGTACATGCAGGCGAAGGTCATCGCCAGCACCAGCGGGATCGACAGCGCCACCACCAGGCCGGTGCGCAGGCCGAGGGAGAAGAAGCTCACCAGCAGCACGATCACCAGCGCCTCGGCGAGCACGCGGACGAACTCGCCCACGCCTTCGCGCACCGCCGCCGGCTGGTCGGAGACCTTGCGCAGCTCCATGCCGGCCGGCAGCGTCTGCTGCAGGCGCTGGAACTCGGAGTCCAGCGCCTTGCCCAGGATCAGGATGTCGCCGCCCTCCTTCATCGCCACGGCGATGCCGATGGCGTCCTCGCCCATGAAGCGCATGCGCGGCGCGGGCGGGTCGTTGAAGCCGCGGTGCACCTCGGCCACGTCGCCGATGCGGAAGGTGCGGTCGCCGACGCGGATCGGGAAGGCGCGGATGTCCTCCACCGAGTCGAAGCGACCGGACACGCGCAGTTGCACGCGGTCGGTGGAAGTCTCGAAGAAGCCGGTGGCGGTCACCGCGTTCTGCTCCTCCAGCGCCTTCTGCACCGCCGCCAGCGGCAGGCCGAGGGTGGCGAGCTTGGTGTTGGACAGGTCGATCCAGATCTTCTCGTCCTGCAGGCCGATCAGCTCGACCTTGCCGACGTCCTTGATCCGTTGCAGTTGCAGCTGCAGGCGGTCGGCGTAGTCCTTGAGCACGGCGTAGTCGAAGCCCTTGCCGGACAGCGCGTAGATATTGCCGAAGGTGGTGCCGAACTCGTCGTTGAAGAACGGCCCCTGGATGCCCTGCGGCAGGGTGTAGCGGATGTCGCTGACCTTCTTGCGGATCTGGTACCAGAGCTCGGGAATGTCGCGGGAGCGGAAGTCCTCGCGGGCGACGAAGGTCACCTGGGACTCGCCGGGGCGGGAGAAGGAGACGATGCGGTCGAAGTCGCCGGTCTCCATCAGCTTCTTCTCGATGCGCTCGGTCACCTGCCGCGAGACTTCCTCGGCGGTCGCCCCCGGCCAGTTGGTCTTCACCACCATGGCCTTGAAGGTGAAGGGCGGGTCCTCGCTCTGCCCCAGCCTGGTGTACGACAGCGTGCCGACGATGGCCAGCAGCAGCATGAGGAACAGGACGATCTGGCGATTGTGCAGCGCCCAGGCGGAAAGGTTGAACTGCATCGGGCGCTACTCCTTCGCCACCAGCTTGATCGAACGGTTCTCCCGGTCAACCGGCCGTACCTCCTGCCCTTCACGCAATACCTGCACGCCCGCGGCCACCACCCAGTCGTCGCTGCTCAGCCCTTCGAGCACCGGCACGCGGTCCTCGGCATAGGGGCCGATGCGCACCGGGCGGCGATGCAGGGTGGAACTCTTCGGATCGACCACCCAGACGAACGGCTGGCCGCCCTCGGCGGTCAGCGCGGCCAGCGGCACCGCCAGCGGCACCGAGCCTTCGGCATGGATGTAGACCCGCGCGCTCTGGCCCAGCTCGGCGGGCACCCTGGCGTCATCGAAGGCGACCCGTGCGGCGAAGGTGCGCGACTGCGGATCGGCCGCCGGCGACAGCTCACGGATCGTGCCGCCGAAGCGCTTGTCGCGCTGCGACCAGAGCTCGACGCTCACCGCCTCGCCGATGCGGAAGCGGTCGATGGCATGTTCGGGGAAGCTGATCAGCACTTCGCGGTCGCCGTCGGCGGCGAGGGTGAAGACCGTCTGTCCGGCGGCCACCACCTGCCCCACTTCCACCCGGCGGGTGGCGATCACGCCGTCCTGGGGCGCGCGCAGCACCGCGTAGTCCGCCTGGTTGCGGGCCACGTCGTACTCGGCGCGGATCTGCTTGAGCCGCGCCTCGCCGGCGCGGTAGGTGTTCTCGATGTTGTCGAACTGCGACTGGCTGACCAGCTGGCGTTCGAGCAGCGTCCGGTAGCGGCTGTACTCGGAACGCACGGTCTGCAGGTTGGCCTCGGCGGCCGCCACCTGGGCGCGGGTGGCTTCCAGTTGCAGGCGCACGTCCTCGGGGTCGAGCTCCGCCAGCGGCTGGTCCTTCTTCACCCGCTCGCCGGTTTCCACCAAGCGCTTGCTGACCTTGCCGGCGATGCGGAAGGCCAGCTCCGGCTCATGCCGGGCATGCACCTCGCCGGGATAGGCTTCGGTGACGTCCCGCGCCGGCAGCGGCTGCACCACCATCGCCGGGCGCGCCGCCGGCCTGGGCGGCTCGCCGTTGCCACAGGCAGTCAGGGACAGGGAAAGGACAGCGGGAAGCGCGACAGACAGAGCATGGCGGAACATGATGTGTGACCTTTCGCAAAGCGCGATTGAATTCTTATACTCTGCGGTATAGTAAAAATACAGAACCCATCAGTCCAGTATTTGAAATGTAAAAACATGTCACCATCGATTCCCACCAATGGCCCGGGTCGCCCCAAGGACCCCGCCAAACGCAAGGCCATCCTCGAAGCCGCCAAGCAGCTGTTCATCCGCTTCGGCTACGACGGCAGCAGCATGGAAGCCATCGCCGCCGAGGCCGGCGTCTCCAAGCTCACCGTCTACAGCCACTTCACCGACAAGGAGACGCTGTTCGTCGAGGCGGTGCAGGCCAAGTGCGCCGAGGGCATGCCCGAACTCTTCGCCGAGCCGCCGGCCGACGCGCCGCTGGAAAGCCTGCTGCTGACCCTGGCGCGCGGTTTCAACCAGTTGATCAACAGCCCCGAGGCCATCGCCCTGAGCCGGCTGATGATTGCCCAGGGCGCGGGAAACCCGCACCTGTCGCAGCTTTTCTTCGAGGCCGGCCCGCAGCGCGTGCTGGACCAGATGGAGCGCCTGCTGGAGCAGGCCCGTCAGCAGGGCAAGCTGGAGATGGACAGCCCGCGCCGGGCCGCCGAGCACTTCCTGATGCTGGTGCAGGGCTGCGTGCACTTCCGCCTGCTGATCGGCAGCGAAACGCCGCCCAGCGCGGAAGAGGCCGAGGCGCATGTGCAGGAAGTCGTGGCGCTGTTCCTCAAGGCGTTCCGGCCCTGACAAGGCGCTTTTTGTAGGAGCGAGCTTGCTCGCGAACAGATTTCCCGGCCGCTCCGACGCTGGGCGGGTTCGCGAGCAAGCTCGCTCCTACGGGAAATTCCGCGCCAGAACGACTGTAGGAGCGGACCTTGTCCGCGATTCGCGCCCGCCGGGCGCGCCTCAGCCCTTCAGGCTCTTCAGCGGATAGATGTCGTAACGGCTGGACTTGCCGTCCAGGCTGTAGCCCGGTTTCGGCCCCTCGATGATCGGTGCCTTGCGCGGGCGCTTGACCACCACGCGGTGGCTGGCCAGTTTCAGCGCCGCCGCCAGCAGCGCCGGGGCGTCGAGGTCGTCGCCCACCAGCGGGCGGAACAGGCGCATTTCCTTCTTCACCAGCGCGCTCTTGTCGCGGTGCGGGAACATCGGGTCGAGGTAGATCACCTGCGGCGCCTCGCCTTCCCAGGCCGCCATGCGCGCGATGGCGTTGCCCTGCAGCAGGCGCATGCGCGCGACGATGGCGCCCACGTCGAAATCACCCGCCGCGCGGGCCAGGCCGTCTTCCAGCAGGGCCGCGATGATCGGCTGGCGCTCGATCAGGTGCATCTCGCAACCCAGGGTCGCCAGCACGAAGGCATCGCGGCCCAGGCCGGCGGTGGCGTCCAGCACATGGGGGCGCACGCCGGGCTGGATGCCCACGGCCTTGGCGATCATCTGCCCGGCGCCGCCGCCGAATTGGCGGCGATGGGCCGTGGCGCCTTCGAGGAAGTCCACCCGCACCGGGCCGGGCGAGTCCGGCCCCAGCTGCAGCAGTTGCAGGCCCGGCTCGCCCAGTTGCAGGGCGAAGTCCGCGCCGTCCCCCTCGCCCAGCGGCAGACCCAGGCGCTGCGCCCACTGCTCGGCGGCAGCCTGCCAGGCGGGTTCCAGCGCCTGGACGACGATGCGCGGCGGGGTGAGGGTCTCGGTCATGGCGGGGCGATCCTGGAAAAAACCGCGATTCTAGCGCAGCGCATCAGCCTGCGGGCCCGACGCCGCCCCTCGCGCCAGCACGTCAGCCACGGAACAGCCGGTTGATCCGCTCGAAGGGAATCGCTTCGCCCATCGGCCGCAGGTCGCCGCTGCCCGCCAGCGCCTCGGCGGCCTGGAAGAAGGCACCGTAGGCCACCCGCGCCAGGGCGGAACCGACGCTCACGCGCTTCACCCCGAGCTCGGCCAGCTCGGCGAGGTTGAGCTCCAGCGCGGGCGAGCCGACCAGCACATTCACCGGACGCGGCGCCACCGCGCTGACCACCGCGGCGACCTCCGCGCGGGTCTTCAGGCCCGGCGCATAGAGCACATCGGCGCCGGCCTCGGCGAAGGCCACCAGGCGGCGGATGGTGTCGTCCAGGTCGTTGCGGCCATGCAGCAGGTTCTCCGCCCGCGCCGCCAGGGTGAAGGGGAACGGCAGCGCGCGGGCGGCCTGCACGGCGGCGGCGACCCGCTCCACCGCCAGTTCCAGCGGGTAGATCGGCGCATCCGGGCGGCCGCTGGCGTCCTCGATGGAGCCGCCGACCAGCCCGCAGGCGGCGGCGAGGCGGATGGTCTCGGCGCAGTCCTCCGGCTCGTCGCCGTAGCCGTTTTCCAGGTCGGCGGCCACCGGCAGCGGCGTCGCCTCGATGATCGCCCGGGCGTTGGCCAGCGCTTCCTCGCGGCTCACCGCGCCTTCGGCATCGGGCCGGCCGAGGGAGAACGCCAGGCCCGCGCTGGTGCTGGCGAGCGCTTCGAAGCCCAGCTGGGCGAGCATCTTCGCCGAGCCGGCATCCCAGGGGTTGGGCAGGACGAACAGGCCGTCGCGCTGGTGCAGCGCGCGGAACGCTTCGCCGCGTTGTTGCTGGGTGGTCATGGCGGTCTCCTTGCCGATCGGGGGGAAGGAGCAGGTTAGTCCCGCCGCCGCTGGCGTGCCATGCACAGTTGGCGGCTCAGAGCAGGCCGAGCTGTTCCACTTCCGGTTTCGGTTCGGCCAGCGCCGGCAGGCCCGTCAGGCGTTGGCGCAGCAGGGCATGGAAGCGCTGCGCCTGCTCGGCGGCGCGGTGGTTGTCCGGGGTGTGCAGGAAGACGTGGGGCGTCAGGCCCTGCTCGATCCATTCGGCGACCTTGGCGACCCAGGGCGTGAGATAGGCGGCGTTGGCGTCCAGGTCGGGGCCGCCGATGAAGCGCAGCTGCGGGCTGTCGCTGAAGGCCGCCGGGCGCACCGGCACCCTCGGCTTCTTCGACTGCGCATGCAGCACGGCGGGATCGTCGGAGCGGCAGGCGAACAGCGCGCGGGCGTCCAGGCAGATGCGCTCGACGCCGCGATCGAGCAGCAGCCGGTTCAGCGCCCGCTCCTCCTCGCCCCTGGCGAAGAACGCCGGATGCCGCACTTCCACCGCCAGCCGGCGTTCGGCGAAGGCGTCTAGCCAGGCCGCCAGTTCGCCGAGACGATCCGGGCCGAAGCTCGCCGACACCTGCAGCCACAGCGGCGCGACCCGCGCGCCCAGCGGCGCCAGCAGGTCGAGGAAGTCGCGGGTGTTTTCCAGCTGTCCGCGCAGGTCGCCTTCGTGGCTGATGTCGCGGGGCAGCTTGGCGCAGAAGCGGAAGTCCGCCGGCATGGTCTGCGCCCAGCGCTTCAGGGTTTCGGCCGTGGGGCGGGCGTAGAAGGTGGTGTTGCCTTCCACCGCGTTGAACACCCGGGAATAGAAGCCGAGGGTCTCGGCGGCGCGCAGATCCGCGGGATAGAAGGTGCCGCGCCAGGCCGGCTCGTTCCACGAGGGACAACCCAGGTAATACGGCAGCCTCATGAGGTCAGGCGTAGAGGTCGAGACCGACGATTTCCTGGCTCTCGTACTGGCCGGTCATGCTCGAGGTGCTGGCGTAGCTGGCGAGCGCCTGGGCGGCGCGGGAACTCAGCGGGCGCTGGTATTGCAGCGTGTCGCGCAGAGTGGCCGGCACGCCGTAGCTGCTGGCGCTGCCGGCTTCGGTGCGGCGCGTCTGCGGCTGCTGCCCGAGGCCCTGGGTGGCCGAGGGCGGCGCGGGTTGTTCGCGGCGGGTCTCGATCTCGCGCTGCACGTCCCGATAGGGCGTGACCGCGGTGCCCGTGCGGGCAGTGCGCTCGGGCGCCTGGGAGGTGGAGGTGAGACCGTCGATACGCATGGCGAACACTCGGTGGGATTGCATTCACTCTAGCGAGCGGGTGCGATCCGGGTCAATCGGCAGGGATCAGGCGCCCTTGGGGGTCGCCACGTTGTCGCGCAGGTAGACCGGCTGGGCCTGCTCCGCGTCGACGGTTTCGCCGCGCGCCCAGGCGAATTCGGCCAGGGTCAGCAGGTCCTCGGCATGCGGCAGCAGGCTGGCGTCATGGGCGGCGACCTTCACCGCCAGGCGCGCCTCGAAGCCCCAGCCGGTGCCGGAGCCGAACCATTCGCCGGCGGCGTCGCCCGGCAGCGCCACGCGCTCCGGCGGCAGCACCGCCTCGGCGCCGGCCAGGCGCATCTCGCCCTGTTCCAGGCGGTAGCAGCCCCAGTAGACCTCGTCCATGCGCGCGTCGATGGCCGAGGCCACCTGCTTCGCGCCGTGCTCGCGGTGGGCGCGCTGGGCGAGGATCGCCAGGTCCGAGATCGGCAGCACCGGTTTGCCCAGGGCGAAGGCCAGGCCCTGGACCACGCCGATGGCGATGCGCACGCCGGTGAAGGCGCCGGGGCCGCGGCCGAAGGCGATGGCGTCCACGGCGGACAGCGCGATGCCGGCTTCGCCGAGGATGTCCTGCACCATCGGCAGCAGGCGCTGGGCGTGCAGGCGTGGGATCACCTCGTGGCGGCTGTAGCGGCGGCCGTCGTGCAGCAGCGCGACGGAGCAGGCTTCGGTCGAGGTATCCAGGGCCAGCAGCGTGGGCATGGTGCTTTCCTTAAATAAAAAGCAGGGCGATGAAAAAGGGCGGGCATTATAAACGCCAAAGGCCCGCATTGTGCGGGCCTTTGGCATTGCGCGGGGCAATCAGCTCAGAGCGGCGAGCACCTTGGCGGTGATCTGCTCCACCGAGCCGACGCCTTCGACGCCGGTGTACTTCGGGGTGCCTTCGACGGCGGCCAGCTTCTGGTAGAAATCGACCAGCGGCTTGGTCTGCGAATGGTAGACCGACAGGCGGTGACGCACGGTCTCTTCCTTGTCGTCCTCGCGCTGGATCAGGTCTTCACCGGTGACGTCGTCCTTGCCTTCCACCTTCGGCGGGTTGTGCTGGACGTGGTAGACGCGACCCGACGCCGGGTGTACGCGGCGACCGGCCATGCGGCTGACGATTTCCTCGTCGTCCACGGCGATCTCGATCACGTTGTCGATGGTGACACCGGCTTCCTTCATGGCCTCGGCCTGGGGAATGGTGCGCGGGAAACCGTCGAACAGGAAACCATTGGCGCAGTCGGGCTGAGCGATACGCTCTTTCACCAGGTTGATGATCAGGTCATCGGAAACCAGGCCGCCGGCGTCCATCACGCTCTTGGCCTTCAGGCCCAGTTCGGTGCCGGCCTTGACCGCCGCACGCAGCATGTCGCCGGTGGAGATCTGCGGAATGCCGAACTTCTCAGTGATGAAGCGAGCCTGGGTACCTTTGCCGGCACCGGGCGCCCCGAGCAGAATCACACGCATCGATATGCTCCTTTAATACTTGTTAAGCGAAATCACGGATCCGCCTCGTGGGGCCAATCTCATCATGCCTGGAATGGCGCAGACCTGCGCCGAAAGGGTGCCCAAGATACACAGCGCCCCCCCACCGCACAAGCCGCCCCCGGCGACCTCACAAGCCCATCGGGGACGTTCGGATCGCCCCCGATCGGCCTTCAAGCTACCTCCATTTCACGCCCGCGCAATCCACCATTGGTGGGGGGTGGCGGGGCCTCAGCCGGTGTTGCGCAGGCCGGCGGCGATGCCCGCCACCGTGACCAGCATGGCCTGCTCCAGACCGCCGCAGGCATCGCCGGTGCAGCGCCGGGAGCGGGCCAGGAGCTCGGCCTGGAGCAGGTGCAGCGGGTCCAGGTAGGTGTTGCGCACGCCGATCGATTCGCGGGTTTCGGCGGCCTGGCCGAGCAGCTGTGACTGACCGGTCAATCCCAGCACCACGCGCACCGACTGCGACAATAGGTCGCGTAAATGCGCACCTAATGGTCGCAGTTCCGATTGCACCAGTCGCTCGTCATAGAGTTGGGCGATTTCCCGGTCGGCCTTGGCCAGCACCATCTCCAGCATGTCGATGCGGGTGGTGAAGAACGGCCACTCCTTGCGCATGCGCCCCAGCAGCGCGCCCTCGCCGCGTTCGATGGCGTTGAGCAGCGCGTTTTCCCAGCCCAGCCAGGCCGGCAGCATCAGGCGCGTCTGGGTCCAGGCGAAGATCCAGGGGATCGCCCGCAGGCTTTCCACCCCGCCCTCGCGGCGCTTGGCCGGGCGGCTGCCCAGCGGCAGGCGGCCGAGTTCCTGTTCCGGGGTGGCCTCGCGGAAGTATTCGACGAACTGCGAGTTGTCCCGCACCACCGCGCGATAGGCCGCCAGGCCGTCGGCGGCGAGCCGGTCCATCTCCTCGCGCCAGGCCGGCTCCGGTGCCGGCGGCGGCTGCAGCGTAGCTTCCAGCACGGCGGCCAGGTAGAGGTTGAGGTTCTGCTCGGCGATGCCCGGCAGGCCGAACTTGAAGCGGATCATCTCGCCCTGTTCGGTGGTGCGGAAGCGCCCGGCCACCGAGCCCGGCGGCTGCGAGAGGATCGCCGCGTGGGCCGGGCCACCGCCACGGCCGACGGTGCCGCCGCGGCCATGGAACAGCAGCGGCTCGACGCCGTGGCCGCGGCAGATTTCCACCAGCGCCTCCTGCGCGCGGTACTGCGCCCAGGCGGCGGCCAGGGTGCCGGCGTCCTTGGCCGAGTCGGAGTAGCCGATCATCACTTCCTGCGGCCCGGCCAGGCCGGCGCGGTAGCTGTCCAGGCTGAGCAGGCGGTCTATGCAGGGGCCGGCGTTGTCCAGGTCGTCCAGCGTCTCGAACAGCGGCACCACGCGCATCGGTCGTTGCAGCCCGCACTCCTTGAGCAGCAGTTGCACGGCGAGCACGTCGGACGGCTGCCCGGCCATGGAGATGACGTAGGAGCCCAGCGAGGCCGCCGGCGCCTCGGCCACCACGCGGCAGGTGGCCAGGACTTCGGCGGTCTCCGCCGAGGCGGCGTAGTTCGCCGGCAGCAGCGGGCGGCGGCTGGCCAGCTCTTCGAGGAGGAACTCCTGGCGCACGCTTTCGTCCCACTCGGCGTAGTCGCCCAGGCCGAGGTAGCCGGTGATTTCGCTCAGCGCGCTGGCGTGGCGGGTGGCGTCCTGGCGCACGTCCAGGCGCACCAGGAACAGGCCGAAGGTGGCGGCGCGGCGCAGGGTGTCGAGCAGCGCGCCGTCGGCGATCACGCCCATGCCGCAGTCCTGCAGCGAGCGGTAGCAGAGCTGCAGCGGGGCGAGCAGCTCCCGGTTGTCCTGCAGCACCTCCGCGCACGGCGCCTCGCCGCTGTGGATGGCGCGCTCGGCCCAGGCGCGGGTGGCGCGCAGGCGTTCGCGCAGCTGCTTGAGCAGCGCGCGATAGGGCTCGGCGAGGTCGCCCACCGCGGCGCGCAGCTCGTCGCTGGCCTGCTGCATGGACAGGTCCGAGGCCAGGCTGTCGATGTCGCGCAGGTACAGGTCGGCGGCCATCCAGCGCGCCAGCAGCAGGACTTCGCGGGTGATCGCGGCGGTGACGTTGGGGTTGCCGTCGCGGTCGCCGCCCATCCAGGAGGCGAAGCGGATCGGTGCGGCGGACAGCGGCAGGCGCTCGCCCAGCGTCTGCCGCAGGGTGGCGTCGACGTGCCGGAGGAAGGCCGGCAGCGCCTGCCACAGCGAGTGTTCGATGACCGCGAAGCCCCATTTGGCCTCGTCCACCGGCGTTGGCCGGGTGCGGCGGATTTCCTCGGTGTGCCAGGCCTCGGCGACCAGCCGCTGCAGGCGTTCGCGCACCGCTTCGCGCTCTTCCGGCAGCAGGTCGGCGTGGTCGCCGGCGGCCAGTTGAGCGGACATGGCGTCGTATTTCTGGATCAGGGTGCGGCGCGCCACTTCGGTGGGGTGCGCGGTCAGCACCAGTTCGATCTCCAGCTCCGCCACCTGCCGCGCCAGGCCTTCGGCGCCGAGGCCGGACTTGCGCAGGCGGCCGAGCAGCTCGCCGAGCACGCGGTTCTCGAAGGGCTCCGGCTCCCTCGGCGTGCGCCGGCGGATGCGGTGGTACTGCTCGGCGATGTTGGCCAGGTTGAGAAACTGGTTGAAGGCCCGCGCCACCGGCAGCAGTTCGTCCTCGCCGAGGGCGTCGAGGGTCGCCGTCAGCTGCCGGGCGCCTTCCGCCGAGCCGCGCCGGGCGGCCTTGGCGCCGGTGCGGATGAGTTCGATCTTGTCGAGAAAGCCCTGGCCGTGCTGGGCGCGGATGGTCTGGCCGAGCAACTCGCCCAGCAGGTGAACGTCCTCGCGCAGGCGCGCATCGATATCCGGCATGGCTGTCTCCTGGGTGGAAAGACCTGGATCGAGAGTCCCGGGGCGGGAATCCCCGGCCGGGCGTTCTACACAGTGGCGCTGGCGACACCCACTGACAAGCGTGCGACGAACGCCAGCCTTCCAGCTCGGACAGCGTCTAGGCTCAAAGTGATCCCGAGGCCATCGGGAAAACCTGTCGGCGAGCCCACGAGGCCCGCCCCGCACGCCCGCCACGAGCGGGCCACCGAGGTGAACATGAAGATCCGCGATCTGGTACGCCATTGGGAACAGAACGCCAGGGGGCGGCTGACCCGCCACCACTACAGCATCCCGCTGGACGTGGAAACCGCCGCGCGGCTGGCGGCGCTGCACGACATGTATCCCAAGCGCAGCGTCGAGGAAATCCTCGGGGAACTGGTCGGATCGGCGCTGGAGGAGCTGGAGGCGAGCTTCCCCTACGTGAAGGGGCAGAAGGTGGTGGCGCAGGATGAACAGGGCGATCCGATCTACGAGGACATCGGCCCGACGCCGCGCTTTCTGCAGCTGTCGCGCAAGTATCTGCAGGAACTGACGGAGGCGGAGCAGCCGGATCATTCCTGAGGGGGTGGAACCTGTAGGAGCGAGCCTGCTCGCGAACCCGCCTGACGCCGGCCCTGCCGGCGGATCGCGGACAAGGTCCGCTCCTACGGTTCGGACCGGCCGCTTTCGTAGGAGCGGAGCTTCTCCGCGATGCTTTTGATCGGGCGTTTCTGCGCCGCTTCGGCGTGTGCTGGGGCTTCTTGTTTCGCCCTCCCGGGCGAGTTCCTTTTGGGGCCCCAAAAGGAACCAAAAGGGCCCGTCCCGGCATCCGGGTCTTCGCTTCGCTCAGACTGCCCTCGCTCCGGTATTGCTCCGAGGGTCGGCTTGCAAGGGCCATCCATGGCCCTTCAAGCCTCTCGCGGCATCCATGCCGCTCGCCCCTCTGCGCAATACCTCCACTCGGCCTCCTGACGGGACTCTGCGCGCGCCGGAAACTTTGGCTGCTCCCTTGTAGGAACGAGCCGTCAGTGCCGGCCGTGGACGCCGGGGACGTGCAGATGCCCCGCCTCCGCGCAGGCCTCCGGAGTCACCGACGGCTCCGCCGGCTGCTCCAGCTCGCGCAGGATGCCGCAGTCCTCGCTGCTGCCCTCGCCGCGGCAGCGGGCGCGCAGTTCGCGCAGTTGCTGGCTGAGCGACTGCAGCTCGGCGATGCGCACCTCGACGTGGTGCAGGTGTTCGTCGATCAGCCGGTTGGCGGTGCCGCAGTCGGATTCGGGGCGGTCGCGCAGGCCCAGCAGGATGCGGATTTCCTCCTGGGTCATGTCCAGCGAGCGGCAATGGCGGATGAACGACAGGCGCTCGACATGGAGGGCGTCGTACTGCCGGTAGTTGCCCTCGCTGCGCGACGGCTCCGGCAGCAGGCCCTCGCGTTCGTAGTAGCGGATGGTCTCCACCGGGCAGCCGGTCAGCTTCGCCAGTTCACCGATCTTCATCTGCGGCCTCCTGAAAGACAGGCTTGACTCTATAGTTACTACAGGGTGTGCAATCGGCAGCAACTCGTCAAACAGGAACGGACGACATGACTGCCAATCGCCAGGGCCCGATCATCCACGGCGCCGTCCAGGATCAGGAACACAGCGTCGCCGGCGGCGGCTGCGGCTGCGACCAGGGCGCACCGCTGCTCGCGCCGGCCCACGGGCATGCCGAGGCTCATGGCCACGACCACGGCGCGGATCGCAGCGCGCTGGCCCGTGACGCCGCGACGGCGGCGAGCGGCGCCGCCAGTGGTGAACTGCGCTGGACCAGCCTGCGCATCGAAGCCATGGACTGCCCCACCGAGGAGCGCCTGCTGCGCGATGCCCTCGGCCGCGTGCCGTCGGTGGAGGACCTCGACTTCAACCTGATGCAGCGCCTGCTGCGCGTGCAGCACCGTTTCGACAGCATCGAGCCGCTGCAGAAACTGGTGGCCTCGCTGGGCATGCAGGCCGAAGCGCTCGACGACAACGCCCCCGCCGCCGCGCCGGCCGCCAGGCACAAGCCCTGGTGGCCGCTGGCGCTGGCCGGCGTGGCGGCGGTGGCCGCGGAGCTCTGCGAGTGGTTCGCCGTCGGCCCGCAGTGGCTGGTGGCGGCGCTGGCGGTGGCGGCGATCCTCGGCGCCGGCCTGCCGACCTACCGCAAGGGCTGGATCGCCCTGAAGAACCGCAACCTGAACATTAACGCGCTGATGAGCATCGCGGTGACCGGCGCCATGCTGATCGGCCAGTGGCCGGAAGCGGCGATGGTCGCCGTGCTGTTCGCCATCGCCGAACTGATCGAGGCGAAGTCCCTGGAGCGCGCGCGCAACGCCATCCGCGGCCTGCTGCAACTGGCGCCGGAACTGGCCACGGTGCAGGTCGACGGCCAGTGGAAGGAGCTTTCCGCCAAATCCGTCGCCCTCGGCGCCCGGGTGCGCGTGCGCCCCGGCGAACGCATCGCGCTGGACGGCGAGGTGATCGACGGCCGCTCCAGCGTCAACCAGGCGCCGATCACCGGCGAGAGCCTGCCGGTGGAGAAACAGGCCGGCGACCCGCTGTTCGCCGGCACCATCAACGGCGAGAGCGCGCTGGAATACCGCGTCACCCGCGTCGCCGACGACAGCACCCTGGCGCGGATCATCCACGCCGTGGAGCAAGCCCAGGGCTCGCGCGCGCCGACCCAGCGCTTCGTCGACCAGTTCGCGCGCATCTACACCCCGGTGGTGTTCCTCATCGCCATCGCCACCGCGCTGCTGCCGCCGCTGTTCTTCGGCGGCGCCTGGCTGGACTGGGTGTACCGCGCCCTGGTGCTGCTGGTGATCGCCTGCCCCTGCGCGCTGGTGATTTCCACCCCGGTGACCATCGTCAGCGGCCTCTCGGCGGCGGCGCGCCTGGGCATCCTGATCAAGGGCGGGGTGTTCCTCGAACTGGGCCGCTCGCTGGAATGGATCGCCCTGGACAAGACCGGCACCCTCACCGAGGGCCGCCCGCGCCAGACCGACTACGCGCCCCTGCGCGAACTGCCCGGCGCCGATGTGCGCGCCCTCGCCGCCAGCCTGGCGGCGCGCTCGGATCACCCGGTATCCCAGGCCGTGGCCCGCGCCGCGGAAGCGGACGGCCTCGCGCTGTACGGCGTCGGCGAGCTGACCGCCCTGCCCGGCCGTGGCGTGAAGGGCGAGATCGGCGGGCGCGTCTATCACCTGGGCAACCACCGTCTGGTGGAGGAACTGGCGCTGTGCTCGACGGCGCTGGAGGCCCGCCTCGACGCCCTCGAACAGCAGGGCAAGACGGTCATCGTGCTGCTCGACGCCGACGGGCCGCTGGCGCTCTTCGCGGTGGCCGACGCGGTGAAGCAGACCAGCCGCGAGGCGGTCGCGCAGCTACATGAGCTCGGCGTGAAGACCCTGATGCTCACCGGCGACAACCCGCACACCGCCGCCGCCATCGGCGCCCAGGTGGGCATCGATGCGGCGCAGGGCAACCTGCTGCCGGAAGACAAGCTCGACGAAGTGAAGCGGCGCCAGCAGGGCGGCAGCCGCGTCGGCATGGTCGGCGACGGCATCAACGACGCCCCCGCCCTGGCCCGCGCCGACATCGGCTTCGCCATGGGCGCGGCGGGCACCGACACCGCCATCGAGACCGCCGGCGTGGCGCTGATGGACGACGACCTGCGCAAGCTGCCGTCCTTCATCCGTCTGTCGCGCCAGACCCAGCGCGTGCTGATCCAGAACATCACGCTGGCGCTGGGCATCAAGGCGGTGTTCCTGGCCCTCACCCTGGCCGGCGAAGGCACCCTGTGGATGGCGGTGTTCGCCGACATGGGCGCCAGCCTGCTGGTGGTGTTCAACGGGCTGCGGCTGTTGCGTCACCGGGGCTGACTTCACGCCCGGCCCTCCAGGAGCCTGCCCGTAGGATGGCGTGGAGCGGAGCGATACCCATCGATTACCGTGCGTACAACGCCGATGGGTATCGCAAGCTCCACCCATCCTACGATCGAGGCTCCCGGTGACTGTGGGGGCGCCGCTCCTAAGCGCTCAGCCCAGCAGGCGCCGGTACAGCTCCGCCATCTCGGCGGAGAACGCCACCAGCACCAACTCCTCCAGCGAACTGCCCGACGGGCGCGGGCGGCGCAGCTCGTCGACGGCGATCCGCGCCGCCGCTTCGGCGGGGAAGCGGTAGATGCCGGTGCTGATGGCCGGGAAGGCGATGCTGGCCAGGTTCAGGTCCTCGGCCAGTTGCAGGCTGTTGCGGTAGCAGCGGGCGAGCAGTTCCGCCTCGCCGTGCCCGCCGCCGCGCCAGACCGGCCCGACGGTGTGGATGACGAAGCGCGCCGGCAGGCGGAAGCCGGCGGTGAGCTTCGCTTCGCCGGTGCCGCAGCCGCCCAGCGGACGGCACGCGGCGAGCAGTTCCGGGCCGGCGGCGCGGTGGATGGCGCCGTCGACGCCACCGCCGCCCAGCAGCGAGCCGTTGGCGGCGTTGACGATGGCATCGAGGTCGAGACGGGTGATGTCGCCCTGCCAGACGCGGATTCCGGGATGGCTCATGCGGCTTCCTCCCTCGTTCAGCGACGGCAGGCCCGCCGTCACTTGGTTTCTTGCGGGGTATCCTGGCCCATGCAGCGTACGGCGCGCTTGCGGCCGTCGACCAGCACGCCGGTCAGGCCCTTCTGGGTCATGTCGAACATCACCAGCACGCCGTCGATGCACTGCGCCTGCTGCTCGGCCGGGTCCAGAGAGAGCTTGGTGTCCTGGCCGGGGATGCTCTTGAGCATGGTGAACTGGGTCAGTTCCAGCGCGTCCTCGGGTTTGGCGAAGTGCAGGTAGCCGTAGTACCAGAGCGTGCCGACCGAGACGATGATGGTGGCGATGACGGTGAGGATGTAGGAAATCGGGTTGCTCTGGTTCATGGCTTGCCTTGGTTTTGGGAGTCCGCTGCGGCGGGCTCCGGCGTTGAGGAATTCGGGACTTCGGCCAGCCGGCGCAGGCCGGTGAAGTGCTGCGGATCGTCGAGGAAGCGCAGCATCACTTCGCGCCAGACCGGTTCGCCGAAGGTTTCCACGTGGTTGCCGCGGGTGAGCTGGAGGACCTTGGGCGGCGGCGCGGCCTTGTAGAGGCTCAGGCCGTTGTCCAGGGGCACGATGGTATCGTCGATGCTGTGAAAGAACAGCACCGGTGCGCCAGAAAGTCGCGGGATCGAGCGGATCGCGCTGTCGCCGTCGGGCACCACCCAGGACAGCGGCACCTGCAGCGGCCAGGTCAGCCAGGCATTGCCCAGGGTGTAGCGCGCCACGCCGCGGTAGCTGGCCGGCACGCCGTCGAGCACCACCGCGTGCAGCTGCTTCTGCCGCTGCGGATGCAGCCCCAGGTAATGCACCGCCAGGGCGCCGCCCAGGCTCTGGCCGAGCAGGATCAGCGGCTTGCCCTGCACGTCCGGCGCCTGGTCCAGCCAGGCGAAGGCGGCGTCGATGTCCTGGTAGATCGCCGGCAGGCTCGGCGTGCCCTCGGAGCGGCCGTAGCCGCGGTAGTCGACCATCAGCACCTGGTAGCCCTGCTCCGGCAGCCACCAGGTACCGCCCAGGTGCCAGGCCATGTTGCCGCCGTTGCCGTGCAGCTGCAGCACGGTGCCCTTCACCGGCACCCCGGCCTTGGCCGGCAGCCACCAGGCGGCGAGCTTCACGCCGTCGGCGGTGGTCAGCGTGATGTCGCGGTAGTCCAGCCTGGCGCGGGTGGGCGTGATGGTGACGTCGGCGCTGGGGTAGAACAGCAGCGAACTGCACCCGGCGAGCAGGGCCAGGCAGGCGGCGAGGACGAGGCGCACGGCGTTCATTCGCGGTCGGTCCTCACCTCTTCGCGGGCGCGAAAGGTGGCGTTGTAGATGCGCTCGGCCAGGCGCGAGAACGGCAGGCTCTGCAGCCAGACGGTGCCGGTGCCTTCGAGGGTGGTCAGGAGCATGCCCTCGCCGCCGAACAGCATGCTGCGCAGGCCGCCGGCCAGTTGCACGTCGTAGTCGATGCCATCGGTGAAGGCCACCAGGCAGCCGGTGTCCACCCGCAGCGTCTCGTCCTTCAGCTCGCGGCGGATCACCGTGCCGCCCGCGTGGACGAACACCAGCCCGTCGCCCTCCAGTTTCTGCAGGATGAAGCCTTCGCCGCCGAAGAAGCCGGCGCCCAGGCGCTTGGCGAAGGCGATGCCGACCCGCGTGCCGTAGGCCGCGCAGAGGAAGGAGTCCTTCTGGCAGATCAGCCTGCCGCCGACCTCGCCGAGACGCACCGGCACCACGTTGCCCGGATAGGGCGCAGCGAAGGCGACCTGCTGCTTGCCCTGGCCCTCGTTGGTGAAGTGGGTCA
Source organism: Pseudomonas sp. B12(2026) (assembly GCF_057767015.1). Classification (NCBI taxonomy): domain Bacteria; kingdom Pseudomonadati; phylum Pseudomonadota; class Gammaproteobacteria; order Pseudomonadales; family Pseudomonadaceae; genus Pseudomonas; species Pseudomonas sp. B12(2026). Next base: position 1,407,867 of record NZ_CM173430.1, on the reverse strand, counting down.
TGAACACCGATTCGCCGCTGAACTTGCGCTTGCCGGCGCTCCACAGCTTGCCCAGCAGGCTGCTGTCCGAGCCGTCGCCCATGCGCGCGGTGAAGTGGATGCCGCCGGTCATGTAGTTCAGCGCGCCGGCTTCGGCGATCACCGTCTCGCCGGGGTCCAGCCCGATCTCCACGGTCTGCATGGATTCGCCGAGGATGCGGTAGTCGAGGTCATGGCTGGGCATTGCGGGCACTCCTGGCCGCCCGTGGGAGTCCTTGCGGGCGGCGCCGGTCAGAGGATGTTGGCGTAGTCCGCCTCGATGCGGTCGAGGCTGAGGTGGTTGAGGAAGTTGGAGAAGCACATCCACGCCGACAGCGCGTTGAGGTCGCGGAACTGCGGCGGCAGGTACTTGGGCGGCACCACCAGGCCCTCGTCCACCAGTTGGCGCAGGGTGCGCATGTCTTCCAGGGTGGCCTTGCCGCAGAACAGCAGCGGGATCTGCTCCAGCTTGCCCTTGCGCACGGCGAGCTGGATGTAGTTGTAGATCAGGATGAAGCCCTTGAGGTAGGACAGGTCCTTGGTGAACGGCAGGCCGGAAGGCGTAGAGCCGCGGAACACCCGGCTGGCGTTCTGGTAGCTGCTCTCCACGCTGTAGCTCTGCTCGCGGTAGAAGTGGAACACCTCGAGGAAATCCGCGCCCTCCTCGGCCATGTGGATGGCGCGGGTGCGGTTGGTGAGCTTGCGCAGGCGCGTCGGGTAGGAGGCGAAGGCGATCACTTCCATCAGGATCGCCAGGCCCTCCTGGGTCACGGTGGAGGACGGCGGGCCCTTGGCGAGGAAGGTGCAGATCGGCTGGTTGAGGCCGTTGAGGGTGGTGCCGACGTGCACCAGGCCCTCGTGGACCTCCAGCGCGCGCACGTCGCGCTCGTTGAACAGCGCGTCGGCGCGCACCTTGATGTAGTCGGCGCCGGCCGCGGCGTCGGCGACGATACCGTCGGACTCGAAGACGCGGATGGTGTCCTGCTTGTCGTCGAACACCTTGTTCAGGCGCTCCTGCAGCATCGCCACCGCCTGCGCGGCGGTGAGCGTCTTGGGCTCGTCCTTGAGGTCGCCACGGTCGGCGATGTTGTTCAGGTAGTCCGAGAGCATCAGGCCGAGGTCGGCCAGGGTCGGGTCGCCGGCGTGGAAGGCGTCGGAAGCCGAGCCGTAGAGCTCCTGGGAGATCAGCCCGAAGTCCTGGGTGCCGCGCGCTTCGAGCATGCGGATGACCATGCGGTATTCCTTGCACATGCGCCGCATGATCTGCCCGACCGGGTTGAACTGCCCCAGGTGGCGGGTGATGTCGCGCTCGATGTTCTGGAATTCCTGCTTCTTGGCGCTGGCGTCGAAGGCCAGCGGGCGCCCGTCGTAATAGGCGCGGTCGACCTTGGGCGCGTGCTTGCCGCGGCCCTTGAGGAAGTCGTCGCGGATGCCGTCGTCCCACTTGACGGCGTCGAGCACGCGGATCGGCGTCTGCGCCTCGACGATGCGGTCGGACAGGCCGCGGATGATCTGCTGGTATTCGGTGGGCGAGGTCTGCTTGCGCCGCGGCGTCATTGCCGTTCTCCCGGGGTCACGCGCGAATAGCGCAGGGCTTCGACGAACACGTCCGAATTGGCCGGGTCGTTCAGGTAGGCGATCACCTCGGGCAGCGGGCTGGTCACCAGGGCGCCGGCGCCCTGCTCGGTGTCCACCTTCTGCCCCTTCAGCGCGCCTTCGCCCATGTCCTGCAGGACGCGTTCGACATCCAGGTTATAGATCACCAGTTCGTCCTTGTCGGTGATCTCGAAGCCGGCCAGGGCGAAGTTGCCGCCCATGCTCTTCGGCAGCCCGGCGGACAGGTACCAGCGCTTGCCGTGGCGGGCCACGGTGAAACCGAAGTCCTCGACGCTGTCGGTGTTGTCCTTGCTGTCGAGGTAGCTGATCGCGCGGTAGAGGTTGGAGCCGGAACGGGTGACTTCGAGGAACTGTTCCTCGCCGTACTCGTTCACCCGCGACCACTGGCCCAGCAGATGGGCCGGCGCCGCTTCGTTGGCCGGAATCGGGTCCTTGAACGTCACCAGGCAGCCACTGAGCAGGCCGATGCTCAACAGCAGCAGTGCACGCCAGACTTTCATCACGCCCTCCTTAGGTCCCGACGCCTCCCACATGCGATGGGAAAATCGATCGGGAGTTCCGACACGAAAACCCCGCCGGCCGGCGGGGTTGCAATGCTGCTGTGGTTACAGGCCCATCACCAGGTCGAGGTAGCGGCTGAGGATGGCACGCATCTCATCGACCCGCAGGTGGTCGGCCCCGTCCAGCAGGCCCTGATACTCCATCTGCAGGATGATGGCCGTCAACACCTTGGCATCCTGTTCCGGCTGCCGGGAGCCGAGCACCTCGAAGAAATGCACGACGCCCCGGGAGAGAATGCGCCGGTGCCGCTGCGCCAGTTCCATCAGGCTCGGGTTGAGCAGCGCCTCCTGGCGGAACGCCTGCTCGGCCAGCAGGTGCTCGCGGCGCTCGGTCAGCTGCACGTAGACGTACTTGATCGCCAGCTCGACGATGTTGTCGGTCAGCGTGCGGCGCGCCTTCGCATCGTCCTGGCCGAGGCTCGCGGCCATCGCCTGCAGGTCGCCCTCGACGCTGGCCCAGAAGGCCGAGAGCGCCTCGGCGCTGCGTTCGACGAAGAGCGCGAAGGTGTCGGTGATGAGGTCCTGGATGTCCTTGAAGTAGTAAGTGGTGGCCGACAGCGGCACGTTGGCCTCGGCGGCCACCGCGCGGTGGCGCACGGCGCGCACGCCGTCGCGGACGATGATCCGCAGCGCGGCGTCGAGGATCGCCTGGCGGCGCTGCTCGCTGCCCTGGCGGCTGGCCTTGCGGCCCTGGTACTTGACACTTTCGGCGATGGCGCTGGCGACTTGCGCGGCGCTGTCTCGCGGGGACACTCGGGTCACTGGCATTACCTCCGGCGGCGCGGCCTGATGACGCATTGTTCGGGCTTTTCGATGGGGAATCAATCGCCGCGCGGCGCTGGCCCGGTCACGGGCAGCGCAGGCTCGCGGGGTAGCGCGGGCGGCGGAAAATCCGCCCTGGGTGTATGACGTGCTACACGGCGTCCGGGCCACGGCGCCGGCGTGAATTTCGTCGCGCAGGGCGCACGTCTCCGCACAACGGCTCAGCTCCACCCATCCTACGGAATGCGGCAGTTTCCCGGCGGGGTCGGCGTTAGGCGGGTTCGCGAGCAAGCTCGCTCCTACGAAAGGCGCGTCCCCGCACGTGCCGCTCGTGAAAACGAAAAAGGCCGCCCGAAGGCGTAATGCTGTTCACTTAAGCGGAGCGGCCTTGCGGTCTACCGGGTAGCGGGTCTTGGACATCTTCACCGTCCGGGGTCGTGAAGGCCTTGGGCGGTGATCCAGGAACAACCCGCCGATTCCCGCCCGCAACTCCGATAAGCGTCGTCCTGTCGCGGAAACCGGGTTGGCCGCCGCCATCACGATCAGTTGCACGGCGATGTAGTGAGCCACCGGCTTGAAGCGGATGTCGCCGGGAGCACGGCCAAAGGCCACTGCGGCCTGGCTCGCCTCGCGGCGAATGATGTTGTAGGCCAGCAACAGTCCCCAGACTTCCTGGTAGATCAGTTCGATTTTCTTACTGCGCAGGGTCACTGCGTTCTGTTGCAGGGAGCTCTTGATATCGCGGAAGCCCAGTTCGATCTCCCAGCGTTCCTGATACAGATTGGCAATGGCCTTGGCGCTGTAGATATCGGCTGGCAGCGAGGTCAGTACGGTTTTGACCTTGCCCTGTCTCTCGTAGCTGACTTCCCGCACCTCCCAGTAGCAGGGCAGATTCGGATTGCGCTTCCTCGCCTGGGCTGACACCCGCATCCGCAGCAGGCGGTCCCCTTTGCCGTAGCGATCGATCTCCTCGCTGACCAACGCCTTGCGGGCCGGAATCAACCAGTGACGGTTGTCGCCGCTGGCCAGGCCCAGCAACAGGTTGGCACTCCAGAATCCCTTGTCGAACAGCGTCACCGAATGGCTGGGAATCTGCTGCACAAACGCATCAGCCAGGCGCATTTCACTGCGCCGGTAGGGGCTCAGTTGGGCATCCAGAATCAGGTGCGAGCGCACGTTCATCAGGGCTACGAGGCGCAGCATGGGAAACGGCGTCTGGCGGTCGGTGGCGGTATTACCGGAGCCGAAATGCTCCCGTAGCTCGGGGGTATCCGGGGTGCGCAGGAGCGCACCGTCCACGGCCAAGACCTGCAGGCCCTGCCAGGTATCACCGTCATAGCGCTCGCGCCCCCAGTGGTGACCGGTCTGGCGAAACAGCCACTCCACCGGATCGGCCCCTAGCCGTTTGCGGGCCTCGGTGACCCCGCTGCGGGCCAGCAGGTCGTGAGAGGCCAGTCCCTGGGCGCAGATGTTCAGGCGCCGCGCCACCTCATGGACCGGCTCGTCGCGGAACAAGGCCATGCCGAGCACCAGCCAGAGCACCTGATCGCTGGGCAGGCGCCGCCGTCGGATGGTGGCCTGCGCGGAAAGACCCAGTGCCGACGCCACCCACTCGATCGGGATGTTCTGGATGAAGGTGCTGAGATCCGAGAAGTTGAACAACTCGCCCAGATCGAGCAATTGCTGTTGGAAAGACATAAAAAATCCGATGCCAGAGACCTGGCATCGGATTCTCGGGGAGCCCGGGCAACAGCTCAAATGCTTAAGTGAACAGCATTACGCCCGAAGGCGGCCTCTTTCACCGGTCCCGGCGCTTACGCCTGCGGGCGCATGTGCGGGAACAGGATCACGTCGCGGATCGACGGCGAGTTGGTCAGCAGCATCACCAGGCGGTCGATGCCGATGCCTTCGCCGGCGGTGGGCGGCATGCCGTATTCCAGCGCGTTGACGAAGTCGGCGTCGTAGTGCATCGCCTCGTCGTCACCGGCGTCCTTCTCCTTGACCTGCAGCATGAAGCGCTCGGCCTGGTCTTCGGCGTCGTTCAACTCGGAGTAGGCGTTGGCGATCTCGCGGCCACCGATGAACAGCTCGAAGCGGTCGGTGACGCTCGGGTCGTTGTCGTTGCGGCGGGCCAGCGGGGAGACCTCGAACGGGTACTGGGTGATGAAGTGCGGCTGCTCCAGCTTGTGCTCGACCAGCTCCTCGAAAATCATCACCTGCAGCTTGCCCAGGCCTTCGTGGCCGAGGACCTTGGCGCCGGCCTTCCTGGCGATCTCGCGGGCCTTCTCGACGTCGTTCAGGTCGGCCGCGGTGAGTTCCGGATTGTACTTGAGGATGGCGTCGAACACGGACAGGCGGGCGAACGGCTCGCCGAAGTGGAAGACCTTGTCGCCGTAGGGCACGTCGGTGCTGCCGAGCACGGCCTGGGCCAGCTCGCGGAACAGCTCCTCGGTCAGGTCCATGTTGTCTTCGTAGTCGGCGTAGGCCTGGTAGAACTCGAGCATGGTGAACTCGGGGTTGTGCCGGGTCGAGACGCCTTCGTTGCGGAAGTTGCGGTTGATCTCGAAGACCTTCTCGAAGCCACCGACCACCAGGCGCTTGAGGTACAGCTCCGGGGCGATGCGCAGGAACATGGCCATGTCCAGCGCGTTGTGGTGGGTTGCGAACGGCTTGGCCGCCGCGCCGCCGGGGATGGTCTGCAGCATCGGGGTTTCCACTTCGAGGAAACCGCGCTCGGCCAGGAAGCGGCGGATGTGGGCGATGACCTGGGAACGCACGCGGAAGGTGTTGCGGGTTTCCTCGTTGACGATCAGGTCGACGTAGCGCTGGCGGTAGCGCTGCTCGGTGTCGGTCAGGCCGTGGTGCTTGTCCGGCAGCGGGCGCAACGACTTGGTCAGCAGGCGCACGCTGGTCATCTCGACGTACAGGTCGCCCTTGCCGGAGCGGGCCAGGGTGCCTTCGGCGCCGATGATGTCGCCCAGGTCCCAGGTCTTGATGTCGGCCAGGGTCTCTTCCGGCAGGGTCTTGCGGTTGACGTAGACCTGCATGCGGTCGCTGCTGTCCTGCAGGACGATGAAGGAACCGCGGTTGAGCATGATGCGACCGGCGACCTTGACCGGGATGGCTGCGGCTTCCAGCTCTTCCTTGGTCTTGTCGGCGTACTGTTTCTGCAGGTCCGCGAAGTAGGCGTCGCGGCGGAAGTCGTTGGGGAAGGCGATGGCCTGGGCTTCGCGCACGGCGGCAAGCTTTTCCTTGCGCTGGGCGATCAGCTTGTTTTCTTCCTGTTGCAGTTCGTGTTGGTCGAGTAGTTGGTCGCTCATGGTCGTTCTATCTGCCTGGCGTCTGTGTCATTCAATGGGGATCGTGGGAGCGGGCTTGCCCGCGAAGCTCGCGGGCGGGTTCGCGAGCAAGCTCGCTCCTACAGGGGCTCCGCGTCAGAGCCCTTGTTTGAGGCTGGCCTCGAGGTACTCGTCCAGATCACCGTCGAGCACCTTGTCGCAGTCGCTGCGTTCCACGCCGGTGCGCAGGTCCTTGATGCGCGACTGGTCGAGCACGTAGGAGCGGATCTGGTGGCCCCAGCCGATATCGGACTTGGTGTCTTCCAGCGCCTGCGAGGCGGCATTGCGTTTCTGGATCTCCTGCTCGTACAACCTGGCCCGCAGCATCTTCATGGCGGTGTCCTTGTTGGCGTGCTGGGAGCGCTCGTTCTGGCACGCCACCACGGTGTTGGTCGGCAGGTGGGTGATACGCACCGCGGAGTCGGTGGTGTTCACGTGCTGACCGCCCGCGCCGGAGGAGCGGTAGGTGTCGATGCGCAGGTCGGCCGGGTTGATCTCGATCTCGATGTTGTCGTCGATTTCCGGCGAGGCGAACACCGCGGTGAACGAGGTGTGGCGACGGTTGCCGGAGTCGAACGGGCTCTTGCGCACCAGGCGGTGCACGCCGATCTCGGTGCGCAGCCAGCCGAAGGCGTATTCGCCCTTGATGTGCACGGTGGCGCCCTTGATGCCGGCGACTTCACCCTCGGACAGTTCGACGATCTCGGCGCTGAAGCCGTGCTTGTCGGCCCAGCGCAGGTACATGCGCAGCAGCATGTTGGCCCAGTCCTGGGCCTCGGTGCCGCCGGAGCCGGCCTGGATGTCCAGGTAGGCGTTGTTCGGGTCCATCTCGCCGCTGAACATGCGGCGGAACTCCAGCTTCTCGAGGATCTCGCGCAGGCGGCCGACTTCGCTGGCGACGTCGTTGACGGCGCTCTCGTCGTTCTCCTCGACCGCCATGTCCAGCAGGTCGCGCGAATCGGCCAGGCCGCCGGTGAGCTCGTCGAGGGTCTCGACGATCTGCGCCAGGGTGGCGCGCTCGCGGCCCAGGTTCTGGGCGTATTCGGGCTTGTTCCAGACCGCCGGGTCTTCCAGCTCGCGGTTTACTTCGATCAGACGATCATGTTTCAGATCGTAGTCAAAGATACCCCCGAATGGACTGGGTACGGTCGGAGAGGTCCTTGATGCTGTTGAGGATCGGTTGGATTTCCATGGCGGGCATCTCTCACGGGTAAAGGGCATCGAAAAGCCGGCAAGTATACCCTGACCGAGCGATTTTTCGTCAGCCGATTTCGCCTGGCGACGAAGCGTCGCCAGGCGCCGGCCGGGCCTCAGGCGCCCGCCGGATCGGCGATCGAGACCTGGTTGCGGCCGCCGTTCTTGGCGTTGTAGAGCGCCTGGTCGGCCAGCTCGATCAACTGCCGGCAAGGCTCGCCGACCTGCGGCGTCAGCGTCGCCACGCCGATGCTGACGGTCAGCGACGAGCCGGGCTGCGGCAGTTCGTGGGCTATCCCCAGGTCCTGCACCGAGCGCCGCAGTTTCTCCGCCAGCAGGCGCGCGCCGCCCGGCGAGGTGCCCGGCAGCACCAGGGCGAACTCCTCGCCGCCGTAGCGCGCCGGCAGGTCGGAGGGACGGCTGCAGCTGGCGCGGATCGCCGCCGCCACCTGGCGCAGCGCCTCGTCGCCCTGCACGTGGCCGAAGGTGTCGTTGTAGGACTTGAAGTGATCCACGTCGATCAACAGGATCGACAGCTGGCTCTGCTCGCGCTGGGCGCGGCGCCACTCCAGCTCCAGGTGCTCGTCGAGGTGGCGGCGATTGGACAGCCCGGTCAGGCCGTCGGAGTTCATCAGCCGCTGCAGCACCAGGTTGGTCTCCAGCAGCTGCTGCTGGCTTTCGCGCAGGGCGCGGTAGGCCTCGTCACGCTGCTGCAGCGCGAGGTAGGAGCGCGAGTGGTAGCGCACCCGCGCCACCAGCTCGATGGCGTCGGGCAGCTTGACCAGGTAGTCGTTGGCGCCGGCGGCGAACGCCGCGCTCTTCACCGTCGCATCCTCGCGGGTGGAGAGGACGATGATCGGGATGTCGCGGGTCGCCACGTGGGTCCGGTAGTCGCGCACCAGCGCCAGGCCGTCGGCGCCGGGCATCACCAGGTCCTGGATGATCACCGTCGGCTTGATCTGGATCGCCAGGGAGATCGCCTGCTGCGGGTCGGAGCAGAAATGGAAGTCGATGCTGGGGTCTTCCGCGAGGGCGCGGCGCACGGCTTCGCCGATCATCGGCTGGTCGTCGACCAACAGCACCATCACGGCGTATTCGCCTGGAATGCTCACGGGGTACTTACTCTGTGTCGGGTTCATGAAAGCTCCTGGCCGCAGACCTCGGCGAGACGCCGGGCGATGTCGCCCAGCGGGCGTATCTCCACGGCGGCGCCGATCGCCGCCGCGGCCTTGGGCATGCCGTAGACGGCACTGCTGCCCTGGTCCTGGGCCAGGGTCAGGAAGCCACGCTCGCGCATGCGCTTGAGTCCTTCGGCGCCGTCGCGGCCCATGCCGGTGAGCAGCACGCCGACGGCGTCGCCGCTCCAGTTCTCCGCCACGCTGTCGAAGAACACGTCGATGGACGGACGGTAGATATGGCTGCTCGGCTCGGCGGTGTAGGCCAGCTCGCCGCTCTTGAGCAGGCGGATATGGTGATTGGTGCCGGCCAGCAGCACGCAGCCGGGCTGCGGCGGCTCGCCCTGGCTGGCCAGGCGCACCGGGATGCGCGCCTGGGTCGAGAGCCACTCGGCCATGCCGGCGGCGAAGACTTCATCGACGTGCTGCACCACCACGATGGCCGCGGGGAAATTCGCCGGCAGCTTGCCGAACAGCTCGGCCAGCGCCGCCGGGCCGCCGGCCGAGGAGCCGATGGCGACCAGCCGGCGCGCGCCGCCGCCCTTGCGCAGCGGCGCCACCTCGGTGGCCGGGCGGCTGTCGCGCGGGGCGTTGAGCCAGGCCAGGTTCTGCAATTTGCGCAACAGCGGACGCGCGGCTTCGACCGGGTCGCCGCTGCCGATGGCCGGGGTGTTCACCGCATCCACCGCGCCATGCCCCATGGCGTCGAACACCCGGCTCAGGTTCTGCTCCAGGTCGGAGGTGACCACGATGATCGCGCAGGGGCTGCGGGCCATGATCCGGCGGGTCGCCTCGACGCCGTCCATCACCGGCATCAGCAGGTCCATCAGCACCACGTCGGGCTTCTGCGCGGCGCACATCTCGATGGCCTCCGCGCCGTTGCCGGCGACCCAGATCACCCGGTGCGCCGGCTCCAGGGCCAGCGCGCGGCGCATCGCCTCCACCGCCAGGGGCATGTCGTTGACTATCCCTATCCTCATCCCTGCGCCTCTCCGATCAAATCGGCCACCGCGTCCAGCAGAGCTTCGTCATGGAAACTGGCCTTGGCCAGATAATAGTCGGCGCCGGCGTCGAGGCCGCGCCGGCGGTCCTCTTCGCGGTCCTTGTAGGACACCACCAGCACCGGCAGCGATTGCAGGCGGTTGTCGCGGCGGATCAGGGTGACCAGCTCGATGCCGTCCATGCGCGGCATGTCGATGTCGGTGACGACCAGGTCGAACGGCTCCGAACGCAGCGCGTTCCAGCCGTCCATGCCGTCCACCGCCACCGCGACGTCGTAGCCCCGGCCCAGCAGCAGCTTGCGCTCCAGCTCGCGCACGGTGAGCGAGTCGTCCACCACCAGCACGCGCTTGCGCTGCGCGCCGCTCGGCCGGCCGCTGGAGTCGATGCGTTCCAGGCGGCCGGTGGCCAGCAGCTTCTCCACCGAGCGCAGCATGTCCTCGACGTCGAGGATCAGCACCGGCGTGCCGTCGTCCAGCAGGGCCCCGGCGGAAACGTCCTGCACCTTGCCCAGGCGCGGATCGAGCGGCAGCACCACCAGGGTCCGCTCGCCGATGAAGCGCTCCACCGCCACGCCATAGGCCGTGTCGCGCTCGCGGATCACCACCACGGCGATCTCCCCGTCGCCGGCGCCGCCCTCGGGGCGTTGCAGCAGCTGGCTGGCGGCGACCAGGCCGACGTGCCGGCCCTCGTGCCAGAACTGCTGGCGGCCTTCGAGCTGGACGATCTCGTCCGGCGCCAGGCGGCGCATGCGCTCGATGTGCGCCAGCGGGAAGGCGTAGGCCTCGCCGCCGATGGTGACCACCAGGCTGCGCACCACCGAGAGGGTCAGCGGCACCTCCAGGTGGAAGCGCGCGCCCTGCCCGCCCGCCTGCTCCATGCGGATGCCGCCGCGCAGCTGGCGCACCATGTGCTGCACGGCGTCCAGGCCGACGCCACGGCCGGAGACCTCGGTGACCTGCTCGCGCAGGCTGAAGCCGGGCAGGAACAGGAAGCTCAGCAGCTCGTCCTCGGTCAGCCGCGCCACCGTCTCCTCGGTGGACAGGCGGCGGCGCACGATGGCGCTGCGCAGGCAATCGAGATCGACCCCGGCGCCGTCGTCGCGCAGCTCCAGCAGCAGCATCCCGGCATGCTGGCGGACCAGCAGCTGGATGCCGCCCTCCTCCGGCTTGCCGGCCTGCCGGCGTGCCTCGGGCGACTCGATGCCGTGGTCGACGGCATTGCGCAGCAGGTGGGTGAGCGGCGCTTCGAGCTTTTCCAGCACCTCGCGGTCGACCTGGGTGGACGCGCCCTGCACTTCCAGGCGCACACTCTTGCCCAGCGCGCGGCCGAGGTCGCGGACCATCCGCGCCTGCCCGCCGAGCACGTCGGAGAAAGGCCGCATGCGGCAGGCCAGCGCGGTGTCGTAGAGCGACTGGGCGCGCTGGCCGGCCTTGAAGCTGAATTCGTCGAGCTCGGCGATCTGCTCGCCGAGCAACTGCTGGCACTCGCCGACCAGCCGCCGCGCGTCGGCCAGGTAGGCCTGGGCCTCGGGGTCGAGACTGGCACCGCCGGCGGCATCGCGGGCGCCGTCGAGCACGCGGCTGGCGCTGGCCTGCACGCGCTTCAGGCGTTGCAGCGCGTCAAGCAGCGGCTTCAGGCGCTGGGACTCCACCAGCGCCTTGCTGGAATAGTCAAGCAGTTGGTTGAGGCGCTCGGCGGTGACCCGCAGGACCCGCTCGCCGCCCTCGTCGGCGTCGCTGGAGCGCGGGCGCGGCGCCGGCTCGACGCTGGTTTCGGGCGGGGCCGGCGGCGCCGGCGGGGCCTGATCGCCGAGCAGCGCCTGCAGGCGCTCCACCAGCGCCGGGACCGCCTGCCGGGCCTGCTCGGCGCGCCCGGCCTGGGCATCGGCGATGTGCAGCAGGACGTCGGTGCCGGCCAGCAGCGCGTCGATGTGCTCCGGCGCCAGCAGCAGCCGGCCTTCCTGGGCGCCGACCAGGCAGTCCTCCATCACGTGGGCGACCTGCACGCCGGCGTCCAGCCCGACGATCCGCGCCGCGCCCTTGAGCGAATGGGCCGCGCGCATGCAGGCTTCCAGCTGGTCGGCCAGCGCCGGGTTGCGCTCCAGCGCCAGCAGGCCCTGGTTGAGCACCTGGGTCTGGGCCTCCGCCTCCAGGCGGAACAGCTCCAGCATCGAGGCGTCCTTCATCTGTTCCGGGGTCATGCGAGGCTCCGGGTGGCGGCGTCCAGCAACGCCTCGGGGTCGAGCAGGCGGACGCTGCGCCCACGCCACGGCAACACGCCGTGGGTGAAACGATCGCCGGCCGCCGGCGCCTGCCCGGAGGCGGCGACCACGGCGGCGCCGTCCAGCACATGGATGCCGTCCACCTCGTCCACCGGCGACAGCACCGGGCCGGCGACGGCTTCGAGGATCAGCATGCGCGGCACCACGCGCCGGCCGTCGCCGGCGCCGCTGCCGCGCGCCAGGCCGAGCAGCTCGCCCAGCGAGACACAGGCCACCAGCGTGCCGCGCACATTGGCCACGCCCAGCAGCGCCGGCGAGCGCTGGTGCGGCAGGGAATGCACCGCGCACTCGGAGGCGACTTCCGCCAGGGCGCGGGTCGGCAGCCCCAGCCACTCGTCGCCGAGGCGGAAGATCAGGTAGGCGCGGCCGTCCTCGGGCGCCTTCTGTTCGGCCACCGGCGCCAGCGCGGGGGATTCGTCGCCCAGCGCATAGCGGTCCAGCAGGCGGATCGCCGCCGCCGCATGGACCGGGCAGTTGCGGCAATGGATGTGCTCGGCGAGGCGCGGGCAGGACTTGTCGCCGCGCACGCCGATGCGGTTCCAGCAGTCGTCCACCGGCTCGGCGCGGGCGTCCAGTTGCAGTGCGTAATCGTGCTCAGGCATCGCGCTTCACTCCTCGCGCGGCGCGCTCCTGCAGGCGCCGGGCTCCCTCCGCATCGCCCCGGGCGGCGAGCAGCGCGGCCAGGTGCAGGAGGCTTTCCTGATGATCGGGTTGCAGGTACAGCGCCTTGCGGTAATAGCCCTGCGCCTGCGCTTCCTGGCCCTGGGCATCGCTGAGCAGCCCCAGCCAGTAGAAGGCCTCGGCGGAAGGGCCCTGCTCGGCGAGCAGCGCTTCGCAACGCTGGCGCGCCTCGGCGGTGCGGCCGGAATCGGCCATGCGGGCGATGTCCTCCAGGCTGGCGCCGGCGGGCGCGGGGCGCGGGGCTTGTGGTTTCAGGTGGAACGGACGGACCGGCGCGACGGCGGGTCTGGGCGGCATCCGCGCCGGCCGGGGCGCTGGCGCGGCGAACGCCGGGCGCGCCGCCGGCGCCTGGCCGCCCAGCGCGAAGGCGAACGACTGCGCCACGTCCAGCGCCCGCAAGCCCTGGCGCGACAGCAGGCTGGCCTCGGCGGGGCCGATGAACAGCACGCCGTCCTCGCGCGCCAGGCGGCGCAGCACGTCGACCACCCGCTCCTGGGTCGCGCGGTCGAAATAGATCAGCAGGTTGCGGCAGAACACATAGTCATAGGGCGCCTCGTCGGCCAGCAGCGCCGGCGCCAGCAGGTTGCCCTCGCGGAAGCGCACCTTCGCCCGCACCGTGCGGCTGATCTGCAGGTCGCCGTCCTCGCCGGTGAAATGCCGGTCGCGGAACCCCAGGTCCTCGCCACGGAAGGAGTTGCGCCCGTAACGGCCCTCCTCCGCGCGTTCCAGCACCGCGCGGCTGACATCCAGCGCGTCGACCTGGAAGGCCGCGGGCGCCAGCCCGGCATCGAGCAGCGCCATGACCATCGAATAGGGCTCCTCGCCCGACGAGCACGGCAGGCTGAGCAGGCGCAGCGGACGCGCCCCGGCCAGTTCCTGGGCGCGGCGGCCGGCCAGCTGGGCCAGCGCGGCGAACGACTGCGGGTAGCGGAAGAACCAGGTTTCCGGAACGATCACCGCCTCGATCAGCGCCTGCACCTCTTCGGCGGACGCCTGCAGGCGCTCCCAGTAGCGCTCGGCGTCGCCCCCGGCGACCTTGGCGCTGCGCTGGCGCACGGCGCGGCCGATCACCGCCTCGCCGACCGACTCGGCATCCAGGCCGATGCGCTGCTTGAGCAACTGGGCGATGCGCGGATCGTTCATGCCGCGCTCCCCGCGCCCTGCAGCAGGCGCTCGCGCACCTCGTCGGTCAGCAGCTGATCGACCCGCACGCGCTGCAGCAGCCCCTGCTCGTCCTCCAGCACCGGGCCGAGGTAGCGGGCGCTGCCGTTGTCCAGCTCATAGTCGCGGAACGCCGCCGGATCGCGGCGCAGGGTGTGGGTGGCCTGTTCGAGGATCAGCCCCAGGTTCTGCCCGGGCGCCTCGGCGCTCGTCCGGTAGCGCACCAGCACCAGGCGCGTGCTGGTGCGCCGCGGCGCGCTGCGGCCGCAGGCGAGCTGGCCGAGGTCGAGCACCGGCAGCAGCTCGCCACGATGGGCGTACAGCCCGGCGACCCAGGCCGGCGCCTCGGGCAGGCGCTTGAGCGCCGGCAGCGGCAGCACTTCGAGGACGTCGTGCACGTCCAGCGCGTAGCGGTCGGCGCCGAGGCGGAACTGCAGGTAGAGCCTGCCCGCCGACGCGGCCTCAGACCTTGAAGCGGGAGACGCCATTGCGCAGTCCGTTGGCCACCAGGTTCAGTTCATCGATGGCGAAGCTGGCCTGGCGCAGCGACTCCACGGTCTGCCCGGTGGCCTCGCCCAGCTGCGCCAGCGCCTGGTTGATCTGCTCGGCGCCGGTGGCCTGGGCCTGCATGCCTTCGTTGACCATCTGCACGCGCGGCGCCAGCGCCTGCACCTGCTGGATGATCTGCGAAAGCTGCTCGCCGACCTGGCCGACCTCGGAGATGCCGCGGCGCACTTCCTCGGAGAACTTGTCCATGCCCATCACCCCGGCGGACACGGCGGACTGGATCTCGCGCACCATCTGCTCGATGTCGTAGGTGGCCACGGCGGTCTGGTCGGCCAGGCGGCGCACCTCGGTGGCCACCACGGCGAAGCCGCGGCCGTACTCGCCGGCCTTCTCCGCCTCGATGGCGGCGTTGAGCGAGAGCAGGTTGGTCTGGTCGGCCACCTTGACGATGGTGGTGACCACCTGGTTGATGTTGCCGGCGCGCTCGTTGAGGATCGCCAGCTTCGCGTTGACCAGCTCGGCGGCGCCCATCACGTGGTGCATGGTCTCTTCCATGCGCGCCAGGCCCAGCTGGCCGGAGCCGGCCAGGGTGGAGGTCTGCTCGGCGGCCGAGGACACCTCGGTCATGGTGCGCACCAGGTCGCGCGACGTCGCGGCGATCTCCCGCGAGGTGGCGCCGATCTCGGTGGTGGTGGCGGCCGTCTCGGTGGCGGTGGCCTGCTGCTGCTTGGAGGTGGCGGCGATCTCGGTGACCGAGGTGGTGACCTGGATCGCCGTGCGCTGCGCCTGCGCCACCAGCGCCTTGAGCTCCTCGGCCATGCCGTTGAAGCCGGTTTCGATCACGCCGAACTCGTCGTTGCGCTCCAGCGCCAGGCGCGTGGTCAGGTCGCCGCCGCCCATCGCGCCCAGCCCGTGCACGACCTGGCGCACCGGCGAGGTGATGGCGCGCATCAGCAGGAGCCCGCAGACCCCCGCCACGACGATGGCCAGCAGCAGCGACGCCAGCATGATGAGCTTGGCCCGCTGCACTTCGGTGACGATGTCGGCGGCCGCCGTATCGGCGATCTGCTTGTTCAGGTCGATCAGCTCGTTGAGCGTCTTGCGTCCGGCGTCCCAGGCCGGGTCCAGGCCCTCCAGCAGCAGCTTACGCGCCGCTTCACGGTCCTTGCCGTACTGCTCCAGCACCTGCGCCAGCTGCGCGTCGTAGGCCTTCGCCTCCTGCTTGAAGCGCTCCAGCAGCTGGCGGTCGCGATCCTCATGGACAGTCGCCTCGTACCTGGCGATGCGTTCCTGCAGCGCCTCATGGCTGGCGTGGAGGCTCTGGCGGTCCGCCACATCGAGCGGCTTGTCGTCGTTCAAGCCGACCAGCATCTGCAGCATCAGGAAGCTGTCGGTCCAGGCCGAGCGCATGGTGGTCAGGGCGTAGGTGCCCGGCATGGCGTCGAGGCTGACCCGCTCCGTGCTGTCTTCCACGTCCAGCAGGCGGATGTAGGAAATCACCACCATCAGCAGCATGATCGCGATGACCACGGCAAAGCTGGCCAGGATGCGTTGGCGTAAAGTCCAGTTCTTCACAGGATTCCCCAGAGATGATCGAGACGTGCCGAGGAACAGGCATTCGGGAAAGCTTAGGCCCGCGAATGAAAATTCCTACAAGGTCATCAGCACAATTGGACATATAGTATCCGGACACACCAAGAACCCGCCTCTTTATTCCAAAATTCCAGCACGCCTCGTTCCTCCCTCGAAGGTCGCCGAACTCCGCCCATGCCCGCCCTCGCCCTGGCCGCCCACGCCGGCCTGTTCCTCTCGGCCTTCGGCGCCGCCACCCTGCTGCCCCTGCAATCGGAAGCCGTGCTGGTGGGCCTGCTGCTGGGCGGGCAGTACCCGCTCTGGTCGCTGCTGCTGGCGGCGAGTGTGGGCAATGTGCTCGGCTCGCTGGTCAACTGGGTGCTGGGACGCGGCATCGAGCGCTGGCACGACCGGCGCTGGTTCCCGCTCAAGGCGCAGACGCTGGAAAAGGCCCAGGCGCGCTACCGGCGCCTTGGCTGCTGGTCGCTGCTGCTGAGCTGGGCGCCCGTGATCGGCGACCCGCTGACGCTGATCGCCGGCGTGATGCGCGAGCCGCTGTGGCGCTTCCTGGTGCTGGTGACGCTGGCCAAGACCGGGCGCTACGCCGTGCTGGCCTGGCTGACGCTGGGCTGAGCGGCGGGCTGGAGCGTTTTGTCGTCCGTGCAGGGAATTTTTCCTACACTGGCGTATCCAAAGGCCATCATGGAACGCCACGGGGTGGATAGATGAACGTGTTGAAACTGTCGGCGGTGCTGGCCGCCACCGCGCTGCTGAGCGCTTGCGGCGGCAACCAGGCCAAGGTCTGCGGGTCGGATGACGTGAAGAACCAGTTGGTGAAGATCTTCCTCAGCGGCCCGCTCTCCAGCCAGGCCGACGCGCTGGCCAAGGCCGAGCTGAAAGACGTGGCGATCATCGAGAAGGACCCGGACAGCGGCGTCATGGAGTGCGTCGGCACGCTGTCGGTGCCGGTGGTCGGCCAGGTGGCGTCCGGCACCCTGCGATACCGCATCGCCCCGGCGGCCAAGTCGGACCACGACTACCTGCTGCTGCTCGCCGACGGCGACATGGCCAATGCCTTCGCCAAGCGCATCGAGGGCATGATCCCGCGCTGATCGTTGCGGCGAACGTGAAAAAACCGGCTATCTAAGGCCGGTTTTTTCGTTTGGGGGGTTCGCCGGGGCGAGCAGACAAAGCCTCAGCCGCGGCTCGTCCCGTCACACCGAGGCGTTGCGGTACACGGAAGAAGAGCATCGCGGAGAAGCTCCGCTCCTACGAGAGCAGGATTGGCGCGGAGGAAGACGCTCTGCTTTTGCTCTTGATGACTTCCAGAGAAACCTCCGCGCGCACCGGAGCGCCCCTTCAGGAGGCCGAGTGGAATCGGAGTTTCAGGGGTTGAGCGGCATGGATGCCGCGAGAGCCGCGATGGGCCAGGGATGGCCCTTCGCGGCGGGCCCCTGAAACTTCGATGGAGCGAGGGAACCCCGGCGAAGCCGGGGCCGGATGCAGGGGCACAGACCTTTGCCTACTTTGGGTCGTTTGCCAAAGTAGGTCGCCCGAGGGGGCGAAACAAGAAGTCCCAGCAAACGCCGAGGCGGCGCAGAAACACCGAACAAGACGGTGGATAACGCTTCGCGTTATCCACCCTACGAAGAGCAAAAGCATCGGGAACAAGGGCTCTGCCAAAGACAAGGCAGTAGTCTCAGAACCCTTCCAGATCGATCAACTCACCCTCGAAACGAATCCAGCCACCCTCCTCGTTCGCCTCACCGCCCTGGATCTCGCCGTAATAGGACAACCCGTTATCCAGCGTCACGCAAACGTGAGTCGGCTCATCCGGCGCATCCAGCTGCCCCTTGAAGCGCAACTCGATCACCCCCTCCTCGGGCGCGCTGAGGCTCAGCGTGACGCGTGCGTTGTCCACCGCTTCGGCCTCGCGGCCCCGGTGCTCGGCGCTGACGGTCACGGTGGCGATTTCCTGTTTCATGCTCGAAGGCTCTCCAGAAGGCTCCGGCGCCACGCGCGCCGGACAATGCGCCAAGGATACCGCGCCACGGCGCCGCAACGCCGGTTTTCGCACCGGGCACCCCTCGTCCACCCACGGCCCGATGGCCGCCTAAAAGAAAAGGGCCTCCGAAGAGGCCCTTTCCATTCACTCAACCGTCACTCAGGCACGGCTGGGAGCAGCGCCCTGCTCGCCTTTCGGCGCCAGGTTCAGCGCGTAGTACAGCACGGTCAGCAGCACCAGGAAGGCCGGGCCGATGTACAGCGCGATGCGGGTGTCCTCGAAGAACGCCATCAGCACCACCACCAGCACCAGGAAGGCCATCGCCAGGTAGGAGCTGACCGGGTACAGCCACATCCGGAACTGCAGCTTGCCGGCTTCGGCGGCGGAGAGGCCGCGGCGGAACTTCATCTGCGCCAGCAGGATCATCGCCCAGGTCCAGATCGCACCGAAGGTGGCGATGGAGGTTACCCAGGTGAATACCTTCTCAGGCACCAGGTAGTTCAGCAGCACGCCCAGCAGCAGCGCGGCGATGGACAGCAGCAGCGCATTGCGCGGCACGCCGCCCTTGGAGGTCTTGGCGAACACGGCCGGGGCCTGGCCATGCTGGGCGAGGCTGTAGAGCATGCGGCCGGTGCTGAAGATGCCGCCGTTGCAGGACGACAGCGCGGCGGTGATCACCACGAAGTTGATGAGGCCGGCGGCGGTCTTGATGCCCATGCGCTCGAAGGTCATCACGAAGGGGCTGCCCTGGGTGCCGATCTCGTTCCACGGGTAGATCGACATGATCACGAACAGCGCGCCGACGTAGAACAGCACGATGCGCCAGAACACCGAGTTGATCGCGCCCGGGATGGTCTTCTGCGGGTTCTTCGCTTCGCCGGCGGTGAGGCCGATCATTTCCACGCCCAGGTAGGCGAACATCACCATCTGCAGCGACATCAGCACGCCGGTGATGCCGTGGGGCATGAAGCCGCCATTGGTCCAGATGTTGGAAATGCCGGTGGCGATGCCGCCGTTGCCCAGGCCGAAGACGATCATGCCGGCGCCGACCAGGATCATGGCGACGATGGTGACGATCTTGATCAGGGCGAACCAGAATTCGAACTCACCGAAGGCGCGTACCGCCACCAGGTTCACGGTGCCCATGCTCGCCAGCGCCGCCAGCGCCCAGATCCAGCGCGGCACGTCGGGGAACCAGATGCCCATGTAGATGGCCACCGCGGTGATCTCTGCAACGCAGGTCACCAGCCAGAGGAACCAGTAGTTCCAGCCGGTCAGGTAGCCGGCCAGTGGGCCGAGGTAGTCCTGCGCGTAGCGGGCGAAGGAGCCGGCCACGGGATTGTGCACGGCCATCTCGCCGAGGGCGCGCATGATCACGAGGATGGCGAGACCGCCGATGATGTAGGAGAGCATGATGGCCGGGCCGGCCATCTGGATGGCCTTGGCGGAGCCGAGGAACAGACCGACGCCGATGCAGGCGCCGAGGGCCATGAGACGGATGTGCCGCTCGTTGAGATCCCGCTGGAGATCATGGGACGACATGGTGATGCAACCTCATTTTGTTCTTGGGGAATATCAGCTGCGGACTCGAAGTGCAGTCGGGATGCGGAAAGGCCGGAAAAAAGCTTCGCCACCGAGCCGGTCGGCACGGAGGGCGGAGGTATCTGGCGATTCCAGGACGGCACACCGGAAGAGGCTGCCCGCTCTTGTGAAGCGGACGTGGGCATTGCGGGAGGACCACGGCTGAGGTCGTCGCCGAATTTACACAAGTCCGCGGGAGACGTCTGCCCCATTCAGGTGCAATTTGACCAAAGGCGTAGGGGCGATTCGTCGTGTCAGCGGCCTTCGCCCCGGGATCAGGCGCAACCCGGTGCTACCCGATCGTCCAGCGGTTGCACGTCCAGCAGCAGCGAGCAGGGCCTGGCGGCCTCGGGGTGGCGTGGCTCGCGCAACCGCCGCACGCTCCAGCCGCTGGCGGCGAGCAGCGCCAACCAGGACTCCAGGGTGCGGAAGAACCAGGGCATCGGCGCACTGAATGCCTCGCCGAACGCGGCGAAGGTCTCCAGCCGCCAGCCATCGGCGTAGGGCCCGTCGCCACAGGCGGACCAGGGGTGCACGGTCTGGATCAGCAGGCGGCCGCCGGGTTCGAGGCGCTCGCGCAGCGCCCGCAGCAGCGGCCCGGGGGCTTCGTCGAGCAGGGCGAAGTTGCACACCAGGGCATCGAAGCGACCCAGGGATTCGCCCGCGGCGACCAGGCCGGCGTAGTCCATCACCTCGAAGCGCCCACCTCCCGCCTGGCGTGCAGCCTCGACCAGCGGTGCGGAAGCGTCGACACCGACGCACTGGCTGCCCCGCTGCGCCAGTGCCCGGCACAGCCAGCCTTCGCCGCAGCCGATGTCCAGCACGCGGCGCGCCGGTCCCTCCGCGACGGCCTGGATGATCGCCGCGTCGGTCACCAGGCGCCGGCTCTCGATGCGCTGCTCGCGCACCGCGCGGGTCCAGGCATCGGCGTTGACCTGCCAGCTGTGGCGGATGCGCTCTGCCCTGTCGCTCATGAAATCCTCCTGCGAAGCCCGCCGTGCGCACGATGGAGCAGGCCGTACACAGCTCCGTGAAACCCGCGGCCCAGCCACTGCGGGGGGCCTGTTCATGAGATTTGCCGGGCAGCCGGGGCGCCAGTCCGTTCGCGAGCAAGCTCGCTCCTACAGGTATGTCCCAGCGCGCTTTTCGTAGGAGCGAGCTTGCTCGCGAACCGCCCAGCCCCGGAAACACGGACGGAGCCCCCCTCGATCCCGCAAAAGCACTTCATGCCGGCCTGAAAGCAACTCCCTACGGCCGCGCAACAACGGTCACTGCGTCTTCCACGCCTTCGGCACCGCCAGCCCCTTGGGCGGCGGGGTCTGCGGCAGCGCCTCGCGGCAGCCGGCGTCGCGGAACGGCCCGCCGATCTTCTGCCAGCCCTCGCCCGGCGAGGTCTGCTGGCAGGTATAGCTGCCGTCCACCTTGCTCTGCCACCTGTAGAACGGCATGGGCGCGGCGAAGGCGCTCAGCGAGGCCAGCAGCAGGGGTACGACGGGCAGAAATAACGAACGCATGGCCGGGAAGTCCTGTCCAATCAGTCAGGGATCTGTCGAGGGTCGGGTGCCGCTGCGCCTGGGCGCCAGCCGGCCCGCCTATTGCACCTGCTGGCCGTCGGCAAATCAATCCGTCAGGCGCGAAACGCTGTTTCGCGGCGCGCAGATTTTCCGCCGCCGACTACGCTGGAAATTAGGAAGGCCCCTGTCACGGGGCTTTCGCGGCGTCGGGAGGGGCGCCGGTCGTCACGAGGGCGGAGTCCGCTTACCTAGGCTGTTGTCTGAGCATGGGCAGGTCGTGAAATGGGTAGTTCGAAGCATTCCGGTACGCATTGCGCAGATCAACCGGGTCGCTCGGAGCCCGGTATTTCCCCGACGAAAGTCCACCATCATCGGTTCCTGCTGCTGTTCCTCTTCCTGCTGCCGCTGCTGGCCGCCATCGGCGCCGCGCTGCTCTACGAGGCGCGCACTTCCAAGCTGCAGGCGCGCGAGCTGGCGCGCTACGCCGGCGAGCTGACCTGGCAACTGGCGCAGGGCCCCAGCAGCGACGTGGTGTACCCGCAGAGCGGCCCGTTCGACCGCCGCCTGGGCTACCTGCAACTGCCGGTCTTCCTCGACCGCCTGCACCAGCGCAACTTCATCACCCTGAGCCAGACGCGCTTCTCCGCACCGCTGATGCAGTACGCCAGCCACGGCCTGTTCCCGCCCTATCCCGAGAAGTCCCAGGCCGGCGTGGACATCGCCGACTGCCGCGGCCTGCCGATCTACGCCTTCCGCTATCCGCAGCGGCTGTACGCCAATTTCGAGAGCATTTCCCCGCTGATCGTGCAGAGCCTGCTGTTCATCGAGAACCGCGACCTGCTGGACAGCCAGCGCCCGTACCTGAACCCGGCCATCGACTGGAGCCGCTTCACCCAGGCCTCGCTGGCGCAGGTGGGCAAGCTGGTCGGCATGGGCAACCACGCCCCCGGCGGCAGCACCCTGGCCACGCAGATCGAGAAGTACCGGCATTCCGAGGACGGCCGCACCAACTCCATCACCGACAAGCTGCGGCAGATGGCCTCGGCCAGCGTGCGCACCTACCAGGGCGGCGCGGAGAACCTGCCGGCGCGGCGCAACGTGGTGCTCACCTACCTCAACTCGGTGCCGCTCTCGGCGCAGCCGGGCTACGGCGAGGTCAGCGGCCTGCCGGACGGCCTGTGGGTCTGGTACGGCGCCGACTACCAGCAGGTCAACCAGCTGCTCAGCGCGCCGCCGGCCAGCGGCGTCTCGCTGCTCGGACAGGCCAAGGCGCTGCGCCAGGTGATCTCGCTGATGATCGCCCACCGCCGGCCGTCCTGGTACCTGGCGCGCGGCCGCGACCAGCTGTCCGCGCTGACCGACAGCTACCTGCGCCTGCTGGGCCAGGCCGGCGTCATCGGCGCCCCGCTGCGCGACGCGGCGCTGAACCAGCGACTGGTGTTCCGCGACCCGCGCAACGAGCCGACCATCACCCCGCTGGAGAACAACAAGGGCGTGACCCTGGCGCGCACCCGCCTGGCCGGGATGCTCGACGTGCCGCTGTACGACCTGGACCGCTTCGACCTGTCCTTCACCACCACCCTGCAGCACGAGCTGCAGGAACAGGTCACCGCCTACCTGCGGCACCTCTCCGAGCCGGAATTCGCCGCGCAGATCGGGCTGTTCGGCGAACACCTGCTGTCCGAGGACAAGACCCGCGACGTGCGCTACAGCTTCACCCTGTTCGAGCGCACCGCCAGCGGCAACCGCGTGCGCGTGCAGACCGACAACACCGAGCAGCCGTTCGACATCAACGAAGGCAGCAAGCTGGAACTGGGCTCCACCGCCAAGCTGCGGGTGCTTTCCACCTACCTGGAGACCATCGCCGAGCTGCACCGGCAATACGCGGCGCTGCCGGCCGCCGAGCTGAAGAAGGTGCCGGTGGAGCCGATCGACTTCATCAGCCGCTGGGCCATCGACTACCTGATCGCCAGCAAGGACCGCAACCTGCCGGACATGCTCGGCGCGGCCATGCAGCGCAAGTATTCCGCCAGCCCCTACGAGGCGTTCTTCACCGGCGGCGGCATCCACACCTTCAGCAACTTCCGCAAGGAGGACAACGGCCGCATCCCCACCGTCCAGGACGCCCTGCGCGAATCGATCAACCTGCCCTTCGTGCGCCTGCTGCGCGACCTGGTGCGGCACGACATGTACGCCAACGAAGGCAGCAAGGTCGCGGTGCTGGCCGACGACAAGGACCCGCGCCGGCGGGACTACCTCGACCGCTTCGTCGACAAGGAAAGCCAGGTCTACCTGCTGCGCTTCTGGCAGAAATACAAGGGCAAGGCCGCCGACGAGCGACTCGACACCTTCCTCGACGGCCTGCGCGCCTGGCCGGTGCGGCTGGCGGCGATCCACCGCTACCTGCAGCCGCAGGCGGACCTGCCGACCTTCGCCGCCTTCCTCCAGGAGCGCCTGAAGAAAGGCAAGTACGTCGGCGAGAAACTGACCGACAAGCGCATCGCCGACCTCTACACGCGCTACGGCCCGGGCGCCTTCGACCTCAACGACCAGGGCTACGTGGCCCGCGTGCACCCGCTGGAACTCTGGCTGCTCGGCTACCTGCAGCGGCAGCCGGCGGCCAGCTTCAACGACGCGGTGGCGGCCAGCGTGGACGAACGCAAGCTGGTCTACGGCTGGCTGTTCAAGTCGCGGCACAAGTACGCGCGCGACAAGCGCATCCGCATCATGCTGGAAGTGGAAGCCTTCCTCGACCTGCACGAGCAGTGGAAGCGCCTGGGCTATCCCTTCGACCACCTGGTGCCGTCGCTGGCCACCGCGCTGGGCAGCTCCGGCGACCGCCCTGCGGCCCTGGCCGAGCTGATGGGGATCATCCTCAACGACGGCGTGCGCCTGCCGACCCTGCGCATCGACAACCTGCGCTTCGCCGCCAACACGCCGTACGAGGCCAGCCTCGGCCCGCAATCGAACACCGGCCGCCAGGTGATGACCTCGGAAGTGGCCCAGGCCCTGCGCACCGCGCTGTCCCAGGTGGTGGACGCCGGCACCGCGCGGCGCCTGTCCGGCAGCTTCAAGCTGGCCGACGGCAGCGCGCTGGTGATGGGCGGCAAGACCGGCACCGGCGACAACCGCATCGAGAGCGTGACCCGCAGCGGCTGGGTGAAGAGCTCCAAGGCGATGAACCGCACCGCGACCTTCGTGTTCTACCTCGGCCCGCGCCACTTCGGCACCCTCACCGCCTACGTGGCCGGCAGCGAGTCGGACAACTTCAAGTTCACCTCGGCGCTGCCGGTGCAGGTGCTCAAGGGCATGGCGCCGATGCTGGCGAGCTACCTGGAACCGGGGATCAGCACGGGGTGCCAGGAGCCGATCGACAATCTGCGGGTGAGCTGGCGATAGTTGTCGCGCCAGGCTGAAGCCTGTAGGAGCGAGCTTGCTCGCGAACCCGCCTGGCACAGCGGCATCAGGCTGTTCGCGAGCAAGCTCGCTCCTACGAAATGCTCGAGTTCGCCGGTAGGCTCCATCCGCGCCGCACCCTCAGCTTGGGGAGAGGGGAAACGCTCCAGCAGCCAACGCCTCCCTGAACCTGTAGGAGCGGATCTTATCCGCGATCCGGCCGGCAGGCCGGCCCCAGCCGGTCATTCGCGGACAAGGTCCGCTCCTACGAAAAGCGCGCCGTTACTTGCCCTGCAGCATCTTCACGTACAGCCCCTCCACCTGCTCCCGCGCCCAGGGCGTGCGGCGCAGGAAGGTGAGGCTGGACTTGATGCTCGGGTCGTTCTTGAAGCAGCGGATGTCGATGCGCTTGGCCAGCCCGTCCCAGCCGTACCGCGCAACCAGCTGGTTGAGGATGGCTTCCAGGGTCACGCCGTGCAGCGGGTTCTTCGGTTTGTCGGTCATGGTCCGGCTTCAACAGGTGGGAATCCGCGGCACCTTAACACCAAGCCGTCAGGCCCGCAGCCCGGCCACGCCGGCGATGATCAGCGCCACCGACAGCAGCTTGGCCAGCGTCAGCGCCTCGCCCAGCAGCAGGAAGCCGAAGAACACCGTGCCCAGGGTGCCGATCGCCGTCCACACCGGGTAGGCGATGCTCACCGGCAACTGGCGCATCGCCAGGGTCAGGAAGAAGATGCCGCAGAACACCGCGACGACCGTCAGCACCGTAGGCAGCGGCCGGGTGAAGCCCTCGGCGTACTTCATCGACACGGCGAACATCACCTCGAACACCGCCGCCACCATCAGCATCGCCCAGGCCATCACGCCCTCACCCACTCGCTTTCGGCGAGATCGGCCAGTTCCCGCTCGGCCTGCTGGCAGGACGCCCTGAAAGCGTCGGGATTGCCCTCCTCGCCTTCGGCGGCGATCACCCGTACGTCCTCGATGCCGAGGAACCCGAGCGCCACGCGCAGCCAAGTGTCGGCGTGGTTCATCGACTCCAGCGGCCCGCCCGGCCCCATGCCGGCGCCGCCACGGCTGGTGACGATCAGCGCCCTGCGCCCCTTGAGCAGCGGTTCGTACTCGGCCTCGCCGCCGTTCAGATGCAGGTCGAAGGTGCGGCCGAGCCGGACGACCTGGTCGACCCAGGCCTTCAGGCCGCTGGGCACGCTGAAGTTGTACATGGGCGTGGAGATCACCAGCAGGTCATGGCCGAGCAGTTCGTCCACCAACTGGTCGCTGAGCGCCAGGTCCGCCTGCATGGTCAGCGGGCGATTGTCCGGTTGCGGGTAGAAGGCCGCCGCGATGAAGGCCTCGTTGACGTGCGGCAGGCTGGCGCGGCCGACCTCGCGGCGGGTGACCTCGGCCTGTGACAGCGCGGCGAGAAAACCCTCCGCCAGGCGCCGGGAATGAGAGCGCTCGGCACGCGGACTGGCATGAATGGCAAGAATCCTGCTCATCTGTGATTCCTCGGTGGGTATACACTTCAGGGGTCTCGAATCGGCCCCTGCCTTGCCGCCAAAGCTATTTTCCGCGCGCCTTGCGGACAACTGAGGGAAACTCCACCGAGATGAATCCAGCTCACCCATGGAGAGCCGCATGTTCGCCAACCTGCCCCTTCCCGCCCTGCGCACCTTCGAATCCGCCGCGCGCCAGCTGAGTTTCAAGGCCGCCGCCCAGGAACTGGCGGTGACGCCCACGGCGGTGTCCCACCAGGTCCGCGCGCTGGAAGACTGGCTCGGCCTGCCGCTGTTCGAGCGCCTGCCGCGCCAGGTACGCCTGACCGAGGCCGGCGAGCGGCTGTTCCGCAGCCTGCACGGCGCGCTGCTGGAGGTGTCGCAATCGGTGGACAGCCTGCGCCCGCAGCGCAGCGCCGGCAGCCTGACGCTCTCCACCACGCCGGCCTTCGCCGCGCTCTGGCTGGTGCCGCGCCTGGGGCGCTTCTACGCGCGCCACCCGCACATCCGCCTGCGCCTGGACAGCCAGTGCGAGCTGCTCGACCTGCAGCAGGACGCCAGCGTCGACCTGGCGATCCGCTACGGCTTCGGCGACTACCCGCGCATGCACAGCCAGTTCCTCCTCGACGAGCGCTTCGCGGTGTACGGCGCGCCCGCGCGGGTGGCCACTGCCGACGTGGAGGTGCCGGAGATGATCAGCGTGCGCTGGTACAACTCCGAGCTCTACGAGCGCGGCTGGAAGGCCTGGTGCGCGGCGGCCGGCGAGGAATGCCTGCTCAGCCGCGCCGTGCAGCGCGAATACGAGGAGGAGTTCTACGCGCTGCAGGCGGCCATCGCCGGCCAGGGGCTGGTGCTGGCCAGCTCGCTGCTGGTCTCCGAAAGCGTGGAGAAGGGCCTGCTGGTGCCCTACCGCCCCGAGATCAACGTCCCCGGCGCCCGCTACACCGCGCTCTGCGTGCCGGGCCGCGAGCGCCATCCGCCGGTGCGTGCGTTCCTCGACTGGCTGGCCGAGGAAGCAGCCCAGGCCAGCGACCCGCTGATCGACAGTGCCGCCCGAGGCTGATCGCCACACTTGCCGCTGCGCCCGCGCACACCGGCATTCACCGTGCGCGACACGGCGGCCGTGGGTAGAATGCCGCCTGCCGCTTCCCCCATACCTATAACGATTCCTCTTCGCCCGCCCGCGCTCCGGCCCATCGGCCCGGGGCCCATCGCGCGTGGCCGGGGGACTCGGCCTGAGCCCCACTCCACCTCAGGATTCCCATGAACACCGCGCAACCCACCCGCAGCGGCAGCTGGCTGAGCGTCATCGCCCTGGCCCTGGCCGCCTTCATCTTCAACACCACCGAGTTCGTCCCGGTGGGCCTGCTCAGCGACATCGGCGCAAGCTTCGACATGCGCCCGGAACAGACCGGGCTGATGCTCACCCTCTACGCCTGGGTGGTCTCGCTCACCTCGCTGCCGCTGATGCTGCTGACCCGCAACATGGAGCGCCGCCGCCTGCTGGTGGTGATCTTCTGCCTGTTCATCGGCAGCCACCTGCTGTCGGGCGTCGCCTGGAGCTTCAGCGTGCTGATGCTCAGCCGCTTCGGCATCGCCTTCGCCCACGCGGTGTTCTGGTCGATCACCGCTTCGCTTGCGGTGCGCGTGGCGCCGCCGGGGCAGCAGGCGAAAGCCCTCGGGCTGCTCGCCACCGGGACTATCCTGGCCATGGTGCTGGGCATTCCGCTGGGCCGCGTGCTGGGCGAGGCGCTGGGCTGGCGCGCGACCTTCCTCGCCATCGCCGGCGTTTCGGTGGTGGTGGTGCTCTGGCTGGCGCGCTCGCTGCCGCTGCTGCCGAGCCAGAACTCCGGCTCCCTGCGCAGCCTGCCGCTGCTGCTGCGCCGCCCGGCGCTGGTGTCGATGTACGTGCTCACCGTGCTGGTGATCACCGCGCAGTTCACCGCCTACAGCTACATCGAGCCGTTCGCGCGGGAAATCGCCGCGCTGGACAGCCGGAAGACCACCCTGCTGCTCCTGCTGTTCGGCGGCGCCGGGCTGTTCGGCTCGATCCTCTTCAGCCGCTACAGCGAACGCTTCCCGCGCGCCTTCCCGTGCGCGGCCATCGCCGTGCTCGGCAGTTGCCTGCTGCTGCTCCTGCCGCTGGCGCATGCGCCCATCGCCCTGCTCGGCCTGAGCCTGTTCTGGGGCGCGGCGATCCTCTGCTTCGGCCTGGCGCTGCAGGCCAAGGTGCTGCAACTGGCGCACGACGCCACGGACGTGGCGATGGCGATGTTCTCCGGCCTGTACAACGTCGGCATCGGCGGCGGCGCCCTGCTCGGCAGCCGCGTGGCGGCGGGCATGGGCCTGGAATGGATCGGCTACGTCGGCGGCGCGCTGGCGGTGGCCGGCCTGCTGCTGTGCCTGTTCGCCTGCTGGCGGTATGCGGCGGCGCTGAGCGGCGGGCACGCCTAGATCAGTCGCCGGAAGGCGGACCGGCTCTTGTAGGATCGGACCTTGTCCGCGATAAACCGCGTCACCGGGCGAATCGCGGACAAGGTCCGATCCTACAAAAAACCATTGCGCCGGACATGAAAAAAGGCCGCGTCCCTTTCGGGAGAGCGGCCTTTTTCATTCAGCGCAGGATCAGCGGCTGGTCGCCGCGGAGCCCGCCGGCTGAGTAGCTTCGGCGTATTCCGCCTCGGCTTCCTCGAAGCGCTGGATCATCGCCTTCGACGGGGCGGCGCCCATCAGGCTGAACACCACGATGGACAGGCTGGAGAGGATGAAGCCCGGGATGATCTCGTACAGGCCGAGCCAGCCGAACTGCTTCCAGACGATCACGGTGACCGCGCCGACGATGATGCCGGCCAGCGCGCCGTTGCGGGTCATGCCCTTCCACAGCACGGAGAACAGCACCAGCGGGCCGAAGGCGGCGCCGAAGCCGGCCCAGGCGTAGGACACCAGGCCCAGTACGCGGTTTTCCGGGTTGGCGGCCAGGGCGATGGCGATCAGTGCCACCAGCAGCACCATGGCGCGGCCGACCCAGACCAGTTCCAGCTGGCTGGCGTTCTTGCGCAGGAAGGCCTTGTAGAAGTCTTCGGTCAGCGCCGAGGAGCACACCAGCAGCTGGCAGCTCAGGGTGCTCATCACCGCGGCGAGGATGGCGGACAGCAGCACGCCGGCGACCCACGGGTTGAACAGGATCTTCGCCAGTTCGATGAACACCCGCTCGGGGTTCTCGGTCACGGCGCCGGCCAGCTCCGGGTGCGCCTGGAAGTAGGCGATGCCGAAGAAGCCCACGGCGACCGCGCCGCCCAGGCAGAGGATCATCCAGGTCATGGAGATGCGGCGCGCGGCCGGGATCGACTTGACCGAATCGGCGGCCATGAAGCGCGCCAGGATGTGCGGCTGGCCGAAGTAGCCCAGGCCCCAGGCCATCAGCGAAATCACGCCGACGAAGGACGCGCCCTTGAGCATGTCGAAGTTGGCCGCGTCCTTCAGCTCGATGGCGGCGAAGGTCGGCTCCACGCCACCGGTGGCGAACAGCACGATGATCGGGGTGAGGATCAGCGCGAAGATCATCAGCGAGGCCTGCACGGTGTCGGTCCAGCTCACCGCCAGGAAGCCACCGACGAAGGTGTAGGCGATGGTGGCGGCGGCGCCGGCCCACAGCGCGGTCTCGTAGGACAGGCCGAAGGTGCTTTCGAACAGGCGGGCGCCGGCGACGATGCCGGAGGCGCAGTAGATGGTGAAGAACACCAGGATCACCAGCGCGGAGATCACCCGCAGGATGCGGCTGTTGTCCTCGAAGCGGGTGCTGAAGTAGTCCGGCAGCGTCAGGGCGTTGCCGTTGTGCTCGGTGTGCACGCGCAGGCGGCCGGCGACGAACAGCCAGTTCAGGTAGGCACCGGCGATCAGGCCGATGGCGATCCAGCTTTCCGAGATGCCCGACAGGTAGATGGCGCC
This sequence comes from Pseudomonas sp. B12(2026), assembly GCF_057767015.1. Lineage (NCBI taxonomy): Bacteria > Pseudomonadati > Pseudomonadota > Gammaproteobacteria > Pseudomonadales > Pseudomonadaceae > Pseudomonas > Pseudomonas sp. B12(2026). The sequence goes on along the minus strand of NZ_CM173430.1, from coordinate 1,378,059 downwards.
CGGCAGGCCCATCAGCAGCCAGCCGCTCATGTCCGAGGCGCCGGCCGACAGCGCGGTGACGAAGCTGCCGAGGCTGCGGCCACCGAGGATGTAGTCGGAGAAGTTGTTGGTGGAACGGTAGGCGGCGAGTCCGATCAGGACCATGGCCGCGATGTAGATCACGAAGGTGATCAGGGTTGGCGTGTTGACGCTCATGGGGACTCCCCTACAGCTTGTTTTTATCCAGGCTCGCGGGGTATCGCGGGCCCTTGACTGGCAGCCGGCGCGGTTGGCGTCGACCGTTAAGCGCTTGCCCTCCAGCAAGCCGGGTTGCGCGTGGCGCCAGGTGGCACCGAACCGCTACGCATCCCGTCGCAGGCCCGCCGTCGTCCTTGCCGGCGCACTCCTGCGGCCGCCATCTCACCACGGCGACCTTCAGCCCGCCCTCGCCGGTGGGCGAAGTGCGGGCCGTTCTACCGGGCAGGGCCCGGAGATCCGTCAGGCGCCGGGAACGGCGCCCATACTCCAATGACGCCCCGCGACGCAGGGCTTGCGGCGGCGCCCGGCGGAGCCTGTGCTCACGCGCGCATCGAGAAGCGGCAAGGGGTGGCCGGCGCGCGAGGGCGCGGATTGTACAGAAAGTGGGGGAAGCGAACGCGCCACTGGTCCGGGGGCGGACGGCGCGAAACCACGGGCGGGCGCTGCGGGCCGGGCCGTGGAGGGTGTGGCGCGGCCAGGTGCAGGCACGCCAGGGGCGAAGACAGAACCGGTGATGGGCATGCTGCCCCTCCCGCGTATCGAGCTGGATGTTGTTCTTGGTCTGACCGGGTTGCACCTTTTACTACCAGCAACGCGGTGGGCGGACTCTATGGGTTGCACCCAGCGGATTTCTTGCTGAAAGCTCTGGAGTTCTTGCAAAAGACTCCGGCACTGGCGGGTCGACAGCTGACCGTTCGATCAGCAATGCAGGGCCGCAGGCTAACGGAATCAGCGGCGGCGCAGGCTGCCCGGGGTCAATCCCAAGTAGCGGCGCATGGCGGTGGTCAGCGCACTCTGGCTGGAAAAACCGCACTCCCCGGCCACGCCCACCAGCGGCAGGTGGGTTTCCCGCAGCAGGCGCGCCGCGTGGTCCAGGCGCTGGCGCAGCAGGTACTGGTGCGGCGTGAGGCCGACGCGGTCCTTGAACTGCGCGTGGAAGTGGCTGGGACTCAGGCAGGCGACCTGCGCCAGCTCGGCCACGCTGATGCGGCGGGCAAGGTGCTCGGCGATGTAAAGGTCCAGCCGCTCCAGGTCCAGCGGCCCATTGCGCGGCGCCGCCACCTCGCCGAACAGGCGCAGGTGCAGCGCGCGCAGCAGCACGCCGCCCAGGGCACGGGCCAGCAGCGGATCGTTGCCGTAGCGGGCAGTCTCGGCGCCGGCATAGCTGAGCAGGTTCTGGAAGTCCGCATCCAGGGTCGGGTAGCGCGGCGCCTCGAACAGCCGCGCCAGCAGTTCGCGGTCCTGCTCGGCGGCGCCGGCTTCGTCGAGATCGACGATCAGCATGTGGTTGTCGCCCAGGCCGGCGAATTCATGCGCGAAATCCCCCGGCACCAGGCAGGCGCGCATCCGGCAGACCTCGCCGCCCCGGCCGTCGACCTCGAACTCCGCGCGGCCACTGAGCGACATCACCAGTTGGTGATGATCGTGGGCGTGCTGATGGGGCTGGTCTGACAGACGAGCGAGACGGGTTTCGAACATGGCGCAATCTGATCAAATTTTGCACATGTTACGTGAGTTGCACCTGCCTGCCCAGATTCGTCTCGTCGGGTTGCACCTGGCCGGTGCAACACCGCTTCCTCGGCGAAACCGGGACGGCCTTCGGCGCGATGTCCAGCCGCCCGTTCGGGCGGCCGCGCCCGCTGATCCGGCCCCGGGCAATCTCCTGCAACATCCACTCAAGGCATCCACTCGAAATATGGGATTGAAACCCCGCGTCGGTTTCCCCATCTAGACTGTCATGTTCAATCAGTCAGGTGCCTCATGAGCGACCACGACGAGATTCACGATATCCACAGCGCCGAAGAGGTCAGCAACACCGGGCTGGTGTTGCCGGGGCAGAGCCTGCCGACCACGGTCTATGTCATTCCGATCCACAACCGCCCGTTCTTCCCGGCGCAGGTGCTGCCGGTGATCGTCAACGAGGAACCGTGGGCGGAAACCCTCGAGCTGGTGGCCAAGACCGAACACCACAGCCTGGCGCTGTTCTTCATGGACAACCCGCCGGACGACCCGCGCCACTTCGATCCCAACAGCCTGCCCGAGCACGGCACCCTGGTGCGCGTGCACCACGCCAGCCGCGAGGGCGGCAGGCTGCAGTTCGTCGCCCAGGGCCTGTCGCGGGTGCGCATCCGCGGCTGGATCAAGCGCCATCGCCCGCCCTTCCTGGTGGAAGTGGAATACCCGCACACCCCCAGCGACCCGAGCGACGAGGTGAAGGCCTACGGCATGGCCCTGATCAACGCGATCAAGGAACTGCTGCCGCTCAACCCGCTGTACAGCGAAGAGCTGAAGAACTACCTGAACCGCTTCAACCCCAACGACCCGTCGCCGCTCACCGACTTCGCCGCCGCGCTCACCACGGCCCCTGGCACTGAGCTGCAGGAAGTGCTGGACACCGTGCCGATCCTCAAGCGCATGGAGAAGGTGCTGCCGCTGCTGCGCAAGGAAGTGGAGGTCGCGCGCCTGCAGAAAGAGCTGTCCGCCGAGGTGAACCGCAAGATCGGCGAGCGCCAGCGCGAGTTCTTCCTCAAGGAGCAGCTGAAGATCATCCAGCAGGAGCTGGGCATCACCAAGGACGACAAGAGCGCCGATTCCGACGAATTCCGCGCCCGCCTGGACGGCAAGGTCCTCCCCGAGCAGGCCAGGAAGCGCATCGACGAAGAGCTGAACAAGCTGTCGATCCTGGAAACCGGCTCGCCCGAATACGCCGTCACCCGCAACTACCTGGACTGGGCCACCTCGGTGCCCTGGGGCCTGCTGGGCACCGACAAGCTCGACCTGAAGCACGCGCGCAAGGTGCTCGACAAGTACCACGCCGGGCTGGACGACGTGAAGGACCGCATCCTCGAATTCCTCGCGGTGGGCGCCTTCAAGGGCGAGATCGCCGGCTCCATCGTGCTGCTGGTGGGCCCGCCCGGCGTGGGCAAGACCAGCATCGGCAAGTCCATCGCCGAGAGCCTGGGACGGCCGTTCTACCGCTTCAGCGTCGGCGGCATGCGCGACGAGGCGGAGATCAAGGGCCACCGCCGCACCTACATCGGCGCCTTGCCGGGCAAGCTGGTGCAGGCGCTCAAGGACGTGCAGGTGATGAACCCGGTGATCATGCTCGACGAGATCGACAAGCTCGGCAGCAGCTACCAGGGCGACCCGGCCTCGGCGCTGCTGGAGACGCTCGATCCGGAGCAGAACGTCGAGTTCCTCGACCATTACCTGGACCTGCGCCTGGACCTGTCCAAGGTGCTGTTCGTCTGCACCGCCAACACCCTGGACTCGATCCCCGGCCCGCTGCTCGACCGCATGGAGGTGATCCGCCTGTCCGGCTACATCGCCGAGGAGAAGCTGGCCATCGCCAAGCGCCACCTGTGGCCCAAGCAGCTGGAGAAGGCCGGCGTGCCGAAGAGCCGCCTGTCGATCAACGACGCCGCCCTGCGCGCGGTGATCGAGGGCTACGCCCGCGAAGCCGGCGTGCGCCAGCTGGAGAAACAGCTCGGCAAGCTGGTGCGCAAGTCGGTGGTGAAGCTGCTGGAAGACCCGCAGGCGACGGTGAAGATCGGCGCCAAGGACCTGGAGGACTACCTCGGCATGCCGGTGTTCCGCACCGAGCAGCTGCTCTCCGGCATCGGCGTGATCACCGGCCTGGCCTGGACCAGCATGGGCGGCGCCACCCTGCCGATCGAGGCGACGCGCATCCATACGCTCAACCGCGGCTTCAAGCTCACCGGGCAGCTCGGCGATGTGATGAAGGAATCGGCGGAGATCGCCTACAGCTACATCAGCTCGCACCTGAAGCAGTACGGCGGCGATGCCGGCTTCTTCGATCAGGCCTTCGTCCACCTGCACGTGCCCGAGGGCGCCACGCCCAAGGACGGCCCCAGCGCCGGCGTGACCATGGCCAGCGCCCTGCTGTCCCTGGCGCGCAACCAGGCGCCGAAGAAGGGCGTGGCCATGACCGGCGAGCTGACCCTCACCGGCCAGGTCCTGCCGATTGGCGGCGTGCGCGAGAAGGTCATCGCCGCGCGCCGGCAGAAGATCTTCGAGCTGATCCTGCCGGAAGCCAACCGCGGCGACTTCGAGGAGTTGCCGGAGTACCTCAAGGAAGACATCACGGTGCACTTCGCCAGGCGTTATGGCGATGTGGCGAAGGTGCTGTTCCCGGGCTGATCGGCCTGAGTGTTCCCGCGGGAGAAACGGTGATGCATGGCACTTGTCCGCGATGGCCGGCATCCCCGGCCGTCGCGGATGAGATTGCTCAAACTGCGAATCCTCTCCCGTAGGAGCGGACTCCGTCCGCGATGCTTTTGCTTTCCGTAGGTGGATAACGCTAAGCGTTATCCACCGTTCTTTGTGATCGGTGTTTCTGCGCCGCTTCGGCGTGCGTTGAGAGATTTGGTTTCGCCCTCCCGGGCGAGTCCCTTTTGGCGTCCCAAAAGGAACCAAAAGGACTCGTCCCGACATCCGGGTCTTCGCTTCGCTCAGACTGCCCTCCTTCCGGCATTGCTCCGAGGGTCGGCTTGCAAGGGCCGTCCCTGGCCCTTCAAGCCTCTCGCGGCATCCATGCCGCTCGCCCCTCTGCGCAATACCTCCACTCGGCCTCCTGACGGGACCCTGCGCGCGCCTGCGATTTCGGTGTGACAGACAGAGCCAGGGCTGAAGGATCGCTCTTCGTAGGATGGTGTGGAGCGTAGCGATACCCATCGACAATCTGCGCCGAGATGCTTTTCGTAGGAGCGGACCTTGTCCGCGAAGCTCTTGAGCGGAGCTGATCGCGGACAAGGTCCGCTCCTACACGAGCAAATCCGGGGCGCGCTGTGCTTTGGGCTTTGGCTCTTGAAGACTTCCAGAGAAATATCCGCACGCACCGGAGCGCCCCTTCAGGAGGCCGAGTGGAATCGGAGTTTCAGGGGTCGAGCGGCATGGATGCCGCGAGAGCGTTGTCGGGCCAGGGATGGCCCGTCAACGCGGGCCCCTGAAACTCCGATGGAGCGAGGGAACCCCGGCGAAGCCGGGGCCGGATGATGGGGCACAGACCTTTGCCCACTTTGGGTCGTTTGCCAAAGTGGGTCGCCCGAGGGGGCGAAACAAAAAGTCCCAGCACACGCCGAAGCGGCGCAGAAACACCCAATCCCGAAAGACAAAAAGCATCGCGGACAAAGTCCGCTCCTACGGCGGGCAACCACCCCACGGTCTTCCCTCGTCGTCCGATTGCGATATCCTGCGGCCAGTCTGGTCCCCACCCCAGGAGTCGTCATGCCGTCGTACCGCCTGTTGCTCCCCCTCTCCCTCGCCCTGCTCGCCGGCTGCGCCGGGCAGCCCAAACCCGTGGTCACCCTGGAAGACGCCAGCGACTGCAGCCCCCTGAAGCTGCACGAAGGCCAGGAACTGGTGCTGATCCTGCCGAGCAACCCCACCACCGGCTTCCGCTGGGAAATGCGCAACGCCGCCAACGGCCTGCTGCGCGCCCTCGGCCCCGAGGTCTACAGCAACCCGGAAGACGCCGGCCTGGTCGGCAGCGCTGGCGAATCCACCTGGCGCTTCCGCGTCAGCGGCGCTGGCGAAGACAAGCTGGAACTGGCCTACCGCCGCCCCTGGGAAGCGGAAGTGGCACCGGCGCAGACCTTCGTCTGCCCCATTTCCGTGAAGTAAGGCGTCGGCCCGGCGCCATAAGCCGCTCGCCCTGACGCCCTCGGCCTGTGGCGGCGTGGCGCGCTGCGGCACAGTGGCCGCACACTTTCACGGGAGGGAACCCCATGCGCTGGGCACTTGTGGCACTCATCGGCGGCATCGCCTACCTGCTCGCCGTCACCTTCGACCTGCCGCCCTTGCGCATGCTGTGCAAGCCGCTGCCGGTCCTCGCGCTGCTGTTCTGGGTGCTGGGTACGCCGGCCGACGCCTATCGGCGCTGGATCGCGGCGGGCCTGGTGCTGTCGATGCTCGGCGACATCCTGCTGGAATGGCCGGTCAACGCCTTCGTCCCCGGGCTCGCCACCTTCCTGCTGGCGCACCTGGCCTATCTGCTGGCCTACCTCGGCGATACCCGCCGCCTGGCCCCGGCGGGTTTGCTGTTCGCCGCCCTGCTGGGTGGCGGCCTGTTCGCCCTGCTCCACAGCCGCGGCCTGGGGCCGCTGCTGCTGCCGATCGCGCTCTACAGCCTGACCATCAGCTGCATGCTCTGGCGCGCCCTCGCCCGCCTGGGCTGCGCCGACCTGCCGGCCGCCAGTCGCAACCTCGCCGCCGTCGGCGCCCTGCTGTTCGTCGGCTCCGACGCGATGATCGGCATCAACCGGTTCGTCGGCGCCTTCGACGGTGCCTCCTACGCCATCATGCTCACCTACTGGCTCGGACAGTTCGGTATCGCCGCCTCGGTCACAAGCCGTCATCTGGCTCTGCCATACTCAGCGGGACAATCCACTCCGCGAGTCTGACATGCTGCGTTTTGCTGTGCCGGCTCTACTCCTGTGTACCGCGCTGATCGCCACCGCCGAGCCGCTGCGCCTGGCGGGGGACGACTGGTGCCCCTACCTCTGCCCGGACAACCCGGACAAACCCGGCTACCTGCTCGAAGCCCTGGCCCACCTCCTCGGCCAGCCTCCGGCCTTCGAGTCCCTGCCCTGGCCACGCGCCCTGCAAATGGCGCGCGAGGGCCTGGTGGACGGCGTGATCGGCGCCTATCCGGAGGAAACGCAAAGCCTGGCGATCGGCCGCGAACCCATCGGCTGGGTGACGATGCGCTTCTACACCCGCGCCGACAGCCAGTGGCAATTCCAGGGGCCGGCATCGCTGGACGACCAGTCCATCGGCCTCGCCCAGGGCTACTCCTACGGCCCGCAGTTGGATGCCTGGCGCGACAACCACCTGGACGATCACGAACAGGTGCAGGTGCTCAGCGGCGAACGGGTGCTGGAGCGCAACATCCAGAAGCTGCTGCTCGGCCGCATCAGCGTGCTGCTTGAGGACAGCCAGATCGTCGAGCACTATCTGCGTCGCCACCGCCTGTCCGAACAGGTTCGCGCCGCCGGACAGCTTGCCGATAAACGTCCCATGTACGTCGCCCTCAACCCCCGCCTGGAATCGGTGAAGGAGCGCCTGGCCGAGCTCGACGACGGCCTGCGCGAATTCCGCCGGAACGACCAGTGGAGGCCGCTGATGGAGGGATACGGAGTCGCTGTGGAATAGGCTTGCGAGGGCGTGAGAAAAGTCCGGCACAGCGCGTGGTCATCGGCTATAGATCAATTACAAGAGACGTGACAAGGGGAGCTCCATGCGTGCAGTAGTTCGCTCGATGATGTTGCTGGGAGCGTGCCTGATGCTCTCTGCCTGTGGCAGCCTGCTGCCCAGCGAACGTGCGGAAGTGCAATCACCTTTTCTGGATTACCAGGATGCACAGAGCCGCTTCAATCAGGTCGAGACGGGCAAGACCACCCGCTCGCAGCTCTATGCGCTGGGCTTCGACCCGTTGTCCCAGGGCAACGCCAAGATGCTCTCGTTCATCGATGTGCGCCTGCTGTTCGTGCAGCCCAACATTCCCATCGATTACCTGCCTGACGGCCTGATCACCTGCCTGCAGGCCAAGGACCGCTGCGTCGGCTATGCCTTCGACTTCAGCAAGACCGACAGCCAGCGGGTGGGCAGCTTCTGGGCGGACATCTTCAACTTCCGCAAGCGCCGCGAGGTCCAGGGCTGGTCGTTCCGCCCGGTGTTCGTGCTGATCGACGACGTGGTGGTGCACAAGACCAGCAACGGCGAGCCGAACATCCGCCGCCGGGAAGACAAGAAGAACCCGCTCGGCCCGCTGCAGGGCGCCGGCGAATACTTCTCCGACCAGCTCAAGTGACCCTCGTCCGCTAACGGTTGGGCACACCCCGCGCCTCGGCTACAATGCGCGCCCCGGCAAACCGGGCGCGCCGCGCCCGGTTGCCTGTTCAGCGTAACGAGGCCCCATCCAGCGTGAGCGAATCCGACCGCATCTTCGCCCAGCCGCAATCCCAGGTTCCCGACTTCACCTTCAACGAGGACGTGGTGCGCGTCTTCCCGGACATGATCAAGCGATCGGTGCCGGGCTACCCCACCATCGTCGAGAACATCGGCGTGCTCGGCGCGCGCTTCGCCGCCCCGAACAGCGTGCTCTACGACCTCGGCTGCTCCCTCGGCGCGGTGACCCAGGCGCTGCGCCGCCACGTGAAGACCGAAGGCTGCCGCGTGATCGGCGTGGACAATTCCGGGCCGATGATCGAGCGCTGTGGCGAATACCTGCGCGCCCAGGACGCCATGTACCAGGAACTGCTGCCGGTCGAGCTGATCGAGGCGGACATCCTCACCCTGGACCTCAAGCCCTGCTCGCTGATCGCGATGAACTTCACCCTGCAGTTCATCGCCCCCGAACAACGCCTGGAACTGCTTACCCGCCTGCGCCGCAGCCTGCTGCCGGGCGGCGCGCTGATCCTCTCAGAGAAACTGCGCTTCGCCGACGAGCAGGAGCACGAACTGCTCAGCGACCTGCACATCCACTTCAAGCGCGCCAATGGCTACAGCGAGCTGGAAATCGCCCAGAAACGCACCGCCATCGAGAACGTGATGCGCCCCGACACCCTGGAAACCCACCGCGAACGCCTGCTCGCCGCCGGCTTCTCCAAGGTCGTGCCCTGGTTCCAGTGCCTCAACTTCGCCTCCCTGATTGCCCTGCCATGATCGACCGCTTCGACCTCGACCGCCTCAGCCTTGAACTGGCCGGCACGCCCCTGCAGACCTGGGCCGAATCCCTCCCCGCGCAACTGGCCGCCAAGGTCGAGGATGGCCACGGCGACCTGGAGCGCTGGCTGGCGGCGGTGGATCGCCTGCCGGAGCTGACCGCGACGGCAGCGGAGCTGCGTGAGCACTTCACCCTGGAAGGCGCCTGCGACGAAGCTACCCGCGACCAGCTGAAACTGGCCCTGCAAGGGCTGATCCCGTGGCGCAAGGGGCCGTTCCACCTGTTTGGCGTGCACATCGACACCGAATGGCGCTCGGACTGGAAGTGGCAGCGGGTTGCCCCGCACATCGACCTGGCGGGCAAGCGCGTGCTCGATGTCGGCTGCGGCAACGGCTACTACCAGTGGCGCATGCTCGGCGCCGGCGCGCGCAGCGTAGTGGGGGTCGACCCGAACTGGCTGTTCTTCTGCCAGTTCCTCGCCATGAAGCGCTACCTGCCGGACCTGCCGGCCTGGCACCTGCCCTTCGCCCTGGAAGACCTGCCGGAGAAGCTGGAAGGCTTCGACACGGTGTTCTCCATGGGTGTGCTCTACCACCGCCGCTCGCCCATCGACCACCTGCTGGCGCTCAAGGACTGCCTGCGCCGTGGCGGTGAGCTGGTGCTGGAAACCCTGGTGGTGGACGGCGACGTGAACACCGTGCTGGTGCCCGAGGATCGCTATGCGCAGATGCGCAACGTGTGGTTCCTGCCGTCGGTGCCGGCGCTGGAGCTCTGGCTGCGCCGTGCGGGCTTCACCGACGTGCGCAGCGTCGATATCAGCCGCACCTCGGTGGAGGAGCAGCGCTCGACGGAGTGGATGCGCTACCAGTCGCTGCCAGACTTCCTCGATCCGGACAACCACAGCCGCACCATCGAAGGCCTGCCGGCGCCGCTGCGCGCCACGCTGGTGGCGCGCAAGCCTTAGGTTACGCCGGGTTCGCGAGCAAGCTCGCTCCTACGAAGAGCGACACCACGGTGACCGACTGACGTGTAAGAGCGAGCTTGCTCGCGAACCTCGGCGAATCAGCGATTCGCCGCCGCCACGATCAGCGCCTTCATCTCCGCCACGGCCTGCTTGAAGCCGACGAACAGCGCATGGGCGACGATCGCGTGGCCGATGTTCAGCTCGTTGATCCCGGCAATCGCCGCCACCGGCTCGGCGTTGTGATAGTGCAGGCCGTGGCCGGCGTTGACGATCAGCCCGTGGGACAGGCCGAACTCCACGCCATCGCGGATGCGCGCCAGCTCATGGGCGGCCTCAGCGGGGTTGTGGGCGTCGGCGTAGCGGCCGGTATGCAGCTCGACGGCCGGCGCGCCAATACGCGCGGAGGCTTCGATCTGGCGCGGCTCCGGGTCGATGAACAGCGACACCTCGCAGCCGGCGGCGGACAGGCGCTGCACCGCCGCGCGAATGCGCGCTTCCTGGCCGGCGACGTCCAGGCCGCCTTCGGTGGTCAGTTCCTGGCGGGTTTCCGGCACCAGGCAAACATGGGGCGGGCGGATGATCTCGGCGAAGGCCATCATCTCTTCGGTGACGCCCATCTCGAAGTTCATGCGGGTCTGCAGCACTTCGGCGAGCACGCGCACGTCGCGGTCCTGGATGTGCCGGCGGTCTTCGCGCAGGTGCACGGTGATGCCGTCGGCGCCGGCTTCCTCGGCGTCCAGCGCGGCTTTCACCGGATCGGGATAACGGGTGCCGCGGGCCTGGCGCAGCGTGGCGATGTGGTCGATGTTCACACCCAGCAGGATACGGTTGGCTTCAGTCACGGGAGTTGTCCTTGCGATTCATGAATAGCTCGCGGCTGACCAGAGGTCGACCGCCGAGATGGGGTGCCAGGGCCTGGCGCATCAGGCGCTTGGCCGCCGCCAGGGCGCCGGGGGCGCTCCAGTCCGCTTCGGCCATGGCCAGCAGGTCGGCGCCATGGAACAGCCCCGGCTGCAGGCTGCCGACCGGTTCCAGGCCGGAGTCCGGCAGCAGACGGTAGAGGCCGTCGGGCGCCACCGGTTGGCCGACGATATCGCTGTCCAAGGAAAAACCATAGCCCAGCTCGTCCAGCAGTCGCCATTCGAAGGAGCGCAGCAGCGGCTCCAGCGGGCTGCCCGCCGCCAGCAGCGGCAAGGTCGCCTGGTAATGCTCGAACAGCGCGGGATGCGGGTCTTCCGCCGGCAGCAGACGGATCAGCAGTTCGTTCAGGTACAGGCCGCTGAACAGCGCTTCGCCGCTCAGCAGGTTGGGAATGCCGTTGGCCTCCAGGCGCGCCACGTTCTTCAGCTCGCTGCGCCCACGGAACTCGGCCTCCAGCGGCACGAAAGGCCGCGCCAGCGCGCCGGCCTTGCCCCGTGCGCCGCGCAGCACGGCGCGCAGCCGGCCCTGCGGCGTGAGGAAATCCACCAGCGCGCTGGTTTCCTTGTAGGCGCGGCTGTGCAGGACGAAGGCGGCTTGGGCGGGAGAAGCGAGGCTCATGGCGCTGCGCCTGGAATCGGGTTCGGGAAGCGGGCGCATTCGGGCGCCCGGGGTGCGCCCCGCGAATGGCTCGCGGGGCGTCGCGCGTCAGAGGTCGCCGTAGCCCAGCGAACGCAGCGCGCGCTCGTCGTCGGACCAGCCGCCCTTCACTTTCACCCAGAGGTTGAGCATGACCTTGGAGTCGAACAGCACTTCCATGTCCTTGCGGGCGTTCTGGCCGATGCTTTTGATGCGCTCGCCCTTCTCGCCGATGATGATCTTCTTCTGGCCGTCGCGTTCCACCAGGATCAGCGCGTGGATGTGCAGGATCGGGCCGTCCTGCTTGAATTCCTCGATCTCCACGGTGACCTGGTACGGCAGCTCGGCGCCGAGCTGGCGCATGATCTTCTCGCGCACCAGTTCGGCGGCGAGGAAGCGGCTGCTGCGGTCGGTGATCTGGTCTTCGGGGAAGAAGTGCTCGTTCTCGGGCAGGCGCTCGGCGACCAGGCCTTCGAGAATGTCCAGGTTCTGTCCGTGCTGGGCGGAGATCGGCACCACTTCAGCCTGCGGCAGCTGTTCGGCCAGCCATTGCAGGTGCGGCAGCAGCTCGGCCTTGTCTTCCATGCGGTCGACCTTGTTCACCGCCAGGATGATCGGGCAGCTCACGTGCTTCACCTTGTCGAAGACCATCTGGTCCTCTTCGGTCCAGCGGGTGCGGTCGACGACGAAGATCACCACGTCGACGTCCTTCAGCGCGGCGCTGGCCGAACGGTTCATGTAGCGGTTGAGCGCCTTGTCGTTGTCCTTGTGCAGGCCGGGGGTATCGACGTACACCGCCTGCACATAGCCCTCGGTCTTGATGCCCAGCAGGGTGTGGCGGGTGGTCTGCGGCTTGCGCGAGGTAATGGCCAGCTTCTGCCCGAGGACATGGTTGAGCAGGGTCGACTTGCCGACGTTGGGGCGGCCGACGATGGCCACATAGCCGCAACGGCTGGTTTCGTGCTGGTGTTCAGTCATGGCCATTCTCCACGCCCAGGGCCGCCAGCGCGGCGGCGGCGGCCACCTGCTCGGCGATGCGACGACTGCCGCCGTGGCCATGGGTCTTGTCGTTCAGCAGGGCAACCTCGCACTCGACGAAGAAGGTGCGGCAATGCGGCTCGCCCTGGATATCCACCACGTCGTAACGCGGCAACTCGCACCCGCGCGATTGCAGGAACTCCTGCAGGCGGGTCTTGGGGTCCTTGTTGGTATCCACCGGGGTCAGCTCGCGCAGCTGCGGGCCGAGCCAGGCCATGATCCGCTCGCGGGCGGAGTCCATGCCGGTATCCAGGTAGATGGCGCCGATCAGTGCCTCCATGGCGTCGGCCAGGATCGACTCGCGGCGGAAACCGCCGCTCTTCAGCTCGCCGGAGCCCAGACGCAGGTAGTCGCCCAGTTCGAAGCCCCGGGCCAGCAGGGCCAGGGTCTCGCCCTTCACCAGGCGCGCGCGCAGGCGCGACAGCTGTCCCTCGCGGGCCTGGGGAAAGTGGCTGAACAGGGCTTCGCCGATGACGAAGTTGAGGATGGCGTCGCCGAGGAACTCCAAGCGCTCATTGTTGCGCCCAGCGAAACTGCGATGGGTCAGCGCCAGGACCATCAGGTCCTGGTCGCGGAAGGTATAGCCAAGCTTGCGCTCGAGTCGATCCAGACTGTTATTCACGGCATTCGTACACGGAATTCTTTGTCGAAGCGGACCACCAGGTCGATGTTCTGCACCAGCGGCTCGCGTTTTTCGTATTTCAGGTGGGCGCGGAACTCGTTGTTCTCGAGCTTCACGTCCAGCGCGTCTTCCAGCTTGAGGTCGCGGATACTGTTGATCATCAGCGCCTTGTCCACGTAAGAGTAGAACTCCGGAACGCTGCGGACCTCCGCGGCCTTGTCGGTTTCCACCGAGGTAATGGCCTTCTCGATGGAGTAGTAGTCCAGGTAGTGCGGAATGATCTTGAACGCCGCGCTGGCCAGGAACGCCACCACGGCGAGTACCACCAGCCAGCTCAGCAGGGACAGGCCCTTCTGCGAACGCGCGTACTTCATATCGACCTCATGTCGGTATCGTTCTTGTTGTCCGCCAAACGCGGCGGGTCCAAGTGCAAGCGGGGCTGCCCCGCTCCCCGCGTGCAGCCCCGCCCGGGTTTCTAGCATCGTTCGCCGCCCGCGGGCTTCGAACGCCTCACAACTTTAGTGGATCACACCCACCCGTGAGAAATTCGGCAGGTTGCGCTGCTTCGGTTCCGGCCAGCTCATCCACACCGCGAAGGCCTTGCCGACGATGTTGCGGTCCGGAACCATGCCCAGCAGCGCCTTCGGGATCTTCGGGTCGCTCCAGTAGCGGCTGTCGTTGGAGTTGTCGCGGTTGTCGCCCATCATGAAGTAATGCTCGGCCGGCACTGTCCACTGCCTGCCCGGCTCGATGCGGTAACGGGTCATCTCCTCGCGGATCAGGTGTTCCACCGAGCCCAGCTTCTCCTTGTACAGCGTCACGCTGCCCAGGCTGCCCGGCTCCTCGCCCACCAGCGTCTCGGCGACCGGCTCGTCGTTGATGTACAGGTGCTTGTCGCTGGTATAGCGGATGGTGTCGCCGGGAACGCCGATCACCCGCTTGATGTAGTTGATGTTCGGATCGCTGGGATAGCGGAACACCATGACGTCGCCACGCTGCGGATCGCCCACCGGGATCACCTTGGTGTCCAGCACCGGCAGGCGGATGCCGTAGGCGAACTTGTTGACCAGGATGAAGTCGCCCACTTCCAGGGTCGGCTTCATCGAACCGGACGGGATCTGGAACGGCTCGACGAGGAAGGAACGCAGCACCAGCACGATGAACAGTACGGGGAAGAACGACTTGCCATACTCGACCAGCACCGGTTCCTTGTTCAGTTTTTCCAGCACTTCCGGATCAGGCTCGCTGACCGTGCCCTCATAGGCGGAAATGGCTGCCCGGCGGCGCGGTGCGAACAGCACCAGGTCCACCAGGGCGAGAACGCCGCACACAGCGACGGCAATCACCAGCAACAGCGGGAAATTCAGGGTCATAGGGTTCAACTGTCCACTTTGAGCACGGCGAGGAAGGCTTCCTGGGGAATCTCCACGCTACCGACCTGCTTCATCCTTTTCTTACCGGCCTTCTGCTTTTCCAGCAGCTTGCGTTTACGGCTCACGTCACCGCCGTAGCACTTGGCCAGCACGTTCTTCCTGAGCGCCTTGACCGTCGAGCGGGCGATGATCTGCCCACCGATGGCCGCTTGAATCGCGACGTCGAACATCTGCCGCGGAATCAGTTCCTTCATCTTCTCCACCAACTGACGCCCCTTGTAGGGAGCGTTGTCGCGGTGGACGATCAGGGCGAGGGCGTCGACCTTCTCGCCGTTGATCAGCACGTCGAGACGGACCAGGTTGGCCGGCTCGAAGCGATCGAAGCTGTAATCCAGCGAAGCATAGCCGCGGCTGGTGGACTTCAGGCGGTCGAAGAAGTCCAGCACCACTTCGTTCATCGGCAGATCGTAGATCACCTGGACCTGGCCGCTGAGGAAGTGCATGTCGCGCTGTACGCCACGCTTTTCGATACACAGGGTAATGACGTTGCCCAGGTGCTCCTGAGGCACAAGGATGGTGGCACGGCAGATCGGCTCGCGCATCTCGTCGATGGACGAAAGATCGGGCAGCTTGGACGGGTTGTCGACATAGAGGATGTCGCCGTTCTTCTGCACGATCTCGTAGATCACCGTCGGCGCGGTGGTGATCAGGTCCAGGTCGTACTCGCGCTCCAGGCGCTCCTGGATGATCTCCATGTGCAGCATGCCGAGGAAGCCGATGCGGAAGCCGAAGCCCAGGGCCTCGGAGCTTTCCGGCTCGAACTGCAGCGCGGCGTCGTTCAGGGTCAGCTTCTGCAGGGCCTCGCGGAAGTCCTCGAAGTCGTCGGAGCTGACCGGGAACAGGCCGGCGTAGACCTGCGGCTTGATGCGCTGGAAGCCCGGCAGCACGTCCACGTCGGGGGTGTTGGAGAGGGTCAGGGTATCGCCCACCGGCGCGCCGTGGATGTCCTTGATGCCGGCGATGATGAAGCCCACTTCGCCGGCCTTGAGGTCGGCCATTTCGGTGTGTTTCGGGGTGAAGACGCCGACGCTGTCCACCTGGTGGAGCTTGCCGGTGGACTTCACCAGGATCTTGTCGCCCTTCCTGACACGGCCGTGCTTGACGCGCACCAGCGAGACCACGCCCAGGTAGTTGTCGAACCAGGAATCGATGATCAGCGCCTGCAGCGGCGCGTCGATCTCGCCTTCGGGCGCCGGGATGGAGCCGACCAGGCGCTCCAGCACGTCTTCCACGCCCATTCCGCTCTTGGCCGAGCAGGCCACGGCGTCGGTGGCGTCGATGCCGATGATGCTTTCGATCTCGTCCTTCACGCGGTCCGGATCGGCCTGCGGCAGGTCCATCTTGTTCAGCACCGGCATGACTTCCAGGCCCTGCTCGATGGCGGTGTAGCAGTTGGCCACCGATTGCGCCTCAACGCCCTGGCCGGCATCCACCACCAGCAGCGCGCCTTCGCAGGCGGCCAGCGAGCGGCTGACTTCGTAGGTGAAGTCGACGTGGCCGGGGGTGTCGATGAAGTTCAGCTGGTAGGTCTTACCGTCCTTCGCCTTGTAGTGCAGGGTGACGCTGTGCGCCTTGATGGTGATGCCGCGCTCGCGCTCCAGGTCCATGGAGTCGAGGACCTGCGCCTCCATCTCGCGATCGGACAGGCCGCCGCAGATCTGGATGAAGCGGTCAGCCAGCGTCGACTTGCCATGGTCGATGTGGGCGATGATGGAGAAATTGCGGATATGACTCAGGTCACTCACGGCTGAACACACTCGGAAGGCTGAAGGCGGCAATCCGCCGAAAAATAGCCGGGAAGTTTACCTGACTGCAGACCCGTACGCCACGCCGCACCGGACGGTCAGGCATGAAAAAGGGCGGTCGAAACCGCCCTTTTCCTGCTGCCCGAGCCTTACTCGGTCAGTTTGAACGTGATGAAGCTCGCACGTCCCTGACGCAGCACGCGCATGGAGATGGAGCGATCCTTCGGCAATTCCTTGGCGATCTCGCTGAAGGCCTTGGAAGAATCCACCGCGCGGTTGTTCAGGTGCGTGATCACATCGCCCGGACGCAGGCCGACCGACGCAGCCGGACCACCCTGGACTTCCTTGATCACCACGCCGCCCTTGATGTCCAGCGACTTGCGTTGCTCGCTGGTCAGCTCGGCGACGGTCACACCCAGGCGGTTGCTGCTGCGCTCGGCGCCCTTGCCTTCGACGGAGGCGATTTCCTCGTCTTCGTCCGGCAGGTTGCCGATGGGCATGTTCAGCGTCTTGCGGTTGCCGTCACGGATGATTTCCATGGTCGCCTTGTCGCCCGGCTTCATACCGCCCACCAGATGCGGCAGATCGGCCGACTGGATGATGGCCTGGCCGTTCAGGCTGAGGATCACATCGCCCACCTGCAGGCCGCCCTTGGCCGCCGGGCCGTCTTCGACCAGCTGCGCCACCAGGGCGCCGGACGGCTTGTCCAGCCCGAAGGATTCGGCCAGATCCTTGTTCACTTCCTGGATCACCACGCCCAGCCAGCCGCGACTGACCTTGCCGCCCGCCTTCAACTGATCGGCGACGTTCATCGCCACATCGATCGGAATCGCGAAGGAAAGGCCCATGAAACCGCCGGAGCGGGTGAAGATCTGCGAGTTGATCCCGACCACCTCACCCTGCAGGTTCAACAGCGGACCACCGGAGTTGCCCGGGTTGATCGCCACGTCGGTCTGGATGAACGGCACGTAGTTCTCGTTCGGCAGGCTGCGGCCCTTGGCGCTGACGATACCGGCGGTCACCGAGTGGTCGAAGCCGAACGGCGAACCGATGGCCAGCACCCACTCGCCGACCTTCAGCTTGTCGGAAACGCCCATCTTGAGGGTCGGCAGGTTCTTGGCGTCGATCTTCAGCACCGCGACGTCGCTGCGCGGATCGGCACCGATCAGCTTGGCCTTGTGCTCGCTGCGGTCGGACAGACGCACTAGAATCTCGTCGGCATCGGCCACCACGTGGTTGTTGGTCAGGATGTAGCCATCATCGGAAATGATGAAGCCCGAACCCAGGGACTGCGCCTCGCGCTGCTGCCCGCGGGGCGGCTGGCCCTGCTGGCCACGGGGGATGCTGCGCTCGAAGAATTCGCGCAGGCCCGGCGGCAGGCCCTCCAGGTCCGGAATGCCCATCTGGGCGTTCGAGCGGTCCGGGAGTTTCTGGGTGGTACTGATATTGACGACTGCCGGCGACGCCT
Organism: Pseudomonas sp. B12(2026); assembly: GCF_057767015.1. Classification (NCBI taxonomy): domain Bacteria; kingdom Pseudomonadati; phylum Pseudomonadota; class Gammaproteobacteria; order Pseudomonadales; family Pseudomonadaceae; genus Pseudomonas; species Pseudomonas sp. B12(2026). The sequence continues at coordinate 1,360,309 of NZ_CM173430.1, read as the reverse complement.
TTTCGACCAGCGGCGTGAAGTCCGGTAGTTCGGCGCGCGCGGTGACCGACAGGCTCAAGGCCAGCAGGGTCACCAGCGCAGCCATGCTGCGTTTCAGGGTTTGCATTGACTTACAGCTCCCATGATGTTGATTGGGAAAGACATTATTAAACCGGGCCGAGCGGCCCACCGACCAGCGCACGCAGCACAACCGGTTGCATCGCCGGATCATTCGAATGACGTCGCGCCTGGCGACGCACGAACAGCCAGGCCAGCAGGAATCCCGCCAGCCCGGCCGCCATGACCAGAGGCTCCCCGAGACCGATTCGCGCCGCCAGAAGCGCCAGCGCGAACAGCCCAAGCAAAGGGGAAAGATAGAAGAGTAGAACACTCTTCAGGAGAAGGTCCTCGCCCACGCCCAGCACGACTTCGTCGCCAGGCGCCAGCTTCAGCGAAGACAGGGCGCGCACACGGCCACGCCCCTTAACGACGCCCAGCCGCCCCAGGAGACCCTGGGCGCAGCCGGCGTTCATGGAACATCCCGAGCAGGTAGAAAGGTGCAGCGTTTCAACCCAGACCGCTCCAGGCTCGATCGCTACCACCCTCCCCCGCTCTTCGATCACTCTGACCGGGCTCCCGCTGGCCGCATGGACAGCGCCACCCGCTCAGCCGTACCGCTGGGTATCTCGCCCACGACGGTCACCATGGTGCCGCCATCGTCACTGGCGTAACGCCGGGACACGACCGTCGTCGGCCCCAACTGGGTTCGCGCATCATCCACCTTCGCCCCGTGCAGCGGTTCGAGGAACACCGAGAAACGCGCCAGGCCGTCGCCGTAGGCCAGGCAGAGCACCTGGTCATCCGACACCGGGCTGCGCTGCTGCCGGGCACTGTTGAGGGTGAACCCCGGCGGAACCCACTCCGAATGCCAGCCGGGATTGACGCCGGCACCCTTGACTTCCCTGACCGGCTGGCAGGCCGCCGTCGGCTGCAGCGCGGCGGCGTCAGGGGCCGTCAGGTCGATGCGGGTGAACTGCAGCCGCTCGATGATCTGCCCCTTGTCGTTGAGCAGCAGGGACTTGAGCGACAGACCGGTTTCCTTGTCCAGATGGAGCTCGAAACCGTAGCGGTGCTGGTCGCGCGGCACCACCGCCAGCACCACGGCCGGGCGATCGGCGACGCGCGATTCGCCGACCACGCGAATGTCGTACCAGGACGAAAGCTCCCGGGGATTCAGCCGGCGCGCCGGCCAGAGCTCGCCCCTCGCCATCTGCCCGGCCATGCCGCCGCCCACGCACTGGGTGGCGCCATCGACCCGCAGGACCTCCTGGCGCGGCCCGTCGGCCTGCACCAGGCGCTCGCGCACCGAACCATCGGCATCGACCCGGTGCCAGATGTCATGCGTCGAGAAGGTGCCGCTGCGCTCGTAGACGAACGTGCCCTGGAAATTCTGTTGCCGGTCTGCGTCAGAGAGACGTTTGATCCAGTCCAACGCATCGGCGGCCTGCAGTGGCAATGCCAGCAGACCGCCCAGGATGAACAGCAGTGCTGTAGTCGCGCGCATGTCGCCCCTTGAGATCGCAGTCAGCGGCTTTCCAGACTTGCCGCACGAGCGTAAGGCAGGGCGCTGTCGCCGCTCACCTCGGACTGTTGCGCATGTTGACGCAGGTAACCCGGAAGACGCTGCTCGTGCCAGGTGGTCTGCCCGTTCCGGGCATTGGTGATCACCTGCGGCGCCTCGTCCTGGGTGTAGCCCGCCAGTACCGCCGGCCCCTGCACTTGCGGCAGGGCGATCTGCTGCTGGGTGGAGGAGGCCTGTTGGGCCAGGCCGTTGGCGACGCCCTCGTCCTGATGGTACAGGCGAACGCCCGCCAGCACGGCCAGGGTCACCGAGGCGGCCACCGCCAGGCGGCCGATGTTGCGCCACGGATTGCGCTCGCTGGGCGCTGGCACGGCTTCATCGGCCAGGGCCGAGGATACGGCGGCGGCGATATCCAGCTTTGGCATCGCCGGCTCCCGGTGCATCACGGCACGGGCCAGTTGATAACGGGACCAGGTGGCCCGCAATTCGGCGTCCTCGCCGCAGGCTGCAAGCACTCGCCGCAGCTCAAGCTCATCCGCCTCGTTATCCATGACAGCGGACAGCGACTCCTGCAGGGCTTCACGACTCATAGCGGTACCTCTCTTGGCTGTTGCCGCTGTATCAGGCTTCTTCATGCAACAAAGGCTGCAAAGCTTTGTCGATCGCTTCCCGCGCACGGAATATCCGTGAGCGGACCGTTCCCACCGGACACTGCATCACGGTGGCGATATCTTCGTAACTCAGGCCTTCGAACTCACGCAGGGTCAAGGCCGTGCGCAGATCCTCCGGCAGCTGCTGAATGGTGCGATGGACTGTTTCCTCGATTTCATCCCGCAGCATGGCTCTTTCCGGCGACTCGATGTCCTTCAGGGCATGGTCGCCCTCGAAGAATTCCGCGTCTTCCGCCGTGACATCGCTGTCCGGCGGACGCCGACCGCGCGCCACCAGGTGGTTCTTCGCGGTGTTGATGGCGATACGGTACAGCCAAGTATAAAAGGCACTATCGCCTCGGAAGTTGCCCAAGGCGCGATACGCCTTGATGAACGCTTCCTGTGCAACATCCTGGGCTTCCTGGGCGTCGTGCACGAAGCGCACGATCAGCCCGAGAATCTTGTGCTGGTACTTTAGTACCAACAAATCGAAAGCCCGCTTGTCTCCGCGCTGTACCCGTTCAACCAGTTGCTGATCCTGTTCCTGGGTTAGCATGAATGCTCCTCTACGGACCCGGAGGAGCTTCGAGCACCCTGGTGAATCGTCCTGCCAAGATAGACTCGGGACCTCTGCAAAAGTTCTCCCCTCCAAGCATGCGCCGCGCATTTTTTTCACATTTGCGGCAACCGGCCCCGGACATCCGTCCGAAACCCGTCGAATTCAACTGTATCGGGCGAAACACCCGCACTCGCTCCGCGCGGGCCAGGCCTGCGCGAAAGCGACTTAAGGTATTCCGTGTTGGAACCGGAACGACTAAAAAAGTTCCGGCGATTTGCCACGATCCGTCACCCTTGATGCAACGCCAGCGCACCTGGCTTCACGGCATGAGCGGGAATCCGCGGAATCCGCCCTGCGACTGCCGCGCACTCCAGGCGCCTGCGATGTCATCGGTTCGCCAGTATTGTGCCGTGGCACCCTTCTATATACTAGGGCGCCTTTTTGGTGGAGCCGGATATGAGTCAGCACTTCCAGCATGATGTATTGGTGATCGGCAGCGGGGCCGCCGGCCTGACGCTCGCCCTGACTCTGCCCGCGCACCTGCGCATCGCCGTCCTGAGCAAGGGCGAACTGTCCCAGGGTTCCACCTTCTGGGCCCAGGGCGGGGTCGCCGCCGTGCTCGACGACACCGACACCGTCGAGTCCCACGTCGAGGACACCCTGGTCGCCGGCGCCGGCCTGTGCCGCGAAGACGCCGTGAAGTTCACCGTCGAGCATAGCCGCGAAGCCATCCAGTGGCTGATCGAACAGGGCGTGCCCTTCACCCGCGACCACGAGCCGGGGCGCGAGGACGGCGGGTTCGAGTTCCACCTGACCCGCGAAGGCGGCCACAGCCACCGCCGCATCATCCACGCCGCCGACGCCACCGGCGCGGCCATCTTCAATACCCTGCTGGAGCAGGCGCGCCAGCGGCCGAACATCGAACTGCTGCCGCAGCGGGTCGCTGTCGACCTGATCACCGAGCGCAAGCTCGGCATGCAGGGCCAGCGCTGCCTGGGCGCCTACGTGCTGGATCGCGGCACCGGCGAGGTCGACACCTTCGGCGCCCGCTTCACCGTGCTCGCCTCCGGCGGCGCCAGCAAGGTCTACCTCTATACCAGCAACCCGGACGGCAACTCCGGCGACGGCATCGCCATGGCCTGGCGCGCCGGCTGCCGGGTCGGCAACCTGGAATTCAACCAGTTCCACCCGACCTGCCTGTACCACCCGCAGGCCAAGAGTTTCCTGATCACCGAAGCCCTGCGCGGCGAAGGCGCGCTGCTGCGCCTGCCCAGCGGCGAGCGGTTCATGCAGCGCTTCCACCCGCTCGCCGAGCTGGCGCCGCGCGACGTCGTGGCCCGTGCCATCGACCACGAGATGAAGCGCCTGGGCATCGACTTCGTCTACCTGGACATCAGCCACAAACCGGCCGAGTTCGTCCGCGAGCACTTCCCCACGGTCTACGAGCGCTGCCTGGACTTCGGCATCGACATCACCCGCGAGCCGATCCCGGTGGTGCCGGCGGCGCACTACACCTGCGGCGGCGTGCTCGTCGACCAGCACGGCCATACCGACGTGCCGAACCTCTACGCCATCGGCGAGACCACCTTCACCGGCCTGCACGGCGCCAACCGCATGGCGAGCAATTCCCTGCTGGAATGCTTCGTCTACGCCCGCTCGGCCGCCGCCGACATCGTCGGCAAGCTCGCCCGCGCGCCCGCCCCCGCCGGCCTGCCGAGCTGGGACGCGAGCCAGGTGACCGATTCGGACGAAGACGTGATCATCGCGCACAACTGGGACGAGCTGCGGCGCTTCATGTGGGACTACGTCGGCATCGTGCGCACCAACAAGCGCCTGGCCCGCGCGCAGCACCGCGTGCGCCTGCTGCTGGACGAGATCGACGAGTTCTACAGCAACTACAAGGTCAGCCGCGACCTGATCGAACTGCGCAATCTGGCGCAGGTGGCCGAGCTGATCATCAACTCCGCCATGCAGCGCCACGAGAGCCGTGGCCTGCACTACACCCTGGACTACCCGGACCTGCTGCCCGAGGCCCGCGACACTATCCTGGCGCCGCCCACCTATTGCGGCTGAAGCGCAGCCTCACCCGCAGGCGCCGGTGGATTTCCGGCGCCAGGGCGTCGGCCGGCACGCAGGCGCTGCGCGTCAGCCACTGACCGGGACGGCGGAAACGCAGCACGACCAGCGCCGGCAGCGCCAGGCTGTCCGGCGCCAGCTGCACCGGCTGCCAGCCATCGCGCTCGCGCCACAACTGCCAGCCCGCCGCGTCGTGGCGCAGGCCGCGCACGGCGGAGGCGCCGCGCAGCAGTACCTGGCGCGGCAGAACACACCACGCGTGCAGCGCACAGGCCAGCAGGCCGAGCCAGCTCAGGGAAGCGGGAATGGCAGCGAGGAACAGCGCCAGGACGGCGAGCGACTGCGCGCCGAGATAGGCCGCCAGCAGCCGGTTGGACGGTCGCCAGCGGCATTCGAAGGGATCACTTCGGCTGGACACGGTCCAGGATCATGCGAACGATGCGGCGCAGGTCGGCGTCGTCCGGCTCGCCGCGCTGCATGAACCAGCCGAACATGTCCTGATCCTCGCACTCCAGCAGCTTGCGGAAGCGCGCCTGATCGTCCGCCGGCAGGCCCGGGTAGACCTCCTGCACGAAAGGCACCAGCAGGACGTCCAGCTCCAGCATGCCGCGGCGGCTGTGCCAGAAAAGGCGTTTGAGTTCGGTTTCGTCGGTCATCTGCGGGTCCTCGGCAATACATCGGATCGCTCGCGCCACCAGTGGCCGGCGTGAGCCGAGCGGCATTATACGCATGCGGCCCGGCTCCCGGCACCCGCTGACAAGCCTCGGTCCCGGCTCTATCATGAGGTCCCTAACTTTCTTCCGGCGAATCACCATGACCGCCTCCGCTTTCCTCACCGTTCTCGACCACGAAGGGATCCTTGCCGTACGCGGAGTGGATGCCGCGAAATTCCTCCAGGGCCAGTTGACCTGCAACCTCGGCTACCTGAACGACGAAACCTCCAGCCTCGGCGCGCGCTGCACCCCCAAGGGGCGCATGACCTCCAGCTTCCGCATCCTCGCCGAAGCCGACGGCTACCTGCTGGCGATGGCCGGCGACCTGCTCGAAAGCCAGCTCGCCGACCTCAAGAAGTACGCCGTGTTCTCCAAGGCCAGCCTGTCGGACGACAGCGCCCAGTGGGTGCGCTTCGGCCTCAGCGGCGCCGATGCGCTGCTCGCCGGGCTGGGCCTGGCGCTGGACGGCCGGGCCGACCAGGTGGCGCGCCACGACGGCCTGATCGCCATCGCCCTCGGGCACGGCCGCACTGAGCTCTGGGTGCCGGCGCCGCGCGCTGCCGAGCTTGGCGAGCGCCTGGGCGCGCAACTGGCCCGCGGCGAGCTCAACGACTGGCTGCTCGGCCAGGTCCGCGCCGGCGTCGGCCAGGTGTTCGGCGCCACCCGCGAGCTGTTCATCCCGCAGATGATCAACCTGCAGGCCGTCGGCGGCGTGAGCTTCAAGAAGGGCTGCTACACCGGCCAGGAAATCGTCGCGCGCATGCAGTACCTCGGCCGCCTCAAGCGCCACCTGCACCGCCTGGCGCTGGACGGCGCCGAGCTGCCGGAGCCGGGCCGCGAGCTGTTTTCGCCGGTGCACAACAGCAGCGTCGGCGAAGTGGTGCTGGCCGCCCGCGCGGCGGACGGCGTCGAGCTGCTCGCCGTGCTGCAGGACGACGCCGTCGCCGATGGCCAGGTGCGCCTGGGCGAGGCCGACGGCCAGCCGCTGCGCCTGCTGGACCTGCCCTACAGCCTGGACAAGGACCGCGAGATCCAGCGCTGAATCCCCCGCCAAAGACCTGCGCCGGATGATGCCCCGTCCGGCGCAGGGCACCGCGCGAGGAAACGATTTGGTGATCCCCATAACCGACGCATGACGCGGCACCGTGCACAATGCGGCCCGTTCCCACGGGTTGCGCGGCAACACGACTCACCAAGAAGCGACATCAGACCCAAACAGGAAGTGCCATGAGCAAGCTTGCCGACAAAGTACAACAGGAACTGCTTCGAGCCATCGAGAACGATGAACTGGTACTGCCGACGCTGCCGGAAGTCGCCCTGCGCGTGCGCGAGGCGGCGGAAGACCCGGACATCAGCATCCAGGCACTGAGCAAGGTGATCGGCAACGACGCCGCGCTGACCGCGCGCATCATCAAGGTGGTGAACAGCCCGCTGCTGCGCACCAACAAGGAAATCACCGACCTGCAGATGGCGATCAGCCGCCTGGGCATCAACTACACCTGCAACCTGGCCACGGGTCTGGCCATGGAGCAGATGTTCCAGGCCACCTCCGACGTGGTCGACCGCAAGATGCGCGAAGTCTGGAACAAGAGCACCGAGATCGCCGGCATCTGCCACGCCCTGTGCCGCCACTACACCCGCCTGATGCCGGACCAGGCCACCCTCGCCGGCCTGGTGCACCAGATCGGCGTGCTGCCGATCCTCACCTACGCCGAGGAGCACAGCGAGCTGCTGGCCGACTCCATCAGCCTCAACCACGTGATCGAGCGCATCCACCCGGTCATCGGCGACCGCATCCTCAAGGCCTGGGAATTCCCGGCGCCGATCGCCGCGGTGCCGGGCCAGCACCTGGACTTCAGCCGTGATTCCGCCAAGGTCGACTACGTGGACATCGTCCAGGTCGCCACCCTGCAGAGCTACCTGGGCAGCCAGCACCCGTACACCGAACTGGACTGGAGCCGGATCCCGGCCTTCGCCAAGCTCGGCCTGGACCCCAATGCCGATCTCAAGGAAGACGAAGACCTCTCGGCGGCCATGGAAGCAGCGATGAGCATGCTGCAGTAACGAGCCGGCGTTCGCTCCTGCGAGGTCATGATTGGCTTTTCGCAGGCAGTTCCTGGAGTCCACGAGCCCCGAAACCCGCCCTCGCCGGCGGGTTTCGCGTGTCTGGCTCAAAGGCTTTCCACCGGGAAGCTCACCCGCACCAGCAACCCGCCCAGTTCGCCCTGCGCCAGCTCGATCCGGGCACGGTGCGCGCTGCAGATCTCGCCGACGATGGCCAACCCCAGGCCGGTGCCCTGCTGGCGGCGGCGGTAGAAGCGGCGGAACACCTTGTCGCGCTCCTCCAGCGGAATCCCCGGCCCGTCGTCCTCCACCTCGAGGCAGGCCGGCGACAGCACGCGGATGATCACGTTGCCGTCCGCCGGAGCATGGACGATGGCGTTGTCCAGCAGATTGCTGAGCAGCTCACTGAGCAGCATGGGATCGCCCTTCACCCACACCGGATCGTCCGCCTCCAGCGCCAGCGCCACACCGCGCGCATGGGCCAGCGGCGCCAGCGCCAGGCCCAGCTCCCGCGCCAGCTGGCCGAGCTCGACCGCCTCGCCCGCCCCTTCGGCGATGGCGCGCGCGCCGCTTTCGACGCGCGCCAGGGACAGCAGCTGATTCGCCAGCCCGGTCACCCGGTCGGTGTTCTGCACGGCATCCACCAGGGTCGCCCGCCATTGCTGCGGGTCCTGCTCGCGCAGGCCCAGTTCCAGCCGCGCCTTGAGCGCCGCCAACGGCGTGCGCAGTTCGTGCGAGGCCTCGGCGATGAATTGCGACTGCCGGTCGAACAGTCCGCGCAGGCGCACGGTGAAGTGGTTCAACGCCGCCACCAGCGGACGCAGCTCGCGCTGCACCCGGACCTCCGGCAACGGCCGCAGGTCGTCCAGCTGCCGCTCCTCCACCGCCGCGCGCAGGCGATCCAGCGGGCGCAGGCCGGCGCTCACCGCATACCAGACCATCAGCAGCGCGGCGATGGCCGACAGCGCCAGGTTCAGCAACGTATCGCCGAGCAGGTTGCGCGCCAGTCGCTCGCGGGCCCCGAGGGTTTCCGCCACGCGGATTTCCGCCATGCCGTTGACCGTCGGCTGGCTGACCGGCTGCTGCAGGCTGACCACCCGCACGCCCTGCCCCTGGTAGCGGGCGTCGTAGAACTTGGCCAGCGCCGGGTAATCATCCGTGCGCGGCGTGTCCGGAGACGGCGCGGGCAGGTTCTCGTAGCCGGAAATCATCCGCCCCTGCGGGTCGATCACCTGGTAGAAGATGCGCCCGGCGCTGTCGTACTCGAAGCTGTCCAGCGCCACATAGGGCACGTTGGCGCGCAGGGTGCCGTCGCTGGCGTAGAGGCCGTCGGCGATGCTCCGCGCAGACGCCAGCAGGGTGCGGTCGTAGGCAATGTCAGCGGTGTGGCGGGCACGCGAGTAGGTCACCGCGCTGCCGATCAGCAGCAGCACCAGCAGCATGCCGCCCAGCCGCCAGAGCAGCCGGCCACGCAGGCTGCCGGCACCGGGGAAGTGCCAGCGGCGCGGCTCAGCCATCCCGGGCCTCGAGCAGGTAGCCCAGGCCGCGGAAGGTGACGATGCGCACCGAGCTGCCTTCGAGCTTCCTGCGCAGGCGGTGCACGTAGATTTCGATGGCATCGGCACTGGCGTCCTGGTCCAGGCCGAACACCTGGGCGGCCAGCTGCTCCTTGCTCATCACCCGCCCCGGGCGGGCGATCAGCGCTTCCAGCACCGCCTGCTCGCGGGAGGTCAGGTTCATCGCCTGGTCGGCCAGCGTGAAGCGCCGCGCACCGAGGTCATAGACCAGCTCGCCACAGCGCTGCTGTTGTTCGCCGCCGAGCACGCTGCGCCGCAGCAAGGCTTTTACCCGCGCTTCCAGCTCGGTCAGTTCGAAAGGTTTGGCCAGGTAATCGTCGGCGCCCAGGTTCAGCCCGTGCACGCGGTCGCGCACTTCGCCGCGCGCGGTGAGCATCAGCACCGGCAGGGTCTTGCCGCGTTCGCGCAGGCGCGCCAGCACCTGGAAGCCGTCCAGGCGCGGCAGGCCGACGTCGAGGATCGCCAGGGCGTAGTCCTCGCTGGCCAGGGCCAGGTCGGCGGCCACGCCGTCCTGCAGCAGGTCCACGGTCCAGCCGGCGCCCTTGAGCGCCTGGGCGACGCTTTCGCCGAGCTGCGGATGGTCTTCGACCAGAAGGATTCGCACGCGGATTCACCCCTACGACGACAGGTTCGGGCCGGCAGTTTACCCATCCGCGAGTGGCTGTGAACGGGGGAAATTCGCTGAAAACACTGCGAAAGGCGACTGAAAGCCTGGTGAAAGCTTAGCCCGTTAGCATCGCCCCCAAGCGGCGAAGACCGCTCAGAGCGAAAGGCGGCGTGGTGCCCTTTCGTGACAACAACAAGAACCGGAGACCACAGATGCCCACTGCCCAGCCCCAGGCTGCACTGGCTGTCCGCAAGCCCTTTTCCCCTCGTCTGTCCCCTGCCCTGCTGGCCGTCGCCGGCTTCGCCCCGCTGTGCGATGCCGCAGGCTTCATCGAAGACAGCCGCGCCCAGCTCAGCACCCAGAACATCTACTTCAACCGCGACTTCCGCGACGGCAGCGGCCAGTCCAGGCGCGAAGAGTGGGCGCAAGGCTTCATCCTCGATTTCCAGTCCGGCTACACCCCCGGCACCCTCGGCGTTGGCCTCGACGCCATGGGCATGCTCGGCCTCAAGCTCGACTCCTCGCCCGACCGCACCGGCACCGGCCTGCTGCCGACCCATGACGACGGCCGCGCCGCCGACGAGTACAGCAAGCTCGGCCTGACCGCCAAGTTCAAGGTATCCGAGACGGAGCTGAAAGTCGGCAGCCTGATCCCCGACCTGCCGACCCTGCAGCCCAACGACAGCCGCCTGTTCCCGCAGACCTTCGAAGGCGGCCTGCTCAACTCCACCGACCTGCCGGGCCTGGACTTCACCGGCGGGCGCCTGGAGAAGGCCAGGGACCGCGACTCCACCGACTGGCAGGACCTGGCGCTGAACAACAAGAACAAGCGCTTTTCCGGCGGCAGCGCCGAAGGCGACCACTACGACCTGGCCGGCGGCGACTACACATTCACCGACCACCTCACCGGCCGCTACCACTACGCCGCCCTGGACGACGTCTACCGCCAGCACTTCGTCGGCCTGCTCGCCAGCTACCCGCTCGGCCCCGGAAAATTCAGCGCCGACCTGCGCCTTGCGCTCAGCGACGACCAGGGCGAAGCCCGTGGCGGCAAGATCGACAACCAGGCCTTCAACGGCATGCTCGGCTACGCCCTGGGCGCCAACAAGTTCAGCCTCGGCTGGCAGCGGATGAACGGCGACACCGCCTTCCCCTACATCGACGGCAGCAACCCCTACCTGGTGAACTTCGTGCAGATCGGCGACTTCGCCGACGCCGAGGAGCGCTCCTGGCAACTGCGCCACGACTTCGACTTCGCCGGCCTCGGGATTCCCGGCCTGACCCTGATGAACCGCTACATCAGCGGCGACGATGCCAGAATCAATGGCATGGACGGCCATGGCAACGAATGGGAACGCAACACCGACCTGAAGTACGTGATCCAGAGCGGGCCGCTGAAGGACGTCGCGGTGCGCGTGCGCAACGCCACCTACCGCTCCAACTTCGCCCGTGATGCCGATGAAACCCGCGTCTACCTCAGCTACTCCGTGGCGCTCTGGTAAACCGACAACAACAAGAGAGGAACTGCCCATGTCCACCGTCCTGCGCAACCTGACCCTGGCCGGCGCCACCCTGCTGTTCGCCGGCAGCCTGATCGCCGAGCCCAAGCGCCCGGAATGCATCGCCCCGGCCTCCCCCGGCGGCGGCTTCGACCTCACCTGCAAGCTGGCGCAGAGCGCCCTGATGGACGAGAAGCTGCTGTCCAAACCGATGCGCGTCACCTACATGCCCGGCGGCGTCGGCGCCGTGGCCTACAACGCGGTGGTCGCCCAGCGCCCGGCCGACGGCAACACCATCACCGCCTTCTCCAGCGGCTCGCTGCTGAACCTGGCGCAGGGCAAGTTCGGCCGCTTCGACGAGAACGCGGTGAAATGGCTGGCGGCGGTAGGCACCAGCTACGGCGCCATCGCGGTGCCGGCGGACTCGCCGTTCAAGAACCTCGGCGACCTGGTCGCCGCGCTCAAGGCCGACCCAAGCAAGGTGGTGATCGGCTCCGGCGGTACCGTCGGCAGCCAGGACTGGATGCAGACCGCGCTGGTCGCCAAGGCCGCAGGCATCGATCCCAAGCAGCTGCGCTACGTCGCCCTGGAAGGCGGCGGCGAGATCGCCACTGCGCTGCTGGGCAAGCACATCCAGGTCGGCAGTACCGACATCTCCGACTCCATGCCGCACATTCGCGCCGGCAAGATGCGCCTGCTGGCGGTGTTCGCCGAGGAACGCCTGAAGGATGAAGGCATGACCGACATCCCCACCGCCAAGGAGCAGGGTTACGACATCGTCTGGCCGGTGGTGCGCGGCTTCTACGTCGGCCCGAAGGTGAGCGACGAGGACTATGCGTTCTGGAAAGGCGCCTTCGACAAGCTGCTGGCCTCGGAAGACTTCGCCAGGCTGCGCGATCAGCGCGAGCTGTTCCCCTTCGCCATGACCGGGCCGGAGCTGGACGCCTACGTGAAGCAACAGGTCGCCCAGTACAAGCAGCTCGCCCGCGAGTTCGGCCTCATCCAGTAACGCCCCGCGCGGCATCGGCGGCCGATCACGGCCGCCGATGCAAGGAGTTTCCCCATGTCGCAAACCAGCCTCTTCCAGCGGCTGTTCGCCGGCGCCTGGCTGCTCGCCTGCGTCGCCTTCGCCCTGATCGCCTGGAACTACCAGGCGCCCTTCTCCTACGAACCGGTCGGCCCGCGCGCCTACCCGCTGCTCTGCCTGGGCCTGATGGCCGCGGGCCTGGCCTGGCTGATCGTGCGCCCCACGCCGATCAAGCGTGACGAGGACGAGCCCGCGCTGGAAGGCGCGCTGCTGGCCAAGGTGGTGCTCTGCGTCGCGCTGCTGGCGGTCTACGCCGGCCTGTTCGAACCGCTGGGCTTCATCCCGGCCAGCGCCCTGATCGGCACCTTCATCGCCCTGATCTACGGCGGCCGCCCGCTGGCCAGCGTGGCCATGGCCACGCTGCTTGCCATCGGCCTCTACCTGCTGTTCGACCGCGCCCTGGATGTCCCGCTGCCGCTGGGCATCCTCGAACCCCTGCTCTGAGGAAAAGACCATGGAAACCTTGAGCTACCTGGGACAGGGCTTCGGTGTCGCCCTGACGCCCTACAACCTCATCACCGCGCTGATCGGCACCCTGATCGGCACCGTCGTCGGCCTGCTGCCGGGCCTGGGCCCGATCAACGGCGTGGCGCTGCTGATCCCGGTGGCCTTCGCCCTCGGCCTGCCGCCGGAGTCGGCGCTGATCCTGCTGGCCGCCGTGTACCTGGGCTGCGAATACGGCGGGCGGATTTCCTCGATCCTGCTGAACATCCCCGGCGAAGCCTCCACCGTGATGACCACCCTCGACGGCTACCCCATGGCGCGCAACGGCCTGGCCGGCGTGGCCCTGTCGCTGTCGGCCTGGAGCTCGTTCATCGGTGCCTTCATCGCCACCTGCGGCATGGTGCTGTTCGCCCCGCTGCTGGCGAAATGGGCGATCGCCTTCGGCCCGGCGGAATACTTCGTGCTGATGGTCTTCGCCATCGTCGCCCTCGGCGGGCTGGCCGGCGACCGGCCGCTGAAGACGCTGCTGGCGGCGCTGCTCGGCCTGTTCCTGTCCAGCGTCGGGATCGACGCCAACAGCGGCGTGTACCGCTTCACCTTCGACAACATCCATGTCTCCGACGGCATCCAGTTCGTGGTGCTGGTGCTGGGCCTGTTCTCGGTGAGCGAAATCCTCCTGCTGCTGGAGAAGACCCACCACGGCCACCAGATGGTCAAGGCCAGCGGGCGCATGCTGTTCAACGTCAGGGAAGCGGCCGCGGTGTTCGTGGTCAACCTGCGCTGCGGCCTGCTCGGCTTCATCATGGGCGTGCTGCCCGGCGCCGGCGCGACCCTGGCCAGCGCCGTGGCCTACATGACCGAGAAGAAGCTGGCCGGCGAAACCGGCCAGTTCGGCAAGGGCGACATGCGCGGCCTGGCGGCGCCGGAAACCGCCATCGGCGGCGCGGCGTGCGGCGCCCTGGTGCCGATGCTGACCCTCGGCGTGCCCGGCTCGGGCACCACCGCGGTGATGATCGGCGCGCTCAGCCTGTACAACATCACCCCCGGCCCGCTGCTGTTCCAGGAGCAGCCGAACATCGTCTGGGGTCTGATCGCCTCGCTGTTCGTCGCCAACGTCATGCTGATCATCCTCAACGTGCCGATGGTCCGGGTGTTCACCCGCATCCTCTCGGTGCCGAACTGGGCGCTGGTGCCGGGCATCGCGATCATCACCGCGATCGGCGTGTACGCCGTGCATGCCACCACCTTCGACCTGTTCCTGATGGTCGCCATCGGCATCCTCGGCTACCTCCTGCGCAAGCTGGACTTCCCGCTCTCGCCGCTGCTGCTGGGCTTCATCCTCGGCGGACTGATGGAACAGAACCTGCGCCGCGCGCTGTCGATCTCCAATGGCGAGCTGGGCATCCTCTGGTCCAGCCCGATCACCCTCGGCACCTGGGCGCTGGTCGCGCTGATGCTCGGCCTGCCGCTGTACCGCGCCTGGCGCAAGCGCAGCCGTCGCGCCCCGGTCGGGCTGGCCGATGCATAAGCTGGCGGACTGGCGCCGGTTCTGGGCAACGCCCCTGATCGGCGCCCTTGGCGGCTGGCTGGCCGAAGGGGTCGGCTGGCCGCTGCCGTGGATGATCGGCTCGCTGCTGGCGGTGATGCTCAGCCGCTGCCTGCTGGACTGGCCGCTGGCGGAAGTCCCCGGTGCGCGCAAGGCCGGGCAATGGGTGGTGGGCACCGGGATCGGCCTGCACTTCACCCCGGCGGTGGTCGAGCAGGTGCTCGAACACGGCGCCATCGTGGCGCTCGGCGCGCTGGCCACCACGCTGTCGAGCCTGGCCGCCATCGTTCTGCTCAGGCGTGCCGGCGAGGACCGCGCCACCGCGTTCTTCTCCAGCATGCCCGGCGGCGCCAGCGAGATGGTCAACCTCGGCCTGCGCCACGGCGCGCAGGCCAGCCGCGTGGCGGCGGCGCAGAGCCTGCGCCTGCTGCTGGTGGTGCTGCTGGTGCCGGCAGCCTTCACCTGGCTGCTGGGCACCCAACCGCCGAGCGCGCACGCAACCACGCTCAACTGGGAATGGCTGGCCCTGCTGCTGCCGGCCGGCGCGGCGGTCGCGTTGATCCTGCAGGCGCTGCGCCAGCCCAATCCCTGGCTGCTCGGGCCGCTGCTGGCCAGCGCCGTCGCCGCCATCGCCGCCGACCTGCAGATCGGCCTGCCGGCGGGCAGCAGCTCGCTGGGCCAGTGGCTGATCGGCAGCGCGCTGGGCTGTCATTTCAGTCGCGGTTTCTTCCGCAACGCGCCGGCCTTCGTCGGCCGCAGCCTGGTCTGCACCCTGTGGATGATGCTCGCGGCGGCGCTGGTGGCGGAGTTGATCGGCTGGCTCGGGCCGCTGGATCAGCAGTCGCTGATGCTCGGCATGATGCCCGGCGGCATCGCCGAGCTGAGCCTGACCGCCGAGGCGCTGCAACTCTCGGTGCCGCTGGTCACGGCCCTGCAGGTGCTGCGCCTGCTGCTGGTGCTGTTCCTCGCCGAACCCTGCTTCCGCCTCTGGCAGCGTCGCGCCGAGGCGGCGGAGTAAGTGCCACGCTCGCCGGGCCGAGTTCCCCGGCGATTTCTCCAGGCCCGCCTCGCGCGGGCCTCTTTTTTGGGGCGGGTCAGGCCGGCGGCAACGACCAGTCGATCGGCGCCATCCCGTGCTGTTCGAGGAATTTGTTGGTGCGGCTGAAATGCCCGTTGCCGAGGAAGCCCCGGTAGGCCGACAGCGGCGAAGGGTGGGCCGACTTGAGGATCAGGTGCTTCTGCGCGTCGATCAGCTTCTGCTTGCTCTGCGCATGGGAGCCCCAGAGCAGGAACACCAGGTGCTCGCAGCGCTGGCTGACCACCTCGATCACCTTGTCGGTGAACAGTTGCCAGCCGGCCTGGGCATGGGAGCCGGCGCGCGCCTGCTCGACGGTGAGCGAGGTGTTGAGCAGCAGCACGCCCTGCTCGGCCCAGTGCTGCAGGTAGCCGTGGCTGGGGATCGGCAGGTTCAGGTCGCGCTGCAGCTCCTTGTAGATGTTCTGCAGCGACGGCGGCGTCGGCACCCCCGGCTGCACCGAGAAGCACAGGCCGTGGGCCTGGCCGGGGCCGTGGTAGGGGTCCTGGCCGATGATCACCACCTTCACCCGGTCCAGCGGCGTGGTGTTCAGCGCGTTGAAGATCAGCGGGCCGGGCGGGAAGATCACCTTGCCGGCGGCCTTCTCCGCACGGAGGAAATCGCCCAGCTGCTTCATGTAGGGCTTCTCGAACTCCTCGTGGAGGGCTTCCTTCCAGCTGGCTTCCAGCTTGATCCGGTCTTCGCTTGTCATGACTCATCTGCCTGGTGAAACGAACCGGCACGCTAAGCAAGCGCCCCGGTCAAGTCAAGGCGCCCGCCGCCCCGGCCCGGACAGCCGCGGCGCTCGCCCAGGGCGGGTCTGGGAAACCGCGCGCCACCCACGACCATCAGACACCTCCGAATTCGACCAAAGACTAATAGGACCGCTGTACCAGCCTGTGCACAGTCCGTCTCTCGCTTCACCCGCCAATAACAACAACAGGGAACGAACATGCGACTTCTGACCGCCGCACTCACGCTGGTGGCTGCCTTCAGCTGCCTGACGCACGCCGCCGAGCCGATCAACCTCGGCCTCAGCTACCCCCGCACCGGCTCCTACAAGGAAGAAGGCCTCGCGCAGATGCGCGGCGCGTTGCTGGCCATCGACGAGATCAACGCCCACGGCGGCGTGCTCGGCCGGCCCCTGCGCCTGCTGAGCAAGGACGACGCCTCGCGCCCGGAAAAGGCCGTGCGCAATGTCGACGCCATGTCCGCCGACGGCGTGGCGATGTTCTTCGGTGGCGCCTCCAGCGCCGTGGCCATCGCCGCCGGCGAGCGCGCCGCGCAGAAGAAGCTGCTGTACTTCGGCACCCTCACCTACTCCAACGACACCACCGGCAAGGACGGCCAGCGCTACATGTTCCGCGAGTGCAACAGCGCCTGGATGAGCGCGCGGGCGCTCGGCAACTACCTCGGCCGCACGCTGCCCGGCAAGCGCTACTTCTATATCACCGCGAACTACACCTGGGGCCTGACCACCGAGAGCTCGCTGCGCCACTACACCGGCACCGAGGACGTCGCGCAGAACCCCTCGATCAAGGTGCCCTTCCCCGGTGCGCGCCTCTCCGACTATCGCGACGCCCTGACCCAGGCCGCCGCGAGCAAGGCCGACGTGCTGGTCCTGGCGCTGTTCGGCGAGGACCTGGTGCGCGCCATCGGCATCGCCGACGAACTGGGCCTGACACGCAACCACCAGATCATCGCGCCGAACCTCACCCAGAGCGTGGTGGAACTGGCCGGCCCCGGCCTGATGCAGGGCGTGATCGGCACCGAACCCTGGACCTGGCAGGTGCCCGAGCGCGAAGGCTCGGCGCGCGGGCAGGCCTTCGTGCGCGACTTCGTCCAGCGCTACGGCGTCTACCCCGCCAGCTCCGCGGCGTCCGCCTACAGCATCGTCTACCAGTGGGCCGACGCCGCCCAGCGCAGCGGCAGCCTGGACAGCGAGGCGCTGATCAAGGCCCTGGAAGGCCACCGCTACAGCCTGCTCAAGGGCCAGCAGGAATGGCGCGCCTTCGATCACCAGAACGTGCAGCGCGTCTACGTGGTGAAGGTGAAACAGCGCGACGCGGTGCTGCGCGACCCGCTGCACCAGGACTTCTTCGAGATCGTCGAGCACATGGACGGCCCCGAGGCGGCCCCGACCCTCGCCGAATGGCAGGCCGAGCGCAGCGCCGCGGGCAAGCCGCTGACCCTGCAGTAAAGCGCCTCAGCCGGTGTGCAGCGCCCGGTAATGACTGGGCGCCATGCCCACCACGCGCTTGAACAGCCGCGAGAAGTAATAGGCGTCGGCGTAGCCCAGCTGTTCGGCCACCTGGCGCACCTCCAGGTTGCCCTGGTCGAGCAGCCGGCAGGCATGGGTCATCTTCAGGCGGATGAAGTCCTGGATCGGCGCCTGCCCGGTCAGCGCGCGGTAGGTCTTGGCGAAGTGGAAGCGCGACAGGTGGAACTGCGCCGCCAGCTCGTCGAGGTTCAGCGCATCGTGCAGGTGCTCGCGCATCAAGGCCTGCACCGCCTCCACATCCAGCACGCGCCCGGACTTCAGCCGCGCCCGCACCGGGCGCAGGGCCAGCGAGGTCAGCAGGCTCTGCAGCAGGTGCGCGGCATGGATGAAGTGCGGCAGGCTCAGGCCCTGCCGGCGCAGCGCCAGCAGCGCATCGAACTCGCCCAGCAGACGCGGCTGCACGCCCACCCGCAGGCGCGGCGACTTGCCCAGCGGCCGCAGGAACTCCTCCGCCAGCCGGCCATCCAGGTGCACCCAGAAGATCGACCAGGGCCGCTGCGCATCGGCGCCATAGGCATGGGCGCGGCCCCTGGGGAGCACCAGCAGATCGCCGCCGGCGACCTCGAATCGTCCATCCGCCGTTTCCAGCCAACCGAGCCCAGCGCTGCAGTAGATCAGCAGATGGTCCTCCGGCGCGGCACGTTCCATGCGATGTCCGGCCGCCGCCGGATAATAGCCCAGCGCCACTGGATAGCAGGCCTGGCCGAGCGGATGGCGGTCCAGCGCGCGGCGCAGGCGCGGCGGCGTGATGAAACGCACGCCCTGCTGGGGCAGCGGCCAGGACGAGGTGAGTGGACGGGACATGGCGAGATTTCCGCGCGCGTGAATGCCAAGATCGTCCATCCCCTGAGCAAGATCGTCAATCCACAGCCGACGGCGCAACCGCTATAACCGATGGAAATTCGCGCACCGCGCGACGATGTGGCCGACAAGAACAAACAGAGGTAGCTGCATGCATTTCGATCTGTCCGAAGAACAACGCCTGCTGGTGGACAGCGCCCGCGCCTTCGCCAGCCGCGAACTGGCCCCCCACGCCGCCGACTGGGACCGCCAGCACCACTTCCCGGTGGAGGTGATCCGCCGCGCCGCCGAGCAGGGCTACCTGGGCCTCTACATCGCCGAGGACGACGGCGGCCTGGGACTCTCCCGCCTGTCCGCCTCGCTGATCTTCGAGCAGCTGGCCGCCGGCTGCGTCGCCACCACCGCCTACATCACCATCCACAACATGGCCACCTGGATGCTCGCCAGCTTCGGCGACGCCGCGCTCAAGGAGCAGTGGCTGCCGGGGATGATCGGCGGCGAACTGCTCGCCTCCTACTGCCTCACCGAGCCGGACGCCGGCTCCGACGCCGCGCACCTGCGCACCCGCGCGCGCCGCGACGGCGAGGAGTACGTGCTGGACGGCGCCAAGACCTTCATCTCCGGCGCCGGCTCGACCGACGTGCTGATCGTCATGGCACGCACCGGCGTGGACGGCGCCAAGGGCATCTCCTGCTTCCTGGTGCCGGCCAACGCCGAGGGCATCCGCTACGGGCGCAACGAGGACAAGATGGGCTGGAAGGCGCAGCCGACCCGCACCATCACCTTCGAGGGCGTGCGCATCCCCGCCGGCAACCGCATCGGCCCGGAAGGCCAGGGCTTCGTCTACGCCATGAAGGGCCTGGACGGCGGCCGCCTGAACATCGCCAGCTGTTCCCTCGGCGCGGCCCAGGCGGCGCTGGAGCAATCGCTGCGCTACGTCGAGGAGCGCAAGCAGTTCGGCAAGGCGCTGGCCGAGTTCCAGGCCCTGCAGTTCAAGCTCGCCGACATGCTCACCGACCTCACCGCCAGCCGGCAGATGGTGCGCCTGGCCGCCCACAAGCTGGACCACAAGGACGGCGAGGCGACGCTCTACTGCGCGATGGCCAAGCGCTTCGCCACCGACCGCTGCTTCGCCCTGTGCAACGAGGCGCTGCAGCTGCACGGCGGCTACGGCTACCTCAACGACTACCCGCTGGAGCGCTGGGTGCGCGACAGCCGCGTGCACCAGATCCTCGAGGGCACCAACGAGATCATGCGGGTGATCGTCGCCCGCCGCCTGCTGGAACAGGGCGGAATGCTGGATCGCTTGCTCTGATTTTTGCTGTAGGAGCGAGCTTGCTCGCGAACCAACCCCCGCAGCGGGGCGGGTTCGCGAGCAAGCTCGCTCCTACGAAGAACCCAGATCAAAAGCACTGGAAAAACCGCCCGCCTGCGCGGGCACAATCGAAACAGATCGGACATGGACGCGCCACGCCGCGCGCGCCTAGAGTCCAGGCACATGCGTCCGCCCCGCCGGCGGCACCGACAAGGAGATGCCCCATGAGCAATGCCCTCGAGCCCTACAAGCCCGGAGTCTTCGACCTGACCCACAAGCTGACGGTGGAAAAGCACGGCCACACCGCGCTGATCACCATCAACCACCCGCCGGCCAACACCTGGGACCGCGACTCGCTGATCGGCCTGCGCCAGCTCATCGAACACCTCAACCGCGACGACGACATCTACGCCCTGGTGGTGACCGGCCAGGGCCCGAAATTCTTCTCCGCCGGCGCCGACCTGAACATGTTCGCCGACGGCGACAAGGCCCGCGCCCGCGAGATGGCCCGGCGCTTCGGCGAAGCCTTCGAGGCCCTGCGCGACTTCCGCGGCGTGTCCATCGCCGCGATCAACGGCTACGCCATGGGCGGCGGCCTGGAATGCGCCCTGGCCTGCGACATCCGCATCGCCGAGCGCCAGGCGCAGATGGCCCTGCCGGAAGCCGCCGTGGGCCTGCTGCCCTGCGCCGGCGGCACCCAGGCGCTGGCCTGGATGGTGGGCGAAGGCTGGGCCAAGCGCATGATCCTCTGCGGCGAGCGCGTCGACGCCGACACCGCGCTGCGCATCGGCCTGGTCGAGCAGGTGGTGGACACCGGCGAGGCCCGTGGCACCGCCCTGCTGCTGGCCTCCAAGGTCGCCCGCCAGAGCCCGGTGGCGGTACGCACCATCAAGCCGCTGATCCAGGGCGCCCGCGAACGCGGCCCGAGCACCTGGCTGCCGGAAGAGCGCGAGCGCTTCGTCGACCTGTTCGATGCCGACGACACCCGCGAAGGCGTCAACGCCTTCCTGGAAAAGCGCGAACCGCACTGGCGCAACCAGTAAGGGGCCGGCCATGAACGTGATCTTCGAAGAGCGCCCCGGCCTGCACGGTTTCCGTGTCGGCGTCGCCACCCTCGATGCCGAGAAGAGCCTGAACGCCCTGAGCCTGCCGATGATCGAGGCGCTGAGCCATCAGCTGGGCGTCTGGAAGGACGACCCGCAGATCGCCTGCGTGGTGCTGCGCGGCAACGGCGGCAAGGCCTTCTGCGCCGGCGGCGACGTGCGCAAGCTGGTCGACGCCTGCCGCGAGCAGCCCGGCGAGGTTCCCGGCCTCGCCCGCCGCTTCTTCGCCGACGAATACCGCCTCGACTACCTCATCCACAGCTACCCCAAACCGCTGATCTGCTGGGCCCACGGCTACGTGATGGGTGGCGGCATGGGCCTGATGCAGGGCTCCGGGGTGCGCATCGTCACGCCGTCCACCCGCCTGGCCATGCCGGAAATCAGCATCGGCCTGTACCCGGACGTCGGCGCCAGCTGGTTCCTCGCCCGCCTGCCCGGCCGCCTCGGCCTGTTCCTCGGCCTGACCGCCACGCAGATGAACGCCCGCGACGCGCTGGACCTGGACCTGGCCGACCGCTTCCTGCTCGACACCCAGCAGGACGACCTGCTCGAAGGCCTGGTGCAGCTGAACTGGCGCGAACAGGCCGACGTGCAGCTGCACAGCCTGCTGCGCGCGCTGGAGCACGAGGTCCGCGGGGAACTGCCGCAGGCCCAGCTGCTGCCGCGCCGCGAACGCATCGACGCCCTGCTGGACTGCGCCAACGTGGTCGAAGCCTGGCACGCGCTGGCCCCGCTCACCGAGGACAGCGACGCGCTGATCGCCCGGGGCGCGAAGACCCTGGTCTCCGGCAGCCCGCTGACCGCCCGGCTGGTCTGGGAACAGATCCGCCGCGCGCGCCATCTGTCGACCGCCGAAGTGTTCCGCATGGAATACGCGATGAGCCTGAACTGCTGCCGCCACCCGGAATTCCCCGAAGGCGTGCGCGCCCGGCTGATCGACAAGGACAACGCCCCGCACTGGCACTGGCCGGAGATCGCTGCCATACCTGATGCAGTGGTGAATGCGCACTTCGACGCGACCTGGGAGGGCGGGCATCCGCTGGCGGACCTCTGATCCGCCGCCTGCGTCCTCTTTTGTAGGAGCGAGCTTGCTCGCGAACGAACCCCGCTGCGGGGCTGTTCGCGAGCAAGCTCGCTCCTACAGGTACCTGCCAGCGTGGAGTGCCTGCCGTTCGACAGGAGGAAACCAGCATGCAAACCATCGCCTTCATCGGCCTCGGCCACATGGGCGCGCCCATGGCGTCCAACCTGATCAAGGCCGGCTACCTGCTGCGCGTGTTCGACCTGGTGCAGAGCGCCATCGACGGCCTGGTCGCCCAGGGCGCCAGCGCCACGCGCAGCGCCCATGACGCGGTCGACGGCGCCGATGTGGTGATCACCATGCTGCCGGCCAGCCAGCACGTCGAAGGGCTTTACCTGGGCGCCGACGGCCTGCTCGGCCATATCGTGCCCGGCACCCTGGTGCTGGAATGCTCCACCATCGCCCCCGCCTCCGCGCGCAAGGTCCACCAGGCGGCCGCCGAGCGCGGCATCCCGATGCTCGACGCGCCGGTCTCCGGCGGCACCGGCGGGGCCATCGCCGGCACCCTGACCTTCATGGTCGGCGGCGACGCCGAGGTGCTCGAACGCGCCCGCCCGGTGTTCTCCGCCATGGGCCGCAACATCTTCCACGCCGGCGGCGACGGCGCCGGCCAGGTGGCCAAGGTGTGCAACAACCAGTTGCTCGCGGTGCTGATGATCGGCACCGCCGAATCCCTCGCCCTGGGCGCCGCCAACGGGCTCGACCCGGTGGTGCTGTCGGAGATCATGCGCCGCAGCTCAGGCGGCAACTGGGCGCTGGAGGTGTACAACCCCTGGCCCGGCGTGATGGAGAACGCCCCCGCCTCGCGCGGCTACACCGGCGGCTTCATGGCCGCGCTGATGACCAAGGACCTGGGGCTTGCGCAGGAGACCGCGCAGGTCAGCGGCAACAGCACGCCGATGGGCAGCCTGGCCCTGGCGCTGTACCGGCTGCTGGTCAAGCAGGGCCACGGCGAACAGGACTTCTCGGTGGTGCAGAAGCTCTTCGATTCCTGAGGGCCGACGGGCTGGCGCAACGGCAGTCTCGGCTAGACTGGGACACTCCGAGTCCGCCGAGTCGCACCTTTTGAAAAGCCTGCTGCTGGATTGCCGCTTCCGTCTGCTGCTGGGCAGTACCGTGCTGGTCATGGCGGTACTCGCCTTCCCCTCCCCGCCACTGCCACTGGCCCTCGGCAGCCTGCTGCTGATGGTGCTGGCGGCGCTCAACGCGCTGCGCAGCCAGAGCCGCCTGTTTCCGGTGATCAGCCTGGCGGGCATCGTCAGCCTGTGCATGCTGTTCGTTCCGGACGACTGGAACCTGCGCCCGTTCCTCCAGCAGGGCATCGCGCAGATGTGCTTCTACCTGCTGCTGGTGGTGGCGCTGTTCCGCCGCGTCACCCAGGAGCGGCCGGTCACCGGCGAACTGCTGTACGGCCTGTGCTCGCTGTACCTGAATTTCGTCCTGCTCTTCGCCCTGGCCTACAACCTGATCGAGCAGACCTGGCCCGGCAGCTTCACCGGAAACCGCCCGCTGCAGCTGGACAGCTTCGTCTACCTGAGCATGATCACCCTGACCACCATCGGCTACGGCGATATCGCCCCCATACGGCCACTGGCCCGCCTGCTGGCGGGCAGCGAAGCCATCATGGGCGCGCTGTTCATCGCCCTGGCGGTGGCGCGGGGCCTGAACCTGCTGAGTGACCAGCAGGATCGGGCGTGAGGCTAGGCTGAGCGGTGCGTGCCGGGGCGTGGGTTTATCGCCGGCGGCCTGCGCCGGCGATGACGCAGCGTCGAGTTCCGTCAGCGCGCCGACCTGAACGCCTGCGGCGGGATCGTCAACGAACGGGTGGCGGGGGCCGGTCCGGTGGTCAAGACTGAGCATCACTGATCCCTCGCCACCGCCGGGCGGCGAACGGCTCAGGCTCCACCATCACGCCCGTGGCGCCATCCTCCGGGGTTGTTCCACGGACGTACTTCCACTTCCGACAATGGGG
The DNA here is from genome assembly GCF_057767015.1 of Pseudomonas sp. B12(2026). Classification (NCBI taxonomy): domain Bacteria; kingdom Pseudomonadati; phylum Pseudomonadota; class Gammaproteobacteria; order Pseudomonadales; family Pseudomonadaceae; genus Pseudomonas; species Pseudomonas sp. B12(2026). The sequence continues at coordinate 1,336,298 of NZ_CM173430.1, read as the reverse complement.
ACGGTCAGATGCTGTACATCCAGCGCAACGCCGAGGGAAAACTGGCGCGCGTCGAAGACGCCGAATTCGACGGGATGACCGGCGCGCTGCCGGCCGACCACCCGGACATCCTGGCCTGGCAGGCCGCCGAGAGCAGCCTGCTGCATCTCAAGCAGAGCGACCTGGACATGATCCGGGTGCTGGACGACCTGATTTCGGTGCTGATCGCCAAGGGCGTCATCCGCATCACCGACCTGCCGCCGGCGGCGCGCTCCAAGCTGCTCAACCGCACCCAGGCCCGCGAGGCCCTGGGCGGGCTGACCCGGCTGATCAATGACGACGAGGAAGCGGGGCTGCTCTGAGGCTCGGTTTCGATGGTACGGAAGCACGGCCGACGCCACCGCCGGTGCAACGCTGTTTCCGTAGCGAGCTTGCTCGCGAACCCGCCTGACGCCGGCCCTGCCGGCGGATCGCGGACAAGGTCCGCTCCTACGCTTCGGACCGGCCGCTTTCGTAGGAGCGGAGCTTCTCCGCGATGCTTTTGATCGGGCGTTTCCGCGCCGCTTCGGTGTGTGCTGAGCGATTGGGTTTCGCCCTCCCGGGCGAGTCCCTTTTGGGGCCCCAAAAGGAACCAAAAGGGCCCGTCCCGACATCCGGGTCTTCGCTTCGCTCAGACTGCCCTCGCTCCGGCATTGCTCCGAGGGTCGGCTTGCAAGGGCCGTCCCTGGCCCTTCAAGCCTCTCGCGGCATCCATGCCGCTCGCCCCTCTGCGCAATACCTCCACTCGGCCTCCTGACGGGACTCTGCGCGCGCCTGCAATTTCGGTGTGACAGGCAGAGCCAGGGCTGAAGGATCTCTCTTCGTAGGATGGCGTGGAGCGAAGCGATACCCATCAGGGTGGATAACGCTATGAAGAGCATCGCGGACGGAGGCTAGGCGCCCCCGTCTCTCCTACGAAAGCCGATCTCACCGTGGGAGCGGACTTCGTCCGCGATCAGCCGCGGTTCGCGAGCAAGCTCGCTCCTACGAAGAGCGAAGGGCAGAAGCCCGCGATCACCACGGCGCCGGGGCGCCGAGCAGTTGTCCCTGCGCGCCCTGGATCCCCATCTCGCGCAGCACGCGGAATTCGCCTTCGGTCTCCACCCGCTCGGCGATCAGCGGCAGGTCGATGCTGTGCGCGGCGCGTTGCATGGCTTCGATGAACAGGCGCTTGTCGTTCTCCTGGTCGATGGCGCGGATGTGGCTGCCGTCCACCTTCAGGTAGGCCAGGCCCAGTCGGGCCAGGTTGCCGATCATGCTGAAGCGCCCGCCGAAATGCTGCAGGCTCAGGCCGTAGCCCAGCTCGCGCAGGCGGCGGGTCAGGGCTTCGAGCACCGGCTGGGGCGGCAGCTGGTCTTCCTCCAGCTCCAGGGTCAGGCGGCCGGCGAACTGCGGATGCTGCCGCAGCAGGTCGAACACCCGGGTGGTCGCCCACTCGTCGCGCAGCAGCGCCGCCGACAGGTTCAGCGCCAGTGGCCGGTCGTGGCGGGCGAGGTCGGCGAGCACGCTTTCCAGCATCAGCAGGTCGAGCCGCGCGGTCCAGCCGAAGCGGTCCAGCCAGGGCAGGAAGCGCCCGGCGGCGATGTGCCCGCCCTGCCCGTCCGGCAGGCGCGAGAGGACCTTGTAGTGCAGCACCCGCTGCGGATCGGCGCAGGCCACCACCGGCTGGAAATACAGCTGGAAACGCTTGCGCACCAGGGCCTCGTCCAGCAGTTGGTGCCAGGCGTGGCGCTCCTCGGCGACCGGGCTCGCCCCGCCTTGCAGGAACGCCCAGCAGCGCTCGTCCGAGCGCTCGGCCAGCGCCAGCGCTTCATCGGCGCGCACCAGCAGCGCCTGCGCCGATTCGCCGGAAGCGAAGGGCACCAGCCCCAGGCTCGCCACCGGGCTCACGTCGCTGGCGCCGGTGCTGGCCAGGGCGGCGAGCATGCTCTCCAGGCGCATCGCCAGGGCCGGCGCCTCCTCGGGCATCAGCCCCGGCGCCAGCATGACGAACTCGCCGCCGCGGCTGCGCGCCAGGGTCAGGCCGCTGCCCAGGCCCTGCGCGGCCAGGCGCAGCTGGTCGGCCACGGCCTTGAGCAACTGGTCGACATGCTGGCCGCCCAGGCGCTGGTTCAGGCCGGCCAGGTCGCGCACCCGCAGGACCAGCAGCAGGCCGCAGCCGACCTGGTCCTCGGCGCTCAGCCGCGCCTGCAGGCGCAGGTCGAAGAAACGCCGGTTGCCCAGGCCGGTCAGGCTGTCCTGGTAGGCCTCGTCGCGCAGCCGCTCGCTGCGTTCGGCCTGTTCCCGGAACAGCGCCTTGAGCTTCTCCGCCATCTGGTTCATCGCCTGCACCACGCGGCGCAGCTCGGGCGTGCGCGGCAGTTCCGGCACGCTGAGGAATTCGCGGCGGGCGATGGCGTGGGACTGTTCCACCATGTAGTCCAGCGGCTTCAACTGGCGGCGCAGCAGGGCCGCCCCGAGCACGCCGCTGGCGAGGCAGCACAGCGCCAGCCAGAGCAGGCTGCCCAGCGCGCCCTGCCAAAGCCTGGCGATGGCGAACTGCGGGTGGCTCTGCACCTCGACCCGCGCCGCCTGGGTCCAGCCGCGGCTGACGATGGCGTCACCGCCGGCCGGATGCAGGTCGACCAGCGCCACGAACCACTGCGGCACCCGGGCCGCCACCGCGTCCGGCACGCCGGTGCGCTCGGCGATCACCTTGCCGCCGGCCAGGTCGACCACGCGGATGCTCTCGAAGTAGCCGCTGTCGAAGATCGAGCTGACCATCAGCTCGACCATCGCCGGATCGTCGATGGCCGGCGCCAGCGACAGCCCCAGCGCCGTCGCCGCATCCTGGGCGTGGGAGCGCAGCTGGTTGACGTACTGCTCGCGGGAGCTTTCCAGGCTGACCATGAAGCTGCCGCTGAAGGCGATCACCAGGAACAGGCAGATGGCGATGAGCAATTGCTTGAACAGGGACATCGTGTCTCCACGCTCTCATTCGTTCAGGGGAAAGCCTTCGGCTTGCATCTTCTTCAGCAGGTCCTGCCAGCGCGACAGCCGCTTGCTGTCGCCGACCTGCTTGCCGCCGCCGGCGTTGGCCAGCCACAGGCCCTCGCCGTTGAAGGCGTACACCGGCTGCAGGTCGGTGCGCTGGCTGGCCGGCAGGATGCTGCCGATCAGGTTGTCCAGCACCAGCGGCTCCGCATCGGGTCGGGGGTAGTAGGTCAGCACCATGTGCGCCTGGTTCAGGCGCAGCGCCTTGACGTAGGTGATGCGCAGCTTCTGCGCCGGCACGCCGAGATGGCGCAGGCTGATGTACTTGGCGATGGCGAAGTCCTCGCAATCGCCGGCGCCCTTGAGCAGCGCCTCCACGGGCGTGGCCCAGTAGTCCACTTCACCCCACAGGCCGATGTCGTCGGTGAAGCGCAACTGCGCATTGAAGAAGCGGTTGACCGCCTGCAACTGCTCGCGCTCGGGCAGGCCCGCGGCGTCCCTGAGCGACTGCTGCCAGGCCGCGATGCGCGCCCGCCCCTCGCCAGGAGGTCCGTAGAGCGACTCGGCGCGCCGGGCGATCAGGCCGAAGTCCCACGCCTGCGGCTGCGCCCCGGCCAGCGCGGCGAGCGACACCGCCAGCGCCAGGAGCAGGGCTCCGGGCCGAAAACGGCGCAACGCACGGATGGAACGGCTGGACACGATCGCGACTTCTCGGCTGCGATAGCGCACGCCTCGCTTGGCGTACGCCGGGACGGCATGGTGCAAGCTGGTCGCGGAAAAAACAATGGCACGGTGCGATCAGCGCAGCGTGCCAGAGCCGGCGGGCGGGAATGGGGCGGAATCAGCTCTTCCGCGGCGGCGTGACGATGTCGAACCAGAATTCGGGCTCGTCGAGCATGCCGAACAGCTTCGCCAGCAGCAGCGGATTGCCGGAGCTCCTGAGCTTGCCCTCGAACACCAGGCGCACCGGCGAGACTTCCTTGAGCAGCAGGCGGTTGAGGTCGGCGCGGTCGATGGTGACAGTCTGCCCGGCGCTCTCGCTCCGCACGCCCCTGATGTTGTTCAGGTGCGAGTTCTTCAGCTCCAGCAGGTACTGCTCGCCGCGGTCCGGCAACAGCAGGTTGATGCTCAGGTCCTCGCCCTCGGCCTTCTGCGCGTTCAGGCGCACGCCGAGGTAGTCGAACAGCAGGCCGGTATCCATCGCCGCCAGGGCGTCGGCGCTGGTCACCCGCAGCGACGGCTGGTCACGCGGCACGCCGTTGCGCAGCTCCTGCGCCGCCACCAGGTAGCTGTTGCGCCAGCCGGCGTTCTCCGCCTGGTAGCCGAGCTGCTCCAGGGCGTCGGCCTGCAGGGCGCGGGCGGCCTGGTTGGACGGGTCGGCGAAGACCAGCTTGTTGACCACCTCGACCACCCAGCGGTACTCGCCCTTGTCGAACGAAGCCTTGGCCATCTGCAGCAGATGCTCGGCGCCGCCCATGAATGCCACGTACTTCTGCGCCGAATCCTCCGGCGCCAGCGGATCGAGGGTCGCCGGGTTGCCGTCGTAGTAGCCCAGGTACTTGTTCACCACCGCCCGCACGTTGTGGCTGACGCTGCCGTGGTAGCCACGGTTGTACCACTCGTTGGCCAGCTCCGGCGGCACCCGGAAGCGTTCGTGGATCTGGTTGATGGTCACGCCCTGGTTGGCCAGGTAGAGGGTCTGGTCATTGAGGTAGCCGTACATGTCGCGCTGCTTCTCCAGGGTGCGGACGATGTCCTCGTGCCCCCAGCGCGGCCAGTTGTGCACGGCGAACAGCACCTCGGCCTGCTCGCCGAAACGGTGCAGCGCCTCGTTGATGTACTTGCTCCAGCCCAGCGCATCGCGGGTCTCGGCGCCGCGCAGGGTGTAGAGGTTGTGCAGCGTGCCGGTGACGTTCTCGGCCATCAGCAGCGCCTTCTGCTGCGGCAGCCAGATGTTCATCTCCGCCGGCGACTCGGTGCCCGGGGTGTTCTGGAAGGTGACGGGCACGCCGTCGACCTCCAGTTCCTGCAGGTCGCCCTCGATCAACTTCGTCGGCGCGAGGATGCTCAACGGCCCGCGCGCCACGCCCTTGCCGATGGCCATGTCGACCTGGCCCTGCTCGCCCTTGGGCAGCAGGGTGCCGTACTGGTAGGTGGCGCGGCGGATCATGGCGTTGCCGGCGAGCACGTTCTCCTTGATCGCCGCTTCCATGAAGCCCTTGGGCGCGATGATCTGCACCTCGCCCTTGTCGACCTGCTGCTGGCTCACCAGCCCCTTCACCCCGCCGAAATGGTCGACATGGGCGTGGCTGTAGATCACCGCGCGGATCGGTTTCTGCCCCAGTTCCTGGCTCACCAGCGCATAGGCGGCCTTCGCGGTCGCCGGGGTGGTCAGGGTGTCGATGACGATCCAGCCGCTCCTGCCCTCGACGAAGGTGATGTTGGCCAGGTCGAAGCCGCGCACCTGGTAGATGCCGTCGGCGACCTTGTACAGGCCGTACTTCAGGTTCAGCAGGGCCTGGCGCTGCAGGCTCGGGTTGATGCTGTCGATGTCCTTGCCGGCATCGAGGAAGTCGTAGCCGCCCAACTGCCAGGCGATGCTGCCGTCTTCGTTCCGGATCAGCAGGTTCTCCGGGCGCTTGATCAGCCCCTTTTCCACGCGGTCGAAGTCGGCGCGGTCGGCGAACGGCAGCGACTCGCGCACCTTCTGCTGGGCGGCGACAGTGAGCCTGGTGGGCGGCTTGGGCTGCTCGGCGGCGGCGAGCAGGCCCGGGCAGAGGCTGGCCAGCAGCACGGCCAGGGAAAGACGGGTCATGGGGAGCTCCGGTTCTTGTTGTTGGTCTGGAACGGCTCGCACTATGGCCGACAATCTGGCGATAATTCCAATGCATTCCTCACCAATAATTAATGCAGTAAGCGCATGAGCGACCTACGCCAACTCCGTCATTTCATCGCCCTGGCCGAACACGGCCATTTCGCCCGCGCCGCCGACGCGGTGAGCCTCAGCCAGCCGGCGCTGTCGCGCAGCATCCAGGCCCTGGAGGGCCAGCTCGGCTGCCAGTTGGTCGACCGCAACCCGCGCGGGGTGACGCTCACCGCCCACGGCCGGCTGGTGCTGGAACACGCCCGCCGGCTGCTGGCCGGCAGCCGGGCGCTGAAGAACGCGGTGCTGCAGCTGGGAGACCTGGAAACCGGCGAACTGCGCCTGGGCGCCGGCCCCTTCCCCGCCGCGCGGCTGATGCCGCAGGCGCTGGCGCGCTACAGCCGCGCGCACCCGAAGGTGTCGGTGCTGCTGTCCATCGAGAACTGGAGCGAGCTGCACCAGCGCCTGCTGGACGACGAGCTGGAACTCTTCATCGCCGACTACCGCGAACTGGAAGGCGACAGCCGCCTCGACATCCTGCCGCTGCGGGTGCACCACAGCGTGCTGTTCTGCCGGCCGGACCATCCCCTGCTCAATGCCGGCCCGTCGATCGAGCGCCTGCTCGACTACCCGCTGGCCGGCCCGCGCCTGCCGCGCGACGCCCACGAAGGGCTGGCGCGCAGCCTCGGGCGCGAGCAGCCGCTGAGCGTGCAATGCGATGACGTGTTGATGCTCAAGGAACTGGTGAAAGGCAGCGACGTGCTCTGCCTGGCCACCTGGGACGTGGTGGCGGAGGACGTACAGGCCGGGCGCCTGGCGGTTCTACCCTGGCCCAGCGGCAGCGACGCCGCCGAACGCGGCTCCGCCTACGGCCTGGTACGCCACGCCAGCCGCAGCCTGTCGCCCGCGGCCAGCCGGTTCGTCGAGTTGTTGCGGGAAGAGGACGCGGCGTTCCACGCCGCGCCCTGACGGTCCGGGCTCAGCGGCGCCAGCCGTCGTAGCGATCACGGTCGTGGTCGCGGTCGTGGTAGTCCCGGCGGTAATCGCGGTGCGGGCGGTCATTCCAGTCGCGGTCATGCCAGCCGCGATCGTGGTCGTGCTCGTGGATCACGCAACCGGTCAACGGAAGGATGAGCAGTACAGCAGCAAAAATGCGACGCATGGCGCCTCCTGAAACGAGCCGGCCGCCCTGCCGGATTGCGGGGCGATACTTCTTCCGGTCTCGCAGGATCAGACATCCACGTCGGACGTCGGTGCCGCGCCGCAAGGTAAAGCTTTTGTAAATCAGCCGTTTACCGTTTCCAGACGGCGCTGGCGGCGGCTCTGCAGGTGCAGTACGCCGAACAGCAGGACCTGTATCTTCTCCCCCCACGAACGGCGCCGCGCCAGCAGCAGTACCTCGCCGGCGTGCACCAGCAGCACGCCGGATGCCCAGAGCAGCGGGCGATGCAGTTCGCCGAACGGGTAAGCGAGGTTGAGGATGGCGGCGAGCCAGAACATGGCCAGCGCGCCCTTGGCGAAACTCAGCAATTCGGACATGAGGGGGTTCCTTGTTGGAAGGTCGGAGCAGTCTGCCGTCCGGCGCGGGCCGGGCGCTCCTGCCTTTCGACTGGCGGCGCGTCCGGCGTCGACCTTGTTCGTGAGGGCAATGAAATGGACTCATCCCTATCCCTCCTACGGCGTTTATTCGCTGCTTCGGTGTGAGCTGAGAGGTGATGTAAGCCGCTGTCTTGCTCGGTGTTCATGCGCCGCTTCGGCGTGTGCTGGGACTTCTTGTTTCGCCCCCTCGGGCGACCTCCTTTGGCAAACGCCCCAAAGGAGGCAAAGGTCTGTGCCCCATCATCCGGCCCCGGCTTCGCCGGGGTTCCCTCGCTCCATCGGAGTTTCAGGGGCCCGCGTTGACGGGCCATCCCTGGCCCGACAACGCTCTCGCGGCATCCATGCCGCTCGACCCCTGAAACTCCGATTCCACTCGGCCTCCTGAAGGGGCGCTCCGGCGCGTGCGGATATTCCTCTGGAAGTCCTCAAGAGCCAAAGCCTAAGGCACAGCGCGCCCGGGATTTGCTCGTGTAGGAGCGGACCTTGTCCGCGATCAGCCCCGTTCAAGAGCTTCGCGGACAAGGTCCGCTCCTACAAAAGCCGCCCCCACCACGATGGGTATCGCTTCGCTCCACGCCATCCTACGACGCGCAAATCCTTCAGCCGCTGCTCTGCCTGTCACACCGAAACTGCAGGCGCGCGCAGAGTCCCGTCAGGAGGCCGAGTGGAGGTATTGCGCAGAGGGGCGAGCGGCATGGATGCCGCGAGAGGCTTGAAGGGCCATGGATGGCCCTTGCAAGCCGACCCTCGGAGCGATACCGGAAGGAGGGAAACGGAGCGAAGCGTAGTAACAGCCGAAGGCTGGCCCGAAGGGTGAGCGCAGCGAATCAGTCTGAGCGAAGCGAAGACCCGGATGTCGGGACGAGTCCTTTTGGTTCCTTTTGGGACGCCAAAAGGGACTCGCCCGGGAGGGCGAAACAAGAAGTCTCAGCACACGCCGAAGCGGCGCATACACACCCAAACAAGAACAAAAGGTATCGCGGACGAAGTCCGCTCCTACGGTAGCGACCTGCCGTGGAGCGGGCCTCGTTCACCAAACCTGCCACGTCAATGGAACGCCACCCCGGTTACGGCTAGAGTCCGATCAATCCCCAGCCGCAAGGACCGGCCATGCCCGAGCTCAGCCACCAGCAGGCGCAGCGACGCGTCGATGACATCCTCGCCTTCGAACGCGAACTCGCACGCCTGAGCGACGAGGGCGCCCTCGGCCTCGATGCCGCGCAACGCGAACGCCTGCACCAGCACCAGCAACGCCTGCTCGCCGACTACCGCGCACGCTTCGACATCGACCGCGACAGCCAGGACCACCGCCTGTCCCTGGGCATGCGCATCGCCTCCTTCCTCGGTGCGCTGGCCCTGGCGGCCAGCCTGTTCTTCCTCTTCTACCAGTTCTGGGGCCTGTTCGCGGAAACCGCGCAGGTCGCCATCCTCATCGCCGCCTCGCTCGGCAGCCTGCTGCTGACCCTCGCCCTGCAGCGCCGCGACGCCTCCGGCTACTTCGCCAAGCTCGCCGCCATGCTGGCCTTCGCCTGCCTGGTGCTGAACACCGTGATGGTCGGGCAGATCTTCAACATCACGCCCTCGGACAAGGCGCTGCTGCCCTGGGCCGCCTACGCGCTGCTGCTGGCCTACACCTGCAACGCCCGCCTGCTGCTGGCCACCGCGCTGATCTGCGTGATGGGCTACGTCGCCGCGCGGGTCGGCACCTGGAGCGGCGTGTACTGGCTGGACGTGGGCGAGCGCCCGGAGAACTTCTTCCCCGCCGCCCTGCTGATCTTCCTCGCGCCCTCCCTGATCGGCCAGGGACGCTTCGACGGCTTCGCCACGATCTACCGGGTGTTCGGCCTGCTCGGGCTGTTCCTGCCGATGCTGGTGCTGGCCAACTGGGGCGGCGGCAGCTACCTGCCGCTGGGCTACGCCACGGTGGAAAACCTCTACCAGGTGCTCGGCTTCGTCGCCTCGGCGCTGGTCATCTGGCTCGGCGCGCGCCGCGAGTGGCCGGAGGTGGTGAACACCGGGCTGACCTTCTTCGTGGTGTTCCTCTACACCAAGTTCTTCGACTGGTGGTGGGCGGTGATGCCCAAGTACCTGTTCTTCCTCGTGCTCGGCCTGTGCGCGGTGCTGATCCTGCTGGTCCTGCGCCGCCTGCGCAGCGCCCACGGCCTGCTCGGAGGGAACCAGCCATGAACTGGACCCGCACCCATGCGCTGCTCGGCGGCGTCGGGCTGATCCTGCTGGTCAACGCCGTGGCCCTGGGCGGCGTAGCCTGGAACCGTTCCGGCGCGCCGGACAGCCAGCCGCGCCTGAGCCAGCGCGAGCTGGGCCACAACAGCTCCTGGCACAACGAGAACAGCGGCCTGAGCCTGCGCCTGAATTGGCGCTTCCCCAGCGAAGACGAGGGCGCCGGCCCGCACAGCCGCGCCTGGGAACCGCGGATCAGCGCCCGGCAGATGGCCGGGCTGGGCTTCCGCATGCCCGGGCAGGTGGACGATGAGAGCGCCCGCCAGTTCGACCGCCAGCAATCACGCGCCGCCCTGCTGGTGCTGGAACTGGACGGCCCGCTGTACCAGCGCGAACTGCAGCTGGCGCGCAAGCGCCTGGACGCCGCGCAACAGGCCGCCGCCGCGGCGCCGGGCAACCAGAACCTGGCCTATGAACTCAAGGACAGCCGGAACGCCCTGAAAAGCGAGGAAAAGTACGCCACCCGCCTGCTGCTCAAGGACGTCGGCCTCGACCGGCAGGCCCTGCGCCAGCGCTACCCGGACCGCCAGCGCTACCTGATCGTCCAGGGCCGGGTGCGGCCGATCTCGCTGCTGCACGAGCACATCTGGACCCTCGGCGGCACCGCCAGCTCCCTGGGCGTGGACGGCATCAACGTGCCGCACCGCTGGCAGCAGGTGCTGGAGGAGCAAAGCTGGCAGGCGGACGAGGACCGCGAGCGAATGCAGCGCTTCGTCGCCGACGTCGCCTTCGGCCAGCGCCTGGAACCCTGGATCGAACGCATCGACGTCGCCCCGCCGCGGCCCTGACCGGGAGCCGCGCGCCGATCCGAATCCGCTTGCGCCAGAAGCCTGCGCGCTGCACCCTGTGCGCCCGCATCACACCCGCCCTGATCCGGCCATGAACGACGTCACCCCCGATCCCAGCCGCTGCCCGCTCTGCGGCCAGTCCAACCGCTGCACCCAGGCCGACCCGGCTCTGCAAGGCCAGGCCTGCTGGTGCTTCGACACGCCCATCGAGCGCAATGCCCTGGAGCGCATTCCGCCCGAGTCGGTCGACCGCGCCTGCCTCTGCCCGCGCTGCGCGGCAGGCCTGAAGGACAGCGACGGAAACGCCTGATGCGCCTGGACCGCTTCATCGCCAACCTGCCCCGTTTCAATCGCCAGCAGGCCCGCCAGTGGCTTGCCGAAGGCCGCCTGCGCGTGGATGGCCAGGTGGTGCGCGACGGCCGTCACGAAGTGCGCGAATTCAGCCGGGTGGAGCTGGACGACGAACTGCTGCAGGCCGGCAAGCCGGCCCGCTACTTCATGCTGCACAAGCCTGCCGGCTGCGTCAGCGCCACCCGCGATGCCGAGCACCGTACCGTGCTCGACCTGCTGGACGAGCCGGACAAGCACGAACTGCACATCGGCGGCCGCCTGGACTACAACACCACCGGCCTGCTGCTGATCACCAACGACGGCCAGTGGTCGCGGCGCATGACCCTGCCGGGGCGCAAGCTGCCCAAGGTCTACTACGTCGAGACCGAAGAACCGATCGGGGCGCACTACGCGCAGACCTTCGAGCAGGGGCTGTACTTCGCCTTCGAAGACCTCACCACCCTCCCCGCCCAACTGGAAATCCTCGCCCCGCGCGCGGCGCGCCTGACCCTGCACGAAGGCCGCTACCACCAGGTCAAGCGCATGTTCGGCCACTTCCAGAACAAGGTGACCCGCCTGCACCGCGAGCGCATGGGCAGCCTGAGCCTCGACCCCGCCCTGGCGCCAGGGCAGTACCGCGCGCTGACGGCGCGGGAGATCGCCGAGCTGGGCTGAGCACCCACCACCGCGCAGGAGCGGGCTTGCTCGCGCCCCCGTTTACCCAGGTCCTGCGCACACCGCCGGAAGCGCTTCGCGGGCAGGCCCGCTCCTGCAACCCCGGACAGTCCCGAGCCGTTCAGCCCGGCAGTTTGCAGCCGCCGCCGGGGCTTGGCTAAGCTCCAGCCAACCCCGTCCCAAGGAAAGCTGATGAAGAGACTGTCGGTCGCCCTGCTGCTGGCCCTGTGCACCAGCTTCGCCGTCGCCACCCCGAGCAAACCCTCGCCGCTCTCGGACCTGCAGGCGGCGCTGAAGACGCTCAAGCCCGGCCAGTACCTCTGGTACCCGGAAATCTCCCCGGCCGGCCCGGTGACCCTGGTGGTCAGCCTCACCGAACAGCGCGTCTACGTGTACCGCAACGGCATCGCCATCGGCGTGGCCACCGTCAGCACCGGCAAGAAGGGCAAGGAAACCCCCACCGGCGTGTTCACCATCCTGCAGAAGAAGGTCGAGCACCAGTCCGACCTCTACAACAGCGCGCCCATGCCCTACATGCAGCGCCTGACCTGGGACGGCATCGCCCTGCACGCCGGCAACCTGCCCGGCTACCCGGCCTCCCACGGCTGCATCCGCCTGCCCATGTCCTTCGCCAGGAAGCTCTACGACGTCACCGGTTTCAGCTCCACCACCGTGATCATCTCCGACGCCAGGAGCGCGCCCGTGGAGGTCTACCACCCCGGCCTGCTCGCCCCCATCGTCAGCGACGGCCGCGCCACCGGCCCGCACGACGACAGCGGCATGGTGGTGCCGTTCTGGAGCGATCCGGGCGAGGAGAAAGGCCCGCTCTCGGTGCTGATCAGCCGCGCCGACCGCCGCGCCTACGTCTACCGCGGCGGCCTGCAGATCGGCACCGCCCCGGTGGCCTTCGAGCATCCCGAGGAAAGGACCGGCGTCGCCGCCTTCTCGCTGCTGGAGAAGCCGACCCAGACGCAGATCGACAGCCAGCGTCCCAACCTGCGCTGGACCACCGTGCAGGTCAGCGACCCGGAGCGGGGCCTGACGCCCGCCGAGCAGCTGGGCAAGTTCAGCATGGACCGCGACTTCCTGCGCAGCCTGCTGGCCAGCATGGATGTCGGCAGCACCCTGATCATCACCGACCTGCCGTCCACCCGCTCCACGCGCAGCAACCCGGACTTCACGGTGATCACCACCAACGACCGGCAGGCGGAACAGAAGCCGGTCAAGGACCAGCCGCTTCACTGACGCCATGGCGCGGCGCATAGCTTTCGCGTGCGCCGCCCCGATGCCCCGATCGGCGGCGGGCGTCGAAAAACCTCGAAACAGCGCCTGCTCCGGCAATCCCGGCAATCGCTTCGAGGGCCCGGCCTTCCTGCGCCTGACGGGGTTCCAGGGCGTCAGGCCGGCATGTTTGCCGACAGGCGGGATAGACATTGGTTAAAAAACGACCAGACCCTTGGTCAAAAATCGCGCACAATGCGGCGTTTCCCAGAAAAAACCATATCGATTCAACGGGAATCTTGTATTCATGCCGACTTTTTCGACCTTGTGGGGGATCTTCCGGATCACGGTCGCCAGCACCGCGCTCTTCGCGCTCGGTGGCTGGCAGAGTGCGACCGCCGCCCGCCTGCCGACGGCCGAGGAACTGCACCGCCTCGCCCCCGCCACCGATACCGAAACACTGCGCCTGGCGCTCAGCGCCCTGCAGTGCGCCAGCACCCAGCTGGGCGGCGGCGACCAGTTGCTGACCGTCATCGACTACTCCAGGCCCTCGCGCGACAAGCGCCTGTGGGTCTTCGACCTCAGGCAGCGCAAGCTGCTGTTCGAGGAGTGGGTCGCCCACGGCAAGAACAGCGGCGCGGACCTCGCCACCTCGTTCTCCAACCGTCCCAACAGCTACCAGTCCTCCATCGGCCTCTACCAGACCGGCCAGACATACAGCGGCAAGCACGGCCGCTCGCTGCGCCTGCTGGGCCTGGAGCCGGGCTTCAACGACAACAGCGAGGAGCGCGCCATCGTCATGCACGCGGCCGCCTACGCAGACCCCAGGGTCGTCCCCGGACTCGGCCGCCTGGGCCGCAGCCAGGGCTGCCCGGCGGTCCGCCCGCAGGTGGCGCAGAAGCTGATCGATACGCTGAAGAACGGCAGCTACGTGTTCGCCTACTACCCGCAGCAGCAGTACCTGAAGACCTCGCAGTTCCTCGCCGGGCAGAGCTGCAGCGTGGCGAAGAACCCGCAGATCAACCGTTACGCGCAGAATCTCGCCGGGCGCTGAGCGGCGCCCCCGTAGGAGCGGACCTTGTCCGCGAAAGTCCGTGCGGTGATGTTTCGCGGACAGGGTCCGCTCCTGCGAGAGCCGGAACGTGCGGCGTAACGCGTTACGCCTTCACACCCTCCAGAACCGCCAGCAGCGCCGGAACCTCCACCGCGTCCATCTGCTCCGGCCGCAGGAAGCGTTCGCCGTATTCCAGGTACACCCCCTGGGTCAGGAACAGGCGGAACAGCTCCGCGTCGATATGCTGGTCGCGGGCCATGAAGGCCAGGATCTTCAGCGACTCCGACAGCGTCTTCGGCGCCTTGTACGGGCGGTCGGCGGCGGTCAGCGCCTCGAAGATATCGGCGATCGCCATGACCCGCTCCGGAATGCCCATCTGCTCCCGCGACAGCCTGCGCGGGTAGCCGGTGCCATCCATCTTCTCGTGGTGGGTGGCGGCGATGGTCGGCACCCGGCGCAGGTGGCGCGGCAGCGGCAGGGTGGAAAGCATCATCAGGGTCTGGACGATGTGTTCGTTGATCTTGAAGCGCTCCTCCTCGGTGAGCGTGCCGCGCCGTATGCCGAGGTTGTACAGCTCGCCGTGGTTGCTCGCGCAGGGCGGCAGGCGCATGTCGAAGCCCCAGACGTTGCGCGGGTCGTCCTTGTCCACCGGCGGCTTGCGCTCGCCCCAGGGCACGCGGTGCTCGGGCTTGTCGGCGAGGAGGCATTCCTCCGCCGGCAAGGTCGGCGCGGGGTAGCCCTGCAGGCGCTCCAGTTCGTCGCGGGAAAGCCCCAGGCGGTCGTCGAAGTAGCGCAGCCAGCGGCGCTCGCCGATGCGCTTGAGGCGCTCGACGTCCTCGTCCTGCATGAACTCGCCGCCGATGTTGGCCTGGGCGACGAAGGCGTAGTCCTCGCGCAGCGCCTCATGCAGCGCGTCCCGTCGCGCCGCCAGCAGGCCGATGTCGTTGCCCTCGGCCATGCCGCGCCAGTAATCCAGCTCGATGTCGCGCCAGACCACCTCGAAGCGCGTGCGCACCTCGTGCAGGCGGTTGTACAGCGTCTCCAGCTTGGTGGCCTTGTCCACCACGTATTCGGGGCTGGTGATCTTGCCGCAATCGTGCAGCCAGGCGGCGATCTGGAACTCGTAGCGCTCCACGTCGCTCATGGTGAAGCTGGCGTACTCGCCATCGTGGCAGTCGATGACCTTCTGCAGCAACAGGTCGGCCAGCTGCGGCACGCGCTCGCAGTGGCCGCCGGTGTAGGGACTCTTGGCGTCGATGGCGTCGGCCAGCAGCTTGATGATGGCGTCCAGCAGGCGCTGCTGGGCCTCGATCAGCTGGCGCGTCTCGATGGCCACGGCGGCGGCGCCGGAGAGTTCCTCGACGAAGCGCTTGAACGGCTTGCGCGGCTGGCTGCTGTCGGCGCCCTCCGCGGCCAGTTGCAGGACGAGAATGCCCAGCAGCTCGTCGCTGCGATTGCGCAGCGAAACCTCCAGGTACTGCCCGCGGTTGACCAGCGCGTGATCCATCCGCTCGGCCAGCTGCCCCTCGGTGAAGCCCTCGATGAGCATCGACTGCGGGTACTGTTCGCCATTCACCGTGCAGGCCAGGCGCAGGCGGCAGTCCTCGTCCTCCAGCAGGTACACGGCGCCGCCCATGACGCCGGTGGCTTCCACCAGGCGCGAGAGCACGCCCTCGAGCATGCTCTCCAGGTGCGTCTCGCGGCTCAGCGTCAGGGTGATGGCCTGGAAGTTGTGGATGGTGCGCGACATGCTGCCCAGCACGCGGCTCAGGTCGCGCACCTCGGCGATCTTCGACGTCACCCCCACCGGCCGGGCGAAGTCGAAGGCCGCCAGGGCGCCCACCTGGTCGGCCAGCGCGGTCAGCGGACGGGCGATGCGCCGGCCCAGGTACCAGCCGATCAGCAGCAGCACCAGCAGCAGCACCGCGCTCCACAGGGCCTGGTTGAACAGCAGCTGGCGCGCGCCGGCCAGCAGTTCGGCGGCCGGAATGGCGATCAGCACCCGCACCTCGCTGTTGATGAAGTTCGACAGCGGCACCCAGATGCCGTACCAGCTCTCGCCGTCGACGTCGAAGACCTGGGGCACGCCAGCCGGTATGGTGGTGGCGCTCAGCCGGGTCAGACTGGGCACGCCCAGCTCGTCCAGGGTCGCCAGGCGCAGCTCCTTGTCATGGTGGATCATCAGCCTGGCCAGGTCCGGGTAGGCGATCACCGTGCCCCGGCCATCCACCACCGCCAGCTCCGTGTTGGGCGTCTGGCGCAGGTCGCCCATCTCGCCGCCGAGGTCGTTGACCGAGGCGTCCATGCCGATCACCGCCGCGCCGTCGACACTGCGGTGCGCCAGGGTCAGGCCGATCTCGCGGGTGGTGAAGAACACGTAGGGCCGGGTCAGCACCGTGCTGCTGCTATTGCGCGCCTCCATGTACCACGGCCGCTGGCGGGGATCGAAATGGTAGTCCGGCCGCTCCTGCACCCGCAGCAGCTGCAGCTCCTTGTCGTAGAAGCGCCACTCGCCGCGCAGCGCGCCCTGGTCGTCCAGGGTCAGGCTCTGCACCAGGTACTTCGACGCGTCCGGCGCCTGCAGCACACGGCGCACCTCGGACTGGCGCAGCGCGCGGATCAGCATGAACTCGCCGTTCGGGTAGCCGATGTAGACCGCGCTCAGGGTGCGGTTGGCGCGCAGGTTCTCCACCAGCATCGGCAGGCGCTCCAGGCGTGCCGGCAGGTTGTCGATCTGCGAGATGGGGTCGTGGGTCATCAGCCGCAGCGCGCTCTCCGCCGGGTCGATCAGCCGGCGGATGCGCTCGTTGATCGTCGCCCCCAGCTGGCTGGCCGACTCGCCCGCCGCCGCCACCAAGGCGCCTTCCACGCCGCGGTAGCCCTGGATCAGCAACGCGCTCGCCAGTGCCAGCATGCTGAGGATGATCGCCCCGGCCACCAGCAACTGCAGCGGAACGCCCCGTTTGAATACCTTCATCTTCACCAGCCTCTGTCCGTTGAGCCGTAGCGATATCCGCTATCGAGAAGTTCCGCCGCCGTCGCCGGCGACGTGTTGCGTCGAATGATCCCGGCCAGGCTGCCGTCCAGCCACAGCGCCTCGATCAGCCGCAGCCACTCGGCGCTCTGCGCCGGGGTGAAGCGCCTGCGCGAGAGCATCAGATGGTGCGGCGTGGACGGGCCGTTCATCACCTCGACCACCCGGAACCGCGCGCGCTCGCGGCGATCGGAGACGGCGCCCTCCAGGTTCAGCTGGTGGCCGACCCCCCCCTCGACGTCGCCGTTGAGCAGCGCGGTGAAGCGCGTGGTGTCGTCGTGGAACTCGACCACCCGCCCCTCGCCCCGCAGGATGCGCAGCATGGTGTCGATATAGGGGCCGTGGCGGTAGCCGGCGATCACGCCGATGCGCGCGCCGGGCAGGTCGTGGAAGTCGTCCAGCGACTGCATGTTGCCCAGCTCGACCGGCACGATCAGCTTGTTGCGCAGATAAACATACGGCAGCAGGTAAGTGAAGGCGCGCCGCGGCGGCGTGGCCACGCCGCTGGTGCCCATCTCCAGGTCGCCGCTTTCCAGCATCCGCCAGATCTCGTCGCGCGGCCGCACCGAGGCTTCGAAGCGGCAGCCGCTGCGCCGCGCCAGCTCGGCGATCAGGTCGGGATCGATGCCGCCGTCATCGTGGAAGAACACCAGGTTGCAGGTATAGGCGACGCGGACCGGCACCTCGCAGCCATAACGGTCGGTGGCCGTGGCCAGCGTGCACAGCCAGGCAGCCGGCAGGACCTGCAGAGCGCGCAGCAAGGGGTGCAGTGCCATTGACCCGCTCCGTCCGAGGTGTCGGCCTGAAGAGGAGCACGTCGAATTCGCTCATCCGCGGCGGGAAGAAAGGACTAACACAAAGAGTGTAATCGGCCCTGCCCAAAGCGCCGGTCCGGCGCGAAGAGAAATGTCACTTCGTCGGAATCCGCGCCGGCAGCCTGAACAATCGCCCGCCGGCGGTTGCGTGCCACGAACCCTCCTGCTTAACTCTGGCCCAAGCGTGACCAATGAGTCACGCATTACGTCCAAGAGCGCTTCATCGCGGCAGCCGTACTCCACGCCGCACCTTCCCTGCCTGATCAAGAGTCCTCATTCCGCGCCGGAACCGGTGCCGGAACGCTGCCTCGTGATTCCGTAACTGATTGAAAATTAAGAAAATATTAACTTTCGCCGTTTGACACGAAGCTGTCACGTCAAGGCGCTTTCCTCTGCCTGGGTAATTTCTTCGCATCCGATCGTGGATGCGTTCCTATGACCTGCGTCTGGAGGGAAACGACATGAGGCCGGAAACCGCCGTCGTCGAGATTCAGCAACACCGGGTACACACGGAGTTCCACGCCAACAGGGAAGCGCGCCAGACCATCATCCTGGTCAACGGCTCGCTGGCGACCACCGCCTCCTTCGCGCAAACGGTGAAATACCTGCAGCCACACTTCAACGTGGTCTGCTACGACCAGCCTTACGCGGGCCAGTCCAAGCTCCACAACGACTGCCGCGAGCCGATCACCAAGGAGTACGAGGCAGCCCTGCTGCTGGAGCTGATCGAGCACTACGAGGCCGACGTGGTGATGTCCTTCTCCTGGGGCGGCGTCGCCACCCTGCTGGCCCTGGCCGAGCGCCCGGCGCGCATCCAGAAGGCGGTGATCAACTCCTTCTCGCCGCTGCTCAACGCCGCGATGCTCGACTACCTGCACCGCGGCCTGGACTACCTCGCCGCGTGCGATCGTCCCAACGTCGGCAACCTGGTCAACGACACCATCGGCCGTTACCTGCCGCAGCTGTTCAAGCGCTACAACTTCCGCCACGTCAGCGGCCTGGACGAGCACGAATACCAGCAGATGCACTTCCACATCTGCCAGGTGCTCAAGCTCAGCGCGGAAAGCTACATGGAGAACTTCTCGGCCATCGACATCCCGCTGCTGTTCCTCAACGGCGAGCTGGACATCTACACCACCCCGGCCGAGGCGCGCCTGTTCCAGCAACTGATCCGCGATTGCGAATTCCGCACCATCCGCAACGCCGGTCACTTCATCGACGTGGAGCACAAGCAGGCCTGGCAGGAAACCCAGGACCACCTCCTCGCCTTCCTCCAACCCCAGCGCAAGCCCATGCTCTCCCCGGCGTACCTGCCCAACAACCAGGGCGTACCGATCGCCGCCATGGTGGGCTGATGCAGCCAGCGCACGCCACCGGGGGCCGGCCACCACCCACCGCCCCCGGTTTTTCATTGCGCCCGGTGCCTCCCGAAACCCGCACCATCGATCGTCCTCGCCGACCAAGGCTTCACTAAGCCTCCGCCTTCTGGTAAAAAGGCACCCCCAAGCGGGCGTCGTATAATGGCATTACCTGAGCTTCCCAAGCTCATGACGAGGGTTCGATTCCCTTCGCCCGCTCCAGAACACCCTGCCGAACCCCTGAAATGCCTAGCGTTTCGGGGGTTTTGCGTTTTGGGGGCCGGGAAGGTGTCGAAAAAGTGTCGAAGTACCTTGCTTAGGGGCACTCAGGCAGGCTGAGAAGGTTGTTGGGCTGTTCACCGTCATTCTGCGTTTTCAAGTACTTGTTTCCCGCTGCGCTCACCGCAACGATCACCCAGACAGAATGGCCGCCAGCGCTCACATAGAAGCGCCACTTCCCCGACTCGATGCCTGCAATCGCATCCTGCTGCGAAAGCTTCCACCGCTTACCATCCGGATTCACTCCGCCGATAGAGTGGATACGCTCATGAGCGCTGAGTCGATTGGTCTTGTTGATGCAAAGAACTTGATGGTCCGACATTTCTAACCTCCATTGTTGATGTCATGCGATGCACGCACAGGCACTACCGTCCTAATTGCCCGCCCAAGACGCTATCAAAAAGCCATCACGAACGTCACCTACCGGTTGTCGCCCATGCGAATTCCACCCAAGGGGTTGAAGCGGACAGCTTCAGACAGATGATCCTCGGAAAGATGTGCATATCGCATAGTCATCGACAGCGACGCATGTCCCAGGATGTGCTGCAACGTCACGATGTGTCCGCCGTTCATGATGAAGTGACTGGCAAAGGTATGGCGCAGCACGTGGCTGGCCTGCCCTCTCGGAAGCTTGATCGACGTGGACAGCAACACGATGCGGAACACGCCGAGGCAGTTGGTGAACGGCCCGTGGGTCTGCCAGTGCTGGCGAATTTCTTTAGCCAACCCTTCCGAGATCGGCACCGAGCGAACACGCTTCGACTTGGTATTGGCGAAGATGACCGTATTGCCTTTCAACCGCTCGGGTGTCAGGGCCTGGGCTTCTCCCCATCGAGCACCTGTTGCGAGGCAAATGCGAGCAACCATCTTCGGATGCGGCGAGGTGGTACGGGCATCGAGCGCGGCCAGCAGCTCGGCTACCTGATGCTTGGTCAAGTATGACAGCGGCTTTTCCTGAAGCTTCAGCGGGCGCATGCGTCCGACTGGATTCTCGTAGTCGATACTTCCCAATTGTCGGAGTTCGTTGTACATCGACTTGAGGTAGCCGAGCCGGTTGTTGGCGTACTTGCCCGACATGCCTTTAGCGACCTGCAAAGAGCGCACACGAGCCACTTTGGCAGGCTCCAGGGTCGCCGCTACGGGATCGCCCAGGTCCTTGGCTATCAGCCGCAGAATCGCCACACAGCGTTTGCCATTGGCGAGCGTCTGGCCGTGTAGCTCATACCAGAGTTCCACCAGCTCGGAGAGCTTGCGGCGATCCTTGGGCTTGATCGTCCAGTTCGGGTTCTCTGCGCATTTCTGGCGCGCGTTGGCTTCGAACTGCTGCGCTTCCATCTTAGTCTTGAAGCGCTTGCGGAAACGCTTTCCCTTGATCGGCTCGACATCGACAAACCAGCGGCCATCGGGGAGCTTGGTGATGCTCATTAGATCGCGTACCCCCGCTTCAAGTACCGATCATTTATGAGTCCAATTACGTGCCTTTCGAGGTCGCGAGTGCTGTAGCCCTTGGCGGTGTAGTGATCTTCGATCACGTGCCAAAATGGAAGCGTTCTCCCGACCTCCAGGGCCTTTTTTGGGGGCACGCGCTCCCGTGCGATCAGGCTGGCGAACTGGCCCAGGAACATCTCGCAGTTCTTGCCGGAGAAGCCTTGAGCTGTCTTGTAGTAGCGGCGGTATTCGGCGCGCTCGATGAGCGGATCTGCCTCTACCTGCACCTTGGTATCCAAAGTGATCAGAGACCAGAACGGATCGAACCACTTGGGGTTCTCCAGCAACAGGCGGAAGCTGTCGCAAGCGTATTCCCACAGCCCTTGCAGATGCGGGCAAAGACCCGAGTAGGTGCGGCAGCCGATCACCTCGCCAGAGGCCATCCGGGAGCCTTCGGAGAACTGCTGGATGACCGAGTGATGGAAGCGGAACTCGATGCGCCACACGGTTTCCAGTGGGTTATACGCGGGTTCGCCGTCGCCGAAGGGATCGCCATTGAGGGAAGCCCAGACGTTTTCCCAATAGTCGAGCTTGTCGGTGCTCCGGGCCTGTAGCGTCTTGTTGTAGATGCACAGCTGCAGGCCGTTGGCCGAGCCGAACATGAAGGTTTCACCACGCCCATACGTCGAGGCGTTGCCGTCGAACTCGATACGGTCGATCCCGTTGATCTGGCGTACCCGGTGCGAGCGGCAACGCATGCGCTCGATGAGGTCACTGGATGGCGTCCAGCCCTGCACGTCGAGTGCGAGGTGTACGGCGCACTGGTTCACTTCGCAGGCGGCCAGAACACCAGCGGCAAGGTCATCTAGCACACCCTGCAAAATCGACGGATCGGCACCGTCCAGGGCGTGGGGCGAGACTTCAATCTTGAGGTGCGACCCGATGTTCTCCAGCTTCACGTTGTGATTCTTGATCAGCAGGATCAGCCCCATATCGGCGTTCTGTAGCCGATACTGGTAGCCGGAGTCGCGACCGATTCGGCCCTTGGCCCACTGGTAGCCGGCAAACTCGACGATATCTTCCGGCTCATCGAAGATCGCCATGACCTCGGGGCGGATCAGGCCGTTGTACAGCTGCCGAACCGTATCCACGCCGCAACGAAGCAGGCGCACGCCGGACAGATCAGTGAATTTGGCGAGCTTGTCGTCGAAGAACAAACGCCCTTCGGGCGACTCAAAAATTTCGCCACCGGGCTTGAGGGTGACGCGGACTTGATGTTGCGGCTTGGTCATTGGAAAGACTCCAAATAGGAACAAAACGAAACTGGGTTCAGTGGGTTATCCGACGTGTTACAGGGTCGTCGGACCGGCCGCGCCGGGCCGATTGCGGTGGGCCTCGTTCCTCGGCTCCATCCGCAAAACGGGCCCGGCGGGCTACCAGAGGAACTTGCCTTGCTCGTGCGGAATGATGGTCAGCCGCGGGCCGTCGGGCGCCTGAGTGGCCAACTGCTCGGGCGGGGGTGCGGGTGGCGGTGGGGGTTGCTGCGCCATCTGCTGCTCGGCGGGACTTCGGTCGGGGATGGTGGGGTCGAAGTAGCCGTCGTGGCTGACGTTCAGGCAGAACTCGAAGCTGGTGGCGAACTTGCTGCCCTGCTGGGTGTAGCACTGGCAGGACTCGCCCTTTTGGACGGTGTTCTTCGGGCGCTTTGCGACGAGCGCCGGGTCGCTGGTGGACAGGCAGTAGATACGCGGATGGCTGACCGGGACGGTGAGCTGGTCGTAGACCGGGGCCGAGGCTGGCAGGTCGGGCACGCGGGGCGTTCGGCGCTCAAGGTATTGCTCGGTGGTCAGCGGCTTGGCCTCATCGCCGCCGCCCACCGGCTTGATCAGCGCGCCGACGGTGGAGCTGACCTGATCGACCACGCCCTTCTCCGTTGTGGCCGATAGGGCTGGCTGTGCGGGGCCGCCGCCGGGGCTGGCCGATGGTGCGGGGTGGGCGCCCTGGTCGTAGCGTTGGTAGGCACGGTAGACGAGGAACGCCGCGGTGAAGATCACCAGTATGGCGAGCACGAATTTCTTCGGCGGCTTGAAGGCGAAGTGATGTTTGGCCTGGGTGCTGGTGTAGACGCCGAAGTATTTCTTATCGAGCTTGAGGGCGGTCTTGTCGGCGTCCTTGAAGCTGGTCTTTTTCTCCACGGCCTCGATGACCACTTCGGATTCGAAGCGCAGCAGCTGCTGGCTTTTGAAGACCCGCCAGTAGTGGATGTGGCCGTTGCACAGGCGGCGCAGGTGGACGTCGATGTAGCGCGGGTCCTGGGTGACCAGGTGCACTTCGTGGCCCTGGTGGCGCATGGTCTCGAAGCGGCTGATGTGCTCCGGCGGTTTCTGCCGGGGATCGCGGACGCCGAACCAACCCTGGGCCTCGTCGACGACGATGATGGCGTCGTGGGGCAGTTCGTACCATTTGTACGGGTCGTCGAACTCGAACCACGCCGCCTGGAGCTTGTCGGTCTTGAGGTCGGCGACGTTGTGGTAGTAGACCACCCGGCCTTCCTTGTGGGCCTTCTGATCGACTTCGCGGATGGTGTTGAGGGTCTTGCCGTGGCCGGGCTTGCCGGTGCGGATATAGAGCATGGCCGGTCTCCCTTAGGCGTCGATGTAGTCGCGACCCGGCTTATTCCAGATCTGCTTGCGTTTGCGGTCGGTGCGCTTGTCGAGGCCGGAGAGCACGGCGCGGGTGACGATGGCGGCGAGGAGGATGTTGATGGCGATATCGATCTTGGCCAGTCCGAGGATCTGCTGAATCAGGATCGCGGTCTGTCCGGCATGGGAAATGATGTAGCTGCGCACCTGATCCAGGGCGAGGTTGATGCCGAAGTAGGTCGCGAAGCCGAATCCGAGCATGCGCAGGACCATCCTGACGAGGGGGCCGAGGATCATGACCAGCAGTTGCGCGATGAAGAGGAATTGCATCAGTCACCTCCGAAGGCGCGGCCGACGTACAGCGCGGAGAAGACGCTGGCCGCAATGACGATCAGGTAGCCAAGGTCGGTGGCAGCCGCGCACAACGGCTCGTAGCTGAGCGCGAAGGTGTGGCCGCCTGCGGTTTGCAGGGAGAAGGTCTTGGCTGCGGGGCAGCTGGCGGGCAGGAAGCGCGTGCCGCTGTTGATGAAGGACGGGAATTCGATGTCCGTGTCCTTGGCGAGCTCGAACTTCTCGCCCTGGACGGCCTGTCCGATCTCGCCCTTGTGCTTGTCGAAGTCGTTGAGGTCTTCGATCTTGCAGCGCAGGTCTTTCTGCTGGCGGAGCATGGCGCACTGCACGGCGTCGCCGGTGCACTTCAGTTCGGCGTCACAGGCGGTTCCGGAGGCGTTGGATTTTTCGCATTTGTTCGGGTCGGTGGCGGGGTCGCACTGCTGGTCTTTGTCGTCGTCGCCCTGCTCGGCGCATTTGCTGTCGTCCTTGGGGTCACACTTGCCATCGCCTTTGTCGCTGCCGTCCTTATCGGCGCCGGTGCCGTCACCGGGGGCATCGCCGGAACCGTTATCCGAGCCGGTGCCTTTTCCGCCGTCGCCATCCGTGGTGCCGTCGCCGGAGTGCTTCGGGTCTTTGCCGCAGTTCGGGTCGAGGCTGAAGGCACAGCCGTTGGCGGTGCCGTCAGTGGTGCTGTCGTCAGTGCTGTCGCCGGTACCGGGTTTCTTCGGGTCGTCCTTGCCGCAGTGGGGGTCGAGGCTGAACTCGCAGCCATCGCTGGTCGAGGGGTTGTCTGTCGGGGTCTTGGGGACGCAGCCGCCACCGGACGCGACCATGCCCTCGGGGCAGTTTTCGGGGTTGTCGGGGGTGTGCGGGCCGTCCGGGGCGGTCGAGGTGTCGGTGCCTGCCGCCGTGCCGCCCAGGCCCGGTTCGTTGTTGGCGACCTTGCCGGTGAAGCTGCCGAGGCCGAGGCAATAGCCCATGTCGGAGCCGTCGTTGGCCTTGGCACAGGTGAAGGTGCCGAGGTCGACCTGACAGCCGTCGACCTGGCCGTGCTCCATGAGCCCGTGTTTGCCGCCGCCGCTGACGTAGCCTGGGACCTTCAGGCCCCAGGGAACTTGCTGGCCAGTCTTGGCCTCGCAGACCGATGGGGGAACTACGCATGCGCCGGTCGCGGAATCCACCTTGGCACCGGGGCCGCAGGAGTCACCATAGCGGTCTACATAAAACTCCATGCTGGCTTGCCCGACCGAATTCCTGAACAAGCAGCGAAACTTCGTCTCGGACATCTTGGAAACGGTGACGGTGTTTCTCCCGGCTGATGGCTTGATTGCCAACTCGCAAGCTCCCGCCGCTGAGCTTGCTCTGCCATAGGGACCGTTCCAGTAGTATTCCTCCGCACTCGCCGCCAACGGCCAGAGCAGCCAGACGATCAGTGCAAGGAGAAGCCGCAGGCGCATCTTCACACCCGCCCGAAAAACACCACGGCGAACGCCAGGGTGGTGACGATGAGGACGAACCATTGGATGGTCATGGGCGATCTCCGGACAAAAAGAACCCCGCCGGAGCGGGGTTCGGTGCTTCGGCTGTTGAAGCGGTGGGGGATTACAGGGCGCGGCGCATGTACTTGAAGGCCGCAGCGGCGATCAGCAGGCCCATGACGGCCCAGCCGATGGTGCCGATGTCGCCACCCGCACTTTCGAGCGACTTGGTGGCCGACTCCGGTACATCGGCCAGGGCGACACCGACAGCGCCGAGGGACAGCGCACCGACGGCGGCGGCTTTGCGACCGAACGCCGAGGCGTGGCGCTGGAGATTGCGTTTCAGTTGGTTCATGAGGTGGTTCCTCGCTATTTGAGCAGTCGTTTCAGGACCAGAAAGCCGAAAGCGATGGCGAAGAGCGTGAGCACTTCGCCACGCAGCTCGGCGACCTGTTCCCAGGTGAGTGCAGAGCCGAACTGGCTCTGCATTTCCTCGCCGGTGAAGACGTGCAGGGTGCCGGTGCAGATGGCCGTGCCATTGGCGCCCGGCGCCCAGTCGCCGTCACAGGCGAGAAAATTCATGGTCGCCCTGCCCTACTCAGCTTTTGGTCGCGTCGCCGGGTTTGTCGGCGGCGGGCTTGTCGCTGGTCGGTTGCGCGGGACGCTGGGTCTGCTGCTGGGCAGCCGGGCGGGCCGGGGCTTGCGGGTCCTTGCCGATGGCGAGCAGTTCGGTGAGGACCTGGGTGTTGGTGGTGCGGCCGAAACGGTCCTGGGTCGGGCGGACGACGCTGGCGAACTTGCACAGCACCGGGGAGCCGGCGAAGACGATGCCGTCGAGCAAGGTCGGTTCGACGTTGTACTCGCTGATCTCGAAGCCTTTGGCGTTGCCGCGAGCGCCTTCGGGGATCGGGGAGATGGCCTGGACGCTGGCGTAGATTTCGCCGGTCTTGGTGGAGGTGTAGGTGTCGGTCTTGGTGACCCACAGTTCAACTACGCCGCCAGTGGTCGCAAACATGTTCATGTAGTGCTCCTTTGCCTTTTTCGGGCATGAGTTGGCCCGCTGCTGCAATGTGGGCGCGTGGTGGCCGTCATTCAGCGGGGGTGGTGGTGCCTTGGTTTTGGGTGTGGTGGGTGGCGGAGAGAGCGAAGAGCAACGTCGTAAGGGCGCTGCCCTTACCATCCCGCTCTTGCCGCCGAGGGCTCAGGAGCGCGGGGCGGTGGAGCTGCCCCTCACTCCCGAGCTGAGGCTATTCAGGGTGGTGCGCGGTCAAGGGTGCGCTTCGCCCGGCGCTCCGTTTGTCCGAACGGAAAAGCGTGTTCGGACAAGCCGGTGCGGCGGCCCTGGACCGGCTTGGCCTGAGCGCGGTTGTTCCGTTCGGACCAACGAGAAACTTCGTGCATCACAGCGAAGGTCGGAAGCACCCCGAAGATGAAGACGAAGAGCACACCTTCAACGAGGAAGGTCGCGGCATCAGTCGACATGGCTCAGCCCTCCAGCTCGAAGGGTTCGTGCACGGGAACGAAGGGGGTCGGCCTGCCGCTGTCGTAGACAACGTGCCAGTACTTCGGCGGACGGAGCGCGGGCATGTGTTTGTCGCAGGTAAAACCCCGATCCACCCGGTACGTCGAGTGGATCGATCGCCACACTCCAGCGACCAGCGCCATCGTGGTAACGACCGTGAAGACCCGCGTAAGGCGGCACTCGGTGCAGGGTGTGGATCGGGAGGCAGCGGGTTTCGCTAGTTCGCGACGGGACCAGCAGACAGAGCAGTCGCAGTCCGGTACGTGCGGTTGGTACAGGTACTTGCTGAGAAGCATCGGCGGGCACCTCCCCTTCGAAGCTCTGTTGAAGGCGGAAGACCAGCTCAGCATTCAGGGAGCGGAAAGACGCTTCGGCGGCTTGCTCAACCTGGGCACGGAGGGCCGGGGGCATACGGAGCTTGAACTGCGGATCGGTGCGGCTCATGCGGTCCACTCCTGTTCCAGCAGCCATGAACGGAGCAGCGCGCTGTTCACCATGCGCAGCTTTCCGAGCTTCACGGAGGGAAGGACACCTCGGTAAACCCAGGCGCGAGCGGTGCCGAACGTGACGCCGTTGCGTTCGGCCCATTTCTCGATGGGTTCCACATCTTGCTGCGGGCCTACAAGCGACGCGGGTTCCAGCTCTTCCAGTTCCATTCTCGTTCCGTCACTATTCGTGTCATTACTGATGCTATTCATCCATCAATATTTGATGGATGAATAGTTATGATTTTAGGTCGGCACAAATGCGCGACTATCAGCCGGTGCCGATAGAGCGTGGTGAAACGGGGAAATGAGAGAGCGAATAATCGCCATACTCGCGAGGAAAAAACTGACAGCTAAGAAGCTTGAGCAGTTGACGGGGATTGATCGCGAAAAGTGGTATGCACTTAGGAGAGGGGGTAGACGAGTCAACGAAGACGATATCAACGCACTCGTTGCCCTCGCTCCGGAGTACGCCTATTGGATGGTCACGGGAAAAATCGCACCGGAATCCGGGCAGACCAGCCCCGAATATGACGAAGCAAATGAAAAATTGCCCAAACCCAACGTGGGGTAGAGCTGACAGGGAAGGCGGCACTGCGCTGGTTCAACAAAAGGAACCGTCATGGATGAGAGAACAGTTCAAAAAATCATATTCACTTTGGTGATGATATTTGCCATTTATAAATTCATGGGCGGCCTTCAAGACTACGCATCCCTAAGAAGCCAAAACGGGGGAAAGCCCCTCAGCGAGCAGATCACAAAACCATCAGGCGAACAGTAGCAATAACACAGACAACGGATTTGTCACGTCATGGATATTGGAAAGCCAAAAAGCACTGTGGAGAGCGCCATCCCAATAAATGGGGTGATAGAAGCACTGGATCGACTTGGCAACCTGAAAAGAGAAAAAATAAAAAACACAAAAACCTACTACGAGGAAGTTTTCAATAAGGTTTCCAACGGACTAATAGTAATCGCCTTATCAATCTACGCAATCATACTTCTATTAGCTGCCTGGACACAGTATGTCAGTCCAATTTCAAGCACTGCAAAACATGTAGCCATCATAGCAATCATAATCAGCGTCGCAATGGCACTTGCCTCCCTATGCATAGTAATAACTCTCACCACCAGAGATGCATTCAAAAAAGAGAACAGCCTTTTTTTCAATATTCAAACAGCAATCCCAAAACGATCTAAAGAACGCAGAGCTAATCCAAGATATAAACCAACATCACCTCAAAGTCGCTAAGAGTCTTTTCGACACCAAGATAAAGCGGGTTGAAAGAAGACTAGGAATTCTCATAGGAGGAGGCAGCCTCACCATATTAACAACCCTAAAAACCGGCTGGGAAACATTCGAAAAACTTGACGAAAAAGGAATTTCAATCTGGCGCATATTGACCGGAGGCTATGCTGATAACTGGACAAATTTCTTGGTTTACGCCGCAACCGTAATAGTCACCAGTTGCGTCGCTGCTGCTCTTTCCGCATCCCTGGAGCTAAGAAAATTTCGCTACGCTGTCGAGATTGCCGAGCTTAGCCAAATTTTAAGAAACGAAACTAAGTCTGAGCAACCAAATAAATAGCGACCAGACTCAGGCGATGGAATGACTCCGGCCGATAGCGCTGCCAGACGGCACAATGCCTCCGAACATGAAAGCCAAGGAAAGGCACCGTGAAGGCAGACTGGGACGACGCACCGCAGCACCTCAAGCGTAAACGCCAGGACGCAAGCAAATGGGCAGTGGCAATCACCCTCGGAGCTGGCTTCACTGCCCTGGCCATCCACATCGCCGATCAGAAGCTCTCTTTCCCGCCAGAGCCACCAGTCGCTCAATCCAGCCCCTCCGAAAGTTATACCCCCTCCTACGACTTCATCCGCATGCGCTAACCACAAGTACGGCTCAATCGATTACCGCGAGTGCGGGAAAGGAGCGAAGCAGTTCTTCAAGGCGGAATGCCGTTCCTGGGAAGGCAGATAGATGGCAGAGCGACCGAAAGCCCCGCAGTGATCAACTGAAGCAGTGCTATTTCTCAGCAGCCGTATGGAAGCGGCTGCAGGCGGCAAATAAACCTAATAGGTTGACAGAAAGTAACCTTTAAGGTTACTTTTGCGTAATGGAAAAGCGCACCCCACACTTCAAGCTTCAACTGGTCAAGCTGGCTGTCACCGAGCAGCGATTCCGCTTCACTCGCGTGGCTCTGGAAGGTGCGCTGGACCTTGGGCTGGAGTCCGAGGAAGAAGCCCTTGCCGTAATCACTGCCCTCTCTTCCCGCGACTTCTACAAGAGCATGACGACCTACGCGGACCACACCCTCTGGCAGGACGTGTACCGCCCCTTCGTCAACAGCAGGCAGGCCTATATCAAGCTCACCCTGATGGGCGACCTGCTCATCGTTTCATTCAAGGAGAAGTGACCATGAGATGTCCGGTTTGCGGCCAGGCTGACCTGGTCCACGAAACCCGTGACCTCCCCTACACCTACAAGGGGAAGTCCATCACCATTGCGCAGGTCGAGGCCGACTGGTGCGATGCCTGCGGCGAGTCGATCACCGGCCCGGGCGAATCCGGTCGTGTCATGCAGGCAATGGCAGAGCTGCGCAAGCAGGTCAACGAGTCCAGCGGCAATCAGGTGCTGATCCGCGCGGTACGAAAAGACCTGCTACATCTGTCCCAGCGTGAGGCCGGCGAGATCTTCGGCGGCGGGCCGAATGCCTTCAGCCGGTACGAGCGCGGCGAGACCGAGCCACCGGTCGCCCTGGTGAGGCTGTTCGGTATCGTGCGGAACCATCCGGAGCTGGCCGAGGAAGTGAAACAGCGGGTCGGCTGACCCAACGAAAAAGGCGCCCGAGGGCGCCTTTCGTGTCTTTGGATCAGTTCGCTCGTGGCGCCGTTGTCATCGCCAAGGCGGAGACAGACCCCACAGTATTGGCCTAGTCTCTGTCGTCCAACTCTCGATACCACCGAAGGTGGCTCTGCGCTGGTTCAATAGGAAGGGATATCCACTAGCAGTTTCATGGAGTGAAAGCAGATGAAAGCCGATTGGGACGACGCGCCGCAGCACCTTAAGCGTAAACGCCAGGACGCGAGCAAATGGGCGGTGGCAATCACCCTCGGAGCAGGCTTCACTGCCCTGGCCATCTACATCGCTGACAAGCAGCTCGCTTTACCGCCTGAGCCACCAGTCGCTCAATCCAGTCCCTCCGAAAGCTATACCCCCACCTACGACTTCAACGAGCCCACCACCCAACCGGGCAAGACGTCAGAGCAACTGTTCTGGGATGACGTCAACAAGCGCAACAGCCAGCAAAATCAGCCCAAGCAAACCGTCTACAACGACACCAACTACTCCCCCAAGGGAGCAGCGAATGTCGTCGACATGAAAGCCGTGCGGCAGTCAGAGGCCTATCGGAACCCAACTAAGTCATCGAGCACATCGAGCCGCAACAGCATCGAGCACTCCGGCGCATGGGTCGATAAGTGGAGCGGAGGCGCCCACTACTACGCAGAATGGACGGTAATCAACAACTATATCGATGGCGCATCCGTATGCGCCAACCACAAGCACGGCTCAATCGATTACCGTGAGTGTAGGAAAGGAGCGAAGCAGTTTTTCAAGGAAGAATGCCGCTCTTGGGAAAGCAGGTGGCAGAGTGACCGGAAGGCCAATAGTAATTGGTTAAAACAGCGTTACTGCTCGGCTGCCAGCAGTTTTAATCCGATGGGGTAAGGTCTCTTTCCGTTGATCAAACTAATAAATGAGAGCAAATTAACGGACGATACCATTGTGCGTAGGTACATGGATCTTCCACGTCTTCTAAACCTAATTCAAACTCATACCTTATTTCTCCCAAAGATGTCACTGTTTGAAGACAAACTAGAGGGTGGACTATCGGCAAAAGACTATCTAGCGAAGACGAACGACGCACTCTCAGTTGATCTTGCACTCAATTACCATTGGCCCTCAGCCACTCCATGCGAGCAGAAAAATCCTATTCGAGAAAACATACGTTTGAGAACTTTTGAAACCCCCTTTGGCTCATACCCATCAGACGATGCAGCCCAAATATTCCCCGTGAATAGAGAGTGGCTATATGTCAACTGCTGGAATAGGTCAGAATCCGAATGCTCAGCAATGTGGTCCATATACGGCGGGAACGAGTCAATTTGCATAGAAACAACAATAGGAAAATTGCGCACAGAATTAACCCCCCATGCCGACCTAACAGATATAATAATAGCTCCAGTTAACTACCTTAACCACAACGAAGATAAATTCCTAGAAACACCAATAGCGCCCTTCCTTGCGAAGTCTCATCCCTATGAATTTGAGAAAGAAGTTAGAATTATAGGATGGAATAGACACATAGACATCGCCACCCAAATCAAAAACCCCACACCCGGAATATCTTTAAAAATAAAAAACCTTCAAAATCTAATAGAAAAAATAATAATATCCCCCAAAGCACAAGAATGGTTTAAAGAAACCATAGAGAACTTATTGAAAGAGTCCAACATCCTCATATGCGACTCCGAGCTAGCATCAAGACCACCACAAGACATGTATGACGCACTAAGAATGCTCCAAGAAAAAAGGAGCCAATGATATGGCATATACAGTGTCGAACACATCAGCACAAAATAAAACCATTCAAGACGCGCCAGATGACCGAACTTCTAAAAATAAACATACGGAGACGAGTTACAATTTTTCAAGAAGGATCGACTCCTTTGCATGGAAGCTCAACTTTCAACGCGCCGCCCCACCCGGGGGTGAATTAGATTAACCCCCAAATGGGCACTAGCGACCAATATAATGAATTGACAAATACGCCAATTATAAAGCAAAGCTAAGAGCCACCGAGAATATTGCCGTATCTAAACTGCGCCGAAAACTTTTCTTGAATCGCTTAATACAGACAAATGCTGCTCAAGATCTTTCTCATGATGACCTGCATCACCATTACTTAAACTTACTATTGTTGAAGCGCACATTGTAGAAAAACCACCGTGTTCTCCAGCCTTTTCTGCACCACTTTGGACTTGGCGAAACACAGAGTTCCCAACTTGATCAGGAAATTCCTTCTGAAGCGCCCTCAACTTTGGTCTGAGAACCTCCAGCACAGAATTCCCATATTCAATAGCTTCATCCTTAGTTGGAATCCTTCCCTTGTGAATCACTTCATTTCTGAAGGTGACCGCCTTCTGTGGCAGGAGAAATGCAGATTCTTTGAAATGTGTTGCCCAGAGAAATATGAAGGCACCAAGCTGACGTTCGGATTGGCTGGAAACAGCTTTCCATACAATCCTGAATAGTTCATCAGAGCCTGTCGATTTATCAAGAAAAACTCGAACTGCAAACTCGTAAAAACGCTCAAGGCTAGATGTGAATGATGAAACCGCCTCGCGATAGTATCCGTCCAATATTGCGTGAGCACCAATATCGAACAATACTTCAAATTTTTGCTGCTGAAGTATCGTTACGGTCGTATGTCCAAAAGAGCAGGTAATTTCATAGAAATTATCTTCCTTAAACTCTACGCGCTGAAACTCACCAGACGGACGACCAAACTCTTGCAGGCACTGCATACAGGGGATTGCTAGACGCATCGATCCTCTCCTTTAAACATCAAAGTAACTTCTTTGTTCGCACATAGCCTTCTGAGCGAACGACGCCGGGCGCTTGAGATGCAACATGGGCAAAAGAGCAAAATCGGCAAGAACTACTTCGAGAGTACGAAGTCGCCAACAGCGTGTCTATGCTCTAATTGGATTAGACACTTCTACCCAAGAAATTCCTTCTATGGCGATAGCAGATACGTGTCGAAAAGGTGTCGAAACCATTGGGACAGAATGGGCCAAAACGGGAAAGCACCTACCTCCATGATGCCGAATTGAAGCGCACAGAGGCGGACCGACACCCGTCCCAACAGGGTTCGATTCCCTTCGCCCGCTCCAGATTCCACGGGCCCTCCAGAAAAGCCCCATCCGAACCGGTGACAGTTTTGGCGACAGTTGGACGCCGCCACTGCCACCGGTTTTTGCTTTCTGAGGGTCAGTAATGGCCGGCGCGGCGCCCCTGTTGCCCGGGCGGCCCTTGGCGAACGAGTGATTACCGTAGTCGGTGCAGGTCCCCGGCAATCGCCCCGTAGGTCATGAGCATCTGACCGGGACGTCTGTGGCAGCCGGAAAAAACGGGGCCGCATACCGCGGCCCCGTTTGCTTGTATCGGCCGGCCAAAGGCGGCTCAGACGATATCGGTAGTCGCGAACTCTCCCGCCGTATTCACCCCGGTCAGCACGATCAGGTTGTCGCCGGCATCGACGGAGCCGCTGTCGTTCTCGTCGACGACCAGCCAGCCGTTGCCGGAGCCCGCCGCGTTCCAGGCCATGTAGGCATCGTTGGTGCCGGCGCCGCTCGCCAGCACGGCGTCGGCGGCGGTGACGAAGGCGGCAAAATCGGCCAGCCCCGAACCGTTGGCGATGGTGACGCTGCCCGGTGTCAGCGAGGTGGCGATGGTGTCGTCCGCCGAGTTGAAGTCACCGATGGTATCCGCGGTGGCCAGGGTGATGCCGGTGTCGCCGGAGGCGAAGACGAAGGTGTCGTTGTCGTTGTTGCCGCCATACAGCAGGTCGATGCCGGTGCCGCCATGGATCTCGTCGTTGCCGTTCTGCCCGAACACGGTGTCGTTGCCCGAGCCCGCCAGGATGATGTCGGTGCCGTTGCGGCCATAGATGACATCGTCCCCCGTTCCGAAATCGAAGCCGCTGCCCGGCAGGTTTTCCGGGGAGTCGTTGGTGCCGGTGACGATGCTGAAGGTTTCGTCGTAGGTGGCCAGCGAGTCACCCGCCCCCTGGCTTACCTTGACCGTCACTTCGTAGATGCTTCCGGGATTAAGCCCCGCCGTGGCGCTGAGCACGCCCGCGGTGCTGACAGCAAACAGCCCACTCGCATCGGCGGAGATGCTCGCATCGCCCAGGGCTCCTGCCTTGGCGCTGGAAAGGCCATAGGAGTAACTACCACCAGCGTCCGGATCGGCGCCGGCAGGCACGCTGAGGCTTCCGATGGTATCGCCGGCACCGGGAATGCCGTTGCCATTGGTAAAGGCCACCGCCGCCATCGCCAGGTCGCGCGGCGCGTCGTTGGCGCCGGTAATGCCGATGGTGATGGTCTGGCTGTCCGAGGTCGCACCGTCAGCCGTGGCCGTCACGTTGTACACCAGGCTCGGATTGCTGCCGAACTGCAGCGCCTCGATAGCGGCATCGTTGGCGACGAACTTGTACTCGCCGGAGGTGCTGCTCAGGTACAGCGTGCCGTAGGCGCTGCTGGTGTTCTGCAGGTCGTAGCCCTGCATCTGCGACGCGCTGCTGCCGGCCAGGGCGAAGCTGAAGCTGGTGTCGTTGTCGCGGCTGGACACGCTCAGGGCGCCGATCTTGTCGTCGAAGGTGTCGTCGGCAGCCGTGTCGGTGTAGGACGCGACCACCGGCTCCACCACCGGTGCATCCTGGGCGCCGATCAGCTTGATGCTCAGGGTGGCGGTATCGGTCGCACTCGAGCCATCGGTCACCGAGAGCGTGAAGCTTTCGTTGGCGTTCGCCTCCAGCGCCTCGATGGCGGAGTCGAGCGGGACGAACTCATAGGCGCCGATGGCATTCAGATAGAGCGTGCCATGGCCACCAGCCAGCTTCTGCTGGTAGGTGTTGCCGTTTATCTCGAACGTCCCGGTCTCCACATCCGCATCGTTGATCGCATAGGTCGCCGTTTCGCCAGTATCACGGTCCACCGTCGACAGGCTGCCGGTCACGCTATCGAAGGTGTCGTTGCCGATGGTGTCGGTATAGGTGTGCTCCGTCAGGGTGGCCGAGAGCTCGGGCGTATCGTTGACGCCGTTCAGGCTGATGGTGAGGGTCTGGGTCGCGCTGTCGGCCGTGCCGTCGGTGGCGTTGACCAGGAAGTCCAGCGCCACGGTGGTCTTCAGGGCTTCCACCGCCGCGTCGTCGGCGACGAACTTGTAGGCGCCGCTCGCGGTGTTCAGGTAGAAGGTGCCGTAGGCCGTGTCCTTCTGCACGTCGAAGTCCGCGTTATCCTCGGTGGCGGAAGAACCCGCCAGCTCGAAGCTCACCGCATCGCCATCGGGATCGCTGCCGTGCAGGGTGCCGGTCACGTCGGAATAGGTGTCGTCGTTGGCTGTATCGGTCACCGTACCGCCGCTCACGGTATCCAGCATCGGCGCGTGGTTGACGCTCGAAATATTCGTACCGCTGGTATCGACGTACTTGCCGTCGCCGCTGGACGAGCTGTCGCTGGTGGCCCGAACGCCAAGGATCAGGCGCGTCGGATCGGTCTCCAGCAAGGAGCTGATCTCCGATGGCAGGCCGAGTGTATCCAGCGAGAACGACAGCGATTCTCCGGCGGTGAGGAAGTTGGCCTTGTCCTCTCCCGCCGATCCGAGCCCGGTGCTGGAAACCTTGTAGTAGTCGTCCCAGGTAATCCCGGTGCCGTTCAGGTTGAGACTGTTGTCGGACTTGGTCAGCGTGACGGTTCCATCAACGCTCTTGTCGCCATCCGAGAACCACAGGGCATTGAGATCCAGATATCCCGATATACAGGTCACCGTGAAGCCGGTGCCGTCGAAAACAACCTTGAATTGCAAGCCGGACTCGACCGAACCGAAGTCCCACTGATAAGACTCGCTCATGATCCTTCCCTCACATCAAAGCTGAAACGCCTCGGACAACCTCTGTTTTCGCTCACAGCCAATCAATCCCTGAGTCGGGAGCCTGCAGATTCGGGGGACGAGCCTGTCGAGCGGTCCATGGGGCGGCAAGTGTCTGGAGCGATGAGGTCCGTGCAAGCTGATTTTTCGTCGCCAAAGCAACTTCGCACCGAACGATGCCAACGCTCGTTGAAACCTCCCATCCATGCATCCATCAGGTCATTACTTTCTTGATACTCCGCTTGGTCCCAAACCAACTCAGGTGCGTGGATAGTTCGTATCGCTGACAAGCAATCGAAAGAAGCGAGATGCGCCCGACATCACCTGTCCCTGCGCTTCTCTGGCTTCACACCCGAGGCAGATTTGTACCTCCCGTGGAAAGTAGCCCAATGCCATCAGTGCGCCCGAAAAACGGACAGATAATTGACTACTTCAAGGGATGAATCCGACAAACGGAGAAATCGTCAATTATCCGCCACAAAGGCGCGATAACGGATATCGCGATATGCAAGGTCAGGGTTGGCAGGACGCAAGCGCGCGGTTGTCGCAAGCAAGCCGCTCGCCCGGAAGCACACCGGACTAGCGCGCCTCACAACCGAAGCCATTGGCCTGGCGCCAGGCAGCCTTTCTCAGGGGTGCGAACAACAAGGTCGAACCGGAGAAGCCAGGAGACCTTCGATAACAGGCTGGGAAAGCTGCCCAATCAGCATGACCAGCCTGCCGCGCGCTCCCCTCAAACCTGCACCTGTCGTAGCCAGGGAAGCCGATGCATCTCTGGCTACGACAGAGGCTGATGAAGCGCCAAAGTCCTCTCGGCGCAACGTCACGCTCAGCGGCCAGAGCGGATCAAGAAATGGCTCCGGGTCCAGTCAGACCGTCACCACGATCTTGCCCACCTGCTGGTTGGCTTCGAGGAAACGATGTGCCTCCTGGATATCCTCCAGCGGGAAGGTCCGGGCGATGATCGGGCTCAGTTCGCCGGACTCCAGCCCCTTCAGGATGAAGTCCTTGGCGCGCGCCAGTGCGGCGGGGTCGGAGACGATCTCGGCGTAGAGGTAGCCCTTGAGCGTCAGGCTCTTGCCCAGCACGGTGAACAGCGGGAAGGGCGTCGGCTCCGGGCTCAGCGCACCGTACTCCAGCAGAATGCCGCCCCTGGCCATGGCCTGGGTCAACGCCTCGAAGGACGGGCCGCCAACGGGATCGAACACCACACGGGCGCCCTTGCCGTCGGTCAGCGCCATGACCACCTGCACGATGTCTTCCTCATCGCTGACAATGACGTGCGCCGCGCCGGCGTCCAGCAGTGCCTGCTTCTTCGCCCGGGTGCGGGTGATGCCGATGGCCGTCGCGCCGACCAGCCGCGCGATCTGGAAGGCGGCCAGGCCGACGCTGCTGGAAGCGGCGGTCACCAGGACGAAGTCGCCCTTGCCCAGTTTCGCCTGATCGACCAGCGCGCCCCAGGCGGTGACGTACTGCATCCAGGACGCGGCAGCCTGCTCGAAGGACAGCTTCGCCGGATGCTTGACCGTCAGGTAGGCCGGAACGTTGGCCAACTCGCCATAGGTCCCCCAGCAGGCGATATCCAGCGGCGGGATCAGGCTCACCGCATCGCCGACGGCGAGCCCCGTGACGGCGCTGCCGACCGCCGCTACCACGCCCGCCGCCTCGTAGCCCAGGCGACTGGGGAACTGCGCCTCCTGCAGGTAGGCATGGCTGCGGAACATCACCTCCGCGCGGTTCAGGCCGAAGGCCTTGACGCTGATCTGCACCTCGTCCGCGGCCGGGGCGGGAATGTCCACCGACTCCAGCTTCAGGACACTGGCGTCACCGTATTCATGGATTCTGACAATGCGGGCCATGCTTGCCTCCTCTTAATCAGGACCGGAATGGGAATGCCGAAACGCCCCGGAGCGGCTATCCGACCGTCCACGGCGTGGAGAGAAATCTAGGCGTTGGTTCCGGTGAGATAAAGGAATGGGGTGATCCAGCTCTTGAAACCAAGCGTTTGCGATGGAGCGCTTGGCGCAGATGAGCGCCGATACGCAGCTATTGACTCAATCCGCCGGCCTGATCCTAAAGCGAGCTTCCTTTACCGACACCACCGCAAGAGCGATCAACAGACAGGCTCGGAGCTTTGATGGATTACAGATACAGGATGACTCAATAGTCATCGGCACGGCCTGCGGGCTTCCAGTTTATATTCTTATCGGCGTGATAGCCCTGGATTGGATTGGGTGGAAGTGGGTGATCAACTGCCAGATTGGGGAATCGAAGGTCGGGATTATCGAGGAGTTTTCCAAAAATATCATCATATACAGCGGCCAACTTCGCATCCTTGCTATAGCCAAATTGCCCACTCTCGAAGATTTCACTTACCGACAACGCCCCCTTAGAGTTACCGAGAGACGCCGCCACTTGATAATAGTGAAGAGCCACAGGGTAATTCCTATCTATTATTTCGTAGTACTCTGCAAGCTCATAGTTTGCATTAGAGTCATTCTGATGAGCCGCACAACGCAGATAGCTCTCGCCTAGCTTCCTCTTTTTCAAATTATATATGTATATATTTCCCAATCTAACCTGCGCGAGCGGGCTCCCCAAATCCCCCGCACGCAAGAGATAGAGCATAGCCTCTCGATCTGATTGCACAACCCCCACACCCCGCTGAGTCATAACACTCATATCGTAATAACCCAACGGCACATCTAGATCGACCATCTTCATATAGAGATCTATTGCTTTATTAGTATCCTTGGGAACTCCCTTCCCTCGCAGATACAACTCCGCCAGGTTGTGCATAGCCTTCCAGTGTCCGCCATCGACTGCCTGTTGATACAGGCGCGCTACCTCTGACCAGTCAGTAACTCTCTGCTTGCTGGCATTACGGGCGCTCAAAAAAATCCGATCAGCTTGCACATCAAATGCTGGAGCGGTATCTATCTCGGCCATACACTTGAACTCGAACGCCACGGCAGAGTCACTTCCAAAGGCAAGCGCCAGAGTCAACAAAAGACTAATCAACCACTGACAAAAACCGAACGTCAACAGCCAATTTCGAAAATCAACTATCCCACGCATAACGAACATCAGTTTAAACTGCAATCTCAGTAATCATCCGGACGACCTGTAGGCTTCCAATTTTTATCCTTATCAGCGTGATACCCCTGAATAGGATTTGGTGGAAGTGGGTGATCAATTGCCAGATTGGGGAAGCGAAGGTCGGAATTATTCAGAAGCTTCTGCCAAACAGCTTTATAGGCATCGGCAACCTTCTTATCTTTCTTGTAACCAAACATCCCATCCCTGAATGTACGAAAGATATTCGACGCCCCTTTGGGCTCACCTAACGCAGCAGAAACTTGGTAATAATGCATGGCCACAGGATAGTTTCCATCCACTATATCGTAGTACTCCCCAAGCTCGAAGTTTGCTGTGGCGTCATTTTGATGGGCAGCACAGCGCAGATAGCTCTCACCCAGTTTATCTTTCTTCAAATCATATATATAAATATTACCAAGCCTAACTTGGGCAAGCACACTCCCCATATCGCCCGCACGCAACAGATAGAGCATGGACTCTCTATCCGACTGAACAACCCCTACCCCCCGCTGAGCCATAACACTCATATCGTAATATCCCAGCGGAATATCCAACTCGACCATTCTCATATAAATATCTATGGCCTTATTGGTATCCTTAGAAACCCCCTTTCCCCTCAGATATAGCTCAGCCATATTATGCATAGCTTTCCAATGCCCCCTATCAATGGCCTTCTGATAGAGGCTAGCAATATCCTTCCAATTAGGGATGCGTTGCTCTGACAGCTCTCGTGCCTGCTTGAACCACTCATCCGCCTGAGCATCCAGCGGAGGGGCTACGTCAATTTCCCGAATACACTTAAACTCATTCGCCATAGCATGCCCCCCCAAAAAAAATGCTATTACAAGAGCTATCGCATCAATCAATCGCAGCTGCATAAGGTGTCACCACATCCCAAAATCTGACTAATTTCCCCATGAGGGGCCTACACCTTTTTTGGTTCTTCCAATTTCTTTGCACCCAGTTTTCCCAATCACTAAAATCAGACCCTATATCCCCCTTACCTGACTCTCCCAAATGCATTTCCCATAACTTCTCCCGCCACTTTCTCGTTGTCGCCGGACTGGGCATAGCGATATTCAACTCGGAATCCGAATAGAGACTGCGTTGGTTGAGGTTAGCCGACCCCAGTGTGAAGAACGCATCATCAACCAGCAGAAGCTTGCTATGCACATAGATCGACTTGTATTTGGCTATACCCTGCTCAGGCCCCAGAAGCTCACTGATACGCTGGTCCGCCTGGCGCTCCGATTGCTCCTTCGGAGCGGAGATTGATTCGCTGCCATTCTGGCAACTGACCAGGGTGGCGATGATCACCTTGAGCCCTTCGGGAGGAAGCAGCTCCGGCTCCAGTTCACGTGCCGCAGCCTGGTTGTAGTGTGCATTCGGGTCCTGTTGCAGCAACTCGTCCGCGCGCGCTCCGTCGATATCGAACTCCTTCTTCTGCTGGCGAATCCGCGACAACTCCTGATCACGCTCCGGAGTCACAGGACGAGCCTCCAGTTCGCGCTCACGATAGACAAGTTGCCGCTGATCGTAGAGCAAGTCGCGGTGCGCCAACGGCATGAGCTCGCCCTGACCGAGGCTGTCGAGCATTTCGTAGGTACTGCTGGAGAAGTGCTTGCTGTCGGGCGTGTTGGTCACCACGAAGAGGTAGAGGTCATCCAGTGCTCCAGCCTCCTTGCGCGCGGCAGCAACTTTCTTGAGGCGTTCGGTCAGAGGGGCGTAACGGAAGTACTGGTTTTCCACATAGGCATACTGGTGCACATTGCCCAGCGCCTTCTCATAGACCTCCAGAATGGTATTTTCCGGCCCCTCCTGAGCTTGCGTGCGGACGATCTGCGCCGCTTCACCACCATTCTGCATCAGCTTCAAGGGAAGCATTTCAGCGCGCTTGTTGGTCAGCGTGCCGCTGAAGAGCCGTCGAATCCACGGTGTCCCGTTATCCCAGGCATTGCAGAAGTTGTGGTTCAGGTCGAACAACACCGGACCGCGAACATGCAGCGAAAGATCCTGCCAGGGGCCAAAACCGGCATCGCGTCTGCCGGCCGCATCATCGAAGGCATGGGCCGTGGTGTCCCAGTAATTGCGTTGCAAGTTGTGCCCCATGACCATCCCTTCAGCGTGTTCGGCATCCAGGTAATCGACGACCAGAGTCTTTTGATGGTGGCTGGGGAAGAAGCTAAGAGCGGCGTACTGCATCCAGCTGGAGTCGGGAAGCTCGCTAGCCATCAGGTGCGCCAGAATTCGTAGCCGCCCCCAGTGCGCCCGCAAGCCGTTGACGTCGTCATAAGTCAGCTCGACGAAGAAGGGGAAATCGCGGGTTCGGAAGTCGATGTTCTTGGCTTGACTGCTATATACCCAGCGATACCAGTCGCGGGTGCTTGCCTGGTCCTCGGGATGCTGCGCAGTCCCTCCCGAGTCGCTGCCTTTGGTGTAGCCGGAATCAAGGGCATCGATCTGCTGCTGGAGGGAGATGATCTTGTCCCGGCAGCCGCGACGATCCCGTTCATCGCTGGCCGACAGGCTGTTCAACTTGGCTCGCTCCTCATCCTGCTTGAGCTGCAGGGCGCGACGCTTTTCCTCCCGCCCACTCACGTCGGCGGGCTTCCCTGCGCTAATACCGGAGCCCAACGCCGTACCGCCCTGGCCGGACCAGCCTTCACCTATGACCGAGTTTTCCCCTGCCTGGGCCAGGCTGTTGTTCCAGATCAGCACTCGAACCTCAACACCCTCGCCAGCCTTGCGCTTGAGCAGTTCGCCAAGGGTTTCCTGCTTGTCGCCGTCACGCTTGAGACGCAGCCCGGGATCGAAGCCCCAACTGATGATGTCGACGCTCTTGCGAGCCTTATGGATGCACTCATAGAACCTGGCAAAGGCCTCTTCGCCGCACACCAGCGGTTCGGCGACATTGCCTGCCGGCCGGGGCGGGCTCAATGGATTCTTGTCGTGGGCAAACCAGTCCAGGGTCAGAGTGGCGCTGTTTTCCTGGCGAGAAACAGCCAGATTCTGCTCAAGATATTTCATCAACCGGTTCCTTCAATCGTCCTTGATACCCACTCCCGCGAGCAGCCGCCGGAACTCATCCGTACTGGCCAAAGGCTCCAGTGGCGCCGCAGCCGACGGATAGTCCCGGTAGCCGCCACGCGCCAATCGGGCGTCATCAGCACGAGTCTGGTCAGTCGACTCCTCGCTCATCTTCAGTGTGAAGCGGTGGCCATTGACCATTTCAACCGCATAGGTGCATGTCCCGGGAATATGGTCGAAGCGCACAACACCCTGGGCATCACTGAATCCGCTTTTGATCAGAGCGCCATCGGCGAACAGCTTGTAAGGCTCATCCGGGTAACCAGGCATATTGGGGAGAGGAGCCATGCGGACACTCAGCTGGCGTTCCTGCTGCTTGTTCGCTGCTGCTCCGGTCATCTGACCACCGGCCTTGTCGTGATCGGCCTGCCGTAACGGCCCCGGCAACAACGGCACCGCCGGCGTCCCCGCCCCAGGGCTGCCGCCGCTGTTCATCTTCACCGTCGCGCCGCTGAGCGTAATGCCGCCCGCGTCGAGTTTGACGAAGCTGCCCCCCGCCTTGAGGGTCAGTTCGCTCCCCGCTTCCATCACCACTTTCAGGCCGCCGGACAGGTGGATTTCCTGGCCGGCCTCGACGAACTGGCCGGTGCCGATCTTCACGTGCTGGTTGTTGCCGACGGTGAGGTGGTCGTCGCTGCGCAGTTCGACCTTGCGGTCGCCGTGGGTGGTGCGGTGCTCCTCGGCCTTGAATTCGCTGTAGGTGTTCGCCTCGACAGTGTCGTGGTGTTCGTGGCCGATGCGGATGCGCTGGTCATGCTCGATGTTCTCGTCCCAGTCGCGTTGGGCGTGGATGAATATCTGTTCCTGGCCCTTGCGGTCCTCGATGCGCAGTTCGTTGAAGCCGCCACCACCGGGGTAACTGTTGGTCTTGAACAGGCTGCGGGTCTTGTGCTCCGGCAGGGTGTAGGGCACCCGGTTCTCGGCGTGGTAGAGGCAGCCGGAAACCAACGGCTGGTCGGGGTCGCCTTCGAGGAAGCTGACCAGCACTTCCATGCCGACGCGGGGGATGGCGATGGAGCCGAACTGCTTGCCGGCCCAGCTGGAGGCGACGCGCAGCCAGCAGCTGGTCCTGTCGTCCGCCTGACCCTCACGGTCCCAGAAGAACTGCACCTTCACCCGGCCGTACGGGTCGCAGTGGATTTCCTCGCCGGCGGGGCCGGTGACCACGGCGCTCTGGCTCCCGAGGATGCGTGGCTTGGGATGTTCGAGGGGAGGACGGTACGGCACGCTCCAGGGGGTGGCGGTGAAGCGGTTGCGGTAGCCCTGGTGGAAGTCGTCCTTGTCGTCGGTGACATCGCTGGTGATGGATTCCTCCAGCACCTGGGGCTGCCTGCCCTCGTGATGGACTTCGGTGAGCAGCCAGAGGTCGTTCCATTCGGCGCGCGGATGGTCGCTCAGGGTGAGGAAATGGCCACTGCGCAAGCTCGGCTGGTCACTACGGCCCTCGCCGAGCAGGTAGTCGCTGCGATGCCGTTCGAGGGCCCGCTGGCTCAGGTGCCGGCCGCGCTCGCGGTCGGTGAAGCGACCGGGGTAATCGTAGTCTTCCAGGTCCGGCATGAAGTCGCTGCGCGCCGCGCTCTCCAGGTCGAGCCGCGGTTTCTCGAAGTGGTAGTCGCGCCGTGTGGTGCGGCTGGTGCGGGTTTCCAGGCGCTGGCCGAAGCGGCGGACCACAGGTACGTCGGCGACCATGCCGGAATCCTGCTGGTAGGCCACTGGCGCCAGTTTCGGGAAACAGGTCTGGTCGTCGCCGAACACCAGCAGGTGCTGCTGGGAGCTGTGCTCGAAGTGGTAGTGAATCCCCTCCTCCTCGCACAGACGCTGGACGAAGTGCAGATCGGATTCGTCGTACTGGGTGCAGTAGTCGCGTTTGGGGTAGAGGGTCGGGCCGAGCTGGAAGCGGTAGGCGTCGGCGAGGATACCGTGCTCCTCCAGAACCTTGCCGATGATCTGCGGCACCGTGAGCTGCTGGAAGATGCGCTGGTTGACGCGATGGGCCAGGTAGGCCAGGCG
Organism: Pseudomonas sp. B12(2026); assembly: GCF_057767015.1. NCBI lineage: Bacteria > Pseudomonadati > Pseudomonadota > Gammaproteobacteria > Pseudomonadales > Pseudomonadaceae > Pseudomonas > Pseudomonas sp. B12(2026). The sequence goes on along the minus strand of NZ_CM173430.1, from coordinate 1,292,246 downwards.
CGGCACCAGACTGATCTGGTAGCGGGTCAGGCGCCTGCCGGATTCCCCCTGGGCGACCCGGTAGACCTGCCCGTGGATGCCGGCGCCACCCTGCCCGATCGCCAGGTACGCGGCCTTGTGCAGCAGGCTTTCCAGGTCCAGCGCAGGGTTGTCGCTGACCAGATCGAGTTCGAAGCGGAAAGGTTGGTTCAGCGCCTCACGGCCACTGAACTCGAGCACCTGCAGATCGCCGCTGGCGTCTTCGATGCTCAGGCTGAAATGGGTCTGGTTGGCCGGGGCGAACATCCGATGTTCCTCTGCACAGGTGGCCGGTCATCCGTGCTGCCATCCAGGCGGTGCATGCAGGAAACACGAGCCGGTAAAGGTGCATCGGCCAGGAAGGCCTGGCCGATGCGCGTGGCGTCGATCGCTGCGGATCAGGCAGAGATCGGCGTACGCCAGTCGTCGGAGCCGGAGGTGCCGGAGACTTCGTGGGTCCAGACGATCTTGCGGTAGGTGAAGTAGACGTCTTCCAGGTGAGTGAAGTGCGCCATGTTCGGGTCCTGGCAGTTGGGCATGCGCGACTGCACGTCGACGATCACCGCGTCTTCCAGTTCGATGGTGAAGTAGTGCTCCTGGGTACCGGTGGAGGAAGTGCGGTACCACTCCAGGCGGCACTTGTTCAGGCGCTCGCCGGAGGTCAGGGCGTTGAAGATCAGCGGCGAGGACTTGTCGAAGACCTTGGTGATCATCAGCGGCTTGTGTACGCGCTGGCCGGTCGGCTGGCCGGACTGCGGGTCGCGCGGGATGATCACCTGGTGGTTGAACGCCTGGACCAGGACCTGGTCTTCGTGACCTTCCTGGAAGATGTTGCCGACCGAGTCCTCGGTGAAGGTGCCGGCGGTGATCAGGCCTTGCTTGGTGCCTTCGAGGGACAGATACGCGGGTGTTGGCATGAAAGTGCTCCTTGCACGATAGTTGGGGTTGCCCCAAGGCTCATATCCCTCCGGGCGGAAGACCCTTAACAAGCCGCGTGCCAGAAACCCTCAACCCGTTGCGGGACTAGAGCCCCGCCATCCCCGCGGCGTTCTTCGCTGGTAGTTTCCGAACGAAACCCCCGGAAATTCATGCAAGAACTTGCACACGGCTGTGCAACTACTTGCGCATGCCACCGCGCACCGCATCAGACCTGGCCTCCAGCGCCCTCCCCTTCGATTTTCCCGATTTCGGGCGGCAAGAAATTGCACACGGGCCCACGGCCTTGCACGGCAATACCGGGACGGATTGCAATGCGGGAAACCGTTGCGGGCCAATGGAAAAACACCAAACGAGCCCTTGCCGGCCTGGCACTGGCTTGTCCGGAGTTTCCTCGGCTTCCCCGCTCTTCGGTGGAGTATCGAAAGACTCAGCGAGCCGGGCTGCAATCGACCAGTTCGCTCACCCGTCTGACCACGTCCCCGCTCGTCGCCGGCTTGAGCAAGGCGGCGTCGAACATCAGGTCGGCCCCGGCGCTCTTCGGGCGCAGCGGCGGGGCCGCCGAGTACAGCAGGACCGGCAGGTACGGGTAGGACGCACGCACGCTGGAGAGCAACTGCCAGCCGTCGACGGGGCTCATCATCTGGTCGGTGATCAGCAGATCGATCGACGCGCTGCGCAAGGTCTCGAGCGCCTGCTCACCGTCGCTGGCCGTGAGCACGTCGAAGCCATAGCCAGCCAGCAGATCACACAGGCTATCGCGGTTCTGCTGGATGTCGTCGACGACCAGCACGCAGCGCCCATCGCCGTCGATCGAGGCCATGTCGTTGTCGCTCAGCACGCTCTCGACCTCGCTCTCCGTCGTCGTCGCCATCTTCAGCGCGAAGCCCAGGCCGGCGCCCTGCTCCCGCGCGGCGTCGACGTGCAGTTCGCTGCCCATCTGCTGCAGCAGCTGGGTGACGATCGACAGGCCGAGCCCGGAGCCGTCGTAACCGGCGGCGTTGCTGCCGCGCTGGAAGGGTTGCAGCAGTTGCTCGCGCTCCTCGGCGCGGATGCCGATGCCGCTGTCGCTGATGCGGAAGCGCACGGTCACGCCCTGCTCGTCGCCGGCAATCCGATCGACGCGGAACTGGATGAGCCCGTTGCGGGTGAACTTCGCCGCGTTCGCCAGCAGGTTGATCAGCACCTGGCGCAGGCGCCGGAAATCGGCCTGCACCAGCGGCGGCAGGTCCTCGGCGAATTCGCAGGCGAAGCGGTTGCCCTGGCGCAGGGCGAGGAAGCGGCCCTCGTCCTCGATCTCGCGGAGGAAGCCGTACAGGTAGCCGGGCGCCAGGACCAGCTCCAGCTGCTGCAACTCGTTGCGGGAGAACTCCAGCAGTTCGTCGATCATTTCCAGCTGGCGCCGGGCATTGCGCTCGATGCGCCGGGGAATATCGCTCCGCCCGTCCAGCCCCAGCGCCCGCGAGTAGTCGATGATGCTCGCCAGCGGCGAGCGCAGGTCATGGCTGATGCGCGCCAGCAACAGACTGCGGGCCTTCAGCGATTCGCGCAGCTGCTCGGTGCGCCGGGCGACCGAGCCTTCCAGGCGCTCGTGCTCGGCGCGCCGCTGTTCATCCAGCTCCGCCCTCGCCTGGCGCTCCCGGCGGCGGCCGCGGCTGAACTCCATCACCAGCGTACAGACCAGCAGCAGTACGCCGGGCAGGGCGGAAGTCAGCCCCAGCTGGTCCTCGCCGTATTGCCAGTTGACGTTCTTCACGTCGAGGAAATGCCGCAGCGTGCCCTGGTACACGAAGAACGCGGCCAGGAACCCGGCCAGCCAGCTCGGCCGCCGGCCGTGGTACCAGGTTGCCGCCAGGCTCAGCGGCACCACCACGTAGAGGGTCCAGCGCAGCTCGCTGAACAGCGTGCGGGTTTCGCGGTAGTCGCCGACCGCGCCCCACGCCAGCAGTCCGGCGCCCAGCACGGTGTAGACGGTCAGCGACGCGCGCATCCAGGCCGGCAGGACCCGCACGCCGAACAGAATGCGCATGTAGCCCATGAACAGGGCGAAGGTCATGCCGGCGAATACGCCGAGCAGCTCGTACTTCCAGGGCATCCATTGCGGTACGTAGAACAGGTAGCCGTTGGCCGCGAAGCAGACCATCCCGTAGGCCAGGATCGACAGGACGTTGAGGATCAGCAGTGGGGAACGCCGGATCAGCCCGATGACGAAGCCGAATGGCACGATGAGCAGGACGATGCCCAGCGCCAGGCCATCGAACAGGTTGGAGCGCGCCAGCGCCCGCTGCTGCTGCACGTCGTCCCACAGATAGGGATCGATGATCAGCACGGTGCTGCTCATGACCCGCACCACCACCTGGAGCGGCTGGCCCTTGTCCAGGACCAGCGGAAACAACGGCTGCCGCGACAGGACCGACCATTGCGCCAGCGGATAGCCGCTGCCGGCGCGCATTTCCCGCCAGTCCCCGGTTGCGTTGCGGATGAAGACCTGCAACTGCTCCAGACGCGGCTCGCCGATCTTCAGCCAGCGCATGCAGGAGACGTCGGCGGACTGCGCCGTGAAGCGCAGCCAGACCGAGGCCGGGCTGAAGTCGAGCGGGAAGCGCGGTCCGTCGATGGTCTGGAAACGCTCGTCTGGCAGGTCCGCCACCTCGGCGGCGCCCAGGCTGCTGGTCGGGTCCAGCAGGTACTGGATCTGCGGCAGCAGCCGCAACGAGGATTGCCCGCACGGATCGACGGGCTCGGCGGCCGACGCGCGCTGAGGCGCCCCGATCGCCAGGAACAGCAGTGCCAGGAACAGCCAACCGAAGCGCCGATGATCGACGCAGTTCCCTGCCCGCCCCCAAAGCCAATCACCACGCAGGGCCCACGACTTCCACACGCTGCAAACCTGCCTGAACGAGTCTTTAGGAAATTTCCTACATTATCGCACGCCCCGACGCCGCCCCACTCCCTCCGGGTGCGGCACCCAATCGGGCTCGAAGACACGCGAACCGGCCACCTGTAACGGTGACCGGTTCGCGGCGGTCTCAGCGGGAGACCATCTGCAGCCCCGTGGCCGGCCCGCGACGGACCTGGCCCGCCGCGCGCTCGATGACCACCGCGCGGACCGCCGACACGCTCACCCCCAGACGCTGCTTGGCCAGGGCCAGGCCGTAGCTGGCCAGGTCCTCGTCGTCGGTGTCCTCGCTCATCGCCGGCACGTTCACCTTCAGGATGCCGTCCTTGAGCAGCTCCACCTTGAGCGGCAGCAGCTCGCCGTTGCTCCTGGCGACCGCACCGCTGGCCCAGTTGCCGGCGCCCTGCTCCAGTTCCGGCGCCTCCGGCTGCGCGGCGCTCACCGCTTCGAGGGTGATGCTGTCGCCCAGGTCGGTGGCGCGGAACAGGCCCTTGCCGGCCGGCTCGCTGCCCGCGTCGCTGCGGAACAGCGCCAGGGTGTTGATCTGCGCCTTCTCCGCCGGCGCGTCCTCCAGCATCAGGCTCAGACGCCCGGAGCCCCGAAGTACGGTGTCCTGCAGCACCAGGCTGCCGCCCTGGCCGACCTCGCCCGGTACGAACGCCGGGCTGGCGGCCTCGCCAAACAACTGGCTGCTGGGCACCGGCTGCGCATCGACGGGCGCCGCCGCGACTTGCTGCGCGGCGCGCGGCTCGACGACGGACGCCGTACCGTTCGCCCCCTGGGGCTCGTTGATCAGGCCGACCGGGATGTACAGCGCCGCCGCGACGGTGCCGCTGCCAAGCAGTTGCGCCGGGTCGATCTGGTAGTTGCCGGCATCCCGCCCGGACAACAGCAGGTCGACGGCGCGGACAGGCTTGCCCTGGCCCACGTCCGGCGAGTCATACAGGCCGCCGGCCGTGGCGCTGACGTCGTCGCCCGCGACCACGCCGCTCAGCTCGACGCCGCTGACCGGCGCCTGGTTGCTGCCATCGAAGTTCTTGTCCGCGACCTGCAGCGTGCCGCCCAGGGTCTTCCGGCCGATATCGGCGCGGCCCACTTCGGCGGCGGTGTCGAAGCTGTAGTTGCCCGCCTCGGCGCCGGACAGCGCGATACCGCTGCCGTTGACCGACTTGCCGGTGCCGGCGTTCTTGTCGGCGAAGGTGCCCGTGGAGCCGTTGCCGGTCACCTCGCCTTCGTCGCCAGCGACCACGCCCACCAGGTTGACGTTGCTCAGCCGGGCAACGGTGTTGCCGTCGTAGACCTTGTCCGCCACGTCGGCGATGGCGGTCAGCACCTTGCGGGTGATGTCGGCCGTGCCCACTTTCGCGGAGGTGTCGAAGCTGTAGTTGCCTGCCTCGGCGCCGGACAGCGCGATACCGCTGCCACTGACCGACTTGCCGCTGCCGGCGTTCTTGTCGGCGAAGCTGCCGCCGCCGTTGCCGGCCACCTCGCCTTCGTCGCCCGCCACCACGCCCACCAGCTGGATGTTGCTCAGTTGGGCGTTGGTGTTGCCGTCATAGACCTTGTCCGCCGCATCGGCGGTGGCGGTCAGCACCTTGCGGGTGATATCGGCCGTGCCGACCCGGGCGTTGCCGTCGAAGCTGTAGTTGCCCGCCTCGGCACCGGACAGCGTGATGCCGCTGCCACTGACCGACTTGTCGCTGCCGGCGTTCTTGTCGGAGAAGGCGCCAGTGGTGCCGTTGCCGGCCACCTTGCCTGCATCACCCGCGACCACGCCGACCAGCTGGATGTTGCTCAGCTGGGCGCTGGTGTTGCCGTCGTAGACCTTGTCCGCCGCATCGGCGGTAGCGGTCAGCACCTTGCGGTCGATATCGGCCGTGCCGACCCGGGCAGTGGTGTCGAAGCTGTAGTTGCCCGCCTCGGCGCCAAACAGCGCGATGCCGCTGCCGTCGACCGATTTGCCGGTGCCGGCGTTCTTGTCCGAGAAGGTGCCGGTGGTGCCGTTGCCGGTCACCTCGCCTTCGTCGCCCGCCACCACGCCCACCAACTGGATGTTGCTCAGCTGGGCGCCGGTGTTGCCGTCGTAGACCTTGTCCGCCGCATCGGCGGTGGCGGTCAGCACCTTGCGGGTGATATCGGCCGTGCCGACTTTCGCGGAGGTGTCGAAGCTGTAGTTGCCCGCCTCGGCGCCGGACAGCGTGATGCCGCTGCCGCTGACCGACTTGTCGCTGCCGGCGTTCTTGTCGGCGAAGCTGCCGCCGCCGTTACCGGCCACCTCGCCCTCGTCGCCGGCCACCACGCCCACCAGCTGGATATTGCTCAGCTGGGCGCCGGTGTTGCCGTCGTAGACCTTGTCCGCCGCATCGGCAGTGGCGGTCAGCACCTTGCGGGTGATGTCAGCCGTGCCGACCCGGGCGTTGCCGTCGAAGCTGTAGTTGCCCGCCTCGGCGCCGGAAAGCGTGATGCCGCTGCCACTGACCGACTTGTCGCTGCCGGCGCTCTTGTCCGAGAAGGTGCCGGTGGTGCCGTTGCCGGCCACCTTGCCGGCATCACCGGCGACCACGCCGACCAGCTGGATATTGCTCAGCTGGGCGCTGGTGTTGCCGTCGTAGACCTTGTCCGCCGCATCGGCGGTGGCGGTCAGCACCTTGCGATCGATATCGGCGGTGCCGACCTGGGCAGTGGTGTCGAAGCTGTAGTTGCCCGCCTCGGCGCCGGACAGCGTGATGCCGCTGCCGCTGACCGACTTGCCGCTGCCGGCGTTCTTGTCGGCGAAGCTGCCGCTGCCATTGCCGGCCACCTCGTCTTCGTCGCCAGCCACCACGCCCACCAGGTTGATGTTGCTCAGCTGGGCGCTGGTGTTGCCGTCATAGACCTTGTCCGCCGCATCGGCGGTGGCGGTGATGACCTTCTTGTCGATATCCGCGGTGCCGACCTGGGCGCTGGTGTCGAAGCGGTAGTTGCCCGCCTCGTCGCCGGACAGCGTGATGCCGCTGCCGCTGACCGACTTGCCGCTGCCGGCGTTCTTGTCGGCGAAGCTGCCGCCGCCGTTGCCGGCCACCTTGCCTTCATCGCCGGCCACCACGCCCACCAGGTTGACGTTGCTCAGCTGGGCGCTGGTGTTGCCGTCGTAGACCTTGCCGGCCACGTCGGCGGTGGCGCTGATCACCTTCTGCGTGACGACGCCGATCTCGCCGGAAATCGCCCCGCCGCCGGAACCCACCGCGCCGTCGCCGCCGGACAGGTTGTAGCCGTACACGCGCAGCGTCTTGCCCGACACGTTATCGTCGCTGACATAGCCGTCGCCGCCGTTGCTGGCCGTGCCGATGGTCACGCCCGTGGCGGAAACGGTCTTGCCGCCCACCACGGTGGTGAGGCCATCGACCGTGCTCAGCTTCGGCGAACCATCGGGGTTCAGCGGACCGCCGACGTTCTTGTTGTCGTAAACCGCGCCACTCAGGCCGGCGTTACTCACCGCCACCTGCACGTTGTCGCCGTCGATGCCGTTGCTGGTGACCTTGACGTTGCCGGCGGTGGTCAGGCTGCTGCCCGTGGTGCCGTCCTGGTAGGTCACGGTCGTCCCGGTCAGGCCGGTGGTGCCGTCATAGGTCTTGGTGACCGCGCCGACGAAGCTCGCCTCCACGGTCGGGGCGATCCTGTAGAGCTTGCCGTTGACGCTCGCGTTCTCGCCGATGTTGTTCGCCGTGGCCGAGGTGCCGATGATCTCGGCCAGCGTGTGCACGCCGTCGATCAGGCGCGAGTCGGGCGCGAGGTCGACGAACTTGCCGTCCGCGTCGTGGCCGTAGGCGCCGTTGGCCTGGGCGTAGCCGCCGTCGGCATCCAGGTAGGTCGAGTTGTAGCTCTTGAAGTCGTAGGTCAGCCCGCCCGTCACATCCAGCTCCGGCGACTGGGTGAAGGTCAGCCAGCGCGTTCCCGCCGAGAAGGCGTCCGCGCCGCGGTCGTTGACGAAGTTGCCGTTCTTCGACGAGGCGACGATGGCGCCGCCGGCGCTGACGGTGCCCCGGTCCGTGAGGGTGACGTTGCCGGTGATGACGTCGTTGTCCGCCGTGCCGGCCACCCAGGCCTGGCCGGTCGTGGGCAGCGTGCCGTAGGTGTCGATGCCGCTGCGCGCGTCCACCGCCTGCAGCACCACCGAACCCGCGCCGCTGTTGGCCAGCGCGCCGTCGACGACGATATCGCCGTTGATCAGGCCGAGCTGGCCGGGCGCCTTGAAGGTGAACCCCGGTGCGACCGCGCCGCCCAGGCTGTTGCTGAGCGACTCCACCTTGGTCGTGCCGGTGCCGTCGGCCCGGCCGATGATCAGGCTCCTGACGCCCGCGGTTTCCAGCTCGTCCAGGTCGCTTGCGCTGATGAAGGTGTTGCGCGTGGTGGCGCCGGTGACGGTGCCGTCGCGGGCGACCGTGCCGTCGCCGACCACCACGCCGTCGGTGTCGTTCAGGAACAGGTTGTCGCTGGCGTGCAGCGGCTTGAGCTGCAGGTCGACGGTCCTGATGCTGCTGTCCAGGCCGTTGATGGCAATCTGACTGCCCTGCAGCGACACGTTGGTCAGGGTTTCGCCGTTGCCGTTGGTGTTGGTGCCGGGCTGGAACTTGTCGGTGCTGTCCAGCGAGATCCTGCCGTCGGTCTGGATGTCCGCGCCGCCCTGGAGGACGTAGTTGCTCAGGGACAGGTCGCCGCCGACCAGCAGCGAGCCGCCGAGGATGACGTTGCCGGTCGAGGCGCCCATGTACAGCGCCTTGTTCGAGCCGGAGATCGAGCCGTTGGAGGCGACCGTCCCGCCCGTGGCCTTGGCGATATCCGCGCCGGTGTAGAGCTGGCCGCTCTGTCCGCAGGACGCCGTGTGGCAGGAAAGGTCCACCACGCTGCCCGCCGCCAGGGTCGCCGTGGCGCCGTTGCCGGACGAACCGAACGACATGAAGAAATTGCCGCCGTTGGTCGTGACGTTGTGGTTGATGACCAGGTTGCCCACGCCGCCGCTGTCGGAGTCGCCGGAGATGCGGACGTAGCCGCCGTTGGTCTGCAGGTTGCCGCTGACGGTGAGGCCGTCGGCGCCAGCCAGCGTGATGCTGCCCGCGCCGGGCGCCGTGCCCGCCACGTAATTCGCGCTGCCGGGGAAACTTGCACCGAGCTTGTAGCCGGTACCGACGTGCGCCGGCATCGACGCCGGGGCGCCCGCGACCGAGGCGCTGTCGCCGGCCTCCGTGGGGCCCTTGGCGACCAGGTTGAATACCCCCTGGTTGCCGGTGACGTTCGAGCCGCTGCTGGAGGCCGCTTCGCCGATGGTGCCGGTGTTCGCGCCGCCGGCCTGGAAGAAGATGTACCCCGAACCCGAAACCTCCAGCGTGTTGTCGGTGTTCAGGAACTTGATCTCGTGGCGCGCCGAGCTCGAATCGGGAACGACTTCGGCATAGAAGCTCACGTTGTGCTGCAGGGTGATGGTGCCGTCACCGCCATTGCCGTTCAGGTCATGGAAGGTGATGCCCGTGGTCGTGCCGTCGGCGGTGGAGGTGCTCCCCCCGGTGGCCAGCAGGGCGACGTTGGCGGTCTGCGCTTCCAGGGTCTTTTCGTAGACGTTGGCGCCGCCGCCGGTGCTGCTCCAGTTGTCCGAGGCCGAGGTGCCGTTCGGGTCGGCGCCGCCCCAGACGTCGATCGTCGTCGGGTCGAGCATCAGGTAGCCGGTGCTGCCGTGGGTCGCGCGCGCGTCGGTCTGGCCGACGTAGTGCAGCGCCTGCTTGCCGGACACTTCGGCGAAACCGCCGTCGCCGCTCCTGGCGCCGCCGCGCACCGAGATGTTGCCGGCGAAATCGTTGCGCTCATCGGCCCAGAAGGCCACCGTGCCACCGTTGCCGGTATCGCTGGCATCGGCCCGCGCGGTCACGTCCTTGCCGACCTTGACCGTCTGCGCGTTGGCGATGCTGGCGTCCTGCCCGTGCAGGCCGCCGCCCACCTTGATGGTGCCGCCGCCGGTGCTGCCGCTGGCATCGAGCGTGGCGTTGCCGACCCGGATGTCCGCGCCCTGCACGTCGACGCTACCGCCGGCGCCGACCGCCGAAGAGGCATCGAGGGTGCCCGCCACCTGGGTCAGGCCGCCGTCGGCATCGCCATCGAGGAGGATGCGGCCGTTGCGCGCGACCAGGCCGTGGGCCTCGATCACCCCGGAGTTGTTGACCACGCTGCTGATCGCCGCGTCCGCCGAGCGCGCGCTGAGCACCACCGCGCCGCCGTCGGCGCTGATCCGGCCGTCGTTGCGCACCAGCGCGTCGAGCACGCCGCGGTCGACGTTGACGCTCACCAGGCCGTCGCCGGCGAAGTCCAGGCTGACCTTCTCGCCGGCCGCCAGCACGGTGCTGCCGGAGGGCGTCCGGATGCTGCCGCTGTTGCTCACCTGCGGGCCGATCAGGGCGACCACGCCGCCGTCGGCGCTGCGGATCTGTCCCTGGTTGACCACCGCGCCGGCCGCGCTGCCGCCTTCGAAGGTGCTCTTGCCGGCCATGAAGTCGGCGTCGCCGATGTTCAGCGACGAGGCCACCAGGCCGCCGACGTTGACCTGGGCGCCCTTGCCGATCACCACGCCGTTGGGGTTGATCAGCCAGACCTGGCCGTTGGCGTCGAGCTTGCCGAGCACCTGGCTGGCGCCGGCGCCGCCGGTCACGCGGTTGAGCGCGATGCTGTCGCGGCCGGGCTGCTGGAAGCGCACGCTGGCGTCGGCGCCGACGTCGAAGCTGTTCCAGTTGGTCACCAGGCGGTTGCTGTCCTGGTGGATGGTCATCTGCGAGCCGGACTGGCTGATGCTGCCGGAGCCGGCGACGATGCTCCCGCCGGTGGGCAGGTTGGCCGCCTGGGCGGCACCGCCGAGCAGGCCCAGGGCGGCGAGGACGCCGACCATGCCGCCGCGCTTGCCGCGGGCGGTGGAGGTCTCGGCAACGGCGACGTAGGCCTGGGTGGCATGGCTCCAGACCAGACGGTAAACGTGGTTCAACGAAGCGCTCTTCATGGGGTGCTCCTATCTGTCTCTTCGATACCAGTGGCGTTGCTTAGAAGGCCATCGAGGCCTGGACCCAGCCGCGCCAGTCGCTGGAGCGGCCGTCGGCGTCCTGGCCCGACGGGCTGCGCCCGGGGTTGTCGCCCAGGGTGCGCGCCACGGCGGTGTGCAGGCTCCAGCGGCCCAGCCAGAGGTTGGCGCCCAGGCCGAGCGCGTTGAGGTCGTAGCGGTTGCGTTGGGTGGCGGTGACCACCGAGCCCGGCCAGGTCTGCTCGTGCAGCCAGATCCGCCCGGTGTCGAAGAAGCCCAGGCCCTCCAGCTTGGCGTCGGCCAGCGCCAGGGGAATGTTGCGGCGCAGCTCCAGGGTGCCCAGCCAGCCCTCGTCGCCGGCCGCCTCGCCGACCGGGTAGGCGCGCACGCCGGCCGGGCCGCCGAGGAGGAATTTCTCCGCCGAGTCGAGGTTCTGGTCCGACCATTGCGCCGACATCCCCGCGTACAGCGTCCAGTCGCTGGCCAGGCCCAGGCTCTGCAGGCGCGACAGGCGCAGGTCGAGCTTCTCGAAACGGCCATCGCTCTTCGCGCTGCGGCTGTCGACGAACTCGTCGTCGGGGTTGCCGGACAGGTCCAGCTTGCCCAGGGTGAGCGCCACCCCGGCATCGCTGACGCCGCCGCCGGCGAAGTCGTCGAAGCGGTTGCCGTTCAGGGCGAAGGTGAAGTTGTCCAGGCTGCGGTCGCGCAGGTTGCTGCCCAGGGCGCGGTCCTTGAGGTTCTTGCGCTCGTAGGTGCCGGAGACGTTGAGGTTCACCAGGCGCGAGCGGATCAGCGGATAGCTCAGGCCGACCGAGCCGGTGCTGGCGGTGCCGCGCAGGTCGAGCGCGCGGTACTGCTCCTGGTCGACGTCGTAGCGCAGGTAGGAGGTGGCCAGTTGCAGGCGCAGGCCGGAGTCGTTCAGCGGCAGGCTGTAGGCGGCGCCGAAGATGTCGCTGCCGCTGGTCTTGCTCGCGCCCAGGGTCATCTGGTCGCCGATCGCCAGCGGGTCGTCGAGGTTGAGCTGGGCGTTGGCGCGGGCGGTGCCGGTGCTGCGGTTGCCGTAGTTGTCGGCGGACAGCGCGCCGCTGAACAGCGGCCCCTGCCTGGCGTCGATCAGCAGGCGGCTGGTGCCCGGCGCCTTGCCGCGCTCGAGGCCGGCATGGGCGCTGATGCCCGGCTGGTCGTTGATCAACAGCAGCGCGCGCTCCAGGTCCCGGGCCTGCAGCACCTTGCCTTCGGGCAGCGCCGCGCCGGCCATGTCGGCCAGGCGCCGCGGGCTGGTGCGGGTATTGCCGCCGACCTGGATGCGCGACTCGCCCGACTCCAGGCGGCCCTTGATGATGGCGATCTCCAGGTTGCCGTCGGTCAGGTCCTGGCGCGGCAGGTAGGCCCTGGCCAGCACGTAGCCGCGGCCGCGCAGGTAGCGCGTGAGGTTTTCCACCAGCTGCTGCAGGCCGGCGTGGTCGAGCGTCTTGCCGATCATCGGCTGGACCAGCTGCTGCAGGTTCTCGGCGGCGGCCAGGTCGGTGTCGCCGCTGAAGCGGATCGCGTTCAGGCGCACGCGCAGGCCGCTCTCGCCGGGACGGCTGCTTTCGCCGGGCAGATCGAGCGCCGCCGGCGGCTGGGTGGATTGCGGCCGGGACGGCTGGGTCCGCTGCTGTTCGTTGAGCAACTGGCCAGCATTCGGCAGGCTCGCCGCCTGCGCGGGAGAAACAACCAGGGCCCCCGACAGCGCGATGGCCAGTGGGAGCGAGGCGCGGCAAAAACGGTCCGCTGCCGCGGGCAGGAAATACGTCAAGGGGCTGACTCCAGAGCTGTCAAAGAGGCACCCGGCCGGCGGGTTTATCCGGCGGATATTTGGCTCATGGAGTGTTCACCCATCCGAAGCGACGGGTTTTTGCCGGAAAGGACAGGAATTTTGCCGGACAGGAAAGGAGGAAGGAATTTTTCCGCAAACAGGTTGTCGCCGAGCGAATTGACGGCAATCAGGCGCAAAAAAGCTGGAAAAACGCAGCATCGGGCCGGCCCTGAGGCCGGCGCCTGGGTCAGCTCTCTTCGGCGCTGACGGCCGAAGCCCGCCGGCGGAATTCGCTGGGCGTCACGCCCTGCTGCTCGCGAAAAGCGGTGGTGAAGTTGCAGGCGTTGCCGAAGCCCACCAGGTCGGCGATGTCCTGCACGCTCATGCGGCTGCCCGCCAGCAGGTCCTGCGCCTTGCGCAGGCGCATCTGGCGCACGTGGGCGAACACCGTGCAGCCCAGGTGCTGGCGGAAGATCGCCGACAGGCGCTTCTCATGGGTGCCGACGCTGCGGGCGATCCCCGCCAGGGCCGGCAGGTCCGCCAGGTTCTCGTCGATGTAGCGCAGCGATGCGCGCAGCAGGATCTCGTCGTCCGACACCGGGCTCGCGTCGTCGTCGGACGGCGCGGCGCGCCAGGTGAGCTGCAGGTGCAGGCGGATGCGGGCGATCAGCTCCTGCGGCTCGAACGGCTTGAGCACATAGTCGACGCCGCCCAGGCTGAAGCCTTCCAGGCGCTCGTCGAGGTCGCCGGCGGACGTCAGGAAGATGACCGGAATGTCGCGGGTCGCCGACGACTCGCGCAGCAGGCGGCAGAAGGAAAAGCCGCTCATCTTCGGCATGCGCACGTCGAGCACGATCAGGTCGGGCGGCAGCACCAGGACCTGCTGGTAGGCCTGCACGGGGTCGGTCGCCAGGGCGACCCGCCACGGCTGGGCGCTGAGCTGCTGCATCAGGGGACGCAACTGCTCGGGGGAATCGTCGATCAGGAGAATGTGCGGTTTGCTGCCGAAACTCTGCGTGAATCCAGACATGGTTGCCTAGCGTCCTCGTGACACAGACAGGGACCGATGGTGGGAACCCAGCCCCTGCGGACGGAGCGCCGGCGGTGTGGAGCGACCCGCGCGCGTCGTCAGGGCAAAGGCACCGATAGCCTCGCTGTACAGCACGTCCATTGCGTCGAGGGACGTCGACGCGTCAGTTGCATTCTTGCCGGCGCAGGCAAACCACTTTGCGAACGGGCTCTCGCTTTTCCAGTCGCGCCGGTATGCCGTCCATTTGCCATTGCATATTTGGCAAGCTCCTCCCGCCCCTCGTCAACCGGGGCGAGGCAACGCCGCTTCGCTGGAGAGAAGACGCTGCGCAAGGGATGCCGCCCGGCCGGGCGGCGCCGGAGATCAGCGCGGCCCTTCGCCGAGGCCGCCGGACTGCATGATCTGCGCGATGATCGGCACCGGCGTCATCAGGTGGCTGCGCATCATCTCGCTGGCCTTCGCCGCGTCGCGGGCGAGGATCGCCTCGACCAGCGCGGCGTGTTCCTGGCGCTTGAGCTCCAGGGCTTCTTCGGAAAATACGGTCTGCGTCAGCCACAGGTGGCGGTAGCGCTCGGCCTGGTCGAACAGGTAGGTGCGCGCCTGCAGCAGGTGCTTGGAGCCGCAGCCGGCGGCGATGGCGGTGTGGAAGGCCTTGTGGCGCTCGTCCCAGACGTCCAGGCGCTGCTCGCGGGTCTTCACCTCGACCACCTTGGCCAGGGTGTGCGAATGCGCCAGCACCTGCGCCTCCCAGGCGTCGTCGCCGCGCTGGATGGCCAGGCCGACGATCATCGCCTCGAGGTTGGCGCGGGCGTCGTAGATGTCCTTCATCTCTTCCAGCGACATGGGCGCCACGCGGTAGCCCTTCTGGCTGATGGCGACCACCAGGTGCTCCGCCACCAGTTGCGAGAGCGCCTCGCGCAGCGGGCCGACACCCAGGTCGTAGCGCTCCTTCAGGGTGCTCATCAGCAGCTTTTCGCCCGGCTTGAAGACGCCGCGGATGAGGTCCTTCTTGAGCCACTCATACCCGCTGAAGGCGGAGTTCTGACGGGGGGCGAGTGCTTCCAAATCCAGCTCCAGTCGGTTTTCAGGCGCTGATCATACCCAAATGTCGTATGGACGAAAAACAATAGACAAGGCGAAGATTTATCGCCGGATTCAAAAAATGTAGACATTTTCTGTTTATGGCGATACTTTTCTCCTGCCCGCCTGATCCAGGTCATTGCCGGACGGCGCCAACCCATCATTGCCAGGACACCGCCATGAACGCCTTCACCTCCATCCAGGACCTCGCCATGCCCCTGCCGCTGGAGACCCGCGGCTACTCGGTAGCGCCGTCGGCGCTGTCGCCGCGCCTGCTCGAGCTGACCTTCGCCCGCGAAACCGTGGAGGCCTTCCTCGCGGCCGTCGCGCAATGGCCGGTACAGGCACTGGAGTACAAGTCGTTCCTGCGCTTCCGCGTCGCCGAAATCCTCGACGAGCTGTGCGAAGGCACCCTGCGCCCGGTGCTGCTGAACACCATCCTGGGCCGCGACACCGGCGCCATGCTGATCAAGCCCGTGGGTCTGGATGACGTGAGCCAGGCCGAGGACATGGTGAAGTTCACCACCGCCTGCGCCCACCTGATCGGCCGTTCCAACTACGACGCCATGAGCGGCCAGTACTACGCCCGCTTCGTGGTGGTGAACACCGACAACTCCGACAGCTACCTGCGCCAGCCGCACCGCGTCATGGAGCTGCACAACGACGGCACCTTCGTCAACGAGATCACCGATTACGTGCTGATGCTCAAGATCGACGAGAAGAACATGGAAGGCGGCAACTCCCTGCTGCTGCACCTGGACGACTGGGAGCAGTGCGACGAGTACTTCCGCAATCCGCTGGCCCGCCGCGAGATGCGCTGGACCGCACCGCCGAGCAAGCGCGTCAGCGACGACGTGTTCCACCCGGTATTCGACACCGACGCCGAAGGCCGCCCGACCATGCGCTACATCGACCAGTTCGTGCAGCCGGCCAACTATGAGGAAGGCGTCTGGCTGAACGCCATGTCCGAGTCCCTGGAAAACGCCCCGCAGAAGCTTTCCGTACCGGTGTCGATGGGCAGTTTCCTGCTGATCAACAACCTGTTCTGGCTGCACGGCCGCGACCGCTTCACCCCGCACGAGGGCCTGCGCCGCGAACTGATGCGCCAGCGTGGCTACATCTCCTACCAGAAGCCGCTGTACCAGCGCGGCCAGTAATTTCCACAGCGTCACCCTTCCCGCAGGAGCGAGCTTGCTCGCGAAGGTCCGCGCACGGCCTTCGCGGCGGCTCGCTTCTGCGGGTCTTTTTCAGCTGAGCCAGTGCGCGAGGTAATGGCTGTGTACGATTTCATCATCATCGGCGGCGGCATCGTCGGCATGTCCACCGCGATGCAGCTCACCCAGGTCTACCCGGGTGCGAAGATCCTTCTGCTGGAGAAGGAATCCGGCCCGGCCCGTCACCAGACCGGGCACAACAGCGGCGTGATCCACGCCGGCGTCTACTACACCCCCGGCAGCCTCAAGGCGAAGTTCTGCCTGGCCGGCAACCAGGCCACCAAGGCGTTCTGCAACAAGCACGGCATCCGTTTCGATGAGTGCGGCAAGCTGCTGGTGGCGACCAACGAACTGGAAATGGAGCGCATGAAGGCGCTCTGGGAGCGCACCGCGGCCAACGGCCTGGAGCGCTACTGGCTGTCCGCCGGCGAACTGCGCGAGCGCGAGCCGAACATCGTCGGCATGGGCGGCATCTTCGTGCCCTCCAGCGGCATCGTCAGCTACGCCGAAGTCACCGCCGCCATGGGCCGCGAGTTCCAGGCCGCCGGCGGCGAGATCCGCTACAACGCCGAAGTGACGGGCCTCGACGAGCGCGCCGAGGCAGTGGTGGTGCGCACCCGCGACAACGAGTTCCTCGGCCGCTACCTGGTCAGCTGCTCGGGCCTGATGGCCGACCGCGTCGTGCGCATGCTGGGCCTGCAGCCGCAGTTCATCATCTGCCCGTTCCGCGGCGAGTACTACCTGCTGCCCAAGCAGCACAACCAGATCGTCAACCACCTGATCTACCCGATCCCCGATCCGTCCATGCCGTTCCTCGGCGTGCACCTGACCCGGATGATCGACGGCACCGTCACCGTCGGCCCCAACGCGGTGCTGGCGATGAAGCGCGAGGGCTACCGCAAGCGCGACATCAGCCTCGGCGACATGTTCGAGACCCTGACCACGCCGGGCATCCTCAAGGTGCTGGCGAAGAACCTGCGTCCGGGCCTGATCGAGATGAAGAACTCGCTGTTCAAGGGCGGCTACCTGAAGGAAGTGCAGAAGTACTGCCCGAGCATCGTCAAGGCCGACCTCACCAGCTACCCGGCCGGTGTCCGCGCCCAGGCCGTGTCGCTCGACGGCAAGCTGATCGACGACTTCCTCTTCGTCAACACCCGCCGCAGCGTCAACGTCTGCAACGCCCCGTCGCCGGCGGCCACCTCGGCCATCCCGATCGGCGCACACATCGTCGACAAGGTCCGCGAACAGGTCACCGCACTCGGCGGCGACTTCATCAAGGCCGTCACCCCGGACAACAACCTGCGGGCAGCCGGCTGAGCCGTCCGTCACCGATAACGAGGAAGATTGCGTGCAACTCAAAGACTCCAGCCTGTTCCGCCAGCAGGCCTACATCGACGGTGCCTGGGTCGACGCCGACAACGGCCAGACCATCCAGGTGAACAACCCGGCCAGCAACGAAATCATCGGCAGCGTGCCGAAGATGGGCGCCGCCGAGACCCGTCGCGCCATCGAAGCCGCCGACCGCGCCCTGCCGGCCTGGCGTGCGCTGACCGCCAAGGAGCGCGCCAACAAGCTGCGCCGCTGGTTCGAGCTGATGATGCAGAACCAGGACGACCTGGCCCGCCTGATGACCCTCGAACAGGGCAAGCCGCTGACCGAAGCCAAGGGCGAAATCGCCTACGCCGCCTCGTTCCTCGAGTGGTTCGGCGAGGAAGCCAAGCGCGTCTATGGCGACATGATTCCCGGCCACCAGGCGGACAAGCGCCTGATGGTCATCAAGCAGCCGATCGGTGTCACCGCGGCCATCACCCCGTGGAACTTCCCCTCGGCGATGATCACCCGCAAGGCCGGCCCGGCCCTGGCCGCCGGCTGCACCATGGTGCTCAAGCCCGCTTCGCAGACCCCCTACTCCGCCCTGGCCCTGGCTGAACTGGCCGAGCGCGCCGGCATTCCGAAGGGTGTGTTCAGCGTGGTCACCGGCAGCGCCGGCGAAGTCGGCGGCGAGCTGACCGGCAACCCGATCGTGCGCAAGCTGACCTTCACCGGCTCGACCGAAATCGGCCGCCAGCTGATGGCCGAATGCGCCAAGGACATCAAGAAAGTGTCCCTGGAACTGGGCGGCAACGCGCCGTTCATCGTCTTCGACGACGCCGACCTGGACGCCGCCGTCGACGGCGCGCTGGTCTCCAAGTACCGCAACAACGGCCAGACCTGCGTCTGCGCCAACCGCCTGTACGTGCAGGACGGCGTGTACGACGCCTTCGTCGAGAAGCTCAAGGCCGCCGTGGCCAGGCTGAACATCGGCAATGGCCTGGAACAGGGCATCACCACCGGCCCGCTGATCGACGCCAAGGCCGTGGCCAAGGTCGAGGAGCACATCGCCGACGCCGTGGCCAAGGGCGCGAAAGTCGTCGCCGGCGGCAAGCCGCATGCCCTGGGCGGCACCTTCTTCGAACCGACCATCCTGGTCGACGTGCCGAAGAACGCCCTGGTGTCCAAGGACGAGACCTTCGGCCCGCTGGCGCCGGTGTTCCGCTTCAAGGACGAGGCCGAGGTGATCGCCATGTCCAACGACACCGAATACGGCCTGGCCGCCTACTTCTATGCCCGCGACCTGGCCCGCGTGTTCCGCGTCGGCGAGGCGCTGGAGTACGGCATCGTCGGCATCAACACCGGGATCATCTCCAACGAAGTCGCCCCCTTCGGCGGCATCAAGGCCTCGGGCCTGGGCCGCGAAGGCTCCAAGTACGGCATCGAGGACTACCTGGAAATCAAATACCTGTGCATCGGCGTGTAACCACGGCGGTCATTCATCAAGCCTCAACAGGAGCGAACATGAACACCAACCAGAGCCTGCAACAGCGCCGCATGGCCGCCATCCCGCGCGGCGTCGGGCAGATCCACCAGATCTATGCCGAGCGCGCCGAGAACGCCACCGTATGGGACGTCGAAGGCCGCGAGTACCTGGACTTCGCCGGCGGCATCGCCGTGCTCAACACCGGCCACCTGCATCCCAAGGTGATGGCCGCCGTGCAGGAGCAGATGGCCAAGCTGACCCACACCTGCTTCCACGTGTTCGGCTACGAGTCCTACGTGGCCCTGGCCGAGAAGATCAACGGCCTGGTCCCGGGCGCCTTCGAGAAGAAGACCCTGCTGGTCACCACCGGCGCCGAAGCCGTCGAGAACGCCATCAAGATCGCCCGCGCCGCCACCGGCCGCACCGGTGTGATCGCCTTCACCGGCGCCTACCACGGCCGCACCCACTACACCCTGAGCCTGACCGGCAAGGTCGTCCCGTACGCCGCCGGCATGGGCCTGATGCCGGGCGGCATCTTCCGCGCCGAGTACCCCAACGCGCTGCACGGCGTGTCGGTGGACGCGGCCATGGCCAGCATCGAGCGCATCTTCAAGAACGACGCGCAGCCGCGCGACATCGCCGCGATCATCCTCGAGCCGGTACAGGGCGAAGGTGGCTTCAACCCGGCGCCGAAGGACTTCATGAAGCGCCTGCGCGCCCTGTGCGACGAGCACGGCATCGTCCTGATCGCCGACGAAGTGCAGACCGGCGCCGGCCGTACCGGCACCTTCTTCGCCATGGAGCAGATGGGCGTCGCCGCCGACCTGACCACCTTCGCCAAGTCCATCGCCGGCGGCTTCCCGCTGGCCGGTGTGGCCGGCAAGGCCGAGCTGATGGACGCGGTGGCCCCGGGCGGCCTGGGCGGCACCTACGCCGGCAACCCGATCTCCTGCGCCGCCGCCCTGGCGGTGATCGAGGCGTTCGAGCAGGAAAACCTGCTGCAGCGCGCCATCGCCGTGGGTGAAATGCTCTCCGCCGGCCTCAAGCGGATCGGCGAGAAGCACGCCTGCATCGGCGACGTGCGCGCCCTGGGCGCCATGGTCGCGGTGGAACTGTTCGAGGCCGATGGCAAGACCCCGGCTTCCGAGCTGACCGCCAAGCTGGTCGCCAAGGCCCGCGACAAGGGCCTGGTCCTGCTGTCCTGCGGCACCTACTACAACGTGCTGCGCATCCTGGTGCCGCTGACCGTCAGCGACGCCGATCTGCAGCGTGGCCTTGCCATCATCGCCGAGTGCTTCGACGAACTGGCCTGACGGGCCCGCAACTCCGCCTGGTGCAAGACACAAGAACAAATCCCTCCCTGCCCGTGAGCGATCACGGGTGGGCGAGGGCGTTTCCGCTGCAAGGACGCTGCTTTACAAGGTGAAACCATGCAACAGCTCAACAAGAACAACCTGAGCCATGGGTTGAAATCGCGGCATGTAACCATGCTGTCCATTGCCGGCGTGATCGGCGCCGGCCTGTTCGTCGGCTCCGGCCGCGCCATCGCCGAGGCGGGCCCGGCGGCCATCCTCGCCTACATGCTGGCCGGCGCCCTGGTGGTGATCGTCATGCGCATGCTGGCCGAGATGGCCGTGGCATCGCCGGACACCGGCTCCTTCTCCACCTACGCCGACCAGGCCATCGGCAAGTGGGCCGGCTACACCATCGGCTGGCTGTACTGGTGGTTCTGGGTGCTGGTGATCCCGATCGAGGCGAACATCGCCGCCACCATCATCAACACCTGGGTGCCGCAACTGGACATCTGGGTGCTGTCGCTGGCGATCACCCTGCTGCTCACCGCGACCAACCTGTTCAGCGTGAAGAACTATGGCGAGTTCGAGTTCTGGCTGGCGCTGGTCAAGGTGGTGGCGATCACCTGCTTCATCATCCTCGGCGCCTGCGCCATCCTCGGCCTGCTGCCCAACACCGGGGTGAGCGGCGTGTCGCGCCTGTGGGACAACGGCGGCTTCATGCCCAACGGCTTCGGCGCGGTGCTCAGCGCCATGCTGATCACCATGTTCTCGTTCCTCGGCGCGGAAGTGGTGACCATCGCCGCGGCCGAATCCGACGCGGCCGGCAAGCAGATCTCCCGGGCCACCAACTCGGTGATCTGGCGGATCAGCCTGTTCTACATCCTGTCGATCTTCATCGTCGTCGCCCTGGTGCCCTGGACCGACTCGCGCCTGGCCGCCGACGGCTCCTACGTGACCGTGCTGGAAGTGCTCGGCGTGCCGCACGCCAAGGCGCTGATCGACGTGGTGGTGCTGACCTCGGTGACCAGCTGCCTGAACTCCTCGCTGTACACCGCCTCGCGCATGCTCTACTCGCTGAGCAGCCGCGGCGATGCCCCGGCCGCCGCGCGCATCACCAGCCGCGCCGGCACGCCGGTGGTGGCGGTGCTGCTGTCCACCGCCGCGGCCTTCGCCACGGTGATCGCCAACTACCTGGTCCCGGCCCAGGTGTTCGGCTTCCTGATGGCCAGCTCCGGCGCCATCGCGCTGCTGGTGTACCTGGTGATCGCCGTCTCCCAGCTGCGCATGCGCAAGCGCATGGTCGCCGAGGGCAAGGCCATCGAGTACCGCATGTGGCTGTTCCCGTGGCTGACCTGGGCCGTGATCCTGTTCATCAGCGCCGTGCTGGTGCTGATGCTGCTGCGTCCGGACCACCGCGTGGAAGTGGCCGCCACCGCGCTGCTCAGCGTGCTGATCGTCTGCTCCGGCCTGCTGGTGACCCGTCGCCGCGCGCGCAACGAGCAGCTGGCGGGAAGCCTGGGCTGAGTGGTCGCGGGCATCCGCGTGCCGGGGCGCGAGCCCTGGTCCCCGCCTGCTGCGCCCCGGCGCACGGGTGCCCGCCCTGCTCTTCCCACACGCGTGGCCTGGCGCCGCGCCAATCTGACGGGGTGCCCTTGGGCGCCCCGTTTCCGTTGCCGCCAGTGCAATACCCCGAAGGTTCGATCGCCCGACATGCCGGCTGCGGAACATCATTGGACGCATGTCTGGCCGGTTGAAAGAAAGCTGGAGAATCGCTCCCCCGCGACAGGCCACCGGCTCCGGCGGCGTGAAAGGGGCCCCAAGGATTTTCGTACAAGACCCAGGAGAGGTTATGTCCTTCACAATCAGAACAGTGGGTGAAAACGAGACGGCCAGGGCTGCGGCCGCCTTGTGCGAGTTGTGGCCGAAATACTCCCGGGAACAGGTCGTCGCCCAGGTCGACGGGCTGCTCCGTCCCAACGGCTACCACCTGCTCGGCCTGTGGCCCGAGGGCTCGCCCGATGC
This sequence comes from Pseudomonas sp. B12(2026), assembly GCF_057767015.1. NCBI lineage: Bacteria > Pseudomonadati > Pseudomonadota > Gammaproteobacteria > Pseudomonadales > Pseudomonadaceae > Pseudomonas > Pseudomonas sp. B12(2026). Next base: position 1,270,124 of record NZ_CM173430.1, on the reverse strand, counting down.
GGTCTGCGCCCTGGGCTACCGGATTCAGTATTCGCTCTGGCTGGGCAAGTCGCTCTACGTCGTCGACATCGCGACGCTGCCCGAATGGCGCGGCAAGGGCTTCGCCTCGGAGCTGATGGAGTGGGTCGAGGCCGAGGCCAGGCGCCTGGGCTGCGCGGCCGTGCACCTCGACTCCGGGGTCGGCCCGGACCGCGCCGCGGCGCACCGGATGTACATGCAGCGCCGCTACCAGATCGCCTGCCACCACTTCGTCAAGCGCCTGGGCTGAGTGCGCGGGCGGCCGGGGCGCGAACGCTCCGGCCGGCGCCGCATCCGCTCAGTAGAGCCGGGCCTTGATCAGCGGGCGCAGCAGGTAGTTGAGGACGCTGCGCTTGCCACTGAGGATATCCACCTCGGCGACCATGCCGGGGATGATCGGCAGCACCTCCTCGCCGCGCCTGAGCTGGCTGCCGTCGGTGCGGATCAGCACCTGGTAGTACGACTCCTTGCCGTGGGGCGTGTCCTCCTCGATGGTGTCGGCGCTGATCTGCTCCAGGGTGCCCTTGAGGTCGCCGTAGATGCTGAAGTCATAGGCGGTGATCTTCACCTTGGCCGCCATGCCCGGCACCAGGAAGGCCACGTCGCGCGGCTTGATCTTCGCCTCCACCAGCAGGCGGTCCTCCACCGGAATCACCTCCATGATCGCCTCGCCGGGCTGGATCACCCCGCCGCGGGTGTTGATCAGCACGGTGTTGACCCGCCCGCGCACCGGCGAAAGGATCTCGGTGCGGCGCAGCTGGTCCTGGCGCTGCTGGACGATCGGCTCCAGCGCGCTGAGGTCGGCCTTGCGCTGCGAACGCTCGGTGTAGGCGTCCTGGAAGTAGCTGCTCTTCAGCTCGGTCAGCTTGCCGTTGAGGGTGGCGATGTCCTGGCTCAGGCGCAGCGCCTCCATCTGGCTCACCGCGCGCTTGGCCACCAGCGGGCGGACCAGGTCGAGCTGGCTCTGGGCCAGGCCGATCTGCTTCTTGATCGCCTGGCTGCCTTCGAGCAGCTTGTCCCGCCGCGACTTGAACAGCTCGCGCTCGGAGCGCGCCAGCGGCCCCTGCGGATCGACGTCCGGCGGGAACTCGATGGCCGCCTTGCCCAGCACCTCGGCGTCCAGCCGGGCGATGGCCGCGCGCAGCACGCCGGCCTGGTTGGCCGACTCCTGGAAGTTGGTGAGGAAGCGCGTCTCGTCGAGACGCACCAGCGGCTGGCCGACCTCCACCAGGTCGCCCTCCTGCACCAGCAGACGGTCGAGAATCCCCCCTTCCAGGCTCTGGATCTTCTGGATGCGGCTGAACGGCACCACCCGCCCGTCGCCGCGGGTCACCTCGTCGAGCTCCGCCCAGGCGGCCCAGGCGACGAACAGCGCGACGCTGCCGAGCAGGGTCCAGAGCAGCGGGCGATAGACCGGGTGGGTGGTCGCCAGCAAGGGGTCGGCGAGTTGCCGGCGCAACTGCACGGAGCGGTCATCAGAGGCCATGGCCAGCTCCTTCGGCGACCTGCGGCGCCTGCACCTGGTTGCCCTGCACCACCTGGTTCAGCGGGCCGTCCATGATCACCTGGCCGTTGCGCAGCACCACCGCGCGGTCCACCAGCGCCAGCACGCTTTTCTTGTGGGTGGTGAGGATCAGGGTGCGTTTGCCGAGCCACTGCTGCAGGTAGTCGATGACCTGCTTCTCGCTGTTCTGGTCGAAGGCCGCGGTCGGCTCGTCGAGCAGCAGGATCGGCGGGTCCTGCAGCAGCACCCGGGCCAGCCCGACCGCCTGGCGCTGGCCGCCGGAGAGGCTGGCGTTACCCTGGATCGGCATGTCCAGGCCCAGCGGGTGGGCGCGCACGAAGGTGCCCAGGCCCACGCCGTCGAGGGTTTCCAGCAGTTCCTCATCGCCCAGTGCGGCGTTCGCCAGGTTGAGGTTGTCGCGCAGGCTGCCGTGGAACAGCGCCACGTCCTGCGGCAGGTAGCCGATGCCGCGCTGGCGGTCGGCCGGGTCGATCTGGCTGAGGCTGATGTCGTCCAGCAGCAGCCGGCCGTTCTGCGCGTCGAGCAGGCCGCTGAGCAGCCGCAGCAGGGTCGACTTGCCGGCGCCGTTGCCGCCGAGCAGGGCCACCCGCTCGCCGGCCTGGATGTTCAGCGCCTGCACATCGACCACCGGCGGGCTGTCGCCGTGGGCCAGGCGCAGCGACTCCAGGCGGTAATGCCCGTGGAGGCGTTCGCGGTGGACGAAGCGCTTGCCGGCGGGGCGTTCCTGCTCGGCCGCCATCAGTTGGTCGAGGCCCTCCAGCGCGACCTTGGTGTGCTGCCAGCGGCCGAGGATGGCGGCCGCCTGGGACAGGGGCGCGATGGCCCGCGAGGAAAGGATCGAGCAGGCCACCAGGGCGCCGACGGTCATCGCCCCGTCGCTGATCCGGTAGACGCCGAACACCACCACCCCGACATAGCACAGCTGCTGGACGATGCTCGCCGAGTAGCTGAGGGTCGAGGCCAGGGCGTGGGTCTTCATCGCGGTGCCGGCCAGTTCGCCGGTGAGCGTTTCCCACTGCTGCAGGCAGCGGCCCTCGGCGCGCGAGGCCTTGACCGTCTCCAGGTGCTCGAAGGCTTCCAGCAGCACGCTGTTCTTCATCGCCCCCTCGCGCAGGTTCTGCCGCGACAGGTGGCCCAGCAGGCGCTGGGTCAGCAGCCCCGGCAGCAGCATCAGCACGCAGGCCACCAGCGGAACCCAGACCACGTGGCCGCCGATCACCGCGATGATCAGCAGGAAGATCGCCACGAACGGCAGGTCGCTGATCAGCGCGGCGCTGGACGAGGTGAAGAACTCGCGGACCGACTCGAACTCGCGCACCTGGGTGCTGAAGGCGCCCATCGACGCCGGCTTGGCGGCGATCCGGGTGCTCAGCACGCGGGCGAACAGCAGGCTCGACAGCTGCAGGTCGAGGCGCTTGCCGAGCACGTTGAGCAGGTGCCCGCGCATGATCCGCAACACCCCGTCGACGACGATCGCCAGGGCCACGCCGCTGGCGAGTATCCACAGGGTGTCGAAGGCCGCGTTGGGCACCACGCGGTCGTACACCTGCATGGCGAACAGCGCCGAGGCGACGGCCAGGACGTTGGCCACCAGGGCCGCCGCGGTGACTTCCGCATAGGAGCGCCAGAGCCGCTTGAGCGGCCCGAAGAACCAGTGTTCCGGCAGGCCGCTGGCGTAGTCGCCGACCCGCCCGTCGGAGCGGTAGCGGCACTTGGCGAACACCGCCGTGCCGCTGTAGAGCGCTTCCAGATCGGGCAGCGCCAGGCGCTCGCGGCCGCCGTCGCTCTGCGGCACCAGCACCTCGAACTGCTCGCCCTCGACGCCGACCAGCACCAGGCTGCGGCCATCACCGAGCAGCAGCAGGGCCGGCAGCAGGTAGGCATCCATCTGCCGCAACGGCAGTTCCGCGACCCTCGCGGTGATGTCGGCGCGGCGCAGCGCGCGGGCGACCAGGCGCAGCGGCAGGCGGCCGTGCTCCAGCGGCATGCCGTCGACCAGCTCGGCGTCGCCCAGCGGCCGCCCCAGTTGCCGGCACAGCAGCAGCAGGCCCTGGCGCAGCGGGTCGTCGTGGTTCAGGGTCACGACATTATCCGGGGATTGTTCAGCTTCCATGATTCAACCGGTTCTCCAGTAGCGCCCCCAACAGGCCGACCTGGGCGGCCGCCCGATACTCGATGCGCTTGCGCTCGATGCGCAGATTGATCAGTTGCCGCTCGGCCTCGAAACGCTCGCGCTGGACGTTGAGCAGGTCGATCACGTCGCGCCGGCCGACCTCGAACTGCTCGCGGTACAGCTCGCCGACCTGCTCCGACTCGCTCACCTGCTGGCTCAGCGATTGCTCCCGCCAGCGCAGCGTGTCGCCGTTGTCGAAGAGGGTCTGCAGTTGCCGGCGGATGTCGCGCTGCATCGCGTCGGCGGTCCATTTCGCCGACTCCAGGCGCTGCTGCGCGGCGGTCGGCCGGCGGAAGTTGGAGAGTCCCTGGAAGGTGTCCATGCGAAAGCGCAGCGACATCACCGAATCGCTTTCCGGGCGGCCGCCGATCTCCCGGCGCAACGCGGTGGCCTCCAGGTTCAGCTGCGGCAGCAGCGAGGCCTTGGCCTCGCGGACTTCCGCCTCGGCGACGTTGGCGTCCTCCAGCGCCTTGCGCTGCAACGGCGACTCGCGGATCACCCGGCCCACGTCGCTGGCGGCCAGGTAGCGCTGCAGCGACAGCGGCTCGGGCTCCACCAGCTCGGAAGGCTCCTGGCCGACCAGGATCGCGTACTGGTTGCGCGCGTCCTGCAGGTTGCCCTTTTCCAGCGACAGCTGTTCCTGGGCGCGCGACAGTTCGAGGTTGGCGCGGTCCAGTTCGCTGCGGTCGGCGTAACCGTCGCCGCCGCGCGCCTGGGTCATCTCGCGGATGCCGTCGAGGCGCTGGATGTGCTGGCGCACCGCCTCCACCCGGCGCTCCGAGGCGAGCACGTCGAGATAGGTCTCGACGATGTCCAGCGCCGCGTCGTCGCGCGCCACCAGCACCGCCTCGGACAGCTTGCGCTGGGTCGCGCTGGCGCTGTCGACCTTGCTCGTCACCCGCCCCCAGTCGTACAGCATCTGCGAGGCGGTGACGTCGTAGACGACTTCGCCGACGTCGAACTCCTGCGGCCCCCCGGACATGGCGACGGAGGGGTAGTAGCCGCCCTTGGCGATCTCCACCTCGGTGCCCGCGCGTTCCGCCTCGGCCATCGCGGAACGCACCTCGGGGTGGATCGCCAGCCCCGCCCTCACCGCCTGGTCGAGGGGCATGGCCGGGGCGGACAGCGGCAGGCCCAGGCAAAGGAGCCAGAGGACTCCCTTGCCGCGGCGCCATCCCTTGCGCGCGTACTGCCTGCGGCCCCGCATCAAACCACGACCTGCACCGTGTTGTCCTCGATCAGCAAGGTGCTGCTGCCAAAGGTGTAGACATCGTAGGTAATGCCGTTGATCAGCTGCGTGGTCCCGGTGTTCACGGCACCCACCACGTTGAGGGTGTCGTTGCTCTCGCCGGTGATCTGCAGGGTGTTGTTGGCATCGGTGATGGCGTCGACCTCCGCCGCGGTCAGGGTCAGCACGCTCCCCGGGTCGCCCGTGCCGAGGTCGATACGCTCGATATTGCTGAGCGTGCCGACGCCGGCGGCGTTGTAGTCGAGGTCGATACCGTCGGCCAGGATCAGGGTGTCGAAGCCCGCGCCGCCGTCGATGCTGGTGAAGTTGGTCGCGGTGATCTGGATGGCGTCGTTGCCGTCGCCGGCCAGCACCTGGTCGCCCGTCCCCACGTTGAAGATCAGGTCGCTGCCGTCGCCTCCGTTGATGTGCTCCGAACTGCCGTCCGCCCCGGACATGACGTCGTCCCCGGCGGTGCCGTTGACGTCGATCTCGCCGATGTTCAGCGACAGCCCGTTGGGCGCCAGGGTGATGCCGTAGGCCGCGCTGTCGTTGCCGTTGCTGTCGGTGGACACGACGTTGAACGAGATCTGCGACCCGAGGTTGAGGATGTCGGTGATGTTCAGCCCCAACTGGCTGAGAACGCTCGGCTCGAGCAGGTTCAACGCGAAGTGGCCGGTGGAATCCGCCTGGATCGGCAGCAGCTCGACATTCAGCGCCGGCGTGATGACGCGGATCACCACGCTGGAATCCGGCTCGGTGGTGCCGCTGAAACCGAACCGCGGGTCCAGCGGGTTGAGACTGACGTCGACACCGAAACTACCGATGGTCACCGGCTGCTCGATGCTGGAGCCGACGGCGATGGTCGCCACGTTGCTCTGGTTGCCGGCCGGGTCCTGGCCGACCACCGAAACCTGGGCATTGAGCAACTGGTCCAGGGTGAGGTCGATGTCCAGGTCGGTGAGCAGGTTCAGCGAGGCCAGCCCGCTGTTGTCGGCGGTCACCGTCGCGGTGGCGGTCACCCCGCCGACGTCCACGGTGACCGTCAGCTCGGTGCCCGGATCGGTGGAGATGGTCAGGAGGCTGCCCACCAGCGACAGCACCGGGGTCGCCGGCGGAATGGTGTCGATGGTGAATGGCACCACCGCCGAATCGGTTCCGCCATCGATGTCGGCGGTGATGGTCGAGGCGCCTTCCGGGAACGGCCCCATGCCGTCGCCCGGGGGAACGGTCACGGTGACGCTGCCGGCAAGGATGTCGTCGGCGGTGATGGTATACGCCACCTGCGTCTCGTAGCCGTTCTGCCCGGCAAACATGACGGTGATCACCTGGCCGACCTGCATGGTCGGACGGATCGCCACGTCGACCTGGATGCCATCGCCGATCTCGGCGCCGTTGATCCAGGTATCGGCGGCCTCCGGCACGCTGATGGTCGGCGGCGCCAGGTCCGGCGCATTGATCGTCGCCGGCCCGCTGGTGTTGCCGGCGGCATCCACGGTGACCCCGGAGATCAGCTCGCCGGTGATCAGCGCCGGGGAGAACGGCAGGCTGAAGTTGCCGCTGCCGTCGACGTTCACCGTGATCGGGTTGGCGGTATCGCCGTCGACCACGATGCGCACCTGGCTGTTCGGCTCGGCGGTACCGGTCAGCAGCGCGCCATCGGCGCTGATGCTCAGCAGCGGCGCCGACGGCGCCACCGAATCGACCGTGGTGCTGACCGGGCCGCTGGCGTTGCCGGCGGCGTCCTCGGCCACGGCAGTGATCACCGTGCCGTTGGCCAGCGGTGTGGCCGGGGTGAAGCTCCAGTTGCCGCTGCCGTCGGCGGTGGTCTCGCCAATCGGGTTGCCGCTGCCGTCGGTGAGGATGACGGTGGCGCCAGCCTCGGCGGTGCCGGTGATTTCGCTGCCGTTGCTCGGGTCGATCACCGGCGCGGGCGGCGCCACCGCGTCCACCGTGGTGCTGACCGGGCCGCTGGTGTTGCCGGCCGCGTCCTGCGCCACGGCGTTGATCACCGTGCCGTCACCCAGCGGGGTCGCGGGGGTGAAGCTCCAGTTGCCGCTGCCGTCGGCAATGGCCTCGCCGATCGGGTTGCTGCTGCCGTCGGTGAGGATGACGGTGGCGCCGGCCTCGGCGGTGCCGGTGATTTCGCTGCCGTTGCTCGGGTCGATGGTCGGCGCGGGCGGGGCGATGGCGTCGACCGTGGTGCTGACCGGACCGCTGGTGTTGCCGGCGGCGTCCTCGGCCACGGCATTGATCACCGTGCCGTTGGCCAGCGGGGTGCCCGGTGTGAAGCTCCAGTTGCCGCTCCCGTCGGCGGTGGTCTCGCCGATCGGGTTGCCGCTGCCGTCGGTAAGGATGACGGTGGCGCCGGGCTCGGCGGTGCCGGTGATTTCAGTGCCGTTGCTCGGGTCGATCACCGGCGCGGGCGGGGCGATGGCGTCGACCGTGGTGCTGACCGGGCCGCTGGCGTTGCCGGCGGCGTCCTCGGCCACGGCGTTGATCACCGTGCCGTTGGCCAGCGGGGTGCCCGGGGTAAAGCTCCAGTTGCCGCTGCCGTCGGCGGTGGCCTCGCCGATCGGGTTGCCGCTGCCATCGGTGAGGATGACGGTCGCGCCAGCCTCGGCAGTACCGCTGATGACCACACCGTTGCTCGGGTCGATGGTCGGCGCGGGCGGCGCGATGGCGTCGACCGTGGTGCTGGCTTGCGGGCTGGTGTTACCGGCGGCGTCCTCGGCCACGGCGTTGATTACCGTGCCGTCGGGCAACGGTGTGGCCGGGGTAAAGCTCCAGTTGCCGCTGCCGTCGGCAGTGGTTTCGCCGATGGGATTGCCGCCGCCATCGGTGAGAGTCACGGTGCTGCCCGGCTCGGCGGTGCCGGTGATCTCAGTGCCGTTGCTCGGGTCGAGCACCGGCGCGGAAGGTGCAACCGCATCCACCGTGGTGCTGACCGGGCCGCTGGTGTTGCCGGTGGGATCGGTGGCCGTGGCGTTGACCACGGTGCCGTTGGCCAGCGGGGTGCCGGGAGTGAACGACCAGTTTCCGCTGCCGTCTGCGGTGACCTGGCCGATCGGATTGCCGCCACCATCGGTCAGGGTCACGGTGGCGCCCGGTTCGGCGGTGCCGCTGAGGGTGGTGCCGTTGCTCGGATCGATCACCGGCGCGGCTGGCGCGCTGGAGTCGACGGTGACCGTCGCCGGCGGGCTGACATTGCCAGCCGGATCGCTCGCCGTGGCATTGACCACGGTGCCGTTGGCCAGCGGCGTACCCGGGGTGAACGACCAGTTGCCGCTGCCATCGGCAGTGGTTTCGCCGATGGGATTGCCACTGCCATCGGTGAGAGTCACGGTGCTGCCCGGCTCCGCGGTGCCGCTGAGGCTGCTGCCGTCGCTCAGGTCGACGGTGGGCGTGCCCGGAGCCACACCGTCCACGGTGGTGCTGCCCTGCCCGCTGGTGTTGCCGGCCGGGTCGGTCGCGGTGGCGTTGACCACGGTGCCGTCGGGCAGCGGGGTGGCCGGGGTGAAGGTCCAGTTGCCGCTGCCATCGGCAGTGGTTTCGCCGATGGGATTGCCGCTGCCATCGGTGAGGGTGACGGTGCTGCCCGGTTCGGCGGTGCCACTGATCGTGGTGCCGTTGCTCGGATCGATCACCGGCGCGGCCGGGGCCAGCGAATCCACGGTGGTGCTCGCCGGAGCGCTGGTGTTGCCGGTGGGGTCGGTGGCCGTGGCGTTGACCACGGTGCCATTGGGCAACGGGGTGCCAGGAGTGAACGACCAGTTGCCGCTGCCGTCGGCGGTGACCTGGCCGATGGGATTTCCGCCGGCATCGGTCAGGGTCACGGTGCTACCCGGTTCGGCGGTGCCGCTGAGGGTGGTGCCGTTGCTCGGATCGATCACCGGCGCGGCTGGCGCGCTGGAGTCGACGGTGACCGTCGCCGGCGGGCTGGTGTTACCGGCGGCGTCCTCGGCCACCACGTTGACCACCGTGCCGTCGGGCAGCGGCGAAGACGGCGTGAAGCTCCAGTTGCCGCTGCCGTCGGCGGTGACCTCGCCGATCGGATTGCCGCTGCCGTCGGTGATGACCACGGTGCTGCCCGGCTCCGCGGTGCCGCTGAGGCTGCTGCCATCGCTCAGGTCGACGGTCGGTACGGCCGGAGCCACGCCGTCCACGATGGTGCTGCCCTGCCCGCTGGTGTTGCCGGCCGGGTCGGTCGCCGTGGCGTTGACCACGGTGCCGTCGGGCAGCGGGGTGGCCGGGGTGAAGGTCCAGTTGCCGCTGCCATCGGCAGTGGTTTCGCCGATGGGATTGCCGCTGCCATCGGTGAGGGTGACGGTGCTGCCCGGTTCGGCGGTGCCACTGATCGTGGTGCCGTTGCTCGGATCGATCACCGGCGCGGCCGGGGCCAGCGAATCCACGGTGGTGCTCGCCGGAGCGCTGGTGTTGCCGGTGGGGTCGGTGGCCGTGGCGATGACCACGGTGCCGTTGGGCAACGGGGTGCCGGGGGTGAACGACCAGTTTCCGCTGCCGTCGGCGATGACCTGGCCGATCGGGTTGCCGCCGGCATCGGTCAGGGTCACGGTGGCGCCCGGTTCGGCGGTGCCGCTGAGGGTGGTGCCGTTGCTCGGATCGATCACCGGCGCGGCTGGCGCCTGCGAGTCCACGGTGACGCTGGTGCTTGGGCTGGTGTTGCCGGCGGCATCCTCGGCCACCACGTTGACCACCGTGCCATCGGCGATCGGCGTGGTCGGGGTGTAGGTCCAGTTGCCGCTGCCATCGGCAGTGGTTTCGCCGATCGGGTTGCCGCTGCCGTCGGTGAGGATCACGGTGCTGTTCGGCTCGGCGGTGCCGCTGAGGCTGCTGCCGTCGCTCAGGTCGACGGTCGGTACGGCCGGAGCCACGCCGTCCACGATGGTGCTGCCCTGCCCGCTGGTGTTGCCGGCCGGGTCGGTCGCGGTAGCGTTGACCACCGTGCCGTCGGGCAGCGGCGAAGACGGCGTGAAGCTCCAGTCGCCGTTGCCGTCGGCGGCGACTTCGCCGATGGGATTGCCGCTGCCATCGGTGAGGGTGACGGTGCTACCCGGCTCGGCGGTGCCGCTGAGCTCGCTGCCATTGCTCGGGTCGAGCACCGGCGCCGCCGGCGCCACGCCATCGATGGTGGTGCTGGCGGGCGGGCTGCTGTTGCCGGCGGCATCCTCGACCACCGCGTTGACCACGGTGCCATCGGGCAGCGGCGTGGTCGGGGTGTACGACCAGTTGCCGTTGCCGTCGGCGGTGGTCTGGCCGATGGGGTTGCCGTTGCCGTCGGTGAGGACCACGGTGCTGCCCGGCTCGGCGGTGCCGCTGAGGGTGGAGCCGTTGCTCGGGTTGATCTGCGGCGCGTCGGGGAAGTCGGGGGCCTGCACGGTGGTCGAGGGGCTGCTGTTGCCGGCCGGATCGGTCACCACCACGGAGACCGTTTCGCCGTTGGTCAGCGGCGGGTTCAGCGGAATCTGGAAGTTGCCGTCGGGGCCGACCACCACGGTGGCGTCCGGTTGCCCGTCGCCGTTGCTGTCGATGCTCACGGTGGCGCCCGGCTCGGCCGTGCCGCTGATGCTGCTGCCATCCGCGGCAATCTGCAGGTCGCTGGCCGGCGCCGGGGCCGTGGTGTCCGGCGGCACACTGCCGTCATCGCTGCCACCGCCGCCACCGCCATCGCTGCTGTTGGCGATCGCGATACCGCCACCGATGAGCGCTGCGCCGGCCAACAGTGCGACGCCGGGGCTCATCCCGGCGATGGTGCCGTCGGCGGCGGTGAGCGATTCGAATCCGGCCAGGCTTTCCTGCGGCACGTAGCCCGCCATCAGCGGCCCATCGTCGGCGACCGGCGGCAGGTCGACGGCCACCAGCTTGTCGCGGTCGACCAGGTACAACTGGCTGGCCGGCTGCCCCTCGGCGTAGAAGTTGGCGATGCGCAGGCTTTCGCCGGACTTCATCTGCACGATCAGATCGGCGCCGCTCTTCGAGTAGCCCGCCACACTTTCGGGGGTGATATCCAGAACGACGTTACTGCTCTGGGTGAGAGTCAGGATGCCGTTGCTGGGGATTTCGATGGGAGCGGAAGAAGTAACATTTTGAGCGAGGGGAGATACCTTGGCCTGGATCGACATACCTGACAGTCCTCTTGTCCACGACGCGACCGATCAGTCGCACTAGCCTCTCCAGAAATAGCATCTCCCCCATAAAAAGCCAGTTGGACTTTATATATAACGAATAAGAAAACACCCGCAGCCCGCGTCGTTCGTGAGTTTCGAAATTTCCCTGGCCATGATGGAAATAATCACCTATCTCCTTGATAGCGCTTCATTTATCACAAAGTATTAGTACTTTATATAGTTCCATGAGCGACAACTAAGACGACAACATTCGATATCAAATCAACATCACCCCGAACATCTCCACGACGTAACACCCAATGGAGACGGAAGTTGATAATGCTGTTTATCCAACATATCGACGGAAGTTTGACAAACAGATTCGGGCGCTGCGTTCATCAAGAAAAGAGAAACTGAAAATTGACACTTTCACAGGCTGGGGACAGGTTTATCTTCCCGTGGGCGAGTGGATCATGAGAGACGGCCGCCAAGTGAAAGCGACCTTGAGGTCGCTGGCCGCCCATCGATGAGGCCGAGGGGAAGCGGCCGGTAAGCCAGCCGCCAGCAGGAGCCTGCCGCAGCACCCGCCAGACCAGGAACGGCAAGCGGGAGTTTCGAGAGCCCCGATCTACTCGAACGGACCGACCAGGCAATAGCGGATCAATTGCTGCTGGACGCTCTGCTTCTGCCGCAACACCAGGATGACCGCGATCTCGCCCTGGGGCTCGTGCATCTCGTAGAACACCCGATACGGCCCGCTGTTGAATTCGCGGTAATGCAGCACGCCCAGCAGGCTGGCCTGTTGGCTGACGGGATACCCGTTGGGCGCACCGGGGATCTTTTCCTCGATTTCCGCCACCAGTTCCAGCAGCGAATCCAGCGCGTGCTGCTGGCCGAGGAATGGGACCAGATGATGAATCTGGTCCTGAATGCTCTGCTCTGCCGTATGGGTAAAACGAACGACCAGCTTGGACACGGGCGATCCTCAGTCAGGCTGTGCGAACCTTTTGGCGAGCCGGGCCTTCAGATCGTCGGCGGAACAGTGCTTGCCCTCGGCGTACTGGCGAGACCCCATGGCCAGCAACTTCACCAGTGCAATCGCCTCATCGCGCTGCTGCCTTTCGGCATAGGACTCGACGACATAGGCGGGCACGCCGTTCTGCGTAACGACCATGGGCTCGGACAGATCAAGGTCAGCGGCATGGCGCTTCAGGTAGCTGATGGTCTCGACACGCATGAGACATTCCTCCGGTGGTGATAGGGCGTCACTGAGGACGTCCTCGGCTCGGCCAATATAGCCTGAATTCGGTCCAAATTTGAACCTTCCCTTTCCCGGCGTCAGTCGGCACCCGCCCCCTTTCGCAACCGCCCCAGCCACCCGCCCACCCCCGAGGTAATCCGGCTGAAGGTCGGCAGCTCGTCCCACGGCACCCAGAGGCGTCCCTGCCAGTCGAGGACCACCACCCGCCGCGAGCGCCAGCTCATCGATACGCGGCGTGGACGCTCAGGGTCGACGCGTCCCTGGTCGCGCAACAGGGGAATCACCTCCTCCGCCAGCCACTGCGACAGCACCCGGCTCTCCGGCTGGCCGAAGCGAATCAGCGCCTTGTACAGCGCCGGCTCGTTCAGCACCTCCACCTGTTCCTCGTTGCCGCTGGCATGCAGCAGCCAGATGTTCCGCACCTCGCTGCCCTCCACTCGCCGCGCGAGGCTTTGCGGATGCTGCAGACCAAGCAGGCGCGCAAGGTCGCAGGCGACGAACCAGGGCTGGTCGTCGATCAGCAGAGCGCGCAGGGGGCGTTTGTGACGCATGAAGGTGGTGGCGGTGTAGCGGTCGTCCATGGCAAGCCTCCGAGGCCTATGGCGCGAGGCTTCCCGTTCGAAGGTGGTTGGGTCAGTATTCGAGGTCGCTCACGCAACTGAATGAGCAATATTTGCTCATTTGTAGTATTGCCTAACTCACAAGGATTGAGCAACTATTGCTCAAGAATACTTTCCTATGACGGAAACGACGGCAGATAGAGCTCGGCTATTGGTCAAGCTTCTGGGCCCGAAGAAAACCAGCCTGCACGGCGGCGACTACGACCGCTGGAGAAGCATCAGCAAAGGGGCGATCAGGGTCAGCACGGAGGAAGTCGATGTGCTGGTGAGGCTCTATCCGCAGTACGCGCTGTGGCTGGTCACTGGCGCCGCTACGTTGGAGGTGGAGCAGGCAACCCCGAATGATGATTAGGGACGGTTTTGAATGACCATCGAACTGAGCGATTTCGATACCAGCAACTACCTCGACAACGAGCAAATCATCGCCGAATACCTGTCCCAGGTACTGGCCGACGGTGATCCGGAAGAATTGCTGCTGGCCATCGGCAACATCGCCAAGGCCCGCGGCATGACCCGGATCGCCAACGACTCGGGCCTGGGGCGGGAGAGCCTGTACAAGGTCTTCGCGCCGGGCGCCAAGCCGCGCTTCGAGACGGTGATGAAGGTCATGCGCGCGCTGGGTGTGGAGCTTCAGGCCAGACCGGCCGGCACCGGCAAATCACACTGAGCGCCACCGGAAGGCCGGGGGAAAAAGGGGCAGACAATCCGTCTGCCCCTTCGCTTTCAGGCCCCCGCGGCGGCATCCCGCTCTTTCAATAGCGCCTGAATCACCTCCTCCTGCTCCCCATACCCGCCCTCCCCGATCGCCAGGTGGCGAATCCGCCCCTTGGCATCGATGAAGTAGTGCGCCGGCCAGTACTGGTTAGCGAAGGCGTTCCAGATGCGGTACTGGTTGTCCAGCGCCACGGGGTAGTGGATGTCGTGCGCCTTCACGGCGGCGCGGACGTTCGCCGGGATGCGCTCGTAGGGGTATTCCGGGGTGTGTACGCCGATCACCAGCAGGCCCCGGTCCGCGTACTTCTTCGCCCAGGCGTTCACGTACGGCAGGCTGTGCTGGCAGTTGATGCAGTCGTAGGTCCAGAAGTCGATCAGCACCACCTTGCCGCGCAGGTCCTGCGGCGTCAGCCCGGGGCTGTTGATCCATTCCACGGCGCCCGCCAGCTCCGGCGCGGCGCCGAGGTCCGGCAGGCGTTCGGCGCCCAGGGCGCTGTCGCCGGGCATGAGCCGGGCGAGCAGCGCGGGCACGCCGTCGATGATCTTGCGTTCCAGGCTGTCCACCAGGGCCGACGAGCTGCCGGCGGCGAGCTGCGCGCTGCCGCCGCTGGCGATGCCGACCACGGCCAGCAGGGCGAGCACGCCGGTGGCGCGGCGCAGGCCTTCGAGCACCGCCATGCGCGGGCGCAGGCGCTGCATCAGGCCACGCCCGGCGAAGAGCACGATGCCGAGCACGCTCGCGCTGCCCAGGCCGTAGGCGAACAGCAGCAGGCTGGTCTGCGCGCTGGCCCCCTGGAGCATGGCGCCGGAGAGGATCAGGCCGAGCACCGGGCCGGCGCAGGGCGCCCACAGCAGGCCGGCGGCAAAGCCCAGCAGCCAGGCGGAAAGCGCCGGCGGCAGGCGCCGGGCCTCGCCGTGCAGGCGCTCGCCGAGCCACGCCCAGGGCTTGGCCAGCCAGTCGCTGAAGCGTGGCCAGAGCAGCGCGACGGCGGAAACCGACAACAGCACGAGGGCGAAATAGCGACCCCACTGGCTGGCAGCGATCACCCAGTTGCTGGAGACCGTCGCCAGGCTCGCCAGCACGGCGAAGCCGCTGGCGAGGCCCAGCAGGGTGACCCACGGCGACCAGGCCGGGCCGCCGGCGCGTTGCAGCAGCAGCGGGAGCACGGGAAGGATGCAGGGGCTGAGCAGTGTCAGCGCCCCGCCGAGAAAGGCGATGAGCAACATGGGAACCTCGGTGGGCCGGCGGCCCGTGGGAGTCGCGTCGGATAAACGCCGCGGCCGTCCATGGCCGGGGCCAGGGGATCAGCCGCCTTCGTTGCAGTTGGTGGCGAACTTGCGGTAGGCCAGGCTGTGCGGCTGGCCGTGGGAGTCCAGGTAATCCATGCGGGCCTCGACGACGCCGCAGTCGAAGGGCGAGGCACTGTCTTCGCGGATGGCGATGACCCGCTTCACGTCCAGTTTCTGGCCGTAGTGGTATTGCTCGAGCGGCGGGTTGTCGGCGGCCTGGGCGCCAAGGCTGGCGAAGGCGGCGAGGGTTGCGAGCAGGCAGGCGCTGCCGAGCTGGAGGGTTTTCATGGTGGTCTCCTGTCCTGAGATGGGTTTGCCGGCGGCAGGCGGTGTGCCTGGCCGTTGCTGCCCATTTCAGTGGCCGGAGGTATCGGGCGTGTGTCGCGCCGGGCGCGGGATTGCCGCGGCGGGTATCGGCGGCGGCGCGGGATACAGTGGAATACAAAGCGCGCGCGGCAAGCGCGGAACGGCGCTATACACTGCGCTCACCCCACTGAGAACGAGGCACCGGCATGGACCATGTCGATCACGTACTGATCGTTGATGACGACCGCGAGATCCGCGAGCTGGTCGGCAACTACCTGAAGAAGAACGGCCTGCGCGTGAGCCTGGCGGCCGACGGCCGGCAGATGCGCGCCTTCCTCGACGGCAACACCGTTGACCTGATCGTGCTCGACATCATGATGCCCGGCGACGACGGCCTGAAGCTGTGCCGCGAGCTGCGCGTGGGCAAGCACAAGTCCACCCCGGTGCTGATGCTCACCGCGCGCAACGACGAGACCGACCGCATCATCGGCCTGGAAATGGGCGCCGACGACTACCTCACCAAGCCCTTCTCCGCCCGCGAGCTGCTGGCGCGGATCAACGCCGTGCTGCGCCGCACGCGCATGCTGCCGCCGAACCTGCAGGTCAGCGAGGCCAGCCGGCTGATCGGCTTCGGCCGCTGGAAGCTCGACACCACCGCGCGCCACCTGCTCGACGAGGACGGCACCCTGGTCGCCCTGAGCGGCGCCGAATACCGCCTGCTGCGCGTGTTCGTCGACCACCCGCAGCGCGTGCTCAGCCGCGAGCAGCTGCTGAACCTGACCCAGGGCCGCGAGGCGGACATCTTCGACCGCTCCATCGACCTGCTGGTCAGCCGCCTGCGCCAGCGCCTGCTGGACGACGCCCGCGAACCGGCCTACATCAAGACGGTGCGCAGCGAGGGCTACGTCTTCGCGCTGGCCGTCGAGCTGATCGAGCCGCACCCATGAAATCCGTCCTGCACTGGCCCCGCACCCTGGCCGCGCGCCTGGCGCTGATCTTCCTCGCCGGGCTGCTGCTGGCCTACGGCCTGTCGTTCGCCTCGCAGTTCTACGAGCGCTACCAGAGCGCGCGCAGCATGATGCTGGGCAACCTGGAAACCGACGTCAGCACCGCCGTCGCCCTGCTCGACCGGCTGCCCAGGGATGAGCGCGAAAGCTGGCTGCCCATGGTGCAGCGCCCGAACTACCGCTACCGGCTGGATGGCGGCGAGCCGGGCGAGCCGATGGACATGGCGCAGGCGCCCATGGCCGCTACCTCCATCGCCGAGTCCATCGGTCCGCGCTACGCGCTGCGCTTCGAGGACATTCCCGGCTCCATCGCGCATTTCCAGGCGCACCTCAAGCTCGCCGACGGCAGCCCGCTGACCATCGACGTGACGCCCAAGGGCGTGCCCGTGGCGCAATGGTTGCCCTGGGTGCTGATCGTGCAACTGGCGCTGCTGCTGTTCTGCACCTGGATCGCCGTGCGCCTGGCCATCCGCCCGCTGACCCAACTGGCGCAAGCGGTGGACGATCTCGATCCCGACGCCCCGGCGCCGGAACTGGACGACCGCGGCCCCAGCGAGGTGGCCTACGCCGCCCGCGCCTTCAACGCGCTGCAGGGCCGCATCGGCGCCTATCTGAAGGAGCGCATGCAGCTGCTGGCGGCCATCTCCCACGACCTGCAGACGCCCATCACGCGCATGAAGCTGCGCGTCGAGCAGATGGACGACTCGCCCGAGCGCGAGCGCCTGTGGAGCGACCTGGAAGAGATGCAGCACCTGGTCCGCGAAGGCGTGGCCTACGCGCGCAGCATGGACGGCGCCAGCGAGGCGCCCTGCAAGGTCAACCTGGATGCCTTCCTCGACAGCCTGGTGCTCGACTACCAGGACAGCGGCCAGGCTGTGGAACTGCGGGGCCGCAGCGGCGCGGTGCTGGAAACCCGCCCCCACGCGCTGCGCCGGGTGCTGACCAACCTGGTGGACAACGCGCTGAAGTTCGGCGGCGCGGCCCGGGTGGAAGTCGAGCGCGACGCCCAGGGCATCGTGTGTGTTCGTGTACTGGACGAAGGCCCGGGCATCCCCGAGGAAGAGCTGGCCGAAGTGCTCAAACCCTTCTACCGGGTGGAAAGCTCGCGCAACCGCAGCACCGGCGGCACCGGCCTGGGGCTGGCCATCGCCCAGCAACTGAGCCAGGCGCTGGGCGGCACCCTGAGCCTGTCCAACCGCGCCGGCGGCGGGCTGTGCGCGCAGCTGGAACTGCGTCCTTCCGCCTGACGCCTTCGTACAAAGGGATACATGACGGGCATTGCCGGACACATCCCGGATAAAGCCCGTTGACAGTATGGCTCCACGAGCAGCGGCGGCATCCCGCACGCCGCGCCCGCACTTCGGAGCCTGCCATGAACCGTCCCGCCGAAAACGCCAGCCTGCAGGGCTGGCGGCTGTTTTCCCTGTTGTCGCTGCTGGTGCTGATCGTCACCGCGCTCGCCCTGTGGGCCCAGCCGCAGTGGGTGGAAGCCCTGCGCAGCGCGATCCGCGCCACCGCGCGCACCTCCTTCGCGCTGTTCCTCGCCGCCTTCCTCGCCTCGTCCCTGGCGGCGCTGGTGCCCGGCGCCGTCACCCGCGCCCTGCTGCGCGAGCGGCGCTTCCTGGGACTGGCCTTCGCCTTCTCCCACGCCGTGCACGCGGTGCTGATCCTCCTCTATGTGAAGTTCTTCCCCGAGACCTTCTGGCACGGCCGCAGCGCCGCCGCGAACATCCCCGGCTCGGTGGGCTACCTGTTCATCATCCTGCTGACCCTCACCTCCTTCCCCGCCGCCGTGAAGCTGCTCGGCGCCCGCGTCTGGAAGGGCCTGCACAGCACCGGCAGCTGGGTGATCGCCGGGGTGTTCTTCCTGTCCTTCTACAAGCGCCTGCCGATGGGCTCCTGGTACCCGTTGGGCTTCGGCCTGATCTTCAGCGCCATCGCCTTCAAGCTCGTCGCCAAGCTCGCCGTGCGCCTGCGCCGTAACGCACGCCCCGCCGTATCGAACGCTACCCGCTGACTCCAATCGCTGCCGCGACCGGCCCACGCCGCGCGGAGCCTGCCTTCACTTTTGTCCATGAGGTGCGCCATGACCCTGCTGACCCTGAACCCGCTCAAGACCGTCTTCGACCAACTCGACCGCCTCGCCGCCTGGGGCTGGGACATCCCCCTGCGGCTGTTCCTGGCCTGGGAATTCTTCGAATCGGGCCTGGAGAAATGGCACGGCGAAAACTGGTTCGAGCAGATCCACGCCAGCTTCCCCTTCCCCTTCAACCACTTCTCCGCCGGCTTCGACTGGCAGGTGTCGATGTGGGCCGAACTGATCGCGCCGGTGCTGCTGCTCCTGGGACTGGCCACGCGCCTCGCCTCGGCCTCGCTGATCGTCGTCACCCTCGTCGCCATCGCCGCGGTGCACTGGCCGGCGCAGTGGTCGAGCCTGGCGGAACTGGCCCAGGGCTACTCGATCACCGACCATGGGTTCGGGAATTACAAGCTGCCGCTGATCTACCTGGTGGCGCTGGTGCCGCTGGTGCTGAAAGGCGCGGGGGCGCTCAGTGTGGACGCGCTGGTGCGCAGGCTCCTGGGGACGTCGCGCGCAGCCTGATCTATTTCTGCCCCCGCAGCTTCCCGAGCAACGCCCTCTCCGTTGGAGAGGGCGTTTTACGTTGTCTGCGGGAAAGACCCGCCGCCCTGGCCGGAGCGCCCATTGGGCGCGAATCGCGGACAAGGTCCGCTCCTACGGGTGGGCTGGCGGCTGCGTAGGATGGTGTGGAGCGAAGCGATACCCATCGATCACGGCACCGGCGGCCCGCCAAATGGATGGAGCCTGCGATGTCCATCGGCCCGGCGCGTCGACAGCATGGGTATCGCTTCGCTCCACCCATCCTACCGGGCTGCTTCCCGGGCAACGCCCTCTCCGTTGGAGAGGGCGTTTTACGTTGTCTGCGGGAAAGACCTGCCGCCCTGGCCGGAGCGCCCATGGGCGCGAATCGCGGACAAGGTCCGCTCCTACGGGTGGGCTGGCGGCTGCGTAGGATGGCGTGGAGCGAAGCGATACCCATCGATCACGGCACCGGTGGCCTACAGGATGGATGGAGCCTGCGATGCCCATCGACCCGGCGCGTCGACAGCATGGGTATCGCTTCGCTCCACCCATCCTACGGGGCCCTGATACGAGCCATTCCAATATCGTTCACGGTTACCGAGGCATCAGCCGGATAGCGCATTCCCCCTACGATCGAGGTGCGGTTGTAGGAGCGGATCTTGTCCGCGATTCGCGGGCATGGCCCGCGCCTACAGGGAAACACCGACCGCCACCGACAACACCTGTAGGAGCGAGCTTGCTCGCGAACAGAATCACCGGAAAGCACGGTGCCAGGCGGTTCGCGAGCAAGCTCGCTCCTACGAAAAGCGCAAAGCAAAAAGCCCGCGCACCCATGAAGGTGCGCGGGCTGGCCTGTGGATAACGGCAATCAGGGGATTACGAAGCCCACCTCGATATTCCCGCGGG
This sequence comes from Pseudomonas sp. B12(2026), assembly GCF_057767015.1. Classification (NCBI taxonomy): domain Bacteria; kingdom Pseudomonadati; phylum Pseudomonadota; class Gammaproteobacteria; order Pseudomonadales; family Pseudomonadaceae; genus Pseudomonas; species Pseudomonas sp. B12(2026). The sequence goes on along the minus strand of NZ_CM173430.1, from coordinate 1,250,346 downwards.
TCGCCTTGGAATACGGGCAGATCTGGTGCGCCTCGGCCACCAGTTTCTCCTTGTCCTCCGCCGCCAGGCCGGGCAGGTGCACGGTCAACCGGGCGGCCAGGGCGAAGCCGCCGTCGGCGGTGTTGCCCAGGGAGATGTCGGCGTCCACCGCCACGCCCTCGGGGATGCGCACGCTGTGCTTCTGCCCGGCTCGGCGCAGGGCGCCGATGAAGCAGGCGGACCAGCCGATGGCGAGCAGTTGCTCGGGATTGGTGCCGGGGCGGCCGGAGCCGGGCGGGCTCAGCGGCAGGTCGAGTTCACCGTCGGTGGTCTGGCCGCGCCCGTCGCGGCCGCCGGTGGTGTGGGTGTGGGCGGTGTAGAGCGCGGTTGCCAGGGGATGGGTCATGACGCTTCTCCTTCAGGGCCGGGGGCGGTTGGTGCAGTTGGGGCGGGTGCCGGGCACCACGCCTTGTTCCTTGAGGCTGCGCAACAGGGCGATGCCCTGCTCTTCGATGGCAGCCGGCTCGACGCCGGCGATTTCCGCCAGCGCCGCAAGGTGTTGGCGGCCGCTGAGCTGCCACTGCTGCAGCGACACCAGCAGGACATGGGCCAGCGGCGCCAGGCGCGAGAAGTGCACCTTGAGGTCGGCGCCCCGGCGGGCCAGCAGCAGCGTCGGCTCGGCCGGCGCTTCCGGCGGGATGCTGCCGGGGCCGATATGGCTGACCGGCCAGGCATAGGCCAGCGGCATGGCGAGACTGGAGAGCAGCGGCACGCCGTCGAGCAGGTCGCCGTCCGGGTCGTGGGCCGGCTCGGCCTTGTCGCTGAGCAGCAGCGCGGTCTCGATCCACTCGTAGTGGGCCAGTTCGGCCACCCAGCCGGGCTGCTCGGCGCGGCTTTCCAGGTAGTCGACGAACTCGCCGGCGACCTCGGTGAACAGTGGCGTCCGGCAGCGGTAGCCGGCGTAGAAATCCTCGGTCAGCGCCTGCCACCGCTCCTGCGCAAGGCTGGCGCGCAGCACCGGGAAATTGCCGGCCAGCAGCGATTGCAGGTTGCCGAAGAACAGTTGCCGGTACACCGCCAGGCGCCGCGCCTCGATGCCGGGCGGCGGCTCGTTGGCCTGCGGGTCGCGGATGAAGCGGGTCATGCGCAGTTGCTGTGCGCGCAGGGTCTCAGCCATGGCGCACCTCCGCTGCTTGCGCGGCAGATTGCAGGCCGCGGATGTAGTCCACTTCGCCGAGCAGTTCGGCCAGCGGCGGCAGGTTGAAATCGCGCTCCAGCAGGGTCGGCACCGTGCCCAGGTGCCGGTAGGCGCTGGCCAGCAGGCTCCAGACGTCCGCCTTCACGCTGGCGCCGTGGGTGTCGATCTTCAGGTCCGGCGCTTCGTCATAGTGGCCGGCCACGTGCAGGCAGACGACGCGCCCGGCCGGCACGCGGGCGAGGAAGTCGGCGGCGTCGTAGCCGTGGTTGCAGGCGTTGACGAACAGGTTGTTGACGTCCAGCAGCAGGTCGCAGTCGGCCTCGTCCAGCACCGCGCGGAGGAAGTCGATCTCGCTCAGCGCCTGGTAGGGCGCGGCGTAGTAGGAGATGTTTTCCACCGCGATGCGGCGGCCGAGGGCGTCCTGCACGTCGCGGATGCGCCCGGCGATGTGGCGCACGGCTTCGTCGGTGAAAGGCATCGGCAGCAGGTCGTACAGGTGGCCGTCGTCGGAGCAGTAGCTCAGGTGTTCGCTGAACAGCGGCACGTGGTGGCGGTCGAGGAATTCGCGGGTCCGGCGCAGGAACACGTGGTCCAGCGGCTCGGGGCCGCCCAGCGACAGCGACAGGCCGTGGCAGGACAGCGGGAAGCGTTCGGCCAGGCGGGCCAGGCCTTCGCCGTAGGAGCCGCCGACGCCGATCCAGTTGTCCGGCGCGCATTCGAGGAAGTCCACGGCGCCGGCGTCCATGCTCAGCAGTTCGGGCAGCAGCGCACGACGCAGGCCGAGGCCGGCACCTTGCAGGGAAAGGGAGGTGGTCACGGGCATTCTCCTTGGGCGAAAAGCCCTCCCCGGCCAGCGGCGCGGGGAGGCCGTCGGCGCTGATCAGTTCCTGGCCTGGCTCAGCTTGCTGTACAGGTCGGCGGGGAACGGCTTGCCGTTGGCGTCGAACTGGTCCTTGCGGAAGCGGTAGACCTCGCCTTCGGAGAGGAAGCCGTCGTGGTCGGCGTCGATGGCGTCGAATTCGGCGTTGGCCTTGGGCGCCACGGTCAGCAGTTCGGCGCGGGAGACGCGGCCGTCGTGGTCGGCATCGGTGCGGTTGAAGGAGGCGTCGCCGCACTTGCCTTCACCGCACTTGCCTTCGGCCTGGGTCGCCTTGGCCTGGGCGCCGGCGGCACCGCACTTGCCTTCGCCACACTTGCCCTCTCCGGCCTTGTCGGCGGCGGCCAGCTGGTAGCCCTGCGGCAGGGCTTCCACGGCGAAGGCGGAGGACGCCAGGTTCAGGCCGCCGGCCAGGGCGACAGCGAGCAGGCCCAGTTGAGTCTTCGAGCGTTGGGTTTTCGGGGTACGGGTCATGGTGCTTCTCCAGATGCTGGGGCGCATTCGCGCCGGGTCATGCCTGATGGCGGAGTCCCTCGGACGAAGCGCTCTGGAGGTCTTGCCCTGCCGTCGCGTCGTTCGTTCGGGTAGGGCTATTTCGCCTTGGCGATGTATCGCCGGCGTATCGGCGGCTGGAGGCTTTTGTATGTGTGTATCCGCTCAGGGAGCGGTGGATACAGAGGAATACATTCGGGCGGGTCGGTTCGACCGGCAGGCTCTGGGCCGGACCTGCAGGAGCGGGCCATGCCCGCGAACCGGGGGTATGGCGCGGGAAGGGGCGACCAGCAGAAAGGCAGGACCGCGAGCGGTCCATCGCGGACAAGGTCCGCTCCTACGGGAGCGGGTACGTCGCGCCTTCGTAGAAGCGGACCTTGTCCGCGAAATCCTCCAGGCCGCTGGAGGGCATCTGAAAAAAGCAAGGGCCGCAATGCGGCCCCTTCTTCGCGGGCGTGGCCCGCTCCTGCAACGGCAGAAGGATCAGCCCGCGCGCCTGGCGGCGATGGCGGTGACTTCCACCTTCATGCCGTCGAAGGCCAGCTCGGAGACGCCAACGGCGGCGCGCACCGGGTAGGGCTTGGCGAAGAAGCGGCAGTACACCTCGTTGAAGGCGGCGCGGTCGGCCATCCGGGTCAGGTAGATGGTCAGGTGCAGGACGTGGTCCAGGCCGCTGCCGGCCTTTTCCAGCGCGACCTGCAGGCTGCGCAGGGTGGCTTCGCTCTGCGCGGTGATGTCGCCCAGCTCCAGGCTGCCGTCCTCGCGGGTGGGAATCTGCGTGGAGACCAGCAGGCCGCCGAAACCGGCGACGTCGGAGGAGATGGCTTCGGGGTCCGCGTCGGGGATGAAGGTAGGCGTCATGGGAAAATCTCTGCTGTCGGTGAATGAGTCGCGGTGCCGCAGCCAGTGCGCGGCATGGTCGCGCAGCTTAGCCGCTTCCACCGCCCGCACGCCATCTCACCGTGCCCGCAGCGCCTGCAAACCGGGTATTCGCCCCAGTCCAGGGAACTTCCCGAAACACCCCGTCAATAGGCCGAAAGCCTGGATTATTACAATTCAATACATAGACCTTCTCATAATTCGTGATTTAAACCGCGAACTCTTTCGGCATTATTGCGTGGACTTTCCGCGTCTGGAGCAATGCGCGGAAAGTTCATTGCAACAATGTCAACGCAACTTCTTGCGATTTCCGCCGTGGTTATTCCATGAGTGGATTCATTGTGCCTGCCTATAAAAATTCCGGCCCTCACGCCATCTGAAAGGCCGGTTCTCCAAGACTCTAGGGGCAATATCCATGAAGCACCTCAAACGCAGCGCTATTGTGCTCGCTGTTTCCGCCGCCGCCGCCCAGTTCGCCAGCGCCGAACCCTTCGTCGCCGACCAGGCCGATGCAAAAGGCTTCGTCGACGATGCCAAGTTCGACGTGCTGCTGCGCAACTACTACTACGACCACGACGGCAAGAACGGCAACGGCGATAACCGTGACTGGACCCAGGGCTTCCTGGCCAACTTCTCCTCCGGCTTCACCCAGGGCACCGTCGGTTTCGGCGTGGATGCCTTCGGCTATCTGGGCCTCAAGCTCGACGCGGGCAGCGGCCGCGCCGGTACCGGCAACCTGCCGGTGGACAGCGACGGCAATCCCCAGGACGACTACGGCAAGGCCGGTGGCGCGCTGAAGGTGCGCATCTCCAAGACCGAGCTGAAAATCGGCGACATGCAGCCGGTCGCGCCGGTCTTCGCCGCCGGCGGCACCCGCCTGATCCCGCAGACCGCCACCGGCATCAACCTGCTGAGCAGCGAGATCGAGGGCCTGGACCTGGAAGCCGGCCACTTCACCTCCGGCACCAGCCCGATCACCACCGCCCGTGACGGCGGCCTGTTCGCGACCTACGCCGGCACCGAAACCAGCAGCGTCGACTACGTCGGCGGCAAGTACGCGATCGGCGACAACCTGAGCGTGTCGCTGTACGGCTCCGAGTTCGAGGACGTCTGGCGCCAGTACTACGGCAACGTGAACTACCTGCAGCCGCTGGGCGGCGACCAGTCCCTGGGCCTGGACTTCAACATCTACCGCACCACCGACCACGGCCAGGCCGACGCCGGCGAGATCAGCAACACCGCCTGGTCGCTGGCTGCCGCCTACTCCTTCCTGCAGGCGCACACCCTCACCCTGGCCTTCCAGAAGATCAACGGCGACACCCCGTTCGACTATGTCGGCTTCGGCGACAACGGCGCGGGCGCCACCGGCGACTCGATCTTCCTCGCCAACTCGGTGCAGTACTCCGACTTCAACGCGCCGGGCGAAAAATCCTGGCAAGCGCGCTACGACCTGGCGATGGACACTTACGGCGTGCCGGGCCTGAGCTTCATGACCCGCTATATCGCCGGCGACGACATCAACGATGTCGCCACCAACTCCGACTACAGCGGTCTTGGCTACCAACAAGGCGACAGCGAGCGTGAAACCGACGTCGAAGCCAAGTACGTGCTGCAGAGCGGCCCGGCCAAGGACCTGTCCTTCCGCATCCGCCAGGCTTGGCACCGTGGCGACGACAGCACCGGCGGCGACCTGAACGAGTTCCGCCTGATCGTCGATTATCCGCTGTCGATTCTGTAATTCGACACGGATAATCACGGAACAACTTCCGGAGTTTTCCGGAAGTTGTTCCGCTGTTCCCCCCTGCAATTATTGCAGCGAGACAGAAAGTCTCTTTTCCATATCGGGCTTTATCCACTCCCCCGAACTTTCTAGAATTTCCCCCATCTTCCCTGCTTCCGATATCGACTATCGTCGACTATCGGAAGACGACTCCTGACGTTGATATTGTGATTGCTCCTTCAACGTCCTTTCGAGCCGCTCCTTCTGGAGCGGCTTTTTTTATGCCCGGCCGGCGCCGGCGCAATTGGGTGGAATCACGCGGGAACATGGGCGGTCAAACGCTGGGAGACCCTGAATGTCCGCACAGCTGAAGGAGGCCACCTCGCCATGAGTGCAATGACTCTCGAAGGCTGGTGCAAGACCAGCGCCGACCAGAAACCCATCCCGTTGCAGGAAATCCACTTCTTCGTCAGCGACGCCGACCACCTGCGCCTGGAGCAGGCCGAGGAATACCTGCAGAACAGCGGAGCGCGTGACGTCATGGTGGACGCCGAGCTGGACGACCTCGACCTGAAGATGCCCGAAGGCTATGGCCCGTTGTCCGACTGCCAGTACCGCGTCTATCTCAACCAGGGCGACCACCGGGGACATTTCCACCTGGTGGGCCACCGGGCCAGCGATGGCAGCCTGATCTACACCAATGCCGTGCTGATCGACCAACTCCTGAGCTAGCCATCCTCCGCCCACCCGCCGCGAGGACGGCCCGTGATGCGGGCCGTCCGGTTCACTCGTCGCCCTTCCCGCAGGGGGAGATTGTGGCTCGCACCGCCCCGTGATCTCATAGGGCCATCTTCCGGACGCGAGACCCACTCGCCCTCCGCCAGACGGGAAACGCCCCCACTCTCCGGTGAAGAAGCAGCCACTCATGCAAACTTCCAGTGATCCTGAGGTTCAGGAGTACGGGCGATTCGACGGTTTATTGCGCCTGGCCCGTTCCTCGCTCGGCGCGGCCGCCGCATTGCTGGCCGATGCCCACGGCCGCCTGCTGGGCTTCGACGGTCTTGCCCACGAAGCCGCACAAACCTTCGCCACCCGGCTCTGCCTCGCTGCCGCATCGTCGCCGTCGCCCGGCCGCGAAGGCGATCTGCACCCGCTGTGCAGCATCGCCCTGCATGCCGCCGACGGCACCGCCCTGGGCTGGCTGTGCCTGCTGGACAACCCGCCGCGTACTCTGGAAGCCTCCGCGCAGCGCGTGCTGGACGATGCCGCCCGCATCGCGCGGGAACTGCTGGAGCGACCCGACGAAGGACAGCTCGCCCTGGCCATCGCCGGCAGCGGCACGGGCGTCTGGGACCGCCACGTGCCCGGCGGTCGGATTCACTACTCCACCGGCTGGAAAGCCCTGCTGGGCTACGCCGCCGACGAAATCGGCGATCGCATCGAGGACGCCTACCTCCGCGTCCATCCCGACGACCTCGACTACGTTCGGAAGGCCATCGCCGCGCACTTCGAGGGCCGCTCCCCGGTCTACGAAGTGGAACACCGGCTGCGCCACAAGGACGGCCACTACCTCTGGGTCTGCAGCCGCGGCAAGGTGGTCGAGCGCGACGCCGCCGGCCGCCCCCTGCGCATGATCGGCACCACCACCGACATCAGCACGCTGCGGGGCGTCTCCGAACAGCTGCGGCAGAACGTCCAGTTGCTCACCGACCTGACCAACGAAATCCCCGGCATGGTCTTCCAGTTCCGCCACCGGCCCGACGGCACCGGTACCTTCCCCTACGTCAGCGCCGGCGTGCAGGACATCTTCGGCATGCGCACGGAGCAGGTCAGCGAAGATTCGGCAGTCCTGCGCGAAGTGATCCACCCGGACGACCTGCCCGCGCTCTTCGCCGCGCTGGAAACCTCCGCCTCGACGCTGTGCCCGTGGCGCCACGAGTTCCGCGTGCGGCTCGCCGGGCGCGGCACCCTCTGGCGCCTGGGCAGCGCCCAGCCCAAGCGCCTGGACGACGGCAGCGTGATCTGGCACGGCCTGATCACCGACATCACCGAGCGCAAGCGCATCGAAGCCGAACTGCAGGTGCTGGCGACGACCGACTTCCTCACCCAGTTGCCCAACCGCCGGCACTTCATGCAACTGATCGAGGCCGAGCTGGGCCGCGTGCAACGCGCGCTGACGCGCGGCGCGGCGATCCTGATGTGCGACCTGGACCACTTCAAGGAGGTCAACGATCGCTGGGGGCATGGCGTGGGGGACGAGGCGCTGCGCCATTTCGCCGGCGTCCTCGGGCGGTCGATCCGCCGCATCGACTTCGCCGGACGCATGGGCGGCGAAGAGTTCGCGGTCGTGCTCGGCGACGCGGACATCGACAGCGCCGTGACCTTCGCCAGGCGCCTGCAGCAGCAACTGGCCGACCAGCCGCTGCTGCTGGGCTGCGAACGCATCCCGCTGAGCATCAGCATCGGCATCGCCACCCTGCAGGCCGACGACGGCTCGGTCGAGGCCGCCCTCTCGCGCAGCGACAGCGCGCTCTACCGCGCCAAGCACAACGGCCGCAACCGCATCGAGTGCCACTGAGCGGCCGGGCCGCGGGGCGGAGCGCGCCGCCCGGCTGCCTGCTGTCCTTAATGAAAAAACGTTCAGAATTTTTCACCATTATTTACAGGCGTTGTAAATAATGGACTTTTTAGTTCAAATCGATATCTATAAAAATCCTTTAAAATCAAATAGTTGAAACTATTGCCCGACAGGATTTCGGTCATTATTTTTAACGCCTCTCGCCGAAATTGTTTGACATATTTAACGGCTCTGGCAGGCTGGTAGGCAGGTTTCGACCGGGAAACCTCGCCTTCTGTGCGTTCCCGGCAGTGCTCGAAGCCTCAGGTAGCGCGCCCTCCAGCAGCGCGCCTGCACAAAAACGATGGGCTGCAGCCCGTCCAAAGGTGACATATGTCCAACAGCAACATTGGCAACAAGAAACAGCCCCTCCGCAAACCCGTCGTCCTGATGTCCATGGGCAGCCAAGAGCGCAAAGGCCACGACTATCAGGTAATGACCCACAAATACATCGTGCCCCTGGTCGAACAGGCCGACTGCGTGCCGGTCCTGGTGCCGACCTGCTGCGGCATCGACGACCTCGAACAGTACCTGGACATGGCCGACGGCGTGTACCTGACCGGCGCCGGCAGCAACATCGATCCGACCCTGTATGGCCAGGAGAACGAGACGCCCGGCAAAGCCCAGGACAAGGACCGCGACAACTTCGACATGCCCCTGATCAAGGCCGCCATCGCCCGCGGCCTGCCGATCTTCGGCATCTGCCGTGGCCTGCAGGAAATCAACGTCGCGCTCGGCGGCGACATCTACCAGACGGTCTACGCCGAGCCCGGCTTCAATGACCACCGCGAGAATCCCGAAGACCCGGTCGACGTGCAGTACAGCCCGGCCCACAACGTGCGCCTGCAGAAAGGCAGCTGGCTGCAGCAGTTGCTGGGCGACGAGATCCGCGTGAACTCGCTGCACGGCCAGGGCCTGAAGACCCTCGGCAAGGGCATCGAAGCCATCGCCCACGCTGAAGACGGCCTGGTCGAGGCGATCCACGCGCCGAGCCTGTCGTCCTTCCTCTTCGCGGTGCAGTGGCACCCGGAATGGAAAGCCGCGCAGAACCCCGACTCGGTGAAGATCTTCAAGGCCTTCGGCGACGCCTGCCGCCAGCAGGTCAAGAAGAAGCAGGCCCGCGCCCTCGCCGCCTGATTCGCTCCCGCGTCATGAAAAGCCCGGCCCCGTGCCGGGCTTTTTCGTTTGTGCCCATCGGGGAGTTGATGGGTATCGCTTCGCTCCACGCCATCCTACGTCCGGCTCGCAGCAGGCATGGCGGAGCGCATCTGTAGGATGGCGTGGAGCCTAAGCGATACCCATGCCGCAGCCGTCATCAGCCACGCGAATGGCGCGCCCTGCACGCCCTTGAGGACGCCTCGGGCTAATCTTGCCGATCAGCGATTTCCGCTCTCCGACAAAGGTGCCTCATGAGCAACGATCTCTTCTCCCTGGCCGGCAGGACCGTGCTGGTCACCGGCGCCTCCAGCGGCATCGGCGCCCACCTGGCGCGGGTCGCCGCCCGCGCCGGCGCGCGGGTGGTGCTGGCGGCGCGGCGTACCGAGCGGCTGGCGCAGCTGGCCGAGGCCATTCGCCAGGACGGCGGCGAAGCCCTGGCCGTGGCGCTGGACGTGACCGACCGCGCCAGCGTGGAAGCGGCCTTCGACAGCGCCGAGGCGCAGTTCGGCGTGGTCGACGTGGTGCTCAACAATGCCGGCATCGGCAACGGCCAGCGGGCCCTGGAGATCAGCGAGGAAGACTGGCGCGCGATGCTCTCCACCAACCTCGACGGCGTCTGGCGCGTAGCCCAGTGCGCGGCGCAGCGCCTGGCCAGGGCCAAGCGCGGCGGCAGCATCGTCAACATCGCCTCGATCCTCGGCCTGCGGGTGGGCGGCGGCTACAGCCACTACTGCGCGGCCAAGGCCGGCGTGGTGCAGCTGAGCAAGTCCCTGGCGCTGGAACTGGCGCGCCACCAGGTGCGGGTCAACGCCATCGCGCCGGGCTACTTCAAGACGGAAATGAACGACGCCTACTTCGACAGCGAGAAGGGCCAGGCCTACATCCGCGACAACGTGCCCATGCGCCGCCTGGGGCAGCTCCGCGAGCTGGAAGGCCCCTTCCTGCTGCTGGCCAGCGACGCCGGCGCCTTCATGACCGGCGCCGTGCTGGCGGTGGACGGCGGGCATCTGGTGAGCAGCCTGTAAGCCCCCCGTCACGGGGCGCCGAGCACGCCCCCTAGCAGCGCCGCCAGCAGCACCAGCGCCCACACCGGCAGCTTGCCGCTGGCCAGCGCCAGCCAGGCCAGCGCCACCAGAGCGATATCCAGCGGCGCGGCGATGGCTTCGCGGCCGATCGGCTGGTAGAGCGCCGCCAGCAGCAGGCCGACCACCCCCGCATTCACCCCCGCCAACGCCGCGCGCAGCCAGCGGCGCTGACGCACGCCCTCCCAGAACGGCAGCACGCCGAGCACCAGCAGGAACGACGGCAGAAATATCGCCAGCAGGCAGAGCAGCGCGCCGCCCAGGCCGGACGGCGCGACCTGCATCGCCGCACCGAGGAAGGCGGCGAAGGTGAACAGCGGCCCCGGCATCGCCTGCGCGGCGCCATAGCCGGCGAGGAAGGCCTGCCCGTCGACCCAGCCCGGCTCGACCACCGCGGCCTGCAGCAGCGGCAGCACCACATGGCCACCGCCGAACACCAGCGCACCCACCCGGTAGAAGGCGTCGAAGCGCGCCAGCGCGCCGCTGGACGACCCGCCGGCGAGCACCGGCAGCAGCGCCAGCAGGCCGAAGAACAGCAGCAGATAGACAGCGCCGAGGCGGCGCGACGGCAGACCGCTCCACGGCGGGCCCGGCGCCACCGGCGGCGGACGCAGCGCCAGCACGCCGATCAGCCCGGCCGCGGCGATCAGCAGCAACTGCCCGAGCGCCCCCGGCCAGAGCAGCGCCAGCAGCGCCGCCGCCAGCATCAGCGCCCGTCGCGGCCAGTCGGGGCACAGCGAACGCGCCATCCCCCACACCGCCTGCGCCACCACCGCCACCGAGACCAGCATCAGCCCGTGCAGGGCGCCGGCGGGCAGCCAGCCGGCCTGGCCGTCCAGGCCCAGGGCGAACAGCGCCATCAGCAGCGCCGACGGCAGGGTGAAGCCCAGCCAGGCCGCCAGGGCGCCGGCCTGCCCCGCGCGCAGGGCCCCCAGCGCCATGCCGACCTGGCTGCTGGCCGGCCCCGGGAGGAACTGGCAGAGGCCGATCAGCTCGGCGTAGTGCGCCTCGTCCAGCCACTGGCGCCGGCGCACGAACTCCTCGCGGAAATAGCCCAGGTGCGCCACCGGGCCGCCGAACGAGGTCAGCCCCAGGCGCAGGAAGATCAGGAATATCGAGAGGACGGAAACGGACCCTTCGGTCCGGCTTGGCAGGGACATGGCTGGCGGCAACCTTCCGGAAACGGAGGCCGCCCTCCCCGGACGGCCGAAACCGTCCGAGGATAAACCGCCGATGCGACGCGTGCATGGCGGCGAGCGGATCAGACCGTCAGTGGAACGGGAAGATGTAGTTCATCCAGGCCGCCATGCGCAGGAGAATCTTGCGCATCACCGCCACGTGGTGGAAGTGCTCGCTGTAGATCGCCGCCTGCCCGTAGGCGCCACCGGGCAACAGGTTCTTGTACGGCTCGTAGGCCGGATCGGTGATCTCGATCATCACCGGCACCCGCCCCGGCGGCGGCGAGGTGCTGTAGCTGATCAGCGTGCCCGAGGGCTGCACCTGGCCTTCGCCGATCACCGCGATGACCTGCTTGACCTTGCCCTGGAACACCCGCCCCGGAATGCCGTCGAACGCCACCTCGGCCTCGTCGCCGGGGGTCAGGCGCAGCTGGCTGTTCTGCCGCATCCAGGCCACGAAGTACTGGCCTTCGTCCGGAATGAACACCATCGGCGGCCGGACCGGCAGCTTGCTCACCCGCATCCCCGGGCGCAGCGAGACGTGGGTGACATAGCCACGGGACGGCGCGCGCACCGTGGTGTGGTCGAGGTTGTACTGGGCGGTCGACAGCTGCGCCGAAAGATCGCTGACGCGGGCGTTCAGCACATCGACGTCACGCCGGTTGCCGACGTTGCGCTTGTACAGTTCGCTGGCCCGGCTCAGGTCGGCGCGCGCCGAAACCAGTTGCGCCTCCAGCGAACGCACCTTGTCCTGGTACGGCAAGGGGTCGATGCGGAACAGGACATCGCCCTTGTTCAGCATCGCGTTGCCCTTCACCGGCACCTCCAGCACATCGCCCGACACCACCGGCACGATCGGCGTGGAGACGAAGTAACTGCGCGCCACCTCGCTGTACGGGTGGTTGTAGTTCATGGTGAAGATCAGCGCGCCGATCAGCACCACGCCGCCCAGCACGGCGGTGGGCACCGTCCATTTGTTCAGCGGGATGCGGAAGATCTTGAAGATCGCGATGCACAGTGCGGCATAGGTCAGGATGAGCAGCAGATCCATCTTCAGTTCCCCCCTTCCTGCGCGGAGCCCTGCGGCCCCGGAGGCGCCCCGGCCTCCAGCCGGTCCAGGCGCGCCTGCAACTCACTGACCTGGGCTTCCAGTTTCAGCACATGCGCCTTGGGCGTGCCGCCGTCACCGAAGCCCCAGCCACGGTCCTCGCGGTAGAGCATCGCCCAGATCCACAGGAACGGCCACAGCGCGTGCAGGGTGAACAGGCTCACCCAGCCGGCGGCGTGGATTGCGTCCTGGTGCGGGTGCTTGCGGTGCACCGCGATCTCGTAGGGGATGTCGTGCAGCACGATGATGCCGTAGAACAGCACCACCGCCGCGAAGATCAGCACCCCCAGGGCAAAGTAATCAAGCATGGTCTTTCCTCGAAATGGCCATCGGTTCAACGCTCCCTACGCCTTGCGCACAACGATCCGCGCCACGGCGTACTGCCCGCGTCCGACCTGGGCGGCCCGGATGCACGCCGAATGGCCCGACGCATCGAAGCGTCGGGCCGGATCGGCATGCCATCGAGTTTCAGCGCCGCCCCTGTCAGCCGTTCGTCGACCGCCGCCGTGGAATATCCAGTCTGTCGCTGGTTTTCCGGAATTCGCGCGCACTCGTCAACGGCCGGGTTGCCGCAGGCAATCCCCATGCTCCAGCGTAGCCGAGCCGCGGCCTGCGTGGCGCCCCGGCGCGCACAAAAAACGCGATCGGCGGGAGGTACAGGCGTTGGCAAACGGGACCGCCGAGCATGCCATCGACGGCGCTCGCAGTTTTTCGAGCCCTCAACTGCGCGGGCCGGCGCCGTCCAGCTCGCGCAGGCGCTGCTCCAGGAAGCGCCGTTCCGGCCCCTGGCGCACCAGCTCCAGCGCCCGCGCATAGGCCGCGCGCGCCTCGTCGCGGCGCTCCAGGCGCCGGCACAGGTCGGCGCGGGCCGCGTGGGCCAGGTGGTAATCCTGCAGTTCGCCACGGGCGAGGATGGTGTCCACCTGCGCCAGCCCGGCCTGCGGGCCGTCGCGCATGGCCAGCGCCACCGCGCGGTTGAGCTCGATCACCGGCGAGGGCTGGAGGCCCAGCAACGCATCGTAGAGGCCGACGATCCGCGCCCAGTCGGTGCTGGCGAAATCCGCCGCCACCGCGTGCTCGGCGGAAATCGCCGCCTGCAGGGTGTAAGGGCCGGCCCGGCCGGTCGCCAGCGCGGCGACGATCAGCTGCCGGCCCTCGTCGATCTGTGCGCGGTTCCAGCGGCTGCGCTCCTGCTGGTCGAGCAGTACCATCCCGCCATCCTCGCCGGTGCGCGCCTCGCGCCGCGATTCGTGCAGCAGCATCAGCGCCAGCAGCCCCATCACCTCCGCCTCCGGCAGCAGTTCGAGCAACTGGCGGCCCAGCCGTATGGCCTCGGCGGACAGGTCGGTGCGGGTCAGCGAGTCGCCCACCGTGGCCGAATAGCCCTCGTTGAACACCAGGTAGATCACCCGCAGCACGCTGGCCAGGCGCTCCGGCAGCTCGGCGGCTTCCGGCACCTGGTAGGGAATCCGCGCATCGCGGATCTTCGCCTTGGCGCGGACGATGCGCTGGGCGATGGTCGCCGGCGTGGCGAGATAGGCGCGGGCGATCTCCTCGGTCCGCAGGTCGCAGACCTCGCGCAGGGTCAGCGGCACCTGGGCGTCCGCCGCCAGCGCCGGGTGGCAGCAGGTGAAGATCAGCCGCAGGCGGTCGTCCGCGACACTCGCGTCGGCCTGCTCCTCCACCGACTGCGCATCGACCTCCAGTTGCTCGGCGATCTGCAGCATCGAGGCGTCGAAACGCGAACGGCGGCGCAGGCCGTCGATCGCCTTGAAGCGCCCGGCGGACACCAGCCACGCGCGCGGATTGGCCGGCACGCCATCGCGCCGCCACTGCTCCACGGCGGCGGCGAAGGCTTCGTGCAGCGCCTCCTCGGCCAGGTCGAAATCCCCCAGCAGGCGGATCAGCGTGGCCAGCACGCGGCGCGACTCGCGGCGGTAGACGTCGTCCACCACATCGCGCAGGGCCTGGGGGGCGTAGTCGTGCATGGCTATCAGCGGTCCTTGGGGGGAGAGGGGTCTGCCTATCCTGCACGGGTTTTCGCCAAGGCCAGGCAATGTTCGGACAGACAGAACGTTGAGCGGCGTTTTTCCCGGCGTCGTTGGGCGATCTCCGCCACCATCGCCCCGCAGCCCTGAAAAGCAAGGCCCGCCCCCGCACTCCACGTTTCAGAAACGTCTTAAGGCCCCGGCGACGGGTCGCGGCTCTAATGTCGCCCGGCTCCAGCGTGAGAGCCATTCAAGCCCCAGCGAGTACCCGTGCCTTGGCCATCTTCGGAAAACTAGCAGACTTCTCCGTCAGGGAAATCCTGTCCGTCATCGGCGGGCGCACCGGCAATCTCCTGATCGAAAACGACGGCGGCCGCCGGCTGCATGTACACCTTTCCAGCGGACGCATCACCCGCGTCAGCATCGAACGCACCCTCGACACTTCCCACGAAATTTCACTGGCGCTCAAGCGCCTGAGCGAAGGACAAGGCTCCTTCCACTTCGACGCCCATCCCGCTGAATCCGCCCCGCCCGGTCCACTGGCGCTGAACTGGGAAGAGCTGCTGCCCGCCAGCGCCAGCGAGCCCCAGGCCGAAGCGCCGGCCGAAGCCCTGCCCCACCCGCAAACGCGCTTCATGCTGATCAAGGGGCGCACCGTGAACCTGCCCCCGGCGCTCGACGAATTCCTCCTGCGCAGCAGCCATCTGCTGGAGCGCGGAGCCAGCGCCGAGCAGTTGAGCGGGAAGCTCGGCGTCTCCCTGGAAATCGTGCAGCTCCACCTCAAGCACCTGCGCGAGGTGAAGAAGATCTGGCCGGTGCGCGCCTACAGCGAAAACCCGCAAGCCCCGCAAACCCAAACCAACACATCCCTCGCCAAACGCCTGCTGGGACTCTTCCTGAAATGACATCGATCGTGAAAATCCTGATCTCGGGCCCGGTCGGCGCAGGGAAAACCACCCTGATCCGAACGCTCTCGACCATCCCGGTGGTCAACACCGACGAACTCAGCACCGAACAGATCGGCAAAGAGCGAACCACCGTCGCCCTGGACTTCGGCCAGATGGACCTCGGCGAATTCAGCCTGCACCTGTTCGGCACCCCCGGCCAGAGCCGCTTCGACTTCATGTGGGAAGTCCTCGGCGAAGGCGCTTTCGGCATGCTCCTGCTGGTGGCCTGCAACCGCCCCGAGGACTTCCCCAATGCCCGGCGCATCCTCGAATTCGTCACCAGCCGCCACCCCATTCCCTTCCTCGTGGCCCTGACCCACGGCGACGTCGCCAGCGCCGCCTGGCTGCCGGAAGACGTCGGCGCCTACTTCGGCATCCCCGCCGAGCAGGTCGTCTCGATCCACCCGGAAGATCGGGCAAGCGCCGAACTCGCACTCATCCAGCTGGTTCGCCAGCTGTGCATCTAACTACAGACAACGCTTCTCGGGAGCGGAGGTTTCACCATGAGCAAACAAACGCAGTTACTGGAGGCACTGGACCGTCTGAACAAGGCGATCCCCGCGATCAAGGGCAGCCTGCTGAGCACGCTGGACGGCATCGCCATCGTCCAGGTCATCAATGACGTGGCGGTCGACCCCGCGCGCGTCGCCGCCATGTCCGCAACGGCCATCGGCGTCGGCAAGCGCATCAGCGAAACGCTGAAGGTCGGCCAGTCCCGCGAGATCAGCCTGCAGGCCAGCGAAGGGCGCGTGTTCATCTATCTGGTCGGCAGCAAGGCGTGCCTGTCGCTGGTCACGCTGCCCGACAGCAACACCGGCCTGATCCAGATCGAAGTGGCCGACGCCATCGAGCAACTGAACGCCATTCTCTAAGAAGAGCAGACCATGAGCGAAGACCGCAAAAGCTGGGAAACCAAGAACGAATTCATCGTCAGGGAGCTGCTGCAGCTGATCGACATTTCCGCGCAGGAGTGTGCCCTGCTCGCCAGCCTGCAGCCGCAGGCCAAGGTCGCCAGCGAACAGCTGATCGTGGATTTCTACGATCGCCTGCTCAAGCACGAGGCAACCCGTGAATTCATCACCGACACCAAACGCCTGGGCAACACCCTGTCCGACTGGTTCACCGAACTGTTCGGCGGCACCTACGACGACGCCTACGCCCTCAAACGCCTGAACATCGGCATGGTCCACGTGCGGATCGGCCTGCCGGTGCGCTATCCGCTGGCGATGCTCGACGTCATCGCCCAGCACGGCGAAAAGATCGCGGCAACCAAGGGGCCGGAAGCGGTCGCCGCCTTCCGCAAGATCCTCGCGCTGGACGTGGCGACCTTCAACCAGTCCTACGAAAGCAACCAGCTCAGCCACCTCGCCGAGCTGACCGGCAGCGAGCGCCTCGCTCGACGCCTGCTGGCGGGCATGTAACCCACCGGCCGGCGCAGCCAAGCGCCGGCCGGCCCCTCGCGCCACCCGCGCCCGGTATCGTCGCCCCTGCGATACCGGGCGCACCTCCCCTCAAGGCTTGGCATCGAACAGCAACTGCCCCGTCGCCGGATCGAACGGAATCGAGAAATGCTCGTGGGCGATCTTCCACTGCCCCGCCTCGCGGCGCAGGCCAACCGTGACGCGCACCCAGGAAGCATTGTGCTGCCCCTTGTCGTCGGTGCCGCCGCAGTAGGCCAGGTAATGGCCGAAGGCGGTGTCGTCGCCGCCCTCGAAGCTCAGATCGCGCATCTCGAAGGTGCTTTCCTTGCACATCTGCAGGCAGTCGCGCCAATGGCTGGCGTAGGCTTCCACGCCCTTGAACTGCAATTGCTTCACCGCATCGAAGGCGAGGATGTCGCGGGTGTAGTGGCGGGTGATGCCCTCCACGTCGGCGGCGCGCACGGATTTCAGCCAGCTCTCCAGCAGCGCGTGCAGATCGGTGTGGGCGGCGTTCTTTTCAGCGGCAGTCATGGGTGATTTCCTCCAGGTCAGGAGCCGCAGCAGCTGTGCGGCTGCGGGGCTTCGTCGTATTCGTCGTGCAGGCGCGTCCAGTGCATGCCCTTGCCTTCGTAGTCGGGCATCCCGCCCCAGCCCTCGCCGCGCCCGAGCGGCGTGAGGTCGAGCAGGTGATAGGTGAGCATCAGCGCGTCCAGCCCGCGGCTGTAGGTCGAGTAGCTGTGGAAAACCTGCTCGCCGTCGCGCAGGAACACGCTCAGGCCCGGCTGCTCGCCCTGCACGTGGTAACGCTGGCCGAGGCGTTCCAGTTCGGCCTTGTCACGGTAGTTGTACTCCACCGGCGCGACCTGCTCGTCGATGCTGACGTGGAAGTCGTAGTTGAAGTCGCTGCCGAACGACGAATACCAGGGGAACGCCCAGCCCATGCGCGCGCGGAACGGCGCAATCTCCTCCAGCGGCGCGCGGGACACCATGGCGAAGCTGGTGCCGCGTGCGTGCAGGTGCTCCAGCCGGTCGAAGTTGTCGATCAGGAAGGAGCAGCCCTCGCAGCCCCGGGCTTTGTCGCGGTGGAACATGAAATGGTAGACGATCAGCTGCGGCCGCCCCTCGAACAGGTCGAGCAGGCGCACCGTGCCGCGCGGGCCCTCGAAGCGGTAATCCTTGTCGATGCGCACCACCGGCAGTGCCCGGCGCACGGCACTCAGCGCATCGCGGGCGCGGGTGGCGGCCTTCTCCTGTTCCAGCAGTTGCTTGCGCGCTTGCAGCCACTCTTCACGGGAGGCCACGCGGGGAAAGGGTTGATTGGCGAGACTCATGACGCACGCTCCTGGGCACGGCCCGATGGCGGGTTGGGGCGCACGCGGCGTTTGCCGCGCAGCCGGGTGATGGCGAACGCGCTGGCGCCGCCGGCGGAAAGAACGCCGGACACCGCCAGCGTCAGAGTGGAAAGACACAGGGGACACATGGCAGACCTCCTCGTGGTCGCCCGATGGGGAAGCTCAGCCCTGTTCGCCGAGCCGCTTGAGACTGGCCAGGCCCGCCTCGAAGTCCTTGCCGACCATGCTGTCCACATCGATGAACAGGTGCATGATCTTCGCCACGAAGGGCACCGGGCCGAACATCGCCCAGGTCACCTCGGTGCCGCCGTCGCGCGGCACCAGGGTGAATTCGGCGGTATTGCTGGCCTTGAACGGCTTGCGGAACTCCAGGGCGATGGTCACGCGGCTGCCGGGGTCGTTCTCGACGATCTCCATCCGCCCTTCCCCGGCCTTGCCGTTGCCGGCCCAGGCGTACACCGCGCCCCGGCCCTTCTCGGCACCGGAGAAGGTGCGCTGCATCTGCGGGTCGAGCGCCTCGAAGGGCGACCAGCGCTGCCACTGGCGGAAGTCCTCGATGTAGCCCTGGATCTTCTCCGGCGGCGCCTGGATGCGCGCGGTGCGCTCCACGCGGAAGGTGCCCGGGCGATTCGCCGCCAGCACCAGGACCACCACCACGGCCAGTGCCACCACCAACGCAATCCACTTGAGCATCACATTCTCCTGACGCGTGAAGCGGGCTCAGTGCCCGGCGAAATAGCGGTCCCAGTCGCGGACCGGGCGGACTTCCACGGCGCCGAGCCGGCCGCTGGGAATGCCTCCTGCGATCTGCAGCGCCTCGTTGAGGTCGCGGGCGTCGATCAGCACGAAGCCGCCCAGGTATTCGCGGGTCTCGGCGAAGGGCCCGTCGGTGATCGCCAGCCCCGCCGCGCCGTGGCGCAGCGTGGTGGCGGTTTCCACCGTTTCCAGCGCCTCGGAGGCGAGCACCAGCCCGGCCTCGCGCAGGTGCCGGTCGTTGGCGAAACACTCGTCCATCAGGCGGCGGTATTCCCCGGCCGACAGGCTGGAGAGACGCTGGTCGTCCACGTAGATCAGGCAGAGGTACTTCATGGCCGGCTCCCGCACGTTGCCGTTGCAGTTACCGAGTAGTCGAAGGGCGCGGGGAGAAATCGACAGGGGAAGGGAAAAAACTCGCGGAACGCGCGCCACCTCGCCAGATCGCCCTCAAGCGGGCGCTCTGGGAGGCGGCTTTTGCCGTTCGTCGGGGGTGCAGCCCGGGGCGCCGGGCACTGGCGCCTCACTCGTAGAACAACGTGAAAGTCGCCGTGGCGGAAACCGTCCCCGCCACCATGTCCTCGATATCGACGGTGCGGTAGTAGCGGGCGGTCAGGGGAATACTCACCGGGGTCTCGGACGTCGTTGCAACGTAGAACTGCTTCTCCCCCAGCGGCAGCCGCTCGTTGCTGCCCAGGTCGCCTTTGTAGAGGAGGACGCCGACGCCCGCCGCCGTACCGGTGTTCCTCAGCACGCCGTTGCCGGTGTCGTCCTGGGTGCCAGTGACCTGGTAGTTGACCTTCACCCCGCTGTCGCACCGCAAGTTGATGTTGAAGGTGCGCGCCTTGTCGTTGGCCAGAGGGAGCCGCGAGCTGGTGTCGAAATCGGTCTTGGCGATGATCGGCAGGGGCACGTCGATGCTGGGGTTGCTCACGTCGCAGATCCGGTCGGCGATATCAAAGGAAGCGAAAATGGTCCGTCCTGCCACCGCAAGACGGTCATAGAGGACTGAGGCATTAGTGATGATGACGGGCAACGAGGAGCCAGTAACGATCTTCCCGGTCTTGATCAGGACCACCCGCCAGTTGACTTTCAGCTCGTAGTTCGGACGGTCCAGGACCCAGTTCATGCTGCGTAGCGGGGTGATCCTGGTCCAGTCGGAGTCGCAGCTGGAGTTCACCTCATCACACCAGAACAGCGCGATGCCAACTCCATCGATACCGGTCTCGTACACAGAGGGAAAGCCATTACTGGTATACCCCGGCACCAGCGCGCCCGAGCCAATGCGGATGAAGTCGCCACGGACGGTCCCCGAAGGCAAGGGATCGCAAGTGATCGTGATTGTTGCGCTGCTCCTCCAGCCACTGTCCCAGATTACCGTACCGTTGGCGGCGTCGCGCGGGATGCTCAGTTTGCTCGGCGTTGTTATGGAAGGGGGAAAGTCAGCTACGCTGCCGCCCGAGAATTGGCATGCCGCCAACGCCGAACGCGCGCAGAACAGGACAAGAAGCAGGATCAGGATTCGCATGGCTGGGCCTCGCATGGTCAGCGGCCGGCGACCTGCGTCGGCCCGGTGGCGCGGGCGCACAGCGCCTCGGCCTTGATGAAGACGGAAGCGCCCTTCGCTTCCGCCGACGGCAACTGGTAGCGCACCCGGCATTGCCGGTCGCCGCTCTCGCCCCAGCGCACGGTCAGCTCGCCTTCGCGCTCGGCAGCGCGGATGAACACGCGGCTGCCCTGCCCCACCAGCGTCAGGCTGTTGCCCTGGGCGTCGAGCACCTCGGCGCCGACCGGCAGCGCCTCGCCGCGCTCGTCGCGCAGGGTCAGCAGCACCGGCTCGCCGCTGACCGTGGGGTACTTGAGCAGCACCACGGCGCCGTAGCGCGGCGCGACGTTCTGCGAGGTGAGCTGGAGTTCGACGTCGTCGGCGGTGCCCTTCGGGTCCAGCGCCACTTCGTTCTGCCGGTAAGGCATCAGGCTGGAGACCACGCCGTAGCCGCTGCCGTCCACCTTCGCGCCGCTGCTGTTGAGCAGCCGCGCGCCTTCGGCGCCCTTGGCCTCGACGATGGCGCGGGTCTCGCCCTGGGCCTGGCTGAAGGTGATGCCGCCCGGATGCGCCACCACGCTGCCCGACAGCCCCAGGCCGATCTGGCGGAAGCCGTCGCCTTCGCTGTAGCTGCCGGAGAGATTGCTGCTGGCCGCGCGGTACTGCGCGTTGACGCCGCCGGCGGTGCTGGTGTCGCCGGCGGAGCGTGAGCGCGAGCCGTACACGCCGTAGCTGAATTCGTTGAACTCGCCCAGGGAGCCGGAAACGCTCAGCTGGCTGTTCAGGTCGCCCTTGTCCGAGCGGGTGGTGGAGCTGCTCAGGTACGGCGCATGGCTGGAGCTGCCCAGCGGCAGCGACAGGCTGAGCATGTACTGGGTGTCGGTTTCGCCGTAGCCCATGCGCGTGCGGCTGGCCGACAGGCTCAGGCTGCCCCAGCGGTAGCCGTTGGAGTAGCCGGCCTGGTAGCTGGTGTCGCTGGACTTGCCGGGCTGCCAGTAGTTCTGCGACGAGCCGCTCAGGTACAGGCTGCCGTAGCCATCGGCCAGCGGCTGGTTGATGTTCACCTGCACGCGGTTGCGCTGGCGGTAGGGCGCGTAGGCGCTGGCGTCCCGCGCCTGGGCGTAGTCGGCGAAGTTCAGGTAACCCTCGCTGGAGAAGCGGTAGGCCGCCACCACGAAGTTGGTGCGGGTGGATTCCAGCAGCTTGCTGTAACTGAGCCGGTAGCTCTGCCCGCTGGGCGAGCCGTCCAGGCCGTCGCGCGCCGGCAGGCCCGAGGCGCTGGAGTGGGTGGCGTCGAAGGCGAAGGCGCCCAGCGGCGTGCTCAGCGCCAGCCCGCCCTGCAGCGCCTGGTACTGGTCGGCGATGATGCCGCCAGTGTAGCCGGTCCAGGTGTTGGAGATGCCGCGCTGGTAGGTGCCCTGGACGAAATTGGGCGCATCGGCGAGACGGTCGTCGCGGTACCGGCCGGCGGTGAGGCTGTAGCGCGAGGTGCCAGGGCGCAGCAGTTGCGCCACCGAAGCGAAGGGCACGGTGAAGCTGCGGGTACGGCCGTCGGCCTCGGTGATGGTCACTTCCAGGTCGCCCGAGTAGCCGGTGTTGTACAGGTCGTCGATGACGAAGGGCCCCGGCGCCACGCTGGTTTCGTAGATCACGCTGCCGCCCTGGCGCACGGTGACCCGCGCGTTGCTCTCGGCGTTGCCGCGGATGGCCGGGGCGAAGCCGCGCTGGGAGTCGGGCAGCATGCGGTCGTCGGAGGCGAGCTGGACGCCGCTGTAGGGCACGCTGTCGAACAGCTCCGAGGGGGTGTAGTACTCGCCCAGGGTCAGTTGCGACTTGAGCCCGGTCAGGTCGCGCTGGGCGTAGCTGCTCACCGCGTCGTAGTTGCTGGTGGTCGTGCCGTTGCCGGCGCTGCGGCTGTAGCTGCCGTTGTGGCGCAGGCGCCAGTCGCCCAGATTCAGCCCGGCGTTGAGACCGGCGTAATACTGGGTGCTGCCCTGGCCGCCGCCTTCGTTGCGGTAGGCGTTGGCGTTGTAGTCGACGAAGGCGGCGGTGACACCACGGTCCCAGTCGCGCGGGTCGACATAGCCGCGCACCACGCGGCTCAGGTATGCCTGGGGAATGCTCAGGTCCAGGCGCAGGCCGGAGAGGTCGAGCTCGGCGCGGGCGTTGGGAATGCGCTGCGCGACGTCGATGCAGTCGTCGTCTGCATCGCTGCCCGCCGGCGCGGGCGGGAGGCTCTCGCCGTCCAGGCCGAGGCTGGACAGCTGCTGGCGGGCGAAGCAGTAGCGCGGCGGCTGGCCGTCGCGCACGCGCACTTCCTGGCGGCCGATCCAGTTCTGGTTGACGTAGACGTCCAGCCGGTAGCTGCCCGGCGTCACCGGGTTGCCGCGCTCGAAGCGGCTGACGTCGATCTGGCTGCCCGCCGGCCCTTGCAGGAACGCCGGGTTGAAGGAGGCTTGCAGGTCGCTGTCGGCCGTGGCCTTGGTGGCAGCGGCCAGAGCGGCGCCAATCGCGACGGCCAGCAGCAGACGCTGGACGTTCGGCGGCCCACCTGCGGTTGCATGCGGTGTCGGAGGCATGATTGTCCCTACGGGGTTGGACGCGAGGGGCGCAGCGGGGCGGCGCGCCGTTGGCGGGTCAGCGCAGCGCGGCTTGCTGCTCGGGCGAGGCGCTGAAATCGCTCATCCATCGGTAGCGCACGCTGCCACCGCTGCCGCCGCCGTAGCCGGCCAGGGGGAAGTCCTGCTGGCCGAAGGGCGTGATCATGCCGCCGCCGGTGTCGTAGTCCTTGCCGCCCTGTTGCAGCACCAGCCGGCTGAAGGACAGGTGGTAGGGACTCGGGTTCTCGCCGCGCAGCACGTAGCCCGCGCCCTGCTTCTGCACGCTCCAGCGCACCTGTCCGATGGCGCCGGGCAGATCACCCGGCAGGCCGGCGGGGCGGTAGAACAGCTTCAGGCGGGAGCGCACGGCGATCTGCATCATGTTGCCGGCGTCCTTGGGTAGCGGCGGGATTTCCAGGGCGTTGAACCAGAACAGGCTCTCGCGATCCTGCGGCAGCGCCTCGCCGGTGAAGACCAGGCGCACGCTCTGCCCTTTCTGCGGATCGAGGCGGAAGATCGGAGGAGTCGCCAGGAACGGCGCATCGGCCTCCTGCGGCTTGCTCCGGGCATCGCCACGGTCGACCCAAACCTGCATCAGCACCGGCGCGGCGCCCTTGTTGGTGAGCTTGACGGTGACTTCGCGCTCCTTCGCGGGATAGACGATTCGCGTCCCGTCGATCATGACGCCGGCTTGGGCGTCGGTCAGGGCGAACGTGCAGAGCACGATGGCGAACAGGGTGGAGAGCCAGTGGGCGGGAACGGCCAGCATCGCGGATACCTCATGTGGCCCGGGGCTAGCGCCCCGGGCCTGATGGATCATTCGTAGGTCAGCTGGTAGTTCGCCATGGCGATGACGTCACCGGCGCCGGCGGCGCCATCATGCGTGTAGTACTGGGCGTAGTACTGCAGGGTGGCCTTGCCAGTGCCGTCGGGGGTATCGGCACGAGCCATTTGCTTGACGCTATCATCGGTCTGGATGTTGATCGGCTGCTGGTCTTTGTCGAGCAATTGCACCTGGACGTTAGCGGCGCTGCTGGTGTTTTTCAGGTTGCCGTAAGCATCGACGTTGCTGTCTGGGACAAAGGACGCGGAGACCTTCACACCAGTGCCGCAATTGGTCACATCTATGGTGAAACCAGTGCGGCCGGCGGCCCTCAGCGGTGCAGCGAGTAGATCCTTGGCGACAGGCGACAGATGCACGTCGATGGCGGCGGAGCCGGCATCGATCACGCAGCTGGTATCGGTGACCCTGCCGGTGATATTGATCGTGCCGCCGTTGGCGGCGAAGGCCTGGGTGGTGGCAAGGCCGGCACCTGCCAGGCAGATCAGTACGGCGCGTAGTGTGGATTTCATGGTGTTGCTCTCCCGTTGGCGAAAAATTAAATGGGCCTGCCGCCTGGATGGGGGTCGGCAGCAGACCCAACGCACAAACCTGGGGCTGGAATAGCGCCGGAGTTGAAGGTTTGTGCGCCGCGTATTTTTCGGAACAGTCACTCAACGGGGCATCAGACAAATCTCATAAACCGACCGCCACGATCTGAAGCCCGTCGGGTTGAGGGGGAAGTCTTTCGACGCGGGGGAGCAAGGCGGGTTGGCGGCAGAGGCCGCGCAGGACGCGGATTCCAGCGGTAGGGTGGAAGTCGCTTTTCACTTCCACCACCGGCACCCGCGCGGATGTTCGATGGTGGATCGGTGAAGCGTGATCCACCCTACCTGCTGACCTAGTTGGGCCTCGTCCAAGGCCGCGCGGGTATATGTCCGCTAATGGCCGAGGCTGTGTAAAAACGTCCGCTCAATTTCGAAACTCACGCTGCTACGTGAAATCTGTGGAATTTTTCCCAACTGACTCTGCTGAAAATCGCTAGGAAACGCGAAATTTGCGTATTTTCTGAGCAGTGATCGTTAGTGAAAACGTTTTTACACAGCCTGGGCCGGTAGGTGCCCTCCATACCTCTCGACTATCACAGCGTAAGAGGCAGGTCCGCACCGCCGGCTCCGGTTGCACCTGCACGGCACCGTCACTGAAACAGTTTCGCCCTCACGCAAAACGTCAGCAGCGCCTGGTCGGTGTCCACGTCGAGCTTGCGCATGGCGGCGACCTTCTGCGCGCTGACGGTCTTGACGCTGCGATTGAGCAGCAGGGCGATTTCGCTCACGGTCATGCAGGCGACGAAGTGGCGCAGGACTTCGTATTCCTTCACCGAGAGGCGGGCGATGCGGCCGGCCACGTCATCCTTGCTGGGCAGCACGCTGCTCGCCGACTGCATGCCCGGGCTCCGGTAGATGCGCCCGTGGATCATGGCCTGGAGAGCCACGAGGATTTCGTTGAGGTCGCCGTGCTTGAGGATCACCCCCGCCACGCCCAGGTCGTAGAGGCTGGAGAGGATCAGCGGGTTGGAGAGCATGGTGAGGACCAGCAGGCGCGTGTGGGGGAAGTTGCGATACAGGTAGCCGGCGAGCTTGAGGCCATCGCCGTAGGTCAGGTCGCCCGGCATGTTGTAGTCGGTGATCACGATGGCCGGTTGCAGTTCGCGGCACAGCGCCACGAGTTCGCTGGAGTTGCGGGCCTCGCCGATCACCTGGAAACGGTCGTCCTTTCCGATCAACTCACGTACCCCGGCCAGGACTACGGGGTGGTCATCCGCGATTACTACTCTGATGGCGTTTTTCATGGGTTCTTCTCGGGCATCGGCGTTTGCGAAGGGAACCCCGGGACCCGGCCGTCATCCGCCGGCGCCACTGCGATTCCGCGCTGCCGAAGCGCGCGCCGGGGCATGGGCCGGGCGTGGGGAATCAGGCAGGAAGTGACGCCCCCGGCAAGCAGACGCGGGCGTTTACGGGAGGCCTTGGGCGTGGCGGACAAAGGGGCCTGGGGCCCCGGGAAATGCGTCAGTTTCATATCCATCAGGCTGCCCGAAGGCCGACGGACGAAAAATAGGAAAAGTCCCATTCAACCTGGGGAAATTACCCTTCCAGCAACCCGCTCGCCCGCTGCACCCGCCGCTCCGTCGCCTGCTCCAGCACATGCCAGCCGCGCCCGGCGCTGGCCAGGGTGAACCAGCGGCGGGCGCGGGTGATGCCGGTGTAGACCAGTTCGCGGGTGAGGATCGGGTTGAGGCTGTCCGGCAGCAGCAGCGCGGCGTGGGTGAATTCCGAGCCCTGCGACTTGTGCACGGTCATGGCGAACACGGTTTCCACCGCCTGCAGGCGGCTGGGCAGGATCCAGCGGATGGCGTCCGTGCCGTCGCCCGCCGGGAAGGCCACGCGCGGCACCCAGCGCACGCCGCCGTCGTCCGTAGCTTGCGGCAGCGCCAGGGTGATGCCGATGTCGCCGTTCATCAGGCCGAGGCCGTAGTCGTTGCGCGTGACCAGCACCGGGCGGCCGAGGAACCAGGCGTGCGTCGAGGGGATCAGCCCCTCGCTGTGCAGTAGTTCGGTAATCAGCGTGTTGAGCCCCTCGACGCCCCACGGTCCCCGGCGCAAGGCGCAGAGCAACTGGAACTGGCCGTGGGCTTCGAGCACCTGCCGGGCCCAGTCGTCCAGTGCCGCCTGCCCGGCATCGGCGGGCGGCCGTTTTGCCGCCAGCACGCTGAGGTAATGGCGGTAGCCGACCGGCCCGAACAGGTCGCCGCCGCGTCCGCCGTCCACCACCAGGGCGCGCAGGCTGCGGGTGTCCTGGGCGTCCACGGTGATGCGGGCGAGGTCTTCGTGGCGGGCCTTCCACACGTCGCGCAGGGCCGGGATATCGCCGGCGTTCACCGCTTCCGCCAGTTGGCCGATGCCGCTGCCGGCGCTGAAGCGGTGGCTGTGGCGGAGCATGGCCACGGCCTGGTCGAGGTCGCTGCCCTGCGCGTCCAGCAGCGCGGAGTCGATCTGCTCGCCGGTCACCGCCTCCAGCCAGTCGCGGCTGGCCGGGCGGTAATGGCCTTCGCGGGCGCGGCTGCACAGCTCGCCGAGCACCGCGCCGGCTTCCACCGAGGCCAGCTGGTCCTTGTCGCCGAGCAGGATCAGCCGGGCGCGCGGCGGCAGCGCGGCGAGCAGCGAGGCCATCATTTCCAGGTCGACCATCGAGGCTTCGTCCACCACCAGCAGCTCCAGCGCCAGCGGGTTGCCGGCGTGGTGGCGGAACTGGCGGCTGTCCGGGCGGCTGCCGAGCAGGCGGTGCAGGGTGGTGACTTCGGTGGGGATCGCCTCGCGGGCCGCCTCGCCGTTGGGCAGGGCGTCCAGCTTGAGGTTCTTCACCGCGCCGGCGATGGATTCGTTGAGGCGCGCGGCGGCCTTGCCGGTGGGCGCGGCGAGGCGGATGCGCAGCGGCCGGCCGCCCTCCCCCAGCGCCAGGCTTTGCAGCAGGGCGAGCAGCTTGACCACGGTGGTGGTCTTGCCGGTGCCGGGGCCGCCGGTGACGATGCCGAAGGCGTTGCCGGCGACCAGCGCGCAGGCGAGCTTCTGCCAGTCCGCCGGTGCGCCGGGCTTCTTCGGGAACAGCGCATCCAGCGCCTGGCGCAACGGCGCGGCGGGCAGCCCGGCGCGCAGCGCCTCGCCCTGGCGCAGGCGCTGGTCGATGCCCGCGCGCACCGCGCATTCGTATTGCCAGTAGCGGCGCAGGTAGAGGCGCCGGCCGACCCGCACCAGCGGGGTATCGCCGGCGCCCCCGCCGATCAGGCGCGGGTCGTCCAGCGCGGCCTGCCAGGCGTGCAGCACGATGCCGTCGAGCAGCACGTCGGGCAGCTCGGGGGCGTCCTTGGCGGGGTCGCCTTCGGGCGGCAGCGACAGGGCGAAACGGCTGTCGGCCAGGGTCGCTTGCAGGTCCAGGCAGACATGCCCGCGGCCGAGCTGGTGGCTGGCCAGGGCGGCGGCCAGGATCAGCAACGGATGCGCATCCGGCGCGCGTTCCACCAGGAAGGCGGCGAAGGCGCGGTCGAGCTCGCGCAGCCAGCCGCGCTCGGCCCAGCGGCCGATCAGGTCGAGCATTGCAGCGGCGGTTTTCAGCGGCGCGGTCATGCCGGCATCTCCTCGTCGACGGCGCGGAACAGGCGGTCCAGTTCCTCCATCAGGGCCTTCGGCGGGCGCTCCAGGTACAGGCCCTGGGTCGCCGACTGGCTGCCGCGCAGGAACAGGTAGAGCGCCCCACCGACGTGGCGGTCGTAGTCGTAATCGGGCAGGCGCGCCTGCAGCAGGCGGTGCAGGGCGAACAGGTAGAGCGCGTATTGCAGGTCGTAGCGGTGCTCCAGCAGCGCCTCGCGCAGGGCCGGGGCGGTGTAGGCCTCGTCGTCGGCGCCGAGCCAGTTGGACTTGTAGTCGGCGACGTAGTAGCGCCCCTCGTGCTCGAACACCAGGTCGATGAAGCCCTTGAGCATGCCGTTGAGCTGGTTCGCCTGCAGCGCCGGCCGCGCCGCGCCGCCGAGGGTGTGGCGGGTGACGATGCGGTCGAGGCGCTGGCTGTCGACATGGCGGGTGGCGAACCAGAACTCCATTTCCTTCTGGTAGCTGGCCAGCCCGGCAAGGCTGACCGGCGCGGTATCGGGCAGGCGGAAGGCGGTGTGCAGCAGTTGCGTCAGCCAGCCGTGCAGCGGCTCGATCCAGGCCTCCCAGCCGCGTACCTGGCAGCGCCGCGCCAGCTGGTCGCGCAATGGCTCCGGGTCGCAGTTGGCGAAGCCCTGGTCGGCGGCCCACTCCAGCAGACCGTGGAGGAAGCTGCCGGGGTTCGCGCCTCGGGGGAAGGCGTGCAGGCTGAACGGCGCGGGCGCGACGTCGGCTTCGCGGGCTTCCTCCAGGCTGCCTTCGCGCAGCAGGTCTTCGCCGGCGCTGGTGGGTTCGTCCGCCGCCGGCGCGGGTGCGGGCGACTCGCTGTCCTCGCCGCCGGCCAGCGCCGCCAGCGCGGAGTAGCTGGCGATCCACCATTTCTCCGCCACCCGCCGGCGCGGCTCGCGGGCCGCACCCAGCTCGCCGGCCTGCGGGCCGACGAAGGCTTGCAGGTCGGCGACCGGCGCCGCGTCGAGGACGATTTCGCCGTGGCCGTCCTGCAACTCGCCCAGGCGCGTGGACAGGTCCTCCACGCTCAGCGCATCGCCGCCGCCGAGCAGGTAGCCCATGGCGCCCTTGTGCAGCTCGGGGCTCTTGCTGTTGCTCATCACCAGCGGCGCCACGCCCAACCACACGGCATGCCGCGCGCGGGTCAGGGCGACGTAGAGCAGGCGCATGTCCTCGCTCAGGCGCTCGTCGTTGGCCTGTTGATAAGCGGCCCTGGCCTGCTCCTTGTCGCGCGACAGCTCCACCACCCGCGCCTCGCCGGACTGGAAGCTCGGCGGCGTGGCGCTCTTGCCGTCCAGCTCGCGCCAGCTGCAGATGAACGGCAGCAGCACCAGCGGGTATTCCAGGCCCTTGGACTTGTGGATGGTCACTACCTTGATCAGGTCGGCGTCGCTTTCCAGGCGAAGGATTTCCTCGCTGGAGGGGCTTTCCAGCTGCTCGGCGAGCACCCGCAGCAGGGCGTGCTCGCCGTCCAGCTCCACCGCCTCGCGTTGCAGCCATTCGGCGAGGTGCAGCAGGTTGGTCAGGCTGCGTTCGCCGTCGATCTGTTGCAGCAGGCGCGCCGGCAGGGCGAAGTCGGCGAGCAGGCGGCGCAGCATCGGCAGCACGCCCTGCTGTTGCCAGAGCAGCCGATAGTCGCGGAAGCGCAGGACCATGTCTTCCCAGAAGCGCTCGTCCTGGTTGAGCCGTTCCAGGGTCGCCCAATCCAGCGCCAGGCTGCGGGTGGCCAGGGCGACGCGCAGGCTGCCGTCGTTGCCGGGGTCGGCGCAGGCGCGCAGCCAGTGCAGCAGGTCGGCGGCTTCGGGACTGTCGAACACCGAGTCACGGTCGGAGAGGTAGACGCTGGCCAGCCGGCGCCTGGCCAGTTCGCCGCGCACGGCTTCGGCCTCGCTGCGGCCGCGCACGAGGATGGCGATGTCCGCCGGGCGTAGCGCGCGCCAGTTGCCATCGGCGGCGCGGAAGCCGCTCTGCGCGGAGCTCAGCCAGCGCTGGATGGCGCTGGCGCTACGCGCGGCCATCTGCTCGCGGTAGTCGCCGGAGCGGCAGACCTCGCCGGCCTTGTCCAGTTGCCAGAAGGTCATGGCCGGCGCTTCGAGGCCTTCCAGCAGCAGGGTTTCGTCACGCCCCCGCGCGCCGACTTCGAGGAAGGGCACGGGGTTTTCCCGCCCCTCTTCGGCGAAGCGGAAGGCGCCGCGCTTGTGGCTCTCGGCAAACAGGAAGCAGCGGTTGGCGGCCTTCACCATCGCCTGCGTGGAGCGGAAGTTGGTGCCCAGGGTGTAGTGCCGCCCGGCGGTGGCGTCGCGGGCGCGCAGGTAGGTGTGGATGTCGGCGCCACGGAAGGCGTAGATCGCCTGCTTGGGGTCGCCGATCATGAACAGGCCCAATTTCTTTTCCGAAGAGCTTTCGCCCGGGTTGTCGGCGATGCGGTAGACGTGCTCGAAGATGCGGTACTGCAGCGGGTCGGTGTCCTGGAACTCGTCGATCAGCGCCACCGGGAACTGCTCGCGGATGCGTTCGGCCAGCCGCTCGCCGCCGCTGCCGGCCAGCGCCCGGTCGAGGCGCACCAGCAGGTCGTCGAAGCCCAGTTCGGCGCGCTTCTGCTTCTCCGCTTCGAGGCTCTGGCGCACGTCGCCCAGGGCGTGCAGCAGCAGTTGCGGGGCGATTTCCGGGCGCTGCTCGTCGCGTTCGCACCAGGCGTCGATGGCTTGCAGGGCCGGGTGCTCGGGCACCTCCTTGCCCTTGCGGACCTTGATCCGCGTCTGGCCGAACTTGGCCAGATTGTCCGGTGCGTCGGCGCCTTCGCTCCAGGCGTCCAGCGCGTCGATCCAGCCGGCGAAGGTGGCGTCGTCGTCCTTGCCGCGATAGCTGGTGCCGTTGAGGTCGGCGCGCAGGTTGCGCAGCAGCTCGGCGAGGCTCGCGCGGTCGGCGGCCCAGGCCTGGCGGGCGTGGATTTCGGCGGCGGCGAGTTCGTCGTACCACTGGCCGGTGGATTCCAGCAGCGCGCCCAGCGAGGCCGGCGCGCTCAGCGGTTGGTCGGCGTAGCGGAAGCCGGCTTCCTGCGCGGCGAGCAGCGGCTGCACGGCGCGCATCAGCGCCTCCGGGCCGGCGTAGCAGTGGCGCACGGCATTGGCCGCCGCCGCGCCGAGCGGGTAGAAATTGCGCCGCCAGTAGTCGCGCACGGCGTCGGCGAGCAGTTCGCTCTGGTCGGCGGCGAGGTCCTGGGTGAACAGGCTGCCGCTGTCGAAGGCGTGCTCGCGCAGCATGCGGTAGCACCAGCTGTGGATGGTGGAGACGGCGGCCTCGTCCATCCATTCGGCGGCGAGGCGCAGCAGGCGCGCGCAGCCCGGCCAGCGCTCGGCGGGATAGCTGTCGCGCAGCTTGCGCAGCAGGCCGTCGTGCTCGCCCGCCGGCTCGGCGAAGCAGCGCGCGGCTTCGCCCAGGCGCGCGCGGATGCGTTCGCGCAGTTCCTGGGTCGCCGCTTCGGTGAAGGTCACCACGAGGATTTCCGGCGGACTCAGCGGCCGGCCGAACGCCGCCGATTCGCCACCGTGGTCGAGGACCAGGCGCACGTAGAGCAAGGCGATGGTGAAGGTCTTGCCGGTGCCGGCGCTGGCCTCGATCAGCCGGCTGCCGTGCAGCGGGAAGTCGAGGGGGTTGAGCTCCTGTGAACTGGAACCGACGGCGCTCATTGTTCCGCCTCCTTGCGTTGCAGCAACGTGAACAGCGGTCCGTAGAGCGCTTCGGCCCAGGCGGCGAATTCGCCGCTGGCGTCGAGGCTGGCGAAGTCCGGGTAGACCCGCGCCAGCGCCGCCGAGGAAGCCGCCTCGCCGCTCAGGTTGTAGCCGCCGTCGTAGCGCTTGGCGGCCTCGCGGGCGGCGCGCTCGGGATCGTCGCCCGCCGCCAGCCAGGCGAAGGCCGCCTTGCAGGCCACCGGCAACGGCCGGCGCATGCCCTGGAACCAGGCGTCCATCAGGCCGTTCAGCTCGGCGCGCGCCTGCTCCGCCGGCAGCGGCGGCAGTTCCAGGGTGCCGGTGAGGCCGACCAGCACGCTGCTCACCGGCTCGCCGCAGAGTTGCAGCGCCAGGTGGCGCACCCAGGGGCGCACCAGCCCGTGCCATTTGTAGCCGCGGCCTTCGTGGAGCTTGCCGCTGACCAGTTGCAGGCTGGCCAGCTGGCCGCCGGCGTTGCGGCGCAGGCCGCCGAGCCAGTCTTCCAGCTTGATGCCGGCGTGCTCGTGCTTGAGCTCGCGCTGCGCCTCCTCGACCTGCGACCAGTGCTCCAGCTGTTCGCGGTAGCGCGCCAGCAGGTCGTGCAGCGGCGCCACCAGCGTCTGGGCGGTGAACTCGCCGAAGGCCGCCAGCGGCAGCCGGCCTTCGCGGCGCAGGCGCTGCACCTGTTCGCTCACCTGCGACTCCAGTCGCTCGCCCTGCCAGTGCTGCTCGACCCAGGGGCGCAGGCGCTCGCACAGTTCGAATTGCAGCTGCCAGACGTCCAGGCCGTTGAGCTCGAAGGGCTCCTCGTCCTGGCCGATGAGCTGTTCCTCGCCGAAGCGCACCTTGAGGCGCTGGACGAAGAAGGCGCCGACCGGGTTGGCGAGGAAGTCCGCCAGCACGCGCAGGCCGATCGGCGCGTCGAGCGCCAGCGGCGGAAGTGGCGCATCGTCCGCTTCGGCGGCGTGTTCACGGTGTACGTCGCGCCATTCGCGGGCGTAGGTGTAGAGGCCGTCGATGCCCCGGTCCGCCGGCGCAGCGAAATAGGCGCGGCTGAAGGGTTGCAGCGGGTGCTCCAGGGTCAGGCCGGGCAGCAGGTCGCTGCCGTCGGCGCGGCGCCAGCCATCGGCGAGGTGGTCGCGCAGCTGGCCGACCAGCACCGAGGGCGGGCGCTCGCTGTTGTCGCGGATGCTCCGGCCGACCCAGCTGACGTAGAGCTGGCGGCGCGCCGAGAGCAGCGCTTCGAGCAGCAGGTAGCGGTCGTCCTCGCGGCGCGAGCGGTCGCCGGGGCGGTAGTCGTTGCGCATCAGGTCGAAGTCCAGCGGCGATTGCGGGCGCGGGTAGTCGCCGTCGTTCATGCCCAGCAGGCAGACCAGCTGGAAGGGAATCGCGCGCATCG
This sequence comes from Pseudomonas sp. B12(2026), assembly GCF_057767015.1. Classification (NCBI taxonomy): domain Bacteria; kingdom Pseudomonadati; phylum Pseudomonadota; class Gammaproteobacteria; order Pseudomonadales; family Pseudomonadaceae; genus Pseudomonas; species Pseudomonas sp. B12(2026). Next base: position 1,217,311 of record NZ_CM173430.1, on the reverse strand, counting down.
GCATCAGGGTGCAGAAGCTCACCGCGCCGGCGAGGAAGCGCTGGTTCAGGCCGCCCGCATCCAGCCCGCCGAGCCAGGCCTCGCGCACCACCGAGAGCGGCAGCGGGTCGCCGAAGCCGGCGTGGCCGCAGGTTTGCTGCCAGCCTTCGAGCAGTTCCAGCAGTTGCTGGCGGAGCAGTTCGTCGTGGTCGTCGCCGACCTGGAAGAAGTCGTCCAGCAGGCTGCGCAGGCGCTGCACCCAGGTGGCGGGGTCGGCGTCTTCGGCGAGCAGCTCGCAGGCCCCTTCCAGCGCGCCGAGCAGCCCGGCCAGCGGGCCGAGGGCGGCGGCGTCGAGCCCGCCGATTTCCGCGTAGGGCTGGATGCCCTGGAAGGCGTCGCCCTCGCCCACCGCGTAACCGAGCAGCATGCGCCGCAGGCCGAAGCGCCAGCTGTTGGCCTCGGCGGCGGCGGGCAGGCCGAGGCGTTCGCGCTGCTGGCCGTCGAGGCCCCAGCGCACGCCGGCGCCGTCGATCCAGCGGCGCAGCAGCGGCAGGTCGGCGTCGGCCAGGCCGAAGCGCGCGCGCAGGGCGGCGACGTCCAGCAGGTCGAGGATTTCGCTCACCGCGAAGCGGCTGTCGGGCAGCCGCAGCAGGTGTTCCAGCGCCACCAGCAGCGGCTCGCGGCCGCGCTGGCCCTGGTCGGCGAGGGTGTAGGGGATGAAGCGTTTGTCGTCGCGCGGCAACTGGCCGAACACGGCCTCGATGTGCGGCGCGTAGGCGTTGATGTCCGGCACCATGACGATCACGTCGCGCGGGCGCAGCGTCGGGTCGGCGTCGAAGCGGGCGAGCAGCTGGTCATGGAGGATTTCCACTTCGCGCTGGGCGCTGTGGGCGACGTGGAAGCGGATCGACTCGTCGGCCTGCGGGTCGACCGCCGGCCAGTGCTCGCGGCTTTCGGCGAGCGGGCGCAGTTCGAGGATGTCGTCCTGCAGCTGGCCGAGCAGGCTGCTTGGCGGCTCGTCGCTGAACAGGTCGATGCGCCCGTTGCTCACCGCGCCCAGGCGCGCGCGGTAGCTTTCCGGGTCGTCGTACTGGTCGAGCAGGTTGATGTAGTCGCGCCCCTGCTTGCCCCAGGCGGCCAGCAGCAGCTGGGCGTACTGGTGTTGCTGGTCGTCGCTGAGCAGCTCCGGGGTGCCGGCGCGGCGGCGCTGGCGGCGGTATTCGTGGCGCAGCAGGTCCTTGTCGGCGACGATGTCGGCCCAGTGGTGGCGGCAGGGGTTGTGCACGCAGAGCAGCACCTGGGCGTGGCGGGCGAGCACGGCAAGGGCCTCGACGGTCTGCGCGGGCATGGCGGAGATGCCGAACACCACCACGCGGCGCGGCAGGTTCGGCAGCGGGTTCTCAGCGGCCTTCAGGCATTCGATGAAGCGCCCATGCACGCCGGCACGGCTGGTGGCCAGGCCCTCCGCGCCGACGTCGTCGAGCAGCGCGCGCCACAGCGCGGCCTGCCAGCGGTTGTCGTCATCCAGGGCGCGCACGCTGCCGTTGGCCAGGCGCAGCTGGTCGAGGTTGCGGCTCCAGTCTTCCAGCCAGTCGGCGCGGTAGACCTGGTACTGGTCGAACAGGTCGGCCAGGCGCTCGGCCAGTTGGTGGCGCTTGCGCAGGTCGGCGTCGTCGGCGAGGAAGCGCTGCAGGGTGGCGAATTCTTCCCGTTCCAGCAGGGTCGGCAGCAGGCGCATCAGGCGCCAGGTCAGCGGGCCCTTGTCGAGCACCGAGACTTCGGGGATTTCATCGCGGCCCAGCGCGCCCCGGTAGGCGCGCCAGAGGAATTGCGCGGGCAGTTGCACGTCCAGCGCGGCGGTGACGCCGCAGCCGCCCTCCTCGACGTCGCGCCCCAGCGCCAGCTTCAGCCACTGGGCGATGCCGTTGCTCTGCACCAGGATGACTTCGTTCTCCAGCGGCGCCAGCGGGTGCAGGCTCATCCACTGCACCAGCAGGTCGCGCAGCGCTTCCGGATGGTTGCCGTGGATCACCATCAGGCCGGGGGCCAATCGCTGTTCGCTCATCGTCTCTCCTGGTTCGGGCGCCGCGCACAATGCCCCGCATTTCACCAAAAAGCGCGGGTCGGGGGCAGCTTTTTCCCACGGCTTCCGGCGATTTCCGCCGTCGGAGGCCGGCGGTCGAGCGCCGCCTTGCGGCAAGCGCGAGGACCTGCGGCCATCTGGCGCATATTCGAAATCGACCTGTTCAGGCCCCGGAACTGTGGCCAGCGGCTATGCTCACTCGACGGCCGTGCAGGCCAGCCATGGAGAAAAAAATGGGCAAGAAGAGCAAGGTGAAGAACCCGGCCCCCGAACAGACCGGGAAGATGAAGAACAGGGAGTACGAGGAGCACCTGAAGAAGCTGACCGTCGAGCTGGTCAAGCTGCAGCAATGGGTGGTGCACAAGGGCCTGAAGGTGTGCATCGTCTTCGAGGGCCGCGACGGCGCCGGCAAGGGCGGCACCATCAAGGCCATCACCGAGCGCGTCAGCCCGCGGGTGTTCCGCGTGGTGGCGCTGCCCGCGCCGACCGAGCGGGAGAAGTCGCAGCTCTACGCCCAGCGCTACCTGACCCACCTGCCGGCCGCCGGCGAGGTGGTGATCTTCGACCGCAGCTGGTACAACCGCGCCGGCGTCGAGCGGGTGATGGGCTTCTGCACCGAGGAGCAGGCCGACAAGTTCCTCGCCGTCACCCCGCTGTTCGAACGGATGATGACCGAGTCGGGGATCATCCTGCTGAAGTTCTGGCTGGAGGTCAGCCCCGAGGAGCAGTCCCGCCGCCTGGAGGACCGCATCCGCGACGGCCGCAAGATCTGGAAGCTGTCGCCGATGGACCTGAAGTCCTTCAACCTCTGGGACGACTACACCCGCGCCCGCGACCTGATGTTCGCCGCCACCGACTCGCCCTGGGCGCCCTGGTTCGTGGCGCGCTCGGAGGACAAGAAGCGCGTGCGCCTGAACGTCATCAGCCACATCCTCAAGCACATTCCGTACAAGGATGCGCCGCACGAACCGGTGAAGCTGCCCAAGCGTGGCAGGATCGGCAAGTACAAGAGCCCCGACTATCCCGTCCACACCATCGACGAAGCCTTCTGAGCCCCACGGGCTGGCGCCATCGCGGCGCCAGCCTGCGTCCCGCAGCCCTTACGCCAGATAGGCCTCCACCTCGGCCATCAGCCACCCGGCGAAGGCCGCCACCTTGGCCTGGGTCGCCTCGCGCTCGGGCCACACCAGCCAGTAGGGGAAACCGTAGGGCACGCGCAGGTCGCTCAGCGCCACCAGTTCGCCGCGCTCCAGCGAGCCGGCCACCAGGCTGCGGCGCTCAAGGCCGACGCCCTGCCCCATGCGCACCGCTTCGATGCTCAGGTTGGAGTCGTTGACCACGAACGCCGCCGGCTCCTGCGGTACCGCCACGCCGGCGGCCTGGCACCAGCCCAGCCAGGACTCGAAACCGGTGACGCGCGGGCAGCGCAGGATTTCCTCCGGGCTTTGCGGCAGCAGGCCGTGGTTGAAGTCCGGCGCGGCCACCACCACCACGTCGTCCTCGAACAGACGCTGCTGCGCCAGCCCTTCCCAATGGCCTCGGCCGATGCGGATCGCCACGTCGGCGGAACCCTGGCGCAGGTCGATCACCTCCAGGCTGGCCAGCAGGCGCAGGCGGTACTGTGGATAAGCCGCGCGGAATCGCGGCAGGCGCGGCAGCAGCCATTTCTGGCCGAAGGACGGGGTCAGCGCCACCACCAGCTCGTCCTCCCCCGGCCGCGCCCTGGCCAGGCGGGTCGCCTCGGCGATGTCGCGCAGCGCGCCGCGAATCTGCAGGGCGTAGAGGCGCCCCTCTTCGCTCAGGCGCAGGCCGCGCCCCTCGCGCTGCAGCAGGGTGATGCCCAGCAGGTTCTCCAGCTGGCGGACCTGCTGGCTGATCGCCGAGTGCGTGACGTGCAGCTCGCTGGCCGCGAGGGTCACGCTGCCCAGCCGGGCGACGGCCTCGAAACTGCGCAGGGCGGAGAGCGGCGGCAATGCACTCATGTAAGTTTTCCTAACCGGATCGGTCATTAATCGTCGCTGTATCCGAGCGGTCAAAGCCGCTAGATTCATCGGCAGCTCGCGGGCAACCGCAACAGCCCCATGTAATTTCCAATAACAGGATGTGCCCATGCAACTGATCGGAATGCTCGACTCGCCCTACGTCCGCCGCGTCGCCATCACCCTGCGTCTGCTGGACGTCGACTTCCAGCATCGCCCGCTCTCGGTGTTCAGCACCTACGAGGACTTCCGCCGGATCAACCCGGTGGTCAAGGCGCCGACGCTGCTCCTCGATGACGGCCAGACGCTGATGGACTCCACCCTGATCATCGACCTGATCGAACATCAGGCCGGGCGCAGCCTGATGCCCGCCGAGCCCGCCGCGCGGGTGCGTGCCACCCGCCTGCTGGGGCTGGCGCTGGCGGCGATGGAGAAGGCGGTGCAGCGCTACTACGAGCAGCAGCGCCCGCAGGACAAGCAGCACATGCCGTGGCAGGGACGGGTCGAGGAGCAGCTGCACGCGGCCTGCGCGGCGCTGGAGCGCGAGCTCAAGGAGCAGCCGCTGCCGCGCGACGGGCGTCTCGACCAGGCCGGCCTGAGCATCGCCGTGGCCTGGACCTTCATCCAGCTGCTGCACGCCCAGTACATCCCGGCGGATACCTACCCCGCGCTGCGCGACTGGACGGCCCACGCCGAGTCGCAGGAAGCCTTCAAGGCGTTCCCGCCGCTGTGATCAGCCCCGCGGCAGCTCCTCATGGCGCTGCCGCGTCCAGCGCAGCAGGCCGAGGCAGATGAGCAGGCCGCAAGCCGCGAGGCCGGCGGCGGCGAGGAAGATCGCCGCGTAGCCGTGGCGCGCGGCGATCATTCCCATCAGCGGGCCGGCCACGCCCATCGCCAGGTCGAAGAACAGCGCGTAGGCGCCAAGCCCCGCGCTGCGGCTGCTGGCCGGGATGCGCAGCACCGCTTCCACCCCCAGCGACGGATAGACCAGCGACAGGCCGCAGCCGGTGAGCGCCGCGCCCAGCAGGGCGGTGCCCGGCCCGGGCGCCTGCCAGAGCAGCAGCAGGCCGCCGGCTTCCACCGCCAGGCAGGCCACCGCGACGACGAAGCCGCCGAAGCGGTTGACCGTCCCCGAGAACAGCAGCCGCGCGCCGACGAAGCTGACGCCGAAGGCGGTCAGGCTCCAGGCCGGATTGGCCCAGCCCTCGCTGGCGTAATACAGGGTGATGAAGGTGGCCAGGGTGCCGAAGCCGATGGAGCCGAGCATCACGCACATCCCGTAGGGCAGCACGCGGCCGAGCACGGCATGGAAGGCCATGCGGGTACCGGCGATGATCGGCACCGCCGGCCGGCCGCGGGCCGCCAGCCAGCCCAGGGCGGTCAGCGCCAGGATGCTCGCGCCCAGGCTCCACAGGCCCAGCGATGCGGCCATCGACACCCCCAGCGGCGCGCCGATGGCGATGCCGCCGTAGCTGACGATGCCGTTCCAGGAAATCACCCGGGCGGTGTTCTGCGTGCCGACCAGGGCGATGCCCCAGCTGGAGGTGCCGATCCCCATCAGGCCCTGGGCCAGGCCGAACAGCAGGCGGCTGCCCAGCAGCAGGAGCAGGCTCAGCCAGCGCACGCTTTCCAGGCTGGTGGAGAGCAGCACCAGCAGCCCGCCGCAGCCGAGCACGCCCAGCCCGTAGAGCACCGAGCGCTTGGCGCCGCGGGTGTCGGCCAGGTAGCCGGCCACCGGGCGCGAGACCAGGGTGGCGAGGTACTGCAGGCTGATCACCACGCCGGCGACGATGGTGTCGTAGCCCAGGGCCTCGTGGACGAAACCCGGCAGCACCGGCAGCAGCAGGCCGATGCTGAGGTAGAGGATGAGCGTGAAGGAAACGGTGGCGAGTATCTGCCGGGTGACGGCGGCATTTCGCGGCGCGGGGGCACTCATGGACAAGCCTGGCGGTGGGACGGCGCGCCCATCATTGCGCGGCGCCGGGGAAAGTGAAAGCTGGCTATCCATTCTCCGCGCACGCCGCCCGGTCCCGGCCATGCCCCGGCTGGATGCGCCTATAGTTGTGCGAACAACCCTTGCACGCGGCCGCTTCACAGGAGATTCCCATGGATACCAGCCCGCACACGCTCGGCGCACTGTTCAAGCAGCTCGGCCTGCCCAATGGCCGCCAGGACATCGATGCCTTCCTCGGCAGCCACCGGCTGGCCGAGGGCCAGGCGCTGGCCGATGCGCCGTTCTGGAACCCCGCCCAGGCGGCGTTCCTGCGCGAAGCCCTGGAGGAGGACTCGGACTGGGCCGAGGAAGTCGACGAACTGGCGGTGCGCCTGTCCGGCTGAGCCGCCGCGCGACTTCAGACGCGCTACTTCAGATAGGAGCGCAGCACGCTCACCACCTGTTCCAGGTCCTCCTGGCGCTCGGCGGCGGTGCGATCCTCGGCGGCCAGGTGGTCGCGCAGGTGGCCTTCCAGCACCTCGGCCATCAGGCCGTTCACCGCGCCGCGGATGGCGGCAATCTGCTGCAGGATCGCCGCACATTCGCTGCCCGTTTCCAGCGCCCGTTCCAGCGCCTCGCTCTGCCCCTTGATGCGCCGCACCCGGGTCAGCAGCTTCTTCTGGTCCTTGATGGTATGTCCCACGTAGAAACTCCAAAAGTATACTGGGGTATAGTATCCAGACTTCTTTCACGGACCATCATCATGCAGCACGCAGCGCAGCCGCAAGACGGCCGGCACGATCACCAGTTCCACGAAGACAACCCCCTGGCCGAGCGCAACACCCTGCGCGCCGCGCTGCTGACCGTCGCGATGATGGTGGTGGAGATCGCTGGCGGCTGGATCTTCAACTCCATGGCGCTGCTCGCCGACGGCTGGCACATGAGCTCCCACGCCCTGGCGCTGGGCCTGGCGTTCTTCGCCTACGTGGCGGCGCGGCGCTTCAAGGGCGATGCGCGCTTCGCCTTCGGCACCTTCAAGATCGAGGTGCTGGCCAGCTACACCAGCGCCATCCTGCTGCTGGGCGTGGCGGCGCTGATGATGTTCCAGTCGGTGGCGCGGCTGCTCTCCCCTTCGCCGATCCACTACGAGCAGGCCATCGCCATCGCCGTGCTCGGCCTGCTGGTGAACCTGGCCTGCGCCTGGCTGCTGCGCGGCGAACACCACCATCACGACCACGGGCACGGCCATGGCCACCATCACCACCCTGGACACGGCCATCATCACGATCATGGCCACGACCTCAACCTGCGCGCCGCCTACCTGCACGTGATCGCCGACGCCGCCACCTCGGTGGCCGCCATCGTCGCGCTGATCGGCGGACGGCTGTGGGGCGCGGCCTGGCTCGACCCGCTGATGGGCATCGCCGGCGCCGTGCTGGTGGCGGCCTGGTCCATCGGCCTGCTGCGGCACAGCAGCCGGGTGCTGCTGGACGCGGAGATGAACGATCCGGTGGTGGAGGAAATCCGCGAGGTGGTCGCCGAGCTGCCGCAGCCGGCGCGCATCACCGACCTGCACCTGTGGCGAGTCGGCAAGTCGAGCTACGCCTGCATCCTCAGCCTGGCCAGCGCCGGCGGCCTGACGCCCGAGCTGGTGCGCCAGCGCCTGCAGGTGCACGAGGAGCTGGCGCACGTCACGGTGGAGATCAACCCGCTCCCCGCCTGAGCGACCGGAGGTCGTGGCGGCTTTGACGACCGCCACGCCGCTGCGGCCTAATGCGCGCCTGTCGAACCCCGGTCGCGCCCTACGATGTCCAGCCCCCGCTTTTCCGCCGCCCAGCAACGCGCCAGCACCCTGCACCTGCCCGCCGGGCCCTGGGCGACCGTGCTGGACTGCCTGTGCGCGCACTTCCCGGCGATCGGCCGCGAGGTCTGGCTGGACCGCATGGCGCGCGGCAGGGTGCTGGACAGCGCCGGCCAGCCCATCGGCCCCGAGCATCCCTACCGCGAGGCGCTGCGCATCCATTATTTCCGCGAGGTGGCGCAGGAAACGCCGGTGCCCTTCGAGGAAGCCGTCCTGTACGTCGACGAGCATCTGGTGGTGGCGGACAAGCCGCATTTCCTGCCGGTGACGCCGTCCGGCCAGTACGTCGAGCAGACCCTGCTCGCGCGCCTCGCCAAGCGCCTGGACAACCCGCTGCTGGTGCCGCTGCACCGCATCGACCGGCTCACCGCCGGGCTGGTGCTGTTCTCCGCCAACCCCGACAGCCGCGCCGTCTACCAGGCGCTGTTCCGCGAACGGCGCATCGACAAGCTGTACGAAGCCATCGCCCCGGCGCTGCCGCAGCTGAGCTTTCCCCATGTACGCAAATCGCGGATGGTCGACGGCGATCCCTTCATCCTCATGCAGGAGGTGGAGGGCGCGCCCAACAGCGAGACGCGCATCGAGGTGCTGGAGCGGCGCGGCGGGCTGTGGCGCTATGCCCTGCGCCCGGTCACCGGCAAGCGCCACCAGCTGCGGGTGCACATGTCGGCCCTCGGCGCGGCGCTGTGCTTCGATCCGCTCTACCCCACCCTGCTGCCGCGCGATGAGCGCCCGCCGGAAGACTACGGCAAGCCGCTGAAACTGCTGGCCCGCCAGTTGGACTTCAGCGACCCGCTCACGGGCGAGGCGCGCCGCTTCGAAAGCCGCCTGGAGCTGTCCTGGCCTTCCATCAATTTCATCGATGGTCACCAGTAAGGCGATCCATTTCCGTCGATGACGGCCCCGGTGTTTTCATGCCTCCACCCAATGGAGAGAAAGCATCAGGAGCCAAGAATGAGCTACAGCGCCAAGTCCTTTTCCGCCCTCGTCAACGCCCTGCTGGCCGACGGTATCACCCGCCCCGAGCAGATGGCCCGCCAGCCGTTCCGCAACGCCCAGGGCTTCTGGTCCGCGGTGGCCAGGAAATGAACCGGTCCCGGCGGTTTCCGCCCAGCCTGCGGGTCGACGCGGCGATCGTGGCCTATGCGTTGATCAGCGCCTGGCTGGTGTTTTCCGGCCTCTGATCGATACAGCCCGCAGGAACAAACGCGCTCGCGAGACGCCTTGGGCCTGGTCTTCGGCAGGTTCGCGAGCAAGCTCGCTCCTACAGGCTGGCCTCGCTCCGGCGCGCTCTTGGTAGCGAGCCCGGACCCGGGATTTCCCCAACGCCGCGCCATGAAAAAGGGCAGCCCCTGGCTGCCCTTCCTGCGCATCACGCGGCACTGCCGCGCGCCATCCTCACTTCTTCAGACAGGTGCTCATGAACGCCTTGCGCTCATCGCCCTTGAGGGCCTTGGTGGTGGCGTCGGCGTTGCAGCTCTTCATCTTTTCCTGCTGCGGCGTCATCGCCTTGGCATCGCTGCCGGCCGAAAGGCACTTGCTCATGAATGCCTTGCGCTCATCGCCCTTGAGCGCCTTGGTGGTGGCGTCGGCGTTGCAGGTCTTCATCTTTTCCTGCTGCGCGGTCTGCGCGGCGGTGGCAGCGAAACCCTGCACCGAAAACAGAAGAGCCAGTGCAAGCAGCGGAATACGAACGGTGGTCATGGAGAGGTCTCCCGGGATGGATTGCCTTTCTCAGCGTAGCTCGCGCGGCCGTATCGGCGAGCCGGCGCGCCGCCAGCGTGCGGGGCGCCACAGCGAGCCCCCCGCGACAACGTCCGCGCGCGGCCGCAGAAGCCCGGCGAGGCGAACCGCCAGCGCAGCCCCCACCCCGCAGGCCGCGCCGCTCCTGGCCCGGCGCCGTCCGTCGGCGGCGCTCGCCAGGGCCACCCTCGCGAAAGGTTATAATCCGCGCCCTTTCCGGCCATCCCGGCTATTTCACGACCACCGGCTACACTGGCTGGCGGGCGTCCAGGCAGGACGTCCACCGGCAACGAACTCCCCAGACCCTCAGGACACATTGTGACCAAAGACGAACTGCGCGCGGAACTGGAGCGCCAGGAGCAACGCTACAAGGAAGTCTACGGCGGCGAAGTCACGCTCTATGCCGCCCAGCCGGACCCCGAACGAAAGCCCTGGCGCAAGCGCCGCAACCTGCTCGACCAGGCCTTCGACCGGGAACTGGAAAAGATCGAAGAACAACGACTGAAAAAGGAACAGGAAGCCGCTTCTCCCAAACCGTAGGTCCGGATACGAACGCCCATCCGGTCCGCCGACCGGGCAGATTGCCTGCCGTGGGAACGTCGGCGCCAGCGGGCGGGATGGACTCCGTGGGGGAGTCCCGTACCGACCTCAAAACAACCATCCGACAGGCCGGCGGCCTGGCGTGGAAGCACTGCAATCACTTCCACCCTGCCTGGAAGCACCGTGCGACGTGGCGTCGCGCAAAATCGAGAAACCGTTCTCAGGCTGAATACGGTGTCCATCGCTTCTGGCATAATCGCCGCCCTGTCTTTGACTGGTCATAAAAATTTCATGTTCGATCTCTTCAGCGGGCTCAATCTCTGGGTGGGTGTCAGCCTGGTTCTGGCACTCGCGTTCGTACTCGCCTTCGAGTTCATCAACGGCTTCCACGACACCGCCAACGCGGTGGCCACGGTCATCTACACCAAGGCCATGTCGCCCTACCGCGCGGTGATCCTGTCCGGCATCTTCAACTTCCTCGGCGTGCTGCTCGGCGGCGTCGGCGTCGCCTATGCGATCGTCCACCTGCTGCCGGTGGAGCTGCTGATCAACGTCAACTCCGGCCACGGCCTGGTGATGGTGTTCGCGCTGCTCGCTGCCGCCATCACCTGGAACCTCGGCACCTGGTACTTCGGCATTCCCGCCTCCAGCTCGCACACCCTGATCGGCTCGATCCTCGGCGTGGGCCTGGCCAACGCGCTGCTCACCGACGTGCCGCTGGCCGACGGGATCAACTGGGGCAAGGCGATCGACATCGGCCTGTCGCTGATCGTCTCGCCGCTGGTCGGCTTCGCCGTCGCCGCCGCGCTGCTGGTCGGCCTGAAGTGGATGTATCCGCTGTCGAAGATGCACAAGACCCCGGAAACCCGCCGCGACGTCGACGAGAAGAAGCATCCGCCGTTCTGGAACCGCCTGGTGCTGGTGCTCTCGGCCATCACCGTGAGCTTCGTGCACGGCTCCAACGACGGCCAGAAAGGCATCGGCCTGATCATGCTGGTGCTGATCGGCATCGTGCCGGCGCAGTTCGTCCTCGACCTGAACAGCACCACCTACCAGATCGAGCGTACCCGCGACGCCGCCAGCCACCTGCAGCAGTTCTACCAGCGCCACGCCGACACCCTCGGCGAGATGCTGGCCATGGGCAAGGCCAACGGCTCCGACATGCCGGACCTGTACCGCTGCGACCCGAAGCAGACCGAGGCGACCCTCAACGGCCTGCTGGGCGACCTGCGCGGCATTTCCAGCTACACCGAGCTGAGCAGCGAAGCCCGCGTGCAGGTGCGCCGCTACCTGCTGTGCCTGGACGACACCGCGAAGAAGGTCGGCAAGCTCTCCGAGCTGCCGGCCCGCGAGAAGGCCGACCTGGAGAAGCTGCGCAAGGACCTGACCACCACCACCGAATACGCACCGTTCTGGGTGATCCTCGCGGTCGCCCTGGCGCTGGGCGTCGGCACCATGGTCGGCTGGAAGCGCGTGGTGCTCACCGTCGGCGAGAAGATCGGCAAGCAAGGCATGACCTATGCCCAGGGCATCAGCGCCCAGCTCACCGCCACCGCGGCCATCGGCCTGGCCAACGTCTACAGCCTGCCGGTGTCCACCACCCACGTGCTGTCCTCGGGCGTGGCCGGCACCATGGTGGCCAACCGCAGCGGCCTGCAAGTCAGCACGGTGCGCAACATCCTGATGGCCTGGGTGCTCACCCTGCCCGCCGCCATGGCGCTGGCCGCCGGCCTGTTCTGGCTCGCCTCGAAGTTCATCTGAGGCAACCCCGGCCCCAGAAAAAACGCCTGCATCCGCAGGCGTTTTTTCTTTGTGCGCCAGCGCTCAGCCGGCCGCCGGCAGCAGCGGCAGGCGCACCCTGAAGCGCGCCCCGCCCTTGTAGTTGTCCACCGACAGGCTGCCGCCCATGTTGCGGATCAGGTCGTGGCTCACCGACAGCCCGAGGCCGGTGCCCTTGCCGATCGGCTTGGTGGTGAAGAACGGCTCGAAGATCCGCTCCATCAGGGCCTCGTCGATGCCGCCGGCGTTGTCGCGCACATGCAGCTCGACCCAGCCCGGGTCGGCGCAGGGCTCCTGCGACAGGCCGATCCAGCGTGCGCCCTCGCCCTCGCGCCCGAGCAGCGCGTCGCGGGCGTTGGCCAGCAGGTTGATCAGCACCTGCTCCAGTTGGTCGGAGAAGCCACGGACCACCACCCGCTGCGGCGGCGGCCGGCACTCCAGCAGGATGCCCTGCTGCGTCAGGGTGTCCCCCAGCAGTTCCAGCGTGCCTTCGCAGGCCGCGAACGGGTCGAAGGGCGACATCTCCGGTTCGGACGTGCGGCTGAACGCGCCCATGTGGCTGACCACCCGGGACAGGCGGTCGATCTGCGCGTCGGCGCGCTCGATCTTGTCCTTCAGGTACTCGACGTCCAGCAGGCGCTGGCGGGCGTTGTACAGCGCCATGCGCATCACATGCAGCGGCTGCTTCATCTCGTGGGTCATGCCGCTGACCATCTCGCCCAGGCTGGCCATCTTCGCGCCCTGCGCCAGCTGCTGCTGGGCGCGGCGCACGGCGGTGTTGTCGCGGCCGACCGCCTGGATTTCCAGCAGGCGCCCGTCGGCGTCCAGCAGCGGGCGGTCCGCCCACACCAGCCAGAGGTTGCGCTGGCCCGGCAGCGTGAAACGCAGCTCCCAGGAATCGTCGCCAACCACCTGCGCGCCCCCGACCAGGCGGGCGCGCAGGGCGCTGCAATCCTGGGCGGACAGCCATTCGTCGAGGCCGCGCCCGAGCAGCGCCGCCACCGGCTCGCCCAGCACCTGGGCGAAGGTGTGGTTGACGAAGGTCAGCCTCAGTTCCGGGTCATAGCGGCAGATCAGCGCCGGCGAGTCCTCCACCAGCACCCGGTAGCGCTCCTCGCTCTCGGCGATCTGCAGGGCCGCCAGGTGCTGTTCGGTGACGTCCAGCCAGAGGCCGACCGCCTCCTGCGGGATGCCCTGGATATCGCGCAGCAGCTTGGCCTCGTCGTACATCCAGTGCCATTCGCCGGCACTGTCGCGCAGGCGGTACTCGGTGCGCACCCGGCCCTCGCGCAGCAGCTCGCGGCCGCGGGCGAGGAAGACCTCCAGGTCCTCCGGGTGCACCCTTTCGGCCAGCGCCTGCCAGTTCTGCCCCTGCAGGTCGAGCCCGAGCAGGTTGCCGGCGCTCTCGCTGTAGAACTCGGGAATCAGGTGCCCCTCCTCCACCCGCTGCACGTAGATCACCACCGGCGCGCTGTCGATCAGGTTGCGCAGCCGGGCGTGGGCCGCCAGGGCCTGTTCCTCCTGCTGCTTGCCCTCGCTGATGTCCAGCAGCACGCCGTCCATCATGCGGTCGCCGGCGCGGGCCTGCATCCGGCCCTGCAGGCGCAGCCAGCGGCGTGTCTGGGTGGACGCCGGGCCGCGCAGGCGCAGGTCCTGCACCAGGCGCGCGCCGGGCTGCAGGTTGCGCAGGCGCAGGCGCAGTTCATCGGCATCGGCCGGGTGCAGCATCGGCAGCAGATCGGCGAGGGCCAGCTCGGCCTGCCCGGCGCCGAGCCCGAGACAGGCCGCCACGGCCGGTGACAGTTCGAACAGTTCTTCGTCCATGCGCAGCCGCCACCAGCCGCCGCCGACCATGTCCTGCAGCAGGCTCAGGCGCCGGCTGCTGTCGCGCAGGCCATGCAGCTCGGAACGCTCGTGCACCAGGTTGGCGAGGATTTCCGCCAGGTACTGCCAGTCGCCGGGGGTCGGCCCCTGCACGCTGCTGTCCGGCGTCGCGGGCTCGGCCAGCAGCCCGGCCAGGCGCCCGCCACGCAGCGGCGCCGGCACCAGGTAGAGGCTGTCGCAGCAGAGCGTGCGCAACAGCTCCGAGCGGTCGTCGGCGGAGCCCAGCAGGCAGGCGCCGGTGGCCAGGCGCAACTCGCCGTCGGGCAGGCTCAGGCCCGCGCGCAGCAGGCTGTCGAAACCCGGCTGGACGTGGCAGGCGAAGACCTTCAACACGCCATCGGCGGTTTCCAGCAGCAGCGCCATCGAGCGCATCCGGAACGCGCTGCAGAAGGATTCCAGCACCTCGCCCACCGCATCCGCGAGGCGCCGCTGCGAGCTGTGGCGCAGGCGCGCCAGCAACTGCTTGCTGAGGTTCAGGCATTGCAGCTTGTGCTGCTGGCTGTCGGACTGCCAGTTCAGGTCGGAGATATCGGTGCCCAGCAGCAGGCAGTGTTCCTCGGCCTGCAGCACCGCCTGGAACCGGCACACCAGCGGTATGTCGCCGCTGCCGCGCAGCACCAGGTCGACCCGCTCGCCGCCGCGCAGGCCGGTCAGCGGCATGCTGCCGGGCACCCGGCGCTCCAGGTAATCGCCCAGCGCGGGCAGCTCCGCGGTGCCGCCGGCAGGCGTCAGCAGCCGCTGCGCCTGGCGGCCGCCGTGGGCCACCACCCGGTCGCGGCCGTCCAGTTCCAGCCAGATGTCCCAGTGCGCCGCGGCCGTCGGCGGCTCCACCGCCTCGGCCGTCAATGCCGGGCGCCGGCGCGCCGCCAGCGGGCGGCTCGGCGCGGGCTCCTGCGGTTCATCGTCCTGCGTGCCCGCCAGTGAACGGAAGAAATCGAACATCGCGGCCCTCAGAGCAGCAGGCTGGCCTGGCCGGTCAGGACGTCCGGCAGTCGTGGAATCGTGCCGACCACCGGCAGGGTGAGCAGCGGCACGATGGGCGAGTCGGCGTAGGGGTAGTTGACGCACACCTGGATGCGGGTGAAGTCGCGCCCGTCCACGCGCTCGGTGGTCGGCTGGTCCAGGTAGGAGCCGTCGTAACAGCCCTGGTGCCAGGCGGCCGGCATCCATTTCAGGCGCTCGTTCACCGCCGTCTCGACCGCGCTGCGCAGGGCGGCGTCGTAATCGTCGGTCTGCGGATTGACCGAAACGGCGATGCGCGCGCCGGAGGCGGCGGCGTCGTTGAAGGCCTGCAGCATCAGCAGTGGCACGCAATAACCGAGCAGGCCGTAGAGCACCGCGAAGAACAGCACGAAGACCGCGGCGAATTCGATCGCCACCGCGCCGCGCTGCCCCCGGAAACTACCGATTCCTTTCATTCGCGGCACTCCTCGAATAACTTCGATAAGTTGATGGGACGTTCAGGTCCCGAATATTTGACTGGCCGTTCAGTTTATCGGCCGGCGCAATCTTCCCTGAAGAAGCGCATGGCAAAAACCGTTATCTTCCGGTCAATACTAGATGCTGCTGGCGAAGAGACATTCCCGGCACAAGGTATTAGTTCTTCAGTATGAATAGGGATATTCCAGATGCTGGCCAAATTCCTGCTGCTGGGCTGGTTCGCGGTGTGCGCCTACCAGGACCTGACACGCCTGCGCGTGAGCAATCTGCTGACGCTCGGCGGCGCCCTGCTCGCCGCCGTTTTCCTGCTCATCGAAGGCCATACGCTGACCGGCCACCCGCCCCGGGCCGCGCTGGCCGCGACCCTGCTGGCGCTGCTGCTGAGCGTGCCGGGCTACCTGCTGGACAAGCTGGGCGCCGCCGACGTCAAGGCGCTGGTCGCCCTGGCCCTGGCCAGCCATCCGCAGCTGCTGCTCTACGTGCTGGCACTGGCCAGCCTGCTCAGCCTGGCGTTGATGTTTGCCAGCAAACTTTTGGTTGAATCGCAGCAAATTCCAGCTAATTCCAAAACGAAATTAGCGCGGCTGTTACCGTCAAGGCTGAAATCCTTCCCTTTTATATTTTCCCTGTTCGGCGGACTTTTGATCTTTATCACGTTTTTCCGCTGAACGAATTCTTCACATGGCGCGCCACAAACTTACCGACTATATGTATTGTGTTAATACCATCCATCACCTGATGTGGAAGTCGGCTGCGGAGTTTCGCGAGCCGGACGATAAGACCAATGCGACACGTTGTCTCAAGGAGTGTGTAGTCATGGAAAAACCGGCCAATCGTCGCTTCAGCGTGATGGTCATCGACGACGAACCCCAGGTCACCGCCGAGCTTTCTGAATTACTGGAAAACAGCGGTTACCGCTGCGTCGTCAGCGATGGCAAGGACAGCGCGCTGCACAAGTTCCGCGATGACGGGTCGATCGGGCTGGTGATCTGCGATCTGGGACTGGGGCGCGACAACGGCATCCAGGTGGTCGAGGCCCTCAAGGACATCGCCGGCCACGGGCGCTTCTTCGAGACCATCATCCTCACCGGCCAGCAGGGCAGCCAGGAGGTGATCGATGCGATGCGCGTCGGGGTCGCCGACTACTACCAGAAGCCGGTCGCGCCGCTGGACCTGCTCAAGGGCCTGGAGCGCCTGGAGGCGCGCCTGCACGAGCGCATCCGCAACCAGCTCAGCCTGAGCCACGTGAACCAGCGCCTGGAGTACCTCGCCGAGTCGCTCAACTCGATCTCGCGGGATATCCACAAGATCAAGTACGAGGTGCACGGCGGCAGCCAGTCCAGCGTCCTCAAGCAGGACCAGCCGCAAGCGCCGGAGCGGGTGCCGGAGAATGCCGGGCAGATCGCGCCGATGGTGAGCAACCCGCTGTTCAACAAGCTCTCGCCGCGCCAGCAGGCCGTGGCGCGGCTGGTCAGCAAGGGCCTGACCAACTACCAGATCGCCTACGACCTGGGCATCACCGAAAACACCGTGAAACTCTACGTTTCCCAGGTGCTGCGGCTGATGCACATGCACAACCGCACCCAGCTGGCCCTGGCCCTCTCCCCCAGCGCCTCGCCCAGCAGCAGCGCGGTGCACTGAGCGCTTCGCGGGCCTTCAGATCAGCAGCTCCGTGCCGCTGGTCTGGAGGTCGATCAGGCGGACGTCGATGGTTCCCAGGCTGATCCCAAGCAACTGCAGCAAAGGATCGAGAACGATATCGGCGAGCGCACTCAGGGCTGGGCGCAATAGCCCTAGAATCGTGCTGACCAACGAGCTGGGATTGAGCCCGAGCACCGCCAACGCACCGAGAAGCCCGGTGGGCGTCACGTTGATCGACGAAGACAGGGTGCCGATGGCGTTATCCAGCGACTGGGAAATGGAGCTCGAAGCGGTTTGCGGTTCGCTCGGCAGGTCCTCGGGGCTGGATACCCGATAACTCAGAGAAGTGCCGCTGGCGCTACCAACCACGGTAGCGGCCGAGACATCCGCGCCAACCAGACCACCTACGATTTTGACGCTGATCGGATCGACCGTCGCGCTTTGCCCATCGCGGAATGTGCCCAGATGCAGTTGAGCGATGCCGGGTTGGGCATAGACGGTGACATCCACAGGCCGCCCCAGGCCAGCGCAGGCGATGCTGTCCAGCGCCGCCGTTCCCTGTGCCACATCCAGCGCCAGCCCAAGATTGATGCTGAGCACGCCGGGCAACGTCACCTCGCCCGTGACGTTGGTCCGAATCGCGGCGGTGCGGACCTGCGTGCGCCATTGGCCGTTGTCATCCTTGCCGGGATAACCGAAGGCGATCTGCGGTGGCTCGACGATCCAGAGCTTGACCCCAACCGTCCCCAGACCTCCCAGATTGACGCCCGCGTTCAGCTCCACCGCATGCCCCCGATTGGCAACGAACGCCAACGCGGTGATCAGGTCGAGGGCATTCACCGAGCCCTGTAACGCCTGGTCCCGCGCCGAGTCGGGGGCGACCACCGAAAGCACGCTGCCGAGGGTGACGGTCGCGTCCTTCACCCCCGCCCCCAGCAGTTGCTGCCCCAGCACTCCAGTGTCCAGGCCGGCAACCCGGGTCGGATCGACAGCGTTGACCGTCGCCCCCAGCAACTGGGCAAGGCTGGCCTGCGCGCCCAGCAGCGAATCCACCGAACCGGCCGTCACGTCGACGCCCAGCGCGCGCATCTGCTCCGACAGCCCGAGCAGGCTGACATTGGCATTGGCCAGTCCCTGGTACCCCACCGCATTCAGGGCGAGATGGCTGCCCAGCAACGCATTGAGCAGGTTGTTGAGCAGCCCGGCCTGCTGGTCGTCGAGCGAGGCCAGGGTGGTGCCCGCCGACAGCCCGGCCATCGCCGTGCGCCGCGCCACCGCCTCGGCGCTGAGGCGCGTCTGCGCCGAGGCGCCGCTGAACAGGCTGGCGACATTGAGGATCAGGCTGGAGGGAACGGTGCGGCCGACGCTGACCTTCACCGCGTCCCGGTCGGCGCCGCCCGGCGTGAAGACCCGGCGCGACTCGTCGCCGTATGCGTCATCGAAAGCAACGCTACCCAGCGTGGCGACCAGATCGCCGGCGCTGGCGGGGACGAAATCGTTCTTCGCCGCGCTGGCGAGTGCGTAGGTCTGCGGATCGCTTTCCGGCGCGGCGCACATCCCACTCTGCGAAGCCGCCTCCAGCGCCGCCATGTCGGCCACCCGCTGCAACTTGCGCTGCTCGTAGTACAGGCGCCCGGTGTCCACCACCAGCGCCAGGCAGACCAGCGCCAGCAGCAGCGTCCCCGCCGCCATGATGCCGATCGCGCCCCGTTGCCGTTCGCGTCCCATGTTCCGCTCCCGAAAGGATCAGTTCTTCCCGGTGCTGAAATCGTTGTTGTCGTCGAGCAGGTATTCGGGAATCTCGCGGGTGTAGCTCTTCAGGTAGCGCTGGTAGGCGCGGTCGCGTTCGGCCGGGGTGGCGCTCTGCGGATAGGGCGAGGCGGCGCGGCCGCTGCGCTGCAGTTCCAGCCAGGCCTGCACCTCCTGCTGGTCGCGGGCGCTGGTGCCGGGCTGCGCGGGCGGCGCATCGGCCGCTTGCGCCAGCCAGGGCGCGGCCAGCAGCGCGCCGGCGAGAATCCATGCCTTCATCGTCGTCCTCCTTGCCCGCCTCAGCGGGCCTTGACCAGCAGCCCGGCGTCCGCCGCCGCGCCAGATGAGGTGTCCCGGGCCACCGCGCCCGCCGCCGGCGCCTGTTGCCGGCCCAGGCTCTCCGGCGTGGGCGCCGAGCCCGGCGAGCGCAGCGCATCGGCGCGCTCGTGGGCCTCGCGCACGTCGTCGGCGGACAGGCCGGTGCGCAGGATCAGTCCCTCGGCCTGGCTGTTCTCGCCTTCCAGGTACATCAGGCTGAGCAGGTTGGTGGCCGGCAGCTTGCCGCCCTCGCTGAGCTCCAGCGCGGTGATGAACTCGAAGCGCGCCCCGGCGCGGTCGCCGCGCTCCAGCAGCGCCACGCCCAGGTCGTTGCGGAAGGCGCTGTCGGTCGGCTGCAGCCGCGCCGCCTCGCGCAGTTCGAGCATGGCCTCGGTGCGGTTGCCGTTGCGCATGGCGATCAGGCCCAGGCCGTGGTGCGCCTCGCCGGCCTTGCAGGTGCCGAGCAGCGCCTGGTATTCGCCGCGCGCCAGCGGGCTGCCGATGCGGCGCAGGGCCAGCGCCTTGCTCTCGCGCACTTCCAGCGAGTCCTGCGGCAGGGTTTCCAGGTTGGCCAGGGCGGCGTGGGCGCGGCCCTGGTCGAGCATCTCCCGCGCCAGGTTGAGCTGCAGCTCCAGCGATTCCCCCAGGTGCTCGTTGCACGCCTGGCCGACCGGGCTGCCGCCCAGCGTGCCGAGGTTGGCGCAGCCGCCGAGCGCAAGGCTGAGCAGGCCGACCACGATTGCGTTTCTCATCTCATTCCCCCCAGGGCCTTGGTGATCGCGATGAAGCCCGGCCCGGCGAGGATGATCAGCAGCGCCGGGAACAGCAGCAGCATCATCACCAGGCTCATCTTCGCCGACAGCTTGCTGACCTTCTCCTGCATGCGGGTCAGCCGCCGGTCCTCGAACAGTTGCTTGAGCGTCTGCAGCGAACTGCGCGCGCTGCCGCCCTGGCGCACCATCTGGCGCAGCACGTTGCAGCAGTCGCTGAGTTCGCTCACCGCCAGGCGCCTGTGCAGCAGGTCGAGTTCGTCGGCCAGGTCCAGGCCGCTGTCGAGGTGCGCCAGCACGGTCTCCAGCTCCCCGGCCAGCACCGGCACGATGTTCCGTCCTTCCTGGCGCACCACGCGCAGGCTCTGCTCCACCGTCAGGCCGGAGTCGAAGAGGATGCGGATCAGCTGGATGAACACGATCACCTCCTCCGCCAGGCGCTCGCGGCGCTTGCCGGCGAAGTGGGCCAGCACGCGCTTGGGCAGGAGGAAGCCGACCCCGGCGGCGAACACCACCGGCAGCAGCGCCGAGTCGAACAGCGGCCTGGGCATCAGGCTGACGGCCAGGGCCAGCCCCGCCAGCAGCAGCGGGCACAGCAGCAGCGCCAGCAGGTAGATGCGCCGCGGCGCGCTGCCGCTCCAGCCGGCCTGCTCCAGCAGGATGCGCACCTCGTCGTCGCGCAGTTGCAGGCGCTGCGCCAGGGCGCTGCCGCCCACGCGCTCCAGCAGCCCGGCCAGGCGCCGGCCGCCGGCGCGCGGCAACTGGGCGCCGCCCAGGCGTTGTTCGATCAGGCGCTGCTCGCGGCCGGCGGCGCGGCTCTGCGACAGCGCCAGCAGCACCGCGGCGAGCACCAGGATCGCCACCAGCAAACCGTAGGTCATCGGCATCGCGGGCCTCCTAGATGCTCTTGAGCATGCGCCAGAGCGTGTAGCAGCCCAGCGCCTGCAGTCCGAGGGAGGTCAGCAGCAGCCAGCGGCCGCTGCCGTCGAGCCACATGTTCATCAGGTAGCCCGGGTTGGTGAACAGGATGTAGGCCCCCAGGCTCACCGGCAGGACCGCCAGCACCAGGGCGCTGAGGCGGGTCTCGCCGGTCATCGCGCGCAGCTGGCGGCCGAGGTTCTCCCGTTCGTGGATGACCTTGATGATGTTTTCCAGCAGGTCGGTGGTGTTGCCGCCGTAGCGATGGTTCACCGCCACGCCGAGGGAGAACACGTGCAGTTCCTCCACGTCGTACAGCTCCGCCACCTCCTGCAACGCCTCGGGCAGGCTGATGCCGAGCTGCACGTGGTGGGTCGCCAGGGCGAAGACTTCCCGCAGCGGGTCGTCCGCGGCGCTCACCGCCTGGGCGATGGAGTCGCCCAGGGTGCGGCCGGAGTGCAGGCTGCGCACCACCTGGTCGAGGAAGTTGGGCATCTGCCGGATCATCCGTTGCAGGCGGCGCTGGTACAGCACGTTGAGCAGCAGGTGCCCGCCGGCCAGCGCCAGCGCCACGGCGCCCAGGGCGCCGGGCACGCCGCCCAGGCGGGCGCCGAGCAACATCAGCAGCAGCGCCGCCACGCCGAAGCCCAGCAGCCAGCGGCGCATGTCGGCGACGCCCGCCCGCCGCAGGCGCCGGGCCAGCCAGTGGCTGCTGCGGCCGCGCGCCGCTTCCGCCGGCAGCGCGCCGCTGCCGCTCAGGCGCCGCAGCACCTGCTCGTTGTGCCGCGTGCGCCAGGCCATGACGCCGGTCAGCACGCCGAACAGGCCCAGCGCCAGGCTGACCGCGCCGAGCAGCAGGGCGCCGCTCACATCAGCACCTGGCGGAACTTCAGCCCGCCCGGCTGGGCGGTGCGGACGAACTGTCCGCTGCCGCGCCGATCGAGGCTGAACAGGGCGTTGGTGACGTACACTCCGTCGCGCACCTCCAGCACTTCGATGATCTCGCTGATGCAGCGCCGGCCGCTGGCCAGGCGGGTGATCTGCACGACGATGTCCAGCGCCGAGCAGAGCATCTGCCGCAGGGTCTGCTCCGGCACGCGCTGGCCGGTGAGGCCGACCAGCATTTCCAGGCGCAGCAGCGAGTCCATCGCGGAGTTGGCGTGCACGGTGCTCATCGAGCCGTCGTGGCCGGTGTTCATCGCCTGCAGCACGTCGAGCACTTCCACGCCGCGGATCTCGCCGAGGATGATGCGGTCCGGGCGCATCCGCAGGGCGTTGCGGATCAGGTCGCGGGCGGTGACCTCGCCGAAGCCCTCGGCGTTCGGCGGACGGGTTTCCAGGCGCACCACGTGGTTGTGGCCCAGTTGCAGCTCGGCGGTGTCCTCGATGGTGACGATGCGCTCGCGCTCGTCGATGAAGCTGCTCATCACGTTGAGCAGGGTGGTCTTGCCGGTGCCGGTGCCGCCGCTGATGAGGATGTTGCAGCGGCTCTCCACCGCCTGGCGGAGGAACGCCAGCATCGGCTCGTCGACGCTCTGGTAGCCCAGCAGGTCGGCGCTCTTGAGCAGTTCCTTGCTGAACTTGCGGATCGACAGGCACGGGCCGTCCAGCGCCACCGGCGGGATGATCGCGTTGACCCGGCTGCCGTCGGGCAGGCGCGCGTCGACCATCGGGCTGGACTCGTCCAGGCGCCGCCCCAGCGGCGCGAGGATGCGCTGGATCACCCGCTGCACGTGATGGTCGTCGATGAAGCGCAGGTCGCTCTGGTACAGCCGGCCGCCGTGCTCGACGAACACCCGGTCCGGGCCGTTGACCAGGATTTCCGAGATGTTCGGGTCGCGCAGGAGGATTTCCAGCGGGCCGAAGCCGGTCAGCTCGTCCACCACCTCCTCGGCGAGGCGGTCGAGCTCGTAGCGGGAGATCGCCAGCTGGCGCCGCGCGGCATATTCACTGACTTTCTCGGCGACGTACTGGGCCACTGCCGGGCGCGCGCCCTCCAGCAGGTTCATGCCGTCTTCGTCGATCTCGTCGATGATGTAGCGGTGCAGGCGCATCTTCAGCGCCTGCAGGTCCTGGTCGTGCTGGCCGGAGAAGCCGCTGCCGTAGCTCATGGCCGCGCCGCCTTGGGCCAGCCGAGCCAGGCGAAGCGCCGCGGACGTTCGCCGGGGCTCGCCCCGAGGTTGTCCGCCAGGTCGCGCAGCTTGATCGTCAGCGGGTCGCGCGGCGACAGCTCGAACAGGCTCTGGCCGATGTTCTTCGCCCGCAGGCGCGCCTCGGGCGAGGCAGGCAGCACGCCGAACAGTTCCAGACCGAACATCCTCGCCAGAGCCGGGGCATCCGGCGGGACGGAGGGCCAATAGCGCTCGATCAGCAGCTCGATGCGCGGCAGCGCGGGGCTGCGTTCGCGCAGCCGGCGCAGGCGTTCCAGGCCCTTGCGGCAGGACGGCACGCTCTGGTCGACCAGCCACAGCACGCGGTTGGCCTGCGCCAGCAGCTGGCTGGCGAGCTCGCCCTCGGCGACACCGGTGAGGTTGACCAGCACGTGGCTGAAGGCGCCGCGCAGGTTGCCCAGCAGCAGGTAGAGCTCGGCGGTGGTGACCCGCTCCAGTATGCCGGGCTCGTCCGACAGGCTGAGGATGCGCAGCCCGGAGTCGTGGCGGGTGAAGGCGCTGTCGATCAGCGTCTGGTCGAGGCGGCGCAGGTTGCGCATGGCATCGGCGAAACTGAAGGCCGAGTCCATGCCGAGGATCGCCAGCGCCTCGCCGCAAGGCTGGCCGATGTCCACCAGCAGCACGCGGTTGTCGGCCTGGCGTTGCAGCGCCAGGGCCAGGTGCAGCGCGACGAAGGCGCCGTCGGCATCCGGCCGGGCGTTCACCAGGCTCACCAGCTCGCCCTGCCGCGCGGCGCTCACCGGCACGCTGGGCAGGCGCCCGCCGAGGCGCCGGACCAGGCCGCTCAGCTCGCTGGCGCGGGCGCCGTAGGTGACGAAATCGCGGGCGCCGGCGCGCATCGCCGCCAGCACCAGCTGGTTGTCCAGGCCATCGCCCACGGCCACCACCGAGAGCAGCGGCCGGGCCGACACCAGCCCTTCGATCAGCGAGCTCTGCGTCACCAGGTTGGCCTTGTTCAGGCTGGTGAACAGCACGCCGGCGCCGGTGACGTCGAGCAGCGCCAGCAGCTCTTCCAGGGTGCCGCTGCTGGCGACCACCACCTGCCCGCTGCTGGCCAGGCTGCTCTGCAGCCACTCCTGCTCGCCGGGATGCTGAACCAGTGCGACGAATGTCTGACTCATGCTGCCGCTCCCTTCCCGTTCCCCACGGCCCGTTCTCTGGCGGGGTGCCGCGTCATAGGTGTCCATCAGCGCGACATCCCGCTGCTGGCCCGGCGCTGGTCGAAGCGGCCGTCCTCGAGGAAATAGAACTCGCCGAACCCGGGGTCGTACTTGCGCAGGCCCTCGCCGGGCAGCGTCGGCAGCGCCGCGCTCGCCGCCAGCGGCTGGACCAGGTGCGGGGTGACGATCATCAGCAGCTCGCGGTCGTCCTTGTCCAGGTTCGAGGAGCGGAACAGCGCGCCGATCACCGGGAGGCTGCCGAGGAAGGGGAACTTGTCGATGTTGCTGATGGTGCTGCTGCTGATCAGCCCGCTGATCACGAAGCTCTCGCCGTCGGCCAGCATCACGCTGGTGTCGGTGCGCCGCACGGTCAGGGCCGGCACCGCGATGTCGTTGGTGCGGATGCCGCTGGAGAAGTCCAGCTCGCTGACTTCCGGCGCCACTTTCAGGGCGATGCGCCTGTCGTCCATCACCGTGGGGGTCAGGGTCAGGCGGACGCCGAATTCCTTGTACTGGATGGTGATGGTGTCGTTGTTGCCGTTGGGCACCGGGATGGGGAACTCGCCGCCGGCGAGGAACGAGGCGCTCTGCCCGCTGGTGGCCACCAGGCTCGGGCGTGCCAGGGTGTAGGCGAAACCGCTGCCCTCCAGGGCATTGATGAAGCCCAGCCACTTGCTGCTGCCGCCGCCCCAGATGATGTTGAAGCCGCCGTTGGCGGTGCCGAAGGTGCCCCCCAGGTTGCCCGCGCTGTCCAGCTGCAGGCCGCCCAGGCTGCCCGGCGAGCCGAGCACGAAGGTGTTCGAGCCGCGCCGCACCAGCGAGGTGCTGGCCTGCTTGAGCTTGCTGCGGCTGACTTCGACGAAGCGGATGTCGGTCTGCACCTGGTTGGACAGCCCGGCGGCGAGGTTGCCCGGCACGCCGCCGGCATCGGCGATCGCCCGCGAGCCGACGCGCACCACGCTGCTCATCGGCTGGTCGCTGCAGGGGGTCCAGATCAGCAGGCTGGTCAGGCCCTCGGCCTTGCCGGTGATGAGGAAGTCACGCTTGTCGACCACCTGCACGTCGGCGATCTCCGGATCGCCGATGGCCAGGCGCTTGATCGGCACCGGCAGCTGCTGGTCGAGCTGGGCGCCCTGCTGGACGTCGAGGGTCAACTGCCGGCCGGAGAATCCGGCGCAGGCGCTCGGCACCGCCTGCGCGGCCGAGTGGACGGCACAGGCCAGCAGCGCGGCCAGCGACAGGATGAGGCGCTTGGGCATCGATGCGCTCCTTGCTCAATGTGCTTCGCGGGTAACGGTGGTACCGCGGTAGACCACGACGCCCGGGCTCACCGCCGACGCCGGAACCTGCCGCACGGCGGGCGCCGGACGGGCCTTGCCGAGCAGTTGTTCGAGGGTGACCGGCTGGCTGCCGGCGGCATTCAGCGAGGCCTGGATATAGCCGCCCTGCTGCTCCTTCTCGTAGAGGTTCTCGTCCTTGCTGCGCACCGCCAGGCGCAGCGAGCCGGCCTGGCTGGCCAGCATCAGGCGCGCGGCGGCCTCGGCCGGCACGGCCAGCACCGCGGTGCGCGGCGGGCGCGGGGTCTTGTCCTTCGGATCGCCGCCGTTGCGCACCTGGCCGTCGCGGGCGACGGCGATCTGCTCGCCATAGGTGAGGACGCGCACTCCGGGCAGCACCACCTGGGCGCTGAGGACGCGGTCGGTGCTCTGCTGGTCCTGGACGAACAGCATGACGTCGACGTAGTCGCCGGGGAGCACGAAGCCGCCGCCGCCGATCACCTCGTCCACCGCGATGGCCATGGCCCGCTCGTCCGGGCGGATGGTCCGCGCCAGCGGCCCGCCCGGCTCCACCAGCGCGGCGGAAACGATGCTGCCGGCCGGCACCGCGACCCACACGCGCTGCCCGACCAGCGCCTCGGGCCTGGGGTAGCTGCCGGCCGGGGCGGTGTGCAGCAGCTCGATGGCGAGATCGTCCTTGCCGATCACCGTCAGCGCCGCGAGGTCGCGCCGCGCCACCACCACCGGCGTGCGTTGCAGCTTGTCCGCCTCCGCCAGCGCGGCGGGCGCCACCTCCTGCGCCGCGCCGGCGACCGGCGCCGCCGGCTTGCCCAGCGACAGTCCCAGATATCCCACAACCCCTGCGCACAACAGCAACAGCCCGGCGAAAACCATCAGCACCTTGCTATTCATGTCCACATCCTTGGCGTTATCGGGACGCGTGGACCCAAGGTCCACAGCCTGATCGGAAGTCACAACACCGGCAGCACCGGCATACGTCCTTCAGACCCTTGTCGTTATTTCGGCCGCCTGGGGAAATTCAGAAATAACCTTTCCGCATAATGGCCAACTGCTTGTTCCAAAGCAGAATTTAGTTGCTGCGGTAATAGCGTCAAATGCCGGCGATAAATTTCCAATCCTCAGTTAGTTCTACTTCGCCATGACTATAACTTTTGTATTAGTGCCATTTGATCAATTGCATTCCGCCATGCCGGGCCTAGCCTGACGGTGAAGTCGGGGCGCCGCCCCGGTGGTGCTGCAAGGAGCAACCGCGATGAACCTGAATATCAAAGACCTGAGTCTGAAGTTCTACTGCAAGGCAAAAGCGCTACTGACCGAACGGGAAGGTGCAACCGCTATCGAATATGCGGTAATTGCCGGGTTGATCGCGGTGGTCATCATTGCCGGGGCACGTAGCCTCGGACTTGATATCAACAGCATGTTCACCAATATCAGCAACGCGCTGCCAAGCGGGACACCAGCTTCGGAGTAAGCGGAAAATACACTTCCGCAACACAACCAAAGAACTTCCTCCCGGCTGCAATTCGTTGCGGCCGGGCGTATGTCCATATTCAAGTTAAAGTCTTCGAGCAAACGGCCGATACATCCTGCCTATCCCTTCGTTTCACCTGCAGGATGCTTTTCCAATGCTTCGCTCGCTGTCCTTCGCCAGGAAGATTCTTCTGGCGGCCTCCCTCGTGGTCATCTTCGCCTTCGCCTGCTTCATCCTCTTCAACGACTTCCGCCAGCGTCAGGCCATCCAGGCCGACACCGAGACCTCCCTGCACCAGATCGGCAGCCTGACCGCCAGCAATATCCAGAGCTGGCTGGAAGGCCGCATCCACCTGGTGGAAATGCTCGGCGCGCAACTGGGCGAAGCCGACCCCAGCGCCGAACGCATCCTGCACCTGCTGGAGCAACCCGCGCTGCAACGGAACTTCCTCTCGGTCTACCTGGGCGAAGCCGCCACCGGCGTCTTCACCATCCGCCCCTTCTCGCCCATGCCCGACGACTATGACCCGCGCCAGCGCAGCTGGTACAAGGGCGCCGTGGCGGCCGGCGGGCTGGTCGTCACCGAGCCCTTCCTGGATGCCGGCACCAAGGAGCCGATCCTCGCCATGTCCATGCCGGTCATGCGCAACGGCCAACTGCTCGGCGTGGCCACCGGCGACATGAAGCTGGAGACCATCACCGGCATCATCAACTCGCTGAACTTCAACGGCGACGGCTACGCCTTCCTGGTCAGCGACGCCGGCAAGATCCTCATCCACCCGGATGTCGACAAGGACTTCAAGAATCTCGCCGAGGTCTACCCGCGCGGCACCCCGCAAGTCCGCCCCGGGGTCCAGGAAGTCGTCGCCGACGGCCGTACCCAGCTGGTCTCCATGACCCATGTCGAAGGCCTCCCGGGCGCCAACTGGTATGTCGCGCTGGTGCTCGACAAGGACGCCGCCTACGCCATGCTCAGCGACTTCCGGACCTCGGCCATCATCGCCACGGTGGTCGCCATCGTCGCCATCCTGCTCCTGCTGGGCATGCTCATCCGCGTGCTGATGGCGCCGCTGACCGACATGGGCCGCGCCATGCAGGACATCGCCCAGGGCGACGGCGACCTCACCCAGCGCCTGAAGGTCGCCAGCAACGACGAGTTCGGCGTGCTGGCCAACGCCTTCAACCGCTTCGTCGAGCGCATCCACGAATCGATCCGCGAAGTCGCCTCCACCGCGCGCAGCCTGCACGACGTCTCGCAGCTGGTGGTCAACGCCTCCAACTCGTCGATGAGCAACTCCGACGAGCAGGCCAACCGCACCAACAGCGTCGCCGCCGCGATCAACGAACTGGGCGCCGCCGCCCAGGAGATCGCCCGCAACGCCGCCGATGCCTCGCACCACGCCACCGACGCCTCGCACCAGGCCGGCGACGGCCGCCAGGTGGTCGAGCAGAGCATCAGCGCGATGAACCAGTTGTCCGACAAGATCAGCTCGGCCTGCGCCAACATCGAGGCGCTGAACAGCCGCACGGTGAACATCGGGCAGATTCTGGAGGTGATCAAAGGCATCTCCGAGCAGACCAACCTGCTGGCGCTGAACGCCGCCATCGAAGCCGCCCGCGCCGGCGAGGCCGGTCGTGGCTTCGCCGTGGTCGCCGACGAGGTGCGCAACCTGGCGCACCGCGCCCAGGAGTCGGCGCAGGAAATCCAGAAGATGATCGAGGAGCTGCAGGTCGGCGCCCGCGAGGCCGTGGATACCATGACCGAGAGCCAGCGCTACAGCCTGGAAAGCGTGGAGATCGCCAACCGCGCCGGCGAGCGCCTGGCCAGCGTCACCCACCGCATCGGCGAGATCGACGCGATGAACCAGTCGGTGGCCACCGCCACCGAGGAACAGACCGCCGTGGTCGACTCGCTGAACATGGACATCACCGAGATCAACACGCTGAACCAGGAAGGCGTGGAAAACCTCCAGGCCACCCTGCGCGCCTGCGCCGACCTGGAGAACCAGGCCGGCCGCCTGCGGCATCTGGTGGACAGCTTCCGCATCTGATCGGTGCGGCAATGAAAAAGGCGCCTTCGGGCGCCTTTTTCGTTCGCGAGCAAGCTCGCTCCTACAGGTCAGGTCGAGCCTGGCTTGCTCGCTGGCAACCAACCTGTCTCACCGCTGAAACACCCGCGTCAGAGCCACGCCTACCGTTCGTCCGACTCTTTCAAGCTTCCCTGGGCCGCGCCGAAACCAAGGGTGAAGGCCCCTGATACCACCAACAAACCGGGCCTGTCGTCACCGCCGGGACAAGGGAGTTCCGGCCACGCCCGCACGGCTATCCGCCGCGCCGGCGCCGTCCGTTTCACACCACGGGGACGGACGTTCCACGGCGACATCGGACCTGTCGCCCGGACCGCCGCCGTTCAGGCATCCCACTACTTCCGGATTCGACGCAGCATGATCAAGAGCCTGAAATTCAGCCATAAGATCCTCCTGGCCGCCTCGCTTGTTGTTTTCTCCGCTTTCGCCCTCTTCACCCTCTACAACGACTACCTGCAGCGCAACGCGATCCGCGAGGATCTCGAAAACTACCTGCGGGAAATGGGCGACGTGACCGCCAGCAATATCCAGAACTGGCTGAGCGGCCGGCTGCTGCTGATCGAGAACACCGCCCAGACCCTCGCCCGCGACAGCTCGCCGGAACACCTCACCGGCCTGCTGGAGCAGGACACCCTGCACAAGACCTTCATGTTCACCTACCTGGGGCAGGAAGACGGCGCCTTCACCATGCGCCCCAACGACGCCATGCCCGACGGCTACGACCCGCGCACCCGCCCCTGGTACAAGGACGCCCTGGCCGCCGGCGGCACCACGCTCACCGAGCCGTACATCGACGCCGCGACCCAGCAACTGATCATGACCGTGGCCACCCCGGCCCGCGCCGGCGGCAAGACCCTGGGCGTGGTCGGTGGCGACCTCGGCCTGCAGACCCTGGTGCAGATCATCAACTCGCTGGACTTCAGCGGCATGGGCTACGCCTTCCTGGTCAGCGGCGACGGCAAGATCCTCGTGCACCCGGACAGGAACCTGGTCATGAAGTCCCTGGCCGACGTCTACCCGCGGAACACGCCGAAGGTCGGCGCCGGCTTCAGCGAGGCCGAGAGCAACGGCCAGACCCGCATCCTCAGCTTCACCCAGGTGAAGGGGCTGCCCTCGGTGAACTGGTACATCGGCCTGTCCATCGACAAGGACGCCGCCTACGCCATGCTGAACAAGTTCCGCACCTCGGCCATCGTCGCCGCGGTCATCGCCATCGTCGCCATCCTGCTCCTGCTGGGCATGCTGATCCGCGTGCTGATGACCCCGCTGACCAACATGGGCCGCGCCATGCAGGACATCGCCCAGGGCGACGGCGACCTCACCCAGCGCCTGAAGGTCGCCAGCAACGACGAGTTCGGCGTGCTGGCCAACGCCTTCAACCGCTTCGTCGAGCGCATCCACGAATCGATCCGCGAAGTCGCCTCCACCGCGCGCAGCCTGCATGACGTCTCGCAACTGGTGGTCAACGCGTCCAACTCATCGATGAGCAACTCCGACGAGCAGGCCAACCGCACCAACAGCGTCGCCGCCGCGATCAACGAGCTGGGCGCCGCCGCCCAGGAAATCGCCCGCAACGCCGCCGATGCCTCGCACCACGCCACCGACGCCTCGCACCAGGCCGGCGACGGGCGCCAGGTGGTCGAGCAGAGCATCAGCGCGATGAACCAGCTCTCCGACAAGATCAGCTCGGCCTGCGCCAACATCGAGGCGCTGAACAGCCGCACGGTGAACATCGGGCAGATTCTCGAAGTGATCAAAGGCATCTCCGAGCAGACCAACCTGCTGGCGCTGAACGCCGCCATCGAAGCCGCCCGCGCTGGCGAGGCCGGTCGTGGCTTCGCCGTGGTCGCCGACGAGGTGCGCAACCTGGCCCACCGCGCCCAGGAGTCGGCGCAGGAAATCCAGAAGATGATCGAGGAGCTGCAGGTCGGCGCCCGCGAGGCCGTGGACACCATGACCGAAAGCCAGCGCTACAGCCTGGAAAGCGTGGAGATCGCCAACCGCGCCGGCGAGCGCCTGGCCAGCGTCACCCACCGCATCGGCGAGATCGACGCGATGAACCAGTCGGTGGCCACCGCCACCGAGGAGCAGACCGCCGTGGTCGACTCGCTGAACATGGACATCACCGAGATCAACACGCTGAACCAGGAAGGCGTGGAAAACCTCCAGGCCACCCTGCGCGCCTGTGCCGACCTGGAGAACCAGGCCGGCCGCCTGCGGCATCTGGTGGACAGTTTCCGCATCTGATCGGTGCGGCAATGAAAAAGGCGCCTTCGGGCGCCTTTTTCGTTCGCGAGCCAGCTCGCGCCTACAAGACTCGCCCCGACCTGTAGGAGCGAGCTTGCTCGCGAACCGCCCGGCGACAATGCCTCAGGGTGAATCGCTTTCGTAGGAGCGGATCTCATCCGCGAAGGGCGGGCACAGCCCGCCCCCCCCTCAGCGCCGCTTGCTCCCGCCCAGCAACGCCCCCATCAACCCGCGCACCAACTGCCGACCGATCTGGTTGGCCGCCTGCCGCACCACGGTCTTCGCCGTCTGGCTGGCCAGGGTGCCGAGCAGCTCGCCGGCCAGTCCGCCGAGGTCGCTGCCGACACCCTTCTCTTCGGGTTTTTCCTGGGTCGGCGCCATCTTGTCGTCGGCGCGGCCGGTCAGACGCTCGTAGGCGGATTCGCGGTCGATCGGCTGGTCATAGCGGCCGGCCAGCGGCGAACGGCGGATCAGCTCCGCGCGCTCGGCGTCGCTCAGCGGGCCGATACGCGATTGCGGCGGCGCCACGGCGACGCGCTGGACCATGGCCGGCGTGCCCTTCTCCTCCAGCGTGCCCACCAGCGCCTCGCCGATGCCCAGCTCGGTCAGCACCGCAAGGGCGTCGAACGCCGGGTTGGGACGGAAGCCGTCGGCCACCGCGCGCAGCGACTTCTGCTCCTTGGCGGTGAAGGCGCGCAGGCCGTGCTGGATGCGCAGGCCCAGCTGCGCCAGCACGTCGTCTGGCAGGTCGCTCGGCGACTGGGTGACGAAGTACACGCCCACGCCCTTGGAACGGAT
Organism: Pseudomonas sp. B12(2026); assembly: GCF_057767015.1. Classification (NCBI taxonomy): domain Bacteria; kingdom Pseudomonadati; phylum Pseudomonadota; class Gammaproteobacteria; order Pseudomonadales; family Pseudomonadaceae; genus Pseudomonas; species Pseudomonas sp. B12(2026). The sequence goes on along the minus strand of NZ_CM173430.1, from coordinate 1,185,463 downwards.
CAGCCGCACCACCTGCTCCAGGCGGTCCTGCAGCGCCTTGGGCGTGCCGTTGAACAGCAGGTGCGCCTCATCGAAGAACAGCGCGAGGACGGGTTTGTCGGCGTCGCCACGCTCGGGCAGCTGCTCGAACAGTTCCGCCAGCAGCCAGAGCAGGAAGGTGGCGTAGACCTTTGGCGCCTCGTGCACCAGCTTGCTGGCGTCGAGCAGGTGGATGCGCCCGCGACCGTCGGCCTCGGGGCGCAACAGGTCTTCCAGTTGCAGCGCCGGCTCGCCGAAGAACTCCTCGGCGCCCTGCTGCTCCAGCAGCGCCAGGCGCCGCAGCAGGGCCTGGGAGGAGGCGCCGGTGAACAGCGCGCGGTCCTCGCCGAGGATTTCCGGGTGCTCCTTGAAGTGGTTGAGCAGCGCCTTGAGGTCCTTCAGGTCGAGCAGCAGCAGGCCTTCGCGGTCGGCCACCTTGAACGCGGCGAACAGCGCCGCCTGCTGGCTTTCGGTCAGCTCCAGCAGGTTGGCCAGCAGCAGCGGGCCCATTTCCGACAGCGTGGTGCGCAGCGGGTGGCCGGTCTTGCCGGCGACGTCCCAGATGCTCACCGGGTAGGCCTGCGGCTTGTGGTTCAGCCAGGGCATGCTGGCGATGCGCTCGGCCACCTTGCCCTGCGGGTTGCCGGCGGCGGCGATGCCGCACAGGTCACCCTTGATGTCGGCGGCGAAGACCGCGATGCCGGCGTCGCTGAAGGATTCGGCCAGGCGTTGCAGCGTGACCGTCTTGCCGGTGCCGGTGGCGCCGGCGATCAGGCCGTGGCGGTTGGCGAGCTTCCAGGGCTGGCCGACCGGCTGGCCGTCGGGACCTGCGCCAATGATGAGTTCGTTCGTTGCTGGCATCCGTCATTCCCCTGATATGGATGGTCGCGATGGTTCGTCCACCAAGACTGGCGCGTCACGCTGCACTGTGCAAACCGGCGCGCTCAGACCTTGAAGACATGCTTGAGGTAGTGGAGGAAATTCTCGTCCCTGCACTGGGTCTTGCCCGGCGTGTCGGAAATCTTCGCCACCGGCTGGCCGTTGCAAGCGGTCATCTTCAGCACGATGTTCATCGGCACGACGCCGGGCACATCGCAGGTGAAATGGGTGCCGATGCCGAAGCTGACATCGATGCGGCCGCGCACCGCCCGGTAGATTTCCAGGGCGCGCGGCAGGTTCAGGCCGTCGGAGAACACCAGGGTCTTGCCGCGCGGGTCGATGCCCAGGTGCTCGTAGTGACGGATGGCCTTTTCCGCCCACTCCAGCGGGTCGCCCGAGTCGTGGCGCAGGCCGTCGAAGAGCTTGGCGAAATACAGGTCGAAATCGGCCAGGAAGGCATCCATGGTGATGCAGTCGGTCAGGGCGATCCCCAGCAGGCCGCGGTATTCGCGGACCCAGCAGTCCAGCGCGGCGGCCTGGCTGTCGATCAGCCGCGGGCCGAGCTGCTGGTGCGCCATCAGCCATTCGTGGGCCATGGTGCCCAGCGGCTTCACCCCCAGCGTGCGCGCCAGGTGCACGTTGCTGGTGCCGACGAAGTGGCCGGGGAAGCCGTCGCGCAGGTCGCGCACCACGGCTTCGTGTACCGGATAGGAGAAGCGCCGGCGGGTGCCGAAGTCGGCCATCTTGAAGCCGGCCAGCTCCTCGGCGCTGGCTTCGCCGCGCAGCCAGTCGAGCTTCTCCTGCAGGCGATCGCGCACGGCGGCCAGCGAGGCCCCCGGATAACGGTGGCGGTTGCGCACTTCGCTGATGGTCGCCAGCAGCGGCACCTCGAAGAGGATCACGTGCAGCCAGGGGCCCTTGAGGCGGAGGAAGAATTCGCCATTCTCGACACCCAGCTGCACGTAGCAGGGGTTGAAGCGGAACAGGCCGAGGAAGCGGATGAAGTCCGGCGTGAAGAATGGAATGCGTTCGAGGAAGGCCAGCTCCTGGGGCGCGAACGACAGCTCCGACAGGTGCTCGATCTGCTCGCGCACGGGGTCGAGGTAGGCGCGCAGGTCCTCCTCGTTGCGGCAGCGGAACTCCCACTCCACTTCGGCGTTGGGGTAGTTGTGCAGCACCGCCTGCATCATGCTCAGCTTGTAGAAGTCGGTGTCCAGCAGGTTCTGCACGATCCGCCGGGAAAATGCGCTGTCGCTCATGCTCGTCTCGTCGCAGGCTTCGAAGCAGCAGTCTAACCCGCCGCCCACAAAAAACCCCGCCGAAGCGGGGTTCTCGTCAGATACGCGAAGTCAGCGCGATTGCGCGACTCCACCCTGCGACATGCCGAACAGGAACAGCAGCAGGTCCTTGTCGGGACTCGCGACCTGTTGCTTGGCACGCATGTTGGGCGGCATCGGACAGGCGTCCAGATCAGCCCTGGTGGAAACGACCGAGGGGGAGGGTTCATGCCAGGCTGCCGCAGCCAGGGTCGCCACCCCGAGCGCGCCGAGCAGGAGCAAACTTCGCGTAACTTCTAATTTCATGTCTGCAACCCTTTGATGGCGCTGCCAAACGCCGCTTGGTAACCATAGACAAACGCCTGCCACTGCGCTTCTGTCCACGACGAACGGCGTTTCACCTGGCGGAGGTCATGACGCGCGGCGCGCTGGGCGCTGAAGCGTCGGCGGGCCTTCTCCAGGTCGATCAGTGCCACTTCGATCCTGTCGCCGTCCACCCGCACGAAGACGTGCTTGAGGTACAGGCAGCCATGCTGCCAGTGGCCGGCGTTAAGTTTGGCGAGGGTACTACCGTATTGTTGCAGAATTCTTTGGTGCAACGCTTCGCCCCAGCGTTCGCGGTCGCCACGGGCGTAGCAGTCTTCCAGGCTGGAGAAACCGTCGAGGGATTCGGTGACCAGCAGCGCCTGCCATTCGCCGTTGACCTTGCGGCAACCGGCGTAGACCAGGGTCGGCACCTTCACGCCCAGGGCCTCGGCGGCCTTCAGCGCGTCACGCTCGCGGATGGCGGTGGGAAAACCGAAGGGATGCAGCAGATCGCGGTAGATGTGCCCCATCTGCTGCTTGCGGTACAGCAGGCGTCCGTCGGCTGTCAGGACACGCTGCACACCGCTTTCGCCGCCGCGCCGCCGATTCGGTTCCTCTACCCATTTGCCGGGAATCTGCAACCAGCGATCGATGGCGTTTTCACCGGAAATTTGCTGCAGAGATGCCAGATCAGCGGACATCGTTACTCCTTACGCAGAATGTAGACCCGCCACATGTGGATGAACGGGACGAAATCGATGTGATCCTGAACCTTGAAACCCGCTTGGCGGAACTCCGCCTCGATGGTCTGGGCCGGAATCACGAAACGGTTCTGGTAGGCGTGCTTCTTGCGGGAGGCTTCGGCGCGCTTGCGTTTCCAGGACTTGAAGTTGCCATCCACCCACATCGACAGGATCACCGAGTCACGGGTGACGCGGTGGAACTCGCGCAGCATGGTCCGTCGGTCGTCCGCCTCGCCGATGTGGTGCATCAGGCGCATCGAGAAGATGCTGTCGACGGCGTTGTCCGGCAAATCGATGGCAAACGCGGAAGTGTGCAAAGGCCGAACGCGTTTTACAACCTCTTCCGGCTGGCCGGCGCAGGCGACGGCGATCATGTCCGGCGAGTTGTCGGCGCCGATGATCACGCGGTTTTCCTTTTCGGCCAGCATCGGCCAGAAGCGTCCGGCGCCGCACGGCAGGTCGAGCACCAGATTGGGCTGACCGGCGAGCTTGAGCGCCTGGCGGGCTACTTGCACATCCCGCCAGTGGGAAAGTTTCCGCGACAATCCGGCCTGGTGCTTACGCAGATAGCGTTCGGCGTGCTCGCGGTCGTATTTCTGGGAAAACTCCAGGTCGACGGGTTTTTCGCTCATCGGATGCATACCTATCCATATGTCGGGTAGAACGATAAGAATCAGCCTGTCACAGGCCGGTCATGCACTTGTGAATATTTCGTCAAGCGACGGCCAGGCGGACCTCGAAACGGCAGCCATGCGGCTCGACCGGACACAGGCTCACGTCCCAGCCTTCAGAAGCGCAGATCCGCTTGACCAGCGACAATCCCAGCCCAAGCCCCTCGCCACGCGGGTTTGCGCCACGCACGAAAGGTTGGAACACGAGCTCGCGCTGCTCTTCGGGAATGCCCGCGCCGGTATCCTCGACAGAAAATCCGTCCGCGGAAAGTTGTAAGCGGATGCTGCCGGCTTCGGTGTAATGCATGGCATTGCGCAATAAATTGCTCATCACCGAGCGCAGGAACGGTGCGTTGAAATGGCCGGGCATGGCCTCCGCACCCTCGAACTCCAGGCGCAGGCCTTTCGCCTCGATCGGTCCGCGCCATTGCGTGACCAGTTCCTCGGCGATCCGCTGCAACCCCGACTGCGGAACTATGCCCATGTCCTTGCGCTGCGCGCGCGCCAGCAACAGGAAGGTCTGCACCAGGTCGCGCATTTCCTCGCAGGCGCTGGTCATCCGCGCCAGCTGGCTGCGGGCCCTGGCGCTCAGGCCGGGCTCCTCGGCCAGCAGTTCGCAGCTGGTGGCGATCACCATCAGCGGTGTACGCAGTTCGTGGCTGACGTCGCTGGTGAAGAGCTTTTCCCGGGTCAGCACGTCGTGCAGGCGGCCCATGGCGTAATCGAAGGCGGCCGCCAGTTCACCCACTTCGTCGTTGGCATAGTCGGGCGCCATCGGCGGCGCCAGCTCCAGCAGTTGGTCACGGTGGCGGACCTGTCGCGCCAGGCGGGCCACCGGCTCCATGACCTTGCGCGAGAGCAGCCAGCCGAGCAGGCCGGCCAGGGTCAGGCTGAGCACGTAGCCGGTCACCACGGCGGCGTAGAGCACCTGCTCGCGCGCCTCGAAATCGCTCTGGTCCTGCAGCAGCACGAAGCGCCGGCCGCCTTCATCGTGGACCAGCGCGTGGAAGGACAATTCGCCGTCGAAGACTTCGTGGAAACCGTTGTCCAGGCGGCGCAGCGCCGGCGGCATGGCATAGACGCCGACGCCGTCGCTGATGAAGAAGCGCATGCCGGGATCGAGTTTCGGGACCTGCCCGGTGCTCAGGTCCTCCTGCAGGATCCGGTCGAGCTCGCCGCCCAGGTCGTGGGAGATCAGGCGCTCCTCGACGACGTGGACCACTCCGACGATCCCTACCGAAAAGAGTCCGCCGACCGCGGCAGTCATGAGTACGAAGGCAAAGACAATCCGTCGGGAAAGGCTCTGCTTATACTCCATTCGCTTCCTCCGCCAGGCGGTAGCCGACGCCATGCACGGTATGCAGCAGCGACGAATCGAAAGGCTTGTCGATCACCTGGCGAAGCTGGTGGACATGGCTGCGCAGGCTGTCGCTGTCGGGGCAGTCGTCACCCCAGACCGCCTCTTCGAGCACATCGCGGCGCACCACGTGGGGGCTCTTCTGCATCAGCACCGCCAGCAGCTTCAGGCCGATGGGGTTGAGCTTGAGCGGCTTGCCGCTGCGGCTCACCTCCAGCGTGTCGAGGTTGTAGCTCAGTTCGCCGACCTGCAGCTCGCGGCGCCCGCCGCCCTGGCTGCGGCGCAGCACCGCCTCGATGCGGGCGGCCAGCTCCGACAGGGCGAACGGCTTGAGCAGGTAGTCGTCGGCGCCGGAGCGGAAGCCCTGCAGGCGATCGTCCAGCTGGTCACGGGCGGTGAGCATGATCACCGGGGTATCGCGCCGGGCGTCTTCGCGCAGCCGGCGGCACAGCGTGAAGCCGTCGAGCCCCGGCAGCATGACGTCGAGCACGATCAGGTCGTAATGGGAAGTCGCTGCCAGATGCAGCCCGGAAAGCCCGTCCTGCGCGCAATCCACCGTGTACCCCTTGAGTCCGAGGTAGTCGGCCATATTGGCCAGAATGTCCCGATTGTCTTCAACCAACAGAATGCGCATGTGCTCTCCTCCGAAGTGCACCCTAGCCTATATCCCTTAAATGGAACTTAAGCCGGTTTGACGAAAATTTCACAATCGATTGACAACGGAGCAACACCCACGGGAGCAAAATACTGGCCCCCTTGCGGCATCATCCACCGGCAGGAAGCCGTGGTCCGCAGTACCTTCCCGGAGCCTCCATGTCCGACTCGATCACCTCGCCTCGCTCTCGCCCGCTGAATCTCTGGCTGGTCCTGGCCCTGCCCCTGGCGGTGGCCGCCCTGCTGCTGACGTTCGAGCCGGTGACCCTCGACCTGACGCTCGCCCAGTGGATGTATCGCCCCGGCGAAGGCTTCGTCGGACGCCACAGCTGGTTCCTCGAGGACATCCTGCACGACCGCGCCAAGCAGCTGGTCATCCTCCTCAGCGTCGCGGCGCTGGTCGCCTGGCTGGTCGGCTTCGTCTACGCGCCGCTGCGCAAGTACCGCCGGACACTGGGCTACCTGGTGCTGGCGATGGGCATCGCGGCGAGCATCGTCACGCCCCTGAAGGTGCTCACCGCGGTGCAGTGCCCCTGGGACCTGGCGCAGTTCGGCGGCAAGGAAACCTACAGCTCGCTGCTCAGCCCGCGCCCGGCGACCGACCACCCGGGCCGCTGCTGGCCGGGCGGACACGCTTCCTCGGGGTTCGTGCTGTTCGCCCTGTACTTCGCCCTGCGTGACCGCAGGCCGCGCCTGGCGCGCTACGCCTTCTGGTTCGCCCTGGGCCTGGGGAGCGTGTTCTCCGTGTCGCGCATGCTGCAGGGTGCGCATTTCCTCTCGCACAACATCTGGACGGCGGTGTTCGACTGGCTGATCTGCCTGGGCTTCTACGCGCTGTTGCTGTACCGGCCGAACCGGCAGCCGGGCGCGGAAGCGTCCGCCGGGGCGACGGCGGCGGACGGCCGCTGAGCGCGGCTCAGCCTTCCTCGCCGAGGACGCCGAACTCAATCGGCGTCTTCACGTAGAACAGCCTGACACCGGCCTGGCGGATCACCGCGAAGATCCGCTCGGATTCCTCTTCGGTCACCGCCATGGTGACCTCCTGCGGCTGGTCGGCCAGTTCGAAGAAGTGCGCGTAGTGAATCCGTCCGGTCTTGCCGAACCCTTCGCTCGCGCTGATCAGCGTCGCGCCGCGCACGCCCTGGCGCCGCGCTTCCTCCAGCAGCCACTGGGCCAGCGGCAGGCCGGCGTGCTTGCGGTCCTGCTGGGTGAAAAACTTCAACTGGAAACCGTTCATCTCTTCCTCCCGAGGCCTGCGGCCTCTCTATCGCTGGCGCCTAGCGGCCCATCAGCCAATGCACCGACCAGAGTCCGACCAGGGTCATCAGCAACGAACCGACGAGGTGCGTGGCGATGGTTCCCATCGCCCAGGCCAGCCGTCCCTGCTGCAGCAGCACCACGACTTCGGCGGAGAAGGTCGAAAAGGTGGTCAGGCCACCGCAGAAGCCGGTGATGACCAGCAACCGCCATTCTGGCGCCAGGCCGGGCGTGTTGGCGAAGAAGGCGATGGCCGCGCCGATGATGTAGCCGCCGACCAGGTTGGCGACCACCGTGCCCGGCGGCATGGAAGGCAGCAGCGAGTTGAGCTTGAGCCCGAGCACCCAGCGCAGCAAGGCGCCAAGGGCGGCTCCGATGGATACGGCGAGAATGGGTTTCCACATGATCCTGTCCTGGGGAGTGGGGGGGCTGGACAGGCTGCAGGCGAGCGCCTACGCACCTTTCCAGGTCTATGCGTAGGCATCATCAGCCACGAGGGCGGTTGAAGGAGGAATGCCATCTCCTGCCGCGCATACTGGCATAACCCACACGCATGAAAAAGCCCCGCCTAAGCGGGGCTTCTTCTTACAGCCGGTGCCGGGTGGCTTACATCATGCCGCCCATGCCACCCATGCCACCCATGCCGCCCATGTCCGGCATGGCCGGAGCAGCCTTGTCGTCGACCACTTCGGCAACCATGGCCTCGGTGGTGACCATCAGGCCGCCGATGGAGGCAGCGGCTTGCAGAGCCGAACGGGTGACCTTGGCCGGATCGAGGATACCCATCTCGATCATGTCGCCGTACACGCCGGTGGCAGCGTTGTAGCCGAAGTTGCCCGAACCCTGCTTGACCTTGTCGACCACCACGCTCGGCTCGTCGCCGGAGTTGGCAACGATCTGGCGCAGCGGAGACTCGACGGCGCGACGCAGCAGGGCGATACCGACGTTCTGGTCTTCATTGTCGCCCTTCAGGCCTTCGATGGCCTGCAGAGCACGAACCAGGGCAACGCCGCCGCCAGGAACCACGCCTTCTTCCACCGCGGCACGGGTAGCGTGCAGGGCGTCTTCGACGCGGGCCTTCTTCTCTTTCATCTCGACTTCGGTGGCAGCGCCGACCTTGATCACGGCAACACCGCCGGCCAGCTTGGCCAGACGCTCTTGCAGCTTCTCGCGGTCGTAGTCCGAGGAGGTCTCTTCGACCTGCTTGCGGATCTGCAGGACGCGGGCTTCGATGTCAGCCTGGGCGCCGGCGCCGTCGATGATGGTGGTGTTTTCCTTGCTCAGGACCACGCGCTTGGCGTTGCCCAGGTGCTCCAGGGTGGCGCCTTCCAGGCTCAGACCGACTTCTTCGGAGATGACGGTACCGCCGGTCAGGATGGCGATGTCCTGCAGCATGGCCTTGCGGCGGTCGCCGAAGCCCGGAGCCTTGACGGCCGCGACCTTGACGATGCCACGCATGTTGTTGACGACCAGGGTAGCCAGGGCTTCGCCTTCGACGTCTTCAGCCACGATCAGCAGCGGACGGCCGGCTTTGGCGACGGCTTCCAGGACCGGCAGCATTTCGCGGATGTTGGAGATCTTCTTGTCGACCAGCAGCAGCAGCGGGCCGTCGAGCTCGGCCACCATGGTGTCCGGCTTGTTGATGAAGTAGGGGGACAGGTAGCCGCGGTCGAACTGCATGCCTTCGACGACGGACAGTTCGTTTTCCAGGCCCGAGCCTTCTTCAACGGTGATCACGCCTTCCTTGCCGACTTTCTCCATGGCTTCGGCAATGATGTTGCCGATGGATTCGTCGGAGTTGGCGGAGATGGTGCCGACCTGGGCGATGGCCTTGGTGTCGGCGCACGGCTTGGCCAGGTCCTTCAGCTGGGCAACGATGGCCACGGTGGCCTTGTCGATGCCGCGCTTCAGGTCCATCGGGTTCATGCCGGCAGCGACGGCCTTCAGGCCTTCGTTGACGATGGCCTGGGCCAGGACGGTAGCGGTGGTGGTGCCGTCACCGGCAGCGTCGTTGGCCTTGGAGGCAACGTCTTTCACCAGCTGGGCGCCCATGTTCTCGAACTTGTCCTTGAGTTCGATTTCCTTGGCGACGGAAACGCCGTCCTTGGTGATGGTCGGAGCGCCGAAGCTCTTGTCCAGGATGACGTTGCGGCCTTTCGGGCCGAGGGTGGCCTTGACGGCGTCGGCCAGCACGTTCACGCCGACCAGCATTTTCTTGCGAGCGGAATCGCCGAACTTAACTTCTTTGGCAGCCATGTTCTCTTTCCTCTAAATCGAATTCAGTGGGGGGTGGGGGCGGACTGGATCAGTCTTCCAGGACGGCGAGGATTTCGGACTCGCCCATCACCAGCAGCTCTTCGCCGTCGACCTTGATGGCGTTGCTGCCCGAGTACGGGCCGAATACCACCTTGTCACCCACTTTCACTGCCAGAGCGCGAACTTCGCCGTTGTCCAGCACGCGGCCGGCGCCGACGGCGACCACTTCACCGCGGTTCGGCTTCTCGGCTGCGGAACCCGGCAGCACGATGCCGCCTGCGGTCTTGGTCTCTTCCTCGCTGCGACGGATGACGACGCGGTCATGCAGAGGACGAAGCTTCATAGTCGTAACTCTCCCAAACAGTGATTTCCAACGGCCGGATCGATGCCCGGCGGGTTTTGTTGAATCCGGCGGGGCCGGTTTGCGACCCGGTTGGCGAGTCGCGTAAAGAGCAGCCTGTCCGTGTGACAGGGACCTTGCGGTGTCCGAAACATAAGGCCGCCGCAGGGCATTTCAAGTGTGCGAAGAAAAAAATTTTACTCGGCAGGGCGGCGCCCACGGGCAGCCGGGGCCGCCCAAGGCTCAACGCAGACGGTCGCGGTCTTCCTCGCGGCGCTGGTATTCGCCTTCGATCACGTCGGGGCCGCCACGCTGCTGGGCGGCCGGATCGTCGGCGAAGGCACGCCGGCGCATGGCCTGCTCCTGCATGCGCCGGCGCACGCGGCCGAGCATCAGGCAGCGGGTGAAGGGAATCAGGCAGAGGATGCCGATGACGTCGCTGATGAAGCCCGGCAGCATCAGCAGGCCGCCACCGACGGCGATCATCAGGCCTTCGAGCATTTCCTGCTCGGGCAGCTCGCCGCGGGCCATGCGCTCGCGGGCGCGCAGCGCGGTGGCGACGCCGGCCACGCGCAGCAGCGCGGCGCCGATGAAGGCGCTGGCGACGATCAGCAGGAGGGTCCAGCCCACGCCGATCACGCTGCCGACCTTGATCATCACGGCCAGCTCGATCAGCGGGAACAACAGAATCAGAAACAGGGGAACGCGCATCGATGAATCCTTGGCGGGGCACTTGCCCGGATAACAGGCTAGGTGGCGACGCCCCGCCCGGATTTCAAGGGATAGCTCAAGGGATGATTCAGGCCTGGATCACTTCATTGCCCGGCCAGGCGTCCGCCCGCGCCAGTTGCACCAGCGCCTGGCGCACCTCGCCGGGATCGCTGCACGGCGCGGGGAACGGCAGCCAGTGCAGGGCCTGGCCGATGCGCAGGTGGAAACCTTCGGTATCAATTCCCGCCAGCTCCGGCGTGGCGTCGCCCGGCAATCCGGCCAGTTCGACATAGTGCGCCACGGCATTGGCATGGTCGCTGTTCATGTGCCCGACCATGCCCCGCTCCACCTCGCCGACGAAGGGATTGGCCAGCGGCACGCTGTCGGCGCCCAGCCAGTGGATGTCGCCGAAACCGCCGATGAAGCGCCATTGCACCGGTTCCAGGACCCAGAAATCGAAGTCATGGACGATGTGGTAGTCCTGCGCACCGGGGAAATAGCGGTAGTAGCGCTCGGCAGCGGCGGCGATGGCGTCGACGTCCTCGAGCTGCCGCGCCTCGGCCAGCAGGGTCAGGCGGCCGGCGGCCTGGATATCGGAGGCGCCGCGTTCGCCGATCAGCAGCGAGCACTTGGCGTCGAGCTGCAGGTTGTGGGTGTGCTGGGCGATGCGGCTGATCAGGATCAGCGGCCGGCCGGTCTGGTCCAGGCAATACGGCACCACCGAGCCGAAGGGGAATCCCGGCCACTTTTTCGAGTGGGTGGAGAGAACCGCGCGGTATTCCTTGAGCAGCATTTCTCGGGCATGCTTGGCAGCTTTCACGCTCACCTTCTGACTCCTCGCAAAGAATCCGTCGCAAACGGACGGGCAGGATGACTCTGTTCACAGCTGCCGGCGAGGCATTTCACCAGTAACTGCTCGTGGGGTTCTTCAGATGCAATTGAAAGACAAGGTCATCATCATCACCGGCGGCTGTCAGGGCCTGGGCCGAGCCATGGGCGAGTACCTCGCCGGCAAGGGCGCACGCCTCGCGCTGGTCGACCTCAACCGTGAAAAGCTGGACGATGCCGTGGCCGCCTGCAAGGCCGCCGGCGGTGACGCCCGTGCCTATCTGTGCAACGTCGCCGACGAGGAACAGGTTACCCACATGGTGGCCCAGGTCGCCAGCGACTTCGGCGCCATCAACGGCCTGGTCAACAACGCCGGCATCCTGCGCGACGGCCTGACCATCAAGGTCAAGGACGGCGAGATGACCAAGATGAGTCTGGCCCAGTGGCAGGCGGTGATCGACGTGAACCTGACCGGCGTGTTCCTCTGCACCCGCGAGGTCGCCGCGAAGATGATCGAGCTGAAGAACGAAGGCGCGATCGTCAATATCTCCTCCATCTCCCGCGCCGGCAACATGGGCCAGGCCAACTACTCCGCGGCCAAGGCCGGCGTCGCCGCCGACACCGTGGTGTGGGCGAAGGAACTGGCGCGCTATGGCATCCGCGTGGCGGGCGTGGCGCCCGGCTTCATCGAGACCGACATGGTCGCCAGCATGAAGCCCGAGGCCCTGGAGAAGATGACCTCCGGCATTCCGCTCAAGCGCCTGGGCAAGCCGCTGGAAATCGCCCACTCGGTGGCCTACATCCTCGAGAACGACTACTACACCGGCCGCGTGCTGGAGCTGGACGGCGGCCTGCGTCTGTAATCCGCCCGCCCATGAAAAAGCCCCGCCATGCGCGGGGCTTTTTCATTTGGTTCCCGTGGGAGCGGAGCTTCTCCGCGAAATCCCGGCGAAGCCGGGACAGTTGTTGTGGCCGGCCTTGCGGCCGGATCGCGGATAAGATCCGCTCCTACGACAGCGCCATCACGCCAGCGCTACCAGCCGACACCAAGGCCCAGGGTATAGCGGCGCTCGTTGACGTCACCGTCGTGGCCACTGAGCTTGTCCCACTCCGCTTTCATGCTCAGCGACGCCCAGGAGGTCAGCTTGTAGCGCAGGCCCGCCTCGCTCTCCAGCTCGTAGTCGACGTTGGACTCCAGCGGCTTGCTGACCTCGCCATTGGTGAACAGCTCGAACTGCTTGGCCAGCAGGTAGCGGTTGTAGTCCCACTTCACGCTGCTGGAGTAGAAGTGGTCCTTCTCGTGATCGGCGAATTCGTAGTCGTTGCGATTGATCAGGGTGGCCAGGGAGAAGGCGCCCAGTTCGTTGTCCCAGAACTGGTAGCCGGGGCCGGTACCGATGGTGCGCTTCTTGCTCAGGTCCTCGACCCAGTCGCGCTTGTACTGCGCCTGCCCCTGCCAGAACCAGTGCTCGTCGAGGAATCGGTCCAGCGCGTATTCACCCGAGTAGTTGTTGGTGCTGACCGAATCGTCCTTCTTCTCGCGGTTGTACTCGCCCTGCAGGTTGTGCCGCCAGCGGCCGTGGCGGGCGTTGGTCCTGAAATCGACATCGTAGTCCTCGACATCGTTCTCGCTCTGCTTGTGGTCGAGGGAGAAGTCGACGTTGCCGGACCACACCCAGTCCTCGACGATCGGCCTGGGCGGCATCATCTGCTCGATGCTGGCCACGTCCACCGTGCGCGGCGAACCGTTGACCAGGGTGACCTTGCCCGGCTCAGCCGCCCTGAGGCCCTTGGAGTGCTCGCCGGTTTCCTCGTCGTACTTCACCAGCAGGTTCTGCTCGGTCTCGATGGTGGCGATCTGGTCGCCCTTCAGGGCGATCTCCCCGCCATAGGCGGTGCTCAGCAGCAGTCTGCCGCCGTCGTAGAGCTTGATGGTGCCGGTGAGGCGGTCGCCGTTCTTCAGCCAGACGGTGTCGGCAACGGCGGAGAGTGAACAACTGGCAAGGGCAACGAACAGCAGGTTTCTGGACAACATGGCTCAGGATGAACGGCTCTATGGGCAAAAAGCCGGGCATTATTCAGATACCCGACGCATGAGCAAGGACTGACCGGCCCCTGTCCGGGGAGTTCACCACCCCCTGACGGATGGAGCATCGATCCAGCGACGATTTGCCCGCCGCCGACATCCCGATATGCTGCTCGCGTAAGCCGCGAAACGTGACCACGCCATGCCCAAGCGCAAGACCCAGTCCCCCGCCCCTCCCGCCGATCTCGGGCTGGAAAGCCTGCAGGTGCGCCGCGAGGCGATCTTCCTGGTGCTCGCCCAGGTGCCCGAGGGCTGCGTCGTCAGCTACGGCGAGCTGGCCCGGCTGGCCGGCCTGGGCCGCGCGGCCCGCCTGGTCGGGCGCATCCTCGGGCAGCTGCCGGCCGACACCCGCCTACCCTGGCACCGGGTGATCGCCGCCGGCGGACGCATCAGCCTGCCGCAAGGCAGCCCCTCGGGAACCGAGCAGCGCGCACGATTGCGCGCCGAGGGTGTCAGAATCCATAACGATCGGGTGGACATACGTCGGCACGGCTGGCCTAGCGGCGAGCAGTCCTAGTAGAGTTCGCGTAATTTTCGACCTGCTGGAAAACAACCCCCATGAAAGAGCATTCCTGGCGAGAGGCATGGATTGCCTACAAGTCTCCCGCCAGCCTCGCGCTTTTGCTGCTGGGATTCGCCGCCGGCCTGCCGTACATGCTGGTGCTCTCCACCCTCTCGGTGTGGTTGCGTGAAGCGGGGGTCGCTCGGGAAACCATCGGTTTCGCCAGCTGGATCGGGCTGGTCTACGCCTTCAAATGGGTGTGGTCGCCGATGCTCGACCAGTGGCGCCTGCCCATCATCGGCCGGCTCGGCCGCCGCCGCTCCTGGCTGGTGTTCTGCCAGGGCCTGATCGCCCTGGGCCTGCTCGGCATGGCCCTGTGCAACCCGCAATCGCACCTGAACTGGCTGATCGCCCTGGCGATGCTGGTGGCGTTCGGCTCCGCCACCCAGGACATCGCCATCGATGCCTATCGCCTGGAGATCGCCGAGAACACCCGCCAGGCCGCCCTCGCCGCCTGCTACATGACCGGCTACCGGGTCGCCGTGCTGACGGCCACCGCCGGCGTGCTGTTCCTCGCCGAGTGGGCCGGCTCCAGCGTCCTGCACTACAGCCAGGACGCCTGGGGCATGACCTACGCGGTATGCGCGCTGCTGATCCTGCCCGGCCTGGTCACCACCCTGCTGATGAGCGAACCGACGGTGAACGTGCAGCCGCAGGCCGGCAGCTCGGCGTTCGCCTTCAACCACCAGCTGCTCTCGGTGCTGCAGTTGCTGGTGCTGCTGATCTCCGTGCCGGCGATGCTCACCGCGCTGACCAACCAGGCCTGGCCGCGCGCCGCGCTCTACGCCATCTTCATCGGCATCTGCATGACGCCCCACGGCCGCCGGCAGATCCGCCCGGTGCGCGAGCTGCTGTCGAAGGTGCGCCGTCCGCTGCTGCTCGCCGTGCACGGCAAGGGCCTGCCGCAGTTCGACTTCGTCCACCAGACGGTGTCGGTGATGGTGCTGATCATCCTGCTGGTGACCAGCACCGCGTTCTACGCCATGGCCAACGCCGGCAAGTGGTGGCTGGCCTCGCTGTACCTGCTGATCGCCCTGAGCTGCATTTCGGCGCCGGGCCGCCTGCTGATGGCGCCGGTGCTCACGCCGATCACCGAGTTCGTCCGCCGCTACCGCTGGCAGGCGCTGCTGCTGCTCGGCCTGATCTCCACCTACCGGATGTCGGACACCGTCATGGGCACCATGGCCAGCGTGTTCTACATCGACATGGGCTTCACCAAGGACACCATCGCCACCGTCAGCAAGCTGTTCGGCGTGGTCATGACGCTGCTCGGCGCGGCCGCCGGCGGCGTGCTGATCGCCCGCTTCAGCATCCTGCCGATCCTCTTCGTCGGCGGCGCGGCGTCGGCGGCGACCAACCTCCTGTTCGCCATGCTGGCGCAGATGGGCATCATCGACGACCCGCAGCTGGTGAGCCAGAACGTCTTCAGCCTGCTGAAGATGCTCGAACCCCACGTCACCATGCTGGTGCTGACCATCATGCTCGACAACTTCAGCGGCGGCCTGGCGACCTCCGCCTTCGTCGCCTACCTGTCGAGCCTGACCAACCTGAAGTTCTCCGCCACCCAGTACGCCATGCTCAGTTCCACCATGCTGCTGCTGCCGCGCTTCATCGGCGGCTATTCCGGCGCCATGGTCGAGGGCATGGGCTACGAGCGGTTCTTCTTCTTCACCGCCCTGCTGGGCGTGCCGACCCTGCTGCTGATCGGCTGGCTCTGGCTGCGCGACCGCGGCGACATGCCCAACGGCGAGCCGGAGGAGCGCTCCAAACCCCAGGCGCATCCCAGCGCGGAACGTCACTGAGCGCCATGAAAAAGGCCGGCGAATGCCGGCCTTTTTCATGGAACGCTGGACGCCTCAGCCGACCTCGACCATCTCGCCCTTCACCACCTTCACCAGGCGGTGCGGAAGGGGGATGCCGATGCCCTGCTTGCCCAGCGCATCACGCGCGCTCTCGTTGAACAGGAACATCACGTCCCAGTAGTCGGCGTTCTTCACCCACACGCGCAGGGACAGGGTGATGGCGCTCTCGCCCAGGCCGCTGACCACCGCCGCCGGCGCCGGATCGCGCAGCACGCGCGGGTCCTTGGCCAGCTCCAGGAGCACCGCCTGGGCGCGCTTGAGGTCCGCCTCGTAATCGACGGTGATGTCGAACACCACCTTGCGCTGCGGCTCGGCGGAGTAGTTGGTGATGGTGCCGTTGGACAGCGCGCCGTTGGGCACGATCACCCGCTTGTTGTCGCCGGTGCGCAGCACGGTATGGAAGATCAGGATGCTGTCGACGGTGCCGGTCACGCCCTGCGCCTCGATGGTGTCGCCCACCTTGAACGGGCGGAACAGCAGGATCAGCACCCCGCCGGCGAAGTTCGACAGGCTGCCCTGCAGCGCCAGGCCGATGGCCAGGCCGGCGGCACCGATGGCGGCGACGAAGCTGGTGGTCTGGATGCCGATCATCGAGGCCACGCTGACCAGCAGCAGGATCTTCAGGATGATGTTCACCAGGCTGCCGACGAAGCCGCGCAGCGTGAGGTCGACGTGGCGGCTGGCGAGCAGGCCGCCAACCCGGGTGGTGAGGGTGTTGATCAGCCACCAGCCGATCAGCAGCGTGAGCAACGCCAGGACGATCTGCCCGCTGTAGGCAAGGACCACTGGCAGCCAGGCCTCGGCCGACTTCACCAGACCGTCGTAATTGATATCCATGGATCGATTCCCCTTTGTTCTGCTGGCCGGCAACGCACCGGCCGATTTCCAAATGCCGGAAACAAAACCGCCATGGCCTGGGCCATGGCGGCTCGAACCGGTACCGCGCCGTTACCTGAGACGGCGCGGCGCGAGTTCAGGTTCCCTTCGCGTCAGTCGCGGAAGTTGTTGAACTGCAGCGGCATGCCCAGCGACTCGCCGCGCAGCAGCGCGATGGCTTCCTGCAGGTCGTCGCGCTTCTTGCCGG
Source organism: Pseudomonas sp. B12(2026) (assembly GCF_057767015.1). NCBI lineage: Bacteria > Pseudomonadati > Pseudomonadota > Gammaproteobacteria > Pseudomonadales > Pseudomonadaceae > Pseudomonas > Pseudomonas sp. B12(2026). The sequence goes on along the minus strand of NZ_CM173430.1, from coordinate 1,168,572 downwards.
TGACGCGCACCTGCTCGCCCTGGATGGCGGCCTGGACCTTGAGCTTCTTGTCCTTGATCAGGGCGACGATCTTCTTCGCCAGATCCTTGTCGATGCCCTCGCGGAAGTTCACTTCCTGCTTGACCACCTTGCCGGACGGGTAGGAATCCTTGATCTCCATGCACTGGCTGTCGATCTTGCGCTTGATCAGGCTGCCGCGAAGGATGTCGAGCATCTGCTCGAGCATGAACTCCGCCTCGGCGGTCAGGGTGACGGACTTGTCCTTGGCCTCGAAACTGCACTTGCCCTTCAGGTCGAAACGGCGGTCCAGTTCCTTGGCGGCGTTGTCCAGGGCGTTGGTCAGTTCGTGTTTGTCCAGTTCGGACACCACGTCGAACGAAGGCATGACATCTCTCCAGATGGAAGGCGCGACCCGGTTCACAGTCGGAGTGGCGCCTGGCTTGACGATAAAAATGCGCGGTCATTATAACTGACAAGCAAGACTGCGCCCGGCCCCGAAAACCAAACCAGAGCCGAGCAGGAGCCGGACCCGCGCCGGCATTTCCCCCCGTTCACGAGTCCTTCCATGCCTACCAACCATCTCAGCATCCTGGTGGTCGACGACGCCAAGTTCTCCAGCGCCATGATCGGCCGCGCGCTGAGCCAGGCCGGCTACCAGAATGTGCGCTTCGCCAGCAGCGCCAGCGAAGCGCTGCAACTGCTGGAGAAGGAACCGGTCAGCATCCTCCTCGCCGACTGGCTGATGCCCGAGATGGACGGCCTGGAGCTGACCACCCGGGTCCGCCAGCTCGACGAGAGCGGCGACCACTACACCTACATCATCCTGCTCACCGGCAAGGAAGGCGACAGCGCCCTGGCCGAAGCCTTCGACCGTGGCGTGGATGACTTCGTCAGCAAATCTGCGATGAACGAACAGCTGGTGCCCCGCGTGCTGGCCGCCGACCGCCTGAGCAACACCCTGCTGCGCCTGCTGATGGAAAACCGCCTGCTCACCGAGAACATCACCAGCCTGGAGGAGCGCAACCTGGTGGACAGCGCCACCGGCCTGGGCAACCTGCGATACCTGCGGCAGAAGCTGGCCGACAGCATCCGCCAGGTGGAATCGCGCGGCGGCGCGGTGTGCTACATGCTGATCGGCATTCCGGAGCTGACCGCCCTCGGCCGCCAGCACGGCCCGTCCTTCCACAACGAACTGCTGCACGGCGTCGCCCGCCGCCTGCAACAGCTGGTGCGCCCGCTCGACGTGCTGACGCGCCTGGACGACCAGCACTTCGCCCTGATCACCCTGCTCGAAGACCTGCAGGAGTGCTCGCCGAGCAGCTTCCGCCGCCTGCACGACGGCCTCAACCTCAAGGCCTTCAAGACCAGCGAAGGCTTCATCACCCTCAAGGCCGGCATCAGCCTGCTGGGCCTGGACGCCAAGGCGTTGCCGGTGGACGTCGAGCAATTGATGCAGCAGGCCCGCGCGCTGCTGCCCGACGCCTACGCCAGCGGACGAATCAACGCCAGCCGCCTGACCGGGCTGCGCTAGACTTCGCGGTAAGCCCTCGACGTTCGCGAAGTCCTTCCCATGACCTGGTACATCCTCGGCGCCGGCAGCCTCGGTTGCCTGTGGGCCGCCCGCCTGTCCCGCGCCGGCCTGCCGGTGCGCCTGCTGCTGCGCGACCGCCAGCGCCTCAACGCCTACCGCGCCCTGGGTGGCGTCACCCTGGTGGAAGACGGCCGCGAAAGCCTCTACCCGATCCCGGCGGAAACCGCCGCCCAGGGCGGGCCGATCCAGCGCCTGCTGCTCGCCTGCAAGGCCTACGACGCCGAACCGGCCGCCGCCAGCATCGCGGCCCGACTGGCCCCCGGCGCCGAGCTGATCCTGCTGCAGAACGGCCTGGGCAGCCAGCAGGCGGTCGCCGCCCACCTGCCCCGCGCCCGCTGCCTGTACGCCTCCAGCACCGAAGGCGCATTCCGCGCGGCGGACTACCGGGTGGTGTTCGCCGGCCGCGGCGAAACCTGGATCGGCGACGAACACGACGGCCCCGCCCCGGACTGGCTGGCGGAGCTGCGCGACGCGGGAATCCCCGTGCAGTGGAGCGAGGTCATCCTCGAACGCCTGTGGCGCAAGCTGGCGCTGAACTGCGCGATCAACCCGCTCAGCGTCCTGCACCAGTGCCGCAATGGCGAGCTGGCGGCCCACCCGGCGGAAGTCGCCGGACTCTGCGATGAGCTGGGGCACCTGCTGCACGCCGTCGGCTTCGACAGCGCCGCCCGGGAACTGCAGGGCGACGTCGAGCGGGTGATCGCCGCCACCGCGGCGAACTTCTCCTCCATGTACCAGGACGTCGCCAGCGGCCGGCGCAGCGAAATCGCCTACCTGCTCGGCCACGCCTGCCGCGAGGGCGACCGCCTGCGCCTGGCCCTGCCGCGCCTGCGGGCGCTGCATGAACGGCTGCGCGAGCATCTGCGCGCACGCGGATTGCCCGACACCTGATGGCGGGCTACCCTGCCCGCCTCCCTGTTTCCCTGCGGTTCCGCCCATGCCTTCACCCCTGAACCTGCGCAAGCGCCTGGAAGATCTGCCCGTCGGCCAGAAGGTCCTCGCCGCCCTGCTGGTTCTGCTGGCCACCGTCATGCTGGTGGCCAACCTGGCCTTCATCAGCGCGGCCTACTGGATTTCCCAGGACAGCGTGGCGCCCCAGGCGCTGCAGACCATCGGCCGGCTGATCGCCAACCCCGCGCTCAGCGAACCGGCGCTGGCCTCCCCGACCCAGGCCCAGGTTCTGCTCCAGCAGCTCGACGACTACCAGCCGCTGCGCGCCGCCGCGCTCTACGACGGCGACGGCGAGCGCATCGCCCAGACGCCCGCCGACGGCCCCGTCGCCCTGCCCGAGCGGCTGGACGGCGTGGAGCGCTGGCGACAGCACGAATACCGCCCCAACGCCCTGTTCGAACTGCCCCAGCCCGGGCACAACAGCGGCTACCTGCTGCTGGTGGCCAGCAGCGAGCTGCCCGGCGCCTTCTACACCGGCACCCTCACCGCCAGCCTGGTGATCCTCGCGGTCAGCGTGCTGCTCTGGCTGCTCATCGCCCAGCAGATCCGCCGCCTGATCACCCGGCCGATCCACAGCCTGGAGGAGCTTTCCCGCCAGGTCACCCGCGAGGAGAACTACGCCCTGCGCGCCGAGCGCGGCAACGCCGACGAGATCGGCCGCCTGGCCGACGCCTTCAACACCATGCTGACCCGCATCGAGGCGCGCGAGCAGCAGCTCAAGCGCGCCCGCGACGACGCCCAGGAGGCGGTGGAGCAGGCGCAGTCGCTGGCCGAGGAAACCCGCCGCTCGAACCGCAAGCTGGAGCTGGAAGTCCAGGTGCGCAGCAAGATCGAGAAGAAGCTCACCGGCTTCCAGCACTACCTCAACAGCATCATCGACTCCATGCCCTCGGCGCTGATCGCGGTGGACGAGCAGCTCTACGTCACCCAGTGGAACCAGGAGGCAAGCCGCCTCTCCGGCACCAGCCTGGACGACGCGGTGAACCAGCCGGTGTTCCTCGCCTTCCCTTCGCTCAAGCCGTTCCTGCCGCAACTCACCCGCGCCGCCGAGCAGCACAAGGTGGAGCGCGTCGAGCGGGTCACCTGGGCCCTCACCGACGCCCCGCGCCATTACGCGCTGACCTTCTACCCGCTGATGGGCGGCACCGGCCGCGGCGCGGTGATCCGCATCGACGACATCACCGAGCGCCTGGGGCTGGAAGAGCTGATGGTGCAGTCGGAGAAGATGCTCTCCGTCGGCGGCCTGGCCGCCGGCATGGCCCACGAGATCAACAACCCGCTGGGGGCCATCCTGCACAACGTGCAGAACATCCGCCGGCGCCTGTCGCCGGAGCTGCCGAAGAACCAGGAGGTCGCCGGGGAAGTCGGCGTGCACCTGGAAGACCTCAACCACTACCTGGAAGCGCGGGAGATTCCCAAGCTGATGGACGGCATCCAGTACGCCGGTTCCCGGGCGGCGAAGATCGTCAGCCACATGCTCTCCTTCAGCCGCCGCAGCCACCGCCAGATGACCGCCTGCGAGCTGCCGGCGCTGCTGGAGCAGGCCGTGGAGATCGCCGGCAACGATTTCGACCTCACCGGCGGCTTCGACTTCAAGTCGCTGCAGATCGTCCACGAGTTCGACCCCCACCTGGGGCCGGTGCCGGTGATCGCCAACGAGGTGGAGCAGGTGCTGCTCAACCTGCTGAAGAACGCCGCCCAGGCCATCCACCAGCGTGACGACGAGGAAGAAGGCGAACTCGGCCGCATCATCCTGCGCACCCGGCTGAACCGGCCGTGGGCGGAAATCCAGGTGGAAGACAACGGCTGCGGCATGCCGGAGAAGGTGCGCAAGCGCATCTTCGAGCCGTTCTTCACCACCAAGGAAGTCGGCCAGGGCACCGGGCTGGGCCTGTCGGTGTCGTATTTCATCATCACCAACAACCACAAGGGGCAGATGGAGGTGCAGTCCGAACTGGGCCAGGGCACCTGCTTCACCCTGCGGCTGCCCCTGGGCGCCGAAGTCACTTCCCCCACGCCCCTGCTGGCGGGCGACGATACGGAGCATTGAGTCATGGGCAACCGGCTATCGAAGATCTACACCCGCACCGGCGACAGCGGCGAAACCGGCCTGGCCGACGGCCGCCGGGTACCCAAGCACCACCCGCGGGTGGAGGCCATGGGCGCCGTGGATGAACTGAACTGCCACCTCGGCCTGCTGCTCGCGGGGCTGCATGAGGCCCGCAGCAGCGCCCTGGAAGAGGCGATCATGGTGCTGGCGCCGATCCAGCACCGCCTGTTCGACCTCGGTGGCGAGCTGGCGATGCCGGAATACCGGGCGCTGAACGATGCCGAAGTGGAGCGGCTGGAGCAGGTCATCGACCGCTGGAACGAAGAGCTCGGGCCGCTGAAGAACTTCATCCTGCCCGGCGGTTCGCGCCTGGTGGCGCTGGCCCACCTGTGCCGCGCCCAGGCGCGCAACGCCGAGCGGCGCTGCCAGCAACTCAATGCCGAGGAGCCGCTGGACGGCACGGTAATGCGCTACCTGAACCGTCTGTCTGACCTGCTGTTCGTCGCCGCGCGCTTCATCGCCCGGCGCCAGAGCGTGGACGAGATTCTCTGGCAGGCTGCCGAGAAGCCTGCCTGATCGACTGTTCCTACAAGAAAACGGCGGCGCAGGCGGTTGGCGTAGGAGCGGACCTTGTCCGCGAAATCCGTCGCGGCGGAATTCTCGCCGCCAGGCAATCCTCCGTGCGTCGCGCCCGCTCAGTCCATGGCGCTCATCCTCAGCGCCGGAGTGGCGGCAAGACTTCGCGGACAAGGTCCGCTCCTACAGAACGCACCGCGTAGGATGGTGTGGAGCGAAGCGATACCCATCATGGACCTGGCAGCCGCCGGTGATGGGTATCGCAAGCTCCACCCATCCTGCGAAGAAAAATCGCCGGCGGTTCCTGAGCTGAAGGCACCGCCAGCGCTTATGCCGAGCCACGACAGAGGCCGGCCAAGGCCAAGCGGTGGATAACCTCGAAGGCCATCCACCCTACGCCAGCCTCAACCGTCGGCCTTCGGCCAGAACGCGCGGATCCCCGCCACGCCCTGCGCCCCGGCCTGCCAGGCGCGCTCGACGTCCTGCGGGCCGACGCCACCGAGCAGGAACACCGGCTGGTTGAAGCCCTCGATCAGCTCGGCCGCGGCCTCCCAGCCCAGCGCCGGCTCGCCCGGATGGCTCTGCGTCGGCTGCACCGGCGACAGGGTGACGAAGTCCACGCCCATGCGGGTCGCCAGTTCCAATTCCTCGGCGCTGTGACAGGACGCCGCCAGCAGGCGCTCGCGGGGGAACGGGCGGCCGTTGGGCGCGTACTTGCGCAGTTGCTCGGACGTCAGGTGCCAGCCGGCCGCCGGGAAGTCCCCCAGCCACTCCAGCGGACCCTTGAGCATCAGCTGCGCCTTGCCGGCGCAGAGGCCCTGGATATCCACCGCGAGGTCGCGGTACTCGGGGCTGTACATGTTCGGCGCGCGCAGCTGGATCAGGCGGATGCCGCCGGCGACGGCGGCGCGCACGCCCTGCACCAGCTGCGGAATCTCCAGGCCGTCCGGGGTGATCAGGTAGCGGTCCGGCAGGCGCGCGGCATGCACGATGGGCGCGTTGGCCGCCGGGAACTCGTAGTCCGGCAGGTCGCGCGAGGCGACCCAGGCCAGCGGCTGGCCTTCGGCGCCATGGGGCGTGCCGGTGAAAGCGGAGACTTCCCAGACATCCAGCAGCACATGCTTGTCGCTGTAGTCGTGCTGCACGCGGATCAGCGGACGCGCCTGCTCGACCTCGATGCCCAGTTCTTCCTTCAGTTCGCGGGCCAGGGCGACCTGCACCGCTTCGCCCTCTTCCACCTTGCCACCGGGAAACTCCCAGAGACCGCCCTGGTGCTTGTCGTCCGGACGGCGGGCGATCAGTACCCGGCCATCGAGTCCGCGAATCACGGCGGCGGCGACATGTACTCGTTTCACAGTGCTACTCCTCAATCCGATTCAGGCAGGGCCCGCGCAAAGGAGGATTCTACCGTCATTGGACTGCCGCTTCAGGCGCGTTCGACCATCGCCGCCTCCAGCCAGGGACGGAAGGCCGGCCAGGCGTAGATCGCATCGACGTAGTTCTGCGCCTCGATGGGCAGGGTCACGCAGTAGCTGCGCAGACGTGTGGCGACGGGGGCGTAGAAGGCGTCGGCAATGCTGGCGTGGCCGAACAGGAAGGGGCCGTCCTGGCCGAACTGCTGGCGGCACAGCGCCCAGAGTTCGACGACGCGGGCGATATCCGCCGCCACCGCTTCCGGCACCTGCGCCAGCGGCTGGTTGCGCTGGATATCCATCGGCATGTGCGAGCGCAGCGCCATGAAGCCGCTGTGCATCTCCGCGCAGACCGAGCGCGCCAGGGCGCGGGCGGCTTCGCCACGGGGCCAGAGATGGGCCTCGGGGAAGCGCTCGGCGAGGTATTCGGCAATCGCCAGGGAGTCCCAGATCACCCCGTGCTCGCACTTGAGCGCCGGCACCTTGCCGCTGGGCGAGTGCTCACGGATACGCCGGATGACGTCCTGCCCACCGAGGGGAATGAGGACCTCCTGGAACTCGGCGCCGGTAAGTTGCATGGCCAGCCAGCCGCGCAGGGACCACGAGGAAAGATTCTTGCTGCCGATGATCAGGGTGAGGGACATGGACGCGATGCTCTTGAAGGTCAGTCAGAAAACCTTAAAGCGCTCCAGCCATGAAAACAAATTCCCGATTTTCATCCTTCGATGAAAATCGGGAATCCGAATGGAGCACGGCGTCAACGCGGGGTCGGCGCCGGAGCTACGCAACGATCAGGTGCGGTATTCCGCGTTGATCTTCACGTACTCGTGGGACAGGTCGGTGGTCCAGATGGTCTCGCTGCAGGTGCCACGGCCGAGGTCGATGCGGATGGTGATCTCCTCCTGGGCCATCACCCTGGCGCCCTGGTCCTCGCTGTAGCTGGCGGCGCGGCAGCCGCGGCTGGCGATGCAGACCTCGTCCAGGTACACGTCGATCAGGCTCACGTCCAGGTTCGGCACGCCGGCGCGGCCGACGGCGGCGAGGATGCGGCCCCAGTTGGGGTCGGAAGCGAACAGCGCGGTCTTGATCAGCGGCGAGTGGGACACGGCGTAGCCGACGTCCAGGCACTCCTGGTGATTCGCGCCGCCGTTCACCTGCACGGTGACGAACTTGGTGGCGCCTTCGCCGTCACGGACGATGGCCTGGGCCAGCTCCATGGAGATTTCCAGCACCGCCTGCTTCAGCGCGGCGAACAGCGCGCCGCTGGCGGCGGTGACTTCCGGCAGCGCGGCCTGGCCGGTGGCGACCAGCATGCAGCAGTCGTTGGTGGAGGTGTCGCCATCGATGGTGATGCGGTTGAAGGACTTGTTCGCCGCGTCGCGCAGCAGGTCCTGCAGCACGCCCTGGGCGACCTTGGCGTCGGTGGCGATGTAGCCGAGCATGGTGGCCATGTTCGGCTTGATCATGCCGGCGCCCTTGCCGATGCCGGTGACGGTGACGGTCACACCGTCGTGCTGGAACTGGCGGCTGGCGCCCTTGGGCAGGGTGTCGGTGGTCATGATGCCGGTGGCGGCATCGGCCCAGTTGTCCACGGACAGGTTGGCCAGCGCGGCGGGCAGCGCGGCTTCGATCTTCTCGACCGGCAGCGGCTCGCCGATCACGCCGGTGGAGTACGGCAGCACGGCGTCTTCCGGCACCCCGGCCAGCTCGGCCAGCTTGGCGCAGGCGCGGGCGGCGGCGGCCAGGCCCGGCTCACCGGTGCCGGCGTTGGCGTTGCCGGTGTTGGTCAGCAGGTAGCGCACCGGACCGAGGAAGCGCTTGCGCGCCAGGGTCACCGGGGCGGCGCAGAAGGCGTTGGTGGTGAACACGCCTGCCACGCGGGAGCCTTCGGCGCATCGCATCACCACGATGTCCTTGCGGCCGGGTCGCTTGATGCCGGCGGAAGCGATGCCGAGTTCGAAACCGGGGACCGGGTGCAGGGTGGACATGGGGCCGAGACCAACAGCCATGTGACGCGCTCCTATCGAAACAGTGGATCAGGTGAGAAAAACGCCGCGAGCGGCTGGGCCGGTCGCGGCGTTGGTATCAGGGTCGGGAGGACTTTAGTCCACCTGACCGTGGCAGTGCTTGTACTTCTTGCCGGAGCCGCAGGGGCACGGCTCGTTGCGGCCGATCTTCGGCTCGTTGCGCACGGGCTCCATCGGTACCACGTTGGCCGGGGCCTGCGGCAGCTCGCCGTCTTCATCCTGCTCGCCGGTAGCCATCTCCACGGACGGCGCGGCGGCATGCTGGAACTGCATGCGCTTGGCCATTTCCTCGGCTTCGCGGCGCAGACGGGCCTCTTCCTCGGCCGGGTCCTCGCGGCGGACCTGGACGAAGGACAGCACGCGGATGGTGTCGCGCTTGACGGAGTCCAGCAGTTCCTGGAACAGGTTGAAGGACTCGCGCTTGTATTCCTGCTTCGGGTTCTTCTGCGCGTAGCCGCGCAGGTGGATGCCGTGGCGCAGGTGATCCATGGTGGACAGGTGGTCCTTCCACAGGTCGTCCAGCACGCGCAGCAGCATCTGCTTCTCGAAGGTGCGCAGGGCTTCGGCGCCGGCGAGGTCTTCCTTCTCGTTGTAGGCGGCCACCAGCTCGGTGAGGATCTTCTCGCGCAGGGTCTCTTCGTAGAGCTTTTCGTCTTCGTCCAGCCACTGCTGCACCGGCAGCTTCAGGGCGAAGTCGCTGTACAGCGAAGCTTCCAGGCCGGCGATGTCCCACTGCTCGGGCAGCGACTGCGGCGGGATGTGCTGGCTGATGGTGTTGTTCAGGGTTTCCTCGCGGAACTCGACGATGGTGTCGCCGATGTTGTCGGCCGCCAGCAGGCTGTTGCGCATGTGGTAGATCACCTTGCGCTGCTCGTTGGCGACGTCGTCGAACTCCAGCAGTTGCTTGCGGATGTCGAAGTTGCGGCCTTCGACCTTGCGCTGGGCCTTTTCGATGGCGTTGGTCACCATGCGGTGCTCGATCGCCTCGCCCGGCTGCATGCCCAGGGCCTTCATGAAGTTCTTCACCCGGTCGGAGGCGAAGATGCGCATCAGGTGGTCTTCAAGAGACAGGTAGAAGCGGCTGGAACCCGGGTCGCCCTGGCGGCCGGCACGGCCGCGCAACTGGTTGTCGATACGGCGGGATTCGTGGCGCTCGGAAGCGATCACGTGCAGGCCGCCGGCCTCGATGACCTGCTGATGGCGCTTCTGCCAGTCGCCCTTGATCTGCGCGACCTGCTCGTCGGTGGGGGTCTCCAGCGCGGCGACTTCCACTTCCCAGTTGCCGCCCAGCAGGATGTCGGTACCCCGGCCGGCCATGTTGGTGGCGATGGTCACCGAGCCCGGACGACCGGCCTGGGCGATGATCTCGGCTTCCTTCTCGTGGTACTTGGCGTTCAGCACCTTGTGCTCGATGCCGGCCTTCTGCAGCAGTTGCGAGACGTATTCGGAGGTTTCGACCGAAGCGGTACCGACCAGGATCGGACGGCCCAGCGCCTGGCACTGCTGTACGTCGGTGATGATGGCGGCGTACTTCTCGTCCTGGGTCAGGTAGACCAGGTCGTTGAAGTCCTTACGGGCGACCGGGCGGTGGGTCGGGATCACCACCACGTCCAGGCCATAGGTCTGGCGGAATTCGAAGGCCTCGGTGTCGGCGGTACCGGTCATGCCCGCCAGCTTGGCGTAGAGGCGGAAGTAGTTCTGGAAGGTGGTCGAGGCCAGGGTCTGGCTCTCGGCCTGGATCGGCAGGTTTTCCTTGGCCTCGATGGCCTGGTGCAGGCCTTCGGAGAGGCGGCGGCCCGGCATGGTGCGGCCGGTGTGCTCGTCGATCAGCAGGACCTGGTCGCCCTGGACGATGTACTCGACGTTCCGGTTGAACAGGGTGTGGGCGCGCAGCGCGGCGTAGACGTGGGTCAGCAGGCTGAGGTTGTGCGCCGAGTAGAGGCTCTCGCCCTCGGCCAGCAGACCGTTCTGGGTCAGCAGGTCCTCGACGTATGCATGGCCCTGTTCGTTGAGTTCGACCTGGCGGGTCTTCTCGTCGATGCTGTAGTGGCCCGGCTGGGTCACCTGGCCTTCGACTTCCTCGATGTGACGCGTCAGGCGCGGGATCAGCTTGTTGATCCGGATGTACAGCTCGGAACTGTCTTCGGCCTGGCCGGAGATGATCAGCGGGGTGCGCGCTTCGTCGATGAGGATGGAGTCCACTTCGTCGACCACGGCGAAGTTCAGCTCGCGCTGGAACTTGTCTTCCAGGCTGAACGCCATGTTGTCGCGCAGGTAGTCGAAGCCGAATTCGTTGTTGGTGCCGTAGGTGATGTCGGAGGCGTAAGCCGCGCGCTTCTCTTCCGGCGGCTGGAACGGGCTGACGATACCGACGGTCAGGCCGAGGAATTCATACAGCGGACGCATCCAGTTGGCGTCGCGGCGGGCCAGGTAGTCGTTCACGGTGACCACGTGCACGCCTTTGCCAGCCAGGGCGTTGAGGTAGACCGCCAGGGTACCCACGAGGGTCTTGCCCTCACCGGTACGCATCTCGGCGATCTTGCCTTCGTGCAGGGTCATGCCGCCGATCAGCTGGACGTCGAAGTGACGCATGCCCATCACGCGCTTGCCGGCCTCACGGGCGACGGCGAAGGCTTCGGGGAGGATCTGGTCGAGGGTCTCGCCCTTGGCCAGGCGCGCCTTGAACTCCTCGGTCTTGGCCTTCAGTTGCTCATCGGAAAGCGCCACCATCTGGGGCTCGAGCGCATTGATGGCCTGGACCTGCTTGACCATGCGCTTCACTTCACGCTCGTTCTTGCTTCCAAAGAGTTTTTTCAACAAAGGCGCAAACATATCGACTGGGTCATCCGAACTGGAGAATTGGAGGGCTGCCCGACTGGCTGGCCGCGGCGCGGAACGGCAACGAAGCGGGCATTCTACCCGGAAACGTCCATGAAAAAAGTGCCGAAATTATCCTTGGGAGCTTCGCACTCCGCGCGGCTCCGGGCAATGCATGAGCGGACAACATTCGATCCGTGCGGGTGATATGGTGACGCGGGCGGGCAACTTCAAGGCCCGGCGGCGGCATCTGGCCAGGGCCGCATCTGTTACCATCCCTTTTCATTCACCCCCGGTTCTCCTCCATGGCATTCCGCCCCCTGCCCGCCCAGGCGATGACCAAGCTGCTGCGCGAAGCCAAGCCGCTGCAGTCGCTGTTCGCCGAGGCACAGCGCCTGTCGCGCCTGCAGGAACTGCTCGACGCCCAATTACAGCCCGCCGCCCGCCCTTACTGCCGCATCGCCTCATGGCGCGACGGCAGCCTGCTGCTGATCGTCACCGACGGCCACTGGGCCACCCGCCTGCGCTACCAACAGAACCGCCTGCTGCGCCAGCTCGCCGCTCACCAGGAGTTCACCGGCCTGGCCCGCATCCTGTTCAAGGTGCAGCCGCGCACCCAGGCGCAAGAGCCGGTGAATACCAACCAGTTGACCCAGTCCGCTTCGGCCACCTTGCAGGAAGCTGCCGAGGGCATCAGCAACCCGCAGCTCAAGGCCGCGCTGGAGCGCCTCGCCAGCCGTAGCCGCAAGCCGAAGGAATAAAAGGCTGGAAATAAAAAAAGGCCACCCGAGGGTGGCCTTTGAAGGCATTACTGAAGGAAGGAGGTTCCTTTATACGGCCGCGGCGGGTCGCATATAGGAGATCGGCGCGGTCTTGGCGTCGTCGAAGGTCACCACTTCCCAAGCGTCCTTGTCTGCGATGAGGGTCCGCAGCAGACGGTTGTTCAGGGCGTGACCGGACTTGTAGCCGATGAACTCGCCGATGAGACTGTTACCCAACAGGTACAGGTCTCCGATGGCGTCCAGGATCTTGTGCTTGACGAACTCGTCCTCATAACGAAGGCCATCTTCGTTGAGCACACGATACTCGTCGACCACGATGGCGTTCTCCACACTGCCACCGAGCGCCAGGTTCTGCGAACGCAGCATCTCGATGTCGCGCATGAACCCGAAGGTACGGGCGCGGCTGACTTCCTTGACGAAGGAAGTGCTGGAGAAGTCCACAACGGCCTTCTGGGTGCGACCACGGAAAACCGGGTGATCGAAGTCGATCTCGAAGCTCACCTTGAAGCCGTCGAAGGGAACGAAGGTGGCGCGCTTGTCGCCCTCTTCAACCGTCACTTCGCGCTTGATGCGGATGAACTTCTTCGCCGCTTCCTGCTCTTGCAGGCCGGCGGACTGGATCAGGAATACGAAGGGACCTGCGCTGCCGTCCATGATCGGCACTTCCGATGCGGACAGCTCGACATAGGCGTTGTCGATACCCAGGCCGGCCATGGCCGATAGCAGATGCTCCACGGTATCCACCTTGACGTCACCCTTGACCAGGGTGGTCGACATGGTGGTTTCACCCACGTTCGAGGCTCGAGCGGGGATTTCCACAACCGGGTCGAGATCGGCCCGGCAGAACACGATACCGGTATCGACTGGAGCCGGCTTCAGGGTCAGGTAAACCTTTTCCCCGGAGTGCAGGCCTACGCCGGTCGCCCGGATGATGTTCTTCAAGGTGCGTTGTCTGATCATGGCTTTGGCCGCTTTCGCGCAAGTTGCGAACTGTTTTCAACAATGGGCGGCGATGATAGCAGAACCGCCCTTTGCTGAACACCAATCACATTGATACTCCTGATAAATCGACTCAATCGGCCTGACGACGCAGGAAGGCCGGGATGTCCAGGTAGTCCAGATCGTCCTGCGGATTCAGCTTGGCCGCAGTGGCAGCGCCGCCGTGGGACTGGTTGCGCATGACGGTCGGACGGTCCAGGTCGCGGTAGTTCACCGACTGCTGCTCGCGCTGGACCGGAGCCTGGGAGCTGACGGACTGGGTCTGCACGGTGTTGTCGACGACCTTGACCGGCTTCTCCAGGCGCGCACCCAGACCGGTGGCGACCACGGTGACGTGCAGTTCGTCGCGCATGTCCGGATCGATCACGGTGCCCACCTTGACGGTGGCGTGCTCGGAAGCGAACTGCTCGATGATGTTGCCCACGTCGGAGTATTCGCCCAGGGACAGGTCCGGACCGGCGGTGATGTTCACCAGGATGCCGCGGGCGCCCTGCAGGTTAACGTCTTCGAGCAGCGGGTTGCGGATCGCCGCCTCGGTGGCCTCGCGGGCGCGGTTCGGGCCGCTGGCGCAGCCGGTGCCCATCATGGCCATGCCCATCTCGCTCATCACGGTCTTCACGTCGGCGAAGTCGACGTTGATCATGCCCGGACGCTTGATGATGTCGGAGATACCGCGAACGGCACCGGCCAGCACGTCGTCGGCCTTGGCGAAGGCGGCCAGCAGGCTGGCGTCCTTGCCCAGGATGGTCAGCAGCTTCTCGTTGGGGATGGTGATCAGCGAGTCGACGCTTTCAGCCAGCGAGCGGATGCCCTCGTCGGCGATCTGCATGCGCTTGCGGCCCTCGAACGGGAACGGACGGGTCACCACCGCAACGGTGAGGATGCCCATCTCCTTGGCCACTTCGGCGATGATCGGCGCAGCACCGGTACCGGTACCGCCACCCATGCCGGTGGTGATGAAGACCATGTCGGCGCCTTCGAGCACCTCGGCGATACGCTCGCGGTCCTCGATGGCGGCCTGACGGCCGACTTCCGGGTTGGCGCCGGCGCCCAGGCCCTTGGTCACGCCCGGGCCGAGCTGCAGCACGGTGCGCGCGGCGATGTTCTTCAGCGCCTGCGCATCGGTGTTGGCGCAAATGAATTCGACGCCATCAACGTTGTTCTTGGCCATGTGGTTCACGGCGTTGCCGCCGCCGCCACCTACGCCAATGACTTTGATGACTGCTGTAGTTGGGACGTTATCTACCAGTTCAAACATTTCCCCTCTCCTTCCTTTCTAGTTGTGTCGCCTACGTTTACCGCGGTGGTAAATCAGAAATTGCCCTGGACCCAGCGTTTGAGCCGTTCCAGTACCGGTGTCTTGGGTTCGTCACTGCTGAAGCTGCCGCCGGACATGGAGATGCCGTCGGACTGCTTCTGCAGCCCGTACATGAGCAGCCCCACGCCCGTGGAGTAGATTGGATTGCGCACGACGTCGGTCAGTCCCTTGACGCTGTGCGGTACGCCCAGGCGCACCGGCATGTGAAAGATCTCTTCGGCCAGCTCGACCGCGCCTTCCATCTTGGAAGTGCCGCCGGTCAGGACGATCCCTGCCGGGATCAGGTCCTCGTAGCCACTGCGACGCAGCTCGGCCTGCACCAGCGTGAAGAGCTCGTCGTAACGCGGCTCGACAACTTCGGCAAGCGCCTGGCGCGACAGTTCCCGTGGCGGCCGGTCGCCGACGCTGGGCACCTTGATGGTTTCGCCCGCACCGGCCAGCTTGGCTAGCGCGCAAGCATATCGAATCTTGATCTCTTCGGCATATTGCGTCGGGGTGCGCAGCGCCATGGCGATGTCGTTGGTGACCTGATCGCCGGCGATCGGGATCACCGCGGTATGGCGGATGGCGCCTTCGGTGAAGATGGCGATGTCGGTGGTGCCGCCGCCGATGTCCACCAGGCACACGCCCAGTTCCTTCTCGTCCTCGGTGATCACCGAGTAGGCCGAAGCCAGCTGCTCGAGGATGATGTCGTCGACTTCCAGGCCGCAGCGGCGCACGCACTTCTCGATGTTCTGCGCGGCGTTCACCGCGCAGGTCACCACGTGCACCTTGGCTTCCAGGCGTACGCCGGACATGCCCAGCGGCTCGCGCACGCCTTCCTGGTTGTCGATCACGTAGTCCTGCGCCAGGGTGTGCAGCACACGCTGGTCGGCCGGGATGGCCACGGCCTGGGCCGCGTCCAGCACGCGCTCGATGTCCGCGCCGCTGACTTCGCGGTCACGGATCGCCACGATGCCGTGGGAATTCAGGCTGCGGATATGGTTGCCGGCGATGCCGACGAAGGCCGAGTGGATACGGCAGCCCGCCATCTGCTGGGCCTCGTCGATGGCACGCTGGATCGACTGGACGGTGGACTCGATGTTCACCACCACGCCCTTCTTCAGGCCGCGCGACGGGTGCGTCCCGATGCCGACGATTTCCAGCTTGCCATCGGCCGCCACCTCGCCCACCAGCGCCACCACCTTGGAGGTGCCGATGTCCAGGCCGACGACCATTTTGCCGCTCTGCACGCTTGCCATGTTTATCGAAGTCTCCTCAACTCACTGCACGGCGGCGGTCTGTGCCACCGTCGTTTCCGGCACCGGATCACGCCACGCCACGGCCAGGCCGTTGGGGTAGCGCATGTCGATGCGGGCAATTTTCGAAATCTGATCTTTCAGCGCCTTGTCGTAGATGGTCACGAACCGGCGAATCTGTTCTACCGCGTGATCGCGGCCCAGCATGATCTCCACGCCCTGCGCGGTGCCCAGGGTCCAGGCGCCGCGCGAACTCATGTCCAGGCTGGAAATGGTGAAGCCCAGCGGACGGAGCATCTGGCTGAGAATCTGGTACTGCTGCATTACCTGTTGCTGCGCACGCTGCGGGCCGGACAGGCGCGGCAGGTGCTCGTAGTTGGCCACTTCGCGCGGGGCGAAGGCCTGGCCCTGGTTGTTCAGCAGCGCCTCGTCGCCCCAGCGGGCGATCGGCAGTTGCTCGTCCAGGCGCACCACCACCTGGTCGGGCCACACGCGACGGACTTCGGCGTGGGCGATCCAGGGCATCTGCTCCAGCTCCTGGCGCATGCCGGCCAGGTCGATGGTGAAGAAGCTGGCCGAGACGTAGGGGCTGATCCGCTGCTGCACCGCCTGCTGGCTGATGTAGCTCAGATCGCCTTCCACGCTGACCTTGGCGATCGGCCGGTCGGCATAGGGCAACACGTACTGCGCCCCTTGATAGGCGCCGACGCCGAGCACACCCAGCACCAGCGGCCACAGCAGCACCTTGAGGAAGCCGAAGCTCGGCCTGGGCATGCGCGCGCTCAAAGGCTCCTTGGCCACCAGGCGGCTGGCGCCGCGCGGCACCGGCTTGCGCGCGGGTACGCGGCCGATTCCGGGTTGCTGGTGACGAAGATGCGCGCCGTTCATCACTTACCCCCTTGCCTCGACGCTGTCGGCGAGGATGGCCAGCACCAGTTGCTGGAAATCCAGGCCGGCCGCGCGCGCGGCCATGGGCACCAGGCTGTGGTCGGTCATGCCCGGTGCGGTGTTCACTTCCAGCAGCCAGAAGCGCCCCTGGGCGTCCTGCATCACGTCGGCCCGGCCCCAGCCCTGGATGCCGAGGGCATCGCAGGCGCGCGCGGTCAGGTCCTTGAGTTCCTTTTCCTTGGCGGCGTCGAGGCCGCAGGGAATCTGGTACTGGGTATCGCTGGCGAGGTACTTGGCGTCGTAGTCGTAGAAGGTGTGCGGGGTGCCCAGGCGAATGGGCGGCAGCACCTGGCCACGCAGGACCGCGATGGTGAACTCGGGCCCGCTGATCCACTGCTCGACGAGCACCTGCGGGTCGTACTGGGCGGCGCTCTGCCAGGCGGCGATGAGTTCATCCACCCCGTTCACCTTGGCCATGCCGATGCTGGAACCTTCATGGGCCGGTTTGACGATCAGCGGGAAGCCCAGTTCCGCAGCGGCGGCACGGCAATCGGCCTCGCTGCTGAGCACGGCGTAGTTCGGCGTCGGCAGGCCCAGGCTCAGCCACACGCGCTTGGTGCGCAGCTTGTCCATGGCCAGCGCGGAGGCCAGCACGCCGCTGCCGGTGTAGGGAATGCCGGCGACTTCCAGCAGGCCCTGCATGCTGCCGTCTTCGCCGCCACGGCCGTGGAGGATGATGAAGGCGCGGTCGATCTTCTCGCTGATCAGCCGCTGCAGCAGGTCATCGCCCACGTCGATGCCGAAGGCATCCACGCCGGCGCCCTGCAGCGCCTGCAGGACCATTCCGCCGGATTTCAGCGACACCTCGCGCTCGGCGCTCTTGCCGCCGTAGAGCACGGCGACGCGACCGAAGGCGCGGGGATCGAGCCGGGATTTGAGCGCGTCAGTCATTGCGGCTTCCTCTGGGTGTCCGCCTTGGCGGCGGCACCGAACATCGGGTTCTTGATCAGTTGCGGCGCCAGTCCGCCGATATCGCCGGCGCCCTGGCAGAGCAGGATGTCGCCGGGGCGCAGCAGCGGCTGCAGCAGCGCGGCGAGATCGCCGCCGCGCTCCAGGTAGATCGGGTCGAGCTGGCCACGCTGGCGGATGCTGTGGCACAGGTGGCGGCTGTCCGCGCCGGGAATCGGCTCCTCGCCGGCCGGGTAGACCTCCATCAGCATCAGCACGTTGGCCTCGCCCAGCACCTGCACGAAGTCGTCGTACAGGTCGCGGGTGCGGGTGTAGCGGTGCGGCTGGTAGACCATCACCAGGCGGCGCTCCGGCCAGCCGCCGCGCACGGCCTTGATCACCGCCGCGACTTCACGCGGGTGGTGGCCGTAGTCGTCGACCAGCATCACGCTGCCGCCTTCCACCTGCAGGTCGCCATAGACCTGGAAGCGTCGGCCCACGCCCTGGAAGCCGGACAGGCCCTGGACGATGGCTTCGTCGGAGATGCCTTCGTCGGTGGCGATGACGATGGTCGCCAGGGAATTCAGCACGTTGTGCAGGCCGGGCATGTTCACCGAGACGTCCAGCGGTTCGCACTCGGGGCGCAGCACGGTGAAGTGGGTGCGCATGCCTTCCTGGCGGATGTTGATGGCGCGGACGTCGGCGTCCTCGCTCAGGCCGTAGGTCACGGTCGGACGGGCGATCTGCGGGAGGATCTCGCGAACTACCGGGTCGTCCACGCAGACCACGGCCAGGCCGTAGAACGGCAGGTTGTGCAGGAAGTCGACGAAGGTACGCTTGAGCTTGTTGAAGTCGCCGCCGTAGGTGCTCATGTGGTCGGCGTCGATGTTGGTGACCACCGAGACCATCGGCTGCAGGTGCAGGAAGCTGGCGTCGCTCTCGTCGGCCTCGGCCACCAGGTAGCGGCTGGTGCCCAGCTGCGCGTTGGTGCCGGCGGCGTTCAGGCGGCCGCCGATGACGAAGGTCGGGTCCAGGCCGCCGGCGGCGAATACCGAGGCGATCAGGCTGGTGGTGGTGGTCTTGCCGTGGGTGCCGGCAACGGCGATGCCGTGGCGGTAGCGCATCAGCTCGGCGAGCATCTCGGCACGCGGCACCACCGGCACGCGGCGATCCAGCGCGGCAGCGACTTCCGGGTTGGCCTTGTTCACCGCGCTGGAAACCACCAGCACGTCGGCGCCATCGGCGTTTTCCGCACGGTGGCCGATGAAGATCCGCGCGCCGAAGCTCTCCAGGCGCTCGGTCACCGGCGAGGCCTTGAGGTCGGAACCGGAGACTTCGTAGCCGAGGTTCAGCAGCACTTCCGCGATGCCGCACATGCCCACGCCGCCGATGCCGACGAAGTGGATACGGCGGATGCGCCGCATGGTCCGGGTAACGCCGGTGGGCTCTTTAACCACGGGCCACCTCCAGGCAGGCATCGACCACCGTGCGGGTAGCCTCGGGCTTGGCCAGGCTGCGGGCGCGAGCGGCCATGCGGGTCAGGGAATCGGGATGCATCAATACCTCGGACAACTGCGCGGCCAGATCGGCGGCGCTGGTAGATTTCTGCGGCAGCAGGTGGGCGGCGCCCTCCCGCACCAGGAATTCGGCGTTCTTGGTCTGGTGGTCGTCGATCGCGTGGGGCAGCGGCACCAGGAAGGACGGCAGGCCGGCGGCGGTCAGCTCGCTGACGGTCAGCGCGCCGGCGCGGCAGATCACCAGATCGGCCCAGGCGTAGGCGGCGGCCATGTCGGCGATGAACGGAGCGACGTCGGCTTCGACCCCGGCGGTGCGATAACGCTCCGCGGTGACCTGGTCGTGCTGACGACCGGCCTGATGGCGAATCGCCGGACGCTGCTCGGCGGGAATCTGCGCCAGCGCTTCGGGGATCAGCTTGTTCAACGGCTCGGCGCCCAGGCTGCCGCCCAGCACCAGCAGGTTGACCCGGCGGCCCGCCAGCGGCGCGCGGGCATCCTCGCCCAGGAACAGCTCGGCGCGCACCGGGTTGCCGGTGGTCAGGCGCTTGGCGCTGGCGTCGAAGGTGTCCGGGAAGGCTTCGCAGATGCGCCCGGCCAGCGGCGCGAGGCTGCGGTTGGCGGTGCCGGCGACGGCGTTCTGCTCGTGGATCACCAGCGGCACGCCGGACAGCCGGGCAGCCAGGCCGCCCGGGCCGGTGACGTAGCCGCCCAGGCCGAGCACGCAGACCGGCTTGAGCCGGCGAACCACGCCAACGGCCTGGAACAGCGACTTGAGCAGATCGAACGGCGCGCGCAGCAGCGACTTCAGGCCCTTGCCGCGCAGGCCGCTGACGTTGATCAGGTGCAGCGGCAGGCCGGCCTTGGGTACCAGGTCGTTCTCGATGCCGCGCGGAGTGCCGAGCCAGTGCACGCTGTAGCCGCGCGCCTGGAACTCGCGGGCGCAGGCCAGCGCCGGGAACACGTGTCCGCCGGTACCGCCGGCCATGATCAGGACGTTACCTTTCATCGGCAAAGTCCTCTTCGGTGAATTCATATTCCTCGCTGCCCATCACGGTGCGACGTTCCCATTCGATGCGCAGCAGCATCCCCAGGCAGGCGCAGCAGATCACCAGCGAGCTGCCGCCGTAGCTGAGGAACGGCAGGGTCAGGCCCTTGGTCGGCAGCAGGCCGACGTTCACCCCGACGTTGATCAGGAACTGGCCGATCCACAGGAAGGCCAGGCCATAGGCCACGTAGGCGGAGAAATACTGCTTGGCCTGCTCGGCCCAGATGCCGATGTACAGCGCGCGCAGGGTGACGAAGACGAACAGGCCGACGGTGGCCATGGCGCCGACGATGCCCAGTTCCTCGGCGAGCACGGCGAACACGAAGTCGGTGTGCGCCTCGGGCAGGTAGAACTGCTTCTGGATGCTGTTGCCCAGGCCCATGCCGGTCCAGCCGCCGCGGCCGAAGGCGATCAGCGCCTGGCTGAGCTGGTAGCCGGCGCCGAACTGATCGGCCCAGGGATCGGTGAAGTTGGTCAGGCGCGCCATCCGGTAGGGTTGCGTCTGGATCAGCAGCACCACCGCGCCCACCGCCAGCGCGACCATCAGGCCGAAGCGGAACAGCCCCACGCCACCGAGGAACAGCATGGCGGCGGCGGCGCCCATCATCACCACGGTGGCGCCGAAGTCCGGCTCGCGCAGCAGCAGGCCGGCCATCGGCAGCAGCACCACGAAGGGCTTGAAGAAACCGATCCAGCTTTCGCGCACCTCTTCCTGGCGGCGCACCAGATAGCCGGCCATGAAGATCACCACGAAGACCTTGGCGATCTCCGAGGGCTGGATGTTGAACAGGCCGAAGCCGATCCAGCGCATCGAGCCGTTCACCTCGCGGCCGATGCCGGGGGTCACCACCAGCACCAGCAGCCCGAAGGCGATGACCAGCAGCTTCCAGCCCCAGCGTTGCCAGGTTTCCATCGGCACCATCATGGTCAGGCCGCAGGCGACGAAACCGATGGCCAGATAGATCAGGTGGCGGACCGAGAAATACAACGGGTTGCCGGACTGCGCCGCCGCCACCTCGGAGGACGCCGAGGTGACCATCACCAGACCGAGGCCGAGCAGCGCCAGGCAACCCGCCAGCAGCGGGAAGTCCAGATCGATGCCGTGGCGGCTGATCAGCGGGGACGGATAGGGGCGCAGGAAGGAGAACATCAGGCGAGCTCCTCCACGGCCTTGGCGAACAGGCGTCCGCGCTCTTCGTAGTTCTTGAACATGTCCAGGCTCGCGCAGGCCGGCGACAGCAGCACGGCGTCACCCGGCAGGGCCAGCTCGGCGGCGTGCTCGACGGCTTCGTCGAGGGTGTTCACGCGGACCTTGGGCACGGCATTGCCGATGGCCGCGCCGACCAGTTCGGCATCGCGGCCCAGCAGCACCACCGCACGGCAATGCTGCGCCACGGGAGTGCGCAGGTCATGGAAGTCGGCGCCCTTGCCGTCGCCACCGGCGATCAGCACCAGCTTGCCGTCGATGTCGGCACCCAGGCCCTCGATGGCCGCCAGGGCGGCGCCGACGTTGGTGGCCTTGGAGTCGTCGTAGTAGTTCACGCCGTTGCGCTCGCGCACCCACTGGCAACGGTGGTCCAGGCCGGCGAACTCGCGCAGGGTCTGCAGCATGGGCTCGAACGGCAGGCCGATGGCGTGGCCGAGCGCCAGCGCGGCCAGGGCGTTGGACTGGTTGTGGGCGCCACGGATCTTCAGCTCGCGGGCCGGCATCAGCTTGTCGAACTGGAAGGCCAGCCACTTCTCACCGTCTTCTTCGATCAGGCCGAAGGCCTTGAAGTCCGGCTTGTCGGTGCCGAAGGTCCAGCACGGCACGCTGTCGGCGATCAGCGGGCGGCTCAGCGCGTCGGCGCGGTTCAGCACGACCTGCCTGGCGCCGCGGAAGATGCGGTGCTTGGCCAGGTGGTAGTCGGCCATGCCGTCGTAGCGGTCCATGTGGTCTTCGCTGACGTTCAGGCAGGTGGCGACCTCGGCGCCCAGGCGCTCGCAGGTTTCCAGCTGGAAGCTGGACAGCTCCACCACGTACAGCTCGACGTCGTCGGCCAGCAGGTCCAGCGCCGGGGTGCCGAGGTTGCCGCCGACGGCGACGCGCTTGCCGGCCGCCCTGGCCATCTCGCCGACCAGGGTGGTGACGGTGCTCTTGGCGTTGGAACCGGTGATGGCGACGATCGGCGCCTTGGCATTGCGGGCGAACAGGTCGACGTCACCGGACATGCGCACGCCACGGGCGGCGGCTTCCACCAGCGCCGGGACGCGCAGCGACAGGCCCGGGCTGACGTAGAGTTCCTGCGCGCGGCAGAGGAAATCGGCATCGAGCTCGCCGCAGCGCACCTCGACCTGCGGATACTGCTCGCGCAGGGTCGCCAGTTCCGGCGGATTCGCCCGCGTATCGGCCACGGCGAACGGCACGCCCCGGCGCGCCAGGTAGCGCACCAGGGACATGCCGCTCTTGCCGAGGCCGACAACGATGCGGAATTGGTCGGAAGCGATCAGGCTCATGCTCGATCAGTCCTCAACGCAGTTTCAACGTGGCCAGGCCGATCAGCACGAGAATCACCGTGATGATCCAGAAACGCACGATCACGCGCGGCTCCGGCCAGCCCTTGAGTTCGAAGTGGTGGTGGATCGGCGCCATGCGGAACACCCGCTTGCCGGTCAGCTTGAAGGAGGCGACCTGGATCACCACCGACAGGGTTTCCATGACGAACACGCCGCCCATGATGAACAGCACGATCTCCTGGCGGACGATCACCGCGATGGTGCCCAGCGCGGCGCCGAGGGCCAGCGCGCCGACGTCGCCCATGAAGACCTGCGCCGGGTAGGTGTTGAACCAGAGGAAGCCCAGGCCCGCGCCGACGATGGCGGCGCAGAAGATGATCAGCTCGCCCGCCCCGGAAACGCTGGGGATCAGCAGGTATTCGGCGAATTTGATGTTGCCCGACAGGTAGCAGAAGATGCCCAGCGCGCCGGCGACCATCACGGTGGGCATGATGGCCAGGCCGTCGAGGCCGTCGGTGAGGTTCACCGCGTTGCTGGAGCCGACGATCACGAAGTAGGTCAGCACCACGAAGAAGATGCCCAGCGGGATCTCGATGTTCTTCAGCAGCGGCACGATCAGGGTGGTCTCGATCGGGGTCTCGGCGGTCATATAGAGGAAGATTGCGGCGCCCAGGCCGAACACCGACTGCCAGAAATACTTCCAGCGGCTCGGCAGGCCGCGGGAGTTCTTCTCGATCACCTTGCGGTAGTCATCGACCCAGCCGATGGCGCCGAACAGCAGGGTCACGGCGAGCACGACCCAGACGTAGCGGTTCGACCAGTCGGCCCACAGCAGGGTGCTGATGGCGATGGCGGTGAGGATCAGCGCACCGCCCATGGTCGGGGTGCCCTTCTTCGACAGGTGCGACTGCGGCCCGTCGTTGCGCACGGCCTGGCCGATCTGGCGGATCTGCAGGGTGCGGATCATCCACGGGCCCAGCCACAGGGACAGGACGAGTGCGGTCAGCACGCTCAGGATGCCGCGCAGGGTCAGGTACTGGAAGACGCCGAAGCCCTTGTGGAACTGTTGCAGGTACTCGGCGAGCAGCAGCAGCATTTAGTGACTCTCCTCGGAGGAACCGCACAACGCCGCGACGACCTTGTCCATCGCCGCGCTGCGGGAACCCTTGATCAGAATGGTGGTTGTCGATGCTTCGTCGGCCAGGGCACGGATCAGGCTGGCCTGATCGGCGAAGTGCCGGCCCGCGGAACCGAACGCCTGCACGGCGTGGCTCATCAGCGGCCCGACGGCATAGAGCGCGGTGACCTTGCCAATGGCATAGGTCCCCACTTCGCGGTGGGAAGACTCCGCCCAGGCACCCAGCTCGCCCATGTCCCCGAGGACCAGGACGGTCCGGCCGGAAAAGCCGGCGAGTATATCAATCGCCGCGCAGATTGAGGCCGGGTTGGCGTTGTAGCTGTCGTCGATCACCCGCATGCCGTTCGTCGCCAGTTGGGCTACCGCGCGACCTTTGACCGGCTGCAGGCTCTGCAGGCCGGAAACGATCCCGACCAGCGGCACGTCGAGGGCATGGGCGGCGGCGGCGGCGGCCAGGGCGTTGGTCACGTTGTGCTCACCCAGCAGGTTCAGCTGGATGCGCGCCTCGCCCGCCGGGCCGCGCAGGGTGAAGCCGGGGCAACCACGGGCGTCACGCTGCACGTCGCCGGCGCGGAAGTCGGCGCGTTCGTCGCGCAGGCCGAAGCTTGCGACGCGGCGGTCGCCGGCACGGCTCTTCCAGGTGTCGAACGCCGGGTCGTCGCGGTTGAGGACGGCCACGCCATCGGCGGCCAGGCCTTCGAGGATCTCGCCCTTGGCCAGGACGATCTTGTCCTGCCCGCCGAACTCGCCCACGTGGGCGGTGCCGGCGTTGGTGATGATGGCGACGTGCGGGCGGGTCAGGCCGACGGTGTAGGCAATCTCGCCGATGCGCGAGGCGCCCAGCTCGATGACCGCGCTCTGCTGCTGCGGCGCCAGCTGCAGCAGGGTCAGCGGCGCGCCGAGGTCGTTGTTCAGGTTGCCGCGGGTAGCCAGGACGTCGCCCTGGGTGCGCAGGATGCTGGCGAGCATTTCCTTCACGGTGGTCTTGCCGCTGGAGCCGGTGACGGCGGCGACGCGGCCGGTAAAGGCATTGCGGTTCAGCGCACCCAGTTGCCCCAGCGCCACGCGGGTATCGCGCACCACCAACTGCGGCAGCGGCGCACCGGCGACTTCGCGCTCCACCAGGGCGGCAACCGCGCCCTTGGCGGCTACGTCGGCCAGGTAATCGTGGCCGTCGAAGCGCGGGCCGGTCAGGGCGATGAACAGCTGGCCCGGCACGATGGCGCGGCTGTCGGTGCTCACGCCGTCGAAGGTGGCGTCGGCGCCGACCACACGGCCGTTGAGCGCACCAGCGACGTCGTTGAGCGACAGGGGCTTAAGCACGTTTCACCTCCCAGGCAGCCAGCGCCTTGGCGGCTTGGTCAAGATCGGAGAACGGATGGCGAACGCCGTCGATCTCCTGGTAATCCTCATGTCCCTTGCCAGCCAGCAGCACCACATCGTCGGCGCCGGCGGAAGCGATCAGGCGGGCGATCGCCGCGCCACGGCCAGGAACGAACTCGACAGCCTCGGGGCTGGCGAAGCCGGCACGGATATCGGCGATGATCGCCTCGCTCTTCTCGGTGCGCGGGTTGTCGTCGGTGACCAGCACATGGTCGGCGTGCTGTTCGGCGATCCGCGCCATGATCGGGCGCTTGCCGCTGTCCCGGTCGCCACCGCAGCCGAACAGGCAGAGCAGACGGCCATGCACGTGCGGGCGCAGGGCCAGCAGGACTTTTTCCAGGGCATCCGGGGTGTGGGCGTAATCCACCACCACCAGTGGCTTCTCGCCGCCGCCCAGACGCTGCATGCGGCCAATCGGACCTTCCAGTTGCGGCAACACGGCCAGCACGTCGCCCAGCGGGTAATCCAGGCCGAGCAGCGCGCCGACCACGGCCAGCAGGTTGCTCAGGTTGAACTTGCCCAGCAGCGAGCTGCGCAGCAGGCCTTCGCCCTGCGGCGTGACGATCTGCGCCTGCACGCCGGCGTCGCTGAACGTGGCTTCGCGGCAATAGAGGTAGGCCGCCGGGTCGATCAGGCTGTAGCCCATCAGGCGGGATTCATGGGACTCGGCAGCGAGCAGGCGGCCGAAGTCGTCGTCCAGGTTGACCACCCGGCAACGCAGCCCCGGCCAGGCGAGCAGCCGGGCCTTGGCGGCGCCGTAGGCTTCCATCGAACCGTGGTAGTCGAGATGGTCGCGCGACAGGTTGGTGAACACCGCCACGTCGAAGCCCAGCGCGGCGACACGGCCCTGCTCCAGCCCGTGGGAGGACACCTCCATGGCCACCGCCTTGGCACCGGCCTGCTTCAGGCGCGCCAGGGTCGCCTGCACGGCGAGCGGATCGGGAGTGGTATGGCGGCCGCTTTCCAGCGCGCCGTAGAAACCGGTGCCGAGGGTGCCGACGATGCCGCAGCGCTCGCCCAGCAGGTCCAGCGCCTGGGCCAGCAGCTGGCTGACGCTGGTCTTGCCGTTGGTGCCGGTCACGCCGACCAGCTCCACGCCACGGCTGGGCTCGCCGTAGAAACGGCCGGCGATGGCGGACAGCTGGGCAGTCAGGCCCCTGATGGCAATCATCGGCACATCGCTGGGCGGCAGGTCGGCGGCGCCTTCGGCTTCATAGGCGACGGCCGCGGCACCCTGGCTCAGGGCGGCGGCGATATGCGCGCGACCATCCTGGCGGCCACCCGGCACGGCGAGGAACAGGTCGCCCGGCTTGACGGCACGGCTGTCCAGGGTCAGTTCGCGGATCAGTTCGCTGCTTTCGGCCTGCGGCAGCAGTTGATTGAGGCTCATCGGCATCAGCCACGCCCTCCTTTATCGGGCGCAGCATCGGCTTGCTGCTGCGGAGTCGCCGGCGGCAGATTGTCCGGCGGCACGTTCATCAGGCGCAGCGTGCCGGACATCACCTTGCTGAACACCGGCGCGGAGACCAGGCCACCGAAGTAGCCGGCCTTGCTGGGTTCATCGATGACCACTACGGCAACATAGCGCGGATTGCTCATCGGCGCGAAGCCGGCGAACAGGGAGCGGTAAGAGTTCTCGGCGTAACCTTTGGTGCCGACCTGGGCCTTGCGCGCGGTACCGGACTTGCCAGCCACGTGATAGCCCGGCACCTGAGCGCGGTACACGCCGTTGGGCGCTTCGATGACCTGCTGCAGCATGCCCTGCATGGTCTTGGCGACCGGCTCGGGGATGACCTGGGTGGCATCGGCCGGACGATCGGCGCGGACCATGGTCAGCGGTACGCTGCGGCCGTTGTTGGCCAGCGCCGCGTAGGCATGGGCCAACTGGATGGTGGTGACCGACAGGCCGTAACCGTAGGACAGTGTGGCGGTTTCCGCCTTGCGCCATTCCCGGTAGTTCGGCAGGTTGCCGACGCGCTCGCCGGGGAAGCCCAGGCCGGTGTCCTGGCCAAGGCCGACCTTCTGCATCAGGCTGTAAATGGCTTCGCCGCCGATATCGAAGGCGACCTTGCTCATGCCGACGTTGCTGGAGCGGATCAGGATGCCGGTCAGGTCCAGCACAGGGCCTTCGGTGCGGGACACGTCGCGAATGGTGTAGCGGCCGATCTGCAGGGTGCCGGGGTAGACCTCGACCTTGTCGGAGGGCTTCCAGCGGCCGGTTTCCAGCGCCGCGCTCATGGAGAACGGTTTCATGGTCGAACCCGGCTCGAACACGTCGATCATGGCGCGGTTGCGCATCATCGCCGGCTGCAGGTTGCGACGGTTGTTCGGGTTGTAGGTCGGCTGGTTGGCCATGGCCAGCACTTCGCCGGTCTTCACGTCGAGGATCACCAGGCTGCCGGCCTTGGCGCCGTTCTCCACCAGCGCGTTGCGCAGCTCGCGGTTGGCCAGGTACTGCAGGCGCAGGTCGATGGACAGCGCGAGGGTCTTGCCGGCCTTGGCGTTGCGGGTGACCTGCACGTCGCGGATCAGGTGGCCACGGCGGTCCTTGAGCACCTGGCGCTTGCCCGCCACACCGGCCAGCCAGCTGTCGAAGGCCAGTTCCACGCCCTCGCGGCCGCGATCATCGACGTCGGTGAAGCCCACCACCTGGGCGGCTACTTCACCGGCGGGATAGAAGCGACGGAACTCCTCGACCGAATACACGCCGGGAATCCGATGGGCCTTCACCTGGGCCATCACGGCCTCGCCCTGCTCCGGGGTCAGGCCACGGACGAGATAGATGAATTCCTTGTCGGCATTCTGCTCCAGGCGCTCGGCCAGGGAAGCCTGCGTCTGCCCCAGCGCATCGGCCAGGAAGCCCCACTTGTCGCGCTCGAGCACCAGTTCCTTGGGGTTGGCCCAGAGGGTGGCGACCGGCGTACTGACGGCCAGCGGCTCGCCATTGCGGTCGGTGATCAGGCCACGGTGCGCGGGAATGGAGATATGGCGCACGCTGCGCGCGTCGCCCTGGCCCTTGAGGAAGTCATGGTCGATCACGTGCAGGTCGACGATGCGCCAGGCGATGGCCGCCACCATCGCCATCAGCAGGGCGATGACGACGCGGAAGCGCCAGGGGTAGCGGGCTCCGGCGAGATTCTTCATGGCACCACCATGATGACTTCGGTCGGATCGGGCACACGCATCTTCAGCTGCTCGGTCGCCAGGGCTTCGATACGGCTGTGCGCGGTCCAGGTGCTCTGCTCCAGGATCAGCCGGCCGTACTCGGCCTGCGCCTTGTCGCGCACGTTGAGTTCGGAATACAGCGAGTTGAGCAACTGGCGGTTCCAGTACGCGCTGTAGGACACGGAGATCGCCGACAGCAGCACGCCGATGAACAGCAGCAGCATGAAGAAGCTGCCGGTCGGCAAACGCTTGGCGAAGAGGCGGCTCATCTGAGCTTCTCCGCAATGCGCATGACCGCGCTGCGTGAGCGCGGATTGGCCTTCAGCTCGGCCTCGGAGGCATAGACCGGCTTGCCGATCAGCTTCAGGCGCGGCTCGAAGACCTTGGCGCGGATCGGCAGGTCGCGCGGCAGGTTGTCCGCCTCGCCCTTGGCATGCTTGCGCATGAACTGCTTGACGATGCGGTCTTCCAGCGAGTGGAAGCTGATCACCACCAGGCGCCCGCCCACGGCCAGACCTTCCAGCGCGGCATCGAGGCCACGCTCGAGATCGCCCAGCTCGTTGTTGATGAAGATGCGCAGGCCCTGGAAGGCGCGGGTCGCCGGGTTCTTGCCCTTCTCCCAGGCCGGGTTGGCCTCGGTGATCACGGCAGCCAGGTCGGCGGTGCGCTCGAACGGTTTCTCCGCACGGCGCTGCACGATGGCGCGCGCCATGCGCTTGGCGAAGCGCTCTTCGCCGTAGTCCTTGAACACACGGGCGATCTCGTCCTCGGCGGCGCTGGCGATCCACTGCGCGGCGCTGACGCCCTGGTCCGGGTTCATCCGCATGTCCAGCGGGCCGTCATTGAGGAAGCTGAAACCGCGCTGCGGGTCGTCCAGCTGCGGCGAAGACACGCCCAGGTCCAGCAGCACGCCGTTCACGCCGCCCTGCAGGCCGCGCGCGGCGAACTCCTCGGCCATCTCGGCAAAGGACCTTTGCACAATGACGAAGCGGCCGTCTTCGGCCGCCAGTGCTTTTCCCGTTGCGATGGCTTGGGGGTCCTTGTCGAACCCGAGCAGTTGACCGCCCGGGCCGAGCCTCCCGAGCAAGGCCCGGCTGTGCCCTCCCCTGCCGAAGGTACCGTCCACATAGCGCCCGTCGTCGCGGGGGGCCAGCGCTTCGACAGCCTCCTCGAGCAGAACGGTGATGTGTTGGTAGGTGCTATTCACAGGCAGGCTCACAGAATAAGGTCGCGCAATTCGTCCGGCAGGCCGCCGGGTTCTTTGATGGCTGCGAGGTCGGCCTCGGCAACCGCATTCCACTTGTCTTCGTCCCAGAGCTGGAACTTGTTCAGCTGGCCGACCAGCATCGCCCGCTTGTCCAGGCCGGCGTATTCGCGAAGCCGCGGCGGCACCAGGAAACGTCCGGCGCCATCCAGCTCCAGGTCCACGGCGTTACCAATCAGCAAACGCTGCAGGCGCCGCGTTTCTTCACGCAGCGACGGCAGCTCGCGCAGCTTGGCTTCGATGAGTTCCCATTCGGGGAGGGGGTATACAGTCAGGCAGGTGTCGACGGCATCGATGGTGACGATGAGCTGGCCATTGCAACGCGAAACGAGCTCGTCACGATACCGGCTCGGCATCGCGAGGCGCCCTTTAGCGTCGAGACTGATGGCGTTGGCTCCGCGAAACACGTCAGCGCTTCCCCTGTGGTTGGCTATCCATGCCTGTTGATCCCACTTTTACCCACTTCATACCACTTCCGCACACTATAGAAATCCGCACTCCCCACCGTCAAGGCGAGCCAGAGGGGAAAAATCCTTACAGGACCGAGATTTAGCGTGCTTCTGGAGGGTTTCGCAGGGAAGTTTGACGCGCCAGGAAAGCGAAAAGCCCAGCGTTTTCAAAACGCTGGGCTTTCATACTTAAAGTGATTTCTTAACTTTGCGACTTCTTCCAATCAGCGACAAATGGTCGTGGTGGGAAGAAGTGGGGGAAAAGAGGAGAGAGTCGGTCTGTAAGCCGGGTTCTGTCGAGGACAGCCATTCCTCTGGGACATCCATCACTGAATGCCTCAAGCGACCTACCCGAATCCAACGCGGGCCGCGCCAATGGATTCCTATTTGGTCTTGCTCCGAGTGGGGTTTACCTAGCCACGCACTGTTGCCAGCCGTGCGGTGCGCTCTTACCGCACCTTTTCACCCTTACCGGCGCTGTTGCGCTTAGGCGGTTATTTTCTGTGGCACTTTCCGTAGGCTCGCGCCTCCCAGGCGTTACCTGGCACTCTGCCCTATGGAGCCCGGACTTTCCTCCACCACGTGATGGAACATCACGCAGCAGCGACTGTCCAACCAACTCTCCGTCCGCAAGATTAGCGGCTGGCGGCGCTCAGGACAAGCTCAGGCCTTGCCCTGGCGCTCCAGCGCGATCTGATAGAGCTGGTTCTTCCGCCCCCCGGTAATCTCCGCCGCCAGCGCTGCCGCGCGTTTCACCGGCAGTTCGGCCAGCAACAGATCGAGCACCCGCAGCGTTTGCGCATCCACGGCCTCATCGCCCTCCGGCGCCGGCTTGCCCGCCACCAGCAGCACGCACTCGCCCCGTTGCTGGTTGCTGTCGGCAGCGACGAACGCGCGCAACTCCCCCAGCGGCAGCCCCTTCAGCGTCTCGAAGGTCTTGGTCAGCTCCCGCGCGAGCACCGCCGGGCGCTCATTGCCGAAAATCGCCGCCATGTCCTCGACGCATTCCAGCAGGCGATGCGGCGCCTCATAGAAGATCAGCGTACGCGGCTCTTCCAGCAGCGCCTCCAGCCGGCCACGCCGCCCAGCCGCCTTGGCGGGCAGGAAGCCCTCGAAGACGAAGCGGTCCGATGGCAACCCGGCGGCGGACAACGCGGCGATCAACGCGCAGGCGCCCGGCACCGGAACCACCTGAACGCCCGCCGCGCGAGCCTGGCGCACCAGGTGATAGCCCGGATCGGAGATCAGCGGCGTGCCCGCATCGGAGATCAGCGCGACGTCCTCGCCGGCCTGCAGCTTCGCCAGGAAACGCCCGCCCTGCTCGCGCTCGTTGTGCTCGTGGCAGGCGGCCAGCGGCGTTTCGATGCCGAAATGCTGCAGCAGGCGGACGGAGTGACGGGTGTCTTCGGCGGCGATCAGCGAAACATCACGCAGCACCTTGAGCGCCCGGGCGCTGATGTCATCCAGATTGCCGATGGGGGTAGCCACCACATAGAGAGTGCCGAAGGTCACGCGGAAGAACCTCGCCAGGAGTGTCGGAAAAGACGCATTGTATCCCGTTTCCGTCAGCCGCCATCGCGCCACCTCCGCCGCTTCGGTACAATCGGCAGTTCTTTGAATGCGTCACGAGAAGCCCGATATGATCGCTCGCCTGCGTCCGCTTTCCGCTCTGTTCCTTGCCGGCATGCTCGCCGCCTGCGCCTCTTCCCCGTCGTCCAACCTCGGCGAACTGCCGCGCACCCCGGACGCCAGCATCGAACAGCTGCTACAGCAGGCCTCCACCGCCCAGCCCGATGAAGCCGCCGTGCTGCGTCTTTCCGCCGCCGACCTCGCGTACAAGCAGAAGGACTTCGGGCGCTCCTCGCAGATCCTCGAGCAAACGCCGATGGACAGCCTGAAACCGGCCCAGCAGGTCTTCGCCAGCACGCTCAAGGCCCAACTGGAAATGGCCCGCGACAAGCCCAAGGCCGCCCTGAAGGCGTTCGACAATCCGAACTTCCAGCGCCTGGGCGAAATGCCGGTGGAGCTGCAGGCCCGCGCCGGCCTGGTCAAGGCCCAGGCCCTGGCTGCCGACGGCCAGGCGCTGAGCGCCGCCCGCGAGCGCGTGTTCATCGACCCGCTGCTCAACGCCGAAGCCAGCAAGAGCAACCATGAAGCCATCTGGGGCCTGGTCTCCAGCCTGCCGGCCGAACAGCTGCAGGCCAGCGGCAACGAAGGCGATCTGAACGGCTGGCTGGAGCTGGCGCGCATCACCAAGACCTCGGCGACGCTGAAGGAACAGCAGTCCAAGATCGACAACTGGATCGCCCAGAACCCCGAGCACCCGGCCGCCAAGCAGCTGCCGGACGCCCTGACCAAGCTGAAGTCCCTGGCCGCCCAGCCGCTGAACACCATCGCCCTGCTGCTGCCGCAGCAAGGCCAGCTGGCGTCGGTCTCCCGCGCGCTGCAGGACGGTTTCCTGGCTGCGCACTACCAGGCCCAGCAA
Organism: Pseudomonas sp. B12(2026); assembly: GCF_057767015.1. NCBI lineage: Bacteria > Pseudomonadati > Pseudomonadota > Gammaproteobacteria > Pseudomonadales > Pseudomonadaceae > Pseudomonas > Pseudomonas sp. B12(2026). Next base: position 1,136,033 of record NZ_CM173430.1, on the reverse strand, counting down.
AGCGGCCAGGCACAACCGGCGATCAAGCTCTACGACAGCACCCAGGTTCGTTCGCTGGACGAGTTCTACCGCCAGGCCCAGGCCGACGGCGTCCAGCTGGTCGTAGGCCCGCTGGAGAAGAACCTGGTCAAGCAGCTGAGCAGCCAACCGCAGCTGCCGATCACCACCCTGGCGCTGAACTACAGCGACGGCAGCCAGGAAGGCCCGGCCCAGCTGTTCCAGTTCGGCCTGTCCGCCGAGGATGAAGCCCGCGAGGTCGCCAACCGCGCCTGGAACGATGGCATGCGCCGCGCCGTGGCCCTGGTGCCCCGCGGCGAATGGGGCGACCGCGTGCTGGCCTCCTTCAGCCGCAACTGGCAGGCCGCCGGCGGCACCCTGATCGCCGCCGAGCACGTCGACCAGCCGGTGGAGCTGGCCCGCCAGATCGCCGACCTGCTGCAACTGCGCCAGAGCGAAACCCGCGCCAAGCGCCTGCAGGGCGTGCTCGACAGCAATGTCGACACCCAGCCGTCGCGCCGCCAGGACATCGACTTCATCTTCCTCGCCGCCACCCCGCAGCAGGCCCGCCAGATCAAGCCGACCCTGGCGTTCCAGTACGCCGGCGACCTGCCGGTCTACTCCACCTCCAATCTCTACAGCGGGGTGAACAACCCGGCCCAGGACCAGGACCTGAACGGCATCCGCTTCTGCGAAACGCCGTGGCTGCTGGAGTCGAACAACCCGCTGCGCCAGCAGGTCGCCGCCCAGTGGCCGCAGGCCAACGGCAGCCTCGGCCGCCTCTACGCCATGGGCGCCGACGCCTACCAGCTGGCACCACGCCTGCCGGAGCTCAAGGCCGTGCCGAGCATGCAGCTGGATGGCCTGACCGGCACCCTGAGCATCAGCGCCAACCAGCGCGTCGAGCGCCGACTGCCCTGGGCGGAGTTCCGCAACGGCCAGGTCCAGCCGCTGGAGAACAGCGGTATTTGATCGGCAACAGCCCCTCCCAGAAGGCCGGGCGCGAGGCGGAAGCCAGCGCCCGCGCCCACCTCGAACAGCATGGACTGCGCCTTGTGGCGCAGAACTGGTCGTGCCGCCGCGGCGAGCTCGATCTGGTCATGCTGGACGGCGATACAGTAGTATTCGTCGAAGTTCGCTCCCGCCGGCACGATGCCTGGGGAGGAGCGCTGGAAAGCGTGGACTCGCGCAAACGCCAGCGCCTGGTCGCCACCGCCGAACACTTCCTGCAACAGAACACCTGCTGGAGCAGACACCCCTGCCGGTTCGACATCGTCGCCATCGACCATCGCGCCCCAGGCTCCGCAGGGCACTTGAACTGGATTCCCAACGCCTTTGACACCTGATCAGACGCCCGACGAAAGGTCACCCCTGATGGACATGCAATCCCGTATCCGCCAGCTCTTCCATGCCAGCATCGAGACCAAGCAGCAGGCCACCGAGGTGCTCATCCCGCATATCGAGCAGGCCAGCATGGTGATGGTCAATGCCCTGCTGAACGAGGGCAAGATTCTCTCCTGCGGCAACGGCGGCTCCGCCGGCGACGCCCAGCACTTCTCCTCCGAACTGCTGAACCGCTTCGAGCGCGAGCGTCCGAGCCTGCCGGCGGTCGCCCTGACCACCGACAGCTCCACCATCACCTCGATCGCCAACGACTACAGCTACAACGAAGTCTTCTCCAAGCAGATCCGCGCCCTGGGCCAGCCGGGCGACGTACTGCTGGCGATCTCCACCAGCGGCAACTCGGCGAACGTCATTCAGGCGATCCAGGCCGCACACGATCGCGAAATGGTTGTCGTAGCCCTGACCGGCCGCGACGGCGGCAACATGGCATCGCTGCTGCTGCCCGAAGACGTGGAAATCCGCGTCCCGGCCAAGGTCACCGCGCGCATCCAGGAAGTCCACCTGCTGGTCATCCATTGCCTGTGCGACCTTATCGACCGTCAACTGTTCGGGAGTGAAGAATGACCCGTACCCCTCTGATTGCGGCCATGCTGGCCGTGACCATGGCCCTGGGTGGCTGCACCAGTTTCGTCAGCGCCACCCGCGACAAGCCGATCGACGATGACAAGGGCACCCGCACCCTTGGCAGCAAGATCGACGACTCGCTGATCGAGACCAAGGTGGCGGTGAACATCGCCAAGGCCGATCCCGACCTCGACCGCAATTCCCACGTTGTGGTGATCAGCTACAACGGCGTGGTGCTGCTGGCCGGCCAGACCCCGCGCGCCGACCTGAAGAGCAAGGCCGAGCAGGCCGCCAGGGAAGTGCAGAAGGTCAAGACCGTGCACAACGAGCTGCAGATCCTGCAGCCCTCCTCCCTCGCCGCCCGCAGCAACGACACCTGGCTGACCACCAAGATCAAGAGCCAGATGCTGACTGACGCCAACGTTCCATCCACCCGCATCAAGGTCCTGACCGAGAATGGCATCGTCTACATGCTGGGTCTGGTGACCCATCGCGAAGGCGACCTGGCCACCCAGGTGGTACAGGGTGTGGATGGCGTGCAGAAGATCGTCCGACTGTTCGAGTACATCAACTGAACGACGAAACGCAGGCATGAAAAAGGCGACCCTCGGGTCGCCTTTTTTGTTACTTCACCACCTTGAGGCTGGGCCGGCCACTGGGGCGAGGCGGCTCGTCGGACGGGCCATCGTCCGGCAGATCCTCGTCGTCGGTCGGCACCGGCGGCTCCAGGTCGAAGACCATGCCCTGTCCGTTCTCCCGCGCGTAGACGGCCATCACGGCCTGGGACGGAATGTACAGGCTCTGGGCAACGCCACCGAAACGACCTTCGAAGCTGACCGCCTCGTTATCCATCTGCAGGTGGCGCACCGCGCTGGGCGAGACATTGAGCACGATCTGGCCATCGCTGGCATAGCCCGGCGGCACCCGCACGCCCGGATACTCGGAATTCACCAGGATATGCGGGGTGCAGCCGTTGTCGACGATCCACTCATAGAGGGCTCGCACGAGGTAGGGACGACTGGAGTTCATCATCGGGCTCCTTAGCGCATATCACGTTCGATAGAGGACAGGCTGGCACGGAAAGTTTCCCGCGCAAACTGCCGCTCCATGTAGTCCAGCAGCGGCTTGGCCTGGCGCGGCAACTCGATGCCCAGAACCGGCAGCCGCCAGAGGATCGGCAACAGGCAGCAGTCCACCAGACTCAATTCTTCACTGAGGAAGAACGGCTTGTCGGCGAACAGCGGCGATACACCCGTCAGGCTCTCACGCAATTCCTTTCTCGCCAAGGCACGCTCGGCGTCCTTCTGCCGCGAGTCGAGAATGCGATCGACCAGGGCGCACCAGTCGCGCTGGATACGGTGTATCAGCAGCCGGCTGTTGGCGCGGGCTACCGGGTAGACCGGGAGCAGCGGCGGGTGTGGATAACGTTCATCGAGGTATTCCATGACCACTGTCGACTCGTAGAGCGTGAGGTCACGATCCACCAGGGTCGGCAGGCTGCCATAGGGATTCACTTCCGCCAGCCTGGCCGGGATGTTGCCAGCCGGCACGTCGATGATATCGGCGACGACGCTCTTCTCGGCCAGCACCAGGCGCACGCGATGGCTGTAATGGCAGGAAGGGTCGGAGAAACAGGTGAGCTTATTGAATGCGGCCATGCCGCGCGCCTCCTCGCGGTGGGAGGTAGAAAGACGCGCGCGCCCCGTAGGGCGCGCGCTTGTTACAGCTGGCAGTGCTTAGTGCACGTCCTTCCAGTATTCACGCTTGAGCAGATAGGCGAACACGAAGAAGAAGGCCAGGAACAGCAGGACGTAGACGCCGACGCGTTGGGACTCCAGCTTGTTCGGATCAGCCGAGTAAGCCAGGAAGGTCACCAGGTTCTTCACCTTTTCGTCGAACTGGGCTTCGTTCAGCTGGCCGGTCTTGGGTACGACGGTCAGTTGATCGCAGGCCTCGTGGGTCAGCGGAGTACCGGTCAGGGGATCGAACTGCTTCTTGCCATGCTCGACGACCTGGACCTGCTTGCAGCCGATGACCTGACGGCCCTGGACGCTGGCCAGCACGTTCGGCATGCCGACGTTCGGGAAGATCGTGTTGTTCACGCCCCACGGACGCTTGGGATCTTCGTAGAACGAACGCAGGTAGGTGTACAGCCAGTCGGTGCCACGCACGCGGGCCACCAGGGTCAGATCCGGCGGAGCAGCACCGAACCAAACCTTGGCATCAGCCGGCTTCATGCCGATGTCCATGTGATCGCCGATCTTCGCACCGGTGAACACCAGGTGACTCATCATCAGCTCTTCCGGAATACCCAGATCCCTGCCGACGCGCTCGTAACGCTGGAACTTGGCGCTGTGGCAGCCCATGCAGTAGTTGGCGAAGGTACGTGCGCCATCCTGCATGGCAGCCTTGTCGGTCAGGTCGATCTCGACATGATCGAGCTCGGGACCAGCCTCGTTAGCGAATGCGAATACCGGCAGGAAAGCCAGAATCAATGCTGCGAATTGCTTTTTCATCAGCCAGTCACCCTTTCCGGAACCGGTTTGGTTTTCTCCATCCGGGTGTAGAACGGCATCAGGATGAAGAAGGCGAAATACAGAATGGTGCACAGGCGGGACAGCGTGGTGCCCAGCGGCGACGGAGCCTGGGCGCCGAAGTAGCCGAGAATCACGAAGGACACCGCGAAGATCACCAGCCAGATCTTGCTCAGCCAGCCCTTGTAGCGGATCGAGCGAACCGGGCTACGGTCCAGCCACGGCAGCACGAACAGCACGGCGATGGCAGCGCCCATGGCAACCACACCCATCAGCTTGTCCGGAACGGCGCGCAGGATGGCGTAGAACGGAGTGAAGTACCACACCGGAGCAATGTGCGGCGGAGTCTTGAACTGGTTCGCCATCTCGAAGTTGGGCTTCTCGAGGAAGTAGCCGCCCATTTCCGGGAAGAAGAAGATCACGGTGCAGAAGATGAACAGGAAGACCACGACACCGACGATGTCCTTGACGGTGTAGTACGGGTGGAAGGGAATGCCGTCCAGCGGTACGCCGTTCTCGTCCTTCTTCTTCTTGATGTCCACGCCGTCCGGGTTGTTCGAGCCGACTTCGTGCAGCGCCAGGATGTGCAGCACGACCAGGCCGAGCAGGACGATCGGCAGGGCGATCACGTGCAGGGCGAAGAAGCGGTTCAGGGTGATGCCGGAAATCAGGAAGTCACCGCGGATCCACTGGGCCAGATCCTCGCCGACGACCGGGATGGCGCCGAACAGCGAGATGATTACCTGGGCGCCCCAGTAGGACATCTGGCCCCAGGGCAGCAGGTAGCCCATGAAGGCCTCGGCCATCAGGGCGAGATAGATCAGCATGCCGAAGATCCACACCAGCTCGCGCGGCTTCTGGTAGGAGCCGTAGAGCAGGCCGCGGAACATGTGCAGGTAGACCACGATGAAGAACGCCGATGCACCGGTGGAGTGCATGTAGCGGATGATCCACCCGTAATCCACATCTCGCATGATGTACTCGACGGAAGCGAAGGCCTCTTCCGCCGACGGGGTGAAGCTCATGGTCAGCCAGATACCGGTGAGGATCTGGTTGACCAGGACCAGCAGTGCCAGCGAACCGAAGAAGTACCAGAAGTTGAAGTTCTTCGGGGCGTAGTACTTGCTCAGATGGTCTTCCCACATCTTGGTCGCGGGGAAGCGGGCATCGACCCAAGCCATGAACTTGTTCATCAGGCTTTCTCCTGGTCCACACCGATGGTCAACTCATCACCATCGAGCGTATAAGGCGGAATCGGCAGGTTCAGCGGAGCGGGTTGCCCCTTGTAAACGCGGCCGGCGAGGTCGTAGTGGGAGCCGTGGCAGGGGCAGAAGTAACCACCCTTCCAGTCCGGACCGAGGTCCGCGGGAGCGACCTCCGGACGGAAAGTCGGCGAGCAGCCCAGGTGGGTGCAGATGCCGACGATCACCGCCAGTTCCGGCTTGATCGAGCGCAGCTTGGGATCGACGTAAGTCGGCTGCTCCGATGCCTTCGACTCAGGGTCGGCCAGTTGCCCTTCGAGGGCCGGCAGCGAGTCCAGCATTTCCTTGGTGCGATGCACCAGGAACACCGGCTTGCCGCGCCATTCGGCGACGACCTGCTGGCCTGGTTCGATCTTCCCCACATTGACCTTCACCGGCGCGCCGGCAGCCTTCGCCTTGGCACTGGGGAACCATGACCCCACGAACGGGACCGCAGCTCCGACCGCTCCTGCCGCACCAACCACCGAAGTGGCCGCGACAAGGAAGCGACGCCGGCCTGCATTCACGCCGTCATTACTCATTCAGTCGTCTCCCATCAGCTTCAAGCCTGTTCAGTTCAGGCTTTTAAGTAAAAATTCGAGCCGCGCAAAAAATTCGCCAAATGGTAAAGAAAACCCCCTGTGCTGACAAGGTAATAGCCTGATACGAAATTGGGGAAACCCTTGCGGGACGGGGCTTGCGCGGATGCGACACCTTGCCGCACGAACAAATTACAGACATAAAAAAACGCCCAGTCCAAAGGATCTGGGCGTTTTTTCGAAGCGTCGTATTAACGCTTGGAGTACTGCGGACGCTTACGCGCTTTACGCAGACCGACTTTCTTACGTTCAACTTCGCGAGCGTCGCGAGTGACGTAGCCGGCTTTACGCAGCGGGCTGCGCAGAGTCTCGTCGTACTCGATCAGAGCGCGGGTGATACCGTGACGGATCGCACCGGCCTGGCCGCTTACACCACCGCCAACGACGGTAACGTAGATATCGAACTTCTCGGTGTTCTCGGTCAGCTCGAGGGGCTGACGGACAACCATGCGAGCGGTCTCACGACCGAAGAACTGCTCGATGCTGCGGTTGTTGATGGAGATCTTGCCAGTACCCGGACGCAGGAAGACGCGAGCGGTAGCGGTCTTACGACGGCCAGTGCCGTAATTTTGAGTCGCCGACATAATGAGCTATCCCGTTAAATCTTCAGTTCTTGAGGCTGCTGAGCGGTGTGCGGGTGGTTGGCACCCTTGTACACTTTCAGCTTGCGGTACATGTCGCGGCCCAGCGGGTTCTTCGGCAGCATGCCTTTGACGGCAGTCTCGATGACGCGCTCAGGAGCCTTGGCGATCAGCTTCTCGAAGTTGATCGACTTGATACCGCCCGGGAAGCCCGAGTGATGGTAGTACATCTTGTCGGTGGCTTTCGCGCCGGTGACACGAACCTGCTCGGCGTTGATGACGACGATGTAGTCGCCGGTGTCAACGTGCGGGGTGTATTCCGGCTTGTGCTTGCCACGCAGGCGGCGAGCGATCTCGGTAGCCAGACGACCCAGGGTCAGGCCAGCAGCGTCGACGACGAACCAGTCGCGCTTAACAGTTTCTGGTTTCGCGGTAAAAGTTTTCATTCGTTATAGCCTCAGGGGCCGCCTGAAAAATAAGACGGCGAATCTTACTGGACAGTGGTTGCCTTGACAAGTCAAGGACAGCCGGAAACAGACACGAATTGGGGCTCGGGTCAGTGTGCGTCCGTAACGACTAGATGTATCGATCGGCAGGCTTGGCATCCCCCACCGATGAAAGGCTGCGGAATTATGCAGATTCCGGCAGAATTTTCAACCGCATCACGCACTTGTTTTCATGAGGAGACCTGCATGGAGTACCGCCCGTTCGGCCGCACCGGACTGAAAGTCAGCGCACTCTGCCTCGGCACCATGACCTGGGGCGAGCAGAACACCGAGACAGAAGCCTTCGCCCAGATCGAGCGGGCCAAGGCCGCCGGTCTGAATTTCATCGATACCGCCGAAATGTATCCGGTTCCGCCACGCGCAGAGACCTACACCCGCACCGAGCAGATCATCGGCAACTGGTTCCGCCAGCGCGGCGACCGCGCCGACTGGGTCCTCGCCAGCAAGATCGCCGGCCCCGGCAATGCCATCAGCCATATCCGCGACGGCCAGCCGAAATTCGACCGCAAGAACATCGTTGCGGCGCTGGACGGCAGCCTCAAGCGCCTGCAGACCGACTGGATTGACCTCTACCAGTTGCACTGGCCCGAACGCAGCACCAACTTCTTCGGCCAGCTCGGCTACCAGCACAAGGAAGAGAGCTTCACCCCACTGGAAGACACCCTGGAGGTGCTCGACGAGCAGGTCCGCGCCGGCAAGATCCGCCACATCGGCCTGTCCAACGAGACGCCCTGGGGCACCCTGCGCTTCCTGCAGATCGCCCAGGAGCGCGGCTGGCCGCGCGCGGTATCGATCCAGAACCCCTACAACCTGCTCAACCGCAGTTTCGAAGTGGGCCTCGCGGAGATCGCCATCCGCGAACAGATCGGCCTGCTGGCCTATTCGCCGATGGCTTTCGGCATGCTCTCGGGCAAGTACTTCGGCGGCGCACGTCCGGCCAATGCGCGGATCACCCTGTTCAGCCGCTTCACCCGCTACACCAACCCGCAAAGCGAGCGCGCCAGCGACCGCTACGTGACCCTGGCCCGCGAGCATGGTCTGGACCCGGCGCAGATGGCCCTGGCCTTCGTCACCCGCCAGCCGTTCGTCACCAGCAACATCATCGGTGCCACCAATCTCGAGCAACTGGACGCCAACCTCGCCAGCTTCGAGCTGAAGTTGTCCGACGAGGTACTGGCCGGCATCGAGGCGATCCACAAGGACCAGCCGAACCCGGCGCCATAAGGTTCCCGGGCTCTTGCAGGAGCGGGCTTGCTTGCGAAGCGTCTGACGCCTTGGGCGCCAACGAAATGTTCGCGAGCAAGCTCGCTCCTACAAAAAGCGCCCGGTTACAGCGAGCGGGCGATGATCTCCTTCATGATCTCGTTGGTGCCGGCGTAGATGCGCTGCACCCGCGCATCGGCCCAGGCTCGGGCCACCGGGTACTCCCACATGTAGCCGTAGCCGCCGTGCAGTTGCACGCACTCGTCGAGCACCTTGCACTGCAGGTCGGTGGTCCAGTACTTGGCCATCGCCGCGGTGGGCACGTCCAGCTTGCCCTCCAGGTGCTGTTCCAGGCAGCGGTCGACGAAGACCCGGCCGACCTGGATCTCGGTGGCCATTTCCGCCAGCTTGAAGCGGGTGTTCTGGAAGTCCGACACGGACTTGCCAAAGGCCTTGCGCTCGCGGGTGTAGTCCAGCGTCCACTTCAGCGCCGCCTCGGCCGAGGCCAGCGCGCCCAGGGCCACGGTCAGGCGCTCCTGGGGCAGCTCCTGCATCAGGTAGATGAAGCCCTGCCCTTCCTGGCCCAGCAGGTTTTCCTTGGGAATGCGCACGTCCTGGAAGAACAGCTCGGAGGTGTCCTGGGCCTTCATGCCGACCTTTTCCAGCCGCTTGCCCTTGGAGAAACCCGGCGTGCCCGCCTCCACCAGGAACAGGCTGGTGCCCTTGGCGCCGGCCTTGGGATCGGTCTTGGCGACCACGATCACCAGGTCGGCCAGCCAGCCGTTGGTGATGAAGGTCTTCGAGCCGTTGATCACGTACTCGTCGCCATCCAGCACCGCGGTGGTCTTAACGCCCTGCAGGTCGGAACCGGCGCCCGGCTCGGTCATGGCGATGGCCGAGACCATCTCGCCGGAGACCAGCCTGGGCAGGTAGTGCTGCTTCTGCGCCTCGCTGCCGTAGTGGAGGATGTAGGGCGCGACGATGTCCGAGTGCAGGGAGAAGCCGATGCCGGTCAGGCCCAGGCGGCCGACTTCCTCAATCACCACCGCACTGTAGAGGAAGTCCGCCGCCATGCCGCCGTAGGCCTCGGGCAGGTGCGAGCAGAGCATCCCGGCCTCACCGGCCTTGTTCCACAGCTGGCGGTCGATGTGACCGTCCTTTTCCCACTGGGCGTGGAAGGGCACCGCCTCCTGTTCGAGGAACTTGCGGACGCTGTCGCGGAACAGCTCGTGGTCGGAACTGAACAGGGTTCTAGGAATCATCTGGCGCACCTGCGGATCGGGTTGTTGAAATTGTAGGAAGGCCGACTGTAGGCCAGCGCGAAGCGCTCCGCACTGGACACTTTCGCCAAAAAATAAGACGATCCAGCCGCATCATGACCGCTTTAGCGTCATGCAAAGACATCCATAAGAAGTACAAGAACCGATGCCCAACCCAGCTTCCCGTGTGCTGCGCCGCGTCAGCATCCTCGCCACCCATGGCGTCTTCGGCTCGACCCTGATGCAGGCCAAGGACTTCTTCCACATGGCCGCCCTGCGCCATGGCCGCCAGCAGGGCCTTGGCCTGCAACCCAGCTTCGAGACCCGCATCATCAGCCCCGACGGGCTGCCCGTGATCAGCTTCAGCGGCGACAGCCTGCCGGTGCAGGGCGCGCTGGACGAGCCGGAACTGGTGATCCTCCCCGCCTTCTGGGGCGACTTCGACGAGCTGCTCACCCGCCACCCAGAAGTGCTGCCCTGGTTGCGCGAACGCCATGCCGCCGGTTGCGTGCTCTGCGGCGAGGTCTCCGGGGTGTTCTGGCTGGCCGAGGCGGGACTGCTCGACGGCAAGGAGGCGACCACCTACTGGCGCTTCTTCCGCGAATTCGCCGAGCGCTACCCGAAGGTGCTGCTGAACCAGGAAAAGCACATCGCCGACGCAGACAACATCTACAGCGCCGGCGGCCTGACCTCGGCCTGCGACCTGTACATCTACCTGATCGAACGCTTCTGCGGCGCCGCCGTAGCCCAGGGCGTGGCCCGCGACATCCTCTACGAGGTACAGCGCAGCTATACCCCCGGCCGCCTCGGCTTCGGCGGACAGAAGCTGCACCACGACCCGGCCATCCTGCAGATCCAGCACTGGCTGGAGGAGAACTTCCCGGACAAGTTCCGCTTCGAGGACGTCGCCCGCGAGCACGGCATGAGCATCCGCAACTTCATGCGGCGCTTCCAGGCCGCCACCGGCGACAAGCCGCTGCACTACCTGCAGCGCCTGCGCATCGAAACCGCGCGCAACCTACTGTCGACCACCCGCAAGAGCATCAAGACCATCAGCTACGAGGTCGGCTACGACGACGCCAGCTTCTTCGCCCGGCTGTTCCGCCAGCACACCGGGCTGTCACCGAATCACTACCGCCGCCAGTACGAGCAGAAGGAAGGCTGAAACACGCCATCCCTAGGATGGGTTCACGTACCCGGGGCGCGCCCTATGATCGCCTGACGCCTTCAAGGGCCGCCCTGCCAACAAGAACCCCACGGGATATCGCCATGCGCCGCTTCCTGCTTGCCCTGCTGGCCGTCTTCAGCCTCACCGCTGTGGCGGACGACACCTGGAAACCCTTCCCCTACGACCAGAGCGCCTTCGACTACAGCGGCGACAAGCTGCGCGCCGCCTGGCCGAAGCTGACCCGCGGCTTCGGCAACTACCCCTTCCCCGATGCCGACTGGGTGGCGAGCATGGCCGCCCGGCATCCCGAACTCCTGGAAAACACCGGCAGCGGCTTCAGCGGCACGCCGGAAGACGCCCAGGCCTACGCCGAAAAGCTGCAGGACGTGTGGCGCAAGGTATTCCGCGGCGACTTCGCCCAGGCCAGGAAGGACGGCCTGGCGCTGGGCGTCGGCGGCCAGGTGCCGGCGCTGTTCGCCCAGACCCTCTACGCCCTGTTCCTCGCGCCGAACCTGGACGAGAAGCAGCGCCTGCTGGAGGAAGTGATCAGCTACACCGACGCGGCCGGACCGCTGCTCAACGCCGACCCCATCGCCCAGTTCGGCCGCGCCTACGCCAAGGCGCGCCTGGCCGAGGACCTGCCGGTGCCGGTGGCGCTCAAGCGCGGCTACATCGGCGACATCCCCAAGGAACTGGACGCCCTGCTGGCCAGGCAGCCCGACCAGCCCTTCGCCCTGGCACTCTACGGCGGTTATGAGGCCGGCGTGATCCGCAAGGCCGGCAAGCTGGTGGGCAAGATGACCTACGGGGTCAGCGCGGACCAGATGGAGCAGTACTTCGCCCGCTCCTTCCGCGCCGCCAGCGACCTGCCGATCGGCCACTATGAGTACGCCAACGCGCTGGGCTACGTGTACGGCGGGGACGAGGAACAGAAGGCACTGGAACAGCTGAGGAAGGCCACGGCGATCCAGCCGATCAGCGCCATGGAGGCACTGGAAGTGGCGCATGCGCAGCAACTGCTGAAAAAGGCGCAGCAGGAGATGGCGCAGCGCTGATGGCGGAATGCCCCTGTAGGAGCGGACCTTGTCCACGATCACGGGCGCAGCCCGTTCCTCCAGGGGGATTCGGCGATCAGGGACGCCTGCCGGCGCCATCGCGGACAAGGTCCGCTCCTACGAAGAGCCCAAACGAAAAAGGCTGCCCGAAGGCAGCCTTTTTCGTTCGCCGGACCATCAGGGACGGTGCGGGCGGCTCAGGTATTCGTGGGACTGCATTTCCAGCAGGCGGCTCAGGGTGCGCTGGAATTCGAACTCCAGGCGGCCGCCGACATACAGGTCCTTGAGCTCCACTTCGGCGGAGAGGATCAGCTTGACGTTGCGGTCGTAGAACTCGTCCACCAGGTTGATGAAGCGGCGGGCGATGTCGTCCTTGGCCACGTTCATCTGCTCGACGTTGGAGACCAGCACCGCGTGGAAGATCTTCGCCAGCTCGATGTAGTCGTTCTGGCTGCGCGGACCGTCGCACAGCTCGCGGAACTCGAACCAGGCCACGTCATCGCAGGTCAGGCGCGCGCGGATTTCGCGGTTCTCGATCATCAGCACGTCGTCGCGGGTCGCGCCGGAGCACTCCGGGGTCAGCGCCCTGAAGTCGCGGGCCATGGCCTGCTCGGCCTGCTCGGACAGCGGCCAGTGGTACAGCTCGGCCTGCTCCAGGGCGCGTAGGCGGTAGTCGACGCCGCTGTCGACGTTGACGATCTCGGTGTGCTGCTTGAGCAGGGCGATGGCCGGCAGGAAACGGGCACGCTGCAGGCCGTCCCTGTACAGGCCGTCCGGCACGATGTTGGAGGTTGCCACCAGGCTGACGCCGTTCTTGAACAGCTCCTCCAGCAGGGTCGCGAGGATCATCGCGTCGGTGATGTCGGAGACGAAGAACTCGTCGAAGCAGATCACCCGGGCCTCGTCGGCAAAACGCCTGCCGATGATGGTCAGCGGGTTCTTCTCGCCCTTGAGGGTCTTCATTTCCTCGTGCACGCGCTTCATGAAGCGGTGGAAGTGCGTGCGCATCTTCTGCTTGAAGGGCAGCGCTTCGAAGAAGGTGTCCACCAGGTAGGTCTTGCCGCGGCCGACGCCGCCCCAGAAGTACAGGCCCTTCACCGGCCCCTGGGACTTCTTGCCCAGCAGGCGGCCGAACAGGCCGGACTTGCCCTGGTCAGCGGCGAGAAGGTCGTCGTAGAGGCGTTGCAGATGCTTCACGGCCGTGGCTTGTGCGGCATCGTGGAAGAAGTCGGGACGTTTCAGGTCTTCCTGGTAGCGCTGGAGGGGCGTCATGATCGGTAGCAAGGTAACTAAAACGGGGGCGCACACTTTAGCGGCGCCCCCGTTGCTTGGCAATTGGCCGGTAGTCGGACCGGCCTGCCATGGCCTCACTCCTGGGGAGCGAGCGCCTCGCGCAGACGCTGCATGGCCGCGTCACGTTCCGCATCGGTGAGGAATTCCGGGCTGTAGGCCACGGCATTGCCGTCCAGACGGACGCTGAAGGCGTTCAGCTCGGCGTGCAGGTCCAGTTCCTCGGACTGCAGGCGCTTGCTCACCTGCCCCGCCGCCTTGCCGTCGGCGAAGGCGACGGACAGCAGCAGTTGCTCGCCGGCGGCGTCCAGCAGGCGGAAGCGGAAGCTGCCGTCGTCCTCGCGGAAGCTGACGAAGCGCGCGCTCTTGGCGGCCTTCTTCTTGCCCTCGCTGGCGACCTGCACCTGCTCGCGGAACGAGCGCAGGCCCACCGCCTCGCGCAGTTCGCCGAGGAACGGAGTGGCGATGCGGCGCGCCTTGGCGGCGCCGGCCAGGAGGATGTCCTCCAGGTCGGCCGGGCGGGTGATCAGCGTCTGGTAGCGCTCGCGGGCCTCGCCCAGCTCGTTGTCGAGCAGTTCGAACAGGCGCTGCTTGGCCTCGCCCCAGGCCAGGCCGCCGAGCAGCTCGGCGCGGAACTCGGCCTGCTGTGCGGCCGTGGCGAAGGCCTGGTAGAGGGTGAACAGGTGGGAGTTGTCCGGGTCCTTCGGCTCGCCCGGCGCGCGGGAGTCGGTGACGATGCGCGCCACGGCGTCCTTGAGCTGCCTGGCGCTGCCGAACAGCGGGATGGTGTTGTCGTAGCTCTTGGACATCTTGCGACCGTCCAGGCCCGGCAGGGTCGCCACGTCTTCCTCGATCACCACTTCCGGCAGGGTGAACAGCTCCTTGCCGTTGCCGAACAGGTGGTTGAAGCGCTGGCCGATGTCGCGGGCCATCTCCACGTGCTGGATCTGGTCGCGGCCGACCGGCACCTTGTGCGCGTTGAACATCAGGATGTCCGCGGCCATCAGCACCGGGTAGCTGTACAGGCCCATGGTGACGCCGGCGTCCGGGTCTTCGCCGGCCTCGACGTTCTTGTCCACCGAGGCTTTGTAGGCGTGGGCGCGGTTGAGCAGGCCCTTGGCGCTGACGCAGGTGAGCAGCCAGGTCAGTTCCGGAATCTCGGGAATGTCGGACTGGCGATAGAAGGTCGCCTTGTCGGTATCCAGGCCGCAGGCCAGCCAGGTGGCGGCGATCTCCAGGCGCGAACGCTGGATGCGCGCCGGGTCATCGCACTTGATCAGCGCGTGGTAGTCGGCCAGGAAGTAGAAGGAATCTGCCTGCGGATCGCGGCTGGCGACGATGGCCGGGCGGATGGCGCCGGCGTAGTTGCCCAGGTGCGGAGTACCGGTGGTGGTGATGCCGGTCAGGATACGGGTCGTCATGGGAATCCAGGAATCAACACAATTGAAATGGCGGGCCGGATGTTAGCGCGGCTCGGCGGCCTAGGCGAGCCGGGCCTGAATCAGGTCTTTCAGTTCGATCAGCTTGCCGTGGAAGAAGTGGCTGCACTCGGGGACGCGGATCAGTTCGTGGGGCTTGGCCAGTCCGGCGCTCCAGGCGTACACGCGCTCGGGCGTGACCACTTCGTCGGCCTCCGGCTGGATCACCGTCAGCGGGCAGCGCTCGGGCAGCTCGACGTCGAAACGCTCCACCGGCGGCGCCAGCATGAACAGCTGCGCCAGGGCTGCGCCCTGCTCTTCCAGGCGCTGCGCGGCATTGCCGGCCACGCAGGAGCCGAAGGAGAAGCCCATCAGCGTCAGCGGCAGGCCCTGGTGCCTATCCACCAGCCAGTGCGCGGCGGCCAGTGCGTCGTCGATCTCGCCGCGGCCCTCGGCATAACTGCCCGCGCTCTGACCTACGCCACGAAAATTGAAACGCAGGGTGGCGTATCCTGCATCGCGTGCGGCGCGCTGCAGGGTGGCGACCACCTTGTTCTGCATGGTGCCGGCGAACAGCGGATGCGGATGGCAGATCAGCGCGACGCCCTTGGCGTCCGCTGTATCGAGGTGCAGGGCTTCCAGCTGGCCGTCGGGGCCGTCGAGGAACAGGGGGATTTCGCGGGTGGTCAAACAGCAACTCCGTGACCCCGTGGCGGGTCGTCTCGTCTAGCACAATACCTGCGCCGGCGGCGAAGCATTCGCCACGGTATACAAGCACAGGTGCAAGCCGCTAACGTAAAGCAAAGCCGTCTATAGAGGAAGGATTCGCGTGGAACAGTCCCTCACCACCTGGTTGCTGCCGCTACTCGCCCTGATCGTCGGGGCCGGCATCGGTTTCCTGATCGCCCGCCTGCTCCCCAACGCCGCGCCGAACAAGCTGCAGCGCCAGGTGGACGACATGCAGGACCGTTTCGATAGCTACCAGCGCGAAGTGGTGACCCACTTCAACACCTCCGCCAGCCTGATGAAGAAGCTCACCCAGAGCTATCAGGACGTCCAGGATCACCTGTCCGAAGGCGCCGAGCGCCTGGCCCTGGACGAGCAGACCAAGCAGCGCCTGCTGGCCGCCCTGCAGGCCGACGAATACCCCGAGCGCCGCGAACGCCTGACGCCGCCGGCCAGCAACGAAGCGCCGAAGGACTACGCGCCCAAGACCGGCGACGGCCCGGGTACGCTGGACGAGACTTATGGGCTGAAAGGCAAGTACTGAGTCTGTGTTGCGTAGAAAAGCCCCGCACTCGCGGGGCTTTTTCATGGAGCGCCGAAATGCTTTCGTAGGAGCGGACCTTGTCCGCGAATCCTCACAGCCACACCGCGTCCCAGAAGGGATACTCCCTCACTGTTCTGACCAATCCCGCACGCAACGGATTGGTCACGATGTACCGGGCAACCGCGACTAAATCCTCCTCCCGACGCAATGTCCGATCATGGAATGCCTGCGTCCAAACGATGCCCTGCCATCCAGCCGAACGGCGAACTTCTCGTGCACTGACGGCCTTCATCCGTCCGACTGATTTGGCCAGATCCTCGCCATTGCCCAGTTGAAGTAGCCAGTGGACGTGGTCCGGCATCAACACCCAAGCGAGCAACCTGTTTTGGCCCAGTACGAAGTCTCGGGTAAAAGCCGAACATGCATTGCAGGCGGTATTGAAATCAGTGAATACGCGCGTTCGCTGCGCCGTGGTGGTGGTAACCAAATACACATGACCAGGGATTGACGAACGCCCTTTACGTAGCGCGTGGTGGCCTGGGACTTCCGAGAAAAACGCGGGGTGGGATATAGCCGGACATCCTCGAGTGGGATGGACGGATTTCGCGGACAAGGTCCGCTCCTACGCAAGCAGATGGCTCCGCGCCGGAGATCGGCGTGATCGGTTATCACAAATGAAAAAGCCCCGCATGAGCGGGGCTTTTTCATTTCAGCGCTGGACGATCAGATCGCGCCGCGCTGGCGCAGCAGGTCGAGGACCGCCTTGACGCCCTCTTCCACCGGCTGGGTCTGGGTATCGATCACCAGATCGGCATCCAGCGGCACATCGTAGGGGAAGGACTCGCCCGGGATGTTGTCCAGGCCGGCAGCGTACAGGCCCTGCGGATCACGCTCGCGGCAGATCTGCGGGGACGCCTGGACGTAGACGGTGACCAGGCGTTCGGCGCCGATCAGCGCCCTGGCCTGCTCGCGGCCTTCGGCGCTCGGGGCGACGAAGGCGCACAGGCTGATCAGGCCGGCCTCGTTGAACTGCTTGGCGACGTGGGCGGTGCGCAGCCAGTTCTCGGTGCGGCCGGCGCGGTCGTGCGGCAGTCCCTTGTTCAGGTCGTGGCGCAGGTTCTGGCCATCCAGCACGAAGACCGCGCGGCCCATGTCGAACAGCTTGCGCTCCACGGCGTAGGCCAGGGTGCTCTTGCCGGCGCCGGAGAGGCCGCTGAACAGCACGGTGGCCGGCTGCTGGCCGAAGCGCGCGGCGCGCTCCTCACGGGCGACATGGGCATTCGCGCCATGGTGCGCGACAGTGCCGTGGCCGGCCTGCGGCGCGGCGACGATCATGCCGGCGCCGACGGTGCCGTTGGTCAGCCGGTCGATGACGATGAAGGCACCGGTGGTGCGGTTCTGCGCATAGCCGTCCAGCGCGATGGGCGCATCCAGGCTGACCTTCACGCGGGCGATCTCGTTGAGCCCGAGTTCGCTGGCGGCGGTCTCTTCCAGGGTGTTCACGTCCACCTTGTGGGTGATGCTCGGGATCGAGCCCGGCACGTAGCTGGTGGCGCGCTTGATGTCGTATTTCTTGCCCGGCAGCATCGGCTCTTCGGCCATCCACACCAGCATGGCGTCGAAGCCGTCGGTCACCCGCGGACGGTTGTCGGCATGCACCAGCATGTCGCCGCGGGAGACGTCGATCTCGTCTTCCAGGGTCAGGGTGATGGCCTGGCCGGGACCGGCCTGCTCCAGTTCACCGTCGTAGGTGACGATGGACCTGACCTTGCTGCCCTTGCCCGACGGCAGGGCCACGACCTCGTCGCCCTTGCGCACGACGCCGCTGGCGAGGGTGCCGGCGAAGCCGCGGAAGTTCAGGTTCGGACGGTTGACGTACTGCACCGGGAAGCGCATGTCGTCGAGGTTACGGTCGCCGGCGATCTCCACGGTCTCGAGGATTTCCATCAGCGACTGGCCGCTGTACCAGGGCGAACGCTCGGACTTGTTGACCACGTTGTCGCCCTTCAGAGCCGACATCGGCACGAAGTGCAGCGAGTTGGTCTTCAGGTGGATCTTCTCGGCGAACTGCAGGTAGTCGGCCTTGATCTGCTCGAAGACGCCCTGGTCGAAGTCCTTCAGGTCCATCTTGTTGACGGCGACGACGATGTGCTTGATGCCCAGCAGCGAGGCGATGTAGCTGTGCCGGCGGGTCTGGGTCTGCACGCCGTAGCGGGCGTCGATCAGGATGATGGCCAGGTCGCAGGTGGATGCGCCGGTGGCCATGTTGCGGGTGTACTGCTCATGGCCGGGGGTGTCGGCGATGATGAACTTGCGCTTGGCGGTGCTGAAGTAGCGGTACGCCACGTCGATGGTGATGCCCTGCTCGCGCTCGGCCTGCAGGCCGTCCACCAGCAGCGCCAGGTCGACATCGTCGCCGGTGGTGCCGACTTTCTTCGAGTCGCGGGTGATGGCCTCGAGGTGGTCCTCGTAGATCATCTTGGAGTCGTGCAGCAGGCGCCCGATCAGGGTGCTCTTGCCGTCGTCGACGTTGCCGCAGGTGAGGAAGCGCAGCAGTTCCTTGCGCTCGTGCTGGGCCAGGTAGGCGAGGATGTCCTCGCTGATCAGATCGGATTGGTGACTCATTTCATTCGAGCTCCAAGCTGTAAGCTTCAAGCGGCAAGCTTGTCAGTACACAGCTAGTCAGAAATTTTGCTGATCAGCCCGTGCAGCATGCGCGACAGCTCACGGGTTTCTTTAATCCACTCAGTTGCACGCGATTCCCCGATGTAGCCGATTTCGTAGCCAATCATCGCTTGGGTTCGCAGCTCCCCACAGGAGCCCTTGGCTATCCAGAGAAAACGACATTTCTCCTTGTCGCTTTCTCTCTCCATGCCGTCGGCGATATTGCTTGGAATCGAAAGCGCTGAGCGAGTGATCTGGTCCTTGAATCCCAAGTCCCGGCACTCTGCCAGCGCTTTGAAAACCGTTACCGCTAATCGCTTAGACCGCAGCCAAACTTCCAGCCTTTCAAAATCCATATCGAAGGCCTCCGATTGCTTTTACTTAAAGCTTATCGCTTGCAACTTGCAGCTCTTCGTCAGAAGTAGCCCTGACGTTTCTTTTCTTCCATCGAGCCGGCGGCGTCGTGGTCGATGACCCGGCCCTGGCGCTCGGAAGTCCGCGTCAGCAGCATTTCCTGGATGATTTCCGGCAGCGTGGTGGCGGTGGACTCCACCGCGCCGGTCAGCGGGTAGCAGCCCAGGGTGCGGAAACGCACCATCTTCTTCTGGATGCTGGCCTTCTGCTCGGGGCTGAGGTGCTCGAGGATGCGCTCGTCGTCGATCATGATCAGCGCGCCGTTCATCTCGATGACTTCGCGCTCGGCGGCGAAGTACAGCGGCACGATCGGGATCTGTTCCAGGTAGATGTATTGCCAGATGTCCAGCTCGGTCCAGTTCGACAGCGGGAAGACGCGGATCGACTCGCCCTTCTTCACCTTGCCGTTGTAGACGTTCCACAGCTCGGGGCGCTGGTTCTTCGGGTCCCAGCGGTGCTTGCTGTCGCGGAAGGAGTAGACGCGCTCCTTGGCGCGGGACTTCTCCTCGTCGCGGCGCGCGCCACCGAAGGCGGCGTCGAAGCCGTACTTGTCGAGCGCCTGCTTCAGCCCTTCGGTCTTCATGATGTCGGTGTGCTTGGCACTGCCGTGGGTGAAGGGGTTGATGTCCTGCGCAACGCCATCGGGGTTGACGTGGGTGATCAGGTCCAGGCCCATGTCGGCGACCATCTTGTCGCGGAAACTGTACATCTCCTGGAATTTCCAGCGAGTGTCGACGTGCATCACCGGGAACGGCAGCTTGCCGGGGAAGAACGCCTTGCGCGCGAGATGCAGCATCACCGCGCTGTCCTTGCCGATCGAGTAGAGCATCACCGGGTTATCGAACTCGGCGGCGACCTCGCGGATGATGTGGATGCTCTCCGCTTCCAGCTGTTTCAGATGCGTCAGTTTGTCGACCATGGCTACTCACGGAATTGCTTATGGACGGCCTTCGGGCCGTAGACGAGGGCGCACTCTAACACAGCGCAAGACTCTAACCGGCGCGCCTTTTATACCGAAAAAATATACTTATATAGCCGTCCGCGCTCACTGCTGGAGCCCGCCGGATCGCCGGCCGGCGCGGCATTCCCGTGATGGCGTGGCGGATGGCGGAAGCCGCCAAGGCAACCTCGGGCGACGGAGCCGTCCGCCCCACGGAGGGAGCCCGACGCGCACCCATACCGATCATCCGGAAAATGCCTCCCGCGACCCGCCGGGAGCCTCTGCTTCGCGCCTCGCACTTGCCTGGGAAGCGCTCTGCGCTAGCATAGCGGGCACTGTTCCCGTCCCAGAAGATTCCCCATGCGCCGCATCGCTCTCGCCCTGCCATTGCTCGTCCTGATTTCAGCGTGCAGCAGCAAACCGACCACCACTCCGACGGCGCGCGCCAAGCCGCAGGCGCCCACCCTCGTCACCCCCGCCGCCCACCCGGCGTTCGGCTCGGTGCAGCCGATCATCCCGCTGCGCGGCGACTTCGCCAACAATCCGAACGCGCAACGCTTCATCGACAGGATGGTGAGCCAGCACGCGTTCAATCGCCAGGACCTGCAGGAGCTCTTCGCCCAGACCCGCGAGCTGGACTGGGTGATCCGCCTGATGGACCGCCAGGCGCCGACCTACACGCCGCCCAGCGGGCCGAACGGCGCCTGGTTGCGCTACCGGAAGAAGTTCGTCACCCCGGACAACGTGCAGAACGGCGTGCAGTTCTGGAACCAGTACGAGGGCGACCTGATGCGCGCCTACCGTACCTACGGCGTACCGCCGGAAATCGTCGTCGGCATCATCGGCGTGGAGACCCGCTGGGGCCGCGTGATGGGCAAGACGCGGATCATCGACGCCCTGGCCACCCTGTCGTTCTCCTACCCGCGCCGCGCCGAGTTCTTCAGCGGCGAGTTGGAGCAGTTCCTCCTGCAGGCGCGCAAGGAGGGCGACGACCCGCTGGCGCTGCGCGGCTCCTACGCCGGCGCGATGGGCTACGGGCAGTTCATGCCGTCGTCGTTCACGAAATACGCGGTGGATTTCGACGGCGACGGCCACATCGACCTGTGGAACCCGCGCGACGCCATCGGCAGCGTGGCCAACTACTTCAAGCAGCACGGCTGGATCAGCGGCGACATGGTGGCCGTGCCCGCCACCGGCCAGGCGCCGGCGCTGGAGAATGGCTTCCAGACCATGTACCCGGTCGCCACCCTGACCGCCGTCGGGCTGCGCCCGCAGGGCCCGCTCAACGGCCACCAGCAGGCCAGCCTGCTGCGCCTGGACATGGGCCGCAACTACCAGTACTGGTACGGCCTGCCGAACTTCTACGTGATCACCCGCTACAACCACAGCACGCACTACGCCATGGCGGTCTGGGAGCTGGGCAAGGCGGTGGGCCAGGCGCGGCAGCGCTACGCCTCGGTTC
This sequence comes from Pseudomonas sp. B12(2026), assembly GCF_057767015.1. NCBI lineage: Bacteria > Pseudomonadati > Pseudomonadota > Gammaproteobacteria > Pseudomonadales > Pseudomonadaceae > Pseudomonas > Pseudomonas sp. B12(2026). The sequence goes on along the minus strand of NZ_CM173430.1, from coordinate 1,114,464 downwards.
CGTGAGCGTTTCCGCCGGGAACGGCCGCGGTCGGTCTCAGGCGGGATTCGGGCAATCGATGAACAGGTGTTCGACGGCGAAGCGCCTGGCCAGGTAGTCGCCCAGCGCCTGCACGCCGTAGCGCTCGGTGGCGTGGTGGCCGGCGGCGATGAAGCTGATGCCGTTTTCCCGCGCGCTGTGCACGGTCTGCTCGGAGACTTCGCCGGTCAGATAGGCATCCACGCCGGCGGCGATCGCCTGGTCGATGTATCCCTGGGCACCGCCGGTGCACCAGGCGATGCGCCGGATCGGCCGCTCGCCCGCCACCAGCAGCGGCTCGCGGCCCAGCACATCGCGCACATGCAGCGCCAGGTCGCTCGGCAGCATGGGCTCGGACAGCGAGCCGACCAGCACGATGGAGCGCGGATCGCCCGGCTCCAGCGGTCCCTCGATGTCGAAGCCGAGCTGGCGGCCGAGCTGCACGTTGTTGCCCACCTCGGGATGCAGGTCCAGCGGCAGGTGGTAGGCCAGCAGACTGATGTCACGGCTCAGCAGGGTCTTCAGGCGACGCTGCTTCATGCCGACCACGCAGGGGTTTTCGCCCTTCCAGAAATAGCCGTGGTGCACCAGCACCACATCGGCCTCGGCATCCACCGCGGCATCCAGCAGCGCCTGGCTGGCGGTCACGCCGCTGACGATGCGGCGCACCTGCGGACGGCCCTCGACCTGCAGGCCGTTGGGGCAGTAATCCTGGACCTTCGCGGTGCCCAGATAACGGTCGGCTTCCTCGACCAGGGTGCTCAGTGCGATAGCCATCGAAATTCCTCCAACATCGCCGCGAGCGTCTATTTTCTTGGCTCGCCGCCCGTATAATGGCCGCCACCCTATCGGCCATCCCCCGGCCAAGCAACCCCAAGGATTTTCTTCGATGCTGAAGGCCCTGCGTTTCCTCGGCTGGCCCGTGCTGGTTGGCGTCCTGCTGGCGCTGCTGATCATCCAGCATAACCCCCAGTGGGTCGGCCTGCCGCAACAGGAAGTGCACCTGCAGCAGGCTCCGCTGCTCAGCCGCCTGCAGCAGGGCCCGGTCAGCTACGCCGACGCCGTGACCAGCGCCGCCCCCGCCGTGGCCAACCTGTACACCACCAAGATGGTCAGCCGGCCGAACAACTCGATGCTCGACGACCCGCTGTTCCGCCGCTTCTTCGGCGATAACCTGCCGCAACAGAAGCGCATGGAATCGAGCCTGGGTTCGGCGGTGATCATGAGTCCGGAAGGCTACCTGCTGACCAACAACCACGTGACCACCGGCGCCGACCAGATCGTCGTGGCCCTGCGCGACGGCCGCGAGACCATCGCCCACCTGGTGGGCAGCGACCCCGAGACCGACCTCGCGGTGCTGAAGATCGACCTCAAGGACCTGCCCTCGATCATGCTCGGCCGCTCCGACGGCATCCGCACCGGCGACGTCTGCCTGGCCATCGGCAACCCCTTCGGCGTCGGCCAGACCGTCACCATGGGCATCATCAGCGCCACCGGCCGCAACCAGCTGGGCCTGAACACCTACGAGGACTTCATCCAGACCGACGCGGCGATCAACCCGGGCAACTCCGGCGGCGCGCTGGTGGACGCCAACGGCAACCTGATCGGCATCAACACCGCGATCTTCTCCAAGTCCGGCGGCTCCCAGGGTATCGGCTTCGCCATCCCGACCAAGCTGGCCCTGGAAGTCATGCAGTCGATCATCGAGCACGGCCAGGTGATCCGCGGCTGGCTCGGCGTCGAAGTGCAGCCGCTGACCCCGGAACTGGCGGAATCCTTCGACCTCAAGGGCAAGGCCGGCATCGTCGTCGCCGGTGTCTACCGCGACGGCCCCGCCGCCAAGTCGGGCCTGCTGCCGGGCGACATCATCCTGAACATCGATGGCGAGGCCGCCAGCGATGGCCGCCGTTCGATGAACCAGGTGGCGCGCACCAAGCCGGGCCAGAAGATCGCCATCGAAGTGCTGCGCAACGGCAAGCCGGTGACGCTGAATGCCGAAGTCGGCCTGCGTCCGCCACCGACTCCCAACGGCGGCTGACCGATCCTGAAAACGAAAACGGCGCCCTCGGGCGCCGTTTTCGTTCATCGCGACAGGCTTACAGCTTCAGGCGCAGCGCATCCAGCAACGCCTGGTTCTGCTCGTCGGTGCCGATGGTGATGCGCAGGAACTGGTTGATCCGCGCCTGCTTGAAGTGGCGCACGATCACGCCCTCCTCGCGCAGGGCCGCGGCCAGCTCGGCGCCGTCGCGCTGCGGATGGCGGGCGAAGATGAAGTTCGCCGCCGAGGGCAGCACCTCGAAGCCCAGCGCCCCCAGTTCGGCCACCAGCTTCTCGCGGCTGTCGATCACCGCGCGGCAGGTCTGCTCGAAGTAGGCCCGGTCCTCGAAGGACGCCACCGCGCCGGCCAGCGCCAGGCGGTCCAGCGGATAGGAGTTGAAGCTGTTCTTCACCCGCTCCAGCGCCTCGATCAGGTCCTCGTGACCAACCGCCAGGCCGACGCGCAGGCCGGCCAGGGAGCGCGACTTGGACAGCGTCTGCGCCACCAGCAGGTTCGGGTAGCGGTTCACCAGCGAAATCGCGCTCTCGCCGCCGAAGTCGACGTAGGCTTCGTCCACCAGCACCACGGTATCCGGATTGGCCTTGAGCAGACGCTCGATGGCCTCCAGCGGCAGCAGGCAGCCAGTCGGCGCGTTGGGGTTGGGGAAGACGATGCCGCCGTTGGGACGCGCGTAGTCTTCCACGCGGATCTGGAACTGCTCGTCCAGCGGCAGCGCTTCGAAATCGATGCCGTACAGACCGCAGTAGACCGGGTAGAAGCTGTAGGTCACGTCGGGGAACAGCAGCGGCCTGCCGTGCTGGAACAGGCCGTGGAAGGCGTGCGCCAGGACCTCGTCCGAACCGTTGCCGACGAACACCTGCGAGGGCTTCACCCCGTAGTACTCGGCGATGGTCTGCTTGAGGCGGTCGGCGTTGGGGTCGGGATACAGGCGCAGGCCGTCGTTCAGCTCGGCCTGGATCGCGGCGATCACCTTCGGCGACGGGCCGTAGGGGTTCTCGTTGGTATTCAGCTTGACCAGCCGCGCCAGCTTCGGCTGCTCGCCCGGCACGTAGGGCACCAGTTCCTTGACGAAGGGACTCCAGAACTTGCTCATGCGTTATTCACCCTTCTCCAGAATGCGGAATTCGGCGCTGCGCGCGTGGGCGGTCAGCGACTCGCCACGGGCCAGGATCGAAGCGGTCTTGCCCAGCTCGGAAGCGCCCGGCGCCGAGCAGAAGATGATCGAGGAACGCTTCTGGAAGTCGTACACGCCCAGCGGCGAGGAGAAGCGCGCGGTGCCGGAAGTCGGCAACACGTGGTTCGGGCCGGCGCAGTAGTCGCCCAGCGCCTCGGCGGTGTAGCGGCCCATGAAGATGGCGCCGGCGTGGCGGATCTCCGGCAGCCAGCTTTCCGGGTCGGCCACCGACAGTTCCAGGTGTTCCGGGGCGATGCGGTTGGCGACCTGGCAGGCCTGCTCCTGGTCGGCGACCAGGATCAGCGCGCCACGGTTCTGCAGCGAGGTACGGATGATCTCGGCGCGCTCCATGGTCGGCAGCAGCTTGTCGATGCTGGCGGCGACCTTGTCGAGGAAGGCGGCGTCGGGGCTGACCAGGATGGCCTGGGCGTCCTCGTCGTGCTCGGCCTGGGAGAACAGGTCCATGGCGATCCAGTCCGGATCGGTGCCGCCGTCGCAGACCACGAGGATCTCGGACGGGCCGGCGATCATGTCGATGCCGACCTGGCCGAACACGTGGCGCTTGGCGGTGGCGACGTAGATGTTGCCCGGGCCGACGATCTTGTCCACCTGCGGCACGCTCTCGGTGCCGTAGGCCAGCGCGGCCACCGCCTGAGCGCCGCCGACGGTGAAGACGCGGTCGACGCCGGCGATGCAGGCGGCGGCCAGGACGATTTCATTGATTTCGCCGCGCGGGGTCGGCACCACCATCACCACTTCGGCGACGCCGGCGACCTTGGCCGGGATGGCGTTCATCAGCACGGAAGACGGGTAGGACGCCTTGCCGCCCGGCACGTACAGGCCGGCGCGGTCCAGCGGAGTGATCTGCTGGCCGAGCACGGTGCCGTCGGCTTCGGTGTAGCGCCAGGAATCCTGCTTCTGCTTCTCGTGGTAGCTGCGCACGCGCTCGGCGGCGGTTTCCAGCGCTTCACGCTGGGCCGGGGTGATGCGGGTCAGGGCCAGTTCCAGGCGCTCGCGCGGCAGGATCAGGTCGGCCATGGACTTGGCATCGACGCCGTCGAAGCGCTGGGTGAACTCCACCAGGGCGGCGTCACCACGGCTGCGCACGGCGCCGATGATGTCCAGCACGCGCTGGTTCACCGCATCGTCGGAGACGCTTTCCCAGGAGAGCAGATGGTCCAGATGACGCGCGAAGTCCGGATCGGCGGCGTTGAGACGACGGATGGCGATGGGTGCGGTCATAGCTGGCCTCTTTAATTGGCGTGATCTCGGGCGCCGCAAGACTATCAAGCCTACCGTGCGGGCACCCGAGAAAATTTGGCTATGACACGGATAGGCGGGCGCGGCGGGAAGGCCGCGCGGGGAATTACGCCCGGTGTCGAGACTCCACCGCTTCGCGCAGGGTGTCGATCAGCGCCTGGATGCGTGCGTGCTGCATCTTCATCGAGGCCTTGTTGACGACCAGCCGCGAGCTGATGTGGGCGATCAGTTCCTGGGGTTCCAGGCCGTTGGCGCGCAGGGTGTTGCCGGTGTCGACCACGTCGATGATCTTGTCGGCGAGGCCGACCAGCGGTGCCAGCTCCATGGAGCCGTACAGCTTGATCACGTCGACCTGGCGGCCCTGTTCGGCGTAGTAGCGCTTGGCGACGTTGACGAACTTGGTGGCCACGCGCAGACGGCCCTTGGGCTCCGGCGCGCCGACCGCACCGGCGGTCATCAGCTTGCAGTTGGCGATCTTCAGGTCCAGCGGCTCGTACAGGCCCTGGCCACCGTACTCCATGAGCACGTCCTTGCCCGCCACGCCGAGATCGGCGGCGCCGTGCTCGACGTAGGTCGGCACGTCGGTGGCGCGCACGATCAGCAGGCGCACGTCATCGAGGGTGGTGGGGATGATCAGCTTGCGGCTCTTGTCCGGATTCTCGGTCGGCACGATGCCCGCCGCTGCGAGCAGCGGCAGGGTGTCGTCGAGGATGCGGCCCTTGGACAGGGCAATCGTCAGCATGGTCTGGTTCAGCCCTAGCCCGGCACGCGGCGAATCTTCGCCCCGAGCAGTTGCAGTTTCTCTTCGATGCACTCGTAGCCACGGTCGATGTGGTAGATGCGGTCGATCAGGGTATCGCCCTCGGCCACCAGGCCGGCGATGACCAGGCTGGCGGATGCGCGCAGGTCGGTGGCCATCACCGGGGCGCCCTTGAGCCGCGGAACGCCGGTGACGATGGCGGTGTTGCCTTCGACCAGGATCTGCGCGCCCATGCGGTTCATTTCATAGACATGCATGAAGCGGTTCTCGAACACGGTCTCGATGACCGCGCCGGTGCCTTCGGCCACCGCGTTCAGGGAGATGAACTGGGCCTGCATGTCGGTCGGGAAGGCCGGGTACGGCGCGGTGCGGATGTTCACCGCCTTCGGCCGGTTGCCCTTCATGTCCAGCTCGATCCAGTTGCTGCCGGTGTTGATCTGCGCGCCCGCCTCGTCCAGCTTGGCCAGCACGGCTTCGAGGATGGTCGGATCGGTGTCCTTGAGCTTGACGCGGCCACCGGTGGCGGCGGCGGCGACCAGGTAGGTGCCGGTCTCGATGCGGTCGGGCATGACGCTGTAGCGGGCGCCACCCAGGCGCTTCACGCCATTGATGATGATGGTGTCGGTGCCGGCGCCCTGGACGTCACCACCCATGGCGTTGATGCAGTTGGCCAGGTCGACGACCTCGGGCTCGCGCGCGGCGTTTTCCAGCACGGAGCGGCCATTGGCCAGTGCGGCGGCCATCATGATGTTCTCGGTACCAGTCACGCTGACGGTATCGAAGAAGAAGTGCGCGCCTCGCAGACCGCCGGCCGGGGCCTTGGCCTTGATGTAGCCGCCTTCGACGGTGATCTGCGCGCCCATGGCCTCCAGGCCGCGGATGTGCAGGTCCACCGGACGCGAACCGATGGCGCAGCCGCCGGGCAGCGCGACTTCGGCTTCACCGAAGCGGGCGACCATCGGGCCGAGCACCAGGATCGACGCGCGCATGGTCTTCACCAGCTCGTAGGGCGCCACCAGGGTCTTGATGGTGCTGGCGTCGACTTCGACGTTGAGCTTCTCGTCGATGATCGGCTGCACGCCCATGCGGCCGAACAGCTCGATCATGGTGGTGATGTCGTGCAGGTGCGGCAGGTTGCAGACGGTCACCGGAGTGTCCGCCAGCAGGGTCGCGGCGAGGATCGGCAGCGCGGAGTTCTTGGCGCCGGAGATGCGGATCTCGCCATCGAGACGAGTGCCGCCGGTAATGATCAGTTTGTCCATTGCAATTTTTCCCCGTGGGCTCAGGAACGCTCGGCCCAGGTGGCGCGGCTGAAGAATTTCATGGTGACGGCATGGATGGCGCCGGAGGCGATCCACTCGTTCAGGTGGGCATAGATCTGCTGCTGACGCTTCACCGGGCTCAGGCCGGCCAGTTCGTCACTGATCAGGTTCAACTGGAAGTTGCAGCCTTCACCTTCCACTTCAACCTGGGTACCTGGCAGTTTCGACTCCAGGAAGTTTTTGACTTCTACGGCCTGCATGCTCAACCTCGTTCGGCGCCCTACGCGCGCGGGTCGGCAATGATACAAAAAAGCCCTCCGCCTGCGAACCCCGGCGGGGGAAGTCGCGGACGGAGGGCTTTCCTTTGGTGTTTCAGTGCTGCAGCGGCAGGATCTCCAGGAGACCGCCAACCTGGGCGATCTCCTGCATGTCCTTGGGCATTCCGACGATCTGCAGCGTCTTGCCGGCCTTGCGCGCATCACGGGTGAAGGACAGCAGCAGCGACAAACCGACGCTGCTGGAGCGCTCCACTGCCGAGCAGTCCAGGCGCAAGGCGCTGGCCTTGCTCGCGGCGATCAGGCAGCCGCCCTGCTCGCGCAGCGCCGGGCCGGTGCTGTAGTCCAGCACGCCGGCCAGCGCCAGCTCGCCAGCGGCGCGCTCCGTGACGCTGCCCTGACTCATTGGGCGCTGCCTTCCGGCTTCTGGCCCTTGGCGGCGTCCTTGGCCTTGGCGACGACCTGACCCCAACCGGCAATGGTCGCTTCCAGATCGTTGCGGTTCTTCTGCATGGAGTCGGCGAACTGGTCGCGGAACAGCTTGCCGATGTTGATGCCGTTGATGATCACGTTACGCAGGCGCCAGTTGCCGCCCTGGCTGACCATGGTGTACTGCACCGGGTACACGGCGCCGTTGGAGCCGACCACTTCCATGTTGACCGCGGTACGCTCCGGGTCCTGCTTGCCGCTGGACGGCAGCACGCGGATGGTCTGGTTGTCGTACTCGAGCAGCGCGTTGCCGTAGAACTGGAACAGGCTGTTCTTGAAGGTTTCCTCGAAGCGCTTGATCTGCTCCGGGGAGGCCTGGCGCGAATACTTGACGGTCATCACGCCCTTGGCGATGCCCTCGGCATCCACCACCGGACCGAGGATGCGGTTCAGGGTGTCGTAGAACGCCTGGGGATTGGTCTTGTAGGAGGCCTTGTTGGTTTTCAGGTCGCTCAGCAGGCTGTCGACGGTCTGCTGCACCACCTGCTGGGCGGTCTGCTCGGCCTGAGCGAACAGCGGCAGCGTGGCGAGCAGGACCAGAAGGCCGCGACGCAGGATTTTCAGCATGGAGTGAGTCCTCATTTCTTCGAGTCGTCTTTGTTGACCGAGTTAAGCAGGAATTTGCCGATCAGGTCTTCGAGCACCAGGGCGGACTGGGTGTCCTTGATGGTATCGCCGTCCTTGAGCAACTCCTCGTCGCCGCCGACGCTGATACCGATGTACTTCTCACCCAGCAGGCCGGCGGTGAGGATGGAGGCGGTGGAGTCATCCGGCAGGTTGTCCACCTGATGGCTGATCTCCATGGTCACGCGCCCGCGGTAGCTGTCGTGATCCAGGTCGATCGCGGTGACCTTGCCGATGGTGACGCCGGCCATGGTCACCTTGCCGCGCACGGTGACACCGGAAATATTATCGAAATAGGCATACAGCTTGTAGGTATCGCCCGAGTCGCCAATGGTCAGGCCGCTGACCCGCAGGGCCAGCAGCAGCAGGGCCAGCAGACCGGCCAGAATGAACAGGCCTACACCGAGTTCCAGGGTGCGGGTTTGCATCAGAAGTCTCCAAACATCAAAGCGGTCAGGATGAAGTCCAACCCCAGCACGGCCAGGGAGGCATAGACTACGGTACGCGTCGTTGCGCGGCTGATACCTTCCGAGGTGGGCTCGCAGTCATAGCCCTGGAAGACGGCGATCCATGTCACCACGAAGGCGAACACCACGCTCTTGATCACACCATTGAGGATGTCCTTGGTGAACTCCACGCTGTTCTGCATGTTCGACCAGTAGGAGCCGTCGTACACACCCAGCCAGTCCACCGCGACCATCGCCCCGCCCCAGATGCCGACGACACTGAAGATCGCCGCCAGCAGCGGCATGGAGATGAAACCGGCCCACAGGCGCGGCGCGATGATGTACTTGAGCGGGTCGACGCCGATCATCTCCAGGCTCGACAGCTGCTCGGTGGACTTCATGTTGCCGATTTCGGCGGTCAGCGCCGAACCGGCGCGTCCTGCGAACAACAGACCGGTAACCACCGGCCCCAGTTCACGTAACAGGGTCAGCGCCACCATCTGGCCGACCGCCTGCTCGGAACCGTAGCTCACCAGGATGTTGTAGCCCTGCAGGGCCAGCACCATGCCGATGAACAGCCCGGACACCACGATGATCGCCAGCGACAGCACGCCCACGGAATACAGCTGCTTGATCAGCAGCTGGAAAGCCCCGCCGTGAACGCTACGTCCCAGGACCGCATGCACCAGGAACAGGGTCGAACGGCCGAGCGCCTCGAGGACATCGAGGCCCGCACGCCCGAGCAGACGGATTCGCTCGAGCAGTGAAGTCTTGCGCATCAGCGTTCTCCCAGCAGGTCGGCGCGATAATCGCGGGCAGGATAGTGGAACGGCACGGGACCGTCGGGGATGCCCTTCATGAACTGGCGCACGCGCGCGTCATCGAGCTGCTGCAGCTGATCCGGCGTACCGTGCCCGAGCACGCGGCCGTCGCCGACGATATAGATGTAGTCGGCGATGCTGGCCGTCTCCGCCAGGTCGTGCGACACCACGATGCTGGTGATGCCCAGCGCATCGTTGAGCAGGCGGATCAGGCGCACCAGGACGCCCATGGCGATCGGGTCCTGGCCAACGAAAGGTTCGTCGTACATGAGGATCTGCGGGTCCAGCGCGATCGCCCGCGCCAGCGCCACACGCCGCTTCATGCCGCCGGACAGCTCGTCCGGCATCAGCTCCACCGCCCCGCGCAGGCCGACGGCCTGCAGCTTCATCAGGACGATGTCACGAATCATTTCATCCGGAAGCTGGGTATGCACCCGCAGCGGGAAGGCGACGTTCTCGAAAACATCCAGGTCGGTGAACAGCGCTCCGCTCTGGAACAGCACGCCGAACTGCTTGCGCATGTCGAACAGGTCGCCGCGACCGAGCGTGGGGAGGTTCCGCCCGTTGACCCACACCTCGCCACTGGAAGGGCGCAGCTGGGCGGCGATCAGCCGCAGCAGGGTGGTCTTGCCGCAACCCGAAGGCCCCATGATCCCGGTGACCTTGCCGCGCGGAATGCAGATGTCGACGTTATCGAAAATCGCACGCTGGCCGCGCTTGAAGGTCAGCCCCTTCAACTCGACAGCGTATTGGTCGTTCGTGCTCATAGAACTCCTTGCATCACGGCGCTGTCCCTGTAGCCCGCCCCACCACGAGGGTACGGCACGGCGCGACAGGCCGAACGGCCGCGAACTATAGCACTCCGGCAAGCGGCGCCCCAAGGCCCGACAGGGCTCATTAAGGAAGGCTTCAGCAAAATACACGCACATTGGCAATGTGCGTGATGAGCCTTTGGCGCTTTCCCGTTATAATCCCGCCCTTCATTTCGCCCCACGCCTTTCGAACATGAGCCAGAATCACGATTTCATCCACTCGGCACAACGCACCATAGGTCTCGAGCGCGACGCCGTGGACTCACTGCTGGCGCGCATCGGCGCGAACTTCACCCACGCCTGCGAACTGCTGCTGGAGTGCAAGGGTCGCGTCGTGGTGGTCGGCATGGGCAAGTCCGGGCATATCGGCAACAAGATCGCCGCCACCCTGGCCAGCACCGGCACCCCCGCGTTCTTCGTGCATCCGGCCGAGGCCAGCCACGGCGACATGGGCATGATCACCCGCGACGACGTGGTCATCGCCCTGTCCAACTCCGGCTCGACCGCTGAAATCGTCACGCTGCTGCCCCTGATCAAGCGCCTGGGCATCACCCTGATCAGCATGACCGGCAATCCGGAGTCGCCGCTGGCCAAGGCCGCGGTCGTCAACCTGGACGCCAGTGTCGAGCAGGAAGCCTGCCCGCTGAACCTCGCCCCCACCTCGTCGACCACCGTGTCGCTGGTGCTCGGCGACGCCCTGGCCATCGCCCTGCTCGAAGCCCGCGGCTTCACCGCCGAGGACTTCGCCTTCTCGCACCCGGGCGGCGCGCTGGGCCGCCGTCTGCTGCTCAAGGTCGAGAACGTGATGCACGTCGGCGAGGAACTGCCCCAGGTACTGCTGGGCACCTCGCTCAGCGGCGCGCTGCTGGAGATGACCCGCAAGGGCCTGGGCATGACCATCGTCCTGAACGAAGCCGGCGCGCTGGCCGGCATCTTCACCGACGGCGACCTGCGCCGCACCCTGGACAAGGGTCTGGACGTGCGCCAGGTGAGCATCGACCAGGTCATGACCCTCCACGGCAAGACCGCGCGCCCCGACATGCTGGCCGCCGAAGCCCTGAAGATCATGGATGACCACAAGATCAGCGTCCTCGTCGTGGTCGATGACCAGGACCGCCCGGTGGGCGTCCTGCATATCCACGACCTGACCCGCGCAGGAGTGATCTGAATGAGCGCCGACCTGCTGCAGCGCGCCCGGGCCGTTCGCCTGGCGGTCTTCGACGTCGATGGCGTGCTGACCGACGGCAAGCTCTACTTCCTGCCCGATGGCAGCGAGTTCAAGACCTTCAACACCCTGGACGGCCACGGCATCAAGATGCTCATCGCCTCCGGCGTGCGCACCGCGATCATCACCGGCCGGCAAAGCCCGGTGGTCGAGCGCCGCGCGCGGAACCTGGGCATCCACCACCTGTACCAGGGCCGCGAGGACAAGCTGGTCGCCCTCGACCATCTACTGGCCGAACTCGGTCTAGGCTATGAAGAGGTCGCCTACCTGGGCGATGACCTGCCCGATCTGCCGGCCATCCGCCGCGCCGGCCTGGGCATGGCGGTGGCCAGCGCCGACGCGTTCGTCCGCCAGCATGCCGACGGCGTCACCCAGGCTCGCGGCGGTGAAGGTGCGGCACGCGAATTCTGCGAGCTGATCCTGCGCGCCCAGGGCAATCTCGAAGCCGCGCAGAACGCGTACCTCTAGAGCCGAACATGCCCAAGACACTCCGCCAGAAGCTACTGTTCGCCCTGATCGCCTTCCTGCTGGTCGCGCTCGGCTATTACTGGAACGTTCGCCTGGACTTCAACGAGCGCCAGCTCAAGTCGCAGGGCAATGACGCCATCGATTTCTATGCGGTCAACGCCAGTGGTGTGCAGTACCGCGTCGACGGTACGCTCGCCTACGAGATGACCGCGGACAAACTGGAACACCTGAAAGCCACCGACGTGACACTGGTCACCACGCCCGACATGCACTTCTACCGTGTGCAGGAGCCGCTGCCGTGGCACGTCCAGAGCGTTCGCGCCGAAGTGGGCCCCGAGGGCAAGCAGATCGAGCTGATCGACGACGTGCGCGTGTCGCGCACCGATGCGCAGCAGCGCACCCTGCTGCTCAACACGAGCCGCCTGACGGTGTTCCCGGACAAGGACTTTGCGCAGACTGACCAGCCGGTGAAGATCACCGAACCCAACGGTGTGACCACGGCCAATGGAATGAAAGCGTATCTGAAAGACAGCCGGATAATCCTGCTGTCCAACGTAAGAGGTCAGCATGAGGTTCGTTAAAACCCTCCCCCTTCTCCTCAGCCTCGCCGCCGCCATCGGCAGCTCCGCCGCCTGGGCCCTTCCCACCGACCGGGAACAGCCCATTCGCGTCCAGGCGGACAGCGCCGAGCTGGACGACAAGCAAGGTGTCGCCGTCTACCGCGGCGACGTGGTGGTGACCCAGGGCAGCATGAAGCTGACCGGCAACACCGTCACCCTCAAGCAGAACAAGGACGGCGAAATCGAGGTCGTCACCTCGGTGGGCAAGCCTGCCTACTTCGAGCAGAAGCCCGCGCCGGACAAGGAGATCACCAAGGCCTACGGCCTGACGATCCAGTACTTCGTCACCCAGAACCGCGTCGTGCTGATCGACCAGGCCAAGGTGATCCAGGAAGGCAACACCTTCGAAGGCGAGAAGATCGTCTATGACACCCAGCGCCAGATCGTCAACGCAGGCCGCGCCACCGGCGCCCAGGTGACCACACCGCGCCCGCGTATCGACATGGTCATCCAGCCCAAGAAAAAGCAGGATCAAGCGCAGTAATGGCCACGCTCACCGCCCAGCACCTCGCCAAGAGCTACAAGAGCCGGCAAGTGGTCCGCGATGTCAGCATGAGCATCGACAGCGGACAGATCGTCGGCCTGCTCGGCCCCAACGGAGCGGGCAAGACCACCTGCTTCTACATGATCGTCGGCCTGGTCCGCGCCGACCAGGGCGTGGTCCGCATCGACGACCAGGACGTCACCCACCTGCCCATGCACGGCCGCGCACGCGCCGGCATCGGCTACCTGCCGCAGGAAGCCTCGATCTTCCGCAAGCTGTCGGTGGCCGACAACATCAGCGCGATCCTCGAGACGCGCAGCGACCTGGATCGCGCCGGCCGCCAGGAAGCACTGGAAAGCCTGCTCGAGGAATTCCACATCCACCACATCCGCGACAACCTCGGCATGAGCCTGTCCGGTGGTGAACGTCGCCGCGTGGAAATCGCCCGCGCCCTGGCCAGTTCGCCGAAGTTCATCCTGCTGGACGAACCCTTCGCCGGCGTCGACCCGATCTCCGTGGGCGATATCAAGCAGATCATCCACCACCTCAAGGCCAAGGGCATCGGTGTGCTGATCACCGACCACAACGTCCGCGAGACGCTGGATATCTGCGAAACCGCCTACATCGTCAACGACGGTCAACTGATCGCCGAGGGCAGCGCCGAGACCATCCTCGCCAACGACCTGGTGAAGGAAGTCTATCTGGGTCACGAGTTCCGCCTCTGACCCGGAGGCCGCCCTCCACGGGCGGCGCCCCACCCCCTTCCTGACGGCCCGGAGCTGCCTCCGGCGCCGCGTATTCTGCCGCGCCGCATCCGCCCGGCGGGCAGCCTGCAACGAAAGGTCGACAGGCCCTAGGCAAAGCGTTCAGACTCAGGCATATAATTTGCTTCCTCGCGGCGCCCCGGCGTCCGTAGTCGTGGATATGGCGCTTGCCGCGCCAGCGAACAAGGTGCCTAGTTCCAGCCATGAAACCATCGCTCGTCCTCAAGATGGGTCAGCAGCTGACGATGACCCCGCAGCTGCAACAGGCCATCCGACTGCTCCAGCTCTCCACGCTGGACCTGCAACAGGAAATCCAGGAAGCCCTGGAGTCCAACCCGATGCTGGAGCGCCAGGAAGACGGCGACGACTACGACAACAGCGACCCGCTGGCCGACGGCGACGAATCCGCCGCCAGCCCCGGCAGCAACGCCCAGGACAGCTACCAGGAAAGCACCACTCCGTCTGCCGACAGCCTCGATGAGGACCAGTGGGCCGAGCGCATCCCCAACGAACTGCCGGTCGATACCGCCTGGGAAGACATCTACCAGACCAGCGCCAGCAGCCTGCCCAGCAGCGACGATGACGAGTGGGACTTCACCGCCCGCACCTCCGCCGGCGAAAGCCTGCAGAGCCACCTGCTCTGGCAGGTCAACCTGGCGCCGATGTCCGATACCGACCGCCTGATCGCCCTGAGCATCATCGACGGCATCAACGACGACGGTTACCTCGAAGAATCCCTCGACGACATCCTCGCTTCCCTCGACCCGGAGCTGGGCGTGGAGATGGACGAAGTGGAAGTCGTCCTGCGCCGCGTACAGCAGCTCGAACCCGCCGGCGTCGGCGCGCGCAACCTGCGTGAATGCCTGCTGCTGCAACTGCGCCAGATGCCGGCTAACACCTACCTGCTGGCCGAGGCCCAGAAGCTGGTCGCCGACCACCTCGACCTGCTCGGCAGCCGCGACTACAGCCAACTGATGCGGCGCATGAAGCTCAAGGAAGACGAGCTGCGCGAAACCATCGAACTGATCCAGTCGCTGCACCCGCGCCCCGGCTCGCAGATCGAATCCGGTGAAGCCGAGTACGTGGTGCCCGACGTCATCGTCCGCAAACACAACGAGCGTTGGCTGGTGGAACTGAACCAGGAAGCCGTGCCGCGCCTGCGCGTCAACTCGCAGTACGCCGGCCTGGTGCGCCGCGCCGACTCCAGCGCGGATAACACCTTCATGCGCAACCAGTTGCAGGAAGCCCGCTGGTTCATCAAGAGCCTGCAGAGCCGCAACGAGACGCTGATGAAGGTGGCGACCCAGATCGTCGAGCACCAGCGCGGTTTCCTCGAGTACGGCGAGGAGGCGATGAAGCCCCTGGTCCTGCACGACATCGCCGAAGCCGTGGGCATGCACGAGTCGACCATCTCGCGGGTCACCACGCAGAAATTCATGCACACCCCGCGCGGCATCTTCGAGCTGAAGTACTTCTTCTCCAGCCACGTCAGCACCTCCGAAGGCGGCGAGTGCTCGTCCACCGCGATCCGCGCCATCATCAAGAAACTGGTCGCCGCGGAAAGTCCGAAAAAGCCATTGAGCGACAGCAAGATCGCTGGTTTACTGGAGGCACAGGGCATTCAAGTGGCACGTCGTACCGTCGCCAAGTACCGGGAGTCCCTAGGGATCGCCCCCTCCAGCGAACGCAAGCGGCTGGTATGACGTTGATCCACGCCAAGGTGTTCCGGCGGCAGGCCACCTAACCTGCCACTTACACACGGGCAATAAGGAGAAAGCGGTATGCAAGTCAACATCAGTGGACATCAACTGGATGTGACCGACGCCCTGCGCGACTATGTCGGCGAGAAACTTGGCCGACTGGAGCGCCACTTCGACAAGATCACCAATGTTCAGATCATCATGGAGGTCGAAAAACTGAAGCAGAAAATCGAAGCCACCCTGCATATCGCCGGGGGCGAGGTGGTGGCCTGCGCCGAGCATGAAGACATGTACGCGGCCATCGACCTGCTTGTCGACAAGCTCGACCGCCAACTGATCAAGCACAAGGAAAAATACCTCGAACGCCAGCAGGGTGTTGGCGTCCGTTAACCCTTCCCTATGATTCGACTCGAGCAAATCCTGACCCCCGGCCGTTCCCTGGTGAACGTGCCGGGCGGCAGCAAGAAACGCGTACTCGAACAAATCGCCAACCTGGTAGCTCGCGAGCTGCCAGGTTTCGATGCGCAGGACATCTTCGAAAATCTGGTGGCCCGGGAACGTCTGGGCTCCACCGGATTCGGCAATGGCATCGCCATTCCACACTGCCGCCTCCCCGGCTGCCAATCCCCCATCAGCGCCGTCCTGCACCTGGACTCCCCGGTCGACTTCGACGCCCTCGACGGCGCGCCGGTCGATCTCGTATTCGTCCTGCTGGTCCCCGAAGCCGCCACCGAAGAGCACCTGGAACTGCTCCGGCAGATCGCTTCCATGCTTGACCGTTCCGACGTCCGTGACCGCCTGCGCCACGCCGCCAACGGCGAGGAGCTGCACCGGATCGTCGTGGACTTCCAGAACGGCCACTGATCATGCGCCTGATCATCGTCAGCGGACGCTCCGGCTCGGGCAAGAGCACTGCGCTCAACGTGCTCGAGGACAACGGTTTCTACTGCATCGACAACCTGCCCGCCAGCCTGCTCCCGGACCTGGCGCAACGCGCGCTGTTGCACACCGAGCTGCTGCAGCCGCAGGTCGCCGTCTCGATCGACGCACGCAACCTGCCCAGCCAGTTGCAGCGCTTCCCCGAGCTGCTGCAGGAGGCCCGCGACAAGCACATCCAGTGTGATGTGCTGTACCTCGACGCCGACGATGAAACCCTGCTCAAGCGTTTCTCCGAAACGCGCCGGCGCCACCCGCTGACCACCGACACCCGCTCGCTGGCCGAAGCCATCGCCGACGAGACGCACCTGCTCGCGCCGATCGCCGACCTGGCCGACCTCAAGCTCAACACCACGCACCTGAACCTCTATCAGCTGCGCGACGTGCTCAAGCTGCGCCTGCTGAACAAACCCGAGCTGGGCACCGCCTTCCTGGTCGAATCCTTCGGTTTCAAGCGCGGCATGCCGGTGGACGCCGACCTGGTGTTCGACGTGCGCTGCCTGCCCAATCCGTACTGGAAGCCCGAACTGCGCGAACTCACCGGGCTCGATGAGGATGTCCAGCAATACCTGGCCGGACACCCAGACGTCGAGGAGATGTACCAGGACATCCTCGGCTACCTGAACAAATGGCTGCCGCGCTTCGCCGCGAGCAACCGGGCCTATGTCACCATCGCCATCGGTTGCACCGGTGGCCAGCACCGCTCGACCTACCTGGCCGAGCGTATCGGCAAGGCCCTCAAGGAAACCCTCACCAACGTGCAGATTCGCCACCGCGACCTGAGCCAGTAGCGACACACAACAAAGGACAGCCCCTCGCGATGCCCGCCCTCGAAATCACCATCATCAACAAGCTTGGCCTGCACGCCCGTGCGGCAGCGAAATTCGTCGGCGTGGCGGGACGCTATCCCTGCCAGATCCGCGTGGGGCGCAATCCGCAAAGCACCGTCGACGGCAAGAGCATCATGGCGGTGATGATGCTGGCCGCCGGCAAGGGCACCAACCTGCATCTCGCCGCGGAAGGCGAGCAGGAAGACGAGGCGCTGAACGCACTGGTCGAACTGATCAACAACTACTTCGACGAAGGCGAGTGAACGCCCGGCCACGACGCTCCCTGAATGAAAAAGCCCGCCATCCGGCGGGCTTTTTCATGGGCGGCGGAATCAGTTGCCGGCGACGGTCATGCGCTCCACCAGCACCGAGCCGGTGTGCAGATTGCCGCGGAACTCCAGGTCATTGCCGACGGCCACGATGTTGCGGAACAGATCGCGCAGGTTCGCCGCAATGGTGACTTCCTGCACCGGGAACTGGATCTCGCCGTTCTCGATCCAGTAGCCGCCAGCGCCACGGGAATAGTCGCCGGTGACCAGGTTCACGCCCTGCCCCATCAGCTCGGTCACCAGCAGTCCACGCCCCATGCGGCGAATCAGGGCCGCCTGGTCCTCGTCGCCGTGGCTGACGAACAGATTGTGCACGCCGCCGGCATTCGCGGTGCTCGGCATGCCCAGCTTGCGGCCGGAGTAGGTGCCAAGGACGTAGGAAACCAGATCGCCACCTTCGACGAAGGGCTTGGGATAGGTCGCCAGGCCATCGCTATCGAACGAGGCGCTGCCCAGCGCGCCGGTCAGCCGCGGACGCTCGTCGAGGGTCAGCCACTCGGGGAACAGACGCTGCCCCAGCGTGCCTTCGAGGAACGACGACTTGCGGTACAGGCTGCCGCCGGAGATGGCGCCGAGGAAGTGACCGAACAGCCCCACCGCGACTTCCGGGGCGAACAGCACAGGCACCTCGGCGGTCGGTACCGGGCGCGCGCCCAGACGGCTGGCGGCGCGCTCGGCGGCGCGACGACCGATGGATTCGGGCGTGGCCAGCAGGTCGCCACGGCGGTTCACGTCGTACCAGTAGTCCCGCTGCATCTGCCCCTCACCCTCGGCGATCATCACGCAGCTCAGGCTATGCCGGGTGCTGGCGTAGCCGCCGACGAAACCGTGGCTGTTGCCGTAGACGCGGCAGCCCTGGTGGGTGTTCACCGTGGTGCCGTCGGCCTTGGTCACCCGCGCGTCCGCGGCGAAGGCGGCCGCCTCGCAGGCCAGCGCGCGTTCCACCGCCTGGTCCGGGGTGATCGACCAGGCGTGGTAGAGGTCCAGGTCCGGCAGGTCCCGGGCCATCAGCGCCGGATCGGCGAGACCGGCGCAGTCATCCTCGGACGCGTGCCTGGCGATGGCCAGCGCCGCCGCCACGGTTTCGCGAATGGCGTCGGCGCCGGTGGCCGAGGTGCTGGCCGACCCTTTGCGCTGACCGACATACAGGGTGATGCCGAAGCCCTGGTCGCGGTTGAACTCGACGGTCTCCACCTCGCCCTGGCGTACCGAAGTGGACAATCCCTGCTCCACCGAAACCGCCACCTCGCAGGCGCTGGCGCCCTGCCGGGAAGCCTCGGCGATGATCCGCTCGACCTGCTCGCGCAGTTCGGGAAGGACGTCCGGGCCTACCGCCGGGTTGTGTTCGCTCATTGCATGCCTCTCCTGTTCATGGACCGGACCCGCCTTCAGGCGGCGGCGACCGGTACGGGCCGGACAAGCGGCCCCTGACTCGTTATCATGGCGGCGTTTTCAACGAGACCCCCGCCATGGCTGAAATTCACGATGACGACTCGTCCTTCGAAGAGAAGAGCAAGTCGCAAGTAAAACGCGAGCTGCACGCACTGCAGGACCTCGGCGAGCGCCTGATCACGCTCAAGGCCGACATGCTCGACCGGCTGCCACTCACCGAGCCGCTGCGCCGCGCGCTCGACGAGGCGCCCAAGCACAAGGCCAATGTCGCCAAGAAGCGCCACCGGCAGTTCATCGGCAAGCTGATGCGCGACCAGGACATCGACGCCATCGTCGCGCTGCTGGACCAGCTCGACAGCTCGACCCGCCAGTACAACGAGCGCTTCCACGCCCTGGAGCGCTGGCGCGACCGCCTGATCAGCGGCGGCGACGACGCACTGTCCGCGTTCTTCGGCGAATACCCGGACAGCGACCGGCAGCACCTGCTGCAGCTGATCCGCCACGCCCAGCACGAGGCCGCTCACGACAAGCCTCCGGCAGCGGCGCGGAAGATCTTCAAGTACATCCGCGAGCTGGACGAGCTCAAACGCGGCCTGCGCTGAGCAGCCGCGTCCCGCGCAACCCGCCTCACCCGCAACGGCCTCAGGCGCCCGTGCCGCCGACGGTGATCGCGTCGATCTTCAGGGTCGGCTGACCGACGCCGACCGGCACGGACTGGCCGTCCTTGCCGCAGGTGCCCACGCCGCTGTCCAGCGCCAGGTCGTTGCCGACCATGGACACCCGGCTCATCACTTCCGGACCGTTGCCGATCAGGGTCGCGCCCTTCACCGGGCGGGTGATCCTGCCGTTCTCGATCAGGTAGGCCTCGCTGGTGGCGAAGACGAACTTGCCACTGGTGATGTCCACCTGGCCGCCGCCGAGGTTGGCGCAGTAGATGCCGCGCTCGACGCTGGCGATGATTTCTTCCGGCTCGCTCTGCCCGGCCAGCATGTAGGTGTTGGTCATGCGCGGCATCGGCAGGTGCGCGTAGGACTCGCGGCGGCCGTTGCCGGTGCGCGCAACGCCCATCAGGCGGGCGTTGAGCTTGTCCTGCATGTAGCCCTTGAGCACGCCGTTCTCGATCAGCACGTTGCAGTTCGTCGGCGTGCCTTCGTCGTCCACCGACAGCGAACCCCGGCGACCGGCCAGGGTGCCGTCGTCGACGATGGTGCACAGGCCGGAGGCGACCTTCTCGCCCATGCGGCCGCTGTAGGCCGAGCTGCCCTTGCGGTTGAAGTCGCCTTCCAGGCCGTGGCCCACCGCTTCGTGCAACAGCACCCCGGACCAGCCGGCGCCCATCACCACCGGCAGGCTGCCGGCCGGCGCGGGCACCGCTTCGAGGTTGACCAGCGCCTGGCGCAACGCCTCGCGGGCGTAGCTCATGGCGCGGACTTCCTGCAGCCCATTCTTTTCTAAGAAGTAGCGATAGTCGGTACGTCCGCCGCCGCCGTGGCCGCCGCGCTCGCGACGGCCGTTCTGCTCGACGATGACGCTGACGTTGAAACGCACCAGCGGGCGGATGTCCGCCGCCAGCGAGCCGTCCGCCGCGGCGACCAGCACCTGGTCCCAGACGCCGGCGAGGCTCACGGTGACCTGCTGGATGCGCGGGTCGAGGGCGCGGGTGGCGGCGTCGATCTTCTGCAGCAGTTCCACCTTTTCCGCGCGGCTGAGCACATCCAGCGGATTCTCGCCGGCGTACAGGCGCTGCGGCGCCACGGCGTTGAATGCCTGCACCCGGCCATTCTGCCCGGCACGGGAAATCGAACGGGCCGCGCGGGCGGCCTGGACCAGCGCCTCGTGGGTGATCGCATTGCTGTAGGCGAAGCCGGTTTTCTCGCCGGACTGCGCGCGCACGCCGACGCCCTGGTCCATGTGGAAGCTGCCTTCCTTGACGATGCCGTCTTCGAGCATCCAGGACTCGGACACCTGGCTCTGGAAGTACAGGTCGGCCGCATCGATGCCCGGGCCGCTGAGTTCATGCAGCACCGGCGACAACCGCTCGATGTCCAGGCCACCGGGGGTCAGCAGGTGCTGGCTGACGGATGACAACAGTTCGCTCATATCTACTCCGTACGCGCCGGTCGCGGTTCGACCGGCGGGAAAAATCGTCTGTGCCGGGCAATCGGCATGCGCTGCCGGACCGCCGCCTGCTCCCCGCTGTCACGCTCGGCCAGCAGAACGGCCTCGCCCTTGGCCTGCTGGACCAGAATACGCCCCCAGGGATCGACGATCGCCGATTGCCCCCAGGTTTCCCGTCCCTTGGGATGGGTGCCGCCCTGCCCGGCCGCCAGCAGGTAGCACTGGGTCTCGATGGCGCGGGCGCGGATCAGCACTTCCCAGTGCGCCGCGCCGGTCACCGCGGTGAAGGCCGCCGGCGCGCTGATCAGTTCCGCGCCGGCCTCGCGCAGCGCGGTGTAGAGCTCGGGGAAGCGCAGGTCGTAGCAGACCGTCAGCCCCAGGCGCCCGACCGGCGTGTCGGCCACCACCACGCGCTGGCCGAAGGCGTAGTCGTCCGACTCGCGATAGCGGCCACGGGCGTCGGCGACGTCCACGTCGAACAGGTGCAGCTTGTCGTAGCGCGCCGCCACCTCGCCCCGATCGTCGATCAGCAGCGAACAGGCATTGGCCTTGGCCTCCGGCTGGCCGGCCGGGGGCAGCGGCAGGGTTCCGCCGACTATCCACAACCTGAGGTCGCGGGCGGCGCTTTTCAACCAGGGCAGGATCGGCCCCTCGCCCCTCGCCTCGGCACGGCCGAGCTCGGCGAGATCGCGGCGGCCCATGGCGGCGAAGTTCTCCGGCAGGACCGCGAGACGCGCGCCATCCCGGGCGGCCTGCTCGAGCAGGCGACGAGCGGCGGCGAGATTGGCCAGGACATCGTCCTGGCTGACCATCTGGATGACGGCGATGGGCATGGTTAGCTCCGGCTGTGTCCGTAGGTCATGCTAACCGATGCCCGGCGACTCTGCTCAACGGCTGCCTTCGAAGGGGCGCTGGAAGGTGATGACCGGGCTCTGCCACGGACCTTTCACGCTGTACCGCACGCTGGCGAAGCGCGAGACCTTGTCGCCCAGCAGCTGGTCCACCACGAACAGCGCGCCGCCCACCGCCGGCGCGCCGACGATCAGCGCCGCCAGCGGCAGGTTGTTGGTCACCGGCAGGGTCACCAGCAGACTGGCGTCGATCTGGTCGTGGGCCAGGTCCAGCGTCCCGTTCAGCTCCAGGGTGCTCGACGGCCCGGTCAGGCGCAGCGGTTCGCGGGTGAAGAACACGCCATCGGTGGCGGTGAGCACGCCGGTTACCCGGTCGTAGCTCAGGCCCCGGCCCAGCAGGTCGGAGAAGTCCAGGCGCAGGCGGCGGTTGATGGCGTTGAAGTTGAGCAGGCCGAACACGCGCAGGGCGTTGGCGCCGCCTTCCACCTCGACGAACGCGCCCCTGCGCAGGCTGGCGTCCACGGTGCCGCCGAAGCGCCGCAGGCTCAGCGCCGCCGGCGACCCCGGCCAGTTGCCGTTGATATCGACGCGGAAGCGCTCGCTGGTGACGCTGGGCGCGAAATCCCAGGCGGTCAGCACATCGGCCAGGTTCTTGCCATCCAGGCGCCCCTGGAAGCTGCTGCGCGCCGTGCCGGCCATGCCGTCCCAGCGCAGCGTGCCCTTGACCGCCAGCCCGCGCAGGTTGAGCGACACATTGTTGAAGCTGGTGCCGGTCGGCGTCGGCCGCAGGTTGAAACTCCAGGCGCCGACCGGCTTTCCGGCCTTGATGACCTGGCGGATCGACACATCCATGGCCGGCAGCGAGCGCGGATCGATGTTGGCCAGGGGATCGGGGGCGACCACCGCGCCGGGCGAGTCGATGGCCTCGCCCTTCGGCAGGTCGATGCGGTCCAGCTTGACCTGGATCGGCCGGCTGCCGCCATCGGGCACGGTGACCTTGCCGGACACCAGCGAGCTGCCCAGGTCCAGTTGCCAGCTGCTGTCGACCCGCGCGAGGTCCAGGCTGAGATTGTCCAGGCTCTGTCCGAAGCCCGTGACCCGCCCGATCTGCAGGTCGGCGCCACGGAGCAGGCCGGCGGCACCCTCGACGCCGCTGTTGGAGTATTTCGTCAGGAAGGCCTTCCAGGCCTCGGCATCCACTTCATCGACGCGGC
Source organism: Pseudomonas sp. B12(2026) (assembly GCF_057767015.1). NCBI lineage: Bacteria > Pseudomonadati > Pseudomonadota > Gammaproteobacteria > Pseudomonadales > Pseudomonadaceae > Pseudomonas > Pseudomonas sp. B12(2026). The sequence continues at coordinate 1,091,533 of NZ_CM173430.1, read as the reverse complement.
CGCGCACCTGCAGGCCGCTCCAGTTCGGCAGCAGCGCGGGGTCGCCGCCCAGGCGCAGGACTCCGCGCCCGCCAAGCGGCTGCTCCGCCGGAGCGGCATAGGCCAGGCTGGCGCGGTCGCCATAGGTCGCCCAGTAACGCCGCTCCGGCCCGTCGAGGGTCATGCGCCACTCGCTTTCGCGGGTTTCGGCGGCGGTCTTGCCGAAGGGCGCGGGCATGTCGATGGCGACGCCCTGCAGGTTGGAGGTGACCTGCAACTGGCTGTCCCTGCCGTCCAGCAGCAGGTTCAACTGGAACGGAATGCGACCGTCCACCGGCAGTTGCTTCTGCACCTTGGCCCAGCCCAGCAGGCTCCTGACCGGCATCTGCCCGCCCACCAGCACGCGGCTGCGCGGCGCGCCATTGCGCCCTTCGGCGCGAATCCTGCCGGTGATCCGGCTGCCCAGCACCTGGGCCGAGACGTTCTGCGCACTCAGGCCGCTGTCGGTGTCGTAGCGGAACTGGCCCTGCAGCCGTTCGAGATCGAGCTCGGGCCGGGCGATCTTCAACCGCGCGGACTCGGTGGCGAAGTCGACGATGACCCGCGCCTGCCTGGCCTGGTCCTTGGCCAGCGGGATATCGAGATTGAGGTGGCCACCGAGGTCGCCTTCGCCCTGCCAGCCGGCGAAGGTCTGGTTCGCGCCGATGGGCGAGTCCTGGAGGATCTTCAGGCCATCGCCCAGGTTGCTGTCGATGTCGCCATCCACGTGCAGGTGGGAAACCTCGCCGCTCGGTACATGGGGAATCGCCACCGACACGTTGCGCACCTGGCTGTCGAGTATCTGCCCGGACTGCGCGGTGATGCTGACGCCGGTGTCCTCCACCCGCACCTCACCCTCGGCCTTGCTCAGGGCCGGCCAGCCCGGCTGGTAGTCGAGCTCGCCATCGTGGACCTTGAAGTACAGGCTCAGGGCGTGCGACTCGGGCGCCGAACCCTTCTGCAGCGAGCCCTGCCAGAGGAAGTAGCCCTGCTCGATGCGCCCGCCCTTGATCGAGCTCTTCAGCCAGTCGGCGAGGTTCCTGCTCATCTGCGGGATGACCGTGGGCAGGTAGCGGCTGGTGAAGCGCGCGTCGCCGTTGCTGATGGCGACCCGCAGGTCCATGTAGTCCTCCAGCGCCGGGTCGCGCATCAGGCGGATCAGCATGTCACCGGCGAGGTTGCCCTCCTCGCCCTCGACCTTCATCAGGTGGCTGCCGAGGGTGAAGGCCTCGTCGTTGAGCTGGAAGAACAGGCGCGCATGGGCGCTGCGGTAATGCCAGGGCTCGGGGAACAGGGTCGCCAGGTGCAGCATGAAGTCCTGGGCCGAGGCGTCCAGCTGGCCGCCGCCGAGATTGCCGCTGACGGTGCCGTCGACGTTGGCCACCGCCGGCACTTCATGGAAGGCGCTGACGCCGACCTTCTCCAGGTTGGCGGCGTAGGTCAGGCGCTCGGCGCCCTCGCGCTGCGGCCAGTAGTCGAAGTTGAGGTTGTGCAGCACGCCGCGCGGCTGCAGCCCGTCGAGCCACTCGACGATCTTGTCCGGCAACGGCGCCAGGGCGGTGATCATCGGGCCCAGCGGGGTCAGGTCGAGGCGGTCGGCCTGCAGTTGCCAGTGCTCCTCGTCCTTCATCCGCCGCGTCAGGGACAGTTCCGCCTCGCCCCAGCGGGTATCGCCCAGGTTGGCCGCCAGGTCGGCGACGCGCAGGTCGAAGTCCTCGCCGTTGCGCTGGAAATACAGGCTCACGCCGAGATCGCCCAGGCTGACGGGCTTCTGTTCGCCCAGCGCGACCTTGATCGCCGGCGCATTGAGGCGCGCAACGGCCGAGACCGGCACGCCCTTCTCGATGCTCGTCCAGAACTCGCCGCCGGCCTTGAGTTCGGAGAGTTTCCAGGCCCCGGTCAGGCGCCCGGGCAGCCACTTCGACCAGTCCGTCTGCGGCAGGCTCAGATAGGCGTCCGCCGAGCTCTGCCGCCAGTCGTCGCGGTTCAGGCGGGATTCCAGGCGGGCCGCGACGGGCTGGCCGTCCGGCAGCGTCAGGCGCGCGTCGAGGTGCTGGCGGCCGCCGCTGTACAAGGTCATGCCGACATAGCTCAGCGACAGGGGCTCGGCGCCCTGCGGCAGCACGGTCAGTTGGCTGTCCATCAGCGACAGGCGGCGCGGCGCCAGCAGCAGGTCGATCAGCCGGCGCGGATCGGTGTCGCCGCCGCGGCTGGGCAGCCCGTCGGCGCGCCACTGGCCCTGTTCGTCCTCGCGCAGGGTGAGCTGCAGGCCTTCCAGCTCCAGGCTATCGATACGCGGCTGGCGCGCCATCAGGCTGCCGAGGATGTCGGGAGTCAGGCGCACGTGCTCCAGGCGCAGCGCATCGTTGCCCTCGCCCAGCTGGATATCGCGCACCACGATGATCGGGCCGAAGCCCTGCCAGTGGCCTTCGAGCGCGCCGATGGTCACCGGCAGGCCGAGCTGGGCGGCGGCCCGCTGCGCCAGGTCGTCGCGGTACTCGGCCACCAGCGGCACCAGATGGCGCCCCAGGCTGACGTACAGCGCGAGCAGCACCAGCCCCAGGGCCAGCAGCCCCAGGACCACCCGCAGCGACGCAGCGAACAGGCGCCCCATGTCAGTCAGGCACCCGTGGAAGAAGGCGAACGGTCATCGAACTGGCTCCCGGCCATACGTAGCGAACCCCGTCTGACAGCGCGGGTCGTCGAAAGCTCCGCAAACGCCCGTTGCAGAGCGTCGCACCACGGGGAGCCAGGACATTGGGACCTGCCCCTCAAAGCAGGACAACGTCGTACTGTTCCTGGGAGTACATGGCCTCGACCTGGAACTTGATGGGCCGGCCGATGAACACCTCCAGATCGGCGACGTTGCCCGACTCCTCGTCGAGCAGGCGGTCCACCACCTTCTGGTTGGCCAGCACCAGGTAGGAATCGGCCTGGTAGGCGCGGGCCTCGCGGAGGATTTCGCGGAAGATCTCGTAGCAGATGGTCTCGGCGGTCTTCAGCATGCCGCGCCCCTGGCAGCTCGGGCAGGGCTCGCAGAGCACCTGCACCAGGCTTTCGCGGGTGCGCTTGCGGGTCATCTGCACCAGGCCCAGTTCGGTGATGCCGATGATGTTGGTCTTGGCATGGTCGCGTTCGAGCTGCTTCTCCAGGGTCCGCAGGACCTGGCGGCGGTGCTCTTCGTCTTCCATGTCGATGAAATCGATGATGATGATCCCGCCCAGGTTGCGCAGGCGCAGCTGGCGGGCGATGGCGGTGGCGGCCTCGAGGTTGGTCTTGAAGATGGTCTCTTCGAGATTGCGGTGGCCGACGAAGGCGCCGGTGTTCACGTCGATGGTGGTCATCGCCTCGGTCGGGTCGATGATCAGGTAGCCGCCGGACTTGAGCAGGACCTTGCGCTCCAGCGCCTTCTGCACCTCGTCCTCGACCCCGTAGAGGTCGAAGATCGGCCGCTCGCCGGGGTAGTGCTCCAGGCGGTCGGCGATTTCCGGCATCAGTTCTTCGACGAACTGCGTGATCTTGTGGAAGTTCTCCCGCGAATCGACGCGGATCTTCTCGATCCGCGGATTGACCAGGTCGCGCAGGGTGCGCAGGGCCAGGGACAGGTCCTCGTAGATCAGGGTCGGCGCGCCGACGGTCTGGATCTGCGCGGCGATCTGGTCCCACAGGCGGCGCAGGTAGCGGATGTCGGCGAGGATTTCGTCCTCCCCGGCGCCCTCGGCGGCGGTGCGCAGGATGAAGCCGCCCTGCTCGACGATGCCTTCGGCCGCCACGCACTTGGCCACCACCTGCTTGAGGCGCTCGCGCTCGACTTCGTCCTCGATCTTCAGGGAAATGCCGACGTGGCTGGTGCGCGGCATGTACACCAGGTAGCGCGACGGAATCGACAGGTGGGTGGTCAGGCGCGCGCCCTTGGTGCCGATGGGGTCCTTGGTGACCTGCACCACCAGGCTCTGGCCCTCGTGCACCAGCGCGCCGATGTTCTCCACCGCGCTGCCTTCGCGGGTGGATATCTCGGCCGCATGGATGAAGGCCGCGCGTTCCAGGCCGACGTCGACGAAGGCCGCCTGCATGCCCGGCAGCACGCGCACGACCTTGCCCTTGTAGATGTTGCCGACGATCCCGCGGCGCAACGTGCGCTCGACGTGGACCTCCTGCAGGACGCCGTTCTCCACCACCGCCACGCGCGATTCCATCGGCGTGATATTGATCAGGATCTCTTCGCTCATGCGCCCTTCCTTATCGCGCCCGGAGTCGTGCAGCGCTACTTCGTGATCAAGACTGCCAGCAAGGGATGGAGAAGTCAGCCAGCAGTGCCGCAGTTTCGCACAGCGGCAGGCCGACCACGGCGCTGTAGCTGCCCTCCACGCGGCTGACGAAGACTGCCGCGAGCCCCTGGATAGCATAGCCACCCGCCTTGTCCTGCGGCTCGCCAGTCTCCCAATAGCGCTCGGCCTCCGCCAGCGAAACGCCGCGGAAGGTCACGCGGCTGCTGACGACCCGCGCCTCGCAGCGGTCGCGGTTGGCCACGGCCACCGCGGTGAGCACCTCGTGTTCGCGGCCGGACAGCAGCTGCAGCATGGCCACGGCGTCGGCGCGATCGGCCGGCTTGCCGAGGATGCGCCCGTCGAGCACGACGGCGGTATCGGCGCCCAGCACGCAGACATCCGCCCGCTGCGCGAGGAAGTTCAGCCCCGCCAGCGCCTTGCCGCGCGCCAGCCGCTCGACATAGGCGGTGGCCGACTCGCCTTCCTCGATCGTTTCGTCGATGGAGGCGGGCACGATATGAAACGGCAGACCGATCTGGGCCAGCAGCTCGCGGCGGCGCGGCGAACTGGAAGCGAGGTACAAGGACATCGGAGACTCCCGAAACCGCTCCGGCGCAAGTGGCGCCAGACCCGGCGAAACGCCCCGCAGCGGGGCCTCAGTTGATGTTCAGGCGCAGGCGCAGGGCCCGGAGCAGCGTGTAGACCCACGGCCAGAGCAGGGCACTGACCAGCGCCGGCAGCAGGAACGCCAGGGTCGGCGGACGGTTGCCGGTCAAGGCGCTGAGCCAGAGCTGGACCAGCTGTGCCAGGCCGAACACCACCAGCAGCACCAGGCATTGCTGCCAGATGGGGAACATCCGCAAGCGCTGGTGCAGCGACAGCACCAGGAAAATGATCAGGCTGAGGACCAGCGCGTTCTGCCCCAGCAGGGTGCCGTAGAGCACATCCTCGGCCAGGCCCAGCACCCAGGCGCTGAGCATGCCGACCTTGTGCGGCAGGTAGAGCACCCAGTAGGTCAGGAACATCGCCAGCCACAGCGGCCGGCCGATCTCCATGAAACTGGGCATCGGCGCCACCGAGAGCATCAGCGCCAGGAGCAGGCTGAGCCAGATCGCCCAGCCGTTTTGCGCGCCCTGGGCGGCCATCAGTGACGTTTCCCTGCGTCGGATTGCGCCGGAGCCGGAGCCACCGGCGCGGCGCCACTGGCGCTGGACGGATGCGCCGGCCTGGCGGCGGGGGCCGCCGGATGAGCGGCGTCCTGTGTCGGCGCGGGCGCAGGTGCGGGCGCGGCGGCAGCGGTTCCGGGCTGGGCCGGGGCGGTGGACTCGGCGGCCTTGCGGTCAGCCTCGGCCTGCGCCTCGGCGGCATCGGTGGCGCGCTGCTCGGGGGTGCGGCTGTCGCTGAAGACCAGCAGCACATAGCGGCTGCGGTTCATCTTCGCGGTGGGCACGGCGCGGATGGTGGCGAAAGGCCCGCCGGTGTCGTGCAGCACTTCCTTGACGGTGGCCACCGGATAGCCGGCGGGGAAGCGCTGGCCAAGGCCGGAGCTGACCAGCAGGTCGCCTTCCTTGATGTCGGCGGTATCGGCGACGTAGCGCAGCTCCAGACGTTCCGGGTTGCCGGTGCCCACGGCGATGGCGCGCAGGCCATTGCGGTTCACCTGTACCGGAATGCTGTGGGTGGTGTCGGTCAGCAGCAGGACGCGGGCGGCGTAGGGCAGCACCTCGACCACCTGCCCCATCAGGCCGCTGGCGTCGAGCACCGGCTGGCCCTGGAACACGCCGTCCTTCTCGCCCTTGTCGATCAGTATGCGCTGGGTGAACGGGTTGGGGTCGACGCCGATCAGCTCGCCCACCAGCACCTTGTCGTCGACCAGGGCGGAGGAGTTGAGCAGTTCGCGCAGGCGCACGTTCTGTTCGGTCAGGGTGGCCAGCTTCTGCAGGCGGCGCTGCATCAGCAGTTGCTCGGCCTTCAGGCGCTCGTTCTCGGCGAGCAGCTCGCTGCGGCTGGTGAACTGGTCACGCACGCCTTCCCAGGCGCGAACCGGGATATCGGCGATGCCATAGAAGGGAGTCAGCACCAGCCCCATCTGGCTGCGTACCGGCTTGAGATAATCGAAGCGGGCGTCGACCACCATCAAGGCGACCGACAGGACGGCGAGCACCAGCAGGCGCGCGCCCAGCGAGGGCCCTTTGGAGAATATCGGTTTGATGACCGGCTCCTAGCTGTGCGAGGTCGGTTGAAGTTCCACCCGCCCGGGCGAAAGGTCAACCGACCTCTCCAGGGCTCCCACCTTATTCGGTGGAAAGCAGGTCCATGGAGTGGCGATCCATCATTTCCAGCGCCTTGCCGCCGCCACGGGCCACGCAGGTCAGCGGGTCCTCGGCGACGATCACCGGCAGGCCGGTTTCCTGGGCCAGCAGCTTGTCCAGGTCGCGCAGCAGCGCGCCACCGCCGGTCAGCACCAGGCCGCGCTCGGCGATGTCGGAAGCCAGTTCCGGCGGGGACTGCTCCAGGGCGCTCTTGACCGCCTGGACGATGGTCGCCAGGGATTCCTGCAGCGCTTCGAGCACTTCGTTGGAGTTCAGGGTGAAGCTGCGCGGTACGCCTTCGGCCAGGTTGCGGCCACGGACGTCGACTTCGCGGACTTCGCCGCCCGGGAAGGCGGTGCCGATTTCCTGCTTGATGCGCTCGGCGGTGGATTCGCCGATCAGGCTGCCGTAGTTGCGGCGCACGTAGGTGACGATGGCTTCGTCGAAGCGGTCGCCGCCGACGCGGACGGATTCGGCGTAGACCACGCCGTTGAGGGAGATCAGGGCGATCTCGGTGGTGCCGCCGCCGATGTCGACGACCATGGAACCACGGGCCTCTTCCACCGGCAGGCCGGCGCCGATGGCCGCGGCCATCGGTTCTTCGATCAGGTACACCTCGCGGGCGCCGGCGCCCAGGGCCGATTCGCGGATGGCGCGGCGTTCAACCTGGGTGGACTTGCACGGCACGCAGATCAGCACGCGCGGGCTGGGCTGCAGGAAGCTGTTCTCGTGAACCTTGTTGATGAAGTACTGCAGCATCTTCTCGCAGACGCTGAAATCGGCGATCACGCCGTCCTTCATCGGGCGAATGGCAGCAATGTTGCCCGGGGTACGGCCCAGCATGCGCTTGGCTTCGGTACCGACGGCCACCACGCTCTTCTGGCTGCCGTGGCTGCGGATGGCGACCACGGACGGCTCGTTCAGGACGATGCCGCGCTCGCGCACATAAATAAGGGTATTGGCAGTGCCCAGGTCGATCGACAGATCACTGGAAAACATGCCACGCAGTTTTTTGAACATTGGAAAGAAACCCGTAGGTGGAGCGTGGGTGAAAAATGCGCGGGTAAAAAAGTGCGGCAAACTCTAACAATCACGGGGATTTTGGGCAAGGCGGCAATTTATGCTAGATTCCTCGTTTCTCCGGGCCTGCAGCGCCCGTCCCAGCGGCCTTCGACTGTCTGCCGCGGGTTCTGTTCCCTGCCCCACAAATTCCGTCCGGCCAGGACCAGTTCGAGCCTGGCCGCTCTAGCTGGAGACCTCGATGGCGCTTGAACGCTCCGACGTGGAAAAGATCGCCCACCTCGCCCGCCTGGGCCTGGAGGAAGCCGACATTTCGCGCACCACCGACACCCTCAACAACATCCTCGGCCTGATCGACGCCATGCAGGCGGTCGACACCGACGGCGTGGAGCCCCTGGCCCACCCGCTGGAGGCCACCCAGCGCCTGCGCGCCGACGCGGTCACCGAGGAAAACCGCCGCGAAGCCTACCAGGCCATCGCCCCGGCCGTGGAAGACGGGCTCTATCTCGTCCCGAAAGTCATCGAGTAAGCGCTAAGGACACGGACACATGCTGCATCAACTGACCCTCGCCGAAGTCGCCCGCGGACTCGCCGACAAGCAATTCTCCGCCCAGGAACTGGCCACTGCCCTGCTTGCGCGCATCCAGCAGCTCGACCCGCAGCTGAACAGTTTCATCACCGTCACCGAGGAACTCGCCCTGGCCCAGGCCAGGGCCGCCGACGAACGGCGCGCCAAGGGCGAGACCGGCGCCCTGCTCGGTGCGCCGATCGCCCACAAGGACCTGTTCTGCACCGAGGGCGTGCGCACCAGCTGCGGCTCGAAGATCCTCGACGCCTTCGTCTCGCCCTACGACGCCACCGTCGTCGAGCGCCTGGCCGACGCCGGCACCGTGAGCCTGGGCAAGCTGAACATGGACGAGTTCGCCATGGGCTCGGCCAACGAATCCAGCCACTACGGCGCGGTGAAGAACCCCTGGGACACCTCCCGCGTGCCGGGCGGCTCCTCCGGCGGTTCCGCCGCCGCCGTGGCCGCACGCCTGATCCCGGCCGCCACCGGCACCGACACTGGCGGCTCGATCCGCCAGCCGGCGGCGCTGACCAACCTCACCGGCATCAAGCCGACCTACGGCCGCGTATCCCGCTGGGGCATGATCGCCTACGCCTCCAGCCTCGACCAGGGCGGCCCGCTGGCCCGCACCGCCGAGGACTGCGCGCTGATGCTCGGCGCCATGGCCGGCTTCGACCCGAAGGACTCCACCAGCGTCGACCAGCCGGTGGACGACTACCTGGCCGCCCTGAGCAAACCGCTGACCGGCCTGCGCATCGGCCTGCCGAAGGAATACTTCGGCGCCGGCCTGGACAGCCGCATTGCCGACGCGGTGATGAAGGTGGTCGAGCAGCTCAAGCAGCTCGGCGCGGTGGTCAAGGAAATCTCCCTGCCGAACATGCAGCACGCGATCCCTGCCTATTATGTGATCGCGCCGGCCGAGGCCAGCTCCAACCTGTCGCGCTTCGACGGCGTGCGCTACGGCTACCGCTGCGAGAACCCGCAGAACCTCGAAGACCTGTACAAGCGCTCCCGCGCCGAAGGCTTCGGCGCCGAGGTGAAGCGCCGCATCATGGTCGGCACCTACGCGCTGTCCGCCGGCTACTACGACGCCTATTACCTGAAGGCGCAGAAGATCCGCCGCCTGATCAAGAACGACTTCGTCAGCGCCTTCGCCGAGGTCGACGTGATCCTCGGCCCGACCACGCCGAACCCGGCCTGGAAACTGGGCGAGAAGAACAACGACCCGGTCGCCCAGTACCTGGAAGACATCTACACCATCACCGCCAACCTCGCCGGCATCCCGGGCCTGTCCATGCCCGCCGGCTTCGTCGACGGCCTGCCGGTGGGTGTCCAGCTGCTCGCGCCATACTTCCAGGAAGGCCGCCTGCTCAACGTCGCGCACCAGTACCAGCTGGTCAGCGACTGGCACAAACAAGCTCCGGCCGGATTCTGAGGACCATATAGATGCAATGGGAAACCGTGATCGGGCTGGAAATCCACGCACAGCTCTCCACCCAATCGAAGATCTTCTCCGGTAGCGCCACCACCTTCGGCGCCGCCCCGAACACCCAGGCCAGCCTGATCGACCTGGCCATGCCCGGCACCCTGCCGGTGCTGAACCAGGAGGCCGTGCGCATGGCCTGCCAGTTCGGCCTGGCGATCAACGCCGAAATCGCCGGGCGCAACGTCTTCGCGCGGAAGAACTACTTCTACCCGGACCTGCCCAAGGGCTACCAGACCAGCCAGATGGACCACCCCATCGTCGGCAAGGGGCACCTGGACATCACCCTGGAAGACGGCACCGTCAAGCGCGTCGGCATCACCCGCGCGCACCTGGAAGAGGACGCCGGCAAGAGCCTGCACGAAGACTTCCACGGCATGAGCGGCATCGACCTGAACCGCGCCGGCACGCCGCTGCTGGAGATCGTCTCCGAGCCGGACATCCGCAGCGCCAAGGAAGCCGTGGCCTACGTCAAGGCGATCCACGCGCTGGTGCGCTACCTGGGCATCTGCGACGGCAACATGGCCGAAGGCTCGCTGCGCTGCGACTGCAACGTCTCGGTGCGGCCGAAGGGCCAGGCCGAGTTCGGCACCCGCGCCGAGATCAAGAACGTCAACTCCTTCCGCTTCATCGAGCGGGCGATCAACCACGAAGTGCAGCGCCAGATCGACCTGATCGAGGACGGCGGCAAGGTGGTGCAGGAAACCCGCCTGTACGACCCGAACAAGGACGAGACGCGCTCCATGCGCAGCAAGGAAGAAGCCAACGACTACCGCTACTTCCCCTGCCCGGACCTGCTGCCGGTGGTGATCGAGCGCGCCTTCCTCGACGGCCTGCGCGCGCAGCTGCCGGAACTGCCGGACCAGAAGCGCGAGCGCTTCGAGAGCCAGTACGGCCTGTCCGCCTACGACGCCAGCGTGCTCTCCGCCAGCCGTGAGATGGCCGACTACTTCGAGCAGGTGCAGGGCATCTGCGGCGACGCCAAGCTGGCCGCCAACTGGGTGATGGGCGAGCTCTCCAGCCTGCTCAACAAGGACGGCCTGGAGATCGAGCAGTCGCCGGTTTCCGCCGAGCACCTGGGCGGCATGATCCTGCGCATCAAGGACAACACCATCTCCGGCAAGATCGCCAAGATGGTCTTCGAGGCCATGGCCGCTGGTGAAGGTTCGGCCGATGCGATCATCGAGGCCAAGGGCCTGAAGCAGGTCACCGACACCGGCGCCATCGACAAGATGCTCGACGAGGTGCTGGCGGCCAACGCCGAGCAGGTCGAACAGTACCGCGCCAGCGACGAAGCCAAGCGCGGCAAGATGTTCGGTTTCTTCGTCGGCCAGGCGATGAAGGCCTCCAAGGGCAAGGCCAACCCCGGCCAGGTGAACGAACTGCTGAAGAAGAAGCTCGAAGGGTAAGTCGCCCCTTCTTTTCCAGAAGAGTGCCAACGCAGGCGTTGGCCCGGCGAACGGCCGGCCAGGGATGGCCGGATCGGAACCCGTTGCTGCGACTGGAACGTCGGCAGCCGTGCCGGGTAAATCGTCCCCTGGAAGCTCCGTCATGTGGCGTTCACTCCCGACTCTCTCGCTTCTCGCCGGCCTGGCCCTGCTGGCCGGCTGCAGCACCCCCTCCTACGAGCGCGATGCGGAGGTCTCCGGCCACGGCTATCGCGTCGAGGGCACCGCCTCCTACTACGGCAAGGCGCACCACGGCAGGCGCACCGCCAGCGGCGAACGCTTCAACCAGCACGCCCTGACCGCCGCGCACCGTACCCTGCCCTTCGGCACCCGGCTGAAGGTCACCAACCTCGACAACGGCCGCAGCGTGGTGGTGCGGGTCAACGACCGCGGTCCCTTCGGCCGCGGACGGATCATCGACCTCTCCCGCGGCGCCGCCGAACGCCTGAACATGTTGCGCACCGGCATCGCGCCGGTACGCCTGGAAGCACTCGACTAGGAGCATTCATGAACGACAACCGCATCCCCGGCGAACAGGTCCGCCGCGAAGTGATGGGCGACGCCTTCGTCGACCGCGCGCTGAACAACGCCACCGACTTCACCCAGCCGCTGCAGGACTTCGTCAACGAGCACGCCTGGGGCGGGGTGTGGAACCGCGAAGGCCTGCCACGCAAGACCCGCAGCCTGATCACCCTGGCCGCGCTGACCGCACTGAAGTGCCCGCAGGAGCTGAAAGGCCACGTGCGCGGCGCACTGAACAACGGCTGCACGGTGGAGGAGATTCGCGAAGCGCTGCTGCACTGCGCGGTCTATGCCGGGGTTCCGGCGGCCATCGACGCCTTCCGCGCGGCGCAGGAAGTGATCGACGCCTGGCAGGCGGATCGGCAGGCCTGATCCAGCGCCTCGTGGGCGCAATGGCCTACGCCTCCTACGCTCGGAGCCGGCGTGGCTTTGCGTAGGAGCAACTGTCTTTTACTCGAAGTCAGTTCTCCAGCAAGTGCCGTCCCGGACCATCGCATTGAGCCGTACGATCAGAACTCGCATGCAGGCCACCAACGCGACTTTGGCGCATCGGCCGTTTTCGCGTAGGCCGTGATAACGAAGAGCGAAGCTCTTCTGGTAACGAATGACCGACCAGGTTGCCATGTAGAGGATGCGTCGAATCATGCCGCGCCCTCCGCGGATACGGCGTTGCCCCGATTTCTGGCCGCTGTCGCTGTTGTAAGGGGCCAAGCCGACCAGGGCGGCGATCTGGCGACGGTTGAGTTGTCCCAGTTCTGGCAGGTAAGCCAGTAATCCTGCGACGGTTACCGGGCCTACGCCCTTGACCTGACTGAGTTGCTGGACCTGCTCGGAGTCCACCGTAGCCATGGCCTCGGCGATTTGCTCGTCATAGCTGCAAATTCTGGCCTTCAAGGCCTTGATGGCGTCCTCCAGGCATTGGCGAACGAAGGGGTCGTTGGCCTGCTGCAGGCGCCGGCGCTCATCATCGCGCTGCCCAACCAGTTGCTCGCGACGTTGCACCAGCTCTCGCAGCCGCCGGCGCTCCGGCGAAAGAACCGTACTGGGGGCTTCCTCCAGCGTTTGGGCCAGATGCGCCAGGACGGCCGCATCGATGGGGTCGGTCTTGGCCAACTTGCCCATGGCGGTAGCAAACGCCCGAACCCGTGTGGGATTCAAGCGAGAGACTGCGTGGCCGGCTCGGGACAAGGCATGCAGGACGCCTCGCTCATATCCACCGGTAGCCTCCAGCACAATGCGGCCGGGCTTCTCCTCGGCGAAGAGCGTCACTAACTGCTGATGTCCCGCTTCGTCATTGGAAACGCTCAAGCTCCTGCCCTGTGGGCGGAACCATACGGCCAGCGAGTCCTTGGCAACATCGATACCGATCCAACACGTCATGCTTCAACCCTCGTAAACTACATGGCGAGAGCGCTCTGACTGCCCACGCTTGTGGTTCGAGGTTGTACTCGTTCAACTGTTCGGGCTTTGGTCAGAGGACGGCGGGAGGCAGCTTGGGCTCCTACTCGTGCTGCTAACACTGCGGACCTGCAGCTTGCTTCCCGCCGCTCTCACCTTCGATCCTACCGAAGTCAGCAGACACAAGCGGACCTTGTCCGCGAAGAGCATCGCGGATGAATCCGCGCCTACAGGAGAACGTCTCGGACATGCGCCTGCGCAGGAGCGGACTCCGTCCGCGATTTGCCGGCAGGGCCGGCGCGATTCGCGGATAAGATCCGCTCCTACAAGAGCAGAACCTTCGGCTTTCGCCCTTACGGGTAACTGAACCGCTTCACCAGCGTCAGCTCGCCCGGCTGGCGCATGGGGATCAGGAAGGACTCCTGCTTCTCGTTCACCGTCCCCTCCTCCGTGACGATGGTCACCTGCGCCGTGGTCAGCGGCTTGGCCGCGTCCACCTCGCCGGAGCTGTCGTCCTCGCTCCAACCGCCGCCGTAGTAGTTCACGTAGACCAGGTACTGGCCCTTGGGCGGGGTCGGGCTGGCGATGATTTCCGGGCCGTAGCCGGTGGTCACGTCGACGTCCTGGGCCGCGCCGTTGGCCAGCGAGCGGTTGCCGTACCAGACGTGCCCGCCGTCGGGGGTCACCAGATGCAGGTCCAGGTCGGTGTTGTCGGAGTCCCAGGCCAGCAGCACGCGCAGCTTGGCCGGCACCTCGCCGCCACCGCCACCGTGGTAGAACTGCACGCGCCTGCGCTGCTGGCCGTCCGGGCTGACGACCTCGACGCTGTTGGAGCCCGCCGGGAAGGCGAACGGGCGGTCGAACCTGCCGTCGCTTTCGACCCGCATCGGCATGGCCACACCATTGACCACCAACCGCGCCGGGTCCCGGTTGTCCTTGGGCAGCGCGCGGATTTCGCCACGGATGCGCGCGGTGTCGGACTGGTCCGCGCGGGTGTTCACCGACGAGGCCGGGTAGTTCACCGTCTGCCGGAAGTCGGCCTTGTCGCCGTCGCCCGCGCGCCAGCCGCCCAGCGGCGTATCCAGGCGGATCGGCGATTCGGCGGCCTGCGCCGCCAGCGGGATCAGGCTGGCGAGCAGGGACAGGCGGAGCACATGGGCGAGTGTCATGACGATCATTCCAGTATCAGGCGACGGGCCAGGCTTTCCACATAGCCCTCGTCTTGTCCATTGGGGTGCGCCTGGAAGGCCAGGTGCAGGTATTCGTGGGCCAGGTCGAGGCGGTCCTGCTGGGAATACAGGCCGCGCACGAAGATGCGCTGGCGTTCGCGGTCGACGTAGGGCCGGCCGCTGCTCAGGCGGCACACGGCGAAGGACTGCAACTCCTCGTACCCCGGCTCGCCTTCCAGGCGCGGACGCCAGTTGCGGCGCTGTGCCTGCAACCAGCGCTCCGCCTCGGGCAGCGGCTGGCAGGCGGCGGCCGGGTTGCTCCAGCGGCTGAGGCTGGTGCGCGGGAAGGCGCGGGCGAGGATGGCGTCGTAGCGCAGGCCCCTGGCGGCCTGCTCCCGGGCGTCGCGCCAGGACAGCTTCGACTGCCCCGCCTCGTCCGAGTGATAGGTGACGGTGCCGCCGGCCAGCACCAGATCGGCGGTCCAGGCGGCGATGCCACGCGCCGCCTCGCTGGCCGGGCGCGGCGCCACGCGCTGGCGCTGGCTGCTGTCGTCGATGCTCAGGCAGTCGCCGCGCGGCGCTCCGTTCTGCAGCAGATAGGTGCGGATGGTCACCGCCAGCGCCTTGGCCGCTTCCGGCGGCGTGGCCGAGGCTTCGCGGTCCAGCACGCGGGCGACGTATTCCTCGCGGGACAGGCGCGCGGTCAGGCGCGGGCCCCGGGCACCGCGCTCGAGGAACAGATCGCCGCCGCTGTCCACGTCCAGTCGAACGCCGTTGGCGAACAGCACATTCTGCCGGCCTTCCAGCAAACCCTCGGCGGCCGTCTGGTTGCGCGCGTCATAGACCTCCTTAAGCGGATAGCGGCTGAACAGCCCAACCTCCACGCAACGCCCCAGATCGCGCGGCCAGGGCGCTGGCAGCGCGGCGCCGATGGCGTTGCCGTAGTTCGCCAGCACGGTCTTGCTGGTGCCCGGTCCGCGCGCCCAGAGCGGCGTGCCGTCCGCCAGCCAGCCGGCGAAACCGCCTTCGCGCTGGCCGTCCACGTCCCAGCTCCAGGTCTTCACCCGCAGGCGTCCGCCCAGCACCGCCGGGGCGCGGCCTTCGTCGGCGGCGAGACTGACGTCGAGCAGCACCTTCTGTGCCTGCTCCTGGGCCGGCAGGTGCTGCAACTGGTCGAGAAGTTCGGCGACCGGCACTTCGGTCTGCGGCGCCAGCTTGTCCAACTGAGCGATCCACGCCGGCGCGTGGCGCGCCTGCCAGTATTGCTGCCAGACCGCGCCGTCGATGCCCAGGCGCTGCGGCTGGAAGTACAGCCCGCAGGACTTCACCAGCGCCGCGTCACGCCCGATGCTCTGACCCGCCGTGCAGCAATAGACCTCTTCCTTGTCCTCGCCGCGGCAGCGGTAGGCCGGCTCCTGCTGGCCGGTGTCATTCAGCCAGGCGTAGACGAACAGCTTCCACAGGCTGCCCAGCGGCGCGCGCAGGTCGGCCGGCAGCGGCTGGCGATCGAGCACCTGCTGCGGCCCGAGGCGCAGCAGCTGGTCGCCCTGCGCGGTGCGCCAGGCCAGCTGCGCCTGCCGCTCTTGTGCAAGAGCGGGCGCCCCAAGGGCGCAGAGCGGCAACAGCAGGATCAGCCCGGCAAGACGCGTACGCATTTACTGGACCTTGATCTTCGCCAGGGCCGGCTGCTGCTCCAGCGCCTGTTCCTGCGGCGCGTAGAGCCGCTGGTAGCGCGCCGGCGGCAGGACGAACTCGCCCTTCTGCGAGAAGCGCAGCAGATGACGGAAGCGCAGCTCGCCGCCCAGGGTGTCCACCGGCACGCCGTAGAACAGGTCGCCCGGTTCGTTGCGCGCGCGCTCCAGGCTGGTCGCCTCGACGCCGCCCAGGCCGCTGATCTGCAGGCCCCAGGTGGTGCGCTCGACGTCCGCGCCCGGCGGCAGCGGCACTTCCAGCATGCCGTAGCGCAGGGCCTGGGCCTGCTCGGTGGTCAGGGTCACTTCGTCCAGGTACAGCTCGTCGCTGGACAGCGGCTTGTCGCCCAGTTCCTCGGCGCTGAAGGCGAAGGCGTCTTCACCCGGCACCAGGCGCAGCAGGCGACGCTTGATGGTCACCGGCAACTGGCCGGCCGGGGCCTCGGCGCTGCGGAAGGTCACGGAAGCGTTGAGCGGGCGCGACGGCGCGGCGCTCAGGTCGAGCTGCGCCGGAACCTCCTTGCCCTGCCATTGCCAGAAGGCGTCGCCGGTGGCGCTGCGCTTTTCCTTCCAGTCCGCCGCCGGCTTCGGCAGCTCGCCGGCCGGCGCCGCGGCCACGGCGCGCTGCATCCAGGTCAGCGCCAGCGCGCGTTCGACGGTGGACTGCTGCGGCGACAGGCTGAGCAGCAGCGCGCGGGCGCGGTTGGCGTCCACGCTGCCGGCGTAGAGCTGCACGGCGCGGGCGAAGGGCTGCTCGCTGGTGTTGAGCTTCAGGCGCGCGGCATCCAGCTGTTTGGCGAAGCCCTGCGGCAGCGCGACCTTGTTCTGCTCGGCCAGGCTGGCCGCCAGCACACGCGCCACCGCCAGCCCCAGCGCGGAGTCCGGATCACCCATGACCAGGCTGTCATTGGCGTTGGCCGCGGACTTCGCCGCCTCGCCTTCCCCGGCGGCGACCAGATCGCCCAGCAGGCCTTCGACCAGGGTCTGCACCGGCAACTGCATGTCGCGGGCGAAGGCCAGGATCAGCGCGCGCTGCAGCAGCGGCGTGGCGCTGGCGCGCGCGGAATACAGCTCCAGCACGCGTTGCCAGTGGTCCGCCGGCAGCTGGATTTCCAGCGCGCGGCTGGCGTGCCAGTCGGCGTAATACGCATAGGCGGTGAGGAAGGCGTCGTTGTCCTCGCCGCCCCACCAGGTGAAGTAGGCGTCGGGGCCGGCCATCTGCACCAGGCGCAGGCGGCTGGTCTGCATGATCAGCCGCAGGCGGTCGCGGATGCGCGGCTCGCCGCCGGCCAGCAGCGGATAGGCGACGCTCAGCGGCAGCAACTGGCTGGCGGTCTGCTCGACGCCGCCCCAGGGGTAGTCGAGCAGCGCGTCGAGGTTGCCGCGCAGCAGCGCCTGGGCGCTGTCGTCCAGGCGCAGGCGCACCTCGCGGGCGTCCGCCGGCAGCTGCAGCGGGGTGTTCTGCGCGCTGATCTGCAACGGTCTGGACTGCAGCACCTGCCAGCTGTCGGCCACCAGGCTGAAGCGCACGCCGAGGCTGTCGCGGACCTGGCCGTCCTGGCGCAGCTCGACGTTCCAGTCGCCGTCGCTCAGCGGCTGTTGCGGCAGGGCGATGTAGTTGACGCCGCGCTTGAGTTCCAGCGCCTGGGTCTTCTCTTCGCCGTTGGCGCGGATCAGCAGTTCGGCCCTGGCGTCCTGCTCGCCCTGGTTGAAGACGAACAGGCCGAGGTCCGGCGCATCGCCGCTGCGGAAGCGCTTCGGACCGCTCCACTTCAGGTACAGCGGCTTCTCCGAGCGGATGAACTGCTTCTTCTGGCCGACCTGCCCTTCGTCATCCATGGCGCGGGCGGTGATGCGCCAGCGGGTCAGGGAATCGGGCATGCGGAACGTGAACCGGGCCTTGCCGTTGGCGTCGGTGACCAGCTCCGGCTCCCAGGCGGCGGTGTCGACTTCCTCGCGGCGCGGACGCTCCAGCACCTTCACCCCGCGCTCGCTGCGGTTGGCGCGGCCGGGGGCGCTGGGTGTGCCGGGCAGCGCGACGTCGTAGCTGATGAACGCGAGGCTGGCGCTGGTGCGCACGTTGTTGCGCCGCGGGTGGTAGAAGAACTGGTCGATGCCCGGGGCGATCTCCGGCTGCAGCGCGTAGATCATCTCGTCCACCACGCTCACCGTCAGGTGGCTGGACACCGGCTTGCCGGCGTAGGTGGTGTCGAGGTTGACGGTGACCGTCTCGCCCGGCTCGTAGCGCTCCTTGTCGGTGCTCACGGCGACCTCCACCTGCGGCACGGCGACCTTGATCCCGGCGTTCTGGAAGCTGTAGTCGCCGCTGCGGGTGTAGAGCACGGAGAAGGTCAGGTTCGGCGAGAACTCGGCCTTCACCGGAATGCGCGCGCGGTACTGGGTCGGGTTGAGCTTCTCCAGCTTCAGCCAGTCGCCGCCCCTGGACAGCAGCGCGGTGGCCTCGACCTTGTCGCGCTCCAGCGACAGCAGCGCGTCGTCCACCGGCTCGGGGAAGGTGATCAGCGCCAGGGCTTCCTCGCCGGCCTGGTATTCGGCCTTGTCGAGGACGATTTCCACGGTGCCCGGCACGGCCTTGACGCCCTCGCCGCTGACCGAGTGGCCGGTGCCGCCGAGCAGCTGGCCGGCCTTGTCGCGCAGCTCGACGCTGTAGGTGCCGGGCTTGTCGAAGGTGATGGCGAACTTGCCGCCCTCCACCGCGCCATCGCCGCTGCTGCGGTCTTCCAGGCGCAGCCAGCGGAAGGCGGTCGGCTGGACCTGGGTCTGCTGCTCAGCGGCGTAGCTGAACTCGACCTTGTCGCCGGCGGCGCTGAAGCGCTGCGGCGCGCTCACGCGGTAACGCGCGGCGCCACGCTCGATGAGGATTTCCTTGCTGGTCTTCACCCGGTACGCGGCGCCATCGCTGGCGAATACCGTGAGCATGTAGCGGCTCGGTTTCTCCGCCGCCGGCAGCTCCAGCGCGGCACGGCCCTGGGCGTCGGTGGTCAGCTGCGCGCTGGACAGCTCCACGGGGAACTGGCCGAGGTACTGCAGCTCGTTGTCCACCATGGACAGCTGCTGGGCGCGCAGGCTCAGTTCCAGGCGCGCATTGGCCACCGGCTTGCCGTCCGGGTAGAGCAGGATCAGGTTGCCCTGCACCGGCTCGCCGGTCTTGAAGTCCGGCTTGGCGAGGTCGAGGGAAATCTCGAAGTGCGGCTTGATGTACTCGGCGACGCGGAAGGCGCTGCTGTAGGTCTGGTCACGGTAGTCGAAGCGCAGCTCGTAACCGCCGGCCACGGCGTTGGCCGGCAACTGGAAGCGGCCGTTGGTGCCGCTCTTTGCGTCGTACTTGAGGTCGAGGGTCTGCAGCGTGGTGCCGGCGGCGTCGATCACCGACAGGCGCAGCGGCGCGCTCTGCGGCGCCTGCGATTCACGGGCGTTCCTGAACTCGCGGCCGACGATCTTCAGCGCTACCCAGTCGCCCGGGCGGTACAGCGGACGATCGGTGAAGGCATAGAGCTTGGTGTCGTAGATTTCGCTGTCGTAATAGAAGTTCTCGGAGACGAAGACGCCGCCCTCCGCGTCCTCGCCGATCACGAAGGAGCGCTCGGGGCTGACGTGCTGCAGGCGCAGCAGGCCGTCGGCGTCGCTGCTGCCGCTGCTCATCACGCCCAGGCCGTCGGTCCACAGCACCTTGGCGCCGGCCACCGGCGTGCCTTCGTGCTTGCGCGCGGTCCACACCAGCAGCTCGTTGCCGGCGATCTTGCTCACCGCGACGCTGTTGGAGACGAACACCACGGTGGTGGCGCGGTACTTGCCCACCAGCGCTTCCACCAGGTAGAGGCCGGGCTTGAGCTTGCCCAACGGCACGTAGACGTTGCCGGGGGCGACGTTGATGAACTCGCTGGACGAGCCCATCAGGCTGACGTCCTTCGGCGGCTGGATCGGCTTGGCGTCCCACAGCGGATAGCGGAACTGGCTGACCAGCGGCAGGCCGGGAATCGGCGCGTACTGCGGCTGCGCGTCGTAAGGCGTGGGCGCGGCGATGGCGTTGCCCATCTTCAGCTCGGGCACCACGTCGGTGACCTGCTTGCGCGATTCGTAGGAGAACGCCCGCTGCATCACCCGGCGCGACTTGCGGTACCAGTTGTCCCACAGGTAGGCCAGGGTGTTGGACAGGCCCTCGCCCTTGAACTGCCCCTCGGACACCACGCGATGCAGGTTCTTCTGGCGCTTGAGGAAGTCCAGCGGCTGGTCGATGCGGTAGACGCGGATATCGGCGCCGCCGTAGGGCTCCATGCGGTAGCGGCGGTAGTCGCGGCCCGGCGCCTCCAGGCGCACCCTGGCCACTTCGTCGGAGGCGAAGCTGCTGTCTGCGAGCAGGAAGAACGACTCGCCGGCCATCGGCGAATAGTTGCTCGCCGGCACCTCGTCATCCGCCTGCACGGCAGCCGGCGCGGCGGCGAACAGGCCGGCGCAGGCCAGGGCGGCGGCAATCCCGCGCAGCGCGCTCATCGGGCGAGGAAGGACAAGCGATAGACGCCGATAAAGTTGGGATTGGATTCGTCGGGTATCCATCGGGTGTCCTTCCATGTCATGAGTTGTTGCAGGCTGACCGAGCGCATGCCGTTGTCGGTCGGCGTACGAGTGCCGGTGTGGTAGGCGATGTCGCGGCCCATCCAGATCATCAGATGCTGGTCATCGCCCTGGTCGAAGAAGATCAGGTCGCCGGGGCGCGCCTGGTTGAGGTCGCGGCCGACGAACTGGCTGTTGTACTGGATGAGTTTGATCGCGTTGACGTAGGGGCCGGTCCTGCCGCCGCCCTGCTGCCAGGTCTGCGCCAGGCGGCGCTGTTCGTCGCTGAGTTCCAGCTCCGGCGGCAGGTAGCGGTTGGACAGGCCGTTGGCGCGCAGCCATTTGGCGTCGTGCACCTTCAGCGCCTCGTTGGCGGCGAAGCGCACCAGGCCGGCGCAGTCCTGCTGGTGCCAGCGCGGGCTCGGGCCCTGGCGCAGCTGCTCCTCGGCGATGCGCACGAACCAGGCGCGGAATACCTGCGACTGCGGGGCATCCAGCGCCGTCCCGGCGGCCTGGGCCAGCGCGGCGGCGAGCACTCCGGCGAGCAGGGTGAGGGAGCGTCCGATCACAGCGCCTTCCATTCCAGCGGCTGCCACTGCCAGTCGCCGCCCGGCTCGGTGCCGGCCGGCAGCGTCAGGGCGTAGGCGCCCTGCGTGGAGAGAATCCTCAGGCGCGGCAGCAGCAGGGTTTCGGCGGCATTGCGGAACACCGGCTCGATGTCCTGCGGCAGGCTTTCCAGCGTTTCGCGCTGGAGCAGGTCGGACAGCGTCCTGGGCGCCAGATACGCGGGCACCAGGGCATCCCCGGGCAGTACGTCGGACAGCGGCGGGAAGCGCTTGGCCAGGGTGTTGCGGGCCTTTTCCAGCACCTGGTCGTCGAGGGAGAACACCAGGGTCGAGCCGTCACGCAGCAGGCTGACGCGGAAGAAGTTGTCGCCGCTCACCTGATCGGGACTCTCCGCCTCACTGGCCGGGTGCTGGCCGAAGCGCGAGCTGACCTGGCGCTGCCACAGCCGGCCATCCCCCTCGGGGCGGCTGTCCACCGGGAAGGCATGTTCCTCGACGTTGGCCTCGTAGGCGCCGATCATGCTGCCGAACAGCTTGCCCAGCTCCTCGTCCAGCTCGGGGCTGGCCGGCGCGTCGAGCTTCACCACCAGCAGCGGCGAATGCAGGCGCGACTCGGGGTACCAGCACAGCCCCGCCGCGCCGCTGAGGTGCTCGGAGAACGCGGCGGCCATCTTCTGCTCGGCGCCCAGGCGCACCAGCAGGCTGTCGTACAGGCCGGGCGTGACCGGCAGCGCCACGCAGGCGCTGGCGCCCATCGGCATGGCCTGCCACACCGGGGTGAAATCCAGCGCCGGCTGGCGGGCGACTTCATTGAGCGCCAGGAAGCTGCGCCAGCCGTCCTTGCCCTGCTCGAAGCGCACGCCGGCGAAGGCCGGGATGAAGCGCTGGTAACCCATCGCCAGGGCGCCGGCGCCCAGGGTGACGCGCTGCTTCAGCTCGCCGGACGGCTCCAGGCCGAACTGCCGGGCGAACGCCTGCTCGCCTTCCAGCAGCGTCGCGAGGTCCTTGGCGACGGCTTCGTCCGGCGCGCCGAGACCTGCCTCGCTGGCGCCGCTGAAGAGCATCTGCGGATTCGACAGCACCAGCATCTGGTCGCCGCGGGAGACGAACAGCACGCTCTTCTCGGCGCCGTAGCGCAGGCGGTAGACGCCGGTCGCATCGCCGCCGACCTTGATCTCGCCCACCTTCTGCAATTGGCTGTCGTCCGCCGCGACCTTCGCCAGCGGCTCCAGCAGCTTCGCCAGGCCGCCACGGCGCAGCACCACCAGGAAGTCGCGCAGGCGGCCATCGGCGCCACGCCACAGGGCGACCTGGGCAGGCTGGTCAAGCAGTTCCTCGATCAGGCTGTCCTTCAGGCTCAGGTCGTGCTCGTAGACGATGCGCCGCAGGGTGCCGGTCAGGCCCAGGCGGTCGGCGTTGTTCTCGTAGTAGAAGACCAGGTCCTCGGTCAGCACGTCGCGCAGCAGCGGCACGTCCAGCACCGCCCTGGGCAGTTGGCTGAGCGAGGCGCTCTCGATCAGCGCGTCGGGGCGCTGGAGGTCGAACTGCGCCTGCGGCGTCTGCGGCGCCTCCAGGCTGCCCGGCGGCGCCGAGTGGAAGAAGGGGATCAGGCCGAAGGCCAGGGTCAGGCCGCCGGCGACCAGCGCGGCGGCGACCACGCCGATGGCGATCAGCGGACCCCGGCGCGGTGGCTGCGCGGCCGGAGGCGTGGGCGTGCTGTCGTGGCTGCTGGAGGAAGTGTTGTCGCTCATGGATCGCGTGTCCCGTGTCATCCCTGCGAGGGGCGGATTCAGTAGTTGAAGGTCTTCACCAGCACCAGATCGCCGATGGTGCGCATGGGCACCACGAAGGTCTCGCGCTTCTCGTTGACGGTGTTCTCGTTGAACACCAGGTTGATCTCGGCGGTGATCACGTCCTGCTGGTTGCTGCCCGCCTGGAAGTTGTAGCCCTGGCTGTTCAGGTTGCCCCAGTAATTGACGTAGACCAGGTAGGTGCCGCGCAGCGGCGCCGCCATGGTGAACATCTCCGGCCCCGGGCCGTCGACGCCATCGGGGTCGAGGCCGCCGCCGTTGCCCAGGCGCGGATGGGCCCAGAAGGCATGCTGGCCGTCCGGGGTGACGATATGCAGGTCGAGTTCGGCCTTGGGATCGTTCCAGCCCAGCGCCAGGCGGATGCGCGGTGGAATGCGGCCGTTGTTGGCCTCGTAGAACTGGATGCGCTTGAGCGACTGGCCCTGCTCGCTGCTCAGCGCGACGCTGTTGCTGCCGGCGCCGAAGTTGTAGGGCCGGACGAAGCGGCCTTCGGCGTCGGTGTAGAGGGGCAGCGGATTGCCGTTGACCACCAGGCGCTGGGCGCGGTCGACGGCGGACAGTCCGCGCAGGTGGCCCTCGATCAGGCTGCGGCCGCGAACCCCGCCGCGGTCGATGGGCGGCGTGGGATAGGCCACGCGCGGGGCGTTCAGGTCATCGGTGAGGCCGGAGTAGCGCCAGCCGGCGCTCGGGCTGTCCAGCTCGGCGCGCGGCTCGGCGGCGGCCGCCAGCAGACAGGCTGGAAGACAGGAGGCGGCACACAGAATCCGGCGCGTGAGATGCATGAACAGTCCTTGATCGTGCAAGCGGGGGGCAAATGTAACCGTTTCTGTACAACGAAGACATCGAGTTCACGACGCCCAGGAACACAAGGTCGCCTTTCAGCAATAGCTTACAAGCCCATGCAGTCTTGTCTTACTTCGGCGATCTGCAAATGCGCAGCGCCGGTCGTCACATCCAGCCGCCCCACTGCAGCGCGAAGATACCGATATTGGTGGTCACCGCCGCCGCCAGGGTGGTGATCACGATGATCGAAGCGGCCAGTTCATGATTGCCGTTCGCCGCGCGGGCCATCACGAAGCTGGCGGCGGCCGTGGGGCTGGCGAAGTAGAGGAACAGCACGCCCAGCTCGGCGCCGCGAAAGCCGTAGAGCCAGGCGCCGGAGGTGCAGACCAGCGGCAGCCAGACCATCTTCATCAGGCTGGCGCTGACCGCCAGGCCGCCGCTCTCGCGCAGCGAGGCCAGCGACAGGGTGCCGCCGATGCAGATCAGCGCCAGCGGCAGGGTCATCTGGGCGAAGTACTCGGCGGAGGTGAGCAGCCAGCCCGGCAGCGCGATCTGCAGCCAGGAGAACGGCAGCGCCAGCAGCACGCCGATGATCAGCGGGTTGCGCAGCACGCTCTTGAGGATACTCCAGGGGTCGGAGCGCATATCCGGGCTGTAGATCGCCAGCACCACCGAGGACAGCGTGTTGTAGCTGAGGATCACCAGGGCGGCGAGGACCGAGCCCAGCGCCAGGCCGTGGTCACCGTAGAGGTTGGTGGCCAGGGCCAGGCCGATGATGCCGTTGTTGCCGCGAAACGCGCCCTGGGTATAGACCCCGCGGTCGGCGTGGGGCACCCGCCAGATCGACCAGCCCCAGGCCAGCAGGAAGCCCACCAGGGTCGCCGCGCAGAAATACAGCAGCAGCGCCGGGCGCGCCGCGCTGTGCAGGTCGGAATGGTAGATGCCGAGGAACAGCATCGCCGGCATGGTGGCGTTGAACACCAAGGCCGAGGCGGTCTGGATGAACTCGGGATTGATCGCCCCCACGCGCCGCAGCAGCACCCCGAGGAACAGCATGGCGAATACGGGCGCGGTAATGCCGAAGGTCTGGAGCAGGAGTGCGAGCATGGGGCGGGGACGTCTGGGCGGTGGAGCCGGCGATCATAGCAAGCCGCGCGCCGATCGCCGCGCCCGGATCAGGCCTCGGCTGCCGCCTCTTTTTCCGGCGCCGGCAGTTCCAGCGGCTTCGACGGCTTCGGCTGCTCGCCATCAGCCAGGCGGGTCAGCTTGCCGTCGACGGTGGCGCCGCTCTCCATGCTCAGCTGGCGGTACTGGATGTTGCCGACGATGCGCGCGTTGGAGTGCAGCTCCAGCAGGTGCTCGACGTACAGGTCGCCGACGATGGTGCCGTCGATCAGCGCGTCGTAACTGCTCACGTTGCCCTCGATCCGCCCTTCCGTGCTGAGCGCCAGCAGGCTCGCCGCGCCCGGCTTGTGGCTGACGTTGCCCTTCACCGCGCCGACGATCTTCAGGCCGTCCTCGAACTGCAGGTCGCCCACCAGCGATACATTGCCCGAGAGCAGGCTGGAGAACTTGTCCACCGCTACCTGCGGCCCTTTCTTCTTGATGTTGCTGAACATGCCGGTTCTCCTTCGACGGCTCACCGCGTGGGTTTCTGCTGGCGGAAGAACGCCAGCTCCGTCTTCAGTTTCTTGATTTCGGCGGACATCACGTCGATGCGCCGCATGAGTTGTTCGCTGTTCGCCTGATCCGCCTCACCCTTCAGGCGCTTCTCCGCCAGCTCGGCGTTCAGCTGTGCGTTGTGCGCTTCCAGCGCCTCGATGCGCGCTTGCGCCTGCCCGTCGTCCCGGGCGCGCAGCAGGTAGCCGCCGGCGAGCACGGCGATCAGCAGCAAGGCGGCCCAGCCCAGCCGGACGTAGTCGCGGGGCACGTGGGGGCGGTGCTCGGCACGCAGCAGCTGGCGGGTGGAAAGCTTCCTAGTCGGTGGCCAGGCCATCGCTGTCGATCTCCATACCGCCCAGGGAGAGGAAGTTCTGCGGGTCGACGAACTCGCCGCGGTAGATCACCTCGAAATGCAGGTGCGGCCCGGTGGAGCGCCCGGTGGAGCCCACCTTGGCGATCTCCTGCCCCGGCAGCACCACGTCGCCCACCTTCACCAGCAGCCGGGAGGCGTGGGCATAGCGCGTCACCAGGCCGTTGCCGTGGTCGATCTCGACGCGATTGCCGTAGGACGGATGCGCTCCGGCCACCCTGACCCGCCCGCCCGCGGCGGCGTGGATCGGGTTGCCGGTGGCGGCCGAGAAATCCTGGCCGGAATGGAAGGCCAGGCGCCGGTTGAAGGGGTCGACCCGGTTGCCGAACGGCGAGCCCAGCCGCGCCTGCTCCATCGGCCGGCGGGCGGGAATCGCCATGAAGTCGGCGTTGCGCCGCGCCACCTGGTCCATCAACTGGTCGAAGACCTGCCGCAGGCATCTGGCCGAGCGTTCGCTGCGGCCCAGGTCGGCATCCTCGGCCGGCAGCGGCTCGGCACAGGAGCGCGGCGGCAACAGGATGCCGCCCTCGCCGCTGGCGGAGGCCTTGCGCGCCGGTACGGCCCTGGCCTGCGGCGCCAGCGCGGGGTCGAGCCGGGACAGCTTGCGGGCGATCTCTTCGTGGCTGTCGACGGCCTTGAGCAGGTAGGCGGCGTCCTTTTCCAGCACCTGCAGGCGGCCGGAAAGCTCGCCGATGCGTTCGGCGGCGAAGCGCTCGCCGGACTCGTCCGCAGCAACCGCGGGCTGCACCACGGGCAGCGCCACCGGCCCGACCTGTGCGCGCCCCAGCCAGAGGCCGCCGGCGAAGGCCGCGACGGCCAGCGCCAGCGCCACGCAAGCCGCGCCCAGCATGAGCCGGCGCGGATCGACCAGATGCAGGTCCGAGCGGGTCAGGGCCTGCCGTGACGGGGAAAGGAACTTCATGAAGGTACCCTTGGGCTGCCTTGAGGCCGGGCAGTGCCCGGCCGGGGTGCACAGGGTACCTGTTATTGAAAAGCGTGCAGCGACTAAACACTGCAATGTGTAGGAAATTAAGAAGAATTCATCCCAGATGAGATGACTTTCAGAGGTTTCCCACTAACCAGATCACAATTTCACAGGGAATCAAACTGCCATCACGCCGGCAGCACCGCCTCCATTTCCCGCAGCCGGCGATCCTCCAGGCGCAACTGCCGCGGGTGGAAACGCTTGAGGCTGGCGCGGTGGCCGATGCTGATCAGGGTGACGCCCGGCAGCTGCTCCAGCAGCACCTGGTAGAGCGCCGCCTCGTCGGCCTCGTCGAGGGCCGAGGTGGCCTCGTCGAGGAACAGCCAGCGCGGCGCGTAGAGCAGCGCGCGGGCGATGGCCAGGCGTTGCTGCTCGCCGGGCGAAAGCACCCGCTGCCAGTGCTCGGCCTCGTCCAGGCGCGGGATCAGCGCCTCCAGCCGGCACAGGCGCAGGACCTCCTGCAGACGCTCGACGCTGTGCTGGTCGGGCTGCTCCGGGTAGCTCAGCGCCTGCGCCAGGGTGCCGATCGGCAGGTAGGGCTTCTGCGGCAGGAACAGGCTGCGCGCCTCGGGCATCCGCACCACGCCGCTGCCGTAGCGCCACAGGCCGCTCATCGCCCGCAGCAGGGTGCTCTTGCCGCTGCCGGAGGGGCCGCCGATCAGCACGTGCTCGCCGGGCCTGACGGTCAGGCTGGTGGGTTCGAGCAGCTGGTGATCGCCGCTCAGTTCCAGGCTGAGGTCCTGCAGGTGCAGCAGCTCGCCGTCCTTGCGCACGGCGATGTCGGCGGATTCCCGGGCGGTTTCGGCCATGGACGAGCGGAAGCTCAGCAGACGGTCACAGGTGGCGCGCCAGCTGGCGAGGTCGGCGTAGGCGTCGATGAACCAGCTCATCGCCGACTGCACGTTGCCGAAGGCCGAGTTGATCTGCATGAGTTCGCCCAGCTGGATCTGCCCGGAGAAGTAGCGCGGGGCGGCGACGATGAAGGGGAAGACGGTGGCGATCTGCCCGTAGCCGGCGGAGAAGAAGGTCAGGCGCTTCTGCACCTTCATCAGCTCCCAGAAGTTGCTCCAGACATTGCGGAAGCGGGTCATCAGCCGTTCGTTCTCGTTGCCCTCGCCGTTGTACAGGGCGATGCTCTCGGCGTTCTCGCGCACCCGCACCAAGCCGAAACGCAGGTCCGCCTCGTAGCGCTGCTGGCGGTTGTTCAGGCCGATCAGGCGACGGGCGATCAGGTGGGTCAGCCAGCTGCCGACCAGGGCGTAGAGCAGCGCGGCCCAGAACATGTAGCCGGGGATGGTGACGCCCAGCAGTTCGACGCTGCCGGAGACGCCCCAGAGGATCACCGAGAAGGACACCAGGCTGACCACGTTGCTCAGCAGGCCCAGGCTCAGGCCGAGGGTGGTGGTGGTGAAGTTCTTCAGGTCCTCGGTCAGGCGCTGGTCGGGGTTGTCGGTGTAGCCGCCCTGCTCCATGCGGAAGTAGTTCTTGTGCTGGAGCCATGCGGCGAAGTGCTTTTCGGTCAGCCAGCGGCGCCAGCGGATCGTCAGCATCTGGGTCAGGTACAGCCGGTACACGGCGGTGAGGATGAACACCGCGGCGATGCCGCAGAACATCAGCATCAGGTGGATGAAGCTCGGCAGGTCCTTGTTCTGCAGGGCGTTATAGAAATCCCGGTACCAGCTGTTGAGCCAGACGTTGAGGGCCACGCCCACCAGCGACAGCGCGATCACCACGATCAGCAGCAGCCAGGCCATGCCTTTTTCTTCGCTGCGCCAGTAGGGCGCGGTGAGTTGCCAGACCCGGTGGAAGAAATGACTGCGAACGGCATCGTTCGCCGCGTGGTATTCGGCGCTGTCGGTCATGGGGTTGTGCTCGCACGGCTGAAAATAAAAGGAGCGCTCATTGGCGCTCCCTTGTGTTATCGATCGCTTAACGCCTCACCGGGCGTTTCTGCAGCTTACGCTGCAAGGTCCGTCGGTGCATACCCAGGGCGCGGGCGGTGGCGGAGATGTTGCCATCGTGTTCGGCAAGCACGCGCTGGATATGTTCCCACTGCAGGCGGTCCACCGACATGGGGTTTTCCGGCACCAGGGTTTCCAGGTTGGCATGCTGCGACAGCAGCGCGGTCAGCACGTCGTCGGCGTCGGCCGGCTTGCACAGGTAGTTGGTGGCGCCGCGCTTGATGGCCTCCACCGCGGTGGCGATGCTGGAGTAGCCGGTGAGGATCACCACCCGCATCTCCGGGTCCAGCTCCAGCAGCTTGGGCAGCAGCACCAGGCCGGAGTCGCCGTCCATCTTCAGGTCGAGCACGGCGTAGTCGGGCAGGTCTTCCTTTGCCACGGCCAGGCCTTCCTCGGCGGAGCCGGCGACCGATACCCGCAGCCCGCGGCGGGTCATGGCGCGGGCCATGACGCGGGTAAAGGTGGCGTCGTCATCCACCAGCAACAGGTGGGGCTGCTCTTCGCCTTCGAACAGGATCTCTTCGCTCATGGGACTTCCTCGCGGGCACGGCCCCTCAGGCCACGCCATAGCTTCTTGGCAGACGCAACTCCGTCAGAGTGCCGCCATCTTCATGGTTGTACAACTTCACCGTGCCGCCGGCGCGCGTCACGCTGGCCTGGCTGAGGAACAGGCCGAGGCCGAAACCCTTGCCCTTGGTGGTGAAGAAAGGCTTGCCGAGCTGCTCGGCGATCGCCAGCGGGACACCCGGGCCCTGGTCGCGGATGCTCAGGCAGATTTCCCCGGCCGTCCAGTCCAGGCGGATGTCCAGGTCATCCGGGCAGGCGTCGGTGGCGTTGTTCAGCAGGTTGAGCAACGCCTGGCTCAGGTCGGTGGGAGGCACCATGCGCGGCGCCTTGCCCTTGCCGAGGGTCTGGTAACGATAGCTGGCTTCCGGACGCATCAGGTGCCAGCGGTGCAGGACGGCTTCGACCCACTCGTTGGCGCCCTGCTCCACCACCGCCTGGCGGCGGTCCGCCTCGGCGGCGCGCACCAGTTGCTGCAGGGTGTCCTTGCAGAGCTTGACCTGTTCCTGCAGCAGGGCCAGGTCCTCCTGCAGCAGCGGCTGGTCGGCATTGGTCTGGCGCAGCTCCTTGAGCAGCACGCTCATGGTCGCCAGCGGCGTGCCCAGCTCGTGGGCGGCGCCGGCGGCCTGGGTGGCCACGGCGAGCAGCTGCTGGTCGCGCATGCCTTCCTCGCGGCGCTGGGCCTGCAGCTGTTCCTGCCGACGCAGCGCCTCGGACATGCGCGCGACGAAGAAGGTGATCAACGCGGCGGCCAGGGCGAAGCTCAGCCACATGCCGTAGATCAGCAGGTTGTCGCGCTGCCCGGCGGCCATCTCCAGCGGGTGGAACCAGACCAGCAGCACGGTGTAGCTGGCCAGCGCGAGGCCGGCAAGGACGATGGTGTGGAGCCAGGGCAGGGTCGCCGCGGCAATGGTCAGCGGCACCAGGTAATAGGAAACGAAGGGGTTGCTGGAGCCGCCGGAGAAATACAGCAGCACGCTATGGATGATCAGGTCGCAGCCCAGCTGGACGGCGTATTCCAGTTCGGTCACCGGCCA
Organism: Pseudomonas sp. B12(2026); assembly: GCF_057767015.1. NCBI lineage: Bacteria > Pseudomonadati > Pseudomonadota > Gammaproteobacteria > Pseudomonadales > Pseudomonadaceae > Pseudomonas > Pseudomonas sp. B12(2026). Next base: position 1,061,325 of record NZ_CM173430.1, on the reverse strand, counting down.
CGGGCCGCGCAGGCGCAGGGCGGTGCCCAGGCAGAGCACGAGGGAGACGCCGAGGGTCACGCCCAGGGCCAGCCAGGGCAGCTGCAGCAGTTGGGCCTTGTAGGCAAGCCCGACCGCACCGGCCTGGGCTGCGAGAACGAGAACACGGATGAGCGTCAGATGCAGGAGGTTCTGACGACTGGCGGAAAGCTGGAAAACCGGTGTGCGCATGGTGAATTCCGGAATTTGCGCGAGTATAGCCAAGAGCCCCCTCCAACTTATGCGGCATAGCGCCACAGCATACCGCAGCGCAGGTGCAGGCGGCGGAAACAATTGGTGACACCCGCCGTTGACCCGTTCCGGAACGAATCCGCGTCAGAGGGTCTGACAGTCCTCGCCACTGCCTCCGCTACGCTGTGGCCGGGACATTTTCTGGAGCAAGGAGTCATCCATGTCCGTACTGAAGAAGCCTTTCACCGCCCTCGCCGCCACCCTCGCCCTGTGCGCCACCAGCCTCGGCGCGCTGGCTGACGAGCCGCGCTACAACCAGGTTTCGCTGCGCGCCGAGGTCAGCCAGGAAGTCGCCCACGACCTGATGCACGTCACCCTGTTCAGCGAAGGCCAGGCCGGCGACCCGGCCAAACTGGCCGCCGAGACCACCACCACGCTGAACGCCGCCCTGGAGCGGGCGCGCAAGGTCAAGGGCGTGACCGTCAGCCTGGGCAGCCGCAACAGCTACCCGGTCTACGACGACAAGGGCCAGAAGATCACCGCCTGGCGCGAACGCGCGGAAGTCCGCCTGGAGAGCACCGACTTCGCCGCCCTCTCCCAGCTCACCGCCGACCTGCTGGGCAAGCTGAAGATGGGCAGCATGAACTTCAGCATCGCCGACGCCACCCGGGTGAAGAACGAGGACGCCCTGATGAAAGGCGCGGTGGATGCCTTCAAGGCCCGCGCCCAGGTGCTCACCGACGCCCTCGGCGGCAAGGGCTACAGGCTGGTCAGCCTGAACCTGAACACCTCCGGCGCGCCGCGCCCGATGCCGGTGATGCGCATGGCCACCGCCAAGTTCAGTTCGATGGACGCCGCCCCGGCCCCGGAAATCGAGGCCGGGACCAGCCAGGTGGTGGTCAGCGCCGACGGCACCATCGAGGTGCAGATGCCGTAACACCCACCGCCTCTTCCAGCGCGGCGCCTGCCGGAACCGGGGCGCCGCCGCTCGACCGCACGGTTCCCATTGTCGAAATTGCGACATTCCCTTGCGCCTGTGTCACAACTTCTACACTCATCCGCGCTAGCAGCTTGCGCGCGGCATGTGCCGTGCATAGCTTCACGCAACGCAGTTTTTCAGACTGCCCCTCTACAGAATCAGAATAATCAGAGGTTCGTATGCGTAAGAACGCCGTCATCCGTTCCATGATCGCTGCTGGAATCATCGCCAGCGCACCGCTGTTCGCCCAGGCCGCCAACAACCTGGTCTACTGCTCCGAAGGCAGCCCGGCGGGCTTCGACCCCGGCCAGTACACCACCGGCACCGACTTCGATGCCTCGGCGGAAACCGTCTTCAACCGCCTGACCCAGTTCGAGCGCGGCGGCACCCAGGTCATCCCCGGCCTTGCGGAAAAGTGGGAAGTCTCCGATGACGGCAAGACCTACACCTTCCACCTGCGACCCGGCGTGAAGTTCCACACCACCGACTACTTCAAGCCGACCCGTGAGTTCAACGCCGACGACGTGCTGTTCACCTTCAACCGCATGCTCGACAAGAACCATCCGTTCCGGAAGGCGTACCAGACCGAATTCCCCTACTTCACCGACATGGGCATGGACGCGAACATCGCCAAGGTGGAGAAGGTCGACGACAAGACCGTCAGGTTCAGCCTCAACGAAGTCGACGCCGCGTTCATCCAGAACCTGGCGATGAGCTTCGCCTCGATCCAGTCCGCCGAATACGCCGACCAGTTGCTCAAGCAGGGCAAGGCCAGCGACATCAACCAGAAGCCGATCGGCACCGGCCCGTTCGTGTTCAATCGCTACCAGAAGGACGCGATGATCCGCTTCAAGGCCAACCCGGACTACTGGAACAAGGGCGAGGTGAAGATCGACAACCTGATCTTCGCCATCAACACCGACGCCTCGGTGCGCATGCAGAAGCTCAAGGCCAACGAGTGCCAGATCACCCTCTTCCCGCGCCCGGCCGACCTGGAAGCGCTGAAGAAGGACGCCAACCTGAACATGCCGTCGCAGCCGGGCTTCAACCTCGGCTACATCGCCTACAACGTCCTGCACAAGCCGTTCGACAAGCTGGAAGTGCGCGAGGCGCTGGACATGGCGGTGAACAAGAAGGCGATCATCGACGCCGTCTACCAGGGCGCCGGCCAGCTCGCCGTGAACGGCATGCCGCCGACCCAGTGGTCCTACGACGACACCATCAAGGACGCCGGCTACAACCCGGAAAAGGCCAAGGAGCTGCTGAAGAAGGCCGGCGTGCCCGAAGGCACCGAGATCACCCTGTGGGCCATGCCGGTGCAGCGCCCGTACAACCCCAACGCCAAGCTGATGGCCGAGATGCTCCAGGCCGACTGGGCCAAGGTCGGCATCAAGGCCAATATCGTCACCTACGAGTGGGGCGAGTACATCAAGCGTGCCAAGGGCGGCGAGCATGACGCCATGCTGATCGGCTGGAGCGGCGACAACGGTGACCCGGACAACTGGCTCGGCACCCTGTACGGCTGCGACGCGGTGGACGGCAACAACTTCTCCAAGTGGTGCGACGCGTCCTACGACAAGCTGATCAAGGAAGCCAAGCGCACCACCGACCAGGCCAAGCGCACCGAGCTGTACAAGCAGGCGCAGCACATCCTCAAGGACCAGGTGCCGATCACCCCGATCGCCCACTCCACCGTGTACCAGCCGATGCGCAAGACCGTTCAGGACTTCAAGATCAGTCCGTTCGCGCTGAACTCCTTCTACGGCGTCAGCGTCGGCAAGTAAGGCCAGTGGCCGCCGGATCCTCCGGCGGCCATTGCTCCGGCAGCCATCTTGCGCACCCCACTCGCCCGCATCCTCCTGCTCGGCCTGCTCGGCTGCGCGCCGGCGTTCGGCCAGTCCCTGGTGGTCTGCACCGAGGCCAGCCCGGAAGGTTTCGACATCACCCAGTACACCGCCGCCACCACCGCCGACGCCTCGGCCGAGACGGTGTTCGAGCGCCTGGTGCAGTTCGCCCCCGGCAGCAGCCGCGTGGTGCCGGGCCTGGCGCAAAGCTGGGACATCAGCCCCGACGGCCTGCAATACACCTTCACCCTGCGCCCGGGCGTGAAATTCCACAGCACCGACTATTTCAAGCCGACCCGCGAGTTCAACGCCGACGACGTGCTCTGGAGCTTCCAGCGCCAGCTCGACCCGCGGCATCCGTGGCACACGCTGGCCCCGCGCGGCTTCCCCTACGCCGAGTCGATGGGCCTGCCCGGGCTGATCGCCGCGGTGGAAAAGCTCGACGATCACCGGGTGCGCTTCACCTTGCGGCACCCCGAGGCGCCCTTCCTCGCCGACCTGGCGATGGGCTTCGCCTCCATCTATTCCGCCGAGTACGGCGACCTGCTGCTCGCCGCGCAGAAGACCGAGCAGTTGAACAACCTGCCCATCGGCACCGGCCCCTTCGTCTTCCAGCGCTACCAGAAGGACGCCCAGGTGCGCTTCAACGCCAACCCGGACTACTGGGGCGGCAAGCCGAAGATCGAGCGCCTGCTGCTGGCGATCACCCCGGACCCGAACGTGCGCATCCAGAAGGTCAAGGCCGGCGACTGCCAGATCGCCCTCTACCCCAAGCCCACGGACATTCCCGCGCTACGCCAGGAGCCAGGGCTGAAGGTGGAGGAACTGGATTCCCTGCTGGTCGCCTACGTCGGCATCAACACCCGGCACACGCCGCTGGACGACGTGCGCGTGCGCCAGGCGATCAACCTCGCCTTCGACCGCGACGCCTACCTGCGCGCGCAATTCGGCGAAGGCGCCGCCAGCCCGGCGGTCGCCCCCTATCCGCCGACGCTGTGGGGCTCCGACCCGCAGCTCAAGGGCTGGCCGCACGACCCGGCGCGGGCCAGGCAACTGCTCACCGAAGCCGGCATCCAGCCCGGCCTGAAACTGTCGATCTGGACCCGCCCCGGCGGCGGCCCGACCAACCCCAACCCCGGTATCGGCGCGCAGATGCTGCAGGACGACCTGGGCAAGATCGGCATCCAGGCCGACATCCGCGTGTACGAATGGGGCGAGCTGATCAAGCGCGCCAAGCAGGGCGAGCATGACCTGATCTTCATGGGCTGGGTCGGCGACAACGGCGACCCGGACAACTTCCTCACGCCGAACCTGTCCTGCGCCGCGGCGAAAAGCGGCGAGAACCAGGCCGGCTGGTGCAACGCCGGGTTCGACGAACTGCTGCGCCAGGCCCGCGCCAGCACCGACCAGGAAGTCCGCGCCGGCCTGTACCGCCAGGCGCTGGCGATCTACCAGCGCGAAGCGCCGTGGATCGCCCTGGCCTACCCGAAACAGTTCGCCGTGGTGCGCTCCGGCGTGACGGGCTTCACCCTCAGCCCGCTGGGCTCGAACAACTTTTCGCGGGTCGAGCTCACCCGCTGACGGCTCTTTGCGGGAGCGAGCTTGCTCGCGAACAAACCCCGCTGCGAGCGCTATTCGCGAGCAAGCCCGCTCCTACCCCAAAGCGGCTCGGGCCTGGACCTCCAGGCCGAAGGGATCGTCTACCGAATGGCTCGGCTGGGTAAACCAGCGCGGCCCCTCCGCCGTCATGTAGAAATGGTCTTCCAGACGGATGCCGAACTCACCCGGCACGCAGATCATCGGCTCGTTGCTGAAGCACATGCCAACCTCCAGCGGCGTGCTGTCGCCACGCACCAGATACGGGCCTTCGTGGATATCCAGGCCGATGCCGTGACCGGTGCGGTGCGGCAGGCCGGGCAGTGCGTAATCCGGGCCAAGGCCGCCGGCCTCCAGACAGCGCCGCGCGGCGGCATCCACCCGCTCGCAGGGCGAACCGAGCACCGCAGCCTCGAAGGCCGCCTGCTGCGCGGCCTTCTCCAGCGCCCACAGCGCGCGCTGGCGCGCGCTGGGCGTGCCGAACACAAAGCTGCGGGTGATATCCGAGTTGTAGCCGTACAGCTGGCAACCGGTGTCGATCAGCACCATGTCGCCCTCGCGCAACGGGCGCGGCTGGCGTACACCGTGGGGGAAAGCGCTGTCCTCGCCGAACAGCACGATGCAGAAGGTCGAGCCCGGCGCGCCGACCCGACGGTGCGCCGCCTCGATGAAGCGCACCACCTCGGTGGTGGTGATGCCTTCGCGCAGGATGCTGGCGGCGGCCTTGTGCACCTCCAGCGTCATGTCCTTGGCCCGCTGCATCAGTGCCAGCTCGGCCGGCGACTTGCAGCGCCGGCACTGCTCGATCAGCGCTCCCGCGTCGACCAGTTGCACTGTTCCGGCGACCTGGCGCAGCCGCTCGTACATGCCGAATGGCAGGCTGTGGGAAAGACCGACCCGCGCATCGGCACCGACGTCGATCTCCGCCAGCATCGCCTTCAGCAGCGCGAAGGGGCTTTCGTGTTCGGCCCAGACACCGATGCTGCCGGGCAGCACCTGCAGGTCGCGTACCGTGCCTTCCTCGAAGGCGGGAGCGATGTAACGCACGTCGCCACGCGCCGGCACCAGTGCGCCGACCAAGCGCTCACTGGGACTCCATTTCAATCCAGTGAAATAGAACAGCGAACTGCCGGCATCGACGAAGACCGCCGCCATCCCCTGGGCCTGCATTGACTGCTGCAGGCGCTCGATGCGCAGGCGATAGTCCTCCAGCGCAATCGGCTCGGCGCCAGCCGTCATCACCTGCAACTTCGCCAGCGCCTGCTCGGGGCTGCTGCCCCCTACACCCAGTGTCATGCGACTCTCCCTGAGGGAATGGAAAAGGCAGAAATTTAAGCAACACTTAAATTCAAGGTCAAAGACTTTTCGGTCACGACGCCTTTTCCGCCGATTTCCCGCCCCTTCGTGGCGTAGTGCTTCCAGCGAGCGGCGACGCTGATATGCTGCTGGCGTCCCACAAGAGCCTTGCCAATGTCCGCAGATCGAATCGGAGAACGCCTGCGCCGTTATCGGCGCGCGGCGAAGAAGACCCTGAACGAGGTAGCCGCCGAGTCGGGCCTTACCGCCAGCTTCCTGTCCCAGGCCGAGCGCAATCTCACCGGCGTCTCGCTGTCGTCCCTGGCGAACATCGCCAAGGCCCTGGACGTGCCGCTCAATGCGCTGTTCGACTCGCCGCCGCAGATACCGCCGGACTCGCACCAGGGCGAGCGCGTGCGCTACACCATCGAAGGCCAGCCGCTGAGCTACGAGCGGCTGTCCAGCAGCTTTCCCGGCAATCAGCTGAATGCGGTGAAAGTGACGGTTCCGGTGGGTTACGAATCGGAACTGATCACCCACGACGGCTCGGAATTCGCCTACGTCCTCAGCGGACGCCTCGCCTATGTGATCGACGGCCACACCTATCCGCTGGGTCCCGGCGACTCCGTGCATTTCGACTCCGGCAAGCGTCACTGCCTGCGCAACACCGGTGACAGCATCGCCGAAATGCTCTCGGTCACCACCCTGCCGCTGTTCGGCGAACATCCCGCAACCTGATTCACGGACTGGAAAACTTTCAGCCTCACCGAATTTTAAGTTGAACTTAATTTCAGCCTGACTTAACTTCTGCGCCTGCGTGGCCGGCACAGACCTGCCACGCCTGGACAGCGTCCACCCGGCCCTGTCCGAGCAAGCCGGCTCCGGACCCCATCGGTTCGCCGGCCCCTCAGAAGAACAACAATGAGGTCAGGCAATGCGCAAGATGCGACGTAATCCCCTGCACGCGATCACCCTGGGTGGGCTGTTGCTCGCCGGCTCCGCGGCCCATGCCGCTTCCAGCCTGGTGTATTGCTCCGAAGGCAGCCCGGCGGGCTTCGACCCCGGCCAATACACCACCGGCACCGATTACGACGCCACTTCCGAAACCCTGTTCAACCGCCTCGTGCAGTTCCAGCGCGGCAGCACCGAAGCCCAGCCGGCCCTGGCGCAAAGCTGGGAAACCTCCGCCGACGGCAAGACCTGGACCTTCCACCTGCGCCCGGGGGTGAAGTTCCACACTACCGACTACTTCAAGCCGACCCGCGAATTCAACGCCGACGACGTGCTGTTCACCTTCAACCGCATGCTCGACAAGGACCAGCCGTTCCGCAAGGCCTACCCCACCGAGTTCCCCTACTTCACCGACATGGGCCTGGACCGCAACATCGCCAAGGTGAGCAAGGTCGACGAGCACACCGTGACCTTCACCCTCAACGAAGTCGACGCGGCGTTCGTGCAGAACCTGGCGATGAACTTCGCCGCCATCCAGTCCGCCGAGTACGCCGACCAACTGCTCGGGCAGGGCAAGCCCGGCGAGATCAACCAGAAGCCCATCGGCACCGGCCCCTTCGTGTTCAGCCGCTACCAGAAGGACGCGATGATCCGCTTCAAGGGCAACAAGGACTACTGGAAGCCCGAGGACGTGAAGGTCGACAACCTGATCTTCGCCATCAACACCGACGCTTCGGTGCGCGTGCAGAAGCTCAAGGCCGGCGAGTGCCAGATCACCCTGAACCCGCGCCCGGCAGACCTGGAAGCGCTGAAGCAGGACGCCAACCTGAACATGCCGTCGCAGCCGGGCTTCAACCTCGGCTACCTGGCCTACAACGTCACCCACGCCCCGCTGGACAAGACCGACGTGCGCCGCGCACTGGACATGGCGCTGAACAAGCAGGCGATCATCGATGCGATCTACCAGGGCGCCGGCCAGCTGGCGGTGAACGCCATGCCGCCGACCCAGTGGTCCTACGACACCTCCATCAAGGGCCAGGCCTACGATCCGGAACAGGCCAAGGCGCTGCTGAAGAAAGCCGGCGTCGCCGAAGGCACCGAGATCACCCTGTGGGCCATGCCGGTGCAGCGCCCCTACAACCCCAACGCCAAGCTGATGGCCGAGATGATCCAGGCCGACTGGGCCAAGGTCGGCATCAAGGCGAAGATCGTCACCTACGAATGGGGCGAGTACATCAAGCGCGCCCACGCGGGTGAGCACGACGCCATGCTGTTCGGCTGGACCGGCGACAACGGCGACCCGGACAACTGGTTGGGCACGCTCTACGGCTGCGATTCGGTCAGCGGCAACAACGTCTCCAAATGGTGCGACGCGGACTACGACAAGCTGGTGCGCCAGGCCAAGGCCACCACCGACCACGACCAGCGTGTCGCCCTCTACCAGAAGGCCCAGCAGCTCCTCGCGCAGCAGCTGCCCATCAGCCCGATCGCCCACTCCACCGTCTACCAGCCCATGCGCAAGTCGGTGCAGGGCTTCCTGATCAGCCCGTTCGGGCGCAATTCCTTCTACGGCGTGGCCAACCAGCCCTGACCGCCGATCCGCCGCTGGCGGCCGTTACCGCCTGAATGCCAGCCCGGCGCAGACCGGGCGGCACAACCAGACTCGTCACTGCCCAAATTCCATGAGCGTCCGCAAGGCTGGCGACAACGGTGCCCCGGACAACCTCCTTTCGTCGAACCGTCCCTGTACGGCGGCGAAATCAGGGGAAAACCACGCGTTCTGGTGCGATCAGGCGTTCGAAACGCTGATTCAGGAAGCCCGTCAGGCGAATGACACGGAAAAACGAGCGAAACCTTATAGAAACGCGACATCCATCTTCCACGAACAATCGCCATGGATTCCCCTCGCGCATCCTAAGCTGTTCAATGTGCGACGCAGCAAGATCGAGGGCCGCACCATCAGCCCGCTAACCACCAACAACTTTGCCGATATCCAGGTGAAGCAATAAGAAACCGGCGCCATCAGCATCCCGATGAATAGCCGCTCGATGAGGAGTCCTCAACCACCATGCTGAGTTTCATCGCACGCCGCTTCGGCCTGCTGATCCCGACCTTCTTTGGCGTCACCCTCCTCACCTTCGCGCTGATCCGCCTGATCCCGGGCGACCCGGTGGAAGTGATGATGGGCGAACGCCGCGTCGATCCGCAGATGCACGCCGAGGCCATGCACCGCCTGGGCCTCGACAAGCCCCTCTACCAGCAGTACCTCGACTACATCGGCAACCTCGCGCAGGGCAACCTGGGCGAATCGCTGACCACCCGCGACAGCGTCTGGCACGAGTTCCTCACCCTCTTCCCCGCCACCCTCGAACTGTCGCTGGCGGCCCTGCTGTTCGCCGGCACCTTCGGCCTGCTCGCCGGGGTGATCGCCGCGCTCAAGCGTGGCTCGCTGTTCGACCACGGGGTGATGACGGTCTCCCTGGCCGGCTACTCGATGCCGATCTTCTGGTGGGGCCTGATCCTCATCATGCTGTTCTCCGTGAGCCTGAGCTGGACCCCGGTATCCGGGCGCCTGGACCTGCTCTACGACATCGAGCCGAAAACCGGCTTCATGCTCATCGACACCCTGCTCTCCGACGAGGAAGGCGCGTTCGTCGACGCAGTGCGCCACCTGATCCTGCCGGCCATCGTGCTGGGCACCATCCCGCTGGCGGTGATCGCCCGCATGACCCGCTCGGCGATGCTCGAAGTGCTGCGCGAGGACTACGTGCGCACCGCCCGCGCCAAGGGCCTGTCGCCGGCCCGCGTGGTGTTCATCCACGCCCTGCGCAACGCCATGATCCCGGTGCTCACCGTGTTCGGCCTGCAGGTCGGCACGCTGCTCGCCGGCGCCGTGCTCACCGAGACCATCTTCTCCTGGCCCGGCATCGGCAAATGGCTGATCGACGCCATCAGCCGCCGCGACTACCCGGTGGTGCAGAACGGCATCCTGCTGGTGGCGACCCTGGTGATCCTCGTCAACTTCATCGTGGACATCCTCTATGGCCTCGCCAACCCACGTATTCGCCACCAACGCTGAGAAACTGCCCATGGCCTGCTGCGCGTCGGCGATACAGCGTCAGACTCCGCCGATAAATGCTCATTTGCTTGATGCAAACTGCGCTTTCTCGGCGGACTCTTCCTCGTCTCGCTCTAGCTCGCCAGGCCCTGAGCAGCTTCTACGGAGCCCATCATGAATACCGCAAGCAACGCTCCCACCAGCGACCCGAGCCTGGTCTACCCGTCCCCGCTGAAAGAGTTCTGGCAAGCCTTCGCGCGCAACAAGGGCGCGGTCGGCGGCCTGCTGTTCATGCTGGTCATCGTGTTCTGCGCGCTGTTCGCGCCCTGGGTCGCGCCCCATGACCCCAGCGCGCAGTTCCGCGAATTCCTGCTCACCCCGCCGGTGTGGCTGGAAGGTGGCCAGGCGCGCTTCCTGCTCGGCACCGACGAACTGGGCCGCGACCTGCTTTCGCGCCTGATGCACGGCGCGCGGCTGTCGCTGAAGATCGGCCTGGCCTCGGTGGTGATCTCGATGATCCCCGGGATCATCCTCGGCCTGCTCGCCGGCTTCTCGCCCAACCGCCTGGGCCCGGTGATCATGCGCCTGATGGACATCATGCTGGCCCTGCCCTCGCTGCTGCTGGCGGTGGCCATCGTCGCCATCCTCGGCCCGGGCCTGATCAACACCGTGATCGCCATCGCCATCGTCTCGCTGCCGGCCTACGTGCGCCTGACCCGCGCCGCGGTGATGGGCGAGGTGAACCGCGACTACGTCACCGCCTCGCGCCTGGCCGGCGCCGGCACCCTGCGCCTGATGTTCGTCACCGTGCTGCCCAACTGCATGGCGCCGCTGATCGTGCAGGCCACCCTGAGCTTCTCCTCGGCCATCCTCGACGCCGCCGCCCTGGGCTTCCTCGGCCTCGGCGTGCAGCCGCCGACCCCCGAGTGGGGCACCATGCTGGCCTCGGCGCGCGACTACATCGAGCGCGCCTGGTGGGTGGTCTCGCTGCCCGGCCTGACCATCCTGCTCAGCGTGCTGGCGATCAACCTGATGGGCGACGGCCTGCGCGACGCGCTGGACCCGAAGCTGAAGAACGCGGCGTGAGGAGCATCCCGATGAAGACCTCCCTGCTCTTCGTAGGAGCGAGCTTGCTCGCGAACCTGCAATCCCCCGCGCTCCCCGTTCGCGAGCACGCTCGCTCCTACAACAAGAAACGCCTGATGGAGACCGCCGTATGAGCCTCCTCGACATCCGCAATCTCTCGGTGCGCTTCGGCGACCGCAATGCCGTCCCGGTGGTGGACGGCCTCGACCTCTCGGTGGACAAGGGCGAAGTCCTGGCCATCGTCGGCGAATCCGGCTCCGGCAAATCCGTGACCATGATGGCCCTGATGGGCCTGATCGACGCCCCCGGCATCATCACCGCCGACACCATGCGGTTCGACGGCACCGACATGCTGCGCCTGAAGGGCCGCGAGCGGCGGCGCATCGTCGGCAAGGACATCGCCATGGTCTTCCAGGACCCGATGACCGCACTCAACCCCAGCTTCACCGTCGGCTACCAGATCGAGGAAGTGCTCAAGCTGCACCTCGGCCTGCGCGGCAAGGCGCTGCACCAGCGCGCCCTGGAACTGCTCGAACGGGTGGAAATCCCCGGCGCCGCCCAGCGCCTGGACGCCTACCCGCACCAGCTTTCCGGCGGCATGAGCCAGCGCGTGGCGATCGCCATGGCGATTGCCGGCGAGCCCAAGCTGCTGATCGCCGACGAACCCACCACCGCGCTGGACGTGACCATCCAGGCGCAGATCATGGAACTGCTGCTGAACCTGCAGCGCGACCAGGGCATGGCGCTGATCCTGATCACCCACGACCTCGCCGTGGTCGCCGAGACCGCCCAGCGCGTCTGCGTGATGTACGCAGGGCAAGCGGTGGAGATCGGCCAGGTGCCGCAGTTGTTCGACGCCCCCACCCACCCCTACACCGAGGCGCTGCTCAAGGCGATTCCCGAGCACTGCGCCGGCGCCGAGCGCCTGGCAACCCTGCCCGGCATCGTCCCCGGCCGCTACGACCGGCCGCAGGGCTGCCTGCTGTCGCCGCGCTGCCCCTACGCGCAGGACAACTGCCGCGCCGTGCGCCCGGCCCTGGAACCCCACGGGCGCGGCGCGGTGCGCTGCTTCTACCCGCTCAACCTGGATACCGAGGTGGCCCGATGAACGCCGTCCTGACCGCCCGCGACCTCACCCGTCACTACGAAATCTCCCAGGGCCTGTTCAAGCCGCACGCGCTGGTGCGCGCGTTGAACGGGGTGTCCTTCGAACTGCAGGCCGGCAAGACCCTCGCCGTGGTCGGCGAATCCGGCTGCGGCAAGTCCACCCTCGCCCGCGCTCTGACCCTGATCGAGGAGCCCACCGCAGGCTCCCTGCAGATCGCCGGCCACGAGGTGAAAGGCGCCAGCCACGAGACGCGCAAGCAACTGCGCCGCGACGTGCAGATGGTCTTCCAGAACCCCTACGCCTCGCTCAACCCGCGGCAGAAGATCGGCGACCAGCTGGCCGAACCGCTGGTGATCAACACCAGCCTCTCCCGCGCCGAACGCCGCGAGCGCGTGCAGGCGATGATGAGGCAGGTCGGCCTGCGCCCCGAGCACTACCAGCGCTACCCGCACATGTTCTCCGGCGGCCAGCGCCAGCGCATCGCCCTGGCCCGCGCGATGATGCTGCGGCCCAAGGTGCTGGTGGCGGACGAACCGACCTCGGCGCTGGACGTATCGATCCAGGCCCAGGTGCTCAACCTGTTCATGGACCTGCAGCAGGAATACGGCACCGCCTACGTGTTCATCTCGCACAACCTCGCCGTGGTCCGCCACGTGGCCGACGACGTGCTGGTGATGTACCTCGGCCGCCCGGCGGAAATGGGCCCGGCGGACAAGCTCTACGAACGCCCGCTGCACCCCTACACCCAGGCCCTGCTGTCGGCGACCCCGGCCATCCACCCCGATCCGGACAAGCCCAAGATCAAGATCCAGGGCGAACTCCCCAACCCGCTCAACCCGCCCAGCGGCTGCGCCTTCCACAAGCGCTGCCCCTATGCGACCGAGCGCTGCCGGAGCGAAGTGCCGGAGCTGCGCCTGCTCGACGCGCGCCAGGTGGCCTGCCACCACGCGGAGCAATTCCTGAACTGAAACGCGGTGGGCCGGTCTTAAGCCGGCCCACCCTTTCCGGAAAGTCCCGCCAGGGTGGCGTCCCGCCACTGCCCGCAACGCCGTGGCCGTTATCCACAGGGCCACGATCCTCATGCTGCTGTTGTTCCTCCTGCTCATCCTCGTCACCGCCATCGTCGCCAACGTCCAGCTGCACAAGTGGAAGCGCCAGCAGCGGATGGACGTCCGCGCAGCGGTGAAATCCCGGAAGAAGCCGGCGCCGAGGAAGAAGGCCGAGGACGAAATCGATCTCGACCAGATCGACTGGGACGGCCTCGCCCAGGAAGAACCGGACCTCGCCCCGCCCCCACCGGCGCCCGTAGCGCCGCCACAGCCCGCTCCCGCCCAGGTGCCCGCGCAGCCCCCCACGCCCCAGCCGAACGCCGAGCCGGACGCCGGGTTTTCTCCCCTGGAGCGCGCACTGCCGCCGGGGCAACTGACGGCGGCGCAGCGCGACGACGCCATGGCGCAACTGCTCAAGGCCAGCCTGCACCTGCCCGCCCCGGAACCCGGCGAAAAACACCTGGTGCTGGACATGGACGACGGCAGCTTCGTCCCCGCCGCCACCCACCCGGCGGCGGCCGCCATCGCCCTCGGGCATCTCGCCGAGAACCTGCGGCAGCGCACAGGCGCGCAACTGCTGCGCGAACTGCGCGGCAAGGAACTGGGCTTGCTGGTCGTCGCCCGCAATCCGCAGAAACCGACGGTTGCGCGCCTGTGGAAAATCCGTCCGGAAGACCTCTGACACGGCACCCCAACCGCACGGAATCGACACGTTGGATGGCGTGGAGCGAAGCGATACCCATCGATGAACAGACCGGCCCCGCCGATGGGTATCGCAAGCTCCACCCATCCTACGAAAGGCCGTCACCCGCTCAGCCCCCGCAGCAGGGATCGTTCGCGAGCAAGCTCGCTCCTACAGGTCAAAGGTCACGGATCAGCGCCAGGCGCACGCCAAAGCCCAGCAGCACCCCGCCGAAGCCCCATTGCTGCAGCCGCTGCGCCAGCCGGTGCCGCGCCAGCCAGCGGCCCATGCGCTCGCCGCTGACCGCGTAGAAGCTGTCGAACGCCAGCCCGACCACCACCAGCACCGCGCCGAGCAGCGCGAACTGCGCCGCCAGCGGGCCGTTCTGCGGCTGGATGAACTGCGGCAGCAGCACCGAGCAGAACAGCAGCGCCTTGGGGTTCAGCAGATTGGTCAGCACCCCGCGGCGAAAGGCCCGCCGGTAGCCCGCCGGGTCCTGTGCGCCTTCGCCGCTGCCCGGGGCGAAACCGGCCGGCGCGCGCAGCAGTTGCAGGCCGATCCAGGCCAGGTACAAACCGCCGACGATGCGCACCGCATCGAAGGTCCAGGGCGCGCTGCGGAACAGCAGCGCCAGCCCGGTCGCCGCCAGCGCCACATGGCAGCCACGCGCCAGCGCCAGCCCAGCGGCGGTGGCCAGCGCCGCGCGCCGGCCTTCGCGGGCGCCGGTGTGCAGCAGGAGGATCATGTCCGGCCCCGGCAGCAGGTAGACCATCGCCAGGGCCAGCAGGAACACGCCGATATTCATGGGAAACGCTCCGCGGAAGTGATTGCGGATAAGGATTCTATGCCCGAAGGCCGAGGCAGGTGCTTGCGTATTCATCCATGATCGGCAGACTGATTGGCATATCCTGCCAATCGACATGCACAAGAGAGCCCACTCGTGCCAAATCCGAAACTGGACGCCTACGACCACCGCATCCTCGCCGCCCTGCAGCGCGACGGCCGCCTGACCAACGTGCAGCTGGCCGAGGAAATCGGCCTGTCGCCCTCCCCCTGCCTGCGCCGCGTGCGCCTGCTGGAAGAGGCCGGGATGATCCGCGGCTACCACGCCGAACTGGGCCGCGACGAAGTCGGGCTGGGCCTGACGGTGTTCGTCGGGGTGAAGGTCGAGCGCCACAGCGACGCCAGCGCCGCCGCCTTCCGCCAGGCGGTGATCGACCTGCCGGAAGTCATCTCGGTGCACCTGGTCAGCGGCGAGTCGGACTTCCTCCTGCAAGTCGTGCTGCCCGACCTGCGCGCCTACGAGCTGTTCCTCACCGGCACCCTGCTCAAGCTGCCGGGCATCAGTGACATCCGCAGCAATTTCGCGATCCAGACGGTGAAGGAGTCGGCGCCGCTGCCGCTGCGGCACCTGCCTAGGTAGCGAAGAACCGCAGGAACGCGCGCAGCTCCGCCTGCGCCTGCTCCACCGTCGTCTCGGCGAAGCGCACCTCGCTGTGCGCCGGGCATTGCGCCAGGCGGCCGAGGTCCAGCGGGTGCAGCACGCCGAGGATGGGGTAGCCGCCCATGGTCTGCCGGTCGGCCAGCAGGATGATCGGCTGGCCATCCGGCGGCACCTGGATGGCGCCGTCCACCACGCCCAGCGACCACTGCCGGCGCGGCGCGTCCAGCGCCTCGCCGCGCAGGCGCACGCCCATGCGGTCGGATTGCGGGCTGACCTGCCAGGGCTGGGCGAAGAAGGCTCCACGTTGTTCGTCGCTGAAGGCATCGGGGCCGGGCAGCACGCGCAGGAGCGGCGGCTCGCGGTAATCCGGCTGATACGGCCAGGGCACGCTGGCGGCACGGCGGAAACGCCCGGCGTCGACGGCGCAATCCAGCAGATCGCCGACTGCGAGCGGCTGGCCATTGCCGGCAAGGCCGCCGAGTCGCTCCCGTGTCTGGGTGGAGACACTGCCCAGCACCGGCGCGGCACGGAAACCGCCCGCCGCCGCGAGATAGGCCCGCTGCCCGGCGCGGGCGAAACCCAGCTTCAGGCACTGCCCGCCCCGCACGCGGAAGCGCGACCAGGCGGGCAGCGGCTCGCCGTCGAGTGTCGCCGGCAGCTCCGCGCCGGTCAGCGCCAGCCAGGTGTCGGCCTGCGCCTGCAGCTCCACGCCGCCCAGGGCGATTTCCAGCAACGGCGCGCCGCCGGGGTTGCCGAGCAGCCGATTGGCCCAGGCCGCCGCGTGTTTATCCACAGGGCCGCCGGGCGAGACGCCCAGCCCCTGCCAGCCGTGGCGTCCGCCGTCCTGCAGCAGGCACAGCGGGCCGCAGGCGATCACCTTCAGGCTCATGGCTCGCCACCGGCGGCGCGGTAGGTCGCTTCGTCGACGGGCACGAAGCGCACCCGGTCGCCCACCGCCAGCGGGCAGGGCGGCTGCCGTTGCGCATCGAACAGGCGCTGCGCGGTGCGGCCGAGCAGATGCCAGCCGCCGGGCGAGGCCTGTGGATAAACCGCCGTCTGCCGCTCGGCGATGGCCAGGCTGCCGGCCGGCACCCGGGTGCGCGGGGTGGCCCGGCGCGGCAGGGCGAGGCGTTCGTCGAGCTCGCCGAGGTAGGCGAAGCCGGGCGCGAAGCCGATGGCGCCGACGCGGTAGTCGCGGCCGGCGTGCAGGTCGATCACCTGCGCGGGTGTGAAGCCGCACCGGCGGGCGACTTCGGCGAGGTCTTCGCCGGCGTACCACACGGCGATTTCATGCAGGCGGCCCGCTTCGCTGGCGCCGGGCTCACCCGGCCAGTCGGCCAGCGCGGCCTGGACACGGCGCTGCAACTGCGGCAGGTCGATGCGCAGCAGGTCGTAGTGCAGCAGCAGAGTGGTCCAGCCGGGCACGCAGTCGCTCAGCGCCGCGCCCAGCTCGCCGCGCAGGCGCTCGGCCAGGCGGGCGATACGCAAGGGCAAGGCGTCGTCGGGCTGCTCGGCCAGGGTGATCAGCAGCGCCTGGGCGCCGAAGGGCTCGACGCGGATCATGCCTGGTCCAGCAGGCCACGCAGGCGCCGCAGCACCGCCAGGGATTCGGGGTTGTCGCCGTGCACGCAGAGGCTGTCGGCGCGCAGGCGCAGCGGGTTGCCGTCGATGTCCGGGAAGGGTTCGCCGCGGGCGATGGCCAGGGCCTGGTCGAGGATGCGCTGCGGCTCGTGGTGCACGGCGTCGGGCAGGCGGCGCGGGGCGAGCTGGCCGTCGGCCAGGTAGGCACGGTCGGCGAAGGCTTCGAACATCAGCGGCACGTCGGCGGCGTCGGCCAGCTGCAGTTCGCGGCGGTTGTCGGCCAGGGCCAGGACCATCAGCGGCAGGCCCTTGCGGTAGGCGGCGCAGGCGTCGAGCACGGCGCAGAGCAGCGCGTCGTCGCGCACCAGGTCGTTGTACAGCGCGCCGTGGGGCTTCACGTAGTCGACGCGGGTGCCGGCGGCGCGGCAGAAGGCGTCCAGCGCGCCGAGCTGGTAGAGCACCAGCGCCTGCACTTCCTCGGGCGAGCAGCTCAGGTGGCGGCGGCCGAAGCCGGCGAGGTCCGGGTAGGCCGGGTGCGCGCCGATGCTGACGCCATGCTGCACCGCCAGGCGCACGCTGCGCTGCATGGTCAGCGGGTCGCCGGCATGGTAGCCGCAGGCGAGGTTGGCCTGGTCGATCAGCGGCATGGCATGGGCATCGTTGCCCATGCGCCAGGCACCGAAGCTTTCGCCCATGTCGCAGTTGAGCAGGATTCGCGCGCTGCGC
Source organism: Pseudomonas sp. B12(2026) (assembly GCF_057767015.1). NCBI lineage: Bacteria > Pseudomonadati > Pseudomonadota > Gammaproteobacteria > Pseudomonadales > Pseudomonadaceae > Pseudomonas > Pseudomonas sp. B12(2026). The sequence continues at coordinate 1,043,715 of NZ_CM173430.1, read as the reverse complement.
TCGCTCATCGGTCTCTCCATTCCTCGAAATTTCCTACAGGTTAAAAACCTTTGTCCTTCAGTGAATACTCCGCCATGAACGGGAGGAGTACCATCCGTGATGTCGATTCACAGATACATCGTCCCCCCGAATGATCAAAGCCGCCATCCTGGCCGCCTTCGGCCTGAGCATCGTCCATGTCCATCTGCGCGGTCGGGTACGCCACAAATTCTCGCGCCAACTGACCGACCACTCCAGCTTCCTGGCGCCGATCAACTGCCTCATGTATCTGTGCTCGCGGGTGCCGGGCCGGCCATACCTGAACGCCGACACCTTCCCCGAGCTGCGCCTGCTGAGCGAGAACTGGCAGGTCATCCGCAGCGAAGCGCTGCGCCTGCGCGACGCCGGCAGCATCAAGCGCTCCGAGCAGCTCGACGATGCGGGCTTCAATTCCTTCTTCAAGACCGGCTGGAAGCGCTTCTACCTGAAGTGGTACGACGACAGCCATCCCTCCGCCGAGGCGCTGTGCCCGCAGACCACCGAGCTGCTGCGGCGGATTCCCTCGGTCAAGGCGGCGATGTTCGCCGAGCTGCCGCCGGGCTCGCGCCTGGTGCGCCACCGCGATCCCTACGCCGGCTCGCTGCGCTACCACCTGGGGCTGATGACGCCGAACGATCCGGGCTGCTTCATCGAGGTGGACGGCGAGCGCTACCACTGGCGCGACGGCGAGGCGGTGGTGTTCGACGAGACCTACATCCACTACGCCGAGAACAGCACCGGGCATGACCGGGTGATCCTCTTCTGCGACATCGAGCGGCCGCTGAACTACCGCTGGGCCACGGCGCTCAACCGCTGGTTCAGCCGCCATGTGATGGCCGCGGCCGCCTCGCCCAACGACGCGGGCGACAGGACCGGCGGCATCAACCGCGCCTTCGCCTCGCTGTACAGGATCCGCCTGCACGGCAAGGCGCTGAAGAAGCGCAACCGCACGTTGTATTACCTGCAGAAGTGGGGATTCGTCGCGGCGCTGCTGGCGCTGTTTCTCTGGATCTGAGCGGCGCCCCGAGGCCTCCGCATTCGTGGGGGCCTTTGGGTTTAGGGCGTTCTGAAAGACTTCGCGGACAAGGTCCGCTCCTACGAAAAGCGCCCCGGCGTATGCGGCTGCTCTTGTAGGAGCGGACCTTGTCCGCGATGGGCGGCGAAAGCCGCCGCGTCAGTACACGTCGCGCCGGTAGCGCCCGCTCTCCAGCAGCGCTTCGACCTCGCCGTCGCCGAGCAGCTCGCGCAACGTGCGGTCGACGCCCTCGGCCATGCCCTGCAGGCTGCCGCAGACGTGGATCACCGCGCCGTCGTCCAGCCATTGGGCCAGCGTTTCGCCAGCCGCGCGCAGGCGGTCCTGCACGTAGACCTTCTCCGCCTGGTCGCGGGAGAAGGCGAGGTCCAGGCGCTGCAGCTCGCCGCGCGCCAGCATGCCTTCCAGCTCCTCGCGGCAGTAGAAGTCGTGGGCGCGGTGGCGCTCGCCGAACAGCAGCCAGTTGCGCCGGCGGCCCTCGGCGATGCTGGCGCGCAGCAGGCCGCGCAGGCCGGCGAGGCCGGTGCCGTTGCCGATCAGGATCAGCGGGCGGTCGTCTTCGCTGAGGTGGAAGCTGCGGTTGCGGCGCAGGCGCAGCAGCAGGCTGCCGTCCTCGGGCAAGTACTCGGTCAGCCAGCCGGAGCAGATGCCCAGCGAGCCGTCGGCGTGCTGTTCCTGGCGCACGATCAGTTCCAGCGCGCCGTCGCTGCGCAGCGAGGCGATGGAGTACTGGCGCACCGACAGCTTGATCAGCGCGTCGTGCACCGCCTGGCCGTGCAGGCCGACCAGGTGTTCGAGATTGGCCGGCAGCAGGCAGCCGGCCAGGGCGTCCCGCAGCGGCGTGGCGAGGCCGTCGACCTGGATGCGGGAGTCGCCGTCCAGCCCCAGCCGGCCGAGCCAGGCGCTGACCAGGAATTGCGGCTGGCGCGGCACGATTTCCACCAGGTCGCCGGCGCGCCAGTCGATCCGCGAATCCCCCGGCGCGGCCAGGCGCAGCAGCCAGGTGGATTCGCCCTGGCTGCCCGGGTTGAGGCATTCGCGGCCGGCCAGCGTCCAGACCTCGAAGGCCGCCGCGCTGAACGCGGCCGGCGAGGCGGCGCCGGAGACTTCGGCCAGGCGCCGCTGCCAGTCGTGCAGCGCGGCGGCGTCGCCGTTGTCCACCTCGACGCCGTCGAACAGCGTGCGCGCGCCCTGCCCTTGCAGCCAGCCCTGCAGGCGCCGGGCGAAGCCGCAGAAGTGTTGGTACTGGCGATCGCCCAGGGCGAGCACGGCGAAGCGCAGGCCGTCCAGCCCGAGGCTCTGGCCCAGCAGCTGGCGCTCGAAGCCGCGGGCGCTGTCCGGGGCCTCGCCGTCGCCGAAGGTGCTGACCACGAACAGCGCGTTGCGGGTTCGCTCCAGTTGCGCGCGGTCCAGCTTCGCCAGCGGCTCGACCCGCACCGGCAGGCCGGCGGCCTGCAACTGCCCGGCGCTCTGCCAGGCCAGTCGCTCGGCGAAGCCGCTCTGGCTGGCGTAGCCGACCAGCCAGGCATCGGCGCCGGTGGCGCTGTTGTCCAGCTCGCCACGGGCGGCCCGGGCCGCGCGCCGCTTGCGCCGGCGGTCGAGGTAGAGCAGCCAGCCGGTGATGAAGAACAGCGGCATCGACAGGCTCGCCAGCATCATCAGGATGCGCCCCGGCAGGCCGAAATAGCTGCCCACGTGCAGGGCGTAGACGCTGGTCAGCAGTTGCCGGCCGAACGCGCTGTCGTTGTAGCGCCTGTCGGCCAGCAGCCTGCCGCTGGCCGGGTCGATGGTCATCTCGTTGAGGGCGCGCTCGTGGGCGGCGTCATCGAGCAGGTAGAAGACGGTCGCCGGCTGGCCCTTCACCGGCGGCAGGCGCAGGTTGTAGGCGGTCATCGCGGCGCCGCCGGTCTGCTGCACGGTATTCCAGATGGCGCTGGCATCGACCACCGGCGGCGGGCCTTGCGGCGCCGGGCCGCGCTTGCCGCCGTGCAGCCCCTTGGACTGGCCGGCCGGGGTGTCGTCGAGCAGCCGGGTCAGGCCGCCGCGGAACCAGTCGTAGGACCAGTAGAGGCCGGTCAGCGTCAACAGCAGGTAGAACGCCAGGCACCAGGTACCGGCGACGGCGTGCAGGTTCCAGTTGAACGCGCGGCCCTTCCGGGCCCGGTCGAAGGTCAGCCAGGCGCGCCAGTCCAGGGCCTTGCGCGGCCAGCGCAGGTACAGGCCGGAGAGGCACAGGTAGAGCAGGATCAGGGTGCAGGCGCCGGTGACCTGTTTGCCCGCCTCGCCCGCGGCGAGGAAGCGGTGCAGCTGCATGACGAAGTTGAAGAAGCCTTCGCCCCGGGGCGCCGGCAGGAAGTCTCCGGTGTAGGGGTCGACGTAGCGCGACTCGCCACGGCGCTGGCCCGGCTTGGGTGTGTAGAAGAGGCGGCCGGCCTTGTCACCGTCGATGGTCACCCAGACGAAGGCGACCTTCTTGCCCGGCTCGGCGCTCTCCACCCGGCGGATCAGTTCGTCCATCGGCAGGGTGCCGCCGGCGCGTTTTTCCACGGTGAGGCTGGCGGGGTTCACGGCGCGCAGGATTTCGTCCTGGAACGACAGCATCGCCCCGGTCACGCCCATCAGCACCAGCACGAGCCCCGCGCTGATGCCGAACAGCCAGTGCAACTGGAACCAGACTTTCTTCAACACCGTGGCCTCACGTCATGCCGCCCTTCGCGCGGGGCGGGATTTTATTGAGAATTTATCGCAAATGCAGCTGATTTTTACGAAGCCGCCTTTGCGCAGGCAATGCGCAGGTAGACAAAAACCCCGGCCGAGGAGCGGCGGCCGGGGTGATTCGCCCGGAGGCGGACCTCAGAAGTGGAGGTTGACGCCCAGCAGCGCGGTGCGGCCCGGGGCGACGTGGGCCATGTGGGTGCTGTAGACCTGGTCGAAGTAGCGCTTGTCGGTCAGGTTCTGCACGTTCAGCTGCAGGTCAACGTTCTTGCTGATCACGTACTTGGCCATGGCGTCGTAGCGCCAGTAGGACGGGATCATCGTGGTGTTGGCGGTGTTGCCGTACTGCTCGTCGACATAGGTGGCGCCGCCGCCGACGGTGAAGCCGTGCAGGACGTCGTAGGTGCTCCACAGGGTGAAGTTGTTCTGCGCGGTCTGCGGCATGCGGTTGCCTTCGTCGCCGGCCACGCTGGACTTGCGGATTTCGCTGTCGAGGTAGGTGTAGCCGCCGAAGACTTTCCACTTGGGCGTCAGCGCGCCGTTGAAGCCCAGTTCCACGCCCTGCACGCGCTGCTCGCCGTCGAGCACCTGCACCGTGGAGTCATCCGGCGAGGCCACGCGGGCGTTGGTCTTGTCGGTGCGGAACACTGCCGCGTTGAGCGACAGCGCCTCGTCGAAGAAGGCCCACTTGGTGCCCAGTTCGAGGTTGCGGTTGCGTTCCGGATCGAGGTTGGTATTGGCCGCGGTGATCTCCTGGCCGCCCTCGCCGGCGGTCTCGCCGCTGGGGTTGCTGGAGGTGGACCAGGCCAGGTAGACGCTGCCGTTGCGCGCCGGCTTGAAGACCAGGCCGGTCTGGTAGTTCCAGAAGTGGGTGTCGTTCTCGCGCTTGAAGTTGCCGGCCGGGGCGCGGGTGGCGTAGCCGCTCTGCTCGACGCTGTAGTCGTCGTAGCGCAGGCCCAGGTTCAGGTCCCACTGGTCGTTCAGGGCCAGGGTGTCGAACACGTAGGCGGCGCTGGTCCTGGTGTCGGTATCGGTGAAGGCCTTGCCGTCGGCGATGCTGCCGGCCCAGTGGTCCTTCGGCGTCGGGTCGTTCAGGCTGGTGCAGTCGCCGCTGGCCAGCAGGGCCGCGTTGCAGGTGCTGCCGGACGCGCCCTGGGTGAAGGCGTAGGGGCGGTTGTGCACGTCCTCGTAGCTGAACTCCAGGCCCGTGACCAGGCTGTGCTTGATGAAGCCGGTGTGGAAGTCGGCCTTCAGGTCGGTCTGGTTGACCCAGCCCTTGGAGGTGGAGTTGCGGCTCTTCGGCGCGCGGTAGACGAAGCCGTTGGCGACGTTGCCCTTGCTGTCGTCCGGCGTGGTCACCACGTAGTCGAGGGTGGTGCGGACCATGCGGAAGCTGTTGGACAGCGTCAGGTCGTCGTTGATGTCGTGCTCGAGGCGGAAGGTGCCGCTGTCGGTGGTGCTCTTGCGGTAGTCGCGGTGGGTCAGGCCGTAGAAGTTGTCACGATCGACCGACACCGGCTTGCTCGGGTTCTGCTTGCTGCGCCCGGCGAGGGTCAGCGGCAGGCCGTAGTCGGGAATGTCGTCGGTATCCAGGTGGTAGTAGGAGAAGGTCGCGCGGGTCGGCGTGTCGAAGCCGAAGGTCACGGTCGGCGCCACGCCCCAGCGGCTGACGCTGACGCCGTCGCGGCCGGCGACGTTGGCCTCGTGCTTGAGCAGGTTGAGGCGGAAGGCCGCGTTGTCGCCCAGTGTGTGGTTGACGTCGAGGGTGGTGCGGCGGGTCTGGTCGGAGCCGTAGACGAAGCTGGCGTCGTTGAAGTCCTGCTGCTTGGCGGTCTTGCTGATCAGGTTCAGGCTGCCACCGGTGGAGCCGGCGCCGGTGTAGGCCGAGCCCGGGCCCTTGCTGACTTCGACCTGCTCGATGTTGAAGATTTCGCGGGTCTGCGAGGCGACGTCGCGCATGCCGTCGAGGAAGGTGTCGCTCTCGGCGTTAAAGCCGCGGATGAACGGCCGGTCGCCCGCCGGGTTGCCGCCCTCGCCCGCGCCGAAGGTGATGCCGGGCGTGGTGCGCAGGGCGTCCTGCAGGGTCAGCGCGCCGGTGTCCTTGATCACCTGCTGCGGAATCACAGTGACGGTCTTGGGCGTATCCAGCAGCGGCGCGGTGTACTTCTTCGAGGCGGAGGTCTCGACGTTATAGGTCGCCGGGTCCTGCTGGGTGCCGACGACGGTGTCGGCGTCCAGGGACAGCACGTCCTGTTCCGGCTTCTTTTCCGAGGATTCGGCGGCATGGGCCAGGTGGCCGCCGGACATCGCGGTGATGGCTACACCGACGGCGGAAGCCAGCAGACGCGGCGTGTTGCCGGCGAGATCGGACGATTGGCGCGACATTGCATATCCCTCCCCAGGGGTTCATGAAGGCCGCGAAATCTATTTCAATTGAGAATTTATATCAATTACTAGATATTCTCATACGAGGATGATTTACAAGATTTACATTTTCAGTCCGGTCCATCCGGGGGATGGCGGTTGTAGCTCGCCATTGCAAATCATTATCATCAGCGAATTCTCGGAAACCGACGGAGCCCTCCATGCTGCTGCACATCCCCGGCATCTTCACCCGTGCTGAAGTGGCGCGCATCCGCGCGGCCCTGGAACAGGCCGAATGGGGCGACGGCAAGGTCACCGCCGGTTACCAGTCGGCCCGCGCCAAGCACAACCTGCAACTGCCGCAGGAGCATCCGCTGGCCCGCGAGATCGGCGAGGCCATGCTGCAGCGCCTGTGGAGCAACCCGCTGTTCCAGTCCGCCGCGCTGCCGCACAAGGTGTTCCCGCCGCTGTTCAACTGCTACACCGCCGGCGGCGCCTTCGACTTCCACATCGACAACGCCGTGCGCGACGTCCAGGGCGGCCGCGAGCGGGTGCGCACCGACGTCTCCTCGACGCTGTTCTTCAGCGACCCCGAGGATTACGACGGTGGCGAACTGGTGATCCAGGACACCTACGGCACCCAGCAGGTGAAGCTGCCGGCCGGCGACCTGGTGCTCTACCCCGCCACCAGCCTGCACAAGGTCAACCCGGTGACCCGTGGCGCGCGCATCGCCTCGTTCTTCTGGACCCAGAGCCTGGTGCGCGAGGACAGCCAGCGCGCCCTGCTGTTCCAGATGGACCAGTCGATCCAGGCGCTGACCCGCGACGTGCCCGAGCATCCCGCGCTGGTCGAGCTCACCGGCACCTACCACAACCTGCTGCGCCGCTGGGTGGATGTCTGACCGCCCATGAGCTTCGTCCTGCGCCGCACCGAAGAAGTCACCGTTGACGACCTCGCCGACAACCCGCTCAAGGCCGCCCGGCTGATCCTCGCCGCCGCCCGCGACGGCGAGCTGGAAGCCCAGGCGCTGCTCGGCCAGATCCTCCTCGACGGCCACGGCATCGAGCGCGATCCGGTGCTGGCCATGACCTGGTTCGGCATCGCCGCCGGGCGCGGCCATGCCATGGCGCGCAACATGCTCGGCCGCTGCCTGGAGCACGGCTGGGGCTGCGCCGCCGATCCCGCCGCGGCCGCCGGCCACTACGCGCTCGCCGCCGGGGCGGACCTGGACTGGGCGATGTACAACCTGGCCAACCTGCTGGCCACCGGGCGCGGCGTGGCGCGTGACGAGGCGCACGCCCTGGCGCTGTACCGCCGGGCGGCGGAACGGGGGCACGCCAAGTCGATGAACCTGGTCGGCCGCTTCTTCGAGGAGGGCCTGGTGGTCCCCCGCGACGTCGAGGCCGCCCGCCGCTGGTATCGGCGCTCCGCCGAGGCCGGCGACTTCCGCGGCCAGTTCAGCCACGCCACGATGCTGGCCGAGGCCGGCGACCTGGCGGGCGCCCTGCCCTGGCTGCAGCGCGCGCTGCAGGGCGGCAACCTGAACTTCCTGCGGGTCGCCCGCGAGCAGCTGGCCCGCTCCCAGCAGCAAGCCCTGCGGCGGCTGGCCCACGCCTATGGCCAGCGCGCCGCCGAGCTGGGCGATGCGTCCGACCGGGAATACCTGGAAACACTCGCATCCCAGGGGAATGCTGCAACTTGACGTATTTTTCACGTCATTCCTGATAGCCTTCCCGCCTTTTTGTGGCTGCGGGAACTGCAGCCGTTTGTCCCGATCCGACGAGGCGTGCGTGTCTACCACTACTTCCCCCTCCGCCCGCAAGGGTGTCGACTGGGCCGGCCTGGGCTGGCTGCTGCTGTTCTTCTGGTATTTCTCCGGCGTCACCCAACTGCTGATCCTGCTCAGCGGCACCACCGGCTTCGCCGGCTTCCGCGACGCCTTCTTCCTCAGCAGCCTGTGGCTCGCCCCGGTGCTGCTGCTGCCGCGCTTCACCCGCGGGATCTCCGCCATCATCGGCCTGGTGCTGTGGGGCGCCTCGCTGGTCGGCCTGAGCTATTTCGGCATCTACCACCAGGAGTTCTCGCAGAGCGTCATCTTCGTCATGTTCGAGTCGAACACGGCCGAGGCCGGCGAGTATTTCAGCCAGTACTTCAGCCTCTGGCTGTGCCTGGCGCTGGTGCTCTACACCGCGGTCGCGGTGCTGCTGTGGCGGCGCATCCGCCCGGTCAGCCTGCCGCTGTACTCCCGCGTGCCGCTGGCGGTGCTGCTGGTGGGGCTGAACCTGGTCTACCCGTTCTACAAGCAGATGATCACCCAGCAGCGCAGCTTCGACGAGGCGCTGGAGAAGGTGCAGCAGCGCATGGAGCCCGCGGTGCCCTGGCAACTGGTGGTGGGCTACCGCCAGTACCGCCAGCAGCTGGACAACATGCAGAAGCTGCTGGAACGGAACGCCGCCCTGCCGCCGCTGCAGAACCTCAAGGACAGCAGCGGCGAAGCGCCGCGCACCCTGGTGCTGGTGCTGGGCGAGTCCACCACCCGCGAGCACATGCACCTGTACGGCTACCCGCGCGAGACCACCCCGAACCTCGACGCGCTGGCCGCCGAGGGCGGCAACCTGACGGTGTTCAAGGACGTGGTCTCGCCGCGCCCCTACACCATCGAGGTGATGCAGCAGATCCTCACCTTCGGTGACGAGCAGAACCCCGACAAGTTCCTCACCGATCCGTCGCTGATCAACCTGATGAAACAGGCGGGCTACAAGACCTTCTGGATCACCAACCAGCAGACGATGACCAAGCGCAACACCATGCTCACCACCTTCTCGCAGCAGACGGATGCGCAGTTCTACCTGAACAACCAGCGCAACCAGAACGCCAGCCAGTACGACGGCGTGGTGCTCGAACCGTTCGAGAAGGCCCTCCAGGACCCGGCGCAGAAGAAGTTCATCGTCGTCCACCTGCTGGGCACGCACATGGACTACCGCTACCGCTATCCGGACGACTACGCGCGCTTCAAGGATCGCCAGGGTGCGCCCTCGGCGCTGTCGGACGACCAGGTGGAGACCTACAACTTCTACGACAACGCCGTGCTGTACAACGACTTCGTAATCTCCAGCCTGATCAGGCGCTACGCCGCGACCGATCCGAACGGCTTCCTGCTGTACCTTTCCGACCACGGCGAAGACGTCTACAGCTCGGGCAACCATGACCGCCTGGGCCGCAACGAAGGCGCCCCGACCCGGCCGATGTACACCATCCCGTTCATGGTCTGGACCTCGCCCAGCTGGCAGGCCGCGCACCCGCGCGACCTGCAGGCGGCCGCCAGCCGCCCGTACAGCAGCTCGCACCTGATCCACACCCTGTCGGACCTCGCCGGCCTGAGCTACGACCACTTCGAGCCGGTCAAGAGCCTGGTCAGCCCGCAGTTCGCCGTGGCGCCGCGCTGGATCGGCGATCCCTACAAGAAGGACGGCCTGCGCGAGTTCGACAAGCTGCCGCCGGAGCAGGAGATCGCCAAGGACGCCAGGTCGCCGGCCACCGCCCAGGCGCCGGTTGCGCAGCCCCACGAGGGCTGAGTCGATCCCGCTCACGAAAACGCCCCGCACCGCGGGGCGTTTTCATTTCCAGGTGTGCTGCCCTTTTTCGTAGGAGCGGACTCCGTCCGCGATCCGGCCCCGCAGCGGGCTCATTCGCGGACAAGGTCCGCTCCTACAGGAGCCCTCATGCGCGCGCTTGTGTAGGAGCGGATCCTATCCGCGATCCGGCCGCCAGGCCGGCCCCGGGCCATCGCGGACGGAGTCCGCTCCTACGAAAGCCTCCCCGTTCCAAAAACGAAAAAGCCCCGCATCGCGGTAATGCTGTTCACTTAAGCATTTGAGCTGTTGCCCGGGCTCCCCGAGAATCCGATGCCAGGTCTCTGGCATCGGATTTTTTATGTCTTTCCAACAGCAATTGCTCGATCTGGGCGAGTTGTTCAACTTCTCGGATCTCAGCACCTTCACCCAGAACATCCCGATCGAGTGGGTGGCGTCGGCACTGGGTCTTTCCGCGCAGGCCACCATCCGACGGCGGCGCCTGCCCAGCGATCAGGTGCTCTGGCTGGTGCTCGGCATGGCCTTGTTCCGCGACGAGCCGGTCCATGAGGTGGCGCGGCGCCTGAACATCTGCGCCCAGGGACTGGCCTCTCACGACCTGCTGGCCCGCAGCGGGGTCACCGAGGCCCGCAAACGGCTAGGGGCCGATCCGGTGGAGTGGCTGTTTCGCCAGACCGGTCACCACTGGGGGCGCGAGCGCTATGACGGTGATACCTGGCAGGGCCTGCAGGTCTTGGCCGTGGACGGTGCGCTCCTGCGCACCCCGGATACCCCCGAGCTACGGGAGCATTTCGGCTCCGGTAATACCGCCACCGACCGCCAGACGCCGTTTCCCATGCTGCGCCTCGTAGCCCTGATGAACGTGCGCTCGCACCTGATTCTGGATGCCCAACTGAGCCCCTACCGGCGCAGTGAAATGCGCCTGGCTGATGCGTTTGTGCAGCAGATTCCCAGCCATTCGGTGACGCTGTTCGACAAGGGATTCTGGAGTGCCAACCTGTTGCTGGGCCTGGCCAGCGGCGACAACCGTCACTGGTTGATTCCGGCCCGCAAGGCGTTGGTCAGCGAGGAGATCGATCGCTACGGCAAAGGGGACCGCCTGCTGCGGATGCGGGTGTCAGCCCAGGCGAGGAAGCGCAATCCGAATCTGCCCTGCTACTGGGAGGTGCGGGAAGTCAGCTACGAGAGACAGGGCAAGGTCAAAACCGTACTGACCTCGCTGCCAGCCGATATCTACAGCGCCAAGGCCATTGCCAATCTGTATCAGGAACGCTGGGAGATCGAACTGGGCTTCCGCGATATCAAGAGCTCCCTGCAACAGAACGCAGTGACCCTGCGCAGTAAGAAAATCGAACTGATCTACCAGGAAGTCTGGGGACTGTTGCTGGCCTACAACATCATTCGCCGCGAGGCGAGCCAGGCCGCAGTGGCCTTTGGCCGTGCTCCCGGCGACATCCGCTTCAAGCCGGTGGCTCACTACATCGCCGTGCAACTGATCGTGATGGCGGCGGCCAACCCGGTTTCCGCGACAGGACGACGCTTATCGGAGTTGCGGGCGGGAATCGGCGGGTTGTTCCTGGATCACCGCCCAAGGCCTTCACGACCCCGGACGGTGAAGATGTCCAAGACCCGCTACCCGGTAGACCGCAAGGCCGCTCCGCTTAAGTGAACAGCATTACCGCATCGCGGGGCTCTTTCAGGGGGCACGCCTTACAGGTAGAAGGACTTCAGCGGCGGGAAGCCGTTGAACTCCACCGCGCTGTAGCTGGTGGTGTAGGCGCCGGTGGACAGCCAGTACAGGCGGTCGCCGGCGGCCAGGTTCAGCGGCAGGCCGTACTTGTAGTTCTCGTACATGATGTCGGCGCTGTCGCAGGTCGGGCCGGCGATCACCACTTCCTCCAGCTCGCCCTTCTTCTCCACCCAGATCGGGAACTTGATGGACTCGTCCATGGTTTCGATCAGGCCGGAGAACTTGCCCACGTCGGTGTAGACCCAGCGCTCCACGGCGGTACGCGACTTGCGCGCCACCAGCACCACTTCGCTGACCAGGATGCCGGCGTTGGCGATCAGCGAACGGCCCGGCTCGAGGATGATTTCCGGCAGCTCGTCGCCGAAGTCTTCCTTGAGGAAGCGGATGATTTCCTCGGCGTAGGTTTCCAGGCTGTTGGTCTTGGCGATGTAGTTGGCCGGGAAGCCGCCGCCCATGTTGATCATCTGGAGGACGATGCCGTCTTCTTCCTTCAGGCGCTCGAAGATCACCTTCACCTTGGCGATGGCGGCGTCCCAGACGTCGATGTCGCGCTGCTGGCTGCCCACGTGGAAGGACACGCCGTAGGGCACCAGGCCCAGTTGCTTGGCGAGGATCAGCAGGTCCAGGGCCATGTCCGGGTTGCAGCCGAACTTGCGCGACAGCGGCCAGTCGGCGGAGGCGGAGCCTTCGGTGAGGATGCGCACGTAGACCTTCGAGCCCGGCGCGGCCTTGGCGATGTTGCGCAGGTCGGCTTCGGAGTCGGTGGCGAACAGGCGCACGCCCTTCTCGTAGAAGTAGCGGATGTCACGGGCTTTCTTGATGGTGTTGCCGTAGCTGATGCGCTCCGCGCCCACACCGGTCTTCATCACCTTGTCCAGCTCGTAGATCGAGGCGATGTCGAAGTTCGAACCCTTGTCGCGCAGCAGCTCGGTGATCTCGGTCGCCGGGTTGGCCTTGACCGCGTAGTAGACCTTGGCGAAGGGGAAGCAGTCGGTCAGCTGGTCGTAAGCGTTGGCGATGGTCTGCTTGTCGATGACGACGAAGGGGGTTTCCTGCTTGTCGGCGAAGGCCTTCATGCGCTGGAAGGTTTCCGGGGCGAAGTAATCCTCGACCTTGATGGACATGGTTGGGACTCCAAATGGCAAAACACGCAATTGAAAAGAGGGACGGCTCTTGTCTTTCGAGCCACGAACGCCTGATCAGTTTCCCCACTTTGGTTCGCCTACTTCCCAAGGCATGTCGCCGAGTATTACCGGTTCCGAGTTCTCCAGGGCTCCCTGCCCCTGTCGGGGCGGCGGAGTCGCCGGGCCGGCAACCTCTCGTCGTCAGTACTTGAGCCGGATGGATCGTTTCCAGCATGAGCGTTCGGGCGCGAACTTTAGGACCAGCGGCAGCACAGATCAATCGAAAACTGCCGCTTTTTCATAACCCTTTGTCGCGATCCGGGCTTTTGTTTCAAATCCTCAACAAAACGCCATGGAATGCTGCACAGACGCGGGTTTCAGAGGAATGACAAGGGTAGTCCGGCGGGTCCGTTCGCGCCCCGGGATCGACCGCCGGAGCCCCCGCCCCGGGGAGGTCACTCCCGCCACCGGAAACCGGCATCGGCCATCGGGTGCCCGGTGGCGCTGATCGGCCGGTCATTTCCCGTTATAATCCCGCGCTTTTGGGCCGATCCGGGCCCATCATCGATTCCAGCCAGGCACGCATCCATGACCCTCCAGGCCGCCGAAGTCGCCAAACGCCGCACGTTCGCGATCATCTCCCACCCCGACGCCGGTAAGACCACCATTACCGAAAAGCTCCTGCTGATGGGCAAGGCGATCGCCGTCGCCGGTACCGTGAAGTCGCGCAAGTCCGACCGCCACGCCACCTCCGACTGGATGGAGATGGAAAAGCAGCGCGGCATCTCCATCACCACCTCGGTGATGCAGTTCCCCTACCGCGAGCACATGATCAACCTGCTCGACACCCCCGGCCACGAAGACTTCTCCGAAGACACCTACCGCACCCTGACCGCGGTGGACTCGGCGCTGATGGTCCTCGACGGCGGTAAAGGCGTGGAACCGCGCACCATCGCCCTGATGGAAGTCTGCCGCCTGCGCGACACGCCCATCGTCAGCTTCATCAACAAGCTCGACCGCGACATCCGCGACCCCATCGAACTGCTCGACGAGATCGAGGCGGTGCTGAAGATCAAGGCCGCGCCGATCACCTGGCCGATCGGCTGCTACAGGGACTTCAAGGGCGTCTACCACCTCGCCGAGGACAAGATCGTCGTCTACGTGCCGGGCCACGGCCACGAGCGCATCGAGACCAAAGTCATCGACAAGCTCGACTCGGACGAAGCCCGCGCGCACCTGGGCGACCTCTACGAGAACTTCCTCGAAGAACTGGAACTGGTGCAGGGCGCCTGCCACGAGTTCGACAAGGAAGCCTTCCTCAAGGGCGAGATGACCCCGGTGTTCTTCGGTACCGCGCTGGGCAACTTCGGCGTCGACCAGGTGCTGGACTGCATCGTCGACTGGGCCCCGCAACCGCTGGAACGCGGCGCCCACGAGCGCGTCGTGGCGCCGACCGAGGAGAAGTTCTCCGGCTTCGTGTTCAAGATCCAGGCGAACATGGACCCCAAGCACCGCGACCGCATCGCCTTCATGCGCATCTGCTCGGGCAAGTACGAGAAAGGCATGAAGATGCGCCACGTGCGCCTGGGCAAGGACGTGAAGATCGCCGACGCCCTGACCTTCTTCTCCAGCGAGCGTGAGCAGCTGGAAGAGGCCTTTGCCGGCGACATCATCGGCCTGCACAACCACGGCACCATCCAGATCGGCGACACCTTCACCGAAGGCGAGGCGCTGGGCTTCACCGGCATCCCGCACTTCGCCCCGGAACTGTTCCGCCGCGTGCGCCTGAAGGACCCGCTGAAGTCCAAGCAGCTGCGCCAGGGCCTGCAGGAACTGGCCGAGGAAGGCGCGACGCAGGTGTTCTTCCCCGAGCGCAACAACGACATCATCCTCGGCGCCGTCGGCGTGCTGCAGTTCGACGTGGTCGCCAGCCGCCTGAAGGAGGAATACAAGGTCGAGTGCGCCTACGAGGCGATCAACGTCTGGTCGGCGCGCTGGATCGAGTGCAAGGACGAGAAGAAGCTCAAGGAGTTCAAGGACAAGGCCATGGAGAACCTCTCCGTGGACGGCGGCGGCCACCTCACCTACCTGGCCCCGACCCGCGTCAACCTGAGCCTGATGGAAGAGCGCTGGCCGGACATCACCTTCCGCGCCACCCGCGAACACCACTGAGTTCGCCCTCGATGAAACGCCCGCCTCGCGCGGGCGTTTTCGTTTGCGCCGGATGGCTTTTCGTAGGAGCGGACCTTGTCCACGATGGACCCGCGCGGAAATTGTTCGCGGACAAGGTCCGCCCCTACGAAGAGCAGCACCTCACGGATCGAGCGCGCCGGAGCTCCAGGTGCTGGACGGTGCGCTGCCGGTGAGCTTGGCGGCGATGGCGCCGCGGGGGATCAGGCGGTCGCGGTAGCGGGTGGCGAGGATGCCGTCTTGCGGGGCGCGCAGGATGTGTTCGCTGCTGGCGTCGCCGGGGCGGGCGATGATCCGGGCGAAGCGTTCGCCGGCGGCGATGTGCTCGCCCAGCTCGCGCTCGAACACCAGCACGCCGGCGGCCGGGGCGAACAGGGTTTCCATGAAGCCCATCGGCGTGGCGATGCCCTCCCATTCCGGCAGCGGCCCGGCATCGCTCACCACGCCGCGCGCGCCGAGGAAGCGGTAGAGGCCGTCGGCATCCTGCCGCGCCAATGCATCGCTGACATCGCCCTGCCCGCGCAGCTCGACGGTCGCGACGAGTCGCCCGTCGAAGCGCTGCCCGGCCAGCCAGGGCGCGATCACCGCCTCCTCGAAAGCCCCATCGCTGTCGCCCTCCCAGATGATCGCCAGTTCCGCACGCAGCGCCGCCGCGAGGTCGCGGCCGGCGGGCCAGAAGCATTCGTGCAGGTAGATGTACGGCAGCGCCTCGTCGTCGGTGTGCAGATCGAGCACGATGTCCGCCGGCGCCGCCAGTTCGACCAGGCGTTTCTGCCACAGCGTGAGGTTGTCCAGGGTGCCGCTGGCCGCCGCCGAAGCGGGGAAGCCCCGGTTGAAATTGCGCGCCGTCGCATCGTGGTGACGACCGAGGATGCGCCCCTGGCGGAACTGCCCGATGCCGAGCGGATTGGCCTGCGGCACCACGGTCACGCTGCCGTTCAGCGTCCCGCGCTCGGCGGCCTCGCGCAGGCGCGGCAGCAGTGCGTGGAGCACCAGCATCCCGGCGATCTCATCGGCATGCACGCCGGCCTGCAGGTGCACCTTCGGCCCCGGCCTGCCGCCGTCGACGCGCCAGGCGTGCACGCGTAGCTCGCTGCCGGAATCCCCGGGTACGCCGAAGGAAACGTCCTCGATCATCTGCCATCTCCTCTATCCGAATAGCTCATGGAAATCTTCGCCAGCGCCTCCTAGTATCGGAGCCATTCGCCTGCCCAGAAGGACGCCGCCCCTTGGATATCCCCCGCCGAAAAGCCCAGCGCGCCACCTCGGAGGAGCGCCGCGACCACCTGGTGCGCGCCTGCCTCAGGTGCCTGGTCGCCGATGGCCACGCGGGCATCTCGGTGCGCCGCATCGCCCGGGAAGCCGGCGTCGCCGTGGGCCTGGTGAACCACCACTTCGGCAGCATCGACGCGCTGGTCGCCCAGGCCTACGAAACCCTCGCCGGCGAGGTCACCGAGGCGCTCTACCAGCAGGTCGACGCCGCCGGCGGCGACCCCGCCGCGCGCATGGAAGCCTTCCTCACCGGCTCCTTCTCGCCCCAGGTGCTGGACCCGGACCTGCTCAGCCCCTGGGTGGTGTTCTGGAGCCTGATCCGCCACTCGCCGCCGGTGAACAAGGCGCACGAGCGCGGCTATCACAGTTACCTCGCCATCCTGCAAACGCTCATCAGCGACCTCGCCAGCGCCGAGGGCTTCAGCGTGGCGCGCCCGCGGCTGGCCGCCATCGGCCTCTCCGCCATGCTCGACGGGCTGTGGCTGGAATGGTGCCTGAACCCCTCGACCTTCAGCGCCGACGACGGCCTGGAGCTCAGCCGCCGCTGGGTGGAAGGGCTGCGTCGCGGCGCCTACGCCTGACGTTCGGCAACGATCTGCTGCGCGTCGGCTGGAGGGCGTTGGACGCTGCTCTCAGATGCTTATTTACCCTCCGCTCTTCGAGCAGCGTCCGCCTACTCCAGCTCTAGCTCGCAAGATCGTAATGCGAGCCATGAAGTCTCAAACTGCCGTTCTCGCACGACGCTTGCCCAGCCAGGAGCGCTGCGCCGGTTTCTGCGCCTCGCGGCGAACCGGCGTGGTGCGTTCCAGCACGGCGAACAGCGCCTCGATGATGAAGGTCAGGCAGATGTAGATCGCCGCCACCAGCAGCAGCGGCTCGTACACCTGGAAGGTCTGCGCGCGCACCACGTTGGCGGCGCCGAGCAGGTCGACCACGGCGATGGTTGAAGCCAGCGCGGTGGACTTGAGCAGCATCACGCTCTCCCCCGCCAGGGTCGGCAGCAGCAGGCGGATCGCCCGCGGCAGCCACACGCGGTAGAGCACCAGCTGGCGGTTCATGCCGAACGCCGAAGCCGCCTCCAGCTCGCCACGCGGCACCGCCTTGAGGCCGCCGCGCACCACCTCGCCGACATAGGCGCCGACCGAGAGGATCAGCGCGATGACGATGTACCAGAAGCCATCGCGCAGGTACGGCCAGAGGAAGCTGCCGCGGATCAGCGGGAACTGCGCGAACAGGCTGCCCAGGCCGTAGTAGAAGATGTAGATCTGCACCAGCAGCGGCGTGCCGCGGATCACGCTGGTGTACGCCAGCGCCAGGCGCGAGACCAGGAAGTTGCGCGACATCCGCGCCAGCGCCACGCCCAGCGCCAGCACGAAGCCGAGCGTGGCGGAGATCAGCAGCATCACCAGGGTGGTGCCCAGGCCCTTCAGCAGCAGGGCACCGTAGACGAATAGCCAGTGTTCGTTCATCGCCGCGCCTCGCTCAGACCGCCGGAATCCAGCGGCGGAAGCGCCGCTCCAGGTAACCCGCGAACAGGTTGGAAAGCACGGTGAGCACGTAGTACAGCGCCGCCGCGGTGAGGTAGAAGGTCAGGTAGTGACGGGTCGAGCCGGCGGCCTGCTTGGCGGTGTAGAGCAGCTCGTTGGTGCCCACCACGCTGATCAGCGCGCTGTCCTTGATCAGGTTGACCCACAGGTTGGCCATGCCGGCCAGCGCGTTGGGCGCCATGATCGGCAGGGTCACCCGGCGGAACAGGCCGAAGCCGTGCATGCCGTAGGCCCGCGCCGCCTCGATCTGCCCGTAGGGGATCGCCTGGATCGCCCCGCGGAAGATTTCCGAGGCATAGGCGCCCTGCACCAGGCCGAGCACGACGATGGCCACCATCATGCCGTTGAGCTTCACCTCGGCGTAGCCGAGCCAGGCGAAGAACTGGTTCAGGCCCATGGAGCCGACGTAGAACAGCAGCAGGATCAGCAGCAGCTCCGGCACCGCCCGGCACAGCGTGGTGTAGCCGCGCGCGAGCAGCGCCAGCGGCCGGGGTCCGCCGATCTTGGCGCTGGCCGCGGCCAGGCCGATCAGCAGGCCGACCAGGAAGGCGCCGACGGAAATCTGCAGGGTGACCAGCAGCCCCTTGAGCAACGCCGGGCCCCAGCCCGTGGCGCCGAAGCCGATCAGGTCGAAGATGCTTTGCATGGCACTGAACCTCGCTCTCAGGCCCGCGCCCCGAGCGGGCGCGGGCGTGCACCGGAGTTACTGCTTGGGCGCGACGCTCATGCCGAAGTACTTGTCCGACAGCGCCTTGTAGTCGTCGCTGGCCAGCAGCTTGCCGATGGCCTCGTCCATCTTCGCCTTCAGCGCGGCGTCGTCCTTGCGCATGCCGGCGCCGACGCCACGGCCGAAGACCGGGTCGTACTTCACCTCGCCCTTGTTGACGATGCCGGCGGCCTGGGCGTCCGGCGACTTGATGAAGGAGGCCACGGCGATGCCGTCGGCCATCATCAGGTCGATGCGCCCGGCCACCAGGTCGGCGTTCACCGAGTCCTGGGTGTCGTAGTAGCGCACGTCGGCGACCTTCTCGTAGTACTTCTTCAGGTAGTTGGAGCTGACGGTGGAGAGCTGCACGCCGATGGTCTTGCCCTTCAGGCCCTCCGGGCTGATCTGCAGGTCCACGGCCTGGGGCGCGGCCACCGCCACCGGGGTGTCGTAGTAGGGGCGGCTGAAGGCGATCTGCTTCTCGCGCTCATCGGTGATCGACATGGAGTTGAAGATCACGTCGATCTTCTTCGCCAGCAGCGCCGGGATGATGCCGTCCCAGGCCACCTCGTCGATCTCGCACTGCGCCTTCATTTCCGCGCAGAGCTTGTGGATCAGGTCCGGTTCGAAGCCGGTCCAGCTGCCGTCGGGCTGCTTCTGCGAGAACGGTGGATAGGGTTCGGCGGCCAGGGCGAAGCGGATCGTCTCGGCCTGCGCGCTCACCGCGCCGGCCATCAGCATCGCCGCACCCACCACCCAGTTGCACAGACCTTTCTTGTTCATCGTGATCCCCTGCGTTGTTTTCGATTGTTATGGGTCACGCTCATCGATGCGCCGACTGCGCGGCATCGGTCAGCGATTCTGGTGCGCATTGACGAACTGCCGGCAGCGCTCGCTGCGCGGCCGCGAAAAGACCTCTTCGGCGGTGCCTTCCTCCTCGATCAGCCCCTTGTGGAGGAACGCCACGTGGCTGGACACATCGCGGGCGAAGGCCATCTCGTGGGTGACCAGGATCATGGTCCGCCCCTCCTCCGCCAGCGAGCGGATCACCCGCAGCACTTCGCCCACCAGCTCCGGGTCCAGCGCCGAGGTCGGCTCGTCGAACAGCATCACCTTCGGCCGCACGGCGAGCGCGCGGGCGATGGCCACGCGCTGCTGCTGGCCGCCGGAGAGGAAGGCCGGGTATTCGTGGCGCTTCTCCGCCAGCCCGACCCGCTCCAGCAGCGCCTCGGCGCGTTCGCGAGCCTCGGCCTTGCCCTCGTGGAGGACGAAGGTCGGCGCCTCGATCAGGTTTTCCAGCACGGTGCGGTGCGGCCACAGGTTGAAGCTCTGGAACACCATGCCCAGCTGCGAGCGGATGCGGGTCAGCTGCTTCTGGTCGGCCACCATCGGCTCGCCGTGGCGGTTCCGGGTCAGGCCGATGGTCTCGCCGCTGACGGTCACCGAGCCCTGGTTGGGAATCTCCAGCATGTTGATGCAGCGCAGCAGGGTGCTCTTGCCCGAGCCGCTGGCGCCGATCAGCGAGATCACCTCGCCCTCGCGGGCCGACAGCGAAACGCCCTTGAGCACCTCGAACTCGCCGAAGCGCTTGTGGATATCGCGCACTTCGATCACCGGCCTGGTTTGCGGCTGCGGCTGCGGCCGCTCTTGTAGGAGCGAGCTTGCTCGCGAACGCTCTTGATGGCTCCGGTGCGGGGGAGGGTTCGCGAGCAAGCTCGCTCCTACGGGTTTGGCATTCGCCGGCAGGGATTCGACGAAGCGGATGATCCGCGCGCAGGCCTCGGCCATGCTCTCGTCGCTCAGCCCGAAGGACAGCCGCACGAAACCGTCCGCCTGCGGGCCGAAGGCCGCCGCGTCGAGCACCGAGACGCCGGTGGCGTGGAACAGCTGCCAGGAAAAATCCAGGGAGCTCAGCCCGGTGTCGCGCACGTCGACCAGCACGAACATGCCGGCCTCGGGCTTCAGTACGTTCACCCGGGGGCAATCGCTCAACGCGGCGACCACCAGGTCGCGGCGGCGGCGATACACCTCGCGCATCGACGACACCACCTCGTCGTGCCGCTCCACCGCCACCCGCGCGGCTTCCTGGACGAAGCCCGGCAGGCCGTAGAGCATGTTCAGCGCGAGGTTCTCCAGGTGCCCGACCAGCGTCGGGTTGGCGATGATCCAGCCGGCGCGCCAGCCGGTCATCGCGTGGGATTTCGACAGGCTGCCGATGCTCAGGGTGCGCTCGGCCATGCCCGGCAGCGCGGCGAAGCCCTGGTGCTCGCGCTCGAAGGTCAGCCCCTCGTAGACCTCGTCGACCACCACCCACAGGTCATGGGCGCGGGCCAGCTCGGCGATGGCCAGCAGCTCCTCGCGGTTGAGCACGACGCCCGTGGGGTTGTTCGGGTTGGCGAAGAAGATCGCCCGGGTGCGCGGGGTGATGGCGGCGGCCAGGTCGCCGGCCTCGGGGCGGAAGCCGTTGCCTGCGCGGGTCGGCACCGGCACCAGGGTCGCGCCGGTGGCCTTCAGGGTGGCTTCGTAGGTGACGTAGACCGGATCGAAGACGATCACCTCGTCGCCCGGCTCCAGCAGGCACATGGCGGCGGCGAACAGGCCGTTCTGCGCCCCGGCGACGACGATCACGTTCTCCGCCGCCACCGGCTGTCCGCAGCGCCGTTCGTGCAGCGCGGCGATCGCCTGGCGCAGCTCCGGGCGCCCGGCCACGTCGCTGTAATGGGTATCGCCGGCGCGCAGCGAGGCGACGGCGGCTTCGGTGATGAAATCCGGGGTGGCGAAGTCCGGATCGCCGACGCTCAGGACGATCACGTCGCGGCCTTCGCGCTGGGCGGCGATGGCCGCGTAGTGAATGTCCCAGGCGGCAACACCGGGTCCGACCATCCTGTCCACAAGCGACGAATAACGCATGCAAGAAGGGCCTCATCCGAATGACGGAATGCCCGGCGGGTATTGGAATTCTTGTCCGCCGGAACCTGGAGCCACCATAGCCAAGGATGAACGAGTGTTCAACAGCGATTGCCGACACCCGTGCGTCGTTTTCAGAACACCCCGACGTCCGGTCCCTCCCTCCCCGACCTGCGAAACAGACCCGTCATAAACCGGCTATAACAGTTTCAACACAGCCACTTAACGGGTTCTTAACGAATGTTCCGATAGCTTCCTCACACTCAAAACAGCGTGGCCGACGCCCTCAGGACTCATCACATGGACACGAACTTCCTCCCCTTCTCCCGCCCCAGCATCGGCGACGAGGAGGTCCGGGCAGTCAACGAGGTGCTGCGCTCCGGCTGGATCACCACCGGCCCGAGGAACCAGGAACTGGAACAGCGCTTCGCCCAGGCCATCGGCTGCAGGCACGCCGTGGCGCTGGCCTCGGCCACCGGCGGCATGCACCTGGCGCTGCTGGCGCTGGGCATCGGCCCGGGCGACGAGGTGATCACCCCGTCGCAGACCTGGGTCTCCACCGCCAACATGATCTGCCTGCTCGGCGCCATCCCGGTGTTCGTCGACGTCGACCGCGACACCCTGATGACCGACGCCGCGCGCATCGAGGCGGCGATCACCCCGCGCACCCGCGCCATCATCCCGGTGCACTACGCCGGCGCCGCCGCCGACATGGACCCGATCAACGCGCTGGCGCAGCGCCACGGCATCGCCGTGATCGAGGACGCCGCCCACGCCGCCGGCACCCGCTACCGCGGCCGCCCCGTCGGCCAGACCGGCACGGCGATCTTCTCCTTCCACGCGATCAAGAACATGACCTGCGCCGAAGGCGGCATGTTCGTCACCGACGACGACGCCCTCGCCGATCGCGTGCGCATGCTCAAGTTCCACGGCCTGGGCGTGGACGCCTACGACCGCCTGACCCACGGCCGCAAGCCGCAGGCCCAGGTGATCGAGCCCGGCTTCAAGTACAACCTCACCGACATCAACGCGGCCATCGCCCTGGTCCAGCTCGACCGCCTGGAAGCGATCAACGCGCGCCGCGCCGAACTGGCGGCGGCCTACCGCGAGCGCCTGGCCGGCCTGCCGGTGCAGCCGCTGGCGCTGCCGGACTACCCGCAGCACCACGCCTGGCACCTGTTCATCCTGCGCATCGACGCCGAGCGCTGCGGCATCGACCGCGACGGCTTCATGCAGGCCCTGCAGCAGCGCGGCATCGGCAGCGGCATCCACTTCATCGGCAGCCACCTGCACAGCTACTACCGCCAGCGCTTCCCCGACGTCAGCCTGCCCGACACCGAGTGGAACTCGGCGCGCCTGTGCTCCATCCCGCTGTTCCCCGACATGACCACCGGCGACCTCGACCGCGTGGTGGAAGCCATCGAAACCATCACCCGGTGACGCCATCGTGAAACCCTATCCGATCAACCGCGTGTCCATCGTCATCCCGGTGTACAACGAAGAGGCCAGCCTGCCCGAGCTGCTGCGCCGCACCACCGCCGCCTGCGACAGCCTGGGCCGCGAGTACGAGATCATCCTGATCGACGACGGCAGCCGCGACGGCTCCGCCGACCTGCTCCTGGAAGCCGCCGAAGCCCCCGGCAGCCACGTCGTCGCGGTGATCCTCAACCGCAACTACGGCCAGCACGCGGCGATCATGGCCGGCTTCGAGGAATGCCGGGGCGACCTGGTGATCACCCTCGACGCCGACCTGCAGAACCCGCCGGAGGAAATCCCGCGCCTGGTCGCCGAGGCCGCGCAGGGCTACGACGTGGTCGGCAGCGTGCGCCAGCAGCGCCAGGACTCGGCCCTGCGCCGCTGGCCGTCGAAGCTGATCAACCTCGCCGTGCAGCGCTCCACCGGCGTCGCCATGAGCGACTACGGCTGCATGCTGCGCGCCTACCGCGCGAGCATCGTCAAGGCGATGCTGGCCTGCCGCGAGCGCAGCACCTTCATCCCGATCCTGGCCAACAGCTTCGCCCGCCACACCAGCGAAATCCTCGTGGCCCACGCCGAGCGGGAACACGGCGAGTCGAAGTACGACTTCATGCGCCTGATCAACCTGATGTTCGACCTGGTCACCTGCATGACCACCACCCCGCTGCGCCTGCTCTCGCTGGTCGGCGGCGCGATGGCGGTGGCCGGCTTCTGCTTCGCCCTGCTGCTGCTCGCCCTGCGCGTGATCTTCGGCGCCGCCTGGGCCGGCCACGGCGTCTTCGTGCTGTTCGCCGTGCTGTTCACCTTCACCGGCGTGCAACTGGTCGGCATGGGCCTGCTCGGCGAGTACCTGGGGCGCATGTACAACGACGTGCGCGCCCGCCCGCGCTTCTTCATCGAACGCATCGTCCGCCCACGGGTCGCGCTCGAAAACCGCACAACCACCCCGTCTTCCTCTCTCGAGTCTCTCCAGCCATGACCCAGCAGACCATCGTCTTCGCCTACCACGACATCGGCTGCGCCGGCATCGAAGCCCTGCTCGCCGCCGGCTACCGGATCGACGCCGTGTTCACCCACGCCGACGATCCGCAGGAAAACCGCTTCTATGGCTCCGTCGCCCAGCTCTGCGCGCGCCACGGCATCCCGGTGCACGCCCCGGAAGACGTCAATCACCCGCTGTGGGTCGCGCGCATCCGCGAACTGCAGCCGCGCTTCATCTTCTCCTTCTATTACCGCCACCTGCTCGGCGAGGAGCTGCTGGCCTGCGCCGCCGACGGCGCCTTCAACCTCCACGGCTCGCTGCTGCCGCGCTACCGTGGCCGCGCCCCGGCCAACTGGGTGCTGGTCAACGGCGAGAGCGAGACCGGCGTCACCCTGCACCGCATGGTCAAGCGCCCCGACGCCGGCGCCATCCTCGCCCAGCAACGCGTGGCAATTGCCGAGGACGACACCGCGCTGATCCTCCACGGCAAGCTGCGCGAAGCCTCCCGCGAGCTGCTCCGCGACGCGCTGCCGAAGCTGGCCCGCGGCGAGCTGGTCGAAACCGCGCAGGACGAATCCCGCGCCAGCTACTTCGGCCGCCGCACCCCCGCCGACGGCGCCATCGACTGGCAGCGCCCGGCGCGCGAGCTGCACAACCTGGTCCGCGCGGTGACCCAGCCCTACCCCGGCGCCTTCGCGCCCGTGGGCGACCGCAAGCTGATCGTCTGGAGCGCCCGCGTGGTCAACGGCAACGACGGCCAGGCGCCCGGCTCGGTGCTCGCCGTCGACCCGCTGCGCATCGCCTGCGGCGAAGACTCCCTGGAAATCCTCTCCGGCCAGCAGGGCGACGCCGGCCTGTTCCTCGCCGGCCCGCAGCTGGCCCGCGAGATGGGCCTGGTCGAAGGCTCGCGCCTGCACGGCGCGGCGCGCAAGGCCAGGCGCAAGACCCGCGTGCTGATCCTCGGGGTCAACGGCTTCATCGGCAACCACCTCTCCGAACGCCTGCTGCAGGGCGGCAACTACGAGGTCTACGGCCTGGACATCGGCTCCGACGCCATCGAGCGCCTGCGCAGCAACCCGGACTTCCACTTCGTCGAAGGCGACATCAGCATCCACACCGAGTGGATCGAGTACCACATCAAGAAGTGCGACGTGGTGCTGCCGCTGGTGGCCATCGCCACGCCCATCGAATACACCCGCAACCCGCTGCGCGTGTTCGAGCTGGACTTCGAGGAAAACCTCAAGCTGGTGCGCTACTGCGTGAAGTACGACAAGCGGGTGATCTTCCCCTCCACCTCCGAGGTGTACGGCATGTGCACCGACGAGCGCTTCGACGAGGACCGCTCCAACCTGATCGTCGGCCCGATCAACAAGCAGCGCTGGATCTACTCGGTGTCCAAGCAGCTGCTCGACCGGGTCATCTGGGCCTACGGCCAGAAGGGCCTGAAGTTCACCCTGTTCCGTCCGTTCAACTGGATGGGCCCGCGCCTGGACCGCCTGGACTCCGCGCGCATCGGCAGCTCGCGCGCCATCACCCAGCTGATCCTGCACCTGGTCGAAGGCACGCCGATCCGCCTGGTGGACGGCGGCGCGCAGAAGCGCTGCTTCACCGACGTCGCCGACGGCATCGAGGCGCTGGCGCGGATCATCGACAACGAGGGCGGCCGCTGCGACGGACAGATCGTCAACATCGGCAACCCGGACAACGAGGCCAGCATCCGCCAGCTCGGCGAGGAGCTGCTGCGGCAGTTCGAGGCCCATCCGCTGCGCGACCAGTTCCCGCCCTTCGCCGGCTTCCGCGAAGTCGAAAGCCGCAGCTTCTACGGCGACGGCTACCAGGACGTGTCGCACCGCAAGCCGAGCATCGAGAACGCCCGCCGCCTGCTGGACTGGCAGCCCAGCGTGGAACTGGCCGAGACCATCGGCAAGACGCTGGACTTCTTCCTGCGCGAAGCGATCGCCGAACGCGCGGGCGGCGCGGCGCACGCCGTACCGCTGAAAAGCAAAAGCATCGCCTGATGCGCGCAGGACTGCGTATCGACGTCGACACCTACCGCGGCACCCGTGACGGGGTGCCGCGGCTGCTGGACCTGCTCGACGAAGCCGGCATCAAGGCGACCTTCTTCTTCAGCGTCGGCCCGGACAACATGGGCCGTCACCTGTGGCGCCTGGTGCGCCCGCAGTTCCTCTGGAAGATGCTGCGCTCCAACGCCGCCGGACTGTACGGCTGGGACATCCTCCTGGCCGGCACCGCCTGGCCGGGCAAGCCCATCGGCCGCGACCTCGGCCACCTGATGCGGCGCGCCAGCGACGCCGGCCACGAGATCGGCCTGCACGCCTGGGACCACCACGGCTGGCAGGCCAACGCCGGGCGCTGGAGTCCGCAGCAGCTGGCGGAGCAGGTTCGCCAGGGCGTCGACAGCCTCGCCGACATCCTCGGCCGGCCGGTGGAGTGTTCCGCCGCCGCCGGCTGGCGGGCCGACGAGCGCGTGGTCGAGGCCAAGGAGCGCTTCGGCCTGCGCTACAACAGCGACTGCCGCGGCACGACGCTGTTCCGCCCGCGCCTCGCCGACGGCCGCGCCGGCACCCCGCAGATTCCGGTGGACCTGCCGACCTTCGACGAAGTGGTCGGTCCGCAGGTGTCCGCCAGCGACTTCAACGACTTCATCCTCCGGCGCTTCCGCAACGACGGGCTGAACGTCTACACCATCCATGCCGAAGTGGAAGGCATTCTCATGGCAGAGACTTTCCGTCAGTTGCTCGCTCGCGCCCGGCTGGCCGGCATCCAGTTCCAGCCCCTGGGCCGGCTACTGCCGGACGACCCCGCCAGCCTCCCCGTCGCCCGCCTGGTGCGCGGCGAGCTGGCCGGCCGCGAAGGCTGGCTGGGGGTTCAACAGGCATGAAGCGCCTCGCCTATCCGACGCTGCTGGCCGCGTTCGCCCTCTGCCTCCTGCTGCCGCTGGGCTTCCACGGCCTGTGGATTCCCGATGAAACCCGCAACGCGCAGATCGCCCAGGCCATGCTGCACAGCGGCGACTGGCTGTCGCCGCACCTCTTGGGCCTGCGCTATTTCGAGAAGCCCTCCGCCGGCTACTGGCTGATCGCCGCGAGCCAGGCGGTGTTCGGCGAGAACCTGTTCGGCGTGCGCTTCGCCTCGGCGCTGGTCACCGCCTTGAGCACCCTGCTGGTGCTGCTGGTGGCCCACCAGCTGTGGAAGGACCCGCGCCGCACCTGGGCCGCGGGCCTGCTGTTCGCCAGCTTCGGGCTGATCGCCGGACAGGCCGGCTACGCCAACCTCGACCCGCAGTTCAGCCTCTGGGTGAACCTCAGCCTCGCCGCCCTCTGGTTCGCCTTCGACGCCGACACCCCGCGGGCGCGCTTCGCCGCCTGGAGCCTGGTCGGCGCGGCCTGCGCCATGGGCTTCATGACCAAGGGCTTCCTCGCCTTCCTGCTGCCGGTGCTCGTCGGCGTGCCCTATGCGCTGCTGCACCGGCGCTTCGCCGAACTGCTGCGCTACGGCCCGCTGGCGGTGCTGGTGGCGGCCCTGGTGAGCCTGCCCTGGGCGCTGCTGATGCATGCCCGCGAGCCGGACTTCTGGAACTTCTTCTTCTGGCACGAGCACATCCGCCGCTTCGCCGGCGGCGACGCCCAGCACAGCCGGCCGTTCTGGTTCTTCGTGCCGCTGCTGTTCGCCGGCGCCCTGCCCTGGGCCGTGCTGGTGGTCCCCGCGCTGCGCAAGGGCTTCAGCCGCCTGCGCGACCCGCGGCTGGGCTACCTGCTGCTGTGGCTGGTCATGCCGTTCCTGTTCTTCAGCCTGGCCAAGGGCAAGCTGCCCACCTACATCATGCCGTGCTTCGCGCCGCTGGCCCTGCTGATGGCCGACAGCCTGGCGCACGCCCTGCAACAGGATCGCCTGCGCGCGCTGCGCCTCAACGGCGCGCTCAACCTGCTGCTCGGCGTGGTCGTGCTGATCGCGCTGCTGGTCCTGCAGCTGCGCCATCCGCTGTTCAAGGACGAAACGCCCAGCGTCGTGATGGTGGCCATCGTCTGCATCGCCTGGGCGCTCTGCGGCGCGCTGCAGCTGATGCGCCCGGCGCAGCTCTGGGCCGCGCCGGCGTTCGCCCTGTGGATACTGGTGGCGCTGACGCCCACGGCCATCCCCAACAGCCTGGTCAACAGCAAGATGCCCGACCAGTTCGTCCTCGAACACCTGGACGAACTGCGCGGCGCCGACACCCTGCTGAGCAACGACCTGGGCGCCGCCACCGCGCTGGCCTGGCGCACCGGGCGCACCGACGTCAGCCTGCTCAACACCGTCGGCGAGCTGAAGTACGGCCTCGGCTACCCCGAGGGCGCCGGACGCGGCGTCACCCTGGAGGAAGCCCCGGCGTGGATCGCCCGGGCCCGCGCCGCCGGCTCCGTCGGCGTGGTCCTGCGGGTCAACGGCGCCAGCGACGAGCACGACCTCGCGCTGATGCCCAAGGACGCCGTCAGCTACCGGCAGAACCACCTCGTGGTGCTGCTGATCCCGATGGCCGCGCCATGATCGCCCTGCTACTGGCCGGCGTGTGCCTGCTGACCTGCCTGGGGCAGATCGCGCAGAAGCTCGCGGTGGAGAGCTGGCGCGGCCGCGAGCTCGACTGGCCGGCCCGGCTGTTCACGCCCTGGCTGCTGCTGGCCGTCGCCAGCCTGGGCGGCGGCCTGCTGCTCTGGCTGCTGCTGCTGCAACGCCTGGACGTGGGGCTGGCCTACCCGATGCTCAGCCTGAACTTCGTGCTGGTGACCCTCGCCGCGCGCGCGCTGTTCCGCGAGCACATCGACGCGCGCCACTGGTGCGGCGTCGCACTGATCGTCGCCGGCGTGGCCCTGCTGGGGCTGCAGTCATGAGCGCCTGGCGCGGCGTCGGCCTCGCCCTGGGCAGCGTGCTGCTGGTCAGCGGCGCGCAACTGGGCATGCGCTGGAGCATGACCCGCCTGCCGCCGCCGGCGCAGTGGCTCGACGCCCTCGCCAGCCTCGACCCGGCCGCCCTGGCGGTGCTCGCCGGCGCGGTGCTGGCCTACGCGCTGTCGATGCTCTGCTGGCTGATCGCCCTCAACCACCTGCCGCTGAGCCGCGCCTATTCGCTGCTCAGCCTCAGCTACGCCCTGGTCTACCTCGGCGCCGCCTGGCTGCCGGGCCTGGGCGAGCCGCTGAGCCTGTCGCGCACGCTGGGCGTCGGCCTGGTGATCGCCGGCGTCATCGCGATCAACGCGCCGCGCCGCCGCAACGGCACAACCGTCATGAAATCCGGCGACCCTCGCCGCCACAAAATCACACAGTTCGAATGACCCCATACTGGTCATGAGCCCTCAGCGGGAGAGCACAGCATGAAAATCAGCGTATTCGGTATCGGTTATGTGGGGCTCGTGCAGGCCGCCGTGATGGCGGAAGTCGGTCATGACGTCCTGTGCATGGACATCGACGAGGACAAGATCGCCAAGCTCAAGCGCGGGCACATCAGCATCTTCGAGCCGGGCCTGGCCGAGCTGGTGAAGGACAACCTGGAAGCCGGCCGCCTGCACTTCACCAGCGACGTCGCCGAAGCCGCCGCCCACGGCCGGGTGCAGTTCATCGCCGTGGGCACGCCGCCGCTGCCCGATGGCTCGGCCGACCTGCGCGCCGTGCTGGCCGTGGCCGAGGGCATCGCCCGCCACCGCACCCAGCCGGTGATCATCGTGGAGAAATCCACCGTGCCGGTGGGCACCGGCGACCGCGTCAGGGCGCAGGTGCAGCAGGTGCTCGCCGAGGCCGGCCGGACGCTGGAATTCGAGATCGTCTCCAACCCGGAATTCCTCAAGGAAGGCTCCGCCCTGGCCGACTGCCGCAAGCCCGACCGCATCGTCATCGGCTGCGAAAGCCCCGAGGTGATGGACGTGATGCGCGAGATCTACGAGCCGTTCAACCGCAACCACGACCGCATCATCAGCATGAACCTGCGCAGCGCCGAACTGACCAAGTACGCCGCCAACTGCATGCTGGCGACCAAGATCAGCTTCATCAACCAGATCGCCGAACTGGCCGAACACCTGGGCGCCGACATCGAAGCGGTGCGCCAGGGCATGGGCGCCGACCCGCGCATCGGCTACCACTTCATCTACCCCGGCTGCGGCTACGGCGGCTCCTGCTTCCCCAAGGACGTCCAGGCCCTGATCCAGAGCGCCGAGCAAGCGCACTGCTCCAGCGACCTGCTGCGCGCGGTGGAGTCGGTGAACCAGCGGCAGAAGAACAAGCTGTTCGAGCGCATCAGCGGCTACTACGGCGGCAATCTCAAGGGCCGCACCTTCGCCCTCTGGGGCCTGTCGTTCAAGCCCAACACCGACGACATGCGCGACGCCCCCAGCCGCACCCTGATGGAAGCGCTGTGGGCCGCCGGCGCCAAGGTGCGCGCCTTCGACCCCGAGGCCATGCCCGAAGCCCAGCGCCTGTACGGCCACGACGAACGCCTGACCCTGATGGGCACCCCCGAAGCCACCCTCGGCGGCGCCGACGCCCTGGTGATCTGCACCGAATGGCGGCAGTTCAAGGCGCCGGACTTCGAGCTGCTGGCCGGCCGTCTGAAGGCCCCGGTGATCTTCGACGGACGCAACCTGTTCGACCCCGAGCGCATGGCCCGCCATGGCTTCGAATACTTCGCCATGGGCCGCGGCGACTCGCACCGCCTGCCGGTGCCCGCACCGGCGCTGGAGCCGGCGCAGCAGCGCCACGCCTGAGGCGCGGCCAGCCGGTGCCTACGGGTTGGGCCCCGCGCAAGGTCTCAACCCGCCCGCCGGAGCCGCTCCTACAGGTTGGGCCCTGCGCAAGGCCTCGACCCTCCCGCCAGAGCCGCTTTTCGTAGGAGCGAGCTTGCTCGCGAACCGCCCAACACAGGTGCGACCGGGGGCTCTGTTCGCGAGCAAGCTCGCTCCTACAGGTTGGGCTCTGCGCAAGGTCTCAACCCTCCCGCCAGAGCCGCTTTTCGTAGGAGCGAGCTTGCTCGCGAACCGCCCGACACAGGTGCGACCGGGGGCTCTGTTCGCGAGCAAGCTCGCTCCTACAGGTCGGCCGCGCGCAATGCCTCGGCCCTACCCGCGCCCCTGCGCCGGCTCGTCCAGCACCATCACCGGCGCCGCCTCGGCGCGCCTGAGCACGGCGTAGATCACCCCGGTCGCCACGCTGCCCACGGCAATCGCCAGCAGGTACAGCAGCGCGTGGTTCATCGCGTTGGGAATCAGCAGCACGAACAACCCGCCGTGGGGCGCCAGCAGCCTGCAGCCGAACAGCATCGACAAGGCACCGGCCAGCGCACCGCCGACGATGCTCGCCGGGATCACCCGCAGCGGGTCCTTGGCCGCAAAGGGAATCGCGCCCTCGGAAATGAAGCACAGCCCCAGCACCAGCGCCGCCTTGCCGGCCTCGCGCTCGCCCTGGGCGAACTTGCGCCGCGCCAGCAGGGTGGCGATGCCCATGCCGATCGGCGGGACCATGCCGCCGGCCATCACCGCCGCCATCGGCGCGTAGCTCTGCGACGCCAGCAGGCCGACGGAGAAGGCATAGGCGGCCTTGTTGATCGGCCCGCCGAGGTCCACGCACATCATCCCGCCCAGCAGCAGCCCGAGCAGGATGGCGTTGGTGGTGCCCATGCCGGCGAGGAAATCGGTCAGCGAATGCATCATCGCCGCCACCGGCGAACCCACCACGTAGATCATCACCAGCCCGGTGAACAGGCTGGCCAGCAGCGGAATGATCAGGATCGGCTTGAGCGCCGCGACCGCGTCCGGCAGCGCGAGCCACTGCGCGATGGCCCGCGCCGAGTAGCCGGCCAGCAGCCCGGCGACGATGCCGCCGAGGAAGCCCGCGCCCAGCGTGCTCGCCAGCAGGCCGCCGATCATCCCTGGCGCCAGGCCCGGACGGTCGGCGATGGACCAGGCGATGTAGCCGGCGAGCATCGGCACCATCAGCTTGAACGCCGCGTCGCCGCCGATCTGCATCAGCGCGGCGGCCAGCGTGCCCGGCTGCTTGAAGGCCTCGATGCCGAAGACGAAGGACAGCGCGATCAGCAGGCCGCCGGCCACCACCATCGGCAGCATGAAGGACACGCCGGTGAGCAGGTGCTTGTAGACGCCGCGCGCTTCATTTCCGGCCGGCGCCGCACCGCCGCCGGCGGACGCGGCGGACTCCGCCTTCGCCTCCCGCAGCGCGCGTTCGAGGATCGCCCGCGGCTGCTTCAGCGCCACGCCGGTGCCGCAGCGGAAGATGCGTTTGCTGGCGAAGCGCTCGGCGTTCACCTCGATGTCCGTCGCCAGCAGCACCACGTCGGCGGCGGCGATGTCCTCGGCGGCGAGCGGATTGCGCGCGCCGACCGAGCCCTGGGTTTCCACCTTCAGCTCGACGCCCATCTGCCGGGCCGCCTGCTGCAATGCCTCGGCGGCCATGAAGGTGTGCGCCACGCCGGTCGGGCAGGCGGTGACCGCCACCAGCCGCGCGGCACGATCGGTGGCGGCGGGCTGCTCGTCGCCCGCCCAGACTTCCGCCTCCTGCGCGGCGCGCTGGAGGAAAGCGGCGGGATCGGCCAGCGCCTCGGCCGGGCGCGCCTGCAGCAGGCGCTTGCCGACGAAGCGCGAGAGGTCCAGCGGCTGCGCGCTGACCACCAGCACCCAGTCGGCCGCCGCGATCTGCGCCGCGGACAGCTGGCGTTCGGGATGTTGCGGGTCGCGCTGCTCGACGCACACTGACCAGCCCAGGCGCTCGGCCGCCACGCGCAGCAGGCGCGCGCTGAGCACACTGGTGATCTGGCCGTTCGGGCAGGCCGTGATGAGGGCAAGGTTCATCGTCATACCTCTTGTTGTTCTGGGAACGGCGCGCGTCAGGCCAGGGCCTGGACCTGCACACCGTCTTCTATCCGGGCCAGCCGCCGCGCATCGCCGATGCCGAAGTCGAACTGGGTGACCGCCAGCGCCGCCACCGCCGTGGCGTGGCGCAGCACGCGCTCGGCGGGCCAGCCGGCGAGCAGGCCGTGGAGCATGCCGGCGAGCAGCGAATCCCCCGCCCCCACCGTGCTCGCCACCTCGACCGTTGGCGGGGTCGCCCGCCAGTTGCCCTGCGGGCCGAACCAGAGCACGCCGTCCGCCCCCCGCGACAGCACCACCTGCTCGATGCCCCGCGCGCGCAGCGCGCCGGCCTGCGCGCTCAGCGCCGCCGGCGTGTCGAGCGCTTGTCCACAGGCTTCGGCCAGCTCGGCCTCGTTGGGCTTGACCAGCCAGGGCGCCGCTTCGAGCCCGGCGCGCAGGGCCGCGCCGCTGCTGTCGAAGGCCACCTTCAGGCCGCGCCGCGCGAGCCGCCGCAGCAACTCGCGCAACCAGCCGGGCTCGACGCCGCGCGGCAGGCTGCCGGCGACCACGATCAGCTCATGCTCGCCGGCGATGCGGTCGAGGCGGTCGAGCAGGGCGTCCTGCTCGCGGGCGCCCACCTCCGGGCCGGGGCCGTTGATGTCGGTGATGCGTCCGCCGTCCTCGGCCAGCTTGATGTTGCGGCGGGTTTCCCCCGGCACGCGGACGAAGGCATCGACGAAGCCACGGCGGCGGAACAGCGCGTCGAAGGGCGGTGCGTTGTCCGCCCCGAGGAAGCCGCTCACGCTCAGCGCATGGCCGAGATCGGCCAGCACCTGGGCGACGTTCAGCCCCTTGCCGGCCGCCTGGCTGAGCATCGACTCGCTGCGGTTGACCGCGCCGAGGTCGAGCCCGGGCAGGCGCACCGTCAGGTCCAGCGCGGGATTCAGGGTCACGCTGAGGATGCGCGCCATCAGTCCGCCTCCGGCAGCGCCAGGGCGACGCGTTCGCGCACCTCGGCGGCGGAACCGAGGCCCAGCGCGGCCCGGGCCAGCTCGCGGGCCAGCGGCAGGTCGAGCTCGCGCACCCGCGCCTTGACCTGGGCGACGCTGCGCGCCGACACGCTCAGCTCGTCCACCCCCAGCCCCACCAGCAGCGGCACCGCCTGCGCGTCCGCCGCCAGCTCGCCGCAGACGCCCACCCACTTGCCGTGGGCATGGGCGGCGCGCACGGTCATGTCGATCAGTTGCAGCACCGCCGGGTGCAGGCCGTCGGCCTGCGCCGAGAGGGTCGGATGGCCACGGTCGATGGCCAGGGTGTACTGGGTCAGGTCGTTGGTGCCGACGCTGAAGAAATCCACCTCGCGGGCCAGCACCGGCGCCAGCAGCGCCGCCGACGGCACCTCGACCATGATGCCCAGTTGCAGGTCGTGCGCGCCGCCCAGCTCCGCGCAGAGCTGCCGGGTCAGGTCGCGGGCCTGCCGCCACTCCTCCACCTGCCCGACCATCGGGAACATGATGCGCAGCGGCCGGCCGGCGGCGGCCTGCAGCAGGGCGCGCAGCTGGGTCTGGAAGATCTGCGGGCGCTGCAGGGTCAGGCGCACGCCGCGCACGCCGAGATAGGGGTTTTCCTCCGCGGGGATCGGCCAGTACGGCAGCGGCTTGTCGCCGCCGACGTCGAGCGTGCGCGCCACCAGCGGCCGTCCGTCGAGGGCGTCGAGCACGCGCCGGTACTCGGCCTCCTGGGCCGCCTGGTCCGGCGCCTGGGGGTTGTCCATGAAGACGAATTCGGTGCGCAGCAGGCCGACGCCCTCCGCGCCCTGTTCCACCGCCGCCGCCGCGCCGGCGGTGTCGCCGAGGTTGGCGCAGACCGTCAGCGCATGGCCGTCGCGGGTGAGCGCCGGTTCGTGCCGGCGCGCCTCGGCCCGCTCGGCGCGGCGCTGGCGCCGGTCACGCTGGCGTTCGGCCTCGGCCAGGGCTTCGGCACCGGGCGCCACCCGCAGCTCGCCGTGGTCGCCATCGAGCAGGAGGAGGGTCCCGGGCTCCAGCGCCAGCACCGCCGCACCGGCGCCCACCAGCGCGGGGATGCCCAGCGCGCGGGCGATGATCGCGCTGTGCGAGGTCGCCCCGCCGCGCGCGGTGAGGATGCCGGCCACCCGCTCGCGGTCCAGCCGCGCCACGTCGGAGGGGCCGACCTCGTCCATCACCAGGATGTAGGGCCGCTCCGGCGCGGCGGCAACCGGCACGCCGCACAGGTGCGCCAGCACCCGCCGGCCGAGGTCGCGCAGGTCGGCCGCGCGTTCGGCCAGCAGGGCGTCGCGCAAGGCTTCCTGGGCACTGGCGACGCGCTCGATCACCTGGCTCCAGGCGGCCTCCGCGCTGGCGCCCTCGGCCAGGCGCGACTGCACCTCGTCGGCCAGCTCCGGGTCCTCCAGCAGCGCCTGATGGGTGACGAAGATGTCGCGGATCGCCTTCACCCCGGTGCGCGTCACCAGCGCCTCGATCTCGGCGGAAATCGCCGCGCACGCTTCATCCAGACGCTGGCGCTCCAGCTCGACGGACTCGCCCTGCTCGGCGAAGCGGAAACGCTGCTCGACCTGTGGATAAGCGGGGCCGCTGGCGATCCCGGGGGACGCGGCGATGGCCTGCAGGCGGCTGCCCGCCGCCGGCGCTTCGGGCGCGGGCGCCTCGGCGGCCTCGGCGACGTCGGCAAGGGGCTCCGGGGTTTCCGGCAGCGGCTCGACCTCCTCGCCGAGCCCCTGCTCCACCGCCAGGCGCACGGCCGCCAGGGCGAGCCCGGCGATCTCCGGCTCGGCGAAGAATTCCAGTACCTGCCCGCGCCGCGCGCCGAGGCCGAGCAGCTTGCTCAGGCTGCGGATCGACACCGGCGCGCTGTCGGCCCCGGCGATGCGCACGCGGATCTCGCCGGCAAAGTCCCGCGCCAGCAGCATCAGCACCTGCGACGGGCGCGCATGCAGGCCGTGCGGGTTGGCCAGCGGCACCCGCACGCTCGGCCAGTCCACCGGCAGCTCGCCGCCCAGCGCTTCCAGCACGTGGCGGCTGGAGCCGGCGCGCGCCAGCTCGGCGGCGCGGCCGTCCACCAGCAGGTCGCAGAGGCGCTCGAACACCGTGCGGTGCGCGTCGCCCCGGCTGGCCAGGCAGAACAGCCCGCGCACCGGCTGGCCGGCATGGTTCAGCTCGCGCTGCGGCGTGACGAAGGCCAGCCCCGGCCGCGAGACCAGTTCGCCGCTGTGCAGCCACCAGAGCCCGCCGCCCAGCGGCAGCGCCTCGGCGCCGTGCAGCTCGGCGGCGAAGCCGGGCTCGACGCAGCCGGCCTTCTTCAGCCGCCGCGCGCCGAGCACGGTGAGTTCGTCGAAGTCCTCGGCGATGACGCCCAGGCCGACCAGTTGGGTATCCAGCAGCAGCGCCTGCGGTGCGCCGCGCAGCAGTTGCAGCAGCGCCTCGGGGGTCTCGACCCGGCGCAGCGCCTCGCCCATCTCGCCGTCGCCCAGCGTGCGGGTGAGCAGTTGCAGCAGGTGCAGGTGTTCGTCGGACTTGGCCGCGATGGCGATGGCCAGGTGCACCACCTGGCCATCGCCCCACGCGACGCCCTCGGGGAAATGCAGCAGGCGCACGCCGGTGCGCTGCACCAGGTGGCGGGTTTCCGGGGTGCCGTGGGGAATCGCGATGCCCTGCGCCAGGTAGGTGGAGCCTTGCGCCTCGCGGGCCTGGAGACCGGCGAGGTAGCCGGCGGCGACCAGTCCGTCGTCCTCCAGGGCCGCGCCGAGCAGCGCCAGGGCGGCCTGCTTGTCGGCGGCGCGCTGGTCCATGCGGACCTGCTGCGCGTTCAGTTCGAGCATCGATATCTCCTCGCCGGCGCGGGGACGCGGCGGCGTCGTGGGGCGGTTTTCCGCTTGTACGGTGAACAGCTTAGAGCCTGTGGCTTTCCCGACCGCCACGGCGTCTTCCTGGCAAGGTCCGGAAGAAGCGCTGAATCGTTTCACCTTTTGAGACTGGCACGTTACGCGATAATGCGTGATCCTTGAAGCCCCCAATCATCGGCAGCATCCCCCGTTGAAACTCAGTGATATCGCCCGCCTGGCCGGTGTTTCGGTCACCACCGCCAGCTATGTGATCAACGGCAAGGCCGTGCAGCGGCGCATCAGCGCCGCCACGGTGGAGCGCGTGCGCGCGGTGATCGAAGAACACGGCTACCACCCGGACCAGCAGGCCGCCAGCCTGCGCCGCGGCCAGACCCGCACCCTCGGCTTCGTCCTGCCGGACCTGGAGAACCCCAGCTACGCCAAGCTGGCCAAGCTGCTCGAACAGGGCGCCCGGGCCCGTGGCTACCAGTTGCTGATCGCCAGTTCCGACGACGAGCCCGACACCGAGCGCCAGGTGCTCAACCTGTTCCGCGCGCGGCGCTGCGATGCATTGATCGTCGCCAGTTGCCTGCCGGACAGCGACGACAGCCACGCCCGCCTGCTGGCCGCCGGCGTGCCGGTGATCGGCGTGGACCGCCAGCTCGATCCGCAGCGCTTCTGCTCGGTGGTCAGCGACGACCGCGACGCCTGCCAGCGCCTCACCGCCAGCCTGCTGCAACCGCCGCCGCGGAGCATCGCCCTGCTCGGCGCGCGCGCCGAGCTGATCATCAGCCAGGAGCGCGCCGCGGGCTTCCGCAGCGCGCTGCGCGACTTCCAGGGACAGGTGCTGGTCGAGCACGGCGAGGCCTTCAGCCGCGAATGCGGCCGGCGGCTGATGGACGCCTTGCTGGCGCGCCAGGGGCAGTTGCCCGAAGCGCTGATCACCACGTCCTACGTCCTGCTCAAGGGCGTGTTCGACGTGCTCCAGGCGCTGCCCGGCGGCTGGCCGGCGGAGCTGCGCATCGCCACCTTCGGCGACACCCAGTTGCTCGACTTCGTCCCGCTGAAGGTCAACGCGATCTCCCAGCAGCATGCGCTGATCGCCGAACGCGCCCTGGACCTGGCGCTGAGCGCGATCGAGCAGAACAGCTACACCCCCGGCGTCCACCCCGTGGCGCGCACGCTGATGCTGCGCGCCGACGCGGAGTGAGGCCATGCAGCTGATCGACACCCACAACCACCTCGACTGCCCGGACTTCGCCGGCGACCGTCAGGCGGTGCTGCGGCGCAGCCGCGAGCGCGGGGTGATCCGTCAGGTGCTGCTCGGGGTGTTCCGCGAGAACTGGGAGGACGTCTGGGCGCTGGCCATGCAGGAGCCCGACCTGTACGCCGCCCTCGGCCTGCACCCGATCTACCTGGCGCGCCACCGCCCCGAGCACCTGGCGGCGCTGCGCGAGTGGCTGGAGCGCCTGGCCGGCCAGCCGAAGCTCTGCGCGGTGGGCGAGATCGGCCTGGACTACTACCTGGAAGACCTCGACCGCGACGGCCAGCAGGCGGTCTTCGAGGACCAGCTGCGCGCCGCCATCGACTTCGAATTGCCGGTGCTGCTGCACGTGCGCCGCTCCCATGCGGCGGTGATCGCCACGCTCAAGCGCTTCCGGCCGAAGCGCCAGGGCATCGTCCACGCCTTCGCCGGCAGCCGCGAGGAGGCCCGCGAATACCTCAGGCTGGGCTTCCGCCTGGGCCTGGGCGGCGCGCCGACCTGGCCGCAGGCCAACCGCCTGCGCAAGGTGGTGCCGGAGATTCCGCTGGAATCCATCGTGCTGGAAACCGATTCGCCGGACATGGCGCCGGCCATGTACCCCGGCCAGCGCAACAGCCCCGAGCACCTGCCGGAAATCTGCGCGGCGCTGGCGCAGCTGAAGGGCATCAGCCCGGAGGAACTGGCCAGCGCCAGCACGCGCAATGCGATGGAGCTGTTCGGCTGGACGTGAGCCGTAGCAGGTCACCGCGGCGATTTGAATCACCGACAACCCGGTATCCGCGAGATGGGGATGCGTCCATGCGTTCGCGCGGATACCGGGCTGCTGGTGAAAACCCTTGCCTCAGACCCGGAACGCGCCGATCAGGCGCTTGAGCTCGACCACCTGGCCGCTGAGCTCGCGGCTGGCGCGCTCGGTCTCGCTGGCGCCCTCGGCGGTGCGTTCGCCGGCCTGGTTGATCTGCACGATGTTCTGGTCGATGTCGTGGGCGACCGCCGTCTGCTGCTCGGCGGCGGCGGCGATCTGCTGGTTCTGGTCGACGATGGCGCCCACCGCCTGGAGGATGTTCTCCAGCGCCAGCTGCACCTGCGCCGACTGGCTGACGGTGCCGTCGGCGGTCTGGTGGCTGCTGCCCATCGCCTTCACCGCCGCGCCGACGCCGCTCTGCAGGCGGGCGATCATCTGTTCGATTTCCTCGGTGGACTGCTGGGTGCGCTTGGCCAGCGTGCGCACCTCATCGGCCACCACGGCGAAGCCCCTGCCCTGCTCGCCGGCCCGCGCCGCCTCGATGGCGGCGTTGAGCGCGAGCAGGTTGGTCTGCTCGGCGATGCCCTTGATCACGTCCAGCACGCGGCTGATGGAGGCGCTGTCGGCGGCCAGCTGGTTGATCA
Source organism: Pseudomonas sp. B12(2026) (assembly GCF_057767015.1). Classification (NCBI taxonomy): domain Bacteria; kingdom Pseudomonadati; phylum Pseudomonadota; class Gammaproteobacteria; order Pseudomonadales; family Pseudomonadaceae; genus Pseudomonas; species Pseudomonas sp. B12(2026). Next base: position 1,004,680 of record NZ_CM173430.1, on the reverse strand, counting down.
CGCTCACCGACTCGTCGATCTCGCCGGCCAGGCGCTGGATGCTGCCGACCTGCGACTCGACCAGGGCGCGGCCGCTGGCGGTTTCCTGGTTGACGTTGTGCGCGCTGCCCACCGCCACGGCGGCGCTGCGCGCCACCTCCTGGGCGGTGGCGGACATCTGGTTCATCGCCGTGGCGACCTGTTCGATCTGGCTGCGCTGGCCGCTCACCGCCTGGTTGCTCTCGGCGGACACCGACTCGACGCGCACGGTCTGCCGCTCGACTTCGGCGACGGTACGGCCGACCCGCTCGATGAGGTCGTGGATCTTCGCCACCGTCTGGTTGAACGCCTGGCCGAGCTCGCCGAGTTCGTCCCGGCTCTGCGCGTGGAAGGTGACGGTCATGTCGCCGGAAGCGACGCGCTCCATCATCTGCCCCAGGCTCTTGAGGGTGGTGCGGGTGGACACGTAGAAGCCGCCGTAGAGATAGAAGATGGCGAGGAACACCACCAGCAGCGCCACCACCAGCAGCAGCATCTGCCGCTGCTTGCTGGCCAGGCGCTCCTGCAGGGCGCCATCGACGAAGGCCAGCACCTGGTCGTCGAGGCGGTAGGTCTGGTCCATCGCCCGGCTGACCTGCTCGTAGAACTCGGTCCAGGGCATGTCGAGGGTATCGGCCATCACCACCTTTTCCTCGAACAGCTTGCCCAGGCTCTTGAGGGTTTCCCGGCTGGCCTCGGCCTCGGCGGACAGCGCGGCCTGCGCGGCGGCGCTGCCGCCCAGGGCGTCCTGCAGCTTGAGGCCGTATTCGGCGTGGAGCTTTTCCAGCTCCTGCAGCAGGTCGTCGAAGCGGGCGCTGGAGGAGGAATTGAGGAAGCCCTGGCCCAGCGCGCTGGAGCCGATGGTGCGGCCCTGGCTGAGGGTCTGGGTGATCTGCGGGGTGACGGCGGTGATCAGTTCGGCGAGCTGGCGCACGTCGCGGGCGTCGTCCTGGCTCAGCCCGCCCTGGGACAGCAGCAGCTTGTTGAATACCTGCACCTGGCTGAGCAGACGCGCCGCCACGGCCGCCTTGCTCTGCAGCGAGCCTTCGCTCTCGACGCCCTTGAGGGAGCTGAGCAGCTCATCGCGGCGGGTATTGAATTCGGCGACCTGCTCGGCGTCCTGGGTGACCGGCTGCAACGCGCCGATCTGCGCCTGCAGGTCCTTGTGCAACTGGGCGATGCGCCCGTCGAGGCCGGCGCCCTTGCCGGACTGGCCGAGCACGCCGTTGATCTGCAACAGGTCGTTGTAGGCTTCGACGTTGCGACGGACCTGCTGGCCATCGCCGATCAGCTGCAGGCTTTGCAGTTCGGCGCGGGTGTTGACGAACTGGCGGTAGGAATCGCGCACCAGGTAGAAGTTGGTGATCAGCATCGGCAGGAAGAACAGCACGCTGATCAGGCTGAACTTCATGCCGAAGCTCAGGCGGTTCATCAGCGCGATGGCCGGATAGAGCGCAGTCCTCACAAAGACGTCTCCTGTTCCCGTTATTGTTATGTCGCTTGTCGGGGATGGCAGGCGCGCCCCTGGACTGGCGCACGCCGCGCGCGCCCGGCCGGGGTTCGTGACGCGTATCACGGACCGCGGCGGCGGGCACAGGCTTCTGTGTACCTGATATCGGCGGGGAGTTCTGTAACTTAAGGTTAAAATGCCATCATCGGACCAACGGTGGAGAGGCCGATATCAGGCTCTTACAGCAGCAGGGTCCAGATGGCGAAGACGGCATACCAGAGCACCGCCGAGCGCACCAGCAGTTGCCAGAGCGCATCCAGGCTGGCGACGCCCTTGGCGCCCAGCCCGCCCTCGTTGAAGTCCTCGGCGACGTAGCCGGCCCGGGCCAGCAGGCGGGCGGCGGGAACGTCCCAGGCCAGCAGGTCGTGCAGCAGGCTGCGGCTGACGGCGACGAAGTTGCCCACCAGGGCGAAACTCAGCACCAGCGCCCGCGCCGGCAGCCAGTCGAAGGCATGCCGCAGCTGGACCGCGCGCTCGCGCAGCTCCGCCTGCCGGCACTGCTCCGCCGCGAGGGCCAGCAGGCGGTAGGCCAGCGCGGCCACCGGGCCGAGCAGCGCGTACCAGAAGATCACCGCGAAGAATGCCTGGTAGGCCTGCCACACCAGCGTGCCCTGCACCTGCGCCAGCAACTCGTCGTCGTTGTCGGCCTGCACGCCGAGGTCGCGCTCGGCGACGTGATAGGCGCCCTGGGCGTCCTCGCGGCGCCAGGCATCGCGGAACGGGCCGATGGCCCGCAGGATGTCGCCGCGCCCCAGGCTCCAGATCACCACCAGCAGGTGCACCGGCAGCGCCAGCAGGCCGTAGGCGACGGGCTCCAGCAGGGTCAGCAGCAGCGCGAGCAGGAGCAGCGGCGGCAGTATCGCCACCAGCAACCCGAGCCAGGGCCGCGCCATGAGCGACGGTACGCCGCCCACGCTGTCCAGCCAGCCGAACCAGAGGCTGTCGCGCTGCACGCGCGCGCGCCAGGAGGAGAGCTTCTCGACCACCAGGACCAGCAACAACAGCAGGAAACTCATAGTGACTCCTTCACTCCGATGGCGGCGAAATAGCGCGCCCAGTCGAATGCCTCGCCCGGGTCGGTCTTGCGTTCGGGGGCGATGTCGCAATGCCCCTGGATACGCGCCGGGGTGATGGCCGGGTAGCTCGCCATCAGCTGCCGGGTCAGCGCCGCCAGGACCTCGTACTGGCGGTCGCTGTAGGGATCGCAGTCGGTCCCTTCCAGTTCGATGCCGATGGAAAAATCGTTGCAGTTCTCCCGCCCGTCGAAACGCGACACGCCGGCATGCCAGGCGCGCTGGTTGCAGGACACGAACTGGAACAGCGAACCGTCGCGCTCGATGAGGAAGTGCGCGGAAACCGTCATGGCGGCGATGCTGGCGAAATAGGGATGCTCGTCGGCGTCGAGGCGGTTCTGGAAGAATTCCTGAACCTTGCAGGTGCCGAACTGGCCCGGCGGCAGGCTGATGTTGTGGATCACCAGCAACGACACCACCTCGCCGTCCGGGCGGGCATTGAAGTTCGGCGAGGGGCAATGCTGGGCGCCTTGGCACCAGCCGGTAAGGGGGTCGAGCTGCATGGGGGCTCCTTGGAAGAACCCCACTCTAAAGCAGCCGCACGGGGAAATGAACTCGCAGGGTCGCCGCACCGCTCTGGGTGCGGCGCGGTCAGGCGTTCTTCAGGCGGCGCAGGTTGCCGATCACCGACTCCAGGGCGCGGTCGAACAGCAGGGCGTCGTCCAGCAGGCGCACGGCGTTGCGGCTGAACTCCAGGGCCAGGCCCATGCGGGTCTTCTCCAGCACCTTCATGCCGGTGCGGTTGACGAAGATGTAACGGCAGCTCGGGCGGATCACCGCCGCCAGCTTGCAGCGCAGCTTGTGTTCTTCGTCTTCCTGGATCTCCACCCAGCTGCCGACGCGCAGGTCGTCGACCCGGCGCAGCGACTCGTCGTCATCGGCGAACACGGTTTCCTGCTCCACCGCGGGAGTTCCTTCGGGGCTGGCGAGGACGATTTCCGCCACCACCGCCACCATCGCCGCTTGCGGCGCGGCCGCGGCGGGCGCGTCCAGCGGCTCGTCGAGCAGCGGCAGGTCGTCGTCCAGACCGGCTGCCTCGCGTTCCTCGGCCTGCTTGTAGCGCTGGAAGGCCTGCACGTGCAGCCCTTCCAGGCGGCTGAAGAATTCACCGGTGGAGAACGGATCGAAGGCGGCGGCGGCCAGACCTTCACGCAGCGACTTGAGCAGCTGCGGGACCATCTCCAGCAGGCGCAGGCGCGAATCCGGGTCCTCGTGGGGCTCCACGCTCCAGACCAGGTCGTCCATGGTCGCCAGCGCGGCGTCCCACTCGCTGGAGGTGGTGCCGTGCTTGAGGCAGGTGAGCAGCAGCACCTTGCTCCAGGCTTCCTGCAGCAGGCGCACCACCACTTCCGGCAGCGTGCGGCCGAGCAGGCGCTCGTTGAGCACGCGCTCCACGTCCTGGCGCGCCAGCTCGGCGCGGGCGCGGCCTTCCTCGGCGTCGCGGGTGCGCTGTTCGAGCAGTTCGCTGCGGCGGCGCTCGTCGCCGGTGAAGGCGATGAACTCGTCGAGCAGCTCGGAGAAGATCGCCGGGTCGTCGACGAAATCGTTCAGCAGGCGCATCACCACCTGCTCGATCTTCTGGTACAGGTAGTCGCGCTGGCCGTCGGTCTGCTCGCCCCAGCCCAGGGCCGCCGAGGCGATCTCGTTGAGCAGGCGGCGCGCCGGGTGGCTGCCGCGGCTGAAGAAGGTCTTGTCGAGCACCGCGACCTTGAGCATCGGAATCTGCATGCGGCCGATCAGGGCCTTCAGCGAGTCCGGCAGGGTGCGGTCGTCGAGGATGAATTCGAAGAGCATGGAGACGAGGTTGATGACGTCCTCGTCGACCTGGCCGACCACGCGGGAACGGCCGCTCTTGGAGCTGACGCGGGTCAGCAGGTGGTCCAGGTGCTGGCGTACGTCGACCTCATCGATGGTCTGCGCCGGCAGGTGCGACTGCAGGTGGGAGAGCAGGCGCATCAGGTCGTTGCTGGTGATCGGCACGGCGTCGGCGGGCACCGCGCGCGCCGGCGCGACCGCACTGCCGCGCACCTGCGAAAGCAGTTCCTGCAGGGCGGAAAATGCCGCCTGGGATTCGCTGTCCAGGTAGTGCATGCCGGCCTGCTCCGCCGTAGCGGGCGCCGGTGCCGCCGACGCGCCGCCACCCTGGCTGGGCGCGGTGCGCTGCGGCGGACGGCGCAGCGGCACGTTCTTGAGTTCCGGCAGCACGCCGAGGTCGACCAGCGTCTGGTTGGCCCCGGCATACAGGTGCTCGGCCTCGGCCAGCACATATTTGTCGAACAGCTTGAGGATGATCAGCTTGACCTTGATCTCCACGCCCAGGCCCTGGCACGCCTCCAGGAACGCCTCGCAGAGCAGGCGCGGGCCCAGCGGGTTGGTCTTGTCTTCGACCTTCTTGCTGACCAGCTTGTTGATGCGGGCCGTGAGGTGCCCGAGGGCGACGCCGTCACGGTTCATCACCTTGGCGACCATGGCATCCAGCGCCACGGCCTCTTCCAGCTCGTCGTTCTGGACCAGGGTGAGGTTGTCGTAGGAAACGGTCTCCAGCGGCGACTTGCCGATGTCGTACTGGCCGAGGCTGGCGAAGTTCTCGAAGACTTTCTGCAGGAAGCCGCGTTCGATGCTCTTGCGCTTGAGGCGCAGGTCGCGCATGGCCTCGAAGTAGGCGCTCTGCTCGGTGTTGTTGGCGGCGCGGTCGGCCATCTCGAACAGGGTGTCGTCGGCGTTGTCGAACAGCGCCTGCATCGCCTGGCGCAACTGGACGGCGACCTTGTCGCGCACGCTGACCAGCGCCGCCGGCAAACGCGCGGCGAACGAATTCGGCGACTGCTCGGGAGCAGCCGACTTGTTCAGCGGCACTACATTCGCATTCGCGTCGTTCTTCATCGCACGTCTCCTGCCGTCAGCCCCTGGCCGGGCTGGCTGGCGGCATCAACAACCATTGAGGCTGCCATCCGCGTCAAATTAATGACGTCAAAAAGTAGGACTATTGAGCGTCATTATAGGGAAGCTTTCTTAACAACCAAGAGTCATTTCTCGCATTCTTGAAGAAATTTCCTACAACTCGATTGCCGTCCGTCCGGCAGCCGCTCAACCTGCGCCCCGCCGGTCGATACCCGCGACAGCGTGCCGCCCGTATAATCCCGGCACCGCGAACAGGAGCCTTCCATGCCGAACCTCACCCTTGCCGAGCTTTCCGGGGAAATCCAAGCCAACGTGCGCGCCGCCCTGGCCGAAGACGTGGGCAGCGGCGACATCACCGCCCAGCTGATCCCCGCCGAACGCAACGCCAGCGCGCGCATCATCACCCGCGAGAACGCCACGCTGGCCGGCAGCGCCTGGGTCGACGAGGTCTTCCGCCAGGTCGACCCGCGCGTCCAGGTGACCTGGCAGGTTCGCGATGGCGAGCGGGTCAGCGCCGACCAGACCCTGTTCACCCTCGAAGGCCCGGCCCGCGCCCTGCTCACCGGCGAGCGCAGCGCCCTGAACTTCCTCCAGCTGCTTTCCGGCAGCGCCACCCGCGCCCGCCATTACGCCGACCTGGTCGACGGCACCGGCGTGAAGCTGCTCGACACCCGCAAGACCCTGCCCGGCCTGCGCCTGGCGCAGAAGTACGCGATCACCTGCGGCGGCTGCCACAACCACCGCATCGGCCTGTACGACGCCTTCCTGATCAAGGAAAACCACATCGCCGCCTGCGGCGGCATCGCCCAGGCCGTCGCCGCCGCCCGGCGCATCGCACCGGGCAAGCCGGTGGAGGTCGAGGTGGAAGACCTCGCCGAACTGCGCCAGGCCCTGGACGCCGGCGCCGACATCATCATGCTCGACGAACTGAGCCTGGACGACATGCGCACCGCCGTCGCTCTCACCGCCGGCCGCGCCAAGCTGGAAGCCTCCGGCGGCATCACCGAGGCGACCCTGCGCAGCGTCGCCGAAACGGGCGTGGACTACATCTCCATCGGCACCCTGACCAAGGACGTCAAGGCGCTGGATCTGTCGATGCGGTTGAGCCTGTAGCACCGCGCCAAACTGCCAAATCGATCACGCCGCGCTGCATAGGGCCGCCTCGCCTGCCTCTGAGAGAATCCGGAGACGGGCGAAACGGCGCAGGGAAAGCACGGGCGAGATCATGGCGAGCAAGATTCTGTTGACCGGGGGCTGTGGCTACATCGGCTCCCACATCTGTATTGAACTGATCGAGCAGGGCTTCACTCCGGTCATCCTGGACAACCTGAGCAACAGCTCCACCACCCCGCTGCGGCGAATCGAGCAACTCACCGGCCAGGCCATTCCCTTCGTCGAAGGCGACGTGCGCAACGAAGCCGCCCTGGAACGGCTCTTCAGCGAACACGCGATCGAAGCGACCATCCACCTCGCCGGCCTGAAGTCCGTTGCCGAATCGGTCGCCAACCCGATCACCTACTACCAGAACAACTTCGCCGGCACCCTGCCCCTCTGCGAGGTGATGCAGCGTCACGGCGTGAAGCGCTTCATCTACAGTTCCTCCGCAACGGTTTACGGGCTCGCCGCCGAAAGCCCGATCCGCGAGGACGCCCCCACCGCCCCGGCCAGCCCGTATGGCCGCTCGAAGCTCATGGCGGAGATCGCCCTGCGCGACATCGCCCACGCCGACCCGCAATGGAAAATCGCCATCCTGCGCTACTTCAACCCGGTCGGAGCCCACGCCAGCGGGCGGATTGGCGAGGATCCCAACGGCATTCCCAACAACCTGATGCCCTATGTCTCGCAAGTGGCGACCGGCCAGCAGCCGTTCATCCGGGTATTCGGCAGCGACTACCCGACGCCCGACGGCACCGGCGTGCGCGACTACCTGCACGTCTGCGACCTCGCCGACGCCCACCTCTGCGCGCTGCGCTGGCTGGACGGCGCCGAAGGCGCGAAGACCTTCAACCTCGGCACCGGGCGCGGCTACAGCGTGCTGGAAATCATCGAGGCCTATGAAAAGGCTTGCGGCCACAGCCTCCCCCGCCAGTTCCTCGACCGCCGCCCCGGCGACGTGGCGAGCTACCATGCCGATCCCGACCTGGCTGGCCAGGAACTGCTCTGGCACGCCGCCCGAAGCCTCGAGGACATGTGCCGCGACGCCTGGAACTGGCAACGCCGCAACCCCGGCGGCTACGTCGACGGCTGAAGCGCAGACAAACAAAAAGCCCCGCTCGAAAGCGGGGCTTTTTGTTGAAGATGGTGCCGGTAAGAGGAATCGAACCCCCGACCTTCTCATTACGAATGAGCTGCTCTACCGACTGAGCTACACCGGCGGCGGGCGTAAGCTACCATCCCGGTCCCTGCGAATCAATCCATCCAGGCGATTTGATATACGCCGAAGTGATTAGGCGGTGCAGGTGCGAAACTCACTCCACTCTTGGCAAAACAACGGAACTCATTTCAGGATTACCCGACGACGCCACGACCGCCCAATCATTAATCGCCGATCTGCAATCCCGCTTTGGCTTGAGGTCACAGATGAGCTGCAACGCCCAGGCCGCCTCTCCTGTTCTATTGTTCAACGCGGCTGATTGCGCATACCGAAAAAGCCCACCAGTTGTCGGGTAGCGCAAGACTGCAAGACGCTCTCCTTCGAGAGCCGCAGCCGACATGTTTCGCCTTGGCTCCGTGTCCAGGCGCTCAAGTGCACTCTGCAGCGACTTGAGGAGAATCACGTATGGAGAGGCTGGGATTACTGCGCCCGATATTCGCGCAGCCACCAATTTACGCGCAGCCAGGCTCTCCTCTATCAATCTGTAGTCGCGAAATACAATTACAAGAACCACAGCCATCACCGCACCAATCACGATTATCGAGAAGCGTGGCAACGTAGCGACGGTCTTCATGGGCAAGAACGAACTTGCCATACCAACCAGCAAGCCGACTGGCACCAGGAAAATCAAGTAAAGATGAGGCAACTCAAGCATCGAGTGAATAAGGAAGACACCAATGGCGGCCAGAATGATGCCATGCCGCTCCGTCCTCACCTTCAGAACCTGCCCGACTCCCCAGCAGACAATAGCAGCCACCAACACCGTGCCAATTACGACCCCATTCCAGAGCAGCAGGTCAAGGAAGAGGTTATGCGCATGCCCCATAACTGAACTTAGGCCCGGATACTTCTCGGCAAACTCCACATGAACCGATACAACCTGGTTCCAGCCATACCCAAGCAACGGCCGTTCTGCAATGCCCTCAAGCGCCATGGACCAAAAAATCGGACGCAGGCCGGCACTTAACATCTCCCGACCTGTTGCACCAAAGAGAAAATCACCCAGCGATGGAATAAGCAATAGCAAAGAAACAAACCAACTTGCCAGCAATAGCACCGCGACCAGTCTTTTCCTTACATCGCGAGGCCACCACAACATGAGAGCAACCACAGCAAGGAAAGCGACCTGAAGACAGCCAGTACGCGAGCCCGTCAGGACCACCCCCAGCAAGAAGAAGGCGACCGCCAAGACAGCACAGCCACCACCGATAAAACGTCTGCCATAGGCCCACCAGACTCCGATACACCCCCAAACCAGAAGTGTCGCAAGATTGTTGGCTTGCCCGACAAGCGCAACAACCCTCACTCCGCCTGTCGCGGGGGAAGGCACCAGAATCCCCAACCCATCAAGCGCGAACCATTGATACAGGGCCAGTCCAGTAGAAAGTATCGAAACAAGGAAAAAAATTGCGAACAAACCATCTGCAATTCGATAGGAATCTACCAATTGCCTCTGCTGCCCCAAGGACAAGGCAATTGCAAAGACCAGAATGAAACCCGCAATTAGAAAAGACTCTTCAGGAATGAGAAGCAGCCCTGCCATCGCCTGAAAGACAGGAATGATAGACAGACTGAAAATAAAGAATGCCCCACGAGTTACAGTCCAACCCCGCGGCGAAGAGAAGAACAACAGAACGACCAACGGAAGCAACATAGCTGCCGCCATGGAGTCATTGTAGAAGGTAGTCCAGGGATCCGTGTGCGTAGGCAGCAACCAAGGGAACGAAGCGACAACTACCCAAAGAACTCTCACAAGCGTCGAACATTCCGCCCTATCCTCATTTCCTCCACTCACTCGATACAACCTCGCCCCCTCCCCAAGCCAATGCAGCCGGCCCTGAACTCCGGACACACACTTCCCACAGTCCACTTCATAAAGCCCCAGCGCACCGACAATCCAAACCTGACCGCAAAAAAGAAGCGACCCGAAGGTCGCCTCTTTAAGCCACAAGAATCACAGTGCTATCAAGGACGGCACTCTTGAGGAACGAACTTGGGATCGATAGTGGTGGTGCATTTCCAGGTCAGCTGACCACTACCATTAGTATTTTCAGTAGGCGTAAGAACAATATCACCTTCAGCATTCGGAACGATCGAAGTTGCGGTTACAATACCGTCTCCGTCATTAATGGTGATACCAGAAACGTATTTAGTCGCACCCGGGAAGGTATAACCGGAGTTCGAAGCAGTCAGCGATGCCAGACCGCCGAGAGAAGAACTGGTTTCAGCCACAGCCAGCTTGGCCGGAGCAGCCATTACGATAACTTCGCTGATCTTGGCGCGAGTGGTGTAATCCTGATAAGCCGGCAGAGCGATGGCGGCCAGGATGCCGATGATCGCAACCACGATCATCAGTTCGATCAGGGTAAAGCCTTTTTGAGCTTTCATAGTTCTCTCCAGTTTTTTAGGTACGGTCCTAGGACCTGCTTCGGAGAAAGCAGCTTCCGTGCCAAGATTCCTACGCCATAAAACACGACACCTGTAGGTAATTTCAGATAATCAGAAGCGAAATTACGCAGGAAGTGACAATTTTCGACAGCAGCACTCTGCTGAATTTGGCACCTCCCCCTAACTGCGTTATAAGGCTTAAATCTCTTCATCCGGCTATTCCCCATGAACGATCAAGTCGTCCTGTCCGGCCTTGCCCGGCAGCTGGTGCTGTCTCAACTGCTCGATGAGAACAGCGCGCGGCAGGCTCAACTGCAGGCCCAGCGCAACAAGCTGTCGCTGGTGACCTACCTGGTACAGAACAAGCTGGTGAAAAGCCGCCCCCTGACGGAGCTGGCCGCCGAACAGTTCGGCATCGCCTTCTGCGACCTGAGCAGCCTGGACCGCGAGAGCTTTCCCAAGGACCTGGTCAGCGAGAAGCTGGTGCGCCAGCACCGCGTCCTCCCCTTGTGGCGCAGGGGCAACAAGCTCTTCGTCGGCCTGTCGGACCCGACCAATCACCAGGCGATCACCGACGTCCAGTTCAGCACCGGCCTGACCACCGAAGCCATCCTGGTCGAGGACGACAGGCTCGGCGACGCCATCGAGAAGTTCTTCGAGAGCGCAACCGGTGGGCTGGACGAGTTGAGCGATGTCGACCTGGAAGCGCTGGACATCGAGGCCGGGGGCTCCGAAAACAAGGAAGAAGCCATCGGCGGCGACGCCGATGACGCGCCGGTGGTGCGCTTCGTCAACAAGATGCTGCTGGATGCCATCAAGGGCGGCTCGTCGGACCTGCACTTCGAGCCCTACGAGAAGATCTACCGAGTTCGCTTCCGCACCGACGGCATGCTCCACGAAACGGCCAAGCCGCCAATCCAATTGGCCAGCCGCATCTCCGCCCGCCTCAAGGTAATGGCCGGCCTGGATATCTCCGAACGCCGCAAGCCCCAGGACGGTCGCATCAAGATGCGCGTGTCCAAGACCAAGTCCATCGATTTCCGCGTCAACACCCTGCCCACGCTCTGGGGCGAAAAGATCGTGATGCGGATCCTCGATTCGGCCAGCGCACAGATGGGCATCGACGCCCTCGGCTACGAAGATGGGCAGAAGCAGCTGTATCTGGATGCGTTGAAGAAGCCGCAGGGCATGATCCTGGTGACTGGCCCTACCGGTTCGGGCAAGACGGTATCGCTGTATACCGGCCTGAATATCCTCAACACGCCGGACATCAATATCTCGACCGCGGAAGACCCGGTGGAGATCAACCTGGAAGGCATCAACCAGGTCAACGTCAACCCGAAGCAGGGCATGGACTTCGCCCAGGCGCTGCGCGCCTTCCTGCGCCAGGACCCGGACGTGATCATGGTGGGCGAGATCCGTGACCTGGAAACCGCGGAAATCGCCATCAAGGCGGCCCAGACCGGCCACATGGTGATGTCCACCCTGCACACCAACAGCGCCGCCGAAACCCTGACCCGCCTGCTGAACATGGGCGTCGCCTCCTTCAACCTCGCCACTTCCACCAACCTGATCATCGCCCAGCGCCTGGCGCGCAAGCTCTGTCCGGTCTGCAAGAAGGAGCATGACGTCCCCCGCGAAGCGCTGCTCCACGAAGGTTTCCCGGAAGACAAGATCGGCTCGTTCAAGCTCTATTCCCCGGTCGGCTGTGAAAACTGCAAGCACGGTTACAAGGGGCGTGTGGGTATTTATGAAGTGGTTAAAATCACGCCGGCGCTACAGCGGATTATCATGGAAGAAGGCAATTCCATTCAGATCGCCGAACAAGCCCGCAAAGAAGGCTTCAACGATCTGCGCACCTCGGGCCTGCTGAAGGCCATGCAGGGCATTACCAGCCTCGAGGAAATCAACCGCGTGACCAAGGATTAATCCATGGCGGAAAAAGCATTGAAGACCAGTGTCTTTACCTGGGAAGGCACTGATCGCAAGGGCGGGAAGGTAAAAGGGGAGCTTTCCGGGATCAGTACGGCACTGGTCAAGGCCCAACTGCGCAAGCAGGGCATCAACCCGACCAAGGTCCGCAAGAAAGGCATCTCGCTGCTGGGCAAGGGCAAGTCGATCAAGCCGATGGACATTGCCCTGTTCACCCGGCAGATGGCGACCATGATGGGCTCGGGCGTTCCGCTGTTGCAGTCCTTCGACATCATCGGCGAAGGCTTCGACAACCCGAACATGCGCACGCTGGTCGACGAGGTGAAGCAGGAAGTCGCCTCCGGCAACAGCCTGGCCAACTCCCTGCGCAAGAAGCCGCAGTACTTCGACGACCTCTATTGCAACTTGGTGGATGCCGGCGAACAGTCCGGCGCCCTGGAGACCCTGCTCGACCGCGTGGCGACCTACAAGGAAAAGACCGAGTCGCTCAAGGCCAAGATCAAGAAGGCCATGACCTACCCCATCGCGGTCGTCATCGTCGCCCTCATCGTTTCGGCCATTCTGCTGATCAAGGTCGTGCCGCAGTTCCAGACGGTCTTCGCCAACTTCGGTGCGGAGCTCCCGGCGTTTACCCAGATGGTCATCAACCTTTCCGAACTATTGCAGAAATGGTGGTTCATCTTCCTGATCGCCCTATTCGTCGCAGCGTTCGCCCTCAGGGAACTCCACAGACGTTCCGAAAAGTTCAGGGACTCCATGGACCGCGGCGTGCTGAAACTTCCCATTGTCGGCGACATCCTCTACAAGTCCGCCGTAGCCCGTTATTCCCGCACCCTCTCTACCACGTTCGCCGCTGGCGTCCCCCTGGTGGAGGCACTGGACTCGGTATCCGGCGCAACCGGTAACGTGGTCTTCCGTAATGCAGTGAACAAGATCAAGCAGGACGTGTCCTCCGGTACCCAGTTGAACTTCTCCATGCGCACCACGGGAGTATTCCCGAGCATGGCCATCCAGATGGCCGCGATCGGTGAAGAGTCCGGCTCGCTGGACGCCATGCTGGACAAGGTCGCCAGCTACTACGAGGAAGAGGTCGACAACGCCGTCGATAACCTGACCACGCTGATGGAGCCGATGATCATGGCCGTTCTCGGTGTACTGGTCGGTGGCCTGATCATCGCCATGTACCTGCCGATCTTCCAACTGGGTGCCGTCGTATAAACCATGCCTGTCCTCGACTTCCTGGCCAGCACTCCGCTGGCCTTTGTTTTGTGCGCCCTCCTGCTCGGCCTGCTGGTCGGCAGTTTCCTCAACGTGGTCATCCACCGCCTGCCGCGGATGATGCAGCGCGACTGGCAGCGTGAGGCGCGCGCGGCGCTGGATCTGCCGGAAGGCGAGCCGCAGCCCACCTACAACCTGATCCTGCCGAACTCCCAATGCCCGCACTGCGGCCACGAGATCAGGGCCTGGGAAAACATTCCCGTGCTGAGCTACCTGGCGCTGCGCGGCAAGTGCTCCTCGTGCAAAGCGCCCATCAGCAGCCGTTATCCGCTGATCGAACTGGCCTGCGGTTTGTTGTCAGCCTTCATCGCCTGGCACTACGGCTTCGGCTGGCAGGCCGGCGCCATGCTGCTGCTCGGCTGGGGCCTGCTGGCGATGAGCATGATCGACGTCGATCACCAGTTGCTGCCCGATGCGCTGGTGCTGCCGCTGCTCTGGCTCGGCCTGATCGCCAACTACTTCGGGCTGTTCACCAGCCTCGGCGACGCCCTCTGGGGCGCCGTGTTCGGCTACCTGAGCCTGTGGTCGGTATACTGGCTGTTCAAGCTGATCACCGGCAAGGAAGGCATGGGCTACGGCGACTTCAAGCTGCTGGCGATGATCGGCGCCTGGGGTGGCTGGCAGGTGTTGCCGCTGACCATCCTGCTGTCGTCGCTGGTGGGCGCGGTGCTGGGCCTCATCATCCTTCGCCTGCGTAACGCCGAAACCAGCACGCCGATCCCCTTCGGCCCCTATCTGGCCATCGCCGGCTGGATTGCGCTGCTCTGGGGTGATCAAATAACCGCGACCTACCTGCAGTTCGCCGGTTTCCGCTAGCCTTCTCCCGCGCCGAGTCCATCCGGCGCGCTCTGACGGTCGCCGGACCGGCAAGAAGGAGAACCATGAAACCCTGGATCCTCGGCCTGACCGGCGGCATCGGCAGCGGCAAGAGCGCCGCCGCCCAGCACTTTGCCGCGCTGGGCGTGCACATGGTGGATGCCGATCACGCCGCGCGCTGGGTGGTCGAACCCGGCCGCTCCGCCCTCGCCAAGATCGTCGACCGCTTCGGTGACGCGGTGCTGCAGCCGGACGGCCAGCTCAACCGCGCCGCCCTGCGCGAGCGCATCTTCACCTCGGAAGAAGAGCGGCGCTGGCTGGAGCAACTGCTGCACCCGCTGATCGGCGAAGAGATCGCCGCCAACCTGGCGCAGGCCAAATCGCCCTACGCCATCCTCGTCTCGCCGCTGCTGGTGGAGTCCGGGCAGCGCCGGATGACCCAGCGCCTGCTGGTGGTGGACACCCCGGAACACCTGCAACTGGAACGCACCATGCGTCGGGACAAGGTGTCCGAAGAACAGGTCCGCGCGATTCTCAAGGCTCAGGCCGTGCGCGAAGACCGACTCAAGCACGCGGATGACGTGCTGCTAAACGACGGCGACCTCGCCCACCTGCAGCAGCAGGTCGAGCGCCTGCATCAGTTCTATCTCGGCCTGCGTGGAGGACAACCATGAGCCAACCCCTGACCGTGGAATGCCCCACCTGCGGCGCCCCCGTGGAGTGGAGCGCGAAAAGCGAATTCCGCCCCTTCTGCTCGCACCGCTGCAAGCTGATCGACCTCGGTGCCTGGGCCGCGGAGGAGCACGCCATCCCCGGCGACAACCAGGAGGACGAGCTGTTCTCCGGCGACCTGGAAAAGCCGCCGCGCGGGCACTGAGCCCGAATGAAAAGGCCCGCATCGGCGGGCCTTTTCCGTTCAGGGGCGCATGAAGGCGTAGTCGCGCTCGTCGTCCAGGTTGTCGGCGAGGAAGTGCAGCTCATGGCCCAGGTCCTCCTCGCTGCGCACCTGCGCGTTGGCCCGCACCACCGCGCTGAGCAGCGCGCGCACCACCAGTTGCGGGTCCTGCCCCGCCGCTTCCGCCTCGATCAGCAGCTCCTGAAGGCGCTGCTCTGCCCAGCTGTGAATGCTCATCGGCAATCTCCTTGCGAATGGGAGAGCAAGCTTCCCCGATCGCGGGACGTTTCCGGGCTGACCTGGGTCAAGCGACGGGGACGATGCGGGCGCGCGATGGCCGGGTATCAGCGCGACCCATCGTCATCCTTCCACGGCGCCTGCAGGTAGCGCGTGCGGTTGAAGGTCTCCAGCCAGTCCGGGTAGAACACCACCAGCCCGGTGACGATGGTGCCGTTGATAAAGGCCTCGGGGAACATGATCAGCCACAGGTAGCCGATGAAGTCCTCGATCCACGGCGGCATGGCGAACAGGCCGTCCATCCACAGCAACCCGAGCCCCAGCATCATGCTGCACAGCGCCGCCAGCGCGGCGGGGAAGAAGCCCGAGCAGAAGATGTAGACGAACAGGTTCCGCGGCTGCCGGCGTTCGACGAAGATCGCCGCCAATTCCGTAATCAGCACCGGGATCAACACCAGCAGGATGCCGTTGATGCCGATGGCCACCCAGTCCTGCCGGCCGATCACGCATAGGCCGATCTGCGCCACCAGCCCGACGATGATCGCCAGCGGCCAGTCCAGCAGCAGCGTCACCGCGGTCATGCCGATGAAGTGGAAGGACAGGCCCGAGGCGAAATCCCGCCGCACCAGCCAGAGCAGGAACAACCCGAGCATGGTGCCGAACACCAGGTGCTGGCGGCGGAAGTCGCTGATCAGCTCCAACCAGGGCGCGCGCCAGGCGGCCCAGGCCAGGATGGGCAGGTAGATCGCCCAGCCCAGCTCCAGGGTTTCCTCGGACAGCAGCTGCGCGGCAATCACGGCGTGCCGCGCTCCAGTGCCTGGCGCAGCGCCTCGGCGTTATCGAAGCGGCGGGTGTCGACCACCCTGCCCTGCTCCAGCTGCAGCCAGGTCACGACCTCCGGCTGGGCGCCGAGGCGGCTGGCGATGCGCGCGTCGCGGTCGAGCAGGACGCGGTAGGTGTAATCGCGCATGGCCGGCACGGCGAACATCGTCGCGATCGCCCCCGGCATGCGGCTGATGTCCGCGACGAACACCGCATGCCGCGCTTCGAGGTAACCGGCGGGCCGGCCTTCCAGCGCCGACTTGAGCAGCCGCGAGCCGGTCATGTCACGGGCGACCAGCACCACCCGCAGCTCGGGACTCGCCGTGTAGGGCTTGTCGAACTGGTCCAGCAGGGTCCAGCCACTCGCCGTTGCCGCCTCCTGCGCCAGCACGGAACCCGCCAGCAGCAGGCACAACAGTCCGCTCAGCAATCGTTTCACGCTCAACCTCCAACGGAAAAAACCTCTAGATCCCCGCGCCGCCCCCAGCCAGCCTGGGCTTCCCAGAAGGCCAGGGCCTCGGGCGCATCCCTGAGCACGAAGACGTGGGACTTGCCGATCCCCTCGCGCGCCAGGCGGGCCAGCGCCTCGTCGAGCAGCGCCCGCGCCAGCCCCCGGCCACGGAAGGCCTCGTCGACCACCAGGTGCTGGAGGTAACCCCGCCGTCCGTCATGGCCGGCCAGCAGGCTGCCGACCACCCGGCCGTCCTCCTCCAGCACCAGGCTCAGGCCGGGATTGCGGCGCAGGTAGGCGGCAAAGGGTTCGTAGTCATCGTCGCGGCGCAACTGGATGCCCGCAGTGCGCTGCCACAGGGCGCGCAGGGCGGCGTGATCGTCGGGAACGGCGGAGCGCAGCAGCATCGCGACCTCGGTGTCATGGCTGGCGACAGTCTACACCGGGCGTCCATCCCGTCGCCGCCCCCTTCGCCCTCCGAGGCGCAGCAACTATGCTGAAGGCATGAATGAATCCGACTACCTGCGCCTGCTGACCCGTCAGGCGGAACAAGCCAACGACTTTCTCTCCAACGCCCGCAAGTGGGAACGGGAGTGCTGGGCCTGCCAGCGCCTGCTGCTGGCCCTGAAGGTCCGCCACCGCCCGGAAGACTTCATCGCGCCGACACAGCAGCCGCCGGACGTGCTGTTCCGCGATGCCAGCTTCGAGGTGTTCTTCGTGCTGGACCAGGGCCGCCGGCTCAACGAGGAATGGCGCGAGGAGCTGCTGCGCCGGCGCATGGCGCAGAGCATCAACCAGCTGATCCGCCGCGAGCAGCGCCCGCGGCGGATTCCCTGCGCGGAGCTGCAGGCGCGCCTGGCGCCGACGCTGCGCAAGAAGGCGCACAACTACAGCGAACGCGGCATCGACCCAGGCGAGCTGGACCTGCTCGCCTTCGTCAGCCTCAAGCGCGAGGCGGCGGACTTCAACACCCCTTTTCCGCCCCCCACGGAATACCTGCGCCAGGGCTGGCGCTCGCTGTCGATCGTCGGCCCCACCTTCGCCCGCGTGCTGTTCGCCCACACCGATGCGCCGGACTTCCTGCGCGGCCACCTCGGCCGCACGGTGCTGTTCGACATGGGCGTGGGCCTCTGAACGCCCCCTTGCGCATTGAGGGGCCGGCCAAGCCCTACTAGAATCCCCGGCATTACAAACGGAGGCCGCCCATGTCCAGTCGCCTGAGCCCCGAAGACCAGCAGAAGGTCGATCAGTACCTCAGCTCCCCCGTCCACCAGGTCCAGCGTGCGCCGTTCAAGCCCTGGCTGATGATGGGTGGATTGCTCGCGGTGGTCGTCGCCCTGGGTTTGCTGAGCCGCCTCCTGGCCTACCTTGCGTGAGCGCCGTGCCGCCACGGGCCGATACAGGATTCCTTAAGCTATGAGAATGCAACATGTCCCATCGTATCGTGATCGTCGGCGGCGGCGCCGGCGGGCTGGAGCTCGCGACCCGTCTCGGCCGCACCCTGGGTAGGAAAGGCACGGCGCGCATCACCCTGGTCGACGCCAACCTCACCCACATCTGGAAACCCCTGCTGCACGAAGTCGCCGCCGGCTCGCTCAACTCCTCCGAGGATGAGCTGAACTACGTCGCCCAGGCGAAATGGAACCACTTCGAATTCCAGCTCGGCCGCCTCTCCGGCCTGGACCGCGCCAGCCGGCGCATCCAGCTTGCCGCGACGCTCGACGAGCAGGGCGAGGAGCTGGTCCCGGCGCGCAGCCTGGACTACGACACCCTGGTCCTGGCCATCGGCAGCACCACCAACGACTTCGGCACGGCGGGCGCCGCGGAGCACTGCATCTTCCTCGACACCCGCGAGCAGGCCGAGCGCTTCCACAAGCTGCTGCTCACCCACTACCTGCGCGCCCACGCCGGGCCGGACAAGGACGACCAGATCAGCGTCGCCATCGTCGGCGCCGGTGCCACGGGCGTCGAGCTGTCCGCCGAGCTGCACCACGCCGCGCAGGAACTGGCGGCCTACGGGCTGACCGGCATCCAGCCGCAGAACATGCGCATCACCCTGATCGAAGCCGGCCCGCGCGTGCTGCCGGCGCTGCCCGAGCGCATCAGCCGCCCGGTGCACCAGGCGCTGGAGAAGCTCGGCGTGCGCGTGCTCACCGGCTCGGCGGTGCAGGAAGTCAGCGCCGACGGCCTGCGCACCGCCGCCGGCGAGTCCATCCCGGCGAGCCTGAAGGTCTGGGCGGCGGGCATCCGCGCGCCGGGTCTGCTCAAGGAGATCGACGGACTGGAGAGCAACCGCATCAACCAACTGGTGGTGCGCCCGACCCTGCAGACCACCCGCGACGACAATATCTTCGCCTTCGGCGACTGCGCCGCCTGCCCGCTCGGCGATGGCAGCGAACGCAACGTCCCGCCGCGCGCCCAGGCTGCGCACCAGCAGGCTTCGCTGCTGGCCAGGTCCCTCGTCGCGCGCCTGGAAGGCACGCCGCTGCCGGAGTACCGCTACACCGACTACGGCTCGCTGATCTCGCTGTCGCGCTTCAGCGCGGTGGGCAACCTGATGGGAAACCTGATGGGCAGCGTGAAGCTGGAAGGCTGGCTGGCGCGGATGTTCTACGTGTCGCTGTATCGCATGCACCAGATGGCGCTGTACGGAGCATTCCGCACCGGGTTGCTGATGATCTCCGACCGTATCGGGCGCAGTACCGAGCCGCGGTTGAAGCTGCACTGACCTGAGGGTGTGAATGAGGGGCGGACGACCGAGAGGTGTCCGCCCTTTTTCATTGGGCCGTTTACACGGCCATCGCGGACAAGGTCCGCTCCTACAAGGGCGGGAGTCACCTGTAGGAGCGAGCTTGCTCGCGAACCGCCCAGACGCCGGAGACGCCGGGAAACACCGTTCGCGAGCAAGCTCGCTCCTACGAAAAGCCCGCCCGCGCGCATGAAAAAGCCGCCCCGAAGGGCGGCTTTTTCATTGCAGCCGAACAGCCCTACAGCGCCGCCAGCATCGACTGCGCCGGGATGGCCTGGAAGTCGATCGACATCATCAGGCTCAGCACGCTGATCGCGATGATGGAGAAGGCGAACAGCTGTCGCGCCCAGCGGCGGTCGTCTTCGGCGCTGAAGCCCTTCACCGCGATGAACAGCCACCAGGCGCTGACCGCCAGCGCCACCGCCAGGTAACCGTAGCCGGCGAAGCCGGTCACGGTCAGCAGCAGGGTCGCCAGGCCGAAGGCCAGCACGTAGTAGAGGATCTGCTTCTTGGTCGCGTCGATGCCCCGCTCCACCGGCAGCACGGGGATGCCGGCGGCGCGGTAGTCGTTCAGGCGGAAGATCGCGATGGCGTAGCTGTGCGGCATCTGCCAGAGGCAGAAGATCAGCAGCAGCACCGCCGCGCCCATGTCGAACCGGCCGCTGGCGGCGCAGTAGCCCACCACCGGCGGCATGGCCCCGGAGAGGCTGCCCACCAGCGTGCCGTAGACCGAGCTGCGCTTGAGCCAGAGGCTGTAGAGCACGACGTAGACGAAGAAGCCGAACGCCGCCAGCAGGGTCGCCTGGACGTTGGTCTTCCACGCCAGCAGGCCGAAGCCGGCCAGGCCGAGGACCACGCCGTGGGCCAGGGCGGCCTTCAGCGAGATCTGCCCGGTCACGGTGACGCGGCTGCGGGTACGCTCCATGAAGCGATCGATGTCGCGGTCGATGCAGTTGTTGAACACGCAACCGCTGGCGACGACCAGGGACAGGCCGATCACGGTGGCCAGCAGCAGCATCGGGTCGACGCTGCCGCGGGCGGCGAGGAAGTATCCCCCCGCCACCGCGATCAGGTTGCCGAAGATGATGCCCGGCTTGGCCACCAGGAGATAGCGCTTGAGTTTCACGGCAGCGGCCCTCAGGGCATCGGCATCATCAGCGCGTCGGCGGTGTAGATGATCCACAGCGACAGGCCGACCACCAGCAGGATGATGATGGCGGTGAAGATGAACGCCATGACGTTCCAGCGGCCTTCCGAGGAGAAGTTCATGTGCAGGAAGCACACGAGGTGCACCACCACCTGAACCAGCCCCAGGATGACCATGGTGAGGAGCGTGGCGTGGCGGGAGAAGCCGCCATCCATGACCATGTAGAACGGAATCGCGGTCAGGATCACCGAGAGCACGAAGCCGATGGCGTAGGACTTCAGGCTGCCATGGCTGGCGCCGTGGCTGTCGTGGCCGGCGCCATGGCCGCCGTGATGATGTGCAGCAGCGGTCATTACAGGGCCCCCATCAGGTAGACGACGGTGAAGACGCAGATCCAGACGATGTCCAGGAAGTGCCAGAACAGGCTCAGGCACATCATGCGGGTGTTGTTTTGCGCGGTCAGGCCACGGGTGGCGATCTGCGCCATCAGCACCAACATCCACAGCAGGCCGGCGGAAACGTGCAGGCCGTGCATGCCGACCAGGGTGAAGAAGGACGACAGGAAGGCGCTGCGGCTCGGGCCGAAGCCTTCGGCGATCAGGTGGTGGAACTCGTTGAGCTCCATGGCGATGAACGCCGCGCCGCAGAGGAAGGTCACGCCCAGCCAGGCGATGGCCTTGCCCCTGGCGCCCCGGTTCGCGGCCAGCATGGCCAGGCCGTAGGTGCAGGAGGAGATCAGCAGGATCGCGGTTTCGACGGCCACGTAGGGCAGTTCGAAGATGTCCCGGCCGCTGGGGCCGCCGGCCGTATGGCCGACGAGCACAGCGTAGGTGGCGAAGACACTGGCGAACAGGATGCAGTCGGTCATCAGGTACAGCCAGAAGCCGAAGACCGTGTTGCCGCCGCTATCGTGGGCGTGATCGTGGTCGTGTGCGGCCTCGTGGGCATCGACCAGGTGTTTGTTCAGTACTGCCGTCGACATGGCTCAGACCTGCTGATTGGCGAGTTTCTGGAAGTAAGCGTTTTCGACGCGCTCGATCTCATCGGGCTGGACGTAGTAGTCCAGGTCGGTGACATAGCTGCGCACGATGACCGAGGCGATCATGCCGACGAAGCCGACGCCCACCAGCCACCAGATGTGCCAGATGGCGGCGAAGCCGAAGAGGAAGGCGAACACGGCGATGGAGAAGCCCGCAGCGGTGTTCTTCGGCATGTGGATCGGGTTGTAGGCCGGCAGCTTGCGGTACGCGGTACCGGTCTGCTTCATGTCGTGGAACGCGTCGATGTCGTTGACGTGCGGCAGCTCGGCGAAGTTGTAGGCCGGCGGCGGCGAGGACGTGGACCACTCCAGGGTACGGCCGCCCCACGGGTCGCCGCTCACGTCGGCCAGTTGCTTGCGGTTCTTGATCGACACCAGCAGCTGGATGACCGTGCAGGCGATGCCCAGGAAGATCAGCACGGCACCGAAGAAGGCCACCACCAGGTACGGCGTCCACATCGGGTTGTCGTAGTGGTTCAGGCGACGGGTCATGCCCATGAAGCCGAGGATGTACAGCGGCATGAAGGCCACGTAGAAGCCGACCAGCCAGAACCAGAAGGAGCGCTTGCCCCACTTCTCGTCCAGCGTGAAGCCGAAGGCTTTCGGGAACCAGAAGGCGAAGCCGGCCAGGTAGCCGAACACCGCGCCGCCGATGATGGTGTTATGGAAGTGGGCGATCAGGAACAGGCTGTTGTGCAGCAGGTAGTCAGCGCCCGGGATGGCCAGCAGGACACCGGTCATGCCGCCGATGCTGAAGGTCACCATGAAGCCCAGGGTCCACAGGATCGGGGTGCTGAAGCGCAGGCGGCCGCGGTAGATGGTGAACAGCCAGTTGAACAGCTTCACCCCGGTCGGGATGGAGATCAGCATGGTCGCAACGCCGAAGAAGCCGTTGACGTCGCCGCCCGAACCCATGGTGAAGAAGTGGTGCAGCCACACGGTGAAGCCGAGGAAGGTGATCGCCGCGCTCGCCCACACCATCGAGGTGTAGCCGAACATGCGCTTGCCGGCGAAGGTGGCGGTGACTTCCGAGAAGATACCGAACGCCGGCAGGACCAGGATGTACACCTCAGGATGGCCCCAGGCCCAGAAGAGGTTGATGTACATCATGGCGTTGCCGCCCAGCTCGTTGGTGAAGAAGTGCATGTCGAAATAGCGGTCCAGCGACAGCAGGCCCAGGGCCGCGGTCAGGATCGGGAACGACGCAACGATCAGGATGTTGGCGAAGGTGCAGGTCCAGGTGAAGATCGGCATGTGCATCAGCTTCATGCCCGGGGTACGCATCTTGAACACGGTGACCAGGAAGTTGATGCCCGTGAGCAAGGTGCCCATGCCCGATATCTGCAGCGCCCAGATGTAGTAGTCCACACCCACGCCAGGGCTGTAGGCCAGCTCCGACAGCGGCGGGTAGGCGACCCAGCCGGTGCGGGCGAACTCGCCCAGGCCCAGCGAGACGTTCACCAGCATCGCGCTGACGACCAGCAGCCAGAAGCTCAGCGAGTTCAGGAAGGGGAACGCCACGTCACGCGCGCCGACCTGCAGCGGCACGACCAGGTTCATCAGGCCGGTCATGAACGGCATGGCCATGAAGATGATCATGATCACGCCGTGGGCGGTGAAGATCTGGTCGTAGTGTTCCGGCGGCAGGTAGCCGTGGTTGGCGCCTTCGGCCAGGGCGAGCTGGCCGCGCATCATGATGGCGTCGGCGAAGCCGCGCAGGAGCATGACCAGGGCGACGATGATGTACATCACGCCGATCTTCTTGTGGTCGATGGAGGTCAGCCACTCGGTCCACAGGTAGGTCCACTTGCGGTAGTAGGTGACCGCGCCGACCACGCCGAGGCCCAGCAGGGCGACGACGGCCAGCGTGATGACGATGATCGGCTCGTGATACGGCACGGCCGACAGTGTCAGTTTCCCGAACATCTGTGGTTACTCCTGGCTCGGATTCATTTGCATGCCCTGCATGCCTTGCATGTCGTGCATGTCGTGGCCCGCCATGGCGGCCTCTTCATGCGCACCCTCGGCGTGCCCAGCCTTGGCCATCTCGTGGCCGGCGTGCTCGTACTTGGTGAGGACGTGCTGGAACAGCTCGGGGCTGACGGTGGAGAAGTAGGTCGCCGGAACGTTCTCGCTCGGCTTCACCAGCGCGGGGTACTGGTCCAGTTGCAGGGTCTGCGGCGAGGCCTTGACCTTCGCGACCCAGTCCTGGAAGCCCTGCTCGGAGGTGGCGATGGCCTTGAACTTCATGCCCGAGAAGCCGCCGCCGCTGTAGTTCGCGGAGATGCCGTCGAACACGCCTTCTTCGTTGGCGATCAGGTGCAGCTTGGTGAGCATCCCGGCCATGGAGTAGATCTGGCTACCCAGCTGCGGGATGAAGAAGGAGTTCATCACCGAATCCGAAGTGACCTGGAAATTCACCGGGGTGTCCTTCGGGAAGGCGATTTCGTTGACGGTGGCGATGCCCTGTTCCGGATAGATGAACAGCCACTTCCAGTCCAGCGAGATGGCCTGGATGGTCACCGGCTTGACCTCGGAGTCCAGCGGACGGTACGGGTCGAGCTTGTGGGTGCTTTCCCAGGTGATCCAGCCGAGCACGGCGATGATCAGGCAGGGGATCAGCCAGACGACCAGTTCGATCCTGGTCGAGTGGGACCAGTCCGGCGTGTAGGTGGCCTTGGTGTTCGAAGCCCGGTATTTCCAGGCGAAACCGAGGGTCATGAGGATGACCGGAACCACCACGATCAGCATCAGCACCGTAGCCGTGATGATCAGGGACTTCTCGTCGGCGCCGACCTGCCCTTTCGGATCGAACAGCGCCATGTTGCAACCGCCGAGCATCAGCATCGGCAACCACGCAAGTCTCTTCAAAATTCCTGTGTACTGCTGTTTTTTCATCTTGCGGCCTTAGTGGATGAAAATCGCTTCACCGCCCACGAGCCTTCGCCACGCCTAACCGGGCGAACGGCTCCCCGCGACATCCGACGTCGCCTGCCAGGGCTGCCATGGGTTCACGAACGCGGCCGCCAGGAATCCGGGCAAAGGAAATCCGCCCGGTCTTCGCGATGCGAAACCGATTTCGTCAGCTGATTCGTTCCGTGTTGTTCAGCGTGTGGTGTCTGGACTGGCGGCTCGTCAGAGCACGCGCGTCGCACACCGGATGCACGAGGGGATTGCCCGCCTCGTCGTATGACAGGAGCCCACCGATGGCAGTCCCCCTGTTGTTATGCCGCTGCACCAGATGGCGAGTACCGACAATGATCTGCGTCAGTACGACTCAGCGATTTGGGGGTAGGAAATGGACGGCGGGTATTACAAAGCATTTCAGAAATGCCTTTCAAGGCCCCGATCTTTCATTTTTAACAAGATATTTTCTCATTCCGAGAAACAGTTCGGACCGAAATTGCTCAGAAAACGAACAATTCACTGACAATACACAAGGGCATTTCCCCTATACCAGGGGCCTGCCCGTGCCTGCCATGAATGTGTGTCAAAACCATGAACAGCGGGGCTTCCAGCATCACTGCAAGGGACCGGAAGAGAGCTGTGATGCACTTGGCAAAGACCTTGCCATGATCGCGATCAAGAACTTCTGCGAAAGCCGCCGAAACGCCCTGCGCACCCTGCGACACATCGACGCAGCAGGCTCTTTGCAAGCGAAAAAGTGGTTCAAGGTGTGACATCCGATACAGGCGACGAAGACGCTCCTGGGCGCACCGCCCCTCATCAGGAACGAGCCACGACGACACCGTCACATCCCTGCCAGCCAGCCCGGCTTTCACTTCCTGCCGCCTCGACGACACGCTATCGCCTGCGAAAGAGGACTCTATGACTTATGACAGGCAGATGAGGGCTGCGTGCCCTCCGCCCGCCTATCAAGAGCGAGAGATCCGGACCTCTTGGGAATACTGACGCATCGCTGCCACTCGAAATTCGGCACCAGGCCTCTGGCTGCGCGCACATCTATCACGTATCACGCAGCCCTCGCCCTGCAGCTTCGCCTCACCAGGGAGGATGACCTACGCCCGAATAGCTGATTTCACTGGCCCGCAAATGAAAAAAGCCCGCCTTTGAAGGCGGGCTTTTTCATATTGACATCACGATGGAGCGGGCTTGAAGTTCGCTCCAAGCAGCTGCGACGCTGGAAATCCGGCTTGAAAGCCTCTTCCTGATACCGCGCAACTGCTGTGAATATGGTGGGTCGTGTAGGATTCGAACCTACGACCAATTGGTTAAAAGCCAACTGCTCTACCGACTGAGCTAACGACCCATATTTGGTCGGGGTAGAGAGATTCGAACTCCCGACATCCTGCTCCCAAAGCAGGCGCGCTACCGGACTGCGCTATACCCCGCTTGGAAGTTGGCTCCGCGACCTGGACTCGAACCAGGGACCCAGTGATTAACAGTCACTTGCTCTACCGACTGAGCTATCGCGGAACGACGAGCCTTCCAATCCCTTCTACGCTTCCGGCTTCACCGGATTCCCGTATCAGAGGCGCGCCATTTTACGGATCCGGAATCACCTGTCAACCCTCTGATCCAAAAAGTTTTTCTCGGCTTTGCAGGGGAGCAGGCGGATTGCTATATCTGCATGCAGGACATGAGTGATCACCCAGGGCGCAACGGACCGATTAGCGACAGGAAGGCCATGAGCAGCAAGGACACCCCTCCGCCCTCGTCGATCGCCAGTCGGATGATCCAGCCGCGCTTCGGCGAGCTGGTGCAAGCCTGCCGGCAGCTGGTGATGAACCAGTTGGCCGAGTTGCTCGGCAATGTCTTTTCCCAGGTCGACGACACCCTGTTCGAAGGCGCGGAAAAGGCCGAGAACAATCAGGTCCAGGCTCTGTTCTTCGAGGCCATGCGGGAAATCCGCCGGCAGCGGCCGGCACTGGAGCGCTTCTATCACCAGCGCATCGCCCAGGGCCTGAGCGACTTCCTCGAAGGCAAGCTGCCGACCGGCGATCCCTACGATGAGCTGGACGCGGATCAGCTGACGCTGATCGATCACGACGAATATGAAGAGACCCTGCTCATCATCAATATGGTGAACCAGGTAAAGGCACAGTGCGCCCAGCCGCTGTTCGCCCTCGGCCAGCGTCTGGCGCTGCTCAACAACGGCAGCAAGATCAGCGAGGAGCACAACCCCTTCGGTCCCCAGGCGATTGTCCGGGCCTATCGCGAGACCCTGGCGCAGAGCGCTTTCCCGCTGCGCATCAAGACCATCCTTTATGTGCTGTTCGACCAGCAGGTGATGCGGCATCTGGCGCCGCTCTATGAACAGCTCAACCAGCGCCTGGCCGACGCGGGAATCCTGCCGAATCTGAAATACCGCCCGCAGGGCAGTCGCCCCACCCCGCCAGCGCGGCCTGCGGCGCCCGTGGAAGGCGTCCCGCCAGCCGCCAGCGCGACGCCCTTGCAGCCGCACTACAGCGTTGGCGACCTGCCGGACGTCCCGCCGGCCGATCGCCAGGCCCTGTTCGGCGGGCTCGCGGTCCTGCTGGCCGAACACCGCCGGCGCGGCGACAAGGCCACGCTGTTCGGCAACAGCCAGAGCATCGTCAGCTTCGGCCCCTCGTCCGGTGCTGCGACCAGCACCTACAGCGCCAGCGAACTGCTCGAAGCATTGAACCGCCTGCAGCGCGAGTCGGCCCGGGAACTGGCACAGCGCCTGCGCCAGCCACAGAGGGTGGATGCGCTGAAGGCCGACCTGCAGCGCCAGCTGGAAGCCGGCACCGCGCAGCCGGGCAATACCCGCCTGACCGACAGCGAGGCCGACGTCATCGACCTGGTGGGCATGGTCTTCGACTTCATCCTCGACGACGAGAACCTGCCCGACAGCTGCAAGACCACCCTCTCCCACCTGCACACGCCCTATCTGCGGGTCGCCCTGCAGGACAAGCAGCTCTTCACCCAGCACCATCATCCGGCGCGCAAGCTGCTCAACGCCATGGCCCAGGCCTGCGTGCTGTACGGCGGCGAAAGCGAGGAGCGCAATCTGCAGGCGAAGATGCACTGGGTGGTCGAGCAGGTGGTCCAGGGCTTCGTCGGCGACCTCAGCCTGTTCGACACGCTGCTGGCCGAGTTCAACGAGCACGTCGCCGACCTGCGGCAGAAGACGGAACTGCGCGAACGCCGCGCCATGGAAGCGGCGCGCGGCCGCGACCGCCTGCTGGCCGCCCGCGAGCAGGCGCTGGACGCCATTGCCGGGATGACCGGGAACCGCGACCTGCCGCCGCTGGTACGCCACTTTCTCGAACGCAGCTGGTGCGATGCGCTGACCTTCATCGCGCTGCGCAGCGGCGAGCACAGCGATGAGTGGACGCGCGCCTGCGAAGTCGGCGAGCAGTTGGCCTGGAGCGTCACCCCGCTGGATGCGGCGGGGCGCGAGCACCTGCAGGCGCTGCGCCTGGGCCTGCTGGACGAGCTGCGCCGGGGGCTGGAGGTACTCGGCGGCTATCACGAGGACGGCATTCGCCGCCTGCTGCAGGATCTGGTCGCCTGCCAGCAGGCGATCCAGGCCCAGCAGCCGCAGGTCGCCGCCCAGCTCCGGCGGGAGCTGCCGGAAAGCCCGCTGGGCGCCATGCTCGGCGCCGAAGGCCTCGGCCATGAGCGCAGCGGCGGGGAGGCAATCTCCGAGCGCGTGCGCGCGTGGATCTGGGAGCTGGAGCAGGTGGAATTCGGCACCTGGTTCGAGTTCAACGACGTAACGCCGGCCCGCCGGCTCAAGCTGTCGTGGTTCAGCCCGACCACTCGCAACTATATGTTCGTCGACCGCAGCGGCCAGCGCGTGGCCGTCAAACCCTTGGTGCAGTTGGCGCGGGAAATGGAGGCGGGCAGCATTCGCCTGGTCGCCACGGAGCACGCCGCCCCGCTGATGGACCGCGCGTTGAATACGATCTACCGGATCCTGAAACGCTTCACCGGGCGCGCCCCGGCAGAGAACTGAGGAGCACTCGATGGGAGAACGTCGCCAGCATGACCGGCAACTGACCGGGCTGACCGTGGAGGTCTTCGACCGCCACTCAGGGCGCAGTCTCGGACGCCTCGCCGACCTGTCCAGCGAGGGCTTCATGCTCTGCGGCGTGGACGTGCCGGACGTCGATTCGGTCTGGGACTGCCGGCTGGTCCCGCTGCCGCCGCTCGACGAGGTCGGGGAGATCCACCTGGGCGCCGACTGCCTCTGGAGCCGCAGCGGCGCCGACGACCAGCTGGGCTGGGCGGGCTTCCACATCATCGACCTCGCCGAGGATCAGGCCGGGGCGCTGGAGTGCCTGCTCGCCCGTCTCGAAGAGGCCCGCGCCAACCGTTGAGCGGGCATGGCCGGCCGGGACGTGCCTGCTCACGAACCGGCTCGATACAGGCGTTGCAGGATTCGCGAGCAAGCTCGCGCCTACGGAAAAGCCGATCGTCTCACTGAAGTTCAGCCCCGAGCCGGACATGAAAAAGCCCCGCAGTGCGGGGCTTTTTCATCGGCCTGTGGATCAGGAGAAG
Organism: Pseudomonas sp. B12(2026); assembly: GCF_057767015.1. Taxonomy (NCBI): domain Bacteria; kingdom Pseudomonadati; phylum Pseudomonadota; class Gammaproteobacteria; order Pseudomonadales; family Pseudomonadaceae; genus Pseudomonas; species Pseudomonas sp. B12(2026). Next base: position 975,559 of record NZ_CM173430.1, on the reverse strand, counting down.
ACGATCTCGTCGCCCTCCACCCTGGCATGGATTTTCGCGCCCGGGAGGAACTTGCCGGCAAGGATCAGTTGCGCCAGCGGGTTCTCGATCCAGCGCTGGATCGCACGCTTGAGCGGACGCGCACCGTAGACCGGGTCGAAACCGACGGCGATCAGCTTGTCCATCGCCTCCTCGCTCAGCTCCAGGCTCAGCTCGCGCTCGGCCAGGCGCTTGCGCAGGCGGCCCATCTGGATCTGGGCGATACCGGCGATCTGCTCGCGGGCCAGCGGCTCGAAGACCACCACTTCGTCGATCCGGTTGATGAACTCCGGACGGAAGTGCGCATTCACCGCATCCATCACCGCCGCGCGCTGGGCCTCGCGGTCGCCGATCAGTTCCTGGATCTGCGCCGAGCCCAGGTTGGAGGTCATCACCACCACCGTGTTGCGGAAGTCCACGGTACGCCCGTGGCTGTCGGTCAGGCGGCCGTCTTCGAGCACCTGCAACAGGACGTTGAAGACATCCGGGTGGGCCTTTTCCACTTCGTCCATCAGCACCACGGAGTACGGCTTGCGGCGCACGGCTTCGGTCAGGTAGCCGCCCTCTTCATAGCCGACGTAGCCCGGAGGCGCGCCGATCAGGCGAGCCACGGAGTGTTTCTCCATGAACTCGGACATGTCGATGCGCACCAGCGCTTCCTCGGTGTCGAAGAGGAACTCGGCCAGGGCCTTGCACAGCTCGGTCTTGCCCACCCCGGTCGGGCCGAGGAAGAGGAAGGAGCCGCTCGGGCGGTTCGGGTCGGCCAAGCCGGCGCGGGAACGGCGCACGGCGTTGGCCACGGCCACCACGGCCTCGTTCTGGCCGATGACGCGCTTGTGCAGCTCGTCTTCCATGCGCAGCAGCTTCTCGCGCTCGCCTTCGAGCATCTTCGATACCGGGATGCCGGTCCACTTGGACACGACCTCGGCGATTTCCTCGTCGGTCACCTTGTTGCGCAGCAGCTGGTTCTCGGTCTTGCCGTGCTGGTCGACCATTTGCAGGCTGCGTTCCAGGTCCGGGATGGTCTGGTACTGGATGCGCGCCATGGTTTCCAGGTCGCCCTTGCGCCGGGCCGCTTCCATTTCCTGCTTGGCCTGCTCGATCTTCTGCTGGATCTGCGCGGAACCCTGGACCTCGGCTTTCTCCGATTTCCAGATTTCATCCAGATCGGCGTACTCGCGCTCGAGCTTGGCGATGTCTTCTTCGAGCTTGGCGAGGCGCTTCTTGGTGGCCTCGTCGTCTTCCTTCTTCAGCGCCTCGCGCTCGATCTTCAGCTGGATCAGGCGGCGGTCCAGGCGGTCCAGCTCCTCGGGCTTGGAGTCGATCTCCATGCGGATGCGGCTGGCGGCCTCGTCGATCAGGTCGATGGCCTTGTCCGGCAGCTGGCGGTCGGTGATGTAGCGGTGGCTGAGCTTGGCCGCGGCGATGATCGCGCCGTCGGTGATGGTCACGCCGTGGTGTACCTCGTAGCGCTCCTTCAGGCCACGCAGGATGGCGATGGTGTCTTCCTCGCTCGGCTCGTCGACCAGCACTTTCTGGAAGCGGCGCTCCAGGGCGGCGTCCTTCTCGATGTACTGGCGGTATTCGTCCAGGGTGGTGGCGCCGACGCAGTGCAGTTCGCCGCGGGCCAGGGCCGGCTTGAGCATGTTGCCGGCGTCCATGGCGCCCTCGGCCTTGCCGGCGCCGACCATGGTGTGCAGTTCGTCGATGAACAGGATGATCCGCCCTTCCTGCTTGGACAGCTCGTTGAGCACCGCCTTCAGGCGCTCCTCGAACTCGCCGCGGAACTTGGCGCCGGCGATCAGCGCGCCCATGTCCAGCGCCAGCAGGCGCTTGTCCTTCAGGCCGTCGGGAACTTCGCCGTTGACGATGCGCTGGGCCAGGCCCTCGACGATGGCGGTCTTGCCGACGCCGGGCTCGCCGATCAGCACCGGGTTGTTCTTGGTGCGGCGCTGCAGGACCTGGATGGTCCGGCGGATTTCGTCGTCACGGCCAATCACCGGGTCGAGCTTGCCGTCCTCGGCGCGCTTGGTCATGTCGACGGTGTACTTGTCCAGCGCCTGGCGCGACTCCTCGGCGTTCGGGTCGTTGACCGCCTCGCCGCCGCGCAGGTTGGCCACGGCGTTTTCCAGGGCCTTCCTGGACACGCCCTGGCTGCCCAGCAGCTTGCCGAGCTTGGTGCTGTCGTCCATCGCGGCCAGCAGCACCAGCTCGCTGGAGATGAACTGGTCGCCCTTCTGCTGGGCCAGGCGGTCGGCCTGGTTGAGCAGCCGCGCCAGGTCCTGCGACAGGTTCACGTCGCCGGTGGGGTTCTGGATCTTCGGCAGCGTATCCAGCTCTTTATTGAGCGCGACGCGCAGCGCCGGGATATCGAAGCCGACCTGCATCAGCAGGGGCTTGATCGAGCCGCCCTGCTGCTCCAGCAGGGCGGAAATCAGGTGCACGGGCTCGATGGCGGGGTGGTCATGTCCCACGGCCATGGACTGGGCATCGGAGAGCGCAAGCTGCAGCTTGCTGGTCAAACGGTCGATTCGCATGAGGGTCGTCCTTCCTTATCTATGGCGGGCCGGGGCGATGGATGCCCCCGGTCACGACAAAGCCCGCCGGGATGCCAGATAGATAAGGACGATTTTGGGCGGTTCAAGCCATTTGGCCATGACGCCCGTCAGTTCGCGCTGCCGGGAACACCGTCCGCGATGCGCTCGCTCCTACCCCAAAAGAGGGCCGGCGCGGTCCGGTGGGTCCAGGAGCGGAGAGGTCAGGCCAGCCAGATCAGGCTGGCGAGGCGGCCGGTGCGGGCGTTGCGGCGGTAGGAATAGAAGCGCTCGGCATCGGTGAAGGTGCACAGGCCGCCGCCATGGACCGCCGTCACGCCTTTCGCGGCGAGGCGGATGCGCGCCAGCGCATAGATGTCGGCCATGAAGCGCCCGGCATTGGCGCTGGGGACGAAGGCCCGCGCGGCCTCGGCGTGGTCCGCGAGGAAGGCTTCGCGCACCTCAGGGCCGACCTCGAAGGCCTGCGGGCCGATGGACGGGCCAAGCCAGACCAGCAGTTCCTCTGGTGCAACGCCCAGGGCATCGACCGTGGCCTCCAGCACCCCGCCGGCCAGCCCGCGCCAGCCGGCATGGGCGGCCGCGACGCGGGTGCCGGCGCGGTCGCAGAACAACGCCGGCAGGCAGTCGGCGGTCATGATGGTGCAGGCGATGCCGGGCTTCTGGCTCCAGCTGGCGTCGGCGGTGGCGACCACGGACGGATCGGCCTCGACCACGTCGATGCCATGCACCTGGCTCAGCCAGGCCGGCCGGCAGCCCAGTTCGGCGGTCAGGCGGCGGCGGTTCTCGGCGACGGCCGCCGGGTCGTCGCCGACATGGTCGCCGAGGTTGAAGCTGTCGAAGGGTGCGGCGCTGACGCCGCCGGCCCGGGTGGTCACGCAGGCGCGGACATTCGCCGGGGCCGGCCAGTCGGGCGTCAGCCAGGGGTTCATACGAAGGACTCGTTGTCCTGCCGCAGCAGGCTCAGCAGCCAGGTGAAGTCGTCCGGCAGCGGCGATTCCCACTTCATGCGCACACCGGTGGCCGGGTGGTCCAGCTCGAGGAAGCGCGCGTGCAGGGCCTGGCGGGGGAAGTCGCGCAGGGATTCGATCAGGGTCGGGCTGGCGCCCGGCGGAATGCGGAAACGCCCGCCGTAGGTGGGATCGCCCACCAGCGGATGGCCGATGTGCGTCATATGGACGCGAATCTGGTGGGTACGGCCGGTCTCCAGTTTCACCCGCACATGGGTGTGGGCACGGAAACGGTCGAGCACGCGGTAATGGCTGATGGCGACCTTGCCGGCCTCGACCACCGCCATCTTCTGCCGCTGCACACCGTGACGGCCGATCGGCGCGTCGACGGTGCCACCGGAGACGATCACGCCGGTGACGATAGCCTCGTACACCCGGCTGACGCTGCGCGCCTGCAGCTGCGCGACCAGGTTGGTGTGGGCCTCGAGGGTCTTGGCCACCACCATCAGGCCGGTGGTGTCCTTGTCCAGGCGGTGCACGATGCCGGCGCGCGGCACGTTGGCCAGGTGCGGCACGTGGTGCAGCAGCGCGTTGAGCAGGGTGCCGTCCTGGTGGCCGGCGGCGGGGTGAACCACCAGGCCGGTCGGCTTGTCGATGACCAGGATGTGGTCATCTTCGTAGACGATGTCCAGCTCGATGTCCTGGGCCTTCCACTCGCCCTGGGCCTCCAGCTCCACCGCCAGTTCCAGGCGGGAGCCGGCGTGCACGATGTCGCGCGGGCGCAGCACGACGCCATCGACCTTCAGGCGGCCGTCCTTGATCCAGCTGGCCAGGCGCGAGCGGGAATGATCGGAGAAGAGCTGGGCGGCGACCTGGTCGAGACGCTGACCACCGAGGTCGAACGGCACTTCTGCCGCGAGTTGGATGATATCGGACATGGCGGGACACGAAGGGCGCGCGGCCTTTTGGTTCGGCTGCACGCTGTGGTTAAATACGGGGCCTTTGTCCCAGGGGTATCCCCTGGGGCGCCAATCATAACAGACGGTTGCGGCCGCGACAGCCGACCGTCCAGGGACGCAAGCCGCCATGCAAGTGAAACACCTGCTGCTGATCGCCATCCTCGCCTTCGTCACCGCCTGCTCCTCCAAGGGCGAGAAGGTGGATGAGAACCTGAGCGAAAGCCAGCTGTACCAGCAGGCACAGACCGATCTGAACAACAAGAGCTACACCAACGCCGTGGCCAAGCTGAAGGCGCTGGAGTCCCGCTATCCGTTCGGTCGCTATGCGGAACAGGCGCAGTTGGAACTGATCTACGCCAACTACAAGAACATGGAGCCCGAGGCCGCGCGTTCCGCCGCCGAGCGCTTCATCCGCCTGCACCCGCAGCACCCGAACGTCGACTACGCCTATTACCTGAAGGGCCTGGCCTCCTTCGACCAGGACCGCGGCCTGCTGGCGCGCTTCCTGCCGCTGGACATGACCAAGCGCGACCCGGGCGCCGCCCGCGACTCCTTCAACGAGTTCGCGCAACTGGTCAGCCGCTTCCCGAACAGCCGCTACGCGCCGGACGCCAAGGCGCGCATGATCTACCTGCGCAACCTGCTGGCCGCCTATGAAGTGCACGTCGGCCACTACTACCTCAAGCGCCAGGCCTACGTCGCCGCCGTCAACCGTGGCCGCTATGTAGTGGAAAACTTCCAGGAGACCCCGGCCGTCGGCGACGGCCTGGCGATCATGGTCGAAGGCTACCAGCGCCTGGGCCTGAACGACCTGGCCGATACCAGCCTGCAGACCCTGAAGCTGAACTACCCGGACCACCCGAGCCTGCAGGACGGCCAGTTCGTCCCGAGTGAAGACGAGGCCGACAACCGCTCCTGGATGGCCAAGGCGACCCTGGGCCTGATCGAGTCCAACGATGCCCCGCCGCACATGGAAACCCAGGCGGCCAAGGACGTGATCAGGCAGTACGAAGACGCCGAACAGCAGATTCCGGCGGAGCTCAAGCCCGAGAACCAGCCCGACGCGCAGGAACAAGCGGACGACGCCGAAGGCAACGGCGGCCGCTCCTGGTTCAGCTACCTGACCTTCGGCATCTTCGACTGATCGCCAGATAGAGTTGCAGCACCGATCAAGGGAGGCCTCGGCCTCCCTTTTTCGTGGACGATCGTCCACCGGCGCGGACCACGTCTCTGTGCGCGAACGCACACCTTGGATACACTTCGGCTCTCGATGGAATAAGGGAACGCCATGACCCGCCTGCTGTTCTGGATCCTCCTGTTCGCCCTGGCCTGGTGGCTGTGGCGCAAGGCCACCCGCCCCGCCCGCCCCAGTGCGAAGGCGCCCCGCGAGGAGCAGACCGTGCCCATGGTCCGCTGCGCCCAGTGCGGGATACACGTTCCGCGCAGCAATGCCCTGCAGGACGAGAGCAACTGGTACTGCAGCCGCGCTCATCTCGAGCAGGACCATTCCGACCGTGATCGCTGACGGCATCTCGCTCACCGGGCAGGGCGTGCGCGTCCTGCGCCTGTATCACCTGTATCGCCTGACCATCGGCCTGGTGCTGGTACTGCTGATTTCCAGCAACCTCGACGACGACGTCCTCAAGCTCCCCCATTACCAACTGTTCCACGTGGGTTGCTGGACCTATCTGGTGGTCAACATCCTGATCGCCGTACTGATGCCGGCGCCGCGGAAACTGACGCCGCTGTTCCTGCTGGCGGCGCTCGACGTGCTGATGCTCAGCACGCTGTTCTACGCCGCCGGCGGCGTGCCCAGCGGTATCGGCAACCTGATGGTGGTCGCCGTCGCCATCGCCAACATCCTGCTGCGCGGCCGGATAGGCCTGCTGATCGCCGCGTTGGCGTCCATCGGCCTGATCTACCTGACCTTCTACCTCAGCCTCAGCCAGCCCACCGCCCTCAACCACTATGTGCAGGCCGGCGGGCTGGGCACCCTGAGCTTCGCCGCGGCGCTGATGATCCAGGCCCTGGCGCGCCGCCAGCAGGTCATCGAGAACATCGCGGAACAGCGGGCCACCAAGGTGGCCAGCCTCGAAGAGCTCAACGCCCTGATTCTCCAGCGCATGCGCACCGGCATCCTGGTCCTGGACGACCAGTTGCGCGTGCTGCTGGCCAACCAGAGCGCCACCACCCTGCTGGGCGCAAAGGAGCTGAGCGGGCACGCGCTGGGCGAGCGCAGCCCGGCGCTGCTGGCCAGCCTGCAGCAGTGGCAGCAGAACCCCGCCCTGCGGCCGCCGAGCCTGCAGCCCCACGACACCGCGCCGAGCGTGCAGCCCGCCTTCATTCCCCTGCGCCACGGCAATGAGCAGCACATCCTGATGTTCCTCGAGGACATCTCGCAGATCGCCCAGCAGGCGCAACAGCTCAAGCTGGCCGCCCTGGGCCGCCTGACCGCCGGCATCGCCCACGAGATCCGCAACCCCCTGGGCGCCATCAGTCATGCCGCGCAACTGCTGCTGGAGTCCGAAGAGCTCGACCCGCCGGACCGGCGGCTGACGCAGATCATCCAGGACCAGTCGCGGCGGATGAACCTGGTGATCGAGAACGTCCTGCAACTGTCCCGCCGGCGCCAGGCCGAGCCGCAACTGCTCGACCTGAAGTACTGGCTGCACCGCTTCTGCGCCGAACTGCGCGAAGGACTGCGGGACGGCCAGCAACTCCACGTCGAAACGGGAGCGGGCACAGTGCAGACGCGCATGGACCCGCACCAGTTGACGCAGGTGCTGACCAACCTGGTCCAGAATGGGTTACGGTACAGCGCGAAGAAGAACGGTACCGGCCAGGTGTGGCTGCGCCTGTTCCGCGACAGCGAGACCGACCTGCCGGTCCTGGAAGTGCTGGACGATGGCCAGGGGATCGCGGCGGAACAGCGGGGCAAGCTGTTCGAGCCGTTCTTCACCACCGAAAGCAAGGGCACCGGCCTGGGGCTGTACATCTCCCGGGAGCTGTGTGAAAGCAACCAGGCGCGCCTGGACTACAAAACGCGTGACGAGGGTGGCAGTTGCTTCCGCATCACCTTCGCCCACCCACGCAAACAAAGCTAAGAACCCGCAAAGAGCATGAGTCGTCAAAAAGCCCTGATCGTCGATGACGAACCCGATATCCGCGAGCTGCTGGAAATCACCCTCGGCCGCATGAAGCTGGATACCCGCAGCGCCCGCAACGTCAAGGAAGCGCGCGAGTTCCTGGCCCGCGAGCCGTTCGACTTCTGCCTCACCGACATGCGCCTGCCCGACGGCACCGGCCTGGACCTGGTGCAGTACATCCAGCAGCGCCATCCGCAGACGCCGGTGGCGATGATCACCGCCTTCGGCAGCCTGGACACCGCCGTCCAGGCGCTCAAGGCCGGCGCGTTCGACTTCCTCACCAAGCCGGTCGACCTGGCCCGCCTGCGCGAACTGGTCGCCGCGGCGCTGCGCCTGCGCTTCCCCGATGCGCAGGAGGCCCCGGTGGACAACCGCCTGCTGGGCGACTCGCCGCCCATGCGGCAGATGCGCAACCAGATCGCCAAGCTGGCGCGCAGCCAGGCGCCGGTCTACATCAGCGGCGAGTCCGGCAGCGGCAAGGAACTGGTGGCCCGGCTGATCCATGAACAGGGGCCGCGGGCGAACATCGCCTTCGTCCCGGTGAACTGCGGGGCGATTCCGTCGGAGCTGATGGAAAGCGAATTCTTCGGCCACCGCAAAGGCAGCTTCACCGGCGCCGTGGAGGACAAGCAGGGGCTGTTCCAGGCCGCCAACGGCGGCACCCTCTTCCTCGACGAGGTCGCCGACCTGCCGCTGCCCATGCAGGTCAAGCTGCTGCGGGCGATCCAGGAGAAGGCCGTGCGCGCCGTCGGCGGCCAGCAGGAGAACGCCGTGGACGTGCGCATCCTCTGCGCGACCCACAAGGACCTCGCGGCGGAAGTGGCGGCCGGCCGCTTCCGCCAGGACCTCTACTACCGCCTGAACGTCATCGAACTGCGCGTGCCGCCGCTGCGCGAGCGCCGCGAAGACATTCCGCTGCTCACCGACCGCGTGCTCAAGCGCCTGGCCGGCGATGCCGGACTGCCCGTGGCGACGGTCAGCGCCGACGCCGTGGAGAAGCTGAAGAACTACCGCTTCCCGGGCAACGTGCGCGAGCTGGAGAACATGCTCGAACGCGCCTACACGCTGTGCGAGGACGACGTGATCCAGCCCCACGACCTGCGCCTGGCCGAGACCGGCGGCAATGGCGACAACGGCGGACAGGCCAGCCTCGCGCAGATCGACAACCTCGAGGACTACCTGGAGGACATCGAGCGCAAGCTGATCATGCAGGCCCTCGAGGAAACCCGTTGGAACCGCACGGCGGCTGCGCAGCGCCTGGGCCTGACCTTCCGCTCGATGCGCTACCGCCTGAAGAAGCTGGGGATCGACTGATCCCCAGGCGGCTCAGTCGATGGGCGCCGCCACCAGGCGCCCTTCCGGCGCATAGGGCGCCGCCTCGATGATCGGCTGGCGCCGCTGCATCAGATCCGCCAGCAACTGGCAGGACGCCGGCGCCAGCACCAGGCCGTTGCGGTAATGCCCGGTATTCAGCCACAGGCCGCGATGACCGGGCACCTCGCCGATGAACGGAATGCCCTGCGGCGACCCCGGACGCAGCCCCGCCCAGTGCTTGACCGGTTCTTGGTCCGCCAGCGCGGGAAGCAGCTCCTGCGCCGACTCGCGCAGGCTCGCCAGCGCCTCGGCGGACGGCGTCTTGTCGAAGCCGGCGAACTCCAGGGTGCTGCCCACCAGGATATGACCATCGCGCCGGGGAATCGCATAACGCCCCTTCGCCAGCACCATGCTGGTAAGGAAGTCGGGGGCGCAGCGGTAGAGGATCATCTGCCCCTTCACCGGCTCGACCGGTAGTTCAAGCCCCAGTTTCGCCAGCAGCTGGCCACTCCAGGCGCCCGCCGCCAGCACCACCGAATCCGCGGTGAAATCGCCCTGCGCGGTGCGCACGCCCTGGATCCGATCGTCCGCCTGCAGGAAGCCGGTCACCTCGACCTGCTCGCGCACGGAAACGTTCGGCAGGCGCACCAGCGCCTCGCGCAGCGACCTGGCCAGGCGCGGATTGCGCACATTGGCCACGCCGGCCATGTACACCGCCCGGCTGAAGCCCTGGCCCAGCACGGGCACGGCGTCGTACACGGTGGAAATATCCACTTCCGACAGCGGGCGCCGATGGGTGCGGGCCCAGGCCAGCGCTTCGTCCTGGTCGTCGAGGTCCAGCCAGTACAGGCCGGTCACATGCACTTCCGGGTCGACGCCGGTGTCCGCCAGCAGGCGCTCGCCAAGGACGGGATAGAAATCCTGCGACCAGTGCGCCAGGTTGGCCACGGCCTGGCTGTAACGCCAGGGATAGAGCGGCGAGACGATCCCGCCTCCGGCCCAGGAGGCCTCACGTCCGGTCTCGCCACGCTCCAGCAGGACCACCTCGGCCCCGGCCTGTCCCAGGGTCCAGGCCGACAGCAGCCCCACGACCCCACCGCCCACCACGATCACATCCGGCATACCACGCCCCCACATTACTTACGGAAAAACCAACGGGAAATTGCCAGTCGCCCACTATACCGGGCGCCGGAATGAACGGGGTGACGGAGGACAATGACAACCAGCCGGGAAACGCCCTACAGCGACCTCGGCTGCGACGACAGATGCTCTCCCACCAACACGGGATACTCCCTGGCGGGAACCACGAACCAGGGACGGAGCATGGACAGGCGCAACGGTTTCACTCTCATCGAACTGCTGGTAACCCTGGCCGTCCTGGCGATCACGCTCGCCATCGCGGCGCCAGGCTTCGGCCGGCTCGTCGACGAGCACCGCTTGCAGGTCGCGACGCAGGAGCTGCACGGTGCCCTGGGTCAGGCCCGCGCGACAGCCGCGCTGACCGGCCAGCCGATCAGCATCGCCGCGCTCGACGGCGACTGGGCCCAGGGTTGGACAATCTTCGTCGACAGCAACAACAACGGCACTCGCGAGCCCACCGAAGCGCTGCTACGGAGCCACGCGGCCCTCAGGAATATCACCGTGGTGGCGGACAGCACCTCCCGCCGCTATGTCCACTACACCCCCGGCGGCTACAGCATCCAGCCCAACGGCGCCTTCCATTCCGGGAGTTTCGTGCTCTGCGCCCGCATCCCATCAGCCGCCCGGATCGTGATCAACAAGGCCGGAAGAATCCGCCGGGAGTCCGGCGAGGCGACCTTGCTGTGCCGTCACTGACCCGCTTCACACTCGGGCCGCGACAGGATTCACATATGCACCAATCGCATGACCGAACATCGCGCTATAGCGAACGGTCATCCGCCCGCGTAGGACTTTTCCTGTCGCAGAAGGCAGGATTGCCGCGACCTGAAAAGCGAGGAATGCGCCATGTCGCGCCCCAAGGGATTGGCCGGTTTTACGCTGATCGAACTGATGATCGTGGTGACCCTGCTGGCGGTTTTCGCCACACTGGCCGTCCCGAGCTTCACCTCGGCGATCGAACGCAACCGCCTGCAAACCCAGGCAGATGAGCTGAAGTCCCTCCTGCTCTATGCCCGCGGCGAAGCCGTAAGCCAGAAAGTCACCATCACCGTAGCCGTCGACAGCGACGACCTCTGGAGCGTCACGCACGGCGACGCCGATGCGCTCCGCCAACTCAAGTCCAACCCCGACCTCGCACAAATCCGCGCCAGTGCCGACGAAATCAAGTTCAGGAGCAACGGTACGGCGACGGCCGCCAACTTCACGGTCTGCCACGACGACGACAACACCATGGGCCTTTATCTGGAGGTCCAGGCGAGCGGCACCATCAAGCTGTTCCGTCAAGGGACGAAGGACTCCGACGAAACGCCCCTTGGCAGTTGCACCCTGTGAGGAACGCCATGACGACCAACAAAGGCTTCAGCCTGATCGAAGTGCTGGTGGCGCTCCTGCTGACTACCGTCGGCGTGCTCGGCATGGTGGCGTTGCAGGGACGCAGCATCCAGTACACCCAGGACTCCGTACAGCGCAACGCCGCCGTCGAACTGGCAAATGACCTGATCGAGATCGTCAGGGCCAATCCGCAGGAACTGTTCAGCAGCACTCCGCCGAAGTCCCCCATGAACAGCGCAATGAAGTCGAGCTCCTCGTTCTACAAGAGCGCAGGCCAGGACTTTTCCAACCGCCAGGGCTGTGTTGCCAGCCCGACCCGTATCGCGAAAACGGCACAGGAACAGCGCGACTGCTGGGCCGACAGGGTCGAGGCTGTGCTGCCCGGCGGCGCCGATCTGTTCAACAGTGACATGTACGTCTGCCGCAGCCCCTCCCCTGGCGAGTGCAATGCGGATGCCGGCTCGATGATCGAAATCCGCCTGGCCTGGCAGGTCCGCGAAGGCGCATGCCTGGACGCGTCCGACTCCGACGCCAGCATTTGCACCTACACCGTTCGAGTAGAGCCATGAACAACATGAAGCGCCAGGCTGGCCTGTCGATGATCGAGCTGCTGATCGCGCTCGCGATCAGCAGCTTCCTGATCCTTGGCATCACCCAGGTATACGTCGACAACAAGCGCAACTACGCCTTCCAGCAGAACCAGTCCGGCAATCTGGAAAACGGCCGTTTCGCCGCGTTGACGATCGACAACTACCTGGGCAAGGCGGGCTATCGTCGCAATCCGTCCACATTGCTGGAAACGGTATTCCCCAGCCGCGCTGCCTCGGGTGGATGCCAGGCCTTCGACGCAGGGCATGCCATCACCGGACTCGATCCGGAGGAAGGCACCGGCTTCTGTATTCGCTATCAGCCACAGGCCAGCGAGGAGCTGGATTGCCAGGGCGCGGCCAGTTCCGTCGAGTACGACAAAGCCTTTCCTTCGACGCCCCCCGCCGCAAGCGAGCTGACCGTACTGGCGTTGAAGTACGAACCGGGCGAGGGCGAACTGCAGCAGGGCCGTCTTCTGTGCAAGAGCCTGAACGCCGCCACCCCGCAGTACGCCGAACTGCTCACCGGTATCGCTGACCTGCGCCTGGACTTCGGGGTCGGCAGCGCCGATGTGCTGGAGAAGGAGGTGTCTTCGTACATCCCACAAGCGGACTGGGCACCGGCCAGCGGCGCAATTCGCAGCGTACGTTACGCCCTGCTGCTCGCCAGCCGCGAGGGCCAGCGCGACAGCGACGATTCGAAAGTGCTCAGCGATTGGCTGGCCACCGCATCGACCGCCACCAAGAGCCGCCTGCAGAACGCGGACAAGAAAAGCATCTACCTGGTTGCCGGCAGCACCCAGACCATCAGGAACCTCATGCCATGACAGCCCCTTCCCGCAACTCCCAGAGCGGCGCGGTACTGTTCGTCGCCCTCGTCATGCTGCTGGTGATCACGCTGCTGGCCATCGGCAGCATGCGCGGCGTAACCCTTGAGACGCGCATCACCGCCAACCGCGCCCACGACACGAAACTGCAGAATGTCGCCGATGCCGCCCTGCGCGAGGCCGAGTTCCGCTTCTACGGCCCGGGATACCTCGCCGACAAGCTCGAAGCCAAGGCCGTCAACTGCAACACATCCAACACACTGAAGACCAACGGCCTGAACAAGCCCTGTCTCCTGGCGATCAATGACACCCAGTTGCTCACCTTCGTCGACCAGCCCGGGGAGGCCACTGACGACTTCCTCAAGAGCGAATCACAGGGCGGCCTGCTGTGGATGCCCTATCGCGGCACGGACCCGACGACCACGACCGAAGCCAGCGGCCAGAACACGGCGTCCTGGAACAGCATCCTGGCAGTCGAATCCGGCAACACGGCGGTCAACGCGGAATACGGCATGGCCGCGGAAGGCCAGGGCACCTACTTCTATCTCAACAACGGCAAGGCCGGCGACGCGCTCTACCTCCAGTCGACAAACGCCAACATCTACCTTGGCCTGAACAACTAAGAGCCGACATCTCATGCACCGTTCCCGTCTTAACACCTGCATCAAGACGCTCTCGTGCGCACTCTTCGGCGTAGCCCTGTTCAGCGCCGCAGATGCCTTTGCGAGTGTCTCCCAGAGCCCCCTGAGCCTGACCGTGGGCGTACCGCCGAACATGCTGCTGACCCTCGACGACTCGGGCAGTATGCGCTGGTCCTTCGCCCCGGACAGTATCCGTGGCACCTATGCAGCACGCAGAAGTAAATCGAGTACGTTCAACCCGATCTATTACAATCCCCGCGCTACTTATAGCGCGCCGATCGTGTTTGATACCGAAGGTAATGAGCAGCCATTATCCACAAGTTTCAGCAAAGCCTGGAACAATGGATTCAATACCGGCGCGAGCTCTGTCAATCTCACCGGAGCAAACTATCGAGTTGCCTGGGACGTCGAATTAACCGAGGCCCCTTCTAGTTACGGCTACGGCGACACTACAAACTACGCAGCACCTACCGGCACCATCTATAGACTGGCGCGAAACCCTTCCAGCGACTTCTCTGCCTCCGTCGTGCTCACCTCCAATGGAACAGCTCCAACGGTAACGACCCCGGGCGGAATACAGTACAGCATCACGCGCACATCAAGAGGCTGCAGCGCCGATGTAACATTCCCTGGCGGACAGACTCTCAGCAACATCAGCTGTACAGGTTCAAAGAGCAACTACAGCGTTGACCTCACTCAACGCAGTGTTCCGCCTTATTACTATGTCTATGACTCGACTCTATCCAGCAACTGCAACACCAGTAACGACGATTGTTACTCCCTGCGTTTTGTAAGCAGCAGCGAACAGCAGAACTTTGCCAATTGGTATTCTTTCTATCGAAACCGCGCACTGGCGACAATTTCTGCCGCGGCATTGGCTTTCTACGACTTGTCGCCTTCCGTGCGACTGAGCTGGCAGAGTCTGGGCAACTGCACAACCTTTGACGGCAGGGATACTACAGACTGCAAGAACAATGCGTTCAAAGCCTACTCGCCCGAGCATAAAGGGCAGCTCTATGCATGGCTGCAAAGCATTAAGTTCGACCAGGGCACTCCCCTGCCGGCAGCCATGAAACGTGCTGGCGCCTTCTTCGCGACCGCGACGCCATGGCAGAAGAACCCCAACGGCACCGGCAATACCAGCCAGAACACCTACGCCTGCCGTGCCAGCTACCACATCATGATGACCGACGGTCAGTGGAACGACACCACCACCAACCCCAGCAGCTTCCGTCATGATGCCGCCGACTTCACACTGCCGGATGGGCGTACATACAACGGCAAGTCACCTTATTACGACAGCCAGAGCAACACTCTCGCCGACTTGGCCATGCACTACTGGGCCACGGACCTGAACCCGAACCTTGCCAACCAGTTGCCGGCCTACACGCCCTTCAAGAGTAGCGACACCACTACCGACTACTGGGATCCCCGCAACGATCCGGCCACCTGGCAGCACATGTCCAACTTCATCATGGGTCTGGGCCTGACCGAGGCTCTGAATCGCTCGGACATTCCCTGGGCGGGCGCCACCCATGAAGGAGCGGGTTACCAGGCCCTGGTCGCGGGCACCGTGAGATGGCCACCCGCCGCCGCCAGCAGTGATAACAACGTGTACGACCTGTGGCACGCCGCAATCAACTCGCGCGGCGAGTTCTTCAGTGTCGACAGCCCGGAGAGCATGGTCCAGGCCTTCGATGACATCCTCTCGCGCATTGCCGACCGCAAGTCCACCGCCGCCAGACCGGCCATCAACTCCGGCCAGGTCAGCACGGACGAGAACAACAATGGCACGGTCAAGACCGTTTCCTACCAGACCTCCTACGCCAGTGACGACAACTGGTCGGGAGACGTGAAACGTTTCGAGAAAACCTGGAACGCCCAGAACAATGCCTTCGAAACCACTCAGATCTGGAGCGCCAAGGCCGGGGTGCCGGCCTGGCAGAACCGGGTCATCAAGATAGCCGGCAACACCAACAGCGGGCTGGTCGACTTTTCCTGGGCAAACGCCGGTTCGACCGGCACGACCGGCAGCCTGGCCAACCTGCTCAGCCGCGACCCGGCGAACGCCAACGTCGTCGACAACCTGGGCGAGCAGCGCCTGGAATACCTGCGTGGCAACCGCACCAGCGAAGGCACCACCTTCCGTCAACGCAGCGGTGTACTGGGCGATTTCTATTCCTCCAGCCCCGCCGTCGTCAGCGGCCCCCGCTATCTGGTCAACTTCAGCAACCGTCTGGAAGGCAACACCGCCTACTCCACCTTCGCCACCGGCATCGCCGACCGCTCGCCCCGGGTCTACGTGGGCGGCAACGACGGCATGCTGCATGGTTTCAATGCCCTGACCGGCGCCGAGGAGTTCGCCTTCATCCCCAGCGCCGTGTTCAACAAGCTGAACAAGCTGACCAGCGCCAATTACAGCCACGAGTTCTATGTGGAAGGCACACCCACCGTCGCCGATGTGTTCGACGGCAGCGAATGGCGCACCATCCTGGTCGGCACCCTGAAGGGCGGCGGCAAGGCCGTATTCGCCCTGGACATCACCACCCCCGGAAGCGAGAAACTGCTGTGGGAGTTCAACGACAGCAGCCTTCCCAATGATGCAGCGGTGAAAATGGGCTACAGCTTCTCCCAGCCGACCATCGCGCGGCTGCATACGGGCAAATGGGCCGTGGTCTTCGGCAACGGCTACGAAAGCGCCGGCAATACCAATGGCAAGGCCGCCCTGTTCATCGTCGATGCAATGCAAGGCACCCTGCTCAAGAGCCTGGAAGTCGAGGGCACCAGCGGTGTCGTCAACGGCCTGTCCACGCCCAAGCTGGGCGACTACAACGCCGACGGTGTGGCCGACTATGCCTACGCCGGCGACCTGCAAGGCAACGTCTGGCGCTTCGATCTGCTACGCGACGGCCGCAGCGACACAACTCCATTCACCACAGCGGACGACAGCGAGAGTGCCATCGCGGCCTTCGAGGTCGCCTATGGCGGCAGTCCGCTGTTCAGCGCGAAGGCGGACACCGACAGTCGGCAACCCATCACCTCGGCTCCCAGCCTGGTGCGCCACCCCACCGGGGTTGGTTACCTGGTGATCTTCGGCACCGGCAAGTTCTTCGACACCGATGACAAGGAAGGCGACAAGAGCATGGCCCAGACCGTCTACGGCATCTGGGACAAGCAGACCCTGGGCGAGGAAGCCAGCGACCCCGGCATCGCCCGCAGTAGCCTGCAAGAACAGACCATCGAAACACAAACAACGGTTTCCGCCGATGGAACGAGCCGACAGGGCCGCGTTATCAGCGATAACGATGTGCACTGGCAGGCTTCCGGCACTCAGTCCGCACAGAACGGCTGGTACCTGAATCTCGAGCAGAGCGACGGCGAAATGGTGGTGGAGAACATGTCGCAGCTGGGAAGAACGATCTTCTTCCAGTCGCTGGTGCCGAACGATGATCCTTGCGGCGACGGCGCCACCAACTGGACCTACGCGCTCAACCCCTTCACCGGCGGCAGGACTCCCCAGCACGCCTTCGACTACCAGCCCACCGACGACGTCGGCACGACCAACATCTCCGCGATCCGCCAGGACGGAGAAGGCGGCGGGACCATTTCGCAGAACTCGGACAGCTCGTACCAGTACTGCACCGGCCAGGAGTGCGTAAACATCTACCCGGACCCGGCCAGTCTGGGTCGGCAGAGCTGGCGCAGAATCGAGGAACAGGAATGAACCGCTACCCAGCCTCCATGGAACAATCGATGAAACGTGTTCAGACCGGCTTTACCCTGCTCGAAATGATGATCGTGGTGGTCATCATCGGCATCCTGGCTGCCATCGCCTATCCGAGCTATGACGAGTACGTCAAGCGCGGAAACCGGGCGGAAGGCCAGGCCGCGTTGAACGATGCCGCGGCGCGCCAGGAACGCTACTTCGCCCAGAACAATGCCTACGTGACCAGCGCCGACGATATCGGCAAGCTGGGCATGCGCAGCAGCGGCGACAATGTAGTCTCCGAGACGGGCAAATACAGGCTACAGGTGGCGGGGGGCGGTGGAGGCTACACGCTGACCGCCGTGCAACAGTTCGGCGATACCAAGTGTGGCAACCTGACCCTGAACGCCCAGGGCCAGAGGGGAAGAACCGGCAGCGGCAAGACCACCGAGGAATGCTGGCGCTGACCCGAACGAAAAGCCCGCCAAATGGCGGGCTTTTTTTATTTCACAGGGCCTTCACCCGCAGCTCCTTGGGCATCGAGAAGGTGATGTTCTCCTCCCGCCCGTCCAGCTCGACCTCGGGCTCAGCACCCCACTCGCGCAGTTGCTGGATCACGCCGCGCACCAGCACTTCCGGCGCCGAGGCGCCGGCGGTGATGCCGATGCGCCGCACGCCGTCGAACCACTCCTTCCTCAGGTCCTCGGCGCCGTCGATCAGGTAGCCCGGGGTGCCCATGCGCTCGGCCAGCTCGCGCAGGCGGTTGGAGTTGGAGCTGTTCGGGCTGCCGACCACCAGCACCAGGTCGCACTGGTCGGCCAGCTCCTTCACCGCGTCCTGGCGGTTCTGGGTGGCGTAGCAGATGTCGTTCTTGCGCGGGCCCTGGATGTGCGGGAACTTGGCGCGCAGGGCATCGATCACCTTGGAGGTGTCGTCCATCGACAGGGTGGTCTGGGTGACGAAGTGCAGCGCTTCGGGATTGCGGACCGCCAGCGCGGCCACGTCCGCCTCGTCTTCCACCAGGTAGATGGCGCCGCCATTGGAGGCATCGTACTGGCCCATGGTGCCCTCCACTTCCGGGTGGCCTGCGTGGCCGATCAGGATGCACTCCTGGCCGTCGCGGCTGTAGCGCACCACTTCCATGTGTACCTTGGTCACCAGCGGGCAGGTGGCATCGAAGACCTTCAGGCCGCGGTTCTCGGCCTCCTTGCGCACGGCCTGGGAAACGCCGTGGGCGCTGAAGATGACGATGGTGTCGTCCGGCACCTGGTCGAGCTCCTCGACGAACACGGCGCCGCGGTTGCGCAGGTTCTCCACCACGAACTTGTTGTGCACCACTTCATGGCGCACGTAGATCGGCGGGCCGAACACGTCGAGGGCGCGGTTGACGATCTCGATCGCCCGGTCGACGCCGGCGCAGAAGCCGCGGGGATTGGCGAGTTTGATTTGCATGGTGGCCTCGGGTGGACGTGGGCGTCCCGGAAGCTTGATCGGGAATCCTGGCCGCGCGAGCTAGAGCCAGACTAGGCGGAGAGACTCGGGAAATGCGGAGTTTGCTCCAGCAAATGAGCAATTTCCCGAGTTTCTCCAACGACGTATGGCCGACGCGCAGCCGGTCAGAGGTCAGGCTGGTTGAACGTCGATAATATCGACTTCGAACGCCAGGGTTTTGCCGGCCAGCGGATGGTTGAAGTCGATGGTGACGGTCTGCTCGTCGAAGGCTTTGACGACGCCCGGCAGTTCGGTCTTGGCGGCGTCGTTGAAGATCACCAGCAGGCCCTCGGCCAGCTCCATGTCCTCGAATTGATCGCGCGGCATCACCTGCACGTTGGCCGGGTTCGGCTGGCCGAAGCCCTGCTCCGGCTCGATGCCCAGGGTGCGCTTGTCGCCCGCCTTGAGGCCGTAGAGCGCCTGCTCGAAGCCCGGCAGCAGGTTGCCGTCGCCGACCTTGAAGGTCGCCGGCTGCTTGTCGAAGGTGCTGTCGACGACGTTGCCGTCTTCCAGCTTGAGGGCGAAATGCAGGGTGACCTGGGTGTCCGCGCCAATGCGCTGAATGGTTTCAGAAGTCTCAGCCATGGGCGGCCTCTCCGGATTTCTTCGATTTGAACATGTCCAGCGCCAGCATGATGGCGCCGATGGTAATGGCGCTGTCGGCCAGGTTGAACGCCGGGAAATACCAGCGGTTCTGCCAGTGCACCAGGATGAAGTCGATCACGTGGCCGAGCACGATGCGGTCGTACAGGTTGCCCAGCGCGCCGCCCAGCACCAGGGCCAGGGCGATGGCCAGCCAGGTCTCGCCGCGCTTCAGGCGCTTGAGCCAGACCAGCAGCACGATGCTGACCACGATGGCGATCAGGGCGAACAGCCAGCGCTGCCAGCCCGAGCTGTCGGCCAGGAAGCTGAACGCCGCGCCGGTGTTGTAGGCCAGGGTCCAGCTGAACAGGTCGGGGATCACCACGATCTGCTGGTACATGGTCAGCTCGGCCTGGAAGAAGGCCTTGCTGGCCTGGTCCAGCACCAGCACCAGCACGGTGATCCACAGCCAGCCAAGACGGCCGAAACGATCAGGCATAGTGACGGACCTCGCCGGCGCCCTCGATGTTCTCGACGCAGCGGCCGCACAGTTCCGGGTGCTCGGCGTGGCTGCCAACGTCGGCACGGAAGTGCCAGCAGCGGCCGCACTTGGCGTGGGCGGACTTGGCCACCTTCAGCTTCAGGCCCGGCAGCTCGCTGTCCACCGCGTCGGCCGGTGCGTCGGCCAGCGGCGCGACGGTGGCGGCGGAGGTGATCAGCACGAAGCGCAGCTCGTTGCCCAGCTTCTCCAGGCGCTTGGCCAGGGAGTCCTCGGCGTAGAGGGTGATCTCGGCCTGCAGGTTGCCGCCGATGGTCTTGGCGCTGCGCTGGTTCTCCAGTTCCTTGTTCACCGCAGCCTTGGCCGCCATGACTTCGTCCCAGTAGGCGCGGTCCAGCTCGGCGTCGGCCGGCAGTTCGGAGAGGCCTTCGTACCAGGTGGTCAGCATCACCGACTCGGCGCGCTCGCCCGGCAGGAAGCTCCAGATTTCCTCGGCGGTGAACGCCAGGATCGGCGCGATCCAGCGCACCAGCGCCTCGGCGATGTGGAACAGCGCGGTCTGGCAGGAACGGCGGGCGACGCTGTTTTCCTGGGTGGTGTACTGGCGGTCCTTGATGATGTCCAGGTAGAAGCCGCCCAGCTCCTGCACGCAGAAGTTGTGCACCTTGGAGTAGACGTTCCAGAAGCGGTAGTCGCGGTAGGCCTCTTCCAGCTCGCGCTGCAGCAGCAGGGCGCGGTCGATGGCCCAGCGATCCAGGGCCAGCAGCTGGTCGTTGGGCAGCAGGTCCTTGGCCGGGTCGAAGCCGGACAGGTTGGAAAGCAGGAAGCGCGCGGTGTTGCGGATGCGGCGATAGGCATCGGCGCTGCGCTGCAGGATGGTCTGGGAAACCGCCATCTCGCCCGAGTAGTCGGTGGCGGAAACCCACAGGCGCAGGATGTCGGCGCCCAGGCTGTCGGTGACCTGCTGCGGGGCGATCACGTTGCCCAGGGACTTGGACATCTTGCGGCCCGACTCGTCCACGGTGAAGCCGTGGGTCAGCAGCTGGCGGTACGGCGCGTGGCCGTCGATGGCGCAGCCGGTCAGCAAGGAGGAGTGGAACCAGCCGCGGTGCTGGTCGGAGCCTTCCAGGTAGAGGTCGGCGGCCGGACCGCTGGCGTGGCCCAGTTCGGCGTGGGAGCCGCGCAGCACGTGCCAGTGGGTGGTACCGGAGTCGAACCAGACGTCCAGGGTGTCGTTGATCTTGTCGTACTGCGCGGCTTCATCGCCCAGCAGTTCGGCGGCGTCGAGCTTGAACCAGGCCTCGATGCCTGACTGCTCGACGCGCTGGGCGACGGCTTCCATCAGCTCGACGGTGCGCGGGTGCAGCTCGCCGGTGGCCTTGTGCAGGAAGAACGGGATCGGCACGCCCCAGTTGCGCTGGCGCGAGATGCACCAGTCCGGACGGCCGGCGATCATGCCGTGCAGGCGCGCCTGGCCCCAGTTGGGCACGAATTCGGTCCGGGTGATGGCCTGCAGCGCGCGCTCGCGCAGGGTGGCGCCGGCTTCCGGCTGCTTGTCCATGCCGACGAACCATTGCGCGGTGGCGCGGTAGATCAGCGGGGTCTTGTGCCGCCAGCAGTGCATGTAGCTGTGGCTGATGCTGGCGTGCTTGAGCAGCGCGCCGACTTCATCGAGCTTGGCGACGATGGCCGGGTTGGCCTTCCAGATGAACTGGCCGCCGAAGAACGGCAGGTCAGACACATAGACGCCATTGCTCTGCACCGGGCTGAGAATGTCGTCGTTGCTCATGCCGTACTGCTTGCAGGTACGGAAGTCGTCCTCGCCGTAGGCCGGGGCGGAGTGCACCACGCCGGTGCCGGCGCCCAGCTCGACGTACTCGGCCAGGTAGACCGGCGAGAAGCGCTCGTAGAACGGGTGGCGGAAGCGGATCAGGTCCAGCGCTTCACCTTGCGCGGTGGCGATGACCTGGCCTTCCAGGCCGTAGCGTTGCAGACAGGACTCGACCAGCTCCTCGGCCAGCACCAGCAGGCGCGAACCGGTGTCGACCAGCGCGTAGGTGAATTCGGGGTGGACGTTCAGCGCCTGGTTGGCCGGGATGGTCCAGGGGGTGGTGGTCCAGATGACGATGGCGGTCGGCTTGGCCAGGCTGGCCAGGCCGAAGGCGGCGGCCAGCTTGTCGGCATCTTCCACCGGGAAGGCGACGTCGATGGCGTCGGACTTCTTGTCGGCGTATTCGACTTCCGCCTCGGCCAGGGCCGAACCGCAGTCGAAGCACCAGTTCACCGGCTTCAGGCCCTTGAACACGAAGCCCTGCTTGACCATCTCGGCGAGGGCGCGGATTTCGCCGGCCTCGTTGGAGAAGTTCATGGTCTTGTAGGGGTTGTCCCACTCGCCCAGCACGCCCAGGCGGATGAAGTCGGCCTTCTGCCCTTCGATCTGCTCGGCGGCGTATTCGCGGCACAGCTCGCGGGTCTTGTCCGCCGGCAGGTTCTTGCCGTGGGTGGTCTCGACCTTGTGCTCGATCGGCAGGCCGTGGCAGTCCCAGCCCGGCACGTAGGGGGCGTCGTAGCCGGCCAGGGTCTTGGAACGAACGATGATGTCCTTGAGGATCTTGTTGACCGCGTGACCGATGTGGATGCTGCCGTTGGCGTAGGGCGGGCCATCGTGCAGGATGAATTTCGGGCGACCTTCGCCAATCTTCCGCAGCTTCTGGTACAGGCCAATGTCGTTCCAGAGCTTCAGGGTCTGCGGCTCGCGCTGCGGCAGGCCGGCTTTCATCGGGAAGTCGGTTTCGGGAAGGTTCAGAGTGGCTTTGTAATCGGTCATCTCAGGGCCTGTTCAGGATCTTCAATCAAGCGGTTGGCCCAGCCAGTAGGCCCGGGCGGCGGCGATGTCGGCGAGGATGGCCGCCTTGAGTGCCTCGAGCGAGGCAAAACGCTGCTCATCACGCAGCTTCTGGTGGAACGTGATATCCAGGTGCTGGCCGTACAGGTCGCCGGAGAAATCCAGCAGATGCACTTCCAGGTGGGGCCGGCCATCGCCATTCACCGAAGGCCGGGTGCCGATGTTGGCGACCCCGTTGCAGCGCTGGCCAGCCACCATAGTGCTGACCAGGTAAACCCCATTGAGCGGCGCCTTGCGGCGCTTGAGCTGGATGTTCGCGGTGGGCGAACCCAGGGTGCGGCCCAGCTTCTGCCCGTGCAGCACGCGGCCGCTCAGGCGGTACGGACGGCCCAGCAGGCGCCCGACCGTGTGCAGGTCGCCGTCGGCCAGGTCCTGGCGGATGCGCGAGCTGCTCACCCGCGCACCATCGACTTCCACGGTGGTGGCGGCCTCGACGGTGAAGCCCTGCTCCGCGCTGGCGTTGACCAGGAAGGCGAAGTCGCCGGAGCGGTCGCAGCCGAAGCGGAAGTCGTCGCCCACTTCCAGGTGGCGGACCCGCAGGCCTTCCACCAGCACCTGGCGGACGAACTCGGCGGCCGACAGCTCGCGCAGGCGGCGGTTGAAGGTCAGGCAGAGGACGAAGTCCACGCCCTGCCCGCGCAGCAGCTCGAGCTTCTCGCGCAGGCGGGTCAGGCGCACCGGCGCGGCGTCCGGGGCGAAGTACTCGCGCGGCTGCGGCTCGAAGATCACCACGCAGCTGGGCACGCCCAGCTCCAGCGAACGCTCGCGCAGACGCCCCAGGATCGCCTGGTGGCCGAGATGGACGCCGTCGAAGTTACCGATGGTGGCGACACAGCCCCCGGACAGGGGCCGCAGGTTGTGAAGGCCTCGAAGCAGCTGCATAGCGCGCGTATTGCTCAGAAAGTGGTCGATTATACCCGCACCCGCCGCCGTGCGACAGGCAAAATGCCGTCGCCGGAAGCGGATGCAACCCTTTACCGCGGACTCAGGACACCGACCGCCGGGAAAAGTCCCGCAGACGGAAGCCGAGAAGCGCCAGCATACCGAAGTAGGCGACGATGCCGGCCGCCACCAGCGCGCCCAGGCGCACCAGGCGAATCGGCATGGCGCCCTGGTCCCAGGCCGGCATGACGTACATCATGCCGATCAGCACGGCAGACATCACCAGTACAGATACCACCAATTTGGCGATGAACCTGCCCCAGCCCGGCTGCGGGTCGAACAGCCGGTGCTTGCGCAGTTGCCAGTAAAGAAGACCGGCGTTCAGGCAGGCCGCCAGGCTGATCGCCAGGGCCAGCCCGGCATGCTTGAGCGGGCCGATGAACACCAGGTTCATCAGCTGGGTGGAGACCAGGGTGAACAGTGCGATCTTCACCGGCGTCTTGATGTTCTGCCGCGCGTAGAAGCCCGGCGCCAGCACCTTCACCAGGATGATGCCGAGCAGGCCGACGGCGTAGGCGATCAGCGCGCGCTGTGTCATCAGCGCGTCGTGGGCGCTGAACTTGCCGTACTGGAACAGCGCGACGGTCAGCGGTTCGGCGATCACCGCCAGGGCCAGGGAGCACGGCAGCGCCAGCAGGAAGCACAGGCGCAGGCCCCAGTCCATCAGCCGCGAATACTCGTGGCGGTCATCGCTGGCGTAGGTCTTGGCCAGCGACGGCAGCAGGATGGTGCCCAGCGCCACGCCGAGCACCCCGGACGGCAGCTCCATCAGGCGGTCCGCGTAGTACATCCAGGACACGGAGCCGGCGACCAGGAAGGAGGCGAAGATGGTGTTGATGATCAGCGAGATCTGGCTGACCGAGACGCCGAGGATCGCCGGCCCCATCTGTTTCAGCACGCGCCAGACGCCCGAGTCGCGCAGGTTGATGCGCGGCAGCACCAGCATGCCGATCTTCCTCAGGTGCGGCAGCTGGTAGAGCAGCTGCGCCAGGCCACCGGCCAGCACCGCCCAGCCCAGCGCCATGATCGGCGGGTCGAAGTACGGCGTGAGGAACAGCGAGAACAGGATCATGCTGACGTTCAGCAGCGTCGGCACGAAGGCCGGCACCGAGAAGCGGTTCCAGGTGTTGAGGATCGCCCCCGCCAGGGAGGCCAGCGAGATCAGCAGAATATAAGGAAAGGTCACCCGCAGCAGGGCACTGGTGAGTTCGAACTTCTCCGGCGTATCGACGAAGCCGGGCGCCGTCACCCAGATCACCCAGGGCGCGGCAAGGATGCCCAGCGCGGTGACCAGCGCCAGGATCAGGGTCAGCAGGCCGGACACATAAGCGACGAAGGTGCGGGTCGCCTCCTCGCCCTGCTGGGTCTTGTACTCGGCCAGGATCGGCACAAAGGCCTGGGAGAAGGCGCCCTCGGCGAAGATGCGGCGCAGCAGGTTGGGCAGCTTGAAGGCGACGAAGAAGGCGTCGGTGGCCATGCCGGCGCCGAACATGCGCGCGACGATGGTGTCGCGCACGAAGCCGAGCACCCGCGAGATCATGGTCATCGAGCTGACCGCGGCCAGCGACTTGAGTAGGTTCATAGCGTCCAAAACGGGTAGAATCGCCGCCCCGGCCGGGCGCGGCGCTGGCACCGAGCGATTGCTCGCCCGCCAGGCGAAGCGCAGCAGTGTAGGGCCGCGGGCCGAATAAATCACCCCGTCCGCCGCTCGGTGCGCGCCCGTCGCGCCACTCGTCGGAGGCTCTCCATACCCTTGACAAGCCTCTGATGCGACGGCATCATTCGCGGCCTTAATTTATTCGCAACATCCCAAGTTTTTCTCGAGGAGCTCGACGGTGGCCAACACACCTTCCGCCAAAAAACGCGCCAAACAGGCTGAGAAGCGTCGCAGCCACAACGCCAGCCTGCGTTCCATGGTTCGTACCTACATCAAGAACGTAGTCAAAGCAGTCGACGCCAAGGACCTGCCGAAGGCCCAGGCCGCTCTGGTTGCCGCCGTACCGGTCATCGACCGCATGGCCGACAAAGGCATCATCCACAAGAACAAGGCCGCTCGTCACAAGAGCCGCCTGAACGCCCACGTGAAGGCCCTGGCCACCGCGTAAGCGTTCCGTTCTTGAAAAACCGGCCCCAGGGCCGGTTTTTTATTGCCTGCAATTCATCCAAGCGAAGATATCCACAGGCAGCGCTTTCCGCGGACAAAAAGAAAGGGCGGTCACCCGCCCTTCTCGCTGTTCTTCCCGGTTATTTCGCCGGCCACGGCATGATCGGAATCGCCGTCACCGCGTTCTGCGGACTGCCCTCGATCACCCGGTCGCTGTAGACCAGATAGACCAGCGTATTGCGCTTCTCGTCGAAGAAGCGCACCACCTGCATGGTCTTGAACACCAGCGAGGTGCGCTGCTTGAACACTTCCTCGCCATCCTTGAGCTCGCCGACGAAGCGGATCGGCCCGACCTGGCGGCAGGAGATCGACGCCTCGGCGCGATCCTCCGCCAACCCCAGCCCGCCCTTCACTCCGCCGGTCTTGGCGCGGGACAAGTAGCAGCTGACGCCCTCGACCTTGGGATCGTCGAACGCCTCGACCACGATCTTGTCGTTGGGCCCGACCCACTTGAAGACCGTGGACACTTCACCGATCTCATCGGCACCCGCCAGCAGCGGCAGCAGCATCAGCGCCGCCATCAATCCCTTGCGCATGGACACCTCCTCAGACGAGCACCAGGTTGTCGCGATGCACCAGCTCCGGCCCGTCGACATAGCCGAGCAGGCCCTCGATGGCGTCGGTCGGCTGGCCGATGATCTTCTGCGCCTCGAGGGCGCTGTAGTTGGCCAGGCCACGGGCGATTTCGCGCCCCCGCTGATCCACGCAAACCACCATCTCGCCGCGGCGGAAGCTGCCCTGCACGGCCCTCACCCCCACCGGCAGCAGGCTCTTGTGGTCCTGGGCAAGCGCCTTCACGGCGCCATCGTCCAGCACCAGGGTGCCACGCATCTGCAGGTGGCCGGCCAGCCACTGCTTGCGCGCCGCCTTGCGGCTCTGCTCAGGGGTCAGCAGGGTGCCGAGGCGCTCGCCGGAGCGCAGGCGATCCAGCACACGCTCGATACGCCCGCCGACGATCACCGTATGCGCACCGGAACGTGCCGCCAGGCGCGCCGCGCGCAGCTTGGTCTGCATGCCGCCACGCCCCAGCGCGCCAGCGCTGCCGCCCGCCACCGCATCGAGCTGCGCATCGTCGGCGCGCGCCTCGAAGATCAGCTGGGCATCGGGATTGTTGCGCGGATCGGCATCGAACATGCCGTCGCGATCGGTGAGGATCACCAGCAGGTCGGCCTCGACCAGGTTGGCCACCAGCGCCGCCAGGGTGTCGTTGTCGCCGAAGCGGATCTCGTCGGTGACCACGGTGTCGTTCTCGTTGATCACCGGGATCACGCCAAGATCGACCAGGGTGCGCAGGGTGTTGCGCGCATTCAGGTAACGCTTGCGGTCCGAGAGATCATCATGGGTCAGCAGGACCTGGGCGCTCTGCAGGCTGTGCACGCCGAAGCTGGACTCCCAGGCCTGCACCAGCCCCATCTGCCCCACCGCGGCGGCCGCCTGCAGCTCGTGCATGTCGCTGGGCCGGGAAACCCAACCCAGCCGGCTCATGCCCGCCGCCACGGCACCAGAGGACACCAGCACCAGCTCGACACCCGCGCAGTGCAGCGCGACCATCTGCTCGACCCACACCGCCATGGCCTCGCGGTCCAGACCACGACCGTCGGCGGTCAGCAACGCACTGCCAATCTTGACGACCCAGCGCTTGGCGCCGGTTACCTTCTCACGCATACCCTCAACCTTAGAAGTCAGGCTTCACACGTTTCATCCGGGCCGGCAGGCGCCGCTCCGATCAAGGCACGTAGAAGATTTCCGGCCCGTCGCCGTCGTCTTCGTCATCCTCGAAATCATCATCATCCAGATCATCGGCATTCTTCAGGCCGGCACGGCGCAGGGCGCGCGCATCGTCCAGCGCCTGCAGACGGGCACGGGCCTCGTCCTCGATACGCTGATCCAGCGCCGCCAGGGCTTCGCCATAGGCCGGCTCTTCCTCGATGCGCAGGGTGCGCTCGTCGAGGTACTTCATGATGTCCTGGCTCAGGGCCTCGGTGCCGTCACGCTCCAGGGCGGAGATCACGTAGACCGGACCTTCCCAGCCCAGACGCTCGACCACTGCCTGCTTGCGGCGCTCCTGCTCCTCGGGCTCGAGAATCTGGTCCATCTTGTTCAGCACCAGCCAGCGATCACGCTCGGTCAGCGCCGGGCTGAATTTCTCCAGCTCGTTGACGATGGTTTCCGCGGCATCGGCCGGATCGCTCTCGTCCAGCGGCGCCATGTCGACGATGTGCAGCAGCAGGCGGGTACGCGCCAGGTGCTTGAGGAAGCGGATACCCAGGCCGGCGCCTTCGGCGGCGCCTTCGATCAGGCCCGGGATGTCGGCGACCACGAAGCTCTTGAAGCGGCCAACGCTGACCACGCCCAGGTTCGGCACCAGGGTGGTGAAGGGATAGTCGGCGACTTTCGGCTTGGCGGCGGATACCGCGCGGATGAAGGTGCTCTTGCCGGCGTTCGGCAGCCCCAGCAGACCGACGTCCGCCAGCACTTTCAGCTCCAGCTTGAGGTCACGCGCCTCGCCGGGCTTGCCCGGGGTGGTCTGGCGCGGCGCACGGTTGGTGCTGGACTTGAAGCGGGTATTGCCCAGGCCGTGCCAACCGCCCTGGGCAACCATCAGGCGCTGACCGGGAGCGGTCAGGTCGCCGATGATCTCATGGGTGCCGGCATCGATCACGGTGGTGCCGACCGGCACGGGCAGGACCAGATCGTCGCCCTTGGCGCCGGTGCAGTCCTTGCTGCCGCCGTTCTCGCCGCGCTGGGCGTCGAAACGACGGGTGTAGCGGTAGTCCACCAGGGTATTCAGGTTTTCGTCGGCCTCGAGGAACACCGAGCCGCCGTCGCCACCGTCACCGCCGTTGGGACCGCCTTTCTCGATGAACTTCTCGCGGCGGAAGCTCATGAGGCCGTTGCCGCCGTCACCGGCTTTCACGTGGATGGATACTTCGTCGACGAATTTCATTGCGAACGCCTCCCGCCGGACCGGCGGGTTGAAAATAAGAAAAGGAGCATAGGATACAGCCAAGTCCGCGCAAACGCCCGAACCGACAGCACCTCGCCTGGAAACGCCAGAAACAAAAAAGCCCCGTCGCGAGACAGGGCTTTTTCAGTGAGGGCTCGCTTAGGCAGCGACGACGCTTACGTAGCGACGGCCAAAGGCGCCTTTCACTTCGAACTTGATCACGCCGTCGATTTTCGCGAACAGGGTGTGATCCTTGCCCATGCCGACGCCGTAGCCAGCGTGGAACTGGGTACCGCGCTGACGCACGATGATGTTGCCTGCTTTCACAGCCTGGCTGCCGAACAGCTTCACGCCAAGGCGTTTACTTTCGGAATCGCGGCCGTTGCGGGTACTACCGCCAGCTTTTTTGTGTGCCATGAGTCAATCTCCTGAAAAGGAATTAGGCCTGGATGCCGGTGATTTTGATTTCAGTGAACCACTGGCGGTGGCCCTGACGCTTCATGTGGTGCTTGCGGCGGCGGAACTTGATGATGCGCACTTTGTCGTGACGACCGTGGGAAACCACTTCAGCGGTCACTTTCGCGCCTTCTACCACCGGCAGGCCGATCTTGACGTCATCGCCGTTGGCAACCAGCAGAACGCGATCCAGGTTGATCGCTTCGCCGGTGGCGACGTCGAGTTTCTCGACCTTGAGGAATTCGCCTTCGGTGACTTTGTATTGCTTGCCACCAGTAACAATTACTGCGTACATCTGGATGTCTCCGTTAGACCTGCTCACCCGACGCTTTATAGAAAGAGGAATCGGTCGGCATGGCTGCATGGGGCCGGAAGGGACGCCCGTGCAATTGCGTAAGGCAGGGTATGCCAGGGAAGTTCGGGGCCGCGATTGTACGCAAAGCGATGTCCCGGATCAAGCCTCATGGGGCCTTGCCTTGACAGCCCTACCCCCGGCACCTAGCATGCCGCGCAATCTACGAGGAGCGCTGTCTTTGATGCAACCCCAGGCTTTCTATCGCGTGGTGGCGGACGACTTCACCGCCGTCGACGGCATCATCCGTCGCCAACTCACTTCCCGCGTTCCCCTGGTGGAAAAGATCGGCGACTACATCATCTCCGCCGGCGGCAAGCGCCTGCGCCCGCTGCTGGTGCTGCTCTCGGGCAAGGCCCTGGGCTATTCGGGCGATGACCTGCAACTGCTGGCCGCCACCATCGAATTCCTGCACACCTCCACCCTGCTGCACGACGATGTGGTCGACGCCTCCGGCCTGCGCCGCGGCCGCGCCACCGCCAACGCCCAGTGGGGCAACGCGCCGAGCGTGCTGGTGGGCGACTTCCTCTATGCGCGCTCCTTCGAAATGATGGTCGAACTGGGCTCCATGCCGGTCATGCGCATCATTTCCCAGGCCACCCGGGTGATCGCCGAGGGCGAAGTGCTGCAGCTGTCCAAGGTCCGCGACGCCAGCACCACCGAAGAAACCTACATGGAAGTCATCCGCGGCAAGACCGCGATGCTCTTCGAAGCCTCCACCCACAGCGCCGCCGCGCTGGCCAACGCCCAGCCGGAACAGGCCGAGGCGCTGCGCCTGTTCGGTGACGCCCTGGGCATCGCCTTCCAGCTGGTGGACGACCTGCTCGACTACCGCGGCGACGCGGCCAGCCTGGGCAAGAACGTCGGCGATGACCTCGCCGAAGGCAAGCCCACCCTGCCGCTGATCGCCACCATGCGCGACGGCACCCCGGAGCAGGCCACGCTGGTGCGCAAGGCCATCCAGCAGGGCGGCAGCCAGGACCTGGAAGGCATCCGCGCCGCCGTCGAGGCCGCCGGCGCCCTGGACTACACCGCCAACCTGGCCCGCGAGTACGCCGCCCGCGCCATCGATTGCCTGAAGGTGCTGCCGGAAAGCGAATACCGCGCCGCGCTGACCGAACTGGCCGAGTTCGCCGTCGCCCGCACCCACTGATCCAGCGCTTTTCGAAAAGCCCGCCCCGGTTCGCCGCGGCGGGCTTTTTGTTGCCCATCCGCAAACCGAGGCAACAGATCGACGCCTGCGCAAGAAAATTTTCGATCCGGGCTTGCTATTGAGATAATAAGAATTATTCTCAACAAACGCTTTGCACGGAGGAACTGCCATGACCTACATGATCGACGCTTGGCTGGATCGCCCGCATCCCTACCTGCGCATCCTGCATCGGGATACCGGGGAAGTCTGCGCGGTGCTGGAAGAGGAAGCCCTGGAGGAACTGCGCGAGCAGGGCGGACTGGAGCTGTCCGAGCTGTCCACCAGCGAACCCGGGGTGCACAAGGAGCTGGTGCGCAACCTGTTCCTGTTCTGTTACGCCCGCGCGCTGCGCTGAAGTCACTGGACGGCGCCGGATGCACCGTCGGTGCTCCGCTGCCCGGGAAGCGGATGCACAAAGGGGCGCCGCAGCGCCCCTTTTCCTGCGGAGTCGCCAGGGACGGCACTCCGCAGCGAACCTCCGGGTATCAGAGGATTTCCAGCAGCTCGACGTCGAACACCAGCACGCTGTGCGGCGGGATGCTGCCGACGGCCTGGCCACCGTAGGCCAGTTCGCTCGGCACGTGCAGACGCCACTTGCTGCCGGCGTTCATCAGTTGCAGCGCCTCGACCCAGCCGGCGATCACGCCGCCCACCGGGAATTCCGCCGGCTGGCCACGCTCGTAGGAGCTGTCGAACACGGTGCCGTCGACCAGGGTGCCGTGGTAGTGGGTGCGCACGGTGTCCTCGCGGGACGGCTTGGCGCCTTCGCCGGTGACCAGCACTTCATACTGCAGGCCCGACGGCAGGACGGTCACGCCCTCGCGCTTGGCGTTGTCCACCAGGTACTCGCGGCCAACGGCGGCGGCGGCTTCGGCCTTCGCCTGGGCCTCTGCCTGCATGCGCTCGCGGATCACCTGGAAGCTGGCGGACAGGGCCTCGCCCGGTACACGGCTTTGCGCATCGGCATAGGCGTCGGACAGGCCGGCCAGGACGGCGTCGAGGGTCATGCCCGGAACCGGGTTCTGGCGCAGCTGGTCGCCCAGCTGGCGGCCGATGCCGTAGCTGACGCGGGCTTCGTCGGTGGAAAGGTTGAGTTCGCTCATGGCGGGCTCCGCTGGGGGTCGAAAAAAGGGCCGCCAGCCTAGCACAGAAGCGCCACCTGCCCTACCGGCGCCCGCCTAATGCAGCGGGATGGGCACGCCATCGCCGATATCGAGCTCGTCCTGCATGCCGACCATCTCGTCATGCACCACCGCGTGCACCAGGCGGAACGGCACCACCGGCAAGGCATGCAGCACCTCGCGGGCATGGGCGACGGAGCGCACGCTGAGCACATGGCCCAGTACGTCCTGGACCGGATAGAAACGGCCGCCCATCCGCGCTTCCAGCACATAGATGTCGCCCTCCAGCGACACCAGGTTGATCTCGTCGATATCCCCGGCAAGGGAGCGGTTGGTCAGTTCCTCGAGGTTCATGGGGCACCTCCTGCACATGGCTTCATGCAAAAAGTCTTGTACAGCCACCCGTCACCGCAAGCCGGAAACGCAGCCGCCCGTCCGTTTCACAACGGCCGGGCGGCTGCAGAAACATGAACCGGGGTCAGTGGTCCTCGCGCGTGAACCTGTCCAGGGAGCCCATGGCGAATGCGGAGAGGACGAAGGTGAGGTGGATGATCACGTACCACATCATCTTGTTGTCATCGACGTTCTGGGCGTCCATGAAGATGCGCAGCAGGTGGATCGAGGAGATCGCCACGATGGAGGCGGCCACCTTCTTCTTCAGCGAAGTGGCATCCATCTTGCCCAGCCAGTGGAGCTTCTCCTTGCTGTCGTTGATGTCCAGCTGCGACACGAAGTTCTCGTAGCCGGAGAACATCACCATCACCAGCAGGCCGCCGACCAGCGCCATGTCGATCAGCGACAACAGCAGCAGGATCAGGTCCGCCTCGGCGATCGCGAGGACGTTCGGCAGGATGTGGAAGATTTCCTGGAAGAACTTGATGGTCAGGGCCAGCAGCGCCAGCGACAGGCCGATATAGATGGGCGCCAGCAACCAGCGGGCGGCATACAGGGTGTTTTCGACGATACGTTCCATGGTATTCGCGGGATTATTTGGGAGAACCGCAGTATAGCCAACGGATATTTGCCGGCTGCCCGGCTTCACCGTGGACAAACGCGGCCCGCCACGGGAGCGCCGGGTGTCCCGCGGACCGGCCAGCGTTCCGCGTCAGGATTCCGGGTGGAACTGATAATTCCCGAGGTGGCGGCAACGCTCGCCGTTCAGGCGGCGCAACTCCGCCTGCAGGTGCAGTTGCCAGATCGGTGGGTCGGAAGCCTCGACATAGCCCTGCTGGGCCAGGCAGTCGGAAATCGCTTCGAGCACGCCCTCGGCGACGAAGGGCCCGAAGAACGGGCCTTGCGCCTTGATGGCGGTAGGTTGTGCGCCGGCCATGCCGGCCGCACACAACAGGGTCCAGAGTCCATTCTCTCCGGCCAGCGGCCTGATCGCGCATTCGATTCGCGTGGTCAGCCCCAGACAGGGGCGGATAAGGCAGAGGTTACGCGGCATGGCGGCACCCTCGCGGTTGTCCTGATTTTGAGACTACACCCAGGTTCCGACACGCGAAAGCGCCGTTTTATCCACGCCGATTGTGGATAAGCATGTGAACTGCGCGGGGGCAGGCACGTCGGAACGGCGCCCCGCGCGGCCTGGAGCCGGCTGGTCAGGTTCTGCTCAGTCGGCGTCTTTCTTCTTGCGCGCCCGCTCCTTCTCCACCGCAGCCTTCTCCGTCCTGGCCTTCGCGGCGGCTTCCCTGGCCGGTTTTTCCTTCTCGTCCTCGTCCATGCCCAGCTCGGAGATTTCCTTCAAGCGCTCGACGACGCGGGCATTCACGCTGCCTTTCGGGAAATTGCCCTTGGCGTCCGGCGCACCGGCCGGCTGGCCGACCAGCAGGCTCAGCGCCTCGTCGGCCTGGCGCACCGCATAGATATGGAACTGGCCGTTGCGCACCGCCTGCAGCACGCGCTCATCCAGCATCAGGGTGGAAACGTTGGAGCGCGGGATGATCACCCCCTGCTCGCCGGTCAGGCCGCGGGCCTCGCAGAGGCGGAAGAAGCCCTCGATCTTCTCGTTGACCCCGCCGACCGCCTGCACCTCGCCGAACTGGTTGATCGAGCCGGTGATGGCGAAGCACTGCCGCAGCGGCGTGCGCGACAGCGCGGAAATCAGCGTGCAGACCTCGCCCAGCGAGGCACTGTCGCCGTCCACGTAGCCGTAGGACTGCTCCAGGGCGATGCTCGCGGAAATCTCCAGCGGGAATTCCTGCGCATAGCGGCTGCCCAGGTAGCCGGTGAGGATCATCACGCCCTTGGAGTGAATCGGCTGGCCGAGGCTCACCTCGCGCTCGATGTCGACGATGCCGCTGCCGCCCGGGTAGACGGTGGCGGAAATCCGCGCCGGCACGCCGAAGGCCGAGTCACCCACCTCCAGCACGGTCAGGCCGTTGCACTTGCCGACGGCGGCGCCTTCGGTGTCGATCAGGATGATGCCGGCGAGCATGTCGTCGAGGATCCGTCCGGACACCCGTCCGGTGCGGGTTTCCTTGGCCTTCAGGGCGCGCTCGATGTGACCGAGGTCGGTCACCCCCTCGCTTGCCAGTTGGCGGATGAAGTCCGCCTCGCTGACCAGTTGGAACAAGTCGCTGATGCGCGCCGACAGGCGCCCCTGGTGCTCGGCCAGGCGCGCGCTGTAGGTCGCCAGGCGGGCGACGGCGGCACTGGTCAGCGGCGCCAGCCCCTCTTCCGAGGTGCGGGTCTTCAACAGCTGGGCGAACTGTTCGAGGCTGTCCTCGCCCAGCGGGATGTCCTCGTCGAAGTCCACCAGGACGCGGAACATCTCCTGGAAGTCCGGGTCCAGGTCCTGCAGCGTGTAATAGATCTGCCGCGAACCGATGATGATCACCTTGATGTTCAGCGGGATCACCTGCGGCGTCAGGCTCATGGCAGCCAGGCGGCCCAGTTCGGCCAGCGGCGACTCCATCTTCAGCTGGCGCGAGTGCAGCGCGCGCTTGAGCGCATCCCAGACGAACGGCTCGCTGAGCAGCTTCTCCGCCTCCAGCACCAGGAAGCCGCCGTTGGCGCGGTGCAGCGCGCCCGAGCGCAGCTGGCGGTAGCTGGTGTACAGCGCGCCCTGGTCGGAGGCGTATTCGATGCGGCCGAACAGGTTGTCGTAGGTCGGATGCGACTCGAAGATCACCGGCGCGCCGCCGGTGGCATGGTGGCCGATCACCTGGTTGGGCGCGTACTGCTCCTGCAGCCCCAGCTTGCGCTGCGGATCGGTGCGGTCCGAGTCCACCAGCTGGTCGACCACGGTCTTCAGCAGGTTCAGTTGCATCGCCTGCAGGTAGGCGCTGACCCCGGAGTTGTTGTTGTACTTCTCCACCAGCGGCGCCAGCAGCGGCTGCAGGGCCAGGGTGATGGTTTCCTCGTTGAGCTGGCGCAGCTGGTTGCTCGACTCGCGCTTCCACTGCGGCAGGCTGGCCAGTTCCTCGTTGAGGTGCTCCTCCAGCTCGGCGATATCGATGTGGAAGCGCTCGCGCTCGGCCTCGGGCAGCTGGGCGAACTCCGCTTCGTCCAGCGCCTTGCCGTCCTTCATCGGGGTGAAGGCGATGTTGGCGCTGTCGCGGTACAGCGCGACTTCCTTCTCCAGCGCCAGGCGCTCGACGGTGTCCAGCGCCTTGTCGTAGCGCTGGTTGAAGGCGCGGTCGATGGCGCTCTTCTTCTGCTGGTAGGCCGGGTTCTCGAAGACCGAGGGGAAGGTCGAGAGCAGGTTGTCGATCAGCAGATCGAGGTCGGCGCCGAAGTTCGCCGCGCTGCCCGGCGGCAGCTCGATGGCGCGCGGCTCGCGGGACTCGTCGAAGTTGTTGACGTAGACCCAGTCCGCCGGCGTCGGCAGGCGCTTGCCTTCGGCCTTCAGGTAGCGCTGCACGAACGAGAAGCGACCGGTCCCCGGCTCGCCCATGACGAACACGTTGTACCCCGGACGCGGCATCGCCACGCCGAACTGCAATGCCTCCACCGCGCGCTCCTGGCCGAGTACGCCGAGGAAGGGCTCCAGTTCGTCGGTGGTGGTGAAGGGAAACTGTTCGGGGAAGAAGGGGCGGGTCAGTTCATCGGGCGCCAGGCGCAGGCCTGCTGCAACGGAATCGGGCATCGGAAGTCCTTGCTTCGGGCGGCGCGAAGCCGCGGAGAGTTGTCCGCATTCTCGCGCCGCCCGCGCGCCACTGGCAAGGCGGTATTGGTGACACTTCAGTCCACTTCATCGGCGCAGCGCAGGCAGTGCTCCGTGGCCGGCAGCGCCCGTAGCCGGCGCGCTTCGATCGGCTCTCCGCAGCGCGTGCACAGGCCGTAGGTGCCGTCCGCCAGACGCAGGCGCGCCAGCCCGACCAGCCGCATGCCCGCCTCCGCTTCCGCCAGCAGCGCGCGCAGGACGTCGTCGTTCTGCCGCTGCTGGGCCTGCTCGGCGAAATCCGGGGAATGGGTTCGGCCGAGATCGTGGCGGATCGCCTCGGCACGCCTGGAATATTCCGCCGCCAGTTGATCCAGGGTTGGACGCGGATCGAAATCGGCCATGACGAGCTCCTAGCACAGGGGACTCATTCAAGTGTGGCCCGTTCCCGGGCAACTGCCGCTGATGCCGATCAATAACCTGCCGGCGGCTCGCCGGAGGCTTGAATGCGCCGCACAAGGGCGAGCCTCTTGCCTTGACACCATCAGACCATTCCTAAAAGCTTCAGCCGGGCGCTGTTTGCTGTCAGCGATGCCAGTCCAAATTCGAAAGAGAGAAAAACGATGAAAAGGATTCTGCTCGGTACCCTCCTCGCCACCACCTCCCTCGGCGCTCTGGCCGACGCCCCCGGCAGCGACGGCTGCGGCTGGGGCAACATGCTCTTCAAGGGCCAGCGCGGCACCCCCGTCCACGTGCTCGCCGCCACCACCAACGGCACCAGCGGCAACAACACCTTCGGCATGACCACCGGCACCAACGGCTGCCACACCAACGGCGCCCTGACCTACGGCGGCAAGTCGATGATCGTGCTCAGCAGCATCATGGACGAACTGTCCGAAGACATGGCCAAGGGCGACGGCGAAGCCCTGACCACCTACGCCGTGGTCCTGGGCGTAGCGCCGCAGGACCGCGCCCGCTTCGCCGAAGTGACCCACCAGCACTTCGCGCAGATCTTCGACAAGGCCGACGCCACCGCCGCCGACGTGTACACCAACACCCAGGCCGTCCTGAAGCAGGACGCCCAGCTGGCCAAGTACGCCGAACAGGCCTGACGGCCGCGCGCGAGCCCACCGCCACGGTGGGCTCACCCCACTCCCTCCAGTAGCCCCTTCCATGCTCAAACGCCTGTTGCCCTGGATGGCGCTGTGCGCCTGCCCTGCGCTGTTCGCCGCCCCCCAGATCGCCCCGCAGCGCCTACAGGCACTGGCCGGCGAACCCTACTGGCTCGCCCTGGGCCACTACGAGCACGCTAGGCTGGGCGGCTGGCGCAGCTTCGTCGACGACCCGAAATTCTTCCTCGCCGCCGACGGCGACAGTCACCCCGACGCCGAACTGGCCGCCACCGTGAAGGCGCTCTACGCCCCCGCCGGGCTCGGCGACAGGCACGCCCAGTGCGTCTACCCGGCGCGCACCCGCTGGCTGCGCCAGCAGCTGCAGCTCGACGACCTGCCGCAGGTGACCTGCCAGGAGTACCGGACCTGGTACGCCGACATCAACCCGCACAGCGCGGTCCTGGTGTTCCCGGCGGCCTACCTGAACAGCCCGTCCTCGATGTTCGGCCACACCCTGCTGCGCATCGACCAGGCCGACGTCGACTCCGACAACACCGCCCTGCTGAGCTACGCGCTGAACTTCGGCGCCTACATCGAGGGCATGGACAACAGCATCCTCTACGCCTGGAAGGGCCTGATGGGCGGCTACCCCGGCCTGTTCGCCCTGGTGCCCTACCGCGAGAAGCTCTCCGAATACAGCCGGCTGGAGAACCGCGACCTCTGGGAATACCGGCTCAACCTCAGCCCCGAGGAAACCGGGCGGATGGTCGAGCACGTCTGGGAACTCAAGCAGGTCCGCTTCAAGTACTACTTCTTCGACGAGAACTGCTCGTTCCGCCTGCTGGAACTGCTGGAGATCGCCCGCCCCGGCACCGAACTCACCGACCAGTTCCCGCTCACCGCCATCCCCACCGACACCGTGCGCGCGGTGAAGAACGCCGGGATGATCGAGCGCATCGACTACCGCCCCTCCCGCGAGCGCGAACTGCTCGCCCGCGGCGCCCCGCTGAGCCACGAGGAAAAACTCCTGGCGCAGCGGATGGCGGACGACGACCGGCTGCTCGACAGCCCCGGATTCAAGGCCCTGCCCGCCGACCGCCAGGCGCTGGTGCAGGACACCGCCTTCCGCCTGGTGCGCTACCGCGCCACCGCCCGCGAGCGCGACAACGCCACCGCCACGCGCAGCTACAACCTGCTCAGGGCCATCAACCAGAACCCGCCGCCGGCCCTGGCGCTGGAGCGCCCCGGCCAGCCGGAAGACGGCCATGAGTCGCGCACCTGGCAGCTCGGCGCCGGCAGCCGCGACGGCGAAGCCTTCGCCCAGTACGGCCTGCGCATGGCCTACCACGACCTCGCCGACAACCAGTACGGCTTCCCCCTCGGCGCGCAGATCGAACTCGGCCAGCTCAAGCTGCGCCAGTACGAGGGCAATCGCTGGCAACTGCAGCAACTGGACCTGGTCACCATCCGCTCGATGACGCCGCGCAACGAGCTGCTGCAGCCGCTCTCCTGGCAGGTTTCCGGCGGCTGGGAGCGGGTGCCCGGCAAGCGCAGCGACGACGACCACGACACCCTGGCCGGCCACCTCAACGGCGGCGCCGGCGGCAGCTGGAAGCTGACCGACGACCTGCAGGCCTACGCCCTGGGCACCGCGCGCATCGAGAACAACCCGGACTTCGCCGCGACCATCGCCCCGGCGCTCGGCTTCGACAGCGGCCTTTTGTGGAGCAACCCGCTGGGCAACCTGACCCTGGAAGCTAAGGGCGACTACTTCCACAACGGCGAAGTGCGCCGCAGCCTGGGCTTCGGCCAGCAGGTGGAACTGGGCCGCAACCTCGGCCTGCGCCTGTCGGCCCAGCGCGAATTCAGCCACCTGGCCAGCCCGGTCAGTGAAGTGATGCTGGAGCTGCGCTGGTATCACTACTGAGCCCGGAGGTTCCGGCGCACAATGGCTTGTCGAGTGACCGCCGGAACCGCCCATGAGCAGCAAGACCCACCAACTGCTGGAAGTCCCCAACGGCAAACCGATCAAGCTCTGGACCCAGGGCGTGCCGGTGGAGGAAGACGCCCGGCAGCAACTGATGAACACCGCGAAGATGCCCTTCATCTTCAGGCACCTGGCCGTGATGCCGGACGTGCACCTGGGCAAGGGCTCGACCATCGGCAGCGTGATCCCCACCAGGGGCGCGATCATCCCGGCCGCCGTGGGCGTGGATATCGGCTGCGGGATGATCGCCGCGCGCACCTCGCTGATGGCGGCCGACCTGCCGGACAACCTGCACGGCCTGCGCACCGCCATCGAGAAGGCCGTGCCCCACGGCAAGACCTTCGGCCGCCGCGATCAGGGCGCCTGGGAGCACGTGCCGGATAACGCCGATGACGCGTGGAGGGCGCTGGCCGGCCGCTTCAGGGCGATCACCAGCAAGTACCCGACGCTGGAAAAGACCAACAACCGCCATCACCTGGGAACCCTCGGCACCGGCAACCACTTCATCGAGGTCTGCCTCGACGAGGCCGATCGCGTCTGGTTCATGCTGCACAGCGGGTCGCGCGGTGTCGGCAACGCCATCGGCAACCTGTTCATCGAACTGGCCCAGGCCGACATGCGCCAGCACCTCGCCAACCTGCCGGACCGGGACCTTGCGTACTTCGAGGAAGGCAGCCGGCACTTCGACGACTACGTGGAAGCCGTCGGCTGGGCCCAGGACTTCGCCCGGCAGAACCGCGAACTGATGATGTGCGCGGTGATCGCCGCGGCGCGACGGATCATCCGCAAGCCGTTCGAGGCCAGCCTGGAAGCGGTGAACTGCCACCACAACTACGTGCAGAAGGAACGCCACTTCGGCGAAGAGGTGCTGGTGACCCGCAAGGGCGCGGTGTCCGCGCAGAAGGGCCAGCTGGGCATCATTCCCGGGTCGATGGGCGCCAGGAGCTTCATCGTCCGCGGCCTGGGCAACGAGGAAGCGTTCTGCTCGTGCAGCCACGGCGCCGGCCGGACCATGAGCCGGACCCGCGCGAAGAAGCTGTTCAGCGTGGAAGACCAGGTGCGCGCCACCGCCCACGTCGAGTGCCGCAAGGACAAGGACGTGATCGACGAGATCCCGATGGCCTACAAGGACATCGACGCCGTGATGGACGCCCAGCGCGAGCTGGTGGAAGTGCTGCATACCCTGCGCCAGGTGGTGTGCGTGAAGGGGTAACGCCGCCCCGGAAACGACAGCACATCCGCGTCACACCGGCTTGACGCTTTCCTCACACGCCGCCCCATAGAGTGCCGCCACGCCACCCAGCCGGTGGCGTGCCTCTCCATCCGGCGCGTGCGCCCGCCCATCGGCGCACCGGAGTTTCCATGGCGCCCCGCGCCGCCCTCATCCTGCTTCTGCTCGCGTCCCTGGCCGGCTGCGAGACCACCCGCCAGACGCTGCTCGCCCAGGGCTATCCGCCCGCCTACGCCGACGGTTTCGACGACGGCTGCGGCAGCGGCCGCCAGGCGGCGGGCGCCATCACCGGCGCGTTCCGCAAGAACGTGCAGCGCTACCTGGCGGACAAGCAGTACGCCCTGGGCTGGGGCGACGGTTTCCAGCAATGCCAGGTCGGCTACCTCAGCCAGCAGCGCCAGCGCTATGAGTCGCAGCGCTACAGCGATCTCGACCGCGACTGGGAGCGGGACAAGGACCGCGCCCTGGGGCATGCCCTGCGCGGCGAGTGAGGCTGCGGCAAAGCCGCTCAAGCAGCTCGACGCGGCGGAAGTCGGCGACATCGTCGCCTTCCTCAAGACCGTCAGCGGCAGGCAGCCGCAGGTGGAATACCCGCTGCTGCCGCCGGTGAATTGACCGGGCAGCGGAATGCTCGCGTAGGAGCGGACCTTGTCCGCGATCACCGCGATAGCGGTGCAGGACCCAGCCACCGGCCTGTCGGCCGGATCGCGGACAAGGTCCGCTCCTACGAAAGCGATGCCGTCACCGACTGGAAAGAAAAACGGGCCCGATGGGCCCGTTCTTCATGCTGCCGGGGTGATCAGACCACGCCCTGGGCCAGCATCGCGTCGGCGACCTTGACGAAGCCGGCGATGTTGGCGCCCTTCACGTAGTTGATCCGGCCATGCTCCTCGCCGTGGGCGACGCAGGCATGGTGGATGTTCTGCATGATGCCGTGCAGGCGCTGGTCCACTTCGCCGGCGCTCCAGTGCAGGCGCATGGCGTTCTGGCTCATCTCCAGGCCGCTGGTGGCGACGCCGCCGGCGTTGGAGGCCTTGCCCGGCGCGTAGAGGGTGCCGGCCTCGAGGAAGATATCCACAGCGTCCAGGGTCGACGGCATGTTCGCGCCTTCGGCCACGCAGATGCAGCCATTGGCCAGCAGGGTGCGCGCGTCGTTGGCGTCCAGCTCGTTCTGGGTGGCGCAGGGCAGCGCGATGTCGCAGGCGAGCGCCCACGGGCGCTGGCCGGCCAGGAAGCGCAGGCCGGCGCCGGTCATTTCGCTGAGGCGGCCGCGACGGACGTTCTTCAGCTCCATCATCTCGTCCCACTGCTCCGCGGTCAGGCCGTCCTCGGCGAACAGGGTGCCTTCGGAATCGGACAGCGAGATCACCTTGCCGCCCAGCTCCATCACCTTCTGCGCGGCGTACTGGGCGACGTTGCCGGAGCCGGAGATGGCCACGCGCTGGCCGTCGAAGCCGCTGTCGCGGGCCTTGAGCATTTCCTGGGCGAAGTACACGCAGCCGTAGCCGGTGGCTTCCGGGCGGATCAGGCTGCCGCCGTAGGACAGGCCCTTGCCGGTCAGCACCGAGGTGAACTCGTTGGACAGGCGCTTGTACTGGCCGAACAGGTAGCCGATCTCGCGGGCGCCGACGCCGATGTCACCGGCCGGCACGTCGAGGTCCGCGCCGACGTGGCGGTACAGCTCGCTCATGAACGACTGGCAGAAGCGCATGACTTCGGCATCGCTCTTGCCCTTGGGATCGAAGTCCGAGCCGCCCTTGCCGCCACCCATGGGCAGCGAGGTCAGGGAGTTCTTGAACACCTGCTCGAAGGCCAGGAACTTGAGCACGCCCAGGTTCACCGACGGGTGGAAGCGCAGGCCGCCCTTGTACGGGCCGATGGCGCTGCTCATCTGGATGCGGAAACCGCGGTTGACCCGCACTCGCCCGGCGTCGTCCACCCACGGCACGCGGAACAGGATCGCGCGTTCGGGCTCGACGATGCGTTCGACGATGCCGGCATCCAGGTAATGCGGATTGGCTTCGAGGAAGGGCCAGAGGGAGCGCAGCACTTCTTCCACCGCCTGGTGGAATTCGGGCTGGTCGGGGTCGCGCCGCTTGAGGCGCTCGAGGAACGAGTCAACGGATTGGGTCATGTCTACACCGGTTCTTTTCTGGTTATGTAACGCTGTTTTTGCCGGCAGACTCTAACAATCCATGCCGCACCGAGATAGTGCGACATGACGCCTTTTTGAATCTTTTTGGTGCAAAATATATAAACCCAAGCACGCATCGCCCGGCAGGAAGGCGAAACATTGTATACAAAACAAATAACAAATCGCACACACGAATTCCCGCCCCGAGGTTCTCCCGATGCGCTTCCGCCCCGCCGTACTCCTCGCCGCCATCGCCTGCAGCCTCGCGCCGCCAACCCAGGCGGCCATCAGGATGGGCAGTTTCACCGAGTCCGGCGCGCTGCTGGTGGCCGACACCTTCGACAGCGAGGTTGTCCACAAGTCGGCGTTCAGCACCGACGACCTCAAGCGCATGACCCGGCAACTGGAAGACCAGCAACGCACGCTGCAGGAGCAGGCGCGGCAAATCGACACACTGCAGCGCCAGCTGGAAGAGCAGCGCCGCGCACTGGACGACCTCCAGCGCAGCCGCTGATCCCCGCCGGAAAAGACGCGGAAACGAAAACGGGGCCCGAAGGCCCCGTTTTCAGTGCGAAGCGGCTTACGCCAGCTTCTTGTAGCGCACGCGGTGCGGCTGCGAGGCCGCGTCGCCCAGGCGCTTCTTGCGATCGGCTTCGAACTCGGTGTAGTTGCCTTCGAAGAAGACCACCTTGCCGTCGTCCTCGTAGGAGAGGATGTGGGTGGCGATACGGTCGAGGAACCAGCGGTCGTGGGAGATCACGATGGCGGAGCCGGGGAAGTCCAGCAGCGCTTCTTCCAGCGCGCGCAGGGTTTCCACGTCGAGGTCGTTGGACGGTTCGTCGAGCAGCAGCACGTTGCCGCCCTGCTTCAGGGTCAGGGCCAGGTGCAGGCGGCCACGCTCACCGCCGGAGAGGTCCTTGACGAACTTCTGCTGGTCGGCGCCCTTGAAGTTGAAGCGGCCGACGTAGCTGCGCGACGGGACTTCGTAGTTGCCGATCCTGATCTGCTCGAAACCGTCGGAAACCTGCTCCCACACGGTCTTGTTGCCTTCCAGGCTGTCGCGGCTCTGGTCGACGCTGGCGATCTGCACGGTTTCGCCGATCTCGATGGTGCCCGAGTCCGGTTGCTCCTTGCCGGTCAGCATGCGGAACAGGGTGGACTTACCCGCGCCGTTGCCGCCGATCACGCCGACGATGGCGCCCTTGGGAATGCTCAGCGACAGGTCGTCGATCAGCTCGCGGTCGCCGTAGCCCTTGCAGACGTTGTGCAGCTCGATGACCTTGTCGCCCAGGCGCGGACCGGCCGGGATGTAGATCTCGTTGGTCTCGCTGCGCTTCTGGAATTCCTGCGACTGCATTTCCTCGAAGCGCTGCAGACGGGCCTTGGACTTGGCCTGGCGGCCCTTGGCGCCCTGGCGCACCCATTCCAGTTCGGCCTTCATGGCCTTGGCGTGGGAGGCTTCCTGCTTGGCTTCCTGGGCCAGGCGGTTGGCCTTGGATTCCAGCCAGCCGGAGTAGTTGCCTTCGAACGGGATGCCGTGGCCACGGTCGAGTTCGAGGATCCAGCCGGCGACGTTGTCGAGGAAGTAGCGGTCGTGGGTGATCGCCACCACGGTGCCGGGGAAGTCGTGCAGGAAGTGCTCCAGCCAGGCCACCGAATCGGCGTCCAGGTGGTTGGTCGGTTCGTCCAGCAGCAGCATGTCCGGGGCGGACAGCAGCAGGCGGCACAGCGCCACGCGGCGCTTCTCGCCACCGGAGAGGTGCTCGATCTTCGCGTCCCACGGCGGCAGGCGCAGGGCGTCGGCGGCGACTTCCAGCTGGCGCTCCAGGTTGTGGCCGTCGGAAGCCTGGATGATGGCTTCCAGCTTGGCCTGCTCGGCGGCCAAGGCGTCGAAGTCGGCGTCCGGCTCGGCGTAGGCGGCGTAGACCTCGTCGAGGCGCGCCTGGGCGGCCTTGATCTGGCCGACGGCTTCCTCGACGACGTCGCGCACGGTGGCCTGCGGGTCGAGCTTGGGCTCCTGCGGCAGGTAGCCGACGTTGATGCCCGGCATCGGGCGGGCCTCGCCCTCGATCTCGGTGTCGACGCCAGCCATGATACGCAGCAGGGTGGATTTACCCGCGCCGTTCAGGCCCAGCACGCCGATCTTGGCGCCGGGGAAGAACGACAGGGAGATGTCCTTGAGGATTTCACGCTTGGGCGGCACGACTTTGCCGACCCGATGCATGGTGTAGACGTATTGAGCCATGGATACCTGACTTCCGGGATGAAAAGTGATCGGAATGGGCCGGAACGGACTGCCGCAGGTTCCGGATCGCCGGCGCTGCTGGCCGGATACGGTGGAGCGCCGCCACCGGCGGGCGCGAAGGGCCGGTGCAGAGCCTTCGCGCGAAGCGTGGCGCGGTAGATTCAACCCGCGCGCGTGCGGCAAAGCTACCGGAATGGGCCGGGAAGGGCAAACGACGCTCGTCGGCCGTACTGGCACATCGCCGCACTTCCGGGCATCCTACGCGGCGCTAATCCCGCCGTAT
Organism: Pseudomonas sp. B12(2026); assembly: GCF_057767015.1. Lineage (NCBI taxonomy): Bacteria > Pseudomonadati > Pseudomonadota > Gammaproteobacteria > Pseudomonadales > Pseudomonadaceae > Pseudomonas > Pseudomonas sp. B12(2026). Next base: position 930,639 of record NZ_CM173430.1, on the reverse strand, counting down.
CGCCCCAGGTAACAGGTCCTTGTCTACAACACCCCGCCCCTCCCCGGACTCCCTGGCCAGGCCTGGCCGCGTGGCGAGCCGGACTGCCCTGTTGCTGCTGGTGCTGCTGATGCTCGGCCTGCTGCTCTGGCAGGTGCACCAGGATTTCCGCAACCAGGAACACTTCGAGCGCGAGCGGGTGTTGCTGCACGGCGAGCAGCTGGCCCAGCGCATAGCGCTGACCCAGGAGCTCAAGGCATCGGCCGCGCAGACCCTGCTCCAGCAAGGCGACGCCCCTGACGAAACCGACGGCCAGCCGACCCTGTTCGCCAGCCTGCGGCGCATCTATCCGGCGTTCCACAGCCTGGTGCGCCTGGACGCCGACGGCCAGCCCCTGAGCGACTCCGCCAGAGATTCCAATGACGCGGCCTTCATCGACGCCCTGCGCCAGCGCGGCGGGCAGCAGAGCTATCACTACGCCTTCAGTGAAGAGAACGGCGGCGTGTTCTACGTCTGGCTGCGCTCGCCCACGCCCGGCCAAGGCGACAGCGTCATCCGCCTCGACGGCAACCTCGCCCGCCAGCGCTGGAGCGCACAGATCCGCCCGGGGTCGCCGCCGTGGATTCTCGAGGACCGGCTGCGGCAGAAGGTCCTGTTCCGCTCCAGCGGCCTGCGCCCCGGCCCGCTCAGCGCCGCCTCGCCGCTGGAACAGGCGCAGAGCCTGGAAGGACTGCCGATCCCGAACACCGACTGGCAACTGCACCCGCTGTTCGACGCCCAGCGCGTGCGCACCGCGCTGCTGCCGCGGCTGAGCGGCGAACTGGCGCTGCTGCTGTTGCTCGCCGGCGTCGCCGGTGCCGCCCTGCTGCGCCTGCAGCGCGAACAGCAGAACCTGCGGGCGCTCACCGCCGACTCCCAGCAGCGCCTGCGCCAGGCTGCCCAGGCGCTGGGCGCGATCGACGAGCGGGTGCTGGTGACCCGCGCCGACGGCCACCTGGCCTACCTCAACCCGCAGGCCGAGCAATTGTTCGGCATCCCGGCCGAGCAGGCCGCCGAGCATCACCTGCTGGAACTCCTGCCGGGGCTGGGTGCGCTGCTCAACGGCGACGCCAGCCTGGCCGACGGCGGCAGCGAGCTGGTCCGGGTCAACCAGAGCGGTCAGGCGCGGCTGTTCGCGGTCAACCGCCACTCGCTGGACGACAATCCCCTCGCCCCGGCCCTGCCGTCGGCGCTGCGCGGCAACCTGCCGCAAGGCGGCCAGGTCTGGGTGCTGCGCGACGTCACCGAGGAGCAGCAGGCGCTGCACATCCTCGAAGAGACGCGGCGGCGCTACCAGGACATCTTCGACGGCGTCGGCGTCGCCCTCTGCGTGCTCGACCTGTCGGCGCTGCGGCAGAGCCTGGTGGACCTCAACCTGCGCCGCCAGGCCGACCTGCAGGCGTGGATCGCCGCGCACCCCGAGCGCCTGCCCTGGCTGCTGCGCCAGGTGCGCATCACCGAGATCAACAACGTCGCCCGGCGCCTGATGGGCGTCAACACCACCGAGCAGGCCTGGCAGGTCCTGATCGGCTGCACCGGCATGCGCCCGGACGGCGTGCGCAGCAAGGTGCTCGAAGCGGTGCTGGCCGGCCACGGCATGGTCGAGCTGGAAGCCTGCATCCGCACGCGCCAGGGCGAACAGCGCCACCTCTGGCTGCAACTGCGCGTGCCGGAGATGATCCAGGACTTCCACGCGGTCACCCTCAGCCTCTCCGACATCACCTCGCGCAAGGAGGTCGAGCTGTCGCTGATCGAGCGCGAGAAGTTCTGGTCCGACGCCGTGCGCGCGGTCCCCGACACCCTGTACATCCACGACATCGCCGCGCGCCGGGTGATCTTCAGCAACCACAACCTCGGCCATCAGCTGGGCTACAGCGACGCAGAGCTGGGCGCGATGGGCGAGCGCTTCTGGGAAAAGGTGCTGCACCCGGACGACGCCGAGTATTACTGGCGTGTGCGCAACCTGCAGCAGGTGGTGGGCGACGGCCTGCTGCTCGACAGCCAGCTGCGCTGGCGCCACCGCGACGGCAGCTGGCACTGGTTCGACGTCCGCGAGCAGGCTTTCACCCGCGACGCCGCTGGCCGCGTGGCGCGGCTGATCGGCGTGGCCAAGGACATCACCGGCACCGTCGAAGCGCACAACTCGCTGCGCGAAAGCGGCCGCCGCTACCGCATGCTGGCCGAGAGCATCAGCGACGTGATCCTCTCCACCGACGCCCAGCTCAAGCTCAACTACGTCAGCCCGTCGATCCAGCAGGCGCTCGGTTACAGCGTCGAATGGGTGCTGCACAACGGCGTCCTGCAGATGGCCGCCAACCCGGCGCAGCTGGAGCGCCTCGCCGCGCTGCTGGAGCGGGTGCACGCCGCCATCGGCGAACCCACGCGCCTCGCCGAACTGCGCGAGAACGCCGCGCCGCAGCTGTTCACCCTCGACTGCATGCACGCCGACGGCCACAAGCTGCCGGTGGAGCTGCGCATCGCCCTGATGTGGGACGACCACGGCCGCTTCGAGGGCCTGCTCGGCGTCGCCCGCGACATCAGCCAGCAGCGCCGCGCCGAGCGCGAGATGCGCATGGCCGCCACGGTGTTCGAACACTCCACGGCGGCGATCATGGTCACCGACCCGGCCGGCTACATCGTGCAGATCAACGACTCCTTCTCCCGCCTCACCGGCTACTGCGCCGAGGAAGTGCTGGACCAGCTGCCGCGCCTGCTCACCGCCGACCACCAGGAAGCCAACCAGCTCAAGCACGTGCTCGACAGCCTGCGCAAATGCGGCAGCTGGGAAGGCGAGATCCTGCAGAAGCGCAAGAGCGGCGAGCTGTACCCGTCCTGGGTCGGCATCACCGCGGTGCACGACGAGGAAGGCGACCTGGTCAGCTTCGTCTGCTTCTTCAGCGACATCAGCGAGCGCAAGGCCAGCGAGCGGCGCATCCATCGCCTGGCCTACTACGACGCCCTGACCCACCTACCCAACCGCACGCTGTTCCAGGACCGCCTGCACACCGCCCTGCTGCAGGCCGAACGGCACCAGCAGTGGGTGGTGCTGATGTTCCTCGACCTCGACCGCTTCAAGCCGATCAACGACTCCCTCGGCCACGCCGCCGGCGACCGCATGCTCAAGGAAGTGGCCGAGCGCCTGAGCCATTGCGTCAGCGACGACGACACCGTGGCGCGCATGGGCGGCGACGAGTTCACCCTGCTGCTGCCCGGCCAGCGGGACCGCGAGCGGGCACTGAAGCAGGCGATCCTGGTGGCCGAGCAGATCCTCGCCAGCCTGGCCCGGCCGTTCACCCTCGAAGGCCGCGAATTCTTCGTCACCGCCAGCATCGGCGTGGCGCTGTCGCCGCAGGACGGCGCCGAGCTCAGCCAGCTGATGAAGAACGCCGACACGGCGATGTACCACGCCAAGGAAATGGGCAAGAACAACTTCCAGTTCTACCAGGCCGAGATGAACGCCCGCGCCCTGGAGCGCCTGGAGCTGGAAAGCGACCTGCGCCGCGCCATCGAGCAGGACGAGTTCATCCTCCACTACCAGCCGCAGTTCACCGGCGACGGCCGCCGCCTGACCGGCGCCGAGGCGCTGCTGCGCTGGCAGCATCCCAAGCGCGGGCTGATCCCGCCGGCGGAATTCGTCCCGGTGCTCGAAGAGCTCGGCCTGGTCGCCCAGGTCGGCGACTGGCTGCTGGAGCAGGCCTGCCTGCAGCTCAAGGCCTGGCACCGCGACAAGGTGCGGGTGCCGAAGATCTCGGTGAACCTCTCCGCCCGGCAGTTCGCCGACGGCCAGCTCGGCGAGCGCATCGCCGGCATCCTCGCCGACACCGGCATCCCGCCGGCCTGCCTGGAGCTGGAGCTGACCGAAAGCATCCTGATGAGCGACGTGTCGCAGGCCATGCAGATCCTCTCCGGGCTCAAGCGCCTGGGCCTGGCCATCGCGGTGGACGACTTCGGCACCGGCTACTCCTCGCTCAACTACCTGAAGCAGTTCCCCATCGACGTGCTGAAGATCGACCGCAGCTTCGTCGACGGCCTGCCCCACGGCGAGCAGGACGCGCAGATCGCCCGCGCCATCATCGCCATGGCCCACAGCCTGAACCTGATGGTGATCGCCGAGGGCGTGGAGAGCCATGCGCAGCTGGAGTTCCTGCGCGAGCATGGTTGCGACGAGGTACAGGGCTTCCTGTTCGGCCGCCCGGTGCCGGCCAACCAGTTCGCCGCGCTGTTCGCCAGCAACGCGATCTTCCTGCTCGGCTGACGCCGAGCAGCTGCAAGCTGCAAGCTGCAAGCTGCAAGCTGCAAGCTGCAAGCTGCAAGCTGCAAGCTGCAAGCTGCAAGCTGCAAGCTGCAAGCCAAGGATGCTCTGGCATTTCGCTTGAAGCTTGTGGCTTATCGCTGGCCGTGAGGGCCATTTGTCCGGCGCATGACCGCCTTTCATGTGCCAGCACAGCCGCCATGGGTTAGAATGCGCGCCTTTTCCCCAGCACCGTTCCTTAAGAGGACCACCATGTTCAGCCGTGATTTGACCCTCGCCCGCTACGATGCCGAACTCTTCGCCGCGATGGAGCAGGAAGCCCAGCGCCAGGAAGAGCACATCGAGCTCATCGCCTCCGAGAACTACACCAGCCCGGCGGTGATGGAAGCTCAGGGTTCGGTGCTCACCAACAAGTACGCCGAAGGCTATCCGAGCAAGCGCTACTACGGTGGCTGCGAGTACGTCGACATCGTCGAGCAGCTGGCCATCGACCGCGCCAAGCAGCTGTTCGGCGCCGACTACGCCAACGTCCAGCCGCACGCCGGCTCCCAGGCCAACGCCGCCGTCTACCTGGCGCTGCTCAACGCCGGTGACACCATCCTCGGCATGAGCCTGGCCCACGGCGGTCACCTGACCCACGGCGCCAGCGTTTCCTCCTCCGGCAAGCTGTACCACGCCGTGCAGTACGGCATCGACTCCAACGGCCTGATCGACTACGACGAAGTCGAGCGCCTGGCCGTCGAGCACAAGCCGAAGATGATCGTCGCCGGCTTCTCCGCCTACTCCCAGGTGCTGGACTTCGCCCGCTTCCGCGCCATCGCCGACAAGGTCGGTGCCTACCTGTTCGTCGACATGGCCCACGTGGCCGGTCTGGTCGCCGCTGGCGTCTACCCGAACCCGATTCCGTTCGCCGACGTGGTCACCACCACCACCCACAAGACCCTGCGCGGCCCGCGCGGCGGCCTGATCCTCGCGCGCAAGAACGAGGAGATCGAGAAGAAGCTGAACTCCGCCGTCTTCCCGGGCGCCCAGGGCGGCCCGCTGGAGCACGTGATCGCCGCCAAGGCCGTGTGCTTCAAGGAAGCCCTGCAGCCCGAGTTCAAGGTCTACCAGCAGCAGGTCCTGAAGAACGCCCAGACCATGGCCGGCGTGTTCATCGAGCGCGGCTTCGACGTGGTTTCCGGCGGCACCCAGAACCACCTGTTCCTGCTCTCCCTGATCAAGCAGGACATCACCGGCAAGGACGCTGACGCCGCCCTGGGCCGCGCCTTCATCACCGTGAACAAGAACAGCGTGCCGAACGACCCGCGTTCGCCGTTCGTCACCTCCGGCCTGCGCATCGGCACCCCGGCCGTCACCACCCGCGGCTTCAAGGAAGCCGAGTGCCGCGAGCTGGCCGGCTGGATCTGCGACATCCTGACCAACATGGGCGACGAGTCCGTGGTGGACAGCGTGCGCGAGAAGGTCAAGGCCATCTGCGCCAAGTTCCCGGTGTACGGCAACTAAGCCGGACCCGCGAACCGCGACAAGAAAAAGCCCGGCAGATGCCGGGCTTTTTCATTAAGGCCCCCGATGCGCGTTACCTGTAGGAGCGAGCTTGCTCGCGAACAAGCCCCGCAGCGAGACCATTCGCGAGCAAGCTCGCTCCTACAAAAAGGCGCCCCGCAACGGCGAGCCACGCGGGAGCGCCAGTCACGGTTGCCCGGGCGCCCCCTGCTCCGGCTGCGCCGGCACATGGCGCAGCTCATTGAGCCGGCGCACCAGCGTCTCGGCCTCGGTCTGATTGGCGAAGCCCTGGAGCAGCACGCGGCCATCGGTCACGGGGCGGTCGACCTTCGGCAGCAGGCGCAGTTGCCCGTCGATCACCACCGCCAGGGACTTGCCCTGTTCCTCGCGGGTCAGGCGCGCCAGGCGCAGGCTGGCGTCCGGGGTGAACTGCACCTGCACGGCCGGTTGGCCGTCGGCGACGCTGGCCAGTTCGGCCTGCTGCACGTCCTGCTGGGTCAGGGTCGGCCGGGTGGTCACGAGGACCGCCTTGCCCTGCGGGTCGGCCAGGGTGCGGGTGCTGGCCGAGGCGTGCGCGGCCAGGGCGTGGACATCGAAACTGTGCTGCGGGGCGGTCGGCGGGGCGCCGGCGCAGGCGGCCAGCAGGGCGGCAAGGACAAGCGGTAGCGAGCGTTTCATCGGGAATACGGGTCAGGCACAGCGGCCGGTCGGGCCAGGGTCATAGAAGGTCAGACCACCGTGGCGGCACAAGTTGCACGCCCTTGGTCGGTACCGCGACTAAGCTTGCAGACGAACGGATGCTGGCGATCCGGTCAGAAATTTTCCGGCTCGGGGCAAGCTGGTATCATGCGCGCCTTTTGCCGGTCACAAGAAAGCTGCATGCCCCGGGCGGGCATGGGCTTTGCTTTTCCCGGCCAGAACGACAACGGCGCGGAGCGCGTCACGGGGAGCCAAACATGCTGGAAAAGCTGTTCCAACTCAAGGCGCACGACACCAACGTGCGCACCGAGATCCTGGCGGGAATCACCACCTTCCTGACCATGGCCTACATCCTCTTCGTCAACCCGAGCATCCTCGGCGCGACGGGCATGGACAAGGGCGCGGTCTTCGTCGCCACCTGCCTGGCCGCGGCCATCGGCTCGGCGATCATGGGCCTGATCGCCAACTACCCGATCGCCCTGGCGCCCGGCATGGGCCTGAACGCCTTCTTCACCTACACCGTGGTGCTGCACATGGGCCACACCTGGCAGGTGGCCCTCGGCGCGGTGTTCCTCTCCGCGTGCATGTTCTTCATCATTTCGATCTTCCGCATCCGCGAGTGGATCATCAACAGCATCCCGCTGGCCCTGCGTTCGGCCATCGCCGCGGGCATCGGCCTGTTCCTCGCGCTGATCGCGCTGAAGGAATCGGGCATCGTCGTCGCCAACCCGGCCACCCTGGTGGGCATGGGCGACCTGGCCAAGCCCGAGCCGCTGCTGGCGATCCTCGGCTTCATCCTGATCGTCGCCCTGGAAGCGCGCCGGGTGACCGGCGCGGTGATGATCGGCATCCTCGCCGTGACCTTCATCGCCATCGCCCTGGGCGTCACCACCTTCGGCGGCGTGGTGTCGATGCCGCCGTCGCTGGCGCCGACCTTCCTGCAGCTGGACATCAAGGGCGCGCTGGACATCGGCCTGACCAGCGTGATCTTCGCCTTCCTCTTCGTCGACCTGTTCGACAACTCCGGCACCCTGATCGGCGTGGCCAAGCGCGCCGGCCTGATGGGCAAGGACGGGCACATGCCGAAGATGGGCCGCGCGCTGATCGCCGACAGCACCGCCGCCATGTTCGGCTCGCTGCTGGGCACCTCCACCACCACCAGCTACATCGAGTCGGCGGCGGGCGTTTCCGCCGGCGGCCGCACCGGCCTGACCGCCATCGTGGTCGCCGTGCTGTTCCTCCTGGCGCTGTTCTTCGCCCCGCTGGCGGGCAACGTGCCGGCCTTCGCCACGGCGCCCGCGCTGTTCTTCGTCGCCGTGCTGATGGCCTCGGGCCTGGCCGAGATCGACTGGGACGACCTGACCGTCGCCGCTCCCGTGGTGGTCACCGCCCTGGCCATGCCGCTGACCTTCTCCATCGCCAACGGCATCGCCTTCGGCTTCATCACCTGGACCGCCTGCAAGCTGCTGTCCGGCCGCTTCCGCGAGCTGAATTCGGCGCTGGTGATCCTGTCGGTTCTCTTCGTCATCAAGCTGGGCTGGTACAACGCCTGATTTTCCTTTCGCGGCATGATGGGTATCGCCGCCCCCACCCACCCCCGACGTAGGATGGCGTGGAGCGCAGCGATACCCATCGAATGCCGCCGACCCACACGAGTTACCCGCCCCATGAGCAGTCCGCGTTTCGACCCGTCCCAATACGACAGCCAACTGGCCGCCAAGGCCGCCCGCCTGCGCGAGCTGCTGGCGCCCTTCGCCGCGCCGGAGCCGGAGCTGTTCGACTCGCCGCGCGAGCATTACCGCCTGCGCGCCGAATTCCGCCTGTGGCGCGAGGGCGAGACGCGCCACTACGCGATGTTCGAGCAGGGCGACAAGCACACGCCGATCCTGATCGAGGAATTTCCCATCGCCAGCCAGCGCATCAACCAGCTGATGCCGCGCCTGAAGGCCGCCTGGGCCGAGCCGGTGCTGGGCCACAAGCTGTTCCAGGTGGAGTTCCTCACCACCCTGGCGGGCGACGCGCTGATCACCCTCTGCTACCACCGTCCGGTGGATGCCGCCTGGGAAGCCGCCGCGCAGAAGCTGGCGGCCGAACTGGGCGTGAGCATCGTCGGCCGCTCCCGCGGCAAGCGTCTGGTCGTGGGCCGCGACTACGTGAACGAAGCGCTGACCGTCGCCGGCTGCACCTTCCGCTACCGCCAGCCGGAGGGCGCCTTCACCCAGCCCAACGGCGAGGTCTGCCAGAAGATGCTCAACTGGGCCTTCGATGCCCTGGGCCAGCGCGACGACGACCTGCTGGAGCTGTACTGCGGCAACGGCAACTTCACCCTGCCGCTGGCCACCCGCGTGCGCAAGGTGCTGGCCACCGAGATCAGCAAGACCTCGGTGAACGCCGCGCTGGCGAACCTCGCCGACAACGCCGTGGACAACGTGGCGCTGGTGCGCCTGTCCGCCGAGGAACTGACCCAGGCGCTCAACGAGGTGCGCCCGTTCCGCCGCCTGGCCGACGTCGACCTGAAGTCCTACGACTTCGGCAGCGTGTTCGTCGACCCGCCGCGCGCCGGCATGGACCCGGACACCTGCGAGCTGACCCGGCGCTTCGACAGCATCCTGTACATCTCCTGCAACCCGGAGACCCTGGCGCAGAACATCGCCCAGCTGCACGACACCCACCAGGTCAGCCGCTGCGCGCTGTTCGACCAGTTCCCCTACACCCACCACATGGAAGCCGGCGTGCTGCTGACCCGCCGCTGAGCACTCGCCGACCAACCAAGGGTTGGGCGGTGAGCCGCCATGTAGCGGCTAGGCTTGCGGGACAATGACAAGAGTGCCGTCCATGTCCCGCCTGATCCTTCCCCTGCTCTGCCTGCTGCTGGCCGCCTGCGCCGGCAGCGCCCCCGCCAGCATCAGCGTCTCCCCCGCCGCCAATGGCCGGCAAAGCACCTTCTTCATCCAGGCCGTGCGCGCGCCGGGCCACCGCGAAGACCTCGAAGAGCGCATCGATCTCGCCGTGCGCCGGGCGCTGGAAGCCAAGGGCTACCGCTTTCAGGACGGTTCGGGGGAGTTGCGGGTGATCTACGCCGTCGGCCTGGACAGCCAGGCCGGCATCGTCCAGCGCCCGGTGGTGACCGGCGCGGGGGGTGGTGACCCAGACGCAGATCACCAATCAGGATGAGGCGCGGCTGGCGCTGCAGATTCTCGACGATGCCTCGGGCGCGGTGCTGTTCCAGGCGCAGGTGGCGCGCCAGCTGCGCGATCCGGCGCTGCCGCAGCGGGCCGTGGACGACGGCATCGCGCGCCTGCTCGGGGATTTCCCCGCGCGGGCGGGGAATTGAGGGTCAGCTGTAGTTCGACGGCGACTTGCGCACGAACTTGATGCTGTACTTGAAGTCGGCCTTGCGCGTCACGCTGATGGCGCGGCGGGTCACGGTGTCGATGGTGACGTTCCAGAAGCCGGTGCTGGGCACCTTGATCTTCGCCGGGAAGCGGTCGAAGGCGCCGCCGTGGTAGGCATGGCGGCCGCCGTTCTTGAAGCTGCGGAAGTTGGCGTCGGTCATCAGGCGGATGTTGCAGGTCATGGAGCACTCGATGATCACCAGATCGCCTTCGTTCAGGTGTTCACGTTGATGTACGAACTTCATCTTTGGCTCCGCACCGGTTCTTCCGCAAAATCAGTACGATAGCACGTTGCGCGGGGCACTTCGGCATTCGCTGCAGCCCGGGAGTGCCCCGCTCATCCGAAGGTCAGTCCATGGCCTGCAGGCGGTCGCCGCGCACACTCACCTGTTGTCCGACGCGGAATTCGGCGTTTGGCGAACGCACGGTCCGCTCGCGCCCGGCGGTGTCACGGACGACGTAGGACTTCTGGCTGCCGCCGGATGCCTGCTGCGTCGCCGAACCACCGAAGAAGCCGACGCCCGCCCCCACCGCCGCCCCGATCGGGCCGCCCAGCGCACCGCCCAGCAACACCCCGGCACCGGTACCGAAACCGCGGCCGACGGTGTTGTCCGGAACCTCGGCAACCACCTCGTCGGCCAGCACGGCAACACAGGAAAACGCGCTGAACAGCACTACCGCTACACGCATGAAGCTCATGATTTTCTCCGTTGGCAATAAAACAGCAGATAAGCCATTCCAGTTTTCGTGCCAACGAAAGAAGTCATTAAAAACAATGAGTTATAAATATGCCAAGTCATAAAGACCGCAATTCATCGCAGTCTTTATGACTTCAAATGAGGTCAAAACAACCTGATCCGGCATTCAGAGCCCCTCGAAATCCGCGCGCTGTTCCTCCGGCTCGTCAGGCTCCTTTGCACTGGGCGGCGAACCCCGGTTCCGCGACTGCCGCTCCAGCCAGTAGAGGGCGAGGATCGCCAGCGCGGAAATCACGCCGCGGTAGATGACGCCGGCCAGTTGGGCGTCCATCGCCATCCCGCCTTCGGTCCAGGCGATCAGCAGGCGCGACAGGGTCAGGGTCAGCTGCACCAGGATCACCAGGATCAGCGCCGGGCGCACCAGCAGGCGGCGGCGCAGGGCGAACACCAGGAACAGCGCGAGGGCGAACTGGTGCCCGCCGTAGAACACCCGGGCATCGCTCACCGAGGAAGGCTCCATCAGCAGCATGCCGCTGAGGTTGGCCATTTCGTAGGGACGAATCCAATAGAGCAGCCCCAGGCCACCCCACACCAGGGCCTGGACCAGCAGGACGAGACGGGCGAAGAGCATCCTCTTTCTCCTTGGCCGGACAGCCATGCCACGCATCCACGGCGGCGGCCCGGAGCCGCGGACGCATCACCAATCAGCTACAGACCCCGGAGGGCGCCGCAAGTTCTGGCCTCCGGTCATATATCGAAACAGCTGGCCGATGGGGCGGCCGCGCCACCGGGGGTATCCTCGGGCGCATTCGCTCTCCGAGGTATCCACCATGCGCACCCTGCTCCTGCTCACCGCCCTCGCCGCCGGCGCCGCACAGGCCGCCGAACCGCTGACCATCGATGTGCACCGCGATGCCAATTGCAGTTGCTGCAAGGACTGGATCAGGCACCTGGAAAACAACGGCTTCACCGTCAACGACCACGTCGAAGCCGACATGAGCGCGGTGAAGACCCGCCTGGGCGTGCCCTACGGCATGGGCTCGTGCCACACCGGGGTGATCGACGGCAAGTTCGTCGAGGGCCACGTGCCGGCCGCCGACATCCTGAAGCTGCGCGAGCGCGCCGACCTGGCCGGCGCCGCCGTGCCGGGGATGCCGATGGGCTCGCCGGGCATGGAGATGGGCGACCGGCACGACGCCTATCAGGTGGTCGGGCTGACCAGGACCGGCCAGCGCGAAGTGCTGGCGGACTATCCGCAGCGCTGAACGCAGGACTGCCGTCCGCCGCCACCACCGACCCGGTGGCTGGCTATCCCGCAGCGAGCCTGAGATATCCCTCGGCCTGCACGGTCACCGATGGGTATCGCTTCGCTCCACGCCATCCTACGAAAGGCAGTGCTTCAGCAGGGACGGACTCCGCCGCGATGCTTGCCCTGGTCCTCTGGGTCAGGCGGACTGTTGATCCCGTAGGAGCGGACCTTGTCCGCGAAACCGCCGATAGGCGGCACGCTTCCTGGCGCTCGCGCAAAATACCCGCCGCAGGATGGATGGAGCTTGCGCCCCCCCATCAACAGAACCTGCCGGGAAACGATGGGTATCGCTTCGCTCCGCGCCATCCTGCGGAGCCGCGGAAATCAGCCCGCAAACGAAAGGGGCGGCCAACTGGCCGCCCCTTTCCGCATCACCGCCTCATTCCGCCTTCGCCGGCAGCAGGCCGTCGGCGCGGAACATCGCCTTGATCCCGCGCACCGCCTGGCGCAGGCGGTCGCGGTTCTCGATCAGGGCGAAGCGCACGTGGTCGTCGCCGTAGTCGCCGAAACCGACGCCGGGCGATACCGAGACCTTGGCGTCCTTGAGCAGCTTCTTGGCGAACTCCAGGGAGCCCAGGTGCGCGTAGGGTTCGGGAATCTTCGCCCAGATGTACATCGAGGCCCTGGGGTTCTCGACCATCCAGCCGGCCTCGTGCAGGCCCTTGACCAGCACGTCGCGGCGCTTCTGGTACTGCTCGGCGATGTCGCGCACGCACTGCTGGTCGCCTTCCAGCGCGGCGATGGCCGCCACCTGCAGCGGGGTGAAGGTGCCGTAGTCGTGGTAGCTCTTGATCCGCGCCAGGGCCGAGACCAGCTCCGGGTTGCCGACCATGAAGCCGATGCGCCAGCCGGCCATGTTGTAGCTCTTGGACAGGGTGAAGAACTCCACCGCGATGTCCTTGGCGCCGGGCACCTGCATGATCGACGGCGCCTTCCAGCCGTCGAAGGTGATGTCCGCGTAGGCCAGGTCGTGCACCACCAGCACGTCGTAGCGCTTGGCCAGGGCCACCACGCGCTCGAAGAAGTCCAGCTCCACGCACTGCGCGGTGGGGTTGGAGGGGAAGCCGAGGATCATCATCTTCGGCTTGGGAATCGACTCGCGGATCGCCCGCTCCAGCTCGTTGAAGAAGTCGATCCCCGGCACCAGCGGCACCGAGCGCACCTGGGCGCCGGCGATCACCGCGCCGTAGATGTGGATCGGGTAGCTGGGGTTGGGCACCAGGATGGTGTCGCCGTGGTCCAGGGTCGCCAGCATCAGGTGCGCCAGGCCTTCCTTGGAGCCGATGGTGACGATGGCCTCGGATTCCGGGTCGATCTGCACGTCGTAGCGGTCGCGGTACCAGTGCGAGATGGCGCGGCGCAGGCGCGGGATGCCACGGGAGGTGGAATAGCCGTGGGTGTCCTCGCGCTGGGCGACCTGGCAGAGCTTCTCGACGATGTGCGGCGGCGTGGCCCCGTCCGGGTTGCCCATGGACAGGTCGATGATGTCCTCGCCACGGCGGCGGGCGGCCATCTTCAGTTCGGCGGTGATGTTGAAAACGTAGGGGGGCAGGCGATCGATGCGTGCAAAGCGACGAGCTGAACGGGGTTCAGTCATGATGTCCTCGGGTTAACGTAGGCGCCCGGAACCGTCCGAGCGACGCCGGCCACTGCGGTGGCCTGGAAAGCGCGGCGCTGAGGCCTGCGCTTTCTTGTCGGCGAACATATAGCTCGCTAGGCTGGCTGTCGAGTATTTCCTATCGCGCCGCGCGAACGCGGCCCCTGGAGTCCCATGCCTCCCCTTCAGTACTGGCAGCTCGACGTCTTCGCGCAGCAACCGCTGGCCGGCAACGGCCTGGCGGTGTTTCCCGACGCGCGCGGCCTGCCGGCCCCGACCCTGCAGGCGCTGACGCAGGAGCTGCGCCAGTTCGAATCCATCTTCCTGTTCCCCTCCGCCTCGCTGGACACCTACTCGGCGCGCATCTTCACCGTCGACGAGGAACTGCCCTTCGCCGGCCACCCGGTGTTGGGCGCCGCCGCGCTGCTGCACCACCTGCACCAGCGCGGCGAGGAGGAAGTCTGGACCCTGCAACTGGCCGCCAAGGACGTGAAGGTCGCCACCCGCCGGCGCGGCGCCGGCTTCCATGCCGAGATGAACCAGGGCGCCGCCGACTTCGGTAGCGTGCTGGACGACGAGGCGCGCCGCTGGTTCGCCGAAGCCTTCTCGCTGACCGCCGCGGACCTGGCCGACTACCCCGCCGCCGTGGTCAGCACCGGCCTGCCCTACCTGCTGCTGCCGGTGAAAGCCGAGGCGCTGGGCCGCGTGCGCCAGCGCGCGGACCTCGATGCCGAACTGGCGAAACTCAACGCCGCGTTCGTCTTCGTGCTGGATGTGGATAACCGCGAGGGCCGCACCTGGGACGGCGCCGGGGTCATCGAGGACATCGCCACCGGCAGCGCCGCCGGCCCCGTCGCGGCCTACCTGGTGGAGCTCGGCAAGGCCCGCCGCGGCGAACCCTTCCACCTCGCCCAGGGCCGCTTCGTCGGCCGCCCCAGCCGCCTCGACGTGCAGGTCGGGCAGGACGACGAGGTGCGCGTCGGCGGCGACGTGCAACTGCTCGCCCGCGCCGAACTGCTGCACCGCCTGGCCTGACGACCGGGCTGGCGGCCCCCGCCAGCCACGGCAACACTGAAGCAACCTGTTCAAGGAGACGCCGCCATGCTCTGGCGCAAAGGACGACGCAGCGACAACGTAGAGGACGCACGGGACGAAAGCGGCGGCGGTGGCGGCCTGCGCATCGGCGGACGTGGCCTGAGCCTGGGCGGCGTGGCCATCGTGGTGGTGGTCGGCCTGTTGATGGGCCAGGACCCGATGACCATCCTCGGTTCGCTGCTCGGCCAGATGGACGTCTCGCAACAGGCCCCCAGCCGCCCGGCGCAGGGCAAGCCGGCCAGCGCCAACGACCCGCAGGTGGAGTTCGTCCGTGCCATCCTCGGCGACACCGAGGACACCTGGGGCGAGATCTTCGCCCGCAGCAACGCCCAGTACGAGCAGCCCAGGCTGATCCTGTTCAACGGCGGGGTGAACTCGGCCTGCGGCTACGCCTCCTCGGCGGTCGGGCCGTTCTATTGCCCGGGCGACCACCGGGTCTACCTGGACCTGGGCTTCTTCCGCGAAATGGAACAGAAGTTCGCCGCCGCCGGCGACTTCGCCCAGGCCTACGTGATCGCCCACGAAGTCGGCCACCACGTGCAGAACCTGCTCGGCATCTCCGCCAAGATCAACGCCGCCCGCCAGCGCGGCGCGCGCATGGAAGGCGCCGACGGCCTCTCGGTGCGCCAGGAACTGCAGGCCGACTGCTTCGCCGGAGTCTGGGCGCATCACGCCCAGCAGCGCCTGAACTGGCTGGAGCCGGGCGACGTGGAGGAAGCGCTGAACGCCGCCAACGCCATCGGCGACGACCACCTGCAACGCCAGGCGCGCGGCAGCGTGATGCCCGACTCCTTCACCCACGGCTCCTCCGCGCAGCGCGTGCGCTGGTTCAAGCTCGGTTTCGAGAGCGGCTCGCCGGGCAAGTGCGACACGTTCAAGGCGCAGGCGCTGTGAACCGCCCCGACTGACCTGGCTCAGCCCGCGCCGCCGCGCGGTCGGGTATAGAAGATCGGCGCGCGCCACCTCCGGCGCCCGTTGTCCCCTTGCGGAGCGCCGATGAGCCAGCTCGATTCCACTATCGCCAACGACATTTCCCGACTCGCCCGCACCGTGGAGGTGCCGGCGGGCACCCGCCTGTTCGCCCACGGCGCGGACTGCGCGCACTTCGTGCGGCTGCGCAGCGGGCAGGTCCGCGTGCAGACCGTCTCGCCCCAGGGCCGCGAAATCGTGCTCTACCGCGTGCATCCGGGCGAAAGCTGCATCATGACCAACGCCTGCCTGATGTCCCGCCGCCCCTATGCCGCCGAGGGCGTCGCGGAAACCGCCTGCACCCTGGAGATGCTCGCGCAGGCCGACTTCGAGCGGCTCATGCAGCAGTCCGCGGCGTTCCGCCAGTGGCTGTTCGCCAGCTGCGGCGAGCGCCTGGTGGAGCTGATGCTGCTGTTCGAGAACGTCGCCTTCCAGCGCATCGACATCCGCCTGGCCGCGCGCCTGCTGGAAAGCGGCCAGCCCAGCCTGGCCCTGACGCACCAGCAACTGGCCACCGACCTGGGCAGCTCCCGCGAGGTCATCAGCCGCCAGCTCAAGGAGTTCGAGCGGCGCGGCTGGCTGCGCCTGGGCCGCGCCAGCCTGGAACTGCTCGACCCGCTGGCCCTGCGGGCGCTGGCCGCCACTGTGTGACCAAGTCACTGAACGCCGCCGCGCACCTGCCTTACAACTGCAGTCTCCATCGCCATGAGGACAACGCCATGTTGTGCAGGAACGTCAGTACGCCGGACCGTATCGTCCGCATCATTCTCGGCCTGGGGCTGCTCGCCCTGGTATTCGTCGGCCCGCAGACGCCCTGGGGCTGGATCGGCCTGGTCCCGCTGCTCACCGGCGCGCTCGGCAGCTGCCCGGTCTACCGGCTGCTCGGCCGCAACAGCTGCAGCCGCTAGCCGCGGGATCATCGTCGGGCGGGGCATAAAAAAGGGCCGCACGAAGGCGGCCCTGGAAAGACGCCGGCAAGGCCGGCGCGTGGGATCAGCTCGCCTTGGCCAGCCCGGCCGCGCCCAGGCGCTCGGCGATCTCGCCGAGGATGGCCGGGTCGTCGATGGTCGACGGCGGCGCGTACTCCTCGCCATCGGCGATCTTGCGCAATACGGCGCGCAGGATCTTGCCGGAGCGGGTCTTGGGCAGCCGCTTGACCACCACCGCGCGCTGGAAGCAGGCCAGCGCGCCGATGCGCTCGCGCACCAGCGCCACCAGTTCGCGCTGCAGGGCGTCCTCGGCGCTCTTCGCGCCGTCCTTGAGCACCACCAGGCCCAGCGGGACATGGCCCTTGAGGCTGTCCTGCACGGCGATCACCGCGCATTCGGCCACGGCATCGTGCAGCGCCAGCAGCTCCTCCATCTCGCCGGTGGAGAGGCGGTGGCCGGAGACGTTAATCACGTCGTCGGTGCGGCCCATGATGTAGACGAAGCCCTCCTCGTCGACATAGCCGCCGTCGCCGGTGTGGTAGTAGCCGGGATAGGTCTTCAGGTACGCCTGCAGGTAGCGCGGGTGGTCGTTCCACAGGGTCTGCGCGCAGCCGGGCGGCAGCGGCAGGGCGATGACGATGGAGCCTTGCTCGTTCGGCCCCAGCACATGGCCTTCGTCGTCCACCACCTGCACGTGGTAGCCGGGCACCGCGCGGTTGGTGGAGCCGGCGCGCAGGTCGTGGCCGCCCAGGCCGACGCAGGGCGCGGTCACCGGCCAGCCGGTCTCGGTCTGCCACCAGTGGTCGTGCACCGGCTTGCCGGTGAGTTCCTCCAGCCAGTGCTGGGTGCTGCTGTCAAGCTTCTCGCCGGCGAGGAACAGGTGGCGCAGCGAGCTCAGGTCGTAATGCCTGAGCAGCGCGCCGTCGGGGTCTTCCTTGCGGATCGCGCGGATCGCCGTGGGCGCGCAGAACAGGCTGTTGACCTTGTGCTCCTCGATCACCCGCCAGTAGCTGCCGGCATCCGGGGTGCGCACCGGCTTGCCCTCGTAGAACACCGTGGTGCAGCCGTTCATCAGCGGGCCGTAGACGATCAGCGAGTGGCCGACCACCCAGCCGACGTCGGAAACGCCCCACCAGACGTCGCCCGGCTGCAGGCCGAAGATGGTCGGCAGCGCATAGTGCAGCGCCACCGCGTGGCCGCCGTTGTCGCGCACGATGCCCTTGGGTTTCCCGGTGGTGCCGGAGGTGTACATGATGTACAGCGGATCGCCGCTGGCCAGCTCCACCGGATCGGCCGGCTGGGCGCGGGCGACGGTCTCGCGCCAGTCCAGGTCGCGCCCGGCGAACAGTTCGGCCATCGCCTGCGGGCGCTGCCAGACCATCACGTGAGCCGGCTGGTGCAGCGCCAGTTCCAGCGCCTTGTCCACCAGCGGCTTGTATTCGATGACCCGGTCGAACTCCAGCCCGCAGGAGGCGGTGAGCACCAGCTTGGGCTTGGCGTCGTCGATGCGCAGCGCCAGCTCGTAGGGCGCGAAGCCGCCGAACACCACCGAGTGCACGGCGCCGATGCGCGCGCAGGCGAGCATCGCCATCGCCGCCTGCGGCACCATCGGCATGTAGATGATCACCCCGTCGCCGCGCTCCACCCCCAGCGCGCGCAGGGCGCCGGCCAGGCGTGCGACTTCGTCGCGCAGCTCGAGGAAGCTGAAGCGCTGCTGGGTGTTGGTGACGGGGGAGTCGTAGATCAGCGCGGTCTGCTCGCCGCGACCGAGTTCGATCTGGCGGTCCAGGGCGAGGTAGCTGGAGTTCAGGCGGCCATCGGCGAACCAGCGATGGCTGCCGTCGGGCAGGGATTGCAGGATGTCCTGCGGCGCGCGGTACCAGGCCACGCGGCGGGCCTGCTCGGCCCAGAAAGCGGACGGCTCCGCGATGGAGCGGTCGTGGCACTGCCGGTAGTTCATCATCTGAGCCTCTTATTTGTTGTTATCGAGGTCGAACAACGAGTATGGACGGGGTTCGCCACCCCACCATCAACCTTTGGTCGTATGCCGGTCGGCTTCAGGCAGCAGCCGGCTTTTATTGCGGGGAAGACGGCAGAACATTCCACGCCAGGGCAAAGCTATCACCGGCACAGGGCGGCGGAGATCGACTAAATTGTTCTCTTGCTGGATTAAATTGCTGAGCGAGCTACCCGTATGTCGAGAACCTCGGACTGGCCCCTTCCCGCCGACAGCCTGCGCCTGGTGCTGCCGCCGACGCTGCTGCAGAAGCTCGCCACGCACCCGCTCAGCCGCGACCTGCATCCCAGCTCCCTGGGCCACTACCGCCGCGCCCGCGACCACCAGATGAGCCGCGAGCAGCACGACGACCACCTGCTGATCTACTGCAGCGAAGGCCAGGGCTGGCTGGCCGCCGGAGGACAGGGCCAGGCGGTGGGCTGCGGCGACCTGATCTGGCTGCCGCCGGGCATGGCCCACGCCTACCACGCCGATCCCGCCAACCCCTGGACCATCTACTGGGTGCACCTGCGTGGCGACGGCGCCGCCTGGCTGCGCGACGCCGCCGGCTTCGGCGCCTCCCCGGTGCGCCACTGGGGGCTGCAGCACACCCTGGTCAGCGGCTTCGCCCAGCTGCTGGAGGCGCGCCACAGCGGCTACCGCTTCCAGCCCTTCCTGCTCGCCGCCAGCCGCCTGCGCGCCCTGCTCTGCCAACTGCCGCTGCTCAGCCCGGTGCGCGACACCGGGCTGGATCTGGAGGCCCTGCACGCCTACATGCGCGACAACCTCCACCAGCGTCTGGAGCTGCCGCAGCTGGCGGCCTTCTGCAACCTGTCCAAGTTCCACTTCGTCAACCGCTACCGCGCGCTCACCGGGCGCACGCCGATCCAGCACTTCCTGCACCTGAAGATCGAGTACGCCTGCCAGTTGCTCGACAGCAGCGCCTGCGGCGTCGCCCAGGTCAGCCAGGCCCTGGGGTATGACGACAGCTATTACTTTTCAAGACTTTTCAGCAAGGTCATGGGGCTCTCCCCCAGCGCCTACCGGCGGCGCCTGAGCCAGGGCCGCGGCGGCGCGTGAAGGGGCGCCCAGCCGGTTGTCGGCGACCTTGCGCCGCATCCTTCGCGGCTCCATGGCGGGTCTACACTGACATTCCCTTCAAACGACCGTTCAGGGGTGACCAGCCATGCACATCCTCGTTCGCCCGTCTTTTGCCAACGCCAATCAACCTTGGGAAGTCTGCCTGGATCAACAGGCCGTTGGCTTCCGCAGCGAGCGGGAAGCCCGCCACTTCGTCGCCACCCTGGAAGCGCGCCTGCACGCCCCGCACCCGTTGCCGGTGCGGCCCGATCTGCACCACCGAGTAGCCAGCTGAAGCCGCTCAGGCGGCGCGTTCACTGATCTGTCCGCTGTACCAGCCGAGCACCGCCGCGGCCAGGCCGCAGGTGGCGATCACGGCGGCCATCGGCAATGCCGAGCCCTCGTGCAGCGCGCCGACCAGCGCCGAGGCGCCCGCCGCCACGCTGAACTGCAGACTGCCCATCAGGGCCGACGCGCTCCCGGCGTGGCGGCCCTGGCTGGCCATGGCGCAGGCGGCAGCGTTGGGCAGCAGGAAGCCCAGGCAGGCGATGGCGCCGAACAGCGGGATCAGCAGCGGCCACAGCTGCGCCGGCCTGGCCAGGGTGACCGCCAGCAGCGTCACGCCGCAGGCGAAGTACACCCACACCGCCCGGCGCAGCCAGAAGCCCGGCCCGCGATAGCGCAGCAGCCGCGCATTCACCTGCGCCATCAGGATGAAGCCCGCCGCGTTGCTGCCGAAGATCCAGCCGAAGTGCTCGGCCGGCACGCCGTAGAGCTGGATGAACACGAAGGGTGAACCGGCGACGTAGGAGAACATCCCGGCGATGGCGACACCGCCGGTCAGCGCGTAGGTGATGAAGGAGCGGTCGGCGAACAGCGCCAGGTACTGCCGCCCCGCCCCGCGCAACGGCGCGCGCGGACCGGCCGGGATGGTTTCCGGCAGCCACAGGGCGATGGCCGCGCCGGCCAGCGCGCTGAACAGCGTCAGGCTGTAGAAGATCGCCTGCCAGCCGGACAGGTTCAGCAGCAGCCCGCCGCCCAGCGGCGCGAGGATCGGCGCCAGCCCCATCACCAGCATCAGTTGCGAGAAGGCCTTGGCGGCGGCGATCGGGTCGCACAGGTCGCGCACCACCGCCCGCGAAATCACCATGCCGGCGCAGCCGCCCAGGGCCTGGACGAAACGCGCGGCGATCAGCCACTCCAGGCTCGGCACGAACGCGCAGGCCAGCGAGGCCAGGGTGAAGATGCCCACCCCCAGCAGTAGCGGCAGGCGCCGGCCGATCCGGTCCGCCAGCGGACCGTAGAGCAGTTGGCCGATGGCCAGGCCGGCGAAGTACGCCGACAGGCTCAGCTGCACGTGCTCGACGTCGGTGCCGAAGGCCCGCGCCAGGGTCGGGAAGCTGGGCAGATAGAAGTCGATGGCCATCGGCCCGAAGGCGCTCAGGGCGCCGAGGATCAGCAGGATACGCAGATTCATGAAGTCCCCTGGGCACACTCCGGCTGCGGCGGATCGGGCGCCAGGGCGGATGGGTGCAGGATTGCGTCGCGCACGCGCGGCGCGACCAAGTCCCGCATTGTGACCATGGCCGAAAAATTAGCAAGCTCGCTAATCAATTCCCCGGAAGCGGACCGGCAACCGGCCGGCCCGCCCCGCCTTCAGGCCTCGGGAGCCCCTTCCTCCACGGGCTTGTCCTGCGGCTTGCGGCCGGAGAGCCTGTCGGCAGCCATTTCCACCAGCATGTAGAACATCGGGATGAGGAAGGTCGCCAGCAGGGTCGCGGCGAGCATCCCGCCGATCACCCCGGTGCCGATCGAGTGGCGGCTGGCCGAGCCCGCGCCGGTGCTGATCGCCAGCGGCACGCAACCGAGGATGAAGGCCAGCGAAGTCATGACGATCGGGCGGAAGCGCAGCTTGGCCGCCGCCAGCGCCGCCTGCATCGGCCCCATGCCCTGCTCCTCGCGGCAGATCACGGCGAACTCGATGATCAGGATGGCGTTCTTCGCCGCCAGGCCGATCAGGGTCACCAGGCCGACCTGGAAGTACACGTCGTTGTCCAGCCCGCGCAGCCAGATCGCCATGATCGCGCCGAACACCGCGAAGGGCACCGCGGTGACCACCGCCAGCGGCAGCGTCCAGCGCTCGTACTGCGCCGCCAGGATGAGGAACACCAGGACCAGGCCGAAGATGAACGCGGTGCTGCCCGAGCCCTGGGTCGCCAGTTCCTGGTAGGCCGAGCCGATCCAGGCCAGCGAGTAGTCCTCGCCCAGCACCTGGTCCGCCACTTCCTGCATCGCCGCCAGCGCCTGGCCGGAGCTGTAGCCCGGGGCCGGGCCGCCGAGCAGCTTGGCCGCCGGGAACACGTTGAAGCGGGCGTAGGAGTCCGGCCCGAGGATGCGCCGCACGCTGACCAGCGCCGAGAGCGGCACCAGGTCGCCGGTGGACGCGCGCACGAAGACCTGGCTGAGGTCGTCCGGCTTGCGGCGGAACTCCGGCTCGGACTCCAGGCTGACCTGCCAGGTGCGGCCATAGAGGGTGAAGTCGTTGACGTAGTAGCTGCCGAAGGTCGACTGCATCGCGGTGAACACATCGTTGATCGCCACCCCCAGCGAGCGCGCCTTGGTGCGGTCCAGGTCGATGTAGTACTGCGGCACGTTGGCGTTGAAGGTGGTGTTCACCCCCGCCAGCTCCGGGCGCTTGGCGGCGGCGGCGAGGAACTTCGTCACCACCTCCTCCAGCTGCTCGGAGGTGCCGCCGCTGCGGTCCTGGATATACGCCTCGAAACCGCCGGTGGTGCTCATGCCGGTGATCGGCGGCGGGTTGAAGGACATCACCACGCCGTCTTCCTGCGTCGCGCCCATGCGCATGAATTCATGGATCAGGTTGCGCGCGTCCAGCTCCGGCGAGGTGCGCTCCTTCCAGTCCTTGAGCGGCACGAAGGACACCCCGGCGTTGCTGCGGGTGCCGAAGGTGAGGATGTCGAAACCGGCGAAGGTCACCACGTCCTGCACCGCCGGGTGCTTCATCAACTCGTGGGTCACGTCGTCGGTGAGCTTCTGGGTACGGCTCAGCGACGCCGCCGGCGGCAGGAAGTAGGCGTTGAGCACGTAGCCCTGGTCCTCGTCGGGCACCAGCGAGCCGGGCACCCGGCCGAACAGCACGACCAGCAGCGCGATCATCCCGCCGAACAGCACCAGGCCGAGGGTCACCCGCTTGAGGAAGAACTGCACGCCGGCGCCGTAGCCATTGGTGGCGCGCTCGAACAGGCGGTTGAACCAGCGGAACGGCGCCGCCGGCTCCTTGTGCCCGGGCTTGAGGATCAGCGCGCAGAGCGCCGGCGAGAGCGTCAGCGCGACGATGCCGGAAATCACCACCGACACCGCGATGGTGATCGCGAACTGCTGGTACATCTGGCCGGCCAGGCCGCCGAGGAAGCCGACCGGGATGAACACCGCACAGAGCACCAGCACGATGGCGATGATCGGCCCGGTCACCTCCTCCATCGCCTTGATCGCCGCATCCTTGGGACTCAGCTTCTCGGTGCGCATGACCCGCTCGACGTTCTCCAGCACGACGATGGCGTCGTCCACCACGATGCCGATCGCCAGCACCATGCCGAACAGCGACAGCAGGTTGATCGAGAAGCCCAGCAGGTACATGCCGGCGAAGGTGCCCACCAGCGACACCGGGATCGCCAGCACCGGAATCAGCGTGGCGCGCAGGTTCTGCAGGAAGATGAAGACCACCACCATCACCAGGATCAGCGCCTCGACGAAGGTGTGGATCACCTCCTCGATGGAGACCTGGACGAAGATCGTGGTGTCGTACGGGATCTTGTAGGTGATGCCCTGCGGGAAGCGCCTGGCCAGGGTCTCCATGTGGTCGCGCACGGCCTGGGCGGTATCCAGCGCGTTGGCGCCCGGCTGCAGGTAGATGCCGAAGGCGGCGTTCTGCTGGCCGTTCAGCGAGGTCACCAGGGAGTAGTCCTGCGCGCCCAGCTCGACCCGCGCGACATCCTTGAGCAGCAGGCTGGCGCCGGTGGAATCGGTGCGCAGGATGACGCCCTCGAACTCCTTGGGATCGGTGAAGCGCCCCTGGGCGGTGGCCATGTAGGTGAAGTCCTGCGGCTCCTTCATCGGCTGCTGGCCGAAGCTGCCGGCGGCGAACTGCGAGTTCTGCTCGCGGATCGCATCGACCACGTCGGAGGGCGTCAGGTTGTACTGCGCCAGCTTGTCCGGGCGCAGCCAGATGCGCATGGCGTAGTCCTTGGAGCCGAACTGGCTGACGTCGCCGACCCCGGGAATCCGCTTGAGGTCGTCGATCACGTTGATCAGCGCGTAGTTGCTGATGAAGATCGGGTCGCGGGAGTTGTCCGGCGAGAACAGGGTCACCACCTGCAGGATGTCGGCGGACTTCTTCTCCACCTGCACCCCTTGCCGGCGCACCTCTTCGGGCAGCTTGGCGAGCGCGGCCTGCACCTTGTTGTTGACGTCGATGGTGGCCTGGTCCGGGTCGGTGCCCACCTCGAAGTACACGGTCAGGCTCATGGCGCCGCTGCTGTCGGAGTTCGACAGCTGGTAGATCATGCCCTGCACGCCGTTGATTTCCTGCTCCAGCGGCGCGGCCACGGTCTCGGCGATGACCTGCGAGCTGGCGCCCGGATAGGCGGCCGTCACCGACACCTGCGGCGGCACGATCTCCGGGTACTGGGCAACGGGCAGCGCGCGCATGGCCACCAGGCCCGCGAGCAGGATCACGATGGAGATCACCATGGCGAACACGGGACGTTCGATGAAGAAGCGCGAGATCACGATAGGCGCTCCTTACGACCGGGTCGGGGTATTGGCCGCAGACTCCTGCGCGCCGCCTTCGACCGCCGTCACCGGCTGGTCCGGACGGACCTTGATCAGGCCGTCGACGATGACCCGGTCGCCGTCGTCCACACCGGCCTCGATGATCCAGCGCCCCTGCACCGTCTGCCCCGTGCTGACCTGGCGTACACGGGCGAAGCCGTCCTTGTCCACCACATAGACGAAGGTGCCGCGCGGGCCCTGGGCCAGCGCGCGCTCGGGCAGGGTGACCGCGTCCTTGCGGGTGATGCCCTTGACCAGGATGCGCACGAACTGGCCGGGGATCAGCAGGTTCTGCGGGTTCGGCACCACCGCGCGGGCGTTCACCGTGCCGGTGCCGGTGTTGACGAAGCTGTCGGTGAAGTCGACCACCCCGTCGATGGGGTAGCGGCTGCCGTCGCCGAATCGCAGTTCCGCGGTCAGCTTGCCGTCCGCGGGCAACAGCAGCTTGCCGCTCTTGACGCCATCGTTGAGGATCGCCGCGGCGGTGTCCGGGTAGGCGAAGTTGACGTACACCGGGTCCAGCTGGGTGAGCTTGGTCAGCAGGCTGGAGTTCGGATCGCTGGCCACCACCAGGCTGCCCTCGGAGCGGGTTTCCTTGCTCGCCATGCCGGAAATGGGCGCGGTCACCGTGGTGTAGTTCAGGTCGATCTGCTTGGCGTCGACGTTCGCCCGGGCGGCCTCGACGTCCGCCTTGGCCTGCTCGAAGTCGGACACGTAGCGGTCCAGCTCGCTTTCGCTGGCGAAGCCCTTGCGCTGCAGCTCGCGGATCCGCTTCAGGTCGCGCTCGGTCTGGCGGTAGCGCGCCTGGGCCTGGGCCAGCGCGCCCTTGGCCTGCCCCAGCGCCGCCTGGTAGGGGCGCGGGTCGATGTGGAACAGCACCTGCCCTTCCTTCACCGAGCGGCCTTCCTCGTAGGTGCGGCGCTGCAGGATGCCGCTGACCTGGGCGCGCACTTCCACCTCGCGGTAACCGGCGGTCCGCGCGGCGTACTCGAAGATGAGCGGAACCGGCGCGCTCCGGGCGACCTCCACGGTCACCGGCGGCGGCGGAGGCGGCGCAGCGGCGGCGGGCTTGTCCGCCGCCTGCAGCACCGTGGCGAACAAGGCGGGCAGGCCCAAAACAGCGAGCGCAACGGGCAGACGGCGGGTGAACTGCATGGAACCTCTCCTTGGAATGGCGGCAGAACGCGCGGCAGCAGGCACCTTGACCAAGAGGAGATCGCCTACGACAGTGTCCGTAAGGCACTGTTCTCACTCTAAAATCAGTAAACTGCCAATTGATTAGTGATCCTAGCCCGTCTACCGGCAAGCGCCATGCGAAGAACCAAAGAAGATTCAGAGAAAACGCGCCAGGCGATACTCGACTCGGCCGAACAGCTGTTCCTTGCCAAGGGCGTCTCCAACACGAGCCTCGAGGAAATCGCCAGAAGCGCCGGCGTCACCCGTGGTGCGGTGTACTGGCACTTCCAGAACAAGGCCCACCTGTTCAACGACCTGCTCAACCAGGTGCGCCTGCCGCCCGAGCAACTGGCGCAGCGCCTTTCCGGCTGCGGCGGGCATGACCCGATCCAGTCGCTGTTCGAGCTGAGCGTGGAGGTCATCGAGAACCTGGCGCGGCACCCGCAGCGCCGGCGCATCCTCACCATCCTGCTGCAGCGCTGCGAGTTCACCGACGAACTGCGCGACGCCGAGGAGCGCCACAACCACTTCATCAGCCAGTTCATCGAGCTGTGCGAGCAGCTGTTCAGCCGCGAGAGCTGCCGCAGCCGGCTGATGCCCGGCGTCACGCCGCAGATCGCCTCGCGCTCGGTGCATGCGATGATTTTCGGCCTGCTCAGCGACTGGCTGCGCGACCCGCAACTGTTCGACGCGGAACGCGAAACCCGCCAGCTGTTCGACGTGCTGTTCAGGGGCCTGGTGCGCGACTGGAGCGCCCCCCGGGCCTGACGGGCCGGCGGGGAGCCGGCCCGGAAATAACGACGGCGCGGAGCCTGTTTACGATCTCGCGAGCTAGAGCAGAACAAGGAAAAAACAGGCGAGGAAGCGGAATTTACGATTGTAAATGAGCATTCCGAGCCTGTTTTTGACGCAGTTATGCCGACGCGCAGCAGATCGTAATCAGGCTCTCAGGACAGGTCGGCCTCGTAGCCCTCTTCGCGGATCGCCGCGAGAATCGCCGAGTCGTCCAGGCGGCTGGCGACGCGGACTTCGCCCTCGCCCAGATCGACCTGGACGTCCGCAGCGGCGTCGAGCGCCTGCACGGCCTGGGTGATGGCACGTACGCAGTGGCCGCAGCTCATGCCCTTGACCTGGAAGGTATGCATGGGAAATCTCCTGTCGTGTGATGGATCGTTGGCGACAGTCTCGACCTTCCCCTCGTGGCAAGGTCAAGCCTCCCGGCGATCCGCTCCCCGGCGCTTGTCCTGCGCCGGTCTCTCGGCCAAGCTGCGCAGATCATTCCCGCCCGGAGAACGCCCCATGCGCCGCGCCCTCGTACCGGCCCTCGGCCTGCTGATCTGCGCCCTGGCGCAGGCCGACGGCATGCCGCCCGATGCGCCGCCCGCCCCGCAGCCCCCCGCGCAACCGGCACCGGCGCCCGCCAGCCCCGGCTCCTGGCCGGTGCCCGACGCCCAGCCCGTCACCTTCGCGGTGCTGGTCGTCAGCCGCCAACGGCTGGACACCGGCACCGCCTGCGACATCGACCTCTACGTGCAGGACCAGAAAGTCTCGCGCCTGCAGCCCGAGGGCGAGATCGCCCTCAACCTCCCGCCGGGCCCGACCTCCCTGCGCCTGGCGACCGCCAGTTCCGGCCTCTGCCACCCCGGCGTCGAGCCGCTGCGCGCACAGTCGGTGGTGCTGCGCGCCGGCGAAGTGCGCAAGTTCCGCATCGCCAACAGCGCGAGCGGCCTCCAGCTGATGCCGGTTCCCGGCGGCAGCTGAACGGGGCGGAGCGGGCTGCGGCAAGGCGCCGCGGCGCAAGGCTTGACCTTGCCCTGGTGTCAAGGTTGATCCTGTCGGGGAACTTCAGGGAGAGCCCCATGAGCAGCGCAACCCCCATCGAACTCGACCTTCCCGTCTCCGGGATGACCTGCGCCAGCTGCGCCGGCCGCGTGGAACGCGCGCTGCGCAAGGTGCCCGGCGTGCGCGAGGCCAGCGTCAACCTCGCCAGCGAGCAGGCGCGCATCCAGCTGGCCGGGCCGTCCGGCGAAGCCCTGCCGGCCCTGGTGGCGGCGGTCGAGCAGGCCGGCTACAAGGTGCCGGCGCACAGCCTGGAACTGGCCATCGACGGCATGACCTGCGCCAGCTGCGTCGGCCGCGTCGAACGCGCCCTGCGCAAGGTGCCCGGGGTGCGCGAGGTGAGCGTGAACCTCGCCAGCGAACGCGCCCACCTCGACCTGCTCGGCGCGGTGGACCCCGCCGAGCTGATCGCCGCCGTCGACAAGGCCGGCTACAAGGCCCGCCCGATCGAATCCGAGCGGCCCGCCGTCGACCCGCAAGTCGCCCGCCTGGCCCGCGAGCGCTGGTGGCTGGCGGCTTCCATCCTGCTGTCGATCCCGCTGGTGCTGCCGATGCTCGGCGACTGGTTCGGCCTGCACTGGATGCTGCCGGCCTGGGTGCAGTTCCTCCTCGCCACCCCGGTGCAGTTCGTCATCGGCGCGCGCTTCTACGTTTCCGCCTGGAAGGCCGTGCGCGCCCGCAGCGGCAACATGGACCTGCTGGTCGCCCTCGGCACCAGCGCCGGCTACGGCCTGAGCCTGTACCTCTGGTACGCCGCCGCGCCGGGGCAGATGCCGCACCTGTACTTCGAGGCGAGCGCGGTGGTGATCACCCTGATCCTGCTCGGCAAGTACCTGGAAAGCCGTGCCAAGCGCCAGACTGCCGCCGCCATCCGCGCCCTCGAAGCGCTGCGCCCGGAACGCGCCACCCGCGTGCGCGAGGGCATCGAGGAAGACGTCGCCATCGCCGAACTGCGCCTGGGCGACGAAGTGCTGGTGCGCCCCGGCGAGCGCTTCCCGGTGGACGGCGAAGTGCTCGATGGCCAGAGCCATGCCGACGAAGCGCTGATCACCGGCGAGAGCCTGCCGGTGGCCAAGGGCGTGGGCGATGCCGTCACCGGCGGCGCCATCAACGGCGAAGGCGTGCTGCGGGTGAAGACCACCGCGCTGGGCGGCGAGACCGTGCTGGCGCGGATCATCCGCCTGGTGGAAGACGCCCAGGCGGCCAAGGCGCCGATCCAGAAGCTGGTGGACAAGGTCAGCAACGTGTTCGTCCCGGTGGTGATCGGCATCGCCCTGGTCACCCTGGTCGGCTGGCTGCTCGCCGGCGCCGGCTGGGAGCACGCGCTGATCAACGCAGTGGCCGTGCTGGTGATCGCCTGCCCCTGCGCCCTCGGCCTGGCCACGCCCACGGCGATCATGGCCGGCACCGGCGTGGCGGCGAAGCACGGCATCCTGATCAAGGACGCCGAGGCGCTGGAAGTCGCCCACGCGGTCAACGCCGTGGCCTTCGACAAGACCGGCACGCTCACCTCCGGCCAGCCGCGCATCACCAACCTCGCCGCCGGCGACGAGGCCGAGGCACTCGCCCTGGCCGGCGCCCTGCAACGCGGCAGCGAACACCCGCTGGCCCGCGCCGTGCTCGACGCCTGCGCCGAACGCGGGCTGAACCCGGCCGCCGCCGAGGCCACCCAGGCCCTGGCCGGGCGCGGCATCCAGGGCCGCGTCGACGGCCGCCTGCTGGCGCTGGGCAACCGCCGCCTGCTGGACGAACTGCAACTGCCGCCCGGCGAACTGGCCAGTTCCGCGCAGCACTGGGAAGCCGAAGGCCGCACCCTGTCCTGGCTGGTCGAGCGCGAACCGCAGGCCCGCGTGGTGGCCCTGTTCGCCTTCGGCGACAGCCTCAAGGACGGTGCAAAGCCCGCCATCGACGCCCTGCGCCAGCGCGGTATCGCCAGCCACCTGATCACCGGCGACAACCGCGGCAGCGCCAAGGTCGTGGCCGACGCCCTGGGCCTGGACGACGTGCACGCCGAGGTGCTGCCCGGCGACAAGGCCGAGGTGGTCGGCGCCCTGCGCAAGCACGGCAAGGTGGTGGCGATGGTCGGCGACGGCATCAACGACGCCCCGGCGCTGGCCGCCGCCGACGTCGGCATCGCCATGGGCGGCGGCACCGACGTGGCCATGCACGCCGCCGGCATCACCCTGATGCGCGGCGACCCGCGGCTGGTCCCGGCGGCGCTGGACATCTCGCGGCGCACCTACGCGAAAATCCGCCAGAACCTGTTCTGGGCCTTCATCTACAACCTGGTGGGCCTCCCGCTGGCCGCCTTCGGCCTGCTCAACCCGATGGTCGCCGGCGCGGCGATGGCCGCCTCCAGCGTCAGCGTGGTGAGCAACGCCCTGCTGCTCAAGCGCTGGAAGCCGCAGGACCACCAGTGAAATCACCGCCCCCGCGCTGGCGAGGGCGTTCGCTCAAGAGGAATCGGCATGAACATCGGCGAAGCGGCGAAGAAGAGCGGCCTGACCGCGAAGATGATCCGCTACTACGAATCCACCGGCCTGCTCGCCCCCGCCGGCCGCAGCGCCAGCGGCTACCGGCACTACAGCGAGCAGGACCTGCATACCCTGGCCTTCATCCGCCGCTCGCGGGATTTCGGCTTCTCCCTGGAGGAAGTCGGCCAACTGCTCGCCCTCTGGCAGGACCGCCAGCGCGCCAGCGCCGACGTCAAGGCCCTCGCCGCCCGCCATATCGACGCGCTCAACCGCAAGATCGCCGAACTCAGCAGCCTGCGCGACACCCTGCAGGAACTCAGCGACCACTGCCAGGGTGACCACCGGCCGGACTGCCCGATCCTCAAGGACCTGGAGTCGGGTTCCTGCTGTCACTGAATCAACCTGTACCTACTTCAAACGGCTCTCAAGAGCCACAACGGCCTTCGCTGCAAGCTCGCAGCCTCGATCGCCAGCTGCTCGGAAATAGGTCAGCTTCCTCTCCAGGGAGGCACGATCTACTCCACTCGTGCGCTTGGCCAAGTCGTAGTAGGCGTCAACTTCGAACTCTTTCTGGCTTAGCTCAGGAAACGGGAATGACGCTCGCTGATTGGCACCGCAGATGCGGTATGCAGGAGATGGCATCGGGTAGTAGGCCGCATCACGAGATGCATTCCCCAGGGCCTTGACCAGGGCGTTCTCTACATCCGCTTGATCCCGCTGCGGACAGAGACTGGGAGCGACTACCACTGCAGGAAGAAAGTACTGACCAGCACTGAGGGCCAATTGAGCGCAAACCTCCTCCCGACTGGAAGAGTCTCCACTCATTGCCACGCGAAGGGTCATCGCCAGCAAGTACTGGCCAGCAGCATTGCCCTCGTCAGCAGAGCGTCGCAACGCAGGCAACGCCTCCCTGGCGAAAGTCACATAGTTGACGAACTGGGTCTGCAAGGCAGGATCCGTCCCTCCTTGCGTCGTCAGGAGGTCGTAGTCCTTGATCGAACTCTGCGACAGGGCCAGCAACTCGCGCGCCTGAGCCAGGTCACTGTCACCTGGCGCGGCATACACGGCCAACGGCAACAACGAGAAGAGCCAAACCGCCGCGGCGAATTTCGAATACATATCCAGATATCCCTTCCAGAAAATCGAGGCGCGAGTGTGTACCAGGCGCTCGCCCCCGACAATTCAATCGTTCCGCTTACGCTCTGGCCACCGCGCGACGACGCCAGATCGAAGCCGGCAGCACGGTCACGGCCAGACCAACGAAGACCAGCACGCAGGCCATCCAGTCCTGGGTGGTGAGGTCTTCCCCCAGGAACAGCCAGCCCGACAGCAGCCCGGACACCGGCACCGCGAGGGCGAAGGGGGTGACCTGGCTGGCCGGGTAGTGGCGCAGCAGGAAACTCCACAGGCCGAAGCCGACGGTGGTGGCCAGGAAGGCGATGTAGACCAGCGCGCCGGCGCCGCTCCAGCTGATGTTGAGCACGGCGTGTCCGATCGCCTCGGGGCCTTCGAAGATCCACGACAGCGCCAGCAGGGGCAGCGGCGGGATCAGGCTGACCCAGCAGATCAGGCGCAGCATGTCGCTGGCGCCGGAGCGCTTGGTGGCGATGTTGGAGAAGGCCCAGGCCAGGGCCGCGGCGATCACCAGCAGGAACGCCAGCAGGCTGTCGCCCAGCGGCCGTTCCAGGCCGATCAGCAGCAGGCCGCCGGCGGCCAGCGCCAGGCCCAGCAAGGCACGCGGGCCGGGGCGTTCGCCGAGCAGCGCGGCGGCGATCAGCACGGTGAAGAACACCTGGCTCTGCAGCACCAGCGACGACAGCCCGGCCGGCATGCCCAGGTGCATGCCGACGAACAGCAGGCCGAACTTCACCACGCCCAGCAGCACGCCAATCTGCACGATGCGCCAGAACGGCGCCGGCAACGGGCCGCGCAGGACAATCAGCGGCAGCGCCGCCAGGGCGAAGCGCAGGGCGCAGAACAGCAGCGGCGGGAAGTCGTGCAGGCCGACCTTGATCACGACGAAGTTGACGCCCCAGATCAGGGTGACCAGCAGGGCGAGCAGGATATGGCGCAACGGCATGGCGGCAGGCTCGGAGTGGGATGGAGCAACGCTACCAGCCTCGCCCGCCGCTGTATGGATACAGTTGCCGCCGTACAGTTGGGGGGATGGCCGCTCTTGGGGGCGACGGTCTTTTTCCGTGAGATCCGGATTCACGCCAGCCTCCCGGGAGAGAGGCTTTTGATCTCGTAGGAGCGGAGCTTGTCCGCGAAGCGTGCAGCGCGCGCCGATATTCATTCGCGGAGAAGCTCCGCTCCTACGAGAGCCGATCCCGGATGCACTGTGCTTTGGGCTCTGGCTCTTGAAGACTTCCAGAGAAATATCCGCGCACTCCGGAGCGCCCCTTCAGGAGGCCGAGTGGAATCGGAGTTTCAGGGGTTGAGCGGCATGGATGCCGCGAGAGCCGCGATGGGCCAGGGATGGCCCTTCGCGGCGGGCCCCTGAAACTTCGATGGAGCGAGGGTATTTTTCGCCCAGGCGAAAAACCGGATGCAGGGGCACAGACCTTTTGGTTCCTTTTGTGTCGTTTGACAAAAGGGACTCGCCCGAGGGGGCGAAACAAAAAGTCCCAGCACACGCCGAAGCGGCGCAGAAACACCCAAAGAAAAACAAAAAGCATCGCGGACAAAGTCCGCCCCTACGGGAGCGCCCGGCCACAGCTACGGGTGTTCGATCTGCAGGTTTGGCCAGCGCGCCAGCCAGTGCTTGGCGGCGAGGCGCTCGCGGTAGAGGTCGAGCTTGGCGCGGAAGCGTTCGGTCGGCCGAACGCGCAGCGCCAGCAGGTCGTCGACGCCCAGCGGCGCCAGCAGTTCCGGGGATTCGCCGCGAAGGCGCAGCGCCACCGCCGTGCAGGT
The DNA here is from genome assembly GCF_057767015.1 of Pseudomonas sp. B12(2026). Lineage (NCBI taxonomy): Bacteria > Pseudomonadati > Pseudomonadota > Gammaproteobacteria > Pseudomonadales > Pseudomonadaceae > Pseudomonas > Pseudomonas sp. B12(2026). Next base: position 897,843 of record NZ_CM173430.1, on the reverse strand, counting down.
TTCCGGCCAGTGGCGCAGCGCATCGGCGCAGTCGCGGTAGGGCGCGTCGCCGTTGCGCAGGTGCATGCGCGCCTGGTTGCGCACCGACCACGGCACGCCGGGAAAGACCTCCCGCAGCCGGCGCTCCCAGGCCTCGTCAGCCTCGGGCGAAAGATGATCGGCGGCGAAATACAGGACATCCACGTCGGCCAGCGGCGTGGCCTCGGCATGGCCGTGCAGGGCGTCCCACACGGCGTTGCGCACGAAGCCGGCGCCGATCCAGGCATCGGCCGGGCCGTGATCGCGCACGCCGCACAGCAGGCGCATGCGTTCGGGCTGCGCGGCGATCAGGGTGAGGATATGCGCCGGGCCGTTCAGCCCGGTCACGCCCGCTCCCAGGGCGGGGGCGGCGGCTCGTCACGGGGCTGCGGCGCGTCCTGGGCGACGCGGCCGGCCTCGCGGCGGGCCTGCTCGCGCAGGGCCTCGGCAATCTCGCGCAGCACGGAGTCGACGTCCGCCTCGTCCTCGGGATCGTCGAAATGGCCGGTCAGCTGGGTGTCCGGCTGCAGCTTGCCCTCTTCGTACAGCGCCCACATTTCCTTGGCGTAGTGGGTGTACTTCAGTTCCGGGGCGAAGCGGCCGAAGTAGGCGGCCATGTTGCCGACGTCGCGCTCCAGCATGCGGAAGGCGTGGTTGTTGCCGGCGGCGTCCACCGCCTGGGGCAGGTCGATGATCACCGGGCCGTCCGGCCCCACCAGCACGTTGAACTCGGACAGGTCGCCGTGCACCAGGCCGGCGCAGAGCATCATGACGATCTGGCGGATCAGGAAGGCGTGGAATTCGCGCGCCAGCTCCGGCTCCATCTCCACGTCGTTCAGGCGCGGCGCGGCGTCGCCGTCCTCGTCGGCGATCATTTCCATGAGCAGCACGCCGTCGAGGAAGTCGTAGGGCTTGGGCACCCGCACGCCGGCATTGGCCAGGCGGAACAGCGCGGCGACCTCGGCGTTCTGCCAGGCCTCCTCCTGCTCCTTGCGGCCGTACTTGCTGCCCTTGGCCATGGCGCGCGCCTGCCGGCTGTTGCGCACCTTGCGCCCCTCCTGGTACTCGGCGGCCTGGCGGAAGCTGCGTTTGTTGGCTTCCTTGTAGACCTTGGCGCAGCGCAGCTCGTTGCCGCAACGCACCACATAGACCGCTGCTTCCTTGCCGCTCATCAGCGGGCGCAGCACTTCATCGATCAGTCCGTCTTCGATCAGCGGCTCAATGCGTTTCGGGGTCTTCATCGGCTTCCTGGCATACCTCTCTACGGGCGCTGCGCACCTTATACGGCAAACCCCGGCGGCCGCCCAGAGCGATCAGAGGGCCGGTGGCGTCAGTTCGATGCTTTCGGTCACCGCATCCTCCAGCCGCAGCAGCTCCAGGCCGATGGCCTCGTCGCTGTCGGCGTGGCGCAGGGCGATGCTGGCGAAGCCTTCGGCGGCCTCGCAGAAGGCTTCCACCACCCACGGGTCGAACTGGCTGCCGGCGCCGGCCCTGATCCGCGCCGCCGCTTCGTCCGGTCCCAGCGAGGTGCGGTAGGCGCGGCGGCTGGTGAGCGCGTCGTAGCAGTCGACCAGGCTCAGCATCCGCGCGGCCAGCGGTATGCGCTCGCCGGCCAGGCCCTCCGGATAGCCGCCGCCGTCCCAGCGCTCGTGGTGGCTGTAGGCGATCTCCTTGGCGTAGCGCAGGAATTCGGTCGGGTAGCCGAGCTTGCGTTCGGCCGCCGCCAGCGCGTCGCGGCCGACCGTGGTGTGGCTCTGCATGATCAGCCGGTCGGCCTCGTCGAGCTGGCCGGGGCTGTGCAGGATGCGGTCGGGCACCGCGACCTTGCCGATGTCGTGCAGCTGCGCCGAGCGCGCCAGCAGCTCGATGTTCTCCAGCGACAGCTCGCCGGAGAACTCGTTGCGCAGCGCCAGGGTGTTGCCGAGCAGGCGCATGTAGTGCTCGATGCGCACCAGGTGCTGGCTGTGCGGGTTGTCGCGCAGGTCGCAGAGGGTCGCCATGGCTTCCAGCGTGGCGTCCTGGATGGCCTGCAGCTCGCGGGCGCGGCGGCGCACTTCGAGCTCCAGGTACTCGCTCTTGTCGCGCAGGAAATCGGCGTTGGCCTTGAGGTTGAGGTGCGCGCGGATGCGCGCCAGGGTCACCGGCGGGCTGATCGGCTTGGTGATGTAGTCCACCGCGCCGAGGTCGAGGCCCTTCTGCTCGTCGGCGGCGGCGACCATGCCGGTGAGGAAGATCACCGGGATATCGCGGGTGTACGGGTCGGCCTTGAGCTGCCGGCAGACTTCGTAGCCGTCCATCTCCGGCATCATGATGTCGAGCAGCACCAGGTCCGGGCGCGGGTCGCTCTGCACCAGGCGCAACGCCTTGGCGCCACTGGAGGCGACACGCACCTGGTAGCGGTCCATGAGCAGCTCGCTCATCAGCATCAGATTGTCCGGCTGGTCATCCACTACCAGGATCAGTTCCTGTTCCGGCCGGTCCAGCATGCTGTCCATTGCATTCCCCTTATCGATCAGTCTGCCACGCGGCTCCGGATCGGACCTTTTATCCGCTCCGGCGTTCAGATCCTGATGTCGCGCTCCCTCGCGAGATTCACCAGGTTTTCCAGGGCTCGCTCGAACTCGAAGCGCCGGATGTTCGCGGCGATGCCCTCGTATCCCTCATTGAAGACGTTGCGCAGCAGGCTTGCACGCTCGCCCAGCAGACGCCCGGCGCGCGGGTCGTCGGCGGCCAGCAGCTGCGCCAGGCGCCGGCAGACGCGCTCGACCTCCAGCGAGCCGCCGCCCGGCTCCAGCGTGGGCGCTTCCTCCGCCTCCGGCGGTTCGGGCGGCGGCAGCGGGTCGTGGCGGATGCTGTCCAGGTTCACTTCCACGGCATCGTCCACCCGCCCCAGCGGCAGCCGGCACCAGAACAGGCTGCCCTGCCCCGCCGTGCTTTCCATGCCGACGCTGCCGCCCATCGCTTCGGCCAGCCGCTTGCAGATCGCCAGCCCCAGCCCCGAGCCGCCATAGCGCCGGGTGATCGAGCTGTCGGCCTGGCGGAACGACTCGAACAGCCGCTCCTGCTGCGCCGGGGTGATGCCGATGCCGCTGTCGCGCAGGCCGAAGTACAGCTGCAGGCTGTCCTCGTCCTCGCCTTCCAGCTCGACGATCAGCACCAGCTCGCCGCGCTCGGTGAACTTCAGCGCGTTGTTGGCGTAGTTCATCAGGATCTGCCGCAGGCGCAGCGAGTCGCCCACCACCTGGGCCGGCACCCGCGGGTCGATCTCGCAGCGCACCGCCAGGCCCTTGCTCGCCGCGCGGATGCTGAGCAGGTCGAACAGCTCGCCGAGCTGGCGTTCGAGGTCGAAGGCGAGGTGCTCGAATTCCAGCTTGCCGGCCTCCACCCGCGACAGGTCGAGGATGTTGCTGATCAGCTCCAGCAGGAACTGGCCCGAGCCCTGGATCTTGCCCAGGTAGTCCAGCTGCTGCTGGTCCAGGGCGGTTTCCTGCAGCAAGTGGGCCAGGCCGATGATGATGTTCAGCGGCGTGCGGATTTCGTGGCTCATGTTGGCGAGGAAGTCGCTCTTGAGCTGCGCGGCCTCCTCGGCGAGGTCGCGGGCCTGGGCCAGCGCCACTTCGGTGGACTTGCGCGCGGTGACGTCGCGGCTCACCCCGACCAGCCCCAGCAGGCGCCCGTGGTCGTCATGGAAGGCGCTGCGCAGGGTGTCGAAGAGCACCCGCCGGCCGTCGGGGTAGACCACCCAGCCCTCGCTGGCGTAGGGCTCCCGGCCGGTCAGCGCCTGCTGGTCGCGCTCCCGCCGGCCGGCGCCGGCGTTGCGGCTGAACATCTGCCGGTCGTTGCGCCCGATGATCTCCTCCGGCGGCCGCCCGAGGCACTCGGCGAATGCCTGGTTGACCCCCAGGTAGCGGCCCTGGGTGTCTTTGAACCAGATCGGGTCGGGAATCGCGTTGATCAGCGCCAGCAGCGTGCTGCGCTGGCGGCGCTCCTCGGCTTCGGCGCGGGCGCGCTCGGCGACCTGGATCGACAGCCGGCGGTTCCACACCAGCACGAAGGCCAGCAGGGCGATCACGCCCACCACCCAGGGCCAGGCGATCTGCAGCAGGTGCATCCAGTCGAACACATCCAGCGCCGGCAGCCAGCGCGCCTGGATTTGCTCCTGCTCGCTGCGCGTGATGTTGCCCAGCGCGCGGTCGAGCAGCGGCACCAGCGGCTCCAGCTCCTTGCGCACGGCGAAGCGCACCTGGCTGTTGCCCAGGCCGCTATCGCCGCGGACCTCCAGGTTGCTCAGGCTCAGCTGTTCGATCAGGTAGCTGGAGGTGATCAGGTTGCCCACATAGGCATCGGCCTCACCGGTGGAGACCGCCTTGAGGGCGGCGGCGGAGTCCTCGCGGATCACGAAGAGGATGCCCGGCACCGCCTTCTCCAGCAGCTCCTGCACGGCATAGCCCTGCTCCACCGCCACCCGCCGGCCGGACAGGTCGTCGAGCACGCGGATGGTGCTGTCGCGGCGGGCGAAGATCAGGCTGCTGGTCAGCAGGTACGGCTGGCTGAAACTCAGGAAGTGCCTGCGGTCCTCGGTCATCGCCACCGACGGCACCAGGTCCACCTCGCCGGCGCGCACGGCGGCCAGCACCTCTTCCCAGGTGTTGAACAGCACCGGCTGGAACTTCATCCCCAGGCGTTCGGCGATCAGCTGCAGGTAATCGGCGCTGATGCCGTGGAACTGGTCGAACTCGTCGATCACCTCGAACGGCGGCCAGCCGGCGCGGTACAGCCCGACGCGGACCGGCTCGTGGGCACCGATGAACGCCCGCTCCTGGTCGGTCAGTGCGAGGCCCGCCGCGTGCGCCGGGGCATACAGCGCGACGAGCAGCAGGCAGCAGAAGCAAAGTCGAAGCAAGGCAACGCTCTCTGAGGTCGGACACCGGCAAGCGTAGTCCGCGGTTTGAAAACGCGATGCGGATTGCCCGCTCGCAACGCCGGACAGACAATTTCCCCATCGGCGAATTCCCTGGAGACCCGCCATGACGAGCATCGAACTGAATCCCGAACGCTGCTGGCAGGCCGTCTGCGAGCGCGACCCGCGCTTCGAGGGGCGCTTCGTCTTCAGCGTGCGCTCCACCGGCGTGTACTGCCGCCCCAACTGCCCGGCGCGGCGGCCCGCGCGCGGCAACGTGGCCTTCCACGCCGACGCGGCCGCCGCCGAAGCCGCCGGCTTCCGCCCGTGCAAGCGCTGCACGCCGAACGGCCCGAGCCCCCGCGAGCAGCTGGATGCGCTGGTCGCCGCGGCCTGCGAGCTGCTCGACCGCGCGGACAAGCCGCTGACCCTCGGCGAACTGGCCGGGCGCATCGGCCTCTCCGCCTCGCACCTGGCCCGCGCCTTCAAGGCCCGCACCGGCCTGACGCCGCGCGCCTGGGCCGAATCCCGGCGCGAGCAGCGCCTGGCCGCCGCCCTGCCGCAGGCGCGCTCGGTGCTGGATGCGGCCCTGGAAGCCGGTTACTCCGGAACCCGCGCCCTCTACGCCAGCGCCACCCCGCTGAGCCCGGCGCAACGCCGGCAGAAGGGCGCCGGCGAGCGCCTGCGCTACGCCATCGCACCCTGCCCGCTGGGCCGGATGCTGCTGGCAGCCACCGACAAGGGGGTCTGCGCCCTGCTGTTCGGCGACGATGCCGGCGAGCTGGAACGGCAACTGGCCGAACGCTTCGGCGCCGCCGAGCGGGTGCGCGACGACGCCGGCCTGGGCGACTGGCTGAACCGGGTGCTGGCGCAGCTGGCCGAACCCGAACAGGCCGCCCGCCTGCCGCTGGACCTGCACGGCAGCGCCTTCCAGCTGCGCGTCTGGCACGCCCTCACGCGCATCCCCAGCGGCGAGACGCGGCGCTACGGCGAACTGGCCGAACAGCTGGGCAGCCATCCGCGCGCCATCGCCCGCGCCTGCGCCAGCAACAACGTCGGCCTGCTGGTACCCTGCCACCGGGTGGTCGGCAGCGCGGGCGAAGGTGGCTACCGCTGGGGGCTGCCGCGCAAGCGCGAACTGCTGCACCGCGAGGAGCGCGCCGCCGGCCAGGTCAGCGACAAGGACTGAGGCCGGCGCACAGCGCCCTTTCGTTCGGATTTCCGAACGTGATTTCCGCGAATATCCGGATGACCGAACGCCGAGCCATTCCCGGCATCGCGCGGATCAAAAAAATATCCTTTGTATTCAGTAACTTGCCGAAATAACGAAGAGTTGGCACAGAGCCTGCTCCTGTTCATCCCGAGCATGCGGCATGGCTACCCCTCGCCAGTCGCAGGACTGAATAACAAACACAACCAGTCGAGGAAGATTCCATGCGTTTCGCACCCCGTGCGCTGGGCGCCGCCATTGTCGCAGCCCTGCTCGCCACTCCCGTGGTCGCCGAAGAACTCACCGGTACCCTGAAGAAGATCAAGGACTCCGGCACCGTCGTCCTCGGCCACCGTGACGCCTCCATCCCGTTCTCCTACCTCGGCACCGATCCGCGCCAGCCGGTGGGCTACTCCCACGACCTGCAGCTGAAGGTCGTCGAGGCGCTGAAGAAAGAGCTGGGCATGCCCGACCTGAAGGTACGCTACAACCTGGTCACCTCCCAGACCCGCATCCCGCTGGTACAGAACGGCACCGTGGACATCGAGTGCGGCTCCACCACCAACAACCTGGAGCGCCAGAAGCAGGTCGACTTCTCCGTCGGCATCTTCGAAGTGGGCACCCGCCTGCTGACCAAGACCAGCTCGGGCATCAACGAATTCTCCGACCTGAACGGCAAGAACGTGGTGACCACCGCCGGCACCACTTCCGAGCGCCTGCTCAAGCAGATGAACGCCGAGAAGAAGATGGGCATGAACATCATCTCGGCCAAGGACCACGGCGAGTCCTTCCTGATGCTCGAATCCGGCCGCGCCGTGGCCTTCATGATGGACGACGCGCTGCTCGCCGGCGAAATGGCCAAGGCCAGGAATCCGGCCGACTGGCACGTGGTCGGCACCCCGCAGTCCTTCGAAATCTACGCGTGTATGGTCCGCAAGGGCGATGCGCCGTTCAAGAAGGTGGTCGACCAGGCCATCGCCGGCACCTTCGCCTCGGGCGAGATCAACAAGATCTACGACCACTGGTTCATGCAGCCGATCCCGCCGAAGAACCTGAACCTCAACTTCCCGATGAGCGATGAGCTCAAGAAGCTGATCGCCACTCCGACCGACAAGTCTGCCGAGCAGATGTAACGGTCGCGCGCGGCTGAGCCCATAAGGCACAGCCGCGCGGGGGATCGGGAGCGCCAGCCAGGCGCTCCCGGCCCATATCCCAACCTGACGAATCCGGAACATCCGCTACCCGCGGGTGGCGGGCCGCTCTGCGCCCGCTTCCGGCTTCGTACCGTGAAAACAAATGCCTGCTCACGCTCCGCGAACCTGCCGCCAATGCAGTTCGGCCGACGCGCAGCGGAACGTGGACAACTCTGAGGGGAAACCCGACATGGATTACAACTGGGACTGGGGCGTGTTCTTCAAGTCCACCGGGATCGGCGACGAACGCTACCTGGACTGGTTCATCACCGGCCTGGGCTGGACCATCGCCGTTTCGCTCACGGCCTGGATCATCGCCCTGGCGCTCGGCTCGCTGCTGGGCGTGATGCGCACCCTGCCCAACCGCTGGCTGTCGGGCATCGCCACCGCCTACGTGGAACTGTTCCGCAACGTGCCGCTGCTGGTGCAGCTGTTCATCTGGTACTTCCTGGTGCCGGACTACCTGCCGCAGCCGCTGCAGGACTGGTTCAAGCTGGGCATCGCGCCGGAAACCTCGGCCTTCATCAGCGTGATCGTGTGCCTGGGCCTGTTCACCGCCGCGCGGGTCTGCGAACAGGTGCGCACCGGCATCCAGGCGCTGCCCAGGGGCCAGCTCGCCGCCGCCAGCGCCATGGGCTTCCGCCTGCCGGCGGTCTACCGCCACGTGCTGCTGCCGCAGGCCTTCCGCATCATCATTCCGCCGCTCACCTCGGAGTTCCTCAACGTCTTCAAGAACTCCTCGGTGGCCTCGCTGATCGGCCTCATGGAGCTGCTGGCGCAGACCAAGCAGACCGCCGAGTTCAGCGCCAACCTGTTCGAGGCCTTCACCCTGGCCACGGCGATCTACTTCACCCTGAACATGAGCCTGATGCTCGGCATGCGCTTCGTCGAGCGCAAGGTCGCCGTGCCGGGCCTGATCTCCGTGGGAGGCAAATGATGGACTTCAGCCAGATCGTTCCTGCCCTCCCCGGCCTCTGGGAGGGCATGCTCGCCACCCTGCAGCTGATGGCGCTGGGCGTGCTCGGCGGCGTGGTGCTGGGCACCCTGCTGGCGCTGATGCGCCTGTCGAGCAGCAAGCTGCTGTCGAACATCGCCGGCTTCTACGTGAACTATTTCCGCTCGATCCCGCTGCTGCTGGTGATCACCTGGTTCTACTTCGCGGTGCCGTTCATCCTGCGCTGGATCACCGGCGAGGACACCCCGGTGGGCGCGTTCACCTCGTGCCTGGTGGCCTTCATGATGTTCGAGGCGGCCTACTACTGCGAGATCGTCCGCGCCGGCATCCAGGCCATCCCCAAGGGCCAGATCGGCGCGTCCTACGCCCTGGGCATGACCTACGGCCAGGCCATGCGCCTGATCATCCTGCCCCAGGCGTTCCGCAAGATGACCCCGCTGCTGCTGCAGCAGAGCATCATCCTGTTCCAGGACACCTCGCTGGTGTACTCGGTGGGCCTGATGGACTTCCTCAACGCCGCCCGCTCGCGTGGCGACATCATCGGCCAGCCCCATGAATTCCTGATCTTCGCCGGTCTCGTCTACTTCGTCATCAGCTTCGCCGCGTCCTTCGGCGTGAAGCGCCTGCAGAAAAGGTTAACCGTATGATCTCCATCGATAACGTCAGCAAGTGGTACGGCGACTTCCAGGTTCTCACCGACTGCAACACCCGGGTTTCCAAGGGTGAAGTGGTGGTGGTCTGCGGGCCGTCCGGCTCGGGCAAGTCGACCCTGATCAAGTGCGTCAACGCGCTGGAGCCGTTCCAGAAGGGCGACATCACCGTCGACGGCACCTCCATCGCCAATCCCAAGACCGATCTGCCGAAGCTGCGCTCGCGCGTGGGCATGGTGTTCCAGCACTTCGAGCTGTTCCCGCACCTGTCGATCACCGAGAACCTGACCATCGCCCAGCGCAAGGTCCTCGGCCGCAGCAAGGAAGAGGCGATGGACAAGGGCATGAAGCTGCTCGACCGCGTCGGCCTCAAGGCCCATGCGCACAAGCACCCCGGCCAGCTCTCCGGCGGCCAGCAGCAGCGCGTGGCGATCGCCCGCGCGCTGGCGATGGACCCGATCGTCATGCTGTTCGACGAACCGACCTCGGCGCTCGACCCGGAGATGGTCAACGAGGTGCTCGACGTGATGGTCCAGCTCGCCCAGGAAGGCATGACCATGATGTGCGTGACCCACGAGATGGGCTTCGCGCGCAAGGTCGCCGACCGGGTGATCTTCATGGACCGCGGGCAGATCGTGGAGGACTGCGCGAAGGAGGAGTTCTTCGGCGACCTGCACAACCGTGCCGAACGCACCCAGCAGTTCCTCGCCAAGATCCTGCCGCATTGATACTCCCGGGGCGCTGCGGTTCGCCGGGGCGCTCCACCTCACCTGACGCACAACAATAAAAAGGAAGTCCCATGCGCGTGCTCCACTTCACGAAACTCCCCCTGGGCGTCGCGATCCTCGCCGCCAGTTCCTCGGTCTTCGCCGCCACCCTCGACGGCGGCGCGGTCGCGGCGCCGGACCAGTACGGCGCCAAGGTCGCCGCCGAAGTCCTGAAGAAGGGCGGCAACGCCGTCGACGCCGCGGTCGCCACCGCCTTCACCCTCGCGGTCACCTACCCCGAAGCCGGCAACATCGGCGGCGGCGGCTTCATGACCCTGTACGTCGACGGCAAGCCGTACTTCCTCGACTACCGCGAGATCGCGCCGAAGGCCGCGACCAAGACCATGTACCTGAACGACAAGGGCGAGGTGATCGAGAACCTCAGCCTGGTGGGCACCAAGGCCGCCGGCGTGCCCGGCACCGTGATGGGCCTGTGGGAGGCGCACCAGCGCTTCGGCAAGCTGAAGTGGAGCGAACTGCTGACCCCGGCCATCGGCTACGCCAAGACCGGTTTCAAGGTCGCCGACCAGCAATACCAGTACCGCCAGGACGCCATCGCGCTGTTCAACGGCAAGACCAACTTCGGCGACTACTTCGGCACCATGAAACCCGGCGAGACCTTCAGGCAGCCGGAGCTGGCCAGGACCCTGGAGCGCATCGCCGACAAGGGCCCGGACGACTTCTACAAGGGCGAGACCGCCAGGCTGCTGGTCGCGCAGATGAAGCACGACGGCGGCCTGATCACCGCCGAGGACCTCAGCGGCTACGAGGCCAAGTGGCGCGAGCCGATGCGCATCGACTGGCAGGGCAACACCCTGTACACCGCGCCGCTGCCGAGCTCCGGCGGCATCGCCCTGGCCCAGCTGATCGGCATCAAGGAACAGCGCGCCGCCGACTTCAAGGGCGTGGAGCTGAACTCCGCCAAGTACATCCACCTGCTCGCGGAGATCGAGAAGCGCGTGTTCGCCGACCGCGCCGACTACCTGGGCGACCCGGACTTCTCCAAGGTGCCGGTGGCCCAGCTGACCGATCCGGCGTACATCGCCAGGCGCGCCAAGGAAGTGAATCCGGACGCCATCTCGGCAACCGAGAAGGTCCGCCCGGGCCTGGAACCGCACCAGACCACGCACTTCTCCATCGTCGACAAGGACGGCAACGCGGTCAGCAACACCTACACCCTGAACTGGGACTTCGGCAGCGGCGTGGTGGTCAAGGGCGGCGGCTTCCTGCTCAACGACGAGATGGATGACTTCAGCGCCAAGCCGGGCGTGGCCAACGCCTTCGGCGTGGTCGGCAGCGACGCCAACGCCATCGAGCCGGGCAAGCGCATGCTCTCCTCCATGAGCCCGAGCATCGTCACCCGCGACGGCAAGGTCAGCCTGGTGCTGGGCACCCCCGGCGGCTCGCGCATCTTCACCTCGATCTTCCAGGTGCTGAACAACGTCTACGACTACCACCTGCCCCTGGAGAAGGCCGTGGCCGCGCAGCGCGTGCACCACCAGCTGCTGCCCAAGGACACCCTCTACTTCGACGCCTACGCGCCGCTCACCGGCAAGGTCGCCGACGAGCTGAAGACCCTGGGCTACACCCTGGCAGACCAGGGCTGGAACATGGGTGACATCCAGGCCATCCGCGTCGACGGCAAGGCCCTGGAAACCGCCTCCGATCCGCGCGGCCGCGGCGTCGGACTGGTGGTCAAGCCCTAAGCCCGCGAGAGCGCACCGTGTGGTACCCGAGCCAGTCCATCGCCGCCCCCCGGTGTTGGGCTGGTTCGGCCCGGGCGCCTGTGATGCAATGCGCTCCCAGCCCATTGCCACCGCCGCTCATCGTGAAGCCACGCCTGCTGCGCAACCTCCTCGTGCCTCTCCTGCTGCTCCTGCTCACGCTGGGCTTCGGCTACGGCGGCTACCTGGTCAGCGACGGCGCCGGCACCCGCGCCCTGATCGGCAGCGGCGAACGCCAGCTGGAGCTGCACGCCCGCGGCGTGGAGAGCGAGATGAGCCGCTATTCCTACCTGCCCAGCGTGCTGGAGCTGGAAAAGAACGTCACCCGCCTGCTGCTCGACCCCACCCCGTACAACCGCAGCCTGGTCAATGCCTACCTCGAAGGTCTGAACAGCCGCGCCGGCAGCCGCGCCATCTACCTGCTGGACACCTCCGGGCGGGTGCTGGCCACCAGCAACTGGCAGAAGGTGGACAGCTACCAGGGCGAGGACCAGTCGTTCCGCGCCTACTTCCAGGACGCCATGGCCGGCCGCCCGGGGCGCTTCTACGGCATGGACAGCACCACCGGCGAGCCCGGCTACTACCTGGCCCACGGCCTGGTCAGCGGCGACCGGATCATCGGCGTGGCGGTGGTCAAGGTGCGGATGGAGGCGCTCGAACAGCGCTGGGAAAAGGCCCGCCTGCAAGCCTTCGTCAGCGACGAGAACGGCATCATCATCCTCTCCAGCGACCCCGCCCTGCGCCTGCAGGCGGTGCGCCCGCTCAGCGCCGACGACAAGGAGCGCCTGGCGCGCAGCCTGCAGTATTACTGGTGGGCGCTCAACGAATGGCAGCCGCTCTCGCGCCGGCCCCTGGGCGAGGGCGTGGAGGAAATCAGCTTCCCGCCGCGCGCGCCGGAGGTCGACGGCCACCGGCCCGTCAGCTACCTGATGCAGACCCGCCGGCTGAACGACACCTCGTGGAACTTCACCCTGCTCAGCCCGCTGCACGACGTGCGCCGCGAGGCGATGATCCACGGCATGCTCGCCGCGCTGGGCTTCGCCCTGCTGGCCTTCCTGCTGATCGCCTGGAACGAGCGGCGCAAGGTCATCGCCACCCGCCTCGCCGCCCGCGAGGCGCTGGAGCAGGCCAACAACGCCCTGGAACGGCGCATCGCCGAACGCACCGGCGACCTGCGCGCCAGCAACCAGCACCTGCGCGAGCAGATCCGCGAACGCCGGCAGGCCGAGGAAACCCTGCGCAAGGCCCAGGACCGCCTGGTACAGACCGGCAAGCTGGCGGTGATCGGGCAGATGTCCACCAGCATCGCCCACGAACTCAACCAGCCGCTGGCGGCGCTGCGCACCCTCTCGGGCAACACCGTGCGCTTCCTCGCGCGCGGCAAGCTGGACGTCGCCAGCAGCAACCTGGTCGCCATCAACGAAATGGTCGACCGCATGGGCCGCATCACCGCCAGCCTGCGCTCCTTCGCCCGGCGCGCCGACGACCACGGCCAGGCCTCCCTGGGCCAGGCGGTGGACGCCGCGCTGATGGTCCTGCAGGTGCGCCTGGGCGAAGTGCCGGTGACCCTGCACCGCGATGTCCCCGACGCCCGCCTGGCCATCGACCAGACCCGCCTGGAGCAGATACTGGTCAACCTCATCGCCAATGCGCTGGACGCCATGGGCCCGCAGGAGGACCGCCAGCTCTGGCTGGAAGGTCGCGTCGAGGGCGACGGCCACTACCGCCTGGTGGTGCGCGACAACGGCCCCGGCATCCCGCAGGACGCGCGCGCGCACCTGTTCGAACCCTTCTTCACCACCAAGCCCGGCGAACTCGGCCTGGGCCTGGGCCTGACCCTTTCGGCCAGCCTCGCCACCGCCGCCGGCGGCAGCCTCGGCGTGGCCCACCCGGAGGCCGGCGGCACCGCCTTCGAGCTCAACCTGCCGCTGCTGCCCGCCCTGGAGAACCCCACATGAGCGAAGAATCCCTGCGCGTCCTGGTCGTCGAGGACGACCCGCACGTCCTCCTCGGCTGCCAGCAGGCGCTGGCCCTGGAAGACATCGACAGCGACGGCGTGGGCAGCGCCGAGGAAGCGCTGAAAAAGGTCGGCGCCGACTTCCCCGGCATCGTCGTCAGCGACATCCGCATGCCCGGCATGGACGGCCTGCAGCTGCTGGAGAAGCTCAAGGCGCTCGACCCCAGCCTGCCGGTGGTGCTGATCACCGGCCACGGCGACATCGCCATGGCGGTGAAAGCCATGCGCGACGGCGCCTACGACTTCATGGAAAAACCCTTCTCCCCCGAGAAGCTGGTGGAAACCGCGCGCCGGGCCCTGGCCCAGCGCGCCCTGACCCGCGAGGTCAGCCAGCTGCGCCGCCAGCTCGCCGGCCGCCAGGCCCTGGAAAGCCGGCTGATCGGCCGCTCGCCGGCCATGCAGGCGCTGCGCGAGCTGATCGCCAACGTCGCCGACACCTCGGCCAACGTGCTCATCGAAGGCGAGACCGGCACCGGCAAGGAACTGGTCGCGCGCTGCCTGCACGACTACAGCCGGCGCCAGGCCAAGCCCTTCGTCGCGCTCAACTGCGGCGGCCTGCCGGAAAGCCTGATCGACAGCGAAATCTTCGGCCACGAGGCCCACGCCTTCACCGGCGCCGGCAAGCGGCGGATCGGCAAGATCGAGCACGCCAACGGCGGCAGCCTGTTCCTCGACGAGATCGAGAGCATGCCGCTGAACCTGCAGATCAAGCTGCTGCGCGTGCTGCAGGAACAGCAGTTGGAACGCCTGGGCTCCAACGAACTGATCCCGGTGGACTGCCGGGTGATCGCCGCGACCAAGTCCGACCTCGCCGCCATGGGCCGCGACGGCAGCTTCCGCAGCGACCTCTACTACCGCCTCAACGTGGTCACCCTGAACCTGCCGCCGCTGCGCGAGCGCCGCGAAGACATCCTGATGCTCTTCGAGCACTTCCTGCAGCAGTCCTCGCTGCGCTTCGACCGCCCGGCGCCGGCCATCGACAACGCCACCGCCGCCACCCTGATGGCCCACGACTGGCCGGGCAACGTGCGCGAACTGCGCAACGTCGCCGAACGCTTCGCCCTCGGCCTGCCGGTGCTGGCCGGCGGCAACCTCGGCCCGGACGCTGGCGAGCCGCGCTTCGCCGAGGCCGTGGAAGCCTTCGAGAAGAGCCTGCTGTCCACCGCCCTGGAACGCCACGCCGGCAACCTCAGCCAGGCCGCGGCGGCCCTGGGCATGGCCAAGACCACGCTGTTCGACAAGGTGAAGAAGTACGGCCTCAAGGGCGAATAGCCTCCCGCGCGTCACCGGCCCCATTGATCTGCGCTACCGCCTCCCGGACACTAGCGCCCTTTCCACCGGCCGCACGAGCGGGAGCCACCATGTCCACCCAAGCCGAAACCCTCTGGAACCAGCTCTGCGCCGATGCCGGCGTCGACCCGCAGCAGCGCATGGCCGCGCGCCGCGCCATCCTCGCCAGCGCCGAGGCGCTGGACGCCAACGTCTACCGTCCGGACGACAACGACCCGGACGCCGAAGAGCTGGACATGGGCGACGCCAAGGTCCTCTTCCTCGGCCCCTTCGAAGCCCCCGCCGACTGGGACGCAGCCGAACGTGAAGACTTCTTCGACGATGCCGACCCGGCGCTGTTCTTCAACGCGCGCATCGAGTCCGAGGCCGAGCCGGGCACGCCGGGCTTCTTCGTGCCGGAAGTCGGCGACTTCCTGGCCGTGATGGACGCCGGCAAGATCCAGATGTACTTCCTCCACGACTGGCGCGAAGACAACGACGGCTGCACCTGCGTGCTGATCCGCGACGATATCCAGCTCTGATCCGAATGACGCTTTCGTAGGAGCGGACCTTGTCCGCGATCCGGCCGAAAGGCCGGCCTGTTACGCCTTCGCGGACAAGGTCCGCTCCTACGAAAAGCGCCCCCTCCTGACCACGCACCGCACGCCCCCGATACACCGCTTGAACGCCCGGCTGAACGCCGCCTCGGACGGCTGGCCGAGCCGCCCGGCCAATTCCGCAACACCGATTTCCCGCTCCTGCAGACAGCCCGACACCACGGCGGCACCGTTCGAGGACTTCTCCGGAGACTGGGCGGCAGCTTTTGCAGCGTCGCCGTGGGAGAAACGCCCTGGAGGAAAATAATTTCCTACAAATTTATCGGATACCTCCGATGAACTCGGCGCCGGGCCGCTGTCTAGAGTAGACGCCCCATTTTTCCCACCGGACCATCCACCATGCATGACGATCCCGACAGCCTCTGGGTCGAAGTGGAGACCTGGTCTCCCTACCGCCCGCAACGCATCCTCCACGGCCGCATCAGCCGGGAAGACTTCCTCGCCCTGCACGAAGGCCATGCGCCCGCCATGGTGCGCCTGGACGACTGCCAGAGCGGCGAGTCGCCCCGCGGCGCGGTGCAGGACCTGTTCCTCAGCAGCTCGCACATCCTCAGCGTCACGCCGCTGGGCCGGGCCGCCTGAGCCGCGTCAGTCGGCCATGCCGCGGTAGACGTAGGTCATCGGCCGGGGCCCCGGCAGGTAGTCCTGGGTCAGCTCGCGCAGGTTGAAGCCGCCGGCCTCGATCAGCGCCGGCATGTCGCGGTCGAGGTGGCAGCCGCCGGCCAGCGGCTTCCACACCGGCGTCAGCCGGTGCTGCCAGGCGCGCACGCCGGCATCCGGCGCCAGGCCGTGTTCGCAGAAGAGGAATTCGCCGCCGGGCTTGAGCACCCGGCGCATTTCCTTCAGCGCCGCCACGGCATCGGGGATGCTGCACAAGGTGAAGGTGCAGACGATGCTGTCGAAGCTGCCGGCGTCGGCGCGGATCTCGCCCAGCTCCAGCGCCACCATCTCCACCGGGATGCCGATGCGCGCGACGCGCTCGCGGGCGAGCTTCTGCATCTGCGCCGCCGGGTCGACCCCGACGATTGTCGACACTTTCGCCGGATCGTAGAACGACAGGTTCAGCCCGGTGCCCAGGCCGATCTCCAGCACCCGGCCCTGGGCGCGGGGCACCAGCAGCGAGCGCTGCTTCATCACATCGCCCAGGCCGCAGGCGAAATCGATCAGCCGGGGCAGGACATAGCGATCGTAGAGTTGCATGTGCGCGATCTCCGTTTTTCCGCCGATCCGAGGATCTGTACGAGAAGTCGTCGAGCGAAGGTGAGGCTAGGCAAAAATCGGTGAGGAAGCGGAGTTTACGTGCTGTAAATGAGCATTCCGAACCGATTTTTAACGACGCATCACCGATGCGCAGACACTTTTCGTACAGAGCCAGGCGGGCTTGGGCAGCACCGGCAGGCAGGCCCGAGGAAGGGATATCCGCCATTCCCGCGGACAGCGCCGCCGGCTGACCGCTCCGCTCAGGTATAAACCCGGGGGCTTGTTAGACGATTGTCGACACTTCATCAAATCTTCATTGACCAAGGTGTATTTGAGGGGTAGCTTTCGCCGCACATCAAGAAGATTGTCGACACCATGAACGATAGCCTGACCCTGCCAAGCCTGCTTGCGGACGACAGCGAGACCCTTTCGGAGCACGTGTTCCGCAAGATCCAGTCGGCCATCGTCAAGGGCGAGATCGCCCCCGGCAGCAAGATTTCCGAGCCGGAGCTGGCGCGCACCTACGGCATCAGCCGCGGCCCGCTGCGCGAGGCGATCCACCGCCTGGAAGGCCAGAAGCTGCTGGTGCGCGTGCCGCACGTCGGCGCGCGGGTGGTGTCGCTGAGCCACGAGGAGCTGCTGGAGCTCTACGAAATCCGCGAATCCCTCGAAGGCATGGCCTGCCGCCTGGCCGCCGAGCGCATGAGCCAGGCGGAGATCGACGAGCTGCGCCAGGTGCTCGACACCCACGAGCGCGACGAGGCCTTCCAGGCCGGGCGCGGTTACTACCAGCAGGAAGGCGACTACGACTTCCACTACCGGATCATCCAGGGCAGCGGCAACCGCACCCTCACCCGCATGCTCTGCGGCGAGCTCTACCAGCTGGTGCGCATGTACCGCCTGCAGTTTTCGGCGACGCCCAACCGGCCGCGCCAGGCCTTCGCCGAGCACCACCGGATTCTCGACGCCATCGCCGACCGTGACGGCGAACTGGCCGAACTCCTGATGCGCCGCCACATCGGCGCATCGCGACGCAACATCGAACGGCAGATAGCCCAGCCCCCAGTAGAACGAGGTGAACAATGAGCAACAAGACCGCAGGCCAGCGCTTCCGTGACGCCCTTGCCGTAGAAAAGCCGCTGCAGGTGATCGGCGCGATCAACGCCAACCATGCGCTGCTGGCCAAGCGCGCCGGCTTCAAGGCCATCTACCTCTCCGGTGGCGGCGTGGCGGCGGGCTCCCTGGGTCTGCCGGACCTGGGCATCAACACCCTGGACGACGTGCTCACCGACGTGCGCCGCATCACCGACGTCTGCGACCTGCCGCTGCTGGTCGACATCGACACCGGCTTCGGCCCCAGCGCCTTCAACATCGAGCGCACCGTGAAGAGCCTGATCAAGGCCGGCGCCGCCGCCGCGCACATCGAGGACCAGGTCGGCGCCAAGCGCTGCGGCCACCGTCCGGGCAAGGAAATCGTCTCCGTCGAGGAAATGTCCGACCGCGTGAAGGCCGCCGCCGACGCCAAGACCGATCCGGCCTTCTTCCTCATCGCCCGTACCGACGCCATCCAGGCCGAAGGGGTGGACGCGGCCATCGAACGCTGCCAGCGTTATGTCGAGGCCGGCGCCGACGCCATCTTCGCCGAGGCCGCCTATGACCTGCCGACCTACAAGCGCTTCGTCGACGCGCTGAACGTGCCGATCCTGGCCAACATCACCGAATTCGGCGCCACCCCGCTGTTCACCCGCGACGAGCTGGCCTCGGTCGGCGTGGCCATCCAGCTCTACCCGCTGTCGGCCTTCCGCGCCGCCAACAAGGCCGCCGAAGCCGTCTACACCGCGATCCGCCAGGAAGGCCACCAGCAGAACGTGATCGAGCTGATGCAGACCCGCGCGGAACTGTACGACCGCATCGGCTACCACGCATTCGAGCAGAAGCTCGACGCGCTGTTCGCCGCCGGCAAGAAGTGATTTCCCCTTCGTTCGGGCCAAGCCTGAACGAAGCGTAGGGTGCATAACGCCCCAGGCGTTATCCACCCTTGGCTGTAACGAACGGCGGATAACGCTTCGCGTTATTCGCCCTACGCCAAGGCGAAGTCCGAGTGGCTTTCGCCAACCAGATTCGAACCGATATCCCGGCCCGCGCCGGGGGAAAAGAACAAGCAACCGGATTTGATGAGGAGACTCGCGATGAGCGCTACCGCAGAAACCACCACCGGCTTCAAGCCGAAGAAGTCCGTGGCCCTGAGTGGCACCGCCGCTGGCAACACCGCCCTGTGCACCGTCGGCCGTACCGGCAACGACCTGCACTACCGTGGCTATGACGTCCTGGACTTCGCCAACCGCTGCGAATTCGAGGAAATCGCCCACCTGCTGGTCCACGGCAAGCTGCCCAACGCCGCCGAGCTGGCCGGCTACAAGGCCAAGCTGAAGGCCCTGCGCGGCCTGCCGGCCGGCGTCAAGGCCGCCCTGGAAACCCTGCCGCCCTCGGCCCATCCGATGGACGTGATGCGCACCGCCGTGTCCGTGCTCGGCTGCCTGTCGCCGGAGAAGGACGACCACAACCATCCGGGCGCCCGCGACATCGCCGACAAGCTGATGGCCTCCCTCGGCTCCGCGCTGCTCTACTGGTACCACTTCAGCCACAACGGCAAGCGCATCGACGTCGAGACCGACGACGACTCCATCGGCGGCCACTTCCTGCACCTGCTGCACGGGCAGAAGCCGCGCGAGTCCTGGGTGCGCGCCATGCACACCTCGCTCAACCTGTACGCCGAGCACGAGTTCAACGCCTCCACCTTCACCTCCCGGGTGATCGCCGGCACCGGCTCGGACATCTACTCCTGCGTCGCCGGCGCCATCGGCGCGCTGCGCGGCCCGAAACACGGCGGCGCCAACGAGGTGGCCTTCGAGATCCAGAAGCGCTACGACAACCCGAACGAAGCCGAGGCCGACATCCGTGCCCGCGTCGAGCGCAAGGAAGTCGTGATCGGCTTCGGCCACCCGGTCTACACCGTGTCCGACCCGCGCAACAAAGTGATCAAGGAAGTCGCCCACCAGCTCTCGGCCGAGCAGTCCAACACCAAGATGTATGACATCGCCGAGCGCCTGGAAAGCGTGATGTGGGAAATCAAGAAGATGTTCCCCAACCTCGACTGGTTCAGCGCCGTCAGCTACCACATGATGGGCGTGCCGACCGCCATGTTCACCCCGCTGTTCGTGATCGCCCGTACCGCCGGCTGGTCCGCCCACGTCATCGAGCAACGCATCGACGGCAAGATCATCCGCCCGAGCGCCAACTACGTCGGCCCGGAAGACCTGCAGTTCGTGCCGCTCAAGGACCGCAAATGATGAACACTCAATTCCGCAAACGCCTGCCCGGCACCGCGCTGGATTACTTCGACGCCCGCGAGGCGGTCGAGGCGATCCAGGCCGGCGCCTGGGAAAAACTGCCCTACACCTCCCGCGTGCTGGCCGAACAGCTGGTGCGCCGCTGCGACCCGCAGGACCTGACCGCCTCGCTGGAGCAACTGGTCTACCGCAAGCGCGACCTCGACTTCCCCTGGTACCCGGCGCGCGTGGTCTGCCACGACATCCTCGGCCAGACCGCGCTGGTCGACCTCGCCGGCCTGCGTGACGCCATCGCCGAACAGGGTGGCGACCCGTCCAAGGTCAACCCGGTGGTGCCGACCCAGCTGATCGTCGACCACTCGCTGGCCGTGGAGGCCGCGGGCTTCGACCCGGATGCGTTCGAGAAGAACCGCGCCATCGAAGACCGCCGCAACGAGGATCGCTTCCACTTCATCGACTGGACCAAGACCGCGTTCAAGAACGTCGACGTGATCCCGGCCGGCAACGGCATCATGCACCAGATCAACCTGGAGAAAATGAGCCCGGTGGTCCAGGCGCGCGGCGGCGTGGCCTTCCCCGACACCTGCGTCGGCACCGACTCGCACACCCCGCACGTGGATGCCCTGGGCGTGATCGCCATCGGCGTCGGCGGCCTCGAAGCCGAGACCGTGATGCTGGGCCACCCGTCGATGATGCGCCTGCCCGACATCGTCGGCGTCAAGCTGACCGGCAAGCGCAAGCCGGGCATCACCGCCACCGACATCGTCCTGGCGATCACCGAGTTCCTGCGCAAGGAGCGCGTGGTCGGCGCCTACGTCGAATTCTTCGGCGAGGGCGCGGACAGCCTGACCATCGGCGACCGCGCGACCATTTCCAACATGTGCCCGGAATACGGCGCCACCGCCTCGATGTTCTACATCGACGGCCAGACCATCGACTACCTCAAGCTCACCGGCCGCGAGCCCGAGCAGGTGGCGCTGGTGGAGAACTACGCGAAGACCCTCGGCCTGTGGAGCACCACCCTGGAGAAAGCCGAGTACGAGCGCGTGCTGGAGTTCGACCTGGGCACCGTGGTGCGCAACATGGCCGGCCCGTCCAACCCGCACCGCCGCCTGCCGACCTCGGCGCTGGCCGAGCGCGGCATCGCCGACGAAGCCAAGCTGCAAGCCGGCAAGGGCGAAGAAGCCCAGGGCCTGATGCCCGACGGCGCGGTGATCATCGCCGCCATCACCAGCTGCACCAACACCTCCAACCCGCGCAACGTCATCGCCGCCGGCCTGGTGGCGAAGAAGGCCAACGCGCTGGGCCTGGTGCGCAAGCCGTGGGTGAAGACCTCCTTCGCCCCGGGCTCGAAAGTCGCCAAGCTGTACCTGGAAGACGCCGGCCTGCTGCCGGAGCTGGAGAAGCTCGGCTTCGGCATCGTCGCCTATGCCTGCACCACCTGTAACGGCATGTCCGGCGCGCTGGACCCGGTGATCCAGAAAGAGATCATCGACCGCGACCTGTACGCCACCGCCGTGCTCTCGGGCAACCGCAACTTCGACGGCCGCATCCACCCCTATGCCAAGCAGGCCTTCCTCGCCTCGCCGCCGCTGGTGGTCGCCTACGCCATCGCCGGCACCGTGCGCTTCGACATCGAGCAGGACCCGCTGGGCACCGACAAGAACGGCAACCCGGTCACCCTGAAGGACCTCTGGCCGACCGACGAAGAGATCGACGCCATCGTCGCCGCAAGCGTCAAGCCGGAGCAGTTCAAGCAGGTCTACATCCCGATGTTCGACCTGGGCAGCGTGCAGGAAGCGGAAAGCCCGCTGTACGACTGGCGCCCGATGTCCACCTACATCCGCCGTCCGCCGTACTGGGAAGGCGCGCTGGCCGGGGAACGCACCCTGAAGGGCATGCGTCCGCTGGCGATCCTGCCGGACAACATCACCACCGACCACCTGTCGCCGTCCAACGCCATCCTGGCGGACTCGGCCGCTGGCGAGTACCTGGCGAAGATGGGCCTGCCGGAGGAGGACTTCAACTCCTACGCCACCCACCGCGGCGACCACCTGACCGCCCAGCGCGCCACCTTCGCCAACCCGCAGTTGGTCAACGAAATGGCCGTGGTCAACGGTGAAGTGAAGAAAGGCTCGCTGGCCCGCGTGGAACCCGAGGGCCAGGTGATGCGCATGTGGGAAGCCATCGAAACCTACATGAACCGCAAGCAGAACCTGATCATCGTCGCCGGCGCCGACTACGGCCAGGGCTCGTCCCGCGACTGGGCGGCCAAGGGCGTGCGCCTGGCGGGCGTGGAAGTGATCGTCGCCGAAGGCTTCGAGCGCATCCACCGCACCAACCTGGTGGGCATGGGCGTGCTGCCGGTGGAGTTCAAGCCGGGCACCACCCGCCTGACCCTGGGCCTGGACGGCACCGAGACCTACGACATCAAGGGCGACGTCTCGCCGCGCTGCGACCTGACCCTGGTCATCCATCGCAGCAATGGTGACGTCGTCGAAGTCCCGGTCACCTGCCGCCTGGACACCGCCGCCGAAGTGAAGGTGTACAACGCCGGCGGCGTGCTGCAGCGCTTCGCCAAGGACTTCCTCGAGTCGTCCGCGGCGTGATGCAACAGCCGGCCCGTCCAAGCGGCGGGCCGGCACCAATCCTGTAGGAGCGAGCTTGCTCGCGAACGGCCCCGCAGCGGGGATGGGTTCGCGAGCAAGCTCGCTCCTACGAAAAGCAAACAGGATCGTACCCATGCCCCACGTACCCCAAGTGAAGATCCCCGCCACCTACATCCGTGGCGGCACCAGCAAGGGCGTGTTCTTCCGCCTGCAGGACCTCCCCGAGCGCTGCCAGGTGCCCGGCGAAGCCCGCGACAAGCTGTTCATGCGCGTGATCGGCAGCCCCGATCCGTACAGCGCGCACATCGACGGCATGGGCGGCGCGACCTCCAGCACCAGCAAGTGCGTGATCCTGTCGAAAAGCACCCAACCGGATCACGACGTCGACTACCTCTACGGGCAGATTTCCATCGACAAGGCCTTCGTCGACTGGAGCGGCAACTGCGGCAACCTCTCCACCGCCGCCGGCTCCTTCGCCATCCACGCCGGGCTGGTCGATCCGTCGCGCATCCCGGACAACGGCACCTGCGTGGTGCGCATCTGGCAGGCCAACATCCAGAAGACCATCATCGCCCACGTCCCGGTGACCAACGGCCAGGTCCAGGAAACCGGCGACTTCGAGCTGGACGGCGTGACCTTCCCCGCCGCCGAGATCGTGCTGGAGTTCCTCGACCCGTCCGACGACGGCGAGGACGGCGGCGCCATGTTCCCCACCGGCAACCTGGTGGATGACCTGGAAGTCCCCGGCGTCGGCACCTTCAAGGCGACCATGATCGCCGCCGGCATCCCCACCATCTTCGTCAACGCGCAGGACATCGGCTACACCGGCACCGAACTGCGCGAAGCGATCAATGGCGACCCGGAACAGCTGGCGCGCTTCGAGCAGATCCGCATCGCCGGCGCCCTGCGCATGGGCCTGATCAAGACCCCGGAAGAGGCCGCGACCCGCCAGCACACGCCGAAGGTCGCCTTCGTCGCGCCGGCGCAGGACTACCGCGCCTCCAGCGGCAAGCTCGTGCAGGCCGGCGACATCGACCTGGTGGTGCGCGCGCTGTCCATGGGCAAGCTGCACCACGCCATGATGGGCACCGCCTCGGTGGCCATCGGCACCGCCGCCGCCGTCCCCGGCACCCTGGTGAACCTCGCCGCCGGCGGTGGCGAGCGCAGCGCCGTACGCTTCGGCCACCCCTCCGGCACCCTGCGCGTGGGCGCCGAGGCCAAGCAGGTGAACGGCGAATGGACCGTGACCAAGGCCATCATGAGCCGCAGCTCGCGCATCCTCATGGAAGGCTGGGTACGGGTGCCGGGCGATTCGTTCTGATCGCCGGCGTTACCGTTGAAAGCACAAGGCCCGCATTCGCGGGCCCTGTTGCATCCGGACCAGGGACGCCCCTACGAAAGCAACACCGCACGGCGCTCCCCGGGCGAACCGCTTTTGATCTCGTAGGAGCGGAGCTTCTCCGCGATGCTCTTCGGCAGGGCTGACATTTCGCGGACAAGGTCCGTTCCTACAAGAGCGCCACGTCAGACGACGAAATCGCCCTGCAGCTGCTCCAGCAACACCTGGATGCGCGCCAGCCGCATGCCGGGGTCGTCCATCTCCAGCAGCACCTGCTTCTGCTGGTGATCGAAGGGCAGCAGGTAGGCCAGCTGGCAGGCCAGCTCCTGCTGGCCGCTGACCGCCCCGCCCATCTCCAGCGCGGAAACCATCGGGTGCATCGACAGCGCCTCCAGCAGCGCCGCCAGGTCGTCGTGCTCCTGGGTCAGCGGCTGGTCGGGTAGCTCCTCCAGCCACTCCACCTCGGCCACGGTCAGTTGGTCCGATTGCACCTCGGCGGAAATCACCCGGAAGCGCCGGCCGCCCTCGACACGGATGCCCAGCAGACCGTTGGGCCGCTGCTGCCAGTCGCGCACCAGCGCCTCGCAGCCGACCAGGCTGTAACGCCCCGGTGCGTCACCGACCTCCTCGCCCTCGACGATGGCCACCACGCAGAAGCCGCTGCCCTGCTTCATGCA
The DNA here is from genome assembly GCF_057767015.1 of Pseudomonas sp. B12(2026). Lineage (NCBI taxonomy): Bacteria > Pseudomonadati > Pseudomonadota > Gammaproteobacteria > Pseudomonadales > Pseudomonadaceae > Pseudomonas > Pseudomonas sp. B12(2026). The sequence continues at coordinate 873,348 of NZ_CM173430.1, read as the reverse complement.
GCGGCCGATCATGTCCAGGTAGCGCGCCTCGAAAATCTGCAGGTCGAGCCGGCAACCGGGAAACAGCACGGTGTTGAGGGGGAACAGCGGGAAACTCATGGACACTCCATCATCGGGTCGGGCCTGTTCACGATCTCGCGAACCAGGGCGTTTGCCAACGCACGCTGAACCAGCCGCCCGGGCCGACGCGCATCGGATCGTCAACCGGCTCTCAAGCGATCAGCGCTACCGCCAACGGTAGCAGCACTGCCGTGGCCACGCCCATCAGGCTCATCGCCAGGGCGGCGAAGGCGCCGCATTCCTCACCCTCCTGCAACGCGCGGGAAGTGCCCACGGCGTGGGCGGTCATGCCCAGCGCCATGCCCTGCGCGGCCGGATGGTGGACGCCGCAGAGGCGCAGCAGTTCCGGGCCGAGGATGGCGCCGAGCACGCCGGTGATCAGCACGAACACCGCCGCCAGCGCCGCCACGCCGCCGATCTGGCTGGCCACCAGCATGGCGATGGGCGAGGTCACCGACTTGGGCGCCAGGCTCATCAGCAGCTCGTGGTCGACGCCGAACGCCCAGCCCAGGCCGATGCCCAGCCCGGTGGCGAACAGGCCGGCCACCGGCAGGGTGATCAGCGTCGGCCAGAACAACTGGCGGATGCGTTTCAGGTTGAGGAACAGCGGCACCGCCAGGGCCACGGTGGACGGACCGAGGAGGATGGTCAGCACCTTGGCGCTGGCGCTGTATTCGGTGTAATCGATGCCGCAGGCCAGCAGCACCGCGATGACGATCAGCATCGACACCAGCACCGGCTGCAGGAACACCCAGCGCGTGCGCTCGTAGGCGGCCAGCGCCAGCTGGTAGGCGCCCAGGGTGATGCCGACGCAGAACAGCGGATGGTGGATGACGGACGACACCGCGCCTTGCCAGTCGAACATCAGGCGTTCTCCTTGCGCTGGCGCTGGCGGTCGATGAGCTTCTGCATCAGCCAGCCGGCGAAGACGAAGGACACCAGAAGCGACAACCCCAGGGTGCCGACGATGGCCCAGAAGTCCGCGGCGATCTGCCTGGCATATGCCATCACCCCGACCGCCGCCGGCACCAGCAGCAGCGGCAGGTAGCGCAGCAGCGAGCCGGCCGCCTCGCTGACCGGCTTGCTCACCTCGCCGTTCCACACCAGGAACGCGAAGAGCAGCACCAGCCCAATGATGGGGCCGGGGATCATGTGCAGGATGAGAGCATTCAGGCCCGTGCCGAGCAGTTGGAACAGCACCAGCCAGGTCAGGCCACGTAACAGCATTGGGACATCTCCAGCGCAAGGAGGCGCCATTATGCCCGCCCGGCGCCCGCTATGGCTCGGCATTCGTCCAAAGCATGAGCGCCGGGCCGGCTTGACCCTGCCCGGTACGCGTGCTGATCTACAGGCAGCTTCACGCCCCGCTGGACGCACTAAGAAGAACAACGTATTCCCCGGAGGAAACATGGCATTCGTACCCGCAAGCGCACTGAAGGACTACATCGGCAAGGACCTGGGCCATTCGCAGTGGATCACCATCGATCAGCAGCGCATCAACCAGTTCGCCGAGTGCACCGAGGATCACCAGTTCATCCACGTCGACCCAGAAAAGGCGAAGAAGACCCCGTTCGGCGGCACCATCGCCCACGGTTTCCTCTCCCTCTCGCTGATCCCGAAGCTCTGCGAAGGCCTGCTGGTGATGCCGGAAAACCCCAAGATGGTGGTCAACTACGGCCTCGACAGCGTGCGTTTCATCCAGCCGGTGCCGGTCGGCTCGCGCGTGCGCCTGCAGGTGACCATCAGCGACATCACCGAGAAGAACCCCGGCCAGTGGCTGATCAAGGCGCGCTGCACCCTGGAGATCGACGGCCAGGCCAAACCCGCCTACATCGCCGAATCCCTGAGCCTGTGCTTCGTCTGACAGCCAGCGCACAGCCCTGAAAAAAAGCCCGCGCCAGCGGGCTTTTTTACGTCACACTGCAAGCGCGTCCCGCTGCCCGACCCGAGATCGCCATGCCCCGCCTGCTCCTGCCCCTCGGCCTCGCCCTGCTCCTTGCCGCCTGCGGCGAAGGCGAACCCCTGACGCCGCCCGACGGCCGCCTGCCCGACGGCGCGCGCTACCGCGGCGAGCTGGTCAACGGCCAGTTGCAGGGCCAGGGCCGCCTGGACTACCCCAACGGCGCCTGGTACGCCGGCAGCTTCGACAAGGGCCTGCAGAGCGGCCAGGGCGAGTGGCACGGCAGCGACGGATCGACCTATGTCGGCAGCTTCCGCGAGGGCCTGTTCGATGGCCAGGGGCGCCTGCAGTTCGCCGGCGGCAGCGTCTACGAGGGCCAGTTCAAGCAAGGCGAGTTCGACGGCGAAGGCCGCCTGAGCCAGGGCCAGACCCGCTACAGCGGCGGCTTCCGCAAGGGCCGCTACGAAGGCTCCGGCACCCTCGAACTGCCCGACGGCACCCGCCACCAGGGCTGGTTCGCCCACGGCGAGGCCAACGGCGAAGGCGCCCGCCTGGACAGCCTCGGCAACCAGTACACCGGCCAGTTCCGCGACGGCGCGCTCAACGGCAAGGGCACCTTCCGCGACGATGCCGGCGACCGCTACACCGGCGAATTCCGCAACGACCAGTTCGACGGCAAGGGGCGCTTCCAGAACACCGACGGCGACGTCTGGCTCGGCCGCTTCCGGGAAGGCTCGCTGGACGGCGCGGGCGAATTCATCGGCAGCGACGGCAGCCGCTACCTGGGCGAGTTCCGCCAGTGGCGCTTCGACGGCAAGGGCACCCTCAGCCAGGCCGACGGCCAGACCTACAGCGGCGGCTTCGCCCGTGGCGAGTACTCCGGCGAAGGCACCCTCACCCACGGCGACGGCAGCGTGCAGCGCGGCAGCTGGCGCGGCGGCCAGCGCGTACGCGACGAGCACGGCGCGCTGCTGCCCAACGCGCTGGAAATCGGCCTGCTGGAGCAGGGCCAGCTGCTGGACAAGGCGCTGGCGGCCATCCCGCCCTCCACGCAGGCCATCGAACTCTACGGCCTGAGCCTGGGCGGCGACGGCAAGCAGAGCGTGTTCCTGCGCGAGGCCGACTATGTCGCCGACCTGCTCGGCAAGCGCTTCGGCGGCCGCGGCGTGGTGACCCTGGTGAACCACCGCGACCACCTCACCGACCGCCCGCTGGCCACCCGCGAAAGCCTCGCCCGCACCCTGCGCACCCTGGCCGAGCGCAGCGGGCCGGAAGACCTGATCTTCATCTACCTGACCAGCCACGGTTCCCACGACCACCAGCTGGTGCTGGACATGCCGGGCCTCAAGCTCAACGACCTGCCGGCCAGCGAACTGGCGACCCTGCTCGCGCCGCTGAAGGACCGTCACAAGGTTCTGGTGATATCGGCCTGCTACAGCGGCGGCTTCATCCCCGCACTGAAGGACGACAAGACCCTGATCATGACCGCCGCCCGCAGCGACCGGGTATCCTTCGGCTGCTCCGAGGAGGCCGACTTCACCTACTTCGGCGACGCGCTGTTCGCCCGGGCGTTCCAGCAGACCGACGACCTCAGGCAGGCCTTCGCGCTAGCCAGCGACACGGTGGCCCGGCGCGAGAAGGAGGAAGAGTTCGAAGCGTCGGAACCGCAACTCTGGGCACCAACGGCGGTTCTAAACCAGTGGAAGGCGTTGCGTACGCAGCAGCGCCGGGCGGCGCCCGATGCCAGGAGAGTCGCCGCACAGGCAAAACAGAAGGCCGGCAACTAAGCTTGTCAGTGTGTAAGGGAGAAACACAGATGTACTCAACACCGACGAATATCCTGCTGGCTGGCGCCACTGGCCTGACCGGTGAGCACCTGCTGGACCGCATGCTCAACGAACCCACCGTCAAACGCGTGCTCGCTCCCACCCGACGGAAGCTGGCCGAGCACCCGCGCCTGGAAAACCCCATCGGCCCGCTGGCCGAACTGATCCCGCAGCTGACCCGGCCGATCGACACCGTGTTCTGCTGCCTGGGCACCACCCTCAAGGAGGCCGGCTCCGAAGAGGCCTTCCGCCGCATCGATTTCGACCTGCCGCTGGCGCTGGGCGAACGCGGCCTGGAGCTCGGCGCGCGGCACTACGTGGTGATCAGCGCGCTGGGCGCCGACAGCAAGTCGTCGATCTTCTACAGCCGGGTCAAGGGCGAGCTGGAAGACGCCCTGCGCCAGCAAGGCTGGCCGCAACTGACCATCGCCCGCCCCTCGCTGCTGCTGGGCCAGCGCGAAGAGGTGCGCCTGGCCGAACTGCTCGCCGCGCCCTTCGCCCGCATCCTGCCGGGCAAACTGCACGGCATCGAAGCCTGCGCCCTGGCCCGCGCGCTCTGGCGCCTGGCGCTGGAAACCGGCAAGGGCACGCGCGTCGTCGAATCGGACGAGCTGCGCAGGCTGGGCAAGTAACTTCCTCGCAGGAGCGGACTCCGCCCGCGATGGGCCGGCGCAGGCCGGCAGGTATCGCGGAGAAGCTCCGCTCCTACAAGATCAAAAGCCCCTCCGCCTGACCCCACCTGCGCGCCCCGCTCCGCCAATGGGAGAGGGGATCATTCGGTGCCCAATGAACTCTCGACGCCAGCCGGCACCGCCTCTCCTTGTCAAGGCAAGGTCTGGCGTTAGCGGCTCTCGCAGGAGCGGACCTTGTCCGCGATCACGGGCGTAGCCCGCTCCTGCAGGCCAAACGGTGGATAACGCCGGACCTTGTCCGCCCTGCGCAACTACGCGTCATTGTCTTTCACGCGAGCGGAGAAGCGCTTTTCGTAGGAGCGAGCTTGCTCGCGAACATGCCCCACTGCGAGGCTGGTTCGCGAGCAAGCTCGCTCCTACAGGGGGTGGTGCGGACCTTGCCTGCGATTTCCGCCGTCAGTTCCCGCCCCACACCTGCAGGCCGATGCCCAGTTCCGCCGCCAGGGAGAACGGCAGCAGCAGCGTATCCAGCAACGCGCTGCCCGGCAGGTCGAGGCCCGGGTGGGCCGGCGGCTCGGTGCCGAAGCGGTCCATCGGGCAGCAGCCGCCATTGAGCGAATACCAGTTCAGCCGGGTGCCGGCGTAGATCAGCGGCGCGCCGGGCTTGCTGGCGTCGAGGGTCTTCACCGTGGCGCAAGCGCCCAGTTGCAGCAGCAACAGGGCGGCGAGGAGCTTATTCGTCACTGACAAGATGGTGTTCGCCCCAGCGCGGCAGCATGTCCTGGGGAATCCCCAACTGGTTGAGGATGCGCGCGACGACGAAGTCGACCAGGTCGTCCACCGTCTGCGGCTGGTGGTAGAAGCCCGGCGCCGCCGGCAGGATCACCGCGCCGAGGTTGGAGAGCTTGAGCATGTTCTCCAGGTGGATGCTGGAGAACGGCGTCTCGCGCGGCACCAGGATCAGCTGGCGGCGCTCCTTCAGCGCCACGTCGGCGGCGCGTTCGATCAGGTTGTTGCAGGCGCCGGTGGCGATGGCCGAGAGCGTCCCCGTGGAACAGGGCACCACCACCATCGCGCTGGGCGCGCCGGAGCCGGAGGCCACCGGGGCCATCCAGTCTTCCTTGCCGTAGACGCGGATCTGCCCCGGCGCGGCGCCGGTGTATTCGCTGAGGAAGGCCTGCATCGCCTGCGGCTTGCCCGGCAGGGTCACGTCGGTCTCGGTGGCCACCACCAGCTGCGCGGCCTTGGAGATCAGGAAGTGCACCTCGCGGTCCTCCTGCACCAGGCAGTCGAGCAGGCGCAGGCCGTACTGGGCGCCGGAGGCGCCGGTCATGGCGAGGGTGATGCGTTCGGCTCCGGCCATGGCTCAGCCCTCCAGCGCCTTGGCCAGCTTGCCGTGCAGGCCGCCAAAGCCGCCGTTGCTCATGATCACCACCTGGGTGCCCGGCGTGGCGATGGCCTTCACGCCCTCGATGATCGACTCCAGCGAGTCGCACACCCGGGTCGGCACGGTGGAACCGGCGACGGTGGCGGCCAGGTCCCAGCCGAGGTTCGGCGGGGCATACCAGAACACGTTGTCGGCCTGCACCACGGAATCCGGCAGGCCATCGCGGTGCGCGCCGAGCTTCATGGAGTTGGAGCGCGGCTCGACCACGGCGATCACCGGCGCATCGCCGACGCGCTTGCGCAGGCCGTCGAGGGTGGTGGCGATGGCGGTCGGGTGGTGGGCGAAGTCGTCGTAGATGGTCACACCGTTGACTTCGGCGACCTTCTCCATGCGCCGCTTGACGCTCTTGAACGCCGACAGCGCGGCGCAGCCCAGCTCCGGCACCACGCCGACATGGCGGGCCGCCGCGAGGCAGGCCAGGGCGTTGGCGACGTTGTGCTGGCCGGTCAGTTCCCAGTCCACGGTGCCCTGGGGCTTGCCGTCGAACAGCACCTCGAAGTGCGAGCCGTCCTCGCTGAGCAGCCGCGCCTGCCACTGGCCGCCTTCGCCGGTGGTCTCGACCTGCGTCCAGCAGCCCATGTCGATCACGCGCTTGAGCGCGGTCTCGGCGGTGGGATGGATGATCAGGCCTTCGCCGGGGATGGTCCGCACCAGATGGTGGAACTGCCGCTCGATGGCGGCGAGGTCGGGGAAGATGTCCGCGTGGTCGAATTCCAGGTTGTTCAGGATCGCCGTGCGCGGGTGGTAATGGACGAACTTGGAGCGCTTGTCGAAGAAGGCGCTGTCGTACTCGTCCGCCTCGACCACGAAGAACGGCGTGCCGCCCAGGCGCGCGGAAACGCCGAAGTTCTGCGGCACGCCGCCGATCAGGAAGCCCGGGCTCATGCCGGCGTGTTCCAGCACCCAGGCCAGCATGCTGCTGGTGGTGGTCTTGCCGTGGGTGCCGGCGGCGGCCAGCACCCAGCGGCCCTGCAGCACGTGGTCGGCCAGCCACTGCGGGCCGGAAACGTAGGGCAGGCCCTTGTTCAGGACGTATTCCACCGCCGGGTTGCCGCGCGACAGGGCGTTGCCGACCACCACCAGGTCCGGCGCCGGGTCGAGGTGCGCCGGGTCGTAGCCCTGCATCAGCTCGATGCCCTGGGCTTCGAGCTGGGTGCTCATCGGCGGGTAGACGTTGGCGTCGGAACCGGTCACGCGGTGGCCAAGCTCCTTGGCCAGGACGGCCAGCGACCCCATGAAGGTGCCGCAGATGCCGAGGATGTGGATATGCATGCAGACTCCTGCAATCAAGCCTTTCCAGGCGCTTCGAATGGGCGGCAGAGTAGCACAGCGCACCCCCGCACGGCCCGCCGCCGGGGCATCAGACGACGAGGTGGGGAGGCGGTTCCCGGCGGTGTGCGACGCATCGCCAGTTCTGCGCCGACCCGTAGGGTGGATAACGTTCGACGTTATCCACCATTTGACCTAGGACCGGTGCCGGGACTGTCTTCCGCCGGGAAATCGGTGCCAGAGCGTCCCCCTCACCCAGCCCTCTCCCGCGTGAGAAGCGGGGCGCACAGCCAGGGTTAGAGTGAGGAGCTTTTGATCTCGTAGGAGCGGAGCTTCTCCGCGATAGCCGTGGCACGGCGTCGGGATTTCGCGGACAAGGTCCGCTCCTACAAGGGCAATCCCGCTCAGGTGCGGCGGCTCAGGCCGTGGCGGTTCAGTTTGCGGTACAGCGTATTGCAGCTGATGCCCAGCTGTTGCACCCGGCTGATGATGTGCCAGCGCAGCGCCTCCAGCGAGCCGTAGGATGGGTGGAGCGCAGCGATACCCATGCTGTTCCGGTACGCAGCATTGATGGGTATCGCTGCGCTCCACGCCATCCTACGAAAGGCCCTTCCGGCTCAGGCCGTGGCGGTTCAGTTTGCGGTACAGGGTGTTGCGGCTGATGCCCAGCTGCTGCGCCGCCCGGCTGATGTGCCAGCGCTGCGCCTCCAGCACTTCCAGCAGGGCATTGCGTTCGGCGGCGCCGAGGGTGTCGCCAACCGCGTCGCTCGCCGCCACCGGCCTGACCGCCGCAGGAGCCGGCGCGCGGCGCAGGTCCGGCGGCAGGTCGGCCATCCGGATGCGCCCGCCCTCGCACAGCGCGCACAGCGTGCGCAGCACATTGCGCAATTGGCGCACGTTGCCCGGCCAGGGGTAGTCGAGCAGGTGCCGGCGCACGTCGTCGTCCAGCCGCACCGCGCGGCCCTTGCTCTCCTCGGCCAGCAGATGATCGAGCAGCGCGCCGCGATCCTCGCGCTCGCGCAGCGGCGGCAAAGCCACCACCAGGCCGTTGAGGCGGTAATAGAGGTCCTCGCGGAACTGCCCGGCGGCCACCAGCGCCTCCAGATCGCGGTGGCTGGCGCTGATCAGGCGGATATCCACGTCCTGCGGCTCGCCGCCGATGGGCACCACCTGGCGCTCCTCCAGCACGCGCAGCAGGCGCGTCTGCAGGGTCAGCGGCATGTCGCCGATCTCGTCGAGGAACAGCGTGCCGCCGTCGGCCTGCTGCAGCTTGCCGCGCATGCCCTCCTTGCGCGCGCCGGTGAAGCTGCCGCCGCGGTAGCCGAACAGCTCGCTCTCGATCAGCGTCTCGGGAATCGCCGCGCAGTTCAGCGCGACGAAGGACTTGCCGGCGCGCTCGCCGCCCTGGTGCACGGCGCGGGCGAAGGCCTCCTTGCCGGTGCCGGTCTCGCCCTGCAGCAGCAGCGGCACGTCATGGGCGTAGACCTTCAGCGCCCGGCGGAAATCATGGGCCAGCTGCGGATCGTCGATGCACAGCCCCTTGGCCAGCGGCGCACGCGGCAGCACGGGAGCGGCCGGTACGCAGCGCTGCCCGCGCAGCAGCGCGAACAGCGCGCGCCCGGAACGCGTGCGCAACGGCCAGCTGGCCGTGGGCTGCGGGTCGGCGCGGCTGAAGAGGTCGTCCAGCCGGCAGTCGAAGAACTGTTCCAGCGAGCGCCCGAGCAGGCTTTCGCGATGGCTGCCGAGCAGGTTGATGGCGCTCTGGTTGGCCGCCCGGATGCGCCCGTCGCCGTCGAAGGCGAGCAGGCCTTCGCTGAACAGGCCGAGGCCGTCCGGCCGCAGGTGGAAGCGCAGCAGCCACTGGTCCTCGAAATGGCGCAGGAAGTAGCAGCTCTCGATGGCCTTGGCCGACAGGTTGACCAGCGCCATGGTGTGGAACTGGCTCTGCCGCGAGACCTCGCGGCGCGCGGAGGACACATCGAGCACCGCCAGCAGTTCGCCCTGCGGGTCGAACACCGGGCTGGCGGAACAGGTCAGCCCGGTGTGGCGGCTGCGGAAATGTTCGTCCTGGTGGATGGTCAGCGCCTGGCGCTCCACCAGGCAGGTGCCGATGCCGTTGGTGCCCTCGCGCGCCTCGCTCCAGTCGGCGCCGAGCCACAGCCCGGCCTGCTCGAAGGTGCGGCGGTCGGCGTCCTCGCTGATGCAGTTGAGGATGACCCCGCGCGAATCGGTGAGCAGCACCGCATGACCGGCGCCGGAGAGCTGCTGGTGCAGGCTGTTCATCTCGCCGCTGGCGATCTCCAGCACCTGGCAGTGGCGCTCGCGGACTTCGAGCATGCGCGCGTGTTCCAGCACGGACGGCGCCATGGGCTGCGCCGGGTCGAGGTGGTACTGCTCCAGGCAGCGCATCCAGGAGCGGGCGATCGACGGGTCCGCGCCGGGGGCTCCGGCACGGGCCTTGCCCTCGGCCACGGTCATGACCTGGCGGGCGTGGCGGCTCAAATCGTTGGCGCGCATTCTTGTTGTTCTCCGCAATGGGGACGGGGAGGCAGCCCCGAGGCCCTGGCGCAGTCTTGTCGGACAATCTGCCAGGACGCAGGACAGCATCCCCCACGCGCAGGGCCAATGCAACGCCCGTCCGACCGTCAGGTCGCGACTGTCACGAATACGGGACAAAGTGTCACGACGCAGCGTCCCAGACCTGCCACAGCGCGCTTTCCGGCGTATCCGGACGCAAGCCCCGGAGCCTTGTGCGGCGCGGTTTGCACTGGCATGGCCCGGCCCTTGCTCTACGCTTGTTCAACGTCCTCCCCAACAAGCACAAGACCCAGGAGATCCGACCATGCGTTATGCCCATCCCGGTAGCGAAGGCGCCATCGTTTCCTTCAAGGCGCGCTACGGCAACTACATCGGCGGCGAATTCGTCCCGCCGGTGAAAGGCCAATACTTCACCAACACCTCGCCGGTGAATGGCCAGCCCATCGCCGAGTTCCCCCGCTCCACCGCCGAGGACATCGACAAGGCGCTGGACGCCGCCCACGCCGCCGCCGACGCCTGGGGCCGCACCTCGGTGCAGGACCGCTCGCTGGTCCTGCTGAAGATCGCCGACCGCATCGAACAGAACCTGGAACTGCTGGCTGTCACCGAAACCTGGGACAACGGCAAGGCCGTGCGCGAGACGCTCAACGCCGACATCCCGCTGGCCGCCGACCACTTCCGCTACTTCGCCGGCTGCATCCGCGCCCAGGAAGGCACCGCCGCCGAAATCAACGACAGCACCGTGGCCTACCACATCCACGAGCCGCTGGGCGTGGTCGGGCAGATCATCCCGTGGAACTTCCCGCTGCTGATGGCCGCCTGGAAACTCGCCCCGGCCCTGGCCGCCGGCAACTGCGTGGTGCTCAAGCCGGCCGAGCAGACCCCACTGGGCATCTGCGTGCTGATGGAACTGATCGGCGACCTGCTGCCGCCGGGCGTGCTCAACGTCGTCCAGGGCTTCGGCAAGGAGGCCGGTGAAGCGCTGGCCACCAGCAAGCGCATCGCCAAGATCGCCTTCACCGGCTCCACCCCGGTGGGCTCGCACATCCTCAAGTGCGCCGCCGAGAACATCATCCCGTCCACCGTGGAGCTGGGCGGCAAGAGCCCGAACATCTACTTCGAAGACATCATGCAGGCCGAGCCGACCTTCATCGAGAAGGCCGCCGAGGGCCTGGTGCTGGCCTTCTTCAACCAGGGCGAGGTGTGCACCTGCCCGTCCCGCGCGCTGGTGCAGGAGTCCATCTACCCGCAGTTCATGGAAGTGGTGATGAAGAAGGTCAAGGCGATCAAGCGCGGCGACCCGCTGGACACCGACACCATGGTCGGCGCCCAGGCTTCGCAGCAGCAGTACGAGAAAATCCTCTCCTACCTCGACATCGCCCAGCAGGAAGGCGCGCAGGTCCTCACCGGCGGCCAGGTCGAGCACCTGAGCGGCGACCTCGCCAGCGGCTATTACATCCAGCCGACCCTGCTGAAGGGCACCAACAAGATGCGTGTGTTCCAGGAAGAAATCTTCGGCCCGGTGGTCGGCGTCACCACCTTCAAGGACGAGGCCGAAGCGCTGGCCATCGCCAACGACACCGAGTACGGCCTCGGCGCCGGCCTCTGGACCCGCGACATCAACCGCGCCTACCGCATGGGCCGCGGCATCAAGGCCGGCCGCGTGTGGACCAACTGCTACCACCTGTACCCGGCGCACGCCGCCTTCGGTGGCTACAAGAAATCCGGCGTGGGCCGCGAGACCCACAAGATGATGCTCGACCACTACCAGCAGACCAAGAACCTGCTGGTCAGCTACGACATCAACCCGCTGGGCTTCTTCTGATCCACCCGCCCGGCACACGCCGGGCGGCTTCCTCGATCTCTCTTTGCGCGGCCCGCGGGCCGCGCTTTTTTATGCCCGCGAAAAACTGCCGAGGCGGCGGCTTTTCGTAGGAGCGGATCTTATCCGCGAAGGCCGCAGGCGGTTCGGACCATCGCGGACAAGGTTGTAGTGGTCCGGTTTTTCTAGACACCGCTATAGGAGCATCAAGCCGCCCGCGCCTCGAACACGGCTGGCGGCAACTGCTTCGTTGTCGAATGAAGACGCTGATGGTTGTAGTAGGTGGCGACGAATCGTGTCACATCGGCTTTGGCTTCGTGCTGGTCTCGATAGCGCCGCTCGCCTATCCACTCACGCTTCAAGCTGGCAAAGACTCGCTCCACCACTGCATTGTCCCAGCAATTGCCGCGCCGACTCATGCTCTGCACGATCTGCAAACGTCGCAGCATGTCCACAAAGCGCTCGCTGCTGTACTGGCACCCCTGATCGGAGTGGAACATCAGGCCGTTGTCCGGGTGTCGCATCGACACGGCGAGCTCCAGGGCCTGGATCACCAAATCCGTATCAGCCACGGACGAGAATGCCCAGCCCACGATTCGCCGGGCATACAGATCGACCACGATAGCCAGGTACAGCCAGCCACGCGCCGTACGCAGATAGGTGATGTCGCCGGCCCAGACCTGATTCGGGGCTGCCGGCTGGAATTGGCGATTGAGGTGGTTGGGGGCCGCCGCTGCCGGCTTGGTGTGCCGCCGATAGTGCTGATTGCGCCGTCGAGCCACCGCCAGGCCAGCCTGACGCATTAGGCGGCGAGCCCGTTGCCGACCCACCGCATGCCCCTGCTGACGCAAGGCCGCCGACATCCGGCGTGAGCCATAGGTGTGCCGGCTGCTTTCATGCAGGTCCGTGACGGCCGAGAGTAGCGGGCTGGGTGGTTTCGGGCGCTTATGACGCGCCGCGTAGTAACTGCTGCGCGCCAGTCCAAGCAGGCGACAGCAGCGCGTGACGCTCATGGCCCCCTTCACTCGGTCGATCATTTGCCAGCTCGCAGCATTTCCCGAACGAAGAAGGCCGTGGATTTTTTTAGCGTGTCACGCTCTTCCTGCGCCTCTGCCAGTGCGCGCTGCACCTGCGCCAACTGGCTCTCCAGTGCACGGATGCGCTGGGCATCATCGATGACTGAACCCGGTTGCTCAGCCCGCCATTGCGAGACCCAACGCCGCAACGCCGTCGGTCCCACCCCCATGGCCTGTGCTGCCTGCGGCACCGAGTAGCCCTGCGCTACCACCAGTTGCACTGCTTCGCGCTTGAGCGCGTCCGATAGTTTTCTATGACCCATGTAAATCACCTCAATAGTCGCGTTAGTTAACTCGCTCCTATCTCGGTGTCCAGAATTTCCGGACCACTACACTGTCTTTTACTCGAAGTCAGTTCTCCAGCAAGTGCCGTCCCGGACCATCGCATTGAGCCGTACGATCAGAACTCGCATGCAGGCCACCAACGCGACTTTGGCGCATCGGCCGTTTTCGCGTAGGCCGTGATAACGAAGAGCGAAGCTCTTCTGGTAACGAATGACCGACCAGGTTGCCATGTAGAGGATGCGTCGAATCATGCCGCGCCCTCCGCGGATACGGCGTTGCCCCGACTTCTGGCCGCTGTCGCTGTTGTAAGGGGCCAAGCCGACCAGGGCGGCGATCTGGCGACGGTTGAGTTGTCCCAGTTCTGGCAGGTAAGCCAGTAATCCTGCGACGGTTACCGGGCCTACGCCCTTGACCTGACTGAGTTGCTGGACCTGCTCGGAGTCCACCGCAGCCATGGCCTCGGCGATTTGCTCGTCATAGCTGCAAATTCTGGCCTTCAAGGCCTTGATGGCGTCCTCCAGGCATTGGCGGACAAAGGGGTCGTTGGCCTGTTGCAGGCGCCGGCGCTCATCATCGCGCTGCCCAACCAGTTGCTCGCGACGTTGCACCAGCTCTCGCAGCCGCCGGCGCTCCGGCGAAAGAACCGTACTGGGGGCTTCCTCCAGCGTTTGGGCCAGATGCGCCAGGACGGCCGCATCGATGGGGTCGGTCTTGGCCAACTTGCCCATGGCGGTAGCAAACGCCCGAACCCGTGTGGGATTCAAGCGAGAGACTGCGTGGCCGGCTCGGGACAAGGCATGCAGGACGCCTCGCTCATATCCACCGGTAGCCTCCAGCACAATGCGGCCGGGCTTCTCCTCGGCGAAGAGCGTCACTAACTGCTGATGTCCCGCTTCGTCATTGGAAACGCTCAAGCTCCTGCCCTGTGGGCGGAACCATACGGCCAGCGAGTCCTTGGCAACATCGATACCGATCCAACACGTCATGCTTCAACCCTCGTAAACTACATGGCGAGAGCGCTCTGACTGCCCACGCTTGTGGTTCGAGGTTGTACTCGTTCAACTGTTCGGGCTTTGGTCAGAGGACGGCGGGAGGCAGCTTGGGCTCCTACTCGTGCTGCTAACACTGCGGACCTGCAGCTTGCTTCCCGCCGCTCTCACCTTCGATCCTACCGAAGTCAGCAGACACAAGCGGACCTTGTCCGCGAAATCCCGACGCCGTGCCACGGCTATCGCGGAGAAGCTCCGCTCCTACGAGGGCAGCCCGCGCGGGCATGGGCGTGGAACACGCCTCGGTCTCGCGCGCGGGCCGCGCTTTTATGCCCGGGGAAAACCGCCGAGGCGAGGGGTTTTTCGTAGGAGCGAGCTTGCTCGCGAACCAGCCCCGATGCGGAAGTTGTTCGCGAGCAAGCTCGCTCCTACAAGGGGTGATCTCGGCGTGGGTCAGTCCACGTCGCTACGCCACTGCCGCGGGCTCACGCCGAACCACCGGCGAAACGCGCGGGAAAAGGCGCTGGTCTCGGAATACCCCAGCAACGGCGCCAGTTCGGAGATAGGCCGCTGGCGCTGGCGCAGGTAATGCAGCGCCAGCTCGCGGCGGGTGTTTTCCACCAGCTGGCTGAAGCTCAGCCCGGCCTCGCGCAGGCGGCGCTGCAGGCCGGCGGTGGTGAGTTCGAGCTGCTCGGCGATGAGCTCCAGCGACGGCTCGCCCTCGCTCAGCGCCAGGCGAATCTGCGTACCGGCGTCCTCCACCAGATTCGGCGCCCCGCCCTGCTCGCCCAGGCGCCGGATCACGTCCTGCACCAGGAACAGCAGGTTGGCGTCGCGCTCGGGCATCTGCCGGCCGTAAAGGTCGCGCTTGGGAATCAGCATCGAGTTGCAGCCGCGCTGGAACAGCACCGGCGCATCGAACACCCGGCCGTGCTCCTGCCAGCCTTCCGGCCGCGCGTGCTCGAAACTCACCGCGCGCGGCGCCCATTCGGGGCCCAGCACATGGCGCATCAGGTTCAGCGCCATGCCCAGGGTCAGCTCGGCGTCCTGGCGGCGGTCGAGGATCGCGCCGTGGCGCACCTGGTAGTCGAAGCGGTAGCACTCGCCGCAATCCACCAGGCGGATCAGCGTGTCGTGCTGGTGATAGGGAAAGGCCGCGGCGAAGTTCTTCAGCGCCGCCTCCAGCGTCTCCGAGCAGAGCCCGACGTAGCCCAGCAGGCCCAGCTCGCGCGGCCGGAACTGCTCGCCATAGCGCAGCCCGAAGTTGTCGCAGCCCGACTGCCGCGCGGCCTCTTCGAGCACCTGGCAATAGTTGGTCAGCGCCAGGCTCAGGGTCGGATGCAGCAGGCGCTCCGGATCGATCCCGGCGCGGCCGAAGACCCGGTCGATATCGCCACCCTGGTCGCCGATGAAGCGGCCCAGACCGCTGGCCGCAGCGGACAGCACGCCGATGTTGCTGGCCAGAGGCACGCTCAGGCCGGGGTGGGAGAACAGGGGCTGACTCATGTCGGTTACCGATCTTGTTTTATGAAACACGCAAGGCACTTTGTCCCCGGAAAACGGGGACGGTTTTACAAAGCAAATCCCGTGCCTCGCCGTCATCGCGCAAGCTGCCGGACCCAGCGCCGCGCCTGGCCTGCAGCTGCCACCGCATGGGGCATCTGGCATGAATCCGGCACCGTAATCGGGCACCGCACCCCGCGTGGGGCGATGGGTAACAGCAAGTTGACCCTGCGCGGCGAAAGCCGGTTCCAGCGGTCAAGTCTCGCAAGGACCGCCGCCACTACCATCGAGGCTCAGGTATCCGTCCACGCCCCACGGGGAAAGAGGAATAACGATGAGCGCATCACAACTAAAACCGACGCTTGGAACCTTGCACCTCTGGGGCCTCGCCGTGGGCCTGGTGATCTCCGGCGAGTACTTCGGCTGGAGCTACGGCTGGGCCGCCGCCGGCACCCTGGGCTTCCTCGTCACCACGCTGCTGGTCGCGGTGATGTACACCTGCTTCATCTTCAGCTACACCGAACTGACCACCGCCATCCCCCACGCCGGCGGGCCCTTCGCCTACAGCGTGCGGGCCTTCGGCAAGACCGGCGGGATGATCGCCGGCATCGCCACCCTGATCGAATTCGTCTTCGCCCCGCCGGCCATCGCCATGGCCATCGGCGCCTACCTCAACGTGCAGTTCCCCGGGCTCGATCCGAAGTGGGCCGCCACCGGCGCCTACGTGATCTTCATGACCCTGAACATCCTCGGCGTGAGCATCGCCGCCACCTTCGAGCTGGTGGTGACCGTGCTGGCGGTGGCCGAGCTGCTGGTGTTCATGGGCGTGGTGGCGCCGGGCTTCAGCTTCAGCAACTTCGTGCTCAACGGCTGGGCCGGCTCCGATCAGTTCGGCACGCCGGCACTGGCCGGCATCTTCGCCGCGATCCCCTTCGCCATCTGGTTCTTCCTCGCCATCGAAGGCGCCGCCATGGCCGCCGAAGAAGCCAAGGACCCGAAACGCACCATCCCGCGCGCCTACATCGCCGGCATCCTCACCCTGGTGGCGCTGGCCATCGGCGTGATGATCTTCGCCGGCGGCGTTGGCGACTGGCGCACCCTGTCGAACATCAACGACCCGCTGCCGCAGGCGATGAAAGCCGTGGTCGGCAACAACTCCACCTGGATGCACATGCTGGTGTGGATCGGCCTGTTCGGCCTGGTGGCCAGCTTCCACGGCATCATCCTCGGCTACTCGCGGCAGTTCTTCGCCCTCGCCCGCGCCGGCTTCCTGCCGCGCGGCCTGGCCAAGCTGTCGCGCTTCCAGACGCCGCACCGCGCCATCCTCGCCGGCGGTGCGGTGGGCATCGCGGCGATCTTCAGCGACGGTCTGATCAGCCTGCAGGGCATGACGCTGACCGCGGCGATGATCACCATGAGCGTGTTCGGCGCTATCGTCATGTACATCATGAGCATGTTCAGCCTGTTCAAGCTGCGCCGCAGCGAGCCGGACCTGGAGCGCAGCTTCCGCGCCCCCGGCTACCCCATCGTGCCCGCCATCGCCCTGGCCCTGGCCCTGCTGTGCCTGGCCGCTATGCTCTGGTTCAACAGCGTCATCGCCTCGGTGTTCCTGGTGCTGATGATCGGCGGCTGCTCC
Organism: Pseudomonas sp. B12(2026); assembly: GCF_057767015.1. Classification (NCBI taxonomy): domain Bacteria; kingdom Pseudomonadati; phylum Pseudomonadota; class Gammaproteobacteria; order Pseudomonadales; family Pseudomonadaceae; genus Pseudomonas; species Pseudomonas sp. B12(2026). Next base: position 856,365 of record NZ_CM173430.1, on the reverse strand, counting down.
TGCTGCAGCATCGTCATCAGCCTCAACCGCGGCACCGACGCCTCGTTCGCCAGCCAAGGTTGAGAGGAGCCGCCATGTCCGGATTCGCCCACAGCGTCGGTGGCCAGACCTGGCGCTTCGACAGCCTTCGCGAGGTGATGGCCAAGGCCAGCCCGGCGCGCTCCGGCGACCGCCTCGCCGGGGTCGCCGCCGGCAGCGACGCCGAGCGCGTCGCCGCGCAGATGGCCCTGGCCGACATCCCGCTCAAGCGCTTCCTCGACGAAGCGCTGATCCCCTACGAAAGCGACGAAGTCACCCGGCTGATCATCGACAGCCACGACCGCCAGGCCTTCGCGCCGGTCAGCCACCTCACCGTGGGCGGCCTGCGCGACTGGCTGCTCGGCGATGCGGCCGACGAGAGCAGCCTGCGCGCCCTGGCGCCGGGGCTGACGCCGGAAATGGCTGCCGCCGTGTCGAAGATCATGCGCGTGCAGGACCTGGTGCTGGTGGCGCAGAAGATCCGCGTGGTCACCCGCTTCCGCAACACCATGGGGCTGCGCGGGCGCATGTCCACGCGCCTGCAGCCCAATCACCCCACCGACGATCCGGCCGGCATCGCCGCCAGCGTCCTCGACGGCCTGCTCTACGGCAACGGCGACGCCATGCTCGGCATCAACCCGGCCACCGACAGCCTGCAATCGATCTGCACCCTGCTGGAAATGCTCGACGCCATCATCCAGCGCTACGAAATCCCCACCCAGTCCTGCGTGCTCACCCACGTCACCAGCTCCATCGAGGCGATCAACCGTGGCGCCCCGCTGGACCTGGTGTTCCAGTCCATCGCCGGCACCGAGGCCGCCAACGCCAGCTTCGGCGTGAGCCTGTCGATCCTCAGGGAAGGCTACGAAGCCGGCCTGTCGCAGAAGCGCGGCACCCTGGGCGACAACCTCATGTACTTCGAGACCGGCCAGGGCAGCGCGCTGTCGGCCAACGCGCACCATGGCGTCGACCAGCAGACCTGCGAAGCGCGCGCCTACGCGGTGGCGCGGCACTTCAAGCCGTTCCTGGTGAACACCGTGGTCGGCTTCATCGGCCCGGAATACCTCTACAACGGCAAGCAGATCATCCGCGCCGGCCTGGAAGACCACTTCTGCGCCAAGCTGCTCGGCGTGCCCATGGGCTGCGACATCTGCTACACCAACCACGCCGAGGCCGACCAGGACGACATGGACATGCTCCTGACCCTGCTCGGCGTGGCCGGCATCAACTTCATCATGGGCATCCCCGGCTCCGACGACGTGATGCTCAACTACCAGACCACCTCCTTCCACGACGCGCTCTACGTGCGCCAGACGCTGGGCCTGAAACCCGCGCCGGAATTCGAAGCGTGGCTGGAACGCATGGAAATCCTCCATCAGCGCGACGGCCACGTGCACATGGCCGACCGCCTGCCCGGCGCCTTCCGCCAGGCGCTGGCGCAACTGTCCTGAAGTCCATCGAATTGAGGAGAAACAGATGAGCGACAGCGCCACGCCCAACCCCTGGCAGGAACTGCGCCGCCTGACCTCCGCGCGCATCGCCCTGGGCCGCGCCGGCACCAGCCTGCCGACCCGCGCGCAGCTGGACTTCCAGTTCGCCCACGCCCAGGCGCGCGACGCCGTGCACCTGCCCTTCGACCGCGACGGCCTCGCCCGGCAACTGGCCGAACGCGGCCGCGACACCCTGCTGCTGCACAGCGCCGCCACCGACCGCGACACCTACCTGCAACGCCCCGACCTCGGCCGCCGGCTGGACGAAGAGTCGGCGGAACTCCTCCGCCGCCACGCCGACCGCCACCCCCAGGGCTACGACCTCGCCGTGGTGATCGCCGACGGTCTCTCCTCGCTCGCCGTGCAGCGCCACAGCCTGCCCTTCCTCGAACGCATGGAGGAACAGGCGCGCAACGAAGGCTGGAGCCTGTCGCCGGTCGCGCTGGTGCAGCAGGGCCGCGTCGCCGTGGCCGACGAAGTGGCCGAGCTGCTGCGGGCGAAGATGGTGGTGATCCTGATCGGCGAACGCCCCGGCCTCAGCTCGCCGGACAGCCTCGGCCTGTACTTCACCTGGGCGCCGAAGGTCGGCCTGAACGACGCCTACCGCAACTGCATCTCCAACGTGCGCCTGGAGGGCCTGAGCTACGGCCTGGCCACCCACCGCCTGCTCTACCTGATGCGCGAAGCCTGCCGGCGCCAGTTGTCGGGGGTGAATCTCAAGGATGAAGCGCAGTTGCCGGTGCTGGAGGGAGACAGCGCGCCCTTGCACGGCAACTTCCTGCTCGGCGGCTGAGCGAAGGTGGCGAGCGATTCCTTAAAACATCGCGCGCCATGATCCCTTGGTCCGGGTGCTGGCGTAGTCGACACAACTCCGCACGCTCGCCACGCGGCTTGCCATTGCCTGGAAAAGCATCGTCACCTTATTGCTCGTACTGGCGCTTCCGTTTGTCCGGCCGACCTTCAGCGATACCGGGCGTCTCGGCTACAGGATGAAGCGACGTACCGGTAAGCATCCGATCGGTTGCCTTGCGTTTGGAGTATTCGGGAAAGCCTCGTCCGGCCCGGGCCATGAACACTCCTCGCGGTGAATATTATCCACTTCAAGTCAATGTCCGCTCATCCCGGGAAAGACCAGGCATCGAGTCGCATTGAGCACGGATGGCAATAACAGGTCTTCCCAGGACTATTCGCCATATCGGTGCCACACCGGATTTGTGCACGTTTGCCCGAGGAGTGGAACGCAGGCTCCGGCCGTACGGAGCGAGAAAATTTACGCATTCTTTACGGCCAACGGGATCGGCAGTAACACGCCGGGGGTTAGCATGCCGGTCTGGAATCAGAGGTCCGATTCAATAAATGCATAAGAGTTCTCGACTCAATACAATCTTGCATCTCTGTAGTTTCCTGGTTGTTTTGTACAGCCTGTCGATGCCCATTCCCGCCCTCATTGGATTGATTTTCGGTGAGAAGCAACTGACCTCGTTCCTGGTGACCTTTGCCATTTCCCTTGCAATTGGCATGACCGGCTGGACTCTGACCAACAGCGGCGAGAAGGTCCTCAGAACCAAGGATGGGTTTGTGGTGGCAGTGCTGTTCTGGGTGATTTTTTCCATCATCAGCACCATGCCCTTGTATCTTGATAGCCGCCTTAATCTTTCGTTGGTCGATGCGGCTTTTGAGGGAATATCTGGCATCACGACGACTGGCGCATCGGTGCTGAATGAAATAGACAGCCTGCCGAAATCCGTCCTCTATTATCGTGCGCAGTTAAACTTCCTGGGCGGCCTTGGCATTATCATCCTGGCAGTTGCGATCATGCCTTTCCTGGGCATTGGTGGTGCAAAGCTCTATCAGTCAGAAATGCCCGGACCATTCAAGGAGGAAAAGCTCACGCCGCGACTGGCGGATACCGCAAAACATTTGTGGGCGATTTATGTCGGCCTGGCATTGATATGCGCAGTGTCTTATTTCCTGGCAGGAATGAACTGGTTTGACGCGCTATGCCACAGCCTGTCGACGGTTTCACTGGGGGGATTCTCTACTCGCGGAAGCAGCCTGGGCTTCTACAACAGCCCCCAGATAGAGTTGGTGGGCGGCTTGTTCTCTATTTTTGCCGCCATCAATTTTTCCCTGTATTTCTTTGCCATTACTCGACGTAGCCTGTTGCCGATCATCAGCAATTCGGAATTCAGATTCTTTCTGGTGATTCTATCTTTAGTGGTGTGCGCCACCAGCATCGAGCTCTATCGAACGGAAACGTTTGGGCTTCAAGACTCCCTAGTGCACAGTTTCTTTCAGGCTACCTCGGTGATGACTGACAACGGCCTGGGAGCCGCCAACTATCCTGCATGGCCGCCACATGTGGTGCTGCTCCTGCTGGGGGCCAGTTTTTTTGGCGGATGCGTCGGGTCGACGTGTGGCGGAATCAAGGCTATGCGCTTTCTTCTGCTGTACCGCCAGGGTGCTCAAGAAATCAAACAGCTCATCCACCCCAGTGCTGTTTTTGCAACGAAGGTGGGAGGTTATTCGGTTTCCGATAGAGTCATTCGCTCAATATGGGCACTGTTTTTCTTATACATCTTCTTCTCGTGCGTCTTTGTCTGGGGCCTGGTCGCGATTGGACATGACCTGGAGACTGCCTTTGGCACGGTTGCAGCCTGTATAAACAACATGGGGATTGGTTATGGCGAGACGTCTGGAGGTTTCGGCACGCTCAAGGAACCCGCAAAGTGGCTGATGTGCCTTGCCATGATCTTTGGCCGCCTGGAGATATTCCCGATATTAATCGTGTTCTCCAGAGCATTTTGGCGATTCTGAGTTAAGGGGATTCCCTGAGGTGCTTCAATTGGCCAAATCCAATGCGATAAGCACTCCTCTCGCACACGACCGCTCCGATACGCCCCCAAACGAAGCGAAAACAACGCGCCTGTGAACGCGACCACATGCCTCACGGGCGGCCGCTGCCTTTAAGATTTGTCTTAAATCGTCCATCCCGTTCAGCGGGATAAAAACCACGCCATTCAGAAACAGACCCTGGATCGGAAGCAGGCGCTGCGCCGCCCGCGCTCCAGGTCGATGGCGAGAACATGCACTCACTGAACCCCCTCCTCCCGGCCGCCGCCCGGCGGCTATCCGGCCAGCACGGTTTCACCCTGGTCGAGATGATGGTCACCCTCTCCATCCTGGCGATCATCCTCTCCCTGGCCGTACCGTCCTTCGACTACCTGATCGCCCGCAATCGCGTGCAAACCGCCAGCAAGCACCTGGCCGGGTTGGTCCAGTACACGCAGGCGCAGGCACAGATCAGCGGGCAACAGGTCAAAATTGGCCCTCTTGACGTTGGTGCCGGCTGGGGGGCCCCGCTGGACGTGGTCGCTATCCGCAACAACTGGCAGGGCAACAAACGCAACATTGTGCTGCGTAGTAAACGCCGTATCGATGACTCCGGCAAAGTAGAGATCAGCATTAACAGATCCGAGGTCGTCAGCTTGGTTTTCGATGGCTGCGGCGTACTCATCCCCATCACTGACTACTCCATCGGCGCTCTTACGCCCGAAATCAAATTCCCATTGATCTTCAACCTGACGTCAGGCTCGTACACCCACAGCGTCTGTCTGCAACGCAGCGGCATGGTGGGAGACTGCGAATGAGCCCGCACCGTCTTATCAACCAGCCTGGTTTCTATCTCATCGAAGTCCTGGTCGCCGTGCTGCTCACCAGCCTCGCGCTGCTCGGCATACTTGCCCTGCAAACTCACAGCACTGCCTACAGCCACGACAGCCAGCAGCGGCAGAACGCCATTCAGCTCGTCGCCGACCTCGCCCGCGGGATGCAGGCCAATCGAGAAGTGCTGGTCCGCAACGGACGCCTGCAAAGCGGCTCGGTCTATCTCGTCGCAGCGGGCGGCTCATTTCCCGCACTCGACAACGAACAGAACTGCGACACCCGTGGGCTGGGCGTGACCGACAGGGCCTCGCGCGAACTGGCCTGCTGGGTCGCCGAAGTGAAGCGCGCGCTGGACACCGACGATACCCTGCTAAGGGACGACAGCTACATCTGCCCCACCCGCAACGGCAGGACCTGCGCCAGCGCGTCGGCGCCCCTGCTGCTGGTCCAGCTGGCGTGGCACAGCCGCAACTGCCGGACCGGGAGCCCCACGGTCGAGGACGACGAAGATGCTGCCTGCCTCTCGGCCGATGACAGCGGCGGCGTGGAGCGCTACCGCGTGAGCCTCCAGCCATGACGAACTTCCCGCAAAACAGTCCCCAGGCCGGATTCTCTCTGATCGAACTGATGGTCGGCATCGCGCTGGGCCTGATGGTGCTCTTCGGCATCCTGCAGCTCTACCTGTCCAACAGCGACCACGCCGCCTTCAACTACGCGCAGCAACAGAACCAGAACAACGCCCGCGTGATCTTCGGCCGACTGGAACAAGAGGCGAGCCACGCTGGCTACAGTGGTTGGCTAGGGAGTAAGGCCACTGTCAGAGCCAGTGGCAATTGGCGAGAGGGGCTGAGTGCTGACAGTTCTGCCGTAGCGATGTCGATGGGGCTCAACCTGGCCATCGATCGGGATGCACCGTTTCCCGGAATGACGGACGTGAGTACCGGGTGCACTTTCGATGAGGGTGAGGTGGTTACGCTCGATAGCGACGGTAAGGGGCTTTGCGTGCGTTACCAGCGCGCCCAGGTAGCAGATACGCAGACTTTTCAGGACTGCACCGCCAGCAGGCTTTACACCAACCGAGTCGGTATCAACAACGCCGGCGGGTTGGTCGGTCCCTCCAACGCGCTCCCCTCTGCCTTAGGTGTAGGAACTGCCGAGGAGCAGCGGAACACACTAATCAGCCACCTGTACCTGTCCAGCCATCAACTGATGTGCAAGACGAATAATCACTCAAGTGGGGTCCCAGGTGCTGTTCCCATCTCTGGTGACATTCACGACCTGCGCTTCGAGCAAAGCGCCACCAACCGTATCCGCGTCGGCCTCGTGCTCAGTTCGGAACGGCCGCTGCTACCGGCCAACTGCACCTACCGGGACCCGCTCACCGGCTCGACCCAGAGCACCGGTAATCGCGGGCTCTGCGCGGCCTTCAGTCAAACCCTCTACCTGAGGAATATCCCGTGAATCGAGCTCGACCACGGCAGGCGGGAAACACCCTGCTGATCGCGCTGCTTCTGCTGCTTGGCATGACCGCCCTCACCCTCGGGGCGTTGCGTAACGGCATGCTGCTGGACAACAGCCTGGCGGACAATCGCGACTACCAGGCCGCCCTGGCCGGGGCCAACTCGGCGATTGAAGAGGCGTACTACCGCGCAACGCTGGCTCCGTCGCTGGTGGTCAGCAACGACGACACCTGCTCCAGCACTGAACAGAAGCAGCAACAGGTCGATTTCTGTGATCGGGCCTGGCTCATCCCCGTTTTTGATGGGCAATTTTGGAGCGGCAGTAGCATCCGGCGCCTGGTTACGGCGAGAACCTATAAGGGCAACGACCTCGGTGCGCCCAGCCAGTTGTCCGAACTGAGCCGGTCACCGCGCTGGTACATCGCGGCCCAGTGTGAAAGCCGCTCTTCTTCCGGCATGGCCAACTGTTTGCGGGGCACCGGTACCTACCTGTTGCAGATGAACGCCATTTCCACCGGGATCACCGACCAGGCAGTGGTCCGCCTTCAGGAGTACGCCCGTGTACAACGCTGATCGTCTCTCGCGGTTGGGCCGCATTGCCGTGGTGACCGTGTTGCTGAGCGTCGCCGCGCATACATTGGCGGCGACCCCGAGCCAGGCCCCTCTGTTCCTCGTCGAGGGCGTTTCGCCCAATCTCATCGTGACGCTCGACGACTCCGGGAGCATGCTATACCCCTACCTGCCAGATATGCCCTCCGCAGGTGGAATGTCCAAGAACTACATCTCCTACTCCTCCAGCGCCGCCAACCCGCTCTACTACAACCCGGCAGTCACCTACGAAGCCCCCTGGAAGGTGACCTTCGAAGGCGGGCGCGTGGTCAGCCAGCGACTCACCACCCGGTTCGACAAGGCCTACTACGACGGCTTCCAGCCCGGCGCGGGCACGTACGCCACAGCCGACCTAAGGTTCATAACCAGCGACGGCTATACAGACATTGGCGTCTACACCCGACCAATAGGCTCAGCCACCTCCGGCAACGGCTACTACTACCAGTTCGATGCGAACTGCCCCCATGCTAAAAACGTCGCCAGCCCCACCCTGAACGCCGCGCAGAACTGCGCAAATGATTTCATCGGCGCAGGCAATTGCAGGAGCGCCTGCTTCAGCCCGCGCTGGGTCACCAGCGACACCGAGAAGCAGAACTACGCCAACTGGTTTTCCTTCTACCGCACCCGCCTGCTCGCCACGCGCAGCGCGGTCAACCTGGCGCTGTTCAACCTGCCGGAGGATATCCGGGTGACCTGGCAGGCTCTCTACAACTGCACCAGCAGCGACTTCAACATGTCGTCCGAAGCCTGCGGCACGCAGACCCTGGCGCCCTTCGCCAACCAGCACAAGGCCGACTTCTACACCTTCGTCAGCAGCCTCAAGACCTCCCCTTACGGCACGCTCCTGTTCGCGGCGCAGAAGCGGGTTAACGACTATCTGCGCAGCAAATCCGCCTACAATCCCTACGCGCGCGTCCCCGGCGCCCCCCGCGACACGAAGACCGAATACGCCTGCCGGCCGACCTACCACCTGCTGATGACCGACGGCATCAGCACGGACAATATCACCTACATTGGCAATACCGACGGCACCTCCACGACATTGCCAGACGGCAAAAAAGACGGTCTCCGGCCCCCCTATTTCGATGATTGGTCGAACACCCTGGCCGACGTCATGTTCAAAGGCTGGGCCGAGGACGCGCGCGACGACCTGCCGAACGAGGTTCCGCCGCGTTTCCGCGAAGGCAAGGATTACTGGAACCCGAAGAACGACCCCGCCACTTGGCAGCATGTGACCACCTACGCAGTGGGCCTGGGGCTAGGGCAGACGTTCAAGTCCCTGACCTGGGGCGGTGACACCTACTCGGGATCCTATGCGCAACTGCTCAAAGGCTTTTTGATGTGGCCGGACCCCGCCACCAACGAGGGCAAGGTCGCTGCCCTCTGGCATGGTGCCCTCGACTCACGAGGCGAGTTCTTCAGCGCCGACTCCGCCAGCGGGCTGACGGCGGCCTTCCAGTCGATCGTCAACGGTGTCGCCAGCAGCCAGCAGGCCGCGGCGTCGGCCGGCACCGTGGCAGCGCCCGGTGCCAGCTCTACCTCGCTCGGCACCGACACCCACCTGTACAGCGCTCGCTACGATCCCTCGGACTGGAGCGGCGATCTCATCCAGTACAACCTGGACAGCCAGGGCAATGCCCAGCAAAACACCGAGCTCTCCTTCCGCGACAAGCTGGATCACCGCTCGGCCGGCAGCCGGACGATCTACGCCAATACCAGCCCGGGCCGGCTCGGTGGCCAGTTGCAGTCCTTCGAATGGGCCAACCTCGACACCACCCAACAGGCGATGCTGAATCGCGCCCCGGGGGCCTCCACCGACGACAACCTGGGCCCGGACCGCGTCGACTGGCTGCGTGGCGACCGACGCAAGGAGGGCACGACGTTCCGGACCCGCAAACACCTGCTCGGCGACATCATCTATTCCTCACCGGTAGTGGTCGGTCCCCCGGACGGCGTCAGTTACTACATGGAGACCGCCGCCAGTGATGTTTCAGGCTACGAATTGTTCAAGACGAAATACGCCAACCGGGAGAAGCGCATCTACGTCGGCGCCAACGACGGCATGCTGCACGCCTTCGACGAGCAGGGAAACGAGAAGTGGGCGTTCATCCCAGCGTCGGTCATTGACCACCTGAACTACCTTCCGTCGCCCCTCTACGCGGCGCAGTCGAAAGCGGAAAACACCAACAGCCTGCACCGTTTCTTCGTTGATGGCTCTGCTGTCACCCAGGATGCCTATTTCAACGGCGCTTGGCGCACCGTTCTGGTCATGGCTCCCGGTCGAGGAGGGCGCGGTCTGTTCGCTCTGGACATCACCGAGCCGGACAGCCCCAAACTGCTATGGGAGCGTCTGAATGCCAGCCAGGGCGATACGCGCCTGCTGGGCAACTTGCTTGAACGACCAGTGATCGCCAACGTCTCCGGTACACCCTATGTCTACACGACTACCGGTTACGGGATTGCCGACGGTAGCTTGCTCTCAATGAGACTGAATGACGGGACGTTCTACCTCTCCAGTTCCGCCACTGGGGAAGAGTTGGGTGGAACGGTAGCCTGGTTCAACACCGCAATCCCCGGCGAGCTGTCGAGCCTCTATTACGGCAGTCTTTCTGGGAAACTCTACCGCTACGCCCTCACTAACATCGACATCTCAGCTGTCGAGGAACCCCTGGCAGGAGGCCTACTGTCGATAATTCCCGAAACACGCGGACAGTCCATGGGCACCGCCGCCGAAGTCACCAGTCACCCGCGTGGCGGACAATTGGTGATCGCGGGAACCGGCAAGTACTTTGAGGCCAGCGACAAGGAGGGTACCTCCACCATCCAGTCTCTCTACGGCATGTGGGATCAGACGAGTTACATGCCCAATGGCCCCAACAGCTACGGCTATGACTACGGTAGCTATGGCATGCCAGCCACTCTTAAACGCCTCAGTGACCTGCAGGAGCAGACTCTGACCGAGAGTGCTGGAGTCAGGCAGCTCAGCAGCAACCGAGTGGTCTGGGACAATAGTGGCAAGCGCGGGACCGGTATCCGCGGTTGGTACCTCGACTTGCCGAAGGGCGAGATGATCCTCGACCAGCCCTTCATGCTGGGTGATGTGCTCTTCGTCACCGTAAGCCACCCTAACGAAGATCCCTGCAGCGCCGGCATCGACTACTGGTTGCTGGCGATAGACCCGAAGACCGGCGGCGCGCTGAAGTTCAACGTCTTCGATGTGGCCGGCGACGGCTCCTTCAGCGAACCCGCCAGCGGCATCCCGATCGACGGTCCGGTGATCCGCATTGGCGACAAGCTCTACGACCCGACCGGAAAGAAAATCCCGGTACAGCTGTTCGACCCGAAGAACCAGGGGCGCTTTAACTGGCAAATCATGAACACCAATCCGGCTATTGATTACCCATGAACCTCCAGACTCTCGCCCCCCGGCGCCGCACACGTGGCTTCACGCTGATCGAACTGATGGTGGTGGTCGCCATCGTCGCCCTGCTGGCCAGCATCGCCATGCCCAGCTACCGCCAGTACGTGCTGCGCGCCAACCGCAGCGATGCGCAGATTCTCCTGCGCGACGCCGCCGCCCAGCAGGAGCGCTACCTCGCGCAGTACAGCAAGTACGCCGACGACCCGGCGAAACTGGCCTTCTCCTACCCGCTCACGGCCGGCAAGCGCCTCTCCCTGCACCAGTTCTACGAACTGCAGGCCAAATACCTGGGCGGCAATGCCCGCACCTACCTGTTGACCGCCGTGCGCCGGGGCACCCAGGCGAACGACAGCGACTGCGGCGACTTCACCCTCGACAACGAGGGAACCCGGGGCGTCACCGCCGGCAGCGTGGATGCCTGCTGGCGTTGATCAAACGCTCGCTTTGATTGCGCTTTCAACAATTTCTGGTGCAGCATCGCGCGTGATGGTCATTCGCTGGCATCGCTCCTGCATTGCCATTCCAGCCCCCTCACATCACCCCCGAGGCCCGCCCATGCGTATCGTGCAAGCCACGCTCGACCACCTCGATCTGCTCGCGCCGCTGTTCGTCAAATACCGCGAGTTCTACGGCATGCTGCCCTACCCCGAATCGTCGCGAAAATTCCTGGAAAAGCGCCTGCGCCGCAAGGAGTCGGTGATCTACCTGGCCCTGCCGGACGACGATGACAGCAAGCTGCTGGGCTTCTGCCAGCTCTATCCGAGCTTCTCCTCGCTGTCGCTCAAGCGCGTGTGGATTCTCAACGACATCTACGTCGCCGAGGAGGCGCGCCGCCAGCTGGTGGCCGACCACCTGCTGCAGACCGCGCGGCAGATGGCCCGCGAGACCCAGGCGGTGCGCATGCGCGTTTCCACCAGCGTCAACAACGAGGTGGCGCAGAAGGTCTACGAGTCCATCGGCTTCCACGAAGACACCGAGTTCAAGAACTACATCCTGCCGATCAGCGGCGACCTGACCTGACGGCCGCCCCGGGGCCCGCTGGTGTCGGCGGGCCGGGCGCACTAGAGTGATGTTCGGCCTTCGACCCGCCGTGCCCACCGGCTAAGGGATTCCATGCGTCGTCCCCTGCTCGTCAGCCTCCTCTTCGCGCTGGTCTGCGCCGGCAGCCAGGCGCAAACCCTGCGCATCGCCACGCTGGACTGGGCTCCCTACGTCGGCCCCGACCTCCCCGGCCACGGCCTGGCCGCGCGCATCCTCGACGAAGCCCTGGCGCTCAACGGCGACAAGGCCGAGCTGGTGTTCCTGCCCTGGCAGCGGGCGCTCAACGAGGCCCGCGAAGGCCGCTTCGACGCGCTGATGCCCGCCTACCTCTCCGACGACCGCAGCCGCGACTTCTACACCTCGATGCCGTTGCTGGACTCCCGGATCGGTTTCTTCCGCCGCCGCGACCACAGGGTGCAGATCACCCCCGGCGACCTCGACAGCCTGCGCCCGTACCGCATCGGCGTGGTGCGCGGCTACGTCAACCAGACCGCCTTCGACGCCGCCGACTTCCTCAAGAAGGAGGCGGTCAACACCGATTGGCAGAACCTGGAAAAACTCCTGCGCGGGCGCATCGACCTGGCGGTGGCGGACCGCTACACCGGCTATCAGTTGCTCGCCCAGAACGCCCCGGCGCTGCGCGATCAGCTGGTGTTCGTGGAACCGCCGCTGGACATCCGGCCGCTCTATGTCCTGGTCCCCAGGAAGCGCGCCGAGGGCGAAGCGCTGGCCGCCAGCCTCGACCGCAGCCTGCGCACCCTGCAACGCAGCGGGCGCCTGCAGCAACTGATCGCCGAGGCGCACCTGGAAACCGCCATGCGCTCCCGGGAAGTGGCGGATCACCCCGTCGCCAAGCAGCTGCCGGCCCCCGCCCCCGCGCAACATCTCAGTGCCACGCACATCCCCGCGCCCCTGAGCTGGCAGGCCAGCCGGTTCTGACGCCGCGCGGCCCTGGCCGGGGCCCCAGCGCATTTGTCACAGGGCGTTTCAGCCATCGCCCCAACCGATTTTTCACCTTCGACCTGTAATATTCTCGAATGACGTTCGTCGCAGGACGCGATGAAGCGCGTTCCCGGCACGCAACCGTCCGTATAATGCGCACCCCCGGCCGCTCACCCCGCTGTCAACACAGGCTTCTCATGGACTTCAATCCGATCGACCTGATTCTCCACCTCGACACCTACCTGTCCCTGCTGGTGACCAACTACGGTGTCTGGATCTACGCCATCCTGTTCCTGGTGATCTTCTGCGAGACCGGCCTGGTCGTGACGCCCTTCCTCCCCGGCGATTCGCTGCTGTTCATCGCCGGCGCCATCTGCGCCACCGGCGGCATGGACCCCTGGCTGCTCGGCAGCCTGCTGCTGGCCGCGGCGGTCAGCGGCGACAGCACCAACTATGTGATCGGCCGGACCCTGGGCAAGCGCCTGTTCAGCAAGCCGGACTCGAAAGTCTTCCGCCGCGACTACCTCGACCAGACCCACGCCTTCTACGAGCGCCACGGCGGCAAGACGGTGACCCTGGCGCGCTTCCTGCCCATCGTGCGCACCTTCGCGCCCTTCGTCGCCGGCATGGCCTACATGCCTTACCTGCGCTTCCTGGCCTTCAGCGTGGCCGGCAGCGTGGTCTGGGTCGGCGGCCTGGTGACCCTGGGCTTCTTCTTCGGCAACGTGCCGTTCATCAAGCAGAACCTCTCGCTGATGATCATCGGCATCATCGCCTTCTCGCTGGTTCCCATGCTGATCGGCGTCCTGCGCCACAAGCTGCGCCCGGCGGCCAAGGCGCAGACCAGCGAGCGTTGATCCGCCCATGTGGTCGTTCAGCGCCTGGCGCCGCCGGCGCTTCCTCGCCCGCCACCCGCTCGACGCGGAGCTCTGGGCGCAGGTACGCCGGCAACTGCCGATCCTCGATGGGCTGAACGACGACGAGCTGCGCCTGCTCGGCGAGCGGGTGCGGCTGTTCCTGCGCGACAAGCGCCTCTCCGCCCTGCCCGGCGTCGAGCTGGACGACTTCCATCGCCTGCTGCTCGCCGCCCAGGCGCAACTGCCGCTGCTGCACCTGCCGGAGCTGAACTGGTACCAGGGCTTCCATGAGCTGGTGCTGTACCCCGACGATTTCGTCAGCCCGCAGAAACACCGCGACCCGGCGGGCGTCATCCACGAATTCGACGACGAGCGCGCCGGCGAGACCTCGCTGCAGGGCCCGGTGATCCTCGCCTGGCCGGGCGTGGAAAGCGGCGGCGGCTGGGACGCCTACAACCTGGTGATCCACGAGCTGGCGCACAAGCTGGACATGCTCAACGGCGACGCCAACGGCCTGCCGCCGCTGCACCGCGACATGCGTGTGGCCGACTGGGCCGCCGCCATGCAGAGCGCCTACGACGAGATGAACCACCGGCTGGACCGCAACCCGCAGGCGCACACCGCGATCGACCCGTATGCGGCGGAGAATCCGGCGGAATTCTTCGCCGTCACCAGCGAATACTTCTTCACCGCTCCCGACCTGCTGCACGAGGCCTATCCGAAGGTCTACGAGCAACTCGCGCTGTTCTACCGGCAAGATCCGCTCTCGCGCCTAAAACAACTACAGCGCGAACATCCCGAATATCAGGAAACTCAGGCGCGATAAGCGATGTCTGTGGCTTGGCCACGGCAATCTGCCTATAATTCGCCGCACTTTTTCGGCCCGAACCCATATCTGGAGTCGTCCATGAGCTACAGCAGTATCCCGGCTGGCAAAGACCTGCCGAACGACATTTACGTCGCTATCGAGATCCCGGCCAACCACGCGCCGATCAAGTATGAAATCGACAAGGAAACCGACTGCCTGTTCGTCGACCGTTTCATGGCCACCCCGATGTTCTACCCGGCCAACTACGGCTTCATCCCGAACACCCTGGCCGACGACGGCGACCCCCTGGACGTGCTGGTCGTGACCCCCTATCCGGTGGCTCCGGGCTCCGTCATCCGCGCCCGTCCGGTCGGCGTGCTGAACATGAGCGACGAAGCCGGCGGCGACGCCAAGCTGATCGCCGTACCGCACGACAAGCTGAGCGTCCTGTACCACGACGTGAAGGAATACACCGACCTGCCGGCCCTGCTGCTGGAGCAGATCAAGCACTTCTTCGAGAACTACAAGGATCTCGAAAAGGGCAAGTGGGTGAAGGTCGAGGGCTGGGGCAACGCCGAAGAAGCCCGCTCCTACATCACCAAGTCCGTCGCCGCCTTCCAGGCCAAGTGATGGTCGCGCGGGTTACCCGCGCCATGAAAAGCCCCGCTCATGCGGGGCTTTTTTGTGACCGGGATTAGGCTTTTCGTCCCGACTTTGTTACCATCTGCGCCCCGCACGCAGCTCGCTGCGCTGCCACAGAATCAAGGCGGTCTGCCCTACCAGAAGTAAGGTTGGACCACCCCCTGAAAGCCGGCCACAAGCCGGCTTTTTTAATGCCCGCGAAAAGTCCCGCAACCACTCGCCGGTCCTTGCGTCAGCGTCATCCAGAGCGCCTAAGATCGGACTATTCCCTCAGGGAGCCGCGCCATGAAACGCCTATCGCTGCTCATCGCCCTGCTGCTCGCCGCCCCGGCCATCGCCCTGGCCCAGGCGGAGAACTGGCAACTGGCGAAGGAGGAGAACGGCATCCGCGTCTACCTCAGCGAAGTGCCGGGCTCGCCCTACAAGAGCTTCCGCGGCGTCACCCTGGTGAAGGCCGATGTCGCCACGCTGGGCCGCCTGCAGGAGAACCTGCGAGTCTCCTGTGCCTGGCTCTATGGCTGCGCACGGATGCGCCTGCTCAAGTACAGCGACGAGGCGGTCTGGGTCTACATCGACACCAAACTCCCCTGGCCCGCCGCCCCACGTGACCTGGTGCTGCAAGTGAGGACCGAGGAAACCCCGGACGGCGGCCTGATCCGCCACCTCCAGGCCGCACCGGACTACATTCCGCCGGTCAAGGGCCGCATCCGCGTGCCGGTGCTGTCCGGCACCTGGCAGATGATCCCCAAGGGCCCCAAGCTCACCGAAGTCACCTACCAGATGCGCGGCGAACCCGGCGGCAGCGTGCCGTCGTGGCTGGCCAACCGGTTCGTGATCGATGCGCCGTTCGAGTCGCTCAAGACGTTGCGGGTGGTGGCGGAGCATCAGGGCGTTCGCTCTCCGGCGTATTAGGCGGACGGCGCGAGTGTCGCCCTTCTAACAAATTACGTGCCAGATATATTGAAAGCGCCGGGCCACTAGCACTCCAGAGGTCAGAAAGATAACTTCCGCTATTGCTGAAGCGGAAAATCAGGTGGATTAACACAAAAATAATCCATCAACTGTGCAACTTCTTGCCACTCACTCGAAACAGCCAATCAGCATTGGCCTCCAAGAAACATCGACACAATTAAAGGTGGCAAAAAGTTGCACAGTCGCATCACCTGATACGCAGCACATCCAGCGTTTTCCCAAGATAATAAACCCCCGCCAAAAGCCTTGTTCCGGGGCCTTCCCGCGATCCGAAAGCTCGAGAACCCATCACGATTCACACCACAAAACCCGCGATCTAGAGCCTTTACTCAAGTAATAGCAATTTGCCAATAAGCTCACACTCAGTTTGAGAAACAAGCCAGGACTACAGATCAAATAGCAAATCTCTTACACACCTGCCTGTGCAAAAAACTGCACTATGCGCGCCGTTCAAAGTGTTTCAGACCTGACCAGGGAAGTTGGCAATCAGGTCATTTTCCACGGTCTTGCCAGGACGCTTCTTATATTCAGAGTCCTGCCGCATCAGGGACGATCGCCGGCATGAGCCATTCCAGAAAACTTGCATCGCATTATCTCGATCTGGCTGCCACTCCCATTTCTTCCGGGAACTACGCAGGCGAGGACGTGCGCTATTCGCCCGAATACGAGAGCCTGGAGACCGAGCTGGCCAAGGCTTCGTCCCTGCATGGCAACGGCCTGGTGGACTGGCAGAAGATCCTCGACGTCAGCGAGGCCATCCTCCGCACCCAGTCCAAGGACCTGCGCGTCGCCGTCTGGATGGCCTGGGCCCTGCAACAGCGCGAATCCTTCGCCGGGCTGCAGGCCGGCATGGCGATGATCCTGCGATTCTGCCAGGAGCACTGGGGCGACCTGCATCCGCGCAAGGACCGGACCCGCGCCGCCGCCATCTGCTGGCTGGTGCCCCGGCTCGAACCGCTGTTCGCCGAGAGCCTGGCCATCAAGGAGCAACTGCCCCTGTTCCGCCAACTGGGCGAAAACCTGCGCGGCCTGGAGGAATGCCTGAATGCCCGGCTGGACGCCGACGCGCCGCTGCTGCTGCCGTTGTGCCGGCGCCTGGACGACATGGTCCAGCGTGCCTCCCAGGGCCAGCCCGAGCCCGGCTCCGTCGGCGCTGTGGTCGCCCAGGTCAAGCAGGCGGCCACCAGCCTCCTCGCGCCGGTCGGCACCATCGACAACGAAAAGGACGCCCACAAGGCATTGCGCGCCCAGCAGGACAACGCACGGCCGCTGTGCAGCTGGTGGCTGCGCCAGAAGGCCACCGACCTGCGCGCCCTGCGCCTGAACCGCACCCTGCTCTGGCTGCCCATCGACAGCCTGCCCGAGCGCAACGCCGAACAGACCACGGCCCTGCGCAGCCTTCCTGCCGACAAGCTGCGCGCCTACGCCGAACGCTTCGAGCAAGGACAGTACGCCGACCTGCTGGTCGACCTGGAGACCAGCCTGGCGCGCGCACCGTTCTGGTTCGACGGCCAGCGCCTGGCCTGGGAATGCCTGCAGGCCCTCGATGCGGAGGCGGCGATGCGCGAGGTGGAAATCCAGTTCGCGCTGTTCCTGCAGCGCCTGCCCGGGGTCATCGACCTGAAGTTCTTCGACGGCAATCCCTTCGCCGAGCCGAGCACCCGCAGCTGGATCAGCGCCCACGTGCTACCGCACCTCCAGGCGCCCTCGACGCCCCGGGAAGTGACCGCGACCAGCGAGTCGCCAGCCTGGGACATCGCCCTCGACGAAGCCCTGCCGATGCTGCGCAAGGAGGGACTCAAGAGCGCCGTTCAGTTGCTCAAGCAGGGACTGCAGGGCGCCCAGGGCGGACGCGAGCGTTTCTTCTGGCAGTTGAGCATGGCGCGCCTTTGCCTGCAGGCGAAGAAGTACGAACTGGCCCGGACCCAGCTCGAAGCCCTCGACGAACAGCTGCAGGAATCCGCCCTGCACCTCTGGGAACCCGATCTCGCCCTCCAGGTGCTGCACCTGCTGCACACCTGCTGCGAACTGCTGCCGCAGAACCACAGCGTTCGCGAACGCAAGGACGAGGTCTATCGCAGGCTGTGCCACCTCGATCTCGAAGTGGTGCTCGACTAGGCCTTCGGGCCGCTAATGCAAAGGAGAAAAGGCCATGGCCAAAGAAGGCTCGGTAGCCCCCAAGGAACGCATCAACATCACCTTCAAACCCGCTACCGGCAACGCTCAGGAAGAGATCGAGCTGCCCCTGAAACTGCTCGTGCTGGGTGACTTCACCCAACGCGCCGACGACCGCAAGGTCGAGGACCGCAAGCCGATCGGCATCGACAAGAACAACTTCGACGAGGTGCTGGCCAAGCAGGAGCTGAGCCTGACCATCAACGTCCCAAACCGCCTGCAGGACGAAGCCGACGGAGATGAGCTGGGCGTATCCCTGAAGGTCAACTCGATGAAGGACTTCAACCCGGCGAGCCTGGTGGACCAGGTTCCGGAGCTGAAGAAGCTGATGGAACTGCGTGACGCCCTGGTCGCCCTCAAGGGCCCGCTGGGCAACGCACCGGCCTTCCGCAAGGCCATCGAAAGCGTGCTCGCCGACGACGATTCGCGCGAACGCGTACTGGGTGAGCTGGGCCTCGCCGCCAAGCAGGACGCCTGAGCCAGGAACTGAAAAGGAAGCCAACACATGAGCACCAGCGCAGTACAGGAAACCACCGGGGCCGGCGTCGAGTACGGCATTCTCGACCGCATCATCGCCGAGACCAGCCTGACGCCCGATGACGAGGCCTATGGCATCGCCAAGCGCGGCGTCTCCGCATTCATCGAGGAACTGCTGAAGCCGCAGAACCAGGGCGAGCAGGTCAAGAAGGCACTGGTCGACCGCATGATCGCGGAGATCGACGCCAAGCTCAGCCAGCAGATGGACGAGATCCTCCACCATGCCGAATTCCAGGCCCTGGAATCCTCCTGGCGCGGCCTGAAGCTGCTGATCGACCGCACCAACTTCCGCGAGAACATCAAGGTCGAGATTCTCAACGTCTCCAAGCAGGACCTGCTGGACGACTTCGAGGACTCCCCGGAAGTGGTCCAGTCCGGCCTCTACAAGCACATCTACACCGCCGAGTACGGCCAGTTCGGTGGCCAGCCGGTGGGCGCGATCGTCGCCAACTACTACTTCTCGCCGAGCGCGCCGGACGTGAAGACCATGCAGTACGTGGCCAGCGTCTCCAGCATGTCCCACGCGCCGTTCATCTCCGCCGCCGGCCCGAAATTCTTCGGTCTGGACAGCTTCACCGGCCTGCCGGACCTGAAGGACCTGAGGGATCACTTCGAAGGCCCGCAGTTCGCCAAGTGGCAGAGCTTCCGCGAGCAGGAAGACTCCCGCTACGTCGGCCTGACCGTACCGCGCTTCCTGCTGCGCAACCCGTACGATCCGGAAGACAACCCGGTGAAGACCTTCGTCTACAAGGAAAACGTCGCCAACGACCACGAGCACTACCTGTGGGGCAACACGGCGTTCACCTTCGCCAGCAAGCTGACCGACTCCTTCGCCAAGTTCCGCTGGTGCCCGAACATCATCGGCCCGCAGAGCGGCGGCGCAGTGGAAGACCTGCCGCTGCACCACTTCGAGAGCATGGGCGAGATCGAGACCAAGATCCCCACCGAGGTGCTGGTCTCCGACCGCCGTGAATACGAGCTGGCCGAGGAAGGCTTCATTTCCCTGACCATGCGCAAGGGCAGCGACAACGCCGCGTTCTTCTCCGCCAACTCGGTGCAGAAGCCGAAGTTCTTCGGCATCAGCGAGGAAGGCAAGACCGCGGAGCTGAACTACAAGCTCGGTACCCAGCTGCCCTACCTGTTCATCGTCAACCGCCTGGCCCACTACCTGAAGGTCCTGCAGCGCGAGCAGATCGGCGCGTGGAAAGAGCGCACCGACCTGGAGCTGGAACTCAACAAGTGGATTCGCCAGTACGTGGCCGACCAGGAGAACCCCAGCGCCGAAGTCCGCAGCCGCCGTCCGCTGCGCGCCGCGCAGGTGATCGTCAGCGACGTCGAGGGCGAGCCGGGCTGGTACCGCGTCAGTCTCAGCGTGCGCCCGCACTTCAAGTACATGGGTGCGGACTTCACGCTGTCGCTGGTCGGCAAGCTCGACAAGGAATGAGCAGGAGCTGAGCGATGAAAGGATACGGCAGCCTGTTCGAGCGCCTGGGCGGCGAAGCCGCCGAGCGTTCCGGCTGGAGCCCGGAGGTGGCCGCCATGGCCTCGGTGGCTGCCCATCTGGCCAAGATGCTCAGCACCCGTGCGGGCAGCGTGCAGACGCTGCCCGACTACGGGTTGCCCGATCTGAACGACATGCGCCTGAGCCTGCACGACTCGCTGAACCAGGCGCGCACGGCCATCGAACGCTTCATCGAAGCCTATGAGCCACGTCTATCCGCGGTTCGCGTCATATCCCTGCCGCGCGATCACGACCCGCTGAATCTGGCCTTCGCCATCGAAGGCGTGCTGGAGGTCGAAGGCCTCCGCCGCCAGGTCAGCTTCTCCGCCAGCCTGGATGGCAGCGGACAGGTCAGAGTCCAGTAAGGAGCACCCCATGCCCGGAAAACCCGCCGCCCGCGTCACCGACCCGACAGCTTGTCCGCTACCAGGCCACGGCACCAACCCGATCGCCGCCGGCTCGCCCAACGTCCTGTTCGACGGCCTGCCCGCCGCGCGCCAGGGCGACCCGTCCGCCTGCGGCGGCGCCATGGCCGGCAACGTGGTGCCCAACGTGCTGATCAACGGCATGCCGGCGGCTACGGTCGGGACGGTGGGAAGCCACGGGAATGTGGTGGTGGGTGGGTCGGGGACGGTGGTGATCGGGACCAGCCATTCGGCTGCACCTTTCGTTGCGCCATTGCCGATCGCCTTTGGTTTCGACGCGCAATGCCTGCTGACCAACAGCCTGGGTGATCCTCTGGCCAATACCCGCTATCTGATCGTCCGCCAGGATGGCAGCGAAGAAAGCGGCATCACTGACGAGAACGGTTTGACTCATCGCCTGGCGTCACATCCCCAGGCCGAGAAATTCGAAATCTTCATCGAGTTCTGAGGGGAAAGAGGGATGGCTGACGAACCCAAGCGCCAGAAGGATGGCGCGAATTACGTAAAGGCTGGTGAAGCCACTTCGTCCGAAGTCAAAAAAACCGACCCTGTAGTGGTTCCCTACTGCCGCTGCAACGGTAAGGAAGTGACCACTCTGAGCGGGTACGAATCCATACCCAGCTACAAGGGCGATCTTCCATCGCCGCTGCAAATCATCTGGTATGCGCCCAAGGGCAACGAGTTGCTGCGAACCGAGTTCTCCGACACGGAAATTCGCACCTGGATAAGAAGCGCAGCTCACTATCACGGGATTCCCCATCTGCTGCTCGCCGTCATCCTGCAGCAGGAGAACGGTCCTGGCGCCAGCAAGACGCTTCAAGCACTACAGTTCGGCGAACGCTCCTTGACGACCTTCCTCGCAATCGTCGACGAAGTTGCCTTCGACATCGTTCCCGACAAGGTAGCCGGCAGCTCCAGCGGATTCGTCAACATGAGCCGCAGAACCCTGAGAAATGCCGCGACCTATACCGAAAACTATTACTGCAAGAAGCCGATGCCCAAGGACGTGCAGTACCGCATCTTCGGCTTCGACCAGGACACCCGGATTCCCGGTGACGATTGGAAGGCCGACCTGTACTACGCAGCGGCGCATCTTCGCGAACTCATCGATCGAGTTACCAGAACGCCCTGCCATAACGGCAACCTGTCGCACGATCAGCTCAAGCAGGTCATCGGCGCCTACAACGGCTCAGGCCCCCTGGCGGAAAAATATGCCAGCGACGCGATGGCTCTCCTGGAACGCGCCAAGACCGGCGCCTCGACTCTGTACTTCTATGAACGCTAAACGAACTGCCCTGCTACTCCTCGCCATTGCACTGCTGGGTGTCCTGCTGCTCACGCGGCTGGCCAGCAACGCTCTGATGCTGCTCATGGATCGAAATAACTTCATTCCCGCAGAAGCCTCGATCCTGACCCTCGCCCCCTACGTCATCAACGAGGGATCGAGCTCCTACTGGCTTTATGCCGAGGATGGCAGCAACTACTACCACTTCACCTACGAGCCCGGTCGGGAATACCTGGTCATGAGCAAGAGCCAGCACTGTCCTGCTTTCGAAAAGGAAGATGTCAGGACCTGGTGCCATACCCAGATACACAGCGCCCCATGATCGGCCAACGGCAACTACGCGCCCCTCGACATAGGCCCTAGCAAGTGACCAGACGCAAAGAACGGCCAGACACGCATTTTCCTTACCTGCCGGAAAACCCGGATATCACCAGGGGTGGGGAGCAGTTTCATGCCTATCCAGCCAAGAGTTTCCTGGGGGGGCAGGGTGTCTTCGCGTACTACGTGATCATGCTACTCGGGCATGAAGAATTATCAGCATTCTTAGCTCTCTTACAGTCACGCTTCTCGACCACCGAGCTACTCAATGAGTCAATAGTCGACAACGAATATCAGGAGTCACTGGCCCTCTCCTACCGCGAAGAGTTCGGTGGATATCTCGTAGAGGCAACCACCAACTCAATCCCCTTGCTTCGATCATTTGACACCCTGTTCACCGCCCCCCCGGCTCCATGGATCGTGTTCCCGAACATGCCCCCCATCGAAGCGGATATGCCCAAGCAAGGTAGCCTCGAATACTGGTGGGAGTACATCTGGGCTTCCTTCTGGACAAGCCGTTCAGAGAGCGAGAGAGAGCTGTTTCTCCAGACGGCCCCCGATAGTTGGCGGGAGGTTCTCTCGTGAAGCTCTCTTACCCATCTACAGAACCCCGCTCTTCGAGGACCGCTACACAGACATTCGGCCGCATGAAGACGACACCACTGTCGGCACCTACTGGATCGACTTCGACAAGCAGAAGCGGAGCTTCGAGATCGGCGTTCCCGAGTGGCGGGAAAACTGGCTGAACACCTTCATCAGCAACGCTCCGTACAGCATCAACGAGAACTGACCTCAACCAAGGAAGAGGCCGGCAGACCACCGGAGAGTCACGGAAAGACCATGTCATTCAACCACTACTACCAGAGCGAACTCACCGCCCTGCGCCAACTGGGACGCCGCTTCTCCGAGCGCAGCCCGGCGCTGGCGCCGTTCCTCGCGCAGGCGGGGCGCGACCCGGATGTCGAGCGTCTGCTCGAAGGCTTCGCCTTCCTCACCGGGCGCCTGCGGCAGAAGCTCGATGACGAACTGCCGGAGCTCACCCACTCGCTGATGCACCTGCTGTGGCCGAACTACATGCGTCCGCTGCCGGCCTTCAGCATTATTCAATTCGACCCGCTGCCCAGTGCCGCGCCGGCCCTGCTGGTTGCGCGCGACACGCAGGTGGAAAGCAAGCCGCTGGGCGACGTACGCTGCCGCTTCCGCACCTGCTTCCCCACCGAGGTCACCGCGCTGCGCGCCGCCGGCGTGAATTACTCGGTGAAGGGTGAAGGCGCGATCCTCAGCCTGCGCCTGGAGATGAGCTGCCCGGGTCACCTGGGCGAGCTGAACCTCAAGCGCCTGCGCCTGCATCTGGCCGGCGAGCGCTACATCAGCCAGATGCTCTACCTGTGCCTGCAGAACAACCTCGACAACATCGAGCTGGTGCCGCTCAATGAGCGCCAGCAGCCGCTGCTCGACGACCACGACCACCCGCTGGCCTTCCGCCTTCCGGGGGATCGGGTGCAGCCGGTGGGTTTCGCCGAAGACGAGGCGATGATCCCCTACCCGCTCAATACCTTCCGTGGCTATCGCTTCCTGCAGGAATACTTCGCCTTCCAGGACAAGTTCCTGTTCGTCGACCTGCTCGGCCTGGACCGGCTGGACGCGCTGTCCGAAGCACAGCTCAAGGAAACCCGCGGCCTGGAAATCCGCTTCGACATCCACCGCAGCGGTATTCAGCGCCTGCAGCCGACTCTGGAGAATCTCAAGCTGCATTGCACGCCCATCGTCAACCTGTTCAAGCACGATGCGCTGCCGATCCGCCTGGACGGCAAGCAGGACGAATACCTGCTGCTGCCGGCTGCTTTCGACGCACAGCACTGCGGCGTGTTCGCCGTGAACAGTGTCACCGGCTGGGACCCCGGCGGCCAGGGACACCAGGATTACGTGCCGTTCGAATCCTTCGAGCACGACGCCAGTTTCGACGTACCCACCGCCCGCCCGCACTACAGTGTGCGCCAGCGCAACTCGCTGCTGCACGAGGGCCTGGATACCTACCTGAGCTTCGGCATCCGCGACCACGCGTCCTACGAGACGCTGTCCATCGAGCTCACCTGCACCAACCAGAATCTGCCGCGCGGCCTGAAGCTGGGCGACATCTGCCTGCCCGGCGACGATACGCCGGACTCGCTGCACTTCCGCAACATCACCCCGGTCACGCCCAGCTACGCACCGCCGCTGAACCGCGACTTCCTCTGGAAGCTGATCAGCAACATGTCGCTGAACTACCTGTCGCTGGCCAACGTCGAGGCGCTCAAGGTGATCCTCGAGACCTACGACCTGCCGCGCTACTACGACCAGCACGCGGAGAAGGTCAGCAAGCGACTGCTCGGCGGCCTCAAGTCGATCGACCACCAGCACGTCGACCGCCTGCACCGCGGCCTGCCGGTGCGCGGCCTGCGTACCGAGCTGACGGTCGACCCCGAGGGCTACATCTGCGACGGCGACCTGTTCGTCTTCGCCTCGGTCCTCAATGAATTCTTCGCGCTCTACGCCAGCCTCAACTCGTACCACGAGCTGAAGGTCAAAAGCACACAGGGAGAGGTGTACCAATGGACGCCGCGCATGGGACAACAGCCCCTGCTTTGAGCCGGCTGCGCCGGGACATCCGCGAATACTCGCTGTTCCAGGCGGTGCAGCTGGTCATCGAGCGCCTGCGCGAGGCAGGCGTCACGGAGGACGAAGAGGCGCTCTACGACCGTCTCGAATTCCAGGCCAACCCGAGCCTCGGTTTCCCCGGCAGCGACATCCAGAGCGTGCAGTTCTTCGAGGAGAACGGCGTGCTGCGCGCGCGCCTGCGCATCAACCTGATCGGCCTGTTCGGCGCCGGCTCGCCGCTGCCGGCCTTCTATGGGGAACAGGCCCTGGGCGACAGCGAGGACGGCAACCCCACGCGGGACTTCCTCGACCTCTTCCACCACCGGCTGCAACGCCTGCTGCTGCCGATTTGGCAGAAGTACCGTTATCACGCGCGTTTCAAGAGTGGCGCCATCGACGCCCTGTCGCACCGCCTGTTCGCCCTGATCGGCCTGGGTGGCGCCGAACTGCGCCAGGCCGAGGAGCTGAACTGGAAACGCCTGCTGCCCTACCTCGGCCTGCTCAGCCTGCGCGCCCACTCGGCTGCGCTGATCGAAGCGGTGCTGCGTTACTACTTCAAGCACGCCGACCTGTTCATCGAGCAGTGCGTGGAGCGCCAGGTGGAAATCCTCGAAGAACAGCGCAACCGCCTGGGCCTGGCCAACAGCCGCCTGGGCGAAGACCTGGTGCTGGGAGAACGGGTACGCGACCGCAGCGGCAAGTTCCGCGTGCACATCCGCGAGCTGGACTGGGAACGCTTCCATGAGTTCCTGCCCATCGGCACCGGTTACCAGCCGCTCTGCGCCCTGGTGCGTTTCACCCTGCGCGACCCGCTGGACTACGACCTGCGCCTGGAACTGCGCCACGACGCCATCCGCGAATTGCGCATCGGCGACCGGAACCCCTGCCGGCTGGGCTGGACCAGCTGGCTTGGACGCGAGCACGCCGACGGCATTGTCACCCTCGGCAGCCGCATTCATTAAGGAACGATGAACCATGATCAACCTCGACCTGCAACAACTCGTCCAGGCACTGGATGCCGAAACCCGCCGCGACCTCGAAGGCGCGGCCGAGCGCTGCGTCGCCCGCGCCGGCAGCAGGATCCTCGTCGAGGACCTGCTGCTGGCCCTGCTGGAGCGCCCCCAGGGCCTGTTGTCGCGCGCCCTGCTGGATGCCGGCGTGGATGCCGGCGAACTGGCCACGGCGCTGCAGCCGCGCAGCGAAAGCAACGCCTCGCGCAACCCGGTGTTCGCCGCCGAGCTGATGCAGTGGCTGCAGGACGCCCTGCTGGTGGCCAACCTGGAACTGCGCCAGAGCCAGATCGACCAGGCCGCGCTGATCCTCGCCCTGCTGCGCAATCCGCTGCGCTACGCCGGCAGCCATTACCAGCCGCTGCTGGCGCGCCTGAATGCGGATCGCCTGCGTGACTTCGCCCTGTCGCAGAAGCCCGAAGACGGCATCGCGCCGGCCACCGGCAAAGGCGAATCGATGCTCGAACGCTTCACCCACAACCTCACCCGCCAGGCCCGCGAGGGCAAGCTCGACCCGGTGCTCTGCCGCGACAGCGCGATCCGCCAGATGATCGACATCCTCGCCCGTCGGCGGAAGAACAACCCGATCGTCGTCGGCGAAGCGGGCGTGGGCAAGACCGCCGTGGTCGAGGGGCTTGCCGCGCGCATCGCCACCGGGGAGGTGCCGCACGCCCTGCTGGGAGTCGAGCTGCTGTCGCTGGACCTGGGCCTGCTGCAGGCCGGCGCCAGCGTGAAGGGCGAGTTCGAGCGCCGCCTCAAGGGGGTGATCGACGAAGTGAAGGCGTCGGCCAAGCCGGTCATCCTGTTCATCGACGAAGCCCACACCCTGATCGGCGCCGGGGCACAGGCCGGCGGCTCGGACGCCGCCAACCTGCTCAAGCCGGCGCTGGCGCGCGGCGAGCTGCGCACCATCGCTGCCACCACCTGGGCCGAGTACAAGAAATACTTCGAGAAGGACCCGGCGCTGGCCCGGCGCTTCCAGCCGGTACAGCTGCACGAACCCACGGTCGGCGAAGCGGTGACCATCCTGCGCGGGCTGGCCCGGGTCTACGAGGCCAGCCACGGCATCTATCTGCGCGACGATGCGGTAGTCTCGGCGGCCGAACTGTCCGCGCGCTACCTCGCCGGCCGGCAGTTGCCGGACAAGGCCGTCGACGTGCTCGACACCGCCTGCGCCCGCGTGCGCATCAGTCTCGCCGCCGCGCCGGAAAGCCTGGAGAAACTGCGCGGCGAACTGGCCGAAGGCGAGCGCCAGCGCCAGGCCCTGCGCCGTGACCAGGAAGCCGGCCTGAACATCGACCGGGACGCCCTCGAAACCCTCGAAGCGCGTCTCGAGGAGGCCCGCGAACAGGAAGTCGAACTGCAACAGCGCTGGCAGCGGCAGCGCGATCTGGCCAGCGAACTGCTCGACCTGCGCCAGCAGCTCGCCGCCGCCCGTGGCGAGCCGGAGCGCGAGGAAGAAAGCGCCGATCTGGAGCAGCGCCTGCACGATGTGCACGCCCTGCTGCGCGATGCCCAGGAACAGGAGCGGCTGGTCAGCTTCGAGGTCTGCCCGCGGCTGGTGGCCGAGGTCATCAGCCACTGGACCGGCGTGCCACTGTCGCAACTGGCCCGCGAGCACAACGCCAGGGTCGCCAGCTTCGCCAGCGACCTGCGCCAGCGCGTGCGTGGCCAGGAGCAGGCGGTACAGGCCCTGGACCGCGCCATGCGCGCCACCGCCGCCGGCCTGAACAAGCCCGATGCGCCGGTGGGCGTGTTCCTGCTGGTCGGCCCCAGCGGCGTCGGCAAGACCGAGACCGCCCTGGCCCTGGCCGACCTGCTGTACGGCGGCGAGCGCTTCCTCACCACCATCAACATGTCCGAGTTCCAGGAGAAGCACACCGTCTCCCGCCTGATCGGCGCGCCGCCGGGCTACGTCGGCTACGGCGAGGGCGGCATGCTCACCGAGGCCGTGCGGCAGAAACCCTACTCGGTGGTGCTGCTGGACGAGGTGGAGAAGGCCGATCCGGACGTGCTCAACCTCTTCTACCAGATCTTCGACAAGGGCATCGCCAACGACGGCGAGGGCCGCGAGATCGACTTCCGCAACACACTGATCCTGATGACCTCCAACCTCGCCAGCGAGCGTATCGCCGCCCTCTGCGCCGATGGCCGACGCCCCGACGCACAGGACCTGGAAGAAGCCATCCGGCCGGCCCTGAGCCGCCACTTCAAGCCGGCGCTGCTGGCCCGCATGCGCGTGGTGCCCTACTACCCGGTGAGCGGCGAGGTGCTGCGCGAGCTGGTGCAGCTCAAGCTCGGCCGACTGGGCGAGCGCATGCAGCGCCGCCAGCTCGCCTTCAGCCATTGCCAGGCCCTGGTCGACCACCTGGCCGAGCGCTGCACCCAGAGCGAGAGCGGCGCCCGCCTGATCGACCAGCTGATGGACGCCCATCTGCTGCCGCAGATCGCCGACCGCCTGCTCGACGCCATGGCCGCCGGCGAGACGTTGCGCCAGGTGCACGCCACCCTCGACGGCGACGCCCGCCCCACCTGCGAGTTCAGCTGAGGTGAGCGACATGTTCCTGCGCATCCCCCAGCCCCTGAACTACGCCGAGGCCCTGCTGGAGCACTACGCCAGACTGGCGCGCGCCGCCGATGCCGGCAGCCTGCTCGGCCAGTTCGTCCGCGCCGCCACCGAGCTGGCGGACTGCGAGCTGGTCCAGCTCTACCTGCTGGACGCCGGCCACAGCGCGCTGGGCCTGAACGCCGAATGCCTGGACGGGCTGCTGCAACCGCGCGAGATGGAAACCCTGCCGGTCGATTACAAGGACGAGCAACTGCTGCAGTACAGCCTTTGCCAGAACCGCGTGCTCAGCCTCTCCGAACTCAACGACAGCCTGCACGACACCAGCTTCCTGCCGGCCAGCGGCGAGCCCTGGCGCGCCCTGCTGTGCCTGCCCCTGCTCGACCAGCAGCAGGCCGTCCAGGGGCTGCTGCTGTGCGCCAGCCACGCGCGCGGCGACCTCGGCGGTTTCGCCAAGTCCCTCGGCCAGCTCGGCACCTTCGTTCACGCCCAGCTCCAGCTGCTGCGCCGCCTGCGCCGTCCCCGCAGCGACAGCCAGCCGGCGACGCCGGCGCCCTGCGCCAGCGGCTACGGAATGATCAGCGAAAGCCCCGCCATGCGGCGCACCTGCCAACTGATCGGCAAGGTCCTGCACAGCCCCTATACCGTCCTGCTCACCGGCGAGACCGGCACCGGCAAGGAACTGGTCGCCCGCGCCATCCATGACTGCGGTGCGCGCCGCACGGCCAGCTTCGTGGTGCAGAACTGCTCGGCGCTGCCCGAACACCTGCTGGAAAGCGAACTGTTCGGTTACCGCAAGGGCGCCTTCACCGGCGCCGACCGCGACCGCCGCGGCCTGTTCGACGCCGCCGATGGCGGCACCCTGCTGCTCGACGAGATCGGCGACATGCCGCTGCCGCTGCAGGCCAAGCTGCTGCGCGTACTGCAGGAGGGTGAAATCCGTCCACTGGGCAGCAACGACACCCACCGCATCGATGTGCGCATCATCGCCGCCACCCACCGCAACCTGGAGGCCATGGTCAGCGCCGGAGCCTTCCGCGAAGACCTCTACTACCGCCTGGCCCAGTTCCCCATCGAACTGCCGCCGCTGCGCCAGCGTGGCGACGACATCCTCGAACTGGCCCGCCATTTCGCCGACAAGGCCTGTGCCTTCCTCCAGCGCGATCCCTGCAACTGGTCCACGGATGCGCTGGAGCGCCTGGGCGGCTATGCCTTCCCCGGCAACGTCCGCGAGCTCAAGGGCATGGTAGAGCGCGCCGTGCTGCTGTGCGAAACCGGCGAACTGCTGCCGTCGCACTTCAACCTGCGCGACGTACCGGCCGAGAGCGGCGGCAGCGCTAACCTGCGCGAGCGCCTGGAGCGGCTCGAACGCTCGATACTGCTCGACTGCCTGCGCAAGAACGGCGGCAACCGCACCCTCGCCGCCCGCGAGCTGGGCCTGCCGCGCCGCACCCTGCTGTATCGCATGGGCCGTCTGAACCTCCTCTCCTGCGAGTCATGACCGAGCCCTCCATGAACCGCCCGCTTCCCTTTCCCAACCACTGGCCACGACACACCAAGGAGGTCGTCTGATGCCCCCTCTTCACTGGCGCGCCGCCCTGCTCGCCCTCGCCACCCTGCTCGTCCTGGGTGGTTGCAGCGGCAACTACAGGTTCAACGACAAGGACTATCGCCCGCTGGGCGAGCCGACGGCGGTCAACCGCGGCAACTGAGCCAGGAGTACACGACCATGGAACTGGTATTCGAAATAGTGAGCGCCAAGCAATTCGTGCCCGCCCAGCTGGCCAGCAAGACCTTCAGGAAAACCGGCGGCATCATCGGCCGCTCCGCCGATTGCGACTGGGCGATCCCCGACCAGAGCCGCCACCTGTCCAACCAGCATGCGCAGGTGAGCTATCGCGACGGCGCCTTCTTCCTCACCGACACCAGCAGCAACGGCACCCAGCTCAAGGACAGCGGCGCGCGCCTGCACCACGGCCAGGCCCAGCGCATCGAACACGGCGCGGTGTACTGCCTGGGCGAGTTCGAGATCCGCGCACGGCTGGTGCAGGACCCGGCGCTCTTCAGTGAAGAGATCGGCCGACCCCGCGCGGCCGGCAGCATCATTCCGGACGACGCCTTCCTCGACCTCGACCCGCTGCACGCCCTCGACCGGCAGGAGCACATCCACGCCGTGAGCGAGGACTACGGCATGCTCGGCACACACCGCGCCGACATGCGCTACCAGGCCGACTACGCGCCCATCGACATGGAGAGCCTGCCGCTGCCGCAACTGGTCGCGCCGCCAGAGGAAGCCGCCGCTGCGCCCGACGCCGAAACCGAGCGCCAGCCCGATGGCTTCTGGCAGCGTTTCGGCGACGAGCTGGGCATCTCCCTCCAGGGGCTCGACCAGGACGCCCGCGAAGCCCTGGCCACCCAGGCCGCGCGCCTGCTGCGCCAGTGCGTCGGTGGCCTGCAGCAGAGCCTGCGCACCCGCACCGAGCTGAAGAACGAACTGCGCCTGGCGCTGACCACCGTCCAGGGCCACAACGGCAACCCGCTCAAGTCCAGCGCCGACAGCCGCGAAGCGCTGACCGCCCTGCTGCTGGGCGGCAGGCCCGGCCAGGCCGGCGCCGAGCAGTCCGTGGCGAGCGCCTTCCGCGACCTGCAGGCGCACCAGGTAGCGCTACTCAGCGCCAGCCGCGCCGCCGTGCGCAGCACCCTCGAACACTTCGCCCCGGAGCAGTTGGCCCTGCGCTTCGAGCGCGACGGGCAGGTCTCCCGCCTGACCGGCGCCGGCGGCCGCTGGCGCGCCTACGGGCGCTACCACCAGTCCCTGCGCCAGGACGACGAATGGAGCGAACGCCTGCTCTCCCGCGACTTCGCCCAGGCCTACGAGGAGCAGGTCCGGCTGATCGCCACCCTCAACAGCGAATCCCAAGGATGAACCGCATGTCCCCTCTCAAGTCCGTCGCCCTGCTCGCCCTGGTGCTGCTCACCAGCGCCTGTTCGGCGCTGTCGCCCTACTCGAAGCTCACCAAGCTGGACCTGAACCTCAGCGCCAGCGACCAGCTCAACCCCGACCTGGACGGCCGCCCCTCGCCCATCGTGGTGCGCCTGATCGAGCTGAAGAACCCGGTGGCCTTCGAGAACGCCGACTTCTTCAGCCTCTACGAACGCCCCAAGGAGTCGCTCTCGCCGGACCTGGTGGCCAGCGAGGAGATCGAGCTGCGCCCGGGCGAGACCCGTGAACTCAAGCTCAGCGTCAACGACGGCAGCCGCTACGTCGGCGTCCTCGCCGCCTACCGCGACCTGCCCGAGACCCGCTGGCGCTACGTGGTGACGCTGGCCCCGGCACAACTCACCCAAGCCCAACTGCACCTGGACCAGAACGGTATCCAGGACGCTGCCTCCATTGCCAAGAAGGACCTCTGACATGGCCGCGCACAAAGTCATCTGGCGCGAAGGCATGCTCCTGCGCCCGCAGCACTTCCAGCAGAGCGACCGCTACCACGACCACCAGCTCAAGTCCCGCACCCGCCTGCTGGGCCGCTACAGCTGGGGCTTCTTCCGCGTGGAGATCGACGCGCAGTTCCTCACCACCGGCAAGCTGGTGATCAGCCAGGCCGCCGGCGTGCTGCCCGACGGCACCCTCTTCGACCTGGCCAGCCGCGACGAGCCGCTGGTCCTGGATATCCCGGCGAACACCAGCAACACCCCGGTGTACCTGGCGCTGCCGCTGGTCACCGGCAACCACGTCGAAGCCCGCCGCCCCGAGCAGATCGACGTGCTGGCGCGCTACACCACCCGCGACCAGGAAGTGGCCGACTCCAACGCCGGCGACAGCGCCAGCAGCCAGGTCACCTGCGGTCACGCCGACTTCCGCCTGCTGCTGGGCGAGCAGCGCGACGACCAGGCCTATGTGCGCCTGAAGGTCTGCGACGTGCTCGACACCTCGCCGGACAAACGCATCACCCTGGACCCGGACTTCATCCCCAGCCACCTGCACTTCCACGAAAGCGGCTACCTGCTGTCGTGCCTCAAGGAAGTCATCAGCATGCTCGGCCACCGCGGCGACACCCTGGCCGAGCGCATCCGCTCCACCGGCAAGGTGGGCGGCGCCGAGGTCGGCGACTTCATGATGCTGCAGCTGATCAACCGCACCGAACTGGTCCTGCGCCACTGCCTGGACCTGGAGCAGGTGCATCCGGAGGAGGTCTACCGCACGCTGCTGGCGATGCTCGGCGACCTCGCCACCTTCTCCAGCGAAACCAAGCGGCCGCGCCTGGACGGCCACTACCAGCACAGCGACCAGGGCGCCAGCTTCCGCACGCTGATGGAAGCCATCCGCCAGGTCCTGTCGATGGTGCTTGAACAGCACGCCATCGAGCTGGTCCTGCAGCAACGCCAGTACGGCATCCTGGTCTCGCCGCTGCACGACCACAAGCTGCTCGCCAGCTCCTCCTTCGTCCTTGCCGCCAGCGCCCAGTGCGAGGCCGAGGAACTGCGCCAGCGGCTGCCGGCACAGCTCAAGGCCGGCGCGGTGGAAGGCATCCGCCAGTTGGTCAACCTGCACCTCCCGGGTATCCGTGTGAAGCCACTGCCGGTGGCCCCGCGGCAGATCCCGTTCCACGCCAACAAGACCTACTTCATCCTCGAACTCAGCCCCGAAGAGCAGGCGCAGCTGGAGCATTCCGGCGGCTTCGCCTTCCATGTCTCCGGCGAATTCGCCGGTCTCGAACTGAAGTTCTGGGCCATCAGGAACTGAGCGCATGACCACGGAAATGGATTACCGCCAGGACGACAAGACCGTACTGGTCGACCGCGAGGGCGACAGCCGCTCGCGCAGCCCGCTCACCGACTTCGCCCAGCCGCCGCGCTTCGAGCAGCTCGAGGAGCGGATGATCTACTCCGCGCGGCTGGGTCCGGAAGAAACCTTCAACATCAGCCTCAATCCGCTGGTGGCCGCCGCCGCCGACCTGCTCTCGGAAGTGGTGCGGCTCAAGCACTTGGTCGTCGACGAGGACCTGCACGCGCTCAACGATCAGCTCAGAACCCGCATCAAGCAGTTCGAACTGCGCGCCCTGCACGAAGGCGGCGAGAACGAAGAGGTGCTGGGGGCCCGCTACGTGCTGTGCACCGTGCTCGACGAAGCGGTGGTGACCAGCAAGCTGAGCGACAGGAGCGAGTGGTCGCAGATGAGCCTGCTCAGCAGCTTCCACAACGAGACATCCGGCGGCGAGAAGTTCTTCCGACTCCTCGAGCGCCTGTCGCGCAACCCGGTCAAGCACCTGCCGATGCTGGAGCTGATGTACCTGTGCCTGTCCCTGGGCTTCGAGGGCAAGTACCACGTGATATCCCGCGGCATGCTCGAACTGGAGGCCGTGCGCGACAGCCTCTACCGGCAGATCCGCCAGTTGCGCGGCGACGTGCAGCGGGAGCTGTCGCCGCACTGGGAGGGCCTGCGCGACTCGCGCCGGCGCCTGGTGCGCATCGTGCCCTGGTGGCTGGTGGCGCTGTTCACCCTGGTCTGCCTGGTGGTGATGTATTCCGGCTTCGCCTGGGTGCTCGACGACCAGCGCGAAGCCGTCCTGCAACCCTATCAGCAACTCGACCCGGCCGCGGTCGAGCCCAAGTCGTAACACAGGGATAGTGTGATGAAGAACTTCTTCAAGAAAGCCGGCGGCTTCCTGCGCCGGACCTGGGTCTGGAGCCTGCTGCTGGTGCTCCTGCTGGCCCTGCTGGTGTGGTTCGCCGGCCCGCTGCTGGCGGTGGACGAACACAAGTTCTGGGAAAGCGCCAGCGCCCGCCTGCTGAGCATCGCCGTGCTGTTCCTCTGCTGGGGCCTGTTCATGGTCTTCAGCAGCTGGCGCTCCATGCGCCGCAAGCACGCGGAAGAGAACAGCGACGACGGCCAGGAACGCCTGCGCCGCCAGGAACTGATCAGCGACGAGCAGCAGGAACTGCACTCGCGCTTCCAGGACGCCCTGCGCATCCTCAAGACCTCCAGCCTCTACCGCGGCCGCGGCGAGCGCTGGCGCAACGAGCTGCCCTGGTACCTGATGCTCGGCCCGCAGGGCAGCGGCAAGACCAGCCTGCTGGACTTCTCCGGGCTGGAATTCCCGATCAACAAGATCGACCGCAAGCTGACCCGCGACACCAACGGCACCCGCTACTGCGACTGGTACTTCGCCGAGCATGGCGTGCTGGTCGACAGCAGCGGCCGCTACCTGGGCCAGGACGACCCCGAGGTCGACGCCAGCGGCTGGAACGCCCTGCTGGAGCTGCTGCGCAAGCGCCGGCGTACGCGCCCGCTCAATGGCGTGGTGGTCAACGTGCCGGTGGACCTGCTGCTGGGCGGTGACGAGCAGGGCCTGGAAGTGCTCGGCCGGAAGATTCGCGCGCGCCTGCAGGACATCCACCGCAACCTGCACGTCGACCTGCCGGTCTACCTGGTGCTGAGCAAGGCCGACAAGCTGCCGGGCTTCGACGAGTTCTTCGACCAGCTCTCCCGCGAGGAAAGCGAGCAGGTGCTGGGCGTGAGCTTCCGCAAGGAGCAGGACGGCACCGACGCCGGCGTCCTGCGCCAGGAGTTCGAGGAACTGCTGCGCCGGCTCAACAGCCAAGTGATCCTGCGCATGCACCAGGAGCGCAACACCCAGCGCCGTGGCCGCATCCTCGACTTCCCGCACCAGTTGGCGAAGATCGGCGACCGCCTGAGCCTGCTGGTGGAGTTCGCCTTCACCGGCAACCGCTACCAGCGCGCCACCCAGCTGCGCGGCTTCTACCTGACCAGCGCGCCGCACCTGACCCAGCGGATGGACGAGGACACCGCCGCCATCGGCGCCAACCTGGGCATGGCCAGCGTCAAGCTGCCGACCCTGCGCCAGGGCCGCCCGCGCTTCATCCACCACCTGTTCAGCCGGGTGATCTTCCCCGAGTCGGAACTGGCCGGCCTGGACAAGCGCGAAACCCGCCGCATCCACTGGGGCCAGCGCGCGGTGTACGCCGCCTCCCTGGCGCTGCTCGCGGTGTTCGGCCTGCTCTGGGCCAGCGGCTTCTCGGCCAACAACGCCCGCCTGACCCAGGTCCGCGACCTGGGCCAGCAACTCGCCCGCGAGCACGCCGCGCTCACCCCGCAGGACGACGCCCGCGCCACCCTCAAGGCCCTGGACACCAGCTACGCCGCCAGCCAGGTCTTCCCGCCCAAGGGCGACGTCGCGCTGCACGAGCGCGCCGGTCTCTACCAGGGCGAGGGCAGCACACCGCCACTCGAAGCCGCCTACCGGCGCGAACTGCAATCCCAGCTCCTGCCGCGCGTGGCGCGCACCCTGGAAGGACAGATCCGCGCCAACCTGGGCGACCGCGAACGCCTGCTCGGCAGCCTGCGCGCCTACCTCATGCTGAACCTGCCGGAGCGCCGCGACGCGGGCTTCCTCAAGGACTGGATGGGGGCTGACTGGTCGGTGCGCTACAGCGGCGACACCCTGGTGCAGAACGGCCTGGGCACGCACTTCGCGCGCCTGCTCGAAGAGCCCTTCGCCTACCCGCTGAACGCGCCGCTGGTGGCCCAGGCCCGCCAGGTGCTGCGTGGCGAATCCCTGGCCAGCGTGGTCTACCGCGTGCTGCGCGAACAGGCCCGCAGCCTGCCCGAGTACCGCCTGAGCCAGCATCTCGGCCCGCAGGGCGCGCTGTTCTCCGGCACCGACTACCTCATCCCCGGCTTCTACACCCTGCGCGGCTACCAGCAATACTTCGTCGCCCAGGGCGCGCCGATGGTGCGTGAAATCCTCCGCGACAACTGGGTGCTCGGCGAAGGCAGCAGCCTCAGCGGCCAGGACCTCAGCCGCCTGATGGTGGAACTGCAGCAGCTGTACTTCCGCGACTACGCCAACTTCTGGAGCGAAGCGGTCAACCGGGTGCAACTGCAGCCGATCACCGACACCAGCGCGGGCGCCGACGAAGTGGCCGGCCTGACCGCCGCCAACTCGCCGCTGCTGCAACTGCTCATCGAGGTGCGCGAGAACACCCGCATCCCGGGTGTCGCGGAAAGCACCGAGACCGCCGGCGATGTCGCCAGCGCCGCGGCCGAAGCCGGCGGCAAGCTGGGCAAGGTCGGCAAGGTGGCGGCAGCCGCCGCCGAACAGGCCCAGGACGCCCTCGCCAGGAGCCTGCCGGACACCGCCCGCCAGGCCATGCAGCGCCGCTTCGAACCGCTGCACGGCCTGCTCGACGACAACGGCGGGCCGGCGGCCGACCTGGCGCCGCTGATGCAGTCGCTCAACGACCTGCAACTGCAACTGGCCGGCCTTGCCCGCGCCAGCCAGCCCGAGCAGATGGCCTTCGAGCTGGCCCGTGGACGCATGTCCGGCCGCCCCGATGCCCTGGCCAACCTGCGCAGCGCCGCCGCGCGCCTGCCGCAACCGGTCAACGGCTGGTTCAACCTGATGGCGGAGGACAGCTGGACCCTGGTCCTGGGCGATGCCTACCGCTACCTCAACCAGCGCTACCAGGCCGAGCTGTACAGCGTCTACTTCAAGGCCATCAACCAGCGCTACCCGTTCAACGCCAAGAGCAACAGCGACGTGGCGATCGCCGACTTCCGCGAGTTCTTCAAGGCCCAGGGCGTTGCCGACCGCTTCTTCGAAACCTACCTGCAACCCTTCGTCAGCGGCGATCCGGGCAACTACCGCCTGCGCAGCGTGGACGGTCACAGCCTGCCGATGTCGGGCACCTTCCTCGAGCAGATGGGCCACGCCCAGGCGATCCGCCGCAGCTTCTTCTCCGACAACCCCGCCGAGCCGCAGGTGCAGTTCAAGCTGGAGCCCTACTCCATCGACTCCAGCCTGAGCCGCGCTGACTTCCGCTTCGGCAACCAGCAGCTGGAATACCGCCACGGCCCGATCGTGCCGGTCGCCTTCAAGTGGCCGACCGACGCGGACGACGGCCGCACCAGCCTGGTCCTCGAGGAGCTCGGCGGCCGCCGCGTCAGTCTGGAGAAGAACACCGGCCCCTGGTCGCTGTTCCGCCTCTTCGACCAGATGCAGAGCGAGTACCTGCACGGCCGCGACGTGCTGATGCTCAAGGCCGACCTCGGCGGCCTGCGCGCCAGCTACCTGGTGCTGGCGCAGCGCTCGCCGAACCCGTTCGACCTCGGCAACCTGCGCAGCTTCCGCCTGCCGGTGTCGCTCTGATGCAGATCGCGACGCGCTGGCGCAGCACCGCGCGCACGGACACCGGCAAGGTCCGTGCGCGCAACGAGGACGCCTTCCTCGACCGCCCGGAGCATGGGCTCTGGGCGGTCGCCGACGGCATGGGCGGGCATGCGCGCGGCGACCGCGCGAGCCGCATGATCGTCGAGGCCCTCGCGCAGATTCCGCACCACGCGGACCACGACAGCCGCGCCCAGCGGATTCGCCAGCAACTGCACTGGCTCAACCGGCGCTTCGTCATGGAGATGACCCAGACCGCCGATCTGCCGCCGCAGGTCATGGGCAGCACCGTAGTCGCCCTGCTGCTGGAGACGGACCGCGCCACCTGCGTCTGGGCCGGCGACAGCCGCTGCTACCTCTGGCGCAACGATCGCCTCTACCTGCTCACCCGCGACCATTCGATGCAGCAGCAGCTGATCGACGAGCAGGGCCTGAGCGCCGAACAGGCCCGGCGCCACCCCTCGGCCCACGCGCTCACCCGCGCGGTGGGCGCCGGCGACCAGTTCGCCCTCGATACCCTGGAGCTGAGCGTCCACCCTGGCGACACCTTCCTGCTGTGCAGCGATGGCCTCTACAACAGCCATAACGAACGCTCGCTCGGCGCGGCGCTGAACCTGAGCTCCACCGAACGGGCGCTGGAGCGACTGTTCACCCACGCCCTGGACGGCTCGGCGCGCGACAACCTGACCGCCGTGGTGATCCGCCGATGACAGCCGAGAACCTCGCCTTAACCGACCCGCTCGCCGGAGCCGGCAACAGCACCTATTTCGCCTTCATCGGCCAGCCCACGGCGCCGCCGCGAGCGGACAGCGAAACGACGGCAGCGCCACCGCTGCCCGACGTGCTCGGCGGCCGCTATCAGCTGGAACGCCTGCTCGGCATCGGCGGCATGGGCGCCGTCTACCGGGCACGCGACCTGCTGCGCGAGCAGTTCGGCGACCCGGACCCGTACGTCGCGGTGAAGCTGCTCAACGAAGAATTTTCCGAATACCCCGACGCCAGCACCCTGCTCTACAGCGAATTCGCCCTCACCATGCGCCTGCGCCACCCGCACATCGTGCGGCTGCACAGCTTCGAGGTGGACAGCAGTTGCCGCCGCGCCTTCATCACCCTGGAGCTGATGCGCGGCCTGACCCTCGACCAGTTGCTCTGCGAACGGCCGCAGGGCCTGCCCTGGGACGAATGCCGCGGCATCGCCCTGAGCCTCCTCGACGCCCTGGCGTATTCCCACGACTGCGGCGTGCTGCACGGCGACCTGAAGCCGAGCAACGTGATGCTCGCCGAAGACGGCGCGCGGCTCTTCGACTACGGCCTGGGCCAGCCCCGGGCAGGCCTGCTGGACGGCCTGCCGCGGCTCGCGCGGGAACGCTTCAACGCCTGGACGCCGCGCTACGCGGCGCTCGAACTCCTCGACGGCGCACCGATCTCGCCCGCCAGCGACCTCTTCGCCGCCGCCTGCGTGCTCCACGAGCTGCTGACCGGCCATCACCCCTACCGCCGGCTCGACGCCCGCGAAGCCAGGGACCAGCAGTTGGAGAAACAGCTCAAGCCGCCGCGCGCGCTCGCGCCGCCTGCCTGGCAGGCCCTGCGCACCGCGCTGGCGCTGAACGAAAACGAGCGGCGCATCGGCGTCCGCGAACTGCGCGATGCCTTCCTCGCGCAACCCAAGGCTGTGCGCCGCTGGTTCCAGCGGCGTAACGGATGATCTTCGAACAGGGAGCCTGAACATGTTCAACCCCGCC
This sequence comes from Pseudomonas sp. B12(2026), assembly GCF_057767015.1. NCBI lineage: Bacteria > Pseudomonadati > Pseudomonadota > Gammaproteobacteria > Pseudomonadales > Pseudomonadaceae > Pseudomonas > Pseudomonas sp. B12(2026). The sequence continues at coordinate 817,052 of NZ_CM173430.1, read as the reverse complement.
AACCAGACCCATTTCAGCCTCAGCATCGAAGGCGTCGACAGCGACCTGCAGGTGCTCGGATTCCACGGCAGCGAAGGCATCAGCCGCCCCTACCGGTTCGAAGTCGAACTGGTCAGCGAGCGCCCGGACCTGCAACTGGACGCACTGCTGCACAAGCGCGCCTTCCTCGCCTTCGCCCCCGGCGGGGCCGGCATCCACGGGCAGATCCACCGCGTGGCCCAGGGCGATGCCGGCCGGCGCCTGTGTCGCTACCACGTCGTGTTGGTACCGCAACTGGCCTACCTCGCCCACCGCGTCAACCAGCGCATCTTCCAACAGCTGACGGTGCCCGAGATCATCGCCAGCGTGCTCGAAGAACACGGCATCCTGGCCGACGCCTACCAGTTCCAGCTCGGCCCGACGGTCTATCCCAAGCGCGACTACTGCACCCAGTACGACGAGTCCGACCTGCACTTCATCCAGCGCCTGTGCGAAGAGGAAGGCATCCACTACCACTTCCGCCACGGCAGCGACGGCCATCGCCTGGTGTTCGGCGACGACCAGACCACCTTCCCGCGTCTCGGCCAGCCCACCCCCTACATCCCCGACACCGGCATGGTCGCCGACATGCCGGTGATCAAGCGCTTCAACCTCGGCCTGGAGGCGCGCACCAGCCGCGTCACCCGCCGCGACTATGACTTCCAGAAGCCCCGCCTGCTGATGGAAGCGGCCTGCAAGCCCAAGGCCGAAAAACCCGAGCCGGACCTGGAAGACTACGACTACCCCGGCCGCTTCACCGACCGCGAGCGCGGCAAGCACCTCAGCCAGCGAACCCTCGAACGCCACCGCGCCGACTACCGCACCGCCCGCGGCGAAGGCGACCAGCCGAAACTGCTCAGCGGCCACTTCCTCGAACTCTCCGAACACCCGCGCGGCGAGTGGAACGACCTCTGGCTGCTCACCGAAGTCCATCACGAAGGCAAGCAGCCCCAAGTGCTGGAGGAGTCCATCACCAGCGATGTCACCGACGACAAGGACGACTTCCACCAGGGCTACCGAAACCGCTTCGTCGCCACCCCCTGGGACGTGCCCTACCGCCCCGCCCTGCTGCATCCCAAACCGAGGGTGCTGGGCAACCAGAGCGCCGTGGTCACCGGCCCCGCCGGCGAGGAAATCCACTGCGACCCGTACGGCCGGGTGAAGGTGCAGTTCTTCTGGGACCGCGAGGGCCAGGCCGACGACAAGACCAGCTGCTGGCTGCGCGTCGCCAGCGGCTGGGCCGGCAGCGCCTTCGGCGGCATCGCCATCCCCCGCGTCGGCATGGAAGTGCTGGTCAGCTTCCTCGAAGGCGACCCCGACCAACCGTTGGTCTCCGGGTGCCTCTACCACGCCGAGAACCGGGTGCCCTACGCCCTGCCGGAACACAAGACCCGCAGCCTGTTCAAGACCAACAGCTACCCCGGTGGCGGCGGTTTCAACGAACTGCGCATCGAGGATCGCAAGGGCCAGGAGCAGATCTTCATCCACGCCCAGCGCGACTGGGACGAGAACATCGAGCACGACCAGCACATCCGCATCGGCCACGAACGCCACGACACCGTCGAGGCGAACACCTACAGCGAATTCAAGGCCGAGGAACACCGCACCACCCACGGCGACCGCAAGGTGGAAACCCGCAGCGACGACCACCTCACCGTCGCCAACAACCAGCACATCAAGATTGGCACCGGCCAGTTCATCGACGCCGGCCAGGAAATCCACCTCAAGGCCGGGCAGAAACTGGTGGTCGAAGCCGGCACGGAAATCACCCTCAAGGCCGGCGGAAGCTTCATCAAGCTCGACCCGGGCGGCGTCACCCTGGTCGGTGCGATGGTCAAGGTCAACGCCGGCGGCTCACCGGGCAACGGCTCGGGTATCGGCATCAAGGCACCGCTGCAGCCGGGGATGGCGGATGCGGACAAGGCGGGAAACGAGATGGAGGAGGCGTTGATCAATGCGCCGCTTGAAGTCACCACCACCCAACGCCGAATGCTGAATTTCTCCTTCTGATCGGATAGCCAGGCCGACGCCCCACCCGCCGGCCCAACGGAACTGGAAACGGAACATCACCATGGAAAAACAGAAGAAAGTCGAACGCTGGTCCTACCCCTTCAAGGCCAAGGGCGAAGGTAGCGCCGCCAGCAGTGAGGTCATCAATCCGCAGGTCTACTACGAGGCTCTGGCGACCGCCGAGAGCGGCTATTACCCCGTGTCCAGCAACGGCCTCTGGCACGGCGGCGTGCACTTCGACCAGAACACCGCGGCGATGCTCGACCAGTCCTCCGTGCGCTGTATCGCCGACGGCGTGGTGGTCGCCTACCGGATCGACGAGACCTACAAGAAGCTCACCTACACCGGGAGCGGCACTCCCAAAGAGGTGACCTACTCGACCGGCTTCGTGCTGGTGAAACATCGCCTGGAGCTACCGCCGGCACCTACCGCCGCACCGGCTACGCCGCCCGCAGGAGGGACACCCGCTCCTGCAGCGCCACCGGCGCCAGAACCTGACCTGACGTTCTACAGCCTGTACATGCACCTGAAGGACTGGCAGGGATACAAGGACCAGCCCGAGCTCGAACGCCCAGCGTTCTGGGTGGGGGATACCCGCGTCGTCAAGCAGAGCGCCCCCGACAAACTTGCAGGACTAAGAGTCCGAGCCACCGCGAATGGCACGCTGCTGGGCGTCCTTCCGCGCGGCACCATCGTTGAAGCTGGTACTCCTGATCCCGGCGCCAACCCGAACTGGCTCAAGTTCATTCGCGCCACGCCAGCCGTAGCAGGGCTGGTGGAAAACACCGGCTTCCTTCACAAGGGCCCCGATAACGGAACAGTTCTGAAGGACTTAGGGGACGGCAAATACATCGTCAACCACAAAGCCGATGACCCGGTAACACCCACTCAGAAAGGAGCCAACATTCGTTCCGCCGCGAACGGAAACTCCACTATCCTTGGCCTTCTTCCTGCGGGAACCCAGGTGCGCATCGCGCCCAGCGCCACTGCCCAGAGCTATCACAAGCTCATCGCGATCACCGGCGGCAGTGCCGTTCCTGCGGTGAGCACCGAACAACTGGCCACCGAAGGATATGTGTGGGTGAAGGATCTGGAAGCCGTGAAGGAACCACAGGCGAAGGGCAGCGTATTCCTCGTCGACCCGCCCGTTCCCATTCAGGCCGGCGCGTTGATCGGTCACCTCGGCAAGTACCAGGCCGCCTCGCAAGGTCAGCCCCACGACCTGCTGCACCTCGAAGTCTTCTCCTGCGACGACGTCGAAACCTTCGTTGCCCAGAGCCGCGCACGAGCCAATCAGCTCAAGCCGGAACAGAAGACGCTGCTGAAAATCCCACGCGAAACCAAGGTCATCACCAAGGAGGGTGCCAGCAAGGACAACCCGCCTCGTCCTTCCGATTCCGGCAATCCCACCGCGTACGACATGGTCTTCCCGCTGGCCGCTCTCAATGCGCTGCCAGCAAATAAGAAGATCACGCTGACTACCACGACAGGTGGCGCTACCACGACGGAACAGTGGTGGCATCTGGACAAGCTGCCCGGCAAGAACGGCAACACTCTCAGCGGCTGGGTGAAGGAAGACGAAATCATCACGCCGCGCCTGCATCCCTGGAGTTGGGAGGGGTTTGACTTCATCAAGGAAACCAGCACGCCAAGCGACCAGTATGTGTGCAAGCTCAGCACGGACGGCGTTCTGGATGATGCGGAGAAGACCAACTACAAGGCGCAGGTCGACGCTGTCGATGGTGGCCCGGTCATGACTCGTCTGTACGAGATCATCGATGCCGACGGGGATGAAAAACTGACGGCCACCGAGATCAAGAACACGCTCGCCAAGCCGTGGCACGCGCAGTCCATCAGCCGGCTGATCGCTCAGTATGAAAGCGAGTGGTACGCCGACGAAGGCCTGAGCAAGTGGGAAGCGCTGAATTGCTACATGGCCAAGGAAGCGGAGAAGGACTGGACTCAGGAGAAGGAAAGGATCAAATCCCTGCTCTGGTGGGAAAACCTCAAGGACAAACTTCAGATACCAGCAGGAAACAGTTGGCACATACACCCCATTTCGCTTCTGGAAGGATTCAGCGTCAGCTCAACCGAACTGATTACCCTGGAGATGCTGAAACTGGCCAACTCGACTGTTTCCGAGGAGCATTACAAGACTATTCTCCCGTACCTCAACAAGTACGCTGAGCAATTCAAGGTCAATACCAAACTTCGCATCGCCCACCTACTCGCCCAGACAGGCCATGAGAGTGGGTTCAAAGTAACCCAGGAAAACCTAAACTACAGCGCCAGACAGATGCGCAAGACCTTTGGCTGCAGAAAGAACCAGGCCGGTTATAACTCGGCCACAGATGAATGTATCATCCTGCCTCGCCTCCGTCCGAAGCTCTGGGATGAAGAAGCAACGTATGCCCACAACCCGGAGAATCTTGGAAACTATGTTTATGCCAGTCGTAATGGAAACGGCAATGAGGCCAGCGGCGACGGCTACAAATACAGGGGCCGAGGCATCATTCAGCTAACGGGAAAGACCAACTACGCAGGCTATACGGCCATTCACAACGCCAACAACCCCGGCGACCCGCAGGATTTCACCCAGAATCCTGACTTGATCGTGCAAAGTACTGATTACGGCATCGAATCGGCGTTTGCTTGGTGGAAAATGAACAGCATGAACAGCTTTATTGATAATTCATATAGCGAGCACGGAGAAGCCAATATCTCCGAACACGTGAAAGAGGTTTCGGTAAAGGTCAATGGCGGGTCCATTGGGCTAAATGAAAGAGTGCAACTATTCAACAAGATTCGGGAATTGGTAAAATGAGAAAAAAGGTCGTTGCACTCTCCATTACTCTCGCATTCAGCGCACAGGTTTCAGCTGCAGCGCTGGATCTTGATCCGCCCTTCGGCGACGCCAGGCGTATCGAGCTCACTTATTCCGATTTTCCCTCGGGAGATAGAGCGCTGTCTGCCACTCTGGTTGCGCAGCCTCCCGTCGAGCCCACGCGGATCGCGAACTTCTGCGAACCGGAAGGTGGCGATCCGGCAATCGGCAACGTGGCAACAGTGGCTGGAAACTCGGCTCATGGCGACATCCTGGCCATTACTTGCATTTACAAAATGAACCACGGCGGAATTGGCCTCGTAGGGACCCAGTTCCAGACGAAGGTATTCGAGAAGAAAGGCAAGACCACCCAGGTGCTTTCTTCAGCTGAAGAGCCGCTGTCTGGATTCGAAGGACAGAGCGAAGACGAAGAGGAGTCTTTCTACTTCTACAAGAGGCCCGAGCTTTTCAAGGAAAAGCTGAAACTGGTCACTGATGGCCAGCAGTCAGACTCCCTAGAACTTGCACATGGTATAGCACTTGAGCTGCTCAAGAGCGAGTCTGCCGAGGCAGCTGGAAAGTACCTGTCCGTCGAGCGGATTGACAGCCTGACCCCAAAATATCCTCTTACCGGAAAAAACGCTGCGCTCTACAACGACATTGGCTACGTGCTGGTTGAGGCGAACAAAATGGAACAGGCGCTCTCGACACTTCTGCCCATTGAAAAGGTCGCCCCGCAGCGCATCCCCTTGTATCTGAACATCGCCGACGCCTACTGGCCCTCGGAAAAAGAAAAGGCCAAAGCCTATTACGCGAAATACCAAGCCTTGATGATTGGCAAGAACAAGAAGAACCTCATCCCTGAGCGGGTAAAAGAAAGAATGAACTAACTGCAAACAGGAATATCCGACCAGCATCGCAACCCCAGATAACTACCCGCTGCCGGGCCAAAACGCAGCGACGGTGGGTGGAAACCCTGGTCACTCGCAATCACGCGCGACAGTGTCCGAAAACGCCTGAATCGCAGAAACAGCGCACCATGATGAAAAAACTGCTTATAACAATCTCGATCCCCCTGACCGTTTCGGCCAATGCCACGGAAATAGTCAAAGGAGATGGAGGCAGCATTATTCTGGACAGCAAGCCCGCCCCATCGATCTACAAAGATATCACGCAGACCAAGGGTGGCGTTTACCGGGAACTGATCCAGACAAATGGAAACCCCGCGCTGTTTACATCCGGCGAAGCGGACATAATTTATACTCTGAAGGAAACAAGCGGAAAGATCCTGATCGACTGTGCCATTGCCGAAACCAGAAGCAACCAGACCGGCATCTCCATAAGAAACTCCATGTGCGACATCAACAAGGAACTTGACACAGACTATGCAGAACTAGGGTATACCTATACGGATCAATGGAAGGATGCTGTCTCAAGTATCGACATCACCAAACTGACCCAGCACAAAAAACCACTGGACATAAAAAAGAGAACTTGGGAGAAATAGAAATACACGAAAGATACAACACCCTTTCTCAACTGGAAAATTCTGCCCCAGAAACCTATCTCAAAAAGGAAAACAACTGCCACATAATTTCCAACCAAAAAACATTCATAAATTATTCGATAACCAACCCCACCCACCCCACGAGCATTTCAACGCTGATTAATGCCGAAACCTATAAATTCAAAAAATACAAAGCGGACGACCTAAATTCCCTTAAATACACGCCATGCAGCGACGACGAAAAATAATAAATCAAATATCGAACCAAAGGCGAAAGGGGACAAAGGCGAAAGGGAACAGGTTTATTTTTTATCTTCAATCCAGGCGCGCAGAGAATAGAAATATAACCGCCCTTTCTCAACCACATGGCTAGAACATGAATTGATGACAGCGAAGGTCTGCACAGACCCACGAGCAATTCAATGCCTTGGCAGAACCGGATGAGCCTGTACGGTTCCACTTCGAAGCGCATCGGACGAACGAATACACCCAAGCACCAGCCCTTATACAAAGCCGCCTGCGGCGTTCCGCAGCGCTCATCGCATTTGCCCACACCCCCCGTCTCTGCTAGTGTCGCGAGGTTTCCGAATACCCCCGCCGAGATGTCCGTATGGCCCGCAAGAAAGCTTCCCTCGACTTCGAACAGTCCCTCGCCGAGCTGCAAACGCTGGTGGAGCGTCTGGAAAGCGGCGAGCTGTCGCTGGAGGACTCGCTGGGGGCCTTCGAGCAGGGTATTCGCCTGACCCGGGAGTGCCAGGCGGCGCTGACCCAGGCGGAGCAGAAGGTGCAGATCCTGCTGGAGCGTGACGGCGAACTGAGCGAAGCGCCCTTCGAGCCGGAAGGCGACGGCGCATGATCGCCGCCTACCAGGCGCGCTGCCAGGCGCGTGTCGATGCTGCGCTGGAAAAGCTGTTCGTCGCCCCCCGAGAAGAACTCACCCGCATCTACGCCGCCATGCGCTACAGCGTGGTCAACGGCGGCAAGCGCGTGCGTCCGCTGCTGGCCTACTCGGCCTGCGAGGCGCTGGGTGGCGCGGCGGAGCGTGCCGATGGCGCGGCCTGCGCGGTGGAGCTGATCCACGCCTATTCGCTGGTGCACGACGACCTGCCGGCGATGGACGACGACGACCTGCGCCGCGGCCAGCCGACCACCCATATCGCCTTCGATGAAGCCTGCGCGATCCTCGCTGGCGACGGCCTGCAGGCGCTGGCCTTTGAGGTGATCGGTAACGCCGGACTCAATCCGCAGGACGCCCAGACCCGTCTGGACATGCTGCTGGTCCTGACTCGTGCGGCCGGTGCCGCCGGAATGGTCGGCGGCCAGGCGATCGATCTCGAATCCGTCGGCCGCAAGATCGACCAGGCCGCGCTGGAAACCATGCACCGGCACAAGACCGGCGCGCTGATCGAGGCCAGCGTGCAGCTCGGCGCCCTGGCCAGCGGCCGCGCAGACGCCACCGCGCTGGACGCCCTGCGCCGCTATGCCGAGGCCATCGGCCTGGCCTTCCAGGTGCAGGACGACATCCTCGACGTGGAAAGCGACACCACCACCCTCGGCAAGACCCAGGGCAAGGACCAGGCCCACGACAAACCCACCTACCCCGCCCTGCTCGGCCTCGACGCCGCCAAGGCCTATGCCCTGGCCCTGCGCGACCAGGCGCTGGCCGCGCTGGATGGCTTCGGCGACTCCGCCGAGCCGCTGCGCGCGCTGGCCCGCTACATCGTCGACCGCCGCAACTGAGCCCCTGTTACCGGGCACGCGCCTTGCGTGTCCATTGCCGTGAAGCGCCCGATCGCCGGGGGCCTCCCAGTGCCGTCTACATTTCGTATACTATATCCGCAAACCATCCGGACGGACGCCATCGTGCCGCTACGCAACGCCCCCAACCTGGGCATCGCCCCTTCCGCGTCGGAGATCATCGCCAAGCATCTGCGCGAGGCGATCATTTCCGGACAACTGCCGGAAAACGAGCCGATCCGCCAGGATGACATCGCCCAGGTGTTCAACGTCAGCAAGATTCCGGTACGCGAGGCGCTCAAGCGCCTGGAGGCGGAGGGGCTGGTGGAGTTCCAGCGCAACAAGGGCGCGCTGGTGACCAAGATTTCCGAGCCGGAACTGGCGCAGATGTTCGAGGTGCGGGTGCTCCTCGAAGCCCAGGCGATCCGCCTGGCGGTGCCGAACATGACCGCGGAAACCTTCGCCCGCGCCGAGCGCATCTGTGCCGAGTTCGTCGGCGAAGATGACGTGGGCCGCTGGGCCGAGCTGAACTGGGAACTGCACGCCTGCCTCTACGAGCCGGCGCAGCGGCCCTACCTGGTCGGCCTGATCCGCTCGATCCACGACAAGCTCGAACGCTACCTGCGCATGCAGATGAGCCTGTCCGACGGCAAGGAGCGCGCCGACCACGAGCACCACGACATCCTCGACGCCTGCCGCGCCGGCGACGGCGAGTTGGCCGCGCGGCTGGTCGAGGAGCACATCAACGGCGTCTGCCGCACCCTCTACGAACACCTGCCGAACCGACCGACGCCGAGCTGAGCGACACGCCGGGGCTGTGCCGATTTCATCATCGCCCCGACGGAAAACCCTCAAGCCCCGAACCCCGCCCCGCGCCACCCTAGGGTCAATCACCAGACACCCCAGGGGGCAGCATGAAACGCATCCAGGTTCTCGATTCCCACACCGGCGGCGAACCCACCCGCCTGGTGCTCGACGGCTTTCCCGATCTGGGCACGGGCAGCATGGCCGAACGCCGCAAGCGGCTGGCCAGCGAGCACGACGCCTGGCGCGCCGCCACGGTGCTGGAGCCGCGCGGCAGCGACGTGCTGGTCGGCGCGCTGCTCTGCGAGCCGGTGGACCCGACCGCCTGTGCCGGAGTGATCTTCTTCAACAACACCGGCTACCTCGGCATGTGCGGCCACGGCACCATCGGCCTGGTGGTCTCGCTGGCGCACCTGGGGCGCATCGGCCCCGGCACGCACAGGATCGAAACGCCGGTCGGCACCGTCGAGGCGACCCTGCACGACGACCGCTCGGTGAGCGTGCGCAACGTGCCCGCCTACCGCTGCCGCGCCCAGGTACCGGTGGACGTGCCGGGCTACGGCACGGTACACGGCGACATCGCCTGGGGCGGCAACTGGTTCTTCCTGATCGCCGAGCACGGCCTGCGCGTCGCCGGCGACAACCTCGAAGCCCTCACCGCCTACACCGTCGCCGTACAGAAGGCGCTGGAAGACCAGGGCATCCGCGGCGAGGACGGTGGGCTGATCGACCATATCGAGCTGTTCGCCGACGACCCCGAGGCCGACAGCCGCAACTACGTGCTCTGCCCCGGCAAGGCCTACGACCGCTCGCCCTGCGGCACCGGCACCAGCGCCAAGCTGGCCTGCCTGGCCGCTGACGGCAAGCTGCAAGCCGGCAAGCCCTGGCGCCAGGCCAGCGTGATCGGCAGCCAGTTCGAAGGGCGCTTCGAATGGGCCGGCGAACCGGCCGAGGGGCGCATCATCCCGACCATCCGCGGCCGCGCCAACATCAGCGCCGAAGCCACCCTGCTGCTGGAAGAGGACGACCCGTTCGCCTGGGGCATCCGTTCGTGAACGACGCCGACATCATCGTCATTGGCGCCGGCATCGTCGGCGCCGCCTGCGCCAACGCCCTGGCCCGGCGCGGGCTGGACGTGCTGGTGGTGGATGCGCGCCTGCCCGGCGCCACCGCCGTGGGCATGGGCCACCTGCTGGTGCTGGACGACAACCCCGCCGAGCTGGCGCTGAGCGACTACTCGCTGCAGCGCTGGCGCGAGTGGAACCACGACATGCCGGCTGAGTGCGCCTACCGCAACAACGGCACCCTGTGGCTGGCGGCCAATGACGAAGAGATGGCCGAAGCCGAGCGCAAGTTCGCCGTGCTGCGCGAGCACGGCGTGGCCGCGCAATTGCTGAACAGCGCGGAACTGCGCGTGGCCGAACCCGAGCTGCGCGCCGACCTGCACGGCGGCCTGGAGATCACCGGCGACGGCATCCTCTACGCGCCGCGCGCCGCCGCCTGGCTGCTGGAATCGGCGCTCAAGCCGATCCGCCAGCGCCAGGCGAAGGTGGTGGAAATCGACGAGCGCCGCGTGCGCCTGGAGAACGGCCAGTGGCTGCGCGCCCAGGCCGTGGTGCTGGCCAACGGCGTCCAGGCCAGCGAGCTGTGTCCGGAGCTGCCCATCGAGCCGAAGAAGGGTCACCTGCTGATCACCGACCGCTACCCCGGCAAGGTCCGCCGCACGCTGGTGGAGCTGGGCTACGTCACCAGCGCGCACAACGCCAGCGGGCCTTCGGTGGCCTGCAACATCCAGCCGCGCCCCACCGGCCAGCTGTTCATCGGCGCCTCGCGGCAGTTCGGCACCACCGCCCCGCAGGTGGAAGGCTGGATGCTGGCGAAGATGCTGCGCCGCGCCGTGGAGTACATGCCGGGCCTCGCCGGGCTCAACGCCATCCGCAGCTGGGCCGGTTTCCGCGCCGCCAGCCCGGACGGCCTGCCGCTGGTGGGCGCGCACCCGCAGCGCCCCGGCCTGTGGCTGGCGGTCGGCCACGAAGGCCTGGGCGTGACCACCGCCCCCGGCACCGCCGACCTGCTCGCCGCGCAGCTGTGCGACGAATCGATGCCGCTGGCCGCCGAACCCTATTCCCCGCGTCGCTTCCCCGGAGTCAACGCCCATGCCTGATCTGTTCCTCGACGGCCAGCCCCTGCGCGTCGCCGCCGGCACCACGGTCGCGGCCGCGCTCGCCCTCGCCGGCGACGGCACCACCCGCACCTCGGTCAGCGGCCAGCGCCGCGCGCCGCTGTGCGGCATGGGCGTCTGCCAGGAGTGCCGGGTGAGCATCGACGGCCAGCGCCGCCTGGCCTGCCAGACCCTCTGCCGCGACGGCATGCGGGTGGAGACCCGCCCATGAACATCGCTGCCGATATCGTCATCGTCGGCGCCGGCCCGGCCGGGCTGTCCGCCGCCCTCGCCGCCGCGCCGAGCGGCGCCAGCATCGTCATCCTCGACGACAACCCGCTGCCCGGCGGGCAGATCTGGCGCGACGGCCCCAACGCGCAGCTGCCGCGCGCCGCCATGGAACTGCGCGAACGCGTCGCCGCCTGCGCCAACATCAAGCTACACAGCGGCACCCGCGTGGTGGCGCTGGCCGGCGAACGCGGCCTGCTGCTGGAAGACGCCGAGCGCGGCTGGCGGCTGGACTACCGCAAGCTGATTCTCTGCACCGGCGCCCGCGAACTGCTGCTGCCCTTCCCCGGCTGGACGCTGCCCGGCGTGACTGGCGCCGGCGGCCTGCAGGCGCTGGTCAAGGGCGGCCTGCCGGTGGACGGGCAGCGCGTGGTGATCGCCGGCAGCGGCCCGCTGCTGCTTGCCAGCGCCGCCACCGCCCGCAGCAACGGCGCGCGCATCCTGCGCATCGCCGAACAGGCCTCCTGGCCGGCCCTGGCGCGCTTCGCCATGAAGCTGCCGCGCTGGCCGAACAAGCTGCTGCAATCCTTCGGCCTGTACGACCCGGCCTACCGCGCCGGCAGCCACGTGCTCGCCGCGCTGGGCAGCGACCACCTCGAAGGCGTGCGCCTGAAACAGGGCGGCAGGACGCTGGAAATCGCCTGCGACCGGCTGGCCTGCGGCTTCGGCCTGATCCCCAACGTGCAGCTCGGCCAGGCGCTGGGCTGCATCATCGAAAACAGCGCGATCCGCGTCGATGCCTGGCAGGCGAGCAGCCGCGACGGCGTCTACGCGGCGGGCGAGTGCACCGGCTTCGGCGGCTCCGAACTGGCCCTGGTGGAAGGCAGCATCGCCGGCCACGCGGCGGTGGGCGAACACGACCGCGCCCGCCCGCTGTGGTCGCAGCGCCGGCGCTGGCAGGGTTTCGCCGACGCCCTGCGCCGCGACTTCGCCCTCGACCCACGCCTCAACCAGCTCGCCGAGCCGGATACCCTGGTCTGCCGTTGCGAGGACGTGCCCTACTCCGCCCTCGCCGGCAAGCCGGACTGGACCGCCGCCAAGCTCGCCAGCCGCTGCGGCATGGGTGCCTGCCAGGGCCGCGTGTGCGGCGCCGCCGCGCAGCAGCTGTTCGGCTGGCAACCGCCGGCACCGCGCCCGCCGTTCAGCCCGGCGCGCGTCGATACGCTGCTGCAGCTCGCCGACGACTGAGTCCCATGCGCGCATCTCCGGATGCGCGCATGGCTTTCCCCCATTCCTTTCGTCCCGTATCTTCAGCCGTGTTCCGTCAGCCGAATCGCTTCCCGATGCACGACCTGATCCCCCAGGGCGCCCGCGACCTGGACAGCCTGCTGCAGACCCTGCAACAGATCGCCCCGTTGCTCGATGCCATGCCCGGCGTGGTGTTCTTCATCAAGGACACCCGCGCGCGCTACGTGCTGGTCAACCAGACCCTGGCGCGGCGCTGCGGGGTGAAGGACGCGCGCGAGCTGCTCGGACGTACCGCCGAGGAGGTGTTCCCCTCGCGCTTCGGGCCGGTCTACACCGAACAGGACCGCCGCGTGCTGGAAACCGGCGGGCAGCTCAGCGACCAGCTGGAACTGCACCTCTACCCCGGCCGCCAGCCCGGCTGGTGCCTGACCCACAAGCTGGCGCTGCGCGATGCGGACGGCAGGGTGATCGGCATGGCGGGGATTTCCAGCGACCTGCAGGCGGCGCAGTCGACCCACCCGGCATTCCAGCGGCTGGCCGCGGTGGATGCGCATATCCGCGAGCACTTCGACAAGCCGATCAACCTCGGCGAGCTGACCGAGCTGGCCGGGCTGTCCGTCGCCCAGCTGGAGCGCCACTGCAAGCGCATCTTCCAGCTCACGCCCCGGCAGATGATCCACAAGGCGCGCCTGGGCGCCGCCACCCGCCTGCTGGCGGAAGATCTGCCGATCACCGAGATCGCGCTGCGCTGCGGCTACACTGACCACAGCGCCTTCAGCCGACAGTTCCGCGCGCTCACCGGACTTTCGCCGAGCCAGTACCGCGAGTCCCAGGCCGCGCTGCGCTGATCCGCAGTGCTCCCATTGGGGGCAGCGGAACACGCGCCTGCTTCATTTGGTAACAGCCTTCAGAAATTTCCTTCAGCCGCCTGCCTGCATCCCGGCGGCTCGCCCCATCAACGGCGGGGCCTGCGTCCCGGCAGTCCCGTTTCCGTGATTTCTGGCACATGCCTTGCTCTAGCAAATATCGTATACGAAATCCAAAGTACAACAACGATACCTGCCCAATACTGACTCAGAGAGGCCCCCATGAAATTCACCCGAATCGCTGTCGCCCTCACCGCTGTTGCCAGTACCTTCCTCGTCGGCCAGGCTCAGGCCGACAAACTCGACGACATCATCGAATCCGGCAAGCTGCGCTGCGCGGTGACCCTGGACTTCCCGCCCATGGGCTCGCGCGATGCGCAGAACAATCCGGTGGGCTTCGACGTCGACTATTGCAACGACCTGGCGAAGGTCCTCGGCGTGACCGCCGAAGTCGTCGAGACGCCCTTCCCCGACCGCATTCCCGCACTGGTCTCCGGCCGCGCCGACGTCATCGTCGCCTCCACCTCCGACACCCTGGAGCGCGCCAAGACCGTGGCCATGACCATCCCCTACTTCGCCTTCCAGATGGTGGTGCTGACCCGCGAGGACACCGGCATCAACACCTACGACGACATCAAGGGGCGCCCGGTGGGCAACACCAGCGGCACCTACGAAGCCATCGCCCTGGAAAAGGACGTGAAGAAGTGGGGTAACGGCAGCTTCCGCGCCTACCAGACCCAGAACGACACCATCCTCGCCGTCGCCCAGGGCCACATCGACGCCACCGTGGTCACCAACACCGTCGCCGCTTCCACCCTCAAGTCCGGCAAGTACAAGGGCCTGAAAGTGGCGGGCAACGCGCCCTATGTCATCGACTACGTGTCGCTGGCCGCCGCGCGCAACGAGTACGGCCTGATCCACTACCTCAACCTCTTCGTCAACCAGCAGGTCCGCACCGGTCGCTACGCCGAGCTGTACGAGAAGTGGGTCGGTGGCAAGCCGGTCGATCTCACCGTTCCCAACGTGTACTACTGACGGCGGGCGCAACATGTCTTCGATGCAGGCTTCACAGGTGCGGGACGCCAGCCTTACCGGGCGGGTCCTGATGGGGGGTAGCGCCGAAGGGGCGCTACTCCATGCCGACACCGGACTGAGCTTCTGGGGTGGCGTAGAGCCCTTCAGCGGCGAGGTCATCGACCGCCACCATCCGCTCAGCGGCAGTCTTCTGCCCGGCCGGGTGCTGGCGATTCCCAGCGGACGCGGCTCCTGTACCGGCAGCAGCGTGATGCTGGAGATGCTGCTCAACGGCCACGCGCCGGCGGCGCTGCTGCTGGCCGAGCCGGACGAGATCCTCACCCTCGGCGTGCTGGTGGCGCAGGTGCTGTTCGGCCGCGCCATCCCGGTGCTGTGCTTAGGCAGCGAGGGCTTCGGGCAGTTGTCCGGCGGCGGCTGGGCCCGCGTCGAAGACGGAAAGCTGACACTCACGGCCAAGCGCCCTGCCGATGGCTGGCAGGGCGTGATGGCCAGCGACGCCGGCCCGTTGCCGGAAGGCCTGGCGCTCAGCGAAGGCGACCGCGCGCTGCTCGACGGCACGCACGGCAAGGCCGCCCAGGCCGCCATGCAGATCGTCCTGCGCATGGCCGCGCTGCAAGGCGCGAAGGACCTGCTCGATGTCGCCCAGGCGCACATCGACGGCTGCATCTACACCGGCCCGGCGAGCCTGCGCTTCGCCCGCCAGCTGGTGGACTGGGGCGCCCGGGTGCGGGTGCCGACCACCCTCAATTCGATTTCCGTGGACCACCGCCGCTGGCGCGAGCTGGGGGTCGACAAGGACTTCGGCGAGCCCGCCAGCGCGGTGGGCGACGCCTACATGGCGATGGGCGCGCAGCTCAGCTACACCTGCGCGCCTTACCTGCTGGACAGCGCGCCGGGCTTCGGCGACCAGGTGGTCTGGGCCGAATCCAACGCCGTGGTCTACGCCAACAGCGTGATCGGCGCGCGCACCCTGAAGTACCCGGACTACCTCGACATCTGCATCGCCCTCACCGGCCGCGCGCCGAACGTCGGCAGCCACCGCGACGAAGGCCGGCTGGCTACGCTGCGGGTCGACGTCGAGCTGCCGGCGGCGTACGACGAGTCGATCTACCCGCTGCTCGGCTACCACATCGGCGCCCTGTGCGGCAGCCACATCCCGGTGGTCGACGGCCTGCAGCCGCTGGCGCCGGACAGCGACGCGCTGAAAGCCTTTGGCGCAGCCTTCGCCACGACCTCCGCCGCGCCGATGTTCCACATCGCCGGCGTCACCCCGGAAGCGCCGGACGTCGAAACCGCCCTCGGTGGCAAGGCGCCGAGCCAGCAGTTGCGCATCACCCCGGCGGACCTGATCCCCACCTGGCGCGAGCTGGACCACGCGCGCGAGCCGGACGTGCAGCTGGTGTCCCTGGGCAACCCGCACTTCTCCGCCAGCGAATGCGCGAAGGTCGCCGAACTGCTGGCCGGCCGGCGCAAGCATCCGGACGTCGCGCTGGTCATCACCCTGGGCCGCGCCGTGCAGGAGCAGGCGCGTGCGGCGGGCCACGTGCAGGTCCTGCAGGACTTCGGCGCGCTGCTGGTCAACGACACCTGCTGGTGCATGCTCGGCGAGCCGATCATCCCGCCGCACTGCACCACGCTGATCACCAACTCGGCGAAGTACGCCCACTACGGCCCGGGCCTGGCCGGCCGCCAGGTGCATTTCGGCAGCCTGGCCGCCTGCGTCGAGGCGGCCTGCAGCGGTCGCGGCGACGGCGGCGTACCGGCCTGGCTGATCGGGGAGGAGCGCTGATGTTCAACTACAGCTTCCACTGGCGCTCCGCCTTCAAGGCCCTGCCGGACATGCTCGGCGGCGCCTTGGTGACCCTGGAGACCGCTGCCCTGTCGATGATCCTGGGGGTGCTCATCGCCCTGCTGCTGACCGTCATGCGGCCGATGAAGAACCCGTTCCTGAGCGGCTTCGCCAACACCTGGGTGTCGATCGCGCGCAACACCCCGTCGCTGTTCCAGATCTACATCCTCTACTTCGGCCTGGGCTCCTTCGGCCTGCACGTCAGCTCCTGGGCGGCGCTGCTGGCGGGGATCACCTTCAACAACGCCGGCTACCTGGCGGAGAACTTCCGCGGCGGCCTCAAGGCCGTGCCGGACACCCAGATGCGCGCCGCGCGCTCGCTGGGCATGAGCGCCTTCCAGGCGTACCGGCTGATCGTCATTCCGCAGCTGCTGCGCATCGTCTATTACCCGCTGACCAACCAGATGGTCTGGGCGGTGCTGATGACCTCGCTGGGCGTGGTGGTGGGCCTGAACAACGACCTCACCGGCGTGACCCAGGACTTCAACGTGCGCACCTTCCGCACCTTCGAGTACTTCGCCCTGGCCGCGGTGCTCTATTACCTCATCGCCAAGGTCATCGTGGCGGTCGCCCGCCTGTTGAGCTGGCGGCTGTTCCGCTACTAGGAGAAGCACGCATGTTTTCCTCGAGCTTCACCACAGGCGACCTGATGTTCCTGCTGCAAGGAGCCTGGGTCACCGTCAAGCTGACCGTCGGCGCCATGCTCATCGGCACCCTCGCCGGCATCGCGCTGGGCTGGCTGCGCGCCGCCCTGCCGCGGGCCACGATGCCGGTCGGCTGGTTCCTCGACATCTTCCGCAGCGTGCCGCTGCTGATCCAGTTCGTCCTGTTCAACTCGCTGAAAAGCATCGCCGGGCTGAACTGGACGGCCTTCACCGTCGGCTGCCTGGTACTGGGCGTGTACGCGGCGGCGTTCTGCACCGAGATCATCCGCAGCGGCATCCTCGCCGTGCAGCCCAACCTGCGCCGCGCCAGCCGCTCGCTGGGCATGACCTACTGGCAGGACCTGCGCTACATCGTCCTGCCGCTGGCCGCGCGCGTGGCCTTCCCCGGCTGGCTGAACCTGGTGCTGGGGGTGATGAAGGACACCGCGCTGGTCATGTGGATCGGCATCGTCGAGCTGCTGCGCGCCTCGCAGACCATCGTCACGCGCATTCAGGAGCCCCTGCTGGTGCTGTGCATCGCCGGGGTCATCTACTACGTCATGAGCTGGGTGGTGGCGCGCCTCGGCACCCGTCTTGAAAGAAGGTGGCAGGAAAATGATTGAAATCGACAACGTGCACAAAGCCTACGGCGAACTCGAAGTGGTCAAGGGCGTCAGCCTGACCGTGAAGAAGGGCGAAGTGGTCTCGATCATCGGCGGCTCGGGTTCGGGCAAGTCCACCCTGCTGATGTGCATCAACGGCCTGGAGCCGATCCAGAAGGGCAGCATCCGCGTCGACGGCATCGAGGTCCACGCCAGGGGCACCGACCTGAACAAGCTGCGGCAGAAGATCGGCATCGTCTTCCAGCAGTGGAACGCCTTCCCGCACCTGACCGTGCTGGAGAACGTCATGCTCGCCCCGCGCAAGGTGCTCGGCCTGTCCAAGGAACAGGCCGAGGCGATGGCGGTGAAGCAGCTCAAGCACGTGGGCCTGGGCGACAAGCTCAAGGTGTTCCCCAACAAGCTCTCCGGCGGCCAGCAGCAGCGCATGGCGATCGCCCGCGCGCTGGCCATGTCGCCGGACTACATGCTGTTCGACGAGGCCACCTCGGCGCTCGACCCGCAGCTGGTGGGCGAGGTGCTCGACACCATGCGCCTGCTCGCCGAGGAAGGCATGACCATGGTGCTGGTCACCCACGAGATCCGCTTCGCCCGCGACGTGTCCGACCGGGTGGCGTTCTTCCGCGACGGGCTGGTCCACGAGATCGGCACGCCGGAGCAGGTGATCGGCAATCCGCAACGGCCGGAAACGGCGGAGTTCCTCCGCTCGGTGAACTGACAGCGCCCGCGCCCGGCGGGCGCGGGAATCCCAAGGCCCAACCGCACAGGAGACCGACATGCGTTCAAGCAAGATCATCCACGTGGTCAGCTGCCACGCCGAAGGCGAGGTCGGCGACGTCATCGTCGGCGGCGTCGCCCCGCCGCCGGGCGACACCGTCTGGGCGCAGTCGCGCTGGATCGCCAGCGACGAGACGCTGCGCAACTTCGTCCTCAACGAGCCGCGCGGCGGCGTGTTCCGCCATGTGAACCTGCTGGTCCCGGCCAAGGACCCGCGCGCGCAGATGGCCTGGATCATCATGGAGCCGGCGGACACCCCGCCGATGTCCGGCTCCAACTCGCTGTGCGTGAGCACCGTGCTGCTCGACAGCGGCATCCTGCCGATGCAGGAGCCGCAGACCCGCCTGACCCTGGAAGCCCCCGGCGGGCTGATCGAGGCCGTGGCCGACTGCAAGAACGGCAAGGTGCAGCGCGTCGAGGTGCGCAACCTGCCGTCCTTCGCCGACAAGCTCGACGCCTGGATCGAAGTGGAAGGCCTCGGCTCGCTGCAGGTGGACACCGCCTACGGCGGCGACAGCTTCGTCATCGCCGACGCCCATGCCCTGGGCTTCAGCCTGCACGCCTCGGAGGCCGCCGAGCTGGTCGCCACCGGGATGAAGATCACCCGCGCCGCCAACCAGCAGTTGGGCTTCCTTCACCCGGAAAACCCCGACTGGGCGCACATCTCCTTCTGCCAGCTGGCCGCCCCGGTGGAACGCCGCGACGGCGTGCTGCACGGGCGCAACGCGGTGGTGATCCGCCCCGGCAAGATCGACCGCTCGCCCTGCGGCACCGGTTGCTCGGCGCGCATGGCGGTGCTGCATGCCAAGGGCCAGATGAAGGACGGCGAACGCTTCGTCGGCCACTCGATCATCGACTCGCAGTTCCACTGCCGCATCGACGGTCTCACCGAAGTCGGCGGCAAGCCGGCCATCCACCCGCGCATCGCCGGACGCGCCTGGATCACCGGCACCCACCAGCACCTGCTCGACCCGGACGATCCGTGGCCCCAGGGCTACCGGCTGTCCGACACCTGGCCGAACGGTTTCTGATTTCCCATCAACCCTGATTCGCCGCGCAGCGGCACCCGACGACGAAATGTCCGGGATTTTCTTCAGACATTTCGTATACGAAATACGACAATTGGAGGCAACATGAGCAAGAAGGTCAATTGGAGTGGCGTCTTCCCCGCGGTGACCACTCAATTCAACGCCGATTTCTCGGTCAACCTGGAAGCCACCCACAAGGTGATCTCCAACCTGGTGCGCGACGGCGTATCGGGCCTGGTGGTGTGCGGCAGCGTGGGCGAGAACACGTCCCTGACCATCGAGGAGAAGATGGCCGTCACCGAAGTCGCCAAGGACGCCTCCGGCGGCCGCGTGCCGGTGATCTGCGGCATCGCCGAGTTCACCAGCCACGGCGCCTCGCAGGTGGCCAAGGCGGTGCAGAAGGTCGGCGTCGACGGCCTGATGGTGATGCCGGCGCTGGTCTACTCCTCGAAGCCGTTCGAAACCGCCGCGCACTTCCGCAGCGTGGCCACCAGCACCGACCTGCCAGTGATGGTCTACAACAACCCGCCGATCTACAAGAACGACGTCACCCCGGACATCCTCATCTCCCTGGCCGACTGCGAGAACATCGTCTGCTTCAAGGACAGCTCCGGCGACACCCGCCGCTTCATCGACGTGCGCAATGAAGTGGGCGACCGCTTCATCCTCTTCGCCGGCCTCGACGACGTGGTGCTGGAGAGCATCGCGGTGGGCGCCGAGGGCTGGATTTCCGGCATGTCCAACGTCTTCCCGCAGGAAGGCGAGACCATCTTCCGCCTGTGCAAGGCCGGTCGTTTCGAAGAGGCCATGCCGATCTACGAATGGCTGATGCCGATCCTCCACCTCGACGCCCGCCCGGACCTGGTGCAGTGCATCAAGCTCTGCGAAGAGATCGCCGGCCGCGGCACCGCCCTCACCCGTCCGCCGCGCCTGGCGCTGCAGGGCGCCGACCGCGAGCACGTCGAGCGGATCATGGCCAAGGCGCTGGCCAACCGGCCGAAGCTGCCGGACGTGGGGCTCTAACTGGAACACCCTCACCCCCGCCCTCTCCCAGGAGGAGAGAGCGTAGATCGTGCCGGCTGAGACCAAGGCTCCAACCGGCACGGACGGCCCCCTCTCCCTCTGGGAGAGGGTCAGGGTGAGGGGGCTCTTCGCTATCGATCGACGACCAGAGACGCCCAACCATGACCGCCCAGAACTTCATCGCCGGCCGCCGCGTCGGCGCCGGCAGCATCCGCCTGCAGAGCCTCGACGCCAGCACCGGCGAGGCCCTGCCCCGCGAATTCATCCAGGCCACGCCCGAGGAAGTCGACGCCGCCGCCCGCGCCGCCGAGGCTGCCTTCCCGGCCTACAGCGCGTTGTCGCCGGAACGCCGCGCGCAGTTCCTCGACGCCATCGCCAGCGAGCTGGAAGCCCTCGGCGACGACTTCATCGCCACCGTCTGCCGCGAGACCGCGCTGCCCGCCGCGCGCATCCAGGGCGAGCGCGGGCGCACCGCCAACCAGATGCGCCTGTTCGCCAAAGTACTGCGCCGTGGCGACTTCCTCGGCGCGCGCATCGACCGCGCGCTGCCTGAGCGCCAGCCGCTGCCACGTCCGGACCTGCGCCAGTACCGCACCGGCGTCGGCGCCGTGGCGGTGTTCGGCGCCAGCAACTTCCCCCTGGCCTTCTCCACCGCCGGCGGTGATACCGCCGCCGCGCTGGCCGCCGGCTGCCCGGTCGTGGTGAAGGCCCACAGCGGCCACATGGCCACCGCCGAACGGGTCGGCGAAGCCATCATCCGCGCCGCCGAAGCCACCGGCATGCCGGCCGGCGTATTCAACATGATCTACGGTGGCGGCGTCGGCGAGGCGCTGGTGAAGCACCCGGCGATCCAGGCGGTCGGTTTCACCGGCTCGCTCAGGGGCGGCCGCGCGCTGTGCGACCTGGCCGCCGCCCGCCCGCAGCCGATCCCGGTGTTCGCCGAGATGAGCAGCATCAACCCGGTGCTGGTGCTGCCGGCGGCGCTGGACGCGCGCGGCGAGCAGGTCGCCCGCGAACTGGCCGACTCGGTGGTGCTCGGCTGCGGCCAGTTCTGCACCAACCCCGGGCTGGTCATCGGCATCGCCTCGCCGGCGTTCAGCCTGTTCGTCGCCAACCTGATCGCCGAGATCGGCCAGCGCCCGGCGCAGACCATGCTCAACGCCGGCACCCTGAAGAGCTACGAGCAGGGCCTGGCGCGCCTCAACGCCCATCCCGGCGTGCGCCACCTCGCCGGGCAGGCGCAGGAAGGCCGGCAGGCGCGGCCGCAGCTGTTCCAGGCCGATGTGCGCCTGCTGCTGGACGGCGAGGAGCTGCTGCAGGAGGAGGTCTTCGGCCCGACCACCGTCGTCGTCGAAGTGGCCGACGAGGCCGAACTGCGCCGCGCGCTGGAGAGCCTGCACGGCCAGCTCACCGCGACCCTGATCGCCGAGCCGGACGACTTCGCGCGCTTCGCCGCGCTGGTGCCGCTGCTGGAGCGCAAGGCCGGCCGCCTGCTGGTCAACGGCTACCCGACCGGGGTGGAAGTCTGCGACGCGATGGTCCACGGCGGCCCGTACCCGGCCACCTCCGACGCGCGCGGGACCTCGGTGGGCAGCTTGGCCATCGACCGCTTCCTGCGCCCGGTGTGCTACCAGAACTACCCCGACGCGCTGCTGCCCGAGGCGTTGAAGGACGCCAACCCGCTGGGCATCGCGCGCCTGGTGGACGGCGAGACGACGCGCGAGCCGCTGGCCCGCTGAGGGTTCGTCGGTGGGGGAGTGAAAGTCGGCCAGTCCCGCACCGACGATCAGCCCCGGCCGTGCGCCGGGGCTTTTTTATGCGCGGCTTTTGCTCTGCGTAGGAGCGGACTCCGTCCGCGATGTTCCTGCTTTTCGTAGGGTGGACATCGCTCTTCATGTCCACCATCGGCGCCCAGCTCAGGCGTCATGGTGGATGTAAACAGCGACATCCACCCTACGCACTGATGGGTATCGCTTCGCTCCACGCCATCCTACGAAAAGCCGCTCCCAGCATGGGGCAGCCAAGGTTTCAGGCGCGCGCAGAGTCCCGTCAGGAGGCCGAGTGGAGGTATTGCGCAGAGGGGCGAGCGGCATGGATACCGCGAGAGGCTTGAAGGGCCAGGGACGGCCCTTGCAAGCCGACCCTCGGAGCAATACCGGAGCGAGGGCAGTCTGAGCGAAGCGAAGACCCGGATGTCGGGACGGGCCCTTTTGGTTCCTTTTGGGGCCCCAAAAGGGACTCGCCCGGGAGGGCGAAACCAAATCTCCCAGCACACACCGAAGCGGCGCATACACACCATACAAAGCTTTCTACGCGCAACGCCGGAGCAGGCTCTTCGTAGGAGCGGACTCCGTCCGCGATCAGCACCAGCGCGATGCAAATCGCGGACAAGGTCCGCTCCTACAGGGAAGGCGCCGCGTGCTATTCCAGCAACTGGCGCAGGTCGGCAACCAGCGAATCGCTGATCTCCACACCCTCCGCCAGGCTGCGCTTGCGCGCGGCAAAGCGGCGCTGCGACGGCAGGCGCGCGCCCATGTCGACGATGGATTCGAACAGCGTCTCCGCCCGCGCCAGATGCTGCGGGGCATCCGCGCCGAGGAAGCGCGCCGGGTCGAGGGCGATCAGCAATTCGCCGTGGTAGGGCGAGGATTTCGTCCCGGCATCGAAGACCGTGGCTTCGGCGCTGGTCAGGTCGCCGATCAGCGGGCCGGCGATCAGCTCGACCATGGTCGCCAGCGCCGAGCCCTTGTGCCCGCCGAAGGTCAGCATGGCGCCGTCGAGCACGGCGCTGGGGTCGGTGCTGGGATTGCCTTCGGCATCGATGCCCCAGCCCGGCGGGATCGCCTTGCCCTCGCGCTCGTGCAGCTGGATTTCCCCGCGCGCCACGGCGCTGGTGGCGAAGTCGAAGACATAGGGATTCTGCCCGCCACGCGGCCAGCCGAACGCGATGGGATTGGTGCCGAACAACGGCCGCGTGCCGCCAGCCGGCGCCACGTAGGCCTGGGCCGGCGTGACCGCCAGCGCGACCAGGCCGTGGGCGGTGATCCGCTCGATCTCCACCCACAGCGCCGAGAAGTGCACGCAATGGTTGATCGCCAGCGCGGCGATGCCCTGGCTGCGCGCCTTCTCCACCAGCTTCGGCAGGCCGAGGTCGAAGGCGCACTGCGAGAAACCACCCCTGGCATCCACGCGCACCAGCGCCGGCGCGGGCTCCGACAATTCCGGCACGGCATCGCGCACGACCTTGCCGACGCGCGCCGTGTGGATGCAGCCGAGCAGCCGCCAGACACCGTGGGACGTGCAGCCGTCGCGCTCGCCGGCCAGCACGGTCTCGGCCACCGCCTGCACGTGGGGCTCGCTGAAACCATGCCGGCGCAGGATCGCCACCGCCAGTTCGCGCAGTTCTTCCAGGCTCATTCGGGTCACGCCGTCCTCCTCCATCGTTACAGTCGTTTCCGTCCGCTGCGGCAATCCGCCGCCGGACCGGTCAGGTCTACAGTGGCCGCTCAGGCGGCGCGCCGCTTGCGTGCAATCGGCGACCCCGGCGACGATTTCGGCACAGGCTCCGGGCGGCGCTCCGACCATCCGGTCGGTAAAAGGATAGGCCCCGCGTTGCTTGGGGCAATCCGGTGCTTCGGGTAAACTGCCGCATCTTCGCCTTCCATAACGATCAGCCTGATGCCCACGACGTTCCACGAGATTCCCCGCGTGCGCCCCGCCACGCCCCTGCTCGACCGCGCCAGCACGCCGGTCGAACTGCGCCGGCTGGGCGAAGCGGAGCTGCTGACCCTCGCTGACGAACTGCGCCAGTACCTGTTGTACAGCGTCGGCCAGACCGGCGGCCACTTCGGCGCCGGGCTCGGCGTGATCGAACTGACGATCGCCCTGCACTACGTCTTCGACACCCCGGACGACCGCCTGGTGTGGGACGTCGGCCACCAGGCCTACCCGCACAAGATCCTCACCGGCCGCCGCGAGCGCATGGGCACCCTGCGCCAGAAGGACGGCCTGGCCGCCTTCCCGCGCCGCTCGGAGAGCGAGTACGACACCTTTGGTGTCGGCCACTCCAGCACCTCCATCAGCGCCGCCCTCGGCATGGCCATTGCCGCGCGCATGCAGGGCTCGGGCCGCAAGTCGGTGGCGGTGATCGGCGACGGCGCGCTGACCGCCGGCATGGCCTTCGAGGCGCTCAACCACGCGTCGGACGTCAAGGCCGACATGCTGGTGGTCCTCAACGACAACGACATGTCGATCTCGCACAACGTCGGCGGCCTGTCCAACTACCTGGCCAAGATCCTCTCCAGCCGCACCTACAGCAGCATGCGCGAAGGCAGCAAGAAGGTGCTTTCGCGCCTGCCCGGCGCCTGGGAGATCGCCCGCCGCACCGAGGAATACGCCAAGGGCATGCTGGTCCCCGGCACGCTCTTCGAGGAGCTGGGCTGGAACTACATCGGCCCGATCGACGGCCACGACCTGCCGACCCTGATCGCCACCCTGCGCAACATGCGCGACCTCAAGGGCCCGCAGTTCCTGCATGTGGTGACCAAGAAGGGCAAGGGCTTCGGCCCGGCCGAGATCGACCCCATCGGCTACCACGCCATCACCAAGCTGGAACCCGAGGGCGCCGCCGCCCACGCCGCGCCGAAGAAGGCCGGCGGACCGAAGTACTCCGGCGTGTTCGGCCAGTGGCTGTGCGACATGGCCGCCGAGGACCCGCGCCTGGTCGGCATCACCCCGGCGATGAAGGAAGGCTCGGACCTGGTGGCCTTCGCCGACAGGTTCCCGGACCGCTACTTCGACGTCGCCATCGCCGAACAGCACGCCGTGACGCTGGCGGCCGGCATGGCCTGCGACGGCGCCAAGCCGGTGGTGGCGATCTACTCCACCTTCCTGCAGCGCGGCTACGACCAGCTGATCCACGACGTCGCGGTGCAGAACCTCGACGTGCTGTTCGCCATCGACCGCGCCGGTCTCGTGGGCGAAGACGGTCCGACCCACGCCGGCAGCTTCGACCTCTCCTACCTGCGCTGCATCCCCGGCATGCTGGTGATGACCCCCAGCGACGAGAACGAACTGCGCAAGCTGCTCACCACCGGCCATCACTTCGACGGGCCGGCGGCGGTGCGCTACCCGCGCGGCACCGGCCCCAACGCCTCCATCGAACGGGCGCTGGCGCCAGTGGAAATCGGCAAGGGCGTGCTGCGCCGCGAGGGCAAGGCCGGCAAGGTCGCCTTCCTGGTGTTCGGCGTGCAGCTGGCCGAGGCGCTGAAAGTCGCCGAGCGGTTCGACGCCAGCGTCGCCGACATGCGCTTCGTCAAGCCGCTGGACGAGGAACTGGTGCGCCAGCTGGCCGCCAGCCACGAGCTGCTGGTGACCGTCGAGGAAAACACCGTGATGGGTGGCGCCGGCGCCGCCGTCAGCGAATTCCTCGCCCGCGAGAACCTCCAGCAGCCGATCCTCCACCTGGGCCTGCCGGACTACTACGTGGAACACGCCAAGCCCGCGCAGATGCTCGCCGAGTGCGGCCTCGACGCCACCGGCATCGAAGCCTCGGTGGCCGCGCGCCTGGAAGCGCTCGGCAACCGCTGAGCGCATCCCTCCCCCGGAGTATTGCCAGTGAACGGGCGCACCGACTAAGGTGCGCCCGTTTTCGTTCGAGGTAACGGGAAGCAGGTGAAAGACCTGCGCTGCCCCCGCAACGGTAACCGACCGCAGGCCCTGGCCTGCCGCGCTGCGAACCGCCACTGTGCATCCGCATGGGAAGGCCGCGAGCGTGGGTGTCGGCAGCCCGGAGACCGCCCCCGAACGCCCAGACAGGTGTTGCGGAGGGCCGCACCGTCAAGTGCGGCCCGCCGCCCTTGCCACGCCCTCCTCGAAAGTCATCCGACCGCTTTTGAGGACGTTCCATGAAACTGACCCGACTCGCCCTGGCCACCGGCCTGCTGCCCGCCCTGGCCTGCGCCGACGCCAGCGTCGCGCCCGACGACGTCTACGCCCTGCCCGCCCTGGTGATCACCTCCGGCCGCCAGGTCCAGCCGCGCGCCCAGGCCACCTCCGCCAACAGCGTGTACACCCGCCGGGAGATCGAGCGCCTGCAGGTGCGCAGCGTGCCCGAACTGCTCAAGCGCGTGCCCGGCGTGCAGATCGGCAGCTCCGGCGGGGTGATCTCCTACTCCGTGCGCGGCACCGGCACCGCGCAGACCCTGGTGCTGGTCGACGGCCAGCGCGTCGCCTCGGCCAGCACCGGCATCGCCCGCCTGGACTACCTGAGCATCGACAACGTCGAACGCGTGGAAGTGACCCGCGGCCCGCGCTCCTCGCTGTACGGCGCCGACGCCATCGGCGGGGTGATCCAGATCTTCACCCGCCGCGGCGAGGCCGGCCTGCACCCGGAAGTGCGCCTGGCGGCCGGCAGCCACGGCACCTTCGAGCGCAGCGTGAACCTGTCCGGCGGCGACCAGCGCACCACATTCAACCTCGGCGGCAGCCTCGACGAGCGCGACGGCTGGGACCGCACCAGCGACAACGTCGGCGCCGACAGCGACGACGACGCCCAGCGCAACAAGGCCGTGCACCTGAACCTCGACCACCGTTTCAACGAGGACTGGAAGGCCGGCCTGAACCTCAACGACCAGCGCGGCAAGAACGAATACGACGACGCCTACAACTTCGAACCGGGCTCGCCGCGCGACGAATTCCGCGTCAGCAGCTACAGCGCCTACCTCGACGGCCAGTTGACCGACATCTGGAACAGCCGCCTGGAGCTGGGCCGCAGCTTCGACCGCAACAAGGCCGTGGGCGCCGCCGACAGCTGGAACAACGGCACCCTGGAAACCACCCGCCACTCCGCCGGCTGGATCAACCGCCTGCAACTGGACGCGGCCAACCAGCTCACCCTCGGCGCCGACTGGTACGAAGACCGGGTCGAGGGCACCACCGTCTTCGCCGAGGACCAGCGCGAGAACCACGCCTTCTTCGCCCAGCACAGCTTCAAGGGCGACCGCTTCGGCACCGAGCTGGGCCTGCGCCACGACGACAACCAGGCCTACGGCAGCCAGAACAGCTGGAACGCCGCCTTCAGCCTGCCGGTGGGCGACAGCCAGAGCTGGATCGCCAGCTACGGCGAAGGCTTCCGCGCCCCCACCTTCAGCGACCTCTACTACCCCGGCGCCGGCAACCCGAATCTCAAGGCCGAAACCTCGAAGACCTACGAACTGCAATGGCGCGGCGACTTTTCCGGCACCCAGCTGGAAGCCTCGCTGTACCGCACCGAAATCGACGACCTGATCGCCTGGGACAGCGCCAGCAACCAGCCGGAGAACATCGCCAAGGCGCGCATCGACGGCTTCGAGGCCAGCATCGCCCGCGAGGTGCTGGGCTGGCAGGCCGCCCTCGGCCTGAGCCTGATCGACCCGCGCGACCGCGACAGCGGCCACACCCTGCCCTACCGCGCGCGCCGCACCCTGAGCCTGGACCTCGACCGCCAGTTCGGCGCCTACGGCGTCGGCGGTTCCTGGCGCGCGGTCAGCCAGCGCTACGACGACGCGGCCAACACCCGCCAGCTCGCCGGCTACGGCGTGCTCGACCTGCGCACCAGCTGGCAGGCCAGCGACGAGGTGCGCTTCGACCTGAAGCTGGATAACGCGCTGGACCGCGATTACACCCTGGGCGACTACCTGCGCCCGACCAGCCCGATGGACTTCATGGGCGAACCCCGCCCGTATCAGGAACCGGGCCGTACCGCGCTGCTGGCGGTAACCTGGACGCCGGAGCTTTAAGGACCGCTTTTCCGTAGGAGCGAGCTTGCTCGCGAACCCGCTCGACGCCGGCCCTGCCGGCGGATCGCGGACAAGGTCCGCTCCTACAGGGTGCACCGCTTTCGTAGGAGCGGAGCTTCTCCGCGATGCTTTTGTCTTTTGTTTGGGCTGGGGTGTTTCTGCGCCGCTTCGGCGTGTGCTGAGCGATTTGGTTTCGCCCTCCCGGGCGAGTCCCTTTTGGGGCCCCAAAAGGAACCAAAAGGGCCCGTCCCGGCATCCGGGTCTTCGCTTCGCTCAGACTCCCCTCGCTCCGGTATTGCTCCGAGGGTCGGCTTGCAAGGGCCATCCATGGCCCTTCAAGCCTCTCGCGGCATCCATGCCGCTCGCCCCTCTGCGCAATACCTCCACTCGGCCTCCTGACGGGACCCTGCGCGCGCCTGAAACCTTGGCTGCTCCATGCTGGGAGCAGCTTTTCGTAGGATGGCGTGGAGCGAAGCGATACCCATCAGGCGGATACCGCTCCGCGTTACCCATACGCAGAACAAGAGCATCGCGGACGGAGTCCGCTCCTACGGTGGGATTGGCTTTTGTAGGAGCGGACTCTGTCCGCGATCAGCCCGGCTCAAGAGCTTCGCGGACAAGGTCCGCTCCTACACGAGCAAATCCCGGGCACGCTGTGCTTTGGGATTTGGCTTTTGAAGACTTCCAGAGGAATCTCCGCGCGCGCCGGAGCGCCCCTTCAGGAGGCCGAGTGGAATCGGAGTTTCAGGGGTTGAGCGGCATGGATGCCGCGAGAGCGTTGTCGGGCCAGGGATGGCCCGTCAACGCGGGCCCCTGAAACTCCGATGGAGCGAGGGAACCCCGGCGAAGCCGGGGCCGGATGATGGGGCAGAGACCTTTGCCTACTTTGTGGCGTTTGACAAAGTAGGTCGCCCGAGGGGGCGAAACAAAGAGTCCCAGCACACGCCGAAGCGGCGCAGAAACACCGAACAAGACGGCGGGTAACTCACCCTACGATCCACAGGCCACATTTCCCGGCAACCGCAGGAGCAAGCCACACCCGCCATTCGCGGACAAGGTCCGCTCCTACAAAACCCCCGCCATCCTTCCCAGCTCCGCGCAATCGCGCGCGTGCCAGTCGGTCAGTTCGGGCCAGGGGTTTTCCGGCAGGTGCTCCGGCAGATTGACCAGCGCGCTTTGCGCCCCAGCCGCGCGGGCGCAGTCGAGGTCGAAGCGGTAGTCGCCGACCATCAGCATCCGCTGCGGCGCCACGTCCCAGCGTGCCGCCAGGCGCAGCAGGCCGTCCGGGCTGGGCTTGGGCTCGGCCTCGCCGCGGCCGAGGATATCTTCGCTGCGGAAGCAATCGCCGATGCCGATGGCATCCAGGGTGATCAGCGCCAGCTCATGGGCGTTGCGGGTGAGGATGCCGAGGCGGTAGCCCGCGCCGTGCAGCGCGCGCACCAGCTCCACCGCGCCGGCCGCCGCGGTGGACGCCACCGCCAGTTCGCGCTCGTGCTCCAGCAGCCAGGCGTGCTTGGCCGCCGCCTCGTCCTCCGGCAGCGCGGCCAGATGAGTGAGGATGTCGTGCTCCTGGGGAATGCCCAGGGCCCGCTTGATCGCCGGGAAGTCGTGCACCGCCAGGGTCAGGGTGCCGTCCATGTCGAACACCCAGTGACGCACTTCACTCAGGAGCATGCCAAGCGTCATGCCCAGTCCTCGCGGTGGCGGATCAGGCCTTCCTGGGTCGACGAGGCGACCAGCTGGCCATCGCGGTTGAAGATGCTGCCGCGCACGAAGCCGCGGCCATTGCCGGCCCAGGGGCTGTCGATGGCGTAGAGCAGCCACTCGTCCGCGCGCAGGTCGCGGTGGAACCACACGGAGTGGTCGATGGTGGCGACCTGCATGTCCTTCTGCCACACCGAGCGGCCGTGGGGCAGCAGCGAGGTGGTGAGGAAGCCGAAGTCCGAGGCGTAGGCGAGGATGTACTTGTGCAGCGCCGGCACGTCCGGCAGCTTGCCGTCGGCGCGCAGCCAGAGGTACTTCACCGGCTCGCCGACGGAGGGCTCGTAGGGGTCGTTCTGGGTCACCGGGCGGATTTCGATGGGCTTGGGGTAGAGCAGCTTGTCGTGGATCAGCTCGGGGAACTGCTCGGCGCTGCGCTGCTTGAGCTCCAGGTCCGTGGGCAGGTTCTCCGGGCCGACCACGTCGGGCATCGGGATCTGGTGCTGGAAGCCTTCCTCGTCGGTCTGGAACGAGGTGCTCAGGGCGAAGATCGGCTGGCCCTTCTGGATCGCGGTGACGCGGCGGGTGCTGAAGGTGCCGCCGTCGCGCACGCGGTCGACCTGATAGACGACCGGTTTGCTGGCATCCCCCGGGCGCAGGAAGTAGCCGTGCATCGAATGCACGTGGCGCTCCGGGGCCACCGTCTGGCTGGCCGCCGACAGCGCCTGGCCGAGCACCTGCCCGCCGTACAGCTGGCGGAACCCGAGGTCCTGGCTCATGCCGCGGAACAGGTTCTCCTCGATAGGCTCCAGGCCCAGCAGAGCCACCAGGTTGTCCAGGATCTGGGTCATGTGCGTGGTTTCCTCAATTGCGGTCTTGCTGAAGTGGGAGGCGGCGCGGCGCCGGGTAGGCGGGAAGGCTGGTGAGGCGTTCGTCCCATACCGCGCGGCCGATAGTGAAATGATAGAGGCTGACCGGGCAGTCCGGCCCCCCGCCGAGCAATTCGTCCAGCGCCGGATCGAAATAGCAGCCGATGCCGGTGCCCGACAGCCCCGCCGCCTCGGCCTCCAGGTAGAGCAGCTGGCCGACCTGCCCGGCTTCCCAATACAGGCGCGGGTAGGTCCAGGCGCCTTCGCCCAGGGCGGCGTCGAGGTCGGCGAGCATGGCGAAGGCGACGCAGCCGTCACTGGCGATGTCCTGGCCGCAGGAGAGGAAGGCGGACAGCCCGCGCGCATCGCCCTCCAGCAGGCGGTACAGCGGCAGGCCCGAGTCGCCGGCCGGTTGCCACTGGAAATCCTCGCGCAGGCCGCCCGGCGCGCGGCCGCTGCGGCCCAGCCAGTAGAGCCCGGGCGCCAGGCCCTGGACGCGGTGGACGAACAGCAGCAGGTCGATGCGCGCCGGCTCGCCAGTGCAGGCCAACGGCACCGGCGAGCGCTCCGGCAGCAGGCGGCGCAGCCAGGCATGGAGCAGTTCGGCCTGGATGCCGCTGCGGCCGTCCATGGCCTGGGCGCTGCGCCGGCGATGGAGGATCGGGCGCAGTGGCAGGCCGGGGTTATCCACGGCGGGTTCGGCTTCCTGCGCGGACCAGTCCCGCACCGGCAGCGCGGGCGCGCGGCACAGCGGATGCACACGCTCCAGCTCCGGCCAGTGCCGGTAGTCCCGCGACAGGCGATTGGGCGTGCCGCTCAGCGGCAGATCGGCGAGGCCCTTGAGCAAGGTATCGGGCAGCGGGAACTCAGCGGCCTGCGGCGGACCGACCCACAGCAGCGCGTCCACGCACTCGCGCTCGTCGAAACCGCCGCGGTCGAGGCCGAACACGGCGTCCAGACGCGCCTCGGCAACGCCGCGCAGCAGACGCACCTCCCAGCCCTGGATGGCCGCCGCGATGCCCAGGCAGGCCAGCGCATGGCCCAGGTCGTGATTGCAGTAACGGTAGGCGCGCTCGCCATATTTCCAGGCCTCGCGCCAGGCGATGCTGGCCAGCGCCAGCAGGCAGCCGCCGGCCGGAAGCGCCGCGTCCAGTCCGCCGGCCAATGACGCGGGCAGCTCGGCGCGCACCTCCAGCACATGCTCGTCGGCGCTGTAGTGCGCCAGCAGCGCGGGGTTATCCACAGCCCCCGGGGGCAGCAGCAGATAGGCCTCGGTCGGGTGCAGGTTGCCGCTGGACGGATTGACCCGCAGCGCCCAGCGGCTGCCGCCGGCCTCCTTCCAGGCCGACAGCGCCAGGCTGTCGTAGAGCAGCTGCGAGAGGCTCTCCAGGGTCAGCGGCGCGGGCTGGCCGATGGGCCCGGCGAACACCTCGTCGTAACCCGGCGACTCTTCCTGCGGCCGCTGCAGCAGCTCGATGACGCGCGCGCCGGCATAGCGGCGGAACGGCGCCGGCTGGGTCGCCCAGTCGAGCTGGCCGGGGCCGGGGGCGAAGCGCTCCGGGCGGTGGCTGCTGAGCGCGTGGTAGGCGCGCACGCCGTCTGCGGGTGTCATGGCCGACGAATCCGGTAGAGCACGTGCCGCCGCAGCGCATGGCCTTCCGGCAGGCGCGGATGCTCGAAGTCGCCGGCCTCGTCCCGCTGCATGCCCAGGCGCTGCATCAGCCCTTGCGACGGCAGGTTGGCCGGCACGGTGAAGGACACCACTTCCGCCAGCCCCAGCGAATCGAAGGCGAAATCCAGCACCGCGCGCGCCGCTTCCAGCGCGTAGCCCTGCCGCCAGTAGGCGCGGTTGAAGCGCCAGCCGATTTCCACCGCCGGAGTGAACGCCGCCTCGAAGGGCACCCACTGCAGGCCGAGCACGCCGATGAACGCGCCGTCGTCGCGGCGCTCGACTATCCACTGGCCGAAGCCGTGCGCGTCGAAGTGCAGCAGGACGCGCGCGGCCAGCAGGTCGCTGTCCTCGCGGCTCAGGCAGGCGGGGAAGTGGCGCATCACCTCGGCATCGGCGTTCAGCGCGGCGAAGGCCGGCAGGTCGGCGGCGCGCCAGGGTCGCAGGAGCAGGCGCCCGGTGCTCAGGCTGGGAATGTCCATCGGCGGCATCGCGGTTCATCGAAGACGTACATGATACCCGGCGAAAGGCACGCAGGCGGCAATCCGTCGGAACGGGCGCAATCGATCAGGCCCCTCGGGGCCGGCGCACGGCCGGCCCTTTCATCCGCCTGCCCCGGCGACGTACCCTGTGGCGCATCGCCTTCGCCCCGCCGACGCCATGCCGCTGCCCCTGGTCTACCACGACGACTACAGTCCGCCGTTTCCGGACAACCACCGCTTCCCGATGGAAAAGTTCCGCCTGCTGCGCGATCACCTGGTCGACAGCGGACTGACCCGCGACACCGAGCTGCTGCGCCCGGAACCCTGCCCTGTGGATATCCTCGCCCTGGCCCACGACCGCGCCTACATCGAGCGCTATTGCAGCGGCGAGATGGGCCGCGAGGAACTGCGCCGCCTCGGCCTGCCCTGGAGCGAAGCGCTGGCCCGGCGCACCGTGCGCGCGGTGGGCGGCTCGCTGCTCAGCGCGGAACTCGCGCTGAAGCACGGCCTGGCCTGCCACCTGGCCGGCGGCACGCACCATGCGCACCACGACCACGCCTCGGGCTTCTGCATCTTCAACGACCTGGCGGTGATCAGCCTCTACCTGCTGGAAAGCGGCAAGGCCAACCGCGTGCTGATCTTCGACTGCGACGTGCACCAGGGCGACGGCACCGCGCGCATCCTGGAAAACGTGCCGGACGCGGTCACCGTCTCGCTGCACTGCGAGAAGAACTTCCCGGCGCGCAAGGCGCAGAGCGACTGGGACATCCCCCTGCCGCTGCACCTGGGCGACGCCCAGTACCTGAAGGTGGTGGAAGAGGCGCTGGACTACCTGCTGCCGCTGTACCAGCCGGACATCGTGCTCTACGACGCCGGCGTCGACGTGCACCGGGACGACGCCCTGGGCTACCTGCAGCTCACCGACGCCGGGCTCGCCGCCCGCGACGAGCACGTCATCCGCCGCTGCCTTGCCAGCGACATCCCGGTGGTCGGCGTGATCGGCGGCGGCTACGACAAGGACCGCCAGGCCCTGGCGCGGCGCCACGGCATCCTGCACCACAGCGCCGGCCGGGTGGCGGCGGAGTTTCAGCTGACGCGGTAGCGCGAATTGTTGGTGCACATGCGCGACGGCGCGCGCCCCTGCTCCCAGCGCTCCCACTCGGTCTCGGAGTAGCCCAGCAGGGCCGCGGCGTACTGCTGGCCGTCCGCGCCGAAGACCTTCTCGCAGACACCCAGCACCTGCTCCGGTACGTGGTGCATGAGCAGCTCCTGGGCCTGCAGGGGGCCGGCGCGCTCCAGATGGCGCGGCAGGAAACGGTTCCAGAGGGTGAACAGGTAAAGGTTGTGCAGCGCCACCTGCAACGCGATGCGTTCGAGCAGCTTCCGCTCGAGCTTCAGCGGCGACTGCGCGAGGTTCCTTTCCAGGCGCACCAGCATCTGCGCCACGGCCTGGTTCAGCAGGCTACGGATTTCATCGCTGGGCAGGCTCTGAATGACGATATCCACGCCATTCACGCGTACCCGCGTATCGCTGCCTTCGCTCCACAGGTGAGCTTCGTGGGAGCGGAGATAATCACGCACTTTCATAGACAGACAGGCCCTTTTTGCAACAGGCCGGCATGCTGACGGATTCACAAAAGCGCCCGAATCCGGCGCATTCCCCTTCACTTGTAGGATCTTTCTGGTGAGCCGCTCACGGGGATGATCCGGTGCCTTCAGGCGACCGCGTCCGAGGTTGTCCACGGCAACTGTGGAGCAGCCTGTGGATAAGCTGCGGGAAAGCGCGTGCAGCGCCGATGCGCGCGGCGTCCGGCGCAACTGGCTGGAAAATGTTCAGCCGGAGCGCCGGGCCGCTGCGCTAGAATTGCGCCCCGATCGCACCTTCCCGCCTGGCCGCCGCATGACTCACACCTCCGCCCCCGCACCCCGCACCGCCGCCATCGTCGGCGCAGGCCCCGCCGGCCTGATGGCCGCCGAAGTCCTGGCCGGCGCCGGAGTCAGGGTCGAGCTGTTCGACGCCATGCCCTCGGTCGGGCGCAAGTTCCTGCTGGCCGGCGTGGGCGGCATGAACATCACCCATTCGGAGCCGCGCGAGGCGTTCCTGTCGCGCTACGGCCAGCGCGCCGCGAACCTCGCGCCGCTGCTCGACGCCTTCGACAACCAGGCGCTGCGCCAGTGGATCCATGGCCTGGGCATCGACACCTTCGTCGGCACCTCCGGCCGCGTCTTCCCCACCGACATGAAGGCCGCGCCGCTGCTGCGCGCCTGGCTCAAGCGCCTGCGCGAGGCCGGCGTGACCTTCCACACCCGCCACCGCTGGCTCGGCTGGGACGCCGACGGCACCCTGCTGATCGACAGCCCGGAGGGCCGGCGCCGCATCGCCGCCGACGCCGTGGTCCTCGCCCTGGGCGGCGGCAGCTGGCAGCGCCTGGGCTCCGACGGCGCCTGGGTGCCGCTGCTGCGCGAACGGGGTGTGGATATCTCGCCGCTGCGCCCGGCCAACTGCGGCTTCGAGGTGGAAGGCTGGAGCGGGTTCTTCCGCGACAAGTTCGCCGGCGCGCCGGTCAAGCCGGTGGCCATGGCCCTCGACGGACAGGCTTCGCACCAGGGCGAGTTCGTCGTCACCGCCGGCGGCATCGAGGGCAGCCTGGTCTACGCGCTGTCCGCCGCCATCCGCGAGCGCATCGAACAGCACGGCAGCGCCACGGTGCAGCTCGACCTGCTGCCCAACCGCAG
This sequence comes from Pseudomonas sp. B12(2026), assembly GCF_057767015.1. Lineage (NCBI taxonomy): Bacteria > Pseudomonadati > Pseudomonadota > Gammaproteobacteria > Pseudomonadales > Pseudomonadaceae > Pseudomonas > Pseudomonas sp. B12(2026). The sequence continues at coordinate 781,438 of NZ_CM173430.1, read as the reverse complement.
CCTGGAACAGGTGGCGAAAGCCGTGGCGCAGCCGCGCGGTTCGAAGTCCATGGCCAACCACCTGCGCGGCCGCCTCGGCCTGGACGGCGTGCGCGCCGGGCTGCTGCGGGAGTTGTCCACCGCCGCCGACTACGCCGATCCGCAGCGCCTGGCCGCCTTGATCAAGGCCCTGCCGCTGACCCTCGCGCGCGCTCGCCCGCTGGACGAAGCCATCAGCAGCGCCGGCGGCGTGACCTTCGAGGCGCTGGACGCGGGCCTGATGCTCAAGGCGCTGCCGGGCGTGTTCTGCGCCGGCGAGATGCTCGACTGGGAAGCCCCCACCGGCGGCTACCTGCTCACCGCCTGCTTCGCCAGCGGCCGCGCCGCCGGGCTCGGCGCGCTGAAGTGGCTCGAAGCGCAAGGCTGAGCGCTGCACTTTTTGGAACCATGGTGCTAGATTCTCGACTCCCACCCAGGAGTCACCTGCATGCCACTGACCTTCCGCCGTGCCCGCCCCGATGATGTCGACGCCGCCATCCCGCTGATCTACAGCTCCGGCCCCGACGCCTTCGACTACGCCTTCGCCCGTCCCGGCCGCAACAGCGCCCAGGACTTCCTGCGCCATGCCTTCCTCCAGGGCGGCGGGCAGTTCGGCTGGCGCCAGCATTGGGTCGGCGAGCGCGACGGTGAAGTGGTGGCGGCGGGAACGATGTTCGGCGGCGAGGTGAACCTTGGCTACATGCTCGCGGCCATGCGCCAGATTCTCGGCTACTTCGGACTCGGCGCGCCGAGGGTGATCGTTCGTGGCCTGCAACTGGAACGGATCATCTGCCCGCCGCCCCGGCGCACGCTGTACCTGGCGCACCTGGGCGTCTCTCCGGGCCTGCGCGGCGAAGGGCTGGGCAGCCAGTTGATCGACCACTTCCTGCAATGCGGCCGCCACGCCGGCCTGCCGATGGCGGCACTGGACGTCTCGGTGGCCAACCCCAGGGCCCAGGCACTCTACGAACGCCTGGGCTTCAGCGTGCAGGTCGAGCGCACCTCGACACTGCCCGGCGTCGCCAGCCACCGCTACATGCAGCGACCGCTCTGAGCCGCACTCGGGCACAGGGCCAAGCGGTGGATAACGTCGAACCTTATCCACCCTACGTTCCTACGACAGCAGAGGAATCTCAGGCACGCGCAGAGTCCCGTCAGGAGGCCGAGTGGAGGTATTGCGCAGAGGGGCGAGCGGCATGGATGCCGCGAGAGGCTTGAAGGGCCATGGATGGCCCTTGCAAGCCGACCCTCGGAGCAATGCCGGAAGGAGGGCAGTCTGAGCGAAGCGAAGACCCGGATGTCGGGACGAGTCCTTTTGGTTCCTTTTGGGACGCCAAAAGGGACTTGCCCGGGAGGGCGAAACAATATCTCCCAGCACACACCGAAGCGGCGCAGAAACACCGACCAGAACGGCGAATAACGCCTTAGGCATTATTCGCCCTACGTTCCCAACTACTTCAGGTACCACCCCCACGGCTGGTCGGAGACATACTCGGTCACCTGCTTCACCTCCAGGTAGTTCTCCAGCCCCCAGACACCCAGTTCGCGGCCGATGCCGCTCTGCTTCATGCCGCCCCAGGGCGCCTGGGTGAAGGTCGGTTGCGAACAGTTGACCCAGACGATCCCCGCGCGCAGCCCGTCGGCCACCCGTGCGGCGCGCTGCGGATCGCCCGACATCACCGCGCCAGCCAGGCCGAAGCGGCTGTCGTTGGCCAGCCGCAGTGCCTCGGCCTCGGTCCTGAAGCGCTTCACGCAGAGCACCGGGCCGAAGATTTCCTCGCGCCAGACCGTCGCGTCCTCGGCCGGCTCGTCGAAGATCGCCGGTTCGACGAACCAGCCCTCGTCCAGCCCCGCCGGGCGCTGTCCGCCGGTGAGCAGGCGGGCGCCGCCGGCCCTGCCCTGCTCGATGAAACCGAGCACCTTGTCGTACTGCCCCTGGCTGACCAGCGGCCCGAGCAGCACGCCCGGCGAAAGACCGTTGCCGATGCGGATGGCACGGGTCGCCTCCACCAGACGCTCGATCAGCCGCGGCGCGATGCCCTCCTGCACCAGCAACCGCGAGGTGGCGCTGCACACCTGGCCCTGGTTCCAGAAGATGCCGAACAGGATCCACTCCACCGCCGCCTCGACATCGCTGTCGTCGAAGACGATGAAGGCCGACTTGCCGCCCAGTTCCAGGCTGACATTCTTGATGTCCTGGGCCGCCGCCGACATGATCCGCGAGCCGGTCGGCACGCTGCCGGTGAAGGCCAGCTTGTCCACCCCCGGGTGCTGGCTGAGCGGCCCGCCGGCCTCCGCGCCCAGCCCCGGCAGCACGTTCAGCACGCCCGCCGGCAGCCCCACGGCGTCCGCCGCAGCGGCCAGTTCCAGGGCGCTCAACGGCGTCAGCTCGGACGGCTTGAGCACGCAGGTGGCGCCGGCCGCCAGGGCCGGGGCGACCTTCCACGACGCCATCAGCAGCGGGTAGTTCCACGGGATGATCTGCCCGGCCACGCCCACCGGCTCCTGCCGGATGCGGCAGCGGAAGCGCTCGTCGGGTAGCGCCAGGACCTGGTCCTGACGGCCGTCCAGCTCCCGCGCCAGCCCGGCGTAGTAGCGGAAGCAGCCGATGGCATCGGCCACGTCCCACTGCGCCTCCGGCAGCGGCTTGCCGTTGTCGCGCACCTCCAGCTCGGCCAGGCCGTCCTGGTTGCGCTCCAGCTCGTCGGCCAGGGCTTCCAGCCACTCGGCGCGCTCCGCGCCGCGGCTCTGTCCCCAGCCCCGATTGAACGCCTGGCGCGCCGCGCGCACGGCGTGGTCGACGTCTTCCTCGGTCGCCGCCGGCACCTCCCGCAGGGGCTGTCCGGTGGCGGGGTCGTAACTGGTGAATCGGCCGTCCCGGGCCGGACGGGTCCACTGCCCGTCGATATACAGTCGCTCGCGCATCGTGCCCTCCTCAGGCGATCTTCAGGACCTTGCGGCCCACCACCCGGCCGTGGCGGATGTCGTCGAATATCTGTCCGATCGCGTCCAGATGAGTCATCGACACCTGCGCCTTGACCAGCCCCCGCGCGGCGAACTCGACCGCCTCGTGCAGGTCCTGGCGGGTGCCGACGTTGGAGCCGCGGATCGACAGTTCCCAGTTCACCACGCGGTCGATGGAGCTGCGCACCTGGTCGGCGCGGCCGCCCGGCTGGCCGATGTAGATCGCCGTGCCGCCCGGACGCAGCAGGGTGACGGCGAGTTCGAAGGCCTGCGCAGCGGTGGCGGTCACCAACACGCCGTGCACACCGCCCAGTTCCTCCTGGATCGCCCGCTGCGGGTCGGAGCCGATCTCGAAGACCCGCTCGGCGCCGAGGCTGGCGGCCAGCTCCAGTTTCTCCGGGGCGACGTCCAGCGCCACGACCCGCATGCCCATGGCGCGGGCGTACTGCACGGCGACGTGCCCCAGGCCACCGATGCCGATCACCGCCAGCCACTGGCCGGGGCGCGCGCCGGAACGTTTCAGGCCGCGGTAGGTGGTGACGCCGGCGCAGAGGATGGGCGCCAGCGCGTACAGGTCGACCCCCTCCGGTACGCGGGCGACGAAGGCGGCCGGGGCGATCATGTACTCGGCGTAACCGCCGGGCTTGCTGTAACCGGTGGCCTCGCCGGCGCGGCAGATGGTTTCCATCCCCGCCCGGCAGTACTCGCAGGCACCGCAGGCGCTGTACATCCACGGCACGCCGACCGCGTCGCCCAGCTCCAGGCCGGTCACGCCCTCGCCCAGCGCGACGATGTGGCCGGTGACCTCGTGACCGGGGATCAGCGGCAGCATCGGCGGCGTCGGCCAATCGCCGTCGCAGGCGTGCACGTCGCTGTGGCAGACGCCACAGGCCGCCACGCGGACGAGGATTTCCCCCGCCCCCGGGCGCGGCACCGGGACACGTTCGAGGCGCAGGGGGCCGCCCAGTTCGCGCAGGACGGCGGCGGTCATGGTGCTCGGCAATTCGTTCATGCTGATTTCCTCATGGCAGGCTGACGGATGGATGGATGACGGAAGCTGTGCCGACAGGCAGTGGATGACGCGCTCAGCAGATCGCGGCACAGGCGCTCGATCAGCAGCACGCTGCCGCTGACCTCTGACGGTGTCGGTTGGCGCACGTAGTTCAGGGGTGGCAGGAGCACCCAGACGTAGTCGCCGTAGCTGGGCCGCAGCTCGAAGTCGCAGCGCTGCGCGACGGGGTCGTAGCGCAGCGTCAGGCGCACCAGTTCCAGGCTGCGGCACAGCGCCAGCAGCTCGGCGTCGGCGTTCAACGCGGCGGCCAGGGCATGGCCGCTGGCGCCGCCGTCGAACTGCACGCGCAGGCTGCGGCGGCTCCAGCCGCGATGGCGCAGTCTCAGCTGCAGCGGCTGGCCGCCCAGGTCCAGCGCCAGGCGTGCCTGCCAGCGCAGGCAGTAGAGGCGGCCGAACAGGCGGCGCACGACGCGCTGCTCCAGGCTCAGAGCATCCGCCAGCAGGGCATGCCCCGGCAGGGCCTGCTGGCGGCCGTCGCACTCGACGAAACCCAGGTACTCGGTGAAACGCCCGGCGGTGGCGCGCAGCACGGCGGCGGCCCGCCGATCGACGATCCGGTAGAGATTCATGGAAGGCTCCCCGCTCAGCGCAGCTTCAGGTGTTCCGCCGACGGGAAGGCGTGGCCCGGCGCGGCGCGGTCATCCTGCTCGCTGCGCTGGCTGATGCCGTGGAGGATGTCCTGCAGCGGTATCGGGCTGAACAGGCGCTGGCCGGTGCGCTTGAGGTAGACCACTGCGAACAGGACGATCAGCAGCGAGGAACACAGCGCGATGGTGAGCACCTGCGGATCACCGACCAGGGTGCCGATCATGTACAGGCACGCGCCGATGCCAATCAGCTGGGGCAGCGGATACAACGGCGTGCGGAACGGCCGTGGTGCCTGCGGGTAGCGGCGCCGCAGGATCAGCACGTCGACCTGGGCGATCAGGTAGGACATCAGCCAGGTGGTGCAGGCAACCCCGATCATCATGGTGATCAGGCCGATGTCGGCGGCGTTGAGCATCGCGTAGCCGATCACGATGAGCACCAGGCCGACCACGAAGAAGATGCCGAACCAGGGCGTCCGCGCGGTCGGGTGCAACCAGCAGAACACCTTGGGCAACAGGCCCTCGCGGGCGAGCCCGTAGAGCATCCGCGGCACCGCCACCAGGTAGGTGTCGCAGGTGGTCACCGCCGCCAGGATCGACACCGTGCCCATGATCACCAGCCCCGGCGTACCGAGCATGGCGGCGGCGCCGTCGACGTGGGGGATGGTCGAGGCGGCCAGCGCGTCGAGCGCCATGTAGCGGGTGATGCCCAGGCCGAACAGCAGGTCCACCAGCCAGATGCTCGCGCAGCCGACGATCATCGCCAGCGGGATGGTCCGCCCCGGATGCTTGACCTCCTCGGCCAGCGGCGCGACGAACTCCATGCCGATGAACAGCCAGATCGCCAGGCTCAGGTGGCTGGCCTGCTCGCTCCAGCCCAGCGCCGAGAACGCCGGCTGCTGCGCCAGCGGCGGCAAGGTGCCGATGCCGCTCAGGCCCCAGGCGCCCAGCAGCCCGAGCAGCGCCATCATGCACAGCGCCAGGCTGGTCTGGACCCGGCCGAAGGACTCGATGCCGCGCAGGTTGATGATCACCAGGAAGGCCAGGAGGAGCAGCGACCAGGCGTACCAGGGCACGCCGGTCAGGCGCTCCAGGGATTGCCCGCCGATGATCATGTTGGTGCCGCCGTCGGTGCCGACCAGCACGATGTAGCCGGCCAGCACGGCGAACAGCGCCGGCAGCTTGCCCAGCGCCGGCAGGGTGTATTCGCCGACCATTCCGGCGCCGGGGAGCATCGCCGCCAGCTCCGAGTAGGACATGGCCACGCACAGGATGATCACCAGCGCGCCCAGCGCCACCAGGCTGAACGCCGGGCCGGAAACGCCATAGCCATTGCCCAGGGCGACCATCGCGGTGCCGGATACCACCAGCCCCACCGAGGTCGAGTAGGCCGCCCAGAACCCCAGGCGCCGATTCAGCTTCAACTCGCTCATGCTCTCCCACTCCGTCTTTTGTTGTTCTTGTCAGGCAGCCGCACGCATCGGTTACGAGCGTGGGGCTACGCTAGCAACCGGCGATTGGCGGGGAACATATCCCCCTGGGGATAGAGGCAGCGGGAGACTCAGGCGCCGGGGCCGAGCTCGGCGAGATCGCGGATGAACAGGCCGAGCAGCTCCGACTGGCTGCCGATGCCGAGCTTGGCGTAGAGGTTCTTGCGGTGGATCTTCACGGTGCCGGGGGTGATCACCAGTTGCTCGGCCACCGACTGGTTGGAATGGCCGCGCAGCAGCAATTGCACGATCTGCCGTTCCCGGGGCGTCAGCAGGTGCGCGCCGAAGCCGTCGAACACCGCCTGGATCGCGTGGTCGCGTTCCTGCTCGGCGCGCGGCCGGCCACCGCGATGCTGCTCCCAGGCCCGCTGCACCACCTGGCCGGCCAGCGCACCGGCGCACTCCAGCAGTTCCAGCTCATGGCCCAGGTAGGCTGGCCGCTCGCTGGCGCGCATCAGCGAGAGCACGCCGCGGGTGTCGTCGGGCAGTTCGACGAAGTAGGCGATCTCCTCGCTCAGGCCCAGGCGCCGGTAGTAGGTCAGGAAGTATTCGCCGCGGTAGAAATGGTCCGGGGCAAACTGGCGCAGGCTGTACAACCCCTCCGCCTGGCCACGGGTACAGGCCAGGTAGAACGGGTCGAGCAGGTAGGGGCCGCGCAGGTAGTCGTCGACGAAATAGCGCTGGCGGTCCGCCGGGAAGCTGTCGAACAGCGCCACCGGGCGGTAGCTGCCCTGGTAGACGAACAGCACCAGGTAGTCCACCGGGCAGAGCGTCTGCAACCAGCGGCCCAGCGCCGCCAGCTGCGCCTGGCCCACTGGCCGCTCGAGCACCTGGATCGAGCCGCGGGTCCAGTCCTTGAGGAACTTCTGGCTGTAGGAGGTCATGACTCGGGCCCTCGCCAATGGAGCCCGCACTATAAGCACAAGCCCCAGGCGCGAGAATCCCGGCGGGTCAGCGTGCCGGCTTGCGCTTGCCCGCCGGCGCCTTGCCCACGCCACCGCCCTTGCCGGCGGGCGCCTTGCCCCCCAGCCCAAACCCCGGCGCCTTGCGCACCGCCTTGACCTGCGGCTTGTCGTCCAGCAGCGCGCCGAGGTGGACCTTGCCCGGCTTGCCGTCCGGCACCTTGGGTTGCTTGGGCTTCTTCGGTTTCTTCAGCACCTGCCCGCCCGGCGCGGTGACGGGCACCCGGTGGTCCGGCTCGAAGCCGTCTTCGTCGCGGCGCTGCAGGGTCTGGCCGATCAGCGTCTCGATGGCCGCCAGTTGCTGCACTTCGTCGGCGCAGACCAGCGAGATCGCCTGCCCGCTGGCGCCGGCGCGGCCGGTGCGGCCGATGCGGTGCACGTAGTCCTCGGGGACGATGGGCAGGTCGAAGTTGACCACCAGCGGCATCTCCTCGATGTCCAGACCGCGGGCGGCGACGTCGGTGGCGACCAGGAAGTCCACCTCACCGGCCTTGAACCGCGCCAGCGCGCGCAGGCGCGCCGGTTGCGGCTTGTCGCCGTGGATCGAGTCGGCGCGGATGCCTTCGGCCTGCAGCAGGCCGACCAGTTCGTCGACGCCCTTGCGGGTCTTGGCGAACACCAGCGCCTGGCGCCAGCCCTGCTCGCGCAGCAGGTGCAGGAAGAGTTCGGCCTTGCGCTTCTTGTCCACCGTCACCAGATGCTGCTTGACCGTCCTGGCTGCCGTGTTGCGCGGCGCCACGTCGATGGTCAGCGGGTCGCGCAGCAGGTTGCGGGCCATCTGGCGGATGGCGTCGGAGAAGGTCGCGGAGAACAGCAGGGTCTGCCGGCGTTTCGGCAGCGCGGCGAAGACTTCGTCCAGCTCGCGGGCGAAGCCCAGGTCGAGCATGCGGTCGGCCTCGTCCAGCACCAGGGCCTGCAGCTGGGTGAATTTCAGGGCGTTCTGCCGGTACAGGTCGAGCAGCCGGCCGGGGGTCGCCACCAGCACGTCGACGCCCTTGCGCAGCTTCATCATCTGCGGGTTGATGCTGACCCCGCCGTAGGCCACGGCGGTGCGCAGCGGTACGTGCTGGCCGTAGGCGCGGAAGCTCTCGTGGACCTGCTCGGCCAGCTCGCGGGTCGGCACCAGCACCAGCGCGCGGATCGAGTTGGCGGCCACCTGCGGGCCTTCCTGCAGCAGCTTCTGCAGCAGCGGCAGGGCGAAGCCGGCGGTCTTGCCGGTGCCGGTCTGGGCGGCAGCGAGCAGGTCGCGGCCCTTGAGCACGGCGGGAATCGCCTGGGCCTGGACCGGCGTCGGGGTCTGGTAGCCGAGCCCGTCGAGGGCGCGCAGGAGGGGGTCGATCAGGCCGAGGGAGGCGAAGGTCATGGAGCGCTCGCAGGTGCAGTCGGGAATGGGCGGCATTGTAGCCGCAAGGATCAGGAACGCAGCAGCAGCGCGCCTTCGATGGGCACGTAGCGGCTGGCGGCGCGGATCAGCGCCTGGGCGGTGAGGCCGGGCACGCCGTAGGCGGTGGCCTCGGTGCCGCCGGCGCGGACGCGTTCGAGCAGCAGGTCGAAGTCGCCGTCGCCGGAGGCCAGGACGATTTCGTCGACCTTGGGCGCGGCGTCGAGGATGTCGATGGTGATGCCCACGTCCCAGTCGCCCTTGGCCGAGCCGTCGCTGCGCTGGATGTAGGGCTTGAGCTTCACGGTGAAGCCGAGCTTGCGCAGGATCTGCTGGAACTGCTGCTGCTTCGCGTCACCGCGGTCGATGGCGTAGGCGTAGGCCTGGACGATGCTGCCCTGGGCGCTCAGCTCGGCCCACAGGGCGGCGTAGTTGAAGTGGCAGCCGTAGGCCTGACGCACGGTGTAGTAGAGATTCTGTACGTCGGCGAACAGGGCGATGGTCTTCAACGAGGGCTCCGGGACACGAACGGCGGGGGCGCATTATCGACAGTGTGCCCGGCCCCCGCCAGTCCCGGCGGATCAGCTGAACATGTCGCCGTCGTCGTCGAAGAAGCCGGAATCGCCGCCGTCGTCGTAGTTGGCGTCGCTGAATCCGCTGTCGGCGTAGTGCTCGCCGCCGGAGAGCGAATCGTCGGAATTCGAGGGTTCCGGCTGCGCCGGCGCCTCCTCGCGGATCACCTCGACGATCTCCTGCGGCTGGCTGTGGTGGAACATGCCGGTCAGCAGGTCCGCCACCACCATGCCGCCGGCCACGCCGGCCGCGGTCTGCAGTGCGCCGCGCATGAAGCCGCCGCCTTGCGGCGCGGCCTGGGCGGGCGCCGCGGGGCGCCAGTCATTGGGGTTGCCGGCGTTGGGATTGCTGGCGTAACCGGCGCTGCCGCCGGGCTGGGAGAAGCGCGTCTGGCCCCAGCCGTCCGGGCGCTGCTGCGCTTGGGCCGGACGCTGCTCCTGGCTCTGGCCGCCGCCGAACAGCCCGGCGAGGAAGCCGCCGCTGCTCGGGCGCTGCTCCTGGGCCTTGGCCTGCTGGGCCTCCAGCTCCTTGACGCGCTGGTCCAGGCGCTTGATCGCCGCTTCCTGGATCAGCATCGCCTGGGCCATGTAATAGGGCGCCGCCGGCTGCTGCACCAGATGCCGGTTGATCTGCGCCTCGGCCTGGGCGTCGCGCGGCGCGGTCTGCGCCTCGGTGTCGCGCAGGCGGGCGAACAGACCATCGATCAGGGATTGCTCTTCGGAATTCATGACAGGCCTCGAGGGAGCGGGATGTTCAACCGAACATGGGTTCGGCAGGGCAAAAAACAAGTTTCGCTGTGGGAAATGTCCTACCTTCAACTGAAGGTTTGCTTAAGTTAGAGTCGAGGCCCGTCGATCCGTCTCCCATGCCGATGAATCCCATCTCCGTCCTGCGCGATACCTGGTTCTTCTTCACCCGCCACCTCGGCACGCTGCTGCCGCTGTGCCTGCCGTGGATCATCGTGGAAACGCTGGTGCAACGGCAGATCGACGTCGCCGCCGGCTCGCAGAACTTCGCACCCTGGGGCATGGCCGCCGGGCTGGTGTTCTATCCGCTGTACACCGCGAGCCTGATCCTCTTCCTGATCGACCGTGGCGAAGGCCGCGAACGTGGCGTCCGCGAGTTGTGGAACGCCGCGCTGCGGCTGTGGCCGGCCTTCGCCCTGCTCTCGGCGCTGACGTCGCTGCTGATCGTGATCGGCCTGTCGCTGATGGTGCTGCCGGGCATCTTCATCATGGTCAAGATGGCCTTCTCCGAGTTCCTCCTGGTGCAGCGCGGGCAGTCGCCCATCGACGCCATGCGCGAGAGTTTCCGCCTGACCGCGGGCCATTTCTTCCTGCTGCTCACCACCGCCCTGGCGATCCTCGCGCCGGTCTGGCTGGCCGAAGGCTGGATCACCCAGGTCACCCAGGATTCGCCCGGGCTCGGCGTGATGCTGCATTCGGCCAGCGGCTTCTTCCAGCTGCTGCTGACGGTGGCGGCCTACCGCATCTTCATCCTCAGCGCCGAGAACCCCGAAAGCACCGCCTGACACCGGGCGGCGCGTGGATCGTCCGTAGGAGCGGAGCTTCTCCGCGATGCTCCTGGAGCGCCTGCCGGCGCTGTTCGCGAGCAAGCTCGCGCCTACAGGCGCCATCAGCCCTGGCCGGATCATTGCCCCGGCTTGAGCCCCGACATCCTCGGCACCAGCAGCTTCTCGAACAGGCGCGGGAAGAAGCGCGCCAGGAGGCGTGCCCGCCAGTTGACGTTGGACAGCACCAGCAGCCGCCTGCGCCGCAGCGCGCCCTGGTAGATCGCCTCGGCCACGTCGAGCGGCGAGGCCACTTCGCTGCCCAGCACCGCCGCCGGCTGGCGGATCACCGAGCCATCGCCGAGCAGCGCGTTCTTGCGCAGGTCGGTGGCGGTGAAGCCGGGGCAGGCCAGCGTCACCGCCACGCCGCTGCCGGCGAGCTCCATGCGCAGCGTGTCGAACAGCCCGTGCAGGGCGTGCTTGCTGGCGTTGTAGGCGCTGCGGTAGAGCAGCGGGGCGAAGCCGGTCAGCGAACTGAGCACGATGATCTGCCCGCGCCGCGCCAGCAGGCTGGGCAGCGCCGCCTGGGTGCAGTGCAGCGCGCCGTAGAAGTTCACCGCCATGACCCGCTGGAACACCGCGAGCTCGGTGTCGGCGAACAGGCTGCGGTGGGTGATGCCGGCGTTGTTCACCAGCACGTCGATGCCGCCGAAGCGTTCGATGGCCAGCGCCACGCAGCGGCGCACCGCCTCGGCGTCGGCGATGTCGCAGCGCAGGCCGAGCGCTTCGACGTTGAGGTGCTCGCGCAGGTGCTGGACCAGGCTGTCCAGCGCCGCCTGGTCGAGGTCGAGGATCACCAGGTGCGCGCCGGCGCGGGCGAAGCGCAGCGCCAGGGCGCGGCCGATCCCCGAGCAGCCGCCGGTGACCAGCACCACCTTGTGCCGATAGGCCTGGCGGGCAAAAAGTGTGCGCGGCATGCCAGCCTCCTCAGAGCCTGCTCAAAGTCTCGCCGAACGCAGCTCAGGCAAGGCAGAAACAGGCGAAAAAGCGCAGTTTACGCGCTGTAAATGAGCATTTTGAGCCTGTTTCTAACGCCGCATGAGCAAGTGCAGGCAGACATTGAGCAGGCTCTCAGAGGGATGCGTGGGTGCCGTCGCAACACGGCGGCGTGTGGGTGTGCTTGCAGCCGCAGAAGAACAGCAGCTCGTCCCGCGGGGCGCAGTACTTCAGCGGGAACAGGCCGGTGCCCTTGTGCGAGCCGTCGCAGAACGGCTGGTTGGCGCTGCGCCCGCAGCGGCACCAGAAATACTCTTCGCCGGCGTGGACCTCCACCGCATAGGGTCCGCGCTGGGCGATCAGCGCTTCGGTCATGGAGCGAACCTCCCGGCGCTGCCGCGCCTCAAGGTTGCAGGATGCTTCGCGGAGGAAACGCGCAGGTGAAATGCGCGGTCACAGACACTATCCTCTCGCACATCAAGGATAGTCCCTAAGCTCGATGAACCTCTCGCTGCCACGCCGCATCCTGTTCCTGGCCCTGATCCTCCTGCTCCTCGCCGCGACCGCCGGCGCCTGGCTGCTGGCCTGGCGCCCCGCCGAGCGCGAGGCGGTGGCCGCGCAGTGCCGCGCCCCCGCGCCGCAACTGCAGCCGGGGCAGGTGCTGAAGGTGATGACCTGGAACATCCAGTACCTGGCCGGCAAGCGTTACATCTTCTGGGACGACCTGCCCGACACCACCGGGCCGGACGCCCGGCCCAGCGCCGAGGACATCGCCTACAGCCTCGACGAAGTGGTGCGGGTGATCCGCGACGAGGCGCCGGACATCCTGCTGCTGCAGGAAGTCGACGACGGCGCGGCGGCCACCGGCAAGCAGGACCAGCAGGCGCTGCTCGACGCCCGCCTGGCCGACCTCTACCCCTGCTCCAGCGCCGCCTTCGACTGGAAGGCGCGCTTCGATCCCAACCCCCACGTGTTCGGCAGCGCCGGGCGCAAGCTGGTGACCTTCAGCCGCTTCCAGATCAGCGCCGGCGAGCGCATCGCCCTGCCGCGGCGCTCCGCCATCCCGCTGCTGAGCCTGTTCGCCCCGCAGCCGGCACTGCTGCAGAGCGAGCTGCCGATCCGCGACGGCGGCAAGCTCAGGGTGATCAACACCTGGCTGAATCGCCCCAACGGCGACGACACCCCGCAGCGCCAGGTCGAAGCCCTGGAAGCCCATCTCAACGCCCTGCAAACCACCAGCCAACCCTGGCTGCTGGGCGGCGACCTCGGCCTGCTGCCGCTGGGCCAGTATCCTTTCCTGCCCGAAGTGCTGCGCGCGCCCTACCGCGCCAACAGCGAGCTGAACCTGCTGGCGGCGCGCTTCCCGGTGATCCCGGCGGTGCAGGAATCCGGCGGCGCCGACCAGGAACGCTGGTACACCCACTTCCCCAACGACCCGCGCGTGCACAACCCCGACCGCACCCTCGACTACCTGTTCCACAGCCCGCGCCTGAGCCGCATCGACGCGGGCGTGCGACGCAGCGACACACTGCGCATCTCCAACCACCTGCCGCTCACCGCGCGCTTCCTGCTGCCGCATTGAGCGCTGCCGCACGCCGGCGCCGGCCGCCGCTGGACAAGCGCGCGAACGCCGACGCATGCTGCGCCGGCCGAAACGCCCCTGACCGCAGGTAGCCATGCTCCTTCGCCGTATTGCCTGGCTGATTGCCACGCTGTTCTGCCTACATGCCAGCGCCAGCGACAACCCCAGCCTGGCCGACCGCCTGCCGCGGCCGCTGCCGGCGCTGGAGGTCGGCTACTACGAATTCCCGCCCTACACCTACACCGCCCCGGACGGCAGCACCCACGGCAGCGGCGCCGAGCTGGTCCGGCGCATCCTGCTCAAGGCCGGCTACCGCGCGCACTTCCGCTCGCTGCCCAGCGCGCGCCTGTACCTCGGCCTGCAGGACGGCAGCGTACAACTCTGGGCCGGCGCGCCCGGCAAGCCCGAGCTGGCCGACAGCACCCTGGAGTGCGAGCGCACCCTCGGCCACGCCGACCTCAACCTCTACCGCCTGCCCTCGCGCGCCGCACCGCGGCTGCCGCAGGGCCTGGCCGACAGCCGGATCATCCTGATCAGCGGCTACAGCTACTGGAAGCCGGTCACCGACCTGCTGGAAGACCCGCAACTGAGACTGAGCCTGCACCGCACCAGCACCCACGTGGCGGCGCTGCAGATGCTCGAACGCGGACGCGGCGACTACCTGATCGACTACCAGGCGCCGGTGGAACAGGCCCTCCGCGAACTGCAGATGCCGCCGCTGGCCTTCGACCGCCTGTACAGCGTGCCGACCAAGCTGATCGTCTCCCGCCGCGCGCCCAACGCCGAAGCCCTGCGCGCCCAGCTGGACCGCGCCTACGACGAGCTGAAGGCGGCGGGGTACGAGATGGAATTGCCCTGAGCGGCCTCCCGCGACAGCTCTTCGTAGGAGCGGACCTTGTCCGCGAAGCTCTTGAGCGGGGCCAATCGCGGACAAGGTCCGCTCCTACGAAAAGCCTCTCGGCGCAGATCGTCGATCGGCTCAAGAGTCGGGGCTGATCGAGGACGGAGGCTAGGCGCCCCGTCTCTCCTGAAAAAGCCGCCCGTTCCGTCAAGACTGCCCGTTCCGTAGGAGCGGACTTCGTCCGCGATGCTTTTGCTTTCCGTAGGTGGATAACGCTAAGCGTTATCCACCGTTCTTCGTGATCGGTGTTTCTGCGCCGCTTCGGCGCGTGCTGGGACTTCTTGTTTCGCCCTCCCGGGCGAGTCCCTTTTGGCGTCCCAAAAGGAACCAAAAGGACCCGTCCCGACATCCGGGTCTTCGCTGCGCTCAGACTGCCCTCCTTCCGGTATCGCTCCGAGGGTCGGCTTGCAAGGGCCATCCATGGCCCTTCAAGCCTCTCGCGGCATCCATGCCGCTCGCCCCTCTGCGCAATACCTCCACTCGGCCTCCTGACGGGACTCTGCGCGCGCCGGAAACCTTGGCTGCTCCATGCTGGGAGCGGCTCTTCGTAGGATGGCGTGGAGCGAAGCGATACCCATCGATCGCGACACCGGCAGCATGGGTATCGCTCCGCTCCACCCATCCTACGGCCCTGCCATGGTGAGCAGTGATGCTCCCCGATCGCGGAGAAGCTCCTACGAGATCAAAAGCGCCTCAGCCCTTGCGTGGCTTCGCCCGCGCCGTCGGTTCGGCGATCAGGGGATCGTCCGGCCAGTAATGCTTCGGGTAGCGCCCCTTCAGGTCCTTCTTCACTTCCGCATAGGTGCTGCGCCAGAAGTTGGCCAGGTCCTGGGTCACCTGCACCGGCCGCTGCGCCGGCGACAGCAGGTGCAGCTTCACCGCCACCCGCCCGCCGGCGATGCGCGGCGTGTCGGCGAGACCGAACAGCTCCTGCAGGCGCACCGCGAGCACCGGCGGGAACTCGGTGTAGTCCAGGCGGATGTTCGAGCCGGACGGCACCTGCAAGGTGCGCGGCGCCAGTTCGTCGAGACGCTGCGGCAGCGGCCAGGGCAGCAGCGCATGAAGGATTCCCGCCAGCTCCAGGTTGGCGAAGTGCGCCAGCCGCGAGACCTTGCCCAGGTATGGCTGCAACCAGTCTTCCAAGGAGGTCAGCAGCGCGGCATCGCTGACGTCCGGCCACTCGCTCTCGCCCTTGCCCTCCATGTCCATCCGCCGCAGCAGCGCGACCCGCGCCTGCCACTGGCGCAGCTCCGGCGTCCACGGCAGCAGTTCCAGGCCCTTGCGCCGCACCAGGCCGAGCAGCGCACGGCTGCGCGCTTCCGCGTCGAGATTGGGCAGCGCCTCGCTGGACAGCACCAGTTCGCCGACCTTGCGCTGGCGCTCGGCGCGCAGCACGCCTTCGCGCTCGTCCCAGTCCAGTTCGTCGTGGACGCTGACCTGCTCGGCGAGGATCGACTCGAACAGCGCCGGCTCCAGCGCCGCCGCCAGATAGATGCGCTCCTCGCGCTGGCCCTGGCGGCTGCCCAGGTCGGCGATCACCAGCCAGGGCTCCTTCATCAGCGCGTCCGGCTCGCCGAACAGCGCGGCGCGGCCGTTGGCCAATCGATATTCGCCGCCACCGGCGCGGCGCTGGCGGGCGATGCGGTCGGGGTAGGCGAAGGCCAGCAGGCCGCCGAGCCAGCGCGGATGATCGGGATCGGCGACCGGCTCGCGGGCCGGCCCGCGCAGGTAACCCTTGAACTGCCGCGACAGCTGCCGCACCCGCTGCACCGCGCCACGGCTGGCGCGCGGGGCGCTCTGTTCGCCGGCCAGCAGGGCGATGCGATGGTGCAGGTCGGCGTCGTTGCCGCGCAGGATGTCGCGCTCGCCGAGCAGCGCGGCGAGGTCGCAGGCCAACGCGCCCAGCCCCAGCGCATGACCGCGCAGCAGCAGGTGGGCGATGCGCGGGTGCGCCGGCAACTCGGCCATGGCCTGGCCGTGGGGCGTCAGGCTGCCGCCGCCGGTGCGCGAGGCCAGCGCGCCGAGGCGCTCCAGCAGGTCGAGGGCCTGTGCGTAAGCGGCGGCGGGCGGCAGGTCGAGCCAGGCCAGCTCCTGCGGGGCAACGCCCCAGCGCGCCAGTTGCAGGGCCAGCCCGGCGAGGTCGGCCTGGAGGATTTCAGGCGTGCCGTGGGCCGGCAGTTGATCGTGCTGCGCCTCGGACCACAGCCGGTAGCAGGCGCCCGGCTCCAGGCGCCCGGCGCGGCCGGCGCGCTGGGTGGCGGAGGCGCGGGAGATGCGCTGGGTGTCCAGGCGGGTCATGCCGCTGCCCGGGTCGAAACGCGGCACCCGCGCCAGCCCGGCGTCCACCACCACGCGCACGCCGTCGATGGTCAGGCTGGTCTCGGCGATGTTGGTCGCCAGCACCACCTTGCGCCGGCCCGCCGGCGCGGGCTCGATGGCGGCGCGCTGGGCGTCGAGGTCGAGCTCGCCGTGCAGCGAGCAGATGAGGATTTCCGCGCGGCCGGCCAGCGCCTCGCCCAGTTGCTCGGCCACGCGGCGAATCTCCGCCTGGCCGGGGAGGAACACCAGCAAACTGCCGGACTCGTCGGCCAGCGCCTGCTGCACCGTCTGCACCACCCGCGGCTCGATGAACTCGCCGGCCTGCCACGGCCGGCCCCAGCGGAGTTCTACCGGGAACATGCGCCCCTCGCTGCGCACCACCGGCGCGTCGTCGAGCAGCGCGGCGAGCCGCTCGCCCTCCAGGGTCGCGGACATCACCAGCACCTTCAGCGGCGGCTCGTCGCGCAGCAGGGCGCGGCCGTTGAGAGTCAGCGCCAGCGCCAGGTCGGCATCCAGAGAACGTTCGTGGAACTCGTCGAAGATCACCAGGCCGACGCCGTCCAGCGCCGGGTCGTCCTGCAGGCGGCGGGCGAGGATGCCTTCGGTGACCACTTCGATGCGCGTCTTCGGGCCGACCCTGCTGTCCAGGCGGATGCGGTAGCCCACCGTCTCCCCCACCCGCTCGCCCAGCTCGGCGGCCAGGCGCTCGGCGGCGGCGCGGGCGGCGAGGCGGCGCGGCTCCAGCATCAGGATCGACTGGCCGGCCAGCCAGGGCTCGTCGAGCAGCGCCAGCGGCACCCGGGTGGTCTTGCCCGCGCCGGGCGGCGCTTCCAGCACCACCTCGTGGCGCGCGGCCAGGGCCTGGCGCAGCTCGGGGAGGACGCTGTCGATGGGAAGGGCGTGCATGCCGGCTCCGTTGGATTCAGGTTTCATGGGGCGGTAACCCGGCGGACGCGCGGGTCGGCGATTATACCGGGCGAACCGCGACCCGGACCCGGCAGTCTTAGAAGCAGCGAGCCCGCACAGCGCGCGAATCTGCCAGCCGCGGGATGCGGCTCGTTGATATAGTTATCCGCATCATCCTCCCGGAGGTTCTCCATGCGTCTCGCTACCCGAGTGTCCTGCGCGGTTCTGTGCACCACCCTGCTCAGCCAGCTGACGGCCTGCGGCACCATTTTCTACCCCGATCGCCGCGGCCAGATCGACGGCCGCATCGACCCGGCCATCGTCGCCTTCAACGCCATCGGCCTGTTGTTCTACATCATCCCGGGCCTGATCGCCTTCGGCGTAGACTTCGCCACCGGCGCCATCTACCTGCCCGATTCCAAGTACTCGGTGGCGCCGGAGAAGCTCAAGGATGCAGTGAGCGAAGACGGCACCGTCGACACCGCCAAGCTCAAGGCCATCATCGAGCGTGAAACCGGCCGCAGCCTGCCGCTGGACGACCCGCGTCTGATCCAGCGCAGCGGCAGCCTCCAACAACTCGCTAGCCTGGGCCTGAGCCCGGAGGCTTGATATGCATGGCGCTCTCGCGACACACCTTCAGCAACTCCTGGCGTACCACCAGTGGGCCTACGACCGCATCCTGGAGGCGGTGGCGCCCCTGGATGAGACGGCCTACCGCGCGCCGCGCGGGCTGTTCTTCGGCAGCCTGCACGGCACCCTGAACCACATGGCGGTGGCCGATCGCATCTGGCTCGCCCGCGTGCAGCAGGAGCCCTGGCAATTCGAGCGCCTGGACGCCGAGGCGGCCCCCGACCGCGACAGCCTCGCCGCGTTCCTCAAGGAAGGCGTCGACGCCTGGCGGCTGTGGCTCGGCAAGCAGACCGACGCCACCCTCGGCGCCCCGCTGGAGTACCGCAACATGGCCGGCCAGGCGCACCGCCAGAGCCTGGCCAATATCATCCAGCACGTGATCAACCACGGCACCCACCACCGCGGCCAGATGAGCGCGGCGCTGACCGCCGTCGGCCAGAAGGCGCCGCTGCTGGACTACATCTACTTCCTGCCGGACCGCATGGACACATGATCACCCACGCCAGCCATTCCCATCTGCTGCGCCTGGCGACCTTCGCGTCGCTCGGCGTGGCCATCACCCTGGTAGTGGCCAAATCCATCGCCTGGTGGTTCAGCGGCTCGGTCAGCCTGCTCGCCGGCCTGACCGACTCGCTGCTCGACGGCGCCGCGTCCTTCCTCAACCTGCTGGCGGTGCACTACGCCATCCGCCCGGCGGACGACGACCACCGCTACGGCCACGGCAAGGCGGAGTCCCTGTCCGGGCTGGCGCAGGCGCTGTTCATCGCGGTGAGCGCGGTGCTGGTCGGCACCCAGGCCATCGACCGCCTGCAGCATCCGCAGCCGGTGGAGGCCGCCGGCTGGGGCATCGCGGTGATGGTGCTGTCGCTGGCACTCACCGCCGGCCTGTTGATGGTGCAGGGCTATGTGGTGAGGATCACCGGCTCCACCGCGGTGCGCGCGGACTCCCTGCACTACCGTTCGGACCTGCTGCTCAACAGCAGCATCCTGGTGGCGCTGGTGCTGGCGCAGTTCGGCTGGCAGCAGATGGACGCGATCTTCGGCCTGGGCATCGCCCTGTACATCCTCTGGAGCTCCATCCAGATCGCCCGCGAGTCCGTCGCCGTGCTGATGGACGAGGAACTGCCGCCGGACGTCAGCACGCGCATGCTCGAACTGGTGCGCGAGGTGCCCGGCGTGCTCGGCGCCCACGACTTGCGCACGCGGATTTCCGGCACCCACTGGTTCGTCCAGCTGCACCTGGAACTGCCCGGCGAGCTGCCCCTGACCAAGGCGCATCAGCTGTGCGACGAGGCGGTGCTGGCGATCCACAAGGAATTCCCGCGGGCCGACGTGCTGGTGCACGCCGACCCGCAGGAAGTGGTGGGCAACGAGACCATCAGTTGACGCTGTAGCCGCGCCCGCTCAGGCACGCGCCGAGGGCGCGGCGATAGTTGTCGGCGACGTAGGCCGGCGGCGCGTAGTTCGCCGAGGCCGGGTCGAAGCCGCTCTGGCTGGCCGCCCAGCTGTGGCACTCGTAGCGATCGCGGTTCTGCTGTTCCGGCCCCTGGCCGTACAGCGGGTAGGCGATCACGTCGTAGGCCGACTGTGCCGCCAGCGGCTGCTCCACGGGCGCCGGCACCACCTCGTACTCCTGCGAACTGGCCAGCCACAGGTAATAGGTCCCGGCGGCCAGGAAGTAGCCGATGCTGCCGATCCACACCTGCTCGGCGTAGGACGGCAGGTAGCGCACCCGCATGCCATAGGGCGGCGCCACCACCACGTAGCGCGCGCCGTACGGGCGGTACCAGTAGCCGTCGTTGAAGAAGTAGTCCACGCCCCGGTAGGGCACGCGGTAATGCCCGGCCGGCACCCCGCTCACCACATAGCCCGGACGCCAGTACGAGGGATGCGGTCCCCAGTTGCCGTGGGAAGGCGGCGGCCGCCCCTGCCAGCCGCCGGGAGGCGGGCGCGTGCCACCCTGCCAGCCCGGCCGCTCGGAATGACCGTCCTGCCATTGGCTGGTGGTGCCGCCGCCGATGGGCCGGCCCTTCCACTGGTCATTGTCGCCCGGCGGGCGGATCCCCGGACTGGCGTTGCTGGCCGGAGGGCGCCCCGACCATTGCCCGGCGTTGTTGCCCGGAGGATTGCCGTGCCAGTCATGGTCGCCCTGCGGGCGGCCCTGCCATTGGCCGTTGGCGTTCCCCGAGGGATGACCCTGCCACTGGCCGTTGCCATTCCCCTGCGGGCGGCCTTGCCACTGGCCATTGGCGTTCCCCTGGGGACGCCCCTGCCACTGCCCGCCGCCGTTCTCCGGCGGGCGCTGCTGCCAGTTGCCCATGGGACGCCCCGGCCCCTCGTGGGACATCGGCGTCCGGCCCCCGGCGTTGCCGCCACCCTGGGCGGCGCCGGGCCGGCCCTGGGACTGGCCGGTCAGCTCCGGCGGTTCGGCCGCCAGCGCCTGGGCGGCGATGGCCAGCGAGAGCAGAGCGACTCCGGCGAACGACCCAATGCCCGATTTCATGGACTCCTCACCTCGGCAACGGCCGAAAAACAGCGATGTGACAATGCCATAGACCACGGTGAAAGCCACGTATTGCAAGGCGCTGAGTAAAGTCAGGGTAAAGATGGCGGGCGTATCGCGGGCAAGAAAAAAGGGAGGCTTTTCAGCCTCCCTCCGGGGATCTCGTCCTGCTCGTCGCTGTTGGCGCCGGCTCACCTCGCTCCGCCTTCTGGGCAGTGCGTAGCCCGGGGGCCGGCGCGATCCTGTGGAATCGGCGGGCCGCGAAGCGCCTGATTGGGCGGATCGCTGGGGACGTGGTGTCCGGGCCGTGAATCTGGAAGAAATAGTACGGCGACAGAGCAGGAAAATGATTGCTAAGATTGCTCATACAGGCATCACCTGAGCAACAATTAACTAGAAATTACGCCACAAGCGCAATTCAATCGAAAAACGAGGCATCCATGGACAAGCTGGACCGCTACGACCTGCGCATTCTCGCCGAACTGCAACGCGACGCGCGCATCTCCAACCAGGAGCTGGCCGAACGCATCGGCCTGTCGCCCTCCCCCTGCTCGCGGCGGGTCAAGCAGCTCGAGGACGACGGCTACATCGTCCGCCAGGTCGCCCTGCTCGACAGCAGGAAGCTCGGCCTGAGCCTCACCGCCTTCGTCCTGATCGGCATGGACCGCCACACCCCGGAGCGCTTCGAGAACTTCCAGCAGGTCATCGGCAAATGCCCGGAAGTGCTGGAATGCAGCCTGGTGACCGGAATGGACGCCGACTACCAGCTCAAGGTGATGGTGCCGGACATGGAGCGCTACCAGCACTTCCTGCTCGGCACCCTGACCCGCATCGAGGGCGTCACCAGCGTGCGGTCGAGCTTCGTGCTGCGCAATGTGCTGGACAGCACCGAGCTGCCGCTGGATCACCTGCGGGTCTGATCGCGCGTCCGCAGGACCGGGGGGCGCCCCGGTCCTGCGGGGGCTCAGTCCTGCAGCGGAGTGAGGCGCAACAGGTGCAGGCGCCGGCTGTCCGCGTTGAGCACGCGGAAGCGGAAGCCGGCCAGTTCGGTGGTCTCGTTGCGCTTGGGCAGGTGGCCGAAGGCGCTCATGATCACGCCGCCGACGGTGTCGAATTCCTCGTCCGAGAATTCGGAGCCGAAGAAGTCGTTGAAAGCCTCCACCGGGGTCAGCGCCTTGACGATGAAGTCGCCGCTGGGCAGCGGCTTGATGTAGCTGTCTTCCTCGACGTCGTGCTCGTCCTCGATGTCGCCGACGATCTGCTCCAGCACGTCCTCGATGGTCACCAGGCCCGCCACGCCGCCGTACTCGTCGATGACGATGGCCATGTGGTTGCGGTTGGCGCGGAACTCGCGCAGCAGCACGTTCAGGCGCTTGGACTCGGGCACGAAGGTGGCCGGGCGCAGCAGGTCCTTGATGTCGAACGTGTGGTTCTGGTCATGCAGGATCAGCGGCAGCAGGTCCTTGGCCAGCAGGACGCCCATGATGTCGTCCAGGCTCTCGCCGATCACCGGGTAGCGCGAGTGCGCGGCCTCGATGATGGCGGGGAGGAACTCGGCGGGCTTCTGCGTCGACTTGATGGTGATCATCTGCGAACGCGGGATCATGATGTCGCGGACCTGGAGGTCCGCCACCTGGATTGCGCCTTCGACGATGGACAACGCCTCGCTGTCGAGCAGCTTGTTGTCGTGGGCTTCGCGCAGCAGCTCAAGCAGCTCCTGGCGGTTTCTCGGCTCATGGGCAAAAGCCTGGGTGATCTTATCCAACCAGGACCTGTGCCCATTGCTCGATCGGTCTTCGCTCATCTTTCCCTTGCTCAGTGGCTTTTATTCTTCATCGGCCGCGTACGGGTCCGGGTGACCCAGTTCGGCCAGCAAGTCCCGTTCCAGGCCTTCCATTTCCTCGGCTTCGGCGTCGTCGATGTGATCGTAGCCGAGCAGGTGCAGGCAGCCGTGGATGACCAGGTGGGCCCAGTGGGCCTCGAGGGACTTGCCCTGTTCGGCGGCCTCGCGCTGCACCACCGGGGCGCAGATCACCAGGTCGCCGAGCAGCGGGATGTCCAGCAGTTCGTCGGGAACGTCGGCGGGGAAGGACAGCACGTTGGTGGCGTAGTCCTTGTGCCGCCAGGTGCGGTTCAGCTCGCGGCCTTCGTCTTCATCCACCAGGCGGATGGTCAGCTCCGAGTCGTTCTGGCGCTGGCGCAGGGCCAGTTCGCACCAGCGGCGGAAGTCGGCTTCGCTCGGCAGGCCGGGCGCTTCGCAGGCGAGTTGCAGGTCCAGTTCAAGCATGTTTGCCGCCCTGGCCATCGACGCTGCTGTTCAGACGGTTCTCGTAGGCGTCGTAGGCGTCGACGATGCGCTGCACCAGCGGGTGGCGCACCACGTCCTTGGACTTGAAGTGGGTGAAGCTGATGCCCGGGACGTCGCGCAGCACTTCCATCACGTGCTTGAGGCCGGAGCGGGTGCCGCGCGGCAGGTCGACCTGGGTGACGTCGCCGGTGATCACCGCGGTGGAGCCGAAGCCGATGCGGGTGAGGAACATCTTCATCTGTTCCATCGTGGTGTTCTGGCTTTCGTCGAGGATGATGAAGCTGTTGTTCAGCGTGCGGCCGCGCATGTAGGCCAGCGGCGCGACTTCGATCACCTGGCGCTCGATCAGCTTGGCCACGGTCTCGAAGCCGAGCATCTCGTACAGCGCGTCGTACAGCGGGCGCAGGTAGGGGTCGATCTTCTGCGACAGGTCGCCGGGAAGAAAGCCGAGCTTCTCGCCGGCCTCGACCGCCGGGCGCACCAGCAGGATGCGGCGGATCTGCTCGCGCTCCAGGGCGTCCACGGCGCAGGCCACGGCGAGGTAGGTCTTGCCGGTGCCGGCCGGACCGATGCCGAAGTTGATGTCGTGGTCGAGGATGGCCTTCACGTAGCGCTGCTGGTTGGCGCCGCGCGGACGGATGTGCGCCTTGCGGGTCTTGAGCGTCACCAGGGGCGCTTCGGGGGCGTTGACCAGGTCTTCCAGGCCGGACTCCTGCAGGAACAGGTGGACCATGTCGGGGGTCAGCTCGGTGCCGCTCTGGGCCTCGCGGTAGAGGCGTTGCAGGAGGCGCTCGGCCGCCTGCGTGCGCTCCGGCTCGCCGACCAGTTCGAACTGGTTGCCGCGGTTGCGAATCTCGATGTCGAGGCGCTTCTCGATCTGGTGGAGATGTTCGTCGAACTGCCCGCACAGGTTGGCGAAGCTGCGGGCATCGAAGGGTTCGAGCATGAAACGATGGATATCCAGGGGGGCGTTCAAGGTGCTGTCTAAGTCGCCGTGCTGCGAAGGGGGGAATGGTCGAAGGATAACCCCAGGCGTCCGACTGCGAAAGTTCGGTCGCCCATGGGGGCATTCAACGGTCGGGGTTCAGTGGCGCGCTTCCACCAGCGTTGCGCGCAGGGAGTTGGGCAGCGCCTCGTAGATTTCCACGTCGACGAACTGGCCGATCAGGCGCGGATTGTCGCAGCGGAAGTTGACCACGCGGTTGTTCTCGGTGCGGCCCTGGAGCTGGCCGGGGTCGCGCTTGGCGTAGTCGGTGACGAGGATGCGCTGGACAGTGCCGACCATCCGTCGACTGATCTCGAAGCCCTGCTGGTTGAGGCGGCTGTTGAGGGTCAGCAAGCGCTGCTTCTTCACGTCGTCCGGGGTGTCGTCCACCAGGTCGGCGGCCGGGGTGCCCGGGCGCGAGCTGTAGATGAAGGAGAAGGAGAAGTCGAAACCGACCTCCTCCACCAGTTTCAGGGTCTGCTCGAAGTCCTGCTCGGTCTCGCCGGGGAAGCCAACGATGAAGTCCGAGCTGATGCAGATGTCCGGCACCGCCGCCTTCAGCTTGCGGATGCGCGACTTGTATTCCAGCGCGGTGTGGTTGCGCTTCATCGCGGCCAGGATGCGGTCGGAACCGGCCTGCACCGGCAGGTGGACGAACTTCACCAGCTGCGGCACTTCGGCGTGGGCGGCGATCAGCGAATCGGAGAATTCCAGCGGGTGCGAGGTGGTGTAGCGGATGCGCTCGATGCCATCGACCTCGGCGACCACGCGGATCAGCTCGGCGAAGTCGGCGATGCGGCCATCGAAGGTCTGGCCACGGTAGCCGTTGACGTTCTGCCCCAGCAGGGTGACTTCCTTCACGCCGTTCTCGGCCAGGTGGATCACCTCGGCGAGCACGTCGTCGAACGGCCGGCTGACTTCCTCGCCGCGGGTGTAGGGCACCACGCAGAAGGTGCAGTACTTGCTGCAGCCTTCCATCACCGAGACGAAGGCGGTGGGGCCGTCGACCCGCGGCTCGGGCAGGCGGTCGAACTTCTCGATCTCCGGGAAGGACACGTCCACCTGCGGTTTGCGGGTGGCGCGGGCGGCGTCGATCATCTCCGGCAGGCGGTGCAGGGTCTGCGGGCCGAAGACCACGTCGACGTAAGGCGCGCGCTCGCGGATCGCCGCGCCTTCCTGGCTGGCCACGCAGCCGCCGACGCCGATCACCAGGTCCGGGTTCTGCTGCTTGAGCACCCGCCAGGCGCCCAGTTCGGAGAACACCTTCTCCTGCGCCTTCTCGCGGATCGAGCAGGTATTGAGCAGGATCACGTCGGCTTCTTCGGCCTTTTCGGTGATTTCCAGGGCCTGGTGCTCACCCAGCAGGTCGGCCATGCGCGAGCTGTCGTACTCGTTCATCTGGCAGCCGTGGGTCTGGATGAAAAGCTTCTTGGCCATGGAGTCGTTCTTGAGCTGGTTAAAAAATGACCGCGCATTATATGCCCCGGCGCCCTCGTCTGCTACCGGCAAGCGCCTGTGCTATGCTGCGTGCCCTTTTTGCAAAGCCGTCGTCCTTCGTTCATGAGCAAGCGCGAGAACCCGATCTACAAGGTGGTCTTCCTCAACCAGGGCCAGGTGTACGAGATGTACGCCAAGCAGATCTACCAGAGCGATCTGTGGGGCTTCCTGGAGATCGAGGAGTTCGTCTTCGGCGAGCGCACCCAGGTGGTGGTGGACCCCAGCGAGGAGAAGCTCAAGGCGCAGTTCGACGGCGTCATCCGCAGCTTCGTGCCGCTGCATTCGATCATCCGCATTGATGAAGTGGAGCGCCTGGGCACCGCGAAGATCAGCGAGGCCAAGGGCGGCGGCAACGTGATGCCCTTCCCCCTGCCGATGCCGGACAAGAACAACTGACGCCACGCAGTTCTTCGTGGGAGCGAGCTTGCTCGCGAACCTCCCGGCACTGATGTCAGGCATTCGGTCCTGTTCGCGAGCAAGCTCGCGCCTACAGCGTATAGGGGAGCCTGGTGCGCTTCAGGGCAGCGGCGAGAACGGCGAGTTGCCGGCGGTCTGCAGTTCGATCAGGTAGTTGCGGAAGATCTGCCCGAGCACCTTGGTAGCGATGTCCAGTTCGTCCTTGTTCATCTGCTCGGCGACCAGGTCGGCGCTGTCCATGGCGTCTTCGGCGCCGTTCACCGCGGCCATCTTCAGCACGATGTAGGCCTGCACGTTGTTGGCCTTCACCCCTTCGCCACGGAAGAACATGGTGCCCAGGCGCAGCTGCGCGTTGGCGTGGCCCTGCAGCGAGGCTTTCTCGTACCAGTGCAGCGCGGCCTGGAAATCGCGCGGGGCGTGTTCGCCGGTGTAGAAGAATTCGCCCAGTTCGTACTGCGCCTGCGCATCGCCGCCGTTGGCCGCCTGCTGGCAGCTGGCCAGGGCCTGTTGCAACTGCTCGGGGACGGTATTGAGGACGCAGCGGCCGGTCGCCGGAATCAGCAGCGAGTTACCGCCCGCCTGGGTCAACAGGGGGAAGGCGAGCAACAGGCAACCGAGCAGGGTACGACCGGAACGGTACATGGGGAGAAACGGCCTCCAGAATCGGGGCGGGCAAGAGCCCGGCCAGCGAAGTGCGCCGGCCTTCACATTATGAAATAAGCCGACGCCTCCTTACAAAGTCTTTACCTGCTTTTCTGATTTTTCCGGCGGAACGGCGAGGACGGCGGGAGGCGGTGTAACGCGGGGGTAACGGCGGGAGGTGGAGCGCAAGGCGCCCTTTCGGGCGCCCTCGCAGGGGTGTTACTTGAGCGCGGCGAAAGCGCGCTCGGCGGCGTCCAGGGTCAGCTGCAGCTCGGTTTCGCCGTGGGCGATGGAGGTGAAGCCGGCCTCGAAGGCGCTCGGCGCCAGGTACACGCCGCCGTCCAGCATCAGGTGGAAGAAGCGCTTGAAGCGCTCCACGTCGCTGCCCATCACGTCCTCGAAGGTGACGATGTCGTCGGCGCCGGTGAAGTACAGGCCGAACATGGCGGCGCCCGCCTGGGTGGTCACGAAGGGCACGCCGGCGGCGTCGGCGCGGTCCTGCAGGCCTTGCAGCATGCGGGTGGTGTAGGCACCCAGCTCGTCGTGGAAGCCCGGGCGGCTGATCAGGCGCAGGGTGGTCAGGCCGGCGGCCATGGCCAGCGGGTTGCCCGACAGGGTGCCAGCCTGGTAGACCGGGCCGAGAGGGGAAATCTGCTCCATGATCTCGCGCTTGCCGCCGAAGGCGCCCACCGGCATGCCGCCGCCAATGATCTTGCCGAAGGTCGACAGGTCCGGGGTGATGCCGTAGTGCGCCTGGGCGCCGCCCAGGGCGACGCGGAAGCCGGTCATCACTTCGTCGAAGATCAGCACCACGCCGTGCTGGTCGCACAGGCGGCGCAGGCCTTCGAGGAAGCCCGGGGCCGGCGGCACGCAGTTCATGTTGCCGGCGACCGGTTCGACGATGATGCACGCCACTTCCTTGCCGACTTCGCCGAGGGTCTTCTCCACCGCGTCGATGTCGTTGAACGGCAGGGTCAGGGTGTGCTTGGCGAAGGCCGCTGGCACGCCCGGGGAGTTCGGCACGCCGAAGGTCAGCGCGCCGGAGCCGGCCTTCACCAGCAGGCTGTCGGAGTGGCCGTGGTAGCAGCCTTCGAACTTGATGATGCTGTCGCGGCCGGTGTAGCCACGGGCCAGGCGGATGGCGCTCATGGTGGCTTCGGTGCCGGAGCTGACCATGCGCACCATGTCCATCGACGGCACCAGCGAGCAGACCAGGTCGGCCATTTCCACTTCCAGCGCGGTCGGCGCGCCGTAGGACAGGCCGTGTTCGAGCTGCCCGCGCACCGCGTCGAGCACGTCCGGGTGGCTGTGGCCGAGGATCATCGGGCCCCAGGAGCCGACGTAGTCGACGTAGCGCTTGTCATCCTCGTCCACCACGTAGGCGCCTGCCGCGTGCTTGAAGAACAGCGGCGTGCCGCCGACGCTCTTGAATGCGCGCACCGGCGAGTTGACGCCACCGGGGATGTGTTTCTGGGCATTGGCGAATAGCGTTTCGGAACGGGACATGGTGTACCTCGCGAAGCTGTCGGGTGCCGGGCGCGGGGCGCTCAGCGGGTTTCGAAGAGTTGGCTGAAGGCGCGGGCGCGCCGTTCGACCTCGGCCGGGGAGTCAGCGGCGAACAGCGCGTGGATCACGGCGATCAGGTCGGCGCCGCGGGCGATCAGCCCGGGCGCGTTGTCCAGGGTCACGCCGCCGATGGCCACCAGCGGCACGTTGAAGCGCGCGCGGGCCTGTTCCAGCAGTTCGACGCTGGCGGCCGGGGCGCCCGGCTTGGTCTGGGAATTGAAGAAGCGGCCGAAGGCGATGTAGCTGGCGCCTTCGCCGATGGCCTGTTCGGCCAGTTCGAGGCTGGCGTGGCAGGTGCCGCCGACCACGGCCCGGGGGCCGAGCAGCGCGCGGGCGGCGGCCAGCGAGCCGTCGGTCTGCCCGAGGTGCACGCCGACGCCCAGGCGCGCGGCCAGTTCGGCGTCGTCGTTGATGACCAGCACGGCGCCGTGGCGCTCGCACAGTTCGCCCAGGGCCTCGGCCTCACGCAGGCGGCGCCCGGCGTCGGCGGACTTGTCGCGGTACTGCAGCAGCCGCGCGCCGCCCTTCAGGGCCGCTTCGACGTAGGGCAGCAGGCGGCCGCCGTCGAGCAACTGGCTGTCGGTGATGGCGTAGAGTCCGCGCAGGTTCATCAGGGCCTCGATCTTCGCAACAGGGCGTCTCAGGAACAGAAGTCCAGCGGCAGCCGGCGCGGCACGTACTGGCCGTGGCCGGGGGCTTCCGCGTCGCGCAGGGTGCGCCAGGTGTAGTCCAGGGCGCTGCGCACCGCACTCACCAGTTCCTCGCCCAGGGCCAGGCGGCCGGCCAGGGTGCTGGCCAGGGTGCAGCCCGAGCCGTGGTAGCTGCCCGGCAGGCGCTGGCAGGTGAAGGTGTGGCGCTGGCCGTCGCGGGTGTACAGGCGGTTGTGCACTTCGGACTCGTCGCCGTGGCCGCCGGTGATCAGCAGCGTCTGTATATAAGGCAGCAGTTTTTCCGCGCACTCGTCCGCCGTGCCCTCGGGCAGTTCGGCGAGGATGCGCGCCTCGGGCAGGTTCGGCGTGGCGACGGCGGCGATCGGCAGCAGGCGCTCGCGCATGGCGTAGCCGACGTCGTCCTTGCCCAGCGAACCACCGCCGCCGGCGCGCAGCACCGGGTCGCAGACCAGCGGCACGCCCGGCAGGGACTGCATGATCTCGACCACGGTGTCGACCATCTGCACCGAGCCGAGCATGCCCAGCTTGACCGCGGCCACCGGCAGGTCGGCGATCACCGCGTTGGCCTGCGCCAGCACCCACTCGCGGTCGAGCACGCGGAAGTCGGAGACGTTGACGGTATCCTGAACGGTCAGCGCGGTGACGGTCGGCGCCGCGTGGCAGCCTTGGGCGATCAGGGCTTCGATATCGGCCTGCAGGCCGGCACCGCCACTGGGATCGTGGCCGGACAGGCAGAGCACTACGGGACGGGAGGCAGGTGTTTTCATGGCGCGGGAGCTTATCACCAAAACGCCGCCGTGACCCGACTGCGCGGACCGCCCGGTCGAACCTGATCCACCCGGTCCGGTGCCACGCCCCGCAAGGCCTGTGCTAGAGTTCGCCGATTCCAACACGACGCCTCCTTGGCGCGCCAACGCGGGAGATGGGGCTCCCCGGCGCGGCCGAGCGGGGTACTGCGGGGCACCATGCGGCACTGGCTGATCTTCCTGATCGTTCTCCTTCTCTCGCCAGTGGCGAGCGCCATCAGCTTCGACGAGCATGTCGGGCAATTGCCCCTGGGCCGGGCCATGGATGTCTTCGAGGACGTGCGCGGCACCGCCGATATCGCCGAGATCAGCTCGCCGGCGCTGGCCGCCAGCTTCCGCCGGCACGAGCATGACGTGCTCAACGCCGGCTACTCGCGTTCGGTGTTCTGGCTGCGGCTGGACCTGGACTACCAGCCCCAGGCCTCCGGCGACCCCGCCAACTGGCTGCTGGAACTGGCCTACCCGCCGCTGGACCGGCTCGACCTCTACCTGCCCGACGGCCAGGGCGGCTTCAGGCTCGCCCAGCACACCGGCGACACCCTGCCGTTCGCCAGCCGGCCGATCCGCCAGAACAACTACCTGTTCGACCTCAAGCTGGAACCCGGCAAGCCGCTGCGGGCGTACCTGCGCCTGGAAAGCCAGGGCTCGATCCAGGCGCCGCTGACGCTCTGGTCGCCCAAGGCCTATCTGGAGGAGCAGCCGGGCCGCATCTACGTGCTGGGCATCATCTACGGCGTGCTGCTGGTGATGCTGATCTACAACCTGTTCATCTACCTCAGCGTCCGCGACACCAGCTACCTCTATTACATCCTCTATATCGCCTCGTTCGGCCTCTACCAGATTTCGGTCAACGGCGCCGGCATCGAATACTTCTGGCCCGACAGCCCGTGGTGGGCCAACGCCGCCACGCCCTTCCTGATCGGCTCGGCCGCCCTGTTCGGCTGCCAGTTCGCCCGCAGCTTCCTGCATACCCGCGAACACAGCCTGTGGATCGACCGCCTGCTGCGGGTGCTGATGGCCGTGGGGGCGCTGGTGATGACCCTGGCGCTGACCGTCAGCTACGCCATCGCCCTGCGCCTGGCCACCTACCTGGCGCTGGCCTTCACCGTGGTGATCTTCGCCGCCGCCATCCTCGCCTGGCTGCGCGGCATGCGCGTGGCGCGCTACTTCATCTTCGCCTGGAGCGCCTTCCTGCTCGGCGGCGTGGTCAACACGCTGATGGTGCTGGGCCTGCTGCCCAACGTCTTCCTCACCATGTACGCCAGCCAGATCGGCTCGGCGCTGGAGGTCGGCCTGTTGTCCCTGGCGCTGGCCGACCGCATCAACGCGATGAAGGAGGAGCGCGCCCGCATCCTCCAGGAAAGCAGCCGCAAGCTGGAGCAGCTCAACCTCGAACTGGCCAGCAGCAACCGGCTGAAGGACGAGTTCCTCGCCACCGTCACCCACGAGCTGCGCACGCCGATGAGCGGGGTGATCGGCTCGCTGGAACTGATGCAGACGGTGCCGATGGACATCGAGCTGGCCCAGTACCACAAGACCGCCACCGGCTCGGCGCGGGACATGATGCGCATGGTCAACGACATCCTAGCGCTGATCGAACTGCAGGCCGGCAAGCTCTACCCGCGCCGCGAACCGTTCAGCCTCCGCGGCCTGTGCGACGGCCTGCGCGCGCAGTACGCGCCGCGCGCCGAGGAGCGCGGGCTGCGCTTCGCCCTGCAACTGGACGAGAGCCTGCCCGACACCCTCGAAGGCGACACCGGCAAGCTGGCCCAGGCGCTGGGCTACCTGATCGACAACGCCATCAAGTTCACCCACCACGGCGGGGTCAGCCTGCGCGTCGGCGGCGTGCCCAATACCGACGGACTGGCGCTGCGCATCGAGGTGCAGGACAGCGGCATCGGCTTCGCCACGCCGTCGGACGGCGCGCTCTACCAGCGCTTCTATCAGCTCGATGGCTCGCTGACCCGCGAGTACGGCGGCCTCGGCATCGGCCTGGCGCTGTGCCGCAAGCTGGTCGCGCTGCTGGGTGGCGAGCTGTCCCACGAATCCCTGCCCGGGCAGGGCAGCTGCTTCAGCCTGAGCCTGCAGGTCGGCCAGCCGGTGCAGGGCCTCGCCCCGCCGCCGCGCCGCGCGGGCGGCCAGGCGCTGCGCAGCCCGGACCAGTGCACCGTGCTGGTGGTGGAAGACAACGCCATCAACCAGCTGGTGATCCGCGGCATGCTGCTCAAGCTCGGCTACCGCGTGCGCACCGCCGACAACGGCGCCGAAGCCATCGAACTGCTGCGCCGCGAGACCGTCGACGCGGTGCTGCTCGACTGCCAGATGCCGGTGATGGACGGTTTCGCCACCTGCCGCGCGCTCCGCGCCCTGCCGCGCGGCGGCGACCTGCCGGTGCTGGCGATCACCGCCCACAGCCACAGCGGCGACCGCGAGCGCTGCCTGGCCGCCGGGATGAGCGACTACCTGGCCAAGCCGGTGAAGTTCGAGGAACTGCAGACGCTGCTGCATGACTGGCTGCTGTGCCAGCCGGCGCTGCCGAGCCAGGTGGTGTAGCGCGGCCCGGCGCCCCGCCGAGCCCTGACCAAATCGCCCCCATCGCTGGCGAATATCCCTCTTTTGGCCAAACTCTGAACCATGATTCACTGCCTCCAATGCAGTGAACCGGGATTCAGAGCATGGCCTATCGAGTCACCGAGGCGCGCCTGCGCCGAGACATCGAAGAGCGCGAACGCATTCTCGCCCTGGCCCTGGCGTGCGTCGCCGGCGGCGGATTCGCCGCGCTGACCATGCAGGCGCTGGCCGACGCCGCCGGCATCGCCACCGGCAGCCTGTACCGGCACTTTCGCGGCAAGGCCGAACTGGCCGCCGAAGTCTTCTCCCGCGCCAGCCAGCGCGAGGTCGACGCCCTCGCCCAGGCGCTGGCCGCGCCCGAATGCGCCGCCGAACGCCTGAGCCGCGGCTTGCGCCAGTTCGCCGCGCGCGCCTGGGGCAGCCGCCAACTGGCCTTCGCGCTGATCGCCGAGCCGGTCGATCCCGGGGTCGACGAACAACGCCTGGTCTACCGCGAAGCCTACGCGGCGCTGTTCGCGCAGCTGCTCGAACAGGGCATCGCCCATGGCGAATTCCCGGCCCAGCCGGTGCACCTGGTCGCCGCCTGCCTGGTCGGCGCCATCGCCGAAGCCCTGGTCGGCCCCCTGTCGCCACCGGCCCGCGCGGCGCGGGACGCCGGCCAGCCTGCCGCATCGCTGGAAGACGTCAGCGATGCCCTCGTCCATTTCTGCCTGCGCGCCGTCGGCGCGCCGTTGCCTGCCCTGGAGGATCAGCCATGAACCTGCACCAGTACGCCGAAACCCATGAAGTGACCAACCAGGTGCCGCCGCTGGACGGCATCAACCTCTACCGCATCGACCTGCCGCTGCAGGAGTGGGTGCGCCGCTACGAGGGCGGCTGGGCCGAGCAGAAGCTCGATGCCTACGGCGCGCTGGCCGGCGGTCCGCTGATGGCGGCGGGCTTCCTGGCCAACGAGAACAAGCCGGTGTTCAAGACCCATGATCGCTACGGCCACCGTGTCGACCTGGTGGAATTCCACCCGGCCTACCACGAGCTGATGCGCGCCTCCATCGAGGCCGGCATCCCGTCCATGCCCTGGACCGACCCGCGCGCCGGCGCCCACGTCGCCCGCGCCGGCCTGAGCTACCTGCACAGCCAGGCCGAGGCCGGCACCGGTTGCCCGCTGACCATGACCTTCGCCAGCGTGCCGGCCCTGCGCCTGCAGCCGGACATCGCCGAAAAGTGGCTGCCGAAGATCCTCTCCACCCAGTACGACCCGCGCAACCTGCCGATGGAGCAGAAGACCGGCCTGACCATCGGCATGGCCATGACCGAGAAGCAGGGCGGCACCGACGTGCGCAGCAACACCACCCGCGCCTACCCGGTGGGCATTCCCGGCCCGGGCCAGGCGTACGAACTGGTCGGGCACAAGTGGTTCTGCTCGGCGCCCATGTGCGACGCCTTCCTCACCCTGGCCTACACCGACAAGGGCCTGACCTGCTTCCTGCTGCCGCGCCACCGCCCGGACGGCAGCCGCAACGAATTCTACGTGCAGCGCCTGAAGAACAAGCTGGGCAACTGGTCCAACGCCTCCAGCGAGGTGGAATACCGCGGCGCGCTGGCCTGGATGGTCGGCGAGGAAGGCCGTGGCGTGCCGACCATCATCGAGATGGTCGCGCTGACCCGCTTCGACTGCATGGTCGGCTCAAGCTCGCTGATGCGCCAGGCGCTGACCCAGGCCGCGCACCACTGCGCCTACCGCCAGGTCGGCGGCCGCGTGCTGGCCGAGCAGCCGCTGATGCAGAACGTGCTGGCCGACCTGGCGCTGGAAAGCGAGGCCGCGCTGGCCCTGACCATGCGCATGGGCCGCGCGCTGGATCATCTGCACGACGAGCAGGAGGACAAGTTCGCCCGCCTGGTCACCGCCGTCGGCAAGTACTGGATCTGCAAGCGCGCCCCCGGAATGATCAACGAGGCCGCCGAATGCCTGGGCGGCGCCGGCTACGTCGAGGACACCATCCTCCCGCGCCTGTACCGCGAGGCGCCGGTCAACTCGACCTGGGAAGGTTCGGGCAACGTGCAGTGCCTGGACGTGCTGCGCGCGCTGTCGAAGGAGCCGGGCGTGCTCGACGCGCTGTTCGCCGAACTCGGCGACGGCCACGGCGACGCGCGGCTGGCCGCCTTCATCGGCAACCTCAAGGCGTCCTTCGCCGACACCGACGACATCCAGTACCGCGCCCGCCAGCTCACCGAAAACGTGGCGCTGGCCCTGCAGGCCAAGCTGCTGCTGGAAGCCGGCAACCCGCTGGTCTCCGACGCCTTCATCGCCAGCCGCCTGGCCGACGGCGGCCGCGTCTACGGCACCCTGCCGCGCGGGGTGGATGTGCAGGCGCTGGTGGCGCGGGCTACGCCGCATCTTGGGTAACACGCCCAGCCTTCCACGATGGCAGGATGAATCGGGGCGGTCGACGCCGTCCCGATTCGCAAGTGGACGGAGTCACGCCGCACGAGGCTTGACCTCTTCAATGATCCGTTGCCCCGACTCCAGCTCGGCAACGCGCAGATCGTAGGCGCTCTGCAGGTTGATCCACGACTGCGCATCGCCGCCAAAGAAACGCGCCAGGCGCAGGGCAGTGTCTGCCGTGATGCTGCGCCGCCCGTTGACGATTTCATGGACGCGGGTCGCCGGAACACGCAATGCCGTAGCCAGGGCGTTCGCCGACATGTCCAGCGGTTGCAGATATTCCTCGCGGAGAATCTCGCCCGGATGGATCGGGCGCATGCGGTTCTGTGTCATGACTGTTTGCCTCAGTGGTAATCCACGATCTCGACGTCCTGCACGTAGCCATCTACCCAGCGGAAGCACACCCGCCACTGAGCATTGATGCGGATGCTGTGCTGGCCCTCGCGATCTCCCTGCAGCGCTTCGAGGCGATTGCCCGGCGGTGAGCGCAGGAAGTCCAGCGTGGCGGCCGCGTCCAGCAGTTGAAGCTTGCGCTCGGCCTGACGCTGAATGGCCCTGAAATGCTTCGGGCTCGCTCCTTCGAACAGCGCTTGGGTGTGCTTGCAGGCAAATGACTTGATCATGGCCAGGATATCATGCGCGACGTATTACGCAGCGCGTAATACGCAAAAGATCTGACCGGAGGTTCGGAGCGTCCGATCCACCCAGGTTGGTTTCCGCACTCGCGTGCCCGGATTCTGTCATAGGCTCATTCACCTCTCCGTTCATCCTGCCAGCACCGAATCCGTCATCCCTTTCCGTAACGGATGCAGGCAAGATGGAACAGACCGCTAAGACAGGATGCCCACCATGACGCTTTCGACCGGCGATGAGTTCCTCGTCGCCCAGACCGCCGAAGAGGCCGTCGATCAACTGGCCGCGCTGCACGAGCGGGCCACCGGCGCCCTGAACCAGGCGCTCAAGCGCTACCTGAAGGAGCGCACGGTGCCCGATGCCGTGCAGCGCAGCCTGTTCCGCTACCCGGAGCTGCGGGTGACCTACCTGTGCCAGGGCGAAGTGCCCTCCACCACCCGCGCCTACGCCAAGGTCCAGGTGCCGGGCACCTACGCGGTGACCATCACCCAGCCCAAGGCCTTCCGCAAATACCTGCTGGAGCAGCTGCGCCCGCTGATGGAAGACTTCACCGTGCGGGTGGAGGTCGGCGTCAGCGACCAGAACATCCCCTACCCCTACGTGGTCGAGCACGGCGATGAACTGGGCGGCTCCGGAGTGACCGCCGCCGAGCTGGCGCGGGTGTTCCCCAGCACCGACCTGTCCGCCACCGCCGACGGCATCGCCGACGGCCTCTACGACTGGGAAGGCGCCGACCCGATGCCGCTGGCGCTGTTCCACGCCGCGCGCATCGACTTCTCCCTGCGCCGCCTGGTGCACTACACCGGCAGCGACTGGCGCCACGTGCAGCCGTGGATCCTGCTGACCAACTACCACCGCTACGTCGACCAGTTCATCCACCTGGGCCTGCAGCGCCTGCGCGACGACCCGCGCTTCGTGCGCATGGTGCTGCCGGGCAACGTGATCATCGAGCGCGGCATGGACGAGGGCGAAGCCAACGCCATCGTCGCCGGCGTCGAGTGGCACCGCTTCCAGATGCCGGCCTACCACCTGATCGCCGAGGACGGCGACGGCGTGACCCTGGTGAACATCGGCGTCGGCCCGTCCAACGCGAAGAACATCACCGACCACCTCGCCGTGCTGCGCCCGCACTGCTGGCTGATGGTCGGCCACTGCGGCGGCCTGCGCCAGTCGCAGACCATCGGCGACTACGTGCTGGCCCACGCCTACATGCGCCGCGACGGCATCCTCGACCGCGTGTTGCCGCCGCACATCCCGATCCCGGCCCTGGCCGAGGTCCAGGTGGCGCTGCAGGAGGCCGCCGCGCTGGTCACCGGCGAACGCGGCGAACAACTCAAGCGCCGCCTGCGCACCGGCACCGTGCTCACCTACGACGACCGCAACTGGGAGCTGCACTGGGCCCAGGAGCGCCCGCTGATCAACCTGGCGCGGGCGGTTGCGGTGGACATGGAGAGCGGCACCATCGCCGCCCAGGGCTACCGCCTGCGGGTGCCCTACGGCACGCTGCTGTGCGTGTCGGACAAGCCGCTGCACAGCGAAATCAAGCTGCCCGGCGCGGCCTCGGCGTTCTACCAGCGCGCGGTGAGCCAGCACCTGTCGATCGGCATCGCCGCCGTCGACCTGCTGCGCACCCAGC
Organism: Pseudomonas sp. B12(2026); assembly: GCF_057767015.1. Taxonomy (NCBI): domain Bacteria; kingdom Pseudomonadati; phylum Pseudomonadota; class Gammaproteobacteria; order Pseudomonadales; family Pseudomonadaceae; genus Pseudomonas; species Pseudomonas sp. B12(2026). The sequence goes on along the minus strand of NZ_CM173430.1, from coordinate 744,869 downwards.
TCAACTCGCTGCACTCGCGCAAGCTGCGCAGCTTCGATGAACCGCCGTTCCGCTGATCCGAAATCGCGGCGGGGACTCCGCGCCCCGCCGACCGCCGCAGGAGGTGGCTGCCGATGATCGATCCCCGCAAGACCCCGGCGGGCCGCGTGCTCGCCCTGCTGGACCTGACCTCGCTGAACGAGGCCGACGACCTGCAAAGCACTGTCGGCCTCTGCCGCCGGGCGCTGACGCCCTACGGCGAAGTGGCGGCGGTGTGCGTCTGGCCGCGGCTGGCGCATGTCGCCCGGCGCACCCTGAACACCCTGGGCGGGCGCACGGTGAAAGTCGCCAGCGTGTGCAACTTCCCCGCCGGCAGTGCGCCGCAGGCCGAGGTGGTGGAGGAGGTTCGCAAGACCCTCGCCGAGGGCGCCGACGAGATTGACCTGGTCTATCCCTGGCGCCGGCTCAAGGCGGGCGCGCCGACCGGCGCGGTGGAACTGATCCGCGCCTGCAAGGCGCTGTGCGGCCCCTACCACCGGCTCAAGGTCATCCTCGAAACCGGCGAGCTGGGCGACCCCGCCCTGATCCGCAGCGCCTGCCGCGAAGCCATCGCCGGCGGCGCCGACTTCCTCAAGACCAGCACCGGCAAGGCGGCGCTCAATGCCACCCCGGAAGCCGTGGCGGTGATGCTCGAGTGCATCGCCGAAGCGGACGCCGACGTGGGCCTGAAGGTCTCCGGCGGGCTGCGCACGCTGGCCGACGCGCAGGGTTACCTGAGGCAGGCCGAGCAACGTTTCGGCGCCGGCTGGATCACGCCGGAGCACCTGCGTTTCGGCGCCTCGTCGCTGCTCGACGAGCTGCTGCGCGAGCTGGGCGTCGACGCGCAACCCATCGCCACGCGGGACTATTGAGCGCCCTGCGTTGACCGCGTCCGGGACGGGCCTAGAATGCCCGCCTCGCGCGCCGCCGGAACCCTGGCGCGGCCCTCCGGTCGGACCTTCGCCGACCTCTTCTGCTGGTGATCCCATGTCATTCCGCGCCCCTTCGCACCTCACCAATCCCCTGCGCCGCTTCGCCCGCCGACTGGTGGAGGGCGGCACCCCGGAAGTCGCCGCACCGCTGCCACTGCCGGAAAGCCTGGCCGGCGAGCCCTGGTTCTCGGTGGGCAAGGCGGTGGAAAGCCTCGGCGGCGAGCGCGTCGACGGCTGGTGCCTGGAAGAGTGGCCGAGCCTGGCCCTGCGCGCCCGCTTCAGTGCCTGCTGGCGCGATGCCCGGGGGCGCCTGTGGAATGTGCTGCCCGGCGGCGGCGCGATCGCCTTCCTGCCCGACCCGAAGCGCCGCTACGAAGGCGTGCCGCTGGCCGAACAGTTCCACGCCCTGGAGCGCGACGAACTGCTGGAGGACTACCTCCGGCTCTGCCGCGAACTGACGCGCGCCCAGCTCGACGACGAGCGCCGGGAAGTCCGCGATGGCATGCGCCGGCGCCTGGAAAGCTGGCTGGAACTGGGCGGCCGGGGCGACCAGCCGTGCCCGTGCAACAGCGGCAAGCGCTATCGCAACTGCTGCAGCAAGCGCGTTCGGGAGAACTGAGGCCGCCTTCTCTTCGTAGGAGCGAGCTTGCTTGCGAACGGATTTCCAGGCGGTCACGGTGTCAAGCGCTTCGCGAGCAAGCTCGCTCCTACAGTGAATGGTCCTGCATTGGCGGTACGTGCCACTGCTCCCCCGGCTTCGGCGCGCGGAACCGCTCCGGCGCGACACCGCGCTGCTGCAGCGCCCTGGCCAGGTCGCTGACCGGCGCGAACTGGCCCTCGTCGCTGAGTTTGAAGGTGCCGAAGTGGATCGCCATGCTGCACTGCGAATCGAGCTGCTGGTGCGCCTGCACCGCGTCGTCCGGGTTCATGTGGTGATGGCGCATGAACCAGCGCGGCTCGTAGGCGCCGATCGGCAGGGCGGCGAAGCGCAGCGGGCCGAAGCGCCGGTGGATCAGCTCGAACTCCGGGCCCAGGCCGCTATCGCCGGGGAACAGCAGCGGGCCATCCGCCGACTCCAGCACGAAACCCAGCCACAGCGTGCGGTTGGTGTCGCGCCGCGCGCGCGCCGACCAGTGCTGCGCCGGCACGCCGGTGAGCAGCATGCCGTCGGGCATCGGCAGGCTCTGCCACCAGTCGAGCTCTTCGACGTCGAGGAAACCGCAGGCGCGGATCAGCTCGCCATTGCCCAGGCCGGTCACCACCCGCGCCGCCGGGAAGCGCCGCGCCAGCTCGCGCAGGCTGCCGATGTCCAGGTGGTCGTAATGGTTGTGGCTGACCAGGATCAGGTCGATCGGCGGCAGCTCGTCCAGCGCCAGTCCCGGCGGGTGATGACGGCGCGGACCGAGGAAGCTGAAGGGGCTGGTGCGCTCGCCCCACAGCGGGTCGGTGAGGATATTCAGGCCGCGGTGCTGGATCAGCAGCGTGGCGTGGTTGATGTAGGTGACGCGCAGCTCCGCGCCGCTGACCCGGGCCGGCGTCTGCGGGCGCGTGGCCGGCCCCGGCTGGTCGACCCAGGGCACCTGCCGGCCACGGTTGAGCTGCCATCGGAGGAAGGCGCGCAGGCCGTGGTGTGGCTGGCGGTCGAGATTGTGGAAGCGCTGACCATCGAAGTGCGCGGTCTGCGGGCCCTGGTAGCGGGCGCCCAGGCGGCCGGCGAGGTTGCGCAGGGTGATCAGCCAGGTGGGATGGCTCATGGGTCTGCTCTTGCGGTGGGGGCTCGGCACAACCTAGCATGCTGGGCATTCGCTTTACCCCCATCTCCGGTTACCAGTCTTTTCGCCATGCCCCGTCCGCCCCGTCCCGCCTCCCGCCGCCCCGCTCCCCGTCCCGCGCCACGCCGCGTGGCCAAGGCGCCGCCGGCGCAGCCACGGCTGATCCTGCTGAACAAGCCGTTCGACGTGCTGACCCAATTCAACGACAGCGAGGGCCGGGCGACCCTGAAGGATTTCGTCGCGGTGCCGGGCGTGTATCCCGCCGGACGGCTGGACCGCGACAGCGAAGGCCTGCTGCTGCTGACCAACGACGGCCGCCTGCAGGCGCGCATCGCCGATCCGAAGCACAAGCTGCCGAAGACCTACTGGGTGCAGGTGGAGGGGGAGCCGAGCGAGGAGCAGCTCGAACAGCTGCGCAAGGGCGTGCAGCTCAACGACGGGCCGACCCTGCCGGCCGAGGCGCGGCGGCTGGAAGAGCCGCAGCTGTGGGAGCGCAACCCGCCGGTGCGGTTCCGCAAGTCGGTGCCGACGGCCTGGCTGGAGCTGGTGATCCGCGAGGGCCGCAACCGCCAGGTGCGGCGGATGACGGCGGCGGTCGGCCTGCCCACGCTGCGCCTGGTGCGCGTGCGGATCGGGCCGTGGAGCCTGGACGGTCTGCCGCCAGGGCAGTGGCGGGACGTCAGCCCCGAACTCTGAACGCCGGGGCGGGTGCGGGAGAAGGCGTCAGAAGCCGCCTTCGAGCCCCGCGACGACGATGGACTTGATCAGGAAACCAAGCACGCCCAGGCCCAGGGCGAAGAACAGCACCATGGTGCCCATGCGGCCGGCCTTGGACTTCTTCGCCAGATCCCAGACGATGAAGGCCATGAACAGGATCAGGCCGCTGACCAGCCCGTACATCATCCAGTCTTCGAAACTTTCGTTCATTGCTGCTCCTGCCCGGTGCGGAGGTTGTCCGAGGGACGCCGGGGCTGAGGGTGGTGGTGGAGAAGGCGCGCATTATACGCATCTGTGCGCGCGCTGATCCGCAGTGCTCGAAAATCGATCAATTGTTGCCGTGGCCGGGGCGGATGGCCGATGAAGATCGCGCGACAGGGCGGCTGGCGGGAAATTTTCCGCCCCGGGGGGCCTCCAGCGGCAGACCGGGTGCGCCGCTATGTCGCAGGGTCCCGCGGGAGCGGGCGGGTTCGCGAACAGGTTTGCCGGCCACTGCGCTACCGGAAAATTCGCCAACGAACCCGCGTCCGCAAGCGGCGCCCTTTGTTCCTGCAACATCCCGCCGCAGTCACTCATGGCTTTTAGCCCCCATCCCCATAGCCTACCGTTCGGCTCTCCATTACTCTTGCGCATCGCTCAACCGCAACAAGGATTCCCGATGCGCTGGATCACCCGTCCCGGCCTTCCCGGTCATTTACTGGCCCTGGCCGCCGGCGCGCTCACCCCGCTGGCCCTGGCGCCGTTCGGCTACTGGCCGCTGGCGCTGCTGTCCCTCGCCCTGTTCTACCTCGGCCTGCGCGGCACCACCGCCGGCTCGGCGCTGTGGCGCGGCTGGTGGTACGGCTTCGGCGCGTTCATCGCCGGCACCAGCTGGATCTACTTCAGCATCCACGACTTCGGCGGCGCCTCCGGGCCCCTGGCCGCCTTCCTGGTGATCGGATTCAGCGCCGGCGTGGCGTTCTTCTTCGCCCTGCCCGCCTGGGTCTGGGTGCGCTTCCTACGCCGCAACAACGCCCCGGTCAGCGACGCCCTGGCCTTCGCCGCGCTGTGGGTGGCGCTGGAGCTGTTCCGCAGCTGGTTCCTCACCGGCTTCCCCTGGCTCTACGCCGGCTACAGCCAGCTGGAAGGCCCGCTGGCGGGCCTGGCGCCCATCGGCGGCGTCTGGCTGGTGTCCTTCTGCATCGCCCTCTGCGCCGCCCTGATCATCAACATCCCGGCGCTGACCCAGCGCCCCGCGCGCCTGGCCATCGGCCTGACCCTGCTGATCGCGCCCTGGGCCGTCGGCTTCGGCTACAAGGGCCACGCCTGGACCACGCCGGCCGGCGCGCCGCTGAAGGTCGCCGCGATCCAGGGCAACATCGCCCAGGAAATGAAGTGGGACCCCAAGGCCATCACCTCGCAGCTGGAGCTGTACCGCGACCTGACGGCCGAGCAGAACGGCGTCGACCTGATCGTCTGGCCGGAGACCGCCGTGCCCGTGCTCAAGGACCTGGCCAGCGGCTACCTGGGCATGATCAACGAGGTCGCCAACGGCAAGAAGGCCGCGCTGATCACCGGGGTTCCGGTGCGCCAGAAGACGGCCGGCGGCGCGCGCTATTACAACGGCATCACCGTGCTCGGCGACGGCAGCGGCGACTACCTGAAGCAGAAGCTGGTGCCCTTCGGCGAATACGTGCCGATGCAGGACCTGCTGCGCGGCCTGATCGCCTTCTTCGACCTGCCCATGTCCGACTTCGCCCGCGGCCCGGACGACCAGCCGCTGCTCAAGGCCAAGGGCTACGCCGTGGCGCCGTACATCTGCTACGAAGTGGTCTACCCGGAATTCGCCGCCGGGCTGGCGGCGCAGAGCCAGCTGCTGCTGACCATCAGCAACGACGCCTGGTTCGGCACCTCCATCGGCCCGCTGCAGCACCTGCAGATGGCGCAGATGCGCGCCCTAGAAGCCGGGCGCTGGATGGTGCGCGGCACCAACAATGGGGTCACCGCGCTGATCGACCCGTTCGGCCGGCTGGCAGTGCAGATCCCGCAGTTCCAGCGCGGCGTGCTGCACGGCGAAGTGGTGCCGATGCAGGGCCTGACGCCCTATCTCAAGTGGCGCGTCTGGCCGCTGGCGATCCTCGGCGCGGTGCTGCTGGCGTGGGCGCTGGTGCGCCGCCGGACGCATCCGGAAGAGCGCCGGCTGTTCCGCTGATCGCAATAGAAAGGGCCTCGTTACGAGGCCCTTTTTTCATCCGGGATCCGGTTCGCGAGCAAGCTCGCTCCTACAAGAGCGATCCCTGTAGGAGCGAGCTTGCTCGCGAACCATCCCTAGCGATAGAACAGCCGGTACCCCAGCAGCCCGATCGCCTCGTTGAGCAGCTGCTCGCTCTGCCACACCGCCCGTCCCTCCGGCAGCCAGCCGCCCAGCGGCCGGGCGTTGTCCACGCCGATATAGCCCAGCGGCGCCGGCACCACCTCCAGCCCCGCCCGCTGGAAGCTCCACAGCGCGCGCGGCATGTGCATCGCCTGGGTCACCACGACCACGCGGCGGATGCCGGCCTGGCGCAGGATCGGCGCACTGAGCTGGGCGTTTTCCCAGGTCGTGCGGCTCGCCCCTTCCTGCCAGCGCACCTCGACGCCGTAATCGTCGGCCAGGCTGCGGGCCATGATGTAGGCCTCCGAGGGCGGCGAGCCGTAGTGCAGCCCGCCGGAAGTCAGCACCGGCAGGCCACTGGCCTTGGCCAGACGGGCGGCGTAGCGCAGCCGTTCGTAGGCCATCAGGCCGGGCTGGTCCTCGTTCCAGGCGCGGTCGCCGCGGACCCGCCCGGCGCCCAGCACCACGATGGCGTCGGCGCGCTGCGCCAGGGTTGCCCAGTCCGACTGTTTCAGCGGCGCCTGCTGCTCCAGCTGGCGCGCGCCCCACTCCACCGTCACCGGCAGGCTCATCGCCAGCAGGCCGAGGAAGCCGGTGAAGAAGCACAGGATCGAGAAGCGGGGATAGCGGCGGCGCAGCAGGAACGCCAGGAACAGCAGCAGAAGCAGCAGCCCCGGCGGCAGCAGAATCTGTTTGAGGATGTAGCGAAGCGGCATCGGCGACTCCTTGTCGAGCGCCTAGCCTAGCGGATCACCGCGCGATCAGCGCGCTTTCGCGTTGCGGAACAACTGGGAACCACAGGAGGCGCAGGGCAGCACGCCCTGGCTGCGGCTCCAGGCCACCGGCGTGCCGCACAACGCGCATTGCAGCTGCTGCGGATGCCCGTGGGACACCAGCCGCGGGCGGCCGGGCGGGGTGACGTGGCGCGGCGGACGGGACGTCCGCGCGGGGCCCTGCTCCAGCAGCGCCAGTTCCTGGGCGGCGGCATGCCAGCCGCGCAGCCAGTTCACATCCTGATCGAGATAGGCCCGGATCAACTCCATCTCCGCACTGCTCAAACCGCGCAACTCCAGCTCGACGGGGCACTCGTCTCTCAATCGTTCGGCGGTATCGGCCTCATCCAGGGCCAGCGCCAGTCGTTGCAACAACCGTTCATACAGACCGGAACCCGAAGCACTTGCGCGATGCAACTCAGCCATCAGTCACCTCAAGACAGGCGGAAACCTCCCGCCCTCAGGCAAAGCTTAGCGGCAGGCCCCGCGCCACACCGAGCGCGCGACAAACGGCGCGGGCTACCGGCTCGGGGAGGGGTCATGTATGCTACGAGGCTTTCTGTAGCCGCCCGGTCCGGGGTTTCCCGGGGGCCGGCAAGGCGGAGGACCACTCGACCTCCCCCGGCCGCACAATTCTTTTCCGTACAGGTTCAAATCGCGCCATGCACGAGCAATACCAGCCTCTCGAGATCGAATCCCAGGCCCAGCGCTTCTGGAACGAACACAACTCCTTCCGCGTCGACGAAGTCGCCGGCAAGGAGAAGTTCTACTGCCTGTCGATGTTCCCGTATCCGAGCGGCAAGCTGCACATGGGGCACGTGCGCAACTACACCATCGGTGACGTGATCAGCCGCTACCACCGCATGCAGGGCAAGAACGTCCTGCAACCGATGGGCTGGGACGCCTTCGGCATGCCGGCGGAAAACGCCGCGATGAAGAACAACGTCGCACCGGCGGCCTGGACCTACGACAACATCGCCTACATGAAGTCCCAGCTCAACAGCCTGGGCCTGGCGATCGACTGGTCCCGCGAAGTCACCACCTGCAAGCCGGACTACTACCGCTGGGAACAGTGGCTGTTCACCCGCCTGTTCGAGAAGGGCGTGATCTACCGCAAGAACGGCACCGTCAACTGGGACCCGGTGGACCAGACCGTGCTGGCCAACGAGCAGGTCATCGACGGCCGTGGCTGGCGTTCGGGCGCGCTGATCGAGAAGCGCGAAATCCCGATGTACTACTTCAAGATCACCGCCTACGCCGAAGAGCTGCTGGAAAGCCTCGACCACCTGCCGGGCTGGCCGGAACAGGTCAAGACCATGCAGCGCAACTGGATCGGCAAGTCCCGCGGCATGGAGATCGCCTTCCCCTATGACCAGGCTTCCATCGGCGAAGCCGGCCAGATGAAGGTCTTCACCACCCGTCCGGACACCCTGATGGGCGCCACCTACGTCGCCGTGGCCGCCGAGCACCACCTGGCCACCCTGGCCGCCCAGCGCGATCCGTCGCTGCAGGCGTTCATCGACGAGTGCAAGCGCGGCGGCGTCGCCGAAGCCGACATCGCCACCCAGGAAAAGAAAGGCGTGGCCACCTCGCTGTTCGTCGAACACCCGCTGACCGGCGACAAGCTGCCGGTGTGGATCGCCAACTACGTCCTGATGAACTACGGCGAAGGCGCCGTGATGGCCGTGCCGGCCCACGACGAGCGCGACTTCGAGTTCGCCAACAAGTACGCCCTGCCGATCCGGCAGGTGATCGCCAGGGTAGAAGGCGACAACGACTACGACGCCAGCGCCTGGCAGGAGTGGTACGGCGCCAAGGACGAGAGCGTCCGCACCGTCAACTCCGGCAAGTACGACGGCCTCGGCTACCAGACCGCGTTCGACGCCATCGGCGCCGACCTCGCCGCCAAGGGCCTGGGCCAAGCGCGCACCCAGTTCCGCCTGCGCGACTGGGGCATCAGCCGCCAGCGCTACTGGGGCTGCCCGATCCCGATCATCCACTGCGACGCCTGCGGCGACGTGCCGGTCCCGGCCGACCAGCTGCCGGTCGTCCTGCCCGAGAACGTGGTGCCGGACGGCGCCGGCTCGCCGCTGGCCAAGCTGCCCGAGTTCTACACCTGCAACTGCCCGAAGTGCGGCCAGCCGGCCAAGCGCGAAACCGACACCATGGACACCTTCGTCGAGTCGTCCTGGTACTTCGCCCGCTACGCCTGCCCGCAGTTCGAAGACGGCATGCTGGACAAGAAGGCCGCCAACTACTGGCTGCCGGTCGACCAGTACATCGGCGGCATCGAGCACGCCATCCTGCACCTGCTCTACGCGCGCTTCTTCCACAAGCTGATGCGCGACGAAGGCCTGGTGGACAGCGACGAGCCGTTCAGGAACCTGCTGACCCAGGGCATGGTGGTCGCCGAGACCTACTTCCGCACCAACCCGAACGGCAGCAAGGACTGGTTCAACCCGGCCGACGTCGAAGTCGAGCGTGACGCCAAGGCCAAGGTCATCGGCGCGCGCCTGAAGACCGACGGCCAGCCGGTGGAAATCGGCGGCACCGAGAAGATGTCCAAGTCCAAGAACAACGGCGTGGACCCGCAGGCCATGATCGACGCCTACGGCGCCGACACCTGCCGCCTGTTCATGATGTTCGCCTCGCCGCCGGACATGAGCCTGGAATGGTCCGACTCCGGCGTCGAAGGCGCGAGCCGCTTCCTGCGCCGCGTCTGGCGCCTGACCCAGGCCCACGTCAGCGCTGGCCCCGCCGGCGCCGTGGACAAGTCCGCCCTGGACGACGCGCAGAAGGCCATCCACCGCGCCATCCACCTGGCCATCCGCCAGGCCAGCCAGGACGTGGGCCAGCACCACAAGTTCAACACCGCCATCGCCGCCGTGATGACCCTGATGAACGTGCTGGAGAAGGCCCCGGCCGAATCCGCCGCCGACCGCGCCCTGCTGCAGGAAGGCCTGGAAAGCGTCACCCTGCTGCTCGCCCCGATCACCCCGCACATCTGCCACGTGATCTGGCAGGAGCTGGGCAAGGGCGGCGCGGTGATCGACGCCGGCTGGCCGCAGGTCGACGAGGCCGCCCTGGTGCAGGACAGCCTGCAGCTGGTGGTGCAAGTCAACGGCAAGCTGCGCGGCCACATCGACGTGCCGGCCAGCGCCAGCCGCGAAGAGGTGGAAGCCTCGGCGCGCGCCAACGAGAACGTGCTGCGCTTCACCGATGGCCTGACCATCCGCAAGGTGATCGTGGTACCGGGCAAGCTGGTCAACATCGTGGCCAACTGAAACCGACGCTGGAAAAGACCTATTCGCCCGTGGCACCTTCTTCGCCACGGGCACCCCGGATCAACAGGAGTGAGGGAAGCTTGATGAAACGTATCCTGACCAGCCTCGCGCTGATCGGCCTGGCCTGCGTGCTGACCGCCTGCGGCTTCCAACTGCGCGGCCTGGGCGATACGAACTTTGCGCTCAAGGAAATCGACCTGAGCGCGCGCAACGCCTACGGCGAAACCGTCAAGCAGCTCCAGCAGGTGCTCGAAGGCAGCGGCGTGAAAGTCGTATCCCGCGCGCCCTTCCACGTCATCCTCGCCCGCGAGGACGTGACCCAGCGCACGGTCAGCTACACCAGCTCGGCGCGTAGCGCGGAAAACCAGCTGACCAACACCCTGGACTACGAAATCCGCGGCACCAACAACCTGCTGCTGATGGATGGCCAGGTGCAGGTGCGCAAGGTCTACGTGCAGGACGACAACAACCTGGTCGGCTCCGATCAGGAAGCCACGCAGATCCGCGAGGAAATGCGCCGCGAACTGGTCCAGCAGATGGCCATGCGCCTGCAGATGATCACCCCGGCCCAGCTCGATGACCTGCAACGCAAGGCCGAAGCCAAGGCCCAGGCCGAAGCGGACGCGCAGAAGGCCGCGGAGGACGCCGCCAGGGCGCAGCCGCAGCAGTCGCCGATCGAATTCCCGAAAGCCGAGTGACAGACAGGGGCCGGACAAACCGGCCCCTTTTTCATCATGAAGCTCAATCCCGGACAACTCGCCAAACACCTGCAGGGCGACCTGGCTCCCGTCTACGTGGTCAGCGGCGACGAGCCGCTGCTCTGCCAGGAAGCCTGCGACGCCATTCGCGCGGCCTGCCGCCAGCGTGATTTCGGCGAGCGCCAGGTGTTCAACGCCGAAGCCAACTTCGACTGGGGCCAGCTGCTCGAAGCCGGCGCCAGCCTCTCGCTGTTCGCCGAGAAGCGCCTGATCGAACTGCGCATGCCCTCCGGCAAGCCCGGCGACAAGGGCGCGGCGATCCTGCTGGAATACCTGCAGCGCCCGCCGGAGGACACCGTCCTGCTGGTCAGCCTGCCCAGGCTCGACGGCAACACGCAGAAGACCAAGTGGGCCAAGGCGCTGATCGACGGCGCCGCCGCCCAGTTCATCCAGATCTGGCCGATCGACGTGCACCAGCTGCCGCAGTGGATTCGCCAGCGCCTGTCCCAGGCGGGCCTGGCCGCCAGCCAGGAAGCGGTGGAACTGATCGCCGCGCGGGTGGAGGGCAACCTCCTGGCCGCCGCCCAGGAAATCGAAAAGCTCAAGCTGCTGGCCGAAGGTCAGCAGATCGACGCCGCCACCGTGCAGGCGGCGGTGGCCGACAGCGCGCGTTTCGACGTGTTCGGCCTGATCGACGCGACCCTGAACGGCGAAGCCGCCCACTGCCTGCGCATGCTCGAAGGCCTGCGTGGCGAAGGCGTGGAGCCGCCGGTGATCCTCTGGGCCCTGGCCCGGGAAATCCGCGTGCTGGCCGCCCTTGCCCAGCAGTTCGGCCAGGGCGTGCCGCTGGAGAAGGCCTTCAGCCAGGCCCGCCCGCCGATCTGGGACAAGCGCCGCCCGCTGATGACCCGCGCCCTGCAGCGCCACACCGGCAGCCGCTGGAACCAGATGCTGCAGGACGCCCAGGTGATCGATGCGCAGATCAAGGGACAGGCCCAGGGCGATCCCTGGAACGGCCTCGCCCGCCTCGCCCTGCTGGTCGCCGGGCAGCGCATCAGCCTGCCGTCGGCCTGATCACTCCCACTCGCGAACCTGCCGCATCTCCACACAGCCCAGGCGTCCCGGCGGAATCTTCGCGGCGATGCGCTGCGCCTCTTGCATGTCCTCCGCCTCGATCAGGTAGAAGCCGCCGAGCTGCTCCTTGGTTTCCGCGAAGGGCCCGTCGGTGATCGCCAGACTGTCGCCCTGGTGGCGCAGCGTGCGGCCGGTCGGGGTCGGCAGCAGGGCGTTGGCGGCGATGTAGTTGCCGCTGCGGCGCAGTTGCTCGCTGTAAGTCATGCATTGGTCGACGATGCCGCGCAGTTCGGCCTCCGGCAGTTCGGCCACCTTGCGCTCGTCGAAGTAGATCATGCAGAGAAACTTCATTGTCCTTGTCCTCGCTGTCACGGCTGTGGGCCGCAACCAGAGTAGCCATGAAACGCCCCGCCGGCGCCGCTCCGTCCGCCGACTGACCAACGGTATGGACAGACGCCCCCGGGAGGCAGAAGATGCGCGCGCCGGCATCGGGCCGGCTTCGATGAGGACACCATGATGGCGAAACACTCCAAACGGCCGAACAAGGCCAAGTCCCTGGTCGCGCAACCGCTGTTCCGCAGCCGCCAGGAAAAGCCCCTCAAAGGCAAAGGCAGCTACCGCCGCGAAGCCTCCCGGAACTGGGAGGCTTCTTCGCTTCTGGCGGCCTGAAATCCTTCCTTCGTCGCTCGCGGCCCTCGCAGCAGCTCGCCGGCGAAGCGCAACGCACAACCCATCCCGCACGACTCGATTCCTCCCCCGGCCCGCCAGGCACCCCGCTCCCCGCCGCCCGACAGACGCCATCCCGGCACGGGAATTTTCCCCCGCCGCCGCCATCGAAGCCTGAATACCCGCCTCTGCCCAGCGCAGACGCCCCACAGTGGCCATGCTAAGGTGGCCGCTCCCCTGCCAGTACTCGAGGAGAGCCATGCGCACGCCTGTTCCATCTGCTGTCGGCCAACGCTGCCTGCTCGCCGTCACCCTGTCGCTGGCCAGCTTCGGCCTGCTGTCCTCCTGCGCCGAGGCGCCGCCTCCCGGCACGCCCGGCGGAGCATCCGCCGCGCAACCGACGCAAAGCTTCGCCCAGTGGCGCGACGGCTTCCGTACCCAGGCCCTGGCCGCCGGCATCAGCGCGCAGACCTTCGACAACGCCTTCGCCGGCGTCGAGCCCGATGATTCGGTGATCGCCGCCGACCGCAGCCAGCCGGAATTCACCCGCCCCGTCTGGCAGTACCTGGACAGCGCCGTCTCCCCGGCCCGGGTGCGCAATGGCCAGGACCGGCTGCTGCAGAACGCCGAGGTGCTGCAACGCATCGACAGCGCCTACGGCGTCGACCGCGAAGCCGCGGTGGCCATCTGGGGCATGGAGAGCAACTTCGGCCAGCAGATGGGCAGCAAGAACGCGATCCGCTCGCTGGCCACCCTCGCCTACGAAGGCCGCCGCCCGGACTTCGGCCGCGAGCAGCTGATCGCCGCGCTGCGGATACTCCAGCACGGCGACGTACCGGCGGACCGCCTGCTCGGCTCCTGGGCCGGCGCCATGGGCCAGACCCAGTTCGTCCCCAGCACCTACAACCGCTACGCCGTGGACTTCGACGGCGACGGCCGGCGCGACATCTGGGGCTCGTCCAGCGACGCCCTGGCCTCCACCGCCAACTACCTGAAGACCTCAGGCTGGCAGCACGGCCAGGCCTGGGGCTTCGAAGTGCGCCTGCCGCAGGGCTTCGACTACGCCCAGGCGGACATGGACATCCGCAAGCCCGTGGCCGAATGGCTGCGCCTGGGCGTGCAGCCGGCGACCGGCAACCTGCCGGGCGATCCGCGCGCCAGCGCCTCGCTGCTGCTGCCGGCGGGCTATCGCGGCCCGGCCTTCCTGGTGACGGACAACTTCCGCGCCATCCTCAAGTACAACAACTCGACGTCCTACGCCCTGGCCGTGGGCCTGCTGGCCGACAGCCTCAAGGGCGGCGGCCAACTGGCCGGGCACTGGCCGCAGGAGGACACGCCGCTCAGCCGCAGCGAACGCATCGAGCTGCAGCAACGTCTCGCCACCCAGGGCTACCCGCCCGGCAGCGCGGACGGGATCATCGGCGCCAACACCCGCAAGGCGATCCGCGCCTTCCAGCAATCCGTCGGCTGGCCGGCGGACGGCTATCCCACCCCGTCGCTGCTGGCACGCCTTCGGCAGAACGTCTGAACGAAAAAAGGCGCCCGAAGGCGCCTTTTTCATGCAGCGGCAGATCAGTCGATCCTGGTGCCGTGAGCCTGCTGGTCGGCGTGGTACGAGGAACGCACCAGGGCGCCGGAGGCGACGTTCTTGAAGCCCATCTTCTCGCCCTGCTCGGCGAACCAGGCGAAGGTGTCCGGGTGGACGAAGCGCTGCACCGGCAGGTGGCTGCGCGAGGGCTGCAGGTACTGGCCGAGGGTGAGCATGTCGATGTCGTGCTCGCGCATGCGCTGCATGACTTCGATGACTTCCTCGTCGGTCTCGCCCAGGCCGAGCATCAGGCCGGACTTGGTCGGCACATGCGGAACCCGCTGCTTGAACTTCTGCAGCAGGTCCAGCGACCACTCGAAGTCGGAGCCCGGACGCGAGGACTTGTACAGGCGCGGCACGGTTTCCAGGTTGTGGTTGAACACATCCGGCGGCTCGGCGGCGGTGATGTCCAGGGCGATGTCCATGCGCCCGCGGTAGTCCGGCACCAGGGTTTCCAGCTGCACGCCCGGGGACAGCTTGCGGATCTCGCGCAGGCAGTCGGCGAAGTGCTGGGCGCCGCCGTCACGCAGGTCGTCGCGGTCCACCGAGGTGATCACCACGTACTTCAGGCCGAGGTCGGCGATGGCGATGGCGAGGTTCTTCGGCTCGTCCGCGTCCAGCGGCTTCGGCCGGCCGTGGCCGACGTCGCAGAAGGGGCAGCGGCGGGTGCAGATGTCGCCCATGATCATGAAGGTGGCGGTGCCGCCGGAGAAGCACTCGCCCAGGTTCGGGCAGGAGGCTTCCTCGCAGACGCTGTGCAGCTTGTGCTTGCGCAGCAGTTGCTTGATGCGGTCGACCTCGGGGGAGACCGGGATGCGCACGCGAATCCAGTCCGGCTTCTTCGGCAGCTCGTCGGTGGGGATGACCTTCACCGGAATGCGCGCGACCTTTTCCGCGCCGCGCAGCTTGACGCCAACTTCCATCTTGCCCGGCTTGGCGGCCGGGGCGGCCTGGTCCGGATTGTCCACAACAGTGCTCATCTAGGTTCGATCCCGCCCGTCAGGGTCTTCTGTGCCGCGTAGCCAAGGCGCTGGACGAGTTCGCCACGCAGGCGCTCGCGCACATCGGCCAATGCGATGGGGCCCGCCAGCTGACTCAGCTGGGTCATGGCCATGCCTGCGTAACCGCAGGGATTGATGCGTCGAAAGGGTTCCAGGTCCATGTCCACGTTCAGGGCCAGGCCATGGAAGGAGCGGCCGTTGCGGATGCGCAGGCCGAGGGAAGCGATCTTCGCGCCGTCGACATAGACGCCCGGGGCGTCGGGTTTCGACACGGCCTCGATGCCGTAACCGTCCAGCAGGCCGATGAGGCTCTGTTCGATGCGCGAGACCAGGTCGCGCACGCCGATGCCGGAGCGGCGCACGTCGAGCAGCAGGTAGGCGACCAGCTGGCCGGGGCCGTGGTAGGTCACCTGGCCGCCGCGGTCGACCTGGACCACCGGGATGTCGCCGGGGAACAGCACGTGCTCGGCCTTGCCGGCCTGGCCCTGGGTGAACACGCGCTGGTGTTCGAGCAGCCAGACTTCGTCCGGGGTTTCGGCGCCGCGCTCGGCGGTGAAGCGCTGCATGGCGTGCCAGGTGGGCTCGTAGGGCAGCAGGCCCAGTTCACGGAAGCCCAGCGTGTCGCCCATCAGAGCACCATGTGGACGCGGCCGGTGGCGCGCAGGTCTTTATGGATGTTCTGCAGCTGGTCGACGCCGGTGGCGGTGATCAGCACCTGCACGGACAGGAAGCGGCCGTTGCGGCTGTCACGGGTGACCAGGGTGGTGACGTCGAGGTCGGGCGCGTGGCGCTGGATGATTTCGACGACCAGATCGGAGAAGCCTTCGCCGGCGTCGCCGATGATCTTGATCGGGTAGCGTTCGCAGGGGAACTCGATCTTCGGCGCGGGCGGGGTGGCGCTATCGGGGGTATCAGTCATGGCTGTCGCGGGCGGGTGGCCCGCCTCCGCATGAGCCTCCTGGGTGAGGACGCTCCGGGTGGATCGGACGACGGCTGCCGGGCCACGGAGGACCGGGCGGTCGCAGGCGGGCATTTTACCCGAGTTTGCGACTGCGCGTGCGGGTCAATCCCGGCCTTGTATACAAAAGTGCAAGGCCGGGACGAGCGGTCAGTTGAACAGGCCGTAGAAGAACAGGCGCAGGCTGTCCCACATGCGGCGGAAGAAGCCGCCTTCCTCGACCGCGTTGAGGGCGACCAGGTCGGAGGTGCGGACGACCTTGTCGCCGAGCTTGACCTCGACCTTGCCGATCACCTGGCCCTGCTGGATCGGCGCCATCAGGCTGGGCACGACGACCATGTTGGCCTGCAGCTGCTTGAGCTGGCCGCGTGGCACGGTCATGGTCAGGTCTTCGGCCAGGCCGGCCTTGACCTCGCGGTCGGCGCCCTTCCAGACCATGGCCTTGGTCAGCTCGGCGCCCTTCTTGTAGAAGGTCTGCGATTCGAAGAAGCGGAAGCCGTAGGTCAGCAGCTTCTGGGTCTCGGCGGCGCGGGCCTGTTCGCTGTTGGTGCCGAACACCACGGCGATCATGCGCTGGCCGTCACGCACGGCGGAGGCCACCAGGCAGTAGCCGGCTTCGTCGGTGTGGCCGGTCTTCAGGCCGTCGACGGTCTTGTCGCGCCACAGCAGCAGGTTGCGGTTGGGCTGCTTGATGTTGTTCCAGAGGAACTCTTTCTGCGCGTAGATGGCGTAGTGGGTCGGCTCGCCGTAGATGATGGCGCGGGCCAGGGTGGCCATGTCCTTGGCGGAGGAGTAGTGCTCCGGGTTGGGCAGGCCGGTGGCGTCCATGAAGTGGGAGTTGGTCATGCCCAGCTTCTGCGCGGTGGTGTTCATCATGTCGGCGAAGGCGTCTTCGCTGCCGGCGATGTGCTCGGCCAGGGCGACGGAGGCGTCGTTGCCGGACTGGATGATGATGCCGTGCAGCAGGTCGCTGACCGAAACCTGGGAGCCGACCTTGATGAACATGCGCGAACCGCCGGTGCGCCAGGCGTGCTCGCTGACGGTGACCTGGTCGGATTCGGCGATGCGGCCGCCTTCGATTTCCTTGGTGGCGATGTAGGCGGTCATCAGCTTGGTCAGGCTGGCCGGGGGCAGGCGTTCGTCGCCGGCGTTCTCGACGAGGATCTGGCCGCTGGCGCCGTCCATCAGGACCCAGGCCTTAGCCGCCAGTTGCGGTGCGGCGGGAACGACTTCAGCGGCCCAGCTGGCCACGGGGGCACTGAACAGCACGAGCAATGACAGGCGTTTGGCGAAGTTGAAGATGTTCATCCGTCTCTCTGGGGGTTCACTAATGGTCAAACAAACAATCCCTTCCCGGGCCTGTTTCTGACCTGCTGCGCGTTGACTGAGCTGCGTTGGAAACGGTCTCGGAATGCTCATTTACAGCCGTAAACTCCGCTTCCTCTACCGTTTCCGCCTTGCTCCGCTCTAGCTCGCAGGCCATAAACAGCCCCTCTGGGGGAAACTCATGCCACGGCCTCTGCGGACCGCGGCGACTCGTGCCGTGGAAGCTCAGTCCAGGCGCACGAGCTTGGGTTGGCCGAGATTGGCCACGCGGATGCTGTCCTGCATCCGGCTTGCTTCATCCTGCGTTCCGATCGGTCCCAGGCGCACCCGGTACAAGGTCTGCTGGTTGACCACGACCGAGCTGATAAAGGTCTTGGCTCCCGTCAGGCCGCCGACCTTCTCCTTGAGCAGCTCCGCAGCGTCCGGGTTGGCGAAGGCACCCACCTGGAGATACAGGCCATCGGCTGGTAATGAAGCGTTTTTTTTTGAGTCGATCTGGACCGGCGCCACGGGCGCGGCGTGCTGCGCGGGCGGCGGCGTGTAGGTCTCGATCGGCTGCGCCATGGCCACGGCCTGGGGCTGCGCGGCGGCCGGCTGCTGCGGGGCCATCTTCGGCAGCGCCATGATCATCGGCTGCGACTTGCCCTGGGAGGCCCACCAGCGATCCGGGTCGATGCCCTCGACCTTGACCCGCGCGGTGCCGGTTTCGGCGTAGCCGAGCTTCTTCGCCGCGGCGAAGGACAGGTCGATCACCCGGTCGGAATAGAACGGCCCGCGGTCATTGACCCGGACGATCACGCTCTTGCCGTTGTCCAGGTTGGTCACCCGCACGTAGCTGGGCAGCGGCAGGGTCTTGTGCGCGGCGGTCATGCCGTACAGGTCGTACTGCTCGCCGTTGGCGGTGGCCTGGCCGTGGAACTTGGTGCCGTACCAGGACGCGGTGCCGACGACGTTGTAGGTGCGCGCGTCGTTCAGCGGGTAGTAGGTCTTGCCCAGCACGGTGTAGGGGTTGTTCTTCAGCGGGCCGTTGTGGCGCATCGGCACGGCATCGGGGATGCGCGAGACGTCGACGTCCCACCAGGGCGCGCCGTCGCGATGCGGGCGGTTGTAGTCGTACGGCCCGGAAATTCCGCTGCTGGCCGCCGGCTGCTGCGGCGCGCGGTTGCCGGTGCAGCTGGCGAGGAACACGGCGCTGAAGCCGATGCAGGCAGCGGCGGACCAGAGGCCGGGGCGGCTGATTCGCTTGCTCAATGGACACCTCGCGCCCGGGCGATCTCGCCGGCCAGCTGATGGACCGCCATGGCGTACATGGCGCTGCGGTTGTAACGGGTAATCACATAGAAGTTCGGCAGGCCAACCCAGTATTCGGTGCCCTGATCGCCTTCCAGGCGCATCGCGGTGACCATCTGGTCGTCGCGCAGTACGTCATGGGTGCGCCAGCCCTGAGAGCGTAGCTGACCCAGGTTCATTTGCGCCTCGAGGCCCTGGGTGATGGCGTCCTCGGCGGTGGAGGTGCCCAGTTCGGCCTGCGACACCACCGGCTCGCCGGTCTGCCAGCCGTGCTGCCTGAAGTAGTTGGCGACGCTGCCGATGGCGTCGGTGGGGTCGTTCCAGATATTGATGTGGCCGTCGCCGTCGAAATCCACGGCATAGGCGCGGAAGCTGCTCGGCATGAACTGCGGCAGGCCCATGGCGCCGGCGTAGGAGCCGGTCAGGCTGAGCGGGTCGACCTGCTGCTCGCGGGCCAGCAGGAGGAACTGCTTGAGCTCCTTGCGGAAGAAGTCGGCGCGCGGCGGGTAGTCGAAGCCCAGGGTGGCCAGTGCGTCCATCACCTTGAAGTTGCCGGTGTTGCGGCCGAAGAAGGTCTCGACGCCGATGATCGCCACGATGTACTGGGCCGGCACGCCGTACTCCTGCTCGGCGCGGGCCAGGGCCTCGGCGTTCTGGTTCCAGAAGTCCACGCCACGGCTGATGCGCGCGTCGGTGATGAAGATCGGGCGGTATTCCTTCCAGGTCTTGACCCGTTCGGCGGGGCGGGAAATGGCGTCGAGGATCGACTGCTTGCGCTCCACGTCATGGAAGAGTGCCATCAGCTGCTCGCCGGCGAAGCCGTAGTCGCGGGTCATCTCGCTGACGAACTCGGCAACCTGGGGCGAACCATCGTAATCGCCCGCCTGGGCGGCACCGGACATGCCGATCGCCCCCGCGAGTCCGACCCAATGCACTCCCCTGGCGGCCCAGGCGCGCAGTACTTGCATTCCTTTCTTCACTCTTGTGATCAAACCTGGGCGATCCACTTGCGATGGGTATGGATCGACATCAAAACCCCGAACCCTGACATCAGGGTCACCAGCGAAGTTCCGCCGTAGCTAATGAAAGGCAGCGGTACCCCCACCACTGGCAACAGCCCGCTGACCATACCAATGTTGACGAACACATACACGAAGAAGGTCATGGTGATGCTGCCGGCGAGCAGTTTGCCGAACAGCGTCTGCGCCTGGGCGGTGATCACCAGCCCCCGGTAGATCACCAGCAGGTACAGCGCCAGCAGGAGGCACACCCCGACCAGGCCGAACTCTTCGCCGAGCACGGCAATGATAAAGTCCGTGTGGCTTTCGGGCAAAAAATCCAGATGGGACTGCGTGCCCAGCAGCCAGCCCTTGCCGAACACCCCGCCCGAGCCGATGGCGGCCTTGGACTGGATGATGTTCCAGCCGGTGCCCAGCGGGTCGCTTTCCGGGTCGAGGAAGGTCAGCACGCGCTGCTTCTGGTAGTCGTGCATGACGAAGTACCACATGGCCACCGCCACCGGCACCGCCGCCGACACCGCCATGATGATCCAGCGCCAGCGCAGACCGCCGACGAACAGCACGAAGGCGCCGGAGGCCAGCACCAGCATGGCGGTGCCCAGGTCCGGCTGCTTGAGGATCAGCACGAAGGGCACGACGATCATCGCCAGCGCCACCACACTGTGCTTGAGGCTCGGCGGCAGGGCGCGCTTGGACAGGTACCAGGCGACGGTCATCGGCATCAGCAGCTTCATGAACTCCGCCGGCTGGAAGCGGATCACCCCGGGGATGTTGATCCAGCGGGTCGCGCCCATGGCGTTGTGGCCCATCACATCGACCACCACCAGCAGCGCCACGCCGATCAGGTAGCCCAGCGGCACCCAGCGGGCGAGGAAGCGCGGCTCGATCTGCGCCAGGACGAACATCGCCCCCAGGCCCAGGCCGAAGGAGGACGCCTGCTTGAACATCAGGTCCCAGCTCTTGCCGCTGGCCGAATAGAGGACGAACAGGCCGGCCGAGCCGAGGACCAGCAGCAGCAGGAGCAGCAGGCCGTCGATGTGCAGGCGCTGCAGCAGGCTGGAGCGCCGCTTCATCACGTCTTCGTTGGACAGCGTGCGGTCGAAGTTACCGTTCATGGTCATGGCTGGGATGCCTCCGCCGTGGCCTGGGGCGCGAATTCGGGCTTGAGCTTGCCGCTCTCGTCGAGCAGCCAGGCATCCATGACCTGCTTGAGGACGGGCGCGGCGACGCCGGAGCCGGACTCGCCGTTCTCCACCATCACCGCCACCGCGATCTGCGGGTTGTCCGCCGGGGCGAAGCCGATGAACAGCGCGTGGTCGCGGTGCCGCTCGAGCAGCTTGGAGCGGTCGTACTTCTCGCCCTGCTTGATCGCCACCACCTGCGCGGTACCGGACTTGCCGGCGATGCGGTAGACGGAAGTGGCGCCGACCCGGTGCGCGGTGCCGCGGGCGCCGTGGACCACCTGCTGCATGCCGTTGTCGACCAGGCTCCAGTCGCCCGGGTCCTTGAGGGCGATGTCCGGCATCGGCTCGGGGTCCACCGGCGGCTGGCCGTCGATGGTCTTGGCCAGGTGCGGACGGATCCACTTGCCCTTGTTGGCGATCAGCGAGGTCATCTGCGCCAGCTGCAGCGGCGTGGCCTGCATGTAGCCCTGGCCGATGCCGAGGATCAGCGTCTCGCCGGGGAACCAGGCCTGGCGGCGCAGCGCGCGCTTCCACTCGCGCGAGGGCATCAGGCCTTCGGCCTCGCCGTACATGTCCAGGGCCACGCGCTGGCCGAAGCCGAACCGGCTCATGTAGTCGTGCAGGCGATCGATCCCCAGCTTGTGGGCAAGGTCGTAGAAGTAGGTGTCGTTGGACCGCATGATCGCGGTTTCCAGGTTCACCCAGCCGTCGCCCGAGTGGTTCCAGTTGCGGTATTTGTGGTCGTAGTTCGGCAACTGGTAGTAACCGGGGTCGAACACGCGGGTGGCGGGCGTCACCACGCCGGCATCGAGGCCGGCGATGGCCACCGCCGGCTTCACCGTAGAGCCCGGCGGATACAGGCCGCGCAGCACGCGGTTGTACAGCGGACGGTCCTCGGAATCGCGCAGGGCGGAGTAGTCCTTGAAGCTGATGCCGGTGACGAACAGGTTGGGGTCGTAGCTCGGCTGGCTGACCATCGCCAGCACCTCGCCGGTGGACGGCTGGATCGCCACGATGGCGCCGCGGCGGCCGGCCAGGGCCTCCTCGGCCTTGGCCTGCAGCTTGCTGTCGATGCTCAGCACGATGTCGCGACCGGACACCGGCTCGGTGCGCTTGAGCACGCGCAGCACGCGGCCACGGGCGTTGGTCTCGACTTCCTCGTAGCCCACGGTGCCGTGCAGCTCGTTCTCGTAGAACTTCTCCACACCGGTCTTGCCGATGTGGTGGGTGCCCGAATAGGCCACCGGGTCGAGCTTCTTCAGCTCCGCCTCGTTGATCCGCCCGACGTAGCCGACCGAATGGGCGAAGTGCTCGCCCTGCGGGTAGTGGCGGACGAACTGCGCGGCCACGTCGACGCCGGGCAGGCGGTACTGGTTCACCGCGATGCGGGCGATCTGCTCCTCCGACAGCTCGAACATGATCGGCACCGGCTCGAACGGCCGGCGCCCCTGCTTCATGCGCTTCTCGAAGATGACCCGGTCTTCCTCGGTGAGGCCGAGGATGTCCACCAGGGTCTTGAGCGTCTCCTGCAGGTTCTCGGTGCGCTCGCGGGTGATGGTCAGGCTGAAGCTGGGACGGTTGTCGGCGATGATCACGCCGTTGCGGTCGAAGATCAGCCCGCGGTTGGGCGGAATCGGCTGGACGTGGACGCGGTTGTTCTCCGACAGCGTCGAGTGGTAGTCGTACTGCGTCACCTGCAGGTGATACAGGCGCGCCACCAGCACCAGGGCGAGCAGGAAGATCGCCACCCCGCCGACGATGACGCGGGCGCGGACCAGGCGGGCGTCCTTCTCGTGGTCCTTGAGCTGTATCGGCTGCGGCATCGAAAGCGGCTACGACTACTTGTGGTAGGGGTGCCCGGACAGCACGGTCCAGGCGCGGTAGATCTGTTCGCCAACCAGGATGCGCACCAGCGGGTGCGGCAGGGTCAGCGGCGACAGCGACCAGCGCTGCTCGCTGCGCGCGCAGACCTCCGGCGCCAGGCCTTCCGGCCCGCCGACCATGAGGTTGACGGTGCGCGCGTCCAGGCGCCAGCGGTCGAGTTCCTGCGCCAGCTGGGGGGTGCTCCAGGGCTTGCCTTCGACTTCCAGGGTGACGATGCGTTCGCCGGGCTGCACCTTGGCCAGCATGGCCTCGCCTTCCTGGCGGATCAGCCGCGCCACGTCGGCATTCTTGCCGCGCGTGTTGAGCGGGATTTCCACCAGTTCCAGGGACAGCTCGGCGGGCAGGCGCTTGACGTACTCCTGCCAGCCCTCTTCCACCCAGCGCGGCATGCGCGAGCCGACCGCGATCAGACGCAGACGCACGGCAGGCTTACTCGGCGCTGTGGTGGGCGCGGCTCTGCTCGGCGCCCTGCCACAGGCGCTCCAGGTCGTAGAACTGGCGGGTGGCCGGCTGCATGACGTGGACCACGACGTTGGCGAGGTCGATCAGAACCCATTCGCCGCCTTCCTGGCCTTCGCTGCCGATCGGCTTGACGCCCTGTTCCTTGACCTTCTCCAGCACGTTGTCGGCCAGCGACTTGACCTGGCGGCCGGAGCTGCCGGTGGCGATGACCATGACGTCGGTGATGCTGGTTTTCTCGCGCACGTCGATGACGGTGATGTCCTGCGCCTTGAGGTCTTCCAGAGCGGCGATGGCCAGCTCGACCAGTTGTTCGGTTTGCATGTATGACTCTCGGTTGATCAGTGGGGCGCCTGGTACAGGCCGTGCGCCTCGATGTAGTTGAATACCGCGTCCGGCACCAGGAAGCGCGCGGAGCGCCCCTGCGACAGGAGTTGGCGAATCTGGGTGGCGGAAACCGCCAGCGGCGTCTGCCAGACGAAGGTGATCTGCCCGGCGGGGCCGGTCATCGCCTTCGGGTCGGCAACACTGCGCGCCGCCAGCAGGTCGCGCAGGTCTTCCGGCGGCTCGCTGTCGGCATCCGGGCGCTGCAGCACGACGATATGACAGTGCTCCAGCAACTCTTCCCAGCGATGCCAGGTCGGCAGGCCGCAGAAAGCGTCCCAGCCGACCAGCAGGAACAACTGGTCCTGCTTGTCCAGCTCCTCACGCAGCGACTCCAGGGTGTCGATGGTGTAGGAAGGTTTGTCGCGCTTGAACTCGCGGTCGTCGACCACCAGCGGGGCCACGCCGGCCACCGCCAGCTCGACCATCGCCAGCCGCTGCTCCGGCTTCACCTGCGGGGTTTCGCGGTGCGGCGGGCGGGCGTTGGGCAGCAGGCGCAGCTCGTCGAACCCGAACTGTTCGACCATCTCCACCGCGCTGCGCAGGTGGCCGATGTGCACCGGATCGAAGGTGCCGCCGAACAGGCCGATCCGCCGGGGACGCGCCTTCTTCATCAGGTGCGCACGTGTCCGTCGCCGAACACCACGTACTTCTCGCTGGTCAGGCCTTCCAGGCCGACCGGGCCGCGGGCGTGCAGCTTGTCGGTGGAAATGCCGATCTCCGCGCCCAGGCCGTACTCGAAGCCGTCGGCGAAGCGGGTCGAGGCGTTCACCATGACCGAGGCCGAATCCACTTCGGTGAGGAAGCGGCGGGCGTCGGTGAAGTTCTCGGTGATGATCGCGTCGGTGTGCTGCGAGCCGTAGGTGTTGATGTGCTCGATGGCGGCGTCGAGGCTGTCGACGATGCGGATCGACAGGATCGGCGCGTTGTACTCGGTGCGCCAGTCTTCCTCGGTGGCTTCCAGCACGTCGGCGCCCAGCAGCGCGCGGGTGGCGGCGTCGCCGCGCAGTTCCACGCCCTTCTCGCGGTAGATGGCGGCCAGCGGCGGCAGCACGCGGTCGGCGATGCCGGCGTGGACCAGCAGCGTCTCCATGGTGTTGCACGGCGCGTAGCGCTGGGTCTTGGCGTTGTCGGCGACGCGGATCGCCTTGTCCAGGTCGGCGGCGACGTCGATGTAGACGTGGCAGATGCCGTCCAGGTGCTTGATCACCGGCACCCGGGCATCGCGGCTGATGCGCTCGATCAGGCTCTTGCCGCCGCGCGGGACGATCACGTCGACGTACTCGGGCATGCTGATCAGCGCGCCGACGGCGGCGCGGTCGGTGGTTTCCACCACCTGCACGGCGCTGGCCGGCAGGCCGGCGGCGGCCAGGCCCTGCTGGATGCAGGCGGCGATCGCCTGGTTGGAGTGGATCGCCTCGGAACCGCCGCGCAGGATGGTCGCGTTGCCCGACTTCAGGCACAGGCTGGCGGCGTCGATGGTCACGTTCGGCCGGGACTCGTAGATGATCCCCACCACGCCCAGCGGCACGCGCATCTTGCCGATCTGGATGCCGGACGGCACGTAGCGCATGTCGCGGATCTCGCCGATCGGGTCCGGCAGCGATGCGACCTGGCGCAGGCCCTCGATCATGTCGTCGATGCGCGCCGGGGTCAGGGCCAGGCGGTCCAGCATGGCTGGCTCCAGGCCATTGGCGCGGCCGTTGGCCAGGTCCTGTTCGTTGGCTTCGGTCAGTTGGGCGCGGGCGGCGTCCAGGGCATCGGCGGCGGCCAGCAGGGCGCGGTTCTTCTGCGCGGTCGTGGCGCGCGCGACGACGCGCGACGCTTCACGGGCGGCGCGGCCCAGGCGGCTCATATAGTCGAGGACGGACTCGGTCATGGTCTAACGCGTCTGCGTGAGGGAAATGCGCGATTATAGCGGGAGCGCAACCTCAGCGGCCAGCCACAGCAGCCGGCCGGTAAACAGGCCGTTCCGCGCCGATCCGGGTAACGTCGCCCCTGCGCGCGCCCGGGCCCTGCGCGGCGAAACAGTGACACCCGGCCAGCCCTCCCCCCGCTCCGCCGCCCGAAGGTTGGGTAAACAAAATCGTATCCACTGTTTACTTTTCGAGCATGGCGAAATGCCCCCGTGCCTCCATCACACGGCGCCAGGGAAGAACAACAAGAGGCGGCCCACCGCCGGAGAACTGCCATGCGCTATCGCACCGATTACAGCGCCCAGGCCCTGAGCGCCGCCCCGGCGGTGCTCGACCTGGACGGTTGGCAACTGCACTACCAGGCCTTTTCCTCCCGCGAGGACGACCCGCGCCCGCCGGTGCTGCTGCTGGGCGGCGCGTTCCAGAGCTTCCGCTCGTTCGCCAGCGAGGTCTCCGAGCTGCTCGCCGGCCATCCGGTGATCCTCCTCGACCTGCCCAGCCAGGGCGGCAACCTGCAGCTGGCGCCGCAGCTGAGCCTGGAAGACCTGGCCGACCTGATCGCCGCCTTCGCCGAAACCCTGCACCTGCCGCCGCTGATGCCCATCGGCCTGTCCTACGGTTCGGCGCTGGCGGCGCTGTTCGCCGCCCGTCATCCGGCGCGCTGCGGCCGCCTGCTGCTGGCCGGCATCACCGCCTTCGGCCGTCCCGGCGCCCGCGCCTTGCTGGAGGAAGCCCTGGCGCGCCTGGAACTGGGCGAACAGGAACCCTTCGCCCACGGCGTGCTGACCGGCCTGATCAACCCGCTGCGGCTGGCCGATACCGGCGTCTCCCCGGTGTTCCGCAAGGCCCTGCTGCGCCAGTTGCAGCGCCTGACCCCGCCTGAAATCGAGCGCTACCGGCAGAACAGCCAGCGCCTGCTGGCCTTCGACGGCTTCGAGCGCCACCCGCGCTGCCCGACCCTGGTGCTGGCCGGCGAATACGACCACTTCACCCAGCCGTGGGAACACGCCGAGTTCGCCTACGCCTGTGCCGACGCGCAATTCGCCCTGATCCACGATGCCGACCACCTGGCCCAGTTCGAGCGCCGCGACGCCTGCGCCCGGCTGTACAACCCCTTCCTGCTCGGCGAGGCGCTGCCGCGCAGCGCCGCCGGCAGCACGCGCTTCCAGCGCCAGCAGCTGCCGCACCTGGAGCGCCGCTTCGAGCCGCGCCTGGCGCCGGCCGACCCGCGCGGCGTGCTGCGCAACGGCGGCGGCGAGTGGCGCTGCGAGGTGGCGGAACTGGGCTATTTCGGCGGACTGCTGCGCGTCGACCTGCCCGCCGAGCGTCCGCAGCGGGGCTGGCGGCTGTCCAGCGCCGGGCTGCCGGAGCTGGATATCCTGCCGTTGCGGCGCACCGCGGACGGCCTGGCCTTCATCTTCGCCCACGGCGATCCGCAGGCCAGCGCGGCATTGGCGGCGATGATCGTGCCGATGCAGCAGGGGGCGTGTGCGGCTTGATCATTTCGGCATGCTGATTTCGGGATACTTCGTATGCTCGGGTCTCACCCCAGCCCTCTCGCCGGGAGAGGGCTGGAGTGAGAGGAAGGCACCGGCGTCGCGCACTGAGGTGATGTGCATCTGTTCGCGAGCAAGCTCGCTCCTACGAAGAGCGGCTCCGGCGCGGCCTGTAGGCGCGAGCCTGCTCGCGAATCCTCCGGCCCAGGACCTACACCCGCGCCTCGATCACCCGCACCAGGCTCGGCATCCGCCCCTGCGGCACGCCCAGTCCCTGCCCCTCCACCTGCGGATCGAGCACCGCCACCCGGGTGAATCCGCAGCCGCGGAACGCCGCGTCGATCTCCCCGGCGTTGCGGTAATGCAGCGGATAACCACCGCGCGTCAGCCGCCCGATCAGCCCCACGCCCCAGCGGATCTGCCGGTAGCGCGGATGCTCGCGCAGGTCGGGATAGAGCTCGGTCAGGTAGGTCGCCTCGGGAAACACCCGCAGCGCCTCCACCAGCCGCCGCCAGAAGTCCTCGATCACCGGGCGCTGGAAGTAGTTCACCAGGCCCTCGGTGATCACCACCACCGGCCGCCCCGGGTCGAGCTCGGCCAGCAGGGCGGCGAGGCTCTGTTCGCCCTGCTCGGCGAGGATATCCACAGGCCGTACGCGGTGCTTGCCGTCCAGCCAGCCCTGCTCCTGCAGCAGCGCCGACTTGCGCGCGGCCATGGGCGGCAGGTCGGCCTCGAGGTAGGTGAGCTGTGGATGACGCAGGCGGAAGCGTCGGCCGCGCGGCGACAGCCCGCAGGCGATCTCCACCACCTGGGCGACCCCGCGCTGCTCGATGGCCCGGGTCAGCCGGGCATCGATCAGCAGGTGCCGCTGCAGCAGGAAATCCTCGATATCCAGCCCGAAGCCGATGCGCGCGCCCCAGTTGATCGGCGCCACGCAACCGTGCACCCATCGGCCGAACGCGGTGGCGAAGGCCGGCTCGGCCAGGCGGTGGCGATACCAGACGTAACCGGTGTAGTGCGCGCTGGGGGTGATGTGGGCGCTGTCGGCCCGGACGCGTTCAGACATGGCTAAGATGCTTGTTGTTATGATTCGCCAGCCTAAGACCGGCCCGAGAACCTCGACAATCCGATGCCCGCCGAACCCAACCTAAGTTTGCCCTGGCCCGGCGCCAATCCCCTGCCGGACACCTTCTTCAACCGCGATGCGCTCACCGTCGCCCGCGAACTGCTGGGCAAGGTGATCCGCCACCGGGTCGGCGACCTCTGGCTGTCGACGCGGATCATCGAGACCGAAGCCTATTACCTGGCCGAGAAAGGCAGCCACGCCTCCCTCGGCTACACCGAGAAGCGCAAGGCGCTGTTCCTCGACGGCGGGCACATCTACATGTACTACGCGCGCGGCGGCGACTCGCTGAACTTCAGCGCCGGCGGCGCCGGCAACGCGGTGCTGATCAAGTCCGGGCACCCCTGGCTGGACCGCATCTCCGGCGATGCCGCGCTGGCCCGCATGCGCCAGTTCAACCCGGCCGCCGACGGCAGCGAGCGCCCGATCGGCAAGCTCTGCGCCGGGCAGACCCTGCTCTGCCGCGCCATGGGCCTGAAGGTGCCGGACTGGGACGCGCGCCGCTTCGACCCGCAGCGGCTGTTCGTCGACGACCTCGGCGAGCGCCCCGCGCAGGTCATCCAGGCTGCGCGCCTGGGCATTCCCCACGGGCGCGACGAACACCTGCAATACCGCTTCGTCGACGCCGCCTTCGCGCCCTTCTGCACACGCAACCCGCTGCGCCGCGGGCAGGTCGAAGGACGCGACTACCACCTGCTGGAAACCCAGGACGCCCCCCTGCGATGATCGACCTCGCCGCCTTCAACACCTGGATGACCACTCACCCGCAGTGGCTCGCCGGGGTCCTGTTCCTGACCGCCTTCCTCGAATGCGCCGCCATCGTCGGCATCCTCCTGCCCGGCGTGGTGATGCTCTTCGCCATCGCCGTGCTGGCCGGCAGCGGCATCCTTGGCCTGGGCGAGACCCTGGCGCTGGCGTTCTTCGGCGGCCTGCTCGGCGATCTGTCGTCCTACTGGATCGGCCGCCACTTCCACCAGGACATCCGCCGCCTGCCGGTGCTGCGCCACCGGCCGGAATGGCTGGCCGGCGCCGAAGGCTTCTTCGCCCGCTACGGCGTCGCCAGCCTGCTGGTCGGGCGCTACATCGGCGCGCTGCGACCGTTCCTGCCGATGATCGCCGGGATGCTCGACATGCCCTTCGGGCGCTTCCTCGCCGTCTCGATCCTCGCCGCCGCCGGCTGGTCGATCGCCTACCTGGTGCCCGGCTGGGCGACCGGCGCGGCCATGCGCCTGCCCCTGCCGGAAGGCTTCTGGCCCGAGGCCGGGGTGGTCGCCGCGTGCCTGGCGGCCGTGTTCGCGCTGATCATCCATGCCGAGCTGCGCAGGGCACGCAACGCGCCGCTGATCGGCGCCCTCGGCTGCTTCGTCCTGCTGGGCGCCCTGCTGATCGGCTGGCCGCACCTGGACGCCCTCGACCACGGCCTGATGGCGCTGGTGCAGGAACACCGCCAGGGCTGGCTGAACGAGGCGATGGTGGCCGTCACCCGGGTCGGCGACTTCCGCACCCAGTTCATCGCCGGCGCCCTCCTCGCCCTGCTCCTCGCCGCGCTGCGCCTGTGGCGCCACGCCGCCTTCGCCGCCGGCACCATGCTCGGCACGGCGCTGCTGAACGGCACGCTGAAGCACTTCTTCGGCCGCGCCCGGCCGGAGGTGATCGCCGACCCGCTGTCCGCCTTCAGCATGCCCAGCGGCCATGCCTCGGCGTCCTTCGCCTTCTTCCTGGTGCTCGGCGTGCTGGCCAGCCGCGAGAAATTCCCGCGCGTGCGCCTGATCTGGATGCTGCTGGCGGTCATCCCGGCGGCCGGCATCGCCGTCTCGCGGGTCTACCTGGGCGCGCACTGGCCCAGCGACATCATCGCCGGCGCCCTGCTTGGCGCCTCGGTGTGCGCCGCCGTGCTGTGGCTGAGCGAGCGCCGGGCGGCGCTGGGCGCCCTGACGCCGCGCATCTGGTGGCGGCTGCTGCCGGCCGTCCTGGCGCTGCTGGCCGTCGCCAGCATCTGGGGCCTGGGCGGCGCCATCCAGCGCTACCAGCCCCTGTAGGGCTCAGGCCCAGGGGCGGTCGCGCATCAGCTCGGCGCAGCGCAGCTGGACGAACTCGCGCAGCTGGGTCACGGCCCGGCTGAGCTGGGCGCGGTGGGTGCAGAACAGGTTCATCGGCGTGGCCTCGCCCAGGTAGTCCGCCAGCGCCACTTCCAGCCGGCCGGCGCGCACGTCGGCCACCACGTCCAGCCAGGACTTGTAGACCAGCCCCTGCCCCGCCACGGCCCAGCGCCGCACCACGTCGGCATCGTCGCAGAGGCGGTCGCCGCGCACCGTCACCTCGTGCTGCTTGCGGCTGTCGCTGAAGCGCCAGCGCTCGTGGGCGCGGCCGCCGAGCATGTAGAGCAGGCAGTTGTGCCGGTGCAGCTCGTCCGGATGCGTCGGCCGGCCGTGGCGGGCGAAGTATTCCGGCGCGCCGCAGAGCACCCGGCGGTTGTCCGGGGCCAGCGGCAGCGCCACCAGGTTCGAATCGCCCGGCTGGCCAAGGCGGAAGGCGACGTCCACCGGCTGGCGGTAGAGGTCGGCCAGGCGGTCGCTGATCAGCAGGCGCAGGTTCATCCGCGGGTGCAGCGCCTGGAACTCGTCGAGCCAGGGCAGCAGCACGTTGCGGCCGAAATCCGAGGGCGCCGAGACCTGGAAGTTGCCGGCGATCTCGCTCTTGCCGCCGGCCAGCAGCTGGCGGCCGTCGTCCAGGCTCTGCAGCGCGGCGCGGGCGTGGGCCAGGTACAGCTCGCCCTCGGCGGTCAGGCGCAGGCTGCGGGTGGAGCGGGCGAACAGGCGCACGTCGAGCTCGCTTTCCAGGCGCTTAAGCGCCGCGCTGGCCACCGCCGGCGACAGCTCCAGCTCGCGTGCCGCGGCGGAAAGGCTGCCGCGCTCGGCGGTACGGACGAAGATCTGCAGGTCGTCGAAACGCAGCATTTTCAAAATTCCGTTGAAAGAGACTCTCTACTTACGCGGTTTTTCTCCCCGGAGAAAGAGAGCAGCATCCCTTCACCTTTCCCCACCGCGAGTTTTCCCGATGAGCCTGACCCTGATCGCCATCATCCGCGCCAAGCCCGGCCGCGCCGACAGCCTGCAGCAGCGCCTGCACGACCTGAGCGCGCCGTCCCGCGCCGAGGCCGGCTGCCTGCAGTACGACCTGCACCGCGACCTCAAGGACGCCGACCTGATCTACATGATCGAGCAGTGGCGCGACGAGGAAGCCCTCGCCGAACACGAGGCCAGCCCGCACTTCCAGGCGTTCGTGAAGGCCGCCGAAGCCGACCTGGCGGAACTCGACATCCGCCTGATGAACCGCATCGACTAAGAAGGATTCCGCCATGAAAGCGATCGGCTACACCCAGAGCCTGCCCAGCAGCGACGCCAACGCCCTGCTCGACATCCAGCTGCCGGAGCCGACGCCCGGCCCGCGCGACCTGCTGGTGGAGGTGCGCGCCGTCTCGGTCAACCCGGTGGACACCAAGGTGCGCCAGCGCGCCCAGCCCGACGCGGGCCAGTACAAGGTGCTCGGCTGGGACGCCAGCGGCGTGGTCCGCGCGGTGGGCAGCGAAGTCAGCCTGTTCAGGCCGGGCGACAAGGTCTGGTACGCCGGCGACCTGACCCGCCCCGGCAGCAACGCCGAGCTGCAGCTGGTGGACGAGCGCATCGTCGGGCACATGCCGCAGAGTCTCGACTTCGCCAATGCCGCCGCGCTGCCGCTGACCACCATCACCGCCTGGGAACTGCTGTTCGACCGCCTGCAGGTGGCCGAGGGCAGCGCCAGCGTCGGGCAGAGCCTGCTGATCGTCGGCGCCGCCGGCGGCGTCGGTTCGATCCTCACCCAGCTGGCGCGCCAGCTCACCGGCATGACGGTGATCGGCACCGCCTCGCGCCCGGAAACCCAGGAGTGGGTGCGCAACCTCGGCGCACACCACGTGATCGACCACCGCAAGCCGCTGAGCGAGGAGCTCAGGCGCATCGGCGTCGGCGAGGTCAGCCATGTCGCCAGCCTGAACCAGACCGACGCGCACCTGGCCGAGATCGTCGCCTGCCTGCGCCCGCAGGGCCGCCTGGCGCTGATCGACGACCCGGAAAGCCTCGACGTGCGCCTGCTCAAGCAGAAGAGCCTGTCGCTGCACTGGGAGTTCATGTACACCCGCTCGATGTTCCAGACCGCCGACATGATCGAGCAGCACCGGCTACTGCAGCGCGTCGCCGGGCTGATCGACCGGGGCGTGCTGAAGACCACCCTGGGCGAGCACTTCGGCCGCATCGACGCGGCCAACCTACGCCGCGCCCATGCCCTGCTGGAGAGCAACACGGCCAAGGGCAAGATCGTGCTGGAGGGGTTCTGACCCGGGCTCCCCGGTCAGCCCTGTTCGCGAGCAAGCTCGCTCCTACAAGGGTGTGCCCAGTGGCCGCTCTTCGTAGGAGCTTGCTCGCGAACCCCGTCCGGCTCAGTCCCCGGCCTTGGCCCCCGCCAGCAACCGGCAGAGTTTCTCGGTGGCATCGAGCATCGCGTAACTCGGCCGCTCCAGGTTCTTGTCGGGGATCGGCCAGAGCTGGCCCAGGCGCGTGGCGGTCAGCTGCGGCATCTGCGTCCAGGGCTGCAACTGGGCATGGCTGCCGCCCAGGATCACCTCCGGATCACGGGCCAGCACGGCCTCCTGGCTGACCTGCGGCGCCGGCAGGCCGAGGTCGGCGAACAGGTTGCGGCCGCCGCAGACGTCCAGCGCGTCACTGATGATCTGCCGGCCGCCCAGCGTGTAGAGCGGCCGGTCCCAGACCTGGTAGAACACCTTCAGCGGCCGTTCGCGGTGGTACTGGCTGCGCAGCGCCCGCAGGCGCTCATCGAAGGTCCGCGCCAGGGCCTGGCCCTGCTCCCGGCGGTCCAGCCGCTCACCCAGCTCGCGCAGTTGCCGCGCGACATCCTCCAGGTGGTGGGGATCGGCGAGGTAGATGGGAATGCCGAAGGATTTCAGCCGGGCCAGTTGCGCTTCCGGCACCGCGCCGGGCCAGACCAGCAGCAGGTCGGGGCGCAGGTTGAGCACCTGCTCCAGGTTCACCTGTCCGTAGCGCCCCACCGAGGCCAGGGCAGCCAGTTCCGGCGGACGCGGCCCGCCGTCGAGCACGCCGACCAGCCGGTCGGCCGCGCCGAGTTCGAGCACCATGTCGGTAAGGGAAGGCGCCAGGCTGACCACCCGCTCCGCCGCCGCCAGCGGCAACGCCAGCAGCAGGGCGAACAGGCAGAGGAGCCGACGCATTCAGACGAGCTGGCGGGGAATGCGGTAGAGCCAGAGGATGACCAGGCTGGCCAGCCCCAGCAGCAGGACGGCCACGCCGCTCAGGTCGACCAGCACCGCCAGGGCGCCGATCCAGGCCGGCAGGCTGCCGACCAGCATGCCACGCCGCTGCGCGGCGCCGAGCGCCTGCCAGGCGGCGGGTTCGCCGTCGCTGTCGCGGGCAGCTTCGGTGGCGATCAGCGCGCGCTTGTAGCCGCGGAACAGCGGCAGGGTGAGGAACATCGACAGCAGGCCGGCAATGAAGGCCGGCATCGCCAGCTGTCCGGACCAGCCCGTCCCGGCCACCAGCGCCATCAGCAATTGCTGCGGCGCCAGCGCGAGCGCCAGCAGCAGCCAGCCGCTCAGGTTCATCCGGCGCCGGGTGGCGGCGCGGTTCACGACGCGCCGACCTCGGCCTCGGCCTCGCCCTGGTGCATGTTGCCCAGCATGTGGCCGAGCTTGCCGGCCTTGGTCGCCAGGTAGCGCTTGTTGTGCGGGTTCAGGCCCTTCTGCAGCGGCACCCGCTCGGTGACGGCCAGGCCGTAGCCCTCCAGTGCCTTCACCTTGCGCGGGTTGTTGGTCATCAGCTTGAGCGAGCAGATGCCCAGGTGCTGCAGCATCGGCAGGCACATGGCGTAGTCGCGCTGGTCGGCGCCAAAACCCAGGGCCAGGTTGGCTTCCACGGTGTCGGCACCCTCGTCCTGCAGGGCGTAGGCGCGGATCTTGTTGAGCAG
The DNA here is from genome assembly GCF_057767015.1 of Pseudomonas sp. B12(2026). Taxonomy (NCBI): domain Bacteria; kingdom Pseudomonadati; phylum Pseudomonadota; class Gammaproteobacteria; order Pseudomonadales; family Pseudomonadaceae; genus Pseudomonas; species Pseudomonas sp. B12(2026). The sequence goes on along the minus strand of NZ_CM173430.1, from coordinate 710,921 downwards.
GCCGATGCCACGGCCTTCCTGGCGCAGATAGAGCAGCACGCCGCGCCCTTCCTCGGCGATCGCAGCGAGTGCGCCTTCGAGCTGGAAGCCGCAGTCGCAGCGCAGGCTGAACAGCGCATCGCCGGTCAGGCACTCGGAATGCAGACGCCCCAGCACCGGCTGGCCGTCGTCGAGCTGGCCCATGGTCAGGGCGACGTGTTCCTTGCCGGTTTCCTCGTCGAGGAAGCCATGCATGGTGAATTCGCCGAAGGGAGTGGGCAACTTGGAGGCGGCGACGAAAACGACGGACACCGGAAACTCCTGAAAGATTTGTCTAGGGAAGGAGGACCGGCATTGTAGCAGCAGCGCCGGCCGCACCGTCATTGCGAATTCTGCAGGATAAGCATCGACGCCATCGATGGAAGGGCAGCGCCACCCGGCCTCAGAGCCTGTCCAATGTCTGCCTGCACTTGCTCATGCGGCGTCAGAAACAGGCGCTCAGTGCTTGGCCTGGATGTACATCATGCCCTGGTCCTCGCGCCAGCCCACGCGGTTGAGGTAGCTCATGCCGAGCAGGATGTCGGTGGGGAATTCGCCTTCCAGCACCACCGCCTCCACGCCCAGCACCTCGACGCCGCCCAGCTTCACGCTGTTGAGCGACACCCGCCAGCCCTTGGCCGTGCCGCTGGCGGTGGACGCCATCATCGGCGTGCCGACGGCGCGGTAGTCGATGCCCAGGCGGCGCGCCTGGCCCTCGTTCATCGCCACCGAGGTGGCGCCGGTGTCCACCAGGAACTGCGCGCTCTGGTTATTGATGCTCCCGGAGACCCAGTAGTGGCCGCCGTTGCCGCGGGCGATGCTCATCTCGGTGCGCGCCGCCGGGGCCGAATAGCCGCCGTCGTGGTATTCGCGCTCCAGCGCGTAGGTCTGCTCCACGCCGTCGACGCGCAGCACCGCCTTGTGGGCGTCGGCGCTGACCAGCTGGATTCCCTCCGGGCCGCTCTGGCCGACCTTGAGCAGCTTGCGCTGGCCGTCGATGTTGAGCACCGCCGCCCCGGGGAACAGCCCCACCACGCGCACCTGGGGCGCCGCCAGCGCCAGCGCGGAGCAGAAGGTCAGGCAGAACAGCAGGAACAGACGCGGCATCAGGGTCACTCCTTGGGGGGCAGCAGCGGCTTCAGCGGGGCATAGGGCCAATGCCAGCGGGCGAACAGGCGCTCCAGCTCGCCATTGTGGTGGAGCGCCTGCATGCGCGCATCGAACAGTTTCGCCAGCGCGCGGCCCCGCTCGTTGTTGGCGAAGCCAAGATACAGCGGAATCGAGGCGACATCGGTGATCCGGTAGACGCTGGCATCGACGCCCTCGCCCTGGAGCATTTCCTCGAGTTCGGGGCGGGCGTCGATGAAATAGTCGATGCGGCGGCCGTCGAGCATCGGCAAGGCCGAGCTGCGGCGCTGCAGTTCGTTGCGCTGGCGCAGGTGGTCCAGGTAGCGGTCGAAGGCGTAGCCGCGCATCCAGGCCAGGCGGTAGCGGCCCAGCTCGGCCAGCGTCGGCGCCGGGGAATCCCTGCGCCCCAGCGCGGCGATGGGATCGACGTCGTAGGGCCAGCGCGGGTAGATCATGTTGTCGATCTCGCCGCGATAGGAGCCGATCCAGGCATCCGCCTCGCCGCGCCGCACCAGGCCGACCGAGCGGACATAGGGCTCGCTGCGCGGAACCAGGCGCACGCCCTCCGGCTCGTACAGGGCGCGCAGCAGGTCCCAGGCCAGGCCGCGGCCGTCGGCCTGGCTGTAGTTGACCCAGACCTCGCTGACGACGCGTATCTCGCTCGGCGGGGCGTCATCAGCCCACGCCGGCAACCACCACAGTACACAGAGCAGGCCCAGCAATCGGCGCATCGATCTTCCTCGAAGCCTGTTCAGGGTTTCGCCGAGCGCAACGCAGGCAAGGCGGGAACAGGTGACGGCAAGCGTAGCGCAGTCACCGCCGAAAGCCGGCCCGCCAGGCGGGCGCGGTGCGGGCAGGCGCGGGAGGGCATCGAGCCGGCCCTCAGATCAGCCAGCGCGCCCAGCCCCAGGTCAGCCCCTGCATCACCACCCAGGCGAACACCCCGGCCAGCACGTCATCGAGCATGATGCCGACGCCGCCGTGGACATTGCGGTCGATCCAGCTGATCGGCCAGGGCTTGAAGATATCGACGATGCGGAACACCACGAAGCCGACCAGCAGCCACCACCAGCCCTCCGGCACCAGCCAGAGGGTGATCCACATGCCGACCATCTCGTCCCAGACGATCCCCTCGTGATCGTGCACGCGCAGATCGTCGGCGACCTTGCCGCACAGCCAGAAGCCGAACAGCATGGTCACGCCCAGCATCAGCCAGTAGCCCCAGTCCGGCAGCAGCTGCCACAGCGGGATGAACGGCAGCGCAACCAGCGAGCCCCAGGTGCCGGGCGCCTTGGGCAAGGTGCCGGAGCCGAAGCCGAAGGCCAGGAAATGCCAGGGGTTGTGCCACACCGAATGGGGCACGGGTTGCGCGGGAGCCTGGTCGGGGTGTTCTGTCACGGTCACTCCATGAAATGCAGGTAGCCGCCCTGGCGCGGCGTGATGTCGTTGCCCTGAGCGTCCAGCACGCGGACGCCGGAGCCGGCTTCCACCCGGCCGACCACGCACAGCTGCGGCCAGTCCGCGGCAAGCGCGGGCAGGTGCTCGGGCGGCAGGGTGAAGGCCAGCACGTAGTCATCGCCCGCGCCGAGTTTCAGTTGCAGTGCGCGCTCGGCGCCCAGCAGCGCCTCCAGCGGCGCGCTCGGCGGCAGGCGCCCGGCCTCGATGACCAGCGCCACGCCGGAGGCGCGGGCGATGTGGCCGCAGTCGGCGAGCAGCCCGTCGGATACATCCAGCGCCGCGCTGGCCTTGCCGCGCAGCGCCTGGCCGAAGGCCAGCTGCGGCTGCGGCGACCAGTAGCGCGCCAGCAGCGGCTCGGCGATGGCCGGCTCGGCATACAGCTCGCCCAGCACCAGCGGCAACGCACCGCCCGCCTCGCCCAGCGGGCCGCCGACGCAGAGCAGCTCGCCCGGCCGCGCGCCGGCGCGGGTCAGCGCCTGCCCGGCGGGCACGCCGCCGAACACGGTGACGGTCATCGCCAGCGGGCCACGGGTGGTATCGCCGCCGATCAGCGCCAGGGCGCATTCCCGGGCCTTCAGGTCCAGGCCGCGGGCGAAGCCCTCCAGCCAGGCCGGATCGGCCTCGGGCAGGGTCAGGGCAAGGGTGAAGCCGATGGCGGATGCGCCCATCGCGGCCAGGTCGCTGGCGGCGACCGCCAGGGCGCGCTGGCCGAGCAGGCAGGGATCGCAGACGGCGGGGAAATGCACGCCGGCGACCAGGGTATCGGTGGAGACCGCCAGCTGTTCGCCGGCGCGGGGCGCGAGCAGCGCGCAGTCGTCGCCGATCCCCAGGGCCACGGCCTCGCCGCCGGCCGCGCAGGCGGCCGAGGCGAAGTAACGGCGGATCAGTTCGAACTCACCCATGCTCAGAACCTGTCCAGAGCCCGTAGCGAGAAGCCGTCAGCGGAACGAGCGGCGCATGGGTTCCGATCACGGTCTCGCAGCAGGATCACGGACAGGGTCTCAGCGCTTGCCGCCACGCAGCTCGGCCGCGCGCAGGCGCGGGGCCAGCTTGTCCAGCACGCCGTTGACGAACTTGTGGCCGTCGGTGGCGCCGAAGGTCTTGGCCAGCTCGATGCCTTCGTTGATCACCACCTTGTACGGCACGTCCAGGCGGTTGCGCAGCTCGTAGGTGGACAGGCGCAGGATCGCCAGCTCGACTGGGTCGATCTCTTCCAGCGCGCGGTCCAGGCAAGGGGTGAATTCCTTGTCCAGCTCGCCCTTCAGGCGCGGCACGCCGTGGAGGATCTCGTGGAAGTAGGCGCCGTCGACATCGCTGAAGTCGTTGTCGGTGCGGAAGCTCGCCTCGATCTCGTTGAGCGGCTGGCCGGCCATCTGCCAGGAATACAGGGCCTGCACCGCGAGGCTGCGGGCCTTGCGGCGCATGGCGATCTTGTTGGGCTTGGCCGGCTTCGCCGGAGTACCGCTGTCCTGGGTGCTCACTTGGCCTCCAGCTGCGACAGCAGGCTCACCATTTCCAGGGCGGACAGGGCAGCTTCGGCGCCCTTGTTGCCGGCCTTGGTGCCGGAGCGCTCGATGGCTTGTTCGATGGAGTCGACGGTCAGCACGCCGAAGGCGACCGGCACGCCGAACTGCAGGGAAACCTGCGCCAGGCCCTTGGTGCACTCGCCGGCTACGTATTCGAAGTGCGGGGTGCCGCCGCGGATCACCGCGCCGAGGGCGATGATGGCGTCGTACTCGCCACGCTGGGCGACTTTCTGCGCCACCAGCGGGATCTCGAAGGCGCCCGGGGCGCGGATCACGGTGATTTCGCTCTGGGCGACGCCGTGGCGCACCAGCGCGTCGATGGCGCCTTCCACCAGGCTTTCCACCACGAAGCTGTTGAAGCGGCCAACCACCAGGGCGAAGCGGCCTTTGGGGGCGATGAAGGTACCTTCGATGGTCTTCAGGGTCATGGGCAGGTCTCGTCTGTTAAAGAGCCGGAGCGTCCGGCGACGCTCCGCAAATAGGGTAGAAGAACGGCGCCGCCGTGCCAGGGCGCGGCGGCGGGTTCATTCGGGTAGTCCGGAGCGCGTCGCGAGCGCAGGTCAGGCAAGGCGGGAATCGCCGAAAAAGCGCAGTCTACTGAAGTAAACGAGCATTTCGAGGCGATTTCCAACGCGGCATGACCCAGCGCAGCAGCGATCAGGGCTGCCCGTCAGCGGGCAGGTATTCTACAACTTCCAGGTCGAAGCCGGATATCGCGTTGAAGCGCATCGGCGCCGACATCAGGCGCATCTTGCGCACGCCCAGGTCGCGCAGGATCTGCGAACCGGCACCCACGGTGCTGTAGGTGGTGGTCGGCTTGGGCGCCGGCGTCCCGCTGTGGCCGATCTCGCGGACATGCGCCAGCAGGTCCTCGCCACCGACCTGGTGGCCGAGCAGCAGCACCACGCCGCTGCCTGCCTCGGCGACCTTGGCCATCGCCGCGCGCAGGCTCCAGCGGCCCGGCTGGGCGACCATCAGCAGGTCGCGCAGCGGGTCGGGGTTGTGCACGCGCACCAGGGTCGGCTCTTCCGCGCAGACCTTGCCCAGGGTCAGGGCCAGGTGCACGTCGCCTTCCACGGAGTCGCGGTAGGTGATCAGGTTGAAGTGGCCCAGTTCGCTGTCCAGCGGCTGCTCGGCGATGCGCTCGACGGTGCGTTCGTGGATCAGGCGGTAGTGGATCAGGTCGGCGATGGTGCCGATCTTGATGCCGTGCTGCTTGGCGAACTCCTCCAGCTCCGGCCGGCGGGCCATGGTGCCGTCGTCGTTCATGATCTCGCAGATCACGCCGGAGGGCTCGAAGCCGGCCATGCGCGCCAGGTCGCAGGCCGCCTCGGTGTGGCCGGCGCGGGCCAGCACGCCGCCGGCCTGGGCCATCAGCGGGAAGATGTGGCCGGGGCTGACGATGTCGGCGGCGACGGCGTTCTTCGCCGCGGCGGCCTGCACGGTGCGGGCGCGGTCGGCGGCGGAGATGCCGGTGGTGACGCCCTCGGCGGCCTCGATGGAGACGGTGAACTTGGTGCCGAAGCCGGAACCGTTGCGCTGCACCATCAGCGGCAGGCCGAGGCGCTCGCAGCGCTCGCGGGTCATCGGCATGCAGATCAGGCCGCGGGCGAAGCGCGCCATGAAGTTGATGTCTTCGGTGCGGACGCACTCGGAGGCGATGATCAGGTCGCCTTCGTTCTCGCGGTCCTCGTCATCCATGAGGATGACCATCTTGCCCTGACGCATGTCGTCGAGCAGTTCTTCAATGCTGTTGAGTGCCATACGGGGTCAAGCCTTTCAGTGTTTGAGGAAGCCGTTTTCGGCCAGGAATGCTTCGGTGATGCCGGACGCGCCGGCAGCCGGTTCGGCGGCCTTGTCGCCCAGCAGCAGGCGCTCAAGGTAGCGCGCCAGCAGGTCGACCTCCAGGTTGACCTGCCGCCCCGGGCGGTAGTCGGCCATGATGGTTTCCTGCACGGTGTGCGGGACGATGGTCAACTCGAACTCGGCGCCGTTGACCGCGTTCACCGTCAGGCTGGTGCCGTCCACGGTGATCGAGCCCTTGAGCGCGATGTACCTGGCCAGCTCGCGCGGCGCGCGCACGGTGAACTGGATGGCGCGGGCGTTTTCCTCGCGCTTGACGATCTCGCCGACGCCGTCGACGTGGCCGCTGACCAGGTGGCCGCCCAGGCGGGTGGTCGGGGTCAGGGCCTTTTCCAGGTTCACCCGGCTGCCGACCTTGAGCTGGGCGAAGGCGGTGCGCGCCAGGGTCTCGCGGCTGACGTCGGCCCAGAAGCCGTCGCCGGGCAGGTCCACCGCGGTCAGGCAGATGCCGTTGACCGCGATGCTGTCGCCGAGCTTGACGTCGGCCAGGTCGAGCTTGCCGGTCTTCACGTACAGGCGCACGTCACCGCCTTTCGGGGTGATGGCGGCGATGCTGCCGATGGATTCGATTATGCCGGTGAACATGTGACCTCCCACGCGGCAGGGGCGGCGTGATCGCGGGCACTGGACCGCGCAGCCGACCGGGAACGATGTTGCATAGAGGTGAACTCCTGTTTCGGTTAGAAAACAGGGCGTATCGGATCGAAGGGACTACACGGGCGCGCGCAGACGCGCCCCGCTGGCTCATCCCGTTCTCTCTTCATCCGGACTGTTACCGTCGGCCCCGGAATCGCACCGGGTCTGCTGACCTTGCCCATCCGGCGAACCGGTCCGGGCAAGCGCTCGCGGGCTAGACGCATTGCGCGCCATTACCGCCGGTGGGGACTTGCACCCCGCCCTGAGAACGTCAATCGCGGCCGTTCACAACGCCGACCGCGTGTGGCGTTTTACCACAGGCCGGCACAAGTCGGAAGGTTCTGTTTATCCAGCCTCTGCTTTCGCGCAGGGGCGAAGGACGCGGCCGTCAACGCGGCCGGGCCGTGACCAGCCAGTCGTCGCCCACCGCGCGGATGTCGGTGATCTTCAGCTCGCGGGACTCGGCCATGCGCTCCAGCGGCAGCTCCAGCAGCGGACGCGCGGAGGAGCCGAGCAGCTTGGGCGCCATGAAGATGCAGTATTCGTCGACCAGCCCCAGGCGCGCGAAGGCCCCGGCCAGGCGCGGACCGGCTTCCACCAGCACCTCGTTGACGCCACGGCGCCCCAGCTCGGCGAGCAGCGCCGGCAGGTCGACCTGGCCGTCGCCCCCGGCCAGGGCCAGCAGTTCATGGCCGAGCACGGCGTAGTTCGGGTCGTCCCGCGTGCCGACCACCAGCGCCGGCCCCGCCTGGAAGAAGGCGGCGGTCAGCGGCACCCGCAGGCGCCCGTCGATCAGCACCCGCAGCGGCGGGCGGCGGGTCGCCAGTTCGGTTTGCTCGGCATCCAGCCCGAGTTCGTCGGGACGGACGGTCAGCCGCGCATCGTCGATCAGCACGGTGTCGGCGCCCGAGAGCACGACGCTCGACTGCGCGCGCAGCCGCTGCACGGCCCGGCGCGCGGCGGGGCCGGTGATCCACTGGCTCTCGCCGCTGGCCATCGCGGTGCGGCCGTCCAGGCTCATCGCCAGCTTCACCCGCACATAGGGCAGGCCGGTTTCCATGCGCTTGAGGAAGCCGGGATTCAGCGCGCGGGCTTCGTTCTCCAGCACGCCGGCGCGCACCGCGATGCCCGCCTCGGCGATGCGCCGCAGGCCGTTGCCGGCGACCTGCGGATTGGGGTCCTGCATGGCCGCCACCACCCGCGCCACGCCGGCCTTCACCAGCGCGTCCGCGCACGGCGGCGTGCGGCCGAAGTGGCTGCAGGGTTCCAGGGTCACGTAGGCAGTCGCGCCCTGAGCCTTGTCGCCGGCCTGGCGCAGGGCGTGGACCTCGGCGTGCGGCTCGCCGGCGCGCACGTGCCAGCCCTCGCCGACCACCTCGCCGTCGCGCACGATGACGCAGCCGACCCGCGGATTGGGATGGGTGGAGTACCAGCCCTTGCGCGCCAGTTCGATGGCGCGGGCCATCCAGGCTTCGTCGCAGGTGTCCATCGGGGCCGGGGCGCTCATTCTTTCGACGGCTCGCGGGCCAGGCGCTCGATCTCCTCGCGGAACTCGTTGAGGTCCTGGAAGCGGCGGTAGACCGAGGCGAAACGGATGTAGGCGACTTCGTCGAGCTTCTGCAGCTCGGCCATCACCAGTTCCCCCAGCACCCGCGACTTCACCTCGCGCTCGCCGGTGGCGCGCAGCTTGTGCTTGATGTGCGCCAGCGCCGCCTCCAGCCGCTCGATGCTCACCGGACGCTTCTCCAGCGCGCGCTGCATGCCGGCGCGCAGTTTGTCCTCGTCGAACGGCTGGCGGCTGCCGTCCTGCTTGATCAGGCGCGGCATGACCAGTTCGGCGGTCTCGAAGGTGGTGAAGCGCTCGCCGCAGTTCAGACACTCGCGGCGACGGCGGACCTGATCGCCCTCGGCGACCAGGCGCGAATCGATGACTTTGGTGTCGTGGGCGCCGCAGAAGGGACAATGCATGGCGGGTCTGCTGCCGTCTTGTAATGGGGGAAGGAAAGGCCTCATGGTAGCGCATCGCTCCGCCGATGAAACCCTGGCCCCGAGACAAGCCGGGCGCTTTAGGCTATACAGGCGCCCGCCTGGAAATGCGCCGCGATGGAGTCCGCCCATGTCCACCCGTCTTCTCTGCCTGTCCCTCATCGCCCTGCTCGCTGCCTGCTCCAGCGACAAGCCGGCGCCCACCCCGCAGGCCGCGCCCGCCGGCGCCACGGTGGTCGAACCGGTGCTGCCGGCCAACATGCGCGAGCTGACCGGCCTGCTCAGCAGCAGCCAGGGCTACCTGCCCGCCGGCGGCGAGGTGGAGCTGGCGCTGCTGGTGGTCGACGAACGCGACCGCCCGCAGCAACTGCTCTCCAGTGAAAAGCTGATCGCCACCGGCCAGGCCCTGCCGTTCCGCCTGGTGTTCAACCCGCAATCCTTCCCGGCCAACGCCCGCGTCGAGCTGCACGGCCGCGTCTCGCAGTCCGGCCAACTGGTCTGGCACCTGCCGCCGGTGCGCATCGCCCTGCCGGAGAGCCGCGCCCTCGGTGAGCTGCGCCTGGAGCGCGCGCCATGACGCCGCCGCTGCCGCTGCAGCAGGCCCTGGGCGAACTGCTGGGCGACGCGCGCCTGGTGGCCGAGCGCCTGCCCGGCACCGACATCGATCTCTGGCTGATCGACGCGCAGAACATGGATCGCGAATTCAGCCCGGACGAGACCCGGCGCATCCTCGATGAACCGCCCTACTGGTGCTTCTGCTGGGCCAGCGGCCTAGTGCTGGCGCACTGGCTGGCGCAACGGCCGGAATGGGTGCGCGGCAAGCGCGTGCTGGACTTCGGCGCCGGCTCCGGCATCGCCGCCATCGCCGCGGCCAAGGCCGGCGCCGCCGAGGTGGTGGCCTGCGACCTCGACCCGCTGGCGCTGCTGGCCTGTCGCGCCAACGCCGAGCTGAACGGCGTGCAGTTGAGTTACTCGGACGACTTCTTCAAGGAGGCCGACCGCTTCGACCTGATCATCGTCGCCGACGTGCTCTACGACCGCGCCAACCTGCCGCTGCTGGACGAGTTCCTCGGCCGCGGCCGCGAAGCCCTGGTGGCCGATTCGCGGGTCCGCGACTTCAGCCACCCGCTGTACCGGCGCCTGGCGATCCTCGACGGCTGCACCTGGCCGGACCTGGCGGAACCCGCCGAGTTCAGGCACGTCAGCCTGTATCACGCGCGGCGCGGGTGACCACCGCCGGCCTTGCGGCCGGATCGCGGACAAAGTCCGCTCCTACGGGAGCACACGCCGATCCTTCCGCGTAGGAACGGACCTTGTCCGCGAAAGGCGGGCAACGCCCGCCCATGCCCCCTGCCAACCGGGTGCTTGTTTCCGTTCAGCCGCGCCCCCACTTATAGTGGCAACCACCCTTCATCGCCCCACTCGCCCGAGATTTCCCATGAGCGATACGCCCTACATCTTCGACGCCAACATCGCCAACTTCGATCAGGTCGTCATCGAGAACTCCTTCGTCAAACCCGTCCTGGTGGACTTCTGGGCCGACTGGTGCGCCCCGTGCAAGGCGCTGATGCCGCTGCTGGCGCAGATCACCGAGTCCTACCAGGGCGAGCTGCTGCTGGCCAAGGTCAACTGCGACATCGAGCAGGACATCGTGATGCGCTTCGGCATCCGCAGCCTGCCCACCGTGGTGCTGTTCAAGGACGGCCAGCCGGTCGACGGCTTCGCCGGCGCGCAGCCGGAATCGGCGATCCGCCAGATGCTCGAACAGCACGTGCAGCCGCCCGCCCCGGCGGAAGGCAATCCGCTGGAACTGGCGCAGACCGCCTTCAACGAAGGCCGCTTCGCCGAGGCCGAGGCGCAATTGAAAGCGCTGCTGGGCGAGGACAACAGCAACGCCGCCGCGCTGATCCTCTACGCCCGCTGCCTCGCCGAGCGCGGCGAGCTGGGTGAGGCCGAGACCGTGCTCAACGCGGTGAAGAGCGACGAGCACAAACAGGCGCTGGCCGCCGCCAGGGCCCAGCTGACCTTCCTGCGCCAGGCCGCCGACCTGCCGGATGCCGCCGCGCTGAAGACCCGCCTGGCCGCCGACGCCAACGACGACGAAGCCACCTATCAGCTCGCCATCCAGCAACTGGCCCGCCAGCAGTACGAAGCGGCGATGGACGCTCTGCTCAGGCTGTTCGTGCGCAACCGCGGCTATGGCGAGGACCTGCCGCGCAAGACGCTGGTCCAGGTGTTCGATCTGCTGGGCAACGATCACCCGCTGGTGATCGCCTACCGCCGCAAGCTGGCGAACGTGCTGTATTGATCGATCAGGGCGCCGCAAGGCGCCCTTTTCACAGGCGCGGGCAGAGCGCCGACTGTAGGAGCGAGCTGGCTCGCGAACCTACCCCGCCGCGGAGTTGTTCGCGAGCCAGCTCGCTCCTGCGAAAAGCCGCTACGCCTCCACCCAGTTGAACACCTGCACGCCCTCGCGCACCTCGATCTTCACCTTCGGGCTGTGCCGCAGGCGCACCAGCAACCCCTTCGCCGCCCCCGCGCTGCCGGCCAGCGCTTCCAGCTCGCCGAGCAATTGCGGCCCCTCGCTGCTGCCGCTGCGGCGCAACAGGTCCTGCGCGGCCAGCCACGCCTGATCCGCCGGGCCGCTCGCGGCGGGAGCCGGAGCCTTCGGCGCCACCGCGGCCGCCGGCAGGTTCTGCGCCAGGCGCGCCCAGTCGGCGGCGTCCATCTCGACGGTCAGGTCCACCGGCCAGTCGCCGATGGTGCCCTTGATTCTCAGCATCGCCCTTCTCCTCGCGGCATTTCGCGCATGCTCCCACGGCATCGCCGCCACGCCAAACGCACGCTAAGCTGGCGTTAATCTTTCACCCGTTATAACGTAACAAATCAATCAATGACCGGAGTTCCCCATGCGCCCCCTGCTCCTCGCTGCCACCCTGCTGCCCCTCGCTGCATACGCCCACGACGAACATGAACACGGCAGCCTCGGCAAGCATGAGCATGGCGTCGCCCAGCTCAACGCCGCCCTCGACGGCAAGGCCCTGGAGCTGGAACTGGACAGCCCGGCGATGAACTTCGTCGGCTTCGAGCACGCCGCCACCAGCGACGCCGACAAGGCCACCGCCGCCACCGTGCAGGCCCAGCTCAAGCAGCCGCTGCAGTTGATCGACCTCCCGGCCGCGGCCAAATGCAGCCTGCAATCGGTGGAACTCTCCAGCCCGCTGTTCGGCGACGCACCAGAGGCCGACGAGCATGATGGCGACCACGACGAACACGAGGGCCATCAGCACGCCGATATCCACGCCCACTACCAGCTGACCTGCGCCCAGCCGCAGGAGCTCGCCGGCCTGGACTTCGCGCCGCTGTTCAAGCGCTTCCCGGCGACCCAGAGGATTCAGGTACAACTGATCGGCCCGAGCGGCCAGCAAGGTGCAGAATTGACCGCCGGCAACCCGACCCTGACCTTCTGAATCCCTGAAATGACCGCACTGCTCGAACTCGACAACCTCGGCTTCGCCTGGCCCGGCCAGGCGGAGCTGCTGGACATTCCCGCCTTCGCGCTGGAGCGTGGCGAAACCCTGTTCCTCAAGGGCCCCTCCGGCAGCGGCAAGACCACCCTGCTCGGCCTGCTCGGCGGCGTGCAGCGCCCGCAGCGCGGCAGCGTGAAACTGCTCGGCGAGGACATCGCGCAGATGAAGGCGGCGCGCCGCGATCATTTCCGCGTCGACCACACCGGCTACATCTTCCAGCAGTTCAACCTGCTGCCGTTCCTCTCGGTACGCGAGAACGTCGAGCTGCCCTGCCACTTCTCGCGCAGCCGCGCGGAACGCGCCAGGGCCCGCCACGGCAGTGCGGCCCAGGCCGCCGAAGCGCTGCTCGGGCATCTCGGCCTTGGCGACAAGGCACTGATCGAGCGCCGCGCCGACAGCCTGTCCATCGGCCAGCAGCAGCGCGTCGCCGCGGCCCGCGCGCTGATCGGCCAGCCGGAACTGGTGATCGCCGACGAGCCGACCTCGGCGCTGGACGCCGACGCCCGCGAGGCGTTCCTCCAACTGCTGTTCGCCGAATGCCGCGAGGCCGGCGCCAGCCTGCTGTTCGTCAGCCATGACCAGAGCCTGGCCGCCCTGTTCGACCGCAGCCTGTCGCTGGCCGACCTCAACCGCGCCGCCCGCGCCCCGGGAATCTGAGCATGTACCTGTTGCGCCTGGCGCTCGCCAGCCTGTCCAACCGCCGCTTCACCGCGCTGCTGACCATCTTCGCCATCGCCCTCTCCGCCTGCCTGCTGCTGGCGGTGGAGCGCGTGCGCACCGAGGCCAAGGCCAGCTTCGCCAGCACCATTTCCGGCACCGACCTGATCGTCGGCGCGCGCTCCGGCTCGGTGAACCTGCTGCTGTATTCGGTGTTCCGCATCGGCAACGCCACCAACAACATCCGCTGGGACAGCTTCGAGACGGTGGCCCACAGCCCGCTGGTGAAGTGGGCGATCCCGATCTCCCTGGGCGACTCGCACCGCGGCTACCGCGTCATGGGCACCGACACCGGCTACTTCGAGCACTACCGCTTCGGCCGCGGGCAGACGCTGGAACTGGCCGAGGGCCGGCCGTTCGGCCAGGACCTGTTCGACGTGGTGCTCGGCGCGGAAGTCGCCGAAGCACTGCACTACAAGCTCGGCGACAGGATCGTCCTCGCCCACGGCGTCAGCACCATCAGCCTGGTGCAGCACGACGACAAGCCGTTCACCGTGGTCGGCATCCTCAAGCGCACCGGCACCCCGGTGGACCGCACCCTGCACATCTCGCTGCAAGGCATGGAAGCGCTGCACGTCGACTGGAAGAACGGCGTCCCGGCGCGCGGCGCCGCGCGCATCAGCGAGGACCAGGCACGCGGCATGGACCTGCAGCCCAAGGCGATCACCGCCTTCCTGCTCGGCCTGAAGAACAAGGTGGCGACCTTCACCCTGCAGCGGCAGATCAACGAATACGACGGCGAGCCGCTGATGGCGATCCTGCCGGGCGTGGCGCTGCAGGAGCTGTGGGGGCTGATGGGCACGGCGGAGAAGGCGCTGTTCGTGGTCTCGCTGTTCGTCGTGCTGACCGGCCTGATCGGCATGCTCACGGCGATCCTCACCAGCCTCAACGAACGCCGCCGGGAGATGGCCATCCTGCGCTCGGTGGGCGCGCGGCCCTGGCACATCTTCAGCCTGCTGGTGGCCGAGGCCTTCGCCCTGGCGCTGGCCGGCGTGGTGCTGGGCGTCGGGCTGCTCTACGCCGGCATCGCCGGCAGCCAGGCCTACGTGCAGGCCAGCTACGGCATCTTCCTGCCGCTGGCGCTGCCCAGCGCCTATGAATGGTCACTGCTCGGCGGCATACTCCTGGCCGCGCTGCTGATCGGCTGTGTGCCGGCGTGGCGCGCCTATCGGCAGTCGCTGGCCGATGGCCTGTCGATCCGCCTCTGAGGAAGTCCCATGCGCCGCCTGCTGTTCCTCCTGCTGCTCGCCACCAGCGCCACCGTCTGGGCGGCGCCGCGCGAGCTGACCTGGCCCGAGCTGATCCCCGAGGGCGCGCCGCCGCCCCCGCCGCCGGTGCCGCTGCACGACCTGTCGAAGCTCTCCGACGTGCTCAATTCGGAAAGCGGCCCGGCGGTGAAGCAGCAGGCGCCCGACGCCCCGGTGGTGCAGGCGCTGGACGGGCAGGAAGTGAAGATGCCGGGCTACATCGTGCCGCTGGAGGTGGAAGAGGACGGCCAGAGCGTCCGCGACTTCCTGCTGGTGCCCTACTACGGCGCGTGCATCCACGTGCCGCCGCCGCCGTCGAACCAGATCGTCTACGTGCGCGGCGGCAAGGGTGTGAAGGTGGACGAGCTGTACCAGCCGTTCTGGGTCACCGGCAGGCTCAGCGTCAAGGCGGTGGAAAGCGATCTGGCCGAAGCCGGCTACCAGATGCAGGCGAGTAGCATAGAAATCTACGAATACACCGGCCAGTAATGACGTGCGGCACCGTGCCACACCCGAATTACCCATACAGCCTGTGGGCTTTATTGAGCCAAATCAAAGGACGCGTTTTAGCGCTGTCTACTATTTTGAGCACCAACACTTATACCAAAGAGATATTGGAGCTCATCATGCGTAAGTCCTGGCTCACCACCTCGCTTCTTGCACTCGCCGTCGCAACGCCCGTCGTGGCCCAGGCCGCCGACATCCGCGGGCACCAGGCTGGCGATTTCCTCGTCCGCGGCGGTATCGCCACCGTTGCTCCCAACGATGACAGCAGCAGCCTCAAGCTCAACGGCGGCAAACTGGGTGGCAAAGCTACCGTTGACAGCGATACCCAACTGGGCCTGACCTTCGCCTACCTGCTCACCGACCAGATCGGTGTCGAGCTGGTTGCCGCCACCCCCTTCAAGCACCAGGTCGACGTGAAAGGCCTGGGCGCTCTCGATGGCAAACTGGCCGACGTCAAGCAACTGCCGCCGACCGTGCTGCTGCAGTACTACCCCATGGGTGGTACCAACTCCGCCTTCCAGCCCTATGGCGGCCTGGGTATCAACTACACCACCTTCTTCGAGGAAGACCTGACCAGCAGCCGCAAGGACCAGGGCTTCAGCAACCTGAAGCTGGATGATTCCTGGGGCATGGCCGCCGAGCTGGGCATGGACTACATGCTCAACGAACACGCCTTCGTCAACGCCGCGGTCTGGTACATGGATATCGACACCACCGCTACTACCGATCTGGCCGGTGCCGGCAAGGTCAAAGTCGATGTTGATGTCGACCCCTGGGTTTACATGGTCGGTTTCGGTTACCGTTTCTAACGGACCAACCGCGAAAAAGGCGCCCGAGGGCGCCTTTTTCATTTCCAGGGAAACGCCATGTACCTCGAACTCAAGGCACTGCACGTCAGCCTCGCCATCATCAGCACCCTTCTCTTCTTCCTGCGCCTGGGCTTCAGCTGGTGGGGCAAGCGCCCCTCGGGCTGGCAGCGCGGCCTGCCCCATCTGATCGACACCCTGCTGCTGCTCAGTGCCCTGGGCCTGGTGCACCTGGCGATGCCCTGGCCGTTGCCGGTCTGGCTGCAGGCCAAGATCGGCCTGCTGGTGCTCTACATCGTGCTGGCGGCCTTCGCCCTGCGCAGCGCGTCGAAGCCACGCAAGGCCGTGTTCAGCGTATTGGCGCTGGGTTCGCTGGCCGGCATCTTCCTGCTGGCGATCAACAAACCCTGGTGGTGATCAACCGGGCGAGCCCTTGCGCCAGCGGCGTGGGCGCGTCCAGGCGGTAGCGCTCCAGCAGGCGCCGGTTATCGGCGCGGGAGTGGCGGATGTCGCCGGGCCGCGGCGCCGCGTAGGTGATCGCCGGCAGCCCGCCGGTGAGCTTGCCGATCTCGGCCAGCAGCTGGTTGAGGCTGGTGGACTGGTCCAGGCCGACGTTGGTCGCCGACTCGGCCACCGTGTCGGCCAGCAGCGCCTGCACCAGCAGCTTGACCAGGTCGCCGACGTAGATGAAGTCGCGGGTCTGCTCGCCATCGCCGAACACGGTGATCGGCAGGCCCTGCTCGGCGCGCTGGGCGAAGATGCTGATCACCCCCGAATAGGGCGACGACGGGTCCTGGCGCGGCCCGTAGACGTTGAAGAAACGGAAGATCGCCGGCTCCAGGCCATGCTCGCGGCGATAGAAGTCCAGGTAGTGCTCGCTGGCCAGCTTGTCCGCGGCGTAGGGCGTCAGCGGCGCCTTGACGGTGTCCTCGTCGATGGCCGCGCCTTCGCCGTTCTGCCCGTAGACCGCGGCGCTGGAGGCGAACAGCACGCGCCGGATGCCCTCCAGGCGCATGGCCTCGCAGAGATTCAGGGTGCCGATGAAATTGCTCCGGTGGGTTGCCACCGGGTTTTCCACCGAGGCCTGCACCGAGGCCACCGCGGCCAGATGCACCACGCCCTGGCAGCCGCTCACCGCCCGGCGCAGCAGCGCCGCGTCGGCGACATCGCCGACCACCAGTTCAACGCGCCCGTCGAGGTTTTCGCGCTTGCCGGTGGAAAGGTCGTCCAGCACGCGCACGGCAAAGCCCCGCGCCAGCAGGGCGTCCGCCAGATGGGAGCCGATGAACCCGGCGCCGCCGGTGATGAGGATCGGCTGCGCGGAGGGGGAAAGACGTTCAGACATGGCGGTAGTACCGGTCCAGCAATGCCGGCAGGCCGGCGCGCCAGGCGCGCGGCTTGATGCCGAAGGTATGGAGGATCTTCTTGCAGGCCAGCACCGCGTGCTGCGGCTCGTCGCTGGCGTCCGCGCGCGCGGCGTGGGCCTGCGGGCTCGGTTCCTGCACGGCCAGGCCACGGAAGGCGCGCGCCTCGCCGAGCACGACCTGGCCCAGGGACAGGGTGGTGGTGGCCTCCAGGCCGCCGTAGTGGTAGGTGCCCCACAGCGGCGCCTGGCAGTCGAGCTGCTTGAGCACCGAGAGGATCACCCGCGCGGCGTCGTCCACCGGCGTCGGGTTGCCACGGCGGTCGTCGGCGAGGAACAGCACCTGCTCGTTCTCGGCGCGTTCGAGGAAGCGCCCGAGCACGCCGTCGAGGCTGTCGTCGAGCAGCCAGCCGAAGCGCAGCAGCACATGCCGCGGGCAGGTCGCGCGGACCCACTGTTCCATGCGCCACAGCGCCTGGCCGCGCGGGCCCAGCGGCAGCGGCTCGTCCTTCTCGCTGTAGGCGGTGGCGCGGGCGCCGTCGAACACGCGGTAGCTGGAGGGCTGGATCAGCAGGATCTCGTGGTGCTGGCAGAGTTCGGCCAGGCGCTCCACGGCGCGTTCCTGGCTGGCCAGGCGGACGTCGCTGACGGTCTCGGCCTGGAACCAGTCGAAGTAGTAGGCAAGGTTGATCACCGCGTCGGGACGGGTTTCGTCCAGCAGGACGGTGAGGCTGGAGGCGTCCCAGCCGCCTTCGGGCGGCCGGGGGGCGAGGAAGCCGATGTCTTCCTCGGCGCCCAGGCGGATCAGCGCCTGTCCAAGGGCATTACCGCCGCCCAACAGCATCAGGCGCATGCGCATAGTCTGGGGTCACTCGAATCCGTGGGTTACCGCCGGTGCGCTCGGGCGCCGGGGATGATGCCCGCATTTTTCCTGCCCCCCGGCACAGCGTCAAGCGTGGCCGACCCGCCGCGGCCCCGGCCGCCGGCGGCCAAGGGGCCTCAGGAGCGGCGGCGGAACAGCGGGCGCGGCTCGATCACCGAGCGGCCGTAGAGCACGCTCAGGCCGGCCAGGCCCTTGAGCGCGTCGTCCACCGACTTGTCCTCGCGCACGGCGAAGGCGTCGAAACCGCACTGGCGCATGTGCGCCAGCTGGTCGCGCAGCACGTCGCCCACCGCGCGCAGCTCGCCGCGCCAGCCCAGGCGGCTGCGCAGCAGGTAGGCCAGGCTGTAGCCGCGGCCGTCGCGGAAGCTGGGGAAGTCGATGGCGATCAGCGCCGGCTCCTTCAGGCGCCAGACGAGGTCCCCGGGATCGTCCTCCGGGGACAGCCAGACGCCATGCTTTTGTTGTAGGAGCGAGCTTGCTCGCGAATCGCCCAGCGCCGGTGTTTGAGGTGAATCCTGTTCGCGAGCAAGCTCGCTCCTACAGGGCGTGGCGCTCAACCACGTTTCCAGCGGCAGGATCAGATTGCCTTCGGGCAATTCCTCCGGCACTTCGCGCAGTAGCATCCAGGGATCGTTCGGCGCCAGCTCGGCAACGCCGTCCCGCAAGCGGATCAGGTTCTTCATGCCGACACCTCCGCCTGGCGGTAGACCCGCGCCTTGAACGGCTCCAGGCCGATGCGTTCGACCGTCTCGACGAAGCGCTCGCCGGCGCCGCGCTGTTCCACGTAGGTGCGCACCAGCGCTTCGATCACGTCCGGCACTTCGGCGGCGCTGAACGACGGGCCGATCACCTTGCCCAGCGTGCTGCGCGTGCCCTGGGCGCCGCCGAGGGTGACCTGGTACCACTCGCTACCGTTCTTGTCGACGCCGAGGATGCCGATGTTGCCGATGTGGTGGTGGCCGCAGGCGTTCATGCAGCCGGAGATGTTCAGGCTCAGGTCGCCGAGGTCGTGCAGGTAGTCGAGGTCCTCGAAACGCTGCTGGATACCCTGGGCGATGGGGATCGACTTGGCGTTGGCCAGCGCGCAGAAGTCGCCGCCGGGGCAGGCGATGATGTCGGTCAGCAGGCCCTGGTTCGGCGTGCCCAGCCCGGCGTCGCACGCCTCGCGCCAGAGCGCGTGGAGGTCGGACTTGCGCACGTCCGGCAGCACCAGGTTCTGCTCGTGGGCAACGCGGATTTCGCCGAAGCCGAAGCGCTCGGCCCAGTCGGCGACGCGCTCCATCTGCGCGGCGGTGACGTCCCCCGGCGGCGCCTCGGCGCCCGGCTTGGTGGACAGCACGACGCTGGCGTAACCCGGCACGCGGTGCGGGCGCACGTTGCGCGAGACCCAGCGGGCAAAGCCGGCATCGGCGGCCAGCGCGCTGCCGTAGGCCAGCTCATCGGCCGGCGCATAGACCGGCGGCTCGAAGGCGGCGGCCACGCGTTCGTATTCGTCGAGCGTCAGCTGCGCCTCGCCGTCGCGCAGGTGCTGCCACTCCTCCTCCACCTCGCGGGCGAACGCCTCGATGCCCAGCGCCTTCACCAGGATCTTGATCCGCGCCTTGTACTTGTTGTCGCGCCGGCCGTGGCGGTTGTACACGCGCAGGATGGCCTCGACGTAGGACAGCAGGTGCTGCCAGGGCAGCTCGTCGCGGATCACCTGGCCGAGCATCGGCGTGCGCCCCAGGCCGCCGCCCACCAGCACCTTCAGGCGCAGCTCGCCGTCTTCGGCACTGCGCAGGTAGAGGCCGATGTCGTGCATCATCACCGCCGCGCGGTCTTCCTCGGCGGCGCAGAGGGCGATCTTGAACTTGCGCGGCAGGAAGAGGAATTCGGGGTTCACCGTCGACCACTGGCGGAGGATTTCCGCCAGCGGGCGCGGGTCGAGGAATTCGTCGGCGGCGACCCCGGCGAAGGCCTCGGTGGTGATGTTGCGCACGCAGTTGCCGGAAGTCTGGATGGCGTGCATCTCGACCTCGGCGAGGCGCTCGAGGATGTCCGGCACCCGCGCCAGCTCCACCCAGTTGAACTGGATGTTCTGCCGCGTGGTGAAGTGGCCGTAGCCGCGGTCGTGCTCGCGGGCGATCCAGGCCAGGGTGCGCATCTGTTCGCTGGAGAGGGTGCCGTAGGGGATCGCCACGCGCAGCATGTAGGCGTGCTTCTGCAGGTACAGGCCGTTCTGCAGGCGCAGCGGCAGGAACTCTTCCTCGCTCAGCTCGTCGCTCAGGCGCCGCCGCACCTGGTCGCGGAACTGCGCCACCCGTTCGCGCACCAGCGCGCGGTCGTAATCATCGTATCGGTACATCGCCAGGCCACCTTCGGAGCGTTGCGTGGCGGCCTGCTTCTGTCGTCGGGCACGCCACTTCAGGGATGGCCGCACTATGGCCGGCGCCTGCTGTGCAAAACAGCGGCAGATCGCGCGGGAAAAACCGGATCAGATGCGCCCCGCCCCTGCCCCGCCGGCCTGCGACCGGTTGCCGCAACATGCCCGATCAGCCGCCCCGCCGCGCAGCGCGCCAGCCCTGTGGCAGCGCGGGGCGGCGCATTCCGCGCCATCTGATATGGTTTTTTCCGGCAGACCTGAATCTGTTTCGGGTGCAGGACGGTTCGTACAGTCGCGGCGCCTCTTTTGCCTGATGGGCCACGACAATGAGCGAAAGAATCCCCGCGAAGATCGTCGAGATCGACGCCCCGCAACGCTTCACCCCGCCCCCGAAACCGCTGTCGGCGGTCACCCCGACGGTCTACACCAAGCGCTTCGCCGGGCGTTTCCGCGACCTGCGCAGGCTCGGCGGCGCGCTGCTGTTCCTGCTGTTCTTCGGCACCCTCTGGCTGCAGTGGAACGGCCGCCAGGCGGTGCTCTGGGACCTGCCCGAGCGCAAGTTCTACATCTTCGGCGCGACCTTCTGGCCGCAGGATTTCATCCTGCTCTCGGCGATCCTGATCATCGCCGCCTTCGGCCTGTTCTTCATCACCGTGTTCGCCGGCCGCGTCTGGTGCGGCTACACCTGCCCGCAGAGCGTGTGGACCTGGATCTTCATGTGGGCCGAGCAGGTCACCGAGGGCGACCGCAACCAGCGCATGAAGCTGGACAAGGCCCCGGCCAGCGCCGAGAAGTTCCTGCGCAAGGGCGCCAAGCACGGGCTCTGGCTGCTGATCAGCCTGGTCACGGCGGTCACCTTCATCGGCTACTTCACCCCGGTGCGGCCGCTGGTGGCGGACCTGCTGAGCTTGCGCCTGGACCTGGAAAGCACCTTCTGGGTCGCCTTCTTCGCCGCCGCCACCTACGCCAACGCCGGCTGGCTGCGCGAGCAGGTGTGCATCCACATGTGCCCCTACTCGCGCTTCCAGAGCGTGATGTTCGACAAGGACACCCTGATCATTTCCTACGACGCGGCGCGCGGCGAATCCCGTGGCGCGCGCCGCAAGGACGCCGATCCCAAGGCCCTCGGCCTGGGCGACTGCATCGACTGCTTCCAGTGCGTGCAGGTCTGCCCCACCGGCATCGACATCCGCGACGGCCTGCAGATCGCCTGCATCGGCTGCGCCGCCTGCATCGACGCCTGCGACTCGGTGATGGACAAGATGGGCTACGACCAGGGCCTGGTGCGCTACACCTCCGAGCGCGCGCTGGAAGGCGGCAAGACCCGGCTGCTGCGCCCGCGCCTGATCGGCTACGCGGCGGTGCTGCTGGCGATGATCGGCGCCTTCGTCTGGGCGCTGCAGGCGCGGCCGCTGATCAACCTCGACGTGGCCCGCGACCGCGGCCTGTTCCGCGAGAACGCCGCCGGCGAGATCGAGAACATCTACAACCTCAAGCTGATCAACAAGACCCAGCAGCCGCAGCACTACCAACTGAGCCTCGCCGACGGCGCCGGCTACCGCCTGCAGGGCGTGCCGGAGCTGCTGCTGCAACCGGGCGAGATCCGCGACTTCGCCGTCTCGGTGGCGAGCCTGGCGCAGAGCGGCGCCGCCGGATCGGTGCCGCTGCACTTCAGGGTCAGCGACGGCAATGAGGCGATCGACGCCGCCAGCACCTTCGTCTCGCCGGGGCGCTGAGCATGGCGCGCGAGCTTGGCGTGGCGGCGCCGCAGCGCCTAGAGTGGGCGGACGCTCCCACTCCCCAGGACAAGATGAAGCGCTATGAGAAGTTCGCCGACGAGATCGCCGGCCTGATCCGCAGCGGCGTGCTCGCCCCCGGGCAGAAAGTCCCCTCGGTGCGGCACGCCAGCCGCACCTACGGGGTCAGCGCTTCCACGGTGTTCCAGGCCTATTACCTGCTGGAGGACCGCGGGCTGATCGTCGCCCGTGCGCGCTCCGGCTACTTCGTCCGCGAGCACGTGCAGCGCGCCCTGGCCGAGCCGGAGATAGCCCGCCACGACGCGCAGACCACCGAGGTGGATGTCAGCGAACTGGTGTTCTCGGTGCTCAGCTCGATCAAGGACCCGGACACCGTGCCCTTCGGCTCGGCCTTCCCGGCCCCGGAGCTGTTCCCCCTGCCGCGCCTGGCGCGCTCCATGGCCCACGCCGTGCGCGACATGGACCCACGCTCGGTGGTGGCCGACCTCGCCCCCGGCAGCCACGCGCTGCGTCGGCAGATCGCCCTGCGCTACATGGTCGGCGGCATGCCGCTGCCGGTGGAGGAACTGGTGGTCACCAACGGCGCGCTGGAAGCGCTGAACCTGTGCCTGCAGGTGGTGACCCGTCCGGGCGACCTGGTGGCCATCGAGGCGCCGGCCTTCTACGCCAGCCTGCAGGTGCTGGAGCGGCTGAAACTGAAGGCGGTGGAAATCCCCGTGCACCCGCGCGAGGGCATCGACCTCGACGTGCTCGCCGACAGCCTGGCGCGCCTGCCGATCAAGGCCTGCTGGTTCATGAGCAACTTCCAGAACCCGCTGGGCGCGAGCATGGCCGAGGACAAGAAGCGCGCCCTCGCCGCCCTGCTGGCCCGGCACCAGGTGCCGCTGATCGAGGACGACGTCTACGCCGAGCTGTACTTCGCCGCCCAGGCGCCGAAGCCGGTGAAGGCCTTCGACAGCGAGGGGCTGGTGATGCACTGCAGCTCCTTCTCCAAGAACCTGGCGCCGGGCTACCGGGTCGGCTGGGTGGCCGGCGGGCGCTACGCCGAGCAGATCGAGCGGCTCAAGCTGATGACCAGCCTGTCGGCCTCGGTGCCGGCCCAGGCGGCCATCGCCGACTACCTGCAGCACGGCGGCTACGACCGCCACCTGCGCAAGCTGCGCCACGCCCTGGAAAGCCAGCAGCACGCCATGCTCGCCGCCGTGGCCCGGCACTTCCCCGCCGCCACCCGCGTCACCCGGCCCAGCGGCGGCTACTTCCTGTGGCTGGAGCTGCCCGAGCACATCGACGCGCTCAAGCTGTTCCAGCTCGCCCTGGCCCAGGGCATCAGCCTGGCGCCGGGGCCGATCTTCTCCGCCACGCGGCGCTTCGGCCATTGCCTGCGGCTGAACTACGGCCACCCGTGGACGGCGCGCAGCGAACAGGCCATGGAAACCCTCGGGCGAATCATCCACTCGCTGTAGCCCCGAGCGCCGTGGCGGCCCTTCGTAGGAGCGGATCTCATCCGCGATCCGGCCGAAAGGCCGGCGCCCAGGGTTTGCACCGCTATCGCGGTGATCGCGGATAAGATCCGCTCCTACAAAAGCGGGCCTCGCGCCATCCCCGGCGCCTCACGGGCGATACAGGTGCGCATGCCCCGCGCTGTACAGCGACGAATCGGCGAAACCCTCCGCGCCCAGCACCTTGCCCACCAGGATCAGCGCCGTGCGGCGGAAGCCCTTGGCGGCGGCCTTGGGCAGGATGTCGCCGAGGGTGCCGGTGACCTGGTCCTGGTCCGGCCAGCTGGCGCGGTGGATCACCGCGACCGGGCAGTCGGCGCCGTAATGCGGCAGCAGCTCGGCGACGATCGACGCCAGCTGGCCGACGCCCAGGTGGATCGCCAGGGTGGCGCGGTGCTGCGCCAGCTCGGCGAGGGACTCGCCCTCGGGCATCCGCGTCCGGCTTGCGTAGCGGGTCAGGATCAGCGTCTGGGAAATATCCGGCAGGGTCAGTTCGCAACCGAGGATCGCCGCGCAGGCCGAGGTGGCGGTGACGCCGGGCACGATCTCGTAGGGAATGCCGCGTTCGCGCAGGTGGCGGATCTGCTCGCCGATGGCGCCGTACAGCGACGGGTCGCCGGAGTGCACCCGCGCCACGTCCCGGCCCTCGGCGTGGGCCTGCGCCAGCAGCGCGACGATCTCGTCCAGATGCAGCTCGGCGGTGTTCACCACGCGTTCGGCGCTGTGCCCTTCCAGCACCGCCGGCGGCACCAGCGAGCCGGCGTAGAGGATCACCGGACAGGCACGGATAAGCCGCTGGCCCTTGACCGTGATGAGCTCCGGATCGCCGGGGCCGGCGCCGATGAAGTAGACCGTCATGGCTGTTCCTGTTCGGGTGCATCGGGGATGAAGGCCAGCGCGCAGGTAGCCTGGTCGCTGCGGCGCTTGCCCACCAGCAGCCGCGCTGGCGCGCCGCCCTGGGCTTCGGCCTGCAGCAGCGCCGCGGCTTCGGCGACGCTGGCGCTGCCGGTGGCCGTGCGCACCGCCTCCGATGGCTCGCCGAGGCGCTTCTCGCAGGCCGCCAGCTGTTGCGGGGTGAACAGCGCCAGCGGCAGGTCCAGCGCGGCGGCCAGGGCGCTCAGCCCTTCTTCGTCGGCCTTCAGCGTGGCGCTGGCCAGCGCGGTGAGATTCGACTCGTCGAGCCCGGCTTCCGCCAGGGTGTCCCGTAGCAGCGCGCGCAATTCATCGAGCGGGCAGCCCCGGCGGCAACCGAGGCCGGCAACCAGCGTCATGATCAGTCTCCTGAAATGGCCTCTGAAAATGAAAACCCCGCAGGCGGCAGGGCCGGCTGCGGGGTGGAGCATAGCGCCGGAATCAGGCCGACGGTGCGAAGCGGCGGAACAACCAGACGGACACGACGCCCAGGGCCGCCCAGAACACCGCGTTGGTGAGCAGCGAGGCGACGACGAACTCCCGGGCGAGGCTTTCCGGCGCGAGGCTGGCATGCACCTCCGGCTGCGGCGCGCCGACCAGGTGCGGCACCACCAGCAGCGCCAGGCCCACGCCGCGCAGCAGCCAGGCGCGGCTGAACACCAGCAGCGCGAGGCCGGCGGCGGTGGCGGCGGCGGTGCCGATCCACCAGCCCTGCCGCAGGCCCAGGTCGGCGGCGGCGGTGCCGGGCACTTCCGGCGGCAGGCCGAGGGATGGCGCCAGGGTGAACACGGCGAAACCGGCGAGGCCCCAGAGCAGGCCCTCGGAGGTCCTGCCCGGCTCGCGCAGGGTGAACAGGCCGGCCAGCATCAGGGCGAAGCCCACCGCGACCACCAGGTTGCCGCCGGTGGTGGAGAGGATGCGCTGCCAGCCGTCTTCCGGCTCCCAGGCCTGCGTGTCGTGGTGGTGGCCGGCGGCGGCGCCTTCGGCGTGCTCGTGGCTGTGCTCGGCCACGGGTTCGGCCTGCTCGTAGGTCTCCGCCTTGAGGATCAGCGGGGACACCCACAGCAACTGGACCACGGTCAGCACCAGCGCCGCGATCAGGCCGGCGAACCCGGCGGTCCGGGCGATACGTTTGATCATTTTTCTTCTCCGCACTCTCGGGCCGCACGGGGCAGGCGAAGCGACGCCGCGACCGCCTCGAACGGGCAGTCAGGGACGCTTCAATTCAGCCGGCCGACGCGCAGCCGATTGGATTCAGGGCCGCATCAGTGGCAGGGGAAGCCGGCGCTATGGCGAGTGTCATGCGCGGCGTTGTGCACCGCCTCCAGGTGCGAGAAGCCGGCGAAGTACACCAGCAACGCACCGAGCAGGCTGGCGCCGACGGCCAGGGCGATGCGCTTGGAAAGGGGGATGGAAGTGCTCGACGCGTGCGTCAGGGTGCTGCTGGACATGAACGTTCCCTCTGAAAGCTGAGTAGAGAACGCAGAGGTTGAACGCATTCGAACGCGCCGGAACCGGTCGCGCCACGGCCTGCGCCCGCCCACCGCGGGTTTGCCAAAAACGAAGGATTCCAGGCCGGTCTCCGGGCTTGCGACGCCAACCGGAAACTCCGGCCGGGCGGGTCAGCCTTCCCATGCCTTGGCACAGTGGCTACTGACGACCCTCGATGCGCTTACCGTTGCGGGGGCAGCGCCGGACTGGTCCTTGCGGACGCACCGGCTTCCCGTTTCACCTCGCGCACGTCGGCGCGAGACACCTGAAACCGCGCTAGCTGACCACGGCGGCCGGCAGGCGTCAACCGATCCCCGGCGATTGACCGCCTGGCCTGCGCTGCGTAGCCTTCTGGGCTTCGAGGTTCTCCGGCGCTGGCCGGAGCTAAGAGGGAACGTGGAAATCTTCGGATGCGCCACGGCTGCCCCCGCAACTGTGAACAGCCTGTCTCTTCATGTGCCACTGCCGATTCGGGCGGGAAGGCGAAGGGATAACAAGCGGCTGTGAGCCAGGAGACCTGCCTCGTGACTGGTTTTCGATCTGCTGCGCGTCGGCATAACGGCGTTAAAAATCGGCTCGAGATGCTCATTTGCTAAAGCAAACTCCGCTCTCTCGCCGCTTTTTGCCTTGTTCTGCTCTAGCTCGCGAGATCCGGAACCGGTTTGTTCTCTACACGACAACCGGGCGGGGTGATCCGGTGGCGACCTTCGTTGCGCGGCGAACCCGCGCGCGCGCCCTTCATCCGCCTTCCAACTTCCGCTTGCGAGGCGCGCATGAAAACCCTGGCCAAACTCCCCGTCACCATCGTCACCGGCTTCCTCGGCGCCGGTAAGACCACCCTGCTCCGCCACATGCTCGACAATGCGCAAGGCCGCCGCATCGCGGTGATCGTCAACGAATTCGGCGAGCTGGGCATCGACGGCGACATCCTCAAGCAGTGCGCCATCGGTTGCAGCGAGGAAGAAGCCGCCGGCCGCGTCTTCGAGCTGGCCAACGGCTGCCTGTGCTGCACCGTGCAGGAAGAGTTCTTCCCGGTGATGCGCGAGCTGGTGGCGCGCCGCGGCGACCTCGACCAGATCCTCGTCGAGACCTCCGGCCTGGCCCTGCCCAAGCCGCTGGTGCAGGCCTTCCAGTGGCCGGAAATCCGCAACGCCTGCACCGTCGATGCGGTGATCACCGTGGTCGACAGCCCGGCCGTGGCCGCCGGCACCTTCGCCGCCCATCCCGAGCAGGTCGACCAGCAGCGCCAGCAGGACCCGAACCTCGACCACGAATCGCCGCTGCACGAACTCTTCGAAGACCAGTTGGCCAGCGCCGACCTGGTGGTGCTGAACAAGGCCGACCTGCTCGACGCCGAGGCGCTGGCCCGGGTGCGCGCCGAGGTCGCCGAGGAGCTGCCGCCGGCGGTGAAGATCGTCGAGGCCAGCGCCGGCCAGCTGCCGCTTTCCGTGCTGCTGGGGCTGAACGCCGAGGCCGAGCTGCACATCGACAGCCGCCCGACCCACCACGACCATGAAGGGCACGAAGACCACGATCACGACGAGTTCGACTCCTTCCACGTCGACCTGCCGGAAGTGGAAGAACGCGCCCTGCTCGACACGCTGAACGCGCTGGTCGAGCGCCACGCCATCCTGCGCATCAAGGGCTTCGTGGCCATCCCCGGCAAGCCCATGCGCCTGCTGGTGCAGGGCGTCGGCAAGCGCTTCGACAAGCATTTCGACCGCGCCTGGCGCGGCGACGAAACCCGCGCCACGCGCCTGGTGGTGATCGGCCAGGAGCTGGACCAGGCCGCCATCGCCAACGCGCTGCGCACCGCCCTGGCGTGATTGCGTAGGGTGGCGTGGAGCGCAGCGATAGCCACCACCGATGATGGGCATCGCAGGCTCCACCCATCCTACGACCATGCCAATCCCCTGCAGGAGCGAGCTTGCTCGCGAACGGCCCCGCAGCGGGGTTTGGTTCGCGAGCAAGCTCGCTCCTACGAAGAGCCACTACCGAGCAAACCCATGCACCTGCTGCGCACCCAACCCGGCGGCTTCGTCCCCGACGACGGCATCGCCCACCTGGCCCAGACGCCCGCCGAGCTGGTGATCCTCTGCAGCGGCGACTCGCACCTCGCGCTGCTCGCCGAGGCCGCCCGCGGGCTGCCGGCGGACTACCCGAGCCTGCGCCTGGCCAATCCCATGCAGTTGCAGAACCACGCCTCGGTGGACCTCTACGTCGACGAGGTGCTGCGGCACGCCAGGGTCATCCTGATCTCGGTGCACGGCGGCGTCGGCTACTGGCGCTACGGCATGGAGCAACTGGCGGCGCTGGCCGAGCGCGGCGCCACGCTGATCGCGGTGCCCGGTGACGACAAGCCCGACCCCGAACTCACCGCCCTGAGCAACGTCCCGCCAGCGGACGCCGAACGGCTCTGGCAGTACCTGCGCCAGGGCGGCATGGGCAACGCCCGGCAGTTCTTCGCCTGCCTCGCCAACCGCCACCTGCAACGCGACTATGCCTGGAGCGAACCGCAGACGCTGCCGCGCGTGGCGCTCCATCACCCACAAGCCGGCAGCTGCGACCTCGCCCGCTGGCAGGCCGACTGGAACGCGGACTGGCCCGTCGCCGCGCTGCTGCTCTACCGCACGCACCTGCAGGCGGCGAACACCGGCTTCATCGACACCTTCTGCGAACGCCTCCGGCTCCAGGGCATCAACCCGCTGCCCATCGCCGTGGCTAGCCTCAAGGAAGCCGCCTGCCTGGACGCGGTGGAAAACCTGCTGGAGGCCGCCGACGCCGAGCTGATCATTAACACCACCGGCTTCGCCCAGTCCAACCCGGAAGCGCCGCAGGAGCGGCCGTTCAGACGCGACGTGCCGGTGCTGCAAGCCATCTGCTCGCTGGACAACTTCGACCTCTGGCGCGCCAACCCGCAGGGCCTGGGCCCGCGCGACCTGGCCATGCACATCGCGCTGCCGGAACTGGACGGCCGCATCATCACCCGGCCGATCAGCTTCAAGGGCCTGGCCTGGCGCAGCGAGCGCAGCCAGAGCGACGTGGTCTGCTACCTGCCGCACCTGCCGGGCATGGACTTCATCGCCGAACTGGCGCGGCGCTGGATGCTGCTGGCACGCAAGGCCAACGCCGACAAGCGCGTGGCGCTGATCCTGGCGAACTACCCGACCCGCGACGGGCGCATCGGCAACGGTGTCGGCCTGGATACGCCGGCCGCCGCGCTGAACATCCTCCGCGCGCTGGAGGCCCAGGGTTACCCGGTCGCCGGCCTGCCCGACTCCGGCACGGCGCTGATCCAGCAGTTGCTCGGCGGCGTCAGCAACGACCTGGACAGCCTCGACCTGCGCCCCTGCGCGCAGAGCCTGGCACTGGACGACTACCTCGCCTGCTTCGCGCGCCTGCCCGAAGCCAACCAGCAGGCCGTGCGCGAACGCTGGGGCGAACCGCAGCAGGACCCGATGTTCCGCAGCGGCCGCATGATGGTCGCCGGCCTGCGCTTCGGCCTCGGCTTCGTCGGCATCCAGCCGGCGCGCGGCTACCAGCTCGACGCCGCGGCGATCTACCACGATCCCTCGCTGGTGCCGCCCCACGGCTACCTCGCCTTCTACTTCTGGCTGCGCGAGGTGTTCGGCGCCGACGCGGTGGTCCACGTCGGCAAGCACGGCAACCTGGAATGGCTGCCGGGCAAGGGCGTCGGGCTCTCCGAGGAGTGCTGGCCGGACGCGATCCTCGGCCCGCTGCCGAACCTCTACCCGTTCATCGTCAACGACCCCGGCGAAGGCGCCCAGGCCAAGCGCCGCGCCCAGGCGGTGATCATCGACCATCTGATGCCGCCGCTGACCCGCGCGGAAAACTACGGCCCGCTGCGCGACCTCGAACGCCTGGCCGACGAGTACTACGACGCCTCCCTGCTCGACCCGCGCCGCGCCAATGAACTGCGCGGCGACATCCTCGTGCTGGTGCGCGAAACCGCGCTGGACCGCGAGCTGGGCTTGCAGCTGAGCGACGATCCGGAAAGCTGGCTGCCGCAGCTGGACGCCTACCTCTGCGACCTCAAGGAATCGCAGATCCGCGATGGCCTGCACGTGTTCGGCGAGTCGCCCGTGGGCGAGCTGCGCCGCGACACGCTGCTGTCGCTGGTGCGCATCCCGCGCGGCGACGGGCGCGGCGGCAACGCCAGCCTGCTGCGCGCGCTGAGCGAAGATCTGCAGCTGGGCCGCGATCCGCTGGACGAAGCCTTCGCGCAAGCCTGGGAAGGTCCGCGCCCCGATGTGCTGCTCGCCGTGAGCGACGAACCCTGGCGCAGCAACGGCGACACCCGCGAGCGTCTGGAGCTGCTCGCCCTGCGCCTGATCGACGGTTCAGCCAGTGCCCCCGGAAGCGCCAGCGCGGCGGTGCTCGCCCAGTTGCACGGGCAGATCGCGCCGACGCTCGACGCCTGCGGCGCCAGCGAAATCGGCCACCTGCTCGCCGGCCTCGATGGTCGTTTCGTCCCGCCCGGCCCCAGTGGCGCGCCCAGTCGCGGGCGGGTCGACGTGCTGCCCACCGGGCGCAACTTCTTCACCGTCGACGTGCGCAACCTGCCCACGCCCACCGCGTTCCGCCTCGGCTTCCAGTCCGCCAGCCGCCTGCTCGAACGCCACCTGCAGGACCACGGCGACCACCTGCGCCAGCTCGGCCTGTCGGTGTGGGGCACCGCGACCATGCGCACCGGCGGCGACGACATCGCCCAGGCCCTCGCGCTGCTCGGCGTGCGCCCGGTGTGGCAGGCCGGCAGCCAGCGCGTGGAGGATTTCGAGGTACTGCCGATCAGCCTGCTCGACCGTCCGCGGGTGGACGTGACGCTGCGGGTTTCCGGCTTTTTCCGCGACGCCTTCGCCAACCTGATCCGCCTGTTCGATGCCGCCGTGCAGGCCGTCGCCGCGCTGGACGAGCCGGACGACCTGAACCCGCTGGCCGCCCGCGTGCGCGCCGATCAGGCACGCCTTATGAATGAAGGACTGGAGATCGACGAAGCCCGCCGCCAGGCCGGCTGGCGCATCTTCGGCGCCCAGCCCGGCGCCTACGGAGCGGGCGTGCAAGGCGTGATCGAATCGCGCCAGTGGGACAGCCGCGCCGACCTCGCCGAGGCCTACCTGAACTGGGGCGGCTACGCCTACGGCGCCGGCGACGACGGCACCCCGGCGCGCGAGCGCTTCGCCCAGCGCCTGTCCGGCCTGCAGGCGGTGCTGCACAACCAGGACAACCGCGAGCACGACATCCTCGATTCCAACGACTACTACCAGTTCCAGGGCGGCATGCTCGCCGCCGCCGAGGTCATCCAGGGCCAGCAGCTTTCCAGCTACCACGGCGACCACAGCCAGCCGGACAACCCGCGCATCCGCACCCTGAAGGAAGAACTCGGCCGCGTGGTGCGCGCCCGCGCGGTGAACCCGAAATGGATCGCCGGCATGAAGCGCCACGGCTACAAGGGCGCCTTCGAACTGGCCGCGACGGTGGACTACCTGTTCGCCTTCGACGCCACCAGCGAACTGGTGGACGACCACCAGTACCGCCTGCTGGCCGACGCCTACCTGCTGGACGACGACACCCGCGAATTCATCCGCCAGCACAACCCCGAAGCCCTGCGCGACATCGCCGAACGCCTGGTGGAAGCGCAGCAACGCGGGTTGTGGGAGGACCCGGGGGAATACCGCGAGACGCTGGAGAACCTGCTGGTGGACAGCGAAGAGCAGTGAAGGATTTCGCGCTTTCGTAGGAGCGGATTCATCCGCGATCGATGCCGTTACACGGTATCGCGGACGGAGTCCGCTCCTACAGGGACATGCCCCAGCGTGAAGCCAGGTGCCACATCCAGTTTTCTCTGAGCAGGAACATGAAGGCGCCCAGCGTCGAAGGCACTGCGTACGCAAAACCAGCCACGCTCCAGAGACCGCCAGCGACCAGAACGCTGAGCAATAACAGCCCCCGGCACAATGGTTTGGACAGAACGTCTGGAACCGCGTCAGCCCGGCGCGTCAGACAACGCAGCGCCACCATCAGCAACGGACCGCCAAGCCCCAGCACGGAGACGCTGGCCAGCGGGCGCCCAAACAACAGTAACGCGACCAACATCAGCGGCAGCGCCAGGCTCAGCGCCGCGTAACCAACGAAAACCGTTCGCACCGCCGGCCGATACTCATCCATCACACTCAACCTCCTTGTGAGTTGCAGGAGCGGATCTTATCCGCGAACGGGTGTTTCCATTGCAATCAGACGGAACACCTGTAGGAGCGAGCTTGCTCGCGAACCAGGCTCCGCTGCGGGGCAATGTTCGCGAGCAAGCTCGCTCCTACAAAAGAGCCGTCACCTTCAGCCTCGGCGCAGGCGCTCGGCGGCGTTCAGCAGCAGCGCCTCGGTCCCGCTCCAGCCCAGGCAGCCGTCGGTGATCGACACGCCGTAACGCAGCTCGCCCGAAAGCGCCTGGCAGCCGTCGAACAGGTGGCTCTCCAGCATCACGCCGCGCAGCGAAGCGTCGCCGGCCAGGCGCTGGTCGAGCACGCTGTCCAGCACCGCCGGCTGGCGCAGCGGGTCCTTGCCGCTGTTGGCGTGGCTGCAGTCGACCATGATGCTCGGCGCGATGCCGAGCTTCTCCAGCCCCTGGCGAATCTGCTGCACGCTCCCCGCATCGAAGTTCGGGCCGCTGTGACCGCCGCGCAGCACCAGATGGGTGTCCGGGTTGCCCTGGGTCTGTACCAGCGACGGACGGCCCAGCGCGTCGATGCCGAAGTGCTGGTGCGGGTGCGCGGCCGAGCGCATGGCGTCGGTGGCGATGCCGATGCTGCCGTCGGTGCCGTTCTTGAAGCCCACCGGCAGGTCGAGGCCGCTGACCAGCTCGCGGTGCACCTGGGATTCACTGGTGCGCGCGCCGATCGCGGCCCAGCCCAGCAGGTCGTCGAAGTAGCCGGCCACCAGCGGTTGCAGCAGTTCGGTGGCGATCGGCAGGCCGCGTTCGAGCATGCCCAGCATCAGCCGGCGCGACAGTTCGAGACCGCCGGCCATGTCGCCGCTGCCGTCCAGCCGCGGGTCGTAGACCAGGCCTTTCCAGCCGATCGTGGTGCGTGGTTTCTCGACGTAGGCGCGCATCACCAGCAGAAGCTGGTCGCTCACCTGCGGCGCCAGCTCGGCGAGGCGGTCGGCGTATTCGAGGGCGGAAACGGGGTCGTGCAGCGAGCAGGGGCCGATCACCACCAGCAGGCGCGGGTCGCGGCCATCGAGTACGGCGCGGATCGCATCGCGGCCTTCGCGGACGCGGTGGGCCATGGCGGCGGACAGCGGCAGGCGCTGGCGCAGTTCGGCGGGGCTCGGCAGCGGGTGTTCGCGGCGGCGGGCGGAGGGCAGCGGCAGGTCGAGGACTTCGGCGGTGGCTGCGTGTTCGGGGCGGATCAGGGTGGAGGTGGAAGCGTTCATCTGACTGGCATCCTTGGCCGGCGCGGTGGTCGTTCCGCGCTCGGCGCTCTATCTAAGTGTTCGTGGCAAGGCTCGTTGGGTGGCACGCAGCGCGCTGCTAAATCGCCAGTCGGAGTTGCGGTAATAGCGGTAATACGTGGTGTTCATGTCGTGATCCTCTGTCTGAGCGTTTTGGCCCAGTTCAATTCGTTGGCGATGCGGTGGCCTTGTGGGCCGGAAAAACAAAAACCCCGGTCGGGTTGCCGACCGGGGTTTCGTGAATCTGTCTGGTTGGCGACCCTGCTTGCTAGGGCGCCTGTGGGGTATCAGGCGCGCCTTTGGCTAAACCAATACCCATAGAAGAAATAGCCGGCAGCCGCGGCCAGCACCTGCGCGCGAGCGACCGCGGAGCCGATGGCAGCGGGGCGGGCGAGGGACTGGATGGACAGGCTGGACGGCATGATGTTCTCCGTGGAATGGGGCTCAACTTACTGCATCGCGGCGCGCCGATCAATCACCATGCTCTATGGAGGCGATACACGTCCCATGCCCGGTTCGCTACCATGCACGGACGCAATCCGCAGGAAATCCCCATGAGCGCCCTTCCCCATTTCCCACTGGCCGCCGTCGTCGCCGCCGATGAGCTGAAGCTGGCCCTGTGCCTGGCGGCCATCGACGCAAGCATCGGCGGCGTGCTGATCGAAGGGCCGCGCGGCATGGCCAAGTCCACCCTGGCGCGCGGCGTGGCCGACCTGCTGGACGGCGGACGCTTCGTCACCCTGCCGCTGGGCGCCAGCGAGGAGCGCATCGTCGGCACCCTCGATCTGGACGCCGCGCTGGGCGAAGGCCGCGCGCAGTTCTCCCCCGGCGTGCTGGCCCACGCCCATGGCGGCGTGCTTTACGTCGACGAAGTGAACCTGCTGCCCGACCACCTCGTCGACCTGCTGCTCGACGTGGCCGCCAGCGGGGTCAACCTGATCGAGCGCGACGGCCTGTCCCACAGCCACCCGGCGCGCTTCGTGCTGATCGGCACCATGAACCCCGAGGAAGGCGAACTGCGCCCGCAGCTGCTCGATCGCTTCGGCCTCAAGGTGCAATTGCAAGGCATCCCGGCGCCGGCCGAGCGCGCCGAGATCGTCCGCCGCCGGCTGGCCTTCGACGCCGATCCGCAGGCGTTTCTCGCGCAGTGGCAGGACGCCCAGCAGGCCCTGCAACGACGCTGCGGCGATGCGCGCCAGCGGCTGGCCGTGATCCCCCTGGACGATGCCGCGCTGGACACCATCGCCGAGCGCTGCCACGCCGCCGGCGTCGACGGCCTGCGCGCCGACCTGGTCTGGCTGCGCGCCGCCCGCGCCCATGCGGCCTGGCGCGGCGCCGGCGCCATCGAGGCGCGGGACATCGATGCGGTGGAGCACTTCGCCCTCGCCCATCGCCGCCGCCATCCGCCGCAGCAGTCGAACGCACAACCGCCGCAGGCGCAGCGCCAGTCGCAGCAACAGCCCGGCAGCGACGGCGGCGAAGGCCAGTGGGGCGAGCTGCCCGCCCAGCCCGTCGCCATGGGCGAGCGCCGGCAACTGGCGGGCTGGCCAAAAAAGCCCTGAGCATCCGCCCGCGCCCGGCCCCAGGCGCGGATGCCACCCCCCGACCCGGCCAGCTCGCCGGCGGCCGCAGCGGCGCCCGCCAGCCGGGCGCGCACGGCCGCATCGACTGGCCCGCGACCCTGCGCAACGGCCGCCCGCGGCGCCGTGCCGACCTCGTCCTGCGCGCCCGCAGCCACAAGCCCGCCGAACTCTGGCTGGTGATCGTCGACGCCTCCGCCAGCACCCGCCGCCACGGCGCCCTCGCCCAGGCCAAGGGACTGCTCGCCGACACCTTCGAACAGGCCTACCGCCAGCGCGCCCACCTCGCCGTACTGCACGCCACCGGCGCGCAACCGCGCTGGCTGTGGCAGGGACACAAAGCCTCGGCGCAGTTGCAGACCTGGCTGGAACAGCTCGGCGCCGGCGGCGGCACCCCGCTGATCGAGGCGCTGCAGCAGGCCCGTGACTGGCTGGAAAAGCGCCAGCGGCTGAAGCCCGGCGAGCGCCAGCGCCTGCTGGTGCTGACCGATGGGCGACTACGCGATTGGCCGACACTGCCACCGATGGCCTGCCCGACGCTGCTGGTGGATATCGAGGGTGGCGCGGTGCGGTTGGGACGGGCGCGAAAGCTGGCCCAGGAGCTGGATGCGGAGTATCGGCAGATCAATGATCTTTAGGAAAAAATCGATAAGGCCGCATACCCGGTCATTTTTCATCGCCCGGTAGAGGAATACTCTGACTTGACCGCAAGGAGGCGGCTATCTAATCTCCGCGCATCCCGCCCAAGGCAGTAAGCCGTCCGACTCATCCAGGACGTGCCGATCCCTTGGGCGTTTTGCATTCAGGAGACCGGGAATGTCGACTGCGATCCTTGTGGATGGAGCCTATTTCATCAAACGCTTCCGCCAGATCGAACCTGACAATGCCTACAACGCCGGGCGCGCGGCGGATCTTATCCATCGTTGGGCGACTGCCCACCTGATTCCCACCGCACGGCCTCAGCAGAACGGCCAACCCCGCAGCGATGCCCGCCCTCGGCGTGAGCTCTACCGCATCTTCTTCTACGACTGCCCGCCCCTGCAGCTCAAGCATCACAATCCGATCAGCAAACAGGCCGTCGACTTTTCCAAATCGCGGGAAGCAGTCTTTCGATTGGAACTGCACAATCGCTTGCGCAGCAAACGGAAACTCGCACTGCGCCTGGGGCATCTTTCCAAGGATGTCCGCTGGACGATCAAACCCGACAGGATCGCTCTGTTGCTGCGCGGGCAGCTTCAAGTCTCCGACCTCACGCCTGACGACGTGCGCATCGATACCAAGCAGAAGGGCGTGGACATGCGCATCGACGTGGATGTCGCGTCGCTGTCCTTCAAGAAGCAGGTCGATCAGATCGTTCTTATCGCCGGCGATGCCGACTTCGTGCCGGCCGCCAAGATGGCGCGCCGGGAAGGCATCGACTTCATCCTCGATCCGATGTGGCAATCCATTCCCGACGGGCTCATGGAGCACATCGACGGCTTGCGCTCCACCTGCCCCAGGCCGCCGTCTCGCCAAACCGCACTGCCCGGCTCAACAGCCTGATCAAGGCTCCCCATTGCGCCCATGCAACAGGAACCCCGGCCGCTCGCTGAGCCGCTCGTAATACGCGGCCACGGCGGGCAGTTCCGGGCGCTGCATGGGCGTCAGGTACCAGCGGTTCACCGACAGCCCGAGGACGATATCGGCAAGCGTGAAGCGCTCGCCGGCCACGAAGGCGCCGGTGCTCTGCAGCTGCTGATCGAGGATCGACATGCAGTGGTTCCACTGCGCCTTGCTCAGGGCGATGGCGGATTCGTCGGCATGGCTGGGGCTGTTGCGCACCCGCGCCATGAACACGTAGCGCCAGGCGTTGTTCAGCTCGGTGGCCTGCCAGCCCATCCACTGCTCCACCCGCGCCCGCTCGCGCGGTGAGGCCGGCAGCAGTTCGTTGCATGGATACTGGCTGGCGAGATAGCTGCAGATGGCGTTGGACTCCCAGAGCACGAAGTCGCCGTCGACGATCACCGGCACCATGGCATTGGGATTGAGCGCGAGGAATTCCGCCATGGCGGTGGAGCGAAAGCCCGTGCCCCAGTCTTCCCGCGCGAAGGGCAGGTCCAGTTCGGCGCAGGTCCAGAGCACCTTGCGCACGTTGATCGAAGAGGCGCGTCCGAGGATTCGCAGCATCTATGTCACTCCCTGTGAAAACCGGGGACAGCATACATAGAGCGGTGCGCGGCGTGGACGGAACCCGCGGCTAGGCCAGCGGCTCCAGCGCCGCCCACAGGTCCTCGACGCAGTCGAACTGCCGCGCCACCTCCGGCAGTGGCGGCCGCGCCAGGATCAGCACCGGCACCCCACGCTCGCGGGCGACCTGCAGCTTCGGCTCGGTCGCCTGGCTGCCGCTGTTCTTGCTGACCAGCACGTCGCTGCCCAGACGGGCGAACAGCTCGCGCTCGCCGTCGAGGGTGAAGGGGCCGCGCGCGCCCAGCACCTCGGCGCGCGCGTTGCCCGGCAGGCTTTGCAGGCAACGCACGGTCCAGTGCTGGTGCGCGGGAATCTCGCCGAGGTGCTCCAGCGGCTCGCGGCCCATCGTGAACAGCGGGCGGCGGAAGCTCTCCAGCGCGGCGATCAGTTCCGGCCAGCCGGCCACCTCGCGCCAGTCATCCCCGGCGCCGGCCTGCCAGCCGGGGCGGCGCAGCGCCCAGCAGGGCACGCCGGCCAGTTGCGCGGCGCGGGCGGCGTTGGCGCTGATCTGCGCGGCGTAGGGATGGGTGGCGTCGAGCAGCAGGTCGAAGCCCTGCTCGCGGATGAACGCGGCAAGGCCTTCGGCGCCGCCGTAACCGCCGACGCGCACTGCGCAGACGAGGTCGTCCGGCACCTTGCCCAGGCCGGCGAGGCTGTAGAGGTGCCGCGGACCGAGCCGCCGCGCGATGGCCAGCGCCTCGCCGATGCCGCCGAGCAGCAGGACGCGGGTCATCGTTCCTCCAGGGCCTCGCCCACCAGGTTGCCCTGGCGGTCGATGGCGAAGACTTCCAGCCGCACCCCGGCCGGCACGATGCGCCGGGCGAAGGCCAGGGCGCGGGCGCAGACCGCGTCGCCCAGGGCGATGCCCTCGGCGCGGCACAGCGCCAGCGCCTGCTGGCTGGTATTCGCCTCACGGATACGCTGTTGCAGGTCCGCCGAGGCGCCTATCCCGGCGGCCCATTCGGCCAGCAGCAGCAGGTCGATGCTGGAGTGGCGGCTGTGCAGGTCCATGTGGCCGGCGGCGAGCTTGCTGATCTTGCCGAAGCCGCCGCAGACGCTGAAGCGCTCCACCGGTGCCTTGCGCAGGTGCTTGAGCGCGGCGCCGGCGAAGTCGCCCATCTCGATCAGCGCGCTGTCGTCGAAGCCGTAGCGGCGGCGCATGGCGTCCTCGCTGGCGTTGCCGGTGCAGGCGGCGAGGTGGCGCAGGCCGTTGGCGCGGGCGACGTCGATGCCCTGCTGGATCGAGGCGATGTAGGCGGCGCAGGAGAAGGGCCGGACGATGCCGGTGGTGCCGAGGATCGACAGCCCGCCGAGGATGCCCAGGCGCGGGTTCATGGTCTTCAGCGCCAGCCCGGCGCCGCCCTCGACGCCGATGGTCACCTCGAAGCCGCCGCCGTAGCCGCATTCGGCAGCCAGCGCGGCGAGGTTGTCGCGCATCATCTGGCGCGGCACCGGGTTGATCGCCGGCTCGCCCACCGCGAGCACCAGGCCCGGCTTGGTGACCGTGCCGACGCCTTCGCCGGCGTGGAAGCGCACCCCCGGTTCGGCGCTCAGCGCGACGCGGGCGAAGACCAGCGCGCCGTGGGTCACGTCCGGATCGTCGCCGGCGTCCTTCAGCGTGCCGGCTTCGGCGCCGTCGGCGGTGCGCCGGCAGAACTCCAGGCGCAGGGTCGCGCTGCGCTCCTTCGGCAGGACGATCTGCGCGGCATCCAGGCACTCGCCGGTGAGCAGCAGGCGCGCCGCCGCCAGGCTGGTGGCGGTGGCGCAGCTGCCGGTGGTGTAGCCGCTGCGCAGCGGGCGGGGTTGTTCGGGGGTTTCGTCACGCATCGCGGCAACCACCACAGGATGAGTAGCCCATGCTGCCCGGGATCGATGGGTATCGCTGCGCTCCACCCATCCTACGCAGGAGCGGCATCATGCCTTCCACGCCTCCAGCAGGGTAATCGGCAGCGCCGCGCGCCAGGTGTCGAAGCCGCCCAGCGGCTGGGCCTGGGCGATGGCGATGCGGGTCAGTTCGCCGCCGATGCGTTCGCGCCAGCTCACCAGCAGCGCCTCGCTCTGCAGGGTGACGGCGTTGGCCACCAGCCGGCCGCCGGGCTTGAGCCGGTCCCAGCAGTGCTCGAAGACGCCGGGGACGGTGACGCCGCCGCCGATGAAGATCGCGTCGGGGCGCTCCAGTCCCTGCAGGGCCTCCGGCGCCGCGCCGCAGACCAGTTGCAGCGCCGGCACGCCGAGGGCGTCGCGGTTGCAGCGGATATGCTCCTGGCGGCCTTCGTTGGCCTCGATGGCGAGGCTGCGGCAGCTCGGGTGCGCGCGCATCCATTCGATGCCGATGGAGCCGCAGCCGGCGCCGACGTCCCAGAGCAGCTCGCCGGGTTTCGGCGCCAGCCGCGCCAGGGTCACGGCGCGCACGTCGCGCTTGGTCAACTGGCCGTCGTGGCGGAAGGCATCGTCCG
Source organism: Pseudomonas sp. B12(2026) (assembly GCF_057767015.1). Classification (NCBI taxonomy): domain Bacteria; kingdom Pseudomonadati; phylum Pseudomonadota; class Gammaproteobacteria; order Pseudomonadales; family Pseudomonadaceae; genus Pseudomonas; species Pseudomonas sp. B12(2026). The sequence goes on along the minus strand of NZ_CM173430.1, from coordinate 671,503 downwards.
GCAGGCCGGTGGTCAAGGGCAGGCGAAGGGCATCGGCGCCCGCCACGCACTCCAGCGCAATCAGGTTCAGCGCGGCGCTCTCGCTCAGCGACCAGTCGCTGGCCAGCCCGTCGATGCGCCGCTCGGACTCGCCGCCCAGGTGCTCCAGCACGCTGATCCGGCTCGCACCGAAGCCACGCTCGCACAGCAGCGCCGCGACCGCCGCCGGGCTGCCGCCGTCATTGCTGAGGATCAGCAGCCGGGCGCCGTGATGCAGTTGCCCATGGAGCGCCGCCAGCGGGCGCGCCACCAGCGACAGCAGGGTGCAATCCTGCAACGCCCAGCCCAGCCGCGCGGCGGCCAGCGAGGCGGAGGACGGCGCGGGCAGCACGAGGATTTCCTCGGACGGAATCTGCCGGGCGAGGCTCGCGCCGACGCCGAACAGCATCGGGTCGCCGCTGGCCAGCACGCAGGTCGGCTCACCGCGCCGGCGCAGCACCGGCTCCAGGCTGAACGGGCTGGGCCAGGCCTGGCGATGGGCGCGCAGGCCGTGCGGCAGCAGCTCCAGCTGGCGCGGCGCGCCGATCACTTCGCGGGCGGCGAGCAGGGCGCGGCGCGCGGCCTTGCCGAGGCCGGCATAACCGTCCTCGCCGATGCCGACGATGGTCAGCCAGGGCGTCATGAAAACTCCTCGGGTCGATCCGACGGGCAGGCTTTTCCCGCCCTCGGGCAAAGCAGGCATAATACCCGCATCGTCGGTGCTCGTAGGACGCTTCGCTGTTTGATCGCGATGCATCCGGGAGCCGAAGAGGGAACACGGCTGAACCGTGGCTGCCCCCGCAACTGTAAGCAGCGAGTCCGCGCAATCCGATCGCATGGCAGACATGTCGATCTGGCCACTGGGCAACCGGGAAGGCCGCGCAGGATGACGACCTGCCAGCCAGGAGACCTGCCGACGAGACCAGTCGCGCGTGCGCACATCGAGCGGGGTGTATCGGTGTCGTGAAATCCCCTCCGGGGGATTCGCAGGTCACCGCGACCCCAGCCCTGGTGACCTCCGTGCACGACTCCTCAGCTCTGCCCGTCCGACCGCATGCCTGCCCCGGCCTGCTGCGCATCGTGGCTTCCCGCGATGGCGGCATCTGCCGCATCAAGCTGCCCTGTGGACAACTCGACGCCCGCGCCGCCCGCGCCATCGCCGCTGCCGCCGGACGCCACGCCGACGGCGTGCTGGAGGCGACCAACCGCGCCAACCTGCAGATCCGCGGCGTGCATGCCGGCGCCGGGAACGCGCTGAGCCGCGAACTGCTGGCCGCCGGCCTCGGCCCGCGCGAGCTGGCGGCGGACGACGTGCGCAACCTGCTGGTCAGCCCGGCCCTCGGCCTGGACGCCGCCACGGCGTTCGACGCCGGCCCGCTGGCGCGCCAACTGCTCGACCTGCTGGAGCGCACCCCGCGCTTCCACGGCCTGTCGCCCAAGTTCGGCGTGCAGCTGGACGGCGGCGAGTCGCTGGCGATGCTGGAGCACCCCAACGATATCTGGCTGTCGGCGATGTCCGACGACGCCGCGCCGCATTTCGCCTTCGGGCTCGCCGGCTGTCCACCGCAGATCGGGACGGATCGCCCCGCCCTGGCGGCAGTCTCCGCCGAGCAGGTGCCGCTGCTGGTGGAAAGCCTGCTGCACCTGTTCCTCGACCTGGCCGGCGACGGCCAGACGCGCATGCGCCACCTGCGCGAGACGCTGGGCGACGCCGCGCTGCTGGAGCGCCTGCAGCAACGCCTGCCCTTCCCGCTGCTGTACGGTCCGCTTGTGGACAACTGGCGGCGCCCTGCGCCGGATGCCTACGCGCACCTCGGCATGCGTCCGCAGCGCCAGCCGGAGCGCGCCCTGGTCGGCGCGGGATTCGTCCTCGGCCGCCTCGACAGCGCCACGCTGCTCGGCCTCGCCGATCTGGCGGAGCGTTTCAGCGGCGGGCAACTGCGCCTGACGCCCTGGCAAAGCCTGATCCTCCCCGACGTGGCGCAGGCCGATGCCGCCGTCGCGCTCGGCGCGCTGGGCGAGCTCGGCCTGGTGATCGACGCGGCCCAGCCGCTGTCGCGCCTCGTCGCCTGCAGCGGCTCCAGCGGCTGCGCGCGCGGGCTGGCCGACACCAAGGGCGACGCCCTGCGCCTGGCCGAACGCCTGCGCCACGCGCCGCCGGCCGGCGTGCACCTGTGCGGCTGCCCGCGCTCCTGCGCCGCCGCCCACATTGCGCCGCATACCCTGCTGGCCGTCGCCGACGGCCGCTACGACCTGTTCCGTCGCGCTGACGGCGTGGCCGGCTTCGGCCAGCCGCTGGCGCGCAACCTTTCCCTCGACGAGGCCTGCGACCTACTCGCCGCCCCCGGAGCCCTTCCCGATGCTTGATTACATCCGCGACGGCCAGGCGATCTACCGCCAGTCCTTCGCCACCATTCGCGCCGAAGCCGACCTGTCCGGCATCCCCGCCGACCTGGAGAAGCTCGCCGTGCGGGTGATCCACGCCTGCGGCATGGTCGACGTGGTGCAGGACCTGCGCTTCTCCGCCGGCGCCGGCGCCATCGGCCGGGCGGCGCTGGCCGCCGGCGCGCCGATCCTCTGCGATGCGCGGATGGTCGCCGAGGGCATCACCCGCGCGCGCCTGCCGGCGCACAACGAGGTGATCTGCACCCTCAACGACCCGGACGTCCCGGCGCTCGCCCGCGAGCTGGGCAACACCCGCTCGGCGGTGGCGCTGGAACACTGGCGCGAACACCTGGAAGGCAGCGTGGTGGTGATCGGCAACGCGCCGACCGCCCTCTTCTACCTGCTGGAAATGCTCGACGCCGGCGCGCCGAAACCGGCGCTGATCCTCGGTTTCCCGGTGGGTTTCGTCGGCGCCATGGAGTCCAAGGACGCCCTCGCCGCCGACAGCCGCGGCGTGCCCTACGTGATCGTCCGTGGCCGCCGTGGCGGCAGCGCGATGGCGGCCGCGGCGGTGAACGCCCTGGCCACGGAGGTGGAATGATGGCCGGCCGCCTCATCGGCCTGGGCGTCGGCCCGGGCGACCCGGAACTGCTGACCCTCAAGGCCCTGCGCCTGCTGCGCGCATCCCCGGTGATCGGCTACTTCGTGGCCAAGGCCAAGCACCACGCCGGCCACGGCGGCAACGCCTTCGCCATCATCGAGGAGCACCTGCTCGACTCGCAGCAGCGCCTGCCGCTGGTCTACCCGGTGACCACCGAGAAGCTGGAGCCGCCGCTGACCTACGAAGGCGTGATCAGCGACTTCTACGACACCGCCGCCGCGCAGGTGGCCGCGCACCTGGATGCCGGCCGCGACGTGGCGGTGATCTGCGAGGGCGACCCGTTCTTCTACGGGTCCTACATGTACCTGCATGACCGTCTTGCGGAGCGCTACGACACCGAAGTCGTGCCCGGCGTCTGCTCGATGCTGGGCAGCGCGGCAGTGCTCGGCGTGCCGCTGGTGTATCGCAACCAGAGCCTGTCGGTGCTTTCCGGCGTGCTGCCGGAAGACGAGCTCAAGCGCCGCCTGGCCGACGCCGATGCGGCGGTGGTGATGAAGCTGGGGCGCAACTTCGACAAGGTCCGCCGCGTGCTGCGCGAGCTGGGCCGCGATGGCGGCGCGCATTACGTCGAGCGGGCGACCATGCGCGAGCAGCGCATCGTCGCGCTGGACGAGGTCGACCCGATGGCCTCGCCCTACTTCTCGATGATCGTCATCCCCGGCCAGCGGTGGAACGGCTGATGCGCGCCGCCATCGTCATCCTCGGCCAGGGCGCGCTGGCCACCGCACGGCGCATCCAGGGCGCTTATCCACAGGCGCGGGTGCTGGGCCTGAAGGGTCGCGTCGAAGGCGCCGATGAGTCCTACGCGAATTTCGGCGAAACCCTGCGCCAGCTCTACCGCGACGACACCCCGATCATCGCCCTGTGCGCCGCCGGCATCGTCATCCGCACCCTCGCTCCGCTGCTCACGCCCTCAATGGCAGACAAGGGCGCGGAGCCGCCGGTGCTGGCCGTGGCCGAAGACGGCAGCGCGGTGGTGCCGCTGCTCGGCGGACTGGGCGGGGTGAACCGCATGGCCCGCGAAGTCGCCGCCGCACTGGAGGTGGCGCCGGCAATCACCACCAGCGGCGAGCTGCGTTTCGGCGCCTGCCTGCTCGACCCGCCGCAGGGCTATGCGCTGGCGGATATCGAACAGGGCAAGCGCTTCGTCTCCGACCTGCTGGGCGGCGACAGTCTGCGCATCGAGGGCGAGGCGCCCTGGCTGGACGGGCTGGACCTGCCGCTGGCCGAGGACGCCGCGCACACCCTGCGCATCGATGCGCGCGCCGAGGGCATCGCGCGCAACGAGCTGCGCATCCATCCGCGCATCGTCCTCGCCCACATCACGCTGGCGGATTCGCAGCTGCCCGGACGCATCCGCCTGGGCCTCGCACAAGCCGGGCTGGCCGCGGCATCGCTGGCCGCGCTGCTGGCGCCGCGCTGCCGCATGGCCGATCCGGCACTGGCCGAGGTGGCCCGCGAGCTGGGCGTGCCGCTGCGGTTTATCCACAGCGACGACGCGTTGCCGCCGGCCGTGCTGCACGGCGACTCCTTCCACCTGCACCGCGCTGCCACGCCGGTCGAAGCCGAAGGTATCGGCCAGCCGCGCGGGCGGCTCAGCGTGATCGGCCTCGGCCCCGGCGCCAGCGACTTCATGATTCCCGCCGTGCGCCGCGCGCTGGACGAGGCGCAGGACCTGCTCGGCTACGAGACCTACGTGAAGATGGCCGAGCCATTGCGCGACGACCAGGTGCGCCACTGCACCGACAACCGCGAGGAGATGCAGCGCGCCCGCCACGCCTTCGAGCTGGCCGCCAGCGGGCGGCGGGTGGTGGTGATTTCCTCCGGCGACCCCGGCGTGTTCGCCATGGCCGCCGCGGTGATGGAGGCGCTGCACGAGAGCAATGATCCGGAGTGGCACGGCGTGGAGCTGGAAGTGCTGCCGGGCGTGTCCGCCGCGCTGGCCGCCGCCGCGAAGGCCGGCGCGCCGCTGGGGCACGATTTCTGCCTGATCTCGCTGTCGGACAACCTCAAGCCCTGGGAGACCATCGAAAAGCGCCTCGACCATGCCGGCGCCGCCGACCTGGCCATGGCCTTCTACAACCCGATTTCCAGGGCCCGCCCGTGGCAACTGGGCCGCGCGCTGGAGATCGTGCGCCGCCACCGTTCGCCGGAGACCCTGGTGGTGCTCGGCCGCGACATCGGCCGCCCGGCCGAGGCGCTGCGGGTGGTGACGCTCGGCGAGTTGGTGCCGGAAATGGTGGACATGCGCACCCTGGTGATCGTCGGTTCATCGCTGACCCGGCGCTTCCCCCGCGCCGGCGGTGGCGACTGGGTGTATACGCCGCGCTGGTATCGCTGAGCCGCGGGAGCGGTCGCGGGCAGGCTCGCTCGCATGGCGCAGGGCAGGCGCCCGCCGGGGATGGCGGCGCCGCCCGGTCCCCCGTGGCGCGGCCGGCGCCACGGGGGCTTTCGCGTCTAGAGCTCCATCAGCTGGTGCTGGCGCGTCTCCAGCTCCAGGGAAACGCGGTAGGCCTGCGCTTCCCGCTCGGTGTGGAAGATGCCGACCAGCTGGCCTTCCTGGTGCACATCCCAGCAACGCCCGCCCTGGGCGCGGAACTCGCGGGATTTATGGTCGTCGTCACGCTCGGTCACTGTAATGCTCATGTCTTTTCTTCTCCGGTTTTGCCGTACGGCAAGGCAGCTCCAGATTCATTTAATTAGCTGGCTAATTAAATGGCGGTTTGCGAGAAAGACTGTTACGGGCATTCGCCAAAACCAGCGTCCCAGAAACGCAAAAGCGCAGCTCGAAGGCTGCGCTCTTGGGGACGGGTCTCCCGGGGGAGACGTCGTTCGACTCAGAACGGAATGTCGTCGTCGAAGCTGTCGTAGTCCGGGGCCGGCTGCGGAGCGGGCTGGGACTGCTGCTGCGGGGCCGGACGCGGGGCCTGCTGCGGACGCTGCTGCGGCTCGCGCGGAGCACGCGGGGCATCGTCGCCACCGGCACCCGGACGGCCACCGAGCAGCTGCATGTTGCCGTTGATGTCGACCACGATCTCGGTGGTGTAGCGGTCCTGACCGTCCTGACCCTGCCACTTGCGGGTGCGCAGGCTGCCTTCGACGTAGATCTGCGAACCCTTGCGCACGTACTCGGCGACGATCTCCGCCAGGCGACCGAAGAACACCACGCGGTGCCACTCGGTACGTTCCTGCTGCTGACCGGTCTGCTTGTCCTTCCAGCTTTCGCTGGTGGCCAGGGTAATGTTGGTGACGGCGTTGCCGTTGGGCAGGTAGCGGGTTTCCGGATCGCCACCGACGTTACCAACCAGAATGACTTTGTTAACCCCACGGGCCATGACGCTCTCCTAAAGGCTTCAGCACGTCGCCGACTCGGCGCCGGCAAGGCGCTCGAGGGACGTGCGATCCACTTGTTGGGAATCTACTTTGACATACGCGGCGGCCTCTTCGATGACCACCATCACATCGCTCACACCGGGCAATGCCTTGAAACGCTCGGCCAACGAGGCATCGCGCAGCGCCTCAGCGGACAGGGGCAGGCGAATGCTCGTTACATACGGCGGTTCACGCATGGTAACAGCAATCGCCAGCCAGATGGCAGCAAGGACGGCGCAGCCGATGAATACCCCGTTCAGGCCGCCATGCTGGAACATCCAGCCGCCCAGGATGCCGCCCACCGCGGCGCCGAGGAACTGCGCGGTGGAGTACACGCCCATCGCCGTGCCCTTGCCGCCGGCGGGCGAAACCTTGCTCACCAGCGAGGGCAGCGAGGCCTCCAGCAGGTTGAACGCGGTGAAGTAGACGATGATGCCGAACACCAGTTCCTGCAGGCTGTCGCCGAAGGCCCAGAAGTACAGTTCGCAGAGCATCATGGTCGCCACCGCGCCGCTCAGCACGCGCTTCATCTGGCGCTTCTTCTCGGCGTAGATGATGAACGGCACCATGCCGAAGAAGCCGACCAGCAGCGCGGTCAGGTACACCCACCAATGCTGCTCCTTGGGCAGCCCGGCGCGCTCCACCAGCGCCAGCGGCAGGGCCACGAAGCTGGCCATGAGGATGGCGTGCAGGACCAGGATGCCGACGTCCAGGCGCAGCAGTTCGGGGTTCTTCAGGGTCGGGATCAGCGACTGCCTGGCCACGCTGGATTCGCGGTGCTGCATGCGGTGATCCGGCACCGGCACCATGAACAGGATGATCAGGACGCCCACCAGCGCCATGCCGGAGGTGAACCAGAACAGCCCGTGCAGGCCGAACCAGTGGGTCAGCACCGGGCCGGCGACCATGGAGGCGGCGAAGGATACGCCGATGCTCAGGCCGATGATGGCCATGGCCTTGGTGCGGTGCTGTTCGCGGGTCAGGTCCGAAAGCAGCGCCATGACCACCGCGGAAATCGCCCCGGCGCCCTGGATCACCCGGCCGGCGATGACGCCCCAGATGGTCTCGGAGCTGGCGGCCACCGCCGCGCCCGCGGCGAAGACCAGCAGGCCGACGACGATGATCGCGCGGCGGCCGATGCGGTCGGACAGCGTGCCCAGCGGAATCTGCAGGATGGCCTGGGTCAGGCCGTAGGCGCCCATGGCGAAACCGATGAGTGCCGGGGTCGAGCCGCTCAGCTCCATGCCGTAGGTCATCATGACCGGCAGCAGCATGAACATGCCGAGCATGCGGAAGGCGTAAAGCAGCGCCAGGCCGGATGTCGCCCTGAGTTCGGTGCCACTCATGCGCTCAGTGTGGGAATCGTGCATAAGCCCCTCGTGGGAAGACGGATTTGGGGAACGCGCTGAATGGCCCCCGTGACGGCATACTCATCCGCGGAGCGGATGGCCGGCTGGCGCCGCGCCGAAAATAGCCGCGCATTCTACCAGCCCTGCCGCACGCCGGCACAGTCGCGACTTTGCCGCGCGCTCATGGCCAGCCTTATACTCAGCGGTTTTCGCCCGCCATGCGAGGCCGCTGTGGACCAGATCCTCATCCGTGGGGCACGTACCCACAACCTGAAGAACATCGACCTGACCCTGCCGCGCGACAAGCTGATCGTGATCACCGGCCTGTCCGGTTCCGGCAAGTCTTCCCTGGCCTTCGACACGCTCTACGCCGAGGGCCAGCGCCGCTACGTGGAATCCCTGTCGGCCTACGCCCGGCAGTTCCTCTCGATGATGGAAAAGCCCGACGTCGACACCATCGAGGGCCTGTCGCCGGCGATTTCCATCGAGCAGAAATCCACCTCGCACAACCCGCGCTCCACCGTCGGCACCATCACCGAGATCTACGACTACCTGCGCCTGCTCTACGCCCGCGTCGGCATCCCGCGCTGCCCGGACCACGACATCCCGCTGGAGGCGCAGACCGTCAGCCAGATGGTCGACCAGGTGCTGGCGCTGCCCGAAGGCCGCAAGCTGATGCTGCTGGCCCCGGTGATCCGCGAGCGCAAGGGCGAGCACCTGGCGGTGTTCGAGGAGATGCGCGCCCAGGGCTTCGTCCGCGCCCGCGTCAACGGCAAGCTCTATGAGCTGGACGAACTGCCCAAGCTGGACAAGAAGCTCAAGCACACCATCGACATCGTGGTCGACCGCTTCAAGGTCCGCGCCGACCTGCAGCAGCGCCTGGCGGAGTCCTTCGAGACGGCGATCAACCTGGCCGACGGCATCGCGCTCGTGGCTCCGATGGACGATGAAGAAGGCGAGGAGATGATCTTCTCCGCCCGCTTCGCCTGCCCGGTCTGCGGCCACTCGATCAGCGAGCTGGAACCCAAGCTGTTCTCCTTCAACAACCCGGCCGGCGCCTGCCCGACCTGCGACGGCCTGGGCGTGAAGCAGTTCTTCGACGCGCGCCGGGTGGTCAACGGCGAGCTGACCCTGGCCGAGGGCGCGATCCGCGGCTGGGACCGGCGCAACGTCTATTACTTCCAGATGCTCGGCTCGCTGGCCGGGCACTTCGGCTTCAGCCTGGAGGAGCCCTTCCAGGACCTCGATCCGGAGCACCAGAAGTTCATCCTCAACGGCTCGGGCCGCGAGAACGTCGAGTTCCGCTACCTCAACGACCGCGGCGACATCGTCAAGCGCGCGCACCCCTTCGAGGGCATCCTGCCCAACCTGGAACGCCGCTACCGCGAGACCGAGTCGGCCACCGTGCGCGAGGAGCTGGCCAAGTTCCTCAGCACCCAGCCCTGCCCGGACTGCCACGGCACCCGCCTGCGCCGCGAGGCGCGCCATGTGTGGGTCGGCGACAAGACCCTGCCGGCGGTCACCTCGATGCCGGTGGGCGCGGCCTGTGATTACGTCTCGGGCCTGACCCTGACCGGCCGCCGGGGCGAGATCGCCGCGAAGATCCTCAAGGAAATCCGCGAGCGCCTGCAGTTCCTGGTCAACGTCGGCCTCGACTACCTGACCCTGGACCGCAGCGCCGACACCCTGTCCGGCGGCGAGGCCCAGCGCATCCGCCTGGCCAGCCAGATCGGCGCCGGCCTGGTGGGCGTGATGTACATCCTCGACGAACCCTCCATCGGCCTGCACCAGCGCGACAACGAGCGCCTGCTGGGCACCCTCACCCACCTGCGCAACCTGGGCAACACGGTGATCGTGGTGGAGCACGACGAGGACGCCATCCGCCTCGCCGACTACGTGGTCGATATCGGCCCCGGCGCGGGCGTGCACGGCGGACAGATCGTCGCCGAGGGCACCCCGCAGGAGGTCATGGAGCATCCCGGCTCGCTCACCGGCAAGTACCTCTCCGGCCGCACCAAGATCCGGGTGCCGGCCGAGCGCACGCCGCGCAACAAGAAGCAGCTGCTCAAGCTCAAGGGCGCGCGCGGCAACAACCTGCAGAACGTCAACCTGGAAATCCCGGTCGGCCTGTTCACCTGCGTCACCGGCGTGTCCGGCTCGGGCAAGTCGACGCTGATCAACAACACCCTGTTCCCGATCACCGCCACCGCGCTGAACGGCGCCACCAGCCTGGAAGTCGCGCCCCACGATTCCTTCGACGGCCTGCAGCACCTGGACAAGGTGGTGGACATCGACCAGAGCCCGATCGGCCGCACCCCGCGCTCCAACCCGGCCACCTACACCGGCCTGTTCACGCCGATCCGCGAGCTGTTCGCCGGCGTGCCGGAAGCCCGCTCGCGCGGCTACGGCCCGGGGCGCTTCTCGTTCAACGTCAAGGGCGGCCGCTGCGAGGCCTGCCAGGGCGACGGCGTGATCAAGGTGGAGATGCACTTCCTGCCGGACATCTACGTCCCCTGCGACGTCTGCAAGGGCAAGCGCTACAACCGCGAGACCCTGGAAGTCCGCTACAAGGGCAAGAGCATCACCGAGGTGCTCGACATGACCATCGAGGACGCGCGCGAATTCTTCGACGCCGTCCCGGCCATCGCCCGCAAGCTGCAGACGCTGATGGACGTCGGCCTGTCGTACATCAAGCTGGGGCAGAGCGCGACCACCCTGTCCGGCGGCGAGGCGCAGCGGGTCAAGCTGTCCCGCGAGCTGTCCAAGCGCGATACCGGCAAGACCCTGTACATCCTCGACGAGCCGACCACCGGCCTGCACTTCGCGGATATCCAGCAACTGCTCGACGTGCTGCACCGCCTGCGCGACCACGGCAACACGGTGGTGGTGATCGAGCACAACCTCGACGTGATCAAGACCGCCGACTGGCTGGTCGACCTCGGCCCCGAGGGCGGTTCCAAGGGCGGGCAGATCATCGCCACCGGCACGCCGGAGCAGGTCGCGGAGCTGGAGGTGTCGCATACCGGGCGCTTCCTCAAGCCGCTGCTGGAGCGGGATCGGGCCTGATCGCGCTCACATGAAAAAGCCCCTGCTGCCAATCGGCGCAGGGGCTTTTTTCTGCTCTTCGTAGGAGCGAGCTTGCTCGCGAACCACCTGAAACCGCAGTCGCCGGGAAGCTCTGTTCGCGAGCAAGCTCGCTCCTACAAAAGCAAAGCCCTCGACGCGTTGGCACCGAGGGCTCTTTGCAAACCGCAGCCGCGAATCAGATCTGCGACTGCAGGTAATTCTCCAGGCCGACCTTCCGGATCAGGCCGAGCTGCTGCTCCAGCCAGTAGGCGTGGTCTTCCTCGGTGTCGATCAGTTGGGCCTTGAGGATGTCGCGGGAGACGAAGTCCCTGTGCTGCTCGCAGAGGGCGATGCCCTTGGCCAGCGCGGCGCGCACGTGGCGCTCCAGCTTCAGGTCGGCCTCGAGCATCTCCGGCACGGTTTTGCCCGGGCGGATGTCGTCCGGACGCATGCGCGGGGTGCCTTCCAGCAGCAGGATGCGGCGCAGCAGGGCGTCGGCGTGCTGGGTTTCCTCTTCCATCTCGTGGTTGAGACGCTCGTAGAGCTTGCTGAAGCCCCAGTCCTCGTACATGCGCGAATGGACGAAGTACTGGTCGCGCGCGGCCAACTCCCCCGTCAGCAGCGTGTTCAGATAGTCGATAACCTCGGCGTGGCCTTGCATCAGCCTTCTCCCTGGAGCGTGACAGCGAATTGAACGGCGCTATGGTCGCGACTGGCCATGACCGGGGTCAAGCCCGGTGGTGGCACAAATGAAGCCACCCTCCGCAGAGGGTGGCTGGTTGTGCGGTACAGATTAGGCCAGGTTCAGGCCCAGCGCCTTGGCGACGCCTTCGCCGTAGGCCGGGTCGATCCTGGCGAACAGCTCGACCTGACGGCGCTGGATGGTCTCCGGCACCCCGGCCATGTCGCCGGCGATGTTCGCGTACAGACGCTGCCGCTGCGCCTCGTCGAACAGGCCGAACAGCGCGGCCGGCTGGCTGTAATAGTCATCGTCGACCCGGTGGTTCCAGTGGTCGGCGCTGCCTTCCAGGGTCAGCGGCGGCTCGGAGTAGTCCGGCTGCTCCTGCCACTGGCTGAAACCGTTCGGCTCGTAGGTGACGGTCATGTCGCCGTTGTTGCCGTCGACCCGCATGGCGCCGTCGCGGTGGTAGATGCGCGGGTTGTTGCGCGCGGCGTTCACCGGGATCTGGTGGTGGTTCACGCCCAGGCGGTAGCGATGCGCATCACCGTAGGAGAACAGGCGGCCCTGGAGCATCCTGTCCGGCGAGAAGCCGATGCCGGGGACGATATTCGCCGGGCTGAAGGCGGACTGCTCGACCTCGGCGAAGTAATTCGCCGGGTTGCGGTTCAGCTCGAAGTAGCCCACTTCGATCAGCGGGTAATCAGCGTGCGGCCAGACCTTGGTCAGGTCGAAGGGGTTGTAGCGATAGGTCGCCGCGTCCTTCTCCGGCATCACCTGGATGAACATCGTCCAACGCGGGAAATCACCGCGCTCGATGGCGTCGTACAGGTCGCGTTGCGAGCTTTCGCGATCGGCGCCCACCAGACGGGCAGCTTCCTCGTTGCTCAGGTTCTCGATGCCTTGCTGGGTCCTGAAGTGGAACTTGACCCAGAAACGCTCATTGCCGGCATTGATGAAGCTGAAGGTGTGGCTGCCGAAGCCATGGACGTGGCGGTAGCTGCGCGGCAGGCCGCGATCGCTGAAGTCGATGGTCAGCTGGTGCAGGGCTTCGGGCAGGTGCGAGAAGAAGTCCCACTTCAGGGTGGCATTGCGCAGGTTGGTGCGCGGATCGCGCTTCACCACGTGGTTCAGGTCAGGGAATTTCAGCGGATCGCGGAAGTAGAAGACCGGGGTGTTGTTACCCACCAGGTCCCAGTTGCCTTCCTCGGTGTAGAACTTCAGGGCGAAACCGCGGATATCACGCTCGGCGTCCGCCGCACCACGTTCGCCGGCAACGGTGGAGAAACGCAGGAACAGCTCGGTCTGCTTGCCGACCTGGGAAAACAGCCTGGCGCGGGTGTAGCGGGTGATGTCGTGGGTGACGGTGAAGGTGCCGTGGGCCGCCGAGCCCTTGGCATGCATGCGGCGCTCCGGGATCACTTCGCGGTCGAAGTGCGCCAGTTTCTCCAGGAACCACACGTCCTGCAGCAGCATCGGTCCGCGCGGGCCGGCGGTCTGGACGTTCTGGTTATCGGCGACCGGCGCTCCGGCAGCGGTCGTCAGACGGGTTTTGTCGCTCATCGTTACTCTCCTCAACGGCGGGTTGTACGGTGGCCGCTGCCCACGCAAGGTGTGGCATGGCCCGACATCCCGATCGGACAATTAAGTGCCTTCCCGGCGCTGGCTGGCGATCCAGCCTGGCTCTGCGGAAGGCGACGTCGTCAAGGATCGGTGAGGAGACGGTTGATCAGCCAATTTATTGATTCGAGCTTATCGATAGAGAAAAACTTTTCGATAGGCGATAAAAAACCGGGCACAAGGCCCGGTTTCTTATAAGGCGTAAACCTTACTCGGCAGCTTCAACAGCACCGCCGACAGCACGGTCTACCAGCTCGACGTACGCCATGGGAGCGTTGTCGCCGGCACGGAAGCCGCACTTGAGGATGCGCAGGTAGCCGCCCGGACGGTTGGCGTAGCGCTTGCCCAGGTCGTTGAACAGCTTGCCTACGGCTTCTTTCGAACGGGTACGGTCGAAAGCCAGACGACGGTTGGCAACGTTGTCCACTTTAGCCAGGGTGATCAGCGGCTCGGCAACGCGACGCAGTTCCTTGGCCTTGGGCAGGGTGGTTTTGATCAGTTCGTGTTCGAAGAGCGACACAGCCATGTTCTGGAACATAGCCTTGCGGTGTGCGCTGGTGCGGCTCAGGTGACGACCACTTTTACGATGGCGCATGGTTCAATTCCTTTCCAAACTTTACGTTTGGTAGCTACGACGATCAGGCAGTCGCCTTGTCGTCTTTCTTGAGGCTTGCCGGCGGCCAGTTGTCGAGGCGCATACCGAGGGACAGACCGCGAGAGGCCAGAACGTCCTTGATTTCGGTCAGGGACTTCTTGCCCAGGTTCGGAGTTTTCAGCAGCTCTACTTCGGTGCGCTGGATCAGGTCACCGATGTAGTAGATGTTCTCCGCCTTGAGGCAGTTGGCCGAACGGACGGTCAGCTCCAGATCATCGACCGGACGCAGCAGGATCGGATCGATCTCGTCTTCCTGCTCTTCAACGACAGGCTCGCTATCGCCCTTGAGGTCCACGAACGCTGCCAGCTGCTGTTGCAGGATGGTAGCGGCGCGACGGATAGCCTCTTCGGGGTCCAGGGTGCCGTTGGTTTCCAGATCGAGGACCAGCTTGTCCAGGTTGGTACGCTGTTCGACACGGGCGTTCTCGACCACGTAGGCAACACGACGCACGGGGCTAAACGAGGCGTCGAGCTGCAGACGGCCGATGCTACGGCTTTCGTCTTCATCGCTCGAACGGGCATCAGCCGGCTCGTAGCCACGGCCACGAGCGACTTTCAGCTTCATGTTCAGCGCGCCGTTATCGGCCAGGTGGGCGATAACATGGTCACCGTTGACGATCTCGACATCATGATCCAGCTGAATATCGGCAGCGGTCACCACACCCGAGCCCTTTTTCGCCAGGGTCAGCGTCACTTCGTCACGGCCGTGCAGCTTGATGGCCAGGCCTTTCAGGTTGAGCAGGATCTCGATGACATCTTCCTGCACACCTTCGATGGCGGAGTACTCGTGGAGTACTCCGTCGATCTCGGCCTCGACCACTGCACAGCCAGGCATGGAGGACAACAGGATGCGACGCAGCGCGTTGCCCAGGGTATGGCCGAAACCACGCTCGAGGGGCTCGAGGGTGATCTTGGCGCGGGTTTGGCTGACCACCTGCACATCGATGTGGCGGGGGGTCAGGAACTCATTTACCGAACTCTGCATGGATGCACCTATTTTCTAGCCCTTACTTGGAGTAGAGCTCGACAATCAGGTTTTCGTTGATGTCGGCGGACAGGTCGGAACGAGCCGGAACACTTTTGAAGGTGCCGGACTTCTTGTCGCTATCCACTTCGACCCACTCAACGCGACCGCGCTGGGCGCACAGATCCAGGGCTTGAGCGATACGCAGCTGGTTCTTCGATTTCTCGCGAACAGCAACGACGTCGCCTGCTTTGACCTGGTAGGACGGTACGTTCACGGTCTGACCGTTGACGCTGATGGTCTTGTGGGACACCAGCTGACGGGATTCGGAACGAGTGGAACCGAAGCCCATACGGTAGACGACGTTGTCCAGACGGCACTCGAGCAGCTGCAGCAGGTTCTCACCAGTGGAGCCCTTGCGGCGGGACGCTTCCTGATAGTAGCCACGGAATTGACGTTCCAGAACGCCGTAGATGCGGCGGACTTTCTGCTTCTCGCGCAGCTGCAGACCGTAATCGGACAGACGACCACGACGCTGGCCATGCTGGCCAGGAACGTTTTCTGCCTTGCACTTCGAGTCGAGGGCGCGGGCGCCGCTCTTCAGGAACAGATCAGTGCCTTCGCGGCGAGACAGTTTGCACTTGGGACCAATGTAACGAGCCATTTCTCACTGTCTCCTATTACACGCGACGCTTTTTCGGCGGACGGCAGCCGTTGTGCGGGATCGGGGTTACGTCGGTGATGCTGGCGATCTTGTAACCGCAGGCATTCAGCGCACGAACAGCCGACTCGCGGCCCGGACCCGGGCCCTTGACGTTGACGTCGAGGTTCTTCAGACCGTATTCCAGAGCAGCCTGGCCGGCACGCTCGGCCGCTACCTGGGCAGCGAACGGGGTGCTCTTACGCGAGCCGCGGAAGCCCGAACCACCGGAGGTAGCCCAGGACAGGGCGTTGCCCTGACGGTCGGTGATGGTAACGATGGTGTTGTTGAAGGACGCGTGGATATGCGCGATCCCGTCAACCACCGTCTTTTTGACTTTCTTACGAGGACGAGCAGCAGGTTTTGCCATGACTAGATTCCTAAGCGATTACTTGCGGATCGGCTTACGCGGGCCCTTGCGGGTGCGCGCGTTGGTCTTGGTACGCTGACCGCGAACCGGAAGACCGCGACGATGACGCAGACCGCGGTAGCAACCGAGGTCCATCAGACGCTTGATGTTCATGTTGATTTCGCGACGCAGGTCACCTTCGGTGGTCAGCTTGCCCACTTCGGTACGCAGCGAATCGATCTGCTCTTCGCTCAGGTCCTTGATCTTTGCAGCCGGGCTGATGCCGGTGGCTGCACAGATGCTCTGTGCGGTAGTGCGACCAACACCATAGATGTAGGTCAGCGAGATAACAGTGTGCTTGTTATCCGGAATGTTTACGCCTGCAATACGGGCCATTCAGAAAAACTCCAATTGACAGCTACCCGGCGCCCAGGAAGCCAAGAAAGGGCGCGGATATTAGCGCTGTAAAAACAAATAATCAACCCGGCAGCACACTAGCTGCCGGGTTATAACGCGTGGTTCACACTCAGCCTTGGCGCTGCTTGTGACGCGGCTCCGCGCTGCAGATCACGCGAACGACGCCTTCGCGACGGATGATCTTGCAGTTACGGCACAGCTTCTTTACCGATGCACGAACTTTCATCAGTGACTCCTCGAACCTTACGGATCAGCGCAGCAGGCCGCTGCCATAACCCTTCAGGTTGGCTTTCTTCATGAGGGATTCGTACTGGTGAGAAACGAGGTGCGATTGTACTTGGGCCATAAAGTCCATCACAACCACGACCACGATCAGCAACGAGGTCCCGCCAAGGTAGAACGGTACGTGGGCAGCTACGACCAGGAACTGGGGCAGCAGGCACACAGCCGTCATGTACAGGGCACCGAACATGGTCAAACGGGTCAGCACGCCATCGATGTAGCGAGCCGACTGTTCGCCCGGACGAATACCCGGAATAAATGCACCGGACTTCTTGAGGTTTTCCGCCACGTCCTTCGGGTTGAACATCAGCGCTGTGTAGAAGAAGCAGAAGAAGACGATCCCTGCACTAAACAGCAAAATGTTCAGCGGCTGCCCCGGAGCGATCGCTTGCGCGACGTCCTGCAGCCATCCCAGGCCTTCCGACTGACCGAACCAGGCACCCAGGGATGCCGGGAACAGCAGGATGCTGCTGGCGAAGATCGCGGGAATTACCCCCGCCATGTTCACTTTCAGCGGCAGATGGCTGGTCTGGGCGGCAAACACCTTGCGCCCTTGCTGGCGCTTGGCGTAATGCACGGCGATACGGCGCTGACCACGCTCGATGAACACCACGAACGCAATGATGGCCACGGCCAGCAGGCCGATGGCGATCAGGGCGAAGATGTTGATGTCACCTTGACGCGCGGACTCGAAGGACTGACCGATTGCTCGGGGCAGACCCGCGACGATACCGGAGAAGATCAGCATGGAGATGCCGTTGCCGACACCCCGCTCGGTGATCTGCTCACCCAGCCACATCATGAACAGCGCACCCGCCACAAAGGTGGTGACCGACACGAAGTAGAAGCCGAAGTCGTTGGAGAAGGCCACGCCCTGGCTACCCAGACCAATGGACATGCCAATGGCCTGGACGAGCGCCAGGACGAGAGTTGCGTAGCGGGTGTACTGGCTGATCTTGCGACGCCCAGACTCACCCTCTTTCTTCAACTGCTCCAGCTGCGGGCTGATAGCGGTCATGAGCTGCATGATGATCGATGCCGAGATGTACGGCATGATCCCCAGCGCAAAAATGCTCATGCGCTCCAGCGCGCCGCCGGAAAACATGTTGAAGAGGCTAAGAATGGTCCCCTCGTTCTGCCGGAACAGTGCCGCCAAGCGATCGGGGTTGATGCCCGGGACTGGGATATGCGCGCCGATCCGGTAGACGATGATCGCCAGGAACAGGAAACGCAGACGTGCCCAGAGCTCGGACAAACCACCACCGTTGCTCAGCGCAGAGAGAGCACCTTGCTTAGCCATTTAGTCCTCGATTTTGCCGCCAGCTGCTTCGATAGCCGCACGAGCGCCCTTGGTGGCGCCGATGCCTTTCAGGGTGACTGCGCGAGTAACTTCGCCGGACAGCATGACTTTCACACGCTGTACGTTCTGGTTAATCACGTTGGCATCCTTCAGGGCCTGCACGGTTACGACATCACCCTCGACCTTGGCCAGCTCGGAGGTGCGCACTTCTGCGCGATCCAGGGCCTTCAGCGAGTTGAAGCCGAACTTCGGCAGACGACGGTGCAGCGGCTGCTGACCACCCTCGAAGCCCGGAGCGATGGAGCCACCGGAGCGGGAGGTCTGACCTTTGTGACCACGGCCACCGGTCTTGCCCAGACCGCTACCGATGCCACGGCCCGGACGGTGCTTTTCGCGACGGGCACCCGGCGCGGAACGCAGATCGTTCAGTTGCATGGATTAACCCTCCACACGCAGCAGGTAGTAGGCCTTGTTGATCATGCCGCGGTTTTCAGGAGTGTCCTGAACTTCGACGGTATGATTGATGCGACGCAGGCCCAGGCCTTTGACGCAAGCCTTGTGATTGGCCAGACGGCCGTTCAGGCTCTTGATCAGGGTAACTTTGACAGTTGCCATGGTTAGAGAATCTCCTCGACGCTCTTGCCACGCTTGGCCGCTACCGACTCAGGGGACTGCATGTTCTTCAGGCCCTTGAAGGTTGCGTAGACCACGTTCACCGGATTGGTGGAGCCGTAGCACTTCGCCAGAACGTTCTGCACACCGGCCACTTCCAGGACAGCACGCATGGCGCCGCCGGCGATGATGCCGGTACCTTCGGAAGCCGGCTGCATGTACACCTTGGAGGCGCCATGGGCGGACTTGGTCGGGTACTGCAGGGTGGTGCCGTTCAGATCAACCTGGATCATGTTGCGGCGAGCAGCTTCCATTGCCTTCTGGATGGCGGCCGGCACTTCACGCGCCTTGCCACGACCGAAGCCAACACGGCCCTTGCCATCGCCAACCACGGTCAGCGCGGTGAAGGCGAAGATACGGCCACCTTTAACGGTTTTGGCGACGCGGTTAACTTGAACCAGCTTCTCGATGTAGCCTTCGTCGCGCTTTTGATCGTTGTTTGCCATAACTTAGAACTCCAGACCGCCTTCGCGAGCGGCATCAGCCAGGGCCTTGATGCGACCGTGGTACTTGAAGCCAGAACGGTCGAACGCCACCTGAGTGACGCCGGCAGCCTTGGCGCGTTCGGCGACCAGTTGACCAACTTTCTTGGCTGCGTCGACGTTGCCGGTGGCACCTTCGCGCAGTTCCTTGTCCAAGGTCGAGGCGCTGGCCAGGACCTTGCCACCATCGGCTGCAATGACCTGGGCGTAGATGTGCTGGGAAGAGCGGTACACGCAGAGGCGTACGGCTTCCAGTTCGCGCATCTTCAGGCGTGCCTTGCGAGCGCGACGCAGACGGGTTTCTTTCTTGACGCTCATTTGCTATGCCCTACTTCTTCTTGGCTTCTTTACGAAGGACGACTTCGTCGGCGTAACGCACGCCCTTGCCTTTGTACGGCTCCGGCGGACGGAAGTCGCGGATTTCCGCAGCAACCTGACCGACCAGCTGCTTGTCGATGCCCTTGATCAGGATATCGGTCTGGCTGGGGGTTTCCGCTACGATGCCGGCAGGCAGTTCGTAATCAACCGGGTGGGAGAAGCCGAGAGCCAGGGACAGCACTTGGCCTTTGGCCTGCGCTTTATAACCAACGCCGACCAGCTGGAGCTTGCGCTCGAAGCCCTGGCTGACGCCGATTACCATGTTGTTGACCAGAGCGCGGGTGGTACCGGCCATGGCACGGGTCTGCTGGTCGCCGTTACGCGCAGCGAAACGCAGCTCACCGTTGTCCTGAATGACTTCGACGGACGGATGGACTTTCAGCTCGAGAGCGCCCTTGGCACCCTTGATCGAAAGCTCCTGACCGGCCAGCTTGATTTCAACGCCGGCGGGCAGCTTGACGGGGTTCTTAGCAACGCGAGACATGCTGATTCCCCTTAGAACACAGTGCAGAGCACTTCGCCACCAACGCCAGCGGCACGGGCAGCACGATCAGTCATCACACCTTTGTTGGTGGAAACGATCGACACACCCAGGCCACCGCGAACTTTCGGCAGCTGGTCTACGGATTTGTACTGGCGCAGGCCAGGACGGCTGATTCGCTTCACTTCCTCGATGACAGGCTTGCCTTCGAAGTACTTCAGCTCGATCGACAGCAGAGGCTTGGCCTCGGCGCTGACTTGGAAATCCGCAATGTAGCCTTCGTCCTTGAGGACTTTGGCGACTGCCGCTTTCAGCTTGGAAGACGGCATGCTCACGACGGTCTTCTCAGCCATCTGGGCATTACGGATGCGAGTTAGCATGTCTGCTAACGGGTCCTGCATACTCATGGGCTTAATGCTCCTGATACAAAAGATAAGCCTTCAACTTCTTTACTCGCCCTCAAAACACCAGGCGATCAAAACCCAGGCTCGGGGGAGCCGGGTATTCTAGAGATCGCTCAAAAACGAATCAAGCCCCGCGAGGGGGCTTGCTTCGTTAGGCGATCAACGGAGCCGTCGCCGGCTCCGCCTACGACTTACCAGCTGGCTTTCACCAGACCCGGTACGTCGCCGCGCATTGCAGCTTCGCGCAGCTTGTTACGGCTCAGGCCGAACTTGCGGTAGAAGCCGTGCGGACGACCGGTCAGACGGCAACGGTTACGCAGGCGGCTGGCGCTCGCGTCACGGGGCTGCTTCTGCAGGGCGACCTGGGCGTTCCAACGCTCTTCCGCAGAGGAGTTCGGATTAGCGATGATCGCTTTCAGCTCGGCACGCTTCTTGGCGTACTTGGCTACCGTTTGCTGACGCTTCAGCTCACGGTTCTTCATGCTCTCTTTAGCCATGGTCCTACTCCAATCAGTTGCGGAACGGGAAGTTGAAGGCACGCAGCAGGGCGCGACCTTCATCATCCGTACGAGCGGTGGTGGTCAGAGTGATATCCATACCGCGGAGGGCATCGATCTTGTCGTAATCGATTTCCGGGAAGATGATCTGCTCTTTGACGCCCATGCTGTAGTTGCCACGACCATCGAAGGACTTGGCGTTCAGACCACGGAAGTCACGTACGCGCGGCAGGGAGATCGACAGCAGACGGTCCAGGAACTCGTACATGCGGTCGCCACGCAGGGTGACTTTCACACCGATCGGCCAGCCTTCGCGGATCTTGAAGCCAGCGATGGACTTACGAGCGTAAGTCACGACCGGCTTCTGACCTGCGATCTTTTCCAGATCGGCAACGGCGCTTTCGATGACCTTCTTGTCACCGACCGCTTCGCCAAGACCCATGTTCAGGGTGATTTTGGTGACGCGCGGAACTTCCATCACGTTCGCCAGCTGAAGCTCTTGCTTCAGCTTGGGAGCGATTTCCTTCCGATAAATTTCTTTCAATCGTGCCATGGTGATCTACCTAGCTCCCTCAAGCCTTAACCGGTTTCTGGGTCGACTTGAAGACACGAATCTTCTTACCGTCCTCTACCTTGAAACCAACGCGGTCAGCCTTGCTGGTCTCGGGGTTGAAGATGGCGACGTTGGAGACGTGCAGAGGCGCCTCCTTCTCGACGATCCCGCCTTGCTGGTTGAGCATGGGGTTGGGCTTGGTGTGGCGCTTGATCAGGTTCACGCCACCAACGACCAGACGGTCGTCAGCGAGAACTTTCAGCACCTTGCCACGCTTGCCCTTGTCCTTGCCGGCAATGACGATGACTTCGTCGTCACGACGAATTTTTTGCATGACGGCTACTCCTTACAGCACTTCAGGGGCAAGGGAGACGATCTTCATGAACTTCTCGGTACGAAGTTCACGAGTCACCGGCCCGAAGATACGGGTGCCGATCGGCTCCTGCTTGTTGTTCAGCAGGACGGCGGCGTTGCCGTCGAAGCGGATGATGGAACCGTCGGTACGACGTACGCCGTGCTTGGTGCGAACGACCACGGCAGTCATTACCTGGCCCTTCTTCACCTTGCCACGCGGAATCGCTTCCTTGACGGTGACCTTGATGATGTCGCCAATGCCGGCGTAACGGCGGTGGGAACCGCCGAGTACCTTGATGCACATTACGCGACGCGCGCCGCTGTTATCAGCGACATCGAGCATGGATTGAGTCTGAATCATCTTCTATCTCCGACCCTTAGACTTCAACCGCGCGCTCGACGATATCAACCAGGGTCCAGGCCTTGGTCTTGGCCAGCGGACGGGTCTCGCGGATGGTGACCAGGTCACCAACGCGGCACTGATTGGTTTCGTCGTGGGCGTGCAGTTTGGTCGAACGCTTCACGTATTTGCCGTAGATCGGGTGCTTGACGCGACGCTCGATCAGAACGGTAACGGTCTTGTCCATCTTGTCGCTGACAACGCGGCCGGTCAGCGTACGGACGGTCTTCTGAGCTTCAGCCATGATTACTTACCTGCTTGCTGGTTGAGCACAGTTTTAACGCGAGCGATGTCGCGCTTCACTTGCGAGAGCAGGTGAGACTGCCCCAACTGGCCAGTTGCCTTCTGCATGCGCAGATTGAACTGGTCGCGCAGCAGGCCGAGCAATTGCTCGTTCAGCTGCTCAACGGATTTTTCACGAAGTTCATTCGCTTTCATCACATCACCGTCCGCTTAACAAAGGAGGTGGCGAGCGGCAGCTTTGCAGCAGCCAGGGCGAATGCCTCACGCGCCAGCTCTTCGGATACACCCTCGATCTCGTACAGGACCTTGCCCGGTTGAATCTGGGCTACCCAGTACTCGACGCCGCCCTTACCTTTACCCATACGTACTTCCAGGGGCTTCTTGGTAACCGGCTTGTCAGGGAATACGCGAATCCAGATCTTGCCGCCACGTTTTACGTGACGGGTCAGCGCACGACGTGCGGACTCGATCTGACGCGCGGTGAGACGGCCACGGCTGGTTGCCTTGAGGGCGAACTCGCCGAAGCTGACTTTGGAACCGCGATGAGCCAGGCCACGGTTGTGACCGGTCATTTGCTTGCGGAACTTCGTACGCTTAGGTTGCAGCATTTGCGTACTCCTTACTTAGCAGCTTTTTTACGAGGAGCGGGCGCTACCGGCTTCAGCTCTTCCTGGCGGCCACCGATGACCTCGCCTTTGAAGATCCAAACCTTCACACCGATCACACCGTAGGTGGTGTGCGCTTCGTAGGTTGCGTAGTCGATGTCGGCACGCAGGGTGTGCAGGGGCACACGACCTTCGCGATACCACTCGGTACGAGCGATTTCAGCGCCGCCCAGACGACCGCTTACCTGGATCTTGATGCCTTTGGCACCAATGCGCATGGCGTTCTGTACAGCGCGCTTCATGGCGCGACGGAACATAACGCGACGCTCCAGCTGCTGAGCTACGCTTTGCGCAACCAGCATACCGTCGAGTTCCGGCTTGCGGATCTCTTCGATGTTGATGTGCACCGGCACACCCATTTGCTTGGTCAGGTCCTGACGCAGCTTCTCAACATCTTCACCTTTCTTGCCGATCACGATGCCGGGACGAGCGGTGTGGATGGTGATGCGTGCGGTTTGAGCCGGACGATGGATATCGATACGGCTTACGGACGCGCTTTTTAGTTTGTCTTGGAGGTACTCACGTACCTTCAGGTCGGCGAACAGATAATCGGCGTAAGTGCGCTTATCTGCGTACCAAACGGAGGTGTGCTCCTTGACGATACCCAGGCGGATGCCATTGGGATGTACTTTCTGACCCATCTGATCGACTCCGTTACTTGTCCGCAACCTTGACAGTGATATGGCAAGACCGCTTGACGATGCGATCAGCACGGCCTTTGGCGCGCGGCATGATGCGCTTGAGCGAACGACCTTCGTTGACGAAGACGGTGGAGACCTTCAGGTCGTCCACATCGGCGCCTTCGTTGTGCTCGGCGTTGGCAACGGCCGACTCCAGCACTTTCTTCATGATCTCGGCGGCTTTCTTGTTGCTGAAAGCCAGGAGGCTGAGCGCATCGCCCACCTTCTTCCCGCGGATCTGGTCGGCGACCAAGCGGGCTTTCTGGGCGGAGATACGAGCGCCCGAGAGCTTAGCGGCTACTTCCATCTTCCTTACCCCTTAACGCTTGGCTTTCTTGTCCGCAGCGTGCCCACGATAAGTGCGGGTAGCAGCGAACTCGCCGAGTTTGTGACCGACCATGTCTTCGTTGACCAGGACCGGCACGTGTTGACGGCCGTTGTGGACAGCGATGGTCAGACCAACCATGTGCGGCAGGATCATCGAACGGCGCGACCAGGTCTTGATCGGCTTGCGGTCGTTCTTTTCCACCGCCACTTCGATCTTCTTCAGCAGGTGAAGATCGATAAAAGGACCTTTTTTCAGAGAACGTGGCACTGTCGTATCCCTCTATTTACTTGCGGCGACGGACGATCATGTTGTCGGTACGCTTGTTCGCGCGAGTCTTCTTACCCTTGGTCTGAAGACCCCACGGCGACACCGGATGACGACCAGCAGAGGTACGACCTTCACCACCACCGTGCGGGTGGTCGACCGGGTTCATGGCAACACCACGAACGGTCGGGCGAACGCCACGCCAGCGCTTGGCACCGGCTTTACCCAGCGAACGCAGGCTGTGCTCGGAGTTCGAGACTTCGCCCAGGGTCGCACGGCAGTCAGCCAGGACTTTGCGCATTTCGCCGGAACGCAGACGCACGGTTACGTAAGCGCCTTCACGGGCAACCAGCTGAGCCGAAGCGCCAGCGGAGCGAGCGATCTGAGCGCCTTTGCCAGGCTTCAGTTCGATACCGTGGATGGTGCTACCCACCGGGATGTTGCGCAGCGGCATGTTGTTGCCGGCCTTGATCGGAGCGCCGATACCGGAGATCAGTTGATCGCCAGCCACCACGCCTTTCGGGGCGATGATGTAACGACGCTCGCCGTCCGCGTATTTCAGCAGAGCGATGTGAGCAGTACGGTTCGGATCGTATTCGACGCGCTCAACGATGGCAGGAATGCCATCCTTGTTGCGGCGGAAGTCGACCAGACGATAGTGCTGCTTGTGGCCACCACCGATATGACGGGTGGTGATACGACCGTTGTTGTTACGGCCGCCCGACTTGGACTTCTTCTCGAGCAGGGGAGCGAACGGAGCACCTTTGTGCAGGTCCTGGTTCACTACCTTGACTACGAAGCGACGACCAGCGGAAGTCGGTTTGCATTTAACGATTGCCATGATGCACCCCTTTACTCAGCGCCAGCTGCGAAATCGAGATCCTGGCCCGGCTGGAGAGCGATGTACGCTTTTTTCCAGTCGTTACGCTTGCCCAGGCCGCGAACGGTACGCTTGGTCTTGCCCTGAACGTTCAGGGTGGTGACGCGACGTACTTTCACGCCGAACAGGCTTTCTACGGCCTTCTTGATTTCCAGCTTGGTTGCATCAGTGGCAACCTTGAAAACGAATTGGCTGTTGCCGTCCGCCAGGCCAGTGGCCTTCTCGGAGATATGCGGGCCCAGCAGCACTTTGAATACGCGTTCCTGGTTCATGCCAGCAGCTCCTCGAACTTCTTCACGGCAGACACGGTGACCAGCACCTTGTCGTAGGCGATGAGGCTGACCGGATCGGAAGCCTGAACGTCACGTACGTCGACGTGGGCCAGGTTGCGAGCTGCCAGGTACAGGTTCTCATCGACGCCTTCGGTGACGATCAGTACATCTTTCAGGCCCAGGCCTTCCAGCTTGCTGACCAGACCCTTGGTCTTCGGCGCGTCGACAGCGAAGTCGGCAACGACAACCAGACGATCCAGACGAACCAGCTCAGAGAGGATGGAGCGCAGGGCAGCGCGGTACATCTTCTTGTTGAGCTTCTGGGAGTGATCCTGGGGCTTGGCTGCGAAGGTCGCGCCACCGCCACGCCAGATGGGGCTGCGGATGGTGCCAGCACGAGCACGGCCAGTGCCCTTCTGACGCCACGGCTTCTTGCCGCCACCGGAGACTTCGGAACGAGTCTTCTGAGCCTTGGTGCCCTGACGACCGCCAGCCATGTAGGCGACGACAGCCTGGTGAACCAGAGTCTCGTTGAATTCGCTGCCAAAGGTACGCTCGGAAACTTCGATCGCCTGAGCGCCATTTACATTCAGTTGCATCTCAGCTTCCTCTCTTAACCGCGAGCCTTGGCTGCCGGACGCACCAGCACATCACCACCGGTAGCGCCAGGAACGGCACCTTTGACCAGCAGCAGATTGCGCTCTGCATCGACACGTACGACTTCCAGGGATTGAACGGTTACACGCTCAGCACCCAGGTGGCCGGACATTTTCTTGCCCTTGAACACTCGACCAGGAGTCTGGCACTGGCCGATGGAACCCGGGACGCGGTGGGAAACGGAGTTACCGTGGGTATTGTCTTGACCACGGAAGTTCCAGCGCTTGATGGTACCGGCAAAGCCTTTACCCTTGGACTCACCGGTCACATCGACCAGCTGGCCAGCCTGGAACAGATCGACGGTGATTGCATCACCGGCGCTGTAGGCTTCCTCGTCCAGGCGGAATTCCCACACGCCGCGACCGGCGGCGACATTCGCCTTGGCGAAGTGACCGGCCTGCGCCTTGGTCACACGGGAAGCACGACGCTCGCCGACAGTCACCTGGACCGCGCGGTAGCCATCGTTCTCTTCGTTTTTGAACTGGGTGACGCGATTCGGCTCGACCTCAATGACCGTAACCGGAATGGAGACACCATCTTCGGTGAAAATGCGGGTCATGCCGCACTTACGACCGACAACACCAATTGTCATCTTTAGAACCTCTTTAGTGTACGGGGCTTTCACCCGCTATGGCCGCCCATTTCAGAGCGTTACACGACCAATGCCGAAGGCATTAGCCGAGGCTGATCTGTACTTCGACGCCAGCAGCAAGGTCGAGCTTCATCAGCGCGTCGACGGTTTTGTCGGTCGGCTGAACGATGTCGAGAACACGCTTGTGGGTACGAATTTCGTACTGGTCACGAGCGTCCTTGTTGACGTGCGGGGAAATCAGCACGGTGTAACGTTCCTTGCGGGTCGGCAGAGGAATCGGACCACGCACCTGAGCGCCAGTACGTTTCGCGGTTTCCACGATTTCCTGGGTAGATTGGTCGATCAGGCGATGGTCAAAAGCCTTCAACCGAATACGGATTTGTTGATTTTGCATTTGACCTCAGACTCCAAGTTGCCATTCCCAACGGACGGACTCCGCCCGTTAAAAGGAGGCGCAATTGTACGGATGCACCTTGGGGGTGTCAATATTTAACCAACTCAACGAAAAAGGGACCCCGAGGGGTCCCTTTTTCTGGAGCGGATCAGCGATTACTCGATGATCTTGGCAACCACGCCGGCGCCAACGGTACGGCCGCCTTCGCGGATCGCGAAGCGCAGGCCATCTTCCATGGCGATCGGAGCGATCAGGGTGACAACCATTTTCACGTTGTCGCCCGGCATTACCATCTCAACGCCTTCCGGCAGTTCGCAGTTGCCGGTCACGTCAGTGGTACGGAAGTAGAACTGCGGACGGTAGCCCTTGAAGAACGGGGTGTGACGACCACCTTCTTCCTTGGACAGCACGTACACTTCGCACTCGAACTTGGTGTGCGGCTTGATGGTGCCCGGCTTGGCCAGAACCTGGCCACGCTCTACGTCTTCACGCTTGGTGCCGCGCAGCAGGACGCCGACGTTCTCACCAGCACGACCTTCGTCGAGCAGTTTGCGGAACATTTCAACGCCGGTGCAGGTGGTCTTGGTGGTCGCCTTGATGCCGACGATTTCCACTTCTTCCTGAACCTTGACGATGCCACGCTCGACACGACCGGTTACCACGGTGCCACGACCGGAGATCGAGAACACGTCTTCGATCGGCATCAGGAACGGCTGGTCGATTGCACGAACCGGCTCGGGGATGTAGGAGTCCAGGGTCTCTACCAGCTTGCGCACGGCGGAAACACCCATCTCGTTGTCGTCCTGGCCGTTCAGAGCCATCAAAGCGGAACCCACGACGATCGGGGTGTCATCGCCCGGGAAGTCGTAGGTGTTCAGCAGGTCGCGAACTTCCATCTCGACCAGTTCCAGCAGCTCGGCGTCGTCAACCATGTCGGCCTTGTTCAGGAACACGACGATGTAGGGAACGCCTACCTGACGGGACAGCAGGATGTGCTCGCGAGTCTGCGGCATGGGGCCGTCAGCTGCCGAGCAAACCAGGATCGCGCCGTCCATCTGGGCAGCACCGGTGATCATGTTCTTCACGTAGTCAGCGTGGCCCGGGCAGTCTACGTGAGCGTAGTGGCGTACCGGCGAGTCGTATTCAACGTGAGAGGTGTTGATGGTGATACCGCGAGCCTTCTCTTCCGGCGCGTTGTCGATCTGGTCGAAAGCGCGAGCGGAGCCGCCCCAGGTCTCGGAGCAGACCTTGGTCAGTGCAGCGGTCAGAGTGGTTTTACCGTGGTCAACGTGACCGATGGTGCCGACGTTGACGTGCGGTTTGTTACGTTCGAATTTTTCCTTAGCCACGACAGTAAACCTCGTACTTAAAGGGCTGAATCAAGCTTGTTTTTTAACGAGAGCTTCGACGATGTTCGACGGAGCTTCGGCGTACTTGGAGAATTCCATGGAGTAGCTTGCGCGACCCTGGGACATGGAACGCACGTCGGTTGCGTAACCGAACATTTCGCCCAGCGGAACCTCGGCACGGATCACCTTACCGGAAACCGAGTCCTCCATCCCCTGAATCAGACCACGACGACGGTTCAGGTCACCCATCACGTCACCCATGTAGTCCTCAGGAGTCACCACCTCTACCTTCATGATCGGCTCAAGCACCTTACCACCGCCCTTCTGGGCCAGTTGCTTGGTCGCCATGGAAGCAGCGATCTTGAACGCCATCTCGTTGGAGTCGACGTCGTGGTAGGAACCATCGAAGACGGTAGCCTTCAGGCCGATGAGCGGATAGCCGGCAACGACGCCGTTCTTCATCTGCTCCTCGATACCTTTCTGGATCGCCGGGATGTATTCCTTCGGAACCACACCGCCCACGACTTCGTTGACGAAGACGAGACCTTCGGTGATGTTGCCCTTCTCATCCACGTCCGGAGTCGAGAAGCGGATCCAGCAGTGACCGAACTGGC
This sequence comes from Pseudomonas sp. B12(2026), assembly GCF_057767015.1. Classification (NCBI taxonomy): domain Bacteria; kingdom Pseudomonadati; phylum Pseudomonadota; class Gammaproteobacteria; order Pseudomonadales; family Pseudomonadaceae; genus Pseudomonas; species Pseudomonas sp. B12(2026). Next base: position 642,527 of record NZ_CM173430.1, on the reverse strand, counting down.
CGCGGCCGCCGGACTGGCGAACGAACTTGCCTTCGATCTCTACGTTGTCCTTGGAGATGGTTTCGCGGTAGGAAACCTGCGGCTTGCCGATGTTGGCCTCGACGCCGAACTCGCGCTTCATGCGGTCGACGAGGATGTCCAGGTGCAGCTCACCCATACCGGAGATGATGGTCTGGCCGGTTTCTTCGTCGGTCTTGACGCGGAACGACGGGTCTTCCTGAGCCAGCTTGCCGAGGGCAATACCCATCTTCTCCTGGTCAGCCTTGGTCTTCGGCTCAACAGCTACCGAGATTACCGGCTCCGGGAAGTCCATACGCTCGAGGATGATCGGCTTCTCGATGTCGCACAGGGTGTCACCAGTGGTGACGTCCTTCATGCCGATCAGAGCAGCGATGTCGCCAGCGCGTACTTCTTTGATCTCGTCACGCTGGTTGGCGTGCATCTGCACCATACGACCAACGCGCTCTTTCTTGCCTTTCACGGAGTTGACAACCGAGTTGCCAGACTCCAGAACGCCCGAGTAGACGCGAACGAAGGTCAGGGTACCTACGAACGGGTCGGTAGCGATCTTGAACGCCAGAGCGGAGAACGGTGCGTTGTCGTCAGCCGGACGCTCGTCGTGGATTTCGTTGTCATCAGTGCTGTCCGGGTGGACGCCCTGAATCGCCGGAATCTCGGTCGGAGCAGGCAGGAAGTCGATAACGGCATCGAGAACCAGGGGCACGCCCTTGTTCTTGAACGAGGAACCGCAGACAGCCGGAACGATTTCGCAGGCGATAGTACGCTGACGCAGGCCGGCCTTGATCTCTTCGATCGACAGCTCACCCTCTTCCAGGTACTTGTTCATCAGCTCTTCGTTGGCTTCGGCAGCAGCCTCGACCATGTTGCTGCGCCACTCGTTGGCCAGGTCCAGCAGCTCGGCAGGGATCTCTTCCTCGCGGTAAGAAGTACCCTTGTCGTCTTCGTTCCAGTAGATGGCCTTCATCTTCAGCAGGTCGATCTGACCTTCGAAGTCATCCTCTGCACCGATGGCCAGCTGAACCGGAACCGGGGTGTGACCCAGGCGGTTCTTGATCTGACCGACGACGCGCAGGAAGTTGGCGCCGGCGCGGTCCATCTTGTTCACGTAGACGATACGCGGAACACCGTACTTGTTGGCCTGACGCCATACGGTTTCGGACTGCGGCTCAACGCCGGAGGTGCCGCAGAACACAACGACAGCACCGTCCAGCACGCGCAGGGAGCGCTCAACTTCAATGGTGAAGTCTACGTGGCCAGGGGTGTCGATGACGTTTACGCGGTACTTGTCGTACTGGCCGCGCGAACCTTCCCAGAAGGTGGTGATCGCAGCGGAAGTGATGGTGATACCACGCTCCTGCTCCTGCACCATCCAGTCGGTGGTAGCAGCGCCGTCGTGCACCTCACCCATCTTGTGGCTGAGACCTGTGTAGAACAGGATCCGCTCGGTAGTGGTGGTCTTGCCCGCGTCAACGTGGGCACAGATACCAATGTTCCGATAGCGGTTAATTGCTGTAGTACGAGCCATAAAGCCCTCGCAAAAGTGTTGATGCCGTAATTAGAAGCGGTAGTGCGAGAACGCTTTGTTGGCCTCAGCCATACGGTGCACGTCTTCACGCTTCTTGACGGCAGCGCCTTTGCCTTCAGCGGCATCCAGCAGCTCGCCAGCAAGGCGCAGAGCCATGGACTTCTCGCCACGCTTGCGGGCGTAGTCCACCAGCCAGCGCATGGCCAGCGCATTACGACGGGACGGGCGTACTTCGACCGGAACCTGGTAGGTAGCACCGCCGACACGGCGGGACTTCACTTCGACCAGCGGAGCGATGGCGTCGAGTGCTTTTTCGAAGATTTCCAGGGGGTCGCCTTTACCGCGCTCTTTGACCTTGTCCAGAGCACCGTAAACGATACGCTCGGCAACGGCTTTCTTGCCGCTTTCCATCACGTGGTTCATGAACTTGGCCAGAATCTGGCTTCCGTATTTCGGATCGGCCAGGATCTCACGCTTGGCCGCTACACGACGTCTTGGCATTGATAAGCCCTCAAACGGTCTTCAGGTTAGCTCGGGACGGTGCCCGACCTTACTCTTATCGACTCAGCAAATAGGAAAACAAAATTACTTCGGACGCTTGGCGCCGTACTTGGAACGACCCTGCTTACGGTCTTTGACGCCGGAGGTATCCAGCGAACCGCGCACGGTGTGGTAACGCACACCCGGGAGGTCCTTTACACGACCGCCGCGGATCAGCACTACGCTGTGCTCCTGCAGGTTGTGACCTTCACCACCGATGTACGAGGAAACCTCGAAACCGTTGGTCAGACGAACACGACACACCTTACGCAGTGCAGAGTTCGGCTTCTTCGGGGTGGTGGTGTATACGCGGGTGCATACGCCGCGACGCTGAGGGCAGTTCTGCAGGGCAGGAACGCCGCTCTTGTCCACCAGGCGCTTGCGCGGTTTGCGCACCAGCTGGTTGATAGTTGCCATCTATAGCTCCACTGATTGTCTTACGACACTTAAAAACGAAAATGGGCAGAGCGTGAGCCCTGCCAATTTTCGGGGTACAAGATACTAAAGAGCTTCCTGTACACCGTCAAGACAAAGCCCCGGTTGTCAAGACAACCGGGGCTTCGTTTGAGGCTTAGTTACCGCTCAGATTGAGCGCTTCGGCCAGTGCGGCTTCGGCTTCGCTGGCGCTGACGCGCTGCGGCTTGCCGAGATCGCGCTGACGCTTGCGCTCGCTGTGGTAAGCAAGGCCGGTACCTGCCGGGATCAGACGACCCACGACCACGTTTTCCTTCAGGCCGCGCAGGAAGTCGCGCTTGCCGGTGACCGCCGCCTCGGTGAGGACGCGGGTGGTCTCCTGGAAGGACGCCGCCGAGATGAACGACTCGGTGGACAGCGAGGCCTTGGTGATACCCAGCAGGACGCGCTCGTACTTGGCCGGGAACTTGTCCTGGGTAGCCAGTACTTCGTTCTCTTCCAGCACCTGGACCAGCTCGACCTGATCGCCCTTGATGAAGGAGGAGTCGCCCGACTCGGCCACTTCGACCTTGCGCAGCATCTGACGCAGGATGGTCTCGATGTGCTTGTCGTTGATCTTCACGCCCTGCAGACGGTAAACGTCCTGGATCTCGTTGACGATGTACTTGGCCAGCGAGCTCACACCCAGCAGACGCAGGATGTCGTGCGGGTTGCTCGGGCCGTCGGAGATCACTTCACCACGGCTTACCTGTTCACCTTCGAACACGTTCAGGTGACGCCACTTCGGAATCAGCTCCTCGTACGGATCGCTACCGTCCGTGGGAGTGATGACCAGACGGCGCTTGCCCTTGGTTTCCTTGCCGAAGGAGATGGTGCCGCTGATTTCCGCCAGGATCGAAGGCTCTTTCGGACGACGAGCTTCGAACAGGTCGGCAACGCGCGGCAGACCACCGGTGATGTCACGGGTCTTCGAGGTTTCCTGCGGGATACGTGCGATAACGTCACCCACACGCACCTTGGCGCCGTCGTTCAGGTTGACCAGGGCGTTCGCCGGCAGGAAGTACTGCGCCGGTACGTCGGTACCCGGCAGCATCAGGTCCTTGCCAGCGGCGTCGATCAGCTTCACGGCCGGACGGATGTCCTTGCCAGCAGCCGGACGATCCTTCGGATCCATCACCTCGATGTTGGTCAGACCGGTCAGTTCGTCGGTCTGGCGCTTGATGGTGATGCCCTCTTCCATGCCCACGAAGGCCACGGTACCGTCCATCTCGGTGACGATCGGGTGGGTGTGCGGGTCCCACTTGGCGACGATGGCGCCCGGGTCGACCTTGTCACCTTCCTTCACGGAAATCACCGCACCGTACGGCAGCTTGTAGCGCTCGCGCTCGCGACCGAAGTCGTCGGCGATGGCCAGTTCGCCGGAACGGGAGACCGCCACCAGCGCACCGTCGGCACGTTCAACATGCTTCAGGTTGTGCAGGCGGATGGTGCCGCCGTTCTTGACCTGCACGTTGTCCACGGCGGAAGTACGGCTGGCCGCACCACCGATGTGGAAGGTACGCATGGTCAGCTGGGTACCCGGCTCACCGATCGACTGGGCGGCGATGACGCCGACAGCTTCACCGATGTTCACGCGGTGGCCACGGGCCAGATCGCGGCCGTAGCACTTCGAGCAGATGCCATGGCGGGTTTCGCAGGTGATGGGCGAGCGAACCAGAACTTCGTCGACGCTCATCTGCTCGAGGAAGTCGACCCACTTCTCGTCGATCAGGGTGCCAGCCTCGACGATGACTTCGTCGGTACCCGGCTTGAACACTTCACGGGCAACCACACGGCCGAGCACGCGCTCGCCCAGCGGTTCGACCACGTCGCCGCCTTCGATGTGCGGGGACATCAGCAGGCCGTGCTCGGTGCCGCAATCGATCTCGGTCACTACCAGGTCCTGGGCCACGTCGACCAGACGACGGGTCAGGTAACCGGAGTTCGCGGTCTTCAGCGCGGTATCCGCCAGACCTTTACGAGCACCGTGGGTGGAGATGAAGTACTGGAGTACGTTCAGGCCTTCGCGGAAGTTCGCGGTGATCGGGGTCTCGATGATCGAGCCGTCCGGCTTGGCCATCAGGCCGCGCATACCGGCCAGCTGACGGATCTGGGCCGCGGAACCCCGCGCACCGGAGTCCGCCATCATGTACATGGAGTTGAAGGACTCCTGGTCGACCTGCTTGCCCTCGCGGTCGGTCACCTTCTCTTTCGAGAGGTTGGCCATCATCGCCTTGGACACTTCGTCGTTGGCCTTGGACCAGAGGTCGATCACCTTGTTGTACTTCTCGCCCTGGGTTACCAGGCCGGAGGCGTACTGGCTCTCGATCTCCTTCACTTCCTCGGTGGCGGCATCGATGATGCGAGCCTTTTCGGTCGGGATGACGAAGTCGTTCACGCCGATCGACACACCGGAGATGGTCGAGTAGGCGAAGCCGGTGTACATCAGTTGGTCGGCGAAGATGACGGTGTCCTTCAGACCCACCACGCGGTAGCAGTGGTTGATCAGCTTGGAGATCGCCTTCTTCTTCATCGACTGGTTGACCACGTCGAAGGGCAGGCCGGCCGGAACGACCTGGAACAGCAGCGCACGGCCGACGGTGGAGTCGACGATGCGGGTGTTGGCGGTCAGGCTGCCGTCTTCGTTCTTGATCTTCTCGTTGATGCGCACTTTTACGCGGGCGTGCAGGGACACCTGACCGCTGCGGTAGGCGCGGTCAACTTCCTGCAGGTCTGCGAAAGCCATGCCCTCGCCCTTCGCATTCACGGCTTCACGGGTCATGTAGTACAGACCCATTACCACGTCCTGCGACGGAACGATGATCGGCTCGCCGTTGGCGGGCGACAGGATGTTGTTGGTCGACATCATCAGCGCGCGCGCTTCCAGCTGGGCCTCGAGGGTCAGCGGGACGTGCACGGCCATCTGGTCACCGTCGAAGTCGGCGTTGTACGCGGCGCAGACCAGCGGGTGCAGCTGGATGGCTTTACCTTCGATCAGTACCGGTTCGAACGCCTGGATGCCCAGACGGTGCAGGGTCGGCGCACGGTTCAGCAGTACGGGATGCTCGCGGATCACCTCGGCGAGAACGTCCCACACTTCCGGCAGCTCGCGCTCGACCATCTTCTTGGCGGCCTTGATGGTGGTGGCCATGCCACGACCTTCCAGCTTGCCGAAGATGAACGGCTTGAACAGCTCCAGAGCCATTTTCTTCGGCAGACCGCACTGGTGCAGACGCAGGGTCGGACCCACGGTGATTACCGAACGGCCGGAGTAGTCCACGCGCTTACCGAGCAGGTTCTGACGGAAGCGACCCTGCTTGCCCTTGATCATGTCGGCCAGGGACTTCAGCGGGCGCTTGTTCGAGCCGGTGATGGCACGGCCGCGGCGGCCGTTGTCCAGCAGGGCGTCGACGGCTTCCTGCAGCATGCGCTTTTCGTTGCGCACGATGATGTCCGGAGCGGCCAGGTCGAGCAGGCGCTTCAGACGGTTGTTACGGTTGATCACGCGACGGTACAGATCGTTCAGATCGGAAGTCGCGAAGCGGCCGCCATCCAGCGGAACCAGCGGACGCAGGTCCGGCGGCAGCACCGGCAGGACGGTCAGCACCATCCACTCGGGATGGTTGCCGGAGCCCTGGAAGGCTTCCATCAGCTTCAGGCGCTTGGACAGCTTCTTGATCTTGGTTTCCGAGTTGGTCTGCGGAATCTCTTCGCGCAGGCGACCGATCTCGTGCTCCAGGTCGATGGCGTTGAGCAGCTCGCGAACGGCTTCCGCGCCCATGCGGGCGTCGAAGTCGTCACCGAACTCTTCGAGGGCTTCGAAGTACTGCTCGTCGTTCAGCAGCTGGCCCTTCTCCAGGGTGGTCATGCCCGGGTCGATCACCACGTAGCTCTCGAAATAGAGCACGCGCTCGATGTCACGCAGGGTCATGTCTAGCAGCAGGCCGATACGGGACGGCAGGGACTTCAGGAACCAGATGTGGGCGACCGGCGAGGCCAGTTCGATGTGGCCCATGCGCTCGCGGCGCACCTTGGCCAGCGCGACTTCGACGCCGCACTTCTCGCAGATCACACCGCGGTGCTTGAGGCGCTTGTACTTACCGCACAGGCACTCGTAGTCCTTCACCGGGCCGAAAATCTTGGCGCAGAACAGGCCATCGCGCTCCGGCTTGAAGGTACGGTAGTTGATGGTCTCCGGCTTCTTAACTTCGCCGAAGGACCAGGAACGAATCATCTCGGGCGAGGCCAGACCAATACGGATGGCATCGAACTCCTCGATTTGACCCTGGTTTTTCAACAGATTGAGCAAGTCTTTCAAGGCCTTTCCTCCTCACGGACCCGGTGCGACCGGCCTTGACCAGCCGCACCGTTTGACGTCACGTGTTATTCGGTTTCCAGTTCGATATCGATGCCGAGCGAGCGGATCTCTTTGATCAGCACGTTGAAGGACTCAGGCATGCCGGCCTCCATGCGGTGATCCCCGTCCACGATGTTCTTGTACATCTTGGTACGGCCGTTCACGTCGTCCGACTTCACGGTCAGCATTTCCTGCAGGGTGTAGGCGGCACCGTAGGCTTCCAGCGCCCAGACCTCCATCTCCCCGAAACGCTGGCCACCGAACTGCGCCTTACCACCCAGCGGCTGCTGGGTAACCAGGCTGTAGGAGCCGGTGGAACGTGCGTGCATCTTGTCATCGACCAGGTGGTTCAGTTTGAGCATGTACATGTAACCAACGGTGGTCGTACGCTCGAACTGGTTGCCGGTGCGGCCGTCATACAGACGCATCTGACCGCTTTCCGGCAGATCGGCCAGCTTCAGCATGGCCTTGATCTCGCGCTCCTTGGCACCGTCGAATACCGGGGTAGCCATGGGCACGCCGCCCTTGAGGTTGTTGGCCAGAGCGATGATCTCGTTATCGTTCAGCTCGTCCAGGCTTTCCTGGCGGCCGCCGATCTCGTTGTAGATCTCGTTCAGGAAGCCACGCAGCTCGGCGATCTTGCGCTGCTCTTCGAGCATGCGGTTGATCTTCTCGCCCAAGCCCTTGGCCGCGAGGCCCAGGTGAGTTTCGAGGATCTGACCGACGTTCATACGCGACGGTACGCCCAGCGGGTTCAGAACGATGTCCACCGGAGTGCCGTTGACGTCGTGCGGCATGTCTTCGACCGGCATGATCACGGAGACCACACCCTTGTTACCGTGGCGGCCCGCCATCTTGTCGCCCGGCTGGATGCGACGTTTGATGGCCAGGTAGACCTTGACGATCTTCAGTACGCCCGGAGCCAGGTCGTCGCCCTGCTGCAGCTTGCGCTTCTTGTCTTCGAACTTGTCGTCGAGCATCTGACGGCGGTCACTGATGTAGGCCTGGGCCTTCTCCAGCTGCTCGTTCAGAGCATCGTCCGCCATCCGCAGCTTGAACCACTGGCCGCGCTCGAGGCCGTCCAGGTACTCGTCGGTGATCTCTGCGCCTTTCTTCAGGGCAGGACCGCCGTCGGCCTTGGCGCCGACCAGAGCGGAACGCAGACGCTCGAAGGTCGCGCCTTCGACGATGCGGAACTCTTCGTTCAGGTCCTTGCGGATCTCGTCCAGCTGCATCTTCTCGATGGACAGGGCGCGGCTGTCGCGCTCGACACCATCACGGGTGAAGACCTGTACGTCGATGACGGTGCCCTTGGTGCCGGTCGGCACGCGCAGGGAGGTGTCCTTCACGTCGGACGCCTTCTCACCGAAGATCGCGCGCAGCAGCTTCTCTTCCGGAGTCAGCTGGGTCTCGCCTTTCGGGGTGACCTTGCCGACCAGGATGTCGCCAGCCTGCACTTCGGCGCCGACGTAGACGATGCCGGCTTCGTCCAGCTTGTTCAGCGCGGCCTCACCCACGTTCGGGATGTCCGCGGTGATTTCCTCTGGGCCAAGCTTGGTGTCACGGGCAACGCAGGTCAGTTCCTGGATGTGGATCGTGGTGAAACGATCTTCCTGGACCACGCGCTCGGACAGGCAGATGGAGTCTTCGAAGTTGAAGCCGTTCCAGGGCATGAACGCTACGCGCATGTTCTGACCCAGAGCCAGTTCACCCATGTCGGTGGACGGGCCGTCGGCCAGGATGTCGCTGCGCGAGACCTTGTCGCCCTTCTGCACCAGCGGACGCTGGTTGATGCAGGTGTTCTGGTTGGAACGGGTGTACTTGGTCAGGTTGTAGATGTCGACGCCGGCTTCGCCAGTCTCGACTTCGTCGTCGTTCACGCGGACCACGATACGGCTGGCATCGACCGAGTCGATCACGCCGCCGCGGCGGGCAACCACGCAGACACCGGAGTCACGGGCGACGTTGCGCTCCATGCCGGTACCTACCAGCGGCTTGTCGGCGCGCAGGGTCGGTACAGCCTGACGCTGCATGTTCGAACCCATGAGTGCACGGTTGGCGTCGTCGTGCTCGAGGAACGGAATCAGCGAGGCAGCGACGGAGACGACCTGCTTCGGCGAAACGTCCATGAGGGTGACGTCTTCCGGCGCCTTCACGGTGAATTCGTTCAGGTGACGTACGGCTACCAGTTCGTCGATCAGCTGACCCTTGTCGTTCAGGGTCGCCGAGGCCTGGGCGATCACGTGGTCGGCCTCTTCGATCGCGGAGAGGAAGACGATGTCGTCGGTGACCTGACCTTCCTTGACCACCCGGTACGGGCTTTCCAGGAAGCCGTACTTGTTGGTGCGGGCGTAGGTCGCCAGGGAGTTGATCAGACCGATGTTCGGACCTTCAGGAGTCTCGATCGGGCACACGCGACCGTAGTGGGTCGGGTGTACGTCACGAACCTCGAAGCCCGCGCGCTCACGGGTCAGACCGCCCGGGCCGAGTGCGGAGACACGGCGCTTGTGGGTGATCTCGGAGAGCGGGTTGTTCTGGTCCATGAACTGCGAGAGCTGGCTGGAACCGAAGAACTCCTTGATCGCGGCAGCCACCGGCTTGGCGTTGATCAGGTCCTGCGGCATCAGGCCTTCGCTTTCGGCCATCGACAGGCGTTCCTTGACCGCGCGCTCTACACGCACCAGGCCAACGCGGAACTGGTTCTCGGCCATCTCGCCGACGCAACGGACGCGACGGTTGCCCAGGTGGTCGATGTCGTCGACGATGCCCTTACCGTTACGGATGGCAACCAGGGTCTTGAGGACCTCGACGATGTCTTCCTTGCTCAGCACACCGGCGCCTTCGATCTCGGTACGACCGATGCGGCGGTTGAACTTCATGCGGCCAACGGCGGACAGGTCGTAGCGCTCGGCGCTGAAGAACAGGTTACCGAACAGGGTCTCGGCGGCTTCCTTGGTCGGCGGCTCACCGGGACGCATCATGCGGTAGATCTCGACCAGCGCTTCCAGCTGATTGCTGGTGGAGTCGATCTTCAGCGTGTCGGAGATGAACGGACCGCAGTCGATGTCGTTGGTGTACAGGGTTTCCAGGCGCACGACCTGGGCCTTGGCGATCTTCGCCAGGGTGTCGACGCTCAGCTCGGTGTTGCACTCGGCAATGATCTCGCCGGTGGCCGGATGCACGACGGCCTTGGCCACGGTACGGCCAATGAGGTAGTCGAACGGCACTTCCAGCTGGCTGATGCCGGCCTTCTCGAGCTGGTTGATGTGGCGCGCGGTGACACGGCGGCCCTGCTCGACGATGACCTTGCCGCTGGCATCCTTGATGTCGAAGCTGGCGATCTCGCCACGCAGACGCGAGGGCACCAGTTCCAGGTTCAGGGTCTCGCCCTTGATCTGGAAGACGTTGGTGTCATAGAACGCGTTGAGGATTTCCTCGGTGCTGTAGTTCAGCGCACGCAGCAGGACGGACGCCGGCAGCTTGCGGCGACGGTCGATACGGACGAACACGCAGTCCTTCGGATCGAACTCGAAGTCCAGCCAGGAACCGCGGTAAGGAATGATGCGAGCGGAGTACAGCAGCTTGCCGGAACTGTGGGTCTTGCCACGGTCGTGGTCGAAGAACACACCCGGGGAACGGTGCAGCTGGGAAACGATGACGCGCTCGGTACCGTTGATGATGAAGGTACCGTTCTCGGTCATCAGGGGGATTTCCCCCATGTAGACTTCCTGTTCCTTGATGTCCTTGATCGCTTTGTTCGACGACTCTTTGTCGAAGATGATCAGGCGCACTTTCACACGCAGCGGGACGGCGAAGGTCACACCGCGCAGCACGCACTCCTTGACGTCGAATGCCGGCTCGCCCAGGCGATAACCGACGTATTCCAGGGCAGCATTGCCGGAATAGCTGATAATCGGGAAAACGGACTTGAAGGCCGCGTGCAGGCCGATATCACGGACCTGATCCTTGCTTGCGCCCGCCTGCAGGAATTCGCGATAGGAATCCAGCTGGATGGCCAGCAAATACGGCACATCCATGACGTCCGGCAACTTGCTAAAGTCCTTGCGGATACGTTTTTTCTCAGTGTATGAGTAAGCCATCAGCGTTCCCCAGCTTGGTCACCTGCTTGTTTGGCCTCTCCCTCGCAGGGAGCAGCCCAAAAATCGTGCAAACCCTAGGTTTGCGCCGCCACTCGGGCGGGATTTTCACGTTATGGAGGGGTACCCACGGCACCCAACCCATAACGGAAAAAGGCCGGTGGCAATTGCCACCAGCCATCAGCCTGTCGCTTAACGCTCGGGCTGTAGACGCAAGGTCCGAACTTACTTGAGCTCGACCTTGGCGCCTGCTTCTTCCAGGGCTTTCTTGGCAGCTTCGGCTTCTTCTTTCGAAGCGCCTTCCTTGACCACGCCCGGGGCGCCGTCAACGACAGCCTTGGCTTCTTTCAGGCCCAGGCCGGTCAGTTCACGAACGACCTTGATCACGTTCACTTTCTTGTCGCCAGCTTCGGCCAGGACGATGGTGAACTCGGTTTGCTCTTCAGCGGCAGCAGCCGGGCCAGCAGCCGGGCCAGCAGCAACAGCAGCAGCGGCGGTAACGCCGAACTTCTCTTCCATCGCCTTGATCAGTTCAACGATCTGCATGACGGACATTTCGGATACGGCGTTGATGATGTCTTCGTTGGTCAGAGCCATGACTCTAATTCCTGTATTGGGTGACGGCGCGTACGCCATCTATTAAACAAAAAAGGTTGAAAGCAGCTGCCGAGCCTTAGGCTGCGGTGGCTTCCTTCTGATCGCGAATTGCCGCCAGAGTACGAGCCAGCTTGCTGGTAGCGCCCTGAATGACGCTCATCAGCTGTGCGACAGCTTCGTTGTAGGTCGGCAGGGTCGCCAGCACGTCGATCTGATTGGCTGCGAGGAACTGACCCTCGAACGCGGCCGCCTTGATCTCGAACTTGTCCTGACCCTTGGCAAACTCCTTGAAGATACGAGCGGCAGCGCCCGGATGTTCATTGGAGAAAGCAATCAGGGTCGGGCCCTTGAACGTGTCGTTGAGCACTTCAAACTGAGTGCCTTCAACGGCGCGCTTGAGCAGGGTGTTACGTACGACTTTCACGTACACACCAGCTGCGCGGGCCTCTTTACGGAGTCCGGTCATTGCGCCGACAGTCACGCCACGGGCATCAGCCACGACAGCGGACAGACCGGCTTTGGCAGCCTCGTTGACTTCAGCGACGATGGCCTTCTTGTCTTCGAGTTTAATTGCCACGGGTTTACTCCTGGATGTTACCGATTCGTCCAGCCGGAGCCGGACGGCGTTTTGGTGTCTGATTCGGTTAACGAATCGGGAGCACCATCTGCGTAGGCTTGAGGTTTAAGGCTTGCGCCGCCTACGGTCTTGGACAGCCCCCGCCAGGCAGGGACCCCAATACCTGCGGACAGTGGGCGAACCCACTGTCCGACTTAGTTCATCAGCCTTCCAGCGAAGCCTGATCGATCTGCAGACCCGGGCCCATGGTGGTGCTCAGGGTTACGCGCTGAACGTACACGCCCTTCGAGGAGGCGGGTTTCAGACGCTTCAGATCGCTCAGCAGCGCTTCCACGTTCTGCTTCAGCTTGACCGGCTCGAAGTCGATCTTGCCAACGGAGGCGTGGATGATGCCGTTCTTGTCGGTACGGAAACGTACCTGACCGGCCTTGGCGTTCTTGACGGCGGTAGCGACGTCCGGGGTCACGGTGCCGACTTTCGGGTTCGGCATCAGACCGCGCGGACCGAGAACCTGGCCCAGTTGGCCGACAACGCGCATGGCGTCCGGAGAAGCGATGACGACGTCGTAGCTCAGGTCACCGGCCTTCATTTCGGCAGCCAGTTCGTCCATACCAACCTTGTCGGCGCCAGCAGCCAGAGCGGCTTCGGCAGCCGGCCCCTGGGTGAAGACGGCAACGCGCACGGATTTGCCGGTACCGTTCGGCAGAACGGTGGCACCACGTACGACCTGGTCGGATTTACGCGGATCGACGCCCAGGTTGATGGCGACGTCAACGGATTCCTTGAACTTGATGGTCGACAGTTCGGCCAGCAGCTTGGCGGCATCTTCGAAGCCGTACTGCTTGCCTGCTTCAACCTTCTCGGCGATAGCCTTTTGACGCTTGGTCAGCTTAGCCATTACACACCCTCCACGTTCAGGCCCATGCTGCGCGCGGAGCCAGCGATGGTACGTACGGCAGCATCCAGATCGGCAGCGGTCAGATCGGCCTGCTTGGCCTTGGCGATCTCTTCCAGCTGGGCACGGGTAACGGTGCCTACCTTCTGGCTGTTCGGACGGCTGGAACCACTGGTGATACCAGCAGCTTTCTTCAGCAGCACGGACGCCGGGGTGCTCTTGGTTTCAAAGGTGAAGCTGCGGTCGCTATAAACGGTGATGATCACCGGAGTCGGCAGACCGGGCTCCATGCCCTGGGTCTTGGCGTTGAACGCCTTGCAGAACTCCATGATGTTCACGCCGTGCTGACCCAGCGCAGGGCCGACCGGCGGCGACGGGTTGGCCTGACCGGCCTTAACTTGCAGCTTGATGTAAGCCTGGATTTTCTTAGCCATTTGCTACTCCAATTACGGGTTCAAGCGCCCTGCGGCTCCCCGGTTGCTTTCGCGTTTATCCCAATGACGACAAAACCCCGCAGCCTAGGGCTGCGGGGTGTGGGATGCGGTGTGTCAGTTAGACTTTCTCTACCTGACTGAACTCCAGCTCCACCGGGGTAGAGCGACCGAAAATGAGCACAGCGACCTGGATGCGGCTCTTTTCGTAGTTGACCTCTTCGACCACACCGTTGAAGTCAGCGAACGGACCATCGATAACCCGCACGGTCTCGCCCGGCTCGAACAGTGTCTTCGGCTTGGGCTTGTCGCCGCTATCAGCAACGCGGCGCAGAATGGCATCTGCTTCCTTGTCGGTGATCGGCGCCGGCTTGTCGGCAGTACCACCGATGAAGCCCATGACGCGAGGAGTATCCTTGACCAAGTGCCAAGTACCCTCGTTCATCTCCATCTGCACCAGGACATAGCCGGGGAAGAATTTGCGCTCACTCTTGCGCTTCTGGCCGTTCCGCATCTCCACGACTTCTTCGGTGGGGACGAGGATCTCGCCGAATTCGCCTTCCATGCCGGCCAGCTTGACCCGCTCGATCAGCGAGCGCATGACATGCTTCTCGTAACCCGAGTATGCATGCACAACGTACCAACGCTTAGCCACGGAACACCCTTAACCTACGATCATGGAAACCAACCAACCCAGCAGGGAATCGAGTCCCCACAGCAGTAGCGCCATCACCAGCACTACCGCGACCACGATCAGCGTGGTCTGAGTCGTTTCTTGACGAGACGGCCATACAACCTTACGAATTTCAGCGCGAGCTTCCTTGGCAAGGGCAAAGAACGCACGCCCCTTGACAGTCTGCAGCGACACGAAACCAGCGATAGCCGCCAGAACCAGAATACCGAGCACGCGATAGAAGATCGGCTGCGCGGAAAAATACTGATTGGCGACCACTGCCACCACAACCAGCACCGCAACCAAGAGCCACTTCAAGAGATCAAGACGCGACTCTTTGGCCTCTGCCTTCGCATTCATCTGCTAGGAATCCCGTTGAAAGAAGTGCCAGATCTTAATGAATCTGGCAGGCCAGGAGGGAATCGAACCCCCAACCTGCGGTTTTGGAGACCGCCGCTCTGCCAATTGAGCTACTGGCCTAGAACAAAGTCAGGCCGACCATTATGCCGGCCTGATGAGGAAAGATCAATCGATTATTCGATGATCTTGGCAACCACGCCGGCGCCAACGGTACGGCCGCCTTCGCGGATCGCGAAGCGCAGGCCATCTTCCATGGCGATCGGAGCGATCAGGGTGACAACCATTTTCACGTTGTCGCCCGGCATTACCATCTCAACGCCTTCCGGCAGTTCGCAGTTGCCGGTCACGTCGGTGGTACGGAAGTAGAACTGCGGACGGTAGCCTTTGAAGAACGGGGTGTGACGACCACCTTCTTCCTTGGACAGCACGTACACTTCGCACTCGAACTTGGTGTGCGGCTTGATGGTGCCCGGCTTGGCCAGAACCTGGCCACGCTCTACGTCTTCACGTTTGGTGCCGCGCAGCAGGACGCCGACGTTCTCACCAGCACGACCTTCGTCGAGCAGCTTGCGGAACATTTCAACGCCGGTGCAGGTGGTCTTGGTGGTCGCCTTGATGCCGACGATTTCCACTTCTTCCTGAACCTTGACGATGCCACGCTCGACACGACCGGTTACCACGGTGCCACGGCCGGAGATCGAGAACACGTCTTCGATCGGCATCAGGAACGGCTGGTCGATTGCACGAACCGGCTCGGGGATGTAGGAGTCCAGGGTCTCTACCAGCTTGCGCACGGCGGAAACACCCATCTCGTTGTCGTCCTGGCCGTTCAGAGCCATCAGAGCGGAACCCACGACGATCGGGGTGTCATCGCCCGGGAAGTCGTAGGTGTTCAGCAGGTCGCGAACTTCCATCTCGACCAGTTCCAGCAGCTCGGCGTCGTCAACCATGTCGGCCTTGTTCAGGAACACGACGATGTAGGGAACGCCTACCTGACGGGACAGCAGGATGTGCTCGCGAGTCTGCGGCATGGGGCCGTCAGCTGCCGAGCAAACCAGGATCGCGCCGTCCATCTGGGCAGCACCGGTGATCATGTTCTTCACGTAGTCGGCGTGGCCCGGGCAGTCTACGTGAGCGTAGTGGCGCACCGGCGAGTCGTATTCAACGTGAGAGGTGTTGATGGTGATACCGCGAGCCTTCTCTTCCGGCGCGTTGTCGATCTGGTCGAAAGCGCGAGCGGAGCCGCCCCAGGTCTCGGAGCAGACCTTGGTCAGCGCAGCGGTCAGAGTGGTTTTACCGTGGTCAACGTGACCGATGGTGCCGACGTTGACGTGCGGCTTGTTACGCTCAAACTTTTCTTTAGCCATCTTGACCGTCTCCCGTAAGGAATTGAGAAAGCCACATCACCATTAAAACAAAGGCAGATATTTTCATATCTGCCTTTGCAAGATGGAGCTCATGAGCGGATTTGAACCGCTGACCTCACCCTTACCAAGGGTGTGCTCTACCAGCTGAGCTACATGAGCAAACACAAGCAGCAAGTCTGGAGCGGGTAGCGGGAATCGAACCCGCATCATCAGCTTGGAAGGCTGAGGTTCTACCACTGAACTATACCCGCGGAGCCTTACGCTCACGCTTGAAACTGGTGGAGGGGGAAGGATTCGAACCTTCGAAGTCTGAGACGTCAGATTTACAGTCTGATCCCTTTGGCCGCTCGGGAACCCCTCCGAGTGAGGCGGCATTCTACAGCCTGCCACCGCGTTGTCAACAGTTTTTTCTTTAAAAACTTGAGCTTAGCTCTTCGACAACGGCTTCGTGGAATTCCCCTTTCAGGTCCCCCCTACGAAGCGGGCGCCATTCTATTCAAACTATTGAGGGCTTGCAACGCTTTTGCAGGGCATCGTCTGCTTTTGCAACTCCGGAAAATCCGGAGCCAGCTGACTCACCAGCGAGTCATCCACCAGGCGGCTGCTTTCCGGAGCAACCTGCACCCAGTAATCGTGTTGCGACCGCGCCAGTTCGCGAATCAACGCCTCATAACCCGCGCCCTTCAGCCGCTCAACGACGCTGTCGGCGGAGTCCTTACGCTGGAATATCCCCAGCGAGATGCCGTCTGCGAGATCTCCCTCGGTGATGATGTAGCTGTCGATCTTGCGCGCCTGCAACTCACGCAACTGCCACAACGAGGCCTGGCGCGAAGCCAGCGGCGGCAGATACACCCAGTAATCGATACCAGCAGCAGCATCCACCGTCTGTACGGAGGCCTGCACATCGAGGCTCAGCAGTCGCTGCGTCAGCAGCTTGGCGCGCTCCTCGTTTGGGAAGCCGCCCAGGAACAGACAGGCCGAAGCCGGCGTCACCGGCTTTTCCTCGACCTGCCGCCACCGGGGAGGCTCGGCCGACTCACTCAACAGGCGGATATTCTTCTGCTCGCCATGGAACAGACTGAGGGGCGCGACCTCCTTGGGACGAAGCGGCGCCTGCTGTTGATGCCAGACGTAATAGAAGACATTCAGGGCCAGCAGGAACAGAAAGAACCAACGCATCGATCAGACTCACTCAATCGGGCAGGCGAGCGCCAGGCCGAGAAACACCAGATCAGGAAGCACCACGGCGCGCGGGAGTACATCTCTTACCAACTCGGCATCTCCCCCGGTCAGGTATATCGCGCACTCATCGCCCAGCAGACGATTGGCCAACTCGCATTGTTCGCGCACGAACCCGCGCAGCATCAGAACACAGCCCCGCTCCACCGCCTCGGAGGTCTCCTGGCCCGGCAACAGGTTCTGCAGAGCCTCGTGAGCGGCCTCATCGTCGTAGCGAATACGGCGCGTATGCGTCCGTAACTGGCTGCGCATCAGCGACATCCCGGGAGCGATAAAGCCGCCCATGTGCCGTCCGGAAGCGTCTACCAGGTCGGCAGTCACCGCAGTGCCGAGATCGATCACCAGACAGCCACGTCCCGCCAGACAATGCCCCGCCACCAACGCGAGCCAACGGTCCATGCCAAGCCGCTGATAGTCGCAATATCCATTCACCACGCCACTGAGTTCCTTCGCCGGCGTGGCGATCCGCACCGCGACAGGGAACGCCTTCTCAAGACTGCTGCGCAGCGCATCGGTCTCCTGCTCGCTGCGGACACTCACCATCCGGCAATAGCGAATTTCCAGAGCGTTGCCTACCTGCAACTGTGCGAGCAGAGCCTGGTCAGAATCGGCAACGCCCCCTGCAACAGTCACCAGATCGTGCTTTCTAACCACACGCCACTTGATCAGGCTATTACCGCAATCCAATTCAAGAATCATCAGACAACCTCAGACTCAACTCGCCTCCGCTGTAACGCTGCTCCTGCCCATCAACCAGGAGGCGCAGAGCACCTCGCTCGTCGATGCCCAGCGCACACCCAACGATATTATTGGCGGCAGTGGAGAGTGTGACCTGCCTCCCCTGCCAAAGATGAAGAGACTCCCACTCCTCGAGGCTGGCGGCAAAGCCCCGCTCGCGGTGACGGGCAAGCACCAGGGCAAGCTCCATCTCCAGCGCCATAAGCAGCGCGTTGCGATCGACCCTCACACCCAGCGCTTCGCGCAGAGACGTCCAGGGCTGATCGATGGACTCGGCCTTGCGCATGTTCACGTTGATGCCAATACCAATGGCGACACTGCAGATATCCGCCGGATCACCGGTGAGCTCGAGCAGTATGCCGGCGATCTTCTTACCGCCGACCAGAACGTCGTTGGGCCACTTCAGCCCGACATCGACAACACCGAGGGAGCGAATGGCCCGCGCAACGCCAAGCCCCACGACAAGGCTCAGCCCCTCAAGCTCCTTCGCGCCGCCGCGGACGGAAATACCCAGGGTGTAATAAAGGTTGGCTCCGAACGGGCTTTCCCACTGCCGCCCGCGCCGGCCGCGCCCGGCAGTCTGGCGCTCAGCCAGTACCGCGAAGGGGGCAGCATTTCCCGCGGACAGTCGTCGCAGCACTTCGGCATTGGTGGAGTCGATGGTGAAAAGCACATCCAACGGCCAAGGACCAGAGCCATGCCTGGGCTCGATAATGCTCAGCGGCTCTTCCAGGCGATAGCCCCGGCCGCGCACTCTCTGCACGGTCATGCCATAGTCGCGCTCAAAACCTTCGAGGCGCTTCCAGACAGCACTCCGGCTCACGCCGAGCAGAGCGCCGAGCTCCTCTCCCGAATGAAAGCGGCCATCGCTCAGCAATTTCAGCAAGGTCTGCATATCACCCCCGCAATATTCAGGCACGCATCATATAGAGGCCCACCGGACTTGCCTATGCAGCAGAGCTGCTGGCTTTTCCCGCGCGCAAAAGCAAAGCCCCCGACCAGCGTTGGCTGATCAGGGGCTTTGGGATAGGTGCTTGACGATGACCTACTCTCACATGGGGAAACCCCACACTACCATCGGCGATGCGTCGTTTCACTGCTGAGTTCGGGATGGGATCAGGTGGTTCCAACGCTCTATGGTCGTCAAGCAATTCTTTAGGACGCTCGTGGCTTGCGCGCACGCTCATCCGGATTCGGGTATGTGACAGGTATTTGCGGTTCTCACGAACTTTCGGTTCGTCGACTTCACCGTCTAACACACAAATTGTTTGGGTGTTATATGGTCAAGCCTCACGGGCAATTAGTATCGGTTAGCTCAACGCCTCACAGCGCTTACACACCCGACCTATCAACGTCGTAGTCTTCGACGGCCCTTCAGGGGAATCAAGTTCCCAGTGAGATCTCATCTTGAGGCAAGTTTCCCGCTTAGATGCTTTCAGCGGTTATCTTTTCCGAACATAGCTACCCGGCAATGCCACTGGCGTGACAACCGGAACACCAGAGGTTCGTCCACTCCGGTCCTCTCGTACTAGGAGCAGCCCCTCTCAAATCTCAAACGTCCACGGCAGATAGGGACCGAACTGTCTCACGACGTTCTAAACCCAGCTCGCGTACCACTTTAAATGGCGAACAGCCATACCCTTGGGACCGGCTTCAGCCCCAGGATGTGATGAGCCGACATCGAGGTGCCAAACACCGCCGTCGATATGAACTCTTGGGCGGTATCAGCCTGTTATCCCCGGAGTACCTTTTATCCGTTGAGCGATGGCCCTTCCATACAGAACCACCGGATCACTAAGACCTACTTTCGTACCTGCTCGACGTGTCTGTCTCGCAGTCAAGCGCGCTTTTGCCTTTATACTCTGCGACCGATTTCCGACCGGTCTGAGCGCACCTTCGTACTCCTCCGTTACTCTTTAGGAGGAGACCGCCCCAGTCAAACTGCCCACCATACACTGTCCTCGATCCGGATTACGGACCAGAGTTAGAACCTCAAGCATGCCAGGGTGGTATTTCAAGGTTGGCTCCACGCGAACTGGCGTCCACGCTTCAAAGCCTCCCACCTATCCTACACAAGCAGGCTCAAAGTCCAGTGCAAAGCTACAGTAAAGGTTCACGGGGTCTTTCCGTCTAGCCGCGGATACACTGCATCTTCACAGCGATTTCAATTTCACTGAGTCTCGGGTGGAGACAGCGCCGCCATCGTTACGCCATTCGTGCAGGTCGGAACTTACCCGACAAGGAATTTCGCTACCTTAGGACCGTTATAGTTACGGCCGCCGTTTACCGGGGCTTCGATCAAGAGCTTCGCTTTCGCTAACCCCATCAATTAACCTTCCGGCACCGGGCAGGCGTCACACCCTATACGTCCACTTTCGTGTTTGCAGAGTGCTGTGTTTTTAATAAACAGTCGCAGCGGCCTGGTATCTTCGACCGGCATGGGCTTACCGAGTAAATCGTTCACCCTCGCCGGCGCACCTTCTCCCGAAGTTACGGTGCCATTTTGCCTAGTTCCTTCACCCGAGTTCTCTCAAGCGCCTTGGTATTCTCTACCCGACCACCTGTGTCGGTTTGGGGTACGGTTCCTAGTTACCTGAAGCTTAGAAGCTTTTCCTGGAAGCATGGCATCAACCACTTCGCTCTCTAAAAGAAAGCTCGTCATCAGCTCTCGGCCTTGAACACCCGGATTTGCCTAAGTGTTCGGCCTACCACCTTAAACTTGGACAACCAACGCCAAGCTGGCCTAGCCTTCTCCGTCCCTCCATCGCAGTAACTAGAAGTACAGGAATATTAACCTGTTTCCCATCGACTACGCTCTTCAGCCTCGCCTTAGGGACCGACTAACCCTGCGTCGATTAACGTTGCGCAGGAACCCTTGGTCTTTCGGCGTGGATGCTTTTCACACCCATTGTCGTTACTCATGTCAGCATTCGCACTTCTGATACCTCCAGCAAGCTTCTCAACTCACCTTCACAGGCTTACAGAACGCTCCTCTACCGCTCGTCTTACGACGAACCCGTAGCTTCGGTGTGTGGTTTGAGCCCCGTTACATCTTCCGCGCAGGCCGACTCGACTAGTGAGCTATTACGCTTTCTTTAAAGGGTGGCTGCTTCTAAGCCAACCTCCTAGCTGTCTAAGCCTTCCCACATCGTTTACCACTTAACCACAACTTTGGGACCTTAGCTGACGGTCTGGGTTGTTTCCCTTTTCACGACGGACGTTAGCACCCGCCGTGTGTCTCCCACGCTGACACTTCCAGGTATTCGGAGTTTGCATCGGTTTGGTAAGTCGGGATGACCCCCTAGCCGAAACAGTGCTCTACCCCCTGGAGTGATACGTGAGGCGCTACCTAAATAGCTTTCGAGGAGAACCAGCTATCTCCGAGCTTGATTAGCCTTTCACTCCGATCCACAAGTCATCCCCTACCTTTTCAACGGGAGTGGGTTCGGTCCTCCAGTCAGTGTTACCTAACCTTCAACCTGCTCATGGATAGATCGCCCGGTTTCGGGTCTATACCCAGCGACTAAATCGCCCTATTAAGACTCGCTTTCGCTACGCCTTCCCTATTCGGTTAAGCTCGCCACTGAATATAAGTCGCTGACCCATTATACAAAAGGTACGCAGTCACCTAACAAGTAGGCTCCCACTGCTTGTACGCATACGGTTTCAGGTTCTATTTCACTCCCCTCTCCGGGGTTCTTTTCGCCTTTCCCTCACGGTACTGGTTCACTATCGGTCAGTCAGTAGTATTTAGCCTTGGAGGATGGTCCCCCCATGTTCAGACAAAGTTTCTCGTGCTCCGTCCTACTCGATTTCACTTCCAAGAACCTTTCACATACGGGGCTATCACCCACTATGGCCGCACTTTCCAGAGCGTTCTGCTAGATTCAAAGAAGCTTAAGGGCTAGTCCCCGTTCGCTCGCCACTACTAAGGGAATCTCGGTTGATTTCTTTTCCTCAGGGTACTTAGATGTTTCAGTTCCCCTGGTTCGCCTCACACACCTATGTATTCAGTGTGTGATAACCAGCTTGTGCTGGCTGGGTTCCCCCATTCAGAGATCTCCGGATCACAGTCTGTTTGCCGACTCCCCGAAGCTTTTCGCAGGCTACCACGTCTTTCATCGCCTCTGACTGCCAAGGCATCCACCGTATGCGCTTCTTCACTTGACCATATAACCCCAAGCAATCTGGTCATACGTCTCGAACGTGAAGACGACATTCGCCGAAAATTCGCGCTTGAACTCGCAAATTTTACCTTGACTTGAATAATCACCAGTGAAAGAGATTATTCAGTCTACTTCTATCACATACCCAAATTTTTAAAGAACGGTTCCGGTACAAAGACCAGACATCAATGTTCGTTCAACCTGAACATTCATGTCTGAGCTTTCGACGATTTGAAGATGGTGGAGCCAAGGAGGATCGAACTCCTGACCTCCTGCGTGCAAAGCAGGCGCTCTCCCAGCTGAGCTATGGCCCCATCGGATCAGCAGCACACCACAACAATTGGTGGGTCTGGGCAGATTCGAACTGCCGACCTCACCCTTATCAGGGGTGCGCTCTAACCAACTGAGCTACAGACCCAATCGTCTAACCAGTGAATCAAGCAATTCGTGTGGGAGCTTATGAAGAAGCTGGGATCTTCGATTAAGGAGGTGATCCAGCCGCAGGTTCCCCTACGGCTACCTTGTTACGACTTCACCCCAGTCATGAATCACTCCGTGGTAACCGTCCCCCTTGCGGTTAGACTAGCTACTTCTGGAGCAACCCACTCCCATGGTGTGACGGGCGGTGTGTACAAGGCCCGGGAACGTATTCACCGTGACATTCTGATTCACGATTACTAGCGATTCCGACTTCACGCAGTCGAGTTGCAGACTGCGATCCGGACTACGATCGGTTTTCTGGGATTAGCTCCACCTCGCGGCTTGGCAACCCTCTGTACCGACCATTGTAGCACGTGTGTAGCCCTGGCCGTAAGGGCCATGATGACTTGACGTCATCCCCACCTTCCTCCGGTTTGTCACCGGCAGTCTCCTTAGAGTGCCCACCCGAGGTGCTGGTAACTAAGGACAAGGGTTGCGCTCGTTACGGGACTTAACCCAACATCTCACGACACGAGCTGACGACAGCCATGCAGCACCTGTGTTCCGATTCCCGAAGGCACCCTCGCATCTCTGCAAGGTTCCGGACATGTCAAGGCCAGGTAAGGTTCTTCGCGTTGCTTCGAATTAAACCACATGCTCCACCGCTTGTGCGGGCCCCCGTCAATTCATTTGAGTTTTAACCTTGCGGCCGTACTCCCCAGGCGGTCGACTTATCGCGTTAGCTGCGCCACTAAGATCTCAAGGATCCCAACGGCTAGTCGACATCGTTTACGGCGTGGACTACCAGGGTATCTAATCCTGTTTGCTCCCCACGCTTTCGCACCTCAGTGTCAGTATCAGTCCAGGTGGTCGCCTTCGCCACTGGTGTTCCTTCCTATATCTACGCATTTCACCGCTACACAGGAAATTCCACCACCCTCTACCGTACTCTAGTCAGGCAGTTATGGATGCAGTTCCCAGGTTGAGCCCGGGGATTTCACATCCATCTTACCAAACCACCTACGCGCGCTTTACGCCCAGTAATTCCGATTAACGCTTGCACCCTTCGTATTACCGCGGCTGCTGGCACGAAGTTAGCCGGTGCTTATTCTGTTGGTAACGTCAAAACAGCAAGGTATTAACTTACTGCCCTTCCTCCCAACTTAAAGTGCTTTACAATCCGAAGACCTTCTTCACACACGCGGCATGGCTGGATCAGGCTTTCGCCCATTGTCCAATATTCCCCACTGCTGCCTCCCGTAGGAGTCTGGACCGTGTCTCAGTTCCAGTGTGACTGATCATCCTCTCAGACCAGTTACGGATCGTCGCCTTGGTAGGCCTTTACCCCACCAACTAGCTAATCCGACCTAGGCTCATCTGATAGCGCAAGGCCCGAAGGTCCCCTGCTTTCTCCCGTAGGACGTATGCGGTATTAGCGTTCCTTTCGAAACGTTGTCCCCCACTACCAGGCAGATTCCTAGGCATTACTCACCCGTCCGCCGCTGAATCATGGAGCAAGCTCCACTCATCCGCTCGACTTGCATGTGTTAGGCCTGCCGCCAGCGTTCAATCTGAGCCATGATCAAACTCTTTAGTTCAATACTGCTTGGGTTTTGAGAAAACCCTAAACTTGGCTCAGCAATCGCAAAAAACTCTCGAATTCACGAGTGTTACTTGTGATGCTGATAATCTTGCGATCACCAGTCTTACAGTCACAAGCACCCACACGAATTGCTTGATTCAACTTGTTAAAGAGCAGTTGGCTGAGTCTTTCATCTCAACCGAGGCCGCGCATTCTACAGCAACCTCTTACTTCGTCAAGCGTTATTTTCGAAAATTTTCTTTTCTACTCAACCGCTTGCGCTTCGGAGAAGAAAGCCTTCTCACCAGCGGGAGGCGCATTCTACAGCGTTCAAATCCGCTGTCAAGCACCTCGATGATCTTCTTTCAACCGCCCTGCCGGAGCAGGAAATCGAAAGCGGCAAGCGAATCGCCTGCCGGACCACCACCCCACCGAAGAATCTCTGTAAGTGCTTGATTTTCAAGCCCTTTAAGCGATTCGTCGCTGGGAGTGGTGCGCATTATAGGGACTTCAAAAGGCCCGTCAACGACTTTTTTAAACTTTCTTTACTCGGCCACCAAGGTGACGCGAGCGAAGGACTTCTTGCCGGCCTGCACTACATGGGTAGCACCGATCTTGAAGACGAACGCACGATCCACCACTTCGCCATCCACACGCACGCCACTAGACGACAGCAAATCGCGAGCAACCGCGGAGTTCTTCACCAGCCCCGCCTTATTAAGGACAGCACCGATGGGCAGATCCTCCGCCGCAGCCACTTCCACTTCCGGCAGGTCTTCCGGCAGTTCGCCATCCTTCAGGCGGTTGCCTGCGGACTTGTGCGCCGAAGCAGCGGCCTCTTCGCCATGGAAGCGGGCCACGATCTCTTCGGCCAGCTTGATCTTGATGTCACGCGGATTGGCGCCCGATTCGACGTCCTTCTTGAAGCCCTCGATCTCCTCCATGGAGCGGAAGCTGAGCAGCTCGAAGTAGCGCCACATCAGAGTGTCCGGAATGGAGACCAGCTTGCTGTACATGACGCCCGGCGCTTCCTGGATGCCGATGTAGTTGCCCAGGGACTTGGACATCTTCTTCACGCCGTCCAGACCTTCCAGTAGCGGCATGGTCAGGATGCACTGCGGCTCCTGGTCGTAGGCACGCTGCAGCTCGCGCCCCATCAGCAGGTTGAACTTCTGATCGGTACCGCCGAGCTCGACGTCAGCACGCAGCGCCACCGAGTCGTAGCCCTGAACCAGCGGATAAAGGAACTCGTGGATGGCGATGGACTGGTTGCTGGCATAGCGTTTGCTGAAGTCATCGCGCTCCAGCATGCGGGCAACGGTGTACTGGGAAGCCAGGCGAATGAAATCAGCAGGGGAAAGCTGGTCCATCCAGGTGGAATTGAAGGCCACTTCAGTCTTCGCGGGGTCGAGGATCTTGAAGACCTGGGCCTTGTAGGTCTCGGCGTTCTCGAGGACCTGCTCGCGAGTGAGGGGAGGACGGGTAACACTTTTCCCGCTGGGGTCACCGATCATCCCAGTGAAGTCACCGATCAGGAAGATCACCTGGTGCCCCAGTTCCTGGAACTGGCGCAGCTTATTAATAAGAACGGTGTGACCGAGGTGCAGGTCGGGAGCGGTCGGGTCGAAGCCGGCCTTGATACGCAGGGGCTGACCGCGCTCGAGCTTGGCGACCAGCTCGGCCTCCACGAGAATTTCGTCCGCTCCGCGCTTGATCAGCGCCAGCTGCTCTTGGACCGACTTCATTGCAGTTTCCTGTACGTTGCGAGTTTCGAAAGGGAACCAACGATACAAGAACAGGCACTAAAAACAAGTTTTGCCCGGCGCCAGAGGACGGGACGCCAGAACCCCGTCATCAGGGTTGCTTCAGAGGGAATTTGATTATATTTTAGGCAGTTATTTCACATTCCAAAAACACCACTCACGCCATGACGCAATCCGATCAGAAAGCGCCGTACTACCCGAAGAGCCATCTGCTGGCCGCAAGCGGTGTAGCAGCGCTCCTCAGCCTGGCTCTGCTGGTGTTCCCCTCGGCCGAGGTCGAGGCGAAGAAGACCACGCTCAGTCTGGAAATGGACAGCGGTACCGACCGCATCATTCAGGAAAAAGACGATCTTCGACCCAATCCGGTCACGGAAGACGACGGATCTTCTCCCTTCGTACAGATAGAAGGTTCGTCCGATAACCAGAACAGCGCCGGAAAAGACGCGGAAAAGAACAACTATCTCGCCGATTCGAGCAAGCAACCCTCCCCCTCCGCTCCCGCAGCTCCTGCGTGGAAGAGCGTGACCGTGGGCAAGGGCGACACCCTTTCCACCGTGTTCGCGAAGGCCGGCCTGCCGGCGAACGCCGTGCACGACATGCTTGCCGCCAACAAGGACGCCAAGCAGTTCACCCGTCTCGATATCGGCCAGGACGTGGACTTCCTCATTGACCCCAAGGGCGAGCTGCAAGGTCTGAAGGTCAAACGCAGCGATCTTGAAACCATCAGCCTGAACAAGACCGCCAAGGGCTATGACTTCAAGCGTGACCTGGTCAAGCCGAACGTCCACGCCAACTATGCCCACGGCAAGATCGACAGCTCGCTGTTCGCCGCCGGCAAGGACGCGGGTCTGTCCCATGACCTGATCATGTCGTTGTCGAACATCTTCGGCTATGACATCGACTTCGCCCTCGATCTGCGTGAAGGCGACGAATTCGATGTGATCTACGAATCCCAGCAGGTGGACGGCAAGCAGGTCGGCACCGGCAGCATCCTCGCCGCCCGTTTCGTCAACCGTGGCAAGGAATACACCGCGGTCCGTTACACCACCAAGCAGGGCAACACCAGCTACTTCCGTGCCGACGGCACCAGCATGCGCAAGGCGTTCATCCGCACTCCGGTGGACTTCGCGCGCATCAGCTCGCGCTTCTCGCTGGGGCGCTTCCATCCCATCCTGAACAAGATCCGTGCGCACAAGGGTGTCGACTACGCGGCGCCAATCGGCACGCCGATCAAGGCCACCGGCGACGGCAAGATCCTCGAAGCCGGACGCAAGGGCGGTTACGGCAACGCCGTGGTCATTCAGCACGGCCAGAACTACCGCACCGTCTACGGCCACATGAGCCGCTTCGCCAAGGGCGTCCGCTCCGGCGTCGCCGTGAAGCAGGGACAGATCATCGGCTACGTCGGCATGACCGGCCTGGCCACCGGCCCGCACCTGCATTACGAGTTCCAGATCAACGGCCAGCACGTCGACCCGCTCAGCGCCAAGCTGCCGATGGCCGACCCGCTGAACGGCCCGGAGCGCAAGCGCTTCATGGCGCAGACCCAGCCGCTGATGGCGCGCATGGACCAGGAGAAGGCAACCTTCCTGGCCATGAACAAGCGCTGAGCCATGCCGCTCTATCTGGGGGTGATGTCCGGCACCAGTCTCGACGGGCTGGACATCGCCCTGATCGAGCAAGGCGAGCGGACTACGCTGCTCGCCTCCCATTACCTGCCCATGCCGCCGGCCCTTCGCACCGACCTTCTGGCACTCTGCGCCTCCGGCCCTGACGAAATCGCCCGCTCCGCCCTGGCGGAGAATCAATGGGTCCGCCTGGCCGCGCAGGGCATCGATGAACTGCTTTCCCGCGAGAGTCTCGACGCCGGCGCAATCCGCGCCATCGGCAGCCACGGGCAGACGATCCGCCATGAACCGCAACTGGGCTTCACGGTACAGATCGGCAACCCCGCCCTGCTCGCCGAGCTCACCGGCATCGACGTGGTCGCCGACTTCCGCCGCCGAGACATCGCCGCCGGCGGCCAGGGCGCGCCGCTGGTTCCTGCCTTCCATCAGGCGCTGTTCGGCAGCGACAGCCGCGAATGCGCGATCCTCAATGTCGGCGGCTTCAGCAATGTCTCGCTGCTCAGCCCCGGCCAGCCGGTGCGCGGCTTCGACTGCGGCCCGGGCAACGTGCTGCTGGATGCCTGGATTCAGGAACAGCGCGGCGAGCCATACGACCGTGATGGCGCCTGGGCCGCCAGCGGCACCATCGATCAGGCGCTGCTGCAGAAGATGCTGGCGAACGACTTCTTCGCCGCCCGCGGACCGAAAAGTACCGGCCGCGAACGTTTCAACCTGACCTGGCTGAACAAGGTCCTGGCGGATCACGGCCCCGCGAAAGCCGAAGACGTGCAGGCAACCCTGCTGGAACTGACCGCCCGCAGCATCGCCTCGTCGCTTCTGGACGCGCAGCCCGGCTGCCGTGAAGTGGTGGTCTGTGGTGGCGGCGCCTTCAACGCCACGCTGATGCAGCGCCTTGCCGCGCACCTGCCCGGCGCCGGCGTCATCAGCAGCATCGACCGCGGCGTGCCGCCGGAGTGGATGGAAGCCATGGCCTTCGCCTGGCTGGCCCATCGCTTCCTCGAACGCCTGCCGGGCAACTGCCCGGAAGTCACCGCCGCCCAGGGCCCGCGCATCCTCGGTGCGCTCTACCCCGCCTGAGCCCGCCGCACAAACGAAAACGCCGCGCAATCGCGCGGCGTTTTCATGATTACGGCATCAGATCGAGAAGGACTGGCCGCAGCCACAAGTGGTCGCTGCGTTCGGGTTCTTGATGACGAACCGCGAACCTTCGAGGCCTTCCTGATAATCGACTTCCGCACCGGCGAGGTACTGGAAGCTCATCGGATCGACCACGAGACTGACGCCGTCGCGCTCGACGATGGTGTCGTCGTCCGCGGTGTCTTCATCGAAAGTGAACCCGTACTGGAAGCCCGAGCAGCCACCGCCCGTGACGAACACCCGCAGCTTCAGACGCGGATTGCCTTCTTCGTCGATCAGGTTCTTCACCTTGGTCGCAGCGCCGAGGGAAAACACCAGCGGGGTGGGGGTGAAGGTTTCGATGGTCATGGTGACAACTCTCCCGGCCGAGGCCGTACGTTACAACATTGCGGGCTATTATCCGCTTACCCCAGAAAAACGGTCAACTAATCCAGCTTATCCTTTGGTCCAGATCAATCGACCGCTTCCCGGGGCAATCTTTCCTTACGGCAGCAGCGCGGCGTTGGACAGGCCCATGTGCTCGTCCAGGCCGAACAGGATGTTCATGTTCTGGATCGCCTGGCCGGACGCGCCCTTCACCAGGTTGTCGATCACCGACAGGATCACCACCAGGTCGCCGCCCTGCGGACGGTGCACGGCGATGCGGCAGACGTTGGCGCCACGCACGCTGCGGGTTTCCGGATGGCTGCCGGCCGGCATCACGTCGACGAACGGCTCGTCGGCGTAGCGCTCTTCATACAGCTTCTGCAGGTCCACGCCACGGTCGGCGACGCGCGCATACAGGGTGGCGTGAATGCCACGGATCATCGGGGTCAGGTGCGGCACGAAGGTCAGGCCGACGTCGCCCTTGGCTGCGCGGCGCAGGCCCTGGCTGATTTCCGGCAGGTGACGGTGGCCCTTGACCGAGTAGGCCATCATGCTTTCGCCAGCCTCGCAGAACAGCGAGCCAACCTTGGCGCCACGGCCCGCGCCGCTGACGCCGGACTTGCAGTCGGCGATCAGTTGGCTGGTATCGGCCAGGCCGTTTTCCAGCAGGGGGATGAAGCCGAGCTGGGTAGCGGTCGGGTAGCAGCCGGGCACGGCGATCAGGCGCGCGGACCTGATGGCCGCACGGTTGACTTCCGGCAGGCCGTAGACGGCCTCGGGCAGCAGGTCCGGCGCGCCGTGGGGCTGGCCGTACCACTTGGCCCATTCCTCGGCGTCCTGCAGGCGGAAGTCGGCGGACAGGTCGATCACCCGGGTACCGGTGGCCAGCAGCTCGCCGGCCAGGGCATGGGCGACGCCGTGCGGAGTGGCGAAGAACACCACGTCGCAGTCGCCCAGGCGCTTCACGTCCGGCACGCTGAAGGCCAGGCCGTCGTAGTGGCCTCGCAGGTTCGGGTACATGTCGGCGACTTTCACGCCCTCCTCGGAACGCGAGGTGATCACCTCGACATGCGCCTGGGGATGCTGTGCCAGCAGGCGCAGCAGTTCCACGCCCGTATAACCCGTACCGCCTACGATACCGACCTTGATCATCTGCCTGTCACTCCACCTATGGGGCCAAATTCAGGGGCAACCATGATATGAGCCGCTGCCCCGGCTGAACAGAGCGAATCCGCCTGGATTGACCCTCCTGCCAGCCTCATGTTTCGTCTTTCCGATCAGGGGCTCCGCTGGCTCCATCCGACAATGCCTCCGCAGCCGTGCGATATTTCCCACAGAGCCACCGCCACAGGGATGACGCCACCGTACCGCGCCACTACTATCGGCCCATCGCCGATTCGAGGATGTCCCGATGCTGTACCTGTGGCTCAAAGCCTTTCACATCATTGCCGTGGTCTGCTGGTTCGCCGGCCTGTTCTACCTGCCGCGCCTGTTCGTCTACCACGCCATGAGCGAGGACGCCGCCAGCCGCGAGCGTTTCTGCGTGATGGAACGCAAGCTGTACCGCGGCATCATGGGCCCGTCGATGATCCTCACCATCCTCCTCGGCGCCTGGATGCTCTACCTCAATCCGGCCTGGCTGAGCCAGGGCTGGCTGCACGCCAAGCTCACCCTGGTGGTGCTGCTGATCGGCTACCACCACGCCTGCGGCGCCATGCTCAAGCGCTTCGCCCGCGGCGAGAACGCCCGCAGCCACGTGTTCTACCGCTGGTTCAACGAGGCACCGGTGCTGCTCCTGCTCGCCATCGTCATCCTGGTGGTGATCAAACCCTTCTGACCCCGACAAGGAGACCGTCATGTCCCTGCCCGCCCTGCTTGATCGCCGCCTGCGCGTTCCCCTGGTCGCGGCGCCGATGTTCCTGGTGTCCACCCCGCAACTGGTGCTGGCCTGCTGCAAGGGCGGCATCGTCGGCAGCTTCCCCGCGCTGAACCAGCGCGAAAGCAGCGGCTTCAAGGCCTGGCTGGAGGAGATCGAGGCGGGCCTGGCCGCCGATCCCAAGGCGGCGCCCTATGCGGTGAACCTCATCGTCCACAACAGCAACCCGCGCCTGCAGGCGGACCTGGCGCTCTGCGTGGCGCATCGCGTGCCCATCGTCATCACCAGCCTGGGCGCCGTGCGCGAAGTGGTGGATGCGGTGCACAGCTACGGCGGACTGGTGTTCCATGACGTCACCACCCGCCGCCATGCCGAGAAGGCGGCGGAGGCCGGGGTCGATGGACTGATAGCGGTCGCCGCCGGCGCCGGCGGCCATGCCGGCACCTGGAGTCCCTTCGCGCTGGTCGCGGAGATCCGCCAGTTCTTCGACAAGACCCTGCTGCTGGCCGGCTGCATCAATCACGGCCATGAGATTCTCGCCGCCCAGGTCCTCGGCGCCGACCTCGCCTACCTCGGCACCCGCTTCATCGCCACCCGCGAGAGCAACGCCTCCAGCGAATACAAGCGGATGCTGCTGGAAGCCCGCGCCGCCGACATCATCCACACCCCCGCGGTGTCCGGCGTGCCGGCCAGCTTCATGCGCCAGAGCCTGGAGGCCGCCGGCTTCGACATGAAGCGCCTGACCGACAAGGCCGACATCAACTACGGCGAGAAGCTCAAGCCGGTGAGCGACGAGGCCAAGGCCTGGAAAACCGTCTGGTCGGCCGGCCAGGGCGTCGGCAACATCCACGACCTGCCGTCGGTGGACGAACTGATCGCCCGCCTGGACAACGAATACCGCCAGGCCCTCACCCGCAGTACGACGCTGCCCGGCCAACTGCTGGTCTGACCGACGCCACCGCTCACCGATATCTGCACCGGGGCCGCTTGTTGGCCCCCGAAGGCGCTATTACGCTGTACCGAGCTCGCAACAGCCAACTGACAAGGATGCCCCAATGGACCAACTCCGCTTCAAGATCGTGTTCGACGGCGCGCTGATGCCGCAGACGCCGCTGGAAACCGCCAAGGAGAATCTCGCCCGCCTGTTCAAGAGCGACGCATCGAAGATCGACGCGCTGTTCAGCGGCACCCCGGTGGTGCTCAAGCGCGACCTTTCCGGCGATGAAGCCGACAAGTACCTGCGCGCCCTGCATGGCGCGGGCGCCAACGCCCGCAAGGAAGCCGAAGGCGCGATGGGCCTGAGCCTGGTGGAAACCGACGACCACCCCAGCGAAGCGACGCTGGCCAGCCGGGCCGCGGTCGAAGCGCCCGGCGACGAACGGATGACCTGCCCCAAATGCGGGCACGTACAGCCCAACGCCAGCGAATGCAGCGCCTGCGGCATCATCATCGACAAGTACGTGGCGCGGCAGGCCGAACTGGCGGCCAGCGCACAGCCGGCGTCGAACGCCCCGGCGGCGGGTTCACCCTACGCGCCGCCGCAGGCGCAGGTCGGCGACGACCTGCCGGAGTTCGGCGAGCTGAACGTGCGCAGCCTGTCCGGACGGATCGGCCGGGTGCGCTACCTCGGCTGGTCCGCCGCGCTGTCGCTGATCTTCTTCGCGGCCTACCTCGCGGCCACCCTGCTCATGGCGGTTTCGATGCCCGCCGGCGCCGTCGCCCTCATCGTGGTGGCCATCGCCGCCGTCGTCTTCAGCGTGCCCATCGGCGTGCAGCGCCTGCATGACCTCGGCTGGTCCGGCTGGCTCTGGCTGGCGCTGCTGGTGCCACTGGTCAACGCAGTGCTGAGCCTGGTGATGCTGTTCATGCCCGGCGAGAAGACCGCCAACCGCTTCGGCCCGCCGCCGCCGCCGAACAGCACCGCGGTCAAGGTCCTGGCGTTCACCTGGCTGGTATTCCCGGTATTCGCCGGTATTCTCGCGGCCATCGCGATCCCGGCCTATGAGCAGTACGTCGAGCGCGCGCAGGCTTCGCAATACCAGCCGAGCGACGATGCCGCCGCCCCGGCCGCCAGCGCGGAGCCCTCGGAAGACCAGTTCAGCAGCGGCGACACCGAAGGCGCCGACTCCGACGACGCCGACAGCAGCCAACAGTAATGCAACAACCCGTGGCGGGCGTGGTCGAACGCCACCCCGCCACAGAGACCCCTGAATGCCTCGTTTTGCCCTCATTACCGGCGCCTCCAGCGGCATCGGCCTGGCCCTGGCCGAAGCCCTCGCCCGGCGCGGCCAGGCGCTCATCCTGGTGGCCCGCCAGCGCGACGCGCTGGACAGCATCGCCTGCGAACTGTCGCAACGCTTCGGCGTCGAGGTGCTGTTCCGCGTCTGCGATCTTTCCGAGCCGCTGCAGATTTCCGGCCTGCTGCACGAGCTGGAGCAGAGCGGACGGCAGATCGAGCTGCTGGTGAACAACGCCGGCATCGGTTCGTCCGGCGCCTTCGTCGATCAGGACTGGTCCCGCGAACAGGAACTGCTGGAGCTCAATGTCCTGGCCCTGGCGCGGCTCTGCCACGGCATCGGCGCCATGATGGAGCGCAGCGGCGGCGGGCAGATTCTCAACGTCGCGTCAGTGGTCGGCCTGCTGCCCGGCCCGTGGATGAGCAGCTACTACGCCAGCAAGGCCTTCGTCCTGCACTTCTCCGAGGGGCTGCGCGAGGAGCTGTGGGGCCGTGGCATCAAGGTGTCCGTGCTCTGCCCCGGCCCGACCCGCACCGCCTTCTTCCGCAAGGCGAATCTGCAGGTCGCCCGGCTCGATGGCGGCAAGCTGATGATGTCGCCCGAGGAAGTCGCCTTCCTCGCCGTGCGGGCGCTGCGCCGCGCGCCGGCGATCATCATCCCGGGCTGGCGCAACCGCCTGGTGGCCTTCGGCCTGCGCCTGCTGCCGCGCTGGGTGGCGCGCAAGCTGGCCAGGCGCATCAACCAGCTGGCGCTCGCCGGCTGAGCCACTTCCGGGCGCGCAACCGACACGGGGGTTAAACTCCAGGTTCCTACCCACATGGCTGGAGGAACGTCCGTGGACTGTCTGTTCTGCAAGATCGTCGCCGGGGAGATACCCGCGCGCAAGTTCCATGAAGATGACCAGGTGATCGCCTTCCACGACATCGGCCCGCAGGCACCGGTGCACTTCCTGGTGGTCCCCAAGCGGCACATCGCCACCCTCAACGACCTGCAGGAAGCGGACAAGCCGCTGGCCGGGCACATCCTCCTCACCGCCCAGCGCCTGGCGATGGAGCTGGGCTGCGACGAAGGCTTCCGCGTGGTGATGAACTGCAACGACCTGGGCGGGCAGACCGTGCAGCACATCCACATGCACGTGCTCGGCCAGCGCCAGATGCACTGGCCGCCGGGCTGACGGGCAGCGTCGGCGGCGGTTTGCGCGCACCGCGGCAAGACCTGTCATCCGCCATCCGGTAAACTGCCGGGCGAATGTTCCTTCCGGAGGTGCGCCATGTCCGCCGACCGTCACTACTCCCCCGCCGACCGCTTCCTGCTGCAGGCCGATGCCGCGCTGCGCACGCTGCTGCCCTTCAGCGGTCATCCGGGCCGCCCGTCGCCGGCCATCGTCCAGCCGGACGCCGAGCTCGATGAAACCGATGCCCGCCATGTCGCCGGGCTGATGCGCATCAACCACACCGGTGAAGTCTGCGCCCAGGCGCTCTACCAGGGCCAGGCACTGACCGCCAAGCTGCCGCGGGTGCGCAAGGCCATGGAAGCCGCCGCCGACGAGGAGGTCGACCACTTGGCCTGGTGCGAGCAGCGCATCCGCGAGCTGGGCGGCCGGCCGAGCCTGCTGAATCCGCTCTTCTATGGCCTGTCGTTCGGCGTCGGCGCCGCCGCCGGCCTGGTCAGCGACCGCATCAGCCTCGGCTTCGTCGCCGCCACCGAGGACCAGGTGTGCAAGCACCTCGACGAGCACCTGGCGGAAATCCCCGCCGAGGACCAGAAGTCCCGCGCCATCCTCGAACAGATGCGCATCGACGAAGAGCACCACGCCACCAGCGCCATCGAGGCCGGCGGCCTGCGCCTCCCGACGCCGGTGAAATTCGGCATGACCCTGCTGTCGAAGGTGATGACCAAGTCCACCTACCGCATCTGATCCGGGCGGAAACGAAAAAGGGGCACCCATCGGGTGCCCCTTTTCATTACTGCCTTCGAGCGCAGCGCAATAGCTCGATCAGTGCGGCATGTTGCGCGCGTAGAAGATCTCCAGCATCTCGTGGCGCACGCGCTCTTCCACCTGCTTGCGCTGCTCGGGCGACAGACTGCGGGTCGCATCGCCGAACAGGTAGTTGTCCAGGTCGAACTCCTTGAGCAGCATCTTGGTGTGGAACATGTTCTCCTGGTACACGTTCACGTCGGTCATCTGGTAGGCCTCGTACGTGTCGTCGGAGAGGTAGTTCTGGATCGAGTTGATCGCGTGGTCGATGAAGTGCTTCTTGCCTTCCACGTCGCGGGTGAAGCCGCGCACGCGGTAGTCCACGGTGACGATGTCCGAGTCGAACTGGTGGATCAGGTAGTTGAGCGCCTTGAGCGGCGAGATGACGCCGCAGGTCGACACGTCGATGTCCACCCGGAAGGTCGCGATGCCGTCCACCGGATGGATCTCCGGATAGGTGTGCACGGTGATATGGCTCTTGTCGAGGTGCGCCAGGATGGTTTCCGGCAGCGGCCCCGGGGATTCCTCGATCTGGCTGTCGGTCGGGGTGACCGGTTGCTCGGAGATCAGGATGGTCACGCTGGCGCCTTGCGGGTCGTAGTCCTGACGGGCGATGTTCAGGATGTTTGCGCCAATGATGTCGACAACATCGGTGAGGATCTGCGTGAGACGCTCGGCGTCGTACTCTTCGTCGATGTACTGCACGTAGGCCTGCTGGTCTTCAGGCGTCTCGGCATAGCAGATGTCATAGATGTTGAAGCTCAAGGTCTTCGTCAGGTTGTTGAACCCGTGGAGCTTGAGTTTGCTTTTCACCGTGGGAACTCTCATCAAATGCGGCTCTGCCGCGTGGTTGAGCATGCCCGTCAGATGCGTACGGCGCACCTGCGTAGGACGGTTTACACCTCTTCGCGATGGCGATTGTGTTTGCTTGGTTTCGGGCGGATGGCCCGGAAAAAAGGAGGCGCATTATGCAGAGGTCGGATGACCTCTGCCAGAGTCTGCGCGCCCTCGATGATGAAAGGATGAAACGGCGGATCAGCCCAGCTCGACGATCTCGTAGTCATGGCTGATCTCGACGCCGGCGCGGCCCAGCATGATCGACGCGGAGCAGTACTTCTCGGCCGACAGCTCGACCGCGCGCTTGACCTGGGCTTCCTTCAGGCCGCGGCCCTTGACCACGAAATGCACGTGGATTTTGGTGAACACCTTGGGGTCCTCGCTGGCGCGCTCGGCTTCGAGGAAGGCTTCGCAGCTCTCCACCGGCTGACGGCCCTTCTTCAGGATGCTCACCACGTCGAAGTTGGTGCAGCCACCCAGGCCGATCAGCAGCATCTCCATGGGGCGCACGCCCAGGTTGCGGCCGCCGGCATCCGGCGGGCCGTCCATCACCACCACGTGGCCGCTGCCGGACTCACCGAGAAACATCGCTTCGCCAGCCCACTGGATTCGCGCTTTCATTGAGAAGAACTCCGCCAAAAAAGGGGCGTCAGCTTACCACAGCCCCTCCGGAGGCCCAGCGGAGCCGCCTGGCTGTTAGCTGTGTCGCAATTTGGCGAGGATCTTCGTCATTTATTACTTAAACTGACGCCGGTTTACTGGCACACTCCGGAAGATTGCCCTGACGAATGTTCCGGTTATCCAATGTTGGTAACACGTCGTCTGTTAAGCTCCTGCCGACTTACATACACGCAGGAATGCTCAAAAAGGCAATCTTGCCGCCTTGGGGATCGAGGGGGATCGAGCCAGGGACTCACGGCAACACGCACACTGCATAAAAAATCATTAGACGCCTGTTGTGCAAAGGCCACTCTTTTTACTTTCCGGGACTCGGGCATGGTAGCTATTACCCTTACACCCAAAATAAAGAACCTCGACAAGTTGCTCGCGCACTGCCACCGCCGCCGCTTCACCGCCAAGAGCACCATCATCTACGCCGGTGACCGCTGCGAGAGCCTGTTCTTCATCATCAAAGGCTCGGTAACCGTCCTGATCGAGGACGATGACGGACGCGAGATGATCATCGGTTATCTCAACACTGGCGACTTCTTCGGAGAGATGGGGCTCTTCGAGAAGGAAGGCAGCAGCAACCAGGAGCGCAGCGCCTGGGTACGCGCCAAGACCGAGTGCGAAGTCGCCGAGATCAGCTACACCAAGTTCCGCGAACTGAGCCAGCAGGACCCGGAAATCCTCTTCACCCTCGGCAGCCAGATGGCCGACCGCCTGCGCAAGACCACCCGCAAGGTCGGCGACCTGGCCTTCCTCGACGTCACCGGCCGCGTTGCCCGCACCCTGCTGGACCTGTGCCAGCAACCGGACGCCATGACCCACCCGGACGGCATGCAGATCAAGATCACCCGCCAGGAAATCGGCCGCATCGTCGGCTGCTCCCGCGAGATGGTCGGCCGCGTGCTCAAGAGCCTGGAGGAACAGGGCCTGGTGCACGTGAAGGGCAAGACCATGGTGGTCTTCGGCACCCGCTGAAGATCCACTGAACGCAAAAAAGCCGGCGATTGCCGGCTTTTTTGTTGCTTTGGATCTTCGCAGGAGCGAGCTTGCGCGCGAACCCTGGCGACTCCCCGATTCGTCCGGCGTGTCGCTGGTCAGTTTTTTTCGCGAGCACGCTCGCTCCTACGGATTCAGTCCGGATCGGCGCCCAGCTTGACCTTGCTGCGCTCGGGGAAGAACAGGCGCTTGAGCTCGGTGCCCGGGTCCTCGGCGCGCATGAAGGCCTCGCCGACCAGGAAGCCGAACACGTCGCTGACTTCCATCAGCTCGACATCGGCGCGGTTGAGGATGCCACTCTCGGTGATCACCATGCGGTCGCGCGGGATTTCCGGCAGCAGGTCGAGGGTTGTCTCCAGGCTCACCTCGAAGGTGTGCAGGTTGCGGTTGTTGATGCCCACCAGCGGGGTATCCAGGGTCTTCAGCGCGCGCTCCAGCTCGGGCGCGTCGTGAACCTCCACCAGCACATCGAGGCCGACACCCTTGGCCACCGAGGCCAGCTCGGCCATGCGCGCGTCATCCAGCGCCGAGACGATCAGCAGGATGCAGTCGGCACCGATGGCGCGGGCTTCCACCACCTGGTACGGATCGATCATGAAGTCCTTGCGGATCACCGGCAGCTTGCAGGCGGCGCGGGCTTCCTTGAGGTAGGCATCGCTGCCGAGGAAGAAATCCACGTCGGTCAACACGGACAGGCAGGTGGCGCCACCCTCTTCGTAGCTGCGGGCGATGTCGGCGGGATCGAAGTTCTCGCGCAGCACGCCCTTGCTCGGCGAAGCCTTCTTCACCTCGGCGATCACCCCCGGCTCGCGGTGCTTGGCGCGCTCCAGCAGGGCGGCGGCGAAACCGCGCGGCGCATCCGCGGCGCGCGCCAGCTGCTCCAGCTCGGCGAAGCTTACGCGGGCGCGGCGCTCGGCGACTTCTTCGGCCTTGCGGGCCAGGATCTTCTGCAGGACCGTCGGCACACTCACTGTGCGTTCTCCTCTCGGTAAACGGCGGTGAAGGCCGCCAGCTCTTCCATCTTCTCCCGCGCCAGCCCCGTGTGCAGGGCGTCGTGGGCCAGTTGCATGCCTTCGTGCAGGCTGGTGGCCAGGTCCGCCGCATAGAGCGCCGCACCGGCGTTGAGCACGATCAGTTCGGCGGCCTTCTGCCCGGCTTCGGTCTTGCGCCGGCCGAGGGCGTCGCGGATCAGCTCCAGCGACTCCTGGGGGCTCTCCACGGTCAGGCCGATCAGGCTCTGGCTCTTGATGCCGAAGTCCTCGGGCTGCACTTCGTATTCGCTGACCACGCCGCCCTTCAGCTCGGCGATGTGGGTCGGCGCGGCGAGGCTGAATTCGTCCAGGCCATCGCGCGAGTGCACCACCAGGATGTGCTCGCTGCCCAGGCGCTTGAGCACCTCGGCCAGCGGGCGGCACAGCGCCTGGCTGAACACGCCGACCACCTGGTGCCTGACGCCGGCCGGGTTGGTCAGCGGGCCGAGCATGTTGAACAGGGTCCGCAGGCCCAGCTCGCGGCGCGGCGCGGCGGCGTGCTTCATGGCCTTGTGGTGGACCTGGGCGAACATGAAGCCGACGCCCAC
Organism: Pseudomonas sp. B12(2026); assembly: GCF_057767015.1. Classification (NCBI taxonomy): domain Bacteria; kingdom Pseudomonadati; phylum Pseudomonadota; class Gammaproteobacteria; order Pseudomonadales; family Pseudomonadaceae; genus Pseudomonas; species Pseudomonas sp. B12(2026). Next base: position 603,423 of record NZ_CM173430.1, on the reverse strand, counting down.
GGTTTCGATGCAGCGCTTCACCTGGACCGGCTTGAGGTCGAGGTAGATGCCGGCGGCTTCCAGCAGGTCGGCGCTGCCGCTCTTGCCGGACACCGCGCGGTTGCCATGCTTGGCCACCTTGCCGCCAGCCGCGGCAACCACGAAGGCCGCCGCCGAGGACACGTTGAAGATGTTCGCGCCATCGCCGCCGGTACCGACCACGTCGACCACGTGCCTGAGGCTGTCCAGCTCGACCTGGTCGGCCAGCTCGCGCATCACCGCGACGGCGCCGACGATCTCGTCGATGGTCTCGCTCTTCATGCGCATGCCCATGAGGAAGGCGCCGATCTGCGCGTCGGTGCACTGCCCGGTCATGATCTCGCGCATGACGTCCTGCATTTCCTCGGTGGTCAGGTCCAGCTGGTTGACCACCCGGTTGAGGGCTTCCTTGATGTTCATGCGCGCACTCCGCCGGTCTGCTTGAGGAAGTTGGCCAGCATCTCGTGGCCCTGTTCGGAAAGGATCGACTCGGGGTGGAACTGCACCCCCTCGACGTTCAGCGTCTTGTGCCGCAGGCCCATGATCTCGTCGACTGAGCCGTCTTCCAGCTGGGTCCAGGCGGTGATTTCCAGGCAGTCGGGCAGCGTCTCGCGCTTGACCACCAGGGAGTGGTAGCGGGTCTGGGTCAGCGGATTGTTGAGGCCGGCGAATACGCCCAGGTCCTTGTGGTAGACCGGGCTGACCTTGCCGTGCATCACCTGGCGGGCACGCACCACGTCGCCGCCGAAGGCCTGGCCGATGGACTGGTGCCCCAGGCACACGCCCAGCAGCGGCAGCTTGCCGGCGAAGCGCTCGATCACTTCCAGGGAAACGCCCGCCTCGTTCGGCGTGCACGGGCCGGGGGAAAGGACGATGCGCTCGGGATTGAGCGCGGCGATCTGGTCGACGCTCAGCTCGTCGTTGCGAATGACGTGGATGTCGGCCTGCAACTCGGCGAAGTACTGCACCAGGTTGTAGGTGAAGGAATCGTAGTTATCGATCATCAGCAGCATGTCTGCTCGAACCTCATGATTGCACTGCTTTCGGATCGCGCCATCGTCGACACCCGTTGCGGCCTCGCAGGCTGCGCGAATCTGGCGATTATGCCAGCGGATGGGAGGAATGGACGCGTATGAAGGGACCGGCGCTATGCCGGGAAAGAAGGAATCAGGCGCGCCAGCGCCAACGGGCGAATGCCTTGAGGAGGGAGGTGATGATGCGGCTGCGGTGGATCACGGTTGCGGTCTCGCCTAGCAATGCCCGAACAGTAGCCCAAGGCCGGGCGCCGGCGCAATACGCGCGGCGCCTCCGGCGACGAAGATCGAGAAATTCAGAGGCAGGTGTCGAGTGCGGCGCGCTGGGAGGCGATGCGCGGTTCCCGTCCTGGGGAAGCGAGCGTGCAGCGCCGGAGTAACCGGCGAGCACCGTTTGCGAGCAAGGACTGGGCGTCCCCCTCGGTCCTACGAAGGGCCCCGCTTCAGCGCTGAACATGAAAAAGCCCCGCCGAAGCGGGGCTTTTTTCATCGAGCCGGCGACTCAGCCGCGGCCATGCACCTTGGCGGTGTGCTCGGCCAGGGCCACGGCGCGGAACATCGCGCGGCGCTTGTTGATGGTTTCTTCCCACTCCGCGGCCGGCACCGAGTCGGCGACGATGCCGCCGCCGGCCTGCACGTGCAGTTCGCCGTTCTTGATCACCGCGGTGCGGATGGCGATGGCGGTGTCCATGTTGCCGTTCCAGGCCAGATAACCCACCGCGCCGCCGTAGACGCCGCGCTTGACCGGCTCCAGCTCGTCGATGATCTCCATGGCGCGGATCTTCGGCGCGCCGGAGAGGGTGCCGGCCGGAAGGATGGCGCGCAGGGCGTCCATCGCGCTCATGCCGTCCTTGAGCTGGCCGTTCACGTTGGAAACGATGTGCATGACGTTGGAATAACGCTCGATCACCATCTGCTCGGTGACCTTCACGGTGCCGGTCTGCGACACGCGGCCGACGTCGTTGCGGCCCAGGTCGATGAGCATCAGGTGCTCGGCGATTTCCTTGGCGTCGGACAGCAGGTCTTCTTCCAGGGCGCGGTCGGCTTCCTCGGTGGCGCCACGCGGGCGAGTGCCGGCGATCGGGCGCACGGTGACTTCGCCGTCCTCGACGCGCACCAGCACTTCCGGCGAGCTGCCGACGACGTGGAAGTCGCCGAAGTTGAAGAAGTACATGTAGGGCGTCGGGTTGAAGCAGCGCAGCGCGCGGTACAGGTCGATCGGCGCGGCTTCGAAGTCGATGGACATGCGCTGCGAGGGCACGACCTGCATGCAGTCGCCGGCGAGGATGTATTCCTTGATGGTGCCGACCGCGCGCTCGTAATCCTCGCGGGTGAAGCTGGCGCGGAACTGCGGCTCCGGCGCGTTGACCGCGCTGAAGTCCAGACCGCGGCGCGGGGTGATCGGCTGGCGCAGGCGCTCCAGCAGCGCTTCCAGTTGCGCGAGGCCCTTTTCGTAGGCATCGGCCTGCGCCGGGTCGGCGAGGACGATGGCGTGCATCTTGCCGGCGAGGTTGTCGAACACCACCACGGCGTCGGAGACCATCAGCAGGATGTCAGGGTTTTGCAGCGGATCGGGGTTCGGGCACTGCGCCAGGCGCTGCTCGACGTAGCGCACGCAGTCATAGCCGAAGTAGCCGACCAGGCCGCCGTTGAAGCGCGGCAGGCCCGGCAGGGTCGGGACGCGGTAGCGCTCCTTGAATTCCTCGACGAAGGCCAGCGGGTCGGCGCACTCGAAGCTTTCCGTCTCAACGCCGTCGACCTTGATGCTCGCCTGGTGGCCATAGACCCGCAACACGGTGCGGCTGGGCAGGCCGATGATGGAGTAGCGCCCCCATTTCTCGCCGCCCTGCACGGATTCGAGCAGGTAGGTGTTGGGGCCGTCGGCGAGCTTCAGGTAGATCGACAGGGGGGTGTCGAAGTCGGCGAGGGTTTCGCAGGTCAGCGGAATGCGGTTGTAGCCTTCGGCGGCCAGGCGCTGGAATTCTTCGCGGGTCATGATCAGCCTCGTGGAATAAGAGCCCGTTCAGGATCTCGCCGATGCGCGGGAGAGGGTAAACGGGCTTTGAGGAGGAAACGGTCTTGGGTGCACACACGCGCCGGGCGTACCGGCCAGAAGGATGTCAGGCGCGCCAGCGCCAGCGGGCCAGGGCCTTGATGACTTTCATCCAGAGTGTGCGGGGAGCCGTATCCACGGTGCGATCTCGCTGGGCGGGGTTGGAAGCGGAGTCGGGCAACACTATCGCGTTGCCCGGATCGAAGCAAGGCAGCAGTTGGCGCAGGTCGTCCACCACCAGGCTCGGGGTTTCCTCGCTGATCGGCCGGCCGTGGTTGTAGCCGTAGGTCAGGCCCACGCTGCGCACGCCGGCGGCCTTGGCGGCGAGGATGTCGTTGCACGAGTCGCCGACGAACAGGGCCTGGTCCGCCGCCACGCCGGCCATCTTCATCACGAACAGCAGCGCCGCCGGGTCGGGCTTCTGCTGCGGCAGGGTGTCACCGCCGATGATCCAGCGGAAGAACTTGCCCAGCTTCATCTCGTCCAGCAGCGGGCCGACGAAGCGCTCGGGCTTGTTGGTGATCAGCGCCAGTTCGACGTCCTGCTTCTTCAGCCACTTCAGGGTCTCGACCACGCCGGGGTAGACCACGGTGAGCGCGTGGCTGTCGGCGTAGGCATCCATGAAGAGTTCGAGGGCACGCTCGGTGTCCTCCTCGCTGATCTGTTCATGCTCGATGCCGCCGGCCAGGGCGCGGCGCACCAGCACGCGGGCGCCGTTGCCGACCCAGTGGCGCACGGCGTCGAGGCCGGCGGGCGGGCGACCGAGCGCCAGCAGCATCCTGTCCACCGCGGCGGCGAGGTCCGGGACCGAGTCCACCAGGGTGCCGTCCAGGTCGAACATCACCAGACGCGGCAGGTCCCCGGCGAACAGCGGTTGTGCGGCACTCATCACTTGCGCGCCTGCGCCAGCTCGGCGTGCATGGCGCGGATGACCTCGGCGTAGTCCGGTGCGTTGAAGATGGCGGAGCCGGCGACGAAGGTGTCGGCGCCCGCGGCGGCGATCTCGCGGATGTTCTTCACGTTCACCCCGCCGTCGATCTCCAGGCGGATGTCGCGGCCGGAGGCGTCGATCAGCGCGCGGGCCTCGCGCAGCTTGTCGAGGGTGCCGGGGATGAACTTCTGCCCGCCGAAGCCGGGGTTCACGCTCATCAGCAGGACCATGTCGATCTTGTCCATCACGTACTTGAGCGCGTCCAGCGAGGTGGCCGGGTTGAACACCAGGCCGGCCTTGCAGCCGCCGTCCTTGATCAGTTGCAGGGAGCGGTCGATGTGCTGCGAGGCTTCCGGGTGGAAGGTGATGTAGGTGGCGCCGGCTTCGATGAAGTCGCCAATGATGCGGTCCACCGGGGAGACCATCAGGTGCACGTCGATCGGTGCGGTGACGCCGTATTTGCGCAGGGCCGAGCAGACCATCGGGCCGATGGTGAGGTTCGGCACGTAGTGGTTGTCCATCACGTCGAAGTGGACGATATCGGCGCCGGCGGCGAGCACCTTGTCCACATCCTCACCCAGGCGGGCGAAGTCGGCGGAAAGGATCGACGGGGCGATGGCGTAGGGTTGCATGGCGCACCTCTGTGAGCGGAATCACGGTTGGCGCGCATTGTAGCCGCTCGGGCGGCCCGAAGGGGACTCGACCGATGGCCGAGCCGGAAGTGCGGAAGACGGAAAAAAAGATCGCGGATCGATCCCGGCGCCGTGGGTGAGCACGGCGCCGGAACCGTCCGCGAAACACTGTGTGAATCAGGCAGTCGGTGCGGTACGCATTTTCTCGCTGCGGCCGCGCAGCCATTCGAGGGTCAGCAGGAGCAGGACGGAGAAACCGATCAGCAGGGTCGCCGCGGCGGCGATGGTCGGGCTGAGGTTCTCGCGGATGCCGCTGAACATCTGGCGCGGCAGGGTGGCCTGCTCGGGGCCGGCGAGGAACAGGGTCACCACCACTTCGTCGAAGGAGGTGGCGAAGGCGAACAGCGCACCGGAGATCACCCCGGGGGCGATCAGCGGCAGGGTGACCTTGAAGAAGGTCAACACCGGCGCCGCGCCCAGGCTGGCGGCGGCGCGCACCAGGTTGTAGTTGAAGCCCTGCAGGGTCGCCGACACGGTGATGATGACGAAGGGCACACCGAGCACCGCGTGGACGATGATCAGCGAGATGTAGCTGTTACCCAGGCCCAGCGGGGCGAAGAACAGGTAGCTGGCCACGCCGATGATCACCACCGGGACGACCATCGGCGAGATCACCAGGCTCATGATCAGCGCCTTGCCGCGGAACTCGCCGCGGGTCAGGCCGATGGACGCCAGGGTGCCGAAGACCATGGCCAGCACGGTGGCCGCCGGGGCGACGATCATGCTGTTGGTCAGCGAGCGCATCCACTCGGCGGAGTTGAAGAAGTCGGCGTACCAGCGCAGGGAGAAGCCCTGCAGCGGGTAGACCAGGAAGGTGCCGGAGTTGAACGACAGCGGCACGATCACCAGCACCGGCAGCACCAGGAACAGCAGCACCAGGCCGCAGAGGATGCGCAGGGTGTAGAACCACAGGCGCTCCACCGGGGACATATAGGGACTCAGCATCTTCTTATTCTCCTCAGCCCAGACGCAGGCGGCTCGCGCCCACCAGCCAGCCGTAGATCACGTAGAGCACCAGGGTAGCGAACAGCAGCAGGCCGCCCAGGGCCGTGGCCATGCCCCAGTTGATGGTGGTGTTGGTGTAGAAGGCGACGAAGTAGCTGACCATCTGGTCGTTCGGGCTGCCCAGCAGCGCCGGGGTGATGTAGTAGCCGATCGACAGGATGAACACCAGCAGGCAGCCGGCGCCGACGCCCGCCACGGTCTGCGGGAAGTAGACCTTCCAGAAGCTGGCGAACGGGTGGCAGCCCAGGGAGATGGCGGCACGCATGTAGCTCGGCGAGATGCCCTTCATCACGCTGTAGATCGGCAGGATCATGAACGGCAGCATGATGTGCACCATGGAGATGTACACGCCGGTGCGGTTGAACACCAGCTGCAGCGGCTGGTCGATCAGGCCCAGCTTGAGCAGCGCGCCGTTGATCAGGCCGCCCGACTGCAGCAGCACGATCCACGCGGCGACGCGCACCAGGATCGAGGTCCAGAACGGCAGCAGCACCAGGATCATCAGCAGGTTGCTCTTGCGCGTCGGCAGGATGGCCAGCAGGTAGGCCAGCGGATAGGCCAGCGCGAGGCAGATCAGGGTGATCACCGCGCCCATCCAGAAGGTGCGGGCGAAGATGTCCAGGTAGATCGACTGGTCGGGCGTGGCGCGGGCGATTTCGCCCAGGTCATCGATGCGGTGGTCGAGCGCGGCCAGCAGGTAATAAGGGGTGATGCGGCTGGCGTTGCGGCGGATCACCTGCCAGTAGGCCGGATCGCCCCAACGCTCGTCGATGCCTTCCATCGCGTCCTTGTACGACGCCGGCTGCTCCTTGAGCGGCAGCGCGCGGGCGGTCTTGGACAGCAGGCTGCGGTAACCGGCCAGCTCCATGTTCAGGCGCTTGGAGAGGTCACCGAGGGTCTGGTTCTTGCGCGCGGCGACCAGGTCCTCGCTCAGCGCCTGGTACACCGCATCCGCGGGCAGCGATTTGCCGTCCCAGTCGGAAATGGCGTTGACGGTCAACGGCAGCGCGCCGGCGACCTCGGGGTTGTTCACGCTCTTGAGGAGCAGCGCCGCGATGGGCACCAGGAAGGTCAGCAGGAGGAAGACCAGCAGGGGCAGGATCAGCGCCTGGGACTTCAAACGGTTCATCCGCTCCGCACGCGCCAGGCGCTGCTTGAGGGTGGTGCCGGCGACCTCGTTCAAGGACACAGCGGTGGCCATAGCGAACTCCGGTAAAACGGGCCGCCCGGGAGCGGCCAAGGTGTGGTGTCGGGTGGAGCCGCCGCGAGGGGGCGCGGCGGTTCCGGTCCGCCGTGGCCCGGACGGGCGCGGCGGGTGGGCTGGAGTCGTCGGCAGAACCGGGTGAAGCGCTTCCGGCCGGACGCCGGAACGGTTCTGCCGGGGAGACCCTTACTTGGCAGCCCAGGCGTTGAAGCGCTGTTCCAGCTGTTCGCCGTAGTCAGCCCAGAAGGTCACGTCCATGCCCACCTGACCCTGCATGTTTTCCGGGGTGGTCGGCATGTTCTTCAGCATGTCCTTGTTCAGCAGCGAGATGGCATTCTTGTTCGCCGGACCGTAGGCGATGCTCTCGGAGTAGGCCTTCTGCTGCTCGGGTTTGACCGAGAAGGCGATGAACTTCAGGCTCTCGTCGATCTTCTTGGCGCCCTTCGGGATGGCCCAGGCGTCGAAGTCGTAGATGCCGCCGTTCCAGACGATCTTCAGGTTGCTCTCGTTCTGCACGGCAGCGATGCGGCCGTTGTAGGCGGAGCTCATCACCACGTCGCCGGAAACGAGGTACTGCGGCGGCTGGGCACCGGCTTCCCACCACTGGATGTTCGGCTTGATCTGGTCGAGTTTCTTGAAGGCGCGGTCCTGGCCTTCCTTGGTGGCCAGCACCTTGTAGACGTCCTTGGGCGCGACGCCGTCGGCCATCAGGGCGAATTCCAGGGTGTACTTGGCGCCCTTGCGCAGGGCCCGCTTGCCCGGGAATTTTTCGACGTCCCAGAAATCGGCCCAGCCGGTCGGAGCGGTCTTGAGCTTGTCGGCGTTGTAGGCCAGGACGGTGGACCAGACGAAGAAGCCGACGCCGCAGTTGCTCACCGCGCCCGGTACGTAGTCCGCGGCGTTGCCGAGGATGGCCGGGTCGATCTGCTCGAACATGCCTTCGTCACAGCCGCGCGCCAGTTCCGGCGACTCCACTTCCACCAGGTCCCAGGAGACGCTGTTGGTATCGACCATGGCCTTCACCTTGGCCATCTCGCCGTTGTACTCGCCGGCGACGATCTTGTTGCCGGTGGCCTTCTCGAAGGGCTCGTAGAACGCCTTGATCTGGGCGTTCTTGTTGGCGCCGCCGAAAGACACCACGGTCAGGTCGGTGGCGGCCATCGACTGGGCCGCGCAGGCCAGGCCGATGCTCAGTGCCGCGAGCTTGAGCCCCGCTGCTTTCAAGGACTTCGACATTATTGTTGTCTCCACAGTGTGCAGGTTTGTTTTTCTTGGATGCATCAGGTCCGGGAGTGGCCGGGCCTTGGCGTTACGCCGCCGGCAGGGGATCGAGCGCGCGCACGTGCTCGACTTCCCAGCCCAGCGGAACCACGTCGCCAACGCCGAGTGCGGGATCGAGCTCGGCGATCGGCTGTTTGACGAAGAAATCGGTACGGCCACAGACCTCCAGGCGGATGCGCACGTGGTCGCCCAGGTAGATGAACTCGGCGACGCGGCCGGAGAAGCGGTTCACGCAGTTCTCGCTATGGCCGTTCAGACGCACGCGCTCGGGGCGGATCGACAGGCTGACGGTGTCGCCGACAGCGCCGACGTTGACCGCCAGCGCCTCGACCTTCTCGCCACGGGCCAGGCCCACGGTGCAGCGGTCGCCGTTGCGCGCCTGCAGCTGGCCGGCGATGCGGTTGTTCTCGCCGATGAAGTTGGCCACGAAGGAATTGCGCGGGTGCTCGTAGAGCTCGGCCGGCGGGGCGATCTGCTGGATCTCGCCCTGGTGGAACACGGCCACGCGGTCGGACATGGTCAGCGCCTCGCCCTGGTCGTGGGTCACGTAGACCACGGTCACGCCCAGGCGCTGGTGGATGTGCTTGATCTCCATCTGCATGTGCTCGCGCAGTTGCTTGTCGAGCGCACCCAGGGGTTCGTCCATCAGCACAAGCTGCGGCTCGAAGACCAGCGCGCGGGCCAGGGCCACGCGCTGCTGCTGGCCACCGGAGAGCTGGGCGGGATAACGACCGGCGAAGGTGTCGAGCTGGACCATGGACAGCGCGCGCTTCACGCGCTCGCTCACATCGGTCTTGCTCATGCCGCGCACGGAGAGCGGGAAGGCCAGGTTCTCGGCCACCGTCATGTGCGGGAACAGGGCATAGTTCTGGAACACCATGCCGATGTCGCGCTTGTGCGGGGGGACGTTGTTGATTGCGCGGCCGGCGAGCTGGATCTCACCGGCGGTGGGGGTTTCGAAACCGGCCAGCATCATCAGGCTGGTGGTCTTGCCGGAGCCGGAAGGCCCCAGCAGTGTCAGGAATTCGCCTTTGCGAATGTCCAGATTGAGGTCCTTCACGATGAGGGACTCGCCGTCGTAGCTCTTCTGCACGCCACGGAAGCTCACCAGTACATCGTTTGCCTGATTCTCGGCCATAACCGCACCTTTATTTTTTTGTAATGCCGTTGAACCCAAGCCTAAAGAAGCCGGATCGCCGAGCAAATCGGGCGGAATGAGAGATTGCTATCAGGCTTGGAGAGGATGCCTTGTAGGGCGATCCCTACAAAAACTAAGGAAATAGGCTGCCGGCCATGTTCCGGCCGGCAACCCTTCCGTCAGCTTCGTCAGCGCTTGGCCCAGGCCTGGAAGCGCTTCTCCAGCGCCTCGCCATGTTCGGTCCAGAACGCCAGGTTCATGCCCAGGGCATTGGCGATGTTCTGCGGCGCGGTGGGCAGGTTGGCGGCGACGTCCGGCGCCAGCAGCTCCACCGCCTTGCGGTTGGTCGGGCCGTAGGAGATGTTCTCGGCGAAGGCCTTCTGCTGCTGCGGCTGGCTGGCGAAGTTGACGAACTTCTCGGCCAGCTCCTTCTTGAACACGCCCGAGGGCAGCGCCCAGAAGTCGAAGTCGTAGATGCTGCCGGCCCAGACCATGCGGAAGCCCTTCTGCTCGCTCTGCGCCGCGGAGATCCGGCCGTTGTAGGCGGAGCTCATCACCACGCTGCCGTCGGCGAGGTCGCGCACCGGGTCCTGCCCGGACTTCCACCAGCTGATGTACGGCTTGAGCTCGTCGAGCTTGCGGAAGGCGCGGTCGACGCCCTCGTCGGTGGACAGCACCTTGTAGACGTCCTTGGGCGCGACGCCGTCGGCCATCAGGGCGAACTCCAGGCTGAACTTGGCGCCCCAGCGCAGGCCGCGCTTGCCGGGAAACTTCTTCACGTCCCAGAAATCCGCCCAGCCGCTGGGCGTGCCCTGCAGCTTGCTCTGGTCGTAGGCGAGCAGCGTGGTCCAGACGAAGATGCCGACGCCGCAGGGCTGCACGGCGCCGGGAACGAAGTCGGCGGGGTTGCCGACGGTCTTGGCGTCGAGCTTCATGAACAGCCCTTCCTCGCAGCCGCGGGCGAGCTCCGGAGCCTCGACCTCCACCACGTCCCAGGACACGTGGCTGATCTCCACCATGCGCTTGAGCTTGTCCAGGTCGCCGTTGTAGGAGCCGTGGACCACCGCCGTATCGGTCGCTTCCTTGAAGGGCTTGTAGAACGCCGCTTCCTGGGCTTCCTTGTTGGCGCCGCCAAAGGAAATCACCGTGACATAGTCCGCCAGCGCCGGCACCGCGACGCTCCCCAGCAGGCCGAACAGCACCCCTCCCCTTACCGCTCGCAACATCGTCTTCTCCTTGTTATCACGACGTACCGCATCAAGCGGGCAATGATTCCCTGCCTGACGGCAGCTAGATAGCCGGTTTGTTACAGAAATAGGACGCATCGCACAGAGATACGGGAAAAATCTGCGCGCGAGATGGCACAGATCAACTCAGATGAGCTTGTGCTCCATGGCATAACGCACCAGGTCGGCCACCGAGTTGGCGTTGAGCTTCTGCATCAGTCGCGCCTTGTGGGTGCTGATGGTCTTGCTGCTGACCGCCAGCTGCTGGGCGATCTCGTTGACGCCCTCGCCCTGCACCAGGCGCTCGAACACCGAGAACTCGCGCTCGGAGAGCAGTGCGTGGGGCGGCCGCGAGTCGGTCAGGCCGACCTCGAAGACCATCCGGTCGGCCAGCGCCGGGTCGATGTAGCGGCCGCCGCTGGCGATCTTGCGGATCGCCGTGAGCAGCAGCGCCGGGTCGCTGTCCTTGGTCGCGTAGCCGGCGGCGCCGGCCTTCAGCGCGCGGGCGACCATCTGCACTTCGTCGTGCATCGACAGCATCAGGATCGCCGGCGGATTGTTCAGCGCGCGGATCCGCGGGATGGCTTCCAGGCCGTTGACGCCGGGCATGGAAATGTCCAGCAGGACCACTTCGCAGGGCGTCTGGCGCAAGGTCTCGATCAGGTGTTCGCCGTTGGTGGCCTCGCCCACCACCTGCAGGTCCTTGGCCATGCCGATCAGTTGCTTGATGCCCTCGCGCACGATCGTATGGTCTTCCGCCACCAGCACTCGAATCACCGCCACTCCTCCCGCTTCCTGTCATTGTCGTTATCGTTGTAACTGCCGCCGCGCAATGGAACCCGGACCCACAGCGTGGTGCCCTCCCCGGGCTGGCTGTCGATCTGCAGCGTCCCACCGAACATCAGCACCCGCTCGCGCATGCCGACTAGGCCGAAGGATGCGCCCGGGCGCGTGGCGTCCGGGTCGAAGCCCACGCCGTCGTCGGTGATGCGCAGGCACAGCTCGCCATCCTCGACGCTCAACTGCAGCTCCACAGTATGCGCCTGGGCATGGCGCATGACATTGGTCAGCGCCTCCTGAAGGATGCGGAACAGGCCGATGGCCTTGGCGTCCGACAGCGCCGGCGGATTCTCCGGCACCTGCACCAGGCAGGGAATCTGCGTGCGCGCCTCGAAGCGCCGCGCCTGCCACTCCACCGCCGAACCGATGCCGGCGTCGAGGATCGGCGGGCGTAGCGCGGTGGCCACGTCCCGCACCAGTTGGAACAGCTGGGCGATCAGGCGCTTCATGTTGTCCAGGCGCTCGCGCAGGCCGCTGTCCAGCTCGCCATAGGCCAGCTCGCACATCGAGGTTTCCAGCTTGAGCACGGTGAGCACCTGGCCCAGTTCATCGTGCACTTCGCGGGCGATCCGCGCCTTCTCCTCCTCCCGCACGCTTTCCAGGTGCGCGGACAGCTCGCGCAGCTGCGCGCGGGATTCGCCGAGTTCCAGCTCGGCCTGCTTGTTCTCGGTGATGTCCCAGACCACGCCGTCCCAGGCCAGGCGGCCGTCGTCGAGGGTGCGCACCGTGGCCTTGATGTCCACCCAGCGCGGCTCGCGGCTGCGGGTGAGGATGCGGCCCTGCCAGCGCCAGTTGCTGCCGCTCTCCACCGCCGCCATCTGGCTGGCCAGATAGCCGTCGCGCTCGGAGGGATGCACCAGCCCAATGATGCCCAGGCCGCTCTCGCGCAGGTAGCCGGGCGAGTAGCCCAGGGCGGTTTCGCTGCCGCCGGTGATGAAGCTGATATAGGCGAAGTCGGAGTCGTCGTCCGGCGCGTTGGGCTCCAGGCGGAACACCAGCCCCGGCACGTTGGCGGCGATGCCCTGCAGGCGCGCCTCGCTTTCTTCCAGCGCGGCCCGGGCACGGCGGCGCTCGGTGACGTCATTGAGGAACACCAGCAGGTATTCGGAATCGCCGAAGCGCAGGAAGCTCAGCGAAACGTCCGCCGGCAGCCACTGGCCGTCGGCGCGCAGGCACTGGGTCTCGAAGCTCAGCGGCGCCTCGTCGGCATTGCGCGCGCGGCGCCAGAGGTTGAGCCAGCGGTCCATGTTCAACGTCGGCTCGAAGTCGGACAACGGCCGGTCCACCACGGCGCCGGGGGCATAGCCGAGCAGTTCCTCGGCGGCGCGGTTGGCGTAGCGCACGTGGCTGTCCCAGTTGACCCAGAGAATCCCCACGGTGCTGCTGTCGATGGCGAACTGGGCCAGGCGCAGCGCTTCCTCGGCGGCCTGGCGCAACTCGATGTCGCGGCGCGCGGCGAGCAGGCGCGACTCCAGCGCGCTGTGCTGGCGGCGCAGCCAGAGCACCGAGGTGACGGCGCAGGCCAGCAGCAGGCCGAGCAGGATGCAGAGGTTCTGCCAGAAACCCGGCGAGGAGCCCAGGCGCGGGTAGCTTGGCTGCAGCCAGCGCTCGTGGAGCTGGTCCAGGTCCTTGGCCGGAATGGCGCGCAGCGATGTATCGATGATCGACGCCAGCTCCGGCAGGTTGCGCCGGGTGGCCACCCGCAGCAGTTGCGGATAGCCGATGTCGGCCACCACCGAGAGGCCGCTGAACTCGGTCTCGCGGGTCAGGCGCGCCAGCTGCGCCTCGTCGATGACCGCGTAATCGGCCTCACGGCCGAGCACCTTGCGCAGCACCTCGCGATCGCTGTCGACCACTTGCAGCGCCAGCCCCGAGTAGGTGCCGCGCAGGTAGTCGAGCACCGGCCCCGGCCCGCGCACCGCGACGGAACCGCCGGTCTCGAGCGACTCCAGTTCCACCGAGGTGCCGCTGCGACGGTCGCCCACCACCAGGCGCGGCACGCGCAGGTAGGGGTCGGAGAACAGCCAGTCACGCAGCGTCGACGGCGTCTGGCTGATGCCGGGCGACAGGTCGATCTCCCCGGCGCGCACCGCGCGCTCCAGCGCCGCCTGGTCCGGGTAGGTGCGCCACTGCAGGGTCACGCCCATGAACTTGGCCAGCCATTCCAGAAGCTCCACGTTGGCCCCGGACAGCTGCTGCAGGCGCCGGTCCTGTTGCACGTAGGGTGCCTCCAGCAGCACGCCGACGCGCAGCTGCGGGTGCTCGGCGAGCCAGGCGCGCTGCGCCCCGTTCAGCGCCGGGGACGGAGCCGCGGTTTCCGCCGCGGCCAGCAGCGGCACGCAGCACAGCCAGAACAGACAGGCTTTCCAGAACAGACGACTCATGCCGACAACACCCCAGGATTCGATCGCGCCAGTGAACAGCCGGCATACCTTACCGCAACGCCGGTGGAACCCGGCATGGCCTGTGCCTGACAAACCAGATAACAGCCGCTAGGCTGGCCGCACTCGCGCCCGCCCATAGACATGGATATCGCCGATGCCGCACCTGCCTCGCCCCGCTCTGCTCGCCCTGTGCCTCTCGCTCGGCCTGTCGCCCCTATCGACGGCCTGGGCCGAAGCGGCCAAGCCCGCCGCCGAGGAGCAGCCGGCGCCGCGGCCGCAGCTCGGCGAGCGCAGCCAGGATGACGCCAGCGGCCTGGAGCGGCAGTTGCCGGAGCATGAACGGCAGCTGCTGCGGGCCGGCGAGGAGAGCTTCCTCGCCCTCTGGCTGCCGGCCAACACCGCGGAGGCGGAAGGCGTGGTGATCCTGATCCCCGGCGATGGCGAAAGCGCCGACTGGCCGGTGGCGATCGGCCCGCTGCGGCACAAGCTGCCCGACGCCGGCTGGCAAAGCCTCAGCGTGACCCTGCCCGACCCGCAGAGCACCGCCCCGGTGCCGCGCCCGGCCGAGTCGCCCGACAAGGCCAGCGCGGACACCGACGCCAGCGCCGCCGACAGCGCCCGCAAGCCGGAGGTCACGGGCAGCGCCGGCAACGCCACGCCGGCCCCGGAAAGCACCGGCGAAGCCGGCAGCGCCGAACCGGCCCAGGCCAGCCCGGAAGAAGCCGCGCCGACGCCGACCGACCCGGTGGCGCTGCGCAAGGCCCACGCCGAGCGCGTGCTGGCGCGCATCCAGGCGGCGGTCGAGCTGGCCGAGCAGCACCAGCCCAAGGCCATCGTCCTGCTGGGCCACGGCACCGGCGCCTACTGGGCGAGCCGCTACCTCGGCGAGCGCACGCCGGCCGACATCAGGAACCTGCTGCTGGTGGCCCCCGAGATGCCCCGCGATTTCCAGCCGTCGCTGGAGGACTCGGTACCGCTGCTCAACCTCGCCACCGGCGACTTCTATTACAGGGACAAGGCCGCCGACCGCGAAGCGGCGCAGCGGCGCCTGCAGGCCAGCAAGCGGCAGAAGTCGCCGAACTACGTGCAGATCGGCATGAACGCCCTGCCCGCCGACCTTTCGACCGAGCAGGAGCAGCTCTACCGGCGCATCCGCGGCTGGCTGTCGATGCACCTGGAGCCGGTCGGCCGGCCCGATTAACGAAAACCGCGGCGCTGCCGGACCAGCAGGTAGGCGGCCTGGATCTCGCGGGTCCTGGCGGTGGCGGCGGCAATGCGCTCGGGGCTGGCGCCCAGGCCTTCGAGCTTGTCCGGATGGTTCTGGCTGATCAGCTTGCGGTAGGCGCGCTTGATCTCCTCCGGTTCGCTGTCGGCCTTCACCCCCAGCAGGCGCAATGCCTGGGTATAGGACTCGCGCGGCGGCACAGGCGCCTTCGGCGGTTCCGCGCCCGCGGCCAGGGCCTGGATGCGCGCGCGGGAAAGACCGAGCCAGTCGCCCCACTGCAGGATCAGTTGCCTCTCCGCCGAACCCGGCGCGCCGGCCGCCCAGGCCATGCGCCAGCAGGCCTGCAGCAGACCTTCCGCGCTCGCCTCATGGCCGCGCCGCTGGCGCAGGCCGGCTTCCAGTAACGGGCCACCGCCCTTGCCGCGCCCGAAGGCCTCGATGGCCTGGCGGCGCGCGCTGTCGTCCAGCTGCAGACGCAGCATTTCCGCACGCGCCTGCTGGATGTGCGCGTCATGCACCCGCCCCCGGCTCTTGGCCAGGCGGCCGAGCAGGAGGAACAGCAGCTCGCGGTCATCGACCCGCGTGCCGCCGCGCAACTGCTCCAGCAGGCCGCGCCAGGAGCGCTCCTTCATGCGGCGGTCGAGCACCTGACCGAGCAGCGCGCCGAGCAGCGCCCCGGGAATGCTCGCCAGCGCCCAGCCGGCGACGAGGCCCAGCACTGTCCCCGGCCAGAACACCTCAGCCCTCCGCCAGTTGGCGTTCGACGTCGGCCAGGCGCTCATGGGTGCCGACGTCGACCCAGCGCCCGCGATGCCGCACGCCGCTCACGCGGCCGGCGTCCATCGCCCGGCGCAACAGCGGCGCGAGCTTGAAGGCGCCGGGCACGCAGCCGTCGAACAGCGCCGGATGCAGCACGGCGATGCCGCTGTAGGTCAGGCTCGGCTGGCCTTCGCGGTGGTCGCTCACGCGCCCTTCGTGCAGGCAGAAGTCACCCCGGCCGTGGTGGCCGGGATTGTCCACCAGCACCAGGTGCGCCAGGTCGCCCGCCGCCAGCGCGCCGTGCAGGCTCGCGTAATCGAAGTCGGTCCAGATGTCGCCGTTGGCGATGACGAAGGCTTCATCGCCCAGCAGCGGCAGCGCCTTGAAGATGCCGCCGCCGGTTTCCAGCGGCTCGCCTTCGGGCGAATAAAGGATGCTCACGTCGAAACGCTGGCCATCGCCCAGATAGTCCTCGATCTGCTGGCCGAGCCAGGCGTGGTTGATCACCAGTTGATCGAAGCCGGCCTGGCGCAGCGCCCGCAGCTGGTACTCGATCAGCGGCACGCCGCCGGCGCACACCAGCGGCTTGGGCGTATGCAGGGTCAGCGGGCGCAGGCGTTCGCCCTTGCCCGCGGCGAGAATCATGGCCTTCATGCGGGATGCGTCTCGTCTTCAGGCAGGCTCGCCAGCAGCGCGGCGAGGTCGCCCAGCTCGGGGCGGCGGGCGATGACGTTCTCCAGGTAGCGGAAGAAGCGTGGCACGTCGCCCAGGTAGCGCGGCTTGCCGTCGCGGTGGCAGATGCGGGCGAAGATGCCGATCACCTTGAGGTGGCGCTGCGCACCCATCAGGTCGCTGGCGCGCAGGAAGTCCTCGAAGCGCTCCGGCAGCGGGATGCCGGCAGCCTGCGCCTTGCGCCAGTAGCGCGACAGGCCGTCGTGGACGCGCGGCTCCGGCCAGCTGAGGAAGGCGTCCTTGTAGAGGCAGGTCACGTCATAGGTGACCGGGCCGAAAACGGCATCCTGGAAATCCAGCACGCCCGGGTTCGGCTCGCTGAACATCAGGTTGCGCGGCATGAAGTCACGGTGCACCAGCACGCGCGGCTGCTCCAGCGCGCTGCGCACCAGCAGGTCGCAGGTGCGCTGCCAGGCCGCCAGTTGCTCGCCCTCCAGGGTGACGCCCAGGTGGCGCTGCAGGTACCAGTCGGGGAACAGCTGCAGCTCGCGGCGCAGCAGGGCCTCGTCATAGGCCGGCAAGCGCCCGGCAACGTCCACCTGCTGGAAGGCCACCAGCGCGTCGAGCGCGGGCTCGAACAGCTCCTCGGCGTTCTGCGCGGTGAGCACGTCGAGGTAGGTCTGGCGGCCGAGATCGCTGAGCAGCAGGAAGCCCTGCTCGACATCCTCGGCCAGGATCTCCGGCACGTGCACGCCGGCCTCGGCCAGCAGGCCGGCGACCTTGACGAAGGGCCGGCAATCTTCCTGGGGCGGCGGCGCATCCATCACGATCAGGCTGCGGCCATCGCCCTGCCAGCGGAAATAGCGGCGGAAACTGGCGTCGCTGCTGGCCGGCGTCAGGCTCGCTGCGGGCACCGGGCCCCAGCCTTGGTTAGTGAACACTGCGGGCAAACTCAAGTCCAACCAGCCGATCATCTGCTGGTAACGGGCATCCTGTGACATCTTTATGGGTTCTCCACGGCCCTAGCCGTTGCGCGGGTCATGCTTTATTATCCAGCATCTTTTTGAGCCCATCGAGAGGCGTGCGGCCCGCTTTGGGCCGATGGCTCGCAGGAAGCCCGGATTAACAAGATGGCAGTGAATTTCCCCGTGTTCCGTAGAAAATTCCCCTTACTGGTGACCGGTGGCCTGCTGGCTATCCAGCCGCTCGCCTCTGTGACCGCGGCACCCGGTCAGCAGTTCGCCTGCCAACCCTCGGCCTCCGGCGCCTGGGATTGCGCCCCGCAGGACAGCACCAGCAGCGTTCCGCGCCCGCAGCACAGCGCCACGGCCGTGAGCGCAGGCACAGGCACCGGCACCGTTGCCGCAGGCGGCGCGCAGGCCGGTGGCGGCAGCACTGAAGAGCCCCAGCAACTGGTCACCGAGTCCCGCGGCCGCGGCCTGAAATCGCGCAGCGAAGACTTCAGCCACCTCGACTGGATTCCGCGCGAGAAGCTGACCGCCGCCCAACTGGCGGAGATCGGCCCGTACTGCAGCGGCGCCTACATCGAACCGGTGCGCCCGGGCATGAACGACAAGACGCCGAACGACGAGGCACCGACCTACGTCTCGGCCAAGGTGTCGCGCTACGAGCAGGAAAAGCAGATCGCCACCCTCGCCGGCAACGTGGTGCTGCGCCAGGGCAGCATGCAGGTGGAGGCCGACGAGGCCAACCTGCACCAGGCCGAGAACCGTGGCGAGCTGGTCGGCAACGTCAAGCTGCGTGACAACGGCGCGCTGATCGTCGGCGACCACGCCGAGCTACAACTGGACAACGGCGCGGCGAAGATCGAGAACGCCGAGTACGTCATGCATCAGGCCCAGGTGCGCGGCAGCGCGCTGTACGCCAAGCGCCAGGAAGACGCGATCATCCAGCTCAAGGACGGCACCTACACCCGCTGCGAACCCAGCAGCAACGCCTGGGTCGTCAAGGGCAACAACATCAAGCTGAACCCGGCCACCGGTTTCGGCACCGCGACCAACGCGACCCTGCGGGTGAAGGACATTCCGGTGTTCTACACCCCCTACATCTATTTCCCGATCGACGACCGCCGCCAGTCCGGCTTCCTGCCGCCGTCGTTCGCCAGCTCCACCGACACCGGCTTCACCCTGACCACGCCGTACTACTTCAACCTGGCACCGAACTACGACGCCACGTTGTACCCGCGCTACATGGTCAAGCGTGGCCTGCTGATGGAAGGCGAGTTCCGCTACCTGACCCACACCAGCGAAGGCCAGTTCAATGCGGCCTACCTGAACGACAAGAACGACGACCGCCAGGACTTCCCGCAGTACACCGACACCCGCTGGCTGTACGGCTGGAAAAACGTCAGCGGCCTGGATTCGCGCCTGCTGGCGCAGGTGGACTACACCCGCATCAGCGACCCGTACTACTTCCAGGACCTGGACACCTCGCTGGGCATCGGCACGCCGACCTATGTGAACCAACAAGGCTCGCTGACCTACCGTGGCGACAGCTACACCGCGCGTCTGAACGCCCAGGCCTACCAGCTGGCGACCGTGACCGACGTGACGCCGTACGACCGTCTGCCGCAGCTCACCCTGGACGGCAAGCTGCCGTTCAATCCGGGGGGACTGGACTTCAGCTACCGCACCGAAGCCGTACGCTTCGACCGCGACCTGGACGAAGGCCTGTACGTTCCCGACGAGAACGATCCGTCCTTCCAGGTACCGCGCCCGGATACCAATATCAAGGGCCTTGCGCGCGCTAACGGTGATCGCTTCCACGTCGAGCCGGGCATCAGCCTGCCGATGAACCGCAGCTGGGGCTTCATGACCCCGACCGTCAAGGCTCTCTATACCAAGTACGACCTGGACCTGGACAGCAAGGGCCAGTCGACCCTGCCGTCGTACATCAATTACGACAGCAGCCCAGACCGATCTCTGGGCCTGGCCAAGTTGGATTCCGGCCTGTACTTCGACCGCGACACCACCTTCGGCGGCAGCAAATTCCGCCAGACCCTGGAGCCGCGCGCGATGTACCTGTACGTCCCGTACGAGAATCAGGACAACCTGCCAACCTTCGACACCGGCGAATTCACCTTCAGCTACGACTCGCTGTGGCGTGAGAACCGCTTCACTGGTCGTGATCGTATCGGCGACGCCAACCAACTGTCCCTCGGTCTGGGCTCTCGCTTCATCGAGGATAACGGCTTCGAGCGTGCCTATATCGCCGCCGGCCAGATCTACTACTTCAGTGATCGCCGCGTACAACTGCCGGGCCTGACCGAAAACGACCTGCGCGCCAGTGGTGCAGAAAACCCGGACGCCGACACCTGGCGTTCGCCGTATGCCCTGACCGGCCGGTATCGCTTCGACCACGACTGGTACGTCAGCTCGGACTTCAACTGGAATGCGGACAGGAGCCATACCGACAACGGCAACCTGATGTTCCACTACCAGCCCGAATCCGATCCGCGCAAGGTGCTGAACGCCGGCTACCGCTACCGTGCGGACAGCAAGCGCTTCAACCCCAGCACCGGGCAGTTCGAGTACGGCAGCGACCAGTACAAGATCGAACAGCATGATTTCTCGTTCATGTGGCCGGTCCTGCCGCAATGGGCCGCCATCGGCCGCTGGCAGTTCGACTACAACCAGAGCCGCACGCTGGAAGCCTTCGGTGGTTTCGAGTACGACAGCTGCTGCTGGAAGCTGCGCCTGATCAATCGCTACTGGGTCGACTACGACGACGAGGATTATGTGACCTCGACGTCCAAGGCCGACCACGGTGTGTTCCTGCAAATCATCTTGAAAGGCCTTGGCGGCGTGGTTGGCAACCAGGTGGAAGGCTTCCTCGACCAAGGTATCCAGGGTTATCGTCAACGTGAAGACAATGCTATGTAAGGCCCTGCGCCCGCTGATGCTGGGCGCGCTGTTGGCAAGTTCCGTCGCTCATGCCGAAGTCGTCCCGCTGGACCGTGTGGTCGCCATCGTCGACAACGACGTGGTGATGCAGAGCCAGCTGGACCAGCGTCTGCGCGAAGTCCGCGCGACCATCCAGAAGCGCGGTGCGCCGCTGCCGCCGGAACATGTCCTGACCCAGCAGGTGCTCGAGCGCCTGATCATCGAGAACATCCAGCTGCAGATCGGCGACCGCTCCGGCATCCGCATCACCGATGAAGAGCTGAACCAGGCCATGGGCACCATCGCCCAGCGCAACAACATGAGCCTGGATCAGTTCCGCGCCGCCCTCGCCCACGACGGCCTGTCCTACGACGACGCCCGCGAGCAGGTGCGCCGCGAGATGGTCATCAGCCGCGTGCGCCAGCGCCGCGTGGCCGAGCGCACCCAGGTCAGCGAGCAGGAAGTGCAGAACTTCCTCGCCTCCGACATGGGCAAGATCCAGCTCTCCGAAGAGTACCGCCTGGCCAACATCCTGATCCCGGTACCCGATGGCGCCTCGCCGGAAACCGTGCAGGCCGCCGGCCGTCAGGTGACCGAGCTGTACCAGCAACTCAAGCAGGGCGCGGACTTCAGCCAGCTGGCGGTATCCCGCTCGGCGGGCGACAACGCCCTGGAAGGCGGCGAGATCGGCTGGCGCAAGGCCGCCCAGCTGCCCTCCCCGTTCGACAGCATGGTCGGCAGCCTGGCCGTGGGCGACGTGACCGAGCCGGTCCGCACCCCGGGCGGCTTCATCATCCTCAAGCTGGAAGAGAAGCGCGGCGGCAGCAAGATGCTGCGTGACGAAGTGCACGTGCGCCACATCCTGCTCAAGCCCAGCGAGATCCGCAGCGAGGAAGAGACCCAGCGTCTGGCCGAGAAGCTCTACGAGCGCATCCAGGCGGGCGAAAGCTTCAGCGAACTGGCGAAGAAGTACTCCGAAGACCCGGGCTCCAAGCTCAATGGCGGCGACCTCAACTGGGTCGATCCGGAGTCCCTGGTGCCGGAGTTCCGCGAGGTGATGAACAACGCCCCGCAGAACCAGGTCACCAAGCCGTTCCGCTCGCCGTTCGGCTGGCACGTCCTGGAAGTCCTCGGCCGCCGCGCCACCGACAGCAGCGACAAGTTCCGCGAACAGCAGGCTGCCCAGACCCTCCGCGCACGCAAGTACGACGAGGAACTGCAGGCCTGGCTGCGGCAGATCCGCGACGAAGCCTACGTCGAGATCAAGCAGTAACCGCTTGCGACGCTACGAGGAAACCCGGCCATGGCCGGGTTTCTTTTTGCCCGCGCAAAGCTTCGTCATAGAGAGGCTTCGTCGTAGAGTAGTCGCATCCGCTCCAACGCCCTGATTCGAGACCCCCTGATGAACACCTCCCGCCTCTTCGCCCTGACCCCCGGCGAGCCCGCCGGCATCGGCCCCGACCTCTGCCTGCTGCTGGCCCGCGAAGCCCAGCCCCATCCGCTGGTCGCCATCGCCAGCCGGCAATTGCTGGCCGAACGCGCCAAGCTGCTGGGGCTGGACATCGCCCTGCTGGAAGTCGGCCCCGGCCACTGGCCGAGCGCGCCGGCCGCTGCCGGCACTCTTTACGTCTGGGACACGCCGCTGGCCGCACCGGTCGAGCCGGGCAAGCTGGACAAGGCCAACGCCGCCTATGTGCTGGAAACCCTGACCCGCGCGGGCCAGGGCTGCATGGACGGCCACTTCGCCGGGATGATCACCGCCCCGGTGCACAAGGGCGTGATCAACGAAGCGGGCATCGCCTTCTCCGGCCACACCGAGTTCCTCGCCGACCTGACCGCCACCGCCCAGGTCGTCATGATGCTCGCCACCCGCGGGCTGCGCGTCGCGCTGGTGACCACCCACCTGCCGCTGCGGCAGATCGCCGACGCCATCACTTCCGCCCGCCTGGAGCGCGTCACCCGCATCCTCCACGCCGACCTGCGCGACAAGTTCGGCATCGCCAACCCACGCATCCTGGTCTGCGGCCTGAACCCCCACGCCGGCGAGGGTGGCCACCTCGGCCGCGAGGAAATCGACGTCATCGAGCCGACCCTGGAGCGCCTGCGCACCGAGGGCATGCAACTGATCGGCCCGCTGCCGGCCGACACCCTGTTCACCCCCAAGCACCTGGAACACTGCGACGCGGTGCTCGCCATGTACCACGACCAGGGCCTGCCGGTGCTCAAGTACAAGGGCTTCGGCGCGGCAGTGAACGTCACCCTGGGCCTGCCGATCATCCGCACCTCGGTGGACCACGGCACCGCGCTGGACCTCGCCGGCACCGGCCGGATCGACAGCGGCAGCCTGCAGGTCGCCCTGGAAACCGCCTATCAAATGGCGGCGGCCGCCGCCAGCCGGTAGCTGCAAGCAACAAGCGGCAAGCGGTGCCAACTGGTAGACTTTCGCCCTTTGATCACCGCTTAGGCTCTGGCTTGTCGCTTGCAGCTTGAAGCCTGGAGCTGCATTTATGTCCGAACTCTTCCAACACCGCGCCCGCAAACGCTTCGGCCAGAACTTCCTGCACGATGCCGGGGTGATTCACCGCATCCTGCGCTCCATCGCCCCCAAGGAAGGCCAGCACCTGCTGGAGATCGGCCCGGGCCAGGGCGCCCTGACCGAGGGCCTGGTGGACAGCGGCGCCAGGCTCGACGTGATCGAGCTGGACCTGGACCTGATCCCGCAGCTGAAGTGGCGCTTCGGCCTCAAGCCCAATTTCAGCCTGCACCAGGGCGACGCGCTGAAATTCGACTTCGCCAGCCTGGTCGGCGCCAGCGACGACAGGCTGCGGGTGGTCGGCAACCTGCCCTACAACATCTCCACGCCGCTGATCTTCCACCTGCTGGATCATGCCGGGATCATCCAGGACATGCACTTCATGCTGCAGAAGGAAGTGGTTGAGCGCCTGGCCGCCGAGCCGGGCAACGGCGACTGGGGCCGGCTGTCGATCATGGTGCAGTATTTCTGCCGGGTGGATTACCTGTTCACCGTCGGTCCGGGCGCCTTCAATCCGCCGCCGAAAGTCGAATCGGCGATCGTGCGCCTGGTGCCCTATAGCGAATTGCCCCATCCGGCCAAGGACCACCGCCTGCTCGAACGCATCGTCCGCGAGGCCTTCAACCAGCGCCGCAAGACCCTGCGCAACACCCTGCGCACGCTGATGAGCGTCGAGGACATCGAGGCCGCCGGCGTCGACCCGACCCTGCGCCCCGAACAGCTGGACGTGGCCGCCTTCGTGCGCCTGGCCAACCGCCTGGGCGAAACCGGCGCCGCAGCCGCGCAAGGACCCTCCGCATGAGCGATCCGCGCTACAACGTCAGCGTCAGCGTCACCACCCGCCACCTGCCGGAGCAATCCCAGCCGGAGCAGCAGCGCTACGTGTTCGCCTACACCGTGACCATCCACAACCAGGGCGAGCAGGCCGCCAAGCTGCTCACCCGCCACTGGGTCATCACCGACGGCAACGGCCAGGTGCAGGAAGTGCGCGGCGCCGGGGTGGTCGGCGAGAAACCGCTGATCGAGCCGGGCGCCAGCCATACCTACACCAGCGGCACCGTGCTGGCCACGCAAGTGGGCAGCATGCACGGCAGCTACCAGATGATCGCCGCCGATGGCCATCATTTCGAGGCCGAGATTCCGGTGTTCCGCCTGGCCGTGCCCGGGGCCCTGCACTGATGGCCACCTACGCCGTCGGCGACCTGCAGGGTTGCCTGGAACCGCTCAAGTGCCTGCTCGCACAGGTCCGCTTCGACCCCGCGCAGGACAAGCTGTGGCTGGTCGGCGACCTGGTCAACCGTGGCCCGGCCTCGCTGGAAACCCTGCGCTACCTCTATTCCATCCGCGAGTCGCTGGTCTGCGTGCTGGGCAACCACGACCTGCACCTGGTGGCGGTGGCCTACAACACCGAGCGCCTGAAAAAGAACGACACCCTGCGCGAGATCATCGACGCCCCGGACCGCGCCGAGCTCATCGAGTGGCTACGCCAGCAGCGGCTGGTCTACCACGACGCCGCGCGCGACATCACCCTGGTGCATGCCGGCATTCCACCGCAGTGGTCCATCGACAAGGCCCTGCAGCGCGCCGCCGAGGTCGAGGCCGTGCTGCGCGACGACGATCGCCTGCCGCTGTTCCTCGACGGCATGTACGGCAACGAACCGGCCAAGTGGGACAAGCGGCTGCACGGCATCGAGCGCCTGCGGGTGATCACCAACTACTTCACGCGCATGCGCTTCTGCACCCCCGACGGCAAGCTCGACCTGAAATCCAAGGAAGGCCTGGACACCGCGCCACCGGGCTACGCGCCCTGGTTCAGCTATGCCGAACGCAAGGCCGCCGGACGCAAGATCGTCTTCGGCCACTGGGCGGCACTGGAGGGCCAGTGCGACGTACCCGGCCTGTTCGCCCTGGACACCGGCTGCGTCTGGGGCGGCAGCATGACCCTGCTGAACCTCGACACCTTCGAGCGCATCCACTGCGACTGCGCCAAAGCACACCCCTGATTCCAGCGGGGCCAGGCGCCCCGCGCCTTGCGAGGTACCCCACATGAGCGACTTCAAGCGCATCGCCCCCGACCTGGCCCAGCAACTGCGCGAAGGCGGCGCCCAGGTCGTCGACATCCGCGACCCGCAGAGTTTCGCCACGGGCCACATCACCGGCTCGCGGCACGTCGACAACTATTCCGTGGCCGACTTCATCCGCGAAGCGGACATGGACGCGCCGCTGGTCGTGGTCTGCTACCACGGCAACTCCAGCCAGAGCGCGGCGGCCTATTTCGTCCAGCAGGGCTTCTCCGAGGTCTACAGCCTCGACGGCGGTTTCGAGCTGTGGCGCAGCGTCTATCCCGCGGATACCAGCGCGGGCGGCTCTGACTGAAAGCCCTTACGAAAGAGGCGGATTAGCCCCTTCAAAAAATCTGTAACTTCTCGCGCTTTCGCCCTTTACAGGTCAGAGAACGAACTATCCTTTCCCTCAGGCCATCCAAAACAGGGAGAGCCGGCACACCGGCTTCCGGGTAATCGGCAGTGACCATTTGGGGCGGATCAGGGCAGAGGCCAGGTTCCGTTGGAGTTCTGGGGGATTCTCGCCGGCATCACTGGCGGCCCGACCGCACCCGCACACGACCGAACCCGCGCCGGCTCCATGCATCGAGCGAGGAGACGTCATGAGCATTTTCAGTCACTTCCAGGAACGCTTCGAAGCGACCCGTCAAGAAGAGTACTCCCTGCAGGAGTACCTGGACCTCTGCAAGCAGGACAAGACCGCCTACGCCACCGCCGCCGAACGGTTACTGATGGCCATCGGTGAGCCCGAGCTACTCGACACGTCCGTCGATTCCCGCCTGTCGCGGATCTTCTCCAACAAGGTGATCCGCCGCTACCCGGCCTTCGCCGACTTCCACGGCATGGAAGAGTGCATCGACCAGATCGTTGCCTTCTTCCGCCACGCGGCCCAGGGCCTGGAAGAGAAGAAACAGATTCTTTACCTCCTCGGCCCGGTCGGCGGCGGCAAGTCCTCGCTGGCCGAGAAGCTCAAGCAGCTGATGGAGCACGTGCCCTTCTACGCCATCAAGGGCTCGCCGGTGTTCGAGTCGCCCCTTGGGCTGTTCAACCCGGACGAGGACGGCGCCATCCTCGAAGAGGACTACGGGATTCCCCGGCGCTACCTGCGCTCGGTGATGTCGCCCTGGGCGACCAAGCGCCTGAACGAGTACGGCGGCGACATCAGCCAGTTCCGTGTGGTCAAACTGCATCCCTCGATCCTCAACCAGATCGCCATCGCCAAGACCGAACCGGGCGACGAGAACAACCAGGACATCTCCGCGCTGGTCGGCAAGGTGGATATCCGCAAGCTGGAAGAATTCCCGCAGAACGACGCCGACGCCTACAGCTACTCGGGCGCGCTGTGCCGGGCCAACCAGGGCCTGATGGAATTCGTCGAGATGTTCAAGGCGCCGATCAAGGTCCTGCACCCCTTGCTCACCGCCACCCAGGAGGGCAACTACAACAGCACCGAGGGCCTCGGTTCGCTGCCCTACAGCGGCATCATCCTCGCCCACTCCAACGAGTCGGAGTGGCACAGCTTCCGCAACAACAAGAACAACGAGGCCTTCATCGACCGCATCTACATCGTCAAGGTGCCGTACTGCCTGCGCGTCACCGACGAGATCAAGATCTACGACAAGCTGCTGATCAACAGTTCGCTGGCGCACGCCCACTGCGCGCCGGACACCCTGAAGATGCTCTCGCAGTTCTCCGTGCTGTCGCGCCTGAAGGAGCCGGAAAACTCCAACATCTACTCGAAGATGCGCGTCTACGACGGGGAGAACCTCAAGGACACCGATCCCAAGGCCAAGTCCATCCAGGAATACCGCGACGCCGCGGGGGTCGACGAGGGCATGGCCGGGCTTTCCACCCGCTTCGCCTTCAAGATCCTGTCGAAGGTGTTCAACTTCGACCCGCATGAAGTCGCCGCCAACCCGGTCCATCTGCTCTATGTGCTGGAGCAGCAGATCGAGCAGGAACAGTTCCCGCCGGAAACCCGCGAGCGCTACCTGCGCTTCCTCAAGGAATACCTGGCGCCGCGCTACGTCGAATTCATCGGCAAGGAAATCCAGACCGCGTACCTGGAGTCCTACAGCGAATACGGCCAGAACATCTTCGACCGCTACGTGCTGTACGCCGACTTCTGGATCCAGGACCAGGAATACCGCGACCCGGAAACCGGCGAGATCCTCAACCGCGCCGCCCTCAACGAGGAACTGGAGAAGATCGAGAAACCGGCCGGCATCAGCAACCCGAAGGATTTCCGCAACGAGATCGTCAACTTCGTGCTGCGTGCCCGCGCCGGCAACAATGGCAAGAACCCCAGCTGGCTGTCGTACGAGAAGCTGCGCGTGGTGATCGAGAAGAAAATGTTCTCCAACACCGAGGACCTGCTGCCGGTCATCAGCTTCAACGCCAAGGCGAGCAAGGAGGATCAGCAGAAGCACAACGACTTCGTCAAACGCATGGTCGAGCGCGGCTACACCGAGAAGCAGGTACGCCTGCTGTCGGAATGGTATCTGCGGGTCCGTAAGTCGCAGTAGTCTGCCATCGGCGCGGTGGGATTCCCCGCCGCGCCGGTTGCCGTCGGGTCCGCGGCGGTTCCGCCGCCGCGCAACAGGCCCTGAGGAGCACTCATGAGCTACGTCATCGACCGGCGTCTGAACGGCAAGAACAAGAGCACGGTGAATCGCCAGCGCTTCCTGCGGCGTTACCGTGAGCACATCAAGAAGGCGGTGGAAGAGGCGGTCAGCCGCCGTTCCATCACCGACATGGAGCATGGTGAGCAGATCAGCATTCCCGGCCGCGATATCGAC
This sequence comes from Pseudomonas sp. B12(2026), assembly GCF_057767015.1. Taxonomy (NCBI): domain Bacteria; kingdom Pseudomonadati; phylum Pseudomonadota; class Gammaproteobacteria; order Pseudomonadales; family Pseudomonadaceae; genus Pseudomonas; species Pseudomonas sp. B12(2026). The sequence goes on along the minus strand of NZ_CM173430.1, from coordinate 575,665 downwards.
GAGCCGGTGCTGCACCATGGCCGCGGCGGCCGGCAGACGATCGTCCACCCCGGCAACAAGGAGTTCACCTCCGGCGAGCACATCCCGCGGCCCCAGGGCGGCGGCGGTGGGCGCGGCGGCGGCAAGGCGAGCAACCAGGGCGAGGGGATGGACGACTTCGTCTTCCAGATCACCCAGGAGGAGTTCCTCGACTTCATGTTCGAGGACCTGGAGCTGCCCAATCTGGTCAAGCGCCATCTCACCGGCAGCGACACCTTCAAGACCGTGCGCGCCGGCATCAGCAACGAAGGCAACCCCTCGCGCATCAACATCGTGCGCACCCTGCGCTCGGCCCACGCGCGGCGCATCGCCCTGTCCGGCTCGACCCGCGGCAAGCTGCGCGCGGCGCTGGCCGAACTGGACCGCCTGAAACGCGAGGAGCCGGACAACCTGGGCGACATCCAGGCGCTGGAGCTGGAAATCGCCAAGCTGCGCGCGCGCATCGACCGGATACCCTTCCTCGACACCTTCGACCTCAAGTACAACCTGCTGGTCAAGCAGCCCAACCCGACCTCCAAGGCCGTGATGTTCTGCCTGATGGACGTCTCCGGCTCGATGACCCAGGCCACCAAGGACATCGCCAAGCGCTTCTTCATCCTGCTCTACCTGTTCCTCAAGCGGAACTACGAGAAGATCGAGGTGGTGTTCATCCGCCACCACACCAGCGCCCGCGAGGTGGACGAGGAAGAGTTCTTCTACTCCCGCGAAACCGGCGGCACCATCGTCTCCAGCGCGCTCAAGCTGATGCAGGAAGTGATGGCCGAGCGCTACCCCACCAACGAGTGGAACATCTACGCCGCCCAGGCCTCGGATGGCGACAACTGGAACGACGACTCGCCGGTCTGCCGCGATATCCTGTTGAAACAGATCATGCCGTTCGTGCAGTACTACACCTACGTCGAGATCACCCCGCGCGAACACCAGGCGCTGTGGTTCGAGTACGAGAAGATCCGCGAAGCCTACGAAGACAGCTTCGCCCAGCAGCAGATCGTCTCCAGCTCGGACATCTACCCGGTATTCCGCGAGCTGTTCCAGAGGAGGCTCGTCGCATGAGCAAGCGTCAGCCGATCGCCACCGGCTCGGAGTGGACCTTCGAGCTGATCCGGCAGTACGACCGCGAAATCGGCCGGCTCGCCGAGCGCTATGCGCTGGATACCTACCCCAACCAGATCGAGGTGATCACCGCCGAGCAGATGATGGACGCCTACGCCTCCGTCGGCATGCCCATCGGCTACAACCACTGGTCCTATGGGAAGCACTTCCTCAGCACGGAAAAGAACTACAAGCGCGGCCAGATGGGCCTGGCCTACGAGATCGTGATCAACTCCGACCCGTGCATCGCCTACCTGATGGAGGAGAACACCCAGTGCATGCAGGCGCTGGTGATCGCCCACGCCTGCTACGGGCACAACAGCTTCTTCAAGGGCAACTACCTGTTCCGCACCTGGACCGACGCCAGCTCGATCATCGACTACCTGGTGTTCGCCAAGTCCTACATCAGCCAGTGCGAGGAACGCTACGGCATCGACGCCGTGGAAGACCTGCTGGACTCCTGCCACGCCCTGATGAACTACGGCGTGGACCGCTACAAGCGGCCCTACCCGATCTCCGCCGAGGAGGAGCGGCAGCGCCAGAAGGAACGCGAGGAGCAGATCCAGCGCCAGGTCAACGACCTCTGGCGGACCATTCCCAAGGCCGCCGGCAAGGACAAGGAACATTCCATGGCCCGCTACCCCAGCGAGCCGCAGGAGAACATCCTCTACTTCATCGAGAAGAACGCGCCGCTGCTGGAGCCCTGGCAGCGCGAAGTGGTGCGCATCGTGCGCAAGGTCGCGCAGTACTTCTACCCGCAGCGCCAGACTCAGGTGATGAACGAAGGCTGGGCGACCTTCTGGCACTACACCCTGGTCAACGACCTCTACGACGAGGGCCTGGTCAGCGACGGCTTCATGATGGAATTCCTCCAGTACCACACCAGCGTGGTCTACCAGCCCGGCTTCGACAGCCCCTACTACAGCGGCATCAACCCCTACGCCCTGGGCTTCGCCATGTACCGCGACATCCGCCGCATCTGCGAGGAACCCACCGAGGAAGACAAGCGCTGGTTCCCCGACATCGCCGGCAGCGACTGGCTGGCCACCCTGAAATTCGCCATGAAGAGCTTCAAGGACGAGAGCTTCGTCCTGCAGTTCCTCTCGCCCAAGGTGATCCGCGAGTTCAAGCTGTTCAGCATCCTCGACGACGACCAGAAGGACGACCTGCTGGTCGACGCCATCCACGACGACGACGGCTACCGCAAGATCCGCGAAACCCTGGCCGCGCAGTACAACCTCGGCAACCGCGAGCCGAACATCCAGATCTGGGACGTCGACCGCCGCGGCGACCGCTCGCTGACCCTGCGCCACCAGCAGCACGACCGCAAACCGCTGGGCGAGTCCACCGACGACGTGCTCAAGCACCTGCACCGCCTGTGGGGCTTCGACATCCACCTGGAGACCCTGCAGGGCGACAACCTGGTCAACACCTTCCACATGCCCCCAAAGGGTGAACGTGACAGCGAGGAGGGCTACCCGCGGCTCGACCTGATCATCCCACCCATTTGATCGGTTGACCGGTACGCCGGGCCGCTTCCAGCATGGCGAGACTCCCCCTGGAGATCGCCATGCGCCTGTTCGCCATCCTGCTGCTCTGCCTCGCCGTCGCCACCTGCACCAGCCCGCAGCCGAGGCCCCAGGTCATCCACCCGGCCGACACACGGCTGGCGGGCCTGCGCGACTTCCAGCTGATGCCGCCGGAAAACGCCGTCGACGCCCTGCCCTACCGCAACCGCTACCCGCTGATCAACGCCCGGCTGCGCCAGGGCCTGATCGAGCGCGGCTACCGGGAAAGCGCCACGCCGCAGCTCCGCGTCTACTACTGGCTGGCGCTGCAGGACGCCCCGCTGGAGTTCAAGGTCGACACCCCGCCGCCCAACCCGCTCGGCCCCTACCTCGCCATCCACCGCCTGCGCGACGAAACCGGCACCCTGCGCCTGCGGCTGACCGACACGCAGGGCCAGACGCTCTGGGAAGGCACCGTCAGCACCGGCCTGAGCCCGGCCCACGCCAGCGAGGCGCTGCTGCAGGACGCCATCGATGCCCTGCTGAAACAGCTCCCCGCCGCCGCACCATGACACCCCCGTAGAAGCGGACCTTGTCCGCGATAATCCCCGCTGTAGAGCCCATCGCGGACAAGGTCCGCTCCTGCGCAGGCTCCCACCGCACCTGTAGGGGCGAGCTTGCTCGCGAACCGCCACAGCGCCACGCTTGAACCTCCCCCGCCAAACCCCGAAGCTATCCCCAGAACAGGAGACAGCTTCATGCAGATCTACAAAGTGGGCGGCGCCGTGCGCGACCGCCTGCTCGGCCGGCCCTTCAGCGACACCGACTGGGTGGTGGTCGGCGCCACCGCCGACGAAATGCTCGCCCAGGGCTACCGCCCCGTCGGCGCCGACTTCCCGGTATTCCTCCACCCGAAGACCGGCGAGGAATACGCCCTGGCGCGCACCGAACGGAAAAGCGGCCGCGGCTACGGCGGCTTCACCTTCCACGCCAGCCCCGACGTCAGCCTCGAAGAAGACCTGATCCGCCGCGACCTGACCATCAACGCCATGGCCGAGGACGAACAGGGCAAGGTGTTCGACCCCTACGGCGGCCGGCAGGACCTCGACGCCCGGCTGCTGCGCCACGTCTCCCCCGCCTTCGCCGAAGACCCGCTGCGCGTGCTGCGCGTCGCCCGCTTCGCCGCCCGCTACGCGCCGCTGGGCTTTGCCGTGGCGCCGGAAACCCTGGCGCTGATGCGCGAGCTGTCCGAATCCGGCGAACTGGAAGCGCTGACCGCCGAACGCAGCTGGAAGGAAATCTCCCGCGCCCTGATGGAGCCGCGCCCGGACGTGTTCATCCAGGTCCTGCGCGACTGCGGCGCCCTGGCCGTGCTGATGCCGGAAGTCGACGCGCTGTTCGGCGTGCCGCAACCGCCCGCGCACCATCCGGAAGTGGATACCGGCGAGCACGTGCTGGCCGTGCTGCGCCAGTGCGCCGGACACGACCAGCCGCTGAGCGTGCGCTGGGCCTGCCTGGTGCACGACGTGGGCAAGGGCAGGACGCGCCGGGAGGAATGGCCGAAACACCACGCCCACGAGCACCTCGGCCTGCCGCTGATCGACGCGATCAACGCGCGCTTCAAGGTCCCGCGCGAATGCCAGGAACTGGCGCGGCTGGTCGGCGAGTACCACACCCACTGCCACCGCGCGCTGGAGCTGCGGCCAAGCACCCTCCTGGAGCTGCTGCAGGCCTTCGACGTCTACCGCCGGCCGCAGCGCTTCGAGGAGTTTATCGCCGCCAGCGAAATGGACGCCCGCGGCCGCCTCGGGCTGGAGGATCGCATCTACCCGCAGGCGGACTACCTGCGCGGCGCGGTGCAGGCCGCCCGCGCGGTCGCCGTGCAGCCGCTGCTGGAAAAGGGATACAAGGGCGCCGAACTGGGCGAAGCGCTCAAGCGCGAGCGCCTGACGGCCCTGAAGGCCTACAAGGAAAGTCACACAGGCTGAGGGACAGGCTCTCGTGGGAGCGGACCTTGTCCGCGATGAGCCCCATGCCGCGCGGATCGCGGACGAAGTCCGCTCCTACGGTTCGGTGCCCCGGGAGGGCACCGATATCAGCTCAAGCCGCCGGATGCGCCTCGAGCAACGCCACCGGCGTCAGCTCCACACCGCGCCACTGGAAGGGCACCGGCCAGAGCTTCTGCCCGATCCGCGCATCCGCCCACAGTTCGGCGAACGAGCGCCGGGCACCCGGGTGCTTCAGCTGCGGCGCCAGCAGCGACAGGGGCCAGAGCACGAAAGCGTTCTTCAGCACCTCGGCACGCGGCAGCGTCAGGCCGTCGAACTCACCGTGCAGGTCGCCGTAGAGCAGCACGTCGATATCCAGCGGCAGCCCCTTGCGCTCCGGCGCATAGCGGCCGTTGTCCGCCTCGATGTGCTTCAGCCGCAGGCTCAGCTCCGCCAGCGGCAGCGAGGTGCGCGCGACGATGACGAAGTTGTAGAAGGGACCGCTGCGAATGCCCACCGGCTCGCTCTCGAACACCGGCGAGCAATGGATATCCTCGAGGAAGCCGTCCAGCGCCTCGAGCCCGGCGAGCAGATGGCGCTCGCGCTCGAAATTGCTCCCCAGGCCCAGGTAGACCGTTGTCAGCGACATCCGCGTTCGATCTCCACACCCACGCCGACGGCCGCTGCGACGGCGCCCGGCTTGGTGACTTTCAGGCGCAGCCACGGGATGCCGAACTCCGCCATCAGCAATTCAGCGAGGCGTTCGGCGAAGGTTTCCACCAACTGGAAATGCGCGGCGCGGGCGAAAGCGATGACCCGCTCGGAGAGCACGGCGTAGTCCAGGGCCTTGGCGATGTCGTCGTCGGCCGCCGCCGGGCGGTTGTCCCAGCCCAGCGTCAGGTCCAGGCGCAGGCACTGCCGGATACCCCGCTCCCAGTCGTAGACGCCGATCACGGTGTCCACTTCCAGCCCCTCGATGAAAACTCTGTCCACTGACTGCATGCTCCAAGGCGACACGACAATCGGCCGGCACCCCGTTAGAATCGGAAACGACCTCGTCTCCGGTGGAAACCATGTTCTGGTTCTTGGCGTTCCTCGCCTACCTGCTCGGATCACTGTCCTTCGCGGTACTCCTCAGTCGCCTGTTCGGCACCGCCGACCCACGCGACAGCGGCTCGGGCAACCCCGGCGCCACCAACATGCTGCGCCTGGCCGGCAGGAAACTCGCGATCCTCACCCTGCTCGGCGATCTCGCCAAGGGGCTGATCCCGGTCCTCGCCGCCCGCCTGATCGGCCTGTCCGACGTGCAGCAGGCCTGGGTCGGACTGGCGGCGGTGATCGGCCACCTCTACCCGCTGTACTTCAACTTCCGCGGCGGCAAGGGCGTCGCCACCGCCGCCGGCATGCTGCTGGCGCTCTACCCGCCCGCCGCGCTGCTCGCCGTCGCGGCCTGGCTGGTCACCTTCAAGCTGTCGCGCACCAGCTCGCTCGCCGCCCTGGTCGCCACGCCGCTGACCCTGCCGCTGCTGGCCTGGCAGGAGCCTTCCGCGCTGCTGCCGATGACCGTGCTCACCGGCCTGATCGTCTGGCGCCACCGCAGCAACCTGCGCGATCTCATCGCCGGACGCGAACGTCACTTCTAGGGCCGCGAGCTTCCCGGCCCGCGCACCGCGCTGCAAGCGAAAAAACGGCCCATGCCGCTCGGAGCATGCGCCGCGTCGTTTGCAGCTTCATTATCAGACCGCCGGCAGCGATTCCATTGGCCAACGCGCCTGCACGCCAATCGACGGGCCATCCTGCTGCCCCGCCAGCAACCGTTGGCAGCCAGCATAGGCGATCATCGCGCCGTTATCGGTGCAGAAGCGCGGGCGGGCGTAGAACACCTGGCCCTTCATCTCGCCGAGCATCTTTTCCAGATGCTGGCGCAGCGCCTGGTTGGCGCTCACGCCGCCGGCGATCACCAGGCTCTTCAGGTGCGTCTGCTTGAGCGCGCGGCGGCACTTGATGGTCAGGGTTTCCACCACGGCGGTCTGGAACGCCAGGGCGACGTCGCAGCGGGTCTGCTCGCTGTCGTCACCTTCGGCGACGCAACGCTGCCAGGTGTTCAGGGCGAAGGTCTTGAGGCCGCTGAAGCTGAAATCCAGGCCGGGACGGTCGGTCATCGGCCGCGGGAAGACGAAGCGGCCGGCGCTGCCGCGCTCGGCCAGGCGAGCGATCTCCGGACCACCGGGATAGCCCAGGCCGAGCAGCTTGGCGGTCTTGTCGAAGGCTTCGCCGGCGGCGTCGTCCACCGACTCGCCGAGCAGTTGGTAACGACCGATGCCATCGACCCGGACCAGCTGGGTATGGCCACCGGAAACCAACAAGGCGACGAACGGAAACTTCGGCGGCTGCTCTTCCAGCATCGGCGCCAGCAGATGGCCTTCCATGTGGTGCACGCCGACGGCCGGCACACCCCAGGCGAACGCCATGGCCTGGGCGCAGGAAGCGCCGACCAGCAGCGCGCCCACCAGGCCGGGACCCGCGGTGTAGGCGATGGCGTCGATGTCTTCGGCGGTGCAGCCGGACTCGTCCAGCACCTGGCGGATCAGCGGCAGCATGCGCTTGACGTGGTCGCGGGAGGCCAGCTCGGGGACCACGCCGCCGTACACGCGGTGCAGGTCGATCTGACTGAACAGCGCGTCGGCCAGCAGGCCCTTTTCGCTGTCGTAAAGTGCGACGCCGGTTTCGTCGCAGGAGGTTTCCAACCCCAGCACTCGCATGGGTTTGAGCCTTTACTCTGGGCAAATTTGAAGGCGCGCATCATAATCGGCGGCTTGGCTTCGGACCAGCGCTTTTCGATCGGAGGCTTTGCATTCCTCCGCTCGAACGTTTAATATCCGCAACCCTTGAAAACCGCCGACTCCCGAACCAACTGTCAGGAGCGCGATAAACCCCCGGTAATCATTGAAGGTACGACCTGGATGCCCGCCGTCAAAGTTAAAGAGAACGAACCCTTCGACGTAGCCCTGCGTCGTTTCAAGCGCTCCTGCGAAAAAGCAGGCGTACTGGCCGAAGTCCGTAGCCGCGAGTTCTACGAAAAGCCGACCGCCGAGCGCAAGCGCAAGGCCGCTGCCGCTGTCAAGCGTCACGCCAAGAAAGTGCAGCGCGAGCAGCGCCGCCGCGAGCGCCTGTACTGAGTTACAGCGCCACGCCGCACGCTTTCCGCATCGCCCGGCCCACTCGCCGGGCGAGTGCCTGACAAGGCACGACCACTCCGATTCGCAGTCGCGAACTTCGGAGTTTTTGCTTTTCAAGCCCCATGCTTAGATTCAAGCCTCGCCCACGGTTTCGCCGCCGGGCGCTATGCTTGGGTCCACCTTGCGTCCCGATGAGTCTATGGCCGGCCTGATTCCACAATCCTTCATCGATGACCTGCTCAACCGCACCGATATCCTCGATGTGGTGAGTTCGCGCATCCAGCTGAAGAAGACCGGCAAGAACTACAGCGCCTGCTGCCCGTTCCACAAGGAGAAGACCCCCTCCTTCACCGTCAGCCCGGACAAGCAGTTCTACTACTGCTTCGGCTGCGGCGCCGGCGGCAACGCGCTCGGTTTCATCATGGACCACGACCAGCTGGACTTCCCCCAGGCGGTCGAGGAGCTGGCCAAGCGCGCCGGCATGGACGTGCCCCGCGAGGACGGCCGGCGCGGCGGCAAGCCGCGGCAACCGACCGACTCGCCGCTCTACCCGCTGCTCAGCGCCGCCGCCGAGTTCTACCGCCAGGCGCTCAAGAGCCACCCGGCGCGCAAGGCCGCCGTGGTGTACCTCAAGGGCCGCGGCCTGACCGGCGAGATCGCCCGCGACTTCGGCCTGGGCTTCGCTCCGCCGGGCTGGGACAACCTGCTGAAGAACCTGGGCGGCGACAACCTGCAGCTCAAGGCCATGCTCGACGCCGGCCTGCTGGTGGAAAACCCCGACAGCGGCAAGCGCTACGACCGCTTCCGCGACCGGGTGATCTTCCCCATCCGCGACAGCCGCGGGCGGGTGATCGCCTTCGGCGGCCGGGTGCTGGGCGACGACAAGCCGAAATACCTGAACTCGCCGGAAACCCCGGTCTTCCACAAGGGCCAGGAGCTCTACGGCCTGTTCGAGGCGCGGAAGAACAACCGCGACCTCGACGAGATCATGGTCGTCGAAGGCTACATGGACGTCATCGCCCTCGCGCAGCAGGGCATCCGCAACGCGGTGGCGACCCTGGGCACGGCCACCAGCGAGGAGCACATCAAGCGCCTGTTCCGCATCGTGCCGAACATCCTGTTCTGCTTCGACGGCGACCAGGCCGGCCGCAACGCCGCTTGGCGCGCGCTGGAATCGGCGCTGCCGAACCTGCAGGACGGGCGCAAGGTGCGCTTCCTGTTTCTCCCCGAAGGCGAAGACCCGGACAGCCTGGTGCGCGCCGAAGGCCCGGACGCGTTCCGCGCCCGTCTCGCCCACCAGGCCCAGCCGCTGGCCGACTACTTCTTCCAGCAACTGACCCAGGAGGCCGACCCCAGCACGCTGGAAGGCAAGGCGCACCTGGCGACCCTGGCCGGGCCGCTGCTGGAGAAGATTCCCGGCAACACCCTGCGCCTGCTGATGCGCCAGCGCCTGGGCGAGATCACCGGTCTTTCCGGCGATGCGCTGAACCAGATCAGCGCGCCGCGCGCCGGCCACTCCGCCGCCGCGCCGTCGCACGCCCCGGAGCAGCACGCCCACGAATACGCCGACTACGACATGGGCCAGTTCGCCGACCACGGCGAGAGCCACTATCCGGATGCATCGAGCTACTTCGAAGCGCCGGCGGAGTTTTCCGGCGCAAACGCCGGCGGCAAACCGGGCAAGAAGCAGTGGAAAGGCGAGCGCAAGTGGGATGGCAAAGGACGGAAAGGCGACTTCGTGCCGCGCCAGCCGCGCACCGAGATCAGCGTCGAATCACCGACCCTGACCGCCCTGCGGACCCTGCTGCACCATCCGCAACTGGCGCAGAAGGTCGAGGATGCCAGCCATTTCGCCAACGAAGGCCAGACTTACTCGCAACTACTGGCGGCACTGGTCGAGGCGCTGCAGAAGAACCCCAGCCAGCGCTCGATGCAACTGATCGCGCGCTGGCACGGAACCCCGCAAGGACGCCTGCTGCAGGCCCTCGCGGAAAAGGAATGGCTGATCGGCCAGGACAATCTTGAAAAGCAGTTCTTCGACACCATTACTACACTTGCTCACAGCCAACTGCGTACGAGCCGTGAGGCGCGCCTGCGCAGCGTGATGCAGAAGAGCCCCAGTGAACTGACTGACGAAGAGAAGGCGTTATTGCGGGAGCACTTCAGCACCCCCTCTTCAGCAGGCCCCCAGAGCTGAACTGGCGCCTGAAGCCTCGAATCTGGTATAATCCTCGGCTTAATTTCAGCCCGCCAAGACCTTCAGTGGATAGGGTGTTATGTCCGGAAAAGCGCAACAGCAATCTCGTCTCAAAGAGTTGATCACCCGTGGTCGTGAGCAGGGCTACCTGACTTACGCGGAGGTCAACGACCACCTGCCGGAGGATATCTCCGATCCGGAACAGGTAGAAGACATCATCCGCATGATCAACGACATGGGGATCAACGTATTCGAGACAGCCCCGGATGCGGATGCCCTGTTGCTGGCGGAAACCGATACCGACGAAGCCGCCGCCGAAGAGGCCGCCGCCGCCCTGGCCGCAGTGGAGAGCGATGTCGGCCGCACCACCGACCCGGTGCGCATGTACATGCGCGAAATGGGTACCGTGGAACTGCTGACCCGCGAAGGCGAGATCGAAATCGCCAAGCGCATCGAGGAAGGCATCCGCGAGGTCATGAGCGCCATCGCCCAGTTCCCCGGCGCGGTGGACGGCATCCTGGCGGAATACGGCCGCGTGGTCGCCGAAGGCGGCCGCCTGTCCGACATCCTGAGCGGCTACATCGACCCCGATGACGGCAGCCTGCCGGCCGAGGAAGTCGAGCCCGTCGGCCTGAAGGACGACAGCGCCGAATCCAAGGAAAAGGATGACGAGGACGAAGAAGCCGACGGCGAAAGCTCCGACGACGACGAAGGCGATGGCGGTCCGGACCCGGAAGAAGCCGCCCGTCGTTTCGGCTCCGTCTCCGACCAGCTGGACAAGACCAAGAAGGCCCTGAAGAAACACGGCCGCGGCAGCAAGCAGGCCAACGAGGAAATGCTCGCCCTGGCCGAGCTGTTCATGCCGATCAAGCTGGTGCCCAAGCAGTTCGACGCGCTGGTCGCCAAGGTCCGCGACTCGCTGGACCGCGTGCGCCAGCAGGAACGCGCCATCATGCAGCTGTGCGTGCGTGACGCGCGCATGCCGCGTGCCGACTTCCTGCGCCAGTTCCCGGGCAATGAAGTCGACGCCGGCTGGGTCGACAGCGTGCTCAAGGGCAAGCCCAAGTACGCCGAGGCCATCGAGCGCCTGAAGGCCGACATCCAGCGCAACCAGCAGAAGCTGGCCGACCTGGAAAGCGAAGTCCAGCTGAACGTCGCCGAGATCAAGGACGTCAACCGCGCCATGTCCATCGGCGAGGCGAAAGCCCGCCGCGCCAAGAAGGAAATGGTCGAGGCGAACCTGCGCCTGGTGATCTCCATCGCCAAGAAGTACACCAACCGCGGCCTGCAGTTCCTCGACCTGATCCAGGAAGGCAACATCGGCCTGATGAAGGCGGTGGACAAGTTCGAATACCGCCGCGGCTACAAGTTCTCGACCTACGCCACCTGGTGGATCCGCCAGGCGATCACCCGCTCGATCGCCGACCAGGCACGCACCATCCGTATCCCGGTGCACATGATCGAGACCATCAACAAGCTCAACCGCATCTCCCGCCAGATGCTGCAGGAGATGGGCCGCGAGCCGACTCCGGAAGAGCTGGGCGAACGCATGGACATGCCGGAAGACAAGATCCGCAAGGTCCTGAAGATCGCCAAGGAACCGATCTCCATGGAAACGCCGATCGGTGACGACGAAGATTCGCACCTGGGCGACTTCATCGAGGACTCCACCATGCAGTCGCCGATCGAAGTGGCGACCAGCGAGAGCCTCAAGGAAGCCACCCGCGAAGTCCTCGCCGGCCTCACCGCTCGCGAAGCCAAGGTCCTGCGCATGCGCTTCGGCATCGACATGAACACCGACCACACCCTCGAGGAAGTCGGCAAGCAGTTCGATGTGACTCGCGAGCGTATCCGCCAGATCGAAGCCAAGGCGCTGCGCAAGCTGCGCCACCCGTCGCGAAGCGAGCACCTGCGCTCCTTCCTCGACGAGTGACGAAGAACCCCCGGCCCGAGCCGGGGGTTTTTCTTTGGGGCCTTTCACTGGGCAAAGTGCCACGTCTACACTCTGGCGTAATCCCCCCCCAGGAATGAGGCTCTTCATGCCGCGTCTGCAGGCAGTTCTACTGTGGTGCCTGGCATTCTGGGCCGGGCAGGCGCTCGCCCTGGGCCTGTCGCCTGAAGAGCAGCGCTGGCTGCAGGAGCATCCGAGCCTGCGCCTGGGCGTCGACACCTCCTGGCCTCCCTTCGAATTCCGCGACAACGACGGCCACTACCAGGGGCTGGCCGCCAGCTACGCCAAGCTCATCGGCCAGCGCCTGAACGTCCAGCTGGAACCGGTACAGCCCGCCACCTGGAGCGAAGTCCTGCAGCAGGCCCGTGACGGGCGGATCGACCTCCTCCCCGGCCTCATGGCCACGCCGGAGCGCCTGTCATACCTCGCGTTCACCCGCCCCTACCTCGACTTCCCGATCGTCATCCTCGCGCGCAACGACGGGCCGTCGCCACGCAACCTCACCGACCTCTACGGCCTGAAGGTCGGCGTGGTCGAGCATTACGCGTCCCATGAGCTGCTGGCCGCCAACCATCCCGACCTCAGCCTGCTGCCATTGCCAAGCGTCGCCGCCGGCCTGCAGGCACTGGCCACGGGACAGGTCGACGCCTTCGTCGGCGACCTCGCTTCCAGCGTCTGGAGCCTGCGCCAGCTCCAGCTCGAAGGCGTGCAGATCAGCGGTGAGACGCCCTACCGCTACCAGCTGGCGATGGCGGTGCCGAAGGACCAGGCCATCCTCGCCGGCATCATCGACAAGGTGGTCGCCGAGCTCAAACCCGAAGACGTCGAGGCGCTGCGGGAGCCTTGGGTAGGCGGCCTGCTCGACAGGCGGCCGGTCTGGCGCGAAATGCTCGGCATCACCATCCCCGTCCTCCTGCTGATCAGCTTCACCGTGCTGGTGCTGATCACCATGAACCGCCGCCTGCGCGGCGAAGTGCAGCGGCGGGAGAAGCTCGAACAGGCCCTGCGCGACAGCGAGCAGCACTATCGCGGCCTGGTCGAGAGCCTGACGGCCATCGCCTGGGAAATGCGCCTGGCAGAAAACCGCTTCACCTACGTCTCCCCCCATGCCCAACGGCTGCTCGGCTACCCGCTCAAGGACTGGCTGGAGCCCGGCTTCTGGCAGCGCACCCTGCACCCGGACGACGCCGCCCAGGCCGTCGACTACTGCATGAGCGAGAGCCACGCAGGGCACAACCACAGCTTCGACTACCGCATGCTCGCCGCCGATGGCCGGGTGGTGTGGATCCGCGACATCGTCACCCTCATCCGCCACGGCGACGACCTGATCCTGCGCGGCCTGATGATCGACATCACCGAGGCCAAGCAGACCGAGCAGGCGCTGCGCCTGTCCGAGCAGAAATTCGCCTCGGTATTCCACCACTGCCCGGACATCATCGTCCTCGCCCGGCGCAGCGACGGCAGGCTGCTGGCGGTGAACAGCACCTTCGAACAACAGATCGGCATTCCCGCCAGCGAGGCGCAGGGCAAGACCTCCACCGAACTGGGCATCTGGGGCGAACCCGGCATGGGCCCGGCGATGCTTGCGCGCCTGCAGGGGCAGAATCTCGACAACATCGAAATCCCCCTCCGGCGCCGGGACGGCAGCCTCTTCACCGGCCTGCTGTCGGCCCAGCACATCGTCCTCGACGACATCCCCGCACTGGTGGTGGTGGTGCGCAACATCACCCAGGTCAAGCAGACCCAGGAGCAGTTGCGCGTCTCCGAGGAAAAATTCGCCAAAGCCTTCCACGCCTCGCCCGACGGCATGCTCATCACCCGCGTCAGCGACGGGCGGCTGGTGGAGATCAACCAGGGCTTCACCCGCATCACCGGCTACGGCCGCGACGCCGTGGCCCAGCGCTCCACCCTGAGCCTCGGGCTCTGGGCCAACCCCGCCGACCGCGAGCGGCTGCTCAAGGCCGTCGACCGGGAGTCCGGCGTGCAGGACTTCACCGTACAGATCCGCAACCACGACGGCAGCCTGCGCCTGTGCGAACTGTCCGCCCACCGCATCACCATCGACGGCGACGACTGCCTGCTGACCATCGCCCGCGACATCACCGAGCGCCAGCAGATGCAGGAAAAGCTGCAACTGGCCGCCACCGTGTTCGAGAGCACCGCCGAGGGCGTGATGATCACCGACGCCAGCCAGCGCATCGTCGCCGTCAACCGCGCCTTCAGCGAAATCACCGGCTACAGCGAACAGGAAGCACTCGGCCATTCGCCGCGCCTGCTCGCCTCCGGCCAGCACGACAGCAGCTTCTACATCGCGCTCTGGCACCAGCTCAACGCCGAAGGTCACTGGCAGGGCGAAATCTGGAACCGCCGCAAGAACCACGAGCTGTACCCCGAGTGGCTGACCATCAGCGCCGTGCGCAACGCCGACGGCGAGCTGTCGCACTACGTCGGCGTGTTCGCCGACATCTCCACCCTCAAGTACGCCCAGGCCAAGCTCGACTACCAGGCCCACCACGACCCGCTCACCGGCCTGCCCAACCGCCTGCTCTTCGAAAGCCGCCTGACCACCGCGCTCAGGGAAGCCCAGGAAGACAACCACCACGGCGCCGTGCTGTTCCTCGACCTCGACCGCTTCAAGCACATCAACGACAGCCTCGGCCACCCGGTCGGCGACCTGCTGCTGCAGTCCATCGCCCAGCGCCTGCGCGATCAGCTGCGCGACGTCGACACCGTGGCCCGCCAGGGCGGCGACGAATTCATCATCCTGCTGCCCGGCCTGCACCAGGCGGTGGATGCCGAACATGTCGCGAAAAAGCTGCTGCACTGCTTTGAAACGGCATTCATCGCCGGCGAACAGGAATTCTTCGTCAGCGCCAGCATCGGCATCTGCCTCTACCCCGGCGACGGCAACGACGTCGCCACCCTGGTGAAGAACGCCGACGCCGCGATGTACCGCGCCAAGGCCCAGGGCCGTAACCGCATCGAGTTCTACACCCGCGAACTCACCTTCCAGGCCACCGAACGCATGGCCCTGGAACACGAACTGCGCCGCGCCCTGGAAAGCGACCAGCTGCAGCTCTACTACCAGCCCAAGCTGGCGCTGGGCAGCGGCGAACTGGTCGGCGCCGAAGCGCTGATCCGCTGGAAACATCCGCAATTCGGCGCGATTTCCCCGGATCGCTTCATCCCGCTGGCCGAGGAAAACGGCCTGATCCTGCCGCTGGGCGACTGGGTCCTGCGCGAAGCCTGCCGGCAGATGAGCCGCTGGCAGGACAGCCACGCGGCCTTCGGCCCGCTCTCGGTCAACCTCGCCGGCGCGCAACTGCGCCAGACCCACCTGGTCGAGCGCATCCGCGACCTGCTCGCCCGCTACCACCTGCAGCCCTCGCGCCTGCAGCTGGAAATCACCGAGAGCTTCCTCATGCACCAGACCGAGGAAGCCCTGTCCATCCTGCACGGCCTGAAGAACCTCGGCGTGCAGCTGGCCATCGACGACTTCGGCACCGGCTACTCGTCCCTCAGCTACCTCAAGCAGCTGCCGTTGGACACCCTGAAGATCGACCGCTCCTTCGTCCACGGCCTGCCGGACGACCCGCACGACGCCGCCATCGCCCGCGCCATCATCGCCCTGGGCCGCAGCATGAACCTCACCGTGATCGCCGAAGGCGTGGAACACCAGGCCCAGGAGCATTTCCTCGAAGCCGAGGGCTGCGACCAGATCCAGGGCTACGCCCTCAGCCCACCGCTGCCGGCCGACGCTTTCGCCAACCGGTTCCTCACTCCGCTGAACCCGGTTGGCGCTACGGAAAACGCATCGGTATAATCCGCCGGCCTTCTGGGGGCCTATAGCTCAGTCGGTTAGAGCAGAGGACTCATAATCCTTTGGTCCACGGTTCGAGTCCGTGTGGGCCCACCACCCTTTCAGCAAAAAGCCGCGCGGATGCGCGGCTTTTGCGTTTCTGCGGGATTAGGTCCTGGCTGAAGCGAGCAACTCAGCACCGGCGTCCTTCTTCAGCAGCTCATAGATCACCGTCAGGAAGACTTCGCGCGTGGCTTCATCGCTGAGCAACTTCGTTGCCATGCTGGTGTTGCTGCTCATGGCTCCAGCGATAGCCTGGATGGCCTTGACCGGAAGGTCGGCCTTCATTGCCTGATTCAGGTCGTTGTTCTTCACCTGGGCCATTACCACGCTGTCCGAGCGCAGTGCCTCCGATACCTGAATGGCGAAGCTCACCTGATCGGTATCTGTAATCTCTTTCCCGAAAGCGTTGTTGAGCTTCTCGATCAGCTCCGCGAGATATTTCTTCTCGCGATCTCGCGCCTCACGCAAGCCGCTATCAGTGATGCCATACAGCCCGGGGGTTTCCGCCACAACCGCAATACCGCTCAGGTTATCGCCCTTCTTGAGCTTATAGTGGCTGAGCTTGAGGTCGCCCAGGTCGACCTGTTCGGGCGTGATGCCTTTCAGGCGCTTGCGCAGCAGACGGGCATAACAGGCGAAAGCCTCCAGATTCGGATCGCCGAACTCGATCAGCTGAGCGATGTACTCGTAGCTGCGTACGAACTTGGAAAGGTTCTCGCTGAAAATCATCAACTCGTCGCGCGCCTTGCAGTATTCCGAGCGCTGGGCGTCAGAGTATTCCATGTCCTTCTCGCGGCCCTCGTCGTGTGCCTTCTCCCAGGCCTTCTCCCATAGGTCGATGGCATCGTTGAGGGTTTTCAGCTTGCCGTTAAAGCGGTCGGTCGCAGGTTGGGTCAGCGCGTACAACTTCTGGTGGGTGACCTTCAGATCGACGATGGCATTGCCGAAGGCCTCAACTTCGGCCTGTTCGTAGATGAACATGCTGTCCAGACGCTGTTTGATGTCATAGACGATGTTCGGGTCCTGAATATCCGTCATCTTCGCATCGCGGTGGAAGGTCTTGAAGGCTGCCAGGATTTCCTTCGCTTCGTTGGCGAAGTCGATGACGAAGGTTTTGTCCTTGCCTGGGAAAGTGCGATTCAGGCGCGAGAGGGTCTGCACCGCCTCAACGCCTGAAATCTTCTTGTCCAGGTACATAGCCACCAGCTTGGGCTGGTCGAAACCGGTCTGGTACTTGTTGGCCACGATCATCACCCGGTAGTCCGGAGTATCGAAGACCTTGCGCATATCACGGCCATGCAGGCCAGGATTCAGGTTCGTTTCGCTGAACTGGTGATCGGCCGGCAGGCTGGCTTCCTCGACCTCCACGTTCGGCACCTCGCCGGAAAACGCCACCATGGCCCGCACGTTGTCGTAACCCTTGCGCTTGCAGAAGTCCTCCAGCGCCAACTGGTACTTAACGGCCGCCGCGCGCGAACTTGTTACCACCATGGCCTTGGCCTGGCCACCGAGCAGGTGCGCCACGTTCTTGCGGAAATGCTCGACGATCAGCTCGACCTTCTGCCCCACGTTCACCGGGTTGAGCGACAGCCACTTGGCCAGCTTGCGCCGTGCGCTCTTCTCGTCGACGCGCTTGTCGTCCGCCAGTTCGCTACCGATCTTGAAGGCCGCTTGGTAGCTCGTGTAGTTCAGCAACACGTCAAGAATGAAGCCCTCCTCGATGGCCTGCTGCATGGTGTAGAGGTGGAACGGTGCCGGCGGGTTTTCCAGGCTCACCGGCTGGGCTGGGTTACACGGGCGGCCGAACAGGCTCAGGGTCGAATGCTTGGGTGTAGCAGTAAAGGCGAAGTAGCTGGCATTGCCCGGTCGGCTACGGGAGTTCTGCCAAACCGACAACCGCTCCTCCTTCGACAGCTTCTCCCACTCCTCTTCGCTTTGCCCGGTCAGCACGTAGCGCAGGTCGTCCGCTGTGCTACCGCCAGTGGAACTGTGGGCCTCGTCGATGATGATGGCGAAGCGGCGGTCCCGCAGGCTCTGCTCGCTCAGGATGGCCTTCTGCGCATACGGGAAGGTCTGCAGGGTACAAACGATGATCGGCACGCCATCCAGCATGGCCTTGGCCAACTGCTGGCTCTTGGGCAGGTTCGACTGCTGCCGGTCGATGGCGCACACCACGCCGGCCTGATGCTCGATCTGCTTGATGGCGTCCTGCAGTTGCTGATCCAGCACCTGCCGATCGGTCACCACGATCACGCTATGGAAGTACGGCTCACCATTGGGCTGGCGCACACGAATCAGCGAATGAGCGGTCCAAGCGATGGTGTTGGTCTTGCCGGAGCCAGCGCTGTGCTGAATCAGATAGGGCTGTCCGACGCCTTCCTGACGCACCGCAGCCACCATCCGCGTCACCCCCTCCCACTGATGGAAGCGCGGGAAGATCAGGCCCTCCTTGAAGTAGGTCTTGCCGTTCACATCCTGGGCTTCCTTGCGCTCCTGCAGGACGAAGCGGTGGAAGATGTGCAACCAGTTGTCCTTCTGCAGCACGCGCTCCCAGAAGTAGCTCACCGGGTAGCTGCCGTTGTCGCCTGGCGGGTTGCCGGCGGCACCATCGTTGCCTCGGTTGAACGGCAGGAAGAAAGTCGAATCGCCGGCCAGTCTGGTGGTCATGCGGATATCGCTGTCGCTCATGGCAAAGTGCACCACAGCGCCACGCTTGAAGGTCAGCAGAGGCTCGGTACCGCCGCTCTTGCGTTCCGGCCGGCGGTCCATACGGTATTGCTGCATGGCGGCCTGCACCGATTGGGTGAAGTCCGTTTTCAGCTCAACGGTCGCCACCGGAATGCCATTGATGAAGAAACCCAGGTCGATTTCATCCGCCTTGTCGAGCGAGTAACGCAATTGTGGCACCACACGTAGGCGGTTGGCCGCATAACGCTTGATCACTGTCTCGTTGCGATCGTCCTCCGGCATCACCTGGCTCATGGCCAGGGTGCCGCCGCCACCTGCCACGGTAAAACCGTGGCGCAGCACATTCACCGTGCCACCCTCAGCCTTGTTCTCCAGTTGCTTGACCAGGCGATCCAACACCACCTGCGAGGTGCCCGCGCCATTCATCGTCCGCAGCTTGGCCATGGCCTGCGGCTGGCTCTCTTCCAGCCAACCGAGCACATCCTCGGGATATAGCGCCCGTGCCGCGTCGTAGTCAGCAGACTTGCCAACCACCCACCCGGCAGAGTCAAGCTGCTCGACGATATGGCGTTCCAGTTCGCATTCGTGGTGGATGTGGCTCATGGCGTTCCTTCTTGACTCATATCCAGGCCGACGACAATACGGCAACCTTGTCTAAATCTTGTCTAAACCTTGTCTTGCCTAGGGGCAGAAAGCACCCATCGACCTGTTTGCCGACTACCTTGTTTTTCAATGGTTTGGTCACGTTTAGACATGGCGTGCAGCAGGTTGCGGAACTTGTTCTGCTTCTGCTTCTCGTCTAAAGCATCTGAAAGCTTGTCTAAGACAAGCCCCTTCAAGTCATCGGGACTGGCAGAGCCAAACTTGCGCAGGTAGTCGAGAATCAGATCCTTGTAGTACGCATCATCAAAGGCCCGGTTGCGGATGTACTCGCCCTTGTTTCCGGTTACTTGGGCCACTTGCGCGGCCGGGTAATAGTTGGGCTTGCGTCCCTCGATCAGCCCCTGCTTGCGCAGGAAGGCAGCAGCCTCGTCGGTGATAGGCTGCTTCTTCTGCACGCGGTCGAGCAGCATGACCGTATTGAGCGGCAGATCCTGATGCTCCATCAGCAAGCGGGTGTAATTCTCATCGATCACGTGCCCGTAGATCTCCAGAACCACCTTGTTCGCCTCCGACTTGCTGTAGTCGGGGAGCGGGAAGAAGCGCTTGCGCTGCGAAAGGGTCATGGCGCGGATGCCATACCCCATGGTGTCGATCATCGCCAGGCTAACCATGGCCTGTGCCAGCCAGGGATTGCGGTAGCGGCTGGGCGTCTGCTCACCACTGAAATAGTCCTCCGGCTTGCCCTCGAAGAAGCCGCCGGCATTCTCGAAGACCAATCGATCGACGCGCTCGGTGATGAGTATGCGCGAACGCAACTCGTAGTCCTGGTGAGCGATGCAGTTGTGCAAGGCTTCCAGAATCACCCGGGTGTCGTACTTGTTCACCTCGGTGGCCAGCAACTGGTTCTGTGGGAACAGCTTCTGCGGAATATTGCGAATCCGCTGCAGCACCCCCGTGGTGGTCAGCAGAAACGGTGGACTGAAGTGTTCGTAAGCCTGTTCCTCCCCCACCAACTTCCAGGTGATCTGCGCCGTGGGAAGCAAATGTGTTGCCTCGCGCTTACCCAGCAGTAGCAAGGCAGTATGAGTAATGCGCCCCTGAATGGTGATCTTGGCCTTGTCGAGAAATGCCGGCACATCCCAAGCCGATATTTCGCTGGCGAAGCTGCCTTCACGGTACTTCTCTGCGAACTTCTGGCGGGCAATCTCGATGGCCATGGGTTCAAGGTCATTCAGGGTGGCGCCCTCGGCAATCTGGGCAGACCAGTCCCTAACTTCCAAGGGTTCGGCCAGAATCGCGGCCAGACGCTCCGGGCGCATTTCCACCAAAGCATCGTCCAGCCTTTGCCAGGCCTTATCGTGCGCATAGACCGGCAAACGCGACCGGTGCGCGGGGATATGCAACACCCAGACGGTCTTTTGAGTGTCGCTGGCAATCAATGGCTCGACCCGAAGGCCTTCGGAGTTCAAATTCGGGCAACGTCCGAGCAGGCGCTGGCGGATATTTTCCGGCGTGTAGTCATGAAAGTTCTGGATGCCAACGACTTTCAGCGAGTCATCTTCCACGCCGATCACCAGATGCCCACCGGCCATATTGGCAATGGCTGAAACATAGCTGGCGATGTCTTCGCCTTTTCGCCCGGAAACGGCATGTGTCAGGTTCTTGAATTCCTTCCATTCACAGGCGGAGTTTTCCCTGGGGTAATGCTCGCGCAGGTATCGCTGCAGGCTGGCTTCATCCACGGGCTCAATTGTCCTTTGCGAGGGCATTCAGTTGCTGATCCTGCCACGCAGCGTACGTCTGCCCGATGCCTTCCACCAGCCAAGTGGTACGGCCATTGGCTGACCGGCCACAAACAACCGCTGCCGCGGCGCTAGGGCTGTTGAACGCATAGTCGTCGCTGAACGACAGGTGTCCATTGCCATCGGGCACCATCACGCCCTCGGCCAACAGGTGCCTGAACAGGCCTTGATAGCCGCCGTCGGCGCCTATCCAGTCAGATCGGGCCTTGGAACCCTTGAGCACGAAGAACTCGCCGTCGACTTCCTTGGCCAGCGCGCGGCCTTTGCTCTTGGGGATATCCAATACGAAGCGCGGTGACTGGGTGACCGGTTGTTCGGCCGGCACCGTGGCGAGGCTGGAAGGTTTGGTCAGCTCGCGCAGGAAGTCGAAGCCCAGTACCGGCAGCACGGTGCGGATCTGCTCCAGGAAATAACCCATGTCGGCCCGGTCGGACTCCGGCAGGCCCGCGTATTCGTGGGCAGTGCCGTTGGCCAGCAGGCAGCGGCCGGCGCTGGTGGCGATGCCGATCAGCTTGCTTTCCAGGTACTTCGCATGGGCCTTGGTGAGGTTCTGGTCCTTGCTGGTAACCAGGCAAACGCGCTCCCAGAAGTCCTTGCCGCCCTGCTCCTCCGGGCGGTTGTGCTGCTTGAGGCGCTGGGCGATGTCGTCGGACTCGCCCACGTACACCCGGGTGCGCAAGCTGTCGTCCGGGTCGGGGCCGATCAGGAAGTACACGCCGGTACGCGCGCACTCGGGGCGCTGCACCAGTTCGGCGAGTTTGCTGCGCGGGCCGGTCAGCACATGGCCGGTCCAGTTCATGATCTCGGCGGTGAGCAGGCCATTGGGCGTGCCGTCGACGAGGAACAGGCGGATGCTGCGGCCCAGGCTCATGCGGATTCCCTCAAGTCGATCTGGCCGGTGACGGCGGCGGTGATCAGGGCGGAGCGGCGTTCTTTTAGGAGCTCGATGCTGCGTTCGGTTTTACCGAATATCGAATCAAGGCGAACCGTCGCGCTATTCAACATGACTTCGATAGCATCCTGCTCCTCGCGTGGAGGTACAGGAACAAGCAATTCCTTGACTGTCGCAATAGAAACCTCATTAAACGTCGAACCTTGTTTGGCGAGCTGCCAGTAGCCATCGACAGACTTACTGCAGAGGTACGCAACGAGATAATTGCTCGATAGCTCAGACGAACAGTCGATCCTTGCAACGCCTCTAGAGAGATTCACTCCAGCAAGGTGCTGTGGCACAACGAAAGCCGCTCCAATCGATGCTCGAATACCCAAAATGACTTCCCCGCCTGTCAAGCAAGAACGAGGAAAGCTAGCCGCGATTTCTGGAGTAGTTTTTTGCAGGCTTTCGATATCGAAATCACCCGAAGACATATTGGTAGTCTGGACAAAAGGCACCCCTTCATTCAGCGCCTCCCCTGGCTGAACAATACCGTAAGAAATCGTCGAGCCCTCTTTAACAAGTAGCTTCAACGGTTTTACTCCCCAGTGCTCCGGCACCTCCCCCAACCACTCGACGCCGGAGTCTTTCATCTTCACGCTCGGGTCGAGACCCTTGGTGACGGCATGGGTGATCAGCGCCTGGCGCTTTTCGCGCAGCAGTTCGATAAAGCGGGTTTTCTTTTCAATCAGCGCATCGATACGGGCGGTTTCTCGGGCCATGTGCGCTGCGATTATCTGGCGCTCACTTTCTGGCGGGACAGGCAGGAACAAATCGATGATACGTTCAACTGCCAACCCAGGCTGAGCAGACGATATCGAGTACTGACCTAGGTTCATTGTGCGTAGCAACTCACCGAGCCAACGAACCGCAGTGGGTACATAAGGAGAAACAACTACTGCGTGCTCGGATGCCCAGAATCTACCGTCGGCATAGTTGATGTTCCCGCACAATGCTCCTTGTCGCCCAACAAGTGCGTGGACGCCATCATGTGTAAAAGAGGTGCAATAGCCGCGCAGACCATTCCCACCATAAACGGGATATGCACCTTCCTCTTCGATAGACTCGCTGGTGATGAAGTCCCCACTCTGTAACGATGCCAGCCACTTGAGTTTTCTAACCTGCCAATGCTCCGGCACCCGCCCCAACCACTCCACCCCAGAATCCTTGTAAGCCGGATAAGGCTTGTAATGGCTCATGCCGTCACCTCACCCAGCAACGCGGCAATCTCGGCTTCCACGGTCTTAAGATCGGCATCGATATCGGCCAGCGGACGCGGCGGCTGGTAGACGTAGAAGTAGCGATTGAAGTTGATCTCGTAGCCGACGATGCCGACCTGGCCGTCCTTCGCATCGGTCTTTCCGGTATCGATCCAGGCATCCGGCACATGGGGCACCACTTCGCGGACAAAGTAGGCGTCGATGGACTCATTCAGCGGCACGTTCTCGAACTCGCGCAGGTCGGAGTCGGCCTGCACATTGCCCTTGTCGTCCAGTACAGGCTGGGCTTCGGGGTCACGTTCGCCGAAGCAGGCCAGCACGGCCTTTTGCGCGCCTTTGGAGAGTTTCTTGATGCCCACCGCCTTGAGGAAGGCCGGCAGGTTGTCGAACTCCCCTTGCACGCCAGCAAAGGCCTCCACTTGATCGGCGCCCTTGGTGTCCTGATAGGCCGCCAGCTTCTCCGGGGTGACGGAGAAGCGCAGGCGCAGCGGGCGTTCGACGGTGATGCGGCGGTAGCCGAAATCGGTGGCGGCAAAGACCTTGCTGGCCGGGCCTTCCTCGAACGCCTCATGCAGCTTGGCGATCTCGGCGATCTGCTCATCCGACAGGTACTTGCGCTTGCTGCCCAGGCTCTTGCGCATGGGTGCGTGCAGCTCGGTGGCGTCGATCAGCTGCACCTTGCCCTTGCGTAGTGCGTCCTTGTGGCTGGACAGCACCCAGATGTAGGTGCCGATGCCGGTGTTGTAGAACAGGTCGTTAGGCAGGGCGATGATCGCCTCCAGCCAGTCGTTCTCCAGGATCCAACGACGGATTTCCGATTCGCCGGAGCCAGCGCCGCCGTTGAACAGCGGCGAGCCGGACAGGACGATGCCGATCCGCGTACCACCCAGTTCCGCCGGTTTGCGCTTGGACAGCAGGTGCATGAGGAACAAGAACGAACCGTCGCCCACACGCGGTAGGCCCGGACCGAAGCGACCCGCGAAACCCTGTTCACTGTGCTCTTTCTGGACCTGTTGCTGAACCTTCTCCCACTTGTCCCCAAAGGGAGGGTTGGCCAGGCAGTAATCGAACTGCTCATGGGGCAGAAGGTCGTTGGAAATGGAGTTGCCTAACTGGATGTTCTTGGTGTTATGCCCCTGGATCAGTTTGTCGGCCAGGCAGATTGCATAACTTTCCGGCTCAAGCTCCTGGGCATAGGGAATCAGGCGAGCGTTAGGATTCCACTCCTTGACTTGCTCAATGGCGGAAGACAAGAAGCCTCCCGTTCCCGCGGTGCAGTCATAGACAGTGCGGACTACTCCCTCGCCATTCAGCGCCTGGTGGTCGGGCGCGAACACCAGCGTGGTGGCCAAACGCACAACATCACGCGGGGTGAAGTACTGCCCCGCGGTGTCATTGGCGGACTCGGCAAACTTGCGGATCAAGTGTTCGAATACCAGCCCCATTTCATGGTTGCTGATGGTGTCCGGATGCAAATCAATGGCGGCAAACTTCTGCGTCACCAGGTACAGCAGGTTGGCCCTCTCCAGCTTTTCCAACCAGTTGTCGAAGGCGAAGTGATCAAATACCTGCCGGGCATTGGTGGAAAACCGGGCAATGTAATCCTCCAGGTTAGAACGGGTGCTGGTGGAGCCGACGTTGGCCAGGGAAAACTGCGAGGTGTTGTAGAACGAAGCTTTCGCCACAGCGGGAAGTATCAGATCGAGGTCCACCCCCGAATCCTTGATCGCCAGGTACTTGGCGCGCACGACATCCCGAGTCGGCTCCAGCACACACTCCATCCGCCGCAACAACGTAAACGGCAGGATGATGCGGCCATAAATGGATTGCTTGAAGTCGCCGCGCAGCACATCAGCTACGTTCCAGATGAAGTCGGCGAGGTTTTGCTGGTTCACGCGATTGTTCCTTCCAAGGGTGCAAGGAAGCACGTTGAAACGCGCCTCCTGCGGGATGTCTTGATCGATGGCGAACCTTAAACGCTTGAGCGGCTCCGGGCCAGCATCTACGGGAGCTACCGTACGGTCCCGGCGTCCGTGAGCCGAATAGCTGCTCCGTCATTTAGGGAATTGCCCTACACTGCCTCGGCGTTGCTGTCCTACAAGCCCTCTGCGTAGCGTTCCCGCTGCCACGGTTCGCCGTGGTCAGGAGTGGAATCCTGAAAGCGAGTACGACACGTAAGCCATATACAGAGGGCGATTGCCGAGTAGCATTCGCCGTCTCTCGGTCTATGGCGGACCGTGTGAGGTGGGCTATTGCCCTACCGGTTCGTACTCGCATCCGGCATTCCACCCTTGCACGGTCCGCCTCCCTATTTCGGATGTCTGGGCGGCGGCTTCTTGAATGCAGCAAGGAGCGACAGCATGAACATTTCCGATACCCCCTCGGCCGACGAAGGCCTGATTCCTTCCGTTTTCCATCGTTACAACCGTCGTCTGCGCGGGCTGCTGATCGAGCGGCAGGCGTGGTTTTCCGTGCGCGACCTGGCGCGGCTGACCAACAGCCACCTGGGCGAGCGGGTCATCCGCAAGCTGGACCCGGATCAGACGCGCCTCGAACGCCTGGCCGGTGCACGAGAAGACGAGCTGCTGGTCAGCGAGTGCGGGCTGTACACGCTGCTGATGGTGCACTTCTACCACCCGGAGAACCGCAGCCTGCGCCAGTGGCTGAGCAACGAGGTGATCCCGGCACTGCGTGATGCGCAGCAACACAATCCGCACCTGCCGCGGCGGCGAATGGAGCACGTTCAGGGGCAGCAACTGAGCGTGCTCGACTGGCAGGGCAAGCTGTGGGTGCGCTGGGGGGGATGCGGTGCGGATGCTGGAAAATGAGGTGCGTTCGGGGCGGTAAGTGCCGCTCTCGCAGGATGGGTGGAGGAACGCGAAACCCAGCTAGTCCAGGTGGTGGCAGCATGGATCTCGCTGCGCTCTGCCCATCCTTCGGCGGCGACCGCTTCTGTAGCGGCCTCTTCGCCGCACAATGCAAGCCGCATCACACCAACCGTCGACCCGCCCGCAGAGCACGCTCCCAGGCATGACAGGGATCAATGCCCAATATCCATATGCCACTAAATTGATATCTATTTGCCACTTAAGAGTACTTCCATGACTCTCCATCGGTTCCCGGTGCAGCTGCTGGTCGCCTCGCAGGACCCGGCGCAGGCCCGTCAGGTCCGTGCGTTGCTGGCCGCCTACGATCTCCCCTGTGCAGTGCTCGAAGGCCCCCGGGACTGTGCGCAGGCGCCGCTGTGCCGCTGGTTCAAGGACGCACCGCTGAGCGATGCGGCGAAGCTGCATGCGCTGCTGGCCGACGCCATCGGCGTGCTGGAACGCAGCCGTCATGCCTTCCGCTCGCGCGAGCTGGGGGAATTGCGGCGGCGGCTCAGCAGCGCGCTGGAGGAGTTGCCGGCGCCGCGCGCACTGGTGTAAAACTCTCCGACCCGCGTTCCGCTGCTGCGGAAGCTGGCTTTGCCGGGCAGGATGCCAAAGGCCTGCAAGACAAAGCGCCGTGTTTGTCGCCGTTGATTCGGCTGACGAGCCGGCGCTTTTTTCATGCCCGAACAAAAACCAGCTACCCGCAAGGAGCCAAGCATGGGCCTGGGACCGAAGCTCGATAGCGTGCTCGAGCGCATCGGCCTGTCGACGACGGAGATCGATCAGCGCCTGAGTTACCTGGAGTGGCGCGACGAGGACGCGCGCCACCTCAATGGCCGCGCCAGCGAGTTGGAGGGCTGCCACCAGCGCTTCATCGAGCAGCTCTACGATCACCTGCGCGACTACCCGCCGCTGGGCGCCATCCTCGCCGAGCCGGCGACGCTGTCGCGCCTGAAATGCAGCCAGCTCGAATACTACCGCCAGCTCTGGGACGCGCCGCAGGACGCCGACTACGTGCGCGACCGCCTGCGCATCGGGCTGGTGCACCAGCACGTCGGCGTCGAGCTGAAGTGGTACATGGGCGCCTACCGCCTGTACCTGGACCAGATGCTCGCCGACCTGATGGGCGACGCCCCGGAGGCGGCGACCTACGCCAGCCTGCTCAAGCGGGTATTCTTCGACATGTCCCTGGCCATCGACACCTACGGCTCCGCCCAGCGCCAGGCGCTGGAGGACAGCGAGGCGCGCTTCGCCCGGGCCCTGCGCGGAGCCAACGACGGCATCTGGGACTGGGACCTGGGCAACGACCGCCTCTACGTTTCCGACCGCTGGGCACGCATGCTCGGCCTGACCCGCGACAACCTGGGCGAGAGCAGCACCAGCTGGTTCGGCCGCGTGCACCCGGACGACCTGCCCAGCCTGCGCCAGGCCATCGACGCGCACCTGCGCGGCAGCAGCGCGCTGCTCAACCACGAATACCGCATCCGCCAACGCGACGGCGGCTACCTGTGGGTGCAGGCGCGCGGGGTGATCACCGACGGGCGCATGGCCGGCTCGCAGACCGACATCAGCCAGCGCAAGGCCAGCGAGCACCAACTCAACCACGCCGCGCGGCACGATCCGCTGACCGGCCTGGCCAACCGCCTGCGCCTGGACGAGCTGCTGCAACAGGCACTGATACGCCAGCGCCGCCCCGGCGCGCGCGAGTCCGGCCTGCTGTTCATCGACCTGGACCGCTTCAAGCTGATCAACGACAGCCTCGGCCACGCGGTCGGCGACCGGGTGCTGGTGGAAGTCGCCCAGCGCCTGCTGCGCTGCCTGCGTCCCGGCGATCACCTGGCGCGTTTCGGCGGCGACGAATTCGTGGTGCTGCTCGACGACCTGGCCAGCCTCAACGACGCCGAACAGGTCGCCCAGCGCATGCTCGATTACCTGCACCTGCCGCTGCACGTCGACGGCCGGACGCTGGTGGTCAGCGCCAGCATCGGCATCACCGGCCTGATCACCGACGGCCAGGCCTTCGACACGCTGCAGGCCGCGGACCTGGCGCTGTACCGTGCCAAGGAGGCCGGCAAGGCGCAGTACGCGCGCTTCAGCCTGGAGCTGCAGGCCCAGGCGCAGCGCCGTCTGGAACTGGAAAGCGCGCTGGCCCAGGCGCTGCGCAACGAGGAATTCAGCCTGCATTACCAGCCCATCGTGCGCCTGGACGGCGCCGAAACGCCCTGGGTCGCGGTGGAAGTGCTGCTGCGCTGGAACCACGACGGCGAGGCGGTATCGCCGCAGCAGTTCATTCCGGTGCTGGAGGAATCCGGGGAGATCGTCCGGGTCGGCGACTGGGTGCTGCGCCAGGCCTGCCGGCAGACGGCGCTCTGGCAGCGCGAGGGACGCCGCGACCTGTACTGCTCGGTGAACCTGTCGAGCCGCCAGCTGCAGCAGCCGGGATTCGCCGCGCGGATCCGGCAGATCCTCGCGGAAAGCGGCCTGGCGCCGTGCAGCCTGATGCTGGAGATCACCGAAAGCCTGCTGATGCAGGACGGCGCGGAAACCCTCGCCTGCCTGCGCGAACTGGCCGCCCAGGGCGTGCGCCTGGCGCTGGACGACTTCGGCACCGGCTATTCCTCGCTGGGCTACCTCAAGCGCTACCCGCTGCACATCCTCAAGGTCGACCGCAGCTTCATCACCCGCGTGCCGGATGACCAGGAGCTGAGCGCCATCTGCCGGGCGATCATCGGCCTCGGCCACAGCCTGGGGCTGGAGGTGGTGGCCGAGGGCGTCGAGCGCCAGGAGCACCTGGACTTCCTCCGCCGGGAGGGCTGCCGCTACGCCCAGGGCTTCCTGTTCAGCCGGCCGCAGGCGCCGGAGCAACTGTTCGGGAACGCTGCGGAGCAGCAGAAATGAAGCTGAACCTGCCGGTCAGCGGGCGACAGGTCGAGGTGCCGGCGAGCGCCAACATCCTGTCCACCACCGACCTGAAGGGTGCGGTGAGCCACGTCAATCCCGACTTCCTCGCCATCAGCGGTTTCAGCGCCGAGGAGCTGCTGGGCTTCAACCACAACCGCGTGCGCCACCCGGACATGCCGCCGGCCGCCTTCGCCCACCTGTGGCAGACGCTGAGGGCCGGGCGCAGCTGGATGGGGCTGGTGAAGAACCGCTGCAAGAACGGCGACCACTATTGGGTCAGCGCCTTCGTCACGCCGATCCGCCGCAACGGCCAGGTGGTGGAATACCAGTCGGTGCGCACGCGGCCCGGCACCGCGCAGATCGAGGCCGCCGAACGCCTGTACGCGCGCCTGCGGCAGGGCGCGGGCGTGGCCCGGCCGCGGCTGTCGCTGGTGGCCCAGTTGCTGATCGGACTCGGCCTGGCCCAGGGCATTGGCGCCTTGCTGGCACTGTTCGAGCCGCATCTGGCGCTGCTGGGCTTCCTGCTCTCGGCGGGACTGGCCGGCGGCGGCCTGCTGCTGCGTCTGCGCCCGCTCGACGCGCTGCTCAAGCGCGCCCGGCGCATCACCGACAACCCGTTGAGCCAACGCCTGTATTCGGGCCGCGACGACGAATTCGGCGAACTGGACTTCGCCATGCGCATGCTGGAGGCGGAAACCGCCGCCGTGGTCGGGCGCATGGCGGATGCCTCGCACCAGTTGGCCGAACACGCGGCGGCGCTGGCCGACGCCATGGCCGGCGGCAGCGCGGCCACGCAGTTGCAGCAGCGCGAGACCGAGCAGGTGGCCAACGCCATGCACGAACTCGCGCAAAGCGTGCAGGAGGTGGCGCGCCACGCACAGCACAGCGCCGTGGCCGCGCAATGCAGCGACCGCATCACCCAGTCCGGCCACGACGACGTGCGCAACACCCGCGGCCAGCTCGCCGAACTGGAAGCCGGCGTGCGCCTGGCCTGCGCCGCCGTCGAACAGCAGCAGGCGCACGGCGAGGCGATCTCGCGGATGCTGGAGGTGATCCGCGACGTGGCCGGGCAGACCAACCTGCTGGCGCTCAACGCCGCCATCGAAGCCGCGCGGGCCGGCGAGAGCGGACGCGGCTTCGCCGTGGTCGCCGACGAAGTGCGCGCCCTCGCCTCGCGGACCGAGGCTTCCGCGCGGGACATCCAGGCGCTGATCGGCAACCTGGAGCGCGGCGCCGAGGATTCGGTGCGCGCTCTGTGGCAGTGCTGCGAGCAGGCGGCGACCGGCCTGGAGCAGGCCGGCCAGGCCACCGGCACGCTGGAGCGGATCAGCGAGCAGGTGTCGGCGATCCAGCGCATGAGCCTGGAGATCGCCACCGCCATCGAGCAGCAGGGCGCGGCCAGCGAGGAGGTGCAGCGCAGCCTGCAGGCGATCCGCGGCTCGGCCGACAGCAATGCGGCCAACGCCGGCACCTGCCAGCGCAGTGCGGCGCGCATGGCGGAGCTGGCCGCCGAATTGCGCTTGCTGGCGGAGCATTTCTGGGAGAGCGGCCGCAGCGCCTAGCGGGGCAACGGAGGTGCTTTTCGTAGGAGCGAGCTTGCTCGCGAACCAGGCCCCGCGAGGTTTGTTCGCGAGCAAGCTCGCTCCTACAAGGTCATCCCCGCTGCAGGTCTCAACGTACGGTGGATAACGTTCGACGTTATCCACCGTTTGCCCTCGGCGTGCTCCGAGCCTGCCGGCCTCAGAGGAACCAGCGGTACTCCCGCGCGCTGACTTCGTTCATGAAGTCCAGGTGGTCGTGGCGCTTGTTCTCGCAGTAGACGAAGACGAACTCGCTGCCCAGGCCGTCCTTCACCACCGGATGGTCTTCCATGGCGGCGACGGCGCCGAGCATGTCGCGGGGGAAGTCGATGCCGCTGGTGCGGTCTTCGTTGAGCGGGGCGATGGGTTCGCGCCCGGCTTCCAGGCCGTGTTCCATGCCGGTGAGGATGGCCGCCAGCACCAGGTACGGGTTGGCGTCGGCGCCGGCCAGGCGGTGCTCGATGCGCAGGTTCCTGCCGTCGGATTCGGGGATGCGGATGCACGCATCGCGGTCCTCGAAGCCCCAGCTGGCCTTGCTCGCCGCGTTCACCCGCGAGCCGTAGCGGCGGTAGGCGTTGTGGTTGGCGGCGAAGATCGGCATGCAGTGCGGCAGCAGCTCCAGGCAACCGGCCACGGCGTGACGCAGGGCCTGCTGGTTGTCGCGCTCCAGCAGGTTGTTGCCGTCGCGGTCGTAGAGGCTGACGTGCACGTGCATGCCGCTACCCGGCGCGTGCAGGTAGGGCTTGCTCATGAAGCTGGCGCGGTAGCCGTGCTTGAGCGCCACGCCACGGGTGGCGCGGGTGAACAGCGCGGCCTGGTCGGCGGCGTGCAGGCCGTCGTCGCAGTGGGCGAAGTTGATCTCGAACTGGCCCGGGCCGATCTCGGCGGTGATCACGTTGGCGTCCACGCCCTGCTCGCGGGAAGCCTCGACGATTTCATGGAGCACGTCGGAGAAGCGCGACAGGCGCTCGATGTGCATGTTCGGCTGGTCGTCCTCGTCGTCGCACAGCGGGTCGCGCGGGTACTGCGGCAGGCCGGCGTCGAGCTTCTTGTCGAACAGGTAGAACTCCAGCTCGAAGGCCACCACCGGGCGGATGCCCTTGGACTCCAGGCGCTGCATGACCCGGGCGAGCACTTCGCGCGGCTCGAATTCGATGGGCGCCGCGGTGCCGTCGGAGCTGATCAGCATCTGCCCGAGCGGCTGGTTCTCCCAGCGCACCGGCTTGAGCGAGCCGGGGATCAGGCGGCGCGGCGCGTCCGGGTCGCCGTCGTTGAAACAGTAGTCGCCGATCGGGTGCAGGCCGCCCTGCACGCCCAGCAGCACGCAGTTCTGCGGCAGTTTCAGCGGGCTGCCGGCGGCGACTTTTTCCAGCATGTCGACGGGGTAGCGCTTGCCGTAGAACTGGCCGGGGATGTCCAGGCAGATCAGGTCGACGTAGCGGATGTCCGGGTATTGCTGGCGGAAGGCGCGGACTTCGCTGAGCAGGTCGGGGTAGGTCGGGCGGTTCATGGTGCTTGGGGCCTTTTTTATGGACGGGCGGCGCCGGATCGCTTTCCCAAGCCAACCCTGGCGGGCTGGCTTGGGAAATTCAGGTGAAGATCCAGAGCACCCGCGTGGGTTTGTCGGTGAGGTTGCCGTAGCGGAACTGGCTGTGCGGCGGCAGCTGGAAACTGTCGTTGGCGTGCAGGGTGACGGTGTCGTCCTCGTACCAGAGGGTCAGCTCGCCTTCGAGGACAAAGCCGCCCTGCTCCGAGCTGTCGTTCAGGTGCCCTTCGCCGCTGGTGGCGCCGGGGGCGAGGATGCTGTCGAGCATCGAGAAGCCGCCGGACATGTTCGGCGAGGCGAGGATGTCGGTGATGCCGCCGGCGTAGTACAGGGTGCGGCGGTCGGCCGGGCGGGTGACCCAGTCGAGCTCGCGGCGGGTTTCGCCGGCGTAGAAGTAGGTGGTCGGCACGCCGAGGGCTTCGCTGATGGCGGTGAGGTCGGCCACGGTCGGCTGCGACAGGCCGCGCTCGACCTGGGAGAGGAAGCCCACCGAGCGGCCGATCTGTTCGGCCAGCGCGCCCAGGGTGAGGTTCTTGTGCTTGCGCAGGTCGCGGATCAGCGTGGCGAGGTGTTCGTTGGCGGCCGTCTGGTTCATGGGGGAAGTCCGATTCAGAAAAAGTCGCGCAATCGATACCAGGCCTTGCCGACGGCTTCCAGTGGCGCGGCGAAACGCTGCCCACCGGGGAACCCGGGATTGCGGATGCGTTGATAGAGCTCCAGCTCGTCGCCGCGGCCCAGCATCGCCTCGCTCACCGCGCGGGCGGCGGCCAGGCTCGGCAGCACGCCGTGGCCGGAATAGCCCTGCAGCCAGTAGAGGTCGCCGCGCCGGCCGATGTCCGGGGTGCGGCGCATGCTGCAGTCGATGTGGCCGCCCCAGGCGTATTCCAGCTCCACGCCCTTGAGCTGCGGGAACACCCGCTCGACGTAGGGCCGCGTGGCGGCGCGGATGTCGCTGGGCATGCCGCCCAGGTAGGTGCAGCCGCCGCCGAACAGCAGGCGGTGGTCGGGGGTCAGGCGGAAGTAGTCGAGGACGAACTGGTTGTCGGTGACGCAGCAGTTCTTCGGCAGTAGCGAGCGGGCCAGTTCCTCGCCCAGCGGCGCGGTGGCCACCTGGTAGGTGCCCACCGGCAGGATGCGCTCGGAGACGCCGCGGTCGAGCCCGTCGATATAGGCGTTGCAGGCCAGCACCAGGGAGGCGCAGCGCACGCTGCCCCGCTCTCCATTGGAAAGCTCGGTCGTGACGTCGTAGCCATTGCCGCTCTCGCGGAAGCTCAGCGCGCGGGTCTGCTCGAAGATGCGGCCGCCGGCGCGCTCGAAGGCGCCCGCCAGGCCGTAGGCCAGCTTGAGCGGATTCAGGTGGGCGGAATGGGGGTCGTAGAGGCCGGCCTGGTAGCGGTCGCTGGCGATCCACAGCGGCAGCTCCTCGCGCGGCACGAAACGCAGGCCCTCGTAGCCCCAGCGGCGGTTGGCCTCGGCCTGCCAGTCGTAGAGCATGCCGACGCGGCGCGGCAGCACGGCGGTCCACAGGTGGCCGACGCGGTAGTCGCAGTCGAAGCCGTGGCGTTGCGGCAGCTCGCGCAGTTCGCCGGCGGCCCGGAGCATGCCCTGCCAGAGGCGCAGCGCGCCTTCGTGGCCGAGGTCGGCCTCGATCGGGCCCAGGTCGCTGGACCAGCCCGGCAGCGCCTGCCCGCCATTGCGCCCGGACGCGGCCCAGGCGATGCGGCTGGCTTCGATCACGCAGACCTGGCGCCCGCCTTCGGCGAGCTGCAGGGCCGTGTGCAGGCCGCTGAAACCGGCGCCGATCACCAGCACTTCGCACTCCAGCGGCTCGCGTAGCGCATCGCGCGGCTGGATCAGCTCGGGGTTGGCACCGGCGTAGTAGGTGCCGACCGGCTCGGTCGAACGCAAGAACATGGCCACCTCATGAAATTGTTCTGATTGTTTTTCATGAAAAATACCAGAACAAATTTCATAAGGCTAGCCCGCCGCATCCCCTGCCGACGGGAAGCGGCGGTGGCACTCAGGACGACAGCACGGCGGCGCCGGACGGCTCGTCGCGTTTCTGCCGCAGGCTGACGGCGATCACCAGCGCCAGCAGGACACCGGCGAGGATCGCCGAGGAGCCGACGGTGCCGAAGTCCAGGCCGCCCTTCGCGTGGGACTTGGTGAGGAAGTCGCCGAGGGTGGCGCCGAACGGCCGGGTGAGGACGAAGGCGATCCAGAACAGCAGCACCGAGGAGATGCGGGTGAAGTAATGCAGCAGCACCACCACGGCGATCAGGCTGCCGATCAGCAGCGCGCCGCCGGCGAAGCCCAGGCCCGAGTCGTCGGCGAGGAAGTCGCCCAGCGCGGTGCCCAGGGTGTTGGAGAAGAGGATCGCGATCCAGTAGAACATCTCGCCCTTGAAGCTGTGGATGTTGTCCACCGACAGCGAGGTGCCGCTAAAGCGCCAGGCCGCGAAGATCGCCACCAGGATGCTCACCAGGATCGCCGAACCGGTGGCGTAGCCCAGGTCCAGGGTGCGGTCCATGAAGTCCGACATGGTGGTGCCGGCGGTGCTGGTGGAGAGGATCACCAGCCAGTACAGCCAGGGGGTGTAGCGCTTGCTGGCGAGCTGGCCGACCAGGGTGACGAGGAACAGGCTGATGAGGATCAGCGAGCTGATCGCATAGCCGACGTCTAGGGTCATCGACAGCAGGTCGCCGGCGGTTTCCCCCAGGGTGGTGGCGCAGATTTTCATCACCCAGAAGGCCAGGGTGATCTGTGGCAGTTTGTTCACGGGTAACTCTCCGGAAATGAGCGGGATACGAACAGGTCGCAGCACCCCGGAGTTCTGTGGTCTCCCCCAAGGCCCCTGGTGCGTGGCGGTGAAGACTGAAGGCGGCGCGGTGAAGAAAGGGTCAAGCCGGTATGAAAAAACCATCGGCGGCAAAAAGGCGCGTCCGCCCGGCGGATGACAGATCACCTCCAGTTGCTATGGTTTCAGGTTGGGGGCGCTGCGCCCGGGACCGTTTGGATTGCGCGCGACAGGCCGGCGCAAGGGGATAGGGATGAATCAGATGATCAAACCGCAACCGTACTGCAAGAACTGCCGGCTGGCGCCGCCGACCCTGAGCGACGACAAGATCGAGGAGCTGGAGGCGATCATCAAGCCCGGTCACCTACTGCACAAGGGTGACTTCGTGTTCCGCCAGGGCGACCCGTTCCACAGCGTCTACCTGGTCCGCTCCGGTTCGCTCAAGACCTTCACCACCAACGAGCAGGGCCTGGAGAAGATCACCGGATTCTATTTCGCCACCGAGATCTTCGGTTTCTCCGGCATGGGCGAAGGCAGCTACCCGGTGTCGGCGCAGGCGCTGGAAAGCACGCTGTGCAGCGAGATTCCCTTCAACCAGCTGGAAAGCCTGTCGATCCAGATTCCCGGCCTGTCGCACCAGATCATGCTGATGATGAGCCGCAAGATCCGCGAGGATCAGCAGATGAAGCTGCTGCTTTCGCGGCTGAATTCCGACTCGCGCATCGCCACCTTCCTGCTCAACCTTTCCGCGCACTTCCGCGAACGCGGCTTCTCCGCCACGCGCTTCCGCCTGAGCATGTCGCGCAACGAGATCGGCGATTACCTGGGGCTGGCGGTGGAAACCGTGTCGCGCAGCTTCACCCGCCTGCAGAAGCACGGGTTGGTGCGGGTGGCGGGACGGGAGACGGAGATCGTCGATTTCACCGAGCTGTGCGCGCTGGCCGGTGGTGAAGTCGAGCTTTGAATTGCAGCCCTTGAAAGGCTTCGCGGGCATGGTTCTCCTACAGCTGAGCTCCTACGGGAGCAGGCCGGTGCGTGCGGAACTGGCTTTCGTAGGAACGGAGCTTCTCCGCGATCACCGCGATAGCGGGGCAATGCCTGACCACCGGCCTGGCGGCCGGATCGCGGACAAGGTCCGCTCCTACGGGAGCCGGCCCTGTCCGCGTGGTTAGCGGGCATCACGTCCCGATCACACCCCCATCATCCTTGGTGATCACCAGCGTCGTGGAGCGCGGGATGCTCTTGCCGTCGCTGGCAGGGAAGCTGATGCCCGGGTGCTGGATGTTCACCCACAGCGTCCTGCCGTCCGGGGTCTGGGTGATGCCGGTCAGCTCGCAGCCGCGCGGGCCGACCAGGAAGCGCCGCACCTCGCGGCTGTGCGGGTCGGCGCAGAGCAGCTGGTTGCAGCCCATGGGCTGCATGGGTTGCTCGGCGTCGTCGTAGTCGGTCTCGATCCACAGGCGGCCGGCGGTGTCGAAGTACAGGCCGTCCGGCGAGGAGAAGATGTCGCCGTTGATGCTGCCGACCAGGTTCTCCGGCGCGCCGGAGCCCTTCTGCTCGCCGGCCAGCAGGAAGATGTCCCACTGGAAGGTGGTGGCGGTCGGGTCGCCGCCGGCTTCGTTCCAGCGCAGGATCTGCCCGTGGAGGTTTTCCTTGCGCGGGTTGGCGGCGTTCAGCGGCTGCTTCTTGCCGCGCGAATCGTTGTTGGTGAGGCTGACGTAGACCTCGCGGGTGCTCTGCTGCACCGCGACCCACTCGGGTCGATCCATGGGCGTGGCGCCGAGCTTGTCGGCGGCGGCGCGGGCGTTGACCAGCACCTCGGCCTGGCTGGCGAAGCCGTTCTCGGCGGTCAGGCCGTTCTGCCCGTGCACCAGTGGCAGCCAGCGGCCGCTGCCATCGTCGCTGAACTGGGCGACGTAGAGGACGCCTTCGTCCAGCAGGTCGCGGTTGGCGGCGCGGTCGTCGGGGTTGAACCTGCCGGCCGGGACGAACTTGTAGATGTACTCGCCCTTGGTGTCGTCGCCGTAGTAGAAGGCCATGCGCTTGTCCGCGCCCAGCGACAGGGTCGAG
This sequence comes from Pseudomonas sp. B12(2026), assembly GCF_057767015.1. Lineage (NCBI taxonomy): Bacteria > Pseudomonadati > Pseudomonadota > Gammaproteobacteria > Pseudomonadales > Pseudomonadaceae > Pseudomonas > Pseudomonas sp. B12(2026). The sequence continues at coordinate 538,838 of NZ_CM173430.1, read as the reverse complement.
CACTCGCGGCAGAAGCGGCCGACGGCGGTACGCTTCTTCGGCGTCGACTGCGGGTCGAACGGGTCGATCTCCACCACCCAGCCGAAGCGGTTCGGCTCGTTGACGTGGCCGCCGTGGGGCTGGCCGGCCCTGGGCGTGGCGTCGAAGCGCTCGTCCACCGCTTCCCAGGCGTAGTAATTGCTGAACTGGCCGTTGGACAGGCCGTAGCGCTTGTGTGAAACACGCTTGGCGTAGTCGTCCTTGTCGCGGTTGACGAAGTACTGGTGCCAGTTCTCCTCGCAGGCGAGGTAGGTGCCCCAGGGCGTGACGCCCATGGAGCAGTTGTTCAGGGTGCCGAGCACCTGTTTCGCCTCGGGGTCGCTGGCGGTACGCAGCAGGTCGTTGCCGGCCAGCGGGCCTGCCAGGTCCAGCGGCGAGCTGCCGGTGATGCGACGGTTGTAGGTCGAACCCTCGACGCGCTGCCACTGGCCGCTGGCGTCCTTCTTCACCTCGATCACGCTCAGGCCGTGGGCGGCGATCTCCTTGCGCACCTCGGCTTCCGGGCGGCCGCGGCTGCCGTCCGGGCGGTCCTCGAAGGTCTGCCCCTTGGGGTGCAGCGTCGGGTTGATGTACTCGTGGTTGACCACCAGCAGGCCGTGGCTGTCCGGCGCGTCCGGGAAGGGGAAGTAGTGCATGCCGTCGTGGTTGTCGCCGGCCTGCAGCTCCTGGGCCTTCCAGTCCTCGCTGGCGTCGCCCTTCCAGGCCGGCGAGCCGGTCACCACGGCATCGCCCCAGGAGAAGAACGGCCGGGCGCTGTAGCCCTCGGCGACGATCACGCGGTCGAACTTCGGGTCCTGCTGCACCGGCACGCCCTTGAAGCCGAGCAGCGTGGTGGGCACCGGGGCCTCGGCGGCGAACAGTTGGCGGCCGGGGAACAGGCCACCGCCGAGGAAGCCGACCGCGCCGAGCACCAGGCTGTTCTTCAGCAGGCGGCGGCGCGAGGCGTCGATCAGTTCGCTCATCGGCACGTTGCCGGACGGGTTGATCGTCCGGTCATCGAAGCCGGCCAGTCGGTCGTGGAAATCCTGGAAACGTTCGCTCATCACGGGGTTCCTTCCGCACGGCCGTCGACGCGACGGCCCGGGTTGCCAATAAAGGATATTCGCGGAAGGTTAGGAACGCGGTGTTACGTCGGCATGACAGCGCCGCCGGCCCCGTTGCGGGGCCGGCGGCGGGAATAAAAGCCGCCCCACAGGACCAAGACGACGTCCGGAGGCGGGCGCGAGGGCGTTTGCGGAACAGCGCGGTTCAGGCGCTCCGTTCCAGGCATTCGGGGCCCGCCAGGCGGGCCGTCCAGTCTTCAACCACGCCACTGGTGAGGCGTTGCGCGGCGGTCTTGCGCCAGCGCAGGGAGAGCGCGTCGCAGGCCATCATCAGGCGCAGTCCGGTGCGCTCCAGCGGATGGCCGAAGTACCAGTCCAGCAGGCTCGACACGCTCAGTTGCGGGTAGTGTCGCTGCACCAGTTCCAGCGGCGCGTCGGCGGCGACCATGCCGGAACGACGGACCCGGTAGAACCAGCCGCAGCGCCCCTGCTCCTGCACCTCGAAAGGCAGCTCGGGCAGGTTCCAGCGGCGCGCCAGGCGATAGCTCGGCGAGCGCGGCTGGCTCACTTCGATCAGCGCCTCGCCCCAGCGGAACAGGTCGCCGATGCACACCTCATGTTCGTTGAGGCCGAAGGTCGACAGGTTCTCGCCGAAGGCCGGCTGTCGCCAGCGCGTCTGCGGATGCTGCTTGCGCCAGTGGCGGTAGTGCTCGGCCGGGTAATGGTGCAGTGCGCGGTCCAGGCCGCCGTCGCGGCGCAGGTCGGCCCGTGCGTCCCCCGGCAGCCCTTCGGCGCCGAGCCAGACTTCCTGGTGCGCTTCGAGCTTGTCGATGTCGCTGAGCAGACCTCCCCAGCTTTCTTCGACTTTGCCTATGAAAACGCCCTGGATGACGATGCTTTCCACCTTTGTCTACCCATCTGAGACAGCGGACAAGCGCTAGAGTAGTGGCCTGGATAGCCGACTATCCATTTCGATTTTCCAGTTTCGTTGATAAGCAGACCTTATGGATTTTCGCCAGCTCCGCTATTTCGTCGCACTCTACGAGGAGGGCCACGTCGGGCGCGCCGCCGAACGCCTGGCGATTTCCCAGCCGGCGCTGTCGCAGCAGATCCGCCAGCTGGAGCAGAACCTCGAGGTGGCGCTGTTCCAGCGCAGCGGCAAGCGCCTGCTGCCGACCGCCGCCGCGCATACCCTGTACAACCACGCGGTGCCGCTGCTGGAGGGCCTGGAGCGCGCCCGCGAGGCGTTGCGCGGCTTCCGCGGGCAGAGTCCGCGCAGCCTGACCATCGGCGTGCTGCAGACGGTCAACGCCACCCTGGTGCCGCGCCTGGTGGAGCGCCTGCATGCCGCGCGACCGCATGTGCAGGTGCGCATCTACGAATTGTCGGGGGTGGAGATCGAACGGCGCCTGCTGGCCGGCCAGCTGGATATCGGCATCGGCTTCCTGCCGCCGCGCCAGCCGGCGCTGCATGGCGTCGAGCTATACCAGGACGAGTTGCAGCTGGTGATCCCGGCGGATCATCCGCTGAAGGACTTCAGGAAAGTCTCGCTGGCCCAGGCCGCGGAGTTGCCGATGCTGCTGCTGGGCGAGGAGTTCCGCGGCCGGCAGATCTGGCAGGAGCAACTCGCGGCCATCGGCCGGCGGCCAAGGGTGCAGGCCGAGCTGAACCACATGAGCGGCATCCTCGACAGCCTGCCGCAGAGCCGCTTCGCCACCGTGCTGCCCGGCCGCGCACGGCAGATGAACGGGCATCCGGACCTGCTGTGGAAGCCGCTGAGCGAGCCGCGCATTCCGCTGAGCGTGGGGCTGGTCTACCGCGATGCGCAACGCCAGCTGCCGACGGTGGACCTGCTGCGGTCGTTGCTGGATGGGGCGGTGTGACGGCCTCCTGCCGAGAGGCTCTTGTAGGAGCGGATCTCATCCGCGAATCCGGCCGTCAGGCCGGCGGTTGGATGTTGCACCGCTATCGCGGTGATCGCGGAGAAGCTCCGCTCCTACGAGAGCGGCCGCCGCGCTGGACAGGAATCGCAGGCAAGAAAAAACCCCGCTTCTTTCGAAGCGGGGTTTTGCAGACCGATATCCTGACGTCCGTGCTGGCCACCGTCCGTGGTGGATTCCCTGATTTCCGTGTTGTCGTTGGCGCTTCCTGCGCAATGTCCTGACTGGAAATAAGGTTAACCGCGTCAGGAGGTTTCAGACAGACGCCGATCACCACCAGCGTTTGTAAGCCTAGGCTTACACAAATTCGTGATAGTCCGGTTACGAAACGGCATGACCCGCCATAAGAAAAGCCCCGCCGGAGCGGGGCTTTTTTCGTGGCGCTTAGAACTGCGCGGCGTCCAGCAGGTACAGCGATTCGCTACCGGCCTTCACCGAGGCGCTCAGGGAGTGGATGCGCGGCAGCAGGCGGGCGAAGTAGAAGCGCGCGGTGCCGAGCTTGCTGGCGTAGAACTCGTCCTGGCCTTCCTTGCCCAGCGAGGCACGGGCCATCAGCGCCCACATGTAGGCGTAGGCGGTATAGCCGAAGACCTGCAGGTACTCGACCGACGCGGCGCCGATCTCGTTGGGATTGCCCTTGGCGCGGTCCAGAACCCAGGCGGTCAGCTCGTCCAGGTTCTGCACTGCGGCGTTCAGCGGCGCGGTGAACTCGGCCAGCTCGGCGGAGGCCGAGGCGCTGAAGGCGCGGATCTCGTCGGTGAACAGCCTGGCGTAGGCGCCGCCGCTGCCGACGATCTTGCGGCCCATCAGGTCCAGCGCCTGGATGCCGTTGGTGCCTTCGTAGATCTGGGTGATGCGGCAGTCGCGCACCAGCTGCTCCTGGCCCCACTCGCGGATGAAGCCGTGGCCGCCGAAGACCTGCTGGCCGTGGACGGTGGTTTCCAGGCCCATGTCGGTGAGGAAGGCCTTGGCCACCGGGGTCAGCAGGGCGACCAGTTCCTCGGCGCGCTTGCGGGTGGCGGGTTCTTCGCTGTACTTGGCGGTGTCCAGCTGCATGGCGACGTAGCTGGAGAAGGCGCGGCCGCCTTCGTTCAGCGCCTTCATGGTGAGCAGCATGCGGCGCACGTCGGGGTGGACGATGATCGGGTCGGCGGCCTTGTCTTTCGCCACCGGGCCGGTCGGCGCGCGGCTCTGGATGCGCTCGCGGGCGTATTCCACGGCGCTCTGGTAGGAGCGCTCGCCGGTGGCCAGGCCCTGGATGCCGACGCCCAGGCGCTCGTAGTTCATCATGGTGAACATGGCGGCCAGGCCCTTGTTCGGCGCGTCGACGATCCAGCCGGTGGCGCCGTCGAAGTTCATCACGCAGGTGGCCGAGGCCTTGATGCCCATCTTGTGCTCGATGGAGCCGCAGGACACGGCGTTGCGCTCGCCCAGGGAGCCGTCGTCGTTGACCATCACCTTGGGCACCAGGAACAGCGAGATGCCCTTGGAGCCGGCCGGCGCGTCGGGCAGCTTGGCCAGCACCAGGTGGATGATGTTCTCGGCCAGGTCGTGTTCGCCGCCGGTGATGAAGATCTTGGTGCCGGAAATCCTGTAGCTGCCGTCAGCCTGCGGTTCGGCCTTGGTGCGGATGATGCCCAGGTCGGTGCCGGCGTGCGGCTCGGTCAGGCACATGGAGCCGGTCCAGACGCCGGCGTACATGTTCGGCAGGTACTTGGCCTTGAGTTCTTCGCTGGCGTGGGCGTTCAGCGACAGGCAGGCGCCGGCGGTCAGCATCGGGTAGAGGCCGAAGGACAGGTTGGCCGAGTTGACCATTTCCTCGACCTGCGCGGAGATCACTTTCGGCATGCCCATGCCGCCGAATTCCGGCGCGCCGCCCACGCCCACCCAGCCGCCTTCGGCGTAGGTGCGGTAGGCCTCGGGGAAGCCGGCCGGGGTCTTCACGCCGGCGGCGCTCCAGCTGCAGCCTTCCTCGTCGCCGCTGCGGTTCAGCGGGGCGATCACGCCGCCGGTGACCTTGCCGGCCTCTTCGAGGATCGCGGACGCGGTCTCGGCGTCGACGGTCTCGGCCAGGGCCGGCAGTTCGGCCCAGAGTTTGGCGACCTCGAAGACCTCATTGAGGACGAATTGCATGTCGCGCAGGGGAGCTTTGTAGTCAGCCATGATGAATCCTCGAACGAAAACGACGGCTGATCAGCCAGCCAGCGGTATCAGAATAGGAGGTACACGAAGGTACGCCGCCGGAGTTTACTCCAACAACTTTCAAGACATTAAGCGTCATGATGTGACCGTTCAACTATAGATTGGTCACGATTTGTAGTGCAAACGCGGAGGCCCGCGCGGGGCGGGCCTCCGGCTCTGGCGCGGGGATTACAGGGCGAACTGCTCGGCCGACAGGCGCATCAGCACCTCGGAACCGGCTTCCGCCGCCGCCACGTGGGCCCGCGCGCGGGGCAGCAGGCGGCTGAAGTAGAACTCGGCGGTGGCCAGCTTGGCTTCGTAGTAGGCCGCCTCGCCGGCGCCCTCCTCCCGCTTCTGCTGGGCGACCAGGGCCATGCGCAGCCAGAAGTAGCCGAGGGTGACGTAGCCGGAGAACATCAGGTAGTCCACCGAGGCGGCGCCGACTTCGTCGGGGTTCTTCATCGCGGCCAGGCCGACCTTCTGGGTCAGTTCGCCCCACTGTTTGTTCAGCGCCGCCAACTGGGCGACCTGGGCCTTCAGCTGCGGGTGCCCGGCGTGCTGCTGGCAGAGCTGGTGGACCAGCTTGGTGAAGCCCATCAGCAGCTTGCCCTGGCTGCCAAGGACCTTGCGGCCGAGCAGGTCCAGCGCCTGGATGCCGTTGGTGCCCTCGTAGATCGGCGCGATGCGGCAGTCGCGCACCAGCTGCTCCATGCCCCACTCGCGGATGAAGCCGTGGCCGCCGAACACCTGCATGCCGATGTTGGTGACTTCGAGCCCCGTCTCGGTCATGAACGCCTTGCAGATCGGCGTGAGGAAGGCCAGCAGGCTGGCGGCGCGCTCGCGCTCCTCGGCGTCGTCGGAGAGGTGCTCGATGTCCAGCAGCTGCGCGGTGAAGTAGGCCAGCGCGCGGTTGCCTTCGTTGAACGCCTTCATGGTCAGCAGCATGCGGCGCACGTCCGGGTGGACGATGATCGGGTCGGCCGGCTTTTCCGGCGCCTTCGGGCCGGTCAGCGAGCGCATCTGCAGGCGGTCCCGGGCGTAGCGCACCGCACCCTGGTAGCTGGTCTCGCCGAGGCAGAGGCCCTGCATGCCGGTGCCCAGGCGCGCGTGGTTCATCATGGTGAACATGCAGGCCAGGCCCTTGTTGGCCTCGCCGATCAGGTAGCCGGTCGCGCCGTCGAAGTTCATCACGCAGGTGGCCGAGGCCTTGATGCCCATCTTGTGTTCGATGGAGCCGCAGGCCACGGCGTTGCGCGCGCCGGCCTCGCCGTGCGCAGCGACGAGGAACTTCGGCACGATGAACAGCGAGATGCCGCGGGTGCCGGCCGGCGCGTCGGGCAGCTTGGCCAGCACCAGGTGGATGATGTTCTCGCTCATGTCGTGCTCGCCGGCGGAGATGAAGATCTTGGTGCCGGTGATCGCGTAGCTGCCGTCGGCGTTGGGCACGGCGCGGGTCTTGATGATGCCGAGGTCGGTGCCGCAGTGCGGTTCGGTCAGGCACATGGTGCCGGTCCAGACGGCGCTGGTCATGCGCGGCAGGTAGGTGCTCTTCTGCTCCTCGCTGCCGTGGGCGTGGATGGCCGCCATGGCGCCCTTGGTCAGGCCGGGGTACATGCCCCAGGAGCAGTTGGACGCGCCGATCATCTCGCTGACCAGCAGGCCGAGGGACGGCGGCAGGCCCTGGCCGCCGTAGGCCGGGTCGCTGGAGACGCCGTTCCAGCCGGCCTCGACGTACTGCGCGAAGGCTTCCTTGAAGCCCTTGGGCGTGGTCACCACGCCGTTGTCGAAGTGGCAGCCTTCCTCGTCGCCGGAACGGTTCAGCGGGGCGATGACCTGCTCGCAGAACTTGGCGCCCTCGTCGAGGATGGCGGCGAACATGTCCGGGGTGGCGTCGGTGGCGCCGAGGGCTGCGTAGCGGCCGGTGAAGTCGAAGACTTCGTCGGTGAGGAAGCGCACGTCGCGCAGGGGGGCCTTGTACTCGGGCATCGCGAATCTCCGTTCGGTTCGGGGCGCCAGCGCGGCGCGGAAACCTCGAACCTAACGGCGCCCGCAGGCGCGGACAATCACGCTGCACGCGCTGAATGCGCGGTCATAACCGTCCGCGGCGGCTCAGGCGGTGCGCACCGCGCCCCGGCGCGCCTGCCCGTGCACGGCCACGCGGTTGCGCCCGCCGCTCTTGGCCGAGTAGAGCGCCTCGTCGGCGCCCTTGATGACCTCTTCCGGACTGCGCCGCTCGCCGTCGCGCTCGGCGACGCCGACGCTGATGGTCACCGAGACCGTCCGGGCGGCCTTGCCGCCTCGCCTGCCGCGCCCCTGGCGGTCGTCCCTGGGCCGGCTGCCGCTGTCGCGCAGGTGCATCGCGTACTGTTCGATGGCCTGCCGTACCGCCTCCAGGTGCGGCAGGCACTGCTCCACCGACTTGCCGGAGAACACCAGGGTGAATTCCTCGCCGCCGTAGCGGTACGCCTTGCCGCCCCCGCCGGTGCGCCGCAACTGTCCGGCGACCATGCGCAGCACCTGGTCGCCGACGTCGTGGCCGTGGCTGTCGTTGAATTTCTTGAAGTGGTCCACGTCGACCATCGCCAGCACGTACTGCTGGCCCAGGCGCTGGAAACGCTCGTTCAGCGCGCGGCGCCCGGGCAGACCGGTGAGCTCGTCGCGGAAGGCCATCTGGTACGCCTCGTGGGCCACGGCGCCGGCCAGGGTGAGCATCACCAGGCTGGTCATCACGGTGAGCGCGTGGGGCAGGATGAACACCTTCGGCAGCATCCACAGCAGGCCGAGCAGCCCCGCCAGTTGCGCGGCGTGCAGCGGGCGCGGCTGGCGCAGGTAGGCGGCGGCCAGGGCGACGAAGGCGAGGCCGAAGCCGCAGTAGGACAGCTGCGCCAGGCTCATCCAGCGGCCATGCAGCGCCGGCCAGTAGACGTCGCTGAGCAGTTCCGCCAGGCCCTGCGGAAAGCGCTGCGCCAGCGCGGTCGCCACCGTCGCCACGATCAGCAGGACGGCGCCGCGGGCCAGCAGGTCCTGCAGCAGGTGCATGCGCTCCTGCCAGATGCCGTACATGCCGTAGAGCAGCGGCAGCAGCACGCTGCACAGGTGGAACACCAGCGCCGCGTCCGGCCGCGTCACGTGCTGGGCGCGGAAGTAGTCGACCTGGGTATCGAGCAGGAAGTAGGCGACATACACCACCACCAGCATGAACAGCTGGCGCTGGCGGCCGTAGACCATGCACAGGGCGCCGCCGAGCAGCAGCGACAGGGTCGGCAGGACGTTGAACAGCGAGGTGAAGAATTCGGACAGTCCGTCCAGGGAACCGGCGGCGATGCCGGCCGGGATCAGCAGCAGGGGCGTGAGGAAGTGGCTGAGCCGGTAGGGGGCCGTGGGTCGCACAGGGGGTTCCGAAGCGTTGGCGCCGGACGCGGGATCAGCCGGCCGGAAAGTGGCCTAATAATGGCACCTTCCGAAAATATTTGTGTGGCGGCGGACACGAAAAAGCCCGCCTTGCGGCGGGCTCCTTCGACGATCAGCGAGCGGGGCCGGATCAGTAACCGAGGGCGAAATCTTCCTCGGCCATGTCCATCAGGTTGCTCGCACCGGACAGCATCGAACCGACGTGCGCGCGGGTGCGCGGCAGGATGCGCTGGAAGTAGAAGCGCGCGGTCTTCAGCTTGGCCTGGTAGAAGGCCTCTTCGCTGGTACCGGCAGCCAGCTTCTCGGCGGCCAGGCGCGCCATGTCGGCCCAGAAGTAGGCCAGGCAGGCGTAGCCGGAGTACATCAGGTAGTCCACCGACGCGGCACCGACTTCCTCGCGGTCCTTCATGGCGGCCATGCCGACCTTCATGGTCAGCTCGCCCCACTCCTTGTTCAGCGCGGCCAGCGGTGCGACGAATTCCTTCACGGCGTCGTTGGCTTCGTTGGCCTGGCAGAACTTGTGCACGATCTTGGTGAAGCCCTTGAGCGCTTCGCCCTGGGTCATGAGGATCTTGCGGCCCAGCAGGTCCAGGGCCTGAACGCCGGTGGTGCCTTCGTACAGCATGGAGATACGGCTGTCGCGGACGTTCTGTTCCATGCCGTGCTCGGCGATGAAGCCGTGGCCGCCGTAGATCTGCACGCCGTGGTTGGCGGCTTCGAAGCCCACTTCGGTCATGAACGCCTTGGCGATCGGCGTGAGGAAGGCCAGCATCGCGTCAGCGGCTTTCTTCTGCTCTTCGTCCTGGCTGCGCTGGACGATGTCCACCTGCTTGGCGGCGAAGTACAGCATGGCGCGGTTGCCTTCGGCGAACGCCTTGGCGGTCAGCAGCATGCGGCGCACGTCCGGGTGCACGATGATCGGGTCGGCGGGCTTCTCCGGTGCTTTCGGGCCGGTCAGCGAACGCATCTGCAGACGCTCGCGGGCGTAGGCGATGCCACCCTGGAAGCCGACTTCGGCGTGGGCCAGGCCCTGCAGGGCGGTACCCAGGCGAGCGGTGTTCATGAAGGTGAACATGCAGTTCAGGCCCTTGTTCGGCGGGCCGATCAGGAAGCCGGTGGCGGCGTCGAAGTTCATCACGCAGGTGGCGTTGCCGTGGATGCCCATCTTGTGCTCGATGGAGCCACAGGACACGGCGTTGCGCTCGCCCACGCCGCCTTCGGCATTGGGCAGGAACTTCGGCACGATGAACAGCGAGATGCCCTTGGTGCCCTGCGGGGCGTCGGGCAGGCGGGCCAGCACGATGTGGACGATGTTGCCGGCCATGTCGTGTTCGCCGGCGGAGATGAAGATCTTGGTGCCGGTGACCTTGTAGGTGCCGTCGGCCTGCGGCTCGGCCTTGGTGCGCAGCATGCCCAGGTCGGTGCCGCAATGCGGCTCGGTCAGGCACATGGTGCCGGTCCACTCGCCGGAAACCAGCTTGGTCAGGTAGGTGTGCTGCTGCTCCGGGGTGCCGTGGGCGCTCAGGGTGTTCATGGCGCCGTGGGACAGGCCCGGGTACATGCCCCAGGACCAGTTGGCCTGGCCGACCATCTCGCTGATGGCCATGCCGAGGGATTCGGGCAGACCTTGGCCGCCGTGCTCGACGTCATGGGCCAGGCTCGGCCAGCCGCCTTCGACGAACTGCTGGTAGGCTTCCTTGAAGCCGGTCGGGGTCTTCACGCCTTCCGGGCTCCACTTGCAGCCTTCCAGGTCGCCGACGCGGTTCAGCGGAGCGATCACCTGTTCGCAGAACTTCGCACCCTCCTCGAGGATGGCATTGACCATGTCCGGGGTGGCGTCCTGGGCACCCGGCAGGTTCTGGTAGTGTGCTTCGTAGCCCAGCAGCTCGTCGCGAACGAAACGGATATCACGCAAGGGGGCCTTGTAATCAGGCATAGCGGTAACCTCTACGAAGGGTTCTGGTTAATGGGCGACCGGTCGTTGCGGTCGCAGTGCGGGATCGTTCCCGGCCGCCCAGTCGGTGCGCGCGGGCTTCCCGACAGTCAAACAGGCGTTTGAAACATACGTTTACGCCCTACCCTTGTCAAGCACCCAGACCGACCGCCCGGTCACGCCCGCAGGGCTACCCGCCGGACGCTTTCGCGCCACCGTCCTGCTGTTGATTAAAGCCCATGGCAGAGCGGCCGGCGTGTCGCGAGGACAGCCGGCGGGGCGGGAAGAAAATAGCGGAGTGAGCTGACCGTCAGGCGCGGATGTCGATGAGCGTGCCGAGCGTTTCGTCGGCGGCCTGGATGACCTTGGCGCCGGCCTCGACCTCGTGCTGGCCGCGGCGCAGATCGATCAGATGGTCCGCCAGGGCATCGCTGGAGGCGGTGCCGGCAGCGGCGATCCCGGCGCCGGCCTGGTCGACGCGGCGCTGGCCGGCCTGGACCGAGCCCAGGCCCGCGGCGAATGCATTACCGGAGATTTCCATCAGGGGTCTCCCAAACCAGAAGCGGCCAATAGCCATCATTCAAGCAGACTTCCGCGCGCCAGGCCAGATGCCGTTACAGGTCGAGGATGCTCAGGTCCAGGTGCGCGGCGACGGTCGCCGGTGTCGCCGGCGCCAGCCGCGGCACGCGGCCGACGCAGGGCGCCGGCAGGCGTTCGGCGAGGGTCGCGAGGTTCTCCTCCAGGCGCGAGGTGTGCGGATCGACGATGTTCGCCACCCAGCCGGCCAATTGCAGGCCGTCGCGCTGGATCGCCTCGGCGCTGAGCACCGCATGGTTGATGCAGCCCAGGCGCACGCCGACCACCAGGATCACCGGCAGGTCGAGGGCGATCGCCAGGTCCGACAGGCTCTCCTCCCCCGACAGAGGCACCCGCCAGCCGCCGGCGCCTTCCACCACGCTGAACTCGGCGCCAAGCGCCAGCACCGAGCGCACCGGGCCGCTCAGCGCGGCGACATTCAGCTTCACCCCACGCTCCCGCGCGGCGAGGTGCGGGGCGATGGCCGGTTCGAAGGCGAAGGGGTTCACCTGGTCGTAGGCCAGCGGCAGGCTGCATTCAGCCAGCAGGGCCAGCGCGTCGCCGTTGCGCAGCCCCTCGGGCGTCCGTTCGCAGCCGGAGGCCACCGGCTTGGACGCCGCCGTGGACAACCCGGCCAGCCGCGCCGCATGGAGCAGGCCGGCGGCGATGGTGGTCTTGCCGACTTCGGTGTCGGTGCCGGTGATGAAATAGGCGTTGGGCATGATCACCTCGGTGCTCTTTCTATGCAGGAGCGGAGCTTCTCCGCGATGCTTTTCCGGCGAATCCTCTGGAATGCTCGCGGACAAGGTCCGCTCCTACAGGGAAAACGGTTTGCGCAGGACGGCATAGACCACCCGGTAGGTCGCCGGCAGCCCCTGGGGCTGCCGGAACCGTTCATAGGCGGCGATCAGCGCGCGCACCCGCTCGCGTCCGGTCAGCCCGCCGGGCCGGCCGGGGTTGAGGTTGTGCGCGCCGAGCGCCTTGAGTTCATGGGTCAGGCTGCGCAGGCCGGGGAAATGCAGGACGCGGTCCTCGGCGCGCAGCTCCAGCACCTCCAGCCCGCTGGCGGCGCAGTGCCGCTGGTAGTCCTCGAAGGCGCGGAAGCGGTTCACATGGACGAAGCCATCCACCGCCTCCCAGGCGTTCCGCAGTTCGCCCAGGGTGCCGATGCACAGGCTGCTGAAGGCCAGCACGCCGCCGGGGCGCAGCACGCGGCGCGCCTCGCCCAGCACCGCCGGCAGGTCGGCGCACCATTGCAGCGCCAGGCTGGAGAACAGCAGGTCGCCGGCCCCGTCGCGCAGCGGCAGGTGCTCGGCATCGCCACCGATGAAATGTTCCGCGCCGCCCTGCTCGCGGGCATGGCGCAGCATGCCTTCGGCGATGTCGACGGCCAGCCCCGGCGCCTGTGGATAACGCGCCGCCAGTGCCCGGGTGAAATGCCCGGTGCCGCAGCCCAGGTCGATCCAGCGCTGCGGCGCGGCTTCCGGCAGCAGCTCCAGCAGGCGGCCGCCGACCGCGCGTTGCAGGTCGGCCACCGCATCGTAGGTCGCTGCGGCGCGGGAGAAGGAAGCGGCCACCTGACGCTTGTCAGGCAGCGCGCTCGAACGGCGTTCAGGCATCGTCGCCCTCGTGGATGAATCGGAGGATCGCGCCGGCCACTTCGTCCGGCTGCTCCAGCGGCAGGCCGTGGCTGGCGCCAGGCACCTGCACCACCTCGACGTCCGGCAGCCATTCCAGCAGGGCGTCGGCGGCGCCGGCCGGCACCAGCGCGTCGTTGCCGGCGAACAGGTGCAGCTGCGGGCCAGGGTAGCGGCCCAGGGCGGCGCGGGTATCGAGCTGGCCGAGCAGTTGCAGGCCGGCGGTCAGGCCTTCGACGTCCAGCTGCGGCAGCGCCACTTGCAGCTGCCGCGCCAGGGTGCGGGCGTCGCGCGCGCCCTGGCTGACCAGCAGGGTGAAGCGCTTGCGCACCAGCTGCGGCTCCAGCAGGAAGGCCTCGAAGAAGTCCTCGAACACCTCGCCCGCCATGGCCTCGGACCAGTCCTCGCGGCGGCGGAAGCAGGGGTTGGCGGCCAGGGTGATCAGCCCCCGGCAGGACTCGCCACGGCGCGCCGCCAGCTCGGCGGCGAGCATGCCGCCCAGCGACCAGCCGGCGATCCAGACGTCGTGGGGGACGTTGTCGTCCAGCTCGTCAAGCCAGACGCCCGGGTCGGCGTCGGTCGGCAGCGGCTCGATCTGCACGTTCAGGTGCGGCGCCTGCTCCAGCAGCGCATCGCGCAGCGGCTCCAGCGGCGCGCTGCCCAGGCCCCAGCCGGGCAGCAGGATCAGTTGGTCACGCATCGTCGCCCTCCTCGGCATCGATTTCTGCCAGCAGGCTGGACGACACCCGCTGCCAGCCTTCGGCCAGCGCCACCAGCAGGCGGTCGACCTGGGCCTCGCTGTGCAGCGCGGAGAGCGTCACGCGCAGGCGCGCGGTGCCGGCCGGCACGGTGGGCGGGCGGATGGCGCCGACCAGGATGCCGCGCTCGCGCAGCGTCCCCGCCAGGGCCATGGCCTGGCGGCTGCCGCCGATGAGGATCGGCTGGATCGGCGTCGGGCTGTCCATCAGGCGCAGGCCGAGGGCCTCGGCACCGGCGCGGAAGCGGGCGATCAGGGTGTTCAGGTGCTCGCGGCGCCAGCTTTCGGCGCGCAGCAGCTCCAGGCTCTTCAGCGTGGCGCAGGCCACGGCGGGCGGCTGGCTGGTGGTGTAGATGTAGGGCCGGGCGAACTGGATCAGCGTCTCGATCAGCTCCTCGCTGCCGGCGACGAAGGCGCCGGCGGTGCCGAAGGCCTTGCCGAGGGTGCCGACCAGCACGGGCACGTCGTCGAGCCCCAAGCCGAAGTGCTCGACGATGCCGCCGCCGTTGGCGCCCAGCGGGCCGAAGCCGTGGGCGTCATCGACCATCACCCAGGCGCCCTGCTTCCGCGCCGTCGCGCAAAGGGCGGGCAGGTCGGCGAGATCGCCGTCCATGCTGAACACGCCGTCGGTCACCACCAGGGTGCTGCCTTCGGCCTTGTCCAGGCGCGCGGCGAGGCTGGCGGCGTCGTTGTGCAGGTAGCGCGAGAAGCGCGCGCCGGAGAGCAGGCCGGCATCCAGCAGCGAGGCGTGGTTGAGGCGGTCCTCCAGCACGCTGTCGCCCTTGCCCACCAGGGCGGTGACGGCGCCGATATTGGCCATGTAGCCGGTGGAGAACAGCAGCGCGCGCGGGCGGCCGGTGAACTCGGCGAGCGCCAGCTCCAGCTCGTGGTGCGGGCCGCAGTGGCCGTTGACCAGGTGCGAGGCGCCACCGCCCACACCCCAGCGCTCGGCGCCGGCGCGCATTGCGGCGATCACCTCGGGGTGACTGGCCAGGCCCAGGTAATCGTTGGAGCAGAAGGCCAGCATCGGCTGGCCATCGATGACCACGTCCGGCCCCTGCGGGCTCTGCAGCAGCGGACGCTGGCGGTAGAGGTCGTCCGCCCTGCGCTGGGCAAGGCGGGCGGTGAGATCGAAAGACATACGCAACCCCGAATCGGCGGCGGCCCTCCGGGTGGAGAGCCTGTAGAAGCGAGCTTGCTCGCGAACGTCACTCCCCGATGGCTCGGAGTACTGGACGGTTCGCGAGCAAGCTCGCTCCTACAAGAAAAGCAGATCAGGCCGAAGCCGCGTTGTAGAACAGCTGGGAATCGCGTTGTTCCACCAGCGCCTGCTCGATGGCGGCCTGGTGCACTTCGTCGGCGTGCTCCTCGCGTTCCTCGGGCTTGATGCCCAGGCGCGCGAACAGCTGCATGTCCTTCTCCGCCTGCGGGTTGGCGGTGGTCAGCAGCTTCTCGCCGTAGAAGATCGAGTTGGCGCCGGCCATGAAGGCCAGGGCCTGCATCTGCTCGTTCATCTGCTCGCGGCCGGCGGACAGGCGCACGTGGGATTTCGGCATGAGGATCCGGGCCACGGCCAGGGTGCGGATGAAGTCGAACGGATCGACGTCCTTCTCCTCGGCCAGCGGGGTGCCCTTGACCTTGACCAGCATGTTGATCGGCACCGATTCCGGGTGCTCGGGCAGGTTGGCCAGCTGGATCAGCAGGCCGGCGCGGTCGTCCAGCGACTCGCCCATGCCGAGAATGCCGCCGGAGCAGATCTTCATCCCCGCCTCGCGCACGTAGGCCAGGGTCTGCAGGCGCTCGCCGTAGGTGCGGGTGGTGATGATGTTGCCGTAGAACTCCGGCGACGTATCGAGGTTGTGGTTGTAGTAGTCCAGGCCCGCTTCGGCCAGCGCCAGGGTCTGCTCCTGGGTCAGCTTGCCGAGGGTCATGCAGGTTTCCAGGCCGAGGCGCTTCACGCCCTTGACCATCTCCAGCACGTAGGGCATGTCCTTGGCCGACGGGTGCTTCCACGCCGCGCCCATGCAGAAGCGGGTGGAGCCGATGGCCTTGGCCTCCGCCGCCGCCTCCAGCACCTTCTGCACTTCCATCAGCTTTTCCTTGTCCAGGCCGGTGTTGTAATGGCCGGACTGCGGGCAATATTTGCAGTCTTCCGGGCAGGCGCCGGTCTTGATCGACAGCAGGGTGGAAACCTGCACGCGGTTCGGATCGAAGTGCGCGCGGTGCACGGTCTGCGCCTGGAACAGCAGGTCGTTGAAGGGCTGTTCGAACAGGGCGCGGACTTCGGCAAGGGTCCAGTCGTGGCGGGTTACGTGGGCTGCGGTGGCACTCATGGAGGATTTCCTTTCGACGCTGTCGAGGGCGCCTTCTTGTCAGGCTGTTCATTTCAGAATCGGGGCGGCACGCCACCTGGATTCAGGCTAAAGGCATCATATTGGGAGCTGTGACGCTGTCAACCAGCGATGCGATACAGGTCGACAAATGATCATTTATCGACCAGCTCATTCTTCATCCGCCACGCTCCTCTGAACCTGGCGGCCAGCAGACCGTTCCAATCCAGCAGGACATTCAGGAGTCACCCCCAGATGGGCACAGAAGGATTCTTCGACAACCTCGGCCAGATGGTCGGCAAGGCCATTCGCTTCATCATCGACCTGCTGTCGGGGATATTCGGCGGCCTGTGGCGCGCCATGGACGACTTCTTCCACGGCCTGGCCCGCGCCGTCGGAATCGACGTCTCGATCTTCAGCTTCGTCCTGCTCTTCCTCGGCCTGCTGCTGCTCTACAGTGGCATCCGCGCCTTCCTGCGGCGCTCGATCTTCGGCGGGCTGGTGTGGACGCTGCTGGGACTGCTGGTCCTGAGCTGGCTGATCCACTGATGCCCGCCGCCCATGGAGGGGCGCAATGCGGTTACCTCGATGGCGCCCCGTCTGGTGGCGCCCACCTGTGCGATGCCTGCTGTGCGGCGCGACGGCGGAGCAGCCCGGCCTGCCGCTGTGCCCCGGCTGCGACGACGACCTGCCCTGGCTCGCCGGGCACTGCGCGATCTGCGCCCTGCCGCTGCCGGTCGCCGGCCTCGCCTGCGGCCAGTGCCTGCGCCGCGCGCCCGCCTTCCAACGCGTGGAAACGCCGCTGCGCTACGGCTTCCCCGTCGACACGCTGATCACCCGCTTCAAGCACCAGGGCAACGCGCCCTGCGGCCGGCTGCTCGCGCAGTTGCTGGCGCGTCACCTGGCGCACGCCTTCGACGAGGGCCTGCCGCGTCCGGAGCGCCTGCTGCCCGTGCCGCTGTCGCGCCAACGCGAACGCCAGCGCGGCTTCAACCAGGCCGCCCTGCTGGCCGATTGGCTGGCCGCGCCGCTGGGCCTGCCGGTGGATGACCGGCTGCTCCGGCGTATCCGCGACACCCCGGCGCAGCAGGGCCTGGACGCCGCCACGCGGCAGCGCAACCTGCGCCACGCCTTTGCCCTGGCCGACGACGCCAGGGTCGACGGCCTGCACCTGGCGCTGGTGGACGACGTGCTGACCACCGGCGCCACCGCCCGGTCAATCGCCCGCCAGTTGCGCCGGGCCGGCGCCCGGCGGGTCGACGTCTACTGCCTGGCGCGCACCCCGGCCCCGGAATAGACCGCTGCTGATCCGCATTCCTGACAACTGCCCCTTGCGTTTTGCCGGTCGGCGACGGAGCCTCGCCGCATACCAATAAGCAGTCGCCAGACCATGACCACCCTCAGCCTGCTGACCCAGCACGTCACCCGCCGTCCGCAACGCATCGCCCTGCTGGCGCAGATCGCCCAGCTCGGCTCCATCACCCACGCCGCCAAGGCCGCCGGGATGAGCTACAAGACCGCCTGGGACGCCATCGACGAGCTCAACAACCTCTCCGACCGGCCGCTGGTGGAACGCAGCGTCGGCGGCAAGGGCGGCGGCGGCGCGCGCCTGACCGCCGACGGCGAGCGCCTGCTGGCGCTCTACCAGCGCCTGGAAGCCCTGCGCGAGCACATCGTCGAGCACGTCGAGCAGCAGGCCGACCTGGAACTGATCGGCCGCCTGATGATGCGCACCAGCGCGCGCAACCAGCTGCACGGGCACGTCTGCGCCATCGAGGCCGCCGGGCTCAACGACCTGGTGTGCATCGAGCTGCCCGGCGGCGCGCGCATCCAGGCGCGGATCACCCGCGAGAGCACCGAGAAGCTGGAGCTGCACGACGGCCAGCCGGTGGTGGCGCTGATGAAGGCCGGCTGGCTGTACCTCGACCTGCCGCACATCCCCTGCCCGGACGGGCTGAACGCGCTGGAAGGGCGCATCGACGACATCCACGAAGCCGACGACGGCCCCAGCGAGGTGCGCATCCAGTTGCCCGGCGGGCAGATGCTCTGCGCGCTGACCGACCCCGAGCGCATCGAGGCCCTCGGCCTGAGGCCCGGCACCCGGGTCCGCGCGCAGTTCTCCCCGGCCCAGGTGATCCTCGGCACGCCGCTGTAGTTTCCCTGCCGCCTGTCGAGCCGCAGCCGACCGGTGCCGCACGCCCCGGCCACGCCCGGTCTCGATGACCTGAAACAACAGGACTGCAACGAACACTGAGACCGGGCGCTGGCAGGGGTACACTAGGCGGCCTGCACACTGCCCGGATCGTCGCCATGTCCCATCCCTTCTCCGCCCTCACGCCCGACCTGGTTCTGGATGCGGTGGAAAGCATCGGCTTCCTCAGCGACGCCCGCGTGCTGGCGCTGAACAGCTACGAGAACCGCGTCTACCAGGTGGGCATCGAAGACAGCGAACCGCTGATCGCCAAGTTCTACCGCCCGGGGCGCTGGAGCAACGAGGCAATCCTCGAGGAGCACGCCTACGCCGCCGAACTGGCCGAATGCGAAGTGCCGCTGGTGGCCCCGCTGGTGCACGAGGGCAAGACCCTGTTCGAACACGCCGGCTTCCGCTTCACCCTGTTCCCCCGCCGCGGCGGCCGCGCGCCGGAGCCCGGCAACCTCGACCAGCTCTATCGCCTCGGCCAGCTGCTCGGGCGCCTGCACGCGGTCGGCGCCAGCCGCCCGTTCGAGCACCGCGAGGCGCTGACGGTGGATAACTTCGGCCACCAGTCCCTGGCCACCCTGCTGGAAGGCGACTTCATCCCGAAAAGCCTGCTGCCGGCCTACGAGTCCGTGGCCCGCGACCTGCTGAAGAAGATCGACGAGCTGTACGCGCGCGTCAGCTACACGCCCATCCGCATGCACGGCGACTGCCACCCCGGCAACCTGCTGTGCCGCGACGAGGTGTTCCACGTCGTCGACCTCGACGACTGCCGCATGGGCCCCGCCGTACAGGACCTGTGGATGATGCTCGCCGGCGAACGCCAGGACCGCCTCGGACAGCTCTCCGAGCTGGTCGACGGCTACCAGGAATTCCACGACTTCGACCCGCGCGAGCTGCCGCTGATCGAAGGCCTGCGCGCCCTGCGCCTGATGCACTACAGCGCCTGGCTGGCGCGGCGCTGGGACGACCCGGCGTTCCCGCCGAGCTTCCCCTGGTTCGGCAGCGAGCGCTACTGGGGCGACCAGGTGCTGGTGCTGCGCGAGCAACTGGCGGCTCTGGACGAGGAGCCGCTGCGGTTGTTCTGAGTGCCCGCAGTTCGTCATTGCCAGCCAGGAGTCGCACAAGGATTTCCACCTGACTCTTCGTAGGATGGCGTGGAGCGAAGCGATACCCATCGACCAACCGCTGCATCGGCGGCATGGGTATCGCTTCGCTCCACCCCTCCTACGGGCAGCCAACGACAGTTGCTCCTGACACGGCGTAAAGCCAGCGTTACGCACATGCACCGATATCCACGCATCGGCCACCGCCCCGGCACAGACAAGCCCGAGCGTGCGCCCTAGAATGGTGCGCCCACTCACCAGCTGCCTAATCAAGGATGTTCCATGGCTACCGCCAACCCCCGCCGGGGCTACGCCCTGGGCCTGACGGCCTATGTCATCTGGGGACTCTTCCCGATCTACTTCAAGCTGCTCGAACGCATTCCCGCCCTGGAAATCATCACCCACCGCGCCATCTGGTCCGCGGGGTTCGGCGCCCTGGCCCTGCTGGTCTGGAAGCATCCCGGCTGGTGGCGCGAGCTGCGCGAGAACCCGAAACGCCTCGCCGTGCTCGGCGCCAGCGGCATGCTGATCGCCAGCAACTGGCTGGTCTACGTCTGGGCGGTGAACAACGGGCACATGATCGAGGCCAGCCTGGGCTACTACATCAACCCGCTGATCAACGTGCTGCTCGGCCTGGTGATCCTGCGCGAGCGCCTGCGCCCGCTGCAGTGGGTCGCCGTGGCGCTCGCCGCGCTCGGCGTGGCCCAGCAGCTGTGGCAGCTGGGCAGCCTGCCCTGGGTGTCGCTGGCGCTGGCGCTGACCTTCGGCTTCTACGGGCTGATCCGCAAGCAGGCGCCGGTCGCCGCGCTGCCGGGGCTGGTGGTGGAAACCTGGATGCTGCTGCCGCTGGCCCTGGGCTGGCTGCTGCTGTTCGCCGACGGCCCGAGCACCCATGCCGAATTCTGGACCACCGGCGATGCGCTCTGGCTGGCCGCCGCCGGCCCGATCACCCTGGTGCCGCTGGTGTGCTTCAACGCCGCCGCGCGCCACCTGCCCTACGCCACCCTGGGCTTCCTGCAATACCTGGCGCCGACCCTGGTGCTGCTGCAGGCGATCCTGCTGTTCGGCGAGCACCTGGACAGCACCCGCCTGATCTCCTTCGGCTGCATCTGGCTAGCGCTGGTGGTGTACAGCGTGGACATCTGGTACCGCCTGTCCCGCGACAGCTGATCATTTATTGAGCGCAACACCGGAAGCCCCGGCTCACGGGGCTTTCAGCAAACCACCAGCAGACTATCCACAGCCCTATCCCGTGCAGACGGGGATAAGCGCGCCGCCCGCGCCGTTATCCCCAGTCGCGCTGCCCGAGCGCCGATCGGCCAGTCGAGCAGCACGCCAATCGATCACTTTTCGATCAAACAACCGGAAGCAGCGCCATTCCTGGGATACAGCCGGATTCCCAGCGCTTTTCCACAGGCGCATCCCCGCTTGCTGTGAATGTCCACGGCATCGCTGGCCAGTACGTGGACAACCCGGCCAAAGCCACAAGGCAAAAGGCCTTCAGCCATCCATCAACGGCCTTTCCACAGACTCATCCAGAGGTTTTGTGCACAGCGGCTGGACGAGGCATCACCCTCGTACGGCGGCCGAACGAACCGAGCAGAAAACGATCAACCCCGCCAAAGCCATGAATTCACTGGCCTCCAGGTATTTATCAACAGAAAGCTCACGGGACGATCCACGCGATCTGTGCACAGCCGTGGCTGTTGACCGTGGATAACAGGATGCGACTACAGGCCAGTTAGAACGGGCTCCCTGCGACTCCATTCACAGATCGCCCACAGGTTTACCCACAAGAGGCGGATAAACGGCGGACGAATCATTCCCCGTTGTGGAAATTCATCTCCACCATCAGGTCGTCCGCCAGTTCCTCCAGGCGGCTTTGCAGGACCTCCAGCGGCAGGGTCAGCGGCACCGCCAGCAACGCCTCGGCGTGGAACAGCGGCTCGCTGCTCATCGGCGCCGGCAGGACTTCGGTGGTCAGGCGCTCCAAGTTCACGCCATGTTCGCTGAGCAGGCGGGTGATGTCGCGGACGATGCCCGGACGATCGTTGCCGACCAGGTCCAGGTGGATCGGCTTCCAGTTGCACGACGGCTCGATGCCGCTCTCCGCCAGCAGCACGCGGATACCGTGGGCCGACAGGCCCTGCAGGCCTTCGACCAGCTCGTCGTAGCCTTCGGCGGGAACCGCCACCCGCAGGATGCCGGCGAACTGCCCGGCCATGCGCGACATGCGGCTTTCCAGCCAGTTGCCGCCGTGGGCGGCGATGCACTGGGCGATGCGCTCCACCAGGCCGGGCTGGTCCGGGGCGATGACCGTGAGAACGAGGTGATCCATGGGGCAACCTCCGTCAGGCGGAAAGATCCAGCCAGTAGGTGTAGAACTTCTCGTCACGCCGGTAGCCCAGGCGCTCGTAGAGCGACTGGCCGGCGCGGTTGGTCTTTGCCGTTTCCAGCTGCATGCCGCAGGCGCCGCTGGCCTCGGCATGGGCACGGGCGGCGTTCATCAGCGCCTCGCCATAGCCGTCGCGGCGCGCGGCCGGCATCACGTAGAGGTCGCTGACCAGCCAGGCCGGCTGCAACAGCAGCGAGGCGAAGAACGGATAGAGCTGGACGAAGCCCACGGCCAGGCCATCGATGCTGCGGGCGATGAACACGCAGGATTCGTCCCGCTCGATGCGCGCCTGGAGGAAACCGCGGATCGCCGCATGGGGCGCCGGTACTTCGTAGAAGTCGAGGTAGCCGGAGAACAGCGGCACCAGGTCGTCGAGATCGGCGGGGGTGGCAAGCGTCACGGACATGCGGGATTCTCCAGGGCGGAGAATGCAGTATAGGCAGGGCCGGCTAAGCTGGCTGCGACGGGGCGCCACGGATACGCCGCCGGATTATACGTGTACAGTTTTAAGATTTATCTGGAACAATCCATGAAGTTTTTGAGAACATAAAAGGCGCTACGTGACTGATATGCGTACTTTGGTCTAACCGCGACGCAAGCCCCCTGATTTTTCCCACGGCATCATGTAGTATTCCGCGGCCCGGACTACAAGGCGTTTTGCCTGTGTCCCGAGCTGGTCCTGAGCAGAGTGAGGCAAGCAATGACTGAACGCGTTCAAGTCGGTGGCCTGCAGGTCGCCAAAGTCCTGATCGACTTCGTTAACAACGAAGCCATTCCCGGCACCGGCGTCGACGCCGGCAAGTTCTGGGCGGGTGTGGAAGCCGTGATCAACGATCTGGCTCCCAAGAACAAAGCCCTGCTCGCCAAGCGCGACGACCTCCAGGCGAAGATCGACGGCTGGCACCAGGCCCGCGCCGGTCAGCCGCATGACGCGGCCGCCTACAAGGCCTTCCTGCAGGAAATCGGCTACCTGCTGCCGGAAGCGGCCGACTTCCAGGCCAGCACCCAGAATGTCGACGAAGAAATCGCCCGCATGGCCGGCCCGCAGCTGGTGGTGCCGGTGATGAACGCGCGCTTCGCCCTGAACGCCTCAAACGCCCGCTGGGGCTCGCTGTACGACGCACTGTACGGCACCGACGCGATCAGCGAGGAGAACGGCGCCGAGAAGGGCAAGGGCTACAACAAGGTCCGCGGCGACAAGGTGATCGCCTTCGCCCGCGCCTTCCTCGATGAGGCCGCCGCGCTGGAATCCGGCTCCCACGTCGACGCCACCGCCTACGCGGTGAAGAACGGCGCGCTGGCCGTGACCCTGAAGAACGGCAGCGAGACCGGCCTGAAGAACGCCGCCCAGCTCGTCGGCTTCCAGGGCGACGCCGCCAAGCCCGCGGCCGTGCTGCTCAAGCACAACGGCCTGCACTTCGAAATCCAGATCGATCCGGCCAGCCCGATCGGCCAGACCGACGCCGCTGGCGTGAAGGACGTCCTGATGGAGTCCGCGCTGACCACCATCATGGACTGCGAAGACTCCGTGGCCGCCGTCGACGCCGACGACAAGGTCGTGGTCTACCGCAACTGGCTGGGCCTGATGAAAGGCGACCTGGCCGAGTCCGTGACCAAGGGCGGCAGCACCTTCACCCGCACCATGAACCCGGACCGCGTCTACACCAAGGCCGACGGCTCCGAGATCACCCTGCACGGCCGCTCCCTGCTGTTCGTGCGCAACGTCGGCCACCTGATGACCAACCCGGCGATCCTCGACGCCCAGGGCAACGAAGTGCCCGAAGGCATCCAGGACGCCCTGTTCACCGGCCTGACCGCGCTGCACAACCTCAACGGCAACACCAGCCGCAAGAACAGCCGCACCGGCAGCGTCTACATCGTCAAGCCGAAGATGCACGGCCCGGAGGAAGTGGCCTTCGCCGCCGAAATCTTCAGCCGCGTCGAAGACGTGCTGGGCATGCCGCGCAACACCATGAAGGTCGGCATCATGGACGAGGAGCGCCGCACCACCGTCAACCTGAAGGCCTGCATCAAGGCCGCCGCCGAGCGCGTGGTGTTCATCAACACCGGCTTCCTCGACCGCACCGGTGACGAGATCCACACCTCCATGGAAGCCGGCGCCATGGTGCGCAAGGGCGCCATGAAGACCGAGAAGTGGATCGGCGCCTACGAGAACAACAACGTCGACGTCGGCCTGGCCACCGGCCTGCAGGGCAAGGCGCAGATCGGCAAGGGCATGTGGGCCATGCCGGACCTGATGGCCGCCATGCTCGAACAGAAGATCGGCCACCCGCTGGCCGGCGCCAACACCGCCTGGGTGCCGTCGCCGACCGCCGCCACCCTGCACGCGCTGCACTACCACAAGGTCGACGTGTACGCCCGCCAGGCCGAACTGGCCAAGCGCGCGCCGGCCTCGGTGGACGACATCCTGACCATTCCGCTGGCACCGAACACCAACTGGAGCGCGGAAGAGATCAAGAACGAGGTGGACAACAACGCCCAGGGCATCCTCGGCTACGTGGTCCGCTGGATCGACCAGGGCGTCGGCTGCTCCAAGGTGCCGGACATCAACGACATCGGCCTGATGGAAGACCGCGCCACCCTGCGCATCTCCAGCCAGATGCTGGCCAACTGGCTGCGCCACGGCGTGATCACCCAGGAGCAGGTGCTGGAAAGCCTCAAGCGCATGGCCGCGGTGGTCGACCGGCAGAACGCCAGCGACCCGCTGTACCGCCCGATGGCGCCGAACTTCGACGACAACGTGGCCTTCCAGGCCGCGCTGGAACTGGTCGTCGAGGGCACCCGACAGCCCAACGGCTACACCGAGCCGGTCCTGCACCGCCGCCGCCGCGAGTTCAAGGCAAAGAATGGTCTGTAAGGACTTCGCGCCGCGATGAAAAAACCGCCCCTCGGGGCGGTTTTTTCATGGTCGCCCGCGGGCGGCCTCGTGCGCTCGACGTGCCGGCGGCCAGCGGGGGTTCGCGCATGTCGGTCGTCCGGTGGAATGCAGGGGCCCGATTGTAGATCGCCGGCGGCTTCAGCGCCGCAGTTCGCCCCAGACCACGCTGGCATCGTCGTGGATCTTCAGGCGCGGATGCTCCAGCGCCTGGCCGTCGGCGGACTCCAGCGCCCGCAGCTCGTCGATCAGCGCCTCGACGCCGCGCGCCGGCAGCGCCTCGAACAGCCCGGCGAGCCCGTAGCGGCGGAATTCCAGCAGGCGGTCGAAGCCGTCGGTCACCAGCATGAACGCCTTCAGCCGCGCGGGATCGAGCACCCGGCGCTGCACGTGCGCCAGCCAGCGATCGGTCGGGTCGAGCACCCAGTAGCCCTGCGCCGTGTTGGCCAGCGCCCGGTTGCGCCGCACCCACTCGCGGCTGGCCTGGAACAGCTCGGCGTGGCTCCACTGCGGATGGGCCTCGCGCAGCGCCAGCAGGCGCTGCACCGACTGCCGGTCCAGTTCCTCCAGCGGCGTGTCGCCGAAGCTCTCCACGCGGCCATCGTCCCAGGCCAGGTGGATGCGGCTGTCGCACAGGTTGAGCAGCTCCAGCGCGCCGTCGTCCAGCACCCGCAGCAGGCTCAGGCAGGCGCTGGGCAGGTCCGGCCCCGGCGTGGCGGCGACGCCCGCGTCGCGCCGGAAGTCCTCGGCGATGCCCTGCTGCAGGGCCCGCAGCAGGGCCTCGGCCGGCAGCCCCGGGCGCTCCTCCAGCAGGCGCTGCAGATGGCCGCTGGCGCACTGCGCTAGCCAGCGCGCGTCGCTCTGCGCGTCCAGCAGCCCCGGCCCCAGGCTGGTGGCGCCATCGAGCACCCAGGCGGCGCGCGCGGTGTAGCCGATGGCGTCGTCGTTGACCGGCGAGCCCTGGCGGCAGGCCGCCCCCAGTAGTCGAATGGTTGTCATGCGCTTCACTCCCTCATATCGCCGATAGCCGAGCCCGGCGTACAGTCTCAATCAATTCCGGCCCTGCCAAGGAGAGCCCCATGTCCGCGATCCCGCGCCTCCTGCCCCTGCTGCTCGCCGGCCTGCTGCTGGCCGGCGGCGCCAATGCCGCCAGCGTGAAGTACTTCGACCTGCCCCAGGGCTCCGGCCCGCACGACGTCGCGCCCACGGCGGACGGCAAGGTCTGGTACACCGCGCAGCGCGCCGGCGCGCTCGGCCGGCTCGACCCGCAGACCGGCGCCACCGAGCAGATCGACCTGGGCAAGGGCTCGGCGCCCCACGGCGTGGTCGCCGGGCCCGACGGCGACGCCTGGGTCACCGACGGCGGGCTCAACGCCATCGTTCGGGTCGATCATGAACGCCTGGGCGTGGAAGTCATCCGGCTGCCCAAAGAGGCCGCCAACGCCAACCTCAACACTGCGGTATTCGATAACGACGGCACCCTCTGGTTCACCGGGCAGAACGGTTTCTACGGCCGCCTCGATCCGGCGACCCGCGAACTCGAGGTGTGGTCGGCGCCGCGCGGCCGGGGCCCGTACGGCATCGCCGTGACGCCCGACGGCAAGGTCTGGTACGCCTCGCTGGCCGGCGGCTACGTCGGCCAAATCGACCCGTCCGGCGACGAGGTCACCCGCGTCGATCCACCGAGCGCCGACAGCGGCCCGCGCCGGCTGTGGGCGGATTCGGTCGGGCAGCTGTGGATCAGCCAGTGGAACGCCGGCCAGCTGGCGCGCTTCGATCCGGACAACAACCAGTGGAAAACCTGGAAGCTGCCGGGCGATCATCCGCTGCCCTACGCCCTGTATGTCGATGCCATGGACCAGGTCTGGCTGAGCGACTTCGCCAGCAACGCGATCCTGCGCTTCGACCCGCAGAGCGAGCGGTTCACCGCTTACCCGAGCGACCGCGAGCACGCCAACGTGCGCCAGTTGCTGGGCCGACCGGGCGAAGTCTGGGGCGCCGAATCCGGCACCGACCGCCTGGTGGTCATCCACGAATGAACGCCGAGGAGAATCCATGAGCGTCCGTCCCACCCTGATCCATGCCGCCGCTTCGCCCTTCGTGCGCAAGGTCATGGTCCTGCTGCACGAGACCGGCCAGCTCGACCGGGTCGAGCTGCAACCTGCCGTCCACACCCCCATCGCGCCGGACGCCGGCGTGCTGCAAGGCAACCCCGCCGGCAAGATTCCCGCCCTGCGCCTGGCCGACGGCCAGACCCTGCACGACAGCCGGGTGATCCTCGAATACCTCGACCAGCAGCACGCCGGCGAGCCGCTGATCCCCCGCGAGGGCCCGGCCCGCTGGCGGCGCCTGACCCTGGCCTCGCTGGCCGACGCGGTGATGGACGCCTCCGTGCTGATCCGCTACGAGACCGCCATGCGTCCGCCGGAAATGCACTGGGAGCCGTGGCTGGCCAACCAGCAGCAGAAGATCGTCCGCACCCTCGCCTACTTCGACGGCCCGGCCCACGCCGAGCTGGCCGAGCGCTTCGACGTCGCCGCCATCGGCGTGGCCTGCGCCCTGGGCTACCTGGACTTCCGCCAGCCGCACTGGGACTGGCGCGCCGACTACCCGCAGCTGGCGAAGTGGTTCGCCGAGGTCAGCCAGCGGCCGTCGCTGCGGGCCACCGTTCCGGCCTGACGGGCGATGGGTATCGCTGCGCTCCACGCCATCCTACGGAGCGCAGCCCGGCGCCTGGGCAGGCGTGCGCCAGACCCGCCACCCCGCACCGCCCAGCCCCCGCTCCCCCCGGGAGAGGCTCGGGGTGAGGGGCAGGCCCGCACGCCAATGTCCCTGCGCAGCGCCCGCGCGCCTCATCACCCGCCGCTGAAACCGCTCATCCCGCGCCACACGCCGCGCCATTCCCGGCCCGAACAGCCCGGCAATCCGCCGCGCCAGCCGCCGGCCCGCCTCGCGCTCCTCGCGCAGCCCGCACCAGGCGCTCACGCCCTTTTCCCCAGACGGTAGAGCGGCAGCGCCAGCAGCAAGCCCAGCTGGGCGACGCCCATGCACAGTTCGAGGAAGGAGCGCACATGCGGATTGTGCGCCGCGTCCTGCACGCCGCTGAGCTGCTCCCACAGGCCGCCGGGCAACAGCAGGGCGAGATGGGCGAGCGGTTTGCCGCTGGCCACCAGCAGGGCGATCCAGTCGAAGCGGCCGGCCAGCATCAGCAGCGGCAGGCTCAGGCCGCTGATCAGCAGGCCGGCCAGCAGGCACAGGGAAAAACGCATCAGGTTGGACATGGCTCTCTCCTCAGCGCTGCACGCGCACGTCGTCCAGGGAAAACTCCAGGTCATCGCCACGGGCCCGACCGATGCCGTACCAGTCCAGCCGGCGGGTCAGCACCATCACCCCGGCGAGCACGCCGAACAGCAGCAGCGAGCCCATCAGCAGCGCGTAATCCTCGGCGCTGAGCAGCGCGTAGAGCATCCCGTACAGCGCCGCGAGCCCGGCGCTGAAGCCGAGGCCGCGCCACAGGCTGCGCAGCACGTGGCAGAGGTAGAAGCCGATCAGGCCGACGCACGCCGCGGCGGAAACCAGGTAGGCCCGCTCGAAGCCGACATGTTCGGAAAGCGACAGCAGCAGCAGGTAGAACAGCGCCAGCGCCATGCCCACCAGCGCGTACTGGATCGGGTGCACGGCCAGGCGCCGGAGCACTTCGAAGAGGAAGAAGCCGGCGAAGGTCAGGCCGATGAACAGCAGCGCGTACTTCACCGCGCGGTCGGTCTTCAGGTACTGGTCCACCGGGTCGACCAGGCCGACGCCGAAGCTGCGCGAGTTGAACGACTCGCAGTTTTCGCGCAGCGCGCAGGCCCGCAGCGCATCTTCCAGGTTGGTGGCGAAGAAGCTGGTGCGCCAGCGCGCGCTGAAGCCCCGCTCGGTGACGCTGCGCTCGGTCGGCAGGAACTCGCCGCCGAAGCTCGGATGCGGCCAGTCCGACACCAGGTTGACCTGGCTGTCGCGGCCCACCGGGGTGATGTCCAGGCGGCTGCTGCCCAGCAGGGCGAGGTCGAAGGCGTAGTCGAAGCGCTGCTCGTGGTCGGCCAGCGCCAGCGGCAGCACCGAGTGGACGCCGCTGCCCAGCAGCTTGCTCCCGGTGCCGGGCTGGAAGTCGCGCAGCTCGCCGTTCATCTTCAGCTTGAGGGCGTTCTCGATGCCGCGCACGTCGCTGATGCCGACCGCCAGCACCGGCGCGTCGAAGCGGTAGCTGGCGAGATCGTCGCCGATGCCGTAGTTGGCCGGCAGCGCGAAGCTGCCGCTGATGCTGTTGTCGGCGTGATAGAGGCGCGCCTCGTAGATGCCGCGATGGCGCAGCTCGGTGCGCATCCGCCCGTCGACCGCGAAGGTCTCCGGCAGGAAGTACAGGCGACCGCGCACCTCGCGCTCCTCCAGCACCCGCCGCTGGGTCTCCTTGTCGGTGCGCCACTCGCGCACGGTGCGGCTGTAGGGCACCACCACCAGGGGGCCGGTGAGCTGCTGGCTGTAGCTGGAACTGCGGGCGATGTCCTGCAGCACGCCGTCGCGATAGGCCTGACGCTCGTCGACCAGGCCGTCGATCATCAGCAGGGGAATCAGCAGAAGGACGATCAACAGGGCGATGGCGCCGAGCTTGATGCCGAGTTGGCGGTTCATGGGGAAGGCTCTCCGTGGAAGGGTGACGGGGAGAGCCTGGGGCGCGGGCGTGGTGATGCCGGGGAGGGAATGTGGAGACTCTGTGGGATTTGTGTGGCGGACGTCGATACTCCCGTAGGAGCGGACTTTGTCCGCGAATTGCGCCCGTAGGGCGCACCTGCAACGGCGCTATGGCTGCAGCAGCATCACGGCGTCGAAGAGCATCGCGGAGAAGCTCCGCTCCTACGAAAGCAGCCCCGCGGCTCCCTGTAGGAGCGGACCTTGTCCGCGATTCGCGCCCAGCGGGCGCGCTACGGCTGCGGCAGCGACAGGCTCGCCCGCACCCCGCCCTCGACGTTCTCGACGCATAGCGCGCCGCCGTGCAGCGCCGCCACCTCGGCCACGAAATTGAGCCCCAGGCCGGTGCTCTTGCGCCCGCTGGACGGGCGCGGCAGGGAGTAGAAGCGCTCGGTCAGGCGCGGCAGGGCGAAGTCGGGAATCGCCTCGCCCTGGTTGAACAGCTCGATGCGCCAGCCGCCACCCTCGGGCCGGGCGGAGAAGCGCACCGCGCCGCCGGGCGGGGTGAAATCCAGCGCGTTGTCCAGTAAATTGCCCAGCGCCTGGCGCAGCAGGAAACGCTCGCCGGTCACGCTCGCCTGCGGCGGGATCGCATTTTCCAGCTGCACGCCCCGCACCCGCACGATGCGCTCGTCGACCAGGCTCTCGACCAGCCCGTGCAGGGCCACCGGCACGCGCTCCTCCAGCCCCTGGCGCTGTTCCACCTGGGCGAGGTTCAGCAGCCGTTCGATCAGTTGCTGCAAACGCTCACTTTCCCCGGCGATATTGCCGACGAAGCGCGCGCGCTGCTCGGCCGGCATCTCGCCCTCGAGCAGTTCCGCCGCGCCGCGGATCGCCGCCAGCGGGCTTTTCAGCTCGTGGGTCAGGGTGTGCACGTAGCGCTCGACGTAGGCCTTGCCTTCCAGCTGCACGCGCATGCGCTCCACCGCGCCGGCCAGTTGCGCCATCTCGCCGCCGCGGTAGCGCGGCAGCTCCGCGCGGCGGCCTTCGCTGACCGCCTGGGCGTAGCGGGTCAGGCGTTCCAGGGAGCGGCTGAGCCACCAGGAGAGCAGCGCACCGACCAGCAGGCCGAGGGCGATCAGCCCGGCGCCGAGCCAGGCGAGGCGGCGCTGGGAGCGGTCGATGTAGGGTTGCAGGCTGCGGTTGGGCTTGGATACCGAGACCACGCCGATGATCGTCTGGCCATCGCGGATCGGCGCGGCGACGTACATCACCGAGGACTCCGGGTCGTCCGCCGACTCGCGGCTGGAGCGCGCGCCGTACTGCCCGCGCAGGGTCAGGTAGACGTCGTTCCAGCGCGAATAGTCCTGCCCCACGGCCTGCCCGAGGGAATCCAGCAGGACGACGCCGCGCGCGTCGGTGACGTAGATGCGGTGGTTCACCGCCGTCTTGTTCACCCCCCAGATGTCCGCCTGCGGGCTGCGCGCGCCATAGGCGCGGAGTATCTCCGGCAGCCGGCTCTGGCTGAGGGTGCCGTTCTTCACGTCGGCCTGCAGCACTTCGGCCAGCAGGTTGGCGGTGTCCACCAGGGTCTCTTCGCTGGACTGGCGCACGCCGGGGCGGATTTCATCCATCACCGTGCTCAGGACGAACCAGCCGGTCAGGCCGACGAACAGGAAGTAGACCAGGAAGATCCGCAGCGACAGGCGCATCAGCCCTTGTCCGGCGCGTAGCTGTAGCCCAGGCCGCGGTGGGTCTGGATCGGTTCGGCGGTGGCGGCGACCTGGCGCAGCTTGGCGCGCAGGCTCTTGATGTGGCTGTCGACGTTGCGCTCGTAGCCGGCGTCGGCGGCCACGCCGAGAGCATCGAGCAGCTGCTCGCGGCTGAACACCCGCTCCGGGCGCGCCAGCAGGGTCTGCAGCAGGCGGAATTCGTGGCGGGTCAGCGCCAGCGGCTGGCCGTGGTAGCGGATCAGCGCGCGCTCCGCGTCCACCTCGAACGGCCCGCGGCCTCCGCCGGCGGGCGCCTCGCGCGGCGCCATGCGCTTGAGGATGGCCTTCACCCGCGCGGCGACCTCGCGCGGGCTGAACGGCTTGACCACGTAGTCGTCGGCGCCGATCTCCAGCCCGACGACCCGGTCGATCTCGGCGTCGCGCGCGGTGAGGAAGATCACCGGCACCTCGGAGAAGCGGCGCAGCCGCTTGCAGGCTTCGAAGCCGCTGATGTCGGGCAGGCCGACGTCGAGGATGAGCAGGTCGAAGGTCTCGCGCTGCAACCGCTCCAGCGCCGCGCCGGCCAGGCTCAGCCAGGTGGTCTCGAAGCCCTCGGCCTGTAGCGCGTAGAGCAGCGTGTCGGCGATGGCGGCTTCATCTTCGACGATGAGGATGTGCGGCATGGGGTTCCGGCTCCCTGGAAACTGCCGGCACGGTGCCGCAAGCCCGGCACCGCGTCAATCGGGGCCTCAGCTGCCGGAGCAGTTCGGCTTGCCGGCGGTGAAGCGCTCGCCGGGGTCGACCGCGACGTGGAATTTGCGCAGGCCCTTGGTGCCCATCAGGAACGGGTAGTTGAAGTGGCTGCGGTCGGTCAGGTTGACCTCGATGGTGCGCTGGTCGCCGCCCAGGCACACCGGCAGCTCGATCACCGGGCGCTGGCTGAGGCCGGGGTTGCTGTCGTCCTCCTCGTCCTCGGCGGCGCCGTCGGCGCGGTTCTTGATCTTGGAGATGCGCAGCAGCTTGTGCTCGTACACCGAGTCGCCGCCGTCCTTGGTCGCCAGCTTGAAGCGCACCCACTCCTCGCCGTCGCGCTGGAACAACTGGATGTCCTTGGCCGACAGCGACGAGGTGTAGGCGCCGGTGTCCATCTTCGCCTGCAGCGTCTGGTCGAGTTCGGGCAGGCTGACCCACTCGTAGCGGCCATAGAGCTTGGGTTCGGCGGCCAGCACCAGGCTGGGCAGGGCCAGTGCGATCAACGTAGGCAGGGAAAGCAGGGCGAGGGCGCGTTTCACGCAGAATCTCCGGGGTGGGGCATGTGCGCATAGGACTAGCATGCCGGCCATTGGTTCGCCATCCCCTCCCCGCTTGGGCCGGGCGGACTGTCTGCGTATCATGGCCGCGTCACCGTCGCACAAGGAACCGGCTCTCCATGCGTGCACTCTCCATGCGGGCTCTGGCCGGCGTCGTCGCCAGCCTCCTGTTGCTGATCAACACCCTGGTCCTGATCGGCCCGATGCTGCTGATCGCCCTGCTCAAGCTGGTCGCCCCCGGCCAGGCGGCGAAGGACGCCTGCTCGCGTGGGGTGATGTGGATCGCCGAGACCTGGGCCGAGATCGACAAGGCCGTCTTCGCGCTGATGACCCCGACCGTCTGGGACATCCGCGGCGGCGATGACCTGCGCGGCGACACCTCCTACCTGGTGATCAGCAACCACCAGTCGTGGGTCGACATCCCGGCGCTGGTGCAGGCGTTCAACCGCAGGACGCCCTACTTCAAGTTCTTCCTGAAGAAGGAACTGATCTGGGTGCCCTTCCTCGGCCTGGCCTTCTGGGCGCTCGACTACCCGTTCATGAAGCGCTACGGCAAGGCCTTCCTGGAGAAGCACCCGGAGCTCAAGGGCAAGGACCTGGAGATCACCAGGGCCGCCTGCGAGAAGTTCAAGCGCATGCCGGTGACCGTGGTGAACTACCTCGAAGGCACCCGCTTCACCCCGGCCAAGCAGGCCCGGCAGCAGTCGCCCTACAGGAACCTGCTGCGCCCCAAGGCGGGCGGCGTGGCCTTCGTCCTGGCGGCCCTCGGCGAGCAGCTCGACACGCTGCTGGACGTCACCCTGGTCTATCCGCAAGGCCCGCGGCCGGGCTTCTGGGACCTGCTGTGCGGGCGCGTGCCGCGGGTGATCGTGGATATCCAGGCGCGCGAGATCGACCCCGCGCTGTGGCAGGGCGATTACGAGAACGACCCGGAATTCCGCCAGTACGTACAGGCCTGGGTGTCGCGCCTGTGGGAAGAGAAGGACGCGCGCATCGAGGCGCTGCGCCGGGAGTTCTGAGCCGGCGCGCTCACACGCCCCGTCCGGCGACCGGCGCCGCCAGCGGGGTTGCCGGTGCGCCCCAGAGGCCGCCGAGCGTGCCGAGCAGTTGGCTGCTCAGGCCCTGCTGGGTGAAGTAGTCGAGGATCACCCCGGCGAAGCGGCCGATCATCGACTGGTCCATACCCATCACGCCGAAGATCTGGTCGACGTCCTGCAGGTTGTTGATCCCGCCGAGCAGCGCCGCCGCCCCGCCCAGGCCACCCAGCATGCCGCCCAGATCGCCCAGGGAGCCGGAACCGTCGCCGGCGAGTTGCTGCATGTTCGGCATGGCCTTCTGCAACTGGGCGCTGTCGGTGTCCTTCAGGGTATTCAGGGCCAGCCCCAGCAGCGCGCCGGTGCCGCCGATGGCCTGCTGCTCGCTGACGCCCAGCTGGTGGGTCAGGTTGTTCAGCAGCGCACTGGCCGCCTGCGCGGGCGCTTCGGTGGCCGGCGCCGGCTCGGCGTTCTCGGCGAAGGTAGCGGCGAACACGGGGGATACGGCCAGCCAGGCGGCGGCCAGGACAACGGCGGATTTGGCGGACATCGACGGCTCCGGAGGGGATGCCCAGCCCCGAACAGGGACCGGGTCGTGGCTTCGACAAGGCGGGCCGCCGGCGGTTCCGCGCCGGCCGGCGGCCCGACGCCTCAGAAGCCGTTCGCGATCTCGCGAGGCGTAGCAGCCTCTCAGGCGCCCGCGCCCCAGAGCCCGCTGAGGCTGCTCAGCAACTGGCTGTTCACGCCCTGCTTGCCGAAGTAGTCCAGCAGCACCGTGGCGAACTTGCCGGTCATGCTCTGGTCCATGCCCAGCGCGCCGAAGGCATTGTTCACATCGCCCATGCTGCCGACGTTGCCCAGCAGACCGCTGGAGGCCGCGCCGCCGAGGTTGCCGAGCTGGCCGCCGAGGCCGCCCAGCGCGCTGCTGCCGGAGAGCTTGTCGAGGCCGGGAACGGCCTGGAGCAGCTGCGAGTAGTCGCCGCCGCTGAGTTTGTTCTTGGCCAGCCCCAGCAGCGCGCCGGTGCCGCCCAGGGCCTGTTCGTCGCTGACCCCGAGCTGGCCGGTCAGGGCGCCGAGCAGGCCGCTGGCCTGGGGCGTGCTGGCGACCGGCGCGGTGCCGCCGCCGGTTGCGCCGGA
Source organism: Pseudomonas sp. B12(2026) (assembly GCF_057767015.1). Classification (NCBI taxonomy): domain Bacteria; kingdom Pseudomonadati; phylum Pseudomonadota; class Gammaproteobacteria; order Pseudomonadales; family Pseudomonadaceae; genus Pseudomonas; species Pseudomonas sp. B12(2026). The sequence goes on along the minus strand of NZ_CM173430.1, from coordinate 504,536 downwards.
GACCACCTTGGCGGCGTCACCGAGGTTGAAGGCGAATGCGGAAGACGCCGCCAGCACGGTGGCCAGGGCGAGGGTGACACGGGGTTTGACGGACATCGCTGACTCCTGTGGGAATTCCGGCAAGCGGCCGGACCGCATATCGACCCGCCGCCGGTGACATCGTTCCGCCATACCCGCTACTTTCGGCGCACCCCGGCATCTGCTCGCAAAGACCTTGGAAAACGGGCCCTACAGGTCTGGCACAGGCATTTCCAGACAGCGGCAAAGTCCCCGCGCGCGGCCCGCCGCCTCCTGTCGCGCGGGCCCGGCGCCACACTCGACCGCCCCACCGCCGCGCAACATTCCCTAAGCTAGGGCCATCCCCTCCCGCTGGATCGATCATGCCCGAACCCTTCGCCCTGACGCCCCGCACGGCCCGCCTGCTGCCCTGGCTGGTGGCCATCGCCTTCTTCATGCAGGCCCTGGACGGCACCATCCTCAACACCGCGCTGCCGGGCATGGCCCGCTCGCTCAACGAGAACCCGCTGCGCATGCAGGGCGTGGTGATCGCCTACCTGCTCACGGTGGCGCTGCTGATCCCCTCCTCCGGGTGGATTTCCGATCGCTTCGGCACGCGCCGGGTGTTCCTCTTCGCGATCTTCCTGTTCAGCCTCGGCTCGCTGCTCTGCGCGCTCTCGCCGACCCTCGGCACCCTGGTCGCCGCGCGGGTGGTGCAGGGCGTCGGCGGCGCACTGATGATGCCGGTGGGACGCCTGGTGATCCTGCGCGTCTACCCGCGCAGCGAGCTGGTGCGGATCCTCAGCTTCGTCACCATTCCCGGCCTGCTCGGCCCGCTGACCGGCCCGACCATGGGCGGCTGGCTGGTGGAATACGCCAGCTGGCACTGGATCTTCCTGATCAACCTGCCGGTGGGGCTGGTCGGCTTCATCGTCGCCCTGCGCCTGATGCCGGACCTGCACGGCGTGCGCGCCACGCGCTTCGACGGCGTCGGCTTCCTGCTGTTCGGCGGCGCCATGGTGCTGATCACCATGGCCCTGGAGGGCCTGGGCGAGCTGCACATGCCCCACGTGCGCGTGGTGCTCCTGCTGGTGGGCGGGCTGGTCCTGCTGGTGTGCTACTGGCTGCGCGCGCTGCGCATCGAGGCGCCGCTGTTCCCTCCGTCGCTGTTCCGCACCCGCACCTTCGCGGTGGGCGTGCTGGGCAACCTGTTCGCCCGCCTGGGCAGCGGCTCGCTGCCGTTCCTGACGCCCCTGCTGCTGCAGGTCGGGCTGGGCTTCTCGCCCTCCCGGGCGGGCATGACCATGATCCCGATGGCGCTGTCGGCCATGGTCATCAAGTCGCTGGCCAAGCCGCTGCTGGAGCTGTTCGGCTACCGCCGCCTGCTGGTGAGCAACACGCTGCTGCTCGGGGCGATGATCGCCAGCCTCGGCCTGGTGGACCAGAACACGCCGTACCTGCTGCTGCTCGCGCAGCTGGCGGTGCTGGGCGGGATCAACTCGCTGCAGTTCACCGCGATGAACACCCTGACCCTGATCGACCTGCGCGACGACAACGCCAGCGCCGGCAACAGCCTGCTCTCGGTGGTGATGCAGCTGTCCATCGGCCTGGGCGTGGCCTGCGCGGCGGGGCTGCTGCGGGGGTTCAATGGCGACCTGGACAGCGCGCAGGAAGACGCGCTGTCAGCCTTCCACGCCACCTACCTGAGCGTCGGCCTGCTGTCGATGCTGGCGGCGGCGATCTTCTTCCAGCTCAGCGCCGGGGACGGCCGCACCACGCCGCGCCGGGTCGACCCGGAGCACGGCGTCAACGAGCACTGATCAGGGCTTGCAGGTGGGCGCGACGGTCTGCGTCTTCGAGGCGTCCACCGCGCCCAGGTGCTCCAGGCTGCGGCGGCCGAGCAGCACCGGGTAGTCCTGGGCCTGGCGGTCGCGCAGGGAGAACTGCTCGCGGTAGACCTTGTTGCCCAGGCACACGTCCATCAGCACCACCGGGCTGCGCTCGACGCCGTTGGCGCCGTGGAACTTCAGCACGCGCTCGATCTTGCGTTCGAAGGGCAGGCGCAGTTCCTTGCCGGTCGCGGGGTCGGTGACCATCACGTCGTACTGCACCCAGCGCTCGTTGTTCTTCTTGATCCGGACGATGTTGCGCGCGTCCATCGTCGAGGTCTGCGTGCCGGTATCCAGCCTGGCCTTGAGCACGGCTTCCTCGGGCATCAGCTTGAGCGTCTCGACCCAGCCCCAGGTGCCGGGCTGGGCGGGCGGTGCAGGCTCCTCGGCGGCGACGGCGCAGGTGCCGGCGAAGGCGAACAGACCGAGGGCCAGCAGGCGGAGGGCGGGCGACGACATGGATGGAGACTCCGGAAGGGATGACGGCAACTTTAGGCAATAAAAAACCCCGGATGTTTCCATCCGGGGTTCTTCGGCTGACGCCAGGGGATCTTAGTTGATCACCTGAACGCGCTCGGCCTGCATGCCTTTCTGGCCCTGCACGACTTCGAAGCTGACTTTCTGGCCTTCGGCCAGGGTCTTGAAGCCGTTACCTTCGATGGCGCGGAAGTGAACGAAAACGTCCGGGCCGCTTTCCGGGGTAATGAAGCCGTAGCCTTTGGTCTCGTTGAACCACTTGACGGTGCCGTTCTGACGATTCGACATGGTGTTCTCCTTGGAACGATTTTGAAGATTAGCCACGCGAGGCGGCCAGGAACTGAGTTGCAAGGAGTTACAAGGAGTCGAGCAGGACGGGGTGGAATAACCGACCGCATCAGGTCACGATCGACGGCGACCCATGCAAACACAGTTCAGGCACTCTACGACAAAAATCTGCGGAAAGCGAATCTGTATAAAAAACCATGTACAGCCAGTCGCGGGATTTCTGACAAGTGGGCGCAAAGCCTTGCACGGCCGGTATCCCAGCCCGCCCGGAGACGCCCTCCTGCTACACTGCGCGACCAATGGATTCACCCCGGGCCTCTTCCGTGACCACCTCCGCCTTCTCCAGCCTTCCCCTGTCGGCCGACCTGCTGGCCAACCTCGACTCCCTCGGCTACCGCGAGATGACCCCGATCCAGGCCGCCAGCCTGCCGGTGATCCTCAAGGGCCGCGACCTGATCGCCCAGGCCAAGACCGGCAGCGGCAAGACCGCCGCCTTCGGCATCGGCCTGCTCAGCCCGCTGAATCCGCGCTACTTCGGCTGCCAGGCGCTGGTGCTGTGCCCGACCCGCGAGCTGGCCGACCAGGTGGCCAAGGAAATCCGCCGCCTGGCCCGCGCCGCCGACAACATCAAGGTGCTGACCCTCTGCGGCGGCGTGCCCTTCGGCCCGCAGATCGGTTCGCTGGAGCACGGCGCCCACGTGGTGGTCGGCACCCCCGGCCGGGTGCAGGAGCACCTGCGCCGCGGCACCCTGAAGCTCGACGGCCTGAACACCCTGGTGCTCGACGAGGCCGACCGCATGCTCGACATGGGCTTCTACGACAGCATCGCCGACATCATCGGCCAGCTGCCCGCACGCCGGCAGACCCTGCTGTTCTCCGCCACCTACCCCGAGGGCATCGGCCAGCTGGCGGCGAAGTTCCTGAAGAATCCCGAGCGCGTGGAAGTCGAGGCGCTGCACGACGACAGCCAGATCGAGCAGCATTTCTACGAGATCGACCCGAAGCAGCGCCTCGACGCCGTGGTGCGCCTGCTGCAGCATTTCCGCCCGCAGTCCTGCGTGGCTTTCTGCCATACCCGCCAGCAGTGCATGGAAGTGGTCGAACAGCTCAACGCGCGGAAGATTTCCGCCCTGGCGCTGCATGGCGACCTGGAGCAGCGCGAGCGCGACCAGGTGCTGACCATGTTCGCCAACCGCAGCTGCAGCGTGCTGGTGGCCACCGACGTGGCCGCCCGCGGGCTGGACATCGCCGCGCTGGAGGCGGTGATCAACGTCGAGCTGTCGCGCGATCCGCAGGTCCACGTGCACCGCATCGGCCGCAGCGGCCGCGCCGGCGAGAAGGGCCTGGCGCTGTCGCTGGTCACCCCCGCCGAAGCCAGCCGCGCCCAGGCCGTCGAGGACCTGCAGGGCGCGCCGCTGAACTGGGAGCGCATCGACTTCCTCAAGGCCAACGACGCCCCGCTGCTGCCGCCGATGACCACCCTGGCCATCGCCGGCGGACGCAAGGACAAGCTGCGCCCCGGCGACATCCTCGGCGCGCTGACCGGCGATGCCGGGCTCAAGGGCGCGCAGGTGGGCAAGATCGCCATCTTCGACTTCCAGGCCTTCGTCGCCGTGGAGCGCGATAGCGCCCGGCAGGCGCTGAAGCACTTCAACGAAGGCAAGATCAAGGGCCGCTCGTTCAAGGCACGCATCCTCTGAGCTGCTCTTCTGTAGGAGCGAGCTTGCTCGCGAAGCGCATGGCAGCGCTGCAGCCGGCGAACATCGTTCGCGAGCAAGCTCGCTCCTACGAAAAGCCTCCGCCCCCGGAGGAAAGTGCGCGATACCCTGTCGCCCCCGCGATAGCAGCGCCGCAGGCGATCCGCTAGTCTGAGCGGCAGTCCCCCGGAAGCCCCGATTCGCATGCTTTCCTCCCCACTGCTCCAGTCTCTGCGGCGCCTCTGGGCGCTGGACAAGTTCGCCTACAGCCTGCGGGTGTTCGTCGCCCTCAGCGGGGTCATGCTCGCCTGCTGGCTGCAGGGCCGGCCGGAGCTGGTGATCCCGCTGTTCCTCGGGGTCATAGCCAGCGCCCTGGCGGAAACCGACGATCACTGGCTGGGCCGCCTGCAGGCACTGCTGGTGACCCTGGCCTGCTTCAGCGTCGCCGCGCTGGCGGTGGAACTGCTGTACTCCTACCCGCTGGTCTTCGTCGCCGGCCTGGCGCTGTCGACCTTCGCCATGACCCTGCTCGGCGCGCTGGGCGAGCGCTACGCGGCGATCGCCTCGGCCACGCTGATCCTGTCGATCTACACCATGATCGGCGTCGACCAGCGCGGCGGTTCGCCCAGCGATTTCTGGCGCGAGCCGGCGCTGCTGGTGCTCGGCGCCGGCTGGTACGGCCTGCTGTCGGTGCTGTGGAACCTGCTGTTCGCCAACCAGCCGGTGCAGCAGAGCCTGGCTCGGCTGTTCCTCGAACTGGGCGAGTACCTGAAGATCAAGTCGAGCCTGCTCGAACCGCTGCGCCAGCTCGACGTCGAGGCCCAGCGCCTGGCCCTGGCGCGGCAGAACGGCCGGGTCGTGGTGGCGCTCAACCAGGCCAAGGAAACCATCCTCGCGCGCCTGCCCCACGGCCGCCCGGGGCCGAAGATCAGCCGCTACCTGAAGCTGTATTTCATCGCCCAGGACGTCCACGAGCGCGCCAGCTCCTCGCACTACCCGTACAACCAGCTGGCCGAGGCCTTCTTCCACAGCGACGTGCTGTTCCGCTGCCAGCGCCTGCTCAACCAGCAGGGCAAGGCGTGCAAGGCGCTGGCGAAGGCGATCCAGCTGCGCCAGCCGTTCGACTACAACGACAGCGAACTGGCCCTGGCCGACCTCAACGCCTCGCTCGATCACCTGCGCCAGCAGGGCAACCCGGCCTGGCGCGGGCTGCTGCGCTCCCTCGGCGCGCTGGCGGCCAACCTGACCACCCTGGACCGCAAGCTCAGCGGCGCGAGCAACCCGGACGCGCTGGCCGACGAGCAGGACAGCAGCCTGCTGGACCGCTCGCCGCGCTCGCTGCGGGACGCGCTGGAGCGCCTGCGCCTGCAGCTCTCGCCCAACTCGCTGCTGTTCCGCCACGCCCTGCGCCTGTCCCTGGCGCTGGCCGCCGGCTACGGCATGCTGCACCTGATCCACCCGACCCAGGGCTACTGGATCATGCTCACCACGGTGTTCGTCTGCCAGCCGAACTACGGCGCCACGCGCATCCGCCTGGTGCAGCGGATCCTCGGCACGCTGGTCGGCCTGGTGGCCGGCTGGGCGCTGATCGACCTGTTCCCCAATCCGCTGGTCCAGTCGCTGCTGGCGGTGGTCGCCGGGGTCGCCTTCTTCGCCACCCGCAGCACGCGCTACACCCTGGCCACGGCGGCGATCACCCTGCTGGTGCTGTTCTGCTTCAACCAGGTGGGCGACGGCTACGGGCTGATCCTGCCGCGCCTGTTCGACACCCTGCTCGGCGCGCTGATCGCCGGGATCGCGGTGTTCCTGATCCTCCCCGACTGGCACGGCCGCAGCCTGCACCGCCTGGTCGGCGGCACCCTGGCGTGCAACAGCCGCTACCTGCGCGAGATCATGCAGCAGTACGCCAACGGCAAGCGCGACGACCTTGCCTACCGCACCGCGCGGCGCAACGCGCACAACGCCGATGCGACGCTCTCCACCACCCTGTCGAACATGCTGCTGGAGCCCGGCCACTTCCGGAAGGACGCGGAGATCGGCTTCCGCTTCCTGGTGCTCTCCCACACCCTGCTCAGCTACCTCTCGGCCCTCGGCGCGCACCGCGACCGCCTGCCCCCGGCGCCGAGCGACAGCCTGATCGGCGAGGCCGCCGAACGCCTCACCGCCAGCCTCGACGACATCGCCAGGCGCCTTGCCGAGCGGCGCCCGGTGGCGATCTACAGCGACGAGGAAGACGCCCTGGCCAAGCGCCTGGAGGAGCTGCCCGAGGAGCAGGACGACGCCCATCGCCTGGTGCAGACCCAGCTGGCGCTGATCTGCCGCCAGCTCACGCCGCTGCGCACGCTGGCGGCGCACCTGCTGAAGAAGGAGATCGGCACGGAGCAGGCGGAAGCCGCCTGAGCCACGCAGGCCTCCCTTCCGTAGGAGCGCCCGGTGGCATCGCTGCCGTGCGGTTCGCGAGCAAGCTCGCTCCTGCGACATGCAGCAGCTCCGCTACAGGCCGTGTTCCCGCTTCAGCGCGTCGTAGCTGCCGTCGGCGCGCATCGCGCGGATGGCCTCGTTGAACGCCGCGACGATCCGCGCGTGCTGCGGATTGCGCAGGCTGACCAGGATATGCAGGCCCTTCTCCGCCAGCGGCATCGGCAGGAATTCCAGCTGGCCCCCGACCGCCGCCAGCTCCCCGGCGAACTGATGGCGGGCGGTGATCTCGTCCTCCACCGCCAGCTCCACCCGCCCGGCGCGCAGCATCAGCGCGGCGTTGGCGAAGCTGAACACCGGCACCCGCCGCAGCTGCGGGTCGCTGTCGAATTCCGGGGAATAGCTGTAGCCGCGCACCACGGCGATGCGGTAGGGGTAGAGGTCGGCCAGACGGCTGAAGGTGATCGGCGAACCGCGGCGCTTGAGCAACAGCACGCGGTTGCTCAGGTAGGCTTCGGAGAATACGCCGAAGGCTTTCCGCTCCGGGTTGTACCAGGCGCCGACCACCAGGTCGTACTCGCCGCCGCGCAGGCCGTACAGCACGCGCGGCCAGGGGACCTCGACGTACTCGGTGGCGTAGCCCGCGCGCGCCAAGGCGGTGCGCACCAGATGCACCGCTCCCCCGCCGTTGGGCAGCCGTCTGTCCGTGTAGGGCGGCCAGCGGTCCGCGACGATGCGCAGCACCTCATCGGCGCGCGGCGCGGCGCAGGCGAGACACAGCAACAACAGCAGCAGACGCAACGGCATCGGTGCGCTCATTCGGCGGAGAGGGTCCGGAAAGACTAGCCGCAGCCCCCGCCGGAACGCCAACCCGCTCAGAATGGCATCGCCACCCGCAGGCTCATGCCGCCGTCGGCCTCGGGGGCCACCGTGAGGTTGTAACGGTCGCTGGCGGGGCCTTCGAGGAACAGGTTGTAGGTGAAGTTGGCGACGAAGTTGCCCAGCGCCATGCCCACCAGCACGTCGGTGGGATAGTGCTTGTCGCCCTCGACGCGCGACAGCGCGGTCAGCCCGTCGAGGGTGTAGAGGCCGGCCTTGGCGGTGTAGCGCAGGGTCGGGTCCATGTCGATGTAGTCCAGGTTGCGCCGGGTGAAGCTGGTGTGCACGGCGGTGACGGCGCTGTGGTTGGACGGGAAGGAGTCGTCGGGCACCCCGTCGGGCCGCTCGCGCCCGGACCACTCCTTGGCTTCCTCGACGAATCCGCTGACGGCGTAGCGGTCCGCCGCCAGCAGCGCCAGGTTGCGCCCGCGCCAGCTCCACGTCGCCTCGCTGTCCGCCGATTTCGGCGCGGCGACCAGCGCGCTGGCCACGCTCAGCCCGGTGGCGAGGTTGAGCATGTGGTCGGCGGCCTGGTTGGCGTCGCCGCCGAAGAGCCAGTCGTGGTCGCTCGCCGAGCGTTGCCAGCGGTGATCCCAGTTGCCGGCGGCGATCACCGCCGCGCCGGCCACCGGCGCCCAGACATCCGGACTGACCACCGCGCGCTGCGCGGAGTCGCCCACCCGCGACCAGCTCATGGACGGTGCGCCCGCGCAACCGGTCAGGCCAAGGGTGACGGCCAGCATCAGGGCCGTCAGCAGGGTAGTTTTCATCGTGTCCCCCGGCGTCCACCTCGTCCCGGCATGGACGCGTCAATGCATGAGTCCACGACTATAGATGCCGACTATCCGGGAGACCCTGCCTTCAGTCAGGCTTGGTCGACTTGCCGCCGGGCTCCAGCAGGCCCTTGAGCAGCTCGATGGGCATAGGGAAGACGATGGTGGAATTCTTGTCGCCGGCGATCGAGCCCAGCGTCTGCATATAGCGCAACTGCATGGCGCCGGACTGGCGGCTGAGCATTTCGGCGGCCTGCATCAGCTTCTCGGAGGCCTGCAGCTCGCCCTCGGCGTGGATCACCTTGGCCCGCCGCTCCCGCTCCGCCTCGGCCTGGCGGGCGATGGCGCGGATCATCGACTCGTTGAGGTCGACGTGCTTGATCTCGACGTTGGCGACCTTGATGCCCCAGGCGTCGGTCTGCGCGTCGAGGACCTTCTGGATATCCATGTTGAGCCGCTCGCGCTCGGCCAGCATCTCGTCCAGCTCGTGCTTGCCCAGCACCGCGCGCAGGGTGGTCTGCGCCAGCTGGCTGGTGGCGGCGAGGAAGTTTTCCACCTGGATGATCGCCTTCTGCGGGTCGAGCACGCGGAAGTACACCACGGCGTTGACCTTCACCGAGACGTTGTCGCGGGAGATCACATCCTGCGGCGGCACGTCGAGCACCACCGTGCGCAGGTCGACCCGGACCATCTGCTGCACCACCGGGATGACCAGCACCAGCCCCGGCCCCTTGACCTTCCAGAAGCGGCCGAGCTGGAACACCACCCCGCGCTCGTACTCGCGCAGGATCCGCAGCGCGCTGAGCACCAGGAACAGCAGCAGGACCAGCGCCACCATGAGTCCGAAGGGAAAGCCCATCACACACCTCCTGCATCGTCGTTGGCCGCCACCTCCAGGCTCAGGCCGTTGCGCGCCATCACCCGCACCCGCTGGCCGCTGTGCAGCGGCCGGTCGGCGCGGACCTGCCACTGTTCGCCCTGCAGCACCACCCAGCCGGAACAGGGATCGTCGCCGTCCACCCACAGGATGGTCGCCAGGCTCCCCTCCAGCCCCACCGGGCCGCTGACCACCCGGCGCCGCCGGGCCTTGAGCGCGACGCCGGCGATGCCGCCGATGAACAGGGCGCTGACCGTCGCCAGGGTAACCACCAGCGCCAGGGGAATGCCGAAACCGGGGGCGTCGGTGTCGATCAGGATCAGCGAGCCGATCACGAAGGCGACGATACCGCCCAGCCCGAGGGCGCCGAAGCTGGGCACGAAGGCTTCGGCGACCATGAAGGCCAGGCCGAGCAGGATCAGCCCCACCCCGGCGTAGTTCACCGGCAGCATCTGCAGCGCATACAGGCCCAGCAGCAGGCAGATCGCCCCCAGCACGCCGGGCAGCGCCATGCCGGGGTTGGCCAGCTCGAAGATCAGCCCGTAGACGCCGATCATCATCAGGATCAGCGCCACGCTGGGATCGGTGATCACCGCCAGCAGCCGGGTCCGCCAGTCCGCCGCGTGCGGCACCAGCGTCGCGCCGGCCACCTCCAGGCGCACGTCGCGGCCGTCGACGCTGACGCTGCGGCCATCGATCATGGTCAGCAGCATCGGGATGTCCGGCGCCACCACGTCCACCACCTTCAGTTTCAGCGCCTCGTCCGCCGCCAGGCTGACCGCCTCGCGCACCGCGCGCTCGGCCCATTCCGCGTTGCGCTCGCGCAGCTGCGCGAGGCCGCGGATGTAGGCCGCGGAGTCGTTGATCTGCTTGCGTGCGAGGGTGTTGGTGTCGGCGTCCGGCTTGTCGCCGGACTTGTCCGGCGAGCGGTCGGGACTGGGCATGCCGATCTGCACCGGCGTCGCCGCGCCGAGGTTGGTGCCCGGCGCCATCGCCGCGATGTGGCAGGCGTAGAGGATGTAGGTCCCGGCACTGGCGGCCCGCGCGCCGCCGGGGGCGACGTAGCCCGCCACCGGCACCGGGCTGACCAGGATCGCCTTGACGATGCTGCGCATGGCGCTGTCCAGCCCGCCGGGGGTGTCCATGCGCAGCACCACCAGCACCGCGCCCTCCTCGGCGGCGCGGGCGATGCCGCGCACCACGTAGTCGGCGCTGGCCGGGCCGATGGCGCCTTCGATGTCGAGCACCACCGCCGTGGGGGCCGCCAGCGCCCCGCCTGCGCCAAGCAGCAGGAAACAGGCGAGTCGACGGAGCAGCCTCAGCATGGCGCCTCCCTGGCCGAAGCCGACGGGCGCCGCAGTGGATGGAAGGACGGCACCCTTCCCTAAGCATAGTCCCCGGGGCCGTTCGTCCGCCGGAAACGAAAAACCCCGCCGAAGCGGGGTTTTTCTGCAGCAGGCGCGGATCAGCCCTTGAAGACGTCTTCCACGGACTGCAGCGGGTAGTGCTGCGGGTACGGCAGGGTCGCCACGCCGGTCTCGATGGCGGCCTTGGCCACGGCGTCGGAAACGACGCTGATCAGGCGCTTGTCCATCGGCTTCGGAATGATGTACTCGCGGCCGAACTCCAGGGCGCTCACGCCGTAGGCCTCGCACACTTCCTTGGGTACCGGCTGCTTGGCCAGGTCACGCAGGGCCAGGGCGGCGGCGATCTTCATCTCTTCGTTGATGCGGGTGGCGCGCACGTCCAGGGCACCGCGGAAGATGAAGGGGAAGCCCAGCACGTTGTTCACCTGGTTCGGGTAGTCCGAACGGCCGGTGGCCATGATCACGTCGTTGCGGGCGGCGTGGGCCACTTCCGGCGCGATTTCCGGGTCCGGGTTGGAGCAGGCGAAGACGATCGGGTTCGGCGCCATGCGCTTGAGGTCTTCGGCGCCCAGCAGGTTGGCGCCGGACAGGCCGACGAACACGTCGGCGCCTTCCAGGGCGTCGGACAGGGTGCGCTTGTCGGTCTCGGTGGCGAACACCGCCTTGTACTGGTTCAGGTCGGTGCGGCCGGCGTGGATCACGCCCTGGCGGTCGATCATGTAGATGTTCTCGACCTTGGCGCCGATGCTCACCAGCAGCTTCATGCAGGAGATGGCGGCCGCGCCGGCGCCGAGGCAGACGATCTGCGCGGTTTCCAGCTTCTTGCCGGCGATTTCCAGGGCGTTGAGCATGCCGGCGGCGGTCACGATGGCGGTGCCGTGCTGGTCATCGTGGAACACCGGGATGTCGCACTGTTCGATCAGCGCGCGCTCGATCTCGAAGCACTCGGGCGACTTGATGTCTTCCAGGTTGATGCCGCCGAAGGTGATGGAGATGCGCTTGACGGTATCGATGAAGGCCTGCGGGCTTTCGGCGTCGACTTCGATGTCGAACACGTCGACACCGGCGAAGCGCTTGAACAGCACGCCCTTGCCTTCCATGACCGGCTTGGAGGCCAGCGGGCCGAGGTTGCCCAGGCCGAGGATGGCGGTGCCGTCGGAAATGACCGCGACCAGGTTGCCCTTGCCGGTGTACTTGTAGGCCAGTTCGGGATCACGCGCGATTTCGCGCACCGGTTCGGCGACGCCCGGGCTGTAGGCCAGCGACAGGTCGCGGGCGGTGGCGGTCGGTTTGGTCAGCTCGACGCTCAGTTTTCCGGGGCGGGGTTGAGCGTGATATTCGAGGGCAGCGGTCTTGAGATCGGACATTTGGGCACTTCCGCTTTTGTTGCTTGTTGGACAGACGGGGGACCGAGCATACGCAGAAAGCCCGCACCTGCCAAGGTAGCCCGGGCCTCTGCTGTCAAGACCTCTAGCGTACGACTTTCAGCCAGTCTCCGGATTTTGGCTGACCGTTTGGATACAAGTCATTCAGTAAACGTATACGATTTATCGAGTCAGATTCCGCGCCCTTCTCGGCTTTCGCGAACTCCTCGACAGTCTGCCCGGATTTGACCTGAACCACGGCGATCCGGCGCGGTTGCGCGAGTTTGCGCTCGTCCGCGCGCATGGGTCGGAAACTGCGGATCACCCGCAGGAACTGGTCGTCCACGCTCTCCAGCGAGGCGCGGCCTTTGACCGCACCGACGAACAGGTAGGCGCGGTCCGCCTGGTAGATCACCGCGACCCGTCGCGCCGGCGAACCCGGCACCACCCCGGTGGCGCCCGACAGCCCGGCCTGCTGGAAACTCTCCTCGCCGGACAGGCGGCCGCCGGTGCCCTTGCGCAGGAATTCCGCCGGGGTCAGCTGGCCGTCGCGCTGCACCAGCTTCATGCCGATGTAGGCCTGCTGGTCGGCGGTGAAGCCCACCAGGGCGGTCGGCTGGTTGAGGATGCCCCAGCCCGCCGGGTAGCTGAGGGTGAAGTCCAGCTCGGCATGGTAGAAGTTCTGCCCCTTGCGCACGCCGCTGGCGGCGGAGTCGCCGAACGGCATGCCGTCGATGGCCTTCAGGTAGCGTTCGGCGCCGGTTTCCTGCTGGCCGCCGGCCAGGGCCTGGGCGGGGCCGAGCACCTGCTTGAGGCGCTGGTCGTTGTCCGGGTGGGTGTCGAACAGGCCATGGTAGCCCACCGGCTGGGCGGTCTGGCCCTTGCGCGCGGCCTCGTCGCGGGCGAAGTCTTCCTGGTTCTTCAGCACCCGCACCACCTGGATCATCGCCGTGGGGTCGTAGCCGGCGCGGGCCAGGTACTTGGCGCCCAGGCCGTCGGCCTCCAGCTCCATGTCGCGGCCGTAGCCGCGCACGAAGGCGGTGCCGAGCACGTTGGTGAGGTCCGCCGCCGCGCCGACGCCGGTGCCGATGGCGACGGCCTGGCCGAGGACGTTCCAGGCGCTGGACTGGCTCTGCTGGCGCACGCTGTGGCGGGCGGTGACGTGGCCGACCTCGTGGCCGAGCACGGCGGCCAGCTCCGCTTCGGAGCCCAGGTAGGCCATCAGGCCGCGATGGATGTAGACGTAACCGCCGGGCAGGGCGAAGGCGTTGATGTCCGGGGTGTCGATGACAGTGAAGTGGTATTGCAGCCCGGGCCGGTCGCCGGCGCGGGCGACCCGCTCGCCGACCTGCTGCACGTAGGCCTGCAGCTTCTCGTCCTCGTAGCGCGGGTACTGCTTGAGGATTTCCTGGCTGTACTTCTGCCCCAGGCTGAGCTCGTCCTGCTCGCTCATCGTCACGAAGTCGGTCTTGCCGGTGGCCGGGTTGACCGCGCAGCCCGCCAGGACGCCGAGCAGCGCCAGCAGGGCAAGGATTCCGAACGAGCGCACGCTCATGGCAATACCTCCATCATCGCCGGGTCGGTCAAAGGCAGCATCCAGCGTGCCTGTCCGGGTTTCACTCCGCCGCGTTCGGAGCGGTCGATCACCCAGCCGCGCGCTTCCACCTGTCGACCACGCAGGCCGCGCAGGGTTGCATCGTCGAAATGCTTCAGCAGGCGCGGATCGATGCGCAACACCAGCGGGCCGTCGAGATCGATCCACAGGCCGCCGCCGTTGCGCTGCACCTGCTCGACCCGGCCGCGGACCACAGCGAAGCCGCTGTCGTGCAGCTGTTCCACCGCCTGCACCGGGGAGCGCTTCCACAATCCCAGCCCGGCGCCGCGCGCCTCGCGCTCGGCGGCCTGCTGGCAGGCGGTGAGATCGGTGTTCGGGGCGATAGCTACAAGGTAGCCCAGGCCCTCGGCGAGCAGCTGGGATTCGAGGTTGTCGCCGTGCGAATCATAGGCGTGGGCCAGGGTGCGGCCGTACTTGTCCCTGCCCTGCCGGCCGGCGACCAGGCCGACTTCGCCGTCATTGGCCGCCACCAGCGCCTGCAGGCGGCGCTGCGCGGTCACCGCGAAAGGCTCTTCCGGGCGGCCGCGATGGGCCAGCTCCGGGGCGTTCACCCCGATCAGGCGCACGCTGCGGCCATCGGCCAGCTTCAGGGTGTCGCCGTCCACCACCCGCGCCACGCGCACGCTTTCCGGCTCTTGCGGTTGCGGACAGGCGGCAGCCGACGCCCCGGCTGCAAAACAGACGGCCATAAAAAAGGCGCCCACGAGGGACGCCTTTTTCGAAATGCCGTGAAGAACCATGACGGGTCTTCCGCGGAAATCGATCTTACTTCTTGCCACCAAACATGGCGAAACGCTGGTTGAAGCGATCGATACGGCCGCCGGTGTCGACGACTTTCTGCTTGCCGGTGTAGAACGGGTGGCACTCGGAGCAGACGTCCAGGTGGATGCTCTTGCACAGGGTCGAACGGGTCTTGATCACGTTGCCGCAGCTGCAGGTAGCTTCGATTTCTTCGTACGCGGGATGGATTTCCGGTTTCATGATGTCTTCCTCTGGTTGGTGTGCCGCCACCCAGTCTCTGGCAGAAGCCGAGCCACGGTCATCGAGGACCGCAGGCGGGATCTTTACCGGGCACCGCACGCAAATTAAGGGCGTGGATCATACCAGAGAAGTTTTTCCACGCAAGTCAAGCCTCGACCGATCGTCGCCGGGTGCTAAGATCGCCGCTCCCCGCCGCCCCGGAATCCGCCGCGTGCCCTCGCCATCCATCCTGCGCCTCGCCCTGCCCTCGCCGCTGCGCCGCCTGTTCGACTACCTGCCGCCGCACGGGCTCGACGTGTCGCGCCTGCAGCCGGGCGTGCGGCTGCGCGTGCCGTTCGGCCGCCGCGAAATCGTCGGCGTGCTGGTGGACAAGGTGGAGACCTCCGAAGTCCCGCAGGACAAGCTGCGCCCGGCCCTCGCCGTGCTCGACCGCGAGCCGCCGATGCCGGCGCACCTGCTGGAGCTGTGCCGCTGGACGGCGCAGTACTACCAGCACAGCCTGGGCGACACGCTGTCCTGGGCGCTGCCCAACCTGCTGCGCCAGGGCGAGGCCGCCGAGGCGCGCCAGCAGCGCTTCTGGCACGCCGCGCCAGAGGCCCGCGAGGACGACCCGCGCCTGGCCCGCGCGCCGCGCCAGCGCGAGACGCTGAAGATTCTCCGGCAGCATCCCCACGGCGTCGCCCACGAGCTGCTCGGCCAGCTGCAGATCAACAAGGACAGCCTCGACCTGCTGCAGGAGAAGGGCCTGGCCACGCTGGAAGTGCGCCTGCACAGCGTGCCGCCGCGCCACGGCCCGTGGCTGGCGCAGCCGGAGCTGCCGCTGAACGGCGAGCAGCGCGCCGCCTTCGAGGCCGTGCGCGCCGGCTTCGGCAGCTTCCACAGCTTCCTCCTCGCCGGCGTCACCGGCAGCGGCAAGACCGAGGTCTACCTGCAGCTGATCCGCGAGACCCTGGAGGCCGGCAAACAGGCGCTGGTGCTGATCCCCGAGATCAACCTCGGCCCGCAGACCCTGAGCCGCTTCGAGCGCCGCTTCAACGCGCGCATCGCCCTGCTGCACTCGGCGCTGACCGACCGCGAGCGCCTCGACGCCTGGCTGGCGGCCCGCGACGGCGAGGCGGACATCGTCATCGGCACCCGCTCGGCGCTGTTCACCCCGCTGAAGCATCCGGGGCTGATCATCATCGACGAGGAGCACGACGCCTCCTATAAGCAGCAGGAAGGCCTGCGCTACCACGCCCGCGACCTGGCCATGGTGCGCGCGCGCCTGGAGAACGTGCCGATCCTGCTCGGCTCGGCCACCCCGGCGCTGGAAAGCCTGCACAACGCCCAGAGCGGCCGCTACGGCCTGCTGCGCCTGACCCAGCGCGCCGGCGGCGCGCACCAGCCGAAATTCCACCGGCTGGACGTGAAGAGCCTGCCACTGGACTCGGGCATTTCCATGCCGCTGCAGCGTTCCATCGGCGAAACCCTGGCCGCCGGCCAGCAGGTACTGGTCTACCTGAACCGCCGCGGCTTCGCCCCGACCCTGCTGTGCCACGACTGCGGCTGGATCAGCCAGTGCCCGCGCTGCGACGCGCGGATGACCGTGCACCAGGGCAGCGGCGAGCTGCGCTGCCACCACTGCGACCACCGCGAGCGGCCGCCGCGCAACTGCCCCAAGTGCGGCAAGGTCGACCTGCGCCCGGTCGGCGCCGGCACCGAGCGCGCCGAGGAGCGCCTGCGCATCCTCTTCCCGGATCATCCGGTGCTGCGCATCGACCGCGACAGCACCTCGCGCAAGCACGCCATGCGCGACCTGTTCGCCACCATCAACAAGGGCGAGCCGTGCATCCTGGTCGGCACCCAGATGCTCGCCAAGGGCCACCACTTCCCGCGCGTCACCCTGGTGGCGATCCTCGATGCCGACGGCGGGCTGTTCTCCGCCGACTTCCGCGCCAGCGAGCGCATGGCCCAGCAGATCGTCCAGGTCGCCGGACGCGCCGGACGCGCCGAGGAGCCGGGCCGGGTGCTGATCCAGACCCACCTGGCCGACCACCCGCTGCTGGTGCAGCTCACCGAGCAGGGCTACTTCGCCTTCGCCGACCAGGCCCTGGCCGAGCGCCGCGCCGCCGGCCTGCCGCCCTTCTCGCACCTGGCGCTGCTGCGCGCCGAGGCGCACAAGCCGGGGCAGGCCGAGGCCTTCCTCGACGAAGCCTGCAGCGAAGCCGAGCGCATCCAGGCCAGCCTGGGCAGCGACGTGGAACTGCTCGGCCCGGTGCCGGCGCCCATGGAGCGCCGCGCCGGCCGCTTCCGCGCCCAGCTGCTGCTGATGGGCAACGCCCGCGCGCCGCTGCACCGCCTGCTCGGCCCCTGGCTACCGGTGCTCGAAGGCCTGCCCGGCGGGCGCCAGGTGCGCTGGTCGCTGGACGTCGACCCGATCGATCTGTTCTAGAAAAGCAGCGGCAAGCTACAAGCCTCAAGCGGCAAAAAGCAGAGCGGCCATGGTGAGAATCAAGGTTCACCGCAGCTTTTGCTTGTAGCTTTAAGCTTACAACTTGCCGCTGCGCCCTCCGGGCGCCGATAATGCGCGGTTCTGAGCCAGATAACCGGTCGCGCGCGCCGGATGCACGCGAGCACGGAGACAACCATGAAAAACACGATTCGCCACCTGATCCAGCAAGCCCTGGTCCGCCTGACCGAAGACGGCACCCTGCCGGCCGGCCTGACGCCCGACATCCAGGTGGAGAACACCAAGGACCGAACCCACGGTGACTTCGCCAGCAACATCGCCATGATGCTGGCCAAGCCCGCCGGCATGAAGCCGCGCGACCTCGCCACCAAGCTGGTCGAGGCGCTGCCGCAGAGCGCGGAAGTGGCCAAGGTCGAGATCGCCGGCCCCGGCTTCCTGAACTTCTTCCAGGACCAGGCCTGGCTCGCCGCCGGCCTCGACAAGGCCCTGGCCGACGGCCACCTCGCCGTGCGCAAGGCCGGCCCGGCCCAGCGCGTGGTGGTGGACCTGTCCTCGCCTAACCTGGCCAAGGAAATGCACGTCGGCCACCTGCGCTCGACCATCATCGGCGACGCCGTCAGCCGCGTGCTGGAATTCCTCGGCGACACCGTGATCCGCCAGAACCACGTGGGCGACTGGGGCACCCAATTCGGCATGCTGCTGGCCTACCTGGAAGAGCAGCCGGTGGACGCCCAGGCCGAACTGCACGACCTGGAAGTCTTCTACCGCGCCGCCAAGAAGCGCTTCGACGAGTCCGCCGAGTTCGCCGACCGCGCCCGTGAGCTGGTGGTCAAGCTGCAGGCCGGCGACGCCAAGTGCCTGGCCCTGTGGAGCCGCTTCAACGACATCTCCCTGTCGCACTGCCAGAAGGTCTACGACCTGCTGGGCGTGAAGCTGACCATGGCCGACGTGAAGGGCGAGAGCGCCTACAACGACGACCTCGCCAACGTGGTCGCCGACCTCACCGCCAAGGGCCTGCTGGTCGAGAGCGACGGCGCCCTGTGCGTGTTCCTCGACGAGTTCAAGAACGCCGAAGGCGAACCGCTGCCGGTGATCGTGCAGAAGGCCGGCGGCGGCTATCTCTACGCCACCACCGACCTCGCCGCCATGCGCTACCGCCACAAGGTGCTGCACGCCGACCGCGTGCTGTACTTCGTCGACCAGCGCCAGGCCCTGCACTTCCAGCAGGTGTTCGAAGTGGCCCGCCGCGCCGGTTTCGTCCCGGCCAGCATGGACCTGGAGCACATGGGCTTCGGCACCATGAACGGCGCCGACGGCAAGCCGTTCAAGACCCGCGACGGCGGCACCGTGAAGCTGATCGATCTGCTGATCGAGGCCGAGGAGCGCGCCTACACCCTGGTCAAGGGCAAGAACCCCGACTTCAGCGAGCAGGACCTGCGCCAGATCGCCCATGCCGTCGGCATCGGCGCGGTGAAGTACGCCGACCTGTCCAAGCACCGCACCAGCGACTACAGCTTCAACTTCGACCTGATGCTGAGCTTCGAGGGCAACACCGCGCCGTACCTGCTGTACGCCTACACCCGCGTGGCGAGCATCTTCCGCAAGCTGGGCAAGGGCTATGACGAGGTGGGCGGCAGCATCAATCTGCAGCAGCCGCAGGAAATCGCCCTGGCCGCGCAGCTCGCGCAGTTCGCCGACCTGCTCAACAACGTGGCGGTGAAGGGTGTCCCGCACATTCTCTGCGCCTACCTGTACGAGCTGGCCGGCCTGTTCTCCAGCTTCTACGAGCACTGCCCGATTCTCACCGCCGAAGACCCGGCGCAACAGGAAAGCCGCCTGCGCCTCGCCGCGCTGACCGGCCGCACCCTCAAGCAGGGCCTGGAACTGCTGGGCCTGGAAACCCTGGAGCGCATGTAAGCCCCATGGCGAAGAAGAAACCCGCTCCCAAGCGCGGCGCCAGCCGCTACCAGGCCCCGGCCAAGAAGAGTTCGGTCCCCGGCTGGGTCTGGCTGGTCGCCGGCCTGGCCATCGGCGGCTTCATCATGTTCCTGATGAAGCTGGAGCCGGGTCGCAACGACGTCAAACGCGAAAAGCCGGAGGCGCCCAAGGCCGTGGTCGGCTCCAACAAGCCCTCCGGCACCGTGCAGCCGCAACAGCCGGACGCCCCGACCGGGGTGAAGCCCAAGTACGACTTCTACACCCTGCTGCCGGGCTCGGAAGTCGCCGTGCCGCCGGAAGCCGTGCCGCCGCCGGCCAAGCCGCAGCAACCGCAGCAGCCGGCGACCGTGGTCGCGACCAAGGAAGAAGCCGAGAAGATCGACACCCAGCGCGCCCTGGCCGCCCTGAGCGGGCAGAATCCACCGCCGCCCGCGGTGGTCAAGCCGGCGACGCCCGCCGCCACGCCGGTCGCGACCCAGGTCGCCAGCGCGCAGAAGCAGGCCCTGCCGCAGGCACCGGCCGAGACCGCCCCGGCCAAGCCGACCCCGCCGCCGGCGGTGGCCGCGACCCAGTACTACCTGCAGGCCGGCTCGTTCCGCAAACAGTCCGACGCCGACCACCTGCGCGCGCAGATCATCATGATGGGCCAGAACGCCCGCGTGGAATCCGGCACCGTGCGCGACGAAACCTGGTACCGGGTGATGGTCGGCCCCTACGGCGACCGCGCCAAGGCCTCGGCCGCGCAGAAGCAGCTGGCCGGCAACGGCTTCAGCAATCTGCTGTTACAGCAGCGCCAGACCCGCTGACCCTCGGCAGGATCGGGCCCTGCGCCGACGGGCGGCGCGCGAAAAGCGCGCTGACCGTCCGGCGCGGGACTTGAACCCCGCCCTCCCAGTCCCCATCTGACTCTGCATTCGGGCACATCGCCCCGCAGTGTGGAGTAAGACCCTTGACCACCATCGTATCTGTCCGCCGTAACGGCAAAGTCGTCATGGGCGGCGACGGCCAGGTTTCCCTGGGCAACACCGTGATGAAAGGCAACGCGAAGAAAGTCCGCCGCCTGTACCACGGTGAAGTGCTGGCCGGCTTCGCCGGCGCCACCGCCGATGCCTTCACCCTCTTCGAACGCTTCGAGCAGCAGCTGGAGAAACACCAGGGCCACCTGGTGCGCGCCGCCGTCGAACTGGCCAAGGACTGGCGCACCGACCGCTCCCTGAGCCGCCTGGAAGCCATGCTCGCGGTGGCCAACAAGGACGCTTCGCTGATCATCACCGGCAACGGCGACGTGGTCGAACCCGAGCATGGCCTGATCGCCATGGGTTCGGGCGGCGGCTTCGCCCAGGCGGCGGCCATGGCCCTGCTGCAGAAGGCCGGCGACGACATGAGCGCCCGCGAGATCGCCGAGACCGCGCTGAACATCGCCGGCTCCATCTGCGTGTTCACCAACCAGAACCTGACCATCGAGGAGCTCGACAGCGCCATCTGAGGCGTTGTCGCTCTGGAGAAATTCGTCAAATGTCCATGACTCCCCGCGAGATCGTCCACGAACTCAACCGTCACATCATCGGCCAGGAAGACGCCAAGCGCGCCGTGGCCATCGCCCTGCGCAACCGCTGGCGGCGCATGCAGCTGCCCGCCGAGCTGCGCGCCGAGGTGACGCCGAAGAACATCCTGATGATCGGCCCGACCGGCGTCGGCAAGACCGAGATCGCCCGCCGCCTGGCGCGCCTGGCGAACGCCCCGTTCATCAAGGTGGAAGCGACCAAGTTCACCGAGGTCGGCTATGTCGGCCGTGACGTCGAGTCGATCATCCGCGACCTGGCCGATGCCGCGATCAAGATGCTCCGCGAGCAGGAAATCCAGAAGGTGAAGTACCGCGCCGAGGACGCCGCCGAGGAGCGCATCCTCGACGCCCTGCTGCCGCCGGCACGCGCCGGCGGTTTCGGTGACGAGCCGCCGCGCGAGGATTCCAACACCCGCCAGCTGTTCCGCAAGCGCCTGCGCGAAGGCCAGCTGGACGACAAGGAAATCGACGTCGAAGTGGCCGACATCCCGGCTGGCGTGGAAATCATGGCCCCGCCCGGCATGGAAGAGATGACCAGCCAGCTGCAGAACCTCTTCTCCAACATGGGCAAGGGCAAGCGCAAGAGCCGCAAGCTGAAGGTCTCCGAGGCCATGAAGCTGATCCGCGAGGAGGAAGCGCAGCGCCTGGTCAACGAAGAAGACCTCAAGGCCCGCGCCCTGGAAGCGGTGGAGCAGAACGGCATCGTCTTCATCGACGAGATCGACAAGATCGCCAAGCGCGGCAACGTGGGCGGCGCCGACGTCTCCCGCGAAGGCGTGCAGCGCGACCTGCTGCCGCTGATCGAGGGCTGCACGGTGAACACCAAGCTGGGCATGGTGAAGACCGACCACATCCTGTTCATCGCCTCGGGCGCCTTCCACCTGTCCAAGCCCAGCGACCTGGTGCCGGAACTGCAGGGCCGCCTGCCGATCCGCGTCGAGCTGAAAGCCCTGACCCCGAGCGACTTCGAGCGCATCCTCAAGGAGCCGCACGCCTCGCTGACCGAGCAGTACACCGCGCTGCTCAGCACCGAGGGCCTGGGCATCGAGTTCGCCGCCGACGGCATCAAGCGCCTGGCGGAGATCGCCTACCAGGTCAACGAGAAGACCGAGAACATCGGTGCCCGCCGCCTGCACACCCTGCTCGAACGCCTGCTGGAAGAGGTGTCCTTCGACGCCGCGGACCTGGCCAGCGAGCACAGCGACAAGCCGATCGTGATCGACGCGGCCTACGTCAACGGCCACCTGGGCGAACTGGCCCAGGACGAAGACCTGTCCCGCTATATCCTCTAAGAGCAGCTACAAGCGATAAGCTGCAAGCGGTAAGCAAAACACCGCTTGCGGCTTGCGGCTTTCAGCTCGGAGCTTTCAGATGCATATTCCTACCGCCATCAAGTTGCACAAGGCCTCGAAGAAGCTTTCGCTGACCTACGGGGAGCAGTCCTTCGAGCTCTCCGCCGAGTTCCTGCGCGTGCATTCTCCTTCGGCGGAAGTCCAGGGCCACGGCAACCCGGTGCTGCAGGTCGGCAAGCTCAACGTCGGCCTCTCCGGCCTGGAGCCGGCCGGGCAGTACGCGCTCAAGCTGACCTTCGACGACGGCCACGACAGCGGCCTGTTCACCTGGGACTACCTGTACGAGCTGTGTATCCGCCACGACGAGATGTGGGCGGACTACCTGGCGCAACTGGAGAAAGCCGGGAAGTCGCGCGATCCGTCGGAGTCCGTGGTCAAGCTGATGCTGTAATCCCCCCAGGAGAGAGCTTGCGCGCGAACAAACCCCGCTGCGGAACCGGTTCGCGGGCAAGCTCGCCCCTACAACTAATTCGAACCTTCCCCATTGGCACCAACCTTCGTCGGGCAATCACCCCCGGGGCACGCCATTTGCAACATTCCCCGTGCACACTGGCTGTCGCGTGGCCGCCTTGGACGTGTCCGGAAGATCCCCCCGCTCTAGAGCGCGTTTTCTAACTTTTCCCGACATACTCCTCGAAGAAGGCCCACGCTGCACCAGCTTGCGCGGTGAAGGAAACTCGGGTAACCAAGTCAGTGCAATGCTTTGCACTCGAGGTTCCCGACTTCCAGTGATGCCGCCAAGTGATGAACCGCGTGGAGTGTTCTCCACGTTCCGCCAACCCGAGCAGTACTTGGCCGCGTCACTCCAGATGAGCCTCGCCAGTATTCGTCTCAGGACAATGGAGCGTCGCCGATGACCCAGAAGAACAACAACGATCTGCCCCAGCAAGCCGCGGAAAACACGCTCAACCTCAGTCCGGTGATCGGCATTCAGGGCAAGGACCTGCTCACCTCCGCCCGCATGGTGCTGATGCAGGCGATCAAGCAGCCCTTCCACAGCGCCAAGCACGTGACCCACTTCGGCCTGGAGCTGAAGAGCGTCCTGCTCGGCAGGTCCGACCTCAAGCCGTCGGACGACGACCGCCGCTTCAACGACCCGGCCTGGAGCCAGAACCCGCTCTATCGCCGCTACCTGCAGTCCTACCTCGCCTGGCGCAAGGAATTGCACGCCTGGATCGGCGACAGCAACCTGTCGGCCCAGGACATCAGCCGCGGCCAGTTCGTCATCAACCTGATGACCGAGGCCATGGCGCCGACCAACACGCTGTCCAACCCGGCGGCGGTCAAGCGCTTCTTCGAGACCGGCGGCAAGAGCCTGCTCGACGGCCTCACCCACCTGGCCAAGGACCTGGTGAACAACGGCGGCATGCCCAGCCAGGTGAACATGGAAGCCTTCGAGGTCGGCAAGAACCTCGCCGTCACCGAAGGCGCGGTGGTGTTCCGCAACGACGTGCTGGAAGTCATCCAGTACAAGCCGATCACCGAGAGCGTGCACGAGCGCCCGCTGCTGGTGGTGCCGCCGCAGATCAACAAGTTCTACGTCTTCGACCTGTCGCCGGAGAAGAGCCTGGCGCGCTTCTGCCTGCGCAGCTGCGTGCAGACCTTCATCGTCAGCTGGCGCAACCCGACCAAGGCGCAGCGCGAGTGGGGCCTGACCACCTACATCGAGGCGCTCAAGGAGGCCATCGACGCGGTCCTGGCCATCACCGGCAGCAAGGACCTGAACATGCTCGGCGCCTGCTCCGGCGGCATCACCACCGTCACCCTGCTCGGCCACTACGCCGCGCTGGGCGAGAACAAGGTCCACGCCTTCACCCAGATGGTCAGCGTGCTGGACTTCGAGATGAACACCCAGCTCGCCCTGTTCGCCGACGAGAAGACCCTGGAAGCCGCCAAGCGCCGCTCCTACCAGTCCGGCGTGCTGGAAGGCAAGGACATGGCCAAGGTGTTCGCCTGGATGCGCCCCAACGACCTGATCTGGAACTACTGGGTCAACAACTACCTGCTGGGCAACGAGCCGCCGTCCTTCGACATCCTCTACTGGAACAACGACACCACCCGCCTGCCGGCCGCGCTGCACGGCGAGCTGGTGGAAATGTTCAAGACCAACCCGCTGACCCGCCCCGGCGCACTGGAAGTGGCCGGCACGCCGATCGACCTCAAGCAGGTCACCTGCGACTTCTACTGCCTGGCCGGCCTGTCCGACCACATCACGCCCTGGGAAGCCTGCTACCGCTCCGCGCGGCTGCTGGGCGGCAAGTGCGAATTCGTCCTGTCCAACAGCGGGCACATCCAGAGCATCCTCAACCCGCCGGGCAACCCCAAGGCGCGCTTCATGACCGGTCCGGAACTCTCCGCCGATCCGAAGGCCTGGCAGGAAAACGCCAGCAAGCACGCCGACTCCTGGTGGCTGCACTGGCAGAACTGGCTGGCCGAGCGCTCGGGCAAGACCCGCAAGGCGCCCACCGCGCTGGGCAACAAGGCCCATCCGGCCGCCGAAGCCGCCCCCGGAACCTACGTGCACGAACGATGAAGACAGAAGCCCTGCCGCCCGCCGGCGCCGTCGTCGACGACGCCTCCATCAAGCCCCTGGCGGTCACCGAAGTGACCGCCACGCCGCCACGCGCCAAGGCCCGGCGCGGCAACGCGGAGGCCGTGCCGCACAAGGCGCCGGCCACCCAGCCCTTCGAGTTCCGCACCATCGAGCTCGACGGGCAGACCATCCGCACCGCCGTGCGGCCGGGCAAGGCGCACATGACGCCGCTGCTGATCTTCAACGGCATCGGCGCCAACCTGGAGCTGGTGTTCCCCTTCGTCGCCGCGCTGGACCCGGACCTGGAGGTGATCGCCTTCGACGTCCCCGGCGTCGGCGGCTCGTCCACGCCCAGCACGCCGTACCGCTTCCCCGGCCTGGCCAAGCTGGCGGCGCGGATGCTCGACTACCTGGACTACGGCCAGGTCACCGCCCTCGGCGTGTCCTGGGGCGGCGCGCTGGCGCAGCAGTTCGCCCACGACTACCCGGAGCGCTGCAAGAAGCTGATCCTCGCCGCCACCGCCGCCGGCGCGGTGATGGTGCCGGGCAAGCCCAGGGTGCTGTTGCGCATGGCCAGCCCGCGGCGCTACATCCAGCCGTCCTACGGCGTGCACATCGCCCCGGACATCTACGGCGGCGCCTTCCGCCGCGACCCCCGGCTGGCCATGGCCTTCGCCAGCAAGGTGCGCTCCTCGGGCAAGCTCGGCTACTACTGGCAGCTGTTCGCCGGCCTGGGCTGGACCAGCATCCACTGGCTGCACAGGATCCGCCAGCCGACCCTGGTCCTGGCCGGCGACGACGACCCGATCATCCCGCTGATCAACATGCGCATGATCGCCTGGCGCATCCCCAACGCGGAGCTGCACGTGATCGACGACGGCCACCTGTTCCTGGTGACCCGCGCCGAGACCGTGGCGCCGATCATCATGAAGTTCCTCCAGGAGGAACGGCAGCGCGCGGTCATCCACCCGCGACCGTTCGCGCCCAAGGCCGGCTGAGCATCACGGCTTCGTCACAGTCGGCGGGCATCCTGCCTTGACCGATCGCTTCGCAGTTACTAACAACAAACAGGCGTGTTCACGGGTATCGACACGTAACGCCTGATCCGGGACCACAGGTCCCGGCTGCCCGCGACGGTGGCCGGCCCGCGGCCCGGCTGCCGATCCAGCGCACCGTTTTCGGGCGGTTCCCCCTCGCGTCGATACCCGTGCACACCCCTCGAACCGGCGACAGCCGTCTGCAACGGGGTCCTCCCGACTCCGGTACAGGCTTTGCTTCGCCATCAGGTCAGACCCGTCATGGAGTGCTGTTCATGCGAGAGAAAGCCGAGCCGGGGAACCTTCCCGTCCCCAACGAGTTCATGAACGCGCAGAGCGCCATCGTCGGCCTGCGCGGCAAGGACATGCTCTCCACCCTGCGCATGCTCGCCCTCCAGGGGGTCCGCCAGCCGGTCCACTCGGCGCGGCACCTGGCGGCCTTCGGCAAGCAGATGGGGCGGGTGCTGATCGGCGACTCGCCGCTGCAGCCCAACCCGCAGGACGCGCGCTTCCAGGACCCGTCCTGGCGCCTCAACCCGATCTACCGGCGCACCGTGCAGGCCTACCTGGCCTGGCAGAAGCAGCTGCTGGCGTGGATCGACGAGAGCGACCTGGACTGCGACGACCGCGCCCGCGCGCGCTTCCTGCTGTCGATCCTGTCCGATGCGGCGTCGCCGTCGAACACCCTGATCAACCCGCTGGCGGTGAAGGAGCTGTTCAACACCGGCGGCCAGAGCCTGCTCAAGGGCGCGCAGCACCTGCTCGATGACCTGATGCACAACGGCGGCATGCCCAGCCAGGTCAAGCGCAGCGCCTTCGAGATCGGCCACAACCTGGCCACCACGCCCGGCGCGGTGGTATTCCGCAACGAGGTGCTGGAGCTGATCCAGTACAAGCCGCTGGGCGAGCACCTGTATGCCAAGCCGCTGCTGGTGGTGCCGCCGCAGATCAACAAGTTCTACATCTTCGACCTGGCGGCGGAGAAGAGCTTCGTCCAGTACGCCCTGAAGAACAATCTGCAGCTGTTCATGGTCAGCTGGCGCAACCCCGACGCGCGCCACCGCGAGTGGGGCCTGTCGACCTACGTCACCGCGCTGGACGAGGCCATCGAGGCGTGCCGCTCGATCAGCGGCAGCCGCAGCGTCAACCTGATGGGCGCCTGCTCCGGCGGCCTGACCATCGCCGCGCTGCAGGGCCACCTGCAGGCGCGCCGGCAGCTGCGCAAGGTCGCCAGCGCCACCTACCTGGTGAGCCTGATCGACAGCCAGGTGGAAACCCCCGCCGCGCTGTTCGCCGACGAGCAGACCCTGGAGACCAGCAAGCGCCGCTCCTACCAGCAGGGCGTGCTGGACGGCCGCGACATGGCCAAGATATTCGCCTGGATGCGCCCCAACGACCTGATCTGGAACTACTGGGTCAACAACTACCTGCTGGGCAAGGAGCCGCCGGCCTTCGACATCCTCTACTGGAACAACGACAACACCCGCCTGCCGGCGGCGCTGCACGGCGACTTCCTCGACTTCTTCAAGCACAACCCGCTGGCGCGGCCGGGGGCGATGGAGGTCAACGGCACGCCCATCGACCTGAGGAAGGTCGCGGTGGACAACTTCCACGTCGCCGGCATCACCGACCACATCACGCCCTGGGACTCGGTGTACCGCTCGGCCCTGCTGCTGGGCGGCGAGAGCCGTTTCATCCTGTCCAACAGCGGGCACATCCAGAGCATCCTCAACCCGCCGGGAAACCCCAAGGCCTGCTACTTCGACAACGCCAGACTCAGCTCCGACCCGCGCGCCTGGTACTACGACACCCAGCGCCACGAAGGCAGCTGGTGGCCGCTGTGGCTGGAGTGGATCCAGCAGCGCTCCGGCGAACGCCGGCCGGTGAGCTTCGAGCTGGGCAACGCCGAATACCCGCCGATGGAGGCCGCGCCGGGGACTTACGTGCATGTGCGCTGAAGTCCGCTGGCACTGCGAGAGGCACTTGTAGGATGGCGTGGAGCGAAGCGATACCCATCGGGTCGCGGGCATGCACCGCTGATGGGTATCGCTTCGCTCCTCCCATCCTACGAAAGCGTTTCCCTGCCCTTGCAGGCGCGGGCCATGCCCACGGTTCGCGCCCCGGGGACGCTCCTGCAACAGCGCCATGCGAAAGTTAGAAATCGGCCGATTGGCAGCCGCCCACCCCTGAAGCTATCGTCGGCCCCACTGCGGCCAGAACCGGGACACGGATGAAAACGCGCGACAGGATCCTCGAATGCGCCCTGCTGCTGTTCAACGAGCGCGGCGAACCCAACGTCTCCACCCTGGAGATCGCCACCGAGCTGGGCATCAGCCCCGGCAACCTCTATTACCACTTCCACGGCAAGGAGCCGCTGGTGCTGGGGCTGTTCGAGCGCTTCCAGGACGAGCTCGCGCCCCTGCTCGACCCGCCGGAAGACGTGCGCCTGGGCGCCGAGGACTACTGGCTGTTCCTGCACCTGATCGTCGAGCGGCTGGCGCACTACCGCTTCCTGTTCCAGGACCTCTCCAACCTCGCCGGGCGCCTGCCCCGGCTGGCGCGCGGCATGCGCAGCTGGCTCAACGGGCTCAAGCGCACCCTGGCGACCCTGCTGGCGCAGCTCAAGGCCCGTGGCGAGCTGGAGAGCGATACCGAGTCCCTCGGCCAACTGGTCGAGCAGATCACCCTGACCCTGCTGTTTTCCCTCGACTACCAGCGCATCCTCGGCCTCCAGGGCGACGTGCGCCACGTGGTCTACCAGGTGATGATGCTGGTCGCCCCGCACCTGCGGGACGATTCGCGGCAGATCGCCGAACGCCTGGCCCAGCGCTACCTGGGACGCTGAAATGAAAACGCCCGGCGCGAGGCCGGGCGTGGGGTACGGCGACAGGCCGGTCAGGCCTGGGTCGGCGGCGTCACCGGAGCAGCGGCGGCGGGCGTCGCGGCCGGAGCCGCCGGCGCCGGAGCAGCGGCCGGAGTTGCCGGCTTGGCGGCTACCGTGGGCTTGGGTGCAGCGGGCTTGGGCGCAGCGGCCTTCTTCACCGCCGGCTTCTTCGCCGCAGCCGGTTTCGCAGCGGCAGGTTTCGCCGCGGCGGGCTTGGCAGCAGCCTTGGCGGCCGGTTTCGCAACGGGCTTGGCCGCCGGCTTCGCAGCCGGTTTGGCGGCAGCCTTGGCTGCAGGTTTCGCCGCAGGCTTGGCAGCGGGTTTGGCTGCCGCGGTCTTCGCAGCGGGTTTCGCGGCCGGTTTGGCGGCGGCTTTCGCTGCGGGCTTGGCGGCGACCTTGGCAGCCGGCTTGGCCGTGCTCTTGACGCTGACGCCGGTGAGTTTCTCGATCTGCCTGGTGAGGCTTTCCACCTTGCTGTGCAGATCCTTCACCTCGTTGCGGCTCGGCACGCCCAGGCGGGAGATCGCGCTGTTCAGGCGCTTGTCGAACGCCTCTTCCAGCTCGCCCCACTTGTCGATCGCCTTGCCCTTGACCGCCTCGACCCTGGACTTGGCCGAGCGCGCGGAAGACTTCACCGCGCCCACGGACTTGTCGACTTCGGTCTTGGCCTGCTTCTCGGCCCGCTCGCCGTCCTTGACCAGGCTCTCGAACATCTTGCTGCCGTCCTTGCTGACCTTCGAGTAGGCCCCCAATCCAGCCAGCCAGATCTGCCGCGAGTATTTCTCGATCTCGCCGATCCAACCGGGCTCTTTATCGGTAGTTTTTTTGCCAGCCATCCTGCTCTCCTTATTGAGTTCTCGCGACACGCTCGAGCACTTCGCTCAGCGAATCCAGCTTAGCAGAGAGCGCCGCCACATCACGCCTGGAGGGAATTCCGATGCGGTTCAGGGCAGCCGCGACACGGGCGTCGAAAGCCTCTTCGATCTTGTCCAGGTTGAGCTTGGCCTTGACGCTGTGCAGGCGGCCCTTGACGTTGTCGTTGGCGGCATCGATCTGGGTGCTGACCAGATCGCGGCCCTTCTTCTCCACGGACTCGCCGGTCTTGACCAGTTCCTTGAAGTACTCGCTGCCTTCCTGGCCCACGCGGGCATAGGTGCCCAGGCCCGCGAGCCAGATCTGCCGGGCGTAGTGCTTGGCGTCGGAGTAAAGGGAGGATTCGGGTTCTACGGCTTTCTTCTTGCTGACAGCCTTGGCCATGGTGGCACCTCACAGGATTCGGATTCGAGGGAGTCGAACAACCGCCCGCGAAAGGCGGGACTGTGGGTCAAGGTATCGGGGAAAATTAGAAAACACATACCAGCGTTGCGGGAGCAACGCAGCTACAAGCTGCAAGCCATAAGCTGCAAGCTTGCGTCCTCTTGCAGCTTATGGCTTGTCGCTTGCAGCTCGCGCGCTGGATAAAGCCTTGGCTCATGCCAAGGCTTTATCCAGCGCGCGCTCGATCTCGCCCTTGAGCAGGCCGCCCATGGCCGAAAGCATCAGGCCCAGCTTCACGTCCACCGCAACCTTGTCCTCGCCCACCTCGATGCGTCCGTCCACGCCGCTGCGCTTGAACACCAGGGTGTCGCCCTGCCACTCGCTGCTCACGCCGTGCTCGCGGGAGAGCTTGTCGGCAAGCTTCTCGGCCTTGGCGCGAGCGGCCTCGCGGCCGAGGGAATGGGGACGTTCGACGTGGATACGGGACATGCTGGAACTCCGGGATGACTGACCCGCCGATCATACGCGCCGCGCCGTATCGCCGCACCCCGCCACCCCGGCGAGCGAGGCGGCGTTTTTCCTCCTTCCTGTTAGAATGCCCGCCACTGACTTCCAGGGTAGAAATGCCATGAGCGAACCGCGCAAGCCCGGAGCGGGCCAAGACCCCGCCGAACCCACCACGCACTTCGGCTACAAGACCGTGCGCGAGAGCGAGAAGGCCGACAAGGTCGCCGAGGTATTCCACTCGGTCGCGGCCAAGTACGACCTGATGAACGACCTGATGTCCGGCGGCGTCCACCGCCTGTGGAAGCGCTTCACCATCGAGCTGTCCGGCGTGCGCGCCGGCAACCGGGTGCTGGACATCGCCGGCGGCACGGGCGACCTGACCCGCCAGTTCTCCCGCCTGGTCGGCCCGACCGGCGAAGTGGTGCTGGCCGACATCAACGCCTCGATGCTCAAGGTCGGCCGCGACAAGCTGCTCGACAGCGGCGTCGCCGGCAACGTCAGCTTCGTCCAGGCCGACGCCGAGAAGCTGCCCTTCCCCGACAACCATTTCGACGCGGTGACCATCGCCTTCGGCCTGCGCAACGTCACCCACAAGGACGAAGCGATCCGCTCCATGCTGCGCGTGCTCAAGCCGGGCGGCCGCCTGCTGGTGCTGGAATTCTCCAAGCCCACCAGCAACCTGCTGTCCAAGGCCTACGACGCCTACTCCTTCACCCTCCTGCCGCTGATGGGCAAGCTGGTCACCAACGACTCCGAGAGCTACCGCTACCTCGCCGAGTCGATCCGCATGCACCCGGACCAGGAAACCCTGAAGTCGATGATGGTGGAGGCCGGCTTCGACCGCGTCACCTACCACAACATGACCGGCGGTATCGTCGCCCTGCACCGCGGCATCAAGCCCTGATGACCCTGCTCACCCAGGCCGTGCTGGCCAGCGCCGAAGCCACCCTGAACCGCGTCCTGCGGCTGGACGGCGTGGCGCTGCAGCGCCTGGGCCGGCTCGCCGGCGAGGTGCTGGAGGTGGATTGCCAGGCACCCGTGCTGCGGCTGTTCATCCTCCCCGACGCCGATGGCCTGCACCTGGCCGCGCACCACGAGGCCGAGGTCAACTGCACCCTGCGCGCTCCGGCCGGCAGCCTGCTGCAGCTGGCCCTGGCGCGGGACAAGACCCGCGTGCTGCACAGCCCGGAAGTGGAGATGGACGGCGACAGCGCCATGCTCCTGGAGCTGGCCGACATCCTGCAGAGCCTGGAGCTGGACTGGGAGTACGAAGTCTCCCGCTGGCTCGGCCCGGTGCCCGCGCACCTGCTCGGCGCGCGCCTGCGCGGCGGCCTGGCCTGGGCCGGCGACAGCCTGGAAAGCCTGCGCCTGAGCCTGGCCGACTATCTGGCCGAGGAAAGCCGCAGCCTGGTCGGCCAGCATGAAGCCGAAGCGCGCTTCGAAGAGCTGGACCAGCTGAAGATCGCCCTCGACCGCCTCGACGCGCGGATTACGCGCCTTACCCAGAAGACCAAGCCCGACGCATGAAGCTGCTCGCCTTCCGCCGCCTGCTGCGCATCCAGCGCGTGGCGATCCGCTACCGACTCGACGACATGGTCCTCGAACTGCCCTTCCTGCCCTGGTGGCTGCGCCTGGTCGGCGGACTGCTGCCCTGGCGCTGGCTGCCGCGCAAGCCGCTGCAGCTGACCCGCGGCGAACGCCTGCGGCTGACCCTGGAAGACCTCGGGCCGATCTTCATCAAGTTCGGCCAGATTCTCTCCACCCGCCGCGACCTGCTGCCGGACGACATCGCCAACGAGCTGGCGCGCCTGCAGGACAAGGTCCCGCCCTTCCCGCCCGAGTTCGCCGTGGCGCGCATCGAGGAGCAGCTGGGGGCGAAGATCGAGCAGGTGTTCGCCCGCTTCGAGCGCGAGCCGCTGGCCTCCGCCTCGGTGGCGCAGGTGCATGCCGCGCAGCTCAAGAGCGGCGAGGAAGTGGTGGTGAAGGTGATCCGCCCGAACCTGGAACCGGTGATCCGCTCCGACATCGCCTGGCTGCACATCCTCGCCCGCACCGCCGAGCGCATCTCCGCCGATGCCCGCCGCCTGCACCCGGCGGAGGTGGTCAGCGACTACGAGAAGACCATCTACGACGAGCTCGACCTGCTGCGCGAGGCCGCCAACGCCTCGCAGCTGCGGCGCAACTTCGACGGCTCGCCGCTGCTCTACGTACCCCAGGTGTACTGGGACTGGTGCCGCCCCAAGGTGCTGGTGATGGAGCGCATCTACGGCATCCCGGTGACCGACCTGGACACCCTGCGCGACCAGCGCACCGACTTCAAGGCGCTGGCCGAGCGCGGCGTGGAGATCTTCTTCACCCAGGTGTTCCGCGACAGCTTCTTCCACGCCGACATGCACCCCGGCAACATCTTCGTCAGCACCCGCACGCCGTGGAGCCCGCAGTACATCGCGGTGGACTGCGGCATCGTCGGCAGCCTCACCGACGAGGACCAGGACTACCTGGCGCGCAACCTGATCGCCTTCTTCAAGCGCGACTACCGCAAGGTCGCCCAGCTGCACATCGACTCGGGCTGGGTGCCGGCGGAAACCAAGGTCAACGACTTCGAGGCGGCGATCCGCACCGTCTGCGAGCCGATCTTCGAGAAGCCGCTCAAGGACATCTCCTTCGGCCAGGTGCTGCTGCGCCTGTTCCAGACCGCGCGGCGCTTCAACATGGAAGTGCAGCCGCAGCTGGTGCTGCTGCAGAAGACCCTGCTGAACATCGAGGGCCTGGGCCGCCAGCTCTACCCGGAGCTGGACCTGTGGACCACCGCCCAGCCCTTCCTCGAACGCTGGATGCGCGAGCGCGTCAGCCCCGGCCAGCTGCTGCGCAACGCCCAGCAGCACATCGAGCAACTGCAGCACCTGGCGCAGATGACCCGCGACACCCTCGAACGGCTGTCCCGCGAGCCCCAGCCCGAAGCCCGCGACGGCAGCGTCCAGTCGGGCATGGGCAGTGCCTGGCCGGCGCGACTGATTGGCGCAGTGCTGGTCGCGGGCGCGGCCCAGACCGGCCTGGGGACCCACTCCCTGGCGGCCTGGCCGGCCTGGGCGATGCTCGCCGGTGGTCTGTATCTGATCCTGCGCCGATAGCCAGTCGCCGCACTGGCTGGCACACTTAACCGTTAATAAAGAGTGGCTGCGGACACCGCGCGTGCCCGCCCTACGGAACCCGAGATGAAAGACTGGCTGGACGAGATCAACTGGAATGCCGATGGACTGGTGCCCGCGATCGCCCAGGACCATCGCACCGGCCGCGTGCTGATGATGGCCTGGATGAACCGCGAGGCGCTGGCCCTGACCGCCGCCGAGAACCGCGCCATCTACTGGTCGCGCTCGCGCGGCAAGCTCTGGCGCAAGGGCGAGGAGTCCGGCCACGTGCAGAAGCTGCACGAACTGCGCCTGGACTGCGACGCCGACGTGGTGATCCTGATGGTCGAGCAACTGGGCGGCATCGCCTGCCATACCGGCCGCGAGAGCTGCTTCTACCGGGTGTTCGAGAACGGCGCCTGGCAGACGGTCGATCCGGTACTCAAGGATCCGGACGCCATCTACTCCCATGTAGGTACAGGAAAACCCCATGAGCACTGATACCCTCGCCCGCCTGGCGGAAGTCCTGGAAGCGCGCAAGAATGCCGCTGCGGAGAGTTCCTACGTGGCCAGCCTGTACCACAAGGGTCTGAACAAGATTCTGGAGAAAGTCGGCGAGGAGTCGGTGGAAACCATTCTCGCCGCCAAGGACGCCGCCGTGAGCGGCGACTGCACGGACCTGATCTACGAAACGGCCGACCTCTGGTTCCACTCGCTGGTGATGCTCGCCGCCCTCGGCCAGCACCCGCAGGCGGTACTGGACGAACTGGAGCGCCGCTTCGGCCTTTCCGGGCACGACGAGAAGGCGTCCCGCCAGCCGTCGGCCTGAACCCGATACTTTTGAGGAGAAACACATGGGCATCTTTGACTGGAAACACTGGGTCGTCATCCTGATCGTCGTGGTCCTGGTCTTCGGCACCAAGCGCCTGAAGAACCTGGGTTCGGACGTCGGCGAAGCCATCAAGGGCTTCCGCAAGGCGATGAACACCGAGGAAGACGAGAAGAAGGACCAGGCCACCACCGCCAACCCGTCGCTGAACCAGCCGCACACCATCGACGCGCAGGCGCACAAGGTCGAAGAGCCGGCGCGCAAGGACTGATGGGATAAACCATGTTTGGTATCGGCTTCAGCGAACTGCTCCTGGTGGGCCTGGTCTCCCTGCTGGTGCTCGGCCCCGAGCGCCTGCCGGGCGCC
Source organism: Pseudomonas sp. B12(2026) (assembly GCF_057767015.1). Classification (NCBI taxonomy): domain Bacteria; kingdom Pseudomonadati; phylum Pseudomonadota; class Gammaproteobacteria; order Pseudomonadales; family Pseudomonadaceae; genus Pseudomonas; species Pseudomonas sp. B12(2026). The sequence continues at coordinate 470,070 of NZ_CM173430.1, read as the reverse complement.
GCGCGCACCGCCGGGCTGTGGATCGGCCGGCTCAAGCGCAGCTTCAACGCCATCAAGACGGAAGTGGAGCGCGAACTGGGCGCGGACGAAATCCGCCGCCAGCTGCACAACGAGCACATCCTGCAGATGGAGCAGGACGCCAAGAAGCTGATCGCGCCGCTGAACGACCTGCAATCCCAGGTCGAAAGCAGCCTGAGTCCGCAGTCGCAGACCCCGCAGGCGGCATCGGACATCGCGCCGGACAGCCGCCTGAACAACCTGCCGGGCGTGGGCCATGCGCCCAGCCCGGATGCGGCCCCCGCCGCACCGGCCGAGCCGACCGCCGCGCCCCAGGCGCCCGCGCCGAGCCAGCCGCCCGCCTCGCCCGAGACGCCGCGTAACCCATGAGCGCCGAAAAACCCGACCAGCCCGAAAACGACCAGGAAATGCCCCTGGTCTCGCACCTGACCGAGCTGCGCACGCGCCTGATGCGCTGCGTGATCGCGATCTTCGTCATCTTCGTCGGCCTGCTGTACTTCTCGCAGAAGATCTACGCCCTGGCTTCCGAGCCGCTGCGGCGCTTCCTGCCCGAAGGCGCGACCATGATCGCCATCGACCCCGCGTCAGCCTTCCTCGCGCCGCTGAAGCTGACCATGATCGTGGCGCTGCTGCTGGCCATGCCGGTGATCCTCGCCCAGGTCTGGGGCTTCATCGCGCCGGGCCTGTACAAGCACGAGAAGCGCGTCGCCCTGCCGCTGCTGGCCTCCAGCATCATCCTGTTCTACGCCGGCATGGCCTTCGCCTACTTCCTGGTGTTCCCGTTGATGTTCCACTTCTTCCTCGGCCAGGCCCCGGAAGGGGTGACGCCGATGACCGACATCAACAGCTACCTGGACTTCCTCACCCTGCTGTTCGCCTTCGGCCTGGCCTTCGAGATTCCCGTGGCCACCGTGCTGCTGGTATGGATCGGGGTGGTCGACGTGGCCTACCTGAAGAAGATCCGCCCCTACGTGATCATCGGCTGCTTCGTCGTCGGCATGATCCTCACCCCGCCGGACCCGCTGTCGCAGACCCTGCTGGCGGTGCCGATGTGGCTGCTGTTCGAGGCTGGCGTGCTGTTCAGCCACCTGGTCCGCAAGCGCGGCCCGGAACCGGAAGAAGAGTCCAAGGGCGACCAGCCGCCGGCCACCCGTCCGTGAACCTGCTGCTGCTCGACGACGCCGACTTCGTCGCGGCGGATCGCGTGATCCTGCGCGACCGCCGCCTGACCCACATGCAGGAAGTCCACCGCGCCGAAAGCGGCGACCGCCTGCGCGTCGGCCGTCTCGGCGGCCTGATGGGCGAAGGCCGCCTGCTGCGCCTGGAAGCCAACGAAGCCGAGCTGGAAGTGCGCTTCGACCAGGCGCCGCCGGCCAAACTGCCGATCACCCTGCTGCTCGCCCTGCCGCGCCCGAAGATGCTCCGCCGCGTGCTGCAGACCGTCGCCGCCATGGGCGTGCCGCGCCTGGTGCTGCTCAACAGCTACCGGGTGGAAAAGAGCTTCTGGCAGACCCCCTTCCTCGAACCCGCGGCGATCCGCGAGCAACTGATCCTCGGCCTCGAACAGGCGCGCGACACCGTGCTGCCCGAGGTCGTCGTCGAGAAACGCTTCAAGCCCTTCGTCGAGGACCGGCTGCCGGCGCTGGCCGCTGGCAGCCTCGGCCTGATCGGCCATCCCGGCCCCTGGCCGGAGTGCCCGCGCGCCCTCCGCGAACCGGTGACCCTGGCCATCGGCCCGGAGGGCGGCTGGATTCCCTACGAGGTCGACAAGCTGCGTGAGGCCGGGCTCGCCCCGGTGCAGCTCGGCGAGCGCATCCTGCGCGTGGAGACGGCGGTCACCGCCCTGCTCGCCCGCCTGTTCTGATCCGCCGCCGGTCAGGACAGGAAGCAGCCGTCGCAATAGCCCTAAAGAAATTACAGATTTGTGTCGCCCTGCCGATATGACGGGCATTGGCCCTTCAGGCGGCAGCGCGTCCCGCGCCGGCTGCTGCCCCACCGTCCCTGGAGCAACGCGTTCATGTCCCGCTGGTTCAGTAATCTTTCGGTCAACTGGAAACTCACCATCGGCTTCGGCCTGGTCCTGCTGCTCACCCTGCTCATCGCATTCACCGGGTGGCTCAACCTGAACAGCCTGATCTCCCGCAGCGACAAGCTCAGCGAGATAGCCAACCTGGCCGGCATCACCAAGGACCTGCGCACCGTACGCCTGAAGTACCAGCAAAGCCGGTCGCCGGAAGACGCCAAGGCGGTGGTGCAAAGCATCGACCTGCTGGACCGCCAGCAGCAGGAAGTCGCCCAGATGCTCAGCGACTCCGAGGACCTGGCGCAGATCGACCGCCAGCGCCAGCTGACGGCCGAATACCGCACCCTGTTCGCGGGCCTGCAGAAGTCCTTCGACACCCGCGAGAGCGCGCGCAAGACCCTGACCCGCAAGGCTTCCGTGGTCAACCAGGGCCTGGAGCAGGCCGAGCAGCAACTGGTCGAGAGCGGCTCGGCCGAATCCCTCAAGACCCTCGCCGACATCTCCGCGCTGGGGCGCCAGCTGATGACCACGCGCCTCCAGGTGCTGGGCTACACCGCCAGCGAAGACGCGGCGGGCGAGCAGGTCGCCTTCGGCGCGCTGGCGGACGTCACCGCGGCCGTGCAGCAGCACCTCCAGGCCGCGCCGGCCGAACAGCAGGCGAACTTCCAGGCCGTGCTGAACGCCCTGCAGGACTATCGCAAGGCCCTGGAGCGCTATCGCGACGAAGCCAACAACGGCCAGGCGTCGCGCAATAAAATGCGCGACAGCGGCCTGCAGATCGAGAAGCTCAGCGGCGAGCTGAGCGACGCCCAGACCGCCAAGCGCGACACCGACGCGGCGCACGCCAAGGAGCTGCTGGCCATGGCCTCGCTGGTGGTGCTGGCCCTGAGCATCCTTGCCGCCTGGGCGATCACCCGGCAGATCGTCGTGCCGCTGCGCGAGGTGCTGGGCCACGCCGAGCGCATCGCCGACGGCGACCTGAGCGAGGACCTGCGCGTCAACCGCCACGACGAGCTGGGCCAGCTGCAGAAGAGCATGCAGCGCATGAACCAGTCCCTGCGCGAGCTGATCAGCCGCATCCACGGGAGCGTGACGCAGATCGCCAGCGCCGCCGAGGAACTGTCCGCCGTCACCGAGCAGACCAGCGCCGGGGTGAACAGCCAGAAGAGCGAGACCGACCAGGTCGCCACCGCGATGAACGAGATGGCCGCCACCGTGCTGGAAGTCGCGCGCAACGCCGAGGAAGCCTCCGAGGCCGCCTCCGCCGCCGACCGCGAGGCCCGCGACGGCGAGGGCGTGGTCAACGACGCCGTCGGGCAGATGGACCGCCTGGCCGGCGAGGTCGACCGTTCCAACGAATCGGTGCTCAAGCTCAAGCGCGAAAGCGAGAAGATCGGCAGCGTGCTGGACGTGATCAAGGCGGTGGCCGAGCAGACCAACCTGCTGGCGCTCAACGCCGCCATCGAGGCCGCCCGCGCCGGCGACGCCGGCCGCGGCTTCGCCGTGGTCGCCGATGAGGTGCGCGCCCTGGCCCAGCGCACCCAGTCCTCCACCGAGGAGATCGAGGCGCTCATCGCCGGCCTGCAGAGCGGCACCCAGCAGGCCGTGCAGATGATGGAGACCAGCCGCGAGCTGACCGTCAGCACCGTCGACCTGACCCGCCGCGCCGGCGAGCGCCTAGGCGCTATCACCCGCACGGTGTCGACCATCCAGTCGATGAACCAGCAGATCGCCGCCGCCTCCGAGCAGCAGAGCGCCGTGGCCGAGGAGATCAACCGCAGCGTGATGAACGTGCGCGACATCTCCGAGCAGACCGCCGCCGCCAGCGAGGAGACCGCCGCCTCCAGCGTGGAGCTGGCGCGCCTGGGCAACGAGCTGCAGGCGCTGGTCAGCCGCTTCCGCGTCTGATCCCCGCCGCGACGAAAAAGGCCCGCGCAATGCGGGCCTTTTCACTCCTGCAGCGCAGCCGCTCTTTGTAGGAGCGAGCTTGCTCGCGAACCAGCCCAGCAGCGCAACCAGGCCCGCAGGATGGCGTGGAGCGAAACTGCGAAACCAGTCACCGCGTCCGCCTGTGACTCCGGACCGGTCAGTGCTCCCGCGCCGGCCGGCAGCGGCAGGACAGCTGTCATCTGCATGGCGTAGCATCAGTCACTCGCCACCTTGGGAGAGTGACCATGCGCCCGCTGACCATCGACCTCGACGAACTGGCCTTCGCGCTCGATACCCAGGGTATCGATCACTACCTCGACCTCGCCAGCGGCCAGGTGCTGCTGATTCCCGTCGATGATCCCGATCCGGAGCTGGCCGAGCTGCTGCACCGCGAACCGGAGCGCCTGCTGCTCATCGAACCGTTGAGCAGCCGCCAGTCGCTGGACCTGATGCGCGACTTCCTGCGCGACGTGCCCGATCCCCATGCCTATTCCGCCCTGGCCAACGCCATCGAGGGGCGCAAGCCGTTCAAGGCGTTCCGCCACGTGCTGATGGGCTATCCCGAGCTGCTCCAGGCCTGGTACGCCTACCAGGCCGAGCGCCTGCGCGAGTGCGCGCTGGACTGGCTGGCGGATAACCAGATCCAGCCGGCGACGCGCAGCGCGATGCTGTAGATCCGCATGGCCCCTGCAGGAGCGGACCTTGTCCGTGATCCCAGGCATGCGCCGGGCCCTTCGCGGACAAGGTCCGCTCCTACGATCCGGCGGGTTCGCAACTCCCGGCATCGCCGAACGATGGGTATCGCTGCGCTCCACGCCATCCTGCGAAAGCTGCCGGCCCACATCCCGCGCAAACAAGAACGCCGCCCCGAAGGGCGGCGTTTTCGTCTTCCAGCCGGAAACGATCAGCCTTTCGGCGCCTCGTTCGGGATCGGCTGCGCCTGCGTCGCAGTGGCCTGCCAGCCGCCGCCGAGGGCCTTGTACAGGTTCACCTCGCTGGTCAGCTGGTTCAGGCGGTCGCTGATCAGTTGCTGCTGGGCGCTGAACAGCGAGCGCTGCGCATCGAGCAGGGTCAGGTAGTTGTCCACGCCGGTGCGGTAGCGCCTGTCGGCCAGCCGGTAGTACTCGCTGCTGGCGTCCACCAACGCGCGCTGCGCCTGCAGCTGCTCGTTGAAGGTGCCGCGCGCGGCGAGGCCGTCGGCGACCTCGGAGAAGGCCGTCTGGATGGCTTTCTCGTACTGCGCCACGTTGATGTCCTTCTGCACCTTGGCCAGGTCCAGGCTGGCGCGCAGGGCGCCGGCGTTGAAGATCGGCAGGCTGATGGACGGCTGGAACAGCCAGCTGCCGGAGCCGGCGTCGAACAGGCCGGAGAGGTCCGGGCTGAGGCTGCCGGCGTTGGCGGTCAGGCTGATGCGCGGGAAGAACGCCGCGCGCGCCGCGCCGATGTTGGCGTTGGCGCTCTTGAGCTGGTGCTCGGCCTGGAGGATGTCCGGGCGGCGTTGCAGCAGGTCGGACGGCAGCCCCGCCGGCACGCTGGCCAGCAGTTCCTCGGAGAGCTCGCGGCCCTTGGGCAGGTCGGCCGGCATGCCGGAGCCGAGCAGCAGCACCAGGGCGTTCTGGTCCTGGGCGACCAGGCGGGTGTACTGCGCCAGGGTGGCCCGGGCGCTTTCCACCTGGGTCTGCGTCTGACGCAGCTCCAGCGCCGACGCCACACCGACGTCGTAGCTGCGCTTGGTCAGGTCGTAGCTCTTCTGGTAGGTGGCCAGGGTGTCGCGGGTCAGCTGCAGCTGCTCCTGGTCGGCCCGCAGCGTCAGGTAGGCGTTGGCGACGTTGGCCACCAGGCTGGTCTGGGTGCTGCGCCGGGCTTCCTCGCTGGCGAAGTACTGCTCCAGTGCCTGGTCACGCAGGGCGCGCAGGCGGCCGAACAGGTCGATCTCCCAGGCGGTGACGCCCAGGGTGGCGCCGTACTGGCTGCTGATCATCGAGCTGCCGGTCTGCGACAGGTCGGCCGGCAGGCGCTGGCGCGAACCGCTGACGCCGGCATCCACCGCCGGGAACAGGTCGGCCCGCTGGATGCGGTACTGCGCCCGGTAGGCTTCGATGTTCAGCGCGGCGACGCGCAGGTCGCGGTTGTTTTCCAGCGACACTTCGATCAGCCGCTGCAACTGCGGGTCCTTGAAGAACTCGCGCCAGCCGATGTCGGCGCCGGCGTTGGCCGGCTGCGCGGCATCGTAGGCCGCGCCCTGTGGGTAAGCCGCCGCCACGGGCGCCTCGGGGCGCTCGTAGTCGGGGATCAGCGAGCAGCCGGACATCACCACGGCGGCGATCGCCAACGGCAAAGAGGGCAACAGGAAGGACTTTCTCATATCAATGCCCCTTCTCGGTGGCTGCCTGTTCCTTGGACGCGGCGTCCTTGAACAGGGTACTGACCACCACGTAGAACAACGGCACCCAGAAGACCGCCAGGACGGTCGCGGTGACCATGCCGCCGATCACGCCGGTACCGATCGCGTGCTGGCTGCCGGAGCCGGCGCCACTGGAGATCGCCAGCGGCACCACGCCGAGGATGAACGCCAGGGAGGTCATGACGATCGGGCGCAGACGCATCCGGCACGCCTCGACGGCCGCCTCGACTATGCCCTTGCCGTGCTCGTGCAGTTCCTTGGCGAACTCGACGATCAGGATCGCGTTCTTCGCCGACAGGCCGATGGTGGTCAACAGGCCCACCTGGAAGAACACGTCGTTGGACAGGCCGCGCATGGAAGTCGCCAGCAGCGCACCGATGATACCCAGGGGCACCACCAGCATCACCGAGAACGGGATCGACCAGCTCTCGTACAGCGCCGCCAGGCAGAGGAACACCACGATCAGCGACAGGGCATAGAGCGCCGGGGCCTGGGAGCCGGACAGCCGCTCCTCGTAGGACAGGCCGGTCCAGGCGTAGCCGACGCCCTTGGGCAGCTGCTTGACGATCTCCTCGACCGCCACCATGGCCTCGCCGGTACTGCGGCCCGGGGCCGGCTCACCGAGGATTTCCATGGCCGGCACGCCGTTGTAGCGCGAAAGCTTGGGCGAACCGTAGCCCCACTCGCCGGTGGCGAAGGCGCTGAACGGCACCATCTCGCCCCGGCTGTTGCGCACGTACCACTTCTCCAGGTCTTCCGGGCTCATCCGCGCGTTCGGGCGGCCCTGCAGGTAGACCTTCTTCACCCGTCCACGGTCGATGAAGTCGTTGACGTAGTTCGAACCCCAGGCGATGGAAACGGTACTGTTGATATCGGCGAGCGAGACGCCCAGCGCGCTGGCCTTCTCGTCATCGATCAGCAGCCTGTACTGCGGTTCGTCGTTCAGGCCGTTGGGACGCACGCGCTGCAGCACCGGGCTCTGCGCGGCCAGGCCGAGGAACTGGTTGCGCGCCTGCATCAGCACGTCGTGGCCCACGCCGGCCTGGTCCTGGAGGTAGATGTCGAAGCCCACGGCGTTACCCAGCTCGAGCACCGCCGGCGGGGCGAAGGCGAACACCATCGCATCCTTGAAGCTGAAGAAGTGCTGCTGCGCGCGCTGGGCCAGGGCGAACACGCTGTTCTCCTTGCCCGGACGCTCTTCCCAGGGCTTGAGCATGATGAACGCCATGCCCGAACTCTGGCCGCGGCCGGCGAAGTTGAAGCCGGTCACGGTGAACACCGAGGCCACCGCGCTGCTTTCCTTCTCCAGCAGGTAGGAACGCATCGCGTCGACCACCACCTGGGTCCGCTCGGCGGAGGAGCCGGTCGGCGTCTGTACCTGGGCGAACAGCACGCCCTGGTCCTCGTCGGGGAGGAACGCGGTGGGGATGCGGGTGAACAGGTAGACCATGCCGCCGAGGATGATCACGTACATCAGCAGGTACGGGAAGCGGTGCTTGAGGATCGACGCCACGCCGCGCTCGTAGCCGTGGGTGGTGGCCAGGAAGGTGCGGTTGAACCAGCCGAAGAAGCCGCGCTTGTGCTCGCCGTGGTCGCCCTTCTCGATGGGTTTGAGCATGGTGGCGCACAGCGCCGGGGTGAGGATCAGCGCCACCAGCACCGACAGGGCCATGGCCGAGACGATGGTGATGGAGAACTGGCGGTAGATCACCCCGGTGGAGCCGCCGAAGAAGGCCATCGGCAGGAACACCGCCGACAGCACCAGGGCGATGCCGACCAGCGCGCCCTGGATCTGGCCCATGGACTTGCGCGCCGCTTCCCTGGGCGGCAGGCCGTCCTCGGCCATCACCCGCTCGACGTTCTCCACCACCACGATGGCGTCGTCCACCAGCAGGCCGATCGCCAGCACCATGCCGAACATGGTCAGGGTGTTGATCGAGAAGCCGAAGGCGGCGAGCACGCCGAAGGTGCCCAGCAGCACCACCGGCACGGCGATCGTCGGGATCAGCGTGGCGCGGAAGTTCTGCAGGAACAGGTACATCACCAGGAATACCAGCAGGATCGCCTCGCCCAGGGTCTTCACCACCTCATGGATGGAGGCGGAGACCACCGGGGTGGTGTCGTACGGGTAGACGATCTTCATGCCCTGCGGGAAGAACGGCTCCAGGGTGGCCAGGGTGGCGCGGATCGCCTTGGCGGTGTCCAGCGCGTTGGCGCCGGTGGCCAGCTTGATCGCGATACCCGAGGCCGGCTTGCCGTTGAACTGGGCGTTGATGCTGTAGTCCTGGCCGCCCAGGGCCACGTCGGCGACGTCCTTCAGGCGAACCTGGGAGCCGTCGGCGTTGACCTTGAGCAGAATCTCCCTGAACTGCTCGGCGCTCTGCAGGCGGGTCTTGCCGATGATGGTGGCGTTGAGCTGCTGGCCCTTGACCGCGGGCAGGCCGCCCAGCTGGCCGGAGGAAATCTGCACGTTCTGCGCCTGGATCGCCGCCTTCACGTCGCCCGGGGTCATCTGGAAGCTGTTGAGCTTGGCCGGGTCCAGCCAGATGCGCATGGCGTACTGCGAACCGAACACCTGGAAGTCGCCCACGCCGGCGGTCCGCGACAGCGGGTCCTGGATGTTGGAGACGATGTAGTTCGACAGGTCTTCCTTGGCCATGCTGCCGTCGGTGGAGACGACGCCGACCACCATCAGGAAGTTCTTCACCGCCTTGGTCACGCGGATGCCCTGCTGCTGCACTTCCTGCGGCAGGAGCGGCGTGGCCAGCTGCAGCTTGTTCTGCACCTGGACCTGGGCGATGTCCGGGCTGGTGCCCTGGTCGAAGGTCACGGTGATGGTCATGCTGCCGTCGGAGTTACTCTCCGAGGTGATGTAGCGCAGATGGTCGAGACCGTTCATCTGCTGCTCGATCACCTGCACCACGGTGTCCTGCACCGTCTCGGCGGAGGCGCCCGGGTAGGCGACCTGGATGGCGATGGCCGGCGGCGCGATGGCCGGGTACTGGTTCACCGGCAGCTTGAGGATCGACAGACCGCCCGCCAGCATGATCACCAGGGCGATCACCCAGGCGAAGATGGGTCGGTCAATGAAAAACTTCGACATTACGAATCCCCTTGATTAACCCTGCTTGGCCGGCTGAGCGGCGGCGGGCTTGTCGTCGGCCCCGGCACTGGGCGCCACGTTCTTCGCGGGTACGGCCTTGGCCTGGGCGCCCGGCTGGACGAACTGCAGGCCTTCGGTGATCAGGCGGTCGCCGGGCTTGAGGCCATCGCTGACCAGCCAGAAGGCGCCGACGGTGCGCTCGGTCTTGAGGGTACGCTGCTCGACCTTGTCCCCCTCACCCAGCACCAGCGCGGTGGCCTGGCCACGGAAGTCGCGGGTCACGCCCTGCTGCGGCGCGAGGATGGCCTGCTTCTTGACCCCCTCTTCAAGCTGCGCGTGGACGAACATGCCCGGCAGCAGTTCCTTGTTCGGGTTGGGGAATATCGCGCGCACGGTGACCGAACCGGTGGTCTGGTCGACCGAGACTTCGGAGAACTCCAGCTTGCCCTCCAGCGGGTACTGCGAGCCGTCCTCGAGGAACAGCTTGACCTTGGCGGCGTTCTCGCCGGCCTTCTCCAGCTGGCCGGCGGCCAGTTCGCGGCGCAGGCGGATCAGCGCGGTGGTGGGCTGGGTCACGTCGACGTAGATCGGGTCCAGCTGCTGCACGGTGGCCATCGCGGTGGCCTGGCCGTTCTGCACCAGGGCGCCCTCGGTGACCGAGGAACGGCCGATGCGGCCGGAGATCGGCGAGTAGACCCGGGTGTAGCGCACGTTGATCTGGGCGTTGTCCACCGCGGCCTTGGCCTGCAGGTAGGCGGCCTGGGCGTCGGCGTACTGCTGCTTGCTCACCGCCTCGTCCTTCACCAGTTCCTTGTAGCGCTCGGCCTGCTGCTGGGTGGACACCAGGTTGGCCTGGGCGCTCTGCAGGGTGGCTTCGTAGACGGCCGGGTCGATCTGGTACAGCTGTTGGCCTTCCTTGACGTCGCTGCCTTCCTTGAACTGGCGCTTGAGGATGATGCCGTTCACCTGCGGGCGAACTTCGGCGATGCGATAGGCCGTGGTGCGGCCGGGCAGTTCGGTGCTCAGGGTCACCTCCTGCGCCTGCAGGGTCACCACCCCGACCTCGGGGATCGGCTTGTCCTGCGGAGCCTGACTCTTGTCACAGCCGGCAAGGGTGGCCATGGCGACGAGCAGGGCCGGAACCAGGGCGCGCATGGCTGGCTTTCGTTGCATATCGTTGTCCTCGTGAGCAAAGCATCCGGTTTGGCTGTGGGCTTGCCGGTCCGGAAAAGCTGGCCAAAATACTTACATTCAGCTCTGTTTGTAAACGTCCGAAAGCCCTGTGGGAAACCTACTGAAACGTTTTAGCCAGAGGCTAAAAGCGCAGCAGGTTTCCCGCAAGGCAGTCGCGGCGACGAACAAGGTTGATAACATCAACTAAAATACGAAAAAATAGTTGAGTCGATCAACCTGATTTACACAAGGTTTACCGTGACCGAGCCGACGCCCCACAACGTGAACCCCGACCTGCCGCAGACCCTGGAGAAGGTCCTCGAGCACCTGCGCGAGAGCCTTCACGACGAGCTGTGCGCGGAGGGCATCGACCTCGCCCCGCCGGACATCCGCCTGCTCGAACTGATCGGTGCCGACGCCGGGCAGAGCCTGCAGAGCCTGGGCCGCAAGATGTGCCGTGACAAGGCCCTGGTGACCCGCAAGATCCGTGAAATGGAGCAGCTCGGCCTGGTTCGCCGCGAGCGCAACCCGGACGACCAGCGCAGCTTCCAGCTCTTCCTCACCGACGCCGGGCGGCGTATCGAGGAACGCACCCAGGCGATTCTCGCACGCACCCATGACAATCTGTTCTCGCCGCTCGACGACGAGGAGCAGCGCCGGCTCACGCGGCTCCTGCAGCAGTGCCTGCAGGCTCACGGGGAGTGACGCCACAAACGAAAACGCCGGCATCCGCCGGCGTTTTCGCATTTCAGCGTCTTACTGACGCACCCCTTCGACCGACAGGGTCAGCTCCACTTCCTGGGAAGCCGGGCCGAGGTCGCGCTGGATGTTGAAGTCCTTCAGCTTGAGGGTGGTGGTACCGAGGAAACCGGCACGGTAGCCGCCCCACGGGTCATCGCCCTGGCCGATCAATTCAGCCTTGATGGTGACCGGCTTGGTCACGCCATTGAGGGTCAGATTGCCGGTGATCTCGGCATTCTTGCCATCGGCCTTGACGGCGGTGGATTCGAAGGTCGCGGTCGGGTTCTTGGCGACGTTGAGGAAGTCCGCGCTGCGCAGGTGCTTGTCACGCTCGGCGTGGTTGGAGTTCACGCTGTTGGTGTTGATGGTCACCTTGACCTTGTCGGCGGAGGGGTTCTTCTCGTCGAAGGTGAAGGCGCCGTCGAAATCGTCGAAGCGGCCGTACAGCCAGCTGTAGCCCAGGTGCTTGATGCGGAACTCGATGAAGGCATGCTGGCCTTCCTTGTCGATCTTGTAGTCCGCGGCCATGGCCTGGCCGGCGGAGAGCAGCGCGGCGCCGAGGGCCAGGGCGGCGAAGGTCTTCTTCAGCATTGAAACAATCTCCCTTTGGGTGAGGTTTTTACTTCGCGGCGCGGCCGAGCATGCGCGTCAGCGTGGAGTCGCGATCGATGAAATGGTGTTTGAGGGCCGCCAGGGCATGCAGCACGGCCAGCACCACCAGGGCCCAGGCCAGGTACAGGTGGATGGCGCCGGCGACATCGGCCTGCTCCGGCAGCCCGCTCAGGGTGGCGGGCACGTCGAACCAGCCGAACACGCTGATCGGCTTGCCTTCGGCGGTGGAGATCAGGTAGCCGGCGATCATCGCGGCGAACAGCAGCGCGTACAGCGCCAGATGGCCGAGCTTGCTGCCCAGGCGGGTGAGCGCTCCGTGGCTGGCCGGAGCCGGCGGCGGCGGGCTGAGGAAGCGCCAGACCACGCGCAGGAGCAGCGCGATGAGCAGCAGGATGCCGATGCTTTTGTGGATTTCCGGAGCGCGGTGATACCAGCTGTCGTAGTAATCCAGCTCGCGCATCCACAGGCCCAGGCCGAACAGGCCGAAGACCGCCAGCGCGCTGCCCCAGTGCAGGAACAGGCTGACCAGGCCGTAGCGAGCGGGGGAATTACGCCATTGCATCGATTCGCATCCTTGAAAAACGGAGGTTCAAGACTAGCGGCAAATCGGTCGAATAAAAGCGGAAAATCCTGCTTTGAAACATCGACTGACAAGATAGATATCCGCTGAAACCAGCGTGCCAGAGCCCGGAAACGACAATGCCGGCTTTCGCCGGCATTGTCTGTGGAGCGCCTCGGATCAGAACGGCAGCCAGGACATGATGCCCTTCTTCTCGCCCTTCCCGGCCGGCTTGTCGCTGGCCGCCGGCTTGCTCTCGGCCACGGCGGCCTTGCCTTCGAGCACCGGCGTCTTGCCGGCCTGCAGGTTGCGTACCTGGCTGGCGGCGCGCTTGCCGCTGCGCAGGGCGCCTTCGAGGGTGCCCGGGTAAAGCGCATCGGTGTGTTCGCCGGCGAAGGCGACGCGGGACACCGGGGTTTCCCAGACGCGCCAGAAGCGGCTGATCTGGCCCGGGCCGTAGGCCAGGTAGGAGCCGCCGGTGCCGGCGTCGACGCTGTAGCGGCGCATTTCGTAGCCGTCGTACGCGCCGCGCATCTTCGGGTAGTACTTGTTCATGCGGATCAGCACCTGCTCCGACAGCTGCCGGTCGCCGAAGGCCTGCATCAAGCGGGCGTTGTCGCCGGACAGGTTGATCAGCACGTTGGCGCCGCCCTTGGCCGCGGGCTCGACCCAGATCATGCCCAGGCCCTGGTCGCTGTAGATCTCGCCGGACAGGCGCGACTTGTCGTCCCACACCGGGCGCTTGAACTTCATCAGGATCTGGTCGCGCCAGCCGTAGTTGGTGCTCTTGAGCGCGGCCTGCTGCTTGTCGTTCAGGCCCGGGGTCATCTGGATGCTGCCCAGCGCGCGCAGCGGCACGGCCAGCACCAGGTAGTCGGCGCTGTAGCCGGTGGCGCCGACCTTGACAGTCACGCCGTCCTTGTCCTGGCTGATCGAGGTGACCTTGGCGTTGGTCTTGATGGTCTTGAGCTGCTTGACGAAGCCCTGGGCCAGCACCTGGCTGCCACCGGGCACGCGCGCGGCGCGCAGGTCGCGGTCATTGACGTTGCGGTACACGCGGCCCTGCTGGGCGAGGTACAGCAGCGACAGGCGCGACGGCTCGTCATAGCGCGAGCGGATGCGCTGGTTGACCAGCAGGCGCGCGGTCGGCGACAGGTTCAGCTTGTCCAGCCAGCGCGCGGCGTTCATCTGGTCCAGCGCGAACAGGGTCTTGCTCGACAGCGGATTGAGCGGGTCCTCGACGGAGGCGCCCAGCTCGTCCAGCGCCTTCTCGAAGCGCTCGAGGTCGGCGGCGACGGCCGGCATCTTCTGCTTCAGGTCGCTGCTGGAGTAATACACGCCGTCGATCAGGTAGCTCGGCGTACGCACGAAGTCGGGGGCCGGAACGGCCTTGATCTTCAGGGTATCCAGGTAGCCGTTGAGCGTCGGCTGCACCTTGGCGTTGCCGATCCACTCGCTGGTGGCCAGGCCCGAACGGCCACCCACCTGCGGCTTGGCCTCCAGCACGGTGACCTGCCAGCCGGCCTGCTGCAGCTCGTAGGCCGCCGACAGGCCGGCGAGCCCGCCACCGACCACGATGGCCGTCGGCTGTTTGTCCTTGCCCAGCGCCACCGCGCTGAACACCCCCAGAGCGAGCAGCGCGGCAGCGCGCAGCCATCCCATCTTCATCGCCAGAAATCCCCAAACGGTACAAAGGCGCGAAGCATACGTCAGCGCCTGAAGGCGGGATAGACACCTTGGTCGGCGATCTGCGGCATGTGTCGCGAGCCCCGTCGCTGTTCATCTCAGGTGCATTGCCATAGGCTTGCCCGACCATCGCAAGCCGACAGTCAGACGGCCAGCCAGATAAGGAGTCCCCCATGGGCCTGAATGCCGAGTGGATGCAGCGCGATCTCGAAGTGCTGTGGCACCCCTGCACCCAGATGAAAGACCACGAACGCCTGCCGGTGATCCCGATCCGCCGCGGCGAAGGCATCTGGCTGGAGGACTTCGAAGGCAAGCGCTACCTCGACGCGGTCAGCTCCTGGTGGGTCAACGTCTTCGGCCATGCCAACCCGCGCATCAACCAGCGCATCAAGGACCAGGTGGACCAGCTGGAACACGTGATCCTCGCCGGCTTCAGCCACCAGCCGGTCATCGAGCTGTCCGAGCGCCTGCTGCGCCTGGCGCCGGCCGGATTCTCACGAGTGTTCTACGCCGACAGCGGCTCGGCGGGCATCGAAGTGGCGCTGAAGATGAGCTACCACTACTGGCACAACCTCGGCCAGCCGGAGAAGAAGCGCTTCATCACCCTGACCAACAGCTACCACGGCGAAACCGTGGCGGCGATGTCGGTGGGCGACGTGGCGCTGTTCACCGAGACCTACAAGTCGCTCCTGATGGACACCATCAAGGTGCCGACGCCAGACTGCTACCTGCGCCCCGAGGGCGTTAGCTGGGAAGAGCATTCGCGGACGATGTTCGCCGCCATGGAGCAGGCGCTGGAGCAGCACCACCAGGAAGTCGCCGCGGTGATCGTCGAGCCGCTGGTGCAGGGCGCCGGCGGCATGCGCATGTACCACCCGGTCTACCTCAAGCTGCTGCGCGAGGCGTGCGACCGCTACGGCGTGCACCTGATCCACGACGAGATCGCCGTCGGCTTCGGCCGCACCGGGACGATGTTCGCCTGCGAGCAGTCCGGCATCACCCCGGACTTCCTGGTGCTGTCCAAGGCGCTGACCGGCGGCTACCTGGCGATGAGCGCGGTGCTCACCACCGACAATGTCTACCAGGCGTTCTACGACGACTACGCGACCCTGCGTGCCTTCCTCCACTCGCACACCTACACCGGCAACCCGCTGGCCTGCGCCGCCGCCCTGGCGACCCTGGACATCTTCGAGCAGGACAACGTCATCGAGGCCAACAAGGCCCTGGCGGCGAAGATGGCCAGCGCCACCGCGCACCTGGCCGACCACCCGCACGTGTCCGAAATCCGCCAGACCGGCATGATCCTCGCCATCGAGATGGTCCAGGACAAGGCGACGAAGACCGCCTACCCCTGGCAGGAACGCCGCGGCCTGAAGGTCTTCCAGCACGGACTGGAACGCGGCGCGCTGCTGCGCCCGCTGGGCAGCGTGGTGTACTTCCTGCCGCCGTACATCATCACCCCCGAGCAGATCGACTTCCTCGCCGAGGTCGCCAGCGAAGGCATCGACATCGCCACCCGCGATGCGGTGAGCGTGGCGGTCAGCGACTTCCACCCGGACCACCGCGATCCGGGCTGACGCCTTCGGCGAGCGACGAGCCGCAAGCCATAAGCTGCAAGCAAAAGCTGCGCTCTGGCCTTATGCTTGCGGCTTTCCGCTTGCAGCTTGTAGCTATCACCCATGCGCCTTTCCCGCTTCTTCATCGACGCCCCGCTCTCCCTCGGCCAGCACGAGCTGCCCGAAGCCCAGGCCCACTACATCGGCCGCGTGCTGCGCCACACGGCCGGCGACGCAGTGCAGCTGTTCGACGGCTCCGGCCGCGAATACCTGGGCGAACTGATCGAGGTGGGCAAGAAGGCCGTGCGCGTGGAGCTGCGCGAAGCGTTCGACGGCCAGGCCGAATCGCCGCTGCGCATCCACCTGGGCCAGGGCCTGTCCCGTGGCGAGCGCATGGACTGGGCGATCCAGAAGGCCACCGAACTGGGCGCCAGCGAGATCACCCCGATCGTCAGCGAGCGCTGCGAAGTGCGCCTGAAGGACGAACGCGCCGACAAACGCATGGCCCACTGGCGCCAGGTGGCGATCAGCGCCTGCGAGCAGTGCGGCCGCTCGGTGCTACCGGTGCTCAACGCGCCGGTCACCCTGGCCGAATGGCTGGAGAGTTGCGAAGCGCAGCTCAAGCTGGTGCTGCACCCGGTGGCCGAGCCGCTGACCAGCCACGACAAGCCCGCCAGCCTGGCCTTCCTCATCGGCCCCGAGGGTGGGCTGAGCGACGCCGAGGTCGAGCAGGCGAAAACCACCGGTTTCCACGCCGCCCGCCTCGGCCCGCGGGTGCTGCGCACCGAGACCGCGCCGGTGGTGGCGCTGAGCGTGGCGCAGCAGTTGTGGGGCGATTTCTAAGCGCAGTCCGGTTTATGCATTGGCGTTAGCAAGCTCGCTCCGCGCGCTTTTCGTAGGAGCGAGCTTGCTCGCGAACCTCCCGAGTCCCGGCGCCTGCCGGCTTCAGATCAGACCGGAGTCGGCCAGCATCTGCTCCAGCGCAACCAGATCGGGAATGCGCGCCTGCTCGTCGCCCAGGTTCACCGCATCCAGCTCCAGCGGCGCCAGCGGCACGTTGGTGCGCTGCAGGTCGGCACCGACCTTCAGCGAGCGCGGAATGCCCTGGACCAGCAGGGCCAGGAACTTGACGTTGGCCCGCCCGCCAAGGGCGTTGAGCACCAGCACCCGGGCACCGGCGCTGACGTGCGCCTGGCCGCCGGAAGCCGCCTCGAAGGACAGCAACGGCAGGCGCAGGTCGCGCCAGGCGACCTGCCCCAGGTACCAGGACGGCAGACCGTCCACCGGGTGCGGCGCGCGGTAGGTGATCAGCTCGGCCACCGCCACGTTGGGCAGCAGCAGGTTGCGGTCGGCCAGCGGCACCAGCAGGCCGGTCAGGCTCGCCGGCGCGGCGTTGGCCGCCACGGCGGCCTCGCCGCCTTCCTTGACCACGGGAAGATCACTCATCGCACCACTCCGCTTCATTACGTGACTTCGGCCACGCACTGCGCGGCCAGATGGTTGACCAGCGCCGCCGCCAGCTCGCGCGGATCGCCCGACAATGTGCTGTAGCCGCCCTCGCGCAGGCTGTCGGGCATGCTCGAACAGACGCAGCTGTCGGCGCGCTGGGTCCAGATTTCCGCACCCTGCCGGCGCACATAGGCCGCCGCCGCGCTGCCATCGCTGCACATGCCGCTGAAGACGATCACGCCGCAGCGCTCGCCGTACTGCTGGGCCAGGTTGAGCATCATCTGGTCGATGGACGGGCTGTAGGGCTCGGGCCAGGCGCGATCCAGGACGCGCATCCGCGCTTCCCCGTCGAAGCCCAGCTCCTGGCTGATCGGCACCACCACCACTTCGCCGCAACGCACCGGATCGCCGCTGCGCACGGTATTCACATGCCACTGGCTGTGACGGCCGACCGCCTGCGGCAGGCTGGCCTCGAACGCCGGATCGATGTGCTGGGCGTAGAGGAAGCCGACCGGCAGGGCGCCGGGCAGCGCATCGAGGAAGGTCTTCACCGCCGCCGGTCCGCCCATCGACGCGGCCAGCAGCCAGACCTGCGTGGCCGGCTCGCCGGCCTTGAGCGGCGAGGCTGCCAGGTCGTCGGGCAGCGTCACGCGGTTGGGCCGCTGCGCTTCGTCGAGCAGCGCGGCGAGGCTGCGGCCGACGCCGGCACTGGGGTCGCCCACCAGCCGGCGCAGCTTGGAGACCAGCCCGCGCTCCCAGCGCGGGTAGTGTTCGGAATGCCGTTCCGGCGCATGGCCTTCGCCGAACAGCACGGGCACCCGCGACTGTTCCAGCAGGTTGTCCACCAGCGGCGAGTCCTCCTGTTGCGCCAGGTCCACCAGCCACAGGTCGGTCTCGCAGGCGTCCAGCTGCTCGCCATCAAGGCGCGCCGGATCGGCATTGAGCACCACCTGGTAGCCGTGGCCGGCCAGGGCCTGCGCCAGCACGTGGCGCTGCAGCGAGGTATCGGCGATCACCGCGATGCGCGGCGTGCTCTGCTCAGCCATGGGACTTCACCAGGCTCAGGATGCTCTCCAGCAGCTCGGATTCCTGGTACGGCTTGCCCAGGTACTGGTTGACGCCGATGGCCAGAGCACGGTCGCGGTGCTTCTCGCCGGTACGCGAGGTGATCATGATGATCGGCAGATCCTTGAGTTTTTCGTCGTGGCGCACCAGGGTCGCCACCTCGAAGCCGTCCATGCGCGGCATCTCGATGTCCAGCAGCATGATGTCGGGCTTGTGCTCCTGCAGCTGGGCGATGGCGTCCACCCCGTCCTTGGCGGTCAGCACGTTCATGCCGTTGCGTTCCAGCAGGCGGCTGGTGACCTTGCGCACGGTGACCGAGTCGTCCACCACCATGACCAGGGTCGGGCGCTGGTGCTCGATCTCCGCCACGCTCGGGCCGGCCAGCTGGCGGCTCGGCTGCGTCTGCAGCGCGTGGGCATGGCGCACGCGGATGGTCGCCAGCAGGTCGAGAATCACCACCACGCGACCGTCACCGAGGATGGTCGCGCCGGAGATGCCGCTGACCCCGGAGAACTGCGTGCCCAGGCTCTTCACCACGATTTCGCGGGAGCCCGCCAGGGCGTCGACCTGCACCGCCACGGCGTGCTCCGCCGAGCGCACCAGGATCACCGGCAGCGGCAGCGACTGGCCGACCAGCTTCGGCTGCTGGCCGTTGCTCAGCAGGTCGCCCAGGTACTTCAGCTCGTAGCTCTGCCCGGCGTACTCGAAGCGCGGCGAGCCGCCCTCGGCCGAGGCCTGCTCGTAGAGCGCCTCCAGCTCGTACGGGGAAACCCGCACGATACCTTCGATGGTGTTCAGCGGCAGGGCGTACAGGTCCTCGCCGGAAAGCACCATCAGCGCGCGGTTCACCGACACGGTGAAGGGCAGGCGGATGTTGAAGTGCGTGCCCTCGCCCAGCGTCGAGTGAATGCTGATGGAGCCGCCCAGTTGCTTCACTTCGGAAGCGGCGACGTCCATGCCGACGCCGCGGCCGGAAATCTGCGTGACCTTCTCGGCGGTACTGAAGCCGGCCTCGAGAATGAATTGCAGCACCTCGTGGTCGGTCAGCTGGCTGTCCTCGGTCATCAGGCCGCGCTCGATGGCCTTGCGCCGCACCGCGTCGAGGCGAATGCCGCCGCCGTCGTCGCCCAGGGTCAGGAGGATGTCGCCACCCTCGCGGCCGAGGGTCAGGCGGATGGTGCCGACTTCCGGCTTGCCCGCCAGGCGGCGCACCTCGCCGGATTCGATGCCATGGTCCACCGCGTTGCGCAGCATGTGCTCCAGCGGCGCGACGATGCGTTCGAGCACCGTGCGGTCCATTTCGCCTTCGGCGTTGCCGACCACGAACTCGACCTGCTTGCCCAGCTCGTTCGCCACCTGGCGGACGATCCGGCGCAGACGCGGCACCAGGCGGTCGAACGGCACCATGCGGGTGCGCATCAGGCCTTCCTGCAACTCGGTGTTGACCCGCGCCTGTTGCAGCAGCAGGGTCTCGGCATCGCGGTTCTTCGCGGCCAGGGTTTCCTTCAGGTCGAAGAGGTCGGAAGCGGACTCGAACAGCGCGCGCGAAAGCTGCTGCAGCTGCGAGTAGCGGTCCATTTCCAGCGGGTCGAAATCTTCGTAGCCGGCGCGCTCGGCGTCGGCCTGGTGGCGCGAGAGGATCTGCGCCTGGGTCTCGGTGTCCAGGCGGCGCAGCTGGTCGCGCACCCGCTCGATGGTGGCGTCCATTTCCGTCAGGGTCGAGCCGACGTCGCTGACCTGTTGCTCGACGCGGCCGCGGAAGATGGAGGTCTCGCCGGCGAGGTTGACCAGGCCTTCGAGCAGCGGCGCCGGCACCTTGACCAGCTCCTGCGGCGCACGGCGGGCGGCCGCTTCCTGGGCGGCCTCCTGGGCGCGGCGCACGAACGGCAGCACCACCGGCGCCTCGACGCGCTGCGGCACGCTGGCAGCCATGATGGCTTCGGGCAACGCCGGCAGGTGCGGCGGAGCCGGCTCTTCGAAGCGGGGTTCCTCGACCTCGGTTTCGGCGACCTCGGCTTCGCCCAGATGCTCGCGCAGCTGGTCGACATCGGCCTGCAGCCCTTCGAAGCCGGACTGCACGTCCAGCAGCAGGCTTTCCGGCCACGGCGCGCCCTGTTGCTGGGCCTCGGACAGGTGCTGTTCGAGGTCGTGGGCCAGATCGCCCAGGCCACTCTGGCCGGCCAGGCGCGCGCCGCCCTTGAGGGTGTGGAGGATGCGCAGCAGCTCGTCCAGCGCACCGTTCTCGCGCTCGGCGTCCCAACGGCCCAGGGCCTGTTCCATGCTCTCGAGAAGGTCGTCGGCCTCTTCGAGGAAGATATCGAGGATGTCCGCTTCCGGACCGTCCGCCAGGGCCGGTTCGGCGCTCAGCGCCTGCAGGCTGACGCTGCTGGGGATGCTCAGTTGCTCGTCGGGGCTTGCGCGAAATCGGCGGATCGCCTCGATCAGCGAGTCGCCCTCCGGAATCCGGCGGTGGCCCTGGACGGCCTCGAGCATCTCGGCAAGGCGGTCGTGGCAACGCTGCAGCAGTTCGAACAGCACCGGGCTTGCGCGCATGCGCCCGCCGCACAGGCCTTCGTAGAGGAATTCCAGTTCGTGGGCGAGGTCGCCGATGGGGCGGATCTCGGCCATCCGCGCACCGCCCTTGAGGGTGTGCAGATCCCGCTGCAAGGCTTCCAGTTCGACGCTGTTGTCGACATTTCCCATCCAGCGCTGCAAGGCGCCGGAGGAGCTTTCGAGGATGTCGAAACCTTCCTCGAGGAAGATTTCCACCAGTTCCTCGTCGCGCTCGCCGTCCAGCTCGTAGCCGGCGTCAGCGGCCGGCTCCGGCGCGGCAATCTCCGTTTCGGGCGCGTCGAGGAAGGACTGTTCGTCGATATCCGGCAGCGCCGCCGCTGCCTGCTCGGCTTCGGCCGCGGGTTCCGGCTCGGCGGGCAGTTCCAGCTCGATCTCCTGCGCGACCGGCTCCTGCTCCGCCTCGGCGGCTTCCGCGTCGAGCGGGGCCTGGGCCAGCGAAGCGCTCAGGCCGGCGGCGGGGTTCTGCCGAAAGCTGCGGATGGTCTGCACCAGGTCGGCCGGATCGGTCAGCGCCTGGCCGGCCTGCAGCTGGTCGAGCTGGGTCGCCAGGCGGTCGTGGCAGGTGCGCAGCAGTTCGCCCAGCGCCGGGCTGTGCCGGAAGCGATGGTCCAGCAGCCCTTCGTAGAGCGATTCGAGTTCGTGGGACAGGTCGCCGATCTCGCGGATCTCGGCCATCCGCGCGCCACCCTTGAGGGTGTGCAGGTCGCGTTGCAGGGTCGACAGGGCCGCCAGCACCTCCGGCGACTTCAGCCACCGCTCCAGGGCCTGGCCGGCGTTGTCCAGGATATCCACCGCCTCTTCGAGGAAGATCGCGACCATTTCCTCGTCCAGCGCCTGCGGCGGATGCTGCGGGGCGGCATGCGGGCGCGGATCGGCGGCGGTGATGACTTCGTCGTCGTCGGCATGACGCGCCTGTTCGGCGCTCTCGCTGCGCGGCGGCCAGTTCAGGCCGTCCGGCAGGTCGTCCTCGGCCACGGGCCGGGAATCGAGAAGGAGTTCTTCGTCCTCGGCCGGGAAATCGTCGGCGGTCAGGCTCTCCAGGTCGATGAAGTCCTGCTCCGGCCCGGCCGGCGCGTCGAGCAGACGATGCAGCGCCTGGACCTGTTCCGGACGCGCGCTGACCTGCAACGCCGCGGCCACCTGGTCCATCATCCCGATCAGCGCTTCGTGGGCCTCTTCGGCGGCGCTGAAGAAGGCTTCGCCAACCTCCAGGCCGCCCTGCTGCACAGCGCCATAGACCGCCAGCAGCGCATCGGCCAGCTCGGCCATCTGCGGCAGTTCGGCCATCTGCGCGCCGCGGCTGAGGGTTTCCAGTTCGTCGTGCAGGGCGCCCAGCTCCTGGCGCTCCTGCGGGTGTTCGCGCCAGCGCCGCAGCAGGTCTTCGGCGTCCAGCAGAATGTCCATGCCCTCGGCGAGGAACACGCCGATCAGCTTGGGATCGCTGCCGCTGCCCTCGCCGCTCTCGCCACGACGCTTGGCCTCGGCGACCTCCAGGCGCTCCTGGTGCACCTGGGCGATGCGCGCCAGCAGTTCGACGCTGCCGTCGATGGGCGCCAGCGGGCGGCCCTCCAGCAACTGATCCAGGCCGACGCGGAACAGGCGCTCGGCAGCGTGCAGCAGTTCGGCCTCGCGCAGGTCGATCTGCAGCAGGTTGGTCTTGAATTCCTTCATCAGCCGCTCGAGCGGCGTGGCGATTTCGGCGATCGGCAGGATGCCGGCCATGTGCGCGCTGCCCTTGAGCGTGTGCAGGGCGCGCTGCAGGTCGTCGGTCACCGGCTGCGGCAGCTGCTGCGCGCAATCGGCGAGGAAGCCGACCAGGGTTTCCAGGTGGGTTTCCGCCTCGTTGCGGAAGATTTCCAGCAGCTGCGGATCGAGGCCTTCGCCATCGGCCTCCGCGCTGCTGGAGGCGACGGGCGCGCTGGCTTCCTCGACGCTTGCCGCGGCAGCGGTTTCCGGCTGTCCGCCGCCGGGCGGCGGGACCGGCTGTCCCTTGGCCAGGGCATGCGCGGTGGCGGCCAGGCGGTCGACATCGTCACGCTGGCGCTGGGCGTTGGCGGCAAACTCGTCGACCAGCTCCGGCATCAGCGCAACCACGTCCAGCACCACCTGCTGCACGGCGGGGGTGGTGGAAATGCTGCGGTCGAGCACACGGTTGAGCAGGTTTTCGATGGACCAGGCCAGCTCGCCGATCACCAGCGCGCGGACCATGCGGCCACTGCCCTTGAGGGTGTGGAAGGCGCGGCGGATTTCGGTCAGCGCCTCGCGGTCGTCGGCGACCGCCTGCCAGGCCGGCAGATGGGCGCCGATGGTTTCCAGTACCTCGCCGGCCTCCTCGATGAAGACTTCGCGCAGTTCCTCGTCCATCGGCTCTTCGTCGGCCGGCGGCGGCAGCAGGCTCGGCGGCACGTCCTGCGCGGGCGGGTTGATGGCCTGCGTGGGGGCCGCCATCACCTCGGCGAGGGACATCGGTTTCTCGACCGGTTCGGCAACGGGCTCGACGACAGGCGGCGGGCTCGGCAGCTCGACTTCCGGCAGGTCGAGGTCGGCGATGTCCAGTTCGCTCCAGCCCTGGGCCGGCACGAGGGGCTCGTCGGTGCTCTCGACCAGCAGGGTTTCCAGCTCCAGCGGGGCATCCAGGCCGAGGTCGACGCCTGCGGCCACGGCCGGCGTTTCGGGGAGCTCGCCGAGGGTCCAGTTGTCGTCGCTGACCAGCGGCTGTTCGGCGGCGGGCAGCTCGACATCCCAGTTCAGTTCGTCCGCCGGGGCAAGCGGGGTCGGTTCGACGGTACCCGGGAGCTCATCCAGTGCCAGCGGGGCATCCAGGCCGAGGTCGACGCCTGCGGTCATGGCGGGCGTTTCGGAGAGCTCGCCGAGGGTCCAGTTGTCGTCGCTGGCCAGCGGCTGTTCGGCGGCGGGCAGCTCGACGTCCCAGCTCAGCTCGTTCGCCGGAGCAACCGACGCCACGGAAATCGGCTCCACGGTGGCAGGGAGCTCATCCAGCGCCAGCGGCGCATCCAGGCTGAGATCGACACCTTCGGCCACGGCGGGCGTTTCGGAGAGTTCGCCGAGGGTCCAGTTGTCGTCGCTGACCAGCGGTTGTTCGGCGGCGGGCAGCTCGACGTCCCAGCTCAGCCCGTCCGCCGGGGCGGCCGGGGTCGGTTCGGCGGCACCCGGGAGCTCATCCAGGGGCGCCGGCGCATCCAGGCCGAGGTCAACGCCTTCGGCCACGGAGGGCGCCTCGGACAGTTGGCCGAGGGTCCAGTTGTCGGCGCCGGCCAGCGGCTGTTCGGTGGCGGGCAGTTCGACGACATCCCAGCTGAGTTCGTCCGCCGGAGCGGCCGGGGTCGGCTCGGCACCGAGGGTTTCATCCAGCACCTGCGGTGCCGCCGGTTCGGCCGGCGACAGGCGCGGATCAGTGCTCAGCCAGTCCTGTTCGACGGCGGGCGCGTTGTCATCGATCAGCTCGAGCGACCAGCCCGGCTCGTCGCTCGACGCCACGTTCGGCGCCTCGTCCAGCGCAGGCGGAGCGGGCGGCTCGGCGCCCAGGTCGAGCGCTTCCCAGAGGTTGTCCTCCGAGACCGCGGGCTCGACGATGCTGTCCAGCTCCCAGGCCGGCTCGTTCGGCTCCGCTGCCGCGGAATCCAGCGCCACGGGCGCGAGCGGGGTGTTCGTCGTGAAGTCGATGGCATCGCCCGGCAGGCTCGCCTCGGGTTGCGCCTGGCTGGCCGCCGGGGCGGGCTCGAGTTCGTCCAGCGACCAGGCGCCAAGATCGGCCACCGGCTCGGCGGGCGACAGATCGGCATCCAGCGGCAGCGGCTCGAACGTCGGCGCAGGCGTGTCGGCGAGGGGCTCGCCGAAGCTCGGCTCGTCCGCCATCGGCAAGGCGCTGAAGTTTTCCACCGGGGTCGCGGGGAGCTCTTCCAGCATCTCGACAGACGGAGCCAGCGGGGCGCCGAACGCCTCCGGCTGCTCCGGCTGCTCCGGCTCGACGGCAGCGTCTGCCGGCAGGGTCGTGCTGGCGAGCACGTCGATTTCGTCCAGCGGGTCGTCCAGCGGCGCCGGAGCCGGCGGCTCGACGGCATCGAGGATCGACGGACGCGGCTTGAGGGAGTAACCCAGACTTTCCAGGCTGTCCTCAGCCACGTCGAGAATCAGGTCGCCCTGGGTGCCCTGGTCCTCGGACAGGCGCTCGAGGTAATACTCGACGCCGGTCATGGCGTCGGCCAGGGTGTCGAGGCTGTGCCAGTCCGGCACCGCCTGGCGCACCAGCAGCTGTTCCTGGATGTAGCGGTTGCAGGATTCCAGCAGCTTCGCCGCACGATCCTGGGAGATCATCGCCAGACCGCCGCGCACCTGGGTGAGCAGCTCCGGCACGCGGGCCAGGTGTTCGTGGTTCCACTGCGAGGCGATGAACTCGATGATCGCGTCCTTGGCCAGTTCCAGGCCGTTGCGCGCTTCCTTGATCACCACCTGGTGGATCTGCTCGACATCGGTGGTCGGCAGGCGGCTTTCCTCGCTGCCCGGCGCCTCGCTCGGGCCGACCATGCCGGCCAGGGTCGCTTCGACGTAGAGCAGCGCGCCGGCGACGTCCATCAGCGTCGCATCGTCCGGCTTGCGCTGGCCGCGCGCCAGGGCGCCGACCACCTCGATCTGGTCGAGGATGACCTTGCGCGGCTGGCCGAAGCCCAGCACGGCGAGGGTGTCGGCGATCTGCTTGAGCGGCGCCAGCAGGCTGTCCAGCTCGCCCACCACGCTGCGGTCGCTGCGCACGAAGAGGTCGAGGCTGTCCTTGACCCGCACCAGTTCCTCGCACAGCGCGCCGACCACCGAGCGCATGGCATCGCGGTCCGGTCCGGCCAGGCGGGCGCGTTCCTCGTCGACCACCGCTTCGCCGGGCAGGGCGTCGTCCAGGCGGTACTCGTCCTTCACCGCGCGCACGCGCGGCGACTGGCCGGAGGCCTTGGCCACGTAGAACAGCAGGTTCTTGATCAGTTCGTCCGGCGCCGGCTGGTTCATCGCGTCGGCGCCCTGGTCGACCAGGCGCTTGAACTCGCGGTCCACCTGGCGCAGCAGGTTGCGCATGGAGGTGCCGTTGGCGATGCTGCCGTTGGCCAGGCCTTCGACGATCGCCGAGGCGATCACCCACAGGCGGCCCAGCGGCGCGTCCTTGCACAGGGACTCCAGGCGGGCGAAGACGCGCGCCATGTAGCCCAGGTTGGTCGGCAGGTCCTGGTTGCGGATGACGCCGACCAGGGCGACCTGGAGCATCTGCCGCAGCTTGCGCAGCAGCGCCGGCAGTTCGGCGGTGCGCAGGCGCGCCAGGGCATCCACCGGCAGCGCTTCGGCGCTGCGGGACAGGTCGGGGGCAAACAGGCTGGTTTCCGACAGCAGCTTCTCGCCACGGGCGGTGCGCAGGTCGTTGAGCAGCGGCAGCACGACCATCGGCAGGTCGCGGCGGGCGCTCTGGATGCGGTCCAGGTACACCGGCAGTTGCAGGATCGCCTGCATCAGCACTTCCAGGGCCTCGCCCTGGCTGGTGACGCGGTGGTCGATCAGCGCCTGGGTCAGGTGCTCCATCTCTTCGGCGAGCAGCGCGGCGCCGTAGAACTCCACCATCTGCAGGGTGCCCCGCACCTGATGGATGTAGGCCAGGCAAAAGCCCATCCGCGTCGGGTCCTGGGGATTCTCGACGTAGGATTCGAGCGCCTGCCGCGCCTGCTTGAGCGTTTCGGCAATCTCGCCTTTTACCCATTCCAGGGCGACATAATCGTGCCGATCACCCATAGCCACTCCACTCATGTGTCTGTGTCATCCCTTCCGGGTAAAGGCCAGAACGCGCTCATCGGCGACCGGTTCGAGGGCCGGATGGTGCCAATCCACCACCTCGCCGACGCCGACCACCAGCAGTCCCCCAGGCGCCAGCCGCTCGGCCAGTCGATTGAGGATTTCCCGCCGCCGCCAGCGGCGGAAATAGATCAGCAGGTTCTGGCAAAAGATCACATCCATGCCGGACATTGGCGCCTGGGCCAGTTCCAGCACATTCAGCCGGGCGCAGCAGACGCGCTCGACCAGACTCGGTACCACCTGATAGCGCCCGTCGTCCCGCGCGCTGAAAAAGCGCGCGGTCAACGCGGCGTCGAACTCATCCAGCTTGCGTGCCGCGTACACCGCCTCGCGCGCCCGGCTCAGGGCGTTGAGGCTGATGTCGGTCCCGGTCACGCCGAAGAACGGCGTGAGCCCGGCGGCCTCGAAGACCCGCGTGGCGACCATGGCGAGGGAGTATGGCTCCTCGCCGCTGGAACAGCCCACGCTCCACAAGGCCAGCGGCCGGCCCTGGCCGACCTCCTCGACGCGCTGGCGCAGGTAGCGCTGCAGCAGGTCGAAGGAAGGCTTGTGACGAAAGAAACGGGTTTCCTGAACGGTGAGGCGATCCAGCAGGTTCGACCACTCCACGGCGCCGCGCGGGCCATCGGTGACCTGCCGGTAGTAGCTGCCGTAGTCGCTGATGCCCAGTTCGCGCATGCGTGCGCCCAGGCTGGTCTGCAGGAAGGCGCGGCGCTGTTCGTTGACGACAACGCCGGTCCGGTCTTCCAACAGTGCCTGCCAGTCGCGGAATTCCGCGGCCGACATGTCGGCCAACGGCTGCAACGACCAGACGCCACTTGCCTGCATGTCGCGCCTCTCGTTCAAGACTGTCGTGCGCTACCGCCCGGGCAGCGCACCTCCTCTGCTCAGGCCTGTTCCGCGATGTCCGGCAGTTTGAAGCCGGATACGGAGTTGCGCATTTCACTCGCCATCTTCGCCAGGTTACCGATGCTGCGCGCGGTGGCGGTGGTACCGGCGGAGGTCTGCGAGGTGATCTCCTGGATCACGTTCATGGTGTTGGAAATGTGGCCGGCGGAGGATGCCTGCTGACGGGCGGCGTTGGAAATGTTCTGGATCAGCGCCGCCAGGGTCTTGGATACCTTCTCGATCTCTTCCAGGGCCACACCGGCGTCCTGCGCCAGGCGGGCACCGCGCACCACCTCGGAGGTGGTCTGTTCCATCGAGATCACCGCTTCGTTGGTGTCGGTCTGAATGGTCTTCACCAGCGCCTCGATCTGCTTGGTCGCGGCGGAGGAACGTTCCGCCAGGCGCTGTACTTCGTCCGCTACCACCGCGAAGCCACGGCCCGCGTCGCCGGCCATGGACGCCTGGATCGCGGCGTTCAGGGCGAGGATGTTGGTCTGGTCGGCAATGTCGTTGATCAGGCTGACGATGTCACCGATCTCCTGGGACGATTCACCCAGGCGCTTGATCCGCTTGGAGGTGTCCTGGATCTGTTCGCGGATGTTGTCCATGCCGGTGATGGTGTTGTGCACCACTTCGTTGCCCTTGTTGGCGATGGCCACGGAACGTTCCGCTACCGCCGAGGACTCGGAGGCGTTCGCCGATACCTGGTCAATGGACACGGCCATTTCGTTGATCGCGGCGGAGGCGCCGGCGATTTCCTGGGCCTGGTGCTCGGAAGCCTCGGCCAGGTGCATGGCGGTGGCCTGGGTCTCCTGGGCGGCGGCGGCCACCTGCACGGCGGTCAGGTTGATGGTTTCCACCAGCTCGCGGAGCTGGTCGATGGAGTAGTTGATGGAGTCCGCGATGGCGCCGGTGAAGTCCTCGGTCACGGTCGCGGCCACGGTCAGGTCACCGTCGGCGAGGTCGGCGATTTCGTCCAGCAGTCGCAGAATCGCCGCCTGGTTGCGTTCGTTTTTCTCGGCGGTCTCGGCCAGTCGGCGGTTGGTCTCGCGCACCATCACCAGGCCGATGAGGATGATCGCGCCCAGGGCGATGATACCCAGCATGGCGCTGGCGACCTGGTTGAAGACGCGGCCCTCGGTCAGGTTCTCGAAGCCGTCGGCCAGGGTGGAGGCCTTGTCCAGCAGGGTCTGCGAGCCGCCGAAGATGGTGTTGGCCGCTTCACGGACCTGGAACAGTTCCGGCGAGGTCTCGAGGATTTCGTCCACCGAGCCGGAAACGAATTCGAACAGTTCGGAAATCTCGTTGAGGCGGTCGACGGCCTCGGCGTTGGTCACCTTGGAGATGCTCATCGCCGCGTTGCCTTCCTTCATGCCCTTGAGCACGCGGCCGAACAGGCTGGCGTCGCGGCCGAAGCTGTCGGCGGCCTGGACGGAGTTCTCGTCACCGGCGAGCACCTTGTTCACCGAGCCGAGGATACGTTCGGCCAGCAGCGACTGGCGCTGGGCTACCGCCACCTGGTCGGCCGGGGCGCCGTTCTCCAGCAGGATGTCGACGACCTCCTCGTACTCCACCTGCAGCTGCGGGATGGTTTCGGCGAGGGTCGCGGCCACCTGGTGCAGCGACAGTACGGTCTGCTCGCTGGCCAGGATGGAGTCGGTGTTCTTGCGCAGGGTGTCCCAGTCCTTCTGCACATCCGCCATCTGCGGTTGCACGGCGGCCGGGCTCGGCGGCAGGCCGGTGGTTTCGTCACCCTTGACCAGGATGTTCCAGCGCTTCTCGAAGTCGTTGCGGGCTTCCTTGAGCAGCTTGAACGCCTCGCCCTTGCCCGCCGCCGCTTCGGTGGCGTTCTTGGCGATACGCTGGGACAGCACGCGCAGTTCGCCGGCGTGGCCGATGTACTGCTTGTCGTGGTTCGCCTGGGTGCTGAGGTAAGCGAAGTTGGCGAACAGCAAGACGATCGCCACGATCAGGACCACGAAGAGTCCGAGGATCAGCGAGCTGCTGCGCGTGCCCGAAAAGAGACTGCCTGCCTTGATTTTTTTCATATACGGCCCCCGCCTGGACCCACCACGCTTACGCTTTCCATGTCACAACAAGGGCCGGCGAGCCGGCCCAACCGGTCAAAATCTAGCTGGCGACATCGAGAAACGCCGGGTGTTGCGCCAGCGCATGCGGGCTGAACACGAGCCAGGGCTGCTCTCGATTGAAGACGCCATGAATAAAGGGTTGCAGGACCGCTTCGAGGGGCGGCAGCTGCTCTGAGAAGGTTTCCACCGGGAAGTGCTGCATGCCGTACACCTCATCGACGATGAGGCCGGCGAAGACTTCCCGGTGTTCCACCACCAGTACGCGCCGCTGTTTGCGCAGAGGCGACAGCTCCGCGCCGAGGAAGCCGCACAGGTCCATGATCGGCAGCAGGCGGCCGCGCACGTTGGCGACCCCCTTCACCCAGTCACGGACACCCGGCAGCAGTGTGTAGCGCGGCTCGTGAAGAACCTCGCCGACCTCCCCCATGGGCGCCACGAACAGGCGCCCGGCCATGCGAAAGCCAATTCCGTTCCAGCTCTGCGCCACTTCGCGCTGCGCAGGCAGACCCGCCGCCAACTGACGGCAGCGCTGATCGATCTGGACGAGAACCTCGAAAGGACTCTGGACTTCCGCCATGCCGGCCCTGGCCTTCTCTAATAATTATGTTCTTGAAGACAACGACAGCGTGCGCGGACCGGCTTCAGCCGGCCAGCACCGCATTGATGGTCTTGAGCAGCGTGTCCTCGTCCACCGGCTTGGTCAGGTAGTCGCGCGCGCCCTGGCGCTTGCCCCAGACCTTGTCGGTCTCCTGATCCTTGGTGGTGACGATGATTACCGGAATGGCGCTGGTTTCCGGGTCCTTGGACAGCTGACGGGTCGCCTGGAAGCCGTTCAGGCCGGGCATGACGATGTCCATCAGGACGACGTCCGGCTTCTCCTGGCGGGCCAGGGCCACGCCGTCGGCGCCGTTCTCGGCCTTGAGTACCTGGTGCGAATGCTTTTCCAGCATCGCGGTCAGCTTGTACATCTCGGTCGGCGAGTCATCAACAATCAGAATTCGAGCCATTGTGGTCCCCATACGGAAAAGGCGTCACCGGCGCTGGGCCGGACTTCAGGAAGCGTGCTCCACCGGGGTGAAGTCGGGCACATGGGTCTTGATCGCGCCGAGCAGCTCTTCCTTGCTGAAGGGCTTGGTGAGGTACTGGTCGGAACCGACGATGCGACCCTTGGCCTTGTCGAACAGGCCGTCCTTGGAGGACAGCATGATCACCGGCGTGGATTTGAAGGCACTGTTGTTCTTGATCAGGGCGCAGGTCTGGTAGCCATCCAGGCGGGGCATCATGATGTCGACGAAGATGATGTTCGGATGGGTATCGGCGATCTTCGCCAGCGCATCGAAACCGTCGATGGCCGTGATGACATCGCAGCCGACTTTCTTCAGCAGGGTTTCAGCCGTGCGACGAATCGTCTTGGAATCGTCGATCACCATCACTTTCAAACCGTCGGAATGCTGTTCCATGTTCGCCCTTACCATCTCGGTGAGTCGTTTTTCCACTTTCTTATTTCAGTGCGCGAGCGCCCTGCCACCGTCGGGCTGCGACCCAATCGTGGGAACCTTTTACCACAATCGCCAGAATCTTTACCACGCCCGGCAAATTCAGGCCATAAGACCCGGAACGCGCAGGCTTTTTCCTTGACCGAGCGCACATCCAGCGCCACCCTGAGCATCCTTTTTCAGCCTTTTCGACGGCGTTCTTTACCGCCCTCGCCAGTCCCAGGAGGACATCCCATGAGCGTACGCCTCGGGATCGTGATGGACCCCATCGCGCAGATCACTTTCAAGAAGGACAGCTCGCTGGCCATGCTGCTGGCTGCCCAGGCCCGTGGCTGGGAACTGTTCTATATGGAACAGCAGGATCTTTACCAAAAGGAGAACGTGGCGCGTGGCCGCATGCGTCCGCTGAAGGTGTTCTACGATCCGGCCCACTGGTTCGAGCTCGACGCGGAGATCGACCAGCCGCTGTCGGAGCTGGACGTGATCCTGATGCGCAAGGACCCGCCCTTCGACAACGAGTTCGTCTACTCCACCTACCTGCTGGAACAGGCCGAAGCCGCCGGCACCCTGGTGGTGAACCGCCCGCAGAGCCTGCGCGACTGCAACGAAAAGTACTTCGCCACCCTCTTCCCGCAGTGCTCGCCGCCGACGCTGGTGAGCCGCCGGTCAGATATTCTGCGCGAGTTCGCCGCGGAGCATCGTGACATCATTCTCAAACCCCTGGACGGCATGGGCGGCTCGATGATCTTCCGCCACCGCGAAGGCGACCCGAACCTCTCGGTGATCCTCGAGACCCTGACCCGCCACGGCCAGCAGCAGGTCATGGCGCAGCGCTACCTGCCGGCCATCAAGGACGGCGACAAGCGCATCCTGATGATCGACGGCGAGCCGGTGGAATACTGCCTGGCGCGCATCCCCGCGCAGGGCGAGACCCGCGGCAACCTGGCCGCCGGCGGTCGCGGCGTGGCCCAGCCGCTGTCCGAACGCGACCGCTGGATCGCCGCCCAGGTCGGCCCGGAACTGCGCAAGCGCGGCCTGCTGTTCGTCGGCCTGGACGTGATCGGCGAGAACCTCACCGAGATCAACGTCACCAGCCCGACCTGCATCCGCGAGATCGATGCGGCCTACGACACCCGCATCGGCGAGCGGCTGATGGCGGTCATCGACGAAAAGCTCAAGGCGCGCAGTGCGTCATAGACTTTTGCAATCCTCGTCGGCAGACTTCGCCAACTTTGGCCTATGCGACCCGCAATGAACGCTGCAACCCATTTCGACTTCCCCGTGTCCTCCGGCGTCCGCCCGGCGGACCGGCTGGGTTTCACCCTGTTCGTTGCGGCCATCGTGCATGTGGCCGTGCTGCTCGGCGTGGGCTTCAGCATGCCGACGCCCAGCCAGCTGAGCAAAACCCTGGAAATCACCCTCGCCAGCTTCAAGAGCGAGCAGGCGCCCGAGAAGGCCGACTACCTGGCGCAGATGAACCAGCAGGGCAGCGGCACCCTGGAACACAAGGCGATCCCCAAGACCACCGAGCAGGCGCCATTCCAGGACACCGAGGTGAAGAAGGTCGCGCCGCCGGCCACCCCGCGCCAGGCCAAGAGCCCGGAGTCGCCCAAGACCGCGGTCAGCACCCGCAGCCCGCGCCCGGACAAGGTCCAGGCCAAGCCGGAGACGCCCAAGGCGGAAACCGTCGCCAAGCCGGCGCCGCAGTTCGACTCCAGCCAGCTTTCCGCACAGATTTCCAGCCTCGAGGCCGACCTCGCCCGCGAGCAGCAGGCCTACGCCAAGCGTCCGCGCATCCACCGCCTGAGCGCCGCCTCGACCATGCGCGACAAGGGCGCCTGGTATAAAGAGGAATGGCGCAAGAAGATCGAGCGCATCGGCAACCTGAACTACCCCGACGAAGCCCGCCGCCAGCGCATCTACGGCAGCCTGCGGCTGCTGGTGTCGATCAACCGCGACGGCTCCCTCTATGAAGTGCAGGTGCTGGAATCTTCCGGCCAGCCCACGCTTGACCAGGCCGCCCAGCGCATCGTGCGCCTGGCCGCGCCGTTCTCGCCGTTTTCCGGCGACCTGTCGGACATCGACCGCCTGGAAATCATCCGCACCTGGCGCTTCGAGCGCGGCGACCGTCTGTCCAGCCAGTGAGCCTGTCGCGCCTGGCGGCGCATGGTGGCGTTTTCAAGGCTTGTCCCCCGCGACCGCAGGCCTGAAACTAGCGGCATGAAAAGCACAGCCGCAAGCTTCCTCAAGCACCACCTCCTGATCGCCATGCCACACATGGCGGACCCCAACTTCGCCCAGACCGTCACCTACCTCGTCGAACACAACGAGCAGGGCGCCATGGGCCTGATCATCAACCGCCCCAGCGGCCTGAGCCTCTCCGACGTGCTCGAACAGCTGCGCCCGGACGAACTGCCGCCGGCGCGCTGCCAGGGCATGATCATCTACAACGGCGGCCCGGTGCAGACCGACCGCGGCTTCGTCCTGCATCCGAGCGGGCGCAGCTACCAGGCCACCCTGGAGCTGGGCGAGCTGTCGCTGTCCACCTCCCAGGACGTGCTGTTCGCCATCGCCGACGGCAGCGGCCCGGCGCAGCACCTGATCACCCTCGGCTACGCCGGCTGGGAAGCCGGCCAGCTGGAAGCAGAACTCGCCGAAAACTCCTGGCTGACCTGCCCCGCCGACCCGGCGGTGCTCTTCGAGGTGCCGGCCGAGCAGCGCCTGTCCGCCGCCGCCGAGCGCCTGGGGATCAACCTCAGCCTGCTCACCGCCCAGGCCGGGCACGCCTGATGTCGACCAAGCCCCCGCGCCTGCTCCTGGGCTTCGACTACGGCACCAAGCAGATCGGCGTCGCCGTCGGCCAGGCCATCACCGGCCAGGCCCGCGAACTCTGCGTGCTCAAGGCGCAGAACGGCGTGCCGGACTGGAACCGCGTGGAAGCCCTGGTCAAGGAATGGCAGCCCGACGCCATCGTCGTCGGCCTGCCGCTGAACATGGACGGCACGCCCAGCGAGATGAGCGAGCGCGCCGAGAGATTCGCCCGCCGCCTGCACGGCCGCTACAACCTGCCGGTGCACACCCACGACGAACGCCTGACCACCTACGCCGCCAAGGGCGAACGCCTGGCCCAGGGCCAGCGCGACGGCTACCGCGAGCGCCCGGTGGACGCCCTGGCCGCCGCCCTGCTGCTGGAGGGCTGGCTGGCCGAGCACGTCCCCGCCTGATCCGAGGCAGCACACCTTGACTTGTGGCAGCCCCAAGTGGGCGAAAGCCACTAAGCTTTTCGGACCACTCCTTCCCGGAACGGTCCGCCCCGATGGCCGCCCGCGCCGGGTGGCCTCGCCAACCGAACCGGAGACGTCATGACCCTGCCCAGCCCCGCCGAACTCCTCCCCCGCATGGCCACCGACCTGCGCAACTACCTGGCGCAGCGCGGCATCGACTCGCCGCGCTTCGTCGGCATCCACACCGGCGGCATCTGGGTCGCCCAGGAACTGCTCAAGGAACTGGGCAGCGACGAAATCCTCGGCATCCTCGACGTCTCCTTCTACCGCGACGACTTCACCCGCAGCGGCCTGCACCCGCAGGTCCGTCCGTCGGAGCTGCCCTTCGATATCGACGGCCAGCACCTGGTGCTGGTGGACGACGTGCTGATGAGCGGCCGCACCATCCGCGCGGCGCTCAACGAGCTGTTCGACTACGGCCGCCCGGCCAGCGTGACCCTGGTCTGCCTGGTCGACCTGAATCGCCGCGAGTTGCCGATTCGTCCGGATGTCGTCGGCGAAACCCTGTCGCTGGCCCCCAACGAGCGGGTAAAATTGCGCGGTCCCGCACCACTCGTCCTCGAGCGCACGCTTCTCAGCCCCGCGCTGTAACCCCGCGCGCCCGGACCTCCACCTCCTACTTTCAGGGCCTGCCACATGCCGACCGACGCCAAGCGCCCGCTGCAGCTCAACGACCTGGGCCAGCTGCGCCACTTCCTCTCGCTCGACGGGTTGTCCCGCGAACTGCTGACCGAAATCCTCGAAACCGCCGACTCCTTCCTCGAAGTCGGCGCCCGCGCGGTGAAGAAGGTCCCGCTGCTGCGCGGCAAGACCGTGTGCAACGTGTTCTTCGAAAACTCCACGCGCACCCGCACCACCTTCGAGCTGGCCGCCCAGCGCCTGTCCGCCGACGTCATCTCGCTCAACGTGTCGACCTCCTCGACCAGCAAGGGCGAGACGCTCACCGACACCCTGCGCAACCTCGAGGCCATGGCCGCCGACATGTTCGTCGTGCGCCACAGCGACTCGGGCGCCGCGCACTTCATCGCCGAGCACGTCAGCCCCAACGTCGCGGTGATCAACGGCGGCGACGGCCGCCACGGCCACCCGACCCAGGGCATGCTCGACATGCTCACCATCCGCCGCCACAAGGGCAGCTTCGAGAACCTCTCGGTGGCCATCGTCGGCGACATCCTGCACTCGCGCGTGGCGCGCTCGGACATGCTGGCGCTCAAGACCCTGGGCTGCCCGGACATCCGCGTCATCGCCCCGCGCACCCTGCTGCCGGCGGGCCTGGAAGAGGTCTACGGGGTGAAGGTCTACACCGACGCCAACGAAGGCCTGAAGGACGTCGACGTGGTGATCATGCTGCGCCTGCAGCGCGAGCGCATGGCCGGCGGCCTGCTGCCCAGCGAAGGCGAGTTCTTCAAGCTCTACGGCCTGACCCAGAAGCGCCTGAAGCTGGCCAAGCCGGACGCCATCGTCATGCACCCGGGCCCGATCAACCGCGGCGTGGAGATCGACTCCGCGGTCGCCGACGGCGCGCAATCGGTGATCCTCAACCAGGTGACCTACGGCATCGCCATCCGCATGGCCGTGCTGTCCATGGCCATGAGCGGCCAGAACGCCCAACGTCTGCTGGAACAGGAGGACGCGCAATGACCGTCAGTATCCGTGGCGCCCACCTGATCGACCCCGCCAGCGGCCTGGACCAGGTCTGCGACCTGCACATCGAGGCCGGCCGGATCGTCGCCATTGGCGATGCCCCCGAAGGCTTCCACGCCGCCCAGGAAATCGACGCCGCCGGCCTGATCGCCACCCCCGGCCTGGTCGACCTGAGCGTCGCCCTGCGCGAACCGGGCTACAGCCGCAAGGGCAACATCGAGAGCGAAACCCGCGCCGCCGTGGCCGGTGGCGTCACCAGCCTGTGCTTCCCGCCGCAGACCAAGCCGGTGCTGGACACCTCGGCGGTGGCCGAACTGATCCTCGACCGCGCCCGCGAGGCCGGCAACGCCAAGGTCTTCCCCATCGGCGCGCTGACCAGGGGACTGGCCGGCGAGCAGCTGTCCGAACTGGTCGCCCTGCGCGACGCCGGCTGCGTGGCCTTCACCAACGGCCTGGCGCCGATGGCGAGCAACCGCGTGCTGCTGCGCTCGCTGGAATACGCGGCGACCTTCGACCTCACCGTGGTCTTCACCTCCCAGGACCACGACCTGGCCGAGGGCGGCCTCGCCCACGAAGGCCCGACCGCCAGCTTCCGCGGCCTGGCCGGCATCCCGGAAAGCGCCGAGACCGTGGCGCTGGCCCGCAACCTGCTGCTGGTGGAGCAGTCCGGCGTGCGTGCGCACTTCAGCCAGCTGACCAGCGCCCGCGGCGTCGAACTGATCGCCCAGGCCCAGGCCCGCGGCCTGCCGGTCACCGCCGACGTGGCGCTGTACCAGCTGATCCTCACCGACGAAGCGCTGACGGACTTCTCCAGCCTGTACCACGTGCAGCCGCCGCTGCGCTCGCGCAAGGACCGCGACGCCCTGCGCGACGCGGTGAAGAGCGGCGTGATCCAGGCCATCGCCAGCCACCACCAGCCCCACGAGGCGGATGCGAAGAACGCCCCGTTCGCCGCCACCGACCCGGGCATCAGCAGCGTCGAGCTGCTGCTGCCGCTGGCCATGACCCTGGTGCAGGACGGCCTGCTCGACCTGCCGACCCTGCTGTCGCGCCTGTCCAGCGGCCCGGCCGCCGCCCTGCGCCTGCCGGCCGGCAAGCTGGCGGTGGGTGCGGCAGCGGACATCGTGCTGTTCGAGGCCGACGGCCAGACCCTGGCGGGCGAGACCTGGCACTCCCGCGGCCAGAACTGCCCATTCCTCGGCCACTGCCTGCCGGGCGTGGTGCGCTGCACCCTGGTGGACGGACATATCGTCCACGCGGTGTAACGCTCCGCCGCCCCACGAAAAAGCCCGCCGATTGGCGTAATGCTGTTCACTTAAGCATTTGAGCTGTTGCCCGGGCTCCCCGAGAATCCGATGCCAGGTCTCTGGCATCGGATTTTTTATGTCTTTCCAACAGCAATTGCTCGATCTGGGCGAGTTGTTCAACTTCTCGGATCTCAGCACCTTCACCCAGAACATCCCGATCGAGTGGGTGGCGTCGGCACTGGGTCTTTCCGCGCAGGCCACCATCCGACGGCGGCGCCTGCCCAGCGATCAGGTGCTCTGGCTGGTGCTCGGCATGGCCTTGTTCCGCGACGAGCCGGTCCATGAGGTGGCGCGGCGCCTGAACATCTGCGCCCAGGGACTGGCCTCTCACGACCTGCTGGCCCGCAGCGGGGTCACCGAGGCCCGCAAACGGCTAGGGGCCGATCCGGTGGAGTGGCTGTTTCGCCAGACCGGTCACCACTGGGGGCGCGAGCGCTATGACGGTGATACCTGGCAGGGCCTGCAGGTCTTGGCCGTGGACGGTGCGCTCCTGCGCACCCCGGATACCCCCGAGCTACGGGAGCATTTCGGCTCCGGTAATACCGCCACCGACCGCCAGACGCCGTTTCCCATGCTGCGCCTCGTAGCCCTGATGAACGTGCGCTCGCACCTGATTCTGGATGCCCAACTGAGCCCCTACCGGCGCAGTGAAATGCGCCTGGCTGATGCGTTTGTGCAGCAGATTCCCAGCCATTCGGTGACGCTGTTCGACAAGGGATTCTGGAGTGCCAACCTGTTGCTGGGCCTGGCCAGCGGCGACAACCGTCACTGGTTGATTCCGGCCCGCAAGGCGTTGGTCAGCGAGGAGATCGATCGCTACGGCAAAGGGGACCGCCTGCTGCGGATGCGGGTGTCAGCCCAGGCGAGGAAGCGCAATCCGAATCTGCCCTGCTACTGGGAGGTGCGGGAAGTCAGCTACGAGAGACAGGGCAAGGTCAAAACCGTACTGACCTCGCTGCCAGCCGATATCTACAGCGCCAAGGCCATTGCCAATCTGTATCAGGAACGCTGGGAGATCGAACTGGGCTTCCGCGATATCAAGAGCTCCCTGCAACAGAACGCAGTGACCCTGCGCAGTAAGAAAATCGAACTGATCTACCAGGAAGTCTGGGGACTGTTGCTGGCCTACAACATCATTCGCCGCGAGGCGAGCCAGGCCGCAGTGGCCTTTGGCCGTGCTCCCGGCGACATCCGCTTCAAGCCGGTGGCTCACTACATCGCCGTGCAACTGATCGTGATGGCGGCGGCCAACCCGGTTTCCGCGACAGGACGACGCTTATCGGAGTTGCGGGCGGGAATCGGCGGGTTGTTCCTGGATCACCGCCCAAGGCCTTCACGACCCCGGACGGTGAAGATGTCCAAGACCCGCTACCCGGTAGACCGCAAGGCCGCTCCGCTTAAGTGAACAGCATTACGCCGATTGGCGGGCTTTTTCTTTGGCCGCGGATCAGACCCGCAGTCGCAGGGAGCTTCAACGTAGGATGGGTGGAGCGGAGCGATACCCATGCTGTCGGTGCTGCGATCGATGGGTATCGCTTCGCTCCACGCCATCCTACAAAAACACATCGTGCCTCAGATCATCGCCAGCGCCTTGGCCAGGTCGGCGCGCAGGTCTTCCACATCCTCCACGCCCACCGACAGGCGGATCAGCGAGTCGCCGATGCCCAGCGCCGCGCGGTTCTCCGCCGGGATGCTGGCGTGGGTCATGATCGCCGGGTGCTCGATCAGGCTTTCCACGCCGCCCAGGCTCTCCGCCAGGGCGAACAGCTGGACGTTCTCCAGGAAGCGTTTCGAACCGGCCAGGTCGGTGTCCAGGTCCAGCGAGATCATCCCGCCGAAGCCCTTCATCTGCTTGCGCGCCAGCTCGTGCTGCGGGTGCGAGGGCAGGCCGGGGTAGTAAACGCGCTTCACCTGCGGCTGCTGCTCCAGCCACTTCGCCAGTTCCAATGCGTTGGCGCAGTGCCGCTCCATGCGCAGCGCCAGGGTCTTCACCCCGCGCAGGGTGAGGAAGGCGTCGAACGGCCCGGCGATGGCGCCCACCGAGTTCTGCAGAAAGCCCAGGCGCTCGGCGAGGTCCGGGTTGTCGCCGACGATGGCGATGCCGCCGATCACGTCGGAGTGGCCGTTGAGGTACTTGGTGGTCGAGTGCACGACGATGTCGAAACCCAGGTCCAGCGGGCGCTGCACGTAGGGGCTGGCGAAGGTGTTGTCGGCCACGCAGAGGATGCCGCGCGCGCGGCAGGTGCGGGCGATGGCGGCGAGGTCGGTCAGGCGCAGCAGCGGGTTGCTCGGGGTTTCCACCCAGACCAGGCGGGTCTTGTCGGTGATCGCCGCTTCCAGCGCGCCGGGCTGGGCCAGGTCGGCGAAGTGGAAGTCATGCCCGGCGCTGCGCCGGCGCACCCGCTCGAACAGGCGGAAGGTGCCGCCGTAGAGGTCGTTGCCGGAAACGATGTGCGAGCCGGCGTCGAGCAGCTCCAGCACCGCCGAAATGGCCGCCAGCCCGGAGGCGAAGGCGAACGCCTTGCTGCCGCCTTCCAGGTCCGCCACGCAGCGCTCCAGCGCCCAGCGCGTGGGGTTGTGCGAGCGGCCGTAGTCCAGGCCCTTGTGCACGCCGGGGCTGTCCTGGCGGTAGGTGGAGTTGGCGTAGATCGGCGGCATGATCGCCCCGGTGGAGGGGTCGGGCTGCTGCCCCGCGTGGATCACGCGGGTGGCGAAACCGAGGCGGTCGTCGTGCTGGCTCATGCGAGGGTCCTCCGCAAATGGTTGAGCAAATCGAAACGGGTTATCAGGCCGTGGAAGCCCGAGGCGTCGGCGACGATCGCCACCAGGCCGCGATCGAGCACCGCCTCCAGCTCGGCCAGGCTGGCGCCGGGCGGCAGGGTCTCGGGCGCATCGCTCATGACGCTGGCGACGTCGCAGCGGAAGTGGCTGGGATCGTCGTGCACGCCCAGCAGGATATCCGACTCGTCGATGACGCCCACCAGGCGCCCGTCGTCGAGCACCGGCAGTTGCGAGATATCCGCCAGGCGCATGCGCTGGAAGGCGGTGAGCAGGGTGTCGCCGGGGCCGACGCTGACCACCCGGCCCTCCTCGAAGCGCCGCGCGACGATGTCGCGCAGGTCGCCGTAATGCTTGCGCTGCAGCAGGCCCTGGTCGGTCATCCACTGGTCGTTGTAGATCTTCGACAGGTAGCGGGTGCCGGTGTCGCAGACCAGGCTGACCACCCGCTTGGGCTCGGTCTGCTCGCGGCAGAAGCGCAGGGCGGCGGCCAGCAGCGTGCCGGTGGAGGAGCCGGCGGCGATGCCTTCGTTGCGCAGCAGTTCGCGGGCGGTGCTGAAGCTCTCTTCGTCGCTGATGGAGTAGGCGTGGCGCACGCTGGAGAGGTCGGCGATCGACGGCACGAAGTCTTCGCCGATGCCTTCCACCGCCCAGGAGCCGGGCGTGCCCAGCTGCCCCGAGCGCGAGTATTCGGCCATGATCGAGCCCACCGGGTCGGCCAGGACCATTTCCAGGCTAGGCTGGACCTTCTGGAAGAAGCGCGTCAGCCCGGTCAGGGTGCCGGCGGAGCCGACGCCGACCACCACCGCGTCGAGGTCATGGCCGGTCTGCGCCCAGATCTCCGGGCCGGTGCCGGTCTCGTGGGCCAGGGGGTTGGCCGGGTTGTTGAACTGGTCGGCGAAGAAGGCGTCGGGCAGCTCCTTCGCCAGCCGCGCGGCGACGTCCTGGTAATACTCCGGGTGGCCCTTGCCGACGTCGGAACGGGTGATGTGCACCTCGGCGCCCATGGCGCGCAGGTGCAGGACCTTCTCGGTGGACATCTTGTCCGGCACCACCAGCACCACCCGATAGCCCTTGGCCCGGCCCACCAGCGCCAGGCCCAGGCCGGTGTTGCCGGCGGTGGCTTCGACGATCACCCCGCCGGGCTTGAGCCGGCCGTCGCGCTCGGCGGTCTCGATCATGGCGACGCCGATGCGGTCCTTGATGGAGCCGCCGGGGTTCTGCGATTCGAGCTTGAGGAACAGGGTGCAGGGTCCGGTATCGAAGCGCGTGACGCGGACCATGGGGGTATTGCCGATCAGGTCGAGCACGGCGGGGCGGGATTCGTTGCTCATGGCAGCCACTCCTTCGGGGCGAGCCGGGGATCGCCCGGCGGCGCCTGCTACTGTCCTCCTGACCTTAGGCGGGCGGCGGAAGGATCGCCAGGCGCTGCGACGAAAGACGGCGGAGCGATTGCTCTTGCAGGAGCGAGCTCGCTCGCGAACCGCATGGCACGAGGCCCGTTCGCGAGCAAGCTCGCTCCTACAAAGAAAAGTCAGATGCGCTGCGGCACGTTGCGTTCCGAAATCTGGCTGTTCAGCGTCCAGAAGTCATAGAGCACGCCGAGGAAGCACAGGCCGCCGGTGAACAGGTAGAGGATGCCGGTGAGCCACTTGCCCATGTACATGCGGTGCACGCCGAGCACGCCGAGGAAGGTCAGCAGGATCCAGGCGACGTTGTAGTCCACGCCGCCGGAGCGGTAGCGCTGGTCCGCGGCGTCGTCCATGGAGGGGATGAGGAACAGGTCGATGATCCAGCCGATGAAGAACAGGCCAAGGGTGAAGAACCAGATGGTCCCGGTGATCGGGCGGCCATAGTAGAAGCGGTGCGAGCCGGTGAAGCCGAAGATCCACAGCAGGTAGCCGATGACCTTGCTGTGGGTGTCTGGGTTGGCGGACATGCCTTTCTCCCGTGTCGTTGCGATGCCCCAGCATAAACGAAAAGCCCGCGCTAGACGGGCTTTCCGGGCGCTATCCGTTCGAAAAGCAGGATCAGCGGAAGCGGCGGTTGGGATCGTCGTCGTTCATCTCCAGGGTCAGCCCCTGGGTCATGGAGGAAAGGTGGTCGGCGTCGGTTTCCGAGCCGAGCTTGATCATCAGGCGCAGGTCGTTCGCCGAGTCGGCGTAGGCCAGGGCGTCTTCGTAGGTGATCTCGCCCTGGCTGTAGAGCTGGTACAGCGCCTGGTCGAAGGTCTGCATGCCCTGCTCGGTGGAGCGCTTCATCAGCGGCTTGAGCTCGTGCACCTCGCCCTTGCGGATCAGGTCGGCGGCCAGCGGGGTGTTCAGCAGCACCTCGATCACCGCGCGGCGGCCCTTGCCGTCCGGGGTCGGCACCAGTTGCTGGGCGACGATGGCCTTGAGGTTCAGCGACAGGTCCATCCACACCTGGCCGTGCCGGTCGGCCGGGAAGAAGTGGATGATCCGCTCCAGCGCCTGGTTGGCGTTGTTGGCGTGCAGGGTCGCCAGGCACAGGTGGCCGGTTTCGGCGAAGGCCACGGCGTGGTCCATGGTCTCGCGCGAGCGTACCTCGCCAATCATGATCACGTCCGGCGCCTGGCGCAGGGTGTTCTTCAGGGCCACTTCGAAGGAGTCGGTATCCAGCCCCACCTCGCGCTGGGTGACAATGCAGCCCTGGTGCTGGTGGATGTATTCGATCGGGTCTTCGATGGAGATGATGTGGCCGGTGGAGTTCTTGTTGCGGTAGCCGATCATCGCCGCCAGCGAGGTGGACTTACCGGTACCGGTGGCACCGACGAAGATCACCAGGCCGCGCTTGGTCATCGCCAGTTTCTTGAGGACTTCCGGCAGCTTCAGGTCTTCGATGGTCGGGATGTTGGTCTCGATGCGGCGCAGCACCATGCCCACCAGGTTGCGCTGGTAGAAGGCGCTGACGCGGAAACGGCCGACGCCACGGGCGCTGATGGCGAAGTTGCACTCGTGGTTCTGGGCGAAATCGCGGCGCTGCTGTTCGTTCATCACCGAGAGCACCGTCTCGCGGGTCTGCTCCGGCGACAGCGCGGTCTTGGTCACCGGCAGCAGCTTGCCGTTGACCTTCATCGACGGCGGCACGCCGGCCGTGATGAAGAGGTCGGAGGCACCCTTTTCCACCATGAGGCGCAGCAGTTTCTCGAATTCCATGATCGTTCTCGCGCAGGTTCACGCTGACTGCGACAATGCTGTCGAACCACGGAGCGAGTGCGTGTGGCGCGCTCCGGGCGCCGGGCCGGGGACAGCCCGGTGGAGTTAGAAGTTTTCCGGAATCTTGGCCTTTTCCTTGGCCGCCTCGCGGGTCACCAGGCCCTTGGCGACCAGGCCCTTGAGGCACATGTCCAGGGTCTGCATGCCGATCGCGCCGCCGGTCTGGATCGCCGAGTACATCTGCGCGACCTTGTCCTCGCGGATCAGGTTACGGATCGCCGGGGTGCCGATCATGATCTCGTGGGCCGCCACCCGGCCGCCGCCGATCTTCTTCAGCAGGGTCTGGGAGATCACCGCCTGCAGGGATTCGGAGAGCATGGAGCG
Organism: Pseudomonas sp. B12(2026); assembly: GCF_057767015.1. NCBI lineage: Bacteria > Pseudomonadati > Pseudomonadota > Gammaproteobacteria > Pseudomonadales > Pseudomonadaceae > Pseudomonas > Pseudomonas sp. B12(2026). The sequence goes on along the minus strand of NZ_CM173430.1, from coordinate 426,287 downwards.
GACCATGGATTTCTCCTCGGCGGGGAACACGTCGACGATACGGTCGATGGTCTTGGCCGCGGAGGTGGTGTGCAGGGTGCCGAACACCAGGTGGCCGGTTTCCGCGGCGGTCAGCGCCAGGCGGATGGTCTCCAGGTCGCGCATCTCGCCCACCAGGATGATGTCCGGGTCCTCACGCAGGGCCGAGCGCAGCGCCTCGTTGAAGCCAAGGGTGTCGCGGTGCACTTCGCGCTGGTTGACCAGGCACTTCTTCGACTCGTGGACGAATTCGATCGGGTCCTCGACGGTGAGGATGTGGCTGTACTTGGTGTTGTTCAGGTAGTCGAGCATCGCCGCAAGCGAGGTGGACTTGCCCGAGCCGGTGGGGCCGGTCACCAGCACCAGGCCGCGCGGCACGTCCGAAACACGCTTGAACACTTCTCCCATGCCAAGGTCCTCCATCGTGAGTACCTTGGAGGGAATGGTACGGAACACGGCGCCGGCGCCACGGTTCTGGTTGAAGGCGTTGACCCGGAAACGGGCCACCCCGGGGACTTCGAAGGAGAAGTCGGTCTCGAGGAATTCTTCGTAATCCTTGCGCTGCTTGTCGTTCATGATGTCGTAGATCAGCGCATGGACCTGCTTGTGCTCCAGGGGCGGCAGGTTGATCCGGCGAACGTCGCCGTCGACGCGGATCATCGGCGGCAGGCCGGCCGAGAGGTGCAGGTCCGAAGCGCCTTGCTTGGCGCTGAAGGCGAGCAACTCGGTAATATCCATGGGACTCCCCAATCAAGAGCAAGCAGGTAGAATGCCGCAGAACTCGCAGCAGCCGGGCGGAAAGCGCAGGTAATGTCCACGATAGCAGAGAATATTGCAAAGGTTCGCGCACGCATCCGTGAGGCGGCGCAAGCTTGCGGACGCGCTCCGGAAGCGGTTCGCCTGTTGGCGGTGAGCAAGACCAAACCGGCCGCCGATATCCGCGAAGCGTTCGCCTGCGGATTGGCCGATTTCGGCGAGAACTACCTGCAGGAAGCCCTGGCCAAGCAGGTGGAACTGGCCGACCTGGCGCTGACCTGGCACTTCATCGGGCCGATCCAGTCGAACAAGACCCGGCCGATCGCCGAGCACTTCCAGTGGGTGCATTCGGTGGACCGCCTGAAGATCGCCCAGCGCCTGTCCGAGCAGCGCCCGCCGCACCTGCCGCCGCTGAACGTGCTGCTGCAGGTGAATGTCAGCGGCGAGGACAGCAAGTCCGGCTGTTCCCCCGCGGAGCTGCCCGCCCTCGCCCAGGCGGTGGCGCAACTGCCCAACCTCAGGCTGCGCGGCCTGATGGCGATTCCCGAACCGACTGAAGACATTGCCGCACAGCACGCCGCATTCGCTCGCCTGCGCGAGCTGATGCACGCCCTGAACCTCGGCCTGGACAGCCTGTCCATGGGCATGAGCCACGATCTCGAAGCCGCCATCGACGAAGGCGCCACCTGGGTACGCATCGGTACCGCCCTGTTTGGCGCCCGTGACTACGGCGCCCCGCACTGAATATAAGGAAGAGACTCAATGAGCAGCACCCGAATCGCTTTCATCGGCGCCGGCAACATGGCGACCAGCCTCATCGGTGGCCTGCGCGCCAGGGGCGTCGCCGCCGCCAGCATCCGCGCCAGTGACCCGGGTGCCGACCAGCGCGCCAAGGTCGCCGCCGAGCACGGCATCGAAGTGGTCGCCGACAACGCCAGCGCGGTGAAGGACGCCGACCTGGTGGTCCTGGCGGTCAAGCCGCAGGTCATGAAGGACGTCTGCCTGGCGCTGGCCCCGGTGCTGCCGGACAACGCCCTGATCGTCTCCATCGCCGCCGGCATTCCCAGCGCCAGCATCGAACGCTGGTTGGGCGCCGTCGGTGGCCGGCCGCGCGCCATCGTCCGCTGCATGCCCAACACCCCGGCGCTGGTCGGCCTGGGCGCCAGCGGCCTGTACCCCAACGCCAGCGTCAGCGCCGCCCAGCGCGAGCAGGCGCTGCAACTGCTGAGCGCCGTGGGCATCGCCCTGTGGCTCGACGAGGAGCGGCAGATCGACGCGGTCACCGCCGTCTCCGGCAGCGGCCCGGCCTACTTCTTCCTGCTGATGGAAGCCATGACCGCCGCCGGCGAGAAGCTCGGCCTGTCCCGCGACGTCGCCGGCCAGCTGGCCCGCCAGACCGCCCTGGGCGCCGCGCAGATGGCCACCAGCAGCGACGTCGACCCGGCCGAGCTGCGCCGCCGCGTGACCTCGCCCAAGGGCACCACGGAAGCGGCGATCAGGGTCTTCCAGGACAACGGCTTCGAAGCGCTGGTGGAAAAGGCGGTAGGCGCCGCCGACCATCGCTCCGCCGAGCTGGCCGAACAACTGGGTCAATGACAAGGAGCCCTCAATGACCGGTCTTTCCACCGCCGCCATCTACGTCATCCAGACGCTCGGCAGCCTTTATCTGCTGATCGTCCTGCTGCGCTTCATCCTGCAGCTGGTGCGCGCCGACTTCTACAACCCGCTCAGCCAGTTCATCGTGCGCGCCACCAAGCCGCTGCTGAACCCGCTGCGCCGGGTCATCCCTGGTTTCGGCGGCGTCGACTTCGCCTCGCTGGTGCTGGCCATCCTGGTCCAGCTGGTGCTGATGGTCGTCACCCTGACCCTGATGGGCTACGGCGTCGGCGGCTACATCCTGCAGCTGCTGGTGTGGTCGGTGATCGCGGTGACCTCGCTGTTCCTCAAGGTGTTCTTCTTCGCCCTGATCATCAGCGTGATCCTCTCCTGGGTCGCCCCGGGCAGCTACAACCCCGGCGCCCAGCTGGTGAACCAGATCTGCGATCCCTTCCTGGCGCCGTTCCGCAAGCTGCTGCCGAACCTCGGCGGCCTGGACATCTCGCCGATCTTCGCCTTCATCGCGCTGAAGCTGATCGACATGCTGGTGATCGGCAACCTGGCCGCCATGACCGGCATGCCGCAGATCCTCAGTCCCTTCATGTAACCGCAGGGGGAGCTCGCCAGCTGGAGCGAGCTCCTCGAAGCCCGAAAAGCCAATGACCTTCTATCGCTGGGACGGCGAGGACCTGATCCTCGACTGCCATCTGCAACCCAAGGCGAGCCGCGACGAGTTCGCCGGGCTGCATGGTGATCGCCTGAAAATCCGCCTCACCGCGCCGCCGGTGGAGGGCAAGGCCAATGCCCACCTGCTGGCGTTCCTCGGCAAGGCCTTCGGCGTGCCCAAGAGCCAGGTGAAACTGGAAAGCGGCGAGCTGAACCGCCAGAAGCGCGTGCGCATTCCACGGCCGACGAAGCTCCCGGAGGAGCTGGGGATTACCGCTGGGTAGGCTTGGCCGACCTTACGCACAGTATTGTGATGAAGGCCAATTGACCCCATTGCGCGCCACCGCATAATCCACGGCATTCATCCCCGCGCAGGATGCGCCAGCCAAAGGAACGCCTGAATGAGCATGGAACGTCTCAGTCAGCAGATCGATGCCTATGTCACCTGGAAGCGCGAGCTGGTCCGGGAGATCACCCGCTATCGCAGCCTGCTGGAACGCTGCCGGCTGAACACGCCGGACATCGAGAACCGCCTCGAACGCACCCTGCGCCTGCTGCGCGTCGACCACATCACCCTGGCCTTCGTCGGCGAGTATTCGCGCGGCAAGACCGAGCTGATCAACAGCCTGTTCTTCGCCGGCTACGGCCGGCGCATGCTGCCGTCCCAGGCCGGGCGCACCACCATGTGCCCCACCGAGCTGTTCTTCGATCCGCGCTCGGAGCGCCCCTACATCCGCCTGCTGCCCATCGAGACGCGCGCGGCCGACGCCAGCGTCGCGCAGTTCAAGCGCATCCCGCGGCACTGGGTGAACATCCCGCTGGACACCTCGGACCCGGCGAACATGGCCCAGGCCTTCGCCCAGGTCGCCAAGACCAAGCCGCTGCCGGTGGAACAGGCGATCCAGCTGGGCTTCCACCCGGACCTGCTGGAAGCCACCGACAAGCCCGGCGTGGTGCTGGTGCCGGCCTGGCGCCACGCGCTGGTCAACTTCGACCACCCGCTGCTGCGCCAGGGCCTGCGCATCCTCGACACCCCCGGCCTGAACGCGCTGGGCAGCGAGCCGGAACTGACCCTGTCGATGCTCCCCGCCGCCCAGTCGATCCTCTTCCTGCTGGCCGCCGACAGCGGCGTCACCGCCTCCGACATGGCGATCTGGCAGAACCACATCCGCCAGCTGGGCGAGGACAACCACACCACCCTGTACGCGGTGCTGAACAAGATCGACGTGCTGTGGGACGACCTGGCCGGCGAAGCCTTCGTGCAGAACGCCATCCGCCAGATCCAGGACGCCACCGCCCGCCAGCTGGGCATCGCCCGTGACGACATCCTGCCGCTGTCGGCCAAGCAGGCGCTGCTGGCCAAGGTGCGCGGCGACCGCGAGCTGCTCGCCCGCAGCCAGATGGAAAGCCTGGAGGAGCTGCTCTGCGAGCGCATCGTCACGCAGAAGGAACGCCTGCTCGAAGACACCGTGCTCGACCAGGTGCTGGCGCTGGCGCAGAACACCCAGCACACCCTGCGCGTGCGCCTGGAGAAGGTGAAGGAGCAGCACGCGCTGCTCGACAGCCAGCAGCACGACAGCGGCCAGCTGCTGTTCGAGCTGACCGCCAGGACCAAGGAAGACCACAGCCAGCACCACAAGCGCCTGCTCAACCTGAAGACCAACCAGCGCCTGCTGCGCCACCAGGGCGAACAACTGCGCGAGGCGGTGCGCCCCGAGCGCCTGGAGCAGCACCTGAAGAAGGTGCACGAGAAGCTGCGCGGCAGCTGGACCACCGTGGGCATCAACCAGGCGATCCTGCAGTTCTTCCGCGCCGTGCAGGGCGACCTGATCGGCCTGCACCACGAGTCGCAGGCGGCCAACCGCATGGTCGAGGCCATCTACCAGCGGCACAACCAGGAAAACCCGCTCAACGGCCTGGACGCCCCGCAGTTCCGCGTCGAACGCTACCTGCGCGAACTGGCCAAACTGCAGGACAAGGCCGACCGCTTCCGCCTGCACCTGAAGACCCTGCTCACCGAACAGCGCACCCTCACCCGGCGCTTCTTCGCCACCGTGGCCCAGGAAGTCATCGGCCTGCACCAGCGCCTGCGCGAGGAGGCCGAGCAGTGGGCCGCCGACGCGCTGATGCCACTGATGCAGTACAACCTGGAGCACAAGCAGCTGCTGGAAACCCACATGCTGCGGCTCAAGGCGCTCGCCCAGGAAACCCAGCAGACGCGCCAGCGCTCGCTGCTGATGGGGCGCTACACCGAAGAGCTGGAAAAGCAGCTCGCCGAGGCCACCGACGTCCTCCGCCAGTTGCGCCGCCCCTCGCCGCTGCAGCGCCAGGCCAAGGTCGTCACCCTGCCCGGCACCCAGCGCGCCTGACCCCCGCGCCCCGCCGCCCCCGAGCTTGCCGCAGGGGGCGGTGCTCTTTAGACTGGCGCCCTCCTTTTATTCTTGAGCTGGGTCGATGCCAACAGTCTTCCCCGAAGATTCCGTCGGTCTGGTCTCCCCCCAGACGCTGCAGTTCAGCGAGCCGCTGCCCCTGGCCTGCGGCAAGGCGCTGCCCGAGTACCAGCTGGTGATCGAGACCTACGGCGAGCTGAACGCCATGGCGAGCAACGCCGTGCTGATCTGCCACGCGCTGTCCGGCCATCACCACGCCGCCGGCTTCCACAGCAGCGAAGACCGCAAGCCGGGCTGGTGGGACAGCTGCATCGGCCCCGGCAAGCCCATCGACACCCGCAAGTTCTTCGTCGTCGCGCTGAACAACCTGGGCGGCTGCAACGGCTCCACCGGGCCGGCCAGCTTCAACCCGGCCACCGGCAAGGTCTATGGCTCCGACTTCCCGGTGGTCACCGTGGAAGACTGGGTGCACAGCCAGGCCCGCCTGGCCGACCGCCTGGGCATCGCCCAGTGGGCGGCGGTCATCGGCGGCAGCCTCGGCGGCATGCAGGCCCTGCAGTGGACCATCAGCTACCCCGAGCGCGTGCGCCACTGCCTGTGCATCGCCAGCGCGCCCAAGCTGTCGGCGCAGAACATCGCCTTCAACGAAGTCGCCCGCCAGGCGATCCTCTCCGACCCGGAGTTCTTCGGCGGCCACTTCCAGGAACACGACGTGATCCCCAGGCGCGGCCTGCGCCTGGCGCGGATGGTCGGGCACATCACCTACCTCTCCGATGACGCCATGGGCGCCAAGTTCGGCCGCGACATGAAGTCGGAGAAGCTCAACTACGACCTGCACAGCGCCGAGTTCCAGGTGGAAAGCTACCTGCGCTACCAGGGCGAGGAATTCTCCACCCGCTTCGACGCCAACACCTACCTGCTGATGACCAAGGCGCTGGACTACTTCGACCCGGCCGCTACCCACGGCGACGACCTGGCGCGCACCCTGGCCGGGGTGAAGGCGGACTTCTGCCTGATGTCCTTCACCACCGACTGGCGCTTCTCCCCGGCGCGCTCGCGGGAAATCGTCGACGCCCTGCTGGCGGCGAAGAAGAACGTCAGCTACCTGGAAATCGACGCACCGCAAGGCCACGACGCCTTCCTGATGCCGATTCCACGCTACCTGCAAGCCTTTGGCGGTTACATGAACCGCATCAGCGTATAAGAAGGAACGCCATGCGCGCCGACCTGGACATCATCCAAGACTGGATCCCCGCCGGCAGCCAGGTACTCGACCTGGGCTGCGGCGACGGCGAACTGCTCGCCTGGCTGCGCGACCACAAGCAGGTCAGCGGCTACGGGCTGGAAATCGACGCCGACAAGATCGCCAAATGCATCGAACGCGGCGTCAACGTCATCGAGCAGGACCTCGACAAGGGCCTGGGCAACTTCGCCAGCAACAGCTTCGACGTGGTGGTGATGACCCAGTCCCTGCAAGCCCTGCGCTACCCGGACAAGGTGCTGGCGGAAATGCTGCGGGTGGGCAAGACCTGCATCATCACCTTCCCCAACTTCGGCCACTGGCGCTGCCGCTGGTACCTCGCGCGCAACGGTCGCATGCCGGTGTCGGACTTCCTTCCCTACACTTGGTACAACACGCCGAACATTCACTTCTGCACCTTCCGCGACTTCGAAGCGCTGTGCCAGCAGCTGCAGGTGAAGGTTCTCGACCGCCTGGCGGTGGACCGCGAGCACCAGCATGGCTGGGCCTCCCGAGTTTGGCCTAATCTGTTGGGTGAGATCGGCATCTATCGGGTCAGCGGACCTGGCGTGCAGGACCATCGCATCGCCGTCTGATCGCCCCCAGGAGAACTATCATGCGCCGCCTGCTTACCTTCATCGCCTGCCTGGCCCTCGCCCTGCCCGCCGTCGCCGAACAGGTCAAACGCCTGGGCGACCTCCAGGTCCACTACAGCGTGTTCAACTCCAGCTTCCTCCAGCCCAAGGTCGCCTCGGCCGTGGGCGTGGTGCGCAGCAAGGCCCAGGGCGTGGTCAACATCGTGCCGCTGGACGCCAGCGGCAAACCGGCCAACGTCACGGTCGCCGGCAGCGCGAAGAACCTGATGGGCCAGGAAATTCCCCTGACCTTCAAGCGCGTGGTCGAGGAAGGCGCCGTCTACAACCTGGCGCAGTTCCCCATCGAAGGCCGCGAAACCCTGACCTTCACCATCAAGGTCCAGTCCGGAGACGAAGCCCCGCAGAGCTTCGACTTCATGCAGGAAATCTTCCCCGACGAATGATCAAGCTCGAACAACTGGTGCTGGCCAGTCACAACGCCGGCAAGCTCAAGGAACTCCAGGCCATGCTCGGCGCCCACGTGAAGGTGCGCTCGATCGGCGAGTTCAGTGATGTGGAGCCGGAAGAGACCGGCCTGTCCTTCGTCGAGAACGCCATCCTCAAGGCCCGCAACGCCGCGCGCCTCTCCGGCCTGCCGGCGCTGGCCGACGACTCGGGCCTGGCGGTGGACTGCCTCGGCGGCGCGCCGGGCATCTATTCCGCGCGCTATGCCGACGGCCAGGGCGACGCGGCGAACAACGCCAAGCTGCTCGACGTCATGAAGGACGTGCCGGACGAGGAGCGCGGCGCCCGCTTCGTCAGCGTGCTGGCCCTGGTCCGCCACGCCGAAGACCCGCTGCCGATCCTCTGCGAAGGCCTCTGGGAAGGCAGCATCCTGCGCGAAGCCCGCGGCGAGCACGGTTTCGGCTATGACCCGCTGTTCTGGGTGCCGGAAGCCGAGTGCTCCAGCGCCGAACTGCCGCCACAGCAGAAGAACCAGCTGAGCCACCGCGCCCGCGCCATGGCCCTGCTGAAGCAGCGGCTGGGGCTATGAAGGCAGCTGCAAGCCACAAGCCGCAAGCGACAAGTAAGAGCACGGACAGCTTGCAGCTTGAAGCTTGCAGCTTCTCGCTCCCGCCCCTGGCGGCGTACGTACACATCCCCTGGTGCGTGCGCAAATGCCCCTATTGCGACTTCAACTCCCACGCCGCCGGGCCCGAGCTGCCGGAAGACGCCTATGTCGAGGCGCTGCTGGCGGACCTCGCCGGCGACAGCGCGCACGTCCACGGCCGCAGGCTGACCTCGATCTTCTTCGGCGGCGGCACGCCCAGCCTGTTCTCCGCCCAGGCGCTGGGGCGCATCCTCGACGGCCTGGAACGCCAGGTCGGCTTCGAGGCCGACATCGAGATCACCCTGGAAGCCAACCCCGGCACCTTCGAGCAGGCCAAGTTCGCCGATTACCGGGCGCTGGGCATCAATCGCCTGTCCATCGGCGTGCAGAGCTTCCAGGCGGAAAAGCTCAAGGCGCTGGGGCGCATCCATGACGGCGACGAAGCGATACGCGCCGCCGAGATGGCCCGCCGCGCCGGCTTCGACAACTTCAACCTGGACCTGATGCACGGTCTGCCGCAGCAGAGCGTCGCCGACGCGCTGGGCGACCTGCGGCAGGCCATCGCCCTGGCGCCGACGCACCTGTCCTGGTACCAGCTGACCATGGAGCCGAACACGGTGTTCTGGAGCCAGCCGCCGGAGCTGCCGGAGGACGACCAGCTGTGGGAAATCCAGGAAGCCGGCCAGGCCCTGCTCGCGCAGGCGGGCTATGCGCAGTACGAAACCTCCGCCTACGCCCGTGACGGCAGGCGCGCGCAGCACAACCTGAACTACTGGACCTTCGGCGACTTCCTCGGCATCGGCGCCGGCGCCCACGCCAAGCTGAGCACCCCGCAAGGCTGCATCCTGCGCACCTGGAAGACCCGCCTGCCGAAGGACTACCTGAACCCGGAGAAGCCCTTCCAGGCCGGCGAGCGCGAACTGGAAGCGGACGACCTGCCCTTCGAGTTCATGATGAACGCCCTGCGCCTGACCGACGGCGTCCCCGCCGCCCTGTTCGCCGAACGCACCGGCCTGCCGTTGGCCAGTATCGACGACGCCTGCCGCCAGGCCCGCGCCGACGGCCTGCTGGTCGACGACCCGCAGCGCCTGGCGCCCACCGAGCGCGGCCAGCTGTTCCTCAACGATCTGCTTCAGCGCTTCCTGCCCTGAGCGTCCCGCTCAAGTACGGGCCGGGCGACGTCATCGTCGCCCGGCGTGTACACTCCCCGGCGACCCTCGACCCCAAGGAGCCCCAATGGACTTCGCGCTCGACCTGATTGCCAACGTCTCCCGCTGGTGCCGCGGCCACCTGTCCGACATCGCCCTGGCGATCATGGCCACGGTGCTGGTGCTGTTCGGCCCGGCGATCAACACCTGGGTGCAGCAGCGCATCGGCAGCCTGAACTTCGTCTTCCGCACCCTGCTGTTCGTGCTGATCTGCGCCGTGGGCTACGGCCTGGCGATGGTCTTCGTCACCCCCTGGCTGGCCAAGGGCCTGGGCTACTTCAACAACTACACCCTGGCGCCCGTGCTGCTGCTAGTGTTCTTCGTGATTGGCATGATCGCCGACCGCAGCTGATCGCGGTGCCTCCGGCGGTCAGCCACAGCCACCGCCGGAGGACCCATGAAGCCGATCAAGCACCTCTACCTGCACTTCACCGACGGCCAGCGCCTGGCGCTGCGCTTCCCGCAACAGAGCGACGACCCCGCCGAAGTGGCCCGCGGCATCCGCAAGCAGATGGAGTCGCCGGCCATCAGCATCGAGGTGGACGGCGACCTGCTGATCATCCCGCGCAACAGCATCAAGTACCTGCAGATCAGCCCGGCGCCGATGCGCATGCCGGAGACCACGGTGCTGGGGGCGGAGTTGATCGAGTGACGCGAGGGCTTTTGGTAGGAGCGAGCTTGCTCGCGAACCGCCTCAGCGCCGGCGTCGCCGGATAGCACGTTCGCGAGCGAGCTCGCTCCTACAGGCTCCGTCCACCCACATCGCGCAGATAGACAAAGGCCGCCCCGCGGCGGCCTCTGCCGGACTCAGTTACCCTCGCGGCGCAACGCCTGCGGGGTGAAGTCGCGCGGCCCCAGCGGGACCTGGAAGTCGTACATCGGCTCGTTGTTGTCCAGGCCGTCGACGAAGTAGCGCCCACCCTCGAAGTCATACAGCGCCTCCAGGGTGCTGAGCACCATGGGCACGTCGTAGTAGTTGATCGGGTGCACTTCCTGGGCGCGGATCAGCTTGCCGTCCTGGTCGTAGATATCGGCGGCAAGGATCTGCCAGCTGTCCTCGTCCAGGTAGAAGCGACGCTTGGCGAACGGATGGCTCATGCCCTTGCGCAGGGTTGCCTCGACCACCCAGACGCGGTGCGGCTCGTAGCGCAGCAGCTCGGGATTGAGGGTCTTGGTGCGCAGGATATCGGCGTAGGGAATGCCCTTCTGGTGCACCGCGTAGCTGTTGTAGGGCACCAGCATCTCGCGCTTGCCCAGCAGCTGCCACTCGTAGTGGTCCGGCGCGCCGTTGTAGACGTCCACGGTGTCGGCGGTGGCCAGGCCGTTGGTGTCCGGCTGCAGGCTGTCGTAGGCCAGGCTCGGCAGGCGGCGCACGCGGCGCTCGCCACGGTTGAAGCGCCAGGCCCGGCGGATCGACAGCACCTGGTCGAGGGTCTCCTGCACCACCAGCGCGGAACCGGCCAGCTTGGCCGGGGCGACCACGTTGTACTTGTAGTAGAACAGGGTGTTGTTCAGGTCCTGCGGGATCATGCCCTCGCGGCCGTAGTTGAAGTACACGTAGCGGTCGAGCTTGAGCAGGTTGTAGCTGCCGCTGGCGAGCACGGCGGCCTGGTTGGTGACCATGTGAATCTGCTCGCCGCGGTAGCGCATGATGTGGTTCCAGATCGCCTCCAGGCCGCTCTTCGGGATCGGGAACGGCACGCCGGCGGCGGCGCCCTGCACGCCGTTGCCGTCGGCGATCAGCTCGGCGTTCTCGGCGTTGAGGCGGGTGGCGTCGTAGATGCGCTGGGGCAGCGCCGCGCTGCGGCGGCTGGGGAACACGCGCAGGTAATAGTCCGGGTTCTCCTGCAGCAGCGCCTGGGTGCCCGGGGTGAGCAGCGCCTGGTACTGCGCCAGGTTCTTGCTGTCGACCGTGTATTGCACGGCATCGCCGGCATAGGGGTCGACATGGTGGTTGCCGGGCTGGTAACCCGCCGGCGGGGTGGCGATGCCGCCGGTCCAGGCTGGGATGGTGCCGCTGGCGTTGCCGGCCTTCTCCGCCCCCATCGGCGTCAGGTCGCGGCCCAGTCGCGCCGCCTCGGCGGCATCGACTTTCGCCTGCGCCGGCAGGGCCCACACCCCTGCCATCAGCAGTACAGCAAGTTTCTTCAACACAGCAGACTCCTTTGCGACGGACTCCTGTCCGTCACTCTTATTTTCGTCCGCGGCGGATGCCGCTTTTTATTCAGGAGGTGAGGGTGGCCCCGGGGGCCTGCCGGGTGGTCCCGGTCTATAGGGTGTTCATCCGTGAAAAAGGCCTGCAGCGCAGGCCTTTCCGGTCGATCAGTCGACGCGCTCGAACTTCAGGTCCCAGACGCCATGCCCGAGTCGTTCCCCGCGACGTTCGAACTTGGTCACCGGGCGCTCATCCGGGCGCGGCACATAGGTATTGTCCGCCGAAAGGTTGCGATAGCCGGGTGCGGCATTCATCACTTCCAGCATGTGCTCGGCATATTGTTCCCAGTCGGTGGCCATGTGCAGCACGCCGCCGACCTTCAGCTTCTGCCGCACCAGCTCGGCCCAGGCCGGCTGCACGATGCGGCGCTTGTGGTGGCGCGACTTGTGCCACGGGTCCGGGAAGAACAGCAGCAGGCGGTCGAGGCTGGCGTCGGCCACGCAGTCGCGCAGCACTTCCAGGGCGTCGCAGCTGTAGACGCGGATGTTGGTGAGGTCCTGGGTGAGCATGCCGTTGAGCAGCGCGCCGACGCCCGGACGATGCACTTCCACGCCGATGAAGTCCTGCTCCGGCGCGGCGGCAGCCATCTCCAGGGTGGCGTGGCCCATGCCGAAACCGATCTCGAAGGTGCGCGGCGCCTTACGGCCGAACACCTGGTCGAAGTCCCGCAGGCCGTCGGCCAGTTCCAGGCCGTACTTCGGCCAGCCCTGCTCGAGGCCGCGCTGCTGGCCCTCGGTCATGCGGCCGGCGCGCATTACGAAGCTCTTGATGGTGCGCAGCGGCCGGTTTTCGACGTCGGGCTGGTTCTCGGGGGTATCACTCATGACTCGGACCTTGCGGGTAAATGCACGCGCGGGCCGGTTGCCTCAGGCAAGCCGGCCCGCGCGTCGAAGTGGAGACGTTAGTTGATGAGGCCGGTCATCGGCGACGAGGCGCTGGCATACAGCTTGCGCGGCATGCGGCCGGCCAGGTAGGCCAGGCGGCCGGCGACGATGGCGTGCTTCATGGCCTCGGCCATCATCACCGGGTTCTGCGCGTGGGCGATGGCGGTGTTCATCAGCACGGCCTCGCAGCCCAGCTCCATGGCGATGGTGGCGTCGGAGGCGGTGCCCACGCCGGCATCCACCAGCACCGGAACGCTGGCTTCTTCGAGGATGATGCGCAGGTTGTACGGGTTGCAGATGCCCAGGCCGGAGCCGATCAGGCCGGCCAGCGGCATCACCGCGATGCAGCCGATCTCGGCCAGCTGGCGGGCGATGATCGGGTCGTCGCTGGTGTACACCATGACGTCGAAGCCGTCCTTGACCAGCACTTCGGCAGCCTTGAGGGTCTCGACGACGTTGGGGAAGAGGGTCTTCTGGTCGGCCAGGACTTCCAGCTTGACCAGCTTGTGGCCGTCCAGCAGCTCGCGGGCCAGGCGGCAGGTGCGCACGGCCTCGACGGCGTCGTAGCAGCCGGCGGTGTTCGGCAGGATGGTGTAGCGATCCGGCGGGATCACGTCCAGCAGGTTGGGCTCGCCCGGGTTCTGGCCGATGTTGGTGCGGCGCACGGCGACGGTGACGATCTCGGCGCCGGAAGCCTCGATGGCGACGCGGGTCTCCTCGAGGTCCTTGTACTTGCCGGTGCCGACCAGCAGGCGCGAGTTGTAGGTGCGGCCAGCCAGGATGAAGGGCTTGTCGACCGGCAGGATGGAGGAAGCTTGGCTCATCGGATCACTCCTCAGGAATAGGAAAAGCTCGGCGGGGCCTGAAAGACGTGGCGGCGGGCACTAGCCGCCGCCGATGGCATGCACCACTTCCACCTGGTCGCCTTCGCTCAGGGCGGTGGCGGCGTGCTGGCTGCGCGGCACGATGTCCAGATTCAGCTCGACCGCAACACGCTTGCCGGTGAGGTCGAGACGTTCGAGCAGGTTGGCGACGGTGTGGCCGTCGGGCAGCTCGAAAGGTTCGCCATTCAACTGAATACGCATGGGCGGGACGGTCATTGCTGGAGGGGTCGGCATTCTAGCCCGATCGCGCCCGATGACCAAGGTACCGGAGCGTCGCACTCGGGCTTTTCTGACGCCCGGGTCAGCCCAGCCGCGCGGCCGCGGCCAGCAACAGGGCCCAGCCGACAAGGAAGAACAGGCCGCCGATCGGCGTGACGATGCCCACGCCCAGGCCCGCCAGGGTCAGCAGGTAGAGGCTGCCGGAAAACAGCAGGATACCCACGACGAAGGCCCAGCCTGCCAGCTTCACCAGCGTGCCGCCGACCTGCACCGAAAGCAGCGCCACGCCCAGCAGGGCCAGGGCATGCAGCATCTGGTAGTGCACGCCGGTCTGGAACACCGCCAGGTGCTCCGGGGTGAGGCGGTTCTTCAGGCCGTGGGCGGCGAAGGCGCCGAGCGCCACGCCGGTGAAGCCGAAAAAGGCGGCGAGCATGAGGAAGATGCGCAGCATGCGAAAGCTCCGGGCAGACGAGTGCCGCTATAATGGCCCGCTCATCCGCCCAGGCAAAGCCCAGCCCGCCCTTATGCGCAACGTCCTCCGCCGCCTGTTCAAGATCGCGCTCTGGCTCGCCGCCGGCAGCGTGGCGCTGGTCATCGTCCTGCGCTGGGTGCCGCCGCCGGGAAGCATGCTGATGGTGGAGCGCAAGATCGAATCCTGGTTCGACGGCGAGCCGATCGACCTGCAGCGCAGCTGGCGCTCCTGGGACGAACTGCCGGCGGACCTGAAGATCGCGGTGATCGCCGGCGAGGACCAGAAATTCGCCGAACACCACGGCTTCGACCTGCCGGCGATCCAGCTGGCGCTGGCGCACAACGAGCGCGGCGGCAGCGTGCGCGGCGCCAGCACCATCAGCCAGCAGGTGGCGAAGAACGTCTTCCTCTGGTCCGGCCGCAGCTGGGTCCGCAAGGGCTTCGAGGCCTGGTTCACCCTGCTGATCGAGACCTTCTGGCCCAAGCAGCGGATTCTCGAGGTCTATCTGAACAGCGTGGAGTGGTCTTCCGGGGTCTTCGGCGCCCAGGCCGCCGCACGCCACCACTTCGGCGTCGACGCCCAGCACCTGTCGCGCCAGCAGGCCAGCCTGCTGGCCGCCGTGCTGCCCAACCCGCGCGAATGGAGCGCCAGCCGCCCCAGCGCCTATGTGCGCCAGCGCGCCGCCTGGATCCGCCAGCAGATGTGGCAACTGGGCGGCGCCGACTACCTGGAGCGGCTGTGACAGCCTTCGGGCGCAGCGCGGCCCCTTCCGTGGCGAGACCGACCTAGGGCGCCCCGGCCTCCTCGAAGGTGCTGCGCGGCACCAGGCGCAGCCATTGCAGCAGGCCATGCTTGTGCATCAGCGTCAGGCCCCGCTCGGGGTAGACCCAGGCTTCGCCGGCATCGGCCTGCAGGCGCAGCTTCGGCTCGCCCAGGCCGACCGCCAGGCGGCCGACGGCCAGCTCCTCCTGCGGCGCCAGCGCCAGTGCGCCCACCGGCTTGCCGTCCAGTTGGCGCAGCAGGTCGGCGCTCAACGGCTGGTCCTTGCCGCCGGGCTGCAGGCCGGTCGCCTGCGCCAGGCTGGCGTGCTCGCTCTCGCTCAGCGCCAGTTCCGCCTCGACGCGCCAGAGCCCTTCGTCGGTGTGCAACTGGCCGCGGTAGTGCAGCTGCGGGCCGTCCGGGCTGGCGATCAGCCAGAGCTCGCCCGGCAGCAGGGCCTGGAGCTCGCCCAGCGTCAGGCGGTCGTCGGCCAGCGGTTCGAACGCCCTTTGCTGCCACTCGCCGAACCACTGCGGCGGCTTGGGCGGCGCCGCGGTGCGGGCGACCCAGGAGCCCAGGGCGAACGCCAGGGCGGCGATGGCCAGGAAGAACATCCCGTGGACGGGGCGAAGGCGCGGCATGCGGTTCTCCGGTGGCGCGGGCAGAAAAAAACCGCACCAGGGTGCGGTTCTCGGACTCGCCGGGGCGCGCCGAAGCCGGTCAGGCTTCGATGCGGCCCTTGAGTTTGTTCATCGCGTTCTTTTCCAGCTGGCGGATGCGCTCGGCGGACACGTTGTACTTGGCCGCCAGGTCGTGCAGCGTCGCCTTCTCCTCGGCCAGCCAGCGCTGGTAGAGGATGTCGCGGCTGCGCTCGTCCAGGCCTTCCAGCGCCTCGTGCAGGCTGGCGGTGGAGCTGTCGCTCCAGTCCGCTTCCTCCAGCTGGCGCGCCGGGTCGTAGCGATGGTCTTCCAGGTAGTACGCCGGGGACTGGTAGGCGCTTTCGTCGTCGGCGTCGGCCGCGGGATCGAAGGCCATGTCCTGCCCGGTGAGACGGCTTTCCATCTCGCGGACTTCGCGGGGCTCGACGCCCAGGGTCTGGGCGACGCTGTTCACTTCGTCGTTGCTCAGCCAGGCCAGACGCTTCTTCTGGCTGCGCAGGTTGAAGAACAGCTTGCGCTGCGCCTTGGTGGTCGCGACTTTCACGATCCGCCAGTTGCGCAGGATGAACTCGTGGATTTCCGCCTTGATCCAGTGGACGGCGAACGACACCAGGCGCACACCCATTTCCGGGTTGAAGCGCTTCACGGCCTTCATCAGGCCGACGTTGCCTTCCTGGATCAGATCGGCCTGGGACAGGCCGTACCCGGAATAGCTCCGGGCGATGTGCACGACGAAGCGCAGGTGCGCCAGAACCATCTGCCGTGCCGCTTCCAGATCTTGCTGATAGAAGAGGCGTTCGGCCAGTTCGCGCTCCTGCTCCGGCGACAACAGCGGAATGCTGTTCACCGAGTGCACGTAGGCTTCCAGGTTTGCACCGGGAGCCAGGGCATAGACAGGTTGCAGAGAAGTGGTCATGCGAATCCTCCGATTCACGAAACTCGCGCAGTGTAGCACTGCGAAATCTGACTGCAAGCGGGTGTAAAAGTTCCTTTACACCCGCTTGACCCCAGTAAAATCAGGGGTTTCAGCGCGGCGCCAGCTCCCGCAGGTGACGCGCCACGGCCAGCCAGGCACCGATCCAGCCCAGCAGCACGGCGCCGATGGTGAGCGACAGGCCGTCGTCCAGCGGCACGCCGGCGAGGCCGAAGTCGCTGCCGTAAAGCCCGGCCAGATTGACGACCGAGCCGTTCAGCCAGTCCAGGCCGAAGGCCAGCAGCGCCCAGGACAGGATGCCCGCGCCCAGGCCGTACAGCGCGCCCATATAGAGGAAGGGGCGGCGCACATAACCGTCCGTCCCGCCGACCAGCTTGATCACCTCGATTTCGTTACGGCGGTTTTCAATGTGCAGGCGGATGGTGTTGCCGATCACCAGCAACAGGGTCAGCACCAGCAGGATCGTCAGGCCGAAGACGAAGCGGTCGCCCAGCTTGAGGATCGCCGACAAGCGCTCGACCCAGACCAGGTCCAGCTGCGCCTGTTGTACACCCGGAAGCTCCGCGAGCCGTTGACGCAAGGCATCCAGCTGGGCCTTGTCGATCTGCTTGGGGGTCACCGAGATCACCGCCGGCAGCGGGTTCTCGGGCAGTTCCTTGAGGGCTTCGCCGAGGCCGGACTGCTGCTGCAGCTCCTTCAGCGCGTCGTCGCGGCTGATCAGCTGCGCCTCGATCACGTCGGGCATCTTCTCGATCTGCTCGCGCAGGTCCTGGCCCTGGCTCTCGCTGGCCTTCAGGTCGAGGAACAGGGAAATCTGCGCGGCGCGCTGCCAGGAGCCGCCCAGCCGCTCGACGTTGCCCAGCAGCAGCGACAGGCCCATGGGCAGGCTGAGGGTGATGCCCATCACCAGGCAGGTGAAGAAGCTGCCGAAGGGATGGCTGAACAGGCGGTGCAGGCTGTCGGCCAGGCTGGCGCGGTGGTTTTCCGCATAGGCGGCCAGGGATGCGCTCTGGTCCTGGTGCTCGTGTTCGTCCGGGCGCTCGCGGGTGTTGCGCTGCGGAGTGCCCTCTTGCGGGCCGTGGGGCAGGTCGTTGGCGCTCATCAGGCGGTTTCCTCACGGTCGGCGATGATGCGGCCGCGCTGCAGGGTGATCATCCGGTGGTGCATGCGCGCGATCAGCGCCAGGTCGTGGCTGGCGATCAGCACGGTGGTGCCCAGGCGGTTGATGTCCTCGAACACCGACATGATTTCCGAGGCCAGGCGCGGGTCGAGGTTGCCGGTCGGTTCGTCGGCGAGCAGCAGGGCCGGACGGTGCACCACCGCGCGGGCGATGCCGACACGCTGCTGCTGGCCGGTGGAGAGGTCGGACGGACGGTCCTCGGCTTTCTCCTTGAGGTTCACCCGCTCCAGCGCCTCGTCCACCCGGCGCGCGATCTCCGGCTTGGGCAGGCCGAGGATCTGCATCGGCAGGGCGACGTTGTCGAACACGCTGCGGTCGTCGAGCAGCTGGTGGTTCTGGAACACCACGCCGATCTGCCGGCGCAGGAAGGGAATCTGCGCGGTGGAGATGCGCGAGACGTCCTGCCCGCCGAGCAGCAGCTTGCCGGAGGAAGGCCGTTCCATCGCCAGGATCAGGCGCAGCAGGGTGCTCTTGCCGGCGCCGGAGTGGCCGGTGACGAACATGATTTCGCCGCGGTGCACGCGGAACGAGATCTCGTGCAGGCCGACATGGCCGTTGGGGTAGCGTTTGCCGACCTGCTCGAAACGGATCATGCGATCTCCCGGGTCTCGAAGAGTGCGCGGACGAAAGCGTCGGCTTCGAAGGTGCGCAGATCGTCGATCCCTTCGCCGACACCGATGTAGCGGATCGGCAGGCCGAACTGCTTGGCCAGGGCGAAGATCACCCCGCCCTTGGCGGTGCCGTCCAGTTTGGTCAGGGCCAGGCCGGTGAGTTCCACGGCGTTGTTGAACTGCTTGGCCTGGTTGATGGCGTTCTGCCCGGTGCCGGCGTCGAGCACCAGCAGGACTTCGTGGGGAGCCGTCTGGTCCAGCTTGCCGATCACCCGGCGCACCTTCTTCAGCTCTTCCATCAGGTTGTCCTTGGTGTGCAGGCGGCCGGCGGTGTCGGCGATCAGCACGTCCACGCCGCGGGCCTGGGCGGCCTGCACGGCATCGAAGATCACCGAGGCGGAATCGGCGCCGGTGTGCTGGGCGATCACCGCGATGTTGTTGCGCTCGCCCCACACCTGCAGCTGCTCGACGGCGGCGGCGCGGAAGGTGTCGCCGGCGGCCAGCATGACTTTCTTGCCGTCCAGCTGCAGCTTCTTCGCCAGCTTGCCGATGGTGGTGGTCTTGCCCACGCCGTTCACGCCGACCACCAGGATCACGTAGGGCTGCTTGCCGCCCTCGATGGCCAGCGGCTGCTCCACGGGGCGCAGCAGGCCGGCCAGCTCTTCCTGCAGGGCCTTGTACAGCGCCTCGCTGTCGGCCAGTTCCTTGCGCGCCACGCGCCTGGTCAGGTTCTGCACGATGGTGGTGGTGGCCTCGACGCCGACGTCGGCGGTCAGCAGGCGGGTCTCGATTTCATCGAGCAGGTCATCGTCGATGACCTTCTTGCCCAGGAACAGGCTGGCCATGCCTTCGCCAAGGCTGGCGCTGGTCTTCGACAGGCCCTGCTTGAGGCGGGCGAAGAAGCCGAGTTTGGCCGGCTCGCTGGCGGCAGGCCTGGCTTGCGGTTCGGGCTGGGGTTCCGGCTCGGGCGTGGCGGCTACGACGGGAGCCACGGGGGCCGGCTGCGGTTGCACCGGCTCGGCGGCAGGAGCGGGCTGTGGCTGGGCCGGTTCGGCCGGCGCGGCGACGAACGGCTGCGGTGCTTCGGCGGCCACCGGCGGCTGCGGCTCGCGCGCCAGCGCAGGTGCGGCATCGACCAGCGGCTCGGCGGCCGGCTCCGGGCACGGCGCGACGGGCTCGGCCTGGGTGGCCGGTGACTGCACGGGCGCATCGGCCGGTTCAGCGGCGGCAGGCGTCCGGACCTGCGGCTCGACCTCGGCAACGGGCTGCTCGGCGGCCTGCGGCTTCTTGCGCAGCCAACCGAACAGACCTTTCTTTTCCCCGGCTGGCGGGGCTTTCTTGTCGTCGTTGGAACCAAACATGTAGGGATCGAATCTCTAGGGGACGCCACGGGAAGCGGACGAGGGAAAAGGCTCGCAACAGCTTTCGCCAGCGCTGGACGTGGCCGCCCGGAAAACGGATGGGTATCCTAGCATCTCCTCGCCCGCCGGGGTTAGGAGGCTGGCCGCCAGCCTGAATAGACCCCGCGGACAGCCCGAAAGGTTCAGTCGACGATGAAAACCCCTGCGCGCCGCCATGCCGGCCTGCTGCTCGGTTCCCTGTTGCTGCCGCTGCTGGCGGTTGCCGCGGAGCCTCAACCGACCCACGAATACACTCTGGACAACGGCCTGAAAGTCCTTGTCCGCGAAGACCACCGCGCCCCGGTGGTGGTTTCCCAGCTCTGGTACAAGGTCGGCTCCAGCTACGAGACGCCCGGCCTGACCGGCCTGTCCCACGCCCTGGAGCACATGATGTTCAAGGGCAGCCGCAAGCTCGGCCCCGGCGAGGCCTCGCGCGTGCTGCGCGAGCTCGGCGCGGAGGAGAACGCCTTCACCAGCGACGACTACACCGCCTACTACCAGGTGCTGGCCCGCGACCGCCTGCCGGTGGCGCTGGAGCTGGAAGCCGACCGCATGGCCCACCTGACCCTGCCGGCCGACCAGTTCAAGAGCGAGATCGAGGTGATCAAGGAGGAGCGCCGCCTGCGCACCGACGACAGGCCCAGCTCGCTGGCCTTCGAACGCTTCAAGGCCACCGCCTACCTCGCCAGCGGCTACCGCACGCCGACCATCGGCTGGATGGCCGACCTGCAGCGCATGACCGTCGACGACCTGCGCCACTGGTACCAGGCCTGGTACGCGCCGAACAACGCCACCCTGGTGGTGGTCGGCGACGTCAGCGGCGACGAGGTGAAAGCCCTGGCGCAGAAGTACTTCGGCGAGATTCCCAAGCGCGACCTGCCCGCCGCGCGCCGGCCGCTGGATCTGGCCGAGCCCGGCGAGCGCCGCCTGACGCTGCACGTGCGCACCCAACTGCCGAGCCTGATCATGGGCTTCAACGTGCCGAGCCTGGGCAGCAGCGACAACCCCCGCGAGGTCAACGCCCTGCGCCTGCTCTCGGCGATCCTCGACGGCGGCTACAGCGCCCGCCTGGCGTCGCGCCTGGAGCGCGGCGAGGAGATCGTCACCGGCGCCTCCGCCTCCTACGACGCCTTCACCCGCGGCGACAGCCTGTTCTTCCTCAGCGCGACGCCCAACGTGCAGACCGGCAAGACCCTCGAACAGGTCGAAGCCGCCCTCTGGCAGCAACTGGAAGACCTGAAGAAAACCCCGCCGAGCCAGGCCGAGCTTGAGCGCGTGCGCGCCCAGGTGATCGCCGGCCTGGTCTACGAGCGCGACTCCATCGCCAGCCAGGCCAGCACCATGGGCGAGCTGGAAAGCGTCGGCCTGTCCTGGAAGCTGGCCGACCAGGACCTGGAAGCCCTGCAGGCGGTCACCGCCGAGGACATCCAGAAAGCCGCCCGCACTTATTTCACCCGCTCCCGCCTGACCCTCGCCCAGGTCCTGCCGGAAGTCGCCACCGACAAGGAGCCGAGCCATGAGTGAACGCAATGGCCTGCGCTACGGCCTGGTCGGGCTGATCGTCATCCTGCTGATCGCCGGCCTGGCGCTGTTCGTTTCCCGCCCCGCCGCCGATACCGAAGTCCCCCGCCCGGCACCCGAGGCGAGCGCGCCCACCGGCGTGCAATCCCTCGCCGCAGCCGCCGGCAAGGCGCCCGGCCACCGCACGCTGGACATCCAGAAATGGCAGACCGCCGAAGGCGCCCGCGTGCTCTTCGTCGAGACCCATGAGCTGCCGATGTTCGACCTGCGCCTGACCTTCGCCGCCGGCAGCAGCCAGGACGGCGACGCCCACGGCCTGTCCATGCTGACCAACGCCATGCTCAACGAAGGCGTGCCCGGCAAGGACACCAGCGCCATCGCCGCCGGCTTCGACGACCTCGGCGCTGACTTCGGCAACGGCGCCTACCGCGACATGGCGGTGGCCAGCCTGCGCAGCCTGAGCGAGCCGGCCAAGCGCGACGCCGCGCTGGCGCTGTTCGACCAGGTGATCGGCCAGCCGACCTTCCCCGAGGACGCCCTGCTGCGCATCCGCAACCAGGTGCTGGCCGGCCTCGAATACCAGAAGCAGAACCCCGGCAAACTGGCCAGCCTGGAGCTGTTCCGGCGGCTCTACGGCGACCACCCGTACGCCCATGCCAGCGACGGCACCGAAAAGTCGATCCCGAAGATCACCGCCGCCCAGCTGCGCGCCTTCCACCAGAAGGCCTACGCCGCCGGCAACGTGGTCATCGCGCTGGTCGGCGACCTCAGCCGCGAGCAGGCCGAAGCCATCGCCAACAGCGTCTCCCGCGCGCTGCCCAAGGGCCCCGCCCTGCCGGCCCCGGCCGAGCCGCAGGTGCCCAAGCCCGGCGCCACCCACATCGAGTTCCCGTCCGCGCAGACCCAACTGATGCTGGCGCAGCTGGGCATCACCCGGAACGATCCGGACTACGCCGCGCTCTACCTGGGCAACCAGATCCTCGGCGGCGGTGGCTTCGGCAGCCGGCTGATGGACGAGGTGCGCGAGAAGCGCGGCCTGACCTATGGCGTCTACTCCGGCTTCAGCGGCATGCAGGCGCGCGGGCCCTTCAGCATCAGCCTGCAGACCCGCGCCGAAATGAGCGAGGGTACCCTCAAGCTGGTGCAGGACATCGTCCGCGAGTTCATCGACAAGGGCCCGACCCAGAAGGAGCTGGACAACGCCAAGCGCGAGCTGGCCGGCAGCTTCCCGCTGTCCACCGCGAGCAATGCCGACATCGTCGGCCAGCTGGGCGCCATCGGCTTCTACGGCCTGCCGCTGGACTACCTGGAAAACTTCCTCAACCAGGTCCAGGGCCTGAGCGTGGAACAGGTGAAAGAGGCCATGCGCCGCCACCTGAACCCGGACGCCTTCGTCATCGTCACCGCCGGCCCCAGCGTGCCGCAGAAACCGCTGCCGCCCCCCACCGACAAGCCCGCCGAGCAGCCCGCCGGCGTACCGGAGCATTGATGAGCAAACGTCCCGGCGGCGCCCCGCGCGCCGCACAGCGTCCCCACGGCGGCCAGGGCCAGTTGCGCATCATCGGCGGCGAGTGGCGCAGCCGGCGCTTCGCCTTCCCCGACGGCCCGGGCCTGCGCCCGACGCCGGACCGGGTGCGCGAAACCCTGTTCAACTGGCTGGCGGCCTACGTGCCCGGCGCCCGCGTGCTCGACCCCTTCGCCGGCAGCGGCGCGCTGTTCCTCGAAGCCCTGTCCCGCGGCGCCAGCGCCGGCCTCGCGCTGGACACCAACGCCGAAGCGGCCGCCGCCCTGCGCGGCCACCTCGCCACCCTCCGCTGCGACGTCGGCCAGGTCCTGCTGACCGACGCCCTGCGCTACCTGGACAACCCGGCCGAACGGCCTTTCGACCTGGTCTTCCTCGACCCGCCCTTCCACCAGAACCTGCTGCAAAACGCCTGCCGCCTGCTGGAAGAGCGCGGCTGGCTGGCCGGGGACGCCTGGGTCTACACCGAAAGCGAAACCGCGCCCTCCAGCCTCGGCCTGCCGCCCAACTGGCGCCTGCACCGGGAGAAGAAGGCCGGGGCGGTGCATTACGCGCTGTGGCGGCGCGGGGAGTCTTGAGTCAAGGAAAGGAGCCGAATCTCAAATGGACAATGAGATAGAAAAATCGATTCTGCTGTATCAGACAGAGAATGGGCGTCCGGCTGTAGAGGTTCGCCTTGAACACGACACCCTCTGGTTGAGCCTTCCACAGATGTCCGAGCTTTTCGGACGTGACAAGTCCGTCATCTCGCGGCATTTGAAGAACATCTTCGAAACCGGGGAACTGGAGCGGGAGCGAACCGTTGCAAGAAATGCAACGGTTCAAACCGAAGGTGATCGACAGGTCGCACGCCAGATGGAGTACTACAACCTCGACGCCATCATCTCCGTCGGCTACCGGGTGAACTCCCGCCAGGGCACCCACTTCCGTATCTGGGCCAACCAGGTACTCAGGGACTATCTGGTCAAGGGATACGCGCTCAATGAGCAGCACCTGCAAACCCAGCAAGCGCGGATTCGAGAGCTGGAACGCACCCTGACCCTGTTTCGGGAAAATCTCATCGACTAGGCCAGCCTGCCAGAGACCAAAGGATCGGCCAGGAAGAGGCTTGGTTGTTCAGAGCAATGGTCAGCTCATCTCCAAACGGAAGCGCAACCCCGCATCTGCGGCCCTACGCAGTATTGCTGCGAGGCTCTCCAACTCGTCTATTGTGTCCGACCAATAATCCAAGCGGTTCGATGTCTCCGTAGCAGTAAGGAGGTAGTTTCGTAGTTTGAGCACAGCACGACTACCCTCGCGAGCGTCAAACCAAATATCAGCCAGCGCCAAAGAATCCAGAAGCTCCCAGGGATCTCCGTCAAAGTCGTGCGGGACTTCCGGGTTGCAAGCAAACTCTGAGAGCAATTTGAGCATTCGTTCAGACGCTATTTCGTCCAGTTGCTCAATGTTCAAGGCCAGCAGTTCGCCGCCATTGAAGCTACCTATTTCATCAGGACCGCTAAAAACTGGATAGATTGCAAGGCTCACTGAGGTTACCTCGTAAATCACGTCAGATTGCAGCCATTTCTAACATTTTATTGACAAGGCACTTTCTCTGGAGGCATCGGAAAAGTCCTATATCAACCTCACTCAAGTCACTGCAACTCCGCCTGGACTGGCCTATAAATCATTCATCAAACATGCGAAAACCTCTGCCCTTCAAGCCCGCCTGGTGGCTCCCCGGCCCGCACCTGCAGACCCTGTACGGCTCGCTCCTGCGCAAAGCGCCGGGCCTTGCGCGCACCCGCGAGCGGCTGTGGCTGGAGGATGGCGACTTCATCGACCTGGACTGGCACGGCCCGCACGCGGCGGATACGCCGCTGGTGCTGGCGCTGCACGGGCTGACCGGCTCGTCGTCATCGCACTACATCCTCGGCCTGCAGCAACAGCTGGCGGCCCTGGGCTGGGCCAGCGTGGCGCTGAACTGGCGCGGCTGTTCCGGGGAGTCGAACCTGCTGCCGCGCGGCTATCACTCCGGGGTCAGCGAAGACCTCGCCGCGGTGGTCGCGCACCTGCGGGCGCAGCGGCCGATGGCGCCGCTCTATGCCGTGGGCTATTCGCTGGGCGGCAACGTGCTGCTCAAGTACCTGGGCGAGTCGTCCGCCGCCTGCCCGCTGCGCGGCGCGGTGGCGGTGTCGGTGCCGTTCCGCCTGGACCAGTGCGCCGACCGCATCGGCATCGGCTTCTCGAAGGTCTACCAGGCGCACTTCATGCGCGAGCTGGTGGCCTACGTGCAGACCAAGCGCCGGGCCTTCGCCGCCGGCGGCCAGGCGGAGAACCTCGCCGCGCTGGAGCGCCTCGGCCCGCTGGACGGCATGCGCACCTTCTGGGATTTCGATGACCGGGTGACCGCGCCGCTGCATGGCTTCGCCGATGTCCACGATTACTACCGGCGGGCGTCCAGCCGCTATTACCTGGGTGGTATCCGCGTGCCGACCCTGGTCATCCAGTCCAGCGACGATCCGTTCATCCACGCGCAGAGCATTCCGCTGGCCGGCGAGCTGTCGGCCTCCACCGAGCTGGAGCTGCTGGCCCACGGCGGCCATGTCGGCTTCATCGGCGGCTCGCCCGGGCGGCCGGACTACTATCTGGAGCGCCGCATCCCGCAGTGGCTGCGGCAGCGGCACGGCGCCTGACTGCCCTGGGTCAGCCCGCCGGCGCGGCGATGGAGCAGACTGGAAGCAAGCGCCAGAGAGGAGCGATGCCATGCCTGACACGCCGCTGACGATCCTGCACAACCCGGCACTGAACGACGCGCAGTGCGCCGGGATCGCCGCGCTCTACCGCGCCGTGGGCTGGGGCTCGCCCGGCACGGCGGACGAGCTGCGCGAGCTCTACGAGTTCTCCAGCTACACCCTGCTGGCCGTGGACGGCGGGCAGGTCATCGGCCTGCTGCGCGCCGAGAGCGAAACCGCGCAGACCACCTGGCTGGCGGAGATCGCCGTGCTGCCCGGCTTCCAGTCGCGCGGCGTGGGGCTCCAGCTGATGGCGCGTTTCCTCGCCGATCACCCACGACGCACGCTCTACACCGATGCCACCGAGGGCGTGGAGGAGTTCTTCGTGCGCCACGGCATCGCCCTGCGTCGGCCACGGGTGCCGGGACCGCGCAAGGCGGATGCCTGACGACCCCGGCGGCGGATAACCGCGCGCGGTCATCCGCCAATCGACTCAGTCTTCCAGCGGCACGTACAGCCGGTCGAACACCGCCGCCACCGCTTCGCGCGCGGCCGGGGCGATGTGCCCGCTTTCCAGCGCCAGCACCTGGTAGAGCCCCCGGCGCAGCTGAGCCTCGCTGAGGTCGCCGGCCACCTCGCGGGTGGTGCACAGGTAGCGCACCCAGGAGGTGAGGATGATCCAGGCGTTGAGGGTCAGGGCTTCGAGCTGGGTGTCGTCCAGCAGCAGGATGCCGGCGTCGATGAAGCCGCGATACACGGTCCGGGCGTTGACCAGCGCGCGGCGGGCGAAGCTGCGGTAGTTGGCGGCCAGCTCCGGGTCGGCGTCGAGCAGGTGTTCGAGGTCGCGGTGCAGGAAGCGGTAGCGCCACATCGCCGCCAGCAGCGATTCGAGGTAGTAGACCTTGTCGTCGACCGTCAGCGCGCGGCCTTCCGGCAGGCGCAGGAACTGATCCACATGCCCTTCGTACTCGGCGAACAGCTCGGCGATGATCGCCTGCTTGTTGCGGTAGTGGTAGTACAGGTTGCCCGGCGAAATGCCCAGGTGCGCGGCGATGTGGTTGGTGGTGACGCTGCGCTCGCCCTGGGCGTTGAACAGCTCCAGGCTGGCCTGGGCGATGCGCTCGCGGGTCTTGATGCGTGGGGCCATTCGCGGAACTCGTGAATACGGATTGCGGGGCAAAGGTACACCGATTGCTACCGCGTAACACCTGCGCAGGCGCATCCCAGCTTTTCGTTGGCTGGGCCTGGCGAGGTGGAAGCGGCATGCTGATTGACACTCTAGAGCAATTGCTCTAAAAAACCAGCGACAGCATAACAACGCGAAGCGTCGGTGATTCCCGTGCGAATCGTCGGAGAGCTTCCCCACCCGCTTCCGCCAAGGAGCCCGTCATGGTCGCCGACATCGCCTACCTGCAGCAGAGCCAGCAGCAGATCAGCCAGCTGGAATCCCTCCTCGAACGCCAGCGCCAGGCCTACCGCGCCAACCCGATGCCCGACGCCGGCCAGCGCATCGCCTGGCTGAAAAGCCTCGCCAACCTGCTGGTGACCGAGCAGCAGGCGATCATCGACGCGATCAGCAGCGACTTCAGCAACCGCTCGGCCGACGAGACGCTGCTGGCCGAAGTGCTGCCCGCCCTGCACGGCGTGCACTACGCCGCCAGGCGCGTGAAGAAGTGGATGAAGCCGTCGCGGCGCAGCGTGGGCATGCAGTTCATGCCGGCCTCGGCCAGGGTCATCTACCAGCCGCTGGGCGTGGTGGGCGTGATCGTGCCGTGGAACTACCCGCTGTTCCTCGCCATCGGCCCGCTGACCGGCGCCCTGGCCGCCGGCAACCGGGTGATGATCAAGATGAGCGAATCCACCCCCGCCAGCGCGCGCATGCTCAAGGCGCTGCTGGGCAAGATCTTCCCCGAGGACATGGTCGCGGTGGTCGAAGGCGAGGTGGAAGTGGGCGTGGCCTTCTCCAAGCTGCCCTTCGACCACCTGCTGTTCACCGGCGCCACCAGCATCGGCAAGCACGTGATGCGCGCCGCCGCGGAGAACCTCACTCCGGTGACCCTGGAACTGGGCGGCAAGTCGCCAGCGATCATCTCCGCCAGCGTGCCGATGAAGGACGCCGCCGAGCGCATCGCCTTCGGCAAGTCGCTCAACGCCGGGCAGACCTGCGTGGCGCCGGACTATGTGCTGGTGCCGCACAACCGCGTCGACGAATTCGTCGACAGCTACCGCCAGGTGGTGCAGGGCTTCTTCCCGCGACTGGAGGACAACCCGGACTACACCGCGATCATCAACGAGCGCCAGCTGTCGCGCCTGAACGGCTACCTGGCCGACGCCCAGGCGCGCGGCGCCACGGTCATCCCGCTGTTCCCGCAGGCCCAGGGGCGGCGCCTGCCGCAGGCGCTGCTGCTGAACGTGAACAACGAGATGAAGGTGATGCAGGAGGAAATCTTCGGCCCGCTGCTGCCGGTGATCCCCTACCAGACCCTCGACCAGGCGCTGGGCTACATCAACGAGCGCGACCGCCCGCTGGCGCTGTACTACTTCGGCTACGACAAGCGCGAGCAGGACCACGTGCTGGCGCAGACCCACTCCGGTGGCGTGTGCCTGAACGACACCCTGCTGCACGTCGCCCAGGACGACATGCCGTTCGGCGGCGTCGGCCCCTCGGGCATGGGCCATTACCACGGCCACGAAGGCTTCCTGACCTTCAGCAAGGCCAAGGGCGTGTTCAGCAAGCCGCGCTTCAACGCCGCCCGGGTGATCTACCCTCCTTATGGAAAGTCGCTGCAGAAGCTGGTGTACAAGCTGTTCATCCGCTGATTTTTTGCCGCGGGCATCCCCGGCGGCACTCTCCACAGGTGAAACAACAAGAATGACAGACACCTCCCTGAGCGCGCCGGGCCTGTCCCGGCGCGGCGTTCTCAAAGTCGGCCTGCTCGGCGGCGCCTTCCTCGCCACCGCCGGCGTCACCGCCAGCCTCAGCGGTTGCTCGGCCAGCGTGCCGGCCAATGGCTACAAGGTCCTGCGCGATTCCGACATGCCCTTCCTGCACGCGCTGATCCCGGTGATGCTGGCCGGCGCCGTGCCCGCCGAGCGCATGGCCGACGCGGTCAAGGGCACCCTGGAAAGCCTCGACAACAGCCTCCACCACCTCTCCCCGGAGATGCTCAAGCTCACCGTGCAGCTGTTCGACGTGCTCGCCCTGCCGATCACCCGCGGCCCGCTGACCGGCGTCTGGGGCAGCTGGGAGAAGGCCGGCGCGGCGGACGTGAAGCACTTCCTCGAACGCTGGCAGAACAGCTCGATCGCGCTGCTGAAGATGGGCCACAGCTCGCTGCTGCAGCTGGTCCTGATGGCCTGGTACGGCCGCCCGGAGTCCTGGGGCCACTGCGGCTACCCCGGCCCGCCGAAGGTCTGATCCGCCCGCAACGACAAGAATCCGCCTGAGAGAATCCCGATGCCTGTACCCGATCTGTTCGCCGCCGGCCTGGCCGGCGGCTGGAAAGTCCATGACGGCTCGCGCCTGGAAAACGACCTGACCCTCGAAGCCGACGTGGTGATCGTCGGCACCGGCGCGGGTGGCGGCACCACCGCCGAAATCCTCAGCGCCGCCGGCTACAAGGTGCTGCTGGTGGAAGAAGGCCCGCTGCGCACCAGCACCGACTTCAAGATGCAGGAAGCCGACGCCTACCCGACGCTGTACCAGGAAGGCATCGGCCGGATGAGCAAGGACGGCGCCATCACCATCCTCCAGGGCCGCGCCGTGGGCGGCACCACCCTGGTCAACTGGACCTCCAGCTTCCGCACCCCGGAACCGACCCTGGAACACTGGGCCAGGGAACACGGCGTCAAGGGCCACAGCGCCGCCGAGATGGCGCCCTGGTTCGAGAAGATGGAACAGCGCCTGGGCGTCGCCCCCTGGGCGCTGCCGCCGAACCCGAACAACGACGTGATCCGCAAGGGCTGCGACAAGCTCGGCCTGCACTGGAAGGTCATCCCGCGCAACGTGCGCGGCTGCTGGAACCTGGGCTACTGCGGGATGGGCTGCCCGACCAACGCCAAGCAGTCGATGCTGGTGACCACCATCCCGGCAACCCTGGACAAGGGCGGCGAACTGCTCTATCTCGCCCGCGCCAACCGCCTGCTGCTCGACGGCGACAAGGTCAGCGGCCTGGAATGCCTGGCCATGGACGAGCGCTGCGTCGCGCCGACCGGCCGCAGGATCACCGTCAAGGCGCGCCACTACGTGCTCTCCGGCGGCGGCATCAACACCCCGGCGATCCTCCTGCGCTCCAAGGCGCCGGACCCGCACGGCCGCGTCGGCCAGCGCACCTTCCTGCACGTGGTGAACTTCAGCGCCGCGCTGTTCGACGAGGTCATCAACCCCTTCTACGGCGCGCCGCAGTCGATCTACTCCGACCACTTCCAGTGGGACGACGGCGCCACCGGGCGCATGTCCTACAAGCTCGAAGTGCCGCCGCTGCAGCCCGCGCTGAGCGCCACCCTGCTCGGCGGCTTCGGCGAGGACAACGCCCTGCGCATGGAACAGCTGCCGCACACCAACGTGATCCTCGCCCTGATGCGCGACGGCTTCCACCCGGACAGCGCGGCCGGCAGCGTCAGCCTGCGCGGCGACGACACCCCGGTGCTCGACTACCAGATGACCGACTACACCTGGGACGGTATCCGCCGCGCCTTCCACACCATGGCCGACATCCAGTTCGCCGCCGGCGCCAAGGCCGTGCTGCCGCTGCATGCCGACGCCGGCTATGTGAAGAGCGCCAAGGAAGCCCACGCCCTGATCGACGGCCTGAATCTTGCGCTGTACCGCACCCGCCTGGGCAGCGCCCACGTGATGGGCGGCTGCGCCATGGGCGAGGACCCGCAGCAGGCGGTGTGCGACAGCCTCGGCCGGCACCACCAGTTGCACAACCTGTCGATCCACGACGGCTCGCTGTTCCCCACCAGCATCGGCGCCAACCCGCAGCTGTCGGTGTACGGGCTGACCGCGCAGCTGTCCGCCGCGCTGGTCGAGCGCCTGGGCAAGGCCTGACCCGGCGCAGGACCACGCGCAGGCTCTGGCACGGGGCCTGCGCGCGGGCGCCCGGCGCACCTGCGATGAACGCCGGTAGTCCACGTCCGGGCGCACTACCAAGGTCGCTTGGCCCCACGGACGCGCTGCGTTACCATCCAGCCCCGCTATTGCCCAGCCTGTAACCAAGAGCCGACCAGGACGCCGCGATGAATCGAGTGCTGTACCCGGGTACCTTCGACCCCATCACCAAAGGCCATGCGGATCTGGTCGAACGCGCCTCGCGACTGTTCGACCAGGTGATCATCGCCGTTGCCGCCAGCCCCAAGAAGAACCCCCTGTTCCCGCTGGAGCAACGCGTCGAGCTGGCCCGCGAGGTCACCTCGCACCTGCCCAACGTCGAAGTCGTCGGCTTCTCCACGCTGCTCGCGCACTTCGCCAAGGAACAGAACGCCAACATCCTGCTGCGCGGCCTGCGCGCGGTGTCGGACTTCGAATACGAATTCCAGCTGGCCAACATGAACCGCCAGCTCGCTCCCGACCTGGAGAGCATGTTCCTCACCCCGTCGGAAAAGTACTCCTTCATCTCCTCCACCCTGGTGCGCGAAATCGCGGCGCTGGGCGGCGACATCGCCAAATTCGTCCATCCCGTGGTGGCCAGCGCCCTGGCCGAGCGCTTCAAGCGCTGACCACGCCGCCGCCAAGGATGGCGGTTTGCGCAACCTCCCCTCCCGTCCGCGTGCACTGAACGCGCCGATGCGGCACAATTTCACCACTGTGCTACCGATCGCCATGGTTCCTTCCATGGTTGGAGTTGTTCGATGTCCCTGAAAATCACTGACGACTGCATCAACTGCGACGTCTGCGAACCCGAGTGCCCCAACGGCGCGATCTCCCAGGGCGAGGAGATCTACGTCATCGACCCGAACCTGTGCACCGAGTGCGTCGGCCACTACGACGAACCGCAGTGCCAGCAGGTCTGCCCGGTCGACTGCATCCCGCTCGACGACGGCAACGTCGAGAGCAAGGACCAGCTGATGCAGAAGTACCTGAAGATCACCGGCAAGGCCTGATCCCGCGCGTTTCGACATTTTTCATCGAGCTCTCACCAACCTCTGGGCGACGGGATTGTCTATCCTCCTACCTTCGCCCCATCAGGTTTTTCCAGCCGGTGCAGCCGGCGGTTCGTGAGATGCCATGTCCCTGTTGAATTTCCGCTCCCGCGCCTCCCTGCTCGGCTTCTGCAGCCTCCTGCTGCTCAGCGCCGCCCTGCACGCCGCGGAACACCCGGCGCAGGCCAGCGTCGCCACCGCCCATCCGGCCGCCACCGTGGCCGGCCTGGAAACCCTCGCCGACGGCGGTAACGCCTTCGACGCCGCCGTGGCCATCAGCGCCGCGCTGGCGGTGGCCGAACCCTACAGCTCGGGCCTGGGCGGCGGCGGCTTCTTCCTCCTGCGCCAGGCCGGCAACCCGCCGACCTACCGCTTCATCGACGCCCGCGAACGCGCCCCGCTGGCCGCCCACGCGCGGATGTACGAACGCAACGGCAGGGTCGACCCGCAACTGTCGCTCAACGGCGCGCTGGCCGCCGGCATCCCCGGCCTGCCCGCCGCGCTGGCGGACATCACCAGCCGCTACGGCCGGAAGACCCTGGCCAACAACCTGGTGCCGGCGATCCGCCTGGCCACCGACGGCGTGTCCGTCGACCGCATCTACATCGACCGCGTCGCCTGGCGCCTGGATGCCATGCGCAAGGACCGCGAAACCGCGCGCATCTTCCTCGACCAGGGCAACCTGCCCGAGGAATGGAGCCTGCTGCGCCAGCCGGACCTGGCGCGCACCCTGGAGCGCCTGGCGCGCTACGGGCGCATCGGTTTCTACGAGGGCGAGACCGCCGAGCAACTGGTGCAGGGCGTGCGCGCCGCCGGCGGCGTCTGGAGCCTGGCGGACCTGGCCGGCTACCGCACCGTCGAGCGCCAGCCGCTGCGCTTCCCGCTGGAGAACGGGCGCGAGCTGATCAGCGCGCCGCCGCCCTCCGCCGGCGGCATCGCCCTGGCCCAGAGCCTGGGCATGCTGCAGCAACTGCCGTGGCAGAAGGCCGAGCCGGTGCAGCGCGCGCATTACGTGGTGGAGGTGCTGCGCCGCGCCTACCGCGACCGCGGCCTGCTGGGCGATCCCGACCGCGTGGCCAATCCCGTTGCGCAACTGCTCGCCCCCGACTACCTCAAGCGGCTGGCCGGCGGCATCGACCCGCGGCGCGCCACCCCCAGCTCGGCGCTGCCCGGCGCGCCCGCCTGGCGCGAGGGCGATCACACCACCCACTTCGTGGTCATGGACGCGGACGGCAACGCGGTGGCCGCGACCCTCTCGGTCAACCTGCCGTTCGGCGCGGCCTTCACCGTGCCCGGCACCGGCGTGCTGCTCAACGACGAGATGGACGACTTCGCCACCGACGTCGGCGGCGCCAACGCCTACGCGCTGACCGGCAGCCAGGCCAACGCCGTCGCCTCCGGCAAGCGCCCGCTGTCGAGCATGAGCCCGAGCTTCATCGAGAGTCCCACGGAGATGGCGGCCTTCGGGACCCCTGGCGGCAGCCGGATTCCCAGCATGGTGCTGCTGGCGATGCTCGATTACCTGGACGGCAAGCCGGTCCAGCGCTGGGTCGCCTCCCCGCGCTATCACCACCAGTACCTGCCGGACGTGATCGAGCATGAACCGCGTGCCTTCAGCGGCAGCGAAATGGCCGAGCTGAACCGCCGCGGCTATACGCTCAAGGACGTCGGCCGCGCCTACGGCAACCAGCAGGTGCTGCTGTGGAACAAGAAGTCCGGCGAGGTGCAGTCGGCCAGCGATCCGCGCGGCATCGGCCTGGCCACCGAGCTGGCGGCGCCGCTGCGCTGATCAGGACCGGGCGGGCTCCGCCGCGTCGTCCTCGTACGCCTCGAACAGGCCGTGCTCGGTGCCCAGCTGCAGCACGTTGCGCAGGCTCTGGATGATGCGGCTGACATAGCCCAGGTCGTTCATCAGCGAGCTGGTCTGCAGGCCGTCCAGCTCCTGCCGGCGCACGGCGGCGAACAGCCCGTGGCGGAACGCCGCGTCGAACTCGGCGGCGCTGTCGTCGAGCAGTTGCAGCCGCGCGGCCAGCGCCTCTTCCGGCAGCGCGCCGCCGATCAGCGCGCCCAGCGCCCGCACTTCCCGCAGCATGCCGAGCAGGTGCCGGCGCAGCCCCACATAGGCCTCGCGCGTGGCCGAAGGCCCGCCGTGCAGCGCCTGGCCGAGGTTCTTCTGCAGGTGCTTGGCGTCCTTCACCGCGTCCACCAGTTGCAGCGCCACCACCTGGCAGGACAGCCAGAAGCGCTGGTGCTCCTCGTCCAGCGTCAGGTCCAGCCGGCCCATGAAGCTCAGCAGGTCGCCGTAGACGCCCTTGATGTGCCGCTGGTAGAGGACTTCCGCGCCCACCGCATCCTGGTCCGGCGCGGCCCGCAGCAGGCTTTCGTCGATGCGCGGCTGGCTGAGCATCTCCACCGGCAGGTACAGCGCGTGGCAGATCACCTCGATGCTCAGCCGGCCGAGGTGGCGCAACTCCAGCAGCACCGCGCTGGCGGCGGCGTCGGCGGAATCCAGCGCCAGTTCGTTGAGGTAGCGCGCGTGGGTGCGCTCGATGCTGGGCTGGGCCGGGGCCGTGTCGGTGATCAGCACCGGCGGCTCCTCCACCTCCGGCAGCCAGCGCGTCAGCAGCGTCGCCAGCCGGCCCTGCAGCGGCCAGAACACCACCACGCCCATGCCGTTGAACAGCGTATGGAACAGCGCCAGCTGGATCATCGGGTTGTCGGCCAGTCCCACGGGCGTCACCAGCACATGCACCAGCCAGGTCAGGGGCGCGAGCAGGAGGAACGCCAGCACGGCGGTGACCACGTTGAACAGCACGTGCGCCAGCGCCAGCCGCTGGCCGCTGCGGTTGCCGCCCAGGGAGCCGACGAAGCCCGTGGTGACGCTGCTGCCGACGTTGGAGCCGATGGCGATCGCCAGGCTCTGGCCCAGCGCGAGCTGGCCGCCGGCCAGGGCCGCGAGGGTGAGCATCAGGGTGGCGTGGCTGGATTGCAGCACCACGGTGATCAGCATGCCGAAGATGACGAACAGCAGCGCGCCGAGCATGCCGTCGGAGCGCAGCTCGCTCACGTCCATCGCGTCGCCGAAGCTGGAGAAGCCGTCCTTGATCTGGTCGATGCCCAGGAAGATGAAGGCGATGCCCAGCAGGATGCGCCCGGCCGCCTTGCTCTTGTCGCCGTTGAAGCCCAGCAGCACGCCGAACACCAGCAGCGGCAGCGCCAGCGGGCTGAGGCTGAGATTCTGCCCGGCCAGGGCGAGCAGCCAGATGCCGCTGGTGGCGCCGAGGTTGGCGCCGAAGAGGATGGCGATGCCGCCGGCCAGCTGGATCAGCCCGGTGCTGATGAAGGCGATGGTGAGCAGCGAAACCAGCGTGGAAGATTGCAGCAGGAAGGTGCCGCACAGGCCGAACAGCAGGCTCTTGCCGCGGGTCGCGGTGCTGCGCTCCAGCCAGCGCTCCAGCTGGCTGCCGGCCAGATCGCGCAGGCCCTCTTCCAGGCACTGCATGCCGAACAGGAAGAGCGCCAGCCCCGCGCCCAGTTGCAGCAGGCCGGCACTGGACCAGAAGGCATAACCGAGCCCCGCTGCAACCAGCAGCAGGAGCGCGGGACGCAGATGCGTCTTCAGCCGGGTCGAGTCCATGCGTCACCTGCCGGATTCAACGCATCGCCGGCGATGCATCCGCTGGGCCCGGTGGCGGCCACCCGGTCAGTCCTGCTTGTAGCCGCTCCGGGTGCAACCCAGGCAGCGTACGAAGGCGGACTTGCCCGGCTCGACGACCAGCGCCTCGCCGGCTTCCTTGACGTTGCCACCCAGCGCGCTGAACGGCAGGGTCACCACGAATGCCGCGGCGCCCACCACGGTGGCGGCGATCAGCAGCGGACGGGCGAAGATCAGGTCACCCATCATCGCGTAGGCCGGCGGGGCCTCGACGCTGTAGATCGGGTCGGCGCCGGCGCTGGAGGCCACCACTTCATCAGCGACGGCCGGCATCGCCGACAGCCCACAGGTCAGAGCCAGGACAGCGGCGGTGGTGCGGAACAGGTTCATGGAGGGAAGTCCTTTTTGATGTAGTTGGCAGGCAGACTGCCAGTAACTATATCAGTGCTCCCCGACTTGTCGCGTGACAGCCTTCAATCGCCGAGGAAAGCATATTCGGGCTTTTTCGGTACGAACGGCTGGTAGAAAGCCAGCATCCGCCGCAGATCTCCCGCCTCGTCCCCCGTCGGCCAGAACGGCTCGCCGATGACGATGCGCCGCCCCGGGTAATCCAGCGCCGCCAGCACGATGGGCACGCCCGCGCCACGGGCGATGTGGTAGAAGCCCATCTTCCAGCGCTCGACCTTCCTGCGCGTGCCCTCCGGCGAGAGGATCAGCATCATCTCGCGGCTGTCGCGGAAGGCCTGCACCGCCTGCTCCACGGTATTGAGCTTGAGGTGGCGCTGGATCGGGATGCCGCCCCAGCGGCGCAGCAGGCCACCGAACGGCGCGCGGAAGATCGTGTGCTTGCCGAACCAGCGCGCATTCAGGCGCAGCACGAACCTGGCCGCGAGAAACAGCACGAAGTCCCAGTTGGAGGTGTGGTGGGCGCCGATCACCACGAACTTGTCGAGGGCGGGCAGCGCGCCCTCGATGCGCCAGCCCGCGAGGCGCAGCATGGCGTGGCCGAGCGCCTCGGCCAGCGGATTGCGGGGCAGATAATTGCCGGACATGGATCACCTGGCGGCCCCTTCGCGAGGGGCCATTGTTGTTATGGGTCGGGGTGCGACAGGTTAGCGGCGGCGGCGCCGGTCAACGTTGGCAGCGTGGACAGTAGACGCTGGCGCGCTGGCCGAGGCGCACCTCGCGCAGGGTCGAGCCACAGACCTTGCAGAACTCGCCCCCACGGCCGTAGACGAACAGCTCCTGCTGGAAGTAACCGGGCTGGCCGTCGCCGCCGACGAAATCGCGCAGCGTGGTGCCGCCGCGCTCGATGGCGATCGCCAGGATGCGCTTGATCTCCTGCGCCAGCTTCAGGTAGCGGGCGCGGGAAATGGAGCCGGCCTCGCGGCGCGGATCGATGCCGGCGGCGAACAGCGCCTCGGTGGCGTAGATGTTGCCCACGCCGACCACCACCGCGTTGTCCATGATGAACGGCTTCACCGCCATGCTGCGGCCGCGGGACATCTGGAACAGCCGCTCGCCCTCGAAGGCATCGGTCAGCGGCTCCGGCCCGAGGTGGCGCAGCAGCTCGTGCTCCAGCGGCGCCAGGCTCCAGAGCAGCGCGCCGAAGCGCCGGGGATCGGTGTAGCGCAGCGCCATGCCCGACTCCAGCTCGATGTCCACGTGCTCGTGGCGCGCCGCCGGCAGCCCGCATTCGACCAGGCGCAGGCTGCCCGACATGCCCAGGTGGCTGATCAGCGTGCCGGCCTCGGCGTTGAGCAGCAGGTACTTGGCGCGCCGCTCCACCTGCAGGATGCGCTGCCCGGAAAGGCGCACGTCGAGGTCCTCCGGAATCGGCCAGCGCAGGCGCCGCTCACGGACGATCACGCGGCTGACGCGCTGGCCTTCGAGGTAGGGCGCGATGCCCCGGCGGGTGGTTTCGACTTCGGGTAATTCAGGCATGGATCACTACGCAGGAGATTTCTGTAGGAGCGAAAGGGACGCCTAGTTAATGCGCGGGAACATCGAAAAAAGCAAATGCCTTGGAAAGGCCGAGGGGCGATCCGCCCTTGCAGGAGCGGATCTTATCCGCGAATCGCGCCGGCACCCCGAGGCCATCGCGGACAAGGTCCGCTCCTACGGGAGCCTGGGCGGGGTGCTCTTGCAGGAGCGGACTCCGTCCGCGATGGCCCCAGCGCAAGAGCATCGCGGACGGAGTCCGCTCCTACGGGGATGCCGTGGTGCGTGGACGCGGCTTCAGTCCAGCGCCCGCGCCAGCTGGATCAGCTCCTCGCGCCACTCCGCGGCCTGCGGCAGGGCGAGGAACGACGGGTTGAGGAAGGTCTCGCGGGCCTCATAGGTGAAGGTCTGGCCACGCAGGTCGAGCATTTCGCCGCCGGCGCCTTCCAGCACGCCCTGGGCCGCGGCGGTATCCCACTGCGAGGTGGGCGCCAGGCGCGGATAGCAGTCCGCCGAGCCTTCGGCCAGCAGGCAGAACTTCAGCGAGCTGCCGATATTGGCCAGCTCCAGGTCGCCGAAACGCTCCGCCAGGCCGGCCAGCAGGCGCTCCTGGGCGGGGCTGGAATGGCGCTTGCTGGCCACCACGGTAAAGGCTTCGCCCGGGCTGACCCGCACACTGATTTCCCGCGAATCACCCGCGCGCTCCTCGCGCCACGCCCCGAGTCCGCTGCCGCCGTAGTAGCAGCGGCCGCTGGCGGGCACCCCGACCACGCCGAAGACCACGCGGCCGCGCTCGATCAGCGCGACGTTGACGGTGAACTCCTCGCTGCCGGCGATGAACTCCTTGGTGCCGTCCAGCGGGTCCACCAGCCACCAGCGCGTCCACTGGGCACGCTGCTCCAGCGGGATCTCGCAGTCCTCCTCCGACAGCACCGGCACCTCCGGCGCCAGCGCGCGCAGGCCGTCGGCCAGCAGGCGGTGGGCGGCCAGGTCGGCGGCGGTCACCGGCGACTCGTCGGCCTTGCGCTCGATGCTCAGCTCGCCGCGCCAGAACGGCAGGATCACCTCGCCGGCCTGTTGCACCAGGTCGATCACGGCGGGAAGGAAGGCATGTTTCACGGCTGGTATTCCCCTCGTTGGGTCAGCAGGTCGCGCACCAGATAGAGCGCGGCCAGGGCACGGCCTTCGCTGAACTGGGCGTGCTGGGCGAGGCTGGAGAGCTCGCGCAGGCTGATCTTGTCCACCCGCATCGGCTCCGGCTCGTCGCCGGGCAGGCTTTCGGGATAGAGCTTGCGCGCCAGCACCACCTGGATGCGCTGGCTCATGTAGCCGGGCGACAGCGACAGCTCGGTGATGTGCTCGAGCTCATGGGCGCCGAAACCGGCTTCCTCCTTGAGCTCGCGGTCGGCGGCGGCGAGGATGTCCTCGCCCGGCTCCACCAGGCCCTTGGGCAGCGACAGCAGGTATTCGTCGACCCCGGCGCAGTATTCCTCGACCAGGACCACATGCTCGGCGTCGAGCATCGCGACCACCATCACCGCGCCATAGCCCTGGCCCTTGCCCACCAGGCGCTCGTAGGTACGCTCCACGCCGTTGGAGAAGCGCAATTGCAGCTCTTCGACGGCGAACAGCCGGCTTTTGGCGACGATCTCGCGGGCGAGCACCGTGGGTTTCTGACGCATGGGGCGACTCCTGGGGGTGGCCGGGTCGGCTATGATAACCCGCCTTTTCCGATTGTCCGTGTTGGATGTTGCGCCAAGCCTGCCGATCCGCGACGCAACTGCGACACCTGCTGCCGAGTCCACCATGCCAAGCCTGCCCTGGTCAGCCATCGATACCGTCCTGCTCGACATGGACGGCACCCTGCTCGACCTGCACTTCGACAACCACTTCTGGCTCGAACACCTGCCGCAGCGCTACGCCGGGCACCACGGCATCAGCCGCGCGCAGGCCGACGCCGAACTGCTGCCGCTGTTCCGCGAGCATGCCGGCCAGCTCAACTGGTACTGCCTGGATTTCTGGAGCCGCGAGCTGAACCTGTCGGTCCGCGACCTCAAGCGCGAGGTCGCCCACCTCATCGCCCTGCGCCCGGACGCCGACCTGTTCCTCGCCGCGCTGCGCCTGCACGGCAAGCGCGCGGTGCTGATCACCAACGCCCACCGCGATTCGCTGTCGCTGAAGCTGGAGCGGGTCGAGCTCGCGCCCTGGTTCGACCGCCTGATCAGCTCCCACGACTACGGCTACCCCAAGGAAGACCCGCAGTTCTGGCAGGCGCTGCACGCCGAGCTCGGCTTCGACCCGGCGCGCACCCTGTTCATCGACGACAGCCTGCCGATCCTGCGCGCGGCGCGGCAGTTCGGCATCGCCCAGCTGCTGGCGGTGCGCCAGCCGGACAGCCGCGGCGCACCGAAGGACACCGAGGAATTCGCCGCCCAGGACGACTACCGGACGCTGATCGAAGGGCTCTGATTCCCGCTCATCGAAAACACGAGCCCGGCGCTGGGCCGGGCTCGCGGGCGTTACGCCGGAATCCGCAGCACCTGGCCGGGATAGATCTTGTCCGGGTGGCTGAGCATCGGCTTGTTCGCCTCGAAGATCTTCATGTAGGCGTTGGCGTTGCCGTACTCGGCCTTGGCGATGGCGCTGAGGGTGTCGCCCTTCTTCACCGTGACGAAACGCGCCTCCGGCGCCGGCGTGGCCACGCTGATGTGGTCCTCGACGCCGGAAACCCCCGCGACGTTGCCCAGGGCGAGCAGAATCTTCTCCTTCTCCTCCTGGCTGGCCACTTCGCCCGTGGCGATCACCTTGTCGCCCTCGACGCTGACCTGGATGTTCGGGTTGCCCAGGCCGACCTTGGCGATGTGCTCCTTGAGCGACTCGGCGGCCTGCGCCTCCTGGCCCACGATGCTCTCCCAGAGTTTCTCGCCGGCTTCCTTCACGAACGCGAAAATGCCCATTTCCAATCTCCCTACGGTTACAGTGACAGGCGGCCGGCATTGGCCGGACCGCGCGCAAGGAGTCTAGCCGGCAAGGCCGACAACGCCCGCAGGATCGATCCCGCCCCGGCCTCCACCCGACAGAACGCCGCTTTCCGGAGCCATCCGCCGATGGACATCAAACAGCTCAAGTTCCTCTGCGCCCTCGACGAGACGCGGCACTTCGGCCGGGCGGCGACGCGCTGCCATGTCACCCAGCCGACCCTGTCGATGCGCCTGCGCAGCCTGGAGGAAGAGCTGGGCCTGGAACTGGTGCGCCGCGGCCAGCGCTTCGAGGGCTTCACCGAGGCCGGCGAGCGCGTGCTGGCCTGGGCGCGCAGCCTGCTGGCGGCCCACGACGGCCTGTACGCCGAGGCCGCCGCCTGCCGCGGGCAGCTGGTCGGCACCCTGCGCCTGGGGCTGGTGCCGCTGGCGGGCTTCGACCCCATGCGGCTGATCGAACTGTTCGCCCAGCGCCACCCGGAACTGCGCTTCCAGCTCTACGCGCTGAGCTCGGAGAACATCCTCGAAGGCCTCGCGCGCAATCAGCTGGACCTCGGCCTGTCCTACCTCGACCGCATCGACCGCGAGCACTTCGAAGGCCTGGAGCTGGCCGCCACGCGCATGGGCCTGCTGCACGACCGCCGGCATTTCCGGATCGACGGCCCGAGCCTGGGCTGGGACGCGCTGGCGGACCTGCCCCTGGGCCTGCTCTCGACCGGCATGCACTTCCGCCAGTCCATCGACCACGGCTTCCGCAGCCGTGGCCTGACGCCCCAGCCGCGCCTGGAAACCGATGCCGTGCACCAGCTGGTGCAGGCCGTGGAGCGCGGCCTGTGCTGCGCGATCATGCCGCTGGGCAGCGGGCTGGACGCCCAGGGCGAGCACTTCGTCCTCACCCCGATAGAGGACGCCCGCACCCTCTCCCCGCTGGGCTTGATCATCCGCCGCGGCGAGCCGCGCTCGGCGCTGGCCGAGGCCTGCTTCCGCGAAGCGGCCGCCTTGCTGGGCGATTCTCCGGCAGCGTGATAGACAGCATCGATCGCGGTATCGAAACTACCCATTAGACGCTCCCCCGGCATCGGCCTAGTCTGGCTTTATTACTAGAACCACAGGGCTCAGCCCATGCCTTGCCTGATCGCCCGCCCGGCCCCCGCCGAGGTCCGGGCCGCCGTCGCCCCCGCCGACGACTACGCCTATGCCGAACTCACTCCGGACAACAGCGCCGGCCGCGCCCCGCTGGCCGGCGAGATCGCCCTGGCCATCGCCTACAACGGCCTCAGCCAGGCGGTGATGATGGTTTCGCCGAACGACCTGGAAGATTTCGTCCACGGCTTCAGTCTCGGCGCCGGCTTCATCGATTCCATCGACGACATCTATGAAATCCGCCTGACACCCCACGGCGACGCCATCGCCGCCGACGTGCAGGTCAGCAGCCGCGCCTTCTGGGCGCTCAAGCGGCAGCGCCGGCAACTGGCCGGCAGCACCGGCTGCGGCCTGTGCGGCGTCGAGGCGCTGGACCAGGCGCTGCCGGAACTGCCGCTGCTGCCGGCCGCCCCGCTGCCGCCCGCCGCGCATCTGAAGGGCCTGCGCGAACGGGTCGATGCCGCCCAGGAAATCGCCCGCCGCAGCGGCGCGCTGCATGCCGCGCTGTTCGTCGACGGCCACGGCGAGATCCGCCTGTGCCGCGAGGACATCGGCCGCCACAACGCCCTCGACAAGCTGGTCGGCGCCCTCAAGCGCCAGCGCCTGGAGCTGCGCGACGGCTTCGCCGTGGTCACCAGCCGCTGCAGCCTGGAGCTGATCCACAAGGCCGTGCGCGCCGGCCTGCCGACCCTGGTCAGCCTGTCCGCGCCCACCGCGCTCAGCGTGCAGTGGGCCCGCGGGCACAACCTGAACCTGATCCACCTGCCCCATCGCAGCGCCCCCCGGGTCTACAGCCCGGCACCGCAAGCCGTCTGAAAAGGCGCCGCACGTCGTCCCCCGAAAGAGTTCCCCATGAGCCTGCAACAGGAAAAACCCCTCTACCAGCCGTACAAGGGCCCGGCCGCCGGCTGGGGCGCGCTGATCAGCGTCACGCGCTTCTGGCTGGACAGCAAACAACCCCTGAAGAACCTGCGCGCGCTGCTCAAGACCAACCAGCGCGGCGGCTTCGACTGCCCCGGCTGCGCCTGGGGCGACTCCCCCGAAGACGGCCGGGTGAAGTTCTGCGAGAACGGCGCCAAGGCGGTGAACTGGGAAGCCACCAAGCGCCGCGTGGACGCCCGCTTCTTCGCCCGCCACAGCGTCAGCTCCCTGCGCGAGCAGAGCGACTACTG
This sequence comes from Pseudomonas sp. B12(2026), assembly GCF_057767015.1. Taxonomy (NCBI): domain Bacteria; kingdom Pseudomonadati; phylum Pseudomonadota; class Gammaproteobacteria; order Pseudomonadales; family Pseudomonadaceae; genus Pseudomonas; species Pseudomonas sp. B12(2026). Next base: position 383,720 of record NZ_CM173430.1, on the reverse strand, counting down.
GCTCGAATACCAGGGCCGCCTGACCGAGCCGATGCGCTACGACCCGGCCACCGACCGCTACCTGCCGATCGCCTGGGACGACGCCTTCGCCCTCGTCGCCCGGCACCTGAACACGCTGCAGAGCCCCGACCAGGCCGAGTTCTACACCTCCGGCCGGGCCAGCAACGAAGCCGCCTTCCTCTACCAGCTGTTCGTCCGCGCCTTCGGCACCAACAACTTCCCCGACTGCTCGAACATGTGCCACGAGGCCAGCGGCGTGGCGCTGGGGGAAAGCGTCGGGGTCGGCAAGGGCACGGTGACCTTCGCCGACTTCGAGCACGCCGACGCGATCTTCGTGTTCGGCCAGAACCCCGGCACCAACCACCCGCGCATGCTCGAACCGCTGCGCGAGGCGGTGAAGCGCGGCGCCCAGGTGGTCGCCTTCAACCCGCTGAAGGAGCGCGGCCTGGAACGTTTCCAGCATCCGCAGCACGCGCTGGAGATGCTCACCAACGGCTCCGAGCCGCTCAACACCGCGTTCTTCCGTCCGGCGCTGGGCGGCGACATGGCCGCCGTGCGCGGCATCGCCAAGTTCCTCCTGCAGTGGGAGCGCGAGGCCCGGGCCAAGGGCGAGCCGGCGGTGTTCGACCATGCATTCATCGCCGAGCACACCCAGGGCGTCGACGCCTATCTGGCCGAGCTGGACGCCACCGCCTGGGAGCACATCGTGCAGCAGTCGGGCCTCGGCCTCGACGAGATCGAGCAGGCCGCGCTGATGTACCGCCGCGCCGAGCGGGTGATCGTCTGCTGGGCCATGGGCATCACCCAGCACCACCACTCGGTGCCGACCATCCAGGAACTGGTCAACCTGCAACTGCTGCGCGGCAACCTCGGCCGCCCCGGCGCCGGCCTGTGCCCGGTGCGCGGCCACAGCAACGTGCAGGGCGACCGCACCATGGGCATCAACGAGCGCCCGCCGGCGGCGCTGCTCGACGCCATCGAGCGGCGCTTCGGCTTCACGGTGCCGCGCGCGAACGGCCACAACACGGTCGAGGCGATCAACGCCATGCTCAAGGGCGAGGCCAGGGTCTTCATCGGCCTGGGCGGCAACTTCGCCCAGGCCACACCGGACAGCCCGCGCACTCATCAATCCTTGCGCAATTGCGCGCTGACCGTGCAGATCAGCACCAAGCTCAACCGCAGCCACCTCACCGTCGGCGGCGACGCGCTGATCCTGCCGTGCCTGGGCCGCACCGACATCGACCGCCAGGCCGACGGCCCGCAGGCGGTGACGGTAGAAGACTCCTTCAGCATGATCCACGCCTCCTTCGGCCAGCTGGAGCCGTCGTCGAAGCAGATGCGCTCCGAGCCTGCGATCATCGCCGGCATCGCCAAGGCCACCCTGGGCAACCACCCGGTCGACTGGGACGCGCTGATCGGCCACTACGACCGCATCCGCGAGCTGATCGCCGACACCATCCCCGGCTTCGCCGACTTCAACCGCCGCGTGGCGCAGCCGGGCGGCTTCCACCTGGGCAACGCCGCCGGCGCGCGGCGCTGGAACACCGCCAGCGGCAAGGCCAACTTCCACAGCCAGCCGCTGCCGGCGGACCTGGTGCACGAGCAGGTCCGCAGGACCGGCCAGGAGCCGCACCTGATCCTGCAGACGCTGCGCTCCCACGACCAGTACAACACCACCATCTACGGCCTGGACGACCGCTACCGCGGCGTGCGCGGCCAGCGCGAGGTGGTGTTCGCCAACGAGGCGGACATCCGCCGCCTGGGCTTCGAACCGGGGGAGAAGGTGGACTTGCTGTCGCTCTGGGCGGACGGCGTGGAGCGCCGGGTCAGCGGCTTCACCCTGCTGGCCTACGACGTCCCCGCCGGCCAGGCGGCGGCCTACTACCCGGAAACCAACCCGCTGGTGCCGCTGGAAAGCCACGGCGTGGGCAGCCACACGCCGACCTCGAAGTTCGTCGCCATCCGCCTCGAAAAGTCCCGGCCGGGCCTGCGCATCGTCTGAGGCTCCCTCCCCTGCAGGAGCGGACCTTGTCCGCGAATCGCGCGCACGGCGCGCGCCTGCAAGGGGCCAGGGGGCGTTTGATCTCGTAGGAAGCGGACTCCGTCCGCGATGACCCAGGGCCGGCCTGGCGGCCGGATCGCGGATAAGATCCGCTCCTACGAAAGCGCCTCGGCGTACGGCATTTCCACGCGCGCACGAAATACGCCCGGCGAAAAATCCGCCAAAAGCACATCACATGGGAAAGGGCTGAAAGGTAAACTCGGTGGAGTCGCTGGGTAATGTGTGAAAAGCCATCATTGCAATGGCACTTTGCGCTGGAAACACGCACAAAACAGAACCCTGGAATAACGCTCAGACCGCGCAAAATCGAAAAAGTTCTGACCTTAAATCATATACTTGCATTATTTGATGAAAGTCGTGTTATTCGTCGGAAGTGCCTTGTCAGAGCCTTCGCACGCACACAGGATCGCATCCAACATCCACACAGAGAGATGCTCTCTATGAAGTACTCCTCGATGCTCCTGTTGTCTCTTGCGCTGGTCGGTGGCACCGCCTACGCGGACGGCGACACCCGTGCCGGCGTCGGTGGCGCCCTGGGCGGGGTATTGGGTTCGGTCGTCGGCCAATCGATCGGCGGCAGCACCGGCGCCGCCATCGGTAGTGGTATCGGCGGTGCGGCCGGTGGTGCGGTCGGTGCCCGCCACGGTAACAGGACGGAAGCCGCCATCGGCGGTGGCCTGGGCGCAGCCGGCGGCCAGGTGATCGGCAACCAGATGGGCGGCACCACCGGTGGCCTGATCGGCGCGGCCCTGGGCGGCGGCGCAGGCGGCGCACTGGGCAACCACTATGCCGACAGCAACCGCGACGACGATGACGACTACCATCACGGCTACCGCCGCGCCCGCTACTACGATCGCGACTGGCACGACAATGGCCGTCACCGTGGCTGGTACAAGCACAGGCATCACCGTCGCGGCTGGGACTGACCTGCGTAGTATCAAACCGCGATCAGTCCACGGAAACGATGACGACAGCCGGGCATGATTGCCCGGCTGTTTTGTGTGCGGGACAACTTCCCCAACCCTTTCCTACATTCAGGTTCGCAAGATGCGTAAGACTCTCTCTGTACTGGCCCTCAGCCTGCTGGCCTCCCACGCCATGGCCGATGACACCAAGGCTGCCATCGGCAGCGGTGTAGGCGGCGCCTTGGGCAACGTGGTCGGCGGCGCCCTGGGCGGCTCCACCGGCGCAGCCATCGGCGCGGGCGTCGGCGGCGCGGCTGGCGGCGCGATGGGCGCGAAGAACGGCAACAAGACCGAGGCGGCCATCGGCGGCGGCCTGGGCGCTGCTGGCGGCTCGGTGATCGGCAACAAGGTCGGCGGCTCCACCGGCGGCCTGATCGGCGCGGGCCTGGGCGGTGCCGCGGGCGGCGCGCTGGGCAACCACGTGGCCGACAACAACAATGACGACGATGACGACAACGGTGGCGGCCACCACGACAACGGCTATCACAAGGGTCATTACAAGCACAAACACAAGCATCGCGACTGATGCCGTGCTGAACGCAAGAGCCCGCCTTCCGGCGGGCTTTTTCATTTCAGGCCCGGTACCCGGCGCCGATTGCCAGCCGCTCCCGCGGAAGCCCGGCCTCAGCCCCGCACCAGCACTTCCATCGCCTCGCGCAGTGGCGCGGGGATCGGCACCGGACTGTTGCTCGCGCGGTCGACGAAGACGTGCACGAACCGCCCCGCCGCGCAGGCCAGCTCCTCGCCCGCGCGGAACACCGCCAGCTCGTACTGCACCGAGCTGTTGCCCAGCTTGCCGACCCGCAGGCCGACCTCGATGCGCTCGGGGAAGGCCACCGGGGCGAAGTAGTCGCAGCTGGAGCTGACCACGAAGCCCACCACCTCGCCGCCCTGGATATCCAGGCCGCCGCGCTCGATCAGGTAAGTGTTCACCGCCGTATCGAAGAAGCCGTAGTAGGTCACGTTGTTCACGTGGCCATAGATGTCGTTGTCGTGCCAGCGGGTGGTGATCGGCTGGAAGTGCGCGTAGTCGGCGCGGCTCGGGTGCTGTTCGCTCATCGCTCTCTCAATAGGCGGCTCGGTAGATGGCCAGCGCGTCGGCTTCGCTGACCTCGCGGGGATTATTCACCAGCAGGCGCTGCTGCAGCATGGCGTCGGCGGCCAGGCGCGGCAGGCTGCCTTCCGGCACGCCGGCGTCGCGCAGGCGCGAGGGCAGGCCGCTGCGCGGGCTGAGGTCGGCCAGTTCGGCGATGAACTGCCCGGTGCGGTCGCCATCGGCGCGCAGGCGCTGGCCCAGCAGCAGCGGCGCCAGTTCGGCGTAGAGCGCGCCGGCGCTGGGCGCATTGAAGCGGATCACCTCCGGCAGCACCAGCGCATTGCTCAGGCCGTGGGGAATGTGGAAGTGCCCGCCCAGCGGATAGGCCAGCGCGTGCACGGCGGCCACCGGGGCGTTGGCGAAGGCCTGCCCGGCCAGGCAGGCGCCCAGCAGCATGGCCTGGCGCGCCTCGCGGTTGCCGCCGTTGTGCACCGCCTCGTCGAGGCTCAGCGCCAGCAGGCGCAGCGCCTCGCGGGCCAGCAGGTCGGACAGCGGGTTCTTCTTCAGCTTGCTGGTATAGGCCTCGATGGCGTGGACCATGGCGTCGATGCCGGTGGCGGCGGTGACCGCCGGCGGCAGGCCGAGGGTGAGGTCGGCGTCGAGCAGGGCCAGGTCCGGCAGCAGATGCGGGCTGACCACGCCCATCTTGGTGGTCTCGCCGGTGGTGACGATGGCGATCGGCGTCACTTCCGAGCCGGTGCCGGCGGTGGTCGGTACCTGCAGCAGCGGCAGGCGCGGGCCGCGCGCGTTGCCGACGCCGAAGACGTCCCTGAGCCCCTGGCTCGCCAGCGGGTGCGCCAGCAGCGCCACCAGCTTGGCGACGTCCATCGAACTGCCGCCACCGAAGCCGACCACCAGTTGCGCGGCCATCGCCCGCGCCTGCTCGGCGGCAGCCAGCACCACGCGCTCCGGCGGGTCGGCCAGCACCTGGTCGAAGACTTCCACCGCCACGCCGGCCGCCGCGAAGCCGGGCAGCACGCCGTCGAGCATGTTCAGCCGGGTGATGCCAGGGTCGGTGACGATGAGCACGCGCTGGGCGCCGCGCTCGCGGCAGAGCCCGCCCAGGCGGGCGGCAGAGCCACTCTCGCAGAGGATCTGCGCGGTGGTGGCGAAGCTGAAAGGCTGCATGACGGTCCCCGGTCTTGTCGTTGTACTGCGGAAACTCCGTAGGCCGCGGGTCGGCGGCCAGCCGGGGGAGCATAGCAATGCAGCGAGAAGCCATTCCGCCAAGCGAAATACTTATTCACCAGATGAATGATGAAGACAGCGTCACGCGGAATTGAACCGGTCGTTTTCGGGCGCACGGAAAAGCCCGTGGTGTCCGGCAATCGTGCGCATGAACATGACAGACGAACATAAATAACTTCCAAAATTATCGCAGGAAGAAAAGGGAAACTTCCTATAAGGCGGAACCATAAAATCATCCGCGAACGACAAGTTATTAGCCAAGCCTCCAGAACATCCAAAGACAGTCTAGATAATTCGCCATTATCAACTTCCAATGACCAGCCGCCGCACTTCTTAATTCAATAAAGGAAAAGCCATGAACAACAATATCGTCATAAGCGATTACTCGAAATACACACCCAAGCGACGCGACAGCCTTGCAACTTCGTCAATCAGAAACTTCCTCGACCGTTATTACGCGGAGAACAGGGCAAGGCTGGAAGAAACACTGGATGGATTCCTTGAACTGAAGGAATGGCTGACACGGATTCCCATCCACCCCGATTGCACATCCCCAACCATTCCAAACTGGCTGAACGGCTGGCTGCCGGGTGCGGACGCCCTGTCCCTCTATGGCTACACCGCCATGAACAAGCCCAGGCATTACATCGAGATCGGCTCGGGAAACTCGACGAAGTTCGTCCGCAAAGCCATCGACGACCATCAGCTTCCGACCGAGATAATCTCCATCGACCCGAGCCCCCGCGCGGAAATCGACACCATCTGCAGCAAGGTCATCCGCTCGCCCCTGGAAGAACTCGACCCCGGTTACTTTTCACTGCTGGAAGCGGGGGACCTGTTCTTCATCGACAACAGCCACCGCTCATTCCAAAACTCGGATGTGACCGTATTCTTTACCGAGATTCTTCCCACGCTGAAGCCGGGCGTAACAGTGGGAATCCACGATATCTACCTGCCGTTCGACTACCCGAACGAATGGAGCGATCGCTTCTATAACGAGCAGTACCTGCTGTGCTGCTACTTGCTCGGCGGGATGAAGAACCTGCGGATAGAGCTGCCCCTGGTCTACCTCTATTACTGCACCGAGAGCATGCGGCGCCTGGAGGCGCTGTGGTCCGATGAGCGAATGAATGGCGTCGAAAAGCATGGCGCAGCCTTCTGGCTGCGAACGATCTAATCACGCCGTTCAGATGCGTCCGCAGGCGAACGGGAGATCGCCTGCGGACGACGCGGGGTCAGACGGCGACCGGCGCCTTGATATGCGGGTGGGATTCGTAGCCGACCAGCTCGAAGTCCTCGAAGCGGAAGTCGAACAGATCCTTCACCGCGGGGTTGAGCTTCATGGTCGGCAGCGGCAGCGGCTGGCGGGTCAGCTGCAGGTCGGTCTGTTCCAGGTGGTTGGCGTACAGGTGGCAGTCGCCGCCGGTCCAGATGAACTCGCCCGGCTCGAGGCCCGCCACCTGCGCGACCATCAGGGTCAGCAGCGCGTAGCTGGCGATGTTGAAGGGCACGCCGAGGAAGATGTCGGCCGAGCGCTGGTACAGCTGGCAGCTGAGCTTGCCGTCGGCGACGTAGAACTGGAACAGCGCGTGGCACGGCGGCAGGGCCATCTCGTCGATCAGCGCGGGATTCCAGGCGGAGACGATCAGGCGGCGCGAGTCCGGGTTGCTCCTGAGCATCGCCATCAGGTTGGCGATCTGGTCGATGTGGCGGCCGTCCGGCGCCGGCCAGGAGCGCCACTGGTAGCCGTAGACCGGGCCGAGGTCGCCGTTCTCGTCGGCCCACTCGTCCCAGATGGAGACGCCGTGTTCCTTCAGGTAGGCGATGTTGGTCGAGCCCTTGAGGAACCACAGCAGCTCGTGAACGATCGATTTCAGGTGGCACTTCTTGGTGGTGACCAGCGGGAAGCCCGCGGCCAGGTCGAAGCGCATCTGGTGGCCGAACACGCTGTAGGTGCCGGTGCCGGTGCGGTCGCTCTTGAAGGTGCCGTGTTCGCGCACGTGGCGCATGAGGTCGAGGTACTGTTTCATCGGTGCCGTTCTATCCGGTGAGGCTCTGCGGCGCGGCTTGCAAGTGGCCGCCGGCGGGTCGGTCCGCCGACGCAGAATCTGAACAAGCGGCAATACTAAGGGGCACGGCCCGCTCTCGCCAGTCCGGGCGGCCCGGTGGCCATCCCAAGTAGGACGCACGCGCCGCAACCCTTGCCCGGCGCCAGAGAGGTCAGCATGTCCGACGCGCAACTGCCCGCCTTTCCCCTTTCCCGCCGCCGCCTGCTGGCAGTGGCCTGCGCCGGCGCGGCGCTCGGCGGCGTGCTGCTCAGCCCCGCCGCCCGCACCTGGGCCGCGCTGACGCCACAGGCCGAGGCGGAACTGGCCGGCTTCATGACCCTGTCCCAGCGCCTGACCGGGCGCAGCAACCTCGACCCGCGCATCGGCCAGCGCCTGTTCCAGGCCCTGGCGCAGCGCGACACCGCGCTCCGGCAGAGCCTCGCCGAGCTGCAGGCGCACCTGGCCGATGCGCCGGCCGGCTGGAGCGAGCGCCAGCAGTGGCTGGCCCGGCAGATCCTCGGCGGCTGGTACCTGGGGCAGATCGGCGATGCCGGCGACGCCACCCTCGTCACCTACGAGCAGGCGCTGATGTTCAAGGCGGTGGACGACGTGCTGGTGATCCGCAGCTACTGCCCGAACAAGCCGGGCTTCTGGGCGGCCCAGCCGGCCGAGCGGGAGGTGTGACCATGGCCGAGACACAACGCGCGGATTTCGTGGTGGTCGGCTCCGGCGTCGCCGGGGCGCTGGTGGCCCATCAGCTGGCGCTGGCCGGCAAGGATGTGCTGATCCTCGAAGCCGGACCGCGCATGGCGCGCTGGGAGATCGTCGAACGCTTCCGCAACCAGCCGGACAAGTCCGACTTCCAGGCGCCCTACCCCGCAAGCCCGCACGCGCCGCACCCGCAGTTCCACCCGGACAACCACTACCTGATCCAGAAGGGCACGCATCCCTACGACGTGCAGTACCTGCGCGTGGTCGGCGGCACCACCTGGCACTGGGCAGCCTCCGCCTGGCGCTTCCTGCCCAACGACTTCAGGCTGCTCAGCCTCTACGGCGTGGGCCGCGACTGGCCCATCGACTACGCCGAGCTCGAACCCTGGTACCAGCGCGCCGAGGAGGAGCTGGGCGTCTGGGGCCCGGGCGACGAGGAACTCGATTCCCCGCGCAGCCAGCCCTACCCCATGCCGCCCCTGCCGCTGTCGTGGAACGAGCAGCGCATCAAGACCCTGCTCAACGCCAACGGCTACCGCGTGGTCACCGAACCGGTGGCGCGCAACAGCCGCCCCTACGACGAACGGCCGACCTGCTGCGGCAACAACAACTGCATGCCGATCTGCCCGATCGGCGCCATGTACAACGGCATCGTCCACGTCGAGAAGGCCGAAGGCGCCGGCGCCCGGCTGGTGGAGAACGCCGTGGTGTTCCGGCTGGAGAAAGGCGACGGCGGCAAGATCAGCGCCGCGCTGTACAAGGACCCGCAGGGCAACGAGCACCGGGTCGAGGGCGGGACCTTCATCCTCGCCGCCAACGGCATCGAGACGCCCAAGCTGATGCTGATGTCCGGGGTCGGCAACAGCTCGGACATGGTCGGCCGCAACCTGATGGACCACCCCGGCACCGCCGTGCAGTTCTACGCCAGCGAGAAACTCTGGCCGGGCCGCGGGCCGCAGGAGATGACCTCGATGGTGGGCTTCCGCGACGGCGCGTTCCGCAGCGACTACGCGTCGAAGAAGATCCACCTGTCGAACCTCTCGCGCACCGACCAGGTGGCCGCCGAGCTGATCCGCAAGGGCCCGCTGCTGCTGGGCCGCGAGCTGGAGGCGCAGATCCGCGACCGCGCCGCGCGCTTCGTGCGCTTCGACAGCTTCCACGAAATCCTCCCGCACCCGGAGAACCGCATCGTCCCCAGCGCCAGCGAGCGCGACGCGGTGGGCATCCCCAAGCCGGAATTCACCTACGCGATGGACGACTACGTGCTCAGGAGCGCGGCGCACACCCGCGAGGTCTACACCCACGCGGCGAAGCTGCTGGGCGGCAGCGAAGTGGTGTTCGAGGACACCTTCGCCAACAACAACCACATCACCGGCACCACCCTGATGGGCGCCGACCCGAAGGACTCGGTGGTGGACGGCCAGTGCCGCAGCCACGACCACCCCAACCTGTTCATCGCCGGCAGCGCCGTGATGCCCACCGTCGGCTCGGTGAACTGCACCCTGACCATCGCCGCCCTGGCCCTGCGCCTGGCCGACCAGCTGAAGCGGGAGGCCTGAAGATGAAACGCCTGACCCTTCTCGTCCTGCTCGCCGCGCCGCTCTCGGCCCTCGCCGCCAAGGCGCTGGACCCGGCGCCGCAGGAACTGCTGCAGCGCGGCGAATACCTGGCCCGCGCCGGCGACTGCGCGGCCTGCCATACCGCGCCGGGCGGCAAGCCCTTCGCCGGCGGCCTGCCGCTGGCCACGCCGCTGGGCGCGGTGTACTCCACCAACATCACCCCCGACCCGAAGACCGGCATCGGCAGCTACAGCTACGAGGACTTCGCCCGCGCCCTGCGCGAAGGCGTGGCCAAGGGCGGCACCCGCCTCTACCCGGCGATGCCCTACACCGCCTACGCGAAGATCGACGACGACGACATGAAGGCGCTCTACGCCTGGTTCCTCAACGGCGGCGTGCAGGCCGAGGCGCAGCCCAACCGGGACTCGGACATCGCTTGGCCGCTGGACGCGCGCTGGCCCCTGGCGATCTGGAACCTGCTGTTCCACGACGACGCGGTCTACCAGCCCAACCCGAAGCAGAGCGCCGCCTGGAACCGCGGCGCCTACCTGGTCCAGGGTCTCGGCCACTGCGGCACCTGCCACACCCCGCGCGGCTTCGCCTTCCAGGAAAAGGCCCTGGACGAGCGCAGCACCGGCTTCCTCGCCGGCGCCGCGCTGGGCGGCTGGTACGCCTTCAACATCACCCCGGATACCCACAGCGGCATCGGCGGCTGGAGCGACGCGGAGATCGTCCAGTACCTCAGGAGCGGCCGCGCGCCGGGCAAGGCCCAGGCCGCCGGCCCCATGGGCGAGGCGGTCGAGCACAGCTTCCAGTACCTCACCGAGGCCGACCTGCAGGCCATCGCCAGCTACCTGCGCAGCGTCCCGGCGGTCAGCGACGGCGAGCGCAAGGCGCGCTTCCAGTGGGGCAAGCCGGCCGAGGACGTGATCGCCCTGCGCGGCCAGGACTTCGCCGGGCAGAAAGCCGACGACGGTGCCCGCCTCTACCTGGGCAACTGCGCCAGCTGCCATTCCTGGACCGGCGACGGGGTGAAGGACGGCTACTACCCGATGCTGACGAAGAACAGCGCGGTCGGCGCCCTGCAGCCGGACAACCTGGTGCAGGTGGTGCTCGGCGGCGTGCGGCGCAAGGTCGGCGACGAGGAGGTGTTCATGCCCGGCTTCGCCGGAACGCTCAACGACGAGCAGATCGCCGCCCTGGTCAACTACCTCACCGCGCAGTTCGGCAACCCGGAGGTGAAGGTCGACAGCGCGCGGGTCGCCGAGATTCGCCAGCCCTGACCGACAAGTCCCGCTCTCTCGCCGGGCGGGACGGGACTCGCCGGCACGCGGCTTGTCGTTGACAGCCCGGCGCCCCTCGCTGAAGCTGCGGCGGTTCCTGGAGCCGTCAGACGAACAACGGAAGTCGCATGTCCCAGCCGAAAACACCTGTTCCCCGCTCGTCGTCGCGCCCTCGCCGTGGCTGGCTGGCGGCTGGCGCCGGGGTTCTTCTGGCGGTGCTCGCCGGCCTCTGGTGGTGGGGGCAGCAGGACAGCGCCAGCCTCCCCGCGCCGCCTTCGGCGAAGCCCACGGCCATACCCGCAGCCGCTCCCACGCTGGTCGATGAACAGCAATGCCAGGGCTGCCACCAGGCGCAGACCCGGGACTGGCAGCGCTCCCATCACCAACAGGCGATGAAGCCGGCCAGCCCGGGCAACATGCTCGGTGACTTCGCCGACGTCACCTTCACGGGCGAGGTCGAGAGCACACGCTTCTTCCGCAAGGGCGACGAATACTGGGTCAACACCCCCGGCGCCGACGGCAAGCCGGCGGACTTCAGGGTGGCCTACACCTTCGGCTTCGAGCCTTTGCAGCAATACCTTCTGGAGTACCCGGGCGGCCGCCTGCTGGCCCTCGGCGTCGCCTGGGATAGCCGCAAGAACCGCTGGTTCCAGCTGATGCCCGGACAGCGCGTCGACTTCAAGGATGAGTTGCACTGGACCCGTCCCGCGCAGAACGCCAACTTCATGTGCATCGAGTGCCATACCACCGGCTTCAAGCGCAACTACGACGCCCAAACCGACAGCTTCGCCAGCCACTGGAACAGCCTCGGCGTCGGCTGCCAGGCCTGCCACGGGCCGGCGTCGAAGCACCTGGAATGGGCGCAGAATCCGGACCGCAGCGCAGGCAAGGGCTTCGAGGCGCCGCTCACGAACGCCAGCCAGAGCACCGTGGTGGAAACCTGCGCGCGCTGCCACGCCCGCCGCGCGCCGCTGGGCGACGGCTACCAGAACACGCACCGCTTCATGGACGACTACCTGCCCAGCACCCTGACCCGCGAGCTCTACGAGATCGACGGCAAGATCAAGGACGAAGTCTTCGAGTGGGGCTCCTTCACCCAGAGCAAGATGTTCGCCAAGGGCGTGCAGTGCACCGACTGCCACAACCCGCACAGCGGCGAGCTGGCGGCGCCGGGCAATGGCGTCTGCCTGCAATGCCACAACACCGCCGGCAAGCCGCTGCGCCCGCAGATCGACGGCAAGGGCCTTAAGGCGAAGAACTACGACTCGCCCGAACACCATCACCACGAGCCCGGCAGCCCCGGCGCGCAGTGCACGGCCTGCCACATGCCGGGCCGCTACTACATGGTCAACGACTACCGCCACGACCACGGCTTCAGCCTGCCCGACCCCGCGCACGCCCGGCGCATCGGCGCGCCCGACGCCTGCCGGGCCTGCCACAAGGACACCCCGGCCAAGCAGATCGCCGCGCAGTTCCGCCAGTGGTACGCCAGCGAACAGCCGGCCAGGCCGAACGCCTCCGGCAATCCCACGCCGCGCTACGACGACACCCTGTGGAAAGCCCGTGGCGGCAGGCCCGGCGCCTCCCGCGCGCTGCACCTGCTGCTGGCCTCGCCCGAGCTGCCGGCGATCCGCCGCGCCACGCTGCTCGCCGAACTGCCCGACTACCCCAGCCCGCGCTCGCTGGAGCTGGTGGTGCTGGGCCTGAAGGACAGCGACCCGCTGGTGCGCAACGCCGCCATCGACGCCCTCGCGCCGCTGGCCGGACCCCGGCAACAGGCGCAGTGGCTGGCGCCGCTGCTGACCGATCCGATCCGCGCCGTGCGCATCGCCGCCGCCTGGCAGCTGGCGCAGCTGCCGCCGCAGGCGCGCCCCGGCCTGGACGCGGCGCTGGACCAAGGGCTGCGCGAGTACGAGGCCGTACAGAAGAGCCTGGCCGAACGCGCCGAGGCCAACCTCAACCTCGCCATGCTCTACCAGCGCAGCGGCCGGGAGGCGCAGATGGAGCCCGCGCTGCGGGCGGCCATCGCACGCAACCCGGACTTCCTGCCGGCCAGCGTGACGCTGATCCAGTGGCTGGAAGCCAACGGCCGCCCGGCCGAGGCCCGCCAGTTGCTCGACGACGCCCTGCGCCAGCATCCGGCCGCCGGCCTGCTGCACCACGTCAACGGCCTCGCCCTGGTACGCCAGGGCGAGCGCGCGGCGGCGCTCAAGGAACTGCGCGAAGCGGTGCGGCTGGCCCCGGACGACGACCAGTTCCGCTACGTGCTGGCCATCGCCCTGCACGACGGCGGCGAAGCCGACGCCGCCGCCCACGAGCTGGAAGCGCTGCTGCAACGCCACCCGGCCAACCGCGCGGCGCGGCTGACGCTGATCGACTACCTGCGCGAAACCGGGCAGATGCAGAAGGTGCAGATGCTGCTGGCGGAGCTGGAGCAGCAGAACCCGGACGATCCGACGCTCAAGCGCGAGTGAATCTTCCGACGGCGGACGGGAACTCGGGCGGCGCCGAACGCTCTGACAGACGCATTCAACCAAGGAGTTACCATGCGTCGCCGCTGCATCCCCGCCGTCATCGCCCTCACCCTGCTCCCGCTGGCCTCCGCCATGGCCGAAGACAACGACTTCTGGCGCACGGTCCTGACCTCCGGCGCCACCACCGCCTCGACCTACCTGACCAGCCGCGACGACCACAAACTGGTCGGCCCGGCCCAGGACGACGCCGCCAGCTTCATCGCCACCGACGGCGCCATTCGCGGGCCCTACCTGGAAGCCGCGCTGCTGCAGATGCGCAGCGGCAACCCGGCACTGGCCAAGGCCAGCGACGCCGACCTGGCCAGCGCCATCCTCGCCGGCCAACCCTGACCGCGACGGCGCGCGCGGCCTGCAACGCCGCGCACGCCGCCCGGCGCAAAGGCGGAACTCCCCGCCAGCCCCCTGCATCTCACCTGTACACGGACCCTCCGGAGGTGATTCTGATGCACACCGCCAAACTGGCCACCGTTCTCGGCCTGCTCGCCCTGCCCGTCGCCCCGGCCATGGCCGACGACTTCCTGCGTGACATCATTTCATCCGGCGCGACCACCGCGTCGCTCTACCTGACCTTCCGCCACGACGACAAACTGATCGCCGCCGCCCAGGACGACGCCAGCGCCTACGTCGCCAGCGATGGCACGATCCGCGGCCCCTACCTGGAATCCGCACTGAACCGCCTGCGCAGCGACAACCCCGCCCTGCGCGCGCACAGCGACATGGAACTGGCCAACGCCATCTTGACCGACGATGCACCTGCCCAGTGAACCCCTCCGGCGCGGCCCCTGGCGCTCGGTGCGGGCCGTGCGCAACTGGCCGGTCAGGCACGGGTATCGAGTCGTTCCCTGCAACCTGCGTCACTGCCTCACGCTGACCGTCGCGCTGTAGGAGCCATCGCCTTCGGTAGCCGTAGGATGGCGTGGAGCGAAGCGATACCCATCACGGGGGATAACCCCAAGCGACGATCTGCGCCGAGATGCTCTTCGTAGGAGCGGACCTTGTCCGCGATCGGCCCCGCTCAAGAGCTTCGCGGACAAGGTCCGCTCCTACACGAGCAAATCCCAAGCGCGCTGTGGCTTTGGGCTTCGGGCTCTGGCTCTTGAAGACTTCCAGAGAAACCTCCGCGCGCACCGGAGCGCCCCTTCAGGAGGCCGAGTGGAATCGGAGTTTCAGGGGTTGAGCGGCATGGATGCCGCGAGAGCGTTGTCGGGCCAGGGATGGCCCGTCAACGCGGGCCCCTGAAACTCCGATGGAGCGAGGGAATTTTTCGCCTAAGCGAAAAACCGGATGCAGGGGCACAGACCTTTGCCTCCTTTGGGTCGTTTGCCAAAGGAGGTCGCCCGAGGGGGCGAAACAAAAAGTCCCCGCACACGCCGAAGCGACGCAAAAACACCCAACCCAAACGAAAAGCATCGCGGACGGAGTCCTACGAGGGTCCAGCTTTCCTGTAGGAGCGGACTTGTAGTGGTCCGGTTTTTCTAGACACCGCTATAGGAGCATCAAGCCGCCCGCGCCTCGAACACGGCTGGCGGCAACTGCTTCGTTGTCGAATGAAGACGCTGATGGTTGTAGTAGGTGGCGACGAATCGTGTCACATCGGCTTTGGCTTCGTGCTGGTCTCGATAGCGCCGCTCGCCTATCCACTCACGCTTCAAGCTGGCAAAGACTCGCTCCACCACTGCATTGTCCCAGCAATTGCCGCGCCGACTCATGCTCTGCACGATCTGCAAACGTCGCAGCATGTCCACAAAGCGCTCGCTGCTGTACTGGCACCCCTGATCGGAGTGGAACATCAGGCCGTTGTCCGGGTGTCGCATCGACACGGCGAGCTCCAGGGCCTGGATCACCAAATCCGTATCAGCCACGGACGAGAATGCCCAGCCCACGATTCGCCGGGCATACAGATCGACCACGATAGCCAGGTACAGCCAGCCACGCGCCGTACGCAGATAGGTGATGTCGCCGGCCCAGACCTGATTCGGGGCTGCCGGCTGGAATTGGCGATTGAGGTGGTTGGGGGCCGCCGCTGCCGGCTTGGTGTGCCGCCGATAGTGCTGATTGCGCCGTCGAGCCACCGCCAGGCCAGCCTGACGCATTAGGCGGCGAGCCCGTTGCCGACCCACCGCATGCCCCTGCTGACGCAAGGCCGCCGACATCCGGCGTGAGCCATAGGTGTGCCGGCTGCTTTCATGCAGGTCCGTGACGGCCGAGAGTAGCGGGCTGGGTGGTTTCGGGCGCTTATGACGCGCCGCGTAGTAACTGCTGCGCGCCAGTCCAAGCAGGCGACAGCAGCGCGTGACGCTCATGGCCCCCTTCACTCGGTCGATCATTTGCCAGCTCGCAGCATTTCCCGAACGAAGAAGGCCGTGGATTTTTTTAGCGTGTCACGCTCTTCCTGCGCCTCTGCCAGTGCGCGCTGCACCTGCGCCAACTGGCTCTCCAGTGCACGGATGCGCTGGGCATCATCGATGACCGAACCCGGTTGCTCAGCCCGCCATTGCGAGACCCAACGCCGCAACGCCGTCGGTCCCACCCCCATGGCCTGTGCTGCCTGCGGCACCGAGTAGCCCTGCGCTACCACCAGTTGCACTGCTTCGCGCTTGAGCGCGTCCGATAGTTTTCTATGACCCATGTAAATCACCTCAATAGTCGCGTTAGTTAACTCGCTCCTATCTCGGTGTCCAGAATTTCCGGACCACTACAACTCCGTCCGCGATTGATGTCAGTGCCCACACCCGAATAACGGCAGAGTGCAGTTCGCGAGCAAGCTCGCTCCTACGAAAAGCCCGCCATGAAAAAGCCGCCCGGAGGCGGCTCTTTCATTCACCGGTCGCGCATCACTCGCGGTAGTCATCCACCGGCACGCAGGCGCAGAACAGGTTGCGGTCGCCGTAGACGTTGTCCACACGGTTCACCGCCGGCCAGTACTTGAAGGCGCGGGTGTGCTCGGTCGGGGTCACCGCCTCGGCGATCTCGTACGGGCGCTGCCACACGCCGATCACGTCCGCCAGGGTATGCGGCGCGCGCTTGAGCGGGTTGTCCTCGGCCGGCCACTCGCCCGACTCGACCTTGGCGATCTCCGCGCGGATCGACAGCATCGCCTCGATGAAGCGGTCCAGCTCGTGCTTGGACTCGCTCTCGGTGGGCTCCACCATCAGCGTGCCGGGCACCGGGAAGGACATGGTCGGCGCGTGGAAGCCGTAGTCCATCAGGCGCTTGGCCACGTCTTCCTCGCTGATCCCGGTCTGCGCCTTGAGCGGGCGCAGGTCGAGGATGCATTCGTGGGCGACGCGCTCGTTGCGGCCGCGGTAGAGCACCGGGAAGGCGCCGTCGAGCTGGCTGGCCACGTAGTTGGCGTTGAGGATCGCCACCTCGGTGGCCTCGGCCAGCTGCGGGCCCATCATGGCGATGTACATCCAGCTGATCGGCAGGATGCTCGCGCTGCCCCAGGGCGCGGCGCTCACCGCGCCGTTGAGCGGGTTCGGGCCTTCGATGCGGACCACCGGGTGGTTGGCGACGAAGGGCGCGAGGTGCGCCTTCACGCCGATCGGCCCCATGCCCGGGCCGCCGCCGCCGTGGGGGATGCAGAAGGTCTTGTGCAGGTTCATGTGCGACACGTCGGCGCCGATGTCCGCCGGGCGCGCCAGGCCGACCTGGGCATTGAGGTTGGCGCCGTCCATGTACACCTGGCCGCCGTGGCCGTGGATGATCTCGCAGATCTCGCGGATGCCTTCCTCGTACACGCCGTGGGTCGAGGGGTAGGTGATCATCAGGCAGGACAGCTGCGCGCCGGCTTCCTCGGCCTTGCGCTTGAGGTCCTCGAGGTCCACGTTGCCGCCCTTGTCGCACTCGACGATGACCACGCGCATGCTCGCCATGACCGCCGAGGCCGGGTTGGTGCCGTGGGCCGAGGACGGGATCAGGCAGATGTCGCGGTGCGCGTCGCCACGGCTCTGGTGGTACCTGCGGATCGCCAGCAGGCCCGCGTACTCGCCCTGGGCGCCGGAGTTGGGCTGCATGCAGATGGCGTCGAAGCCGGTGATCGCGCAGAGCCAGCGCTCCAGCTCGTCGATCATCAGCCGGTAGCCCTCGGCCTGCTCGCGCGGCACGAAGGGGTGCAGGTTGGTGAATTCCGGCCAGGTGATCGGGATCATCTCGCTGGTGGCGTTGAGCTTCATGGTGCAGGAGCCCAGCGGGATCATCGCCTGGTTCAGCGCCAGGTCCTTGCCCTCGAGCTGGCGCAGGTAGCGCAGCATCTCGGTTTCGCTGTGGTGGCGGTTGAACACCGGGTGGGTCAGGTAGGCGCTGCTGCGCTGCAGGCTGGCGGGGATGCCGTCGGCGACCGCATTGGCGTCCAGGCGCTCGACCTCCAGGCCGTGGCCCGCGCCCAGGACGATGTCGAACAGGCTGGCGACGGTCTGCGCGCTGCTGGTTTCGTCGAGGCTGATGCCCAGGCGGTCCTCGCCGACGATGCGCAGGTTGACGCGGGCGGCGCGGGCGCGCTCGACGACGGCCTGCTGGCCGGCGCCGACCGCCAGGGTCAGGGTGTCGAAGAAGTGCTGGTTGACGCGCTTCACGCCCCGGGCTTCCAGGCCGGCGGCCAGGAGCGCGGTCAGGCGGTGCACGCGCTGGGCGATGCGCTTCAGGCCCTGCGGGCCGTGGTAGACGGCGTACAGGCTGGCGATGTTGGCCAGCAGCACCTGCGAGGTGCAGACGTTGGAGTTGGCCTTCTCGCGGCGGATGTGCTGCTCGCGGGTCTGCAGCGCCATGCGCAGCGCGGTGTTGCCGCGGGCGTCCTTGGACACGCCGATGATCCGCCCCGGCATGGCGCGCTTGTATTCGTCGCGGCAGGCGAAGAAGGCCGCGTGCGGACCGCCGTAGCCCATCGGCACGCCGAAGCGCTGGGCGCTGCCGAGCACCACGTCGGCGCCCAGCTCGCCCGGCGGGGTGAGCAGCAGCAGGGCGAGCAGGTCGCTGGCGACGCAGGCGATGGCCTGCTGGGCGTGCAGGGTGTCGATCAGGCCGCGCAGGTCGCGGACTTCGCCACGGGTGTCGGGGTATTGCAGCAGCGCGCCGAAGACCTGGTGCTTGCCGAGGTTCTCCACCTCGTCGATCACCAGCTCGAAGCCGAAGGCATCGGCGCGGGTCTGCACCACGGAGATGGTCTGCGGATGGCACTGGGCGTCGACGAAGAACAGGTTGCTCCTGGCCTTGGCCACGCGCTTGGCCAGGGCCATGGCCTCGGCGGCGGCGGTGGCCTCGTCGAGCAGCGAGGCGCTGGCGAGGTCGAGGCCGGTGAGGTCGATGGTCATCTGCTGGAAGTTCAGCAGGGATTCCAGGCGGCCTTGGGCGATCTCCGGCTGGTAGGGCGTGTAGGCGGTGTACCAGCCCGGGTTCTCCAGCACGTTGCGCAGGATCACCGTGGGGGTCAGGGTGCCGTAGTAGCCGGTGCCGATCAGGCTGGTCCACAGCTGGTTCTGTTGCGCGTAGCCCTTCAGCCGGTCCAGCGCGCCCTGCTCGTCGAGGGCGGGCGGCAGGTCCAGCAGCCGGTTCAGGCGGATGGCCGGCGGCACCGTCTGCACGATCAGGTCATCGCGGCTGCTCAGCCCCAGGGCGTCGAGCATGGCCCGCTGCTCGGCGGCATCGGGGCCCAGGTGGCGGGCGAGGAAGGCATCGGACTGGTGCAGCTGGGAAAGCGAAGGGCTGTTCGACATGGCTCGGTCTCGGTCGGTCTCGAAGGTCGTTCCCTGAAAAGAACAGGCCCCGACGAATCGAGGCCTGTGTGCACAGCGGTGTCTTACGCTTCGGCGTCGCAGGAAGCGCGGTAGCCGGCGGCGTCGAGCAGCTTGTCCAGCTCGGCCGGGTCGCTCGGCTTGAGCTTGAAGAACCAGGAGCCGTACGGATCGTTGTTCACTTCTTCGGGCGTGTCGGCCAGCACCTCGTTGATGGCGACGACTTCGCCGCCCACCGGGGCGTAGATGTCCGAGGCGGCCTTCACCGACTCGACCACACCGGCTTCCTGGCCGGCGGCCAGGGTCTTGCCCAGTTCCGGCAGTTCGACGAAGACCACATCGCCCAGGGCTTCCTGGGCATGGTCGGAGATGCCCACGGTCACGGTACCGTCGGCTTCCAGGCGCGCCCACTCATGGCTGGCGGCGTAACGCAGGTCGGCGGGGATATTGCTCATATTGTTTTTCCTCGAGGACTGGGCGACGGGCGGCGGTGCCGTCCTATTCAAGTTAGATCATGCAATTTAGATCAGAGCCTTGCCATGGCGCACGAAATTCGGCTGAACGACGCGAACCGGGTACCACTTGCCGCGGATTTCCACCTCGGCGCGGTCGCCGGTGGCGGCCGGCACGCGGGCCAGGGCGATGGACTTGCCCAGCGTCGGGGAGAAGCTGCCGCTGGTGATCTCGCCTTCGCCGACGCCGGCGACACGCACCACCTGGTGGGCGCGCAGCACGCCGCGCTCCTCCAGCACCAGGCCGACCAGCTTGGGCTGATCGCCCGAGGTCTTCTGCGCCTCCAGGGCCTGGCGGCCGATGAAGTCGCGCGCGGCCGGTTCCCAGGCGATGGTCCAGGCCATGTTGGCCGCCAGCGGGGAGACGTCTTCGTTCATGTCCTGGCCGTACAGGTTCATCCCGGCTTCCAGGCGCAGGGTGTCGCGCGCGCCCAGGCCCGCCGGGGCGATGCCGGCGCCGACCAGTTCGTTGAGGAACGCCGGCGCCTCGGCGGCCGGCAGCATGATCTCCAGGCCATCCTCGCCGGTGTAGCCGGTGCGGGCGATGAACCAGTCACCGTCGGCCTTGCCCTGGAAGGGTTTGAGTTCGCGGATCAGCGCGGCGCGCGCGGGGCTCACCAGCTCGGCGGTCTTCTCGCGGGCGTTCGGGCCCTGCACCGCCAGCATCGCCAGGTCCGGACGCTCGGTCAGGGTGAGCTCGAAGCCTTCGGTATGGGCCTGCATCCAGGCCATGTCCTTGTCGCGGGTGGAGGCGTTGACCACCACGCGGTAGCCGTACACGCCGAGGTAGACGATCAGGTCGTCGACCACCCCGCCGCGCTCGTTGAGCATGCCGCTGTACAGCGCCTTGCCCGGGGTCTGCAATCGTTCGACATCGTTGGCCAGGAGTCGCTGCAGGTATTCCTTCGCCTGCGGACCGGTGACGTCGACCACGGTCATGTGGGAAACGTCGAACACGCCGCAATCGCGGCGAACCTGGTGGTGCTCCTCGACTTGCGAACCGTAGTGCAACGGCATGTCCCAACCGCCGAAATCGACGATCTTGGCGCCGAGGGCGACGTGCAAATCATAGAGCGGCGTGCGCTGTCCCATGGGTGGTCTCCTTCCGGGCGAGGCGGGTGCGGAGCGCGAGAACGGCCCGCACGAAACGGCCGCATTGTAGTCGCATGACCGGCCCGTGGACAGTCGGTCCGACAGTCGAATCTCAGCGACTGCTGCGACCGGCCGTCCGCGCCGAGCGACGGATCAGGCCGATGACCGGGAACAGCCCCACCAGCACCAGCGTCAGCGCCGGCAGCGCGGCGCGCGACCACTCGCCCTCGCTGGTCATTTCGAAGACCCGCACGGCCAGGGTGTCCCAGCCGAAGGGACGCATCAGCAGGGTGGCCGGCATCTCCTTGAGCACGTCGACGAACACCAGCAGCGCGGCGCTCAGCGTTCCCGGCAGCAGCAGCGGCAGATAGACCCGCAGGAACAGCCCCGCGCCGCCCACCCCGAGGCAGCGCGACGCCTCCGGCAGCGACGGACGGATGCGTGCCAGCGCGCCCTCCAGCGGGCCGTAGGCCACCGCCATGAAGCGGACCAGATAGGCCACCAGCAGCGCGCCGAGGCTGCCCAGCAGCAGCGGCTTGCCGGCGCCGCCGAGGGCCGCGGAGAGGGGGATCACCGCATGATTGTCCAGCCAGCTGAAGGCCAGCATGATCGCCACCGCCAGCACCGAGCCGGGCAGCGCGTAGCCGAGATTGGCCAGGCCGACCGCCGAGCGCACCGCCGGCGTCGGCGTCAGGCGCCGGGCGAAGGCCAGCAGCAGCGCCACCGCCACCGTCAGCAGCGCGGCCAGGCCGCCCAGGTAGAGGCTGTGCAGGATCAGCCCGGCGTAACGCTCGTCCAGATCGAAACGGCCCTTCTGCCAGACCCAGGCCAGCAGCTGCAGCACGGGAATCACGAAGGCGCAGGCGAACACCAGCAGGCACCAGGCAGTGGCGGCGAACGCCTTGAGGCCATGCAGGCGATACAGCGCGGCCCCCCGCGGCCGCTCGCTGGACGCACCGCTGCGGCCGCGGCTGTAGCGCTCGCCCAGCAGCACCAGCATCACGAACAGCAGCAGCAGGCTGGCCAGCTGGGTGGCGCTGGACAGGCTGTAGAAGCCGTACCAGGTCTTGTACACGGCGGTGGTGAAGGTATCGAAGTTGAACACCGAGACGGTGCCGAAATCCGCCAGGGTCTCCATGATCGCCAGGGCAAGGCCGGCGCCGATGGCCGGCCGCGCCATCGGCAGGGCGACGCGCCAGAACGCCGCCCAGGGCGACAGCCCGAGCACCCGCGCCGCTTCGGTCAGGCCGCGCCCCTGGGCGAGGAAGGCGGTGCGCGCCAGCAGGTAGACGTAGGGGTAGAACACCAGCACCAGGACGACGATCACCCCGCCGGTGGAACGCACCCGCGGCAGCCTCAGGCCGGCGCCGAACCACTCGCGCAGCAGCGTCTGCACCGGTCCGGCGAAATCCAGCAGGCCGACGAAGACGAACGCCAGCACGTAGGCCGGCACGGCGAAGGGCAGCATCAGCGCCCAGTCCAGCCAGCGCCGCCCGGGGAACTCGCAGAGGCTGGTGAGCCAGGCCAGGCTGACGCCCAGCACGCTCACCCCGACGCCGACGCCGCCGACCAGCACCAGCGTGTTGCCCAGCAGGCGCGGCATCTGGGTCTGCCACAGGTGCGCCCAGATTTCCCGGTCGATCTGCGCCCAGCTCAGCAGCAGCACGCTGATCGGCAGCAACACCAGGGCGGCGACGGTGAAGGTGATGGGGTACCAGCGGTTGACGCGCATGCGGCGGCTTATCCAGAAACGTCAGTAGGCAGGTGTGTCGGACTCATGCGGATGACGCCCGGAACGCTCCGCCAGCGAGCTCGAAATCGAGCGGTCCGCGGGCGGCAGGGATATTGCGCCGGGCAGAGCGGTCGAATCGGCCACTTTGCCATTCCCCTCACTCAGGAAAAAGCCCATGTTGCCCCTCCGCCGCCTCCCGATCGTGCTGCTCGCCCCGCTGTGCGGGCCGGCATTCGGCGACCAACCCACCGCCACCGAAGCCTGCCTCAGGCTCGCCGACCGCTCCCTGGCCGGCAACCCGCAGCAGGAGCGGCGCTGGCAGGAGGTCTGGGTCGATGCCGGGGCGACCCGCGAGGAAGCCTATGACGGCGAGATCGAGGGCCAGCGCGCCACAAGACGCCTGCAGCTGCAGCTACGCCGTGGCGATTCGCCGGATGGGCGGCTCACCTGCTTCCTGGACGGCAACAACCAGGCCATTTCGGCGAAGTTCCACGCAAGATCCGACGCCCCTTGAGGCGTCGGCTCGCCATCAGTTCCAGCCGACGCGGTCCATCAGCTTGATCGCCTCGGCCTGGCGCTTGCCGGCGACTTCCACCGGGATGCTGTCGGCCTTGAACGTGCCCCAGGCCACCACTTCCGGCGACGACGCCACCTTCGGGTTGGCCGGGAATTCCTGGTTGAGGCTGGCGAACAGCGCCTGGGCGTCCGGGCCGGTCATCCACTCCACCAGCTTCTTGGCGGCTTCCGGGTGCGGCGCGTACTTGGTCAGGCCGATGCCCGACAGGTTGACGTGCACGCCGCGGTCGCCCTGGTTCGCCCAGAACAGCTTCACCGGCAGGTTCGGCTTCTGCTGGTGCAGGCGGCCGTAGTAGTAGGTGTTGACGATGCCGACGTCGCACTGGCCGGCGGCGATGGCCTCAAGCAGCGCGGTGTCGTCGGGGAACACGTCGGTGGCCAGGTTGTTCACCCAGCCCTTGAGGATCGCCTCGGTCTTCTGCTCGCCGTGGGTCTCGATCAGGGTGGCGGTGAGCGACTGGTTGTAGACCTTCTTCGCCGTGCGCAGGCACAGGCGGCCTTCCCACTGCTTGTCGGCCAGGGCCTCGTAGGTGCTCAGCTCGGCCGGCTTCACCCGCTCGGTGGAGTAGACGATGGTGCGCGCGCGCAGCGACAGGCCGGTCCAGCTGTCGGTGCTGGAGCGGTACTGCGGCGGGATGTTGGCGTCCAGCACCGGCGAGTCGAAGGGCTGCAGGATGCCCATCTGCTCGGCCTGCCAGAGGTTGCCGGCGTCGACGGTGAGCAGCAGGTCGGCCGGGGTGTTGGCGCCCTCGGCCTTGATCCGCGCCATCAGCGGCGCTTCCTTGTCGGTGATGAACTTGACCGGCACCCCGGTGGCCTTGGTGTAGGCGTCGAACACCGGCTTGATCAGCTCGTCGATGCGCGAGGAATAGACCACCACTTCGTCGGCGGCCTGGGCGGTGCCAGCGACGGCGGCCAGCAGGAGGGTGGCGAGAAGACCTTGGCGCATGAGCATGGGCGTGTCCTTTGCGGGGAAGAAATTTCGCAAATGATAAGGAACCGCATTTGATACTGGGTTGCGCAGATGTGTCGAGGTGTTTCGGAAAGGTGCGGTGTGGGGTCGCAGGCCGTCAGGGGCCAGAGCGCCCCCGGCCGCACGCCCCGCCCGGAGGGAAAGGGCGCCGTTCGGAGTGTGCGGTTATCGCGGGGTCGGCGGCAGGCCGCCGAGATCAGACCCGCGCCAAGGTCGGCAGATCGCCGGAAAGCCCCAGCGCCTGGCGCACGAACATCCCCTTGGCCTCGTGGTGCTTGTCCACCAGCCGCAGCCCGGCGTTGCGCAGCCAGCGCACCGCCAGCGGATCGGCCTGGAACAGGCGCTGGAAGCCTTCCATCGCCGCCATCATCGCCAGGTTGTGCGGCATCCGGCGGCGCTCGAAGCGGCTCAGCACGCGCTCCTCGGCGATGTTCTCGCCGCGCTCGTAGGCATGCAGGATCACCTCGGCGAGCACCGCGGCGTCGAGGAAGCCGAGGTTGACGCCCTGCCCGGCCAGCGGGTGGATGGTGTGCGCGGCGTCGCCGATCAGCGCCAGCCCCGGTTCCACGTAGCGCTTGGCGTGGCGCTGGCGCAGCGGGATGCACAGGCGGCGGTCGGCGTGCTCGATGGCGCCCAGGCGGTGCTCGAAGGCCCGCCCCAGGGCGGCGCGGAAGCCGTCGTCGTCCAGCGCCATGATGCGTTCGGCCTGCTCCGGGGTGGTCGACCAGACGATCGAGCACCAGTGCGCATCGCCCACCTTCGCCAGCGGCAGGAAGGCCAGCGGGCCGTCGTCGGTGAAGCGCTGCCAGGCGGTGGCCAGGTGCGGCTTCTCGCAGCGCACGCTGGTGACGATGGCGTGGTGCAGGTAATCCCATTCGCGGGTGGCGCAGCCGGCCAGGCGGCGCACGGCGGAGTTGGCGCCGTCGGCGGCGATCACCAGCGGCGTACGGATTTCCCGGCCGTCGGCCAGCGTCAGCAGCCAGTCGTCGCCGGAGTGGCGCAGCTGCTCCAGGCGCGCGTTGGGCAGCAGGCCGAGGGCGGAGTCGTGCAGGCGCTCCAGCAGGGCATCCTGCACCACGCGGTTCTCGACGATATGGCCGAGCACCTCGGCGTGCACGCTGGCGGCGCTGAAGTGGATCTGCCCGGTGCCGGAACCGTCCCACACCTGCATCTCGCGGTAGGGCTCGGCGCGCCGCGCGGCGATGCCGTCCCAGGCGTGCAGGCGCTGGAGGATGCGCCGGCTGGCCTCGGACAGGGCGCTGACGCGCGGCTCGAAGGGCGCCTCGCGGTCGAACGGTTTGACGCTCAGCGGCGAGCCGTCCAGCAGCAGGATGTCCAGGCCGCTGCCTTCCAGGGCCAGGGCCAGCGCGCTGCCGACCATGCCTGCCCCGACTATTACCAGATCCGCGTGCATCGAATTTCCTTCTGACTGGGGGCTGTCACACCGGGCGGGCGCCCAGGCCCATGGCCTGGCGGGCGAACCAGCGCTTGGCCGGCGGCAGCAGGTCGAGGCCGAGCAGGCCCAGGTTGCGGCCGGTGGCGAGCAGCGGCTGGGCGTTGGAGAACAGGCGGGTGACGCGGTCGGAGAAGCCGACGGTCATCTGCTGGTCCAGGCGCTGGCCGTCCAGGTAGCGCTGCAGCACGGCGAAATCGCCCGGCGCGGCCTCTTCCTGCAGCAGCCGGTCGCCCAGGGCCTGGGCGTCGCGCAGCGACAGGTTGAAGCCCTGCCCGGCGATCGGGTGCAGGCTGTGGGCGGCGTTGCCCAGTACCACCAGATGCGGGCGAATCTGTTCCTCGGCCTCGATCAGGTTCAGCGGGTAGCCGTAGCGCACGCCGACCTGGCGGAAGGCGCCGAGGCGATAGCCGAAGGCGTCCTGCAACTGGGCGAGGAAGGCCGCGTCGGGCAGTTCGCGCAGGCGCTCGGCGTCGCGGCCGTTGCGGGTCCAGACCAGCGCGCAGCGGTTCTCCGGCAGCGGCAGCAGGGCCAGCGGGCCGTTCTCGGTGAAGCGTTCGAAGGCCTGTCCGCGATGGGCTTCGGACGGGCTGATGTTGGCGATCAGCGCGGTCTGCCCGTAGGACGAGGAGCGCACGTTGATGCCCAGTTGTTCGCGCAGGCCGGAGCGGCCGCCGTCGGCCAGCACGGCGAGGTCGCAGTCCAGCTGCGTGTCGTCGTCCAGGGTCAGGCGGTAGCCGTCGCCGAGGGCTTCCATCCGCCGCACTTCGGCGGGGCAGCGCCAGCTCACCACCTCCGGGTCCAGCGCGTGCCACAGGCACTGGCCGAGCCAGGCGTTCTCCACCACGTAGCCCAGCGCCGGGACGCCCTCCTCCACCGCCGTCAGGCGCGCGGAGCCGAAGCGGCCGCGGTCGGAGACGTGGATCTGGGTGATCGGCTCGGCGCGCTGGGCGATCCGCTGCCAGAGCCCCAGGCGTTCGTAGATCTGCCGGCTGCCGAAGGACAGCGCGGACGAGCGCGCGTCGTAGCTGGGCTGGTAGGCATCGCCGGGGGCGAACGGCTCGACCAGCACGATCCGCCAGCCGCGCTCGCGGGCGCCGGCCTGGAGGATCAGCGCCAGGCTCGCGCCGACCAGGCCGCCACCGATGATGGCCAGTTGCGTGCGTTGCATGTCAGGCGGCCTGGGACTTGGCTTGCGCCATCAGCGCCTCGATCTCGGCAACGGTCTTGGGCACGCCGTTGGTGAGGATTTCGCAGCCGGTCCTGGTCACCACCACGTCGTCCTCGATGCGCACGCCGATGCCGCGCCACTTCTTCGGCACGTCGGTGTTGTCCGGGGCGATGTAGATGCCCGGTTCGACGGTCATCGACATGCCGACTTCGAGCACGCGCCATTCGCCGCCGACCTTGTATTCGCCGACGTCGTGCACGTCCATGCCCAGCCAGTGGCCGGCGCGGTGCATGTAGAAGGCCTTGTAGGCTTCGCCGGCGATCAGCTCGTCGACGTCGCCGCTGAGCAGGCCGAGCTTCACCAGGCCGGCGGTGATCACCCGCACGGTGGCCTCGTGGGCTTCGTTCCAGTGGCGGCCGGGGGCGATGTAGTCGAAGGCGGCGACGTTGGCTTCCAGCACCAGTTCGTAGATGGCCTTCTGCTCGGGGCTGAAGGTGCCATTGGCGGGGAAGGTGCGGGTGATGTCGCTGGCGTAGCAGTCGATCTCGCAGCCGGCGTCGATCAGGATCAGGTCGCCGTCCTTGATCGTCGCGTCGTTCTCCCGGTAGTGCAGGATGCAGGCGTTGCGGCCGCTGGCGACGATGGAGCCGTAGGCCGGCATCTTCGCCCCGCCCTTGCGGAAGGCGTAGTCGAGCTCGGCTTCGAGGTGGTATTCGCTGAGCCCCGGACGGCAGATCTGCATCGCGCGCACGTGGGCGCCGGCGGAGACCTCGGCGGCATAGCGCATCACCTTCACCTCGCCCGCGCTCTTGTACAGGCGCAGGTCGTGCAGCAGGTGGTCGAGGGCGACGAACTCGTTCGGCGGCTGTGCGCCCTGGCGGGCCTTGGAGCGGATCACGTTGATCCAGTCCATCAGCCGGCGGTCGAACTCCTGGTTGGCGCCCAGCGCATAGTAGACGCGGTCGCGGCCTTCGATCAGGCCGGGGAGGATGTCGTCGATGTCGCCGATGGGGAAGGCGTCGTCGGCGCCGAAGTCCTTGATCGCGCCGTCCTGGCCGGCGCGCAGGCCGTCCCAGAGCTCACGCTGCGGATCGCGCTCGCGGCAGAACAGCACGTACTCGCCGTGCTCGCGGCCGGGGATCAGCGCCATCACCGCTTCCGGCTCGGGGAAGCCGGTGAGGTACTGGAAGTCGCTGTCCTGGCGGTAGACGTGCTCGACGTCGCGGTTGCGGATGTACATCGGCGCCGCCGGGAGAATGGCGATGCTGTTGGGTTCCATCTGCTCCATCAGCGCCTTGCGGCGACGGGCGTATTCCGACTTGGCGATACGGATCATGCAGCGACCTCAATGCAGGGAGGGTTTCTCGGCCGGTGCCGGCACCTTGCCGAACTCGGAGAACAGCAGCAGCGGGGCGACGCGCAGGTATTCCTGCACTTCCATGTAGTCGGCCTCGCCGTCTTCGGAATCTTCCAGCGCGCCCTGGACCTGGGCGATGGCGGCGATGTCCTGCAGCACTTCGTCGGCCTCGTCGGACAGGCTGGGGGAGCGCAGCGCCAGGCCGAAGCCGGCGAGGAAGCCCTGGCACCACTGGCCGAGGGCCACGGCGCGCTCGGTCAGCGGCGCGTCGTCGTTGGGCAGCATCAGCACCACGGCCATCTCGCCGGCGCTGAAGTCCTGCTGGACCATGCCCAGCAGGCCGCCCAGGGCCGCGCTCAGGCGCTCGCCCGGCTCACCGCCGAGCAGTTCGCCGGCGGCCTGCAGCCACTCGCCCTGGTCGAAGCCGGAACCGGCGCAGACGCGGCCGAGCAGGTGGCCGTGCAGTTCGGCGGGGGAAATCGGCAGGGCAGCCTCGGCGAGCAGGGCGGCGAAGGCGGTATAGGCGGAACTTGACGTGGACATGATAGAACCCGGGGCGTGGCAGCTAGGCGCCATCGGGCGCCGCGCATAGAATGTGGTCCCGTATCCTAGCACCGCCGCCCCGTGCAAGACCATGTAACGGGGCGCTGCGTTGACCCGCCCCCTGGGCGGTCCTATATAGTTCCCGATCACTCCCATTCCTCGAGTAACGAGCCAAGCGAGAGCCCATGGAAGACGCCGACCTGCACGCGCTGATCGCCAAGTTCGACCAGCTGCTCCAGCGCCTGGAGCAGCTCAAGGCCGAGAACCGGCTGCTGCGGGCGAACGAGAAAAGCTGGCGGGAAGAACGCGCCCATCTGATCGAGAAGAACGAATTGGCGCGGCAGAAGGTCGAAGCGATGATTTTGCGACTCAAAGCCTTGGAGCAGGACTCATGAGCCAGTCGAATACCCTCAATGTTCAAATCCTCGACAAGGAGTACTGCATCGCCTGCCCTCCCGAGGAGCGCGTCAACCTGGAAAGCGCCGCGCGCTATCTGGACAGCAAGATGCGCGAGATTCGTTCCAGCGGCAAAGTCATCGGCGCCGACCGCGTGGCGGTGATGGCCGCGCTGAACATCACCCACGACCTGCTGCACAAGCAGCAGCGCCTGGACCAGGACACCAGTTCCACCCGCGAGCGCGTGCGCGAACTGCTCGAACGCGTGGACCGCGCGCTGACCACCGATTCCCTTACCACCGATCAGGGGCAGGGTGAAGTCTGACCCTGGAAATTTCCTTGGGGTATAATCCGCCCTGTTCCCTGGTGTGTTGGCCAGTCGGTGATGTCCCTGAGCCGATAATTGCAACAACGGAGGTTGCCAGTTGGGCTGGTGTGCATGTCCGCACGACGGAAAGCCTTAAAGCCTGCTGCAACCGCCACCTTGAACTCTCGGGTTCAAGGGCTAACCCGACAGCGGCATGTCCGGGGAGCTTTACCCTTCCATGATCCATTCCGACGGTCTCTCCCGTCCGGCCCTGCGCCGTCAGTTGCGCGAAGCCCGACGCGCCCTCACCCCGCTCCAGCAACGCCTCGCGGCCCAGGCCCTGTATCGCCAGTTGGCGCAGCACCCGCTGTTTCGCCGCGCGCGGCACATCGCCCTGTACCTGCCGGCGGACGGCGAGATCGACCCGCGGCCGCTGATGAAGGCGGCGCAGAAACGCGGCAAGGCGACTTACCTGCCGGTGCTGTCGGACTGGCCGAAAACCCACATGACCTTCCAGCGCGTCGGCGTTGGCGAGCGCTGGACGCGCAACCGCTTCGGCATCGCCGAGCCCGTGCGCGACCACGGCCAGCGACGCCCGGCCTGGGCGCTGGACCTGCTGCTGTTGCCGCTGGTGGGGTTCGACCCGCAGGGTGGACGCCTGGGGATGGGCAAGGGCTTCTACGACCGCACCCTGGCCTACCTGGGCATGCGCAAAAATTGGCACACACCGACGCTATTGGGCCTGGCGCACGAGTGTCAGAAGGTCGATAAGCTGGAACTGGCCAGTTGGGACGTGCCGCTGGCGGGCACGGTGACGGACGCCGGCTGGTATGGCCGGATCGCTTCGGCATCGCGTTCCCTGCGATAGCCGTCGCGACGAATCAAGGCTGCTGGGTGACCTGCACAGGGGCGTTGCCCTGACGCTGTTCCCAGAGACTCTGGGTGTAACCGGTGGTGACGACCCCCAGGCCGAACAGGATTACCAGAACCCACAAAAGATCAGGCTTGCGTTTCATTGATTGCCTCCCCCTTCCAGGCAAACTGTCCATGATGGCCGGCGGTGATTTTTTTGTCCGTCCGGCGGACCCAGCTAAAAACGGCGGCATTCTCCGACAATGAAAAGCTTCCCGCAATTCTGACGCCAACCGATCGTCGGAGGAGGCGCGCCTCCCGTAACTCCGCGCACTTCAAGGCAAGCTTCGTGCCTATTCCGCACATATTCTTCCCGCAGCGAAACTTCCGCGAGCCGGCAGCTTGTCGCAGGGGAAGCGCCTACCATTAGTTCCCGGGCGGCCTCCCGCAGCCGTCCCTGGAAACCCGCCACGCACAAGGAGCCCACCCGGATGGCACGCGCTTACTGGCTGATGAAATCCGAGCCCGACGAACTCTCGATCCACGACCTGCAGCGTCTGCAAAGCGCGCGCTGGGACGGCGTGCGCAACTACCAGGCGCGCAACTTCATGCGCAGCATGCAGCCGGGCGACCTGTTCTTCTTCTATCACTCCAGCTGCCCCGAACCGGGCATCGCCGGGATCGCGCAGATCGAGGGCGAAGCCTACCCCGACCCCACCGCGCTCGATCCCCGGAGCCCCTATCACGACCCCAAGGCCAGCGACCAGAAGAACCCCTGGACCGCCCGCGACGTCGGCTTCGTCGAAGCCTTCAGCGCGGTGCTGCCGCTGGCCGCCCTGAAAGCCCAGGCCGGCCTGGAGGACATGCCGCTGGTGCAGCGCGGCAACCGCCTGTCGGTGATGCCGGTGACCGAGGAACAGTGGCGGATCGTGCTGGCCCTGCTCCGGCAATGAAAGGGACCGGCAACGCCCCCCGGCGCTGAAAGGAAGCGCCAGGAAAGACCGATATCACTGTGCTATTAGGTAGGAAACACCCCCCGGAATCCGCCACATGCGCCGCCTGAGGTTCTCCCTTGCCAGCTATCTCGGACTGGGCGGTCTGCTCGGCATCCTGCTGCTGGCCGGCGCCTGGCTCAGCCATGAACTGGCCAGCAGCGAGCGGCAACGGGCCCGCGAACACCTCAGCTATCAGGCGCACGCCCTGGCCCACCAGCTGGAAACCAGCCTGCACGACCAGGTCCAGGGCCTGGACCTGCTGGCGCAGCTGTGGGCCTACCACGGGCGCATTCCGCGCTGGGAGTGGGAGCTCAACGCGCGCTTCTATATCGGTAACTTCGCCGGCTACCAGTCGATCCAGTGGGTCGATCCGGACCTGCGCGTCCATTGGGTCGAGCCCCTGCGCGGCAACGAGGCGGAGCTGAACTACCGGCTGACCCCGATGAGCCCCGGCTACGCCACCGCGATGGCCGCGCGCGACAGCGGCCAGCCACGCCTGAGCGACAGCATCGCGCTGCCCGGCGGCGGCCGCGGCTTCATGCTCTACACGCCGGTGTACCTGCACGCCGCCGATGGCTCGCTGCGTTTCGACGGTTTCATGCAAGGCACCTTCCGCGTCGACAACCTGATGGACCACCTGCTGGAACAGGTCGACAGCCACCTGTTCAGCGTGCGTCTGCTGGAACACGGCCAGCCGCTCTACGTCCGCGCCCAGGCGGACAGCCGCGCGGAAGAAACCCTGCGCCTGCCGCTGCAACTGCTGAACAACCGCAGCCTCGAACTGGAACTCAGCCCCAGCGCGGCGCTGCTGCAGCCACTCTCCACGCCGCTGCCAGCCGTCGTGTTCGGCGCCGCCGCGATCATCAGCCTGCTGCTGGTCGCCGCCCTCGCCCTGGCGCGGGAAAACGCCCGCCGCGCCGTCGCGCTGAGCGCCAGCAACCACCTGCTCCACCAGGAGGCCGAGCGGCGCCAGGACATCGAGCGGCGCCTGCTGGACAGCCGCGCCCGCCTGCAACTGACCCTCGACCTGACGGACTCCTGCCGCGACGCGCTGTTCATCTTCGACCTGCAGGAGCGCGAGCTGCTGCACATGAACCGCGCCACCCACAGCAGCCTGGGCTACAGCGCCGAGGAATTCCGCCAGTTGCTGCGCGACGACCCGGAACGGCTGGTCCCCGGCTTCTTCGCCTGGCTGCAGCAGGTGCAGCAGGCCAGCCGGCTGAACCTGCCGATGATCTTCCAGCGCGAGATGCAGCGCCGCGACGGCAGCCTGCAGGCGGCCGAGATCAACACCCAGCTGGCCCGCCAGGGCGAGCGCGACTACCTGATCGCCGTGGCCCGCGACAACGGCGAGCGCCTGCAGCTGGAGGCGAAGTTGCAGAAGCTGTCGCAGCAGGACGGCCTCACCGGGCTGTTCAACCGCCGCTACTTCGACCGCCTGCTGCACAGCGAATGGCGCCGCCTGCGCCGCTCCGACTCGCCGCTGGCGGTGCTGATGCTCGACGTCGACCACTTCAAGCTGTTCAACGACTGCCGCGGCCACCTGGCCGGCGACGACGCCCTGCGCCAAGTGGCCGGCGCGCTGCAGGGCAGCCTGCAGCGCGAGGGCGATGCGGCCTGCCGCTACGGCGGCGAGGAGTTCGTCATCATCCTCATCGACACCGGCCTGGAGGGTGCCAGCCATGTGGCTGCCCGGGTGCATCAGCAGATCGCCGAACTGGCCATCGAGCACCCCGCGACGGAGCTGGGCCGGCTGACCATCAGCATCGGCGTGGCCGTCGCCACGCCGGGGCAGCAGAGCGAGCCCGAGCAGCTGGTCGCCCAGGCGGACCAGGCGCTGTATGCGGCCAAGCACAGCGGGCGCAATCAGACCCGCGTGTGGCCGGTGGAGTGAGGACGGCGTTTCCGTAGGAGCTTGCTCGCGAACAGCGTTACCGGGGAGTCCCGCCGTTGGGCGGTTCGCGAGCAAGCTCGCTCCTACGAAGAGCGAGGAGCGAACGCTACGCCATCTGCCCGATGGTCCGGCGGAAGCGCCACAGGGCGCCGGCGAAGAACGCCGCGCCGATGCCGACGATGGCCAGCAGCTGCGGCCAGACGATGGACAGGTCGGCGCCACGGAAGAGAATCGCCTGGGCCAGGCTGACGAAGTGCGTCGTCGGCGCCGCCAGCATGATCTGCTGCACCAGCTCAGGCATGCTCTCGCGCGGCGTGGTGCTGCCGGAGAGGATCTGCAGCGGCATCAGGGTGAGGATCACCAGCAGGCCCAGCTGCGGCATCGAGCGCGCCACGGTGCCGAGGAAGATGCCCATCGAGGTGGTGGCGAACAGGTGCAGCGCCGCGCCGAGCAGGAACAGCCCCACCGAGCCGCTGATCGGCACGTCCAGCCAGCCGCGCACCACCAGTTGCAGGGAAATGGCCGCCGCCACCAGCACCACGGTGGCCATCGACCAGACCTTGGCCAGCATGATCTCGAAGGTGGTCAGCGGCATCACCAGCAGGTGTTCCACGGTGCCGTGCTCGCGCTCGCGGATCAGCGCCGCGCCGGTGAGGATGATCGACAGCATGGTGATCTGGTTGATCACCTCCATCACCGCGCCGAACCAGGCCTGGGTCAGGTTCGGGTTGAATTCCATGCGCACCGCCAGTTCCGCCGGCATCGCCGGCTGGGCGCGGTAGCGGCTGACGAATTCGCGCACCTCGGTGGCGACGATGTTCTGGATGTAGCCGGCGCCGGAGAAGGCCTGGCCGGTCTGGGTGGCGTCGACGTTGACCTGGATCGCCGGCTGCCGCCCGGCCAGCACGTCGCGCTGGAAGTCCGGCGGGATGTCCAGGGTGAAGGTGTAGAGGCCGACGTCCATGCCGCGGTCCATCTGCGCGTGGCCGATCATCTCCGGCGTGCGGAAATACGGCGCCTGGAAGGCGTTGACGATGCGCGAGGAGAGTTGCGACTGGTCCTCGTCGACGATGGCGATCGGCGCGTGGTGCAGGGTTTCCGGCATGCCGGTGGCGGAGCTGTAGACGCCCAGGGTGAAGGCCCAGGCGATCAGCACCAGCATCGCGTAGTCGCGGCCCAGGCTGCGGAATTCCTTGATGCCGAGGTTGAAGATGTTCGCCAGCTTCTTCATTTCAGACCTCCTGCTTCTTCAGGCAGGCGACGCTGAGCAGCGTCAGTACCACCACCATCGCCAGCAGCGGCAGGTAGTAGCCCCACAGGTCGGCGAAGCCCAGCGCCTTGGAGAAGGCGCCGCGGCTGACGATCAGGAAGTGCGAGGTCGGGTACAGCTGGCCGATGAAGGCCGCCGCGCCTTCCAGCGAGGACACCGGGTGGATCAGCCCGGAGAACTGGATGGCCGGGATCATGGTGGCGATGGCGGTGCCGAACACGGCGGCGATCTGGCTCTTCATGAAGGTCGAGAGCAGCAGGCCCAGGCCGGTGCTGGTCACCACGTAGAGGAAGGCGCCGACCAGCAGCGCCAGGAAGCTGCCCTTGAGCGGCACCTGGAACAGCAGCACGGCCATCGCCAGCATCAGCACGAAGTTGACCATGCCCATGCCGATGTACGGCAGCTGCTTGCCGAGGAGGAATTCCAGGCGCGTCACCGGGGTGACGTAGAGGTTGGTGATCGAGCCCAGCTCCTTCTCGCGCACCACGCCCAGGGCGGTGAGCATCGCCGGGATCATGATCAGCAGCAGCGGGATCACCGCCGGCACCATGGCCTTGAGGCTCTCCACGTCCGGGTTGTAGCGGTAGCGCACCTCGGTGCTGGCCGCCGCGCTGGCTTCGGCGCTGCCGCTCTGCCGGGCGAGGTCGGCGAGGTAGCTGGCGTGCAGCCCCTGCACGTAGCCGAGCACGGTGTTGGCGCGGGTCGGCATGGCGCCGTCGATCCACACGCCGATGGCCGGGTTGGCGCCGCGCTTGAGGTCGCGGCCGAAGTTCGGCGGGATTTCCACCGCCAGGCTCAGCTCGCCGCTGCGCATGCGCCGCTCCAGGTCCTCGGGGTCGCGGATCGGCGCGTGCTCGATGAAGTAGCGCGAGCCGGAGATGTTCAGGGTGTAGGCCTGGCTGGTGGTGGTCTGGTCGCGGTCGAGCACCGCGTAGGTGAGGTCCTCGACGTCCATGTTGATGCCGTAGCCGATGATCAGCATCAGCAGCGCCGTGCCCAGCAGCGCGAGGGTCAGGCGGATCGGGTCGCGGCGCAGCTCCATGGCCTCGCGGCGCGCGTAGCTGAACAGGCGCAGCCAGCTGAAGCGTTCGCCACCGGCGGACTTCGCCGGCGCCGCGGGTGCGTCCGGCGCGGGCGCGGCCTGCGGCGCCGGCGCGCTGCCGGCGGCCTCTTCGAGGTAGGCGATGAAGGTGGCTTCCAGGGTCGCCAGGCCGCGCTTGTCCATCAGCCCCTGCGGGGTGTCGCTGTCGAGCACCTTGCCGGCGTGCATCAGCGAGATGCGGTCGCAGCGTTCGGCCTCGTTCATGAAGTGGGTGGAGATGAAGATGGTCACGCCGTCGTTGCGCGACAGCTCCACCATCAGCTCCCAGAAGCCGTCGCGGGCCACCGGATCGACGCCCGAGGTGGGCTCGTCGAGGATCAGGATTTCCGGCTTGTGGATCACCGCCACGGCCAGCGACAGGCGCTGGCGGATGCCCAGCGGCAGGCTGTCGGGCAGCTCGCCCTGGACCTTGCCGAGGTCGAAGCGCTGGAGCATTTCCGCCACGCGCGGACCGATCGTCTCGGCCGGCAGGTGGAACAGCTTCGCGTGCAGCTCCAGGTTCTGCCGCACCGTCAGCTCGGCGTACAGCGAGAAGGCCTGGGACATGTAGCCGACGCGCCGGCGGGTCTCCATGTCCTTGGCGTTGACCGGCTGGCCGAACAGCGCACAGGTGCCTTCGCTGGCCGGCAGCAGGCCGGTGAGCATCTTCATGGTGGTGGACTTGCCGCAGCCGTTGGAGCCGAGGAAGCCGAAGATTTCCCCGCGCTCGATGCGGAAGCTGACGTGGTCCACCGCGACGAAATCGCCGAAGCGGCAGGTCAGCCCCTCGGCCTCGATGGCGATCTGCGGCGCGCCTTCGCTCTGCGTGCGCGGCGGAATCACCAGCTGGTGGTGGCCGGCGCGCTTGCTCTGCGGCAGCAGGGCGATGAAGGCCTCTTCGAGGTTCTGCGTGGCGGTGCGCGCGCGCAGCTCGGCGGGCGTGCCGGTGGCGAGCACCTTGCCGTCGTCCATCGCCACCAGGTGGTCGAAGCGCTCGGCCTCCTCCATGTAGGCGGTGGCCACCAGCACGCTCATGCCCGCGCGGCCGGCGCGGATGCGCCCGATCAGCTCCCAGAACTGGTTACGCGACAGCGGGTCGACGCCGGTGGTGGGCTCGTCGAGGATCAGCAGGTCGGGGTCGTGGATCAGCGCGCAGCACAGCCCGAGCTTCTGCTTCATGCCGCCGGAGAGCTTGCCCGCCGGGCGCTCGGCGAAGGGCGCCAGCCCCGTGGCGTGCAGCAGGTCGGCGATGCGCCGCTCGCGCTCGGCCTTGTCGTGGCCGAACAGGCGGCCGAAGAAGTCGACGTTCTCGAACACCGAGAGCGTCGGGTAGAGGTTCTTGCCCAGGCCCTGGGGCATGTAGGCGATGCGCGGGCACACGGCGCGGCGGTGACGGGCATCGCGCATGTCGCCGCCGAGCACCTGGATCTCGCCGTCCTGCAGCTTGCGCGCGCCGGCGAGCAGCGCCAGCAGGCTGGACTTGCCGACGCCGTCCGGGCCGATCAGGCCGACCATGCGGTTGGCCGGGATCTCCAGGCTGACGTCGTCGACCGCGCGGGTCTCGCCATAGCGCAGCGAGACCCGCGCCAGGCGGGCCACGCAGTCGCCGCCAGTCATTGCGGGACCTTGATCTGCAGGTGCTGCGGCCATTCAGCCTGCGGATCGAGGCGCAGGTAGGCCATGCCCGGCACGCCGGTCTTCACGTAGGTGATGTACTTCTCCAGCAGGCCCGGGTCGAGGCGCGCCTTGACGCGGAACATCAGCTTCTCGCGCTCGTTGGCGGTCTCCACGGTCTTGGGGGTGAACTGCGCGACGCTGGCGACGTAGGACACCTTCGACGGGATCACGTACTGCGGCACGGCGTCGATCACCAGGCGCGCTTCCTGGCCGAGCTCGACCTTGCCGGCCTGGCCCGAGGGCAGGAAGAAGGTCATGTAGACGTCGGCCAGGTCGACCATGTTGAGCAGCTTGCCGCCGGCCGGCAGCACTTCGCCGGGCTGCGCCACGCGGTACTGCACGCGGCCGTTGCGCGGGGCCTTGAGCAGGCTGTCGTCGATGTCCGCCTGCAGGCGCACGGTGCTCGCGGTGGCGGCCTCGATGGCCGACTGCGCCTCGACCACCTGGGAACGCGCGGCGGCGATGCCGGCCTGCGCCGACACCACCTGGGAGCGCGCCGCGGCCAGCGCCGCCTGGGCGCTCTGCATCACCGCGCGGTCGTCGTCGAGTTGCTGCTGCGGCAGGGCGTTGCGCTTGACCAGCTGTTCGGTGCGGATGAAGCGCTTCTGTGCGGCGGTGAGTTCCGCCTGGCGCTGGGCGACCACGGCTTCGGCGGTGGCCTCCTCGCTGATGCGCTGGGCCACCAGGGATTCGGCGGTGAGCTTGGCGTTCTGCGCCCGGCGCACCTCGGCCTGGGCCTGGGCGAGCTGGGCCTGGAGCACCTGGGTGTCCATCTTCGCCACCACCTGGCCGAGCTTCACGAAGTCGCCCTCGTCCACCAGGATTTCCGCCACCCGTCCGGGCAGCTTGGTGGCCACGTCCACCTCGGTGGCCTCGATGCGTCCGTTGCCGCTGGCGAAGCCTTCGGGCAGGCCGGTCGGCTTGAACGTCTGCCAGGCCAGTGCGGCGAGCACGGCGGCGACCGCCAGGATCAGTCCGCGGGTGCGCCAGCCTCTTGCAATTCCTGCCATCCGATATCCCTCATCTACACGCTCGACTTCGAGCAGATCATGGAGCGATTGTCGCGGATAGGCGGGAAATACGCCTTGATACAGGTCAGAGCCCGCCGGACGCTCCCTGCCCGCGGGGTACCGCCGCCGCTCAGGGCTGGACGATCAGGTTGTTGAACAGCAGGTCGTCCACCAGCGGTTTGCCCTCTTCCTGCTGCAGCACCGTCTGCACCTGCTTGAGGGCTTCCTGGCGCAGCTTTTCCTTGCCGTCGACGCTGCCGAGGGAATCGTCGGTCTGCTGGGCGAACAACATCACCAGCTGGTTGCGGATCAGCGGCTCATGGTGCTCGACCTTGTCCGAGGCCTCCTTGCCGGCGACCTTCAGCGCGATGTCGGCCTTGAAGTACTTCAGCCGCGGGCCGCTGCCGTAGTTGCCCACCAGCGCCGGGGTGAGGTCGACGAAGAGCGGCTTGTTGGCGTCTTCCGGCTTGGCCTCTTCGGATTCGGCGGCCGCGAACAGGGGACTGCAGGACAGGACCAGCAACAGGGCGAGGGAAGCTCTCAAGGCGATGTCTCCGGATTCGATGGCGGCAAGGATAGCCAGACTCGCGCCGCCGCCCAAGCTATATCGGGGCATAAACCGGGACCATGGTGATTTGCCCGTCCCCCCGGCGCCCCTACACTGGCCCGATACCTAGAGTGGAGTACTCCCCCATGAAAGCCGTGCTGTGCAAAGCCTTCGGCCCCGCCGAAAGCCTGGTGCTGGAAGACATCGCCAGCCCCGAGCCGAAAAAGAACGAAGTCCTGCTGCAGGTGCATGCCGCCGGGGTGAACTTCCCCGACACCCTGATCATCGAGGGCAAGTACCAGTTCAAGCCGCCCTTCCCGTTCTCCCCGGGTGGCGAGGCCGCCGGGGTGATCGCCGCGGTGGGCGAGAAGGTCACCCACCTGAAGCCCGGCGACCGCGTGATGGCGCTGACCGGCTGGGGCAGCTTCGCCGAGGAAGTGGCGGTGCCCGGCTACAACGTGATGCCGATCCCCGACGGCATGGACTTCGCCAGCGCCGCCGCCTTCGGCATGACCTACGGCACCTCCATGCACGCGCTGAAACAGCGCGCCAACCTGCAGCCGGGCGAGACCCTGCTGGTGCTCGGCGCCTCCGGCGGCGTGGGCCTGGCGGCGGTGGAGATCGGCAAGGCGATGGGCGCGAAAGTCATCGCCGCCGCCAGCAGCGAGGCCAAGCTGGAAGTGGCCAGGGCCGCCGGCGCCGACGTGCTGATCAACTACAGCGAAGGCAGCCTGAGGGACAAGCTCAAGGCAATCACCGGCGGCCAGGGCGTGGACGTGATCTACGACCCGGTCGGCGGCGAGCTGTTCGAGGAAGCCTTCCGCTCCATCGCCTGGAACGGCCGCATGCTGGTGGTCGGCTTCGCCAGCGGCAGCATCCCGGCGCTGCCGGCCAACCTCACCCTGCTCAAGGGCGCGTCGCTGGTCGGCGTGTTCTGGGGCTCCTTCGCCCAACGCCAGCCGCAGGACAACGCGGCGAACTTCCAGCAGCTGTTCGCCTGGTTCGCCGAGGGCAGGATCAAGCCGCTGGTGTCGCAGACCTACCCGCTGGAGAAGGCGGCGGATGCGATCAACCACCTGGGCCAGCGCAAGGCGGTGGGCAAGGTGGTGGTGACGGTGCGCTAACCCATTCGTGGGCGCGGATTTCATCCGCGTTTCGCGGACAAGGTCCGCTCCTACGAGAGCGCTTCAGCGCTTGATGACTTCCAGAGAAACCTCCGCGCACACCGGAGCGCCCCTTCAGGAGGCCGAGTGGAATCGGAGTTTCAGGGGTTGAGCGGCATGGATGCCGCGAGAGCGTTGTCGGGCCAGGGATGGCCCGTCAACGCGTGCCCCTGAAACTCCGATGGAGCGAGGGGAGTCCCGCGAAGCGGGACCCGGATGATGGGGCAGAGACCTTTGCCTACTTTGTGGCGTTTGACAAAGTAGGTCGCCCGGGAGGGCGAAACAAAATCTCCCAGTACACGCCGACGCGGCGCAGAAACACCGAACGACAAGAGCATCGCGGAGAAGCTCCGCTCCTACGAAAGCAAAAAAGCCCGGCGTGAGCGTAATGCTGTTCACTTAAGCATTTGAGCTGTTGCCCGGGCTCCCCGAGAATCCGATGCCAGGTCTCTGGCATCGGATTTTTTATGTCTTTCCAACAGCAATTGCTCGATCTGGGCGAGTTGTTCAACTTCTCGGATCTCAGCACCTTCACCCAGAACATCCCGATCGAGTGGGTGGCGTCGGCACTGGGTCTTTCCGCGCAGGCCACCATCCGACGGCGGCGCCTGCCCAGCGATCAGGTGCTCTGGCTGGTGCTCGGCATGGCCTTGTTCCGCGACGAGCCGGTCCATGAGGTGGCGCGGCGCCTGAACATCTGCGCCCAGGGACTGGCCTCTCACGACCTGCTGGCCCGCAGCGGGGTCACCGAGGCCCGCAAACGGCTAGGGGCCGATCCGGTGGAGTGGCTGTTTCGCCAGACCGGTCACCACTGGGGGCGCGAGCGCTATGACGGTGATACCTGGCAGGGCCTGCAGGTCTTGGCCGTGGACGGTGCGCTCCTGCGCACCCCGGATACCCCCGAGCTACGGGAGCATTTCGGCTCCGGTAATACCGCCACCGACCGCCAGACGCCGTTTCCCATGCTGCGCCTCGTAGCCCTGATGAACGTGCGCTCGCACCTGATTCTGGATGCCCAACTGAGCCCCTACCGGCGCAGTGAAATGCGCCTGGCTGATGCGTTTGTGCAGCAGATTCCCAGCCATTCGGTGACGCTGTTCGACAAGGGATTCTGGAGTGCCAACCTGTTGCTGGGCCTGGCCAGCGGCGACAACCGTCACTGGTTGATTCCGGCCCGCAAGGCGTTGGTCAGCGAGGAGATCGATCGCTACGGCAAAGGGGACCGCCTGCTGCGGATGCGGGTGTCAGCCCAGGCGAGGAAGCGCAATCCGAATCTGCCCTGCTACTGGGAGGTGCGGGAAGTCAGCTACGAGAGACAGGGCAAGGTCAAAACCGTACTGACCTCGCTGCCAGCCGATATCTACAGCGCCAAGGCCATTGCCAATCTGTATCAGGAACGCTGGGAGATCGAACTGGGCTTCCGCGATATCAAGAGCTCCCTGCAACAGAACGCAGTGACCCTGCGCAGTAAGAAAATCGAACTGATCTACCAGGAAGTCTGGGGACTGTTGCTGGCCTACAACATCATTCGCCGCGAGGCGAGCCAGGCCGCAGTGGCCTTTGGCCGTGCTCCCGGCGACATCCGCTTCAAGCCGGTGGCTCACTACATCGCCGTGCAACTGATCGTGATGGCGGCGGCCAACCCGGTTTCCGCGACAGGACGACGCTTATCGGAGTTGCGGGCGGGAATCGGCGGGTTGTTCCTGGATCACCGCCCAAGGCCTTCACGACCCCGGACGGTGAAGATGTCCAAGACCCGCTACCCGGTAGACCGCAAGGCCGCTCCGCTTAAGTGAACAGCATTACGGCGTGAGCGGTTTTTTTCATGGCGGTACAAACCTGTAGGAACGCGCCAAGCGCGTGATCGCGGACAGACTCAGCTCCTACGTGCCGGGATACCCCAGCGCCCGGGTTCGCGAGCAAGCTCGCTCCTACGAAGAGCGCACCCTGTAGGAGCGAGCTTGCTCGCGAACAGCCGGCGAACCGCAGGCCCTCAGGAATACAGCGCCTTGAACCGCTCGCGCAGCACGTTCTTCTGCACCTTGCCCATCACATTGCGCGGCAGCGCGTCCACCACCAGCACCCGCTTGGGCTGCTTGAAGCGCGCCAGCTTGCCGTCCAGCGCGGCCAGCACTGCCACCTCGCTCGGCGCCTGCCCCTTGCCCGCCACCAGCACGGCGGTCACGCCCTCGCCGAAGTCCGGGTGCGGCACGCCGATCACCGCCGACTCGGCCACCCCCGGCAGGGTGTCGAGGATTTCCTCCAGCTCCTTGGGATACACGTTGAAGCCACCGCTGATGATCATGTCCTTGTTGCGCCCGACGATCTGCACGTAGCCCCGCTCGTCGACGAAACCGATGTCGCCGGTCATGAAGTAGCCGTCCGCGCGCAGCTCCTCGGCGGTCTTCTCCGGCATCCGCCAGTAGCCCTGGAACACGTTCGGCCCACGCACTTCGATCATCCCCGGCCCGCCCTGCGGCAGCAGCGCCGGCTCGGCCTGGCCCGGATCGGTGATGCGCAGCTCGACGCCCGGCAGCGGGAAGCCGACGGTGCCGGCGATGCGCTCGCCGTCCAGCGGGTTGGAGGTGTTCATGCCGGTCTCGGTCATGCCGTAGCGTTCGAGGATGGCCATGCCGGTGCGCTCGGAGAACGCCTTGTGGGTCTCGGCGGTGAGCGGCGCGGAGCCGGAGATGAACAGGCGCATGTGCGCCACCGCCTCGCGGGTCAGGCCGGGCTGGTCGAGCAGGCGGGTGTAGAAGGTCGGCACGCCCATCAGCAGGTTCACCTGCGGCAGCAGGCGGAGGATTTCCGCCGCGTCGAACCTGCCCAGGAAGAGCATCGAACCGCCGGCCATCAGCAGGCTGTTGCAGGCCACGAACAGGCCGTGGATGTGGAAGATCGGCAGCGCGTGGAGCAGCCAGTCCTCGCCGGTGATTTTCCACGCGTCCACCAGCGCGCGGGCGTTGGA
The DNA here is from genome assembly GCF_057767015.1 of Pseudomonas sp. B12(2026). Lineage (NCBI taxonomy): Bacteria > Pseudomonadati > Pseudomonadota > Gammaproteobacteria > Pseudomonadales > Pseudomonadaceae > Pseudomonas > Pseudomonas sp. B12(2026). The sequence continues at coordinate 340,976 of NZ_CM173430.1, read as the reverse complement.
CACCAGGTTGCCGTGGCTGATCATCGCGCCCTTGGAGCGCCCGGTGGTGCCGGAGGTGTAGAGGATCGCGGCGAGGTCGCTTGATGCGCGCGGCACGTCGGCGAAGCGCCCCGGCTTGCCGTGCACCGCGTCCATCAGCGAACCGTCGCCCTTGTCGCCCAGGGTCGCCACGCGGGCTACGCCGCTGACGTCCGCCAGCTCGCGGGCCTGGGCCTCGAAGGCCGGCGCGCAGACGAACAGCGAGGGCTCGGCGTCGTCGAGGAAGTAGCGCAGCTCCTCGCCGGTGTAGCCGCTGTTGAGCGGCAGGTAGACCGCGCCGGCGCGCAGCACGGCGAGGTAGAGCATCACCGTCTCGGGGCTCTTGTCGACCTGCACGGCGACGCGGTCGCCCGGCTGCACGCCGAGTTCCACCAGCGCGTGGGCGAACTGCGCGGTGCTGCGCAGCATGTCGGCGTAGCTGTAGCCGCCGCCGTCCGGGGTGCGGATGAAGGGTTTGGAAAGGTCGCTGGGCAGGTGTTTGCCGACTTCGGCGAAAAGGCTCTGGTTCATGCGGAGGTCCTAGCGTTTTGTTTTCGCCGACAGAGTGGCCAGCTTGCGCACCTCGGGTGAGGCCGTGACCGCGCCCTGGTTGGCGTAGGCTTCGTGGTTCTTTTCGATCTGGCGCAGTTCGTAGCGGTAATTGACCATCAGCCCGGCGGCCTGGCGCAGGCCGCTGGCGGAGAGGTCGCCGCGCCAGTTCAGGCGTTCCAGGCGGGCGCCGTTGCCCAGGTGGAAGCGCGCCACCGGGTCCAGCGGCAGGCCGGCGCCGTTCTTCGCATGCAGGAAGTACTCGGCGGCCAGCGCCAGCAGCGGCTGCTCCAGGCGCGGCGGTGGCGGAGCGTCGGGCTTGAGCGCCTTGAGGCACTCGGCGGCGGCCGCGCCCAGTTGCGCGTCCTCGCCCAGGCTGCCGAGCCAGCGGCGGAAGCCGGGCACCGGCGAGAGGGTGACGAACTGGCGCAGGCCGGGAATCTCCCGCGCCAGCTCCTCCACCACCTGCTTGATCAGGAAGTTGCCGAAGGAGATGCCGCGCAGGCCTTCCTGGCAGTTGCTGATGGAGTAGAAGACGGCGGTGTCGGGCGCTTCCGCCGGCGCTGCCTCGGCCGCCGGCTCAAGGCTCTTTATTTCCAGAATCTCGGCGATGGCGCCGGGCATTGCGCGGGTCAGCGCCACCTCGACGAAGATCAGCGGCTCGTCGGCCAGGGCCGGGTGGAAGAAGGCGAAGCAGCGGCGGTCGGCCGGCTGCAGGCGGCTGCGCAGGTCGTCCCAGTCCTTGATGGCGTGGACGGCCTCGTACTTGATGATCTTTTCCAGGATCGACGCCGGGGTCGACCAGTCGATCCGCCGCAGCACCAGGAAGCCGCGGTTGAACCAGGACGCCAGCAGGTGCTGCAGGTCGTGGTCCACCGCCGACAGCTCGGGTCTTGCCTTGAGCTCCAGCAACAGCCGACGGCGCATGGCGATCAGCTCGACGGTACCGCCGGGCGCCTGGTTGAGGCGGCGGAACAGCTCCTGGCGCGGCGGCTCGCTGGCCTGGAACAGCGCCATGGTGTGGGCCGCCGACGGGTCGTCGAGGTAGCGCTGGCAGGCTTCGGCCAGCGCCTCGTGGGGCGGGGCGAAGTCCTTCAGCAGGATGTCGAAGAAGGCTTTCTGCTGGTCTTGCGGGCAGTCCCGGTAGGCGCACAGCACCTGTCGCGCCAGGGCCACGCCCGACGCCTCGCCGTGACTGGAGACCAGCCTGTGGCAGGCCTGCGCCAGCGCCTGGGCATTGTCCGGCGCCGGCTCGCGCGACTCCAGCAGTTGCCGGCCGCGCTCGGTGATGCTTTGCAGCAGTTCCTGGAAGAAGCTGATGTTCATGCGGCCCCCTCAGCATGTGGATAAGACGATCAACCCTCCGCCAGCATGGGCGGCGGGCAGCGCTGGTACCAGCGCGAGGCCTGCTCGTAGGCGTGGGCCAGTTGCAGCACGGCCATGTCGGCCTGGTGCCTGCCGATGATCTGCAGGCCCATGGGCAGACCCTGCTCATTGAAGCCCACCGGCACGCTGGCCGCCGGGCAACCGGACAGGGTGGCCGGGATCACCACCTCCATCCAGCGGTGGTAGGTGTCCATGGCCTTGCCGGCGATTTCCTTCGGCCAGTCCCAGGTCTTGTCGAACGGGAACACCTGGGCGCTGGGCAGCAGCAGGTAGTCGTAGCGCTCGAACAGCTGGCTGATGGCGCGGTACCAGTCGCTGCGCGCGGCGGAGGCGCGGAACACCTCCACGGCGGACAGCTTCAGGCCGTTCTCCACTTCCCAGACGGCCTCGGGTTTCAGCAGTTCGCGCTTGGCCGGGTCGGCGTAGGCCGCGCCCAGGGAGCCGGCGACCATCCAGTGACGCAGGGTGCGCCAGGTGTCCCACAGGCGCTCGGGGGAGAAGCCCATGGCGGTGTCCTCGACCTGGCAGCCGATGGCCTCGAAGTCGGCGAAGGACTTGCGGCACAGCTCCAGCACGCCCTTTTCCATGGGCAGGTAGCCGCCCAGGTCGCCCAGCCAGCCCAGGCGCGCGCCCTTGAAGTCGCGCGCAAGCGAGCCTGCGAACTGCTCGCCGGTCTGGGCGATGGACAGCGGCGCGCGGGCGTCAACGCCGGCCTGCACCGACAGCAGCAGCGCCACGTCGCGTACGCTGCGGCCCATGGGGCCTTCGTAGCCGAGCTGGTCGATGAACAGGTCGGCGCTGTCGTCGAAGGGCACGCGGCCCTGGGATGGACGCAAGCCGACGATGTTGTTGAAGGCCGCCGGGTTGCGCAGCGAGCCCATCATGTCGCTGCCGTCGGCCACCGGAACCATCCGCAGCGCCAGGGCCGCCGCCGCGCCGCCGCTGCTGCCGCCGGCGGTGCGCTGCGGCGCGTAGGCGCAGCCGGTGGCGCCGAAGATCGGGTTGTAGCTGTGCGAGCCGAGGCCGAATTCGGGGGTGTTGGTCTTGCCGATGATGATCGCGCCCGCGGCGCGGAGACGCTCGACCATGATGCCATCGCGCTCGGGCAGGTAATCGCGGAACAGCGGCGAGCCGAGGGTGGTGCGGATGCCGCGGGTCAGCGACAGGTCCTTCACCGCGTGGGGCAGGCCGTGCATCCAGCCACGGTAGTCGCCACGGGCCAGTTCGGCGTCGCGCTGGTCGGCTTCGGCCAGCAGGATTTCGTCCGGCTGCTGGCTGACGATGGCATTGACCTCCGGGTTGTAGCGCTCGATCTGGTCGAGGTGCGCCTGCATCACTTCGCGGCAGGAAACGTCACGCAGGCGGATGCGTTCGGCCAGTTCGTGGGCCTGGAGCTGGACGAGTTCGTTGTGCGGATTCTGGCTCATGGAGAGCGGCCTTCTTTCATCAGGGCTTTCCCTCCATGCACGGCATGGGCGGGAAGCATCAGTCGGGTTCGGCGGCCCCACCGGCTGGCGGGGCTTTCATCGATCAGCGCGTTCGCCGGGCCGAACGCTGCCGGCGCGCCCACAGAGGTGGACGCGAGCAGCGTCGGAATTCCCGGGCGGAATCAGCGCATCAGGTTGGTCCAGATGCGGTCGGCCAGGCGGATCGCGCCTTCGCCACAGGTCTTGCTGAACACCACCCTGGTGCCCTCGGGGATGTGCAGTTCCGGCGCATCCTTCAGGCCCGCGTCGAGGAAGGGCTCCACGCCCTTGATCGGGCTCTGGTGCTTGAGGAAGTTCTGGGTCATTGCCGAGTTTTCCGGCTGGCTGAGGAAGGCGATGAACTTCCTGGCGTTCTCCGTGTGCCTGGCGCCGGCCGGGATCACCAGGTTGTCCACCCAGGCCATCACGCCCTCTTTCGGGTAGAGGTACTTCAGGCTCGGCTTCATCTCACGCGCCCGCATCGACGAGCCGCCCCAGAACATCGACATGTCGACTTCGCCCGAGGCCAGGTTCTCGCGGATCGAGCCGGCCTTGGAGCTGTAGGTCTTGACGAAGGGCTTCTGGTTCTTCAGCAGGGTCAGCACCTGCTGCATCTGCTTGGGGTCCTCGCTGCACAGCGGGATGCCCAGGTAGAGGCTGGCGGTGTCGATCACCTCGCTCGCCGAGTCGAACATGTTGACCTTGCCCTGCAGCTCCGCCGGCGGGGTGAACAGCACCGAGTAGCTGTCGGCCGCGCCGCTGTATGTGGCGCCGTCCAGCACCACGCTGGTGGTGCCCCAGATGAAGGGCACGGCGTAGGCGCCTTCCGGGTCCCAGGTGGGCTTCTTCAGGTTGTCCACGACGTTGGCGTAGTACGGCTGGCTGGCCGGGTCGAAGCGCTCCAGCAGCTTTTCCTGGATCAGGATCGGCACGAACTGGTGCGAGGGAATGGCCACGTCGTAGCCGGTGCCGCCCTGCTTGAGCTTGGCCAGCAGCGTTTCGTTGGAGTCGTAGGAATCCACGGTCACCTTGATGCCGGTTTCCTTCTCGAACTTCTCCAGGATCTGCGGGGTGAAATAGCCGCTCCAGCTCACCACGTTCAGTTGTTCGGCGGCCTGCGCGTGGATAGCCATGCCCAGCGTCAGCGAGGCCCCTACAGCAGCGATCAGTTTGCTCATCTTGTTCTCCGGAAGTGGCTCAGGATTTCTTTTTGCCCAGCAGGTAGGACAGCGTTACGAACAGCACGGAAACGCCGAGGATCAGGGTCGACACCGCGTTCACATCGGGCGTCACGCCCATGCGCAGCAGGCCGAAGATGAAGATCGGCAAGGTGGTGGTGCCGGCCTGGGAGACCATCATCGAGATCACGAAGTTATCCAGCGAGACGATGAAGGCCAGCATCAGCCCGGAGAAGATCCCCGGCATCAGCAGCGGCAAGGTGACCTTGCGGAAGGTCCGCCAGGGCCCGGCGTAGAGGTCGGCGGCGGCCTGCTCCAGGGACAGGTCCATGTCGTTCAGGCGGGCGCGGATCGGCAGGTAGGCGAACGGAATGCAGAACACCGTGTGGGCGATGATCAGGTTGCCGTAGCCCAGCGACAGGCCGAGGGTGGAGAACAGCGCCAGGGTGGCGACGCCGACGACGATCTCCGGCAGCACCAGCGGCAGCATGATCGCGCCCATGGACAGGCGCAGGCCCTTGAACTTCGCCCCGCGCGAGGTGCCCAGCGCGGCCAGGGTGGCGATCGCGGTGGCGATCACGCTGGCGCACACGGCGATCAGCAGGCTGTTGCCGGCGGCCTGGCGCAGCGCCTGGTTGGCGAAGGCGGCGCGGTACCAGTCGAGGCTGAAGCCGGTCCACACGGTGGCGGACTGGTTGGCGTTGAACGAGAGCACCACCAGCACCACGATGGGCGCGTAGAGGTAGAGGTAGAACAGGAAACTCAGGGCGCCGAAGCCACGGAAATCCTGCACGCCCAGACGGCGTTTGCTCAGCAGCGACAGCATCATTCACCTCCCCGGGCGATGCGCAGGCGTTCGGCGCGCATCGCGTAGAACATCAGCGCCAGCATCACGGCGGCCATCAGCACCAGCGACAGCGCCGCGCCGAAGGGCCAGTTCCGCGAGTCGCTGAACTGCCGGAAGATCAGGTTGCCGAGCATCATCCGGGTGCCGCCGCCGAGCAGCTCGGGGGCGATCATCGCGCCCAGGCAGGGCACGAAGGTGAGGATGGCGCCGGCCAGGATGCCCGGACGGGCGATCGGCAGGACCACCTTGCGCAGGGTGCGGATGCGCCCGGCGTAGAGGTCCTGGGCGGCTTCGAGCAGGCGCATGTCCATCTTCTCCAGGGTGGCGTAGATCGGCAGCACCACGAAGGGCGCGTAGGTGTAGACCAGGCCCAGCAGCACGGCGCCGTCGGTGTAGAGCAGGTTCAGCGGCTGGTGGATCAACCCAAGGCTCATCAGCGTGCCGTTGACCACGCCGGTGCCGCGCAGCAGCAGGATCCAGGCGTAGGTGCGGATCAGCAGGTTGGCCCAGAACGGCACGGTGATCAGGAAGATCAGCAGGCCGCGGCGGTGCGCCGGCTGCATCGCCAGCCACACCGCCACCGGGAAGCCCACCAGCAGGGTGATGACGGTGGTCGCCGCGGCGATGCCGATGGAGCGCAGGGCGATCACCAGGTAGGAATCGGCGAAGGCCAGGCTGTCGTCGAGCTGGCGCTCGAACAGCAGCGAGACGTAGGCGTCGATGCTGAAGTGCGGGTTCACCCCGCCGTAGGGGTTGGCCTGCATCAGCGAATAACCGATCACGATGAAGATCGGCACGATCAGGAACAGCCCGATGGCGACCAGCGCGGGCGATACGCCGAGGAAACTGCGCAGCGCCTGGCGCCGCTCCAGCGCATTGCCGGCGGTTGTGGATAACTCCTTCATGCTCACCTCCGCTCAGTCCACCAGCACGCTGGCGCTGCCCTTCTCGAACAGCAGCCCGGCGCACTGCCCGGCCGCCAGGCGCCCGCGCTGGCCGGCGCTGTTGGGCGCGCGGACCGTCAGGCGGGTGCCGTCGGCGAGGCTGACCTGGTACTGCAGGTCGGTGCCCAGGTAGACCTGCTGGACGACGCTGCAGGGCGTGGCGGACGGGGTGCCGTCGGGCACCAGTTGCAGGCGCTCGGGACGGATCGACAGGGTGACCTCGGCGCCGACCTTCAGACCCTCGCGGGATTCCGCCTCGATCAGCTGGTCGCCGGGAATGCGGTAGTGCGCGCAGTCGCCGGCGAAGTTCTCCACCCGCGCGGGAAGGAAGTTGGTCTCGCCGATGAAGTCGGCGACGAAGCGGTTGCGCGGGTGTTCGTAGATGTCGTCCGGGCGGCCGACCTGCTGCACCTCGCCCTCGGAGAGCACGGCGATGCGGTCGGACATGGTCAGGGCTTCTTCCTGGTCGTGGGTGACGAAGATGAAGGTGATGCCGGTCTTGGCCTGGATCGCCTTGAGCTCTTCGCGCATGGCCTGGCGCAGCTTGAGGTCGAGCGCCGACAGCGGCTCGTCGAGCAGCAGCACCTTGGGGTGCGGCGCCAGCGCGCGGGCCAGGGCGACGCGCTGTTGCTGGCCGCCGGAGAGCTGGGTCGGCTTGCGCTGGGCGAAGCGTTCCATCTGCACCAGGGCGAGCATCTCGCGGACGCGCTCGGCGACCTGCGCCTTGTTCATGCGCTTGCCCATCGGATGCGATTCCAGGCCGAAGGCGAGGTTCTCGGCAATGGTCATGTGCGGGAACAGCGCGTAGTGCTGGAACACCGTGTTCACCGGGCGCTCGAACGGCGGGCGGTCGGCGATGTTCTCGCCGTACAGCTGGATTTCCCCGGCGGTGGGGAATTCGAAGCCGGCGATCATCCGCAGCAGAGTGGTCTTGCCGCAGCCCGAGGGGCCGAGCAGGGTGAAGAACTCGTTGTCGCGGATGTCCAGGTCGACGCATTTCAGCGCGACGGGACCGCTGGCCGGATCGCCGTAGACCTTGCGCACGGAGCGGATGGAAACCGCCGCCGTCTGCAGGCTGTGCAGGGCACTCATGTGAAACCTCCGGATCCTTCCCGTCCGCCGCACGCTGGCGGCCCGGGGGTCTTGTAATTGTTCTGGCAGGGCTGGAGTAAACGCCGGATGCAGCGCTGGCCGTGGGTTCGGCTCGATGGTGTGGTGAGGCTGCTGGAGCGGATATTCGGAGAAAGGTGGTTGAGCGAAAAGCTCAATTTTCTTACATTCGATATTAAAAAAACTAACAACCAACGCCCAGGTGCGAGGCCCCTCCCATGCCCATCCAGCGCCTTCCGCCGCTCAATGCCGTCCGCGCCTTCGAGGCCGCCGCGCGGCTGGGCAGCTACGTCGCCGCCTCGAAGGACCTGCACGTGACGCAGCCGGCCATCGGCCGCCACGTCAAGCTGCTGGAGGACTGGCTGGGCGTGCAGCTGTTCGAGCGCACCCCGCGCGGGGTGAGCCTGACGCCCGCCGGGCAGCGCTACTACGCGAAGATATCCACAGCCCTGCAGCAGATCGCCGACGCCGGCTTCGAGCTGGCCCCCGGCGGCACCGCGCGCTGGCTGAAGATCATGGCGGTGCCGGCCTTCGCCAAGCGCTGGCTGATGCCGCGCCTGGAAACCCTGCGCCAGCAGCGTCCGGGCCTGAAGGTGGCGGTGGAGCCGAACCCGACTTTCAGCGAAGTGGATGGTAAAAGCGCCGATCTGGGGATCGTCTACGGGCTTCCGGGCGTGTACCCGCAATGCCACAGCACCCTGGTGCGGCCGGCGGTCTTCCCGGTCTGCTCGCCCTCCTACCTCGCCGAACACGGCCCGCTGGGCAGTGTTGCCGAGCTGGCGCGGCACAAGCTGATCCACGTGGACGACGGCGAATGGTGGAACCTCTGGCTGTCCACCATCGGGCTCGATCTGCGGGTGAATTCCGACGTGCTCTACGTCAGCAACGACCACGCCCTGTCCATGGCCGAGGCCGGCCACGGCATCGCCCTGGCCAACCTGGTGCTGGTGAAGCACCAGCTGGCCGCCGGCACGCTGGTGCGGCCGCTGGCCGAGGAGGTGCCGCTGGAAAGCTACCAGCTGCTGCTGCCACCGGGACCGGTGAGCGCCGATATCGCCTGGTTCGAGGCGTGGATTCGCGCGGCGTTGCAGGAGGAGTTTTCCCCCAGCGCAGCCCGCGTGGCTGAGTCAAGTGAATAGCCAAGCGCTACGCAGCTACGGCGCAACCCTGTAGGAGCGAGCTTGCTCGCGAACCCAACCCCCGCTGCGAGAGCTGTTCGCGAGCAAGCTCGCTCCTACGAAGAGCCGCTTGAATCAGCCGCGCGGGGCGTAGGCGAAGACGTCGGCGCGCATTTGATGCGGGTCCATGCCCGCCGCCACCAGCGCATCCAGGGTGCCGTAGACCATCGCCGGCGAGCCGCTGGCGTAGACGCGCAGGCCGGAGAGGTCGGCGAAGTCCTCGCACACCGCTTCATGCAGCAGCCCGCAGCGCCCCTGCCAGCCGCACAGGTCGCTGACGATCCGGTGCAGGTGCAGGTTGGGCACGCTCTGCCAGCGCTCCCAGTGCGGCAGCTCGTAGAAGTCTTCCGGGCGGCGCACGCCCCAGTACAGGTGCACCGGATGGGCAAAGCCGGCGGCGCGGCAGTGCTCGATCAGGCCGTGCATCTGCGCCATGCCGGTGCCGGCGGCGATCAGCACCAGCGGGGCGTCCGGCAGGTCGGCCAGGTGCGCGTCGCCGAAGGGCATCTGCACGCGGGCGAAGCGGTCGCGCTGCAACTGCGCCAGCAGGTCGATGGCGCTGTTCTCGCGCGCCAGGATGTGCAGCTCCAGGTCGCGCCCTTCATGGGGAGCGGAAGCCAGGGAGAAGGCCGCCGGCTCCTTGTCCTCGCGCTCGATCAGCAGGTACTGCCCGGCGTGGTAGCGCGGCGGCTTGCCGGCCGGCGCGCGCAGGCGCACGCGCCAGACATCGCCGCCCACCGGCTCGCAGAGGGTCAGCTGGCAGGACAGCCTGCGCACCGGCAGCTCGCCGGGCGCCAGCACGCCGTCCCAGTGCAGCACGCAGTCTTCCAGCGGCTCGGCCAGGCAGGTGAAGAGTTCGCCGTGATCGCGCACCTCGCCGCCCTGGCGCACGCGGCCCTCCACCAGCAGCGCCGCGCAGATGTGGCAGTTGCCGTTGCGGCAGCTCTGTGGGCAGTCGTAGCCCAGGCGCCGCGCACCGTCGAGGATACGTTCCCCGGGCCTGAGTTCGAGCTGGGCGCCGGAGGGTTGCAAGGTCACTTTCAAGCGATGTTCTCGTTATGTGTTTCTTGTAGGACGCCTGGTCCTTGCTCGCGAACCAGACCCCGCTGCGAGGCCATGTTCGCGAGCAAGCTCGCTCCTACAGGGTGCCGCAAGTATCAATCGATGCCCAGGCTCGCCCAGATTTCATCGACCCGCCGGGTCACCGCCGGGTCCTTCTCGATCACCCGGCCCCATTCGCGGCTGGTTTCGCCCGGCCACTTGTGGGTGGCGTCCAGGCCCATCTTCGAGCCGAGGCCGGAGACCGGCGAGGCGAAGTCCAGGTAGTCGATCGGGGTGTTGTCGATCATCACCGTGTCGCGCTTGGGGTCCATGCGCGTGGTGATGGCCCAGATCACGTCGTTCCAGTCGCGGGCGTTGATGTCGTCGTCGGTGACGATAACGAACTTGGTGTACATGAACTGTCGCAGGAACGACCAGACCCCCAGCATCACGCGCTTGGCGTGGCCGGGGTACTGCTTCTTCATGGTCACCACCGCCATGCGGTAGGAGCAGCCTTCGGGCGGCAGGTAGAAGTCGGTGATCTCGGGGAACTGCTTCTGCAGGATCGGCACGAAGACTTCGTTCAGCGCCACGCCGAGGATCGCCGGCTCATCCGGCGGGCGGCCGGTGTAGGTGCTGTGGTAGATGGGTTTCTGCCGGCGGGTGATGCGCTCGACGGTGAACACCGGGAAGCGGTCGACCTCGTTGTAGTAGCCGGTGTGGTCGCCGTAGGGGCCTTCCTCGGCCGTCTCGCCGGGATGGATCACCCCTTCGAGGACGATCTCGGCGCTGGCCGGCACCTGCAGGTCGCTGCCGATGCACTTCACCAGCTCGGTCTTGTGCCCGCGCAACAGGCCGGCGAAAGCGTATTCGGAGAGCGTGTCGGGCACCGGGGTGACGGCGCCGAGGATGGTCGCCGGGTCCGCGCCCAGCGCCACGGCCACCGGATAGGGCTGGTCCGGGTGCTTCTGGCACCACTCGCGGTAGTCCAGCGCGCCGCCACGGTGGCTGAGCCAGCGCATGATCACCTTGTTGCGGCCGATCACCTGCTGGCGGTAGATGCCGAGGTTCTGCCGTTCCTTGTTCGGCCCGCGGGTGACGGTCAGGCCCCAGGTGATCAGCGGCGCGACGTCGCCGGGCCAGCAGGTCTGCACCGGCAGCCTGGACAGGTCGACGGCGTCGCCCTCCTCGATCACTTCCTGGCACGGCGCGTCCTTGAGGACCTTGGGCGCCATGTTGATGACCTTCTTGAAGATCGGCAGCTTCGACCAGGCGTCCTTCAGCCCCTTGGGCGGCTCGGGCTCCTTGAGGAAGGCCAGCAGCTTGCCGATCTCGCGCAGCTCGGAGACGTCCTCGGCGCCCATGCCCAGGGCCACGCGCTCGGGCGTGCCGAACAGGTTGCCGAGCACGGGGATGTCGTAGCCAGTGGGCTTTTCGAACAGCAGGGCCGGGCCCTTGGCGCGCAGGGTGCGGTCGCACACCTCGGTCATTTCCAGCACGGGGGAAACCGGCGCCTGGATACGCTTGAGCTGTCCACGCTGCTCCAGGGCGGCGATGAACTCGCGCAGGTCGCGATACTGCATGAGGGTCTCGATGCGAAGGTGAAGATGCGACAGTTTAGCCGCTAACAACGCCTCGCAGAAACACGAAGGCCGGGTTTCCCCGGCCTTGTGGCATCTTAAAGCGCGCAGAGTCGCTGGCAAATCCGAGCGAAGCGGTTCTGGCTAGGCGCCTGGCCGCAGACAGTACTTCTCGTACGGCAAGGCCAGGCAACGACGCCAGAACGGATTTGACGGCGACGCTTATTTGCTGCGCTTCATCGAGTCGAAGAACTCATCGTTGGTCTTGGTCTGCTTGAGCTTGTCGAGCAGGAATTCCACCGCGGCGATCTCGTCCATCGGGTGCAGGATCTTGCGCAGGATCCACATGCGCTGCAGCTCTTCCTCACCGGTGAGCAGCTCTTCGCGACGGGTGCCGGAGCGGTTGATGTTGATCGCCGGGAACACGCGCTTCTCGGAGATGCGACGGTCGAGGATCAGCTCCATGTTGCCGGTGCCCTTGAATTCCTCGTAGATCACCTCGTCCATCTTCGAGCCGGTCTCGATCAGCGCGGTGGCGAGGATGGTCAGCGAACCGCCTTCCTCGATGTTGCGCGCGGCGCCGAAGAAACGCTTGGGCTTCTCCAGGGCGTGGGCGTCGACACCGCCGGTGAGCACCTTGCCGGAGCTGGGGATCACGGTGTTGTAGGCGCGGGCCAGACGGGTGATGGAGTCGAGCAGGATGATCACGTCCTTCTTGTGCTCGACCAGGCGCTTGGCCTTCTCGATCACCATCTCGGCGACCTGCACGTGGCGGGTCGGCGGCTCGTCGAAGGTGGAGGCGACCACTTCGCCGCGCACGGTGCGCTGCATCTCGGTCACTTCTTCCGGGCGCTCGTCGATCAGCAGGACGATCAGGTGGCACTCGGGGTTGTTGCGGGTGATGTTGGCCGCGATGTTCTGCAGCATGATCGTTTTACCGGCCTTCGGCGGGGCGACGATCAGGCCGCGCTGGCCCTTGCCGATCGGCGAACAGAGGTCGATCACGCGGCCGGTGAGGTCCTCGGTGGAGCCGTTGCCGGCTTCCATGGTCAGGCGCTTGGTCGGGAACAGCGGGGTCAGGTTCTCGAAGAGAATCTTGTTCTTCGCGTTCTCCGGACGATCGAAGTTGATCGAGTCGACTTTCAGCAGCGCGAAGTAGCGCTCGCCTTCCTTCGGCGGACGAATCTTGCCGATGATGGTATCGCCCGTGCGCAGGTTGAAGCGCCGGATCTGGCTGGGCGAGACGTAGATGTCGTCGGGGCCGGCCAGGTACGAGGAATCGGCGGAGCGCAGGAAGCCGAAGCCATCCTGGAGAATCTCCAGCACGCCGTCGCCGGAGATTTCCTCACCGCTCTTCGCGTGCTTCTTCAGCAAGGCGAAGATGATGTCCTGTTTGCGCGAACGAGCCATGTTTTCCAGGCCCATGGCATCGGACATTTCCAGCAATTCGGCAATCGGCTTTTGCTTGAGTTCGGTCAGATTCATAGAAGGGGACGTAAATACGCTGAAAGAGGAAAAGGGAACAAGCGTGAAGCTTGAAGAGCCGTGCCGCAGAGTGACGACAGGATCGCTTGGAATTCGAGTAGGAAGTGCGTCGGCGACGGCTTGCAGGGGACAACGCAATCAACGTTGTGCGCCCGAATTTAACACCCGGACCCAGGAGCGTCTAGGGGGAATGAAAGAAAAAAGCCCCGCCAGGTTGCGGGGCTTTTCGTACGGGCTTCGACTTCAGATGTTGCTGTCGAGGAAGGCCGCCAGCTGGGACTTGGACAGTGCGCCGACCTTGGTCGCCTCGACATTGCCGCCCTTGAACAGCATCAGGGTCGGAATGCCGCGCACGCCGTACTTCGGCGGGGTGTCCTGGTTCTCGTCGATGTTCAGCTTGCAGACTTTCAGCTTGCCCTGATAGTCCTTGGCGATCTCGTCGAGTACCGGGGCGATCATCTTGCACGGGCCGCACCATTCGGCCCAGTAGTCGACCAGCACAGGACCATCGGCCTTCAGCACGTCCTGTTCGAAGCTGGCATCGGTAACATTGACGATATGTTCGCTCATGTAATCTCTCCGTCAATCGGATGCGAAAAAGTGTCCGCCATCATAGCCCGCCCGGGCCCGCACCGAAAGGCGCAGCTGATTGAGTCTCTCTATCGCTGACGCGGCAACAACTGATCGGTGACATCCCCTTCATTGGCACCACCGGCCTAAAATGGCAGGATGTCTCCCGTATCTGTCCGGACCTTCGAAACATGCCCCATACCCCAGCCAAGACCTTCCCCTTGATCGCAGCCATCGACCTCGGCTCGAACAGTTTCCACATGGTTTTGGCGAAGACCGATCACGGCGAGATACGCATCCTTGAGCGGCTGGGCGAGAAAGTCCAGCTGGCCGCCGACATCGGCGAAGACCGCATGCTCAGCGCCGAATCCATGCAGCGCGGCTTCGATTGCCTGAAGCAGTTCGCCCAGTTCATCAGCGGCATGCCGCCGGGCTCGGTGCGCGTGGTGGGCACCAACGCCCTGCGCGAGGCACGCAACCGCGCCGACTTCATCCGCGTCGCCGACCAGATCCTCGGCCACCCGGTGGAGGTGATCTCCGGCCGCGAAGAAGCGCGCCTGATCTACCTGGGCGTCTCCCACACCCTGCCGGACACCTCCGGCCGCCGCCTGGTGGTGGACATCGGCGGCGGCAGCACCGAGTTCATCATCGGCCAGCGCTTCGAATCGCAGCTGCGCGAAAGCCTGCAGATGGGCTGCGTGAGCTTCACCCAGCGCTACTTCAAGGACGGCAAGATCACCCCGGCCCGCTACGCCCAGGCCTACACCTCGGCGCGCCTGGAGCTGATGAGCATCGAGAACAGCCTGCACCGCCTGGGCTGGGACGAGGCGGTGGGCGCATCCGGCACCATCCGCGCCATCTGCGTGGCGATCCAGTCCGGCGGCCACGGCAACGGCGAGATCAACCCCGAAGGCCTGGCCTGGCTCAAGCGCAAGATGTTCAAGCTGGGCGAGGTCGACAAGCTCGACATCGACGGCATCAAGCCCGACCGCCGGCCGATCTTCCCGGCGGGCCTGGCGATCCTCGAGGCGCTGTTCGACGCCCTCGAGCTGAGCCGCATGGACCACTCCGAAGGCGCCCTGCGCGAAGGCGTGCTCTACGACCTGCTGGGCCGCCACCACCACGAGGACGTCCGCGAGCGCACCATCGGCGCGCTGATGGAGCGCTACCACGTCGACCCGGAGCAGGCCGCGCGCGTCGAGGCCAAGGCGCTGAAGTCGCTGGACCAGGTGGCCGACGCCTGGGAACTGAAGGACGAATGGCACCGCGAGCTGCTGGTGTGGGCCTCCCGCGTCCACGAGCTGGGCCTGGACATCGCCCACTACCACTATCACAAGCACGGCGCCTACCTGCTCGAACACTCGGATCTGGCGGGCTTTTCCCGCCTCGACCAGCAGACCCTGGCGCTGCTGGTGCGCGGCCACCGCCGCAATATCCCGGCGGACCGCTTCAACGAACTGGGCGACGAGGGCGACAAGCTGATCCGCCTGTGCATCGTGCTGCGCTTCGCCATCCTCTTCCACCACATCCGCGGCACCCAGCAGATGCCGGCGGTGACCCTCCAGGTCTCCGCCAGAAGCCTGAGCATCCGCTTCCCGGAAGGCTGGCTGACCTCCAACCCGCTGACCCAGGCGGATTTCGAGCAGGAAGCCGGCTGGCTTGCCCGCGTGGGTTACCAGCTCAGCGTGAGCTGATCGCCGTCCCTGCCCGGGACAGAAAGGCCCCGGCGTGCGAACGCCGGGGCCTTTTCGTTTCTGCCGACCGAGGATCGTGGCCGGGACCCGTGCCGCAGGAGCGGACCTTGTCCGCGATAGCCGGACCTGCCGACGCGTTTCGCGGACGGAGTCCGCTCCTACAAGAGCGAAGCCCCCGGTGGCCACTCGCCCTGTCGGAGCGGGCTCCGTCCGCGATCAGCGACCGAGCGCCGGCTTCGCGAGCAATCTCGCTCCTGCGAAAAGCCCGGCCGCGGACATGAAAAAGCCCCGCCGCGAACGGCAGGGCTTTTCCAGAGACAGCAGCCGGATCAGCGCGAATTGATCACCGGCGTGCACAGGCGCTCGAGCAGCATGGCCTGCGAGTTGCGGGCGTTCTGGTTGCCAGTCGGGGACTGGCGCTGGTAGCTGCCGTCGGACTGCAGCACCCATGCCTGGGTGTTGTCGGCGAGGTACGACTCCAGCTCCTTCTTGACGCGCTGCACCAGCTTCTTGCCTTCCACCGGGAAGCAAGTCTCCACGCGCATGTCGAGGTTGCGCTCCATCCAGTCGGCGCTGGAGAGGAACAGCTTCTCGTCGCCGCCATTGAGGAAGTAGTAGATCCGGCTGTGTTCGAGGAAGCGGCCGATGATCGAACGCACCTGGATGTTGTGCGACACCCCCGGCACGCCCGGCCGCAGGCAGCACATGCCACGCACGACGAGGTCGATCTTCACCCCGGCCTGGCTGGCCTTGTACAGCGCGCGGATCACCTTGGAGTCGGTCAGCGAGTTGACCTTGGCCATGATCTGCGCCGGCTTGCCCTCGGCGGCGTGGGCGGCCTCGCGGTTGATCATCTCCAGCAGGTTCTTCTTCAGGGTGAAGGGCGCGTGCAGGAGCTTCTTCATGCGCAGGGTCTTGCCCATGCCGATCAGCTGGTTGAACAGCTTGTGCAGGTCCTCGCAGAGCGCCACGTCGGCGGTCAGCAGGCTGTAGTCGGTGTACAGGCGGGCGTTGCCGGCGTGGTAGTTGCCGGTCCCCAGGTGCGCGTAGCGGCGCAGCTCGCCATCCTCGCGACGGAGGATCAGCATCATCTTGGCGTGGGTCTTGAAGCCGACCACGCCGTAGATCACCACCGCGCCGGCCTGCTGCAGGCGGCTGGCCAGCTGCAGGTTGGATTCTTCGTCGAAGCGCGCCCGCAGTTCGATCACCACGGTGACTTCCTTGCCGTTGCGCGCGGCCTCCACCAGGGCGTCGACGATCTCGGAGTTGGCGCCGGAGCGGTACAGCGTCTGCTTGATCGCCAGCACGCTGGGGTCCTTGGCGGCCTGGCGCAGCAGGTCGACCACCGGGGTGAAGGACTCGAACGGGTGCATCAGCAGCACGTCGAGCTTGCCCAGCACGTTGAACAGGTTTTCCTTCTTCTGCAGCAGCTTCGGAATCACCGGGGTGAACGGCGGGTACTGCAGCTCCGGGTGGCTGGCCAGGCCGGTGACGCTGAACAGGCGGGTCAGGTTGACCGGACCGCTGACCTTGTACAGCTCGTTGTCGGACAGGCCGAACTGCTTGAGCAGGTAGTTGGACAGGTGCGTCGGGCAGGTGTCCACCACCTCCAGGCGCACGGCGTCGCCGTAGCGGCGCGAGAAGAGTTCGCCGCGCAGCGCGCGGGCCAGGTCCTCGACGTCCTCGGCATCCACCGAAAGGTCGGCGTTACGGGTCAGGCGGAACTGGTAGCAGCCCTTCACCTTCATGCCGTGGAACAGGTCGTCGGCATGGGCGTGGATCATCGAGGAGAGGAAGACGTAGTTGTCGCCGGCGCCCGCGACGTCTTCCGGCAGGCGGATGATCCGCGGCAGCGAGCGCGGCGCCGGGATGATCGCCAGGCCCGAGTCGCGGCCGAAGGCGTCCAGGCCTTCCAGCTCGACCATGAAGTTCAGGCTCTTGTTCACCAGCAGCGGGAACGGGTGGGTCGGATCGAGGCCGATGGGGGTGACGATCGGCGCGATCTCGTCGCGGAAGAAGCGGCGGACCCAGGCCTTGATCTTCGGCGTCCAGTAGCGGCGGCGGATGAAGCGGATGTCGTGCTTGGCCAGCTCCGGCAACAGGATGTCGTTGAGGATGCTGTACTGGCGGGCGACCTGCTCGTGCACCTGCTCGCTGATGCGCGCCAGCGCCTGGTGCGGCAGCAGGCCGTCGGCGCCGGCCTGTTCGCGGGCGAAGGTGATCTGCTTCTTCAGGCCGGCGACGCGGATCTCGAAGAATTCGTCGAGGTTGCTGGAGAAGATCAGCAGGAACTTCAGACGTTCCAGCAGCGGGTAGGACTCATCCAGCGCCTGTTCCAGCACGCGGATGTTGAACTGCAGCTGCGAGAGCTCGCGATGAATGTAGAGGGCGCTGTCATCCACGTTGACCGCAGGGGCGGCCACCTCCGGGGGCGGAGGCGTCGCTTCGGTGGTCTCGGCCACGACGATTTCGGTGGTGTCAGCTTCGAGGAGTTCGGTTTCGCTAAGGCCTTCGGTATTCATCGCAAGTCTCGTCGACGGGGGGTCAGCCCCCCCTTTTCAGTTGTTCTGCAGCACGTTTGGCGAAGTAGGTCAGGATGCCATCTGCGCCGGCGCGTTTGAAGGCCAGCAGCGACTCCAGGATGACCGCTTCGCTGAGCCAGCCGTTCTGGATGGCGGCCATGTGCATCGCGTACTCGCCGCTGACCTGGTAGACAAAGGTCGGCGCGCGGAATTCGTCTTTCGCCCGGCGAACGATGTCGAGGTACGGCATGCCCGGCTTGACCATGACCATGTCGGCGCCTTCGGCGAGGTCAGCGTAGATCTCGTGCAGCGCTTCGTCGCTGTTGGACGGGTCCATCTGGTAGGTGGCCTTGTTGCCCTTGCCGAGGTTGGCGGCCGAGCCGACCGCATCGCGGAACGGGCCGTAGTAGGCGCTGGCGTACTTGGCCGAGTAGGCCATGATGCGGGTGTTGATGTGCCCGGTGGATTCCAGCGCTTCGCGGATCGCGCCGATGCGGCCGTCCATCATGTCCGACGGTGCGACCACCTGGGCGCCGGCTTCGGCGTGGGACAGCGCCTGCTTGACCAGCACATCGACGGAAACGTCGTTCAGCACGTAGCCATCTTCGTCGAGGATGCCGTCCTGGCCATGGATGGTGAAGGGGTCCAGCGCCACGTCGGTGATGATGCCCAGCTCCGGGAAGCGCTCGCGCAGGGCGCGGGTGGCGCGCTGGGCGATGCCGTCGGGGTTGAAGGCTTCGGCGCCATCGAGGGACTTCTTCTCCAGCGGGGTCACCGGGAACAGCGCCAGGGCCGGGATGCCCAGCTCCACCAGTTCCTCGGCTTCCTTGAGCAGCAGGTCGATGGACATGCGCTCCACGCCCGGCATCGAGGGCACCGCCTCGCGCTGGTTCTTGCCGTCGAGGACGAACACCGGAAGGATCAGATCATTGGTGGTCAGTACGTTCTCGCGCACCAGACGACGGGAAAAGTCGTCACGACGATTGCGGCGCAGTCGGGTGAAGGGGAAGGCACGATCGGCAGGAATGAAGCTCACGGCGTACTCCAGGGCCTGGACAGCAGGCACAGTGTGACAGTTATAGGCGCAGATTATGACCGATTGGTAACAAGCGGTGACAGTGACCCGTGGTCGCGGCAACCTGCCGCACCGGCCGGGCGCCAGCGAACGCCGGGCGGGAGTTGCCCCAGATCACTGGGGACGACCGGCACGCCTTCCCCCGGAGCGGCAACCGCGTTAGGCTTCGCGTTCATTTCGCTGCGCTGCCTCGATAATGCTCCAACAATTCCTGCAGGATTTCGGCTATCTCGCCCTGTTCCTCGGCACCTTCTTCGAGGGCGAGACCATTCTGGTACTGGCCGGTTTCCTGGCATTTCGCGGCTATATGCAGCTGGAATGCGTGATCGCCGTCGCCTTCCTCGGCAGCTACGCGGGCGACCAGCTGTGGTACTTCCTCGGCCGCCGCCACGGCCGCAAGCTGCTCTCGCGCAAGCCGCGCTGGCAGCAGATGGGCGACAAGGCGCTGGAGCACGTGCGCAAGCATCCCGACCTGTGGGTGCTGAGCTTCCGCTTCGTCTACGGCCTGCGCACCGTGATGCCGCTGGCCATCGGCCTGTCCGGCTATCCGCCGCTGCGCTACCTGCTGCTCAACGGCATCGGCGCCATTGTCTGGGCCTCCGCGCTGGGCTCGGCGGCCTACTCCTTCGGCAGCGTCCTCGAAGGCGTGCTGGGCAACGTCAAGAAATACGAGCTGATGGTGCTTGGCGGCCTGCTGGTCATCGGCCTGCTGCTCTGGCTGCGCCGCCGCTTCAAGAGCGCCAGCAAGGGCTGAGCCTTCAGGCGGTGGCCTGGGGCAGCCGTTCGGCGCGCCGCAGGCCCAGCAGCCCGATCAGGCTCGCCAGGGTGTAGACCGCCAGCGCCCAGGGCGCCCACTGCGGCAGCCCGATCCCGCCCCACAGCGCCAGCATCGCCAGCGCCGGCACGTTCAGCGCCAGCCGCAGCACCTCCATGCGCAACGCCCAGGCGCGGTTCTCCAGCCAGCAGCCGATGGCGTAGAGCCCGAACGCCATCCAGGCCCAGCCGATCACCAACGGCATCACCTGCCAGCCCTCCCCCACGCCCAGCAGCCAGGTGCCGAGCACCACGTAGCCGGCGAACTGCAGCGCCGCATACCACTGGCGAGCGCGCCCCAGCGGCACGTCGAACTTGCGGAACGTGCTCAGGTCGGGCTTTTCCACCGGATAGCGCCGGGCGACATCCTCCGGGCGCCAGCCGGTGCGCATGAACCAGATGCGCAGCTTGTCCCGGACGCTGCCGGCACGGCGCGCGTCCCGCCAGAGCTGCGCATAGACCTGCAGGTTGGCCCACAGCGGGTTCCAGCTGGCCAGCGGCGCGGTCACGCCGAACACCACCGGCTCCGCGTCCAGCTCTTCCTGGAAGGTGCCGAACAGGCGATCCCAGAGGATGAACACGCCGCCGTAGTTGCGATCCATGTAGAGCGGGTTCTGCGCATGGTGCACCCGGTGGTTGGACGGGGAGACGAAGATCCACTCGAACCAGCCGAGCTTGGGAATGTGCCGGGTATGCACCCAGAACTGGTACAGCAGGTTCATCGCGGCGACCGTGAGGAACACCAGCGGCGGCACGCCGGCCACCGCCATCGGTAGGTAGAAGATCCAGCCGAAGATGAAGCCGGTGCTGGTCTGCCGCAGCGCCGTGGAGAGGTTGTAGTCCTCGCTCTGGTGGTGCACCGCGTGCGCGGCCCAGAGCACGTTGCGCTCATGGCCCAGGCGATGGTTCCAGTAGTAGCAGAAGTCGTAGAAGACGAAGGCGAACATCCAGACCCAGGGGCTCTGGGCGGACAGCTCGAACAGCGCCAGGTGCCGCCAGGCGATGCCGTAGGTCACCAGGCCCAGCCCCTTGGTCAGCAGGCCGCTGGTGGTGGACAGCACCCCGGCGCTGAGGCTGTTCAGCGCATCGCTCAGGCGATAGGTGTGCATGCCCCGCCAGCGGTCGGCGAGCAGCTCGATCGCGATCAGGAGGAAAAAGAACGGAACGGCGAAGAGGATGTAGTTCATGGCGCGACCGAGTCGTTATGCTTATGGGAGGTCCTGGCTCATCGATCCTAGCCCCTTGCCCCAGGCCGGCCACGACCGCCGGCGACAACCCGGGCGGCATATAGCGACACGTCCGGCCCCCTCGAACAGGAGCAGTCCATGCAGAAGAAAGTTGCCGTCATCCTCTCCGGCTGTGGCGTCTACGACGGCGCGGAAATCCACGAAAGCGTGATCACCCTGCTGCGCCTTTCCCAGCGCGGCGCGAAGGTGCAGTGCTTCGCCCCGGACATCGCCCAGCACCACGTGCTCAACCACCTGACCGGCGAGGAAATGGCCGAGAGCCGCAACGTGCTGGTGGAGTCCGCGCGCATCGCCCGTGGCGAGGTGAAGGATATCCGCGAGGCACAGGTCGAAGACTTCGACGCACTGGTCATCCCCGGCGGCTTCGGCGCCGCGAAGAACCTCAGCAACTTCGCCTTCAAGGGCGAACAGTGCGAGGTGCAGCCGGACGTGCTGGCCCTGGCCAAGGCCTTCGCCGCGGCGAAGAAGCCGGTCGGCCTGTTCTGCATCGCCCCGGCGATGGCCGCGCGCATCTATGGCGACGGCGTGCAATGCACCATCGGCACCGACGAAGGCACCGCCCAGGCACTGACCCGCATGGGCGCCAAGCACATCGACTGCGCCGTGGAAGGCATCGTCGAGGACACGGCCCACAAGCTGGTCACCACCCCGGCCTACATGCTCGCGCAATCCATCGCCGAAGCCGCTTCGGGCATCAACAAGGCGATCGACCGGCTGCTGGAGCTGGCCTGAGGGTGCAGGGCTTTTGATCCCGTAGGACCGGACCTTGTCCGCGATGACCTCCGGCGCGGTTCGGACCTTTCGCGGACAAGGTCCGCTCCTACGCAAAGCCCCGCCCAGACAATCCCGCTCGAAATGAAAACGCCCGGCACTGCCGGGCGTTTTCGTTTCCAGGTTCAGACCTTGCGGTTCTGTGCCTCGCGCATCAGGCGCGTCAGCAACCGGTCCAGGCCATTGGCAAAGGCCTGCCGGTCCTTGTCGCCATAGGGCGCCTGCCCTCCTCCCACCTGCCCCTGCTCGCGCAGGTCGGTGAACAGGTTGCGCACCGCGAGGCGCTCGCCCATGTTCTTCTCGTCGAACTCGCGGCCACGCGGGTCGAGGGCATCGACGCCCTTCTTCACCAGCCGGTCGGCCAGCGGCACATCGCTGCAGATCACCAGGTCGCCCGGCTCGGCCTGCTCCACCAGGTAATCGTCGGCGGCATCCATCCCGCTGGGCACCACCACCAGACTGACGCAGGCGAACGGCGGCTTGGCCACGGGCTGGCCGGCGACCATCACCACCTCCAGCTTGCGCTTGAGGGCGAACTTCGCCACCAGTTCCTTGGCCGCGCGTGGGCAGGCGTCGGCGTCGATCCAGATACGCATCGGGGAAAACCTTCCTTCGAAAAGCACGACGGCCAGTATCGCACTGGCCGTCGTGAACCACGTCGTTCAGCGCATCAGGAGGATGCGATGCTCTCCGCCTTGCGGCGCTCGGCGAGGTAGCTGCGGCTGTAGAACACCACCACCGCCAGCAGCGCCAGGGCCTGGGCCGACAGCGAGTAGGCATCGGCCTTGATGCCCAGCCAGTCGAAGTCGAAGAAGGGCACCGGACGGGTGCCGAGCACCCCGGCTTCCTGCAGCGCGACCACGCCATGGCCGGCGAAGACCACGGACAGGGCGCAGAGCAGCGCGGCGTTGGCGGTGAAGAACTGCTTGAGCGGCAACCGGGCCGAGCCGCGCAGGATCACCCAGGCGATGCCGACCAGGATCACCACGGCGCTGCCGGCGCCGGCGATCACCGCGTTGTGTCCGGCCGGGCCGGCCTGCAGCCAGAGGGTCTCGTAGAACAGGATGACCTCGAACAGCTCGCGGTAGACCGAGAAGAACGCCAGCACGGCGAAGCCGAAGCGGCCGCCGCCACCGACCAGGCTGCTGCGGATGTAGTCCTGCCAGGCGGCGGCGTGGCGACGGTCATGCATCCACACGCCGAGCCAGAGCACCATCACGCAGGCGAACAGCGCGGTGAAGCCCTCGATCAGCTCGCGCTGGGCGCCGCCGATGTCGATCACATAGGCGGCTACCGCCCAGGTGGCGAAGCCGGCGACGAAGGCCAGGCCCCAGCCCAGGTGCACGCCGCGCACCGCCTTCTCCTGCCCGGTGTTGCGCAGGAAGGCGAGGATCGCCGCCAGCACCAGGATCGCTTCCACGCCTTCGCGCAGCAGGATCAGCAGGGCCGAGACGAAGCTGATGGAGAAACTCAGCGAGTCGCCGCTGAGGGCCTTCGCGGCCTCAGCCAGCTTGCCCTTGGCCAGTTCCAGCTGCTGCGCCGCCGCGGCTTCCGGCAGGCCGTCGCGCAGCGCCTGGCGATAGGTCATCAGCTGCTTTTCCGTGGCCTTGCGCAGGTCGGGGGCGACGTTGTCCAGCGAGCTTTCCACCAGCTCGAAGCCTTCCAGGTAGGCGGCCACGGACAGGTCGTAGGCCTGGTCGTGGTCGCCGGAACGGTACACGGCGAAGCTCTTGTCCAGGGTCGCAGTGGTGAAGTCGATCAGCTGCGCCGGGCCGCGATGCTCCAGCGGCGGATGGGCGCGCAGGGCACGGAAGCTCTCGGCCGCGGCCTCGCCATCGCGCCGGGCGACGTCCGCCGGGGTTTCGGTGGCCAGGGTCGCCAGCGGGTAGCTGCGGGCCGGGTCGGCTTTCGCCTGGGCACTGCCGAGGCCGGCGATGTAGGCCGCCATGTCCCAGCGCTGACGCTCGTCGAGCTGGTCGGCGAAGGCCGGCATGTCGGTGCCGGCGACGCCCAGGCCGATCACGTTGCGCAGGTCGTACAGGCTCAGCTGGTCCAGGCGCGCGCGGTTGGTCAGGTTGCCGGGCGGCGGCTCCAGGCCGATGCCCGCCGGACCGTCACCCTTGCCGGTGGCGCCGTGGCAGATCGAGCACTGCTGGGCGTAGGTCTCCGCGGCGCGGGCCGGGTCGGGGGTTATCGCGGGAGTCTGCACCACCTGGTAGACATCGGCGATGCGCACTTCCAGATGGCGCGCCAGCTGGGCGACCTGCTCGCCGGGCTGGCGCTGCTCGATGGCCTGCCGGAGGGCGTCGGCGGCCTTCTCCAGGTCGGCGCGCTCGGGGCGGGCCGGCAGGGCCAGGATCAGCGCATGGAGATTGCCGACGAACTCCAGCTGCTCCTTGTACTCGCTGGCGTCGGCGATATTGCCGTCGGCAACGGTCGCCGGGTAGTCGGCGGCGAGGTAACTGAGCAGGTGAAGCGCTTGGGAGGGGTCGACAGCCGTGTCGGCGTGAACTCCAAGGCTGAAAAGGCCGACCAGCGGCAACAGCCAGACGAGAAGTTTGGAAGGTTGCATAGCGGAAGGTAAATGAGAATGAAAGAGTTTAAATTGTCGCCTCCGGGCGACCGCTATGCAAGGACAATGTCCGGGAAACCGCAGCCGAGGCGTCCGTGACGACGCCCGGGCCCCCGTGCCAACGCCTCAGGCCTGGGCGCGGTGCACGCTGGCGAGCAGGCCGGCAGCGCCCACGAACAGGGTCGCGAAGGTCCGGTTCACCACCGTCTGCTGGCGCGGCGAGCGCAAGGCACGCAGCACGCGGGCGGCCAGCCCGGTGTAGCCGGCCATGACGATCAGGTCCACGCAGATCATGGTCACGCCCATGATCACGTACTGGATCAGCATCGGCCGGTGCGGGTCGACGAACTGCGGCAGCACCGCGAGCATGAAGATCACCGCCTTGGGATTGCTGGCGTTGACCAGGAAGCCGCGCAGCACCAGCGTCAGCGGCCGGCCGATGGGGCGCTCGCCGCCGGCTTCCATCGCCTGCGGCGGCGAGGTCCACTGGCGGTAGGCGAGGTAGACCAGGTAGGCCACGCCGAACCATTTGATCACGCTGAACGCCAGCGCCGAGGTCGCCAGCAGCGCGCCCACGCCGGCGGCGACGACGGCGATCTGCAAGGCCAGGCCGATCTGCAGGCCCAGGGCGTTCCAGTAGCCGCGCCAGAAACCGTACTGCAGCCCGCAGGACATCGAGGCGATGGCCCCGGCGCCCGGCGACAGGCTGATCACCCAGCAGGCGATGAAGAAGGCGAACCACGTACTGGCGAGCATCTGGAACCTCACGGCGCCCAGGGGCGCAATAATCTGTTACGGAGGGCCAGTGTGCCCTAGTCACGGCGCGCCGCCCAGCACCGTCGACCAGGGAACGCTCACCTGAGCGAGCGCGCTCCCGCGGACGGAAAACCCGACTCGCCGTTGCGCAGGTTCACCGGCTCTTCGCGGCGTCGGCGCGCGCTCCAGGCCGCACGCGGGAGGAACGCCACAACAGTCAGGCAGGCCCGGGCCACGCCATTAACGCGGCCCGCATCCCCCTTACTCGCTGGCCTCCAGCTCGCGCTGCAGTTCCTCGAGGGTTTCCAGCGCCATCAACCAGTCCTCTTCCAGCTCGCCTTCGCGGACCTTGAGGGTGGACTGGCGGGCCAGCAGGTCACGCAGCTCGTCCTTGCGCGCCGCCTCGTAGAGCGCGCTGTCGCCCAGGCGCCCTTCCAGCTCGGCGAGCTGCTCGTGGACCTTGCCCAGTTCCTTCTCCAGCTTGTCCGCCTCGCGCTTGTGCGGCGCCAGTTGCTGGCGCAGCGCGGCGGCGGCCTGGCGCTGGGCGCGCTTGTCGGTCTTGTCGCCGGCTGGCGCGACAGGCGCGGCCGGCGCCTGGCGGGAACGGAAATCCACCAGCCAGCGCGCGTAATCCTCCAGATCCCCGTCGAATTCGCGGACGCGCCCGTCGGCCACCAGCAGGAACTCGTCGGTGGTGCTCTTGAGCAGGTGACGGTCGTGGGACACCACCACCACGGCGCCGGAGAATTCCTGCAGCGCCATGGTCAGCGCCAGGCGCATTTCCAGGTCGAGGTGGTTGGTCGGTTCGTCGAGCAGCAGCAGGTTGGGCTTCTGCCAGGCGATCAGCGCCAGGGCCAGGCGCGCCTTTTCGCCACCGGAGAAGTTCAGCACCGGCTCGTCGCAGCGGTCGCCACGGAAGTCGAAGCCGCCGAGGAAGTCGCGCAGGGTCTGCTCGCGTTCGGCTGGGGCGATGCGCGCCAGGTGCAGCAGCGGGCTGGCCTTGGGGTCCAGCGAGTCGAGCTGGTGCTGGGCGAAGTAGCCGATGGCGAGGTTCTCGCCACGGGCGAGCTCGCCGGAGAGCAGCGACAGGTCGCCGGACAGGGTCTTGATCAGGGTCGACTTGCCCGCGCCGTTGGGGCCGAGCAGGCCGATGCGCGCGCCGGGCACCAGCTGCAGCTTGACCTTCTCCAGCACGGTCTTGTCGCCGTAGCCCAGGCGGGCTTCGGAAAGGTTGAGCAGCGGGCTGGAAATCTTGTCGGACTCGCGGAAGCTGAAGTCGAACGGCGAATCGACGTGGGCCGGCGCCAGTTCTTCCAGGCGTTCCAGCGCCTTGATCCGGCTCTGCGCCTGGCGGGCCTTGGTGGCCTGGGCGCGGAAGCGGGCGATGTACTTTTCCATGTGCGCGCGCTGCGCCTGCTGCTTCTCGTAGGCCTGCTGCTGCTGCGCCAGGCGCTCGGCGCGGGTGCGCTCGAAGGCCGAGTAGCCGCCGCGATAGAGCGTCAGCTTGCGCTGTTCGAGGTGGGCGATGTTGTCCACCACGGCATCGAGGAAGTCGCGGTCGTGGGAGATCAGCAGCAGCGTGCCCGGGTAACCCTTGAGCCACTCCTCCAGCCAGAGGATGGCGTCGAGGTCGAGGTGGTTGGTGGGTTCGTCGAGCAGCAGCAGTTCGGACGGGCACATCAGTGCCTGCGCCAGGTTCAGGCGCATCCGCCAGCCACCGGAGAAGTCGCCGACGCGGCGCTCCATCTGCTCGGCGGTGAAGCCCAGGCCGGCCAGCAGCTTGCGCGCACGGGCATCGGCGGTGTAGCCGTCGGCGCTGTCCAGCTCGCTGTGCAGGCGCGCCAGCGCGGTACCGTCGTGGGCCTGTTCGGCGGCGGCGAGGTCCGCCTGGATCTTGCGCAGGTGGACGTCGCCGTCGAGCACATAGTCGACGGCGAGGCGGTCGAGGGTCTCGACCTCCTGGCGCATGTGCGCGATACGCCAGTCGGCGGGCAGGTAGCAGTCGCCAGCGTCCTGGCCGAGCTGGCCACGCAGCAGGGCGAACAGGCTCGACTTGCCGGCGCCGTTGGCGCCGATCAGGCCGACTTTCTGTCCGGGATGCAGGGTGAGTTCGGCTCCTTCCAGCAAGCGCTGGGGGCCACGCTGTAGCGTAAGATTTTGTAGTCGAATCATGGCCGCGGAGTTTATCAGCTTCGCCTGGCGATCGCTGAGGGTGCTCCATGTCTGATGATGTCTGGTCGTATGCCCTGGAACTCTACGCCCGCCCGGGCGTGGAGGCGGCGTGCCTGTCGCTGCAGGAGGACGGCGCGGACGTCTGCCTGCTGCTCGCAGCGGCCTGGCTGGGAAGTGCCGGCGTGGCCTTTGCGCAGGCGCGAATGATCACGCTGGAGGATACGGCGCGAGCGTGGCGCGAAGAGGTGATCGTGCCGCTGCGCTCCCTGCATCAGCGCTGGCGCGAACCGGCGCAGCGGGATGCGGCGTTGGCGCCATTGCGCGAACGTCTCAAGCAGCTCGAACTGGATGCGGAAAAGGTGCTGCTGCAACGGCTGGGGAAGGTGGCGCAGGCGTGGCCCCGGAACGAGGCGGAAGACTTGTCGCGCTGGCTGGATGCAGCGGCGGGGGACGCGGGCAGCTTGCGCCGCGATGCGCGGGAATCCCTGCGCATCGCGGCGAGCCTCTCCTGAGCCTCAGGAAGCGCTGGAGGTGCTGCTGGCCGGAGCGGCCGGTGCCGGAGTGGCGCTGGCAGCCGGGGCGGTCGGCTGAGCAGCCGGTGCGGCGGGCGCTACCGGAGCGGCCGGTTTGGCGGCCACGGGCTTGGCAGCGGGCTTCGCAGCCGGTTTGGCGGCGGGCTTGGCAGCAGCAGGCTTGGCAGCCGGTTTGGCAGCCGGTTTGGCGGCAGGTTTCGCAACAGCGGCCTTGGCCACCGGCTTGGCGGCGGGCTTGGCAGCGGCAGGTTTGGCAGCCGGTTTGACGGCAGGCTTCGCGGCGGCGGCTTTGGCGGCCGGCTTGGCGGCAGGTTTCGCAGCAGCGGCTTTGGCAGCCGGCTTGGCGGCAGGCTTGGCAGCCGGCTTGGCAGCCGGCTTGGCGGCGGGCTTCGCGGCAGCAACTTTAGCAGCCGGCTTCGCGGCAGGCTTGGCAGCGGCGGCCCTGGCAGCCGGTTTGGCGGCGGGCTTGGCAGAGGCGGCTTTGGCAGCGGGCTTGGCAGCAGCGGCTCTGACAGCCGGCTTGGCGGCGGGCTTCGCAGCGGCGGCCCTGGCAGCCGGCTTGGCTACCGGCTTGGCGGCAGCGACCGGCTTGCGGTTGGCCAGGGACTTGCCAACGGCTTCCTTCACCTTGGTCACACCCTGGGCGAGCTTCAGGCTCTCCTGCACATCGCGCTTGAGGTTGGCGATGTAGGCGCGGGTTTCGGTCTGGCGGGTCTTCAGGGTTTCCAGCGCCTCGTCCAGCTCGGCGATGGCGGACTTCGCCTTGGCCTGCGCCTTGGCCTTGCCCTCTTTGGTGGCGTCCTGCAGTTTGGTGCGCGCCTTGTGCAGCTTCTCTTGCGCCTTGCCGCGTTGTTTCTCGAGTTTGGCGAGGAGCTGTTCGGCATCGACGAGAGCCTGCTTGCAGGCTTCTTCGAGGTGATCGATCAGGCTATGGGACAACTGCTGCAGCAGGTGCAACGGAGTAGTGACGGGTTTCTTGTTGGCCGACATGACGTGCCTCCTGGCGGACGTGGTTGCGCCCATACTAGCCCCGTCGGCAGCCGCTCGCCACTGTGCCGATCGAGCTGCAACCCGCGCCCGGCATAATCTCCAGCCGATTTCACCGCCAGCAGAACCCGGGTTGCATCGCGCACCGCTCCGCTTGCTCTTCGCATCGCTGCCGGTCAGTGCGGCCCCCGGGGACGAACTCCCCTGCAGCCAGGGCGTGCAACCGGGCGAGCGGATGCAGCAGGCAGTCCCCGGCATCGCCGGCGGCAAGCCGCCGGAAAGCCTGCGCCAGAGCTGTCGCGGCGAGCTGTGGGGTTCAAGGTGGAGCTGCTGAAGAACCGCTGAAACAAAAACGGCGCGATCGCTTCAAGCGTTCGCGCCGTCTTCGGCCTGACGGTCGATCAGACCGCGGCGACTTTCTGTCCGTGGGCGTTGTGCAGCACCTCGATCAGGCAATCTTCCAGTTCGAAGCGTTCGTGCAGTTGCTGGCGCAGGTTCTTCAGCTCGCTGGTCAGGCAGGTGCCTTCGCGGCAGTCGCCGTTGTCGCAGCGGTCGTTGAAGTTGAGCGCGTTGGCGGTGATGGTTTCAAGGCGGGGATAGATCTGCTTGGCCAGTTCCAGACCCCGGGTGTCACCGAAGGCCTGCGCTTCGTTCATCAGTTGTTCGTAGACTTCGAAGTGTCCCGCCGACACGTAGTCGAGCAGGAGCTGGCAAAAACTCTGCAGGGATTGGGCGTTGGTCTTCGGTGCCTGGACGCCGTCCAGGGAATCGAATGCCCGGACCAGTTCATGTCGATCCCTGAGCCAGCGGTCGATCAGCTGGTGTACGCCTCCCCAACGTTCCTGGGCATTACGGCAGCTCTCGAGCATGTTGTCCTCACTTCCCTTGTCGCCGTCCCGGCAATGTCCGCCCCGGGACAATATTCTGTCGAACCTCGACATCCGCGTGAGTGGGTTTTCTTCGGCGGCGGCTTTCCGGCGGAATGGAAACCCAGAGTATGCCCGCCGGTTTCTGCCTTCAAGACGCTGGCGCGCGGAAAATTAATACGAGCGTTTAATCGGCAGGCCGCGCGCCCTCTGGCCTGCATCGGACAGCGCAGGCCAGGGCCGGAACGACTGCGACGCTCAGCCGCGTCGGCGGAAGAACTGGAAGATGGCGAACAGCGCGAAGGCGATGAAGGCGAGCAGGCTCCACTCCGGGATGCTCAGGCTGAGCAGGGTCCAGTTGACCTCCGCGCAGTCGGCCGAACCGTGGAACATGGTCCACAGGATGTCGGCGTAGGGCATGCTCTCCATCATGTATTCCAGCGGCGGCAGGCAGGCAGGCAGCTGGTCCGGCGGCAGGGTCTGCAGCCAGATCTGGCGGCCCGCGGTGCCGGCGCCGGCCAGCGAGCAGAGCAGGATCAGCACCGAATACACCCGATAGCCGCGGCCGTGCAGCCCGGCGATCAGCGCGAACAGCCCGGCGCCGGCGAAGAAGATGCGCTGCAGGATGCACAGCGGGCAGGGCTCCAGCCCGACCACGTACTGCAGGTAGAAGCCGGTGCCGAGCATGGCGGCGCAGGCGAGGAAGGCGAGGAAGAACAGGGAACGAGGGCTGGCCAGGTTCATGGCGGCTCCGCTGAATGGGCTGCTGCAGGAAGGGCGCTACGGTAGAGGAAAGTCCGCCGCCGTTTCAAGGCGGCAGTCGTCATACCCGTCTGTGTTCAAGCCGATCCGTGACCATCTCGAGAAAGATGGGAGGGCGCCGCCTAAACTGCCGGTGGCACTCATCCGGGAATCCACGCCATGCGTCGTCGCCTGCCACTTTTCGCGTTGCTGTGCCTGGCCAGCCTGCCGGCCTGTTCGGACAACGCCCTGGAGCACATCCGGCTGCCGGAGGGCTTCCACATCAGCCTGCTCACCGACCAGGTGCCCGGCGCGCGCGCCATGGCCTGGGGCGATGCGGGCACCCTGTTCGTCGGCAGCATGAGCGCCGGCAAGGTCTACGCGGTACGCCCGGACGGCCGCGTCTCGACGGTGGCCGAAGACCTGCAGATGCCGGTGGGCGTCGCCTTCCGGGACGGCGACCTGTACGTCTCGGCGGTCAGCCGCATCCTGGTGCTGCGCGGTATCGAGGAGCGCCTCGACGCACCGCCCGAGCCCGAGGAACTCCCTGCGCGGTTCCCTTCCGAGACAGCCCACGGCTGGAAGTTCATCGCCTTCGGCCCGGACGGCAAGCTCTATGTTCCGGTGGGCGCGCCCTGCAACCTCTGCCGCCCGGACCGCGAGCGCTACGCCAACCTGCAGCGTATGAACCCGGACGGCAGCGCCCGCGAAGTGGTCGCCCACGGCATCCGCAACAGCGTCGGCTTCACTTGGCATCCGCAGACGCACCAGCTCTGGTTCACCGACAACGGCCGCGACCTGCTCGGCGATGAGCAACCGAGCGACGAACTGAACAGGCTCAGCCGCGTCGGCGAGGATTTCGGCTATCCCGATTGCCACCAGGGCGACATTGCCGATCCCGAGGAAGGCCGGACGCCCTGCTCCGCCTTCACCCCGCCGGTGGCCAGGCTCGGCCCGCACGTCGCGGCGCTGGGGCTGCGCTTCTACACGGGCGATCAGTTCCCGCCGGAGTACCGCAACAACCTGTTCATCGCCGAGCACGGCTCGTGGAACCGCAGCCGGAAGATCGGCTACCGCATCGCCCGGGTGGAGCTCGACGGGGACGGCTCGCTCAAGCGCCAGAGCGTGTTCGCCGAAGGCTGGCTGGACGAAAACGGCAGGGTCCGCGGCCGGCCGGTCGACGTGCTGGTGGCGCCCGACGGCGCGCTGCTGGTGAGCGACGACGAGAACGGGGCGATCTACCGCATCCGCTACGGCAAACCCTGAGAAACGCAAACGGCGCCCGGAGGCGCCGTTTTTCCCGCATCCGGATCAGGCCCGGACAGCCAGCGGCGACGAAGCCGGCGGCGCCAGCAGGCCCAGGCCCTCCTGGAACAGCTGGTTGCTGCGCTCCACCTCGCCCAGCTGCGCCAGCAGGCGCGCCAGCTCGGCGCAGGTTTCCGCGCTGCGCTGCCGCGCAAGGCTGGCTTCCAGATATTCGCGCGCCTTGCCCCACAGCTTGTTCTGCAGGCTCAGGCGGCCAAGGGTGAGCAGCAGCCCGGCATCGTCCGGATGCGCCTTCAGCCAGCCTTCGGCGGTCTGCAACTGGCGACCGGCGTCACGGCTGCGGGACAGGCCGTAGAGCTGCACCAGACGGTCGTCGTAGCCCTCCTTGAGCGCCTTGCGCAGCACCTCCTCGGCTTCCTCCGGCGCGCCCAGGCGCAGCAGCTGCTGGGCGTAGGCCGCCACCAGCGGCGCCTGACCCCGCAGGTTGCCCGGCAGGTTCTGCCAGCGCTGGGTCAGCGGCTGCAGGCTGCTCTCGCCCTGTCCCACACCCTGCTCGCCGGCCTCGCCGAGCGAGGCGATCCAGCTGCGGCGTTCCAGATCGGCCAGTTCGGCATTCTTCAGCACCCGTTCCTTGCGCAGCTCGGGCAACAGCACGCAGAGCGCCTGCCAGTCGTGGAGGCTGACGTAGAGCTGCTGGAGCAGGCGCAGCACGGTGTGATGACGCGGATGGTCCTCGTGCAGCTTGTCCAGCACGCCGCGCGCCTGGCTGAAGTCGCCACGGTTGATCAGCAGCTGGGCGCGGGTCAGGCCCACCGCCAGCGCGGCGCCCGGCTCGCGCTGCTGTGCGTGCTTGAGCAGTTCGTCGCACTCCTCGTCGCGGCCCAGCTCGTTCGCCGCCCGCGCCGCGCCCAGGTAGTGCGACAGCGGTCGATCGCTCAGCTCGGCGGCGCGGCGCAGGTGGCGCAGGGCCTGCTGCCAGTGCCCTTCGGCGAGGTCGCGCTGGCCGTTCTCCTCGGCCAATTGCGAACGACGGAGGCGGTTGAAGCGCGACCAGGGATTGACCACCCGCCCGGAAACGCCCAGCAGGCGCAGCACCAGGCGCACGGCCAGGTACAGCACCCAGAGCACCACCAGCAGCGCGAGGAAGGTCCACAGGCTGGATTCGTAGCGGAAGCTCTTGTAGGCGATCAGCACGTAGCCGGACTGTTCGGCGACGGCCAGCCCGATCAGGGTGGCGGCCAGCACGACGGCCAGGATCAGCACATAGACGCGGCTCATGGCTGGTTCCCCGCGTCGGGCGCGACGGTTTCCTGCTGCGCGGCATCGGCGTCGCGGCGCGCGAGGTAGGCCTGCAGCGCGCTGAGGGCGGGGCCCAGGTCCGGCGCCTGGACGCTGACGGCCTGACCGCTCAGTTCATCGAGGCGCGTCGCCAGGGCGCGGCTGTCGGCGAGCTCGGCGTTGAAGAAGTCGCCGACGATCTGCCGGGCCTGCTTCAGCGCCTGCTGGTAGACCTCCTGCTTGCCGTTCAGGGCCGCCCACTGCGCCTGCTCCAGCGCCAGGCTGAGGGCCAGGCGCACACGGTCGAGCTGCTGGCCGGAGAGCAGCGGGCGGATGTCCTGGCCGGCATTGAAATCGATACGCACGTAGCGGGAGATGCGCTCCCACCACAGGTCCCAGGTGCTGCTGCCATCGCCCCAGGCGGTGCTGGTGGTGACGGCGCTGTCATCGGCCTTGAACGCCGGGTTGAGCGGCTGCAGCTGCGCGGCCTGGTCACGCAGGGCGCCCAGTTGCAGGAACAGCCCGGTGCGGTCCGGACGCGGCAGGCTGCGCAGCGCCTCCAGGCTCTTGGCCAGTTGCTCGCGGGCGGCGAAGGCGCCCGGGTCGTTCTGCCGGCGCAGGATGTCGTCGGCGCCCTGCACCAGCTCGGTGGCGCTGTCGATGTCCTGCAGCGCGGAGAGGCGCAGCGCGGCCAGACGCAGCAGGTGCTCGGCCTCGGCGAGGCGCCACTGCTGGCGGCCCTGCCCCAGCACCTGCTTGAGCTGCTTGGCCAGCTGCTGCTGGTCGCCCTGCAGTTCCACCACCAGACGGCGGCGGGCGTCGAGCTCATCGGCGCTCGGCAACGCGTCGAGGCGCTTGTTCAGCTCGGCGTTGCTGTTCTGTACGCTCTGCGCCTGCCCGCGGACATCCTCCAGCTGGGCGGCGCGCTGCTGTTCGGCAGTCTTGAGCTGCTGGACTTGCCAGATGCCCCAGCCACCCGCAGCGAGGCCGGCGGCGCCGACCAGCAGGGCCAGCAGGGCGATGCCGGTGCCGCCCTTGCGAGGTGCCGGCTCACGGGCCGGATTGGTCGGAGTGGGAGTCTCTTGGGGAGTGACGGCTTCGCTCACAGATCCATCCTTCGCTCAGAAATTGTTCTCGTCGGCGCTTCGCAGCGCCTCCATCAGTGCCGCAGCGCTGGCGCCCCGACAGTCGATCACGCGCTGCGCCCCCAGCTCGCGGGCCTGCTCGGCCACGCGCGGGCTGGGCACGAACAGCGGCAGCGCACTCACCTGCGGCCAGTCCTGCTCCGCCAGACGATACAGATGTTCCAGCCCCTGCCCGCTGCTGATCGCCACGGCGTTCAGCTGTTCGTCGCGGATGCGCCTTGCCAGCTCGCCCGGGGGATAGGACGGCAGCTCGCGACGGTAGAGTTCCAGATAGTCGACCGCCACGCCTTGGCCGCGCAGGCAGTCGGCGAGGAATTCCCGGCCACCTTCGCCCCGCAGGATCAGCACCTTCGGATCGTGCACCTGCAGCGCCTGCGCCAGCGCCGGCAGCCGCAGCAGGGCTTCGCTGTCGTCGCCGTCGGCGGGGCAGTGCACGGTCAGGCCGTAGTCTTCGAGGATAGCCGCGGTCGCCGCGCCGACGCTGAACCAGCTCTGGTTCAGCGGCGGCTGCGGCCAGTAGCGGTCCAGCCGCTCCAGGCCCAGGCGCGCCGCCGGCTTGCTGACCACGATGACCGCGCAGTAGCGGTCGAGATCGAGGACCAGGCTGCGCTCGGCCGGCGACTCTTCCCGCTCGACGATCGCCAGCAACGGCAGGCTGGCGCTGTGGATGCCCGCTTCGGCGAGGCTAGCGGCCAGTGCCGCGCACTCATCCTCGGGACGGGTCAGCAGCAGCCGCCAGTGGCTCACGGGTGACCGGCCTCGCCGTACACCGCGGTGAGGATGTCCTGCGCGCCCTGCTCCAGCAGGTCCTCGGCCACCTTCACGCCAAGGGCCTCGGCGTCGGCCAGCGGCGCGCGCGCCTCGGCGCGCAGCAGTTGGGAGCCGTCAGGCTGGCCGACCAGGCCGCGCAGCCACAGCTGATTGCCTTCGAGCACGGCGTAGCAGGCGATCGGCACCTGGCAGCCACCGTTGAGACGCTTGTTCAGGGCGCGCTCGGCGGTGACGCGGACGGCGGTTTCGGCGTGATGCAGCGGCGCCAGCAGCGCGTGGATTTCCACGTCGGCGGTACGGCATTCGATGCCCACCGCGCCCTGGCCGCCAGCCGGCAGGCTGGCTTCGACGCCGATGGAGGAGCGGATGCGGTCTGCGAAGCCGAGGCGGATCAGGCCGGCGGCGGCGAGGATGATGGCGTCGTAGTCGCCGGCATCCAGCTTGGCCAGGCGGGTGTTGACGTTGCCGCGCAGGAAGCGGATCTGCAGGTCCGGCCGGCTGGCCAGCAGCTGCGCCTGGCGGCGCAGGCTGGAGGTGCCGACCACGCTGCCGGCGGGCAGCTCATCGAGGCTGGCATAGGTGTTGGAAACGAAGGCGTCGCGCGGGTCTTCGCGCTCGCAGATGCAGTACAGGCCCAGGCCCTCGGGGAAGTCCATCGGCACGTCCTTCATGGAGTGCACGGCGATGTCCGCCTCGTTCTGCAGCAGCGCGGTTTCCAGTTCCTTGACGAACAGCCCCTTGCCGCCGATCTTCGCCAGCGGCGCGTCGAGCAGCTTGTCGCCGCGGCTGGTCATCGGCAGGAGGGTCACGGTCAGGCCGGGATGGGCCTGTTCCAGGCGGGCCTTGACGTATTCGGCCTGCCACAGGGCCAGCGCGCTCTGGCGCGTGGCGATACGGATTTCGCGAGAGGACATGGGCATTTCCGTGCAATAGAGCGTGCAAGAGACGACCCGCATCATAACAGCTCGCGCGCGCAGAAGCCTGGGCAGCGGCCCCAGGCTTCACGCGGAATGCGGCACTGTGTCGCTACAGGTTATGCATGAGTCGCCGCACGCCTGCGACGTGCCGGCGGCTGACGGTCAGGGCATCGCCGTTGAGGCCCTTGAGGTACAGCTGGAAGTGTCCCAGCGGGGTGCGCTGCAGGCGTTCGATGCGCTCGCGGGAGACCAGCGCGTTGCGGTGGATGCGCACGAAGCGCTCGCCGAACTCGTCCTCCAGCGCCTTCAGCGGCTCGTCCAGCAGCACTTCGCCGCCGGCATGCCGCAGGGTCACGTACTTGTGGTCGGCAATGAAGAAGATCACGTCTTCCAGCGGAATCAGCTCGATGCCCTTGCGGGTCCGCGCGCTGATGTGGCTGCGCGGGCCGGGGCCGCCGGCCGCCGGGGGCTTGGTCAGCGCCGCCAGTTGCACGCGGTTGGGCCGCGAGGCCTTCTTCAGCGCTTCGGCCAGGTCCTCGCTGCGGACCGGCTTGACCAGGTAGCCGACCGCGCTGACCTGGAACGCCTCGAGGGCGAATTCGTCATGGGCGGTGCAGAAGATCACCGCTGGCGGGGCTTCGCGCTCGCACAATTTGGCCGCCACCTGAAGCCCGTCCAGGCCGGGCATGCGGATATCCAGCAGGACGATATCCGGCTTCAGGCTGTCGATCAGTGTCAGCGCTTCTTCACCATTGCTGGCGGCGGGCTCGAGGACGCGATAGCCGTCCATTTGCCCTACCAGCCGGGCCAGGCGCTCTCGCGCCAGGGGTTCGTCATCGACGATCAGGACATTCATAAGCTCAGGCTTCCTGCATGAGACGCGCACATGGATAGCGTAGACAGGTGTAGTGCCGTCCGTCACGGCGTTCGACGCTGAGACTAGCTTTTGGCCCGAAAAGTGCCGCAAGTCTGGCTGCAATATTTTGCAGCGCCTGCTGGGTCCCCTTCGTGGGCAGCGTCTGCGTCGACTCGTCGTACGGGTTGCTCACACGGAGCTGGAACACACCGTCACGGTAGTCCGCCTCAACTTTCACCAGGCCGCCTTCGATGCGCGGCTGGATGCCATAAATCAACGAGTTCTCCAGCAACGGCTGCAGCGTCAGCTGGGGGATCGGCACGCCATCGGGCACCTCGCTCACCTGCCAGTCCAGCTGCAACCGGTCGCCAAGACGAAACTGCTCAATGGAAAGATAGCGTCTGGCCAACTCGAGTTCCTCCCCCCAGGAAATTAATGTTCCCGGTTTCGCCAGGCTGGCGCGGAACAGGTCCGACAGGTTCAGCACCGCCTGCTCGGCCTTGCCCGGGTCGAGCTCGATCAGGCTGGCGATGCTGTTGAGGCTGTTGAACAGGAAATGCGGACGGATGCGCGCCTGCAGCGATTCGATCCGCGCCCGCAGTTCGGCCTGTTCCTGACGGCGCCATTGGCTCAGGAGATAAAAGTAGCGTAGCAACAGGGTGGACATGATGAGGGCGATCAATGCGTGGCGCAGGTAGAGATTCACTTCGCCGGTGAGCGACAGCGGCCCGCCCAGGGCGAGGTAGTCGGCCGCCGCCGTGCAGGCGAGGGTCAGCGCCACCACCAGCGCGCAGCTCAGCACCCCGGCGAGCCAGGCGGGGCAGCGGGCCAGCAGCGGCCGCAACTGGCACAGCAGGCCGGCCGAGAGCAGCACGATCCATTGCACGAAGAGCGAGATCAGCGACAGGCGCACCCAGTTGAAGCTCGGCGTCATCGGCTCGGCCAGCACGATCACCAGCACCAGCATCTCGGCCAGCACCACCAGGCTGAACAGCGCTTCGGGCTGGCACAGTTCGGGGATGAAAAAGTCGTCTTGGGGTGCCGGCCGGGCGCCGGTCTTCGCGAGTTTGGGCATCGACGCAGTTTCCGTAAGCGTCCGCGCGGCGGCAAGCGCCGCGTGCGACCAGAGCGGGGAAATGTCGGGCAGCGCAAGGATCGGCCGGGAGCCGCGCGGCGCGTCCCGGCCGCTCCCCCGCCCCAACCGTCAAAGCGCCGCCGGTTTTGTCGTTCAGCCTGCTATTATCGTCGCACTTTGCCCGTCATGCAGGCCGCGCGCCGCGCCTGCCCGTTTCCGCGAGAGAAATCCATGAGCGTAGAGAAGACCAACCAGTCCTGGGGCGGCCGCTTCAGCGAGCCCGTCGATGCCTTTGTCGCCCGCTTCACCGCTTCCGTCGACTTCGACAAGCGCCTCTACCGCCACGACATCATGGGCTCCATCGCCCACGCGACCATGCTGGCCAAGGTCGGCGTGCTGACCGACGCCGAGCGCGACACCATCATCGACGGCCTGAAGCAGATCCAGTCCGAGATCGAAGCCGGCAGCTTCGACTGGCGCGTCGAGCTGGAAGACGTGCACATGAACATCGAGGCGCGCCTGACCGACCGCATCGGCATCACCGGCAAGAAGCTGCACACCGGCCGTTCGCGCAACGACCAGGTGGCCACCGACATCCGCCTCTGGCTGCGCGACGAGATCGACCTGATCCTCGCCGAGATCACCCGCCTGCAGCAGGGCCTGCTGGGCCTGGCGGAAGCCGAAGCCGACACCATCATGCCCGGCTTCACCCACCTGCAGACCGCCCAGCCGGTGACCTTCGGCCACCACCTGCTGGCCTGGTTCGAAATGCTCAGCCGCGACCACGAGCGCCTGGTCGACTGCCGCAAGCGCGCCAACCGCATGCCCCTGGGCAGCGCCGCGCTGGCCGGCACCACCTACCCGATCGACCGGACCGTCACCTGCGAACTGCTCGGCTTCGAAGCGATCTCCGGCAACTCGCTGGACGGCGTTTCCGACCGCGACTTCGCCATCGAATTCTGCGCCGCCGCCTCCGTGGCGATGATGCACCTGTCGCGCTTCTCCGAAGAGCTGGTGCTGTGGACCAGCGCCCAGTTCCAGTTCATCGACCTGCCCGACCGCTTCTGCACCGGCTCCTCGATCATGCCGCAGAAGAAGAACCCCGACGTGCCGGAGCTGGTGCGCGGCAAGTCCGGCCGCGTGTTCGGCCACCTCGCCGGCCTGCTGACCCTGATGAAGGGCCAGCCGCTGGCGTACAACAAGGACAACCAGGAAGACAAGGAACCGCTGTTCGACGCCGCCGACACCCTGCGCGACAGCCTGCGCGCCTTCGCCGACATGGTCCCGGCGATCAAGCCCAAGCGCGAGATCATGCGCGAGGCGGCCCGCCGCGGCTTCTCCACCGCCACCGACCTCGCCGACTACCTGGTGCGCAAGGGCCTGCCCTTCCGCGACTGCCACGAGATCGTCGGCCATGCGGTGAAGTACGGCGTGGACAGCGGCAAGGACCTGGCCGAGATGAGCCTGGACGAGCTGCGCCAGTTCAGTGACCAGATCGGCGACGACGTGTTCGCCGTGCTGACCCTGGAAGGCTCGGTGAACGCCCGTGACCACATCGGCGGCACCGCGCCGAACCAGGTCCGCGCCGCCGTCGCCCGTGGCAAGGAGCTGCTGGCCAAGCGCTGAGCGCAGCGTTTCATGTACTACTGGAACCAAGAGAACTTCGAAGGACTGGAACGGCTCGCCGATGAACTGGCGAGCCTGCCCGGCCTGCAGGCGCTGGCGGATTATGCCCGCGCCCGCAGTCGAGGCCTGCGACGAGAGGCGTTTGCCGCCCTCGACGGGTTCCTGCGCAATGCCCCTGCCCCCACTGCCCTGCCAGCCCGCGAGCTGAGTCTGCAGGTACTCGCGCTGCACAGCCAGACCCGCGAAGCCCATCAGTTCCTCGCCCAACCGCTGCTTGCGCGCTTCCTGTTCCCGACACTGCAAGCCTGGATCGACAGCGAACCGACGGCCCACGCGCCGCTGCGCTGGCTGGGGCTACTGCAGAATGATGGCGATCTCCTGCGCCGGGCGCTGGCGGTCAGCCCGGATGATGTTGCTGTTCGCTACCGATTGATCGATTTCGCCCTGGGCGCCGCGGACTACGCAATGCACCATCTGGACGAGGGCTTTTTCATAGGCGAACCGGCCCAGGCGCGCGAAGCGCTGGAGCTCGCGACCCGACTCATCACCGAGGCGCCGGACGCCAACCCGTTCGCCCGCCGTGCCGAAGAAGCCGTGCAGCTCTCGGCGATGCTGGATGACTGGCTGGCCTACTCGGCACAGCCCGACGGCGACTTCGCCGCCTGGTGCGCCGAACGGCAGCGCCCGTATGCCTGGGCGAAGAAGTACTACTACACCTCCTGAACGCTCAGGTCCGCCCCAGATAGCCCAGCTGCGCCGGCGTCAGCCGCAGCATGCGCGCGGCCTTGTGCTCGGCGAGTTTCGGCAGTTCCTCTTCGGGCAGACGCGCCGCACTGGCGGCAAGATTGACGATCAGCGCCTCGCGGCTGAACACACCGCTGTCGATCGCGTAGGCGGCCGCCACCAGACCGCGCAGCTCCAGCGGCAGGCGCCAGCGGGTCCGCAGCGCCGAACCGAAGCCGGCGCCCTGCTCGGCCAGCGCCTCGTCCACTTCGCTCTCGCTCAGCGCGCCGCCCGCGCGGTGCCAGTCCTGCAGGCTGCGCAGCAATGCCAGGTCGCCCAGGCAGTGCAGCAGCCCGGCGGTGAAGCAGCGATCGGCGTCCGCGCCCAGCGACTCGGCCAGCGCGAAGGCGCCATCGGCACTGTCCCGCGAGAGCTGCCAGAAGCGCTCGGCGCGGTCCTTCAGCAACGGATCATCGAGCGTGGCGGCACGCTGCAGCGCCACCGCCAGCATCAGGTTCAGCGCATGCGCCACACCCAGCCGCGACAGCGCCTGCAGGAGCGTCTGGCACGGCATGCCGACATGCCGTGCGGCGCTGTTGGCGGCGGAGATCAGGCAGGCGGTGATCTGCGGGTCATGGCCGAATTCCTGGTCGAGCATCTCCAGGTTGATGTCCTTGGCCTCCATGCAGCGGCTCACCGCCTTGCCGACCTCGCCCATCAGCGGCGCGCCGTCGGCGGCGTCACGCTCATCCTGCAGGAAGCGCTCCAGCGACAGGTTCCGCTCCAGCGCCGGCGATTGGCTGACGACGCTCTCCCCCGGCGCCAGCAGCAAGGCACGCAGGCGGGAGCGCAGGTTCTCGGCATTGAACGGCTTCACCAGATAGGCCGACGGCGCCAACGGCAGCGCCGCGCGGACGCTGGCAGCGTCCGCCTTCGCGCTGATCAGGATGAATGGCTGGGCTGCCCGTCCCCGGCGCATGGCGCGAACCTGGCGCAGGAGCTCGAGGCCATCGCTGCCGGGCAGCTCGCGCTCGGCCAACACCAGGGCATACGACTGCCGCCGGCAGGCGTCGATCGCCGACAGGCCATCCTCGCAGAACTGCACGCT
Source organism: Pseudomonas sp. B12(2026) (assembly GCF_057767015.1). Classification (NCBI taxonomy): domain Bacteria; kingdom Pseudomonadati; phylum Pseudomonadota; class Gammaproteobacteria; order Pseudomonadales; family Pseudomonadaceae; genus Pseudomonas; species Pseudomonas sp. B12(2026). Next base: position 300,110 of record NZ_CM173430.1, on the reverse strand, counting down.
GGCATCGCCGCGCACGCTGAGCACCAGTTGCCCCAGCAGCTCACGGCTCCAGGGATCGTCGGCCGCGACCAGCACGCAGGGAGAGACGCTCATCCATCACCTCATTCGAAACGAACACCACGCACCGCTACGAGCCGCCGGGTCAAAGCGGTCCTTGCCGGCCCGTGCCTCTTCGGCTACCGCCAGCCACGGGCCTTGGGAATGGCGCGCAGCTTAATCCAAAGCCCGGGGACTTGCTCTTGTGCGCTATCAAATCGGGCATGAAAAAGGCCCGCTTGCGCGGGCCTTTTCATTACAGCGGCTAAACCGTCAAGGCTCAGGCCAGCTCGTCGAAGCACTCGGCCAGGATGGCCAGGCCCTTGTCCAGCTGGGCGTCCGGGATGGTTACCGGCATCAGGAAGCGGATGACGTTGTAGTAGGTGCCGCAGGAGAGCAGGATCAGGCCTTTCTCACGGGCGCGAACCACGATCTTGCTGACCAGCTCGGCGGCCGGCTTGTGGGTGTCGCCGCCTTCGAACAGCTCGATGGCGACCATCGAACCCAGGCCACGAACGTCGCCGATCACCTTGTGCTTGGCCTGGATCTCGCGCAGACCAGCCTTCAGGCGCTCGCCCAGCGCTTGCGAACGTTCCAGCAGCTTCTCTTCCTCGAACACCTTCAGCACGGCCAGGGCCGCGGCGCAGGCGATCGGGCTGCCGGCGTAGGTGCCGCCCAGGCCGCCGGGAGCGATGGCGTCCATGATTTCGGCCTTGCCGCAAACGCCGGAGATCGGGAAGCCGCCGCCAACGGACTTGGCGAAGGTGGTCAGGTCCGGAACGATGCCCAGTTGCTCGGTGGCGAAGAAGGTGCCGGTACGGCCAGCGCCGGTCTGCACTTCGTCAGCGATCAGCAGGATGCCGTGCTCGTCGCACAGGGCGCGCAGGCGCTGCATGAAGGGCTTGGAGTTGACGTAGAAGCCACCCTCGCCCTGGACCGGCTCGATGATGATGGCGGCGATGTCGCGCGGCTGGGCGTCGTTCTTGAAGATGCGCTCGATGCTGTCAATCGCGTCGTCTTCGCTGATGCCGTGCAGTTCGCACGGAGCCAGGGCGCGGAAGATGCCGCCCGGCATCAGGCCCATGCCGGCGGAGTACGGAACGACCTTGCCGGTCAGGCCCAGGGTCATCATGGTGCGGCCGTGGTAGGCGCCGGTGAAGGCGATCACGCCGGCGCGGCCGGTGGCGGCACGGGCGATCTTGACGGCGTTCTCAACGGCTTCGGAGCCGGAGGTGACCAGCAGGGTCTTCTTCGGGAAGTTGCCCGGAACGCGCTTGGCGATCTCTTCGGCCAGCTCGATGTAGGGCTCGTACGCCAGCACCTGGAAGCAGGTGTGGGACAGCTTGGTCAGTTGCTCCTGAACGGCGGCAACCACTTTCGGATGCAGGTGGCCGGTGTTCAGTACGGCAATGCCGCCGGCGAAGTCGATGTACTCGCGACCTTCGACGTCCCACACGGTGGAGTTCTCGGCGCGCTCGGCGACGACCGGGTGGATCTGGCCAACACCGCGCGGTACGGCGGCCTGACGACGTTGCAGCAGGGATTCGTTGGTTTTGCTCATAACTTCCTCAGTGGCCGCTCATCGGGCGACCGGATCAAAGGATGAAAGCGGGGAGAAGCCACGCACGACAGCATACGATGATCGACTGTCGTGGCACTTGCGGCCCGCCGGACGGGTTGTCCGGTGCTACCACCGGAAAACGCCGACGCGAAGGTGGCTGCCAGCTCTTGCCTGCCACCCGCGCGCCCACGGAAAGATCAGATGCCGCCGAGGCAGAGGTACTTGATCTCGAGGTAGTCCTCGATGCCGTACTTCGAACCTTCGCGGCCCAGGCCCGAGGCCTTGATGCCGCCGAACGGCGCCACTTCGTTGGAGATCACGCCGGTGTTGATGCCGACCATGCCGTATTCCAGCTGCTCGGCCACGCGGAACACGCGGGCCAGGTCGCGGGCGTAGAAGTAGGACGCCAGGCCGAACTCGGTGTCGTTGGACATGGCGATGACTTCGGCCTCGTCCTTGAAGCGGAACACCGGCGCCAGCGGGCCGAAGGTCTCGTCCTTGGAGACCAGGGCGCTCTTCGGTACGTCGACCAGGATGGTCGGCTCGAAGAAGGTGCCGCCCAGGGCGTGCGGCTTGCCGCCGGTGAGGACCTTGGCGCCCTTGGAAACGGCGTCGGCGATGTGCTCTTCGACCTTGGCCACGGCCTTGGAATCGATCAGCGGGCCGGTGGTGATGCCCTGCTCCAGGCCGTTGCCGATGTTCAGCTTGGCCACGGCGGCCTTGAGCTTCTCGACGAAGGCGTCGTACACGCCGTCCTGCACGTACAGGCGGTTGGCGCAGACGCAGGTCTGGCCGTTGTTGCGGTACTTGGAGATCAGCGCGCCATCGACGGCGGCGTCCAGGTCGGCGTCGTCGAAGACGATGAACGGCGCGTTGCCGCCCAGTTCCAGGGACACCTTCTTGATGTCCTTGGCGCATTCGGCCATCAGCTGGCGGCCGATTTCGGTCGAGCCGGTGAAGGTCAGCTTGCGCACGATCGGGTTGCTGGTCAGCTCGCCGCCGACTTCGCCGGCGCTGCCGGTGACCACGCTGAACACACCCTTCGGAATGCCGGCGCGCTCGGCCAGCTCGGCCAAGGCCAGGGCGGAGTACGGGGTCTGCGAAGCGGGCTTGAGCACCATGGTGCAACCGGCGGCCAGGGCCGGGCCGGCTTTACGGGTGATCATCGCGGACGGGAAGTTCCACGGGGTGATGGCCGCGGTCACGCCGATCGGCTGCTTGATCACGATGATGCGCTTGTCGGTCTGGTGGCCCGGAATGGTGTCACCGTAGATGCGCTTGGCTTCTTCGCCGAACCACTCGAGGAAGGAGGCGGCGTAGGCGATCTCGCCCTTGGCTTCGGCCAGCGGCTTGCCCTGCTCGATGGTCATCAGGCGGCCCAGGTCGTCCTGGTTTTCCATCATCAGGTCGAACCACTTGCGCAGCTTGTTGGCGCGCTCCTTGGCGGTCAGCGCGCGCCAGGCCGGCAGGGCGCGGTCGGCGGCTTCGATGGCGCGACGGGTCTCGGCGGCGCCCATCTTCGGCACGCTGCCGATGATTTCGTTGGTGGCCGGGTTGTTCACCTGGATGGTCTGGCCGCTGTCGGCGTCGACCCAGGAACCGTCGATGTAAGCCTGTTGACGGAACAGCTTGGCATCATTGAGTTGCATGACCTGTCTCCTTTCGAGGAAAGCCTGTGGACGGCGGGTCCACCTCGAGTCCCCACCTGTCTTGTTATCTGGATTGGAGAGACCGCAGTCTCTGCCGTTCATTCGCCCCGACCGACCACCGTCGGCGCCGGAAGCGATGGTCGCCACCGCAAGGGGGCGACGCCAGGCGAACGGCTCTTAGTTCGCCCGGCACGCGGACACGAAAAAACGCAGGCCCGGGTCATTGCCCGGTCTGGTCCAGTTCGCTCACGCACGGATTCCTGGATTGAATCCAAGAGGACACCTGCCACACAACCTTCCGGTACGCTGATCGACGGAAGCCGCACGGAGACCTGTCACTGAAGACAAGCGGTTGGCGCAACGGAAGAATGTCATCCCGCAGGCTGTTGGCCGGCTGGTGTGATGCCAATTCTCCGGTCTCCTGTTGTTGTGATGGGGAGGCGTTTGAAATCTCAAACGAATCCTAGGGCCCTCGACTGCAAAGGGCAATAGCTTGTTCGACAAAACCAACGAAGGTATTCGACTGCAGAGCCTTTTCGTCGTGTTTCCACCGACAAACGGCGCTTTTCGTTCGATATCATGAACGATCGTACTGCTATTGGACGCCCAAGCCCGAGATGCGTATGATTGCCGCCTGCCGCGCCCGCCGCGGCATACGCATCCGTAGCTCAGCTGGATAGAGTACTGCCCTCCGAAGGCAGGGGTCGTGGGTTCGAATCCCGCCGGATGCGCCATCTCCGCGCTGCCCCGATGCAGACATGAAAAGGCCCGCAGCATGCGGGCCTTTTTCGTTTCAGGGTGCTCAGCGCCCCATGATCCTCCGGTATTCGTCCCGGTACTCCTCGTACGGCAGGTTGCGCTGCTGCAGATCGAAGATCTGCTGCTCCTGGCTCCGCGCCGGAGAGGCGTGGGCGACGGTTTCGACCGCCGTGGGCACGACGGGCGCAGGCACGCTCCGTGGTGGCGAGATCGGCGTGGCGGGAGTCGTGGGCGATGGCAGCGGACGCGAGGGACGGGCGACCAGCAGGGCGCTGGTGATTTCCTCGACGATCTGCTCGGACACCGCATCCAGCTGCGCCGGGCCCATCGAGGCGAACAGGTCGCCGGCGGCTTCCGCTTCGCTGTCGTAGCGGCGCGAGGCGAGCAACTGGCCGGTGAGCCCGTCGTGGTAGCGCACGGTGGAGGTGATCCATTCGCCCTCGTCGGAGCGCGGACGGTTGTTGGCGCTGTGGCCGCTGCCGACCTCGATCACCACCAGGGTGGACAGGGTGTCCGTGGCGCGCGGCGCGCCGTCCTGCACCGAGAACTGGTAGTCCGCCGAATCCGCCTCCTCGCGCAGGGCCTCCCGCCAACCGCTCATCAGCGTGGTCCAGCGCGGGTTGGCGGCCACCTGGGCGTCGGGCTGGAAGTTCACCACCAGGTTGTGCCGGGTGTCGCGGTACAGGGAAATCGGGGCACCGCGCTCGTCAGTGCGGACCGAGGAGGAGCAGCCGCCCAGCAGGGCGAGGCTCAGGACGATGGGGAAGTAGCGCATGGGGATCCCTCTTGTAATCCGGGACATTCTGCCAGCACTTCGTGACAGGGAGGTACCGTCTGGAATCAGTCCTCCAGCCAGTCTTCCCCGTCGTCCAGGCCCGGCTGGTATTCCTCCGGCTCGTCGTCGTCCGGGTGGTCGTCGAAATACGCCGAGTCCGCTTCCAGCAGGCTGTCGAGGTCGTCGTCGAGATCGAGCAGGTGGTCGTGTTCGGGCTCGGGGAGGTCGCGGTCGTCGTCAGTCATGGCCGGTCAGGAAAACAGAAGTGGAAGGACAGTATAAGTCGCGCCGCCGCGGCATGACGTTTTCGCTCCTGTCGATGCCGTGTTCCAGCCTTGCCGGATCGCCGTCCGTCCACGATCCTCTATGAACCTCGGGCATCGCGCGCGAGACGACGAGAGGGGGCTGGAATGAAGAATGTGGCTCAGCTGCTGAATGCCAAGGCGGACCAGCAGGTTTACACCATCGGCCCGGACGCGATGGTGATCGACGCACTGCGCCTGATGGCGGAGAAGAACCTCGGCGGCCTGCCGGTGGTGGAGACCAACCAGGTGGTCGGCTTCTTCAGCGAGCGCGACTACGCCCGGCGCCTGGCGCTCAAGGGGCGCTCCTCGGAGGACACGCCGGTCAGCGCGGTGATGACCGCGCCGGTGATCACCGTGGAAACCCACCTGAACATCGACGCCTGCATGGGCATCATGACCGAGCGCCACCTGCGCCACCTGCCGGTGGTGGAGAACGGCGAGCTGCTGGGCCTGCTGTCGATCGGCGACCTGGTGAAGGCGGCCATCGCCGAGCAGGCGGACCTGATCCGGCAGCTGGAGCAATACATCCGCGGCGAGTAAGCAGGGCGCGGCGGTCGCTCAGCGCGCGGTCGCCGTTTCCACCTTGCCGCTGAGCATGTCCACCAGGCTCAGGGTGCCGTCGGCGTAGCCGCTGCCGGTGTCGATGTAGTGCGTGTTGCCCAGCCGGCGCACGTGGACCTGCACCGTGTGGCCGACATACAGGCGCTCCAGGCCAGGCACCCGCGTATCATCCTCGCCCTCGATGCGGGTGCGTGCCCACATCGCCAGTGCCGCCGCGTTGCGCCGGGCGGCGCCGCCCAGTTCCCCCGCCAGCGCCGCCATGCCGCTGTCCCAGTCCGGAAAGGCCACCGAGATCGGCGGCTCGGCGTGGATGATGCCGATACGGCGGCCATCCGCGGCCTCCACCTCGATGGCCAGCGGCAGCCGCTGCAGGCGCCGGGCGATGCGCTCGCGCTCCTCCTGCGGCAATTCGTAGAGCCACACGCCGCCGTTGCGGAAGTGCAAGTCACGGTCGTCGCCGGCCAGCACCGAGTCGATCACCAGTTGCTCATGGTTGCCGCGCACCGAGGCGAACCAGGGGTGCTCCAGCCACTCCAGCACGCGCGGCGAGTAAGGGCCGCGATCCACCAGGTCGCCGGCGGCGAACAGGCGGTCGGCGGCGGCATCGAACGCCACCCGCTCCAGCAGGCGTTCGAGCAGTTCGAAATGGCCGTGCACATCCCCCACCACGAAGTCGCGGCCGCGCAGGTTGCGCGCAAAACGTTGCAGGGGGCGTTCCGGCAAGAGGGTATTCATCACCAGCTCCAGGTCTTGCAGGCTTCCAGCTTACCAGTGGCAGATGGCATTCCCGCGGCGTTTCGACGAAAGCCGGATGACCTGCCGCCGCCGCGCTAGACGCTGGCGCACGGCAGCACCGCCCGTCCGCCCGCCCCGTCCCGATGCGTCCCCGCATCTGTCGTCGGCGACCTTTCCCGCCCGCCGTGCTAACCCTATAAGTGCCGTTCTTTCAATGCCTTGAGGGTGCACTCCATGAACAAGATCGTCGCCATCACCGGCGGTTTCGGCCACCTGGGCAGCGTAGTCGGCCAGGCCTTCGCCGACGCCGGCTGGCAGGTCGCGCTGCTCGGCCACGCTGCCAACCCGCATCATCCACAGGCTGGCGCGCTGTCCCTGGGCGGTGTCGACCTGACCGACAGCGCCGCCGCGCGCGACGCCATCGACCGCGCCAGCGCGCATTTCGGCGGACTCGATGCGCTGATCAACGTGGCCGGCGGTTTCCAATGGGAAACCCTCGCCGATGGCGACGTCGACACCTGGGACCGGATGTACCGCATCAACCTGCGCACCGCCGTGGTCTCCAGCCAGGCCGCGCTGGCGCACCTGAAGGCGCGCGGCCAAGGGCGCATCCTCAACATCGCGGCCGCCGCCGCTACCCGCGCGGCACTGGGGACGGGCGCCTACGCGGCGTCCAAGGCCGGGGTGATGCGCTTGACCGAGGCCCTGGCGGAAGAGCTCAAGGACGCGCGCATCACCGTCAACGCGCTGATGCCGAGCATCATCGACACCCCGCAGAACCGCGCCGACATGCCCGACGCCGAGTTCGACCGCTGGGTGCGCCCGGAGCAGCTGGCGGCGACCCTGCTGTTCCTCGCCTCGGATGACGCGGCGGCGATCACCGGCGCCTGCATCCCGGTCAGCGGACGCGTCTGAACCGGCATCTGCGGGCACGGGCGCATGGACGGCGGCCGGCCCCGCCGCCTATGCTCGCCAGCCGTCCCGCTGTCCGGCTGTCTCCCCCATGCCCCACGTCCTGTCCGTCGTCCTGCCGATCTTCGCGCTGATCCTGGTCGGCTGGCTGTGCCGGCGCACCAACCGCCTGGGCCCGCAGGCGGCCTCGGAGATCAACCGGCTGGTGGTCTGGCTGTGCCTGCCGGCGCTGCTGTTCAAGGTCACCGCCACCGCGACCTGGGCACAAATCTGGCAACCGGGCTTCCTCGCCGCCTTCACCGGCGGCTGCCTGCTGGTGTTCTTCGCCACGCTCGCCTGGCGCCTGCTGCAAGGCCGCGCGCTGCCGGCGGCGAGCATCGACGGGCTCAGCGCGTCCTACGCCAACACCGGCTACATGGGCATTCCGCTGTGCCTGCTGGTGTTCGGCCAGGACGGCCTGGAGCCGGCGCTGATCGCCTCCCTGCTGGTGGTCTGCGTGCTGTTCGCCATCGCCGTGGTGTGCATCGAGGTAGGCCTGCAGAACGAGAAGCACATCGGCCGCGCCATCGCCGTGGTGCTCAAGGCGCTGGGCAAGAACCCGCTGGTGGTGTCGCCGATCCTCGGCGGACTCTGGGCGGCCACCGGCATCGGCCTGCCGACGCCGCTGCTGCATTTCCTCGACATGCTCGCCGCCGCCACCACGCCCTGCGCGCTGATATCCCTCGGCCTGTTCCTGGCGCAGAAGCAGGAAAGCGAGCAGGTCGGCGCCTGGCCGCTGGTGGCGATCAAGCTGGTCGGCCAGCCGCTGCTGACCGGTTTCCTCGCCTACCGGGTGTTCGACCTGCCGCCACTGTGGGCCGACTCCGCGCTGCTGCTCAGCGCGCTGCCCACCGGCACCGGCCCCTTCATGCTCGCCGAGTACTACCAGCGCGAGGCGGCGGTGGTGTCGCGGAGCATCCTGGTGTCCACCCTGGGCTCGCTGGTGACCCTCTCCCTGTGCCTGCTGTGGATCGCGCGATAAGCGGCTCTTCGCAGGAGCGGACCTTGTCCGCGATGGGGTCGGCACGCGGCGCAAAAGCATCGCGGACAAGGTCCGCTCCTACAAAAAACGGACCGGCCATTGAGGGGATGGCAAGGCCGTTGCCCAAACGCAGAGGACCATCCCAGGGGTAGGCGACTTCGCGCCGGATAATGGCCAGTTGATAGCTTTTGAGACCGCTTGAGGCCTCGACGCTGCTAGGATGCGCGCGCGTTTCTTGTTCAACAGAAAGCCCTTCCAGAGCCCATTTCCTACAAGAGGCCAGCATGCGCAAGCACCGTCGATTGACCTTCCGCCACATCGGCCAGATCAACGTGACCAACCGCCTGAGCGGCGAGCCCATGGGCGTGGTTGGCGACGTCTCGATGGGCGGCCTGCGGCTGGTGACGGACGGGCCGCTGGCGCCGGGCAGTTGCTACGACATACGCCTGGAGATTCCGGTGCGCGAGGGCCATACCCGACCGCTGGACATCACCGTCATCTGCCAGTGGTCGCGCAAGGAAACCCGCGGCGGGCGCTTCGAGCAGGGCTTCAAGCTGGACCGGCCGAGCGCGGAGTTCACCGAGCTGGTGACCTCGATGTCGGTGAGCTTCAACCGCAGCCTGCTGGGGCGGGCGCGGCTGCAATGATCCGTTCCACGAAATGCCATTATTCTGGCAATTTATTTTATTTAATGAAGGAATACTGGCTCTAATCTGACCGAGCCCGGGTCAGTGACCGGGTTCTTATGCTATTATTCTGGCGATTAACGAACGAATACGCCGGAATACTTGCCCATGGCCAAGAAGACCGCCCCCCTGTTGCCACAAACCAGCCAGTTGCTCGCTGCTTTCGGTGAGCGGCTCAAGCTCGCGCGCCTGCGCCGCAAGCTCACGGCCAAGCAGGTTGCCGAACGCGCCGGAATGTCGCCGATGACCCTGCGCGCCCTGGAAGCCGGAGGTGCCGGCGTGACCATCGGCGCCTACCTCTCGGTCATGCAGGTGCTGGGGCTGGAAGCGGATCTGGCGAAGCTCTGCGAAACCGACGAGCTGGGTCGTCAGTTGCAGGATTCCCGCCTGATAAGCCGGCGACGGCGCGAGACCGAGCCCGCAAAACCGGGATATCTCCCTCCCCAGGGCTCCAGGTCCGGGCAGGATGCTGTCGCACGGGAGGACCAGGCTGCGTTCGATGCAGCCGATCCGGGCGAGAACGCCGTCGCCGATAAAGGCGTCACGGCCAAATCGCTGGTGGACCTCCTCAAACCGGTGGAAAGGGAGCGCAAGGAGCGCGAATAGCCATGACCATGATCGGGGTGTACGCAGACTGGGACGGTCTTCCCGCCCCGCGCAGGCTTGGTTCGCTCACCTCGAGAAAGACCCGCGCCACCGAGCTGTTCGAGTTTCGCTACGACCCCGAGGCCCTGAAGGACCCGATCCTCGGGCTGGTACAGCTCGACCCCCGCCTCGGCCTGTATGAGGGCTCGCAGTTCCCACCTCCGCCGCAGAACAGGTTCGGCGTCTTCGCCGACTCCAGTCCCGATCGCTGGGGACGCCTGTTGATGGAGCGGCGGTGGGAGCGCGAGGTGCGGGCCGGCGTCATCGACAAGGCCTCGCGGCTCTACGAATCGGATTATCTGCTGGGCGTCCATGACCTCTATCGCGTCGGTGCCCTGCGCTACAGGCTGGAGGACAGCGGCGCGTTTCTCGATGACCGGGCCGATCTGGCCGCGCCGCCCTTCACCGAGATTGCCGCGCTGGAGCGCGCCGCCCGCGCGCTGGAAGAGGATCCCGACAACACCTCGGCCGATGGCCGGGAGTGGCTCTGGATGCTCATCGCACCGGGCGGCTCGCTCGGTGGCGCGCGGCCCAAGGCCAGCGTCGCGGACAGCGAAGGGCATCTGTACATCGCCAAGTTCCCCAGCAACCGCGACCTGTACGACGTCGGCGGATGGGAGATGCTGGTCAATGCCCTGGCGGTGGGCTGCGGGCTGAACGTCGCCGACGCCCAGGCGCAGAAATTCGCCAGCGCCCACCACTGCTTCATGGTCCGCCGCTTCGACCGCACGGCCAGCGGCAAGCGTCTGCATTTCGCCTCGGCGATGACCATGACCGGCCACATCGATGGCGACGATGCGTCGACCGGCGTCAGCTATCTGGAACTGGCCGAGGTGCTGATCCGCCACGGCTCCCGGACCAACGCCGACCTGCGTGAGCTCTGGTCGCGCATCGTCTTCAACCTGCTTGTCTCCAACGCCGACGACCACCTGCGCAACCACGGCTTCATCCTGGTGCCCGGCCGCGGCTGGCGGCTGTCCGAAGCCTACGACATGAATCCGCTGCCCCACGCCGACGGCCTGAAACTCAACATCACCGACGCCGACAACGCCCTGGACCTCGAACTGGCACGCGAGGTGGCGACCTACTTCCGCCTGGGCCTGGGCGAGGCGGACGACATCATCGCGCACAGCCGCGGCATCGTCCGCCAGTGGCGCACGCTGGCGCGCGGGCTCGGCCTGCCGGGGTACGAACAGGAGCGCATGGCCGACGCCTTCCGGCTTGCCGGGGGCTGAACACCGCCATCGCGCACGGCGGCGCCGGGCGCGACGGTCAGCCCAGCGTCCCGAGAATCTGCACCCCTACCCGCTCGGGAATCTCGTTCTGCGACAACACGTGCAGCCCCGGGCTGAACACCCGCGCGTAGCGGGCCAGCAGCGGGCGCAGTTGCGGCATCACGGTGAGGATCGGCGGGTGGCCTTCCTTGCGCAGCTTTTCCTTCACCACCGGCATGCTGTGCTGCAGCTGGTTGAGCAGGCTGGGTTCCACCGGGATGTTGTCCAGGCTCACCGGGCCGGCCTGCTGGGCGATGCTCAGGGCGCCGAGCAGGGTGTTCTCCAGCGCATTCTCCAGCACGAACACGGTCAGCTCCGGACGGTCGCCGGCAATGCTGGATACGATGCTGCGGCGCAGCGCATAGCGCACGTCGGAGGCCAGCAGCACCGGGTCCTTGGTGGTCTCGCTGCCTTCGAGCAGGGCGCTGGCGATGGTGACGATGTCCTTCAGCGGCACTTCCTCCTGCAGCAGTTGGCGGTACACGCGGTGCTGCTGCGAGTAGGTCAGCTGCGCCTTCAGCGATTCGGCGAGCTTGGGCGCCTGCAGGGTCAGGCGCTGCATCAGGTGCTCGACGTCGTCGTGCTTGAAGATGTCCGGCAGGTGCTCGCGGACCACCTTGTTCAGGTGCGTGGCGACTACGCTGGCGCAGTCGATCACCTGGTAGCCCAGGTTCAGCGCGCGGGACTTGTCCGCCGGGAGAATCCACACCACCTGCATGCGGTACGCCGGGTCGACGCCGAGGATGCCGTCGATCTCGCCGTAGAGCTCCGGCGAGGGAATCGCCATCAGCCGGTCGGCGTGGATTTCCGCACCGTCGATGCGCTCGCCGTTGATGTGGATGGCGTACTGCGAGGCCTTCAGGCGCAGGCTGTCGCGGATCTGCACTTCCGGCAGGAGGAAGCCGAGGTTCTCCGAGAGCGTCTGGCGCACCCCGCGGATGCGCTGCGGCAGCGGCGCGCCGCTGGCCTCGTTGACCAGGCTGACCAGCTTGTAGCCCAGCGAGATCGACAGCCGCTCCACCAGCGGAATGTCTTCCCAGGCCAGTTGCTGCGCGCGCTCCTGGTCCATCGCGTGGGTCAGCGCCTGGGTCTGCTCCAGGGTCTGCGCCTCGACGGGCGGACCGGCCAGGGACAGGCGCCAGGCGATGAAGGCCACCAGCGCGGCGAAGGCGAAGAAGGCGATGTGCGGCATGCCCGGCACCAGGCCGAGGACGATCAGGATGCCGGCGACGGTATAGAGCAGCGACGGCGAGGCCAGCATCTGCTTGCGCACCAGACTGGTGATTTCCGCCGACTCGTTGACCCGGGTGACGATGATCGCCGCCGCGGTGGACAGCAGCAGCGCCGGGATCTGCGCCACCAGGCCGTCGCCGATGGTCAGCAGGGCGTAGCGCTGGAAGGCCTGGGCCGCCGGCAGGTCGTAGACGAACACGCCGATGGCCAGGCCGCCGAAGAGGTTGATCAGCAGGATCAGGATGCCGGCGATGGCGTCGCCGCGGACGAACTTCGAGGCGCCGTCCATCGCGCCGTAGAAGTCGGCTTCCTTGGCCACTTCCGCGCGGCGGCGCTTGGCTTCGTTCTGGTCGATCAGGCCGGCGTTGAGGTCGGCGTCGATGGCCATCTGCTTGCCCGGCAGCGCGTCCAGGGTGAAGCGTGCGGTGACCTCGGAGATGCGCTCGCCGCCCTTGGTGATGACCATGAAGTTGATGATCATCAGGATCACGAAGACGATCAGGCCGACGATGAAGTTGCCGCCGATCACCACGTGGCCGAAGGCTTCGATCACCTTGCCCGCCGCGCCCGTGCCGGTGTGGCCGTCGAGCAGCACCACGCGGGTGGAGGCGACGTTCAGGGTCAGGCGCAGCAGCGTGGTGACCAGCACCACGGTGGGCAGCAGCGAGAAGTCCAGCGGACTCTTCGACGACACGCTGACCAGCAGCACCAGGATCGCCACCACGATGTTGAAGGTGAACAGGGCGTCCAGCACCAGCGGCGGCAGGGGCAGGATGATCATCGAGAGGATCGACAGGATGATCAGCGGGATGCCGATGCGGCCGCTCTGGAAGGTCGGCAATAGTGACTGCAGTAGGCGCATGCTCAGACTCTGTTCAGCAGTTCTTCGGGAATGGGGATGTTCTTGATCAGCTCCGGCCGCTCGCGGCGCCCGGAGCGCCAGGCCTTGAGCTGGAGGATGTAGGTCAGGACGTGGGCGACGGCCTTGTACAGCTGCGCCGGAATCTGCTGGTTCACCTGGGTGGTGGCGTAGATGGCGCGGGCCAGCGGCGGCAGTTCGAGCACTTCCAGATCATGGGCCTGGGCCATTTTCCTGATGTACAGCGCGGTCTCGTCCAGGCCCTTGGCGACCACGTAGGGCGCCTGGGCCTTCTTCGGGTCGTAGCGCAGCGCTACGGCGAAGTGCACCGGGTTGACGATCACCACGTCGGCGGTCTTGATCACCTTGTTGATCTGCCGCTGCACCAGTTGGCGCTGCAACTGGCGGATGCGCGCCTTCACTTCCGGGCGGCCTTCCTGGTTCTTGTGCTCTTCCTTGCGCTCCTGCTTGGTCATGCGCAGCTTCTTCTTGAAGAAGAAGTACTGCAGCGGGATGTCGACCAGGGAGAACAGGATGAACACCACCAGCAGCGACAGGGTGATGTCGTAGAAGGTGCCGAACGCCGCGGCGATGGCGCTGTGCACGTCGCTGCGCTGCAGGGCCAGCAGGCCGGGCAGCGCGGCGTGCAGCTGGTACAGGGCAACGGCGATCAGCACGGCGATCTTCAGCAGCGACTTGGCCAGCTCGGTCCAGTTCTGCATCGAGAAGATGCGACCGAGCCCGGTGATCGGGTTCAACTTGGACAGCCTGGGCATGAAGTTCTTGCTGGAGAAGATCCAGCCGCCGGGGATCATCGAGAACAGCACCACCAGCAGGGGTGTGACCAGCAGCGGCAGCAGCGTGGTGATGAACAGCACCAGGTGGTGGCCGAGCACCAGCGGCAGGTCGTCGAGGCCGATCTCGCTGCGGCGCAGATCGATGAAGGACAGCGCGAAGCCTTCCTTCAGGCCCTCGTAGAAATGCTCCACGCCGACCTTCAGGGCGATCAGCGTGACCAGCAGCGAAAGCGTGGTGGAGAGGTCCTTGGAGCGGCTGACCTGGCCGTCCTCGCGGCTCTTCTTGAGCTTCTGCTGGGAGGCCTCTTCCGTTTTCTCCTGGGCGCTGTGCTGCTCAGCCATGGCGCCCCTCGCGGAAGATCACGCCGATGGCGTCGAGCAGCTGGCGGGTCAGCTTGAGGTAGTTCTCGGGGATGTCCGGCAGGGTCAGCCAGATGCACGCCAGCCCCGCCAGCACCGCCATGGGGAAGCCCAGGGAGAACAGGTTGAGCGCCGGCGAGATGCGGTTGAGCAGGCCGAAGCAGAACTGCACCAGGGTCATGCAGAACACCACCGGCAGGGTGATCAGCACCGCTGCGGCGAACACCCAGGCCAGGCTGCCGAGCACCGATTCCAGCCCCAGGTAGTGCAGGCCGCTGCCCACCGGCCAGTAGACGAAGCTCTGGTAGAGGATGCTCACCACCAGCAGGTGGCCGTCCACCGCGAGGAACAGGAACACCAGCAGGATGAAGTACAGCTGGTAGAGGATCGAGGACGACGACACGCCGTTCATGGGGTCGTTGTACACCGCCATGCTCAGGCCGAGCTGGGTGGAAATCACGTCGCCGACCAGGGCGAACACGGTGAACACCAGCATCAGCGAAAGTCCCAGCATCAGGCCGAAGGCAACCTGCTCCAGCGCCACCAGCAGGCCCTGCGCCGACAGCGGGTCGATGGCCGGCGGGCGCGGCAGCGCGGCGCCGAGGGCGACGGTCAACGCCAGGCCGAGGAGGATGCGCAGGCGCAGGGGGATCGCCTTGTGGCTGAAGATCGGCGCCAGGGCGAACACCGCCATGATCCGGCAGAAGGGCCACCACCAGGCCTGCAGCAGTTGCAGGTAGTCGAAGGCCTGCAGGAAGGATGCGCCGTGCTGCATGGCATCAGCCGACCAGCCGGCCCGCCTGGTGGAACGACTCGATGAACAGCTCCGAGAGCGTGCGCAATATCCAGTGCCCGGCGAACACCAGCATCCCCAGGGTGATCAGCAGGCGCGGCAGGAAGCTGAGCATCTGCTCGTTGATCTGCGTGGCCGCCTGGAAAATGCTGACCAGCAGGCCGCCGATCAGGCTCGGCACGATCAGCACGCAGACGATCAGCGCGGTGATGTGCACGGCGTTGGAGACGATATCGACGGCGCTTTCCGGGGTGAGCATGGGCGGCGGTCTCTAGAAGGGCTGCACGCTGCTGGTCAGCGTGCCCATCATCAGGGCCCAGCCATCCACCAGCACGAAGATCATCAGTTTGAACGGCAGCGAGATCATCATCGGAGAGAGCATCATCATGCCCATCGCCATCAGCACGCTGGCCACCACCAGGTCGATCACCAGGAACGGGATGAAGATCATGAAGCCCAGCTGGAACGCGGTCTTCAGCTCGCTGAGCACGAAGGACGGCAGCAGCAGGGAGAAGTCGAGCTCCTCCAGCTTCGCCGGCACGGTTCCACCGGCCAGCGAGACCATGGTCTCCAGCGAAGTGCGGTTGGTCTGCGCCAGCATGAAGCGGCTGAGGGTCTGCTTGGCGCGGCCCAGGCCCTCCTCCAGGCTGATCTGGTCGGACTCGAAGGGCTGGTAGGCGTTGGCGTACACGTCCTGCCACACCGGGCGCATCACCAGCAGGGTCATCACCAGGGCGATGCCCACCAGCACGTTGTTCGGCGGGCTCTGCTGCAGGCCGATGGCCTGGCGCAGGATGGCCAGCACGATGACGAAGCGGGTGAAGCAGGTCATCAGCATCAGCATCGCCGGGAGGAAGCCCAGCAGGGTCATGACGATGAGAATCTGCAGCTTGACGCTGAACGCCTGGCCGTCCGCCGTATCGTGGAGATTGAACAGCGTGACCTCGCCGCCGGCCGCCTGCGCATACAGCGGGCACAGGGCGCCGGCCAGCAGGACGAGCCAGGCCAGGGAGCGGCGCAGCCTCATGCGGTGAGGGCGTCGAGGCTGGCGCCGCACAGTTCGAGCACGCGCAGGCCGTAGTTGCCATTCATGACGACCACCTCGGCCTTGGCGAACAGCGCGCCGTTGACCTTCACGTCCAGCGGCTCGCCGGCGAGCTTGTCGAGGATGATCACGCTGTTGGCGTCGACATCCATCAGCTCCTTCAGGGAAATCTCCACCGAGGCGACTTCCAGGGTGACGTTCACCGGAATCTTGCCGAAGAAGCTCAGCTCCTGCTGCGGCAGCGGCGCGCGCACGGCCTCGGCGGGGATATCGGCGGCGTCCTGGGTCAGGCTGAGGTCGCCGTCGTTGATCAGCGACTCGAACTCGGAGTCGGAGAGAGGGCCAGTCATGGGTTTTTCACGCTTTCCAGAGAGGAGAGGAAGAGGGTGCCGTCGTCTTCGAAGATGGCGCCGCGGAACAGCTTCTGCCGGTTGACGCGCACCTCGACGCGCTCCAGTGGGCGGATCGCCAGCACGTCGCCCGGCTCCAGGGCGAGCACCTGGGACAGCGGCATGCGCGCGGCGGCGACCACGCAGTCCAGGCGCAGCGGCAGGTGCTTGATGTTCTCCACCGGGTTGCCGGTCACCCGCGGTGGCGGCGGGCCGGCGAGGCGGCGGGTGAGTTCGTCCGCCAGCGGGTTGTCCAGGTAGAGGTAGAGCGACGAGCGTTCGCCGGTGAGGTGGCTGACGTAGCTGAACTCGGCGACGTACTCCCACTGCACTTCTTCGTAGGTGGGGTCGATCTGCTGCAGGCGGCCGACCGACTCGCCCATCAGCAGCGCGCGGCCGAACAGGTCCACCACGTCCAGGCCGAGGCGTTCGAGCATGCGCTGCTCGGAACTGCTGATCGGCGGCGTATCGCGGTTGGGCACCAGCGTGCCGCCGTAATAGCACTCGATGACTTCGGTGAGCAGGGCGCGGTCCATGGCGAAACCGAACTTGCCCAGGGGCGAATCGAACAGGCATTCCAGTTCACGGGGAAGTTCCTCGTGAATCTGCAGGCTATCCAGTTCGAGATTGATTCGATAATGCCGCAGGAAATAGTCGCTGATGATCCGCGGATACTTTCCGGAGATCTCTTTGATGTATTGCGGAATCCTGTGATAATGCCGGCCGAGTTTCTGCGGTTTCAGTCGGATCAGACTATCGGCGGGCACGCCATGGTGAACTTTTGGTTTGCCAGTCATGCTCAGCGTCGTACTTCCAGGTTCGATCTGCCATCTGCCCAGTGACACACAAGTGTCACGGCCGGGGAAATCCGCCGGCCCATGCTCAAGGCATGATCTATGGTTCGTCGAGCCCCGTGATTCAAGCGTTACGGGCTACTGACATGGCAAAATGATAGCGCCGCGGGGCCGCCTGATTAAATCAATAGATATCAAATAGAGTTTTTGACGAAACTTTTTGTCTATTGAGCTTAATTAATCGGCGGGAAGCTATGGCGCAATGCCAGCACTTGTTAGTGTGGGCGGGTTGGTTCCGGTTGCAGCACTTCTTTATAGATGACGAAGTTGTTGCAATGCCACCCGTGAGACGTCCAGCGCAGAGAAAGATTCCGCAGTCCCCGAACAATCATCATCGGGCACGCTCGCGATCGAACGACTGACTGGCGTAACACGCACTAGCGAATGGAAAGTTGCAGTGACCAGTTTAAGCCAGTCGATCGACCAATTATGTGAGACGCTGCTCGAAGAGCGGCCTGCGCAGAAAAAAGTTGCGATCATCGGGCCGTCCTCGGACGCCGCCCATGCCCTGCTTTTGCAGGCGCTGCTGGCCGAAGGCTGCCGGGTCGAGCGCTTCGCCGGCTTCACCGAACTGGCCCGCGCGCGCAGCGACGCCGCACTGCTGTTCATCCTCGCCGGCGCGTTCCCCGCCCCCGATCTCTACGCCCAGGTCGGCGCCCTGCTCAGCGACGGTAGCGAGCGTGACCTGGTGCCCATCGTCGGCTACGACGAGCAGGACAAGGCCGCCACCCTGCTCGACCTGGGCTGCGTCGACTACCTGCTCTCCCCCTTCGGCGCCGGCCAGCTGGCCGCCCTGCTGCGCCGCCAGGAAGCCTCCAGCGCCGCCCAGGACCTGTTCGTCTCCCGCTCCCAGGCCGGTCGCCGCCTGCTGGCCATGGCCCAGCGCGTGGCGCAGACCCGCGCGCCGATCCTGGTCACCGGCGAGACCGGCACCGGCAAGGAACTGCTGGCCCGCTACATCCACGGCATCGCCAGCCCGGACGCGCCCTTCGTCGCGGTGAACTGCGCGGCGATCCCCGAGGCGATGCTCGAATCCATCCTCTTCGGCCACGAGCGCGGCGCCTTCACCGGCGCGGTGAACGCCCAGCCGGGCAAGTTCGAACTGGCCAACGGCGGCACCCTGCTGCTCGACGAGATCGGCGAACTGCCGCTGGCGCTGCAGGCCAAGCTGCTGCGCGTGCTGCAGGAGCAGCGCGTGGAGCGCCTGGGCGGACGCCGCGAGATCGAGCTGGACGTGCGCATCATCGCCGCCACCAACCGCGACCTGCAGGCCGAAGTCAACGAAGGCCGCTTCCGCGCCGACCTGATGTTCCGCCTCGACGTGCTGCCGCTGCACATCTCGCCGCTGCGCGAGCGCAAGGAAGACGTGCTGCCGCTGGCGCGCCGCTTCATCCGCCAGTACGCGCCGCAGGACGCCGAGCACGACCTGCTCACCGAAGCCGCCGCCCGCGCCCTGCTGCAACACGACTGGCCGGGCAACGTGCGCGAGCTGGAAAACACCCTGCAACGCGCCCTGGTGCTGCGCAACGGCCTGTTCATCCAGCCCCGCGACCTCGGCCTGGCCGCGCCGGAGCTGCCGGCGACCGCCGTCGCCGCGGTGATCCCGCTGGCCGCCGAAGGCGGCCGCGCCGCGCTGCGCGCCAGCGGCAAGCTCGCCGAGTACCAGCACGTCATCGACACCATCCGCCGTTTCGGCGGGCACAAGACCAAGGCCGCCGAGAGCCTGGGCATGACCACCCGCGCGCTGCGCTACCGGCTCAACGCGATGCGCGAGCAGGGCGTGCAGGTGCAGTTCTGATTTCGTTTCCCGGGGGAGACCTTCCATGAGTTCGATCATGCGGGTCCAGCAGGACATGCTGGAGCGGATGAACCGTTACGCCGAGCTGGCCGGTGGCCCGACCATCCAGCCCGCCGCGCAGCTTGCCGGCGACGCGCCGGCCCAGGGCATCGGCGCCAGCTTCGAGCAGGCGATGCGCTCGGTGGACGCCGAGCAGCACAAGGCCAGCGACGCCATGGCCGCCGTCGACAGCGGCAAAAGCGACGACCTGGTCGGCGCCATGATCCAGAGCCAGAAGGCCAGCGTGTCGTTCTCCGCGCTGATGCAGGTGCGCAACAAGCTCACCGGCGCCTTCGACGAAATCATCCGCATGCCGCTGTAAGGACTGACAGTGCTGCAGACTCTCAAGGGGCGCCTGGCGCTCGACAAACTCAAGCTCGACCCGCGCCTGGGCCTGCTCGCCATCGCCCTGGGCGCCGCCCTGCTGGCGGCGGCGGTGGTCTACTACCTGTGGCGCGACCAGGGCGCCTTCCACCCGCTCTACGGCGCCGGCGAAGCCTACCCGGCCGCCGACGTGATGCAGGTGCTGGACGCCGAAGCCGTCGCCTACCGCCTGCACCCGCAGAGCGGCCAGGTGCTGGTGCGCGAGGAAGACCTGGCGCGGGCGCGCATGCTGCTGGCGGCCAAGGGCGTGAAGGTCTCGCTGCCGGCCGGCTACGAGCTGTTCGACAAGGACGAGCCGCTGGGCACCAGCCACTTCCTCCAGGACGTGCGCTTCAAGCGCAGCCTGGAAGGCGAGCTGGCCCGCACCATCATGGGCCTGAAGGGCATCGAGCAGGCGCGCGTGCACGTCGCCCGCGAGGACAGCAACTCCTTCGTGGTCGGCCGCCGCGACCCGGCCAAGGCCTCGGTGCTGCTGCAACTGGCGCCCGGCCAGCGGCTGAGCCCGGAGCAGGTCGGCGCCATCGTCAACCTGGTGGCCGGCAGCGTGCCGGAACTCAAGCCCGAAGACGTCAGCGTGGTCGACCAGAACGGTGTGCTGCTCTCGCGCGGCATCAACGGCGCCGGCGGCCCGGCGCAGAACTGGCAGGCGGTGGACGATTACCAGCGCAAGGCGGTGGGCAACGTCGAGGAAGTGCTGGCGCCGGTGCTCGGCCTGGGCAACTACCGCATCAGCGTGTCCGCCGACATCGACTTCAGCCAGAAGGAAGAAACCCAGCAGAGCTACGGCGAGGCGCCGCGCCTGCGCAGCGAGACCCAGCGCAACGAGACCACCCTCGACCAGCTCGCCCTCGGCGTGCCCGGCTCGCTGAGCAACCGTCCGCCGGAGCCGCCGCCGCAAGCGCAGCCGCAGGACCCGGCCGCCGCCCAGAACCCGGCCCCGCCCGGCAACGGCAAGGTCGCCAAGACCGACAACAAGGCCGCCACCTCGACCCGCAGCGAAACCACCCGGCAGAACGACTTCGACCAGAGCGTCACCCACATCAAGTACCCGGCTTTCGCCCTGCGCCAGCAGAGCGTGGCGGTGGTGATCAACGCCGCCACCGCGCCCGAGGGCGGCTGGACCGACAAGGCCCGCGCCGACCTCGAAGCCATGGTCAAGAGCGCCGTGGGCTTCAACGCCCAGCGCGGCGACCTGCTCACCCTCAGCGTGTTCCCCTTCGCCGCCGCGCCGGTGCAGGCGTCCAGCGAGCGCTGGTGGGAAAGCAGCGCCCTGCAGGCCCTGGTGCGCTACAGCGTGCTCGGCCTGATCGCCCTGCTGTTCCTGCTGCTGGGTGTGCGCCCGGCGGTCCGCGGCCTGACCCGGCGCGCCCAGCCGGCGGCCAGCGCCGCGCTGCCCGAGGCCGCCGACTACCCGCTGGCCCTGGACGCCGAGCGGCGCCTGGCGCTGGCCAATGAAAGCGTCGGCGGGCTCAACGTGCTCGGCGAGCTGAACCCGCTCTCGGAAATCCGCCTGCCGGCGCCGGGCTCGGGCCTGGAACACCAGATCGAGCATCTGCAGATGCTGGCGAAGAACGACCCGGAACGGGTCTCGGAAGTGATCAAGCACTGGATTGGCCGCAATGACCGACACGAGCCTGCCTGAAGAAACCAAAAAGCGCGTCCCGCAGATGCGCGCCGTGAGCTCGCTGGAACAGGCGGCGATCCTCATGCTGAGCATGGGCGACGAAGCCTCCGCCGGCATCCTGCGCAATTTCAGCCGCGAGGAGATCGTCAGCATCAGCCAGGCGATGGCGCGGCTGTCGAACGTCAAGCAGAACACCGTCTCCGACGTGATCGGCCGCTTCTTCGACGACTACAAGCTGCAGTCCAGCATCAAGGGCGCCTCGCGCTCCTACCTCGCCGGCATGCTCGGCAAGGCGCTGGGCAGCGACATCACGCGCAACCTGCTGGACAGCATCTACGGCGAGGAAATCCGCTCGAAGATGGCGCGCATGGAGTGGATCGACCCCAAGCAGTTCGCCGCGCTGATCGCCAAGGAACACGCGCAGATGCAGGCGGTGTTCCTCGCCTTCCTGCCGCCGGGCATGGCCACCGACGTGCTCGAATCGATGCCCGCCGAACGCCAGGACGAACTGCTGTTCCGCATCGCCAACCTCAGCGAGGTGAACAGCGACGTCATCGCCGAGCTGGAACAGCTGATCGAGCGCAGCCTGCGCGTGCTCTCCACCCAGGGCTCGCAGGTGCGCGGGGTGAAGCAGGCGGCGGACATCATGAACCGCTTCAAGGGCGACCGTAACCAGATGTTCGAGCTGCTGCGCGCCCACAACGACACGCTGGTGGAGAAGATCGAGGACGAGATGTACGACTTCTTCATCCTCTCCCGGCAGAACCAGGAAGTGCTGCAGACCCTGCTGGAAGTCATCCCGCTGGACGAATGGGTGGTCGCCCTCAAGGGCGCCGAGCCCGAGCTGGTGCGCGCCATCCAGGGCGCCATGCCGAAGCGCCAGATGCAGCAGATGGAATCCATCAACCGCCGCCAGGGCCCGGTGCCGCTGAGCCGCGTGGAGCAGGTGCGCAAGGACATCATGGGCGTGGTGCGCGAGATGGCCGCCGACGGCGACCTGCAGGTGCAGCTGTTCCGCGAGCAGACGGTGGAGTAACCGGGCATGGCGATCAAAGTCATCAAGGCCGACAGCCGCGCCTGGCGCCCGTACCGCTTCCCGCCGCGCTGCGCCACCGCCAGCGCCGACAACCACGGCTGGGACAGCGACCCGGCGGCGCGCCAGCGCGCCATCTCCGAAGGCTTCCAGGAAGGCCTGGAGAAGGGCTACCAGGACGGCGTGGCCGAAGGCCGCGAAGCCGGGCTGCGCGAGGGCTTCGAGGCCGGTCGCCAGGACGGCCTGCGCAAGGGCCGCGAGGAAGGCCGCGCCGCCGGCCGGCAGGGCTTCGATGACGCCAGCGCGCCGCTGCAGGCCGCCGTCGAGGCCTTCGCCGAGTATCACCAGGGCTTCCAGCGCACGCGCCAGAAGGAGCTGCTGGAGCTGGTGCAGAAGGTCGCCCGGCAGGTCATCCGCGTCGAGCTGACGCTCAACCCCACGCAACTGCTGACCCTCGCCGAGGAAGCCCTGGCCGCCATGCCGGGCGAACAGGGCGAGGTGCAGATCCTGCTCAACCCGGAAGAATGCGCGCGCATCCGCGAACTGAACCCCGAGCGCGCGGCGAAGTGGCGGCTGGTGCCGGACGAGCGCCTGGCGCTGGGCGAATGCCGGGTCGTCACCGCGCAGGCGGAGGCCGACATCGGCTGCCAGCAGCGCCTGGACAGCTGCATGGAAGCCCTGAGCGCCCACCTGCAGGACGAAGACTGAGATGGCCCTGGGCGACGGCTTCAAGCTCGAGGAAGCGCTGCGCTCGCTGGATTCGGTCCAGCTGGCGCGGGTCAGCGGTCGCCTGGTGCGGGTCTCCGGCCTGCTGCTGGAAAGCCTCGGCTGCCGGCGCATGACCGGCCAGCGCTGCTACGTGGAAGGCGCCGACGGCGAGCGCCTGGAAGCCCAGGTGGTCGGCTTCAACCGCGACATCACCTACCTCATGCCGTTCAAGAAACCCGTCGGCCTGACCTCCGGCTCGCGGGTCTTCCCGGCGCCGGACGAGGCCGTGCTGCACATCGACCACTCCTGGCTGGGCCGGGTGGTCAACGGCCTCGGTGAACCGCTGGACGACCTCGGCAAGCTCGCCGGCCGCCACCCGCTGCCCACCGAACTGCCGCAGGTGAACCCGCTGCGCCGCCGCCCGGTGTCCGAGCCGCTGGACGTCGGCGTGCGCGCCATCAACGCCCTGCTGACCCTCGGCAAGGGCCAGCGCGTCGGCCTGTTCGCCGGCAGCGGCGTGGGCAAGAGCGTGCTGCTGGGGATGATCACCCGGCAGACCAAGGCCGACGTGGTGGTGGTCGGGCTGATCGGCGAGCGCGGCCGCGAGGTGCAGGAATTCCTCCTCCACTCCCTCGGCCCGGAAGGCCTGCGGAAGGCCGTGGTGGTGGTCGCGCCGGCCAACGAATCGCCGCTGATGCGCCTGAAGGCCACCGAACTGTGCCACAGCATCGCCGCCTGGTTCCGCGACCAGGGCCAGGACGTGCTGCTGCTGGTCGACTCCCTGACCCGCTACGCCATGGCCCAGCGCGAGATCGCCCTGGCCCTGGGCGAGCCCCCGGCGACCAAGGGCTACCCGCCGTCGGTGTTCGGCATGCTCCCGGAGCTGGTGGAAAGCGCCGGCAACGGCGAAGGCGACCGGGGCAGCCTGAGCGCCATCTACACCGTGCTCGCCGAGGGCGACGACCAGCAGGACCCGATCGTCGACTGCGCCCGCGCCATCCTCGACGGCCACATCGTGCTGTCGCGGCGCCTGGCGGACGTCGGCCACTACCCGGCGATCGACATCGCCGCCTCGGTCAGCCGCTGCATGAGCCAGGTGGCGGAACCGGCGCACCTGGCGGCGGCGCGGCAGTTCAAGGAATTCAGCGGCACCTATGAGCGCATCAAGGAGCTCATCCCGCTGGGCGGCTACACGCCGGGCATGGACGTGAAGACCGACCGCTCGGTGCAACTGGCGCCCATGCTGGAGCGCTTCCTGCGCCAGGAAACCACGGACGGCGCCGAGCTGGCGAGCAGCATCGCCACCCTGCAAAGCATCGTCGGCGGCCGCGCATGAAGACGCAGATCGAGATGCTCGGCCGCCTGGCTGACGTGCGCGGCGGCAAGGTCCGCGAGCTGCTCGGGCGGGTCAACTACCAGCAGAACCTCTGCCAGCGCTACCGCAACAACATCACCGGGCTGGACCGCCTGTGCGGCTTCAGCGTGGCCACCAGCACCCCGCTGCAGCGGCACAACCAGCAGCAGTACAAGGTCACCCTGCACAAGATGCTGCAGTTGCAGCGCCGCGAGCTGGAGGTGGCCGAACAGACCCTGGCGCGCATCCAGGGCGAGCTGCTGGCGGCCATGCGCAGCGAGAAGGTGCTGGCCCAGGTGATCGAGGCCAAGGCCGGCCAGTGGCAGGCGCAGCTTGCGCAGCAGGAGCAGAAAATCCAGGATGGCCTCGCCGCGCAGTCCTGGTGGCGCGCGCAGGCGTGAGCGCCGGCACGGGCGTGAAACCCGGCATTTAAGTTTTCCCGCGGGCGGTCGCCCTCTTGGGGAAAGCCCAGAACAATTTCGGATACCCACCATGGAAATCACCCGGCAACTGACCAGCGTCGCGCTGGCCACCAGCGACTCCGCCAAGGCCGCGCGCAGCGAGCGCGCAGCGCCAGTGGCCGAGGCTGGCGCTGCGGCGCCGGTCAGCGATTCGCTGCGCCTGGAGGAGATGCAGGAAACCCTGCGCGCCATGCCCGACGTGGACCAGGACCGCGTCGCGGAAATCCGCCGTGCGCTGATGAACGGCGACCTGGCCAACGACACCCGCATGCTCGCCACCAGCATCCTCTCCTTCCATCGCGGCAGCGACGCATGACCCAGCGCGCGCGGCTGCTGCAGGTGATCGAGCAGGACGTCCAGCAGGATGGCCGCGATTGCCTGGCGCTGCGCGACAGCCTGCAGGCGCTCTACCGCCACCTGCTGGCCCGGGACAGCGCGCAGATCGAGCGGCTGAACCCGGAGATCCAGGCGCTGCTCGACGCCGTCGCCACCCGCGCCCAGCGCCGCAGCAAGGCCCTGCGCGCCTTCGGCCTGCCGCTGGATGCCGGGGGCATGCGCACGCTGCTCTCCAACTACGCGCCGCCGCGCCGCGAGGCGCTGCAGCGCGAATGGCTGCAACTCGGCCAGCTCACCGCCCAGTGCAAGCGCCTCAACGAGCGCAACGGCAAGCTGCTGGCGATGCACCATGACATCCTCAACCAGCTCATGGGCGACCCGCGCGAGCAGGCGGTGTATTCGTCGTACCCGGGGTACTGATTCCCGCCCGGGCCTGTGTAGGACCGAGCTTGCTCGCGAACCGGATTGACGCCGAACCTGCCGGCGGATCGCGGACAAGGTCCGCTCCTACTGCGGGATCGGCTTTCGTAGGAGCGGAGCTTCTCCGCGATGCTTTTACTGTTCGTACGGTAGCCACCGTCTTGTTCGGTGTTTCTGCGCCGCTTCAGCGTGTGCTGAGAGATTTGGTTTCGCCCTCCCGGGCGAGTTCCTTTTGGGGCCCCAAAAGGAACCAAAAGGGCCCGTCCCGGCATCCGGGTCTTCGCTTCGCTCAGACTCCCCTCCTTCCGGTATCGCTCCGAGGGTCGGCTTGCAAGGGCCATCCATGGCCCTTCAAGCCTCTCGCGGCATCCATGCCGCTCGCCCCTCTGCGCAATACCTCCACTCGGCCTCCTGACGGGACCCTGCGCGCGCCTGCGATTTCGGTGTGACAGAAAGAGCAGCGGCTGAAGGATTTGCACTTCGTAGGATGGCGTGGAGCGAAGCGATACCCATCGATGATTTGTGCCGAGATGCTTTTCGTAGGAGCGGACCTTGTCCGCGAAGCTCTTGAGCGGGGCTGATCGCGGACAAGGTCCGCTTGTGTCTGCTGACTTCGGTAGGATCGAAGGTGAGAGCGGCGGGAAGCAAGCTGCAGGTCCGCAGTGTTAGCAGCACGAGTAGGAGCCCAAGCTGCCTCCCGCCGTCCTCTGACCAAAGCCCGAACAGTTGAACGAGTACAACCTCGAACCACAAGCGTGGGCAGTCAGAGCGCTCTCGCCATGTAGTTTACGAGGGTTGAAGCATGACGTGTTGGATCGGTATCGATGTTGCCAAGGACTCGCTGGCCGTATGGTTCCGCCCACAGGGCAGGAGCTTGAGCGTTTCCAATGACGAAGCGGGACATCAGCAGTTAGTGACGCTCTTCGCCGAGGAGAAGCCCGGCCGCATTGTGCTGGAGGCTACCGGTGGATATGAGCGAGGCGTCCTGCATGCCTTGTCCCGAGCCGGCCACGCAGTCTCTCGCTTGAATCCCACACGGGTTCGGGCGTTTGCTACCGCCATGGGCAAGTTGGCCAAGACCGACCCCATCGATGCGGCCGTCCTGGCGCATCTGGCCCAAACGCTGGAGGAAGCCCCCAGTACGGTTCTTTCGCCGGAGCGCCGGCGGCTGCGAGAGCTGGTGCAACGTCGCGAGCAACTGGTTGGGCAGCGCGATGATGAGCGCCGGCGCCTGCAGCAGGCCAACGACCCCTTCGTTCGCCAATGCCTGGAGGACGCCATCAAGGCCTTGAAGGCCAGAATTTGCAGCTATGACGAGCAAATCGCCGAGGCCATGGCTACGGTGGACTCCGAGCAGGTCCAGCAACTCAGTCAGGTCAAGGGCGTAGGCCCGGTAACCGTCGCAGGATTACTGGCTTACCTGCCAGAACTGGGACAACTCAACCGTCGCCAGA
Organism: Pseudomonas sp. B12(2026); assembly: GCF_057767015.1. Taxonomy (NCBI): domain Bacteria; kingdom Pseudomonadati; phylum Pseudomonadota; class Gammaproteobacteria; order Pseudomonadales; family Pseudomonadaceae; genus Pseudomonas; species Pseudomonas sp. B12(2026). Next base: position 273,250 of record NZ_CM173430.1, on the reverse strand, counting down.
TCGCCGCCCTGGTCGGCTTGGCCCCTTACAACAGCGACAGCGGCCAGAAATCGGGGCAACGCCGTATCCGCGGAGGGCGCGGCATGATTCGACGCATCCTCTACATGGCAACCTGGTCGGTCATTCGTTACCAGAAGAGCTTCGCTCTTCGTTATCACGGCCTACGCGAAAACGGCCGATGCGCCAAAGTCGCGTTGGTGGCCTGCATGCGAGTTCTGATCGTACGGCTCAATGCGATGGTCCGGGACGGCACTTGCTGGAGAACTGACTTCGAGTAAAAGACAGTTGCTCCTACACAAGCAAATCCCTGGCACGCTGTGGCTTTGGGCTTTGGCTCTTGAAGACTTCCAGAGAAATATCCGCACGCACCGGAGCGCCCCTTCAGGAGGCCGAGTGGAATCGGAGTTTCAGGGGTCGAGCGGCATGGATGCCGCGAGAGCGTTGTCGGGCCAGGGATGGCCCGTCAACGCGGGCCCCTGAAACTTCGATGGAGCGAGGGAACCCCGGCGAAGCCGGGGCCGGATGCAGGGGCAGAGACTTTTGCCCACTTTGGGTCGTTTGCCAAAGTGGGTCGCCCGAGGGGGCGAAACAAGAAGTCCCAGCACACGCCGAAGCGGCGCAGAAACACCCAGCCAAAAGCATCGCGGAGAAACTCCGCTCCTACAAAAGCGATACATCCCACCGTAGGAGCGAACCCTATCCGCGATCCGTCGGCAGGGCCGGCGTCAGGCAGGTTCGCGAGCAAGCTCGCTCCTACAAAAGCGGAAAGCGGTTTCCAGATGAGTATCCGTGCGCCGCGGATGCCGTCGCGGGTGACGGCCAGCAGGCTCAGGCCAACAGGCTCACCACCGCAAACCGGCTGAGGTTGGCCTGGGCCACCACCGTCTGCGCCGCCGCGCTGTAGTGCGTGGCGCTCCGGCCCATGCGGTCGAGCATGGAAGCGGCGAAACCGTGCGCCCACTCACGCTCGTCCTCGCTGGCATGGCGGTCGAGGAAGTCGCGGATATCGTCCTGGCGGTGGCGCAACTGGTCGCGCAGGCCGCCGATGCGGTCCAGCGCGGAGACCACCGAGTCGAGCAGCTGGCGCTGTTCGCGGAAGGCGTCGGTCCTGATCTCGGTGGGGAAGGCCAGCAGCCCTTCCTCCTGGCTTTTCAGCCGGGTGTTCTTGCCCTTGGCGAACAGCTTGCCCTCGCCCTGCACCGCCAGCTGGCCCTTGAGCTGCTGCCAGTCGGCCTCGGGAGCGGAGAATTTCAGCGCGCCATCGCTGTCCAGCTCGGCGCGGATGCCGGCCTGGCCGAGGGTGGCGTTGAAGCGGCGCAGCACCTGCTCGGTGCTCATGCCGTCGTCGAGCACCACCGCCGCCGGTTCGGCGAGCTGGCGGCCGGCGCTGAACAGCAGGGTTTCCTTGCCCGAACGCTGGATGCTTTCCACCGACTCCAGGCCTTCGAGGCTGAAGCGGCTGCGCACCGGCTCGTTCAGGCGCAGGCGGAAGTTGGCGTCGAGGCTGCCGTCGGAGCGCCGGGCGCGCTGTTCCAGCAGTTCGTTGACCTGCCGGGTGGCCTGGCGCACGCCTTCGCGGTCCTGCGACTGCGGCGCGCTGAGCTCGCGGCTGAGGTTGAGCTTGAGGCTGCCGAGGCGCTCCTGCAGGTCGCCCAGGTAGCTGTCGGCCGACTGCATGGAGGACAACTGCTGGTTGAGCTGCAGGTTGAAGCTGCCGTTCTTCTGCGCGCCGCGCGCCATCTGCGCGGCGTTCTCGCCCTGCTCCTCGCGCTGGCGCAGGCCGTTCTGCCGCCCGCCGGCGGCGGGCAGGATGACGTCGCGGCGCTCGCGGGGATCGAAGACGGCCGCGGCCGGCAGTTGCTTGATGACCTTCATGGTGACCTCTGCACCGGATGGGCAGTTGCCCGGCAACGGGGCCGGGGGCGACGGGTAAAAGGTAGGAGGGGCCGGGGCTGTGCGCCGCGTTTCGGCGTCCAGACCTCCAGGTGGCGCGGCCCGGCCCTCCTACGTGAAAACTACAGCTGGCTGAACAGCGACAGGCCGTTGAGCCTCAGGTAGGTCTTCTGCGTGGCCTGGAGCGCGAGCTGGTAGCTGTTCAGGTCGATGCTGGCGCCGGCGTAGTCCAGCTGCGACAGATCGTCGTTGATCTTCTGGTTCACCAGCGAGACGTCCTCGTTGCTCGAATTGAGCATGGTCAGGGTGTTCTGCCGGCCGCCCAGTTCGGTGATGGCGCCGAGCAGGCCGTCCTGGCCGCCGTCGAGGCTGTCGATGGTGGCGGTGATCTGCGCGCTGACCGCCGGATCGGTGACGTCCAGCGCCGGGTCCTTGAGCATCTTCACGGTGGCGTGCAGCTGGTTGAGGAAGTCCATGTTGCCGCCGAACACGCCGATCGCGGTGACGTTCTCGTCCACCTGCACGCCGTTGGCCACCGCGGCCTGGCGCGACTTGTCGTTGCCGGTGGCGACGTAGCTGTCGGTAAGCGGCTCGTAGGTCACCGCGGGGCTGTCGCTGAGGGTGCCGGAGAACAGGTAGCGGCCTTCCTCGTCGCGCACGTTGACGAAGCTGACGATGGTCTTCTCGATGTTCTCCAGCTCGCCGGCCATGGCGTTGAGGTCCTTCGAGGTGTTCGAGCCGTTGGCCGCCCAGAGCAGCAGGTCGCGCACGTTGAGCATGGCGTCGGAGGCGGACTGCAGGTTGGTTTCCTGGGTCGAGAGGCTGCCCGAGACGTTGCCGATGTTGGTCCGGTACTGCGCCAGGCTCGCCTCCTCGCGCTGGATGCGCAGCATGCGCACGCTGGCGATGGGGTCGTCGGAGGGCTGGAGGATGCGCTTGCCGGTGGCCATCTGCTGCATCAGCTTGTTCAGCGCCGAGGTGTTGCTGTTCATCGAACCGCTCATCAGCGCGGTGATCTGTGAATTGGTGATCCGCATTCCGCTTTCCTTCGCGCGGGCCCTTAGAAGGCCGCGAGCATCGAGTCGAACAGCTCCTTGGCGGTGCTGATGACTTTCATGTTGGCCTGGTAGGCCTGCTGGTAGGTGACCAGGTTGACCGCCTCTTCATCCAGGCTCACCGCGCTGACGCTGTCGCGCTGGGACTGGGCCTGGCTGGCGACGTTGGTGGCGGTGGTCTGGTCGGCCTGGTTCTGCCGGCTGGCGCTGGCGACCTTGCCGAGCAGGCCGGCGAAGGCGTCGTTGAGGGTCACCTGGCTGCCGTCGACGCTGATGCTCTGGTTCTTCAGGTCCAGCAGCGCCAGCAGGTTGACGTTGTTGCCGGTCTCGCCGGCGGTGTCCGACAGGGCCAGCTGTTCGGCCGTGAGGTCGTTCACGCTGAGCATCGCGGTGGTGCTGCCGGCGTTGTAGGTCAGCAGCGCCTGGCCGGGATTGCCGTTGAGGTCGAAGCCGCCCGCCAGGGTGTCGTTGACCATCTGCGCGAGCTGCCCGGCCATCTCGTGCAGGGCGGTCTGGTTCGGCCGCAGGGCGTCGTACTCGGTGTCGTACAGCGCGCCGAGGGAGCCGCCCATGCCGTCCTGGGCCATCGGGAAGCGGGTGCCGGCGAAGGACAGGTCGATGGCCTGCTCGCCGCTGGCGCTGCGGCTGACCGCCAGCTGGCCGGCGGAGTTGCCGGCGACCAGCGGCTGGCCGTTGGCCAGGGTCACGGTGAGGGAGCCGTCGGCCACTTCGTTGACGCGGATCGAGGCGTACCTGGAGAGGTCCTGCACCAGGCTGTCGCGGTGGTCGCGCAGCGCCGTGGTGTCGCCGCCGGCGGCGCCGACCTCGACGATCTGCTTGTTCAGCTTGGCGAGGTTGTCGGTCAGGCCGTTGATCTCGCCGACCATGGCGCCGCGCTGCTCCTGCAGGGCGCGCAGCTGGCTGTCGATGTTGCTGGACAGGCCGTTGAAGCGCTGGGCGAGGTTCCTGGTCTCGTTGACGATCTGCTGGCGCAGGGCGACCGAGCCGGGGGTCGCGGTGGCCTCGCTGAGCGCGGCGAAGAAGTGGTCCAGGCCGACGCTGATGCTCGAACCGTCGCCGCCCATCAGCCCTTCCAGCGCGGACAGGTACTGCTGGCCGCTGTCGTAGTAGCTCTGCTCGGTGGTGGCGCGCCACAGCTGCTGGTTCTGGAAGTCGTTGGCCATGCGGCGGATGCTGGTCACCACCACGCCGCCGCCGACGTTCTGTCCACCTTCCCCGGCCAGCGAGGCGAGCACCGGGTTCAACCGGCTGAAGCCGGGGGTGTTGGCGTTGGCGACGTTCTGCCCGGAGGTGGTCAGGGCGATCTGCGCCGCCCGCAGGCCGCTGTAGCCAATCTGGCTCAAGCTACTCACGAAGTGCTCTCCTTCGACTCGATGCGGATCGGCTGGGCGAAGGCCGCCGAGGCCGGTCGGGCGACAAATTCAGGCTGTTTCCCCTGATAGGCGACGGAATCGCCGTAGCGCTTAAATCCGTCCTGCGGCGCGTTCTTCAGGCCGCTTTCCGGCGACAGCCCGCTGCCGGGCAGGCGCGCCGGCGCCTGGGCCTCGCGCACGCGGCGGAGCACGCCGAGGGTGTAGTCGCGGGTCTCGTCGAAGGGAATGCTGCGCACCCAGTCGGCCAGGCCGACCTGCCCGCTGCGCGGGTCGCCGTTGCTCTTCAGCCACTCGTCGACCTTGCCGGGGCCGGCGTTGTACGCGGCCAGGGCGAGCACGTGCTGGCCGTCGTAGCGCTCCAGCAGCTTGCCCAGGTAGGCGCTGCCCAGGGCCTTGTTGTAGGCCGGGTCGCTGGTCAGGCGCTGCTCGTCGTAGGGCAGGCCGAGTTCGCCGGCGACTTCGCGGGCGGTGTCCGGCATCAGCTGCATCAGGCCGCGCGCGCCCTTGGGCGAGACGGCGGCAGCGTCGCCGCCGGACTCCTGGCCGATCACGCTGTCCACCAGGGTGCGGAAGCCCGCCGTGCCCTGCTGCCAGGCGTGGGACAGCCGCTCGACGCCGCGCTGCCAGGTGTCCACCAGCGGGTTGCGGCTGGACACCGAGGGCCGCCGCAGCGCGTCGCCGCCATCGGCGAGCATGACGGCGTCGGACGCGTTCGCCGACTCGCCGGACAGCTGGCGCACCAGCAGGTCGGCGATGCCGGTCTGCTTGCGCGTGGCCAGCTGCTCGGCCAGTGCCTCGTCGTAGAAGTCGCGCAGGGTGTCGAGGTCGCGGCTGCGCAGCGGACTGCCGGCGGAGAGCACGTCGCCGGCCTTGCGCATCTGCTTGAGGATCTGCTGCAGGAACATCGCCTCGAACTGCTCGGAGGCGGCCTGCAACTGCTCGCGGCGGATGGTCTCGGGCGCCTCGCCGGGCTGGCCGGCGGGGACGATGGGGCGGTTGAGCGAGGTGATGCTCATCAGATGACCACCAGTTCGGCGTTCAGCGCGCCGGCCTGCTCCAGCGCCTGGAGGATGCTCATCACGTCGTCCGGGGTCGCGCCCAGGCTGTTCACGGTGTTGATGATGCTTTCCAGGCTGGTGCCCTCGGGCCACTTGAACATCGGTTTCTTGTCCTGGCTGACCGAGACGTCCGACTGCGGGGTGACCGCCGTGGTGCCGTTGGAGAAGGGCCCCGGCTGGCTGACCTGGGGGTTCTCGCTGATGGTCACGGTGAGCGTGCCGTGGGCCACCGCGGCGGCCTTCACGCGCACGCCCTGGCCGACCACCACGGTGCCGGTGCGGCTGTTGAACACCACCTTGGGCCGGGTGCGGCCTTCCTCCACCTCCATGCCTTCGAGCATGGCCATGAAGCTGGTGCGCTGGGCGCTGCTGGCCGGCGCGCGCACCGACACCTTGGTGCCGTCCAGCGCGGTGGCGGTGCCGGAGCCGAAGCGCGCGTTGACCGCGTTCATCACCTGGGTGGCGGTCTGGAAGCTGGGCCGGCGCACGTTGAGCATGATGTCCGGGCGCATGGCGAAGTCGCTGGGGATCATCCGCTCGATGGTCGCGCCGTTGGCGATCAGGCCGCTGTTGGCGCTGTTGACCGCCACGCTGGAGCCGCTCTGGCCCTGGGCATGCAGGCCGCCGACCACCAGGCTGCCCTGGGCGAGGGCGTAGACTTCGCCGTCCACGCCCTGCAGCGGGGTCATCAGCAGCGTGCCGCCGCGCAGGCTCTTGGCGTCGCCCAGCGAGGACACGGTGACGTCCACCGTCTGCCCGGCGCTGAAGGACGGCGGCACGCTGGCGGTGACGCTCACCGCGGCGACGTTCTTCATCTGCGGGTCGACGTTCGCCGGCAGGTTCACGCCGAACTGCTTGAGCATGTTGACCACCGACTGGCTGGTGAACTTCACCTGGTTCTTGTCGCCGGTGCCGTCCAGGCCGACCACCAGGCCGTAGCCGATCAGCTGGTTCTCGCGCACGCCCTCGATGTCCACGAGGTCCAGCAGCGGAATGGCCAGCGCCTCGGCCTGCCAGAACAGGCAGGCCGTCGCCAGCAGGCGGGAAAGGGTTCTACGCATGGAGTGCTCGCCTGCTTACATCGGGAACAGCGGATGGGTAAAGAAGCGCGTCAGCCAGCCGGCCGAGTTGCTGTCGTTGAGCACGCCGCGCCCGGCGTAGGAAATCTTGGCGTTGGCGACGTTCTGCGAGGACACCTGGTTGCTGCGGTTGATGTCGTCGATGCGCACCATCCCGGTGAGGCGGATGAACTCGTCGCCCTGGTTCAGGCGCAGGGACTTCTCGCCCTTCACCAGCAGCACGCCGCCGGGCAGGACCTTGTGCACGGTCACGGCGATGGAGCCGGTGAGGGTGTTCTGCTGCGAGCTCTTGGCCGAGCCGTCGAAGTCGCGGCTGGCGGTGGCGGAGGTTTCCAGGCCGCCGTACTCCTTGCTCAGGATGGTCGGCACCGGGACGTCCAGGCTGGATTGCTTGCCGAAGCTGGTGCCGGCGCTCTTGCTCGACTGGGTGGCCTCGTTGAGCACCACGGTGACGATGTCGCCCACGCCGATGGCGCGCTTGTCGCGGATCAGCGAGCCGCCGTAGCCCGAGCGGTACAGCCCGCCGCTGGTGGCCGGCGGCAGGCTGTAGTCGAGGTCCGGCGGCTGGTAGACCGAGGAATCCTCGTCCGGCAGCATCTCGTTGAAGCTCTGGCAGCCGGCGAGCAGCGCCAGGGCGAGCAGCGGGGCAAGGCGCGTCATGGTCAGACCGTCTGGTTGAGGAACTGCTGCATGCCCGACGCGGCGTCGAGCACCTTGGCGTTGGCCTCGTAGGCGCGCTGGATGGCGATCATGTTCACCATCGCTTCCACCACCTGCACGTTGGAGCCTTCCAGCACGCCCTGCTTGAGCGAGCCCAGGCCGTCCTGGCCGGGGATGCCTTCCTGCGGCTGGCCGCTGGCGGCGGTCTCCCGGTAGAGGTTGCCGCCGAGGGCTTCCAGGCCGGACGGGTTGGTGAAGCTGACCAGGGTGATCTGGCCCAGCTGGGTGGGCAGGGTCTCGCCCGGCAGGACGGCGGTGACGATGCCGTCGCTGCCGACGGTGAAGCGGCTGGCGCCGGCCGGCACGGTGATGTTCGGGGTCAGCGGCAGGCCCTGGGCGTTGACCACGATGCCCTCGTTGTTCAGCTGCAGCTGGCCGTTCTCGGTGTAGTAGGTCTCGCCGTTGGACGATTCCACCTGGAAGAAGCCGCTGCCGACGATGGCCAGGTCCATGGGCTGGCCGGTGGTCTGCATGCTGCCTTCGGTGAACACCTTCTGCGTGCCCACCACGCGCACGCCGCTGCCCAGCTGGATGCCGGAGGGCACGGTGTTGACCTGGTCGGCCTGCGCGCCCGGTTGCAGCTCGACCTGGTAGAACAGGTCCTCGAACACCGCGCGGTCGCTCTTGAAGCCGACGGTATTCACGTTGGCCAGGTTGTTGGCCACGGTGGACATCGCGGTGTCCTGTGCCGCCAGGCCGGTCTTGCTGACCCAAAGTGCCGAACTCATGTTTCGCTCCTGTCTGCGCGCTGCGCGTTACGCGCCACGGATCACGCGGTCGCCGGCCTCGGCAAGGTCCGAGGCGGCCTTCATCATCTTCACCTGGGTCTCGAACCGGCGGTTCAGGCTCATGGTGCCCACCAGCTGGTCGATGGCCGAGACGTTGCTCTGCTCCAGGTGTCCGGAGATCAGCCGCACGTCCTCGCTGGTCGCCACGTTCTGGCCGTTCTTGCTGACCAGCAGGCCCTGGGCGTTCTTCACCAGCGAGGCGGGCGGGGCGTCGACCAGCTTGATGCGGTCGACGTCGGTCATCAGGTAGTCGCCGCGCGGCATGACCGAGAGGGTGCCGTCGCTGCCGATGGCGATGGCGTCGTACTCGGGCAGGGTGATCGGCCCGCCCTCGCCGAGCACCGCGCGGCCGTTGATCGTCAGCTGGCGGTCGGCGTTGATCGACAGGTTGCCCTGGCGCGTGTAGGCCTCGCCGTTGCCGGCCTGCACGGCCAGCAGGCCGGGGCCCTGGATGGCCACGTCGAGGTCGCGCCCGGTGGCCATCAGGGTGCCGGGGGTCATGTCCACGCCGCTGCTCTCGATGCGCGCGAGATAGCGGCTGTCGTAGCCGGCGCCGCTGACGTCGACCGCGCTGGCGTGCTCCAGGTCCGCGCGGAAGCCGGGGGTGTTGACGTTGGCGAGGTTGTTGGCGCGGATGTCCAGCGCCGCCATGCTGCGGCTGGCGGCGGTCATCGCGGTATAGCCGAGTCGATCCATGCTTCTGCCCTATCAGATCGCCGAGAACAGCACTTGGGTGAGTTCCTTGTCGGTGGTCATCACCTTGGTGTTCGCCTGGTAGTTGCGCTGGCCTTCCATCAGGCCCACCAGTTGCTGGGTGATGTCGACGTTGGAGCCTTCCAGGTTGCCCGCCGACAGCGCGCCGAACTGGCCGATGCCGGGCACGCCGATCAGCGGGGCGCCGGAGGCGGAGGTCTCGCTCCAGGCGGTGCCGCTCTCGTTCTGCAGGCCGCCGGTGTTGATGAAGTTGGCCAGTGCGACCTGGCCCTGCAGCATGCGCTGGCCGTTGCTGTAGTTGACGTAGACCTTGCCGTCGTTCTCCACCGCGATGCCGGTCTGCTCGCCGGCGGCGTAGCCGGTGGCGCGGTTGGTGGTGACCACGAAGTCCGAGCCGTACTGGCTGGTGCCGGTGTAGTCGAGGGCGATGTTCATCGGGTCGACGCCCGGCAGGTTGAAGCTCACCGGCACCGCGGCGATCGGCGCGGACAGCGAGCCGTCCGGGGCGAAGGTCAGCGCCTGGGCGGCGCCCACGGCGGTGCCGTCGACGGCGTAGTGGGCATCCCAGGAGTTGGTGCCGGTCAGCACGAAGTACTGGGTCAGGGTGTGTTCCTTGCCCTGGGAGTCGTAGATCTTGCTGGTGTAGGTGGAGTTGTAGGTCGCCACGTTCTGCGGGTCGAACGGCGCGATGGCCGGGACCTTCTCGTTGGAGTCGAGGTTGGCGACGAAGTCCAGCTTGTCGGTGGCCTTGGCCGGCAGGTTGGCGGTCTTCACCTGCAGGTCGGAGACGGTGCCCACCAGCAGGTTGCCGTTGGCGTCGGTCGGGTAGCCCTGCAGGCGCTGGCCGGTGGCGTTGATCAGGAAGTTGGCGTTGTCCTGGCTGAACACGCCGGCGCGGGTGTACCGGGTGTCGCCGTTGCCGCTCTTGACCACGAAGAAGCCGCCGCCGGAGATGGCCAGGTCGAGGTTGCGGTTGGTGGAGACCAGCGCGCCGCCCTGGCTGATGCTCTGGGTGGTGCCGGTGACTTCCACGCCCATGCCCTTGCTGTCGGCGTAGACACTGCCGAACTCGGTGCGCGAGGACTTGAAGCCCACGGTGCCGGAGTTGGCGATGTTGTTGCTGATGGTGTCCAGCTGCTGGGTGACGGCGTTCAGGCCGGTCAGGGCGATGTTGAAGCTCATGGCGTTATCTCATCCTGAAGGTATTGGAACAGGCGCTCAGGCGGCCTGGCCCTGACTGAATTCGACGATCTTGTAGAACGGCACCTGGCCGGCGCCCTGGACGTCCAGCACCGGGCCGTCGGCGCTGACGCGGACGTCGTTCACCAGTCCGGAAACCTCGATGCCCGGCGTCTCGCCGCTCTCGGTCTTGACCGCCAGGGTGTACTTGCCGGGCTTCAGGCCCAGGGCCTGCGGGTCCACGGTGAAGGGCACGGCGCCCGGCGCCTGCGGGCCGAGGGCGATGTCGGTGCGCACGCCGTTGGCGTCGGTGAGCTGCAGCACGGTGGTGGCCGAGGAGTGCTCCAGGTTGACCTGGCCGCTGACCTGGTCGCCGTCCAGCTGCAGGCTGTCGGCGCTGACCTTCACCTGCTGGCCGACCAGGCCGGCGGCGGTGAGGGTCTGCAGGTTGTCCGTCAGCACCAGGTTGTTCTGCTGCAGGGTGGTCATGTTCTGCATGCTCTTGACCTGCGCCATGGCCGAGTACTGGTTGATGAACTCGGTGCTGTCCACCGGCTTGGTCGGGTCCTGGTACTGCACCTGGGCGACCAGCAGGGTGATGAAGCTGTTCTCCATGTCGGTCAGCTGGCCGACGTCCACCGCCTGCTTCGGGGCGTCCGAGGTGGCGCTGGTGCCGGTGCTGTCGTTGACGCCGTTGACCGTGCTCATCAGGCGTCTCCCAGTTTCAGCAGGCTGGACTGCATGCTCTTGACCCGGTTGAGCACTTCCACGCCGGTCTCGAAGCTGCGGGTGGCGGACATCATGTCGGTCATTTCCTCGATCTCGTTGACGTCGGGGTAATAGACGTAGCCGCTGGCGTCGGCCAGCGGGCTGCCCGGCTCGTAGCGGCGCTGCGGGGCGCGGCCGGAGGTGACCACGTCGAGCACCTGCACGTGGGCGCCGCCCATGCCGGCGCCGCGGGTGAGCTGGTCGTTGTCGTAGACGGCGGCGAACATCGGCTTGCGCGCCTGGTACACGGCATCGGGGCTGGCGGCGGCGGAGTCGGCGTTGGCCAGGTTGCTCGCCACGGTGTTCAGGCGCACGGTCTGCGCGTTCATCGACGAACCGGCGATGCGGTAGATGGAATCGAATGCCATGGCGTCAGCGTCCTTCGATGGCCTCCTTGAGGCCGCGGAATTTCATGGTCAGGAAGGTCAGGCTGGTCTGGAAATCCATCGCGTTGCGCGAGAACTCCGCCTGCTCGGTGGCCAGCTCCACACTGTTGCCGTCCTGGGAGGGCTGGTTGGGGATGCGGTATTTCAGCGCCGGGCCGGTGCTGGCCAGCAGCGCGCTGGCGCCGTCCTGGCGCTGCATCTCGGCGGCGAAGTCGATGTCCCGCGCCTTGAAGCCGGGGGTGTCTTCGTTGGCCAGGTTCGAGGCCAGGATTTCGCTGCGCTGCATGTGCAGCGAGAGGGCCTGCTCGTGGATACCCAGGGTCTCGTCAAACCGTATACTCATTCCCGCAACCCACTCTCATCGTTCGGCGTGCGTGGCGATAGAGCACAAAGCATGCCGCCCCTGAAGGTCGCTTCATGTCATTGATTTACAAGGCTTTGCGCGCCGCTCACGGTGGCGCGCGCAACACCGCGTTTCCGCTTTCGGCGCGCCGCGCGACGGGATGCGGAAAAGTCCTTTCCGCCTGCTTCCTCCTCCTGCTCCCCGCACTCGGCCAGGCCCAGGAACAGCCCCGCGATGCGCGCACGCAACTGGACGCCGCCGCCCAGCGGACGATCGCCACCGAGCTGCAAGGCACGGCGCAGAAGGAAGGCTGGAAAGGCATGACCTTCCGGCTGGACAACAACCTGCCCAACAGCCTGGCCAGGCTGCCCGCCTGCCCGGACGAGCCGCAGCTGCGCGCCAGCGAAGCGCCCGCCGCGCCCACCGCGCGGCGGCGTTTCGAGGCCAGCTGCCCGGGGCAGCCCGGCTGGCCGGTGTACTTCACCAGCCAGCCCACGGTGCTGCTGCCGGCGGTGGTCGCCAGCAGCGAGATCGAGCGCGGCCAGACGCTGGACGCGGGCCAGCTGAAGCTCGCGCCGCTGGACATCGGCAAGAACGCGCGGGGCTACTTCACCCAGGTGGAGGACGTGCTCGGGATGACCGCCCGCCGGCGCATCCGTGCCGAGCAGGCGCTGACCCCGGCGCTGGTCGACGGCGCGCTGCTGGTGCGGCGCGGCCAGCAGGTGAGGATCGTCGCCAGCCAGGACGGCATCCGGGCCAGCGCCGTGGGCGAGGCGCTGGCCAACGGCAAGCAGGACGAGGTGATCCGGGTGAAGAACCTGCGCAGCCAGAAGGTCATCGAGGCGAAGGTCACCGAATCGGGCGTGGTCAGCAGCATCTTCTGAGGCTGCGCCGGCAGGCGGGGAGTCACTCCCCGCTGACGGTGGTGACCTCCACGTAGTGCCGCGCATGGATGGCCGGCGCGGGCATCACCGGCGCATCCAGCTCGCCTCCCGAGAAGCAGCGGAAGTGGTTGGCCACCATGTCGTAGCCGGACATCCGGCTGAAGGCGATGCCGCCGGAGAAGCGCGGGTTGACGTCCATCAGCAGCGGCGCGCCGTCGTGCATCAGGAACTCCATGTTGATGCAGCCGTTCACGCCCAGCACCTGCGCGACCCGCCCCGCCATCTCGACCAGCGGCGCATCGGCCAGCATCTTCACCGTCAGTCCGGCGCCGTTGGCGGTGCGCACCAGCTCCTGCCGCGCCATGCCCGCCCACTGCCCGGTGCCGCCCTGGCGCACCACGTCGACGACGCACACCTCGCCGGGGAGCAGCGGCTGCACGATGTAGTCGCGCCCCTGGCACTTGTTGCGGATGTAGCGCAGGTAGTCCGGGTCATGGATCGCCGCCAGCCCCTCGCTGTTGCGGCCGTCGCGCGGCTTGGCGATCAGCGGCAGCTCCAGCTCCGGCAGGTCTTCCAGCCGCCAGGTGGGAATGCTGCGGATGCCCGGGACGTCCAGGAAGGTCCGGTAGACCAGCCACTTGTCGCGGCTGACGCGGATGGTCTCCAGCGGCGGCATGCACAGCGTGATGCCACGGGAGGTGAACGCCTCGTGATGCAGCGCGAACGCATCGACCTCGGGGTCGATCAGCGGCAGCACGTGGGTCACCCGCTCGCGTTCGCAGATTTCCAGGATGCGGCCGATATAGGCGGCCACGTCCCGCGCGCGGGGCACCTGATAGGCGGCGTCGAGCAGCGCCGAGGTGGCGCACCACTCCGGGGGCTGGATATTGGTCCCGACGATCCGCGCCGCCGAATGCTGCCGCAACGACGCCACCACCGCCTCGGCGCAGAACGCGCCGGTGGCCGTGACCAGACAGGTGGAAGAGGAACCGCCACCAAGTAGCGTGCTCATGCGGGAAACCCGCTGGCGGCACGCCGCAAACGCCCGACCGGAAAACGAATCCCCATGTCTCATGGCCTCGTGTTGATTCGACCGCCCACACCCACAGCGCCCCGTTGGCCATACGACACTTCGTCAGCGAACACACCAAGCGTAGCCGCCGAACCCGCGGCCGGAGGGCTGGGCCGGCCATGAGAAAAATTAATCGGCGGCCGCACTTTCCCCGGTTTTCGCCCTATCGCCGTTCGTCAGGTCCACCAGTAGCGGACGAAGTGGAAGAACACCGGCGCCGCGAAGCACACCGAGTCCAGGCGGTCGAGCATGCCGCCGTGGCCTTCGATCATGTGCCCCCAGTCCTTCACCCCGCGGTCGCGCTTGATCGCCGACATCACCAGCCCGCCGAAGAAGCCGAGGATGTTGATCATCAGCGCGATCAGCAGCGCCTGCCAGGGCTTGAACGGGGTGATCCACCACAGCGCGCCGCCGATCAGCGTGGCCAGCGCGACACCGCCGATGAAGCCCTCGACGGTCTTGGACGGCGACAGGTTCGGCGCGATCCTGCGCTTGCCCATGAGCTTGCCGCAGACGTACTGCAACACGTCCGAGAGCTGCACGACGATCACCAGGAAGGCGATCAGCAGCAGGTTGCGCCCCTCGTAGCCGGCGATATCCAGGGTCAGCAGCGCCGGCACGAAGGAGATGCAGAACACCGCCAGCATCAGCCCCCACTGCACCTTCGAGGCGCGTTCGAGGAAGTGCTTGGAGTCGCCGCCCAGCGAAGCGAGGATCGGCAGCAGCAGGAACATGTAGACCGGGATGAAGATGGAGAACAGCCCGTACCACTGGATGCCGATCAGCAGGTACTGCATCGGCAGCACGAAGTAGAAGGCCGCCACCAGCGCCGGGTAGTCGCTGCGCCGGGTCGGCATCAGCGTGAGGAACTCGCGCAGGGCGTAGAAGGACACGCCGTAGAACAGCAGGATCACCGCCCACTGGCCGAGCGCGAAGGCGCCGCCGATCACCGCGACCATCACCCACCAGGCGTTGATCCGCGCATTCAGGTTGTCGATCACCGCGTGCGGTCCGGGCGGCGCCCTCCAGCGCAGCACCGCGCCGACCAGCGAGGCGAGGACGAGGATGGCGCCGATGCCACCGAAGAGCAGCCAGGTCTGGTTCATCTCAGTGGCCCTCCGGCGTGGCGAGTTTGAGCAGCGCCTCGCGGGCGCGTTCGAGGAAAGCCTCCTTGCCCTCGCCCTCCTGCACCGCCAGCGGCGCGCCGAAGCTCAGCGTGCACAGCAGCGGCAGCGGCAGCGCGCGGCCCTTGGGCATCACGCGGCTGAGGTTGTCCAGCCACACCGGCACCAGCTCCACCTGCGGATGCTTCCTGGACAGGTGGTAGATGCCGCTCTTGAACGGCAGCAGGCGCACTTCTTCGTCTAGGTTGCGCGTGCCTTCGGGGAAGAGGATCAGCGAGTCGCCGTCGGCCAGCGCCTGCTCCACCGGCTCCAGCGGATTGCCGCCCTCGGCGCTGCGCGTGCGGTCGATCAGCACACCGTGGAACACGCGGTTGATGATGAAGCCGCGCAGGCCGCCCTTGCCCCAGTAGTCCATGCCCGCCACCGGCCGCGTGCGGGCGCGCAGCTCGGGCGGCAGCGAGGCCCAGAGCAGGACGAAGTCGCCGTGGCTGCTGTGGTTGGCGTAGTAGATGCGCTGCGCCGGGATCGGCGTGGTGCCCAGCCACAGGCTGCGCAGGCCCGTCACGGCGCGGGCGCCGGCGATGATGGCGTAGGCGAAGAGTCGTTCCAGCATTCGGGTACGTTCCTCAGGCTTCGAAAGTCAGGGTGATCAGGATCAGCAGCGCGATGAGCCACTGCGCCGCGCAGAGCAGCACCTGCCGGCGCAGCAGGGCGAGCGCGCCACGGCTGCGCTCGCTCCAGGGGCGGCCGGACTTTTCCGCCGGCACGCCGGCGTAGGTGGTCAGCGCGTCGTCCAGCTGCCGGGTGCGCTCGGGCAGCGCATCGCCGGCGTTGGCCATGGCCGCGAACAGATCGGCGTCCAGCGCCACGCGCATGGCGTAGAACTTCTGCACCAGGCCGAGCAGCACCAGCAGCGCCATGCCCAGGCTGAACGCCAGCGAGGCGCTGGCCATCAGCACGCCGTAGAAACCCAGCGCCAGGGCCAGCACGGTCAGCGCGGAGGACAGGCCATTGAGGCTGCTGCCACGGCGCAGCAGGCTGGCCACCAGAATCAGACCCGGATCAACCAACATGGCTCACCTCCTGCGGTATATGCGGCTGGCCGGCGATCTGCGCCAGCACCGCCAGTTGTTCGGCCTTGAGCACCACCTGCGGGCGCGCCCGGCGCACCTGCGCCACGGCGTCCCCGACCGTGTCGGCACGGCCGGAAACCAGCAGCCAGGCGGCGATCACCGTGGCGCTGCGCGAATAGCCCAGGGCGCAACAGACCAGCAGCGGGCCTTCGGCGCGCAGGGCGTCGATCAGCCCGGCAGCGCACCGGCATTGCTCGGCACCAGGCGCGACCAGATCGAGCAACGGCAGCGAGACATAGCCCCCGCCGTGCGCGGCACAGGGCAGCTCCGCACACAGGTCGACAATCGCCAGGTCGGGCTTTGCCTCGAGCTCGGCGCCACTTGGCAGGCGGCCAAGCCAGAGGCCGGGCAGCACTTCGTCCGGCTGCGGATGACGGCGCGTCCAGGCGCGGGAATTGATCCACGCGGCGAGCAGATAGGGAGCCAGCAGCCAGGACACGGCCAGCGATTGCCGGCCGTCCGTGCGCTTCTGGAAACCTTCCGCGCCGATGCCCAGGTAACAGAGCGCAACCAGCGCCAGCGATACCGCCGGCCACAGCAGCCACAGCCACCAGCCGCCGCCCGCCAGCGCCAGCAACGCGCAAACGGCCGAGCCGACCGCGTAGAAAACCGCCAGCCGCAACCGGCGCGGTTCAGCGCTGAATTGCCACGCCGCCAGCGGCGAGCGCCCCTCGCGCGGCCACAGCCAGACGCACAGCCAACCCACCAGCGCGCCGCTGGGAACATCGATGAAATGGTGCTGCCAGGTGGTCAGCACCGACAGGCCGATCAGCGCGAACCAGCCGTGCAGCAGCCAGCGCCACAGGCCGCCGGCATGGCGGCCATAGGCGGTCCAGAGGATCACCAGCAGCGCGATGTGCAGCGACGGCGCCTGGTTGAACGGCTTGTCGAAGCCCATCAGCAGGTCGAACAGCCAGCCGAAGACGCCCTCCAGCGCCGGCCGCTCGAAGCTGAAGCGCAGCGGGAACAGCAGGAAGCAGCCCACCGCGATCAGCTGCGCGCTGAGCAGGCGCAGGGCGTGGCCGTCCAGCTCGCGGCGCGTGCGCGGCAGCAGGAAGGACAGGCCGTAGAGCAGGTCGATGGACCAGTACGGAATGATCGTCCAGGGCCACAGCGGCATGCCGCGCTCCCAGTCGAACACCAGCACGCCGACCGTCTCGCGCCGCGCTGCCGCCCAGTTGGCGAAGCCGTAGCTTGCGAAGAAGAACGGCCCGAGGAACACCAGCCAGATCACCGCCCGGCGCAGCACGCCGGGCTCGCGCGGTGCCATCAGCGGCGCTCCCGGCGGGCCAGGGAGACGGTGAAGATGCCGTCCTCGTCGATGCGCTGGGCCAGCTTGCGGAAGCCGGCGGCCTCCACCAGCTGGTCCATCTCCAGCTGCGTGCGGCGGCGCATCACCCAGGCCTGGCCGGCGCGGTGGCTGGTCAGGGCGCGGGCGATCAGCTCCAGCTGCGGGTGCCAGGGCTGGCCGGTGTAGATCAGGTAGCCGCCCTCCTCCACCGCCTCGCCGAGGCCGGCCAGCGAGCCGCCGACCATGGCGTTGTCGGCGAACAGCTCGTAGAGGCCGGAGACCACCGCCAGGCTCGGCTTGGGTTCGACGGCGGCGAGGTCGGCGCCGTCGAAGGCGTCGCCCTGGACGAAGCGGGCGCGCTCGCCCAGGCCCAGGCGTTCGATCAGCGCCGAACCTTCGCGCACGTTCAGCTCGCTGTAGTCGCGCAGCAGCACGCTTTCCGGCAGCGGCTCGACGCCCTGCAGCGCTTCGAGGATGTAGCGCCCGTGGCCGGCGGCGATGTCGAGGATGCGCACCTCGCGGCCCTGTTCGCGCAGGCTGGCCATGGCCTGGCGCAGCAGCTCCTCGATGTTCACCTTGCGCTGGCGGATGCCGCGCCAGCCGGCGGATTCCAGGTAGGTGCGGTCGATCATCCGGCCCACGGGCCCGGCGCCTGCCGGCTGGTTGCGGTAGACGTAGTCCAGGGTGCTGCCGGAGTCGAAGCCGGTCTGGAAGCCCAGGTTGATGCCGTCCGAGAGCAGGCGGCCGAGGCGCATGTTGGCGCGGGTCGCGCGCCAGTAGAGGTCGCGGATCGACCAGGCCGGCAGCGGCGTGGCCAGCGCCTCGGCTTCGGCGCAGGTGTAGCCGAAGCGGTCGGCGTCGCGCAGGTCGGGGCGCTCCGGCGCGCGGGCGAAGCATTCGAGGAGGAAGCGCCGGGCGCGGCTCACCGCCTGTTCGCGGTGCAGTTCGCCGAGGGTGTCGTGGAAGAAGCCGGGCAGGATGTGCAGCTCCTTGCGCGCCGAGCCGAGGTTGTCGAAGAAGCGCTGCTGCGGCTTGCGGTGCACCACGAAGTCGGAGCCGGAAATCAGCAGCTGGGTCGGCACCTGGATCGCCTGGGCGTCGGCCACCACGCGCTCGGCGGCGGCGTAGAGGCCGAGCAGCACGTTCACCGAGATGGCGCGGGCGATCAGCGGGTCGCTGTCGAAGGAGGCGATGCGCTCCGGGTCGTGGGTGAGGAAGCTGGATTTGACGTAGCTGTTGACGAAGAAATTGCCGCGCCACCAACGGGCCAGCTTCAGCCCCGGCCGGGCGAAGGGCACGTAGAGCTTGACCTTGAACGCCGGCGAGGCGAGCACCAGGCTGCGGATCGGCGGCGCGTAGTCGTGCACCCAGGTGGACACCAGCACGGCGCCGACGCTCTGCGCCACCACCGCCATGTCGCTGACGGCGATGCCGTGGGTGGCGGCGATGTGCTCGACGAAGGTCTGCACGTCGCGCACGCTGGTGCCGAAGCTCGGGCTGTCGCCGCGGGCGCCGGGGGACTGGCCGTGGCCGCGGGCGTCCCAGGCGAAGATGTCGAAGCCGGGCAGGTCCAGCTCGTCGGCCAGGTGGGCGATGCGCCCGGAGTGTTCGTGGCCGCGATGGAACAGCAGCACCGCGCGGCGCGGTTCATCGGCGGCAGCGGCCGCCGGCCAGTGGCGGTAGAAGAGTTCGGCACCGTCGTGGGTAACGAAGTGGAGAGTCGAAGATTCGCGCATAACGTCCTCTGTTCGATGGCTTTGGGGGCGCTCCCGCCCCCGTCGTGAAGATCCTGGCCGGCATCCGCCGGCCCTCTTACCGGGCAGGCTGTTGCGGCTGCTCGGCCAGGCCCCGGCGGACCCGGTTGACGATGGTCAGCACCAGCAGCACGGCCAGCACCACCAGCAGGTCGTTCAGCCAGTCCAGCGGCAGCAGGCCGGTCGCCAGACCCGCGCCGAAGATGCCGAAGCACAGCGCGCGGTCGCTCTTGCCCATGGGGCCGTCATAGCGGCGCGAGGCGCCGACCATCAGGCCCAGCACGCCGGCGTACTCGCTGATGATCGCCAGCAGCACCACCAGGCCGACCAGCGCCGGCGAAACGCCCGGCAGCAGGGCGAACGGCAGGTACAGGGCGCTGTCGGCGATCACGTCGGTCAGTTCGTTGAGGTAGGCGCCCAGCCGCGACTGCTGGCCGAACTCGCGGGCGAGCATGCCGTCCATGGCGTTGAGCGCCATGCGCGCGAACATCCACAGCGGAATCAGCAGGAAGATCCATACATGCGCGCTGAGCAGCGCGACGACCAGGGCGACCAGCAGAGAGGCGGCGCACGCGGCGAGCGTCACCTGGTTGGCGGTCACGCCGCGCTGGTGCAGGCGCGTCACGCGCGGGCGCAGGAGGTTCTGGAAGCGGGACTTGAGTTGGTAGACGGAGATCATGAAGGTCCTTCTCATCGATCGGAACGAACAGTCCACAGCCCTGTGGAGCCACCGAGCATAGCCTCGCGGTGGAAGCAGAGCTGTAGGAAGTGTCTCAACACAATAGATGACCGATCCCACCCCCGAAGGCACACCCATCGCTGGGCGGACCGGCGCGGAGCCGCGTTCGGGCGCCGCCGGAATCCCCGCGCCAAAAATTTCACCCGGCCATTTAATCCTTCCCCACGCGCTGTCGCCTTACCTTTTCAGCAGGCACAACGCCGGCTTCATCCAGCTCATTAAGGAAGTCCAACATGGCCTTGTCGATTCAAACCAACTATTCCGCCCTGATCACCCAATCCAGCCTGAACAAGACCAACAGCGCACTGGCCACCAACCAGCAGCGCCTGGGCACCGGCCTGCGCATCAACTCCTCGTCCGACGACGCCGCCGGCCTGCAGATCGCCACCCGCCTGAACGCCCAGTCCCGCGGCATGGACGTTGCCATGCGCAACACCGGCGACTCCATCTCCCTGCTGCAGACCGCCGACGGCGCCTTCAGCGAAGCCACCGACATCCTTCAGCGCATGAAGGACCTGGCCACCCAGGGCGCGAACGACACCAACAGCGCCAAGGACCTCGACGCCCTGCAGAGCGAGTACAACGAGCTGGGCAACGAACTGGGCAACATCTTCAAGAACACCAAATACGCCGGTGAGAGCCTGTTCAGCGACGGCACCACCACCGACGGCAGCACCGGCAAGTTCTCCGCGGCCATGAACTTCCAGATCGGCGCCAGCTCCGGCGAACAACTGAGCCTGGACGCCTCCACCTCGCTCACCGCCCTGGCCACCGCCCTGGGCGCAGCCTCGCAGAACTTCACCGATGGCACCGCCGGCACCGAGATCGCCGATACCAGCGGCGCGACCCCGGTGAAAAACGCCAACGCCACCATCGACCTGCTGGAAACCGCGCTGGACAGCATCGGTTCGTTCCGCTCCACCCTGGGTGCGAACATCAACCGCCTGCAGCACACCTCCAACAACCTGGCCAACATGAAGGACAACACCGACCAGGCCAAGGGCCGCATCATGGACGCCGACTTCGCCAGCGAAAGCGCCAACATGAGCAAGAACTCCATGCTGATGCAGTCCGGCATCTCCATGCTCAAGCAGGCTGGCCAGATGCCCAGCATGATCATGGGCCTGCTGGGCTAAGGCGGAATCCGTCGCGTAGCGCCCCCCGCTGCGCGCGAAAATCGCCACGCATGACGCCCCGCTGGCCGGGGCGTCATGCTGTTTGTAGGTATGCCGGCATCAACTAAAGGCGCATTGCCACTACTGCAGGCCGCGCCAGCCGGCGCTTCCGGGTTTTCTGTGAAAAACGCAAGCACGGGTGTGCAAAATTCAGAACTTGCGCCCACATTTTCCTGACGCCAAAATAATGCCTTTGCCTCCGTCGCCACATGGAGTTTCCCGCAACCGTCAAGGAAGCGGCTCGCAAGGGCAAGATGAGCACACTCACTTCAACGCTTGCGGATAGCCGGGCCTCCATCGCCTGTCTGACCTTCCGCACCGGCCGTTCCGATTGCATCGCGCAGTTCTATCCCGCGCTCTATCAGCTCGACCTCGAACGTGACGGCGAGGTGGAACGCATCGACCTGGGTTTTTCCGGCAGCCGGCTGCTCGAACGCCTGCTGCAGAGCCCGGGGGACGTGGTTGCCCGCGATGAACTGCTGACCCACGCGTGGTCGGACCGGGTGGTCGGCCAGGGCAGCCTCAACCAGCAGATCTACACCCTGCGCCAGGTGCTGGCGGACGAGAAGCAGCGGCAGATCATCCAGACCCTGCCCCGCCGCGGCTACATGTTCAACCCGCAATACCTGGAGAGCGTGCCGCCCGCCGAAGCCGGCATCGAGGCCCCCGCGCCGCCGCAGGCCATTGCGCCGCCGGCGCCCCCTGCGAGCGAGCCGCTGGAGCCGGCACCGAGCATGCCGCCAGGCCAGTGGCGCCTGAAATTCGCCGCCGCGAGCCTCGGCCTGTTCGGCCTGCTGATGCTGCTCGGGACCTTCTACTACACCCAGATGCGCAGCCCGGTGCTCACCGCCGAGCGCAGCTTCGGGCCGCTGCGGATCACCTACGTGGAAGACAACGAGCAGGAACTCAAGCGGCTGATCCACGACACCCGGGAGCTCGCGCAGCAGCTTTCCGGGCTGGCGACCCACCCCATCGGCCTGATGCTGCACATGACCTCGGGCTTCTACGAACTGGTCTGCGTGCAGCCCGAAGGCCGCGCCAACTGGCTGCTGATCCACGAGAGCCAGGTCGCCCGGACGCCCCAGGAGCAGCTGCGCAAGTGCCTGAACTGAACCTGCGCCGCGAGGCCGGCGTGGCCCGCCGCTGCCTGCTGGTCTCGCTGCTGGGCGTCGCCTGCCTGGTGGTGGCGCTGTACCTGCTGTGGCAGCACGGACAACAGGCCGCCTCGGCGATCGACGGCCGCTACGGCTCCAACGGGCAGGTCGTGCTCGGCAACGGCAAGGTGCTGGACATCACCCAGACCACCCTGTTCCACGAGGGGCGCTTCTACTCGATGGTCCAGCAGGACGCCAACATCCTCGAAGTCTCCGGCCAGCTCGGCAATGACCTGGCCGGGCGCTACCAGTTGCGGGTGGAGGAGAACAGCATCAGCAACCTGCAGGCCGACAACGGCCTGGACAACGAGCTGATCTTCAACCTGCTCTACGGCCGCCAGCGCGGCGCGCGCATCACCCTCGAACCCCTGGGGGGCTGCCTCTACGGCGTGGAGACGCGCCAGGTGTTCTGCCCCCACGCCTCGCGCGACCGCTGAACCCTTCACTGCGTCACCGCCGCGGCCGGCGCCGATGCCGGAACCGATGACGGCTCGGCCGGCTTCGGCACCACCAGCTTCGCCCCGGAAGGCGAGTAATGCACCTGTGCATAACTCTCGCCGAAGATTTCCCGGTACAGGCTCTCCGCGTGCCGGGTCAGCAGGAGGATCTCGATGCGCCGGTTGGCGCCGTTCTCCGGCTCGTCCGGGCGCAGCGGCATGACGTCGGCCTGGGCCGCCACCTGCAGCACGTGGTCCGCCGGCAGACCGCTGTCGACCATCACGTTGCGCGCGCGCAGGGCGCGGTCGCCGGAGAGGTTCCAGTTGTTGTAGCCGTCGGGCCGGCGGTACTGCACGGCGTCGGTGTGACCGCTGACGATCAGCTTGTTCTGCACCTTCGACAGCACGCCCGACAGCGCGCCGAGCAGGGTCTGGAAATGCGGGTCGAGGGTCGCCTTGCCGCGCTCGAACATGAAGCGCTGCTGGTCGTCCTTGATCAGGATGCGCAGCCCCTGCGGCACCACGGTCGCCTCGATGTTGGCCAGGGCGTCGACCTTGCCGGACACCTCGCGGATCAGCTCGGCCAGTTCGCGCAGGTCGGTGCTGCTGTCGTACTGGCGGCTCTCGCCGTCCTCCGGCGCGGCGCTGTCGCGGGCCTTGTCCCGCCTGCCGTCGTCCAGCGCCAGTTCGGGCGCGGGCTTCTCCGGGGTCTTGATCGGCTGCGGCAGGCCGTCCAGTTCGATCGGCGTGCGGCTGGCGCCGTCGAATACCCCGGCGCCGCCGTCGACCACCGGGTTGGCGTCCTGGTCGCCCACCGCCACCGGCTGCGGCTCGACCTGCGGATGGATGATCCACAGCACCATGAACAGCGCCATCATCGCCAGGGTGAAGTCGGCGAAGGCGACCTTCCAGGCGCCGCCATGTTCGTCCTCGTCGTGGCCTTTCTTGCCACGCCGCTTGACGATGACTTCGCGGGTCTTGTCGGCGCGCTTCTTCATGCGACGTCCCGCTCTTCCTCATAGCGGGTGACCCAGGTCTCCAGCTGCTTGAAGGCCGGCTTGACGTCCTGCTCGATCAGCTTGCGCCCGGCGTCCACCGCCAGCAGCGTGGGCTTGCCGGCGACGTGGGCGACCAGGGTGGTGCGCACGCATTCCAGCGCCGACAGCTCGGTCTTCACCCGCTGCGACATGGCGTTGGACAGCGGGTCCATCAGGCAGTAGCAGACGAAGATGCCGAAGAAGGTGCCGACCAGCGCGGCGGCCACGTGGGCGCCGATCTCGGCCACCGAGCCGCCGATGTTGCCCATGGTGATGATGATCCCCATGATCGCCGCGAGGATGCCGAAGCCGGGCATCGCCTCGCCGACCTTGTGCAGCGACTTGGACGGCTGCATCAGGGCGTGCTCCATGGCGTCCAGTTCCTGTTCGAGGAAGCCTTCCAGCTCGTGGGCGCTGATCTTGCCCATGGCCATCAGGCGGAAGTTGTCGGCGATGAACGCCATCAGGTTCTTTTCCTGGCGGATCAGCGGGTACTTGGCGAACAGGTCGCTCTGTTCCGGCTCCTCGATGTGCGCGTCGAGCACCTTCAGGCCGCCGACGTCGACCATCTCCAGCAGCTCGTAGAGCAGCATCAGCAGCTGGCGCTGGAATTCCTCGCCACGGCGCTTGAAGACGAACACGCCCTTGATCTGCGAGCACATCTCCAGCAGCACTTCGCGCGGGTTGGCGACCACCAGGGTGCCCAGGCCCGCGCCGAGGATGATGAGAATCTCCGCCGGCTGCCAGAGCGCGCGCATGTCGCCGTGGGCCATGGCGTAGCCGCCGAGCACGCAGGCGATGATGATCAGGGCACCGATGATTTTCTGCATAGGTCTGGATTCTTCAGGGAGTGTCGGGGTCGTTGAGGAAACGGCTGCACTTGCCGATCGCCTGCTTCATCAGCTGGCAGATGCGCGCGTCGGTCAGCTCCAGCACCAGGGCGATTTCCCTGAGGTTGAGCTCGTGCTGGTAATACAGGTTGAGGATCAGCCGCTCGCGCTCGTTGAGGCGTTCCAGCGCCTGGCTCAGCAGGCGCTCCTTGAACACCCGCTCCTCCAGCGCGTCGCCGCGGCCCTGCACGCCGTCGTGGCCGCTCTGCAGCAGCGCGTCGAAGCTCTCGATGGATTCGGAGGATTCGGCGCGCAGGTAATCCTGGTAGCCGGCCTCGTCGAGCCCGGTGGCGGCCAGCACTTCCTCGTCGCTCGGGACCCGGCCGAGCTGGCGTGCCAGGGCGCGGATCGCGTCACGCACCTTGTGCGCCTGCTGCCGCACCTGGCGCGGGCGCCAGTCCTGGCGGCGCAGCTCGTCGAGGATCGCGCCGCGGATGCGCAGCGCGGCGAAGCGGCCGAACTGCTCGTCCGGCTCGCCGTAGCGGCGCAGGCCTTCGAGCAGGCCCATCAGGCCGATCTGCTCCATGTCCTCGCGGTCCAGCACCTGGTTGGCCTGCAGCGACAGCTGGCTGACGATGCGCCGCACCAGCGGCAGGTACTGCATCATCCAGCGCTGCTCGGCGGCCGGCGACAGACGGGCGTGTCCGCCGCCGTCTTCGCTGGCGTAGGCCTGGGCGGGATCGCGAAGGGCGTGCATGACGGCTTACTGGACGATCATCTTGCTGAGCAGCACGTGCTCGAAGGGGACCATCACCTTGCGCGCGGCGAAGTCGTCGAGCAGGGCCTTCTCCAGGCGCGCCTGCACCTCGCCGATGGGCATCGCGCGCAGGGTCTCGAACTTCTCCGGGGTCAGGTTGGCGACCACCGAGCTGCGCACCATCGGCGCCACGCTTTCGAGCTTCTTGCGCTCCTCGTCGGCCCTGGCCTGCAGCACCAGGTCGATCACGAAGTAGTGCTCGCGGTCCTCGCCACGGGAGCTGACGATGATCTTCTCCACCGGCACGAAGAGGTATTCGGCGCTTTCCGCGTCCTTGCCGTCCCCGGCCGTTTCGGCCTTGCCGGCATCGGCTGCGGCCGCCGGGGCGAGGCTGGCGGACTTGATCATGCGGTAGTTGACGAACACGCCGCCCAGCACGACGGCGATATTCACAATGAGCATCAGTACAACGAGGCGCGACGTGGACATGGAGTTTCTCGAAAATTCCTGGGAAGGTGCGGGCCGCTGCCGGCCTACACGGTGATCAGTACATCGCTGTCGCCACGCGCCGCGGCGCGCTCGCCGGGCTGCGCGTCACGCGGGTTGGCGGCGACCGCGACCTGCTCCTGGGCGAAGCGCTGGCGGTTCTGCTGGCCGCCCTGGCCGGCCTGGGCGTCGGAGGAGACCTGCACGTCGACCTGCAGGAAGTTCTGCCCGACCAGTTCCTGGCGCAGACGCTCGCTGGTCTGCTGGAGCATGCGCACCACGTCGCCGTGGGACGCGGAAATCTGCACGTTGAGCTGGCCGGCCTCGTGGCGCACGAGGATTTCCATCGCCCCCAGCTCCGGCGGATCGAGGCGGATGGTGGCGTTCTGCACGCGCTGGTTGAGCTGCAGCTCGACGTTGTCGCGCAGCGCCGTGAGCATCTGCTCGCCCCAGTGGGCGTCGTTGTCCTTGAGGTGCAGCGGCCTGTCGAACAGCGGCGGCGCAGCGGGTGCGGCGTTCGCGGGCTGCGGGGTGCCGCCGGCGACCGGCAGGTGCGGGTCGGGGGCGACGACGGGCGCTGGCGGCGCGGCGGCGGCCTGCGCGTCCGGCGCATCCACTGCGGCGGCGAGATGCTGTTGCAGCAGCGTCTGCGCCTGGCTCTGGGCGGCTTCGCGCGGCGCCGGCGCGCTGGCGGCGGCGCCGTCCGGGGCGGCGTCCTTGGCGGCGCTGTCGTCAGCGACACCGCCCGGCAGCGGCGCGGCGCCGTTCACCGGCGCCGTGGCGGGCTGAACCTGGGCACGCACATCGACGGACTGGGTAGCGAAGCCAGCGACCGCGGCGGTGGTCTGCGCCTGCGGATTGTCCCGCGCCTGCACCACCAGCCCGGCCTGGCTGAGCATGCCGGCCAGCCAGCTCTCGGCGCCGGACGGCGAAGGCTCGCCGGGCTGCTGCGCGGCGGGTGCGGCGCCGGCGCTATCGGCGGACGGGTCTTCCGCGGGCACGGGGCGAACGTTGCCGGTCTGCGGCGCGGGCTCGTCGAGCGCCTGCGCGGTATCGAACTGGGCGAGGAAGGATTGCACCGTGACGGTCCTGGCCTTCGCCTCGGGCCCGGCGCCCTGCGTGCGGAAGCCGGCGATGCCGGTGTCGCGGCGGCTGCCGTCCGGCGCGTGGGCAGCTTCCGGCGCGCAGGCGTCGGCCACCGGGCGCTCGCCAGTCCCGGCGGCGGGGATGGGCTGGGTCATCAGCTGGATCACGGTTTATCGGCCCCCTGGAGCATGTCCACCTGCAGGTACGCCGAACGGCCTTCGGCGTACTCCAGGTGCGACAACAGCAGGCGGCGCAGGCGCTCGCACTCTTCGGCGCAGGCCTGCGACGCCTGTTCATGCAGCCCTTGCAGGCGCTTGCGGGCCAGCAGCACGTCGGCCGCCAGCTCCGGCCGCGACGACATCGCCACCAGTTGCGCGCGGATCGCCCGGTCGACCTGCCCCATGGCGTTCCAGTCCTTGCGCTGCAGCGCCGCGCCGAGCCGTTCGTACAGCTCGAACAGGCGCTGGCGGTCATCCACGGGCGGCACTGACGCCCTCCCAGCCTTCGCGCAGGATGCCCAGCAGGCGCACCACTTCGTCGATGCCGGCGACGTCCAGCGAAACGCTGACGTCGGACAGGCGATAGATGCAGTAGTCGTAGAGCCGCGCCAGCCCCTGCACGACTTCGCCGCCGTTCTCGTAGTCGAGCGCGCCGCTCAGGCCGTTGAGGATGTTCAGGCACTTCTCCAGGGAGCGGCCCTTCTGCTGGTAGCGCTTGTGCTCGATGTGCCCGCGCGCGCGGGCCAGCTCGTCGAGCAGGCCGTCGAACAGCACCAGCACCAGTTCGTAGGGCGACGAGGAGGCGGCCCGGGCCTCCAGGTCTACCATCCGGTAGCTGTCGTAGCTCTGGTTCATTGCGTCGTCGCCTCCCCGAACATTCCGCTGGTCTGACTCATCGACTGCATCACCTGCATCATCGAGGTGTACTGCTTGAGGTAGCGCGTGTAGTAGCTGTCGTACTGGCGCTGCAGCGTGTCGTAGTCATCGTTCACGCGGCGCAGGTTGTCGTTCAGCGTGTCCTTGCGGGACTTCATCACGCCGTTGGTGCTGTTGGTGTAGAGCGTCAGGGTCTTGTCCAGGCTGTCGAGCAGGTTGCCCTTGCCGATGAACAGCTTGTCCAGGCCGTCCGGGTCGTTGGCGATGGCCTTCTCGAAGCGCGCGGCGTCGAGCGTCAGCTTGCCGTCGCGGTCGGCGCTGACGCCGAAGTTGATCAGGTTGGCGCCACCGAAGGTGGTGCGGATCATCTGGTTCAGGTTGTTCTCGATCGAGCGCACGCTGGCGTCGCCGGCCAGCGGGCCGCGGGCGGTGCCATCCTGGTCGCCGGCGGCGGTGAGCTTGTCGATCTGGGTGGCCAGGGCGTTGTAGGCGTCGATGAAGGTCTGCAGCTGCTTGGTGGTGCCGGCCTGGTCCTGGGCGATGGTCACGGAGATCGGCTGTTCGCCGGACTGCTGCGCCTGGGTGAAGGTCAGGTCGACGCCATCGATGACGTTGTCGAAGGTGTTGCTGCCGTTGGTCAGCAGCATGCCGCTCTCGCCGCCCAGGCGGACGCGGGCGTCCTGCGCCCTGGACAGCTCCTGCGGGTTGGCCAGGGCGTTCTCGAAGGCGCTGTTGGCGGTCGAGGTGCCGCTGAGCGAAAGGCTGATGGCATTGGCCGCGCCGGTTTCCTCCGCGCCCAGCACCAGCGAAACCTGGCCGTTGCTGCGCACCAGGGTGGCTTTCACGCCGGTGTTGTCGGTGGCCTTGTTGATCGCCGCGGCGAGCTCGTCCATGGAGTTGACGCCGTCGCCGTCGGTGTCGACCGTGCTCAGGTCGATGTCGAAGGACGTGCCGTTCTGGCTCAGGGTCAGGGTGCCCTGGGTGTCGATGTCGCTGGTCTGCAGGCCGGAGAAGGACAGCTGCTGCGAAGTGGCCAGCTGCTCGACGAAGAAGTCGTACTTGCCGGCCACGGCGGTGCTGTCCACCTGGGCGCTGACGTAGCCTTCCTTGCTCAGGGTGGCGCTGTTGACCAGCATGCTCGCGCCGACGCCGTTGAGGCCCTTCACCGCGGTGTCGAAGGCCTTGAGCGCGGACTCCAGCGAAGTCACCGCCGAGAGCTGGGTCTGGTACGCGGCCTGGTTGCGGTCGGCCTTGTTCAGCCCGCTCTGGACCTCGAAGGTAGCCAGCTGCTGGGCCATCTGTTTGACGTAGTCGGAATCTATGGTGGTCATCTGAAAACACCCCTTTGCTGCCCGAAGAGCAATATCGATGCCAATGGCCGGAGCCCCGTGTCATGGAGCTTTGCGGGAAATCCATGCAGAAGCCGGGCTTCCGCCCGGACCGATCCGGCGCGCACCGGGAAGCGGAATTTCCGCCTGGGCGCACAGCCTTCGCTGCAGGGAAAGGGCGACCGGGGAGAGGCATTGCTTAAGCGGCGGGAATGCCGGGCGGGGTCGTGACACAACCATGAAAAAGGCGGAGCCCCCTTGGAAGACTCCGCCCTTGCGCCGCTGCGGCGCGATCAGGCCAGTTTCAGCAGGCCCATGCCCAGGATCAGCATCGCCAGGCCGATCCAGCCGCGGCGCGCCAGGCGCTGGCCGAACAGGGCCCAGCCCATGGCCACGGTGGCAAGGATGCCGAAGCCGCCCCACACCGCGTAGGCCACCGACAGCTCGATGCCACGCACCGCCTGCGCCAGCGCGGTGAACGCGCCCAGCACCAGGAGCATCGAGGCGACGCCCGGGAGGCGCCTGCGGAAACCGTCGGAGTATTTCAGCAGCAGGTTGGCGATCACTTCCAGGGCGATGGCCAGGCCCAGCCAGGCCATCGGAATCAGCTCATGGTTCAGCATGTCACGGCCTCCCTGTCGGTCTCGCGCTCGTTCTTGCGGGTGCCGGACTTCACCAGCAGGATGCCGGCGATCATCACGGCCAGGCCCAGCCCCTTCTCCGGGGTCAGCTCCTCGCCCAGCCAGGCGGCGCTGACCAGGGTGATCAGCACGATGCCGATGCCTTCCCACAGGGCGTAGGCCACGCCCACTGGCACATGCCTGATGGCCAGGGAGAGGAAGTAGTACGACAGGCCGACCATGGCGTACATCAGCAGCAGGCCCGCCACCGGGTACAGCGCATGGGTGAACTTCATCGAGGTGGTGCCAGCGACTTCGAAGCCGATGGCGGCAAACAGATAGATCCAGGAACGCATGGTGCAAGCCCTCCCACGGGCGGCCGCGCGCAATAAGGTTCTGAAAGCACCTTGCGGCGGTTTTCGGTTCGGGTTCGGTGGCGCCGACTCGGGCGACGGAGATTCCGTCGCACTTGGCGCCACGCTCAGGTAGCGGCCGAAGGGAGGGGCTAGAGATCGCCGGTCCAGTGACGCTCGCGCGAAACCAGGCGGGAAGTGGGGAGGGGCAACGCCTTGATGTTCAACATAATGAACACAATATTGCCAATTTCGGCGGCATTTGGCAAATCGACCGCTTCGATTCCAGGTATGAACGCCCATGAACCGGCGCTTACAGGCAAGTCCGTCCGCCAGGCGCCATCAGGACCGTGCGATATTCTGCTCACTCCATTGAGCCTGTCGCCGCCCGCGATCTGCCCCACGCTCCGGGCCGCTTCATCCTGCTACTATCCCCAGCCAGAACCCTGTCGGAGATCGCGATGATCGCTCTGCAAGACGCCTGGAAGGCCGGACTGTTCGGCCGCGAACACTGGACACGCAACCTGGTGGCCGGAGTGATAGTCGGGGTGGTGGCGCTGCCCTTGGCCATGGCCTTCGCCATCGCCAGCGGGGTGAAGCCGGAGCAGGGCATCTACACGGCGATCATCGCCGGCATCGCGGTGTCGTTGCTCGGCGGCAGCCGGTTGCAGATCGCCGGGCCCACCGGCGCCTTCATCGTGATCCTCGCCGGGGTGACTGCCAAACACGGGGTCGACGGCCTGCAGATCGCCACGCTGATGGCCGGCGCGATCCTCGTGCTGCTCGGCGCGAGCCGGCTCGGCGCGATCATCCGCTTCATCCCGGCGCCGGTGATCGTCGGCTTCACCGCCGGCATCGGGGTGATCATCTGGGTCGGCCAGTGGAAGGACTTCTTCGGCCTGCCCGCGGTCAGCGGCGAACACTTCCACCAGAAGCTCTGGCACCTGCTGCAGGCGCTGCCGCACCTGCATGTGGCGACCACCCTGCTGGCGATGCTGAGCCTGGCGCTGGTGCTGTTCACCCCGCGCGTCGCCGCCCTGCGCCGGGTTCCCGGGCCGCTGGTGGCGATGGTGGTGGTGACCGCCATCCAGTCGCTGTTCCACTTCGACGGCGTGGCCACCATCGGCACCGCCTTCGGCGGCATCCCCCAGGGCCTGCCCAGCTTCAGCCTGCCGGAGGTGACCCTGCCGCGCGTGCTCGAACTGATCGGCCCGGCCTTCGCCATCGCCATGCTCGGCGCCATCGAATCGCTGCTCTCGGCGGTGGTCGCCGACGGCATGGCGGCGACCCGCCACGACTCCAACCAGGAGCTGATCGGCCAGGGCATCGCCAACCTGGTCGCCCCGCTGTTCGGCGGCTTCGCCGCCACCGGCGCCATCGCGCGCACCGCCACCAACATCCGCAACGGCGGCAACAGCCCGCTGGCCGGCGTCACCCACTCGGTGACCCTGGTGCTGATCCTGCTGTTCCTCGCCCCGCTGGCCTCGAACATCCCGCTCTGCGCGCTGGCGGCGATCCTCTTCGTGGTGGCCTGGAACATGAGCGAGATGCGCCACTTCCTGTTCATGGTCAAGCGCGCGCCGCGCGCCGACGTGACGATCCTGCTGATCACCTTCCTGCTCACCGTGTTCAGCGACCTGGTGATCGCGGTGAACATCGGCGTGATCCTCGCCATGCTGCAATTCATGCGGCGCATGGCGTCGTCGGTGGAGGTGCACGTCGACGAAGGCCCGGAACTGGAAGTGGAACTGCGCGGCCGCGGCCTCTTCGAACTGCCGCCGGGGGTGCTGGTGTACAGCATCGAGGGACCGCTGTTCTTCGGCGCCGCGGAGACCTTCGAGCGCGCCCTGGTCAAGACCCATACCGATCCCAAGGTGCTGATCATCCGCCTGCGCCGTGTGCCCTTCATGGACATCACCGGCATGCAGACCTTGCAGGAGGTCATCGAGGACCTGCAGCGGCGCAACATCGAGGTCCGCCTGTGCGAGGCCAACTCGCGGGTGCTGAGAAAGCTGCGCAAGACCGGGATACTCGATGCACACAGAGCCGCCATCTATCACCCGGACTTCCCCTCCGCGCTGACGGCCACGACCGCCGGGGCCTGAGATGGCCGGGCGGATCGAGGCGCTGATCTTCGACTGCGACGGCACGCTGGTGGACAGCGAGCAGCTGTCCGCCGAGCTGATCGTCCTGCTGCTGGACGAACGCGGCGTGCGCAGCTCGGTGGAGGCCATCCTGCCGATCTACCGCGGCGAGCGCTTCCTCGACGTGGTGGAGCATCTGGGGCGGCTTTATCCACAGGTGGCGCCGACCGACTTCCTCGCCGAGTACCGCCAGCGCAGCCTGCCCTGGCTGCGCGCCCGGCTGCGGGCGATGCCCGGCGCGGCGGAACTGGTGCGGCGCCTGCGGGTGGCCAAGTGCGTGGCCTCCAACGGCCCGCGCGAGAAAATCGAGACCAGCCTGGAATGCGCGGGGCTGCTGGACGACTTCCACGGCCGGGTGATCAGCGCCTACGACCTGGGCGTGTGGAAACCCGATCCCGAACTGATCCGCCACGCCGCCCGGCACATGGGCGTGGCGCCGGAGCGCTGCCTGGTGGTGGACGACAGCCTCCCCGGCCTGCGCGCGGGACTGGCCGCCGGGGCGCGGGTGGTCGGTTTCGGCGGATTGGACTTCAGCGGACTGCCCGGCGAATTCGACCGGGCGCGGGACATGCGCGAACTGGGCCGCCTGCTGGACGGCCTGGGCCTGCTGGCGCCGCCCTCCCCCTGACGCCGGAGCGGGCGGCGTCGGGTCACTTCACCAGCCGCGCGTCCAGGCTGTTCTGCGCCAGCCGCTGGGCCTGCTCCCGGGTCATGCCCAGGTGCTCATGCAGGGCCTGGAAGTTCTCGTTGACGTAGCCGCCGAAGTAGGCCGGGTCGTCCGAATTCACCGTGACCTTCACGCCGCGTTCGAGCATGTCGAGGATGTTGTGCTCGCGCATGTGTTCGAACACGCAGAGCTTGGTGTTGGACAGCGGGCAGACGGTCAGCGGTATCTGCTCGTCGATGATGCGCCGCATCAGCCGCTCGTCCTCGATGGCGCGCACGCCGTGGTCGATGCGTTCGACCTTGAGCAGGTCGAGGGCTTCCCAGATGTACTCCGGCGGACCTTCCTCGCCGGCGTGGGCGACGGTGAGGAAGCCTTCGGCGCGGGCGCGGTCGAACACGCGCTGGAACTTGCTCGGCGGATGGCCGACCTCGGAGCTGTCCAGGCCGACGGCGATGAAGGCGTCGCGAAACGGCAGCGCCTGCTCCAGGGTCTTGAACGCCTCGTCCTCGGACAGGTGGCGCAGGAAGCTGAGGATCAGGCCGTGGCGGATGCCCAGCTGCCGCTCGCCATCCTTGAGCGCGGCCTGGATGCCGCGCAGCACCACCTCGAAGGGAATGCCGCGGTCGGTGTGGGTCTGCGGGTCGAAGAACGGCTCGACGTGGATGACGTGCTGCGCCTTGCACTTCTGCAGGTAGGCCCAGGTCAGGTCGTAGAAGTCCTGCTCGGTGCGCAGCACGTCGGCGCCGGCGTAGTAGAGGTCGAGGAACTCCTGCAGGTTGTTGAACGCATAGGCCCGGCGCAGGCTCTCGACGTCGCCCCAGGGCAGGGCGACCTTGTTGCGCTCGGCCAGGGCGAAGAGCAGCTCGGGCTCCAGCGAACCCTCCAGGTGCAGGTGCAGTTCGGCCTTGGGCAGGGCATTGAGCCAGTCGTACATGGTGGGGTTCTCTTCATCAGGCGGTCGCGGGAATTATTGCACGGCCCGGCGCGGGCGCAGGCCGGGATGCCGACGACGGACGCCGGCCGGGCTCTCCCGGCGGGCCGGCTGGTGTGTCGTCCGGGCATTGCCTAAGATGGCGAACCCGCTTTTACCGGATATGGAAGCCCCCCGATGCTGCGCGCGCTCAAAGACGAAAAGTTCCTCATCCTCGCCCTGCTGGTGGCGCTGGCGGTGTACCCGCTGGAACACAGCCTGCTGAGCGGCGGCAAGATGCTCGCCGGGATCACCGCCACGGTGCTGCTGGCGGTGATCATCGGCGTCTCCCTGCGCGTGGCGCACCACGCCGAAATCCTCGCGGAGAAGGTCGGCGAGCCCTACGGCACCATGATCCTGACCCTGGCGGCGGTGCTGGTGGAGGTTGTGATCCTGGCGATCATGATGGGCCACAACCATTCGCCGACCCTGGCCCGCGACACCATCTACGCCGCGGTGATGCTGGACATGAACGGCATCCTCGGCCTGGCCGCGCTGCTGGGCGGCCTGAAGCACGGCGAGCAGTCGTACAACGACGACTCGGGCAAGACCTACGTGACCATGATCCTCACCGCCGTGGGCATCTCCATGGTGGTGCCGGAGCTGATCCCCGCCGAGCAGTGGAAGCTCTACTCCTTCTTCACCATCGGCTGCATGGTGATGCTCTACGCCCTGTTCCTGCGCATGCAGACCGGCCAGCACAGCTACTACTTCAGCTACAACTACGCCGCCCACGGCGAGCAGCACGAAGCCCACGAGGCGCACGGCAGCAGCCGGCAGTCGATCATGCTGCTGGTGGTCGGCGTGGTGCTGATCGGCGCGCTGGCCGAGGTGATGTCCAAGGCGCTGGACGTCGGCCTGCAGGGCGCCGGCGTGCCGCCGATCGTCCCGGCGCTGCTGGTGGCGGCGATCTCCGCCAGCCCGGAAATCCTCACCGCCCTGCGCGCCGCGCTGGCCAACCGCATGCAGCCGGTGGTCAACATCGCCCTGGGCGCCTCGCTGTCGACGGTGATCCTCACCGTGCCGGTGATCGAGGCCCTGGCGCTGTTCAGGGACCAGCCGATCCAGATGGCGATGACCCCGCTGCAGACCGGCATGATGTTCATCACCCTGATGGTCGCCGGCTTCAACCTGCATGACGGCAAGACCAACGCCATCGAGGGCATGACCCACTTCGTGCTGTTCGCCACCTTCCTGATGTTGTCGCTGATGGGACTCTGACCATGCTCAAGATCTACCTCGCCGGCCCCGACGTGTTCCGCCCCGACGCCTTCGAGCAGGGCGAACGGCTCAAGGCCCTGTGCGCCGAGTTCGGCCTGCGGGGCCTGTACCCGCTGGACCACTCGGTGCCCGCGGGAATCGAGCAGCCCCGGGAACAGGCGCTGTGGATCTACCAGGCCAACCTCGCGCTGATCGCCGAGGCCGACGCGGTGGTCGCCAACCTCAACCCCTTCCGCGGCGCCGAGCCGGACAGCGGCACGGCCTTCGAGCTGGGCTACGCCGCCGCCCTGGGCAAGCCACTGTACGGCTACATCGACGAGGGCGGCAGCTGCGCCGAGCGCCTGCCGTGCGAATGGAAGGGCGACGAGCCGGGCCGCGACCGCGAGGGCAACCAGGTGGAAGCCTTCGGCCTGCCGCTGAACCTGATGCTTGGCGTGCCGGCGCAGGTCGCCGTCGGCGGGGCGCGGGAAGCGCTGGCATTGCTCAAGGCCGAACTGCTCCAGGCGGAATGACCCGCCTTTCGTAGGAGCGGACTCCGTCCGCGATCCGACCGACAGGTCGGTGCCACGGCCATCGCGGACAAGGTCCGTTCCCGCCTCGCCAACAGAAAACGCGCCCCCAGGGCGCGTTTTTTGTCGGTGCGGAAAAGGCTCAGCAGCCAGCGGCTTTTGCTCTCGTAGGAGCGGACCTTGTCCGCGATAACCTCCGGCGCGATTCGGACCTTTCGCGGACAAGGTCCGCTCCTACAGGAACCGAAGCCGTGCCACCACCAATAAAAAACGCGCCCCGGGGCGCGTTTTTTATTGGTGCGGAAAAACCTCAGCGCCGGGCTTTCTTCAGCTCGAAGTTGAACACCTTGGTCGCCTGCCGCGCGACGATCCGGCCGCCCAGCGTGCGCGGCTCGAAGCGCCACCGCTCCATGGCGTCGAGCACGCTGCGCTCGAAGACCCGCGGCGGGGTCGATTCGAGGAACTGGATGTCGGTGATCCGGCCATCGCTGGTGATGGTGAACAGGACCTTCACGCGCCCTTCGATCTGCCGCGTCTGGGCCACGCGCGGATAGACCGGCGGGTCCATGCGCAGCGGCTTGATGTCGCTGTCGGTGAGGCTGCCGGTCGGCAGGCCGGCGGGGCCTTGCGAGCCGCTCGGCGCCGACTGCGCGCCCGGGGTGGACTGGCCGACGGTCGGCGCGGCGGCGGGTGGCGCTGCAGCCGGGGTCGGCGGCGCGGTGGTTTCCGGCGCCGATTCCGCCTCGGGCTCAGGCTTGGGTTTCGGCTTGGGCTTGGGCGCGACCTTGGGGACGGCCTTTTCCACCGGCTTGGGTTTCGGCTTGGGCTGTTCCACCGGCTTGGGTGGCTCGACCGGCTTTGGCGGCTCGGGCGGCGTCGGAACCGGCGCGGCGGCCGGCGGTTGCTGCACCGGCTCGGGCCGGGGCGGCAGGTTGACGACGCTGACCTGCATCGCCGCGGGCATCACGCCCTGGCCCAGGTTCAGCTCCGCCGGCGAGGGCACGATCCAGAACAGCGCGGCGACTATCGCCAGGTGCATGCCGACCGCCAGCCCCGAGGACTTCCACCAGCCAGCCCTGCGCGGCGGCTCCGCGCCCTCCTCCACGCCTTCCACGGGGGCGGCGTAGGGGATCAGCACCTCCTCGGGAAGCACCTCCACATCCCGCCGCTCGCCCTCGCAACTGACCAGCCGCAGGTGGGCCTCGTTGACGCGCTGGGCGTTCACGCTGGGCAGTACGGCACCCTCCTCCGTCGTGGCGACGAGGGAGAGCGCGTCCTCGACGGACACGGCGAGACTGACGTCAGCCGCTTCGCGCGGTTGGGGTAAGGACATGAGAAAGCCTGTGGAAAGAGTTCACGAAGCAATATCTTCTGATAATTATTATCATTCACCAGCCCGACGAGGGCAACCTCGTTGTCAGATCCGGTTCGATGGCACAGCGCAACAGCGCGTCGTGAAGCGGCTGCGGCTCGACCGGCGCCGCCAGGATCAGCTCGATCCGGCTGTCGCGCCGCCACGGGCTGGGCGCCCAGGGTTCCGCTCGTCCGGTACGGTTGCAGGCCAGCCAGCCGCCCTCGCCATGCAGCACCGCCTTGGCCCGCAGCAGGCCGGGCAGAGCGGCGAGCCAGTCGTCCAGCTCGGCGATGCGGAAGCGCCAGTCGGGGTGGAAACGCCAGCCGATCGCCTGCCGGCCGTCCTCGATGCGCACCTGCCGCAGCGGCTGCTCGCGGCGCAGCAGCACACCGCCCGCCACGCCCGCCGGCAGCTCGGGCAGCTCGCCCGCCGGTTCCGCCGGCGACGTGGCGGGCAGTTCGGGGAGCGCCAGCCGGCCCTGCGTGGTCCAGCGCACCGGCAGTGCCGGCAGACCGGCCAGCAGCGCGGCGCGGGCCGCGTCGTCGAGGTTCTCGCTCTTGTTCAGCAGGATCAGCCCGGCCTGCTCCAGCGCCGCCTCCTGGGCTTCGGGCAGCGGCTGCCCGGCCGCCAGCGCCGCGGCGTCCAGCACCATGACCAGCGGCTGCACCGCCAGCACGCCGTGCCAGGGCGCGGCGCGCAGTTGCGCCAGCAGTTGCGAGGGATGGCCGAGGCCGGAAGGTTCGATGAACAGCCGCTGCGGCCTGGCCTTGCGCAACAGCCGGCCCAGCCCGACCTGGAACGGCGCGCCGTTCACGCAGCACAGACAGCCGCCCGCGACCTCGCCGAGGGCGACGCCGTCTTCGTCGCGGCTGAGCAGCGCGGCGTCCAGGCCGACCTGGCCGAACTCGTTGATCAGCACCGCCCAGCGCTGGTCCGCCGGGCGCTGGGCCAGCAGGTCGCGCAGCAGGCTGGTCTTGCCCGCCCCAAGGGGGCCGGCAATGAGGTGAGTCGGGATCTGCTTCAACATTCGCCCATGGTGACGCCTGACGCTCGCCGGGAAAAGCGCTAGAGTCGCGACTTGTTTACGCACCCCGGACCGATCATGCGCCTGCCCCTTTGCCTCGCCCTCGCCTGCCTGCCCCTGTTCGCCCATGGCGAGGCCTGCGTGGTGCACAGCCAGGGCGCCAACCTCGACGTGAAGGTCTGCCAGCAGAACCGCAGCATTCCGCAGAAGCTGTTCCGCGACGGCTTCTGCCAGCCGCAATTGAAGGACCAGAAGGTCCAGGTCACCTACGCCGACAGCTGCCCCAGCGGCGCCTTCGGCGTCTGCGAGAACGCCGAGGTGCAGGGCATGCCCTACCGCCAGGACATCCATTATTACGGCGTGGCCAGCGACGCGCGCGTCCTCCAGCCGTTCTGCGAAGGCCAGAGCCACGGCCAGTGGCGCAAGCCCTGACGCGCCTTCATCGACCTGTCATACGCCTCAGGCTTACTGTCCCCGGGTACCTCACACCCTCTCGGCACCCCACGCCGTGAATGATCTTGGTGAATCGGGTCGCCATCCCTGGCGGCCCATTTTTTTTGCCCGCTAACCCAGCCAGTCCAGCGTCAGCAGCAGACGCCGCTCGCCGGGCGCCGGCTGCGGCGAGCGATGGACGATGCCGCCGCCGGGATTGCCGGCCCATTTCTCGCCCTTGAACAGACCCACGTCACCCGCCGCCATCTGGCGTATCGCCGCAAGGCCATCGGGCTCCGCCGCCGGCTCGCCCAGGTGCGCGCGGGCCATCGCCCACTCCTCCAGCCACTGGCTGGCCGGCCCGGCGTAGGTGGTGACCAGCCGCAGCGGCACATGATCGACGTGGAAGCGCGGGCACATGGCTTTCTCCAGGCTGCGCAGGCGCAAACCGATGCGCCGCGCGCCGGTGAGGCAGGCGAAGGCTTCGGCCAGCCACTGCAGGTCGTCACGCAGCAGCGCGCAGCCGTCGAGCATGGCGTGGTCGCGTAGCAGGTCGCCCAGCGGGACGCGCTCGTCGACCACGTCCAGGCTCTGCTTCAGGTCCAGCGAGCGGGTGCTCAGCCAACTGGCGAAGGTGCTGATCTCCGGGAACAAGGTGCGCTGCCAGACGGCGAGATTGACGTCGTCGCGGAGCACATCGGCGAGCACCTGCGGGTCGTCGCCCAGCACCTGGCGCGGCCAGGCCGGCGTGTCGAGGGCGAGCATCAGGCTTGCGCCTCCCAGGGTTCGAAGGGATCGCGCAGGCGCTCCCAGGCGGTGGCGCCGGCGGCCATTTCGGCGTCGTCCAGCAGGCAGCGGTCCAGTTCGGCGAACAGGAGCCCGAAGTCCAGGTTCTGGCCGATGAACACCAGTTCCTGGCGGCAATCGCCGCTGTCGGCGTCCCAGTGCTTGAGCACGGCCTGCCGCTCGGTGTCGTCCTGCGGCCAGGCTTCGCGCGGGACGAAGCGCCACCAGCGCCCGGCCAGACCGTGGCGCATCAGGCCGCCGGCCTGGGACCAGCTGCCCGCGTCGCGGTAGCGGCTGGCCAACCAGAAGAAGCCCTTGGAGCGCAGCAGGCGGCCGTTGCTCCAGGGCCGGGCGAGAAAGTCGTGGAAGCGCTGCGGGTGGAACGGCCGGCGCGCGCGGTAGACGCTGGAGGCGATGCCGTAGGCCTCGGTCTCCGGCAGGTGCTCGCCGCGCAGCTCCTTGAGCCAGCCGGGCGCGCGCTCGGCACGCTGGAAGTCGAAGCGGCCGGTGTCGAGGATGCGCGCCAGCGGCACCTGGCCCATCACCATCGGCTGGATGTCGGCGTCGGGGTTGAGCTTGCGCAGGATGGCCAGCAGCTCGTCGCGCTCGGCGCTGCCGATCAGGTCGATCTTGCTCACCAGGATCACGTCGGCGAACTCCACCTGCTCCACCAGCAGGTCGCTGAGCGAGCGCTCGTCGTCCTCGCCGAGGGTTTCGCCGCGCTCGGCGAGGCTGTCGGCGCCCTGGTAGTCGGCGAGGAAGTTCAGCCCGTCGACCACGGTGACCAGCGTATCCAGCCGCGCCAGGTCCGACAGGCTGCGGTCCTGCTCGTCGCGGAAGGTGAAGGTCTCGGCCACCGGCAGCGGCTCGGAGATGCCGGTGGATTCGATCAGCAGGTAGTCGAAGCGGCCTTCGCGGGCGAGGCGGCTGACCTCTTCCAGCAGGTCCTCGCGCAGGGTGCAGCAAATGCAGCCGTTGCTCATCTCCACCAGGCGCTCCTGCCCGCGGTTGAGGCTGACGTCACGCTGCACTTCGCGGCCGTCGATGTTGATTTCGCTCATATCGTTGACGATCACCGCGACCTTGAGGTTCTCGCGGTTCTTCAGCACATGGTTGAGCAGGGTGCTCTTGCCGGCGCCGAGGAAGCCGGACAGGACGGTGACGGGGAGGCGTTGGCTCACGGTGGTCTCTCTCTTCTGCGGGCAGCCTGCGGTGCGCCTGGGGAATCCCTGGCTGGGCTGCCGGTTCGCTTGCGTGAATTGTTATAATATAACAATAAAACTCGAACAATCCGCTTTCCCATCGAGCGGCGCCATGCCATAGATAGCCCCAAGTCCGCCGAGAGCCCCGATGAAAGCCGTCGCCCTGAGCTGTTGCCTGCTGTCGCTCGCCCCCCTCGCCCACGCCGGAGGCACCGCGCCGCTGCCCTTCCCGGGCCTGGCGTCGGCGGCCTGCGCCTGGCTGGCCAACGTGCTGGCGTGCATGGAGCGCGACGGCAGCCACTACAGCGTCGCCACCCTCGGCCGCGACACCTACCTGCGCGGCTTCGACGCCGGCAGCGGCCTGGACTGGGCGCAGACCGGCACGCGCTACGGGCAAATCACCTTCTTCAGCGGCGTATCCAGCGACGGCCAGGTGTGGATCGGCTCCAGCCGCGGCATCGGCTGGACCAACATCAGCCGCTTCAGCAGCTCCAGCGGCGGCCGGGCGAAGCTCAGCTGCGGCCGGGTCAGCGGCTGCAGCCAGCAGGTGCGCTAGGGCGTTCGCCCTACGCCATCCCCGCCAGCAGGCTGCCCTGCGGTGGTCGCTGGCGGAAATAGCCGTGCAGGCCCTCGAAGATCGCCTCGGCCAGCTGCTGCTGGTGCCGCGCGTCGTGCAGCCGGCGGCAATCGGCGTCGTTGGAGATGAAGCCGGTCTCGACCAGGATCGACGGGATGTCCGGCGACTTGAGCACCGCGAAGCCGGCCTGGTCGACGCGCTCCTGGTGCAGCCGGGTGATGCCGCCCAGGCTGCGCAGCACGCTGTGGCCCAGGTCCAGGCTGGAGGCGACGGTGGCATTGATCGACATGTCGAGGATCACCCCCGCCAGCATCGGGTCCTTGTCCTTGAGCGGCAGGTTGCTGGCCGCACCGATCAGGTCGGCGCCGTTCTCGCGCTCGGCCATGAAGCGCGCCAGGGTCGAGGTGGCGCCGTGCTCGGAGAGGGCGAACACCGAGGCGCCGGAGGCCGTGCGGCGGGGCGCGGCGTCGGCGTGCACCGAGACGAACATGTCGGCGTTGCAGCGCCGCGCCACTTCCACACGCTGGCGCAGCGGGATGAATACGTCGACGTTGCGCACCAGCCGCGCCTTGAAGCCGGGCTGGCGGTCGATGCGCCGCGCCAGGTTCTGCGCGATCAGCAGCGCCACGTCCTTCTCCCGCTCGCCGCGCGAGCCGAGCGCGCCGGGGTCCTTGCCGCCGTGGCCGGCGTCGACCACCACCACGATGTCGCGGCCCTTGTCCGCGCCTTTCGTGGGGCTGGCCGGGGCCTCGGCCAAGCGCTGGCGCGCGCGCAGGTCGAGCACCAGGCGATGCCCCTTGCCGCCTTCCGGGGCGAGGGCGAAGGCATTCAGGTCCACCGCCTCGGCGAGGTCAAGAACCAGGCGCAGCCCGCCATCGCCCAGGCGCCCGCTGCGGATGTCGCGCAGCGGCCCGGCCGGCAGCGCCAGCCGGCCCAGGTCGGCGCTCGGCTGCGCGCCGTCGAGGTCGAGGTCGACCACCAGCCGCTCCGGCGCGGACAGCTGGAAGGTGCGGAAGTGGAAGGGGCCGTCCAGGTCGAGGACCAGGCGCAGGCCGTCGGCGGACTGGACGGCGCGGGCGTCGAGCAGGCGGGCGCCGGCCAGGGCGTCCAGGGCGGGTATCCAGGCGGCACTGGCGAGCAGGCTCTGCAGCAGGCGGCGTCGATTCATGTCGGTGGTGGTTGCAGGAAGGATCGGGAAGCAATAGGTTATATTATAACATTTGCCGCTACCACCCATTCCCATGACCGTCTTCCTCCCGGATATCTCCACCCAGGCCGCGCCGATCGCGCTCACGCTCGACTGGGTCGGCATGCAGGGCATCGCCCTGCCCCTGCGCCTGCATGGCGAGCGCCTGGGCGCGCTGGCCGATGCCGGCGTCAGCCTCGACGACGCCGGCGCGCGCGGCATCCACATGTCGCGCCTGTACCTGGCGCTGGCCCGCCTCGGCCAGCACGAACTCACCCCGGCCCTGCTGCGCGACGTGCTCGGCGACTTCCTCGCCAGCCACGCCGGCCTGTCGCGTCGCGCCAGCCTGCGCCTGGCCTTCGACCTGCTGCTCGAGCGCGCGGCGCTGGTCAGCCCGTTGCGCGGCTGGAAGGCCTATCCCTGCGAAGTCCAGGCGCAGCTCGACGACCAGGGCCTGCAGCTCGAACTGCGGCTGCGCCTGCCCTACTCCTCGACCTGCCCCTGCTCGGCGGCCCTGGCGCGCCAGCTGATCCAGCAGCGCTTCGCCGCCGATTTCGCCGAACGCGCGCCGAGCCTCGAAGCCGTCCACGCCTGGCTCGGCAGCAACGCCGGGATAGCCGCCACGCCGCACAGCCAGCGCAGCTTCGCCGAGCTGCGGGTGGAGCTGCGCGACGGCCTCGAACGGCTGCCGCTGGAGGAACTGCTCGACCTCGCCGAAGCCAGCCTCGGCACCGCCGTGCAGACCGCCGTGAAACGCGCCGACGAGCAGGCCTTCGCCCTCGCCAATGGGCAGAACCCGATGTTCTGCGAGGACGCCGCGCGGCGCCTGCACCTGGCCCTCGCCGGGCATCCGGAGGTGCGCGCCTTCGCGCTGCAGGTGGTCCACGCCGAAAGTCTCCAC
Organism: Pseudomonas sp. B12(2026); assembly: GCF_057767015.1. NCBI lineage: Bacteria > Pseudomonadati > Pseudomonadota > Gammaproteobacteria > Pseudomonadales > Pseudomonadaceae > Pseudomonas > Pseudomonas sp. B12(2026). The sequence continues at coordinate 230,765 of NZ_CM173430.1, read as the reverse complement.
GCCCATGACGCCGTGGCCCGCAGCCAGTGGCGCCGGGAGGTCGCGTGATCCGTTGCCAGTCCCTGCAGTGGGGGCCGCCGCGCCTGCCGCTGACGCCGCCGCTGGACCTCGAACTCGCCCCCGGCAGCTTCACCGCCGTGATCGGCGCCAACGGTTGCGGCAAGAGCAGCCTGCTGAAGGTCATCGCCGGGTTGCAGAAGCCCCTGGCCGGGCGCGTGGACAGCGAACTGCGCCCCCGCGAGATCGGCTATCTGGTGCAGCAGCAGGCGCTCGACCGGCAGTTCCCGATCAGCCTCGGCGAGCTGGTCGGCGCCGGCTTCTGGAACAGTCGCCTGACCGCCGCCGCCCGCCGCGAGCGACTGCGCGCGGTCCTCGCCGACTGGCGCCTGGAGGGCCTGGAACAGCGCCCATTGGCGGCGCTGTCCGGCGGCCAGTTGCAGCGCGCGCTGCTCGCCCGCCTGAGCCTGATGGACAGCCCCCTGCTGCTGCTCGACGAGCCCGACGCCTGCCTCGACGAAGCCGGCCAGGACCTGCTCTGGCAGCGCATCGACGCCTGGCACCGCGCCGGGCGCACGCTGCTGCTGGTCTGCCATGATCTGGCGCGGGTGCGCCAGCACGTGCCCGACTGCCTGCGCATCGCCGCCGACGGCTGCCAGCACGGCGGCAGCGGCAGGCTGATCGCCCGGCGCGACCAGGCCTGGGTGGCGTGATGATCCTCCACGCGCTCTGGCAACCCTTCTGCGAATTCGCCTTCATGCGCCGCGCGCTGCTCGGCGGCGTGGCCCTGGCGCTGAGCGCCGCGCCGCTCGGGGTGTTCCTCATCCTGCGGCGCATGAGCCTGATCGGCGACGCCATCGCCCACGGCATCCTCCCCGGCGCCGCCGTCGGCTTCTGGCTGGCCGGGCTGTCGCTGCCGGCGCTGACCTTCGGCGGCCTCGGCGCCGGCCTCGCGGTGGCCGGCCTGGCCGCCTGGGTGACGCGCCACACCGGGCTGCGCGAAGACGCCAGCCTGGCCGCCGTCTACCCCATCTCGCTGGCCAGCGGCGTGCTGCTGCTGGGCCTCGCCGGCAAGCGCCTGAACCTGCTGGAAGTGCTCTTCGGCTCGGCCCTGGCGGTGGACCGCACGACCCTGCTGGGCATGCTCGGCGTCGCCGCGCTCAGCCTGCTGCTGCTCGCGGTCATCTACCGCAGCCTGCTGCTGGACAGCCTCGACCCGCTGTTCCTGCGCAGCGTCAGCCGCCTCGGGCCGCTCGCCCACGGCCTGTTCCTCGGCCTGGTGGTGCTCAACCTGGTGATCGGCTTCCAGGCCCTGGGCGCGCTGATGATGGTCGGCCTGATGATGCTGCCGGCCGCCGCCGCACGCTTCTGGAGCCGCCGCCTGCCGGTGCTGCTGGCGCTCGCCGCCGGCTTCGGCGCGCTCGCGGTATGGCTTGGCCTGGCGGCGTCCTACGCCTGGTCGCTGCCCAGCGGGCCGGCCATCGTCCTGGCCGCCGGCCTGTTCTACCTGCTCTCGGTTTTCCTCGGCCCGGTGCACGGCCTGTTGCGCCGCGGCCTGCTGCCCATTCCGCAATGACATCCCCGCAAAGGAGTTCCACCATGCGCGTCCTGTTGCTCCTGCTCGCCTTCTGCCTGCCCCTGTCACTCTCCGCCGCCGAACGGCTGAAGGTGGTGACCAGCTTCAGCATCCTCGCCGACATGACCCGCGCGGTCGGTGGCGAGCATATCCAGCTCAGCAACCTGGTCGGCCCCGACAGCGATGCGCACACCTACGAGACCACTCCGGACGACGCCCGCGCGGTGCACCAGGCCGGCCTGATCGTGGAGAACGGCCTGGGCTTCGAACCCTGGCTCGACCGCCTGGTGAAGAGCACCGAGACCCGCGCGAAGGTGATCCAGGCCAGCCACGGCGTGATCCCACGCAGCCTGGAGGAGGACGGCCAGACCATCCCCGACCCGCACGCCTGGAACAACCTGGCCAACGCCGACATCTACGTCGGCAACATCGCCAGGGCCCTGGCCCAGGTCGACCCGGCCAACGCCGCCGATTACCAGCGCAACGCCGACGCCTACCTCAAGCAGGCCCACGCATTGCTCGCCTACGCCAGGCAGAAGCTCGGCAACCTGCCGGCCGATCGCCGCAGCCTGGTCACCTCGCATGACGCCTTCGGCTACCTGGGCCAGGCCTACGGCCTGAGGCTGCTGGCGCCGCAGGGCCTGTCCACCGAGCGCGAGGCGTCGGCCAGCGACGTCGCCGCACTGGTGCGGCAGATCCGCGAGCAGCACATCCGCGCGGTCTTCGTCGAGAACGTCAAGGACCCGCGGCTGATGCAGCAGATCGCCGAGGAAAGCGGCGCGGCGATCGGCGGCACGCTGCACTCCGACGCCCTCGCCAGCGAAGGCCCGGCCAGCACCTACCTGGGGCTGTACCGCGACAATGTCGACACCCTTTACCAGGCGCTGTCCGGCAAGCCCTAGAGCACCAGGCTCAGGTGCACGCGGTCGCGGCAGGGAATGCCGTTCTCGACGATCGGCTGCGGGTAATTGAGGGTGAAGTAATCGGGCTCGACGGCGCGCAGGCGAAAGCCCGCGCGCTGGTAGAAGCCGAGCTGCGCCAGGCTGGAGTTGCCGGTGGCGATGTCCAGGCGCAGCGCGCCGGCACTACGCGCCGAATCGATCGCGGCCTCGAGCAGCCGGCGGCCCAGGCCGCGGCCCTGCCACTCCGCCTGCACGGCGAGGTTGGTGATTTCGATGACGCCCCAGCTGCGCGCGGTCAGCGTCAGCACGCCGCGCACCGCGCCCGCCTCGGCCAGCGCCAGCACGCGCGATTGCGGCAGGTAGCGCTCGACCTGTTCGCGGCTGGGATCGGCCAGCAGCAGAAGCGGCCAGGGCGCATCGGCCGAGGGGAGTTCGACGAGGGACAGCTCGGGATAGCAGGACATCATGATCCGCGGGGATAAGCCAAAACGAAGGCGACGGTTTATCGCCTCGGGCCCGGCAATGCAAGCATTTCGACATCACTTTGGTCGTAGGCGGAGCGATCGGGCGCGCCAGGCCGGGCCGACCGCTCAGGCGTAGATGTCGCGGCGGCTCCACGGCACTTCCTGGGAGCCATCGGCGTGCGGCCGGCTGGCGAGGATCTGGTGCAGGTTGACCCAGCCCTTGCTGAAGCCGTAGGCGCAGCCGGCCAGGTACAGGCGCCAGATGCGCAGGGCCTGCTCCGGCACCAGCCTGGCCGCCGCCGCCAGCTTCGCTTCCAGGTTGGCGCTCCAGAAGTCCAGCGTGCGCGCGTAATGCAGGCGCAGGCTTTCCACGTCCACCACCTCCAGCCCGGCTTCGCTCATCCGCGCCACCGCCAGCGACAGGTGCGGCAGCTCGCCGTGGGGGAAGACGTAGCGGTCGATGAAGTCGCCGGCGCCGCGGCCGACCGGGCGGCCATCGGTGTAGCGCGAGGTGATGCCGTGGTTCATCACCAGCCCGCCGGGGCGTACCGCATCGAACAGGTGCTGGAAGTAGAGGCCGAGGTTGGCATGGCCGACGTGCTCGAACATGCCGACGCTGACCACCTTGTCGAAGCGGCCGTCGCGCGGCAGGTCGCGGTAGTCCATGTGCTCCAGGCGGACCTGGCCGTCCAGGCCCTCGGCCTTCACCCGCTCGCGGCCGAGCTTGAGCTGCTCGTCGCTCAGGGTGATGCCCAGCACCTGGACGCCGAATTCCTTCGCCGCCAGGCGCGCCAGCCCGCCCCAGCCGCAGCCCACGTCGAGCAGGCGCTCGCCCGGTTGCAGGCGCAGCTTGCGGCACAGGTGGCGCAGCTTGGCCCGTTGCGCGGTGGCGAGGTCCTCGCTGCCGGTCTCGAAGTAGGCGCAGGAATACACCATCTCCGGGTCGAGCCAGAGCTGGTAGAAGTCATTGGAAAGGTCGTAGTGGTAGTGGATCGCCTCGGCGTCGGTGGCCTTGTCGTGGCTTTCGCGCACGTAGTCGCCCGGGTCGTCGTCGACGCCCAGGGCGGCGCTCAGGGCATCGCCCATGGCGATCACGTCGCCGATCGAACCTTCGATGTCCATGCGCTTCTCGACGTAGGCGCGGCCCAGGACATCGAGGCTGGGCCGGGTGATCTCGGTCAGCAGCGTGGGGTCTCGTACGACGAGAGTTACCTGCGGATCGGGCCCCAGGTCGAACGCCTGGGCCTCGCCGATGCGGATGCGCAACGGCAACTGCAGGGACAGCAACTCAGAGGGCAGATTGGCTTTCATGCACACCTCCTGGTCACAGGGCTGAAGAACTATAGACCAGTTCCTGCATAGTCTGTCCCCATGGCCTGGCCCGCGCAAAACTCCGGGAACCGGCCGCGCCCGGCAGCCCGGCCCCGATGGATAGTTGGCCATGCAAGCGTAGCAGCCGCTCCGGGAGGCATTCCTGCAAGGCCTGAGATAGAGCGTTTCCGTAACGGAAACAATGACCCGCGGCCGGCAACGCCCGTAATCATTGGACCCGACCTGGATTACACTGTGCGGCCCTCCGGCGCTTTCCGACCGGAGGACCTCCGCAGTGAAGGGGACCGCCTTGAATACCTTCTCCACGCCACGTCCCGCGGTCCGCACCGTGCTGGTGGGACTGATGCTGGCGATCTTCCTCGGCGCGCTGGACCAGACCATCGTCGCCGTGTCGCTACCGGCGATCTCCGCCGGCTTCGGCGACTTCGACCTGCTCGCCTGGGTCATCTCCGGCTACATGGTGGCGATGACCATCTCCATGCCGATCTACGGCAAGCTCGGCGACCTCTACGGGCGCCGCGTGCTGATGCTGTTCGCCATCGGCCTGTTCACCGCCGCCTCCATGCTCTGCGGCGCCGCGCAGAGCATGGAGCAGCTGGTGCTCGCCCGCGTGCTGCAAGGCATTGGCGCCGGCGGCATGATGTCGGTGAGCCAGGCGATCATCGGCGACATCGTCCCGCCGCGCGAGCGCGGCCGCTACCAGGGCTATTTCAGCAGCATGTACGCCATCGCCAGCATCGCCGGGCCGGTGCTCGGCGGGCTGCTGACCGAGCACCTGTCCTGGCGCTGGGTGTTCCTGATCAACCTGCCGGTGGGCCTGGTCGCCCTCGCCGTGTCCCGCCGCACCCTGCGCGGCCTGCCGGTGCCGGGGCGCAAGCCGGTGATCGACTACCTGGGCACGGTGCTGATGATCGCCGGCCTCGGCAGCCTGCTGCTGGCGATCACCGAGGTCGGCCAGGGCGCGCGCTGGAATGACCCGCGGATGCTTGGGCTGTTCGCCGCCGCGCTGGTGCTGATCGGGCTGTTCGTGATGCAGGAGCGCCGCGCGCCGGAGCCGCTGGTGCCGATGCAGCTGTTCCGTATCCGCGCGGCGACGCTGAGCTGGCTGGTCAGCTTCTTCGCCAGCTTCCAGGTCATTTCGCTGTCGGTGCTGGTGCCGCTGCGCTTCCAGTCGGTCACCGGCGCCGGTGCCGACAGCGCTGCGCTGCACCTGCTGCCGCTGGCCATGGGCGTGCCGATCGGCGCGTACTGCTGCGGCCGGCTGACCGCGACCCTGGGCCGCTACAAGCCGCAGATCGTCGCCGGCGCGCTGCTGACGCCCTGCGCCATCGCCGGCCTGGCGCTGACATCGCCCAGCGCCTACCTGCTCTCGGGCCTGAGCATGCTGCTCACCGGCATCGCCGCCGGCACGCAATTCCCCACCAGCCTGGTGGCGGCGCAGAACGCGGTGGAGACGAGGCACCTGGGGGTTGCCACCAGCAACATCACGCTGTTCCGTTCCCTCGGCGGCGCGGTGGGCATCGCGCTGATGTCGGCGCTGCTGCTGGCCATGCTGCAACCGCTGGCGGGCGAGGCCGGCCACGGCCTGTCGGCCAGCGCGCTGCTGGCGAGCCTGGGCGGTGAAGGCCACGAGGCGCAGCGGCAGGTTCTGGACGGGGTGTTCGGCCGGCTGTTCCTGATCAACGCCGGCTTCGGCGTCGTCGCACTGCTGGTCGCCCTGGCGCTGCCCAACCACGCGCTGCGCGGCCGGGCCAGCGATTAGCGCCTCAGGCGCGCGGCAGGGTCAGTCCTCGTCGTTGAGGTAGCTGACCTTGCGCAGGTCCGGCAGCAGCAGGCAGACCACCAGCGCCACGCCGCACATGACCGAGACGTAGACGTAGAAGTACTCCTCGACGCCGAGGCTCTTCAGGCCGAGGGCGACGTACTCCGCCGAGCCACCGAAGATGGCGTTGCCCACCGCGTAGGACAGGCCCACGCCCAGGGCGCGGATCTGCGGCGGGAACATCTCCGCCTTGATCAGGCCGCTGATCGAGGTGTACAGGCTGACGATGGCCATCGCCGCGATGATCAGCACGAAGGCCAGGTAGGGGCTGCTCACCGCCTTCAGCGCGGAGAGGATCGGCCAGGTGAAGACCATCCCGAGGATGCCGAACCAGAGCATCGAGGTCTTGCGCCCGATGCGGTCGGACAGCGCGCCGAACAGCGGCTGCATGCACATGTAGACGAACAGGGCGAAGGTCATCACGCCGCTGGCCACCTTGGTGTCCATCCCGGCGGTGTTCACCAGGTATTTCTGCATGTAGGTGGTGAAGGTGTAGAAGATCAGCGAGCCGCCGGCGGTGAAGCCGAGCACGGTGAAGAAAGCGCGCTTGTGGTGGGCGAACAGCTCGGTGAGGGTGCCGGACTCCTTGCGCTGCAGGTTGGACGCCTTGGCCGTCTCGCTCAGCGAGCGGCGCAGGTAGAAGGCGATCACCGCGGTGATCGCACCGACCACGAAGGGGATCCGCCAACCCCAGTCCTTCAGTTCATCGGTGGTCAGCAGCTGCTGCAGGATCACCACCACCAGCACGGCCAGCAACTGGCCGCCGATCAGGGTGACGTACTGGAAGGAGGCGAAGAAGCCGCGCTGGCCCTTGAGCGCCACCTCGCTCATGTAGGTGGCGCTGGTGCCGTATTCGCCGCCCACCGAGAGCCCCTGGAACAGCCGCGCGAGCAGCAGCAGGGCGGGCGCGGCGACGCCGATGCTGGCGTAGGTCGGCATCACGGCGATGGCCAGCGAGCCGCCGCACATCATCAGCACCGAGATCATCATCGCGGTCTTGCGGCCCTTCTTGTCGGCGATGCGGCCGAACATCCAGCCGCCGATGGGGCGCATCAGGAAGCCGGCGGCGAACACCCCGGCGGTGTTGAGCAGTTGCACCGTCGGGTTGTCGGAGGGAAAGAAGGCATGGGCGAAGTACAGGGCGGTGAAGGCGTAGACGTAGAAGTCGAACCATTCCACCAGGTTGCCCGAGGAGGCGCCGACGATGGCGAGGATGCGCGCGCGGCGCTCGTGGGGGGAGTACTGCGGCAAGGGGACGGATGCGGTCATGGGGCTTCTCTTGTTGGGTTGAACTGCTTCCCGGATCTCTGGGCGGAACTCCCTGGCCGCCGCGCGTCAGGCGCATCGCCGTCTATCTCGGGCAATTCTTCACTGACACATTTGGAAACAGTACAGGCATTCCCGATAGCAGGCTAACGAAATCCGTGGTTTCCGGCGCGCTTTCCGTTCGAATATCGGACATGTCGGCGGACGTTCGTCGTTTTCGATTGACCGGCCAGTGGCCAGCTTCTATCGTTGGCCCGCTCTTGTCCCTTCGGGAGACTTGTCAGGTACCCCTCGAAGGGTCGGAGTCCGACCTTGTCCACAAGACAAGGTCGATTTCCATTCCCTCGTGTCGCGGCTCCTGCCGCCTGGCCTCGGTGCCCCGTCCATACCCCCGGACGTGAAGGCACCGGGGGAATGTCGACCCGGCCACAGCGCCCCTTCCCGCCCCCGACCATCCGTCGCAGCCATCAAAGCGACACCTGCCGCGTGTATACTTCCCGACAGTGCTACAGGCCACGCAGGGCGCGGCTTTCGACGATCCTACCGGGGGGCCCTGCTTGAACGCAGCCAATCCACTGTGGTTCACCATCGGACTGCTCGCGCAGGCGGCTTTCTCCGCCCGTTTCCTGGTCCAGTGGGTGTTGTCCGAGCGCGCGCGCAAGAGCCTGATGCCGGTGCATTTCTGGTATTTCAGCTGTGCCGGCGCGGTGCTGCTGCTGGCCTACGCCACCCACCAGCGCGACCTGGTGATCTGCCTCGGGCAGCTCGCCGGCCTGGCCATCTACCTGCGCAACCTGGAACTGGACCGCCGTCACGGCGGCGGCCGGCCACTGTTCTTCGCCTGGCCCTGGCTGACCTGGGCGGCGGTGGCGATCGCCTTGGGCTGGATGTCGAAGCCTGAGCCGATCCTCAAGGTGATCACCGGCGCCGACCCGCTCTGGACCGTGATCGGCATGGTCGGCCAGGTGCTCTTCACCGGGCGCTTCGTCCTGCAGCTGTGGTATTCCGAGCGCGCCGGACGTCCGGTCAACCCCATCTACTTCTGGTACCTGTCGATGGCCGGCAGCGTGCTGCTGTTCAGCTACGCCGTGGCCCAGCGCGACCCGGTCATCATCCTCGGCCAGTCCTTCGGCATCGTGGTCTACCTGCGCAACCTGGCGCTGATCCGCCGCCAGGCCCAGACCGAAGAAGGCGCCAGCGCGCAGGGCCAGTGAGCCCTCGGCGGCGCCTCTGCGGTTCCTGAAAGGAAGCCCTCAGCGCTGCTTCTCGAAGCGGTAGAAGAGGTTCGGCTCGCTGACCACGTAGAGATTGCCGGCGGCATCCATGGCCAGCCCCTCGGCCTGGGGCGCGCCGCGCTTCAGGTCGCCGAGGGCGCCGAGCGAGCGGAAGCTGACCAGGTTGCCCTGCCCATCCAGCTCCATGATCAGCCGCGATTCCTCGCTGAGCACCAGCAGGTGGCCGGTCCTGCGGTCATAGTGGAGGTCGGAGATATCGGTGCCGAACACGCTGCGCTTCACCCAGTCGGTGTGGTCGATCACCTTGAGCTGCAGCTTGCCGTCGAGGCTGGCGCGCACGCCGCTGACTTCGTAGATCTGCCGCGGGCCGCGCTCCTTGCCGATAAACAGGCGGTCGTGCTCGGCGTCGTAGGTGAGCCCTTCGAAGCCCTTGTTGTGGATGCTCGGCTTGATCTCCAGGGTGATCGACTGCGCATCGCGGGCATCGATGCCCTGGCCGGGCTGCTCCGGCAGCGCGAAGAAGTCGATCTGCTGGAGGTTCTCGTCGGACACCGCCACCCGGCCGCCGCCCAGGTAGGCCACGCCTTCCACGTCCTGGAAGCCGCTCATGGGGTACTGCGCCAGCAGCTCGCCGGTCTTGCTCAGCACCGCCAGCTTCATGGCGCCGGCGTTGGTCACGGCGATTAGGCGGTCCTGGTCGAAGTCGTAGCTGATGGCGGACAGGTCCGACTCGATGCCCTTCACCGGATGCGCATCCATCACCACCTTGTAGTCGGGCAGCCAGACGCTGCGCCCGGCCCATTCGGAGGCGTGCAGCTGGCTGCTGAGGTAGAAGTAGGCCTGTTGCGGCCAGTGCTTCATGAGCAGCAGCGTCACACCGGGCGCGACCAGCAGCAGGGCCAGGAGCAGCCATAGCCGGGCGCGTCGGCCGAAACGGCGCTGCGGAGGGGGGAGCTGGAGGGTTTCCACACTGTTGGCGGCTCTGTGCACGGTCGAACTCCCGGGAAGGTGGAAACTCAGGAAAGCGGCTGCTTCCAGGCGAAGCGGTAGGCCGGGGCGGAGGCGTCGTCGGCGCACTGGCCGTTGTCGGCATCGGCGCCGACCAGGAACCAGTGCTCCTCGTAGTCCCCCGTCACCTCGCGGGCGCGCTCGCGGTGGAAGCAGCGGTCGAGGTCTTCGGCGCGGATCATGGCCACCGCCTGGGGATGGCTGCGCAGCCAGGTCAGCGCCTTGGTCGAGGGGTCCGGGACATCCAGGCCGAAGTGCACCAGCGGTTGGCGGGCATAGAGCCAGTGGCCCTCGCGCCAGTGGCTCAGCACCAGCTCGGCGCCGTTGCTCATTCGCGCCACCTCGGCCATCAGCGGGCGGCGGTCATCGCCGGGATCGCGCAGCGGCTCGATGACGCCACGGGCGAACCAGGCGGTGAACCAGAGCATCGCGACGACCAGGAAGACCTTGCGCGCCCTCGGCCGCTCGGCGAACCAGCGGCGCAGCAGCCAGGGCAGCAGCGGCGCCATGGCCAGCACCAGCCCGGGCAGCGCGGGGAAGATGTAGAGCTTGCGTTTGCCGGAGCTGAGGCTGAAGAACAGCAGCACCAGCACCACCCAGCCGAGCAGCACCAGCAGGCGCCCGTCCTGCCGGGCCAGTTGCCGGCGCCAGGCCGGCACCATCCACGGCAGCGCCAGCAGCAACGGCAGCCAATATTGCGGGATGACCTTGACGAAGAAGTACCAGAACGGCTCCTGATGCTGCCAGGCGCTGGCGTAGCGCTTGGCGGTCTGGTGCAGGAGGATGTCGTCGAGGTAGGCGCGGCCGTCGGCGCTACCGCTCCAGAGCACATGCAGCACCACCGGCAGCAGCCACAGCGCGATGGCCCCCAGCGCCACCAGCAGGCCCAGCCACCAGGCGCGCGCCTGGCCAGGCATGCGCACCACGCCGGACCAGCCCTTGCGCGCCGCGTAGGCATAGGGAATCAGCATCAGCGCCGGCAGGAAGCCCACGCCCTTGCTGATGATCCCCAGCCCCATCGCCGCGCAGGCCAGGTAGAACCAGCGCCACGCCGGGCCCAGCAGCAGGTGGCGGCAGAGGCCGTAGACGCCCAGGCTGATCCACAGGCAGAGGAACCCGTCGATGCCGCCATCGCGCAGCACCGAATAGGTCTGGTAGGTGGCCAGGAACAACAGCCCGGCGGCGAGGCCGATGCGGCGGTTCCACAGGCGGCGGCCGAGGTCGTAGAGGCACGCGGTGGCGACCAGGCCGGAACCGAAGGCCGGCAGGAACAGCGCCATGGTCGGCGTCACCCCCAGGCGCACCAGCAGGGCCACCAGCCACATGAACAGCGGCGGCTTGTCCGGGTAGATTTCCGCGGCACGATGGGGGATCAGCCAGTCGCCGTTCTGCAGCATCTCCAGGGCCACGCCGAGGAAGCGCTCCTCGTCGACGTTGCCCGGCTGGCGCAGCCCCAGGCCGGCGCCCAGCAGCAAGGCCGCCAGCACCAGCAGCCACCAGGGCCGCTCGGCCCAGCGCCACCACCAGGAATGCCGCACCTCGGCCTTCATGCCCACAGGCGACAGGCGGGAGAAGGAATCACCGGAGTCGCCGGTCGTCATGCGTCAGCGCCCCAGTTCGCGGGGCACGGCGTCCAGGCGCGTACGGCGGATCAGCCACCAGACGCCGAACAGGTCCAGGATGCCGACCAGCGCACGGTCCAGGTTGCCGTACTTGGAGACCCCGGCGTTGCGCGGCCGGTGGTTCACCGGATGCACGCGCATGCTGCCCCCGTGGCGCTGGATCAGCGCCGGAATGAAGCGGTGCATGTGGTCGAAGTACGGCAGGCGCAGGAAGGCCTCGCGCTCGATCAGCTTGAGTCCGCAGCCGGTGTCCGGCGTGTGGTCGTTGAGCAGGCGGCCGCGCAGGCGGTTGGCGAAGCGCGAGGCCCAGCGCTTGCTGGCGCTGTCCTGGCGCTTCACGCGGTGCCCGGCGATCAGCTTGAGGTCCGCCGGGCAGTCGGCGGCGCGGACCATGGCGAGCATGCCGGGGATATCCGCCGGATCGTTCTGCCCGTCGCCGTCCAGGGTCGCCAGCCACTGGCCACGGGCGGCCTCGGCGGCGTGGTAGACGGAAGTGCTCTGGCCCAGCGAACGCTCGTGGACCAGCACCCGCAGTTCGGCGTAGCCAGCCTGCTGCAGGCCCTGCAGCACGGCGCGGGTGGCGTCGGTACTGCCGTCGTCCACCACTATGACTTCGAACGCCTCGGCAGACAGCGCCCGGCGGACTTCCTCGAGGAGCCCGGGAAGGTTCTCGGCTTCATTCTTCGCCGGAATCAGCACCGACACGTAAGGGCTGTTGGACATGCTTGGACTCTTGCTCCGTGACCCTACGCCGCGCCGGCGCAGGGTTCTTCCACCGCGTAGAACTCGCGGTACCAGTGGACGAAACGCTCGACCCCGCTCTGCAGCGAGGTCGCCGGACGGAAGCCGGTGCGCTGTGCCAGCGCCTCGACGTCGGCCCAGGTCTGCAGCACGTCACCCGGCTGCAGCGGCAGATAGTTGCGGACGGCCGGGCGGCCCAGCGCGCGCTCCACGCACTCGACCATGTCGAGCAGGCGCACCGGCTCGCCGCGGCCGATGTTGTAGAGCGCCACCGGCGGCTCGCCGTGCGGGCCCGGTTCGGGCGGGCAGTCCTGGATGCGCAGCAGTCCCTCCACCACATCGTCGATATAGGTGAAGTCGCGGGACATCTCGCCGTTGTTGTAGATGTCGATGGGGCGCTCCTCGAGGATCGCCCGGGTGAACTTGAACAGCGCCATGTCCGGACGGCCCCAGGGGCCGTACACGGTGAAGAAGCGCAGGCCGGTGAGCGGCAGGCGGTAAAGGTGCGCGTAGGTGTACGCCATCAGCTCGTTGGCGCGCTTGGTGGCGGCGTACAGCGACACCGGCTGGTCCACCGCGGCGTCGGTGCTGAAGGGCATGGCGCTGTTCATGCCGTACACCGAGCTGCTGGAGGCGTACACCAGGTGGCCGACCCGCGCGTGGCGGCAGCCTTCGAGCACGTTGACGAAGCCGGCCAGGTTGGCGTCGACGTAGGCCTGCGGATTCTCCAGCGAGTAGCGCACCCCGGCCTGGGCGGCCAGGTGGATCACCCGCTCGAAGCCTTCGCGCTGGAACAGCGCGGCCATGGCCGGCGCGTCGGCGATGTCCAGGCGCTCGAAGCGGAAGTTGCGCTGCCGGCGCAGCAGGTCCAGGCGGGCCTGCTTGAGCTCGACGCTGTAGTAGTCGTTGAGGTTGTCGATGCCGACCACATCGTGGCCGTCGTTGCACAGTCGCTGCGCGGTATGGAAGCCGATGAAACCGGCGGCGCCGGTGACCAGAAACTTCACGGATGTCGACCCTCGCGGGAACCGGGGACAGGAACATCCCGCATCAGCACGAACGCATCGATCGTCATGGGTCGCCCGAGCCAGAGTGTTGTTGTGGTGACCGGTCCATGCCGGTCCCTGGTCCTGTTCGTCCGGACCGCTGGGGCCTTGACTACGCAGCGCAGCTGTCACGGACGCTGCGCAAAGGCTGACCTATCGTCTTGGCAGGCGCGAGAAGGATTCGTGAAGGTTTTGTAGAAAAATTGTGACGAACTTGCAGCAAAAGCCCCCGACGGGCGGGGGCTTGGGGCCGGGTGCCGGCACGTGTGTCGGTTAAATAAAGTTTGTCACAGCCATCCGCGATTTACGCGGGCTCCAGCCTTCTATTCGGATCGCTATTAAAAATAAAGGTTGTCACAAATCTTACTAGCCCATCAAAAAAGGGCGCACTGCAATAAATAAAGATTGTCACAACGAAGTCCGAACCGGCGCCGCCCTACTGTAGGTGCAGGCAGTAAACCAAGCGACGAGCCTGCAATGCCCTGCGTCTGGTGCATAGGACGGTATTAGCAGCCGCTGCCCCGGTCCCTCGAAAGCTACTCAGTAGAGCTCCCTTCACGAGAGGCGACATTTGCAATCGCCTCACGGGTTGGCTTCCTTCTATTAGATAGAACACCGTAATCCCCGAACATCATCTGGGTCGTGAGCCTCTCCAGGAAATCTATAGTTGGCTGCGGCACATACGGTAGAAACTGCCCTAGCTTCTCTTCCGGGACATGCCCGTGATTTAGCAGGCACTGCCAAATCAATTCGTGCAGCCGGAATCCCGCCACGTCGTAACGACGATCCACCGCATTACGTAGCGTTCTGTAGCACGCCATGTACTTCTGGCTTGGGATGAAGTGGTCAAGTAAAACTGGACACCGGTTTAGGTCTATCCGGTCAGCTCTTCGCGCTGTGCCGGGGTCTGGTAATCGTTGTGGCGATGTGGCCGTTGATGGTTGTAGTAATCGGTCAGGTAACGCAGCACATCGGCCTCTGCTTGAGTCTGATCGACGTAGCCGGAAGACGGCACCCACTCCGACTTGAGGCTTCTAAAGAAACGCTCCATCGGGGCGTTATCCCAGCAGTTTCCTCGACGACTCATGCTTTGCCGGATGTGGTAGCGCCAGAGCAATTGGCGGAATTCGAGGCTGGTGTAATGACAGCCCTGGTCGGAGTGAAACATCAGTTGCTGTGGTTTGCCCCTGGCTTCGTAAGCCACCCGCAAGGCACGCCCGGTGAGTTGTGAGTCTGGACGGTTGGACACGGCCCAGCCGACGATCCGGCGCGCATACAGGTCCATCACCGCCGCCAGGTAGATCCAGCGACCACCAGCCCAGAGGTATGTCACATCCCCACACCACACCTGGTTGGGGCGGTCCACATTGAAGCGACGCTCCAGTTCGTTGGGCGCGATGACGCTTTGTTCCTTGGCGACCCGGTAGCGATGTTTACGGCGCTGCGTACTGACCAGCCCGATCTCTTTCATCAGCCGGGCAGCCAGGTAGCGGCCCACGGTATGACCCTCGTTGCGCAAGGCGGCCGACAGGGTTCGGGCGCCAGCTGCGCACCGGCTCTGGGCATGCAACTCCATTACGCGTCGACGCAGCACTTCCCGTCGTCTGCAGACAAGGGCCTGGCGCTGGTGGGCCGCATAAACACTGCTGCGATTCACGCGAAATAATCGACACAGCTCTGTACGCGAATATTGCTCGCCCAATGCCTCGACCAGCCTGACTAGTCGAGGGCGTCCGACATCAAGAGAGCGGTAGCCTTTTTTAGAATCTCTTTCTCCCGCTCCAAGCGGCGGACCTGCGCCTCCAACTCCTGAATGCGCCTCTGCTCCTCTGTCAGCGCCTTGCTATGCGCGGGCGTCTGACCGCCACGCTCCAGCTGCAACTGCGCCACCCAACGACGCATCGCCGTGGGCCCTACCCCCATCGCCTTGCAGGCGGCCGGTACCGAATAGCCTTGATCCACCACCAGGCGGGCGGCTTCCAGTTTGAAATCCGGACTGAATGATCTTCTGCTCATGAACACCTCTGCTGTGGGCGAAGCTTAACGCCCTATCGGGGTGTCCAGAATCATTAGGCCACTTCAGGACAGACTCAAACTCGACTTCCGAGATCACCCTTTCAGCTCCCCTCCGCCAGCTCCAGCCGCACCGTTCTGAGACCGGCCGCAAGACTCAACGCATCACCGAGAGCAGCATGCACCCAACCCCAAAGCACCGATAGCACCATCCGATAGCCCGCCTCATCTTCCCTCGAGCCCCTATGGCTCATTCGTATCCCATTCCCAGCTTTTGAGCTTGAGCCGCAATTTCCCAAGGCTGCGCGGCTGGCAGCGTCTCTATGCTCCTTGTACGCCACCAGATCCGTGAATTTGACTCGGAGATGGCTGCCGGCTTTCGTGTGCGGCGTCACTCCTTCGTCCAGCAATTTCACAAGAGTTGGCCGCGATACGTTTAGAAGGTCAGCGGCCTCCTGAGTGCTCAGTTCCGTATGGATAGGAACCACACTCACGGCATGGCCCACGGCAATTTCGCTAAGGATCTCTCCGAATAGGCGTAGTGCGAGTGCCGGCACCTGCAGGACCTGCTTGTCTCCGGACTCTGAAACCAAAGTCAAACGGTGAATCCCTGCTCCCGAAGACAGAAGCCCCTTCATCCGGAGAAGGGATTCGACAACGGCGGCACCTTCGAGCACCGAGCATCCAGCGTTAGGGACGCCTGGTACGACTCAACCGCGGTTCTTGCGTTGCGAAAAGTAGGGGGGAAGGTGAAGCGCCCGCCTTCGCCGAAAGCAGGCGACTTTCCGCACAATAATGGTGCAAACCAAAAACTGGTTCGGCCAAACGTCCCGAACCGGTCATACCTTGAGACTACCCCTGGAGAAGCTTTTGCTTAAACCAGGCGTGCTCCACGCCGAAGTAAAACGCCTTGCGAGCGTCGCGCATAAAGGCCGCCGACGTTGATGCCTTCCCGACGTATCGATAGAAAACCAAGCCGTGGAGGTGCTCGACCAAGGAGTTTTCACTGTCTTCTGAAGACTCATCGAAGGGATACCCGTCAGCTTCATCTTCTTCACGCCAGTACTTGAAGAGGTGCGGGCGAACTGACGAGACCACGCCACCTTCCCAACTCGTACCCATCAGCTCTGTCCGTTTCCAGTTCGACTCTTCCTCGAGCAGCACGTCTTGCTTGGGATCCACCGCTACCAACCCTATGGAGTCCATCGAGACCTTCAGGTTGGTCTTCTTCCAATGATGGCGCGTACGCTCCAGCCAGCGACCTAGCATGAGACCCAGGTTGCGCAGCTTGCCGAGAAGGACCGAGCAGGGAACGCATGGGGCATAACCTTCCTCGATCCACCGGCGCAGATTCTGGAGAAGATTCAGGACCCTCCGCTCCTCAGCTGGAGCCAAGAACGCACGAGCCCTGTAGTTTCGGGCCGCCTTGAAGTAGACCTTGCCTGCCACTTCAGTGCTGCCGGATTCGGCCGCGAGCCATTCTGCCAAGGTGGTTCGGACGACGTCCAACCTCTTCCGCAAACTTGGCTGTGCAGGGAGAAGCTGCTCGATCGAATACAGGCTTTCAGCCAGCCAACGGTGCTGATCTTGAGGTAAGGGATGGAACGGTCTACCCGCCTGTTTTATTGGTGCACTCCCGGACAGTGAGGTGGCTTGGATCGTATCCGGCGACTCAGCAGGCTGATCCACCCATCGCAACACGTGCGAATCGAACCGGGCAGGCCCAGGTTGCGCCCACTCGGACATTCCCGCGAAGGATATGACGATGCGGTGAGAACTGCCGAGCTGAGCATGCGCCTGCAGACCGGCCAGAGCATAGCCGACGAATGACTTGAAGCTGGGATGCTCCAACACCGATTCGGGCCGATTTCCTAAGCACCTGATCAGCGACATAGAGTGCAACGCATGCAGGTAGGTCAGTACTCTAGTACGAACAAGCTCCGGTGTGAGCGGGGCACGCTCGCGAGGAAACGTGGAAGGCGCGGTCGGATCGATCAGCGCGGCAGCCAGTGACTGCAGCTTCATTCGACCGATTGCAATCTGGTCTTCCGCGTCTTCCAGCAGCAACACCGGGCGGAACCACAGCTTGGCATTATCGGTTCGGTTCAGATGCTCCGGCGCGTGGATACGCTCATACAACCGCAGGTACACAAGGCACTTCGCAACGTTTTCGACTTGCTGGGCCTCGCGAGGCATGTAGCGGATACCAACACGGTCCTCCGCGGCGTAGGGATACCCAACGGTGGCACGGAGCTGCACTGCGAAATGCGCGATTTCCTGAGGGAGAGACGACTCACATTCACGGATCTTGGCGTCCGCCAAAGCCATATGCTGGCGAGCCTGCTTCCAGCCTGTGAAGCCAAAGTCGATAGCGACGCGATCTAGTGCTTGTTGATGGGTGAGCTCGCCAGCCTGCCGAAGCTTTCGGGCCTGGTTCTTAAGATGGCGATCTAAACGGGACGAATAGCTGCTCATACGAGTTCCTCGACGTTACGCAGCCGAGCGGCATCATCCGCAAATACCGACGAGGCTGCAGACAGCATCAAGTCGTCGTATGAAAAAACAGGGGGATGCAGTCCCTATAAGGGTTCGCTGTAGCGGATGGCAGGCCTCTGCAGAAGGCCTCGTGCGGATCTAACCACGGTCGCGTGATTTCATCAATGGCCTTGGCAGAGCGGGCAAGAGACGAGCGCCGGGGGCGTTCAGCCGTCAGGCAACGACCGCCACCGCTTGAGCAACAGCCCATTTCGAAATCAGTCCTTGGTGCAGGATCCACGCGTCCAGGTGGATGAAAATTGCCCACAGATGCCCCTTCCCAAGGTTCATAGCTTCCAGGCTGAAACCAAGTGCGCTAACCCTAAATCCCCATCCTTTCATTGCAGACAACTCCTATCCAATTACGTCAAAGGACAGCTCCAGAGCGCCCAGAGCTGCGTCGTTCAGGCGATACTGCGGCACTCGCTGATAAATCATCAGAGGAAGCACTTCAGCACTTCTGCCCAAGACTCATGATTCCAAGGATCAAGCACGCCGCGACGCTTTTTCCCGCACGAACAGCGACGAAAAGATGTTTGGCTAGCGAGCGTAATCGCCCGCCCAGCACACGCCTTCAAGGTTTCTGGGTAGGTGGGAAAATCGGCGCAACCGAAGTCACTGCACTTGCTCAGAGGGCCCGGTAGATGCAGTGGTAGCGGCTACTAAAAGGGAGGGAATTACGTCGTGAAAGGATGGGAGGCAGCTGGCGGCGCCAGTGCAAAACGCGGGGAGCTCCGAGTAGGACCAGGAGCTCCCACAGACTTACCCCCTGCTTTGCAAACGAGCCGCAGCCCGCAGCTGCTCTCTTTCTTCGACCTGCTGCTGAATCAGGGCCTGGATCTGGGTATAGAGCTTTGCATTCTCGTTCTCCCGGTCCGCGACGGTGACCACCAACGCGTAAGGCTCCTTGTCCAGCACATCAGGATGGCTCCATTCGCGATCCTGCCTGATCACCACCACGTACCATTTTTCATCTGGCTTGCGCTGCTTAAAGGTCCAGCGTGAGGATTGAACCGTTCCGCGGCTGCGTGCTTGAGCCGAGATGTCACGATTGGTAGTCGCGTCATCGTTTCGCGTCTCAGTTTCGGCCTTTTTCAGCTGGTTGAAGTACTGCTGAACATCGTCCAGCGACGTGCCTTTCACCAAGCGATAGCTGATCTGCGTAGCCAGGTAATCGATCCTGGTGGTACGGACCGCAGGCGAATAAGCCAGTGTCACGGAGAGCTCCCGTGTCGCGCGGGCGGAGCGCAAGTAATCGGCCGGCAGCGGCAGCTCAAAGAACTGGCAGGAATCGTTTTCGATGCTCTCTTCCGACATTAGAACGACGACGTTGTCGGAGGACCTGAAGAGATCGCTTTCGCTCACGGCCCCATAGCCCGCTACATCGCGCGCGACCTCACGTTTGTAGGTGCTCTTGTCCTCCTTGTAGGCCTTCCTGAACTCATCCGAGAAGGTGGAGAGGACCTGCTCCGGCAAATAGGCCTGGTTGACCAACATGGCACGAAGCAGGTTGGCAGATGCCGCTGGATACTCGTTCAGCAAACGTCCAGCCAGATGCGTGATGTAGGGAGCCGCGAAGCTGGTACCACTCACCTCTTTGAACAGCGTGTTGCCGATCACCTGATGATTGAGGGTAAGGACACCCAACCCACGCATATCCGGGCGCCACTGCCCGTTGTTCTGCCGCATGGGGCTCGCGAGATTGCCTCCCGCGGCAACGAGCTCCGGCTTGAATGCGCCTTTCACCGAGGGACCGTGACGGGTGAAGGGAGAGGGCTGGTTTTCCGAAGCCGGTGAGAGCTGTTGGATCTCAGGGAACCGCTGGGCGTCGTAGG
Organism: Pseudomonas sp. B12(2026); assembly: GCF_057767015.1. Classification (NCBI taxonomy): domain Bacteria; kingdom Pseudomonadati; phylum Pseudomonadota; class Gammaproteobacteria; order Pseudomonadales; family Pseudomonadaceae; genus Pseudomonas; species Pseudomonas sp. B12(2026). The sequence continues at coordinate 211,371 of NZ_CM173430.1, read as the reverse complement.
TAGCGTTGTGCCGAGAGATGCTCCCTACCGTCAGCACCGTCATAGCAGGCGCAGGGTCGATGATGGCGCTCTGTTCTGCCAGCAAGTACTCGGGGTACTCATCTCGCCAGCTGTTGATGGGTGTCGGTGGGTTTTCAGATCCGCAGAAGTTACCCGTCGACACCACGAAGAGGATGTTGTGGCGCCTGGAAAGGACATCCAGGATGTAGGCAAGGCCACGGACATGGGCCCCATCATAGGGTGCGTGGCTATTGCCCAGCGATAGATTGAAGATCCGGCACCCGAGGTCCACGAAGTACTCGACGGCCTTGGTCAGGGAGGCCTCAAGCGAGTGCTCGTCGTAGACCGCATTTCCAGTATACGGGCACTTCTTCATCACCTTGCCGTTGTAGAGCCAGAACTCCGGCCGCCAGAAATTCGAGTTGTCACAGGCCTCCACGTCTCCGTAGAGAGCGACGCCGGCGACGGCCGTGCCGTGACCGACCTCATCGGCATCCCCCTCTTCATCGATGAAAGAGGCGCTCTCTGCCATGGCAGGCTTCAACAGCGGGTGGTTCCCATTGATCCCGCTGTCCAAAATACAGACCCGTGCAGCATCAGCAGGTGGGGAAGGAATGTTGCGGGGGACCTCGTTGATGTCACGGTTCAACTGGCGAATGCTGATCCCGGTGGCGGGAAGGAGGTCCACCAGCCGCACATCGCGATGATCCAGTAGTAGCTCCGCCTGGCCTGCAGTGACCTCTACTCGGTACATCAGCAGACTATCCAGATTGACCTTGTCGATCCTCCGGATCTTTTGGCTTTCCAGCCAGCCTTCGAAGGCGGTCGTCAGCCGGATGCGGCTGGGGTGGTTCGCTACGTCAACAGGCCAGAGCTCGACGTCAAGCTTGAAGCTAGGAGTATCGGGAAGACCGATATTCTTAAGTGCCCAGCTCTTGCGGTCCTCAGCAGACCACGCCTCGATTCCTTCGATGGCTTCCAGAATCTGGCGGTAGGTCAAGCTGGTACCCAGGACACCCAGCTTTTTCAGGTGGTCGGCGAACATGGCCAAGCCAGCTTCCGTCGCAAAGACCACGCAGAGCTGTTTGTCTTCCTGGCTGATGAACTCCAGCCCGTGGTGCGACAGGTTGGCGAACGTAAGGGCGCCCTCGTACTTCAGTTTGAGGACGTAGGGGGAGCTCGCAGTGGAGCTGACTTGCTTTCTAGCCTGACCTTCAGCCGTGGCGAAGTAGGCATTGAGCTTTTGGCCATGCCCGCGGAGGTCTCCGCGGGTCACGAACAGGGGAGGATTCTTGGTCCGGCGCTGGTTATCCAGCACCTCTCGCGCAATGCTCAGGTGCTTGTAGGTAGCCACTACTTCGTCCTTGAAGGCTGATGGTTAGGACTTCCTGAGGTCCTCCCTGACAAGGGCGCTCTTCAGCTCCTTGATGGTCAGAAACTCTTGCTCCCGCAGGATCATCCGTTTCGCTGCACGGCGTATGACGCGCTCGACGTCGGCTCCGCTCTTACCCTTAAATTCCTTCAATACTTCTTTGTCGTCAATCTCAAATTGGCGACGGATACCGCGTAGCTTCAGATGCAAAATCTCTTTCAGCTGCTTCTCATCTGGGAGGGGGAATTCAATGGATTCATCGAATCGTCTCCAAATGGCCGAGTCTAGGATCCTCTCATGGTTCGTAGCGGCGAGAATCAAACTGCTACCTTCGTATGAATCCATCATCTGAAGGACGGCATTTACCACTCGGCGCAGCTCGCCGTGATCACTGCTATTGTCCCGCTCTTTACCGATAGCGTCGAACTCGTCGAACAGAACTACAAATGGATGCTGGGCAATAAAATCGAAAACTTTCCGGAGGTTGGCGGCGGTCTCGCCCAAGAATGAAGAAACCAGGGCATCCAGGCGGACGATGGCCAGCGGCCGGTCAAGCTCGAATGCCACGACCTCTGCTGCCAGCGTCTTACCGCAACCTGGAGGTCCAAAAAATATGACCTTCCCGGCAGGCTTCATTCCGTAGCTGCGCAGGACATCCGCACGCCTGTTCTCCTCGAGGATCTCCTCAAGGGCGGCAGAGCTGCTCGGGGGAAGAATTACTTCATCGAGTGAACGCTTGGGCGTCCTGATATCAAGCAGCGGTAGACCTCGTTCCTTATCTACAGGAACATCATAATGAGTGCGTTGCGTGCCACCAGATGCCCGTAAATTTAAGTCGCCGCCGTAAAGGATCTGTTCAAGATCATTTGCGAGTAGATGGTGCTGCTTTTGCCGCTCCTCTTCGATAACAGCTTTCGACGCAAGGCGAAATGCATCTGCATCGCCTGCTGTACCTGCCCTGAAGAGCTGCCGAAGAATCTTCCCGTTCGCCATTTCACACCACCCTTTGGTTTATTGCTTACTCACCACTTAGTTAGTCATCGACTGAATCTATCGCGGCTAACCAGTTTGCAATAACCCGTCTCGCACTTTGGCCTTCATAATTAAGGACTCCATTCCTAATCAACTTTAAATCTACACGCGAAGCTCGCACGTCGTAACAGGGCAGCTGGCATGGCGGCGTAGCCTAGTTCACTTCCAGCATGCCTTAAACAAGATTCCGCCGAGCTGCAGCCGGTCAAACCACCTCACGGCCTATGGCCTGGGCCATCCAGGACGGCAAGAGGTACCTTGCTGAACTCAACGCTTGCCAGTCGACCGTCGATAGATTCTCCCGCAGTTTCACCATCACCTGGCCGACATGCGCCTCTCCCAACCACGCCAAGGCCCGAATAACACTCCCCGCAGTCGAAGCCCCTAGCGAGAGCATCCACTTGGGTGCATGGCGCAACTCTACTGTCACACCACCCACTTTAAGCGTGCGAGCCCGACCGCTGGTGAGAAACACGTCTCCAACCGCACCTTGCGTTGGGAGGCCGAGCATTTTCGCGGATTGCGCCCCATCGGCTGCAATGACTTCCTGGGTTTTGGAGGCCAGAGAACTGACAACCTTTTCCACTGCGGGTGCTTCACGCCCATGCCGCCCCACCTTGGGCGCAACGTAGAGCCCGCGAGTAACCCGCAAGAGCAGACCACTCTTCGCTAACCGCGAAAAAGCCTGATCGACTGCTGCCCGGCTCCCCAGATGCAAGAACTCCTTCGCTGTCAGCATGCCTCCTTCGGGCAAGAGCCTGCTGCGATCTATGATCGCTTTAGGAAGAGTCGTCATAAAGCCTCGAGCACGGTTTAAACTCAATGTCAGAAATATTAGTTAATTTCTGACATTGATCAAGCATTGAGCAAGTGCGACCCGATACACGGCCTACTCCCACTTCGACGCAGGGCATCCTTTGACTGACCAGTTGGCGCCCCAGCCCATAGTCAGGCAGCGGATCCACAAGCCGACGGGTTGGTTCATGCAGATTTTTCCAGGCCTTAAGAGCCGTCTATAACGCAGTTTCCAAGGCGAAATTCGGCAATTTCATTCACATTTCTTTTCGCATTTTTCGACGACAGAAATCCCGCTCGATGGAGGGCGCAGGGGCATGCCAACTCCGTATTCGAAAATTATGGAGTTCCGCATAATTCTGCATAATTCCACTGGTCCCCCTTTCGTACGAGTCGTCCAAGGAGCTGCTTAACTCTCCCCGGACTACATCTCCGTCCGATGCATTGGGACCACTCATGCCAAAAGCCTTCTCACTGCGGCTACCCGACAAGCAAGAGGCTGCTGCTGCTGTCGAATCCCTCCTCCAAATGAAGGGGCTTCTATCTTCGGGAGCAGGGATTCACCGTTTGACTCTGATTTCGGAGTCCGGAGACAAGCAGATCCTGCAGGTGCCGGCACTCGCACTACGCCTATTCGGAGAAGTCCTTAGCGAAATTGCTGTGGGCCATGCCGTGAGAGTGGTCGCCATCCATGCAGAGCTAAGCACTCAGGAAGCCGCTGACCTTCTCAACGTATCGCGGCCAACACTTGTGAAACTGCTGGATGAAGGGGTGATGCCACACACGAAAGCCGGCAGCCATCGTCGAGTCAAACTCACGGATCTGGTGGCCTACCAGGAGCAGCGCGATGCTGCTAGCCGCGCAGCAATGGATGAAATTGCGGCTCAAGCTCAAAAGCTGCAAATGGGGTACGAATGAGCCCTAGGGAGTCGAGGGAAGACCAAGGAAAAACAACCCTTTGATGCACAGTATGGGAGAGTCCACCTGATGAGTTACGGGCGTATTCCTTCAAAGGGATTCCCTGGTAGGTACTTGAGATGCGCCGGCCGTTGACCTGTGGCGAAATGGTGATGGGGCAACTGCATTTGTTGCTCTAGTCCCAACGACTCCACAGGAGATATCTCATGGAGCTTTATCGACTATCAGTACTGGGTCTCCAACCGATGAGATCCAGCTATTTCAGGGCGCTCGAGGTCTTGCCTTTTCTGGTTCTTGGCGCGCTCTGGAAACAGGGTGACCTGACGTGGGCCAATGGGGCTACTGCGATGATTGCGGTGGCGGGCCTCTATGCGGCCACTCCTTGGATTCTCCAGATCCAGCGCCCCCGCTGGAAAGCTGAGCTCACTCGCAAACTTGCACGTCTGGAGGCTTTGATAGCGCAAGAAGCGGACCCTGTAAAACGGCAGTGGCTGCGAAGACAGGCTGATGAGTTGCCCCTTCGTTATCACCTTGCCGAAGACCCAGAGCCCACTTATGCAAAATGCCGAGCTCTTGCACGCCTTGCGTACGGGGCTCACAAATTCGCATCTGGGGTGTCAAAACACTAATAAGGGTAGCCAGTTGGGAGCTTCGGCCTCTGTAGTCCGAAGCTCCCAACTACAATAGACTTACAACCTCAAATATCTCGATCAGGGGAGAAAAATGTCCAGACTTGCAGAGTTTCGTGCTGCAGAGAAAGCTCTTGCGGAACAACTGGCCTATCTTGAGTCGCTCAAGAATGACGCCGAACTCAAAAAGGAAATTCAGTTCGAGACTGATCTGAAAGCCTTGCTATCCGAGTATGGGAGATCTCTCAAGGACGTGATCGCCATCCTTGATCCAGGCGCGCAACAGAACAGCCGCCTCTCGATTGGGAAAGGGAACAAGCGTGCCCGGGCGGTGAAGATCTACAAAAATCCGCACACTGGTGAGACCGTCGAGACCAAGGGTGGAAATCACAAGGTCCTGAAAGCATGGAAGGCAGAGCATGGCGCCGCCACTGTGGAGTCCTGGATTCAGCAGTAATCACAGTCCGATCAGAGGAAGCGCTGAATACACTACGTATGCAGTAGTTTCTGCTCATAAAAGAGCCCCTCATTGAGGGGCTCTTTTATTGTGCAAGCCGACTAGTTCTGGATGGGAGATTAACCACCTTGCGTGGTTCCGTCCCGCCCCAAGCTGTCGGGGCGAAATTGCATCCGACCTGACCAATCATGTTCTTTTGTTCTGACCACCGATTGCATCGAAGTTGACTATCGCCTGAAATCGCGCAGAGCACACGATCAAGCGAGGCTAGGCAATTCACCGCTCGAAGGTCACCCCAAGCGGGCCTCCTGCAGCACATTTGGTGCGCCACGAAGACCTTGAGAATGCAATGCGCTTCTTGAAGATGCTGGTAGAAAAACTGATCAGCACCTAAAACAGCTGATGCAAGAGCGACGAGGCTCAGAAGCCTCGCCGCCAAGGTGCGCTCATCAGGAGTGGTGAAGCCAATAAGGCGGGATATCCAAACCCGCCTTATCTAGTGTTTTGTGAATCTTGCGAATGATGTCAGCGCGAACCTTTTCGATGGGCGTATCGTTCGCATCTTCTGGGCAGCCGTTCGAATAGATGTGAGCCTCTAGGATGCCGTCCTTAAAGTGCATCAAGTCGGCGTCGCGGCGATATCCTTGGTCAGGGAGGACTAGGCGCTGCTTCAAAGCCGGGATATTGAGCACTAATGGAGTGCCGCTCAAGCATTCTAGGGCCGCATCTCCCAAGCTCACGCGAAGCTTCCAGGCACCAACCTCGTACCCATCGGGCTTATAGAGTTGGCAATTAAAGCGGGGGGAGACTGCCGGCAAGATTTTCCGAGCGAGCCCAGAAACTACAATTCGCTTGCAGTTGCTGTCGTCCTGCTGATGGAGCGAGTCGTACACATACATCCCCCCCTCCCAATACCCCTGTTCACCTTCAACTGTAAGCAACCCTCTGCCATCGGGATAGCGCGAAACCGAGAACTTTCCACTGTGCCGATAGTTAGATGCAGAATCGACCCGATATGGTTCAAGATCATTATGGCTTTTGAAAGTTGGCATAATGAAAAAGAAGGGGATTAGGACGTTGCCGCCCCCATGATTGAGAACCCTGACATCCAGAAAATAAGAGGTGTCGCTGTAACGGGGATTTTTTGGTTTGCGACGGAGATCAATATCAAGGCGGCGCCCATCAATTATAGCACTAACTGCCTCGGCGGTTGCGTGACTACTTCCCATAGACTGTAGCCGCTCAATGAGCGCCAAGTGATCGAACTTGCGCATATCAATGCTTCCGCCATTTTTGAATCTGGCGAGCAGCGCCGCGTGGCTTTGAAAGCCATATCCAGCGCATATCCCTTGCCGCAAGTGTTCAAATTTTAGGCTGAAGTAGGCACGGATGGTTTTATGGACAGCATGAGCCAGCTGATCGAATTCAGCCTGGCTATAAATTTCAGATCGCATGAGAGTCTCCTCACGAAGGTCTAAGAGTTAAGTTGATCCGGTCTGTCGATTACACTCGGAATCACCCTCAAACTTTCAGGGAGATACTAGAAAGGTTTTAGCACTTGAGTTGACAGATCCTCAGGCGTGCCCGCCCAGGCCGTTGGCCTTATTTGACGCTAATCAAATTTACGAAAGCGTGCAAGAGGTTTCCATGAAGAAATTTTACACCCAGGACTTCACTGACTCAGGAACGGGCCTTGGGATGAGCCGGAAAAACAACAACCAGAGGTGGGAATCAACGGCTTTCGCCTCCCAGGACAACTCACATGCTGACGATGAAATCAACACAAGGCAGGCAGTAGTGGCCCATCCGGGCCGGTGGGAGGTGAGGTGAGGTGAGGTGAGGTGAGGTGAGGTGAGGTGAGGTGAAAAATGGTGGGCTTCGTTTGGTTTGCGTTCGCACCCTTTTTTGGCGATGAGGCCGTCGTCTGATGCGATGCACTTAGGCCCAGCCAAACGCCAAACGCCAAACGCCAAACGCCAAACGCCAAAAATTTACCTTACACTTTTTCCAAAAGTTGAGTAATTATAGCACTCCAACTAAAAACAACATGACCCGACTAATTTCTATCTCGCCAAATCTGAAGCAAGCCAAGCATCACGAAAGACGATGAAAAAATCAATAAAAGCAGGCAACACTCAATAACCAGCACAAAAGAGAAATTGTATGGCAAGGGACTTTGTTATTGGAGAATAAGGTATTTGTTCCAAGCTCTAGAATAAAAGAACTGGAGTATCACCCCACTGCATTCTATGAAACACGTGTTATTGAGACGAATGACAGAAGCATAAAGGTAAATATCCCCGGACAGAGAGTATCTGACTGGATTGGCTCTGGGCTTTGCCACAAAAATGTTGCTATTCTTATCATCTGTATCGGCGACTTGGAGACCGAATCGACCCTACTTGACCCGCTTACAAAATCAGTCCTCCAATTCTGCCGACTACTTGTCGCCGATGACTATCTTAGATTCTTTAAGCTGCGATCGATCACAGAGTTCAGAGAGGTGTGGATTAGGGAGCAAGCTGCCTTTTCTCATGTGATTCTTATAGGCCACGGAAGTGCAACAGCAATTAAATTCTTCAATGATGGCTGGGTAAGAACAAATCATCTGGACGACGCAATTAAAGTTCGCGGAGCACCAAAAAAAGTCTTTGTCTCGCTTTGTTGCGAAACAGGAAAAAATGCTTTCGCGACCGACTTTTCCAACATGACCATTTGCAGTCACTTCATTGCTCCTTTCCACTCTGTTCACGGCGCGGTAGCTTCTCAGTTTGCCCAGACATTTCTAACTTACCACCTGCTAGAAGGTGAGAGTGTTGGCGTCGCTATGAGGCATGCCACAGACAGCTACCCAGGAAAAAAGACATTCCGGCTTTGGGAGAATGGAGTATTGAGGGCGGGGCCGAAAAGATAAATGGAAACGAGCGTCTCCTTTTTTATTATGCACACAAGGAAAATCTGATGCCACACCCCAATGGTAGCAATGGAAGCCCTCTTCCAATCACACACACATTCGCGCAAATCTATGCATCTGTGGGTCAAGCAGGTTTAGAGTTTTTATCAACTACGGGAGAGCCAATGACGGCCTCGCAAGGTCTAGCCAGTGACCGAGTTACTCCAACAATTGTTCTGCGAGGACAGAACAATGTACATGGACGAGTATGTGCTTCCTGCTGGGGCTACACGATTAGTTGTACCGGCGAGCGAATAGGTCAGGCTGTAATCCCTCTTGATGAGGCGGTGCTTTAAAATCCCATAAATCCGCACAAGCCAATGCCCCTAACAAAGTCATGGCTGGACCAAGAGTTTGCCATCTATGAATCTAAACTTTGATCCGATATCCCTATTTTCCGGTATCTCCCTCGCGATTATCGGCGGCTGGACTGCATCCTTCATTGCGTTCCGTAAGGACGAGCGCTCTGTTCAGCTTGAACAGATTACACAAGAGCGAACTAGATGGCGCGACAACATGCGTGCATTATCCGAGGAGATCGCTGCAACTTACGCCACAGCAGCTAACGAGCGAGACCCTGTGAAAATTGCGTCTATGCGTACGCGTCTGGCTACGTCGATAAGTCCACAGGACCCACACGATATAGAAATCCTCGCCCACTACGACCGCTTGTTCGCCAGCAAACCTGATGATCTGGGGATATTCATCCGCCGAATCTCACTTCTTCTCAAGCATGACTGGGAGCGGGTGAAGTGGGAGTGCATGCCACTTTATAAAAAGCCGTTCTTCTACTTCACCCCAAAACAGCGCGCCTGGCGTCGTGAATGTTATCGTGACATCAACGGCTAATTACTCGGCCAGGTAGGGCATCATCAGCCTTGGTGAGCTGATACCCACGCCTGATGGGCAATGCTGCGCACTTCATCCGCCAACATAGCTCTGAACGGCACCTACGAAGACGAAATACGCAAGGCAAGCGGCCAAGATCTGCAGAGCATTCTTTTCCAAACATGATGTTCGTCCGCCACAAGACTTCCTATGAACCGAGCTTTGGGGATGTCGCTGAGCGGTTCGTCGCTGCTTGCAAGAGTATCGTGGCAGCGGATCCAACTTCTCGGCTTGCCACAATCATCGTCAGGTTCTTCAAGAGCCGCGGAGAAGAAGCACAGTTGTAGCTTCGCGTCGGAAGGCCTCGCTGGTTCGGTGCCCTTTGGTCTACCAAGGAGATAGCGATGACCAAATTCGTGTGCATTCAATGCATCCTCGACCCATACCTGCAGAGACGTTTTGAGTGGCACAACACGGACGAATGTAGCTACTGCGGGGAAATAGCTCCCGCTGTAATGCTGGAGGAGCTCGTTGACTGCTGTGAAAGCACAATTTGCTCGTCGTTCAGTTACGTCACCCAGCCCGCCGCAGCGATCCACTACGGATACCCTCCTCACGGAATGTCAGTCGCCGATGTATTGAGCGTACTGCTGGCCAAAAGCGATACCAGCCTGCTTGAAGACATTGAGTACGAGCTGAGAGTCCGGTGGGCCGAGTGGGAGGATGGCGATCCATATTTTGAGGACAGGCCAGACTCCTCGCCCCAAATGGCAGCTGACTGGCGATCAATGCAGGAAAGCCTGCTGTACGAATCCAGATTGGTAAATACGTCGGTAGCGGAAGTGCTGGAAAAGGTCTTCGGAGACATTGAGCAGCTGACAGCCTCGGCTGGGAGCTCTGCCATCGTGAATGCAGGCCCCGAGCATTCCATACGCGCATTTCACCGGGCACGATCATTCGAATCTGAAGCCGGGTTGGCTCATGCGCTTAGTCATCCCGAGCTGAACCTTGGACCAACCCCCAAGGGCATCGCCTCCGCAGGTAGGATGAACGCCAAGGGTATTTCGGTCTTCTATGGATCAACGGACGAACAAACGGCAATCGCGGAGGTGCGTCCCCCGGTAGGAGGTTTTGTCGCTACTGCCATCTTTGATCTCACCCGACCACTTCGGCTGTTGAGTCTCGCCGATCTTTCGAGCGTTCGTCCGAAGGCTGACCGGAGTTACTTTGATCCGGACCGGCAAGAGCAAGCTGAGCGTTGTGCGTTTCTTCAGCAGCTCAAGGACCGAATGCTGATACCTGTGATGCCGAACGCGGCAGACCAGGACTATCTCATCACTCAGGCGATCGCCGACTTCCTAGCAACGCATCCAAAGCTGAACCTCGATGGGATACTTTTCCCTTCGGTCCAGGCCCCGGAGTGCAGCGCTCCTGGACAGAATGTGGTGCTGTTTCACAAAGCGAGTGGTGTCGAACGAACCGGAAAGGATAATGCCCTTGAGCATGTCGAACTCTGGGAGTCCGATGAAAACGACTGGCGTTTCGCCCCTGAGATATTTGACGCAAAACCACAGCCGCAAAATGCCGTCGTTAGCCGAGGCCAATTCTCGAGCCGGGTCACGACCTTGCGATTAGACCGAAGCCGCATCGCGGTTCACAAAATCAAAGCTGTTTCGTTCGACTACGAGACGGACCCAGTTCGCCATGTGCCATGGGATGAAAACCGCGACGTGTATGGTCGCCGTTAACCCTGAGTAGGCAATGATCCTGACGAGGATCCCAAGACGGGCTTTCACCTAGTGCGCCGATCGACCTGCGAGCCCCTAGCCGATCAATCCCACCATTGATCAACTTGCCGGGCTTTCCCTAAGCCTGGCTCAAAGGGCGGCCAAACCGAGACGGACTTACCGAGGCATAGAAGCGTGATTACGTACTCGTACTGCTCAGAGTGAATTTTCATTTCCCGAACAGATGCGCCAGTGTCGGCATGGGCAAACCAAATACTGGCGGGTAGCTCTATGCCCTTGCGCTCTTGCGTGATGGCCGGTGCTGCAGCAAGGGAACCAGGTGGTATTGGTACCGTATTCAGCCTCGTCTTGAAGAACGCCCCATTTCGCCTGGCAGTGTTGCTGGAGAATGCCCACTTCATGAAGCCATCCCGAGACAGGATCAGCACGGCACTCTCGTCTGTGGAGCTAATCCATTTGAGAGCAGCCGCAGTCAATGAGACACCGTAGCGAAGCGCGCAGAAACGAAGCACCTCCATGTCCACGTCAGTGGTGACTTGAGCACGGAAATCGTTGAGCGGCATCAGGAGAAACGAAGCAAAAAGATCAGCTTCCGCTTCGATGCTTTTCTCTTCCCAAGAAAGCATGTCATCGCCGCTGCACTGGAAGCTGTCCCGTTTAAGCCTGTGCAAAATGTAGTGGCCGAGCTCATGGGCTTGCGTGAATCGAATGCGGCCTGGTGAGGAGAGCTTCTCGTTGTAAAGGAGCATCCATTTCCTTCGGTCATCGTCGGGAAACAGCGCGCCTTCGAAACTCTTGATATCGACGGGGACTACCTCAGTAATGGGATCGTCCCAACCAAAAAGATTTGCCGTTTCTAGGGCCAGTTGAGGGACTTCGACCGGAAAGCGATCAGTTCCATGCTGGGCACTGAAGTGGTCGCAGATCTTCGTCAGTCGGATCGCGGCCTTCTGAGGTGTCCATTCCTCTCGCTTTTCACTCATCAGGGTCCCTTCTTGAACGTCTCCAAAATCTTCCTCAGCTGAGCCTTCGCATCAGGCTCGAGGTTCTTGTAGCCACGGAAGAACGCCTCATCGAGATGACGCTCCTCTGGCTCACGCAGATCTTCCTCAAAAAAATAGGTGGTGGCTACCCCGAGAACGTCAGCCAACGCGGTCAACTTTTCTGCTGACGGGCGCTGAGATTCTCGGTTTTCCAATTCCCACAAATAGCTTTTGCTCAGACCGGCCATGTCGGCCAGCTTTTCTAGCGTCAAGCCCCGCTGCTTTCTGAGCTCGCGGAGCTTCTCACCGAGACGGGTCGCCATCGTCACGTCTCCTTAGATTGACATGGGGAAATAATACCACGATTCCGAACAAAGTGTTTGACAACACCGATAGGAGGCGTACTGTGTCACAAAGTTCGCTATTCCGAACTTTTTATCAGGCTAGTCGAAAAGACGGTTCAGGTGCTCTTCGCCCAGCCTCTGTCTTATCTGCTCCTCATAGGGGGTTGGAATGTCTAGAGAGCATGTTGACCATCGGGATATTGCACGGTTCGCCGAGGAGAAGGTGAACCTGCCAAAGGAAAAGGCCACGGAATACCGGGAACAGGCCCAGCGCCTCCAGGACAAGCTGGAGAAATACCTTGCTGATCATCCTGATTTCTCCCTGAAACGCATGATGCTCTCCGGGAGCCTGGCGAAAGGAACGGCGCTGCGCTCGTTGAATGATATCGACGTAGCCGTTTACGTAAGCGGCTCTGAAGCGCCGGGGGACATCCAGGATTTGCTGGATTATCTGGCGGAGAAGTTGCGGAAGGCTTTCCCCAACTTTAGCGCTGACCAAGTGACGCCTCAAACGTACTCGGTCACCGTATCCTTCCGCGGATCGGGCCTGGATGTCGATGTCGTCCCAGTCCTGTACTCGGGTGACCCGCAATGGCGTGGAAACCTGGTGAGCCAAGACGATGGCTCGTTCCTTGAAACCAGCATCCCCCTCCATCTCGAATTCGCCAAGAAAAGGAAGCGGGCATCGCCCACCCACTACGCGCAAGTTGTGCGATTGGTGAAGCACTGGGCCCGACTGATGAAGCAGGAGCGCGACAACTTCCGCTTCAAGTCCTTCATGATCGAGATGATCCTGGCGAAGCTCTGTGACGACGGTGTCGACTTCTCGGATTACCCCGAAGCGCTGCAGGCCTTCTTCACCTACATCGTAAAGACCGAGCTCAAGGAACGAATTGTCTTCGAAGACAACTACACAGCTTCGAAGGTTGGCAGCCTCAACGATCTCGTCCAGATCATCGATCCGGTGAATCCCGACAACAATGTTGCCCGGCTTTACACCCATCAGAACGTCGACGCGATCATCGACGCCGCAATGGACGCCGGGGATGCCATTGATGGCGCGCTGTATGCCCCCACCAAACAGCTGACGGTCTCCTATTGGCAGAAAGTCCTGGGCAGTTCCTTCCAAGGATGAGGTGATGATGATGTCTTCCTACAGCTACACCATTGCCAACACCCAAACCTTCACCATAACTCACGCCCGCCACATGGCAGCCAAAGTCGCTACGGACCTTCGGCGTATGCAGCGGCTTTATAGTTACCCGTCAGATACCGAAATTGCGGAGTACGAGCAGGAGGTAATCGCACTGCTCAAGGCGGGTTTCCTGGAGACCGTCACCTACGGCTTCCAGCGTAATGGAAATTGGATCGAGCCCACGCTTCGGTATACCGATAGCGATCTTTACGGGGGCGGGACTGATGACGATCCAGGACGCATTCGGGCAGGAAAGGATATTTCTGGTGCGAGCTTCTACAGCTATCTGACGTATAGCGCCAAGTGGCAAAACGCGACAACCGCAGAACGTGAGGCGGTTAAGAAGGAACTTCCCTTCAGCCGCACTGGCGCTTCTGAGCCAGGCGTAGACGGCTACCTAGAGAACGACCGCACGTATTCGGCCGGTGGACGCGCACTCAACCGCTCTGCAGTTAGGAGTTACTGATGAATATGAAGCCTTCACTCGACGAGTTGTTCGAGCGCCGGATTACCTACCCTGACTTCGAGCCTCAGCAGCGGCTCTCACGACTCGTCGGACTGGACGACCAGAAAGATCGGCTTACCAAAATTCTGGGCATGCTGGTCAATCCTGCCGGTCTTGCAGATTGGGTCGAAAAGCATCATCCGCGTGCAACCACGATACTTGAGACGGTGCTTCGCCGCCCTCCACTCGTGGTTCTCGCCGGGGATGTTGGATCCGGCAAAACTGAGTTGGCAGAAACGATTGGTGATGCTGTCGCTCGACTGGAGGGCATCGACATCACACTTTACCCGCTGAGCCTGTCCTCCCGTGGCCAGGGTCGGGTTGGCGAGATGACGCAGCTGATCTCCGCGGCATTCGATTACACCGTGGAGGCCGCTCAGAAGCTCAAATCGTCATCTGGAAAATCCCGCGGCGCAATCATTCTACTAGTCGACGAGGCAGACGCTCTTGCCCAGTCGCGAGAAAACGCGCAGATGCATCACGAGGACCGCGCGGGCGTCAACGCCTTCATTCGCGGTATCGACAGGATTGCAAACAGCCGCCTGCCTGCTGCTGTCATCATGTGCACGAATCGCCTGAATGCACTCGACCCTGCCGTTCGGCGCCGTGCCGCTGACGTGCTCAGCTTCAATCGCCCCAGTGATGAGCAGCGACGCTTCATTTTCACTTCACAACTCGCTTCATTGGGCCTGGCAAGTGCCCACATCGACAAGCTTGTGGAGCTCACGGGACCTCGCCCAGGCGACGTACCAGGCTTTACGTTCTCGGACATTAACCAGCGCCTGCTTCCGGCCATCGTCCTTGCGGCATACCCCGATAAACCCGTTGATGCACGTATCGCTATTCTGACCGCACAGAACATGAGCCCTACACCACCTTTCCAAGATCGCAGTCAGTAGTCGGTCGGGGGCGGTCTTGCCGCCCCATGGAAAATTTTCAAATGCAGGGCAAGTTCCTGAATAAAAGGGGCGTAATTGATGTCTGAATGGTCGCTATCAACTCTTTTTTCGTCACTCCACCAAGATATCCAAACTCGTCTAGAGATTTCGCGGAAGTCGTTCAAACACCCCGGAACCAAAGGCGATGCAAGTGAAAATGTTTGGATTGAGATGCTGGAAACCTATCTTCCTAAGCGCTATCAAGCTGCGAAAGCTCATGTTGTGGATAGCCACGGAAACTTCAGCGAACAAATCGATGTGGTGATTTTCGATCGACAATACTCACCCTTCATCTTCACGTATGAAGAGCAAAAGATTATCCCCGCGGAAAGCGTTTATGCAGTCTTTGAGGCGAAACAAACGGTCGATGCAGGACTTGTCGCCTACGCTCAACGAAAGGTGGAAAGCGTCCGAAAGCTTAAGCGAACCAGTCTGCCTGTTCCATATGTAGGCGGCGTGTATCCAGCCAAGCCTTTAATCCCAATTCTTGGCGGTATCCTGGCGTTTGAAAGTGAATGGAGTCCCGCTCTCGGCACCTCCTTCAAAAAAGCTCTTAACGCAGATCAAAATGACGGCAGGCTGGACATGGGATGCGTAGCAGCTCATGGCCATTTCTTCTATGAAGAAAAAATAAAAGAATTTAAGGTGGTACAGGAAGAAAAGCCTGCGACGGCATTTTTGTTTAAATTGATATCTCAATTACAATTCAGTGGGACGGTTCCTATGATTGACATTGATGCCTATGCGCAATGGCTTACTAAATAAAGGAAGCATTCCGCCGTATGAAGCTGTACGAAAATATCACTATCGGAAATTTTCTGTTCTCGCTGGGTTACGCGATCCGCGATCAACAGAAGGGCAACAAGGTGATGGGGTCCATCAACCTACTCCAACAAACGCCCGCTGACCAATTGCTCGGCGACGTCCTGTTGAAGTTCACCGGCGTCGTTCGCCTTCTCGAGTTCAAAGCCGAAGGTGCGGACCTATCCAAGGAGCGAGGCAAGCACCAAGGTCTCAAAAAGGTGATCGAAGATAGGAACCTAGCCGAAATCTCCAGGGAGGTGCATTGGTATGTTGAGACCAAAGCTACAGAGAACACCCTGGGCCTACGCTCTATCCCGTATTTGGATGCATTCCCACGAGATCGAGCACCTAAGGTTGGCCGGCTTGAAGACCTAGTTCTGTCTACTGCCGGCGCCGTGGCCGAGCAGCGCATGGGGTACACCGGGGCACGGATCAACGAGTATCTGCTGTGCGTCAAAACTGCAAGCGGCAAAGCCGCGTCAGGCAGCGGGGGACTTCTGCTCCTAGCCGAACCTGGTGGCTTGCTGAGATTCGCCCCACTAGAGGACATGCTGGAGCTCAATATGGAGCATCGCGAATGGGTGGTAGAGCGGACATCACAAGTCCAGCGGAGCCACGAGTTGCAGCTGGAAAGAATTCGAGAGAAAGAGATCAGCAAACTAGCAAAGTCCAGACGAGATCTCAGCTTATGACTGCCTCAGTAACCGCATCTGAGTACCAGACTTACGACGAGAAAATCCGGGAACAAGTTGAGATCCTTAATTCTCTGCTTTCCGCAGGCATCAAAACAGAAGAGGCCGCCGATGCGGCCATTGCTGCCTTGGACACACTTCGAGTCGAAGTATTGGATAGCATCTCGACCGCGACCAAGAACATTTCATCCTTGGCAGATAAAACAGCCACCGAAGCTGCAAGACTGCTCGGTGAAAAATTTGAACAAGCTAACCAAGCGGCCGATTCTGCAGCCGAGCAATACCGAAAAGCGGGCCGCTGGTTGGGTCTCAAAACCTTCACGGTTCTCATCGTCAGCTTGGGCATAGTCGGATTCGTCGCGTGGTTGCTAGTAAGCCCCTTGCTACCGAGCTATGAAGAATTGTCTTCTCGTCGGGCAGAGATCGCTGATATGGAAGCTCGGGCGGATGAGCTTGCGAGAAAAGGAGTTCACCTTGAATGGGAAATCTGCAACAGAAAACCCAAAAGCTCCACGATGTGCTTCAAAACAGATGGCGCTCAGTACACAGACAAAAGAACGGGCAATACGTACGCTGTGCCCTACAGCCAGCACCGCTAACCAATCCCAACCTATAAGAGGCACCTGATAAGAGAAAGGTTCTGCGCCGCTTAAGCCAAACAATTGTTAGTCGCAATCGCCCCACATCCGCGCTGAACATCGATAGAATGCTGGATTTCCTTTCTTAAAAAGCCGAGCAAATTAAGGTCAAAAATTGATTTTCGCACCGCTTCCTGGAGAATATGTAGCTTCAACTCTTCGCAGAGGGAATGAGGCACTGGGAATAAAGCTAAATACTAAGCAGGAGCTTCAAGATTACGACATACATAGAAGCCCTCGTGAGCAGGGTCGATATAATGAGCCGCCGACAATTAACTTCCCCGCTTTATTTAGACAGTATGGTGTAACGCAAGAGGTACTTTACGAAAACACTCTCTACCCTTTGGCAGCTGCTTTGGGTCGAACAAGGTCAAGCTGCAAATACACCCCTCGCTTCAATTGGAAAATTTGTCTTGATTGCGTGATTGAAGACTTACATGAGCACGGCACAGCTTACATACATCGTGATAATGTACTGGCCTCTGCAAGCGCATGTGCAAGGCACGCCTCGAAGTTATACGAGAGATGCCCCACCTGCTCCAAAACTATTACACGGCATAAAATTGCAGATTTTTATACATGCAGCAAAAATTTCCCAACCACACATAAAGACAAAGGGTCCCCCCGACATCTCTATGCAAAATTTATCAGCGGCGCCCTTTGCTATAGAGGAAGACAATTAACCCAAGGAGAAGCCGATTCCTTTGTTTACTATAAGCTTCGTGTAGATAACCAACTTGGCGGCTACCCTCCCAAACAAGATGAGTTCCACTCAACAATCGAAAGTAAACTTGGAATACCCAAAACAGATCAATGGGTTTATTACATAGGCATGGAGCTATACTCGGCGTACGCATTCATGGCGTTCAAGGAAGCTGATGACTACTTAATGGCAATCACGAGTGGCTCAGTCCGAGCTGAATTGCACTTAGCATTCAGGGAGAGGAACTATAGTTAGCATCTCTACGTAGCTAACGCTTCCTCTACAAGATTACGTATTTCATCATCAGAAATTCGCTTTATTCTTACTCCAGCAGTACGCAATAGAATGCTAGGAAAATGCCATTTAGACATCGGCAAAATTTTTATCGCCCAGGCCACTTTGCGAATTTGGTAGTCATGCTCCGTCTCAATAAGCTCCTTAACGAGCTTTGCACTCCCTGAAAATTTTGACGAGTTCCGTAGAAACTCGTGACAATAAGAAGACCTTCTAACTAGTGCTGCCTGAGTTATCTTAATTGGCTTTCCTTTCGAGGCCAACAACTCATCATGTGCAGCCATGATTTCCGTCGACAGTTCAGTATCCCTTGCTCCCCAGTCGACTCGCGCTTTGCGCAGACTGACGAGTCGATGGGAATTTACATAGCACTGCAACCACTCCCGATCATGATGAAAGAGCCAATGATACCCAACCTTATTGTGGCACCTTTGGTTAGGATCATTCGCAAAGGCTATGCGATGGGCCGCTATCTCATTCTTGGAAGGTGAGTTTTTCCGGCTTCTCGTCGGCGAATATACACACTCCTCTTGAAGACCGGCGTTTGCCTTAGACCCACACAGGTCATCAAGGGCCAGCTCCAGAATCCAACATAGAAAATAAAAATGGAATGGCTGGATAATGCGCCCGTTTCTACGAAGAACTCGTAATACCCATTCGCCATCCCCAGTGACTGATAGGAACTCACTCGACTGAGTGCAATCACTGAGTCGGCATGCCACATGGCTTTTTATTGCCTGTTCCCTGAGTCGCCCCCTATGAAGCAACCCCATCTCCGAGAGGCGATATCGGAGGATGTTACAGTGCAATAGATCTATTACGCGCAGCGGATTCTCAAGCCCCCAGTTTTGCATAATAGCTATGGTCCGAGCAGGTCCAAGTCCAAAATCACTCAGCACTGGCGTGCCCGGTATTTCTCCAGGTAGGAGCATGCAGCGCCAATCCATATTAGAAGGGAAGCTTACGGATCGAAGCACCTGGCCGTGGAGAGGACAGGTGCATACCCCAGCCGCCATGTGGATGCGATGCCAGTAGGGGACGCCATAGGCTTGGATATCATCCTGTACACACCCTTCGCAGTATCGAAAGGATGCATGCTTAAGCAATCCCGAGGCAGTTATCCCTAAGCTCAGCTTCAACCCCGTTCCCTTGCTCCCCTCCATGCAACGAATCGCCGAGTCATAGCCTACATCTCCAAGGAATGGCATATAGAGAGGTAGCAATGTTCGGGACTCAATGAGCTCCCTAACCGAGTAAATCCCCTCCAATCGCTGGGACAAGGCCCCCAGACAGCAGGGAAGCACTGAGCCGCACGTCCTGGAGTAGGACCCAAACAGCTCATGGCTTGTGAGACGATAGCTCTCGTTGGCGACAGTCCGGTGGTAACGGACTGCGAGGCTATAGAGCGACTCGTCTGGCAACGGTTCAGGAAATGCCAGCAGACGGCCCATTCTCTCACCCTTGCGCCAAGAGTACCTTTACCAGGCCGAGTGGTCGTCGATCCAGCCCCGCTTCAGCAGCGCTGCTTGTACGTCCTCGGTTTGATCAAGATAGACATTTTCTAAGCCATCGCCCCCAGTGGAGACAGGCGCAACTGGCTTGCCCTTCGGCCTACTCGGGCGACTGTCGTCCTGAACAGGCGTAGATTGCGTGAAAAGAGCTAGATCAGCACGTTTCGCCCTGCGGACCAAGTCATAGTTAAGCATCTGGGCGACCTGATCCTTGGTGGGCATCATGTCCTCGAAATCAGCGATCTGAAGCGGGTCTCCACTGCGTAAAGCCTCGATCGGCTTATGAAGCATCCTCATCTGATTATCGTAGACATGTTGCAGAACCTGTGGAGTTATGCGCTGAACCCCTTCCGATATCGCGTGTCTTTGCGCAAGCATCAGCAGCTTGGCCAGAAAGTCGGTATTGCCTTGAGAGAGGTCGTAGATCTTCGCGGTGAGTTCGTGAGTAAGCGGCGCTCTTGAACCTGTCCAGTCATATTCCCATAGGCAAGAAACAAGATGCTCCCAAAAGGGGTCATCTTCAGTAAACCTGTCGAATGCAATTTCTCCAGAACCCACCGCACGACGAGCGTTTCGTAGCACACCGGAGAACAAAGGCAACATAGCATTCGTCCCGACATAAACCAGCGGAACACCAGCGTCATTGGAGAGCGTTACGAAGAAATTGAGCAATTTCTCCCTATCTTGGCCCCCCCGAGATGAATTCAAATGCTGCATTTCATCAATAATAATAGCCCCAACAAAATAAGCCTTACAAAGCTGGCTGATTTTCTGAAGCATAACGCTAATACTGTATCGACCGGCGCCGAAGGCAGAATATTTATCGATACCTAACGCATTATCTAACGCGGCAAAAAATGCTGCACAAAATCCCTTCAGGGAACCGTCATGCGGACAGTCTATCTTCAGCCAGACCACCTGAGTCTGAATGAATACCCGGCGCTTGTACTTACGATGCTGCACCACCTGCGGGTAGATTTTAGTAATTGCATCTAAAGCTGTCGTTTTCCCCATACCGCTCAAACCTATTAGCGTCATGATATCCGCTGATGATTTGAACCCTCCAGCCCGCACTCCGGCTGTTGAAGGCTGACGGTATCTGACAGTTGCGGGAGAAAAAGGATTTCGAGCCATGTAGCCATAGCGAAGGAGTTGGCTAAATCCGTCCTCCAACTGCAAGTGGATATCAAGGGGGACCACTACGTCCTTCAATCTATTGACACAGTGAGCTCGCATTTTTGGGCTGAGCGCCAGTTCTACCTCGGTGGGCATTGGAGGGCGATACCCTAAAAGTCGGACAACATCGGCATCCGTGAGGATCGCTGGAAGACATTCAATTAGCGGATTGCCATCATATTGCGCCATACCCGTTTCCGCGTATACCGCACGAGCGAAATCAGAAGAGATCATATATCACCCCCCTGTGCATCATTTATGACTAACTTCAGAAAAGCGGCGCTTCTTGAAGATCCGGTTGTAACAGTTGGCTTTTGCTCATTTTCAGAACGCGACGGAGCTGAACTAACAACCCGCAACTGGTTCAATTCGGCTGTCTCTAGATCACGCTCGGCCTGCATCTCCGTACTGCGCTTAGCCTTCTTATCTCTTTTGAATTCCGCCTTGGATACGGGATTTCCTGCACCCTGACGCTTAGCCATAGCCTTACGAATAATATCTTCTTGATGCCCCTTCAACTTAGCGCCATCATTATTCTTTTCATACTTTGCATCGGGTGAGGGCTTGCGTGTTGCATGAAGGACGTCGATGACTTCTTCCATGCGAAAGCCGGAATATCGCTGTGACTGACCGGGAACAAGCGTCATAGACTGAAATTCAGTCCCGTTTCTCACCCAGCAATTCTCTATGGAATTGGGATCATACAAAACCCGAATATATCGAGTATTGAAGTTATGCGAATGAGCAAGCCAATTCTCTCTCTGAGCCAGTTCGCACGTATAAAGGAGTCCTTCAAATTGGATTCCGCCCCTTGTAATCCGACACTCTTTTGAAGGCAGCAGCGCTATCTTCAATTGGGACGGGGATACAACCCTTGTATTTACCAGATTATGGTCCATTGACCAATTCCAAATATTAATTGGAGTTGGCTCCAGGTCATCCGCGATCATTTCGGGCGTCAACAAATTAGGGAGACGGAGACTCTTATTATGAGACAATACGCCCGCAATAACCATCTCTGTAAATTCATCGATATCAAGGACAGCATCAAGCTCGTAGTCCCGATCTCCTCGCTCTAGACGTCGCGCGTCGACCCCACCTGGGACAAACTTCAAGTCCAGCTTTTCGTTAATCAGCCGAAAGCGACTTTCAACAATACTCTTCCAGTCTGGCCTATAGGGTGGAGGGATATTAAGAACCGTACCGAGGGTGTTGGTCATCGTTTCGCCTGCCCCACTGAGCAACTCAGCGCGATCCGCGGTCAACTCGATAGGCAAGTGTGAGCACGGCCACTCAGACTCCTCTATATCAATGTTATAACGCTTGCAAAACTCTTTCTTTGGCGTATACGCATTAAACAGCGCGTGCCTCGCTCCGTTCCAACTTGGCCCCTCCAAACCAACGTGAATTCCTACGATCATTCGCGTATAGCTATCAACAACGACGTACAATACTGGACGACCAATTAGCCAGTTTCTGTTAATTCGATGAACGAGGTAGACATCTGCAATCGTTGAGTCAATTTCATAGCGCTGACACGGGCCGGATAGCCCCTGTGAGGCCTCTCCAACCAGCGGCCTGAAATCCTTGTTCCAACGTATAGTCCCTTGTTGTCCTTTTAGCGCGTACAAATCATCAAAGAATTTCTTTCCGTTGTATCTCAATTGCCCGATGGTAGGGTGCTTACCTCTTACGACATCCCCCTTAGAACCATCAGCTGCAATCTCTCGATAGAACTTGTCTAGCATCCACTGGAAGCAATTACCAAGAGTTCCGCATTTTCCACTTGCGAACCGACTATAAGCTATTCGAATCGTAGAGAGATGGCGTTCATCTAGAAGAATCGCACCATCCTCCACAACAACCCCACGATACCGTTCGGGGCGTCCAGGCACTTTTCCGGAGCTTCGATCTTTAGGCTTACCTTTTCCACCACATCTGGAAGTATCCCAGAGGAAAGCATTTTTTATCTGCCCCATACTCCAGTATCTAAATAGCAAGCGGTAAATCTGCTTCCTATCCACACCCATTCTTTCAGCATGCTTACTAACCGCTGCACCGAAGCTTGAAGTTAGCAAATCCCGAGGGGAGTTCCCCTCAACCATATCTTTAATCAAACCCCAGTTTCTATCGCGACTTTTTCGCTCCCGCTCACTTATATCCTCATCACAACGAATGAGAAGCTCGAGCGGAAACTCGACATTTATAACTGCCGCTCCAGAATTAATTTCCGAAATCAATAACATCTTATCTACAATCCACGGTTTTCGCGGATTTATCGAAAGATCAATGACGATAACCAAATCATCCCTAAACCCTAAAACTCTCACTGGGTTTTGCAATAGCTCAGAGCCGTGCCCAGGGGATACAATGGAATTTAGTGACAAGTTAAGCATGGCGGGAAACCTCACTTGATGGATAGTCAGAAGTACCCAACACCTCCACGTGCAAGGGCTTCGACAAATCAATCAACTTCGACTCAACGTCTATCTTCAACCTTCCAGTCCAGACGAGATGGAAGAAAAGACACTTTACGCCCATGTACTCCATGTAAAGAGCTTTGGCGATTTTTATTAACAAAGTCTTAAGGGGAATTTCGTCCGTCTTTGCTGTAGAGAGGAGACCAAGCAATTGGCTTATGTTTTTTTCACTCGCCAGCATCGGTGAGATGGACGAATAACTTCGGAGGAGCAAGAGATTTCTAATTCTGCTCTGCGACAGTCTCTCGTACAGCACCAATTTCCACTCTATATTTCTTCTCTCCCAATAGAGCCGTTCAATCTCTAATTTCTCAAGCAGCCTATCCCGCTCGGCTTTTGAAGCGCTCTCAATTTCTTTCGCGTATTTCAATGAACGTGCAACCAGTCTTTCTTTACCTGCAGAGTCAATCTGAGTTATCAGAAAGTCGGTCGTCATAACGAGAGGAATTTTGGTTCCAGGGTAAACCGGGGGTCGGACGTTCAAGCTCGAGGCAATCGCATGCGTTTCCGTTGCTGGCAACAGAGGGAACTGCTCACGAATATCTATGATGGATGGGTCATTCTCGAGGATGACGTGGTAGTGATATTCGGCTCTTGAAAGCAAATGGTGGGCACGATGGATTTTTACCCCGGGCACGATGTGTGAAGTCCCGCGGGAAGGGAAAGACCGGACTTTAATCCACGGCACATATTCCTCTCTGACACCCTGGCCATCGCCGGAAGCAATCCGCTTATCAATTAATTTCTGAGTGACTAGCTTGGAACGCCCCGGCTTGAATCGTGGCGGTGAAACCTGGCTCATCTGGGCTAACCGGATTACATAAAGAGGTGGCCATACTCCAAGAGGAGCATCGCTACTAACAGGAGAGCCCCGCTGCGCGAGCTCGCACAGCGGGGCGTGTGCAGACAGCGTCACAACCTCGTTGAGTGATTATGAACGCGGGGAGTCGCCACGACCGGATTCCCGACGTAGGGACGGTTGTGACAACCTTTATTTGCTTGTGACACGCTTTATTTGTTTGTGACTACCTTTATTTATTCCAGACAGCACGGCGCGCCGACACCCGGACAGTCACTCGACGGTGACCGACTTGGCGAGGTTGCGCGGCTGGTCGACGTCGGTGCCCTTGAGCACGGCGACGTAGTAGGACAGCAGCTGCAGCGGCACGGTGTAGAGGATCGGCGCCAGGCAGTCATGGATCGCCGGCATGCCCACCACGTGGGTGCCCGCCCCGTTGTCGATGCCGGTGCCGCCCTCGGCGAAGACCACCAGCTCGCCGCCACGGGCGCGCACTTCCTGCAGGTTGGACTTGAGCTTTTCCAGCAGCTCGTTGTTCGGCGCCACGGTGACCACCGGCATGTCGGCGTCCACCAGGGCCAGCGGGCCGTGCTTGAGCTCGCCGGCCGGATAGGCTTCGGCGTGGATATAGGAAATTTCCTTGAGCTTCAGCGCGCCTTCCATCGCCACCGGGTACTGCGCGCCACGGCCGAGGAACAGGGTGTGGTGCTTCTCGGCGAACAGCTCGCTGACCTTCTCCACCACCTTTTCCATCCCCAGCGCCTCTTCCAGGCGGGTCGGCAGGCGGCGCAGCTCGGCCACCAGCTCGGCCTCGACGCCCTCGCCCAGGCGCTTCTGCACCTGGCCGAGGCCCAGGGTCAGCAGCATCAGCGCCACCAGCTGGGTGGTGAAGGCCTTGGTCGAGGCGACGCCGATTTCCGGGCCGGCGTTGGTCAGCAGGGTCATGTCCGACTCGCGCACCAGCGAGCTGGTGGCGACGTTGCAGATCGAGAGGCTTGCGAGGAAGCCCAGCTCCCTGGCGTAGCGCAGCGCGGCCAGGGTGTCGGCGGTTTCGCCGGACTGGGAGATGGTGACGAACAGCGAATCCGCATGCACCGCGACTTTGCGGTAGCGGAACTCGCTGGCGACCTCGACCTGGCAGGGAATGCCGGTCAGGCTTTCCAGCCAGTAGCGGGCGACCATGCCGGCGTGGTAGCTGGTGCCGCAGGCGACGATCTGCACGTTGCGCACCCTGGCCAGCAGCTCGCGGGCCTGCGGGCCGAAGTTGTCCACCAGCACCTGCTCGGCGCCCAGGCGGCCTTCCAGGGTGCGCTGCACCACGGCGGGCTGCTCGTGGATTTCCTTGAGCATGAAGTGGCGGTAGGCGCCCTTGTCGGCAGCCTCGGCGCCTTCGTGGTAGCGCACGGCCTCGCGCTGCACCGGGTTGCCCGCCACGTCCCACAGCTGGACGCTGTCGCGGCGGATCTCGACGATGTCGCCCTCTTCCAGGTAGATGAAGCGGTCGGTCACCTGGCGCAGGGCGAGCTGGTCCGAAGCCAGGAAGTTCTCGCCAAGGCCCAGGCCGACCACCAGCGGGCTGCCGCTGCGCGCGGCGAGGATGCGGTCCGGCTGCTTCGCGCTGATCACCGCCAGGCCGTAGGCGCCGTGCAGCTCCTTGACCGCCGCCTTGAGCGCGGCGGTGAGATCGCCCATCTCGCTCAGGCGCAGGTGCAGCAGGTGGACGATGACTTCGGTGTCGGTCTGCGAGGTGAATGCGTAGCCGCGCGCCTTGAGCATCACGCGCAGGGCCTCGTGGTTCTCGATGATGCCGTTGTGCACCACCGCCAGTTCGTCGTGGGAGAAGTGCGGGTGGGCATTGGCCTCGGTCGGCGCGCCGTGGGTGGCCCAGCGGGTGTGGGCGATGCCCAGGCGGCCGAGCAGCGGCTGCTCCTCGATGGCCTGCTCCAGGCCGGAAACCTTGCCGGCGCGGCGGCGGCGTTCGAGCACGCCAGCGCCATCGATCACCGCCACCCCGGCGCTGTCATAGCCACGGTATTCGAGGCGCTTGAGGCCCTCGACGAGGATCGGGGTCACATTGCGTTCGGCGATGGCGCCTACGATTCCACACATGGGATGGCTCTCCTTTTATTGGTCTTCGCAGCGCGCGCGGATCACTTTCACGCCACGCGCCTGAATCAGTTCGTACGCCTCATCGCTGAGCCGCTCGTCGGTTATCAGGGTCTGGACGCTGCTCCACGGCAGTTCCAGGTTGGGAATGCGCCGGCCCAGCTTGTCGGCCTCGGCCATGACGATCACCTCGCGGGCAACCTCGGCCATGACCCGGCTCAGCCCGAGCAATTCATTGAAGGTGGTGGTGCCGCGTTCCAGGTCGAGGCCGGTGGCGCCGATGAACAGCTGGTCGAAATCGTAGGAGCGCAGCACCTGCTCGGCCACCTGGCCCTGGAAGGACTCGGAATGCGGGTCCCAGGTTCCGCCGGTCATCAGCAGCACCGGCTCGCGTTCCAGCTCGCGCAGGGCGTTGGCCACGCTCAGGGAGTTGGTCATCACCACCAGGCCCGGCTTGCGGCCCAGCTCGGGAATCAGCGCGGCGGTGGTGCTGCCGCTGTCGATGATGATCCGCGCGTGCTCGCGGATGCAGGCCGCGGCCGCGCGGGCGATGGCCTGCTTGTAGCGCGACAGCGGCTGGCTCGGCTCGGCGATCAGCTCGTGGGGCATCGGCACCGCGCCGCCGTAGCGGCGCAGCAGCAGGCCGTTGCCTTCCAGGGCGGCCAGGTCCTTGCGGATGGTCACCTCGGAGGTGGCGAACCGCCGGGCGAGGTCATCCACGCTTACCTCGCCCTGTTCGGCGAGCAGCGCCAGGATGTCGTGGCGGCGTTGCGGCGTGTTGCGTTTCGACATGGACGATTAAGTTTCGATTCGAAAGATAAGTGTGCGAATCAAAACCCAAGAGCTTTCGCTCGTCAAGAATTTGTAGTGCGAACGGAAGGTTTTACCTGGGGCGCACCACTGCTCGCGGCTGTATGCCCGACGAATCTTCGAGCGGAGATCCGTCGTAGGATGGGTGGAGCTTGCGATACCCATCAGAATTGTTCGCGCGGTATATCGATGGGTATCGCTTCGCTCCACGCCATCCTACGGACCTGGCGAAGACAGTTGCGTCTATGGCGCTCAGTCCACTTCCAGCCGGTTGCGTCCGCTGCGCTTGGCGCGGTACAGCGCCTGGTCGGCCCGCTCGAAGGCCGTGTCGCCGCGCTCACCGGAGCGGAAGGCGGTCAGCCCGGCGGAACAGGTGATCGCCAGGCGTTCGCCCTTGAAATGGAACGGGCAGGCTTCCACCGCGCCGCGCAGCGCCTCGAGCAGCCGCTCGCCACCGTCCAGCGGGGTCGCGGGCAGCAGCACGACAAACTCCTCGCCACCGTAGCGGGCGATGAAATCGGTCTTGCGCAGGCGCCTGGAGAGCTCCGCGGCGATGATCTTCAGCACCTTGTCGCCAGCCAGATGGCCGAAGTCGTCGTTGATGCGCTTGAAGTGGTCCACGTCCAGCACCGCCAGCAGCAGATCGCCGCCGTAGCGCTCCCAGCGCGCCACTTCCTGTTCCAGGCGCTCGCTCAGCGCGGCGCGGTTGGGCAGGCCGGTGAGGACGTCGGTCATGGCCTTCTGGCGCTGGTCCTCGATGTTGGCCTTGAAGGTCCGCGCCTCCTCTTCCATGCTCGCGACCCGCGTCATCAGCAACTGGATGCGCTCGCCCACCTCGCGCTCGCGGGCCTGGCGTTCCTCGCGGAACCGGTCCATGGTGCCGACCAGTCCTTGCAGGCGGCTCTCCACGTGGAGCTTGAGGCCCTCCAGGTCGGTGGCTTCCAGCACGCTTTCCTTCAGGCCGCTGACCTGCTCGCGCAGGGTGTCGTCCAGGTCGCGGGCGCTGGAGCTGGAGCCGGCGTGGTTGTCGTGCACCGCCTGCAGCCCGTCGAGGAAGGCGCCCAGGCGCTCGTTGAGCTGGTGCAGGTAGCCTTCGAACTCGCGCTGGCCGTTGTCGTTGAGCGACAGCACCAGCACCGCCAGGTCGTCCAGCACCGGCACCAGTTCGTACCAGTTCAGGCTGCCGTGGATGCGCGTGCGCAGGGCGTCGGCCTGGGGCTGGTGGGTGATCGGCAGGTGCATCTCGTCCAGCAGGTGCAGCAGGCTCGCCTCGATGTGCGGCGCGACCGCGCTGTAACCCGGCTCCGGGCGCGGCGGCAGGGCGTACTGGTCACCCGCTTCGGCCGGCTCGCCGAACAGGCCGGGGGGCAATGGCAGGCTGTCGAGCAGGGCTGGCGCGGGCGCCACGCTCGGGGGTGCGGCTGGCGCTTCGGTGGCCACCGGCTCGACTGCGGCGGCGACCGGCCCGGCAATGGGCTCCGCCGCTACAGCGGCTACCGGTGCGGGTGCGGGTGCGGGTGCGGGTGCGGGTGCCAGGGATTGGGCCGGGGCGGTCACGGCCTCGTCCAGCACCGCCGTATCGGCCGGCACTGCCTCGGCCAGCGCGACTGGCGCTGCCAGTTCCGGCTCCGGCGCGTCGGCGGTCGCTTCGCGCGCGCCGAACAGACGCTGCAGGAAGCCAGGGCGCTGTTCGTTGCCGCCGTCGTCGAAATGTTCCAGCACGCGGCGCTGCAGACCGCTCAGCTCGCCGAGCAGGGCCGGCAACTCGCGGGGGGTGCTGGCCCGCGCGGCGATGTCCTTGGCGAACTGCTTGAGCGGCTTGCGCACATCCCGTGGCAGCTCCAGCGCCAGCAACTGCTGGGCGAGCTGGGACAGTGCCGCGATGTTCTGTTCGATGCGCTGCTGGCGGCGCTGCTCGGAATCGAGCACCGCACGTTCCAGTTGCGGGATCAGGCGGGAGAGGCCGGCGTCCATCTCGTCGCGCCGCAGCACCTCGCGCAGCTCCTTCATGCAGGCGTCCACCGCCTTGTCGCTGCCTTCGGCCGCCAGGCTGCTGCGCACCAGGCCGCGGCGCAGCAGGTCGACGCGGGCGTTCCAGCGTCGCTCGAGCTTTTCCTGTTGCTCGAGGTTGTCGAGATACTTCTGTTTCCAGCGCGGCTCGCGCTCGCGGCTCATTCAGAAGCCTCGTCGCGCAAGGCGAGCGACGAGGCGGCGCGCAACGCATCCGGCAGGCGGATTTCCACGGCCACGGGCAGATGGTCGGAAATCGGTTGCGGCAGGACACTGACGCGCTCCAGCGCCAGCCCGGAACTGAGCAGGATATGGTCCAGGCAGCGCTGCGGGCGCCAACTGGGGAAAGTGGCCTCCACCTGCGGCGCGACCAGCCCGAGGTCGCGCAGGGGCGAGCTTTCCAGCAGGTCGGTGGCGTGGGTGTTCATGTCGCCCATCAGCACCCGGTGGCGGTAGCCGTCCAGCAGTTCGCGGATATAGGCGAGCTGGCGGGTGCGGGTCCGCGCGCCCAGGGCCAGGTGCATCATCACCACCGCGAGGGCGTCCTCGCCTTCGCCGAAGCGCATGAGGATCGCTCCGCGCCCCGGCGGTCCGGGCAGCGGATGGTCTTCCAGGGCGGAGGGTTGCAGGCGGCTGAGCAGGCCGTTGCTGTGCTGGGCGAAGCGCCCGAGATTGCGGTTGAGCTGCTGGTACCAGTAGGGGAAGTCCCCGAGCTGGGCCAGGTGCTCCACCTGATTGACGTAGCCGGAGCGCAGGCTGCCGCCGTCGGCTTCCTGCAGGGCCACCAGATCGTAGTCGGCGAGCAGCGAACCGATGCGCTGGAGATTGACGGCACGCCCGGCGGCGGGCAGCAGGTGCTGCCAGCCGCGGGTCAGGTAATGCCGGTAGCGCTCGGTGCTGATGCCGACCTGGATGTTGAAGCTGAGCAGACGGAGGCGGCCATCCTCGGGCAGCCCCGAGGCGCACTGGTGATCGGGATTGACGCGCGCGGTGCAGGCCCCCGCAACGCGCTCGCGATTCCGTCGGCGCAGCATCGCCAGGTCCTTACTGAGCGGCCTTGGCGGAAGCGCGTTCCCGGGCGATCAGCTGGTCGGCCAGTTCCAGGGCGGCCTCCGGGCTGCCGGCCGAGCCGATGTCGAAGCGGTACTTGCCGTTGACGATCATGGTCGGTACGCCGCTGATCTGGTAGGCCATCGCCAGTTTCTTGGCCTTCTCGATCTGGCCCTTGATGGCGAAGGAGTTGTAGGTGCTGAGGAACTTGTCCTTGTCGATGCCCTGCTCAGCCACGAAGGCGGCCATCTCTTCCGGAGTGGTCAGGCTCTTGGGGTTGTCGTGCAGTTTCTCGAAGATCGCCTGGTGAACCTTGCGCTCCACGCCCATGGATTCCAGGGTCAGGAACAGCTGGCCGTGGATGTTCCACAGACCGCCGAACATCGCCGGGATACGCACGAAGTGCACGTCGGCCGGCAGCTTCTCGACCCACGGGTTGATGGTCGGCTCGAAGGCGTAGCAGTGCGGGCAGCCGTACCAGAACAGTTCCACCACCTCGATCTTGCCGGGCTGGGAAACAGGCACCGCCTGGTTCAGCTCGGTGTAGTTCTTGCCAGCCTCGAAGTCGGCGGCATTCGCGTTGAGCGCGAACAGGCCGGCGAAGGCAAGCGCGGCGGTGAAAATCAGGTTACGCATGGTTCACTCCTTGGCTGAGCGGGATCCGTCCTGCCTGCGCGGGACGGGCAAAGCGGTTTTGACCTGGGGGCCCAGGCACGGTTCCAGCATTGTAGTGGCGGCGGATGCAAAAAAGGGCGGCCGAAGCCACCCTTTTTTCATTCCAGCGATTTCCGCCAGGCGCCCTGGATCAGTGCAGGCCTTCGATGTAGCTGGAGATCGCGGCGATGTCCTTGTTGGACAGCTTGGCGGCGATGCTGCGCATGATCATGGCGTCGCCGTCGTTGGTGCGGTCGCCTTCGCGGAAGTTGGTCAGCTGCTTGGCGGTGTAGGTCGCGTGCTGGCCGCCCAGGCGCGGGAAGCCGCCTTCGGCGTTGCCCAGGCCGCTCGGGTTGTGGCAACCGGTGCAGGCCGGCATGCCTTCGTTCAGCTTGCCGCCGCGGAACAGGGCTTCACCCTGGGCGACCAGCTTCGGATCGGCCATGCCGATGCCCATGTTCTGGCTGGAGAAGTAGGCGGCGATGTCGGCCAGGTCCTGGTCGCTCAGGTTGGTCAGCAGGCCGGTCATTTCCAGCACGGTGCGCCTGCCTTCCTTGATGTCGTGCATCTGCTTGAGCAGGTAACGCTCACCCTGGCCGGCCAGTTTCGGGAAGTTCGGCGCCATGCTGTTTCCATCGGCGCCGTGGCAGGCACCACACATAGCGGCTTTCGCCTGACCGGCCTTGGCATCGCCAGCGGCGTGTGCAACGCCGGTAAGGCCCAGGGTCAACAGCAGACTCACGATCAATTTGTTCATCAGCTAATCCAATAACGGCTAAGGGTGAAAGAGTTAAGGCTCCGGGGTTACCTGGACATCCATTGGATGATGGCCTGGTAATCCTCGGCGCTGCAGTCGGTGCACAGGCCGCGAGGCGGCATCGCGTTGAAACCGTTGGTCACATGTTGCACCAGCGTGTCCATGCCCTTGTCCAGGCGCGGTTTCCACGCGGCGGCGTCGCCCTTCTTCGGCGCCATCGGCAACTGGCCGTTGTGGCAGGCGCCACAGGCACGGTTGAACACGGCTTCCGGCTCCTGGGCCGCCTGGGCGCTGGAAGCCAGCGCGGCAACGATGGCTGCGAACAGCAGTTTCGTCATGATTTCCTCATCGTCAGGGAACATCCGCGTTCTAAATGCGCGGACTTCGTGGTCCCCGTGGCGCTCGACCCTGGGGGATAAAGCGCACACAAAATCCGCGGCATTATATACTTCCAACGCCGAAACGGAAACGAGACTGCCTCCCGCGACACCTGGTCGCACCCCCTCTGCGAACATGCCAATGCCCCCCATGAACCCTGCGAAAAACCCGATTCTCGGCCTGTGCCAACAGGCCTCGTTCCTCATCAGCGCCGCCAAGGTGAACCAGTGCCCGGACGACAGCGGCCTGGAAGTCGCCTTCGCCGGCCGCTCCAACGCCGGCAAGTCCAGCGCGCTGAACGCGCTGACCCACGCCAACCTGGCGCGCACCTCGAAGACCCCGGGCCGCACCCAGCTGCTGAACTTCTTCCGCCTGGATGACGAGCGCCGCCTGGTCGACCTGCCCGGCTACGGCTACGCCAAGGTGCCGATCCCGCTGAAACTGCACTGGCAGCAGCACCTGGAGGCCTACCTGAGCAGCCGCAACAGCCTCGCCGGCGTGGTGCTGCTGATGGACATCCGCCATCCGCTGACCGATTTCGACCGCCTGATGCTCGAATGGGCGCAGGCCAGCCGCCTGCCGATCCACGTGCTGCTGACCAAGGCCGACAAGCTCGCCTTCGGCGCGGCGAAGAACGCGCTGCTCAAGGTCCGCAAGGAAATCCAGCAGGGCTGGGGCGACGTCGCCACCCTGCAGCTGTTCTCCGCGCCCAAGCGTCAGGGCGTAGAAGAGGCGCAGAAGGTCCTGGCCGGCTGGCTGGGGCTGCTGGACGACGGGGAAGATGAGGCCGGCGAAGAAGCCGAGGGCTGAATCGCAGGCAAAAAAAACCCCGAGCTTCGTATGGGGAGGGGGAAGTTCGGGGTCCAAGTCCGGACCGCTAGGGCGGGGTCCAGTAATCTGCCAACACTAAACACTGCAAAGGAGCATCGAAGGGCTTAAGCAGCCATTCACGTGTTCTGACTGAGCGCTTTGCAGGAAAGTTCAGCAGGTCACAGAAAAAAGCCCCGCAGTGTCCCGGACCGACCTTGACAGCCCCGCTGGAGGGCCCGCCATGCGGGCCCCTTGACCGTTCGTCAGTGTGCCTCGTCCCAGTTCGCACCCATGCCGACCTCGACGATCAGCGGAACGTCCAGCTCCGCCGCGCCACTCATCAGCGGCCGGATGCCGTCGCTGACCTGCTCGACCAGGTCCTCGCGCACCTCCAGCACCAGTTCGTCGTGCACCTGGAGGATCACCCGGGCGTCGATCCCGCTGTCCTGCAGCCAGTTATCCACAGCCACCATGGCGCGCTTCATGATGTCCGCCGCGGTGCCCTGCATCGGCGCGTTGATCGCCGTGCGCTCGGCGGCCTTGCGCATGGCCTGGTTCTTCGAGCCGATTTCCGGCAGGTACAGGCGCCGGCCGAACAGCGTCTCGACGAAGCCCTGTTCGGCCGCCTGGGCGCGGGTGCGCTCCATGTAGGCCAGCACGCCGGGGTAGCGGGCGAAGTAGCGGTCGATGTAGGCCTGGGCTTCCTTGCGCTCGACGCCGATCTGCTTGGCCAGGCCGAAGGCGCTCATGCCGTAGATCAGGCCGAAGTTGATCGCCTTGGCGCTGCGGCGCTGGTCGGAGCTCACCTGATCCAGCGGCACGCCGAACACCTCGGCGGCGGTGGCGCGGTGCACGTCGCGGTCGTGGCGGAAGGCGTCCAACAGGCCTTCGTCCTTGGCCAGGTGGGCCATGATGCGCAGTTCGATCTGCGAGTAGTCCGCCGCCAGCAGCTTGTAGCCCCTGGGCGCGACGAAGGCCTGGCGGATGCGCCGGCCCTCGGCGGTGCGGATCGGGATGTTCTGCAGGTTCGGGTCGCTGGAGGACAGCCGGCCGGTCGCCGCCACCGCCTGGTGGTAGCTGGTGTGGATGCGCCCGGTGCGCGGGTTGATCTGCTCCGGCAGCTTGTCGGTGTAGGTGCTCTTGAGCTTGCTCAGGGAGCGGTACTGCATGATCACCTTGGGCAGCTCGTAGTCCTGTTCGGCGAGGTCGGCGAGAACGTTCTCGGCGGTGGACGGCTGGCCGGTGGCGGTCTTGGCCAGCACCGGCAGGCCGAGCTTTTCATAAAGGATGGCGCCAAGCTGCTTGGGCGAGCCGAGGTTGAACTCCTCGCCGGCCAGTTCGAAGGCCTTTCGCTGCAGTTCGACCATTTTCTCGCCCAGCTCGACGCTCTGCCTGCCCAGCAGGTTGGCGTCGACCAGCGCGCCGTTGCGCTCGATGCGCGCCAGCACCGGCACCAGCGGCATCTCGATTTCGGTCAGGACCTTTTCCAGCGACGGGATGGCCTGCAGCCTGGCCCACAGGGTCTGGTGCAGGCGCAGGGTCACGTCGGCATCCTCGGCCGCGTAGGGGCCGGCCTGCTCGATGGCGATCTGGTCGAAGGTCAGCTGCTTGGCGCCCTTGCCGGCGATGTCCTCGAAGCGGATGGTGCTGTGGCCGAGGTATTTCAGCGCCAGGCTGTCCATGTCGTGGCGGGTCGCGGTGGAGTCCAGCACGTAGGATTCGAGCATGGTGTCGAAGGCGATGCCCTGCACGGCGATGGGCGTCGAGGCGTTGGCCAGGACGTTCATGTCGTACTTGGCGTGCTGGCCGACCTTGCGCTTCTTCGGGTCCTCCAGCAGCGGCTTGAGGGCCTTGAGCACCGCGTCGCGGTCCAGCTGCGCCGGCACGCCCATGTAGCTGTGCGCCAGCGGCACATAGGCGGCTTCGCCTTCCTTGACCGCGAAGGACACGCCGACCACCTGGGCCTGCTGCGGGTCGAGGCTGGTGGTCTCGGTGTCGAAGGCGATCAGCTCGGCGGCTTCCAGCTTCTTCAGCCAGGCGTCGAATTCGGCCTGCTCCAGCACGGTGTCGTATTTCGCGGTGGCCTGGACCGACGCGGCTTCGATATCGCCGCCGCCCTCCTCCTTGGCCTCGCGCAGCAGGTCGTCCAGCCACTGCTTGAACTCCAGCTCGCGGTACAGGCCGATCAGCGCCTCGCGCTGCGGCTCGCCCGGGTGCAGCGCGGCGACGTCGACGTCCAGCTCGACGTCGGTCTTGATGGTGGCCAGCTCATAGGACAGGAAGGCCATCTCGCGATGCTCTTCCAGCTTGGCCGGCAGGCCCTTGGCGCCGCGGATCGGCAGCTCGGGCACCTTGTCCAGGCTGGAATAGAGCACATCGAGGCCGCCGCCGACGCCGGTGAGCAGGCCCAGCGCGGTCTTCTCGCCGACGCCGGGCACGCCTGGGATGTTGTCCACCTTGTCGCCCATCAGCGCGAGATAATCGATGATCAGTTCAGGACCGACACCGAATTTCTCTTTCACGCCATCGGGGTCGAGCACGCTTCCGGTCATGGTGTTGACCAGCGTAATGTGCCCGTCGACCAGCTGCGCCATGTCCTTGTCGCCGGTCGAGATCACCACCGCCCTTCCCGCCGCGGCGCTGCGCCGGGCCAGGGTGCCGATCACGTCGTCCGCCTCCACGCCCTCCACGCACAACAACGGCAGGCCCAGCGCCCGCACGCTGGCGTGCAGCGGCTCGACCTGCACGCGCAGCTCGTCCGGCATCGACGGACGGTTGGCCTTGTACTCGGCGAAGAGCGCGTCGCGGAAGGTCGGGCCCTTGGCGTCGAAGACCACCGCGAAGGGGCTGTCGGGGTATTGCTTGCGCAGGCTCTTGAGCATGTTCAGCACGCCCTTCACCGCCCCCGTGGGCATGCCGGTGGACGTCGTCAGCGGCGGCAGGGCATGGAAGGCGCGATACAGGTAGGACGAGCCGTCCACGAGGACGAGGGGTGCTTGACTCATGAGGGGAATCAACCTTTTCAGAAGGGCACGGGCTAAACTGTCCGTAGCCAATTCGACAAAGGGACAAGGTTATCATGCGTACGTTGAACCGCCTGTTGCTCGCCGCTCTGCTGGGCCTAGGCACGACCGCCGCGATGGCAGCGGACGATGCCCCGAGCCCCGAGCCGGACGTGACCATCCGCCAGGAAGGCGACCGGACCATCCAGGAATACCGGGTCAACGGGTTCCTCTATGCGATCAAGGTCACCCCCAAGACCGGCAAGCCGTACTTCCTGGTGCGCGCCGACGGCAGCGACGGCAACTTCATCCGCTCGGACCAGCCGGACATGCTGATCCCGCAGTGGCGGATCTTCAGCTGGTAAACCCCCACGACGCTCCAGAGGATTGAGCATGTCGGTATTCACACCTCTGGAACGTCCCGTTCTCGAAGATTTCCTTGCCCCCTACGGGCTCGGTCGCCTGCACGAGTTCCGCGGCATCGCCGAGGGCTCGGAGAACAGCAACTTCTTCATCAGCCTGGAACAGGGCGAGTTCGTCCTGACCCTGGTGGAGCGCGGCCCGGTGCAGGACCTGCCGTTCTTCATCGAGCTGCTCGACGTGCTCCACGAAGCCGACCTGCCGGTGCCCTACGCCCTGCGCACCCGGGACGGCGAAGCCCTGCGCCAGCTCGAAGGCAAGCCGGCGCTGCTGCAGCCGCGCCTGCCGGGCCGCCACGAGCGCACGCCGAACAACCACCATTGCCGGGAAGTCGGCGACCTGCTGGCGCGCCTGCACCTGGCGACCCGCGGACGCATCATCGAACGCCCCAGCGACCGCGGCCTGAGCTGGATGCTGCATGAAGGCCAGGCGTTCCAGTCGCACCTGTCCGGGGCCGCCGCCACCCTGCTGGCCGACGCCCTGGAAGAAATCGCCCGCCTGCTCGCCGAGCAGCCGGCGCTGCCGCGCGCCAACCTGCACGCCGACCTGTTCCGCGACAACGTGCTGTTCGACGGCCCGCACCTGGCCGGGCTGATCGACTTCTACAACGCCTGTTCGGGCTGGATGCTCTACGACCTGGCGATCACGGTGAACGACTGGTGCTCGACCGAGGACGGCAGGCTCGACGGCCCGCGCGCGCGCGCGCTGCTGGCGGCCTACGCGGCGAAACGCCCGTTCACCGCGCTGGAGGCCGAGCTGTGGCCGGAGATGCTGCGGGTGGCCTGCGTGCGCTTCTGGCTGTCGCGGCTGATCGCGGCCGAGGCGTTTGCCGGGCAGGACGTGCTGATCCACGATCCGGGCGAGTTCGAGCGGCGGCTGGCGAAACGGCAGACGGTGGAGATTCATTTGCCGTTTGCGTTGTGATGCGCGGGCTGTGCTGATTCCGTAGGAGCGGACTCCGTCCGCGATAAGCATGGCACCGGCCTGCCGGCCGGATCGCGGATAAGATCCGCTCCTACAAGAGCCAGGCGCACCGATATGCCTCGCTGCGTTGCCAAGTTCGGACGAATCGCTCCCGTAGGAGCGGACCTTGTCCGCGATTCTCTTTCCCCTGAATGCATGGGCATCAGGCGGTTCGCTAGCAAGGACTGGGCGTCCCCCTCGGTCCTACGAAGAGCAGTCGCGGCATGAAGCGGGTGGCGTGAAGATCGAACAGGGAGTCGGCATCCCTGCCGTTTCTCCTCTGCTCAAGGTCAGCCTCGGCTCACCCGCATTTGGAATGCCCGCAGTTCAGGCAGGTGGCGCAGCCATCCATCTGCACCACGGCCATGGTGTTGCACTTGCCGCAGAGCTGGGCGCCGGCGGGGAAGCCTTCGCCGGGTTCGGCCTTGTTGGTGCCCTGCGCCGCTTCATAGGCGGCGCGCTTCTCGGCCAGGTACAGGCGCTGTTCCTCGTCGAGCTGGGCGCCTTCCATCAGGCCGATGGCGACCAGGTGGCGCTCCACCACGGCGCCGATCTCGGCGACGATGGAGGGCATGTAGATGCCGCCGCGCTTGAGGTAGCCGCCGCGCGGGTCGAACACGGCCTTCATCTCCTCCACCAGGAAGGTGCAGTCGCCGCCCTTGCGGAACACCGCGGACATGATGCGGGTGAGCGCGACGATCCACTGGAAGTGGTCCATGTTCTTCGAGTTGATGAAGATCTCGAAGGGCCGGCGCTGCTCGTAGGGCGTGTCCGGGTTGAGCACCATGTCGTTGATGGTCACGTACAGCGCGTGCTCGAACAGCGGCGACTTGATCTTGTAGGTGGCGCCCACCAGCATCTCCGGCCGCTGCAGGGTTTCGTCCATCTTCACCACGGCGGCCGCCGCGGCGGCTTCGGCGCGGGCCTTTTCCTCGGCCACGTCCACCACCTGGAAGCCTTTGATCTTCTGGTTGATCTTGACACTCATCACGTCTCTCCAGGGGTATCAGTACTTGCCGTAATAGCCTTCTTTCAGGGCGTCGAAGAGGTTGGCGGCGGTATGGATCTCGCCGTCGTACTCCACTTCCTCGTTGCCCTTGAGTTCCACCACGCTGCCGTCTTCGAGCTCGAAGCGGTACAGCGTCTTCTCCAGGTCCGCGTCCTTCACCAGCACGCCCTGGAAGGCCGCCGGGTTGAAGCGGAAGGTGGTGCAGCCCTTCAGCCCCTGGCGCCAGGCGTAGAGGTAGATGTCCTTGAAGTCCTCGAACGGATAGTCGGTGGGGACGTTGGCGGTCTTGGAGATCGACGAGTCGATCCACTTCTGCGCCGCCGCCTGGATGTCCACGTGCTGCTGCGGGGTGATGTCGTCGGCGGTGATGAAGTAGTCCGGCAGGCGGTGCTTCTCCTCCTCGGCGCCGGGCACCGCGTGGTTGTCCACCTGGGCGCGGTAGGCCAGCAGCTCGTAGCTGTAGACCGAGATCTTCTCCTTGGTCTTGCGCCCGGCGCGGATCAGGTTGCGCGAATAATGGTGGGCGAAGCTCGGCTCGATGCCGTTGGAGGCGTTGTTGGCCAGGCTCAGGCTGATGGTGCCGGTGGGCGCGATGGAGCTGTGGTGGGTGAAGCGCGCGCCGTGCTCGGCCAGTTCTTCCACCAGCTGCGGCGCATGCTCGGCCACCCGCTGCATGTAGCGCGAGTATCTGGCGTGGAGGATGCGGCCCGGCACCTTGTCGCCGACCTTGTAGCCATCGGCCTTCATTTCCGGGCGCTTGCGCAGCATCTCGGCGGTCACTTCGTAGTCCTGCGCCAGGGCCGGCGCCGGGCCTTTCTCGCGGGACAGTTCCAGCGCCACTTCCCAGCCCACCAGGGCCATTTCCCGCGCCACTTCCTCGGTGAACACGCAGGCTTCCGGGCTGCCGTAGCGCAGCTTGAGCAGGGTCAGCGCCGAGCCCAGGCCGAGGAAGCCCATGCCGTGGCGGCGCTTGCCGAGGATTTCCGCGCGCTGCTGCTCCAGCGGCAGGCCGTTGATCTCCACCACGTTGTCGAGCATGCGGGTGAAGACGCGCACCACCTCGCGGAAACGCTCCCAGTCGAAGCGCGCGTTCTCGCCGAAGGCGTGGCTGACGAAGCAGGTCAGGTTCACCGAGCCCAGCAGGCAGGAGCCATAGGGTGGCAGCGGCTGCTCGCCGCAGGGGTTGGTGGCGCGGATGGCCTCGCACCACCAGTTGTTGTTCAGCTCGTTGACCCGGTCGATGAGGATGAAGCCCGGCTCGGCGTAGTCGTAGGTGGAGACCATGATCATGTCCCACAGGTGCCGCGCCTTGACCCGCCCGTAGACCTTGCAGGCCACGCGGCCGTCCTCGCCCACCAGGTAGTCGTCGTGCACCGGCCAGTCGCGCCAGACCACCTGGTCGGCATCCTTCAGGTCGACTTCGTCGCGCTCCTTCTGGTGGATCGGGAAGATCAGCGGCCAGTCCTCGTCGTTCTCCACGGCGGCCATGAAGCCGTCGGTGACCAGCAGGCTGAGGTTGAACTGGCGCAGGCGGCCGTCCTCGCGCTTGGCGCGGATGAACTCGCGGACGTCCGGGTGGCTGACGTCGAAAGTGCCCATCTGCGCCCCGCGCCGCCCCCCGGCGGAGCTGACGGTGAAGCACATCTTGTCGTAGATATCCATGAACGACAGCGGCCCGCTGGTGTGCGCGCCGGCACCCGAGACATAGGCGCCGCGCGGGCGCAGGGTGCTGAATTCGTAGCCGATGCCGCAGCCGGCCTTGAGCGTCAGCCCGGCTTCGTGGACCTTCTGCAGGATGTCGTCCATGGAGTCGTGGATGATTCCGGAGACGGTGCAGTTGATGGTCGAGGTGGCCGGCTTGTGCCCCTGGGCGCCGGCGTTGGAGATGATCCGCCCGGCCGGGATCGCGCCGTTGCGCAGGGCCCAGAGGAAGCGTTCGTACCAATGCTCGCGCAGCGCCTTGTCGGCCTCGACGCCGGCCAGGGCGCGGGCGACCCGCTGCCAAGTCTCGTCGACGCTGCCGTCGATGGGTTTGCCGCTCTTGTGCTTGAGGCGGTATTTGCTGTCCCAGATATCCTGCGAGGCGGGTTGCAGGGCGAGGACTCCTTGGTCGGCGCCGCGGGGGCGCGCATCGGTCTTGGCCATCCGGGAAATAACCTCCTGTTGGTTGGGTTGCCGGCGCAATGGAGCGCGAGTAAACCCAATATGTAGACTCCAAAAACTGACGGATATCAACATGTAGTGCCGTCAGCCACCAACAAGACAACATAGACGGTTGCACGGCGAGCGCCGCGATGACTCCCGAATTCCAGACGATCGGCAGGACTTGGCAGCGGTTTCGGAAGAGGCCCGGTGCGACGATCAGGCGCGGCGGATGCGCCCGCTCCCGCGCCGGGAATGGCGCAGGCGTAGCCCCGTAGGAGCGGACCTTGTCCGCGAAGCCTTTCAGCGGGGGAGGTGCAGGAGCGATCGCGGATAAGATCCGCGCCTACGAAAGGCAACCGGCTCCGCAGGCGTCGACAGCCGGAGCCCGAGACAGGGAAATCAGAGCTTCTCCAGGCACCCGGCGAACTCGTCCGCCAGATTGCCCAGCAGGTTCTCGTAGCCCTGGGCATCCACCTTCACCGCCACGCCCAGGTCGTCCAGCTCGGCCAGGCGCACCGGCAGGCCCTGGCTC
Organism: Pseudomonas sp. B12(2026); assembly: GCF_057767015.1. Classification (NCBI taxonomy): domain Bacteria; kingdom Pseudomonadati; phylum Pseudomonadota; class Gammaproteobacteria; order Pseudomonadales; family Pseudomonadaceae; genus Pseudomonas; species Pseudomonas sp. B12(2026). The sequence continues at coordinate 170,931 of NZ_CM173430.1, read as the reverse complement.
AGGGTATCGGCCAGGCGCGGGCGCAGCGGCGGCTCGCTGAAGATGCAGGACGGCCCGGCCTTCTGCAGCTGCGCGCGCATGGAGGCGACGTGGCGGGCGCCCGGCTGCACGTCGGCGGACACCGCGAACACCCCGGCGTGGCGCAGGCCGTAGGCTTCCTCGAAGTAGTCGAAGGCCTCGTGGAAGACGAAGTACGGCTTGCCGGCCAGCGGCCGCAGGCGCTGCTTCAGGCGTGCGTCGAGCTGGTCCATGCGCTCGTCGAAGGCCTTCAGGTTGGCCTGGTAGCGGCTGGCGTTGACCGGGTCGGCGATGGCCAGGTCCTCGGCCATGCGCGCGGCGATCACCTGGGCGTTGGCCGGCAGCAGCCAGAGATGGGCGTCGAGCATGCCCGGGCGGTGATCGTGGTCGTGGTCGCCGTCCTCCTCATCGTGGTCCGGGTGGTTGGACTCGCTGAAGTCGGCGAACCGGCGCAGGTGCATGCCGGCCTGGTCCTGCAGCGCCACGCTCGGGCCGCTGCGGCCTTCGAGCACCTTGGGCAGGAAGGTCTCCAGGTCCGCTCCGACCCAGTAGAACAGCTGCGCGTCGCGCACCCGGCGCACGTCGGAGGGGCGCAGCGCGTAGCTGTGCGGCGAGGCGCCCGGCGGCAGCAGCACGTCCGGCGTGCCGGCGCCGTCCTGGATCGCCGCGGCGATCAGCTGCAGCGGCTTGATGCTGGTCAGCACGCTGACCTCGGCGCGGGAGGAAAGGCTGAGCAGCAAGGTGCAGCACGCAAGCAGCAGGGCGGCGGGACGGAAGGACACGGCGGCACTCACACAGGGGGGACATGAAAGAGTAATATAATAACGTCTCTACACACGAGCGTCGCCATCGCATGTACAAGATCGCCCCCAAGACGCCTCTCGCCTGCCGCCCGCATGACCACGCCCGCTGCGTGAGCAGCGCCCTGGCCGACGCCGATGCGCTGTGCGCACGCCAGGGCGTGCGCCTGACCGAGCTGCGCCGGCGCGTGCTGGAGCTGGTCTGGCAGAGCCACAAGCCGCTGGGCGCCTACGACATCCTCGCCGTGCTCAGCGAGGAAGACGGCCGCAAGGCCGCGCCGCCGACGGTCTACCGCGCGCTGGACTTCCTTCTGGAAAACGGCCTGGTGCACCGCATCGCCTCGCTCAACGCCTTCATCGGCTGCGCCCACCCGGAACACGCCCACGAAGGCCAGTTCCTCATCTGCCGCAACTGCCGCGCCGCCATCGAGCTGGAACAGCCGGCGATCAGCGAGGCGATCCTCGCCGGCGCGAAGAGCGTCGGCTTCGCGGTGGAAACCCAGACCGTCGAGGTCGTCGGCCTCTGCGGCGCCTGCGCCCCCGGCAAGCGGGAGGCGTGATGAGCGACGCCCTGGTCCGCCTGCAAGGCGTCGGCGTCAGCTACGCCGGCCAGGCGGTGCTGCAGAACGTCGACCTGAGCATCGAGCCCGGCGAAATCGTCACCCTGATCGGCCCCAACGGCGCCGGCAAGACGACCCTGGTGCGCAGCGTGCTCGGCCTGCTCAAGCCCGACAGCGGCAGCGTCTGGCGCCGGCCGAAGCTGTCCATCGGCTACATGCCGCAGAAGCTCCACGTCGACCCGACCCTGCCGCTCAGCGTGCTGCGCTTCCTCCGTCTGGTGCCCGGCGTGCAGCGCTCCAAGGCGCTCGATGCCCTGAAGGAAGTCGGCGCGGCGCACGTCATCGACAAGCCGCTGCAAAGCGTCTCCGGCGGCGAGCTGCAGCGCGTGCTGCTGGCCCGCGCCCTGCTGCGCAAGCCCGAGCTGCTGGTGCTCGACGAACCGGTGCAGGGCGTCGACGTCGCCGGGCAGGCCGAGCTGTACCGCCTGATCGGCCGCCTGCGCGACCGCCTGCACTGCGGCGTGCTGATGGTTTCCCACGATCTGCACCTGGTGATGAGCGCCACCGACAAGGTGGTCTGCCTGAACCGTCACGTCTGCTGCTCCGGCCACCCGGAACAGGTCAGCGGCGACCCGGCCTTCGTCGAGCTGTTCGGCCAGGACGCGCGCAGCCTCGCCGTCTACCACCACCACCACGACCACGCCCACGACCTGCACGGCGAAGTGGTGAAACCCGCCTTCCCCGCCGGCACCCGCTTCACTCCGGTCCACCAGCACGGCCCCGACTGCAACCATGGCTGATTTCCTGCTCAACGCCCTCCTCGCCGGGCTGGCCCTGGCGCTGGTCGCCGGGCCCCTGGGTTCGTTCGTCGTCTGGCGGCGCATGGCCTATTTCGGCGACACCCTGTCCCATGCCGCGCTGCTCGGCGTCGCCCTCGGCTTCCTGCTCGACGTCAGCCCGACCCTGGCGGTGACCGTCGGCTGCGTGCTGCTCGCCGTGCTGCTGGTGACCCTGCAGCAGCGCCAGCCGCTGGCCGCCGACACCCTGCTGGGCATCCTCGCGCACAGCACGCTGTCGCTGGGCCTGGTGACCCTGAGCTTCATGAAGGAAGTGCGCGTCGACCTGATGGCCTACCTGTTCGGCGACCTGCTCGCCGTCAGCCAGACCGACCTGCTGTGGATAATCGCCGGCAGCGCCCTGGTGCTGGGGCTGATCTGCTGGCTGTGGCGGCCGCTGCTGGCGATCACCGTGCACGAGGAACTGGCGCGGGTCGAAGGCCTGCCGGTGACCGCGATCCGCCTGGCGCTGATGCTGCTGATCGCCATCGTCATCGCCGTGGCCATGAAGATCGTCGGCGTGCTGCTGATCACGTCCTTGCTGATCATCCCCGCCGCCGCCGCCCAACGGCATGCGCGCAGCCCTGAACAAATGGCCTTCGGCGCGAGTCTGATCGGACTGGTGGCGGTATGCGCCGGACTGTCGCTGTCCTGGTTCAAGGACACCCCCGCCGGCCCCTCCATCGTGGTCAGCGCCGCCGGGCTGTTCCTGCTGAGTTTTGTCCTGCCGCGCCGGACGGTGTAGAATTTGGTGCTTTTTTGATCAAAAGAGACCCTGACGCATGAAGTCGTTCGTCATCCGCCTGTTCTCGCTGATGGCCCTGGCGCTGGCCCTGACGGCCTGCCAGAGCACCGCGAGCGCCCCGGCCAGCAGCAGTGGCTTCGAAACCGAACTGGCCGCCGGCCGCCTGGAGTCCGCGCAGCTCGCGCTCGGCTCCGAGCAGGAAACCGCGACCCAGCTCGCCGAACGCCGCAAGCGCCTGGCCGACGCCTACCTTGAGCGCAGCCGCGCAGCCCTGGCCAAGGGCGACGTCAACGGCGCCACCGCCGCCCTGACCCGCGCCCGCTCGCTGATGCCCCGCGCCCCCGGCGTCGCCGCCGACGTCAGCGGCCTGCAGAAGCCCGCCGCCCCCGGCAACCAGCCGACCTGCACGCCGTAAGCCCACGGGCGCCCGTTCGCGGCGCCCGTTATTCCCTTTTGTTCCGTGCTTAGCTGAACAAAGATTAATCAGCCATAAAAAAGCAGGTTAAAATGCGCGGTTTTGGCTGACCGCCTACGCTCGTTGCCTGCACTCGTCCATAAAACGGCCCTGGCGGCGGGCAGCGTCTCCTCGTACCCACAAGGTTCGCTACGTGATCGAATTCCACGACGTCCACAAGACCTATCGCGTCGCCGGACGCGATATCCCGGCCCTGCAGCCGACCCGCCTGAGCATCGAGGGCGGCCAGGTCTTCGGCCTGATCGGCCATTCCGGCGCCGGTAAAAGCACCCTGCTGCGCCTGATCAACCGCCTGGAAGAGCCCAGCGGCGGGCGCATCGTCATCGACGGCGAAGACATCACCGCCCTGGACGCCGACGGCCTGCGCCGCTTCCGCCAGCGCGTCGGGATGATCTTCCAGCACTTCAACCTGCTGGCCTCCAGGACCGTCGCCGACAACATCGCCATGCCGATGAAGCTCGCCGGCACCTTCAGCCCCGCCGAAATCACCGCGCGGGTGGACGAGCTGCTCCAGCGCGTCGGCCTCAAGGACCACGCCCGCAAGTACCCGGCGCAGCTCTCCGGCGGCCAGAAGCAGCGCGTCGGCATCGCCCGCGCGCTGGCCTGCCGGCCGAAGATCCTGCTCTGCGACGAGGCCACCAGCGCCCTCGACCCGCAGACCACCGGCCAGGTGCTGCAGCTGCTGGCGGAGATCAACCGCGAGCTGAAGCTGACCATCGTCCTGATCACCCACGAGATGGATGTGATCCGCCGCGTCTGCGACCAGGTGGCGGTGATGGACGCCGGCCGCATCGTCGAACAGGGCCAGGTGGCGGACGTGTTCCTCCACCCGCAGCACGAGACCACCCGCCGCTTCGTCTTCGAGGCCGAGCGCGTCGACGAGGACGAGCAGCACGACGATTTCGCCCACGTGCCGGGGCGCATCCTGCGCCTGACCTTCCGCGGCGAGGCGACCTACGCGCCGCTGCTGGGCACCGTCGCGCGCCAGACCGGGGTGGACTACAGCATCCTCGCGGGGCGCATCGACCGCATCAAGGACCAGCCCTACGGCCAGCTCACCCTGTCGCTGGTGGGCGGTGATATCGATGCCGCCGTGGCGCAGCTGAACGCCGCTGAAGTCCATGTGGAGGTACTGCGCGCATGAATGAGTACTTTGAAGGCGTTGACTGGCCGGAGATTTGGCAAGCCTTCGTGGACACCATGTCCATGCTGGGCGCATCCCTGCTTTTCTCGGTGATAATCGGTCTTCCTCTGGGCGTACTGCTATTTGTTTTCAGCCCCAAGCAGCTTTATGCGCAGCCAGGTCTGTATCGCGTGCTGTCCGTGCTTGTGAACGTTTTGCGCTCAATCCCATTCATCATTCTTTTGGTCTACATGATCAAGGTCACGCTGCTGATAGTTGGGACTTCGTTGGGCGTCCTAGGCGCAATTCCACCACTGGTCGTCGCTACTGTTCCCTTCTTTGCCCGCCTAGTGGAAACGGCACTACGAGAAGTCGATAGAGGCATCATCGAAGCCACCCAGGCAATGGGAGCCACACCCCGCCAGATCATCTGCAACGCCCTGCTGCCAGAGGCTCGTCCCGGTATCATCGCTGCCATTACCGTTACCGCCATTGCGCTGGTTTCCTATACCGCAATGGCCGGTGTGGTTGGCGCTGGCGGACTTGGCGATCTGGCAATCCGCTACGGCTATCAGCGTTTCCAAGACAACGTCATGCATATCACCGTGGCCATTCTGGTGGTGCTCGTCCAGATCCTCCAGACCGTCGGCGACAAGCTGGTGGTCCACTACTCCCGCAAGTAACCATACGGCCCGCCGGACGCGGGCTTTTCCAGGAGCCAACAATGAAAAAACTGCTCGCCGCTTTCGCCGCCGCCGCGGCCTTTGCCGCCCCGCTGGCCCAGGCTGCCGACACCCTGACCGTCGCCGCCACCCCGGTGCCGCACGCCGAGATCCTCAACTTCGTCAAACCCATGCTGGCCAAAGAGGGCGTGGAACTGAAGGTCAAGGAATTCACCGACTACGTGCAGCCCAACACCCAGGTCGCCGAGAAGCGCCTGGACGCCAACTTCTTCCAGCACCAGCCGTACCTGGATGAGTTCAACAAGTCCAAGGGCACCAGCCTGGTGGCCGTCACCGGCGTGCACATCGAGCCGCTGGGCGCCTACTCCACCAAGCACAAGAAGCTCGACGAGCTGCCGGCCGGCGCCACCGTGGTCATCCCCAACGACGCCACCAACGGCGGCCGCGCCCTGCTGCTGCTGGACAAGGCCGGCGTGATCAAGCTCAAGGACAACACCTCGATCACCGCCACCCCGAAGGACATCGTCGAGAATCCGAAGAACATCAAGGTGCGTGAACTGGAAGCGGCCACCCTGCCGCGCGTGCTGACCCAGGTCGACCTGGCCCTGATCAACACCAACTACGCCCTGGAAGCCAAGCTGAACCCGACCAAGGACGCCCTGGCCATCGAAGGCGCCGACTCGCCCTACGTGAACATCCTGGTCGCCCGCCCGGACAACAAGGACGGCGCCGCCATGCAGAAACTGGCCGTCGCCCTGCACAGCCCGGAGGTGAAGCAGTTCATCCTCGAGAAGTACAAGGGCGCCGTCGTTCCGGCCTTCTGATCGCCGCAACAGCCGCCCCACCCGGAAAGCCCGGTCATTCGACCGGGCTTTTTCGTTTCCGCGCCCCGGGGAAACTGTCAAACCCCTGAAATAGAGCGGGTGTACAACGGGAGCCGCACAACAGATCGGTCTTCAAGGTCGCTTACCCATTACTCAGGCAGGGGTGAGCGGCCTTTTTTTATCCGCGCGTTTCATCGGGTGAAGCAGCGCCGCTTCCCTGTAGGAGCGAGCTTGCTCGCGAACGCTCTTCCGCACCAAAGCCGGGCATCGTCTACGAGGCCGTAGGATGGGTGGAGCTTGCGATACCCATCAGCGATGCCTGAAGCGGAATCGATGGGTATCGCTTCGCTCCACGCCATCCTACGGTGCGCATCGGATGGCCCCTCTCCCGCGGTTTGCGCCGCCGTTCGTCGTCATTCCGTCCTGGCGATAATCCTTTGCCCGTCACGGCCTTCCGCACCCTGCGCACTTACACTAAGTTGATGACAGTCCGGAGACCTGAGGGGTATCGCATGACATCGTCTCCCGCCCTGGATGGCCCGTTCTATCCGCCGACACTGGGGGTGCCGGAACGCTTCACCGCACAGCAACTGCGCGCCTCGCTCGACATCACCATGGGCGAACACGGCGCCGGTCCCGTGTGGCTGTTCGCCTACGGGTCGCTGATCTGGCGGCCGGAGTTCCCGGTGGCCGAGGCCCGCCGCGCGCGGGTGCATGGCTACCATCGCGGGCTCTACCTGTGGTCCCTCACCCACCGCGGCACGCCGGAAGCGCCGGGGCTGGTGCTCGGCCTGGACCGCGGAGGCTCCTGCTCCGGCTTCGCCTTCCGCCTGCCGGACGACAACCTCGACGCCAACCTCTACGCGCTCTGGGAGCGGGAGATGCCCTACGCGTCCTACCGCCCGGAGTGGCTGAGCTGCCGCCTGGACGACGGCACCCGCGTGCGCGCGCTGGGTTTCGTCCTCGAACGCCACTTGCCCAGCTACGCCGGCGCGCTGCCGGACAATATCGTCCAGCGCGTGCTCGACAGCGCCCAGGGCCATTTCGGCACCACCCGCGACTACGTCGAGCAGACCGCCAGGGCGCTGCGCGAATACGCCATGCCCGACCTCAACCTGGAGGGCATCCTGGCGCGCTGTTGCCCGCTGCCCCGGGCGCGGGAGTGAAGATTCATAGCGATTCGTTTGGCGCTAATACTGCATAAGTAAAGAATTTCTTATTCCTTAACGAATATTAAAACCCTCCCTAGAATGCCCTCTCATGACGATTCGAGAGGGCCGCTCCATGGGCAACCAACGCATCCGCTACCTGATCGTGCCGGGCTGGCACGGGTCCGACGACGCCCATTGGCAGAGCCACTGGCAGCGCGCCCTGCCCAATGCCGCGCGGGTCGAGCAGCGTGACTGGATCACCCCGCAGCGCGCCGACTGGGTCGCCGAGCTGGACCGCGCGATCCGCCGCGAGCCGGGCCGCGTGGTGCTGATCGCCCACAGCCTGGGCTGCGTCACCGTCGCCGCCTGGGCCGCCAGCGCGGAGCGCCGCGTGCTGGCCCAGGTCTCCGGCGCGCTGCTGGTGGCGCCGGCGGACGTGGAGCGGGAGACCTGCCACGACGCCCTGCGCAACTTCGCGCCGATCCCCACCCGGGCGCTGCCCTTCCCGGCGCTGCTGGTGGGTTCGGACAACGACGCCGCGTGCAGCCCGCAGCGCGCACTCGCCCTGGGCCGCGCCTGGGGCGCGGAGACGGTGATCCTGCCCGGTGCCGGGCACATCAACGTGAAGTCCGGCCACGGCGCCTGGGAAACCGGCTACCGTCACCTGTACCGCCTGCAGTACCTGGCCGACCAGCAGGCGCGCCAACGCGCCTGACGGCGCGGCCGATTCGACCAGCGCAAGGCGCCGCCCGCCGGCGGCCGCCATGCCCGCACCGCCGGCCCGAACCGCTCGCGCCGGCGCGTCCCCGTGCCGCATTGGCCGCAGTCGCCGCGTACCGGCTAAGCTCAGGGCACCCGCCGACCACACGGATTCGATCGCGCGCCCATGCAGTTTTCCGCCTACATCACCCACTTCCTGGTGCTGATCCAGCTACTGGGCATCATCGCCGCGGTACACGCCGTGCTCACCGTGCGCACTGCCCAGGGCGCCATCGCCTGGGCCACTTCGCTGGTATTCATGCCGCTGCTGACCCTGCTGCCCTACCTGGTGCTGGGCCGCAGCCGCTTCGACGCCTACATCGGCGCGCGCCGCCTGGCCAACGAGGAGATGCACGTGGCCGCCGCCGAGCTGGACTGGCGGCCCTGGGTCGAGGAAGCCCTGGCCGCGCGCCAGTACGACGGCTACAAGGGGCTCAAGGCGATGGTCGGGCTGGCGCACATGCCGACCCTGGCGAACAACCAGGTGCGCCTGCTGGTCAACGGCAAGGCCTCCTTCGATGCGATGTTCGAAGCCATCGGCGCCGCGAAGCAGGCCGTGCTGGTGCAGTTCTTCATCATCCGCGACGACGCCCTCGGCCAGCGCCTGGCCGACCTGTTGCTGGAGCGCGCGGCCAACGGCGTGGACGTCTTCCTGCTCTACGACGGCATCGGCAGCCACGCCCTGCCCGGCCGCTACATCGAGCGCCTGCGCCGCGGCGGCGTGCAGGTGCACGCCTTCAGCACCGGCAGCGGGATGATCAACCGCTTCCAGGTGAACTTCCGCAACCACCGCAAGATCGTGGTGGTCGACGGTGCGCGCGGCTTCGTCGGCGGGCACAACGTCGGCGTCGAATACCTTGGCGAGAAGCCGCCGCTGGCGCCCTGGCGCGACACCCACATCGAACTGCGCGGCCCGGCGGTGGCCTGCCTGCAGGAATGCTTCGCCGAGGACTGGTACTGGGCCAGCCACACGCTGCCGACGCTGATCCTGCCCAAGGCCTACGAAGACTCGGGGATGCTCTGCCAGGTGGTGCCCAGCGGCCCGGCGGATACCCAGGAAACCTGCTCGCTGTTCTTCGTCGAGGCGATCAACGCGGCGGTGGAGCGCATCTGGATCACCACGCCGTACTTCGTGCCCGACGAGGCGGTGGCCGCCGCGCTGCGCCTGGCGGTGCTGCGCGGGGTGGACGTGCGCATCCTGCTGCCGTCGCGCCCCGACCACCGCACGGTGTACGCCGCCTCCAGCCTGTACGCGCTGGAGGCCGTGCGCGCCGGCGTGCGGATCTTCCGCTACCAGCCCGGGTTCCTGCACCAGAAGGTGGTGCTGATCGACCGCTACAGCGCGGCGGTGGGCAGCGCCAACCTGGACAACCGCTCGTTCCGGCTGAACTTCGAGATCATGGTGGTGACCGTCGACGAAGGCTTCGCCCGCGAGGTGGAGAACATGCTGGAGGAAGACTTCGCCCAGTCGGTGGAGATGACCGTGGACGACCGCAGGCGCGTGCATCGGCTGCAGCAGCTGGGCATGCGGGTGGCGCGGCTGGTGTCGCCGATTCTCTGAGATTCCGGAGCGGCGATGTTCGCGAGCAAGCTCGCTCCTACAGGGCGGCGGCGCATTCGCTCTTGCGCACAAACGAAAACGCCCGGCTCACCCACGTGAATCCGTAGGATGGGTGGAGCCTGCGATACCCATCAGCGATGCCTGAAGCGGAATCGATGGGTATCGCTTCGCTCCACGCCATCCTACGACGCCGCAGGAGCGGGCTTGCTCGCGAACGCTCTTCCACACAACGGAAAACGCCCGGCTCACTCACGTGAATCCGTAGGATGGGTGGAGCCTGCGATACCCATCAGCAATGCCTGAAGCGGAATCGATGGGTATCGCTTCGCTCCACGCCATCCTGCGGTCCCCCCACAACGAAAAACGCCCGGCTCACTCGCGTGAGCCGGGCGTTTTCTTTTTCCAGCGCGGGGCCGTCAGGCCGGTGCGGAGGTGCGGATCAGGTGGTCGAAGGCGGAGAGCGACGCCTTGGCGCCTTCGCCGACCGCGATGACGATCTGCTTGTACGGCACCGTGGTCACGTCACCGGCGGCGAAGATGCCCGGCAGCGAAGTCTCGCCGCGCGCATCGACGATGATCTCGCCACGCGGGGTCAGTTCGAGGGTGCCTTTCAGCCACTCGCTGTTGGGCAGCAGGCCGATCTGCACGAAGATGCCTTCCAGGTCGACGGACTTGAACTCTTCCGAGTTGCGGTCCTTGTAGACCAGGCCGGTGACCTTCTGGCCGTCGCCCTTCACTTCGCTGGTCAGCGCGCTGGTGATGACTTCCACGTTCGGCAGGCTGAACAGCTTGCGTTGCAGCACGGCGTCGGCGCGCAGCTTGCTGTCGAACTCCAGCAGGGTCACGTGGCTGACGATGCCGGCCAGGTCGATGGCCGCCTCGACGCCGGAGTTGCCGCCGCCGATCACCGCCACGCGCTTGCCCTTGAACAGCGGGCCGTCGCAGTGCGGGCAGAAGCACACGCCCTTGGCCTTGTATTCCTTCTCGCCCGGCACGCCCATTTCACGCCAGCGGGCGCCGGTGGCGAGGATCACGGACCTGGCCTTGAGGCTGCCGCCGCCCTCGAACCGTACTTCGTGCAGCTCGCCGGCAGTTTTCGCCGGGATCAGCGCGCTGGCGCGCTGCAGGTTCATGATGTCCACCTCGTAGTGGCGGACGTGTTCTTCCAGCGCGCGGGCCAGTTTCGGGCCTTCGGTCTCGGTGACCGAGATGAAGTTCTCGATGGCCATGGTGTCCAGCACCTGGCCGCCGAAACGCTCGGCCGCAACGCCGGTGCGGATGCCTTTGCGGGCGGCGTAGATCGCCGCCGCGGCGCCGGCCGGGCCACCGCCGACGACCAGCACGTCGAAGGCTTCCCGGGTCGACAGCTTCTCGGCTTCGCGGGCGGCGGCGCCGGTGTCGATCTTGGCGAGGATTTCCTCCACGCCCATGCGGCCCTGGCCGAACACTTCGCCGTTGAGGTAGATGCTCGGTACCGCCATCACCTGGCGACGCTCGACTTCTTCCTGGAACAGCGCGCCGTCGATGGCGACGTGGCGGATGTTCGGGTTGAGCACGGCCATCAGGTTCAGCGCCTGCACCACGTCCGGGCAGTTCTGGCAGGACAGCGAGAAGTAGGTTTCGAACTCGAACGAACCCTGGATGCCCTTGATCTGCTCGATCACGTCGGCGTCGAGCTTGGACGGGTGGCCGCCGACCTGCAGCAGCGCCAGCACCAGGGAGGTGAATTCGTGGCCCATGGGGATGCCGGCGAACGCCAGGCCGATGTTCGCCCCCGGGCGGTTCAGCGAGAAGGACGGCTTGCGCTCGTCGCGGCCATCTTCACGCAGGGTGATCTTGTCGGTCAGACCGACGATTTCGTGCAGCAGCTCGCTCAGTTCGCGGGATTTGTCGCTGTCATCGAGGGACGCGACGATCTCGAACGGCTGCTGGACCTTCTCCAGGTAGGCCTTCAACTGGGTTTTAAGAGTGGCGTCCAACATGATTCAAATCCTCGGAATTCGAGCAAAAGGAGTCCCCGGCAAGTCCAGGGACTCGCCCTACGCACGCTTTTGGCTTTGGTAGGGAGAATGCCGGTAGGCATCCTCGGGTATTGCGTAAAACGGATCGGGAAGCGTCGTGGGCGAGTGCCCGGTGTTGCGCAGCGCTTGCCGCTGCGCAACAGCTTCCCGGCCGTTCTTAGATCTTGCCGACCAGGTCCAGGGACGGAGCCAGGGTCTTCTCGCCTTCTTTCCACTTGGCCGGGCAGACTTCGCCCGGGTGAGCGGCGGTGTACTGGGCAGCCTTCAGCTTGCGCAGGGTCTCGCCGACGTCACGCGCGATCTCGTTGGAGTGGATTTCGACGGTCTTGATGATGCCTTCCGGGTTGATCACGAAGGTGCCGCGCAGGGCCAGGCCTTCTTCCGGAATGTGCACGCCGAAGGCGTTGGTCAACTGGTGGGTCGGGTCGCCGATCAGCGGGAACTGGGCCTTGCCCACGGCCGGGGAGGTTTCGTGCCAGACCTTGTGGGAGAAGTGGGTGTCGGTGGTAACGATGTAGACCTCGGTACCGGCGTCACGGAAGGCGGAGTAGTTGTTGGCCGCGTCTTCGATCTCGGTCGGGCAGTTGAAGGTGAAGGCTGCCGGCATGAAGATCAGGACCGACCAGTGGCCCTTGAGGGACTCTTCGGTGACTTCGATGAACTTGCCGTTATGGAAAGCGTTGACCTTGAACGGTTGAACTTGGGTGTTGATCAGGTTCATTAGGCAATTCCTCGTAGAGAGTTGTCGTTTAATCGAGTGGTCGATCGTCAGGAATTCGACAGGGAGAAGATTATCGCCTGATGACAGGAAAGACCCATTGATTTAGGCCATGAACCAAATTGAGCCTCTCTATCAATGGATATATAAAAGGAAGAAGTTTCCTATCGAAACCAGCCTGCGCGTCCTGTCTGCGCAGGCGCACTGCAGAGCCCTCGCACCCGCCTCTGTCGCCGCGCGGATACCGCGCCAGGCCTGCCGCAACCCTCCTCTGCCATTCGTCGCAATTCCTGGCTGTCTGGTCAAAAAATCCCACGCGCCTATGCTTGCCTTGAGGCTCGCCGCTTTGTCCGTGCGGGCCCCGATCGATCCTGTGGACAGCCCGACGACGAGGTATCCCCATGATCCAGTTCCTGCTGGGCGACGAGCTGGTCCGGGCCGACGGCGCGGCGCCGCAGACCAGCCTGCTCGACTACCTGCGCAGCCAGCTGGCCCGCAGCGGCACCAAGGAGGGCTGCGCCTCCGGCGATTGCGGCGCCTGCACGGTGGTGCTGGTCGAACCCGACGGCGAATCGCTGCGCTACCGTGCAGTGAACGCCTGCATCACCCTGCTCGGCGCGGTGCACGGGCGCCAGGTGCTGACCGTCGAGCACCTGGCCGAAGGCGGCGTGCTGCATCCGGTGCAGCAGGCGATGGTGGACTGCCACGGCTCGCAATGCGGCTTCTGCACGCCGGGGATCGTCATGTCGCTGTTCGCCTGGCGGCACTCGCCGCCGCCGCATGACCGCGCGACGGCGCTGACTGCTCTGTCCGGCAACCTGTGCCGCTGCACCGGCTACCGGCCGATCCTCGACGCCGCCGCACGGATCGCCGCGCAGCCCTGCGCCGACCGCTTCGCCCGGAATGCCGCGCTGACCCTCGCCCGCCTGCGCGAGCTGCCCGCCACCGGCACGCTGCGGGAGGGCGACCAGCAAGCCTGGCTGCCGACCTCGCTGGATGCGCTGGACGAGCTGCTGCAACGCCAGCCCCAGGCGCGGCTGATCGCCGGCGGCACCGACCTGGCGCTGGAGGCGACGCAGAACCTGCAAACCTTCCCGGCGCTGATCCACCTCGACCGCGTGGCCGAGCTCCAGCGCCTGGAAACCCACGCCGAGCACCTGCTGATCGGCGCCGCCCGCCCCTATGCCGACTGCCTCGAAGCGCTGGACGAATTCCCCGGCGTCGCCGCCCTGCTGGAGCGCCTCGGCTCCCTGCAGATCCGCCAGCGCGGCAGCCTCGGCGGCAATATCGCCAACGCCTCGCCCATCGGCGACATGCCGCCGGTGCTGCTGGCGCTGGATGCGCGGCTGCGCCTGCGGCGCGCCGGCAGCGTGCGCGAAGTGGCCATCGACGGCTTCTTCAGCGGCTACCGCAGGACCATCCTGCAACCCGGCGAGTACATCGAGGCGGTGCTGGTTCCGCGCCTGCGCCCCGGCCAGCGCTTCCGCGTCGACAAGGTTTCCAAGCGCCGCGACGACGACATCTCCGCCGTCTGCATGGCCCTGCGCCTGGACCTCGACGCGGCCGGCAGCGTCACCGACGCGCGCCTGGCCTGCGGCGGCATGGCCGCCACGCCGCTGCGCGGTGCGCGCAGTGAAGCGGCCCTGCGCGGCAGGCCCTTCGACGCCGCCGCGGTCGCCGCCGCGCAGGCCGCGATCGCCGAGGATTTCCAGCCCATCGATGACCTGCGCGCCAGCGCCGCCTATCGCCTGAAGGTGGCGCAGAACCTGCTGCTGCGCGCACTACTGGAATGGACCCAGAGCCCTGCGGAGGTGCGCCATGCGTAGTCTGCCGCCGCTGGCCGGCAATGGCGTGACGGTCGCCGCGCACAGCGCGGGACAGGCCCGCGAACACGACAGCGCGGCGCTGCACGTGAGCGGCGCGGCGCGCTACGTGGACGATCTCAAGGAACCGCGCGACCTGCTGCACGCCGCCGTCGGCCTGACGGAAATCGCCTGCGGCGCCGTGCATTCCCTCGACCTCGACGCCGTGCGCGCCGCCCCCGGCGTGGTGGTGGTGCTGACCCTGGACGACGTGCCCGGCCTGACCGATATCGGCTCGGTATTCCCCGGCGACCCGCTGCTGGCCGGCGCGCGGGTGAAGCACCACGGCCAGGCGCTGTTCGCCGTGGCCGCCGAAACCCAGCTACAGGCGCGCCGCGCGGCGCGCCTGGCGAAGGTCGAATACGCGGCGGAAGCCCCGCTGCTCGACCCGCTCCGGGCCCGGGCCGAGGAGCGCTTCGTGCGCCCGCCGCACCACATGCGCCGGGGCGATGCCGAGGCCGCGCTGGCCGGCGCGCCGCATGTGCTGGAAGCCCGCCAATACGTCGGCGGCCAGGAGCATTTCTACCTCGAAGGCCAAGTCTCGATGGCGCTGCCCGGCGACGACGGCGGCATGCTGCTGCACACCTCCAGCCAGCACCCCAGCGAGGTGCAGAAGCTGGTGGCCGAGGTGCTGGCGATCCCGCTGGCCAAGGTCACGGTGGAAGTGCGCCGCATGGGCGGCGGCTTCGGCGGCAAGGAGACCCAGGCCGCGCCCTTCGCCTGCCTCGCCGCGCTGCTGGCGCGCATGACCGGCCGCGCGGTGAAGCTGCGCCTGCCGCGCGCCGACGACATGCGCCTGACCGGCAAGCGCCACCCCTTCCACAACCGCTACCGCATCGGCTTCGACGACGACGGCCGGCTGCTCGCCGCGCAGCTGGAAGTGACCGGCGACTGCGGCCATTCGCCGGACCTCTCCGACGCCATCGTCGACCGCGCGATGTTCCACGCCGACAACGCCTACTTCATCCCCGACGTGGCCATCTCCGGCTACCGCAGCTTCACCAACATCGTCTCGAACACCGCCTTCCGCGGCTTCGGCGGGCCGCAGGGGATGATGCTCATCGAGCGCGCCATGGACGACATCGCCCGCGCGGTGGGCAAGGACCCGCTCGAAGTGCGCAAACTCAATCTCTACGGAGGAATGGGACGCGAGCTGACGCCCTACCACCAGAAGGTCGAGCACAACCTGCTGGGCGAGCTGATCGCGCGGCTGGAGCAGAGCAGCGACTACGCCGCGCGGCGCTCGGCAATCCGTGATTTCAACGCGAACAGCCCGGTGCTGAAGAAGGGCCTGGCGCTGACCCCGGTGAAGTTCGGCATCTCCTTCACCGCCCAGCACCTCAACCAGGCCGGCGCGCTGATCCACCTCTACACCGACGGCAGCATCCAGCTGAACCACGGCGGCACCGAAATGGGCCAGGGGCTCAACACCAAGGTCGCGCAGATCGTCGCCGAGGAATTCCAGGTGCCGCTGGCGCAGGTGAGCATCACCGCCACGCGCACCGACAAGGTGCCCAACACCTCGCCCACCGCCGCCTCCAGCGGCACCGACCTGAACGGCATGGCCGCCCGCGACGCGGCGCGCACGCTGAAGAAGCGCCTGGCGGAATTCCTCGCCGAGCGCGACGGCCTGAAGCCGCAGGAGGTGCGCTTCGAACACGGCGGCGTGACGGTCGGCGACCGGCGGCTGGGTTTCGCCGAGGTCATCCAGGCGGCCTACCTCGCGCGCATCCAGCTTTCCGCCACCGGCTTCTACCGCACGCCGAAGATCTTCTACGACCGCGAGAAGGGCCAGGGCCACCCGTTCTTCTACTTCGCCTACGGCGCGGCGGTGTCCGAGGTGGAAGTCGACACGCTGACCGGCGAGTACCGCGTGCGGCGGGTGGACATCCTGCATGACGTCGGCCGCAGCGTGAACCCGGCCATCGACATCGGCCAGATCGAGGGCGGCTTCGTCCAGGGCATGGGCTGGCTGACCACCGAGGAGCTGCGCTGGGACGACGCGGGCAGGCTGCTCACGGTGGGACCTGCGACCTACAAGATTCCGGCGGCCGGCGATGTGCCCGAGGATTTTCGCGTGGCGCTGTTCGACCGGCCCAACGAGGAGGACTGCATCTACCTGTCCAAGGCGGTGGGCGAGCCGCCGCTGATGCTGGCGATCTCGGTGTGGTCGGCGCTGCGCGACGCCATCGCCAGCCTGGCGGACTACCGGCTGAGCCCGGAGCTGGATACGCCGGCGACGCCGGAGCGGGTGTTGTGGGCCTGCGAGGCGCTGCGCAAGGAGACACACCCATAACCCAGACCTGGATGGACGCCATCGCCCGCCTGCGCGACAGCGCGCAAGCCTATGTGCTGGTCACCGTGATCGGCGTGCAGGGCTCCACCCCGCGCGAGTCCGGCAGCAAGATGCTGGTCACCGCCGAGGCCACGGCGGACAGCATCGGCGGCGGCCACCTGGAGTTCGCCGCCATCGAGCACGCGCGCCAGTTGCTGCTGGCCGGCCGCGATACCCAGGCGCTGGAACACTTCCCCCTCGGCCCGCGCCTGGGCCAGTGCTGCGGCGGGCGCGCCAGCCTGCTGTTCGAGTGCTTCGCCGCGCGCGGGCCGCAGGTGCTGCTGTTCGGCGCCGGGCATATCGGCCGGGCGCTGGCGCCGCTGCTCGCCGGCCTGCCGCTGCGCCTGCAGTGGATCGACAGCCGCGCGGCGGAATTCCCCGCGCAGGCGCCCGAGGGAGTGCGGGTCCGCCTGCTCGACGAGCCGGAAGACGCGGTGAACGAGGCGCCGCCGGGCAGCTATTTCCTGGTCATGACCCACAACCATCCGCTCGACTACGCCCTCGCCGAAGCCGTGCTCAAGCGCGGCGATGCCGGCTTCCTCGGCATGATCGGCTCGCGCACCAAGGCCCAGCGCTTCCGCATGCGCCTGGAACAGCGCGGTTATGCGCCGGAAGCGATCGCGCAGTTGCACTGCCCCATCGGCCTCGCCGAAGTGCCCGGCAAGCGGCCGCTGGAGGTGGCGATTTCCATCGCCGCCCAGGTCATCGCCCGCTATCAGCAGGACGCGCCGCCGCGCCAGACGCGCGAAGGAGTCGACTGGGCGGCGCTGTGCAGCGAGGCGACGAAAAGCTGACCGACCGGCCAGCGCCCCTCGGCTCCCGCCACCGACGCTTTTTCCCCAAAGTTATCAACAGGCTGGCGGCGCCTCTCGTCCGACGCATTGCGGCGGGCGGCGCGCCGGAGTGGTCGATCAGCGCCCCGGCGCGAGGCCGGTCGCGGGCGGATTGCTCACAGACTACCCACAGATTGTCCAGAGATTTTACACCGGGTTCTCCACCGCTCCCGCCGCACCCGTAGAAAACGCCAGAAGCCAGTGACGGCGGGCCTTGCATAAGTTTGCTGAATGATCCTCCGGCGCCTATCACCAAAGAAATAGCGCGAAAGTTGCCAACAGCTTTTCCACAGCTTGTTCAAATATCGTCCAGCACTTTCCGGCGCAATTGGTCAAAAATTGAGCAGACCAGCCGAGGCCACGCAACATCGGCGCGGGAGGCTTCGGACCACAGGTTATCCACAAGCGGTTCCACGGCGATTGGGGAGAAGAATCAGTCGTCCAGCGCTTCGGCCTGGATGCGGCCGCGGCTGAGGTCGCCGAGCAGCCGTTGCAGGGCGGCCACCTGGGCGCTGGGCAGGTTCAGCGTCAGGCGCACGCCGCTGGCGCCGTAGGTTTCGTCCTCGATGCTGGCGCCCAGGGCCAGCAACCGTGCCTTGAACAGCGCGTGCTCGGCGAAGCCGCAGTCGAAGGCCAGCCGGCTGCTGGGCACCAGCTCCACGCGCGGCGCGTCCTGCAGGCATTTCGCCGCGCAGCCGCCGTAGGCGCGGGCCAGGCCGCCGGTGCCGAGCTTGATGCCGCCGAACCAGCGGCTGACCAGCACCGCCACGCGGTCCATGTCCTGCCCCTCGATGGCCACCAGCATCGGCCGGCCGGCGGTGCCGCCGGGCTCGCCGTCGTCGCTGAAGCGGTACTGGTTGCCCAGCTTCCAGGCCCAGCAGTTGTGCCCGGCGCTGGCGTCGCGGTGCGCGGCGAGGAAGGCCTGGGCCTCGGCTTCGCTGACGATGGGCGCGGCGACGCAGTGGAAGCGGCTCTTGCGGATTTCTTCCTGGTAGGAGGCGGGCGCGGCGAGGGTGAAACTCATGCCGTGGCCGGCGGCGTCAGCCCGCAGCCCTTGAGGATGATGCGGATGAGGTTGTCGCCGGCGTCGCCGAAGTCCTGCCGGGACATGCGCTTGCGGCCGGTGACGAAGGCGATCTGGGTGGCGAAGTCGGCGTAGTGCTGGGTGCTGCTCCAGATCAGGAAGATCAGGTTCACCGGGTCCACCGCGTCCATCTTGCCGGCGTCGATCCAGGCCTGGAACACCGCGGCGCGGCCGGCGAACCAGGTGCGGTAGTCCTGGCTGAAATGCGCGTTGAGGCACTCGCCGCCGCTGATGATTTCCATGGCGAACACCCGCGAGGCCTGCGGGCAGCGGCGGGAAAACTCCATCTTGGCGCGGATGTAGGCGGCCAGCGCGGTGGCCGGGTCGTCGTCAACGGTGAGGTGGTTGAAGGTGCTGTCCCACAGGTCGAGGATGTTGCTCAGCACCGCCATGTACAGCCCCAGCTTGTTGCTGAAGTAGTAATGCAGGTTGGCCTTGGGCAGGCCGACGCGCTGGGCGATGGTGTTCATGCTGGTGCCCTTGAAGCCGTGGCGAGCGAATTCCTCTTCGGCGGCGGCGAGGATGGCTTCCTCGTTCTTCTGGCGAATGCGGCCGGCGGGTTTCTCGCCGTTCTGCGCGGTATGGGCGGGCACTTGGAGGGTCATGCGGCGGGTCCGGGTCTGCGGGGGGCGCAGCATGGATAACCCAGGCGGGGCGGGCGATTCAAGCGCCCGGCGGAAAAAATCGGCTCCGCGCCGTGGAGGAACGCGGGCCCCGCCGCGCGGCGGGGCCCGGCGCGCCGTCAGAAGTGGTACTTGACCAGTGCGCTCATGGTGTTCTGGTCGGTGGTGAAGAACTGGGAGTCCTTGATGCCGTACTTGTCGGACCAGTAGTCGTACTCGATACCCACGTACAGGTGCTTGGCCTCGTAGCCCATGGCCTTGCCCAGGTCGTACTTGATCTGCGGGTTGAAGTGCAGGTTGGCGTGGTAGTCCGACTGGCCACGCTCGCTGGCGCTGGCGCTCTTGTTGTTGACGACCCAGTCCATGAAGCCGTCGAAGAGGATGTCGGAGTTGCCCACCGGGAAGGTGATGGCCCAGGCCGGGGTGATCTGCCAGGCGCCGGACGGCACGCGGTTGCCGTCGGGCTTGCGGTAGTAGAAGTTCAGCTGGAAGTAGTCGAAGCCGGGCAGCGCCAGGTCGAAGCCCGGGCCGAGCAGGTAAGCCTCGACATCGTTTTCGCCGAATTCGTAGGTGCTGGCCAGCAGCACGTCCTTGACCGGGCCGAAGGACAGGTCGGCGCCGCTGAGCTTGCCGAAGGACAGGCGCGGGCTGAACTCGCCGTAGTAGGTGTTCTTGCCGTTGGTGGCGCTTTCCTGGCCGTTGTAGTTGATCTGGTCGACGAAGAACCAGATGTCGCCCCAGGTCCAGGCGCTCGCGCTCTCGAGGGTGAAGGTCTGCTGGATCGGCGGGTCGACCTTGAAGTTCTTGCCCCACAGGTAGGTCAGGCTTTCGTTGTGCCAGATCAGCGGGCCGTCGTTGACGGTCGGGCCCGGGGTCAGGTCTTCACCGCCGGCCAGGGCCTGGCCGGCCGCCAGCAGCCCGCCGGCGAGCAGCAGGGATGCGAGAGTGCGAGTCATGCGTTGCTCCTAATCAGTGCAGTCGAATTACGTTTTTTAGTTATCAGCGGAACCTGTCCTGTCGCTCAGGTCTGGCCCTGGAAAAGCAAGATTGGCGCCAGCCCCGGCCAGGCGTTCCGCTTCTGTGCCGGATCGTCGGGCGATCCATGCTTCTTGTATGGGTTCCGCGTGGACGGCGGGCACTCGGCGACCGGCTCTGGACCGGCGGTTTCCTGACCCGGAAGACAGTTTCGTCCGTTTCCGGGGCAGCTGCATCGCCTCATCCAGCGTCGGCATGGGCGATCGCAGGGGCTAAATTGGATACACGACGCGTTTGTGTTCAAACGAATCAACACAAATTGTGTATACAATTTTTCTGTAGGAAATCTACACAGCCCCTGCGGGAAACTTCACGCGTTTTTCCGGGCGCGAATGATGCCAGAGGCGGCCACTCGCCACACGTGGAGTTTGTGCCAGACCGCCGGGCGGTTACGTCACCAGACGGCGATATGCGCGTCGGTGCGCGGCTCGGAGCCGCCGCAGAGCACACCGCTCACCGGGTCGCGCAGGATGATCTGGCCACGGCCGTAGCTGGTCAGGTCATGGGCCACCTCGACATGGTGGCCGCGGCGGGTCAGCACCGCCGCCAGGCTGCGCGGCGCGCCGTGCTCGATGCCCACGCGCTTGTCCCCCAGCCACTGCCAGCGCGGCGCGTCGAGGGCGGCCTGGGGGTTGAGGCCGAAGTCCACCAGGTTCATCACCACCTGCACGTGCCCCTGCGGCTGCATGTAGGCGCCCATCACGCCGAACGGGCCGAGCGCCACGCCGTCCTTGCTGAGGAAGCCGGGGATGATGGTGTGGAAGGTCTTCTTGCCCGGCCGCAGGCAGTTCACATGCTGCGCATCGAGGCTGAACTCCGCGCCACGGTTCTGCAGGGCGATGCCGGTGCCGGGCACCACCACGCCGGAGCCGAAGCCGTGGTAGTTGCTCTGGATGAACGAGACCATGTTGCCCTCGCCATCGGCGCAGGCCAGGTACACGGTGCCGCCGGCCTTCGGCTTGCCCGGATGCGGCTCCAGCGCCCGCGCGCCGATCAGCGCGCGGCGGCTGGCGGCGTAGCCGTCGTCGAGCAGCTCGGCCACGCTGACGCGCATGCCGTCCGGCTGGCCGATGTAGGCGCGGCCGTCGGCGTAGGCGAGCTTCATCGCCTCCAGCTGGCGGTGCCAGGTTTCCGGGCTGTCGCGGTCGCCGAAGTCGAAGCCCTTGAGGATGTTCAGCGCCATCAGCGCCACCAGGCCCTGGCCGGCAGGCGGGATTTCCCAGACGTCGTAGCCGCGGTAGTTCAGCGCGATGGGCTCGACCCACTGCGGCTGGTAGCCGGCCAGGTCGTCGGCGCGCAGGTAGCCGCCGCCGCGCTCGGCATGGGCGCCGATGCTGCGCGCCAGTTCGCCCCGGTAGAAGCTTTCGCACCGGCTTTCGGCGAGGGATTGCAGAGTGTCGGCCTGGGCCGGGTTGGCGAAGATTTCGCCGGCGAAGGGCGCGCGGCCGTCGAGGAGGAATTCGTCGAACCAGGCCTGCAGCTCCGGATGCTGCGGCAGCGCCGCGCGGAACTTGTCCAGGCCGCCCTGCCACAGGCCGGCGATCACCGGCGAGACCGGGAAGCCGTCGCGCGCCAGCTCGATGGCCGGCGCCAGCAGCTCGGCGAACGGCAGGCGGCCGAAGCGCCGCGACAGCTCCGCCCAGGCCGCCGGGCAGCCCGGCACGGTCACCGGGGTCCAGCCGAACGTCGGCATCTTCGCGTGCCCGGCGCCCTGCACCGCCTCGATGCTCAGCGTCTGCGGCGCCTGGCCGCTGGCGTCCAGACCGTAGAGGCGGCCCTTCACCCAGACCAGGGCGAAGGCGTCGCCACCGATGCCGCAGCCGGTGGGCTCGACCACCGTCAGCGCCGCCGCCGTGGCGATGGCCGCGTCGATGGCGTTGCCGCCGCGCCTGAGCATCTCCAGCCCGGCCTGGGCCGCCAGCGGCTGCGAGGTGGCGACCATCCCGCGGCGGCCGAAGACCAGCGAGCGCTGCGAGGGATAGGGGTATTCCTGGGCGGAAAAGCTGAGCATCGGCGTCCTCCGGGGGCGGCTTGAGGCGGCAGGGTAGCCCTGCCAGACTCTGCCTGCTATCGACATGCATCCAAGATATACCGATGAAAGGACAAGCTCCCGAACTGCAACGCCCGATCCCGGCGCTCGACCGCCTGCCGCGGCCGGTCTACGCCCGCGCCGAGAGCTTGCGCGCCGGCTCCTGGACCAGTCGCCACCACCACGCCTGGGTGCAACTGTCCTACGCCATCAGCGGCGTGCTCGGCGTGCACACCGCCGAAGGCAGCTTCTTCGCCCCGCCGCAGCGGGCGATCTGGATTCCCGCCTACCTCGACCACGAAGTGGTGACCTCGACCCAGGCCGAGATGCGCAGCCTGTACATCCGCGAGGACGCCTGCCCGTGGGCGCCCGAGCGCTGCCGGGTGCTGGAGGTGGCGCCGCTGGCGCGCGAGCTGATCAAGAGCTTCTGCGAGCTGCCGGTGGACTATCCCCAGGGCGACAGCGCCGAATCGCGCCTGGTGGCGGTGCTGCTGGACCAGCTGCGCACCCTGCCGGAAGTCGCCTTCTCCCTGCCGATGCCGCAGGAAGCGCGCCTGCTGCAACTGTGCCAGGCGCTGATCGAGCAGCCCACCGACAGCCAGACCCTGGGCGACTGGGCGCAGCGCATCGGCACCTCGGAGAAGACCCTGTCGCGGCTGTTCCAGCGCGAGACCGGGATGACCTTCCGCCTCTGGCGCCAGCGCCAGCGCCTGCTCGCCTCCCTCGGCTCGCTGGAAGCCGGCGACAGCGTCACCGCCGCCGCGCTGGACTGCGGCTATGACTCCACCTCGGCATACATTGCCGCGTTCAAGGGCCTGTTCGGGTTCACCCCGGGGGAGCTGTTTCGCCAGCGGTGAGGGCGGCGGGACTGGATACCCCCGCAGGAACCTGAGCGTTTTTTGTAGGAGCGGACCTTGTCCGCGAAATCCCGGCAAAGCCGGGATCAAGAGCATCGCGGATAAGATCCGCTCCTACGAGAGCGCCAGCGCCAGCGCCAGCGCCCCGCTTTGGCTTTGGCTGTAGCTCTTGGACTTCCAGAGAAACCTCCGCACGCACCGAAGCGCCCCTTCAGGAGGCCGAGTGGAATCGGAGTTTCAGGGGTCGAGCGGCATGGATGCCGCGAGAGCGTCGTCGGGCCAGGGATGGCCCGTCGACGCGGGCCCCTGAAACTCCGATGGAGCGAGGGAAGTCCCGCGAAGCGGGACCCGGATGCAGGGGCAGAGACCTTTGCCTCCTTTGGGTCGTTTGCCAAAGGAGGTCGCCCGAGGGGGCGAAACAAAATCTCTCAGCACACGCCGAAGCGGCGCAGAAACGCCGAACAACAAGAGCATCGCGGAGAAGCTCCGCTCCTACGAAAGCGCTGCCCCGTAGGAGCGGACTTCGTCCGCGATCAGCCCTGGTTCGCGAGCAAGCTCGCTCCTACAGGGAGAGCAAAAGCCCTTGCCCTGGCCATGGCCATGGCCCCGCTCCCCCATGGTTTATCCTTCCCAATCCCCATCCCCCGCTGGAGCCCCACCATGACCCTCCCGAAATCCGCCCTGATCATCGGCGCCTCGCGCGGCCTCGGCCTGGGCCTGCTGCGCGAGCTGCTCGATCGCGGCTGGGACGTCACCGCCACCGTGCGCGACGCCGCCCACCCCGGCGAGCTGGCCGCGCTGCCGGTGCGCGTCGAATCGCTGCTGCTCGACGACGTGCACTCCCAGGACCGCCTCGCCGAAACCCTCGCCGGCTCGCGCTTCGACCTGGTCTACATCAACGCCGGCATCTACGGCCCGGCGCACCAGTCGACCATCGACGCCAGCCTCGCCGACGTCGGCCAGCTGTTCATGGTCAACGCCGTGGCGCCGCTGCGCCTGGCCGAGCGTCTGCTGCCGCGCATCGACGGCGAGCGCGGGGTGCTGGCCTTCATGACCTCGGAGCTTGGCAGCGTCGCCGGCAACGAATCCGGCGGCATGGCGCTGTACCGCGCGAGCAAGGCGGCGCTGAACTCGCTGACCCGCAGTTTCGTCGCCGAGCTGGGCGAAACCGGCCTCACCGTGCTCAACCTGCACCCCGGCTGGGTGCGCACCGACATGGGCGGCGAAGCGGCGCCGCTGGACGTGGAAACCAGCGTGAAGGGCCTCGCCGATCAGGTCGAAGCCCACGCCGGCCGTGGCGGCCAGCACTACCTCGACTACCTGGGGACGACGATCGACTGGTGACGGTCCGCGCCGTGGGCGTTACCATGCGCCCACGTCTGACCCACGGGTCAACGGACCTGGATCAGCAGACAGGGTGAACACTGAGCTGGCTTCCCAACCACGGGAGCCGGCTCGCCTCAGGCAGCGGCTCCGCGCCTGAAGAGGAATCACCCATGTCATCCCCGCGCCTCTGGCTGCGCAACCCGCTCGCCATCTTCACCGCCAACGACCTCGACGCCCGTGGCGGCCTCGTCGTGGAGGACGGCCGCATCGTCGAACTGGTCGCCCTCGGCCAACAGCCCGCCACGTCCTGCCAGCAGACCTTCGACGCCAGCCGGCACGTGCTGACGCCCGGCCTGATCAACACCCACCACCACTTCTACCAGACCCTCACCCGCGCCTGGGCGCCGGTGGTGAACCAGCCGCTGTTCCCCTGGCTGAAGACCCTCTACCCGGTGTGGGCGCGCCTGACGCCCGAGCAACTGGCGGTAGCGACCAAGGTAGCCCTGGCCGAGCTGCTGCTCTCCGGCTGCACCACCGCCGCCGACCACCACTACCTGTTCCCCGACGGCCTGGAGCAGGCCATCGACGTGCAGGCCGGGGTGGTCGCCGAGCTGGGCATGCGCGCCATGCTCACCCGTGGCTCGATGAGCCTGGGCGAAGCCGACGGCGGCCTGCCGCCGCAGCAGACGGTGCAGAGCGCCGAGGCCATCCTCGACGACAGCCAGCGGCTGATCCGCGCCTACCACCAGCGTGGCGACGGCGCCCGGGTGCAGATCGCCCTGGCGCCCTGCTCGCCCTTCTCGGTGACCCCGCAGATCATGCGCGCCAGCGCCGAGCTGGCCGCGCGCGAGGACGTGCGCCTGCACACCCACCTGGCCGAAACCCTCGACGAGGAAGACTTCTGCCTGCAGCGCTTCGGCCAGCGCACCGTGGACTATCTGGACAGCGTCGGCTGGCTCGGCCCGCGCACCTGGCTGGCCCACGGCATCCACTTCAACGACGAGGAAATCCGCCGCCTCGGCGACGCCGGCACCGGCGTCTGCCACTGCCCCAGCTCGAACATGCGCCTGGCCTCGGGCATCTGCCCGACCCTGGCGCTGGAAGCGGCCGGCGCGCCGGTGGGCCTCGGCGTCGACGGCTCGGCCTCCAACGACGCCTCCAACATGATCCTCGAAGCCCGCCAGGCCCTGTACCTCCAGCGCCTGCGCTACGGCGCCGAGCAGGTCACCCCGGAACGCGCGCTGGGCTGGGCGACCAAAGGCTCGGCGCGGCTCATCGGCCGCAGCGACATCGGCGAACTGGCGCCGGGCAAGCAGGCCGACCTCGCGCTGTTCAGGCTCGACGAACTGCGCTTCTCCGGCAGCCACGATCCGCTCTCCGCGCTGCTGCTGTGCGGCGCCGACAAGGCCGACCGGATCATGGTCGGCGGCAGCTGGCGGGTGATCGACGGCGAGGTCGAGGGGCTCGACCTCAAGGGCCTGATCGCCGACCACAGCCAGGCCGCGCGCAGGCTGCTCGGCACCCTGTAGGGCAGACCAGGGCTCGGCGGAGCAGCCGACGAACGGCTCGCTCCGCCGCTCCGGAAAACACCCGCAGCCCCCGTCAACCGGGGCTTGCGGACTACCGCCTGTCGCCAAATGCGAAGTACGGACAGCGCCGGCCCAGGCCAGAACCCGTCTAGATCAAGCGCCCCGCCAGCCGCCGAGAAAGTAGCGTCAATTTGACATCATCGATTGGCACTCTAGCTTTAGGAAACCGGGCCGAAGCACTGCTTAGGACCTACCCAGCAGCCGCGCGGCCCACGATCCAGCGCCGGCAACGGAGTGCACCATGCGCGATGACCGATTCGATTCGCCTGTCGATCAGGCCAGCGGCCAGGGCTGGCCGAAACGCCTGATCATCCAGTCGCTGCCCTGGGCGGTGGTGGCCGGGATGTTCTGGGCCGGGGTGCCGTGGTGGATCCTGCTGCCGCTGGGCTGGCTCTGCAGCCTGGTGCTGGTCGCGCTGCTGGCCGGCCCGGCCCGGGTGGAGACGAGCGCGCAGCAGGTGCGCCTGGACAGCGCGCAGCTGCCGCACTGGCGCCCGCTGCAGGACGCCATGCAGACCCAGCTGTCCGGCCTCGACGGCCACACCCGGCAGATCGACGGCATCCTCCACCACGCCATCGGCCAGCTCACCGACAGCTTCCACGGCCTGGCCGAGCGCATCGACACCCAGCGCGGCCTGTCCCACTCGCTGATCGAGCGCTACGACGGGCGCGGCCACCTGGACGACGACATCGACTTCCAGCGCTTCATCCACGCCACCCAGGAAACCCTCGGGCTGTTCGTCGAGGCGACCCTGGAAACCAGCCGCACCTCGCAGCAACTGGTGGAACGCATGGACCGCGTCACGCACAAGATCAGCGAAATCCTGCAATCCACCCAGGACATGGACGCCATCGCCAAGCAGACCAACCTGCTCGCCCTCAACGCCGCCATCGAGGCCGCCCGCGCCGGCGAGAGCGGCCGCGGCTTCGCCGTGGTGGCCGACGAGGTGCGCGCGCTGTCCACCCGCTCCACGCACTTCTCGCAGGCCATCCGCGAACACGTCGACGTGGTCTACCGCGAGATCAAGGACGCCGAGGGCGCCATCGCCCAGCTGGCCGACAAGGACATGTCCTTCGCCCTCGACTCGCGCCAGAAGATCCAGGGCATGCTCGACGACCTCGACGCCATGAACCAGCACACCCTCAAGGTGGTGCAGGAGCTGGACCGCATCTCCCTGGAAGTCGGCGACGGCGTCAACGCCGCGGTCACCGCCCTGCAGTTCCAGGACATGAGCAGCCAGCTGCTCGGCCAGATCGGCCGCCACGGCGCCCGCCTGGGCACGCTGGCCGCGGGCCTCGGCGCGCTGGATGGGCGCGAACCCCGGGAATGGGGCGAGCGATTGCGCGAGGAAATCGCCGAACTCGGGCGGCCGCTGAACAATCCGGTCGCCCAGACCAGCCTCAGCGCGGGCGCCGTCGAGCTGTTCTGAACGCACCCACCCCCGCGGTGCGTGGGAGGCAGTGAAATGTTCCAGTCGATCATCGAATACCTGGCGAACCTCGCCCTGACGGGCTGACGCCAGCGGCTACGCGAGTTCCCCGACATCGAACCAAGGAGAAGGGCGTCTATGGGAAAGCAGATACTGATAGTCGACGACTCGGCCTCGATCCGGCAGATGCTGAGCTTCACGCTCAAGTCCGCCGGCTATGACGTGGACGAGGCGGTGGATGGCAAGGACGGCCTCGGCAAGGCCCAGCGCAAAACCTACCACCTGGTGTTCACCGACCAGAACATGCCGAACATGGACGGCCTGGCACTGATCCGCAGCCTGCGCGACCTGGCCGGCTACCGCAGCACGCCGATCCTCATGCTGACCACCGAATCCAGCGACGCCATGAAGCAGCAGGGCAAAAGCGCCGGCGCCACCGGCTGGCTGGTCAAGCCGTTCGACCCGCCCAGGCTGCTGGAAGTCACTCGCAAGGTCCTGCCGTAGGGGGACCGCCGATGGCAACCGGGATGGAACAGTTCCTCCAGGTGTTCTTCGAGGAAACCGACGAACACCTGGCCACCCTCGAACTCCTGCTGATCGGGCTCGACCTCGATGCGCCGGACGCCGAGGCACTCAACGGCATCTTCCGCGCGGCGCACTCGATCAAGGGCTCCAGCGGCATGTTCGGCTTCGACGACCTGAGCGCCGTCACCCACGAGCTGGAAACCCTGCTCGACCGCATCCGCTGCGGGCAGACCGCCCTGCGCGCGGAGATGATCGGGGTGTTCCTCGAAGCCCGCGACGTGCTGCAGCGCCTGCTCGACGCCCACCGCGAGCAGCGCCCGGACCCGGGCGTGCCGGTGCAGGCCACGGTGGAACGCCTGCGCGCCTGGCTGGCGGAACCGGCGAGCGGCGCGGCGGACGACGGCTTCGGTTTCTTCGACGCGGCGCCGGGCACGTCCGAGGCGGCCGGCGACGATGCCTTCGGCTTCTTCGATGAGGCTCCGGGCACGCCCGCCGGCGACGACTTCGGCTTCTTCGACGACGCCCCCGGCACCCCGGCCGCCGCCAGCGCGGCGCCCGCTCCGCCCCCGGCGCCAGCCAAACCCGTGGCGGCAACCCGCGCGGACAGCCGTGGCGAGGGCGAGTCCAGTTCGATCCGCGTCAGCGTCGAGAAGATCGACAGCCTGATCAACCTGGTCGGCGAACTGGTGATCACCCAGGCCATGCTCAGCCAGCTCAGCGAGGACCTCGACCCCACGCGCTGCGAGCGCCTGCAGCAGGCCCTGGCGCAACTGGAGCACAACACCCGCGACCTGCAGGAATCGGTGATGTCGATCCGCATGCTGCCGATCAGCTTCATCTTCAGCCGCTTCCCGCGCCTGGTGCACGACACCTCGGCGCGGCTGGGCAAGCAGGTCGAGCTGATCCTCCAGGGCGAGCACACCGAGCTGGACAAGAGCGTCATCGAAAAGCTCAGCGACCCGCTCACCCACATCGTGCGCAACAGCATCGACCACGGCATCGAGACGCCCGCCGAGCGCCTGGCCGCCGGCAAGCCGGCGCAGGGCTCGGTGAAGCTCGCCGCCAGCCACCAGGGCGGCAGCGTGGTGGTGGAAATCTCCGACGACGGCCGTGGCCTGTCGCGCCCGCGCATCCTCGCCAAGGCCCGCGAAAAGGGCCTGGCGGTGCACGATTCGACGAGCGACGCGGAGGTCTGGCAGCTGATCTTCATGCCCGGCTTCTCCACCGCCGAGACCGTCACCGAGCTCTCCGGGCGCGGCGTCGGCATGGACGTGGTGCGGCGCAACATCCAGGCCATGGGCGGGCGCATCGAGATCGACTCGGCGGCCGGCATGGGCACCCGCCTGTGCATCCGCCTGCCGCTGACCCTGGCCATCCTCGACGGCCTGATCGTCGCGGTGGAGAAGGTCAACTACGTGATCCCGCTGACCTACATCGTCGAGTCGCTGCAGGCCCGCGCCGACGACGTGCGCGGCATGGCCGGCGACGAGGCGGCGGTGATCCGCGTGCGCGGCGAGTACCTGCCGCTGTTCTCCCTGCACGCGCTGCTGCGCATCGACGCCGCGCCGCTGCCGCCGGAGCGCGCCATCGTGGTGATCCTCGAATCCGAGGGCAGAAGCTTCGCCCTGCAGGTGGACGAGCTGGTCGGCCAGCAGCAGGTGGTGATCAAGAGCCTGGAACAGAACTTCCGCCGGATCGACGGGATCGCCGGCGCCACCATCATGGGCGACGGCAGCGTCGCCCTGATCCTCGATGTCGACGCCCTGCCGCGCCTGGCGGCACAAGGAGAGAGCACCCATGAGCGCCACTGAAGCCAGCCTCGCGGCCAGTCCCGCGCAGGAATACCTGACCTTCACCCTGGGACGCGAGGAGTACGCCATCGACATCCTGCGCGTGCAGGAAATCCGCGGCTACGACCAGGTCACCGCGATCGCCAACGCGCCCGCCTTCATCAAGGGCGTGATCAACCTGCGCGGCGCCATCGTTCCCATCGTCGACCTGCGCATCAAGTTCAACCTGGCCGACATCAGCTACGACCAGTTCACCGTGGTGATCATCCTCAACGTCGGCCGGCGCATCGTCGGCGCGGTGGTGGATTCGGTCTCCGACGTGATCGCCCTGTCCGCCGAGGAGATCAAGCCGCCGCCGGAGTTCGCCGCCAGCTTCAATACCGAATACCTGCTCGGCCTGGCCACCGCGGGCGAGCGCATGCTGATCCTGGTGGACATCGAACAACTCATGACCAGCCGGGAAATGGCGCTGGTCGATGAAGCTGCAGCCTGAACCGCACACGCAGGGGAAAATCCATGGGTCTGTTCAACAACAAAGCACAAGCACAGCTTCGCGCCGAGCACCTGGCCAGCCTGATCCAGGGCCTGGCCGACGGCACACTCGACCAGCCGATCGGCCAGGGCGACGATCCGACCTGGGCGCGGGTCTACGACGCCCTCGCTCGGCTGCAACGCAACCTGCGCCAGCAGCAGGCGGACAATGCCCAGGCCGCCGACGCCCTGCGCGAGCGCCTGCAAGCCATGACCCACGCCGTCGCGGAGAACGCCCGCATCAAAAGCGCGCTGGACAACGTCACCGCCAACGTGATGATCGCCGACCGCGACTTCAACATCGTCTACATGAACCAGGCGGTGGGGCAGATGTTCCGCACGGCCGAAGCCGATATCCGCAAGGACCTGCCGGACTTCCGCGCCAGCGACATCTTCGGCGGCAGCATCGACCGTTTCCACAAGCACCCGGGGCACCAGCGCGGCCTGCTGGACCGTCTGACGGGCACCTACGAGGCGAAGATCAAGCTGGGCGGACGCACGCTCACCGTGGTCGCCAACCCGGTGACCAGCGAAACCGGCGAGCGCATCGGCTCAGTGGTGGAGTGGCAGGACATCACCGAGCAGCTGGCCGCCCGCGAGCGCGAGCAACGCATCGCCGGGGAGAACGCACGCATCAAGAGCGCCCTGGACAACTGCAGCACCAACGTGATGATCGCCGACGGCGAGCGCAACATCATCTACATGAACAAGACCGTCACCGCCATGCTGCAGAACGCCGAGGCCGATGTGCGCAAGGCACTGCCGAACTTCTCGGTGAGCAGGTTGATGGGGGGCTCGATCGACCAGTTCCACAAGCACCCCGAGCACCAGCAGCGCCTGCTCGCCACCTTTACCAGCACCTACCGCGCGCAGATCGAAGTCGGTGGGCGCACCTTCGGCCTGGTGGCCAACCCGGTCATGAGCGATACCGGCGAGCGCCTCGGCTCGGTGGTGGAATGGAACGACCGCACGCTGGAAGTGAACGTCGAGCGCGAGGTGGCCGGACTGGTCGAAGCCGCCGCCGCCGGCGACTTCAGCAAGCGCATCGAGGCCGCCAACAAGGACGGCTTCTTCCTCAAGCTGGCCACCGGCCTGAACAGCCTGGTCGAGACCGCCGACAACGGCCTGCGCGACGTCACCCGGATGCTCCGCGCGCTGGCCCAGGGCGACCTCACCCAGCGCATCGACGCCGACTACCAGGGCACCTTCGGCGAGCTCAAGGACTACGCCAACGAGACCACGCAGAGCCTGTCGCGCATGCTCGGGCAGATCCGCGAGGCCGCCGACACCATCCACACCGCCGCCAGCGAGATCGCCAGCGGCAACGCCGAGCTGTCCACCCGCACCGAGCAGCAGGCCTCCAGCCTGGAGGAAACCGCGTCGAGCATGGAGGAGCTGACCAGCACGGTGAAACTCAACGCCGAGAACGCGCGGCAGGCCAACTCGCTGGCGGTCAACGCCTCGGAAGTCGCCACCCAGGGCGGCAGCGTGGTGCAGAAGGTGGTGGGCACCATGTCGGCCATCAACGACTCGGCGCGCAAGATCGCCGACATCATCGGGGTGATCGACGGCATCGCCTTCCAGACCAACATTCTCGCCCTCAACGCCGCGGTGGAAGCGGCGCGTGCCGGCGAACAGGGCCGCGGCTTCGCGGTGGTGGCCGGCGAGGTGCGCACCCTGGCGCAGCGCTCGGCGGCCGCCGCCAAGGAGATCAAGACGCTGATCAACGACTCGGTGGACAAGGTGGAGAACGGCAACACCCTGGTCGCCCAGGCCGGCCAGACCATGAGCGACATCGTGGTCGCCATCAAGCGCGTCACCGACATCATGGCCGAGATCGCCGCCGCCTCCGCCGAGCAGAGCAGCGGCATCGAGGAGGTGAACGGCGCGGTGTCGCAGATGGACGAGATGACCCAGCAGAACGCCGCGCTGGTGGAGGAAGCCGCCGCCTCCGCCGAGGCCCTGCAGGAGCAGGCCGGGCTGCTCAACCAGTCGGTGGCGGTGTTCCGCCTCGACAGCTCGGCCACCGTGGTGCCCCTGGCCGCCGCCCGCCCGGCGCGCGCCGAGGCGCCGGCGCACAGCTCCCGCGCCGCGCGCGGCGTGGCCAAGGCGGTGCGGGCCAAGGGCAAGGAGGACGACTGGGAAGAGTTCTGATCGGGCGGGGCAGGGACGGCGGCGTCCGGAGCAATGGGAGGGCCGGCCGCCGCGCGCTGACCAGGGATGGTCGCGGCCACGAGGTTCCCTGGGCCGTAGGATGGCGTGGAGCGAAGCGATACCCATCGATCCGGTGTTCGGCCGACATGGGTATCGCTCCGCTCCACCCATCCTACGAACCTGCCCCTCTCCCTCCGGGAGAGGGCTGGGGTGAGGGCAATGCCCCCGCGCCGGACCTCCACCCAACTCCAGCGAACCCGAACATCCGAACACACGGAACGACTCCATGCCCAACCCCGGCCTGCCGGCCCCCGACCATGAGTTCCTCTACACCCGCCGCGACTTCCAGCAGGTGCGCGAGCGGCTGTACCGGCACGCCGGCATCAGCCTCTCGGAGAACAAGCAGCAGCTGGTCTACAGCCGCCTGTCGCGGCGCCTGCGCAGCCTGCGGCTGAACAGCTTCGGCGAATACTTCGCCTACCTGGAGGCGCACGAGGAGGAGTGGCAGCAGTTCGTCAACGCGCTGACCACCAACCTCACCGCCTTCTTCCGCGAACGCCACCACTTCGAGCACCTGGCGCGCTTCGCCGGCGAGCAGCTGCGCGGGCACCGCCCGCTGCGCCTCTGGTCGGCCGCGTCGAGCACCGGCGAGGAGCCCTACTCCATCGCCATGACCCTGGTCGACGCCCTCGGCAGCTTCGCCCCGCCGGTGCAGATCGTCGCCTCGGACATCGACACCGGCGTGCTGCACAGCGCGCGCCAGGGCGTCTACCCGCTGGAGCGCCTGGAAGCGCTGAGCGCCAGCCAGCGGAAGCGCTTCTTCCTCCGCGGCACCGGCGTCAACGCCGGCAAGGCGCGGGTGGTCGGCGAGCTGCGGCAGCTGGTGGAGTTCCGCCAGATCAACCTGCTCGACGCCCACTGGGGCATCGCCGGCGGGCTCGACGCGATCTTCTGCCGCAACGTGATGATCTACTTCGACAAGCCGACCCAGACCCGCCTGCTCGAACGCATGGTCGGCCTGCTGCGCCCCGGCGGGCTGCTGTTCGCCGGGCACTCGGAGAACTTCGTCCACGCCGCCCACCTGGTGCGCTCGGTGGGCCGCACCACCTACCAGGCGGCGGGGCCCGCGTGAGATGAGCGCGCCCAACCGCTACCACGATCCGCGCCTGGGCCTGGACGCGGTCAAGCTGCTGCCGGGCGAGTGCTTCGTCACCGACGAGGAACTGGTGATCGTCACCGTGCTCGGCTCCTGCGTCTCGGTGTGCCTGCGCGACCGCAGCAGCGGGCTGGGCGGGATGAACCACTTCATGCTGCCCGGCGACACCGGCACCCGCTGCCTGCTGTCCAGCGCCGGGCGCTACGGCGTGCACGCCATGGACCTGCTGATCAGCGCCCTGCTGCGCCGCGGCGGCCAGCGCCGGCACTTCGAGGCCAAGGTGTTCGGCGGCGGCTCGGTGCTGCAGAACCTCAGCGCCGACGTCGGCCAGCGCAACGTCGAGTTCGTCCTCGACTACCTGGGCGCCGAGGGCATTCCGGTGCTCGCCCAGGACCTGCTCGACGTGCATCCGCGCAAGGTCTACTTCTTTCCCGGCAGCGGCCGGGTGCTGGTGCGCAAGCTGCGCGTGCTGGCCAACGACACGCTGCTGCAGCGCGAGCGGCAGTACCGCCGGCAACTGGCCGGGCAGGCGCGCGGCGGGACCATCGATCTGTTCTGAAGGGGAAGCGCCATGGTGGTCAGGGTTCTGGTGGTCGACGATTCCGCGCTGGTCCGCAGCCTGCTCAGGGACATCATCCAGGGCGACCCGGAGCTGCAGCTGGTCGGCTGCGCGCCGGACGCCTTCGTCGCCCGCGACCTGATCAAGCAGCACGCGCCGGACGTGATCACCCTCGACGTGGAAATGCCGCGCATGGACGGCCTGACCTTCCTCGACAAGCTGATGAAGGGCCGGCCGACCCCGGTGCTGATGATTTCCTCGCTCACCGAAAAGGGCTCCGAGGCCACCCTGCGCGCCCTGGAGCTGGGCGCCATCGACTTCATCGCCAAGCCGCGCCTGGCCATCGTCGAGGGCATGCAGGCCTACGCCGCGGAAATCCGCGCCAAGCTCAAGACCGCCGCCCGCGCGCGGCTGCGCCGGCCCGGCGTTACGGCCAGCGCGGGCGTGGCGGCCGCCGGGCCGCTGCTGAGCACCGAGAAGATCATCGCCATCGGCGCCTCCACCGGCGGCACCGAGGCGATCAAGGAAGTGCTGCTCGGGCTGCCGCCCGACTGCCCCGGCACCGTGGTCACCCTGCACATGCCGCCGGGCTTCACCCGCTCCTACGCCGAGCGGCTGGACCGCCAGACCCACCTGAGCGTGCGCGAGGCCCGCGACGGCGACCGCATCCTCCCCGGCCACGTGCTCATCGCCCCCGGCGACTTCCACCTGGAGGTGCGGCGCAGCGGCGCCAACTACGTCGCGCACCTGCAGCGCGAGGCGGCGGTCAACGGCCACCGGCCGGCGGTGGACGTGATGTTCGACTCCCTCGCCCGCTGCGCCGGGCGCAACCTGCTGGCCGCGCTGCTCACCGGCATGGGCCGCGACGGCGCGCGCGGCCTGCTGGCCATCCGCCAGGCCGGCGGCCACACCATCGCCCAGGACGAGGCCAGCTGCGTGGTCTACGGCATGCCCCGCGAGGCGGCGGAGCTGGGCGCGGCGAAGGAAATCCTGCCGCTGGAGCGCATCGCCGCCGCCCTGCTGCACCAGGCCCGGCAGAGCGGCGGCGGCAATCGCGTCTAGCGGCGCGCGGCAATCGCACGCCGCCCGTGCGTTGTTTCGGGCAGTGACCAGACTCCGGAAGCCGGTTGACTGACGTCAAATTAATGGCTACCTGCCATCAATTGGGTTTGATTGTGACCGTATACAAAATGCACAATTGGGTTTTCGCCAAAAGACCGGCAGACGGCGGGCGACGGTATCTGAGGGATCCATGGCGGCAAGATGGGGGTTGCGCGGTAAATCGGTGGTGGCATTGCTCATCGCCTGTCTTTTGGCGCTGGTACCGGCGGTGTTGCTGGGCTGGAAGGCCATGGAGGACATCCGCACGCATTTCGGCCTCGCCTTCGCGAGAAACTTCACCCTGCTCAACCAGCAGAAGATCATCGCCCCGGTGATCCGCGAACTCGCGCTGTCGCGGCGGCTGGCCGAGTCGGTGGTGACGCAGGACTGGATGCTCGCGGAGAACGACCCGGCGCGCCGCGCGCTGTTCTTCCGCGAAGCCGAGGGCTTCCGCGCCGACCACCACAACTACTCCTATTTCGTCGTGGTGGACGCCTCGCGCCACTACTACTTCAACGACTCCAACTCGCCGCTGTCCAACGCCCCGCGCTACACCCTGGGCCAGGAAGACCCGCAGGACAGCTGGTACTTCGAGACCCTGGCGCGCGACGAGCCGTACAACATCAACATCAACTACGACGCCAAGCTCAAGGTCACCAAGGTCTGGTTCAACATGGTGGTCCGCGCCGGCAACGAGAAGGTCGGCCTGGCCGGCGGCGGCCTGGACCTCACCGAGTTCCTCGACCAGTTCATCTCGCGCCGCGAGGCCGGCGTGACGCCGATGATCGTCGACCCCGACGGCGCCATCCAGGCGCACCCGGACACCCAGCTGATCGCCTACTCCTCCGGCGCCGGCGCCAAGGCGCAGCACCGCGTGTTCGACCTGCTGGCCAATGACCGCGAGCGCGACCACCTGCGCCAGGCCATGCGCCAGGCCGAGGCCAGCCCCGGCGAAGTGACGACGACCTGGGGAACGCTGGACGGCAAGGAGCAGCTGCTGGCCATGGCCTACATCCCGCAGCTGCGCTGGCACGTGCTCAGCGCCGTCGACCTGCACGCCGCGCAGGTGCTCGACAGCCGCTGGATCTGGCCGCTGGCGGGCACCCTGGTCGGGCTGCTGGCGATCCTCCTGCTCGGCTTCGCCTACACCGTCGACCTGCTGGTGCTGCGCCCGCTGCGCGGCCTCAAGCAGTCGGCCAAGGCGATTGCCGCCGGCCAGTACGACAGCCCGCTGCCGCGCACCCGCGCGGACGAGATCGGCGAGCTGTCGTCCGCCTTCGCCAGCATGGCCGACCAGGTACGCCGGCACACCGAGGAGCTGGAAGGCAAGGTGCGCCAGCGCACCCAGGCGCTGGAAGCCGCCAACCTGGAGATGGCCGCCGCGCAGAAGAAGATCGGCGATTCCATCGACTACGCCAGCCTGATCCAGCGCGCCATCCTCCCCGACCGCCAGCTGCAGAAGTCCCTGGGCGAGCACCACTTCGTCCTGTGGAAGCCGCGCGACGTGGTCGGCGGCGACTTCTACATCTACCGCGAAGGCCCGCATGACAGCCTGATCGGCGTGGTCGACTGCGCCGGCCACGGCGTGCCCGGCGCGCTGATGACCATGCTCGCCCTGGCCGCCATCGACCACGCGGTGGACAGCGTGCAGAGCCACGACCCGGCGGCCATCCTGCACGAGACCGACCACGTCATGCGCGGCATGCTCAGCCAGGAAGGGTTCGCCCACTCGCTGGCCACCAACATGGACGCGGGCCTGGTGCGCGTCGACCACCAGCGCAAGCTGCTGCACTTCTCCGGCGCGAAGATTTCCCTGTTCGCCAGCGACGGCAGCGACGTGCGCGAATACAAGGGCGCGCGCCGCGCCATCGGCGACAAGCGCCAGGGCGACTACCAGGACGTCGAGATCCCCATGGAGGCGGGCTGGACCTATTACCTGTGCACCGACGGTTTCCTTGACCAGGCCGGCGGCGAACACGGCTTCGGCTTCGGCAACAGCCGCTTTGCCGATATGCTACGCAACCATGCGCGCCGACCGCTGGCCGAGCAGGCGGACGTCTTCGCCGCCACCCTGGCCCGCTACCAGGGCGAGCGTCCGCAGCGCGACGACATCACCATCCTCTCCTTCCGATTCGACTAGGGGTACTCCATGGAATCGCTAGATCTGTTGGCCATGCGCGAGAGCTACACCCGCAAACGCATCCTGCTCAGCTTCAACGGGCCCATCTCGCGCAGCCTGATCGAAGAAATCGGCCACGCCCTGCGCAACTACCTGCAGGCCGAGCAGGCGCACCCCAGCGAAGCCATGGACGTGTTCGCCGTCTACATCGAGATGACCCAGAACATCCGCCATTACGCCGCCCTGCGCGGCTACGGCGAGCAGGAGGCCTCGGCCACCGTCGCCATCGCGCGCAACGACGAGGGGCACTACGTGGTCTCCGCCGGCAACCTGGTGGAGCTGGAGGACGGCCGCAGCCTGGTGCGCAGCATCGAGGCCATCGCCGGGTTCGACAAGGCCCAGCTCAAGGCCGCCTACAAGGAACAGCTGCGCCGCCCGCGCGACGCCGAAGCCGCCACCGGCGCCGGCCTGGGCCTGCTGGACATCGCCCGCAAATCCAGCGCGCCGCTGCTGACCTCCCTCACCGAACAACCCGATGGCCGCGCCTTCTTCAGCCTGCGCGCCGTGATCTGACCCGCGAATTCAGGAACACCCAGACATGAGCGATCTCAACGTCACCGGAACCCAGTCAACCCCAGCGATCCACGGCGACTGGCAGGCCGGCATCCTCACGATGCAGGGCGACTCCTACCCGGAAAACTCCTATGAACTGTTCGGCCAGGTGATCGAATGGGTCGAGCGCTTCCTCGGCGAGGCACAACGCCCGCTCGCCCTCGACCTGCGCCTGCTGTACCTCAACACCAGCTCGATCAAGGCCATGATGGACAT
The DNA here is from genome assembly GCF_057767015.1 of Pseudomonas sp. B12(2026). NCBI lineage: Bacteria > Pseudomonadati > Pseudomonadota > Gammaproteobacteria > Pseudomonadales > Pseudomonadaceae > Pseudomonas > Pseudomonas sp. B12(2026). Next base: position 132,892 of record NZ_CM173430.1, on the reverse strand, counting down.
CTTCGACCTGCTCGAAGAGGCCCACCGCGAAGGCCGCGCCGCCACCGTCGCCTGGCACTACGACCGGCGCAACGAGCGCGTCGCCGAGCTGGCCGAGGAGTTCCGCGAGGACTGCAGCTTCCCGTTCGTCATCCAAGCCTACGACGAGTAAGTGCCATGACGAGCGAGCGCGAGCTGGACCTGCTGATCGACGCCTTGCTGGCCGACCCCCAGTACGAAGGGCACCCCCTGCGCGAGGCCCTGTACATGAAGCACCAGCAGTCCCTCGACCAGCTCGCGCGCCTGGAGCGCATCGCACGCATCTCCGACGGCTTCCAGTCCATGGCCCGGGCGCAGAACTCCACGCTGTCCGAGCGCTACCACAAGCAGCTGCGCCAGCTGGAAAAGGTCGCGCGCATCTCCGACCGCTACCAGGACATGATGCGCGACCTCAACGTCGCCCTGAAGGAAGCCTCGACCCACGACACCCTCACCGGCATCGCCAACCGGCGCCTGCTGATGGAGCGCCTGCGCGAGGAGAGCGAACGCGCCCAGCGCCGCGCCGAGCCCTATGTGCTGGCGATGCTCGACGTCGACCGCTTCAAGCAGGTCAACGACACCTGGGGCCATGAAGTGGGCGACCGCGTGCTGGTGGAAATCGGCCGCGCGATGGAATCCGCCCTGCGCCAGTACGACCTCTGCGGCCGCTGGGGCGGCGAGGAGTTCCTGCTGATCCTCCCGGAAACCCGCCTGGCCGATGCCGCCGCCGTGATCGAGCGCGTGCGCAGCGACATCCGCAGCCTGGCCGTGCGCGTGGGCACCCAGGCCCTGTCGGTCACCGCCAGCGTCGGCGTCGCCGAACACCAGCCCGGCGAAAGCTACTCCCAGACCCTCAGCCGCGCCGACGCCGCCCTGCTCGAAGCCAAGCGCGGCGGGCGGGACAAGTGCGAGTTCAGCCCCCGCCAGGGTTAGTGCCAGGGCACGAAAAAGCCCGGCATTGGCCGGGCTTTTTTTCAACGCGGGTTTGCCGTCAGTTCTGCAGCGAGACCTGACCGGCCGCCAGCTTCAGGCCACCCAGGCGCTGCAGCAGGGTGTTGATGTTGGCGCGGGCGGAGCCCTCGTTGGCCAGGCGCAGGCGGGTCACGCCGTAGAACGCATCGCCGACCCCGGCGGTGAACGGCTCCTTCACGGTTTCCTGCCAGACGACGCGGCCGCCGGCGTTCTCCACCAGGCTGTACTGGACCGTCGAGGTCACAGTGAAGCTGAAGCCGAACACCGGCTGGTCGACGCTGACCAGCTTGGCGCGCAGCGAATACGCGGCCTTGCCGCCCTCGCCGAGCAGGCCGGCCTTGTCCAGCGACTGCTCCAGGGCCGCGCGGAAGTCGGCGCCATCGATCTCCGAGGTCCACAGCGGATTGGTCTTCTCACCACCCTCGACCTCGCCGATCTGGAGGTTGTCGCGCAGCCCGGCGTCATAGTTCCGGGTATGCGCCTGCTGGGCATCGACGCTCATGTTCTCGACCTTCGCCGAAGAGGCGCAGCCGGTCAGTACGAGGGCGAAGAGGGAAACGCAAAGAAAACGAAGCATGCTCACTCCTTTGAAAGGCGGATTGGAATCGCCAGGCACCCCCTGGCCACCAACCGGCCACCAATGTCGTCCCTGGGCGGGCCGCAGGATAGGCCCTCAACGATAGTGGCACATTGATCTCACTCAACGCCAGAACCACAGGGCGCGGCCGCCCGTGCCGCACATCAACACGCAGCGACGCCCACACGGCTAGTGTGGATATCTCCCCGGCAAAGGAAGCCCACCATGTCCCGCTGGCTGCCGTCCCTCCTCGCCACCGGCCTGCTGCTCGCCCTTGGCAGCGCCCAGGCCGGCACCCTGCGCTGCGGCACCCACCTGATCAACGAAGGCGACCCGATGGACGAAGTCCTCGCCAAGTGCGGCCAACCCGACAAGCGTGTGGTCACGCCGCCCCGCCCACCACGGCGCGGCGCGAACGGCCAGTTCATTCCCGGCGAGGCGCAGCTGGAGACCTGGATGTATGGCCCGAACAACGGCGCCTATCGGTATCTGTTCTTCCGCGACACCAAGCTGCTGTCGATCACCACCTCGCGCAAGGAGCTGCTCTGAGCGGCATGACCACGCCGGCCGGCTTCGCGCAGGAGCGGACTCCGTCCGCGATGCCCCTCCGTTCGCACCCCGCCGTGCCCGCCGCTACCAAAGGCGTCTACCCATCGCGGCGTCACCTCTCTAGACTGACGTTTTCGCCAGTCCAGAGGGCCCCATGCACACCACCTTCAACTTCGCCCTCGGCGTCGACCCCTATGCGCGCAACGTGATCGTCCAGGGCCTGCTCGCGTACAACTTCGAGCAGATGGGCCGCAGCAACACCTACGACGACTTCGAGCTCTACGCGCGCGACAAGGACGGCGAAGTGGTCGGCGGCATGTTCGGCCAATCCGGCATGGGCTGGCTCTACATCGACTACCTCTGGCTGCAGGACGACCAGCGCGGCAACGGCCTGGGCGCCGAACTGATCGCCCAGGCCGAAACCGAAGCCCGCCGCCGCGGCTGCGTCGGCCTGTTCCTCTACACCTACAGCTTCCAGGCCCCGGGCTTCTACGAGAAGCAGGGCTTCGAACGCATGGGCGTGCTGGAAGACTGCCCGCCGGGGCACCAGCGCATCTACCTGAAGAAGCACTTCGGCTGATCGCGAGCGGAGCCCGCTTTCAGCTCCCGTAGGAGCGGACCTTGTCCGCGATGCTCTTGAGCGGGGCTGATCGCGGACAAGGTTGTAGTGGTCCGGAAATTCTGGACACCGAGATAGGAGCGAGTTAACTAACGCGACTATTGAGGTGATTTACATGGGTCATAGAAAACTATCGGACGCGCTCAAGCGCGAAGCAGTGCAACTGGTGGTAGCGCAGGGCTACTCGGTGCCGCAGGCAGCACAGGCCATGGGGGTGGGACCGACGGCGTTGCGGCGTTGGGTCTCGCAATGGCGGGCTGAGCAACCGGGTTCGGTCATCGATGATGCCCAGCGCATCCGTGCACTGGAGAGCCAGTTGGCGCAGGTGCAGCGCGCACTGGCAGAGGCGCAGGAAGAGCGTGACACGCTAAAAAAATCCACGGCCTTCTTCGTTCGGGAAATGCTGCGAGCTGGCAAATGATCGACCGAGTGAAGGGGGCCATGAGCGTCACGCGCTGCTGTCGCCTGCTTGGACTGGCGCGCAGCAGTTACTACGCGGCGCGTCATAAGCGCCCGAAACCACCCAGCCCGCTACTCTCGGCCGTCACGGACCTGCATGAAAGCAGCCGGCACACCTATGGCTCACGCCGGATGTCGGCGGCCTTGCGTCAGCAGGGGCATGCGGTGGGTCGGCAACGGGCTCGCCGCCTAATGCGTCAGGCTGGCCTGGCGGTGGCTCGACGGCGCAATCAGCACTATCGGCGGCACACCAAGCCGGCAGCGGCGGCCCCCAACCACCTCAATCGCCAATTCCAGCCGGCAGCCCCGAATCAGGTCTGGGCCGGCGACATCACCTATCTGCGTACGGCGCGTGGCTGGCTGTACCTGGCTATCGTGGTCGATCTGTATGCCCGGCGAATCGTGGGCTGGGCATTCTCGTCCGTGGCTGATACGGATTTGGTGATCCAGGCCCTGGAGCTCGCCGTGTCGATGCGACACCCGGACAACGGCCTGATGTTCCACTCCGATCAGGGGTGCCAGTACAGCAGCGAGCGCTTTGTGGACATGCTGCGACGTTTGCAGATCGTGCAGAGCATGAGTCGGCGCGGCAATTGCTGGGACAATGCAGTGGTGGAGCGAGTCTTTGCCAGCTTGAAGCGTGAGTGGATAGGCGAGCGGCGCTATCGAGACCAGCACGAAGCCAAAGCCGATGTGACACGATTCGTCGCCACCTACTACAACCATCAGCGTCTTCATTCGACAACGAAGCAGTTGCCGCCAGCCGTGTTCGAGGCGCGGGCGGCTTGATGCTCCTATAGCGGTGTCTAGAAAAACCGGACCACTACAGGTCCGCTCCTACAAAAGAGCCGGAAACCGCCCCGCTTGCCGGCACCCCGGCGCATCCCTATCCTGCGGCGGTCACGGTCAATCCCGTGGCCGGGTTTGGCGACTCGGAACTAACGGCGCGATAGCGCCTAACGGTGCTTGCGAGAACAGCGAATGCTCTTGCAGGCCCCCGCACGTGCAGAATTTTCTGCAACGCTTAATGGCGGATCGCGCGGGGAGACCTTCGGGTCTGCCGGTTTCCCGTTAGCCGGTTCGCCAACCCCGCGCGGTCTGCCACCCTATGTTTGGCGACGCAGGTGGCAGCTCTCTATCGATAACGGAGCTCTACCTCATGCACGACGCATACACCCCAACCTTCTTCAATCGCCACAAACGCTTCCTGCGCGGCGTGATGATCGACAACCAAGCCTGGTTCGCCGCCCGCGATATTGCCCGATTACTGTCCGTTCAATACCCCGACAGCTTCCACCACCGCTTCTTCCCCCACGAATCCCAAACCGTCCGCCTCGCCTACCGCACCGGCAGCGAAGAGGAAACCGTCCTGCTCAGCGAAGCCGCCGTCTACAAAGCCTTGGTGCGCTTCGGCCACCCGGAGCTCGAAGCGCTCGACCGCTGGCTTTCACACGATGTCATCCCGACGCTGCGCGATGAATACACGCCGGAATCCGAAATTCCCCGCCGCGTGATGCTCACCTGGGAAAAACGACGCCTGATGCTCCTGAACTGGCAAGGCGGCCTGTGGATGCGCTGGGAGGAAGTTCCGCGAATGCTTGATTGCCCCCAGTGAACGCTTGAGCCGCTGCTACGAGAAACAGGGCTTCGGGCGCATGGGCGTGCTCGAAGAGCCCGCCGGGGCACCAGCGCATCTATCTTAAAAAGCAGCTGGGCTGATCGCGGGCCTTATTGTCTACGGCGAAATGGCGCAAAGAAGTGTGCGTAAGTAGGCGTAGCGCCCTTGCAGTCTCCGCTCTTAGGGTTCTCCTATCGAACCATCATGGAAGTCTCTGACATGCAGAATCTCATCATCCGCGCGGATCGTTGGTTGCAACAACACCGGCCAGCCTATTACGCAACGCTAGCCCCCGGTGTATCGGGCTCTGCACTGGACGACTACGAGCGCCAGACGGGTATCGCACTGCCTACGGAGCTGCGGGCGCTCTGGTCATGGAAGAATGGGACCACCGAGGAAGCACTGTTTGCCAATCACATGTTCATCTCTGTCGAAGACAGCCTGAGCAGCAAGTTGGAGCTCGACGGGATGATCGGTTTTGACTTTGAAGACCCGGAGTGGTGGAAGTACGAGTGGGTGCCATTCACCCAGAGCTTTGGTGGTGATCATTTCTGCCTTGATACGTTGCCTGGCTCAGCGGGCCGGATCATCGACTTTTGGCACGATGAGGCGCGACGCAACGTCGTCGCAGCAACACTGGAAGACTGGCTGCGCAACCTGGTGGAAACCATGGAATCCGGGAAGTTGGAGCTAGCCTAGAGCATTTTCAGGACGCGACAGCAAGAATAAAAAGGCCGGTCATTCGACCGGCCTTTTCTTTCACTTACTCACCATCAACCATTGCTGGAGAAGGCGAACTGCGCGACTTGCGCTGCGGCCAGCGCTGGGTGATGGCCTTGCGCTTGGTGTAGAAGCGCACACCGTCCTGCCCCTAGACATGGAGGTCGCCGCAAACAGGCGACCTCCTCTCAAGCGCTAACTCACCGCGCCGCCCAGGCGTTGAAGCGCTGCTCCAACTGCTCGCCATGGTCGGTCCAGAAGCCCACATCCACCGGGATCTGCTGGGCGATGTTTTCCGGTGCGGTGGGCAGCTCGGCCACGCGTTTCGCGTCCAGCAGCTCCGTCCCCTTGAGGTTGGCGGCGCCGTAGTCGATGTGCTGGGAGAAGCTCTTCTGCTGCTCGGGTGCGAGGGTGTAGCCGATGAACTGGCGAGTCATGTCCTGCTGCGGCGCGCCCTTGGGGATGGCCCAGGAGTCGAACTCGTAGATGCCGCCGTTCCACACGATGTCCAGGCCGTACTGCTGACGCTGCTGGGCGGAGAGGCGGCCGTTGTAGACCGAGCTCATCACCACGTCGCCGGCGGCGAGGAATTGTGGCGGCTGCGCGCCGGCCTCCCACCACTGGATGTAGGGCTTGATCTGGTCGAGCTTGGCGAAGGCGCGGTCCTGGCCCTGCGGGGTGGCGAGCACCTGGTAGACCTCGCCGGGCTTCACGCCGTCGGCGAGCAGGGCGAATTCCAGGGTGGACTTGGCCAGCTTGCGCAGGCCGCGCTTGCCGGGGAATTTCTCGACGTCCCAGAAATCGCTCCAGCTGGTCGGCGCGCTGGCGAGCTTGTTGCGGTTGTAGGCAAGCACCGTGGAGTAGACAAGGAAGCCGATGCCGCAGGGCTGGATCGCTCCGGGCACGAAGTCCTCCTGCCTGAGGCCGATCTGCGCCGGGTCGAGCTCTTCGAACATGCCCTCGTCACAGCCACGGGCAAGTTCGGCGCCTTCCACTTCAACGACGTTCCAGGCGACGCTGCCGGTGTCGACCATCGCCTTGATCTTGGCCATTTCACCGTTGTATTCGCCGGACACCAGGCGGTTGCCGCTGCTCTGCTGCCAGGGGGTGTAGAACGCCTGGACCTGGGCGTCCTTGTTGGCGCCGCCGAAGGACACGACGGTGAGGTCGCCAGCGAACGACTGGCCGGTGGCGGCGAGGGCGATCGCCAGGGAGGTGAGCTTGAGGATCTTGGTCATTATTGTTGTCTCCACATCGCAGGGTGTTGCGTCCATTACGTTCGGGGTGCCGGCGAACCGGCGCTCGATGCCTACAGTGGTTGGTCGCTTGCTTGTCGTGGGCGCGGCCAGGGCCCCGGCGATGCGCGGATCGCCGTGTATGCGGTGTCAGGGGGTGGAAAGAAAAAAGGCATGGTCGGGATCGACCATGCCTTTTTCGTCAGCCTCAGCCGTTGCTGGGGAAGGCGAACTGCGCGGCTTCGTGCGACTTGCGCTGCGGCCAGCGCTGGGTGATGGCCTTGCGCTTGGTGTAGAAGCGCACGCCGTCCGGGCCGTAGGCGTGGAGGTCGCCGAACAGCGAGCGCTTCCAGCCGCCGAAGCTGTGGTAGGCCACCGGCACCGGCAGCGGCACGTTGACGCCGACCATGCCGACTTCGATCTCGTCGCAGAACAGGCGGGCCGCTTCACCGTCGCGGGTGAAGATGCAGGTGCCGTTGCCGTATTCGTGGTCGTTGATCAGCTTCATGGCTTCTTCGAGGCTGTTCACGCGCACGATGCACAGCACCGGGCCGAAGATTTCTTCCTTGTAGATGCTCATCTCGGTGGTCACGCGGTCGAACAGGGTGCCGCCGACGAAGAAGCCGTTCTCGTGACCGGCGACCTTGTAGCCACGGCCGTCCACCAGCAGCGTGGCGCCCTGTTCGACGCCGGCGTCGATGTAGCCGGTGACCTTGGCCTGCGCCGCGCCGGTGACCAGCGGGCCCATGTCGAGGCCGCGGGAGGTGCCGGCGCCGATCTTCAGGGCCTTGACCTGCGGAACGATCTTCTCGACCAGCGCGTCGGCGATCTGGTCGCCCACGCAGACGGCCACGGAGATGGCCATGCAGCGCTCGCCGCAGGAGCCGTAGGCCGCGCCCATCAGGGCACTGACGGCGTTGTCCAGGTCGCAGTCGGGCATCAGCACGGCGTGGTTCTTGGCGCCGCCCAGGGCCTGCACGCGCTTGCCGCGTTTGGTGCCTTCGGAATAGATGTATTCGGCGATCGGGGTCGAGCCGACGAAGCTCAGGGCCTTCACTTCCGGGGCCTCGATCAGCGCGTCCACGGCTTCCTTGTCGCCGTGCACGACGTTCAGCACGCCCTTGGGCAGGCCGGCTTCCTCGAACAGTTCGGCGATCAGCAGGGTGGAGCTCGGGTCGCGCTCGGAGGGCTTGAGCACGAAGGTGTTGCCGCAGGCGATGGCCAGCGGGTACATCCACAGCGGAACCATCGCCGGGAAGTTGAACGGGGTGATGCCGGCGACCACGCCGATGGGCTGGAAATCGCTCCAGGCGTCGATGTTCGGGCCGACGTTGCGGCTGTATTCGCCCTTGAGGATTTCCGGGGCGGCGCTGGCGTATTCGACGTTCTCGATGCCGCGCTTGAGCTCGCCGGCGGCGTCTTCGAGGGTCTTGCCGTGTTCTTCGCTGATCAGCTGGGCGATGCGCGCTTCGTTGGCTTCGAGCAGCTGCTTGAAGCGGAACAGGACCTGGGCACGCTTGGCCGGCGGGGTGTTGCGCCAGGCCGGGAAGGCGGCCTTGGCGGCGTCGATGGCCTTCTGTACGGTGGCGCGGCTGGCCAGGGGGACCTTGCGCACGGCTTCGCCGGTGGACGGGTTGAAGACGTCGGCGCTGCGGCCGGTGTCGGCGATCAGTTCGCCGCCGATCAGGTGCTTGACGGTGCTCATGTGCTGTCTCTTCTCGCTGAAAGTGTGGGGCGGGACGCTTTCAGGCGTCCCTCTCCCTGACCCTCTCCCGGGGGAGAGGGGATTTATACGGTGCTGGGCAGCGGGGCCCGCCGGGGCGGCCACTCTAAGGCGACTCGTCCGGCGCTGCCTGCTTGCGTGCCCGCGCGCTCAATGCTCGTGCGGCTGTCCGCCCTTGAGCTCGATCTCGATGAAGGCCACTTCGTGATCGCACGGGTTGATCACGTTGTGCTCGGTGCCGATCTGGCGGGTGTAGCTCTGGCCCAGAACCAGCGGCGCGCGCCGCTCGCCCTCGGGGGTCTGCAACAGCAGTTCACCGTTGGTCACCGGGACCACGACATATTCCATGCCGTGGCGGTGCCAGCCGGTCTCGGCACCGGGGGCGAAGCGCCACTCGGTGACCAGGACCTTGTCGTTGTCGATCTGCACCGTCGGCACGGCCTGCGGGCGCTCGCTCACTTATGCCACTCCGTTGAGGGCGTCGCCGACGGCGCTGAACAGGCGGTCCAGGTCTTCGGGCTTGGCGTTGAAGGTCGGGCCGAACTGCAGGGTGTCGCCGCCGAAGCGCACGTAGAAGCCTTCCTTCCACAGCTTCATGCTGGCTTCGAACGGACGCACGATGGCGTCGCCGTCGCGGCCGGCGATCTGGATCGCGCCGGCCAGGCCGCAGTTGCGGATGTCGATGACGTTCTTCGCGCCCTTCAGGCCGTGGAGGGCCTTCTCGAAGTAGGGCGCCAGCTCCAGGGACTGCTGGATGAGGTTTTCCTTCTCCAGCAGGTCCAGCGCGGCGATGCCGGCGGCGCAGGCGACCGGGTGCGCGGAGTAGGTGTAGCCGTGGCCGAACTCGACGGCGTATTCCGGCAGGTTCTGGCCCATGAAGGTGTCGTAGATTTCGCGGTTGGCGATCACCGCGCCCATCGGAATGGCGCCGTTGGTGACCTGTTTGGCGACGTTCATGATGTCCGGGGTCACGCCGAAGTATTCGGCGCCGGTGGCCTTGCCCATGCGGCCGAAGGCGGTGATCACTTCGTCGAAGATCAGCAGGATGTTGTGCTGGTCGCAGATTTCGCGCAGGCGCTGCAGGTAGCCCTTGGGCGGCACCAGCACACCGGCGGAACCGGACATCGGCTCGACGATGACGGCGGCGATGTTGGAGGCGTCATGCAGCTCGATCAGCTTCAGCAGCTCGTTGGCCAGCTCGACGCCGCCGGTCTCGGCCATGCCCTTGGTGAAGGCCATGCCCGGCTGCAGGGTGTGCGGCAGGTGGTCGACGTCCATCAGCTGGCCGAACATCTTGCGGTTGCCGCCGATGCCGCCCAGGGCGGTGCCGGCGACGTTCACGCCGTGGTAGCCACGGGCGCGGCCGATCAGCTTGGTCTTCTGCGCCTGGCCTTTGATGCGCCAGTAGGCACGGGCCATCTTGATGGCGGTGTCGGCGCACTCGGAACCCGAGCCGGTGAAGAACACGTGGTCGAGGTTGCCGGGGGTCAGGTTGGCGATCTTCTCGGCCAGCTGGAAGGACAGCGGGTGGCCGTACTGGAAGCCCGGGGAGTAGTCGAGGGTGCCGATCTGCCTGGCCACCGCGTCGGCGATTTCCTTGCGCGAGTGACCGGCGCCGCAGGTCCACAGGCCGGAGAGGCTGTCGTAGATCCTGCGGCCCTTGTCGTCGACCAGGTAGCTGCCTTCGGCGGCGACGATGATGCGCGGGTCTTTCTGGAAGTTGCGGTTGGCGCTGAAGGGCATCCAGTGATGCTTGAGGTTCAGGCCGGCCACCGACGGGGTGAGGTTCACGTGCTGGTTCATGGAGCGGGTCCTCGACGACAGTCTTGTTGGGCGCGCAGGCCGCGTCACGCCTGCTGCGATGGACCAAGATTGAGCCTGACTAAACGTGAGTTAAAGCCTATTCTTCTTACCTTCAGTTTCGAATTGGTAAAACAAAATGGCTAAACCCCGCGCCCCTTCCCTGGGCCAGGTCAGTGACTTCGAAATCCGCCTGTTGCGCATCTTCAAGACCATCGTCGAGTGCGGCAGCTTCTCCGCCGCGGAAAGCACGCTGGGCATCAGCCGCTCGGCCATCAGCCTGCACATGGGCGACCTGGAGAAGCGCCTGGGGATGCGCCTGTGCCAGCGCGGCCGCGCCGGCTTCGCCATGACCGACGAGGGCCGCGAGGTGTACCGCGCCACCCAGTCGCTGCTGGCGGCGCTGGAGGGCTTTCGCGCGGAGGTCAACGAGCTGCACCAGCACCTGCGTGGCGCGCTGAACATCGGCATCATCAACAACCTGGTGACCCTGCCGCAGATGCGCATCACCCACGCCCTGCGCGCGCTCAAGGCCAGCGGGCCGGGGGTGCGGATCAACATCGGCATGACCACGCCCAACGAGATCGAGCTGGGCGTGCTCGACGGGCGCCTGCACGTGGGCGTGGTGCCGCTGATCAGTCCGCTGTCGGGGCTGGAGTATTCGGCGCTGTACGAGGAACGTTCGCTGCTGTTCTGCAGCCGCGAGCACCCGCTGTTCGGGCGCGACGACGCCAGCATCACGGTGGAGGAAATCCACGCCTGCGACGCCGTGGCGCCCAGCTACCGCATCCCCGCCGAGGCCCAGGAGCGGCACCAGGAGCTGAGCGGCAGCGCCGGCGCCTCCGACCGCGAGGGCCTGGCCTTCCTGATCCTCACCGGCAGCTACATCGGCTACCTGCCCGACCACTACGCCGCCGACTGGGTCGCCCAGGGCCGCATGCGCGCCCTGCGCCCGGAGCGCTTCCACTACGACATCCCGCTGACCGTGGTGACCCGCAAGGGCCGCCGGCCGAACCTGGTGCTGGAGCGGTTCCTCGAGGCGGTGGCGGAGAGTCGCTGACTGCAGAGTCCCCGCGCCTGATGTTCAGGATGAATGCCTTCGTAGGATGGCGTGGAGCGCAGCGATACCCATCAATCCGGCGCACTGGCAGCATGGGTATCGCTGCGCTCCACCCATCCTACAAAGCTCGCGCACAGCTTCGCTGCGGGGTCCGGTTCGCGAGCAAGCTCGCTCCAACGAAGAGCCGGTTGCGGCTGCAAGCCCCGTCCTGCCTAGCCAATTTGTCGTCCCAGGCACCAGAAATCCTATAACCCCTCGCTTGCAGCCCGCGGGCCGCGGGGTTCGCGTGGGCGCAGTTTTTCCCTAGCCAGCGACTACAAAAAACATAATTTCGCTATTCCCGGGCTCTGAACAGAATGCGGCCAACACCGCGGCACTGGCCGCGATACGCAGAACAACGAGAACAGAGCCCGAGGAAGCAAGCCATGACCGACCTGAATCCAGGCACCTTCGGCAAGAAGGCGCTTGATAACCTGGAAATCGATACGCTGGTCGTCGGCGCCGGTCAGGCCGGCGTGGCCATGAGCGAACACCTGACCGCCCTGGGCGTGCCGCACATCGTGCTGGAGAAGAGCCGCATCGCCGAAGCCTGGCGCAGCGGCCGCTGGGATTCGCTGGTGGCCAACGGCCCGGCCTGGCACGACCGCTTCCCGAACATGGAATTCCCGGTCGGCCCGGACGAGTTCCCGGCCAAGGAGCAGGTGGCGGACTATTTCGTCGCCTACGCCAAGCAGTTCAACGCGCCGATCCGCACCGGCGTGGAAGTGAAGAAGGTCACCCGCAACGAAGGCCGCCCCGGCTTCACCGTGGAAACCTCCGAGGGCACGATCCAGGCCCAGCGCGTGGTGTCGGCCACCGGCCCGTTCCAGCGCCCGGTGATCCCGGCCATCGCGCCGAAGGACGCCGACATCCAGCAGATCCACTCGGCCCGTTACTACAACCCGCAGCAGCTGCCCGAAGGCGCCGTGCTGGTGATCGGCGCCGGTTCCTCCGGCGTGCAGATCGCCGACGAGCTGAACCGCGCCGGCAAGCAGGTGTTCCTCTCCGTGGGCGCCCATGACCGCCCGCCGCGCTCCTACCGCAACCGCGACTTCGTCTGGTGGCTGGGCGTGCTCGGCCTGTGGGACGCCGAGGAAGTGCAGCCGGGCCGCGAGCACGTGACCATCGCCGTGAGCGGCGCGCGTGGCGGCGAGACCATCGACTTCCGCCGCCTGGCCAACGAGGGCATCACCCTGACCGGCCTGACCAAGGCCTTCGCCGACGGCAAGGTGAGCTTCCAGGACGACCTGGTGAAGAACCTCCAGGCCGGCGACGAGAACTACCTCGGCCTGCTCGACGCCGCCGATGCCTACATCGAGCGCAACGGCCTGGACCTGCCGGAAGAGCCGGACGCCCGCAAGACCTACCCGGACGCCGAGTGCATCCGCCAGCCGATCCTCGAACTGGACCTCGCCGCCGCCGGCATCACCTCGATCATCTGGGCCACCGGCTACGCCGTGGACTTCGACTGGCTGCAGGTCGACGCCTTCGACGCCAAGGGCAAGCCCAGGCACCAGCGCGGCGTGTCCCGCGAGCCGGGCGTGTACTTCGTCGGCCTGCCGTGGCTGTCGCGCCGGGGCTCCTCGTTCATCTGGGGGGTGTGGCACGACGCCAAGCACGTCGCCGGGCACATCGCCACCCAACGCCGTTATGTCGAATACCAGGACGCTTCGCAGCGCGAAGCCTCCGTTCAGAAAGCCGCTTCCTGGGAGTAAGAGATGCCTACCCACACCCGCATCCGCATGTTCAACACCAAGGACACCTACCCGAACCAGACCCTGGACAACGACCTCTGCCAGGCCGTGCGCGCCGGCAACACCGTGTACGTGCGCGGCCAGGTCGGCACCGATTTCGAGGGCAATCTCGTAGGACTGGGCGACCCGCGCGCCCAGGCCGAGCAGGCGATGAAGAACGTCAAGCAGTTGCTGGAAGAGGCCGGCAGCGACCTGTCGCACATCGTCAAGACCACCACCTACCTCATCGACCCGCGCTACCGCGAGCCGGTGTACCAGGAAGTCGGCAAGTGGCTGAAGGGCGTGTTCCCGATCTCCACCGGCCTGGTGGTCTCGGCCCTGGGTCAGCCGCAGTGGCTGATGGAGATCGACGTGATCGCAGTGATCCCGGACTGATCGATGAACTGAAAAGCGCGGCGGCGACGCGGGATTTCCTGCCTCGCCGCTTCGTCGTTTGTGCCTGTAGCGCTTGATCGACAAGAACAGCAAACAAGGAGCCAACATGACCTTCTCCATCGTCGGCCGCTGCGCCGAAACCGGACAACTGGGTATCGCCATCAGCTCCTCGAGCATCGCCGTGGGCGCCCGCTGCCCCTGGGTGCGCGCCGGGGTCGGCGCAGTGGCCACGCAGAACATCACCCTGCCGGCCCTCGGCCCGCAGATCCTCGACCAGCTGGAAGCCGGCCTCGAACCGGGCGCTGCGCTGGACAAGGCGCTGTCCAGCAACGGCTACAGCCAGTACCGCCAGGTGACGGTGATCGACCAGCACGGCAAGGTCGCGCTGTTCACCGGCAGCGAAGCCCTGGGCGTGTACAACGCCGTAGCCGGGGAAAACTGCGTGGCGGCGGGCAACCTGCTGTCCTCGCCCGCCGTGATCGAGGCCATGACCAAGGCCTTCGAAAGCGCCAACGGCTGCCTCGCCGAGCGCCTGCTGGCCGCCATGCAGGCGGCGATGGCCGCCGGTGGCGAAGCCGGCCCGGTGCATTCGGCGGCGCTGAAGGTGGTCGGCGACCTGGTCTGGCCGATCGTCGACCTGCGCGTGGACTGGGCCGACGAGGCGCCGATTGACGAACTGGAAAAACTCTGGGTGGCCTACAAGCCGCAACTGGAGGACTACCTGACCCGCGCCCTCGACCCGACCAAGGCGCCGAGCTACGGCGTGCCGGGCGACGAGTAACGCCACGCCCCCGTAGGAGCGGATTCATCCGCGATGCCGGCGCCGCCGGCCCGAATCGCGGACGGAGTCCGCTCCTGCGAAAGAGCGCCGTAGGATGGCGTGGAGCGAAGCGATACCCATCGATGACCGTGCAGGCAATGCCGATGGGTATCGCAAGCTCCACCCATCCTACGGGCTCGCGAACCCGGCCTCGCAGCGGAGTTTGTTCGCGAGCAAGAACTTGGCGTCCCCCTCGCTCCTACAAAGAAGCCTTCATGCAGGACCTGAACATGCCTTCCAGCCGTGAAATCCTCGCCGACCTGATCGCCTTCGACACCGTCAGCCGCAACTCCAACCTGGCGCTGATCGAGTACATCCGCGACTACCTCGCCGGCTTCGGCATCGCCTGCGAGCTGTTCCACGACGCCGACGGGCGCAAGGCCAACCTCTACGCCACGCTGGGCCCGCAGGATCGCGGCGGCGTGTGCCTGTCCGGCCACACCGACGTGGTGCCCACCGACGGCCAGCCGTGGACGGGCCCGCCGTTCGAGCTGACCGAGCGCGACGGCCGCCTCTACGGGCGCGGCACGGCGGACATGAAGGGCTACATCGCCTGCGTACTGGCGGCGGTGCCGGCCTTCCTCGCCCGGCCGCTGCGCCTGCCGGTGCACCTGGCGTTCTCCTACGACGAGGAGGTCGGCTGCCTCGGCGTGCGCTCGCTGCTCGCCGCGCTGGAGCAGCGCGAGCACAAGCCGCTGCTGTGCATCATCGGCGAACCCACCGAACTCAGGCCGGTGCTCGGGCACAAGGGCAAGCTGGCGATGCGCTGCCAGGTGCACGGCGCCGCCTGCCACTCGGCCTATGCGCCGCAGGGCGTGAACGCCATCGAATACGCGGCGAAGCTGATCGGCCGCCTCGGCGAGATCGGCGCCCGCCTGGCCGCGCCGGAGCGCCACGACCCGCGCTTCGACCCGCCCTACTCCACCGTGCAGACCGGCGTGATCAGCGGCGGCCGCGCGCTGAACATCGTGCCGGCCGAGTGCCAGTTCGATTTCGAGGTGCGCGCGCTGCCCAGCGACGACCCGCAGCAGGTCGCCGACGACCTGCGCGACTACGCCGAGGCCGAGCTGCTGCCGAAGATGCGCGCGGTGAAGGCCGAGGCGGATATCCGCTTCAGCGAGCTGTCCGCCTACCCGGCGCTGGTCACCGACCAGCAGGCCCAGGCCGCCGAGCTGATCGCGCGGCTCACTGGCTCCCGCGAGTTCTCCACCGTAGCCTACGGCACCGAGGGCGGGCTGTTCGACCAGGCCGGCATTCCCACCGTGGTCT
Organism: Pseudomonas sp. B12(2026); assembly: GCF_057767015.1. NCBI lineage: Bacteria > Pseudomonadati > Pseudomonadota > Gammaproteobacteria > Pseudomonadales > Pseudomonadaceae > Pseudomonas > Pseudomonas sp. B12(2026). The sequence goes on along the minus strand of NZ_CM173430.1, from coordinate 117,285 downwards.
GCGGCCCGGGCAGCATGGATCAGGGGCACAAGCCGGACGAATTCGTCAGCCTGGAGCAGTTGGCCAGGTGCGATGAAATGATGGGGCGGTTGGCGGAGTGGCTGCGCGGCTGAGCCCCGGCTCTTCGTAGGAGCGGATCTTATCCGCGATGCTCCTGGTCCCGGCTTCGCCGGGATTTCGCGGACAAGGTCCGCTCCTACGAGAGCCTTCTCCCGAATCAGGTTCGCGAGCAAGCTCGCTCCTACGAAAAGCAGCCCGTGGCAGACCTGTAGGAGCGAGCTTGCTCGCGAACCAACCCCGGCTGAGGAGTATCAGGCAAACGCCGCGCGCAGTTCGTCCATGCTCGCGAAGTAATGCGCCGGGCTTTCCGCCAGCAGCTCCTCGCGGCTGCCGAAGCCATAGCCCACGCCGGCGGCGGACAGGCCGTTGCGATGCGCGCCGATCAGGTCGTGCTTGCGATCGCCGATCATCAGCGTCTGCCGCGGATCGAGGCCCTCGATGCCGAGCAGGTGCTCGATCAGCTCGACCTTGTTGGTGCGGGTGCCGTCCAGCTCGCTGCCGTAGATCACCCGGAAATGCCGGGCGAAGTCGAAGTGGCGGGCGATCTCGGCGGCGAACACGGTCGGCTTGCTGGTGCAGATGTACAGCGTGCGGCCCTGGCCGGCGAGCAGTTGCAGCAGCTCGGCCACGCCGTCGAACACTCTGTTCTCGTACAGCCCGGTGTCCTTGAAACGCACGCGGTAGTGATTCACCGCCGCCCAGGCGCGGGCCTCGTCGAAGTCGTAGGTGCTCATGAAGCACTGCAGCAGCGGCGGGCCGATGAAGTGTTCGAGCTGGCGCAGGTCCGGCTCGTCGATGCCGAGCTGGGCGAGGGCGTACTGGATCGAGCGGGTGATGCCCTCGCGCGGGTCCGTGAGGGTGCCGTCGAGGTCGAAGAGGATGTTCTGGTAATGCATGGGATCGGCGTCCGGCCACGAAAGTCGGGCGGCAAGGATACTGCGCGCGGCCGCCGGGGCGAAGCGTCACGCGCCGAACGTCAGGCTCAGGGCGCCGATCCCTGGCCCTGGTGCAGCACGCGCACGGTGCCGCCGGTATCGATGGGTGGGGGCGGCGCAGCGCCGAAGGCGCGGACCTCCTCGGAGTCCAGCTCCTCCTCCAGCGGTTGCGCCAGCTGTCCGCCCAGGCTTTCCTGCATCCGTCCGCCGAGGTAGTTGACGCCGGCCATCACCCCGCCCTGCGAGTCGTGCATCAGCGCCAGCCACTGTTCGTCGAAGGCGGCGTTGATCTCCTTGCGCAACTGGGTCTCCACCTCGGGCCGGTCATGGTCGTTGCTGGAGAGGCTGAACAGGGTGAAGGCCACCGAGATGATCGAGCCGGCGACCTTGCCGGCGGCGCTGGCGACCACCCCGGCGATGCTGCGGTTCCTCAGCTCGTAGACCAGCTTGGCGCTGGTGCGCTGGGCTACCGGGGAGACCCCGCTGACCTTGGTGCCGGCGCCGGCCTTGCCCGCCGCCGCGCGGACCTCGTGCATCAGCGCGGCGAAGGCCGGCAGCTCGCCGACGTCCTTGGCCCGCACCACGTCGTAGAGCGAGGCGTCGCGGCTCGACGGCGGGCCGAGGGAGATCGCCGGGATGCCCTTCAGGTGCTCGTCGAAGACCTGCTGCGGAATGCCGTGGCGCTCGGGAAGCACGTCGAGGGAGGCGGTCATCAGGTCGACGTAGTGGCGGGTGGCGCTCTCCATGATGGCGTCGGGGTCGAGCTCCTTCGCCACCGGCACCAGCACCTGCGCGCGGTACTGCTCCTGCAGGTAGTCGGCGAGCCGGTCCACCGTGGGGTCGAGATCGCCCTTGGCGCCGAACTTGTACCAGGCGACCTTCATGCTCAGCCATTGCTGCGTCCAGTAGCTGGAAAACCAGGGGATGAACTGGCTGTCGGTGCGCTGGTAGACCAGGTCCATCCACTGCTGCATGGCCTCTTCGGCGTAGGCGCGGGCCTTGGCGGTAGCGGCCTGGGAAGCGCTGCCGATCTCGGCGTCCACCTGCTGCCAGGTGGCCGGGCTGATCGGGACGACGGGTTCGGGCGGGCGATGGGAGCATCCGGCCAACGCCAGCAGGAACAACGCGACGACACCGCACCGCCGCCAAGGCGACCAGATGGCGCTGGAGAAACACGAACTGTTCATGGCCGCTCGCCGGCTCGACGGCGTCCGAAGGACCTGCCGCCCGCTCCTGACCCCGGCCGGGCACTCGCTGGCGTCCGGTCATCAGCTTGAGTATAGGGCGGCAGCACCGGCGCCACGCACCGCCCATCGCGCCCGCCCCGGGCCGCACAGCGCCGGCCGCCGGCAAAGCGGCTAGTCTGTAGCGGATTGCCGAAAGGAACTCGCCGTGACCGACACGCCGTCCACGCCTCGCAGGGAGAGCCACCATGCTTGACCGATATGGCCTGCTGGAAGCGATGCGCGCCTCGCGCCTGACCCAGTTCCCGATCAGCCCCGTGCTGCGCGAGAGCCATGGCGTCAAGGGGCGCCTGACCTTCTTCCTGCTGCTGGCCGGCGCCCTGGTGTTCACCTTCGCCAGCCTCGGCCACGACATCCGCGCCAGCGGCGCGACACTGCAGCCGGGCTGGCCCGCGCTGACCCTCGCGGTGGCCCTGCTGGTGGCGCTGGGCTTCGAGTTCATCAACGGCTTCCACGACACCGCCAACGCGGTGGCCACGGTGATCTACACCAACGCGCTGCCGCCGCGTTTCGCGGTGGCCTGGTCGGGGCTGTGGAATTTCCTCGGCGTGCTGTTCTCCAGCGGCGCGGTGGCCTTCGCCATCGTCGCGCTGCTGCCGCTGGACCTGCTGCTGAAGGTGGACAGCAGCGCCGGCCTGGCGATGATCTTCGCCCTGCTGATCGCCGCCATCCTGTGGAACCTCGGCACCTGGTGGCTGGGGCTGCCCGTTTCCTCGTCGCACACGCTGATCGGCTCGATCGTCGGCATCGGCCTGGCCCACGGCGCGATGGCCGGGCACCTGGGGCTGTCCGGCAGCGCCTGGTCGCAGTTGCTGACGGTGGGCTATGCGCTGCTGCTGTCGCCGCTGGTCGGCTTCTTCAGCGCCTTCGTGCTGCTGCGGGCGATGAGCGCGGGCATCGGCAACCGCGCGCTGTTCCGCTCCCCCGAGGGGCGCACGCCGCCGCCCTGGTGGATCCGCGCGCTGCTGATCGTCACCTGCACCGGGGTCTCCTTCGCCCACGGCTCGAACGACGGGCAGAAGGGCATCGGGCTGATCATGCTGATCCTGATCGCCACCGTTCCCCTGGCGTTCGCCGTGGATCGCGCCCACGCCCCGGAGCACGCCCAGCAGTTGCTGAACCTGAGCCGGGCCAGCCAGGCGCAGTTGCAGCATGCCGGCGGCGGCGTCAGCGGCGACCCGCGCCAGGTGCTGCTGGACTACCAGCAGGACCAGCAGGCCGGGCCCGACCTGCTGCCGTCGCTGGGCGTCGTCATCGGCGACGTCGCCGCACGCCTGGAACGCTACGGGGAGATGGCCAGGGTCCCCGGCGCCGAGGTGCAGGCGCTGCGCAACGACCTGTACCTGAGCCTGGAGACCATCCGCCTGCTCGACCGCGGCGGACGGCAGGTCGAGCTGGAGACCTGGAGCACCCTGCAGGCGCTGCGCACCGAGGAGGAGCGGGTGATCCGCTTCATTCCCCTGTGGGTGAAGGTGGCCGTCGCCCTGGCGCTGGGCCTGGGCACCCTGGTGGGCTGGCGGCGCATCGTCACCACCGTGGGCGAGGGCATCGGCAAGACGCCAATGACCTATGCCCAGGGCGCCGCCGCGCAGCTGGTGGCGATGCTCACCATCGGCGCCGCCGACGGCTTCGGCCTGCCGGTGTCCACCACCCAGGTGCTGTCCTCCGGCGTAGCGGGCACCATGGCGGCCAACGGCAGCGGCCTGCAGTGGCCGACCGTGCGCAACATGCTGCTGGCCTGGGTGCTTACGCTGCCGGCGGCCATCGGCTTGGCGGCGGGATTGTACTGGGTGTTTGCGCGGGTGCTTTGAGCCTTTCGCGGACAAGGTCCGCTCCTACGGGATTTCACCGGTAGCCACGGCGCGCGAGATGGATTTTGTAGGAGCGGACCTTGTCCGCGAACCGCATGGCACGGTCCTGGGCCGGAAATCGCGGACGGAGTCCGCTCCTACGGGAGCCGCAGGAATCCGTCCGCGACTTTCTCGCTCTTCGTAGGGTGGATACGCGCAGCGTTATCCACCGCGATGGGTATCGCTTCGCTCCACGCCATCCTACGGGTCAGGCGCCCTGGTCGCGGGTGGCAACCATTCAGCAGTTCGCGCTGGCTGTGGAAAACTCCGTGGATTACTGTATTTATATACAGCATTCCGTCAGAGCTTTCCCACATGACCTCCCCGCCCCCACCCCGCGGCCGTGGCACCGCCAGCAATCCGCACAACCGCTTCGCTCCCACCACCTCGGTGCCTGTGGATAACGACTGGTTCGACGAGGTCCCCAAGCCCCAGGTGACCGAAGTCCGCAGCGAACTGGCGAAGACGGTGATCTCCCGCAACCAGTCGCCGGACCTGCCGTTCGATCGTTCGATCAACCCTTACCGGGGCTGCGAGCACGGCTGCATCTATTGCTACGCGCGGCCCAGCCACGCCTACTGGGACCTGTCGCCGGGGCTGGACTTCGAGACCCGGCTGATCGCCAAGACCAACGCCGCCACCGTGCTGGAGCAGGAGCTGAGCAAGCCGGGCTACGTCTGCGCGCCGATCAACCTGGGCTCCAACACCGACCCCTACCAGCCCATCGAGCGCCAGCAGCGGCTGACCCGGCAGATCCTCGAGGTGCTGCTGCGCTTCCGCCATCCGCTGACCATCGTCACCAAGGGCTCGCTGATCCTGCGCGACCTCGACCTGCTGAGCGAGCTGGCGCAGCTCAACCTGGTCCGGGTGATGATCAGCCTGACCACCCTGGACGACGAGCTCAAGCGCATCCTCGAACCCCGCGCCGCCGCGCCGTCGGCGCGCCTGCGGGCGATCCGCGTGCTGCGCGGGCAGGGGGTTCCGGTGGGGGTGCTGTGCTCGCCGATGATCCCGATGATCAACGACCGCGAGCTGGAGGCGCTGCTGGAGGCCGCCGTCGAGGCCGGCGCGCAGAGCGCCAGCTACATGCTGCTGCGCCTGCCACGGGAAGTCGGGCCGCTGTTCGAGGAATGGCTGGCGGCGCACTACCCGCAGCGCGCCGCCCATGTGATGAGCCTGATCCGCCAGGTGCGCGGCGGGGAAATCCACGACAGCCGCTTCGGCCTGCGCTTCCGTGGCCAGGGGCCGTTCGCCGATCTGCTGGCGCGGCGCTTCGACGTCGCCATCCGCCGCCTGGGGCTGGACCGCCGCAGCGGCGGCGGCCTGGACTGCACCGCGTTCGCGCCGCCGCGCAGCCAGATGAGCCTGTTCTGAATCAGCCTTGCCAGACAAGGAACCGCCGGTTTTTTCCACCTGCGTGTGCCTTTTCGCCTGCGGGAGGTCGTCGGCAAGCATGGGAAATTCGTCCTTAATCCACGAGGCTGAAACATGAGCGATAAAACCCATGGTGAGGAGCAGGCCCACGAGAGCGCGGACGAGGCGCTGCGGCGGATCGTGGAGGGCTTCCAGCACTTCCGCCAGGAGGTGTTCCCGCAGCAGAAGGAGCTGTTCAAGAAGCTGGCCCATGCGCAGAACCCGCGCGCGATGTTCATTACCTGCGCCGATTCGCGCATCGTTCCGGAGCTGATCACCCAGAGCCTGCCGGGCGACCTGTTCGTCACCCGCAACGTCGGCAACGTGGTGCCGCCCTATGGCCAGATGAACGGCGGCGTGTCGACCGCCATCGAGTTCGCGGTGATGGCGCTGGGCGTGCAGCACATCATCGTCTGCGGCCATTCCGACTGCGGCGCGATGAAGGCCGTGCTCGACCCGCAGACCCTGGAGAGCATGCCGACGGTGAAGGCCTGGCTGCGCCATGCGGAGGTCGCCCGCACGGTGGTCGCGCAGACCTGCGGCGGCGCGACCCACGAGCACCTGGACATCCTCACCGAGGAAAACGTGGTGGCCCAGCTCGACCACCTGAAAACCCACCCGTCGGTGGCCGCGCGCATCGCCAGCGGCCAGCTGTTCATCCACGGCTGGGTCTACGACATCGAATCCAGCGCCATCAAGGCCTACGACGCCGAGCAGGGCCGCTTCCGCGCGCTGGACGGCGACGGCCCGATGCCGATGGCGACGCCCAGGCCGCGCTATTCGGCGCAGTGAAGGGTATTCGCTGAAGTGCCGGGCCTGGCCTAGGGCAGGCGCAGTTCGACGCCGAACCGCCGGGACAGGCACGGCCACTGCTGCCAGGCCATCACCACCTGCGGGTCGTTGAGGCGGGCGCCGTAACGGACGGCGGATTCGCTGCCGAAGGTGCTTTCGTCGAGCATGCCGCTGACCGCGTGGTGCACGGCCTCGTCCAGCTGGTTGGCGAAGGGTTCGCCGATCAGCTGGTGCGCCACCAGGTTGGCCACCGTGGTGTCCAGCGGGACCAGCGGCTGGTTGAAGTGGGCGATGTAGCGGTCGTTCACTTCTTCCACCAGGCGGTGGGCGAGGTAGGCCTCGTCCAACAGGGCGTCGAGGCCGTCGTGGCCGTCGAGCAGGGCCGGCGGGGTGAGGAAGAATTCTTCGGCGAGCCCCAGCACCGGCTTGATGCCGTCCTCGATACCGGCGTCGCGGGCCACCGCGTTGGCGGCGTCGAGGAAATCCGGCACCTGCTCTATATAGGCATGCACGAAGCGTGTCAGGGTGCCGCTGGCATCCTCTCCGGCTACGCTGATGCTCGGGTGCAGCCCTTCGAGACGGGACTGGATCAGCCGGGACAGGTGGCCATGGCGGGATTCGAGAAGATGGGCGCTCTGGATCAGCTCACGCAGTGCAGCGGTATTCATGACAACTCCAAGACAGCAGGTTTTGGAAAGTGAAGAAAGACCTTAGCCGGAGTCCGGCTGCAGCTAAGACGCGATTGTCATAATCGTGAAGTGTTTATGCCGTAGCGGCATATCACACCGCCATCATGGTACTCCAAAGCCGCGCCAGTCGTGGCTTTGAGATCACACTTCGGTCTTTTAACGCAGTTTTTTACTCTGCGTTGTTATGTCGCAACCCCTGTCTATACTCCGATTCGACACACGAAAAACCGATGGACCCGGCCTGCCCTGCGTGCTGCCGAGGTAAGACGGTCAAAGTCAGTTGTCTTGGCGGTCGCTCCCTTGGCCGTTGGCGAGTTCAGGCGCGCAACCCCTCTGGAATGGGGGAAGCCGCGAGAGCGCAATGCCGGCGGGATAAAAACAACGATAAGGGGAACCCGAATGCTGCGACATCCACGAGTCTGGATGGGCTTCCTTTTGCTCTTGGCTTTCAGTCAGGCAAACGCCGCCTGGACGGTCAACATGGCCCCCGGTGCGACGGAAGTCAGCCGTAACGTCTTCAACCTGCACATGACCATCTTCTGGATCTGCGTGGTCATCGGCATCATCGTGTTCAGCGCGATGTTCTGGTCGATGATCGTCCACCGCCGGTCCACCGGGCAGGAGCCCGCGCATTTCCACGAGAGCACCACGGTGGAAATCCTCTGGACGGTCATTCCCTTCCTGATCCTGGTCGCGATGGCCGTCCCGGCCACCCGGACGCTGATCCACATGTACGACACCTCCGAGCCGGAGCTGGACGTGCAGGTCACCGGCTACCAGTGGAAGTGGCACTACAAGTACCTGGGCCAGGACGTGGAGTTCTTCAGCAACCTGGCCACCCCGCCGGAGCAGATCCACAACCAGTCCGACAAGGACGAGCACTACCTGCTGGAGGTGGACAACCCGCTGGTGCTGCCGGCCGGCTACAAGGTGCGCTTCCTGGTGACCTCCAGCGACGTGATCCACTCCTGGTGGGTGCCGGCCTTCGCGGTCAAGCGCGACGCCATCCCCGGCTTCGTCAACGAGGCCTGGACCAAGGTCGACAAGCCCGGCGTCTACCGCGGCCAGTGCGCCGAGTTGTGCGGCAAGGACCACGGCTTCATGCCCATCGTGGTCGACGTGAAGTCCAAGCCCGACTTCGACAAGTGGCTGGCCGAGCGCAAGGTGGAAGCCAGCAAGCTCAAGGAGCTGACCACCAAGGAGTGGACCAAGGACGAGCTGATCGCCCGCGGCGACAAGGTCTACCACACCATCTGCGCGGCCTGTCACCAGCCCGAGGGCGAGGGCATGCCGCCGATGTTCCCGGCGCTCAAGGGTTCGAAGATCGTCACCGGTCCCAAGGAGAAACACCTGGAGACCGTGTTCAACGGCGTCAAGGACACGGCCATGGCGGCCTTCGGCAAGCAGCTCTCGGAGGTCGACATCGCTGCGGTGATCACCTACGAGCGCAACAGCTGGGGCAACGACGATGGCGACATGATCACCCCGCAAGAGGTGGTCGCCTACAAGCAGAAGCAACAATAAGGAGGCCGCGATGAGTGCCGTGATCGATCACCCCGACCATTCTCACGCCGGCGACCACCACCACGGTCCCGCCAAGGGGCTGATGCGCTGGGTCCTGACCACCAACCACAAGGACATCGGGACCCTGTACCTGTGGTTCGCCTTCTGTGCCTTCCTGCTCGGCGGCTCCTTCGCCATGGTGATCCGCGCCGAGCTGTTCCAGCCGGGCCTGCAGATCGTCGAGCCGGCGTTCTTCAACCAGATGACCACCATGCATGGCCTGGTGATGGTCTTCGGTGCGGTGATGCCGGCCTTCGTCGGCCTGGCCAACTGGATGGTGCCGCTGATGATCGGCGCGCCGGACATGGCCCTGCCACGGATGAACAACTTCAGCTTCTGGCTGCTGCCGGCGGCCTTCACCCTGCTGGTGAGCACCCTGTTCATGCCCGGCGGCGGCCCGAACTTCGGCTGGACCTTCTACGCGCCGCTGTCGACCACCTTCGCGCCGCACAGCGTGACCTTCTTCATCTTCGCCATCCACCTGATGGGCATGAGTTCGATCATGGGCGCGATCAACGTGATCGCCACCATCCTCAACCTGCGCGCCCCGGGCATGACCCTGATGAAGATGCCGCTGTTCGTCTGGACCTGGCTGATCACCGCCTTCCTGCTGATCGCGGTGATGCCGGTGCTGGCGGGCTGCGTGACCATGATGCTGATGGACATCCACTTCGGCACCAGCTTCTTCAGCGCGGCCGGCGGCGGCGACCCGGTGCTGTTCCAGCACGTGTTCTGGTTCTTCGGCCACCCCGAGGTGTACATCATGATCCTGCCGGCGTTCGGCGCGGTCAGCTCGATCATCCCGGCGTTCAGCCGCAAGCCGCTGTTCGGCTACACCTCGATGGTCTACGCCACCGCCTCGATCGCCTTCCTCTCGTTCATCGTCTGGGCGCACCACATGTTCGTGGTCGGCATCCCGCTGGTGGGTGAGCTGTTCTTCATGTACGCGACCATGCTGATCGCCGTGCCCACCGGGGTGAAGGTGTTCAACTGGGCGTCGACCATGTGGCAGGGCTCGATGACCTTCGAGGCGCCGATGCTGTTCGCCGTGGCCTTCGTCATCCTGTTCACCATCGGCGGCTTCTCCGGCCTGATGCTGGCCATCGCCCCGGCGGACTTCCAGTACCAGGACACCTACTTCGTGGTGGCGCACTTCCACTACGTGCTGGTGCCCGGCGCGATCTTCGGCATCTTCGCCTCGGTGTACTACTGGATTCCCAAGTGGACCGGGCACATGTACGACGAGACGCTGGCCAAGCTGCACTTCTGGATGAGCTTCATCGGCATGAACCTGGCGTTCTTCCCGATGCACTTCGTGGGCCTGGCGGGCATGCCGCGGCGGATCCCGGACTACAACCTGCAGTTCGCCGACTTCAACATGGTCTCGTCCATCGGCGCCTTCATGTTCGGCACCACGCAGCTGCTGTTCCTGTTCATCGTCATCAAGTGCATCCGCGGCGGCAAGCCGGCCCCGGCCAAGCCGTGGGACGGCGCGGAAGGGCTGGAATGGACCATTCCGTCGCCGGCGCCGTACCACACCTTCACCACCCCGCCGGAAGTGAAGTAAGGACTTGCCTGTAGGAGCGAGCTTGCTCGCGAACGCTTTTCCCTGACGTCTCGGTGTCAGGCGGTTCGCGAGCAGGCTCGCTCCTGCGGGTGGAGGATAACCCCATGAGCGACGGCAACATCGAAACGCGCAAGCTGGTGACCCGGCTGGTCATCGCCGTAGTCGCCATGTTCGCCTTCGGCTTCGCCCTGGTGCCGCTGTACGACGTGATGTGCAAGGCCCTGGGCATCAACGGCAAGACCTCCGGCAGCGCCTACCAGGGCGACGGCCAGGTGGTGGATGAGTCGCGCGCCGTGAAGATCCAGTTCGTCGCCAACAACAACATCGACATGGTCTGGGAATTCCATCCCGAGCAGGACCAGCTGGTGGTGCATCCGGGCGCGGTGAACCAGATGCTGTTCGTCGCCCGCAACCCCACCGACAGGCCGATGACCGCCCAGGCGATCCCGAGCATCGCGCCGTCGGTGGCGGCCACCTACTTCCACAAGACCGAATGCTTCTGCTTCACCCAGCAGGTGCTGCAGCCGGGCGAGCGCATCGAAATGCCGGTGCGCTTCATCGTCGACCGCGACCTGCCCAAGGATGTGCGTCACCTGACGCTGGCTTACACGCTGTTCGACATCACTGCCCGCAAGCCCCCCGTGGCCAGCAACGAGCGTTGAAAGGAGAACAAGAACAATGACCACCCACGATCCCTATTACGTCCCCGCGCAGAGCAAGTGGCCGATCATCGCCACCATCGGCATGCTGGTGACGATGTTCGGCGTCGGCACCTGGATGAACGACGCGAGTGCCGGCAAGGACTCGTCCCACGGCCCGTGGATCTTCTTCGCCGGCGCGCTGATCCTGGCCTACATGCTGTTCGGCTGGTTCGGCAACGTCATCAAGGAGAGCCGCGGCGGCCTCTACAGCGCGCAGATGGACCGCTCGTTCCGCTGGGGCATGAGCTGGTTCATCTTCTCCGAGGTGATGTTCTTCGCCGCCTTCTTCGGCGCGCTGTTCTACGTGCGCCACTTCGTCAATCCCTGGCTCGGCGGCGAGGGCCACCACGCCATCTCGCACATGCTCTGGCCGGAGTTCGAGAGCGGCTGGCCGCAGCTGAGCAACCCGGACAACAAGCTGTTCCCGCCGCCGAAGGAAATCATCGATCCGTGGCGGCTGCCGCTGGTCAACACCCTGCTGCTGGTCAGCTCCAGCTTCACCGTGACCTTCGCCCACCACGCGCTGAAGAAAAACCACCGCGGCCCGCTGAAGGCGTGGCTGGCGCTGACCGTGGCGCTGGGCGTGACCTTCCTGGTCCTGCAGGCCTACGAATACCACGAGGCCTACAGCGAGCTGGGCCTGACCCCGGGCTCGGGCATCTACGGCGCGACCTTCTTCATGCTCACCGGCTTCCACGGCGCCCACGTGACCATCGGCGCGATCATGCTGAGCATCATGCTGATCCGCATCCTGCGCGGGCATTTCGACGCCGAGAACCACTTCGGCTTCGAGGCGGCCAGCTGGTACTGGCACTTCGTCGACGTGGTGTGGATCGGCCTGTTCACCTTCGTCTACGTGCTGTGAGGCGGGACGGCGCGGGCCGCGGCCCGCGCCCGTTTGACGGATCAGTAATGCCAGGGAGCGGAGCTGCCGAGCTGGCCGCTGTAGAAGCCCCAGGCGATGAGGGCGAGGGTCAGGGCGGCGAGGACGACACGGACGGTGAGGGCGTTGACCACGCGCGTGCCGTGCCCCTCGTCCTTGACCAGGAAGAACAGGCCACTGAACAGACTGACGACGGTCGCCAGCAACAACAGGACGATCGCAGCTTTGAGCATTACCGGCCTCCTGTCCGCGGGGGGACTGGGTTACGAGAGGGTTCCAACGCAGGCCGGGCAAACGCAGGCAGCCATGGGGCCCTCTCTAAGGGGGATGTCTTGCAGTATAGCCAGCACGCTACCCAGCACCGCCCAGGCCGTGCAGCGCGCGCCTTCCGGCCGGGCCTTGCGCCGACGCTGGTGGTGCTCGCGCTGCTGCCGGTGCTGATCGGCCTGGGCGGCTGGCAACTCTCCCGCGCCGCCGAGAAGCGCAGCCTGCTCGCCGCCGCCGAAACCCAGCGCCAGCAGGACCCGGTCTCCGTCGCCGAACTCCAGCGCCTGCCGCCACGCAGCTACCTGCGCGTGCGCCTGCAGGGCCAGCTCGACGCCGAACACACCGCCCTGCTGGACAACCGCACCCGCAACGGCCAGGCCGGCGTCGAGGTGCTGCAACCCTTCTTCGACCGCGTCGGCCAGCAGTGGCTGCTGGTCAACCGTGGCTGGGTCGCCTGGCCCGACCGCCGCGTGCCGCCGCAGATCGACACACCGAGCCGCGACCTGCTGCTGGACGCCTGGACCTACGTCCCGCCGCCCGCCGCCCCGACCGCTCCGGTCGCCAGCTGGCCGCGCCTGATCACCCAGGTGGACGCCCCGGCCCTGTGGGACCAGCTCGGCCGCGAAGGCCAGCCGCTGGAAATCCGCCTGGAGCCGGGCGACGCCGCTTTCGACACCGACTGGCCGATCGTCGCCATGCCCCCGGAGCGCCACGTCGGCTACGCCGTGCAGTGGTTCGCCCTGGCGCTCGCATTGACCGGCCTTTACCTCTACCTCGGCATCCGTCGCGCACGGGAGACCCTCGACCATGACCGCCATGACCCTGAATGAGCAGCCCTCCCGCCGCCGCGGGCGCCTGCAGCTGATCCTCGTCCTCTGCGTGGCCCTCGGCCCGATGATCCTCGCCACCGCCATGTACAAGCTGCAGTTCTGGGTGCCGGAAGGCCGCAGCTACCACGGCGACCTGATCGCCACCGGGCAGACTCCGGCCGACCTCGGCGTGCAGGCCGACAAGGCGAGCGAGCGCTGGCAGCTGCTGGTCACCGCCCCGGATGCCTGCGCCAGCGACTGCCAGCAACTGGTCTATCTCGCCCGGCAGATCAACATCGGCCTGGGCCGCGAGGCCAGCCGCGCCGAGCATGTGTTCGCCTTCGCCCAGCCGCTGCCGGCGGAATTCGCCAGCCAGCTCGACAAGGACTACCCGCGCCTGCAACGCCTGGGCCTGACGCCGACCCAGCACACCGGCGCCAAACCGCAGCTGTGGATCGTCGACCCGCACGGCAACCTGGTGCTGCGCTACGACGCGGACGCCGACGGCAAGTCGATCCTCAAGGACCTGCAGCTGCTGCTGAAGTTGTCGAACATCGGCTGATGCTTTTTTGATCGGAAATCGCCAGCCCCCATAACAACAAAACCGGGAGCGACGCATGATCCAGGCAAGACGCAAACCCGCTTTCGCCATCGCCGTGCTCGCCACCGCGCTGGCCTTCGTGGTGATCCTGTTGGGCGCCTACACCCGCCTGACCCACGCCGGCCTCGGCTGCCCGGACTGGCCCGGCTGCTACGGCTTCACCCACGTGCCGACCAGCGAGGCGCAACTGGCCCACGCCGAGGCGCGCTTCCCGGACGCCCCGGTGGAAGCGCGGAAGGGCTGGAACGAGATGATCCACCGCTATTTCGCCGGCAGCCTCGGCCTGCTGATCCTCGGCCTGGCCATCCATGCGCTGGTCCGTCGCGGCCGTGAAGGCCAGCCGCTGCGCCTGCCGCTGCTGCTGCTCGGCGTGGTGATCGCCCAGGCGGCGTTCGGCATGTGGACGGTCACCCTCAAGCTCTGGCCGCAGGTGGTCACCGCGCACCTGCTCGGCGGCTTCACCACGCTGTCGCTGCTGTTCCTGCTCAGCCTGCGCCTGTCCGGCGCCTTCGCCCCGCTGCAACTGCCGGCCCGCCTGCGCGCGCTCGCCGCCTTCGCCCTGCTGCTGGTGATCGGGCAGATCGCCCTCGGCGGCTGGGTCAGCAGCAACTACGCGGCGGTGGCCTGCATCGACCTGCCGATGTGCCACGGGCAGTGGTGGCCGGACATGGACTTCGCCAACGGCTTCCACCTGACCCAGCACATCGGCCCGAACTACCTCGGCGGCCAGCTCGACAGCGACGCCCGCACGGCGATCCACATGACCCACCGCATGGGCGCGCTGTGCGTGACCGCGGTGCTCCTGCTGCTGGCCTGGAACCTCCAGCGCCACGGCCTGATCGGCATCACCGCGCTGATGCTGCTGGGCCTGTCGATCCAGATCGGCCTGGGCATCAGCAACGTGCTGCTGCACCTGCCGCTGCCGGTAGCGGTGACCCACAACGGCGGCGGCGCCTTCCTGCTGCTGATGCTGGTGCTGGTGAACTACCGGGTGCGCGCACCGGCCACCCGGCACGTCGAGCTGCCCGCCAGCGGCCCGATCATCCTGGACGCCCTGGAGCGCCCGGTGGCCTACCCGTCGCAGGGTTGAGATTGCAAGGTTGAGCACGACGGTCGGCGCCGGGGCGCGCCGGCCTTGATACACCAAGACAGCACGAACACGGAGAATTGACCATGGCCAGCGTCATCAGCACTTCCGGGCACGCCAGCTGGCGCGACCTGCTCGAACTGACCAAACCCAAGGTGGTGCTGCTCATGCTGATCACCTCGCTGATCGGCATGCTGCTCGCCACCAAGGCCGGCGTGCCCTGGCAGGTGCTGCTGTTCGGCAACCTCGGCATCGGCCTGTGCGCCGGCGCGGCGGCGGCGGTGAACCACGTGGTGGACCGGCGCATCGACTCGATCATGGCGCGCACCCACAAGCGGCCGCTGGCCGAGGGGCGCGTCTCGCCACCCATCGCGCTGGGCTTCGCCATGCTGCTGGCGGTGGCCGGGATGGCGGTGCTGCTGGTGTTCACCAATGCGCTCACCGCCTGGCTGACCCTGGCCTCGCTGCTGGGCTACGCGGCGCTCTACACCGGCTTCCTCAAGCGCGCCACGCCGCAGAACATCGTCATCGGCGGCCTCGCCGGCGCCGCCCCGCCGCTGCTGGGCTGGGTGGCGGTGACCGGGCAGGTATCCGCCGAACCACTGCTGCTGGTGCTGATCATCTTCGCCTGGACCCCGCCACACTTCTGGGCGCTGTGCCTGCACCGCAAGGACGAGTACGCCAAGGCCGACATCCCGATGCTGCCGGTGACCCACGGCGAGCACTACACCAAGCTGCACATCCTCTTCTACACCCTGGTGCTGTTCGCGGTGACGCTGATGCCCTTCGTCATCCACATGGCCGGGCTGGTCTACCTGTTCGCCGCCCTGGCCCTGGGCGCACGCTTCCTCGACTGGGCCTGGGCGCTCTACTGCGGCAGCCGACCCCATGCGGCGATCAGGACCTTCAAGTACTCTATCGCCTACCTGTTCCTGCTGTTCATCGCGCTGCTGGTGGACCATTACCTGCCGCTGCAGCTGAACTACTGAGGGTTCGCGAGCAAGCTCGCTCCTACAGTTGCGCCCAACTGCGGAGCGCTTTTCGTAGGAGCGAGCTTGCTCGCGAACATCGCCGCTCCCCTGCCAGGCATGGGCACGGTACGAACAGCAGCCTCAAGCCCAGACGTCCCGACCCACGAGAGCCCCATGTCCCGAGTCAACAAGACCGTCCTCATCCTCGTCGCCATCGTCGCCCTGATCCTCGGCCTCACCGTCCAGAAGGTGCTCACCCAGCGCCACCAGATCGACCCGACCGTGCTGCTCGACGCCGGCATCGTGCTCCTGCCGCAGACCCGCAGCGTCCCCGACCTCGCCTTCCAGGACCAGGACGGCCAGCCGTTCCAGACCGCCAGCCTGAAGGACAAGTGGTTCCTGCTGTTCTTCGGCTACACCTTCTGCCCGGACGTCTGCCCCACCACCCTGGCGCAACTGCGCGAGCTGCAGACCAAGCTGCCGCCGGAGGTGCTGAAGAACCTGCAGGTGGTGTTCGTCAGCGTCGACCCGCACCGCGATACCGCGCCGCGCATCAAGGAATACCTCGGCTTCTTCAACGCCGGCTTCAAGGGCATCACCGGCTCGGAAGAGAACGTGCAGAAACTCGCCAACGCCCTGAGCATCCCCTACGTCCCGGCGGACACCAGCAAGCCCAACTACACCGTCGACCACAGCGGCAACCTGGTGATCATCGGCCCGGACGGCACCCAGCACGGTTTCATCCGCGCCCCGCTGCACAACGACAAACTCGCGGCCCAGCTGCCCAGCGTGATCAGCGCGAACGACTGATCCCCCGCGACACTGCGTCTCACCCCCAGCGGCCACCCCATAGCGGTGGCCGTTGTTTTTTCCGCGTCATTCCCGCTTCGGCGGGACAACTCCGAACTTTCTGCTAAACCTCATCCTTAGGCCCTGATGCTGTGTAACACGCGGACTTGAAGCTTTCCGATGACTTTCCTGACTTCGTAGTCAATGTAAAAAATCTGCTACAGAAAGCCAGGCATCAGGAATGACTCATACTCCATATTAGAAACATTAATTAACACCTATGCCTGAGCCTGTTGCAGGATTACCGGGCCTTTCGGTGGGTGTGGGGAGCCTCTGATGGGTGGTCATTCACGGCGAGGATGGCATTTCCGTCCGGTCACAATAGGCAATTAGGCTAAAACCCAATGCCTGCGCGGCTTCGGTCGCGACCGGAAAACCACAGGTCGAAACGTGACTTGTAGTTATCGTCTGGTGCCACTTCAGAACTTCTTGCTGCCCTCCAGGTTCGCTTGCACAATGCCGCGGCCACCGGGTCACACACCCGGCGACTAGAACCGGCTTTTAAAACAAGAGATAGGCCGTTGCCAGTTCGATAACCCGGGTCGCCAACGTAGTAACCCGGACAATCCCAGGATCACGCAGGAGATTTGCGAGTGCAGATCGGTGTACCCCTCGAGACCCAAGCCGGTGAGACGCGGGTCGCAGCAACGCCGGAGACGGTCAAGAAACTGATCGGGCAAGGCCATCAGGTCATCGTCCAGAGCGGCGCCGGCGTCAGCGCCAGCCAGCCGGACGCCGCCTTCGAGGCCGTTGGCGCGAAGATCGGCACTGCCGCCGATGCCCTCGGCGCGGAACTGGTCCTCAAGGTCCTCGCGCCCAGCGAAGGCGAACTGGCGCAGATGAAGCCCGGAGCCGTGCTGCTTGGCATGCTCAACCCGTTCAACAACGAGAACATCGCCCGCATGGCCGAACGCGGCATCACCGCCTTCGCCCTGGAGGCCGCGCCGCGTACTTCCCGCGCGCAGAGCCTGGACGTGCTCTCCTCCCAGGCCAACATCGCCGGCTACAAGGCCGTGATGCTCGCTGCCAACCACTACCCGCGCTTCATGCCCATGCTGATGACCGCCGCCGGCACCGTGAAGGCCGCCCGCGTGCTGATCCTCGGCGCCGGCGTCGCCGGCCTGCAGGCCATCGCCACGGCCAAGCGCCTGGGTGCGGTGATCGAGGCGTCGGACGTGCGCCCGGCGGTGAAGGAGCAGATCGAGTCGCTGGGCGCCAAGTTCGTCGACGTGCCCTACGAGACCGACGAAGAGCGCGAGTGCGCCGAGGGCGTGGGCGGCTACGCCCGGCCGATGCCGGCCTCGTGGATGGAGCGCCAGGCCAAGGCCGTACACGAGCGCGCCAAGCAGTCGGACATCGTCATCACCACCGCGCTGATTCCGGGCCGCAAGGCGCCGACGCTGCTGCACGCAGCGACCGTCGCGGAAATGAAGCCGGGCTCGGTGGTCATCGACCTCGCGGCATCGCAAGGCGGCAACTGCCCGCTGACCGAGGCCGACCAGGTGGTGGTCAAGCACGGCGTGACCATCGTCGGCCTGGGCAACCTGGCCGCGCTGGTGCCGGCGGACGCCTCCGCACTCTACGCACGCAACCTGCTGGACTTCCTCAAGCTCACCCTGACCGCCGAAGGCTTCACGGTGAACCTGGAGGACGACATCGTCGCCGCGTGCCTGATGTGCCGCGACGGCCAGATCGTGCGCAAGAACGGCTAACGAGCAATCGCCCTTCTTATATAAGAACGCGCCGGGCCCCAGGTCCGGCCCTCAAGACCGGTGAGAAACTATGGAAGACATGCTGATCTCCCACGGCATCTACAACCTGATCATCTTCGTGCTGGCCATCTACGTCGGCTACCACGTGGTGTGGAACGTGACCCCTGCCCTGCACACCCCGCTGATGGCGGTGACCAACGCCATCTCGGCGATCGTCATCGTCGGCGCCATGCTGGCCGCCGCGCTGACCGTCACCCCGCTGGGCAAGATCATGGGCACCCTGGCCGTGACCCTGGCCGCGGTGAACGTGTTCGGTGGCTTCCTGGTCACCCGCCGCATGCTGGAAATGTTCAAGAAAAAAGCGCCGAAGGCGGAGAAGCACTGACATGAGCATGAACCTCGTCACCCTCCTCTACCTCGTCGCCTCGGTCTGCTTCATCCAGGCCCTCAAGGGCCTGTCGCACCCGACGTCTTCGCGCCGCGGCAACGTATTCGGCATGGTCGGCATGGCCATCGCGGTGGTCACCACCGTGGCCCTGGTGTTCAAGATCAGCAGCGAGATCGCCACCACCGGCATCGTCTACGTGATCATCGGCCTGCTGATCGGCAGCACCGCCGGTTCGATCATGGCCAAGCGCGTCGAGATGACCAAGATGCCGGAACTGGTCGCCTTCATGCACAGCATGATCGGCCTGGCCGCCGTGTTCATCGCCATCGCCGCCGTGGTCGAGCCGCAGTCCCTGGGCATCGTGCAGAACCTGGGCGACACCATCCCCAGCGGCAACCGCCTGGAGCTGTTCCTCGGCGCGGCCATCGGCGCCATCACCTTCTCCGGTTCGGTGATCGCCTTCGGCAAGCTGTCGGGCAAGTACAAGTTCCGCCTGTTCCAGGGCACCCCGGTACAGTTCGGCGGCCAGCACCTGCTCAACCTGGTGCTGGGCCTGACCACCCTGGGCCTGGGCCTGCTGTTCATGTTCACCGGCAACTTCACCGCCTTCGCCGCGATGCTGGTCCTGGCCTTCATCCTCGGCGTGCTGATCATCATCCCGATCGGCGGCGCCGACATGCCGGTGGTGGTGTCGATGCTGAACTCCTACTCCGGCTGGGCCGCGGCGGGCATCGGCTTCTCGCTGAACAACTCGATGCTGATCATCGCCGGCTCCCTGGTGGGCTCCTCCGGTGCGATCCTCTCCTACATCATGTGCAAGGCGATGAACCGCTCGTTCTTCAACGTCATCCTCGGCGGCTTCGGCGCCGAAGCGGACGCTGGCGGCCCGGCAGGTACCAAGGAGCAGCGCCCGGTGAAGTCCGGCTCCGCCGACGACGCCTCGTTCCTGCTGACCAACGCCGACAGCGTGATCATCGTTCCCGGCTACGGCCTGGCGGTGGCCCGCGCCCAGCATGCGCTGATGGAACTGGCCGAGAAGCTGACCCATCGCGGCGTCAACGTGAAGTTCGCCATCCACCCGGTCGCCGGCCGCATGCCGGGCCACATGAACGTGCTGCTGGCCGAGGCCGAAGTGCCTTACGAGCAGGTGTTCGAGATGGAGGACATCAACTCCGAGTTCGGCCAGACCGACGTGGTGCTGGTGCTGGGCGCCAACGACGTGGTCAACCCGGCGGCGAAGAACGATCCGAAGTCGCCGATCGCCGGCATGCCGATCCTCGAGGCCTACAAGGCCAAGACCGTGATCGTCAACAAGCGTTCGATGGCCAGCGGCTACGCCGGCCTGGACAACGAACTGTTCTACCTGGACAAGACCATGATGGTCTTCGGCGACGCCAAGAAAGTCATCGAAGACATGGTCAAGGCTGTCGACTAACGGCAACCGTCGATCCACAAGACACCGGCCTCGCGCCGGTGTCTTGCTTTCGGGCAATGGGAAGTCCGCTGGACTTTGGTAGTAAGAAAGTGACCGGCCGCACGATTTTTCGACCTTGGTATAAGAGCTAAAAATCGCCGAGTCCCTAGACTTGCGGCCTTGCACTCCCTACTGCTCGAGGTTTTTCCATGTACCGTGATCGCGTGCGTATGTCCTCCCTGCTGGACAAGGTGATGACTGCCGACCAGGCCGCGGCCCTTATCAAGGACGGCATGACTGTCGGCATGAGCGGATTCACCCGCGCCGGTGAAGCCAAGGCCGTACCCAAGGCCCTTGCCGAACGCGCCAAGCAGGAACCGCTGCGCATCAGCCTGATGACCGGCGCCAGCCTGGGCAACGACCTCGACAAGCAGCTCACCGAAGCCGGCGTGCTGGCCCGTCGCATGCCGTTCCAGGTCGACAGCACCCTGCGCAAGGCGATCAACGCCGGCGAGGTGATGTTCATCGACCAGCACCTGTCCGAAACCGTCGAGCAGCTGCGCAACCACCAGCTGAAGCTGCCGGACATCGCGGTCATCGAAGCCGTGGCCATCACCGAGGAAGGCCACATCGTGCCGACCACCTCCGTGGGCAACTCGGCGAGCTTCGCCATCTTCGCCAAGCAGGTGATCGTCGAGATCAACGTCGCGCACAACACCAATCTGGAAGGCCTGCACGACATCTACATCCCGACCTACCGCCCGACCCGCACGCCGATCCCGCTGACCAAGGTCGACGACCGCATCGGCACCACCGCGATTCCGATCCCGGCGGAAAAGATCGTCGCCATCGTCGTCAACAACCAGCCGGACTCCCCGTCCACCGTGCTGCCGCCGGACGACGAGACCCAGGGCATCGCCAACCACCTGATCGACTTCTTCAAGCGTGAAGTCGAAGCCGGCCGCATGAGCAACAGCCTCGGCCCGCTGCAGGCCGGCATCGGCAGCATCGCCAACGCGGTGATGTGCGGCCTGATCGAGTCGCCCTTCGAGAACCTGACCATGTACTCCGAAGTGCTGCAGGACTCGACCTTCGACCTGATCGACGCCGGCAAGCTGCGCTTCGCCTCGGGCAGCTCCATCACCCTGTCGACCCGCCGCAACGCTGACGTGTTCGGCAACCTGGAGCGCTACAAGGACAAGCTGGTGCTGCGTCCGCAGGAGATCTCCAACCACCCTGAAGTGGTCCGTCGCCTGGGCATCATCGGCATCAACACCGCACTGGAATTCGACATCTACGGCAACGTCAACTCCACCCACGTCGGCGGCACCAAGATGATGAACGGCATCGGCGGCTCGGGCGACTTCGCCCGCAACGCGCACCTGGCCATCTTCGTCACCAAGTCCATCGCCAAGGGCGGCAACATCTCCAGCGTGGTGCCGATGGTCAGCCACGTCGACCACACCGAGCACGACGTGGACATCCTGGTCACCGAAGTCGGTCTGGCCGACCTGCGTGGCCTGGCGCCGCGCGAGCGCGCCCGGGTGATCATCGACAACTGTGTGCACCCGTCCTACCGCGACGCCCTGAACAGTTACTTCGAAGCCGCCTGCAAGCGCGGCGGCCACACCCCGCACCTGCTGCGCGAGGCGCTGGAGTGGCATATCAATCTGGAAGAACGCGGCCACATGCTGGCGGCGAGCTGATCAGGAGCCTTTTGCGGGCCATTCAGCAATGAATGGCCCGCAAGGGTTTACAGCCGAAAAAAAACCACGTAAAAACACTCCCGAACAGATTTTTATCCCGCCTCAACTGTTCAGCTCTCCCCGCCACCACCCCGATCGGCACCCTCGAAACAACCCAGACGCCCACCAATTGCGCACCAGAATGGAGCGCAACGGTACAGTTCGCCCCGAAAAACACCATTACAGTTCAAAATAACAATCGGCTGACCAGTCGCAATACAGTTCAACTGTACCTATCCGTCCTGATCAAATAGTCAGATCATATGCTCAATCAATTCAGCAACTGACTACTCGCCACAAGCGAGAAGGATGACCACCATGGAACGTACCCTCGGTTCCGCAGCTCTGAGCACCACCCGTAGCACCTCCAGCGCCCATCGTGGCTTCGTCGGCACCGTCCGCCTGTGGCAGCGCCGCATGGAAAGCCGCCGCCAGCTGGCCCGCCTGGACTCCCGTCTGCTGGCCGACGCCGGCATCAGCGAAGCCCAGCGTTACAGCGAACTGAACAAGCCGTTCTGGCGCTGATTCAACAGTACAACTGAGCCACTCTCTCCAGGCTCGTCATAACTGTACTGGTTGCATGCCCTGGCCGCTCAGCCCGAGCGGCCTTCGGGCAACAGCTCTTCTCTCTCCGCTTTTTCGTCCAGCAGGTTGCGGTACAGATCTGCCCAGACCCGCCCCATTGCATCCGCGGTGAACAGTTCGTGATAACGGACTTCCGCCTGCCGCCCCATCTCCGCCGCCGCCCCGGGATTCTCCCAGCACCAGCGCATCGCCTGGCGAAACGCCTGCGGATCGCTCGGAGGCACCACCAGCCCCGTCAGGCCATGGACATTGATGAAGCTGGTTCCGGTGCCGATTTCACTGGAAATCATCGGCTTGCCATACATCGCCCCTTCGAGCAGCGAGATACCGAATGCCTCCGAACGCAGATGTGATGGGAAAACGATCGCACGCGACAGTTGCAGCAGGGCGACCTTGTCTTCTTCGCTGACACGACCGACGAAGCGGACGTGCGACTCGATCCCGAGCGCTGCGGCCTGCGCCTTGAGTTGCTGCTCCAATGGACCGGCCCCGACTATCACCACCGGATAGCCTGTGCCCTGCGCCGCTTCCAGGAGAATGTGCAGCCCCTTGTAGTAGCGCATCACGCCAACGA
The DNA here is from genome assembly GCF_057767015.1 of Pseudomonas sp. B12(2026). Classification (NCBI taxonomy): domain Bacteria; kingdom Pseudomonadati; phylum Pseudomonadota; class Gammaproteobacteria; order Pseudomonadales; family Pseudomonadaceae; genus Pseudomonas; species Pseudomonas sp. B12(2026). The sequence goes on along the minus strand of NZ_CM173430.1, from coordinate 94,586 downwards.
ACAGGAAGAACCGCTCCCCCACGGCACGGCGCCAGCGCTCGACGCACTCCTCGGCAGGCGTGGGGTAGGCCTGCTTGTCCAGGCCGTAGGGGATGACGTGCGCCTTGTGCCGGTAGCGACGCAGCACGTCGCTCGACCCCAGGTAGTTGGGCGACGCCGCGACGATCCGGTCGGCACTGGCGAGGAAGCGGTGCATGAGTGGCTGGTACAGTTTGAACAGGTGCTTCTGGCGAACGATATCGGAGTGATAGGTGACCACCGTCGGCTTGCGTATGCCTGACAGCAGGTGCACCACATCCATGAAGGGCCAGGGGAAGTGGAAGTTGATGATGTCCGCCTCGGCGGCGAGCCTGCGAAATTGCGGCACTACGCTGTAGGAGAAGCCGGTGGACGCCAGCTGCAGATCGAGGCGCGCGCGGAACACCCGGTGGCCGTCGACCACCTGCTCGGCCGGTTCGGGATTGGCGCTCAGGGTCAGCACCTGATTCTCGATGCCATGGCTGTGCCCGGTGCGGCACAGCTGGTTGATCACCTGCTCGATGCCGCCCACGGAGTCGGGCAGGTAGGTCTTGAAGAAGTGCAGTACGCGCATTCAGCCCCCCAGAACCTTGCGGTAGACATCGCTGGTGATTCGGGCACAGCGTTGCCAGCTGAACCCCTTCGCCCGCTCAAGACCGAGCATCCGGCAGCGCTGCCAAAGAGACTCGTCTTCCACCAGCCGCTGTATGGCGACACTCATTTCCCACGGGTCCTGCCCATCGACATACAGCCCCGCCTCGCCAGCCACTTCCGGCAGTGACGAGGTGCGCGTCAGCACCACCGGCACGCCACTGGCCATGGCCTCCAGCACCGGCAGGCCGAAGCCTTCGTACAACGAGGGGAACAGCAGCGCCCGAGCCCCCGCGAGCAGCTCCGCCAGCACGGCATCGCTCTGATAGCCCAGCACCTTCGCACGGCCCTCTGCCAGGGCAGTCTTCAGACTGCCACCCAACTGCTCCGTGCGCCATCCCGGCATTCCGGCTATGACCAATGGCATCCTCAGGCGCAGGCTTTCCGGCAGGAGCGCATGGGCGCGCAGCGCCAGCTCGAGATTTTTCCTGGGCTCCAGTGTGCCGACACAGATCAGGTACTGGCCCGCGGTCAGGCCCAACCCGCTCAACGCCGGTGCCAGCGACGGGTAAGGCCGCGGATGAAAGCGCGCGGCACTTCCCAGGGGGGCGACCGTCACCCGCCCCTCGGGCAAGCCGAAGTACCGGCGAACCTCTACGGCGACATGTTCGGAATCGGTGAGCACCTGTTGCGCCCGTTCCACGCCCCGCCCCACCTGGCGCTCGATTTCCGCCAGGCGATCGGCCGGCTGGGTCTGCGGGTAGTGCACATGCGTCAGATCGTGCAACGTCATGATCATGGGGCCGTCGAATTCCAGCGGCCACAGGCTCGGCTCGTGGTACAGATCGACCTGACGGCGCTGGAGGCCCCTGTCGAAAGCGCTTTGCTCCAGCCAGCGCCGAATCCGATAGGCACCCGGCACCCGCTTGGCCAGTGAAGCCTTGCTCGAATAGCCCGGCAAGGGTGCCGACGGTAGGTCGGTCCCCCAGGTCCGGCCCAGGAACAGGTCCAGGTCCACTCCGGCCTGTTCTCGCAGCGCCCCGGTCAGGGCCGCCACGTACTGGCCTATCCCGGTTCGCGGCGCCTGCAGGATGCGGGCGTTGAGCACGACGCGCACGTCAGCTCAGTTCCACTTCGCGCCGCGGTTGGTGACGCACGTTCAGGGCGTGCAGCACGCGCTCCACCAGCTGCTGGCTGGCCTCGCGCCAGCCGAGCCAACGCCAGTCGGCCACGCTGCGGGCCGCCGGGAAGCACTTGCTCGACTCAAACGCCTGCACCAGGGCCACCAGGGTTTCGGGATGCTCGAGGTCGAAATAGGCGACGAAGTCGCCGCCCACCTCACGGAACACCGGGATGTCGCTGGCCATGACCGGCAACTGGCGCTGCATGGCCTCGACCAGGGGCAGGCCGAAACCTTCGACATGGGACGGGAAGACCAACGCCCTGGCGTGTGCGTAGGCATACTCCAGACCGCGATCATTGAGCTTGTTGAACATGAACAGGCGCTGATTGAGCTGCGGATGGTTCTGGATCCGCTCGACCAGCGCGTCGCACTTCCAGCCGACACGGCCGATGATGCACAGCCTGGCCCGCGAGCCCTGGGCCCAGAGCAGCTCGAAGGCATCCAGCAGGTAGGCGTGGTTCTTGCGCGGCTCGATGGTGCTGACCATCAGGTAGACCGGGTCACCCGCGTCGAACATCCGGACCAGTTCGCCGTCCAGCTCGGAGTGGTCGTGCACCAGGTCCAGTTCGGAGCCCAGGTAGAAGTGCTCGAACCACAGCTGCCGGGCCGCATCCTCGCCACGGCGGCGAACGATCTCGGCGCGCACCTGGTCGCGAATGGTGGTGGAGATGCAGATGAAGCCATCGGCCTTCTCGGCGATCCAGTCGAACCAGCGGTCGAATACCTTCACCAGGCCGGCATCGCAGAATTGCGGGTGGGTGCAGGGGATCAGGTCGTAGATCACCGATACCAATCCCACGCCCTGCGTCTTGAGGCGCTCGGCGACCGGGAAGAAGTCCGCGTGCCAGGACGAGTCGAGCAGCAGCAACTGATCGCCCGGCTGGACCTCCAGCGGCGCGAGGCGCTCGGGCACCACGTGATTGCGCGAGGCGAACATGGCAAGGCGCAGCGGCAGGGTGATCGCCAGGCTGGCCAGCCTGGCCAGCACATAGAGTGCGCGCCGGGCGTTATGCCAGCGGCTCATCGGCCAGCGCCGTTCCAGCCGTGCGTGCCACATCCAGTAGTGGTTGCGCAGCTGCTCCAGGGTGACCTTCATGCGGCTGTGCCACGGCAATTTCTCGGTCGGAAGCGGTGCCAGGTGCAACACCCGGGACATGCGCCCGCGGGAAAACACCACGGGAATGCACTCCACCTCGCTGTGCACGCTTTCCAGATGACGGATGACGTTGCGCACCACGCGCTGGATGCCGGAGTTCACATGGGGATGTTCGAAGACGTAGGTGCATTCGACGAGCAGGCGCATCAGGACAGGCTCCTGGCGTTGGAAGTCCGGGGTTCAGGCAACGTCCGACGGATGTCTATATCCGCATCGAGCCAGGTGCAACCGACGAAATCCTCCTGGCGCAGGTTCATGACCTGGAACACCAGCCCGTAGTCGCGCCACTCGTAATTGCGGTCCAGATGCGAGTCCAGGCGCGACAGGCTGAAGGCCACTGAATAGTTGCCCTTTCCAAGGCGCATGGGAAATGCAAACCGGTAGGTAATGCGCTCACCGGCCTGCAGGCCTTCGAGGGCCTGCTCCTTGCGATGGGTGTTGATGCCATACATGGGTTGGCCGAAGCGGTCCTTGATCATGAAACCCAGCACGAGACGCTCAACCGGTGCGCGCACCTCGACATCCACCTCGATGCACACGGCCTGTCCTACTTCCACCACTTCCTGCAGGTGGCCCTTGTCGTCCAGCAGGCGCACGTCGAGGATCGCCGCCTCGCCGCTGCCGGAGATGGTCCGCACCTTGCCGTCGGCGAGCATTTCCTGGCGCACGGTGCTGCGCTCGCGTTCGGCGAGCAGCGCGTTGTAGTAGTCCATTACCGATTCGGGATTGCCCTGCATGACCAGCTTGCCGCCGTTGAGCAGCAGCGCCCGGTCGCAGATCGACTGAATCGCGCTGCGATCATGGGAGACGATCAGTAGCGTGGTGCCGGAACGACGGAAGCTGCGGATGCGCTCGAAACTCTTGTGCTGGAAGTAGGCGTCACCCACCGACAGCGCTTCATCGACGATCAGCACGTCCGGACGGCGAGCGGTCGCCACGCTGAACGCCAGGCGCATCTGCATGCCGCTGGAATAGGTGCGCACCGGCTGGTCGATGGCGTCGCCGATCTCGGCGAAGCGCTCGATGTCCGGCATCAGGCCGTGGATTTCCTCCACGCCCAGGCCCAGCAACTGCCCCGCCATGATGACGTTCTGCCGCCCGCTGAAGTCCGGATGGAAGCCCATCCCCAGTTCAAGCAGGGCGGCCACCCGCCCCTGGACCTCGATACGTCCGGTGGTGGCCTGGGTGGTGCCGGCGATCATCTTCAGCAAGGTGCTCTTGCCGGCGCCGTTCACTCCGACGATACCGATGGCCTCCCCGGCTTCCACCTCGAAATCGAGGCCCTGGAGAATCCAGTGCACGCTGTGGCGCGGCCTCGCCGGCCAGAGCCACTCCAGCAAGCGCGAGGCGCGCGTGGGGTATTGCTTGTAGGCCTTGCCCAGGCCGTTGACGCTGATCCTGCCCATCAGAGCTCATCCACCATCTCGCCCGAACGGGCTCGGAACAACGCCATGCCGCACACGCACAGCAGCAGACCCAGCGCCGCAATCGGCAACAGACTCGACCATTCGGGCCAGGCGCCCCTGAGGAAGAGTTCCTGGTAGGCGTGCATCAACGCGGTCATGGGATTGAGCTCGACCAGGGCGCGGATGCCCTGCGGCAGGATCGACAGCGGATAGACGATGGGCGTCAGCCAGAACCAGAACTGCAGGGCGATGCCGAAGAACTGCCCGACATCGCGGAAGAACACGTTCAGGATACCCAGCACCATCCCCAGGCCGGCGGCGAACAGCAGCTGGATCGCCAGCAGCACCGGCAATGCGACCAGGGCGATGCCCGGCAACCGGCCGGTGATCGCCAGGAAGCCGAGGAAGATCGCCAGGATGATCGCGAAATTGACCCCGGCATTGAGGATGACGATCAGCGGCAGGCAGATGCGCGGGAAGCTCAGCTTCTTCAGCAGGTTGGCGTTGTCCAGGAACATCGTCAGGCTGCGTCCGACGATCTCGCCGAACAGCCCCCAGGTGAGCAGCCCGGCGCAGAGGAACACGCTGTAGGCCAGGCCATCGTCCACGCCCGGCAGGCGGGCGCGCATCACCTGGGAAAAGATCACGGTGTAGACCAGGATCATCGCCAGCGGATTGAGCACCGTCCACAGCGCGCCCAGCATGGAATTGCGGTATCGCGCCTGGAATTCGCGCTTCACGCTGCCAACGATGAAGCCGCGATAGGACCAGACCGAGCGCGAAACAGCCAACAACATCTAGCGTGCCCTTCCGTAGATATCCTCGAAGCGGACGATATCGTCCTCGCCCAGGTATTCGCCGCTCTGCACCTCGACCATCACCAGATCGATCACGCCCGGATTCTCCAGGCGATGGCGGTGGCCCGCGGGAATGTAAGTGGACTCGTTGCTGTTCACCAGGCGTACCGACTCGCCATTGGTGACCTTGGCCATGCCCTGCACCACGACCCAGTGTTCGCTGCGATGGTGATGCATCTGCAGCGACAGCGCGGCGCCGGCCTTGACCACGATGCGCTTGATCTTGAACCGCGCTTCCTCCTCCAGCACCGTATAGGTGCCCCAGGGGCGGCTGACCGTTCGATGCAGGCGATAGGCCTCGTTCTCGCTGTCCTTGAGCTGCTTGACCACCTTGCGCACATCCTGGGCGCGATCGGCGCGGGCGACCAGGATCGCGTCGGCGGTCTCGACCACGATCAGGCCTTCGACGCCCACGGTGGCGATCAGGCGCCCCTCGCTCTGCACGTAGTTGTCCCGGCTGTCGACGAAGATCGCGTTGCCGGCCGCGCGATTGTTGTCGGCATCCGCGTTCACCAGCGCGCTCATGGCGGTCCAGGAGCCGATGTCGCTCCAGTCGAAGGTCGCCGGCACGACGGCGACGCGGTCGGAGCGCTCCATCAGCGCATAGTCGATGGAGATGTCTTCCAGGGCGCAGAAGTGCTCGTGGGGCAACTCCTGCTGGACCACATTGCCCATCTCCTCCGGCTGACTCGCCATCTGGCAGTCGATGGCCTGTGCCAGCATCTCGGGCGCGTGCTTCTCCAGCTCGCTGATGAAGGTGCCGACGGTGAAGCAGAACATCCCCGAGTTCCACAGGAAGGTGCCGGCCTGGAGGAATTGCCTGGCCGTGTCCAGATCGGGCTTCTCGACGAAGCGCTTCACCGTGCTGCCACCCCTGGCGTCCAGCGCATCACCGGTCTCGATGTAGCCGAAGCCGGTTTCCGGCGTGGTCGGCACCACGCCGAAAGTCACCAGGCGCCCCTGGGCAGCCAGCTCGACCGCATGCTCCACGGCGCGGGCGAACGCCTCGACGTCACGGATCAGGTGGTCCGCCGGCATCACCACCATGGTCACGTCGTCGCCATGCAACGCGCGCAGCGCCAGGGCCGCGACGGCGATGGCGGGCGCGGTATTGCGCCCGGCCGGCTCGAGGATGAAGTGGCCGCGCTGGCGCAGCTTGGCGGCCTGGAAGTGGTCCTTGCTCTGGAAGTAGTAGTCGCGGTTGGTCACCGTGACGATGCTGCCGTCGACGCCCAGCAGGCCGGCTGCGCGTCGATAGGTCTTGTTCAGCAGGGACTGCCCGTCGGGCATGGCCATGAACGGCTTGGGCTGACCTTCCCGGGACACCGGCCACAGCCGTGTGCCAGCACCGCCGGAGAGGATGACAGGAATGAGCATGGCTTACTCCTTGTCGACGCGACGCAGGTCGGCGTCAACCATCATGTGAATCAGCGACTCCAGGCTGGTCTGCGGGCTCCAGCCCAATACGCGCTCCGCCTTGCCCGGATTACCCAGCAGCACATCCACTTCCGCCGGGCGGAAGAAGGCGGGATCGATCACCACATAGTCCTGGTACTTCAGGCCGACGTACTCGAATGCAATGCGGCACATCTCGCGCACGGTGGTGGTCACACCGGTGGCCACCACGTAATCATCCGGCCGGTCCTGCTGCAGCATCCGCCACATGGCCTCCACGTAGTCGCCGGCAAAGCCCCAGTCACGCTTCGCGTCGATGTTGCCCAGGCGCAACTCACCCTGCTTGCCGAGCTTGATGCGGGCCACCGCATCGGTGACCTTGCGTGTCACGAACTCGATGCCGCGCAGCGGGGACTCGTGGTTGAAAAGGATGCCGCTGGAGGCGTGGAGCTTGAAGCTCTCGCGGTAGTTCACGGTGATCCAGTGGCCGTAGAGCTTGGCCACCCCATAGGGGCTGCGCGGGTAGAACGGCGTATTTTCGTCCTGCCGCTCGGCCTGGATCAGGCCGAACATTTCGCTGGTGGAGGCTTGGTAGAAGCGTGTTTCCGGGCTGAACTGGCGAATGGCTTCCAGCAGATGAGTCACCCCCAGGCCATCGACGATGCCGGTGGTGACGGGCTGGTCCCAGGAGCTGCCGACAAAGCTCTGCGCGCCCAGGTTATACAGCTCATCCGGCCGCGCCTTGATGACCGCGCGCTGCACCGAACTGGCATCGGCGAGGTCGCCATCCAGATAGACGATCTCGGACTCGATTCCCAACTCCCGCAGACGCCAGCGCGTGTCGGTACTGCGGCGGGCGACCAATCCATGGACCTTGTAGCCCTTCTCCAGCAACAGCTTTGCGAGGTAGGCACCATCTTGACCGGTCAGGCCGGTGATCAGAGCACTTTTTGTCATTCTTGTATTTCCCGTGACTGCCAGTCAGACAAGATCGACTGCAGTGTCTGCCTTATTGTTATAGAGGGTTTCCACTGCGTCGCACGCTGCAGCTTCGAGTAGGACGCCCTTACCCTGCGCTGCTCCGCACGGCGCATCCGCGCTGGGTCCTCGACCAGCTCGACATCAGTCCGGGCGAGTTCGGCGAGCATCAGGATCAAATCCCGTATTTTTCTTTCTTCCCCCGAGCAGACGTTATAGGTCTCTCCCGCTTCACCCCGCTCGAGAATCGCGAAGTAGGCGGCGATCACGTCCCGTACATCGAGAAAATCCCGGGTCACGTCAACGTCGCCGACGGCAAGCCGGGGCGGCTGTCGGCCCGTGGCGATGCGCACGATCTGCTTCGCCGCGCTGGCCATGACGAAGCTGTCCTTCTGGCCGGCGCCGATATGGTTGAAAGGGCGGGCGACCGTGACCTGCCAGCCTTCGCTGATCCCCCACTGGTGGCACAGGTGCTCCGCGGCCAGCTTGCTCACGGCGTAGGGGTTGCGGGGCTCGGGTATCCGCAGCTCGGTCACCGGCAGATCGGATTCGTCCACCTGACCGTAGACATCACCGGAGCTCACGTAAAGGAATCGCCCGCTGAAACCACCGGACTTGAGCGCTTGCAGGAGATTGAGGGTGCCCAGGACATTGATTCCGAGCGTCCTGGCCGGATCGCGGAACGCTTCGGGAACGAAGGTCTGTCCCGCCAGATGAATGACCGCGTCCGGCGGTTGTTCGCACCAACCGCGCAGCGATTCCGGACGGGTGAGATCGTAGGGCGCCGGTGGCAGAACAAGACGCCATGCCGCTTCCGGCTGATCGAGATGCCGCTGCAGGTGCTGCCCGACAAATCCGGTGAGGCCAGTGACCAACAGGGTTTTCTTCAAGGTGACCCCACTCCGCGCGGACAGAGGTTCCACATGGCTCAACCGGCCTGGATAGAGTGGCTCCTGCCGATTGCCATGGGACGATTCTTATGAATTGCGGACAATCTGTGCCAAAAACGTCATGAACACAACCGCCGAGACCGTGACCGGTCAGTTCTCGATTTGCACCGTGACAAACGTCACCCGAATACTTCCCGAGCCGCATGACGGTGTGTTTAGAATGCAGCGGCAGTCACGTTCAGATACTCCGGCCGGTCCGTCCGGCGGAGACCCAACGGTCTCCACATTCCCGATGGCCCGGCGCCACCACCTACAACAAGAATACGCAGGAGCGGCCATCCGCGAGTTCGGCCGCCTGCCACGGGCTCCGCTCACGGGCGGCCCCAGAACGCGTCAGGGAACTGCATGGAATTCATTCTGTACTCGGAGATCAACGAGCGATCCATCAGTAGCAATCTTGGAGTTCCCGAGTACAGCTACTTCTTCGTTCTGAAAGCCTACCGTGCCGCGCTGGAGACCTTTGCCGGTGTGCATTGCGTCCAGGCCGTGGACGACATCGCGCCCCTGCACGCGCGCCTGGCTGGCGAAGGCAAGCAGTGCACCGTCCTGGTGTTCGCCCCGCCGCACAAGGCTCCCGTCGATCTGCCCTGCCGGACACTGTGCGTCGTCGCCTGGGAATACGACACCATCCCGGACACCACCTGGGATGACGAGCCGCGCAACGACTGGCGTTACGTATTCGCCCGGCATGGAGCGGTCATCACCCTCTCCAACCACACGGCGCGAGCCGTGAAGGCCGCCATGGGGGAAGACTTTCCCGTCCTGGTGCTCCCCACACCCCTGTGGGAACAATTCGAACACCAGCGCCTCCACGGGGAACGGTCGCCAATTGCCGGACCGTCCACCCTGGAGATCCACGGCTGCATTCTCGACACCCGATTGCTCGGGCTGTCGGCCGACGGCCTCATCGCCCCTATCTTTGAAGAGCCTGCCGAACCGACCGAGGCACCACCCGTCGAGCCGGCGGAAGTACCCGCGCCCAAGCGGACCCTTGGCCGCCGCTGGTTGGTCAGCAAGCACTACCTGCGGCTCTGGTATCGCGAAGCCGCCAGCGACCTGATACCGCGACGGGTCGCCATGGCCGTCGCCCAATGGCGCGCCAGCAGGCGCCCACAGCCCTTGCCGCCAGTTTCTCCCGAGCCGCAGCCGCCTGCGGTCGAGGAACACCCGCAGGCGGCGCTCCCCGCGACCGACCAGTTGGCGGCCACACGGATCGACGGCGTGGTGTACGTCTCGGTATTCAATCCCAATGACGGTCGCAAGAACTGGGAGCAGCTCATCACCGCATTCTGCTGGGCCTTCCGTGACGTCGAGGATGCCACCCTGGTGCTGAAGATCACCCAGCGCGACCTGTCGACCTATTACCTGCGGATGCTGACCCTGCTGTCGCAGCTCTCGCCGTTCAAATGCCGGGTGCTGGTGCTGCACGGGTTCCTCGAGGAGGAGCAGTACAACCAGCTGTATTCCGCCACCAGCTACTACGTCAATTTCTCCCGCTGCGAAGGCCTGTGCCTGCCGTTGATGGAGTTCCTCGCCTGTGGCAAGCCGGTGATCGCACCCGCCCACACGGCGATGGCCGATTACATCGACGAACAGGTGGCGCTGGTCATCCCGGCCGGCCATGAGCATGCGGTATGGCCGCAGGACACGCGCCTGGTCTATAGCACCTTGCGCCATCGGCCGGACTGGGGCGCCCTCATGCGGGCCTACCAGGAAAGCTACCGTATCGCCAGGCACCAGCCCGAGCGTTATGAGGCGATGTCGCAGGCCGCGCTGGGGCGCATGCGCACCTATGCGAGCACGACCACTTTCCAGACCCAGTTGACCGCCTTCTTCGATCGTCCCTCAACGCACACGGCGAACGCCCGGCTGACGGCATTCGCGGGGAATTCCTGATGCTGATCCTGATCCACTCGGAAACCACTCAGCGAACTATCCGCGACAACCTGGGCAAGCCCGAGTACAGCTACTACTTCGTCCTCAAGGAATACCGCCCGATCCTCGAGCGGATAGGCCAGGTCCTGGAGATCGCCGACCCGGACACCCTGGTCGACGCGTTGTACGACGATTGCCGGGCCCGGGGCGAGGACTGCGTATTCCTTTCCTTTTCCCCGCCGCACCGTACCCCCGTTCATTATCGTTGCCCCACCATCCCGGTATTCGCCTGGGAATTCAGCACCCTGCCCCATGAATCCTGGCAGGGCGAGCCACGGCACAATTGGCACAAGGTGCTGGAGACGGTCGCGGCAGCCATCACCCACTCCAGCTTCACCGTGGACGCCGTGCGGGAGGCCATGGGGCCGGACTATCCCGTCGCCAGCATTCCCGCGCCGGTGTGGGATCGTTTCGCCGAGCGTGCGGCGGCCATCCCGCGCCAGCCCATCGCGCAGTCGATCGAACTGGAAATCGACGGCCTGCTGCTGGACAGCCGGAACATCGATCTCCAGCCCTATGCTCCCGCCGAGCATCGCCGCGGCGACCGGATCGATCTGGAGCACGCCCGCGGACGCCATCTGCTGACGCTGGACGGCGTGATCTACACCTCGGTGTTCAATCCCTTCGACGGACGCAAGAACTGGATCGACATGCTCGGCGCGTTCTGCTGGTGCTTCCGCGACACGCCCGATGCCACCCTGGTGCTCAAGCTCACGCATCACCTGATCGACGATGCGCTCAACGACATGCTGCATCACCTGTTCAAGCTGCAGCCGTACCGTTGCCGCATCGTGCTGATCCACGGCTACCTCGACGATGCCGCCTACGAGCGCCTGGTGGAAGCGACCAGCTATGTGGTCAACACCTCCTACGGCGAAGGCCAGTGCCTTCCACTGATGGAATTCATGTCCTGCGGCAAGCCAGCCATCGCCCCTGGCAATACGGCGATGCTGGATTACCTCAGCGAAGAGAATGCCTTCATCGTCGATTGCACCCCTGAGCTGACGGCCTGGCCCCATGATCCGCGCGCCGCCTACCGGACGCTGCGCTACATACCGGTCTGGGACTCGATCCTGCAGGCCTACCGGGAAAGCCATGAGGTCGCCCATCGGGCACCGGACCGTTACCGGCAGATGAGCGATTCGGCCGTCGCCAGCCTGAAGGCGTTCTGCAGCCAGGACATCGCCACGAAGCGGCTACGCGACTTCCTGGCCGCCGTCCTGACAAGCCGGCCCACCGCCAAATCCCAGGATGCCGCTCCATGTTCGGCCTCCTGAAGGGCGCCTTTCAGCGCAAGGCGGCGCCCCCTCCCGCCCCCGCCCAACCGCAGCTCGCTCCCTCGCTCTGGTGCGGGCTGCGCGATGCGACGCTGGATGGATGGTTCCAGGCCGATAGCGGGGAGTTGCTCAGGGGCTTCGCGATCAATGCCGAGGACCAGGTTCTCGACCTCGGCTGCGGTGACGGCATGGCCACGCTCTTCGCCGCGAATCGAGGCGCGAGCGTGATCTTCACCGATAGCGAGCCGGACAAGGTCGAGGCGCTGCGGGCCAAGGTCGCGCAGACCCCGGCGCGCCACTGGCAGGGGCTGGTCAGCGACAGCGTGCCCCTGCCACTGGACGATGGCTGTGCCAGCAAGATCATCTGCCTGGAAGTGCTGGAGCATGTCGATGACCCGCGGCAGGTCATGGCCGAGCTGGTACGGGCCGGCAGGCCCGGCGCCCAATACCTGATCAGCGTGCCGGCCCCGGTGGGGGAACAGCTCCAGCGCGGCATAGCCCCGGCCAGTTATTTCCAGGCCCCCAACCACGTACGCACCTTCTCCCACGACGCCATCGCCGAGCTGCTCACCGATGCGGGCCTGGTCATCGAGCACCGCCAAGCCAGCGGCTTCTTCTGGGTCATGAACATGATCTTCTACTGGGCCGGCGAGAAGGCTGCGGGGCGCAACAGCCAGGGCGCCGTGCGGGATCACGTCGCCATGCAGCAGAATCCCCTGATGGATGACTGGGCCGGCCTGTGGGGGCGCCTGCTCGACAGCCCCGAAGGACGGGCCATCAAGGAACAACTGGACCTTTTCATGCCCAAGAGCCAGGTCCTGATCGCGCGCAAGCCCTGGCAGGGGCGTCCGTGAAGGGGCGCATCCAGGACATCGAGATCCTCCGCGCCGTTGCCGTGCTCAGCGTATTGCTCCATCACACCCGCGACAATCTGTTCACCTGGAAGATGCCGTTCACGGAAGCCTTTTTCGCGCGCTTCGACCTATGGTGGGGCGTCGACCTGTTCTTCGTGATTTCCGGCTTCGTGATCGCCCGGGAACTGTTGCCCCGCCTGAACGCCAGCGCCAGCCCCGGCGCCTATGGGCGGGTCGCCCTGGCATTCTGGACCCGCCGCGCCTTCCGCCTGCTGCCGTCGGCCTGGCTGTGGCTGCTGCTGATTCTGCTCGCGTGCCGCTTCCTCAACGATTCCGGCGCGTTCGGCAGTTGGCAAGCCAATCTCTCGGCAACCTTGGCCGGGGTACTGCAGCTCGCGAACTTCCGCTTTGCCGACAGCTTCTTCCGCTACGAGTACGGCGCCAGCTTCGTCTATTGGAGCCTGTCGCTCGAAGAGCAGTTCTATCTGCTGCTGCCCCTGCTGGTGCTGCTCACACGGCGCTGGCTGCCGCTGGCGTTGCTGGCCGTCATTCTGGCCCAGTTCTTCACCTGGCGAACGCCTCTGCTGATGGCCATCCGCACCGATGCCATCGCCTGGGGCGTGCTGCTCGCCATCTTCAGCAGCACGCCGGCGTATCGCTCCATCGAGCCCAAGATCCTTCGGCACCGGCTGGCGGCACTGCTGATATTCGGCGTCGCGTTGCTGGCGATGATGACGGTCTCCAGCGAGCGCCATCTCTGGTCTTTCTGGCGTCTTGGCGTCATAGCCCTGCTCAGCGCCGCCCTGGTCTGGAGCGCATCGTACGACCGCAACTACCTGCCGGTTGCCGGCTGGTTGCGCAAGGTGCTGCTGTGGATCGGCAGTCGCTCCTACGCCATCTACCTGGCTCATGTCCCGGCCTTCTTCCTCACCCGCGAGATCTGGTTCCACCTGCACGGCAGTGCCGACTGGGGCAGCGCATTCCTTCTGCCCTTTGCCTTCACAGCGGCGCTGCTGATACTGGCCGGGGCGGAGCTGAACTTCCGCTACGTCGAAACGCCGCTGCGCCGCGCCGGCAGCCGCCTGGCGCAACGCATCTCGAACCGCCCCGATCCCTCTCCCACGGCGGCCTCCCATGAAGTCGCCTGATCGCGCTGCGTGCCAGCGCCGTTCAATCACTCATTTGTCCCGTCCGCGCCCGCGAATGTGCCCGGCGCCGGATGCCTGAACAGGAGCCGATCCATGCTGAACATGCTGAAGAAGGTCTTCGCGCCCGCCGAAGCGCCGCTCACCCCGCAGCCGGCCAACGAGGCGCCGGCCCAGGCGAAGAATCCCTTCGATGTCGGCCTCAGGGACGCAACCCTGAGCGGCTGGTTCAACCAGACGACCCATGAGCTGTACAGGGGGTTTCCGATCGGCGCCGAAGACGTCGTGCTGGACGTCGGATGTGGCAACGGCGGCCACACCCACTTCTGCGCCGTTCGCGGGGCGGACATCATCATTGCCGACATCGACGAGCAGAAGGTCGAATCCACCCGCCAGCGCCTGGAAGGCACACCCGCCCGCTCGGTGCGCTGCCTGGTGACCGACTGCGCACCGCTGCCGCTGGAAACCGGCACCGCCACGCGGGTGGTTTGCACCGAGGTGATCGAACATGTGGACGACCCCGAGGCGTTCATCGCCGAACTGGTACGAGTCGGACGCTCCGGCAGCCTCTACCTGCTGACCGTCCCCCATCCCTCATCGGAGGACCTTCAGCGCGACGTCGCCGACCCTTCGTATTTCCAGAAGCCCAACCACATCCGCGTGATCGCCGAGGATCAGTTCAAGGCCTGGGTGAGCGAGGCCGGCCTGGAGATCATCAGCCACACCAGGTACGGCTTCTACTGGTCGCTGTGGATGCTGATGTTCTGGGACGCCAAGGTGGGGTTCGACAAGCCCGACCACCCGATGCTGCAGCACTGGACCGAGTCCTGGGACGCCCTGCTGGACAGCCCTCGCGGCGCCCGGATCAAGGAAGCGCTCGACCAGGTCATCGCCAAGAGCCAGGTCATCATCGCGCGCAAACCCTGAAGACTTTCGAGCCTCACCGGGCACCACCCGGACGTCGAAAGATGCAGATGCAGTAAGACTGCCAAGCCCGTTCGCCCATTGCCGGGAACAGCCCGGCGATTGCGACAGACCGGCCACAATAACCAGCAGTTCGGCAGAGTCCGGTATCCTTCGGCGCAACAGCGTGAATAACATCTCGAAACCCTTCTGCCCCTGCCCTCTGGTGACACCAACCAGTCTTGGCTAGTCTGTGCTCCAGTAGAGTGGCCGCCCCGGCCACCTGTTTTTGTCTTATCCGGAGCCACTCCATGAAGAACAGCCTTCGTCTGATCGCCACTGCCGCCCTGCTCGGCTGCGCCACCGGCGCCTTCGCCACCAGCTTCGTCTACACCACCGACCTGTCGGTGCGCGCCACCGGCGCCACTTCCGACGCGACCTCCAACATCAGCAACTCCTTCAAGGACGACAAGATCGTCCTCGAAGCCAAGGACGATGCCGCCACCTTCGTCGCCAGCCAGGGCGGGATCCGCGGCGCGCACCTGGAAGCCGCGCTGCGCCACATCCGCGCCAAGCTGCCGACCCTGGCCGCCAACGACCAGCAGCTGGCGCAGGCCATCCTGACCATCTGAGTGATCCACCGCTGAATCCTGCCGCGCCGGGCTCCCCGCCCGGCGCGCTGCGCTGGCTCTCGCCCGCGCATTCCGTTAGCCTTGGCGGCCGTGCTTTTCCGATCGTTCGAGCCCATGCGTACCCTGCTATTCCTGCTGCCGCTGCTGATCTGTTCCCTGCCCGCCCGGGCATTCGACCAGACGACCCAGTTCCCGGTGGGGACCAGCTACGCCACCAGCAAGGTCACCAGCGCCCCCTTCGACAACAAGCTGCTGCGCGGCGCCCGCGACGACGCGGCGCAGTTCGTTGCCACCGACGGAGCCTTGCGCGGTGCCCGGCTGGAGGCTGCGCTGCACTGGCTGCGCCAGCAGCATCCGGAGCTCGCGGCGAACGATCGGGAACTGGCCGAAGCGATTCTTGCCCAATAAGTCGTGAGCAGCTCCCGCTGCCTTTCGGAGACATCCATGCGCCTCAGCTCGATTTCCAAGAGCCCCCTGATCCTCGCTCTGCTGCTCACCGCCTGCGCGTCCACCGCCCAGGCCCAATCGGTGGTCCGTGTGTTCAACATCACCACCAACGCCTTCGCCCGCAGCATCGACTTCACCTCGGACACCACCACCTCCGTGCGCGACATGAAGATCGTGCAGGAAGCCCGTGACGACGCCGCCAGCTACGTCGGCAGCGACGGCGCGATCCGTGGCGCCCAGCTGGAAGCCGCGTTCAAGGCGCTGCGCGAGCAGGTGCCGCAGGCGCGTGAAGCCTCCGACCAGGCCCTGGCCGAAGCCATCCTCGCCCTGTGAGAATCCGGGCTGGCCGCTGGCTGGCGGCCCTCGCACTGATAGTCGCCGCCAGCAGCCACGCCTCGCTCCGCCTGGAACTCGACACTGACGGATTGACCGACGCCCAGCGCCAGGCCAGCCAGCAACTGCTCGATGAGGCCCTGCGGACGCTGCCGGCCAGCTTCGTCGAGCGCCTCGACCGCCGCGTCGAAGTGCAGTGGCGCGACGACCTGCCCAGCAACGGCATGGGCCGCGCCCTGCGTCCCGACGCCATCGCCCTCAGCAACCGCTACCTCGCCGCGCTCACCGACGGCAGCGCCGCCACCGAGCAGACCGGCCGCACCCACGGCACCCTGCGCCGCGAACTGCTGGCCGCCCTGCTCCACGAACTCACCCACCTCTACGACCGCGCCCGCCTCTGGGACGCCGGCGAAGCCCGCGTGATCCACCGCTGCACGCTGCGCGACAAGAGCCTGGGACGCGTCGGCGCGCCCGCGGAGTGCCGCGGCCAGACCGGCCGCCGCTTCAGCCTGTCGGACGACCCGCGCCTGCTCGACCTCGCCGGCTGGCCGCAGTACGCGGGCAAGCATGGCGAGCGCGAGCAGCACAACCGCTTCGTCCTGCGCAGCCCGGACCAATACGAGCTGAGCAACCCGCGCGAGTACGCCGCGGTCAACATGGAGTACTTCCTCCTCGACCGCAGCTATGCCTGCCGCCGGCCCGCGCTGTACCGCTACTACGCGGCGCGCTTCGGCGAGCGCCCGCACGACGAATGCGCCGGCAGCTACGCCTACCTCAACGCCGGCCGCGACTTCGGCCGCCAGCCGCTGGGCCAGCTCGATCCGGAGCGGGTCTACGAGGTCGACTACCTGATTGCCGAGGCCAACGAGGACATCGCCAGCCGCTGGGGGCACACCATGCTGCGCCTGGTGGTCTGCGCGCCGGGCCGCCCGCGCGGGCCGGACTGCCGCCTGGACCTCGACCAGCACCTGGTGCTGTCCTTCCGCGCCTTCGTCGGCGACCTGCAGCTCTCCAGCTGGGACGGCCTGACCGGCGTCTACCCGTCGCGCCTGTTCGTGCTGCCGCTGTCGCAGGTGATCGAGGAATACACCAAGGTCGAACTGCGCAGCCTCGCCTCGATCCCGCTGCGCCTGAGTCGCGAGGAGATCGACAGCCTGGTGGAACGCTCCGTGCAGAGCCACTGGAGCTACGACGGCAACTACTACTTCCTGTCCAACAACTGCGCGGTGGAAACCCTCAAGCTGCTGCGCAGCGGCATCCAGCGGCAAAGCCTGCAGAGCATGGACAGCATCACCCCCTACGGCGTGCTCGGCCTGCTGGAGAACCAGAAGATCGCCGACCCCAGCGTGCTGGACGACCCCAGGGAAGCCCTGCGCCTGGGCTATCGCTTCGACTCCTTCCGCGACCGCTACCAGGCCATGTTCGAGGTGCTCAAGCAGCGCCTGGATATCCGCCAGGACAAGGTCGAGGACTGGCTCGCGCTGCCCGCCGAGGAGCGCCGCCCGTGGTTCGACAAGGCCGACCTGCGCGCCAGCGCCGCCCTGCTGCTGCTCGAACAGGCCTCGCTGCGCCGCCAGCTGCTGCTCGCCCAGGACGAGCTCAAGCAGCTCTACCTGGGCAAGCGCGACGACCTGCGCGCCAACCCGGAGCTGGCCAGCGCCGGCAGGACGCTGCAGCAGATCCTCGACGACAGCGGCTTCCTCAGCCGCCCGGCGGAGCTGCTCGACGGCGGCTACGGGCTGCCCCAGGCGAGGGAAACCGTCACCCTCGAACAGCAGACCCGGCAGCGGCAGATGCGCCTGCGCCAGCTCAGCGACAACCTCGACCGCGAGGTGCGCGCGCTGCTGACGCCCGAGCGCCGCGCCGAACTGGCCGCGCTGGAAGCCAACACCAAGCAGATCGGCGCGCACCTGCGGGAGTTGCACAAGGCGGCGGGTGGGCTGGAGTTGCCCTGACAGGTTCGTCCGCGATGTTTTTTTGCCGGCCTGGCGGCCGGATCGCGGATGAATCCGCTCCTACAGGTGCCCCACCCACCGCACAGGAGCGGTTCTTGTCCGCTAAGCGCATGTGAGGCTGTTCGCGAGCAAGCTCGCTCCTACGAAGAGCCTGGTGGCGCGCTACCTGTAGGAGCGAGCTTGCTCGCGAACAAAACCCGCCCGCAAAGCTAGAGCCTCTCCTCCCACTCCTCCGCCAGCTGCTCGTCCAGGTGAATCCACGGCAGCCGGCTCTTCACCCAGATGTGCCGGTTCGGCGGCACCTGGGCGACGTCATCCAGCGTCGCGATGGTCAGGTCCAGGGTGTCCGGCGCCAGGTCGGTGAACAGCGCCAGATGCGCCCCGCAGCCAGCGCAGAAGTAACGCACGCAGGACGCCGAGGAGCGGTACTCGGCGGGCGTGCCGGCAGTCCAGCGGAAGCTGTCCAGCGGCACCGTGGCCCAGGTGGTGACGATGCCGCCGGTGCTGCGCCGGCAGGTCGAGCAATGGCAATGGGCGACGTCCGTCAGCTCGGCGTCGCATTCGTAGCGCAGCTGTCCGCAGTGGCAGCCGCCCTGGTGCGTTGTGCTCATGGGATGGTCCTCCCCTCAGTCGTATTCGGCGGCTTGGTGGTCACCCAGCAGGCGGCGCTGGCGCGGCGTGCAGGCGGCCACCACGTGTGGGTCGAAAGTCCAGTCCAGATAGGGCGAAAACTTCTGCGCGACCATGCGCCGGCCGTAGTGCACCTGCAGCAGGTAGCGCGTGCGCGCGCTCAGGTTGCGGCTGCCGGCGTGCCACAGGTCGCTGCGAAACAGCAGGCAATCGCCGGCGCGGCACAGCACCGGTTCAGCCGCCCTGCCCCGCCATTCGCGCTCGTCCGGCAAGGGCGCGCGGCCGGCGCGGTGGCTGCCGGGGATGACCCAGGTCGGGCACAGGGCCTCGTCGATGTCGTCGAGGTAGATCTGCGCGGTGCAGATGAACATCGGCAGCGCGAAGCCCGACTCCAGCAGCCCGGCCGGCAGCGCCACGGGCAGGTAGTCCTGGTGCATCTCGGCGCCGATGAAGCCGGGATGGCAGCGCCAGGCGGTCTGGCCGATCACGTGGCAATCCGCGCCCAGCGCCGCTTCGGCCAGTTCGATCAGGCCCGGCGGGTCGAGGTACGGCAGCCAGCGCGGCGAGCGGTTGAACACGCACTTGTAGTGGTCCACCAGCCCTTCGTAGTCCCAGTGGATCGGCCGCAGGCCGTCGATCAGCCCGCGCACCTCCGCCACCTGCGCGGCGTCCAACAGGCCGCGCAGCAGGACGAAACCGTCCTCGTGCAGCGCCCGCAGCGCGTTCACGGCGCCGCGTCCCCATCGCCCAGCTGCGCCTGGGCCCGGACCAGGGCGTCGAGGAACGCCGCGACCGCCTCCCCCGGCTCCACGCCCTGGCGCGTCACGCAGTGGAACTCGGAGAGATAGGCCAGCTGCGCCGGACGGATCGCCCGCAGGCGGCCCTCGGCCACCCACTCGGCGGCGTAGTGGCTCGGCAGGTAGCCGATGAAGGTGCCGCTGAACACCAGGTTGGCGATGGCCTCCATGCTGTAGGCGTTGGTCGCGCGGGCGAACATCAGCCCGTGAGGCCTGCGGCTCTCGGCCATGTAGCCACGGCCGACGTAGTCGGCGGCGCAGATTTCCTCCAGCGCAGGCTCGTCATCCTGGCGCCCGAAGAAGGGATGTTCGCGGGCGCAGTAGAGGTTCTGCTCCTCGCGGAACAGCGGCTGGTAGCGCAGCCCGGACAGCCGGTGGTGGAAGGCGCCGATGGCGAGCTGCAAACGTTCCTCCAGCACGGCGTTTTCCAGCTCGTCCGGGCGCTGCGTGTGCAGGTTCAGACGCACGCCGGGATTGCCCTGGCGGAACAGCCGGATGGCCAGCGGCAGCGCCCAGCAGCGCTGGCCGAGCACGCCGTCGACGCAGCCCAGGTGCAGGGTCTCGCGGTCGCGTCCGCCGAGGCCGGTAACCTGCTCGCGGAAGCGTTCGATATCGGCGAACAGCCCCAGCGCCGCCTCGTACAGCTCCTGACCTTCCTCGGTGAGCTGGAAGCCGCTGCTGCCGCGCCGGCACAGCGAATAGCCCAGGCGCAGTTCGAGGTCGCGCACCAGCACGCTCAGGCGCGACAGGCTGGTGTTCAGGCGCACCTGGGCGGCGGTGAAGCCGCCGGCCTCGACGATGGTGCAGAAGGTGCGCAACAGGCGCAGGTCGATATCGGAAAGATTGCCCAGCATGGGGATTCTCGCGGCGGCGGGCGCAGGCCTTTCGTTATAGCCCCGCGGGCGCCGCCGCGTGAACCCCCGGGGTGGTCAGCGGCGCGCGGCCAGCGAATCGGCCAGGATGCAGAGCAGCTCGAACATCATGGTGGCGCCCACCAGCGCGGTCGCCCCGCCCTGGTCGAACGGCGGCGAGACTTCCACCACGTCGGCGCCGACCAGGTTCAGCCCCTGCAGGCCACGGATCATGTGCTGCGCCTGCAGCGTGGTCATGCCGCCGATTTCCGGCGTGCCGGTGCCGGGGGCGAAGGCCGGGTCGAGCACGTCGACGTCGAAGGTGACGTAGGTCGGCGCCTGCCCCACCACCCGGCGCACCTCGGCGAGCGTCGCCTCGACGCCGAGGTCGGCGAACTCTTCCATGTGGATCACGCGGATGCCGCATTCGCGGGCGAAGGCATCGTCATCGGCCGAGTAGATCGAGCCGCGGATGCCGATCTGCACGGTGCGTTTCGGATCCAGCAGGCCCTCCTCGATGGCGCGGCGGAACGGCGTGCCGTGGGTGTAGGGGTTGTCGCCGAAGTAGCGGTCGTTGGTGTCGGAGTGGGCGTCGAAGTGGACCATGCCGATGGGCCGCTCGGCGGCCAGGGCGCGGAAGATCGGCAGGGTCACCAGGTGGTCGCCGCCGACCGACAGCGGCACCGCGCCGGAGGCATGGATGCGCCGGTAGAAGCCCTCGATGCGCTTGAGCGAGTCGAGCAGGTCGATGGGGTTCACCGGGGTATCGCCGATGTCGCCGACGCGCAGCAGGTCGTAGGGCGCGATGCGGCTGACGTGGTGCACCTTGCGCATCAGGCTCGACTGGTTGCGCACCTCGCGCGGGCCGTGGCGGGCGCCGGCGCGGTTGGTGGTGCCGCCGTCCCAGGGCACGCCGACCAGGGCGATGTCGACCTGCGCCGGGTCCTCGAAGATCGGCAGGCGCATGAAGCTGGGGATGCCGGCGAAGCGGGGAATCTCGGCGGCGTCCATCGGTTGCGGGAAATCGTGGGGCATGGGGCGTCTCCTGATGGGGGAAGGGGTTCAGTCGGCCTGCGCCTGCAGGCTGGCGGCGGGTTCGCCGGCCAGGCTGACCACCACGAAGGTGACCAGGCTGGCGAGCAGGCCATAGGCGATCGGCGTGTTGGCGAGGATGCCGTCGATGAACATGAACAGGATCACCACCAGGCTGCCGACCAGGATGCTGGCGATCGCCCCGCGGGCCGAGGCGCGGCGCCACAGCAGCGCGCCGAGGATGGGCACCAGCAGGCCGCCGACCAGCAGGTTGTAGGCGATGCTCAGGGCGCCGATGACGTCGTTCACCAGGCACGCCAGGACCAGCATCACCACGCCCATCAGCAGGGTGAACAGGCGGCTCTCGCGCAGGCCGTTGGGCGCGCCGGGGCGCAGGAAGCGCGCGTAGACGTCCTCCTGCAGCACGGTGGCGGCGGCCAGCAGGCAGCCCGAGGCGGTGGACATGATGGCCGACAACGCCGCCGCCACCACCAGCCCGCGCAGGCCCGGGGCGAGCACCTGGCGGGTGATCTCGGCGTAGGCGTTCTCCGGCACCGCGAGGTTCGGGATCAGCACGTGGGCGGCGGCGCCGATCAGCGCGCAGGCCAGGCCGTAGAGCATGCAGTAGACCCCGGCGCCGAGGCCGGCGTAGCGCACCACCTTTTCGCTGCGCGCGGTGAACACCCGCTGCCAGATGTCCTGGCCGATCAGCGCGCCGAAGAAGTACAGCAGGAAGTAGGTGAGGATGGTGTCCAGGCCGATGTGGCCGAGGTCGAAGAAGCCCGCCGGCAGCACTTCCTGCATGCGCGACAGGCCGCCCGCCTCCTTGATCGACAGCGGCAGCAGCACGGCGAAGATGCCGAGGGTCTTGATCACGAACTGGATGATGTCGGTGAGGGTCAGCGACCACATGCCGCCGATCACCGAGTAGACGATGACGATGCCGCCGCCGCAGAGGATCGCGGGGATGCGCGGGATGTCGAAGACCACTTCGGTCACCGAGCCGATGGCGATGGTCGCGGTGACCGCCACCATCAGGTCGTAGGCGACCATCACGATGCCGCCGATCAGCCGCGAGGACGCCTGGTAGCGCTGCTCGAGGATCTGCGTGACGGTGTAGACCTTCAGTTTCGCGATCTGCCGCGAGAACACCAGGCTGAGGACGATGATCCCCAGGCCCAGCATGAACACCAGCCACAGGCCGGACAGCCCGTAGAGGTAGCCGAGCTTCACCGTGCCGATGGTCGAGGCGCCGCCGAGCACCACGGCGGCCATGGTGCCCAGGTACAGGCCGGGCCCCAGGCGCCGGCCGGCGACAAGGAAGTCGTTCTGGTTGCGCGCCTTGCGCATTCCGTACCAGCCCAGGGCGAGCATGCCCAGGGCGTAGACCAGCATGATCAGGTAATCGAACAGCATCGCGGGGGCTCCTGTTGTTGTTGTGTGGGATTCAGGCCGTCGCCCCGCAAGCCTGATCCGCCCTGCCGCGGCCGCAAATCCTCGAAGCCGGAAGCCAAGTTTCGCTGCGGCGAAAGTGGCGGCGCAGCCCGCGCCGGCCAGGCCCCGGGCGCCCTTCCCCAGCGCCTGCCGGAAAAATCTTCGCCATCGCCAAGTGCTTGATTCGTATACCTATGTTATCGTTGTAAACACTGTATACAGCGTAAACGGAACTGTACGAAAAGTGACCACCGTCATCTCATTCCGCGCCGATGACACCCTCGTCGAGGCCCTCGACCAGCTGGCCCGCGCCACTCACCGGGACAGGCCGTACCACCTGCGCCAGGCCCTGGCGCAGTACCTGGAACGCCAGAGCTGGCACGTGGCGGCCATCGATGAAGGGGTGGCGGACGCCAACGCCGGCCTCCTGCTGGAGCACGCCGCCATCGAAGCCAAGTGGGGCCTGGCATGAGCCTGCAGTGGACGCACAAGGCGGCCGC
Organism: Pseudomonas sp. B12(2026); assembly: GCF_057767015.1. NCBI lineage: Bacteria > Pseudomonadati > Pseudomonadota > Gammaproteobacteria > Pseudomonadales > Pseudomonadaceae > Pseudomonas > Pseudomonas sp. B12(2026). Next base: position 71,327 of record NZ_CM173430.1, on the reverse strand, counting down.
CGACCTAGACGCCATCTACGACCACTACGTCGTGCTGATCGGCCCGGAGAAGGCACTGCGCGCCATCCAGGACATCGTCGAGCAGGTCCGCCCGCTGGCGAACCTCGACCTGAGCAGCAGCGGCATGCCCAGCGAGGTGCCGGGCGTCAGGGAATTGCCGGTCGAGCGCTGGCCGTACCAGGCCGCCTACCGGGTAAAGGGGCGTTCTGTACAGATTTTGCGCATCGACCGTGTGGATAACCTGGGGTAAAAGTGGCCACACGGTTACAAGATGTTTCAAAGTATTGACTTTCTGGTTTGATTAAAAAGCAATCAAATTGGCATGAATCAAGGAATTGGTCACTCTTAGATCAACTAATAAATAAAAGAACAAAATGAAAACGAATAGAGGAATATCAGTCATAAACCGCGAGCGGCGACTGAGGTTTTCCAGGCAACGAAAAACCCGGCCTTGGCCGGGTTTTTCCGTTTTTTGCGGGATATTTTCGAAAGCGCTTCGGGCGGCACCTGCCGAGTTCAAGGCGCCACGGAGGCGCTGCCCCTTCGACCGCCTGCGCCTGCGCACCCGGGCGCCTGTCCGAACGCCGCGCTAACATGGCGGCCCCATCGACAGGAGCACCCACCATGGCCCGGAACTGGACCTGCAAGCACCACCGCGACCTGAGCAAGGAAGAGCTCTACGCCATCCTGAGCCTGCGTACCGAAGTCTTCGTGGTCGAGCAGAAATGCCCCTATCAGGAAGTCGATGGCCTCGACCTCATCGGCGACACCTGCCACCTGATGGTGGAAGAGGACGGCCGGCTGCTCGGCTACCTGCGCCTGCTGGACCCGCAGCGCCATGACGGCGACGTGGTCATCGGCCGCGTGGTGATCGCCCCGGCAGGGCGCGGCCAGGGCCTGGGCCACGAACTGATGGGGCACGCGCTGAAGGCCATCGCCCAGCGCTGGCCGGGGCTGCCGATCTACCTCTCGGCGCAGGCGCACCTGCAGGGCTACTACGGCCGCTACGGCTTCACGCCGGTGACCGAGGTCTACCTGGAAGACGACATCCCGCACATCGGCATGCGCCGCCCGGCCTGAGTTCAGGCCGGATAGTGGCGCGCGAGGAAGTCGCCCAGCAGCGTGTTGACCCGCTGCGGCTGCTGGTTCTGGATCCAGTGGCCGCAGTTCTCCAGCACGTGCTGCTCCAGGTTCGGCACATGCTCGGGCATGCGCTGCAGGGTATAGGCCTCGAAGCGCCCGACCGGGTCGCGGTCGCCGATCAGGAATAGCGTCGGCTGGCCGACCTTGCGCCCGGCCAGCGGCTCGGTGCGCTGCCAGCTGCGTTCGAAGTTGCGGTACCAGTTCAGCGCGCCGTGGAAACCGCGTCCGGCGAAGGTGCGCAGGTACCACTGGAAGTCCTCGGCGCTGCACCAGCCCGGATGCTCCGGCGGCGGAGGCAGGCCGTCGAACAGGCGGCCGTCCGGAGACTGGTCCGGCGCCAGGTGCACGTTGTCGCCGAGGAAGTGCCGCAGGCTCAGGGCGATGTCCGCGTCCAGCTCGGCCTCGGCGCGGCCGGGCTGCTGGAAGTAGAGGATGTAGAAGAACCGACCGGCGAACACCTCGCGCATGATCTCCACCGCGGGGCGCCTGGCGCGGCCGGCGAAGGGCACCGACAGCGTCGCCAGCACCTCCACCCGCCGCGGCTCCAGCAGCGCCAGGTGCCAGGCCACCGGCGCGCCCCAGTCGTGGCCGACCATCGCCACGCGCCCATGGCCAAGGGCGTCCATCGCGCCCTGGATATCCGCGCAGAGGGTCAGCACGTCATAGGCGTCCACCGCCTGCGGCGCGCTGCTCTGGCCATAGCCGCGCATCTCCGGGGCGAACACCCGGTAGCCGGCGGCGGCGAGGGCGCGCATCTGGTGCTGCCAGGAATGCCAGCATTCAGGGAAGCCGTGCAGCAGCCACACCGGCTTGCCCTGCGCCGGCCCGCAGCTGTACAGGCTGAGCTGGATGCCGTTGACCGCCAGCAACTGGTGTTCGAACTCGTTCATGGCGCGGCCTTCCGTAAGGGGGTGGGATTCACTATGCCAAGCCTGGCGCGCGGGCCGAACCGCATTCACCGGGCGAATGTCGCGCTCTTTCCGGTGTCCCGCCAAAGCACCCCTGTAGGAGCGAGCTTGCTCGCGAACCATGCCTGGCACCCGACGACAGGCCGTTCGCGAGCAAGCTCGCTCCTACGAAAAGCGATTCCTCATCCTACTCGACAAGCAAAAACCCTCATCGTATTCTGCACAGCGAAACAGCATTCCGTTAAAACAACTAAATAGCGGAGCACAGCATGTCAGAAGCGGTACAACTCGAACGCCGGGGCGAGATTGCCCTGGTGACGGTCGACAACCCACCGGTGAACGCCCTCGGACATGCCGTCCGCGACGGGCTGAGCAAGGCCTTCCAGCAGGCCGAGGCCGATCCCCGGGTGCGCGCGGTGGTGCTGGTCTGTGCCGGGCGCACCTTCATGGCCGGCGCCGATATCCGTGAATTCGGCAAGCCGCCGCAGGCGCCGTCCCTGCCCGAAGTGGTCGACCTCATCGAAGGCGCCAGCAAGCCCAGCGTCGCCGTGATCCACGGCACCGCCCTGGGTGGCGGGCTGGAAGTCGCGCTGGCCTGCCATTACCGCATCGCCCGCCGCGACGCCCAGGTCGGCCTGCCGGAAGTGAAGCTCGGCCTGCTGCCCGGCGCCGGCGGCACCCAGCGCCTGCCGCGCCTGGCCGGTGTCGAGAAGGCCCTGGACATGATCGTCGGCGGCGCGCCGATCCACGCCGCCGACGCGCTGGAAAACCAGATCGTCGACGAACTGTTCGACGACGATCTCAGCGTAGCCGGCCTCGCCTTCGCCCAGCGCCTGCTGGCGGACGGCAAGGGCCCGCGCCGCACCGGCGAGCGCAACGAGCGCGTGCAGGCCAGCGGCCTCGCCGAGCTGATCGCCCACAAGCGCGGCGAAGTGCAGAAGCGCCTGCCCGGCCAGTTCTCCCCACAGCGCTGCATCGACGCCGTGGAAGCCGCCACCCGACTGCCGCTGCGCGACGGCCTGGTCCGCGAGCGCGAACTCTTCCTGCAATGCATGGAATCGCCCCAGCGCGCGGCGCTGATCCACGCCTTCTTCGCCGAGCGCGACGCGGCCAAGGTGGAGGGGCTCACGCCCGACACCCGGCCGCGCGAGGTGCGCAGCGCCGCCGTCATCGGCGGCGGCACCATGGGCGTCGGCATCGTCCTGTGCTTCGCCAACGCCGGCATCCCGGTGAAGCTGCTGGAAGTGAACGAAGAAGCCCTGCAACGCGGCCTCGACCGCGCTCGCAGCCTGTACGCCACCAGCGTGGCGCGCGGCAGCCTGAGCGCCGCGGAAATGGAGCAGCGCATGGGCCTGATCGACGGCGTGCTCGACTACGCCGCGCTGGGCGACGTGGACCTGGTGGTCGAAGCGGTGTTCGAAAGCCTGGAGGTGAAGCGCCAGGTGTTCGAGCAACTGGACGCCGCCTGCAAGCCCGGCGCGATCCTCGCCAGCAACACCTCCTCGCTGGACCTCGACGAAATCGCCGCTTTCACCCGGCGCCCGCAGGACGTGGTCGGCCTGCACTTCTTCAGCCCGGCCAACGTCATGCGCCTGCTCGAAGTGGTGCGCGGCAAGGCCACCGCCGACGACGTGCTGGCCACCGCCATGCAACTGGGCAAGCGCCTGAAGAAGGTCGCGGTGGTGGTCGGCGTGTGCGACGGCTTCGTCGGCAACCGGATGATCTTCCCCTACGGCCGCCAGGCCGAATTCCTGCTGGAGGAGGGCGCCACGCCCGCGCAGGTGGACCGCGCGCTGCGCGCCTTCGGCATGGCCATGGGGCCGCTGGCGGTGCGCGACCTGTCCGGCCTGGACATCAGCCACGCGATCCGCTCGCGCCAGCGGCCGAACCTGAAACCCGGGCAGACCCTGCCGCGCGTGCTCGACCACCTGATCGCCGCCGGCATGCTCGGACAGAAGACCGGCACCGGCTTCTACCACTACGGCGAAGGCGGCCGCGCCCCGCAGGACAACCCGGCGCTGCCGGCCATGCTCGAACAGGCCGCCGCCGAACGCGGCATCACCCGCGCGCCGGTGACTGACGAGGAAATCGTCGAGCGCTGCGTGTTCGCGCTGATCAACGAGGCCGCCAACATCCTCGACGAGGGCATCGCCCAGCGCGCCAGCGACGTCGACGTGATCTTCCTCAACGGCTACGGCTTCCCGGCCTGGCGCGGCGGCCCGCTGTTCCATGCCGACAGCGTCGGCCTTACGCACGTGCTCGAACGAATCCGCGAGTTCCACCAGCGCCTCGGCGCCTGGTGGCAACCCGCGCCGCTGCTCGAACGCCTGGTGGCCGAAGGCCGCCGCTTCGCCGATCTCTGAGGACCCGCCATGGATATCCATTTCACCCCCGACGAACTGGCGTTCCGCGATGACGTGCGCGCCTTCCTCGACACCAAGCTGCCCAAGGACATCGCCGCCAAGGTGCGCCTGGGCAAGCACCTCAACAAACAGGACCACCAGCGTTGGCAGCGCGTGCTCAGCGAGCAGGGCTGGTACGCCACGCACTGGCCGGAGGAGTACGGCGGCACCGGCTGGAACGCCGTGCAGAAGCACATCTTCGAAGAGGAGTGCGCCGCCTTCGGCGCGCCGCGCACCATCCCCTTCGGCGTCAACATGGTCGCCCCGGTGATCATCAGGTTCGGCACGCCCAAGCAGCAGGCGCACTACCTGCCGCGCATCCTCGACGGCACCGACTGGTGGTGCCAGGGCTACTCCGAACCGGGCGCCGGCTCCGACCTCGCTAGCCTGAAGACCCGCGCCGTGCGCGACGGCGAGCATTACGTGGTGAACGGCCAGAAGACCTGGACCACCCTCGGCCAGCACGCCGACTGGATCTTCTGCCTGGTGCGCACCGACCCCGAGGCGCAGCAGCAGCGCGGCATCAGCTTCCTGCTGATCGACATGAAATCCCCCGGCATCACCGTGCGCCCGATCATCACCCTGGACGGCGAGCACGAGGTCAACGAAGTGTTCTTCGACAACGTGCGCGTGCCGGTGGAAAACCTGGTGGGCCGCGAGAACGAAGGCTGGACCTGCGCCAAGTACCTGCTCACCTACGAGCGTACGGGCCTGGCCGGCATCGGCGCGTCCAAGGCGGTGCTCGCGCATCTCAAGCGCGTGGCCAGGCGCGAGCTGTGCGACGGCCGGCCGATGCTCGAAGACCCGCTGTTCCGCGCCCAGGTGGCGGAGGTGGAAATGCAGCTGATGGCCATCGAGATGAGCACCCTGCGCATCCTCGCCGCCGCCCGCGAAGGCGGCGTGCCGGGGGCGGAAAGCTCGATCCTGAAGGTCAAGGGCACAGAGATCCGCCAGGCGATCAGCCACCTGCTGCGCAAGGTCCTCGGCCCCTACGCGCTGCCCTTCATCGAGGAGGAGTTCGAGCTGGGCAGCGAGGCGCTGCACGCCGACTACGCGGCGGCGCCGGCCAGCCAGTACTTCAACCTGCGCAAGCTGTCGATCTTCGGCGGCTCCAACGAAATCCAGAAGAACATCGTCTCGAAGATGATTCTCGAACTGTGAGGCCAGGGCCATGGACTTCAAACTGAGCGAAGAGCAGCAGATGCTGCAGGACACCGCGGCCCGCCTGGTCCGCGACGAATACCCGTTCGACAGGCGCGAGGGCTTCAGCCGGTCCGAACTGGGCTACAGCGCCGACTTCTGGCGCCAGCTCGGCGCGCTGGGGCTGACCGCGGTGTCGCTGCCGGAAGCCTACGGCGGCTTCGGCGGCGGCGTGGAGAGCATGCTGGTGCTCACCGAACTGGGCCGCGGCCTGTGCCTGGAGCCCTACCTGCAATCGGTGGTGCACGGCGGCGGCCTGATCGCCCAGCTGGGCAGCGAAGCGCAGAAGGAGCACTGGCTGCCGCGCATCGCCAGCGGCGAAGCGCAACTGGCCGTCGCGCTGGAAGAGCCGCAGAGCCATTACCAGCTGCACGATGTGCAGACCCGCGCGGAGCAGGGCGCCGACGGCTGGAAGCTGAGCGGGCGCAAGGCGGTAGTGATCGGCGGGCAGAGCGCCACGGCGATCCTGGTGTCGGCGCGCGTGTCCGGCAATGCGCGGGACGAGGCGGGCATCGGCCTGTTCCTCATCGATCCGCAGCAGCCCGGCGTCAGCCGCCGCGACTATCCGACGGTGGACGGCCAGCGCGCCTGCGAGCTGTTCCTCGACGGGGCACTCGGCGAAGCCCTCGGCGCGCCGGGCGATGCGCTGCCGGCGCTGCGTTATCAACAGGGCCGCGCCATCGCCGCGCAGTGCGCCGAGGCCCTCGGCAGCCTGCAGGAAGCCTGCGCGCTGACCCTCGATTACCTGAAGACGCGCAAGCAGTTCGGCATCCCGATCGGCAAGTTCCAGGTGCTGCAACACCGCATGGTGGACATGCGCAGCGAGCTGGAGCAGGCCACCAGCATGGCGATCCTCGCCGCCTGCGTCGCCGACCAGCCCGACAGCGCCGAGCGCAGCCGCACCCTGGCGGCGGCCAAGTTCATCGTCACCCGCGCCGCGCGCTTCGTCGCCGAGCAGGCGATCCAGCTGCACGGCGGCATCGGCATGACCTGGGAATACGTGCTGGCGCACCACGCCAAGCGGCTGGTGATGCTCAGCCACCAGCTGGGTGACGATGATCATCACCTGAAGGTGTATGCGGGGTTGATGGAGGTGGCGTGAGACGCACCGCCTTCCCCTTGTAGGAGCGAGCTTGCTCGCGAACGGATTCACCGGCGGCTCCGACGCTGGGCGGTTCGCGAGCAAGCTCGCTACAAAAGAAAACGACTTCCAGAGAAACCTCCGCGCGCACCGGAGCGCCCCTTCAGGAGGCCGAGTGGAATCGGAGTTTCAGGGGTTGAGCGACATGGATGTCGCGAGAGCGCTGTCGGGCCAGGGATGGCCCGTCAGCGCGTGCCCCTGAAACTCCGATGGAGCGAGGGAACCCCGGCGAAGCCGGGGCCGGATGCAGGGGCACAGACCTTTGCCCACTTTGGGTCGTTTGCCAAAGTGGGTCGCCCAAGGGGGCGAAACAAGAAGTCTCAGCGCACGCCGAAGCGGCGCAGAAACACCGATCACAAAGAACGATGGATAACGCCTAGCGTTATCCATCCTACGAAGAGCAAAAGCATCGCGGAGAAGCTCCGCTCCTACGAAAAGCCGTAACTCCGTCTGCGATTCTTCAGCGCAAGGGGCGGGGCAGGTCAGGCCCCGAGACTCTCGATATCCCGCGCCAGCATCTCCAGCTCATGGGCCAGCGACCCGCGCAGGGTCTCCTCGCTGAGCTGGAACGACGGCGCGCCGCAGGTCAGCGCCATCAGCCCGCCGTCCGCCAGGCGCAACGGCACGCCAGCCGCGCGCACATTGCGGTCCCAGTCGCCCAGCGACAGGCAGAACCCATGCTCGCGGTACTCCTCGAAGGACGCCTCCAGCGACGCGCGCATCGCGCCCCAGTCGCCCTCATGGCGCGCCTGCAACGCCGACAGCAGGTGCTCACGCTCCTGCTCCGGGGTCGCCGCCAGGTAGGCGCGGCCGGCGGCGGTGGTCGCCAGCGGCAGGCGCACACCGGCGTCCATGCGCAGGGACGTCGCCTCCGGCGGCCGGCAATTCTCCACGTAGATCATCGACAGCCAGTCGCGGCAGGTCAGGCCGACCGTGGTGTTGGTGCGGCGGGCGAAGGCGTCCATGTACGGCTTGGCCAGCTGGCGCACGCGCAGGTTGGAAACGTACGCGTAACCCAGCGCCAGCACGCCGGAATCCAGCTGGTACTTCTCGTGCTGCTGCGAGTAGCAGAGGTAGCCGAGCTTGGTCAGGGTGTAGGTCATGCGCGACACGGTCGGCTTGGGCAGGCCGGTGATCCGCGCGATTTCCTGGTTGCCGAGCACCACCGAGCCGTGGGTGAAGGCACGCAGCACGTCCAGCCCGCGGGCGAGGGCCTCGACGAACTTGCGGTCCTTGGGGTTGCTGCTGTCTTCGACGTCGTCGCTCATGGGGCCTCGGCGGGGAATCGGGTTGACGGACGCCGCGTGCGGCGCGGGCGAACGATAGCAGATCGGCACCTGCGCCCGCAGCGGTCCGGGTATGCCCGTTGCGTGGGGATAGCCTATCGCATACCATCGATTTCGATATCTTGTTTCGCTGTGCAGAACAACAATTCAAAGCTCAGAGAAAAAGTACGGAGAAGTCGATGCCTGCCAACCCGACCGGTCATGTGGCCCGCGAGATCGCCCGACACGGCTACCAGAACCTCCACGACCTGCTGCGCGACGCCTGCCGCGAGTTCCCCGAACGCCTCGCCTTCTCCTGCGGCGACAGCCGGCTGAGCTTCGCCGAACTGGAGCGCCAGGCCGACGCCTTCGCCCGCTACCTGCGCCACCACGCCGGCCTGCAACCGGGCGAGCGCCTGGCGTTGATGCTGCCCAATTCCCTGCAGTACCCCATCGCCACCTTCGGCGCGCTGAAGGCCGGCGTGGTGCTGGTCAACACCAACCCGCAGTACACCGCCGGCGAGCTGCGCCACCAGCTGGCCGACTCCGGCGCCAGCGCCGTGCTGCTGCTCGACCGCCTGCTGCCGCTGCTGCGCGGCGTGCAGGGGCAGACCGCGGTGCGGCAGGTCCTGCTGACCTCGGTGGACGACATCGAACGCCCGCGGTTCGACAGTGACGAAAGCGATTGCACGCGCTTCCAGCAGGCCCTGCGCCTGGGCGCCGAGGCGCCGCCGGTGGACAGCGTGCCGGGCCTGGAGCGCCTCGCGCTGCTGCAATACACCGGCGGCACCACGGGCGTCTCCAAGGGCGCGATGCTCAGCCACCGCTGCCTGCTCGCCAACGTCATCCAGACCCTGGAGCTGTTCATGCGCCCGGGCCTGCTGGAGCCGGCCAGCGACGTGCGCATCGCGCCGCTGCCGCTCTACCACATCATGGCCTTCGCCACGAACTGCCTGTCCTCGGTGGGCATGGGCCTGCACACCGTGTTCATCCGCGACGGGCGCAACCTGGAGGAAATCCTCGGCGCCATGCGCCGCTACCCCTTCACCCTGATGAGCGGGATCAACACCCTGTTCGTCAGCCTGATGAACCACCCGGATTTCGCCGCCATCGACTTCAGCCACCTGAAGTGGGTGACCTCCGGCGGCGCGCCGCTGAACCGCGAGGTCGGCCGGCGCTGGGAAGAACTGACCGGCGCCCCGGTGCGCGAAGGCTTCGGCCTCACCGAGGCCTCGCCGGTGGTCTCCACCGGCACGCTGCAGAGTCCCTACCGCGAGGGCTACGTCGGCCAGGCGCTGGTGGACACCGAGCTGCGCACCGTGGACGAGGAGGGCAACGACACCGGCCCCGACCGGCCCGGCGAGCTGTGGCTGCGCGGCCCGCAGGTGATGCAGGGCTACTGGCAGCGCCCGGAGGAGAGCGCCCAGGTGCTCACCGACGACGGCTGGCTGAAGACCGGCGACATCGCCGAGCTGGACGCCGACGGCATGCTGAAGATCGTCGACCGCAAGAAGGACATGATCCTCGTCTCGGGCTTCAACGTGTTCCCCAACGAAGTGGAAGACGCGGTGATGCGCCACCCCGGCGTGCGCGAGTGCGTCGTCATCGGCGTGCCGGACGAGCGCAAGGGCGAGGCGGTGAAGCTGTTCGTCAGCCTGCGCGACGCCGCACTGGAGCCGGCGGCGATCATCGCCCACTGCCGCGAGCACCTCACCGGCTACAAGGTGCCGAGCTTCGTCGAGGTGCTCGACGAGCTGCCCAGGAGCAGCGTCGGCAAGCTGCTGCGCCGCCAGTTGCGCGACCTGGAACTGGCCAGGAGAACCACCGCATGAGCGCAGCGTCTATGGTTGAAGCAGGTTCGCACGACGAGACCCGCAGCATGACCGAGTCCTTCACCCGCATCGGCGTGATCGGCGCCGGCGCCATGGGCCGTGGCATCGCCCAGTTGTTCGCCACGGCCGGCCTGCCGGTGCGCCTCTACGACAGCAACGCGCAGACCGTGGAGCAGGCGCTGGCCTTCAACCGCGAGCTGCTGGAACGTTCGGTGGCCAAGGGCAAGCTCAGCCCCGACGCGCTCGCCGCGACCATGCAGCGCCTGCTGCCGGCCCACAGCCTGGACGAGCTGGCCGACTGCGACCTGCTGATCGAAGCCATCGTCGAGGACCTCGGCGCCAAGCAGGCGCTGCTCGCCGAGCTGGAGAAGCGCGTGGCGCCGGACGCGGTGCTGGCGAGCAACACCTCGTCGCTGTCGGTCACCCGCATCGCCGCGCGCTGCCAGCACCCACAGCGGGTCGCCGGCTTCCACTTCTTCAACCCGGTGCCGCTGATGCGCATCGTCGAGGTGGTGCGCGGCCAGCGCAGCGACGACGCGGTGATCCAGCGCCTGTGCCGGCTGGCCGAGCGCGCCGGGCATTTCCCGGCGGTGTCGCCGGACAGCCCCGGCTTCATCGTCAACCACGCCGGCCGCGCCTTCGGCACCGAGGCCCTGCGCATCCTCGGCGAAGGCATCGCCACGCCGGCGCAGATCGACCGCATCCTGCGCGACGGCCCGGGCTTCCGCATGGGCCCGTTCGAGCTGTTCGACCTCACCGGCCTGGATATCTCCCACGCGGTGATGGAGTCGCTCTACCAGCAGTTCTACCAGGACCCGCGCTACACCCCCTCGGCGCTGGCCGCGCAGCGCGTCGCCGGCGGCCTGCTCGGGCGCAAGAGCGGCGAGGGCTTCTACCGCTACCGCGACGGCCAGCCGCTGGCCGAGCCGCAGGCGCAGCCGGAACCGATATTGCTGAACCGCCCGTACTGGCTCGATAGCCAGGACCCGGAGCTGCGCCACCGCATCGCCGCGATCCTCACCCTGGGCGGCGTGGTGCTGGAAACCAGCGAAGCGCCGTCGTCCCGCGCCATCTGCCTGGTCACTCCGCTGGGCGGGGACGCCAGCACCTGCATCGACGCCCTCGGCCTGCCGCCCGAACGCAGCCTGGCGCTGGAGACCTTCACCGACCTGGACCGCCGCCGCGTGCTGATGCGCCAGCCGGCCCTCGACCCGAAACTGGAGGCCCAGGCCCGGCAGGCGCTGGGCAGCGACGGCGTGCCGGTGGAGGTGATCAACGATTCGCCCGGCTTCATCAGCCAGCGGGTGGTCGCCAGCATCGTCAACCTGGGCTGCGAAATCGCCCAGCGCGGCATCGCCAGCCCGGTGACGCTGGACCGCGCGGTGCAACTGGCGCTGGGCTACCCGTTCGGCCCGCTGGCCTTCGGCGAGCACTACGGCGCGGCGCGCATCCTCACCATCCTCCAGGGCCTGCAGGCCTGCTACGGCGAGGCGCGCTACCGGCCAAGCCCCTGGCTGCGCCGCCGCGTGCAGCTCGACCTGCCGCTGCACAGCCCGGACCGGGCGGAGTGAACGCCTGCGGGTGACTTCATCGCCGCAGGATGGCGTGGAGCGAAGCGATACCCATCGATGACCGTGCGAGCAACGCCGATGGGTATCGCAAGCTCCACCCATCCTACGAAAGCGGGGCACCGCCGCCGCGTGCAGCTCGATCTGCCGCTGCACAGCCCGGATCGGGCGGAGTGAGCGCCGGCGGGTGACTTCATCGCCGTAGGATGGCGTGGAGCGATACCCATCGATGACCAGGCCCGCAGCGGGCAAGCGAACGCTAGAAGGCCATGCGCTGTCCGGCCGCCAGGGCTTCCAGCGCCGCCGTGCGCCCGGCCGGCGGCAGCGCGCCGAGCTTCTCCACCCGCGCATAGAACGCCGGCCAGTTGCCGCCGACCTGGGCGAACAGCGCGGCAAAGGCGGGCACCCACTGGTCATAGAGGCCGAAGGGCAGCAGCTTGGCGTTGTTCAGCGGGCCCTTGACCCAGGCGTCGAAGGGCGCCTTGCCGCCCCAGTCGCGGTCGCACAGCTCGCGGTACTCGCGGCGCAGGCGCTCGAACTCGGCCGCCTTGCCGGCGCGCTTTTCGGCGTCGCTGCGCGGGCTGGCGTAGAGCCTGTCCAGGCGTTCGCGGGTGTCGAGCACCAGCTGGGTGAAGCGCGTGCGCTGCTCGGCCAGCTGCGGCGCCTCGTCCGGCAGGTCGCGCGCGGCGCGCCAGCGGCGGCCGCCCTCGGCTTCGACGAAGGAGGCGAAGGATTCGTTGAAGGCGGTGTCGCCCGGCAGGTAGAACTTCTGGTGCGCCAGCTCGTGGAAGATCGTCTCGGCCAGGCGCTGGTCGCCCCAGCGCAGCATGCTGCTGAGGATCGGGTCGTCGAACCAGCCGAGGGTCGAGTAGGCCTCCACGCCGCCGACGTACACGTCCAGCCCCTGCGCCTGCAGGCGCCCCGCCTCGGCCTGGGCGCCCGCCTCGCCGTAGTAGCCGCGGTAGGCCACGCAGCCGGCGACGGGGAAGCAGTGGGTCAGCGGCCGCAGCGACAGCTCCGGGGTGGCGAAGACGTTCCACACCACGCTGGGCCTGTGGATATCCGCGTAGAGGCGGTAGCTGCGGTTGTCCGGCAGGCCCAGTTCGCTGACGGCGAAGGCGCGCGCCTGCTGGGACAGCTCCAGGCGCCGGCGCAGTTCGGGATCGCGGGAGGGGTCGGCGACCACCTCGGCCACCGGTTCGCGGGCGGCCAGCAGGCGCAACTGTCCGTCGGCCAACTGCCCGTAGTAACCCACCGAGGAACAACCGCTCAGCGCCCAGATCGCCAGGCAGGGAACCCAGCGGCACAGGCGGCGGTCGAGTGTCGGGACAAGAAGGCGGAAGGGCATGCGCGGAACATAGCACAGCGCCCGGTCCGCCCGCTGGCACGACGCAACCGACCCAGGAGTTCCCCCCGATGCGCGCCGCTCTCACTGCCATCAGCCTGCTCGCCCTGAGCGGCTGCTCCCTGCTGATGCCACAACCCGACCCGAACCGCGCATGGATCGACCTGGACACCAACGGCAAAAGCGACCTCGCCGCCCTCCAGGTGGACGACCGGGACTGGCCCAGCTCACGCTACTTCGAGGTCGATCCGGGGCAGCACGAACTGCGCGTGCGCTTCCAGTTCGAGGTCGAGCCGGTGGATATCGGTCCGGTGGACGAGGCCCTGTGGCGCGATTGCGAGCTGACGGTGAAGTACAAGGACTTCGCCGCCGGCCAGCGCTACCGGCTGGAGACCGGCAGCATCGGCTTCCGTCCCTGGGCCCGGCTGTACGACGCGCAATCCAACGAAATCGCGCGGGGCCGCGAGCGCGGTTGCGATCGCGCCTGAGCGCCCTGAGCGGCGCAGGGTTATGCTGTGGGCCAGGTCCTTCGCCTCGGTAAACCGCCATGCGCCTGTGTCTCCTCTTCGCGCTCGCCCTGCTGGGCGGCTGCGCCGGCCCGCTGCCCGCCCACGATCCGCAGATGGCCTGGGTCGATCTCTACACCGCGGCCGGCAGGACCGTGATGGCCGAGCGCCTGAACGGCAAGCGGGTCGACGACGGCCGCTTCTTCCAGGTGCCGCCGGGGCGCAACGAGCTGCTGGTGCGCTTCCAGTACGAGGTTTCCGGGAGCGGCGGCGGCATGGGCGGGCTGATCGAACCCATGGAGCTGACCTGCCGGGTCAAGGTGATCTACGACGATTTCGCCGCTGGCCAGCGCTACCGCCTGGAGTTGCGGCCGCAGTTGCGTAGCGCGCTGGCGTTGCTGACTGATGCCAACGGGACGCTGGTGGCGCGGACGGATTTCCAGGGGCCGGTGAGGTGTGGGTTGTTCTGAGGGGCTGAGGGGCTGGAACTCTTGAAGGGTAGAGCGGCTGCGTAAGGCACTGACTGGTGCGTGGCGTTATCTGCCGCTTTCGTGTTGGGTGTTTCTGCGCCGCTTCGGCGTGTGCTGGGAGATTTGGTTTCGCCCTCCCGGGCGAGTCCCTTTTGGGGCCCCAAAAGGAACCAAAAGGGCCCGTCCCGACATCCGGGTCTTCGCTGCGCTCAGACTTCCCTCGCTCCGGTATTGCTCCGAGGGTCGGCGTACAAGGGCCGTCCCTGGCCCTTTACGCCTCTCGCGGCATCCATGCCGCTCGCCCCTCTGCGCAATACCTCCACTCGGCCTCCTGACGGGACTCTGCGCGCGCCGGATGTTTCGGTGTGACAGGCAGAGCCGGAGCTGAAGGATCGCTCTTCGTAGGATGGCGTGGAGCGAAGCGATACCCATCACGGCGGATAACGCCGCGCGTTATCCGCCCTTTGATCGGCGCAAGGGCCTTCGTCAGCTGTCGTTCTTCTGGTAGATGATCCGCCGCTTCCCGCCGTCGCAGGTGCCGACCACCATGTTCGGGTCCTTCACCTCGGACTTGTCCACGATCTCCAGGGTGTAGGAGGTCACCCCGGCGGCCTGGATCTTGGTCTCGATCTCGGCCTTGAGCTCCTCGCACGACTTGGGCACCGCCCAGCTCGCCGGCATTGCCAGCAGCAGCGCCACGCCTGTCGCCACGGCCCATTTCAGTGTCATAGCCATCCTCGTCATATCCCCGCGCGGGGCACCCTGTCCTGACGGTGGACCACCGGGCGGCGACAGAGTGCCCGGCCGGCGGGCAAGGGCTTTCCCCCGAGGCGGCAAGCCATGAAAAAGGCCGGGGCCGGACGGCCCTCAGCTGTCAGCGATGCGGAAGCCGACCTTGATGGTCACCTGGTAGTGGCCGACCGCGCCGTTCTCGATGTGCCCGCGGGTTTCCAGCACCTCGAACCAGTCCAGGTGCTTGATGCTCCTGGCCGCCTCGGCCAGGGCATTGTTGATGGCGTCCTCGATGCTGGTGCGGGAGGAACCCACCAGCTCGATCTTCTTGTAGGTGTGATGGTTCGACATGCCCACTCTCCTCTGTTCGCCGCTCTGCCGGCGCCTTCCTAGGACACTAGTAGAGGGGTGGGCGCAGGGCAAACGCGCCCGCGGCGATCGCTCGGCTCAGCCTTCCAGCTCGCCCCGCAGCCACTCCGCCAGCAGCGTGGCACGGCGGTCCGGCAGGCGCGCGGGCACCCACAGCGCCAGCCGCGCGCGGGTCTCGACGAAGCCCCAGGGTGCGGCCAGGCGGCCGGCGGCGAGGTCGTCGGCGACCACCTGCTGCGGCGCGATGGCCACGCCCAGGCCGGCCACCGCCGCCTCCAGCAGGTAGTAGAGGTGCTCGAAACCCTGCCCGAGCTGCAACGCGCCGGCGTCCAGGCCGCTGTTGGTCGCCCAGGCCGGCCAGGCCTGCGGGCGCGAGGTGGTGTACAGCAGCGCCTCGCCGAGCAGGGCGCTGGCGGGCGCCGCGCAGAGTTCGGCGAAGCGCGCATAGCGCGGGCTGAGCACCGGGCCGACGCGCTCCACCGCCAGCTCGTGCACCTGCATGTCCGCCGGCCACGGCGGCTCGGCGAAGTGCAGGGTGGCGTCGAGGCCGGCGCGGCGCGGGTCGATCTCGCCTTCGCTGGCCGACAGTTGCAGGCGCAGGCCGGGCAGGTCACGGTTCAGCCGGTCCAGGCGGGGAATGAACCAGCGCGCGAGCAGGCTGCCCGGGCAGCCGAGCACGAAGGGCGCGTTGCCGCCGGCCTGGCGGCGCAGCTCGGCGCAGACGTTGCGCAGGCGCTCGAAGGAGTCGCTGGCGACCTCGCTCAGGCGCTGGCCGGCATCGGTGAGTTTTACGCCGCGCCCGTCCTTGACGAACAGGGTGACGCCCAGTTCCTCCTCCAGCAGGCGGAGCTGCCGGCTCACCGCGCCGTGGGTGACGTTCAGCTCGTCCGCCGCCGGGCTCACGCCGCGCAGACGGGCGGCGGCCTCGAAGGCGCGCAGGGCATTGAGCGGCGGAAGGTCTCGGGGCATGGCGGTCGATCCGTGAGTTTTCCTGACAGGTCGTGGCGATCTTATCGCTTTTCCCGCCCGCCCCGCAGCCGTATCCTGAGGCCACTTGCAGGAGCGGATCCCATCCGCGAAAGCGCCCGCAGGGCGCTCCCATGCCACATCCCCAAAGGAGCCTTCCCATGTCCACACTGCGCACCGGTCCCGACGCCAAGGGCCTGTTCGGCAGCTTCGGCGGCCAGTACGTCGCCGAAACCCTGATGCCGCTGATCCACGACCTGGCCCGCGAGTACGAGAAGGCCAAGGACGATCCGCAGTTCCAGAAGGAACTGGCCTACTTCCAGCGCGACTACGTCGGCCGCCCGAGCCCGCTGTACTTCGCCGAGCGCCTGACCGAGCACTGCGGCGGCGCGAAGATCTACTTGAAGCGCGAAGAGCTGAACCACACCGGCGCGCACAAGATCAACAACTGCATCGGCCAGATCCTCCTGGCCCGGCGCATGGGCAAGCAACGCATCATCGCCGAGACCGGCGCCGGCATGCACGGCGTGGCCACCGCCACCGTGGCTGCGCGCTTCGGCCTGCAGTGCGTGATCTACATGGGCACCACCGACATCGATCGCCAGCAGGCCAACGTGTTCCGCATGAAGCTGCTCGGCGCCGAGGTGATCCCGGTCACCGCCGGCACCGGCACCCTGAAGGATGCGATGAACGAAGCCCTGCGCGACTGGGTGACCAACGTCGACAGCACCTTCTACCTGATCGGCACCGTGGCCGGCCCGCACCCGTACCCGGCGATGGTCCGCGACTTCCAGGCCGTCATCGGCAAGGAAACCCGCGAGCAGCTGGCCGAGAAGGAAGGGCGCCTGCCCGACTCGCTGGTCGCCTGCATCGGCGGCGGCTCCAACGCCATGGGCCTGTTCCACCCGTTCCTCGATGACGCCAGCGTCAAGATCGTCGGCGTCGAAGCCGCCGGCCACGGCATCGAGACCGGCAAGCACGCGGCCAGCCTGAACGGCGGCGTGCCGGGCGTGCTGCACGGCAACCGCACCTTCCTGCTGCAGGACGAGGACGGCCAGATCATCGACGCGCACTCCATCTCCGCCGGCCTGGACTACCCCGGCATCGGCCCGGAACACGCATGGCTGCACGATATCGGCCGCGTCGAATACACCTCGATCACCGACCACGAGGCGCTGCAGGCCTTCCACACCTGCTGCCGCCTGGAAGGCATCATCCCCGCGCTGGAGTCCTCCCACGCGCTGGCCGAAGTCTTCAAGCGCGCGCCGAACCTGCCCAAGGATCACATCATGGTGGTGAACCTGTCCGGTCGTGGCGACAAGGACATGCAGACCGTCATGCACCACATGCAACAGGAGCCGCAAGCATGAGCCGCCTGCAGACCCGCTTCGCCGAACTCAAGCAGCAGAACCGCGCCGCCCTGGTGACCTTCATCACCGCCGGCGACCCGGGCTACTCGACCTCGCTGGACATCCTCAAGGGCCTGCCGGCGGCCGGCGCCGACGTGATCGAGCTGGGCATGCCGTTCACCGACCCGATGGCCGACGGCCCGGCGATCCAGCTGGCCAACATCCGCGCCCTGGGCAACGGCCAGAACCTGGTGAAGACGCTGAAGATGGTCCGCGAATTCCGCCAGGGCGACAGCACCACGCCGCTGGTGCTGATGGGCTACTTCAACCCGATCCACTACTACGGCGTGGCGAAGTTCATCGCCGACGCCAAGGAGGCCGGCGTCGACGGCCTGATCGTCGTCGACCTGCCGCCGGAGCACAACGAAGACCTCTGCGACCCGGCCCAGGCCGCCGGCCTGGACTTCATCCGCCTGACCACCCCGACCACCGACGACCAGCGCCTGCCGACCGTGCTCGATGGCAGCTCGGGCTTCGTCTACTACGTCTCGGTGGCCGGCGTGACCGGCGCGGGAGCTGCGACCCTGGAACACGTCGAACAGGCCGTGGCGCGCCTGCGCCGCCACACCGACCTGCCAGTGGCCATCGGCTTCGGCATCCGCACCCCGGAACACGCGGCGAGCATCGCCCGCCTGGCCGACGGCGTGGTGGTGGGCTCGGCGCTGGTGGACAAGATCGCCAACGCGGAAAGCTCCGCCGACGCGGTGCAGGGCGTGCTCGGCCTGTGCCGCGAACTGGCCGAAGGCGTGCGCAACGCCCGCTGAGGACCGCTTTTCGCGCTTTTCGTAGGAGCGAGCTTGCTCGCGAACAGCGTTATCCGGCTGCTCCGATGCCGGGCAGGTTCGCGAGCAAGCTCGCTCCTACAAAGTCCGCACCCACGAAAAAGCCCGGCATTCGCCGGGCTTTTTTCGTTTCAGGCGAGGCTTATTCCAGCGCTTCCTCCTGCGCGTCTTCCGCTTCGCCTTCCACCGCGGCGTCGCCGCCAGCCAGGCCCAGGCCTTGTGCGGAGCCCATGGCGAAGGCCATGAATTCCGGCACGCTCATGTCCTTGCCGTTGAACTTCACCTGGTCGTTGGCGTAGGCCAGCGAGCTGGTCAGGGTGTTGCCGTCGAGCACGGCCCATTCCGATTGCAGGGCCATGCCGCTGAACAGGTCGACCATGGCGTCGGACTGCTGCTTGAGCGCCACCGGATCGACGCTGCCCGCCGCTTCGCCACCCAGCGAGCCCTGCAGGGCGACGATGTCGCCGATCACCGCCTTGTCCACCTTCAGGTCGGCCTTGAGCGCGGCCAGGACGCTGCGGGCCAGCTCGTCAGGCGTGGCCGCGGCGGCATCGGGCTTGCGCAGGTCGACCGACAGGGAAGCCCTGGCCACGCCATGGCTGGTCTGCAGCGACAGCTCGTCCAGCGACAGCACCGGCGAGCCTTCCAGCAGGGCCAGGCCGAGGCGCTTGAGCTCCTCTTCCTGCTGCGGGGTCAGCTCGGTGCTTTCCAGGCTGTCCAGGGCCATCCTGTTGTAGGACTCCTTGAAGGTCTTGAGCACGCCTTCGTCGAGGTTGCGCAGGCTCAGGTCCAGCTTCACGCCGCCGATTTCCTGGCCCTGCACCACGACCTTGCCGACGCGGTAGGAGAGGCTCTGGTCCAGGCCCTTGCCGCCCTGCTTGAGGACCTCCTCGACCACGGCGTCGCGCAGCTCGACTTGCGGCGCGCCCGGCGACGCGATGTTCAGGCTCTTGATGGTGGCGGAGCTGGGGCCCAGGGCGAAGCCGTTGGCGTTTTCCTTCTTCTCGCCCTGCATGCCCAGGTCGCGCAGCTGCACGCGCGCCGGCTGGCCGCTGGCCTCGTCGGTGAAGTCCAGGTCGACCTCGGCGAGGTTGCCCACGGCGCTCACCTCCTTCCTGTCGCCGGAGACGCTGAAGGTCATCCTGACCGGGGACATGCGCAGCTTGTCGCTGTCCTGGGCGAACTGCAGGGGCGCGGTTTCGACGCTGCCTTCCTGCTTCTGGTCGTAGTGGATGGTCAGCTCGCCGGACAGCGGCGCCTTGCCGCCGGCGGCGGTGAACAGCGCGGCGGTGAGCTCGTTCTGTTCCAGGGTGAAATGGCTCTGCGCCAGGACCGGCGCCAGCTTGCCCGCGGCCAGGCGCGAGGCCGGGAAGGGGCCGTGCTCCAGGCGGTCGGTGAAGACCAGGGTCTGCGGCGGCTCGCCTTCCTTGCCGGCGAAGGTCAGGTTGTAGCGCGCGGTGCTGGAGAACAGGCCACGGCGCATGTCCACCAGGGTCAGGTAGGCGCCCAGGCCGGGGGCTTCCTGCTTGAACAGTTCGTTGGCTTCGGTGATGCCGCGGTTCACTTCCTGCTCGACGCGGGTGCCGGTGTACCAGGCGCCGGCCAGGGCGGCGCCGACGATGGCAAGGGGAATGGCGATGGCCAGGGCGGTCTTTTTCATGCTGAGTCCTTTCAAGTGCGGCCGTACGGAGGACGTCCTGTCGACCGCTTATGGGAGTGGGCGGCGGATGCTAGCAGGCGCGCCGCCATCACTCCAGCCCGTCAGCTGCAACCGTCCCACTGCGCCAGCATTGACCCTCCGCGCGCGGCTGTCAGGATAGAGCGCTCCTCCTTCCCGGGAAGCCCACGCCATGGCCCTGCTGCACAGCCTCCATCACGTCGCCCTGATCTGCTCGGACTACCCGCGCTCGAAGCATTTCTACACGCAGGTGCTGGGCCTGAAGGTGATCGCCGAGACCTACCGCACCGCGCGCGACTCGTGGAAGCTCGACCTGGCGCTGGGCGACACGCAACTGGAGCTGTTCTCCTTCCCCGGCGCACCGCCGCGGCCGTCCTATCCCGAGGCCCAGGGGCTGCGCCATCTGGCGTTCGCGGTGGACGACCTGGAGGCCGCCGTGGCGCACCTGGAGCGGCATGGTGTGACCTGCGAGCCGATCCGCGAGGACGAACTGACCGGCAAGCGCTTCACCTTCTTCGCCGACCCGGACGACCTGCCGCTGGAGCTCTACGAACGCTGAGTCCCGGCTGACGCCTTTGTAGGATGGCGTGGAGCGCAGCGATACCCATCGATTCGGTGCGCCCACAGCATGGGTATCGCTGCGCTCCACCCATCCTACGGGTTAGCGGCCGGCTGAAGCCCCGTAGGAGCGGACCTTGTCCGCGAATCGCTCTCCAACCCCGGCGATAACCGGCAAACGCCATCGCGGACAAGGGCCAGGCGCCCCCGTCTCTCCTACAAAAGCCGCCTCGGCGCCGGATCAGGCCGGCACCGCCGCATCCCCCAGCGCCCCGCGCAGGCTCGCCAGGTCCCGCAGCGGCGGCGCGCCGAACAGGCGGCTGTATTCGCGGCTGAACTGCGACGGGCTCTCGTAGCCCACGCGATGCCCGGCCACCGCCACCTCCAGCCCTTCGGAGAGCATCAGCCGCCGCGCTTCCTGCAGGCGCAGCTGCTTCTGGTACTGCAGCGGGCTCAGCGCGGTCACCTCCTTGAAGCGGTGGTGCAGGGTGGACACGCTCAGGTTCACCTCGCGCGCCAGTTCCTCGATGCGCAAGGACTTGTCGAAGTTGCAGTTGAGCCACTCGATGGCGCGGGTGACGCGGTGGGTCTGGCTGTCGGTCATCGCCAGGTCGTGCAGCAGGTGCCCCTGCGGGCCACGCAGCAGGCGGTAGAGGATTTCGCGGACGAACAGCGGCGCCAGCATCGGGATGTCGCGCGGGGTATCGAGCAGGCGCATCAGCCGCAGCAGGGCGTCGAGCACGCTGCAGTCCACGCGCTGCAGGTAGATGCCCCGGCTGGCCGGGCGCGGCGTGCTGCCGGCGAGGCCCGCCTCGGCGATCAGCCGGGTGAGCTCGCCCGGATCGATGTCCAGGCGGATCGACAGGTAGGGCTTCTCCCGCGAGGCCTCGATCACCTGCCCGGACACCGGCAGGGTCACCGAGACCACCAGCAGGTTGAGCTCGTCGTAACGGTACAGCTCGGTGCCCAGGCGCACGTCCTTGCTGCCCTGGGCGATGACGCACAGGGCAGGGCGGTAGAGGGTCGGCATCCGCCCCGCGGTGGGGCTGTCGCTGCGCGCCACCAGCAGGGAATCGATGGCGGTTTCGAAGACGCCTTCGCCCTGGCAGTGGCGCTGGATGATATCGGCCAGCTCCTGGCGGCCGGCGACGACGGGATCGTAGGACTGGGACATGCGGGACCTCCGGTGGCGGCGCACGCAGCTTACGCCCGCGGCGCGTGCGCGAGTGTGACAGTAAGGCAGCCGCCGGAGGATCAGGCAAGCAATCGGCAGGAATGGACAAGCTGCGCCCGGTTCGACACGCGCACCATCACAGTGCAGGGCAAAAACGCGCGGTTTTCCGGCGATCGACAGGGCCGCGCAGGATCAGGCAAGAAGCCGGCAGCATCCGGATAACGCCGCGCGCGGGCCGGCCCGTAGGCTTCCTGTCAGTGGTCCGAAGGGCCACTTTCTCCTTTAACGCGGAGGACAGGACATGCCCTGGCAAACACCCATCGAACATGAATTGCAGATCCACCCCCGGGCGGGGCACGAGGCGGAACTCGGCGCCTTGATCGACAACCTGGTCGACGGCGCCCGCCGCGCGCCGGGATGCCTGCGCATCCAGCTGCTCGCCCGGGACGACGGCCAGCCGTGGCGGCTGCAGGGCAGCTGGAAGGACGAGGAGGCGCTGCTGGACTTCTTCGCCACGCCCTCGTCGCAGCTGCTCGGCGAAGTGCTCTTGTGCCACTGCCGAAGCCTCGGCGGCGGCATAGTGGAAACCCTCGATCAGGCCACCGGAAAGGTGGCCTGAGCTTTTCAGGTGCCGGGCTTTTCAGGCCCTCAATATTCCAGGCTCCAGCCCAGGCTGAAGGTGCGGCCGCGGCCCTGGTAGTCGTAGAGGTAGGCCGGCCCGTAGGTCGGCGAATAGAACAGCGCCGCGCGCTGGCCCCAGACGGTGCTGTACTGCTTGTCCAGCAGGTTCTGGATACCGGCGCTGAAGGTGCCGAAGCCGGTCTTCTGCTCGCCCATCAGGTCAAAGGTGGTGTAGCCGTCGATCTCGTGGCCGGCGTCGTCCTCCAGGTCGAACGCGTGCTGGGCCTGCAGGCGGGCGCTGCGCTCACCATCGCTCCAGCCGACGAAGGCGGTGGACTTGGACAGCGACACGTAGCGCGCATCACGCTTGATCCAGTCGCCGTCGGCATCCTCTTCCTCCGAGCGCACCAGGTGCAGCGTGGTGCCGCCCTGCCAGCCGTTCTCGAAGTAGCGGGTGACCGCGCCCTCGAAGCCGAAGTCGCGGCTCTTCTGGTCCTGCACGTCGATGGTCAGGGTCGCCTGGTCGGTGGTGATGATCTTGTCCGACCAGATGTAATAGACCGCCGCCTGCGCCTGCCACTGCAGGTCGTTGTAGCGCCAGCCGGTCTCGACCTGGCGGCTCTTGATGCCGGCCAGCGGGTTGTCGTCCACCGACAGGCCGGCCTTGCCGTAGTACTTGGCCGGGTCGGGCAGGTCGAAGCCTTCGCTGTAGTTGCTCCACAGCTGGTGGCCGTTCCTGAAGTCGTAGATCGCACCGAGGTTGAACAGGTTGACCTGGTAGTCGTTGCTGCCGCCGGGCACGCCTTTGAAGTCGTCCACCTCGACGTCCATCTTCTGGTGGCGCGCGCCGCCGGAGAGGGTCAGGTTGTCGCTGGCCTTCCAGTCCAGCTGGCCGTACACCGACAGGCCGTCGACGATGTAGCTGGGGTAGCGCGGCGCGCTGCTGGCGGTTTCCAGGTCCAGGCCGCCGCTCCCGGAGGAGACGCGCTGGTCGAAGACCTTCTGCTCGGCGTTGAAGCGCTCGTGGTCGAAGTCCACGCCGTAGGTGAACTTGAGCGAATCCCACTGCTTGCTGAACAGGCCCTTGAGGCCGCTGACCTCGAAGTTCTGCTGCGAGGCGGCGAAGTACACGCCCCTGGAGCCGGCGGGCTTGCCGCTGTTGTAGTAGGGGAAGGGGTAGAAGTTGTCGTCTTCCTTGCGGTAGTACGCCTGCAGGTAGAAGTCCTGTTCCAGCAGGTTGGCGTGGTGGTAGTTGGCGTTGAGCAGCACGCGGCGGGTGCGCGGCTCGAGGTCGGTGTCCAGGCCGCTGCGGATCTGCGCGTCTTCCAGGTCCGACGGCGCCTGGTACTTCAGGTTGGGAAAATAGATGCCGGTGCTGCCGTCGTTGCCCGAGTCGTAGTACTGCGCCAGCAGGTCGAGGCTCTGCTCGTCGGTGAACTGCGCGGTGAGGTTGCCCAGCACGTCGACGGTGCGGTTGTACTGCAGGTCGGTCTGGGTGTTGTCGATGAAGATCTGGTTGCCGGCGCCGTCATAGAAGGCTTCGTTCTTCTCCGCCGAAACGCCCAGGCGGCCGACCAGGCTGTCGTTGCCGCCGCTGATCGACTGCGCGGCGCGGGTCGACAGGTCGTCGCTGTTGTTGAAGCCGCTGCTGGCGCCCAGTTGCGTCTCGAAGCGCGCATCGCCGGCGGCGCCCTTCCTGGTGATGATGTTGATGATGCCGCCGGTGGCGCCGCCGCCGTAGATGGCGTTGGCGCCGGAGAGCACTTCGATGCGTTCGACGTTGAACGGCGAGATGCTGTCGAACTGGCGCGACAGGCCGCGCGAGCTGTTCTGGCTGACGCCGTCGATCATCACCAGCACGTTGCGCCCGCGCATGTTCTGGCCGTAGTTGGTGCGGCCTTCCGGCGCCAGGTCGAGGCCGGGGACCAGCTTGCCCACGGCTTCCTTGAGGCTGACGCCGGTGTCCAGCTGTTCGCGCAGCTGGGTCTGGTCGACGACCCAGACGGTGCCGGGAATCGAGCTGATCTCGGTGGGCGTGCGCGCCGCCACGCTGATCTGCATCGGCGCCAGGCTGAGGGCGGCGGAATCGTCCGTCTCGCGCTTGAGCAGCACGGTGCGCGCGTCGGTGAAGCGCCAGCTCACGCCGCTGCCGGAGAGCAGCCGGTTGAGCGCTTCTTCGGCACTGTAGGTGCCATCCAGCCCTTCGCTCTGCAGGCCCTGGATGTCCTCGGAGTTGAACAGCAGGTGCAGCCCGGCCCGGTCGGCGAACTGGGTCAGCGCGCTGTCCAGGCTGCGCGGGGCGATGTGCAGCTCGACGGCGGCGGAGCCGGCCGCGTGGGCCAGGGGAGCGCCGGCGCCGAGCAGGGAAGCCAGCAACAGCGCGCGGTGCAGCGGGGCAGGACGGTAATGCATGCGGGAGAAATCCGTTCTTGTGTGGGCAGGGTCGCGTATTGAGAATTTTTCGCGTTCCTGCCTACGACGAAACGGCCGGGCAAACCTTGCAGTGGCAAATGCAAAAAATTTTCATTTTCCTGCCTCGCCGCGCCGAAGTCCTTGCCGCCAGTGAGGTCGTAGGATGGCGTGGAGCGCAGCGATACCCATCGATGCCGGCGCGTACACAGCATGGGTATCGCAAGCTCCACCCATCCTACGAAGAGTCTCCGGTCAGGCTTTGGGCGCGGGGCGGATCAGCACCAGCCAGGGCAGGTGCGTCACCGTTACCGGCTGCAGGCGCTCCAGGGTCTTGAGCAGGGCGCCGGGGTCCTGCAGGTCGAACACCCCGCTGACCTTGTGCTGGCGCAACGCGCTGTCGGTCAGCACGATGCGGCCGGGCAGGTAGCGCTCCAGCTCGTCGAGCACCTCGCCCAGCGGGCGCTGGTTGAAGATCAGCTTGCCGCGCTGCCAGGCGCTGGCGCTGGACAGGTCCAGCGGCTGCACCGGCCCGGGCGCGGCGCTGTCGCGGTAGCGCAGGCGCTCGCCGGCGGACAGCCGCACCGGCGCGCTGCCGGCGCTGTTCACCTGGACCACGCCTTCGCTCACGTCCACGCGCACCTGCGGCCCGCGGCTGTCCACGTCGAAGCGCGTGCCCACGGCGCGCACCTCGCCGCTCCCGGCTTCGACGATGAAGGGCCGCGCCGCATCCTTGGCCACCTCGAACAACGCCTCGCCACCGTGCAGGCGCAGGCGCCGCTGCTGCGGACCGAAGTCCACGGACAACGCGCTGTCGCTGTTCAGCCAGACACGGCTGCCGTCGGCCAGTTCCAGCATCCGCCGCTCGCCGGTACGGGTGGCGTAGTCGGCATACAGCCCGGCCAGCGGCTCGGGCAGGGCAATGGCCACCGCGATGGCGGCAACGCACGCCGCGGCGGCCAGCGCCAGCCACCGACGGGGGCGGCGCACGCGCTGGCGATGGCGTTCGGCGACCTGCGTTTCCGGCAGTGCGCCCCACAACACCTCGGCCTCGCGGGCGGCGCGTTCGTGCGCCGGGCTCTGTCCGCGCCAGCGCAGGAACGCCATGCGCTCGACGGCCCCGGCGCTGCCCGAATGCAGCTGCACCAGGCGCTCGATGGCCTCGTCGGAAAGGTACCTGTCCACGCGGCTCATGGCGCATCCCCCTGGCGCTGCAGGCAATCGCGGCAGTGGCGCATGGCCTGGACGATGTACTTGCCCACCATGCTCTCGGACACGCCCAGGCGCCGGGCGATCTGCGCGTGGGTGAGGCCGTCGAGGCGGTTCAGCAGCAGCGCCGCGCGCGCGTTGGGCGGCAACTGGTCGAGGGCGGCATCGAGGCGTTCCAGCGCCTCATGGGCGAGCAGGCGGTGCTCCAGCCCGGACGCGGGGTCGCTCAGGTCGTCGGCCACCGTTTCGTCGACGTGCAGCTCGGCCAGCCGGCCCTCGCGGCGCAGGTTGTCGATGGCGATGTTGCCGGCGACGCGGAACAGGTAGGCGCGCGGGTCCTGCACCTCGGCCTCGGCGGGGTGGTCCGCCAGGCGCAGCCAGGTGTCCTGGGCGACGTCGGCGGCGCGCTGGTGGTCCCCCAGCCTGCGGGCGAGGAAGCGCATCAGGTCCGCGTAGTGCGCCTGGAAGCTCTGCAGCAGGGAGGAGGAGGCGAAGCGCCGCATGATGGCCGAAATACCCCGGAAAACCGGCCAACGTCTGTCAGGCCGGTGCGAAGGGTCGGCAGCATACACCGAATCGAGAATTATTATCGAATGCAAAAATGTGTCAGCTGGTGAACTGCGACAGGTCCAGCGGCCGCACCTCGCCCAGCCACAGGCCGTAGTCGCGGTGGTCGCGCAGGTCGTCGCCGGTGTTGGGGTGGACGAAGATCACCAGCCCGTCGCGGTTCAGCGCCAGCCAGGGCACCAGGGTGCCGAAGGTGTCGGCGGCGAAGGCCAGCTGGCAGCTCCAGTCCGGGTGCGGGCCGACCGGGCGCTCGTGCACGCGGCCCATCTTCGCGCCGAAGCGGCGCGCCGCCTCCTCGCACAGCGCGCGGGCGCGCGCGAGGCTGCCGGCGTCGAAATAGACGTGGGCGTGGAAGTCCTTGATCGGGGTGTCGTTCATCGGTCCTGCTCCAGTTCCGCCTGCAGCCAGTCGACGAAGCGCTGCACCAGGCGCATGCGCCGCTTGCGCTCGGGCAGCACGGCGTAATAGCCGAAGCGCGATTGCAGCGATCCGGCGATGGGCCGGCACAGTAACCCCTGCTCCAGCAGCTCGTCGACCAGATGCCGCCAGCCGATGGCCACGCCCTGCCCGGCGATGGCCGCCTGCACCAGCAGGGTGTAGTTGTCGAAGCGTAGCCCGGCGGGGGCCGGCGCACCGTCGATGCCCAGCGCGCGGTAGACGCCGGCCCAGTCGAACCAGCGGCTGTGCGCCTCGGGCTTGAGGTGCAGCAGCGGCAGTTCGGTGAGCGCCTGGGGCGGCAGCGGCAGCTCGCGGCCTTCCAGCAGCCGCGGGCTGCACACCGGGAAGACTTCCTCGCTGAACAGGCGCAGCGCCTCGCCGTGCTTGAAGCGCCCGTCGCCGAAGGCGATGGCGACGTCGATATCGCTGCGCAAGGCGATGGGACTGCGGTCGCTGCTGATCAGGCCGACGTCCAGCTCCGGGTGCGCCTGGCGGAAGCGCGGCAGGCGCGGCATCAGCCAGTAGGCAGCGAAGGCGAAGTCGGTGGCGACCTGCAGCACTTCGTGGGGATTCTTCGCGGTGACCGCGGCGATACCGGCGTCGATGCTCTCCAAACCAGCCTGAACGTGCTGCTGCAGGACCTGTCCACTCTCGGTGAGGGCGATGCCGCGGTGGATGCGGTCGAACAGGCGCACCGCGAGGAGCTTCTCCAGGCGCTTGATCTGCTGGCTGACCGCCGGCTGGGTGGTGCCCAGCTCGCCGGCGGCGGCGGTGAAGCTGAGCAGCCGGGCGGCGGATTCGAACACGCGCAGCAGCTCCAGCGGCACGTTCATGCCCGGCCCTCACATAAGCATTGGTTATCCGAAGCATGTTCCGGCATGCGCTTTACCCCATATTCCGCAGGAAACAGACTCAGTCCGACAGCATCCCATAACAGCGCCAACAGGATAAGCCCAACGCCATGAAGCGCCCGAATATCCTCTTCATCATGGCCGACCAGATGGCCGCGCCGCTCCTGCCCTTCTACGACGAAAAGTCGCCGATCAAGCTGCCCAACCTCTCGCGCCTCGCCGGCGAAGGCGTGGTGTTCGACTCGGCCTACTGCAACAGCCCGCTCTGCGCGCCCTCGCGCTTCACCCTGGTCAGCGGCCAGCTGCCGACGAAAATCGGCGCCTGGGACAACGCCGCCGATTTCGCCGCCGACGTCCCCACCTACGCGCACTACCTGCGCCGCCTGGGCTACCGCACCGCGCTGTCGGGCAAGATGCACTTCTGCGGCCCGGACCAGCTGCACGGCTACGAGGAACGCCTGACCAGCGACATCTACCCCGCCGACTACGGCTGGGCGGTGAACTGGGACGCGCCGGACGTGCGCCCGAGCTGGTACCACAACATGTCCTCGGTGCTGCAGGCCGGCCCCTGCGTGCGCACCAACCAGCTCGACTTCGACGAGGAGGTGGTGTTCAAGGCGCGCCAGTACCTCTACGACCACGTG
Organism: Pseudomonas sp. B12(2026); assembly: GCF_057767015.1. Lineage (NCBI taxonomy): Bacteria > Pseudomonadati > Pseudomonadota > Gammaproteobacteria > Pseudomonadales > Pseudomonadaceae > Pseudomonas > Pseudomonas sp. B12(2026). Next base: position 43,140 of record NZ_CM173430.1, on the reverse strand, counting down.
CGCGAACACGCCGGGCAGCCGTTCTGCCTGACCGTATCGATGACCCACCCGCACGATCCCTACACCATCCCGCGCGAATACTGGGACCTGTACCGCGACGAGGACATCCCGCTGCCCTCGGTGCGGATCGCCCAGGACGAGCAGGACCCGCACTCCCGGCGCCTGCTCAAGGTGATCGACCTGTGGGACCAGGAGATGCCCGAGGAGAAGGTGCGCGCCGCCCGCCGCGCCTACTTCGGCGCGTGCAGCTACGTCGACGCGCAGATCGGCGCGCTGCTGCGCACCCTGGAGGATTGCGGCCTGAGCGAAGACACCCTGATCGTGTTCTCCGGCGACCACGGCGACATGCTTGGCGAGCGCGGCCTCTGGTACAAGATGCACTGGTTCGAGATGGCCGCCCGCGTGCCGCTGCTGGTGCATGCGCCCAGGCGCTTCGCCGCGCGCCGGGTCGGCCAGGCGGTGTCCACCGTGGACCTGCTGCCCACGCTCGTGGAGCTGGCTGGCGGGCAGGTCGAACCCGGCGTCGACCTCGACGGCCGCTCGCTGCTGCCGCACCTGCAGGGCGACGGCGGGCACGACGAAGTGATCGGCGAATACACCGCCGAAGGCACCGTCAGCCCGCTGATGATGATCCGTCGCGGCGACTTCAAGTTCATCTACTCCGAGCAGGACCCGTGCCTGCTCTTCGACCTGGCCAACGATCCGCGCGAGCTGGAAAACCTCGCAGGCTCCCCGGCCCACGCCGAGCGGCTTCGCGCACTGCTCGGCGAGGCCCGGGCGCGCTGGGATATCCCCGCCATCACCGAGCGGGTGCTGGCCAGCCAGCGCCGCCGCCGGCTGGTGGCCGACGCGCTGACCCGCGGCACGCTGAAAAGCTGGGACCACCAACCGCTGGTCGACGCCAGCCAGCAGTACATGCGCAACCACATCGACCTCGACGATCTGGAGCGCCGCGCCCGCTATCCGCAACCGTAACGACAACCACAACAAGCCGAAGGGGATGGGAGCATGAAAAAGCTATTCACCGTACGAAGAGCACCCGCGTTATTGCTGGCCGGCGCGCTGGCGCTGGGCGGCCCGCTGGCATGGGCCGAAGATGAAGCCTGCGGTACGGTGAAGCTGGCCGATCCGGGCTGGACCGACATCGCCGTGACCAACGGCGTGGCCGCCTTCCTCCTCGAAGGCCTGGGCTACACCGTGAAGATCGACACGCTCTCGGTGCCGATCACCTACGGTGGCCTGCGCGACGGCCAGGTGGACGCCTTCCTCGGCAACTGGATGCCGGCACAGCAGGGCTTCCATGACCAATTCATCGCCAGCAAGCAGGTCACCCAGCTGGCGAAGAACCTGCAGGGCACCGAGTTCACCCTGGCCGTGCCGACCTATGTGTGGGACGCCGGGGTGAAGACCTTCGCCGACCTCGACAAGCACGCCGAGCAGTTCAACGCGAAGGTCTACGGCATCGGCTCCGGCGCGCCGGCCAACCAGTCGATCCAGAAGATGATCGACGGCGACGAATTCGGCCTGGGCGACTGGAAGCTGGTGGAATCCAGCGAACAGGCGATGCTCGCCGAGGTCGGCCGCGCGGTGAAGCGCGGGCGCTGGGTGGTGTTCCTCGGCTGGACGCCGCACCCGATGAACGTCAAGTACGACATGAAGTACCTCAGCGGCGGCGAGAAGTATTTCGGCAGCACCGGCAGCGTGTTCACCGTGACCCGCAACGGCTACGCCGAGCAGTGCCCGAACAGCGGCAGGCTGCTGGCCAACCTGTCCTTCGACCTGAAGATGGAAAACGCCATCATGGCCGAGGTGCTGGAGAAGAACGCGAAGAACCCCGACGCGGTGAAGGCCTGGATCAAGGCCAATCCGCAGCGCCTCGACACCTGGCTGCAAGGCGTGAAGACCCGCGACGGCGGCGATGCCCTGGCCGCCGTGAAGGCGAAACTGTAGGCCGTCGATGGAGCGTCTGATCCGCCTGCTGCCGTTCCTCGCCTGGCTGCCCCGGGTCAGCGGGCGCGACCTGCGCCGCGACCTGGGCGTGGGCCTTTCCGGCGCGGTGCTGGCGCTGCCGCAGTCCATGGCCTACGCGCTGATCGCCGGGCTGCCGGCGGAATACGGGCTGTACGCGGCGATGCTGCCGGTGCTGGTCGCCTGCCTGTGGGGTTCGTCGAAGCACATGGTCGGCGGGCCGACGGCGGCGATCTCGGTGGTGCTGTTCACCGCCATCGCGCCGCTGGCGCCGCCGGGCAGCGCGCCGTTCATCCAGTACGCGCTGCTGCTGACCTTCCTCGCCGGGCTGTTCCAGTGGCTGCTGGGCATGCTGCGCTTCGGCGTGCTGGTGAACTTCGTCTCGCACTCGGTGCTGCTCGGCTTCACCTGCGGCGCCGCGCTGGTGATCGTGATCGGCCAGCTGCCCTACCTGCTCGGCATCGCCGCGGGCGGGCAGGGCACGGCGCTGACCAGCGCCGCCGCGCTGTGGGGAAAGCTGCCGCAGTGCCATTGGCCTTCGTTGCTGGTCGGCTTGTTCAGCCTCGCGCTGAGCCTGATGGTGAAGCGCCTGTGGCGGCGCGGGCCGACGTTGCTGGCCGGGTTGCTCGGCGCCAGCGCGCTGGTCTGGGCGATGCCGGCGACGTTCGCCGGGGTCGCCAGGGTCGCGGCTTTTCGCAGCGCGCTGCCGCCGCTCAGCCCGTTGTCGTTCGATCTCTCCGCCATCGCCCAGCTTCTTCCGGCCGCCGTCGCCTGCGGCATGCTGGGGCTGGTCACCAGCCTGTCCATCGCCCGCGCGCTCGCCGCGCGTTCGCACCAGCCGCTGGACGCCAACCAGGAAGTGCGCGCCCAGGGGCTGTCCAACCTGATCGGGCCGTGGCTGTCCGGCACGCTGTCCGCCGGCTCCTTCACCCGTTCCGGGCTGAACCAGGACGCCGGCGCGCGCACGCCGCTGGCCGGGGTGTTCTCGGCGCTGTGGGTGGCGCTGCTGGCGCTGGCCGGCGCCGGGCTGATCGCCCACATTCCACTGCCGGCGATGGCCGCCGGCATCCTGCTGATCTGCTGGAACCTGGTCGACCGCCCGGCCCTGCGCGCGCTGTGGCAGGGCAGCCGCGCGGAATCCGTCGTCATGCTCCTGACCCTCGCCGCCACGCTGCTGCTGCCGCTGCAGAACGCCATCTACGCCGGCGTGCTGGCCTCGCTGTTCTTCTACCTCAAGCGCACATCGCAGCCGCGCGTGCAGCAGTGGCAGAAGGAGGGCGAGGACGTGCTGCGCATCGAAGGCTCGATCTTCTTCGGCGCCTGCGACTACCTGCAGAAGCTGATGCAGCGCAGCCGTGGCGAACGCCTGGTGCTGGATGCGCACCACGTCAACTTCATCGACTTCGCCGGCGCGCAGATGCTCCAGCAGGAAGCCCGCCGCCTCGCCGGCGAAGGCCGCAGCCTGGTGCTGCGCAACGCGCGGCCACGGGTGCGCGCGGAGCTGGAGAAACAGATGGGGAAGGGTGGGGTGTTGCTGGTGGAGGAGTAGGTGCGGACCATCGCTTAGCTCCATCAGGACCGGCGTATGCCATTGTAGGAGCGGACCTTGTCCGCGAAGTGGTCCGCTTTCCGCCGGGTCGGTCGGGGCGCGCCGGTCGGGATTTCGCGGACAAGGTCCGCTCCTACAGTCAGCGCTCCGGGGAAACCCCGTGCCCTTCCACAATGGTCGCCAGCACGCACCGCGCCCAAAAATCAGCCCTTCAGCTGCCGCCGCAACTCATCCAGCACCGGCGCCGAATCCGGGCGGACGCCGCGCCACAGCAGGAAGGCTTCCGCCGCCTGCTCCACCAGCATGCCCAGCCCGTCGATGCAGCGCGCCGCGCCGTGCTCGGCGGCCCAGCGGTTGAAGGCGGTGACGTCCTTGCCGTACATCATGTCGTAGCAGACGGTGTGCCCCGGCTTGATCAGCGCCGGGTCGACGGGCGGCAGCTCGCCGGCCAGGGAGGCCGAGGTGCCATTGACGATCAGGTCGAAGGGCTCGCCGCGCAGGTCGAAGCCGCCGCCGCTCACCGGGCCCAGGTCCTTGAATTCTTCCGCCAGCTGTTCGGCCTTCGCCGCCGTGCGGTTGGCGATGACGATGCAAGCCGGCTGCTGCCCGAGGAAGGGTTCGAGGATGCCGCGCACCGCGCCGCCGGCGCCCAGCACCAGGATGCGCGCGCCGCGCAGGGCGACGCCGTGGTTCACCGTCAGGTCGCGGGTCAGCCCGGCGCCGTCGGTGTTGTCGCCCAGCAGGCCGCCGCCGGCGAGCTTCTTCAGGGTGTTCACCGCACCGGCCCGGCGCGCGCGCTCGCTCAGCTCGGCGGCCAGGCGATAGGCGTCTTCCTTGAACGGCACGGTGACGTTGGCGCCCAGGCCATCGGCGAAGAACTCGCGGGCGCTGCCGGCGAAATCCTCCAGCGGCGCCAGCCGCGCCTCATAGGTCAGCGCCTGGCCGGTCTGCTCGGCGAACAGGCGGTGGATCAGCGGCGACTTGCTGTGGCCGATGGGGTTGCCGAAGACGCAGTAGCGGTCCATGGGGAATCCTGGGCGTGAAGAACGGGAAGGCGGAGAGAGTGCAGGTTTTTCCGCCGGTGTGCCAAGCCTGCTGGAACAGGTCGGCACGCGCGGGATTGCTTTTCGTAGGAGCGGAGCTTCTCCGCGATCACCGCGACAGCGGTGCCATGCCCGGCCACCGGCCTGCCGGCCGGATCGCGGATAAGATCCGCTCCTACAGGTCCGGAACGCCGTCAGGCTTGCGCCAGCCAGTCCCGGTCCCTGCAGGAGCAGGGAGGCACATGCGCAACTGCTTTTCGTAGGAGCGGAGCTTCTCCGCGATCACCGCGATAGCGGTGCAATCTTCAACCACCGGCCTGCCGGCCGGATCGCGGATAAGATCCGCTCCTACAGGTCCGGAACGCCGTCAGGCCTGCGCCAGCCAGTCCCGGTCCTTGAGGAAATACTCGGTCAGCCGCGCCTCTTCGCTGCCCGGCTCGGGTTTCCAGTCATAACCCCAGCGCACCTGCGGCGGCAGCGACATGAGGATCGACTCGGTGCGCCCACCCGACTGCAGGCCGAACAGCGTGCCGCGGTCGTAGACCAGGTTGAACTCGACGTAGCGGCCGCGGCGGAACGCCTGGAACTCGCGCTGCTGCTCGGTGTACGGGGTGGCCTTGCGCTTGCGCACGATGGGCAGGTAGGCGTCGATATAGGCATCGCCGATGGCGCGCAGGAAGGCGAAGCTGGTGTCGAAGTCCCACTGGTTCAGGTCGTCGAAGAACAGGCCGCCGATGCCGCGCGGTTCGTTGCGGTGCTTGATGTGGAAGTAGCGGTCGCACCATTCCTTGTAGCGCGGGTAGACGTCCGCGCCGAAGGGCGCGCAGGCGTCGCGGGCGACCTGGTGCCAGAACACGCAGTCTTCCTCGACGGCGTAGTAGGGGGTCAGGTCGAAGCCGCCGCCGAACCACCAGACCGGCTCCTCGCCTTCCTTCTCGGCGATGAAGAAGCGCACGTTGGCGTGGGAGGTCGGCACGTGGGGGTTGGTCGGGTGGATCACCAGCGACACGCCCAGCGCCTGGAAGCCACGTCCGGCCAGCTCCGGGCGGTGCGCGCTGGCGCTCGGCGGCAGGCCGGCGCCGAAGACGTGGGAGAAGTTCACGCCGCCCTTCTCGATCACCGCGCCGTCGCCGATCACCCGGGTGCGACCGCCGCCGCCGGCCGGACGCTCCCAGGCGTCCTCGATGAAGCGAGCGCTGCCGTCCTCGGCTTCGAGTGCGGCGCAGATGCGGTCTTGCAGGTCGAGCAGGTAGGCCTTCACGGCCTCGATGCGGTCGGTCACGGGAATCACCTTGGAGCGGGAAAGCCACGCGTGGCGCGGGCTGGAGCGGGATGTGGGGCGCAAGCATACCACCCCGGTCGGCAAAGCTGGTCTTGACGGCCGTCAAGCGGCCGGCTTGGATGGAAGTCTTTTCCCAGCGAGGCGCGGCCTCGCGCATTGCAGGAGAGCGACATGGCCAAGCGTGTTCAATTCGCCAAGACCGGCGGCCCGGAAGTCCTGGAGTTCGTCGATTACACCCCCGCCGAACCCGGCCCCAACGAAGTGCGCGTGCGCAACCGCGCCATCGGCCTGAACTTCATCGACACCTACTTCCGCAGCGGCCTGTACCCCGCGCCGGCGATGCCGTCCGGCCTCGGCACCGAGGGCGCCGGCGAGGTGGAGGCGGTGGGCAGCGCGGTGACCGGCGTGAAGGTCGGCGACCGCGTCGGCTACGCCACCGGCCCGCTGGGCGCCTACAGCGAGCTGCACGTGCTGCCGGCGGCCAACGTGGTGAAGCTGCCGGACTCGATCAGCTTCGAACAGGCCGCCGCGGTGATGCTCAAGGGCCTCACCGTGCAGTACCTGCTGCGCCAGACCTACAACGTGCAGCCCGGCCAGACCATCCTCTGGCACGCGGCGGCCGGCGGCGTCGGGCTGATCGCCTGCCAGTGGGCCAAGGCCATCGGCGCGCACCTGATCGGCACCGTCGGTTCCGCCGCCAAGGCCGAGCTGGCGAAGGCCCACGGCGCCTGGGCGACCATCGACTACAGCCAGGAGAACGTGGTGGAGCGCGTGCTGGCGCTGACCGAGGGACATAAGTGCCCGGTGGTCTACGACTCGGTGGGCAAGGACACCTGGCTGACCTCACTGGACTGCACCGCCCAGCGCGGCCTGGTGGTGAGCTTCGGCAACGCCTCCGGCGCGGTGGACGGGGTGAACCTGGGCATCCTGGCGCAGAAGGGCTCGCTCTACGTCACCCGCCCGACCCTGTTCGGCTACGCCAATACGCCGGAGCGCCTGCAGGCCATGGCCGACGACCTGTTCGGCATGATCACCAGCGGCAAGGTCAAGGTGGAGATCAACCAGCGCTTCGCCCTGGCCGACGCGGCCAAGGCGCAGACCGAGCTGGCCGCGCGGCGCACCACCGGCTCGACGATTTTGCTGCCGTAAGAAGCGTTCCAAGGGCGTGGGCGCGCGCCCGATCGCTTTCGTAGGAGCGGAGCTTCTCCGCGATCACCGCGATAGCGGTGTCGTCATCCAGCGCCGGCCTGCCGGCCGGTTTCGCGGATAGGATCCGCTCCTACGGGGTCACGAAGGTCTGACGATCTCGCCGCTGCGCAGATCGCGGATCAGGCTCGGATTGCGGCGCCCGCCCAGAGCGCCGCCGAGCACGCCATCCAGCTCGTCATGGAAATACTGCTCGACGCGCAGGCGGCTGCGCGCGGCCGGGCGCCCGGCGGGATTGGCGGAGGTGGAGATCAGCGGGCCGGTGAGGCTGCACAGTTCGCGCACCAGCGGATGGTCGGTGACGCGCAGGGCGACGCTGTCGAACTCGCCGGTCACCCATTCGGGCAGGCGATCCTGGTGCGGCACCAGCCAGGTGTTCGGCCCCGGCCAGCTGGCGGCCAGCTTGTTCTGCCAGGTCTGCGGCAGGTCGGCGAGGAGGAAGTCGAACTGGTGGATATCGTCGGCCACCAGGATCAGGCCCTTTTCCACCGGCCGCGCCTTGATCGCCAGCAGGCGGTACACCGCATCGGCGTTCCACGGGTCGCAGCCCAGGCCCCAGACGGCTTCGGTCGGGTAGGCGATCACGCCGCCATCGCGCACGACCTGGGCCATGCGCCGGGTACGCCAGTTGCTGTACATCGGGAACTCCTCGGACACTCGAATGCGCGGCAGTTTACGTGCTCAGGGGACGCGATGCATCCAGACGCCGGCCTCGCAGGCCACCCGTCCGTCCAGCTCCAGTTCGGTCAGCGCCACCAGCACCGCGGGCAGGTCCATGCCGCTGCCCAGCGCCAGTTGCTCGCTGCTCTGCGGCGCGGCGCGCAGCAGGTCGAGGAGGGGATGCGCGGCTTCCCGCTCCGGCGGGGTTGCCGGCGGGGCGATCGGCCGGGTCCAGCCACGCAGTCCGTCGAGGATGTGCTCGATGCTTTCCACCAGCGTGGCGCCCTGGCGGATCAGCTCGTGGCAGCCGCGCGCGCCGGGGTGGTGGATCGAACCGGGAATCGCGTAGACCTCGCGGCCCTGCTCCGCGGCGAGGCGGGCGGTGATCAGCGAGCCGCTGGAAGGGCTCGCCTCCACCACCAGCACGCCCAGCGACAGGCCGCTGATGATGCGGTTGCGCCGGGGAAAGTTGGCCGCCTGCGGCGGGCAGTGCAGCGGCAGCTCCGAGACCAGGGCGCCGCCCTGGTCGACGATGCGTTGCGCCAGCCCCAGGTGGCGGCGGGGGTAGAGGTGCTCAAGGCCGGTGCCGAGCACCGCCACGGTAGCGCCGGCCGCCTCCAGCGCGCCTTCGTGGGCGGCGCCGTCGATGCCCAGCGCCAGCCCGCTGGTAATCACGAAGCCGCCGCCCGCCAGGCTGCGGGCGAAGGCCCGTGCGGTGTCCAGCCCCGGCTTGCTGGCCCGGCGGCTGCCGACGATGGCCAGCTGCGGCCGCTCCAGCAACGCCACGTCGCCCGCCACGAACAGCAGTGGCGGCGCATCCGTCAGCTCGGCCAGCAGGGCGGGGTAGGCGGGATCGTCCCAGGCCAGCAGATGGTGGGCGGGGTCCTCCAGCCAATGCAGCGCGGCGGCGGCCTGCTCGCGGATGCCGGCGTCCCGGCGGCGCTCGGCGGATTCCTGCGGCAGGCCGAGCGAGCGCCAGGCGGCGGCGGGCGCGCTCAGGGCGGCGGAGGCCGAACCGAAGGCCGACAGCAGACGGCGGAAGCGCCTGGGGCCGAGCTCGGGCAGTGAGTGCAGGCGCAGGCGCGCCTCGGATTCGGCGGGAGAGACATCGGCGGGCACGTCGGCGGTCCTTTGCGGCGAACGGGAAGGGTTCGCCCGACTGTGCCGCCCGCGGAGCGCCGCCGCTGTCGGACCCTTCCGAAACGCGCCCATAAAAAACCCCGCCGAGGCGGGGTTTTCTTCGAGCCAGGGGCGAACTCAGGGGTTCTGTACCCGGTCGCTCACTTCCAGCGAGCGGCTGGCGGTCAGCACCAGGCCATAGCTCAGGCGGTCGTAGGTGCGGAAGATCATCACCAGGCCGGAGCGCTCGTCGGGGATCTTCACCAGTTCGTCGGTCACGCGGTCACGCACGGTTTCGCCCAGCTTGTAGATCGCCAGCACGTTGCCTTCGGCCAGGCCGTCGCGGGCGCCCTTGTCGATGGTCACCACGTCGAACTTGCCGATCTGGGTCACACCGCGCGGTACGTCGATGATCGAGCCCTTGATCTGGCTGGACGGCTCGCTGGGCATGAAGGTCGAGGTGACGGCGCGTTCCTCGGTGGGGAACAGGCGGTCGCCGGGGCGCACTTCCTGGGTGGTGCGGGTCAGCTGGAGGGTGGCGACGTCGCCTTCCTGCGCGGTGACGTTGGCGCCGCCGACGTCCATGGCATCGATGCCGAGCACCTCGTTGGTGGTCGTATCGGTGTAGACCTTGCCCTGGCGGAAGATGCCGTAGCTGCCCTCTTCGGTCAGCGAACCGCCGCGGGCGTAGGCGCGGTCACCGGCGCCGCTGATCACGCGCTCGGCGTCGCCGGCGACCACGTAGGGCGCGTTGCTGAAGTCTTCGGCGCTGTTGACGATGCGGTTGGACAGCAGGAAGGCGTTGATCTTGTCCAGCGGAATGGTCGGGATCGCTTCGGCGATCGGGGTGCTGCGCACCCGCGGCGACAGCTTGATGGTGCCGCGCGATTCGCCGCGGTTGAGCACCAGGCGCGGCTGGCCGTCGATGTACGTAAGACTCAGCACGTCACCCGGGTAGATCAGGTGCGGGTTCTGGATCTGCGGATTCACCTGCCAGATTTCCGGCCACTTCCACGGCTTGCTGAGGAACTTGCCGGAGATGTCCCAGAGGGTATCGCCCTTCACTACGGTATAGCGGTCCGGATGGCCTTCCTTGAGCTGTACAGCAGCCTGTGCCACCCCGCCTGCGGCCAGCAGCAGCAGGGCGAGTAGTGTTTTCCTCATGCGGTGAATCCCTTTATTATGTGACACATGAAACGCCTGGAAGCCGCCCCTACCGCGCTTTCCAGCCGTTTTTCGATGCTGCTCAGCATATTAGCAGTCGATTTTGACTTTATTCCACAAGTGCATCACAAACGTATATGGCCATTCTGAACATTCTCGAATTCCCCGATCCGCGCCTGCGCACGATCGCCAAGCCGGTCGCGGAGGTCGACGATGGCATCCGCCAGCTGATCGACGACATGTTCGAGACCATGTACGAGGCCCCCGGCATCGGCCTGGCCGCCACTCAGGTGAACGTGCACCTGCGGATCATCGTGATGGACCTGTCCGAGGACAAGTCCGAGCCGCGCGTGTTCATCAACCCTGAGCTGGAAGAGCTGACCGAGGAAAAAGGCCCCTACCAGGAAGGCTGCCTGTCGGTTCCCGGCTTCTACGAGAACGTGGACCGCCCGCTGCGCGTGCGCATCCGCTCGCTGGACCGCGACGGCAAGGCCTTCGAGGAAATCGCCGAGGACCTGCTCGCCGTGTGCATCCAGCACGAGTGCGATCACCTGAACGGCAAGCTGTTCGTCGACTACCTGTCCAACCTCAAGCGCGACCGCATTCGCAAGAAGCTGGAAAAACAGCACCGGCAACACGCGTGACCCATCCCCAAAGGCTTGCCCCGGCAAGCCCCCTCCCAGCTCTTTCATAGAGAGCTTTCAGTGAGCCCGATATGAGTCAGAGACTGCGCATCGTCTTCGCCGGCACCCCGGAATTCGCCGCCGAGCACCTCAAGGCCCTGCTGGACGGCCCCCACCAGCTGGTGGCCGTCTACACCCAGCCGGACCGCCCGGCCGGCCGCGGCCAGAAGCTGATGCCCAGCCCGGTCAAGCAGCTCGCCGTGGAGCACGGCCTGCCGGTACTGCAGCCGCCGACCCTGCGCGATGCGGCCGCCCAGGCAGAACTGGCCGCGCTCAAGCCGGACCTGATGGTGGTGGTGGCCTACGGCCTGATCCTGCCGCAGGTGGTGCTCGACATCCCGCGCCTGGGCTGCATCAACAGCCACGCCTCGCTGCTGCCGCGCTGGCGCGGCGCCGCGCCGATCCAGCGCGCGGTGGAAGCCGGCGACGCCGAGAGCGGCGTGACCGTGATGCGGATGGAAGCCGGCCTGGACACCGGGCCGATGCTGCTCAAGGTCGCCACGCCGATCTCCGCCGAGGACACCGGCGGCAGTCTGCACGACCGCCTGGCCGAGCTGGGCCCGAAGGCCGTGGTCGAGGCCATCGCCGGCCTCGCCGCCGGCACGCTGGACGGCGAGGTGCAGGACGACGCCCTGGCCACCTACGCGCACAAGCTGAACAAGGAAGAGGCACGCATCGACTGGTCGCGCCCGGCCGACGAGCTGGAGCGCCGCATCCGCGCCTTCACGCCCTGGCCTGTCTGCCACACCAGCCTCGGCGACGCCGCGCTGAAGGTCCTCGGCGCCAGGCCGGCGCAGGGCACGGGCGAGCCGGGGCGGATTCTCGACGCCAGCCGAGACGGCCTGCTGGTCGCCTGCGGCGAAGGCGCGCTGCTGCTGACCCGCCTGCAGCTGCCCGGCGGCAAGCCGCTGGCCTTCGCCGACCTGTTCAACAGCCGCCGCGAGCAGTTCGCCACCGGCCAGGTGCTGGGCGCATGAGCACCAACCCCCGCCTGGCGGCGGCCCGCGCCCTGGCCGCCGTGCTCGCCGGCCGCGCCTCGCTGGGCAGCTCGCTGCCGACCCAGCTGGAAAACGTCGAGCCGCGCGACCGTGGCCTGGTGCAGGAACTGGCCTTCGGCAGCGCCCGCTGGCAGCCGCGGCTGTCGGCGCTGGCCGCGCGCCTGCTGCAGAAGCCGTTCAAGGCCGGCGACCGCGATGTCGAGGCGCTGCTGCTGGTCGGCCTGTACCAGCTGCTCTACACCCGCATTCCGCCGCACGCGGCCATCGGCGAGACCGTCGGCTGCGCGGACAAGCTGAAGAAGCCCTGGGCCAAGGGCCTGCTCAACGCCGTGCTGCGCCGCGCCCAGCGCGAAGGCGAGACGCTGCTGGCCGAGGTCGACCGCGACCCGGCGGCGCGCCTGGCGCACCCGCGCTGGCTGCAGAAGGCACTCAAGCAAGCCTGGCCGGAACAGTTCGAAGCGATCTGCGCCGCCAACAACGCCCATCCGCCGATGACCCTGCGGGTGAACCGCCGCCACGGCAGCCGCGACGCCTACCTGGAAGAGCTGCGCCGCGTCGGTTTCGAGGCCAATCCCTGCGAATTCAGCCGTGACGGCATCCAGCTCCTGCAACCGTGCGACGTGCGCGAGCTGCCGGGCTTCGCCGAGGGCCGCATCAGCGTGCAGGACGAGGCAGCGCAGCTGGCCGCCGACCTGCTGGAACTGGCGCCCGGCCAACGCGTGCTGGACGCCTGCTGCGCCCCCGGCGGCAAGACCTGCCACCTGATGGAGGCCGAAGCCGCGCTGGCCGGCGTGGTCGCCGTGGACCTGGAAGAAAGCCGCCTGGTGCGCGTGCGCGAGAACCTCGAACGCCGGCAGCTGAACGCCGAGCTGATCGCCGCCGACGCCCGCGACACCGCCACATGGTGGGACGGCAAGGCCTTCCAGCGCATCCTGCTCGACGCGCCGTGCTCGGCCACCGGGGTGATCCGCCGCCACCCGGACATCAAGCTGACCCGCACCGCCGACGATATCGCCGCGCTGGCGCAGCTGCAGGGCGAACTGCTCGACGCGCTGTGGGCGACCCTGGAAGTGGGCGGCGTGCTGGTCTACGCGACCTGCTCGGTGATGCCGCAGGAGAACAGCGGGCAGATCGCCGCGTTCCTCGCCCGCACCCCCGGCGCCCGCGAGCTGGACCTGCCCGGTCCCTGGGGCGTCAAGCAGCCCCACGGCCGCCAGCTGCTGCCGCAGCAGGGCGGGCACGACGGCTTCTACTATGCCAAGCTGATCAAGATTTCGGCGAAGTAACACGCGCCGGCCCACGGATAGAAACGGAAAGCACGCCGCGTCATGAAGATCATCATCCTCGGTGCCGGCCAGGTGGGCGGCACTCTGGCCGAGCACCTCGCCAGCGAAGCCAACGACATCACCGTGGTCGACACCGACGGCGAACGCCTGCGCGACCTCAACGACCGCCTGGACATCCGCACCGTCCACGGCAAGGCCTCGTTCCCCACCGTGCTGCGCCAGGCCGGCGCCGACGACGCCGACATGCTGGTGGCGGTGACCAACAGCGACGAGGTGAACATGGTCGCCTGCCAGGTCGCCTACACCCTGTTCAACACCCCGACGCGCATCGCCCGCGTGCGCGAGGCGGCCTACCTGACCCGCGCCGGGCTGTTCGACAACGAGGCGATCCCGGTCGACGTGCTGATCAGCCCCGAGCAAGTGGTGACCAACTACATCAAGCGCCTGGTGGAATACCCCGGTTCGCTGCAGGTGATCGACTTCGCCGGGGGCAAGGCGCAGCTGGTGGGCATCCGCGCCTACTACGGCGGCCCGCTGGTGGGCCAGGAGCTGCGCCAGCTGCGCGAGCACATGCCCAACGCCGATACCCGGGTGGCGGCGATCTACCGGCGCAACCGGCCGATCATCCCCCAGGGCGACACGGTGATCGAGGCCGACGACGAGGTGTTCTTCATCGCCGCCAAGGCCCACATCCGCGCGGTGATGGGCGAGATGCGCCGGCTGGAGGACAGCTACAAGCGGATCATCATCGCCGGCGGCGGCAACATCGGCGAACGCCTGGCCGAGGCCATCGAGAGCCGCTACCAGGTGAAGATCATCGAGATGAACCCGGCCCGCTGCCGGCACCTCTCCGACCACCTGGACAGCAGCATCGTGCTGCAGGGCAGTGCCTCCGACCGCGACCTGCTGCTGGAGGAGAACATCGGCGACACCGACCTGTTCCTCGCCCTGACCAACGATGACGAGGCGAACATCATGTCCTCGCTGCTGGCCAAGCGCCTGGGCGCGCGCAAGGTGATGACGCTGATCAACAACCCCGCCTACGTCGACCTGGTGCAGGGCGGCGAGATCGACATCGCCATCAGCCCGCAGCTGGCCACCATCGGCACCCTGCTGACCCACGTGCGCCGCGGCGACATCGAGAGCGTGCACTCGCTGCGCCGCGGCGCCGCCGAGGCCATCGAGGTGGTCGCCCACGGCGACGCCAAGTCGAGCAAGGTGATCGGCCGCCGGATCAGCGAGGTGAACCTGCCGCCGGGCACCACCATCGGCGCGGTGATCCGCGACGACGACGTGCTGATCGCCCACGGCGAGACGCAGATCGAAGCCGGCGACCACGTGATCCTCTTCGTGGTCGACAAGAAACGCATCCGCGACGTCGAGCGGCTGTTCCAGGCCGGTCTGACGTTCTTCTGAGACAGGAGGGCAAGTGATGCTCGAAGGCCTGGAAAAGATGCTCGCCAAGGGCGTGGACAACCCGCTGCTGCGCTTCGGCCTGGGCAAGGGCTACCTGGATGCCGGTGACGCCGCGAAGGCCGCCGAACACCTGCGCCGCTGCGTGGAGCAGGACCCGAAGTATTCCGCCGCCTGGAAGCTGCTGGGCAAGGCGCTGCAGGCCGCCGGCGACCTCGACGGCGCCCGCGCCGCCTGGACCGACGGCCTGACCGCCGCGCAGGCCCACGGCGACAAGCAGGCGGAGAAGGAGATGACGGTGTTCCTGCGCAGGCTGGACAAGGCAAAGGGCGCGTAAGCGCCCTTTTTATTGCCAGTAATCCTGAGCGAAGGGTTTCGTAGGAGCGGACTCCGTCCGCGATGCTTTTGGTTGCCGGCCGGCCGGCCGGATCGCGGATAAGATCCGCTCCTACGAAGAGCGGTCCGTGCGTTACAGGACTTCTGCCGCTTTATTGCCGGTAATCCGGGGCGGAGGGTTTCGTAGGAGCGGACTCCGTCCGCGATGCATTCGGTTGCCGGCCTGCTGGCCGGATCGCGGATGAATCCGCTCCTACGAGAGAGCGCCGACCCTGTAGGAGCGAGCTTGCTCGCGAACGGCATAACACCGGAACCGCCGGGAAATCCGTTCGCGAGCAAGCTCGCTCCTACGAAGAGCAGTTACAGGACTTCCGCCGCCACCGCATCCACTGCCGCCTTGGCGATGCCGACGATCTCGTCCGCCTCGGCGCGGGTCAGCACCAGCGGCGGGGCGAAGCCGAGGATGTCGCCGTGGGGCATGGCGCGGGCGATCATGCCGCGCTCCAGGCAGGCCGCCGAGACCTTCGGGCCGACCTTCAGCGCCGGGTCGAAAGGCGTGCGTGCCTCGCGGTCGGCCATGAACTCCAGCGCCGCCAGCATGCCGTCGCCGCGCACCTCGCCCACCAGCGGGTGGCCTTCGAAGGTCTGGCGCAGCTGCTGGTTGAGGTAGCCGCCGACCTCCGCCGCGTTGGCGGTGATGTTTTCCCGTTCGAGGATGTCCAGGTTGGCCAGTGCCGCCGCCGCGCAGATCGGGTGGCCGGAGTAGGTCCAGCCGTGGCCCATGGCGCCCTCGCGGGTGGAGGCGCTGTCGATCACGTCCCATACCTTTTCGCCGACGATCACCGCGGACAGCGGCGCGTAGGCGCTGGTCAGGCCCTTGGCGGTGGTGATCAGGTCCGGGCGCATGCCGTAGCGCTGGCTGCCCATCCTGTCGCCGACGCGGCCGAAGGCGCAGACCACTTCGTCGGCGATCAGCAGCACGTCGTACTTGGCCAGCACCGCCTGGATCGCCTCCCAGTAGCCCTTGGGCGGGACGATGATGCCGCCGGTGCCCATCACCGGCTCGCCGATGAAGGCGGCGACGGTGTCCGGGCCCTCGGCGAGGATCAGGTTTTCCAGCTCCTGGGCGCAGTGGCGGACGAAGCCCGCCTCGTCCATGCCCGCCGGGGCCTTGTAGAAGTGCGGGCAGAGGGTGTGCTTCACGCCCTCCACCGGCAGGTCGAAATGCTGGTGGAAGCTGGCCAGGCCGGTGAGGCTGCCGGTGACGATGCCCGAGCCGTGGTAGCCACGCTGGCGGGAGATGATCTTTTTCTTCTGCGGGCGGCCGAGCACGTTGTTGTAGTAGCGCACCAGCTTGACCTGGGTCTCGTTGGCGTCGGAGCCGGAGAGGCCGTAGTAGACCTTTTTCATGCCCGCCGGCGCCCAGTCGCGGACGATCCGCGCGGACAGCTCGATGATCGCCTCGGAGGCGTGGCCGACGTAGGTGTGGTAGTAGGCCAGCTGCTTGGCCTGTTCATGGATCGCGTCGGCCACCTCGGTGCGGCCGTAGCCGATGTTCACGCAGTACAGGCCGGCGAAGGCGTCGAGCAGCTCGCGGCCCTGGTGGTCGCGGATGCGCACGCCGGACGCGCCGGTGATGATCCGCCCCGGCAGCGCGCCGCTGGCGTGGTCGTGGGCGTGGGTGGACGGGTGCATGAAGTGCGCGCGGTCCTGCTCGAAGAGTTTGGCGTAGTCGCTCATGTCGGATTCCTCGCTGGCTCAGATTTGCCCGTGGTGCAGGCAGAAGTACTTGGTTTCGACGAAGGGCTCGAAGCCCTCGCTGCCGCCCTCGCGGCCCAGGCCCGAAGCCTTCATGCCGCCGAAGGGGATGGGGTGGCCGGTGAACTTGGCGCCGTTGACCGCGACCATGGCGAACTCCAGGCGCCGCATCAGCGGCCAGATGTGGTCCAGGCGCTGCCCGCACAGATAGGCGGCCAGGCCGTATTCGGTGTCGTTGGCGAGCCGGACGGCCTGGTCCAGGTCGTCATAGGCGCTCACCCCGGCGATCGGCGCGAAGTTCTCCTCGCGCCAGATGCGCATCTGCGGGGTGACGTCGGCCAGCAAGGTGGGCTGGTGGAACCAGCCGCCGAGGGCATGCGGTTCGCCGCCGGCGAGCAGGCGCGCGCCCTGGGCGATGGCGTCCTGCACGCGCTCGCAGGTGACGTCGAAGGCGCCCTGGTGCATCAGCGGGCCGATCTGGCTGCGCGAGTCGCTGGCCGGGCCGACGCGCAACTCGCGCACGGCGCGGGCGAAGCGCTGCAGGAAGGGTTCGTAGAGTTCGCGGGCGACCAGGATGCGGTTGGCCGCGCAGCAGTCCTGCCCGGAGGTCTGGAACTTGGCGTCGATGGCGAACTTCACCGCCTGCTCCAGATCGGCGTCGGGCAGCACGATGAAGGGCGCGTTGCCGCCCAGCTCCAGGGCGACCTTCTTCACGTCCTGCGCGGCGGCCTGCAGCACCAGTTTGCCCACGCGGGTCGAGCCGGTGAAGCTCACGGCGCGCACGCGGTGGTCGCCGACCAGGGTTTCCATGGCCATCTGCGGCTCGCCCAGCACCACGTTGAACACGCCGGCGGGGAACCCGGCTTCCTCGGCCAGCTGGGCCAGGGCGAAGGCGGAGTAGGGCGTTTCGTGGGCCGGCTTGACGATCACCGTGCAGCCGGCGGCCAGTGCGGCGGCGGCCTTGCGGGTGATCATCGCCGAGGGGAAGTTCCACGGCGTCAGCAGCGCGGCGACGCCGACCGGTTCGACCACCGTGCCCAGGTGCGCGCCGGGGATGTGGCTGGGGATGTTGCGGCCGTTCAGGCGGCGCGCTTCCTCGGCGAACCAGGGGATGAAGCTGGTGGCGTAGTCGATCTCGCCGAGGGATTCGGCCAGCGGCTTGCCCTGTTCCAGGCTGAGGATCTGCGCGAGATCCTCGCGGTGCTGGCGGATCAGTTCGGCCCAGCGCCGCAGCAGGGCGCCACGCTCATCCAGCGTGCGGGCGCGCCAGGCCGGGAAGGCGGCGGCGGCGGCATCCACCGCGCCGACGATCTGCTCGCGGTCAAGCAGCGGCACGTGGCCGATGGCTTCGCGGGTGGCGGGGTTTTCCACGGCGATGCTGGCGCCGCTGGCGCTGTGCAGCCAGTGGCCGTTCACATAGCAGAGGGACTTGAACAGCAGGGGATGGGCAAAGGACATGGCGGCGTCTCCCGGGCGATTTGCATGAGTCCATGCTAGGGGCCGGGGGCGCGCGGTTTTTTCCTAAGCGGGGGATGGCGGCGGCAAATCTTTTCGCAGTTTTGCCGCCGCTGTTGGGCTTTTTCGGGTGGCCTTAGGCTGCGGCGGTCTGCTGGCGCAAATTACGGGTGATGGCGCTGAGCAGCATGCCGTAGAGCGGTACGAAGAGCATCAGCATCACCGCCAGCTTCACCCCGTAGTCGACCCAGGCGATCTCCACCCAGTGCTCGGCCATGAAGGCGTTGTCGCTGTGCCAGAAGGCGATGGAGAAGAAGGTGAAGGTGTCCAGCAGGTTGCCGAACAGGGTCGAGACCACCGGGGCGATCCACCACTGGCGCAGGCGGCGCAGGCGGTCGAAGACCTGGATGTCGAGGATCTGCCCGAACACGTAGGCGAGGAAGCTGGCCACGGAGATCCGCGCGACGAAGGTGTTGAACTCGCCCAGGGCGGCGAAGCCGCGGAAGGCGCCTTCCTGGAAGATCACCGAGACGACGTAGGACGCCAGCAGCGCCGGCACCATCACCCGCGCGATGACCCGCCGCGCCGGGCTCTTGCCGAGCAGGCGGACGGTGAGGTCGGTGGCCAGGAAGATGAACGGGAAACTGAACGCGCCCCAGGTGGTGTGCCAGCCGAACAGGGTCATGGGCAGCTGCACCAGGTAGTTGCTGGCGATGATGATCAGGATGTGGAACGCGACCAGGCCGGCCAATGCGCCGCGCCTTGCCGCCGGAATGTACGCCGACATGCTTGGGCCTTTTTCGTCGATGGGGTGAGGGAACCCATGCCCGGCACCGTGCCGAGCGGCGCGCATTCTATCCGATCCGGACCTGTAAGTCAGATTTTATTGGACGTTTTTTGTTCAGCTGCGAGCGCACGCTTGTGTAGGAGCGGACCTTGTCCGCGAATCGCACGGCACCGGCCTGTCGGCCGGATCGCGGACAAGATCCGCTCCTACGAGGGGGACAGGTACGGGACTGTAGGACCGAGGGGGACGCCTAGTCGCTGCTCGCGAACAAAGTCCCCGGCGGCATCGGTGCCGGGCGGGTTCGCGAGCAAGCTCGCTTGTATGGCGTAGGGTAGGAACCTGTCGGGGGTGGAGGGACCAAGCTCGCTTCTGCAAACCAGACGGTAGGAGACTTCTCCCACCCACGTGCTCACGCCAAGCGCCGATAAGGAATCCATCGGAAACTGAGTAGCAGCTCAGACCGACAATACCGGCAAGCCTGCGCTGATGTGAGCCCCGACAGGTTGTTCCATCTTCCCCGTCGGAGTACGCCATGACAAGCCAGGTCCCCGTTATCGGCATCGATGTTGGCAAGGACTCGCTGAGTCTCTGCCATGCCCATTCAGGCGAAGTCAGCGAGTTGCCCAACGAGGTCCGCGCGATCAAGGCTTGGCTCAAGGAGCTGCCCGCCGGCTGCGCCATCGCCATCGAAGCCACTGGCACCTATCACGTGGCGGCAGCGACCCTGGCGTATGCCAAGGGGCACCGGGTCTACCTCATCAACGGCTATCGCTTGAGCAACTACCGCAAGGGGATAGGCGGTCGTAACAAGGATGATCGCAGCGATGCCCAACTCCTGGCCCGCTATTTGGCTCACGAGCACGCGCAGCTTGAGCCCTGGCAGCCGCCCAGCAAGACCTACACCCGCCTGCAGACCCTGCTGCACCGCCGCAGCCTCCTGGTTCGCAGCGCGACGGCCCTGCGGCAGGGCTTTGCCCAGGATGGCGAGCTCAAGAGAGTACTCAAACCGGTCCTGCAGCGCATGGCGGTGCTGGAGCTGCGTCTGGAGAAGCTCATTCAGGCTGCCCTGCACGACGCCGGCCTGGGCGAGCAGAGCCAACGCTGCCAGGCCATCGAGGGTATTGGCCCATTGACCGCGGCGGCCCTGAACATGGCCTTTCTGCGCGGCAGCTTTCGCAACGGTGATGCATTCATCGCGTTTCTGGGACTGGATGTGCGGGTCAAGGAGTCGGGCCGCTATTGCGGCCAGCGCAAGCTGACCAAGCAAGGGAGCCCCGAAGTGCGGCGCCTGCTGCACAACGCCGCGATGTCCGCTGCCCGGACCCACCGCTGGCGCGATCTCTACCAGAGCTACCTGGCGCGGGGACTGAAGAAAACCCAGGCGCTGACCATCCTTGCACGCAAGCTGGCGAGAATCTCCTTTGCCCTGATGACCACCCAACAGCCGTACCGACCTGCGAGTGATACGGCGGGGTAGACATAGAATCTCCTACGCAGAGCCGGGCTCCAGCGCCTCGGCGGGAATCGCCGCATCCTGCGTCTTGATCACCTTGGTGACGATGTAGGTGAAATACCGCTCGATGCCCAGGTCCTCCAGCAGCAGCTGGTCGATGAAGCGCTGGTAGTGGTCGATGTCGCGGGCCTGGAGCATCGCGATGTAGTCCACCCCGCCGCCGGTGGCGTAGCAGAAGCCCACCTCCGGCGCCTGCTGCAGGCGCTGCTCGAAGCGCCGCATGTCCTGCGCGGTGTGGCGCGCCAGGGTGATTTCCACCAGCACCTGCTGCTGCTTGAACAGCGCCGGCCAGTCGATCTGCGCGCGGTAGCCCTTGATCAGCCCGGACTCCTCCAGCTTGCGCACGCGCTCCCAGGCCGGGCTGACCGAGAGGTTGATCGCCTCGGCCAGGCTCGACTTGGTGATGCGCCCGTCGCCGGCGAGGATGCGCAGGATCTTCAGGTCATAGCGGTCGAGCTTGATCATCGGCTTCTCCCGCGCCGCGCGCGGCGCTCAGTCCACCACCTCGGCCACCACCACGAGGGTGTCGCCGCTCTGCACCAGGCCGGGGAAGTGCCGCGCGGCGACGACGCCGCCGCGCTTGGCGCAGTACTCCACCGGCGCGGCGCCGGTGCGCAGCACGTCGTGTACCCGCGCCAGCACCTCGCCGCGTTCGACCCGCTCGCCCAGGTCGCGGCACATTTCCAGCAGCCCGCTGTGTTCGCTGGCGACGAAACAATCGCCGTCGGGCATGTCGAGCAGCACCGACTCCGCCGGCTCGACCTCGCCGCGCAGGATGCCGGTCTGCACCAGCACGTTGCGCACGCCGCGCCGGGCGATGGCCACGCTGCGCGCGCTGCTGCTGCCGCCGCCGCCCAGTTCGGTGGTGACGAACAGCTTGCCCTGCTCCTCGGCGGCGGTGTCGTACATGCCCACCGCGTCCAGCTCCAGCATGCGCATGGAGTAGGGCGCGGCGAAGGCGCGCATCAGCGCCTCGCTGGCCTGCTGCTGGGCCTTGTCCGGCAGCACGTGGCAGGCGGCGAAGGGCAGGAAGTCGAGGGTGCGGCCGCCGGAGTGGATATCCAGCACCACGTCCGCCAGCGGCAGCAGGGTGCGCTGGAAGTAGTCGGCGATCTTCTGCGTCACCGTGCCGTCCGGACGGCCGGGGAAGCTGCGGTTGAGGTTGCCGGCGTCGATCGGCGAGGTGCGCTTGCCGGCGAGGAACGCCGGGGTGTTCATGAACGGCACGATGATCACCCGGCCGCGCACTTCTTCGGCGCGCAGCTCCTGGGCCAGGCGGCTGAGCGCCACCGGGCCTTCGTATTCGTCGCCGTGGTTGCCGCCGGTGAGCAGCGCGGTGGGGCCGTCGCCGTTCTTCACCACGCACACCGGGATCATCACCGCGCCCCAGGCCGAGTCGTCCCGCGAGTAGGGCAGCTTGAGGTGACCGTGCTGCACGCCGTCGCGCTGGAAGTCGACGCTGGCGGAAACCGGGCTTTCACGTAATGGATTGTCTCGAAGCTGTGTCATCGGCTCACTCCTTCACGAACAGCTGGCGCGGGTAGTCGCAGAGGGTCTCCACGCCGCGCTCGGTGATGAGGATGCTTTCGGTGATCTCCAGGCCCCAGTCGTCCATCCACAGGCCGGGCATGAAGTGGAAGGTCATGCCCGGTTCGAGCACGCTGTTGTCGCTCGGGCGCAGGCTCATGGTGCGTTCGCCCCAGTCCGGCGGGTAGCTGATGCCGATGGGGTAGCCGCAGCGGCTGTCCTTGTGGATGCCGAACTTCTCCAGCACGCCGAAGAAGGCGCGGGCGATGTCGCCGGTGGTGTTGCCGGGCCTGGCCGCATCCAGGCCGGCGGCGATGCCTTCGACCACGGCCTTTTCCGCGTCGAGGAAATGCTGCGGCGGCTTGCCGAGGAACACGGTGCGCGACAGCGGGCAGTGGTAGCGCTTGTAGCAGCCGGCGATCTCGAAGAAGGTGCCGGCGCCGCGCTCGAAGGGCGTGTCGTCCCAGGTCAGGTGCGGCGCGCTGGCGTCGGCGCCGGTGGGCAGCAGCGGGACGATGGCCGGGTAGTCGCCGCCGTGGCCGTCGGCGCCGAGGATGCCGGTGCTGTAGATCTCGGCGACCAGCTCGTTCTTGCGCATGCCCGGTTCGATGCGTTCGACGATGTGCGCGTGCATCCTCTCGACGATGCGCGCGGCAACGCGCATGTAGTCGATCTCGCGCGGCGATTTCACCGCGCGCTGCCAGTTCACCAGGGCGGTGGCGTCGACGAATTTCGCGTTCGCCAGGTTGGCCTGCAGCGAGCGGAAGGCGGCGGCGCTGAAGTAGTAGTTGTCCATCTCCACGCCGATGGTCTTGCCCGCCCAGCCGCGCGCGGCGATGACCTCGCGGGACAGGTAGTCCATCGGGTGGCGCTCGGTGGACTGCACGTAGTGGTCGGGGTAGCCGACGATGTTGTCCGCCTGCATGAACACGGTGCGCCGCGCGCCGTTGGCGTCCTGGCCGCGGCCGAACCAGACCGGCTCGCCGTCCAGCGCCAGCAGCACGCACTGGTGCACGTAGAAGGACCAGCCGTCGTAGCCGGTGAGCCAGGCCATGTTCGACGGATCGGTGACCAGCAGCAGCTCGATGCCGCGCTCAAGCATGCTGGCGCGGACCTTGGCGATCCGCTGGGCATATTCCTCCCGGCTGAAGGGGAGGTTGACGACGATTTCGGACATGCGGAAATCCTCTTTCTGGGTGTCTGGTTCTGGACCGCGAATACCTTCGGTGTCCCCGTAGGATGGGTGGAGCTTGCGATACCCATCAGCGCTGCCTGCATGGCCATCGATGGGTATCGCTTCGCTCCACGCCATCCTACGAGCGGTGTTTTCCCGCACCGTTGGAGGCCGGAGACGGTGCGCTCCTTCAGCTGTGGAAGGTGAATCCCTTGCCCATCCGCTGCGCGCGCTGGAAGGCCAGCCCGGCGATGGCGGTGTCCTGCGCGCCGGTGCCGGTGAGGTCGCAGAGGGTGATGTCCTCGGCCCGGCGGCGGCCCTCGCGCTGCCCGGCGATGACCTGGCCGAGCTCGGCGAAGTCGGCATCGATGGGAACGTTGCCGGCCTCCACCGCGTGGTGCAGTTCGCCCAGCACCAGGGTCTGGCTGAGGCGGTC
This sequence comes from Pseudomonas sp. B12(2026), assembly GCF_057767015.1. NCBI lineage: Bacteria > Pseudomonadati > Pseudomonadota > Gammaproteobacteria > Pseudomonadales > Pseudomonadaceae > Pseudomonas > Pseudomonas sp. B12(2026). The sequence goes on along the minus strand of NZ_CM173430.1, from coordinate 19,783 downwards.
GGCGACGTAGCGGTCCACCGCGGCCAGGGCGTCGGCGGCGATCTCGTTCTTGTGCTCGGCGTCCGAGCCCATGGCGGTGATGTGCAGGCCGGGGCGCAGGTGCTTCTTCTGGATCAGCGGCTCGCGGCTGGGCGTGGTGGTGATGGCGATGTCGGCGCCTTCCAGCGCTTCGTCGATGCTGGCGCAGGCGGTCACCGGGATGCCCAGGCCGGTGCTCAGCTCATCCGCGCACTGCCGGGCCTTGTCGATGTCCCGCGCCCAGACGCTGGCGGCTTCGATGGGCCGCACCAGGCACAGCGCCTTGAGCTGCAGGCGCGCCTGTTCGCCGGCGCCGATCAGCGCGACCTGGCGCGAATCCTCGCGGGCCAGCCACTTGGCCGCCACCGCGCCGGCGCAGGCGGTGCGCACGGCGGTGAGGTAGCCGTTGTCCAGCAGCAGCGCGTCGAGCAGGCCGGTGCGCGAGGAGAACAGCATCATCATGCCGTTGAGGCTGGGCAGGCCGAGCTTGGGGTTGTCGAAGAACCCCGGGCTGACCTTGATGGCGAAGCGCGGCAGGCCGGGCAGGTAGGCGGTCTTCACGTCCACTTCGCCGTTGTGCTCGGGCACGTCCAGGCGAAGGATCGGCGGCATCGCCACCGGCGCGGTGGCGAGCAGGCGGAAGGCGTGCTCGACGGCGTCGAGGCTTTCCCGATCGAGCGCCACGCAGGCGCGCAGGTCGGCTTCGCTGAGCAGGGTGACGTCAGCCATGGGCGGTTTCCTCGAGGATTTGCTGGTGTTGTTCGATGGCGATGTTGCGGCCGCTGACGACCACCACCACCGGGCCGACCGGGGCGATCAGGCCGTCCAGCAGCGCGGCGATGCCGACCGCGGCGGCGCCTTCCACCACCTGCCGCTCCTCGCGGTAGGCGTGGCGGATGCCGGCGGCGATGGAGTCTTCGTCGAGCAGATGCACCTGGTCGCAGTAGTCGCGGGCCAGGGCGAAGGTGTAGCGGTTGTCCAGGCCGATGCCGCCGCCGAGGGAGTCGGCCAGGGTCGGCAGCTCCTCGACTTCCACCGGGTGGCCGGCGGCGAGGCTGGCGGCCATGGCGCCGCCGCGGCGCATGCTGATGCCGTGGACGCGGATGTCCCGGTCGGCGTGCTTGAGCGCCAGCGCCACGCCGCCGAACAGGCCGCCGCCGGAGAGCGGCACCAGCACCTGGCGCACGTCCGGCAGCTGTTCGAGGATTTCCAGGCCGAGGGTGCCCTGGCCGGCGATGATCTGCGGGTGGTCGAAGGGCGGCAGCAGCGCCGCGCCCTGCTCGCGGGCGATGCGTTCGGCCTCGGCCTGGGCGTCGTCCTGGCTGTTGCCGACGATGCGCACTTCGGCGCCGAGTTCGCGGATCGCCCGGACCTTGTTCGCCGGCACCAACTGCGACAGGCAGATGGTCGCCGGCACGCCGAGCACGCGGGCGGCATGGGCCAGCGCGCGGCCGTGATTGCCGGTGGAGGCGGCGACCACGCCCTTGGCCTTCTGCTCGTCACCGAGCTGGGCAATCGCGTTGCTCGCGCCGCGCAGCTTGAAGCTGCCGGTGATCTGCTGCGATTCGAGCTTGAGGTACACCGGCGCGCCGAGCAGGTTGGACAGGCTGGGCGAATGTTCCATCGGCGTGGTCCGCACCAGGCCCTGGATGCGCTGGCGTGCGCGGTACAGCTCGACGAGGGGAATCGGGTCCATCTCGGCCTCCGGGTATGCAGTTGAGGCCGAGTGTAGGGGCGGGAAATTGTCGCGATGAATGTACTAGGACGATGTTGTTTGCAGGGGGGACTCTGTCCCCGATGCTCCTGCGCGGCGAAATCGCGGACAAGGTCCGCTCCTACAGGGGTTATGGATCGCGCGGGATTCCTGTAGGAGCGAGCTTGCTCGCGAACCGCATGGCACCGGAGCTGCCGGGAAATCTGTTCGCGAGCAAGCTCGCTCCTACAAGAGATGGGTGCGCGGGGTCAGAAATCGTGGATCTTCGGGTACTGCCCGAACAGTTCGCGCATGTCTTCCAGGGCGCTGGCCATGCGCTCGTCGCTGCATTCCGCGCCCATGCACAGGCGCACCGCGCGCGGTCGCGGGGTGCCGCGGACCATGAAGGGGTCGGGCGGGGTCACGGCGATGTGCCGGTGGCGCAGTTCGCGCACCAGGCTGTCCAGCTCCCAGTGCTCGGGGATGCCGATCCAGGCGCTGAGGGAGTGCGGGTCGCAGCCCAGCAGGTGATCCCCCAGCCATTCCCGCACCAGCCCCTGGCGCTTCTCCAGCACGCGGCGCTGCAGGGCGATCAGCGCCTGGGTCGTGCCGTTGTGGACCCAGCGCGCCGCCACTTCCGCCAGCAGCGGGGTGGCCATCCAGCTGTTCACCCGCAGGATGCTTTCGGTGCGCAGCGCCAGCCGCCGGGGCATGGCCAGGTAGCCGATGCGCAGGCCGGTGAGCACGCTCTTGGTGAAGCTGGTGCAGTAGAAGGACAGGTCCGGCAGGTAGTGGCTGAGCGGCGGCGGGCGCTGCTCGCCGAGCAGCGGGCCGTAGACGTCGTCCTCGATCACGTGCACGCCGTAGCGCTGGGCGATGGCGGCGATCTCGCGGCGGCGCGAGTCGGGCATCAGGCTGGAGGTCGGGTTGTTCAGGTTCGGCGTGCACACCAGGGCGGTGATGCGTTCGTTGGCGCAGAGGTCCTCGAAGTGTTCCGGGTCGATGCCTTCGCGGTCGATCTCCACGCCCTTGAGGGTGAAGCCGAGCACCTGGGAATTGCCGATCACGCCGTGGTCGGTGAGCTGCTCGCAGAGCACCACGTCATCCGGTCCGGCGAGGGAGGCGAGGGCGAGGAAGATGCCGTGGGCGGCGCCGTTGGTGATCAGCACGTCGTCGCGCTCGCGCCGCAGGCCCTGCTGGGCCAGCCATTGCACGCCGGCGTCGCGGTGCGCGTCGAAGCCGGCCACCGGGCGGCAGGCGCGCATCCACGGCTGGTCGCTTTCCTGCGCCAGGACGCGGCAGGTGTCCTGCCACAGGCGGTCGTGTTCGCGGGTGTGGACGATGCTGGCGATGGAGAAATCCACCAGGGCGCGCTCGGGGTGGTCGACCATGTAGTGCGCCATGCCTTCGGTCATCCGCCGCGAGACGAAGCTGCCACGCCCCACCTCGCAGCGCACCAGGCCCTGGCGTTCCAGTTCCTTGTAGGCGTTGGTCACCGTCTGCACGCTGATGCCCAGGCCGTCGGCGACCTGGCGCTGCGGCGGCAGGCGCTGGCCGTCGCTCAGGCGGCCCTGCTCGATGTCGCCGGCAATGGCCTGGACCAGGGTCTTGTATTTGGATTCGCCGCCCCGCAGGTCGGCCAGGGCGCGACGCCAGGCTTCCATCGTCAGGGCTCCGTCAGCTCAGGCGTCTAGAGTGACCGACCCGTACACCCGCGGCAATTGTCCTAGTGCAATGTTGGGGCGCAACCCCCTTTTGTATGCTCGGGTGCAGGACACCGGGCCGCATTGTCAGGCCCGCGCAGAAAAAACCAGCGGATGCGTTCGTCGCGACGGTGGCTTTTTCCCGCCGCGGGGCTGTCGATCGGTAAGAGCCGCAAGGCGCCCGGGCTTAGTCTGGCGTCGTTGCCCCATCACCTCGCCTGGCGAGTGAACTTCGGAAGGCCCCTGCGGGGGCCCTGCCAACAAGAACAATAGTCGTACGACATTGCTACCTGCCATCCAGCGCCGCGCGCCGAACGCGCACGGCAAGAGAAGATCAGGAGATCCGAAGATGAGTACCGCCCCTGTTTCACTGCACCGCCTGAGCCTCGCCTGTACCCTTGTCGCCTGCGCGCTGGCCAGTGCCGGCAGCTACGCCGAGACCACCCTGGAACGCATCCAGAGCACCGGCACCGTGCGCATCGGCTACGCCAACGAAGCGCCGTTCGCCTATACCGAGACCTCCGGCAAGGTCACCGGCGAATCCCCGGAAATCGCCACGCAGATCTTCACCAAGATGGGCGTGAAGAAGATCGAGCCGGTGCTCACCGAGTGGGGCGCGCTGATCCCCGGTCTGCGCGCCGGCCGCTTCGACGTGATCGCCGCCGGCATGTACATCACCCCGCCGCGCTGCCAGCAGGTGATCTTCACCGACCCGCACTACCAGATTCCCGATTCACTGCTGGTGAAGAAGGGCAACCCGAAGAACCTGCACAGCTACGCTGACGTGAAGAACAATCCGGACGTGAAGCTGGCGATCATGTCCGGCACCGCCGAGCTGGGCTACGCCCGCGCCGAGGGCGTGGCGGAAGAGCAGATCGTCCAGGTGCCCGACACCACCGCGCAGCTGCAGGCCGTGCGCGCCGGCCGCGCCGACGCCAGCGTCGGCACCGCGCTGACCATGAAGGGCCTGGCGGCCAAGGGCGGCGATGCGGTGCAGGCCATCGCCGACTTCAAGGACGACCCCGCGCACACCGGCTACGGCGCCCTGGCCTTCCGCCCGGACGACACGGACCTGCGCGACGCGGTGAACCAGCAGCTCAAGCCGTGGCTGGGCAGCGCCGAGCACCTGCAGACAGTCAAGCCGTTCGGTTTCGACAAGTCCAACGTCACCGACAAGACCGCCGCCGAGCTCTGCAAACAGTGACCGGGCAGGGCGCGTCGCTGGCATAGGCCGCGCCCGCCTGGCCGTTCCGTCGAACCTGTCGTTACGGGATGCGCATCATGGGTGAATTGCTTCCTCTGCTGCTGGAGGGCGCCTGGGTCACCATCCAGGTGACCGTCTTCGGCTCCCTGCTGGCGGTCGTCGCCGCCGTCATCGCCGCGCTCGGCCGGCTCTCGCCGTGGCCGGCGGTACGCTGGCTGGCGATCAGCTACATCGAGCTGTTCCGCGGCACCTCGCTGCTGGTGCAGCTGTTCTGGCTGTACTTCGTGCTGCCGCTGCCACCGTTCAACCTGGAGATGAGCGCCTACAGCGTGGCGATCATCGGCCTGGGCCTGCACATCGGCGCCTATGGGGCGGAGGTGATGCGCGGCGCCATCGGCTCGGTGCCCAAGGGGCAGTACGAGGCGGCGCTGGCGCTGAACATGACGCCGTTCACGCGCTTCCGCCGGATCATCCTGCCGCAGGCGCTGCTGTGCGCGATTCCGCCGGGCACCAACCTGCTGATCGAGCTGCTGAAGAACACCTCGCTGGTATCGCTGATCACGCTTTCCGACCTGACCTTCCGCGCCCGCCAGCTGGACCAGGCGACCTTCGAGACGCTGAAGATCTTCGTCCTCACCCTGGTGCTGTATTTCGTCATGGCCCAGATCATCGTCTTCCTCATGCGGCGCCTGGAGCGCTGGCTGGGGCACGGCCGAATCCGCGGAGGCCTGTGATGAAACTCTTCGACTGGGACTTCGCCTGGCAGATCCTGCCGCAGCTGCTGCACGCCTCGCTGCGCACCATCGCCATCACCCTGGTGGGCTTCGCGCTGGCGGTGGTGTTCGGCCTGCTGTTCGCCATCGCCCGGCGCAGCCGGCACTTCTGGCTGTCGTGGCCGGCGGCCTGGCTGATCGAATTCATCCGCAGCACGCCGCTGCTGATCCAGGTGTACTTCCTGTTCTACGTGCTGCCGACCTACGGGCTGAACATGACCGCGCTGGTGGCCGGCACGCTCGGCATCGCCCTGCACTATGCCTGCTACACCGCCGAGGTGTACCGCGCGGGCCTGGAGGCGGTGCCGCGCGGGCAGTGGGAGGCGGTGACCGCGCTGAACTTCTCGCCGTTCAAGGCCTACCGCGAGGTGATCCTGCCCCAGGCCATCCGCCCGGTGCTGCCGGCGCTGGGCAACTACCTGATCGCCATGTTCAAGGACACCCCGGTGCTCTCCGCGATCACCGTGGTGGAAATCATGCAGCAGGCGAAGAACATCGGTTCCGACAGCTTCCGCTACCTGGAGCCGATCACCCTGGTCGGGGTGTTCTTCCTGCTCATCAGCATCAGCCTGGCCGGCGTGGTCCGCCAGGTGGAAAAACGCACGGCGCTGCCATGACCGATTCCTCTGGAGGTAATCCGATGTCCGTCCACTCCATTCAGCCTCTCGAGGCCATGACTCCCCGCCCGGCGGGCCAGCAGGCGCCGACCGAACGGGCCGCGACCGCCCAGCCGATGGTGAGCTTCCGCAACGTGTGCAAGAGCTACGGCAGCTTCAGCGTGCTCAGGGACCTCAACCTGGAAGTCGGCGCCAACGAGAAGGTCGCCATCATCGGCCCCAGCGGCTCGGGCAAGTCGACCCTGCTGCGCGCGCTGATGACCCTGGAAACCATCGACAGCGGCGTGATCTCGGTGGACGGCGAACCGCTGACCCACCTGATGCGCAACGACAGCCTGGTGCGCGCGCCGGAAAGCCACGTGCGCCGGGTGCGCAGCAAGATCGGCATGGTCTTCCAGTGCTTCAACCTGTTCCCACACATGAGCGCGCTGCGCAACGTGATGGAGGCGCCGGTGCAGGTGCTCGGCCTGCGCCGCGACGAGGCCCGCGAGCGCGCGGTGGAGCTGCTGGAGATGGTCGGCCTGGGCGACAAGCTCGACCACTATCCCTCGCAGCTGTCCGGCGGCCAGCAGCAGCGCGTGGCCATCGCCCGGGCGCTGGCGATGCGGCCGAAGGTGATGCTGTTCGACGAGGTGACCTCGGCGCTGGACCCGGAGCTGTGCGGCGAGGTGCTCAACGTGGTGCGCCGGCTGGGCACCGAGCACAACCTGACCATGCTGATGGTCACCCACCAGATGGGCTTCGCCCGCGAGTTCGCCGACCGCGTGTGCTTCTTCCACCAGGGCAACATCCTCGAACAGGGCAGCCCGCAGCAGCTGTTCGGCCACCCGCAGCACGAGCGGACGCGGGCCTTCCTCAGTGCGGTGAACGAGGCGAACTGAGCCGGCTTGGGCTGTTGCTCGCGAACAGTCCCCGCTGTGAGGGGTTGGTTCGCGAGCAAGCTCGCTCCTACAGTCCTGGTTTTCGAATCAGGCGTCGGCGAGGAAGCGCAGGCCGGCGCCTTCGCCGTCGGTGCGCATCACTTCCATCTCCAGGACCGGCGCATCAAAGGGCATGTCCTGCACCTGCCCGGTGACCCGGGTGCCACTGGGCAGCTCGGCCAGCACCGCATGACGGACGTAGACGCCGCCGTCGGACAGGTCGCGGGTATGGCCGAACACCTCGCCGAAGCTGGAATGGCTGATCTTGATCCGGCACTTCATCGAGGTACGCGGGTGTTGCCGTTGGTTGGCCATGGGTGGCATCCGTCCTGAATGTCAGCCCACTAATGGGCCTGAAAGCGGGTGTCCAGGTCAAGACAGCAATTGCCGCAGCCAGGGACTGGCCGCGGCACCGGCGCGCTCAGTACCACTTCGCCTCGCCCTGCGGGCGTTTCTTGAAGCGCTTCATGGTCCACATGTACTGGCTCGGGTAGGCGCGCACGTACTTGGCCAGCTCACGGCTCAGGGCGGCGACCGAGACTTCCATGTCCTTGTCGTACATGTCCGCCGGCGCGGCTTCGAGGATCACCTTGTAGCCGCGGCCGTCGGGCAGGCGCACCGCGTGGAAGAACACGCCGCGCGCCTTGCCGCGCGAGAGCAGGGAGGGCACGAACTTGCTGGTCAGCGCGGTGGTGCCCAGGTAGGGCACGAACAGGCCCGAGCCCAGGTCCGGTTCCGGGTCGCAGGGGATGCCGACGCAGCCGCCGTTCTTCACTTCCTTGATCACGCTCTTGATGCCTTCGGGGGTCGACGGCGCGACGCGGTTGCCCAGTTGCACGCGCTGCTTCTTCAGCAGCTCGTCCACCGCCTTGAGCTTGGGCGGGCGGTAGAAAATGATCGGCTTGGCGTAGGAGCAGTAGAAGTGGTTGAGCACTTCCCAGTTGCCCAGGTGGCTGGTGATGCCGACCAGGCCGTCGCCGGAGGCCAGCGCTTCTTCCAGCACGTCCATGCCTTCCACTTCGACGATGTACTGCAGCGACTTCTGCGGCGACCACATCCAGGCGCAGGCGCTTTCGGTGAGCGTGCGGCCGGTATCCATCAGGCTCCGGGCCAGCAGCTTCTCCAGCTCGGCCGGCGGCAGCTCGGGGAAGCAGTGCGCCAGGTTGGTCCGCGCCACCTCGCGGGAGCGGTTGGGAAGCTTCCACATCAGCCAGCCGATGCCCGCGCCCAGGGCCCCCACCGCGCGCCACGGCAGCATGGCGAACAACCGCAGGAAGCCCACCACCAGTGCGCCCTTGAATTTCTCCACGGGAAACTCCTTCATTCAGAGGCGCACATTCTAACCAGCGGCGCACAGCGAAGGGGAAGGGCGCACGCCAATGGCGTGGCGCAGGACGCACAGCCTTCGCGGTCGTACGCCCTAGGCGCGGCTCAGCTCGGCGTAGCGGTCGCAGTCGGTGGTGTGGTCCATGACCATGCCGGTGGCCTGCATGAAGGCGTAGCAGATGGTCGGGCCGACGAAGTTGAAGCCGGCCTTGCGCAGCGCCTTGCTCATGGCTTCGGCCTCGGGCGTCACCGCCGGCACCTCGCCACGACCGCTGAAGTGGTTGACCCTGGGCTCGCCGCCGACGAAGGACCAGAGGAAGCCCACCGGGTCGGGCAGCTCCAGCCAGGCCCGGGCGTTCTGCCGCGCGGCCTTGAGCTTGGCGAGGTTGCGGATGATGCCCGGGTCCTGCATGCGCTCCTCGATTTCCTCGTCGGTCATCCGCGCCAGGCGTTCGGGATCGAAGCCGAACAGTACCTCGCGGTAGCGCTCGCGCTTCTTCAGCACGGTGATCCACGACAGCCCGGCCTGGGCGCCCTCGAGGACCAGCATCTCGAACAGCGCCCGCGCATCGCGCTGCGGCACGCCCCATTCGGCATCGTGGTAGGCGATGTACAGCGGGTCGTCGTTACACCAGAAACAGCGGGGCATGGCGGTCGGCCTCGAAGGGAAAGGCTGAACTATAGACAATGCACTGTACATGGATACAGCCCCGGGTCGATTTTTCCAGCGGCTCGGCCAAGTCTCGACGGCCGCCCGAAAATCGCCGCGAAGCCCAAGCCGCAAGCGGCTTGGGGTATACTGCCGGGTTTTAGTCGCATACCCAGCACAGGTGAAATTCGTGAGCCAGACTACGCCCGCCGTGCCCACCTTCCAGGATCTGATCCTCGCCCTGCAAAAATACTGGGCCGATCAGGGCTGCGTGGTGCTGCAGCCCTATGACATGGAAGTTGGCGCCGGCACCTTCCACACCGCCACCTTCCTCCGCGCCGTCGGCCCGGAAACCTGGAACGCGGCCTACGTGCAGCCCAGCCGCCGCCCCACCGACGGCCGCTACGGCGAGAACCCCAACCGCCTGCAGCACTACTACCAGTTCCAGGTGGTCCTCAAGCCCAACCCGGAAAACTTCCAGGAACTGTATCTCGGCTCGCTGAAGGCCATCGGCATCGACCCGCTGGTGCACGACATCCGCTTCGTCGAGGACAACTGGGAATCGCCGACCCTCGGCGCCTGGGGCCTGGGCTGGGAAATCTGGCTGAACGGCATGGAAGTCACCCAGTTCACCTACTTCCAGCAGGTCGGCGGCATCGAGTGCTACCCGGTCACCGGTGAAATCACCTACGGCCTGGAGCGCCTGGCCATGTACATCCAGGGCGTCGACTCGGTGTACGACCTGGTCTGGGCCGACGGTCCGTTCGGCAAGGTCACCTACGGCGACGTGTTCCACCAGAACGAGGTGGAGCAGTCGACCTACAACTTCGAGCACGCCAACGTCGAGAAGCTGTTCGAGCTGTTCGACTTCTACGAGAGCGAAGCCAACCGCCTGATCGAGCTGCAGCTGCCGCTGCCGACCTACGAGATGGTCCTCAAGGCCTCGCACACCTTCAACCTGCTGGACGCCCGCCGCGCCATCTCGGTGACCGAGCGTCAGCGCTACATCCTGCGCGTGCGCACCCTGGCCCGCGCCGTGGCGCAGAGCTACCTGCAGGCCCGCGCCCGCCTCGGCTTCCCGATGGCCACCGCCGAACTGCGTGACGAAGTACTGGCCAAGCTGAAGGAGGCCGAATAATGAGCGCGAAGGATTTCCTCGTCGAACTGGGCACCGAAGAGCTGCCGCCCAAGGCCCTGAAGAGCCTCGGTGAAGCCTTCCTGGCCGGCATCGAGAAGGGCCTCAAGGCCGCCGGCCTGAACTACGCCGCGGCGCGCTTCTACGCCGCTCCGCGCCGCCTGGCCGTGCAGATCGACCAGCTCGCCGTGCAGCAGCCCGACCGTACCGTGAACCTCGACGGCCCGCCGCTGCAGGCCGCCTTCGACGCCAGCGGCAACCCGACCCAGGCCGCCCTGGGCTTCGCCAAGAAGTGCGGCGTGGACCTTGCGCAGATCGACAAGAGCGGGCCGAAGCTGAAGTTCAGCCAGACCATCGCCGGGCAGCCGGCCGTGAGCCTGCTGCCGGGCATCGTCGAAGCCTCGCTGAACGAGCTGCCGATTCCCAAGCGCATGCGCTGGGCCGCCCGCCGCGAGGAGTTCGTGCGTCCGACCCAGTGGCTGGTGATGCTGCTCGGCGACGCCGTCGTCGACTGCGAGATCCTCACCCGCAAGGCCGGTCGCGAATCCCGCGGCCACCGCTTCCACAACCCGGACAACGTGCGCATCTCCAGCCCGGCCAACTACCTGGAAGACCTGCGCAGCGCCCATGTGCTGGCCGACTTCGCCGAGCGCCGCGAGATCATCTCCAGGCGCGTCGCCGAACTGGCTGCCGAGCAGAAGGGCACCGCCGTGGTTCCGGCCGACCTGCTGGACGAAGTGACCGCGCTGGTCGAGTGGCCGGTGCCGCTGGTGTGCTCCTTCGAGGAGCGCTTCCTCGCCGTGCCGCAGGAAGCCCTGATCTCCACCATGCAGGACAACCAGAAGTACTTCTGCCTGCTGGATGCCGACGGCAAGCTGCTGCCGCGCTTCATCACCGTGGCCAACGTCGAGAGCAAGGCGCCGGAGCATATCGTCTCCGGTAACGAGAAGGTCGTGCGTCCGCGCCTGACCGACGCCGAGTTCTTCTTCAAGCAGGACCAGAAGCAGCCGCTGGAGGCCTTCAACGCCCGCCTGAAGAACGTGGTGTTCCAGGCCCAGCTCGGCACCGTCTACGAGAAGGCCGAACGCGTCTCCTCCCTGGCCGCCTACATCGCCGAGCGCATCGGCGGTGACGCGACCAACGCCGCCCGCGCCGGCATCCTCTCCAAGTGCGACCTGGCCACCGAGATGGTCGGCGAGTTTCCGGAGATGCAGGGCATCGCCGGTTACTACTACGCAACCGCCGGCGGTGAAGCCAAGGACGTTGCCCTGGCGCTGAACGAGCAGTACATGCCGCGCGGCGCCGGCGCCGAGCTGCCGGGCACCCTGACCGGTGCCGCGGTGGCCGTGGCCGACAAGCTGGACACCCTGGTCGGCATCTTCGGCATCGGCATGCTGCCCACCGGCAGCAAGGACCCGTACGCCCTGCGCCGTGCCGCCCTGGGCGTGCTGCGCATCCTCATCGAGAAGCAACTGGACCTCGACCTCGCCGACGCCATCGGCGTGGCCGTGGCCCAGTACGGCGACAAGGTGAAGGCGCTCGGCCTGTCCGAGCAGGTGCAGGACTTCGTCTTCGATCGCCTGCGCGCCCGCTACGAGGACGAAGGCGTGGACGTGGCCGTGTACCAGGCCGTGCGTGCGCTCAAGCCGACCGCGCCGCTGGACTTCGACCAGCGCGTGCAGGCCGTGCAGGCCTTCCGTCAGCTGACCGAAGCCGAGGCCCTGGCCGCCGCCAACAAGCGCGTGTCGAACATCCTCGCCAAGGCCGAAGGCGAGGTACCTGCCGCCGTCAACGCCGGCCTGTTCGCCGAGACCGCCGAGAAGGCCCTTGGCAGCGCCGTGGCGGCCGCCGAAGACGAAGTGGCTCCGCTGGCCGCGGCTCGCGATTATCGCGCCGCCCTGGCCCGTCTGGCGGCCTTGCGCGCGCCGGTCGATGCCTTCTTCGAGGAAGTGCTGGTCAACGCGGACGACAACGCCGTGAAGGCCAACCGCTACGCACTGCTGGCCAGGCTGCGCGGGCTGTTCCTCGGCGTCGCCGACATCTCGCTGCTGGGTTGATGCCCGCCTGAAAGCCGGGAGTTCGCAACGGTTCGCCGTGACGGACTCCCGGCTTTTTCATTTCCGACTTATCGAAACGCCCATGAAGCTACTGATCCTCGACCGCGACGGCGTCATCAACCAGGACTCCGACGACTACATCAAATCCCTCGACGAGTGGATCCCGATCCCCAGCGCCATCGCCGCCATCGCCCGGCTGAGCATGGCTGGCTGGACCGTCGCGGTGGCCACCAACCAGTCGGGTATCGCCCGGGGCTATTACGACCTGGCGACGCTGGAGAACATGCACCGGCGCCTGCGCGAGCTGGTGGCGGAGCAGGGCGGTGAACTCGGGATCATCGTCTATTGCCCCCACGGCCCCGACGAAGGCTGCGACTGCCGCAAGCCGAAACCCGGTATGCTGCTGCAGATCGCCCGGCACTACGGCGTGGATCTTCACGGCATCTGGTTCGTGGGTGACAGCCGGGGTGACCTGGACGCGGCGCTGGCCGTCGATTGTCAGCCCGTGTTGGTGAAGACCGGCAAGGGCGAGCGCACCCTGGGCAAAGCCTTGCCCGAAAACACTTTGGTATTCGACGATCTCGCAGCGGTCGCTGCCCATCTACTTTCCTGAGGATTCATCACGGTGCAGGCCATCAGAACCGTTCTCTTCTACCTGCTGCTGTCGTTCAGCGCCTTCGTCTGGGGCACCCTCAGCCTGCTCATCGCGCCGTTCCTGCCATTCCGCGCACGCTACCGCTTCATCGCCCAGGCCTGGTGCAAGTTCGCCGTCTGGCTGGCCACCTGGATGGTTGGCGTGCGCTATGAGCTCAAGGGCGTGGAGAACATCCCGGCGCAGCCCTGCGTGATCCTGGCCAAGCACCAGAGCACCTGGGAAACCTTCTTCCTTACCGGCTACTTCGCGCCCCTGAGCCAGGTGCTCAAGCGCGAGCTGCTGTTCGTTCCCTTCTTCGGCTGGGCGATGGCGCTGCTCAAGCCCATCGCCATTGACCGCAGCCAGCCCAAGGTGGCGCTCAAGCAGATGGCCAAGCAGGGCGACGAGCGCCTGAAGCAGGGCGCCTGGGTGCTGATCTTCCCGGAAGGTACCCGCGTTCCCACCGGCCAGATCGGCAAGTTCTCCCGCGGCGGCGCTGCGCTGGCGGCGAACGCCAATCTGCCGGTGCTGCCCATCGCACACAACGCCGGGCACTGCTGGCCGAAGAACGGCTGGGCGAAATTCCCCGGCACCATCCAGGTGGTGATCGGTCCGGTCATGTACGCCGAAGGCGAGGGCCCGCGCGCCATCACCGAGCTCAACCAGCGCGCCGAGAACTGGGTCGTGCAGACCCTGCGCGACATCGGCGAGCTACCGCCGGAGGCCACGCCTCAGGCCGTCGCCGAAGCCGCCTCCTGAGGCTGCTTCCGGATAGAAGCCGGACAAAAGAAAAGGGCCCCTAGGGGCCCTTTCTTTTTGCCTGCGCTTTGGGCTCAGACGTCCAGGTTGGACACCGCCAGGGCATTGCTTTCGATGAAGTCGCGGCGTGGCTCCACCGCATCACCCATCAGGGTGTTGAACAGCTGGTCGGCAGCGATGGCGTCCTCGATGGTCACCTTGAGCATGCGGCGCACGTTCGGGTCCATGGTGGTTTCCCACAGCTGATCCGGGTTCATCTCGCCGAGCCCCTTGTATCGCTGGATGCTGTGGCGCTTGGTGCCTTCAGCCATCAGCCAGTCCAGGGCTTCCTTGAAGCTTGCGACGACCTTCTTGCGCTCGCCCTTCTGCACATAGGCGCCTTCTTCCATCAGGCTGTTCAGCTTGGCGCCCAGCTCGGTCACCGAGCGGTAGTCGTTGCTGGCAAAGAAGTCGCGGTTGAAGGTGACGTAGCTCGACAGGCCGTGGGCGACCATCTCGACTTCCGGCAGCCACAGGTGACGCTCGCGGTCTTCGCGCAGGCTGACCTTGTAGACCAGGCCGGACTTCTCCGAGGCCTTCAGGCGCGCCTGGTACTGCTCCAGCCAGGCCTGCATGACAGCCTCGTCGCCCAGCTTGTCGGCTTCCAGACGCGGCAGGTAGACGAAGTGCTCGGTCAGGTCCTGCGGGTACAGACGGGACAGGCGAGCGAGGGTGCGCATCACGCCGCGGTACTCGTTGACCAGCTTCTCCAGCGCTTCGCCGGACAGGCCCGGGGCGCTTTCGTTGACGTGCACGCTGGCGTCCTCGAGGGCCGACTGGGTCATGTATTCCTCCATGGCCACGTCGTCCTTGATGTACTGCTCCTGCTTGCCTTTCTTCACCTTGTACAGCGGCGGCTGGGCGATATAGATGTAGCCACGCTCGACCAACTCGGGCAGCTGGCGGAAGAAGAAGGTCAGCAGCAGGGTACGGATGTGCGAACCGTCGACGTCAGCATCGGTCATGATGATGATGTTGTGGTAGCGCAGCTTGTCGATGTTGTACTCCTCGCGACCGATACCGCAGCCCAGCGCGGTGATCAGGGTGCCGACCTCCTGGGAGGACAGCATCTTGTCGAAACGAGCCTTCTCGACGTTGAGGATCTTGCCCTTGAGCGGGAGGATCGCCTGGGTCTTGCGGTTGCGGCCCTGCTTGGCCGAGCCGCCCGCGGAGTCACCCTCCACGATGTACAGTTCGGAGAGAGCGGGGTCTTTCTCCTGGCAGTCGGCGAGCTTGCCCGGCAGGCCGGCGATGTCCAGCGCGCCCTTGCGGCGGGTCATCTCGCGGGCCTTGCGTGCGGCCTCACGAGCGCGGGCGGCGTCGATCATCTTGCCGACCACAGCCTTGGCTTCGTTCGGGTTCTCCAGCAGGAAGTCGGCGAAGTACTTGCCCATCTCCTGTTCCACGGCGGTCTTCACCTCCGAGGAAACCAGCTTGTCCTTGGTCTGCGAGCTGAACTTCGGATCCGGCACCTTCACCGAAATGATCGCGGTCAGACCTTCACGGGCGTCGTCGCCAGTGGTGGCGATCTTGTACTTCTTCGCCAGGCCTTCCTGCTCGATGTAGTTGTTCAGGTGGCGGGTTAGGGCGGAGCGGAAGCCCGCCAGGTGGGTACCGCCGTCACGCTGCGGAATGTTGTTGGTGAAGCAGAGGATGTTCTCGTTGAAGCTGTCGTTCCACTGCAGGGCGATCTCCACGCCCACGCCGTCTTCTTCACGCTGGCAGTTGAAGTGGAAGACCTGGTTCACCGCGGTCTTGTTGGTGTTCAGGTATTCGACGAAAGCACGCAGACCGCCCTCGTACTTGAACAGCTCTTCCTTGCCGGTGCGCTCGTCGCGCAGGACGATGCCCACGCCGGAGTTCAGGAAAGACAGCTCGCGGATCCGCTTGGCCAGGATGTCCCAGCTGAAGTGGATATTGTGGAAGGTGTCGGCTGAAGGCTTGAAGTGCACTTCGGTGCCAGTGCCCTCGGTGTCGCCCACTGGGCGCAGCGGGAACTGCGGGACGCCATGGTGGTAAATCTGCTCCCAGACCTTGCCTTCGCGGCGAATGGTCAGACGCAGCTCGTTGGAGAGGGCGTTCACTACGGAAACACCCACGCCGTGCAGGCCGCCGGAAACTTTGTAGCTGTTGTCGTCGAACTTACCGCCAGCGTGCAGCACGGTCATGATGACCTCGGCTGCGGAGACCCCTTCTTCCTTATGGATATCCACCGGAATGCCGCGGCCGTTGTCACGGACGGTGATGGACTCATCGGTGTGAATGGTGATGCTGATCTCGCTGCAGTAGCCAGCCAGCGCTTCGTCGATCGAGTTGTCCACCACCTCGAAGACCATGTGGTGCAGGCCGGTGCCGTCGTCGGTATCACCGATGTACATGCCCGGACGCTTGCGTACGGCGTCCAGCCCCTTCAGCACCTTGATGCTGGAAGAGTCGTAGGTGTTCTCGCTCATTCTTCACTCCCGATGGTAGTGTCCTGAGAGACTCGTCCATGTTCCACGTGGAACATCGACACCGGCGTTTCCGTTCGCCAGCCGTCTTTCAATAAGTGCGGGTCGACGCAGGTGATGAATACCTGGCAACCCAGATCTTCGAGAAGCCGGCACAACGACAACCGGTGCTTCTCATCCAATTCAGAGGGGAGATCATCCACCAGGTAAACGCATTGCCCGCGCTTGGCCTGATTGATCAGGTGCCCCTGGGCGATCCGCAACGCGCAGACCACCAATTTCTGTTGGCCACGGGATAGAATCTCCGCGGCATTATGCCCCCCGAGGCGAATTCTCAGATCCGCCCGCTGTGGTCCCGCCTGGGTGTGTCCCATCTGCTGATCACGAAGCAGGCTGGCAGACAACACTTCGCTCAGGTCCCGCTCCTTGTCCCAACCTCGGTAATAGCTGAGCGTCAGCTCATCCAGCTGGATAAGCTCTGCCAGCGTCTTCTCGAACTGAGGTTTGAGAGCGTGGATATAGGACCGTCGATAGGCGTCGATTTCGTCACTCGCCGCACACAATTCGCGGTCCCACGCGGCCTGCGAAGCACCGTCCAGTTTACCATGTCGGAGCCACGAGTTCCGCTGCCGCAGGGCCTTCTGCAGCCGTTGCCAGGCGACCATGAAGCGTTGTTCCACGTGGAACACTCCCCAATCGAGGAACTGCCGGCGAACCTTGGGCGAACCTTCCAGCAGGCGAAAACTATCCGGGTTGATCAGTTGCAGCGGCAAGGTTTCGGCAAGCTGCGCGGCACTGCGCGCGTTCTGTCCATCGATACGTATCTGGAACTCGCCCTGGCGGTCCCGCGAGACACCCAGGCTGCTATCAAAGCCATTCCCCAGACGCACCTGTCCGAATACCGTGCAGGCGGGTTCGTCGTACTGGATAACCGGTTGCAGGCGGAGGCTGCGGAAGGAGCGGGCGAGGCCGAGCAGGTGGATCGATTCCAGCAGGCTGGTTTTACCGCTGCCGTTTTCGCCGTAGAGGATGTTGATGCGGGGGGAGGGGGAGAAGGTCACCGGGTGCAGGTTGCGCACCGCGGTGACCGAAATGCGGGTCAGGGACATCGATACGCGTCAGAGGCGCATCGGCATGACGACATACGCCGAGTCGTCGTTGTCCGCTTCCTGCAGCAACGCACTGCTGTTGGCGTCGGAGAGGATCATGCGTACCTGCTCGGTACCCATCACACCCAGGACGTCCAGCAGATAGCTGACGTTGAAGCCGATTTCCAGGCTGCCGCCGTTGTAGTCGACCTGCACTTCCTCTTCCGCCTCTTCCTGCTCCGGGTTGTTCGCCTGGATCTTCAGCAAGCCATTGGAGAGTTGCAGACGAATGCCGCGGTACTTCTCGTTGGACAGAATCGCTGTGCGGCTGAAAGCTTCGCGCAGCACCTGGCGGTCACCGATCACCAGCTTGTCACCACCCTTCGGCAGTACACGCTCGTAATCCGGGAACTTGCCGTCGACCAGCTTGGAGGTGAAGGTGAATTCTCCGGTGGTCGCGCGGATGTGGTGCTGGCCGAGGACGATGGATACTTCGCCGTCCTGTTCGGTCAGCAGGCGGGCCAGTTCGAGGATACCCTTGCGCGGCACGATCACCTGGTGGCGGTCCTGCGCATCCGGCACCGCGTTGCCCAGGGAGCACATGGCCAGGCGGTGGCCATCGGTGGCCACGGCACGCAGGGTGCCACCGCCGACTTCCAGCAGCATGCCATTGAGGTAATAGCGAACGTCCTGCTGAGCCATGGCGAAGCTGGTGCGGTCGATCAGTCGACGCAGCTTGCTCTGCACCAGGCTGAAGGTCAGCGAGCCCGGGCCTTCTTCCACGGTGGGGAAGTCGTTCGCCGGCAGGGTGGAGAGGGTGAAGCGGCTGCGCCCCGCCTTCACCAGCAGCTTCTGCTCGTCGACGCGGATGTCGATCAGCGCATCGCTCGGCAGGCTCTTGCAGATGTCCATCAGCTTGCGTGCGGGAACGGTGATTTCGCCCGGCTCGGCCACGTCTTCCAGAGCGACACGGCCAACCAGTTCGACTTCAAGGTCAGTACCGGTCAGCGACAGCTGCTGCCCTTCGACAACCAGCAGGACATTGGAAAGAACCGGCAGCGTCTGGCGGCGCTCCACAACGCCAGCGACCAGTTGCAGGGGTTTCAACAGAGCTTCGCGTTGAATGGTGAAATGCATGGTCTAGTCCCTTGCCTCGTGGGGGCTGCGTCAGGTGGTCAGTGTACGCAGCAGGTTCTTGTAGTCCTCGCGGATATCCGCGTCGGATTCCTTGAGCTGAGCGATCTTACGACAGGCGTGCAGCACCGTGGTGTGATCCCGACCGCCGAAGGCCACGCCGATTTCCGGCAGGCTGTGGTTGGTCAGTTCCTTGGACAGTGCCATGGCGACCTGTCGCGGACGTGCTACCGAGCGCGAACGGCGCTTGGACAGCAGGTCGGCGATCTTGATCTTGTAGTACTCGGCGACGGTGCGCTGGATGTTGTCGATGCTGACCAGCTTGTCCTGCAGGGCCAGCAGGTCCTTAAGCGACTCGCGGATCAGTTCGATGGTGATCGGTCGCCCCATGAAGTGGGAATGGGCGATCACGCGCTTGAGCGCACCTTCCAGCTCACGCACGTTGGAGCGGATACGCTGGGCGATGAAGAATGCCGCGTCGTGCGGCAGCTCGACCTTGGCCTGTTCCGCCTTCTTCATCAGGATCGCCACGCGGGTTTCCAGTTCCGGCGGCTCGACGGCCACCGTCAGGCCCCAGCCGAAACGCGACTTCAGGCGCTCTTCCAGGCCCTCGATCTCCTTCGGATAGCGGTCGCTGGTCAGGATGACCTGCTGGCCGCCTTCAAGAAGGGCGTTGAAGGTGTGGAAGAACTCTTCCTGGGAACGCTCCTTGCGGGCAAAGAACTGGATGTCGTCGATCAGCAGCGCATCCACCGAACGGTAGAAACGCTTGAATTCGTTGATGGCGTTCAGCTGCAGCGCCTTGACCATGTCCGCAACGAAACGCTCCGAATGCAGATACACGACCTTGGCATTGGGGTTCTTCTTCAGCAGGTGGTTACCCACAGCGTGCATCAGGTGGGTCTTGCCCAGACCGACACCGCCATAAAGGAAGAGTGGGTTGTAACCATGCTTGAGATTATCGGCCACCTGCCAGGCTGCCGCCCGCGCCAACTGGTTCGACTTGCCCTCGACGAAGTTCTCGAAGGTGAAGGTACGGTTGAGGTAGCTGGTGTGCTTGAGCGCGCCTTCCACCTGCACATTCCGCTCGGTGCGCACCGATGCCGTTGGCATTGCCGCTGCCAGAGGATCGATGCCGGGGCCGGACTCATCCAGGTCAGGTAGCGGCTGCGGCTGAGCGACAGCCTGCGCCGGCACCGGCTGCGGTTCCGGAATGGCCGGAGCGACAGGCGCAGGGGCAACGGGAATCGGAGCTGGCGCAACCACCACGGCGGGTGCGGGAGAAGGCTGTACGCTGACATGACTCTGCGGAACCAGCGCCGCGCGCGGAGTACGGCTACGACGACTGCCGATCAGCAGCGACAGCGCCGGAATCTGGCCGTTGCCACGCTCGCTGAGCAGTTCGAGCATACGCCCCATGTACTTCTCGTTGACCCAATCGAGCACGAAGCGATTGGGCGCGTAGACGCGCAGCTCCTCACCCTCGACCTCGACCTGCAGAGGCCGGATCCAGGTATTGAATTGCTGGGACGGCAACTCGTCGCGCAGAAGCTCCACGCACTGCTGCCAAAGTTCCACAGACAC